>NZ_HG322951.1:0-24272 GCF_000455325.1 Mycolicibacterium septicum DSM 44393
GGGCGTTGGTGTTCCGCGACGGCGACGAAGTCGAGCTGGGCAGCCGCAACGAGCGGCCAATGACCCGGTATTTCCCCGAACTCGTCGAGGCGGCCAGGGCCGAACTCCCGGCGCGGTGTGTTGTCGACGGCGAGATCGTCCTGCCGACCGACGCCGGCCTGGACTTCGAGGCCCTGCAACTGCGTCTGCACCCGGCGGCGTCCCGGGTACGCCTGCTGGCCGAACAGACCCCGGCCCGCTTCATCGCCTTCGACCTGCTCGCACTGGGCGACGACGACCTCACGGGCCTGCCGTTCATGCAACGGCGCGCCGCATTGGTCGACGCGATCGGCTCGGGCCCGTCGTTCCATGTCACCCCGGCCACCACCGATCTGCCGACGGCGCGGCGCTGGTTCGACGAGTTCGAGGGAGCCGGGCTCGACGGGCTGATCGCCAAACCGCTCACGCTCACCTACCAGCCCGACAAACGGGTGATGGTGAAGATCAAGCACCAGCGGACCGCCGATTGCGTGGTCGCCGGGTACCGGCTCCACAAGTCAGGCCCGGATGCGGTCGGCTCGCTGCTGCTCGGGCTCTACACCGACGACGGCGAGCTGGCATCCGTCGGCGTCATCGGCGCCTTCCCGATGGAACGACGCCGGGCCCTCTTCACCGAATTGCAGCCCCTGGTAACCGATTTCGAGAACCACCCTTGGAACTGGGCCGCTCAGGTGGCCGCCGACCCGGACCTCGCCCGCAGGTACGGCGGCGGCTCGCGCTGGAACGCCGGCAAGGACCTGTCCTTCGTGCCGTTACGACCCGAACGCGTCGTCGAGGTCCGCTACGACCACATGGAGGGCAGGCGCTTCCGGCACACCGCCCAGTTCAACCGCTGGCGGCCCGACCGGGACCCACGCTCGTGTACCTACGCCCAACTGGACCAGCCGGTCACCTTCGGGCTCAACGACATCGTTCCAGGCCTGCTTCCTCACTGGTAGTGATCCGGTGGCTGCAACCAGGTGGCCAGATTGCGGACGTAATCCTTGAACACACCCAGACGGGACGGATCGGCCCCGATCTGCCAGCCGGGCCGATCAGTGACGAATGACGGTGCCCCTTGCGCCAGATCCCAGTTGTAGTCGGCGAAGTGGTGGAAGGTCGACTCGGCAACGGCCCGTCCCATCGGCCTGCCCTCCGGCGTGCACTCCCCGTCCAGTGCCACCGCGAGATTGAACTGTCTGCCGGTCGCGGTGCTGCGGCCCTGCGCCACCACCGTCGCGAAGGGCACCAGGGCCGAAACCGCACCCTCATGGGGGTGGGCCGGGAACCACTCGATGCGGCCGGTGGCGGTCCGGGAGGTGCGTAGCAGCCGGTGCACCGGCTCCTCGGCCAGCACCGGCTGGTAGTCGCCGTTGGCGCCCGAGTGATAGTTGGGCCACGAGATGTCCGGATTGTCCTGGTCGTCGCACCGTGACGTCGGGTCCAAGCTGGCATCGTGAAACTCGTTGACCTGACCCAACGAGCCCAGCCCCCGCAGGCAGCTGCCCAGATCCTGATGATCACGGGCGGTGAGCACTCCGCCACCGAGTCCGCGGAACCGGCCGATCGCCGCGCATTCGCCGGGTGTCAGACCGTTGCCGACGTCGACGGCCATCAACCACAGCTGGTCGAACCCGAGCTCGTCGAGATGGCTGAGCACCGGATCCTGCCCGGCATGATCGGCCCGGTTACGGGCCAGCACATCGTGTCCGTCCGCACGGAGCTCACCCGCCAGCATCGAGAATCGCCGGACATCCCAGTCGTCGGGATTCTCCGTGATCGTGGTCTGCAACAGGATTGTCGCCATCCGATGAGCCTCGTTGCTGCAATGACGCTCGGCACCCTTGAAAACCCGTGGTCTTTGGGCGAATGCGGTTCAGCTGGTCCAGGTCACCGATCGCAGCTGCCGGCGGGAGCGAACACCGAGCTTGACGAAGACCTTGCGCAGGTGCCATTCGACGGTGTGTGTACTGATGAACAGCTGCGCACCAATCTCCTGATTGGTCAGCCCGTCGCGGGCCAACTGGGCGATCTGCGCCTCCTGCGCGGTCAACTGATCGCCGGAAGACATCGGCTGTTTGCGCACTTTCTCACCGGTGGCCGTCAGCTCACGCCGGGCGCGCTCGGCGAACCCCTGGGCGCCCATCTTCGTGAACATCTCATAGGCGGTGTTGAGATGCTCGCGGGCGCTGGTGCGTTGCTTCTGGCGACGCAACCATTCCCCGTAACGGAGATGGGTCCGGGCCAGCTGCACCCCGATCCGAGTGCGGCCTAGCCGCTCGACAGCCTCTTTGAACAGCACGTCGGCCTCGGTGTCGTCGGCGACGAGTGCCCGCGCCGCGGCCAATACGCCCAGCCCCCAATCGGTTCCACTGGACGCCGTACACACCTCCAACCGCCGCAGCGCGTCTTCGGCAACATCCCGCTCGCCGACGCGCATGCCGGCCTCCGTCAGCTCGAGGAGGGTCCAACAGTAGAAACCGATGTCGTGAAATTCGCACGCCTGCTTGGCAGCGGCCAGCGCCTCTTCGTACCGACCCAACCCGTTGTAGAGCACTGCGGCGGCATAGCCGGCCGCCCCAAGCAGCCGGCCCTCGCCCTTGGCTGTCCCCTCGGCCATACCTGCCTCGATGAGGTCGCCGGCCTCCGTCAGATCGCCCCGCCAGGCCGCCAGTTCCACCTTGTGGTACCTCATCGGACGGTGGCCGATCGCCTCAGAGATCGAGTCGGCCTCCTCCATAAGTCTTGCAGCCGTGACGAATTCGCCTGCATGTGTCTGCACACCGGCCTGGTAGGCGATCGCGGGCGGCAGGATCGCCAGCGCGCCGGTGGCGCGGGCGTAGCCCACCATGTCGATGGCCAGCCGGTCGACCAAGTCGTCGTCCCAGATCTCGCTGGCGGCGGACTCGTGCACGACGGGGAAGGCCAACGCCAACCAGCCCAACGCCCGGCCGTCGTGGCGCCGCGCGTAGTCACACCACAGCTCCAGCGCGGTGCGCAGGGGGTCGGCCGCCGCAGACAAGCCATCGGTGATCAGATTCGCCATGGCGATGAGGAGTAAATCGATGGGCCGTGTCGGCGCCGCGACCCTTTCGACTGCGGCGCGCGCCGCCTCGGCGGCCACCACCAGGGCTTCCGGTTGACTACGCGAAGCGAACATCGCGGCAGCCAGCGCCTCCATGTAGGTCTCCCGAGCCAGCTCGTCGTCGAGGGTCTCCAGCCGCCTGGCGGCCTCGATCAGCATTGCGGCGGCATGCCGGACCGGTGGCGCGCCGGGTAAGCCGCCCCGGCTGCGGGTGAATTCCATCTGCGCCCGCAGCCGGCCCACCTGGGCTCGCTGCAGTTCGGTCAACGGGTTCAGTTCGGCAAGGGAGAGCAGCTCGTAGGCGGCTTCGGGGGCCGCCGCCTCACGTTTGGCCGCCGCGGCCGCAATCGCGCGGGAGCTGCGCAGGGCCTGGTCGGCGGACAGGATCGCCGCCCGCTCGAGGAAGGTCGCCGCGGCCGCGATTCCGCCTCGGCTCTGGGCGCGCCATGCCGAGGCCTCCAACTCGGCGGCCACCGCGTCGTCGGGGCCGGCCGCAGCGTTGGCCGCGTGCCAGGCCCGGCGATCGGGATCGAGTTGGGGGTCGGTGGCAACCGCCAAGGCACGGTGGACTTCCCGGCGGTCGGCTGCGCCGGCCGCCCGGTAGGCGGCCGACCGGACCAGCGGGTGGTGAAAGCGCATGCGTGACCCGAACTCGATCACCCCGGCAGCCTCGGCCGGTGCCAGCGCATCCATGCCGATCCCCAAGTGCCCCGCGGCTCGGGAGAACAGCATCGGATCACCGAGCGGATCGGCCGCGGCGAGCAGCACCAGCCGCCGGGTGTCGTCCGGCAGCGACTGGATACGGCGGACGAACCCTTCTTCGACGTGGCCCACCGATAGGCGCGCCGAGCCGAGCCAGAAACCGCCGGCAAGCTCGGCGGCCGGCACGTTACGCGGAATCTCCAGCAGCGCCAGCGGGTTGCCGCGGGTTTCGGCGATGACGCGGTCCCGGACCCGCTCGTCGAGCCGGCCCAGAAAGACCGAGTCCAACAGGTCCCTGGCGTCGCTGTCCGACAACCCCTCGACCCGCAGTTCGGGCAGGCCGGGCAGTACCTCAGCGGCGCCGGCCTGACTGTCTCGGACCGCGAACACCAAGACGACCGGTTCGGCCAGCAGACGCCGGGCGACGAAGCCGAGGGTCTGCACCGACACCTGATCGAGCCACTGCGCATCGTCGATCACACACAACAACGGCTTGCCGTCGGCGGCGGCGGCCAACAGGCTGAGCACGGCCAGGCCGACCAGAAAGCGGTCCGGTACCGGTCCGGCCCCACGACCGAATGCCACCGAGAGCGCGTCGCGCTGCGGCTCGGGAAGCTTGTCGAGACGATCCAGCAGCGGCGCACACAGCTGGTGCAATCCGGCGAACGCGAGTTCCATGTCGGATTCGACCCCGGCCACCTGGGTCACCCGGAACCCCGGCGCGTGCTCAACGACATAGTCGAGCAGCGCCGTCTTGCCGACGCCCGCCTCGCCGCGCACCACCATCACCGCGCTGCCGCCCGAACGGCCACCCGATACCAGTGCTCGAAGGGCCGCGCATTCGCTGACGCGGCCACGTAGAGACGGGACTACGTCCATAATCGCCATCACACCACCGCGTCCTAATTTTGCCGAAACCCTACCAAGGCATGCCGGGTCCGGCAGATCGGGCCGACTGCTGATTCAGCCGAACCGCAGTTCCGGCTCGGGCAGCGATTCGACGCCGTCATGAGCGAATTGCGCCCAGCGAGTGCGCATCTCGGCGGAAAGTTGGGGGTCGATCGCACGCTGCGGGCCGAGCATCGGGGCATCCGCCCAGGCCTGCGGTGAGCCGAACAGGAACGGCAACTCCATGCAGTGGCAGGCGCCCAGCGGGGAGTTGGCCGGTGTCCAGTCGAAACGATAAGTGCCGACCCGGCCGCCGTGGGACCGCCAGGCCTGCGCCAGGCGCTCGGCGGGGCCGGAGAACGCCTGTTTCGTGATCGCCTTCGAACCGGCACGCACCGCGAGCCGGCCGAGAACAGGGACCCGGTTGAGCCTGGCCACCCGAGGGTCCATCGCGACGAACGGCGCCGCGTCGTCCTTGGTGTAGCCGATGAGCAGCTCGATGCGGCCCGCGGCGGCGGCGATGGCATCGGGCACGTCCGCGGGTGCCGGCAGCGGCCCCCGACCGAGCCGCGGCGCGAACGCCAGGCCGCCGAGTAGACCGAAGCCCTGCGCGGCCGCGACCGCGGCGCCTTCGGCGGCGAGCAGCTGCTCGACACTCACCTCGGCCGGATCGGCACCGGCGAGGGTGGTGGCCATCGCCGAGCCCATGACCCGCGCCATCTCGTCGCGCCCCTCGTCCAACTCCAGCGGAGCGCTCTGCAGGATCGCGCGGTGGAACAGGCCCTCGGCCTCGTCGGCCAACATCAGCGACCAGACCGAATGCGCCCCGGCCGATTGACCGAACGCAGTGACGTTGGCCGCGTCGCCACCGAACGCCGCGATGTTGTCGTGCACCCAGCGCAGCGCCAGGATCTGATCGCGCAGTCCCAGGTTGTCCTCGCCCGCCCCCGGCGGCGCCAGATAACCGAAGATGCCGAGCCGGTAGCTCACGTTGACCACCACCACGTTGCCGGCACGAGCCAGGGCACCGGGGTCGTATTTGGCCGACTCCCCACTGCCTGCGACGTACGCACCGCCGTGGAACCACACCATGACCGGCAATCGGTGCGCATCGGCCGGGGCGGTGACGGTCAGCACGAGGCAGTTCTCGTTCGTCGTCAGGCCCGCGAGCGCATCGCCGGTGACCCAGCCCAGCCGGGACGGCCGCTGCGGGCAGGCCGGGCCTGGCTGCGTCGCGTCGCGGACACCCGACCCGGACGCCGGCGGTTCGGCGGCCGCGAATCGTCTGGCGGTCCCGTAGCGCACACCCCGTGCGCGCACCAGCCCGTCCTGATGGTCGACCTGGATCGTGCCGCCGGCGATTCTCCGCTCTGCCATTTCCTGAACGTTAGCGGGAAGAGCTACGAACACCAGATTGACGGCGTCGACAATTGGGTATCGATAGCAGGTGGGTCGAACTTCGCCCCTTGCGCAGGAAGCCTTGGACGTCGACGCACGCCTGACGGAGATCGAGCGCGAGCTCAACTTCCTGCTCAACGTCACTCCGGTCAATGGAGCCGAGGCGTGGCGGGAATTCGCGCGCTCGGGGTTCGAGTCGGTACCCACCCTCCAGTCGAGACCGCTGGACTTCGACCCGGATCTGGTCAAACGCGACCTCTACGCCGTGGAGATCGAGCTGGTGGAAAACCCCGCGCTCAACTCTCTTTTCCGCGCGAAACGCGACGAGATCGCCCGGCAGATCACCTTGCTCGAAGACCGAGGCACATCGCGGTTCCGGTACGGCGCGCTGCAGCTCTACGGAGAGCCGGGTGACTCGCTGTGCACGACGGCTCGGTCACTGCTCGAGCTCATCGATCCGCCACCGATCACGTCGACCAGCGTCACCGCCACGGCATTCGCGGAAACGGCACGCGCGGAACTGGAGTCGGCCTATCCGCAGTTTCCCGTAGCGGTCGAAGTGCGGGACGACGTCGCCGATCTGATGGTGTCGTTCGGGCGGCTGTACATCCCCGCCACTGCCTCCTTCCGCGCGAACCGGGTACAGCCACTGATCCAACACGAGGTCGGGACCCACGTGCTCACCTATCGCAACGGCGAGGCGCAGCCCTTGGGCCTCCTGGCGGTCGGGCTACCGCTGTACGAGGAGACGCAGGAAGGCCTGGCGGTGCTGGCCGAGTACGTCGTAGGGGGGCTCGACCCCCGCCGCATGCGCGTCCTCGCGGCCAGAGTCGAGGCGGCATCGATGATGTTGGCTCACGCGGATTTCATCGAGATCTTCAAACACCTGACCGACACTCATGGCTTCGCACCTCGCACCGCGTGGTCGGTGACCAGCCGCGCGACATACGGCGGAGGCTCAACGAAGGACATCATCTATCTGCGCGGTATCGAACGAGTCCTCGGATACTTCGCCCAAGGACGCAGCATCGATCCCCTACTCGCCGGCAAGCTCTCACTCGACCATGCGCCGCTCGTGGAGGAATTGATTCAGCACGGGATTCTCGAACCTCCGCGGGCCCGCCCACGCTGGCTGTCCGCACCCGGGGCGGAGGTACGGCTGGAGCACATGCGTGGCGGGATGAGCGCCGCCGACCTACTCGAAATGGATGTGGTCGCATGAAGATTGCATTTCTGGTCAATCGCGCGGAGACCGAGGTCGACGAGTACGCGACCACCCGCCTCGCGAAGGCGGCCGCCCTCATGGGCCACGAGGTCTGGTACGTCGGGCTGAGCGACGTCAGTATCGGCGAGCCCGACGGTGAGATCGGGGCGCATGCACGTCCCGGCATCGCCCAGGACAACGACACGCTGACCGTGTTCGTCGATCGCATGAAGGAGAGTTCGGCCGAGCACATACGCATGGACGAACTCGACGCCGTGTTTTTGAGGAACGACTCGGTCGAGGATCGACAGGATCGGCCGTGGGCCAGCAGCTTGGGTTCCATGTTCGGTCAGTTACTCGTGGCGCACGGCGTCACCGTGGTCAACGACCCAGCGGTGCTCACGCGTGCGGCGTTGAAGGTGTACCTCGACGAGTTTCCGGCGCAGATCCGGCCGCGATCCCTGGTGACGCAGAACGTGGACGATGTCCGGAACTTCATCTCTTCCGAAGGCCGTTCCATCATCAAACCGCTGTGCGGCGCACAGGGACGCAACGTGTTCATGATCGTCGGCGACGACGAGCCCAACCTGAACCAGATGATGGAGTCGGTGCTGGGAGACGGCTACATCTACGCGCAGGGATACGTCGAGGGTGCCGAGGACGGCGACATGCGGATCTTCCTGCTCGACGGCGAGCTCATCGAGGTCGACGGACATCCCTCTGCTTTCCGGCGGGTCCCAGATGGGAACGACCCGCGGGCCAACATCTGCAAGGGCGGCAAAGTTCAACCCGAAGAGGTCACCGACAAGCAGCGCGCGGTGATCGAGGCCATGCACGACAAACTCGCGCAAGATGGGATGTTCTTCGTCGGCATCGACATGGTCGGGGACAAAGTCATCGAGATCAACGCAGAGAGTCCGGGCGGCCTGCAGGCGATGGAGCATCTGTACGGGGTCGACATCTGCCCGGTCGTGATCGAAGCGCTGGAGCGTCGGAGCAGCGCGTGAGTGGCGGGTTTACCGGCCGCCCAGTTCGGGCACGCCAATTACATGTCCGTAACAGCATTTCAGGACCTGCCACTGGCCGACCGGGACCGCGAGTGGGACGGCGACGCCGCCGAGAAGCGCGTCCGTAAATGGGCCGATGCGCAGGACGAACCCAACCAGAAATACCGCGATGCGCACGTCTGGTACGACAAGGACGCAAAGGACAACTTCACCGCGTACAAGCTCCTGATCGCCGACGTGGTCGGCGGCAAGCTCGAAGCCGTGCCCCGCGGTGTGATGGCCGCGGGCGGGATCATGGATGGCGCTCGCGGTGGCGTCGACCTGCCGAAGGACGATATCGACCGCGTGAAAAGCCACCTGGCGAAGTACTACGAGAAGATGGGCGAGACGGCGCCCTGGGACCGCGATTAGCTAGATTGCGGGCGTGAGCCTCACCCCCGCCGGGCGGTTCGCGCCGAGCCCGTCGGCCGACCTGCACATCGGCAACCTGCGCACCGCGGTGCTGGCGTGGTTGTTCGCCCGGTCCACCGGGCGGCGGTTCCTGCTGCGGGTCGAGGATCTCGATGACCGCACGTTCGCCGAGATCGGTACACGTCAGGTGTCCGACCTGGCCGCGATCGGATTGACCTGGGATGAGCCGGTGGAATGGCAGACGGGTCACCAGGACCGCTACGACGCCGTGATCGAGCAGTTGCGGGACGACGACCTGCTGTACGAATGCTATTGCAGCCGAAGGGATATCGCCCAGGCACCGCGGGCCCCACATGCCCCGGAAGGCGCCTACCCGGGTACCTGCCGGGACCTGAGCGAGGCCGAGCGCGCAGAGCGCCGCGCCGAAACCGGCCGCCCGCCCGCGCTGCGGCTGCGCACCGACACCTTCGTCGGCACCGTCACCGACCTCCTGCACGGCAGCTACACGGGGATCATCGACGACTTCGTGGTACGCCGCGGGGACGGCGTGCCCGCCTACAACCTGGCCGTCGTAGTCGACGATGCCGCCTCCGGTGTCGACCAGGTGGTGCGCGGCGACGACCTGTTGAGCTCGTCCCCACGCCAGGCGTATCTGGCCCGGATGCTGGACTATCCAGAACCCATCTACGCCCACGTTCCGCTGGTGCTCAACGAGGACGGCGCCCGGCTGGCCAAGCGCGACGGTGCGGTCACCCTGACCGAGATCGGCGTCGAGCGCGCGCTCAAGCAGATCAGCGCATCGCTGGGCTGGCCGGCACTGGACCTCGACGGCATGCTGGACCGGTTCGACCCGGCGAGACTGCCTCGGCATCCGTGGATATATCAGCCGCGCTGAGCAGAAACCTGCAGAACCTCCCGCGCCCCTGTTAGCGTCCGGCCGTGCGCACCCGACGAATTCCACTACTGGGACTTCTGCTGATCGTCGCGGTGATGCTGGCCGCGTGCGCGGGGAAGGCCGGCAACACCGACGAACCGCTGAAATCGGCCGGTGTGCTGAGAGTGGGTACCGAAGGCGTGTACTCCCCGTTCAGCTACCACGACCCGGCCACCGGTCAACTCGTCGGCTACGACGTCGACGTCGCCCGTGCGGTCGGCGACAAGCTCGGCGTCAGAGTCGAATTCGTCGAAACTCCGTGGGATTCGATCTTCGCCGCGCTCGAGGCCAACCGGTTCGACGTGGTGGCCAACGAGGTCACGATCACACCGGAACGGCAGGCCAAATACGACCTGTCCCAGCCGTACTCGGTCGGCGAAGGGGTCATCGTCACCCGCGCCGACGACGATTCGATCAAGACCCTCGCGGATCTGAAAGGCAAGGTCGCCGCCGAGAACGCCACCAGCAACTGGTCGGAGATCGCCCGTAAGGCCGGCGCCCGGGTGGAAGCGGTCGAAGGATTCACCCAGGCCATCAAGCTCCTCAACCAGGGCCGGGTCGATGTCGTGGTCAACGACAGCATCGCCGTCTATGCGTATCTGGCCGAAACCAACGACAAAACGGTGAAGATCACGGGCACCGTCGGAGAGAAGAGCGAACAGGGCTTCGCCGCGCGCAAGGACAGCGGCCTGCTGCCCGAACTCAACACCGCACTCGACGAGCTGCGGGACGACGGCACGCTGGCCACCATCTCGCAGCGCTATCTCAAGGCCAACGCGTCCGGTGCGCCCGCAGAAGGCGCCCCGGCCCCCCGCACCACGTGGCAACTCATCGCCGACAATCTGTGGCCCCTGGCCAAAGCCGCTCTGACGATGACCATTCCGTTGACGATCATCAGCTTCGCCATCGGCCTCGTCATCGCGCTGGCCGTGGCCCTTGCCCGATTGTCGTCGAATGTGGTGCTCAGCAACATCGCCCGGTTCTACATCTCGATCATCCGCGGGACACCGCTACTGGTGCAGCTGTTCATCGTGTTCTTCGCGCTGCCCGAGTTCGGGGTGAAGATCGACCCGTTCCCGGCCGCGGTGATCGCCTTCAGCCTCAACGTCGGCGGCTATGCGGCCGAGATCATCCGCTCCGCGATCCAGAGCATTCCGAAGGGGCAGTGGGAAGCGGCCGAGACGATCGGGCTGAACTACACCGGCACACTGCAGCGCATCATCCTGCCGCAGGCCGCCCGGGTGGCGGTACCGCCGTTGTCGAACACCTTGATCTCGCTGGTCAAGGACACGTCCCTGGCGTCGACGATTCTGGTGACCGAACTGCTGCGGCAGGCCCAGATCATCGCGGCACCGACATTCGAATTCTTCGCTCTCTACGGCACGGCCGCGATCTACTACTGGGTGATCTGCCTGGTGTTGTCGTTCGGCCAGAGTCGCCTGGAACGCCGACTGGAAAGGCACGTTGCGCGATGACCACAGAACGCGAAGACCGGATCGTCGCCGCCGATGTGCACAAGGCCTTCGGCGACTTCCAGGTGCTCAAGGGCGTGTCGTTCACCGTGCCGCGCGGTACCGCGACCACGGTCATCGGCCCCTCCGGGTCCGGAAAGACCACGCTGCTGCGCACACTGAACGCCCTCGACGTCGCCGACTCCGGGGTGATCCGGGTCGGCGACACCGAACTGGACTTCTCCGAGCCGGTGCCCAAGGACCAGCTGCGCCGCTACCGGGCGCAGAGCGGCTTTGTGTTCCAGTCCCACAACCTGTTTCCGCACAAGACCGTGCTGCAGAACGTCACAGAGGGCCCGCTGGTGGTGCAGAAGCGCCCACGGGACGAGGCGCTGACTGAGGCCACCGAACTTCTGGGCCAGGTCGGGCTGTCCGACCAGCAGGACAAGTATCCGTATCAGCTCTCCGGCGGCCAACAACAGCGCGTCGGAATCGCCAGAGCCCTGGCGCTGAAACCGAAAGTGGTGCTGTTCGACGAGCCGACTTCGGCGCTGGACCCGGAACTGGTCGGCGAAGTGCTCGCCGTGATCCGCGACCTGGCCGTCGAAGGCTGGACGCTGGTGATCGTCACGCACGAGATCCAGTTCGCCCGACAGGTTTCCGATCAGGTGCTGTTCACCGATCGCGGGGTGATCCTGGAACAAGGCTCACCCGCCGCGGTGATCGGCGATCCGAAAGAAGAGCGCACCCGCCAGTTCCTGCAGCGGATCCTCAACCCGCTGTAGCCTTTCGCGTGGTGGCCACCGCCCACACGGAGAGGGACCGCAGGTGGTCCAGCACCTCGTCGTCGGGATGGCCGACCGGATCGTCGAGGTGTATCCGGGCGAGTTCCTCGATGGCCGACAACAGGACTCGCACCGTGGTGGCATCCGGGTCGATATCCACCCCTGCCGCGAGCGAAAGCGGACGGGCCGCGACCTTCCTGGCGTAGGCGCGACCCAATTCGATGCGCTCTCGCAGCTCCGGAGGCGCGCCGTCGGGTGGTCGCAGGATGATGCGCCAACTCGCGGGTGCCGCATGCAGGTAGGCCAGAATGCCCCTGCCCAGTTGCTCCGAATCGAGGTCGGGCTGGTCTACGGAGCCCATTCCGGCGAACGCGACCGCCGACTCACGGTCCAGCAGCGCGGTGGTCAGACCCGCCAGATCGGTGAACTGCTGGTAGACAACCGTTCTGGTGACGCTTGTTCGGCTCGCAACCTGCTCGATGGTCAATGCGGGGTAGCCGTCCTCGGCCACGATGTCACGGGCCGCGTCGAGCAGCTGCGCCCTGCGCTCGGCGCCGCTGAGCCGGCGTCGCGTCATTGCCGGAGTTCCAGCAACAGGTCCACGGCCTTGGCGGCGCTCTGCACCGCGCTCTCCATGGTCGCCGACCAGTCGGTGGCGGTCCAGTCGCCTGCCAGCACCAGGGTGGGCACCGATGTCCGTTGTGGTGGACGCAAAGCGTCGGTTCCCACCACCTGCGAGAAGGTCGCCTTGGGCATCTTGACCACCTGCGCCTGAACCACTTGCGCTTCACGTGCCGCCGGGTAGTACCGGCTCAACAGCGCCAGCTGCTCGTCGATGATCTCGTCGTTGCTCTTGTGGATCTGCTCGTAGGCGCCACTGGTGGTCAGGCAATACAGCCAGGCCCGTTCGGTGCTGCGGCCGTGCATGATCTGGCGGTCGAAGACCTCGTCGATCACCCCGGTACCGCCGATCAGACCCTCGAACGCGGACTCGGTACCGAGCGGCCGGTCCAGGTACAGATTGGTGCTGACGATCGGCGTGTAGCCGAGTTTGTCTGCCGCGGCATAGATTTCGGGATGCTCGGGGAGATCATCGAGCAACCCGCCGATATTGGAGTTCGGCACCGCACAGACCACCGCGTCGGCGGGTACCTCGGTGCCGTCGGCGAGGAGCACTCCGGCGACAGCGCCGTTCTCGATACGGATCCGCCGCGCGACGGATCGGTACCGCACATCGACACCGCGCTCCTCGAACACTTTCAACGCCCCGGAGATGTAGAGGGTGTCGAGATCCACCGTGGGGTAGCCGATGGTGACCGGGGTGCGATGTTTTACGCCCAGCCGGAAGCCCGTGGCCATGACGTTGGCGAACACCTTCGCCGATTCCCGGGCCACCGGTTCGGCCGCTATCCCCAGGGCGAGCCAGTCCCACAACGCTTCTCGAGCCGGGGCGGGCATACCCACCCGCTCGAACCACTGCTCGGTGCTCAGGTTTGCCAGGTCGGCGGGTTGATGCAACGCCTGCCATCCCAACCGCAGCGTGGCGCGGGCGGCTCGCAGTCGATCGGCAACGCCGGCGTCAGGATGAACCCCGAATAGGGTGCGGAGCGCTCCGAGGCCGGTTGTCTGCATGGTGGTGCTGCGTCCATCGGGCCAGCGCAGCGTCGAACTCTTGGGAAACTCGATGAATTGCCGGGTGCCCACACTGCTGAGATAGCGCCACAGGTGCTCATAGCCGCTGGCGACGACGTGCTGACCGTTGTCGGGTGTGTCCTGCGCGATTTCAGCCCGCATTGCGTGGGTACGCCCGCCGAGCCGGCCTCGACGTTCCAACAGGGTGACGTTCTTTCCGGCTTCGCTCAGCCACACCGCAGCGGCCAGTCCAGCCAGCCCACCGCCGATCACCACATAGCGTTCACCCATGCCGCAGACTCCCTATGTCCGATTAACTTACAAATTGTAAGTTAGACCCCTGGGCGTGCGGCAGCAAGAAGCGCGGCGCGGAACTGCGGGTGCGCGGCGGTGAACTCTTCCGGCATGGCGCCACTCCCCCACACCGCGTGGTCCGATTTCCGCCAGCACGCCTGCGCGGGCGCTCATACCGTCACACCCATGACACCGCAACCTGAAATGCGCCGAATCACCGTGTGGTTCATGGCGATTGCCGCAGCCCTCGGCACCGCCGCCATCTACCCACTGCAACCGGCGATATCCGATGTCGCTGACAGTCTTGACATCTCGGTTGCTCAGGTCGGATTGGCGCTGGCGTGCGGCCCCGTCGGCTACCTGCTGGGGCTCGCGATACTCGTGCCGCTCGTCGACCGGTTTCCGCCGAATCACGTCCTCGCGGCGCAGTTCGGCGCGCTGGCCGTGGCCTTGGCGGCCAATGCCGCCGCCGGCTCCCTGTGGATCCTGGGGCTCACTGTCGGAGTGATCGGCGCCTGTTCCACCGTCGGCGCGCAGTTGAGTTCGACCACCGCACGGTTCGTCCCGGACGGCGGCCGGGCAACCGCGCTGGGCATTGTGACAGCGGGCATTTCGGCCGGGATCATCGGCGGCCGCATCGCCGGTGGCTGGCTGACGGACGTGGCGGGATGGCGCGGCGGCTTGCTCATGTTCGCCCTGGCCTGCGCCATCGCCGGTCTCGTGTCCCTGCGAGCCCTGCCCGCCACCGCCGGCTCGGCCACCAGCGGCTATCTGGCGACACTCCGCGGTCTGCCCGGCCTGTACCTGCGATTCCCAGCGTTGCGCATCGCCGCGCTCCGCGGCGCGCTCTGGTTCTTCGCGTTCTGCGCGGTGTGGGCCGGCCTCGCCGTCGCACTGGCACAGCCGCCGTTCTCGTACTCAGCCGAACGGATCGGCCTGTACGCCCTCGCCGGTCTCCTGGGCATCGTCGCCACCCGCATCGCAGGGGTGTGGACCGACCGCGTGGGCGCACGACGAGTCATGATGATCGGGCTGGTCATCGCCACCGTGGGCGCGGTCGCCCTCGCCGGGTGTCTCTCGAACCCCGCGGCAACCCTCGTCTGCCTGGCTGTGTTCGACGCGGGGCTGTTCGCTGCCCAAGTAGCCAATCAGAGCACGGTTTTGGCGATCGACCCCGCCGCGCCCGCGCAGTTCAACAGCGCCTACATGGTCGTGTACTTCGTGGGCGGCAGCCTGGGAACCGCATTCGGCGCGGCCGCCGTCGGATGGCTGGGCTGGCCGGTGACAGCGGCCGTCACCGCCGCGGCGATCGTGCTTGCGATACTGCTCGCCGCCACCGACCGTCACGAAGTGAGCCGGCAGGCTACGGTGCGAGTTCCTTGACGCCCCACGGCGAGCCGTAGTCCTTCAACAGATCCAGGAACGGCACCGCGTCGAACGCCTCCGGGCCCAGTACGCCGGCGCCGCTCCAGGTTCCGTTGGCCAGAAGTTCCAGCGCCACAACCGGATTGATCGCCGTCTGCCACACCACGCATTGATGCCCGTACTCGGCCATCGACCATTGGTTGTCGACGACGTGGTACAGGTACGTCGAGCGCGGGTTACCGTCCTTGCCGGTACCGGTCACCCACAACCCGGCACAGGTCTTGCCGTGCATCTGCGGGCCGAGCGTCGCCGGGTTGGGGAGGCACGCCGCCACCACATCGCGGGGGCTGACCTGGACCGGGCCGACCATGACCTGGTCGGTGCGGTCCAGCCCCACCTTGTGCAAGGCCTTGAGCACATCGATGAACTCGGTGCCCAGGCCGTACTTGAACGTCGCACGCTTGCAGTCCACCCAGCGCGGCATCAACAGCACCTCCTCGTGCTCGACGTTGACGCACTCGACCGGGCCGATGCCTTCGGGGAAGTCGAAAACCTCTGGCTCACTGAACGGTTCGGTGACGAACCAGCCGCGGCCGGTCTCCCAGATCACCGGCGGGTTCAGGCATTCCTCGATCGTGGTCCAGATCGAGAACGACGGCGCGAAGTCGTATCCATCGACGGTGAGGTTGGACCCGTCGCGGGTGCCGAGTTCGTCGATCTCGGAGAACAGGTGGTCGGCGGCGTAGCGCGCGAACACATCCGAGAGGCCGGGCTCCACTCCCATGCCCACCAGGGCCAGCCTGCCCGCGGCCTGCCAATCGTCGGCGACCGCGAACTGCTCGTCACCGAGCTTGACCCCGGTGAGCTCGTAGGGCTTGTCGGGATGACGATGCGACAGGCTCATCGCCATGTCGAGATAGTCGGCCCCACCGGCCAGGGCACCGTTGAAGATCGGCATCACGAATCGGGGATCGACGGCGTTCATCACGTGGGTGATGCCGTGTTGCCGCACGAGTCCGGCGACGGCGTCGGCCGAGCCGGCGTCGACCTGGGCGGCGATGAACCGGGGGTCGCCGACCTCCTCGACCGCCGCGGCTGCCCGGGCCTCGTCGTAGTCGCACACCACGATCTGCTCGAAGAAATCACGTCGTGCCGCGATCGCGCAGAACGCCGAGCCGACGCCGCCCGCACCCACCAAGAGGATCCGCATGCGGAAGTACCGTACCTGCGGATTGCGATTTTCGTCGAGGTTAGCGGTTATCGATACTGAATCCGCAACAGATCGCCTATATCGCCACGGATAGCGTCGACATCCCCCGCAGGGTCAGGTTCGCCTTGTACACCGGGTCGGCAGCCAGACGGGCGTTCGGGAACCGCGCGGTGACCGCCGACAGCGCCACCGAGGCCTCCAACCGGGCCAGCGGTGCGCCGAGGCAGAAATGCGCACCCTTGCCGAACCCGATGTGCCGGATACTCTCGCGGGCCGGGTCGAACTCCTCGGGCCGCTCATTGGCCGCTGGGTCGCGGTGTGCGGCGGCCAGCAGCAACAGCATGGTGTCGCCGGCCGGGATCGTGATGTCACCAATGGTCATGTCTTCACCGGCAATTCGGCCCACCAGTTGCACCGGCGGGTCGTACCGCATGGTCTCTTCGATGATGGCGCCGACCCGAGAGGTGTCCGCACCGAGCCCGGTCCACTGGGCCGGATGGCGCAGCATCGCCAGCGTCGCGTTGGCGATCAGGTTGACGGTCGTCTCGTGTCCGGCGATGAGCAGCAGATTGCACGTCGCGACGATCTCGTCCTCGGTGAGCTGGTCCCCGGATTCCTCGACCGCGATCAGCGCCGACATCAGGTCCTCACCCGGGGCAGTGCGGCGGGCGTCGATGAGGTCGTGCAAGTAGTCGTTCAGCCATATCCCGGCCTTCATCTGCTCATCGAACAGATCCGAGGTGTGGCCGGTCAGGGCCAGGAACGGGTCGAGCGATGCGGCCAGCAGGCCAGAGGCGTGACTGAACTTCGGCTCGTCCTCGACCGGCACGCCGAGCAGCCGGCAGATCACCGCCACGGGAAGCGGGTAGGCCAGGTCGGCGATGACATCCAAATCCCCGCGACGCTCGACCTCGTCCAGCAATCCGTCCACCAGCGCGGTGATGTCGGGTTCGAGGGCTTTGACCACCTTCGGCACGAAGGCCTTGCTGACCAACCTGCGCAGCCGGGTGTGATCGGGCGGGTCGAGGAACAGGAAGCTCGCCGGCCCGCGGGGGCGGGGGCCGGCCTCGGACTCGAGCTGCCGCTGCGTGATGGTGGAGTTGGTCCGGTCGCTGCGGGTCGACGGATGCCGCAGCACCTCGTCGCAGTCGGCGAACGACGAGAACACCGTGAGATTCGACTCGGGCAGGTGCAGCGGACCGAGCTCGCGGATCCGGTTGTACGACGGGTAGGGATCGGCCCGGCAGGCCGGGTCGAGCAGCTGCATCAGCAGGGCCTGCGGCGCCTGATCGTCGGTGACGGTCGCCATCTTCTTATTGTGCACACGTAGAAGAAGCGGCAGTTCAGCTGATGGGCACTCCGTAGTACCGCCCCAGCACGTGCGCCCGCAGCTCGTCGAACTCACCGGCCACGATCGAGGCCCGGATCTGGTCGACCAGCCGGATCACGAACCGCTCGTTGTGGATCGTGCACAGCGTCGCCGACAGCATCTCCTTGGCCTTGAACAGGTGCCGGATGTAGGCGCGTGAGTAATTGGCGCAGGTGTAGCAGTCGCATTCGGCGTCGATCGGGGTGAAATCCCGCTTGTACCGGGCCCCGGTGATGTTGAACCGCCCGGTCGCCGAGTACACCGCCGCGTTGCGCGCCACCCGCGACGGCGATACGCAGTCGAAGGTGTCGGCCCCGGCGGCCACCGCGTCGAACAGGTCATCGGGCTCGCTGATCCCGAGCAGGTGGCGGGGCTTGTCCGCGGGCAGTTCACTGCTGACCCAGCCGACGATGGTGGCCAGGTTCTGCTTCTCCAGCGCACCGCCGATGCCGTAGCCATCGAAGCTCAGCCCCTCGGCCGGCCCGGCCTCATGCCCGATCGAGGCCAGCCCGCTCGCGGCCTGCCGGCGCAGGTCCTCGTACTGGGCGCCCTGCACCACGCCGAACAGCGCCTGCCGCGGCCGCTCCGGTGACAAACCCTGCAATCGGTGATGCTCGGCCAGGCACCGCACCGCCCACTCGTGCGTGCGCTGCACCGAGCTCTCCTGATAGGCGCGGGTGTTGACCAGCGTGGTGAGCTCGTCGAACGCGAAGATGATGTCGGCGCCGAGCTGGTTCTGGATGCCGATCGACACCTCCGGGGTGAACCGGTGTTTCGAGCCGTCCAGATGCGAGCGGAACGTGACGCCGTCGTCGTCCACGACGGCCAGCCGTTCCTTGCCCTTGGCGATGATGTCGTCTTTCTGCAGCCGCTCGGTGTCCATGGCCAGGACCTTCTTGAATCCGACACCCAGCGACATCACCTGGAAGCCGCCGCTGTCGGTGAAGGTCGGGCCGGGCCAGTTCATGAACGCCCCCAGCCCGCCGGCCTCGGCCACGACGTCCGGGCCCGGCTGCAGGTACAGGTGGTAGGCGTTGGCCAGGACGGCTTGGGCGCCAAGCTCTTTCATGGTCTCGGGAAGCACCGATTTCACGGTGGCCGCGGTACCGACCGCGATGAACGCCGGGGTGTGGATATCGCCGTGCGGAGTGTGAATGGTCCCGACCCGGCCGAGTCGGCCGGGCAACTCGGCCTCCACGGTGAAATACGGCTGGTCCACATCACGTATTCAACCGGATGCGCGTCCGATTTCCGTCACGGGGGCGGACGCGACCATACTGCGGACGTGAATTTGGTCATGCGCCGCCCCATTGTCATTGCCACCGGATTTGCCATGTGTCTGGCCGCAGTCGCCGGATGCTCGTCGCAGGATTCGGGTTCGTCCACGAAGTCCGGCCAGGGCCGGGTCACCTTCGGACCCAATGATGCCGGTCCGGTCAGCAGCGTCAGCTGCGAGACCAAGGACGGGCTGACCACGATCGGCATCAAGGGCAAGATGCCGGCCTCCGTTGTGCTGACCGACGGCGAGGCCCCGGTGGTGCAATCGGTGAACATCGGCGACGTCAACGGCGAGGGTGCGTCTCTGACCTATCTCTCCGGCCTGTCGGGCGTCCCGGTGGTGGCCGCGCGCGACGGCAAGGGCTACACCGTCACGGGCACCGGCATGGGCATCGACCCCAACGAACCGACCGCGCCGGTCGACATGCCGTTCGACATCGCGGTCACCTGCCCGTAGGCGGACGGTCGGCGAGGAACTCGACGATCGCCTCGGCCAGTTCCTCGCCGGCATCCTCTTGCAGGAAATGACCGGCATCGCGGATCACCGGATGGTCGATCCCCTGCGCACCGCGCATCTCCCGCTTGAAGATGGGCGCCATGCCGCCGGTGATCGGATCACTGTCGCCGAATGCCACCAGCATCGGAGTCCGGCTGGCCGACAACACCTTCCACGCTGAACGGTTGGCAGCCGAGGCCGGGTCGTCGGGGGTGGTGGGCACCAGGCCCGGCATCGCGCGGGGGCCCGCGCAGTAGGAGTCGTCAGGGAACGGCGCATCGTAGGCCGCTCGGATCTCATCGCTGACCGGGCGGCGACAACCCGCGGCCACGAATCTGCCGACGTCGATCGTGGGCAGGTTCTGGATGGCCGTGCGGAACTGCCACCAGATCTCAGGCATCGGAATATCACCGGTCGGCAGCCCTGTGTTCGCCACGACGATGCCGGCGAACCGCTCCGGGTGCTCGGCCGCCAGGCGCAACCCGATCAGGCCGCCCCAGTCCTGACCGACCAGCGTCACCCGCCGCAGATCCAGGACGTCGAAGGCGAGCGCGCGCATCCACTCGACGTGCCGGGCGTAACTGTGGTCCTCGATGCGGGTGGGTTTGTCCGACCGGCCGAAGCCGACCAGGTCCGGACAGACGACGCGGTGCCCCGCCGCGGCCAGGATCGGAATCATCCGCCGGTAGAGAAACGACCAGGATGGTTCCCCATGCAACAACAGGATCGGGTCGGCATCCGGCGGCCCGGCCTGCACCCAGGCCACCCGAAGCCGGCCACCATCGCCGTCGTCGACATCGGAATACTCTGGCGAGTAAGGAAATTCAGGTAACTCGTCGAAGCGGGCATCGGGCGTACGCAGTATCTGCATGGTTCCGAACTTACGAGCGCACGCTCGCGGCTACGGACAATTCACCCAAATCCACGCCCACGACCTGCACGAACCCGAATACTTCTGCCTGACAGTCCGCCACTTGCGACGGGCTGCACAACCGTGAGGAGCAGTGGTGAAGCGTGAGTTCCTGGTAGCCGTCGGCGGCGCCGCGATCGTCGTCGCAGGCCTGTCTGGCTGTTCGTCGAGCGACAAGAAAGACACGTCCAGCGAGACGAAGGCCACCGCGACAGCGTCGCCCTCAGCCTCGGTCGAGGCCGGAGACGCCACGGCGGCAACCGGCGCGGGCACCGCCCGGGTCAACATCGACGGCAAGGACCACAAGGTCGAGGGCACGGTCGTGTGCGCCACGGTCGCGGGCAATGTGAGCCTGACCGTCGGGCAGGGCATGTCCGCGGTCAGCGCCACACTCAGCGAGGGTGACCAGCCGTCGGTGACCGCTGTGGCCCTGGGGAACATCGACGGCGTGAGCCTCGGCTACACCCCCGGAGTGCCCGGCGGCAGCGCCGAAGCCACCAAGGATGGCAACAAGTACACGATCAAGGGCGACGCGACCGGTGTGGACGGAATGAACCCGGTCACCAAGTCTTTCGAGCTCGAGGTGGCCTGCCCGTAACAAAAACCGCACATCTAGCAAATAACTGGCATAGTGTGGGCCCGGACTGACCCCGGGCCCACACTCCGTTCTCAGTCGTTTTGAATCAGACGACCGGAGGTGCACCGTGGCCGATCACCGAAAGCGCGCGCGTTCGTCCGCTGCCGCGGTGGCCGGCGCCACGGCAGGCATGGCCGCGGTACTCACCTTCGGGCATGTCGCGGACGCGCTGGCGGCCACCCTGCCGGGCAGTGTCGCGGTGGTCGGTGTGGGTGGGAAAGACGACACCTTGGGTGCGCGGATCCCGAACAAATTCGGCGGCGATTACGTGCCGTACAACGGCGGGTTCGCCGGGGCGGCGGACGGCCGGTACTACCCGGTCCACTATTCGGCCACGCTGCCGATCGACACGAGTGTGGCCGACGGTCGTCAACCGCTGATCGACCAGGTGACCACCGCCCGCAACGGGGTCGGTGCCGACGGGACGATCTACATCGTCAGTTACTCCGAGGGAACCATCGTCGCCGAGAAGTACAAGCGCGAACTCGACGCGAACGGCAGCCCCGGCACCGGCACGCTGAAGTTCGTCTACATCGCGTCGCCGACGGTTCCCAACGGCGGCATCTATGCCCGCTTCCCGGATCTGGGACCGCTCGGCCTCCTCGGGTTCACCAGCACCGGCGCGGCCGAACAGTCGCCGTACGACGAAACCTTCATCACCATCGAGTACGACCCCGTCGGCGACTTCCCGGCCTATGCCAACCCGTTGTCACTGGCCAATGCCGCCGCCGGGTTCATCTATCTGCACGGCGATCCGACCCCGGACGCCGCGGACCTCAACGATCCGGACGCGATCATCGTGACACCGGTCAGCACGCCGGGTGGCGGCACCGACACCTACATCCTGGTCAAGACCGAACACCTGCCGCTGCTGCAGCCGTTCCGCGACTTCTCCACCGCCCTCAACGCCACGGCGTTGACCGAACCGGTGCTCGGCGCGATCGAGCCGACGCTCAAGCTCGCCGTCGATATGGGCTACACCGACCGGGACTACTCCGATCCCGCCACGCCCACCCGCTTCTCGTTGATCACCCCGCCCAAACGCATCATCGAAACCGTGAACGCACTTCCCGGTGCCATCCAGGAAGGTGCCGACAACTTCAAAGACGGATTGCCTTCCACCGCAGCACCTTCGACGACATCGGGGCCCACCGACCGCGTCGCGGTGAAGAAGGAAGCCCCCAAGATCGCTCCCAAGGTCGTCGAACCGAAGGACGAGACGAACGGCGAGGCCGACGTCTCCAAGAAGCCGGTCAAGCGCACCCCGGCGCAACGTCGCGACGACGTGCGCAGCGCCGTGTCGGACGTGGCGAAGAACGTCAAGGACGCGTTCAAGCCGAAGCCCAGGCGCGAGGTCAAGCCCAAACACGAGTCAGACCAAGCGTCAGACACCGACAAGGCCGCCTGACTCGCTGATGTCATGCTGGGAGCATGACTCGATGGCGCGCCTTGCTCTTTCTGCTGTGCCTGTTTCTCCCGATCGTGGGATGTTCCTCGGCTCCCGACCCTGCTGACCGCTTCGCCGCCTTCGCCGATGCCCTGCAGCGCAAAGACGCCGGCGGAGCGGCCGCACAGACCACCGACCCTGCCGCCGCCGAACCGGCGATCAAGTCGATGTTCGACGGTATGGGCGATGCCGCCTCGGTCAAGGTCGGCGCCGAACCCGAGGACGGCGACGAGTCCGGCGCGACACTGAAGTATCAGTGGTCCTGGGGTGAGGGCCACGACTTCGCCTACGACGCCACCGGCACCGCGACCAAGACCGGCGACGACTGGCGAATCTCCTGGGCGCCGACGCTGTTGCACCCGGATCTGCGGGACGGCTTGAAGTTTCAGTACAGCACCGACAGCGACCTGCAGACCCCGGTGCTGGACCGGACCGGCCAGCCGTTGATGACGTGGCAGACCGTCGGCGTGATCTCCCTGGACCGCACGCACCTGGATTCGGCCGCTCCGCTGGCCGCGCTGCTGGCCCCCTTCGATGCCACCACCACCGCCGAATCCATCGGCGCACAGTTCGCGTCGAACACCGATGACCGGGTGACGGTGATGAAACTGCGCGAGGACGACCTCACATCGGTGCGCGATCAACTGACCCAGGTTCCGGGTGTGACGGTGGCCGAGCAGGGTGAGCTGCTGACGACCGACCGCCAGTTGTCCTCACCAGCCATCAGCGGTTTGGCCCAGCTGTGGCACGACCGGATCACCAAAGCCGCCGGGTGGTCGGTCTATCTGGTCGACGGGAAGGGCGCAGCCGCTCAGCGGCTGACCGCACAACCACCCGCACCGACGGACCCGATGCGCACCACGCTGGACCTGCGGCTGCAACTGCTGGCGCAACAGGCGGTCGCCCAGGAGGGCCGGCCCGCCGTGGTGGTCGCGATCTCCGGGTCGACGGGCGGCATCCTGGCCGCCGCGCAGAACACCGCCGCAGATCCGCAAGGCGCCATTGCCTTTTCGGGTCTCTATCCGCCGGGATCGACGTTCAAGACCATCACCACCGCTGCCGCGCTGGAGGCCAACCTGGCGACCCCCGACACCCCGGTGGCCTGCCCCGGCCGGTTGACGATCGAGAACCGCACCATTCCCAACGACGACGACTTCGACCTGGGGACAGTTCCGTTGGCGTCGGCGTTCTCCCATTCGTGCAACACCAGCATGGCGGCGCTGTCGGACAAACTGCCTGCCGATGCGCTGACCAAGACCGCCCGTGCGTTCGGCATCGGAGTCGACTTCACCATTCCGGGGCTCACCACGGTGACCGGCCGGGTTCCCAACGCGGACACCGCGGCCCAGCGGGTGGAGAACGGTATCGGCCAGGGCACCGTGACGGTCAGCCCGTTCGGTCTCGCGGTCGCCGAGGCCAGCCTGGCGCACGGGTCGACGATCCTGCCCACCCTGGTCGACGGCGACAAGGTGACCGCCGACACCCCCTCGGAGACACTGCCGGCCGGCGTCACCGGGGCGCTGCGGGACATGATGCGCAAGACCGTGACCGATGGCACCGCAAGCCAATTGAGCGACATCCCGGATCTCGGCGGCAAGACCGGGACGGCCGAGTTCGGCGACAACACGCACTCCCACGGATGGTTCGCCGGGATCGCCGGTGACATCGCGTTCGCCACCCTGGTGGTGGGCGGTGACTCGTCGACGCCCGCGGTGAAGATCTCCGGAGACTTCCTGCGGGCTACCGGCTAG
>NZ_HG322951.1:24934-81005 GCF_000455325.1 Mycolicibacterium septicum DSM 44393
GCTAGCCCTACCTGCGAGATGGGTGTCAGCAGCGACGACACCGAGGTGCCGGGGCGACAGGATTGATTCATGAAGAACCCGATGAAGTTCGTCGCCACCGCACTGGCCGCCGCCGCGATCGGCGGGGCGGTCGCCATGGCCCCGATCGCCGCAGCCGCACCCACGCCCGCACCCACGCCGATGAGCGGCACCGATCCCCTGGTCCCCTACGGCACCAATCCCTACCTGCCCTACCCCCAGGGCTACGTCGATTCCAACCATGACGAGGTCTACACCACGAACGGCAGTGTGGAACTCCCGTTCTGAGGCCGCTGTGTCAGCTCCGCGAAGCGGTGGCGCACAGGTGCACCAGCCCCGACGCCACCGCGAACCGCGGACCGTGCACACCGTCGATGTTGGCCCGCCCCACGACGACCCCGACGCCGCGCAGGGATTCGCCGACGGTGCGCAGCAATTCGTCGTCGAGCGCTCCGCCACCGGCCAGCACCAGGGCGGTCGGAGGTTTCTCGAACGCGGCCAGACAGCGGGCAATGTTGGCCGCGACGGTCTCCTGCTTGATCGCCAGCCGTAGGCTGCGCCATTCCTCCGCAGCGAGTTTCGTGGAGAACGGCACCAACCCGACAGTGCCGCGGGTGCAGAGTCTGCCGATCGCGTCGGCCGGGGCGGGTGCGTCGAGGAACAACCGGCGCCCGTCCTCCTCGTGCGCGACGTGCGGGCCTTCGACCCGGATCGCCGGGGTGCGCTTCACCCGCTCGGCCAGCGCCCGCGGGATGTTCAGCATGCGCGCCACCGCAACGGTGATGGTCTCCCCCGCGCCCGCCGCCGTGACCGTACGATCCGGACCGATCAGATCGATGGTGCCGCCACCGATATCGCACACCACCGAATCCGGCGGCAACCCCGGCGTGGTCCGTGCACCCCGTGCTGCGGCCTCCGGCTCGGAAGAGATCGTGCGAGCCGGGCGCCCGGTCAGCTCGGAAAGTGTGGTCGCGGCATCCTCGACATGGTCGGCCGCCAGCAGGGCCACCACCGTGCCACGCGCATCGGCCACGCCACGACGCAGCCACGTTCCACTGTCCAGCGCGGCCAGGTCGGTGAAAAAGGCGTCGTCGACGGCGATCTCATGATCGGCGGTCGGGATGGAACGCAACCGGATCCGCACCACGCTGCCCGGCGGTTCGTGCCGCAGGATGGCATGGGCCTGGGCGGGTGAGTACCTTACGAGCGCTCCGTTGATGCTGAACTCGATGTAGTCGTCGTCCACCGCGGGCGGTTCCGGCGCCTCGGTACGCGCCGTCACGGCGATGGCCGGGGAATCCGCGAGCTCCCTGGTGAATTCGGCGACGTCGTGGATCTGCTCGTGACCGAGTTCCAATGCCGCACACAGCGCGATCGGATCCGCCAGCGCGCGGTAGGCGCGCCCCTCGGCCACCACCTCCACCGCGACGAGCACTCCGGACGCCAACCCGTCGAGGATCACCTCGTCGACCACGGGAATGTCGAGCGGAATCCGGTTGCGGATCAACACCGCATCGTCCTGGGCGGCCAGTACGCCCTCGATGGTCCAGCCCCGGGACACCGCGGCGGTGATCGCAGCCGCGGCGACCTCGAAATCGGTGTCGCCGTCGACCGAGACGATCACCGGGCCGGCCTGCGGTTCCGACACCAGGTCCCCAAGCGGCACGTGCCGGCCGACCGCGTACCCGGTACCGGCCGGGGTACTGGCATCGGACTTGCGCAAGCTGCGCACCGGTGAGCGCGGCGACGGAGCCGGGGCCAGTGGCGCGGTTTCGGTGTCGACCGGACGGATCGCCGAGAGCGCCAACTCGTCGGCCCGTACCTGGGCGTCGACCTCGATGCGGTGCAGCAGCGCCGCCGCCCCTTCCAGCGAGTCCCGGGATCCCTTGCGGCCCCGGGTCGGTGCCTGGCCGTGGCTCAGCGGCTGCACCTCGCCATCGACGATGCGGGCCAGGACGATCTCGGTGGTGTGGTTACCGACGTCGATCCCGGCGACAACACTCACCGCAACAATCCCCGCCGGGCATACACCGTGGCGGCCTGCCGCACCAGTTCCGCACAGCGCGCGGCACCCCGGGTTTCCAGGGACGCCTGCAGCGCGTCGAGTTCGGCGGCCGTGGAGCGGTGCGGGCGCAGCGCCTCGTACAGGCCCATCACCTCTTCGTCGCCGATGGTGGCCAATTCGGCTGCGCGCAGGAAGTTCTCGGCGAGCTGGGGGTTGCCGTTCTCCTCGGCGACCACAGCCTGGTGTGCCAGCGCCGCCGGGTTCATCCGCAGATCCGACAGGTCGAGCTTGCCGTCGACAGCGGCCTGCACTGAAAAAGTCCGGGCGAACTTGTCCGTCATTTCCGCGTCACCTCCACCGTGACGGGGGCCTGGCCCGGCTCGCTGGCCTCCCGCTCCAATGCGACCAGGGCCACCGCGCGGGCGTGGTAGCGCGCCGAGATCGACTCGTCGGTGCCCCCGGTCAGGATCGGCACCGGAGCCATGCCCTTGGCGAGGCGGGCCGCGTTGCGGCCCAGCTCCCGATAGTTACGCGCCGTCAACAGCGGGGCCACGCTGAACAGCTCCAGGTTGGCCAGCGGCGCCAGATCACGGCGGTGGATGAGCGCAGTGCCCTTGCCCTGCAGCCCGATCCCGATCCCCGACCCGGAAAGCTTGGCCGCGGTCAGGCCGATCAGGCCGACGTCGATGGTCGAGCGCACCCGGACGAACCGCGGCACACAACCCTCCTCCTCCAGCCCGGCGGACAGTTGGCGGATCACCTCACCGATCGGCAGGCCACACAGGCTCAGCCACACACTGCGGCCCAATGCCGGGGACAACCCGATGACCACCTCGCGCGGATCGCTGCCCTGCCGGGCCGGTTCGAGATCGGTGACGCTGATGTGGCCGGCGTGCTCGGCCTGGTCGGCGGTGAGCTCGGAGCCGTTGCGCTGCTGGCGGATGTTGTCGATCTCGGCTCGGCGCTCGTCGGTCAGCGTGTAACCCGTTCCGGGACCGGTGTAATCGTTCGGGTCGGTGATCTTGGACAGCACCCGGAACTGCTCGTCGAAGATCGCCGACGTCTGCAGCTGGTCGCCGCGCAGGCGCTCGGACGTCAGCCGCATGATGGCCTCGGCCTCGTCGTCGTAACCGGTGCGCTTCAGCGAGGCGACCACGTCGAACACCGTGAGCTGCTTGGCCTCGATGGCGTTGGCCGCCTCCGCGACGGCCTTCGGATCGCCGGGCGGCAGATCGCGTGACCCGTTGGCGACCACCACTTCCTCGATGTGGCTGTCGTCGAAGTCCGCCAGGCCCAGGTCGCGGTACACCGCCTGCACCGCCGTCGCCGCCCTTCGCCGGACTGCGGCCAGATGCTCGGCCGACACCGTCCGCAGGCCGCCGTCGGCTCCCCAATCCCGTTGCAGGACCAGAAAATCGTCCATGTCGTCGGAGTTGAAGTTGGACAGCGCGAACGCGTTGTCGTAGCGCGGGATCGAGCCGAACCCGGAGAAGATGAAATCCGCGCCGGCCAGCAGCACCGGCAGGGTGTGCGCGCTGCGGCGGATGTCGGACTCGGAGATCAGGTTGTCGTTGCCCGCGCACGACTCCAGGTCCCGCATCATCACCATCAGGTTCTCGGCGAGCAGCTCCTTCATGCCCTCGGGTACCGAGGCCACCACACCGACCCCGTCGATGCCGCCGTTCTGCACACCCTGGGATCCCAGCGCCCGGGCCAGCGACACGCAGCGCGATTCCAGGTACAGGATCGAGCACTTCTCGGCTGCGCCCATCAGCACCTCGGCGCCGCCGCCGCTGGTGACCCGCATCTTGAGCCCTCGCGACGCGTAAGCGCTCGTCAGGATTGCCTTCGAGAACGGGGTGTCGTCGCCGTCGACGAACACCTGCTCGGTGCCGTAGATGGAAATGGTCTCGGCATAGCTGGTCAGCCCGCGCATACCGAGCCGCAGCTCCAGCGCCTCCTCGATGGCGCACTGCGCCATCGCTCCCGGGGTCCCCACCTGCGAACCGATCAGCAGCGCAACGGCATTCGAGGACGCATCCCCGAGCACCGGTACCGTCGTCTCGACCTCGCGGAACCCGTAGGCCACCGCGCTGGCCGCATCGGCGGCGATCAGCATCGGATCGTCGAGCTGGTTGGTGACGTGCGCCTGGTTGCTCGGGGTACGCCGGGCCCGCATCTTGGCCATCGCCATCTGCGTCTCGACCGGCGTCAGTACGGCGATGACCCTCGCGAGTTTGGCCGGTGTAGTTCCGCCGATCAGCCGGACCACCTCGGCGCGAGGCACGTTGAGGTCGACGGTCTTGCGGGCCAGTTCGGCATCGGACATCGCCATGGCCTCGGGCGCGACGGCGAGGTCGAGGCCGTAGCGGGCGATGAACTCGTCGATCACGTCGAAGTCCGCGGCGGCCTTGCCGTCCATCTCGGCGACCTGGCCGTCACGCAGCACCAGCGACGGTTCCGGATCGTGCGGGCTGCGCATCGCGACCAGACCCAGATCCGGATTGGTCACGCTGAACCCGTCGAGGTTCACCGGTTTCGCATCGAGGATCCGCATCCTGCCGAGGTAGGCACCGCCGTCATCCGCCACGCCGACCATTTTGCGGGACGAACCCTATTTGGTCTACCCATTACGCCTTTTGGCATCAGACCCCGGACGCGACCTCCAGCGCCTTGAGCGAGTCCTCCAGATGGCTGAGCATCCGCTGCAGATGCGGCACACTGCGCCGGCAGCCGACCAGCCCGAAATCCAGGTTGTCGGCGTTGTTGGCCAGGGTGATGTTCATCGCCTGCCCATCCAGCGCGATCGACAGCGGATAGTTGCCGTCGAGCCGAGCTCCCTTCCAGTACAACGGATGTCGCGGTCCGGGCACATTGGAGATGACCAGGTTGAACGGCGGCGAGGTGGCCCCGACGAAACCGGGCACCGCGGCCAGGCCGAGCGGAGCGATCATCATCGCCGACAGCGCCAGGGCCTGAACCCGCGGCAACTCCGAGAACACCTTCTTGTTGCCCCGCATCGACTCACCGACGACGGCCAGCCGCTCCGCGGGATCCTCCAGATCGGTCCCGAGATTGCACAGCACCGAGCCGACCAGGTTGCCTCCGGCGTCGGCCTCGTGCTCGGCGCGCAGGCTCACCGGCACCATCGCGATCAGCGGCCGGTCCGGCAGCGCGTCCTGCTCCACCAGGTACGCCCGCAAGGCGCCGGCACACACCGCCAGCACCACATCGTTGACCGTGAACCCGGCGGCCTGCGAAATCCGCTTGAACCTCTCCAGCGGCCAGGACTGCGCCGCGACCCGACGGGCGCCTCCGATCTTCACGTTGAACATGGTCTTGGGCGCTGCGAACGGCAACGTGAGCTGTTGCTCCAGCAGCGCCGAACGGGCCAGCCGCAGCGTCGACGGACCCAGTCCCGCGACCGATCCGGCCGCATCGGTGACCGTCCGCAGCAGCGACGAACCCTGATGCGGACGCTTCCGGCGCGGCAGCGCCCACGGCACCCGCACCTCGGTGTCACCGGGATCCTCCGACAGCGTGCGCATCAACAGCTTGAGCGCCGACACCCCGTCGATCAGCGAATGGTGCATCTTCGTGTAGACCGCGAACCGGCCGTCGGCCAGCCCCTCGATCAGGTGGGCCTCCCACAGTGGACGGTGCCGGTCGAGCAGGCCGCCGTGCAGGCGCGAGGTCAGCTCGAGCAGATCACGGACCCGGCCCGGAGACGGCAGTCCCGAGCGGCGCAGGTGGTAGTCCAGGTCGATGTCGTTGTCGTAGGTCCAGCCGACGTTCGCGATGCCGCCAAGGATGGTCGCCGGGTGCTTCCGGAACACGGGCTCGACCTCGGTGTGGGCCACCATCTGCTCGTACAACTCACGCACGAAGTCGCGGTCCGCACCGGCGGGGGGCTCGTAGAGCGCGAGGCCGCCGACATGGAACGGATGCTCCCGGGTCTCGGCGATCAGAAACATCGAGTCGGTCGGCGACATCAGCTCCATGGACACATTCAACGCTGCCGCGCCAGACCCCGACGAGAACCCGGCAAAACAAGTAGCCCACTACGCGTTCCCCTGCGCCGCGGAGCCCGCAAGATCTGTGCATGACGAACGTGGCGCGCAAGGTGCTGGCGCTGATCAGAATCTTCAACGGGGCGGCCGGACTTCTCGCCCCCGAGAAACTGCTGGGCCGCCTCGGCGTCGACACGGCGCAGGATCGGTCGGGCACCTATCCCTTCCGGATGTTCGGCATCCGGACCGTCATCATCGGGCTCGAACTGCTGCTGCTGCGCGGCGAAGAACTGCGTCGCGCCGAAAAACTCGCGGTGCTCATCCACGCCACCGACACCGCGTCTGCCGCCGTCACCGCCGCCCGCGGCGATCTGCCACGCAAACAGGGCCTGGTGGCCATAGTCATCTCCGCAATCAACACCGCACTAGCGATCACCGCATGGAAAGGAGGCCAGGATGCCATCCCTGCTGACAAGGTGGTTCATCAAAGCCACTGAGGTTGTCGACCGACGGATCGGCTGGGACAAGCTCCCACCGTGGATCGGGCTCAGCGTCCTGATCGGGGTTCGCGACGCGCTGCGCGAGCACAATCTCTACGACTCCTACCGGGGCCGTCCCCCGGCGGCACCGGCACGCACCCCTGCCGAATATCTCACCGTCAGGACCGTCGACGGCTCCTACAACGATCTGTCGGCACCGTCGATGGGTATGGCCCACACCCGGTTCGGGCGCAACGTGCCGCTGGACCAGGGACATGCCGAGCAGCCGCCGCACCTGATGGACCCCAACCCACGGGCGATCAGCAACGAGCTGCTGCGCCGCGACACGTTCAAGCCGGCGACCACACTCAACATCCTGGCGGCAGCCTGGCTGCAGTTCGAGACCCGCGACTGGTTCAGCCACGACACCGACCCCAGCCGGATGATCGAGATTCCGGTGCCCGACGGCGACGAGTGGGACGAGTCCACCATCCGGATCCCGTCGACACCGGCGGACCCGAATCCGACACCGGGCGACTCGACGTTCATCAACACCGAGACCCACTGGTGGGACGCCTCGCAGATCTACGGCAGCAACCAGCTGTTCCAGGATGCGATCCGCACGAAGGACAAGAAGGACGGCAAGGTTCGCATCGACGCCGACGGTTTCATCGACCTTGATCCGTCGCTGCTCGGCGCCTCCGGCGGCGCGGACGGCTGGTGGCTCGGCCTGGAACTGATGGGCACGATCTTCCTGCGCGAGCACAACGCAATCTGTGACCGGCTGGAAGCCGCCTACCCGACCTGGTCCCCCGATCAGATCTTCCACAAGGCGCGCATGATCAACGCGGCCCTGATCGCCAAGATCCACACCATCGAATGGACGCCGGCGATCCTGGGGCACCCGACGCTGCAGATCGGGATGCGGGCCAACTGGTTCGGTCTGGCCGGTGAACGCGTCAAACAGCTGTTCGGACGGATCAGCCCCAGCGAGGCGATCAGTGGCGTCGTCGGGTCGGCGACCGATCACCACACCGCGCCGTACTCCATCACCGAGGATTTCGTCACCGTCTACCGCATGCACCCGCTGGTGCCCGACGACTACGAATTCCTGAACCTGGCCGGAAAGGCCGAGCCGCAGCAGCTTGCCTTCGACAGCATCCACGGCGGCGCCAACTCGCGCGGCGTGCTCAAGAGCGTGGGGATCTCGAACTGCATCTACTCGCTGGGCGTCGCGCACCCCGGCGCGGTCACCCTGCACAACAGTCCCAACTTCATGCGCCGCTTCGACCGCACCGACGGACACGTCATCGACATGATCTCGACCGACATCATCCGGTCCCGCGAGCGAGGGGTGCCGCGCTACAACGACTTCCGCCGCCAACTGCGGTTGAAGCCGGCGACGTCGTTCGACGAGATCAGCGGCGGCGACCGTGACACTGCCCTCAAGATGAGCGAGATCTACGGCGGTGACATCGAGAAGGTCGACGCCATGGTCGGCATGTTCGGCGAGAAGCTGCCCGAGAAGTTCGGGTTCAGCGACACGGCGTTCCGCATCTTCGTGCTGATGGCGACCCGCCGGCTCAAGAGCGACCGGTTCTTCACGGTCGACTTCACGCCGCGGATCTACACCCCGGAAGGCATCGCCTGGATCGCCGACAACGACATGTGCTCGGTGCTCATCCGGCACTACCCCGAGCTCGAACCCGTTCTGCGCGGCCACACCAACGCGTTCGCGCCGTGGCCCCGACTCGGGCAGGAACCGCGATGACAAGCCCCGAGCCGGAGCTGACCCGGCGGATGGCCCTGGACGAGTCGCTGTTGCTCGGCTACCCCAACAGCGCGTTGGACCTGCTGTTCCGGCAGTCCGAGGCCGGGCCCATCCCCGACGGGGACACCCGGGGCACACTGCTGGCCTGGCCCGGGACGTGGCTGGCCAAGCCGCTCGCCCTGCTGGTCCGCGTGATCATCTGGCAGGGCAAGGTGCTCGACCGCCGCGAGGGCGTGCTGCGCAACAAGGTGACCCCGTTCGGTCTTCGGCTCGTCAAAGCCCGGCTCTCGATCGCGTCGAGCTGGGTGGACGACGGTGACTGCGTGCTCATCGACTACTCCACGACGTCGTTCCTGGCGCGCATGGTGCGCGACGAGATCCGCCAGGTCGGCCCCGACCTCTACCTCGGAGTCGTATGGCTGTGGCGGAAACGCGTCGGGTGGTTCACCATTCGCTCGACGGGGTGACCGCGATGCCACACCAGGAAGCGTTCACCGTGCTCGCCGAGGTCAGCCGGGATCAACTGACCGCGCTTCGAGAACTACTGGGTCGTATCCCGGACCACGTCGAGCGCTGGGACGTGATGCCCTTCGAGAAGCTGAGCGGACTGCACTTCGCCAGGCTCGTGCTGTTCGACCCCGCCGAGGATCTCGACGGGCGCCCGGTGCCCGCTCAACTCGCATTGCTGACCGACGTCGACGCACCGCTGCGCGGGCATGTCGACGAGCTGGCGACGATCTGCGGCCCGGGCCTCGACGCGGTGTTCTCCCACTGCGACGGCTACCCGGGCACGGCATCCGTGCCCGACCGGCGGGCGTTTCTGCAGGCCCATCAGGTCAAAGTCGCTGCGGCACACATCAACCGGCGCGGCCGTTCGGTGGACCAGATCCAGCAGGAGGACCTGCTGCAGCGCGAGATCAACAGGTTCCTGGACGCGGGCGACCTCTGGTCGCTGGATCCGGGGAAGATCAAGAGCGCGGTCGTGGATTTCGTGCGTGACCGCGAGGACCTGGTCTGGGCCTTGCGGCCGGCCGCTCCGCCGTCGTGGGCGTGGCGGGCCAAAGAGGCTTTGCACAAGTACTTCTGGATCGCCGCACTGGCCGTGGTGACGGTGCTGTTCCTGCCGCTCGTGGTGCTCGGCCTCGGGTTGTTCACCCTCGCGCTCCGCTACCACGAGAAGCGCGACGTGCCCGACACCCGCGGCGCCGCACCCGATGTGGTCCGGGCCTACCGCGACGACGAGGACTACTGGGCACACAACCAGATCGTCGCCGTCGGATTCCTCAAGCCTGGGCCGTTCCGCCGGCTGACGACGACGGCGATCCTGTTCCTGACCGACTACGCGACCCGCCACATCTACAACCGCGGAACCCTGTCCGGGCTCAACACCATTCATTTCGCCCGGTGGGTGCGGATGAACGGCAACCGCGGCCTGTTCTTCTCCAGTAACTACGACGGCAGTCTGGAGAGCTACATGAACGACTTCATCGACAAGGCATTCTGGGGGCTCAACGCCATCTTCAGCAACGGCGACGGCTTCCCGCGCACGCGGTTCCTGTTCTTCGGCGGCATCACCGACGAGAAGGCCTACAAGAAGTTGCTTCCCACCCGCCAAGCCCCGAGCAATGTCTGGTACAGCGCCTACCCGCATCTGACGACCAAGAACATCGCCAACAACGAAGCCATCCGCCAGGGCCTCTCGGACAAGATGGACGACGCCCAGACGCGGCGCTGGCTGCGCCGATTCGGTTGCGGCAACGACCTTCCCGAATCCAACTGGGCGGCCCGAAAGCTCGACAGCATTCCCTGGGACAGGCTATGGCTCTCCAACTAGACGACATCCAGGGCGTCATCCTGCACGGCTACGGCGCACTGGATGACGCGGCGTTCCTGCTGCTGACGATCGACGACGTCGCGGCGGCCAAGCGATGGCTGTCGCGGCTTCCCCTGCGCGACAGCACAGTCCGGCCCGAGGTGACCGACACTTGCACCAACATCGCCTTCACACCATCGGGCCTGGCGCGGCTGGGGCTGGCGCCCGAGCATCTCGGAATGCTGGCCGGCGAGTTCCGCGAGGGGATGTCCGGCACCGAGCATCGCCGCCGCATCCTCGGCGACCACGGCGACAGCTGCCCGTCGAGCTGGCGATGGAACGGCGACGACATCCACGCGCTGCTGCTGCTCTACGCGCGTGACGCCACCGCGGTCACCGGGCTGGAGAACAGTCACGACCTGCCCGGCTCCGGTATGCGCGTCGTCAGACGGCTCGATTCGCTGACGCTCCCGGGACGCAAGGAACACTTCGGTTTTCGCGACGGTATCTCGCAACCGTTGATCGACGGCTACGACGAAGGCGGACCGGCGGGCAACACTGTGGCCCCGGGCGAGTTCCTACTCGGCTATCCCAACGCCTACGGGCAGTACACCGACCGGCCGTTGGTGGATGCGTCCGCCGACCCGCGAAACCTGTTGTCCGCGGCGGCCGATGCACCGGCGCTGCGCGACCTCGGCAAGGACGGCAGCTACCTCGTCTTCCGGCAGCTCAAGCAGGACGTGGCGGGGTTCTGGGACAGCCTGGCCGAGCGTTCCGCCGATGTGCTCGACCGGGTGCCAGCCTGCGTCGGGCTGGCGGCCAAGATGGTCGGTCGCTGGCCCAGCGGTGCGCCGCTGGTGAAGGCACCGACCGCCGACGATCCCGCACTCGCCGACGACAACGACTTCATGTACTTCCGGTCCCAGGATCCCGACGGCCTGAAATGCCCGATCGGTTCGCACCTGCGGCGGTCCAATCCACGCGATGCGCTCGACCCGGTCCCCGGATCCGACCGGTCGGTCGATGTGGGCAAGCGCCACCGCATCATTCGCCGCGGCCGGGCCTACGGTCCGCCCCTGGCGCCATCCATGGACCCCGCCGACATGATCGGGGCGAGTGATGACGGGGTAGAGCGCGGTCTGCACTTCATCTGCTTCAACACCCAGCTCGGCCGGCAGTTCGAGTTCATCCAGCACACCTGGGTCAACAGCACCAAGTTCGACGGCGGCTATGCCGAGGACGATCCGATCACCGGCGCCCGCGGCAATGGAAACGGCAACGGGACCGGGACTTTCACCGTCCAGCAGGAACCGATCCGCCGCCGTGTCACCGGGCTGCCCCGCTTCGTCCACACCGTCGGCGGTGCGTACTTCTTCATGCCCGGTGTGGCAGCCACGCGCTATCTCGCGGCCCTGCCATGACGGCCTGGCGGGAGTGGGCTCCGCTGCCTCTGCGACTGTTCCTCGGCGGCGGGCTGATCCTGCACGGCGGCATCAAACTGTTCGCCCCGGGCGGGCACACCAACATCGCCCATCTGGTCGGGCAGCTCGGCGTGCCGTTCGCCGACGCGGTCGGCTGGCTGGTCGGGGTGATCGAGTTCGGCGGCGGACTCGGCATCCTGCTCGGCGTCTTCTTCCGGCTCGCCACGGTGGTCAATGCGCTCAACGTCGCCGGGCTGCTGGTGCTCGGCTTCGTCGCGGGCGGCATCCCGGCGCCGCTGCCCGGCGGTGATCCGCTGCCCGGTTTCCGGGAGGCCCTGCTGATCCTGGCGGGTGTGGTCAGCCTGCTGCTCAGTGGACCCGGCCGGCTTTCGCTGTCCGGGAAGTTAGGAGGTCACCATGCGCAGCGACAGCCTGAGTGGGATACCTCGGGTCGAGCTTGAGTCCCGGCCGGGGTGGAAGCGGCAGTTGTTCTGGCTGATCGGCGGCAAGCTCTTCACCACCGAACGGGCCGCGGGATTCTGGCGGCGACGGATCGCTCCGCTGGAGGCCCCGGTGATGAAGGCGACCCGTGGGCGGATGACGTTGAGCCAGGGCGTGCCGGTCCTCTTACTGACCTCGACCGGCGCCCGCAGCGGCAAGCGGTACGAGACCCCGCTGGCCTACTTCACTGATGGTGACGACGTCGTGTTGATCGCCTCCAACTATGGGCGCGACCGCCACCCGAGCTGGTATCACAACCTGCGCGCGCATCCGGACTGCGAGCTGCACATCGGGCCGGACGGGGGCCGGTTCGTCGCACACGAGGCCACCGGAGCCGACCGCGACCGGCTCTACGCCCTGGCCGCCGACCGGCTCAACAAGGGTTGGAACGTCTACGCGCAGCGCACCGACGGGATCAGAACCATCCCGGTGCTGAGGCTGTCGCCCGAGGGCCAGCCACAAAAAAGCTAGTTGCCGCGCTCGTAGATGTCTGAGGCGATGGCGATGGCGGTGTCGTTGCACTGCTCGTCGGTGAGCGGCAGGTCGCCCATCATCGCCACGCTCCACGAGATGGTCAGCAGGGCCTGCCTGGCGTGGTAGACCGCGACGGGTTCGTGGTCGGGTGCCGTCATGGCGTCGGCAATCGTGCGGAACTGGTAACGCAGGTCAGCACCCACGCCAAGCCGATTGAACGCCGCATAGTTCTCATGCATGAACCGCGTCATGGCCCGGCCGGTGCCGTGAAGGACGTTGCCGTACCGCCGCAGCACCTCGAGTCCGGTTTTCTTGCCCGGCGGCTGACCGGCGGCCCACGTCAGGATCTCGTCAATGCCGTTGCGGAGATCATCCGCAAGGCTGACCACGATGTCTTCCTTTGCCGGGAAGTGATAGTAGACAGCGGCTTTCGTGATCCCCAGACGCTCGGCGATCTGCCGGATCGAGGTCTGGTCATAGCCGTGGACGGAGAACAGTTCGAGCGCCACGGCACGGATCTTGTCGCGGGTATCGGTCCGTCGACCTGCCATCGACACCCCTTCCATTACTTGACGCCCGACAAGGAATGAGCTTAGCGTGGTCGCACCATTACTTACCTGCCGTCAAGTAATGAAACCGCAGCACCGAGGGGGATCAATGAACAGATCACAGCTGCCCACCACACTGACCGGCCCGCCGCTCACTGCCGTCGGGGTCGCCGTCATCCGGGCCCGAGAAACCGCACGAGACGACCGGCTCTACGCCGACCCGTACGCCGCCCGCTTCGTCGCAGCAGCACAGGAGGCATACCTCGACCCGACAGCACCCGAGGGCGCCGCCGGCACCTGGGCAACGGTGCTGCAGCTGGCCGACGCGATGTACGAATCCCGCACAATCGGTGTCCGCCTCGTCGACGACGCCCTGACTGAGTCCGCGGCGGCCGGGCGCACCCAGATCGTGCTCATCGGGGCCGGGCTGGACACCCATGCGTTTCGGCTGACCTGGCCCGGACCCGTGCGCATGTTCGAGATCGACCTGCCCGAACTGTTCGCGTTCAAGGAACCACTACTGCGCGACGCCACCGCGGCGTGCGAACGTCACGTAATCGAGGCCGACCTCGCCGCCGGCGACTGGCCCGACGCGCTGGTGACCAACGGGTTTGATCCCGCCACACCCACGCATTGGGTCGACCACGCACTGATGACACTGCCGACGTCCACGGCTCGTGCCGGGGTCGAGGCCATCACCCGGCTGTCCGCACCCGGCAGTCGGTACGGATTTCCCACGATGGGCAGCCAGAGCTTCAGGACCACCCTGAAATCGGTGGCCGGTGCCGCAGACCTGTATCGGAACATGTCCAATGTCGACCGGGGCCTCGGTGATGACGCCCGGCAGTGGATCGAAACCCTGGGATGGACAACGTCTTTCAACAGCGTTGCCGAACTCGCCGCGCCCTATCCCCGCGAAGTCGGTCCAGATACCGGCAGTGGGACCGTCACGGCCACCCGCCTGGAAACGCCGGCATGAAAAAACCCGCTACCTGCCTTGGCAGGAAGCGGGTTTTTATGGCGGTGGCGGAGGGATTTGAACCCTCGGACGGGGGTTACCCGTCACACGCTTTCGAGGCGTGCTCCTTAGGCCGCTCGGACACGCCACCGTGTGGCAGCTTACCGGGCGAGCGCCGCAGGCCCTAATCGTGCCCGAAGCTCACATCTGGCCCCGAGTGTGAACCAGATGGCGAACATCGGCCGAAAACTCGCCATCGTCTTCACGGTCGACGGGGATTACCGCTGGGCGGCGAAGAACTCCTCCAGCAGGGCCGCGCATTCGTCGGCCAGGACCCCACCGACCACCTCGGGGCGGTGGTTGAGCCGACGATCACGCACCACGTCCCACAGCGACCCGACCGCCCCGGTCTTGGGTTCCCACGCACCGAACACCACCCGCGCCACCCGGGCCAGCACGAGGGCGCCCGCGCACATGGTGCACGGCTCGACGGTCACGGCCAGCGTCGCACCTTCGAGCCGCCACCCGTCGCCGAGCACCCGGGCGGCCTCGCGCATCGCCACGATCTCGGCATGCCCGGCCGGGTCCCCGGTGGCCTCACGGACATTGGCCGCGCGGGCCAGCTCGGTGCCGTCGGCCGCGAACACCACCGCGCCGATCGGCACATCGCGCGGACCGGCCGTCCGGGCAGCGTCGAGGGCAGCGCGGATCAGGGCTTCGTCAGAGGTCACCGACCGAGCCGGTCGAGCACCGCCGACAGCTCGTCGGCGAAGCCCATCTCGCGGGCGATGCGCCCGATCTGCTCATCGGCGTACAGGTCGGTTTCGGACAGGATCACGCCGAGCACGTCCTCGTGCAGACCGATATCGGACAGCACCGCGAGGTCGCCCTCCTCGAAGGGATCCGCATCTTCGAGATCCTCTTCTTCCAGGTCAGCGTCCAAATTCTCCAGCGCCTCGGCGGCGATGTCGTAGTCCAGTGCAGCGGTGGCATCCGACAGCAGCAACCGGGTTCCCGCCGGCGCCGGCCGCACGATCACGAAAAACTCGTCGTCCACATCGAGCAGCCCGAAGACCGCCCCGGCGCTGCGCAGCTCACGAAGCTCGGTCTCGGCTGCGGTCAAACTCTTCAACGATGACGACCGCATGGGGGCGCACCGCCACTTGCCTTCCTCTCGGACAACGGCCACCCCAAAGCCATCAGGCAGGTCTGCCGGTGCACGCTGTGCCTCCATGCCCGCCTACGGTAGTCGCCGACCAGCAATTTTGACAGGGATCACCCTCGGCCCCGGTGCGGTCGGTATGCCAATCTTGAACCGTGACGAACCCACCGGTGTGCGTGCTGGGCCTTGGCCTGATCGGTGGCTCGCTGATGCGTGCCGCTGCCGGGGCCGGCCGCGAGGTCTTCGGCTACAACCGGTCGATGGAGGCCGTCGCGGCCGCAAAGTTCGACGGGTTCGACGCCACCGAGAATCTCGACGAGGCGCTGGGCCGGGCTGCCGACCGTGATGCGCTGATCGTGCTGGCGGTGCCGATGCCGGCCCTGCCACAGCTGCTCGACCACATCCGGGACACCGCACCCGGGTGCGCGCTGACCGACGTCACGAGCGTCAAAGGCGCGGTGCTCGACGAGGTCGGAAAGTTCGGGTTGCTGCAGAACTTCGTCGGTGGCCATCCGATGGCGGGCACCGCCCACTCGGGCTGGTCGGCCGGCGACGCCGCACTGTTCACCGGAGCCCCCTGGGTGGTCAGCGTGGACGATCACGTCGACGCGCAGGTCTGGTCCCAGGTCACGCAGCTGGCCCTGGACTGCCGCGCGGTGGTGGTGCCGGCCCGCTCCGATGAGCACGACGCCGCCGCAGCCGCCATCTCGCACCTGCCGCACCTGTTCGCCGAAACCCTGGCGGTCATCGCCGGCGAGGTGCCGCTGGCCTTCGCCCTGGCCGCCGGATCCTTCCGCGACGGCACCCGGGTGGCGGCCAGCGCGCCGGACCTGGTGCGGGCGATGTGTGAGGCCAACTCCGAACAGCTGCTGCCCGCGCTCGAGCAGGGCATCGAACTGCTGACCCGCGCCAAGGAAACCCTGGCCGCCACGGGTTCGGTGGCCGACCTGGTCGAGACGGGTCACGCCGCGCGGATGCGCTACGACAGCTTCAGCCGCCCCGAGATCATCACCACGGTGGTGGGCACGGACAACTGGCGGGCCGAACTCGCCGCGGCCGGACGTGCCGGCGGGGTGATCAGATCCGCTCTGCCAGTCCTGGGTAATCAAGGATGAAGCCGTCGGAATCCACCGTGATGGTGGTGTCGGCGACCGGCGAGCGCAGCTTCACGGGAGCTCCGGGACCAGAACTGGTGTAGCTGATGTTGGCGGTCTCCACCGAGAAGTCCGGCAACCGTACGTAGACCACCGGCAACGTCACCGACTCAGCCCGCTGATGCAGGCCGGTCCGCCGGATCGGCAGAGCATTGAAGAACGGGCTGAACACCACGTCGACATCGAGCGCGCCGCCGAAGTCCGAGCGCTTGGTCTGCGTGTGGTCCTGCACCAGCCACATGTTCTCCTCGTCGCGGGCGATGGAGAGCTGGCGTTCCCGCTCGGCCAGGGTGACGGTGAGCGACAGCCGCTTGGTGGCGCCCGTCTCGTCGGTGACCAGGTCATAGGAGGCCGAGAACGCCGGGTGGGATTCGGTGGCGGCGGCAACGATCCGGCCGTAGGCCTTGATCCGGTTGCCCGACAGCTGAACCCGCACGGACTCCATCCGGGGTTCATCGTGCGCCCGCCAGGTCAACACCGCTGGCCAGGCACGGTCCTTCTCGTCGCTCACCCTTCTACCGTATGCGACGAGACTCGGCCTTCGTAGCCGAGTCCGGAACTCCCCCGCGCGTTCCCCCGGGCAGGTGACTCGAGGGCCACCTCGTCGTCGAGCAACGGCTGCGGAATCCGGCGTTGACGTCCCAACCGGCCACTACCGGGCACCGACAACCACACCGCGAATGCCATCGCGGCATCGAGAATCAAGGCCAGCGCCGTGACCATGAGCGCACCCACCAACGCGATGTGGAACTGCCGCACCTTGATGCCGTCGATCAGATACCGGCCCAGCCCGCCGAGGCTGGCATAGGCCGCCACCGTCGCCGTCGCCACGATCTGAAGCGTCGCGGTGCGCAGCCCGCCCACGATCAACGGCAGCGCGTTGGGCACCTCCACCCCGAACAGCACGCGCCGCTCGGTCATGCCCATCGAGCGGGCCGCATCCACGACGGCCGGGTCCACGTTCGCGATGCCGGCATAGGTCCCGGCCAGCAACGGTGGGATGCCCAGCAGCATCAGTGCGACCGTCGGCGGCACCAGCCCCAGCCCCCACAACAGCACCCCGAGCAGCAGCACGCCGAGTGTGGGCAGGGCGCGCAACGCGTTGACCCCGGTGACGACCAGGAAGGTGCCCCGCCCGGTGTGCCCGATGAGCAGGCCGACCGGGATCGCGATCACCGCCGAGGCCACCACGGCGACCACCGTGTACTGCAGGTGTTCGACGATGCGGGCGGCCAGTCCGGCGGGCCCGCCCCAGTTGGCGGCGGTGAAGATGAAGTCCAGTGCCTGCTGCAGGAAGTTCATGCGGCCCCCTTGACGCGCACGGTCCGTGGCTGGCGGGAGGTCCTGGTCCACGGCGTGATCGCCCTGCCGGCCAACATGATCAGGCTGTCGATGACGACGGCCAGCACGAAGATCGCGATGATCCCGGCGATGATCTGGTCGCTCTTGTTGGACTGATAGCCCTCGGTGAACCATGTGCCCAGGCCGCCGATACCGATCACCGAGCCCACCGACACCATCGAGATGTTGGTGACCGCCACCACGCGCAGACCCGCCACCAACACTGGGATGGCCAGCGGGAGTTCCACCTTGAGCATCCGCACCAGCGGCCGGTAGCCGATCGCGGTCGCCGCGTCCCGCACCTGCTCGGGCACCGCGTCGAGCGCCTCCGGCACCGCCCGCACCAACAGTGCGGTGGTGTAAAGGGTCAGCGCCACAATGACATTGGCCTCATCCAGGATGCGGGTCGGGATGATCAGCGGCAGCACCACGAACAGCGCCAGCGACGGGATGGTGAAGATGATGCTCGCCGTGAGGGTGGTCATCCGCCGCAGCACGGTGGTGCGCTGAACCGCTGCTCCCAGCGGCACGGCGATCAGCAGCCCCAGCACGATCGGCACCAGCGACAACCGCAGGTGCACGACGGTCAACACCCACAGGTCGTCGAGATGGTTGAGCAGATATCGCATGAGCTACCCCAGCTCCGGGACGCGGCGCTGCTCCTTGAGTGCCTCGAGCACATCGTCGGCGCGGACACCCCCGACGAGCTTGCCGTCCTCGTCGACCGCCACACCGAGGCCGCTCGGTGAGGACAGCGCAGAGTCCAGCGCCTGCCGCAGGTTGCCGTCGGGCGGAAAGAACGACCCGCCCCCGATGGTGCTGTCGTAGAGCGCATTGCCCTTGCGGTGGACCTCGACACCCTCGGCATTGATCCAGGCGAACGGCGTGCCGGATTTGATGACGAGCCGCCACTCCCCCGGGCTGAGGTTCAGCGCGTCGATGTCGTCCTCGTCGACGTGCTTGATCTCGTGCAGGGGCAGGCCGCTGGCGTGAAAGAACTGCAGCCCGCGGTAACCGCGGTCGGCGCCGACGAATCCCGACACGAGTTCGTTGGCCGGATTCGACAGGACAAAGGCGGGATCGGCGTATTGCAGCAGTGCCCCGCCGCGGCCGAACACCGCGACCTTGTCCCCGAGTTTGACCGCCTCGTCGATGTCGTGCGTGACGAAGACGATGGTCTTGCGCAATTCGCTTTGCAGTCGCAGGATTTCGGCCTGCAGGTCTTCGCGCACCACCGGGTCGACCGCGCTGAAGGGCTCATCCATCAACAGGATCGGCGGGTCCGCGGCCAGTGCGCGGGCCACCCCGACGCGCTGCTGTTGCCCGCCCGACAGCTGGGCCGGATAGCGGTCGGCCAGTTTCGGGTCGAGCCCCACCCGTTCCATCACCCCGATCGCGGCCTTGCGGGCACTGCGCCGGGATTCGCCCCGCAACACCGGCACGGTCGCGACGTTGTCGACCACTCGCAGATGCGGCATCAGCCCGGCGCTCTGGATGACGTAGCCGATGCCGAGCCGCAGCTTGACCGGGTCGACGGTGCTGATGTCCTCGCCGTTGACCGTGAGGGTGCCCGAGGTGGGATCGATCATCCGGTTGATCATCCGCATCGAGGTGGTCTTGCCGCAGCCCGACGGACCGACGAACACCGTCAGCGTGCCCTGCGGCACTTCCAGATTGAGGTTGTCGACGGCGACCGTGCCGTCGGGATACTGCTTGGTGACGTTCTCGAAGGTGATCATCGCGGCCCTCTGCTCTTCGCGCAAGCGCTCATCGCGTCACCGGCTTGTCGAATCCGTTGTCCCTGATCCACTTTTCGGCCGCCTCGTCGGGGTCGATGCCGGCATTGCCCTCCACCGCGGTGTTCAACTCGATCAGGGCTTCGGTGGTGAGCTTGGCCGACACCGCGTCGAGCACGGTCTTGAGTTGATCGGACATCTTCTGCGAGGCCACCAGCGGAACGACATTGGCGGCCAGGAAGACGTTCTTGGGATCCTCCAGCGGCACCAGGTGGTACTGCCCGATCGCCGGCGAGGTGCTGAAGATGTTCGCGGCCGTGACGGCGCCACTGTTCAGCGCTTGAACGGTGGCCGGCCCGCCACCGTCGCTGATCGCGACGAAGTTGACCGGTGCGATGTCCAGGCCGTACCTGGATTTCAGGCCGACCAGCCCGGTCTGGCGGGTCTGAAACTCAGATGGTCCACCGACTTTCACCTCGGCCGAATGCGCGGCCAGATCCGCGATGGTCTTAAGGTTCCAGCGCTGGGCGGTCTCGGCGGTGACGGCGAGGGTGTCCTTGTCCTCGGCCGGTGAGGGATAGAGGATCGACAGGTCCCCGGGCAGGGCCTTCAGCAGCGCGATCAACACCTCGTCCGATGTCGTGGCGGTCGCCTCCGCGTCGAAGTACTGCAGGAGATTTCCGGTGTACTCCGGGATCAGGTCGATCGAGTGATCCTGCACCGCAGGCACATACGTCTCGCGACTGCCGATACCGAACTGCCTGCGGATCTGAAAGTCATTGGCCTCCAGCGCCTGGGCATAGATCTCGGCGATGATCTTGGACTCCGGGAAGTCGGCGGATCCGACCGTGATCGACTTCAGGTCACCCGAGATGGGTCCACCGCCCAGCGGATTGGAGCTTCCACAGGCCACCGCCAGCGGCACGATCAGGGCGAGCAGGGTCATCGCGATTGCCACGGTTTTGCGCTGCACAGGCGCATCCTTTCGGCGACGGCGGCTGGACGATCAGCCTCTGACGACCCTAACGGCACACCCGACATGCCGCCGCGCTTTACCTCAGGGTGGTTTGCTTTGAGGCCTTGACGGGCAAAGATGTCAGTATGACCAGCGATCCGTCTGCATCGCCCGATTTGCCTGAGCCGACGCCGAATGTGCCGGTGCCACCGTCGCCCGACCCAGGCAAAGTCCCCGATGCCGGCAAGCCCCCCGCCAAGTCGGGTAAGTCGGGTAAGGCCACCGAGCCCAAACTGACCCGCGCCGGGGCGCTGTGGTCAGCATTGATCCTGGGCTTCCTGGTGCTCATCGTGCTGCTGATCTTCATCGCGCAGAACACCGCCGCGGTCCCGCTCACCTTCCTGAGCTGGCATTGGTCGTTACCGACGGGCGTCGCCATCCTGGGTGCCGCGGTGGCAGGCGGCCTGCTGACCGTCGCCGCCGGATCGGCACGGATCTTCCAGCTGCGCCGTGCGGCCAAGAAGAATTTCAAGGCCGCCCAGCGCGACTGACACGTCAGCCCAGGGCACTCAGTCCCGAGGCGATCGCCGGGGCCACCGCCGCGCCGACGCTTGAACTCCCCGGCGCCTCGGAGCCCTGGCGCGCACGGAAGTCGATGCCCGCGGCGATGATGGCTGCCTTGAAGTAGGCCAGCGCCATGTAGAAATCCCAGTGCGCCAGCTCCTGGCCGGACTGCACCGAATACCGGTTGGCCAGATCGTCGGCCGACGGCATCTGCGGCGAGCTCCACGCCGCTTCCATGCTCAGGATCAGGTTGAACATCGGGTCGCGGTACACGCACATCAGCGCGGCGTCGCTCAACGGGTCACCCAGGGTGGACAGCTCCCAGTCCAGCACCGCGAGGACCTTCGTCGGGTCCTGCGCGTCCAGGATGGTGTTGTCGATGCGGTAGTCGCCGTGGACGATCGAGTTGCGGCTCTGCGCCGGAACCGAATCCGCCAGGGCCTGATGCAGGCGCTTGACGTCGTCGTCGCGGGGATCGTCGGGCAGGCGGACCAGGTCCCACTGCGAACCCCAGCGGCGCACCTGGCGTTCCAGATAGCCCGCGGGCTTGCCGAAGTCGCCGAGACCGACGGCGTCGGGGTCGACCGCGTGCAGGTCGGCCAGCACCCGGATCAGGGCGTCGACGCTGTCGCTGATGACCTGCTCGTCGCCCATCGCGGCAAGTTCAGAAGCACTGCGGACCACCTGGCCCGCGACGTTCTCGACCATCTGGAACGGCGCCCCCAACACGGAGTCGTCGTTGCTCATCGTCACCGCACGGGCCACCGGCACCGCGGTGCCTGCCAGGGCCGCCACCACCTTGTACTCGCGCGCCATGTCGTGCGCGGACGGGGTCAGACCGTGCAGCGGCGGACGCCGCAACACCCACGCCGAGGCGTCGTCATGCACGCGGAAGGTCAGGTTGGAGCGGCCACCGGCGATCAGTTCGGCGCGGAGCTCACCGCTGCGGGCAATGCCCTCCGAACGCAGGTGCCGGTCCAGTGCGGCGAGGTCGAGGCCCTCCAGATTGGTCACGGTCATTGTTTACCACCGCACGTTTCGCGGCAGCAGGTCCCATACGTGCTCGGTGCCGTTCACCGAGGCGACGCCGAGCTTGCCCGAGCGGGACGACAGCAGCCGGGTGACCGAGGCGTAGTCGACGTGGAAGGACAGCAGCCGCTCGGTGCCCAGGATCTGGTGCAGCAGCACGTTGATCACGCCGCCGTGGCTGAACACCGCGACGGTGCCGTCATGGTCACCGGCGGCCACCAGCTCCTCGACGGCCGCATTGATGCGCGCCATGAAGGCGTTCTCGTCCACGCTGCTTGGCAGGTGCCCGCTCACCAGCCGGGCCAGCTCTTCGGGATTCTCCTTCGCGATCTCCTCGATCGGCACGTAGTGCGACATGTCGCGGTCGTACTCGGCGAGCCGTTCGTCGACCTCGACCTGCAGTCCCAGCTCGGCGGCGAGCGGTCCCGCTGTCTGGATCGCGCGCCGCTGCGGGCTGCTGACCAGCCTGCTGACGGGGAACCGGGACAGGGCGGCGGGCAGGCGCTCCGCCTGCGCGATGCCTTCCTCGGACAGGTCGGGATCGGACCCTTGACCGGGCTCGCTACGCAGCGGTAAAGCATGTCGGACCAGAAGCAGTTGCACCGTGCCACCATAGGGCCGCGGTGCGCAACGGCCGGAGAGGGTCATCACCATGGGATATGCCGACGAGTTGTTCGACCTCACCGACCGGGTCGTGCTGGTCACCGGCGGCAGCCGCGGGCTGGGCCGCGAGATCGCGCTCGCGGCGGCGCGGTGCGGCGCCGACGTGGTGATCGCCAGCCGCAACCTGGAGTCCTGCGTGGCCGCGGCCGAGGAGATCACCGCGGCCACCGGTCGCGCCGCCCTGCCGTACCAGGTGCACGTGGGCCGCTGGGATCAGCTCGACGGTCTGGTCGACGCGACCTACGAACGGTTCGGGAAGGTCGATGTGCTGGTCAACAACGCAGGCATGTCACCGCTGTACGAATCGCTCGGCTCGGTCACCGAGAAATTGTTCGACTCGGTCTTCAACCTGAATCTCAAAGGGCCGTTCCGGCTTTCGGCCCTGCTCGGTGAACGCATGGCAGCCGACGGCGGCGGCGCGATCATCAACGTCAGCTCGTCCGGATCCCTGCGGCCCGACCAGTACATGCTGCCCTACGCCGCGGCCAAGGCCGGGCTCAACGCCGTGACCGAAGGCCTGGCCAAGGCGTTCGGGCCGACCGTGCGGGTCAACACCCTGATGGCCGGCCCGTTTCTCACCGATGTCAGCAAGGCCTGGGACATGGCAGGCGACCCGTTCGGCCACCTCGCCCTGCGGCGGGCCGGCAACCCACCCGAGATCGTCGGCGCCGCACTGTTTCTGATGTCGGACGCATCCAGCTTCACCACCGGCTCCATCCTGCGGGTGGACGGCGGCCTGCCCTGAGCAGGGCACGGTACTGTAGCCCGTAGCAAACTTGTCATGACAACCTGACCGAAAGGTGATGCGGATGGCGGGGCCCCGTTCGCGCCACGAACACGTCGCCGCCGAGCTGCGCCAGCGCATCACCCGTGGGGACTACGCCATCGGAGCACCGCTGCCCACCGAGAGCGCACTGTGCACGGAGTTCGACGTGTCCCGCGGGCCGGTACGCCAGGCCCTGGCCACCCTGAAGAACGAAGGCCTGATCCGGGTCTCGCGGGGCAAACCCGCGGTGGTCCGCAGTCATGACGCCACGCAGACGCTGGACACGTTCACGCCGTTCACCCAGTGGGCCGAGCGCGTCGGGCGTACCGCGGGTAACCGCACCATCGAGGTGGCGCGTCGCCGCGCTTCCGAAACCGCCATCGAGGCATTGGGATTGACGGCCGACGATTTCGTGGTCGAAGTGCTGCGCGTACGCCTGCTCGACGGTGAACCGGCGATGATCGAGCGCAGCACGTTCATCGAATCGGTGGGTTCCCTGCTGTTCGAATTCGACACCGACTCCGGTTCGATGACCGACTATCTGGCCAGCCGGGGAGTGTATTTCGACTCCATGGAGCACGTGCTCGACGCGGTCGCGGCCGGGCCCGACGACGCGGCGAATCTCGGGATCGCGCCGGGCAGCCCGCTGCTGCGGGAGCGACGCGTTTCGCGCGATCAGCACGGTGTCGTCTTCGAATGCGCCGATGACCGCTACCGCCCCGACGTGGTCACGTTCAGCATCGTCAACGCCCGCACCAAGTTCTCCTCCGCCGAGCAGACGTAGAACTGCCCCTCTCACGTCGAAGAGGGGCAGTCCTGTTTCTCGGCGTCAGTCCGCGGCGGGCATGCGGTTCCAGTGCGGGATGAGCAGCAGCATGGAAAGCAGCGCGGCACCGGCGAATCCGTAGAACAGCGTTGACGTACTCAGATAGCCGGGCAGCAGTCCGCCGAGGATCGCACCGACCGAACCACAGCAGTTGATGAAGCCGGCCGCGGTACCGGCGTGCTTGGAAGTACCGAAGTCCACCGCGGCGACACAGGAGATCATCGCGTCGGCGCCGTACACGCTCAGCCCGATCAGACCGAGCACCACCACCATGACCCAGGGACTGCCGGTCGCGGTGAGCGGACCGAACAATGCGAGCACCGCAACCAGGATCGCCAGGCTGATCACACAGGCCGGCACCCGTCGCGCGTTGAAGACCCGATCCGAGATCCGGCCGAGCAGGATCGGGGCGATCACCCCTGCGACGCCGAATGCCACCGGGATCGTCACGGCCTGGAACTTGTCCCCGTCCACCAGCCGTTCGGCGACGATCACCGGGCCCCACAGCAGGATCGCGTAGCGGGCCGGCTTGAGCAGGAAGTACGACGCGCCAAGGGTTCTCACCATGCTGTCACTCAGCACCGCCTTCAGCGATTCCCGCCATGACGTGGTCGGTTCGGCGACCGCCTCGGCCTCGGGCGACTCATCGAGTTCGACGCCTTCCCGGGCGTCCTGGGATGCGCGGTACTCCTCGATCGGGGGCAACCCGACGTCCTGCGGCCGGTTGCGCTGGAACAGCAGCACGAGGACGAACACCCCGACCACAATGGCGGCCCCGGTGAAGAACGCCGCCCGCCACGAACCGAACACGTCGTAGGCGGCCCAGCCCAGAATCGGTGCGGCCACCAGGCCGCCGAATGCGTAGTTGGTGCTCCACAATCCGAGGACGCGACCGCGTTCTCCGATCGAGAAGAACTGGGCCATGTTGCTCAGCGTCGGGGACCAGCCGGTGGACTGGGCCAGGCCCTGCACGATCATCAGCGGCAGCAGGAACACCAGTGCGGGCAGCAAGCCCATGAAGACGGTGGCGACCGCCGATATCGCCAGGCCGCCGAGAATGACCACCCGCGGCCCGAAGCGGTCGGATACCTGCCCCCAGACGAACTGCCCCGCGGCGTAGGCGGCGAGGTAGGCCGCATCGAGGTTGGCCAAGGTGCTCTTGGTCAGGTGCGTGCTCAGGATCGGGTCTTCGAGGATGCCGAGCTTGGCGACGGAGAAAGCCTGGCGGGTGAAATAGAAACCGGCATAGGCGATCCAGGTGACGGCGAAGATCTGGAAGCGCCAGCGCTTGTAGCGCGGAATGGTCGATGGCGTGGTGGGAATCGCGGTTTGGGTCATGAGAGTGCACCTCTGGTGGGCGTGCTGCAGGCAGGCGGTGTGCTGACGGGCCGGGGGCAGATTGCCGAGCGAGTGTGGCCGAACGTCATAGGCAGGTTTCTCTTGCGAGAACGGTGCAGAGAGGAAATGCGGCGGTCGGGAGGAGCGGCCTACGACCGACCGCCGCAGGGCTGTGGTGGTGGGGTGAACTATCGGAGGGCTGCCACCAGTGCGGGGAGATCGGCGACGCTGTCGAGGATGTGGGTGGCGCCGGCCTCGGACAGCTGAGCCCGGTTGTGGGCTCCGGTCAGCACGCCGATCGAGGCCCGCGCGCCGGCGCGCAGCCCGCTGATGACGTCCGAGGACGAGTCGCCCAGCACGATCATCGAACGCACCGAGTCGGTTTCGGTCTGCATCAGCGCGGTCAGCGCCATGTCCGGATAGGGCCGGCCCCGCACGCCCGGCGACGGGCACAACACCAGGTCGGCGAGGTTGTGCCAGCCGAGGGCGTCGATGATGGCTGCCTGGGTCTCCCGGGCGAATCCGGTGGTCAGCGCGGTCTTGATGCCGCTGGAGCGCAAAGATGTAATGACATCTTCAGCGCCCGGGATCGGGCTGCAGTTGCCCTCCGAGACCAGCTGGGCGTAGCAGCGTTCGAACTCCTTGTTCGCGGCCTGCGCCTGCTCCTCGTTGCCCTTGGCCAGGTGCCGGAAGACCACGATCTTGGACTGCCCCATGGTGTCGGAGACGTAGCGCAGCATCTCCTCGCGATCGGCTTCGGTCTTCGACAGACCCGCATGATTGTCAGCGGCCAGGAAGGACTGCTGAACCAGCCCGCTGTCCTCGACGGTGGTTCCGGCCATGTCGAACACGACAAGGCTGATCGGATCAGTTGCTTTGGTTCCCATTGGTTTATCCCTTCGAGTTGGATCGTTCAGACGGTGGCGACGAGTCGGTCCAGCGCGTTGCCGACGCTGGCGTGGGCGAGGCCCATGCTGGTGGTCATGCCGATACCGGTGGTGACGGTGACGACGTGGGTGCCCTCGACGGGCTGTTCGATCAGGAATTCCTGACCGGGGGCAGAGGTGTAAACGCCCTGCCAGCGTTCGGATACCTCGATGTCATTGACCCCGAACAGTTTCCGGGCCTCATCGAGGAGGACGGCGAAGCCCTCTTCGGATTGGAACGGCGGCGCGGAGATGTCGCGGTAGTGGGTATCGCCGATCAGGAGTGATCCGTCGGGCTGCGGGGTGTACATCTGGTGCAGGTCGATCGCGACGTAATCGGGGTGTTCGGCGCGCAACCGGTCGGCCACCGCATCGGTGCTCGGCAGTCCCTCGAATCCCGAGTACCTCAGCAGCGACCAACCGGTGAACAGCGGCGCGGGCAGGGCGAAGGCCAGCGGCAAGCGGGCCCGCAACATGTGCAGCCGGCACCGCAGCAGGCCGTCGCGTTCGGCCAGCGCCGGGAAGAGCCGGTCGACGTCGTAGTTGACGGTGACGAACGTCGTACCCGCACGCAACGGTCCGCGCGAGGTGTGTACCACCCCGGGCTCGAAGCCGGAAGCGGCGGTACGCCAATGGAAGTCGACACCTTCACTGGCGAGCCACCGCGCGATCGACGGCGCGGCCGTGCGCGGATCGACCTGCAGGTCGTTCGGCAGGTACATGCCGCCGGTGACCCCGGACGCCACCACGGGGATCCGCTCGAGGATCTGCTCGCGGCTCAGCAGCCGCACCTCGTCGTCCCCGCGCACGGCGGCGAACTCGCCCATCACGGCGAGTTCGTCGTCGTGGCGCGCGACGCAGAAGGTGCCCGACTCGGCCGACCAGAACCCAGCCTTGCGGGACAGGTCGAGCCAGTGGCGGCGCCCGTTGCGGGCGTAGTCCCGCGCGACGCCGGACTGCGCCGTGATGCAGGCGTGGCCGAAGTTCTGGACCGATGCGCCGACGACACCGTCGGCGTGATCGACAACGGCGACGCTCAGTCCCCGCTGATGCGCGTGATAGGCGTGCGCCAGGCCGACGATGCCTGCGCCGACCACGACGACGTCGTAGCTGTGGTGATTTCCCATGCGGATACTGTGGTCCGCATCACCTCAACTTGTCAATACAAGTTTGAAGTTTTTACCTCATGTCTATATATGTAAAGTCCCGTTCACCTCACGGCGTGACGATGTCGAAGTTGGGATCGGGCCGGTCGAGCACCGCCAGCAGCGACGGCAGGGCCTCGGCGTCACCGGTGACCTCCAGGCCGGGTGAGGTCGCATCGCCCGCCGCGAAGGCCAGTAGCCGCAGCTTGTTCGCCAGCTTCACGGTGGCCTGCGCGCTCGCCTCGTCGGCATCGGCCTCGCGGTAGACCAGCACCCCGTTGCGCACGGTGAGCCGGTAGTTGACCGCCACATCGAGGAACGTCACGTCGACGGCCAGGTCGAGACCCCAGGCCCGGGGCCCGTTCACGTTGATCGCAAAGGTGTCGAAGATCTGCTCGGGGGTGAGCTGTCCGAGCAGCGAGGGCGACGCCGAAGTGGTCGGGGTTCCGAAGTTTCCCTCCCGTAGTTCGGTGGCGCCGCTCAGGAAGAAGTTGCGCCACGTGGCGTTCTCCGCGCCGTAGGCCAGCTGCTCCAGCACGTCGGCGTAGAGTTCACGGGCTCGCGCGTGGTGTTCATCGGTGAAGATGGCGTGGTCGAGAAGTGTTGCCGCCCAGCGGAAATCGCCGTCTTCGAAGGCCTTCCCGGCCAGCTCCACCACCCGGTCGACACCGCCCATGGCCTCGACGTAGCGGGGCCCGATCGCCTCGGGCGGGTGCGGCCACAACCGGGCCGGGCTGCCGTCGAACCAGCCCATGTAACGCTGGTAGACCGCCTTGACGTTGTGGCTCACCGAACCGTAGTAGCCGTGGGCATGCCAGGCCTTCTCCAGGGCCGGCGGCAGCTGGAAGGTCTCGGCGATCTCGATCCCGGTGTAGCCCTGGTTGAGCTGACGCAACGTCTGGTCATGCAGGTAGGCGTACAGATCCCGTTGCAGCGAAAGGAATTCGACGATCCGTTCGCGGCCCCAGGTGGGCCAGTGGTGCGAGGCGAACACGACGTCGGCACGGTCGGAGAAGGTGTCGATGGCCTCGGTCAGGTAGCCGGCCCAGCCGTGCGGGTCACGTACCAACGCACCGCGCAGGGTCAGCAGGTTGTGCAGATTGTGGGTGGCGTTCTCGGCCATGCACAGCGCCCTGAGCTTCGGGAAGTAGAAGTGCATCTCGGCGGGCGCCTCGGTGCCCGGTGCCATCTGGAACTCGATCTCGACACCGTCGATGGTGTGGGTCTCCCCGGTTTCGCGAATGTCGAGGGTCGGCACGATCAGCGCCACCTCGCCCGTCGAGCCGACCTGTCCCAGCCCGCAGCCGACCTGGCCCTGCGGGCTACGGGCCAGCGCCGCGCCGTACATGTAACCGGCGCGGCGCGCCATCGCGGTGCCGGCGTAGACGTTCTCCTGCACGGCGTGCTCGGTGAAGTGTTCCGGCGCGATGACGACGACCTTGCCCGCGTCGACATCGGCCTGGTTGGTCACCCCCAGCACGCCGCCGAAATGATCAGCGTGGCTGTGGGTATAGATCACCGCGACCACCGCGCGCTCTCCCCGGTGCGCCCGGTACAGCGCCAGCGCGGCGGCCGCGGTCTCGGTGGAGATCAGCGGATCGATGACGATGACGCCGGTATCGCCCTCGATGAAGCTGATGTTCGACAGGTCCAGGCCGCGCACCTGATAGATGCCCTCGACCACCTCGTAGAGGCCCTGTTTGGCACACAGTTGCGACTGACGCCACAGGCTGGGATGCACCGACGTCGGCGCATCGCCGGTCAGGAAGTCATAGGCGTCGTTGTCCCACACCACCCTTCCGTCGGCGGCCTTCACCACGCAGGGTTCGAGCGCGGCGATGAAGCCCCGGTCAGCGTCCTCGAAATCCCTGGTGTCCTCGAACGGCAGGTTCTTCAGGTGCGCGCGGTTGGCTGCCTCGATGACTGCGGTAGGTGGCTTCTGCTCCATACCGAAGAGCGTGCCACCTCACGGTGTCGGCACGGTCACGGCTGCCGGAACGATCCGGCTGATCTCGTCGGCTCCGTGCCCGGCGGCGACCGCGGCGTCCACGTAACCCCGGAACGCCTCCAGGGCGCCGGCATCCAGACCCGCCGAAGCCGAGGCCGCGATCAGATGCCGGACCGAGGCTGCCACCGACGACACCGGGGCGCTGGCGTCGCTGTGGCGGTCGGCTTCGATGCGTTCGGCGATCTCGCCGAAGACCGGCGGCAGGATCGCGGCGATGTTGCCGGCATGCGGCAACAGCTCGGTGGGGGCGATGCCGTGCGCACCGGCCATCGCGAGGGCGTGCACGAATCCACTGACCGAGGTCCAGAACACATCGAGCAGCGCCATGTCGAAGGCCGCTGCGCGGCCGATGTCCGCTCCGACCCAGCTGACCGTCGCGAGCGCGTCGAACACGGTCCGGTGTGCGTCGAAGAGATCGCGCGGTCCGGCGAAAAGGATACTGGCGTCAGGGGTTCCGATGGTGTCGGTCGGCGTCATGATGGCCCCGTCGAGGTAGCGCCCGCCGCGTGCGATCACCAGCTCCTCCGTACGGTGCGCGGAATCGGGGACGTCCGAGGACAACCCCACGACCACCCGGCCCGCGATCGCGTCACCCGCGGCGCCCAGCACTGAGTCCGCGGCCGCCTGGTCGATGACGTTGACCAGGATGAGGTCACTGGCCGCCACCGCGTCGGCAGGCGAATCGGCCCACACCGCACCGCGGGCGCGCAGCGCGCCGGCCTTGGCAGGTGTCCGATTCCACACGGTGGTGCGATGATTCGCCGCCACCAGGGCCCCGGCGAGGGCTTGTCCCATCGGCCCGAGGCCGAGCACGCTCACGGTCATGCCGCGGCCCCCTTCTTGATGCTCTCGATGACGCGCGCGAAGCCGTCATTGCCGTGCCCGGCATCGATCTGCCGGTGAATCAGCCGCTGCACCACGTCGACGACCTCGGTGCTGATCCCCTGGTCCCGGCTGGCGTCGACGATGTCACTGATATCGGAGAAGAGCAGGCTCTGCTGGCCGGCGACGGAGTAGTCCCCTCCGTCGATGACGGAAGCGTATTCGGCGATCGAGGGCATCAGTGCCGGCAGCCACGCGGCGGCGCGGGCGGCGAACTCCTTCGCGGGCACTCCGGCTGCCCCGACCATTGCAGCGCCGTGGAAGAAGCCGGCGAACATCACGTACATGGCCGACAGGAGCGCCAGGTCGTAGAGCGACGCCATTCCGGCGTCGTCGCCGAAGTACTCAGCGCCACCCCAGATTTCGAAGAACGTCCGATGGTCCTCGAACAACGCGGCCGAGCCGCTGTAGAGGATCGCCGACTGCGGCGTCGCGATCATCTCCGGCGTCGCCATGATGCCGCCGTCGAGGTAGTCGGCCCCGTGGCGGGCAGCCCAGCGGGCCAGCTCGCGCGCCCCCTCCGGTGACGTCGTGGTCAGGTTCACCAGGCGGCGCCCGGCCAGCAGGTGCGCCACCGGGTCGAGGACCTCGTGCACCGACGCCTGGTCGAACAGGCAGACCACGACGAGGTCCGCGTCGAGAGCCTCGGCCGGACCGGCCGCGGCGGTGGCGCCCTCGTCGACGAGCGCTACGGCCCGCGCGGCGGTGCGGTTCCAGACGATGGTCGGGTGCCCCGCTCCGAGGGCGATGCGGGCCAGCGCCGAACCCATCTCGCCCAGACCGAGAAAACTGACCGAGTGTCGTGTGGTTGTCATGCCACCATCGTTGGAGAGACACTGACTGCAGGACAAGTACCCACTAAAAAGTGGGATACTTACTTTTTTGAAACTATTGGCGCTGAACTGGGAGGATACCGCCATGAGCCAGCTGGGCAAGTACACCTGCGGACTCGATGCGGCATTCGCCGTGGTCGACGGAAAGTGGAAACCGCTCATCCTCTGGGAGCTTCAGGCCGGACCGAAACGGTTCAACGCACTGCACCGCAGCCTGCCCGGCGTATCCCAGAAGATGCTGACCCAGCACCTCAAGGAACTCCAGCGTCATGGTGTGGTGCACCGGGAGAGCTATCACGAGGTGCCGCCGCGGGTGGAGTATTCCATGACTCCCGCGGGTCAGGAGCTACTCGAATCCCTTGAACCGCTGGGAGATTGGGCCACCAAGCACATCGGGCTGATATGCGAGGGCGAAGCGGGCTAGCCGTCCAGTGTGTGCAGGCTGACGTCGGACAGCACCCCCGAGGCGATGCGCGCCGTCATGTAGGTGCAGTACGGCTGGCGCCGGCGGTCGGTCGGTGACCCCGGATTCAGCAGGCGCAGACCGGTTCTCGCGGTGGTATCCCACGGGATGTGACTGTGCCCGAAGACCAGGACGTCGGTTCCGGGGTAGTCCCTGGCCATCCGGGCCTCCCGCCCGGTGGCCGCACCGGTTTCGTGCACGACGGTGAATCGCAGACCGTCCAGCGTCACGTCGGCGCGCTCGGGCAGTCGCCTGCGCAGTTCCGCCCCGTCGTTGTTGCCCCAGCAGCCGATCAGGTGCGCCGCACGCGAGCTGAGCGCGTCGAGCAGTGCGGGGTCGACCCAATCACCGGCGTGGACAACGACATCCGCCTGGTCCACCTCATCCCACACCTGAGCCGGGAGGTCCTTGGCGCGCTTGGGTACATGGGTATCGGCGATCAGCAGCAGCCGCATCCAGCCGAGCCTAGTTGACCGATACCGACGAGCCCGGGATCTCGCGCCGCTTACACTCCGACCATGGATCTACTACGCAACGTAGTTGTTTATGCTCATCTCATCGGTTTCGCAGTCATGGTCGGCGCCTGGATCGCCGAGGCCGCGGCCCGACGCTTCCTCATCACCCCGGTGATGACCTACGGCATGACCCTGTCTCTCATCACCGATGACCCTGTCTCTCATCACCGGCCTGGCCCTGGCCGCACCCTGGCCGGCCGGCATCGTCGTGAACTATCCCAAGATCGGCACCAAGCTGATCATCCTGGTGGCGCTCGGCGCGGTGCTGGGCATCGGCACCGCGCGCCAGCGTCGCGCGGGCGGCCAACCGGTCATGGGCCTGTTCATCGCCGCGGGCGTGTTGCCCCTGCTCGCGTCGGCGATCGCGGTGCTGTGGAACTGAGGCCCCGGCCACGAACCTGAGCTGAACCTGAGACGTTCCCGTAAAGTTAACTGGCAAAGAACAATTGTCGGCAGGTACGGGAACGATGAGTCACAGACACGCCATGGCAACGGCCAAGGTCATGCGCACGGCGGCCTTCACCGGATGCGATTCACCGCAGGGTGACACCCGCGTACGGGCGAGGACGCGCCCTGCGGCTTCCGCGCGTCAAACCCACCACGGTGTGGCCGAGCAGCCGCGGCGGCGCCGCTATGTCGGACAGTTGAAGACCTCGACATCCACGGTGGCCGGCCGGTCGCCGTGGATGAACGATCGCGTCACCGTGCTGCGCGGGTTCCTGGCCGATCTGCACGGCCTGCACCTCCCGCCCGAATTCGCCCGGGTTCAGGTGGCCGGCCACATCGAGCTCCTGGTCTCCGTGCTGCGGCTGAACCGTCAGACCGCGCGTCAGTTCGTGACCGACGACGTACTGCGCGAGATGGCCGTCGACATCGCGACAGCCGTCGCTTCCGAGTAGCACCCCCAACCGAAAAAATCGAGGCGCGGTCTGCTGACCGCGCCTCGATTTTTCTAGAGTGCGCCCGAAGGGATTCGAACCCCTAACCTTCTGATCCGTAGTCAGATGCTCTATCCGTTGAGCTACGGGCGCCTAGCGTTATTCAGTTGTGCGGTTGACGGATCAACCGTGGCGGAGGCGAGAGGATTTGAACCTCCGGTCCCCTTTAAGGGGGACAACTCATTAGCAGTGAGTCCCATTCGGCCGCTCTGGCACGCCTCCTTTGAACTTCTGTGAGGGTACCGGACTCCGTCCTGTCGCCCGAAACCGCCGAGGGCACACAGTACACAGCCTCCCCTATCCTGGCCAAGTGAGTATCCGTTTGCGCCCCGAAATGGCCGACCTTCCGGCGTACGCACCAGGCAAAACAGTTCCGGGCGCAATCAAGATCGCGAGCAACGAAACCGTGTTCCCGCCGCTGCCCAGCGTGCGTGAGGCGATCCTCAAAGCCACCGAGAACATCAACCGCTACCCCGACAACGGGTACCTTGACCTGCGGGAACACCTGGCCAAGCACGTCGGCTTCGCGCCCGAGAACATCGCCGTCGGCTGCGGTTCGGTGAGCCTGTGCCAGCAGTTGATACAAATCACATCCGCCCCCGGCGACGAAGTCGTCTACGGATGGCGCAGTTTCGAGATCTATCCGCTGCAGATCCGCACCGCCGGCGCGACCGGCGTCCCAGTGCCCCTGCGTGACGAGACTCACGATCTCGACGCCATGCTCGCGGCGATCACCGACCGCACCCGGCTGATCTTCGTCTGCAACCCGAACAACCCGACCAGCACCGTGGTCGAGCCGGAGGCTCTGGCCCGGTTCGTGGCGGCGGTGCCCTCGGACATCCTGATCGTGCTCGACGAGGCCTACGTGGAGTACATCCGCGACGGGTTGGTGCCCGACAGCCTCGGATTGGTCCGGGCCCACCGCAATGTGGTTGTTCTGCGCACCTTCTCGAAGGCCTACGGGCTGGCCGGCCTGCGGGTCGGGTACGCCGTCGCCGATCCGGAGATCGTGACCGCACTGGGCAAGGTCTACGTGCCCTTCAGCGCGACAAGCGTGTCCCAGGCCGCAGCGATCGCCAGCCTGGAGGCCGCCGACGAACTGCTGGCCCGCACAGACGCCGTCGTGGCCGAACGCATCCGCGTCTGCACGGCACTGCGCGAGGCGGGATACGAACTCCCGCCCACGCAGGCGAACTTCGTCTGGCTGCCGTTGGCCGAACGCACCCTGGACTTCGTAGCCAGGGCCGCCGACAGCCGGATCATCGTGCGCCCGTACGGTGAGGACGGCGTGCGGGTCACCATCGGGGCACCGCACGAGAACGACGCCTTTCTGGAGTTCGCCCAACGCTGGATCGCGGGTGACGCCGGGACTCGGACAGGAGAGACCAAGTGAGCGACGCACGCGGCACGTTCGACGGATTCGTCAGCCGCGAGGGTCAGATCCCCGACGCCGAGCTCGACGCGTTCTGGGCGCTGCTCCGGCCCGCCAGCATCGACTTCATGCTCGGCGAGTGGAAGGGCGGCGAATTCCAGACCGGGCACAAGGCCAACGGATTCATGAACCGGCTCAACTGGTTCGGCAAGACGTTCCGCTCTGCCGCCGAAGCGCAGCCGCTGGTGTGCCTCGACGGCGACGGCAACAAGTTCTCCAACACCGAGGCCATGAACGGCGAGGCCAGCCTGTGGCTGGAGGAGTTCCGCGGTGAGGTGACCGCGACCATGGTCTACGACGGCCGTCCCGTGCACGACCACTTCAAGGTGGTCGACGACAACACCGTGGTGGGCATCATGAACGGCAAGGGCGCGGTCGTCGACGGCCGCTACCTGTACTTCTACCTGCAGCGCGTCTAACCCGTCGGCCGGCGGCCGGTGAAGGCCAACAACCGGTCCAGCGACCGTGCGCCCGCATCGATCTCGACCGGATCGTCGAAGCCGGCGCGCGCACGTCCGTCGGCCGTGATGATCTCCCTCGCCCACCCCAGGACGCACTCCGGTTGCTCATCGGGCACGTCGACTGTCTGCCCGGTGGCCGCGGCGTAATCCCAGGCGTGCACCAGGAATTCCAAAGACAGGATCCGGGCCATCATCTGTGCCGGCGCCTCGCCCTGCCCGAACGGCACCGTGCCGTCGACCCCGCGCCCTCGCCACGCCGCCACGGCAGGCCGCGCCGCGGTGAGCACCTGGTCCTCCACCGAGGTGGCGGTATCGCGTTCGGGAATCTGCGCCCCGGCCGCCGAACCGATCAGGGTGATCGAGTTCAGGAGGTGGTCCGTCAGCCCCGCGACATCGAACTCGCGACAAGGGGTCGAACGGGACAAATCGTCCGCGGTGATGCCGTGCAGCACCCGTTGCAGCACGTCGAGCGTGGCCTCGGCGCCTTCGAGTTCATCCATACTCGGTAGTGTCCACCCCATGTCTGACACGTACGAGTCCGTTTCCGTCGAGATCAAGGACCACGTCGCCCAGGTGACGCTGCTGGGTCCCGGCAAGGGCAACGCGATGGGTCCGGCGTTCTGGGCCGAGATGCCGGACGTCTTCGGCACCCTCGACGCCGACCCCGAGGTGCGCGCGATCGTGCTGACCGGCTCGGGCAAGAACTTCAGCTACGGTCTCGACCTGCCGGCCATGGGCGCCGAACTGCCCGGGCTGGACGCCGGTGCGGGCGCCCGCGCGGGCTTCCACAAGCGGCTGCAGAAGATGCAGGGCGCCATCACGGCCGTCGCGGACTGCCGCACCCCGACCATCGCCTCGATCCACGGCTGGTGCATCGGCGGCGGTGTCGATCTGATCAGCGCGGTCGACATCCGCTACGCCAGCGCCGACGCCAAGTTCTCGGTGCGCGAGACAAAGCTGGCCATCGTCGCCGACGTGGGCAGCCTGGCCCGCCTGCCGCTGATCCTGTCCGACGGGCATCTCCGTGAACTCGTGTTGACGGGCCGGGATGTGGACGCCGCGTATGCCGCGCGCATCAATCTCGTCAACGAAGTCCACGCCGACGCCGACGCCTCGCTGGCGGCCGCACACGCCACGGCCACTGAGATCGCCGCCAACCCGCCGCTGACCGTCGCCGGGGTGAAGGACGTACTCGACCAGCAGCGCACCGCCAGGGTGGCCGAGAGCCTGCGCTACGTGGCCGCGTGGAACTCGGCCTTCCTGCCGTCCAAGGATCTGGCCGAGGCCGTCACCGCGATGTTCCAGAAGCGCCCGCCGCAGTTCACCGGGGAATAGGCGTCCAGCCGAGTTCTGCCTTGGCCTTCGCGTTCGACAGGGGCAGCCAGGCCGTGCCGAATGCGGTGGCCGGGTATGGGGCCACGAGACCGACGAGCCGATGCGAGATCGGCCACGGCCGCGGCCGGCCCAGCTTCGCGTTGAGTTCCCGGACGTAGTCGCCGAAAGATTGCGGCCGGTCGTCGACGATGTTGTAGATCTGCCCGACGCGTCCCTTGTCGAGTGCGTCGGCCGTGGCTCGGGCGACGTCGTCGATGTGCACCCACGACAGCACCCCGGTGCCGGTCATCGCAGGCACGGCCCACCACTTGGCCAGCCGGCGGAACAGATCATCGTGGGTGACGCCGGGTCCGTAGAAAACGCCGTAGCGCAACACGATTCCCTCGGTACCGCTGCGCTCCCCCGACGTCAGCACGTCGCGTTCCATACCCCGCAACGCGGCCAGCATCGGTTCGCCGCCGCGCGGCGGAGGACCGGGGTACGGGTCGGTCTCGTCCATCAGTTGAGGCCCGGTCGATCCGTACCCGTAGGCGAAGATCACCGATTCCGCGACGACGCGACGGACGCCGGCCCGTTGCGCGGCGGCCACCAGATTGCCGGCGCCCCGGCTCCACAACTCCCTGGCCGGCTCGAAATCCTTCATCCGCTTGGGCCCCAGTTTGGGCAGCGTCGTCAGCAGGCTCACCACCGCCTCGGGGGCGAATTCGGACAGCACGGAATCGATCTGGCCCGCATCGAGGACGTCGGCCACCACGGGCTTGGCCCCGGCCGCCGAGATCTGGGCCGTCTTTCCCGATGAGCGGGTCACCCCGATGACCTCGTGGCCGCGGCTGTTGAGCTCACGCAACAACGGGATTCCGGGGACACTGGTCGCACCGGCCACCAGGACACGCATCTATGGTTCTCCTGCCTTGTCGTCGGACATGCTGATCCGCAATGCAATTGCCAACAAGACGGTGGTCACCACCAGGCCCGCGGCTTCCAGCCAACCGACCCAGCTGCCTGCCGCGTGGTTGGTGTCGATCAGGTGGCTCAACGAATGCAGGGCCCAGTGCAGGGTGGCGAACGCCAGCGTCGGCACCCGCCACCGCGGCCACTTCAACGCCGCCAGCATCATCAATCCGAGCGGCAGTTCGAACGACGCGTTGTCGAGGATGTAGTGATCGTTGCGCACGCCGAAGGCGCCGAGCGTGTCGAAGAACGTGCCCGGCGCCAGCAGCATGAACAGACCGAGCAGCACCGAGTAGACGCCGAACACGGCGAGGACCACTTCGAGGTAGCGCCGGGTTCGCGTCACCGGGCCCGCAGCGTTGGCCATGTCATCACGCTAACGCCACAGTGGTCTCCGAGTAGGCTCCAATTCCATGGCAACTTCGGGTACCAGTTCGGCCCCGGAACTGCTGGTCGAATTGGACCGGGACAGCAAGCGGCCGTTGCATCGCCAACTCGCCGACGGACTGCGCGACGCCATCCGGTCCGGACGATTGACCCCCGGCTCCCGCATGCCGTCCACCCGCGTGCTGTCCGCCGACCTCGGGGTGTCGCGCCGACTGGTGGTCGAGGCCTACGGCCAGTTGACCGCCGAGGGCTTCCTGCACAGCAGCCAGGGTGGCTGCACCCGCGTCGCCGCCGTCGACGCCGTTCCCTCCAGCCGCGTCCGGCCCGACCGTGCCCGGCCCCGATTCGACATCGACTTCGCCCCGGGCTCACCGGATCTCACCAGTTTCCCGCGTCAGGCCTGGCTGCGGGCCATGCGCCAGGGCCTGGCCGAGATCGAGTCCAGCGCGTTCGGTTACGTGACCCCGCACGGTCTGCCCGCCGCGCGCGCCGCGGTGGCCGACTACCTGCGGCGCACCCGCGGCGTCGTGGCCGACCCACGTCTGATCGTGTTGTGCTCGGGCGCAACGCAAGCCGTCGCGCTGCTGGCCCGATGCCTCGACGGCCCGGTGGCGACGGAGGATCCAGGATTCTGGCTGCACCGGATGGTTCTGCGGCACAACGGCATCGATCCGCTGCCGATCCCCGTCGATGGCAACGGCATCGACGTCGGCGCGTTGACCGCGAGTCGTGCGACCACGGTGCTGACCACCCCGGCCCACCAATCGCCGACCGGAGTGGTGCTCTCGGCGGCCCGGCGCACCGAACTCCTGGAATGGGCCCAGCCCGGACGGTTGATCGTCGAGGACGACTACGACGCCGAGTACCGCTACGACCGGGCCCCTGTGGGCGCACTGCAGGGGGTGGCACCCGACCGGGTGGTGTACCTGGGCTCCACCAGCAAGACCCTGGCACCCGGACTGCGGATCGGATGGATGGTCGTGCCCGCCCACCTGATCGACCGGGTCAGAACCGCCAAAAGCCTTGCCGACACCGGTAGTTCGGTGATGGACCAGATCGCCTTCAGCCAGTTCCTGACCTCCGGCGGCTACGACCGGCACCTGCGTCAGATGCGCCGCCGCTACCCGGCCCGCCGCGCAGCCCTGCTGGCCGCTCTGTCGCAGCACCTACCGCAGGCCGAGGTTCTGGGCGCGGCCGCCGGCGTGCATCTGACCGTCCGGTTCCCGGCAGGCTTCCCCATCGAGGAGTTCACCCGCCGGGCCACCGAGTCACGCATCCGACTGGAGGCTCTGGCACCGTGTTACGCCGATCCCGACGCCGCACCACCCGGGCTGATCCTGGGATACGCCAACCTCACCGAATCCCAGATCGCCACGGGGGTGGAGATACTCGGTCAGGCTGCGCGCAAACTGGGCGCAGCCTGACCGTAGAGCTTCGTCAGCCCGCTTCTTTGGCCGACTTCCGCTCCGCCAGCTTGTACTTCACAAGAGCGACCAGCGCCTTGGGATTGCGCGCGAACGCGCCTGCGGCCTGCAGGTACAGCTTGGCCTTCTGCCCAAACGTCAACTGCTGCTCTTGCTCCGTCACTGACCCTCCCCTGTCCGAGAAAACGTGCTCGAACCATAGCGCGCGGCGCCGTGAGGGTTCCTACCGCCCGGAGGCCTGGTCGACACTCCGGTCCTGCCGCTGACCGTTCAGCCGCGCCACCACGTAGTCGGCTGCCTGATCCGTCAGCCCGTTGGCGGCGTACAGGTTGTGCGCGTTGTTGTCGCTACCGGTCGGCGAGCACACCGGATCCTCCGGGATGCACAGGTCATCGGTCTTGCCGGCATACCGGCTGCCGACCGTGATCGGCGGTGCACCGGTGTAGATCATCTGCAGGAAGCCGCTCGACGGCTTGCCGAACAACGCCACTGCGGAGACATGGTCGGCCACCCCCGCGGGCAGCGGGCCGGTGATGCTCGGCGGCAGCGCGAAGCCCTGTGGCACGGCGTCCTCGGTGAGGTAGGCGGCCACCGCCGCACCCTGCGAGAAGCCACCCAGCACGATCTTGCTGTCCGGGCAGGCCGCGACCGTGGCCTGGACCTTGTTGCTCGCGTCGGCGACGCCGTCGGCGGCAGTCGCGAAGTCAAGGGACGCCGGGTAGTTCACCGCGTAGACGTCGACGGACTTACCACCGGCCTTGGCCCGCAGTGCGTCGGTGAACGCCTCGCCGACCCCGCCGACGCCCGGCGGCTCGAACGTGCCCCGCGCGAAGACCACCTGCACGTCCGCACACGAGTCCGCAGATGCCTGACCGGCCGCGGCGATGCAGCCGCCCGCCACGAACACTGCTGATGCCACTGCACCCAACCAACGACCAATCCGGTTCATTCTCGACCCCACTCGTTCCGACCCGCGTCAACTTTTTCGTGCCAACTACTCCTCGATACCCAAGATCAATAGTGGGCGAATCTCTCCGGGAGTGTGATGTGCGACACGTTAGTGAGACGGAGAAGGGGCGTGCGATTTGCTACGAGGCCGCCCCGACGTGCTCGCGTTCGCGTTTCTCCTCATAGAACCGGGCTCGTTCATCGACGAGACCCAGGAACTGGGCTAGCTCCTCGCGAGCCTTCTCACCCTCGGGCCCGAAATCGGTTCGATCGAAGATCCGCCAGAAGCGCAGCACCGGCTGCACCACGTCGTCGTGATGGACGCGTAGGTCGTAGATGCCGGCCTTGGCGATGGTGATCGCATTCTGGGCGAAGTCGGCCATTCCGAGGCCCGGCATCGCGAAGTTCACCACCTCGTCGCGGATGGCCGTCATCGCGGCGTCGGGAGCGATGTCCAGCGCCGCCGCCATGAGATTGCGATAGAACACCATGTGCAGGTTCTCGTCGGCGGCTATCCGCGCGAGCAGCTGATCGGCGATGGGGCAACTGGACGCCCGCCCGGTGTTGCGGTGGGATACGCGGGTGGCCAGCTCCTGGAACGACACATACGCCATCGCCGCCATCGGCGTCTTGTCACCAGAGTCGTACCCGGCAACGGTATGTGTCATGCGAAGGCGTTCCAGCGCAACGGGATCCACACCACGCGTGACGACGAGGTAGTCGCGCAGCGCGATGCTGTGGCGGCCCTCTTCCGCCGTCCACTGCCCCACCCAGGTGCCCCACGCACCGTCGCGGGAGAACCGGGTGGCGATCTCCCGGTGATAGGACGGCAGGTTGTCCTCGGTCAGCAGGTTGACCGTCATCGCCACCTTGGCGACATGACTCAACGGCGAATCCTCGGGCTGCCAGTCCTCCCCGTCCAGGAAGGCGAAGTCGCGCCCTCTGCTCCACGGGACATAGTCGTGCGGAAACCACTCCCGCGCCATCGACAGATGGCGGTCGAGGTTGCTCGCGACAACGGGTTCGAGCTCGTGAAGCACTCCGCTCTGGGCATCCATCCGTGTCCTCCCAACGTCTTCGGCAGGCGTCGTCATCGGCCCGCCGTTCAAAACCTACGGTAGCGTAGGTTACGGAACCGTAGGTTAATTTTCGGTAAGAATGCGCCCCGCGTCGCGGCCACCGGCGAGGCGACCGACGCCTGCGACACCGCAGGCGAAAATGCCTTCCACACTTGATGTTTCGTCGACAACGCCCTGATGGCAGAGGCCCCCACTAGGCTCGCCGACATGTGCACCCGAGTCATCTGGCCCGAAGCGGGCAATGCGGTCCTGGTCGGCAGGAACATGGATTTCCACAAGGACCTGATGACCAACCTGTGGACGCAACCCAGCGGCGTCCAGCGCGACGACGCGGTGTCGGGGAAACTCACCTGGACCTCGAAGTACGGCAGCGTGGTCGCCGCCGCCTTCGACATCACCTCCGTGGACGGGATGAACGAGGCCGGCCTGGCCGGACACATCCTGTGGCTGGCCGAATCCACCTACGGCGAGCCGGATGCCTCCCGCACCCAGCTCGGCCAGGCCATCTGGCTGCAGTACTTCCTGGACAACTTCGCCTCCGTCGCCGAAGCGACCGCGTGGATCGCGGAGACCGACGTGCAGGTGGTACAGATGGACGACCCCACCGGCGGTGCCCGCCCCGGACTGCACCTGGCCCTCGACGACGCGACCGGGGACTCGGCGATCATCGAGTACGTCGACGGCCACGCCCGGGTGTATCACTCGAAGGACTACAGGGTGATGACCAATTCACCGACCTTCGATCAGCAGCTGGAGCTGGTGAAGTCGTTCACCGGCCTCGGTGGTGACCAGCCGATCCCGGGCTCGACGCTGGCCAGCGACCGCTTCGCCCGGGCCACCTACTACTCGGGCCGGCTGCCCAAGCCGTCCAGTCAGGTGGAAGCCATCGCTGGCATGTTCTCGGTGATCCGCAACGCCGCACAGCCCTTCCGGATCCCCGACCCGGGCAAGCCCGATGCCTCCCAGACCATCTGGCAGGTGGTGCTCGACCTCACCAACAAGCGGTACGTCTACGAGTCCACCACCCGCCCCAACATCGTGTGGGTCGACCTGGCGGATCTCGATCTCTCCGAAGGCAGCCCGCAGCTCAAGCTCGACCTGATCGGCAAGCTCGCGGTGCAGGGCGGAATCGCCGGCAACGTGGCCGACAAGTTCGAGGACAAGGGCCCAATGACCTTCCTGTCCTTGAAGATCATGGAAGAGCTGGAGGCCGCCGAGAAGGGCAAGGGTCAGGCCACCGGCACATAGACCTTCGTCCGCAGCCGGTCCTCGGGTACCTCCCGCGGGTCGTCGAGGTACACGTTGAAGTGATGCGTCGTGATGTCGTCGACAGTGCGCGTCAGGGTCAGCCCCCGCTCCGTCACGTAGGCGCCGATGAGTTCGTGCGCCCGCGGGATCGCCTCGGCGTACGGGCCGGTGACGGTGGCCACCACGGCCCGTCGAGCCGGGGCGACGAGCACTCCGAGCGGAGCCCGGGCGGTGGTGTCGGCGGGAACCTCGAGGAAAACCGACTCGTCGACATCGGATTCGCGGAACTCGTCATCGTGTTCGATGCAGCCGCCGAACTGCCCGGGCGCGATGCCCTGCTCCTGCAGGGCGGGCACGAACCGCTCCCACAGCTGCCCTTCGGCGGCGTAATTCGGCATGGTGTCGCGCAGGTAGACGGCGGTCAGGGCGGGGACGGTCTCTTCGGTGACAGTGTCGGTCATGGTGAGCTCCTTCTCGGCAAGTAGGTGGTCGATGAGTTGGAGCCGCGCGTTCGCGTCTTCTGCCGCCGCGACTAGCTCGATACGTTGAGCCGCGAGGGCGGCATCGAACGCCGGGGTGCCTCGGACAGCGAGCAGGGCTCCGATGGCGGACACGCCGAATCCGATATCGCGAAGCCGCCGGATCGCGGCGGCGTCGGCAAGCTGCACCGCGGCGTACCGGCGGTAGCCGCTGACAGCGTCCACCCGTGCGGGCACCAGGACACCGTGTTTGTCGTAATGGCGCAGCATGCGAACGGAGATACGGCTCAGCGAGGAGAACCTGCCGATCGATATCAGGGACGGGGTGTCGGTCACGGACACGAGCCTGCCGTCTCACACGGTGTGAGAGTCAAACCCAGCGGTGCGGCAACAGGTTTCGTTCGCCTCTTCAGCACCAGCAGCCGCCGAACACCGAGGTGTGTTCGTCGGTCTCGATCGATTCCTCACGCACCACGGTGGAGCCGCTCCGCGGATCGAAGTGCAACACCGAGCTCACCGGGTCGTGCCGGATCCACACGGCCACCGACAGGGGATGCCCCTGCTCCATCTCGTAGGAGACCAGTTCGATGTCACCGGGCTTCCCGAAACCACGCACATCGGAGACCACCGCTCGTATCCGCTGCCCCGACAGATCCGCCGCGGTGAACGCCGTCTCGCCCGCGTGCAGGTCGGCAATCGAGTCCATGTCCTCGACCTCGCCGTCGCGCACCCAGTAGTCGTGCAGCCGGCCGTCGGCGGCGACTGCCTCGACCGAGACCAGATTGGAGGTCACCGTCACCCGCCGCAACGGCAGGTCACCGAGCCGCGCGCGCACCACTTCAAGTTCCGAGTCCAGGCGCTGCGAGGAGAACAGGTCCTCGGCTGCGACGCCGCTCAGAGCGCGAATGAGCCGGCCGGGCACATCGCCGACGACCACGACCACCGCAGCGACGGCCACGACGACCGAGACGACGACGGCAGCGACGAACTTCACCTTCATGAACGGATGGTTCCACAGCACGGTCGCCCACACTCCGCAGCGCTACAACCAATCAACGGTAACCATCACTTATGGCAGCCGCAGCTGAACCCCACCATGGGTGTTCGTGCTGCTCGGAGTTGCGATCCGCGAGGTCTGGAGCCGCGTGTGGGCGCCCCGCTGGACGGGCAAGCCGTGACCCGACTACCGCACCCGACCACCTCACGTGGTTTCTCCGCGTCGCGGACGTCGTGTTCGTCGCGGCGGCGGCCTATCTCTGCTGGACGGTGGCGGGCCCCGGACTTCGGAATGAACTCGATGTACCGGGCCATTTCTCCCTGGAATCAAAGCGTTCTGGAAGCGCCGCTGTCGTCGCTCGTTGCGGCGTGGTGGCGTAGTCGCTCGGCAACGTGTCCCAGCCACTCGGTGTATGTCATTTCCGGACGGGGGTCGTAGAAGCCGCCCATATCCATCATTGCGGTGGGGAGTTCGGAATCTGGGCAGCTGCCGCGCAACTCGTCGATATGCGTAGCGAGTGTTTGGAGTTGCCGTGGCGTTCGGGTCGCCGAACCTGAATACTGGTCGACGATTCCTTGCCAGTCATCGGCCTCGAAAGGCCAATCCTGGTGAAAATAGGCGCCAAAGAACTGTTCGACGTCGTACGGCACCGGACAGTCACTCATGGTTTCGGGTAACCCGTCAGCACGATCCATTCCCCATTTCCGATGCCTTCCAAGACCACGAGGACCGAGGTACCGGGCACCGTCGCGGTAGAGCCCCGGACAAGTACCTCCCCGCCGTCGAACGGTACCGAAATCCTCAGGCGGTCGGTAGCTCCGTTCGCCACCCAGGCGTCGACCGTAGCCTGGTTGTGTTGGAGTGCGGTGCTAACTGCGGTCGATGCCTCCTCTGCTGTAGAGAACGTCGACACGGCTCCTGGTCTTGGGCCCGCGTCCAGGCGCGCGGAGAGGTCGTCGAAGGTTTGGCCGACGTGGCGCTCGATGAGGTGTCCACCGGCGTTTTCGCTCGCTGTCAAGAGCGCGCCAGTGTCCTCGATCCCATATGGCGCGGCGTGCCCAGTGTCCACGGTGTGGTCGACGGTGTCTGCGGTGTGGTGCGGCGCCTCGGCTGTGTCTGCGTGCACGGGTGCGTCACCGTGTCCGCCGCTCGGCACGTCGTCAACGTGTGTCGGTGCGGGTGCGTGGTGTTCCGCGGGGGCATCGGGAGGCGAGTGATGCGGTGCTTCCAAAGGCGCGTGACCGCCGGAGGGGGCGTCGGCGTGCGGCGTGGGGGCGTCATCGAGGTGCCGACCCGCAGCGCCGAGGGCGTCGAGCCCGTGCTCGATCCCTTCGCCCAGGATCTTGGAGCCGGGGAACGGGAGCATGCTGGCGGCATCGATCCCCGCTTGGGCCTTCTGCTCGGCGGTCGCCCCGTCCCAGTCGGTGGCGACGTCGTACATGTTGCCCACGTCGGGCATCGTCGCGTCCCAGACGGTCTTGGAGGCGTCCTTCATACCCTCGCCAAACGCCCCGGCACCTCGCTCCAAGACCGACGGTTGCGGCGGGAACGCCTGCTTGTCGGCGTCGATGGGAAGCGGCGGCACCGGCACGGTCGGGCCGTCGTTCGCAGCCGCCGCCGCGCTGAGCTCCCGCAGCGCATCGGTCTGCTTAGTCAGTTCATGGCGAGCGTCGAACACCGCTTGGGTCAACGACTTGAACTCGTCCGGACTCGGACCAGACCCAGCCCCCTGCACATACCCCAGACCGGCGGCGGCCTTCTGCTTGGATTCGGCTGCAGACAGGTTCTGCCGGGCCGCATCCACTTTCGCGCGCTGCTGATCGATCGTCGCCTTATCCGGGGCAGGCGGCAGCTGACTCAGCGCGGGAGGCAGGCCAGGCTGCTTCTCGACACCGGGCTTACTCTCACCTGGCTTGTCCGCGGGATTATCGTTGGCGCCCAGCAGATCTCCGAGACCGCTCGGGTCGGGAGGCTTGCCATCGGGTTTCAGTCCAGACTTCTTCGCCGCGTCCTCAACGGACTTCGGGACCGCGAACGGGCCGATCTGACCCGTCGCCTGTTCCGCTGTACCGGATTTGCCGTCCTTGCCGTCGCCCTGTTTGTCCTGAACCTTGTTGTCGACGAATTGCACGTGACTGGACGGGGCGTCTCTCTCACCCTCGCCTTCGAATCGGATCCCTTCCAGATCAGCGGCTTTCGCCTCCAGTCGGCTGCCGACGAGCTGGTCTGCCTGCATGAGTTGTTGGGCTGCCCACCGGATGTCCTCGGCGTGCTCCGCGGCGGCCCTGTTCCGGTCGGCGACCGTGTTGATGTCGTAATCACGGGAGTCGGTCACCGACAAGTCTTCTGCGACGTTGAATCCGTCGTCGATGGCGGCGGTGATCGCCTGTACGGCTTTGTCTTTGGCGGCTTTGATATCGTAGGCGCCGTTCTCGGCGAGGCCGGCGGCCTCGCGCAGCACACCGCTCTGGCAGCCGACGACACCGATGTCCGCGGTCACCCGGTCGAGTGCGGCGTCCTTCGCGTTGCCCTCCCACGTGGTACCGCCGGGAGCGGAGACGTTCTGGCGGTGCTCATCGAAAGCAGTCTCGGACCCCGCCGCCGCCGTACGCCAAGTGCTGGCGGCCTCGGAGAGATGGGAGGTGCTCCACTCCTCGATCTCCGACTTCGTGGGGAGCGGAACCGAGGCGACCGCAGGGCTCACACGCTCACCGTGGTGATGGCGTCTCCGCCATCGCAGTCCGTGGCGTCGTAGCGGGCACTGCTCACCGAGAGGTCACTAGCCTGGCCGGTGATCCGCAGGGACTGACGGCTGCGCAAGGAGGTGAGGGCCGCGTTGACCGCGGCCACACCAGCGCCGCTGGGCTGCGCCGAGGCTGCAGCGTCAAAGGATCCGCCGGTCAGACCGGCTGCGATGGCGTCACTGCCTGCAGCCGCGACACGCAGGCCGCCCGCGTCGACCTGCAATTCGTTAGCCATGCCAATCCCCCAACCGGCGAACTCACTGGTCGTGAGGCTACCTCACGATTTGCGCCCGCCTGTGCGCGAGATTGATCACGGAGTGGCCCGGCAATCGGGTGGAACCGATCATCCACGGTGTGCGTCCAACCGGTTGTAGATGAGTACGCAGAGGATCTGGATGGCCCGCGGCTGTCGGCCGTCGTGGAGGCCGACTTCGAGTCCGAGCGGGCGTGGCATCGTCGTCGACCGTCATGTTCCGCTTCCGGTTCTGGAGCCGCTCATCTGACGGCAGCGTCGCGTTGAAGCGCGCCTCGTAGCGCACGCCGCGCCTGGTGGTCGATGCGATTGATGTAGGCGGGTAAACGTGCCATGCACAAAATCCCATCGCGGAAATGCGATGAGACCAACCGCGACGTACGACACGCCGACGTCTGCCAGGGTCGATTCCCTGGGTCAATGTGGCTGGGTGTGGCAAATTCACCTGATCCCGGCATCTGGATTTACGCCGGTAGCCACCACTTATGGCGGTGGCGGAGGGATTTGAACCCCCGGACGGTGTTAGCCGTCTCTCGCTTTCAAGGCGAGTGCATTAGGCCGCTCTGCCACGCCACCGCCGACAAGAGTACGGGTTTCACACCCGACCGATGTGGGCGGGAGGCGATCCGTTCTTCAGCGCGACGCTGATCCGGCGGCAGTTCTCCCCCATCGCCGCGATCTGCGGACGCGAGAGCCTGCCGAGGAAGTGCGACCGGACACCCTGCCCGTAGGTCACCATCGCCTCACGAACAGCGGCCCTGCCCTCTTCGGTGATCGTGGCGACCACCCCGCGCCCGTCGTCGGGACTAGCACACCTGGTCACCAGGTTCTGAACTTCCAGCCGCCGGATCTGACGGGTCACCCGGCTGGGTAGAGACATCAACCGCTCGGCCAAGTCACCCATCCGAGCCGAACCGGTCGGGGATTTGTCCAAGATATCGAGCAGGCGCACATCATTCAGCGTCAGATGATGCGCATCCACCAGCGACCGGTTCAAGGTCGCATACATTCGCAAAGCCGAGTCGAGGTAGTTCTGCCATGACCTCTGCTCGGCGATGTCCAGGCCCGGCATGTCACCTGCCGTACGCCCCGCAATCATCCCCACCATGGGCGCAATCGTAAGGGACGTCAGTATTGCTGCGCTTGGGAAACAGCATGCTTGTAGCGTGGAAATAATGCATGCAATTGTCGCCTCCGTTAACGGCCATCTGACCTGGGAAAACGTCGCTGATATCAAAGCAGCAAACGAAGAAGTTCTGATCCGGGTTCACGGCGCGGGCGTCAATCGCGCCGACTTGCTCCAGGCCGCGGGCAAGTATCCGCCCCCGCCAGGCGCCAGTGAGGTCATCGGATTGGAGGTGTCGGGCACCGTCGCCGCCCTTGGCTCGAATGTTACCGACTGGTCAGTTGGGCAACCTGTGTGCGCATTGCTCGCAGGCGGCGGTTACGCCGAGTATGTCGCCGTGCCCGCCGCGCAAGTGTTGCCATTGCCCGATGGCGTTGCTCTCACCGAAGCCGCAGGACTGCCCGAGGTGGCCTGCACGGTGTGGTCGAACCTCGTCATGACCGCAGGGCTGGCACCCGGCAACCTCGTCCTGTTGCACGGCGGTGCGAGCGGTATCGGCACCCACGCCATTCAGGTGGCCCACGCGCTCGGTGCGCGGGTCGCGGTGACGGCCGGCTCTGCCGACAAGCTCGCGCTGTGCCGTGAACTGGGCGCCGACATCACCATCAACTATCGCGACGAGGACTTCGTCGAGCGGCTCCGGGCCGAGACCGGCGGCGCAGGGGCCGACGTGATCCTCGACATCATGGGAGCGGCCTACCTGGACCGCAACGTGGACGCCCTGGCCACCGGCGGGCGCCTGGTGATCATCGGCATGCAGGGTGGCATCAAGGCCGAACTGAACATCGCCAAGCTGCTCGGCAAGCGGGCCGGGGTCATCGCCACCTCGCTGCGTCCCCGGCCGGTGGACGGACCGGGCGGCAAGGGGGAGATCGTCCGGGCGGTGCTCGACAACGTCTGGCCGATGATCGCCGACGGACAGGTGCGTCCCATCATCGGCGCCGAACTGCCCATCCAGGAGGCCCAGCGGGCCCACGAACTGCTGGCCTCGGGCGAGGTGTCGGGGAAGATCGTGCTCACGGTTTAGCCCACCGCGACGGGAGGAGCGATCAGCCCAGCGAGGCCAGTGCCCGCACGAGCTGATCGACCTCGGCGCCCGTCGAGTAGTGGGACAGCCCGACCGTCACCGCACCGCCGATGTCGTTCACCCCGATCACGTCGAGCACGCGGGAGCTGGCATTCGAGATCGCCAGGATTCCGTTGTCGGCCAACCGCTGCACCACCCGCTCGGCCGGGATGTCGCGCACCACGAAGCTGAGCACCGGAATCTGCGACTCCGGCCTGCCGATCACCATGACCAACGGCAACGAGCGCAGCGAGGTCACCAGGTACTCGAAAAGGCGGTCCAGATACGCGCCCGCCGACTGCATCGAGACCGTCAGCCTTTCGCGGCGCGAGCCGCTGGCCGTGTCGTCGAGGTTGGACAGGTACTCGATGCTGGCCACCACGCCGCCGAGCAGGCCGTACTGATGCGCGCCCACCTCCAGGCGGGCCGGGCCCGTCGCCTGTGGGTTCAACGACACCGAGGCCAACGAATCGATCGCCGACGGGTCGCGGAACACCAGCGCGCCGATCGGCGGGCCGCCCCACGGCACGGCGTTGAGGGCGACCACATCGGCTTCGATCTCGTTGATGTCGATCAGCCGGTAGGGAGCCGCGGCCGAGTGGTCGACGACGACCATGCCGCCTACCTCGTGGGTGAGCTTGGTCACCTCGCCCAGGTCGGTGATGGTTCCCAGGGTCGACGAGGCCGACGCGATGGCCACCAGGCGGGTGGGCTTGTCGATCAGCCCCTCCCACTGCCAGGCCGGGAGCTCGCCGGTCTCGATGTCGACCTCGGCCCACTTGACCTTGGCGCCATAGCGATTGGCCGCCCGCAACCACGGCGCGATGTTCGCCTCGTCGTCCAGGCGGGTGACCACCACCTCGTAGCCGAGTCCGACCCGGCTCGAGGATGCCTCGGCCAGCGCGGTCAACAGCTGGGCCCGGTCCGCGCCCAGGACCACGCCCCGCGGATCTGCATTGACCAGATCCGCGACGGCCTGGCGGGCGGCGGTGAGAACGGCCGCGCTGCGGCGTGCCGATGGGTGCGGTCCCACAGCGGTGGGCATCGAGCCGCGGAAGGCGGTAGAAACCGTCGTCGCGACCGAATCGGGCACCAACATGCCGTGCTGGGCATCGAAGTGGACCCACCCATCGCCCAATGACGGATGCAAGCCACGCACCCGGGCGACGTCGTATGCCATGCCAGCCACCTTAGAGCGTCCGCAGATATCACAAACCGACACGATTTGGTGAGCGCCCGACCGCACGTTTGCACTTCCGAGACCATGCTCGGACCGGGTCACCCTGGGCAGCCATACTAGTCCAGTGGGCTTCGGGTTCGGAGTGCTAATCGCACTGTTGTTGCTGGTGATCCCCGGGGCACTGATAGCCAGGGCGGGCGGACTGACCGCGTCGACGGCGGTCGCAGTGGGTCCAGCCTTGACCTACGGCACCGTCGCGCTGACGATCGTTCCGCTCGGGGCCATCGGTGTGCCGTGGAACGCGTGGACGGCGTTGTTTGCTGTAGCCGTCGTTTCCGCCATTGCGGCGTGGTTACGGAGGGTGCTGGCCCGCTACCGTGACCCCGACGCCGAGGCATCGGGCCTGTCGCGACGGCCGGCGTTGGTGGTTGCGGCGGGTGTGCTGCTGGGTGTCGCGCTGATCGGCGCCGCCGCGTACGCCGGACTGCCGCACTGGCAATCCATCCCCAGCACCTGGGACTCGGTCTGGCACGCCAACACCATCCGCTGGATCCTCGACACCGGCCAGGCCTCACCCACCCACATGGGCGAGCTGCGCAACGTGGAGACCCACGAGGCGCTCTACTACCCGTCGGCCTTCCACGCCCTGGCCGCCGTCTACTGCCAGCTCACCGGCGCCGCCGCGACCACCGCCTACACCGTGAGTTCGGTCACCGCGGCCGTGTGGCTGTTCCCGGTCAGCGCCGCGGTGCTGACGTGGAAGATGGTCCGCCCGCACGCCTGCGAGATGCGCACCGCCGTCGCCGCGGCCACCGCGGCAGCGCTCTCCGCGTCGTTCACCGCGGTGCCCTACGTCGAATTCGATGTGGCGGCGATGCCCAACCTGGTCGCCTACGGGCTCGCCGTGCCGGTGTTCGCCCTGATCATCTCGACACCGGCGCACCGCGACCGCATCGGTCTGGCAGTGCTCGCGACCGTCGGCGTCTTCTCGGTGCACCTCACCGGCGGTGTGGTGACCGTGCTGCTGGTCGGCGTCTGGTGGCTGGTGGAAGCGCTGTGGCACCCGGTCCGCAGCCGGCTGAGCGACTTCCTGGCGCTGGCCGCCGTCGCGGTGCCGGCCCTGCTGATCATGCTTCCCCAGTTTCTCGGGGTCCTTCAGCAAGCCGACATCATCGTGGGCCACGCCTTCGTCAACCACCTCGGCAAGAAGCACTCGCTGTTCGCGGCGATCGTCCAGCACACCCGCCACCTCAACGACTTCCCGATCCAGAACGCACTCATCGCGCTGGCCGCCATCGGCGGACTGGTCATGCTGGTCAAGAAGATCTGGTGGCCGCTGGCTGTGTGGCTGCTGCTCATCGCGTCGATCGTGCATTCCGGCGCACCGTTCGGCGGACCGCTGGGCGTCATCACCGGCAAGTTCAGCGACCTGTTCTACAGCGACCCGCGTCGCTTGTCGGCCGTTGTCGCGATGCTGTACGCACCGATGGCGGCGATCGGCCTGTGCGCGCTCGTCCTGCTGGGCGCCGCCGCCCTGCGCCGCACCGGTGCCCGCCCGGCCTGGATCCGCGCGACGGCCGCCGTCGCACTGGTCGCCACCACCGTGGGCCTCGCCTGGCACTACTTCCCCCGGCACAAGTACCTGTTCGGCCAGAAGTACGACTCGGTGATCATCGACGCCAAGGACCTGGAGGCCTTCGCCTACCTGGCCACGCTGCCCGACGCCCGCACCACCCTGATCGGCGACGCCAACACCGACGGCACCGCCTGGATGTACGCGGTTTCAGGGCTTCACCCGCTGTGGACCCACTACGACTACCCCATGCAACAGGGCCCCGGGTACAACCGGTTCATCTTCTGGGCCTACGCCGACGACGCGGACACCGATCCGAGGGTTGCCGAGGCCGTCGAGGCGCTCAACATCCGCTATGTGCTCACCAGCACTCCGGTGGTTCGAGGGTTCGTCATGCCAGACGGGCTAGTGTCGCTAGACAGCTCAAGGTCGTGGGAGAAGATCTACGACAACGGTGAGGACCGCATCTACCGCTGGCACGGAGAGAACGCGGCCACCAGGGCGACAAACTGACACGACCCAGAACTGACTAGATCCAAGGGAAGGCAATGACCATCAACCCCGACGATGACAACATCGAGATCCTGGCGAGCACGCCTGACGAGACCGATGCCGACGCTGACGGCAAGTCGCTGACAGACCTCGTCGAACAGCCGGCGAAGGTCATGCGCATCGGCACCATGATCAAGCAGCTGCTGGAAGAGGTGCGCGCGGCTCCGCTCGACGACGCCAGCCGGGAGCGGCTGCGCGACATCCACCGCACCAGCATCCACGAACTCGAGGACGGTCTGGCCCCCGAGCTGCGTGACGAACTCGAGCGGCTGACGCTGCCCTTCACCGAGGACAGCGTGCCGTCCGACGCCGAACTGCGCATCGCGCAGGCGCAGCTGGTGGGCTGGCTGGAAGGCCTGTTCCACGGCATCCAGACGGCGCTGTTCGCCCAGCAGATGGCCGCCCGCGCGCAGCTCGAGCAGATGCGCCAGGGCGCTCTCCCGCCAGGACTGCAGGTCCCCGGCGGACAGCGCGGCGGGCCGTCCCACCCCGGCACCGGTCAGTACTTGTAGGCCTGAGTTGTCTGATCCGTACATCTCGACGCGCGAAGCATGGGTGGAGTTCCCCATCTTCGACGCCAAGACGCGCTCGCTGAAGAAGGCGTTCCTCGGCAAGGCCGGCGGCGCCATCGGGCGCAACGAGTCCAACGTCGTCGTCATCGAGGCGCTCCGCGACATCACGATGTCACTGAAAATGGGTGACCGGGTCGGGTTGGTCGGCCACAACGGCGCGGGCAAATCCACACTGCTGCGGCTGCTTTCGGGCATCTACGAGCCGACCCGCGGCTCTGCCACGGTCAGCGGCCGGGTGGCCCCGGTGTTCGACCTCGGCGTCGGGATGGACCCGGAGATCTCGGGTTTCGAGAACATCATCATCCGCGGGCTGTTCCTCGGGCAGACCCGCAAGCAGATGCTGGCCAAGGTCGACGAGATCGCGGAGTTCACCGAACTCGGCGAGTACCTGTCGATGCCGCTCCGCACCTATTCGACCGGCATGCGGGTGCGCCTGGCGATGGGCGTGGTCACCAGCATCGACCCCGAGATCCTGCTGCTCGACGAAGGCATCGGTGCGGTCGACGCGGAGTTCCTGAAGAAGGCGCAGTCGCGGCTGCAGAGCCTGGTCGAGCGGTCCGGAATCCTGGTGTTCGCAAGCCATTCCAACGAGTTCCTGGCCCGGCTCTGCAAGACCGCGATGTGGATCGACCACGGCACCATCAAGATGACCGGTGGCATCGAAGAAGTGGTCGGCGCCTACGAGGGACCGGACGCTGCGCGTCACGTGCGCGAGGTGTTGGAGGAAACGGCCCGTGGCTGACGAGCGCTTGCGCGAGGAAGCGACCAGCACAGCGCCTGAGTCGATAATTGCCGTGATCGTGACGCACCGGCGTCGGGAACTGCTGACCAAGTCCCTTGCCGCAGTGGTGGACCAGGACCGCAGACCCGACCACCTGATCGTCGTCGACAACGACGACGACGAGGCCGTGCGCGATCTGGTCCTCGGCCAGCCGGTGCCGGCCACCTATCTCGGTTCCCGCCGAAACCTGGGCGGCGCAGGCGGTTTCGCACTGGGCATGCTGCACGCCCTGGCTCAGGGTGCCGACTGGATCTGGCTGGCCGACGACGACGGCCGCCCCGCCGACAACACCGTGCTGTCCACCCTGCTGGCCTGCGCCGAGCAGTACACCCTGGCCGAGGTCTCGCCGATGGTGTGCAACCTCGACGACCCGGACCGGCTGGCGTTCCCGCTGCGCCGGGGACTGGTGTGGCGACGGTTGGTCAGCGAATTGCGCACCGAGGGTGAAGGCGACGTGCTGCCCGGTATCGCATCGCTGTTCAACGGTGCCCTGTTCCGCGCCGCCACGGTCGAGGCTGTCGGCGTCCCGGATCTGCGTCTGTTCGTCCGCGGCGACGAGGTCGAACTGCACCGGCGCCTGGTGCGCTCGGGCCTGCCGTTCGGAACATGCTTGACCGCAAGCTATCTGCACCCGTGCGGCACCGACGAGTTCAAACCGATCCTCGGCGGCCGGATGCACACTCAGTACCCCGACGACGAGACCAAACGTTTTTATACCTACCGCAACCGTGGCTACCTGCTGTCCCAGCCGGGGTTGCGCAAACTCCTGCCCCAGGAGTGGGTCCGGTTCGGCTGGTACTTTCTGGTGTCCCGACGCGACCCCGCGGGTCTGCGCGAATGGATTCGCCTGCGGCGGTTGGGCAGGAGCGAAAGGTTCCAGAGATGACATTCACCGACGCGGCATCCGAGTCCAAGACCATGACCCGGGCCGTACGCGATCTCACCGAAGGCTTCAGCAAGCGCGAACTGTGGCTGCACCTGGGCTGGCAGGACATCAAGCAGCGCTACCGCCGCAGCGTGCTCGGCCCGTTCTGGATCACCATCGCCACCGGCACCACCGCGGTGGCGATGGGCCTGCTGTACTCGAAGCTGTTCAAGCTGCCGCTCGAGGAGCACCTGCCCTACGTCACGCTCGGCCTGATCATCTGGAACCTGATCAACGCCTCGATCCTCGAAGGCGCCGACGTCTTCATCGCCAACGAAGGTCTGATCAAACAACTTCCGACGCCGCTGTCGGTACACGTCTACCGGCTGGTGTGGCGACAGGTGATCCTGTTCGGCCACAACATCGTCATCTTCGTGGTCATCGCGATCATCTATCCGAAACCGTGGAAGTGGACCGACCTGGCGGTCATCCCCGCGCTGGGGCTGATCGTGCTGAACTGCGTATGGGTGTCGATCTGTTTCGGCATCCTCGCCACCCGCTACCGCGACATCGGGCCGCTGCTGGCCTCGATCGTGCAGTTGCTGTTCTTCATGACACCGATCATCTGGAACGAGTCGACGCTGCAGCAGCAGGGCGCCGGATCGTGGGCCAAGATCGTCGAGATCAACCCGCTGCTGCACTACCTGGACATCGTGCGCGCACCATTGCTGGGCGCCGATCAGGAAGTGCGGCACTGGGTGGTGGTGCTGGCACTCACGGCGATCGGGTGGACGTTCGCGGCGTTGGCCATGCGCCAGTACCGCGCACGCGTTCCGTACTGGGTCTGAGCCGCTACCCGTCCCCCGGCACGCCACCGAAGTCGAACCGGCGACCGGAGATCTCTTTCGGCTGGATCCGCACGTAGCGCCGCTTCGTGGTGGCGATCCACGACAACAGCTGGGCGCGCTCGGCCTCGGCGATCTCCTCCGGTGTCTCGAGGAGCTGCGGCACACCCCGCACGATCACACTCCACCCGCCGACACCCGTGTGGTCGTCGGCCTCGAACAGCACCCGGTCGTTGAACAGGGTGCTGATCAGCTTGGTGCCCTCGGCCGTCCGGAACAGCACCGTGCGGTGCTGGACGACGAAGTTGACCGGGAAGATCTCCAGTCTGGTGCCGATCGTCGAGACAAGGCGGCCCAGGGTCACGCTGGACAGCAGCTGCCAGCTCTCGTCCTCCCCGAGCACCGAAACCGGGCTCTGCGGCGTCATGAGGCCACCGTAGCCGCCATATGACAATCGGCGCGCCCTGCTTCTCGGGAGAAGCGGGACGCGCCGACTGGGAAAAGCTGTCTAGATCAGTTCATATTCCAGGG
>NZ_HG322951.1:81051-83870 GCF_000455325.1 Mycolicibacterium septicum DSM 44393
GCCCACGCCCAGCGACCAGGGGAAGCCGATCTGGTAGCCCAGCTCCAGCGTGCCCTCGAAGTCGTCGGCACCCGCGCCGGCCACCGTGTACTTGGCGCGACCGGAGTGGAACCACTCACGGGTCAGCCGGTTGCGGTCCAGGGGGAATACACCGTTGAGGAAGGTGTCCCACTGCTGAACGGTCAGGGTGCGGTCCTGACCGTCAACCAGGCTCAGTTCATTGTCCAGACCCGCATGAGAAGTGCCCGTGCCTATGAAGAGGCCAGCGATGACCCCGGCCATTGCGGTCACCAATGCGACCAGCACCCGACTGAATGCCTTCATGTTCTCCCTAGCTATGTCGGTGATCCGATTCGTTCTTCACCAACCAGGGCCCCCGCCCTAGAGATCGATCGGCTGCGTACCGCCCGATTAGGGAGGTCACACCCGGTTCTCATGCCTTGCTCATGATTGGCAGGAGGAAACGTAACCGGGCGACATCCGGGCGGCAACGGCAACCCGTTTCCGCCCGCCCTACGTACAAATAGCGGTACAAAGTTTGCTAGATCCACACCGGCGTGCGTCACACCGCCGCTGTCGATTACCTGTGAACGCCGAACGCCGAGCCCGGATCGCACCGGCGTCCAGGAACCCGGGCAAGCCGCCGCCACACCGCTGGAACTGGCATTTCCCCCTTTCCGCCGAGCGCGGACCGGGCAATCACGCTGAGCGGAATGATTGCCGTCACAATCGTCAATATCGCGGACCCGCCCGCCGACCGCCCCGGGTTTGCGCTTGCTGTGTAAACGTTCCGTTACACAGTGCCGAACACCCGGATTAACTGAACGGCCGCAGATCGATTCAACGGACCCCCGGCTGATATTCCGAATTGTGACGGACGTCATATCGAAAGCGGTGGCGAAAGAGCCTCCGGGTCCGTCCGGGGCCTCGATCGGGCCGTACACAACCCAGCCCGTACCTCACAGGCACTTCACAGCAGGGTGGGACGTTATGCCGATATGAGCATCCCGCCATATGAGCCCCCGAAATCCCCTCCACCTTCCGGCATCGGCAACACCTTGCTGTGCCCGAAGTGCGCCGGGGTCATGAAGACCTATGAGCGCAACGGCATCCACCTGGAGCAATGCGACACATGTCGCGGCATCTTCCTGGACTTCGGCGAGCTCGAGTCGCTGACTCAGATGGAGAACCGGTTCGTCCAGGCGCCGCCACCGCCGCCGCAGGCGCACTCGGGCTACAACCAGGGCTACTCGGACTATGGGCCGGGCTGGGGCCACCGCGGCAACAAGCACTACCGCAAGCAGGGCTTCGGCCGGCTGTTCTTCTCCAGCTGAGGCATCCGCGCGCAGGCCGCCGCCAACAGCTCGTCATCGGGATCGTTGGCGGCGGACTGGATGACGGCGGCCCGGGCGAACGGCTCGAGCACGGGCCACGGATCCCCGGGCGGCAAGGCCGGGCCACCGGCCGCCCGGTAGGCATCGAGGAACAGGAACCAGTCGGCGTCGGGAATGAGCCCGGCAGCCCAGAACCCGGCGGGACGCGCCAGATCCCAAGCAGGATCGCCCAATCCGAGGTCATCGGCATCGATGAGCAGCCAGCGCCCGTCGTGCCGACCCACTTGACCCAGGTGAAAGTCGCCGTGGACGAGGGTGCGCGCCCGGTCTGCTGACCCCGGCCGCCACGCGTCGTCGGGCAGACTTGCCGCGGCGCGCGACACCACCCGGTCACCACGCCGGCGGGCCTGCTCGACCGCACGCCTGAGCCTCGCCGGCCAGCCGTGTGGCGGCAACCGCGCGGTGACCGGTTCAGTGTGCAACGCCGCCAGCAGCCGCCCGATATCGGCCCACGGCACGCTTTCGGGTTGCACTGCAAGGGTTTCCACCAGGGGCCACCGGGTCAGCCAGCGGCCGTCGACCGCATCGGGCACATCGGACACCGGACTCAGCAAGGCATCGATGCGGCCCGCCGCGCGGAGCCGGACCCGCAGTGCCCGCGGATCGGTTCCCGGCCGGTGCAGCTTGTGCACGACTGCGCCGTGCACCGTGATGTCTGCACCTGACCGGGTCTGCACACCTCTAGTTTCCCGCGGGATCAGCGCCGCGGGGCAGGCATCCGCACGGTGACGTTGATCCGGTTCCACGCGTTGATGGTCACGGCCATCGCGATCACCTGACCGAGCTCGCGTTCGGTGAACGCGGCGGCCGCCCGCGCGTACACGGCGTCGGGAACGTGGCCGTCGCCCAGTTCGGTGATGGCCTCGGTCAGCGCCAGCGCCGCCTGCTCACGTTCGGTGAACAGGTCACCGGCCTCCTGCCAGGCCGCGATGAGCGCGAGTCGCTGCTCGGTCTCGCCCTGCTTGCGGGCGTCGTGGGTGTGCATGTCGAGGCAGAACGCGCAGTGGTTGATCTGCGACGCCCGGATCTTGACGAGCTCACCGATCGTCGGGTCGACGTCCTTGGCCGCGGCGTTCGACAGCGTCATCATCGCGTCGTAGAGCTCGGGAGAAACCTTGTAGATCTTCAGGCGGTCGACGGTGGCGGCGGGTTCGAGTGTCTGTGTCATGCCGTCAACGCTAGCCGGGAAAATACCGCCCAGATGGTTCAATATTGCGGTGACTTCGCGGGCCAATTCCGACCGGGACCTGCATCTCGACCTGCGCGCGATGATCGAGCCCGGCAGTCGCACCGCCCGCGAGCAGCTGATCACCGCGCTTCGGGAGGGGATTCGCAGCGGCAGGTTGGGTACCGACACGCGACTGCCGCCATCACGCGCGCTGGCGTCGGATCTGGGATTGGCCCGCAACACCGTCGCCGAGGCGT
>NZ_HG322951.1:84007-97729 GCF_000455325.1 Mycolicibacterium septicum DSM 44393
GGCCTCCCGCCAGGGCGCGGGCACCTGGGTCGCGCGCGCCACCGCACCGGGGCCGGCGCCGCGCCCGCGCCGCATCCCCGCGTCCCCCGGCACAACCTGATGCCCGGATCCCCCGATGTGTCGGAGTTTCCGCGGTCGGCCTGGTTGGCGTCGGCGCGCCGGGCCATCACCGACGCGCCGGTCTCCGCACTGCGGATGGGCGACCCGCGCGGACCGGCGGTGCTGCGCGAGGCTCTCACCGAATATCTGGGCCGCGTGCGCGGCGTGCGGACCAACCCCGAGTCGATCGTGATCTGCTCCGGGGTGCGCGACGGCGTCGACCTGCTGGGCCGGGTGCTCGGCACCCGGCGACCGATCGCCGTGGAGGCCCACGGGCTGTTCATCTTCCGCGACGCGCTCGCCGGCCTGGGCGTACCGACAACGCCGATCGGCGTCGACGCCCACGGCGCGGTGATCAGGGATCTGGACCGGCTGGACACCCCGGCGGTATTACTGACTCCCGCGCACCAGAGCCCGTTCGGGATGGCACTGCACCCGGCGCGGCGCACCGCGGTCATCGACTGGGCGCAGCGCGCCGGCGGGTACGTGGTGGACGACGACTACGACGGCGAGTTCCGCTACGACCGCCAACCCGTCGGCGCCCTGCAGTCGCTGAATCCGGAACGCGTCGTCTACCTCGGTTCGGCCAGCAAGAGCATGGCCCAGGTGATGCGGGTGGGCTGGATGGTGCTGCCCGACGCATTGATCGATCCGGTCATCGCGGCGGCCGGCGGGGCGCAGTACCACGTCGACGCACTCACCGCGCTGACCCTGGCCGACTTCATCCGCAGCGGCGGCTACGACCGGCACATCCGGCGGATGCGCAACCGCTACCGGCGGCGACGCGACACCCTCGCCGCCGCACTGGCCGGGTTCGACCTCGGCATCGGCGGGCTGGCGGCTGGGGTGAACATGCTGCTGACCCTGCCCGACGGAGCCGAACCCGAGGTGCTGCGCCGGGCCGGTGAAGCCGGTATCGCGTTGAGCGGGCTGTCGATCATGCGGCACCCGCTGGCCGGACCCGATACCCCCGACCCCGACGGGGTGATCATCGGATTCGGGGCGCCCGCGGACCACGCCTTCGGGCCCGCCGTCGACGCGCTGTGCGGCGTGCTGTCAGCGGCGCTGCGTTAGGAGTCCTCACCGGCAATCAGGTCCGACGGGCCGGTGGGCAACCGCCAGTGGAATGCCAGCCCGGCCAGCCGCAGCGTCGTGGCCAGCACCGTGCCCACCGCCAGACCGACCCACTGCGGGCCGAAGTAGTCGATGACCGCGTAGGTCGTCGCACCCATCAGCGCAGGGACGGCATACAGATCGTCCGGCCGCATCAACATCGGGATCTCCCGGACCAGCACGTCGCGGATGATGCCGCCGCCGATCGCGGTGGTCATGCCGATCAGCACCGCCGCGAACCAGCTGGCCCCGTGGTCGACGGCGAACGCCGCGCCCGAGGTCGCGAAGAAGCCCATGCCGATCGCATCCAGCGGCAGCACGATGTGGTTGAACCGGATCAGGTGCTTCGCGGTGAGGGTCGCCACCGCTGTCGCGGCCACCGCGACGGTGATGTTGGGCCAGTGCTGGATAGAGGTGGGTGGATGGACGCCGAGGAAGAGGTCGCGGATCACCCCGCCACTCACGCCGGTCAGCACCCCGAGGGCCGCGATACCGAACAGATCGAAGCCCTTGCGTATCGCGACCATCGCCCCCGACGACGCGAACACCGCGATCCCGAGGTCGTTGAGCACCGTCTGCAGCACGAGTGCACCGTACGGCCTCGCTAAGCTGCCCAGGTGGCCGAACCCGTGATGTCGCCGACCCTGAGCCTGAAGACCCAGGCGTTCAGATTCATCATCACCGGCGGACTGGCCGCGATAGTGGACTTCGGCCTCTACATCACCTTCCTCCGGCTCTTCGCCACGTTCTGGCACGTCGACGAGGACATCCGGGTCAACGTCGCGAAGACCATCAGCTTCATCGCCGGCACCGCCACCGCGTACCTGATCAACCGGCGCTGGACCTTCCAGGCACCTCCGAGCACTGCCCGGTTCATCGCCGTCTGTGTTCTGTACGCGGTGACCTATGCGGTGCAGGTGGGCATCAACTTCGTGTTCTACATGCAGTTCGAGGACAAGCCCTGGCGGGTGCCGGTCGCGTTCATCATCGCCCAGGGCACCGCCACGGTGATCAACTTCATCGTGCAGCGCGCGGTGATCTTCAAGCTGCACTGAGGTCCGGGACCGGCTACTGCCGGGTACGCTTCTCTGCGATGTCGACTACTGATTTGCCGACCACTCCCAAGCGCCTGACAGGCTGGGGCCGGACCGCACCGACCGTGGCACAGGTGCTTTCAACCAGCGATCCCGAGGTCATCGTCCGGGCCGTCGCGCGCGCCGCCGAGCAGAAGGGCCGGGGTGTGATCGCCCGCGGCCTGGGCCGCTCCTACGGCGACAACGCGCAGAACGGTGGCGGTCTCGTCATCGACATGTCGTCGCTGAACCAGATCCACTCGATCGATGCAGGCTCCAAGCTGGTCGACGTGGACGGCGGGGTGAACCTCGACCAGCTGATGCGGGCCGCACTGCCCCACGGACTGTGGGTTCCGGTGCTGCCGGGCACCCGCCAGGTGACCATCGGCGGCGCCATCGGCTGCGACATCCACGGCAAGAACCACCACAGCGCAGGCAGTTTCGGCAACCACGTGCGCTCGATGGAACTGCTGACCGCCAACGGCGAGGTGCTGCACCTGACGCCGGAGGGCGAGAACGCCGACATCTTCTGGGCCACGGTCGGCGGTAACGGCCTGACGGGCATCATCCTGCGCGCCACCATCGAGATGACGCCCACGGAGACTGCCTATTTCATCGCCGACGGCGATGTCACCAAGACGCTCGACGAGACCATCGAGTTCCACAGCGACGGCAGCGAGTCCAAGTACACCTACTCGTCGGCCTGGTTCGACGCGATCAGCAAGCCGCCGAAGCTCGGCCGCGCCGCGATCTCGCGAGGTTCACTGGCAACCCTGGACCAGCTGCCTCCGAAGCTGCAGAAGGACCCGCTGAAATTCGATGCGCCGCAACTACTCACGTTGCCGGACGTGTTCCCGAACGGGTTGGCCAACAAGCTCACGTTCATGCCGATCGGCGAGTTGTGGTACCTGAAATCGGGTACCTACCGCAACAAGGTGCAGAACCTGACGCAGTTCTATCACCCGCTGGACATGTTCGGAGAATGGAACCGCGCCTACGGTCCGGCGGGTTTCCTGCAGTACCAGTTCGTGGTTCCCACCGAGGCCGTCGAGGAGTTCAAGGGCATCATCCTCGACATCCAGCGCTCCGGGCACTACTCCTTCCTCAACGTGTTCAAGCTGTTCGGCCCTGGCAATCAGGCACCGCTGAGCTTCCCGATCCCCGGCTGGAACGTCTGCGTCGACTTCCCGATCAAGGCCGGGCTGAACGAGTTCGTCACCGAACTCGACCGCCGGGTACTGGAATTCGGTGGCCGGCTGTACACCGCCAAGGATTCCCGCACAACGGCCGAGACGTTCCACGCGATGTACCCGCGCATCGACGAGTGGCTGGCTGTGCGTCGCAGGGTCGATCCCGACGGCCTGTTCGTCTCGGACATGGCACGCCGACTGGAGCTCGTCTAGCCCCTCACCGTTCCCCTCGAATTGGCAAGAATTTTATTCTTGACTAATTCCAGAAAAGGGACGAGACTTCGGTCCGTGGCGACAACCGCGGACTTCCAGCAGATGCTGCGAAGCGCCGACATGCGTGTGACCCGCCCCCGAGTGGCGGTCCTGCACGCGGTCCATGCGCACCCACACGCTGACACGGACACCATCATCCGTTCGGTGCGCAAAGACCTGCCCGAAGTCTCCCACCAGGCCGTATATGACTCATTGCATGCGCTCACCGCGGCAGCACTGGTGCGGCGCATCCAACCATCCGGTTCAGTCGCCCGGTACGAATCACGTATCGGCGACAACCACCACCACGTCGTGTGCCGATCGTGTGGCGCAATCGCCGACGTGGACTGCGCGGCCGGGTCGGCCCCATGCCTGACCGCGTCACACGACCACGGTTTCGAGATCGATGAAGCCGAGGTCATCTATTGGGGTACTTGCCCCGAATGTTCCATTGCCCCAACTAGATAACCCCTTAACCCGCCAGCCCCGGAAAGGATTTGTCATGGCCGACGCCGAAACTCACCCCCCGATTGGTGAAGCACAAACCGAACCCGCCGAAAGCGGCTGTCCGATGGTGATCAAGCCTCCCGTCGAGGGCGGCAGCAACCGCGACTGGTGGCCCAATGCGGTCAACCTGAAGATCCTCCAGAAGAACCCGCCCGCCATCGACCCGAACGACGAGGGCTACGACTACCGCGAGGCCGTCAAGACCCTCGATTTCGAGGCCTTCGAGCGCGATTTCGATGCCCTGCTGACGGATTCGCAGGAGTGGTGGCCGGCCGACTTCGGTCATTACGGCCCGCTGTTCGTGCGGATGTCGTGGCATGCCGCGGGCACCTACCGCGTCGAGGACGGCCGCGGTGGCGGCGGCCGCGGCATGCAGCGGTTCGCCCCGCTGAACAGCTGGCCCGACAACGTCAGCCTGGACAAGGCCCGTCGTCTGCTCTGGCCGCTGAAGAAGAAGTACGGCAAGAAGATCTCGTGGTCCGACCTGATCGTCTACGCGGGCAACCGGGCGATGGAGCACATGGGCTTCCAGACCGCCGGCTTCGCCTTCGGCCGCCCGGACTTCTGGGAGCCCGAGGAGGACATCTACTGGGGCGCCGAGCACGAGTGGCTCGGCACCCGGGAGCGCTATGCCGGCTCCAACGGTGACCGCACCAAGCTGGAGAACCCGCTCGGCGCCTCCACCATGGGTCTGATCTACGTGAACCCCGAAGGCCCCGAAGGCAATCCGGATTACCTGGCAGCAGCCATCGACATCCGCGAGACGTTCGGCCGGATGGCGATGAACGACATCGAGACCGCGGCGCTGATCGTCGGTGGTCACACCTTCGGCAAGACCCACGGCGCCACCGACATCGAGAACGGCGTGGAGCCCGAGGCCGCACCGCTCGAGCAGGTGGGCCTGGGCTGGTCCAACCCGGGTGTCGGCAACGAGACCGTCAGCAGCGGCATCGAGGTCACCTGGACGCACACCCCCACCAAGTGGGACAACAGCTTCCTGGAGATCCTCTACAGCAACGAGTGGGAGCTGACGAAGAGCCCGGCGGGCGCCAACCAGTGGAAGCCCAAGGACAACGGCTGGGCCAACTCGGTGCCGATGGCGCAGGGCACCGGCAAGACCCACCCGTCGATGCTCACCACCGATCTGTCGATGCGGTTCGACCCGATCTACGGCAAGATCACCCGCCGCTGGCTGGATCACCCGGAGGAGCTGGCCGAGGAGTACGCCAAGGCCTGGTTCAAGCTGCTCCACCGCGACCTGGGTCCGGTGGCCCGCTACCTCGGACCGCTGGTGCCCAAGCAGACCTGGCTGTGGCAGGACGTCGTTCCGGCCGGTAAGACCCTGAGCGATGCCGATGTCGACACGCTCAAGGCGGCCATTGCCGATTCCGGTCTCACCGTGCAGCAGCTGGTCGACACTGCATGGAAAGCCGCGGCGTCGTACCGCTCCAGCGACATGCGCGGTGGAGCGAACGGCGGCCGGATCCGCCTGCAGCCGCAGCTGGGCTGGGAGGTCAATGAGCCCGACGAGCTGGCCCCGGTGATCAGCAAGCTGGAGGAGATCCAGGCAGCGTCCGACACCGGTGTCTCCTTCGCGGACTTGGTGGTCCTCGGCGGGGCTGTCGGTGTCGAGAAGGCAGCCAAGGACGCCGGATTCGACGTCACCGTGCCGTTCCTCTCGGGGCGCGGCGACGCCACCCAGGACCAGACCGACGTCGAGTCGTTCGCGTACCTGGAGCCCAAGGGCGACGGCTTCCGCAACTACGCGGCCAAGGGCGACAGCCTGCCGGCCGAGTATCGGCTGATCGACCGGGCCAACCTGCTCGGCCTGTCAGGTCCGGAGCTGACCGCGCTGATCGGTGGCCTGCGCGTGCTGGGCGCCAACCACGGTGGCTCTGACCTCGGTGTGCTGACTGCCAACAAGGGCAAGCTGACGAACGACTACTTCGTCAACCTGACCGACATGGGCACCAAGTGGGCGCCGTCGCCGGCTGATGACGGCACCTACGTCGGCTCCGACCGGTCCAGCGGTGCGCAGAAGTACACCGCCAGCCGCGTCGACCTGCTGTTCGCCTCGAACTCGCAACTGCGGGCGCTGGCCGAGGTCTACGCCGAGGACGATTCCAAGGAGAAGTTCGTCAAGGACTTCGTCGCCGCCTGGAACAAGGTGATGAACGCCGACCGGTTCGACGTCTGATCTGATAAGTAACTCAACACCCCGCGGGCTCGAAGCTCGCGGGGTGTTGTTGTTGCACTAGGGTTTTGCGCGCACCGCGCGGTAGGCCGCCCTGCCGAAGGTTTCGGCAATCAATTCTGAATCGCCGTCGGCGTCGAGCATCTTCCGGACGGCGGCCTCGCAGATCGCCAGGAACACCTCGACCAGCATCGGCAGTGTCACGTCGATATCCGCGACCTGCCACCGTTGCATCAGCGGGCGCATCACGGTGGCGAGCTGACCGCGGAGGCGGTCCCGGCCCCGCGCGATGGCCGCAGTGAGCACCGGGTCGGGGTCCGTCCCGAAGATGATGCGCCACGAGGCGGGACGCTCGCGCACGGTGCTGTGCAGCGCGCGGAACCCGTCGACGAACAGTTGCTCGATGGAGCCGGTGCGCTGCGGCGGCAACAGCTCGAGCAGGCTGGCCAGCACCTCGTCGGTTTCCCGATCCAACAGTGCGGCAAGCACTTCCCCACGCCCGGGGTAGCAGGCGTAGACCACCGGCCGGGTGACGCCCAGACGGCTTGCGATGTTGCCCATCGTCACGTCGGCCAGCCCCTGCTGCGCTGCGATCTCCAACGCGGCGTCGAGGACCTGCGGCCGGCGCCGGTCCGGGCCCAGATGTTCGGCGCGGGCCCGGTTGGCGATTGCGGCTTCGTTCACCTCACTCCACTCATGTCAGCGTGACATTAGCGATGATCAGCACCGGCCACGCAACGATCTCGCCCAACAGCGAGAACAGCTTGTCCAGCCCTGTGAGCCCAGCGATGTGGTCGCTGTGGGTGAGGGCCCAGATCATGCCGATCACGAAGTACGGGGCCCCCACCACGACCGCGAGGTAGACGAGCTGCCGGATGCTCAACCGGTGGTCGAGAAGATTCTTGATCACGAGTTATCCGATCCTGCCGAGAATCGGCTGCGACTCCACGATGCCCTCGTCACTCGGTGCGACCCCTTCACCGAACACGCGGACCGCCTGCCTCTCCCGAAACTCGAAGTGAGCCTGACTCGGTGCCGCGTAGCCGTAGCGACGCTGAGCCTCGCGCGGTGTGGTGGTGATCGGGTCCTTCGGCGGAACCGACAGCAGGACCCGTGCGCCGATGGGCAGGGTCGCCGGCGACAGCAACCGCAGCAGGATGAGCTGGAGCCGCTTGCTCATGGCGATCACCGTGAACGCGGCATTCAGCGGCGGCACCACCAGAGCATCCAGAAGCCGGGATGTGCTGAGCCCGGCCATCTCCCGCATCCAGCGCGGCATCGTCGCCAGGGTGCCGCGGCGCAGGAACGCGGTGATCACCCTGGTGCCGGGACGAAGCAGCAGCGGCATCCTGGGCAGCATCACCTCGGCGCCCAGCAGGTGGTGCATGGCCTGTCGGGCGATATCCGAGCCGATCAGCTGGGGTCGCATCTTCTCGAAGTACTCCCGGATGCCCTCGCGGGTCAGGGGAACGTCGGAGGGGTCGCAGGTCTGCAGCTCGGCGGCGATCGCGCATTCGCGCCAGTACTGCAATTCCTCTTCGGGTGACAGCGGTCCGGGGCCGTACTTCTCGTAGGCCACCAGGATGGAATGCCATGCGGTCAGGTGGATCCACAGCTGCGAATACGGGTTGTTGGCGTCGTAGGTCTTTCCCGTGACCGGGTCGGTGCCGATGGCCTTGGAGTGGATCTTGACCAGAACGTCGGCGGCCTTCGTGGTCGAGCGACTGTCGTCGAACGCCACCATGGCGAAGTAGCGCAGCGTCCGGTCGTACCGGGTGCGCGGCCGCGAGTAGATCTCGTGGGTCTTGTCGACCGCCGCGACGAGCGCGGGGTCGAGTTCCTCGATGACGACGGCGCGCTGGAACCCGATCGACAGCGAAGTGGGATAGCTCCACACCTTCCATGTCACCGAATCGGGGCCGAAGAACCCGTAGTCCTCCCCCGGTTCCGTCTCGGGCAATGCCAGCCAGTCACGGATCGTCATGATCTCCCCTATTTCCTACACGATGTAGAAAAAAGCTACGTCGTGTAGGAAATGCGGTCAAGGCCCTGCGCCCGGATTGCTCGAATTTTCGAAGGAAACCGCACGGTACCCTCGTCACGATGTCCCCCGAGGCTTGGAGCTGCGCTAGATGGTGTTCGACGCCGTAGGTAACCCCCAGACGATTCTGCTGCTCGGCGGCACTTCAGAGATCGGGCTGGCGATCTGTGAGCGCTATCTGCGCGACGCCTCTGCCCGCATCGTGCTGGCCGCCCTGCCCGGCGATCCGGGCCGCGACGACGCGGTGGCCCAGCTGCGAAACGCCGGTGCCAGTTCGGTCGAGGTCATCGACTTCGACGCAGTCGACACCGCCAGCCACCCCGATGTGATCGACAAGGCGTTCGCTGCCGGTGACGTGGATGTCGCGATCGTGGCCTTCGGCCTGCTCGGCGATGCCGAAGAGTTGTGGCAGAACCAGCGCAAGGCCGTGCAGATCGCCGAAATCAACTACACCGCAGCGGTTTCCGTCGGCGTCCTGGTCGGCGAGAAGATGCGCGCCCAAGGCTATGGCCGGATCATCGCGATGAGCTCGGCCGCAGGCGAGCGGGTGCGCCGGTCCAACTTCGTCTACGGCTCCACCAAGGCCGGTCTCGACGGGTTCTACCTCGGCCTCGGTGAGGCCCTGCGCGAGTTCGGCGTGCGGGTCCTGGTGATCCGGCCCGGTCAGGTGCGCACCCGCATGAGCGCCCACGTCAAGGAAGCCCCGCTGACCGTCGACAAGGAATACGTGGCCAACCTGGCCGTCACCGCGTCGGCCAAGGGTAAGGATCTGGTCTGGGCGCCTGGCGCGTTCCGCTACGTGATGATGGTTCTGCGGCACATCCCGCGGCCCATCTTCCGCAAGCTTCCCATCTGATGCAGGCCGGACTGGCCGGTCCGGCCAGGGTGACCGGACACATGGTGATCGCCCTCATGCTCGCCTCGGCGGTGGCCGGGGTGTCGATCGCCGCGATCGCCCAGGTCCAATGGCCGGCCTACAACACGTCCAACCAACTGCACGCGCTCACCACGGTGGGCCAGGTCGGCGCGCTCGCCGGAATCATCGCCGCCGGACTGATCTGGCGGAAAGGCCGGCGCACCCTGGCCCGGCTGGCCGCGCTGATCTTCCTGTCCGCGTTCTCGGTGGTCACCCTGGCGATGCCGCTGGGCGCCACCAAGCTGTACCTGTTCGGGGTCTCGGTCGACCAGCAGTTCCGCACCGAGTACCTGACCCGGCTGGCCGATGCCCCCGGCCTGCACGACATGACCTACTTCGGGCTTCCGCCGTACTACCCGGCCGGCTGGTTCTGGATGGGCGGGCGCATCGCCGCGGCCACCGGCACCCCGGCCTGGGAGATGTTCAAGCCCTGGTCGATCGTCTCGATCACCATCGCCGTGGCACTCGCCTTCGTGTTGTGGGCGACCATGATTCGCTTCGAATACGCGCTGATCGTGACCACCGCGAGCACCGCCGCCGTGCTGGCCTACTCCTCCACCGAGCCCTACGCCGCGATCATCACCGTGCTGTTGCCGCCGGTGTTCGTGCTGGCCTGGTCGGGGTTGAGAGGTAAGACCCGCAACGGCGGCTGGGCCGCTGTCGTCGGCGTCGGGATCTTTCTCGGCTTCGCCGCCCTCTTCTACACCCTGCTGCTGGCCTACTGCGCGTTCACGCTGGCCCTGATGGCGCTGGTGCTGGCAATCGCCCGGCGCCGGATCGACCCGCTGCTGCGTCTGCTGGTCATCGCGCTGATCTCCGGGGCGATCGCCCTGATCACCTGGGGCCCGTACCTGCTGGCCTCGCTGCGCGGAACACCCGCCGAAAAGGGCACCGCCCAGCACTATCTGCCCGACGCCGGCGCCCAGCTGACCTTCCCGATGCTGAGCTTCACGCTGCTCGGCGCGCTGTGCATGCTCGGCACGCTGTGGCTCGTGGTCCGCGCGCGCTCCTCGACGCGGGCCGGGGCGCTGGCCACCGCGGTGCTCGCCGTCTACGCCTGGTCGCTGCTGTCGATGCTGACCACCCTGGCGGGGACCACGCTGCTGTCCTTCCGGTTGCAGCCCGCACTGACCGTGCTGCTCACCACCGCGGGTGCGTTCGGTTTCATCGAGGCGACGCAGGCAATCGCAAGGCGCTACCAGCCGGAGACCGCGCAGCGCGTCACCATCGCGGCCGCCGCCGTCGGCGTGATCGGCGCCGTCACCTTCAGCCAGGACATCCCCGACGTGCTGCGCCCCGACATCAACGTGGCCTACACCGACACCGACGGAACCGGGCAGCGGGCAGACCGCCGGGCGCCGGGGGCCGAGCGCTACTACCGCGAGATCGACGCCAAGATCGCCGAGGTCACCGGAGTGCCGCGCAACGAGACCGTGGTGCTGACCGCCGACTACAGCTTCCTGTCGTACTACCCCTACTACGGGTTCCAGGGCCTGACGTCGCACTACGCCAACCCGCTTGCCGAATTCGACAAGCGCGCCAAGGCCATCGAGGGCTGGGCCACGCTGAGCAAGGCCGACCAGTTCGTGAAGGCGCTCGACGAGATGCCCTGGAAGGCGCCGACCGTGTTCCTGATGCGCCACGGCGCGAACGACACCTACACGCTGCGCCTGGCCTCCGACGTCTACCCCAACCAGCCGAACGTGCGCCGCTACCACGTGGCGCTCGACGCGGCACTGTTCAAAGATCCACGTTTCGAGGTGACCGACATCGGACCGTTCGTCCTGGCGATCAGAAAGCCAACTCCCGATGGCCATTAATTCCGGCGCAGACACGCCGATAGCATCAGAGCCCGTGACGGGACCGCAGGGAACCGCCGGCAGCAACCACCGGACGGTGCGGCTCATCGCCGTCGTCGCCGGTCTGCTCGGCGTATTGATGGCGGTGGCGACACCGCTGCTTCCGGTCAAGCAGACCACCGCCCAGCTGAACTGGCCACAGAACGGCACCTGGCAGAGCATCAACGCACCGCTGATCGGGTACGTCGCCACCGATCTGACCATCACGGTGCCGTGCCAGGCCGCCGCCGGCCTGGCCGGACCGGAGAATCGCGCCCGCACCGTCCTCTTGTCCACGGTGCCCAAGCAGGCGCCCAAGGCCGTCGACCGCGGCCTGCTCATCGAACGGGTCAACAACGACCTGCTGGTCATCGTGCGCAACACCCCGGTGGTCAGCGCACCGCTGGATGCAGTGCTCAGCCCGGCCTGCCAGTCCCTGACCTTCACCGCGCACGCCGACAAGGTGACCGGCGAATTCGTCGGGCTCACCCAGGCCGATGCCAGTGACACCGCCGACAACCCCGATGCACCCCTGCGCGGTGAGCGCGGCGGCTACGACTTCCGGCCGCAAATCGTCGGCGTCTTCACCGACCTGTCCGGCCCCGCACCAGAGGGCCTGAAGTTCTCGGCCACCATCGACTCCCGGTACAGCAGCGCCCCGACGCTGCTCAAGCTGATGGCGATGATCATCGGCGTCGCGATGACCGTCATCGCCCTGGGCGCGCTGCATCGTCTCGACTCCGCCGACGGTGTCCGGCACCGGCGTTTCCTGCCGCCCCGCTGGTGGTCGATGACGCCGCTGGACGGACTGGTTACCGCGGTGCTGGTGTGGTGGCACTTCGTCGGGGCCAACACATCCGACGACGGCTACATCCTGACCATGGCCCGGGTGTCCGAACAGGCCGGCTACATGGCCAACTACTACCGCTGGTTCGGCACCCCCGAGGCCCCGTTCGGCTGGTACTACGACCTGCTGGCGCTGTGGGCCCACGTCTCCACCGCCAGCATCTGGCTGCGGCTACCCACGTTGCTCATGGCGCTGGCCTGCTGGTGGGTGATCAGCCGTGAGGTGCTGCCGCGACTCGGCCGAGCCGTCAAGACCAACCGTGCGGCCGCCTGGACCGCCGCCGGCATGTTCCTGGCGTTCTGGCTGCCGCTCAACAACGGCCTTCGCCCCGAACCGATCATCGCCCTCGGCATCCTGTTGACGTGGTGTTCGGTGGAACGCGGGGTGGCCACCAACCGCATGTTGCCGGTGGCCATCGCGATCATCATCGGTGCACTGACCCTGTTCTCCGGCCCCACCGGCATCGCCGCCGTCGGCGCCCTGCTGGTCGCCGTGGGACCGCTGAAAACCATTGTGGCCCGGCATACCTCGCGCTTCGGGCATCTGCCACTGCTGGCCCCGATCCTGGCCGCCTGCACCGTGACGATCATCCTGATCTTCCGGGACCAGACCCTGGCCGGCGAGATCCAGGCCAGCACATTCAAGTCCGCCGTCGGCCCCAGCCTGGCCTGGTTCGACGAGCACATCCGCTACTCGCGGTTGTTCACCTCAAGCCCCGACGGTTCGGTGGCGCGACGCTTCGCGGTGCTGACCCTGCTGGTGGCGCTGGCTGTGTCGATCGCGATGACGCTGCGCAAGGGCCGCATCCCCGGCACCGCCGCCGGGCCGAGCCGCCGCATCATCGGCATCACGATCATCTCGTTCCTGGCGATGATGTTCACCCCGACCAAGTGGACGCACCACTTCGGCGTGTTCGCCGGGCTGGCCGGATCCCTCGGTGCGCTGGCCGCCGTCGCCGTTACGGCCGTCGCGATGAAGTCGCGCCGCAACCGGTCGATGTTCGCCGCCCTGGTGCTGTTCGTGGTGGCGCTGTCGTTCGCCACCGTGAACGGCTGGTGGTACGTCTCCAACTTCGGTGTGCCCTGGTCCAACTCGTTCCCCGAATACAAGTTCGGGTTCACCACCATCCTGCTGGGCTTCTCGGTGCTGACCTTGTTGTTGGCGGCCTGGTTCCACTTCAGCGGCCGCGACAAGTCCCCGGACGAACAGCAGCACCGCTGGCAGCGGATCGTCCAATCACCACTGGCCATCGCCGCGTGGGTGCTGGTGATGTTCGAGGTGGTGTCCCTGACCCTGGCGATGACCAATCAGTACCCGGCCTGGTCCGTCGGGCGTTCCAACCTGGAAGCGCTCGCCGGCAAGACCTGCGGACTGGCCAGCGACGTGATGGTCGAGGAGAACGCGAACGCCGGCCTGCTGGCCCCGATCAACGAACCTCCCGGCCAGGCCCTCGGCGCGGTCACCGCGCAGGGATTCGGCCCCAACGGCATCCCGTCGGACGTCTCGGCCGACCCGGTGATGGAACAGCCCGGCGCCGGTAACTTCGCCGACAGCGACTCCGGCACCGTGACCGGCAGCGAGGTGGGCACCGAGGGTGGCACCACCGCGGCCGCCGGCGTCAACGGCTCCCGGGCCCGGCTGCCCTACGGCCT
>NZ_HG322951.1:97768-127411 GCF_000455325.1 Mycolicibacterium septicum DSM 44393
CCGCTGCTGGTCGTCGCCGCAGCGGGCCGCTTCGATCCGGGCGAGGTCGTGGTGCAGTGGGCCACCGATGCGCAGGCCGCCGAGAACAAGCCCGGCGGCGGCGTCGGATTCGCCGATGTGGGCGCGGCCCCGGCCTGGCGCAACCTGCGGGCCCCCATGGCCGCCATCCCGCGCGAGGCCAGCCAGATCCGGTTGGTCGCCTCGGACGACGACCTGGCCCCGCAGCACTGGATCGCGGTGACCCCGCCGCGGATCCCGCAGCTGCGCACCCTCCAGGACGTGGTCGGGTCGCAGGACCCGGTCCTGCTGGACTGGCTCGTGGGCCTGGCGTTCCCGTGCCAGCGGCCGTTCGGTCATCAGTACGGCGTCACCGAGGTGCCCAAGTGGCGGATCCTGCCGGACCGCTTCGGCGCCGAGGCCAACTCGCCGGTGATGGACTACCTGGGCGGCGGCCCGCTGGGCATCACCGAACTGCTGCTGCGGCCGTCGAGCGTGCCGACCTATCTGCGGGACGACTGGTTCCGGGACTGGGGTTCGCTGCAACGGCTCACGCCGTGGTACCCGGACGCCGAACCGGCCCGTCTGGACCTGGGCACCGCGATCCGCAGCGGACTGTGGAGCCCGGCCCCCCTGCGCCACAGCTAGGAAGGCGTCGGGGCCCAGGTGTCCCGCACTGCGCGGCGGATTGCAGTCACCATCAAGCAGCAATCCGCCGCACAGGCCCTGCGCCGTCTCGGTGAGGCTGCTTGATTAGAAGTTCGCACACACACTCGCCAAAAGGGCGACGGAGGACCGGGGCTCACATACGGGTCGCATAACATCGAGCCTCGTGCCTTCCGATGAGCCAACCGACCGTGTTGTGGGCATCGCACGCCTGATCGCCATCATCGCGGGCATCGCGGGTGTGGTGCTGTGCGCGCTGGTGCCGCTGCTGCCCGTCAAACAGACCACCGCGACCATCCTGTGGCCGCAGGGGACCGACGCCGGAGGAAACGTCACCGCGGTGACGGCCCCGCTGGTGTCGGGCGCCCCGCAGTCGCTCGACGTGTCCATCCCGTGCTCGGCGATCGCGACCCTGCCCGCCCAGGGCGGCCTGGTGTTCTCGACGATCCCCTCGGGTGGCATCGACGCCAGCCGCAACGGGCTGTTCGTACGGGCCAACGCCGAAACCGTGGTCGTGGCGTTCCGCGACTCGGTGGCCGCCGTCGCCCCCCGCGCGGCGATCAACGCGGGCGGCTGCAGCGCTCTGCATCTGTGGGCGAACCTCGGCGGCGTCGGCGCGGACTTCGTCGGCATCCCCGGTGCCACCGGCACCGCGGCCGTGGAGAAGAAGCCCCAGGTCGCCGGACTGTTCACCGACCTGAAGGTGGCACCGCAGCCAGGGTTGAGCGCCCGAGTCGACATCGACACCCGCTTCATCACCTCGCCTACCCCGCTGAAACTGCTGGTGATGGCGCTCGGGGTGCTGTGCGTGGTGGCCTCGATCATCGCGCTGGCCGTGCTGGACCGCCGGAGCGGGCATCGGGTCGGCGGGGCGTGGAGACGCTTCGTCAAGGTTCCGGTCGGAACCTGGATCGCCGATATCGGCGTCATCGGCGGCCTGCTGCTGTGGCACGTCATCGGCGCCATCTCGTCGGACGACGGCTACAACCTGACCATCGCGCGGGTATCGTCCGATGCCGGCTACACCGCCAACTACTTCCGCTATTTCGGCGCCACCGAGGCCCCGTTCGACTGGTACCAGTCGGTGCTGGCCCAGTTCGCGGCGATCAGCACGGCCGGCGTCTGGATGCGGGTGCCCGCCACCCTGGCCGCAATCGGCACGTGGCTGTTGCTCAGCCGCTGGGTGATCCCCCGGCTCGGACAACGCGTCGCGCGCAACAGCGTCACCATGTGGACCGCGGGCGCGGTCTTCCTGGCCGCCTGGTTCCCGTTCAACAACGGCCTGCGGCCCGAGCCGTTGATCGCGTTCGGCGTGCTCGCGGTGTGGGCGCTGGTGGAGAACACGATCGCCACCCGCCGCATCTGGCCGACCTGCCTGGCGATCATCGTCGCGGCGTTCAGCGTGACCCTGGCCCCACAGGGAATCATCGCGCTGGCTCCCCTGCTGGTCGGCGCCCGCAGCGTCGTCGGCATCATCCGCAGCCGCCGTATCGCCCTGCCCGCACTGGCCGCGCTCGCCGGCTCGGCGGCCCTGGTGTTCGTCGTCGTGTTCCGCGACCAGACCCTGGCCAGCGTCGCCGAATCGGCCCGGATCAAATACACCGTCGGCCCGACCATCTCCTGGTACCAGGAATTCCTGCGGTACTACTTCCTCACCGTCGAAGACTCTGTCGACAGCTCGCTGACCCGACGGTTCGCGGTGCTGACCATGATGCTGTGCCTGTTCGGAATGATCGCGGTGCTGCTGCGCAAGGGCCGGGTGCCCGGACTGGCCAGTGGCCCGGTCTGGCGGCTGATCGGCACCACCGCGATCGGCCTGCTGCTGCTGCACTTCACCCCGACCAAATGGGCCGTGCAGTTCGGCGCCTTCGCCGGGCTGGCCGCCGCCCTCGGTGCGGTGACGGCGTTCGCCTTCGCCCTGGTGGGCCTGCACAGCCGACGCAACCTGGCCCTGTACGTCACCGCGCTGCTGTTCGTCCTCGCCTGGGCCACCTCCGGCATCAACGGGTGGTTCTACGTCGGCAACTACGGCGTGCCGTGGTTCGACCGTCAACCGGTGATCGCCGGTTATCCGGTGACCACCATGTTCCTGGCCCTGGCGATCATGACCGCGGTGCTGGCCGGCTGGCTGCACTTCCGGATCGACTACGCCGGGCACACCGAGGTGGCCAACACCCGGCGCAACCGGGCACTGGCGTCGACGCCGCTGCTGGTGGTCGCGACCATCATGGTGGTGCTCGAAGTCGGGTCGATGACCAAGGGCTTCGTCCAGCGCTACCCCGTCTACACCACCGCCAAGGCCAACTTCTCGGCGCTGACCTCGGGACTGTCGGCCAACAGCTGCGCCATGGCCGACGACGTCCTGGTCGAGGCCGACACCAACGCCGGCATGCTGCAACCGGTCGAAGGCCAGACCTACGGCGAGTACGGCCCGCTCGGCGGCGAGAACCCTGTCGGATTCACGCCCAACGGAATCAGCGACACTCTCGAACCGCCGAAACCCGTCGTCGCCAACCCCGGCACGGTGAACTCCGACGGATCGCCCAACAAGCCCAACGTCGGCATCGCCTACGCCGCAGGCACCGGCGGCGGCTACGGACCCGTCGGCGTCAACGGTTCTCGGGTGTACCTGCCGTTCGGCCTGGACCCCGCGCGCACCCCGGTGATGGGCAGCTACAAGGAGAACACCGTCGCCGCCAAGGCCACCTCGGCCTGGTACCAACTGCCGCCGCGCACCGCGGACCGGCCGCTGGTGACGGTCGCCGCCGCGGGCGCCATCTGGTACTACGACGAGGAACACGAGTTCCACTACGGCCAGTCGCTGAAACTGCAGTGGGGCGTGCACCGTCCCGACGGCAGCTTCCAGGCCCTCGACGCGGTTCAACCGATCGACGTGTTCGCCCAATTCGCCTGGCGCAACCTGCGTTTCCCGCTGGCCTGGGCGCCGCCGGAGGCCAACGTGGCCAGGATCGTCGCCGACGATCCGAACCTCTCCGACGACCAGTGGTTCGGCTTCACCCCGCCGCGGGTGCCGACCCTGCAGACCGCGCAGCAGTTCCTGGGCGCACAGACCCCGGTTCTGATGGATATCGCGACCGCCGCGAATTTCCCCTGCCAGCGCCCGTTCTCCGAACGTCTCGGCGTGGCCGAGCTGCCGGAGTACCGCATCCTTCCCAACGTCAAGCAAGTGGTGGTGTCGTCGAACATGTGGCAGTCCGCCCAAAAGGGTGGTCCCTTCCTCTTCATCCAGGCGCTGCTGCGCACGTCGACCATTCCGACGTATCTGCGTGACGACTGGTACCGGGACTGGGGCTCGATCGAGAAATACGACCCGGTGGTGCCGGCCGGGCAGGCGCCCGTCGCCAACATCGATGAAGGAACCCAGCGAGTGTCCGGCTTCAGCCGGCCCGGACCGATCCGAGCCCTGCCATGACCGTGACCGTGCGTGAACACGCCGCCGACAAGAACGTTCAGGTGACCCGCTGGGTCGCGATGATCGCCGGCCTGATCGGCTTCCTGTGCGCGGTGGCCACACCGCTGCTGCCGGTGGTGCAGACCACCGCCACGCTGAACTGGCCTCAGGCCGGTCAGATGAACAGCGTCACCTCACCGCTGATCACCCAGACGCCGGTCACCATGTCGGTGACGGTGCCCTGTGAGGTGATCCGGTCGATGCCGCCCGAGGGCGGCCTGGTGCTGGGCACCGCGCCCAAGGAGGGCAGGCAGGCCGCCCTCAACGCGCTGTTCGTCAACGTCAACAGCAAGCGCGTCGACATCACCGACCGCAACGTGGTGATCGCGAGCGTGACGCGGGACAAGGTCAGTTCGCCTGCCTGTGAACGCATCGAGATCACGTCGTCGGACGCGGGAACCTTCGCCACCTTCGTCGGCCTCACGGGTACTGACGGCAAGGAGCTGCGCACCGGCTTCGCCGACCCAAACCTGCGGCCGCAGATCGTCGGTGTCTTCACCGAACTGAGCGGACCTGCCCCGCAAGGGCTTTCCCTGTCGGCCACGATCGACACCCGGTTCACCTCCAAGCCCACCCCGCTCAAGCTGGTGGCGATGCTGCTCGGCATCGCGGCCACGGTGGTCGCGGTGCTGGCGCTGTGGAAGCTGGACCGGCTCGACGGACGGCGGATGCACCACCTGATCCCGACGCGCTGGCGCACGTTCAGCGCTGTCGATGTGGTGGTCGTCGGCGGGTTCCTGACCTGGCATGTGATCGGGGCGAACTCGTCGGACGACGGCTACATCCTGCAGATGGCGCGCGTGGCCGACCACGCCGGCTACATGTCGAACTACTTCCGCTGGTTCGGCAGCCCCGAGGATCCGTTCGGCTGGTTCTACAACCTGCTGGCCCTGATGACGCATGTCAGCGACGCCAGCATCTGGATGCGACTGCCCGACCTGATCTGTGCACTGGTGTGCTGGCTGCTGCTGTCGCGTGAGGTGCTGCCCCGCCTCGGGCCCGCGGTGATCGCCTCCAAACCCGCGCTGTGGGCTGCGGGCCTGGTGCTGATGGCGGCCTGGATGCCGTTCAACAACGGGCTGCGTCCCGAGGGCCAGATCGCCACCGGCGCACTGATCACCTACGTGCTGATCGAACGGGCCATCATCTCCGGACGGCTCACCCCCGCCGCCATGGCGATCATCTCCGCGGCCTTCACCCTGGGCATCCAGCCGACCGGCCTGATCGCCGTCGCGGCGCTGCTCGCCGGTGGTCGTCCGCTGCTGCGCATCCTGGTGCGCCGTGGCCGCACGCTCGGCGTGTGGCCGCTGGTGCTGCCGCTGCTGGCCGCGGGCACGGTGATCCTGACCGTGGTGTTCGCCGACCAGACGCTGGCAACAGTGTTGGAGGCAACCAGGATTCGCACCGCGATCGGCCCGAGCCAGGAGTGGTACACCGAGAACCTGCGCTACTACTACCTGATCCTGCCGACCGTCGACGGCTCGCTGTCGCGCCGGTTCGGCTTCATCATCACCGCGCTGAGCCTGTTCGCGTCGCTGTTCATCATGTTGCGGCGCAAGCGGATTCCCGGTGTGGCCCGCGGGCCGGTATGGCGGCTGATGGGCATCATCTTCGCCACCATGTTCTGCCTGATGTTCACCCCCACCAAGTGGGTGCACCACTTCGGTCTGTTCGCCGCGGTGGGTGCTGCGATGGCAGCGGTGGTCACGGTGCTGGCGTCGCCGGTCGTGCTGCGTTCGGCGCGCAACCGGATGGCGTTCACGTCTGCCGTGTTGTTCGTCCTCGCCCTGTGCTTCGCCACCACCAACGGCTGGTGGTACGTGTCCAGCTATGGCGTGCCGTTCAACAACGACAAGCCCAACATCGGCGGAATCACGGTGAGCGCCATCTTCTTCGCGCTGTTCGCCATCACCGCCCTGTGGGCGTACTGGCTGCACCTGCGGCCCTCGGCCGAGGGCCGGCTGGCCCGGGCACTGACCGCCGCACCGGTGCCGATCGCAGCCGGGTTCATGGTGGTGGTCTTCGTCGGTTCGATGCTCTACGGGGTGGTCCGCCAGGACGGCACCTACTCCAACGCGTCGTCGAACCTGCGCGCCTTCGCCGGCGGCTGTGGTCTGGCCGACGACGTGCTCGTCGAACCCGACACCAACGACGGGTTCCTGACCCCGGCGCCGGGCGACTACGGGCCGCTGGGGCCGCTGGGCGGCACCGCGCCGACCGGGTTCACCCCGAACGGGGTGCCGGACCACATTGTCGCCGAGGCGATCCGGATCACCGTGCCGATGCCGGGCATCGACGCCGACTGGAATGCGGACGTCAAGCTGGACACCCCCGGCATCAACGGGTCGACGGTGCCGCTGCCCTACGGGCTGGACCCGGCCCGGGTTCCGCTGGCCGGCAGCTACGTCGAGGGCCCGGCACAGCAGGAGAGCAAGCTGGCCTCGGCCTGGTACCAGCTGCCCGCCCCCGACGCCGCCCACCCGCTGGTCGTCGTCACGGCGGCCGGAACCATCACCGGCAACAGCATTTTCAACGGTCGCACCGAAGGCCAGACGGTCCAGCTCGAATACGGACGGCCCGGCCCCGACGGCGCAGCGGTGCCGGCCGGTCGGGTGATGCCCTACGACCTCGGACCGATCCCGTCGTGGCGCAACCTGCGGTTCGACCGCAGCGAGATTCCGGCCGACGCAACGTTCGTCCGGGTCATCGCCGAGGACAAGTCGCTGAGCCTCGGCGACTGGATCGCGGTCACGCCGCCCCGCGTGCCCCAGGTCAAGACCGTGCAGGAGTACATCGGCTCACAGCAGCCCGTGCTGATGGACTGGGCTGTGGGCCTGGCCTTCCCGTGCCAGCAGCCGATGCTGCACGCCAACGGTGTCACCGAGGTGCCGAAGTTCCGGATCACCCCGGACTACAACGCCAAGATGAAGGACACCGACACCTGGGAGGACGGCATCAACGGCGGCCTGCTGGGCATCAGTGACCTGCTGCTGCGCCAGCACGTGATGGCCACCTACCTGAACAAGGACTGGGGCCGCGACTGGGGTTCACTGCGCAAGTTCGACACGATCGTCGATGCGGTTCCCGCGACGATCGAGCTTGGGACAGCGACACATTCCGGGCTCTACAAGCCGGGCCGGATCCGCATCGAGCCGTAACCCCGCTTGGGGTGGGGCGTCGAGTGGCCAGTTGTGACACGCGTACAACGAAAAACCGTGTCATAACTGGCCACTCGTGCTATCCGGCGCCTTCGACACCCCGGTGGACCCACACACATCGGCGGGAATCCAGCCAATGCCGATGGCCTGTGGACAACTTGTGGATGGTTTTCGTCCGGCCCGATATCGCCGCTGTTCACAGGGCACGTTTTTGAATTACACGCTTGTGAGTAGGAATGTGTGCCGACGGCCTGTCGCAAACTCTGCCAGGCTCACCGCGTCAGGGCGGAGAGCGCGACCGCAGCGGCGTTGGCGCCGCACATGCCGTGCGCGCCGGGCCCCGGTGGGGTGGCCGCCGAGCACAGGTACATGCCGGGAACACCAATTCGGTAGGGCTGCAGCGTAGTCCGCGGGCCGAACACCAGCTGCCGGAGGTCCTTGGCGCCGGTACAGATGTCCCCGCCGACGTAGTTCGCGTTGTACACCGACATCTCGGTGGTGGAGCGCACCGCCGTTCCGACGATCCGGTCGCGGAACCCGGGCGCGAACCGTTCGAACTGGCCGATGATCGCCTCGGTCGCATCGCCGGTATATCCGTGTGGCACATGGGCGTACGAGTACACCGGATTGATGTCGCCGACCGAACGCCCCGGATCGGCCACATACTGCTGCCCGACGAGCACGAACGGCCGCTGCGGCATCCGGCCGGCCTGGATCTCCCGCTCGGTCGCGGCGATCTCGCCGAACTCACCGCCCAGATGCACCGTCCCGGCACCGCCGACCGCGGGGTTCTTCCACGGCACGGGGCCGTCCAGTGCGAAGTCGACCTTGAATGCTCCTGGACCGTAACGGAATCCGCCCAGGCCACGGGCCACCCGCCTGGGCAACCGGTCCCCCAGGATGTCGACGACCGCCGTGGGTGCGAGATCGAACATCGTCACGTCGGCCGGCGGGAGCTGCGCGGCGGAGGTGACCCGAACACCGGTCTCCACCTTGACGCCCAACTCGGCGAGCACCGACGCCAGCGCATCGGTGATGGCCTGTGAACCGCCCTCCGCCACCGCCCAACCGTGCCGGTGCCCCGCCGTGATGATGCCGAGGCCGATCGCCGAGGTCAGCGGATGGTCCAGGGGCCGGAAGGTATGTGCCGCAACACCGCCGAACAATGCCCGGGCCGGCTCGGTACGGAACAGCCGGGCGAACGCCGAGGCCGGCAGCACCGTCGGCACGCCGAACCGGGCCAGCGTCACCGGATGCTTCGGCACCCGCAGCAGCGGACCCATGATGTCTTGCGACAGGGTGTCGAACTTGGCCGACGGCCCGCCGAAGGCGCGCCGCCACCGACCGCCGTCCGCGCCGAGCGCCGCTGCGGTGTCGTCGACGCTGCGGTACAGCAGGCCGACATCACCGCTGTCGAGCGGATGCGCACAATCGACCTCGGGCCATTTCCACTGCAGCCCATGGCGTTCCAGCCCGAGACCGTTCAGGAAGGGCGAACCGACCGCCATCGGATGGATGGCCGAGCACTGGTCGACAACGAGGCCGTCGGGGAAACCATCCGCGAGGCTCCGGCTCGACGAGCGCACCCCGCCGCCGATCGAGTCGTCGGCCTCCAACACGGTGACGTCCACGCCGGCCGATGCCAGCGTGATGGCGGCCGCCAGCCCGTTGGGCCCGGCGCCGACCACGACCGCGGTACTCATGCGCGATCCGCCTTCGTTACTCGCCGACGATCAGATCGGGGTCAGGCCGTGCTTGCGCTGCACCTTGGGCATGTTCTGCTTGTCCCGCAACAGGTGCAGAGACTTACGCAGCAGCAGCCGGGTCTCGTGCGGCTGGATCACGCCGTCGATGTAGCCCCGCTCGGCCGCGATCCACGGCGTGGCCAGGTTGAGGTTGTATCCCTCGATGAAGTCGGCACGGATCTTCTGCACCTCGGGTGCGGTCGGATCCGGGAACCGCTTGACCAACAGCTGCGCCGCGCCCTCGGCACCGATCACCGCGATACGCGCCGTCGGCCAGGCGAAGTTCAGGTCCGCGGACAGCTGCTTGGAACCCATCACCGCATACCCGCCGCCGTAGGCCTTGCGGACGATGATGGTCACCTTCGGCACATCGGCCTCGACGATCGCGTTGAAGAACCGGCCACCGCGCTTGATGATGCCCTTCTCCTCCTCGGCGAAGCCCGGCATGGCGCCGGGGGTGTCCACGACGAAAACCAAAGGCAGGTTGAAGGAGTCGCAGAACCGGATGAAGCTCGCGGCCTTGTCGGAGGCATCGGTGTCCACCACGCCGGACAGGTGCATGGGCTGATTGGCGATCACACCGACGGGGCGGCCGTCCACCCGGGCGAACGCGGTGATCATGGCCGGGCCACGCTGCTCCGCGATCTCGAAGATGTCACCGTCGTCGAAGATCCGCAGCAGGATCTCGTGCATGTCGTAGGACGTGTTGTCCGCGTCCGGGACGATGGAGTCGAGCTCCGAGATCGTGCGGGGTGATCTCGGGTTCCAGACCCGGATTCACGATCGGCGCGTCGTCGAAGTGGTTGGAGGGCAGGAACGAAAGGTAGTCGCGGACATACTGGAACGCCGCTGCCTCGTCCTCGACAACCTTGTGGATGTTGCCGCGCTGGGCCTGTACATCGGCGCCGCCGAGTTCGTCGAACGTCACGTCCTCGCCGGTGACGTCCTTGATCACGTCGGGTCCGGTGATGAACATGTAGCCCTGATCGCGCACCGCCACCAGCAGATCCGTCTGGATCGGCGAGTACACCGCGCCGCCGGCGCACTTGCCCAGAATGATCGAGATCTCCGGGACCAGACCGCGCAGCATTTCGTGGCGGCGGCCCAGCTCGGCGTACCAGGCCAGTGAGGTCACCGCGTCCTGGATGCGGGCACCGGCCGAGTCGTTGATGCCGATGATCGGGCAGCCCACCATGGCCACCCACTCCATGAGCTTGGCCACCTTGCGGCCGAACATCTCACCGACCGAACCCTGGAACACCGTCTGGTCGTGGCTGAACACACCGACCGGGCGTCCGTTGATGGTGCCGTGGCCGGTGACCACGCCGTCGCCGAAGAGCGCGTTGGGGTCACCGGGAGTGCGTGCCAGCGCACCGATCTCGAGGAAGCTGCCCGGATCGAGCAGGGAGTGAATCCTGGCCCGGGCAGAAGGGATGCCCTTCTTGTCCCGGCGGGCCCTGGCCTTCTCATCGCCCGGGTCGGCGGCCAGTTCCAGCTTCTCGCGGAGCTCGGCCAGCAGTTCAGCCGTGGTTTTGTTCGTCACTTGCTCTCGCTCTCCGCTTCGATACGGTTGATCGCCTCGCTCATGTGAGCTCCGACTTTGGCAATGTACGGCTCGTCGATGGCCTGGATGTGCTCGCCCCCGATGGGCACCACCTCGAGATCTTTGACGTACTCCCCCCAGCCGCCGTCGGGCTTGCGGGTCGCGTAGGCGGGCTCGAAGACGATGGCGTCATCGTGATAGCGGTCTGCCAAGTACAGCGTGACGTGTCCGTCGTAAGACTGGACCTCGATGGTGGCCAGGGCACGCTGATCCAGATACGACGTGCGCTGATGCTCGATGATCCCGCCCGGGATCTGCACACCGCTGTCCTTGATCGCGTCCAGGACGAACTTCACCTGGCCCTCGTCGTCGAGCTGCTCCAGCTCCTCGTACGGGATCGCCGGGATCTCGACATTGAACGTGCGCTGGGCGAACAGGGCGTAGCGATCCCAACGGGCCCGCATACCCTCCTTGCTCTGGTCGATCGGCTCGCCCGGAAGCGCGAGGTCGATCAGCCCGACGAACCGGACATCGGCACCGGCCTGCTTCAGCCCGATCGCACATGCGTAGGCCAGTGCCCCGCCCAGCGACCAGCCGGCCAGGACGAACGGGCCCTTGTGCATCGCCAGCAGCTTGGGCACGTACTCGGCGGCGCGCTCCTCGATCGCACCCTCGACCCGCTCGATGCCGTAGACCGGGGTGTCGGCCGGCAGCCGCTTCATCAGCGGCTCGTAGACGACGGTGGATCCGCCGGCCGGGTGGAACACGAAGAGCGGGACGTGCGAGGTTCCTTCTTTTGGTGCCCGCAAGGTCCGGACGAATCCGTCCACCACTCCTTCTTCGAGCTGATCGCGCACGATCGTGGACAGCTCTTCGATGGTCTTGGCCGAACGCACCTGTTCGACGGTGACGGTGCCCTCGGCGCGCTCGGAGAGCCGCTCGGACAGCTTGGTCGCGGTCTCGACGTCGACGAAGGGCAGCTCGTTGAAGATGCCGCTCGGCGACTTGCCGGTGACAATCGCCCAGGTGGCGAACGTGACCCGCTCAGCGGCGTCACGCGGGGGCACGTCGGCGCCCAGCGCCTCGGTGACCGCTTCCTGGGTGAGCACCTTGGCCGCAGCCGCGGCCGCGGTGGCCTTGCTCGGTCCGGACGGATCGGACGGCGCCGGTGGAACCGGCAAATCGGCCGCGGCCGGGATCGACGGGCCGCTCGGGTCCGACGGCGGAGCCGGGATGTCCGAGGCCGGCGCCGGGTCGGACGCCTCTTCGGCCTTCTCCGCCAACGGATGTCCGGCATCGGCCAGCTTGGCCTCAAGCTCGGCGACCGTGGATGCTCCGCCCAGGAGTTCGGACTGCTCCGCGGCGATCTCCTCGGCCGTCTTACCCTTCTGGGACTCGGCGATCTGATCCACCTCGTCGCGGTGCTCGATCGCGTACTTGATGAGATCCTCGACGTTGTACAGGTTGGCGTCGCGCACCGCGGTCAGCTGGATCGGCGGCAGGTCGAAGTCGTACTCGACCCGGTTCTTGATCCGCACCGCCATCAGGGAATCCAGGCCCAGCTCGATCAGCGGAACCTCCCACGGCAGGTCCTCGGGCTCGTAGCCCATGGCACCGCCGACGATGGTGCCGAGTCGCTGTGCGATGGTCTCGCCCGAATCCGGTGACCACTTGGCAAAGCCCGCACCGAGATTGGCGCCCTTGGTCAGGTTGTCGGACAGAATCGCCGCGTCGTCCTCGACCTCGGGCTCGGCCACCGCTGCCGGGGCGGCCGAAACCTGCTCGGCGACCACACCGGCGCCGACCGCGGTCGGCAGCGCTGCCGCGGCGCCACCGCGGGTCACGATCGCGTCGTAGACCAGGGTGAAGGACTCGTCGATCCGGGCGTGCACCTGCACCGAGGCACCTCCCGGGTGCCGGGTCAGCGTGGTGACCAGGCGCGAGCCCTCGGGGGCCACCGCACGCTGCTCGGAGGCGGTCAGCTTGGCATCCGGAAGCACCTGCGCGGCAGCCGCTTTCACCAGAGCGGCGAAATCAGCGGCACCCTTCGGCACGAACTCCCAGACATGCTTGCCGTCGGGTGTCGCGACGTGGTTGCCGGGCATCACTGCCGAGCTGTCCGCGGTGAACTGGGCGTCCAGCCAGTGCTGCTTGCGCTTGAACCGGGTGGCCGGGATGTTGGCGAAGTCCAGGGCACCGGCCAACCCGCTGGACTTGCGCGGGAACAGGGTCCGGAAGTCCAGCTCGTGGCCGTGCACGAACAGGTGGGCCATGGCCGTGACCATCGACTCGACCTCGTCCTGCTTACGGGCCAGGGTCGCGATCAACTGCGCGTCGTGCAGGCCCGCCGACGCGGTGGTCAGCCCAACCTGCATGAGCGCCACCGGGTTCGGCGCCAGCTCAAGGAACGTGGTGTGACCGTTGTCGACCGCGTTGCGGATGCCGTGGGTGAAGTAGACGCTGTGCCGCAGGCCCTTCTTCCAGTAGTCCACATCGTGGATCGGCTCGGCGCCGGCCCGGATGAACTTGCCCTCGTGCACGGTCGAGAAGTAGCCCGTGGTCAGCGGATGCGGTTCGATGCCCTGGATTTCGGCGGAGAGCTCACCGAGCAGCGGATCCATCTGCTGAGTGTGGCTGGCGCCCTTGGTCTGCAGCTTGCGGGCGAACTTGCCCTCCGATTCGGCGCGGGCGATGATCGCGTCGATCTGCTCCGGCGGGCCGCCGATGACGGTCTGGGTCGGGGCGGCGTAGACACACACCTCGAGGCCCGGGTAGTCGGCGAAGACGGTCTTGATCTCGTCGGCCGAGTACTCCACGAGCGCCATCAGCCGGATGTACTCGCCGAACAGCATCGCCTCGCCCTCACCCATCAGGTGCGCGCGCGAGCAGATGGTCCGGGTGGCATCGGCCAGCGACAGGCCGCCCGCGAAGTAGGCGGCGGCCGCTTCACCGAGCGACTGTCCCACCACCGCGCCGGGTTTCGCACCGTGGGCCTTGAGGAACTCACCGAGCGCGATCTGGAGGGCGAAGATCACCGTCTGGACCACTTCGATCGGGTATTCGCAGGTCTCGTTGGTGTAGTCGATCGCGTCATCGAGAATCAGCTCGACGATCGAGTAACCGCGCTCATCCTGGATGTGAGCGTCGACCTTGTTGATCCACTCGGCGAACACGGGCTCGCGCAGGTACAGGCTCTTGCCCATCTTGCGGTGCTGCGCACCGAATCCGGCGAGCACCCACACCGGGCCGTTGGTCACCGGGCCGTCGGCAGAGATCACCGTCGGATGCTGCTTGCCCTCGGCGATCGCCCGCAGGCCCTTGATCGCCTCGTCGTGGTCGTGGGCCAGCACCACGGCGCGGGAACGGCCGTGGTTGCGGCGCGACAGCGAGCGTCCGATGGACTCGAGCGACGACGCGCGGCCTTCCTCGCTGTCGATCCAGTCCGCCAGCTCCGCTGCGGCGACCTTCTTGCGCGAGCTCAGGAATGCCGAAACTGCCAGCGGGACAATCTTCTTCGTTGGCTCGGCAGTTTCGGCCTCCGCCAGCTCCGCACGGGCCGCCTCCAGCAGACGCAGTGCCTCGTCCGTCAGGCCGGGCAGCTCGTGGTTGGCCTCGTCGTAGGCCGGGTACTCATCGACCTCAGGCTCGTCGTGGATGAACTCGCCGTACTCGTCCATCCGCACGCCACCGACATACGTCGCGTTGGCGTCATCGGATTCAGCCTTGTCCTCGACCGCTTCGGGTTCCGGCTGCGGCTCGACCAGATCCGACGGCAGCACCTCGCGCAGCACCAGGTGGGCGTTGGCGCCACCGAAGCCGAAGCCGGAGACACCGGTGATGGCATGCCCGCTGTAACGCGGCCACTCCGAGACGGTGTCGTTGACCTTGAGGTGTTCCTTGTCGAAGTCGATGTACGGGTTGGGACCCGCGTAGTTGATCGACGGCGGCAGCTTGTCGTGCTGCAGCGAGAGGGTCATCTTCGCCAGGCTGGCCGCGCCGGCGGCCGACTCCAGGTGGCCCACATTGGATTTCACCGCACCCAGCAGGGCGGGCTTGTCGGCGTCGCGACCGCGGCCGACCACTCGGCCCAGTGCGTCGGCCTCGATCGGGTCACCCAGGATGGTGCCGGTGCCGTGCGCCTCGATGTAGTCGACGTCGCGCGGGTTGATCCCGGCGTCCTTGTAGGCCTTGCGCAGCACGTCTTCCTGCGCGTCCGGGTTCGGCGCGAGCATGCCGTTGGAGCGGCCGTCGTGGTTGACCGCGCTGCCGGCGATCACGGCGAGGATGGTGTCCCCGTCGCGGCGGGCATCGGAGACCCGCTTGAACACCAGCATGCCGCCGCCCTCGGAGCGGGCATATCCGTTGGCGTCGGAGGAGAACGACTTGATCCGGCCGTCCGGGGCCAGCACTCCGCCGACCTCGTCGAAACCGATCGTGACGATCGGGGTGATCATGGCGTTGACCCCGCCGACGATGGCCACATCGGCCTCGCCGGAGCGCAGCGCCTGCACGCCCTGGTGCGCGGCGACCAGCGAGCTGGAGCAGGCGGTGTCGACCGACACGGACGGTCCGCGGAAGTCGTAGAAGTAGGACACCCGGTTGGCGATGATCGAGGTGGCGGTACCGGTGATCGCGTAGGGGTGCGCGGCCGTGGGGTCCATCAGCGCCAGGAACTGGTAGTCGTTGTTGGAACTACCCACGTACACAGCGACATTGGTGCCGCGCAGGCTCGACGCCGGGATGCGGGCATGCTCGAGGGCCTGCCAGGTCAGTTCGAGCGCCATCCGCTGCTGCGGATCGATGTTGTCGGCCTCCATCTTCGACAGCGCGAAGAATTCGGAGTCGAAACCCTTGATGTCCGAGAGGTAGCCGCCGCGAATGCTGGCCTTGCCGACGCGCTCGGCGATCCGTGGCTCGGCGAGGAATTCCTCCCAGCGGCCCTCGGGCAGGTCCGTGATGGCGTCTTTCCCGGCGAGCAGCGCTTCCCACATCTCGTCAGGGGAGTTCATGTCCCCCGGGAAGCGGGTGGCGACACCGACGATCGCGATGTCCTCGACGTCGGCGTCCCGCGACCAATCCGCGTCGTCGGTGTTCTCGGGTTCGGGCTCGCCCTCGATGATCACCGTCGCCAGCGATTCGATGGTCGGGTGCCGGAAGAGCACCGTCGCCGTCAGCGTGACGCCGGTGAGGTCCTCGATGTCGCTGGCCATGGCCACCGCGTCACGCGAGGACAGGCCCAGCTCGATCAGCGGCGTGGTCTCGTCGATCACGTCGGGCGACTGGCTCGTGGCGGTGGCCACCGCCTTGCGCAGCCATTCGCGCATCTCCGCGACGGTCAGGTCGGGGCGCGACGCCGGTACCCCGGCGGGCTGGGTGCCCTCTGGAAGATTCGAATTGCTTTGTGTTTCATCCATATTCAGGTCACCTTGCATCAGACGGGCGCTCGTCGGCGTCGTGTCGTTGGGGGAGGTTTCGATCAGTCCGTCTCGTCGGGGAACGCGTTGGCGATCTTCCCGCTGCGCAGCGAGCCGTCCAGGTACGCGGAACGGCAGGCGCGACGGCCGATCTTGCCGCTGGAGGTACGCGGGATGGCGCCCGCCGCGGTCAGCAGCACGTCGCGCACGGTGACACCGTGCCGCACGGCGATCGCGGCCCGGATGTCGTCGGTGATCGGGCCGACTTCGAGCTTGTGGGAGCCGGGAGCACGCTCGGCGACGATGACCAGCTGCTCGGAGCTGTCGTCGTCGTCACGGTGCAGGCCGGCGTGCGCGTTCTCGAACACCTCGGCGGGCAGCTGGTTGGCCGGCACCGAGAAGGCCGCGACGTAGCCGGTGCGCAACGCCTTGCTGGCCTCCTGCGCCGAGTACTCGAGGTCCTGCGGATAGTGATTGCGGCCGTCGATGATCACCAGGTCCTTGACGCGGCCGGTGATGTAGAGGTCGCCGTCGTAGAAGGTGCCGTAGTCGCCGGTGCGGACCCAGGTGGCGTCATCTTCGGCACCTTCGGCGTGCGACGGGCTGGTGCGCGATTTGAGCGTGTTCTGGAAGACCTCGACAGTCTCTTCGGGCTTACCCCAGTAACCCGTGCCCATGTTCTGGCCGCTCATCCAGATCTCGCCGACCTGGCCGTCGGGCAGCTCGGTCGCGCTCTCGGCGTCCACGATGACGGCCCACTCCGAGACGCCGACCTTGCCGGCCGATGCCTGGGCGACCGCCTTGACCGAATCGCCATCCACCTCGACGATGCGACCGCTGTTGAGCTCGTCGCGGTCGACGTAGATGATCTTCGGCTCTTCGGCGGCCGGCGTGGTCGACACCATCAACGTCGCCTCGGCCAGACCGTAGGAGGGCTTGATCGCCTTGGCCGGGAAGCCGAACGGGCTGAAGGCCTCGTTGAACCGGCGCACGGTGGCCGCCGAGATCGGCTCGCTGCCGTTGAGCACGGCCTTGACGTTGGAGAGATCGATCGCCGCTTCACCTTCTTTGGGGACGCCACGAGCGGCCGCGTGGTCGAACGCGAAGTTCGGCGCCACGGAGATGACACCGCCGGTGTCGCCCTCCTTGCGGGCCATCTCACGGATCCAGCGCTCCGGCCGGCGCACGAAGGCGGCCGGGGTCATGAAGGTGAAGTAGTGACCGATCATCGGAGCGATCAGCCCGGTGACCAGACCCATGTCGTGGAAGAACGGCAGCCAGGACAGGCCGCGGTCGCCTTCCTCACCTTCGAGCGCCTCGACGATCTGCACCACGTTGGTGGCCATGTTCAGGTGGGTGATCTGCACACCGGTCGGGATCCGGGTCGACCCGGACGTGTACTGCAGATAGGCGATGGTGCTCTCGTCGACGTCCTCGAAGTGGACCCAGGTGGCGGCGACGTCGTCGGGCACCGCGTCCACCGCGATCACCCGGGGACGCTGGTTGGCCGGCCGGCTCCGGAAGAACTTGCGGACGCCCTCGGCGGCCTCCGTGGTGGTCAGCACCGCCGACGGGTGGCAGTCGTCCAGCACCGCGTGCAGGCGGCCGACGTGTCCGGGCTCGGACGGATCGAACAGCGGCACCGCGACGCGGCCTGCGTAGAGGGCGCCGAAGAAGGCGACGAGGTAGTCGAGGTTCTGCGGGCACAGGATGGCGACGCGGTCGCCGGGCTGGGTGACCTGCTGAAGCCGGGCGGCCACCGCCTTGTTGCGCGCGCTGAACTGGGCCCAGGTCAGGTCGCGGGCGACGCCGTCGCGTTCGGTGGAGAAGTCCAGGAAGCGGTATGCCAGCTTGTCGCTGCGAACCCTGGCCCAGCGCTCGACATGCTCGACGATGCTGGCGCCGTCAGGGAACTTGATCTGACCGTCCTTGATGAACGGATTGATGAACGGCATTTAACTTCTCCTGTCAGAGCCGTACTCGTCGCGTTGTCGCACGTCACTGGCGGTGCGTCTGCAGCCACTCATGCGGCCGTACGTACCCAAACCCGGACGATCGTACCGGGCGCGGCGACCACGCCTACGAGTCAGCTGACGGCTCTAGTCAACCAACCACGCACGCGCAAAGCTCTTATTTTTCTCTTAATGTTAAGGGACTGTGACGGTCCCGGCCAAATCTGCCACGCGAGTCGCGTCCCGGGCGTGTTCGGTGTCAACCGTGCTCGGGATGAGGCGCGTTGTCCACCAGGCCCTTGGCCCAGCTCAGCGTCCACTGTGTGGCGGTCTCCCCGTTCTCCACCCAGAACTGCGGGGTGTTGTACAGCGCGTGCACCGGTCCGGCCGCGCTGCCGGTCAGTGTCTCCAGGGTCTTGGGCAGGTTGAAGATCGAGAACGCCTCCTCGGGCGCCGAGCAGATCAAATCACCCTTGCCGCAGATCTGGTTGGTCCGGTTGTTGAGCGCACCGAAGCCGCCCTGCCGCGGGCCCGTCATGGTCAGGCCCATCTCGGACAGCACCGGCACCTCGTGCAGCGTGATCTCGGCGCCCTGGCCGGGCGGGTTGGGGCCGATGTCCTGCCCCACGCCGAGCTCGCGGCGTCCGTCGGCGATCAACGTCACCCCGAGCACCAGATCCTCGTCGACCGGGCCGCGGCCGTTGCCGATGTCGCTGGCCAGGTCACCGCCGATCACCGCGCCCTGCGAGAATCCGGCGATCACGTAGCTGGTCAGCGGGCAGCGGTCGTTCATCTCCGTCATCGCCTTGACCGCGGTGCGCTTTCCCTCGGCGCGGCTGTCGTTGTACGACATCTGCTTGTCGGCGGAGAACGGGTTATGGAACTGCGCGGTGTACGGCACCGTGTAGACCTCGAGGCGGTCCTTCCCGAACTGCTCGGCCATCGGCCGGCTCACATTGGTCATCAGCGACAGCGGGAACTGCGTCGGGTTGAACGGGTCGTCCAGCGGTGAGGACTCCCAGGTGCCGGGGATCGAGACCAGCATCACGTCGGGACAGTCGGCGGACTGGAACTCCGGGCGCGGCTTACGCGTCGCCGACGGGCCCGGAACCCCGGCCGGAGGCTGGGCCGATGGCGGTGCCGACGGGGTTTCGGGACGACGCATGATGATCACCACGATCGTCACCACCAGCACCACGACGAGTGCCATCGCCGCGGCGGCGATCAGGGCCAGGATGCGGTGACGCTTCCTGCGGCTGGCATTTTTGGCCATGGGTTACTCGGGCTCCTCGCGTGCGGTGCGGTGATCTGCGGCTAGCAGAGATGATCGGTGGCGATACGGATGTAGTCGGTGGCGGCGGTGTCGATCTCGCCGGGTGTGGGGCTTTCCTGGCCGGACCTGGCGGCCCGGACATCGCTGCGCACCAACGGCAGGACGAACTCCCGCACGGCCTGATCATCCTGCCTGGCGGCACGGCCCTGGCACACGTACGACCCGATCGACAGCGCCAGCAGCTCACTGGACGGGGTGATCCCGGCGGCCTTGAGCTCATCGAGATAGGTGTGCTGCTGCGACGTGATCGCCAGCTCACCGCCGCGACGCGGGAGAGGCTGCGCGGATGCCGCCTGCGGCTGCGCACCGTTGACCTGTGACGTGGGCAGGGCCAGCGGCGCCATGATGTCACCGCCCGCATCGCATGCCGTGAGCAACGACGCAGCGGACACCACTACCACCAGGGTGGCCGACCGTACCGTGTGCTGCACGCTTCCACCGTACCGGCTGGTGAAAAGTGTCCCGGCGCAGCTGATTCTGGTCACGACGGCGTGCCGCCCGGCCTCTATTTGATGGTCGCGACCAGTTCGCCCGACATCTGCGCCAGCTGCGGGGCCCAGCTGCCCCAGTCGTGCTGACCGCCGGCAGGCATGTCGAAGTGCCCGTTGCTGCCGCCGACGGAGCGGTAGTGCTGGTAGAACGACCTGTTGCTGCCCTGGGCGAGATCGCAGACACCGATCATCGCGGCCGGGTCGCTGCATGTCAGCGTGCCCGGGCTGTACACCCACAGCCGCGTGTTTGCATCGGCCAGCAACTGCACGTGCACGTCGGGGTCATGCCACTTCCAGCGGCCCAGCTGTGGGGCACCCCACATGCCGTAGCTGTCGACGCCACCGAACTGGGCCATGCCTGCGGTGATCGCGCCGTTGAGGGTCGTGGCCGACGGGGTCAGGAAGCCCGACAGCGATCCAGCGAAGCGGAACCTGTCGGGATGGAACGCGGCCAGCGTCAGCGCGCCCGTCCCGCCCTGCGAGGCACCCACGATCCCGTGCCCGCCCGGGGCGAGACCCTTGTTGGCGGCCAGCCAGTCCGGCAGCTCGGCGGACAGGAAGGTCTCCCACTGCTTGCTGCCGTCCTGCTCCCAGTTCGTGTAGAGGCTGAACGCGCCGCCTGCCGGGGCTGCCACCGAGATACCGCGGCCGGCGAGGGTCGACATCGCATGACCGGCGTTGACCCAGTTGCTCACGTCGGGAGCCGCGTTGAATGCGTCGAGCAGGAACACCGCATGCGGGCCACCGCCCTGGAACGCGACCGGGATGTCGCGGCCCATCGCGGCCGACGGGACCATCAGGTACTCGACGCCGTCGGCTCGGGCAGGAGCGCTCGTCGTCGCCGAAACGGCCCAGAGGGCAGCACCGAGCACCGGAGCCAACAGGGCCAGCAGCATCGCCCGCATCAGACTCAACGCACGCCTCATCATCAACCTCTCCTGCTGCCGGTCGTTCGAAGTGCCCCCGCACACGTAACCCGCGTTGTAGTGAACCACATCGCAACCACAGCCGGGGCGTCAAACGACTGACGGCGGCGTCCCCTTGAGGGGAGCGCCGCCGTCAGCTTCGACTGCGTTGAGCCGCTGTTCCGTCCGCTAGGCGGTCGGGGTCGCGCCCAGGACACGCTGCAGGTCAGGCTTCATGGCCTGCAGCTGCTGGCCCCAGTAGGCCCAGTTGTGCGTACCGCTCTGCGGGAAGTTGAACACCGCGTTCTTGCCACCGGCTGCGATGTACTTCTCCTGGAAGGTGGAGTTCGTCCGGCAGACGAAGCCCTCGAGGAACTTGGCGGGCATGTCGGCGCCGCCCAGCTCGCCCGGCTTGCCGTTACCGCAGTACACCCAGAGGCGGGTGCCGTTGTTGGCCAGGGTCGCGACGTTCTCCGTCGGGTCGTTGGCCTTCCAGGCGTTGTTCGGGTCGCCCGTCGAGCCCCACATGTCGTCGGCCTTGTAGCCGCCGGCGTCACCCATCGAGACACCGATCAGCATCGGCCACCAGCCCTCGGACGGGTTCAACGTGCCCGACAGCGAGGATGCGTAGATGAACTGATCCGGGTGGCGAGCCGACAGCATCAGCGCCGACGAACCGGCCATCGACAGACCGACCACTGCGCTACCGGTCGACTTCACGTCCTTGTTGGCCGCCAGCCACGCCGGGAGCTCCTGGGTCAGGAAGGTCTCCCACTTGTAGGTCTTGCAGCCGCCGTCCTTGCTGCCACAGGCCGGCTTGTACCAGTCGGAGTAGAAGCTGGACTGGCCACCGACCGGCATGACAACCGAGATGCCCGAGTTCAGGAACCACTCGAACGTCGGGAGTTCGATGTCCCAGCCGTTCTGGTCTTCGCGAGCGCGCATACCGTCGAGCAGGTACAGCGCGGGTGCGCCCGCGCCACCGCTCTGGAACTCGACCTTGATGTCACGTCCCATCGCTGCCGACGGAACTTCGAGATACTCGACCGGCAAGCCGGGTCGAGACCAGGCTCCAGCAGTCGCCGAGCCGCCTACGACGCCAACCAGGCCAGGCAGCACGGCCGCAGCGGCGACCGCTACCGTCAACCGGCGCGACAGGCCGCGCATCTTCCCAACGAACTTCATACCGCTCCCTATCTGAATCTCTTCTTCGTATTCCGCACATCGATTAGCGACCGACGTAAGCGGCTCACGTGCCCGTGTAGTCAACCACACGAACGCGCGGTGCTTCTCTGCAGCAGTTCTCGTCCCTGGTCGGCCCTGCGCCATTGCCGGTCGCGATCAGGTCTGGTTCGGGTGCCTGCGACCAGGTGTCGATACCAGAGGTCAACATCGGTTTTTCGTACCGTCCGTTCAAGATCGGTGTGCAGGCTCGTCTGGGTATCGGTCCGGACGGGCCGGGCGTTACCAAACACACAGAATTCCTCGGAACAGTTCCGGAACCGGTTACGGGCCGGTGGCCGGCATCCCGGTGTACGGCGGGTTCTTGGGCTCTGGAACCGGAAGTCCGCACCGCTTCAGTTCATAGAGCGGCACCCGGTCGATCCGGTACTTGGTGAACTCGTACGCGTGCCCCAGGTTGGACAGGAAGCGCCGCGGGCTCATCTCCCCGCGCACCGAGTTGAGCATCGACTCGGTGGCCGGGCAGGCCAGCGCGGCCTCGGCCTGGGAGATCCATTCCTCGTCCAGGTAGGGCGGGATGTAGGGGCGGGTCTTGAGCCACGGCCCCTCGGCCACGGCCCAGTCCGGGAACAGGTTCTTGTCGTGGCCGATACGCCCGTCGGTCAACCGCTGGGTGTGCATCGCAAGCGGATTCGTCAGGCCGATCTGGTCGATGACCCGCACGTCGAGGCCGACGTTCATGCCCAACATGCCCATGTTCGTGAAGAACACGGTGTGCGGGGTTCGCAACGCCCGCCGGTCCGCCGGGCTGAGATCGGGCGGAGGCGGGTAGGCGGGAACGACGTCCCATTGGTCGTAGTTGCCCGACGGCAGCAGCAGCGCGCCGTCGGGAGTGTTGTTGATCGCCGTCAGCACCGCCCGCATACGCGGGTAGTCCAGGTAATCGGCAGCGGTCAACGGGTGCGCGTGACCGGTGGCCTGCGAATAGAACCGGCGCTCGTCGACGATGCCGGTGTAGGTGACACGCGTGCCGTCGGCACCGAGGCCGGGTGAGTTGGCGGCCCAGATCGACCAGCCCACCACCGCGGCCCACAGCACGCTGGTGGCGGCGGCCAGCAGATAACCCGTCTCCCTGGTGAACTTGGTGCCGTCGGGCAGCACCACGGGGATCACCGCGACGGGCATCAGCATGCAGAACAGCGGTGTCAGCAACACCCGGCCGTGCATGAAGTCACCGCCCTGGCGCACCCAGTAGATCGCCTGCAACAGCCCGCTGACGAACATGAAAAGCACTACGGCAGCGGGACTTTGAACGGTGCGGGCCAGCCAGCCGTAGCCGCGGGGCACCTGATGGCGCACCCACCACGGCCGGGTCCTTGTGGTCAGCAGCACGACGCTGAGCGCGGCCAGCAGCATCACCGGTACCCACAGCAGGTAGGGCTGGTTGAAATTGCTCAGATAGGTGAAGCCCTGGGACCACTTGGCGCCCGAGGCGTCCTTGGCCACCGCGGTCCCGGGCACGATCAGCGCGTAGTACCCCATCCGGAAGATCTGATAGGCCACCGGCAGCAGTCCACCGGCCACCAGGATCAGGACGCGGCTGCGCCAACCTCGCGCCGCGATCAGCATCATGACCAGCGCTCCCCCGCCGATCAACGCCAGCTCGGGGCGGATGAGCACGCTCAGCCCGGCGACCGCGGCCAGCGCACCTTCGAAGTACCGGCTCGAGACCGGACCCGGCGCAGTCTTCGGGCTGCCGCGACCGACCGTTTTGGGAGCCGCGCGCAGAGCCTGTGACCAGCACACCATCATCCACCACAGCAGGCCCAAATAGGCCAGCACCAAACCGTTTTCGAGCCCCGAGGTGGCGAAGTCGCGCGCCGGCGGGATCGCGATGTAGACCAGCGCGCCCGCGGGCAGCAGCAGCGCCCGGCGGCCCTGCAGGCTCGGGGCGTACAGCCGGCCGGTGCCCAGCATCGCCAGCACGACGCCGAGCACGCTCAGCGTCAGCGCGAAGGCCAGCGCCACGTACTCCATCCGGACCGGGCCGCCGAGCCATGCGCCCAGCGTCACCAGGTAGGTCCACACCGTTGAGGTGTTGGCCTCGATCCGCTCGCCCGCGTTGAAGACCGGGCCGTTGCCCGCCAACAGGTTCCGCACCGTGCGCAGCACGATCAGGCCGTCGTCGGCGATCCAGCGGCGCTGCCAGGCGCCCCAGCCGAACAGCCCGGCGACCACGACCACACTCACCCACAGGCTGATCCGTACCGTGACGTCGTACGGAAACACCGGCCAGCGCGACAACCGGTCACCGACGCCGCCCGCCAGGCGGCGCAGAGTGATTCGGTCAGCTGAAGTAGACAGCTGCACCGATGGTTCCGATCCACGCCAGGAACAGGATCTGCAGCACTCGGTCTTTCAGCGCGATCTCCTCTGGCTCACCGGCGATGCCACCATCGATGTCAACGGCATAACGAAGGATCGCGATGGTGAACGGAACCATCGTGATCGCGTACCACGACGCATCCTGGCCGTCGAGCCCCAGAGCATCGTTGGCACTGTCGCGCCCGAATGCCCACAGGCCGTAGCAGAGCACCATCGCGGTGGCCGACAAGGTCCAGACGAAACGCAGGTAGCTGCTGGTGTAGCTCTCCAGCGACTTGCGGATCTTGGCGCCCGTGCGCTCGGCCAGTTGCAGCTCGGCGAACCGCTTGCCTGCCGCCATGAACAGTGAGCCGAAGGCCATCACCAACAGGAACCATTGCGACAGCGGGATATCGGCGGCCACACCACCGGCGATGGCACGGAGCAGGAAGCCCGAGGACACGATGCAGATGTCGAGCACAGCCTGGTGTTTGAGCCCGAAGCAGTACGCCAACTGGATCGCGATGTACACCGCCATCACCAATGCCAGATTCGGTGTCAGCAGCCAGGAGATGCCCAGCGAGGCCAGCGCGAGCACGGCCGCCAGCACGTAGGCCAGCGACTGCGGCACCACGCCGGCGGCGATGGGCCGGAACCGTTTGGTGGGATGGGCGCGGTCGGCCTCGACGTCACGGGCGTCGTTGACCAGATAGATCGACGATGCCGCCAGGCAGAACACCACGAAGGCGATCGACACCTTGTACGCGAGGTCGGCGTAGTTGTACTCGATGCCGCTGCCGACCGCGGCCAGCGGCGCGGCCAGCACCAGCAGGTTCTTGATCCACTGGCGCGGACGGATCGCCTTGATCAGCCCGGAGGCCAGATTCTTGGGCGGCCCGAGCTCCGGCTGCGCTTCCTCACTCATCGGGCACAGTCTCCTTCGGCCCCAACCCCGGCAGTTTTTCCGACCACAGAACCCACGAGCGTCCCGACGGCCACGCCGGTCAGTACATCGGTGGGATAGTGCACACCCAACACCAGGCGCGAAAGCGCCATGGGGACCACCAGCACCGCGCGCAGCGGCAGACCTGTGATCCGGGCCAACAGTACGGCGGCCGCCGCGGTCGAGGTGGCATGTGCCGACGGGAAACTCAACCGGCTCGGCGTGCCGACGTTCACGGCGATGGCGGGATGATGCGGCCGCTCGCGGCGCACCACCCGCTTGATCAGGACGGCGGCGGCATGGGCCAGAAACGCTCCGGCGCCCACCGCCAGCCATGACTTGCGCTTGGCCGGCTGGGCCAGCGCACCGGCGCCCGCGACCGCGAGCCAACCCAGGCTGTGTTCACCGAAGTGCGACAGCGCACGCGCTCCGCTCAGCACGCCCGGCCGGGTGGCCAGGGCCGACTGCACGGCAACCAACACGGCGTCCTCGCCGCGCGGGGCATCGGTCATGTCAGTTTTTCTCCGCCGACTCTGTCAGCAACACCGTCTCCCACTTCTGGGTGCTGGTCAGCACCGGCAGCGCCTCACGATAGACCTTGCGCATCCGGTCGAATTGGCGGACCACACGCAACTGCTGGCGCAGCGAGGCACGCAGCAACTCGAACATCTTGGCGCGATCCCGCTGCCGGTACACCACACCGCGGCCGTCGGCGGTGGTGACGGTGACTCCGTCCACGCGGCACAACGAGAACCAGCGGGCGTCCTGGGTGGCCACGTTGATCTGCGGCCGGATGTGGGTCTCCGGATCGTGCGGGCGCAGTTGGTTGACCACGCCGCGGGCCAGGTTCAGGACGATCGCCGGCTTGGACACCGGGATCCCGATCTTCTTGCGCTTGAGATCCGAGGCCGGCGGCAGCGCGGTGGCGCCGGGCAGCACGACGGCATCCGGGTACTGCTGGCGCATCGCGCGGACGTCGGGCAGGGCCGATTCCAGGATGGAGAAGATGTGCTCCGGGCCGGCCAGGAAGTCCTCCATGGCCCGGTTCTGGATGGCCACCGTCGAATACTCAAGGCACAGAAGGTGTTTGAACGTGGCTTTGAGGTGGCTGGCCACCAACCCGCGTACGTCGCCGTCCCAGTGGATCGCGGAGATCACCAGCCGGTTGCGCAGGTGGAAGTAGGCCTGCCAGTCGATCGCGTCGTCCTTGTCGCTCCAGGCCATGTGCCAGATCGCCGCACCGGGCAGGGTGACCGTGCGATAACCGTGCTCGGCTGCGCGCAGTCCGTATTCGACGTCGTCCCACTTGATGAACAGCGGCAGCGGCTGGCCGAGTTCCTCGGCCACCTGCCGCGGGATCATGCACATCCACCAGCCGTTGAAGTCCACGTCGATCCGGCGGTGCAGCAGCTTGCTGCGGTCGGACTCGGTGTCGTCGAGCGCGTGCTTGGAGAAGTCGTGGTCGTATTCGGCGTTGGGCGCTGCCGACCACATGAAGTTCGACCGGTCCACCATCTCGCCCATGATGTGCAGGTGTGACGGCTCCTGCAGGTTGAGCATCTGCCCGCCCACCAGCATCGGCTCCTTGGCGAACCGGTTCATGGCCAGGGCCCGCAGGATCGAATCGGGTTCGATGCGGATGTCGTCGTCCATGAACAGGATCTGCTCACAGTCGGTGTTCTTCAGCGCCTCGTACATCACGCGGCTGTAGCCACCGGACCCACCGAGGTTGGGCTGGTTGTGGATCGTCAGCCGGTTGCCGAGCGCGGTCGCGGCGGCCTCGAAACCGGGATGGTCCTTGGCCTTGCTGGTGCCCTGGTCGGACACGATGACCGCGCTGATCACCTCGTCCACCAACGGATCCGAGGTCAGTGCGGCAAGTGCGTTGACACAGTCCGAGGGCCGGTTGAAGGTCGGGATGCCGACGGCGATGTTGGCCCGGCCCGGCGCGGGTGTCGGGGCGTACCAGCCTGCGCTGTGCACCCGAACCGCGGTGTCGGTGGTGATGTCGAACCAGATCCAGCCGCCGTCCTCGAACGGCGTCAGGTCGATCTCGAACTCGACTGCGGCGGGTTCGGAAGAGTCTCCGCTGGAGACGGGGGCACCGCCGACGGTGATGCGGGCACCCGTGGCCTTGGACCGGTACACGTCGACGCGGGCCGTGCCGGTCAGCTCGACGCGCAGCACCACCGACTTCAGCGTCGACCAGCGACGCCAGTAGCTGGCCGGGAACGCGTTGAAGTAGGTCGCGAACGAGATCCCCGATTCGGTGGCGATCTCGAGAGTGGTGCGGGTGGGCGCGTGCGCCCGCCGGGCATTGGTCGGGTCTTCGACGAGGTAGAGCTTGCGGACGTCCAGCGGCTCGCCCGGTCGCGGCAGGATGACGCGGGCCAGCAGACTGACGGCCCGCGATTCCCCGGCGTCAAGGGCGCCGGATGGGATGTCACTCATGCTTTGCTGCTTTCGTTCTCGGTCGTCAGCGGCGCACCGTCAGTCAGGTGCGGTGCCAGGGTGTTGTCGTACATGTTCAGCGCACTGGCGATGGCCATGTGCATGTCGAGGTACTGGTAGGTACCCAGCCGGCCACCGAAAAGCACCTTCGCCGAGGCGGTTTCGGCCTTTGCGCGGGTTCGGTAGGAGGACAGCAGGGCGCGGTCCGCCTCGGTGTTGATCGGGTAGTACGGCTCGTCGTCTTCCTTGGCGAACCGCGAGAACTCCCGCATGATCACCGTCTTGTCGGCCGGGTAGTCCCGCTCGGGATGGAAATGGCGGAACTCGTGGATACGGGTGTAGTCCACGTCGGCGTCGTTGTAGTTCATCACCGGGGTGCCCTGGAAATCCCCGGTGTCGAGCACCTCAAGATCGAAATCGAGTGTGCGCCAGCCCAACCGGCCCTCGGAGTAGTCGAAGTAGCGGTCGAGCGGCCCCGTGTAGACAACCGGGGCGTCGGGGTTGGCCGCGCGGAGTTCTTCCTGGACGTCGAACCAGTCGGTGTCCAGCCGCACCTCGATACGGTCGTCGGCGGCCATGTTCTCCAGCCAGGCGGTGTACCCGTCGACCGGCAGGCCCTCGTACGTGTCGTTGAAGTAGCGGTTGTCGAACGTGTAGCGCACCGGCAAACGGGTGATGTTGCCCGCCGGCAGATTCGTCGGGTCGGTCTCCCACTGCTTGGCGGTGTAGTGCTTCACGAACGCCTCGTACAGCGGGCGCCCGATCAGCGAGATGGCCTTCTCCTCGAAGTTGGCCGCCTCGTGCCCGGCGATCTCGCTGGCTTGTTCGGCGATCAGGGCGCGGGCCTCGTCGGGGGTGAAGTACCGGCCGAAGAACTGCGAGACCAACCCGAGGCCCATAGGGAACTGGTAGGCCTGGCCGTCGTGCATCGCGAAGACCCGGTGCTGGTAGCCGGTGAAGTCGGTGAACTGCCGCACGTAGTCCCACACCCGCTGGTTGGACGTGTGGAACAGGTGGGCCCCGTACTTGTGGACCTCGATACCGGTCTGCGGTTCGGCTTCCGAGTAGGCGTTACCGCCGATATGCGGGCGGCGTTCTATAACAAGGACACGCTTGCCCAGTTGCGTTGCCACGCGCTCAGCGATCGTCAGACCGAAGAAACCGGAACCGACGACGAATAAGTCGAAATGTCCGCTGGACTGGTCTGTAGCGACCCGGGGAGATAAGGACGTCATCGGCAGCCAGGGTATCCGACCGCGCCCCTGTGCCCCGAATTAGACAAAGGGCCCAGGTCGCAATTCGCTCACAATTCAATATCGTCACTCTAGACCCACGAGTCACAGCCTTAACATCGATCTCGTCGGTATTCATGGGCTTCACAGCATCTGGTCCGGGACCGCCGATGAAGAAGCGGAGAGCGCCCCACGCGCGATCCGAAGTGCAGTCCTTCGCTGCAAACATATTGAGGAGACTTCCGTGCCGAACCGCCGTCGACGCAAGCTCTCGACAGCCATGAGCGCAGTCGCCGCAGTGGCAGTCGCAAGTCCAGTCGCCCTAGTTGCCGTGTCGCAGCTTTCCCCCGCGCCGCAGGAGCGCGAGTTCACCCAGGCCGCGCTGGTCACCGACCTGCCGGGCGAACTGATGTCCGCACTGTCGCAGGGCCTGTCCCAGTTCGGCGTCAACCTGCCGCCGATGCCGTTTCTCAACAGCTCCACCCCGGCACCGTCACTGGGTTCACCGACTCTGACCTCGCCGGGTCTGGCGTCGCCCGGGCTGACCTCGCCTGGGCTCACCGCACCGGGCCTGACCGACCCCGGGCTCACCTCGCCCGGCCTCACGTCACCGGGCCTCACATCGCCGGGCCTCACATCACCGGGGCTGACCTCGCCCGGCCTCGCCTCGCCTGACGCCTCGCTGACCAGCCCCAACGGCCTGTCGCCGAGCCTGACCTCGCCGACGGCCGGCCTTCCGGGCGCACCGGGCGGGCTGACCAACCCGGCGCTCACCCCGCCGACCGGCGGGCTCAC
>NZ_HG322951.1:127437-141628 GCF_000455325.1 Mycolicibacterium septicum DSM 44393
CCTCGACCCGGCGCTGTCCGGCGGCCTGGGCGGGCTGGGCGCACCGGGTGAGGTGCCGATCTCGTCTCCGATCGGGCTGGATCCCAGTGCGGGCACCTACCCGCTGCTGGGCGCCGACCCGTCGCTGGCCGCGATGCCCGCCACCGGCGGTGGCGGCGGCGGCGGACTGTTCGGCGATCTGTCGAGCGCCGCCAACCAGCTCGGTGCCGGCCAGGCCATCGACCTGCTCAAGGGCATGGTGATGCCGGCGATCACCTCGGCGATGAAGGCCCCGGCGGCCGCGGTGCCGCCGCCCCCGGCCCCCGCGCCGCTCCCGTAACACAAAGGCCCGGTTGAGAGAACGGCACCGCAGAAGCCATCCGGCTCTGCGGTGCCGTTGCCTGTGAAAGACACGCGCGGACCGTGTCGAATCATTCGTAACATCAGACTCATACGTAACATCAGTCCGTGCAGTCCCGTCGTCCCGCGCCGTCGATTCTCTTCACCGCACTTGCGGCGACGGTCGTGATCGTGCCGTGGGCGATCTCCGGATCAGAGTTCGGCAAAGACCCCGACCCGTCCGATGCTGCACCGCAACTCACACAGCAACCGCTGGACAACCTCGCGGTCGGCGAGAGCATCCGCGAGGTCCATCAGGACACCCCGTTCTCGATGGTCGCGCTCACCTCAGCCGACCTGCGCGGAACCTCCGCCCGGGTCCGGGCCCGTAAGGACGACGGCAGCTGGGGCCCCTGGTACCAGGCGGAGAACCTCGACGGCGTCGGCGCCGACACCCCCGGACCGCGCGGCACCGAACCGGTGTTCGTCGGCCGCACCACCACCGTGCAGATCGCCGTCACCCGCGCGCCGCAGGCACCCGTGCCGCCGCCCGGGAAGGCCTCGAAGCCCGGGCCGGCCAAGCCCGCACTCGGTTATGTGCCCGCCAACGTCGAAGCACCCATCGGCCAGAACGTCACCGCGGTGCTGATCAGCCCGCCCCAGGCCCCCGTCGACGTCGGGCCACTCCCGACCGCCGCCATCAACCCCGGCCAGCCGCCGACCATCATCAGCCGCGCCCAATGGGGCGCCAACGAAGCGATGCGATGCGGAAACACCGTGTACGACAAGGGCATCCGGGCCGGCATCGTGCACCACACGGCGGGCAGCAACGACTACACCCCCGAGGATTCGGCAGGCATCATCCGGTCGATCTACGAGTACCACACCCGTGAGCTGGGCTGGTGCGACATCGCCTACAACGCCATGGTCGACAAGTACGGCCAGGTCTTCGAGGGCCGCGCGGGCGGCATGGACAAACCCGTCGAGGGATCCCACACCGGCGGTTTCAACATCGACACCTGGGGTGTGGCGATGCTGGGCGATTTCGACGTCGTGCCGCCCACCGAGATCCAGGTGCGCAACACCGGCCGGCTCCTGGGCTGGCGACTCGGCCTCGATCACATCGACCCGCGCGGCACCGTCGTGCTGACCTCCGCCGGCGGATCGTTCACCCACTTCCCGCGCGGAGCCACCCCCACCCTGCCGACGATCTTCACCCACCGCGACGTCGGCATCACCGACTGCCCCGGCAACGCGGCGTACGCCCAGATGGACCGCATCCGCGACATCGCCGCCCGGTTCAACCAGCCACCCGGCCCCGCCGACCTGGCCGACCAGATGCGTGGCGGCGCGATCTACACCCGGTGGCAGGCCGAAGGCGGCGAGAACGGCCTGCTGGGCAATCCGACATCACCCGAGGCCGCCGGAGAAGGGGCCGCGCGCTACGCGACCTTCGAGCGCGGCGTCGTGTACTGGTCACCGGACAGCGGCGCCGAGCCGGTCACCGGCGCCATCTACGAGGCATGGGGAACGCTCGGCTTCGAGCGCGGAATCCTGGGCCTGCCGACCAGTTCCGAGATCCCTGAACCCCAGTGGATCGTCCAGAACTTCCAGCACGGCACGCTGAACTTCGACCGCGAGAAGGGCACGGTCACCCGCGTGGTCGACGGCGTGCCGGTGGAACTGCCGCCGCCGTCACCCGATCAGCAGCCGGTGCAACTGGAGCGCTTCACCCCGATCACCTGATCGCTCGGCGCGTCAGGACCACCAGCGTTCCAGCACGTGGGCCACACCATCCTCGGCATTGGTCACGGTGATCTCGTCGGCCGCGTCGACCGCCTCGGGGTGCGCATTGCCCATCGCCACACCGCGCCCCGCCCAGCGCAGCATCGGTATGTCATTGGGCATGTCACCGAAGGTCACGATGTCGCCGGCGGTCAGCCCAAGCGGGGCCGCCAACTCCTCGACACCGGTGGCCTTGCTGATGCCCAGCGGCACCACCTCGATCAGGCCGTTGTTGGTCGAGTAGGTGATATCGCCCTGCAGACCAATGTGTTTGAGCAGTTCGGCGGCCATGTCAGCGCTGCGTGCGCCGGCCTTGCGGATGAGCAGCTTGACCGCGGGAGCACTGAGCAGATCCTCGACCGAAACCTCGGTGTTGTCCGGGTTGAGCCAGGCGTGCTCGTATCCCGGCGAGCTGACGAACTGCGGGGTCGCCGCGTCGTGCGCGGAGGAGCCCACCCGTTCCACCGCCAGCCCCACGCCGGGGATCACCCGCGTCGCGATCTCGGCGAGCTCGCCGAGTACGTCGGCCGACAGCGTGTGGGCCGAGACGATCCGATCGGTGGCCGGGTCGTAGATCACCGCGCCGTTGGCGCACACCGCCATCGGCGCCAGGCCGAGACCGTCGACCACCGGTGCGATCCAGCGGGGCGGGCGCCCGGTGGCCAGCACGAACGTCGCCCCCGCCTCGACCGCGGCCTGTACCGCCGCCCGGGTGCGCGGCGTGACCTTCTCGTCCTCGTCGAGCAGCGTTCCGTCCACGTCGGTGGCGATCAGCCCCGGCGCCCGCTCGGCGTTCATCAACTTCTCCCCGTCGCTTCGCTCGCCCTCTTGCGGGCACGTTCGGCCAATTCCGCCTCGTCCAGCCGTTTGGCCTGCGCAAGCGTCGGTGCGCTGCCACCGAGCCGTTTCGGAACCCAGTATGCCCCGGCCGGGGTGGGGTAGTCCTGCTGAGCCCGGCTCAGCAGGGCCGACATCGCGGCCCGCAGGGTGTCATCGATCCGGGCCACCGAACCCGTCGCCCGGATCGGTTCACCGACCGCGACGGTCACCGGAATTTTCTTGCGCCCCAGCGCCTTCGGGTGATCCTTGGTCCAGATGCGCTGAGCACCCCAGACGATCAGCGGAATGATCGGCACGCCGGCCTCCACGGCCATCCGCGCCGCACCGGTCTTGAATTCCTTGAGCTCGAAGCTGCGACTGATCGTGGCCTCCGGATACACCCCGACCAACTCACCGCGGCGTAACGCGTCCACCGCCGCGGCGTAGGCACCCGCGCCTGCCCCGCGGTCCACCGGGATGGTCCCGGTGTGTTTGATCAGGTAGCCGACGGGCTGCACCCGTTCCATCTCCGCCTTGATCATGAACCGCATCCGGCGACCGCGTTCGGACGCCGCCAGGGCGGCGGGCAGGAAGTCCACGTAGCTGGTGTGGTTGATGGCGATGACAGCGCCGCCGGTGGCAGGCAGGTTGTCCACCCCGCGGAAAGTGATCCGGGTTCCGGTGGCCCGCACCGCGAGCCCGGCGGCGATCTCCAGACTTCGGAAAACCGGTTCCATAGGCGGCTTACCCGGAGGCTCTCTTTGCCGCCTTCGCGGCCGCCTCGCCGGCATCCATCCGGTTGGCCTCGGCCAGCGTCGGCGCCGAACCGCCCAGGCGGTGCGGCACCCAGAACTCACCGGGCGGATACGGCCCGTAGGCGTCCTGCACCTGGGCGAGCAGGTGTTGCATGCGCGAGTGCAGCAATGCGGTGAGTTCGGCTGCGGGCAGCGTCGGCTGGATGGGCTCACCCACCGCGATCGAGATCGGCACCTTGGGCCGGTACAGGTTCTTCGGGTGGCCCTTGGTCCAGATGCGCTGCGCACCCCACACGATGTGCGGCACGATCGGCACGCCGGCCTCGATCGCCATCCGTGCCGCGCCGGACTTGAAGTCCTTGATCTCGAAGCTGCGGCTGATGGTCGCTTCCGGGTACACCCCGACCAGCTCACCGGCCTTGAGGTAGTCGACAGCCGCCTCGAACGAGGCGGCCCCGCTGTCGCGATCCACCTCGATGTGGCGCAGGCTGCGCATGATCGGCCCGGTGATCTTGTTGTCGAAGACTTCCTTCTTTGCCATGAACCGCACCTTGCGACCCCGCTTCTGCAGGTAGGCGGGTAGGCCGGCAAAGGTGAAGTCGAAGTAGCTGGTGTGGTTTATGGCCACCACCGCACCACCGGTGACCGGGACGTTCTCCACCCCGGTCACGTTGAACTTCAGCCCCTGCAGCCGCCAGGCAGCCCGAGCGATTTGTATGACAGTCCCGTACACCGGTTCCACGTAGCCAGCCTAATCCCAGCCCGGATCGGCGCATCACCCAACTCGGGCTAGGCTGGGCGGGCATCGAAATACTCCATCGAAAGGCCGTTTGTGCAGGTCACCAGCGTCGGGCATGCCGGCTTCCTGATCGAGACCAAGGCTGGCAGCATTCTTTGCGACCCCTGGGTCAACCCCGCGTATTTCGCTTCTTGGGTCCCGTTCCCCGACAACAGCACGTTGGACTGGACGGCTCTCGGGGACGTCGACTACCTCTACGTGTCGCATCTGCACAAGGACCACTTCGACCCGGAGAACCTGCGCCGCCACGTCAACAAGGACGCGGTCGTGCTGCTGCCCGACTTCCCGGTGCCCGACCTGCAACGCGAACTGCAGAAGCTGGGCTTCCACCGGTTCTTCGAGACCACCGACTCGGTCAAGCACACCGTCAGCGGCCCCAAGGGCGACCTGGATGTGATGATCATCGCCCTGCGCGCGCCGGCCGACGGGCCGATCGGTGATTCAGGTCTGGTGGTCGACGACGGGGAGACCGTCGTCTTCAACATGAACGACGCTCGCCCCGTCGATCTGGATATGTTGCACACCGACTTCGGCCAGATCGACGTGCACATGCTGCAGTACTCGGGGGCCATCTGGTACCCGATGGTCTACGACATGCCCGCCCGCGCCAAAGAGGCCTTCGGCATCCAGAAGCGGCAGCGCCAGATGGACCGATGCCGCCAGTACATCGCGCAGGTCGGAGCGACCTGGGTGATCCCCTCGGCCGGGCCGCCCTGCTTCCTGGATCCCGAACTTCGCGATCTCAACGACGACCACGGCGATCCGGCCAACATCTTCCCCGACCAGGTCGTGTTCCTCGATCAGATGCAGCGCCACGGCCATGACGGCGGCCTGCTGATGATCCCCGGTAGCACAGCCGATTTCGCCGGCTCGCAACTCAATTCGCTGACCCACCCGGTCGAGGATCCGGAAACGATCTTCACCACCGGCAAGGCCGCCTACATCGAGGACTTCGCCCAGCGGATGGCCCCCGTACTGGCCGCGGAGAAGGCGTCATGGGCACCAGCGGCCGGGGAACCCCTGCTGCCCGGGCTGCGCGCGCTGTTCGAGCCGATCATGAGCCAGACCGACCAGATCTGCGACGGCATCGGCTATCCGGTGGAGCTGCGCCTGTCCGGACCCGACCACAGCGAGACCGTGGTACTGGACTTCCCGAAACGTCTTGTGCGCGAACCGATCGCGGATGAGAAGTTCCGTTACGGGTTCGCGATCCCGCCCGAGCTGGTGCGCACCGTGCTGCGCGACAACGAGCCGGACTGGGTCAACACCATCTTCCTGTCGACCCGGTTCAAGGCCTGGCGCGTTGGCGGCTACAACGAGTACCTGTACACGTTCTTCAAGTGCCTGACCGATGAGCGCATCGCCTACGCCGACGGCTGGTTCGCCGAAGCCCACGACGATTCCTCGTCGATCACCCTTGACGGCTGGGAGATCCAGCGCCGGTGCCCGCACCTGAAGGCCGACCTGTCGAAATTCGGTGTGGTCGAAGGGAAGACCCTCACCTGCAATCTGCACGGCTGGCAATGGAACCTCGAGACCGGTAAGTGCCTGACCACCAAGGGGCACGAGCTGCGGTGCGCACGCGAGGAGCAGAAAACGCCGGGCAGCAAGTCATGAACGCGCCGCGCCAGTACTACGACGACGGCCTGATCCAGTTGGATCGCGAGGCGATCACGTTGCGGCGCTACCACTTCCCGTCGGGAACGTCCAAGGTGATCCCGTTGCGCGACATCCGCTCGTACAAGGCCGAGTCACTCGGGCTGTGGATGCAGCGCTTCCGGCTGTGGGGCAGCACCGACCTGCGCCGCTGGCTGCCGTTGGACGTGCACCGGCCCCTGCGGTCGACGCTGATCACCCTGGACGTGCCGGGCACCTACCCCAAACCGGCGTTCACCCCGGCCCGCCCGGACGACTTCGTGGCCAGCCTGGACGAGCTGCTCGGCCGCTAACGGGCCGAGACCACCTGCCGCAGTTCCGAAGCCGCACTCGATGCGCTGTCGTAGACGCGGACGATGGCCTCGTCCCCCGGCTTGAGGTAGGTCGACTCGCCCAGCGGGGTGTACCGGGTGGCCCCGATACCGATCAGCACGTTCTCGGGATGGCCGCTGGCCACCATCAGCGCGCCGACGTCCTCCAACGGCGTATCGGCCGAACCCTTCTGGTTGGCCAGCCGTTCGACGATCCAGTCCAGCAACACCTCGCCGTAGTACGAGTAGCCCACCAGCGGTGAATCCACGCCGTACGCGTGCTGCTGACCGCCGTCCTGGCTCAGGTAGCAGACCAGCCGCATGGTGGCGGTCGGGCCGTCCGGCGTGAGGTCACTGATCTCGAAGAATTGCGGTGCAACACCTTTGGACGCCGCGCCCCAGTTCTTCTTGTAACTGATCTTCGGTGCGCCCGGCCTGCGGATCGAGCAGTCGTTGAAGGCGCCGAGAGCGAACGGCTCCAGCCGCGCCACGGTGTCACCGTTCCACACCACCCGGCAGGCCACACCGACCTCGGGCTCGATCTGCAGGTTCAGCGGGCCTTCGATCTCACCCGGTTCCGGCAGCAGGATGGCATCGCTGGACAGGGGGAACTCACCGAGAAAGTCGTCCCGGCCGGGCGCGTACCACGGAAAGATGCCTTTGGGCGCATACCCTTCGGTAACAACCTTGACGAAATCTCCGGCCTCCCCTGCCTGTTCGAGATGGCCCGCGAAGTTGCCGGCCACACCGAAGCCGAACCAGTTGCGCACTTCGCCCAGGTCGATGTCGATCATGGCTGCAACCCTACTGTGGCCATGACAAGCGGGATACAAGTCGCACTTAAGTCGCCGGCAGCAGGCTGTGCTCTTCAGACTTCCGATCCACCGACCGGGGATCGGCACAGACCGAGGAGATCTGCCGTGCCAACCACCGTCACCGTCGCACCCCGTAGCGCAGGCGATCCCGAACCGGACCTGCTGGGTATCACCGTGGCGCACCGCGCCATGCTGGCGGACCTGCGCCGCCTGACCGATCTGGCGATCGCGGTGCGCGACCGCGACGTGATCTGCACACCACACCGGGCCCGCGCCATCTCGCGGTACGTGGAGCTGCTGTGTGACTCCGTCCATCACCACCACACCACCGAGGACGACGTCCTGTGGCCCGTGATCCAGGCCAGCGGGGGCAGCCATCTCGACCTGAGCGAACTGACCGAGGACCACGCCGCCCTGGACCCACGGCTGGACCAGTTGCGGGCCCGGGCGGCGTCCCTGCGGCTGTCGATGGGCGACCGCCAGGTCGCGAGCCTGATGGTCATCGAGCTTGCCGAACTGTCGGCCCTGCTCACCGAGCACATCGAGGAAGAGGAACGTGACGTGTTCCCCCTCATCACCGAGCACGTGTCGGTGGCGGACTGGGCGTCCGTGGAGGCCGCCGCCCGGTCAGGCGGCCGGTTGTGGTTCGAGGGCCCACGCTCGCTGGCCGTGATGACCGAGGACGAACGTGCCCAACTGACCGCGCACGCAGGGCTCGGTCTACGGATCATCCTCGGCGTGGTCGGGCTGCGGTACCGGCGGCTGGAGCGGGCGGTCTTCGGGACGGCAATCCCCCGCGAGATCGAGATCGTGCAAGAGGTCCCGCAGGACGAGGGCGACGGAACGCTCGACGTCAGTCGATGAAGATCTGCGCTTCGGCGGCCAGCCGGTCCCGCAGCACCGAAGCCGCCTCACGGTAGCCACGGGCTTCGTCGGGTAGGCCCAGCGCGTCGGCAGCGGCAGCGAGCGCATCGTCGACCGGACCCACCATCAACCCGTCGACGCCGAGCCCGGCGATCCGGCCCGAGTACGAACCGAGGTCGGCCGCCCGGACCCGGGCCTCCTCCAGGTCGCCCAGCGCCACAGCCGCATTGACGCGCAGCACGGTGAACGGGAGCCAGAAGTAGGCCCGCTCGATCGGCCGGCGATCTCGCCACAGCTCACGCGCCTCGGCCTCGCGGCCCTGAGCGATCAACGCCAGCACCGCGGCGTCCAGTGCGGCCACCGACACCTCGCGGTAGAAGAACACCAGCTCGTCGGCCAGCAGACCCAGGTCTCCGAGGCAGAACTCACCCGTCACCCGGCCCACCATCGCCAGCTTGGCCCCGTTGGCGGCGCCGTTCTCCACCATCCGCGCCGCCAGGTCGGTGTAGGCGCTGACCGCCTCCTCCAGACGCCCCGCCAGCAGGTACATCCTGGCCCGGAACAGGCCCAGCACGCCGAGCAGGTGGACGAGCTGGCCGGTGCCCGCCCGGGCCACCGCGATGTCGACGTGCCGTTTGGCCGTCACCAGATCGGACCGGTGACCCGCGGCCAGCGAGAGCAGCCAGTGCGCCACCGCCTGATAGTCGGCCTGCTCGGTGGCCTCCGCGGTCCGCAGCAGTTCGGCGGCGGTCGAGTCACGTTCGGCATCGAGGTCGGGCCCCAGCGCGCAGTAGGCCCGGACGTTGAGCGCGGTGCACAGCAGCCGGCCCGACGATCCCGGGTCCTCGGCGTAGGCACGTCGCGCCAACTCGAGCAGTTCCGTGCTGGCGGCCAGCGCCCCGTCCGGGTCGGTGCCCTCCAGTTCCACGTACAGCGCCTTGAGCAGCCGGATCCGGTCGGCCACCGGCATTTCGGCCACCTGGCCGGTTTCGCCGCCGGCCAGCACCTGGCGCAGCAACCCGATCATCTGGCTGTCGGATTCGTCGTATTCACGGTCCCGCCACACCAACGGGGTATCCCACGCGGTGAGCACGCGCACCGTCAGGTCGTCTCGCGACTTTCCGGTCAGCAGTTGCAGCGCGGCCTTCATCTGGATGCGCGCAGCGACGGCGTCGCCGGACTGAGCCAGCGCGGAGATCAGCCCGCACCGGGCGTCGGTCTGGCCCTCCAGGCCGACGACGACGGGCAGCAGCCTGCGGCCGGCCGCCAGCTCCAGCATCTGCACGGCGGCACGCCACTGCCGCGCGGCTTCGGCGTGGGCACCGACCGAATCCGCCTCACGGGCCGCATCCGTCGCGAAAGCCGCGGCAGCCAAGGACGTCTCGGCTGTCGCCGCGGCGACGGCGTGATGTGCCAGGGCGGCGGGGTCGACCGATCGCCCCGGCGCGCGGAGCAGTTCCAGCGCAGCCGCATGCAACCGGGACCGGCGCAGTTTCGAGGTGTCCTCGTAGAGGGTGTCGCGCACCAGCGCGTGGGCGAACCGCAACCGGCCCGGCTCGGGCTCGTCCAACAGGCCGAGCAGGACGGCCGGCTCCAGCGCGTCGAGCAGGTCGTCGGGGTCGCTTCGGCCCAGTTCGGACAGCAGGTCGACATCGATGTCACGGCCCAGCACGGCGGCCTGGCGCAGCGCGGTGACGGTCTGGCCGGGCAGCCGGGCCAGCCGGCGCCGCAACACATCTCGGACCCCGACGGGCACCGACGCCCACACCGCGTCGGGTCCTTCGGCTGCCATCAGCCGGGCCAGCTCCCGGACGAACAGCGGATTGCCGCCGGTCCGCTCCCGCAACAACCGCAGGGCCTCGCCACTGGCGGCGGTCATCCCGCAGTCGGCGGCCAGTGCGGCGGTGGCGGCGGCGTCCAGCCCGCCGAGAATCAGATGTGCCGCGGTGTGCACCGTCAGCGCCGCCCGGGCGACCTCCAGCTCGCCCCGGTCCTCCGAGGGCCGGTAGGTACCGATCACGAGCACCGGAAGATCCTTGATCCGGTCGGCCACCAGGCGCAGCAGCTCCAACGTCAGGCCGTCGGTGCGGTGCAGGTCGTCGAGCACGACGGCCAGTGGCTGGTCCGCGGCGACCGCGCTCAAGACATCGGCCACCGCGTGCCCCAACCAGAACGTGCCCGGCTCGGCCGCGGCGACGTCGTGCAGCAACGGAGCCAGCGCCTGCCTGTCGTCGGCCGGGGCACCGGCTTTCAGAAGTTCCCGCAGCACCTCGGTCCACGCCCAGCCCGCCGGTGCGCCGTGCACCTCCGGGGAGCGGCCGTGCACAGTCCGCCAGCCCGCCGCGCGCAACCGGCTGGTCGCGGCGGCTGCCAGCGTGGTCTTGCCGGATCCCGCCTCTCCCGCGATCCACAGCACGGCGCTGCCGCCTGCGACGACCGCGCGCGCGGCATTGTCGATCTCCGCGAATTCCTCGGCGCGGCCGTAGGCGGCGGTCTCGACCCGATCGGGTGATGCGACCTCCGGTATCGCCGGCTGCAGGAGCGGCCGGGACGGCTCCAGATGGTCGGCCTGCCGCAAGATGTCGCGCTCGAGGTCCCGCAGCGCCCGGCCGGGTTCCAGACCGAGCTCGTCGACCAGGTGATCGCGGGTGCGCCGCAACACCTCCAGCGCGTCGGTCTGGCGTCCGGTCCGATACAGCGCCGTGGCCAGGACGGCGGCCGCCCCCTCCCGGCCCGGACGCTCGCGGACGTGCCGTTCCAGTGCGGCGACGGCGGTGCTGTACCGGCCGAGCTCGACCTGCGCGGCGGCCTGCGCCTCCACCGCACTCAGCCGCAGTTCGGTCAGCCGGGCCACCTCCGGCGCCGCCCACAACGCGTCACCGGCGCCTGCGAACGGATCCCCCGACCAACCGGACAGCGCTTCTTCGAGGAGACGCACCCGCTGCTGCGGATCCGATTCCTCATACGCCGCAGTGACTTTGGCTTCGAACTGCCACGAGTCGACGGCGTCCGCCGGCAGCCGGAGGCAGTATCCGGGCGCGGCACTGACCAGGATGCGGGCCTGCGCCCGGCGCTCGCGCCCCGGCTCGAGCGCACGCCGCAGATGCGAGACATAAACCTGGAGAGCCGACAACGCCTTGGGCGGCGGCTCGCCCTCCCACAGGTCGTCGATCAGCCGGTCGACGGACACGGTGTGCCCATGTGCGGCCACCAGCCGGGCCAGCAACGCCCGCTGCAGCCGGGCCCCGAGATCCACCGGATCGTCACCGACCCAAGCCTGTACCGGGCCCAGCACCCTCACCCGCACCAGCGGGTCATCCCCCGTCATCGTCCGCAGTCCTACTGGGCCACGGGGTGGTTACTTACCGGGCTCCAGCACCGCGGTGCCGACGAACGGCACCAGGGCGTCCGGGACCCGCACGCTGCCGTCGGGTTGCTGGTGGTTTTCCAGGATCGCCACCAGCCAGCGGGTGGTGCCGAGCGTGCCGTTGAGGGTCGCGGCGATCTGCGGCTTGCCGTTCTCGTCGCGGTAGCGCGTGGCCAGCCGCCGGGCCTGGAACGTCGTGCAGTTCGAGGTCGAGGTGAGCTCCCGGTAGGTCTGCTGGGTGGGCACCCACGCCTCGCAGTCGTACTTGCGCGCCGCCGACGAGCCCAGATCGCCTGCGGCGACGTCGATCACCCGGTAGGGCACCTCGATGGCCGCCAGCATCTCGCGCTGCCAGCCCAGCAGCTTCTGATGCTCGGCGACCGCATCTTCGGGCTTGCAGTAGATGAATCCCTCGACCTTGTCGAACTGGTGCACCCGGATGATGCCGCGGGTGTCCTTGCCGTAGCTGCCTGCCTCGCGCCGGAAGCACGACGACCAGCCCGCATACCGCTTCGGACCCGCAGAAAGGTCGAGGATCTCGTTCGAGTGGTAGCCAGCCAGCGGCACCTCCGAGGTACCGACCAGGTACAGGTCGTCGGCCTCCAACCGGTAGATCTCGTCGGCGTGCGCGCCGAGGAATCCGGTGCCCGCCATGACTTCCGGGCGCACCAGCACCGGCGGGATCATCAGCGTGAACCCGTTCCGCACGGCCACCTGGGTGGCCAGCTGCAGCAGGCCCAGCTGCAGCAGGGCGCCGGCACCGGTGAGGAAGTAGAAGCGCGAACCCGACACCTTGGCGCCGCGTTCCATGTCGATCAGCCCGAGCGTCTCACCCAATTCGAGGTGGTCCTTGGGGTTCTCGATCGCCCGCGGCTCGCCGACGGTGTCGAGCACCACGAAGTCGTCCTCGCCGCCGGCCGGCACGCCGTCGATGATCACGTTGCCGATCGCCATGTGGGCGGCGGTGAAGGCGCTCTCGGCCTCGGCCTGCGCGGACTCGGCGGCCTTGACCTGCTCGGCCAGATCCTTGGCCTGCTGCAGCAGGGCCGGACGCTCCTCGGGTGTCGCCTTGCCCACCAGCTTGCTGGCGGCCTTCTGTTCGGCGCGCAGGTTGTCGGCCGCCGAGATCGCGGCCCGCCGCGCCGTATCGGCCTGCAACAGCGCGTCGACGCGCGCCGGGTCCTCTCCGCGAGCCCGTTGCGACGCACGGACGGTGTCGGGATTGTCGCGCAGCAGCTTGAGGTCGATCACGGGCGCAACCCTACTTTTTGAAGTGCGGCGACGTACATCTGAGGTGGTCGATCGAAGCGCGGGAAGCGATGGCGACCTGGTTCCCGCCGCCGCCGGGCACAACCTCGCAACATTACAACCGCATCACTTGTCACAGAGGCTGACACGCCTGTCACAATGGATGGCAATGTTGGAAGCACCCGAGCACCCCGAGCACCCCGAGAGCGGGGGCCTGCTCGACGCACCTCTGCAGGACGAACAACCCGCCAAGGAACCGTGGTGGCAGAGTCTGGCGGCCGCGTCGACGCGACGTGCGTTGTTGTTGACCGCGCTCGGCGCACTGCTCATCGCCGGCCTGATCACCGCGCTGCCCCGGAGCGAGGGGGCCAACTCCGGACCGGGCGCCATCGCCCTGGGCCCCCGCGGTAACGACACGTTCAATCACGTCAAGCGTGGCGACTGCCTGAACTGGCCCGGCCGCAACCCCGACGCCGCGCACATCGTCGACTGCAAGGACAGCCACCGCTTCGAGGTCGCCCAGTCGGTCGACATGCGCACGTTCCCCGGCAGCGAGTACGGGCCGGGTGCGCCGCCACCGACGGTGGATCGGATCAAACAGATCAGCCAGGAGCAGTGCACCCCGTCGGTGCGCGGCTACCTCGGTCCGAAGTACGACCCGAACGGCAAATACACCATCGGCCTGCTCTGGTCCGGCGAGAAGGCCTGGAAGCAGTCCGGTGAGCGGCGCATGCTGTGCGGCCTGCAGTTGCTCGGCCCCGGCGACAGCCAGCTGGAGTCCGCGGGCAAGGTGTCCGACGTCGATCAGTCCAAGGTGTGGGCCGCGGGCACCTGCCTCGGTATCGACGCCGCCACCAACCAGCCCACCGACGTCCCGGTCGACTGCGCGGCGCCGCACGCGATGGAGGTCACCGGAGCGGTCAACCTCGCCGAGAAGTTCCCCGGCGGGCTGCCTGCCGAGGGCGACCAGGACAACTTCATCAAGGACGCGTGCACCGCCCAGACCGATTCGTACCTGGCCCCGGTCCAATTGCGCAGCACCACACTGGCACTGAGCTACAGCACGATCTCGCTGCCCAGCTGGTCGGCCGGCAGCCACCAGGTGTCGTGCAGCATAGGCGCCACGCTGGGCAACGGCGGCTGGTCCACGCTGGTCAACAGCGCCAAGGGACCGTTGATGATCAACGGCCAGCCCCCGGTCGCACCGCCCGACATCCCGGAGGAGCGGCTCAACATGGAGCCCATCCCGATGCCGGATGTAGACGAGCCGTCGTCGTCTTCTTCGAGTTCCTCCGGGTCCTCGTCCTCGTCGGGCTCCTCGGGATCCGGTTCGTCGGGCTCGGGTTCGTCGGGCTCCAGCTCGTCGTCGGGCTCGTCCGGATCCTCTGGGTCGTCGGGATCCTCTGGTTCGTCCAGTTCGTCGGGCGGCCAGCACCTGCCGCAGGCCGCGACCA
>NZ_HG322951.1:141914-146366 GCF_000455325.1 Mycolicibacterium septicum DSM 44393
GCACCTGCCGCAGGCCGCGACCACTGCGGCGCCGGCTCCCACGCAGGCCAACACGTTCAACCCGCCGCCGCCTGAGCAGGGCCAGGCCCCGGCGCCCGAACAGGCTCCGGCACCGGCTCCCGATGGCGGCGCGCCGCCCGCCGGCCCGCCGCCGGGTGAGCCGGTCCCCGTACCGCCGGGACCGTAACCCGTGCCGGTGCGGATGAGCTCGCAGCGTTTCGACGAGTTGGTATCCGACGCACTCGACCTGATCCCGCCGCAGTTGGCGGCCGCGATCGACAACGTGGTGATCCTGGTCGAGGATCGCGACCCCGACGAGCCCGAGATCCTGGGCCTGTACCGGGGAATCGCGCTGACCGAGCGGGATTCCTGGTACGCCGGGTCATTGCCGGACACCATCACGATCTACCGCGAAGCCCTGCTGGACTTCTGTGACAGCGAGGCCGACGTGGTCGACGAGGTGGCGATCACCGTGATCCACGAGATCGCGCACCATTTCGGGATCGATGACGAGCGGCTCCACGAACTCGGTTGGGGCTAGGTCACCAGGCGCGGCAACCACGTTTTGTCGGCCCACAGTGCTATCAACGGGCTATGACCATCCAGTGCCGGGAGTGCGCGGCCGGTCTGGAGCATTGCCACGGCACCGTGATCCACCACGTCCGGTACCGCACGGAATGCACCGACGACGCCTGCACCACCCCGGAAGCAGCGCACACGTTCAGCCTCGACTGTGAGGCGGTCGGCTGCCAGTGTGCCCATGAGAGCGCACTCTCGAGCCGGCGGTACGCCTAGCCCATCGGGTCGGTTTCGGACGTCACCGCGTCCGCGACCGGTGTCGCGGCGGGCTCCGGATAGAACGGCGGAGTCACCGCCGCCCACTGCACACAACTCCAGCGCCCATCGGTGATCGGCGCCAGCACAATCGATTCGGTGTTGGCCAGGTGATGGTCGAGGGCGAAGCTGCCGTCGACGCCGGCCAGCACGGCAGCCACCAAACGGATCGCGGCGCCATGGCTCACCAGCACGATGTCGCTGTGGAAGTCCTGGTCGTCGAGGTAGCGCAACCGAAGATCGGTGAGCACCGGCACGTACCGGCCCAGGACCGCCTCTGCGCTTTCGCCGCCGGGCATGGGCACATCCAGTTCGCCGAGGTGCCAGCGCTCGTAGATCCGGTTGAACTCGGCGACGGCGTCGTCGTCGCTGCGATCCTCCAGTTCACCGACCTGGACTTCGTGGACCCCTTCGAATTCGAATGGGACAAGGCCGGTTTCGGTGCCGATTCCGGCTGCGGTCTGCGCTGCGCGCCGGGCCACGGAGTGGGCCAGGATCGACGGACGCTGACCGAGCGTGCCGGCGAACCGCCGGGCCTGGTCATGGCCGAGGTCGGTCAGCTCGGCACCGGGCGGCCGGGTGTCCAGACGCCGGGCGACGTTGCCGTGAGACTGACCGTGGCGGACGAGTATCAGCCGTCCGCTCATGAGCCGCCCGTCCCGTCACGCAAGCCCGTCAACCACCGTGTGGCCTCGTCCAGCCGCGGCGGGGGCGCACCCGCGCTCGCTCCGGTCGGCCATGAACCCAGATATCGCACATCAGTACAACGTCGGTGCAGCGCTTTGAGTGCCTCGGCCACCGAATCATCATCGATATGTCCCACGCAGTCCAGGAAGAACATGTACGTGCCCAGCTCGGTTCTGGTGGGCCGGGATTCGATCCGGGTCAGGTCGATGTCGCGGATCGAGAATTCCGTCATCGCCGTGACCAGCGCACCCGGGACGTTGTCCAGGCGCAGCACCACCGAGGTGCGGTCGGCTCCGGTGGCTGCCGGCGGTACGCCGGGCGGGCCGGCCAGGACGAACCGGGTGCGGGCGTTGGCCTCGTCGACGACGTCGGCGGCCAGGATGTCGAGGCCGCAGCGCTCGGCGGCGAGCCGGGTGCTCACCCCGGCGTCGGCGTGGCCCCCGGCGACCTCGTGGGCGGCCGCGGCGTTGGAGGTGGCGGGCACGATCTCGGCGTCGGGCAGGTTGGCGGCCAGCCATCGGCGCACCTGCGCGAGGGCGACCGGGAATGCGGCCACGGTCCGCACCGGCCCGCTGTGCCCGGGGCGGGTGACGATCGTGAAGGCGACGTCGAGGGTCAGCTCGGCGTAGATCTGCAGCGGTTTGCCGGCCGCCAGGCTGTCCAGCGTGGGCAACACCGATCCCTCGATCGAGTTCTCGATCGGCACGCAGGCGTAGTCGGCCCGGCCGTCCCGGACCGCGGCCAGCGCACCGGGGGTGCTGTCGGTCAGGACGGGGGTGAAGCGGTCCTTGCCCTCACCGGTCGCCGGCTGCAGGTCCGGCACCAACTCGTGGGCCACCATCTGCAATAACGCCACTTCGGTAAAGGTTCCCTCCGGCCCGAGGTAGGCGATGCGCGGCACGTCCCAACCCTATCGGGTCGACGGGCGGGCTATGGGTCGATGACGGTCCGGCCGGTGTTTCACGAAAGCCTTGCCCGTACCGCACCGCGCAGTTAAGTTAGGCTTACCTCACCTAAAGACCTCACCTAGTTTCGAAGGCGGCGAGATGGCCATAGCGACACCGACGACAGCCGAGCGGATCCGCAGTGCATGCGCGCGAGGCGGCGGCGCCATGCTCGCGGTCGAGGGCATCGAGCCGGTCGCCTCGCCCGTTCATCACCTGCTCGACGACGGGTCCTTCGCGATCACGGTCCCCGAGAACAGCCCGCTGGCCGGCATGGCGATGTCGGCCGGCTCGGCCGGGGTCCAGGCCGTGTTGGAGATGACCGACTACGCCCCGCTGCCGCTGCGCGAGCCGGTGCGCTCCCTGGTGTGGATCCGCGGCCGCCTGCAGCACGTGCCGTCGTCGGAGGTCGCCGCACTGCTCGATCTGGTCGCCACCGAGAATCCGGATCCGGCCCTGCTGCAGGTCAACTCCAGGGCCGCGTCGGACGCCGGACAGGATGACGACAACTACATGCTGATGCGCCTGGAGATCGAGTCGGTGGTGGTGGCCGATTCCACGGGTGCCGAGTCGGTCGGCCTGGGCGCCCTGCTTCAGGCCCGCCCTGATCCGTTCTGCGCGATGGAATCCGGCTGGTTGCAACACATGGAGTCCTCCCACCGCGACGTGGTGGAGCGCCTGGCCACCCGCCTGCCGATGACCCTGCGCCAGGGCCGGGTCCGCCCGCTGGGTCTGGACCGCTACGGCGTGCAGCTGCGGGTGGAGAACGAACACGGCGACCACGACGTGCGGTTGCCGTTCCCCAAGCCGGTCGATGACGTCACCGGCCTGAGCCAGGCCATCCGCGTCCTGATGGGCTGCCCGTTCCTCAACGGCCTGCGCGCGCGCCGGATCTGACCCGCACGATCTTCCCCGCGGCCCGGGCGCAGCTACCGTAGCTTCGGTGACGACTTCGGCTACCGGGCCCGACGAGCAGCTCGAGCCGCAGCGTCGCACGCTCAAGATCGAGATCGCCGTCGTGCTGGCGGTGACGTTCGGGCTCAGCGCCTACACCGCGGGGCTGCGGCTCATCGAGGCCGTGCTGCTCGGGCTGTCCGGCCAGACGGTCGCCCTCAACCCGAAGCGCTCCCCGTTCGACCTGATCGACCTCGGCCTGCATCTGGCCGTGGTCCTGCAGCTGCTGTCCTGGGGAGCGCTGGCCCTCTACCTGTTGTGGCGCAGCGGTTTCGGACCATCCGCGATCGGGCTGTCGCGCCCGCAATGGCGTGCCGACGGCTTGGGTGGGCTCGGCCTGGCCCTGCTGATCGGCCTGCCCGGCCTTGGCTTCTACGTGCTGGCCCGAGTCATGGGCCTGAGCGCCGACGTCGAACCCGCCGAGCTGTACGACACGTGGTGGCGCATCCCGATGCTGCTCGGCGTGGCGTTCGCCAACGGTTGGGCCGAAGAGATCATCGTGGTGGGGTTCCTGCTGACCCGGCTGCGCCAGCTCGACGTCAGCCCCGGACGGGCACTGGTGATCTCCAGCCTGCTGCGCGGCGCATATCACCTGTACCAGGGCTACAGCGCGGGTCTCGGCAACGTGGTGATGGGCCTGGTGTTCGGCTACGCATGGCAGCGCACCGGGCGGTTGTGGCCGCTGATCATCGCCCACACCCTGATCGACGCGGTGGCATTCGTCGGCTACGCGCTCGTGGCGGATCATCTGACCTGGCTGCGATAGCGCATCGGCCACGTACATTTCTGCTGTGGACGACTTCACCGCCTCAGGGGGACCTCCCGACCCGCGCTCGCGGCGTCCGGGACCGCGCCGCCATGACGCCGAGCCGTCCCAGGTGATCCGGCGGGACCCGAACCACCGCCCGGCCTGGCCGCCGAATCCGCCCACGCCGCCCCGGCGACAGCCACCGCCACCCAGACAACCCCCGCCACCCAGACAACCTCCGCCCCCAAGACAGCCCCCGAGGCAGCCCCCACCCAGGTCGGCTCC
>NZ_HG322951.1:146392-186510 GCF_000455325.1 Mycolicibacterium septicum DSM 44393
CGGCGGTGGCCCGACCGCCCGCACCCACGCCGGTACGCAAGCCCCGGCGCCGTCGGCGCTGGGGCCGTCGGGTGTCGGCGATCCTCCTGGTCTCCGTATTGGCGGTTGCGCTGGCAGTGATCGGCGGCGGCTTCTGGATCGACTCGTCGCTGCACCGCATCCCGGCCCTCGCCGACTACCCCGAGCGCCCCGCCGCGGCGCAGGGCACCACCTGGCTGCTGGTGGGCTCGGACAGCCGCCAGAACCTCAGCCCCGAGCAGCAGGCCGATCTCGCCACCGGCGGGGACATCGGCAACGGGCGGACCGACACCATCCTGTTGGTGCACATCCCCGGGATCGGTTCGGGCAACCCGCCCACCATGGTGTCGATACCCCGCGATTCCTACCTGCCGATTCCCGGCTACGGCGAGGACAAGGTCAACGCGGCGTTCTCCCTGGGCGGTGCGCCGCTGCTGGCCCAGACCGTCGAGCAGGCGACCGGCCTGCACCTCGACCACTACGCCGAGATCGGTTTCGACGGTTTCGCCGCACTCGTCGACGCCGTCGGCGGGGTGACGATGTGCCCGGCCGAGCCGATCAGCGACCCGCTGGCCGGGATCGACCTACCGGCGGGCTGCCAGGAACTCGACGGTCGCAGTGCCCTGGGCTACGTCCGGACCCGCGCCACGCCGCGCGCAGACCTGGACCGGATGATCCACCAGCGGGCGTTCATGTCCGCCCTGCTGCAGCGGGCCACCAGCCCGGAGGTGCTGCTCAACCCGTTGCGCTGGCAGCCGATGGCCCGCGCCGCCACCAACTCGGTGGCAGTGGACGAGAACGCTCACGTCTGGGACCTCGGCCGGCTGGCCTGGGCGATGCACGGCGACGACCTGGTCACCACGACGGTGCCGATCGGCGAGTTCACCGGCAGCGATTCGGGCGCGGTGGTGGTGTGGGACAGCGACGCGGCCGGCCGCCTGTTCACCGCGCTGGCCAACGACTCGGCCGTCCCGGCGGACGTCATCGAAAAACCCGAGCCTTGAGCTTAGGCAAAGCTAAATAAGGCAACAGCAAATTCTCATCAGCAAATGTAATGCGCGCCACACCGCAGCCGGCCGACTAAGGTAAAGCTGACCTCAATGAGGTCAACCTTCGATGACAATGCGCCCTGACCTGCTATATCCTCGCGATCATGACGACGACCGGTGAACTCGACACGAAATTCCACGCACTTATCTCCGACCAGATCCGCAGCGAGTTCACCGCGGCACAGCAATACATCGCAATTGCGGTTTATTTCGACGGTGCCGACCTCCCGCAGCTCGCCAAGCACTTCTATGCGCAGGCGGTCGAAGAGCGCAACCACGCCATGATGCTGGTCCAGTACCTGCTCGATCGCGATGTCGACGTCGAGATCCCCGGGGTCGACGCGGTGTGCAACCGCTTCGATGCTCCCCGGGACGCGCTCGCACTGGCCCTCAGCCAGGAGCGCACCGTCACCGAGCAGATCAGCCGGCTTGCCAGTGTGGCCCGCGAGGAGGGCGACTACCTCGGCGAGCAGTTCATGCAGTGGTTCCTCAAGGAGCAGATCGAAGAGGTTTCGTCGATGGCGACGCTGGTGCGCATCGCCGACCGCGCCGGCGCCAACCTGTTCCACATCGAGGATTTCGTGGCCCGCGAACTCGCCGGCGGTGCCGGTCCGGACACCAGCGCTCCGAAGGCCGCCGGCGGCAATCTCTGACTCTCAGTCCCGGCCCGCACCGGTCAGGCCGTTCTGCAGCCAACTCTTGGTGCGGCCGGGATGATTCGTGGCCACCCACCCGACGCCGATGTCCCGGCAGAACTGGACATCCTCGTAGTGGTCGACGGTCCAGCAGTACAGGGCACGTCCCTGGGCGGCGGCCCGGTCGACCAGTTCGGGATGCTCACGCAGGGTCGCGATGGACGGGCCGACCGCCGTGGCCCCGACCGTGGTGGCCGCGCTGCCGCCCAGGTAGCGCGACGTCTCACCGAGTAGCACCGTCGGCAGCATCGGGGCGGCCCGGCGGATCCGCCACACCGCCGCCGCCGAGAAGGACATCACCACCGCGCGCGACAGATCGGCCGAGGCCGGCGCGGCGATGCCGTACCGGTGCAGCAGCGCCAGCACCTTGTTCTCCACCAGCGCGCCGTAGCGCACGGGATGTTTGGTCTCGATGAACAGCTTGACCGGCCGGTTCCAGTCCAGCACCAGCGAGACGAGGTCGTCGAGGGTCAGCAGCCCGGTATCCCCGATCGGGCCGGCCTCCGGATCGACACCGTCGGCATCGCCGGAACGTCCGCCGGCGTGCCATGACCCGTAATCCAGCCGGCGCAGCTCGGCCAGCGTCATCTCGCTGACCAGACCGGTGCCCGTGGAGGTGCGGTCCACCCGACGGTCGTGCACACACACCAGGTGTCCGTCACGGGTCAGCCGCACATCGCATTCCACGCCGTCGGCGCCCTCGCGCAGGGCGAGGTCGTATGCGGCAAGTGTGTGCTCGGGTTTGTCGGCGGATGCCCCCCGGTGGGCCACCACGAACGGATGCCCAGGCCCCGGGGTCGCCTGTCCAGCGCCTCCGCCGTCGCCCGTTTCCATACGGCCTATGCTGCCGGGTTCTGCCCTTGGGGCTCAACCGGAACGGCCGATTCGGCCGAATCCTCACGATTCTCCGAAGGCTCGGCCGCCTCGGGCTCGAGCACCACCCAGCGCCGGACGCTGCGCTCAGCCGTCGCCGTACCGGTGCCCTCGAACCCGGTGAACACCTTGGCGGTCAGCAGGAAGGCCGCCAACCCCAGCAGGTACCCGACGATCACGGTTACCGTGTTGTCGGCGATGTTCTGCGCAACGTCGTTGAAGAAGGTCACGTACACGGTGCTCGCCATCGTCCACGTCGCGACCACCGCGCTGAGCACCCAGACGATCCACCACACCACGATCGGGCGCCGCAGATACGAGAGGCGCCCTTCGAGGGTGGCCAGTTCCCAGACGAACACCGGCGCCATCACCAGGTTCACCCCCGGCGCCAGGCAACAGAGCCACAGGGTCGTGGTGCTGCGCGGATCCACCTCGCCGTGCTCGGCGTAAGCGGCGGCCCGACGCGCGATCAGCCAGCGCACCAGGGCCACCACCGTCATGACCACGACGCCGATCGCGACGACGCTGGCCAGCAGACCGATCACCAGGCCGCCGATGGCGATCAGCGGGTGCAGCAGCACGCTGCGGTTGATCAGCAGCAGCACATACCGGATCACATGGGCGAAGGCCGCGATCCCCAGCACCACCATGGCTGCGACGAGCATGATGCGCACCGTGGCGACGCCGGACTCTTCAGGGGTCTTCTCCGGCTGTTCATCGACGTCGAAGTACTGGTGCAGGCCCCAGCTCGGGATCGTGCGGTAGTGCGGAGTCGGCCCGAGGGAGCGGCGCCTGCGCCGCTGATGTGGCGGAGCGCCCGGGCGCAGGGCGATCCAGCGATAGCCGGGCGCGAGTTGCGGCGTGCGCGGTGCCCCCGGTGACTGTGGTGACGGTGCCGGAGACGCGGGAGACTGCGCAGCAGGTCCCCACGGTGACTGCGGCGACGACGCAGAGGGCGCCAACAACGAACCGCCGCACCGGGGACACCACGACCGCTGCCGGTCACGCACGTTCCAGCGCGTCCCGCACTGCGAACACACCTGGATCATCCGACCAGCCTAGCCACGATCTCCCGCCCGGTCCCCGCGGTCAGACGCTGCCCGGGCCACCGGCGTCGGTGATGACCGGGCGACCGGCTCCGGCCCAGGCCAGCATTCCGCCCTCGACGTTGACCGGGGTGTAGCCGTTGCGGGCCAGGTAGTTCGCCACGCGCAGAGAGCGTCCACCCGCATGGCAGATCACGTACAGCTCGGCGTCCGGGTCGATCTCGGCGATCCTCGTCGGCACATCACCCATCGGGATGTGCTGCGCGCCCGCGGCGTGACCGCGTTGCCATTCGTCGTCCTCACGGACGTCCAGCAGCACGACCGAACCCTCGAACGTGGTGGGTACCGCAGCGATATCGGCCTGCCCGACTTCCACATCGTCCATGCCCTCAATGCTCGCATGCCCGGGCCGCCGAGTGCACCCGCCCCTGATGCCTCGCTGCGGCGTTAGCAACGAGAAGCTATCCACAGTTTCCACAGGTTCATCCACAGGCCGGCACCAGCGCAAAAGCCCGCGATATGGGGATTACTGTGCGGTAGCTGTCCTTCACTGTGGATAACCCTGGGGTGTCCACGGCAGCGATCAACAACCACCACCGACGCGGAGCGAAATTAAGCACTCGGCTAAACGTGGCCACAGGCGGCTCACCCGGATCGATTGGGATCAGCCTGATTCCAGGCGCCGAGCCCGCCGCATCCACTTACGCGGAGGCCGATTTTCCACTGGCCATTACAGAGTCTATGATCAGCGTCACACCAGCTGTTGTGACAGAACTCACTGGGGGGCAAGCATTGATCGTGCAGGTCAGGAGTGTTTGATGGCGTCACATCCGATGGGATCGGGATCAGCCTTTCCGCAGCCCGAGTGGCATTCCGCCGGGCATCTGCACACCCGTAACCAGTTGATGGCCTTCCTTCGGGCCGGCGTGATCGCCCTGCTGTTGCTGGGCGTGCTCGCAGTCATCGTCTTGTTCTGACCGCCGCCTCATCGGGTATACGTGGGGTCGGCGCGCGCGTCCTTGCGGTGCGCCCTGCGATGGAGCAAGGTTGGCAGCGATCTTGACGAACTTCAGGATCGCTGAGGGCGCCTGGCTCCATCGATCGATAATGAGGAAGGAATCTCGTGGCTGAATACACTTTGCCGGACCTGGATTACGACTACGGAGCGCTGGAGCCCCACATCTCCGGGCAGATCAACGAACTCCACCACAGCAAGCACCACGCGGCCTACGTCAAGGGTGTCAACGACGCCGTCGCCAAGCTCGACGAGGCGCGGGCCAACGGTGACCACGCGGCGATCTTCCTCAACGAGAAGAACCTCGCGTTCCACCTCGGCGGCCACGTGAACCACTCGATCTGGTGGAAGAACCTGTCCCCCAACGGTGGCGACAAGCCGACCGGTGACCTCGCCGCGGCCATCGACGACCAGTTCGGCTCGTTCGACAAGTTCCAGGCGCAGTTCACCGCCGCCGCCAACGGACTTCAGGGTTCGGGCTGGGCCGTGCTCGGCTACGACAGCCTCGGCGACCGGCTGCTCACCTTCCAGCTCTACGACCAGCAGGCCAACGTGCCGCTCGGCATCATCCCGCTGCTGCAGGTCGACATGTGGGAGCACGCCTTCTACCTGCAGTACAAGAACGTCAAGGCCGACTACGTCAAGGCGTTCTGGAACGTCGTGAACTGGGAGGACGTGCAGAACCGCTACGCGGCAGCCACCTCCAAGACCAACGGCCTGATCTTCGGCTAGTTCGGCCATAGGTCCGGTTCGAGGGCCGGATCGGTTTTCTGATCTCTCACCAAGGGGCGTCGCGCACATTGCGTGACGCCCCGCCCTCGTTTCCGGGCCGTGTCGCCTTGCACCGTTCCCGCTGCTGCCTCATTCTGATGTGATCGACCCACAGACGTGTCGGAGCACCGATCCGCCGGTGCACCAACACCGATGTCCCGGAGGCGATATGGATACGACGGGGTCCGGCCGGGCGATCGAGATCGCCCCTTTTCATTCCGGCGGTGCGCTCAAAGGTTTTGTGGTCGCGGGTCGATGGCCCGAATCCACCAAGGAGTGGGCGCAGCTTCTCATGGTGACCGTCCGGGTCGCTTCACTTCCCGGATTGCTCTCCACTACAACAGTTTTCGGCGTCCGCGAGGAGTTGCCTGAGCAGCCTCTGCCCGGAACCGTCGGCCTGGTCATAGCCGAGGGGCCGGTGGTCGGCGAATCCGCGGTTCCACCCGGGTATTTCGCCGAGCATCAACCACCGGCACTGCTCATGCTGCATCCGCCCTCGGAGACGACGCCGTCACTTCCGGAGTGCACCGGCGCTGCGTCGGGTTGCGTACTGCTACCCGGGCTTCCATATCTCGGGCTGGAACACCGAGCCGCCTGGGTCGAAGCCGAATCGGACGGCACCGTGACATCGATGGTCAGCCGGGTGGGTGTCGATCCGATCAGCCACCCCGACACCGCGATCCTGGCGATGCTCCTGGCGGCATGACGCTGCCAGTCGAGGGACACCCTCTCCAATCAGGAGAATCTGGCTACCCGAAAAAGATAGGAAATGTAGCGGACTACGTCTTCAGCGGCTAGGGTCCTCAAGATCAGCGAAGGGCAACAGCCCGCAATCGTCGTGTCGACACGCTGGCGTCAGGCCCGGCCGACGGATGGCGATGCGGTGGGTGAGTGAGACCTTCGACCGTATGTAAGTGCGCCGCGCACGCGGCACATACCGGCGGTGTGTCGAAAGGTCGCCATGTCCGCAGCCGCAGGCGTCAGCGCCGGCGTCAGCAGCAGGGTCGCCGTACTCGGCTACCCGTGGCGCCCCTCAGATAGCCGTGGCACCCCGCCGCAACCGTCCCCGCCGCCATATTTGTGCCACCGTTTGTCCGGCCGCAGAGCAAACGCCCACGTGTTTCCGCCCCGCAACTCCACCTGGAATCGGCGCCAGAATCCCCTCGAGGCCGTCTGGCTATCGCACGCAAGGGGGCTGATGCACATTCCATCGCCCGACCTGTAACGTGTTCCACGTCGTTCGACAACAGCCTTGCTCGCAATCCGACGCGACGAGGGGTCCTCGCTCCAGCAAATATCTGTTTCCCCTAGTCACGGCCGCGCCCTGGTTGCCGGCCCAGAAGTTGATCATGATCGAGTGCACCTGTGAGCGCAGCTCACCGTGCCCAATACAACGCGACCGTCACCTTTTGCATTGCCAGACGGCGCAATCCCGCGCCACCTCCACGGCGAAGACCCCGGTTTCCGTGCCGGCGGCCGTCTAAACGCAAAGCCAGTTTAACTTTTGTGGCGTTTGCACTTGGTTGTCGTCACAACACTCGCTACCATAGTCAGCAAATACGCCGCCTATTCGTACCGCTCGTGAAGCATGTGGAGGTCAAATCGATGAGCAAGACGTTCGCCGCCCGCCTAAACCGCCTGTTCGATACGGTTTATCCGCCTGGGCGCGGACCCCACACGTCTGCCGAGGTGATCGCCGCACTCAAGTCCGAGGGCGTCACCATGTCGGCCCCGTACCTGTCGCAGCTCCGTTCGGGCAACCGGACGAACCCGTCGGTGGCAACCATGGCCGCACTTGCCAACTTCTTCCGGATCAAGCCGGCTTACTTCACCGATGACGAGTACTACGAGAAGCTCGACAAGGAGCTGACCTGGCTGGCCAGCATGCGTGACGAGGGGATCCGCCGGATCGCCGCCCGCACCGTCGGGCTGTCCAACGAGGCTCAGCAGGACCTGGTCCAGAAGGTCGACGAGCTGCGCCGCCGCGAGCACCTCGACGACTGATTCGTCAGACTCGTCTGGCGTCTCACCGCGCTCAAACCCACGTCAGTGGGGACCATTTCGGTGGTTCCCACTCACGCGGGTTTCAGCTGCGTGCCGCTGAGCGGTCCAAATCCCGGTACTGCTCGGCGATCGCCAGAATCCATTCCCGGTCTGAATACGATTCGGGCTGGCTGAGCCACGCCAACCCCGGGAACGCCGAATCTCGGTCATCTTCGCGGGTGTCATAGATCCACTGGGCGATGGCCCGCGCCTGATCCCGGGGTGACACCTGAGGCCGCTCGGTGTCCCCCAATTCTGTTGCGCCACTTGATCCGCGCGGACCGGCGGTTTCGTGCCGCCGCGCGTCGGCCGCGGTGGCCTCCAGATAGAGCGCGTCGGAGATCAGCGACATCCGCTCGGCGACGCGGAACACCAGCGGTCCGCGCGGCCGGACCCCGATGCCCACATCCGGCTGGCGGCGAGCCAGTTCGTTCAGCAGCGGTTTGATGGTCCGCAGTTCGTGTTGTGCACCGAACCAGTCTTCGACGCTCGGCAGCAGTGATCCGGCGGCGACGACGACCATGGCGCACCCGAGCATGGTCGCGGCGACGCCGACGCCGACGGGCTCGGTCCGCCCCGCGGCCCGGAGCAGGACGAAGCTGCTGGCAGCGACGATCAGCACCATGCCGACGGTGAACAGGAACAGCGCCCGCCCTCGCCGGCTGCGGTTGGAGTAGCGCAGGCCGGCCCAGGCCACCAGGGTCAGGGCCAGGAATACGTAGAGCAATGGCAGCAGCCACGACGTGCCGCTCGACCCGAGGTCCCGCCTGAGGTACTCCGAGGGGGACATCTCCGGTTGCCTACCGGCACGGAAGAAGATCACCAGGCTGATGACGGCCACGACACCGGCGATGCCGTACTGGATCAGTGCGATGCGCCGGGTGAGGGTGGCCGAATGACCCGAGGATGCGGTCGTGATCATCACGCAACTGCCGGCGGCACATGCGATCAGCGCGAGCTGGCTCAGGCCGACCGCGATGTTGGGCCAGTGCACCACCGTGTCGATCAGCAGGGCGAGCGGCTGCCAGTTCAGTGCGGCCACGACGCCGAGGCTGCCCAACGACAGGATCATCGCGGAGCTCACCAGGGATTGTTTGTTGACCAGTGCCCAACCGATGCGCAGGCCGGTAGCCAGGCCGAGGAGGCCGGCGATCACCCAGACGATCAACCAAATGCCTCTCCGAGGCGCACCTGCACGATCGATGACCGGTCGGAGGGCAGCCGGCCGAGGCGGTAGAGCAGGAGCGCGGCGAAGTCCTCGGCTTCCTGCTCGATGTCTTCGCCGTTGGGACCCATGCAGCCGGTCCGTTGGTTGAGCATGTAGCTGATCAGATCCGAGGTGGCCACCTCGGCGGTAGCCGCGGCCGCGTCGACGATCGAGATGCCCTCGTGGCCCAGCACCAGGTGGCCGAGCTCGTGAGCCAGGGTGCGGTCCCAGGCCGGCAGGCCCTGTTGGATGAGGAACACATCGCGGTCGGCATACTGACGCCACTGGCCGCAGACCCCGGGCGGAAGCTCGGCCATGGTCAGTTCGATCGGCCTGCCGCGGTCTGCGCTCACCGCGTCGACCAGGCGGGTCAATGTGACTTCGCCCTGTCGAGGGGCGAGGTCGAGAACCTCGTTGACAGCGCGCGTGACGCTTCGACTGGCGGACATGATCCCCCTTTCCACCCGTGATTCTCCCAGGTCGTTCCTAACGCATGAACCGACTGGCGTCGATTCGGACCGTACGGCCGGCTTTCGCCTGCCGGTAACCCACGAGCCCACCCAGACCGGTCAGTGCCATCATCCCCGTCACGCCGGGCAGGGCCATCGCCGCGATCTCCAGCGTGTTCGCGGTGCGCAGGTAGTCCGTGTAGCCGGCCCGGAAGGACGCCGGCGGGAGGCCCGCGTCCAAACCGGCGGCGGCGGGAGGCCTCGTCTGGGTCCGCATCTTGGTGTTGGGCTGTACATCTGGTCCCGACCTCGGCCCGGACTGCGGCCCATGGTCAGAGCCCGGGGCGCCCAACGGCACCGCGAGCGGCGGCACGATGACAGGCAGCACGACCACCGGAACGGCTACCGGCGCTGCCCCGGCCGCAGCGGCCAGACCGGGCGGGGGCGGCGCGGCCACGTCGTCGGCCACCTGGGCCTGCGGTGGCGGCAACAGCATCTGCGGCGGGCGCGGGAAGTTGAACGGCGCGGGCACCCCGCCGCCGACTCCGCCGCCTCCTCCTCCGACCGGGCCGCCGATGAGGGTCGTGGTGGTTTCGGTGGTCCCCGAAGAAGTGGTCCCCGAAGTCGCAGAGGTCGTTTCCGAGGTCGACTTGGTGGTCTCGGTCGTCTCCGAGGTCGACTCGGTCGTCTTCGTGGTGGTCGCGGTCGTCTCGGTCGTGCGCGAGGTGGTCGCAGTCGTTGTGGCCGTCGTCGTCGCAGACGTCGTCACCGTGGTCTCGGTCGACGACACCGCCGTGGTCGTCTCGACGGTGCCCGAAGTCGTGGGTGTCTCCGACTCGGTCGGCTTCGTGGGCGTGGCCGTGTCGGTCTTGGTCGGCGTCGCCGTGTCGGTCTTGGTGGGGGTGTCGGTCTTGGTGGGGGTGTCGGTTCCGGTTTGCGGAGGCGTCCGGGTACCGGACGGTTGCGACGGCCCGGTGGGTTCGTCGGTCTTGGTCGGTTTGCCCGTCGTCTTGGTGGGCTTGCCGCTCGTCTTGGTGGGTTTGTGGGACGTGCGGGTACCCGGCGAGCCTCCGCCGTCGTCACCTTCGCCCTGGGAGTCGCCGTCCTGACCGTGGCCTTGGCCATGGTCCTTGCCGCCGTGCCCGTCGTGCCCGTTGCCGGCATTGTTCGACGAGCCCTGACCGCTGTCGGGCCGACCCCGATCCGGATCGGCAAACGCCAACGCTCCCCCGACACCGGCGATGATCAGGCCAGTAAGCACCAGACCGGTCGAGGCGGCGACGCGCAACCGCGAACGCACGTTGTCACCACCCTTTCGCGCACCGCCCAAACGCTTCCTTGACGGATTCGATTCTTGCACAAACACGCAGTCCAAATTTGCTAGCTGAGGCGATTGACCGTCCCGATCGCGGGGAGCGGCGGCGGAGCAAATCCGCCGGACGATACTGTGGGTCTGCAGCAGTTCTGCGGTGACCACCAACACACGACGAATTGACCGGGAGGCAACCGGAATGGGCCTGTTCACGCGACGAAAAAGCCGCGCCACCCGCCGCGCCGAAGCCCGCGCCATCAAGGCCAAGGCCAAGCTGGAAGCCCGGCTCACCGCAAAGAACGAGGCTCGTCGCATCAAGTCCGATCAAAAATCCGCGCAGCGGGCCCTCAAAGCTCAGGTCAAGACGCAGCGGGACAGCGACCGCGCGGCCCTCAAGGTGGCCGAGACCGAGTTGAAAGCCGCCCGCGAGGGACGCCTGCTCGCCCCCGCCAGGATTCGCCGCCTGCTGACCGTCACACGTTTGCTGGCGCCGGTCCTCGTGCCGTTGATCTACCGCGCCGCCACGGCAGCCCGGGGTGCCCTGGACGAACGGCGCGCCGATCGCCTCGGTGTCCCGCTGGCGCAGCTCGGTCAGTTCTCCGGGCACGGCGCCGAGCTGTCCGCGCGGATCTCCGGGGCCGAGCAGACGCTCCGGCAGGTCGCCGAGAAGAAGCCGAAGGACGCCGAGACCAAGCAGTTCGTCACGGCGATCAACGAACGGCTCACCGACCTGGCCGCGGCGGTGACCGCCGCCGAGAACATGCCGACCGCACGTCGCCGCGGCGCCCACGCGGCCATCGCCGCCCAGCTCGACGGCATCGATGCCGACCTGATGGCTCGGCTGGGACTGGTCTGAGCCCGATTCGATGACCGGCGTCCGTATCGATTCCGCAGCCCCGCTGCGCGGTACGGCCGTCGGGTCCCTCACCGCCGCATTGGCCGTCGCGGCCCATGGCGTCGCCGGCGGCGCCCTGCCGGGCGGGGCGGTAGCCGCCCAACTCGTCGTCCTCGCGGTGACCCTCGGATCGGTGGCCGCGACCGTGGCCTGCGCGAACCGCACCGCGGTGTTGTGGGGGCTGCTGGGTACCGGACAGCTGCTGGCCCACATGCTCCTGGCGACGGCGGGCCACTCGCACAGCGCCCAGCCCGGCTTGATGATGTTCGGCGCGCACCTGGCAGCGGTATCGCTCGGCGCGAGCCTGATCGCCTGCGGTGCCCGGTTGTGGGCCGCGGTGTCGCGGGTGGTGCGCGCGATGGTCCGGGAGGGCCGGACCGGGCCGGTGTCGACGCTCTGCCGCATGGCACGCGGCACCGACCAGCCGCTGCAGTCGGCCCTCTTCCTGGCAGTTTCGGTGTCTCACCGGGGTCCACCGGTCGGCGTCAGAGCCTGACTGTCCCGCCCCGACCAACTCCAGAAAGACACCCAGAGATGCAACCCCTCACCGGGGCGCCCTCGCGCGCCCTGCTCACGACCGCGGCGATCGCCGTCACCGGTCTGCTCACCGCCGCACCGGCGTGGGCACATGTCCACGTCGATGCCGACAATCCGACGCCGGGATCCACCTCGGTCCTCACCTTCCGGGTCCCCGGCGAGTCCGATACCGGTGCGCTGACAACACAATTGACGGTCGATCTGCCCGACGTCGCCTCGGCCCGCACCGAGGTCATGCCGGGCTGGACCACCAAGCTCGACCGTGACACCGCCGCAGGCACGGTCCGGACGGTCACCTGGACCGCGGCACCCGGGGTGGGCATCTCACCCGAGCAGTTCGCGCTGTTCCGGGTGTCGGTCAAACTGCCCGATGCTCCGACGGCGAGCTTCCCCGTCACCCAGACCTACTCCGACGGCTCCGTGGTCCGGTGGGATCAGGCCCCGCTGCCCGACGGCGGCGAGCCCGAGCACCCCGCGCCGCAACTGACGCTGACCGGAACCCCGCCCCCACCCGAACCTGCCGAACACGGCACCGAGGCACCCCAGGCGAGCACCGTCGACAATTCGGCCCGCTGGCTGGCAGGTGGAGCGTTGATCGTCGCGGCCGCCGCGGTGGTCGCCAGCCTGCTGACCCGGCGCCGGTCATGAGCCGGCTGCTGGCCGCGGCCCTGACCGGGCTGATCCTGGCCGCCTCTGCACTGCTCGGGGCCCCGGCCGCGTCGGCGCACGCGGCCCGAGTGGCAGCGGAGCCGGCCGAGCATGCGGCGCTGCGCGCCTCCCCTCCGCGGGTGAGCGCCACCTTCAACGAGGCGCTGCAGCCGGCCTTCGCCAGCATGACCGTCGTCGGCCCGGACAACAACCTGTGGTCCGAGGGTGATCCGTCGGTCGCCGGTGCGGTGCTGAGCGTCGGGGTCCGCCCACTGGGCCCGGCCGGTACGTACACCGTGAACTACCGGGTGACCTCCGCAGACGGGCATGTGGTCTCGGGTTCCTGGTCGTTCGACCTGACCGTCGCCGGAGCGGGCACTCCTGGGCCTGCCGCCTCCTCACCGGCGCAGTCCGACGGCGGCATCGTGGTGTGGCCGTTCGTTCTGGTCGCCGTCGTACTCATCGGCGGCGGAGCCTGGTGGGCGGTCCGGCGTCAACGGTGACCGGCGCGCTGATCCGGGCGCTGGCTGACGGCGCCGCCATCGTCACGCTCGGCCTGGCCGCGGTGCCACTCCTCGAATCCGACCGCTACCGCGCCGAGTCGAGCCGGCGGGCGGCCGGGCCGCTCGCCCTGGCCGCGGCGATCTGGCTGCCGGCCGAGATCGTGCGGTTGACGGTGGAGGCGGCACAGACCGCGGGAGTCGGGTTCTGGCAGATCGGCGTGCGCACCCTGACCGACTTCGGTCTGTACACCGCCTCCGGACGCTCAGGGCTGGTCGGCATCGCGGCGGCACTCATCGTCGGTGTGGTGGCGATCCTCGTTCCGCGCGGCGCCACCACCACGTCCGCGATTGTCGGCGTCGCAGCCGTCGGGATGGCCGCCAGGACTCTGACCGGACACCTTTCGGAGAGCCCGATCGGTGGGATGGCCGTGGCGGTGCACGCACTGGCGGCGGCGGTGTGGTGCGGCGTGCTGGCGGCGCTGGTGCTGACGGTGACACATCGCGGCCAGTGGGCCAGGGTGCTGCCCCGGTTCTCACAGTTGTCGCTGTCGTGCGTGGGTGTGCTGCTGATCGCCGGTGTGGCCGGAGCCGCGATCAAGTTGAACTCGCCCGCCGAGTTGTGGGGAACCGGCTACGGCCGGCTGTTGGCGGCCAAAGTGGTCGTGACCGTGATCTTGTTGGTGCTGGCCTGGCGAAACCGGTCGCAGTGGCTGCCCGCGGCGCGGGCACACCGCAGCAGCGCCGCGTTGTCGCAGCACCGTTCGTTGGTGGAATTGGGCATGATGGCTGTTGCGGTCACCCTTGCCGCGGCTCTGGCCGTCACGGGTTGACCGCTGCGGCGCCTGGCATGATGGGAAACACTGCCGGCCCCCGCCCACCGCGGAACACCAGATACTGCAAAGGAGCAGCCAGATGGCAGAGCAGCAGGATCAACCCGCCGAGAAGCCCGAAACCGCGGCCCAGTCGGCTGCGGCCGATGCGCCGGCGGCGGGCGCGGATCCAGCTCCTCCCACTCCGGCACCGGCTCCTCCCACCCCGGCTCCCAAACCCGGCCCTCCGCCCGCCAAGAAGGCTGCTGCGAAGAAGGCGCCCGCCAAGAAGGCCGCAGCGAAGAAGGCTCCTGCCAAGGCCGCCAAGAAAGCTCCGGCGAAGAAGGCCCCGGCCAAGAAGGCTCAGCCTGCCCCGCCGAGCACCCCGGCCACCCCGCCTCCGGTCAAGGCGGCCCCCGCTCCCGTCACTCCCCTGCCTGATGTCGCGAAGGCCGCCAAAGAGGCTGCGGCCCAAGCCAAGTCGACTGTCACCTCGGCCGCCAACCCGGTGTCCGGGCCGGTGCCGGTGCCGATCAGCGAGAGTCCGTCGTCCAAGTTGCCACTCGCCGCGGCGGTGGCCGTGGGCGTTTTGGCGGTGCTGCTGGTGTTGCTCAGCCGCCGTCATTCCGACGAGAGCTGATCTGGGCTTGACCCTGACGCGACGTCAGGGTCGATAGTGGCCTCATGCACGCGAATTCAGAGGCGAGATCCGTCGGTGCGGTCGCCGAACTGACGGGTATCTCGGTGCGCACACTGCATCACTACGACCACATCGGTCTGGTGGTGCCGAGCGTGCGCAGCGCGGCCGGCTATCGGGGCTACACCGACACCGACATCGAGCGCCTGCACCTGGTGCTGGTGTACCGCTCGGTCGGCCTGTCCCTGGACGAGATCCGGTCCCTGATCGACGGCGATGCCGACGTGCTCGCCCACCTGCGACGCCAGCACAGCCTGCTCTGCGATCAGGCCGAGCAGCTTGCGCAGACCATCAAGGCAGTGGAGGAATTGATGAGCGCCCACATCAGGGGAATCCAGCTGACCGCCGAGGAGCAGGTCGAGATCTTCGGCAGTGCCGTGTACGACGAGCATGCCGACGAGGTCCGCGAGCGCTGGGGCGGCACTGACGAATGGCGGCAGTCACAGGAGCGAGCGGCCGGACTCACCAAACAGGACTGGGTCGAGATCAAGGCGGAGAACGACGCGCTGCTCGACGCCCTGGCCGACGGAAAGCGCGCCGGAATCGCGCCGGGCTCGCCACAGGCGAATGCGCTGGCCGCCCGCCATCGGGCCGGTATTTCGCGGTTCTACGACTGCAGCGACGACATGCACGTCTGCCTGGCACAGATGTATCTGGCGGATGAGCGGTTCACCCGCTACTACGACGACATCGAACCGGGCCTGGCCCAATTCGTGCACGACATCATCGTGCAAAGCATCGCCGGCCGGCCGGCTGCGATAATCGCCGGGTGAGTATCGAACCGCGCGCCACCGCTGATCTGGTCGACGAGATCTATCCCGACGTCCGTAGCTGCGATCTGCAGTTACAGAACTACGGCGGCAAGACGATGTTCGCCGGGCCGATCACCACGGTGCGCTGCTTCCAGGACAACGCACTGCTCAAGTCGATCCTGTCCACCCCGGGCAACGGCGGGGTGCTGGTGGTCGACGGCGGTGGCTCGCTGCACACCGCGCTGGTCGGCGACATCATCGCCGGGCTGGCCCATGACAACGGCTGGTCGGGCGTGGTCGTCAACGGACCGGTGCGGGACGCCGCGACGCTGCGCACCATCGACGTCGGCATCAAGGCACTGGGCACCAACCCGCGCAAGGGCACCAAGACCGGCGAGGGTGAGCGCGACGTACCCGTGGAGTTCGGCGGGGTGACCTTCGTCCCGGGCGAGATCGCCTACTGCGACGAGGACGGCATCGTCGTGGTGGCTCGGTAACACCGGACGAAAAAAGCCCCCCACTGTGGAGTGGGGGGCTTTTTCGTGTTCTACCGACCTAGACCGTCACTGCGGCACGGTGTTTGGTGAACATCAGCGACTCTTCGTCGACCTTGCCGTACCGGATGGTCCGCATGTCGAAGAAGTAGTTCTGCTTGAGCTTCCACGGCGCTTCCGAACCCGACTTGGGCAGGCTTTCCATGGCCCGCCGGAAGTAGCCCGGGGTGAAGTCCATGAACGGCAGCTCGTCGACGGCACCGCCGGGGTGCTGCGGTTCGACGCGGTCGAAACCGTTGGCGTCCATGTAGTTCAGCACGCGGCAGATGAACTCCGACACCAGGTCGGCCTTCAGCGTCCAGGACGCGTTCGTGTAGCCGAACGTGATGGCCATGTTCGGCACACCCGAGAGCATGAGGCCCTTGTAGGTCATGGAACTGGTCAGATCGATCGGCTCGCCGTTGCGGTGGGCCACCGCGCCGCCGAACAGCTGCATGTTCAGGCCGGTCGCGGTGACGATGATGTCGGCCTGCAGCTCCTCACCGGAGCTCAGCTTGATACCGGTCTCGGTGAAGGTGTCGATGGTGTCGGTGACGACGCCGGCCTTGCCGGAGCGGATGGCCTTGAACAGATCCCCGTTGGGGGCCAGGCAGACTCGCTCGTCCCACGGGGCGTAGCTCGGGCTGAAGTGCTTGTCGTAGTCGAAGCCCTCGGGCAGGCGGCGGGTCCCCATCTTGCGCAGGAACTGCTTGAAGACCGACGGGAAGCGGCGCGCGACCTGGTACTGGCCGGTGCTGTATCCGATCTGCTTCCACCGGTTGACGAAGTGCGCCAGGTTCTTGGGCAGGTACTTGTTGGTCTTCACGGCCACCGGGTCGACCAGCGGCAGGGATCCGATGTAGGTGGGTGAACGCTGCAGCATCGTGACGTGTCCGACGCCGCCGCTGACCAGCGACGGGATGAGCGTGATGGCGGTGGCTCCGGAGCCGATCACCACGACGTTCTTGCCCGTGTAGTCGAGGTCCTCGGGCCAGTGCTGCGGGTGGACGATCTGTCCCTTGAAGTCCGCCTCGCCGGGGAACTCAGGCGAGTAGCCCTCGTCGTAGTTGTAGTAGCCACTGCACACCGACAGGAACGACGCGGTGATCTGCTTGGCTTCGCCGTTGTGCTCGACGTCGACGGTCCAGCGGTTGTCAGCGTCCGACCAGTCCACCGAGAGCACGCGGTGGCCGGTGCGGATGTGGTTGCGGATGCCGTTCTCGTCGGCGGCCTCGTTGATGTAGTTCCAGATCGACTCGCCGTCGGCGATCGACTTGGCCGACTCCCACGGCTTGAACCGGAATCCGAGCGTGAACATGTCGGAGTCGGAACGGATACCCGGGTATTTGAACAGGTCCCAGGTGCCGCCGATGTTCTCCCGGCGCTCGAGGATCACGTAGCTCTTGGTCGGGCAACGGTCCTGCAGGTGCCAGGCCGTGCTGATGCCGGAAATGCCGGCACCCACGATCACAACATCGAAATGTTCGGTCATGGGACCGACGGTATCAACACGGTGTTGAGTCGGTCAACAGTGTGTCGATAAATTCAACACAGTGTTATGGTTCTGGTTGTGACCAGCTCCAGCACGACGCGCGCACCGCGTGGCCGCCGTGCCACCCGCCCGTCGGGCGACGACCGCGAAGCGGCGATTCTCGCGACCGCCAGGCGGCTGCTGGAGACCAAGAAGTTCGCCGACATATCGGTCGATGACCTGGCCAAAGGCGCCGGGATCTCGCGGCCGACGTTCTACTTCTACTTCCCGTCGAAGGAAGCGGTCGTGTTGTCGCTGCTCGATCCACTGATCAAGCGCGCGGACACCGGTTTCGACAGCGCACTGGTGGCCATGCCGGCCGATCCCAAGCGGGCGGTCCGCCGCGGCATCGAGATCTTCTTCAGCTCGTTCGGGTCGGACCCGGCCACGGCCCGCGCAGGCACCGAGGCAGTCAACAGCAGCCCGGAGTTCCGCGCGCTCTGGTCCGGGCTCATGCAGAAGTGGATCGCCCTGACCGCCGCCCTGATCACCGCCGAACGCCAACGTGGCGCCGCCCCGGAGACCATTCCGGCCATGGACCTCGCGACGTCGCTCAACCTGATGAACGAGCGGACCATGATGGCGGCCCTGAGCGCCGAACAACCCGCGGTCGACTACGACAAGGTGGTCGACACCCTCGCCCACATCTGGCTGACCAGCATCTACGGCGAGGCCCTCTGACCCGTCCGCCACCTATGCGAACATATGTTCGTGTCGCGCACACCAACCGCGTCTCCGCAGGCCGCTATCCTGCACGCTGATCTCGACTCGTTCTACGCATCGGTCGAGCAGCGTGACGATCCGGCCCTGCGCGGACGCCCGGTGATCGTGGGCGGCGGGGTCGTGCTGGCGGCCAGCTACGAGGCCAAGGCCTTCGGGGTACGCACGGCGATGGGCGGGCGCCAGGCCCGGGCGTTGTGCCCACAGGCCGTGGTGGTGCCGCCGCGCATGTCGGCCTATTCGGAAGCCAGCCGGCATGTGTTCGAGGTGTTCCACGACACCACGCCCGTGGTCGAGCCGCTGTCGGTGGACGAGGCGTTTCTCGACGTGTCCGGGTTGGGCCGGGTGTCGGGCACCCCGGTGGAGATCGCCCGCCGGCTGCGCGAGCAGGTCAGCGAGCAGGTGGGCCTGCCCATCACCGTCGGCATCGCGCGCACCAAGTTCCTGGCCAAGGTGGCCAGCCAGGTGGCCAAGCCGGACGGTCTGCTGCTGGTCCCGCCCGACCGCGAGTTGGCGTTCCTGCATCCGCTGCCGGTGCGCCGGCTGTGGGGTGTCGGCGCCAAGACCGCCGAGAAGCTGCACGCCCACGGCGTCGAGACGGTCGCCGATGTGGCCGAGTTGTCCGAGTCGGCACTGGGCACCATGGTCGGCGGCGCGATGGCGCGGCAGCTGTATGCGTTGTCGCGCAACATCGATCGACGCCGGGTGACGACGGGCGTCCGTCGCAGTTCGGTCGGTGCCCAACGCGCACTCGGGCGGCGCGGCAACACGATGTCGGCGGCGGAGGTGGACGTCGTGGTGGTCAACCTGGTGGACCGCATCACCCGCCGCATGCGCGGGGCCGGACGCACCGGCCGCACCGTTGTATTGCGTTTGCGCTTCGATGATTTCGGCCGGGCCACCCGGTCGCACACCCTGCCCCGGGCCACCGCATCGACCGATGCGGTCCTGGCCGCCGCGCGTGCGTTGGTGACGGCCGCCGCGCCCGTGATCGCCGAGCGCGGGCTGACCCTGATCGGGTTCGCGGTCTCCAACATCGATCACGAGGGCAGCCAGCAGTTGGAGCTGCCTTTCGAGTCGCAGCCCGATCCGGTGGCCATCGACGGCGCGATCGACGAGGTGCGTCAGCGGTTCGGCAACGCGATGCTGACCCGCGGGGTGCTGGTGGGGCGCGATCCCGGCCTGGAGATGCCGACGCTGCCCTACTGAAGGGCTGCCTCTAGAACAGTTGCGCGGCAATGAATCCGGCGAGCAGTACGGCAAACCCGCCGATCTCACCGACGATGAGTGCGACCATCCCGGCGTGCAGTCCCGCGGTCGGCCGCTCGAACTGGTTGGTGGTGTCCCGCCTGGCACCGTGCTCGATGTAGCTGAGGATGGCGACGACGAAGAACAACACCAGAACCATGGCGGCGGTGAGGTTCACCGAGGTGGGCCAGGCGCTGAGTTCGACGAACACCGCCACCAGCAATGTCGCGAAGGAATACAGCAGGGCGGCCCGGTGGGCGATGTCGACGTACGGGTGGGCCAGGTGGTTCTCACTGGTCGCCATCTGCCGGTACTTCCACACCCCGAGCACCAGCGCCAGCAGGAAGATCAGGCCGGCAGCCAGCAGGGTGATGACGGTGTCGATCCCGAGATCCGCGTGCATCGCGTGAGCTTAGACCGATGGGTTTTGAGTAGTCTCACGCATCCGGCGAATCGCGTTCTACGCCAGGCTCGGGACATGATCGCACTCAACGACAGTTCGAGAGTCACCGCCGCGTTCGCGCTGCAGGCCACAATCGCATTCGGGGTGAGTTTCCTCGGGGTGCTCGGCGGGATCTTGTTCCTGCCGATCGACACCTGGCAGCGGATGTTCCTGGCGATGTCCGTCCTGTTCCTGGTGACCAGCGCGTTCACCCTGGCCAAGGTGATCCGCGATCAGCAGGAAGCGGCCACCGTCCGGGTTCGACTCGACGAGGCCCGCATGGAAAGGCTTCTCGCCGAGCATGATCCGTTCACCTCGGGGACGTGAGTCTCAACCGGCGGTCCACCCCAGCAGCCGCTCCGCGGGCCAGGTGTTGACGATCCGGTCGATCGGCACCTCGGCCTCCAGGGCGCGCTGGGCCCCGTAGCCGAGAAATTCGAGCTGGCCGGGCGCGTGGGAATCGGTGTCGATGCTGAACAGGCAGCCGATCTCCAGCGCCAGGTTCAGTAACCGGGTCGGTGGATCCCGCCGCTCCGGCCGAGAATTGATCTCGACGGCGGTGCCGTGGTCGAGGCACGCCGTGAAGACCTTCTCGGCATCGAACTTGGACTCCGGCCGCACGCCGCGTCCGCCGGTGACCAGGCGTCCGGTGCAGTGCCCGAGGACGTCGGTGTGTGGATTCGACACGGCTTTGACCATGCGCCGGGTCATGGCCGCCGAGTCCATCGCGAGTTTGGAGTGCACGCTGGCCACCACCACGTCGAGGCGCTCGAGCAGTTCGGGTTCCTGGTCCAGCGATCCATCTTCGAGGATGTCGACCTCGATCCCGGTGAGGATGCGCATCGGGGCCACGAGTTCGCGGAGCTCCTCGATGACGTCGAGTTGCTCGCACAACCGTTCCGGTGACAGCCCGTTGGCCACCCGCAGGCGCGGTGAATGGTCGGTCAGTGCACAGTACTCATGGCCCAGGTCGCGCGCGGCCAGCATCATCTCCTCGATCGGGGCCGATCCGTCCGACCAGTTGGAGTGCACGTGCAGGTCGCCCCGGAGCGCGGCGCGCACTTCGCCCCCACCGAGATCCTCAGCTGCCGAACGCAACTCGATGAGCGTGTCGGGCTCACGACCGGCCCAGGCCTGGGCGATCACCTTCGCGGTCTTGGGTCCCACGCCCGGCAGCGACTGCCAGCCGTTCGTCGCACCCAGGCGCTCGCGCTGCTCGTCCGTCAGCGCCTCGACGATGTCGGCCGCATTGCGATAGGCCATCACCCGCCGCGAGTCTTCCCGCGCGCGGTCCTTGTAGTACGCGATCTGGCGCAGTGCGGTTACCGGATCCATCGGCACTGGTCAGCAGTCGCCTGGGCGCGCGGTGCAGTGCGGCGTGGTGCCCGGGAACCGGTACCGGTGGCTGGCCACCCAGCGGTAGGCCGCATTCTGCAACTGACGCACACCGGGAATCCGGTACACCCCCAACGGAATCCGGCTACCCATTCCGACCGACAGTGCGGCGTTGATGGCTTCGGCACCGCGGTACACGCTCCCCGACGAGTCCTTCCACCACGCCGCTTCGAGCATCTCATCGTTCGCGACGCCGAGGAGTTCCGGCGTCCCGGGCCGCTGAAAGGGCTCGATGTGCAGGTCTCCGGTCCGCTGCCGCCGCATCAGGGAATTGACGCTGCGCGTGCACATGCCGCAGTTGCCGTCGAAGTACAGGACGCCGCTCATACCTTCAGTCTGCCCAGCATTTGCGATGCCGTACAGTGGCTTGCGAAATCTCTCAATCCATCAATCCGTCAGGCGATACCTTGTTCAGAACCGCGGCCGGCACCTTCCGTCGGCTGCTGCCCCATCGCGACGACTACGCCGAACTGCCACGATCGTGGCGCCGCGACATCCTCGCCGGTGTGACCGTCGGCGTGGTGGCATTGCCGTTGGCGTTGGCATTCGGGATCAGTTCAGGCGTGGGAGCCGCCGCCGGCCTGGTCACCGCGGTGGTCGCCGGCCTGGTCGCGGCGGTGTTCGGCGGTTCGCATGTGCAGGTGTCCGGCCCGACGGGGGCGATGGCGGTGGTCCTCGCACCGATCGTCGCGCAACACGGCCTCGGCAGCATCGCCCTGGTCACGGTGGCGGCAGGCCTGCTGGTGCTGGCGGCCGGGGCCACCGGTCTCGGCCGGGCCGTGACGTTCATTCCATGGCCGGTGATCGAGGGCTTCACCCTGGGCATCGCGGCGATCATCTTCCTGCAGCAGGTTCCCGCCGCCTTCGCGCAGCAGGCCCCGGCCGGTGAGCGCACGCTGCCCGCGGCGATCACGGTGATCGTCCAAGCCGATTGGACCGCCGCCGCGAAAACCCTTGGGGTGGTGGCTGTCGTCGCGCTCCTCATGGTGACCCTGCCCCGGCTGCACCGGGCCATCCCGGAATCGCTGACCGCGGTGATCGTGGTTACCGTCCTGGTTTCCGTGCTCCACATTCCGGTCGCCGCGATCGGTGCGCTGCCGTCACACCTGCCCGCCCCGGTGCTGCCGCATGCCGACCTCGGCGCCATGCGCACCCTGCTGGGTGCCGCCCTGGCCATCGCCGCACTGGCCGCCATCGAATCGCTACTGTCGGCGCGGGTCGCGGCGACCATGTCGCCGACCGGGCCGTATGACCCCGACCGTGAGCTGGTGGGGCAGGGCCTGGCCTCGGTCGCCTCCGGAGTCTTCGGCGGTATGCCCGCCACCGGTGCGATCGCCCGCACGGCGGTCAACGTCCGGTCCGGCGCCAGGACGCGGGTGGCGGCGATCGTGCACTCGCTCGTCCTGCTGAGCGTGGTCTACCTGGCCACCGGTCCGGTGTCCACCATTCCGCTCGCCGCGCTGGCCGGGGTCCTGATGGTGACGTCGTTCCGGATGATCTCGGCCGGCACGATCCGGAAGATCCTGCGCTCCACGCGATCCGATGCCTTGACGTTCGCGCTGACCGCCGCCGTCACGGTGTGCTTCGACCTGATCGAGGCCGTCGAGATCGGCGTCGTCGTCGCCGCGTTCTTCGCGCTGCGCTCGGTGGCGCGGCGCAGCAGCGTCGTCCGTGAGGAACTCCCGGGACCGTCGCATCCCGGGGATGATCGGATCGCGCTGCTGCGCCTCGACGGCGCGATGTTCTTCGGTGCGGCCGAACGTATTTCGAGTGCGATCGTGGACGCCGAGCATCCGCGGACATCCGTCGTCATCATCCGGATGTCGCAACTGGGCATGCTCGACGCCACCGGCGCACACACCCTCGCCGAGATCGCGACCGAACTGGAGTCGCGCGGTATCACGGTGATCATCAAGGGTGTTCGCCCCGAACACGCCGAGTTGCTCGCCAACGTCGGCGTGTTCGAGTCACTGCGACACGAAAACCATCTGCTCGATTCGCTCGACGAAGCGATCGAGCATGCCCGCTCACACGTCAGCTGACCGTACGGATCAGCTTCTTGTTCACGAACTCGTCCATGCCGAACCTGCCGAGCTCACGCCCGAAACCGGATCGCTTGATGCCGCCGAACGGCAACTCGGCCCCTTCGGCGCCGACGGCGTTGACGAACACCATGCCCGCATCGATGCGGTCGGCCACGCGTGCGGCCTGATCGGCATCGGTGGTGAAGACGTAGGAGCCCAGCCCGAACGGGGTGTCATTGGCGATCTCGACGGCCTCGTCCTCCGAGCCCGCCTTGTACACAACGGCCACCGGACCGAACAGCTCCTGCCGGTAGGCGTCGTTGTCCACGGTGACGCCGGTCAGTACGGCCGGCGGATAGAAGGCGCCGCGACGCTCCCCCGCCGAGGTCAGCTTGGCGCCCTGATCGACGGCGGCCTTGACCTGTTGCTCGAGCCTCTCGGCGGCCAATTCCGAAGACAGCGGGGCGATCCCGTCGGCGGCGGCCAGCAGTTTCTCGGTGAACTTGGCCAGGAAGTCGTCGTAGAGGTTCTCGGCGACGATGAACCGCTTCGCGGCGTTGCAGGCCTGCCCGGTGTTCTCCATCCGGCCTTCGACCGCGGACTGCACGGTCGCGTCGAGGTCATCGGTGGACAACACGATGAACGGATCGGAGCCGCCGAGTTCCAGCACACACTTCTTGAGGTTGCGGCCGGCGATCTCGGCCACCGCGGCACCCGCCCGCTCTGAACCGGTCAGCGATACCGCGGCCACCCGCGGGTCGGCGATGATGTCGGCGACCTGGTCGTTGGTGGCGCGGATGTCGACGTAGGCGCCCTGCGGCAGGCCGGCCTCGAGGAAGATCAGCTGCAGCAGCTCCGCGGATTCGGGGCATTGCGGGGCGTGCTTGAGCAGAATTGTGTTGCCCACGATCAGGTTTGGACCGGCGAACCGGGCGACCTGGTAGTAGGGGTAGTTCCAGGGCATGATGCCGAGCAGCACGCCGACGGGGCCTCGCTTGACCACTGCGCTGCCTTCACCGTCGAGCAGGGTGATCTCCTCGTCGGCGAGGAACTTCTCCGCGTTGTCGGCGTAGTACTGATAGATGGCGGCGCTGAAGTCGACCTCGCCCAGGGCCTGGTCGCGCGGCTTGCCCATCTCACGGACGATGACGTCGGCCAGCTGCTCGCGGCGCTGCTCGTGCAGGGCGGCGACCTTGCCGATGAGCGCGGTCCGCTCGGCCACCGTGGTGGTGCGGGCCCAGGTGCGGCCGGTCTTGGCCGCAGCCTCGATCGCAGCCTGGATCTCGGCGTCGGTCGAGGTCGGATAGGTGGCGACCACCTCGGCGGTCGCCGGATCGGTGACTGCGTACTCGCTCATGTTCACTCCCAGACGGGTTGGATCGGGGGATTTCGTATATTTACCTGCCTGAGACTACCGATTGCGACGGCAAAATGGCACCGAAGATACGGAATCAGCACGACCAGCAGAGTCCAGGAATGAATCGTCGGACGCGACTAGTTTGTGATGGCGTGCGCTTCGCCTTCAAAACCTCCCCGCAGAACACGACCTGGGCCGACATGCTCGCCATCTGGAAAGCTGCCGACACGATCGACGTCTTCGAGTCCGGCTGGACGTTCGACCACTTCTATCCGATCTTCTCCGACTCGTCCGGACCTTGCCTCGAGGGTTGGACGACGCTGACCGCCCTGGCGCAGGCCACTGAGCGGCTGCGCGTCGGGGTGCTCGTCACCGGCATCCACTACCGCCACCCCGCCGTGTTGGCGAACATGGCCTCCGCACTCGACATCGTCTCCAACGGCCGCCTGGAGCTCGGCATCGGCGCCGGCTGGAACGAGGAGGAGTCCGGGGCGTACGGCATCGAACTGGGTTCGATCAAGGAGCGCTTCGACCGGTTCGAGGAGGCCTGCCAGGTTCTCAAAGGCCTGCTGTCGCAGGAGACGACGACGTTCGACGGCAAGTTCTACCAACTCAAGGACGCTCGCAACGAGCCGAAGGGTCCGCAACAGCCGCACCCGCCGTTCTGTATCGGCGGAAGTGGCGAGAAGCGCACGCTGCGCATCACCGCGCAGTACGCCGATCACTGGAACTTCGTCGGCGGGCCGCCGGAGGAGTTCGCCCGGAAGCGCGATGTACTGGCCGCGCACTGCGCCGACATCGGCCGCGACCCCAAGGAGATCACCCTGTCGGCGCACGTGCGCCTCGGCGAGGACCGCGACTACAAGAAGGTCGTCGACGAGGCCGCAGCGCTCGGCGCCGAGGGACTCGACCTCGCGATCATCTACCTGCCGCCGCCCTACGACCCGGCCGTACTCGAGCCGTTGGCCGAGGCGATCAGGGATTCCGGCCAGCTCACCGATTGACACAGATATAGCTACGCCCTCGGATCGGCGCTCAGGCGTCGATTCGAGGGCGTTCAGCTAGCAGACGGATACCCGTCAAACACCGAAGCGAAGTAGCTCGTCTGCCGTGACCAGGCGCTCGTTCTTGGCCGGAAACTCACGGCTCTTCATCGGATGACGGAACAATGACCAGGCAATACGACTCACCCGTGACCGACTGATCGGATTGATGTACACGGTGATCACTCCTGCGAATTACTGGTTGCTGTACCCGTAGTTCTACGTTACCGCAGCACTCTCACCACGTCATTAGATACCCAACATCCGGCAAACAGCGTGAGCCACGCCGCACAAAAATCTGATGTTTCTGATGGGACTCATGAGGCAAATGTGGCGGCAGGCGAGACAAAAGAAGAGATCTGGATCACTTTTTCGCGCTGGCGAGCACGCCGAACCCCTGTGATGCAGGACACATCAGTTAATTAAGAAATCTCTGAAGCTCGGCCCCCGTTCAGCCGGCTCCGGGAAAACGATGTGCCGGACGTGTGTAGGCGCCGCGCTGGATCAGCCTCTCGATGTTGCCCCGATAGATCTCGTCGGCCTCGGCGTGCGGCACCGGTTCGCGGTCCAGCCACAGATTCACCGGATGGATCGGTTCGTCGTACATGCGACTGAAGATCTCGGTGCGAAGGTCCTTGAGCCAATTCGAGTTCAGGTTCATCACCCGGAAGTGGCGCAGTGCCTCGATGTCGACCACACCCGCCACCACCGAGTTGTGGCCCGAGACGGTGTGGCCGAGTATCGCGCCGTTGTAGTCGACGATGTGCGAGTTGCCCCCGGCGATGTCGAAGGCATGCGCCGCATCCTGCGTCGGATACACCGGACCGGTGTTAGGGCAGATCATGTACAGGCTGTTGAAATGCGCATGGGCGCGGTTCTGCAGCAACCACGTTCCACCCGGGTCGGGCCCCGCTTGCGTCATGGGTACGGCCTCGCTCGGCCGGTAGACCACCTCCGCACCCTGAAAGGCCAACGCACGCACTGCTTCCGGATACTCGCCGTCACTGCAGCAGATCGTCCCGATCGCGCCGATGTCCGGTGTGCGCAGAACGGGGTAGAAAGCATCCAGTCCGTCGCCGAACAGTTCGACCCACCGGTCGTAGACGTCGTGCGGGGTGCAGGACCGTTCGCGGCACCAGACGTGATTCTTGGTCGCGCGATGCACCACCTCGCCGGCCGGGGAGATCACGATCATCGAGTTGAAGAAGCGATCCGGCATCACCTCGGGCCACCTGGCCTTGCATTGCGCGATGAGGTAGACCCCGTGCTGCTTGGCGAGCTCACCCAGCCGGTCGGTCTCGGGACCGGGGATGTCGATGAACATCTCACGTGCGGCTTTCACATGGGGCACATCGAAGGCTTCGTCGCCGAAGCCGGTCAGGGCGCCTTCGGCGAGGGCGACCAGCTTGACCGGCATGTTGATCGAAACCGTGGATACCGCGGCATGAACGGTGTCCTCGATGACGTCGAGGTTCGCCTGGATCTGCGAGCGCCGTTCGATGTTGCGCACCACGGTCGAAAGGCCCACCGCGAGGTACGGGGCGATCGGTGTCCTGCTCTCGTCAGAGTGCACCGGCGTTCACCCCCGGTACCCGATCGGCCCAGGGCAAGGCCGTCTCCAGTTGGGACGCAACAGCAATCAGGGTGCCTTCGTCGCACATCGGCGCCGCCAGCTGGACACCGACCGGCAACCCCGAACGCGTCCACCCCAGCGGCAGGCTGATCGCCGGTCCACCGGTGACGTTGAACAGCGGGGTGAAGGAACACACGCCGAGCAGCTTGTGCATCCATTCCCTGGGACTGAGCGACGCGTCGTCGGCGTCGAGTTCGCCCAACGGTTCGGGCGGTTGGCTCAGCGTGGGGGTCAGCAGCAGGTCGTAGCCGGTGAAGAACGTTCCGACGGCACGCGAAACCTGGTTGAAGACTGCGAGCGCTCCGCCGAGTTGCGTGCCGGTGACGAGCCGGCCGTACTCCGCACATGCCAACGTTGTCGCTTCGAGGTTGCCGGGGCCCGGCGCCGTGCCGAAAGCCGCTGCGAGAGCATCGATCCCCTCGGCGAGGGACACGCTCCACACCGGCAGGTTGGCGTCGACGAACTGCCCCCAGTCGAAGACCGGCGAGTCCGGACTCACGTAATGCCCTAAGCCTTCCAGGACCGTGCCGACAGCGTTCACCACGTCGGATATCTCCGCGTCGACCGGGCCACCGGACCAGGATTCGGTCTGGATCGCGATGCGTAACCGTCCAGGATTCCGGCCGACCTCCTCTCGGTAGGGCCGAGCAGGGTCACGAATGATGTACTTGTCGCCCGGAGCCGGTCCGCTCACGGCATCGAGCAGGGCCGCACAGTCCCGCACGGATCGGGTCAGCCCGAACTCGGCACCCAACCCGGACAACGGTTCGCTCGTGTCGGGTCCCACGGGTACTCGACCACGACTCGGCTTCAGGCCCACCAATCCGTTGGCCGAAGCGGGAATTCGGATCGAACCGCCACCGTCGGTCGCGTGGGCGATCGGAAGGGCGCGGGCAGCGACCAGCACCGCCGACCCACCACTCGAGCCTCCGGCACTTCGCGTCGTGTCCCACGGGTTCCGGGTTGACCCCTGTGTCACGGGTTCGGTGTTTCCGTTGAACGCGAACTCCGGCGTGGTGGTCGATGCGACGGTCGCCAGCCCGGCCGCCCGGAATCGCGTCATCAGTTCGGTGTCGTGTGGAAACACCACGCCTTCGCCGGCGAGCCGGCTACCGAACCGGGTCGGCACTCCGGCCGCGTGTGTCGCGAAATCCTTGAGGGCAAACGGAATCCCCGCGAACACGCCCGCCGTGTCGCAGTCGAGCGGCACCTCCCAGGGCCCGGAGACCACGGCATTGAGCGTCTTGTCGACCGCTTCGATCGCGGCGCGGGCCGCTTCGTGGACTTCGGCGACCGACACCTCTTTGTCCCGGATCAGATCGGCGAGGCCGATCGCGTCGTAGTCCGCGTATTCTTCCGTCTTCATCAGAGCACACCGTCGTCGTGAACGACGTTCCCCGCCAACAAGGTCCGGTGGACCCGGGTGTGCTTCAGGTCGTCGATGTCGCAGGTCGACGGATCACGATCGACGAAGATCAGGTCGGCGTGATTTCCCGGCCGAATGGATCCGATCCCGTTCCAGCCCAGGATCTTCGCGGCGCTCGTCGTCCACATGGCAAGCGATTCCATGCGGGTGATCACCTGATCGGGGCCGTCGTTGCGCAGGTCGGTACCGGCGATCTCGTGGGTCTGCGCCAGGGCGATCTGCTCCCACGGGCTCTTGGGTCCCCAATCCGAGCCGCCGGAGACATCGAGGCCCGCGTCGAGAAGACGTCGCAGCGGCACCATGTCGCGCCAGATGTGCCGGCCGATGCGCTCGTCGTACATCGCGCCCTTACCCCAGGCGAACCCGACGGATGTGGTGACCTGGAATCCGAGAGCCTTGTACCGGCGCACATGATCGGGACTGATCGTGATGGCGTGCTGCAGAATCCAGGCCTTGTCACGGAAGTCGTGCTCGGTGACCACGCGCTCGGCGATCTCCAGGAAGTCGTCGTGCTCGCGGTAGGAGCCGATACAGATGTTCGCCCTGATCCCGTTCTGCGCGCAGAAGCGGACGAACGATTCTTCTTTCTCCAGTGAGACGAATCGCTGGCCCTTGGTGGGCCGGCCGAACGGATCCGCATACGGTTCGTGCATCGCGAAATGACCTGCGAAGCAGGGGCCGCCGGGGCTGATGGTCATGCCGGTGATTCGGAAGAGATCATCGGCGGTGTCGGACGACTGTGGCGCAAGGGATTTCAGCCTCTCGTCGAAATCGGGCAGCGACATGGGCTCGAAGGGATAGAAGATCACCGACTCCACGTCGAATGTCGCCTGCACACGCATCGTGAGCATCCCGGCAGCACGCAACTGCTGATACATCGCCAGGTGCACGGGTTCCATCGCATGCCCCTCGTACAGGGTGGTCACCCCACGGGCCGAGAAGCGGGCCATTTCGTCGAGGACGCCGGGTACGGCGTGGTCGGGATTCAGCGGCGGCAGCTTGAGCAGGATCTGACCCCAGAACGGGTCGTATGTGTAGTAGTTGTTGACCGGTCCGCGCAGGATGCCGGTCAATCGGCCGGCTTCGTCCTTGTCGATCTCGACGTCGCAGACCCTGTCGGGGATGAAGTCCGACAACCCGACAGCCCGCAGGCCAGCGCTGTTGAACGCCACGATGTTCGGCGTCCGGGGCGCCCACGCCTGGATGAGCACCGGATGGTCGGCGGTGGCCAGGTCGAGGGTGTGCCGATCGGGCAGGCGGCGTTCGGCAAGGTCTCGCCATGACTTTCGGATGAAGTAGTGGGCTTCACCGACCGGCGTGCAGATGATCCACTCGCCGAGGGGTGTCTCGGCGGCGCGGGCGCGGATCCGCGCGATGATGTCCGCGTGGTCGACGACATCGCTCAAATCGACCAGGCCGCCGCGTAACGCGCCGAAGTGCATGACATGGGGATGGGTGTCGATCAGCCCCGGCATGACGACCGCGCTTCCGGAATCCATGATTCGGGTGTCCGGACCGGCGGACTCGGCCAGGTCCGCGAAGCCACCCACCTCGACGATCACGCCGTCCTCGACGAGGATCGCCTCCGCGGTCGGGCGCGTCTCGTCGAAGGTCAGGATCTTCGATGACCGGATCAGTGTTCTGCTCACGTGGGCACTCTATGAGCGGCCTACCCTGGTGAGAATCATCCGAAGGGATGAAGTCCGTGGAGGTGTACGACATGGCGGTCACGCGCAACATCCAGTTCAAGCGCAACACCATGGCGTTCTTGTCCCGGTTCGTTCGTGTCTCCGGGATGGTCTTCTACTCGGTGGATCACCGCATGAATGCCGGCGAGCACGTGTTCGACCGGATCCGTCCCGAGGACAACGGCCCGTACACCGGCTACTTCCACGAGTTGGACCCGTTTCATCCCCGCCGGTTCGCGGGGTCCGGCGCTGAGCTGGCGACCTCGAACGATCTCGGCCAGCGATTGGACAGAACCGACTACTACGCGGGGTTCTTCCGCCCGATGGGCTACCGGTACGAGGCGGAGCTGTACCTGCGCCATGCCGGGCGCATCGTGGCCGGGGTCTCGCTGCTGAAGAGCGCCAACGACGGCGACTTCACAAAAGACGAAATCCAGTTCCTGCAGAAGTCACACGGATTCGTCGAGCAGTCGTACTGCATGCTCGGCCAATTGCCGGGTGCACCGAATTCTTCTGCGGTTCCCGAACATTGGCAACTGTCAGCTCGGGAGCGCGACGTCGTCGAACTACTCGCCCAGGGCGCGAGCAACAGCGACATCTCGCGCGCCCTGTTCATCAGCGTTCCGACGGTGAAGAGCCATCTGCAGCACGTCTATCGAAAGTCCGGCGTGCATTCGCGAACCGAACTGGTCACCCGCCTGCTAAACGGCTAGCGCTGCGGTGCGGCGGTGGGCTTGATCGGCACCGGCAGGGCGGTGTTGCCCATCAGGTAGCGATCCACACCCGCGGCAGCGGCCCGGCCCTCGGCGATCGCCCACACGATCAGCGACTGTCCGCGACCCATGTCGCCTGCGACGAAGACGCCGGGCACCGAGGTCTGGAAGTTGTTGTCGCGTGAGACGTTTCCACGGTCGGTCAGCTCGACACCGAGCTTGGTCAGCAGACCTTCCTTCTCCGGTCCGACGAAGCCCATCGCGAGCAACACCAGGTCGGCCTTGAGCTCGAAGTCGCTGCCTTCGACCTTCTCGAACTTGCCGGCGTTCATCTTGACCTCGTGCGCACGCAGGCCGGTCACGTGACCGTCGGCGCCGGTGAATTCCTCGGTGTTGACCGAGAACACGCGATCGCCGCCCTCTTCGTGGGCCGAGGACACCCGGAACATCAGCGGGTAGGTCGGCCACGGGGTCGAGTCGGCACGGGTCTCGGGCGGACGCGGCATGATCTCGAACTGGTGGATGCTGGCCGCGCCCTGACGGTGCGAGGTGCCGAGGCAGTCCGCGCCGGTGTCGCCACCGCCGATGATGATGACGTGCTTGTCCTTGGCGGTGATCGGCGGCTGGCCGTTCTCGTCGAGGACGTCATCGCCGAGCTGCACGCGGTTGGCCCACGGCAGGAACTCCATGGCCTGGTGGATGCCGTCGAGCTCGCGACCGGGGACTGGCAGATCGCGCCATGCGGTGGCACCGCCGGCCAGCACGACCGCGTCGTAGTTCAGCCGCAGCTGGGCCACGGTGATGTCGACGCCGACGTTGACGCCGGGCCGGAACTGGGTGCCCTCGGCAGCCATCTGCTCCAGACGCCGGTCGATGTGGCGCTTTTCCATCTTGAACTCGGGGATGCCGTAGCGCAGCAGACCGCCGATGCGGTCGGCGCGCTCGAACACCGTGACGGTGTGGCCGGCCCGGGTCAGCTGCTGGGCGGCGGCCAGTCCGGCCGGACCGGACCCGACGACGGCGACCTTCTTGCCGGTCTGCACATCGGGCATCTTCGGAACGACCCAGCCCTGGTCGAAGGCGTTGTCGATGATCTCGACCTCGACCTGCTTGATGGTCACCGGATCCTGGTTGATGCCAAGGACGCACGATGCCTCACACGGGGCGGGGCACAGCCGTCCGGTGAACTCCGGGAAGTTGTTGGTGGCGTGCAGCCGCTCGATCGCGTCGCGCCACCGGTCCTTGTAGACCAGGTCGTTCCACTCGGGGATCAGGTTCCCCAGCGGGCAGCCGTTGTGGCAGAACGGGATACCGCAGTCCATGCATCGTGATGCCTGGTCCTGCAAGGAGTCGTGGGAGAAGTCCTCGTAGACCTCTTTCCAGTCCTTGAGGCGCAGCGGAACCGGCCGGCGGGACGGAAGCTCCTTGGAGGTGTGCTTGAGGAAACCGCGCGGATCAGCCATTGGCCGCCGCCATGATCGCCTCGTCCACATTCACGCCGGCCTCTTTGGCTTCGGCGATCGCGGCCAGCACGCGCTTGTAGTCGCGCGGCATGACCTTCACAAAATGCTTCAACGCTCCATCCGATCCATCCCAGGAGTCTAGGACCCGTTGTCCCACAGCCGAATCGGTCGCGTCGACATGGGCGGCAATGAAATTGCGCAACCATTCGACATCAGAGGCCTCAAGGGCTTCCAGCTCCACCATCTCGGTGTTCAGGTTCTCGCCCAGCACATCTGCCGGGTCGTAGACGTAGGCGACACCGCCGGACATACCCGCCGCGAAGTTGCGGCCAGTGGGTCCGAGGATGACGACCTTGCCGCCGGTCATGTACTCGCAGCCGTGGTCGCCGACACCTTCGACGACCGCGTGGGCGCCGGAGTTACGGACCGCGAACCGCTCGCCGACCTGGCCGCGCAGGAACGCCTCGCCGCTGGTGGCGCCGAAGAGCACCACGTTGCCGGCGATGATGTTGTCCTCGGCGGCGAAGTCAGCCGGTGCTTCGTCGGCCGGGCGGACCACGATGCGGCCACCCGACAGACCCTTGCCGACATAGTCGTTGGCGTCGCCGTAGACCCGCAGCGTGATGCCCTTGGGCACGAACGCACCGAAGCTGTTGCCTGCCGACCCGTCGAACGTGATGTCGATGGTGCCGTCCGGAAGTCCCTGCCCGCCATAGGCCTTGGTGACCTCGTGGCCGAGCATGGTGCCCACCGTGCGGTTGACGTTGGTGATCTTCGTCGAGAAACGCACCGACGAACCGGAGTCCAGTGCCTCACGGCTCTGGGTGATCAGCTGCTGATCCAGTGCCTTGTCCAGGCCGTGGTCCTGACGCGAGCTGCAGTACAGGTCCTGGTTCATGAACGCCGACTCGGGCTCGTACAGCACCGGCGTCAGGTCCAGCTTGTGCGCCTTCCAGTGCTCGGCGGCCTGGGTGGTGTCCAGCGCGCCGACCTGGCCGACCATCTCGTTGACGGTGCGGAAGCCCAACTGCGCCATGAGTTCACGGACTTCTTCGGCGATGAACATGAAGAAGTTCTCGACGAACTCGGGCTTGGCGTTGAACCGCTGCCGAAGCACCGGGTTCTGGGTGGCCACACCCACCGGGCAGGTGTCGAGGTGGCAGACGCGCATCATGATGCAGCCCGCCACGACCAGTGGAGCGGTGGCGAAGCCGAACTCCTCGGCGCCCAACAGGGCGGCGATCACGACGTCGCGGCCGGTCTTGAGCTGACCGTCGACCTGGACCACGATGCGGTCACGCAGGCCGTTGAGCAGCAGGGTCTGCTGCGTCTCGGCCAGGCCCAGCTCCCACGGGGCGCCCGCGTGCTTCTGCGACGTCAGCGGGGTGGCACCGGTACCGCCGTCGTGGCCGGAGATCAGCACGACGTCGGCATGTGCCTTGGAGACACCCGCGGCGACCGTTCCGACACCGTTCTCCGAAACCAGCTTCACGTGCACGCGAGCTGCCGGGTTGGCGTTCTTCAGGTCGTGGATCAGCTGTGCCAGATCCTCGATCGAGTAGATGTCGTGGTGCGGCGGCGGCGAGATCAGGCCGACACCCGGGGTCGAGTGCCGCACCTCGGCCACCCACGGGTACACCTTGTGACCCGGAAGCTGACCGCCCTCACCAGGTTTCGCACCCTGGGCCATCTTGATCTGGATGTCGGAGCAGTTGGTCAGGTAGTGGCTGGTCACACCGAACCGGCCGGAGGCCACCTGCTTGATGGCGCTGCGGCGCCAATCACCGTTCTCGTCGGGTTCGAACCGGTCGACGCTCTCGCCGCCCTCACCCGAGTTCGACCGGCCGCCGAGGCGGTTCATCGCGATGGCCAGGGTCTCGTGCGCCTCGGCCGAGATCGAGCCGTAGCTCATGGCACCGGTGGAGAAGCGCTTGACGATCTCGGAGGCGGATTCCACCTCGTCGATCGAGATCGGCTGGCGCACGGCTTCATCGCCGGAGCGGAACTTCAGCAGGCCGCGAAGCGAGGCCATCCGCTCACTCTGGTCGTCGACCAGGGAGGTGTACTCCTTGAAGATCGAGTACTGGCCGGTGCGGGTGGAGTGCTGGAGCTTGAACACCGTGTCCGGGTTGAACAGGTGGTACTCACCCTCGCGGCGCCACTGGTACTCGCCGCCGACCTCGAGCTCGCGGTGTGCGCGCTCGTCGGGGCGGTCCAGGTAGGCCAGTGAGTGGCGGGTTGCGACGTCGGCGGCGATGTCGTCGAGGTCGATGCCACCCACCGGGCAGCTCAGGCCGGTGAAGTACTGGTCGAGCACTTCCTGGGAGATGCCGATCGCCTGGAACAGTTGCGCACCGGTGTAGGACGCCAGGGTGGAGATGCCCATCTTGGACATCACCTTGAGCACGCCCTTGCCTGCGGCCTTGACGTAGTTGGCCTTGGCCTTGTCGCTGTTGATTCCGGAGATCACGCCCCGGTCGACCATGTCCTCGATCGACTCGAAGGCCATGTACGGGTTGACCGCGGCGGCACCGAAGCCGCACAGCATGGCCATGTGGTGCACCTCGCGGGCGTCACCGGCCTCGACCACCAGGCCGACCTTGGTACGCGTGCGCTCGCGGACCAGGTGGTGGTGCACCGCGGCCACGGACAGCAGCGACGGGATCGGCGCCATGGTCTCGTTGGATTCGCGGTCGGACAGCACGATGATGCGGGCGCCCTCGCGGATCGCCTCCGAGACCTTGGCGCGGACGTTGTCCAGCGCCTCTTTGAGGCCCTGGCCGCCCCGGTTGACCGGGTACAGGCAGCGGATCACCGCGGCGCGCATGCCGTGCTTGTGGCCCCGGACCTCATGGTCGGGATCGACGCAGACCAGCTTGGACAGGTCGGCGTTGCGCAGGATCGGCTGCGGGAGCACGATCTGCCGGCACGATTCCGGACCGGGGTTGAGCAGGTCGCCTTCGGGCCCGATGACGCCCTGCAGGCTGGTGACCACCTCTTCGCGGATGGCGTCCAGCGGCGGGTTGGTGACCTGGGCGAACAGCTGCTGGAAGTAGTCGAACAGCATCCGCGGCCGCGCCGAGAGGATGGCGACCGGGGTGTCGGTGCCCATCGAACCCAGCGCCTCGGCACCGGTGCGCGCCATGGGCGCCACCAACAGGTTCAGCTCCTCGTAGGTGTAGCCGAAGATCTGCTGGCGCAGCACCACACGGTGGTGCGGCATCCGGACATAGTCACCCGGGGGCAGCTCGTCGAGGGGGAACAGGCCCGCCTCGATCCATTCCTGGTAGGGCTGCTCACTGGCCAGCTGAGCCTTGATCTCCTCGTCGGAGACGATGCGGCCCTGGGCGGTGTCCACCAGGAACATCCGGCCGGGCTGCAGGCGCAGCTTCTGGACCACGGTGGACGGGTCGAGCGGCAGCACGCCGGCTTCGGACGCCATCACGACGAGGCCGTCGTCGGTCACCCAGATGCGGGAGGGACGCAGGCCGTTGCGGTCCAGCACGGCGCCGATGACGGTGCCGTCGGTGAAGCACACCGAGGCCGGGCCGTCCCAGGGCTCCATCAGCGAGTCGTGGAACTCGTAAAAGGCACGGCGGGCGGGATCCATCGACTCGTGGCGTTCCCACGCCTCGGGGATCATCATCAGCACGGCGTGCGGCAGGCTGCGGCCGCCGAGGTGCAGCAGCTCGAGCACCTCGTCGAAGCGTGCGGTGTCCGACGCGCCGGGGGTACAGACGGGGACGATCTTGTCGAGGCCGTCGGTGCCGAACACCTCGGTGCGGATCAGCGCCTCACGTGCGCGCATCCAGTTCTCGTTGCCCGTGACGGTGTTGATCTCGCCGTTGTGGGCGATCCGCCGGAACGGGTGGGCCAACGGCCAGGACGGGAACGTGTTGGTGGAGAAGCGGGAGTGCACGATGCCCAGCGCGCTGGTCATCCGGTCGTCCTGCAGGTCCAGGTAGAACGCCTTGAGCTGCGGGGTGGTCAGCATGCCCTTGTAGACGAACGTCTGGCCGGACAGGCTCGGGAAGTACACCGTCTCGCGACCGGGGCCGTCCTGGCCCGGGCCCTTGGTGCCCAGCTCGTGTTCGGCCCGCTTGCGCACGACGTACGCCTTGCGCTCCAGGTCCATGCCGGAGGCACCGCCGATGAACAGCTGCCGGAACGTCGGCATGGCGTCACGGGCCAGTGCGCCCAGTGACGAGTCGTCGGTGGGCACCTCGCGCCAGCCCAGCACCTGCAGGCCCTCGGCTTCGACGATCTTCTCGACGGCTTCGGCTGCCGCGGCCGCATCGCGCGACGACTGCGGGAGGAAAGCCATACCGGTGGCGTAGCTACCGGGCTCCGGGAGCTGGAAGTCGACGACCTCACGCAGGAACGAGTCCGGGACCTGCAGCAGAATGCCTGCGCCGTCGCCGGTGTTCGGCTCGGCGCCCTGAGCACCGCGGTGCTCCAGGTTCACCAGTGCCGTGATGGCCTTGTCCACGATGTCCCGGCTGCGGCGACCATGAATGTCTGCCACCATTGCCACACCGCACGCATCATGTTCGTATGCGGGGTTGTACAGCCCGACCTTGCTGGGCGCCATTCCCACCTTGCCCTTCAACACGCTTCTACGAAGAAGCCGGCTCGGCGTGGGTGGCCTCCGTGCAGCACTGGACGACGGCTATGTCCCACACGCCATAAGTGGAGAAAACGATAAGGCAACTACCGTGGCAGATGCCAACTTAGCCAAGCCTAACGATACTCCGTCGGCGGCTTTCAACCCTGCGAACAGGCCTGTCGCAGAAATGGTCAATCACATTGCAGCCCTTGATATTTCACACATTCCCAACAGGGGGACCCCACCCCCTCCTGGGCCAACCACCACCCTAATCGTCATATTTGTTTGCTGAGTGCACATAAATATGCCGTTATAGTGCTGTTATAACCACTATTGATATTTGCAGGAAAGCTTAGTCAGATTCTTAGATTTGCACCGTCAGCGCCCCGAGACCCGCGTAACGCTGCGTACGCCGGCCTCGGGCCGCAAGTCGAGGCGACGTAGCGACTGCGCATTGAGTGCCACGACAACCGTCGACGCTGACATCAATATCGCCCCGACGGACATCGGCATTACAAAACCCAGCGGAGCGGCCACACCGGCGGCCAACGGGACCGAGATCAGGTTGTAACCCGCTGCCCACCAAAGGTTCTGCTTCATCTTGCGGTAGGACTGCCGGGAAAGCTCGATCACCGAGAGCACCGATCGTGGGTCCGAGCTCGCCAGGATGACGCCCGCCGAGGCGATCGCGACGTCGGTACCCGCGCCGATGGCGATGCCGACGTCCGCGGCGGCCAGTGCCGGCGCATCGTTGACGCCGTCGCCCACCATGGCCACCTTCAGGCCTTCGCGCTGGAGTTCGGCGACCTTGGCGGCCTTGTCTTCAGGCCGTACACCTGCGAATACGCGGTCGATGCCCAGCTCTGAGGCCACCGCGGAGGCCACCGGAGCGGCGTCGCCAGTGATCATCACCACTTCGATGCCGAGTTCGTGCAATGCGTCGACGGCCTGCCGGGATTCCGGCCGGATCTCGTCGGCCAGGGCCAACGCGCCGACCACGCTTCCGTCGACCAGGACATGCAGCACGGTGGCGCCATCCCACCCGGCGGTGTCCGGCAGCGGGGCCTGCCCGGCCTGTTCGAGTAGTGCGGGACCACCGACCTGCACGCGCTGCCCACCGACCAGGGCGCTGACCCCGACCGCGGGCGAGGAACTGAAGTCGGTGGCCGCCGGGATGTCGAGGCCGCGCTGCTGTGCCGCCGCGACGATGGCGCGGGCCAGCGGGTGTTCGGAATCCGCCTCGGCGGCTGCCGCCAATGCCAGCACGTCGTTCTCCGCGCGGTCCGTGGCCACCACCGCGGTGACGGCCGGCTCGCCCTTGGTGAGGGTTCCGGTCTTGTCGAACAGGACCGCACCGACAGTGCGCATGGTCTCCAGCGCCAGGCGGTCCTTGATCAGCACCCCGCCCCTTGCGGCCCGCTCGGTCGCGATGGACACCACCAGCGGGATGGCCAGCCCCAGGGCGTGCGGGCACGCGATGACCAGCACCGTGATCGTGCGGACCACGGCCTGGTCGGGTTCGCCCAGCAGGGTCCACGCCAACGCCGTCAGCACCGCCGATCCCAGCGCGAACCAGAACAGCCAGCCCGCGGCCCGGTCGGCCAGGCGCTGCGCCCGCGACGAGGAGTTCATCGCCTCGCCGACCAACCGCTGGATGCCGGCCAGCGCGGTGTCGTCGCCGACGGCCGTCACCCGGATCCGCAGCCCTGAATCGGTGGCGACGGTGCCCGCGACGATGTCGTCACCCGCACTTCGGCGCACCGTCCGCGACTCGCCCGTCACCATCGACTCATCCATGTCGGCGGCACCGTCGACGATGCGGCCGTCGACGGGCACGCTGCCGCCCGGCCGGACGATCACCAGGTCGCCGACCTGCAGATCGGCCGGGGCCACGGTCACCACCTGCTCGGCATCGCCGTCGTTCTCGACGCGCTCGGCCTCGTCGGGCAGCAGCGCGGCCAGCGAGTCGAGTGCCGAAGTGGTCTGGGCCAGCGACCGCATCTCGATCCAGTGGCCCAGCAGCATGATCACGATCAGCAGCGCGAGCTCCCACCAGAAGTCCAGCTCGTGGTGCAGCACCCCGAGGCTGGCCCCCCACGACGAGATGAACGCGACCGTGATCGCCAATCCGATCAGCAGCATCATTCCCGGTGCGCGCGAACGTATCTCGCTGATCGCACCGGTCAGGAACGGCCGGCCGCCCCATACGTACATGACCGTGCCGAGTACCGGCGAGATCCAGCGCGCCCCGGGGAAGCCCGGAAGGTCGTAGCCGAGGAGCATCGCGAACATCGGTGAGAGTGCGACGGTCGGCACGGCCAGCGCCGCCATGACCCAGAACAACCTTCGGAACTGTGCGACATGGTCGCCATGGCCGCCATGCCCTGCGTGACCGGTGTGTTCATGCTCGTGCATCGCGTGTTCGATCGTGGTCATGTCGCCACTGTATACCCCTAGGGGGTATCTGGCCACCGTGATGGGCGTAACTGTTGACGGCGATGCACTATCCGCTGAACACCCCGCTGGGCCGCATGGGCGTACAAACCCTTGAGGAAGGCCCGGACCGCTGCGTGGCCTCCATACCCGTGGGCGGTCTGCTCAATCCGCTGACGCACGTCCCGACCGCCGCCCCGCTGGCGATGCTGGTCGACCACATCGGCGGCCTGGTCAACCACTATCGCCGCGATGAAGACGAGTGGACGGTGTCCAGTGAGCTGGCCGTCGAGCTGGCGCCGCACGCGCTGGAGCTCGTCGCGGCGGCGCCAGAGGAGCCCGTGGTCGCCACCGCACGGCCGTTCGGCCCGAAGGGCACGGGTTCGCTGAGCCTGGCCGAGCTGATGCACGGCGGCCAGTTGGTGGGGACGGCGACGGTGCGGTCCTTCCACATCCACGCTCCGGGGCACCTCGTCGCCTGGCCGGCGAGCTCGACCGACGGAATCCCACCCGCCGCCCTGGAAGACCGCATGTCGGTCGAGGT
>NZ_HG322951.1:186536-193384 GCF_000455325.1 Mycolicibacterium septicum DSM 44393
CAGCATCGGCATCGTGCACGGCGGGGTGTCCGCCGCGGCACTCGAACTCGTCGGCTCCGCCGCCCTCGGCGACGGCACCGGTGCGCCGTGGCAGACGGCTTCATTGCGGGTCAACTATCTGCGCCAGTTCCGCGGCGGCAACGAATCCCGTTATGAGGCAAGGGCATTGCGGACCGGACGAAGCTCAGGGGTAGCTGATGCGCAGGCCATCGGCGACGACGGCGTGGTCGCCTTGATCGCCCGGCTCACCGCCTACCGCTGATTTCGGCACGGCAACGTAAATTTCACTGTGCAATCAATTTCACAACAACGATGCTGCCATTGCACAGTGGCGTGAAACCCTCCGGAATGAACCACATCTACGGAGGAGTTCGCCATGAGTACGCCGACAATGTCACATCGATTGGCAGCCGAATTCATCGGGACGTTCTGGCTGGTCCTGGGCGGTTGCGGTAGCGCGGTGTTCGCCGCGAAGTTTCTCTCCGACGGCTTCTCCGTGGGGATCGGTTTCCTCGGGGTCGCCCTGGCGTTCGGCCTGACGGTGCTGACCGGCGTGTACGCCTTCGGCACCATCTCGGGCGGGCACTTCAATCCGGCGGTCACGCTGGGCGCCGCGCTGGCCCGCCGCGTCGAGTGGGCAGCCGTTGTGCCGTACTGGATTTCACAGGTGGTCGGCGGTCTGGTCGCCGGCGTGGTGATCTACGTGATCGCCAGCGGCAAGGACGGTTGGTCTGCCACCGGGAACATGGCCGCCAATGGGTTCGGCGAGCACTCCCCCGGCGGCTATTCGCTGGTCGCGGTTCTCCTCGCCGAAGTGATCCTGACCGCGGTGTTCCTGCTGGTCATCCTCGGCTCCACCGACGACCGCGCGCCGAAGGGCTTTGCCGGACTGGCGATCGGGCTCACCCTGACGTTGATCCACCTGATCTCGATCCCGATCTCCAACACGTCGGTCAACCCGGCCCGCTCCACGGCGGTCGCGTTCTTCAACGGCAACGGTGCACCCGCGCAGCTCTGGGCATTCTGGTTGGCCCCGCTGGTCGGTGCGGCCATCGCCGGGCTCGCCTACTCGTTCCTGTTCGGTGTCGCCGACGAACTGGCCGACCGTCCGGTGCGCGAGGACGCCCTCGACCGGTAGCACCGCGGATCAGGTCAGGTGGTCGAATTCACCACTGACCCAGCGAATATGAGTCTCGGCCGACCGGTGCACCACATCCTTGGCGGCGATGTCTATCTCATCGCCGCCAAGGGTGTAGAGCCGGTCGTAGTCGTATGCATCGAGCCGGTCCACGATCCGCCGCACCACCGCGGCCGACAGCGGGACGTGCTTGGGGAAGTTCCGTTGGAACGACACCCAGTTCCGGGCCAGCCCACCGGAGATGGTGTCCCCGACCAGCAGGGTGCCATCGGCCGTCAGCGCCACCGCACTGCCCCGCATGTGGCCGCCGACATGTATCAGCCGTAGTCCGGGCAGTGGTTCGGACTGCCCGTCCCACAGCTCGATCAGCGGATCCGGAGCCGGAAGCCACTCGGCATCAAGGGAGTTCACATACACCGGCACTCCCCCGAACGCCCTGCTCCAACTGAGTTGCGCACCGAACATGTGCGGATGGCTGGCGGCAACAGCGGCGACACCGCCGAGGCCGTGAACGAGGCCGACGATCTCGTCGTCCAGGTAGCCCGGCGAATCCCACAGCAAGTTTCCGTTCGCCGTCTGCACCAGGAACGACCGGTGCCCGATGGCGAACTTGGGCGCTCTGCGCAGGCTGTGCACCCCGCGGCCGTGGTCGACGTGTTCGGTGTGGTGCGGCTGGGCCGCCAGTTCATCCAGCGTGGTCCAGATGCCGTGCGGTGGTAGGTCGCCACGTTCCTCGATCGACACCACCTCGGAGGTCAGCACGCAGCTGGTCGCCGGTTCGGTATCGGAATCCGGTTGTTCCACACCGCATCCCGTGCAAATCCAGGTAGGCATACCGCCGAGCTTGGCACCTCAACAATGGTTCAGGTCAAGCACTCTTGCGTCGCGCCTTGCCTGCCGCACCGCGCTCGGTGGGCGCGCCCTCATGGGCCAGCGTGCCCCCGGCGCTCTCCAGATGGGCCCGGACGAACCACTGGAACTTCTCGAGTTCGGCGGCGTGATCGATGAGCACGTCCTGGGACACCAGGTCGAGTTTCTCCAGGCGCTCGATCGCCTTGCGGGTGTCCTCGATCACCCCGTTGTAGACGAGGTCGAGTGCCGCGAGGTGGGCCTGCACGTTGTCACGCCCGACGGAATAGTCGTCCCAGCTGCGGTCGGAGATGATCGCGCCCGGTGTGCCCTTCGGCGATTTGCCCAGTGCGGCAATCCGTTCAGCGACCTCGTCGGCGTAGGCCCGCACCAACTCCACCTGCGGGTCGATCATCTCGTGCACTCCGATGAAGTTCGGACCGACGACGTTCCAGTGGACGTGCTTGAGCGTGAGATGCAGGTCGTTATAGGTGCTCAGCTGCTTCTGCAACAGCGCGGCCACGTCGCTGCCCTGCTTGTCGGTCAGTCCGGGAATGGTGAACGAGGTCATTGCGGCTCCTTTCGAGTCACGATCGGTTCCCGTCCCGGGTACCCGACAACCGCGGCGCGCAATCAGCCCGGCTACAACGCGCGCAGGTTCGGAATCGCCTGACGCGCTCCGAATCGCGGATTACGGGCCAGTCCGCTGGCTTCCAGCAGCCGGACGGCCCGTTGCCGATGTGGGCGCAGCGGTTCGAGCAGTTCCACCATGGCCGCATCATCGATCGGCCTGCCGAGCAGGGTGCGTCCCACCATCGTCGCCAGGTGGTAGTCCCCCACCGACAGGGCGTCGGCGTCGCCGAAGGCACGTTGCACGGTTTCGGCTGCCGTCCATTCGCCGACGCCGGGCAGCGACCGCAGCGCCGTCACGGCCCGCTCAGCGGTAAGCCGCTCGAGGGCGTCGGCGCGCTGCGCGCACCCGACGATGGTGCGGGCCCGGCCCGGATCCACGTTGGCCCGGTGGAATTCCCAGGATGGGATGCGTCGCCACGCCTCGGCGGTGGGCGGCACCCGCATCCCGGCGGGCGCCGGCCCCGGAGCGGGGGCGCCGTACGTCGTCACCAACCGTCGCCAGGCCCGCCAGGCGTCCATGCCCGAGACCCGCTGCTCGATGATCGCGGGCACCAGGGCTTCCAGGACCCGGCCGCTGCGACCGAGTCGCAGATGCGGCACCCGACGGTGGGCCTCGGCGATCGTCGGTTCGACCGGTTCGAAGCCGGTCGCGTCGTCATCGGCACCCACCAGCGCCGCGAATCCGTCGAGGAACTCGGCGCTCCCGGCACCCCAGGCCTCGCAGTCCACGGTCTCGGGGGCCGATTTGGTGATCCGCACGGTGACCGGACCGGTATTCATCGCGCTGACGCGCCAGATCGCGCCGTCGGCACCGATCCGGTTGCAGGGATCACCACCACCGCGCCGCCACGGCGCCAACGTCAGGCCCGGGCTGGCCGGACCCTCGAATACGACGCTGGTTGAGGGCACAGCACCAGATTAGGCCAGGACGATCTGCGCCTTCTCCGGGTAGAACGCCAGGTGACCGGCGATTTCGGCGACGGCCGGATACGGGTCCTCATAGGTCCAGGTCACGTCGGCAACCCCGCCGACGTCGTAGTAGTTCGCCTCGCCCTTGTACGGACAGTAGGTGGTGTTGGCACTGCGGGTCAGCGTCTCGAACACCACGTCGGCGCGCGGGATGTACTGCACCGCTGGATAGGTCGACTCCTGCAGGGTCAAGGCGCCATCGGTCTGCGCAACGATCGCGCCACCGATCGTGACGGTGACCCGACGCCCGGTCGGGGTGATGGTGATGGGGTGGGCTGCGCTGGGCAGCAGCACCTGGCGCTCGGTCATACGCGGCACAACGTCGGGGCGCGGCCACCGATTCCCGGGCAGACTGGGGCAATGGGAACTTTGCAGAAGGCGCGGCTGGGTGATCTTGAGGTGGCGCGGATCGGGCTGGGCACGATGGGCATGTCGTTCGCGTACGGCAGCGCGGGTCGCGACGACGCAGAGTCGATCCGCACCATTCATCGGGCGATTGACCTGGGCGTCACTCTCATCGACACCGCCGAGGTGTACGGGCCGTACGTGAACGAGGAGTTGGTCGGCCGGGCGCTACAAGGCCGACGCGACGAGGTCGTGCTCGCCACCAAGTTCGGGATGATCTCCCACACCGGCCGCGACGGGGCGGACAGCAGCCCGGCCAACATCCGCACCGCGGTGGAGGGGTCGCTGCGCCGGCTGGGCACCGATCACATCGATCTCTACTACCAACACCGGTTGGACCGGTCCACGCCGATCGAGGAGACCGTCGGAGTGCTCGCCGAACTCATCGGCGAGGGCAAGGTGCGCCACATCGGGTTGTCCGAGGTGGGAGTCGAGACCATCCGGCGCGCCCATGCGGTCCATCCCATCACCGCACTGCAATCGGAGTACTCGTTGTTCACCCGAGATCCCGAGGACGGGATTCTGGACACGTTGCGTGAGAACGGGATCGGCTTCGTGGCGTACTCGCCGCTGGGCCGCGGATTCCTCACCGGACAGATCCGCTCGGTCGATGACCTGGCCGACGACGACACCCGCCGCGACAACCCCCGGTTCACCGGGGAGAACTTCGCCGCGAATCTGCGTCTCGCCGACGAGGTGCGGGCGATCGCCGACGCATCGGGCGCGACGCCGGGACAGGTCGCGCTCGCCTGGCTGCTGTCGCGCGGCCCCGACATCGTGCCGATCCCCGGAACCAAACGTGTCGAGCGGCTGGAGGAGAACGTCGCCGCCGATGCCGTGACGCTCACTGCCGATCAACTGTCCACTCTGGACAACCTCGCACCTGCCGCGGGCGACCATCACACCGCGGCTCAGATGCGAATGATCGACAGGTAGCCCGGGGCTACGATCGCCCCATGACCGAGCCTGTGAAAGCCACCGTGTCCATCGCTGCCGACCCCGCGGCGGTGTACGCACTCATCACCGATCTGTCCACGCTGGCCTCGCTCGCCGAGGAGGCCCATGCGATGGAGTGGCAGAAGGGCACCGCCGCCAGCCCCGGTTCGGTTTTCAAGGGGCACAATCGCAATGGCTCCAAGGCCTGGAGCACCGTCTGCACGATCACCGACGCCGAGCCGGGCAAGACCTTCGCCTTCGACGTGAAGTCCCTCGTGTTCCCCGTCGCCCACTGGCGCTACGACATCGCCGCCTCCGACGGCGGCTGCACGGTCACCGAGTCGACCTGGGATCGCCGCGCGGGCTGGTTCAAGAAGGTCGCGGGTCTGGCCACCGGAGTGTCCGATCGCGACACCGCCAATGCCGAGCACATTCAGCTCACCCTGCAGCGGCTCAAGGAGCGCGCCGAGGGGTAGTGCGACTGGCTCAGAACGGTGGGGGTGGTCCGTATTCTTCGGCGAGCCAGGCTTGGTATTGGCGTTCGACTTCGAGGTCGTTGTTGAGTTCGGCGCGTTGACGGCGTTCGGCGCTGATGCGGTCTTGGCGGTCTTGTTCGCGGGTTTGGCGGCGTCTTGGCATCATCGCGGCGCGGTCCGGACTCGCAGCCGGCGGTTCAGGCAGGTTCAGTTCCCCGGTCGGCCGGCCCAAGGCCGGGAACAGGCCCGCGCCGTGGGGTTCAGTGACATAGGTGTGGCCGGTGGGTGCGGTGATTTCGACAGTGCCATCGGGTAATTGGCGATCTGACCATCCGGGGCAGAAGGTTTTGACCAGGTGATGGGTCCGGCAGTAGAGCTTGGTGTTGGACGGGTGGGTCGGGCCCAGCGGATAGGGCATCGTGTGGTCGATGTCGCAACGTTCGATCGGGGCGTCGCAGCCGGGGAACCGGCAGGTGAGGTCCCGCCACCGGATGAACTCTGAGAGCGCCACCGACGGGCGATACCCCGGCTCGGAATTCTCGGGGTTGGTGAGTGCCCTCGCCTTGCCGGGCTCGGTCACCGCGCCGGGCTCAGCTGGCCCCGATATGTCAGCCGGATCGCTCGGCTCCGTCGGCTCAGCGGTCGGTATCGGCACAGGCTTGAGTTTGGCCGTCGCTGCCAGGTCGCGCACGTTCTGGGCGGGCAGGATCCCATGGCCGGGTAGATAGCCCGGATCATCAGCGGTGCCATCCAATGTGGCTTGGTCAGCCAGGACGTGGATCACCGCGGCGGTGGCGGCGGCTCGTTTCTGTCCTGCGGGGCAGTCAGGTAGCCCGCACAGGCAGGGCAGGTGTGATTCCAGGCGGGCCAACGGACCCACCGCATCGGCGCGGCGCTGCTGCTGAGTGCGCGGATCGTTCTCACACACCGTCGCCGCCACGGCATCCAGGCGTTGATTCAGTGCCGCCCCGTCGGCGGCATCGACGTTGCCCCACACCGAAGCCCTACCCGGGCTGTGCGGCTCGATCTGCACGAACCGCTCCTCGACCAGATTCGGCGGCACCCGCTCCCCGTTCGGATCGAGTTTGGCGATCCACTGATCCACCCGATCCCGCAGTTTGGGTTCCGACAGCCGCATCCACCGATGCGCCCGCGCCGCCAACTCCGCATCCAACACCGCCCACACGGCCGCGTCGGCGATGCCGGTGCGGGTGATGATCATGCACACCACCCGATAATCGATGTCCCCGGCCGCGAACCGCGCCGCCACCAACGGCAACTTGTCGCGCAACACCCGGGCACGGTGAACCTGCGTGCTCGCGCGGCCCTGGCTGATCCGCAACGCCGCAGACACTTCGGCCGCCACCTCCTCGAACGGATCAGTACGCCAGAAAATCGATTCGATCAGCTCCTGTTCGCGCAGGGAGTCCAACGCCCCGATC
>NZ_HG322951.1:193410-321524 GCF_000455325.1 Mycolicibacterium septicum DSM 44393
GCGAACCGCGCCGCCACCAACGGCAACTTGTCGCGCAACACCCGGGCACGGTGAACCTGCGTGCTCGCGCGGCCCTGGCTGATCCGCAACGCCGCAGACACTTCGGCCGCCACCTCCTCGAACGGATCAGTACGCCAGAAAATCGATTCGATCAGCTCCTGTTCGCGCAGGGAGTCCAACGCCCCGATCGCCGCCAACCGAGCCGCGATCGCCACCGACTCCTCCCGCGCCGTGGCACTGATCCTGTCGATCAGCACCACATCAGAATCGGTATCGAACATACGTTCGAGCATAATCGAGCCCACCGACAACCTCTGAGCCCCGCCGGACATGTCGTACCCCGGGAGGAACGTGACGGCCAAGCACCAACGAAAGGGGAACCTGATGTGCTGGATCTGTGATCACCCCGAGGCAACCAGACAGGACTATCTAGAGTGCCTGCGGGAGAAGACCTTCAAGCGGGGCTGGGCCGTGCAATACGTCGAGCACGACCGCAGGCCGTTCGGCTACACCATCGGGCTCAGCGAGGCCGGGCTACCGGAGCTGCTGATCACCGGACTGGAGCCCCTGATGACGTGGAAGCTGCTGAACGCAGTGGCGGAATACATGGTGAACGAGACCGAACCCGCCCCCGGCGACACGATCACGCTGCCCGATGACTGGTTCGCCGAATTCGTCGAAGTCAGCGAGCCCACCGCCCATCTCTGCTTCGCAGTGGAGTTGTGCGGCTACGACATCCGCGCGCTACAGGTCGTCTGGCAGGACCGGCACGGCCACTCACCCTGGTGTTCCGAGTTCAACCTGGGCGGTCCCCGCCAACCCGTTCTCGGCATGCGGGTGCCGCACGAAACCGCTTGAACATGCTTCTTTCTGCCATGAGGCGATCAATTTCTGCCATCGGAAATTGATGCTCTGAGCTCTCGGTTTACACAGTCATAACCGGCACGAAGAGCACCAGAAACGGCCGCCGGTCCAGACAGAGAGAAGCAGGGAAATGAAGAAGTTCGGATTCGCCGTCATCGCCGCCAGCGGACTGAGTGCAGCCGTCCTGGGGCTGGCCGCACCGGCTCTGGCCGCCGAGCCCGCTCACGTCGCACCTCCCAGCACCGTCACCATCTCGGCAGGTGTGGACCACCTGAACTGGCTCGATCAGCTGCACCCCAAGCCGATGGTTCCCAAGGTGGACAACACCGTTCGCCACAGCGGCCGCTGACACGGACAGAAAAAGAGGGGCAGCCCGGAACGGGCTGCCCCTCTTCGTTTTTCAGTACCGTCAGCCGTCGTGCGACGCGGAGGCCTTCCGCGTACCGCCCGGCTTCTTGTTCGACGCATCCGGGGCCGACGAGCCGGCCCGCTCACTGACCTTCGCCGCCACCTTGGCTCTCAACTTGGCCGCCACCTTGCCGGGCTGCGGCGCGCTCGCGCGCGTCTTGACCGCCGACCGGACCGGGGAAACTACCGGCGAATCAACCTCTGCGGCAGGGGCTTTGACCGTGGCAACACGCGGCGCGGTGTCGGTGTCGGTGTCGGTGTTGGTGTCGGCGCCGACCGTGAGCGTCACCGCGTTGGTCGCCGAGGTGGTCAGCGAGGGCACCGACGCCGGATCCGACGTCGTCTTGGTCACGGGGACTTTGGCGGAAAGCGCCTTGGGGGCCGACACGGTGTTCACCGTGGTCGCTGCGCCGGCAGGAATGCCCAACCCGGCGCCGATCGCAGCGACCAGCTTGTCGACGCTGTCCGACAGGGAAGCGAACCCGGCGTCCAGGGTTCCGCCCTTGAAAATGTTCTGCGCGCCGGGTGCGACGATGCCCGCCGCGATGAGCTGAGGAATGCGCGTGGTCAGCTGGCCGAGAAGTCCGGTCGGGCTCAGCAGCCCCCCGGTCGGATTGTTGAGCACGTCATCCACCAGCAAGCCAGGAATGTTTGCCACATTCTCCAGCGCACCCAGTGCATCGCCCTCCTTGGCCGCGTCGACCGCACCCTGCAGTCCTTCGGCAAATGCCGCGCCGGTGCCGAGGAATGCGGACAGAGCCGCCGTGCCGATCGCGCTCAAGCCACTGCCGGCCAGCACTTTCACTGCCGCGGCCATGTTTGTCAGCATGTAGGCCGGAATGTTGGCCATGTTCGTCAGCGGTGCGATCAACAGGAATCCGGCGGCAACCAGCTTGCTGTGAATGGAGTTCCACGCCGCCTGGATGTTGCCCTGCTGAATGTTGCTGATGAACGCCTGAATGAACGCGGGGTCGGTCAGCTGCCCCCCGATTCGGTCGATGGTCGTGATCTCGGAAGTCAGCGACTTGGTGACGATCTGGGCGTAGTTCAGCCAGTTGGCGGCAACCTGCTGCATGAGCGGGGCCGGCCTGGCCTGCCAGTTGTTGGCGACCGTCTGCACGTTGGCAGCGGTCGCTTGCAACGCCTCCATCAGGGTCTCAATCGGATTCACCTGCGCCACAAGCTGTGTGGCTGCGGTGCTCACCTTGACCGGATCCGGGAGCTGGGTCACCTGCGGCATCAACCCGATGGACGCCGCTGCGATGGCAGTTGCGCCGACCAGGGCGATGCCCTTCGAGTTGCGTTGAGATGAACCGATGCGTCGATCAGCTACGTACATTGAGCGGCTCCTTGCCGGCCGAGAGGGGATGTGACCGGGACAACATACTCGCTAGTTACCGATCGGTAACACTCTCTTCCGAAAATCCGGTCGGCGTCATTGTCTATTTTCGCTGGTCAGAGCGCCGAAAATGACGGGAAGAATTGAGATCGGGTGATGACGCCCGATCAGGCGCGGCGCCGCTCGACTCCAGAAACCGGCCGGCAGGCCGCCGTTCAGGCCGAGCCGCAGTCGCCAGCAAACTTCGCGACCGTACATCGCGTCATTTCGGGGCGGTCTCCTGTTGCCGCCAGGTGCGCGGAGCGACGCCGAAGCGCTGCCGGAACCAGCGGGTGAAGTTCCCCGGCGTCGAGAACATCAGCATGACCGAGATGTCGGTGAGCGAGTTGTTGTGATTGGTGAGGAGATGTTCGACCAGGTCGACGCGGGTGGTGTCGAGCAGCTCTGTGAATGTCGTTCCGGCGCTTTGGAGTTGCCGGTGGAGAGTTCGGCGGTTGGTGCCGAGGCTCCGTGCGACGTGGTCGACGGAGCACCGTCCCGCGGGCAGCAGCAGTTCGATGACTTCTCTTGAGCGAGCGACGATGACGGCGTCCGCGGGGTCGGACCGAGGCTTGAGGAGTTGTTGCGAGTAGGACAGAAACGAGGGGTCGGCCAGGGCGTTGCCGATATCGAGGTCGGTCGAGCGCAGAACAATGCCGTTGAAATCGCCGTCGAAACTCAGATTCTGGCCGAGTAGTCGGCGATGCCGGTCGATGTTGGATGGCTGCGGATGACTGAAGCACGTGGCCAGCGGGTGCCAGCTCGCGCCGGCCAGCTCGGTCAATATCGCGACCAACGTTGCGACGGCCAGTTCGATGGATTGCCTTGGCGGCCTTGAGCCTCCGACGTTCAGCTCCAACCGGACGGTCGCGATCTCGCCGGCTTCGACAACTCGGACTCGGAGCGCTTCGTTGAGCATGTGGCTGTAGCGGATCAAGGTCTGCACCGCGTCGCCGAGGCGCGGTTCGTCCCTGATCACCAGGCTCATCGGACCGAGGTTGGTCAGGTGCCGGTTCTCTGCCAGGCGTAATCCCACATCGTCGCACCCGGAACACGCCGCGGCGTCCTCGAGCAGACCGGCGACGGCCTCCGCGGACTCCCATCGGTCCGGCTGAGTCAGTCCGACCAGGTCGAGCCCGGCCCGGGCGAACAACTCTCCGGCATCCACCCCGATCTCGCCGGCCACATCCAGGAACCCGGTGAGCGCGGCGTACCGGGTCTGCAGCTCACGGTTCTCCATGCCGATGACTCCAAATGATCAGAAAGATGTCCCTTGGAGATAAGTATTACCACCCTGACCCCGTCTATCGTCAAAGCCGGCGGCAGAAGGGTTCCAGCAGGTGGCGTACGGCGTGCGGTTCGCGAAGACGGGCGGCCCAGAGGTTTTGCACTGGGAAAAGGTCACCGCTGGAGACCCCGGCACCGGCCAGGTGAAGATACGTCACGTGACGGTCGGGCTCAACTTCGCGGATATCTATTTCCGGACCGGTTTGTACCCGGCGCCACTCCCCTCAGGCATCGGTGTCGAGGCAGCGGGTGTTGTGGAGGCCGTCGGCGCAGATGTGCGAGATTTCGCTCCCGGCGACCGGGTCACCTACACCGGAAGCCCGTTGGGCGCCTACAGCACCGAACGCGTGATGCCCGCCGAGCATCTGATCGCCCTACCCGACGAGATTGATTTCGACACCGCCGCGGCATCGACGATGCGCGGATTGACCGCCGCGTACCTCCTGCGACGCATCTATCCGCTTCGCTCCGGCGACACCGTATTGCTCCATGCCGCGGCCGGCGGTGTCGGTCTGTTGTTCTGCCAGTGGGCACATCTGTTGGGCATCAAGGTGATTGGCAGTGCGTCTTCGGAGGAGAAGGCATCCGTGGCGAGAGCGCACGGATGCGACGAGGTGGTCGTGCACACCCGGGAGAACCTCGTCAATCGGGTGCGCGAACTGACCGACGGACGAGGCGTGCCCGTCGTCTACGACAGCGTCGGAGCTGCCACGTTCCACCGCTCACTGGATTGCCTCGCCCGGCGCGGCCTGCTGGTGTGCTTTGGCACCGCGTCGGGTCCGATCCCTCCGATTGACGCAATGCAGTTGGCCGCCAAAGGATCACTGTTCGTGACCAGGCCGGCCCTGGCCGACTACATCGCCGACCCGGCCGACCGCGCCGAGCTGGCCGGCGAGTTCTTCGGACATGTCGCCAGTGGCCGCATCACGGTCCCCATCAACCAGCGCTACCCCCTCAGCGAAGCCGCACACGCGCATCGCGAGCTTGAGTCGGGCAGCAGCGTCGGCTCGTCGGTGCTGGTCCCCTGACACTCAGAACGCGTAGCGGTGATACTGCGCCATGTATCGCAGCACGGGTACAGGTTTCATGACGGCCAGCATCATCCGGTAGTACCAGGGCAGCGTATTGAACACCTTGTCATCGAAGGGCGATGTCCACGCCAACAGCCTGGTGCCCGGTACCGCACGCAGGATGTCCTCGGGCTTGTTGATGGCCCAGTGAAGTTTGGCGCCGGACCGGCGCACCACGGTGTTGCTCCACTGCGATTTGATACCGAGGGTGTTGAACGCATCGAATTGCAGCTCCCCGGAAGGAAATCCGTCGACGATGCGGCGCAGCAGCGCGACGCCGTCGTGTTCGGTGAGGTACATGGTGAGGCCTTCGCCGATCATCAGGGTCGGCCGGTCGGCGGGAACGTCACGCAGCCAGGCCGGGTCGGTCACCGAGGCGGCCACCACGTGGTAGTGCTCGGCCGACGGGTAGAGCTGCTCGCGCAGGTGCGCGACGTCGGGATAGTCGATGTCGTACCACTCGACACCGGGTCCCGGCCGCAGCCGGAAGAAGCGACCATCCAATCCGCAGCCCAGATGCAGCACGACGGCGTCGGGGTGCACGGCGAGGAACTGGCGGGTCCACCGGTCGAAGTGTGCGCTGCGGGTGGTCACCGACGGTGACGTCGCCTCGGTGATCGAAGTACGGCTCCAGTCATAGTCGATGCGGTCGGCGATCTCTTTCGCCATCTGGTCACCGAGGATCGGGTTGGGCATCCCGGCGTCGAGCGCCTTGGCGTAGAACGTCGCCAACATGGTCTGCGGAGCCCCGGACAGGTCGACTTTAAGCTTGTCGGTCATATCGCCAGGTTAGGCCGCAATACGCTTGCCGCCCAGTGGCTTAACACCCGTCGGCGTGGTGTTCAGCTGCTCTTCTGCGCGCGTTTGGCGGCGCGCAGGCCGACCCAGAACTTCGCCGCTTCTGCGATCGATTCCTCGACAGGCCTTGGCTGCCAACCGAGTTCACGCACAGCCTTGGAGTGATCGAGCTCGGCTTCGGCCCGCATCAGCCGCAGGGATTCCAGTGACAAACGCTCATCTGTGCCACGCAGCTTGCCCTTGATGGTGCCCGCCGCGGCCAGCGCATAGGACACCAGCAGCGGAATCGACCGCTCGACAGGCGCGACGCCGGCGGCCTCGGCGGCCAGGCGCGCCACCTCGGCATTGCTGATCATCTTCTCCGAGATCAGATAGCGCTCACCCGGAGTGCCCCGGTCAGCGGCCAGGAGCATGGCCTTGGCCGCATCGTCGATTCCGACGGCTTCCAGGTCGATCCCGCTCATGACGAACGGCAGCTTGCCGAACGCGGCACCGGCGATGATCGCACCGTGCGGGGTCCGCCCCCAGTCGCCGCTGCCGTAGGTGGTCGACACGCACATCGCGACGGCGGGCACACCACGCTCACGCGCGTACCGCAGCACCAGGTCTTCGGCCTCTACCCGCGACCGTACGTAGGGCGTCACCTTCGAGACGTCGACGACGTCGGCTTCGGTCGAGCGCTTTCCGCGCTTGCGGCCGACGGTGACGTAGCTGCTGGTGTAGACGAACTTTCGCAATTCGGGGAACCCGGCGGCCGAGTCGAGCACGTTGCGGGTGCCCTCGACGTTGGTACGGAACAGCGGCGCGGGGTCGCGCAACCAGCCACGGGCATCGACGACGCAGTGGTAGACGACGTCGCAGCCGGTCATCGCCTCGCGCAGGGCCTCGGTGTCGAAGACATCCCCGAGTACCCGTTCGACGTCGAGATCGTCGATGCCGATGGTGTTGGCGTTCGGCCGCACCATGGCCCGGATCTCCGACCCGTCATCGGCGGCGACAAGTTGCCGCAACACATGAGAGCCGAGAAATCCGTTGGCCCCGATGACCAGCTTGGCGCTCACTTGCCGCCCCCGAACTGCTTCCACCACTGCTCGGCTTCCTCGGTCAGCGTCCCGAGTTCAGCGGCCTTGCGGCACCATTTACGCGCCGCGGAGACGAATCGCAGGGGGTTGTAGACGTCTTCCTGCCGTGACCACAGGCCCTCGCCGGCGTAGGTCAGGATCGAGATGTTGGTGGCGGTGATGATGGTGCCGTCACCGGGGTCGCGCATGGGGTTGTCCAGCTCGCAGATGATCCGCCCGGTGGGTTCGTCGATCACGTGCCACAGCGACGGGAACGCCGTCATGTAACTGCCAGGGAAGGTGGTCATGGTCTTCCAGATCCACGGCCGCACCTGCTCGCGGCCCTTCATGGTGCCCACGGCGTGCTCGATGTAGTCGACGTCGACGGTGTAGTGGTCGGCCCACACATCCCAGTTCTTGGTCTGCGCGGCCCGGTCGACGGTCTGCTCGAACGTTTCGAAGGCAGCGGCGAGTTCCTCGCGGCTGAAGGGGCTGCTCGTCACCCCAAAACTAGAACACGTTCTACCGGCCTTTGTCGAGGCCTGTCACTGCACCGTGAGCACTTGCCGGGAACCCAGCGGGGCCTGCAGCGTCACCTCCGCGGCGCCGTGTACCGCGAGCGCGATACACATGCGGCCGACGGACTCGGGCGGTGTTCCACCGCGAAGCTCGATCGTGACCGCGTCGGCGGTCTCCTGCGTGACCAGGTGCACGCCGAAGCAATCCGGGGTACCCGCGGTGAAGTTGACCCGCAGGCCGTCCCCGTCGCGGCTGAAGGATTCGATCGTGGTCATGTGGGGGTCGACGATCGCCGGGTTGTCGGTGAACAGCGTCCGGCCGGGATCAGGCGCCACCTCGGGCACCGCGACCGGGTTCGGTTCTGCCGCCGCGGTGGGGCATCCGGCCAGCAGGAGTAAACCGGCGACGGCCGAGGTTGCAACTACACGCATGACCACCACGGTAATCACGGAGCACAATGGGGCACATGGGCAACTATTCGACAGCGATCCTCGCGGGCGGCTGCTTCTGGGGCATGCAGGATCTCATCCGCAAGCAGCCCGGCGTGGTCTCCACCCGGGTCGGCTACACGGGCGGCCGCAACGACCATCCGACGTACCGCAATCATCCGGGCCACGCGGAGGCCGTCGAGATCGTCTACGACCCGACTCAGACCGATTTCCGGGCGCTATTGGAGTTCTTCTTCCAGATCCACGATCCGTCCACCAAGGACCGGCAGGGCAACGACGTCGGCAGCAGCTACCGGTCGGCGATCTTCTACCTCGATGACGAGCAGAAGCGCGTCGCGCTGGACACCATCGCCGATGTGGACGCGTCGGGACTGTGGCCGGGCAAGGTGGTCACCGAGGTGACCCCGGCGAGTGACTTCTGGGACGCCGAACCCGAGCACCAGGACTACCTGGTGCATTACCCGAACGGCTACACCTGCCACTTCCCGCGCGCGGGATGGAAGCTGCCCAAGCGGCAGACCGCGAGCCAGTAGAGCGGGTCAGGCCCCCAGCGGCGTGGCGCGGCGACGTACGACGATGCGCCCGCCCGCCGCGGGGGTGTAGGCCACGCCGCGGGAGTGCACCTTCTCTCCCGGTGCGGTGGTGGTCTCGATGACGAAGTGGCGCAGCACCGTTCGCAGGACCACATCCATCTCTACGTTGGCGAACACCGCCCCGACGCAGCGCCGGGTGCCGCCGCCGTACGGGAGCCAGCCCAGCCCGGGCCGGCTGCCGACGAATCGCTGCGGGTCGAACCGGTCCGGATCGGCGAACTCCTTTTCGGCTTCCTGGATCTGGGAGATGGCCACGATGATCGAGTGCCCACGCGGAATCTCCCACTCGCCCAGCCGGATCGACGGTGCGTAGACGTGACGGCCGGCGAAGTCGATGACGGTGCGGTTGCGCTGCACCTCCAGGATGGTGGCCTGACGGTATTCGTTGCCGTCGGTGGCGGCCTCGGCCACCAGTCCGGACAGCACCTGCGGGTGACGGCTGATCCGCTCGAAGGCCCAGCCCAGGGTCGATGCCGTGGTCTCGTGCCCGGCCGCCAGCAGGGTCAGCAGCTCGTCGCCGATGTCCTTGCGGGACATGGCCGATCCGTCCTCGTACGTGCTGCGCAACAGCAGCGCCAGGATGTCGTCGCGCTTGTCGAAGTCGGGGTCGGCTTCGACACGGTCGATCAGCCGGTCGATGACGGCGTCGTAGCGACGGCGGTACGAGGCGAGCCGGCCCCACGGGCTGAACCGGCCGAACGTCCGGGTCGGGGTCGGCACCACCACGAGCCTGGAACCCAGGGTGACCCAGGGCGGGATGATGCGGCGCAGCTCGTCGAGCTGTTCACCGTCGGCGCCGAACACCGCACGCAGGATCGCGTTGAGGGTGATCCGCATCATCGGCTCGAGCGTCTCGAACTCCTGCCCCTGTGGCCAGTTCGCCGTTTCCCGCAGGGTCTCCTCTTCGAAGATCTGCTCGTAGTTCTTGATGCTCTTGCCGTGGAACGGCGGGGTGAGCAGCTTGCGACGGCGACGGTGATCGGTGCCGTCGAGGGCGAACACCGATCCGGATCCCAGGATGCGGCTCAGGTTGGGCTGGATATTGCCGACGTCTTCGGTGTTGGCCGTGAAGAGCTGCTTGGCCAGCTGGGCGTCGGCGATCATCACGGTGGGGCCGAAGATCGGGAGCTTGAGGCTGAACACGTCGCCCTGACGGCGCGCGATCTGCTTGACCACCCAGCGCCTGGCGACGGCGAAGCCGATGGCCTGCAGCGGCTTCGGAACCCGCGCGGGCGGCGGTATCCGGCCCGGTGCTGTGCTCTCAATGGGGTTCTCGGTGGTCTTCTCAGCAGCTGCAAGCTCGGTCATACCATCTCCCGCCAGTCCTGGTACCGCCCAGTACCAATCGTTATGAGGTACGGTACTCCCAGGTACCAGGCAGCGCAAGGGGGTCAGCCACCATGACCGCAGTCAGCCATGCCGAATCTCCGGCTGATACCTACCGGCTGCGGTTGCTCGACGGGCTCGCAGCGGCGATCAACGACAAGGGCTATCGCGAGACCACGGTGGCCGACATCGTCCGCCACGCCCGCACCTCCAAGCGCACGTTCTACGACCAGTTCGGCACCAAAGAGGACGGCTTCCTCGAACTCCTGCGCGCCAACAACGCCGCACTCGTCGACGGCATCTCAGCCGCCGTCGACCCCGAGGCCGCCTGGACGGATCAGATCGGGCAGGCGGTCGGCGCCTACGTCGACCACATCGCCGCCGCCCCGGCGATCACCCTGAGTTGGATCCGCGAACTTCCCGCGCTGGGCAGCAGGGCCCGCCCGCTACAGCGTGCGGCCCTGCGCGAACTCACCGATCTGCTGATCGAACTCAGCGGCAGCGCCGGCTTCGGGCGTGCCGGCCTGCCCCGGCTCACCGAGCCGATGGCCATCATCCTGCTGGGCGGGCTACGCGAACTGACCGCGCTGATCGTCGAGGACGGTGGCGACATCCACGACATCTACGGACCCGCGGTTGCCGCGTCGACGGCGATCCTGGGCCCCGCACCCGCCTCAAAATAAGAACTGCGTCGTATCACTTTGGGGTGCTGGACAGCCGATCCAGAACAGCCAGGACAAGCACGTGGGCGGCGTCGATCAGCTGTGCGCGCGGGCGGCGGCGGTGATCCAGTAGCCACTGCGTCGCAATCGTGGTGATCGCCCCGATGAGGCCTTGCGCGATGATGTGCAATTGGGGCTTTGCGAGCGCACTGGCCTTGAAGGAACTGTCAGCCAAGACTTCGACGGAACTGGCAAACCGCTCGGTTTGGGCCGCGTAAGCGGCATCGACGGTGGGACTGACCCCCAAAATCTCGAGCAGGGTGATCCGCGCTCTCCGCTGATCGGCGTCGATCGCACCGAAATAGCCTGTGAGAGCGGCGCGCAACTGGGCGTCGACAGTGTCGTCCGCCTCGACCACGGCGCTCACCATCGCGCCGTGAATCTCGTCGGCGCAGCGCTCGTAGCAGGCGAGCAGTAGAGCCTCTCGGTCGGTGAAGGATTCGTAGAAGTACCGCTTGGACAATCCCGCTCGCGCGCAGATGTGGTCGACGGTGGCGGCGCCGTATCCCACGGTTCCGAACACGTCGACAGCCGCGTCGACGATTTGCACACGCCGCTGCTCGACCCGCTCGAGTGGCGCTACTCCCCGATAAGCCCGCGTCCCTGGCTGCACACTTCGATATTGACACATCACGGTTCCTGATATGAAACTGGAACGAAGTCGTTCCCGAAAGGTGGGTAATGGTTGCCGAGAAGGTCGTGCTGAACACCCATCGGATCCGGCCGCGTAGTCGGGTTGGCCACTATGCGAGGTTGTTGACGCCTGACGCGTTGGCCGCCGCAAAGCTGCCGCTGGCCCGTGACCTGCCGATGCGGGTCGAGCGCATCACTCGGCTGGCACGCGGGCCACGCAACCGCAACCACGAACGGATGCGGAGCCTGGTGGTGTCTGCCGGCGGGGAGTTTCGGTGGCGTGCGGTGCGGAGTCCCGTCCTCCCAGGCCCTCACGGCGCGCTGGTACGTCCGCTCGCCGTCGCCACATGTGACGTCGATCGAGCGATGATATTGGGCCGCACCATTTTTCCCCTACCCCTGCACCTCGGGCACGAATGCGCCGCCGAAGTCGTCGAGGTGGGCGAGCTGGTGAGTACCGTTAGGGTCGGCGATCGAGTCGTGGTTCCCTTCCAGATCAGCTGCGGGGCCTGCAGTTCATGCCGGTGCGGCCACACCGCGAGCTGCATGGCGGTACCGCCGACATCCATGTATGGGTTCGGAATTTCGGGCGGGTTATGGGGTGGCGCCCTCGCTGACCTGATGGCGGTGCCGTTCGCCGACGCCATGCTGGTGAGACTCCCCAGCGGTGTCGATGCGGCTGCCGCGGCAGGTGTTGCAGACAACATCAGCGACGCCTACCGGCAGGTGGCGCCCCACCTTCCCGGCCTGCTGGCCGCCGACCCCGACGCCGAGGTGTTGATCGTGGGCCGTTTGGAACGCAACCACCCGTTCACGTCGAGCGCTGTGCTCTTCACCGCATTGATCGCCCGAGCATTGGGAGCTCGGCGCATCGGCGTTGTGGACACGTGGCCTGTACTGCGTGAACGCGCCGAGGAGTTGGGCTTTCAAGCCTGGGACCCGCACCGGCCGCGGACATGGCCAACGGCAGCGCTGACTGTGGATGCCACCGGTACTCCCGGAGGACTACGCCACGTTCTGCGGCATACCGCTCCCGACGGCATCTGCACCTGTGTGTGGTCACTACACCGCAAGGCCAGCGTGCCGCTGGCGGCCTGCTACGTACGCAATGTCACGCTGCACGTAGGCCGCGCCCACGTGCGCTCCGTGATGCCCGACGTCCTCGGAATGATTGCCACCGGCGAACTTCAGCCCGAACTGGTGACGACAAACATCGCCTCGTTCGACGACGCCCCCGCCGCCCTGCGCGAACACTGCTACGGCGATGCTCTCAAGACCATCCTGACGGTTTGAGCGGGTCACCGTGATCATCAAGATCCTCAGAATCCTCGGTGCCGTCACAGGAATCGCGCTGATTGCCTTGGGCGCGGGTCGCGTTCTTTTCCCCATCGACACGATCCCCGGAGGAAACGAGGTCAATCCGAGTCTGGATACCGAAACCCGGGCGGGTGGGGCACTTTTGATCGCGTTCGGCTGTAGCTACGTCTGGGCGACACGTCAGTGGCCGATTCCGTCGGCCCTGTTGCGCTTCCTCGCGGCGACCATGGCGCTTCTCGCGGTTGCACGAGTGATCTCGATGGTCGATACGGGTATGCCGCACTGGATTTTCGTGGTGTCAACCGCCGTCGAGTTCACCGCGGCTGCGCTCACCTACTGGTATTCCACGATGCGCAGTGATCAGCCATCACCCGCTCTAACTGAGCAACAACCGCGCTGACTTCTCCAGCCGACGCGAGACGCCGGCGTAGGTCTCGTATCCCATCCCGGCCCACACCAGGGTGCCGGTATAGAGCAACTCCAGCGCTTCGATCACGTCCATGTCCACATCCGGCCCGAGCGCGGCGACCAGCCTGCCCCGGATGTCGGCGCCGATGCGCTGCCGCAGCGCGTCCACATCGGGATCCTTGCCCAGCAGGGCGTTGGTCACCGCGCCTGCGAACTCGGGTTCGTCGGCCACCAGCGACGCGATGTGCTGCAGCACCTCGACCACCCGGGTGGCCGGGTCGGCCGACTCGTGTGCGGCCAGCGGAGCCGCAGACAGTCTGCGCCAGAACACCTCGGCCACGAGGTGTTCCTTCGACGAGAAGTAGGTATAGGCGGTCGCTGCCCCGACCCCGGCCTCGGCGGCCACGCGGCGCACGGTCAGCCCGGCGAAGCCGTCCCTGATGATCAGCTCCACCGCGGCCCTACCGAGACGTTCCACGGTGTCGGCCTGCCGGGCACTCAGACGGCGGCGCGTCGACTCCAGGGCCGCATCAGACACGTGTCCGGACGCTACTACAACAACCAATGGCCAGCAACGGTAGGTTGTGCATTCATGAGCACCGCTGACACCGCCCTGCCGCCCCGCGCCGAGCGCCTGTTCACCCTCGCCGAGCAGGTCACCGGCTTCATGCCCGCCGATGAGGGCCGCGCGCTCTACGACGCCGGCCTGCGCTACCTGCGCGGCGGGGTCGGGGTCGAGATCGGCACCTACTGCGGCAAGTCGACGGTGATGCTGGGCGCGGCCGCGCAGGAATCGGACTCAGTGCTGTACACCGTCGACCACCACCACGGCTCGGAAGAGCATCAGGCCGGCTGGGAGTACCACGACACCACCATGGTCGATCCGGTCACCGGACTGTTCGACACCTTGCCCACGATGCGCCACACCCTGGACGCCGCAGGCCTGGACGAGCACGTGGTGGCCGTGGTCGGCCGCTCACCCGTGGTGGCCCGCGGATGGCGGACTCCGTTACGGCTGCTGTTCATCGACGGTGGCCACACCGAGGAGGCCGCACGGCGGGACTTCGACGGCTGGGCCCGCTGGGTCGAGGTGGGCGGCGCGCTGATCATCCACGACGTGTTCCCCGATCCCAACGACGGCGGCCAGGCGCCGTTCCACATCTACCAGCGCGCACTGGCAACCGGCGCGTTCAACGAAGTGGCCGTGATGGGTTCGATGCGGGTGCTGGAGCGGACCTCCGGCGAGCCGGGGCAACTGGACTAGAGGTCGCCGGGGCTGGGATGTCGCGCGGCCATCTCACCCGTGCAACTCGGCGCCGAGTGCGCGACTACAGGTAGCACAGCAGCGATTGCGCGGCTTTCGCGATGAATTCATGCGACAGGAAAATGGCATCCGCCAGCGCTCCAACTATATAGATAGTCTGAAATGTTGTGGGCACCCAAGTTTCGCGAGACGTGAAGCTCTGATACTTCCTCGGGTTTTTGCCCTCATCCAGCGCTTTCCACTCCGCGAAATACACAGAGGCTGGCAATAGCTTTTCGATTCGATTAATCACGACAAATTTTCCGGTATTAAGTTGTCCAGCGGATCTGATCAGGCTCCGCCACGCAATGGCCAGCACTATGCCCGTCATCGCTAACACAAGCAGGCCCCAATTCCTCAGAGTCTGGGAAGCTCCATTGCCTAGCAACAAGCCCGCGGCAGTTAATATCGCCCCGTGGGCGGTAAGAAAAAATGTGTTAACGCCCTGCCTTCTCGCAACGAGTGATTCAGAACTTGATACCATCAATTTGTAAAGTTCAACGGTGCGCTCAATGTCTTCTTTCGAGGTTGGAACCCCGTTCGGAAAAAGTGTCGCGTCTATGGGATCTGGTTCATCGGTCATTTGTGCGTCTCTTCGTCTGCAACGACCGACTTAATCGCTACCACATACGGCTCATCATCAGCGGCAGTGCTGGCATCGAGATCGCCAAAAGGAATTAATGATGCATGCGTCGGGTCTATTTCGGACATCCAAGCGACCCAGGCGTTGTGTACATCCTCCGTCGTTACTTGCAGCCCCTTGGCCAGCAGCAGCACAGCATAGATACGAAACAGAAGGTCGGTGTCACGTTCATTTGGGATTTCCGACCGGGGAACTCGATCTCGTATGCGCTTACCGACCACATCGAGGTAGTTCATGTCCACGTAGCCAGCCACTTAACGATCTGATCAAAATTCCAACGGATGACATTCTGAGCACTAAGCCCCTGCGGTATGACGTGCGTCTTGTCGGCATTGATCTGAACGCCAAATATGTAATGCCCTTGCCGGATAGTTTCCTGGATCTCCCACAGCACTGCTTCGGACGCATACGTCGTAGGGCCAACTAATACAATTGTGCCCTTCGTCCGAGCGATTCTCTCTTTGCATTGCGTTTTCCATGAGCTATCCCAGGGATTCTGCACCGAGTAATCGACAAACTCAATGTCATTTCGTCGATCCTTCGCGTGCTGTACGAGAAAATCTCGCGCCCAGCGATCTTCCATTTCGAAACTAATGAACGCACGCGGTGCCACGGTAGCCTCCCCATTTTACTTAGCCTCGACCGTCACGATAGCGGTCCGAGTGACTCATACCGATCACGCGCGCCGCAGATCTTTGCCATAGGTCACTCAAGCCCTGTAAGGGAGGGAAGCCCACCAAGTCATCACCTCCGACTCCGCGTGCCTGCTGACTCCAGAGCTAGCGCTCGCCGGCTTTCCTGCCCGCCACACACTCGCAGTCGTACTCGCCCTCCAGGCCGCGCGGCAATCCTTCGCCGCGGAAGATGCCGCTGGCCGCGGTGGTCTGCGACAGCGCGTCGGCGGCCAGGACCATGGCGGCGCCGGTCCAGGTGGTGCGCTCCTCGGGCCAGCGCTTGCCGTCGGCGAAAACCAGTCCGGTCCAATAGGATCCGTCGTCCTCGCGCAGGTGCTGCATGGCAGCGAACTGCTCGTGGGCCCGTCGGGTGTCACCGATCGCATCCAGGGCCATCACCAGCTCGCAGGTCTCCGCGCCGGTGACCCAGGGCCTGTGGTCGACGCACCGGATGCCGAGTCCGGGCACCACGAAGTCGTTCCACCGGTCGTCGATCCGCACTCGGGCCGCCGCCCCGCGCAGGGCGCCGCCTAGCACCGGGTAGTACCACTCCATCGCATGGGTGTCCTTGGCGGAGAACGCCTCTGGATGAGCGGCGATGGCGTGACCGAGACGGCCGACGGCGACTTCCCATTCCGGCTGGGGATCGTCGAGGTAATCGGCGAGCGCCAGCCCGCACCTGATGCTGTGGTACACGCTGGCGCAGCCGGTCAGCAGCGCCTCCTCAACCGGTCCGGACGGGCTTGCCGCCCAGTAGATCTCGCCGCCGGAGGCCTGCAGGCCCAGCACGAAGTCGAGCGCCCGGGTCACCACCGGCCACATCAGCTCGGCGAAGGCCCGATCCCCGGTGATCAGCACGTGGTGCCAGACCCCGGTGGCCACGTAGGCACAGAAGTTGCTGTCACTGTTGGCATCTTCGATGACGCCGTTGCGCAGCTGGATCGGAAGGGAGCCGTCGGCGCGCTGCACCGAGCGGCACCAGTCGAACGCCGCGCGGGCCGGTTCGATCAACCCCGCCACGGTCAGCGCCATGGCGTTCTCCACGTGATCCCACGGGTCGGTGTGACCACCGTCGAACCACGGCAGGGCTCCCGACGATTCCTGGGTGGCGGCAATCGAACGCGCCGTCTGCAGGCAGTCGTCTGGCGTCAAAACTCCGGGCACGCCGGGGATCTCGGGAACTAGCACTGCTGGTGCCTACCCGTCGGATTCCGGTGCGCGGAACGCGGGCTTGCGGAAGTAGAGCGCCACGCTCTTGCCGATCACCGGGTTCAGCAGCGACTCGGCCGTGCGGGTGAGCCACGGCCGGCCCATCATGTCCCACACCAGCAGCTGGTGGTAGGCCTTGACCGCGGGGTGGTCGTTCTTCTCGGTGCCGACAAGGCATTTGAGCCACCAGTACGGCGAGTGCAGCGCGTGCTCGTGGTGGGTATGCGTGAGCCTGAGCCCGTGCGCCAGAACCTTGTCACGCAGTTCGTCGGCCTTGTAGATGCGGATGTGGCCGCCCTCGTTGGCGTGGTACTCGTCCGACAACAGCCAACAGAGCTTCTCCGGAAGCCAGCGGGGAACCGTGATGGCCAGCGAGCCGCCGGGTTTGAGAACACGCACCAGCTCGGAAATGGCCCGGTCGTCCTCGGGGACGTGCTCCAGGATCTCCGAGGCGATGACGCAGTCGAAGCTGGCGTCGGGATACGGGAGGTCGAGCGCGTCACCTTTGACGGCCTCGCCCTTCGCCGACAGCGGGACCTCGCCCTCTTCCCGCATGGCCTGCAGCATCGTGTCGACGTCGTTGAGGTCGGATGCACTCTGGTCGAACCCGATGACGTTCGCTCCACGCCGGTAGGCCTCGAAGGTGTGCCGGCCCGCGCCGCAGCCGACGTCGATCACCGTGGTGCCCGGTCCGACACCGAGACGATCGAAATCGACGGTCAGCATTGCGTCACCTTTCCTGCCCGGCCCAGGGCCATCTCGTACACCGATACCGTCTGTGCGGCAACCGATTCCCAACTGAAGACATCGAGCGCCCGCTGCCGGCCGGCCGCGCCGAGCCTGCGGCGCTCCAGCGGCGAGTCGAGCAGTTCGCCGAGGACGGCGGTCAGCTCGTCGACGTCGGCCGGGCGCACCAGGCGGGCGCAGGCCCCGTCGTCCCCGACCACCTCGGGCAGTGCGCCCGCGCGGCTCGCGACGATCGGGGTGCCGCTGGCCATGGCCTCGACCGCGGGCAGTGAGAAGCCCTCGTACAGCGACGGGATGCACGCCACCTCGGCGGAGGCCAGCAGCGCCGCCAGCTCCTCATCGCTCAGCCCGCTGGAGCTGTGCACGATGTCGGAGATGCCGAGCTCGGCAATGAGTTTCTCGGTCGGCCCGTTCGGTTCGAGCTTCGACACCAACTGCACGTCGAGATCGCGTGCGACCCGCAGCCGGGCCACCGCATGCAGCAGATTGCTGACGCCCTTGAGCGGCACGTCGGCACTGGCGATCGCGATGATCCGGCCGCTCACCCGGTGGTCGCTCGGCTTGAACAGTTCGGTGTCCACGCCCAGCGGCACGATGTGCAGCTGCCCCGGCACCACCCCGAAGTCCTCGGCGATGTCGGCGGCCGAGGACGACGACACGGTGAGCAGCTCGGGGATCTTGCGGGCCACCTTCTTCTGCATCTCGGCGAACCCGTACCAGCGCCGGACCAGCGGCTTGCGCCACCACTTGGCGGCGGCGATCTCGACGACCCGGTCGCGGGTGATCGGGTGGTGCACGGTGGCCACGACCGGCAGACCGCTCTCGGCGATCTTCAGCAGCGCCGAGCCCAGGCTCTGGTTGTCGTGGACCACGTCGAACTCGTCGCGGCGGTCGGCCAGGATCCGGGCGACGCGCATGGTGAAGGTCCTGGGCTCCGGGAACCCGGCGCTCCACATCGTGGCCAGCTCGAGCGCGTCGATCCGGTCGCGGATCTCGCTGGGCCGGGGCACCCGGAACGGGTCCGGCTCACGGTAGAGGTCGAGGCTCGGAACCTTGGTCAGCTTCACCCGGGGGTCAAGGCCCTCCGGGTAGGGCTGGCCGGAGAACACCTCGACGTCATGGCCGAGTTCGGCAAGCCCGCGACTCAGATAGCGCACGTAGACGCCCTGGCCACCGCAATGAGTCTTGCTCCGATAGGACAGCAACGCGATACGCATAATCAGATCACCCGACGGCCGGAGACGTGCTGAGCTGGGAATACACGCTCACGCGTCGACTCCGAACCCTCTGGACATGTGTCCAGACTATAGTTTGACCTGCTATCCAACGCAACGCGTCGGGCGGCGTCTACGCCGGAGGAAAGCCACCTGTGGCAACGGGGCCCCACCGGACCGGGGTGATCCGGATCAGGCACTTGCCCTGATCCACCATCGCCTGCCGATACTCATCCCAATCCGGGTGTTCACCGGCCACCGCCCGGAAGTAGTCGACCAGCGGCTCCGCCGCATCCGGCAGTCCGATCACCTCGGCGTCACCGTCGACTTGCACATACGGTCCGTTGAACTCCTCGGACAGCACCGTCACGCTGGCCCGGGGCCTGCGCCGGAGGTTGGCGGCCTTCGCCCGCTGCGGATAGCTGGCGATCACGATCCGGCCCTGATCGTCCACCCCACCCGTCACCGGTGAGGTCTGCAACGAGCCGTCGGCGCGGAACGTGGTGAGCACCATGTGGTGTCTCGGGCGCACGAAGTCCAGGAGTTGCTCGATACCCACGGTGTCAGCGGTCGCGTATTTCCGGGCCATCCCTCGACGGTAGGACAAAGGCGAACGGCCGGGGAAAACCCAGCCCGGTGAGCCGCGCGCCCCGCACCGCGGCGGGATCGATCGGCAGCACCTTGCCCGAGGACGGTTCGTAGCACTCCAGAACATCCTGGCCTGCACCGACGAGCAACACCCAGTGCCGCGGAATTCCCCGCTCGCCGATCAGCATCGCCACCGGCCAGCCCCCGTCGACGGCACTCCTCACATCCGACAACGCATCGCGGGCACCGCGGAAACGCCGCCATCGGTAGGCCACTCCGCGTTTCGCACTGTGGTCGGTCAGCGCGCGGGCCATCCCCGCGGGCGTGGTCCCCAGTTGCCGTGGCCAGATTCGGTTGACGGCGGCGTGAATTCGGCCCTGCTCGGCAGCGAACCAGGCCTCACCGTCAGGGTTCAGCAACTCCGCGCTGTAGGTGTGATCCAGCATGGCACCGGCCACCACCGCGACCGTAGGACCACAGGTGATCCCGTCACGCTGCCGTAGCCGTAGGGCCGCCAATCTCGCTGGCTTCACACAGATCCGGTCATCGAGTCGATCAATTTCTGCCATCGGAACTAAAGCTTCTGAGCTGCCGGTTTCAACCGATATACCGCAGCGTACCGAAATACGGGCGAACCACTACGAGAAGGACACCCCCGTGCGAAACACAATCCGAAAGTCACGAATCCTCGCTGCCGCCGTCGGTGGGCTTGCGGCCGCCGTCATCGGATCGGCCGGCCTTGCCGAGGCTGCACCCAATGGCCCCAGCAATGCCCAACAGACGATCAGACAACTGCAGTCCCAGGGCTACACCGTGATCGTCAACCGCCTGGGATCCTCACCGCTGGATCAGGCTTCCGTCGTCGCCGTGCGACCCGGGCCGAACTTCAGCCGCACCGACACACTGAGCGCCGTCACCACGCGCACGGTGTACGTCGACGTCAAGTAGCAGACAGCCACCGCCATCGGAGTCGATAATGACCAGATGGCAGTGAAAATGGATGATCTGCTGGGCCGCAACCTGGACGCTCTGCGATACCAGCCCACTGCCAAACGAATTCGGATCTGCCTCGGCGGCGAGCCGGTCGCCGATACCGGTGAGGCGGTCCTGATCTGGGAGCCGCGGCGGGTGGTGCCGACGTACGCCGTGCCGCGTTCGGCATTTGCGGCTCAGCTCGTCCCGGCCGGCGGGGATGTGGGCGACGACGAGATCCCCGGGTTTCTGGACCCGTCGGTGCCTTTCACCGCACACACGTGTCCCGGAACGGCGTACGACGTCATCGCCGGTGACGAAACCGGCGCCGCGGCGGCGTTTCGGCCGGACGATCCGGAGCTGGCCGATTACGTGATCCTGGACTTCGCGACCTTCGAATGGCGCGAGGAGGACGAGCCGATCGTCGCGCACCCGCACGATCCGTTCCACCGGATCGACATCCGGCGCAGCCGACGGCGCATCCGCATCGAGCTCGACGGGAAGGTGCTGGCCGAATCCTGCAGTCCCATGCTGCTATTCGAGACCGGACTACCCACCCGCCACTATCTCCCCCGCGAAGACGTGACCGCCGTCCTCGACGTGAGCGACACCGTCACGTACTGCGCGTACAAAGGACGGGCCACCTATTACTCACTCCCCGGTGGACCCGCCGATCTGGCCTGGTCCTATCACGAGCCCTTGATCGACGCGGTGCAGGTCCGCGACCACATCTGCTTCTTCGACGAACGGGTCGACGTCTTCGTCGACGGAGAACGCAAGGAGCGTCCCGTCACGCCGTGGAGCTGACAGGAACGCCTGTTTCGACCGGGCCTGTTCTGGCAACATCAGTCACCGACACCACAGTCGGTCGACCGGAGGTCATGATGGGCACATCGGATGTCACGCTCACCGCAGCCGCCGGCACGGAAGGCGGTGGTGCCGCACTCGATCAGGTGATCGGCATGTCGGTGGTCGCCCTGATCGTCACGGTCGCGCTCCTCTGGATCGGCTACCTGCACCGCAACCGGCGCATCACCTGGCTGAACAACTTCGCCGAATGGCTGGGCCGCAAGTTCCACCGGCCACCGTGGGTCGCGTTGCAGGTGTTCCTGTTCACCGCGACCATCATCTGCGCGCTGTTCGGTTTCATCTGGGACGTCAGCCTGCACATCGGCAAGGGACGTGACGCCGGACCGCTGGCCAACCCCGCGCACTACTTCATCCTGATCGGGCTGTTCCTGCTGTTCATCGCCGGCTCGATGGCGATCGTGCTGCCCTACGACAAGCCCGGCCCGGCCGCCATCAGGATCACCCGCACCTGGTACGCCCCGGTCGGCGGTGTCCTGATGGCACTGTGCGGGCTCTACGCCCTCATCGGGTTCCCGCTCGACGACATCTGGCACCGCATCTTCGGCCAGGACGTCACCCTCTGGGGGCCAACGCATTTGATGCTGATCGGCGGTGCGGGGTTGTCGTTGATCGCCGTGCTGCTGCTGGAGCACGAGGGCAGGGTCGCAATGGGCCCGGAAAGCGTGGGCGAGGACAGCAAGTTCAACAAGTTCCTCTATTTCCTGTCCTTCGGCGGCCTGTTCATCGGACTCTCGGTGTTCCAGATCGAATACGACTTCGGCGTCGAGCAGTTCCGCCTGGTGCTGCAGCCGATGATGATCGCGGCGGCGGCGGCGCTGGCCGCGGTCGCTGCGCGACTGGTGCTGGGCCCCGGCGCGGCCTTGATCGCTGCCGGGTTCGCGATAGCCCTGCGCGGGGCCGTGGCCTTCATCGTCGGCCCGGTACTCGGTGCGCCGACGAGTTGGTTCGCGCTCTACCTCGGCCCGGCACTGGTGGTCGAACTCATCGCGCTGACCCCGCTTGTCAAGCGGCCCATCCTTTTCGGCGCGGTGGCCGGTCTCGGCGTGGCGACCGTCGGGCTGTGGCTGGAATCGTTGTGGATCGGTGCGGTCTATCACTATCCATGGCCGACCAGCATGTGGGGTGAGGCGCTGGCCATGGCCATCCCGGTGGCCATCGCGATGGGTCTGTGCGGTGCGCTGCTGGCGCTGGTGCTCACCGGTCAGCCGCTCCCCCGGCCCGCGGTGGGGATCTCGATCGTGGTGGCCACCGTGCTGGTGATCGGCGGTGCGGTGACCAACGGCCTGCGCACCGAGGTTCCGCAAAATGCCAGCGCCACCATCACTTTGACAGATCTCCCGGCTGACAACGGGCACCGCATGGCCTCGGCCGACGTCCAGATCACCCCGGCCGGCCTGGTCGGCGACCACCCGGAGTGGGTGTCGATCCTGGCGTGGCAGGGTGGCCTGGCCAACCATCGCGGCCTGGTCATCGACCGGCTGGAGAAGGTGGGCCCGGGGCACTACCGCTCGACGCAGCCCATCCCCGTTTCGGGCAGTTGGAAGACCCTGCTGCGCGTGCAGGACGGAACCACCATGGCCGGTGTGCCGATCTTCCTGCCCGCCGATCCGGGTATCGGTGCCGCCGAGACGCCAGCACTGTCGTCGAGCACCCGGGAGTTCGTGCAGGAGATCACGATCCTGCAGCGCGAACGCAACCTCGATCACCCGACCTGGCTGTACAACGTGGCTTCGCTGGTGGTCCTGGTGTGCACGCTGATCCTGATCGGGGGGCTGACCTGGGGTGCCGGCCGGATCAACGCCAGGGAGCTGGCCGCGGGGCGTGAACCCGCCGGGCTCACATGATCCGATACCAGGCCGACCACACGTTGCTGCTGGCGTTGCCTGCCTTCGCGCCGGCCCTCGTGGTGGTGGGCGTCGTGGTGTACGTCGCCATGCGGGACAGGCGCCGCGGCGACGACGACGAAGCCCAAGATGACGCTCAAGAAGAAACTCCGCACTCCTCAGGCGAAGATGGTTCACCGTGATCACCCTCAAAAGCAGTGTCATCGTCCTGGCGTCCGCTCTCGCCCTGGTGACGGCCGGTTGTGGCGGCTCCGGCGACACTCAGAAGACCGACGGCTCAGCCGGTTCCGCCGCTCCTTCGGCCACCACGGTCAATCCGTCGGACATGACCAACCAGCAGCAGGCACCGACCAGACTGATGATCGACGTCACCATCAAGGGCGGCGAGGTCAACCCGACCAACCAGCCGCTGAAGGGCAAGGTCGGCGAGCCGATCGTGGTCCGCGTGAACAGCGATGCCGCCGACGAGCTGCACGTGCACTCCAATCCCGAGCACAGCTTCAAGATCGAGCCGCGTAACGGCCAGCAGTTCCAGTTCACCGTCGACGTACCCGGCACCCTCGACATCGAGCTGCATCAGCTGAACCGCACGATCGCCAGCGTGCAAGTGCAGCAGTGACGCCCCGGTCGACCGCGGTCCTGGCCCATGGTCTGGGCGGTTCGACCGATCTCCCGATCCCCTACACCTACGCGCTGATCGGCGCGGCATGGACGCTGACGTTCACCTTCGCGGTGGTGGCACTGGCCTGGCGACGGCCGAGGTTCGATCCGGAGAAGCCGGGCCTGCCACTGCCGTCCTGGGTGACGACGACCGTGGACTCCGCCGTGACGCGCTGGGTGGTGGGCCTGCTCTCGCTCGCCCTCACCGGGTGGGTGGCCTACACCGGCGTCACCCGGCCGGCGGGCGCCAATCCGCTGCCGGGTGTCTTCTATGTCCTGCTGTGGGTGGGACTGGTCGCGGCCTCGGTGTTGTTCGGCCCGGTCTGGCGGCTGATCTCTCCCGTCCGCGCGCTGTACCGGTTCCTGCCCGGGCCTGACCGCCGGCGCTATCCGGAGCGGCTCGGCTACTGGCCGGCTGCAGCGGGGCTGTTCGCCTTCGTGTGGCTGGAGCTGGCCAGCCCGGACCCGGGATCGGTTGTGGCCATTCGCAACTGGCTGCTGATCTACCTTGCGGTGACGCTGGCCGGTGCACTGTGCTGCGGGCAGCGCTGGCTGGAGAGCGCCGACCCGTTCGAGGTGTACAGCACGGTTGCCTCGCGGGTGTCACCGTTGCGCCGCCACGACGGCCGGATCGTGCTCGGCAACCCTTTCGATCACCTGCCCTCGATGCCCGTGCGACCGGGGCTCGTCGCTGTGCTGGCAGTCCTGTTGGGCTCCACGGCGTTCGACAGCTTCTCGGCCATGCCCCAGTGGCGCAACTTCGTCGACGCGCACGCCGGATCCCCGTTGGGCTCCAGCCTGATCCGCACCGCGGGTCTACTGGTCTTCGCCACCACGGTGGCAGTCACGTTCTGGGTCGCCACCCGCACCACCGGCGGGGTCGATCGCCGGCTGCGCCGCGAATTGCCGGGGCTGATGGCGCATTCCCTGATCCCCATCGTCATCGGCTACGTGTTCGCCCACTACCTGTCCTATCTGGTGGAGCGGGGCCAGCAGACGGTGATCCTGCTGTTCGGGCTCCACGATGTGCAGGTCAGTTACTTCCTGTCCGTTCACCCAACGCTTTTGGCAAGCCTGAAGGTCGGGTTCGTGCTGGCCGGTCACGTCGCCGGCGTGATCGCGGCACACGACCGGGCGCTGCGCCTGCTGCCGAAACAACACCAGCTCACCGGCCAGCTCGCGACGATGCTGGTGATGGTCGGCTATACCTTTACCGGGCTGTACCTGCTGTTCGGCGGGTAGCGTCGGGATCATGCGGAGGTCCAAGCCGGCTCGGGCACTCATCGTCGTCGATGTGCAGAACGATTTCTGCGAAGGCGGCTCGCTGGCGGTCGCCGGTGGCGCCGAGGTGGCACGGGACATCACCGCACTCCTGGCCACCGACCACGGCTACGACCATGTCGTGGCCACCAAGGATTTCCACATCGATCCGGGTGAGCATTTCTCCGACACCCCCGACTACCAGACCTCGTGGCCGCGGCACTGCGTGGCCGATACTCCGGGTGCCGCTTTTCATCCCGAGTTCGACCCGGCCGCGGTCGAGGCGGTCTTCGAGAAGGGCCACCATTCGGCGGCCTACAGCGGATTCGAGGGCGTCGACGACGCGGGGACGACGCTGGCGGATTGGCTGGGCCGGCGGGGCGTCGAGGCGGTGGACGTGGTGGGCATCGCCACCGACTACTGCGTGGCGGCCACCGCGGCCGACGCGGTCAGGGCCGGACTACGGACGCGGGTGCTGACCGGCCTGACCGCCGGTGTCGCGCCCGAGACCTCCAGGGCGGCAATCGATGAACTTCGCAGCGCCGGAGTGGAAATCAGCTAGTCGGGTCGACGGGCCGCCCCGTCCAGCGCGGGTCCCGGCGATCGACGTAGGCACGCACGCCCTCGCGCGCGTCGTCGTGCTCCATCAAGCGCAGGTGGATCTCGGTCTCCCGGGCACCGACGCCGGCACGGTCGAGGTCATACGAATCCCACAGCAGCCGCTTGCTGGCCGCGACCGACATCGGCGCGGTGTTGACCGCGATGTCGTGGGCGAGTTCCAGTGCGGCGGCCAGCACCTGATCGGCCGGCAGTACCCGGCTGCCGAGGCCGAGTTCGACGGCGCGGTTCCCGTCGAAAGTGGCTCCGGTCAACAGGATCTCCGCGGCGTTGGCGAGACCCACCAGCCGGGGCAGGATCCAGTGCGAGTACGCGTCGCCGACCATGCCGCGACGGGCCTGCACCACGCCGTACCGCGCATCCGCGGCGAAAAACCGGATGTCGCACTGCAATGCGAGAGTCAGGCCGATGCCGATGGCGTGTCCGTTGACCGCGGCGATCACCGGCTTACCGAGAGTCCACGCCGGCACGGACAGGCCCGCGGCACTGAATTCCTGGCCGGGCTCGGTGAAGGTCTGCTCCCCCGCACCGAGGTCCGCGCCCGCACAGAACGCGGGAGGGGCGCCGGTCAGCACGATCACCCGGATGGCGTCGTCGCCGTCGCAACGCAGGTAGGCGTCGGCCAGTTCCTCGCGCATGCCGCCACCGAAGGCGTTGCGCTGCTGCGGGCGGTCCAATGTGATGATCGCCACGGACTGCTCGACTGTGACCCGCAGGGTCTGGTACTCCGGCGGCTCAGAGCGTGTGGTCACATCGGTAACGTACCGCCGCCCGTTCGACCGGCCGCAGTCGCCCGAGCGCCGTATGGTCGATTTGTGACTTCCACGGATCGAGCTGACCAAAGCGGGCTGGAAACGTGGCGGGGCAAGGCCTACCCACTCGGCGCCACCTACGACGGCTCGGGCACCAACTTCGCGTTGTTCAGTGAGGTCGCCGACCGGGTCGAGCTGTGCCTGTTCGATCCCGACGAATCCGGGACACTGCGCGAGACCCGGGTGACGCTGCCCGAGGTGGATGGATTCGTCTGGCACGGCTTCGTTCCCGGGATCGAACCCGGCCAGCGCTACGGCTACCGGGTGCACGGCCCGTACGACCCGGCGTCCGGTCAGCGCTGCAATCCGAACAAGCTCGTGCTGGACCCGTATGCCAAGGCCATAGAAGGCGACTTCGAATGGGGCCAGCCGCTGTTCTCGTACAACTTCGACGACCCGGGCAGCCGCAACGACGACGATTCGGCAACCAGCATGCCGAAAGCAGTGGTGATCAACCCGTATTTCGACTGGGGCGTCGACCACCCGCCCAGTCACGAGTACGCCGACACCGTCGTCTACGAGGCTCACGTCAAGGGACTCACCCAGACCCACCCGGACATCCCCGAACAGATGCGCGGAACCTACGCCGCCGTCGCCCACCCGGTGATCGTCGAGCATCTGAAGGCATTGAGGGTCAACGCCATCGAACTGATGCCGGTGCACCATTTCGTCGACGACTCCACGCTCGTCGAGAAGGGCCTGTCGAACTACTGGGGCTACAACACGATCGGGTTCCTCGCGCCCGACCCCCGCTACAGTTCGGCCGGCACGCCCGGCGGTCACGTCCAGGAATTCAAGGCCATGGTGCGCGAGCTGCACGCCAACGACATCGAGGTGATCCTCGATGTCGTCTACAACCACACGGCCGAGGGCAACCACCTGGGTCCGACGCTGTCGATGCGCGGTATCGACAACGCGGCCTACTACCGGCTGGTCGACGACGACAAGCAGTACTACATGGACTACACCGGCACCGGCAACAGTCTCAACGTCGGCCATCCCCATTCACTGCAACTGATCATGGACTCGTTGCGGTACTGGGTCACCGAGATGCACGTCGACGGGTTCCGATTCGACCTGGCCGCCACGCTGGCCCGCGAGTTCTACGACGTGGATCGGCTGAGCGCGTTTTTCGAACTGGTGCAACAGGATCCGATCGTCAGCCAGGTGAAGTTGATCGCCGAGCCGTGGGACGTCGGCCCCGGCGGCTACCAGGTGGGCAACTTCCCGCCGCAGTGGACCGAGTGGAACGGCAAGTTCCGCGACACCGTGCGCGACTACTGGCGCGGCGAGCCGGCCACGCTCGACGAGTTCGCCTACCGTCTGACCGGTTCGGCCGATCTGTACGAGCAGACGGGCCGCCGCCCGTTCGCCTCCATCAACTTTGTCACCGCACATGACGGCTTCACCCTGCGTGACCTGGTGTCCTACAACGAGAAACACAATCAGGCCAACGGCGAGGACAACCGCGACGGGGAGAGCAACAACAAGTCGTGGAACTGCGGCGCCGAAGGTCCGTCGGACGATCCTGCGGTCAATACGCTGCGTGGCCGCCAGCAGCGCAACTTCATTGCCACTCTGCTTCTTTCGCAAGGCGTTCCGATGCTCTCGCACGGTGACGAGCTGGGGCGCACCCAGCGCGGGAACAACAACGTCTACTGCCAGGACAACGACATCTCCTGGATCGACTGGGCCACTGCGGATTCCGATCTGATCGAGTTCACCCGCTCGGTGTCGGCGCTACGTGCGGCACACCCGGTGTTCCGGCGCCGCAGGTTCTTCGACGGCAGGCCGGTGCGCGAGGCGGGCACCGAGGGACTACCCGACATCGCCTGGTTCGCACCAGACGGCTCGGACATGACGGCCGAGGACTGGGAGACCGGGTATGCCAAGTCGGTGGCCGTGTACCTGAACGGACAGGGCATCGCCGATCCCGATGTCCGGGGACAACGCGTGGTGGACGACTCGTTCCTGCTGTGCTTCAACGCGCACTACGAACCGATCGAGTTCGTTTTACCACCGGCACAATTCGCCGCCCGCTGGGTTCCGGCGATCAGCACTTCGGCAAACTCCACACGCGATGCGGTCGCGGCCGGCAACACGGTGAAAGTGGATGCCCGGGCCGTCCTCGTACTGCAGTCAGAATCAGATTGAACGTCAATTCAAAAAGTTGCTCATCAGTCGGATGTCCCTGTCCTAACCAGGAAGTCTGGTACCTTGAGCATGTAGCAGCCGTGGCCGCCTAAGTAGACATTGAGCGCTTGTTCGATGTCACCGGCCGGGCGGGCTGGGGGGTACGAGCCGAAGAGCGGCGGCAACTACCCTGCGGCCACGGCTGCGGCCTCTCAGCGGCTTTGCCGCAAGACTTCCAACCTCATTCAAATCGGTTTCTCATCGCGCCCCTACAGTTCTCTCATCCGCAATACCTCTGCTACAGAGGTATTGTGGAAAATGTGCAGGAACAGCGTGATCTCGTCAGCGAGCTGTTCTCGGTCGTCGGCCGGTTCCGCAGGCAGCTGCGCCGGTCCACCGGGGGCGGTTTCGACGCCACCGGGTTGACCCAGTCCCAGGGCGAACTGTTGCGCCTGGTCGGGCGCAGGCCGGACATCTCGGTGCGCGAATCGGCCGCCGAGCTCAGCCTGGTACCCAACACCGCGTCCACCCTGGTGTCACGGCTGGTCGCCGACGGACTGCTGACCAGAACCACCGACGACGCGGATCGCCGGGTGGTCCGCCTGCGACTCACCCCGCCCGCACAGGCGATCGCCGACGAGTCGCGGGCCGCCCGCCGGGCAGCACTGGCGGCCGCGCTGACCCAGCTCGACGACAGCCAGATCACGGACCTGGCAAACGGATTGGACGTAATGACCGAACTCACCCGGCTGTTGCACGAGGGCGAAAAGGGGGAAGAGTGACCACCCAGACCACCCCGGCCATCGATTGCAGCCACCTGACCCACCGCTACGGCAGATTCACCGCCGTGGACGATCTGACCCTCCAGGTCCATCGCGGCGAGACCCTGGGTCTGCTCGGCCCGAACGGGGCCGGCAAGACCACCGCCGTGCGGGTGCTGACCACCCTGACACCGGTGCAGCAGGGCGAGGTGCGGATCTTCGGCCTCGACACCGATCGGCACACCATGGACATCCGGCACAACATCGGCTATGTGCCGCAACAACTCTCGATCGAGGCGGCACTGACCGGCCGACAGAACGTCGAGCTGTTCGCGCGCCTGTACGACGTGCCCCGCGCCGAACGCAGGGAGCGGGTGGACCAGGCGCTGGAGGCGATGCAACTGCTCGACGTGGCCGATGCCGTGGCCGGCACCTACTCCGGCGGCATGGTCCGCCGCCTCGAGCTGGCCCAGGCACTGGTCAATCGCCCGCTGCTGCTGATCCTCGACGAGCCCACGGTCGGGCTGGATCCCATCGCCCGCGACAGCGTCTGGACCCAGGTCGGCCGGATGCAGGACGAGTTCGGGATGACGGTGCTGCTCACCACCCACTACATGGGTGAGGCCGACGCCCTGTGCGATCGGGTGGCCCTGATGCACCACGGCCGGCTGCAGGCGCTGGGGACGCCCGCCGAGCTCAAGGCCAGGGTGTTGAAGGAGACCGCATCCGAGGACGCCACGCTGGAGGACGTCTTCCGCCATTACGCCGGTTCCGACCTGACCGACGACGGGCAACAGCCCGGCGCCATGCGCGAGGTGCGCGCGACCCGGAGGACGGCCCGCCGTGTCAGCTGATGTTCTGGTCATGGCCCCGCGCGGAATGGCCCGGGTCCCCGCGATGGCCCGGCGGATGTCGGCCTTCGCCCTCGTCGAACTGCAGAAGCTGCGGCACGACCGCACCGAGCTGTTCACCCGCATGGTGCAGCCCGCGCTGTGGCTGCTGATCTTCGGCCAGACCTTCAGCCGGCTGCACCTCGTCAACACCGGCGGCGTGCCCTACCTGGCCTTTCTGGCGCCCGGCATCATCGCCCAGTCGGCCCTGTTCATCTCGATCTTCTACGGCATCCAGATCATCTGGGACCGCGACGCCGGCATCCTGGCCAAGCTGATGGTCACCCCGGCGCCGGCCTCGGCACTGGTGGCGGGCAAGGCGTTCGCGGCCGGGGTGCGCTCGGTGGTGCAGGTCCTCGGCGTCGTGCTCCTGGCATACCTGATGGGGATCGCGATGACGGTCAATCCGCTGCGCATCCTGGCGGCGATGGCCGTGGTGGCCCTGGGCGCGGCGTTCTTCGCCTGCCTGTCGATGACGCTGGCCGGGCTGGTGCGCAAGCGTGACCGGCTGATGGGAATCGGCCAGGCCATCACCATGCCGTTGTTCTTCGCGTCCAACGCGCTGTACCCCGTCGACATCATGCCGACCTGGCTGCGCTGGCTGTCCACCGTCAACCCGCTCAGCTATGAGGTCAACGCGCTGCGGGGGCTGCTGATCGGCACCCCGACCAATTGGGTGCTGGACATCAGTGTGCTGGTCGCGTCGGCAGTACTGGGCGTGGCCGTCGCCTCGTTGTTGTTGCGCCGGCTGGTTCGCTAGGAGCAGCCCCGATACGCCCGACCAACCGGGTGGTTTAGTGTGCAGACAGATCCACCGACAGGGAGACGGTCATGCAACTGGCGCTCACACCGGAGGAAGCAGCTTTCCGCGATGAGCTGCGCACCTTCTACACGACGAAGATTCCCGCCGAGATTCGCGAACGAAATCGGCTCGGGTTGCCCATCGGCAAAGAGGGCATCGTCACGGCGCACAAAATCCTCCATGAACACGGACTTGCGGTGCCCAACTGGCCCGTCGAGTGGGGCGGCAAGGACTGGACGCCCAACCAGCACCAGATCTGGCTCGACGAGATGCAGCTGGCCAGCGTCCCCGAGCCGCTGACCTTCAACGCCCGGATGGTCGGGCCGGTGATCGCCGAGTTCGGTTCGCAGGCGGTCAAGGAGCGCTTCCTGCCGCCGACCGCGGCGCTGGACATCTGGTGGTGCCAGGGCTTCTCCGAGCCCGAGGCCGGCTCCGACCTGGCTTCGCTGCGCACCACCGCAGTCCGCGACGGCGACAGCTACGTGGTCAACGGCCAGAAGACCTGGACCACGCTGGGGCAGCACGCGGACTGGATCTTCTGTCTGGTCCGAACCGATCCGCAGGCCCCCAAGAAGCAGGCCGGCATCTCGTTCCTGCTCTTCGAGATGGACACCCCAGGTGTCACGCTGCGCCCGATCAAGCTGATCGACGGCAGCTACGAGGTCAACGAGGTGTTCTTCGAGGACGTCCGGGTGCCCGCCGACCAGCTCGTCGGCGAGGAGAACCAGGGCTGGACCTACGCGAAGTTCCTGCTCGGCAACGAGCGCACCGGCATCGCCCAGGTGGCCCGGACCAAGGTGCGTCTCGCCGAGGTCAAGGAACGCGCCGCGGCCAACGGCCTGCTGGCCGACCCGCTGTTCGCCGCACGACTGGCCGAGGCCGAAAACGACGTGCTGGCACTGGAACTCACCCAGATGCGGGTGACCTCCGATTCTGCTGACGGCAAGCCGAGCCCGGCCTCGTCGGTGCTGAAGCTGCGCGGCAGCCAGCTGCAGCAGACCGCCACCGAGCTGCTGGTCGAGGTCGCAGGCGCGGACGCGCTGCCCTACGAGGCCGGCGACATCGCCTCACCCGAATGGGCCCAGCACGCGGCCCCGCACTACCTCAACTACCGCAAGACCTCGATCTACGGCGGTAGCAACGAGGTGCAGCGCACCATCATCTCGTCCACCATTCTCGGATTGTGAGTTGAGCCATGGACTTTCAGCTGACTGACGAACAGACCCTGCTGGCCGACACCACCCGTGACCTGTTGTCGGGTTACGACACCGAAAAGCGGAACAAGGTGGTGGAGTCCGAGCCCGGGTTCGACCGCCAGATCTGGAAACAGCTCGCCGAGGTCGGCGTTCTGGGCCTGGGTTTCGACGAGGACTCCGGTGGCCAGATCGAGATCATGGTGGTGCTCAACGAGCTCGGGCGCCGGCTGGCCCCCGAGCCGGTACTGCACGGCGCGATCGGCCCCGGCGCGATCATCGCCGAAGCCGGCACCGACGCCCAGCGCGCACTGCTCGACGAAGTCGCTTCGGGCGAGCGGATTCTGGCCTTCGCCCACGCCGAGCCCGGTGTGCGCGGCACGGCGGGCGTGACGACCACCGCGACGCGCAGCGGCGACGGGTGGACCCTGAGCGGCACCAAGAATCCGGTGCTGGCCGGCGACGTCGCCGACACGCTGATCGTCAGCGCGGCCCTGCCCGACGGCGGCACCGGACTGTTCCTGGTCGACGCCGCCGATGTCACGCATCAGGGTTACCGCACCTTCGACGGCCAGCGAGGCGCCCAGGTCACCCTGGACGCCGCACCCGCCGAGCCGCTCGGCGAGGCCGCCGATGCCGGTGTCGCGATCACCAACGCGCTGGTGCGGATCTCGGCCGGGCTGTGCGCCGAGGCCGTCGGCGTGATGGACGAATCGCTGCGCCTGACCACCGACTACCTCAAGCAGCGCAAGCAGTTCGGGGTTACGCTGAGCAAGTTCCAGACCCTGACCCAGCGCGCCGCCGACATGTACATGTCGCTGGAGCTGGCGCGCAGCATGGGCACCTACGCGGCGATGTCCATCGCCGATGGTGAGCTCGACCCGGTGATCGCGGCGCGCGCCAAGCTGCAGATCGGACGGTCGGGCCGGCACATCTCGCAGGAATCGATCCAGCTGCACGGCGGCATCGGTGTCACCGCGGAGTACCCCGTGGGGCACTACGCCGCCCGGCTGACCGCGATCGAGCACACCCTGGGCTCGTCGTCCGATCAGCTACGGACGCTGGTGGGCCAGCTCGACAGCTACGAGATCGCCACCCTCTGAGGCCAGTTCTGATGGGGCCCCGGTCGGTTCGTCCGGCCGGGGCCCTTTCGGTATCGCCATGGCGATGAGGGCGGCACCGGCCGCCGCGACCGCGGCGATCAACAGGGCGGCGCGGAAGCCGCTTAACGACGGCAGCGCGTGCCCGGCGACCGTGACGGTCATCTGGGCCAGCACAGCGGTCATCACCGCACTCGAGGTCGACGTGCCCAGCGAGCGGGCCAGTGAGTTGATGCTGTTGGCCGACGCGGTTTCCGACACCGGCACCGCGGCATTGATCAGGGCGGGCAGGGCCGCGAAGGCGAACCCGACGCCGAAGCTGACGATCAGGCCGAGCACCATCACCCCGATCGGCGTGCCCAGCAGGACGATGCCGGCCAGGTAGCCCGCGGCGATGATGACGCTGCCGATCACCAACACGATCTTCGGTCCCCTGGCGGCCACCACCCGGGCGGCCACGGGTGCGGCCGCCATCATCGCCAGCCCGCCGGGCGCCATCCACAGGCCGGTGGCGATCATGCTCTGCCCCAACCCGAAACCCGTTTCTCGGGGCATCTCCAGCAGCTGAGGCCCCACGAGCGACAGCGCGAACATGCCGAAGCCCACCGCGATGGACGACAGGTTCGTCAGCAGCACCGGACGTTTCAGCGTGGTCCGCATGTCCACGATCGGCGAGGGCGCGCGGTACTGCCACCAGGTGAACACGCCGAAGGTCACCGCTGCCGCCGCGAACAGGCCGAGCGTGGTGACACTGCCCCAGCCCCACATCCCGCCCTTGGAGATCGGCAGCAACAGCATCACCAGACCCGCCCCCAGCGCCAGCGCACCGATCGGGTCGAAGCGGTGATCCGACGACACCGGTTCCAGGTCGGGCACCAGCAGGACGAACAGGACTCCGGAGGCCAGTCCGAGGAAGGCCGAACACCAGAACAGGGCATGCCAGTTGAAGTGTTCGGCGATCACCGCCGACAGCGGCAGACCCATCGCACCGCCGACGCCCAGCGATGCGCTCATCAGACCCATCGCCGAGGCCACCCGCTCGGCGGGCAGGGCGGAGCGCAGCACGCTGATGCCCAGCGGGATCACCGGAGCGCCGAATCCCTGCAGGCCGCGTCCGATGACCAGCGGGATCAGCGACGTGGTGGTGGCTGCGATGACCGATCCGGCGAACAGCATCGCGGCGCACAGCACCAGGATCCGTTTGGGGCCGTACATGTCTCCGAGCCGGCCCAGCACGGGCGTTGCGACGGCACCGGTCAGCAGGGTCGCGGTGATCGCCCACGACGCGTTGGCCGGGCTGGTGTCGAGCAGCGCGGGCAGTTGCGGGATGAGCGGGATCATCAGGGTCTGCATGAGCGAGACGCTGATGCCCGCCGCCGCGAGCACCGCGATCAGCAGCCCACCGGACGCCGATCGGCGCGTGGGCTGATTAGGCATACTAATGAAGATAGGTGACTAACTGAGCAGGCGCGCCACCGACCCCAGCGGGATGGGTAACCAACTGGGCCGGAACCGGGCCTCGTAGGCCGCCTCGTACACCGCCTTGTCCAGTTCATAGGCCGCCAGCAGGGCGGCGTACTCGCGCGGATCGACGCCGGCCACCGCGGCATAGCCGTCGCAGAACGCCGCGCTGTTGCGGTCGGCCCATTCCCGCGCCCTGGCAGCCACCTGCCGGGCCCGCTCGTCGTCTCCCGCCAGCTCCACCAGCCGTGCATACGCCGCGTACTCGAACGACCTCACCATGCCCGCGACGTCACGCAGCGGGGAATCCGGGCTGCGGCGCAGTTCCAGTGGCTGGCCGGGTTCCCCTTCGAAGTCGATCAGCAGCCACCGCTCCGGGGTCCGCAGCACCTGGCCCAGATGCAGATCGCCGTGGATCCGCTGCACGCCCACCTGCTCGTCGGCCAGTTTGCGGTAGCGGTCCTCGATCAATGAAACATGTTGGTGCAGTTCGGGTACCGCATCTGCGGCGGTGGCCAGGCGGGCGGACATGAGGTCCGCCGGGAACGGCACCGACGCGGTGCCGAGTTGCTCGGCCAGACAGGCGTGCACCGAGGCGACCGCCTCGCCCAGGCGGTAGGACTCGGCGGCGAAGTCACCACCCACCTCGTCCGCGTAGAGGTCCCCCTCGGCGAACAGATCCCGGGTGCTCGCGGTGGCCATATCCCAGCCCTCAGCGGAGTTGGCGGCGAACTCCGTCACCATCCCCAACGCGAAAGGCTCACCGTCCCAGTCGATATCCATCGATCCGAGCAGCGTCGCCACGTGCGGGTTGCCGGCCCTGGCCAGCACCCGGTTGAGTTCGATGTCGGGATTCACGCCCGGGGTGATCCGGCGGAACACCTTGAACACGGCATCCTGCCCGAACACCACACTGGTGTTGCTCTGTTCGGCCGCCGACACCCGGGGCGGGGCATCCAGGGGCAGGACGGCCCCGGGCTCCTTGCCGCACCTCAGCCCGGCCACCGTGGCAGAACGGTCGATCAGTTGCAGCAGATACCGCGCCGCGTCCTGGTCGTAGAGGGCGTCATAGGCGGTCCGCCCGTCGGAACCACCGATCGTGGCCACCGAGCTGTACTCGTCGATCGGCTCGGCATCCCACTTCACCAGCACCTGGTAGCGCTCGGTGCCACCGTCGGCATAGGACACCTTCAGCAACGTGAGTTCGAGGTCGGGCCCGAGCTCGACCACCAAACCCGGTGTGGCGGAGACCAACTCGCGGCCGCGGCCGGCATACCACCGTTGCTGGCCGAGCCAGTCACCGAATTCGATGCTCATTGCTGCACTCCAGGGTCTTGCTCGGGCTCACGGAGCTGGAACCAGTAGAACCCGTGCCCCGGCAGGGTCAGCAGGTACGGCAGCTGGCCGATGCTGGGGAACTCCACGTAGCCGGACAACTCGATGGGCGTATACCCGTTCCACTCCTGCAGATTCAGTTCGATGGGCTGAGGGAACCTGGACAGGTTGTTGACGCACAACACCGCATCCCCGTTGCCCTCGATCTGCCGCACATATGCCAGCACCGACGGGTTGGAACCGCCGAGTTCGCGGAACTCCCCGATCGCGAATGCGTCGTGGCGGCCCCGCATGGCCAGCATGCTTCGGGTCCAGTTCAGCAGTGACGTCGAGCTGTCCCGCTGGGCCTCGACATTGACCGACTGGTACCCGTAGACCGCGTCCTGGTTCGGCGGCAGGTACAGCCGCCCCGGGTTGGCCGTGGAGAATCCGGTGTTGCGGTCCGGCGTCCACTGCATCGGGGTGCGCACACTGTCGCGATCGCCGAGCCAGATGATGTCGCCCATCCCGATCTCGTCTCCGTAGTACAACATCGGGGACCCGGGCAGGGACAGCAGCAGCGCGGTGAACAGTTCGATCTGGTTGCGGTCGTTCTCCAGCAGCGGGGCCAGCCTGCGCCGGATGCCGACGTTGGCCTTCATCCGTGGATCCTTGGCGTACTCGGCGTACATGTAGTCACGCTCGTCGTCGGTGACCATCTCCAGGGTCAGCTCGTCGTGGTTGCGCAGGAAGATCGCCCAGTGCGCCATGTCCGGGATCGCCGGCGTCTGCGCCAGGATCTCCGAGATCGGGAACCGCGACTCCCGTCGCACCGCCATGAAGATCCGCGGCATGAGCGGGAAGTGGAAGGCCATGTGGCACTCGTCGCCGCCGGTGCCCGGATCGCCGAAGTACTCGACGACGTCGGCCGGCCACTGGTTGGCCTCGGCGAGCAGTACCCGGCCGGGGAACTCGTCGTCGACCACCTTGCGGCAGCGCTTGAGGAACGCGTGGGTCTCGGGCAGGTTCTCGCAATTGGTGCCCTCGCGCTCGAACAGGTAGGGCACCGCGTCCAACCGGAACCCGTCGATACCCAGGTCCAGCCAGAACCGCAGGACGTCGATCATCGCCTCCTGCACGGCAGGGTTCTCGTAGTTCAGATCGGGCTGGTGCGAGAAGAACCGGTGCCAGTAGAACTGGCGGCGCACCGGGTCGAACGTCCAGTTCGACTCCTCGGTGTCGACGAAGATGATGCGCGCGTCGGCGTAGCGGTCGCTGCTGTCGCTCCAGACGTAGAAGTCGCCGTACGGGCCGTCGGGGTTGTGCCGCGACTCCTGGAACCACGCGTGGGAATCGGAGGTGTGGTTCATCACCAGATCGGTGATGACGCGGATGCCCCTGCGGTGCGCGCCGTCGAGCAGGGTGACGAAGTCCTCCACGGTGCCGAACTCCGGCAGCACCTTGTAGAAGTCGCGGATGTCGTAGCCACCGTCGCGCAGTGGCGAATCGTAGAAGGGCGGCAGCCAGAGGCAGTCCACACCCAGCCATTTGAGGTAGTCGAGCTGTTGGGTCAGGCCCTGCAGATCGCCCACGCCGTCGGCGTTGGAGTCGTAGAACGCGCGGACCAGAACCTCGTAGAACACCGCCCGCTTGAACCAGTCCCGGTCGGTCGGCAGCGTTCTGGCATGGCTGAAGTCCTCAGCGGTCGGATGCTCGACCAGTGGCTGATCGTCCTGAACGTTGTCCATCAGCCTTCCAACGTACCCACTTCGTCCGCACTCGACACCCGGACGGAACCTCGGACGGACCGTGGCATCCCGAAATGATCCTGCAGCAACGTGATTCGCCCGCACCGGCGGGTTTGCGGAAAAACTAACGGTTGAATAAGAGACAGCAACGGGTTACGTTTTTCCCGCATTTGATCTCCTCGTCGGCTATGGGCCGGCGAGCACAAACTTTCGACGAGGGATGGCCTGTGGGTGAGTCGGCACCTAATGACGGTGAAGCACCAGTAATCGTTGGACTTTCTGATGCAGCGATGCACATGTACGTCGCCGCGATCGACGCGCTGCCGCCGGTCGGCGACCCGGAGTACGCAGACCGCGTCGCCGTCGTCCTCAGCGGTCTCCGCAAGCTGCAGACGTCGCTGTCGGAGGCGGCGGGCCGCAGCCGCGTCACCCCGTCGGTCATCGTCGCGCTCAGCGGTGTGCGGCACCGCTACGACGAGCTGATGACCACCGCGGCCGAAGGCCCCAGCGCCACGCTCGGCCAGCGTCTCTACGTCGCGCGCGGCAACGCGAAGCTGTCCACCGAGGAAGCCGCCAACGGCGTCGGCCTGCGCAAGGACCTCATCGAGGCCGTCGAGGCCGAAGAGCCCGCGACCGAGGCCGAAACCGCTCAGATCAAGGATCTGATCGCCGCCCTGGGCGGCTGAGCTGCGCGATCACGGCGACCCAGGCGATGCCCCCTCGGTTCCTCCCCCGTTGACGGAGGTGACCCAGGGGGCACGTCCGTCTGCGGCCGAGGAAGCCCGCACGGTCGCCGCGTCGACCAACGCGGGCACCCTCGCCACGCTCACCTCCGACGGCGACCCGTGGGCGTCGTTCATCACCTACGGCCTGCTGGACGGCGCCCCGGTGCTGTGCGTGTCGAACATGGCCGAGCACGGTCGCAACCTCGCCGGCGACCCTCGGGCCAGCATCTCCATCGTCGCCCCCGACGACGGGTCGGATCCGTTGGCGAGCAGTCGCGTCACGCTGGCCGGGATCGCCGAACGCCCCGCCGGCGACGAACAGGACGCCGCGCGGCAGGCCCACCTGGACGCGGTGGCATCTGCCCGCTACTACATCGACTTCAGCGACTTCTCGCTCTGGGTACTGCGCGTGCACCGGGTGCGCTGGGTCGGCGGATACGGCCGGATGGACTCGACCACCGGCGAGGCCTACTCGGGAGCCGAACCCGATCCGGTCGCGCCCCACGCCGCGGGCGCGATCGACCATCTCAACGCCGACCACGCCGATTCGCTGGCCGACATGGCCCGAACCCTCGGCGGCTACCCCGACACCACCCTGGCGGTGTGCACCGGCGCCGACCGCTACGGCCTGGATCTGCGGGTCACCACCGAGCGCGGGATGGCCTACACCCGGGTCGGCTACGCCGGGCCGATCAGCTCATGCGGTGAGTTGCGAGCGGCCACAGTCGAGTTGGCCCAGCGCGCCAGGCAGGGCTGAGACCACCTCGACCCGTGCAATACGATCGCGGGTATGCCTGAGCGCCCGGAGACCTGGCAAGCCGCCTTCGACCTGATCCGCACCCGCGGTTACGAACACCGCGAGGAACCGTTCCGGCTGGCCAGCGGGCAGCTGAGCCACGACTACATCGACGGCAAGTTCGCCATCGACACCGGCGAACGGATGGCCATCGTCAGCCGTGCGGTGGCCGATCTGGCGGCCGCGAGCGGCATCGAGTTCGACGCCGTCGGCGGACTGACCATGGGCGCCGACCCGCTGGCGCACGGTGTCGCGATGGTGACCGGCAAGGCCTGGTTCTCGGTGCGCAAGGAACAGAAGGCACGCGGCCGCGAGCAGTGGATCGAGGGCACCCGCCTCGAGCCCGGCACCCGCGTGCTGCTGGTCGACGACGTGATCAGCACCGGCGGCTCCACCGAGATCGCCTACGAACGCGTGACCGCCGTCGGGGCCGTCGTCACCGGCGTCATCCCGATGGTCGACCGTGGCGACGTCGCGACGGGCCGGTTCGCCAAGCGCGGCGTGCCGTTCGCGGCACTGGTCACCTACCGCGATCTGGGCATCGAGCCCGTCAAGGATGTCTAGGGCCGACGCCTGAGCTAGACCACCAGCACCGGCGAACGCTCCAGTGCGAGGCTGACCACCAGCCCCGGCCTGAAGGCCCGCGCCCGGGAACTCGGCAGCTGCGCGTGGATCACCGAGCCGTCCGGCAGTGACAGGTACACGTGGGATATCGGGCCGAGGAACGCCACCGATTCCACCACCGCGTGCCCGTCCGGATCTGCGCGCACCCGGAACGACTCCGGGCGCACCATCGCCGTCCCCGTTCCTGAGGTCACCGACCCGGGCAGGGTAGGCACCACCGTCCCCAGCAGCCGGGCGCGGTCGCCCGAAACCCGCGCACGCACCTTGTTGTGCAACCCGATGAACTCGGCGACGAAGCGGGTCGACGGGCGGGCATAGAGCACGGCGGGGGCTGCCAGTTGCTCGAGTTTGCCGTGGCTCATCACACCGACGCGGTCCGCAACGGCCATGGCCTCCTCCTGGTCGTGCGTGACGAACAAGGTGGTGGTGCCGACCTCCAGCTGCACCCGGCGGATTTCGTCGCGCAACTGGGAGCGCACCTTCGCGTCCAGAGCCGACAGCGGCTCGTCGAGCAGCAGCACCCTCGGCTCGATCGCCAGGGCCCGGGCCAGTGCCACGCGCTGCTGCTCACCCCCGGACAACTCGCCGGCGAACTTGCCCTTGTGCGCCGCCAGGCCGACCAGGTCGAGCATGTCCGCGGCCCGGGACAGCCTGTCCCGCTTGGATTTTCCGCGCATCTTCAAACCGAAGGCGACGTTGTCCAGCACTGTCAGGTGCGGGAACAGGCTGTAGGCCTGGAACACCATGCCCATATCGCGTCTGTTGGCCGGCACCGAGCTGATGTCGCGCCCGTCGACCAGCACGGCCCCGGAGCTGGCCTCCTCCAGTCCGGCCAGGATGCGCAGCGCCGTGGTCTTGCCGCAGCCCGATGGCCCGAGCAGTGCCACCAACTCCCCCGGCTCGATGGACAGGCTCAGCCCGTCGAGCGCGTTGACGTTGCCATAAGTGCGCGTGAGGTCACGAAGTTCAACCCGCACACCGACACTGCCGCTCACGCCTGGACTCCTGACCTTCTGCGACGGCCCCGGGTGAGGGCCGCCAACACCAACAACAATGCGAATCCGAGCAGCAGGGTGGCCAGTGAGGCCGCCACCGAAGTAGGGCCGTCGCTCTTACCGATCGCGACGATCTGAACCGGCAGCGTCTCGAACCCGATCAGCGAGGCGACGGTGTACTCGCCGAGCACCACCGCGATGGAGATGAAGGCCGCGGACAGGATCCCGGACCAGATGTTGGGCACGATCACCCGGCCGATCGTCGACCACCACCCGGCGCCCAGCGACCGGGCGGCCTCCGACAACGTCTGCAGATCGATGGCGGCCAGCGCCGAGTCGATCGACCGGTAGGCGAACGGCAGCACCAGCACCACGTACACGAACGTCAGGGTGAGCGCCGATTCGCCGAGAAGGTAAGTGACCCAGAGGTATACGTTCCGCAGGCCCACCACGATCACCAGGGCCGGGATGGTCAACGGCAGCAGGCAGAGAAACTCCACGAACCGGCCGGCCCAGCGGGCCCGCAGGCGTACCCAGATCATCGTCGGCACCAGCAGCACCAGCATCGCGATGACGGTGAACACCGCGAGCAGCAGCGAGATCAGGATGGCGTGATAGAGCGCTTCATCGACGACCAGGTTGCGCCAGGCCGCGGCGGTGCGCCCACCGGCGATGAGGTCGCGGGTGGAGAAATCTGCCATGGCGTACAGGGGAAACAGGAAGAACAGGCCGAAGAGCACCCAGAGAACCGGCCGGTACACCCGGTTCATTTGAGCCACCTCGCCGTCCGGCGCACCAGCGCGTTGTAGGCGATCATCACCGCGGCCACCACCACGATCATCTCGCACGCCAGCGCATAGGCGAATCCGGACTGACCCAGCACGACCTCGCTGGTGAGTGCGGCGCGGATCAACAGCGGCACGATCGGACTGCCCTGGCTGACCAGCGCGGCCGCGGTGGCATAGGCGGCAAAGGCATTGGCGAACAACAGCAGTGCCGAACCGAGGAAGGCCGGGCTCAGCAAGGGCACGGCGACCTCCCGCAGGTACTGCCACTGCGACGCGCCGAGGCTCACCGCGGCCTCGTGCCACTGTTCGCGCAATCCCTCGAGGGCAGGCAGGAACACGATCACCATCAGCGGGATCTGAAAGTAGGTGTAGACCAGGATCAGCCCGGGCAGTCCGTACAGCCAGCCGGACCCGGCCAGGTCCCAGCCGAGGTTCTCCTTGACCCACAAGGTCAGCACGCCGTTGAGCCCGATGGTGGCCAGGAACGCGAATGCCAGTGCCACGCCGCCGAACTGGGCGAGCACACTGCACAGGGCCAGCACCGCGCGCCGAAGCATCGACGCCGGCGGGCTGCTGACGATCAACCAGGCCAGCACCGCACCCAGCACCGCTCCGATCAGCGCCGTGCTCGCCGACAGCACAATGCTCTTGGCCAGTGCCGCCAAGGCGGTTCCGGAGAACAGCGCAGCGATCCGGTCCAGCGAGAAGGATCCGTCGGCGAAGAACGCCATGACGATCACCGTCACCGTGGGCACGATCAGGAACACCGTCACCACCGCCACGAACGGCAGCAGCGGCAGGGCATCCCGGACTCTCCCGCGGATGTCCGTCCGCAGATCCCGTCGAGAAGTACTACCCGGCATAGAGGAACTCAGCCGATCGCCTTGGCCCAGTTGTCGGCCAGATACTTGTTGGCGGTGTCGGTCTGGGCCTGGCTCGCGACGGTCACCGGGCCGTCGATCGGGGGCAACTGGCCGAACGCCGCACGGTCGGCGGTGCCTGCCAGGATCATCTTGTCGGCGCGGACCGGGCGAACGCCGCCTTGGGCGTACAGGTTCTGCCCCTCGTCGCTGAACAGGAACTCCTGCCACAACCGGGCCGCCGCCGGATGCGGCGCATCCTTGTTGATCGCCTGGTAGTAGTAGCCGGCCACCAGCGCCTCGTGGGGAACGATCACCTGCCAGCCGGGGACCTTCTGACTTTCGGTGCCGTTGAGGTAGTTCCAGTCGATCACCACGGGAGTCTGTCCCGATGCGATGGTGGCCGGGGTCGGGTCAAGCGGCAGGAAGTTGCCCGCCTCGTTGAGCTTTGCGAAGAACGCGACGCCGGGCGCGATGTCGTCGGCCGATCCACCCTGGGCCACCGCCGCCATCAGTACCCCGGCGAACGCGGCGCCGGCCTGGGTCGGGTCGCCGTTGAGAGCGACCTTGCCGTGGTACTCGGGCTTGAGCAGGTCCTCGACGGAGGTGATCGGCGGAACCTTGGTCGAGTCGTAGCCGATGGACATGAAGCCGCCGTAGTCGTTGACCCAGGTGCCGTCGGGGTCCTTGAGCTTCTCCGGGATGTCGTCGAACGTGGCCACCTTGTAGGGAGCGAACATCGACGTGTTCGCCAGCGCGACCGACTGTCCCAGATCGAACACGTCGGGCGCGGTGCTCTTGCCCTTCTGCTGGTTGGCGGCGTTGATCTCCTCCTGGCTGGAGCCGTCGGGCTGCGCCGAGTTGACCTTGATGCCGTACTTGTCGGAGAAGGCCTTGATGATGGCGCCGTAGTTCGCCCAATCCGGGGGCAACGCAATCACATTGAGTTCGCCTTCGGCCTTGGCCGCCTCGACGAGCTTGTCCATCCCGCCGAAATCGGCTGCCGACTTGGCCTCGGCGACCTTGACCCCGGTGTCGGTGTTGCCACCGGCGGCGCCCTTCTCCGGCGGCGCGCACGCCGCCAGGCCCACCGCGAGGAGGGCCGACGCGGCGAGGGCGGATACCGTCGCGATCCGGGATGCGATCATTGCCAATTCCTCCGATGCTCGGGAAGCGCGCACCGGCACCCTATCGCGACCCCGCCGAACGTGAGACGCATCGCCGGGGCCCGGACGTTAGCATCACGTGATGTCCCTACCCGGTCTCGGAGGCGGCTTCGACCTCGACGGCTGGAGCTTCAAGCCGGCAGCGGTGCCCTGGTACCGCACCCGCCGCGCGGTGATCGCGATGCTCGCCGCCGCCGTGGCCGCGGGTGCCATCGTGGTCTCGGGTGTGCTTTTGCTGCTGCGGGATTCACCGACTGCCCACGAACCGGCGACGACACCGTCGCCCTCGCCGTCGGCCACGGCTCCCATGCCGTCGCCGTCGCTGCGGGTGGGCGTGCCGCCCGCTCCCCCGGAACCACCGCCCGCCCCACCTCCGGAGACCCAGCAGGCCCCGGTGTACCGACCCACCCACCGGCCCACCGAGACCAAGAAGCCCGAGATCGGCGTCACCCGCACCCCGGTCACCCGCTCGCCGATCAGCGTGGCCCCCCAGCCGCGACATCCCCGCAACTGAGGCCTCCGCCGAACGGAGTGCGCCTACCCTGGGGCCATGTCCGGGCTCGACGCCATCGCGCAGTTCGCAAGCGCACCCTGTGCGGTGCTCGCGACGCTGGGCGCCGACGGCGCACCCCACCTGGTGCCGGTGGTGTTCGCGGTCCACGTGCCTGCCGATCCGCACGCCGCGGCCACCATCTACACCGCGGTCGACGCGAAACCGAAGTCCACCCAACGGCTGCGGCGGCTGGCCAACATCGAAGGCGACAGCCGGGTCAGCCTGCTCGTCGACCACTACACCGACGAGTGGGCGCACCTGTGGTGGGTACGGGCCGACGGACGGGCCGCGGTCCATCACAGCGGTGACGCGATGGCCACCGGTTACGGGCTGCTGCGCGCGAAATACCCGCAGTACGAGCGCATTGCGCTGAACGGTCCGGTCATCACCGTCGACGTCACCCACTGGTCCTCCTGGCAGGTCTGATCACCGCACCCCCGGGTCTTGTGTCGTAGGTCACATCAGGGAATGGTGGAGGGCGGGTACACCAGGAGGAATGCCATGGCGGACAAGACGCACTCAGCCGGCAACGGGGCAGTCCCCACCGCGGACAGTCCGACCGCCATCCGCAACGTGGTGCTGGTCGGCCCGTCGGGTGCGGGCAAGACCACGCTCGTGGAGGCGCTCCTGGTCGCCGCGGGGGTGCTGACCCGGGCGGGCTCGGTGGTGGACGGGTCGACGGTGTGCGATTTCGATGACGCCGAGGTCAGTCAGCAACGCTCGGTCGGCCTGGCACTGGCTCCGTTGCAGCACAACGGGATCAAGGTGAACCTGATCGACACCCCCGGATACGCCGATTTCGTCGGGGAGCTGCGCGCCGGGCTGCGCGCCGCCGACTGCGCACTGTTCGTCATCGCGGCCAACGAGAACGTCGACGAGCCGACGAAGTCGCTGTGGCAGGAATGCGCGGCGGTCGGCATGCCGCGTGCCGTCGTCATCACCAAGCTCGACCACGCCAGGGCCAACTACGCAAATGCCCTGGCCGGTGCCCAGCAGGCCTTCGGTGACAAGGTGGCGCCCCTGTACTTCCCCGCCGCGGACGGGGTGATCGGCCTGCTCACCCGCACGTACTACTGCTACAGCGGCGGCACCCGCACCACCCGGCCGCCCGATGGCGCCTACGACGATCAGATCGCCGAACTGCGGGGCTCTCTGATCGAGGGGATCATCGAGGAATCCGAGGACGAGACGCTCATGGAGCGCTACCTCGGCGGCGAGGAGATCGACGAGTCCGTGTTGATCGCCGACCTGGAGAAGGCCGTGGCCCGCGGCTCGTTCTTCCCGGTGATCCCGGTGTGCAGCGGATCCGGGGTCGGCACGCTCGAACTGCTGGAGATCGCCACCCGAGGCTTCCCGTCACCGCCCGAACACCGCCTGCCGGAGGTGTTCGCCGCCAGTGGCGCCGCCCGCAAGCCGATGGCCTGCGATCCGTCGGGTCCGCTGCTGGCCGAGGTGGTGAAGACGACGTCGGATCCCTATGTCGGCAGGGTCAGCCTGGTCCGGGTGTTCTCCGGCACCATCAGGCCCGACGCCACCGTGCATGTGTCGGGCCATTTTTCTGCGTTCAACGGGTCGGTGGCACCGGCCGGGTCGCACGGGCATGCCGACCATGACGAGGACGAGCGCATCGGCACCCTGTCCTTCCCGCTGGGCAAGCAGCAGCGCCCGGCTCCCTCGGTGGTGGCCGGGGACATCTGTGCGATCGGCCGGCTCAGTCACGCCGAGACCGGTGACACCCTCAGCGACAAGGCCGATCCGCTGGTACTGCGGCCGTGGACGATGCCCGATCCGCTGCTGCCCATCGCGGTGCAGCCCCGCGCCAAGACCGACGAGGACAAGCTCTCGGTCGGATTGCAGCGGCTGGCCGCGGAAGATCCCACCCTGCGCATCGAGCAGAATCCCGAAACCCACCAGATCGTGCTGTGGTGCATGGGTGAGGCGCACGCCGGGGTGGTGCTCGACGGCCTGTCGCGGCGCTACGGGGTGTCGGTGGACACCGTCGAGCTGCGGGTGCCGCTACGGGAAACGCTCGGCGGCAAGGCAAAAGGACATGGCAGGCACGTCAAGCAGTCCGGCGGGCACGGCCAGTACGCGGTGTGCGACATCGAGGTCGAGCCGCTCCCCGAGGGCAGCGGATTCGAGTTCGTCGACAAGGTCGTCGGCGGAGCCGTACCGCGCCAGTTCATCCCGAGCGTCGAGAAGGGTGTGCGGGCCCAGATGGAGAAGGGCATGGCCGGTGACCACGGGGACGGCGGGTACCCCGTCGTCGACATCCGGGTGACGCTGGTCGACGGCAAGTCCCACAGCGTGGACTCATCGGATTTCGCGTTCCAGATGGCCGGCGGGCTCGCGCTGCGCGAGGCGGCCGCAGCCGCGGGCGTGAACCTGCTCGAGCCGATCGACGACGTGACCGTGGTGGTGCCCGACGATCTGGTGGGTGCGGTGATGAGCGATCTGGCCGGCCGGCGCGGCCGGGTGCTCGGTACCGACAAGGCGGACGAGGGCCGGACCGCGGTCAAGGCCGAGATTCCCGAGGTGGAACTGACCCGCTACGCGATCGACCTGCGGTCGCTCTCGCACGGCGCCGGGGCCTTCACGCGGGGGTTCGCCCGCTACGAGCCGATGCCCGACGCTGCCGCCGCCCGGGTGCGCAAGGCGGTCTAGTCGAAGGTGATCGCGTGCTCCGGGCACGCGGTGACGGCTTCGGGCACCTCGGAGGCCAGTTCAGGCGGCACATCGTCGACGAGCGCCTCGGCGTAACCACCGTCGGTCAGGGTGAACACGTCCGGGCACACGGCGACACAGACGCCGTGTCCGCGGCAGCGGTCGTCGTCGACGTGGACCTTCATCGCGGGGTGACCTCGAGGTGCAGGACGGTCAGGCCACGCAGGATGTACGTCGGGACGTAGTCGAACCGGCGGGCGCCTTCCGGGCCGTGTTCGGCTTCTGACAGCCGGATCTGGCTGGTGCGGGCCAGGATTCGCTCCAGGCACACCCGGGCCTCGGCCCGCGCCAGTGGCGCACCGGGACAGGAGTGCACACCGCGCCCGAATGCGATGTGCCTGCGGGCATTCGGGCGGTCGACGTCGAAGGTGTCCGGGTCCTCGAACTGCCGCGGGTCCCGGTTGGCCGCACCGTTGCACACCATCAGCGTGGCCCCGGCCGGCACGTCGACCCCGCCGATCGTGGCCGCGCTGCGCGCCAGCCGGAAGTCACCCTTGATGGGGCTCTCCCACCGCAACGTCTCTTCGATGAAATTCGGGATCCTGGCGGGTTCGGCACGCAGCAGATCCTGCAGATCCTGGCGTTCGGCAAGCAGTTTGAGCGCGGAACTCAGCAGCCGCACCGTGGTTTCCTGGCCGGCCAGGTAGAGGTTGGCGGCCAACCGCACCACGTCGATGACCTCGGGGGTCGAGCCGTCCGGGAACTTCGCGGCGGCCATCTCGGTGAGGGTGTCCCCACGCGGGTTCGCCCGGCGCTCGGCGATGTAGGCCGAGAACTTCTCGTACAGGTACTCCAGCGGATTCTGTTGGACGGACTGCTCGGCGGTGCTGCCGATGCCGGCCTGATCGTGCCCACCCATCCGGGCCGCGAACTCGTCGCGGTCGTCCTCCGGGACACCGAGCAGGTCGGCGATCACCAGAAGCGTGAACGGACCGGCGAATTCGGAGATGAACTCACCGCCACCGCGGGTCACGTAGGGCTCCAGTGTCTGATCGGCCAGCCGCCACATGAAGTCCTCGTTCTGCTTGAGGCGCTTCGGTGTGATCAGCCCCATCAACAGCGCGCGGTGCTCGGTGTGGGTGGGCGGGTCGAACGTGGTGATCTGGTCGCTCATCGGCAGTTCGTCACGGTGCCTGTCGATGAGGTCGCTGACCTCTTGATCGGAATGCCCCTCCAGCGCGACCGGGAATCCGGGAAACGGTCCGGTCACCGAGGTGGCCGAGGAGAACGTCGCAGGGTCGCCGCACACCGCGACGGCCTCGTCGTAGCCGGTCACCATCACCACGTTCTGATGCGGTTCCCGCTGCACCGGACAACGCTCCCGCAGCCCGGCCAGGAACGGATAGGGGTCGGGCACGAGGCTCTCGTCGCGAAAGAAATCCCGGTTGTCAGTCATCTCAGCTCCCCATCGAGGCGTAGAACTCGTCGGTGCCCGCGCCGTCCTCGAGTTGGACGTCGAAGGTGTTGAGGGCGAAAGCCAGCGTGCTGTAACCACCGAAGGTAAACATCAGGTCCATCCGCTGCTGGTCGTCGAGCCGCAGGCCCAGGCGCTCCCAGGTCTGCGCGGAGATCCGCGAGCCGGCGTGCAACTCGTCTACCGCGTCGAGCACGGCCTGATCGAATTCGTCTGCTGCCGAGCCACTTCGGGTCGACTCGACATCGTCCTCGGTGAGCCCGACCTGCACGGCCATCGCGCTGTGATGCCCCCACTCGTACACGCAACCGTGGTGGTACGCGGTCCGCAGGATCACGAGTTCGCGAATGCGCTCGGGCAGCGTGGAGTCCTTCTGCAGGTAGGTGTTGAACGGCAGGAACGCGCCGGCCAGGACCGGATGGCGGACCAGGGTCGACAGCGCGTTTCCCGCGTTGTCGGGGTTGCGCCGCTCCGGCGGCACCGTGGAGGCCAGCGCCTCGCGCGCCTGATCGTCCCAATCCTCTGCCGGCAACGGCGTCAGCATCCGCACAGTCCTTCCAACATGCCGATCTGCTTTACGATCGACTAGTAACGTACTTTACGATCGTAAAGTAGATCGGCTAAGAATGCACACGGAAGGGAGGACAGGTGGACGCCACCCGCGAGCGGCTCGTCGAAGCCGCCGTCCGGCTGATCACCCGCCACGGCTTCGCCGGCACATCGCTGCAGATGATCGCCGACGAACTGGGGTTCACCAAGGCGGCGATCTATTACCACTTCCGCACCCGCGAACAGTTGTTGAGCGCGGTGGTCGAACCGTTCCTGACCCGGCTACAGACCGTCATCGAAGAAGCCGAGGGACAGCGCAGCGCCGCCGGCCGCGCCGATCAGATGGTGCGCGGCTACGCCGAACTGGCGGTCCACAACCGCGCCCTGGTCTCGGTTCTGGCCAGCGATCCGAGCGTGAACGAGGCGCTGCGGAACCGGCCGGAATGGGACGGCGTGATCAACAGGCAGATGGCCCTGCTGACCGATGTCGATCCGGGCCCGGCGGGGACGGTCAAGGCCGCCATGGTGTTCTCCGGTATCGCCGGGGGCGCGGGCGTCGCCGGCGAGGACACCTCCGATGAGGACCTCTCCCGCTACCTGATCGACGCGGCGCGCCGCACCCTCGGCCTGCGCGCTCCCCGGCGCTGACGAAAACGATTGATATTCAAATGAATTACCGAAAGGAACTCCCATGACCACCCCGCAGCAGAAGACAGCGCTGGTGACCGGAGGCGCATCCGGCATCGGCAAGGCGATCACCGACCGCCTCGTCGCCGACGGATACCGGGTCGCCACCCTCGACCTCAATGCGACCGACGCCGAGTACTCCTACGCCGCCGACGTCACCGACCGGGCCCAGGTCGATGCCGTCTTCAAGGCGGTCCGCGAGCAGTTGGGCCCCGTCACGATCCTGGTCAATTCGGCCGGTCTCAGCGATTTCACGCCGTTCACCGACCTCACCTTCGAGCGCTGGCAGAAAGTCATCGACGTCAATCTCAACGGCGTCTTCCATGTCGTGCAGGCCGCCCTGCCCGACATGATCGAGGCCGGCTGGGGCCGCATCGTCAACATCTCGTCGTCGAGCACGCACTCCGGTGTCCCGTACATGTCCGACTACGTCGCCGCCAAGTCCGCCGTCAACGGGCTGACCAAGTCGCTGGCGCTGGAATTCGGTCCGGCCGGGATCACCGTCAACGCCGTACCGCCGGGTTTCATCGACACGCCGATGCTGCGCGCCGCGGAATCCCGGGGCGAACTCGGCGATATTCGCGACACCATCAAGGCCACACCGGTCCGCCGAATGGGCAAGCCCGAGGACATTGCTGCCACGTGTTCATTTTTGATCTCAGAAGAAGCCGGCTACATCACCGGCCAGATCGTCGGCGTGAACGGCGGTCGTAATACCTGATCAGCGCCTACGCTGTGACGGGGGTCTCCCGGTACCGGCGGTTTGATCTTCGCCGCACCGGGGCCTCAGTAGTTGCACTTATCTCTGGTTTTTTGGGACAGTTTGCTGAACTTAGTTTTTTGGCTGCGTCAATAATTCGGAGGTTTGCCGCGTGGCCTCATCCACCGCGACACTGCGGGACCGCTTCGAACAGCGGTTCAAGCACTGGCGGTACGACCCGCCGTACAAGACCGCGTGCGCGGGGATGGCCATTCTGCTGGTCGCGGTGCTGGCGTTGACGTGGATGCAGTTCCGGGGCGCGTTCGAGGAAAAGACGCAGCTCACCGTGCTGTCCAACCGATCCGGTCTGTCGATGGACCCGGGCTCGAAGGTCACCTTCAACGGGGTGCCCATCGGCCGGCTGACCGCCGTGGACGTGGCTGAGGTCGACGGCGAGCAGCAGGCCAGGCTGACCCTGGACATCAAGCCCAAGTACCTGAAGCTGATCCCGGAGAACGTGACCGCCGAGCTGAAGGCCACCACGGTGTTCGGCAACAAGTACATCTCGTTCGTCGCCCCGGACAATCCGTCGCCGCAGCGGATCTCCCCCGACACACCGATCCGTGCCGCGGGAGTGACCACGGAGTTCAACACCCTGTTCGAGACCATCACCGCGATCTCCGAGCAGATCGACCCGATCAAGCTCAACGAGACCCTGACCGCCACCGCGCAGGCCCTCGACGGCCTGGGCGACAAGTTCGGCCAGTCGATCGTCAACGGCAACGACATCCTGGCCGACCTCAACCCCCGCATGCCCCAGATCCGCCGCGACATCTCCGGCCTGGCCGACCTGGGCGAGGTCTACGCCAACGCGGCCCCGGACCTGTTCGACGGCCTGACCAACGCGGTCACCACCGCCCGCACGCTCAACGAGCAGCGCGGGAACCTGGACCAGGCCCTGGTGGCGGCGGTCGGCTTCGGCAACACCGGCGGCGACATCTTCGAGCGCGGTGGGCCGTACCTGGTCCGCGGCGCGCAGGACCTGCTGCCGGTCAGCGCGATGTTCGACCGCAACAGCCCGGCGCTGTACTGCATGATCCACAACTACGCCGAGTCCGCGCCCAAGTTCGCCCAGCAGACCCGCAACGGCTACGCGTTCGAACTGCAGGACTTCCTGGTCGGTGCGGGCAATCCGTGGGTGTACCCGGACAATCTGCCGCGGGTGAACGTTTCCGGCGGCCCCGAGGGCCGGCCGGGCTGCTGGCAGCCGATCACCAAAGATCTGTGGCCCACTCCGTACCTGGTGATGGACAGCGGGGCCTCGATCGCGCCGTACAACCACTTCGAACTCGGCCAGCCGCTGATGGCCGAGTATGTCTGGGGCCGCCAGATCGGTGCGCACACGATCAACCCGTAGCTGCCGGCTGCAAGAGCCCGATGACGAGGCTCATCGCGAGGAAGAGCGCGAGTTGATAGGCGGTGTTGATCACCGTCAACTTGGGTGACTTGAGTTCGAAAGCGTTGTGCTGAAGGAGCGTCGTCGCCGAGAACGTCAGCCATGCGGCGAACCCGACGACGAGTGCGAGCCACACCGAGTGGTTCCCGGTTGCCGAAGCGGTCACGGCGACCGCGGCAGCGAGCCCAATCGCCGTGACCGCGTTGGCGATCAACAGCTGGATCATGTTTCGCCTGCTGGCGGCTTTGGACTGTTCCGGGGTGATGCCGGTGAGATTCCACCAGACCTCGACGAACAGCTTCCCGTACCAGACACCGGCGACCACCATGCCCGCGACGAGGGCGAGCACGACACCGAGCCAATTGATCTGCATCCCAAGCCATCCTGACTGTTGGTCGACCGAAGCTTGCGGCGATGTAGCGCACTTTATAAAATCAACCACGATGGATGAAGTCAAGCGCTTTGGCTCACGCTCTTACGGCCAGTTCTGCGCCCTGGCACGGGCGCTCGACGTCGTCGGCGACCGCTGGAACCTGTTGATCGTGCGAGAACTGCTACCCGGCCCCCTGCGATACGGCGAACTGAAAAGCTCGCTCGGCGGAATCGCCACGAACCTGCTCACGGAGCGGCTGAGGAGCCTGGAAGGCAGTGGGATCCTTGAGCGGCAACTGGGGGAGTCAGGGGTCGTCTACGCCCTGACGCGCTGGGGATCCGAATTACGCGAACCCATGGAAGCACTGGGCCGGTGGGGCGCACCGCTGGTGGCGACAGGCCGCGGTGACGACTACTTCCACCCGCGCTGGCTCGTCCTCGCGATCCCCGCGCTCCTCCAGGGCACGACGGCGGATCCGCCTCTGTCCGTCGGCCTCGAGGTCGAGGGGTACCTGATCAATCTCCGCATCGATCAAACCGGTCCGCACGCCACCGCCGCCCACGAGCCGCGACCGAGCACGATCCTGAACGCATCGCCGGACACCGTGGTCGCCCTCGCTGCCGGCGCGATCACGGTCGACCAGGCGATCGACGCGGGTCATCTGGAAGGTGACGCAAAGGACCTGCGCAGGGTGTTCCGGCGAAACCCGCCGAGAACCTAGCGGTCGGCCGCCTTGACCTCCAGTTCGGCCTCGAGCTTCTCCTCGTAGGCGCCCTCGTCACGGCCCAGTGCGATGGTGGCTGCGGCCATCGCACCGATCGCCACCGACAGGGCCACCGGTTCCCAACCGGTGATCGACAGGTGCTCGCCCAGTACGACAGAGCCGAGCACGACCGCCACCACGGGCTCCAGCACCAGCATGGTCGGCACCGAGGTCTGCAGCGATCCGGCGTGAAACGCCGACTGCTGCAGCAGCGTCGCGATGACCCCGAGTGTCACCACCAGATACAGCGCGGGCGTGGTCAGCACGGCGAGGACACCGTCCACGGCGATCGTGTGCATCACGATCTTGGTCAGTACCGCGACGACCCCGAACATCACGCCGACCGCGAGTGCCAGCAGCACCGCGCGGCGCCAGTCGGTGCTCCGCGTGGCGGCCAGGACACACAGGCCGACCGCGGCCGCGCAGACCACGACGACGGTGACCGTGGTGGCCACCGACACTCCATAGGTTCCGGTGCTGGCCCTGGCCAGCGCGACGAACACGGTCAGCGCCCCGGTCAGCAGCAGGGCCCACAGCCATTCGGCACGACTGACCCGGCGGTGGGCCAAGCGGGCGCTGAGCGGAAGCGCGAACAACAACGCCGATACGAGTACCGGTTGGACGAGCAGCAGTGAGCCGAATCCGAGCGCCAGCGCCTGGAACGCGTACCCGGCCACCGCGGACGCGGTTCCCGCCCACCACAACCTGCGGCGCAACAGGGTGCGCAGCATGACTGTGCTGACACCCTTCTCGGGCGGAACATCCATGGTGGCGCGCTGTCGCACCACAATGCCGACAGCCGCGAAGACCGCTGCGCACAGGGCGAACAGCACCGCAAGACTGTTGCCGAGCAAGCCTCGTCAACCCCTTTCGGGCCAGTGTGTCGGCCCCCTCTAGAGGGGAGAAGGCCAGTGCCCTCCAACCGTAGAGCGCTGACGGTTGGCGCGCCGCCCGGGGTTGTACCGGGATCTAGACAACCTGCAGATGCCGCTTCGGGGGCTCGTCGGTGGATCCTGCGGGGTCGGCAGGCGGCTCGGGGGCGATCTTGTCGTTGACGTTGGCGACTGCCAGGTCAACGCGGTTCACCGCGTTGTCGCACAGGTCGCGGACCCGGCCGCTGGCGGTCTCGACCTCGTCGGCGGCACTGCGCAGGTAGGCCCTGAGGTTGATCCGGAGCCGCTCGCCGGCCCTACGTGCCCGCAGCCGCACTCGGTCGTCGACCTCGACGGTCACGTATGGCAACAACCGAAACCTCATAGCCCCGCTCCCATCTGCGATTGCCTTGGCTCACAGTATCCGCGCCCGGCCGTGGTTCGAGCCAGACGTGATCGGCGCCGCATTTCGGCAGTCTATGACCGGCAGGTCACATCGGCAGCTAGCTTCCGGCCCCGTCCCAGTCGGTCAGGGTCCAGCCGTCTGTCGGATTGCCCTTGATGACGACATAGCCGGTGTTGTCCAGCGGGTGTTGCATGAGCAGTTGGGGATTGGGATTACCGACGTTCATCTGGACCCACAACATGATCGCGGCGCCGTGCGAGTACGCGACGGGGTTGTCGTCGCCGCTGTCGTAGATCTGCTGCACCGCCCCGTCGAACCGGGCGTCGAACTCGTTGCCGTCGATCGAACCGGGTATCCGCGCACTCCGGTCCCCGCGCAACCACTGCTCCGGCGCCGCAAAGTACGTCTGGACCGCGCTCGCCTCGGGTTGGCCCTCGTAGACGCCTGCCTCGACCTCATGGAGTCCGGGCAGCACGGTGACCGGCTCGCGGAGGGTGTCCGCCATGGGCTGGGCCGTCTGCTGGGTCCGGACCATGGTCGAGGCGAAGATGCCGTCGTAATGGTGGGGCGCGAGCCGCTGCGCGCTGGCGACGGCCTGCGCCCGGCCCAGGTCCGTGAGCGACGGTCCCGGGGTCGAGCTGTCGATCAGTCCCGAGGCGTTGCCCGCCGACTGGGCGTGCCGGACGAACGTCAGGGTGATGGAGCGGTAGCCGCCTGCGGCCGCAGGCGGCGCCAGCAGGGTCGCGACGACGAGCGCAATCACCGCGCCCAGGATTTGTAGCCGACCCATTCTCAGCCTCTCCGCGTAGTTTCATTAGCATGACTACCCTTAACGATGACAGGGTCGCACGGGCCCTGGACCGCATGTACACCGCGTCCGCCGAACAGTTCAAGAAAATGCGTGAGGACGGGTCCCGCCGGTTCGCCGACCTCTCCAATGCCACCGCCCAGGAACGTGCCGATGCGCTCAGCGACATCTACATGCCGGTGACCCCCGAGGCCGGCCGCCTGTTGTACTCGCTGGTGCGGGCCACCAAGCCGGCGGTCGTGGTCGAGTTCGGGATGTCGTTCGGCCTCTCGGCGCTGCACCTGGCATCGGCCGTGCGCGACAACGGTTCTGGGCGGGTTTTCACCACCGAGCTCAGCGCCGCCAAGATCGCGGCGGCCAAGCAGACGTTCGCCGAGACCGGCCTCGACGACGTCATCACCGTGCTCGAAGGCGATGCGCTGGAGACGCTGAAGTCGGTGACCGGCGACATCGGGTTCGTCCTGCTCGACGGTTGGAAGGAGCTCTATCTCCCCGTGCTCCAGCTCCTGGAGCCCCAGCTGACCACCGGCGCCCTGGTGGTCGCGGACAACACATCGATGGCCGACACCCAGCCCTACCTGGATCGGGTCCGGGACTCGGCGAACGGATATGTCAGCGTCAACTTCCTCGCGCGCGACAGCGACAGCATGGAGCTCAGCTGCCGGGTCTAGCGCACCGCGCACCGTTACGGTGCTGACATGGTGGATTTCGCACTGCGGTCGTGCGGGCTGCGGGGGCACGCGACGTTCGCCCCCGACGAACCCGAGCTGCGCGACCGGCTGCGGGTAGACACCCCGGTCGGGGAGGCATGGCGCTGCCTGCGGTGCGAGACGTTCGTGGTCGGCCCGCCGCGCGGGCACGGGCCTGCCGACACCGCACCGGAGATCCCGCGCGGGCGGCTGCTGCGCGACCGCACCATCATGCGGCTGCTCGCCACCGAGCGGGCTGTCCGCGGCATCGTCCTCGTGCTGCTGGCAGTCGGCATCCTGAAGGTCCGTGCGTCCCGCAGTGAGCTGCAGGACGCGTTCGAGAAGGACGTTCCGCTGATGCGGCCGCTGGCCGATCAGATCGGCTGGAACATCGACGATTCCAAGATCGTCCGGCACATCGGTGAAGCCTTCACGCTGTCGTCGACAACCCTGCTGTGGATCGCCGTCGGGGTGGCCGCCTACGCCCTGATGGAGTTCGTCGAAGCCGCCGGCCTGTGGATGATGAAGCGGTGGGGCGAGTACTTCGCGGTGGTCGCCACCGGCGTCTTCCTGCCGCTGGAGATCTACGAGCTGACCGAGAAGGTGACCGTCCTGCGCCTCGGTGCGCTGGCGATCAACCTCGCCGCGGTGATCTGGTTGCTCTGGAGCAAAAGGCTTTTCGGGATCAACGGCGGCGGTGTGGCCTACCGGGCCGAGCATCACACCGAGAGCCTGCTCAGTGTCGAGCGGGCCGGGTTGGCTGCTCCAGGTGTTCCTCACGGGCGCGAGACCGATACGCCGACGGAGTCTCACCGCAGAACTGACTGAAGCATCGGGTGAACGAGCTGAGGTTCTCGAATCCCACGGCGGTGGCGGTCGCCTGCACAGACTGATCCGGCCCGGCCAGCAGTGCCATGGCCCGCAGCATCCGGGCGTGCAGAAGGTATGTCCGCCACGAGATTCCGATCGTCTCGGTGAACAAGCGTCGCAACGTCCGCTCGGACACCGCGACGGCCCGGCTGACATCCTCGGCGGTCACCGAGGCGAGGTGTTCCTTCGTGTGGGCCAGCGCGGCGGCCACGATCGGGTGCTCGGTGGTCGGCAGACTCAGCGGCGCCTCGTGATCGAGCGCGTCGGCGACGAGGTTGGCCAGGGTCCGGAAGAACGTGTCGGACGTGTCGTCGCCGTGCGCGCGGTCCACCGGCCAGCGCAGCCCGTAGATCATCATCTCGCGGATCAGTGGCGAGACCGCGATGATCCTGGCCCGGTCCCCCGGATCGGCGATCAACTGCGGATCGAACATCACCGCGACGGTTTTGACGTCGGGGTTCATCACCGCCTGGTGCTGAAGGCCGGCCGGAATCCAGGCGGCCTGCTGCGGCGGCAGCAGATAGTGCGCGGCGTCGGTCTCCACCTCGACCACGCCGTGCAGTGCGTATTCGATCTGGTGCACCTCGTGGGAGTGCCATCCGGTGATCAGCCCATCGCCCTCGTAGAGGTAGCTGCCGGCCAGCGCGCGACCGCCACGGCGCAACTCGATGACCGGCCTGGACATGTTGGCCGATTGAGTCAAACCTCTGTCCGAAAGTGCAGAGACGGTCACGCTGTCCGAGGGTACTACTGGACTATGCAGACCGACGACCTGATCCTCATCAGCATCGACGACCACGTCGTCGAGCCGCCCGACATGTTCCTCAACCACGTGCCGGCCAAGTACAAGCCCGAGGCACCCATCGTGGTGACCGACGACAAGGGCGTCGACCAGTGGATGTATCAGGGCCGCCCGCAGGGCGTGTCCGGCCTGAACGCCGTGGTGTCGTGGCCGGCCGAGGAGTGGGGCCGTGACCCGGCCGGGTTCGCCGAGATGCGCCCGGGCGTGTACGACGTGCACGAGCGGGTCCGCGACATGGACCGCAACGGAATCCTGGCCTCGATGTGCTTCCCGACGTTCACCGGGTTCTCCGCACGCCACCTGAACATGCACCGCGAAGAGGCGACGCTGGTCATGGTGTCGGCCTACAACGACTGGCACATCGACGAGTGGGCCGGGTCGTACCCGGGCCGGTTCGTCCCGATCGCGATCCTGCCGACGTGGAACCCCGAGGCCATGTGCCGCGAGATCCGCCGCGTCGCAGCCAAGGGCTGCCGGGCCGTCACCATGCCGGAACTGCCGCACCTGGAAGGACTTCCGAGCTACTTCGACGAGGACTACTGGGGCCCGGTGTGGCAGACCCTTTCCGAGGAGAACGTGGTGATGTGCCTGCACATCGGGACGGGCTTCGGCGCGATCAGCATGGCCAAGGACGCCCCGATCGACAACCTGATCATCCTGGCCACCCAGGTCTCGGCGATGTGCGCGCAGGATCTGTTGTGGGGCCCGGCGATGCGCAACTACCCGGACCTCAAGTTCGCCTTCTCCGAGGGCGGAATCGGTTGGATTCCTTTCTATCTGGACCGCAGCGACCGCCACTACACCAACCAGAAGTGGCTGCGCCGCGACTTCGGCGACAAGCTGCCCTCCGACGTGTTCCGCGAGCATTCGCTGGCCTGCTACGTGACCGACAAGACCTCGCTCAAGCTGCGCCACGAGATCGGCATCGACAACATCGCCTGGGAATGCGACTACCCGCACAGCGACTGCTTCTGGCCCGACGCACCCGAGCAGGTGCTGGCGGAGCTGAATGCCGCGGGCGCGAGCGATTCCGACATCAACAAGATCACCTGGCAGAACTCGGCCCGGTTCTTCAGCTGGGATCCGTTCCAGCACACCGCACGTGACCAGGCCAACGTCGGCGCACTGCGCGCCAACGCCACCGACGTCGACACCTCGATCCGCCCGCGTGCGGAGTGGGCCCGCCTCTACGAGCAGAAGCAGCTCACCAAGGCCTGATCTGTCAGGCGCGAAGAGGTAGGCCGCCGCCCTGTGCGTTCATCGACGTGAACGCCTCGGCGGCGGACACCTCGTCGGCAGAGGTGCAGGCGGCGGTGACGGCCAGGGTTTTGAATGCCCGTGCGGCCGCGCTCAGGCTGTGCCCGAACAGGTGGGCCGGATCCGGCGATTCCCCCCAGACCAGCGCCTCCACGTAGCCGGACGGAAGCTGTTGGCCGTCACCGGAAATCGCGCGGGCATATGCGTCGGCACCCATGACCAGGACACACTGTTCCTCGTCCGGAAGCCCCGATGATGTCGCCTCATCAACGAGCTCGGCGCCGAGAATCTGAACCGGGCGAGTGTCACCCGGCGCATCGGCGTTCTCAAGGAGCTGCACGCTGACCCGCCAACCACTCATCATCCGGTCGACGATCAGTCCCCCGGCGTTGACGGCCAGTTCCGCGGCATCGCGGGCCATCACGTGCATGCGGTATCCCACGGCGCCGCAGCTCTTCTCGCCTCTCATCGCAGCACCCGCACCGGCACGTGCGCCCATCCGGCGACGTTCTGCATGCTCACCCGTTCGCACCGGTCCCAGGCCACCTCGTAGCGGGGCATGAAGTCGAGGAGCCGGTCCAAGGCGATACTGCATTCCAGCCTCGCCAGTGCCGCGCCGAGGCAGCTGTGGATCCCATATCCGAATCCGAGGTTCTGGGCTTCGGTGCGGTCCCTGTCGATGTCGAACGTGTCGGGCTCCGTCCACGCGTCGGGGTCACGGTTCGCCGAGCCGCCGACCAGGAACACCGGCTTGCCCTCGGGAATCGTCACGCCGTGCAGGTGAATCTCGCGCTGCGAGCGACGCACGTTGTACTGGGCCGGGGCCTCGTAGCGAAGCAGTTCCTCGATCGCCGCCGGGATCTTGCCGCGGTCCTCGCGCAGGCGCTGCCACTGTTCGGGGTGACGGCCGAACATCACCACGGCCGCGCCGACCAGCTTGGTCACCGTCTCCGCTCCGGCACCGCCGAGAAGGGTGGCGAATCCGGCGATTTCGGAATTGCGCAGGCGGGTCAGCTCGCCGTCCTCACGCTCGATCTCGGCGGAGATCAACCGGCTGATCATGTCGTCGCGCGGCTCGGCACGGCGCTGTTTGATCAGGTCGTAGTACATCAGCCAGGTCTGGGCCATCGCCTCGACGCCGGCCTCGGACACCTCGATCTGACCCGGCTCCCGGTGCAGTTGCTCGTCGATCCACAGCCGCACCTGCTGGCGTAGCTCCGCGGGGACCCCGAGCATCGCGGTGATGACCTCGACCGGGAAGAACGCCGAAAAGTCGGCGACCACATCGAATTCCTGTGGATCGACGCCCGCGAGATAGCGGTCGATCTGCTGCGCCACCATGTCCTGCAGGGCACTGATGGCCCTTGGCGTGAACACCTTGTTGACCAGGCTGCGCATGTGCCGGTGCTCGGGCGGATCCATCGAGATGATCATCTTCGCCGGGACCTTCTGCCCGGTCCGCACCATGGCGAGATCGACCCCATACGCCGACGAGTACGTCTCGAAGTCCTTGAACGCGAAGGACACATCGGCATGCCTGGTCAGCGCGTAGAAGTCGTACTCGGCGCTGTAATAGACCGGCGCTTCCTCCCGCATGCGCCGATACGTCTCGTACGGACCGTTGAAGAAGTCCGCCGAGAACGGGTCGAACACCACCTGCGACGTCGTCAACATGACCTCCGGCCGGATAGGCAACCTGCCCCGATGTCACTCTGGGACGCCCAACTGTAATGGTTACAGTAGGTTCAGTTCAAGTATCCGATCGGCTAGTACGCGGACGGCGTCGCGGCGCCCTAGTGCGTGATCTGCCAGTCCGCGGCCTCGCGCTGCTGATTCCAGAACTCGTCAAAGCGTCCGTGCGCGGCCAGCAGTTCGTCGATGCTGCCGTCCTCGACGATCCGTCCGCCGTCGAGGAACAGCACCCGGTCCGCGTGCCGGATACTTGCCAGCCGGTGCGCGACGATCACCCGGGTCCGCGACCGCTCATCGGCGGTCAGGGCATCGACCACGGCCGCCTCGTTCTCGGTGTCCAGCGCACTGGTCGCCTCGTCCACCAGCAGCACGGGCGCCGGCTTGACCAGGGCGCGGGCGATGCTGACCCGCTGCCGCTCACCGCCCGACAGTGCAGTGCCTGCCTCACCGACCTTGGTGCCGTCACCGTCGGGCAACCGCCCGGTCAACTCGTCCACGCGAGCCAGCCGCGCCGCGGTGGCGAGTTGCCCGGCATCGGCATCCGGATCGCCGACCAGGATGTTGTCCCGGATCGTCCCGTCGAACAGGTAGGGATGCTGGAACACCACGCTCGTTGCCGCCCTGCGTGTTTCGGTGTCCATGTGGGACGTGTCGACGCCGTCGATCAACACCCGCCCGGCGCTCGGTTGGTGCAGCCCCGCAATGAGCGACAGGATGGTGCTCTTCCCCGAGCCGGACGGCCCGACGATCGCGGTGGTGCCGCCGGGCTCGAGGACGAAGCTGACATCCTCCAGCACCGGGGTGTTGCCGTAACCGAAAGTGACGCCATCGAATTCGATCCGGGGCGCAGTGTTCGCGGTCAACGTGGCCGTGCCGGTGACCATCACCGGGGCGTCGAGCACCGCGCGGATCCGGTCGAGTGTGGCCCTGGTGGATTCGATCGCCGGGGCCAGCTCCGACAGTGAGGTGAACGGCTCGAGATAGCGCGCGGCGACGACGATCATCGCGATCGCCTCGGGCACACCGAGGCTGCCGCGCACGGTCAGGAACGTAGCCATCCCGGCCAGGATCAGCAGGGCCAGCTGGCTGGCCAGGCTGAACAGCAGCTGTCCCGGCACCTGCATCAGCAGCAGCCGCATGCTGGCACCGTGCTGCGCGGCCAACGCGTCGCCGACCATGCTGCGGGCCGGCTCGACCCGTCGGGCCGCGCGCAGCGCCTGCTGGGTGCGGGCGAACTCGATGATGCGTTCGGTGAACGCCCGGTTGGTCTCGTCGGCCACCGCGTCGGCCTTGCGGCTCAGCCGGCCCGAGGCCCAGAACGCCCCGAGCAGAATCACCACGCCGGCCAGCGCGGCCAACCCGAGCGGGACCGAGATGACCAGCAGGGCAAGCGCGATGGCCGCGGGCAGCAGAATCGCGCCGATCAGCGGGGTCAGCAGGTTGACCACCATGCCGACCAGTTCGGGTCCGGTGGCGGCGATCGCCTGGCGGGCATTTGCGGTGTTCGCGCCACCGTCGCCACCCAGCCAGTCCATCCGGATGCTGGGCAGCCGGTCGGCCACGTCGTGCTGGGTGTGATCGAGCAGCGCGAAGCCGAGGTCGAATCCCAGCCGCGAGGTCGCGGTGTCGACGATCCAGCCGATGACGGTCGCGGCGGTCAGCCAGCCGAGCCACGGCAGCGCGTCGCGCGGCGCGTCGCTGAACAGCGCTGCCACGAGGGGAATCAACAGCACCGTGCCTGCCGCACGGATCACCACGGAGACCAGGGTGAGCGCGGTGTAGATGCCGACCTTGCCACGGCGGTCGGCCGGGATGAGGGCGATCAGGGTGCGGATCATCGTGCGGCCTCTCCTGCCGTGACGGCGTCGCCGGGGTGCAGCGACTGCCCGGTCTGCCAGAGCTGGTGGTATCGCCCGCCCGCGGCCAGCAGTTCTTCATGCGTGCCGGTTTCGGCGATCTGTCCGTCGTCGAGCACCACGATCTGGTCGGCGTGGGTGATGGTGTGCAGCCGGTGGGCGATCACCAGTACGGTCCGGTCCTTGGTCAGCCGGTTGAGTGCCTGCTGCACAAGGTATTCCGATTCCGGATCGGCGAAGGCCGTGGCCTCGTCGAGGATCAGCACCGGGGTGTCGGCCAGGATGGCCCTGGCGATGGTGAGCCGCTGCCGTTCACCGCCGGACAACGCCGACGACGCACCGAGCACCGTTTGATACCCGTCGGGCAGCCGCAGCACGCGTTCGTGGATCTGGGCGTCGCGCGCGGCCTGCTCGATCCGTGCGGGGTCGGCCTCCGGGTCGGCCAGCGCGATGTTCTCGGCGACGGTGCCTGCCACGAGCTGGGTTTCCTGCAGCACGAAGCCGATCCGGCGGTACAACTCGTCGGCGGACAACGACCGGATGTCATTGCCGTCCAGGCTGATCGATCCCGAGTCGACGTCGTGGAAGCGCGCGAGCAGCGCGGCGAGGGTGGACTTTCCCGATCCCGACGGGCCGACCAGCGCGGTCACGGTGCCCGGGCGCAAGGTCAGCGACACGTCCTTGATCACCGGGACACTCGGCCGGTACCCGAAGGTCACCCCGTCGAACACCACGGCACCCGGGGCACCCGGCTCGCCCTCGTTCTCCAGCAGCGCGAGGTCCGCCTCGTCGAGGGCGTTCTGGATGCGGCGGGCGGCCAGCATGCCGCCGCGGATTCCGCCCAGCCCGTAGCCAACGCCCAGCAACCGGACCCCGAATGTGGTGCCCAGCAACAGGAACGGCAGCAGGTCGACGGGGTTCATCGAGCCGCCGATGATCATCGGGGTGCCGACGGCGGCGATCAGCCACAGGAAGGTGCCGGGCCGGGTGACCAGGTCCATCAACGATTTCTTCCCGGTGAAGGGACGCTGCCAGCCGACCAGGAAGCCGATGTACTCGTCGAGGCGGCGGCGGAAGCTCGACGACGCGGCACCGCCGAACACCCGGACGACGGGCTGGCCCTCGAGGTAGGCGCCGGCCTCGCCGCTCATCCGGTCGGCCCAGCGTTGAGCCTGACCGATCTTGGCGCCGGACTGGATGGTCATCACCGACATCAGCACCAGATAGGTCAGCACCGGGATGAACAACACCAGTGCCAGCCGCCAGTCGACGGTGAACAGGTAGACCAGCACGGCCACCGGGGCAACCACCGCCGCAACGGCATCCGGGATCGCGTGGGTCACCAGGTAGTGCAGCGACAGGGTGTCGTCCTGCACCAGCTGCTTGATCGAGCCCGACCCGCGTGCGGTGAACCAGCCCAGCGGTAATCGGGCCATCTTGGTCAGCAGTCGAGTCCGCAGCTCACGGGCGAATTGTGCGTCGAGGCGGTGCAACCACAGGGTGAGCCCGGCACCCAACAGCGCGCCCAGGCCCAACAACCAGAGCGCGGTCAAACCCAGTGTCCACAAGCGGGATTCCTCGGCCCCGGCGAGTAGCAGCCGGGCCAGTTCGACCAGCAGGACGAACGGGGCCAGCTGGATCAGGGTGATGAGTGCCTGCAGCACACCCGACACGATCAGCGGAGTCTTCAGCGGGGCCAGCAGTCGGCCCGCACCCTGTGCCCGCCAGGTTCCGCGGGCCGGCGCAGCAGCGGCCGGTGTGGCAACAGGTTCGGCGGCTTTGACTTCGGCTTCTGAGGTGGCTTCGGGGGTCGCTTCGGTGCGATCGGTGCCCATCGCCCGGCCCTCGGTCCAGTAGGCCTGGGCGTGCAGTTCAGATTTGGGAAAGCCGAACTCATCCTTCAACCGTGTACGCAGATGCTTCAGCGAGCCGGCCTCCGGCGTCACCCAGCAATACCAGTCCGACCAGTCCCGCGCCTCGACCGCTGCCGCCAGCGACGCGGTGTCGTGGCGCTCGACCCAGTGCACGCGCAGCCGCGGATGCTCGGCGATGGGGATCAGCAGGTCGTTCTCGTCATGCTTCTCGAGATACACCTCGATCGGAATGTCCTGTGGCAGAGCACCGATGATCCCATTGATGGCAGGGGTCGCCGCCGCGTCTCCGATCAGCAGATATCCGGCGGGCAGGTCGTCGGGCACGGTGAATCCCGTCGAGCCAAGGGCCATCACCGGGATGGTGTCGCCCGGCTTGGCGGTCCTGGCCCATTTCGACGCCGGCCCCGACGGTTCGTGCAGCACCACGTCGACCGCGAAATGCCCGGTCGCGGGGTCCATTTCGGACATGGTGTAGCCCCGCTGGAACTCGGTCTTCGACCCGTCGGGATCGGGAACCCAGAACCGCAGGTACGACGTCGGCTCGGCGACGGCGTCCTCGAACACCGTCGGTGACACCAGGCGCAGGCGCAGCAGGTTCGGTGTCAGGTAGGTGGTCTCGACCACGGTCGCCTGGTGATCGCGCGCGCCGAAGCCGCGCATCATCACTCCCTGGAATCCACGTGCCATCAGCGGTCCCCTCCCCTGGCGGTCAGATCCGCCACGATGTCGGTAATCGGCCTGCCGGGTGCCACGGACGTCAGCAGTCCCCGGATCAGCGCGGTCATCAGAAGTTCGAGATATTGCGGACTGCTCAGCTGCATGCCCGCGGTGTGCACCGGGCCCAGGGCGGCGTCACCGGCCAGGCGCTGGGCGGCGGCATCGCGTTCCACGACGAATTCGTCGCCGCCGCTGGCCTCCGCCTTGAGCTCGTGCTGGGCCGCCAGCCCGATGGCCAGCACAGCCACCGAGCTGCTCAGCAGCGCCGCGCCCTCGGCGGTGTAGCCCCGCTGGCCCAGCGCGGCGATCTCGTCGGCGAGCAGCTGTGCACCGGCTTCCCCGCGCGGGAACAGCACCTGCATGTAGGTGGCCAGGCCGGGGTTGTTCAGGGTGTAGCGGTGCAGGCTGACCCCGAAGGCCAGCAGATGGTCCTCGACCGATCTGTCCGGATCGTCGACGAACTCGAGCTCGGCCAGCAGGCTCTCCCCGACCAGCCGTTCGAGCTCCCAGCGGCCGCTGATGTGGCGGTACAGCGCGGTCGCCGACACCCCGAGGCGGGCGGCCACCGCGTTGACGCTCAGGTTGCGCATGCCGAGGTCGCGTCCTGCGGCGACGATGTCGGACACCGCGATGAGCGGCGGGCGCCCACCCACGCGTGCTACACGCGTGGGGACACCGGATCCGGCCACGACCACCTCCACAGGAAAGTTACCCCCACAAACTAAGGGTCACCTTACTGATCGTCAACCGCTTCGTTAGTAACAGAGCGATTGCTCTGTTACGGTGACGCGGTGCCACGTCCTCGCCTCTACGACCCGGATGCGGTCCTCGACGCCGCGGAATCCCTGGCCGTGCACTCCGGACCGGCATCGGTGACCATCCGGGCCATCAGTGACGCGGTCGGGCTGTCCAACGGCGCGCTGTACCACTCGTTCGGCTCGCGGGCCGGCCTGCTCGGTCAGGTCTGGCTTCGTGCCGGGCGACGGTTCCTGGCCCTGCAGCGCGAACTGGTCGAGGCGGCGCAACAGGGTGCCGACGGGATCGCCGCGGCGGCCTACGCACCGGTGATCTTCGCCGAGCGCCACCCGGCCTCGGCACGGTTGCTGCTGCAGGTCCGGCGTGAGCAGGTGCTCGGTCACGATCTGCCCGCCGAGTTGGCCGAGCAGGCACGTGAGCTGGAAAAGCAGTTGGTGGACTTGATGATCGAACTCGCGGTGACTGCGTGGGACCGGCGCGACCGGGCCGCCGTGGACACCGTGACGACGTGCATCGTGGACCTGCCCACGGCAATCCTGCTGCATCGCAACCGCCTCCACGACCCGACTGCCCGCCACCATCTCAATGCCGCCGTGGCGGCCGTGCTGGCAGTGGGTCCTGCCCCCAACCCCCGAAAGAAGGAATCCCATGGCAACAACCCTTGACTACGACGGCGAGATCGCCATCCTCGACCTCGGCGACGACGAGAACCGGTTCTCCCCGGAGTTCCTCGACGAGGTCGACGCACAACTCGACGCCGTCCTGGCCAAGGGCGCGCACGGCCTGGTCACCACGGCCGACAGCAAGTTCTACTCGAACGGCCTTGATCTGGATTGGCTTGGCGCCCACAGTGATCAGGGCGATTGGTACGTCGGCCGGGTGCAGGGCCTGCTGGCGCGGATGCTGACGCTGCCGATCCCGACGGCCGCCGCGGTGGTCGGGCACGCCTTCGGTGCCGGCGCGATGCTCGCCACCGCCCACGACTTCCGGGTGATGCGTGACGACCGCGGCTTCTTCTGTTTCCCCGAGGTCGACATCCGGATCCCGTTCACCCCGGGAATGGCCGCGCTGATCCAGGCCAAGCTGACCCCGCAGGCGGCGGTCGCGTCCATGACCACCGGCCGCCGGTTCGGCGGCGTCGATGCCAAGGCCTACGGACTGGTCGACGCCACCGCCCCCGAGGGCTCGGTGACCACTGCGGCCACCGATCTGCTGCGCCCGTTGGGCGGCAAGGATTCCGGCACCCTGGGCGCGATCAAGCAGGGCATGTTCGGCCCCGCCGTCGTCGCCCTGACCGCTGCCGGTTCGGGGGCGGCCCGCTAGACCGGTATGACGGTGCCGGTCTCCCGCTCGGCGAATTCTACGACGCCTGCGGCGATTTCGTAGTCGCAGGCCACCGCGGAGCGCCCGATGAGCACCGGTCCGCCGCGCAGGCCGAACCTGCCGTCGACGCCGACATAGCTCCCGGGCGGGATCGGCTCGCTCAGGCAGTACAGCGTGGGTGCGGCGCCGGCGTCGATGTCGTTGGCGAACACGTCAGCCACCGCCTTCACGCCGCGCTGCACCGCACTCATCAACGGTTTGTCCGAGACGTTCGGCAGGTTGGAAGCCACCCAGCCCGGATGCGTGAGTTGGGTGACCACCGGCGATTTGGCAGCCCGCAAGCGGCGGTCGAGCTCCAGGCCCCACAACATGACGGCCAGCTTCGACCGGCCGTATGCACCCATCACGGCCCACTTGTGGTGGCGCAGGTGCATGTCGTCCAGCCGCAACGTCGCCGACTTGTGCGCTTCCGAGCCGACGTTGACGATCTGCCTGCGGATCCGGCCGAACAGCAGATTCGTCAACGCGAACGGGCCGAGAAGGTTTGTGCCGATGGTCATCTCGAAACCATCGACCGTGTCGGTCCGGTGTTGGGTGAGCGCACCGGCGTTGTTGATCAGGATGTCGACGTCACCGTCGAGGCGCCCGGGAAAGGCTCGCACCGAAGACAGGTCGGCGAGGTCGAGTTCGATCACCTCGGTGGATCCGCCGATCTCGGCCGAGCGTTGCGCGCCCAGATCGGTGTTACGCACCGCGAGGATCACGTGCGCACCGGCGCGCGCCAACGCCCTGGCCGTACCGAGGCCGACCCCGTTGGTCGCCCCGGTCACGATGACGCGGGTGCCGGTGAGATCGCCGAGACGGCCGGGCGTCCACTGCGTGGTCATGGCAGGGTGACCATCCCGGCAAGGTCATGCCGGGACGACCACCACCGGGATGTCAGTTGCCCCAGCCGCGCTGGCCGTCCCAGCCACCGCAGATACCGTTGAGGCAGCCGTGGCCCCAGCCACCCTGGCCCGGGTTCCAGCCGCCACAGCCGTTCCAGCCGGGACCGCTGTCGCAGCCACCGCCACCGCCGGCGTCGCCGCCGCCGCTGGGCTGAGCACTGATTGTCGTTGTCGAAGCAGGTGCGTCGGTCATAAGTGCGGCGGTCGGTCCTGCTGCAATCACCGCTGCGGCTCCCGCTACGAACACTGATCCCATGAGTTTTCGTATGGTTAGCATGGCTCCATACTCCTCTCCTGTGAGCCTCCTGCCAAGTGATGTGATCAAGCCCGCGTGTAGCGCAGCATTGTCACACCAGTCCCAGCAAAGGCGTCCGGGTAATCGCAGAAAACGGGCTTGACCCGCATTCCGACGCAGAGTTCCTCGGGTGCGACGTCAACGAGTTCCGTCGAGAACCGCGGACCCTCATCCCATTCCACGATACCCAAAATTTGCGGAACGGCGTCGGCGAAGTGCGGCCCGACCGGGCGGCGCGCCACGGTGAACGAATACAGCGTGCCCATCCCCGAGATCTCCCGCCACTCGAGGTCATCGGCGAGCGTCCGGGGCGCCAGCACCCGGGGATAGAACACGTAGGCCTGGGTCGACGGCGAATATTGGATGACGATGCGATGCTGTGCCAGCGCATCCCAGAACGGTGCGCTGGTAGGAGTTTTCACCGGCATCGGCCGGGCGAATCCGGTCATCGGTCTCAGTCGCCTTCCAGGATCAGAGTGGTTTGCTCGGACAGGATGCCACCGTTGCCCGACACGAACGCGCGGTTGCAATCGGTGACCTGGGCGGCGCCGGCGCGGCCCATGATCTGGCGGGTGGCATCGCAAACGTGATGCATGCCGCCGGCCAAACCTGCTTGCCCGAAACCGAGTTGGCCGCCGGCGGTGTTCAGCGGGAAATCGCCGCGGAAAGTGAGGTCGTGATCGGAGATGAAGGACATGCCCTTGCCCTTCTCGCAGAACCCGGCGTCCTCCAGGCTGAGCAGCACCGTGATGGTGTAGCAGTCGTAGATCGACACCATGTCCATCTGATCGCGGGTGAGCCCCGTCATCCCGAACGCGGTATCGGCCGCCTTGCGGATCGGTGTGTCGAGCAGGTCCTCGGCGTACGTGGGCGTCTTGAAGGGCACGTGCTCACCAAAACCCTTGACCCACACCGGCCGGTTGCGGGCCCGGGCGGCGACCTCGGCGCTGGCCACGACGACGGCGGCCCCGCCGACGCACGGCATCACGATCTCCAGCATGTGCAGCGGATCGGCGATCACCGGGCTGGCCAGCACATCCTCGACGCTCAGCGGAGTGTCTTTCCAGATGGCGCCGTCGGTGTGGTTGGCGTTGACCCGCTGGTCCACCACGATCTTGGCCATCGCCCGCTCGTCGTAGCCGTACTCGTAGGCGTAGCGCTGGGCCACCTGCCCGTAGGGGCCGTTCTGGCCGAGGTTGCCGTAGGGAATCTCGAATTCGGCCTGCGGTGAACCGAATTGGTTGCTCGACGACCCGAAGAACACCGCGTCGGTCAGCGCCTTCGGCTTCAATTCCGAGCTCGAGGTGATGTAACGAGCAGGTAGGGCGCACAGCACCACGTCGCACAAACCGAGTTCGATCGCGGCGGCCGCCCGCCACACCATGCCCGCCGCACTGGCCCCGCCGAGGTCGAGCAACTCGGCGAAGTTAGCTCGTACGCCCAGGTATTCGGCCACCGTGGACGGGACGAAGATCTCCGACTCACCCAGGTGCGAGGTGACGATGCCGTCGACCTGCTCGGCCGACAGGCCGGCGTCGTCCAAAGCGGCGGCGGCCAGCAGCGCCCACTGTTCCAGGGTGAACGGTGCCGGACCCGCCTTGTTCATCTTCTCGGGAGGCAGTTCGACGTAGCCGACGATCGCGGCCTCGCCCTGTAGTCCCCTACGCGATCCCAATGTCGTCTCCTTACTTTCGGGGCAGACCCAGAATCATCTGGGCGATGATGTTGAGCTGGATCTCGGTGGTGCCGCCGCCGATCAGTTCGGCGGGCAGGTCCAGGTACGGCGCCACCACGGCGGGTTGGCTGTCCTGTTCCAGGGCCAGTGGTCCGGTGAGGCCCAGGGTGAGCTCGGCGGCCCGGCGCAACATCACGTTGGTGGCCACCTTGGCGATGCTGGACGCAGGCCCCGGGGCCTGCCCGTCGAGCAGCCGCAGGGTCTCCCGCACCCCGAGCGCCTTGAGAGCGTTTGTGTAGGCGTCGATCTCGCCGATGGCGTGCAACACCGGATCGGGATCCGGGCTCACCGCGACGAGCTCGCGCAGCGCGCCCATCCGGTCGATGTTGACGTAGCCGCTGATCGCCACCCGCTCGTGAGCCATGGTGCTGATGGCCAACTGCCAGCCCGACGCGGGGTCTCCGAGCACCATCTCGTCGGGAATGAAGACGTCGGTGAGGAACACCTCGTTGAACTCGGCCCGCCCGCTGGACTGGGTGATCTGCCGGAACTCGACTCCAGGTGACCGCATGTCGAGAACGAAGTAGCCGATGCCCCGGTGTTTGGGAGCGTCCGGATCGGTGCGGGCCAGCAGCGCGCCGAAATCGGCTCGATGCGCCAACGAGGTCCAGATCTTGTGTCCGTTGATCCGCCATCCACCCTCGACGCGCACGGCCCGGGTGCTCAGGGACGCCAGGTCGGACCCCGCACCCGGCTCGCTGAACAGCTGGCACCAGGACAGTTCCCCGCGCAGCGTGGTGGGCACGAAACGTTCTTGCAGTTCCGGGGATCCGGCCGCCATGACGCTGGGCAGAATCCATTCGGCAATGCCGACCGACGGCCGCACCAGGCCGGATCGCTTGCCGAACTCCTCGTCCACGATGAGCTGCTGGCGCACCGTCGCGTCGCGTCCCCACGGCGCAGGCCAGTGCGGAGCGATCAGTCCGGCGTCGGCCAGCAGGACGCGCCGCGCCCCGACCGCGAACTCCGGATAGTCACCCTGTCGTCCGAAACCGTTGTCGGACAGGGTGAGTGCGCGGTCCAGGGTTTCGCTGACCCGGGCCCGGAAATCGGCGTCGGACTCGCCGAGGTTCACCGTCACGTCCCGCGTGGCGGTGGCCGACAGTTCGCCGAGGTTGCGGGTCCAGCGCGACACCGGGCCGATCGAGGCGGCCAGGCTGGTGGCCCGGCGCCAGTAGAGGTGCAGGTCGTGTTCCCAGGTGAATCCGATCGCTCCGAGCATGGTGAGCGCCTCGAGCACCAGGCCGGGAACCGGCATGACGGCTCTCACCGCGGCCGAGCAGGCCGTCAGCCGGTGCTGGTCGACGTCCGTCGATCCGCCGAGGGCGCGCACCGCATCCCAGGCCGCCGCCGTCGCCAACGCGCTGTTCACCAGCAGCATCGCCGCCTTGTGCTGCAACGCCTGGAACGTCCCGATCGGCTTGCCGAATTGTTCACGGGTGCGCAGGTGTTCGGTGACGGCGTCCACACACCACTGGGTGATGCCGGCCGCTGTCGACGCGGTGAACGCAACGGTCAGCCCGGTGACCAGATCGGCGTCCAGCCCGGTCAGCACGGCAGCGGCAGGCACCGCGTGATCGTGCAGGCGCAGCAGACCCAGGTCCGTGGTCAGGTCGGTGCCGCGGCGCGACTCGACCTGCCCCTCGGCAGGACTCAACGCCGCCCATCGCAGCGCACCGGTCTCGTCGGCGAAGGGCACCACGACGCGCTGCGCCGAGCACATGCCCAGGGTCAGGCCGGTCGAACCGGTGAGGCGCCAACCGTCGCCGGCGGGGTGGCCCGCGATGTCGGACCGCTCGCTGGACACCACGACGGCGGTGGCACCTGCGGCGATCTCCTTGAGCAACGGCTCGGCGTCGGTGCCCTGCAGCGAGGCCAGGGCCGCCCCGGCGACCGCCGTGGTGAGCAGCGGACCCGGCAGCAGCGCCGATCCCGCGGCCTCCAGCACGCAGGCCATGTCTTCCAGCCCGCCACCCTGCCCGCCCACCGCTTCGGGCAGGTGTACGGCATGAAAACCGTTGTCCACCAGTGCGTTCCACCAGGACGGCAGCCGCCCGGCGGCCAGGTCGTCGAGTCCTGCCCGGGTCGCGTCGATCGGTGCGTGCCGTCCCGCGAACTGCTCGACGGCCTGGCTCAGCTGTTGTTGTTCGGGTGTCAGTGCGATGGAGATGTGGGTGGTCATGCGCGCCGCCTGGATGCGAAGAGACTGGAGGTGAAGAATCGTGCGCCCTCGGCGATGGCCTCGGTCGTCGGTCGCGGCTGCCATCCGAGTTCGCGGACCGCCTTGCCGTGATCCATCGGCGACATCACATGCATGAGCCGCACGGTCAGCGGGCTGAGCTGGTTCTCCTTCTTGCGCAGCCGGGCCAGGGGATCGACCACCGCGCCGGCCGCTGCCAGCAGACGGATCGGGACCCCGCGCCGGGGCGCTTCGACATCGACGGCCGCACAGGCGGTTCGGTAGATCTCACGGGCGGTCATGAAACGCTCGGACACGATGTAGCGCTCACCGACCCGACCCCGTTCGCCGGCCAGGATCAACGCCTCGGCGGCATCGGCGATGCCGACGGTCTCGGCAGCCGCGCCGTTGACGTAGAACGGCATCCTGCCGCGCACCGCGGCGGCGACCAGGCCACCGTGCGGCGTCGGCAGCCAGTCGCCGGGGCCGTAGGTGTTGGACACACACATCGCCACCGCGGGCAGTCCGTGCTCACGGGCGTACCGCAGCACCATCTGTTCGGCGAGCACCCGGGTGTGCACATAGTCACCGCCCACGTCGAGCCAGTTGTGCGGCAGATCCTCAGTGGCAGGGCCGGATTCGGCAATGCCGATGGTGGCGATCGAGCTGGTGAAGACGAACTTGCTCAGCCCCGCCTCGACCGCGACATCCAGGACCTCTTGCAGCCCTTCGATATTGGTTCTCCACAGTGGAGCCGGGTCGCTCAGCCACGCCCGGGCGTCGACGACGCAGTAGTACACGACGTCACAATCGTCCATCGCGGCACGCACTGAATCGGCGTCGAAGATGTCGCCGTAGACCCGCTCCACGTCTAGGTCGTCGATCCCGCGGGTGGAACTGGTGCTGCGGATGAGCACCCGTACGTCCTCGCCACGCTCCACCAGTCGCCTGGCGACATGCGAACCGAGGAATCCGCTGGCCCCGATGACCAGTTTCTTTGTTGCCATGCGCCCTTGCGTCCGTCGTTCTCCGGTATTCACGAGACGCTACGTCTCGTCTTGTGGGAGACTACGGTGGGTAGCTTGCCGTGTAAAGATCCGTTCAGAGGACCGACGAGGACGTACCGATGATCCCCACTACCGATGAGGTGACGCCCCCGCGGCGACGCAGCGAGAAGTCGCGGGTGGCCATCATCGATGCCACCCGCGCACTACTGCTGGAGCGGGGTTTCGACGGGCTGAGCATCGAGGCCGTCGCCGCACGAGCCGGAGTCGGCAAGCAGACCATCTACCGCTGGTGGCCGAGCCGGCCCGCACTGGTCGCCGACGTCCTGCTGGAGGACGCCGACAAGATTCTGGCCACCATGCCGCACACCGACGATGTCACCGCCGACCTGGCCTCCTGGGCCGGAACCCTGGCCTCGGCCCTGACCACGAAGCGCGGCAATGCCATGCTGCGCATCCTGACCGCGGCCTCACTCGAGCACGAGGACACCGCCGCACGACTGCGCGCGGGCTTCAGCCGCCCGCTGGTCGAATCCGTGCGCAACCGGCTGCTGGCCGATCACATCGACGCCGACCTGGCGTCAGCCGCGGCCGACGCCCTGCTCGGCGGCGTGGTCTATCCGGTCCTGTCGGAGGGGCGGAACTACTCCCGGCAGCGCGCCGAAGGCCTGGCCCGCATCATCGTCGCGAGCCTGCACAGCCAGACCGGCTGAACGCCGGCGCGTTACGCCCCGGGAAGGGCCCCGGGCGCCCGCACCACCATCGGTACGGCGGGAAAGTACGTCGCCATCTCGGAGCGACACTTACGCAGGGCGGCGGTGCCGTAGCCGCGCTTACGGAAGTCCGGGTGGATCCAGATCCGGACGTTGACCTCGCCGTGGGTCAGTTCGCCGAACACCATGCCGACCTTCTGGTCGCCCTCCAACGCCACGAACCAGGCGGCTTCTTCGGCGTCCACCCGGCCCAGCGCCGCGCGGATCTCGTCGTCGACATCGGCCGCGGGCGCGCCCGAGCCGTCGCCGGAGGCACCGACGTCGGTGGTCCGGGCGACGAAGATGTCGCGGTCGGTTTCGGCGGCGAACGGCCGCAGATCCAGAGACTCACCCGAGGCCGCCGGACGCTCCGACACCGTGAAGCTGAGCTGGGTGTTGAGGTCGTCGAGCTCGGCCGCGATCGCGCGTCGCGAGTCCTTGGTGATCTGCGCGAACGACAACCCCACCACGGCTTCGGCCGCGGCGTGCGAGGTGCCGAGCAGTCCAGCAACCGCGTCGATGGCAGCCGGGCGATCGTCGGCGTCCACGATCACGTCGAGCACTTCGTGGCGCCGGTTGAGGGCGTTGAGCAGAGCGTCGGCAATTTCGCGCCGGGCCGCGGCTTTGTCGTGATCGGTCATACCGCGAGAGTAGATCAGCAGTGTGCGGTCTGTGCAGAGCAACCGTCAGCTCAGAGCCGGTCCATTTCCCGCGCCATCTCCGACCACTCGAAATAGACCAACCTCGATGCGCATTCAAAGGGATGGCGGCCGTGGTCGTGACCGTCGATCTGCAGATGCCACGGCTGATGGGCAACGTTCATCGGTCGTGACGGGGTGGACGAGAACATGGCCGGCCCCCTTCGCTAGCTCGTACCCGCAGACAACCACCCCGCTCGCGCCGATACATCATTCATCCGGTTGATATTGATGTGGATTACTCTGGCGTCAGGGCCAGGCACATGAACTCAACGACGAACGAATCGGGATCCGTGACATGTTCACGGTCGAAGGATTCTCGCGCCTCGTAGCCGGCATCTACGCCGCCGCGATCGCTCCCCAGCACTGGGAGTCCACGATCCGCGACATCCAGCGCACCATCGGCGGCAACGGTGGCGCGCTGCTCACCGCCGAGCAGTCCGTCTGGTCGATCCAGAACTCGATCCTCCCGGCCGGCGCGGCCGCCGGCTATGCCGCCTACTACCACCGGCTCGACGCCCCGATGGCCGCGGTGGAGAAGGGCGCGGTGGGTACCGTCCGCACCGGAACAGAACTGGTCATCCCGATTCGACGCTCGGAGTTCTACGCAGATTGGTTGCACCCCAACGAATTGGAGGACGGCCTGTTCATCCGGCTGTCCCGGGGCTCTCACCCGGCGTGCTTCCTGCTGCACTCCGCGGTGACGTCCGAGCCGTTCGGCACGAGGGAGCGGATCCGGCAGTTCAGCGGCCTGGTACCGCACCTGCAACAGGCACTGCGAGCGCAAGGCGCGCTCGACGGCTTCGCCCACGAGGACGCCGACCTGCACGCCGCACTGGATTCGGTGGACCACGGCATCGTCGTGGTGGGACCGAACGGGCAGGTGCTCAACCTCAACGCGTCCGCCGAGAAAGCCCTGCGCGGCGATGACGGACTTCAGGTCACCGCCGGTCGCATCACGGCGGCCGACGCCGCGGCCAACAGAACCCTCAACCGCGCCCTCAATTCGGCACTGACCGGCACCTCCGACAACATTCGCAGCGGGATCTCGTTCACCGTCCAAAGACCCTCGGATGCAAGGCCGTTCATCCTCCACATCCTGCCGCTACACCGCCTCGAGGAGCCGGACCGGCGTCGGGCGCTGGTGATATTGGTCGATCCTGCCCACGAAGCCGAACCCAGCACGGCACTCCTGCAACGCCTGTACCACCTGACCCGTACCGAGGCCGACATCGCACTGCGCGTCGCCCACGGCGCCGACCCCAAACACATCGCCGAGGACCTGTCGATATCGATCACCACCGTGCGGACGCATCTGCACCGGATATTCGACAAGACCGACACGCACCGCCAGGTCGAACTGGTGCGGCTGCTGCTCACCCTGCATCCGGTGGCCTGAGTTCAGCCGATCAATTCCTGCCCCAGATAGCCGTCGGCTGTCCGCACCCCGCCGGGCACCACGAACACCGACGACCCGATGGCCGTGGTCCACTGGTTGAGCGCATCGAACTGGGCCAGGCGGCGCTGCACCGGCAGGAACTGCTCGTCGATATCGCGTTGGAAGGTCGCGAAGATCAACCCGGTGTTCGAGGTCTGACCGGGCCCCGGCGGATCGTCGTAGTTGTAGGGCCTGCGCAGAAAGCGTTCCCGCGTGCCGCGATGGTGTGCCAGCGCGACGTGCGAGTTCTGCGGAATGACCGGAATTCCGTTGTGCATCAAGGAGAAATCCGGTTCGTCCGCCTCACGGCTCCCGGTCAGTGGAGCCCCGGAATCCAGGGTGCGGCCGACGGTGAACTCCTTGCTCTGACGGTCCAGCTCGTCCCACGTGTCCAGGTGCATGGCGATACGCCGGATGACCATCAGCGTGCCGCCGGCCAGACCCGGGTGCACCGGGCCGGACATCCAGACCAGATCATCGAAGTCCGCGGCGGTGAGGTTCGCGGTGCCGTCGACCTGTCCCATCAGGTTGCGCATGGTGGTGCCGTTCGCGTCGGCGCCGCGGGCATTGCGGAACCCGGCCTGCCGCCAGCGCGGGGTCGCCATGGACCGGACGTTCTTGGTCAGCACCCGGTTGGCGTGGGCCACCGTCACCGGATCATCGGCACAGATCTGCAGCACCAGATCACCGCCGGACCATCTGTCTTCGAGCCGGTCCACGTCGAACACCGGCAGCTCACGGGCCGACCGCGGCCGGGATCCCGCCGGCCCGATCCGGTCGAACAGCCCGATTCCCAGTCCGACCGTGATCGTCAATCTGGCTGGGCGGGTGGCGAGTTCGGGTTCGGTGTCTGCCAGCGCGGGGGCACCGCGAGTCAGGCGGGCGGCGTCGGCCGTCCACAACCTGAGGATCGCGGCGACGGTTTGCCGTTCCGTGCGCCGCGCGTCGGCCTTTGCGCCTTCGTTCAGATCGAATGCCACGAACAGCCCGTGCGACTGCGGTGCGGTGGCGATCCCGCCCTGGTGCGGTCCGTGGAACGGTTCCACGTCGACACCGAAACCGCTTTGCACAGTGGCGGAATGGGCCGCGCCGGACTGGTTCAGGACCGCGCCGCCGGCGAGCGCGGCAGCGCCTCCGGTGAGGAGACGCCGCCGATTGACCGCGAGGCGGGACGGCTCAGCCATGTCCGTGCGGGGACGCCGGCTGATAGTTCTCGTTACCGCCGGCGAAATCCCGCACCTGGGCCGTGACAGGGAGGGACGATCCGTCCTCGAACACCAGCGAGACCGGAACGTCGGCACCGGGCTGCAGTGGCGCCTTCAGGTCCATCAGCATCAGGTGATCCCCGCCGGGGACCAGGTCATGGGTATCCCCGGCCGCGATGCTGAGCCCGCCGTCCTTGGGCCGCATGGTTTTCGACCCGTTGCCATCGCTGACCACCTCGTGCAGTTCCACCATGCCGGCCGCGGGCGAGGTCGCCGAGACGATGCGAACGTCATGGTGGCCGGTGTTCTTGAGCGTGCCGAAGACAGCGGTCATTCCGCCGTCGGCAGCGCTGGCCCATTGCTCACTGACCTGCACCGTCTCGGCCATCTTCTCGTCGTGATGTTGCTCGGTGCAGGCGCCCAGTCCTACCGCCAACGCCAGTGCGGCCCCCGTCAGAACAGCTGCGACCTTAGACATTCGATCGTTCCTTCCACCAGGCCACAGCGACATCGGCCAGCAGGAAAGCCACCAGGCTCAACCCGAACAGCGGGAGGGACCACCCGATGACGGCCGCCACGGCGACGATCGCCACGCCGCCCCAGGGCGGTAGCTGCCGCAGCGCGCCGCGCAGCGGCGCCCGGCCCACGGCCCAGGCCGAACCACGCGTGGGCCTGCGCTGCCACCACATTCGGTAGCCGCGCACGATGACGGTGATCAGCCCAACCATCGTGATCGCCAGCACGATCTGGTTGGCAATACCGAACAGCAGGCCCATATGGGCGTCGATCGTCCAGTCCGTGAGCTTGGCCAGCAACGGCCACTGCGCCAGGTTCACCCGATCGGTCACCGCCCCGGTTTCAGGGTCGACCGCGATCGCGTCGGCACGGGTGGGCCAATCACGTTTGCGCTCGGCGACTTTCCAGGCCTCACCGGCTTCGGCCGGCGGGTACAGCCACATCGGGCCGCGCAGCCCCGCCTGTTCGGCGGTCCGCAGCACGGTATCGGCGCCGCGCACCTCGGACTGGCCGCCGTGCTGCCCGTGGTGTGCCACCTCCGGCGCCGGGGTCCCGGACAGCGCGGTGTCCACGGCGGGCGCCGTGGTGTTCAGCCGTGCCTGGATGCTGTTGACGGTCTCGCCCCCGTAACGGGACCAGGTGATACCCGAAACCGACAGCGCCAACAGGACGGCCACGATCCACACGCCCACCGCACCGTGCCAGGACAGCGTGCGTCGACGGCCCGAGGCCGTCCGGTCGGGCAGAACCAGATCGCGCATCGCCCGGTTCTCCCGGCGCCGCATGACCCACAGGGCCAGCCCGGCCAGTGCGATCACCCACATCCAGCTGGCGGCCAGTTCGCTGTAGTTGCGGCCGAACGCCCCGAGATGCAGGTTGCGGTGCAGCTCGTCGAACCAGGCCCGCATCGGCATCCACTGTCCGTAGGTGGTCAGCGCCCCGCGCACCTCGCCGGTGTAGGGGTCGACGAACACCGTGCGCGAGTAGTCCGGCGGGACGTCCTTGAATTCCGGACCCACCAGCAGGCTGATCTGGGTGGTCTCGTCAGGGGCCGCGGGCGGGCGGATGCTCTCCACCGTGCCTTCGGGATGGGCATGGCGCGCCGCGGCCAGCTGGTCGGCCAGCGGCAGCCGCTCGGTCCCGACCTGCGCGACCGTCAGCTCGTGCCGGTAGACGAAGGTGTCGATCTGCGGGATCAGCGCGTAGAGCAGACCGGTGACGGCCGCGATCAGGATGAACGGACCGACGAATACGCCGGCGTAGAAGTGCAGCCGCACCAGAAGTGGGCGGATGGAGTGGGACTTGACGGGCGGAGGGGACTCGTCGCGTAGTTGATCGTCAGGGGTGATGGTCATGGAAATGCCTTCGCGGAAAAGATCTTGAGAACACCGGAACAGTGCGCGCGGGCGCACAAACGGGTAACAGCCCGTCAGTTCGACGGGCTCAGAATGAAGAGGTGGGCGTCAGCCGACCGTGCCGGGCACCGCCGGCGGTGCCCGCATCCCCAGGCCGGCGTGCAGCAGAACAGGCCGCGCCACAACCACATTCGACGGCCACCAGAGCTCACGCACCAACGGGCGGATCCGGGCGGTTGCGAAGATCCGCAACCAGGACAGCACCGAGGCGCCGACCACGAACAGGTACTCGGCCATGCCGATCACCAAACCGAGGCCCACCGCGGCCGCGGCGTGCATCCCGATCATGGGTGCGGTGAGAAGCGATGCCCCGTGATGGTGCCCGCCGGACATCGCCAGTGCGAAGTGACCGAGTAGCTGCCCGGCGCCCAGGCCCGCGATGAGCAGACCGGTCTTGACCGGGGGCGTCTGCGGGTTCAGGCCACCCACGGCGGCACCGAGCGCCGCGCACAGCAGCAACAGCACGATGAGCGGGCTGCTCGTCGGGGCCATCCCGCCGGCCGCGGTGTGTGCGACCGTTGCGGTGAGTGCCGAGCACGCGCCGACCAGACCACCGCGCAGACGCGCGGCGTGCTTGGCTGACGTGCTCACCTGCGGAACCTTACCGTGCGGCCTGAGCTGGGCTTCCGGCGTCGGGCCCTAGAGTTGGCGCGGTGGGTGGCCGGGCATATGAGCAGTACGACGTGATCGCCGACGAGTACGCCCGGACGTTCGCCGGCGAGTTCGAATCCCGCCCCTTCGATCGTGCGGTCCTGCGGTCCTTCGCGGACCTGGCGGTCCGGTCCGGCGGTACGAGCGCCCTCGATGTGGGATGCGGGCCCGGGGAGGCCGCCGCCGAGCTGGCTTCCTGCGGGTTGCGCACCGAAGGTGTCGACGGATCCGCGGCGATGATCGCCCTGGCCAGGCAACAGTGGCCGGAGGTGCGGTTTCACACCGCCGACATGTTCGACCTCCCGTTCGAGCCGGGGACCTTCGATGCGGTGTGCGCCTGGTACTCGATCATCCACACTCCCGCCGAGGCACTGCCTGAGCTGTTCACCGGGTACCGCCGGGTCCTGACCGATCCGGGCTGGTTGCTGCTGGGTTTCCAGACCGACGGCGAGACGGCGGTCTACGACCACGCGTTCGGCCGGGATGTGGCGTTGACGTTCCTCCGCCACGACATCGCCCCGGTATGCGCGGCGCTTCAGGCATCGGGCTTCACCGTGTACGCGACGACCAAGCGGGCGCGTCAGGCGCAACTGGATGAACCCACCGCCCAGGCCATGGTCATCGCGCACACGTCGTAACCGCGAGCGACCCCAAATGGTCGCAGTTTCGCGGCGTGTTGCGTACAGACACGGTCGGTCGCGGTGCAAGGTTCAGTCTTGACTTATATAAGTAACAACTTCTACTCTGGGTCCCGTGCACGCCTTCGACATCCTCGGAGACCCGGTGCGCAGGCGGATCCTCGAGCTCATCCAGACGGGTGAGATGTCATCCGGTGCCATCACCGACGTGATCCGAGCCGAGTTCGAGATCAGCCAGCCTGCGGTTTCGCAACACCTCAAGGTGTTGCGGGACAACGGTTTCGCGAGCGTTCGAGCTGAGGGCACCCGCCGGCTGTACAGCGTCGACACCGCGCCGCTGCGCGAGGTCGACCAGTGGCTGGAGCGGTTCCGGCGCAACTGGACACCGCACCTGGATGCCCTGGCGACCGAGATCGCGCGCGGCAAACGTGAACGAAGAAGAACCACGAACAAGGAGGCTTCCCCGTGATCGACGTCCAACACCAGCTCAACGCAGTCCGCCGCAGCGTGGGCCGCAAGACGTTCGAGGCCCGTGAGGCGCGCGTCGTGAGCGTCAGCCAGACCTACGACACCGACGCCGCCGACCTGTGGGATGCCTGCACCAGCATCGAACGGATCCCCCGCTGGTTCCTGCCGGTCACGGGCGACCTGCAGCTGGGAGGCCGTTTCCAGCTGGAAGGGAACGCGTCCGGCGAGGTGCTGAGCTGCGATCCGCCGCGCTCGTTCACGACCACATGGGAGGCCATGGGGGCGACCAGCTGGGTCGAGGTCACCATCACCGCCGCGGGTGAGGACCGGGCCACCTTCACGCTGGACCACATCATGCACTCCGGCGACGACGACGAGTTCTGGTTGCAGTTCGGACCGGGAGCGGTCGGAGTCGGTTGGGACTCGGCACTTCTCGGCCTGGCCGGATACCTCGTTGGCGGTGACCGCATCACGCCGGAGGAGGGCGCGGCGTGGGCGGCCGGCGAGGAGGGCCGTGGCTTCATGACCACGGCGAGTGAACTCTGGTACCAGGCGGACCTGGCGGCCGGCGAGGATCCGGCACAGGCCCGCGCCGCGGCAGATCGCACCGCCGAGGCCTACACCGCGAGCTGACCTGGGCCGACGCGACGCGATGGGGCCCAGCCATGCCGCCGCCGTACCCTGTCGTTGTGCCCGACCTCCACCCGAACCTGACCGTGCTGGCTCCGCTGCTCGGTACCTGGGCCGGTCCCGGCGCCGGTGAGTATCCGACGATCGAATCGTTCGAGTACCTCGAAGAGATCACCTTCGGCCACGTCGGCAAGCCGTTCCTGGCCTACAGCCAGCGCACCAGGGCACGCGACGACGGCCGGCCGCTGCACGCCGAGACCGGATATCTCCGGGTCCCGGCACCCGGCCGGGTCGAGTGGGTGCTCGCGCATCCGACCGGCATCACCGAGATCCAGGAGGGCACGGTGCGCGTCGTCGACGGGCGCATCGACCTCGACCTTTCCGCGACCACCATCGGGCTGACCGCGTCGGCCAAAAATGTTGCGGCACTGTCGCGTTCCGTCCGGGTCGCCGGAGACCAACTGACCTACGACCTGCAGATGGGCGCCGTCGGACAGCCACTGCAGCACCACCTTTCCGCGACCCTGACCAGGAAGAGCGAATGAGCCAACAAGCGCCGACCGGCAAGATCGCCCTCCCCTCCGACCTGGACGCCGTCACCGACATCGGCGACGAGGACCGTTCGGAGATCGACCCGAGGGCCGTCGAGCGGATCTGGGAATCCGTCCGGTACTGGTACGGGGCCGGCCTGCACCCGGCCATCCAAGTGTGCTTGCGGCGCAACGGAAAAACCGTGCTGAACCGCGCGATCGGCCACGGCTGGGGCAACGGCCCCGACGATGCGCCGGACGCCGAGAAGATTCCGGTCACCACCGCGACCCCGTTCTGCGTCTACTCGGCGGCCAAGGCGATCAGTACGACCGTGGTCCACATGCTCGTCGAGCAGGGACATTTCTCCCTCGACGACCGGGTCTGCGACTACCTGCCGAACTACACCAGCCACGGCAAGGACCGCACCACGATCCGGCACGTGATCACCCACAGCGCCGGCGTGCCGATCCACACCGGACCGCGGCCCGATGTCACCCGCGTGGACGACAGCGAGTACACCCGTGAGCAACTCGCCCTGCTCAAACCGGTGTACCGGCCCGGCCTCGTGCACATCTATCACGGTCTGACCTGGGGTCCGCTGGTCCGTGAGATCGTCTCGGCGGCCACTGGCCGCAACATCCGCGACATCCTGGCCGAGGAGATCCTCGACCCGCTGGGGTTCCGGTGGACCAATTACGGCGTTGCAGCAGAAGAGGTTCCGCTGGTGGCACCCAGCCACGTCACGGGCAAGCCGCTGCCCGCACCGATCGCCGCGGCGTTCCGGGCCGCCGTGGGCGGGACGCTGGACCGCATCATCCCGCTGAGCAACACCCCGCTGTTCCTGACCAGTGTCATCCCGTCGTCGACCACCGTCTCCAACGCCGACGAGCTGTCCCGGTTCGCCGAGATCCTGCGCCGGGGGGGCGAACTCGACGGGGTCCGGATCATGAAGCCGGAGACGTTGCAGGCCGCGACGGCACCGGCCCGGCGGATGCGACCGGATGTGGCAACCGGGCTCAAGCCGATGCGCTGGGGCACCGGATACATGCTGGGCGGCAAGCGTTTCGGGCCGTTCGGCCGCAATACCGAGGGCGCGTTCGGGCACACCGGGCTGGTCGACATCGCGGTGTGGGCCGACCCGCAACGCAGCCTGTCGGCCGCGGTCGTGAGTAGCGGAAAGCCCGGGGCACACCGGGAGGCCAACCGCTATCCCGCGGTGCTGGACCGGATCGCGGCCGAGATTCCGGTCGGCTGAGTCAGCGCAGCTTCTCCCCGTACGCCCGATCGACGGTCAGCCGCATCAGCACCCGGCGATCGGACACCATCACCGACCGGTACTCATCCCAGTCAGGGTGCTCCCCCGCCGCGCTGCGGTAGTAGTCGACCAGGGCCTCGACCTCGGGGCCGTGCGGATCGGTACCCGGGCCGGTCAACGTCACCGGCCCTTCGGCGGTGGCCCAGGCCCAGCCGTCGGCACTGGTCACCTCCAGCGCCGCGCGGGGATCGCGCCGCAGGTTGACGGTCTTGGCGCGGCCTTCGGTCATCGAGACGTAGATGACGCCGGCGGCCCGGTCGTAGAACGGTGTCACCGGTGACAGTTGCGGGATCCCGGATGCCTTGATGGTGGCCAACACGCCCAACCGGGCCTCGGCCAGGAGTTCGTGCGGATCGAACGGGTTAGATGAGGTGGCGGTCACATGTGTGCGCAACCTCCGACCGCACGCCCGCTATTCCAGGAGCCTGCCGATGCCCGACGAACCGCTCCGCGACGATCTCGCCGAACTGCTGCGCCGAAGGGCGTTGACGCAGGACGCGGGCCGGCCCGATGCCGTGGCCCGCCGGCACGCGGCAGGGGGCCGCACCGCGCGGGAGAACATCGCCGACCTGGTCGACGAGGGATCGTTCGTCGAGTACGGGCGGTTCGCGATCGCGGCTCAACGGCAACGTCGCGCCCTCGACGATCTCGTCGAACGCACGCCCGCGGACGGTCTGCTGGCCGGGACCGCACGGATCGGCGGCGCCGCGTGCGCGGTGCTGTCCTACGACTACACCGTCCTGGCCGGTACCCAGGGCGCCCTGGGCCACCGTAAGAAGGACCGGCTGTTCGAGATCATCGAGCGGCTGAAGCTGCCGACGGTGTTCTTCGCCGAAGGCGGCGGCGGACGCCCCGGCGACACCGACATTCCGACGGTCTCGTCCCTGGAGATCCGCGCATTCGCGTTGTGGGCGGGGCTGTCCGGCGTGGTGCCGCGAATCGCTGTGGTCAAGGGCAGGTGCTTCGCGGGCAATGCGGTGATCGCCGGTGCGGCCGACCTGATCGTCGCCACCCAGGACAGCTCCATCGGGATGGGTGGGCCCGCGATGATCGCCGGCGGCGGCCTCGGGGATGTCGCGCCCGACGACGTCGGCCCGATCTCGGTGCAGGCGCGCAATGGTGTGGTCGATGTCGTGGTGGCCGACGAGGCGGACGCGGTCGCGGCCACCCGGACCTTGATGGGTTACTTCACCGGGCCGGCCGAACCCGGCCCCACTGCCGACCAAACAGCCCTGCGCACAATGGTTCCCGAACGCGCCCGGCGCGCCTACCCGGTCGCGCCGATCATCGAGACGCTCACCGATACCGGCTCGGTCACCGTGCTGCGGGAGAAGTTCGCCCCGGAAATGGTGACGGCCCTGGCCCGCATCGACGGCAGGCCGGTGGGCATCATCGCCAACAACACGACGGTGATGGCCGGTGCCATCACGGCCGCCGCATCCGACAAGGCCGCCCGGTTCCTGCAGCTGTGCAACGCATTCGGCCTGCCGGTCGTCTCCCTGGTCGACTGCCCCGGCTACATGGTCGGCCCGGCCGCCGAGGCCGAAGCCCTGGTGCGGCGCGGTTCACGGCTGCTGATCGCCGGTGCGGCGCTCACGGTGCCGCTGGTCGCGGTGATCCTGCGGCGGGGTTACGGGCTTGGGGCACAGGCGATGTGCGGGGGCAGCCTGCACGAGCCCCTGCTCACGGTGGCCTGGCCCGGTGCCCACCTTGGCCCGATGGGCCTGGAGGGAGCCGTCCGCCTGGGCCTGCGGAAGGAACTGGAGGCCATCGCCGACGAGGACGAGCGCGAGCAGGCCGTACGGGCCGCCACCGCGGCGGCCGAGGAGAACGCACGGGCCCTCAACTCCGCCACGCTGTTCGAGATCGACGATGTCATCGACCCGGCGGAGACCCGGGGGCTGATCGCCGCCACGCTGGCCGCGGCTGCGGAGCACGAACGTCCCCCGGCCCGTTCACGGTTCGTCGACACCTGGTGACTCCTCACAGCTCCAGGTACATGATGTGCAACCCGACCAGGCCCTGGGTCCGGGACCGGTAGGCCCTCGGCACCGTGCCGATGATCCGGAAGCCCAGGTCCTGCCAGAGCGCGACCGCCCGGGTATTCGTCTCGACCACGGCATTGAACTGGATTGCCCGGTAACCGTTCTCCCGGTGCCAATCGATCACCCACCGCGCCATGGCCCGGCCGGTGCCCCGCGCCGACGAGGCCGGATCGACCATGAAGCTCGCGGTGCCGACGTGGTCGCCACGGCCGGGTTTGTTGGGCCCCATCCGCGCGGTGCCGACGATGGCCCCGTCGACCACGGCGACGATGGTGTGCCCGGGCGCGGGAGCCGGCCAGAGCTCTTGGATCTGCTCGTCGGTCAGGTCATCGGGGTATGTGTAGCTTTCGCCGTCGGCGACGATGGCCCGGAAGAACGGCGCAATCTCGGCGATGTCATCGGCCGTGGCGGTACGGATCTCCACGTCCTGACCATACGGCCGCATCGTTGACTACACGCTGTAGTAGACGTAGCGTCCCGACATGCGCAGGTGGAGTTTCGCCCAGTGGGGACTGCTGATCATCTCGCTGTTCCACGTGGTGCAGGCAATCATCGGTTTCATTGCCGAGCCGAGTTTCGCGATCGGCCCCGACGCACCGACCACCCCCATTCTCGGCATGGACTACAACGGCTGGCATGCGGTGGCCGGCCTGGCATTGTTCGGGCCCGGCCTGGTGTTGTGCCGGCGAAAATCCTGGGCCGTGCTCTATCTCCTCCTGGCCGCGGTGGCCGGAGCCCTGCCGGGAATCTGGGCGTTCTTCTCGAACCAGGTGGCCTACGTATTCGCCTTCCCCAACAACACCACCGACGCCGTCGTGCATCTGGCAACCGCTGCGGTGATGCTGGCCGTGGCAGGTGTGCAGATCTACCGCGATGGCGGGCTGCGCAACTCGCTGTCCGGGCTAACTCTCAAGCGATGAACGGATCAGTTAGCTGAGCGTCTCCCGGATAACGATTCGGTCACTACATCGGGCGCCGCAGATCACGATCAATTAAGAATGGCGTCCGGTCTCTGAGGCATTTCAAGATCAATGCCCGCAATTCGGCGGCATTGAGGCGTAATTCACGGCGCAGGCGGTAACACCACCACACCCGTCACAGCCGTTTCACAGCGCAGATGTTTTGCTCGACCTCATCGCGGTTACTTTCGAATTCGGGCCGGGGACAGCGATCGAGAATCGCGAACCGATGAGAATCCCAGAATCCCAAAGGAAAATGATCATGAAATTCACTGGTATCACCGCACGCCGCGGAATTGCCGGCGCTTGCGCCGCCGGCCTGCTCGGCGGGGTGGCCGCGACAATGATCGTCGCGCCGACGGCAGCCGCCGCACCCGACTGCAGCGCCAGCGGGGTGGCCGGCACAGTCAGCAGCACCACCGGCGCCGCGCGCGCCTATCTGGACAGCCACCCGGGCGCCAACCGGGCCGTGACCACCGCGTTCAACCAGCCGCGTCCGCAGGCCGCGGCCACGCTGCGCGGGTACTTCACCGCGAACCCGCAGGAGTACCACGACCTGCGGGGCATCCTGGCGCCCATCGGGGACACGCAGCGCGCGTGCAACGTGACCGGACTGTCACCCGAACTGGCCTCGGCCTACTCGGAGTTCATGGCCGGGTAGTCCGTCGGCACGATGTTCGGCCCACTGGATACCGTGGTGCCAGGCCGACACGTCAAGGAGGACGGATGGCGAACCAGTGGCAGACGGTCCGAGGCAACCGCGGCACCAAGGTGGCCGGACAATCGGCGGCACGCGCCCGTAAACGCAACCCGTCACCGCTCGAACCGGCCTGGACGGCCCCGGCGGCCCGCTACGGCGTCGGAGTCCACCACAACGTCGCGATCCGCGCCTCCGATGGCACGGTGCTGCGTGCCGACATCCACTATCCGACGGTCCCCGAGACCGGCGCGCCGGCAGTGGGACCGTTCCCGGTGCTGCTGTCCATCACGCCCTACGGCAAGAAGGCCCCGCCACCGGCCGCCCAGATCGGCGGCGGGGCCACCCCGTACCTGATCCGGCGCGGCTACATCGAGGTGATGGCCGATGTGCGGGGCACCGGGGCATCGGGCGGCTCGTTCGAGATGCTTGGCGCCGTCCAGGTCCAGGACGGTGTCGATCTGGTCAATTGGGCTGCGCGGTTGCCGAATTCCAACGGCAGGGTCGGAATGTTCGGCATCTCCTACCTGGCCATCAACCAGCTTCTCACCGCCGCCGCGGTCGGCCCCGACTCACCGCTGAAGGCGATCTTCCCGGTGATGGCCGCCAACGATTTCTACCGCGACGTGGTCACCATGGGCGGGGTACCGCACATGCGCACGGTGCGGGCCTACGGCGCGGTCTACTCACTGCTCAACGTGGTCAACCCGGCGCTGGAGTTCGCCAAACGCGGCGCTCATGAGCGGCCCCGGGTCGGTGGCCTGGCCGCGGTCCGCCAGCGCGGGCGTGACCAGCGCCAGTACTTCCGCACCATGATCGGCGACGCCACAGCCGGCGGGGACACCGCCTTCGACGGTCCGTTCTGGGACACCATGCGGGCCTCGGACGTGCTGCCCGACATCGCCGAGAACAAGGTCGCGGTCTTCCTGGTCGGAGGCTGGCACGACGCCTTCCAGCGCGGCGCCCCGCTCAACTACGCCGCGCTGCAGAACGCCTACACGGGTAGACCGACCAACGCTCCGATGGAGCCCGGCCAGCCGCTCACCGACCGGGTGCAGTTGATCATGGGCCCCTGGTATCACGTCTCGGATCTGGACGGTCTGCATCTGCATGCGCTGCAGCTGCGGTGGTTCGACCGCTGGCTCAAGGACGACGCCGATGCCGCGGTCACGGGTTCGCCGATCCGCTTCCAGGCCATCGGCAGCAAGGCCTGGTTCCAGGCACAGGACTATCCGTTCCCCGAGGCCACGCCGACGCGGCTGTATCTGGCCGAGGGCGGGCACCTCGCCGCCGAACCGGCCGGTGAGCAGACCGATGCCATCCTGCGCTACGCGGTGCGTGGTCCGATATCGGGTCGCAGCCTCGAGCAGTGGACCCTGGGGATGGGCAGCTTCATGGCCGGCCAGGCGGGCCGGCGAATCCGCTACGACCTGGACAACCGCCGGCTTCAGCGAGAGGCCCTGACCTACACCACCGCCGAGTTCACCGAAGCCCAACTCATCGCGGGACCGGTCACTTTGACCGTGCAGGCGACGGCCGACAGCACCGAGACCCTGTGGGTGGCACACCTCGACGATGTGGCACCGGACGGGGCCAGCCGACCGCTGACCCAGGGCGCGCTGCTCGGATCGCACCGGGCGCTGGATCCGGAGAAGACCTGGTACGCGCCGGACGGAACGGTCATCCGGCCGCATCACGTGAGCACCCGCGCGGCCGCCGAGCCGGTGGTGCCCGGTGAGCTGACCCGCTACGACCTGGAGATCTTCCCCACCGGGGCGCTGATCGAACCGGGCCATCGGCTACGGCTGACCCTGACCACCTACGACTTCCCCCACCTGGTGCCCACCCAGCCGGCCCGCCAGGCCCTGGCCGGCGGCACCTACCGGATCCGGCAGGGCGGAAGCGCGCCGTCGAGCCTGCTCATCCCGCTCGCCGACCCCGCGGCGTTCACGCCGGACGAGTCGCCCGGAGATACGTAAGCCTTCCGGCCAGCCGGATGTGCCCGGATCCCACCACCGCGCAATCGAATCCGGCATCCTCGAACAGCCGGGAGAGGGCGTCGCCGCGCACGTCGACGACGTGCAGGCTGCCGCCTGGCCGCAGCACCCGGAACAGCTCACGGGCGGCCGCGATCTTGGTGGCTTCGTCGAGGTGGTGCAGCATCATCGACGACAGCGCCCGGTCGAACTCGCCGTCGTCGAACGGCAATTCCTGGGCGTAGGCCCGGGTGAACCCGATACCGGTCATGCCCTTGGCTTTTCGTTCCGCCCGCCGCAGCGCCCGTGGATCGGGGTCCGTCCCGACGATGTCGGCGCCGGGACATGCCTTCTTGGCGCGGACGGTGAGGTTGCCTGTTCCACAACCTATTTCGACGACCCGCTGGCCGTCTGCGATTCCGGCCTGCGCGACCAGGTCGCGGTAGGCGGGATTCATCCCCAGGATCCGCGTCAGGAGGTCGTAGCCGGGCAGGAATGCGTCATGACCCGCGGCAGGCAGGTAGTCATGCCGGTTCTTCAGGAGATGTGGACGATGTTCGGTCATGAATTCCATGATTCATCGGATCGGGCAAGGATAGTTGGGCGAAGATTGGGCGAATCAGGATTATCTTTGGTGTGATGTCCGACGTGTCCCGCCTGGTCCGCCACCGCGATGGCGTCCCCGTCTACCGGTACTGGACCGACCGTGACGCCCCGCCGGTTTCGGTGACAAGGGGCCGGCGCGCCGACCTCCCCGAACACCGTCCGCACATCCACGACTTCCCGGTGCTCTGGTACGTGGCGACCGACGCGGTGGTCTACGTGGTGGCAGCGGGCGAGGTGATCGACCCTCGTCCGCTGACCACCGAGTCCGACGGGATCGGCGTGTACTTCGACCCCGCCGCGCTGGGCTACGACACCGGCTCGCCATGGCCCACCTGGCAGGCCCACCCGCTGCTGTTCCCGTTCATCCACGGGAAGTCCGGTGGACTACTGCAATTGCACATCCCCACCGATCGACAGCCGCTGTGGGAGAGCACGATCCGATCGATCGAGGCGGAGCTCACCGGCCGGCGGGAGGGCTATCGTCAGGCCGCGCTGGCTCATCTGACCCTGTTGCTCATCGACCTGGCGCGTCTCGCCGACGACGTGGTCGGCGACCTGCGGCGCAGTGGAGAGCCGTTGCTGGCCGAGGTGTTCGCAGCGATCGACCGCAGGTTGTCGGAGCCGCTGTCGTTGCGCGATGTCGCCGACGAGGTCGGAATGACAGCGGGTCATCTCACCACGTTGGTCCGCCGGCGGACCGGGCGCACGGTCGGCGAGTGGATCAACGAGCGCCGGATGAGTCGGGCTCGTGCCCTGCTCAGCGATACCGACCTCTCGGTGGCCGAGGTCGCCGCGCGGGTGGGCATGGCAGACCCGGGGTACTTCAGCCGTCAGTTCCGACGGGCGCACGGCCGGTCACCGCGCGAGTGGCGCCGATCCGGGCCTCCGGCATCGGAACCGAATCACCTTGATAACGGAGGGGTTACGCCAGGCGCGGCCCCGGTAGGCGCTACTCAGGCGTTGTTAGCGTGCCGGTGTGAGACTGAGAATGTTCGGTCGGATGTCCCGGCGCGTGGCGGCCGCGACGATGGCAGGGTTGATGTTGCCGGCACTGGTGATGGCCGGACCGGCACCGACCGCTGCGGCGTATTCGCGCGACGGGCTGCCGGTGGAACGCCTGCAGGTGCCGTCCGCCGCAATGGGCCGCGACATCACGGTGCAGTTCCAGGGCGGTGGTCCGCACGCGCTGTACCTGCTCGACGGGTTGCGCGCCCAGGACGACGACAACGGCTGGGACATCAACACCGCCGCGTTCGAGTGGTTCTACCAGTCGGGCATCTCGGTCGTCATGCCGGTGGGCGGGCAGTCCAGCTTCTACAGCGACTGGTACCGGCCTGCGGCCGGCAGCGCGGGCACCACCACCTACAAGTGGGAAACCTTTCTGACCCAGGAACTCCCGGCCTACCTGGCCGCCAAGCGCGACGTGGCGCCTACCGGCAACGCCGTCGTCGGACTGTCGATGTCCGGCGGAGCGGCGCTGACCCTGGCCATCTGGCATCCCGCCCAGTTCATCTTCGCCGGGGCACTGTCCGGGTTCTTGAATCCGTCACAGGGCCTGTGGCCCACCATGATCGGCTTCGCGATGAAGGATGCCGGCGGCTACAACTCGACCGACATGTGGGGCATCTCCAACGATCCCGCCTGGCGCCGCAACGACCCGATGGTCAACATCAACCGGCTGGTGGCCAACAACACCGCGATCTGGGTGTACTGCGGCAACGGCGTTCCCTCCGAACTCGACGGTTCCGGCGGCAACTTCGGCACGCTGTACAGCGCGCAGTTCCTGGAGAACATCACCATCAACTCCAACAAGGAGTTCCAGCAGAAGTACGTGGCCGCTGGCGGGCGCAACGCGAAGTTCGACTTCCCGTCGAACGGCACCCACAACTGGAACTACTGGGGATCGCAGCTGCAGCAGATGAAGCCCGACCTGCTGCGGGTGCTCAGCCAGAACGCGGCAGCGGCGGCTGCCCCGCCGGCACCAGCGGCTCCGGCACCAGGAGTGCCCGGACAGGTCGCGCCGGTGCCCGGTCAGGTCCCCGGAGTGGCAGCAGCCCCAGCTACACCAGCGGTTCCTGGCGTGGCCGGAGTACCCGGCCAGGTGCCCGGAGTGGCCGGGGTGCCCCGAGTAGCGGGGGTGCCAGGTGTGGTTCCGGCGCCGGCTGCTCCCGCTCCGGTATATCCCGGCCTGCAGACGGTGCCCGTCGCGCTGCCGCGGTAGCGATCGCGTACGTAACGCCAGAGAGAGTCATCACTGATGCTGATGACTTTCATCAAAAAGCATCGTTGGACTCGATGGACTGAGGCGAGTGTCATGGAGGCATGACACGCACACGCCTCGCCCTGGCCGCCTTCGCCTTGACCACCGCCGCGACCGGCGCTCTGATCACCGCGCCGGCCGCGCTCGCCGATGACCCGACCGCGGGTGTGTCGCGCACCGAGCTTCAGCGTTCCGCGGCTCCCACGCCGGGATTCGAGATCGTCCAGACCAGATTCGAGATCCCGGTCGGCAAGGAGTCGGGCCGCCACAGTCATCCGGGGCCGGAAGTGGGCTACATCGTCCAGGGAGACGTGGACATGGTGTTCGATGACCGGCCGACCCAGCACCTGCATTCGGGAGACCCGTTCCTCATCCCGCCCGGCGTCGTCCACAACGCACACAACGTCGGCACCGTGCGGACCCTGATGCTGTCCACCTACGTGGTGCCGGTCGATCAGCCGTTGGTGACCATGTACTGATCGTCGGACCGCACGCCACGGTAGATGCCGCGGCGGACGATCCACGGCTGCAGCACCCGTTCGATGGACCAGGACGGGAATCGGAACGCAAACCCGTTGGGTGCGAACACTTCCAGCCCGTCCGGCAGCACACCCAGTACCGATCCCCAGCGACTGGCCGGCGGACGGTAACCGCGCATGCGGCCGCCGGTGAAGTAGGCACTCACGTTCCGGGCGAGCAGTCCGTCGGCCCGGTTGCGCGCCGAGGAGCGCAGCGGGTCGGTGGCCGCGACATCGCCGACGGCGAACACGTCGTCGTGCCCGGGCACCCGCAGTTCCGGTGTCACCCGCACGAACCCGCGCTCGTCGAGGACGTCGGCGGGCAGCCAGGCCGTGTTGGGCCGCACCCGGCCGATGGCCCACAGCACGGCATCGGCCTGCACCGGCGCCTGGCCGCCGCTGAAGTGAACGGGTTCGGACGTGATGGCCGCGCAGTCGAAACCTTCGGGCACCACTGCCCGGTGTCCGGGGTGCAGCGTCACGCCCGCGGCCGCCAACCTGTCTTCGACCCGCTTGCGGGCCCGCCAATGATGCTGTGGCAGAGGGTGTTCGCCCGGGTAGTACAGGCCGACCCTGGTATCCGGCCACCGGACGGCGATGTTGGCCGCGCTGCTGGCCGCCGCTGCCCCGCCGCCGATGACGGCGACCGACCCTGCCGAACCCAACCGCTCGTGCGCGGTCCGCAGCCCGGAATCGACATCCCCCACGGACTGCAGAACGGCTTGTCGCCAGAAGCCGTTGGTGACACCGGTGGAGATGACCAGCGCGTCATAGGGTTCCACCCGCTCGTTCCCGTCGGCCTCACGCACGCTGACCGTGCGGGCCGAGAAGTCGGCGCTGGTGAGCGTGCCGTGCACGGTACGGACGCGATCGAGTTCGCGGAACCGGTCGAAGCCGATCCAGTAATTGCGTGCCCAGTCATCGGGTCGGGCCAGCCGCGTGCCGAGCTCCTGACCGCTGACCAGTCCGGGGTTCACCGAGATGCCGACGACGTCGAACCGGCGTGCCAACCGGATCGCGGTGAGCACGCCGGTGTCACCGAGCCCGGCGATCACCACGCGCTTTCGGTCCATGACCGGTGACGCTACCGCCCGCGCGCGGGCCGCTGAATCCCTTTCCCTATCGTGGCTGGATGAGCAGCGTCGCTGATGCGGACCGGGTCGCCGACCTCGCCCGCCGGGTCGTGGCCGACCACGACCCCAAGAAAGTCCCGATCCCCGAGTACCTGGCCGCCTGTTACGACGCGGGCCTGTCCTGGGTGCACTTCCCCGAGGGCCTCGGCGGTCTCGGGGTGTCGCGCGGTCTGCAGGCCGTGGCCGACCGCATCCTGCAGGGCGCCGGCGGCCCCATACCGCTGGGCCTCAATCCGATGGGCTACGGCATGGCCGCCCCGACGGTGCGCGAACACGCTCAGTCCGAGGAGCTCAAGAAGTCCTGGCTGCGCCCGCTGGCGAGCACCGAACACATCTGGTGCCAGCTGTTCTCCGAGCCGGGCGCAGGATCGGACCTGGCCGGGCTGGCCACGTCCGCGGTCCGCGACGGTGACGAGTGGGTGCTGAACGGCCAGAAGGTGTGGACCAGCCTGGCGCACCGGGCACGCTGGGGTCTGCTGCTGGCCCGCTCGAATCCCGATGTGGCCAAACACAAAGGCCTCACCTACTTCGTCCTGGATATGCACGGGCCGGGCGTCGAGACCAGGCCGCTGCGGCAGATGACCGGCCAGGCCGAGTTCAACGAGGTGTACATCACCGACGCCCGCATTCCCGACGCTCATCGGCTCGGGGAGGTCGGCAACGGCTGGAACGTGGCGATGACGACGCTGATGAACGAGCGCAGCGCGCTCGGCGGCAGCGGCAACCGTCGCGGCGCCGGGACCATCTCGGATGCCGTGGCGCTGTGGGCATCACGCCCGGATCTGCGGACTCCGGTGCTGCGGGATCGGCTGACCCAGCTCTGGCTGCGCTCCGAGGCCCAGCGCCTGACCGCCGAGCGGTCGCGTGCGGCCGCCACCGTCGGCGGGCCGGGTCCCGAAGGCTCGATCGGAAAGCTCGTCGGCGCCGAGCTCAACCAGCACATCTACCAGTGGTGCATGGATCTTCTTGGGCCCGAAGGGATCCTGTATCACGGGTACGGGACGGGCGACCGGGACGAAGATGAGAAGAGCACCGACTGGCGCGGCCCCATCCAGCAGCGTTTTCTGCGCAGCAAGGCCAACACCATCGAAGGCGGCACGTCAGAGGTGATGCGCAACATTCTCGGCGAACGGATCCTCGGGTTGCCCGGCGATCTGCGGGCCGATGCCGGTATGCCGTGGAAGGAGATCCCGCGTGGCTGATTCTGAGTTCACGTTCACCGACGAACAGGCCCAGCTGCGGACGGCGGTCCGCAAGTTCTGTGCCGAGAACTTCGACGAGCAGACCGTGCGGGGCCTGATGGAGTCCGAACCCCGGTTCGATCCGTCGGTGTGGGCGCGGTTGGGTGCCGAGCTCGGCGTGCTCGGCCTGGCGGTTCCCGAGGCCGACGGCGGAGCCGGCGGCACACTCGTCGACCAGGCCATCGCGGTCGAGGAACTCGGCGCGGCATTGGCCTGCGGTCCGGTGTTCGGCACCGTGTTGCTGTCGATCCCGGCGCTGGTCGCCTCCTCGGCAGGTCCGGTGCGCGACGAACTCCTCGGCACACTCGCCGAAGGCACCCGCACGGCGGCGTTCGCGGTCCCGGATCGGGCGGGCGCCTTCGATCCCGCCGCGGTGAATGTGAGTGTCGCCGAGGACGGGACACTCACCGGCACGGTCGAACGCGTCGTGGACGGCGACGCGGCAGATGTGTTGCTGGTGGCCGCCACGGGACCCGACGGCGTGGCTCTGTACTCGGTCGAGGCGACGGGCCCTGGCGTGCAGCGGAACCCGCTGACCACGCTCGACCTCACCCGGCCGCAGGCCACCGTCGTCTTGACCGCGGCCCCCGCGCAACTGGTGGCCGGCAGCGGCGAGGCCGACCGCGTCATCACCCACGCATTCCAGGTGGCCTCCACACTGCTGGCCGCCGAACAGGTCGGTGCCGCACAGCATCTGCTGGATCTGTCCGTGGAATACGCGAAATCGAGACTGCAGTTCGGCAGGCAGATCGGCTCCTTCCAGGCTGTCAAGCATCGGCTGGCGGACTGCCTGGTGGATCTCGAGCACGCCCGGTCGGCGACCTATCACGCGGCGTGGGCACTGACCGACGGCACCGACGACCCGGCGCTGGCGGCCAGCATCGCCCAGGCCACCGCGTCGGCGGCGTTCGCAAAGGTTGCTGCCGACACCATCCAGGTGCACGGGGGGATCGGATTCACCTGGGAACACCAGGCGCATCTGTACTTCAAGCGAGCCACCACCGATGCCGCGCTGCTGGGCAGTGCGGAGGCCCACCGGTCGCGGGTGGCCGAACTGGTTCTCGACGACGTGGAAGCCGAGCGCGCGCCGTGGGTGGCGACGGGTACGCAATGATCGGTTGAAAACGCGCGGCAGGCGTTGCGCGACCGTAAAATCCCGCTGATGGACAGCGCTGCCGAACACCGCACGCTGGCTGTCGACGGGGTGCGGTCGCCGGTGCTTGTTGCCGGTCCGTCAGGCCCGGACCGGCAACAAGCATCAGAAGCAGTGGTGTTCGTGCACGGCAACAACGCCGGGGCCAGGTGGGACCGGTTGCTGACGCCGGTCGCCGGTTTCGCGCGGGTGATCGCCCCGGAGATGCCTGGTTTCGGCGCGGCCGACAAGCCGGCCCAGTGGCCGTACACGGTGGCTGCCTACGCGGCACACCTCGACGCGATCCTGGACCAACTCGGTGTCGAACGCGCGCATCTGGTCGCCCATGACTTCGGCGGGCCCTGGGCACTCGCGTGGGCCGTCGACCATCTCGACTCGGTCGCCAGCATCACGTTGATCAACGCCCCGGTGGTGATCAACCACTTCGCTGCCAAGCTGTGGCGGACACCCGTGCTGGCCGAGGCACTGTCGCGGGTCGGCAACCCGGCCGTTCTACGTCGCGTGCTCGCGATGCGGGACCCGGGGCTGCCGCCCGATGCGCTGGAATCGATCGCCGAGCACATGTTCGCCCGTGGCACACCCGATGCGGTGGTGAAGCTGTACCGGTCCACCGGTCCGAATGCCCTTGCCCCGTATGTCGATCGGCTCGCCGATTACGGAGGCGACGTCCTGGTGGTGTGGGGTGCCGATGACCGCTATGTGCCGTTCGCACAAACCGACGAGTACCGCCGGATCTTCCGGAACTGTGAGGTCCAGCCGGTGCCCGGGACCGGCCACTGGCCCTGGCTCGAACAACCCGATGTGGTGGCCGGGCATGTCACCGCGTTCCTGCGCAGGCAACTCGGATGTGCCCGGTGAAGCTGCGTCGTATCCGCACGGCCACCGGACTGGGTGTGGAAGCGCTTGATTCCGATGGCAATTGGACTGCGCACTCCGACATCGCGCCGCTCGGCGGCCGGGTGTTCGACGACGCGTGGCTCGCGGCCTCGGCCGAACGTCAGCTGCAGCACAGCGACCATCTGCTGCCGTTCCAGCCGCTGTCGTTCCGGGACTTCATGCTCTACGAGCAGCACAACATCGACGCCGCTCGCGGACTGATCCGGCGCTTCCATCCCGGCCTGTACCGGGTGACGTCGCTGTACGAACGCGTCACCGGCCGCCCGGTGCCGCAGTTCAAACCCAAGCCGCTGTTCTACCGGCAGCCGATCTACTACATGTCCAACGCGCAGACCTTCGTGCCGACCGGCACGCCGGTTGCGATACCGGACTATTCGCAGGCGCTCGACTTCGAACTGGAGATCGGATTCGTCCTCGCCGCACCGTTGTTCAATGCGACACCCGAGGAAGCGGCCGGGGCGATCGGCGCGTTCGTCGTGCTCAATGACTTCAGCGCCCGCGATGTGCAGCGTCCGGAGATGCTCAGCGGCTTCGGGCCGCAGAAGTCCAAACATTTCGCCAGTTCGATGTCGGACACCGCAGTTACCGCCGATGAGATCCTGCCCCGGGTCGGCGCCCTCACCGGTTCCGTCGCCCTCAACGGGGCGGTGGTCAGCACGGTCAGCAGCGCCGGGATGCAGCACAGCCTGGGTGAGGTGCTGGCGCACGCGTCACGCAGTGAACCGCTCTATCCCGGTGAACTTTTCGGCACCGGGACACTTCCCGGGGGAAGCGGCATGGAGACGGGTCACTGGCTGCGCCCCGGGGACACCCTCACCCTGACCCTGGACGACATCGGCCGCATCGAACACACCATCGCCTGACTACTTGATGACGGCGTCGATCGCCTTGTAGATGCGCTGCTCGCTGACCGGCCGTGGGGTGCCGAGCTGCTGGGCCCACAGACTGACCCGCAGTTCCTCGATCTGCCATGCGATGTCACGGATGTCAGCGGCTGCCGCCCGGCCCGGCGAAAGCGCCTGGACGAGTTCGTCATAGGCATCCTCGACGGCATGCACCCGCGACATCCGCTCCCGATCGGCGGCGAGTGCCTGCGGCAACCGCTCCAACCGCCGGGTGATCGCGGTGACGTATCGGGTCAGGTCGTTCAGCCGCGCAATGCCGGTCGCTGTGACGAAACCCTTGGGCAACAGGCGATCCAGTTGCGATCGGACATCGGCGACCGCATCGGCCTGGGCGGGCGACGGCTTGTCGGGCAGCGCGACCTGCGCTTCGTGCACGGCGGCCAGCACCTTCTCGACCCGGGTCACCCCGGCTTGCGTGGTGGGGCCGAGTTCCTTGCCGGCCCGGGCCAGAATGCCGGCGAACTCGGCCTTCGTCCACACCGGCTTGGGAACCAGCACGTCGGCGGCCGCATCGGCGCAATCGTCGAGCAGCGCCGCCAGCGTGCCGTCGGGATTGGCGTTGAGCGCAAGCCGGGTCCGGGTGCTCAGGCCTCGTTCGATCGCCTTGACCGGCGACGGCGCGGTCAGCCGCAGCAGCCGGCGAAGACCGGGGCGCATGGCCGCGGACTGGTCGGCCGGATTCGCCAACACCTTGATGTCGACGGCCTTTCCGGTATCCACGAAGGCCGGGTATCCGCGGACGGTGTGCCCGCCACTGACGTTCTCCACCGTGCGCGGCAGCTCGTCGAGGTCCTCGGGCCAGGCCCGCAACCCGGTGCGTTCCAGGTCGCCGCCCAGCGCCTCGGCCACAGCCTGGGCGACGGGCACGGCCAACTGCTCGCGCAGCGCGTCGATGTTCTTGCCGCGGGCCACCTCTTTGCCGTCGGCCGATTCCACGGCGAAGGTCATCCGCAGATGGTCCGGTATCTTGCCGAGGTCGAACGCGTCGATCGGCACCAGAATGCCGCTGCGCCTGCGCAGTTCGCGCTGGATCTCGTCCAGCAGTGACCCCGCGGACGGATCGATGTCACCCAGGATGGCCCGCGCGGTGTCGGGAGCCGGGACGAAGTTACGCCGTAGATCCTTCGGCAGTGACTTGATCAGTGCGGTGACCAGTTCCTCCCGCAAAGCCGGTACCTGCCAGGCGAAGCCGTCACCACCGAGCCGGGCCAGCACGCCGACCGGCACGTGCACGGTGACGCCGTCGTCGGCGGCCCCCGGCTCGAACCGGTAGGTCAGCGGCAGTTCGAGATCGCCGGTCTGCCAGGTGTCGGGGTTGTCCGCACCGTCCTCGGACCGCAGCAGATCGTCGCGGGTGAAGGTCAGCAGGTCAGGTGTCTTGTGCCGCTGCTTCTTCCACCACGCGTCGAAGTGACGGGCGGAGACGATGTCGGCCGGGATGCGGGCGTCGTAGAGCGCGTAGATGTCGTCGTCGCCGACCAGCAGGTCACGCCGACGGGCCCGTTCCTCGATCTCCTCGAGTTCGGCCCGCAGCCGGGCGTTGTCGCGGAAGAAGTGGTGCCGGGTCTGCCAGTCCCCCTCCACCAGGGCATGCCGGATGAACAACTCCCGGCACAGCTCCGGATCGATCTCGGTGTATCCGATCTTCCGGCGCGGAACCAGAGGCAGCCCGTAGAGCGTGACCCGCTCGAACGCCACCACCGCGCCCCGCCTGGCCTCCCAGTGCGGCTCGCTGTAGTTGCGTTGCACCAGATGTCCGGCCACCCGCTCGATCGCCTCGGGTTCGACCTTGGCGGCGATGCGGCCGAACAGCCGACTCGTCTCGACCAGATCGGCCACCACGATCCAGCGCGGCGGCTTCTTCGTCAGCACCGAGCCCGGCGCGAGCACGAACTTGGAGTTGCGCGCGCCCGCGTAGTCACGAGACTCCCCTTCCCGCAGCCCGACGTGGGACAGCAGGCCGGCGGTCAGTGCGGCGTGGATGGCCGCCGGCTCGGCAGGCTCGTCACTCTCGCGGATCCCGATGTCGCGGGCGATACTGCGCAGCTGGCCGGTCAGGTCCTGCCACTCCCGGATCCGCAGGTAGTGCAGGAACTCCTCCCGGCACATCCGCCGGAACGCACTGCCGGAACGCTGGTTTCGCTGCTCCCGCAGGTAGTTCCACAGGTTGAGGTACGAGATGAAATCCGAATGCTCATCGGCGAAGCGCGCGTGCTTCTGCCGCGCCGCGTCCTCCCGGTCGGTCGGGCGCTCGCGCGGATCGGGGATCGACAGCGCGGCCGCCAGCACCAGCACCTCACGCACGCAGCCCTCGGTGTCGGCCTGCAGGATCATCCGCCCGACGCGCGGGTCCAGCGGCAGCCGGGCCAGGCGCCGTCCGACGTCGGTCAGCGCGCCCTGCGTGTCGAACGCGCCGAGTTCCTGCAGCAACTGCACCCCGTCACGGATGCTGCGGGCGTCCGGCGGGTCCAGGAAGGGGAATTCCGCGATCTCGCCGAGCTGCAGGGCGGCCATCTGCAGGATGACCGCGGCCAGGTTGGTCCGCAGGATCTCCGGATCGGTGTAGCGGGGCCGGGATTCGAAATCCTGCTCCGAGTACAGCCGGATGCAGACGCCGGGAGCGGTTCGCCCGGAGCGGCCCGCCCGCTGGGCAGCCGACGCCTGGGAAATCGGCTCGATCGGCAGGCGCTGCACCTTCGTGCGACGGCTGTAGCGGGAGATGCGCGCGGTGCCGGGGTCGACGACGTAGCGGATGCCCGGAACGGTGAGTGAGGTCTCGGCCACGTTGGTGGCCAGCACGATTCGCCGGCCGGTGCGGCTGGGCTGGAACACCTTCTGCTGATCGGCGGTGGGCAGCCGGGCATACAGCGGCAGCACCTCGGTGTTCCGCAGGTCCTTCAGTGCTTCCGCGGTGTCCCGGATTTCGCGTTCACCGGACAGGAACACCAGCACGTCACCGGGCGGTTCGGCTTCCAGTTCACGGACCGCGTCGACGATGGCCTCGGTCGGATCCCTCACCTCGGTGCGCACGATCTCGTGATCGGGATCGTCGGGATCCTCGGAGTCGTCGTCTGCGCCGCTGACAGTGACTTCCAGGGGCCGGTACCGGATCTCGACGGGATAGGTCCGCCCCGACACCTCGACGATCGGAGCATCGTTGAAGTGTGCCGCGAACCGTTCCGGCTCGATGGTGGCCGAGGTGACGATGACCTTGAGGTCGGGGCGGCGGGGCAACAGCTCACGCAGATAGCCGAGCAGGAAGTCGATGTTGAGGCTGCGCTCGTGTGCCTCGTCGAGAATCAGCGTGTCGTAGCGCAGCAGGCGGCGGTCTCTTTGAATCTCGGCGAGCAGAATGCCGTCGGTCATCAGCTTGATCAGGGTCGAATCGCTGGCCTGGTCGGTGAAGCGCACGGTGTAGCCGACTGCGTCGCCCAGCGGGGTGCCGAGTTCGTCGGCGATGCGCTGCGCGACCGTGCGCGCCGCGAGCCGCCGGGGTTGGGTGTGGCCGATGGTGCCACGGATCCCGCGACCGAGGTCCAGGCAGATCTTGGGCAGCTGCGTGGTCTTGCCCGAGCCCGTCGCACCGGCGACCACCACCACCTGGTTCTCGCTGATGGCTTTGGCCAGCTCATCGCGGTGCTGGCTGACGGGCAGGTCGGGATAGGTGATGGCCGGGACGGCGGCCTGACGGGTGAGCACGAGGGCTTCCGCTGCCGCGACCTGCTCGGCGATCTTCGCGATCTGGGCCGGCTCGGTGCCGCGGAGATTGCGCAGGCGCCGGCGCAACCGGTCGGCGTCGCGGATGGTCAGGTCGTCGAGACGGGAGCGCAGCTCGGCGACTGACGGTTCGGACACTCGGTCAAGGATAGGGGCTGGAATCAAATGTGATGTAGCTCACATCCCACGCGGAGCTGGCAACCTCCGGTTCCGTAGCCGTAGGTTGCTGCAACCTACGCTTGCGTACCCCATCGGGCCTCGGTGACGCTTGCCCATCGTGGCTCACTACATCGCCAATGTCCGCGATATCGAATTCAATCTCTTCCAGGTTCTCGGCTTGGGTCCGGTCCTCGACTCGGGCGCCTTCGGTGACCTCGACACAGAGACCGCACAGACCATGCTCGACGAGGTCGCCCGCTTTGCCGAAGGCGTCGTCGCAGAGTCGTTCGCCGATGCCGACCGGAATCCGCCCGAGTTCGATCCGGCCACCCACGAGATCACAGTGCCCGGCCCGCTGGCCAAGACCGTGCAGGCCGTCAAGGACGCCGAGTGGTGGCGCATCGGGATCGCCGAGAACGCAGGCGGGACACCGGCGCCCGCGTCGCTGGTGTGGGCCATCCAGGAAATGATCATGTGCGCCAATCCGTCGGCGATGTTCTTCTACGGGCTCGGCCCGGCGATGGCGCACACTCTGGCCGAGGTCGGCACCGAGCAGCAGCAGCGCTGGGCTCGTATCAGCATGGACAAGGGCTGGGCCGGCACCATGGTGCTGACCGAGCCCGATGCCGGATCCGATGTGGGCGCCGGGCGCACGAAGGCCATCGCGCTGCCCGACGGCACCTGGCACATCGATGGCGTGAAACGCTTCATCTCCGGTGGCGAGGTCGGGGACACCGCCGAGAACGTCTTCCACCTCGTGCTGGCCCGTCCCGAGGGCGCCGGTCCCGGCACCAAGGGGCTGAGCCTGTTCTATGTCCCGAAGTTCCACTTCGACCCGGAGACCCTCGAACTCGGGGAGCGCAACGGTGTGTTCGTCACCGGACTCGAGCACAAGATGGGTATCAAGTCGTCGCCGACGTGCGAAGTCACCTTCGGCGCGCACGGCACCCCGGCCGTCGGTTATCTCGTCGGCGACGTGCACAACGGGATCGCGCAGATGTTCCGCGTGATCGAGAACGCCCGCATGACCGTGGGGGTGAAGTCCGCGGGCACCCTGTCGACGGGCTACCTCAACGCCTTGGCGTACGCCAAGGACCGCATCCAGGGCTCGGACATGCTCAAGATGACCGACAAGACCGCACCGCGGGTCGCGATCATCGAGCATCCCGACGTGCGGCGCAGCCTGCTCACCCAGAAGGCCTACGCCGAGGGCCTGCGGTCGGTGTACCTGTACACCGCCGCGCACCAGGATTCTGTGGTGGCGCAACATGTCTCGGGCGCCGATGCCGGCTTGGCGCACCGCGTCAACGATCTGCTGCTGCCGATCGTGAAGGGCGTCGGCTCCGAGAAGGCCTACGAGATCCTGACCGAATCGCTGCAGACCCTCGGCGGGTCCGGATACCTGCAGGACTACCCGATCGAGCAGTACATCCGCGACGCCAAGATCGATTCGCTCTACGAGGGCACCACCGCCATCCAGGCGCTGGACTTCTTCTTCCGCAAGATCGTCCGCGATCAGGGTGGGGCGCTGGCCCACGTCGCGGCCCAGATCTCGGCGACGATCGAGGCCAACACCGATGGTCTTCAACCCGAGATCGCACGCCTGACCACTGCGCTGGCCGATGTGCAGTCGATGGCGGCCACGCTCACCGGCTACCTGATGGCCGCTCAGGAACAGCCCGAGCAGCTGTACAAGGTCGGCCTCGGCTCGGTGCGGTTCCTGCTGGCGGTGGGCGATCTGCTCATCGGCTGGCGCCTGCTGGTCGGCGCGCAGGCCGCCCAGACCGCGCTGGCCGGGCAGGCCGCCGACCGCGACCGGCCGTTCTACGAAGGCAAGATCGCGGTGGCGAAGTTCTTCGCGCACAACATGTTGCCGCTGCTGACGGCTGTTCGCGAGGTGGTCGAGTCGGTCGACGACGAGGTCATGCGACTGGACAACGACGCGTTCTGACGCCGGCCGGGGAAGATGGTTCCCATGGCCGACTTCGTGATCCCACTCCCACCGCAGGCGTCGCTCCCGGTGAGCACCGGGCCCGAGCGCTTCCCGGTGCGGCGGGTGTTCTGCGTCGGACGCAATTACGCGGCCCACGCGCGGGAGATGGGCAAGGACCCCGACCGGGAGCCGCCGTTCTTCTTCATGAAGCCGGCCGACGCCGTGATCGATGCGGCGGGCACCGTCCCCTATCCGTCGCTGACCTCGTCGTTCCACCACGAGATCGAACTCGTGGTGGCACTGGGTGCCGGTGGCCGCGACGTGGCACCGGAGGACGCGCTGGGCCTGGTCTGGGGCTACGGTGTCGGCGTCGACCTGACCCGGCGCGACCTGCAGGACGAGGCCAAGAAACTCAGCCGGCCCTGGGATTGGGCCAAGGGCTTCGACGCATCCGCCCCGTGCACCCCGATCCATCCCGTCGACGAAGTCGGTCACCCCGACAGCGGCGAGATCTGGCTGCGGGTCAACGGCGAACTCAAGCAGCACGGTGACCTCAAGGACCTGATCTGGTCGGTGCCGGAGGTCATCAGCGCAATCTCGGCTGCCGTCGATCTCGCGCCCGGCGACCTGATCTACAGCGGAACCCCCGCCGGCGTCGGTCCGATGCAACCCGGCGATGTGGTGTCCGGCGGTGTCGACGGGGTTGCGGAGTTCAGCTTCACGGTCGGCTCAGCCGATCGGCCGCCCGCCTGACCCGCTGTCCAGCGGCGTCCACCTGGCGTGCGGTCATGGGTCGCAGCGGGTGTACCGACAGGATCAGCGCGACCCGGCCGTGAGCGTCGAACACCGGTGCGGCGATCGTGGCCACCGGCTGCGACTTGCCCGCCGCGGCTCCGGCCGGGGCCAGGCCGATGGTGGTGAACTCGGCGAGCAGTTGATCGGTGATGCCGCGGACGTGGTCGGGCAGTCCGTCACTCGGCAGCGAGCCGACCATCTGCGCCGCCCGGGTCAGCTCCGGCGTCGTCCAGTCGACGTCGAAACCCCGCTCCCGGGTCTGGGCCAGAACCTCGATGAGCCGTTCGGTGAGAGCATCGCCCGTCGTGGGCGCCCGGTCGATCCAGGCCCGCTGCTGCGCAGGCGAGTCCCAGGCCGCGAAGGCGACGCCGAACGGCGGTGCGTACCGGATCCGATCGCCCGGCGTGCCCGCGGGCCGTGGCCCCGCGCCTTCGAAGGCGGTGATCACCAGCTCCTCCGCGGCCCGCTCGACCACCGAGGCGGCATAGCCGAGCTGCTGTGAAAGTTCCTGCGCGGCAAGGCGGGCCGCATGTGCCAGCGGGCGCACGGCCTCGGTTCGGGCGGCCACCACGGCCAGGCCCGGTCCGATGGCGAACGTCTTGTCCACGGGATCACGGATCAGCCAGCCCCGGTCGCACAGGGTCTTGAGGATCGCGTGCGCGGTGGCCTGCGTCAGGTCCAGCGCGCTGACCACGTCGGAGAACCGCAACCGCGCATCGCCGGCGCTCGCCAGCAACTCGATCACGTCGAGCACCCGGCTTGTCGGCGCCGAGCCCGCACCACGCACCCTTGACTCCCCTCTGGACGGTTCCTACAGTCGGTCTTGTTAATTCGAGAGACTATCTCGATTATTCGAGAAATGGTAGGTGACATGCGCGCAGTCGTCCTCCGGGCCGGTCAACTCCGGGTGCGTGAGATCGCCGATCCCGCACCAGGTCCGGGCGAGCTCCTGCTGCGGGTGCGCAGTACCGCGATCTGCGCGTCCGATGTCCACTTCATGGACCACCCGGAACTCGGGCTCAATGATCCGACCGGCCGATCGCTGTACGACACCGCGCAGGACGTGGTGCTCGGCCACGAGTTCGTCGGCGAGGTCATCGGCCACGGTCCCGGCTGCGGCGACCAGTTCCCCGTGGGCACCCGGGTCACCTCGATCCCCATCAAACTGATCAACGGCGGCGCGGACGGCGCACACATCATCGGCCAGCACCCTGATTCGCCGGGAAGTTTCGCCGAGTTGGTGGTGGTCACCGAAGGGATCGCCCGCGCCGTCACAGGCGACGCCTCCGACGATGCCGTCGCGCTCACCGACGCCTTCGCGGTCGGCGAGTTCTACGTCCGCAGCGCTCGACTCGAACCCGGCGAGGTCCCCATAGTGATCGGTGCCGGCGCGATCGGGCTGTCCGCAGTGGCGGCGCTGGCCCGCCGCGGTGTCGAACCGATCATCGTCTCGGACTACCAGGCGGATCGACGCGCACTGGCCTGCAAGGAGTTCGGCGCACACATCGCCGTCGACCCGGCCGAACGCTCACCGATGGAGGCCTGGCGCGAGGTGCGCGCCGAACGCAACCTGTGGGGCGCGGCCGTGGTGTTCGAATGCGTCGGCGCGTCGGGACTGATCCAGAGGATCGTCGAGGAATCCGACATGGGCACCCGCATCTACTGCGCCGGCGGCTGGTACACCGGCGACACCCTCGACATCACGACCGCCACCCGCCAGGGCGTGACCCTGCAGTTCGGCGGCGGGCCGTGGCCGCAGGACTGGTACGGGACGCTGGGCGCCATCGTCGCCGGAGACCTGGACCCGACACCCAGCATCGGCATGGTGGTGCCGCTCGACGAGGTTCCCGACGCCCTCGACCTGGCCCGCCGGTCGGCAGGGCCGGCCCGAATCATTGTGCATCCGAACGGAGATCACGCATGACCTACCACGAAGACCGCCTGGACATCGTCGACGTGCTGGTCCGCTACGCGACCGGTATCGACCGGCGGGACTGGCCGTTGTTCCGGACCGTGTTCACCGACGACTGCGTGCTGGACTACGGCGAGATCGGGCAGTGGAACGGGGTGGACGCGGTCACCGAGTTCATGGATCGATCCCACGCGATGGCCGGGCACACCATGCACCGGCTGAGCAACCACACCATCGCCGTCGATGGCGATTCGGCAACGGCGCGGACCTACATCGACGGGCTGATCATGGCGCAGGACAACAACTCCGGCGTCAACGCCATCGGTTTCTACGACGACGAGCTGGTGCGTACCGCCGACGGCTGGCGCATCGCACGGCGACAGTTCACCCCGGTCCGAGTCACAGCTGTCTAGGGAGACGTCAATGGAATTCGCGGACAAGTACGGGCCGTGGGCACTCGTGGCCGGGGCCTCCGACGGGGTCGGCTCGGCGATGGCCGAAGAGCTGGCCCGGCGCGGCCTCAACGTGGCACTGCTGGCCCGGCGCCAGGCCGTCCTGGATGACGTCGCGGCAGGTATCGCGGCCCGCACCGGGGCGCGAACCCGCACGCTGGCAATCGATCTGGCCGCACCCGGGGCCGCCGACGCGGTGATCTCGGCGACCGCGGATCTGGACATCGGCTTCCTGGTGTACTGCGCGGGTGCCGATCCCAAGTTCGCACCGTTCTTGTCCGGGCCGCTCTCGGACGCCGAATCGCTGGTGCAGCGCAACTGCATGGTGCCGATGCAGCTGTGCCACCACTACGCACAGCCCATGGTGGATCGGGGCCGCGGCGGCATCATCATGTTCGGGTCGGGCGCCGGATTCGCCGGCGGCCCGAACATGGTGGCCTACGGTGCGAGCAAGGCGTTCGACATGGTGTTCGCCGAGGCGTTGTGGACCGAACTGCACGACAAAGGCGTCGATGTGCTGGGGCTGATCCTCGGCAAGACCGACACCCCCGCACTGCGCAGGCTCGAGCACGAACGAGGCCAGATCGAGTCCACAGACCTCGCCCCATCAGGGGCAGCCGCCGTCGACGATGTGGTGGCGGCCGCGTTCGCCAACCTCACCGACGGACCGACATGCCTGGTGGGCGCCGAAACCCAGGCCGCCGCACAACTGATGGCCGCGGTTCCACGCAACGACGCCGTGCGGTTCATCGCGCAGGCGGTCACCGCGGCGATGGGTCAGGGCTGACCGGCCCGCCGGTAGCGGACGCCGGTCACTCCAGCGGCAGCTGGGCGAATATCTCCCCTGTCGGTTGTTCGGAACCCGTGCCCGGTTCGACCGTGAACGCGAGGGTGTTCGCGGCGCCGAGGTCACGGACGACGTCGGTCGTCGACGGGCCGACGGCGGCAGCCCCCAATACGCCCGCCGACCGCGGCTTTCCGTCATCGAGTAACCACATCTGGTACACGGTGTCGGCTGCGGGTGGGTTGACCCTGCTCAAGAAGAGCACCGCGGTATCACGCTCGCGGGAGTAGACGACCGTAGCCGTACCGCCGGCCGGAACGACCGTGCTGACCGACCGTACGTCCGTGGCGTCGAGCACCTGCTCGGCCGCCGACGGCGGCGGTGACGGTGGCCGCAGGGCGACGCCTGCACCGAATCCCACACCGGCGATGACTACTGCTGCCGCGGCCGCGACTGCGGCTGTGCGCCAACGATTTCGACGCAGCACCGGCACCTCGATGGCGGACAGGATCCGCTCCCGCAGAGCCGGGGGTGGCTCGACGGCGGTGAGATTGGACAACACGGCCATCATTTCCCGTATGGCGCGCAGCTCGTCGTTGAACGCTGCGGATACCTCGGCAGGCGCAGCGTCGACCCTGCGGTCGATTTCCATGCGCTCGCCGTCTGAGACGGCGTCCAGTGCATAGAGCGCCGCCAACTCGAGCAGTTCGGATTCCGCCGGTCCGGTCATGCCGTCCCCATACAGCGGCGGAGGTTCCGCAGCCCATTCCGAATTCGTGATTTCACCGTGGCGAGGTTGACGGCGATCCGCTCGGACACCTGCGGGTAGGTCAGGCCGCGGTAGTAGGCCAGCTCGATGCATCGCCGCTGAACATCGGACAGTCCGTCCAGGCAATCGACGACTTGGCGGTGTTCTTCGGACAACGTGGCCCGCTCGACCACGACGTCGACCGGCGGTTCGCCCGAGGTCGCCGCGTACCTGGAGTCACGGCGATGGGCGGCCTCCTCGGACCGGACCCGATCCACTGCACGTCGGTGCGCGAGTGTGACCAGCCATGCCATCGCCGATCCCATCGTGGGGTCGAACGACGCCGCGTTGCGCCAGACCTGCAGGTAGATCTCTTGCGTGGTTTCCTCGCTGTAACCCGGATCTCGGAGGATCTGGCTGACCAGCCCGAAAACCCTTGCGCGGGTACTGTCATAGAACATCGCGAATGCCGCGGCGTCTTGCCGGGCCACCCGCCTCAGCACGTTGTCCAGATCGCCGTCCGGCCGCCCTGGATCGGCCATCAGATGCGCCGGTATCGGTCAGTGGGTAGTGGCATTCGATCGTTCACCGTGCTCCCGACTTCTCCAGGGTGAACTGGATGACGTCGACCTGGCGCTTGCGGAACAAGTTCGCGCAGCCGGTCAGGTACTTCATGTAGCGCTGGTAGACGTCCTCGGACTGGATATCCACGGCCTGCTGACGATTGGACTCCAGCGCTGCCGCCCAGAAGTCCAACGTTGTCGCATAGTGCCGTTGCAGTGACTGCTCGCGGGTCAACCCGAAGCCTTGTTCGGTTGCCCGCTGCTCCACCATGGGCGCAGAGGGCAGCTGTCCGCCGGGGAAGATCTCCGTCAGGATGAACTTGATGAAGCGGGCGAGTTCGAATGTGATCGGCACGCCCAACCGGCGGGCATCGTTCGGATGCAGCCCGCAGATCGTGTGAAGCAACATCACCCCGTCGGCCGGCAGCGCCTGGTAGGCCATTTGGAAGAACGCCGGATACCGCTGATGACCGAAGTGCTCGAACGCTCCGATCGAGACGATGCGATCGACCGGCTCGTCGAACTCCTCCCAACCTGCCAACATCACGCGCCTGCGTCGTGGGCTGTCCATCGCATCGAACGTCGCCTGCACGTGTGCGGCCTGATTTTTCGACAACGTCAACCCGACAACGTCGACGTCGTAGCGTTCGATCGCCCGCCGCATCGTGGCTCCCCAGCCACAGCCGACGTCGAGCAACGTCATTCCGGGTTCGAGTCGAAGCTTGCCGAGGGCCAGGTCGATCTTGGCCAGCTGCGCTTCCTCCAACGTCATCTCGTCACGTTCGAAGTAGGCGCAGCTGTATGTCTGTGTCGGGTCCAGGAACAGGCGAAAGAAGTCGTCGGACAGGTCGTAGTGGGCCTGCACGTCCGCAAAGTGCGGCATCAAACTGGGCATTTGTCGAGTCCACCTTTCTGACAGGTGCGGGTGAACGCGCCGGTTCATCACGTCCGCTCAAGTAATTCGGAGCCGACACCCTCGCGGATCACTCCGACTGTTGCCGAGGTTCCAGGAGGCGGATTTTCGCTTCAGGGCACATCCGCCACGCCCGCCGCTCCGAATACCGATTGAGGGGCGGCGATGGATGCCGTCCCCCAACGAGTGGGGGCAGTGATGGCATCTGTATGCCGCACGGGAGTGATTTCAAACCATGGCGTCGCGGACCAGTTCACCCCCGAGGAAGTGGCCCTGCGCCCAAGACATGTTCAGTTCGATTGGGAGACCGCGCCTTTGCACTGGATTCCGGCGGATCCTTACGGCTCGCATGTCGTGACGGCGCTCAATCTGTTTCTGCCGGTCGCCGAACGATGGTTCAGCAATTTGCTGTCCAGTGCTTTGGAGTACGTGCGCGACGAGCGCCTGCGGGAGGAGATCATCGGCTTCATCGGCCAGGAAACGGTGCACGCCAAGACTCATGACGACGTTCTTGTCGAGTATGTGCGGCGGCACGGGATCGATCCGGAGCCCTTTTGTCGCCAACTGGAGTGGGTCGCTGACCAGTTCGACCGGCGAATGCCCGAGGACACCGGACCGGGTCGGCGTAGAGCGCTGGCCTCGGGGACCCATGCGCTTTGCGCCGCAGAGCATTTCACCGGCGTATTGGGCCACTGGGCGCTCAACAACTCCTGGGACGACATGGACGTCGATCCGATGTTGTGCGACCTCTACCGGTGGCATGGCGCCGAGGAGGTGGAGCACCGCCATGTGTCCTACAACGTCGCCCGGTACTTCGGCATGGATTTCGTCGCGCAGACCATATCGGGTGTCCTGGTCAGCGTCGCGTTCTTCACGCTGCTGCTGAGGGCCACGAAGTTCCTCGTCCACGAGGATCCGGCGCTACCGAATCCGGGGTACCTGCGCATCCTGTGGAAGCTGCGCGCCTCCGGCAAGCGCGGAACCATCCCGACTGCGGGCTTCATGATGCGCTCGGGGCTGCGGTTCCTCAGGCGTGACTACAACCCGGCCGACGAGGGCATCACCGCGCAAGCGGTGGCATATCTGGCCACTTCGCCGGCGGGACGCGCGGCCCATGCCTGAGGCGGACGACGCTCGCGTGCGCCGCTTACCCCGGCCGGTACGGCGGCTGCTCAGACCGTATTCCGGTGAACCTCCGCCAGGGCTGTACCGAACTTCTCGCCCCGATGTCACCATCCGATTGGCGGGGGCAGCCGTGTCCCACTTCGTATCCGTGGTGACGCATCTGGGCGGGGATCGGGACCTTCCCGAGCTCGGCTACGGCATCAACCGCCGAGCCATGCTGGTCGTGGATCGACGCACTGTCGCGCGCGACGACACCGTCGTCGAACTCGTGCTGGAGGCCCGCGACAGTACGCCGCTGCCTGGCTGGCACCCGGGCGCACACATAGACCTTCACCTGCCCTCCGGGCGCACACGCCAGTACTCCCTGTGCGGGGATCCCGCCCGCACCCGGGAGTATCGAATCGCCGTGCGCCGGATCCCCTGGGGCGGTGGCGGTTCGGTGGAAGTCCATGGGCTCGAGGTGGGCGAGACCGTCCGGATCAGCGATCCGCGCAACGGATTCATGATGCCCGTGCCCGGTTCGGCGTCGCGGGCCGAAAAGCTCCACTTCATTGCGGGCGGTATCGGCATCGCGGCGATCCTGCCGATGGTCCGGCTCGCCGAGCGCCTCGATGTGCCGTGGTCCTTGTCCTACATCGGCCGACAACGGGACAGTCTGCCGTTCCTGGATGAGCTGCCGGTCTGGGGCGACAAGGTACGGGTGTACACCAGTGCCGAACATGGTCGACCCGGCACCGCAGAACTGCTCGACGGGGTGGATGAGAAGACGGCGGTCTACGTCTGCGGTCCGCCGCCGATGCTGGCCGCGGTGCGCCGGACCCTGCCCGTCGGTTCGGGCATGGAATTGCATGCTGAGCAGTTCGCACCGCCACCGGTTGTCGCCGGGACTCCGTTCGAGATCAGGCTGGCGCGCAGCGCCAGGAGTGTGTGGGTCGGCGCGCACCAGAGCGCCTTGGCTGCCTTGCGGGCTGTCGTGCCTGACATGGGCTTCTCGTGTCAACGGGGGTTCTGCGGAGCCTGCGTTCAGCGGGTGCTCACCGGCGATGTAGAGCACCGAGACGCCGTCCTGACCGATCGACAACGCCGGTCGGGGCAGATGCTCGTCTGCGTCTCCCGAGCCGGATCCGAATCCGGGCCGCTGGTCCTGGACCTGTAGGAGGACATTTTGGTGAACAAGAGTGCGGAGACGTTCCCGGCCCATCGCAACTCAGGTGCGACCCACGCCGTGGTCATCGGAGCCAGCATCGCGGGTCTGTGCGCGGCCGCTGTGCTGTCGAACCACTTCGACCGCGTCACCCTGTACGAACGCGACGCGCTGCCCGACGGGCCCGCCAACCGCAGTGCCATACCGCAGGGCCAGCACGTTCATCTGCTGATGGCCCGCGGAGCGCAGGAACTGGAGGGAATCTTCCCCGGCCTGCTCGACGACATCGCCGGCGCAGGTGTTCCGGTGGTGCGCAACGAACCCGAATCCATCTACTTCGCGGCTGCCGGCCATGTCCTGGGTACCGGACAACGGTTGAACGACAGGTTCACCGCCTACGTGCCCAGCCGCGGACAACTCGAGTGGCAGATCCGTAAGCGCGTCACCGCCATGCCGTCGGTCGATGTGGTGCATCAAGGCGTCTCTCACCCGCAGTTCGACGAGGAGACCAACCGGGTCACCGGCATCACTCTCGACAACGGTGAACCAGTGCCCGCCGATCTCGTCGTCGACGCCTCCGGCCGCGGCAGTCGCCTTCCGGTGTGGTTGCGGGAGTGGGGATTCGAACCTCCGAGAGAGGACGCGGTACAGGTCGGGGTCACCTATGCGTCGCACCGGGTGCTGATTCGCAGCGGACTGCTTGCGGAGAAGATGGTGCTGGTCGGCGCGTCACGCGACCGGCCGTTGGGGATGGGGATGTTGTTCCACGAGGACGGCATCTGGACGGTGACGACGTTCGGGGTGGCCAAGACCGAACCCCCGCGCGACTTGGCCGGGATCTGCCGGCTGGCCGAAACCCTGGTGCCCGCGCATATCAGTTCAGCATTGAGAACGGGAGAACCGTTCGGAGACATGACGTTTCACCGATATCCGGCCAGCAGGTGGCGCCGCTACGACAAACTGTCAAGCCTTCCAAGCGGAATCGTGCCGTTCGGGGACGCTGTCGTCAGCCTCAATCCCACGTTCGGCCAGGGCGTCACCATGACGGCCATCCAAGCCGCCAATCTTCGCAAGGTGCTCGGCTCCGGAACCGGCGACCTCGCCGCGAACCTCGCGAAGGCCACGGCGCGCACCACGTATCCGGTCTGGCTGATGAACGCGGTAGCCGATCACGCCGAGCACGGCGCCCAGGGTGACCGGCCATGGTGGTACCGGCCGATGTACGGATTGTTCGATCAGTTTCTCGCCGCCGCCGAGGCCGATCCGGTGCTGGCCGAGTGGTTCCTCCGGCGCACCAGCCTGCTCGACAGCCTCTACCTCGCTCCGTCGCCCCGCCTGATCGGGCGCGCCGTCCGGAGCAACCTCCGGTACTGGCTGGCCGAGCGCTTTCACGGCGCGGTTCAGCCCCCGGGCGGCCGGCGCCACGATGGGCGCGCCGATCAGGCGCGGTCCGGCGCCCAGTAGGCGAGCATCTCGGCGAAGGTCTCGAAGGCCGGCTTCGACACCCCGTAGGCCGCCTCGAAGTGGATGCTCAGCGGGAAGCCGAGCTCGGCCACCCCGTCGATCACCCGCTTGTAGAGGTCGACCATCGCCGTGCGCTTGTCGGCCGGGTCGAGTTCGGCCAACCGGCTGACGAACTCCTGCTCGGCGGCCACGGCCTGATTGCCCGGGTCCTGGATGAGCCAGTTGATCAGACCGACCTTGGTCTCCATCTTCGGCACGAAACCGAAGGACAGCAGGATCTCGGGCCGGTGGTCGGTGGTCTCGGCGAACTCGGTCAGGTATTCGACGATGGCGTCGGAGTACAGCAGCTGGGTCATGCCGTACGTGGCGCCCTGCTCGCACTTGAAGTTGAACCTGCCCTGCTCGCCGTCACGGGTCGGGATCAGGATGGCGCCACGGTTGGGCACCAGCTCCTCGTAGATCGACAGGGCATCGGTAGGGGCGACGCCCTCACCTTCGCCGTCCTTCATGGTGCGGGGCACGCCGACGAAGGCGATGCCGTCGAAACCGGCCCCGCTGAGGTCGGTCAGGCGCTTGCCCAGCGACTCCTGATCCAGGAACGAGGTGACCTGCGTGCACAGGCCGCGCAGGCCCGGCAGCTCGGGGCGCAGGATGTTCCAGTAGTCCAGGACATCCATCCGCGGCTTCATCTCGATCGGACGGTCGTCGTCCTCGTCGATCATCCCGGGGATCATGACGTGCTGTATCCGGCCTTCGATGCCGGTTTCGGCAGCCAGGGCGAGCACTTTCCGCGCCTCGTCGACGGGGTACTGCACGCCGCGTTCCAGGTTCGGCGGGACGAGTTCCAGCGCGATGGTGTTCAGGGGCACGAACTTGCTCCACATCTGACGACATACCTACCCGGCGGGCGGGCCACATTGCCCGTCACGGGCCGATGCCCGCACTCCACCGGAGACTCCACATTACGGAGGCCTGCTGGCAGCCACACAGGTACCTCTCACATCTCATTCCGCGGGCAGCGTGAGATGCGCCGCAAAACGGGATCGTGGCGCTCGACCCCGCGAGAATGGTCGGGACATGACCGTTTCACTGACGCAGACCGACGTGTACACGGCGCTCGGAATACCGCAGAGCGACTGGCCTCAGATGTCCCGCTGGGCAGGCGCCCAGTTGGATGCCCGCTCCCGCGACGCGCTCGACGCCTACATCGATGTCCTCATCGCCGACCGGTGCAGGCGCGTCGGCGACGATCTGCTGTCGCGGCTGATCCTGTACGGGTTGGGCGGCGTCGAGCTGGATGCCGACGAGCTCCGTGGCATCGTCGCGGCGTTGCTCGCACCGTGGTAAACCACCGGCATGGCTGAACGTGTGACCTTCCCCAGTTCGACGGGTCCGATGCTGGCGGGTGTCATCGACCTGCCCGACGGGCCGATCCGCGGCTGGGGCGTCTTCTCACACGGGTTCACCCTCGGCAAGGACTCTCCGGCGGCTTCGCGCATCTGCAAACAGCTGGCCAGCGACGGCATCGGGATGCTGCGCTACGACGCGCTGGGCCTGGGCGGGTCCGAGGGCGACTGGGGTGACGGCTCGTTCACCCACAAGACCGACGACATCGTCGAAGCCTGCAAGTTCATGTCCGAGCGCGGGACGCCGGCCGAGATCCTGATCGGGCATTCATGGGGTGGTTCGGCAGTGATCGCCGCGGCCCGGCGATCCCCCGGAGTGCGGGCCGTGGTGACCGTGGGTGCGCCGTTCGACGTAGGACACGTCGAGCATCAGTACGACGCATGCCTGGACCAGGTGTTCGCCGAGGGCAGCGGCCAGTGGATGGTCGGGGGGAAGACTCTGACGCTCAAGCGGTCGTTCGTCGAAGATGTCCGGGCCGCCGAGCTGCGCGACAAGATCGAGGCCCTCAAGATGCCGTTGCTCATCCTGCACTCCCCCACCGACAACACCGTGGGCATCAAGAACGCCAGCGACATCTTCTGGGCCGCCCGCCATCCGCGCAGCTTCGTCTCCCTGGAAGGTTCCGAGCACCTACTGACCGGGCCCGGGCAGGCGAAACGCGCCGGACGGATCATCGGCGCCTGGGCGGACGCCTACCTCGGCGTGCGATAGCGTCGCTACATGTCTGACGCAGCCACTCAGATCGCGTTCGTGCAAGCCACCTGGCATCGCAACATCGTCGACAAGGCCCGCGAGGGATTCACCGAGCAGATCCGCACCCACGGTTTCGACCCCGCGGCCCTCGAGTTCTTCGAGGTTCCCGGCGCCTTCGAGATTCCGCTCACCGCAAAGCGTCTGGCGCTCACCGGGCGTTACCGGGCGGTCGTCGCGGCCGGACTCGTGGTCGACGGCGGCATCTACCGCCACGACTTCGTGGCCACCGCGGTGATCGACGGACTGATGCGCGTGCAACTCGACACCGACGTGCCGGTGTTCTCGGTCGTGCTCACCCCGCACCATTTCCACGAGCACGACGAGCACGTCGACTACTTCACGAAGCACTTCGTCAAGAAGGGCGCCGAGGCGGCCAACGCCGTCGCGGCCACGCTGGCCGTGCACAGCTCGCTGGGCTAGTCACGCACGAGTGCGTCGCGGCCGGCCCGGACCATGTCCTCGCGCGGCACCACTTTCACGCGTTCACGGCCCTGCACCTCGCCCAGCGACACCTCGTGGGCGTCGAGGCGCTCCCACTCGGCCCAAGTGGTGTAGTCGACACCACCGGCCGCCAGATGCGCGAGTATCGCGTCGGGGTCGGCGGTTTCGGGGCCCCGCAGGCCCGGCAGGTCGTTGAGCAGGCTCGTGACGGTTTCGGCCGCGTCGGACTTGGTGTGCCCGATCAAGCCGATCGGCCCGCGTTTGATCCATCCCGTCACGTAGGCCGCATCGATCAGCCCGCCGTCGATGTCGAGCACCCGGCCCGCGTCGTTCGGCACCACCCCGGCGTGGTGATCGAACGGCAGGTTCGCCAGGTGGGTGGACAGGTAGCCGACGGCTCGGTACACGGCTTCGACCGGCCAATCGGTGAATTCTCCGGTCCCCCGGACGTTTCCGTCCCCGCAGAGCTCGGTTCGTTCGGTACGAAGCCCCTCGACCCGGTCGGTGCCCAGCACCGCCACGGGCGCCTGGCACAGGTGGAGATGGATCCGGTGCGGCGCGCCGGTCGGCTCACGCTGCAGGTACTTCATCATCGTGTCCACCACGAGCCGGGTCGACTTGCTCGTGTTGATGGCGTGCTGGCTGGCCTCGTCGATCTCGAAGCCCTCGGGATGCACGATGACGTCGACGCTCGGCGAGTGCGACAGCTCGCGGAACTCCATGGGGCTGAACTTGATCTGCGCAGGCCCGCGGCGGGCGAACACGTGGACGTCGGTGGCCTGATTGGCGGCAAGGCCCTGGTAGACGTTGCCGGGTATCTCGGTGCCGAGCTGCTCGTCGGCCGGCTTGGCGAGCATCCGGGCGACGTCGAGTGCGACGTTGCCCGCGCCGAGTACCGCGACGTGCTTCGCCGTGAGCGGCCAGGTGCGCGGCACTTCGGGATGCCCGTCGTACCAGGACACGAAGTCTGCCGCGCCGTAGCTGCCCGGCAGTTCGATGCCGGGGATCTCGAGGGCCCGGTCCGCCCGTGCCCCGGTGGAGAAGATCACCGCGTCGTAGTGACGACGCAGATCGGCCAGGGTCAGATCGGTCCCGTAGTGGACGTTGCCGATGAATCGCACGACGTTGTCGTCACGGGAGAGCACCCGGCGCAACGCCTTGATGATCTCCTTGATCCGCGGATGATCCGGGGCCACGCCGTAGCGCACGAGCCCGTAAGGCGCAGGCAGCCGGTCGAATACGTCGACGCGCGCGTGCTCGTACTCCTTGGTCAGGATGTCGGCGGCATAGATGCCTGCCGGGCCCGCGCCGATGACTGCTACCTGGATCTTCCTCATGACCGCCCTTACATATTTAGGTAAGGCAATCCTAAATACAGAGCGGTTTCCCGCAAGACCTCCCCAACGAGATCCGCGTCACGGTGCGGTAGCGCGGCGGACGTGCCCGGCGATGCGCTCGTAGACGCGCCGGGTGACGTCGGCCGCACTGCTCATGATGTTGTAGCCGTGATCGACCCCGGGCACCTCGTGATACTCGGCCAGGGCGCCCACCGCATCGAGCTTCTGCGCGTACTGCCACGCCTCGTCGCGCAGCCGGTCGTACTCGGCGGTGACGATCAGCGCCGGGGCGATCCCCTCGAGCCCGTCGGCGTTGGTCCCCCAGACCGGGGAGACCAGACGGTCGGTGCGCTGCGCACGATCAGGGACGTATGCGGTGTCGAACACCTCACCCATCCACGGCTTCAGCACCGCCTTGGCGCCGACCGGGGAATGTTTGTCCTTGGTGGCGGTGACCAGGTCCAGCGGTGGGTAGTGCAGCATCTGCAATGCGATCTTCGGCCCGCCGTTCGCTGTGCCGTTCTCCAAAGCCAGCCTCGCCGCGCCCGCGGACAGGCTGCCACCCGCGCTCTGGCCTCCGACGCACAGCCGGGTGCCGTCCCAGTCCCGCTCGGGCGCCGCGGCCCAACCGAGCACGTCATAGATCTGCTCCACCGGCGTGGGGAACCGGTGTCCCGGGGCCAACAGGTAATCGACGTTGACCACAACGACATTCGCGTGTTCGGCCAGGAACCGGCACCACGGGTCGTCCTGTTCGCGGTGCCCGACCACGAAACCCCCGCCGTGCACGTTCACGTACACCGCGGGCTTCTCCTCACCCGAGGGCGGGTGATACACCGTCGCGGCAACCTCACCATGACGGGTAGGTATCTGCACAAGCGTTGTGCGGCCGGGGATTTCGGGGAACCGGACGCCACGCATGGGCCCCGGTCTCACTCCGACCGAGAACAAACGGGCCAGGGCATCGGCCACAATCGGCGTGGACAGTATCGACACCGCTCCCACGCTACCAATGCGGAGTCATCCCTCGCGCCAGCTTCCGGGCAACAGCGGGTTGGTCGGACCGCCGCGAAGTGGATCGCTCTCCAGCGTCACCAGCCCCTCTGCATCGGCAACCCCGGCGTTGTGCCGTGTACCGGTGAATCCCCCTGCCGCACCCTGTTTTCCGGTGCCACGGTCGGATGCCTCGACGCGGGGCGCTGCGGTGACGGCAGGCCCGGCGTCGTCGTCCATGGTCATGAACTCGTCGCGGTAGCCGCGCTCCTTGAGATCCGCACCGCGGCGGCGCCGGGACCTACGCCTGGCCCGCTTGGCAGCCAGGGCCGCCGCCGAACTCGACGCGACGATGCCGGCGGCCGGCGCCTTTGCCCCGGTGCCCTCGGTGAGCGTGGGGCCGACCCCCTCGTCCGGGTCGAGTCCGGACACCGCGTACGGCACCGCCATGGTCGAGGTGACGCCCGGCGCCGCGGTGGCACCACCACCGGCCGCCGGGGCCGATCCGCCTGACGCGGCACCCGCGCCCGCCGCTGTGGTCGGCAGTGCGGCCAGCGGTTGAATGTTGTTGTGTTCGGCGCGAACCGGTGACTGCGCCGGTGTGTCGGCACCCGCGTCCGCGGGTGGGGCCTCGCCGGAGAGCGGCACCAGACCGACCAGACCGATCAGCCCCAGCGAGGCCGCCATCAGAAGCGGCGACGCGAGCAACAGCCCGTAGATCGTCCACCACAGCGGCCAGCCCCACACCAGGTTGTAGCTGACCAGGAAGAAGGTCGGCCCCCAAGTGATGAGTGCCTGCACCGGATTCGTCGCGAAGCCGGTGAGAAATGCCTGGATCATGGCTTCTGGGTTCTTGAGGAACTCGATGGTTTCCTGACCGCCCGGGGCGGTGGCGAGATAGTCCTCCAGGAACTGCCAGATCGTGTCGGCGATGTTCAGCGAGGTACCGGATTCGCCGGCTCGGGACTCGGCATCGGTCTGCGCCATCGCGGCCATCGCCGAACCGGTCTCGCCGGCTCCAGGGGCGACCACCATGGGTGCCGGCACAGTCTGCGGCACCGCCGCCAGGGCTGCCCCCGATACTGCCTGGTAGGTCGACATGGTGGTCGCGGCCTGGAGCCACATCCGGACGTAGTCCGCTTCGTTGACGGCGATCGGGATGGTGTTGATGCCGAAGAAATTGGTCGCCGACAGCACACCGTGGGCGACATGGTTGGCGGCCAACTCCCCCAGTGTCGGCATCGCGGCCAACGCTGTGGAGTAGGCGGCCGCCGCCGATTCGTGTTGGACAGCGGCCAGGCCGCTACTCACGCTCTGTGAGCTCAACCACGCGAGGTAGGGACCGTGTGCCGCGGCATAGCGCTCGGCGCTGGGCCCCTCCCATGCGCCGGCCTGCACGACACCGAGCACTGCGGTCAGCTCGGACGCCGCCGATGCGTACTCGGTCGCCAGGTCATGCCAGGCACCCGCGGCGACCAGCATCGATCCAGGCCCTGGACCACTGGCCAGCAGCGCGGAGTGCACCTCGGGCGGCGCGGCGAACCAGGTCGGTGCGGTCATCTGGCCACTCCTGGGACATTCGGACAATGGTTAACATGAATCGGGTTCATGTTATCTATGTGCGACGATTTGTAGGTGGTCACCCACAAGCCACTACGGCGACGACAGCCGGTGCAGGAGCGCAGCCGACGACGGGTCGAACGAATCCGGGCCGCAGCACTCGAGCTCCTCGAAACCCAGGGCGTAGACGCCGTCACCACCCGCGCCATCGCCCATCGGGCCGAAGTCCCGGTCGCGACGGTCTATCAGTTCTTCCCCAACCGCGACGCGATCCTGCAGGAGATCGTCGCCGACCACCTCGACCGGCGCGACGCCGAGGGCGCGGCCATCCTGGCCGCGCTGGCCCCCACCAGCCTGGCCGAGGTCGCCCACGGCATCTTCGAATTCCACTACGAGCACCTTCGCAACCACCCGCACCTGGTCAACCTGCACTACACCAGCCTGGCCAGCGGACTGCTGGCCGATCCGCGTGCGCGCCGGGCCGAGTTCGCCAACGCCCTGCACGCCGGGCTGATGCACTGGGGTCTGCTGCGCGAGGGCACCGACCCGCTGGTGACGATGGTTGCGGTGGAGATGGGTGATCGCCTGCTGGAGATGGCGTTCCACGCCGGCCCGGGACAAGACCGGGCGATCCTCACCGAGGGGGAACGGGCACTGACCCAGTATCTGCAGGCCTACGCCGCGCCGACCGCCTGATCGGCGGCCCGTTCCTGCTTGACCAGGGCGAATCGCGCGAGCGTGCCGACGAACCGATCGAGGTCGACGACCCGAGCACGCAGGCCCGGGCCCGGGACCCAGCACCCCCGGTGGCGTTCGAGCACCAGAGCTTCGACCGCCTCGGCGAATACCGCGGTCGCCGTCCCCGGGTTGGCCGCATCGCGCCAGCCCTCGACGATGTGCACCTGCAGCGGCCGACCGTCGAGCCTGCGCATCCGCACCGATGACGCCGTCACCGAGACGGCGACGGCGGTGGTCGAAAAGTCGCCGCCGATACCCACCTGGACGACGTCGTCGACGAGCGGAACCGTCAGGCAGATCGTTCCGGGTCTGAGGCGGTCCAGATCCGGCGCCGGCAGGGATGACGAGCATTCACGCATACCGTTAATGATTATCATTTTCATCGCTCGCGTTCAATGCCGCGAACGATCGCGCAGGTCAGCGAGCTGAGCGGTCAGCGACGGGCGCCGCCGCCACCGACTTCGGCCGCCAGCGGCGGCGGTAGCGGGGTCGTCGGTGTGGGCGCCGCTGTGGCCGGAGCGGGCGCCGCGCCCGGCGACTTCGGCGAGTCCGCTGCGGCGGGCGCTCCCGGACGGTGGAAGTCGATCATCGCCTCCTCGCGGATCACCTTCTCCCCCACGCTGAGCACGAGCGACTTCGGGGTCACCAGGTATTCGATCCCCGCGTTCTCGACGTGGAACGCACCGTCGTCGTTGCGCGTGGCCGGCACGATCAGCTTGGCGCCGTCGCGCAACCGCACACCGCGGTACTCGTACTTGCCGCCCGGCACCGAACAGATCGCCACGCGTGAGGCGTCGGTGCTGCCGAACAGCACTGTCGCGTCCGCACTGGCACACCGCGCCGTGGAATCGACATACCCCCGGGCATCACTGGCCGGGGCGGCCGTGGCCGATGGAATCCCTACCGCGAGCAACGAAATACCCGCCGTCACCGCAGCGGTGATACAGCGACGCGGGGACCAGGTACCAGACATCGGTTACCACTGAACCACGGCTTTGCTGCTCACACGAGCGTCAACCCCGAGAGACCACCGAATCGTTAGGTCCCCGCAACACAGTCGACCGCTCGCCCGCCGTGAACACGACCGGGATCCGGCGGTAGCCACGCGTCACGGAGTTGCCGTGGAACACTGCGGTGCCCTCGGGATCCAACGCGAGATCGGGCATCCGGGCGAGCACCTGCTCGAGTCCGACGGCGAACTCCAGGCGCGCCAGATTCGAGCCGAGGCACCGGTGCACACCTGCCCCGAAGCCGAGGTGCCGGTTCGCCGAGCGGTCCAGCACACAGCGATCCGGATCCGGGAACTGGTCGGCATCCCGGTTGGCCGCCGCGTAGTTGATCAGAACCGAGTCGCCAGGGCAGAACCGCTGCCCGCTCAACTCGGCGTCCTTGGCCACCGTGCGGGGCAGGCTGTGGATCGACCCCGCGAAGCGGATGAACTCCTCGACGGCCCTCGGCAGGATCTCGGGCTCGGCGATCAGCCGGTCGCGCTCGCCGGGGTGGGTGGCCAGGTAGTGGAATGCGAAAGACATTGCGCTGGCTGTAGTTTCCAGCCCGGCCTGGACCAGCAGAATCGCATTGGCGACGATGTCGTTGAACGGCAACGGTTCCCCGTCGATCTCGGCATGCAGTAGCACGTCGATCATGTCGTCGCGGGCAGGTGCGGTCGTCCGGGCCGACACCGCATCGTGCAGATGCTGATACAACCCGCCCCAGGCCAGCATGCGGGCCTGCTCGGTACCGCCGTTGAGCGCGGTGTCGACCAGCTCGATGCACAACGGGACATCGCCGACAGGCATGCCGAGCAGATATTTGAAGAACACAATGCCGGGCTGCTGCCAGGCGACCTGAGCCAGATCCCCCGAGCCGTGCTCGATGAAAGCATCGATCAGCTGGTCGGTTTCGGCCCGGATCTGCGGTGCGAGCGCCTTCATCCGGGCCGGAGAGAAGTACGGGTTGAGCACCTTTCGGAACTTCTGCTGTCGTGGCGGGTCGAGGGTGATCACCAGATCACCGCCGGCCTGCAGGGCACCCTCCGGGGTCGGATTGCTGGAGAAGTGCTGCCAGTCCTGCGCGATCTGGTAGCACTCGTCGTAACCGACCGCGACCCAGGCGCCGTCGGTCGGGAAGAACGGTGACTCGGTGCGCGCGATCGGCGCCTGCCGGCGCATCACCGAATACACCTCGTAGAGCAGGTCGTGATCGTTGAAGTCCTCGTGGCGCAGGTCCCAGTTGCGGGCATGCTCTTCAGGCGATTTGGGCACGGCCGGTCCCTACCCGGGCTGCTGTTCTTGAGCCTGGCGGGCCAGGCGTTCCTCGTGACGGCGCACCAGTTCGCGGAAGCCCAACCGGTCGTACTTCGGCGTCGGCTGGATACCCCACTCGTCGCGGGCGGTGTCCTTGCCCTCGGCACCCTCCGGAGGACCGAACATCGGGTATGGGTGCTTGCACTCGAGCGTGTCGTCGGAATAGCGGACCTTGAGCAGTTCGCTGCAGATCTCGGTCATGCTCAGGGTCGGGTAGCCGTAGTAGACGGCCATGAACGGCAACGTGAACGCGCCTTCGACGACCAGGGCGACCAGACACACCAGCACGGCCCGCTTGATCCATTTGTGCATGTTCGCGTAGTACGGGGTGGTGCCCGGCGGCAGATCCTGGGCCGGGTCTTGTTCTGTCTCAGTGCTTTCTGTGGGGCTCGACACAATGCGCTCCTTTCGAAGTTGTTCAGTCGGAGAAGATTTCGCGGTTGACCGTGTGTAGGTACGGGATCGCCAGGAACGGGGTGATGTAGAAGATGTCGTAGAGCCACCAGCCGATCACCGGGAAGATCACCCCGGCGTAGCGGACGTCGGCGAACATCGTCATGTTGAAGACGTAGACGCACCAGATGAGCACGCCCATCCAGCAGGTGACGATCATCCACTGGTGGCCCCAGCGCTTCATCTGCAGGAACCCGATGGCGGCGGCGCAACGCATCGCGAAGACCGTGATGATCATGCCGAAGACCATCGACTTCTCACCCGGCCCGGCCGAACCGCCGACCCACAGTTCGTTGTAATGCCAGAAGTAGCCGGCGTCGAACATGTTGCCCCAGCCGACCATCAGCACACGGTTGATCAGGGTGTGGTTGGCCACCAGGTCCAGCGCCCAGCCCAGGCTGTTGAGCGCGCCGTCGATCAGCACCAGGTAGCCGATCAGCGTGACGATCATCGGCCGCACCGACAATCCGTCGCGCTGGGCCTGGCGCTGCAGCCACACCCCGCGCATGAAGATCGGGAAGCCGATCAGCCCGGGAATCCACATGCCCATCAGCAGCGCCCCGACGATCATCCACTTGTCGGCCCGACGCTGAGCCAGCCGGGACTGCTCGTGATGATCTTCGAGCGACACCGAATCCGACTGGGCCAACGGCAGGTTCACAGATCCCACCACCCTCGGGCGAACGACATGTACAGCTGGATGCAGAACATCGCGAACAGGTAGCCGTAGATGACCACCTGCAGAACGATCAACGCCCGCTTCCGCTTTCGCTCCTGTTCGTTCATCAGACTTCCTTTCCTCGGTTCCGGGTCGTGCCGTCGAGCAAGCCCGCCGCCGCGATCTCGCGCAGCCCGTCGCTGATCGCGCCGTCGGTGCTCAGCGGTGCGAGCACGCAGGCCTGGGCGGCATCCAGTTCGGTGGCACCTTCGGCAACCAGTTGCGCCGCGGTGACCAGCACCCGTGTGGAGGGCGGCTCGAAATGGAAGGCGGCGTCCGCGCTGCGGATCGCCGTCGCGCAGGCCACCAGGCGCTGCGCGGTGTCACGGCCCACGCCGGTCTCCGCGACGATCACCTCGGCCTCCCGATCGGGCGGCAGGTAGGTCATCGGCAACGTGGCAAACCGTTGCCGGAAGGAGGGTTTCAGCTCCTTGAGGGAACTGCGATAGGCCGGGTTGTAGGAGCACACCAGCATGAAGGTCTCCGGTGCCCGCACCACCTCGCCGGCCCGGTCCAGGTAGAGCGCACGACGGTGGTCGGTGAGCGAATGCAGGATGGCCAGCGAATCGTGGCGGGCCTCGACCACCTCGTCGAGATAGCAGATGGCGCCGGCCTTGACCGCCCGGGTCAGTGGCCCGTCGGTCCAAACCACGTCGCCTCCGGTGACCATGAAACGGCCCACCAGATCCGAGCTGGTGAGGTCGTCGTGGCAGCTGATCGTCACCACCGGGCGCTGCAACAACGAACCCATGTGCTCGACCAGCCGGGTCTTGCCGCAGCCCGTCGGCCCGGTCAGCATCACCGGGATCCGGCGGGCGTACGCCTGCTCGAACAGCTGAATCTCGTTGCCGTTGGAGTAATAGACATCTGTGTTCACGGTGTTCCTTCCGTCCTCAGGCCGAAACCAGCTCGCGGTGCACGTGCGCCAGCACGCGCGGCAGCTCCTCCACCCGGCGGATCCGCTGGGACCGCCGTGGTCCGAACACCTCGGGCAACGGGTCGACGCGGGTCGGCCCGACGCCGACGTAGTACACGGCGACCCCGGCGTCATTGGCCTCCTCGACCGCATGCGCGGTGTCCGCCCAGGCGTAGCGGCCCTCATAGCCCTCATCGGAGATCAGGCCGTCGCCGATGACGATGAGCAGCCGCCGCTCCGAGGGTTGGGCCAGCAGGCGACTGGTCAGATGTCGCAGCGGCGCGCCCAGGCGGGTGTATCCCCCGGTGACCAGGCCGGCCGCACTCGGCGGGACGAACCGCCGGTCCTCGAAGTCCTTGAGGCACTGGACTTCCACCCGGTGACGGGTGTTCCCGGTGAACACGAAGATGCCGTGGCGTTCGCGAGCCTGGGTCATCGCCCGCGACAGCGCATCGGCGCAGGCCAGCTCGAGCCGGAAGATCCGGCCGCCGTGCACCCCCAGCGACGAGCTGCCGTCGAGCAGCAGCGCCGTGGACACGTCCCGGTTGCCGGGCAAGAGCTCCCGGAACACCCGGGGTTCGCCCGCCTCGCCGGTGGCCAGGTCGATGTGGTGGCGCACATAGGAATCCACGTCCAGATCGGATCCGTCCTCCAAACGGTCGGTCATCGCGCGGTGGGTGTGTTCGGCGAACCAGGCCCGCAGATCGGCCGACACCGGCGCCGACTGGCGGCCGCGCGGCGGCTTCGGATGCTCGACGACGGCGACGTGATCGCGCAGGAAGCTGTCGGTCCACGCGTTCCATTCCGGGTAGGGAATCCCGGGGCGGTGCTGCGGGGTGACGTCGAGGTCGTTGTCCTGTGGCCGGCTCGGCGGCGGGAGGTTGGGGTTGCGCACTCCGCCGTCCCCGCCGACCGGTACGGAATAGGGCCTGGGCATGCGCTTTTGGGTACTGGTCCACGGCATCCGGCCGAATCTGCGGCGCAGCCCGTCGGCCAGGCCGGCCGGCGCGGTGTGGGCCACGGGCAGCCGGCCCAGCAGCGGATCGACATCGAGGGACCTGTTGGTGCGCGCCAGCTCAACGGCCTGCTGCAGCATCTCGGTGGCCGGCGTATCGCCATCGGCGTGCGCCAGTTCCGGTAGGAGTCTTCGGATTTCGCCGACCAGCCCGGGCCACCGGGCGGTGATCCAGCCCAGCGCCACCCCGGCCTCAACCACGCTGAGGGCCCGGAGCTCCCGGCCGGACAGCTCACCCAGCCGGTACTCCAGGAGCCGCTCCTTCGACGGTGCGCACTGCAGTGCCACCCCGCAGGTCAACGAGCGTCGGGTCCAGGCGGGGACCCCGGCTGGGTAGGGCACGAGCACGAGGTCGAGCGCCGCGGTCAACCCGAAACCACGCTGCTCGCCGGTGACCAGCCGCACCCCGTCGCGCCGCCCGCCGCTCAGCGCGACGGCGGTCAGGGCACAGCTGCGTTCGACGGCGATCGCGTCGTGATCGGCCATCGAAGTCAGAAGGTTCCGATGTTGGAGAACATCCAGTACCAGAACCAGATGATCAGGGCGGTGCCGCCCCACGCGCCTATGTAGCGGCAGATTTCCCAGAACATGCGTTCTCCTTCGCGGTCATATTTCTGACTTCAGTCAATATTGGAAGGCCTCAATCGGTGAAGATCTCCCGGTTGACCGTGTGCAGGTACGGGATCGCCAGGAACGGGGTGATGTAGAAGATGTCGTAGAGCCACCAGCCGATCACCGGGAAGATCACCCCGGCGTAGCGGACGTCGGCGAACATCGTCATGTTGAAGACATAGCCGCACCAGATCACCACGCCCATCCAGCAGGTGACGATCATCCACTGCTGTCCCCAGCGCTTCATCTGCAGGAACCCGATGCCGGCGGCGATGCGCATGGTGAACACCGTGAGAATGAGGGCGACCTCCCAGGCCTTCTCCCCCGGACCACCCGCACCGCCCACCCAGAGCTCGTTGAAATGCCAGAAGTAGCCGGCGTCAAACATGTTGCCCCAGCCGGTCAAAAGGACCCTGGCCAGCAAGGAGTGGTTGCCGATCAGGTCCAGCGACCAACCCATCGCGTTGATCGCCGCATCGATGATGACGAGATAGCCGAGCAGCGTCACCATCATCGGCCGCACCGACAGACCGTCCCGCTGAGCCTGGCGGAGCAACCACACGCCGCGCAGGAAGACGGGCAGCCCGAAGATGCCGAGGACGGCGCTGCCGATCAGTAGCGATCCGGCGATCAGCCACTTGTCCGCCCGGCGCTGAGCCAGCCGGGACTGCTCGTCGTGGTCGTCGATCGACTGCGCGCGCACACCTGACGCGACCGTGCCGCGCGGTCTGATGGTCGGCAGATTCAAGGGTCCTCCTGCTAGCCGGTCCCGAACTGTTGACTGACTATAGTCAACGATTCGCCGGCTGGACAGGGACCCCGGCGGGTCTAGGGGGACAGGCTCCGCATGGTTCTGACCACGTAGTCGTCCAGCAGGGCGTCGCGGGTCGGCCAATCGTTGGTGGTGATCAGCAGCGCATAGAAACCGAGCAGGAAGAACACCGCGCTGTTCCACGGGTTGACGTCGGCGGCGACCTCACCCTGCTGCTGGGCCAGCTCGATCTCGCGGGCCACCCCGGAGATCACCGGGTGCTCCTGGCTGTCCGGGGCAGGAGGCCGGGTCTGTGAGAAATGCAGGGCCAGAAAGTCTTTGAACAACACCCCGCCCAGCCTGCGCTCCAGCCCGACCACCAGTCGCATGGCCTCGCGCAGCCCTTCCTCCAGGCTGTGCGGCTTCTTGAGGAACTGGGTGTACTGCTTGGCGATCCGTTCCTCCTCGCGCTGCTCCAGTTCCAGGAGCACGTGCTCCTTGGTGGGGAAATGGAAGAAGAACGTGCCGTGTGCAACGCCGGCGGCGGTCACGATCGCGCCCACGTCCGCTTCGGCCATCCCCGCGCGCTTGAACTCCGCGATCGCCGCACCCATCAACCGCTCACGCGTCTGCAGGCGCTTCGCCTCACGCGCAGACAACCCGTCTGCCACAGCCATTCCGTTCCTTCGCTCGGACCCGACTCCCCGAATCTAGCCCCTGGCCGCATCCCGCAGGATCTGTTGCAGCCGGTCCAGCGGATCGCCGGCTTCGGGGTCGAGCCGGTTGCGCGGCGGCGTGGTCGCCGCACCGGCCGGCCCCGGTGGCGGGGCCTGCGCTGCCGGGGCGGGGGCGGC
>NZ_HG322951.1:321550-401462 GCF_000455325.1 Mycolicibacterium septicum DSM 44393
GTCGATCTTGCTGTTCAGCCGCGCCAGCGCATCGTCGGCAAAGCACCCGCCGGGCGCCCGGTCCACCACATCTCGTGCGGCAAGGTAATGGGTCAGTGCCATCCGGCTGTCGGACGCTGCGGTCGCACGGTCGCCGAGGGTCTCCCGGACCAGCTCCAGATTCACCCTGGCCGAACATGATTCAGCTGAGTCGAGCCGCTCCACCGCCTCGGCGAAGTTCCGATCCGCGTCGGCCAGCCGGTCCTCCAGAACGGCCAGCGCGCCCGCGGCGAAGTTCGCCTTACCGGGCTGGACGACGTCGAGCACCTGAAGCCGCGCGACCTCACCCGCCAGTGCCTCGGTATCACGGTCGGTGAAACTGGCGGCCGCCGAATTGCCGATCACCACGACCGACAGCAGTTTGACGACCGCGATGGCCAGCACCAGCGCCACCGGGGCCGAGTACACCAGAAGCCGACGACGGACCGTGCTCATGACCGCGGCTCCACGTCGATCGGTTGGGTGCGACGGAATTCCCGTAGCACCAGATAGAGCTCGGCCAGGATGAGCAGGGCTGCCACCCCCGCGAAGACCCAGTACAGCTCGACGGCGGCGGCCACCGGTACGGCCGCGGGTGCCTGGCTTCCCGTGTCGTCAGCGGGGAGCGCCTCATCCAGCGGTGTCGCGCCGGTGCGCGGCACGAACGGCACCCCGATCTGTTCGGCGACCCCGCGAAGCGCCTGCGCCCCGGCTGCGTCGTACCCCAGTACCGCGCCACCGTCCACGGCATTCTCGGGCAGCTGGAACTCGCGTTGCGGTGCTTGCGATTCCGGGGCGCCCGCACCGAGATAGAACACGAGGTTGCGGGCCCTCGGAAACTGCTGCACGGCGCTGATCAGCTGGTAGCGCAGGACGCTGGCGGCTGCGCCGACGTTGGCATCCGGGGCATCCGCCGTCGCGGGGTTCGCATTCGTCGCAGCCACCACCGGTCGCAGGCTCCAGGTATCGGCGGACAGCGGCCAGTCCACGAACGGCCGGTCGGCGAAACCGATCAGCGCGAAGCGGGCCTGTGGGTGGCGTTCGATCAGGGCCGCGATGTCGCCCCGCGCCGCCGAGATCCGGGAACGGCCGTCGGGAACCTGCCCCGCCATGTCCGGCGAACGGTCAAGGATCACAAAGATGTTGGGGTCGCGGTCGCCGGCCGGCCGGGGCACGAGGTCATCGGTCCTGCCGACGACGGGACCGAGGGCGGCCACGAGCAGCAGCAATCCCGCCGTGCTGAGCGACGACCACCGCCAGACCACCGACCAGCCACCGCCTTGCGCCCGGACCCGCCCGAAGGTGATGGCGCGAGCCACGACGAGCGCCACCGCGAGCACTGCGACGAGCAATGGCGGAAGGACCGGTTCGAGCCTCATCGCCGCATCACCACCGGCCACCACCACAGCACTGCCACCGCCAGCAATGCCAGTAACACGGGAACCCCTGGAGCTTCGGCGGATCGGACGTCGGCGGTCTCGCCGGTCGACCCCGGCTGCGGTGGGTGATCCCGGATCTCCGCCAGATGCGCGGCCACGTCGGCCGAATCAGGAAACCACCGCCCGCCGGTGCTCCGGGTCAGGTCCGCCGCAATCCCGTCACCGGGCTCGGGCGTGATGGCGTTGACCTGAACACCTGCCGTCACCGCCAGGTCGCGCAGCCGGTCCGGACCGAACAACGGTGCGACTTCACCGGGGCGGGGCAGGGATTCAGGTCCGACGTAGATCACCGACCGCCGTTGTGCGGACCGTTCCGAGAACGACGGGAATCCGGTCAGGCACATGGCCAGCACATCCTCGACGCTGGCTGCGTAATCGACGTAGGACACCGGCGCGACGAACGGCCGGGCACCTTCCTGCCGACCGAATGCAGCGAATTGCGCTGCGGCGTACTGGTAGTCACGGGTGAGTGGGATGACCCGGCGATTGGCCGAGGTCAGCCCGATCCGTTCGGTGCCGAACGAGCCTGCCCGATCGGCGAAGTACTGCAGTGTGGCGCTGACCGCGGGGTCGGTCAGCGGGCCGCCGACGCACACCATGATGTCCTCCGGGGTCGCAATGTGGGTGGCTCGATTCCACGACGGAAGGCCGGTGGGGCGTGCCGCGACCAGAGCCGACGCCGCGAAGGCGACCGTCAGCGTGGCCATGGCGACCACGGCCGCCATGGTCCGTCGCCGCGCGGCCCGCGCATATTCGGGCAGCCGGGTGAGCCTGCCGGTATTGGCCACCGGTGTGAATTCGTCCTGGTCGGCCGGCTCCTTCAGGAGCAGGGCCGACACCACGCACCCCGCGAGTGCGAGGCAGCCGGCGATCGCCACCGCCCACCAGATCAGGTCCATCCGCGGATCAGCTCCTCTGCGGTGGAGCTGGCCGTGGCGGCGTCGAGTTCGGAGCGGTGATTGAACTGAATATCGGTGAGCTCGGCCAGGATCGGCGCGGCCCGCGCGGCGGCACTGTCGGCGATGGCATCGACCTGCATATACTGGGCCTGCACCCCGGTCGCGGCGTGCAGGAAGCTGCGAACTTCGCCGCTCAGCGCCGCACCTGCCCCTGCTGCCGTGAGATCACCGGCGCGATAACGGTTTCCGATGGCGCGGACGGCACGGGCTGACCGTCGCCGCAGCAGCTCGGCCCGTGCGGCGCCGAGGACAGGCAGCTCCCGCACCGGGCGTCGCCGCGAGGTCAGCACGAACACGGCCGTGTACCAGGCACACAACAGCACGATCAGGCCGATCGCGGTCCACAGCCACAGCGGCGAGTAGGGCGTCGGGCCGATGACATGGTGCAGCAGATCATCCGGCACGGGCGTACACCCCGGTCATCGCGGTCAATGCCGCCCTGATCCGAACGCTGCCGGTGACCCGTGCGTGCGGTATCCGGTGCAGAGTCAGGAATTCGGAAAGTTGCTGTCGCCGTTGCGCTTCTGCGCGCCGGTAGGCCTCGACGACGTCTGGGTCGAGACCAGTCAGGATCTGCCGGCCGTCGGCGACCTCGTAGCTGCGGCCGCTGTCCCGGTGCGCGCTCACCGCGGGCATGTCGCTGAGTAGGGCCCACAGCACGTCATGGCGGGCAGTCAGGGAGCCGAGCACCTCGGCCAACTCGTCGCTGACCTCGGGCTCGTCGGAGACCACGAAGATCAACAGCCGGTGCCGGTAGTGCCGGGCGACCCACTCGAGCTGGACCCGGATGTCACTCGGGCCGGGTCGGTCGGTGGTGTGGTGGTCGTACCGGTGCAGCATGCTTTCGATGTGGGTCTCGCCACGGCGCAGCCGGATGTCCACATTGCCGCGGTGATCGCCGAGCACCATGGCGATCTCGTCGGACCGGGGCAGCGTCATCAAGCCGATCGCGCCGATGACGTGCAGTGCCACAGTTCTTTTGAACTCGCCCGACGGTGCGAGCGCGCAGCTGTTGCGTCCGGCGTCGGCGACCACCAGGACCTTGTGGTGTTTTTCGGAGACGAACCGCTTGGTCAGGGTGTGCCCGGAGCGCGCGGTGGCCTTCCAGTCGATGTCGCGGACGTCGTCTCCGGGGACGTAGGGGCGCAGTTCGTCGAATTCCAGGCTGCGGGTGTGCACCAGGGCGTAGCGGCCACCTTCGAGTAGCCCGCCGACGTCGCGGCCGGCATACGCCTTGGCGGAGTCCAGGTATCTACCCATCCCGGCCTCACGGGACCTGCACCGCGCGCAGCACCGCATCGACGACGACGTCGGGGGTGATTCGGGCGGTGGCAGCTTCGAAGCCGAGGATCAGCCGGTGTCGCAGCACGCGATGGGCGAGCCGGGCGATGTCGTCGGGCACCACATGGTCGCGGCCACGCAGCACCGCCAGGGCACGCGCCGTGCGGCAGAACGCGAGGGTGGCCCGCGGGCTGGCCCCGTACTCGATCACCCGGGCCAGATTGGCCGGCAGGTGGTGCCCGGGTTCGCGGGTGACGGCGACGAGCCGACTGGCGTACTCGACCAGTGCGCGGTCCAGATACACCGCGCGCACGATGTCCTGGGCACGATGCACGTCGTCGATGGTGACGACGGGTGCGGCATGGTGGCCCCGGTCGTAGAGCCCGGCGTCCATCCGGGCGGCGATCTCGACCTCGTCCTCGATCGACGGATAACCCACGATCTCCTTGAGCATGAACCGGTCGGTCTGGGCCTCCGACAGCGGATAGGTACCTTCCTGATCGACGGGGTTCTGGGTGGCGATGACGAGAAAGGGTTCGGGGATGGGATATTCGACGCCGGCGATCGTGGTCTGGCGTTCCTCCATCGCCTCCAGCATCGCGCTCTGGGTCTTGGCGCTGGAGCGGTTGATCTCGTCGAGCAGCACGATGTTTGCGTGCACGGGGCCCAGCTGGGTGGCGAACGTGTTGCGGGCGGCCTCGTAGATCTGGGTGCCGATGATGTCGCTGGGCAACAGGTCGGGCGTGCACTGGATACGCCGGAAGCTGCCGTCGATGGACTCGGCGACCACCCGTGCCGCCGTGGTCTTGGCCAGCCCGGGGACGCTTTCGAGGAGCAGGTGCCCACCGGCGAGGAGCGCGACCAACATCGATTCGCGCAGATGGTCCTGGCCGACCACCCGCGTGGCGAATGCCGAGCTCACCGCGGCCGCGATGCGCTGGGCCTCGGCGGCGTCGCGCTGGTCAACCTGCAATCGCGGTGCCGTCATGGATCCTCTCCGGTCGGTCGTCCCCCTTCCCCAGACCCACTCGATGTACCCAGACTTCGCCGATCTCATGCCCCGCTGTCTGCGCCCGGCGTCGCCGGCACCCGACGCGGCCACCAGAACCAGCGGCCCAGTAGCACCGCGATGGGCGGCACGACGAAGGTCCGCACCACCATGGTGTCGATCAGCAGGCCGATGCCGATCGTTGACCCCACCTGGGCGATCGTCACCACACTGGCACCGAGCATCGCGAACATGGTCAGTCCGAACACGATCCCCGCGACGGTGACGACGCTGCCGGTTCCGGCGAATGCCCGGATCGTCGCGGTGCGCACACCGGCCCGCGCCTCGTCGCGCAACCGCATCGCCAGCAGCAGGTTGTAATCCGCGCCGACGGCGACCAGGGCGATGAACGCCAGTGCGGGTACCGCCCAGTGCAGCGGTTGGCCGACCAGGAACTGCCAGATGGCGGCGCTGGCCCCGAGCGCCGATGCATAGGAGATCGTGACGGTGGTCAACACCACGATCCCGGCGACCGGGCTGCGCAGCATGCCGGCCACGATCACGAAAATCAAGATGAGCGTGACGATCACGAGCAGGGTGAAGTCGTGTTGCACATAGTCGATGAGTTCCGCGGTCGCCGTTCCGACTCCCGTGAGGTCGACGACACCACTGACGGCGAGCGGGGTGTCCTTGAGCGCCTCGGCCGCGGCAACGCGGATCTCGGCAGACCGGTCCGCGCCGTCGCGCCCCCAGGATTCGCCGTCACCGTAGACCAGCAGCCTGGTTGCGTGGCCGTCGGGAGAGAACATCATGTCCATCACCCGCCGGTACTCGGGATCGTCGAAAGTCCTTGGGGGCAGATAGAACCCACCCTCGGAGCTGCCGTCGAAATCGGTGCTGAGCTGGGACAGGTAGCCGGTCATCTGTTGCATCTGTGGCCCGACACTGCCCAGGCTGGAGCGCAAGGTGGAGGTGAGACCCCGTAGTTGGGTCAGCGCCGTGCGCATGGTCGCCACGCCCTCGGCCGCCCCGCCGAGTGAGTTGGTGGCGCTGGCCGCGCCCTCCTCGAGCGCGCCCGCCCCGCCTGCGAGGGTGCCCGTCGCACTGACCGCGTCATCGAGGGGCGTGACGATTTTCTGTACTGCCGCGCAGATCGGGTTGGCCGCACAGTCGGGGTTGCTGTTGACGAATTGGCGCAGCGGATCGGCATAGCCGGACACCGACTGCAGGTTGCCCTGCAACCCGGTCATGCCCGCACCGATGTCCTGCGAGCCGGCCCCGACCCGGTTCAGGCCGTCGACGGCACCGGTCAACCCGCGTTGCATACCGTCGAGAGCGGCATCGAGTTGACCGATGGTAGCCGTGACGGTATCCACGGAGTTCATCCCGTCGAGCGCCGATTGCGCTGTGCCGTCGAGTTGTTCACCGATCTGGCCGGCCTGGTAGGTCAGCGTGCCCTGGCGCACCGGGGTCCCGGCGGGGCGGCTGGCCGATTGCACGGTGCGCACCCCGCGCACCTCAAGGACCTTCCTGGTGACGCGCTCGATCGTGATCAGGCCGGCCGGGGTCCGCAGGTCCCGGTCGGCCTGGATCGAGACGATCTCCGGCAGCAGCCGGTTGTCCGGGAATCGGCCGTGGACGGCTTGATATCCGCGACTGGAGTCGGTGCTCGCCGGTTGTGCGGACAACTCCGCGAAGCTGATCTTGGCGCCGAGCAGCGGCACCGTGCAGACGATCAGCGCACCTGCGGCCACCACCAGGATCGGCCCCGGCCAGCGGGCAACGGCAGTCCCGATCTTGCGCCACCGGCGGCTGATCCGTGCCGCCCGCGGCTCGACCCAACCGAGCCTGCTGAACAAACCGATCAGAGCAGGCGTCAACGTCAGTGCACCCAGCATCGCCGCGAGAACACCTATCCCACTGGGTATCCCGGCACTGCGCAGAAAATTCACCTTGGCGAAGGTCAGGCAGAACAACGCGGTGGCGATGGTCGCGGACGACCCCGCGATGACCGGCGCAACCCGGCGGTAGGCGTCGGCCAGGGCATCCGGCGGCGCCATGCCCGCCCTCCGGTTCTCGTGGTAGCGACCGAGCAGGAAGATGCCGTAGTCGGTCCCCGCGCCCAGCACCATCGCCGACATCAATGCGACCGAGAACACCGACACCTCGATCACGCCGTGCTCGCCGAGCAGCGCGACCAACGGGCGCGCGACCGCCAGGGACAGCCCCACCGAGGCCAGCGGGACGGCGGCCGCGATCGGCGATCGGTACACGAAGAGCAGAAGTGCGGCGATCATCCCGACCGTCAGCACCGTGATTCGCGCCAATTGTGCATCCAGCGCATCGAATTCATCGACCAGGCTGGGCCCCGGTCCGGTGACGTGCGTGCGCAATCCGTCCGGCGCGCCGGCCGCGTCCACCGCTGCGCGCAATGCGGCCACGGCATCGGTGGCGGTGCTGCTGCCCAGTTGACCGGCGAGCCGTGCCATCAGATAGGACGCCTTGTGGTCCCGGCTTTCGAAGACGGCCGCGGCGGCGGGGTCATCCCACAGGTCCATGATTGATTCGACGCCGGGGGTGTCGTCGCGCAGCCGGTCGGCCAGCGCGCGGTAGTACCCGTGGTCGGATTCCCCCAGTGTCCGGTCGGCTTCGAGCACGACGTAGGCGATGTTGTTGCTGTCGGAATCCCCGAACAGGGTCCCCATCCGCTGTGCGGCCTGTGTCGCACCGGAGTCGGTCGGGAAGAAGGCCCGGGACTGTTCCTTCACAACGTGTTCGAGCTGGGGTACCGCGATGTTGCCGACGCCGGCCAGCAGCATCCATGCCGCCATCACCAGGACCGCGTACCTGCTCGCCCATCGCGCAATGCTCTCCAACACCGCTCCCCCACCCCGTCCATAACAATGTTATTGGCAGGTATAACATTGTTATGGCAGCATGTCCAGGACGATGTCCACCATGGGAATTCGCGAAAGCCTGATCGAGGAGAGCCTCCAGGTCCTCGAGGAGAGCGGGCCCGAGGCACTCAGTGCGCGCATGCTGGCCAAGCGGATCGGCGCCTCCACCATGGCGGTCTACACGCACTTCGACGGCATGCCCGGCCTGTACGAGGCGCTCGTCCGGGAGTCGTTCGTCCGCTTCGGCGAACACCTGCGCCGGCGTCCGGACACCGACGATCCGGTGGCCGACCTACTCGCCTCCGGACTGGCCTACCGCGAGTACGCGCTCACCTATCCGCAGCGCTACCGGCTGATGTTCGGAATCACCTCGCCGTCCATCGCGCTGCCGATCGGCCGCGATGTCACGGTCGACGGCAACCCGGCAGCCCTGTCCGAGATCAACTCGGTCTACGCCCAGATCCCCGTGTTCGTGCGGCGTTGCATGGACATCGGCGCCATCGACGAGGGCGATCCGGTGGCCGTCGCCGCGCAGATCTGGACCATGATGCACGGCTACGTGCTGGCCGAGATCATCGGCGTCTTCGGCACCGACGGCGCGGGGGTCGCGTGGGTGCTCGCACCCCACTATCACCAATCTGCTGGTCGGCCTGGGCGGTGACCGGGACCGGATCCAGCAGTCCTTCCAGCGCTTGGACCCGCCGTCGACGCCGCACCCGCCCGCGGCAGAGGCTGCCAAGGCAGCCCGGCCGGGCCGGCGGGCGCGTCCGGCCCCGTCCTGAGCCCTACTTCCAGGCGAACACCGGTTGTTCGAGTTCGTCCACCGGATCGGCGCGTCCCTCCAGGGCCAGCCACCGCAACTGCAGCAGCACCGCGCCGGTCGGTGCGTGGATCAGGTCATTGCCCAACGGAATCTGCACCACCGGGCGCGGGCTCTCGGGAATCGTGATGAACCGCGGCGAATCCTCGCGCTGCAGTTGATGGAGCCCCACCCGGTATGCCGCCACCACCTCGTCGGGCGAGGGGCGCAGATCCAGCCGTCCGCCGCCCCAGATCACCACCGGCGTGATGACGTAACCCGAGCGGGTCGGATAGTCGTCGAGCAGGCCCAGCGCTGCGGAGTCGGGCAGGTTGACCCCGACCTCCTCGTCGAGTTCGCGCAGCGCGGCCTCGATCGCCGATTCACCGGGATCCAGCCGGCCGCCGGGCAGCGCCCACTGTGCGGCGTGAGACGAGAGTCGAGAAGTTCTGCGGCACAACAGGAAAGCGGCCCCACCGGAGACGTCGACCATGCGACCGTCGAGTCCGGGCTCCGGCATCGGCCGACCGTCTATCCATTCGTCGACCGGCGCCGGATCCACCCGGTCCTCGCCGAGTTCGGAGTCGACCAGGACCACCGCGACGGCCGCGTGCCGCTTGCTCGGGTCGGTCACGGCGCGGCGCTCGTGGCCCGCCAGATGCACACCGATGCGTTCCCGCAGCGCTTCGTCATAGGCGATCGTCACCGCTCGACCATATGCGGGGCACAGACGGCGCGACCGGCGAGGTCACGCCCGCTTACTGGTCCGGCTTGCGGGTCTGCTGATACAGCGTGAGCTTCCACACTCCGTCGACGCGGTGATAGACGCTGGACATGGCACCGACGAACGCGGGCTCATCCCCGTCGCGGTAGGCCGTACCGGTGTAGACCAGTGCCGCGTTGTCGTCGTCGAGCGCGATCAGCCGAACTCCGCTGATCTCATAGGCGCGCCACGGCGGGGATTGGGCCAGCGCGCTGACGACGGTGTTCCGGTCCATCACCATGCCGTTGGCGAGAACCATGACGGCGTCGGGCAGCATCAGTTCGCCGTAGAAATCGGCGCCGGACGACTCGCACAGCGAGTCCCACCCTGCCCGTTCGATGTGCAGAAGTTCGTCGAGTACTGGACTGGTCACGGTGACCGAATACCCACTGCGCGAGCTCGCCATGTCTGGGCGCCGCTGTTAAAACAGTGGTAGAAGTGATAACTGGGGATAGCGGTTCATCCGGTATCGGACAGGTCCACGTCGAGGAGAGGCATGCCTTTCGGCAGGTGGGCCCGGCGCGCGGGCAGCCGGGCCGGAGTTGCAGCGGCAGGTGCCGCCGCCGCGGTGTGCCCGATCGCAGCTCCCCTGTCTCCGGCCGCGCCGAAGTGTCCCGACATCGAGGTCGTGTTCGCGCGCGGCACCGACGAACCCGCCGGCATCGGCAATGTCGGCAAGGCGTTCGTCGACACTCTGCGCCCCATGGTCAAAGGCTCGACCGTCGACACCTACGCGGTCGAGTACCCCGCGTCGTGGGACTTCATGAAGGCCGCCGCCGGGGCCACCGACATGAGCAAGCGCATCCAGGCCACAGCGGCACGCTGCCCCAAGACCAAGATCGTGATGGGCGGTTACTCACAGGGCGCGGCGGTGGTCGACGTCGTGGCCACCTCCCCCGTCGCCGGCCTCGGCTACAGTGCGCCGCTACCGGCCGCGGTCGTCCCGCGCGTCGCCTCGGTCGTGGTTTTCGGCAACCCGTCGGCGCGCCTCGGCCAGCCGCTGACACGGATGAGCCCGGACTTCGGCGCCAGGACCGCGGACCTGTGCAACACCAACGACCCCATCTGTTCGCTCGGCCAGGACTGGAACGCGCACATCACCTATCCGAAATCGGGCCTGATCAAGCTCGCCGCGCAATGGGTCACGCGTCACGTCCAGCCGCCGCCTCCAGCGCCCGCTGCTCGACGCTGAGCACCGGATAGAGCCGGTGGGTCCCGGGCAGGCCCTTCAGTTCCACTTCGCGGGCCGCACCCAGGACGATGTCATCGAGGTGCCTGACCGCGTCCCCGACCGGTTCGCTGACCAGGATCTCGCCGCCGTCGGCCTGACCGGCGACCCGGGCCGCCATCGCGACGTCGAGGCCGAACAGGTCGTCACCACGGCGCACCGACGTCCCCATGTGCACTCCGATCCGCACCCGGATCGCCTGCCACCGCTGGGGATTCTCCGCGAGCGCGCTCTGCACGTCCGTGGCGAACCGCACCGCGTTCTCCGGGTCGGCGAACGCGATCATGAATCCGTCGCCCTGGGTCTTGACCACGTGGCCGCCGTGCTTGTCGACGCGCGCCTGAACGAGCTTGTTGTGCTTCTCCAGCAGCTTCACCCAGGCCCGGTCACCCATCGCGGCGTTGTACTCGGTCGAACCCTCGATGTCGGAGAAGACGATGACGACGCGGCCGTCAGCGGTCAGCCGGGCCAGATCCGGCCGTTCCACCTGGGCCCATCCGGCCAGGTCCTCGATCGAGTTGCGGACCGTTGCGCCCAGCCCTTTGTTGATCAGCATGTCCGCGGTCTGAAAAACCGTCTTGATGGCCAACGGCGCCACACCCCGGCGACGCTTGCGCCTGCGGTCATCGTCCTCGAGTTTCATTCGCTCGATCTCACGCCGGGCGTTCGTGAGCTGCCTGCGGCTCACGATGAACAGCACCAGGAACGTGACGAACGCCGCGAACAGCACGACGACCACCACCAACAGAACGGCTTCAAGGGTGGTCGGCATCTGCACCCGCTGATTATCGCCGGATGTCACATTCCGTCGAGTCGCGGTGTCTTGAGGGTGTAGTCACCATCAACTAGGAGTGCACCATGGATGCTCGTCTGAACCTGTTCGAGAACCCGACCGCCGTCAAGATGCTGAAGTACGTCACCTCGGCGGGCAAGGTGATCACGGACTCGGCGCTCCCCGACACCACGCACCAACTGGTTGCCCTGCGCGCCAGCCAGATCAACGGCTGCGGGTTCTGCACCGACATGCACACCAAGGACGCCGCTGTCGCCGGGGAGACCCAGCAGCGCCTCAATCTGGTCGCGGTGTGGCGGGAGGCAACGGTGTTCACCGAGGCCGAACGCGCGGCCCTGGAACTGACCGAGCAGGGCACCCGGATCGCCGACGCGGCGGGCGGCGTCAGTGACGAGGTGTGGGCGAATGCGGTCAAGCACTACGACGAGGATCAACTGGCCGCGCTCGTCTGTCTGATCGCCTTCATGAACACCGTCAACCGCCTGAACGTGATCGTTCAGATGCCCGCCGGCGACTACCGGCCCGGGCAGTTCGGATAGCGGCGCTCGACCGGGACGATCGTCGGCAGGGGTGAACTGGCACGCTGGTCATCAATATGACCACTCCCCTGCTCGACGATCCGAACAACCTGTCGGCCCTGCGCGCCAAGAGCGGCGACGCCGACACCCTGTTCACCGACTTCGCCGGCTGGGCCGAGGCCAACGGCACCACGCTGTACCCCGCGCAGGAGGAGGCGCTGATCGAACTGGTCAGCGGAGCGAACGTGATCCTCGCGACGCCGACCGGTTCCGGTAAATCCCTGGTGGCCACGGGGGCGATCTATGCGGCGCTCGCCGCGGACCGCGTCAGTTTCTACACCGCCCCGATCAAGGCGTTGGTCAGTGAGAAGTTCTTCGCGCTGTGCGATGTGTTCGGGGCCGACAACGTCGGAATGCTCACCGGGGACGCGTCGGTCAACGCCGACGCGCCGATCATCGCGTGTACCGCCGAGATCCTGGCCAATCTCGCGCTGCGCGAAGGCGCCGATGCCGACATCGGCCTGGTGGTGATGGACGAGTTCCACTTCTACGGCGATCCGGATCGCGGCTGGGCCTGGCAGGTGCCGTTGCTGGAACTGCCCAAGGCCCAGTTCCTGCTGATGTCGGCGACGCTGGGTGATGTCACGTTCCTGCGGGAGGACCTCACGCGCCGCACCGGACGCCCGACCGCGTTGGTCGCAGGGGCGGAAAGGCCGGTGCCACTGTTCTTCTCGTACGCCACCACGCCGATGCACGAGACCATCGCCGATCTGCTCGACACCAAACAGGCGCCGATCTACGTCGTGCACTTCACTCAGGCCTCGGCGTTGGAGCGGGCCCAGGCGCTGATGAGCGTCAACGTCTCCACCAAGGAGGAGAAGGCGGCGATCGCCGAGATGATCGGCGGATTCCGCTTCTCCACGACGTTCGGGACCACACTGTCGCGGCTGGTGCGGCACGGCATCGGCGTCCACCACGCCGGCATGCTGCCCAAGTACCGGCGGCTGGTGGAACAACTGGCCCAGGCCGGGCTGCTCAAGGTGATCTGCGGCACGGACACCCTCGGGGTCGGCATCAACGTTCCGATCCGCACCGTGGTGTTCTCCGCCCTGTCCAAGTACGACGGCACCCGCATGCGGTTGCTCAACGCCCGCGAGTTCCACCAGATCGCCGGGCGGGCCGGGCGCGCGGGATACGACACCGCGGGCACCGTGGTGGTGCAGGCGCCCGACCACGAGGTGGAGAACCTCAAGCAGTTCGCCAAGGTGGCCGACGACCCGAAGAAGCGCCGGAAGCTGGTGCGGCGCAAGGCACCCGAGGGCATGGTGCCGTGGGGCGAGGCCACCATGAACCGGCTGATCGACGCCGCGCCCGAACCGTTGACCAGCAATATGCGGGTGTCCACGGCGATGATCCTGGATGTGGTCGACCGCCCGGGCGACCCGTTCGTGGCGATGCGACGGCTCCTCACCGACAATCACGAACCCCGCAAGCGTCAGCTCAAGCACATCAGGGAAGCGGTCGGCATCGCCCGTTCACTGCTGCAGGCCGGGGTGATCGAACGCCTCGACACACCCGAACCTGATGGTCGCCGATACCGGCTGACCGTCGACCTACCGGACGACTTCGCCCTCAACCAGCCACTGTCGACCTTCGCGCTGGCCGCGGTCGACGTCCTGGATCCCGAAGCCGAAACCTATGCGCTGGACGTGGTTTCGGTGATCGAGGCCACCCTGGAAGATCCCCGGCAGATCCTGGCCGCCCAGCTGAACAAGGCCAGGGGCGAGGCGGTGGCGCAGATGAAGGCCGACGGGATCGAGTACGACGAACGCATCGAGCTGCTCGACGAGGTCACCTATCCCAAGCCGCTGCAAGAACTGCTGGAACACGCCTACGAGGTGTACCGGCAGACCAACCCGTGGGCCGCCGACGGACACCTGTCCCCCAAGTCGGTGGTGCGCGAGATGTGGGAGCGGGCCCTGACCTTCCGCGAGTACATCAGCGTCTACGGGCTGACCCGCTCCGAAGGCGCCGTGCTGCGCTACCTGTCCGACGCGTTCAAGGCGCTGCGCTCGGGCGTGCCGACGGCCGCCCGCACCGAGCAGCTCGCCGACATCGTCGAATGGCTCGGCGAGCTGGTGCGCCAGGTCGATTCCAGCCTGCTCGACGAGTGGGAGCAGCTGACGAGCCCGGATCAGCCTCACGATGCTCCGGTTGCGGTACCGGCCCGGCCACGCCCGCTGACCGGCAACGAGCGGGCGTTCACCGCGATGGTCCGCAACGCGCTGTTCCGCCGGGTCGAGTTGTTCGCCCGCTCCCGCTGGGACGAGCTCGGGGCGCTCGATGCCGCGTCCGGCTGGACGGCCGAGCGCTGGGCCGACGCGGGCGAGGCGTACTTCGACGAGCACGCGGAGGTGGGTACCGGAGCCAACGCCCGTGGCCCGGCGTTGCTGATCTTCGACCGGCAGCCGCAGGTGTGGCGAATCCGACAGATCCTCGAAGATCCTGCCGGAGATCACGATTGGGGCTTCGACGTGGAAGTCGACCTGGCCGCCAGCGATGAAGAGGGTGCCGCGGTGCTGCGTATCGTGGACGTGGGCCGGATGGGGTGAGCGGTTGCTGACCTCAATTTTATCGCGTACCCGGGGCCTTGCGGCAAGGCCCCGGTGATGGCGCACAATCGCTGGCCGAACCAAACCACGGATAAGCGAGGTAACTGTGGGGAACGTGCCAACTGACGAGCACGACATCGAAGTCCAGACCGAACAGACCTATGTCGACGGGCTGTACTCCCGCTTGGACGCCGAGCGCATCCGGGTACGTGACCGGTACCGCACCGCGCTGCGCGAGCACGGCGGTTCCGCGGTGGAGCGCGACGCCGAGGTGCGGGCGCTGGCCAAGGAAGCCAACCGGCTCGACGTGGCCGACAACGGCCTGTGCTTCGGTCGGCTGGAAACCCTTGCCGGAGAACATCTCTACGTCGGCCGCCTGGGCCTCTTCGACCGCGAGGACGACTACGAACCATTGCTGCTGGACTGGCGGGCGCCGCTGGCCCGGCCGTTCTACACCGCGACGGGGGCCAACCCGGAGAACATGCGCCGGCGCCGCCAGTTCCGCACGCTGGGGCGTCGCGTGCTCGACTTCACCGACGAGGTGCTGGGCCGGCCCGCCGAGGGTGACGAAGGTGACGCCGCACTGCTGGCCGCGGTGAATGCCCCGCGCGGTGAGGGCATGCGCGACATCGTCGCGACGATCCAGGCCGAGCAGGACGAGGTCATCCGCAACGAACACACCGGGGTGCTCGTGGTCGAGGGCGGCCCGGGCACCGGCAAGACCGTGGTGGCACTGCACCGCGTGGCCTACCTGCTCTACACCCACCGCGAACGGATCGAACGTCACGGCGTCCTGGTCGTCGGGCCCAATGAGGCGTTCCTGGACCACATCGGCCGGGTGCTGCCCTCGCTGGGTGAGTCCGATGCGGTGTTCATGACACCCGGCGACCTGGTCCCCGGCCTGCATGTCACCGCAGAGGACGCGCCCGAGGTGGCCGCGATCAAGGGTTCGCTGCAAATCCTCGACGTGTTGGCCGCCGCAGTGGCCGACCGCCAGGAGGTACCCGCCGAGCCGATCTTCATCGAACTGCCCGATGTCACCGTGCGCATCGACGCCGAAACCGTGCAGTGGGCCATCGAGGAGGCCCGCGAGACCGGGCTGCCGCACAACGAGGCGCGCGCGACGTTCCGCGACATCGTCACCTACGTCCTCACCGAACGCGCCGTGGCCCGCATCGGCAAGGGATGGCTGAGCCGCGCGGACAAGGCGGCGTGGGAGGAGCTGCGGGCGAGTGTGGTCAGCGAACTCGACGACAACGCCGCGTTCGCCGAGGCACTCGATCGGCTGTGGCCGATCCTGACCCCGGAAACCCTGCTGGCCCCGCTGTACTCGTCACCCGATCGGCTGTCCGCGGCCGGCGCCGATCCCCGGCTGCTCCGCGCCGAGGGCAGCGCCTGGACCATCTCGGACGTGCCGTTGCTCGACGAGTTGGTCGACCTGCTGGGCCGGGACAAGGCCGCCGACGAGGCCGCAGAACGCGAACGGCGGGAGGAAGCGGCCTACGCCGCAGGGGTGCTCGACCTGATGATCGCCCGCGAGGATCTGATGGACGACGAGGATCACCTGCTGGCCAGCGACCTCATCGACGCCGAGGACCTCGCCGACCGGTTCCTCGAGCGCGACACCCGGGAACTCGCTGAACGTGCTGCAGCCGACCGGGATTGGACCTACGGTCATGTTGTGGTCGACGAAGCCCAGGAACTGTCCGAGATGGACTGGCGGATCCTGATGCGTCGTTGTCCACGCCGGTCCTTCACGGTCGTCGGCGATCTGGCCCAGCGCCGCTCGGCCGCCGGCGCCCGGTCCTGGGACCGGATGCTCGAGCCGTACGTGCCGGGCCGGTGGATCTACCGGACGCTGTCGGTGAACTACCGCACCCCGGCCGAGATCATGGCGGTTGCCGGGGCGCTGCTGGCCGAGTTCGCACCCGGGGTTCAGCCGCCGGAGTCGGTGCGGTCGTGCGGCGTCCAGCCGTGGTCGAAGCAGCTGACCGCCGACGAAATCCCCTCCGCTGTCGAGGAATTCATGCGGGATGAAGCCACCCGCGAGGGCACCTTTGTGGTGATCGGCCCGCCCGGGGTGCCCGGCGCGGTGGCCCCGTCGGAAACCAAGGGCCTTGAGTTCGACGCGGTACTCGTCGTGGAGCCCGCGCACATCCTGGCCGACGGCGACCGCGGCGCGGCCGAGTTGTACGTCGCACTCACCCGCGCGACACAGCGCCTCGGCGTGCTGCACACCGAACCCCTGCCCGACGCTCTGAACGGACTGGCCCATGCCTGACACCACGTGTGCGATCGTCGGCGGCGGGCCCGCCGGCATGATGCTCGGCCTGATCCTGGCCCGGTGCGGGGTCGCGGTGACCGTGATGGAGAAGCACGCCGATTTCCTGCGTGATTTCCGCGGTGACACAGTGCATCCGAGCACCATGCGCCTGCTCGATGAGCTCGGGTTGTTCGGCGAGTTCGACAAGATCGGCTACAGCAAGGTGGAGAAGGCCGAGATCCCGATCGACGGCCGGCCCGTGACCCTGCTCGACTTCCGGCGTCTGCGCCAGCCGCACCCGTACGTGGCCATGGTGCCGCAGTGGGACTTCCTCGACCTGCTGGCCGACGCCGGCCGAGATGAACCCAACTTCACCCTGCTCATGCGGACCGAGGTGACCGGGCTGCTGCGCGACGGCGAGCGCATCACCGGAGTGCGTTACACCAGCCCCGACGGCGACGGCGAGCTGCGCGCCGAACTCACCGTGGGCTGCGACGGGCGCACGTCGGTGGTCCGGCGGGAGGCCGGGCTGCAGACCAAGGACTATCCGGTGCCGTTCGACGTGTGGTGGTTTCGGGTGCCGCGCACCGAGGACGGCCAGTACTCGCTCATCCCCCGCACCGGACCTGGTCGGGCGTTGATCATGATTCCTCGCGTCGGCTACTTCCAGGTGGCCTACCTGATCCCCAAGGGCAGCGACGCCACGCTGCGGGCGCGCGGACTCGACATCTTCAAAAGCGAACTCGCCGAGCTCATTCCCGAGGCCGACCCGGATGCCCTGTCCTCCTGGGACGACGTCAAGCATCTCGACGTCCAGCTCAACCGGCTGCCCACCTGGTACCGGGACGGTCTGTTGTGCATCGGCGACGCGGCGCACGCCATGTCGCCGGCCGGTGGGGTCGGCATCAACGTTGCCATCCAGGACGCCGTCGCCACCGCCCGCCTGCTGTACCAACCGCTACGCGAGCACCGGGTCGGCCAGAAGGATCTGGCTGCGGTCCAGCGCCGTCGCATCCTGCCCACCGCTGTGACACAAGGCTTTCAACGTGTCGTGCACCGCCAGGTCCTCGAACCCGTGCTGGCGGGTGGTGAGATCACCCCGCCCGAAGCGCTCGGGAAGATCTTTCGGCTGCTGCCTCAACTCTCGGCGATACCCGCCTATCTGGTCGGCACCGGTGTGCGACCCGAACACATCCCCTCCCCGGCCCGCCGTTAGGCACATATGGGAGGCAAACAGAACCCCGAGCAACGTCGACGCGAATTGTGCGATGCGGCAATCGCTCTGCTCGCCCGCGAAGGCATCAAGGGTGTCACCCACCTCAAGGTCGACCGCAAGGCCGGGGTTGCCGACGGGACCACGTCCTTCTACTTCCGCACCAGTTCGGCGTTGATCCGTGCTGCCGCCAACCGCATCGCCGATCTCGACCTGGCCGATCTCACCGCGGCCACCCGATCGGACAACGGCGGCGACAGCCCGTCACCGGCGGCCGGCCTGGCCCGCCTGGTCATCCGCTCCGGAACCGGTGCGCGCCTGCTCCGGAGCAAGGCCCGCTATGAGCTGGTCATGCCGTCCAGCCGGGACGCCGGCCTCGCCGAGGCATTCAGCCACAATCAGCAGCGGTTCTTCGAGTTGCACCGGAACGTCGTGGTCGCGCTCTGCCCGGCCGGCACCGATCCGGGCCTGATCGATGAAAAGGCCTATGTACTGCTGACTTTCATCAGCGGACTGATGCTGGCCCTGGCCCGCGGCGACCGCACGATCGACTCCGACGCGGAACTGCACGACATCATCACCGCGATCGTCGCGGCGGCACCGGCCACCTCACATCGCGAAGGAGTAGCCGCCGTTGACCGGTAGCGTCTGACCGGTGATCCAGGAGCCGTGGTCACTGGCCAGCAGCACCGCAAGGTAGGCGACGTCCTCGGGCAGGCCGGGCCTGCGGATGGGGTAGCGCGACAGGATCGCCTTGGCCTGCGGGGAATCGCCCATCTCGGACCACAGCGGCTCGGTGAGCGGTGTGCGCATGGTGCCCAACGCGATGTTGTTGGCGGTGATGCCGTAGCGGCCGTTCTCCAGGGCGATCGACCGCGTCAGCCCGGCGGCACCGGCCTTGGCCGCCGCGTACACCGCACCGCTGGCATCTCCGGTCCGTCCGGCATCCGACACGATCGTCACGACCCGGCCCCATTGCCGCTCCACCATCGCCGGCAGCACTGCCCGCGTGCAGTGCAGCACCCCGTACAGGTTCACCTGCAGGAACGGATCCCAGTCCGCGGGAGTGGATTCGGCGAACGGCATCCGGGCGGCGAATCCCTCGGCCCCGGCATTGCCCGCATTGTTGACCAGGGTGTCGATCGGGCCGGCCCCATTGATCGCATCGGTGACCGCCTGGTACTCGGTGACGTCGAACGGCACCGCCACCGCATCGCCGCCCGCTTCCCGCAGCTCTGCGGCCACAGCCTCGGCCCGCTCACCTCGGAGGTCGTTGACCAGCACGGTGGCACCCGCCGCGGCGAAGGCATCGGCCAGGCCCCGCCCGACACCCTGTCCGGCACCGGTGATCAGCACCCGGCGGTTCGACAGATCGAATTGCAGCGTCATCGTCGGTGTCTCCTGGAACTCAGCATTGCGGACAAGGTGTCCCAAGTCTCTATACCAGTAGAGATTTGAAAGCTGTTCGGGCGGGGCGGGCTGCCATAGTCTGAGAGCTCGTCCAAAGGAGGAACCGATGAGCGACCACGACGTGCGGATGATCATCCTGTCGACCGACGACCTGGATGAGTCGATCCGCTTCTATACCGAGACGCTGGGAATGCCGCTGAAGTTCCGCGACGGCGCCCACTTCGCCGCGCTCGACGGTGGATCGCTGACCCTCGCTCTGGCCACTTCGGTGGATCACCCGATCCCCGGTCAGGTCGTCGTCGGGATCAAGACCGCCGATGTGGACGGTGCGGCCAAGGCCATCGAGGAAAGCGGCGGCGGAATCATCAAGCACCCGTACGACGATGCTCACGAGCGCCGGGCCGTGGTCTACGACAACAAGGGCAACGGTCTGGTGTTCTACAGTCCCCTGGCTCGCTAGCCGGACGCCGAAGCCGCGGCGTCGAGCAGGGTTTCGGCCAGCCGCGCCGCGGCCGGCGTCATCCGCTCGACCGGCGGCGCGGCGAGATAGACCTGCCATACCGGCGGGTCGCGCAGCACAACGGTCCCCAGGCCGCCGTAGCGGCGCGCCTCGGACGCCGGCATGAAAGCGGTACCCAGTCCGTTGCCGACCAGTTCGGCGATCGCGGCGAACCCGGCCGGAACCTCGTACTGCGTCTGCGGTTGCACACCGGCACGGTGGAACGCCTCGTCCATCAGGCGCCGCAACCCGAACTCGGGTGGGAAGCCGACGAGTTCCTCGCCGGCCAGGTCCCCCAGCTCGAGACGGCGACGACGGGCCAGGGCGTGGTCGTCACGGCAGACGAACACCATCGGCTCCTCGAACAGCAGCTTCATGTCCAGCTGTGCCGGGAACCGGTTGGGCAGCGAGACCAGGGCCAGATCCAGCGAGCCCTCCAGGAGTGCCGCCAGATAGGCCGACGCACCCGATTGACTCAACCTCAACCGCAGCCGGACGAACGGGTGGGCACGGTGGAAGTCACCGAGGGCACCGCCGACATCGACCGGCCCATAGGAGATCAACGAGCCGAATTCGACTGTGCCCATGAGAGACCCGCGGAACTGCCCGGCGGATTCGGCCGCCGCACGGGCCGCGTGCAGCACCTCGTAGGCGTGCGACCGGAAGGCCTCCCCCGCGGCGGTCAGGCTGATCCGCTGCCGCGACCGGTCGAACAGCTCCACGCCGAGTTCGCGCTCCAGCTTCGCAATCGAGGTCGACAACGCCGACTGCACGACATGCGCCCGCTCGGCGGCGCGGGTGAAACTCATCTCGCCGGCCACGGCGATGAAGTGTTCGATCTGTCGTAACTCCACGGTGTCAGCCTATCTACCTTATCGATGGGTCTCATCACATTCAATCGTTGGACTTGATGTGTCCGGACGGGTGAGATGGACACCGAGACCCCGCGAGAAGGAGCAGCAACGGTGACTGGTTTGAGCAGAAGGAACTTCGGCTTCCTCACGGCGGCCGCCGCCGGGGCGGCGACACTCGCGGCCTGCGGCACCTCACCCGCGCCGTCGCCGGGGCCCCCGACTGGGGCCCCATCGAAGCCGTCGCACACCATGAACCCGGTCAAGCAGATCGACGCAGGCGAACTCAACATCGGCTACACCGAGGCCGGTCCGGCGGACGGACAGCCGGTGATCCTGCTGCACGGCTGGCCCTATGACATCCACAGCTACGCCGACGCCTCGGCGCTGCTCGCCGATCAGGGCTTCCGCGTCATCGTGCCCCACCTGCGCGGCTTCGGGTCCACCCGGTTCCGCTCCGCCGATACCGTGCGCAACGGGCAGCAGGCCGCCCTGGCCCACGACGTCATCGCGCTGATGGACGCCCTGAACATCCCCAAGGCGGTGCTCGGGGGATACGACTGGGGCGGGCGCACCGCCAACAACGTCGCGGCCCTGTGGCCGCAGCGCTGCGCGGGACTGGTCGCGGTCAGTGGCTACATCACCGTCAACCTGGCCGCCAACCTGCAGCCGCTGGCGCCGGAGGCCGAATTGGGTTGGTGGTACCAGTACTACTTCGCCACCCCGCGCGGTGAACTCGGCTACCGCGAGAACACCAAGGAGTTCAACAGGCTGATCTGGACCAAGGCCTCACCGCTGTGGCATTTCGACGACGCCGCCTATGACCTGTCGGCTGCGGCGTTCGACAACCCCGATCACGTCGCCATCGTCGTGCACAACTACCGGTGGCGGCTCAGCCTGGCCCCCGGTGAAGCCCGCTACGACGCCGACGAGGCGCGCCTGGCCGGCAAGCCGCCCGTCACCGTGCCCACCATCACGATCGGTTCCGACTTCGACGGGGCGGCCAAGGACGGCGCCGGCTACCGCGCGCTCTACACCGGGCCCTACGAACACCGCATCCTCAACGGCATCGGACACAACGTGCCCCAGGAGGCACCCGAGCAGTTCGTCGCCGCGATCACCGATGTCAGCCGCATGGCCGGCCGCTGAACTCAGACTCAGGTGGTGTACATCGCCAGGTGCACGTACACCTCATCCGGTGACCGCTCGTCGACGACGATCTCGCGGTAGACCGTGCGGCCCGCCTTGGTCGTGACCCGGTCCTGGGCGTACAGGGGATTCGGCGCGGTGGACAACTCCGGCCCGGCGATCACCGGCGTGGTGCGCGGAATCTGCGAGGGCTGCGGTCGGTCGGTGAACTGCGACACCAACGCCGGCAAGTGGGCAGCCGTGGTCCGCAACGCCAATCGGTACCGGGTGTCGATACCCGAATCCGAATCGACCGCCAGCACCTCGACCCCCGGTGGGACAACCACGTCGCCGAATTGCGCTGCGGTGTCCGGCGAGACCTGCGTGCCCGGCCTGTTCGCCCCGGGGCCACACCCGGTCGTGAACAACAGAATGGCGGCCAGCAAGCACAGCGCCGCCGCACGGCGTTTCTCACCCGTCATGGACAGTCCCGTCGTCAGGGATAAGGCCGCCCGGTCAGTTTCCGGATCGTGCGGATCTCGCCGTCCCGATAGGGCCGTCCATCCGCATGGAACAAGTCATGGAACCACACCGGCGGGGGCGTCTTGTACGGATGATCCCAGGAATCCCACGGCAGATAGGTCTGCGTCTTGCCGGCCACCAGGCCCCAGCTGTAGGCGCCGACGTTGTGCCGTTTGGCGATCGGCAACACACCCTCGACCGTGCTGCCCTCACCTCGGGCCAGATATTCGGTGCACAGGATCGGGCGTCCCATCGGTGCCAGCTCGCCGATCCGCGCCTCGAATCCGGCCGGCTCGGCATAGCTGTGAAAGGTCAGCACATCCGAGAGGTCGAGTTGGATCGTCGCCATCGCGCTGCGCTGCAGCGGGTCGGCCCAGGCCCCGTCCCAGACACCGCTGGTCAACGGCTGCACGGGGTCGACCGATCGGGCCCAGCCGAAAACCTCCGGCAACAGCTTCTCGATCAGGCCGACCTTGTCCTGCCGTTCCACCTCGCGGTAGTTGGCTGCGGGGTTGTCCGGTTCATTCCACAGGTCCCACCCCAGGACCCGGTCATCATGGCGGAACTGGCTGATCACGCCGACGACGTACTCGCGCAGCATTCGCCGGTACCGGTGATCGTCGAGGTTCTGCGCACCCGGGCTCTGAACCCACACCGAGTTGTGGATCCCGGGCCGCGGCCGCCGCTGGCGCCCCAACCGGGGAAACGGATCCCAGCAGGAATCGAACAGCACGAACAGCGGTTTGATGCCGTGGCTGGACGCCAGAGCAACGAACTGGGCCAGGCGGTTCTGAAAGCCCAAGTGGCCCTGGGCCCACAGCTGGTCATGCAGGAATACCCGCACCGTGTTGAATCCGGCCAGCCTGGCGATGCGCAGCTCATTGTCGATCCGCTGCGGGTCATAGGTCTCCGGCTGGAACATCTCAAGCTGGTTACCCGCGTTGGACGGAATGAAATTGGCGCCGACCAGCCAGCCCTGCGCGGCGTACCAGCGCTGCGCCCGCTCGGGTGACCAGCGGGACCCGTGGCCGTCGATCTGCGCGTGCGCCCCCGGCGCCCTGGCCACCGACAAACCTGCGGTGATGAGCAGCGAGAGCTTGAATGCGGCACGACGGCCCATACCGGCGCCGTCGTCTTTCCTGTTGACCTGCATCATCTTACGAATCAAATGGCATCTCCCTGTGCGAACACTGCTGGCACCAAAGGGGTACCCGACGCACGCGCGATGCCAACTCCACAGCGAGTTATCGACTACGCGTCCGCCGGCAATGTCCCGACAAGTTCGACGCCAAGCCCCCCGACCGGCGTTCGGAAACCGAACTGCTGACGCTGAACCACCGGGCCGCTCAGGCCCGGCACCCCCATGCCGCCATCAATGATCCCACGGACGTGCGGCCGGTGTGCGGCTGACTAACTGCCGGCAGCGGCCAACCGGGCGCGTTCCCGCATCGAGGCGACGACTCCGCCGTCGTTGAGGATGTCCGTGCCGGTGAGGTAACCGGCACGCTCGCTGGCGCAGTAGGCCAGCAGGTCTGCCATCTCCTCCGGCTTTCCCCACCGCGGTACCGCGGCGTCGGCGACCATCGCGCCTGCCCCGGCCTGCTCCTCCAGCCGGCCCATCTCGGTATCGATGGAGCCCGGGGAAACCGACAGGATGCGGAGACCGCGACCGTTGAACCGCTCAGCCTGCGACGAGCTGTACCACTTCACGAAGGCCTTGCTGATGGCGTAGGAAAAACCGGATCTCATGTCTTCGGGAGCCATGCCGCACGCCGCCAGCATTTCGCCGAGGAATCGGTCCTGGTCCTGCAGCGCCAGCGGAAACTGCTGAGCGGGAATGACTTCCTCGGGCAACAGGTGCGCCGCCATCGACGCCACGTTGACGATCGCCGCGCCCTCCGGCGCCGATGCGAAGAAGGACTCGTTGACATGCAGCGTGCCCAGCGCGTTGGTTCTCATGACGTACTCGGCGTCGCCCATGCTGGGACTGACCCCGGCCGCGTGAACGACGGCGCTGACGGTGCCGAGGCCGGCCGCGGTCTCGAACAAGCGGTCGACGGCGCCTCGATCGGTGACGTCGGCGTTGACGATGGTGGCCGGGATACCCAGGTCTCCCAGGGCGGTGGCCGCGGCGTCGAGGCGATCCTCGCGCACATCGCACAGCACGACCGCCTGCTCGCGGCCCACCACCTTGGCCGTCGCCAGACCCATACCACCCGCGCCGCCAGTGATCACCGTCACCCGTGTCATGGCTAGCACGGTAATACGGCAGATCCGCGGCCGAGCTGGAGGGGGTCGTGCGACTGCTCAGCGGTCACCTGGGGCGGCCGCACGGGGATTTTCCCGGCAACCAAATCTGAGCGGCGCGCTGTGCAGGCGGACCGACCGGCATATAACGGGTAGTGATGACAGATGGCCCACCGATGACGCCGGCGAACCGTTGTCGATTGCCCGTAGCGGATCGCGCGCTATGACGTGCCCGTATTGCGGATCGCCACTCGATGACAGCGACACCTGCGGCCGCTGTGGCCAGGTCCGGTCCAGGTCGACCGGTTGGCGCCCCGACCCTACGGCTCGCCACGAAGGTCGCTACTTCGTCACCGGACATCCGACGAATCGGGTCCGCGACGGCCGGACCGCATCGACCGACCCGACCGGCGGCCGGATGCTGCCCGATTACCTGGAGTTGAAGACCGCAGGCGTCCGGTCGACCTGGCTGGGAACCACCGCGGCGGCGGTGATCATCGTGATGACCGCCGCGGTGGTGTGGGTCCTGCTCGTGGCGGGCCGCAGGCCGCCACCGCCGCCGGAGGCCGGATACCTTGCAGCACTGAGGGATGCCGGGCTCAGCGATCAGTTCAATTCCGACGCGAACGCCGTCGCCCACGGGCGGCAGGTGTGCCGCCAACTGGAAGACGGCGAACCGCAACAGGGCCTGCTGGCCGACAAGATCGCGGTCGACACGTTCTGCCCGCATTTCTCCAAAGGTTTCCGCGTACTCGAAAAAGCCACGGTCAACGGTACTTTCGTCCTCTCCGACAACGCCGGCGCGGAGGGTATCGCCTCCGACGGATCAACATGCCAGGGCGCCAACGGATACGCCGATGTCAATTCCGGCACCCTCGTCACCGTCAAGAACGGCAAGGGCGCTGTCCTGGCGAGCACCACCCTGGGCCCGGGCAAGAGCGGCGAATCCAACTGCACGTTCTCCTTCACCGTGTCGTTGACCGAAGGCGAGGACCGCTACGTCCTGTCCGTCGGACGGCGTGGCGAGTTCAGTTATAGCTTCGAACAGCTTGTGGCCAAAGGAATCCTGATGCAGCTCGGCCACTGAAGTTTGCGCTTTCAAATTTGCGAGAACCGCGTCGCGGCACCTAATTCGTCGTAGACACGCACTGCCATAACACGCCCCCCAGACCCGGTTGGAAACGATACGGTCACGAGTGCGGCTCCTTCACATGTCAACCGCGCAACCATCTGAGAACTTGTCTGGACTCCCATTTCTGGGAGTCCTACGGTTGCGCTCGTCACAATTTTCATCGGTGTAATTTCCGCACGAACCGAAGGAGCTGATCGGGGATGGCCATCTTTGCTCACATCACGGTCAAAACTGTTGTCAGCGCTGGACTGTGCGCGACCGCAGTGGGGGCGGCACTAGTGCTGAGCCCGCACGCGGCAGCGGCACTCCAACTCAAGACCGGCGGCTACAAATGTCTTGACGCCGCCGCAGGTGCAGCCGGTGCGGCGCCTGCCGCCCCGTGTGCGGCTGCCGCAGTGGAAGCCGCAGGCGTCGTTCCCGCGGCGCCGGTCGCCGTCCCGCCCGTACCCATCGCGCCGCCACCGGTGGCCGTCCCTCCGGTGCCGCTCGTACCGCCGCCGGTGGTCCCTCCGGTGCCCCTGGCACCGCCTGTCCCGGTCGTACCGGCCGCCGCTCCCGTCCCCGCCGCAGCACCCATCGCTGCCCCGGTGGCCATCGCGGCAGGCACCGGCAAGGGCGTGCCGACCGTTTCGCCCGGAGGCGGACCGGTCGCCGGAACGCCCACACTGCCCGGTCCGGGGGACGCATCCCCGGCCAGCTAGCCCAACCCCACAACGCGGCGTCAGAAAAGGCGCCTGGCTCGCAAGCCAGGCGCCTTTTCTGTGCCTTCTGTATTCGCCTCCGGCAACCATCAACGCGGCGGATCACTGACTGATGGTGACTGCAATCCGCCGCGCTGAGTGAGACAGGCCGAGGGTTACCCGCGCTGAGCGCTGGTTCGACTGGCCTGCAGCAGGATTCGCTACTCCTGCACGATCACCGGATCGCCGATGTTGACCGTGTTGAAGTACCACTCGGCGGCCGCCGGGACCAGGCTGATGCAACCGTGGCTGGTGTTGTCCAGTCCCATCGACGGGACAGCCCACGGCGCCGAATGCACGAACAGTCCGCGGTGGGTGAAGCGAACCGCATAGTCCACATCGAGGAGATAGCCGTCAGGGGCGTCGACGGGAATGCCGACGCTGCTCGAATCCATCTTCACCGTGCGGTCTTTCCCCAGCACGGTGTAGGTACCGACCGGGGTCGGGTATTCCGGACGCCCCATGGAGGCCAGCAGCACACCCGGTTCGCCGGCATGCGGCAGATGATGCGGCGCCGGCAGAGCGATCGGCGGGTCTTCACCCAACCCGTCGATGGTCACGGTGAAGGTGTGGTCGGATATGTCGGCGACACCGATAACGGCTGGGCCGGTTTGGAATTCCGTCCGCAAACCGCCGACCGACAGCATCATCGTGCTGTGCGCCGGCCAGAACTCGGCGGGAGTCCAGGACACGGTGTTTGCGTCCAGCCACTCGTAGGTACCCGTGCGGGCCGGCGTCGACTTCATCCCGAGGGCGCGTTCGACGACAGACCGGTTCGAGACCGGATTCTTGAACGTCACCACGACCGGATGGCCCACACCGACGACGGCACCTTCGGCGGGCGCGATCGATTCGATCGTCGACGTCAACGGCATGCTTACCGCCGCCGTGTCGACGCTATTCGCACCGCCGGAGAAGTAGGTCATGGCAACCACGACCACTACGAGAACACCCTGAACAACCGCGCGCATCAATTCGATCCCTCTGCGATGCCCCCATGATCTTGAACGATGTCATGGTATTGGTCCGCAGCGGCCCGAATGTGTAGTCACACGTAGACAATTCGGTCAAGCGTTCGTCACGTTTCGGCTACGGCGCCCGGCCGTCGCACGTTCTGAACGCTCAGATCTCCCGAAGCGTCAGTCCGCGACGGCCTCGCCGCGGTGGACGCCCTCGCGGCCCAGCGGGCGTTGACGACACAGCGGGTATTGATCGCCGCACCGGACTTCGCCGATTCGGACGAACTGCGCACCGAGACGGCCGACGCCGCGGGTGCGGAGGCGGCCGCCATCGATCGGCTCAACCGGCTGACGCCCACGGACGAAGTCGCGGCCCTGTCCAAGGAATCCGACGTTCGACGCGACAGCTACACACAACCGTCCGGCGACAGCGTGCAAACGCCCGCGTTCACCAACGCGATGCGCACCAGCGTCGAGCAGTACCGCGCCATGACACAGCGCCTGTCCTCCGACCTCGACGGCACGCTGCACCACCGGGCCAACGCATTGCGGTCCGATGCCCTGCGCGACACCGCGATCATCCTCGGCGCCGTGCTGGCCGCCCTCGTCTTCGCACTCGCGGTCGGCCGCTCGCTCATCCGCTCGATCGGCCGGCTGCGCCAGGGGGCGCTGCAGGTCGCGCAGGTCGAGCTGCCCGAGGAGATCGAACGCCTCAGCAAGGGCGGCGGCATGTCCGGAGATCCACACGCTGCCGTTCCGTACCAATGAAGAGGTCGGGCAGCTCGCCCGCGCAATCGACGACATCCACTCCCAGGCCGTGCGCCTGGCCAGTGAGCACGGTGTCCGTCTGCAGATCGGCGACATGTTCGAAACCCTGTCCCGCCGGAGCCGCTCACTCGTCGAAGAGCAGCTGACACTCATCGAGACGCTCGAGCTGGACGAGGAAGATCCGGTCCGGCTCGATCACCTCTTCCGCCTCGACCACCTCGCGACGCGCATGCGCCGCAACGGCGACAACCTCCTGGTCCTCGCCGACACCGTGGAACGCCACCGGGCGTCGGCACCCGTCGCACTGCCCGACATGCTGCGTGCCGCGATGTCCGAGGTCGAGGAGTACCGCCGGGTCCAGGTCGGACACATGGCCGACGTCTCGATCGCCGGCTCGGCCGCAAGCGATATCGGCCACCTGATCGCCGAGCTCCTCGACAACGCCCTCCGCTACTCGCCGCCGGACTCGCCGGTGATGGTGACGGTCGGCCGCGCGGTCGACGCCGGCCTGCTGGTCGAGGTTGCCGACCGGGGACTCGGCATGTCCAAGGAAGACTTGACCGCCGCGAACGAGCGGCTCGCGCTCGGCGGCGAGGTGACCTCCGAAACCGCCAAGCGGATGGGCCTTTTCGTGGTCGGCCGGTTGGCGCGACGCCACGAGGCCACGGTGCGGCTGCGTACCACCTCGGCGCTGACCGAACGGCCCGGCGTGACGGCGAGCGTGCACCTTCCTGGCACGCTGGTCTCGCCCATCGGCATGGGTGAAACGCTCGATGATCTGCGGACCGGTTCGTTTTCCGAATCACGACCGCGAGCCGCCGCAGCCGGCCGGGGTGCGGGCACCGACGCAGGTCTCGCGGCGCTCCCCGAGACGACCGGCTCGCAGACAACGTCGCTGCCGGAGCGCGGATCGGACGGCCCAGCGAAGGCGACCGCCAACGGACTGCCGAAACGATCGCCCGGCGCCAGCGGTGTCAACGGACATCCGGCGACGATCCCGGCTCCCGCCCCGGCCGCAGTCCCCGAGGAACCCGAACCTCAGCAGCGAGGAAATCCGCTTTCCTATTTCACCTCGGGCAATTCCGGCCCGGGCAATGCGAATCCGCCGAGCCCGGAACCCGTACCGGCCAAGGAATCCAGTTGGGTGGATATCGAGACGGAGAGTTTGGAGAGCGCGCCCATCTTCGAGCGGATGGCCTCGGAGTGGCTGATGGACCCGACGACGCCGGAATCCCGCAACCGCGTCTGGGCCAGCGCCGCCGACGCCGGCTGGGCTGCCGCCGCAAAGGCCGTCGAACAGGAACCCAAGCGGCACACCGCATCCGGCTTGCCGATTCGCGAACGCGGAGCGCGCTTGGTGCCGGATGAGGCAAGATCGGAAACCCAGGCCAGGCCCGACGGCGGGAACGATCCCGCGGCGATCCGAGACATCCTCAGCCGACAGTTGGCGGGCGTACGCAGGGGCCGGGCAGAAACCGACGCAGCACAAAGCCGAATCGAAGGAGATCGATGAACACCGGCACGCAACCACATGACCGGTCCGCGGGCTCTGCTGCAACGCCGTCAGGGAAGTCCGGCACCCTCGACTGGTTCGTGTCCAACTTCGTGCGTGACGTACCGGGTGTGTCACACGCGATTCTGGTGTCGGCCGATGGTCTGCTGATGGCTGCGAACTCCCACCTCCCGGCCGATCGTGCCGAGCAATTGGCAGCTGTCACATCCGGATTGGCGAGTTTGTCGGCCGGTGCGGCCCGGCTGTTCGAGGCCGGGAACGTGCGCCAGTCGATCGTCGAGATGGACGACGGGTTCCTGCTGTTGATGGGCGTCGGCAACGGCTCGTATCTCGCCACCCTGGCGTCGATCTCGTGCGACATCGGACAGGTCGGATACGAGATGGCGCTGCTCGTCGACCGGGTCGGCAAGACCGTCGAGGCGGCGCCGCGCGCCACACATGGGGCTCGATGACCCTGAGTATGGACAGACCTGAGCAGAAACAGTCCGCCAGTCGCGCGCGGCCGTACACCCTGACCGGCGGACGAACCCGCGCCCGGGTGGAGGTGCCGATCGAGGCTCCCGTGGAGGCCCTGCTGTCATCCGGTGAGCTCGACTGCGCGCCAGGCGACATCCCCGCCGTCATCGTCCGACTGTGCGGCAGCCGACCGTCCATCGCCGAGATCTCGGCGTATGCCGGTCTGCCCATCGGGGTGACCCGGGTGCTGGTGAGCGACCTGGTGGACAGCGGCCACCTCCGTGTTCACGCCACATTGACCGACCGCTCGACCGTTGCAGAACGGCGCCTACTGATCGAAAGGACCCTCAGTGGATTACGCGCACTCTGACTCCGGCCCCACGGTGTCGTCGACGAAGATCGTGATTGCCGGCGGCTTCGGCGTCGGCAAGACCACGTTCGTCGGCGCCGTGTCGGAGATCGTGCCGTTGCGCACCGAGGCTCTCGTCACGAACGCGTCGCAGGGTCATGACGACCTGGAGGCGATCCCCGGCAAGGAGACCACAACGGTCGCCATGGATTTCGGCCGTATCACGATCGCGGACGACCTCGTGCTGTACCTGTTCGGGACGCCCGGGCAACGGCGGTTCTGGTTCATGTGGGACGACCTGGTCCACGGCGCGATCGGCGCGGTGGTGCTCGTCGACACCCGCAGGCTCGAGGACAGCTTCGCGGCCGTCGACTTCTTCGAGGCCCGCAGCCTGCCGTTCCTGATCGCCGTCAACGAGTTCGACGACTCCCCGACCTACAGCATCGAAGAGCTGCGCGAGGCGATGTCGGTGTCCCCCAATGTCCCGATCATCAATGTCGATGCACGGGACCGTGATTCGGCGAAGAACGCGTTGATCGCCATCACCTCGTTCGCGCTGGAACGTCTTCCGTCGACAGCCTTCTAGATCCACCGCCCGTCAGTCTCACAGTCTCGAGGATCCCGTCATGAACCACCAAGTACATCACTTCGACATGGGCCTCTGGCTGCTGTTCCTGGCGTACATCGTCTCGGTGACCGGCTCGGTCGTCGGCCTGGCCTGCACCCGTTGCGGCGCCACCGCGACGAGCGGACGCGACCGGCTCCGCTGGCTGCTCATGGCCTCGATCGCCATCGGCGGCGTCGGCATCTGGCTCATGCACTTCATCGCGATGCTCGGCTTCGCGATCCCCAGCAGCATGGTGCGGTACAACCTCGGCTGGACGGTCGCATCGGCCGTGATCGCGATCGCCGCGGTGTTCGTCGGGCTGATCACCATCGGCCGGGACTTCGATCTGCGCCGACTGCTGGCCGGCGGCGTGATCACCGGTCTGGCGGTCGCGGTGATGCACTACACCGGCATGTGGGCGGTCCAGATGCAGGGCACGATGACCTATGACACCACTCTCGTCGTGCTGTCCTTCGTGATCGCCGTGGTCGCGGCGACCGCGGCGCTGTGGTTCACGCTCGTCCTCGAATCACGCGGACTGCGTTTCGTCGCCGGCCTGGTGATGGGCGTGGCGGTCGTCGGCATGCATTACACCGGCATGGCCGCGGTGCGGGTGAATGTCGATCACACGATGCCGGTTCCCGCTGGGCCAGAAGTGTTCTCGTTCCTGTTCCCGGTCTTCGTGATCGGCCTGCTCGCACTCGTCGTCCCGATCACCGCCGTGATGCTGGCACCCGATCGCGACGCCGAGGAGGCCTCGGCCGAGTCACGCCCCGTGGCGGCGACGGCCGGGCGGCACCGGTAGGCCGCGTCCGCGGGCGCAACCCCGCCGCCTGATCGGAAACTGTCAGAATCTGACAGTTTTTGTCCGCAACGACTCTCCGCAATGCCATGATGCGATCGATGCTGGACAACCTCCTCCGCGCGGTATGCGTCGCGCTTCTCGTGGCCATCGCCGGATTGGGTCCATCCGCGGCGGCCCACGCCGGGCTTCCCCCGGGATACGACACGCGTTTCGACATCTGGCCGACCGCCGTCGACAAAGCGCAATGTCGGCAGGACGACCGGGTCGAGACCGGATTGCAGGGCGAGGTGCCGGTCGCAGACCGGGAGTCGCACCGCAGTGCCCTCGGCTACAACTGCAACATCGACCTGGTCGGCCAGTACCAGGGCACCGGCGCCGGCATCACGAGTGCTTCGTACAAGAACTGCACCTACGTCGGGTCTACCTGGCCGTACACCAACGGCGTCCAGGTGATCGACGCATCCGATCCTGCCCACCCCGTCCAGGCCGATCTGCTCACCGAGCCGGCCATGGTCGGCGGAACCTGGGAGTCCCTGAAGGTGCACGCGGGCCGGGGGTTGCTGGTCGGAACCGGTGTTCCCCTGTTGTTCGGGGGCGGCTACATCTCCATCTATGACATCTCACAGGACTGCCGGCACCCCCGGCTGCTCAACCAGGGCGCCGGTTCCCTTCCTGGCGTGCGGATCCCAATGTTGACCCATGAGGGCAGCTTCTCCCCCGACGGCAATACCTACTGGGCCGGGGGCATCATCTGGAACAGCGCAGTGGACATCACGGATCCGACCGCTCCGCATGTGGTGTGGAGCGCACCGGTCGGCTGGGCCTCGCACGGCATGGGTTTCGCACCAGACGGCCGAACCATGTACATGTCGCAGTTCAGCGGATTGACGGTGCTCGATACCTCGGCTGTACAGGACCGGGTTGCGCCCGATTTCACCATGCACCAGCTGCTTCCGGCCTACAGCCACAAGGCCTGGGTGGACGGGCAGGAAGCCCAGCACAGCGTCTACGTCACCTACCGAGGCGTACCGCACATCTTCACCATCGACGAACTCGGTTCCGGAGGCGTCAAACTGTTCGACGTCTCCGACCCCACAGACCTCAAGCTGCGCAACATCATCAAACTCGAGATCAATCTGCCCGAGCACATGGACAACTGGACGAGCAGCGGCGGGTTCAACGGCGTCTTCGCCTACGACTCGCACTACTGCTCGGTGGACCGGCAAGACGATCCGATGGCGCTGGCCTGCGGGTGGATACAGTCGGGTATCCGGATCTTCGACATCCGCGACCCCGAACACATCAAGGAACTCGCCTACTTCAATCCGCCGGCGCAGTCCGACAAGAAGTACGAAGACCTGCCCAATTCGATTCACGTCTACAATCTTTCGGTTCTTGCCACCCCGCCGCTGACCGGAATATTCGGGGTGGGACGAGCCGCTCTCGACGGGAAGATCCAGCTGTCCGACATCGTGCTGGGCAACCGTCCTGACTGGGGCCAGCCGGCCGATTTCTCCGCGGACTGGTGCATGTCACCGCCGGAGTTCCGGGGAAACCTGCTCTACGTGACGTGTTCGGACAACGGATTCATGACCCTGAAGCTGGACCCGACCGTCTACCCGCCACGATGAGCGCTTCCATACCCGCCCGAATCTTCGGCGCCACCGTCGTCATCGCCGCCGCCGCGTTCCTCGGCGCATTCGCCGAATCCCACCGGCAGGGCAGCGCGCCGCCACTGATGTCTGAGGCCGACGTGAGCTTTGCGCAGATGATGATGACCCACCATCAGCAGGCGATCACCATCTGCGACCTGCTCAGTGCGGACGCCGCCCCCGAAATACGCACGCTCGCAGACCAAATCAGACTTCAGCAGCAGGCAGAGGTCGGCACCATGGTCGGGTGGTTGCAGCTGGCGGATCAGCCCCTCAACCCCACGGTGCCAGCGCCGGCCAACGGGCACGGCATGTCCCATCACGATGACGCCGGACAGCACACAGGCATGCAGATGGGCATGGCGTCCCCCGACGAACTGGGCCGCCTCAAGCACGCGACCGGCCGCGCCAACGAAGCCTTGTTTCTCCAGTTGATGACCCGCCACCACCAGGGCGGCGCCGAGATGGCCTTCGACGAAACCCGCGATGGCTCCAACGAAGCGGTCCGGCGAACAGCCCTGGCCATGGTCAACGAGCAGACGCAGGAGATCCAGCTCATGGAACACCTGATGAAATCGCGGGACGCCTCACCACTGCCCTATCCGTGAAGCGGAAGCGTCACCCCCGGATCAGTTCGTCGATCTGGTTGATCGCCGACGAAGCACCCTCGACCACGCCCATGTCCAACACCTGCTGAAGCGCATCGGCGGACTCGTAGGTGCTCACGTAGATCGCCCGCGTGCCACCGTTGTGTTCGGCGAAGGTGTAGACGTTCTTGGATACCGGCATCTCCGGATTCGGGTTGAAGTCCTGATCGGCGAACCCGTCGTCGAACGAGAAGCTCGTCGGCTCGTCGACGGCCGTGACCGCCCAGTACCCCGCGTGCTTGTCGCCTTCCGGGCCGGTCATGAAGTAGGTGACGCGGCCACCGGGAGTGAGGCTGTGGTCGACCACGGTCGCCGGGTATGTCGGTGGCCCCCAAACCTTTTCCAGCTGACGCGGGTCGGCGTAGACCTGCCAGATGCGCTGCACCGGCGCCGCGAATTCGGCGGTGATCGTCAGCGTCAGATTGTCGAGGTCGTGTTGGACGTCGGTAACGGGCATGGTTCAGTCCTCCATGGGATCGGATGCGATCAGTTCATCGATGCGTGCGATGCGGCCACGCCAAACCTGTTCCAGCTCAGTCAACATGGACGCCACCGACCGCACCGCCTCCACGTCACCACTGGCCAGCTGCTCACGACCGTTGCGTCGCTTGGTGATCAGCCCGGCCTTCTCCAGCACGGCGACGTGTTTCTGCACTGCGGCGAAGCTCATGTCGTACTTCGCCGCGAGCACCGAGACCGAGTGCTCCCCGGCCAGGACCCGGCGCATGATGTCTCGCCTGGTCCGGTCGGCAAGCGCGTGGAACAGGGCGTCGGCCTTGTCCTCGTCGCTCTCGGTCACCACAACAACATACAACCATTTGGTTGTATGTTGTCAAGCGTCAGCCCCAGTAGGAGAAGCTGCACACGGGCTTGACTTCCGTCTTGAACGACACGAGCTTGTCGCCGTCCATCGTGATCGTGCAGGTCAGGGCGGTGTTGCCGGCGTCAGCGGCGACCTCCGATTCGAGTTCGTCGTAGACCGGGTACTGCTTCTCCCATGGCAGCACCACATTCGTCTCGGTCTGCTCCGCACCGCCATTGATCCGGTAGCGGATGGTCACCGGGGCACTGCCTCCGATCACCTTCATGACCGCCGTGCCCACGGGCGCACCGGTCAGCTCGGGCGCCTTGGAAGACTCGGCGGCCTTCGGGGACTCGGACACCGTGGCGCTCGTCGTCTTCGCCACGGGTGTTCCCGTCGTCGTGGTGCATCCCGCGGCCGCCGCGGCGGCAAGCACAACACTGATACCCAGCCCGGAAAAGCCTCTGAACCGACGCATACCTGAGACTACGACGACGGCCTGCCACATTGGCCGCCAAAACGAAGACTGGCATCACACGTTGTCATATATTGGGCCGGCGTGTGTTCGCGGCGGCTGGCATTCCCGTCACCGGCAGATCCGGACACCATCGCGGAATGTCAAGGGGGACATCGGTAATGGTGAACAGTTCGTGCTGCCCGGAGAACGCCAGACGCGTACCGCTGCGGTATGGCCTGTCGATCATGGCCGTCGGTGTCGGCATCGGCATCGCGGGCGCGAGCGGGCAGCCGGTGGCATGGGCGACCCCGGGGTCCACCGGTTCATCCGGCTCATCGGCCTCATCGGGCCAGTCGTCGAACCACTCGGGTGCGGCAACCGGGCGCGGGCCCAAGAAGCCGGCCGACCGGCGCGGCACACGCCCGAACCGGCCATCGGCGTCCGCGAAGACTCACGGCCCCGAAACCGGCACCACAGCCCCCGACGCGACGGCGCCGAACGACGACAACTCCCCCGCCGAGCAGCCGAATTCGACAGCGCTGCAGCAAGAGTCGATCGCCGATGTCGTTCGCGAGAAGCTGGGCTCCATCACGCCCTCCGGCACGGCCAAGGCCGACGGCACGCGTCTGGCCAAGTCCGACTTCTCGCCCCGCGCGACCGCGAGGCGCCTGGCGGCGATCGCTTCGCCGGCAGCCGTCGATCGCGAGGAGATCCGCTCCGCGACAGCACCGGAACCCAAGGCAGCACTGCCGGAAATCACGGCGGTCATCCAAGCCGCTCCGAAGGCAGCCGCGAACGCGATCCCCTTGACCGCGAAGGTCGCCGCGGTTACCACCACGACCAAGACGACTCCGAACCCTCCGGAGCCGCTCTCGCCGATCGCCAAGATCGCCGAGCTGCCCGGGCGCATCGTCAACACGGTGCTGCAGGTGCTGGACATCACCGTGTCCGCCAACGGTCCGAAGAGCCCGATCAATTTCGCACCGATCAACGACGCCCTCTTCGCGGCGTTCCGTGAGATCGAAGGCCAGCTGGGGCTGACCAAAACGCCTGCCGTGCAACCGGTACCGCCGACGATGACGTACAACGGGCCCACCACCGGCAAGACTCCGACGGTCTCGCAGTTCCTCAACGCCGCGACGGCCGCATACGTGTGGGGCGGCACCCGGGGCGACCTGAAACCGTTCGTGGTCAACGGCAAGCAGATGGAATCCACCAATGTGCTGACCGGCATGTCCGGCAAGGCGTGGGTGACGCCGGAAGGCCAGATCATCATCGCGTACCAGGGCACGACGGGTGGTACGAACCTGCTGCACAACCCGCTGATCGCGATCTCCCAGGTGATCGCGGACACCCAGGTGATCTTTACCGACACACCGCCCCAGGCTTTCTACGACGCAGTGGACTTCCAGCAGGAGGTGGAGGCCGCCGCCATCGCGCAGGGCTACCGCAAGGAAGACATCTTTGTCACCGGCCACTCACTCGGCGGATGGGAAGCCGCCTACGTGGCACAGCAGACGGGCGTGGGGGGAATCGGTTTCGAGAGCCCCGGGCTCAACACCACGGTGCCGGGCAACGGCGCCGACTCCGGATTCGTCAACGTCCTGACCTACGGCGACACCGCGGCCTACTTCTCCACGGACCTGCCGGGACTGCAGCCGTTCATGCCCGAGTACGTGCCCGGCGGAGGCAGCAAGCCGCACTACGGTGCGATCGTGATGATCGGCAACCCGGACGCCGCCATCCCGCTGATGAACTCGGCAGCGCTGTTGAGCACCGGACCGATCGGAGGCGCCATCTTCGTCGTCGACATCCTGGTCAACTTCCTGCAGTACCACCTGCCCGGCGTCCAGGCCTACCACCTGGGCGTCACCCCGGACCCCGGGGTGGTGCCGTGGCTGGGAACCGCGTCGGGTCCGGTCAACGCCGACTACGCCGACATGACGATCCCGGAACTGCAGAAGGCGGCGTCGGACGCGGGCACGCTGATCAAGCCCTAGGCCTGAGCGGACTCTCGCTGAATCTGTTCTGCGGCTTCTTGTTTGATCCGCTCGAACTGTGCGGCCATGGCCTCGGAAAGCGCGGTCGCACCCGACAGCGGCCTGACCATCACCATGAAGTCGTCGATCTTGCCGTCGGCATCGTGATGCAGGAAGTCGCATCCGGTGATCTTCTTGCCGTCCACCGTGGCCTCGAAGACGAGCGCATGGTCCTGCCCCGACGCGTCGGCGATCTCCCGGACGTATCGGAAGTCCTCGAAGACCCGCATGACGGCGCGCAGGATCGCTGCCGTGATGGGCTTGCCCGGATACGGCTTGAACGCCACCGGGCTGGTGAACACCACGTCGTCGGCCAACAGGGCCTCGATCGCGACCTCGTCGCGGGCCTCGACTGCCTTCCTGAACGGATGCATATGCCACCTCCACTACCCGATTCGTCAACTAGCGGCGATGCTAGGCGCGACCCCTTTCAATAGTCAACATTTTGAATAATCACTTCGCTGCTAACATCTGCTCATGGCGTTACGCGACGCAGTCCTGGCCGCGCTCCTCGACGGCGAGGCATCGGGCTACGACCTGGCGAAAGGGTTCGACGCGTCGGTCGCCAATTTCTGGATGGCCACGCCCCAACAGCTCTACCGCGAACTGGATCGCATGGCCTCCGAGGGACTCATCGCCGCGCGGCTCGTCGAACAGGACCGGCGGCCGAACAAGCGCCTCTACTCCCTGACCGAACAAGGCAGACAAGCCCTGCTCGAGTTCACCGAGGCGCCGCCGAAGCCCGGCGCGATCCGCGAAGATCTCCTCGTTCAGGTCCAGGCTGTGGATTCCGGCAACATCGACGCGGTTCGCGACGCGCTGACCGAACGCAGGCAATGGGCCACCGCCAAGCTCGCGCGCTACCGCCGCATGCAGGACCACCTGCTGGCCGGGCGCACCGAAGCCGCCTACCTGGCCGAGTCCGAGCGCATCGGTCCGTATCTCACGCTGCTGCGCGGAATCCGGTTCGAAGAGGAGAACATCGACTGGGCCGCCCGGGCACTGGCCGTCATCGAACAGCGGCTGGGCGCGGCGGGCCGGCGTCTTCGATGACCGTCTCCTGTGGCTCGGTGACCCACGCGCTGAATATCGGCACTCCGCGCCACGGCTCCGGCCCGTCGTAGCGGCCCGCACAGGCCAGGACCGCGAACGGGCGGTTGAAGCGGATGTCGATCCGGCGGACGAGCACCTCATGGAACCGGGGCACCGCCCCGGCGACCATGCCGATCGCGGTCACCGCGGCCGCCTTGAACCCCTCTCGCGTATAGGACGCGACGGCCGACTGCCTGGCGCTGAGTTCCACCGGCAGATCCTCTGCCCTCGCGAAGCGAGTGATCGTCTCGAACACCGGGGCCACCCCGGGTGCGTTGTCGAGATCGTGGTCGCTGGTCGCCGACCAGGCCGGCAGGTAACTGCGCCACTCGGCGTGTACACCCGGGCCACCGACCCGGCGTTCCCGTCGCTCGGTCACGGTCCACGCGTGCCCGTCGGTCAACTCTTCGATCGGGACCCGGCGGGCGGCGCGGTCATCATCGCGCAGCATCGCGGCCACCTGATGTGCCGCGGCGTCGACATCGTGGGGCGCTACGCCAGGCTCCGCGATGACGGTGAAGACGTCGAGCGCCGACGACGACGGCGGTGCGGCCACCGCGACCAGACCGGCGGCATCGGTGTCGACCACCAGATGGATTCCGTCCCGGAACGTCAACGCCGTGCGTATCTGTTCGCCGAACGACCCGCCCAGTTCGTTCGTGGTGCCGAGCGGTTCCTCCCAGCTGATATCGGTCGCGAGGGCGGATGCGAGCACCAGCCTGGTCAATTCATCGAGCTGGAGCGGGAAGCGTTCGATCAACCCGTTCGTCCGCGACCGAGCCCAGGCATCGGCCTGTGCCTGATCCGGGACCGGTCCCCGCTCCACCACGTCGGGCAGGGTCTGCGCCCATTCGTCGAACGCCGGCCCCAGCCTGCGGTCCCACACCGCGGCGAGTGCCGACACCGCCGGGTGCGGGTCGCGCAGCAGGGCCCCGGCCCGCGCAGCAGCGTCGTCGACCGTCGTGCCGAGGACCGCTTCGAGACAGCGGCGGGGCTCTCCCGCGGTCGCCGGCCCCACCAGCGCCAACAGCAGCCACAGGCCCAGCGGCGAGGCCACTGTGTGCTTGTCGAGCACTGACCGATTGAACTGGGCCGCGTAGGCAGACACGATCTCGGGGTTGTTGAGGCCGGGCATGGCCGCACCATATCTGCTGATCGCGACCGGCAATCGGGTACTTGATTACTCGCGACGACCCGGGCCAGAGGTGCCACGATTCAGCGGAGCCGGAGCTGAAGGAGGCCCGCGATGTCACTGCCCGCGCTGGTTCTCGTGCACGGCGGCGGCCTCGCCGCTGATTCGTGGGACCTCACCATCGAACAGATCGAGCGGTTGGCGCCCGAGCTCACGGTCCTCGCGATCGACCTGCCCGGGCGACGGAACAAGCCGGGTGATCTGCGGACCGCGACGATTGCCGACTTCGTGGATTCGGTCATCGCAGACATCGACGACGCAGACGTAGGCGACATCGTCATCGTGGCCCATTCGTTCGCAGGACTGACGGTGCCCGGAGTGGTCGCCAAACTTGGTCGGTCGCGGGTCCGCGAGATGGTCATGGCGGCGGCATTCGTGCCGCCGGAAGGCGCCACCATGATCGACACCGTCCCGTTCAAGAGGGTCGCCCGTCGGGGAGTGAGGCGGAACCGTCCCAGCGTGACACCGAAGTGGCTGGTGCGATTCGCGTATCTGAACGGGGTGCCGCGCGCCCGTCGACGGTTCATGGCGGGCAAACTTCACTCGGAATCGATTGCCGTCATGGCGGAGAAAGTGTCCCGGCGCGGAATGCCGGTCGATATCCCGCGCACCTGGATCTTCACCCTGCGCGATCGCGCGCTGAGACCGAAACTGCAACGCGCACCTACATCGGGGCACTCGGTGGGGTGCACACCCTCATCGAGATGGACACCTGCCACTGCCTGATGGTGAGTGAGCCCGAGCGGCTGGCCCGGATTCTCGTCGAGCGCTGCCGGTTGTACGCGTAATGGCTGTCAGACGTTAGTGTGCTTTCGTCGGCTTCAGCGAACGGGCCGATAGAAAAGTTGAGCAAATTCATGACCGCAGCACCAGAAGCATCGGCGCTCGAAGCCCGCGTCGGCCACTACTACGAGGCAGATGGCCTCTACCTGGTCGGCCGCGAGAAGGTCCGCGAGTACGCCCGTGCCGTGCAGGACTACAACCCCGCACACTGGGACGTCGACGCCGCCGCGAAGCTGGGCTACTCAGGCCTGGTCGCGCCGCTGACCTTCACCTCGACCCCGGCCATGGCCTGCAACCGGCGCATGTTCGAGTCGATCGTCGTCGGTTATGACACTTACCTGCAGACCGAAGAGGTCTTCGAGCAGCACCGCCCGATCGTGGCCGGCGACGAACTGCACGTCGACGTCGAGCTGACGGCGGTCCGCCGGATCGCCGGTCGGGACATGATCACCGTCACCAACACCTTCACGGACCGGGCCGGCGAGCGTGTGCACACCCTGCACACCACCGTCGTCGGCGTCACCGCCGAAGATCTCAATCCGGAGATCAAGACCGCCGTCCAGCGGGCGATGATGCACGACGTCGACATCTTCGGCATCGGAGACGACGAGTACGAGAAGACCGTCCGCCCCGAGGGCGAGATCCGGATCGCCGAGGACACCACCCGGACGCCGGGCACCCCGTCGTTCGATGACCTGAAGGTCGGCGACGAGATCGGCGTGCACCACACCCGGCTGTCCCGCGGCGACCTCGTGAACTACGCCGGCGTGGCCGGCGATGCCAACCCGATCCACTGGGACGAGGACATCGCCAAGCTGGCCGGCCTGCCCGACGTGATCGCGCACGGAATGCTCACCATGGGCCTGGGTGCCGGATTCGTCTCCACCTGGTCGGGCGATCCGGGGGCCGTCACCCGCTACGCGGTGCGGCTGTCGCAGCCCGCGATCGTGTCGGCCAAGGAAGGCGCTGACATCGAGTTCAGCGGCAAGATCAAGTCGCTGGACCCGGAGACCCGCACCGGTGTCGTCATCGTCGCGGCCAAGGCCGACGGCAAGAAGATCTTCGGCCTGGCGACGATGAACATCCGCTTCAGCTGACCCGCTGAAGCCGGCTCACGACGCCACCTCGGCCGGATCGCGCTGGATCGGCTTTGGCCATGGCGAGCGGGGCGGGCGGGGACGCACCCGCTGGGGCCACCAGAACCACCGCCCGAGCAGGGTGGCGATCGACGGTGTCATCAGCGCCCGGATAACGAACGTGTCGAACAGCAAGCCGAGGCCGATTGTCGTACCGACCTGGCCGATGACGATCAATTTGCTCACCGCCATCGACGCCATCGTGAACGCGAACACCAGACCCGCCGCGGTGACCACGGGGCCGCTGCCGCCCATGGCGCGAATGGTGCCGGTCTTCAGCCCGGCGTGGATTTCCTCTTTCATTCTCGACACCAGCAGCAGGTTGTAGTCCGCCCCGACGGCCACCAGCACGATGACCGACATCGGCAGCACCATCCAGTGCAACGGGATGCCGACGAGATGCTGCCAGAGCACCACCGACAGGCCGAAGGCGGTGGCCAGGCTGACCACGACCGTGCCGACGATGACGGCGGCGGCCACCAGGGCCCGGGTCAGGATCATCATGATGATCAGGATCAACATGAGCGCGGCCGTTGCCGCGATGAGCAGGTCGTAGTTGGCGCCCTGCTGCATGTCCTTGAACATGGCAGCGGTACCGCCGAGGTAGACCGACGATCCCTCCCACGGTGTTCCCTTGATCGCTGCCGCCGCAGCTGTTTTCAGCGCCTCAGAACGCGCGGTGCCTTCCGGGGTCAGCGGATCGCCTTCGTGAACGATGGTGAACCGCACGGCCTTCCCGTCTGGCGACATCATCAGTTTCATGCCCCGTTGGAAGTCGTCGGTTTCGAACGCTTCCGGAGGAATGTAGAACGAGTCGTCGTTCTGGGCTTTGTCGAACGCCTCACCCATCGCGGTGCTGTCCTGCTGCTGGGCCATGGTCTGGTCCTGCTGGGTCTTCTGAACCTGATACTGATTGAGCATCATCTGTTTCTGGTTCTTCATCGACTGGATCATCGACGGCATCAATGCGACCAACTGCGGCATCAGGGCGTCCAGGCGCTCCAGGTCGGGTACGAGATCCTGAATGTCGTCAGACAACGTGTTGATTCCGTCGAGAGTGTCGAATATCGACCGCAGCGCCCAACACGCGGGGATGTCGAAACAGTGTGGCTCCCAATAGAAGTAGTTTCGGAGCGGCCGGAAGAAGTCATCGAAGTCGGCAATGTGGTCGCGAACCTCATTGGTATCCGTCGACGTCTTCTTCGTCTTCTGCACCATGCTGTGGGTGACCGCAGCCATCTGCTGGGTGATGGACTGCATCTTCTCCATGGTGTCGATGGAGGTCTGCATCTCGCCGGCCTGGGCCAGGATGTTGGCGATGACGCCCTGCTGGTAGTCGTTGCCCATGATCTGGCCGGTACCGCTCTGGCTCAGCGTGTACGGGATCGTCGAGTGTTCGATCGGCTTGCCATCGGGTCGGGTGATGGTCTGAACCTGGGCGATACCGGGCACCTGCGCCAGCGCCTTCGCGATCTTGTTGATCACCAGGAAGTCGGCCGGATTCCGCAAATCGTGGTCGGTCTCGATCATCATCACGTCCGGATTCATCCTGGCCTCGGAGAAATGCCGGGTCGCCGCCGCGTATCCGACATTGGCCGACACATCGGGGGGCAGATATCTGCGATCGTTGTAGATGGTGTGGTAGCCGGGCAGCGCGAGCAGGCCGATCAGGCACGCCGAGACCGCGACCACCAGCAGCGGGCCGGGCCAGCGGACGGCCAGGGTACCGACCCGGCGCCACCCTCTGGCTTTCGACTTCCCCCTGGGCTCCAGGAACCGGCCCCAGCGACTGGCTATCGATATGAGCGCGGTTCCCAACGTCAGGGCCGTCGCGACCACGAACACCATGCCGACGGCCAAGGGGAAGCCCATCGTCTGGAAATACGGCAACCGGGTGAAGTGCAAGCAGAAGGTGGCGCCCGCGATGGTCAGGCCGGAGGCCAGCACAACGTGGGCTGTCCCGTGAAACATGGTGTAGTACGCCGATTCTCGATCCTCGCCGGCCCTGCGCGCCTCGTGATATCGACCGACCAGGAAGATCCCGTAGTCGGTGACCGCGGCGATGGCCAAGGTCACCACCATGTTGGTCGCGAAGGTGGTCAGGCCAAAGACGTTGTAGTAGCCCAGAAATGCGACCAGCCCGCTGGCACCCGTCAGTCCGGCGATGAGCAGCACGCACAGCAGGAGCGTTGTGGTCACGGATCGGTAAATCACCAACAGCATGACGACGATGACCCCGAAGGTGACCAACTCGATCATCCGCATGCTCTCGTCGCCGATCCTGTTCTGATCGGAACTCGTCGCCGCGGCACCTGTCACGTATGCCTTGACCCCCGGTGGCGCCGGGCTGTTCTCGGCAATCTGACGAACGGCATCCACCGACTCGTTGGCCAATGCCTCGCCTTGATCGCCGGCGAGATACACCTGGACATAAGCGGCCTTGCCGTCGACGCTCTGGGCTCCCGCGGCAGTGAACGAGTCACCCCACAGGTCCTGCACGTGCTCCACATGTTTGGTGTCGGCGCGCAGGTCGCGGATCATCTGGTCATAGAAGGCGTGCGCCTCGGCGCCCAACTTGTCCTGGCCCTCGATCACGATCATTACCGAGCTGCTGCTGCTGTACTCCTCGAATTTTGTGCCGATGCGCTTGATGGCGATCATCGATGGAGCATCGTTGGGGCTCATCGACACCGAGCGCATCTTGCCTACAGCCTCAAGTTGCGGCACAACGGTGTTGAGTATCGCGATCATGGCGATCCAGATCACGACGATCGGGACAGCGAAGATCCGGATGAACCGGGGGATCGCCGGGCGCGACCGGTGGGGAGGCGCCGGAACGGGAGCGGTCGGGGCGTCGTCCACCGGCGCGCTCATGCTGCCTTCACCAAGCAGAAGGTTTGTGCATTGGCGCCGGTACTGGTGCGTTCGTCCTTGACGACGTCATCAACAGTGATCCGGCAACCGATGCTCTGGCCGTCGGTCTGGGCCAGGACGTTCGGAGACGACGAGGGCGCCGTGGTCGTCAACGTCAAGGTCCATGGCAGCGGAACGGTTCCGGTGCGCTGCGGAATGCCGTCGAGGTCCTTGTAATTGATCACGGCCGTGGAGCCCGAGCCGAACACCTCATAGGTGACGACCTTGGGATTGAACTTCTCCGCGGTGTCCGCGCCGATCGGTGTCACCAGCACCGGATGGGCACCGAAGATGGTCCGCAGGTGCGACACCGTGAGCACACCCACTGTCAGGGCGACCATGATGGCGATCGGTAGCCAGACCTTCCGGAATACTTTTGTCATCGCCGCTGCCTCCCGAAGTTGACGAATGCAACCTTCGGCCACCCGATGACCCCGCCCTTTTCCCAAGGCCATCGAACACGTGACCGCGGCACACGTGTCGGAAACCTATTGGCAGCTGTCATCGTCCAGGCCCTTCGACGTTCCGAATGGCCACAGGATTTGGTGGTCGTGGTCAGCTTAAGGAGCAAACCTCTGCTGCCGGATGAAAACGCAACGAAATGCGTGGTAGAGAGCTCAATCCAATTGGTGCAGGCGCGAGCGCAGCACGGGAATTCCCGGGCCCGCAAGACTGTCGAATGCGACGGTACGTCCGCACACCGCCAGCATCAGCGCGACGCCCGGTCCGGCAACGGCCCGGCCGTCACCCCATGTCCGCCCGGTGTCCGCGTCGTGCAATGCGATACCGCGCAGGCGACGATGCGGGAAGAATCCGAGCTGCGTTCGGCTGGTGAGGAAATCGAGCACCCGCGCGACATGCCGCGGATCCGGGTGGTGCGGAAGTCCCAGTGGTATCCGCATGTCGGCACCATGTACCAACACGTCGGTCAGGCCTGACAGCGGACCGGTGACGGGCGGGCTGAGGCGATGGTCGGCTCGCCTGCGTAGCGTCTCGGCGATCTCGGCTGCGGACGCTTGCGCCCGGCGACGGGCCAGCGCGTCGATCCCACGGTCGATGCTGCCGTGGCGGACACCGCTGGCCAGAAAGCCCCAGAACCCATCGGTGAAATCGCTGACCAGATGTGCCGCAACGGTTTTGACGTCCCATCCGGCGCACAGGCTCGGCGTGGCCAACTGGTCCGCATCGAGCCCTTCCACCAGGGTGGCGATCGACCGCCGCTCGTCGGCAACCGCCGCGAACACCCGCTCGCGTTCCGCCGGGCTCAGCCGCATCGGACCGCCCCGCTCAGCGCGGGACGTTCGCCTTCAACGACTCCAGTGCCTCTGTGCTCAACTTGGCCAGCTCCTCGGCCTCGGCCGGATCGAGAGCGGCCGCGAAGATCTCCGCCATTCGCCGGTTGGTCGCCTGCTCGATCTCGGTGTAGCGGTCCTTCTTGTCCGCGCCGTCGGCGAACGGCTCGGGCCAACCGAACATCGTGGTGTACTGCGGCCCCTTGTTGAGCATGTGCGCCTCCACCGGGGCGATCCCGGAGATCGTCAGCGCATTGAAATGCACCCCGGCGCGCAGCTCGCGGAGCACGAACATCACCTGCAACGCGCGGGCGGCCGCATCGTCGGCCAACGGCATCGCACGCCAGCCGGCGAACAACGGCAGGCCCGCGATCGGCGTCGCGGCGATGAGCTTCTCCCCCAGCGCGGCGATCCGGTCCAGACCCGCCGCACCCGAGAGGTACTTGCGCCCGAACTCGGCCGCCTGCTCCCAATACTGTTGCGCCGCACCGGCAGCACCGCGCACCGCGACGCCCTCGTCCCACATCGCCGCGAGCCCGTTGGGTTCGAACACCGCGAAGACGGCACTGACGGTGGCGCCAGAGGCCTCACCGAGCACTCCGCCACGGCCGGCGACATAGCCGGCCAACGGGTTCTCATACCCGGCGGCGACGCTGGCACCGAAGTTCTCCGGGTGCAGCATGAAGACCGCGACGGCCTGCTCCATCGCCGTTCCCGTGGTTGCGGCAGCGTCCAGCATGTCGGTGTTGCTCATGAGGGTGACTCCTATCTGGCGAGATCCCATTGGCCGTAATCGGCTGCGAGAACGTCGTTCACGTCAACATGGATGCCGTCGATCACGAAGCCCGGATCGGACGCGGTGACGACCTCCCTCTGGAACAGTACGGCGGCCGGTTCACGCTCCCCCCGCGACCATGCCTTGGTCTGCCACGCCCACCGATGACCCGGGCTGGTCGATGCGCCGACGACACCGTCGGCGATGGCCCAACCGCATTGGTTACGGCCGCCGTAGATTCCGGTGCGGCCCACCCCCAGCACCGAGTTGATTCCCCGGAACCATTGGACTGCAGAACTTTTCCACGTCTTGGCATCGATGTCCTCATCGACGCTGAAGAAGATCGGCGCCCCGGCCGCGGTGTGCAGGCTCAGCGCCGTCTGGGCGTCGGCCACACCCCCGTCGTAGCCGCGGGTGAAGTCCGACGGCGTCGGCCACCCGGGTTTGCCGAACTGGTAGCAGCTGACGACCTGCAGACCTGCCGATCGGAGCCGGTCGGCGTAGTCACGGGTCACGGGCTTGAAATCGAACGTGGCCCCCGGGCGCAATTCGGAAACGTAGACCAGTGCCCCACCGAAGCCCGCGGACTTGATCTGGTCGGGCTGGACCAGCCGGTCGGCGAAATCGACGAGTTGCAGTCCGTCGGCGGACGCCGTCTGGGTGCCGACCGACGCGGCCAGCGCGCCTGGAACCGCCAAAGCCGGGGCAAACAGCGCTGCATACCTGAGGACTTCACGCCGCGAAGCGGATCGCGTCACGGACCGAAGCGTATCCGCGGATCTGGCGCAACTCCACCCCCGCCTGATATCGGAAGTATCCATCGTCCAACGCCTACCAGCGGAATCCGCCGGATCCGCCGGGCACCGAACTTTGCCCAGGGAAACGGTTACATCTGCGTTCGTCGGCGAAACAGGCCCGTGCCAGGGACAGATGAACCACAATGGCTAGTCGCAGCTAACTACCGACACCCCTGGCAGAAACCACAGTGGCACGAGACGTGATCGCCGTCGACACGACGCTCGATCACCCATGTCCGGACATCTGGTCCATCCTGGAGGCGCCGGAGCTGTACCCACGGTTCTTTCGTGGCCTCGGTTCGTGCGAACACATCGCCGGCGACCCGCATCTCTTCGAGGTCCGTCTGTCCACCTCCCGCGGTGCCGTCGTCGTGCAGGAGATGCGCCGGACAATCCGCCTGTCGGGCATGGAGCTGCGCCTCGACGCGACGCAGACGGGTCGCTGTTTCGCCTCGATTCGCCTGACTCCCGAAGGGACCGGCGCTCGGATCGCATTGCGGATCTTCGCGGTCGGCACCCTGCATCCCGACATCGCGAAAGCCAGCGACAGCGCCATCGAGAGCTGGATCCGCGAAGGCCTCCAGCGAATCTCGGACTCCCTTGCGGGTAAGCCGTCCTCACAGCTGGTCAACATGGGCGACGGGCGCTCCCTGCAACTCAACGTGTTGAAGACCATGATCACCAGCGGTGTGGTGCGCGCGTCCCGACCCGATCGCGGTCTTCGCCAGCTCAATTCGCTCGCCAAATGGGGATTCACGCTCGCGGGCGGGCTCACCGCAGCCGCCGCGCGCTCACCGCGCACCATCGCGTCGATCGACCGGTACGGGACCTCGACCTACGGGGACGTGGCCGAGCGCACCAACCGCTTGGCCTCGGGCCTTGCGGTGATCGGTTTCAGCAGCGACAGCACATTCGCGGTTCTCGCCCGCAACCATTCGGCGATGGTCGAGTGCATGGTGGCGGCGAGCAAGTTGGGTGCGGACCTGGTGTTGCTCAACACGGGCCTCGCCGCCCGCGCGATCGAAGAGATCGTCAAACGCCACGACGTCGACGCCATATTCCTCGACGGTGACTTCGAACCGGAGGTGCGGTACGTCTCCGCGGACATCCCGCGAATCTCGATCCACGCCAATTCGGCTACCCGGCACCGGCGTTCGATCGACGATCTCATTGCCACCGGCACCGGCGCCGCACCGGTGGCACCCCCGAAGCAACCCGGCAAACTCGTCGCGCTCACCTCGGGCACCACCGGCACGCCCAAGGGTGCCCGACGGCCCACACCACCCGGCTTCGGCGCCATCGCCGCGATGTTGTCGCGCATGCCGCTGCGTCACGGCGAGGTGATGCTGATGTGCGCACCGATGTTCCACACCTGGGGTCTGGCCGCACTGCAAGTGAGCACGCCGCTACTGGCAACGGTGGTGTTGATGGACCGGTTCGACGCCGAAGAATGCCTCAAAGCCATTGAACGCCACCGCTGCACCGTGGTGATCCTGGTTCCGGTGATGCTGCAGCGCATTCTGGAATTGCCCGCCGCCGTGGTCAACCGTTACGACACGTCGTCGCTGAAGGTGGTCGCCAGCAGCGGGTCGCCGATTCCCGGCGCGGCCGTCACCAAGTTCATGGAGATCTTCGGCGACGTTCTCTACAACTTCTACGGATCCACCGAGGTGTCCTGGGCGACGATCGCCGATCCCGCCGACCTGCGCGTCGCCCCGACCACGGCGGGCCGGCCACCCCTGGGCACCCGCGTCGCCATCCTCGACGACGCGGGCGCCATCGCGCCGGCAGGCGCCGTCGGTCGCATCTTCGTCGGCAACGACATGCTGTTCGACGGTTACACGAATGCCGCATCGCCTGCCGTCGAGGACAGGCTGATGGACACCGGTGATCTCGGATACCTCGACGGCAGCGGACGTCTGTTCGTCGCCGGGCGCGACGACGACATGATCATCTCCGGCGGCGAGAACGTTTTTCCGCGGCCCGTCGAAGAGGCCATAGCCGTGCTGCCACAGGTCGCCGATGTGGCGGTGGTCGGTGTTCCGGACCCGGAGTTCGGCCAACGCCTCGCGGCGTTCGTGGTCCGCACCGAGGGGGCGTCACTCGACGCGGACACCGTCAAGAACTATGTCCGGAACCGCCTGAGCCGCTTCTCGATTCCGCGCGATGTCACCTTCGTCGACCAGCTGCCACGCACCGCCACGGGGAAGGTCCTGAAACGTCACTTGATCGAGGGCCAGTTTCCCCTGGAGATGGGATGGCCGGGCTGACTCGCTGGATACTCGCGGCGATCGCCATCGCGCTGTTCTGCGTGCAGATCGACTACTTCGCGGTGAACCTGGCACTGCCCCGGATGGCGTCCGAACTGCACAGCAGCACCACCGACATGCAGTGGGTGGTGAGCATCTACATGCTGACGCTGGGCGCCTTCATGGTGCCCGCGGGTCGCATAGCAGACATATTCGGCCGACGACGTGTGCTGCTGTCCGGTATCGCGCTGTTCGCGGTGGCGTCGGTGCTGTGCGCCGTGGCTCCGACGCCGGCCGCGATAGTCGGGTTCCGCGCGCTGCAGGGTATCGGCGCGGCGATGATCTTTCCGGTCTCGGTGAGCGTCCTGACCAATGCCTACCCCGCGGTCAGTGCGAGCAGGGCCATCGGCACGGCCTACGGCATCGCCGGGCTGGGGAACGCCGCCGGTCCGTTGGTGGGCGGCGTGCTGACCGAAACGGTCGCCTGGCGCGCGGTGTTCTGGCTGCTGGTGCCCTTCACCCTCATCTCGCTGGTCATCGGTGCCCGCGTGATCCCCGAGAGTTTCGACGAAACCGCCCCGCGCCGAATCGATGTGAGCGGGCTGGCACTGATCACGGTGGGCATCGGCCTGTTCACCCTGGCCTTCGATCGTGCGCCCACCTGGGGTTGGCTGTCGCCGGCGACCATCGGCGCCGGAATCGCCGCGGTTGTCCTGCTCACGGCTTTCGTGGCAGTCGAACGACGAACACGCCACCCGCTGGTCGATCTCGGGTTGTTCGGCAACCCGGGCTTCGCGGTGCTCGTCGTTGCCGGCACCGTCGCCAACATCGCGTACGTGGTCACGGTCTTCCTGACCACGCTGAATCTGCAACAGGTCCGCGGTCTCGATCCACTGATGGCGGGCGTGGTGTTCCTGGGGCCGTCGGCCGGCGCCGCGCTGGGAGGCACGCTCTCCGGCCGGCTGCCCTCAGCGTCCTCGCCGGTCCGCGTGATGGCCGCAGGATGTATCGCGGCCGCGATTTCCCTTGCCGCACTGACTGTTTCCGGCGGGTGGGTGGGGTATGCGATCGCGCTCACGGCGTGCGGCTTCACCATGGGATTCGTCTACGCGTTCACCACGGTCGCCACGCAAGCGGTGGTCCCGCCGGCGCGGGCCGGCGAGGCGGCGGGGGTCACCCTGACCGCGCTGGTGACGCTGGCCGGCGTCGGCGTCGCCGTGTCAGGCACCGTCCTGGAGGTGCTCCAACTCAGCGGGATGGGGACCGGCGCGGGCATCGACGCGATCCTGACCGCCATCGCCCTGGCGTTGTCGGCAGCCGGGTTGGCCGTCTGGATCAGGGCCCGGCGCAGTCCGGTGGGCTGACCGGCCCTCGGCCGCGGTGAACTTTTTCTCCTCCACAGGCGTATGCCCCGGGGAACCCCATCCCGACACACGTTTGGAAGGTCGCTCATGGACCGCAGATCAATCGTTCCCGCATCGTGGCGCAGCGCTTCGGCCAACCGGCGCAGCGTCGTCATCGGCATCGCGGCCGTCGGCGCCTTCCTGGCCGCCGACGTCGGCGCAGTGCTGTACGGACGTGGTCCGCTCGGATCGCAACGACGGTTGACCCCACAGGCATTCGTCGACGCCTTTCACGCGGTTGCCGGGATCCATCCCGGATATCGCCTCAACCATGCCAAGGGGGTTGCGGTCAGCGGCTACTTCGACAGCAACGGTGCGGGCGCCGAAGTGACCAAGGCCGCGGCCTTCCGCGCCGGCCGCTCCCCCCTTATCGGCCGGTTCTCGCTGCCCGGGGGTGATCCCACCGTTTCAGACACCACTGCCGCCCCGCGCGGGCTGGGCCTGGCGATCGGATATCCCGATACCGGGCAATGGCGCACCGCGATGCTGAACCTGCCCGTATTCCAGGACAATTCGGTGCAGGGTTTCTACGACCGGTTGCTGGCATCCAAACCGGTGCCCGGCACCGGCAAGCCCGATCCCACGGCCATGGCACGTTTTCTGGCCGCCCATCCAGAAACCGCTGTCGCCATGTCGACGATCAAGCAGCAACCGCCCACGTCCGGTTTCGCCGACAGCACCTTTCGGGGGCTCAACGCCTTCTACTTCGTCAACACGGCCGGCGACCGTACACCGGTGCGATGGTCACTGAGCCCGGTGCGGGAGGTACAGCCGCCACCCACATCGCCCGCCGGCCCGAACTGGCTGTTCGACAACGTCGTTCGCGATATCCGGTCGGGCCCGTTGCGCTGGCGCCTGCTCGTGACGATGGGCGAACCGGAGGACGATGTGCGTGACGCGACCATCGCGTGGCCGGCCGATCGGCGCACGATCGACACCGGGACCGTGGTGCTCGACTCCATCGCGACGGAGTCGGCCGGGAACGCCCGCGACGTCAATTTCGATCCCATGGTGCTGCCGGACGGGATCGAGCCCTCGGAGGACCCGCTGCTGCCCGCCCGCTCGGCGGTGTACGCGGCATCGTTTCGCCGACGGGCCGGCGTTGCCGGAGCCGCCCCGCAGGTCGAGACGGGGGAGGTCGCGCGATGATCGCGTCGGTCACCCGCTCCGGCTCCCGCTATGCCCTCGGCACCCGCGTTCTGCACTGGTCGGCCGCAGCGCTCGTGTTCAGCACGCTGCTCGTCGGGTTCTTCCTCGCCAACTCGCTCGCGCACTACGCCGTGCTCCTGCGCGTGCACAAAGTTCTGGGCGCACTGGTGTTCGTGGTGTTCGTGATCCGCGTCGTCAACAGACTCACCGATCGCGGGCCCGCCCTGCCTGCCACGGTCGGCCGGTTCGAGCGCATCGCGGTGATCGGCTCCGAACTCGCCATGTACGTACTGCTGTTGGCGCAGCCGTTGCTGGGGTGGGCGATGGTGTCGGCCAGCGGGGTTCCGGTCGGGTTGGGCGGCGCGCTTCGACTGCCACCGATCGCGACGGTGGACGCCGAGCTGTACGGCCTGCTTCGCAACGGCCACTCGGTTGTGGCCTATGCCCTGGTCGTGATGATCGCCGCACACGTGTCAGCGGTGCTCCTGCACACCCTGACATTGCGCGATGGCATGCTGCGCCGAATGAGTTTCGGGAACGATGAACCTCTCGAACTCCGCCGGCGTACGTAAGGCCGTGGATATCAATCGGATGAGAAGAACTGTTGGTGCGGCGCTGTTTTCCGCCGGCATCGTGGGCGGACTCGCCGCGCCGGGCTATGCGAACGCCGACGAGCCGGTCAGATCGGTCCTCGCAAAACAGGCGTCGGACCTGGGCGAGATCGTCGTCGACGCCGAGGGAATGACGGTGTACGCGCTCCAGGGCGATACTCCCGCGAGCAGTGGATGCGGCGAGGATTGCCTGCAGAAGTGGCCCGCCGTGCTCGCCCCCGACCCGCTGCCGGCACAGGTGCCGGGCGTCGAGGGAGTATTGGGTGTGTACCTACGTCCGGATGGCACCCGCCAGTTGACCCTGAATTCGCACCCGCTCTACACGTTCGTCCAGGACAAGGCGGCCGGGCAGCACAACGGCGTGGGTAAGCAGTTGAGCAACTCCAAGTGGGGCGTCATGCAATCCGACGGGCTCCCGCGGTACTGACCGTGCCGAACCGTCCACGACGTCGCCGATCGTCGGCCGCACAGCTTGGTCGTGCGGCCGACGATCGGCTGCTGACCACGCTGTACACCGTTCACGGCGATGCGGTCCGGCGATTCGTCGCCGGCCACGTCGTCGATGTGCAGCACCGTGAGGACGTCGTGCAGGAGACGTTCGCGCGGGCGTGGAAGAACATCGACCAGATCGACGCGGCCGAAGGCAATCCCAGATCGTTCCTGTTCACGGTTGCCCGCAACGTCATCGTCGATCAATGGCGGCGGAGGTCACGGCGGGGCGAGGTGCTTGTCGACACCGATGTCGCTCTGCCCGGTGCCGATGCCGTCAACAAGTCCCTGGAGCGGATCGTCATCGGTGAATCCCTGCAACGGTTGTCCCCCGAACATCGCGAGGTGGTCAAGGCGCTGTACTTCGATGACCTCACCCTCGCCGAAGCGGCCGATAGGCTCAATGTTGCTGTGGGTACCGTGAAGTCACGCAGTTACTACGCAGTGCGCGCACTGCGGGCGGTGTTCGACGAGATGGGGCTGCTGTGATCGACGAACCTCATGTTCTTCTGGGCGCCTACATCCTCGGCGGCCTCGACGCCGAGGAACGCGGACGCTTCGAGGCGCACCTCAAAGACTGTGCACAATGCCGCGCCCAAGTCGCCGATTTCGCGCCGCTGCCGGCGCTCCTGAGCAAGGTCGACCCGGCTGACCTGGACACCGGATCCACCGACGGTGGCGAGTCGGAACTGATTCTGCGTGACATGCTCGCCGCCCGACGGACGGCAGCGAAGCGCCACGTTCGCCGCCGGGTGGCGCTCGGGGCGTGCGCCGCGGTGCTCGCCGCCGTCGCACTGGTGTTGGTCATCCCGCGCGGCGACACCACCCCGCCGGGCACGGGCACCTTCGCGATGCATTCGGTCGCGGCCGCCGGCGCCTCCGGATCGGTGACCCTGACGCCCAAGCCGTGGGGAACCGCCATCGTGCTCGACCTGAAGCAGTTGCCCACCGACGGGGTATTCACGCTGCGGACGATGGACGACAGCGGGCAGATGCAGCCGGCCGCCACCTGGGCGGCGATGCCGACCGGGAAAGGGGTGGTGCAAGGGGCGACATCCATCCCGATGCCAAAACTGCGCAAGCTCAACATCGTCGATGCGGACAACACCGTCCTGGCCACCGTGGAACGCTAGTCACGGCCTGCCCCGCGCATCGATGAGTTTCCCGCACGGCACCGGTCATTACGCCTGAGACCAACACCCGGGAGGCTGACACCATGCGCAAGCTGCGCTACGGCATGAACGTGACTCTGGACGGCTACATCGCCGCGCCCGGCGACGACATCGCATGGGGCGGGCCACCGAGCGACGAACTGTTCCAGTGGTGGCTGGACCAGGACCGCGCCAGCAGCGTGGCACTGTACGGCCGCAAGCTCTGGGAGACGATGAGCGCCTACTGGCCGACCGGCGACCAGCAGCCCGACGCGACCCCGGCGGAGATCGAGTTCGCCCGAAACTGGCGGGATACCCCGAAAGTGGTGTTCTCCTCCACGGTCGGGACCGTCGATTGGAACACCCGCGTGGTCACCGGCGATGCGGTTGCCGAGATCACCCGGCTCAAGGCCGAAGACGGCGGCCCGATGAGCATCGGCGGCGCAACACTCGCCGGGGCTGCCATGCGAGCCGGGCTGATCGACGAGTACATGCTGGCCACCTACCCGGTCCTGGTGGGCGGCGGCACGCCGCTCTTCACCGCCGTGGACAGCTGGGTGAACCTGAACATGGTCGAGACGCGGACGTTCCCCGGCGGCGTGGTGCTGACCAGGTACGAAACGAGGCGCTGAACGCTCGTCTGCCTGGGTTACGACTCCGCCACCCGGCCGTTGACGACGGACCACGACCGATCCAGCCGGACGTTCTGCAGCATTCGACGGTCATGCGTCACCAGAAGCAGGGCACCGTCATAACTTTCGAGGGCCTGCTCGAGCTGCTCGATGGCGGGAAGATCGAGATGGTTGGTCGGCTCGTCGAGCACCAGCACATTCGTTCCGCAGGCCTGCAACAACGCGAGGCCCGCGCGAGTGCGCTCACCGGGCGAGAGATCGTCGACCGCACGTTCCACGTGGTCGGCCTTCAGCCCGAACTTCGCGAGCAGGGTCCGGACATCGGCCGTCGGCCAATCCGGCACGTGCCGCTCGAACCGATCGACGAGTCGATCCGGCCCGGTGAAAACAGAACGGACCTGGTCGATTTCGCCGATGGCGACGTTCGCACCCATGCTCGCGCGTCCGTCGTCAGGTAGCCGGCGGCCGAGGAGCAGCCGCAGCAACGTCGACTTGCCCGCCCCGTTGGGACCGGTGATCCCGATGCGCTCGCCGGCGTTCACCTGTAACGAGACCGGCCCCAGGACGAAATCGCCCTGCCGCACAACGGCATTGTCGAGGGTCGCCACGACCGAACTCGACCGGGGCGCGGTCCCGATGCTGAACTGCAGCTCCCATTCCTTCCGAGGCTCTTCAACCTCCTCCAGGCGGGCTATCCGGCTCTCCATCTGCCGAACCTTCTGCGCCTGCTTCTCACTGGACTCGGATTGCGCCCGGCGCCGGTTCTTGTCGTTGTCGGGCGCCTTGCGCATCGCGTTGCGCACACCCTGGCTCGACCACTCCCGCTGGGTCCGGGCCCGCGCCACCAGATCGGCCTTCTTCTCCGCGAACTCGTCGTATTCCTCACGGCGGTGCCGCCGGGCGACTTCCCGTTCCTCCAGATAGCTTTCGTACCCACCGCCGTACACGGTGGTTCTGTTCTGCGCCAGGTCCAGCTCCAGGACGCGGGTTACGGTGCGGGACAGGAACTCCCGGTCATGACTGACCAGCACCACTCCGCCGCGGAGCTCCCGGACGAAATTCTCCAGCCGGGCCAGTCCGTCGAGGTCCAGATCGTTGGTCGGCTCATCGAGCAGGACGATGTCGAAGCGCGACAACATCAGCGCCGCGAGTCCGACTCGCGCCGCCTGCCCGCCCGACAGAGCGGTCATCAGGGTCGACTCCGGCCTCACCGTGTCGACATCGAACCCCAGATCGGCCAGCACCGCGGGCAACCGTTCGTCGAGGTCGGCGGCGCCGGTGGCGAGCCAGTGGTCCAGCGCGGTGGAGTAGGCGTCGGCATCGGCCGCCGGATCCGCCAAGGCTTCGGCCGCGGCTTCCATCGCCAGGGTGGCCGCCGTGCAACCGGTACGCCGCGCGATATAGGCGGCCACGGTCTCCCCCGGCACCCGCTCGTGCTCCTGGGGCAGCCACCCGACGAACCCGTCGGCCGGAGCGAGATTGACCACACCATCGAGCGGATTGAGATCTCCGGCCAGGATGCGCAGTAGTGTGCTCTTGCCCGCACCGTTGACCCCCACGATCCCGACGACGTCGCCGGGTGCCACGGTCAGGTCCAGCCCCTCGAAGAGCGTGCGGTGGGCGAATCCGCCTGCCACATTCTTCGCGACAAGCGTTGCGGTCATGGCCTCATCGTCGCATTTGCCGGGATCTCAGCCCGCATCGCCAGGTTGAGTGCCGTTTCAGCCGCGGCGGTGAGACGGGGCGTCGGCGGACCAAGGCAGAATGCTTAGGCCACCCGCGGGATCCGGGGGTGGTTGGCACGGCGGGAGCGAGCTCGCCGCGCGCGAGTGACACTCCGACGGGACCCGATCGCTGCGACATCGGCCCTGGTGGAAAGGACCAGCAGTGAGTTACAACGCCGCAGACATCACCGAGCTCGATGATGTCCAGCACACGCGCCTGCGGCCGGCGGTGAACTTGGGCCTCGACGTGCTCAACACCGCGTTGCGCGAGTTGGTGGACAACGCGATCGAAGAGGTCGCCGATCCCAGCCACGGCGGGTCCACCGTGACGATCACCTTGCACGCCGACGGATCTGTCAGCGTCGCCGACGACGGGCGCGGCCTGCCCGTCGACTCCGACCCGGTGACCGGGAAGAACGGCATCGTCAAAACACTGGGCACCGCTCGGGCGGGCGGCAAGTTCTCCGCCCACAGCGACGCGACCAGCACGGGTGCCGGATTGAACGGGATCGGGGCAGCCGCAGCGGTGTTCATCTCCGCCCGCACCGACGTCACGGTGCGCCGCGCCGGAAAGACCTACCTGCAGAGCTTCGGCCACGGCTACCCCGGGGTCTTCGACGGCAAGGACTTCGACCCGGACGCGGAGTTCACCCGTGCCGACACACAGAAACTGCGCGGCGCCGGCAACCGCAAGCCCGACGCCCACGGCACCACGGTGCGCATCCTGTTCGACCCGGCCGTGGTGCCCGACTCCAGCCTGGATGTCGGGGAGGTGCTGCTGCGGGCGCACGCCGCATCGCGGATGTCGCCAGGGGTGAACCTGATCGTCGTCGACGAAGGCTGGCCGGGCGAAGACGTCCCGCCCGCGTTGCTCGAACCGTTCAGCGGCCCCTGGGGCACCGATACCCTGCTCGACCTGATGTGCACCGCCGCAGGCACTCCCCTGCCCGGCGTGCGCGCAGTGGTGGAGGGCCGCGGTGAATACTCCACCGGGCGCGGCCCCACCCCGTTCCGCTGGTCGTTGACCGCGGGCCCGGCCGAACCCGCGACGGTGGCCGCGTTCTGCAACACCGTGCGCACCCCGAACGGCGGATCCCACCTGACCGCCGCGGTGAAGGGGTTCTCCGAAGCCCTGGCCGACCGCGCGTCCCGGATCCGCGACCTCGGGCTGGCCAAAGGCGAGGACGGGCCCGAGGCACAGGATTTCGCCGCCGTCACCGCACTGGCCGTCGACACCCGCGCACCCGACGTGGCATGGGACTCCCAGGCCAAGACCGCGGTGTCGTCACGATCGCTGAACGTGGCGATGGCACCGGACGTGGCGCGCAGCGTCACCATCTGGGCGGCCAACCCCGGAAACAGCGACGCCGTCACGCTGTGGACGAAGCTGGCACTGGAAGCCGCCCGGGCCCGTCGCAGCGCCGAAGGCGCCAAAGCCCGTTCTCGTGCCGCGTCGAAAGCCAAAGGGCTGGGCACGAATCTGTCGCTGCCGCCCAAACTGCTGCCCAGCCGGGAGACCGGTCGTGGTTCCGGTGCCGAGCTGTTCCTGTGTGAGGGCGACTCGGCGCTGGGCACCATCAAGGCGGCGCGTGACGCCACATTTCAGGCGGCTTTCCCGCTGAAAGGCAAGCCGCCCAACGTTTATGGCTTCGCGCTGAGCAAGGCACGGGCCAAAGACGAGTTCGACTCGATCGAACGCATCCTGGGCTGCGGGATCCGGGACAGCTGTGACCCCGAACTGTGCCGGTATGACCGGGTCCTGTTCGCCTCCGACGCCGACCCCGACGGCGGCAACATCAACTCCAGCCTCATCTCGATGTTCCTCGACTTCTACCGGCCGCTCGTCGAGGCCGGGATGGTCTACGTGACGCTGCCGCCGCTGTTCGTGGTCAAGGACGGCACACAGCGGATCTACTGCCAGGACGAGTCCGAGCGCGACACCGCCGTGGCCCAGTTGAAAGCCACCTCCAAGCGCAAGGTGGAGGTGCAACGCAACAAGGGTCTCGGCGAGATGGATGCCGACGACTTCTGGAACACCGTGCTGGATCCACAGCGCCGCACAGTGATTCGGGTTCATCTCGACGATGGCGAGAAGAAACTGCACCACACCTTGTTCGGCGGGCCACCCGAGGGCCGACGTACGTGGATGGCCGATGTCGCCGCCCGCGTCGACACCTCCACGCTGGACTTGAGCTAGGGAACGTAGGAGAGACCGGCCGTGACATCGCTCATCGAACAGAACCCCGACCTCGTCCTCGACCAGAGCGCCGACGACTACTGGAACCACTACCAGCTGACCTTCGCGCTCTACAGCGTCAGCGACCGCGCCATCCCTTCGGCATTCGACGGGCTCAAGCCGGGTCAGCGGCGTCTGCTCTACCAGATGCACGACTCCGGATTGCAACCCGGAAACAAGCCGCAGAAGTCCTCGAAGATCTGCTCGGCCGTCACCGGCAACCTGCACCCGCACGGTGGCGCGTCGATGTACGGCGCCGCCGCCCTGATGGCCGCCGACTTCCAGCGGGTGAAAGTCATTGACGGACAAGGTGCGTTCCCGCGTATCCAAGGCGACATTCCCGCGGCTGACCGGTACACCGAGATGCGGCTGTCGGCACCCGGAGCCGCGCTGACCGCAGAACTCAACGACCACGCGGTGCCGATGGTGCAGACGTTCGACGGCGAGTGGACCGAGCCGACGATGCTGCCGGCGCAGTGGCCGGTGCTGCTGTGCAACGGCGCCATGGGCATCGCCGAGGGCTGGGCCACCAAGGTGCCCGCGCACAATCCGCGTGAGGTCATGGCCGCGTGCCGGGCGCTGCTGAAGACGCCCAACATGACCGACGACAGGCTGCTGAAACTCATCCCCGGCCCCGACTGGGGATGCGGGGCCACCGTCGTCGGCACCGCCGGACTGCGGGAGTACATCACCACCGGCCGCGGCGCGCTCACCGTACGCGGCACGGTGTCCGTCGACGGCAAGAACTGCATCATCACCGAGCTGCCGCCCGGCGTCGCGAGTAACACTGTGCAGGACAGGATCCGGGCCCTGGTCGAATCCGGCGAGATGTCGGGTGTGGCCGATATGTCGGACCTGACCGACCGCCGCAACGGACTGCGCATCCTGGTCACCGCCAAACGCGGCTACAGCGCCGAGCAGATCCGCGAGCAACTGCTCGCCCTGACCCCGCTCGAGTCGACATTCGCCGCCAGTCTGGTCGCGCTCGACGAGGACCGGGTGCCCCGCTGGTGGAACGTCCGCGAACTGATCGGCGCCTTCCTGCACCTGCGCGATTCTGTTGTGCTGCACCGCAGCGAGTACCGGCTGGAGAAGGTCACCGCCCGCAGGCACCTGGTGGCCGGCCTGATGAAGATCCACCTCGACATCGACGCCGCCGTCGCGGTCATTCGCGGTTCCGACACCGTCGATGACGCCCGCCAGGGTCTGCAGGAACACTTCAGCATCGACGAAGAGCAGGCCAATTACGTTCTGGCACTGCAGCTTCGCCGGCTTACCAAGCTCGACGTGATCGAGCTGCAGGCCGAGGCGGACAAACTCGACGCGGAGTTCGCCGAGCTGACCGAGCTGGTGTCCAACCCCGACGCGCGCCGGGTGGTGATCGACAAGGAACTCGTGGAGACCGCCAAACTGTTCAAAGGGCCCGAGTTCGACCGCCGCACCGTGCTGGACTCAGAGGCCACACCCGTGGCCTCGTCTGCTGACGAGGACGGGCCGCGCGAGCGCAAGGTCAACGCCGCATGGCGCCTCGACGATCGCGGGGTGTTCTCCGACAGCCACGGCGACCTGCTCACCTCAGGTCTCGGTTGGGCGGTCTGGACCGACGGGCGGGTGAAGTTCACCACCGGCAACGGCCTGCCGTTCAAGATCCGCGATATCCCGGTGGCGCCCGACATCACCGGGCTGCTGCGCTCCGGCGTGCTCGCCGAGGGCTACCACCTGGCCCTGGTGACGCGCCGCGGCAAGATCCTGCGGATCGACCCCGCCGCGGTGAACCCTCAAGGCGCGGCCGGCAACGGTGTGGCCGGGGTGAAGCTGGCCGGTGACGGCGACGAAGTGGTTGCGGCGCTGCCGATTTCATGCCAGAACGGCGAGGCGATGCTGTCGATCTCCGAAAAGGGCTGGAAGGTCACCGAAGTCGCCGATATCCCGGTCAAGGGCCGCGGCGGCGCCGGTGTCGGGTTCCACCCGTTCGTCAACGGCGAGGACGCCCTGCTGTCGGTATCGATCTCCCCGACCGGGTTCGTGCGGGGCAAGAGATCGGTACGTGCGGAGAATCGGGCGAAGGCGTCGGTCAAGGGTGCCGGGACGGACGTGACACCGGCGCCGTAGCCTGGCGACAACAGCATGAGGGGGCTCCATGGTCAGCGCGGAACCGCACATCTACATCACCGTGCCGTCGGTACGGATCTGGGTCAAGAACAACCGCTGGACAGCCGTCGCGGTGGCATTCGTCGCTGCCGCAGTGCTGCTCGCGGCGATCGCCTTCGTGTTGACATGACCTTGCTGTCGTGACGGTCCCGGGCGCCAGAACGGGCACGGCACCGGCTGGATAACAGTGCGGCATCGAACTGAAACCGACCCGTGAGGCAACACGGGTCACAGCAGTCACTTTGTTAACATCACGCCGTGCAGGTTTCCAGGCGTGACGCCTTGCGCTACGCCGCCGCGGCCTCAGCGCTGGCCGGTCTCGGCGTGGCATCGGCAGCCATGCCCGTCGCATCGGCCGCCGCCCCCACGCTGATCGACTTCGCCATGCGCCAGATCCCCGCGCGGGACATCCGGGCCGCCGGCCACTCCGGGGTGATCAACTACGTCTCGACTTCACGGCCCGGCTCCTCCATGGGCGCCAAGCCGATCACCCTGCCCTACGCCCGTGAGCTGACGGCCGCCGGTTTGGTGATCGTCAGCAACTACCAATACGGCAAGCCCGGCGGGACGGCACCGTCGGACTTCACGCGCGGGTTCGCCGGCGGCGTCGCCGACGCTCGCACCGCCTGGCAGCTGCACACCGCCGCAGGTGGCGGCCAGAGCGCCCCGGTCTTCTTCAGCGTCGACGACGATATCGACCGCAACACCTGGAACACCGTCGCGCTGCCGTGGTTTCGCGGAATCAACTCGGTGATCGGCGTGCAGCGCACCGGCATCTACGGGGGTATCAACCCGTGCCAGTGGGCCATTGCCGATGGCGTTGTCGGCAGGTCGACCTCGCCCGGCCGCGCGTGGGCATGGCAGACCCGGTCCTGGTCTCGCGGCCAGATCCACCCTGCCGCAGTTCTCTACCAGCGCGTGGTGAGCACCGTGTCGAATCCGGGCCCCGTGGTCGGCGGGCTCGAAGTCGACGTCAACGATGCTTTGGCCTCCGATGTCGGCCAGTGGAACCTTCATCCGTGACGGCACCGTCGAGGTAGTTGCCGGATTACGCTCGTGGGCGTGCTGGAAAAGTCCGGGATCCAGTTTCTGCGCGTCGGCGGGCGCCGAATCGCGTACGAGGTGCGCGGGCAAGGACCACCGCTGGTGGCCCCGGCATGGTGGGTGAGTCACCTCGAACTCGACTGGCAAGATGCGGACTACCGGCGATTCTGGAACGGCGTCGCCGACGGATACACCTTGATCCGCTACGACCGGCTCGGCGTCGGGATGTCGGATCGCACGCTCCTCGAATCCGATCTGAACCTCGACCGCGAAGTCACGACACTGCGTACGGTTCTCGACGAACTCGGGCTCGAGCGCGTCTCGCTCATCGGCGGTTCATCCGGCAGTTGCACCGCTGTGGCATTCGCCGCGGCGTTCCCCGAACGCGTCGAGCGCTTGGTGTTGTACGGGTCGTACCCGAATGGGGCGGCGCTTACGGCCCCGGGTGTGGGGGACGCGATATTGACTGCGTTACAAGCACATTGGGGACTGGGTTCACGCCTGCTCAGCGACATCTTCCTCAGCGGGGCCGACGGCGACGATCAGGACCGCTTCGCCAGGTTGCAGCGAGAGGCGGCGACGGCCGAGACCGCCGCCGCATTGTTGGCCATGGTCTATCGCCTCGACGTCGGCGATCATCTTGCGCACGTCCGATCTCCGACACTGGTGGTACATCGCCGGGACGACCGAGCCGTGCCGTACCAGCTGGGGCGCGAGGTGGCTGCCGCGATCCCGCACGCGGCATTCATCCCGTTGAAAGGGAGCGCTCATTTCCCGTGGCACGGTGACGTCGATTCCGTCGTCCGCGCATGCCGTGAAGCTCTGGCTCCAGCCCAGCCGTCACCGCACCAGGCCAGCGCGCCGGAACAGGTCGTACTGTCCGGCCGCGAGCAGGAGATCCTCGCCTGCCTCGCACGCGGTCTCAGCGACCGCGAGATCGCCGATCACCTGGTGCTCAGCCCCCACACCGTGCACCGCCACGTCGCGAACATCCGCCGCAAGCTGGGCCGGACCTCACGGACCGCTGCCGTCGCGGAAGCCGGCCGGCTCGGCCTCTTGTGAGATAGCCGAAACGGGCCATCGGCAGAAGATGGCCGGATCGGGCGATGCGCGAACCATGCGGCCATTCCTACGTTTGGGACATGACCGAGATCGCCACCCCTCAACCGGGAACCCAATCCCAGCCGAGTTCATCATCTGCCGTGTGGCTGCGGACCTTCGCCCTCGCGTACGACTCGCTGCTCTGGCTGGGTGAGATCGCCGGAATGCGCCGTCGCCGCAGCACCCTGCTGAGCCACGCCTACGGCAACGTCGTCGAGATCGGCGCCGGGACCGGGTTGAACATTCCGCACTATCCGGAGGCAGTGACCGAGGTGGTGCTCACCGAGCCGGAGCCCGGCATGCGCAGGAGATTGTCGCGCCGGGTCGCGCAGCATGACTGCGCCGCGCGGATCGTCGATGCGCCGGCTGAACGTCTACCGCTCGCCGACGCGTCCGTGGACACCGTCGTCTCGACGCTCGCCCTGTGCACCGTCGACGAGCCCGAACGAGCGCTGCGCGAGATGGCCCGCGTACTCCGCCCGGACGGGCAGTTGCTGTTCATCGAACATGTGCGGGCGGGTTCGCGCCTTCTGGCGGCGTGCCAAGACACGTTGCACGAGCCGTGGCGCCGCTTCGCCTGCGGCTGCCGCTGCAACCGCGCCACGGTTGAGTTGATGCGCGCCTGCGGTTTCCAGGTCGCGGCTCGAGACGACACCTGGCGCCGCATGCCGACGATCGTTCGTCCACTCGCGGTCGGCCGCGCGACACCGGCTGATCCGGGCCGTGTCGCTGGCTGCGCAATGCCCGGTTAAGCTGGGATAACCGGTGGGCGCAGCGTCCATCCCGGCTCACCTGGCTCAGAATCTTCGGGAGACGTATGCGGCGGCGACTGTCCAAGCGGGCGATGACGAGCATGGCGGTCCTCGGCGCCGCGATGCTCGTCAATGGTTGTCAGGCACAGGTCACGAGCATGCCATCGAGCCCTGGGAACACCGCTCGGGCAACAGGTGTCGCGCCGCTGGGCACACGTGCCGTGTTTCCTCAGACTCCGCCGGCCGAGTTGGACGACCTCGACGTCCGCACCCGTCGGGCGACCGCGGAGGCGGCCACATCCGGGGCCGACATCGAGGTCGTCGTGCTGGACCGCGACACCGGCCAGATCATCTCCAACGGCGCCAACCAACCGTTCCCGATCGCCTCCGTGGTGAAGCTGTTCATCGCCGACGACCTGCTGCTGCAGGAATCGAAGGGCGAGACGAAACTATCTCCTGCCGACCGCAAGTCGCTCGACATCATGCTGCGCTCCTCCGATGACGGCGCGGCCCAGACCTTCTGGGACCGCAGCGGAGGAAACGCCGTCATCTCCCGCATCGTGGCGCGGTACGGATTGAAGGGCACCACGGCGCCCTACAACGGGCACTGGGACGTCACGCAGAGCACCGCGAGCGACCTGGTCCGCTACTACGACATGCTGCTGGACGGCAGCGGCGGGCTGCCTCCCGAGCAGGCCGACGTGATCATGAGCAACCTCGCGCAATCCACGCCGACGGGAACCGACGGTTATCCGCAGCGCTTCGGCATCCCCGACGGGCTCTACGCCGAGCCGGTCGCGGTCAAGCAGGGCTGGTTCTGCTGCTGGAACGGCTCCAACCAGCTGCACGTGTCCACCGGCGCGATCGGCCCCGAACGCCGCTACGTCATGGCGATCAGCTCCCTGGAACCCGGCGACGCCGCCTCCGCACGCAACACCGTGACTCAGGCCGTCAAGACGATGTTCCCCGGCGGGCACATCTAGACGCTTTGCGGGGAGATTGCCGAGCCGTGGGTCAGTGGCGAGGTGTCGTGGTGATGTGCACGTGGTCGTAGTGGCCGTAACCAGATGCCTGCGGGCCCGATGGCGTGTAGTAGGTGCCACGCCAGATCACATCCTGTAGCCCGAATCGGGCCGCGTTGCTCATCGCGAACGCGAGAATCTCGTCTCCGAGCGCGATGCCCTCGGGGCTGCTGGGGTTGGGGATCATGATGTCGATCGCCAGACCGCTGGGATGCCAGGGCTTCGAATCCGGCCGCACCCCGTCGATGTCGGCGATCTGGGGAAACCTCGCGCTGACGGCCCGGGCAGCCACGATGGTGTTGGCCTGTAGCCCGGCCTCGGACGCGACGCCGACGGGTAACGACTCCGGGAGATCGACGGGCGGTGCCGCGGCCGCGTTGTCGATCACCGCCCGCTGACCGGGAGTCAACGCGGCGTACTGCGCCTCCGCGGCGGCGATCTGACGCTGCAGTTCACTCCATTTCGCCTGCAGGTCTGAGCGCACCGCGGCCGACTGCTCGGCTGCGGCGCGGGCCTCGGCGGCCGAAACCTCTGAGGCCCGGACGGCCGCGGCGGCGCGCTCACGTCCGGCTTGAAAGGCCTTCATCTGCTCGCTCGCCTCAGTGGCCACCACCCGCCGCAGCGACAGGTGGCCGATCAGCTGTTGCGGGGAGCCCGCGGTCAGCACCGCCGCCATTTGACCGGTGCCGCCACTCATGTACGTCATTGCCGCCACCCGGTTGGCAGCGGCCTGATGGGGCTGCAGCTGGGCGTTCGCGACATCCAGGGCCGTGAGATCGGCGCGGTGGCGGTCTTCGGCCGCTGTCTGGGCAGCCATTCTGGCGTCGGCGTCGCGTTGGGCCGTTGTGACGGCATCGCGACTCTCCACCGCCTGACGCGACAAGTCGTTGAGCTTGGACAGTGCGTCGGCCGCGGGGTCCGCCTTCACGTCGCCCGTCGACATCCCCAGCACCAGCACCGCGGCTGCCGAGCCGTACGCCGCTCGCCGAAGTGAATGGCGTACCCGGGTCATTCGGATTGTCACGATCCTTCGGTGCGGGGACCGATCGTGGTCCGGCTACGTATGTCCCGGACAGGCTACGAACTGGCACCGGCGATGTCTACCCGTGCGCCACCGCGATTACCGCGCCGGCCCGAGTTCGGCTGTAATGGCCCCGGCCAGGAGGTGCTGGGCGCGTTCGAGGGTGATCGATCCGCTCAGCCATCGTTCGCTGAGACCTTCGACGAGCGCGGTGAGCCGTTCGGCGGCGTCGGTCGGGTCGATGCCGGCATCGGCCATGCCGCTGTCTTGGGCCATCGTGATGACCTCTCGCAGATCCGCCGACCACTGCTGGGTCGCGTCGCGCAGCTGCTCGCGCAGGTCGCCGTCGAACACGGCGCTGGCTCGCAACTCGCCCCAGGCGATGCTGTTCTCGCGCACCGCGGGCGTCCCCTGGATCTCCAGGAGCAGCATCTGTTCGATCTGTGCCCGCGGATCTTTCGGTGCCAGAGCTTGCTCGGTGTAGCGGGCGGCGCGATCGTTGATGTGTTCGAGAGTCCGGCGGATCAGCCCTGCCCGACTTCCGAAGTGGTAGTAGATCAACGCGGTGGAGATGCCCGCCTCGGCGGCAAGCTTCTCGACGCGCAACCCGCGGACACCGCTTTGGGCGATCACCCGGATCGCCGCTTCCAGGATCATCGTCTGACGATCAGACACCGACCTCCCCTTCCCAGGAACCCTTGATCATGGTCGGTCTCAGTCGACGGGTTCCTGCTGGGTGGTGCAATGGATGCCGCCACCTCCGGCGGCGATGGCATCGATGTTGATCTGCACGACGCGGCGATCGGGGAACAGCCGCTCCAGTTCCTGTTTGGCGGCCTGATCCGTCTGCGGGTCGCCGAATTCGGGTGCGATCACGGCGCCGTTGCAGACGTAGAAGTTGATGTAGCCGGCCGCGAAGTCATCGGATTCGAAGTCGGGACGGACGACACTCGGCGCTTCGAGCACGACAACCTCCAGCTTGCGGCCCTTGGCATCGGTCGCGTTCTTCAGGATGTCGAGATGACGCTTGGTCACATCGTGGTCCCACGAATCGGGGTCGGTGTCCATACCGGCCACCACCACACCCGGGCGGGCGAATCGGGCATAGAAGTCGGTGTGGCCGTCGGTGATGTCCTTGCCCTTGATGCCGGGTAGCCAGATGATCTTGTCCAGTCCCAGCAGCGGGCCCAGCTCGGCCTCGACATCGGCCTTCGACCATCCCGGGTTGCGGTTCTTGTTGAGCACGCAACTCTCGGTGATCAGCGCGGTGCCCTCACCGTCCACCTCGATGCCGCCGCCTTCAAGAACCAGGTCTGTGGGCAGCGATTCCACGCCCGCGTGCTCTGCGACGAAGTCGGCGACACCGGCATCGTCGTCGTAGTCCTGCTTCTCGCCCCAGCCGTTGAAGTTGAAGTTGACGCCGGCCTTGGTCCCGTTGCCCTTCACGAACACCGGTCCGGTGTCGCGCATCCACAGGTCATCGAGCGGGGCCTCGATGAGCTCGACGGACGGGCCGACGAGGCCACGGGCCAGGGCGAGGTCCTCTGACCGGACCAGCATCGACACCGGCTCGAACTGCGCGATCGTCTGGGCGATGCCGGCCAGGTTCCGCTGGACTTCGGGAAGCTGCGCGGCACCCCAGATCGCTTCGCTGGCACCGAAAGCCATCCAGGTCCGCTTGTGCGGATCCCCCTCCTCGGGCATCCGCCAGGTGCGCTCGTCGTCCTGGTCACGGTCGTGTTCGGCGACGGCGTCGGTGGGGTCGGTGCATGCCGCTGCCAGTAGTGCGCCGATCGCGGCCGCACCGAACTGCAGAAACTTCCGTCTGACCATCACTTCTATCTCCTCGCCGTTTCAGCCGGCACTGGCACCCCGTTGCCTGACTTTCAGGCACATCCGATGTCCAGGGCACTGCGCACGTCACCGGAGAGCCTACAGCGTTCCTGACTGACTTTTCAGTCGGTGGTGTGCGGCTGCGGTGAACAGCTGGTTGGGCCGCAGCGGATCCGCACCGGCACGTTTCCGGATCCGCTCGCACCTTGAGTCGCCGAAAGCCGATGGACCCGGCCGAGCCTTTTGGCGCCTTTGAGGGCCGCGCGCGCAGTCTTTTGCCTGGATATATACGGTATGACGCACACGCGTCGCCGGGTATTCTCCGGGCGTCACCCTGCGACCAGTCGCAGTTGCAGTCGCGGCAATGGGCGCCCCACTTCTTGCCGTCAGATGATCTCCGCAGTGAGAGGGCGCGGGCAGACAAGAGGGAGATTATTGACTAATTTTTCAGGCAGTGTGGGGATCGTCTCGTGACCGACACCGCGCAGCGCGCGTACCCGCTGGCACCGGCCTCAACCCTGTGGCGGACGCCTTGCTGGATGGACTTCGCGAGCGGTGCCTGATGGCGCGTCCTGGCCCGCCAAAGTCTGTGGGCCCAACCTCCGATGAGGCCAAAGCCGACTACGCCGGGAACGCGATCAGCGCGTTCGAGCCCTTGTTGACGGTCGCAGTGCCGGGCAGGCCTGTGCGCGAGTGAGCGTGCCGATTGATGAGGTGAACTAGCGCGCCATATTCGTAAAGCGTGAGAAGTGAAGCTGGTGCGCCACAGTGATATTCGCGGTCGGGCCGTTACGGTGCTTGCCCAGGATGATGTCGGCTTCACCACCACGCGGATCTTCACGGTCGATCGCGTCGGGGCGGTGCAGCAGCAGGACCATGTCGGCATCCTGTTCAAGGCTGTTGTGAGCCGTGATTCCCTGCGCCACAAAGTTGCTCGTGCCCGGGACAGTTCCGTCGTACACGTCATGGTCACCGATACTGGTGATCTCGACTATCTCGTCCCAGAACACATCGTTGCGGGCCAGGTCGTGCAGTTCGACATCCTTGAGTACAGCAGCCGCCCGATGCAGTCGTGACCTGCTCGGCGCGTGCTTCCACATGGTCGAACCGCAGAACTTGGTGCCCATCGCTGCGGCGAACTGCCGGTGCGTAATCCCCTCACGCACCAATGCTGACTTCACTTGCTGCCAAACTTCTTTCGGCACCGTATCGAGATTCGGATTGCGGATGGCACCGTCAAGATGCGTCAACACCTCACGCGCCTTGGCGCCGCGCTCACCGTGCACACCGACGTGCGCCAAGAATCGATGCTGGTTGTCCCCGCCGTAGATGAGCACATGCCAGCAGTCGCGGTAACCCACCTTCTTCGCACGCTTGATCCGCGCGTACACACCGACCCGCAACAACAACTGGGTCACATCATCGGCGAGCTGCCGGCTCGTCGTGGCGTAGTAGATGCGCGCCTGCCCCGCCGTGGCATCCCACCGCACCGAGCCATCCGTCGCCCACAGGTGATGCAGGAACAACGCCACCTGATCGTTGGGGAGCGCGAAAACCTCTTTGGGAACGAACTTCTCGTAGCTACGCTTGCCGAACAGCCCCAGCTTGTCGAGCCACGCGGCAATCGGATTGCGCTTGCCGTGCGTCAACCGGTGGGGCGCCGGTAGCCGCAGCGTCGTGACGCGGGCCGCCGGGTACTCATCGCGCACGGCGGTCACTCCGAAGTGCAGCGCCGAGATCTCGACCTCGAGCAGGTTCGCCTTGTCGACGCTGGCGTACCGGATCGGTTGGCGCTTCACGCACGAGCCATCACCGATCATGTGCGCCAGCAAGATCACCTCGGAGTCGTGCATCCGCTCGGTCTGCACCGGCTCGGGCACACGCCGCGGCGTCGCCAACCGATCTCCGACCGCCAACTCACCCAACGGAACCCAGCCGTCCAACGTCATGAAGGGGTGGTTGGCGGTGGCCTCCACCTCTCGCCCCGACGCCATGCGCAGCGTGAAGACTTCCTTGCGTCCACTCGGGAACACGTTGGTCATCGGGCGCGCGACCATGTTCTTGTGCTCGTCGAGCGACCACACCAGCGGGCGCTCCCCCGTGGCCAACAGCTCACCGAACGTCACCTCGGCACCGTTGTCGGCGCGCAGGATTCGGGTGTTCGCCGTCATGCAGCCGGATTCACGTAGGTCCGAGACCTGCGGACGCTTGTCGGTGCGCTGCTCCGGACCACGGTTCAGCTGGCTGATCGCGATCACCGGCACTTCAAGCTCTTTGGCCATCAGCTTGAGGCTTCGGGAGAAGTCCGAGACTTCCTGCTGACGCGACTCGTACTTCTTGCCCGAGCTCATCAGCTGCATGTAGTCGACGACCACGAGCTTCAGATCCGCCTTCTGGGCCAGCCGGCGGCCCTTAGCCCGGATCTCCATCATGGTCAGGTTCGGTGAGTCGTCGATGTAGAGCGGGGCCTCACTGATCTCGCTCATCCGGCGGGCCAGCTTGGTCCAGTCATCATCGCTCATCCGGCCCGAACGCATATCGGCCAGTTTGATTTTGGCCTCGGCCGAGAGGAGTCGCATGACGATCTCGGACTTGCTCATTTCCAGCGAGAAGATAACGCTGGCCATCCGGTGCTTGATCGAGCAGGACCGCATGAAATCCAGGCCGAGCGTTGAGTTGTGCGTCGGCACCATGGCAGGGCCCGCCAGGTACAGATGCGCGGCGTTGTCGACCTCGACACAACGCACCGGCACGCTGGGCAGTCGCCGAACCGCTGCCACCTGGCTCACCGGCGTCAGCACTGCGGCTCCGCCGCGAGAGGTCGGTGCGGCGATGGTGTGCAGACCCGGCCGCAGCTGCGTGGTGGTGCGGACGCCGTCGCCTGTCGGCCACTGATGCTGAGCATCGGCGACAATCACTGTGCCATCGGAGAATTCGACCTCGAAACACGGGCGATCGAGCATGACCTCGGTGGCGGCCACAACCCGCGTCGGTTCACCATCGGCGCCGATGAGGTGGTCGCCTACCGCAACGTCACCCATCGTGGTCCAGCCACTTGGAGTTGGCAGTGGGGTATCGAGCGCGAGCGCCTTCCCGACGCCAGGTCTGGCCGCGATGATGACCATCTGCCCGGGGTGCAGGCCGTTGGTGATCTCGTCGAATTCGGTGAACCCGGTCGGCACACCGCGCGAGATACCGCCCTGCGAGGCGATCGCGTCGATCTCGTCCATCGTGGGCTGCAGCAGGTCTTCGAGCGCGACGAAGTCCTCCGAGGCGCGGCGCTCGGTCACGTCGTAGATCTCGGCCTGCGCCCGGTCCACCACGTCGGTGACATCGGCGCCGTCGGCCCCGGCGTAGCCGTACTGGACCACCCGGGTCCCCGCCTCCACCAACCGGCGCAACAGGGCCTTCTCGGCGACGATGCCGGCATAGAAACCAGCGTTGGCCGCGGTGGGCACCGTGGAGATCAGGGTGTGCAGATAGGGGGCACCACCGATGCGGCGCAACAGGCTGCGGCGATCGAGTTCAGCGGCGACGGTGACGGCGTCGGCCGGTTCACCCCGGCCGTAGAGATCCAGGATCGCGTCGTACACGTTCTGGTGTGCCGGCCGGTAGAAGTCTCCGGGGCGCAGCCGCTCCAGCACATCGGCGATCGCATCCTTGCTCAACAGCATGCCGCCGAGGACCGCCTGCTCGGCCGCCATGTCCTGCGGCGGCTGCCGGCCGAAGTCCTCCCCAGGCGGAGGGCCATCCATCTCCGAATCCGGATGCCCCAGGTCGTCCACCACCGCCACGGACTCCCCACCCCTTCCGAGACCCGCCTCACAACAGGCTCGAACGTTTATTCGAATCGGTACTGCAACTGTAAAACAGGGCTCCGACAAAGAAGCTTCGTGGCGCTGCGACGCATCACGCTAGACGTTGCTGGCGCCTCCCGAAACCACCCCTGTTAATCAAGCTGTGGATGGCATGTGGATAGGTCTCGGTCGCAGTGTTGAGCCTCTGGGGAGAACCTGTGGATCATTCCCGAGCAATCTATAGTTTTCCCAGGTCAGAGTGCCATAGAGGTTGTCAGTGATTGTGTATGGGAAGTTCTTCGGCGTGTCGTGCCGGGTTGCCATCCCGGGCGTGTTGTGTTGCGCCCAGGGACCTGGCGGGTTAACACCGAGTTAGCTTCGCTGTCCAGAGTTTTCCGCAACGCGTTCGCCAGAGACACAGCAAACGCCCGGGTGGAAACCTCTGCAGGCTCCCACCCGGGCGATTGAGTGCTGGCGGAATTGCTCCGCTACGGATTACTCCGCGACGACGTTCAGCGACACCTTGGCTTCCACCCCGGTGTGCAGCTTCACGGTGATCGGATGCGTGCCGACCGACTTGATGTGCGCCTTGGGCAGCTGCACGGTGCGCTTGTCCAAGTTGGGGCCGCCGGCCTTCTTGATCACGGCCACGACATCAGCCGCGGTGACCGAGCCGAACAGCTTGCCCGTGTCGGCAGCGGCCTGAACCGGCAGCGACACCTCGCCCAGACCCTCCAGCGCGGTCTTGAGCTCGTTGGCGTGCTCGACGCCACGGATGGACTTGGCATCGCGCGCCCGACGGATCTCGTCGGCCTGGCGCTCGGCACCGCGGGAGGCCACGATGGCCAGCCCGCGGGGCAGCAGGTAGTTACGGCCGTAGCCGTCCTTGACCTCGACGGCGTCGCCCGCGACGCCCAGGTGTTCCACCTCAGCGGTGAGAATCAGCTTCATTGGTGTATCTCCTACCGCGTCGACGAGCCGAACGGCAGCAGAGCCACCTCGCGGGCATTCTTCACCGCGATGGCGACATCGCGCTGGTGCTGGACACAGTTGCCGGTCACCCGGCGGGCACGGATCTTGCCGCGCTCGCTGATGTAGGTGCGCAGCAGCGCAGTGTCCTTGTAGTCGATGATCTGCCCCTTACCCTTCTTGGAGCAGAACACGCACTTGCGAGTCTTGACCGGCTTTTCCGGTGCCGGCCGTCGCTTTGTGGACTTGGCCATTGGTTATCTCTTCCTTGCAAAAATTTTCGTTGTTGATCAGAACGGCGGCTCGTCGTCGGCCCCGCTGAAGGAGCCGGACGCCGGTGCACTGCCCCACGGATCGTCCTTGGGCTCGGCCTGGCGCGAACCACCGCCGCCACCACCGCCGAAGCCGCCGCCACCACCGCCACCGCCACTGCGGCTGGCCTTGTTGACCTTGGCCGTGGCGTAGCGCAGGGACGGACCGATCTCGTCGACCTCGACCTCGACAACGGTGCGCTTCTCACCCTCACGGGTTTCGAACGAACGCTGCTTGAGCCGGCCGGTGACGATCACCCGCGAACCCCGGGTGAGGCTCTCGGCCACGTTCTCGGCCGCCTCACGCCAGATGTTGCACCGCAGGAACAGCGCCTCGCCGTCCTTCCACTCGTTGCTCTGCCGATCGAACATTCGCGGCGTCGAGGCAACGGTGAAGTTGGCGACAGCTGCGCCAGACGGAGTGAAACGCAGTTCCGGGTCAGCAGTCAGGTTTCCGACAACTGTGATGGTGGTGTCACCAGCCACGAGATCCTCCTGGGATAGGCATGTCCGTTTGCGCGAAGCCTACGTAGCCCCGCCGACGACTGACAGCCTTTAGTGCTTGTCGGTCCGCATCACCTTGGTCCGCAGCACGGACTCGTTCAGGTTGAGCTGACGGTCGAGCTCGGACACGGTGGCCGGTTCAGCCTTGACGTCGACAACGGCATAGATGCCCTCGGCGTGCTTGGCAATCTCGTAGGCCAGCCGGCGGCGTCCCCAGATGTCGACCTTGTCGACAGAACCGCCATCCTTGCGGACGACGTTCAGGAACGTCTCCAACGATGGAGCTACGGTGCGCTCGTCAAGTGTGGGGTCGAGAATGACCATGATTTCGTATGGACGCATTAGAACCTCATCACCTCCTCTGGTCGTGTACGGCCACGGCGGATTCCGTGGCAGGAGGGTCGCCTGCGTCGGCAACCGGCCCAGGCTACCCGAAACCGTCCTGATCTGCGAAATCCGTATAGGGTTGGCTGGTCAATCTTCGAGGATCGGGGGGATCTGTGACCTATCCCAGTGGGCCATACGGTCAGGGGTTTCCCGAACAACCCGGTTACGGTCAGCAACCGGGGTATCCGCAGCAGCCCGGGTACGGGCAGCAGCCCGGCTACCAGCCACAACCCGGCTACCCAGCACAGTCCGGCCATCCACAGCCTTGGTACCCGGGCGCCTACCAGCCGTACGGGTCGGCGCCGGTGCCCTCCACCTCGCCGAGCGGGGGTACCGCCATCACCACCGCAGTCCTGGCCGGGCTCGGCGCACTGGCGACCCTCGGCGGGGGCATCCTCGGGCTGATCGGACTCGCCGCACTGAACAGCGACTCGACCTACTCCACCTCGGACGTCCTCTCGGGCGGGGCGTACGCGCTGCTGGTCATCGTGATGCTGGTGAACATCGTCTCCGGACTGTTGTTGCTACCCGGGACCGTGATGTTGTTGCAACGCAAGATGATCGGCCGTTGGCTGATCGTCGGCGGGTGCGCCCTGACCATTTTGAACAGCCTCCTCAGCCTCGGGCTCAGCGCCGCGGTGACGGCCCGCTACGAGTCCTACGGCGGCGGCAGCGCGTTCGAGTTCCTGAGTCTCGTGTTCCCGATCGCGACGCTCGTACTGGCCCTGCTGCCGTCGACGACCGCGTGGATCAAAGCGAGGCCGAATCCGGTTGCACCCCAGTTCTACCCGCCCTATCCGGGCTGAGCTGACACCGGCTGATCTGCGAATGCCTCTGTGCGGACCCGCCAATCACCCAGGATCGGAGCAGCAGTGACCTCTCCTCGCGGACCCCAGGGCCCGGAGTATCCCGGCGAGCCCAGTTATCCGGAGCAGCTCGGCCATCAACAGCCCGAGTACCCGCTGGGCGACACCCCACCGGATGCACCGCAGCCCGAGGCGGCGGTGTCGCCGAGCCGGGTCACGGCGATCCTCACAGCCGTCCTGGCCGGGCTCGGCGCCGCGATGACCCTCGGCAACGGAATCGTCGGGCTGATCGGACTTGCCGCGCTGGCCGGCGACGCGGGCCTGCGGACGTTGGCCTTGAGGTCCCCCGGCGTGCTCACCCTGACGGTCCTCGCGACCCTGCTCAGCGTGGTGTGCGGACTCCTGCTCTTGGCCGGCACGGTGACGCTGCTGCAGCGCAAGATGATCGGCCGCAGGCTCATTGTCAGCGGCTGTGTGCTGATCGTCCTGGGCAGCCTCATCAGCCTGGGGCTCAGCCTCGGCGCGGCAGCCCGCTACGGCGCCCCCGGCACCAGCGGGCTCGCAGTCCTGAGTCTCGTGCTGCCGATCGCCACGCTCGTGCTGGCCGTGCTGCCGTCGACCGCGGCCTGGATCCAGGCGAAGCCGAATCCCGCGCTCTGATCGTGCCTTCGAGAGGGATGTATGAACTATCCGCACGGACCTCATGGGCAGGGGTTCCCCGGACAGCCGGTCTACGGCCGGCCGCCAAGCTATCCGCAACAACAACCGGGGTGGCCGCAGCACCCCGGCTATCCGCCGGGCGGTCCGAGCGGTGCCACGGGGATCATCGCCGGGCTCCTGGCACTGGTGGGCGGGTGGGTCGGTACCTGCTTCGCCGTGCTCTCGGTGATCATCATGATCATGGACGGTGAATTCGACGTCGCAGGTGCCATCTTCGGTCTGTTGGGCATCGCCTTCGGATTGGCGCTCTTCGTCGGAGCGATACTGCTGTTTCGGCGCAAGATGATCGGGCGCCGGCTCGTCGTGGGCGGGTGCGCCGTGGCCATCTTGTTCGGTATCGCCGCCATCGGCGACATGGTCATCGGCATCTCGGGCGATCCCAGCCGTGAGCCTGTCTCCATCGGCATCGCCGTCCTCGTGGGCATTGTCGTGCCCGTCCTCACGCTCGTGCTGGCCATGCTGCCGTCGACGACCGCGTGGATCCGGGCGAAGCGGAATGCGATTGCGCCCCAGTTCTACCCGCCCTATCCGGGCTGAGATCACGGGCGTCTACCGAGAACCGGCCAGCTCCGGCTCGGGGTCCGGCCTCGGCTCGATCCGGACACGGTCCGCCGAGGGACGCAACCAGTCCGGCAGCCAACGCGGCGGAGCGTCGGGCGCACGGTCGAACACCCCGCCGGTGGGGTCGTCGATGCGGCCGCCGTGCCGGACCAGATCGAGCTGCGGGCGGTAGATCTGGCGAATGACCAACGTACACAACACGATCACCGCAAGGTCGCGAACCAGCACCGTGGTGGTGAACCACTGCTCGGGCAGACCTTTGTTCTGTTCGCCGTACAGATAGAGCATGCGCGGCACCCAGACCAGGGCATCGATCGTCATCCACGCCAACAGGATTCGGCGGTGCGGCAGCGCCAGCACCGCCAGCGGCACCAGCCACAGCGAGAACTGCGGGCTCCACACCTTGTTGGTCAGCAGGAACGCGGCCACCACCAGGAATGCCAGTTGCGCCAACCGCGGCCGCTGCGGTGCGGTCAACGCGATGTAGCCGATCGCGATACAGCAGGCCGCGAACAACACCGCTGTGACGGTGTTGAGCACAGTCGGCGGCTGCCAGAAACCGAGCTCCGGATCGAAGCCCCGCCAGTCGCTGAACGACTTCACCACGTTGTAGAGCGAGTCCATGTCATCGCCGCGACGGGTATTGAGCCGGAAGAACTCTGACCATCCCCGTGGGAAGAGCACCATGATCGGCAGATTGATCAGCAACCACGTCACGACCGCGGTCAGCGCGGCCTTACCGACCTCGCGCAGGCGCCCGGTGCGCAGCCCGAGCAGCAGCAGCGGGACGAACAGCAGCAGCGGATACAGCTTGGCCGCCACGCCGATTCCGATCAGCGCCCCGGCCCACACCGGTTTTCGCCGGGCCCAGGCCAGCATCGCGCCCGCGGCGGCAGCGGTCGCCAGCGCGTCGAAATTGGTGAACACCTGGAAGATCACGATCGGCGAGCCCGCCACCAGCGCGGCATCCCACACCCGCCGGCCGGCCAATCGCGAGGTGGCCCAGACCGTGGCCAACCAGGCCAGTGCCAGGCCGAAAGCCGAGATGTTGAAGAACATCACCACTTCGGCGATGAGCGGCACCGACACCAGCTTGGTCACCGCGGTGTAGGTCTTGGCCAACGACATCGACACGTACTGGTAGAGCCCGGTGAGCACCGGATACTCCATGTAGCGGATCGCCGGACTGCCGTCGTACTGCATGCGCGGCTTGCCCGTCGCATCGTTCTCGACCCAGCTGGATTTGTAGGGAAACTTGCCCAGGTTCAACAACTCCGCGGTGTACAGCGGAACCGTGTCGGAGTAACACAGCTCGTAGTAGGCGCGGTTGTTCTCCCAGTTGGCCACCCGCTGGCCCGCGGTGCCGTGGCCGGTCGTCTGCAGACAAGCGGACTTGGTCGTGTAACCCAGCGCCAGGAACACCACGGCGATCACGAACATCACCCGCAGCGGGGTCATGAACCGCGTCCGGCCGATCAGTGCGTGACGGCCGACGGGTCCGCCCACGGTCTGCGACAGCGCCTCGCCCAGCCGGTCGTTGCGGCTGGGCAGGTCGCGGTCGTCGGCGCTCCGCTGGTCTTCTGCCAGCGGAGCCGGCGATACCCGGTCCGTCACGGAGGCGGCGGTGGCACCGGGACGCCCGGCCCGCCGGGCACGACGGGAGCTCCCGGCGGCGGGCCGATCGGCACGGTCGTCGGAGGCCCGATCGGGATCGTGATGCCCGGGGCCACTTCGATGGTCGGCTGAATCACGGTCTCCGACGGCATCACTGCGATGGGCGGGCCACCCGGCGTACCGGGAGCGGGCGGCGGCGGCGGTGCCTGCGGCACACCCGCATAGCCACCGATCTCGGTCGGCTTCGGGAACGTCTCGTTGTCGCTACCCTTCAGCGCACCGTCCATGGTGGATTTCCAGATGTCCGACGGCAGCCCGGATCCGTAGACCGGCCCACCCCCTGGCGTCTTCAACGGGTTCACCCCGTCGGAGGTACCCACCCAGACCGCGGTCGAAAGCGACGGCGTGTATCCGACCATCCAGGCGTCGCGGTTGTCGCCGGTGTCGCCGAGCTGGTTGGTGCCCGTCTTGGCGGCCGAGGCGCGTCCGCCGGCCAGGTTGTGCCCGCGCGACCAGCCGGCGATCGGCTGCATGGCGGCCGAGACGTTGTCGGCGACCGCCTTGTCGATCCGCTGTTCACCGTTGTCCTGGCTGGAGGCGTCGAACAACACCTGACCCGAGGAGTTCACGACCTTCTGCACGAAGTGCGGCTTGTGGTAGACGCCCGAGGCCGCCAGCGTGGCGTACGCCGAGGCCATGTCGATCACCCGGGACTGGTACTGCCCCAGCACCACACCATTGTTCGGCGGGCCGCCCTTGCCGTCCTCGGACAGCGTGTGCTCGACGCCGGGGAAACTCTCGGCCACGCCGGCATCGTGCGCGGCCTTGGCCACATCCTCGGGACCGTGCTCGAGCTTGAGCATCAGCCGGTAGTAGCTGGTGTTGAGCGACCGCTTGAGCGCCTCGGCGATCGAGCAGACCCCGCAGCCCTCACCCTCGACGTTGGTGATCTTGATGCCGTTCACCGTGACCGGACCGCTGTCGACCTGATAGCCCAGGCCGATGCCCTGTTGCAGGGCCGCGACGAGCGCGAACACCTTGAACGACGACCCGGTGGGCAACCCGGCCTGGGCGAAGTCGAAGCCGTTGGCATCCGATCCGCCGTAGTAGGCCTTGACCGCGCCGTCGCGTGGATCGACGGAGACCACCGCGGTCCGCATGTCGGGGTCCTGACCGTCCATGTACTTGGTCACCGCGTTCTCCGCGGCCTGCTGGGCCTGCGGGTCGATCGTGGTGGTGACCTGAAGGCCTTCGGTGTTCAGTGCCTGCTCACTGATGTCGAACAGATCGAGCAGTTCCTTCGTGACCTGCCGCTCGATCAGACCGTTGGGGCCGGTGGTCTGGTTCTGCTGTTGGGCCTGGTCCGGCGGCACCGTCGGCGGGAACACCAGCCCGGCACGTTCCTGGGCCGGCAGCGCGCCCATGTCGACCATGCCGTCGAGCACCCAGTTCCACCGCTCGGCGGCGCCTTCTGGATCGACCGCCGGGTCCAGCGTCGACGGCCTCTGGATCAGCGCGGCCATCAGCGCACCCTCGGCGACGTTGAGCTGTTCGACCGGCTTGTCGAAGTACGACTTGGCGGCCGCCGCGATTCCGTACGAGCCGCGGCCGAAGTAGATCATGTTCAGATACGCCTGCATCACAGCGTCTTTGGACCACTCGCTGGCCATCTTGGTCGAGATGACCAACTCCTTGGCCTTGCGGATCAAACCGCCGATGCCCGAGCGCTCGTCACCGACCAGCGCGTTCTTGACGTACTGCTGGGTGATGGTCGATCCGCCCTGCAGATCACCGCCGACCAGGTTGTTCTTGATCGCGCGCAACAGCGCGGTGAACGAGAAGCCCGGATTGGTATAGAAATCGCGGTCCTCCGCGGCCATCACCGCGTTGCGGACGTGCTCCGGGATCTTGTCGATGCCGACGTCCACCCGGTTGCCTTCGGGCGGCACGATCTTGGCGATCTCGCTGCCGTCGCTGGCCAGGATCGTCGACACCTGGTTGGTCCGGATATCGCCGGGCTGCGGGACGTCCACGATCATGTACGCCATACCGAACGTCACGAGCGGAAGCAGGATCATCGCCACCACCGCGGCGATCGACAGCCGCCGGACCAACTTCCAGTTGATGTGGAACTGCCGAGCCGGACCCGGCCCCGGTCCCGGCGGGCCCGATCCGCGGCCGCCTCCCGGCGGCGGGGGCGGAGATTTGGGTGGCTGCGGTTTCGGCGGCGGAGTGCCGTCCATCGCCGCCCTGACGACATCGAGCGGGGCAGGCCCGCCGTCACGCACCGGGGGCAGCACCGTGGTCAGCCGATCGTCGGGCGGCACCGCCGGACGACCCG
>NZ_HG322951.1:401515-461395 GCF_000455325.1 Mycolicibacterium septicum DSM 44393
TGGGACCGTTCTCGCGGGCCGGGGGGCGGTTCTCCCGCACCGGCGGCTTGTCCAACATCGGGGGCTTCTCCCGCGCGGGCGGGTTCTCCCGCACCGGAGGCTTCTCCCGTGCAGGCGGCCGATTTTCGCGCGCACCGAGGCGGTCAGCCGCATTACGGATGTCGTTGGCTGACCGGCTGTGGCGCCCTTCGCTATTCACTGGCCGTACGCGCCGACTTGCGCGTGCCTCGAGTGCCACGTGCCTTCGGCGGCCGAGGCGCGCCCAGGACATATGACTTGACCAAATGATTCCAACTGCAGGTGCGGCATACCTCAACCACATGGACTGCGAACTCGTCGTAACGAGTTGCCAACATCACCAGCTCCTCCGCGGTGCGCGCTGAACCCGACACCGGGCCCAGATGATCACCGAATACCCACGACACCAGCGTGAGCTGCTCTTTACGGCAGATCGGACACATCACCGAACTCTGCTTGCCGTGAAACTTTGCCGCGCGCAGCAGGTACGGGTTGGCGTCACAGACCTCCGAGACGCCGGTGCGTCCCGAATAGACCTCAGCCAGCAGGGACCGCCGCCGAAGCGCGTAGTCCACCACCTGTCTCTGCAATCGCACGATGACCAGAGTACGTCGACCCCCTACACACCGAGGCGCGACCGCGTCACAGCTCTTACGATCATCGGCGTGGCAACTCGGCAGACCTCGACGACCCGGGCCAAAGACAGCGATCGCAACGACACCTGCAAAGTGCTCGACAACGCGCTCGGTGAGGGCCAGTTGTCCATGGAAGAGCACCGTCAGCGGGTGTCGGCGGCCACCAACGCCACGACCCTGGGGGATCTCGCCCGCCTGGTCGAAGATCTGCAGAACGCGGACGCGCCTGTGCAGTTGCCGACGCTGGTCAAGCCCCGCGTGCCCCGTGTCGGCAAGCCCGCCGGCTCCGGCTGGGGGCTGCGGATCGCCTCGGCCGTGGTGCTGGTCCTGCTCGGCATGGGGATCGGCTGGGGTGTGTACGGAAACACCTCCTCGCCGCTGAGCTTCAACCCCGACCCGGGCGCCGTGCCCGACGGCATCGACCCGGTGGTGCTGACCCCGCCGACGCAGCTGCAATCGCTCAACGGGGTCAAGGGACTGCTCGAGCAGATGCGCCAGAAGTTCGGCAACACAATGGGTTTCGAGCTGCACATCGATCCGGACTCGGCCCTGCTCTACCGCGCGGACCCACAGGACAGCCGCAAGAAGGTCTACTACCGCTACACCGGCGGCTGGGGTGATCCCAGCACCGATCCGCGCAATGTCGAGAAGGACGATCGCCTCGTCGACCTCGCGGCATTCGATTACGAGAAGGTCCTCGGGATCATGCGGGGCGCCCCCGACACGCTCAACACCAAACGTGCCGACGTGAAGAGCACGTGGTTGCGCCTCACGCCGTCCGAAGATCCGTCGACGCCTGAGGCCATCAACATCGACGTCATCGTCAGCAGCGATTTCGGCGGCGGGACCATCAACCTCTACCCCGACGGCACCGTCAAGGGGATGTACCGCAACAACGGGTGAGCCGACCCGGCCGCTGAGCTGCCGTCGCCCCTTCCGGACCGGCATCAGCGCTGTTCAGGCTGCCTTCGTCACGCCGGCGTGACGCTCGAGCCCGGCAGCCACCCCTGCGTGAATATCGCCATTCACTTGGCGCCAAATATATCGGCGCGATACAGTTTGGCGAGGTGTTGATCCGTCGTAGCGATCAATTCCATCTGATCTGTCGAAAGGGGTGATCTTGATGCTTGAGCTCGCAGTTCTTGGCCTCTTGCTCGAGTCACCCATGCACGGCTATGAGCTGCGCAAGCGATTGACGGGTCTGTTGGGGGCGTTCAGAGCGTTCTCGTACGGCTCGCTCTACCCGGCATTACGTCGCATGCAGGCTGACGGCCTGATCGTCGAGGACGCCGCACCCCTGGGACCGACCAAGGTGCGAAGGGCTCGGCGTGTCTACCAACTGACCGATGCCGGCAAGCAGCGATTCACCGAGTTGGTCGCCGACACGGGGCCACAGAACTTCTCCGACGACGGGTTCGGTGTCCACCTCGCCTTCTTCAACCGCACCCCGGCCGAGGCCAGGATGCGAATCCTGGAGGGGCGGCGGCGTCAGGTGGAGGAACGCCGGGAAGGTCTGCGCGAAGCCGTGGCGCGGGCCAGCAGTTCGTTCGACCGGTACACCCGTCAGCTGCACCAGCTGGGCCTGGAGTCCAGCGAACGAGAAGTCAAATGGCTCAACGAGTTGATCGCGGCCGAACGTTCGGCGCAGGGACGCTCGGAAAACACATGAGCACTGCCCCGCACATGGCCCAAGGCCGAGCACACAGAACGAGTAAGGAGATCGTCCATGTCTGAGCACGCAGGAGAAATCCGGGTCGCCATTGTCGGCGTCGGTAACTGCGCATCGTCCCTGGTCCAGGGCGTGCAGTACTACCACAACGCCGACGAGAACACGACCGTGCCGGGCCTGATGCACGTGAAGTTCGGCCCGTACCACGTTCGTGACGTGAAGTTCGTGGCCGCGTTCGACGTGGACGCCAAGAAGGTCGGCTTCGACCTCTCCGAGGCCATCTTCGCCTCCGAGAACAACACCATCAAGATCGCCGACGTGCCGCCGACCAACGTGACGGTGCAGCGCGGCCCGACCCTCGACGGCATCGGCAAGTACTACGCCGACACCATCGAGATCTCCGACTTCGAGCCCGTCGACGTGGTCAAGGCGCTCAAGGACGCCAAGGTCGACGTGCTGGTCTCGTACCTGCCGGTCGGCTCCGAAGAGGCCGACAAGTTCTACGCCCAGTGCGCCATCGACGCCGGCGTGGCCTTCGTCAACGCGCTTCCGGTGTTCATCGCCTCCGATCCGGTGTGGGCCAAGAAGTTCGAGGACGCCGGTGTCCCGATCGTCGGCGACGACATCAAGAGCCAGGTCGGCGCCACCATCACCCACCGCGTCATGGCCAAGCTGTTCGAGGATCGCGGCGTCACGCTGGACCGCACCTACCAGCTCAACGTCGGCGGCAACATGGACTTCCTGAACATGCTGGAGCGCTCGCGCCTGGAGTCCAAGAAGGTCTCCAAGACCCAGGCCGTCACCTCCAACCTGACCGGCTCGCTGGCCGGCAAGGTCGAGGACAAGAACGTCCACATCGGCCCGTCCGACCACGTCGCGTGGCTCGACGACCGCAAGTGGGCCTACGTGCGCCTGGAAGGCCGCGCCTTCGGTGACGTGCCGCTGAACCTGGAGTACAAGCTCGAGGTGTGGGACTCGCCGAACTCGGCCGGCGTCATCATCGACGCGGTGCGCGCCGCCAAGATCGCCAAGGACCGCGGCATCGGCGGCCCCATCGAGGCGGCCTCGGCCTACCTGATGAAGAGCCCGCCCAAGCAGATCGCCGACGATGTCGCGCGCGTCGAGCTGGAGACCTTCATCGAGGGCTAGTTCTCTTCTCTTTCACTCTGCGCTCAGGGCGTGTGCTTCTCGCACAATTACGCCCTGGGCGCAGAGTCGTTTACGGGTTAGGGTCCCGGTGTGGCCAACCCCCAGATCTCCGATGACGAACTACTCGGGCTTGACGAGTTCGGCCTGCTGCACGAGAACGCCGAACAGATCGGCGCGAGTGGCCCGTTGCCTGCGGTCGAGCGCATCGAGCACGGGCCGGTCAGCGCGCTGAAGTTCGGCACCGACGCCCCGCGGATCGTGTTCCTGCACGGCGGCGGGCAGAACGCCCACACCTGGGACACCGTGATCCTCGGCCTCGGCGAACCCGCACTGGCCGTCGACCTGCCCGGCCACGGCCGTTCGGACTGGCGCGAGGACGGCGACTACGGGCCGAAACTCAATGCGGTCAGCCTGATTCCGGTCCTCGAGAAGTATGCGGGCACGCCACGACTGGTGGTCGGCATGTCACTGGGCGGCCTGACCGCGCTGCGGATCGCGGCCACCGAACCCCGGCTGGTCCCCGAACTCGCACTCGTCGACGTCACCCCGTCGGCACCCGAACGGCACAACGAGATGACCAAAGCCCAGATGGGCACCGTCGCCCTGGTTCAGGAGCACCGCACCTTCCCGACGTTCCAGGCCATGCTCGACCTGACTGTCGCCGCAGCCCCCAACCGGGATCCGAAGTCGTTGCGGCGCGGCGTCTTCCACAATTCCAAACAACTCGAGGACGGCACCTGGACCTGGCGTTACGACTCGTTCCGCAAGGGAGACGGGTTCGAGGGCCTGTGGGACGACGTGCCCTCGATCACCATGCCCACCACCCTGATCCGCGGCGCCAACTCGTTCTTCGTCAACGACGAGGATGCCGACACCTTCGCCCGCTCTGCGCCCGGCTTCCGGCGCACCCACGTCGTGGCCGACTCAGGGCACTCCGTCCAGGGCGATCAGCCGGCCAAGCTGGTCGAGATACTGCGCGGTCTTCTGGGCTGACCCGAAGCCGCGCGGACAACAGCATGACGGAATACGACTTCATCGTGATCGGAGCCGGTTCGGCGGGTTGCGCTGTGGCAGCGCGCCTCGCCGAACGCCTCCCGGAGCGCACGGTACTGCTGCTGGAGGCAGGCGGATCCGACCGCAAGCTGGCCGTGCAGGCGCCGCTGGCCTACGGATCTCAGATCGGTGGTTCCACCGACTGGGGTTACGTCGCCGAGCCGGAACCGAACCTCATGGGCCGGGCCATCCCCCAGCCGCGTGGCCGCGTCCTCGGCGGCACCAGTTCCATGAACGCCATGGTGTGGGTCCGTGGCACCCGGTCCGACTACGACGATTGGCAGCTGCCCGGATGGTCCTGGGATGACGTCGCCCCGGTGTTCCGCCGTATCGAATCCCACTATCTCGGCGGCCCCGACCACGGCACCGACGGCCCGGTGCGCGTCACCCGCGCCGCCAACCCCGACGACACCTCGACCCGGTTCGTGGCCGCGGCCCGGGCCACCGGAGTGGCCGCCAACGAGGACGTCGGCGGCCCCGATCTAGACGGCGCCGCGATCTCACCGGTGACGGTATGGCAGGGCCGGCGGTTCAACACCGCCCGCGCCTACCTGAAACCGGCCCGGCACCAGTCCAACCTAACGGTGCTCACCGGCACGCTCGTGCAGCGGATCGTCCTCGAGGGCGGACGGGCCGTGGCCGTCCAGTACACCCGCCGCGGCGCTGACAAGATCGTCCGGGCCAGACGCGAGATCGTGCTCAGCGCAGGGGCATTCGGTACCCCGCAGCTACTACAGCTGTCGGGTATCGGGCCCGCCGAGCACCTGCGCACGGTGGGGATCAACCCGCTGATCGACAGCCCGAATGTCGGCAGCAACCTCACCGATCATCCGGCGACCTTCATGAACTGGGAGTTGGCGCCCGGGTTCCGCGGCCTGGCCGACGCAACGAATCCCCGTTGGCTGCTGCAGTGGCTGTTCCGTCGCACCGGCATCCTGGCCAGCAATCTGATGGAGGCGGTCGCCCACATCCGCACCGCACCGGAACTCGGCGCCCCGGACTTCCAGCTCATCTTCGCGCCCATGTACGCGAGCGGATTCGACGTCGACCGCTACCCGCGGCCCGCGATCAGCATCCTGCAGTCCCTGTGGACACCGGCCAGCCGCGGCAGCGTGCTGGTCCGCTCCGCCGATCCCGGTACCGCTCCGGCCATCCGGCTCAACACCTTCGACGATGACGCCGATCTCGAGGCGTTCGTACGCGCGGTGCGCCGCACCCGCGAGATCGTCGCGACGGCACCGCTCGCCGAGGCCGTCACCGCCGAGATCAACCCCGGCCCCCGGGTTCACAGCAACGACGAATTGCGTCGCTGGATCCGCGGGAATGTCTGCGTGACAGGGCACCCGGCGGGCACGGCGGCCATGGGGTCCGGCGACGACAGCGTGCTGGACGAGAAGCTGCGAGTACGTGGGGTTTCAGGACTGCGGGTGGCCGACGCGTCCGCGCTGCCCCGCATACCGCGGGCCAACACCAACGCTCCGGCCATCATGATCGGCGACCGCTGTGCCGAGTTCATCGAGCAGACCGCGTGAGTAGGCTCGGAAATGTGAGCCATCCCATACGCATCGGTGTGCAACTGCAACCGCAGCACTCCCCCACGTACAGCCATATCCGCGACGCGGTGCGCCGCTGTGAGGACATCGGCGTCGACATCGCCTTCAACTGGGACCACTTCTTCCCGCTGTACGGCGATCCCGACGGCGCGCACTACGAATGTTGGACGATGCTGGGCGCCTGGGCCGAGCAGACCTCGCGGATCGAGATCGGCGCACTGGTCAGTTGCAACTCCTACCGCAACCCCGAACTGCTGGCCGACATGGCCCGCACCGTCGACCACATCTCCGACGGCCGGCTCATCCTTGGCATCGGAAGCGGTTGGAAACAAAAGGATTACGACGAGTACGGGTACGAATTCGGCACCGCGGGCAGCCGGCTGGACGACCTGGCCCAAGCACTGCCGCGCATCGAGGCCCGCTTGGCCAAGCTCAACCCGGCGCCCACCCGGGAGATCCCGATCCTGATCGGCGGCCAGGGCGAACGCAAGACCCTGCGCCTGGTGGCCGAACATGCCCACATCTGGCATGCCTTCGTCGACCGCAACACCTACCCCGGTAAGGCAGCGGTACTCGCCGAGCACTGCTCCGCCACCGGCCGCGATCCGTCCACCGTGCAGCGCTCGGCCGGAGTCCAGGAGACCGGCGGGATCGACGCCATGCTCGCCGAGGCCGACGCGCTGGCCGACCTGGGGGTCAGCATCGTCACCGTCGGCGTCAACGGACCGGACTACGACCTCACCGCTGCCGAGGCGCTGTGCCGCTGGCGCGACGGACGTCGCGCAAAGTTCAGCGGGTGAGCTGAGGCCACTCGCATCACCCTTTGAAGCCACCCGTGAGAAACTGGCGCAACAACAACGCACGGGGGGTGTGCGTCCCGACTCAAAGGGGGAGTAAACAAGGGTGCCGAAAAACTACGGCGTCAAGGAGAAGGACCAGGTAGTCACGCACATCATCAATCTGGTGATGACGGGCAAGCTGCGCTCCGGCGACCGCATCGACCGCAACGAGATCGTCCGTGACCTCGGGCTCAGCCGCGTTCCGATCCAGGAAGCGGTGGTCCAGCTCGAGCACGACGGAATTCTCTCCACGCGGTACCACCGCGGCGCCTTCGTCTCCCGATTCGACGAGGCGACCGTGGCCGAGCACCACGAGCTGTACGGGATCCTCAACGGCATCGCCTCGGCTCGCTGCGCCACAAACCCCACACCACGCATCATCGGCGATCTCGAAGACGCGTTGCGCGTGATGCGTTCAGCAAAGGACACCAAGACCTTCCAGGAAGCCTGCTGGGTGTTCCGCGACTCGATCAACGACGAGTATGCCGGACCCCGCCTGCACGCCACCATCCGTGCCGGCAAGAGCTTCGCGCCCTCGGAGTTCTGGATCAGTTACCCGAAGGCCAAGGCCGACTTTCTCGCCGGCTACGAAGAGGAGACCGCCGCCATTCGCGGCCGTGATCCCGAGACCGCCCGGAAGGCCTGCACCGAGCGCGCCGACCGAATGGCGGAGATCATGATCGCCGAGCTCACCCGACGCGGAGTGCTCGGCGACTTGCGGTCCCCTTGATCGGAATCCCTCATCACCTGGCGTACGCCCACTAGGTTGCAACAGATGTACGCCAGACGATCGGCCGCGCTGCTGACCACGGTCCTGATCCTGCTCGGGCTGGTGTGGGCAGCACCGGCCGGCGCGGACGTCGACCAGTGCGCTCCTCCCGGAGTGGACAGCGCCAGCGCGCTGCCCACCAACCTGGCGGCCGCGGCCACCGGGCCCGGCGCCGACAAATACACCACCGCCAACGTCGCCCCGCTGAACACGATCCGGGCCGAGAACCTCGGCCTGGGGACACCCGGTGTGCTCACCGTCGGCACGCTGTCGGACGCACCGCCCAGCATCTGTATCAACTCGGCCGGACAGTTCACCGGGTTCGACAACGAGCTCCTACGGGCCATCGCCGACAAGCTTGGCCTGCGGGTCAACTTCGTCGGCACCGACTTCTCCGGACTGCTGGCCCAGACCGCCTCCCGGCGCTTCGACGTGGCGTCCTCGTCGATCACCACCACCGACGCCCGCAGACGCACCGTCGGCTTCACCAACGGCTACGACTTCGGTTACTTCTCGCTCGTGGTCCCGACCGGCTCACCGATCACCGGATTCGGCCAGCTCGCCCCAGGCCAACGCATCGGGGTGGTGCAGGGCACGGTCCAGGAGGCCTACGTCATCGACACGCTGCACCTGCAGCCGGTGAAGTTCCCCGACTACAACACCGTCTACGCCAGCCTCAAGACCCGCCAGATCGACGCCTGGGTGGCGCCGTCGCAGCAGGCCTCGGGCACGGTGCAGCCCGGTGACCCGGCGCAGATCATCGAAAACACCTTCAGCCTGGACAATTTCGTGGCGTGGGCGGTGGCCAAGGAGAACCTGCCGCTGATCGACGCGCTCAACTCCGGACTGGACGCCGTGATCGCCGACGGCACCTGGGCCCGGCTGTACTCCGACTGGGTGCCGCGGGCACTGCCGCCCGGCTGGAAACCCGGCTCCAAGGCCGCACCCCTTCCCCAACTGCCCGATTTCGCCGCGATCGCCGCAGCCAAGGAGAAACCCGCCGCCGGAGGCCCGGTCGCAGCCAAATCGACACTGGCACAACTGGCGGACTCCTTCCTGGACTGGGATCTCTACAAGCAGGCCGTCCCCGACCTGCTCCGCACGGGCCTACCCAACACGCTCATCCTGACCGTGTGCGCCAGCGTCATCGGGCTGGTGCTCGGGATGGTCCTGGCGGTGGCGGGTATCTCGCGGTCCCGGTGGCTGCGCTGGCCGGCGCGGGTCTACACCGACATCTTCCGCGGGCTGCCCGAAGTGGTGATCATCCTGCTGATCGGGCTGGGCATCGGCCCCGTGGTCGGATCGCTCACCGGCAACAGCCCCTACCCCCTGGGCATCGCGGCGCTCGGGCTGATGGCAGCGGCCTACGTCGGGGAGATCTTCCGCTCCGGTATCCAGAGCGTCGAGCCCGGGCAGCTGGAAGCCTCACGCGCCCTGGGCTTCAGCTACGCCTCGTCGATGCGCCTGGTCGTCGTGCCACAGGGCATCCGGCGCGTGCTGCCTGCGCTGATGAACCAGTTCATCTCGCTGCTCAAGGCCTCGTCGCTGGTGTACTTCCTCGGGTTGGTGGCCAGCCAGCGGGAACTGTTCCAGGTGGGCCGAGATCTCAACGCGCAGACCGGGAATCTGTCACCGCTGGTGGCGGCCGGACTGTTCTATCTGTTGCTGACCATCCCGCTGACCCATCTGGTGAACTTCGTCGACAACCGGCTGCGCAGAGGTCGCCCGCCGGCCGAGGAAGATCCCCTGCCCGCGGCGACCAACCAGGAGATGATCTGATGCCGGCACCACAGCCAGTCGCGCTGGCCGCCAAGGACATCCACCTGTCGTTCGGGCCCAACGCGGTGCTGCGCGGGGTGGATCTGGATGTGCCCGCCGGCACCACGACGGCCATCATCGGCCCGTCCGGCTCCGGGAAATCGACACTGCTGCGCACCCTCAACCGCCTGTACGAACCCGACAGCGGCGACATTCTGCTCGACGGCCGCTCGGTGCTGGCCGACAACCCGGACCGCTTGCGCCAGCGCATCGGCATGGTCTTCCAGCAGTTCAACCTGTTCCCGCACAAGACCGTTCTCGACAACGTCACCCTTGGCCCGCGCAAGCTCAAGGGGCTCAGCCCCGATCACGCCCGCACGTTGGGGCTGGAGCAACTGGAGCGGGTTGGTCTGCGGCACAAGGCCGATGTGCGTCCGATCACGCTGTCGGGCGGTCAGCAGCAACGCGTGGCGATCGCGCGGGCGCTCGCCATGGCGCCGGAGGTGATGTTCTTCGACGAGGCCACCTCGGCGTTGGACCCCGAGCTCGTCAAGGGAATCCTGGAGTTGATCGCCGAGCTGGCCGCCGAGGGGATGACGATCCTGGCAGTCACCCACGAGATGGGATTCGCCCGTTCCACCGCCGACGCGGTGGTCTTCATGGATCACGGCAGAGTGGTCGAGTCGGGTGCCCCCGACCAGATCTTCGAAGCCGCCGAGACAGATCGCCTGCGCCGCTTCCTGTCGCAGGTCCTGTGAGGGCAACGGGAAAGCCCAGCGCCAAACCCCACAAGCTGCCGACCTGGCAGCCTCAGACAGGTTAGACTAGCGAATTATGGTGGAGCCCGATTCACAGGTCACAGAGCTGGCCGGGGAGCTGCAACGCGTTCTCTCCAAGGTGTTCTCGGTGCTGCGCCGCGGCGATACCAACAAGGGCACGGCCGGAGAGCTCACGCTGGCCCAGCTCTCGATCCTGCTCACCCTGCTCGACCAGGGCCCGATCCGGATGACCGAACTGGCCGCCCGCGAGCGCGTCCGCACCCCGACCACCACCGTGGCAATCCGCCGGCTGGAGAAGCTGGGCCTGGTCAAGCGGTCCCGCGACCCCTCCGACCTGCGTGCCGTCCTCGTCGAGGTCACCCCGCGCGGACTGGTGCAGCACCGCGAATCGCTGGCCGCGCGTCGGGCCGACCTGGCCGCCCGGTTGGCCAACCTGAGCCCGGAGGACCTCACCACCCTCGCCACCGCACTGGCCCCGCTGGAGCGGCTGGCCAGCCAGAGCGAGCAGACCCAGCCCGCTCACGCCAAGTCGGAGTAACCCGGCTATCCCAACCAGTCCAGCACCGCCGCGGCGGTCCACGACTGCTGCATGCTGCCGAGCGGCTCGCCGGTGAACGGTTCGTAGTACTCAGCGAAAGTCCCGTCGCTGGCCTGGCGCAAGCCCTCCCGACGTAGCGTCGAGGCGCGCTCGGCCCAGCCGCGCCGGGCGAAGCACCACGAGAACAGCCAGGTCATCACCGGCCACACCGGGCCACGCCAGTACTCACGCGAGCGGAAATCCCGCGACACCGGCGAGGTCGACGGGATGAGCCCATACCGCAGGTCCGGATGTCCACAGAAGCGCGGACCTTCCAGCAGCCGCAGCAGTGCGCGTTCCCGCTCGTGCGGCAGCCCGCCGCACAGCAGCGGGGCGAACTGCGCGACCGTCTCGGTGGCCACCCACTTCTTCGCGCGGACGTCGTAATCCCTTGCCGCACCGCTACGTTCATCGGTGGTCTCGACCACCCCGACCCGGAAGCGCTCCGCCCAGGAGTACAGATCGCGGACATCGGCATTCGGGCGCTTGTAATCCTCCCCGATCTCGGCGAGCACCTGGCAGGCCACCGAGAAGATCGCGGAGACGAACACGTCCTCGACCGCGAAGCTCATCACCTTGGGGAGCAGATCATCGTCGTAGCGAACGGATTTCATCTCCTCGAGCAGCCACAGATACCGGTCGTACTCGAGGTCGCTGGGCCGCTGCGTGGCGTCGGTGATGATCGCGTTGTCCTCACGCTGATACTCCGGCACGCTGCCGGGAACCACGTTGGCGTAGGCGCTGTCCCAGCGCGGCGAGTTGTCCATCCCGGACTCCCACCCGTGATACAGCGTGATGCGGCCGCGGCCATCCTGATCCCGCGTCTCGGCCAGCCAGCGGTGCCAGCGCACCAGGTCCGCCCACCGCCGATCCAGGAAGCTCGCCGCCACCGCCCGGGTGGACCGGCCGCGGCTGCGCGCATGGTCGAGGATGCGCTGCACCGCGATCGCGTGCACCGGCGGCTGCGTGATGCCGGAGGTGTGGCGGACCCGCGGCGCATTGGCCGCCAGGGCCGACGTGGCCCATCTGGCCGGGCCGGGAAAGTAGCCGTCGACGCCGTTCGCGAACACGATGTGCGGGATCATCCCGTTGCGCCACTGCGCCGAGAGCAGGGTGTCGAGCTCCACCACAGCGCGCTCGACGCTGAGCGGGGCGAGCCCGATCGAGACGAACGCCGCGTCCCAGCTCCACATGTGCGGATACAGCAACGGCGCGGCAGTGGTCATCACACCCAGGTCGTTGCCGCGTAACAGGTACGCGGCTCGCGCGGCGAGCTGGGTGGGAGCGAAGCTGGGGTCCGGTGGCATCCCTACCATGATGCGTCGCCGCGCCCCGGTCCGCAGGTCGGCCCCGTGCTGTCGAGCGTCACAGTAACGTTGCAGTCGTGCCGTCTGCATTGATCACCGGAGCCGCTGGCGGCATCGGTTCGGCCATCGCCGCCGCCCTTGCCCCCACCCACACGCTGTTTCTGGCCGGGCGTCCGTCGGCCCGCCTCGATGCGCTCGCCGAACGTCTCGGCGCGCCCACCTGGCCGCTGGACCTGACCGATGCCGATTCGATCGAATCGGCCACCGAGGTGCTCGCCGAGCTCGATGTGCTGGTGCACAACGCAGGCGTCCTCTACCCGGGCCGGGTCTCAGAATCCATCGCCGAACAGTGGCGGGCATCCTTCGAGGTCAACGTCACCGGCGCGGTGGCGCTCACCCTGGCCCTGCTGCCGGCACTGCGGGCCGCCCGCGGCCATGTCGTTTTCATCAACTCCGGTGCCGGGCAGAAGGTTTCACCGGGGATGGCGTCCTACTCGGCAAGCAAGTTCGCGTTGCGGGCGTTCGCCGACTCGCTGCGCGCCGACGAACCGTCGTTGCGGGTCACCTCGATCTTCCCCGGACGAACCGACACCGAGATGCAACGCGACCTGGTGGCTTATGAAAGCGCTGTGACCGACGGGTCCGGGGAATACGACCCGGCGAAATTCCTCAAGCCCGAGACGGTCGCCGGGCTGGTGGCGACGGCTGTCACCACCCCGCCCGACGGTCACGTACACGAAATCGTGGTCCGCCCAGGGTGATTTGTGCACCTCGCGTAACGCTCACCGTTACCGGAGGTGCACAAATCACTAGACGACGAGGTTGACCAGCCGGCCGGGCACCACGATCACCTTCTTGGGTGTGGCGCCGTCCAGGAAGGCCTGCACCTTCTCGTCGGCCAGCGCCGCGGCCTCCAGCGCCGCCTTGTCTGCATCGGCGGCGACGGTGATCTTGCCGCGCACCTTGCCGTTGACCTGAACCGGGAACTCGATGGTGTCGTCCACCAGGTACTGCGGATCGGCCACCGGGAACGGCCCGTGTGCCAGCGGAGTGTCGTGGCCCAACCGCTTCCACAGCTCCTCGGCCAGGTGCGGGGCCAACGGGGCCACCATCAGCACCAGCGGTTCGATCGCGGCGCGGGCCGCCACCCCCGCCTTGGTCAGGTGGTTGGTGTACTCGATCAGCTTGGCTGCCGCGGTGTTGTTGCGAAGCGCCGCAAAGTCTTCGGTCACCCCGGCAATCGTGCGGTGCAGGATCTTCAAGGTGTCGGTGTCGAGTGCCTCATGGGCGCCGACGCGCTCGGTACCGGTTTCCTCGTCGACGACCGCGCGCCACACCCGCTGCAGGAACCGGTACGCACCGACGACGTCCTTGGGCGCCCAAGGACGCGATGCCTCGATCGGGCCCATCGACATCTCGTAGACCCGCAGGGTGTCCGCACCGTACTCGTCGCAGATCTCGTCGGGTGAGACGGAGTTCTTCAGGCTCTTGCCGATCTTGCCGAACTCCTGATTGACCTCTATTTCCCCGTCGGGGCCGGGCCAGAAGAACTTCCCTTCGCGCTCAACGACTTCGGCCGCAGGTACATAGCTCCCGCGGGCGTCGGTGTAGGCGAAGGCCTGGATGTAGCCCTGGTTGACCAGGCGCCGGAACGGCTCGCTCGAGCTGACGAAGCCGAGGTCGAAGAGCACCTTGTGCCAGAACCGCGAGTACAGCAGGTGCAGCACCGCATGCTCGACTCCGCCGACGTACAAGTCGACGCCGCCGGGATCATTCGGCCCGTGCTCGGCCGGGCGCGGGCCCATCCAGTAGGCCTCGTTCTCCTTGGCGCACAGCTCTTCCGAATTGAGCGGGTCGGTGTAGCGCAGCTCGTACCAGGAGCTGCCCGCCCACTGCGGCATCACGTTGGTGTCACGGGTGTAAGTCTGCAGCCCGTCACCGAGATCCAGCTCGACATGCACCCACTCGGTGGCCTTGCCCAGCGGCGGCGACGGTTCACTGTCGGCGTCATCGGGGTCGAACGACACCGGCGAGTAGTCCGGGATGTCCGGAAGTTCGACCGGCAGAGCCGATTCCGGCAGTGCGTGGGCGCGGCCCTGGGCGTCGTAGACGATCGGGAACGGCTCGCCCCAGTACCGCTGCCGGGCGAACAGCCAGTCCCGCAGCCGGTACTCGATCCGGGCGCGGCCGCGGCCGTCGGCCTCCAGGTGTTTGATGACGACGTCCTTGGCCTCGGCCACCGACAGCCCGTTCAGGTAGTCGGAGTTGACCATGGTGCCGTCACCGTTGTAGGCCGCCTCGGTGATGTCGCCACCGGCGACCACCTCGATGATGGGCAGGCCGAACTCTCCTGCGAAGTCCCAGTCCCGCTGGTCGCCACCGGGCACCGCCATGATGGCGCCGGTTCCGTAACCGGCCAGCACGTAATCGGCGATGAACACCGGAACCTGCTGTCCGTTCACGGGATTGGTGGCATAGGCGCCGAGGAACACACCAGTCTTGGTCTTGTTCTCCTGACGCTCCAGATCCGACTTGGCAGCGATCCCGGCCCGGTAGGAGGCGACGGCCTCGGCGGGCGTCGCCGCACCGAAGGTCCACCGCGAATCGGTGCCCTCGGGCCAGGCGTCGCCGACCAGCGCATCCACCAGATCGTGTTCAGGAGCCAGCACCAGGTAGGTGGCGCCGAACAGGGTGTCCGGGCGGGTGGTGAACACCTCGACATCACCTGCCGCGGTACCGAATTCGACTGACGCGCCGGTGGACCGGCCGATCCAGTTGCGCTGCATGCTCTTGACCTTGTCGGGCCAGTCCAGCACTTCCAGGTCGTCGAGCAGCCGGTCCGAGTAGGCGGTGATACGCATCATCCACTGCCGCAGGCGCTTCCGGAAGACCGGGAAGTTGCCGCGGTCGCTGCGGCCGTCGGCGGTGACTTCCTCGTTGGCCAGCACGGTGCCCAGGCCCGGGCACCAGTTCACCATCGAGTCGGCGCGGTACACCAGCCGGTAGCCGTCGACCACATCGGCGCGCTCGGTCGCCGACAGCTCGGCCCATGCCCTGCCGTCATCCAGGGTCCTTGCCCCGGAATCGAATTCGGCGACGAGCTCGGCGATGGGCCTGGCCTTCTTGGCTGCGGTATCGAACCAGGCGTTGTAGATCTGCAGGAAGATCCACTGCGTCCACTTGTAGAAGTCGACATCGGTGGTGGCGAAGCTGCGCCGCGAGTCGTGGCCCAGCCCGAGACGGCCCAACTGCCTGCGGAAGTTGACGATGTTGGCCTCGGTCCGGGTGCGCGGGTGCGTTCCGGTCTGCACGGCGTACTGCTCGGCGGGCAGGCCGAACGCGTCGAAGCCCAGCGCGTGCAGCACGTTGCGTCCGGTCATCCGGTAGTACCGGGCGTAGACGTCGGTGGCGATGTAACCCAGCGGGTGCCCGACGTGCAGGCCGTCACCGGACGGGTACGGGAACATGTCCTGGACGAACATCTTGTCGGCGGGCACCGCCGAGCCGTCCTGCGGTGCCAGCGAGCCCACCGGATTGGCCACGTTGAACGTGCCGAGGTCCGACCAGGTCTGCTGCCAGGTGCGTTCGATCTGGCCCGCCAGTTCCGCGGTGTAGCGGTGCTGCGGGGTGTCTTCCCCCGCACGCGAGGAGGACAAATCACCTTCTGAAGGCCCTGGCTGGGACGTGGTGGCGGGTTCGATCACGACGTTCAGGGTATAAGGCCACGGTTTGAGCAGCTCACCGCCCGTCTGACGCTTCCGTTGGCCACGGCTTGGTATCGGTTGCGTCGCGGCTCTGTCAGGGGTTGATTCCAGGTCGGTTGAGTTGCTGGTGGCGGGCGGTGACCCGTGGATAGTCTCGGCCTCTGGTGCAGGTTGCCCTGGTAAGGGCACGGTTTGCGGAGGGAACGAGTGATGATGGAGTTGGCCCGCCGGTGGCGGTTGCTGGCAGCAGGCACGGCCGTCGGAGTGGCCGGGGTCGTCGGCCTTGCCGGTCAGCCCGCGGCAGCCGAACCCCTTGTTCCGGCGCCTGTCGTTCCCGGCCCGGTGACGGTGACCCAAACCGTCACGGTCGCCCCCGCCGCCGCTCCGGTTGCTCCCGCGCCGGCGGCCCCAGGCGTCCCGGGTGGGGCCGTCGCCCCGGGTGCGGCAGCCAATGCCGTACCCGCCGTCGCGGCACCGGCCCCGCCGGCGCAGACCATCACCCCCGCCACGTCCGGCACCTTCGCCGAGTTCTTCAAGAGCAAGGGCGTGAAGATGGAGCCGCAGGCCAGCCACGACTTCAAGGCGCTCAGCATCGTCCTGCCGCTGCCGGCGGGCTGGACCAAGGTGCCCGACCCCAACGTGCCCGACGCCTTCGCGGTGATCGCCGACCGCGCCAGCACCGACCTGTACACCCCCAACGCACAGGTTGTGGTCTACAAGCTCGTCGGCAGTTTCGATCCGGCCGAAGCGGCGAGCCACGGCTTCGTCGACACCCAGCAGTTGCAGAACTGGCGTCCGACCGACATGGCCATGGGCGACTTCAACGGCTTCCCGTCAGCTTTCATCGAAGGTAGCTATCTGTCGGGCAGCCAGATGCTCAACACCTCACGCAGGCACATCCTGGCCACCGCGGGACCGGACCACTACCTGGTGTCGCTGTCGGTGAACTCCTCGGCCGCCAACCAGGGTGTTTCCGCGGCTGCCGACGCCGCCGACGCGATCGTTTCCGGCTTCAAGGTCAGCGCTCCGGCCCCGGCGGCCCCCGCGCCGCCAGCTACCCCGGCCGCTCCCGCAGCGGCCCCGGCGCCGGGTTTGCCCCAGCTCCTGGGCCTGCAGGGCTGAATCACCAGGGCCCTCCCCGACCTCGCTTTCCCGACCGGCGCCTCGTATTGTGTGGCGCATGCTGATCGCCGCGCTGCTGTGCCTGAGCGCCGCCGTCATCGTCGGTGTGTTCGGGCTGTGGTTGTTGACCAGGCCTCGTACCGGTGATCCCGTGCGCTCGGTCTTGAGGGCTGTTGCCCCGACCCAACTGGCCGCCGCGGTGATGCTCGCCGCCGGTGGAGCCGCCGCCCTGGCCGCCGCGCCCCACACCGGCCTGATGGTCGTCATGGTGTGCATCATCGGGGCCGTCGCGACCGTGGCCGCCGGCTGCTGGCAGAGCGCCAAGGCCGTCGCGGCAGCGGAGGCCGGTTCGGCTTCCGGTGCGGGCTGTGCCGGCTCGTGTGCCAGCTGCACGTTGTCCTGCAAGTGACGGACTGCAAGTACGCGGACCGCGACGAGTCCCGCTAGTTGCGGCTCACGTCGATCGGATGGGTCGCCAGTAGCGACATCGGCAGCGGCTGACGACGCAGTACCCGGCCCCACAGGTCGATCCGCGGCTCGATCAGCACGTCCGACGGCAGCGCCGAGAGCACGATCCAGTCGTCGCGTTCGATCTCGCCGTCCAGCTGACCGATGGTCCAGCCGGAGTACCCGGCGAATATCCGCACACCTTCGATGACCGGGGCCAGCGTGTCCGGGTCGGCGTCGAGGTCGACCATCACCACCCGGCCCTGCACGTGCCGCAGCCCGGGAACACCCTCGGCCTGCATGCCGACCCGCAGCGTCGCCAGGCACAGCGCCGAGTCCCGCTTGACCGGACCGCCGATGAACATGGTCTTGGGTTTGTGGGTGAGCTTCGCCCACTGCGGCAGCACGTTGTAGACCGCTGTCTCACTGGGCCGGTTCAGCACGACACCGAGGGTTCCGCCGGCGTTGTGCTCGACGATGTAGATGACGCTGCGCCGGAACGTCGGCTCCAGCAGATCGGTATTGGCCAGCAGCAGCGTGCCCGGTCGTACCCGGTGCGCCGCAGGCGCGATGAAATCCTCCGGATCTTCTGAGTGCGCCACGCCCTACATCATGGCACCGCAACTGCCCAGAGGTGGCGAACAAGCCCGGGCGCGGTCGGATTTCGGCTCAGCTTTGTACTGTTGATCGGGTGATTCATGCGCGTGCTCCCCGTGCCCTCTGGCACTCGTTGCGCGGCATGACCGAATTCCGCAGGCTGCTGGAGTTACGCGCGGTCAGCCAGTTCGGCGACGGGCTCTTCCAGGCCGGTCTGGCCGGCGCGATCCTGTTCAACCCGGAGCGCCAGGCCGAGCCGTGGCAGATCGCCGCCGCGTTCGCGGTGATGTTCCTGCCGTACTCGGTGCTGGGCCCGTTCGCCGGGGCCCTGCTGGACCGCTGGGACCGGCGCCTGGTGCTGATCGGGGCCAACCTGGGCCGGCTGGTGGTGGTGCTGCTCGTGGCTGCTCTGCTGGCCTTCGGCACCGGCGATCTGCCGATCCTGTGCTGCGCGCTGATCGTCAACGGGTTGACCCGGTTCGTCTCGTCGGGCCTTTCGGCCTCGCTGCCCGATGTGGTGCCGGCCGACCGTGTGATCACGATGAACTCGGTGGCCACCGCGGTCGGCGCACTGGCCGCGTTCCTCGGAGCCGACTTCATGCTCGTGCCGCGCAAGGTGTTCGGCGCCGACGACACCGGTGCCTCGGTGGTCATGCTGATCGTGGCGGTCCCGGTGGCGTTGGCGCTGTGGTTGTCGGTGCGCTTCGGTCCGCATGTGCTGGGCCCGCACGAGAGCAAGCGCACCATCCACGGCTCGGTGGCGTATGCGGTGGCCACCGGCTGGGTGCACGGTGCCCGCACGGTGTGGGCGGTGCCGCCCGTCGCCAGCACCCTGGCCGGGCTGGCCGCGCACCGGATGGCGTTCGGGATCAACTCGCTGCTGGTGCTGGTGATCGTCCGGCACAGCGACAACCCCGATGTGACCGGACTGGGTCTGGGCACCGCGGTGCTGTTCATGGCCGCCGGCGGCATCGGGCAGTTCACGGCGACGGTCGCCGCTCCGGCGGTGATCGGCCGGTTCGGGCGCTACGCCACCGCCAACGGCGCCCTCGGTTTCGCGGTGGTGATTCAGCTGGCGGCGATCGGACTGCACGTGCCGGTGATGGTGACCTGCGGCCTGTTGCTCGGGGCCGCGGGACAGTTGGTGAAGCTGTGCGCGGATTCGGCGATGCAGATCGACGTCGACGACGCGCTGCGCGGCCACGTCTTCACGGTGCAGGACGCGTTGTTCTGGATCTCGTTCGTCGCGGCGATCTCAGCGGCGGCCGCGGTGATCCCGGCCGACGGGCACTCCCCGGCGCTGGTGGCCGCCGGCGCCGTCGCCTACCTCGTCGGACTCGGTCTGCACGCCGCGGTGGCATCCCCGAAGCGGGTGTGACCCTCCGGTCTAGGCTGATCGCCATGGTGAGCGCCGAGCCGATCGTGGCCGACCTGTCCGCCGAGAGCGACGAACTCGATGCCCTGGTGGCCGACCTTCCGCCCGAGCGCTGGGCCACGGCCACCCCGTCCGAGGGCTGGACCATCGCCCATCAGATCGCCCACCTGCTGTGGACCGATCGGGTGTCGGTCATCGCGATCACCGACCAGTCCGGCTTCGACGCCGTGCTTGCCGAGGCGATGCAGAACCCGACCGGGTTCGTCGACGCCGCGGCCGAGGAACTCGCGCTGACGCCACCGGAGCGACTGCTGGCGGACTGGCGTGAGACGCGTGCGCGGCTGCACACCGAACTCGTGAACGTGGCCGATGGCCGCAAGCTGCCGTGGTTCGGCCCGCCGATGAGCGCGACGTCCATGGCCACCGCCCGCATGATGGAGACCTGGGCCCACGGCCTCGATGTGGCCGACGCCCTCGGAGTCCACCGGCCTGCCACCGCCCGGCTCCGCTCGATTGCCCACATCGGTGTGCGCACAAGGGATTTCGCGTTCACCGTGCACGGACTGACGCCACCCGCCGAGCCGTTCCGGGTCGAGCTGCGCGCGCCCGACGGCACGCTGTGGGAGTGGGGACCCGAGGATGCACAGCAGCGCGTGACGGGTTCGGCCGAGGGCTTCTGCATGCTGGTGACCCAGCGCCGGGCACCTGCCGAACTGGACGTGACCGCGGTCGGTGACGACGCCGCCAAGTGGCTGACTATCGCGCAGGCCTTCGCCGGTCCGCCGGGCGCCGGGCGGGGCTGAAGCGCGAGCGACCCCTCCCGTACGGAATTGGGCGGCGTGTCGCGTACAGACACGGTCGCTCGCGGTGCTGGGAGATGGGATCAGGAGACGGCGTCGGCGCGGCCGTCCCCGTCGGTGTCGGCCAGCTTCATGTCCCACCGCCCGTCGCCGTCGGTGTCGACGTACGCCAGGCCACCGGCCAGCACCCGGTCGGCCAGACCGTCGCCGTCAGCGTCGATCAACCGATCGTCGGTGGCACCGTCACCGTCGAAATCGACCGTCGGTCCCCCGGTCGCCTCGGTCCCGTCCAAGCCGAACCAGCGCACCTGCCCGGACCGGTCCACGCGCACCGCCCAGGTGCCCGAACCGTCGTCGGAGAAATAGCTTTCGGCCTGCCCGTCGTCGTCGGCGTCGAGCACCGCCCGCTCGGCGATACCGTCGCCGTCGAAATCGGCCATCACGTCATCGATACGGCCGTCCCCGTCGAAATCCAGGCCGATACCGTCGGGGCTGCCGTTGCCGTCCACATCCACATCGGGCACACCGGTGACGATGGTCGCGGTCCCGTCGGGATCACCCAGGCAGTAGTCCATGACTGATCAGACGCACGGTCAGCCCCTGGCGTTCCACCATTTCAACAATTCGTCGATGGCCTGCTCGCGGGACAGCGGCCCGTGGTCGAGCCGCAGCTCCTTGAGGTACCGCCAGGCCTCGCCGATCTCCGGGCCCGCCGGGATACCGAGGATCTCCATGATCTCGTTGCCGTCGAGGTCCGGCCGGACCCGCTGCAGATCTTCCTTGGCCGCCAGCTCGGTGATCCGGTTCTCGAGATCGTCGTAATTGGCCTGCAGCCGCGCGGCACGACGCTTGTTGCGGGTGGTGCAGTCGGCGCGAACGAGCTTGTGCAGCCGGCCGAGCAGCGGGCCGGCGTCGGTGACGTAGCGGCGCACCGCCGAGTCGGTCCACTTGCCGGTGCCCTTGTCGTCGGCGTACCCGTGGAACCGCAGATGCAGGTACACCAGCTGCGACACGTCGTCGACCATCTGCTTGGAGTACTTGAGCGCACGCATCCGCTTGCGGGTCATCTTGGCGCCGACCACCTCGTGGTGGTGGAAGCTCACCCCGCCGTCGGATTCGTGCTTGCGGGTCGCGGGCTTGCCGATGTCGTGCAGCAGCGCCGCCCAGCGCAACACCAGGTCCGGACCCTCGTCCTCGAGATCCACCGCCTGGCGCAGCACCGTCAACGAATGCCAGTAGACGTCCTTGTGCTGGTGGTGTTCGTCGATGGCCATCCGCATCTCGCCCACCTCGGGCAGCACCACGTCACCGAGCCCGGTCTGCACCATCAGGTCGACACCGGCCACGGGATCCTTGCCCAGCAGCAGCTTGTCCAGCTCCGCGGCGACTCGCTCGACGGTGATGCGCGCCAACTGCGGGGCCATCTCCAGCAGTGCCTCGAGGACGCGAGGCGCCACCCCGAAGCCGAGCTGCGACACGAACCGGGCCGCCCGCAGCATCCGCAGTGGATCGTCCCCGAACGACACCTGCGGGGCCGACGGGGTATCGAGCACCTTGGCCTGGATGGCCGCCAAACCGCCCAGGGGATCATGGAATTCGGCTGGGCCGTCGGCCGTGATGCGTACCGCCATGGCGTTCGCGGTGAAGTCGCGGCGCACCAGATCGTCATCGAGGTTGTCGCCGAACTCGACGGTCGGATTCCGCGACACCTGGTCATAGCTGTCCGCCCGGAACGTGGTGATCTCCAACCGGTGCTCACCCTTGCCGATACCGACGGTGCCGAAATCGATTCCGGTATCCCACAGCGCGTCGGCCCACGGACGGAGGAACTTCAACATCTGCTCGGGGCGGGCGTCCGTGGTGAAATCGAGATCGCTGTCCTCGGTCAGGCGGCCCAGCAGCGCGTCGCGCACACTGCCACCGACGAGATACAGCTCATGACCCGCCGCAGCGAACACCGCACCGAGCCCACGCAGCACCTCGGCGCGGTGGTTCAACGAGACCAGCGCGCCGGCCAGCAATTCGGCATCAGTAACAACAGCGTCGGACACGTTCGATGAGCCTAATGCTCGCGGTGTGGTCACAACCGGCGAGTGCGGCAGGAGGCCAACCCCATGGCAGCTACTATCGCTTGGGTGTCGGACGGCGAACAGGCCAAACCACGACGGCGCCGCAGCCGGCGTCGTGGTCGTCGTCGTGCACAAAGGGCGGCAGGCCCGCCCGCCGGCGACCAGGGTAATGATGACGCTCGTCACACCGATGGTCCCGCCGAAGCTCCCGTCGGCACCGCAAATCCCGCCCCGACCCCGCGTGACCAGTCCAAGCAGCACAAGTCGAGGCCACGCCGTCCGACCGAACGGCTACGCACCGTTCACGAGACCTCGGCCGGCGGCCTCGTCATCGACGGCATCGACGGCCCCAAGGACACCCAGGTGGCAGCACTGATCGGCCGGGTCGATCGGCGCGGCCGGATGCTGTGGTCACTGCCCAAGGGCCACATCGAACTCGGTGAGACGGCCGAGCAGACCGCGATCCGCGAGGTCGCCGAAGAGACCGGGATCCGCGGCGACGTGCTGGCCGCGCTCGGCAGCATCGACTACTGGTTCGTCACCGAAGGGCGCCGGGTTCACAAGACCGTGCACCACTATCTCCTGCGCTTCCAGGGCGGCGAGCTGTCCGACGACGACGTCGAGGTGACCGAGGTCGCCTGGGTCCCGCTGCGCGATCTGCCGGCCCGGCTGGCCTACGCCGACGAGCGCAAGCTCGCCGAGGTGGCCGGGGAGCTCATCGACAAGCTGCACACCGACGGCCCCGGCTCCTTGCCGCCACTGCCCCGCAGCGCGCCCCGGCGACGCCCCCAGACCCATTCGCACGCCCGCAATCACCGCCGCGACGACCCTGCGCAACCCCAGCCCCGCCGGCGCACGAACGGATGCGGACAGGGACCGTGACCGCCGCCCCGGCGGTGCGCCGAGGGGTCTCCCTCCTGGCGCACACAGTGGTGCTTGTGGCGGTGGTGTTGTTGTTCTCGGTGTGGTCCACCGCCGCGTTGCCCGTGCTCCTGCCCCGGGCGGGCGCAAGCGAACCCGGCGCCCTGCCGTTCCTGCAGATCCGGATCGACCGGGTCACCCCCAACGTCGTCACCACCACGAGTGAATCGGTGATGACGGTCAGCGGGGCCGTGCTCAACGTCGGTGACCGGCCGGTCCGCGACGTCGACATCCGCATGGAGCACGCGCAGGCGGTCACCTCCTCCAGTCAGCTGCGCACCGACCTCACCGGGGACGTCGACCGGTTCGAGCCGGTGGCCGACTTCGTCACATTGGCACCGGAGATGCAGCGCGGCCAGTCGGTGCCGTTCACACTGTCCTATCCCCTGCGCTCCGAAGGTGCCGGGTCGCTGCACATCACCGAACCCGGCGTCTACCCCGTACTGATCAACGTCAACGGCACGCCCGATTACGGCGCCCCCGCGAAACTCGACGACGCGCGCTTCCTGCTGCCGGTCCTCGGCGTGCCCCCGGACGGGCCCGCGGACAACGGCTCCGAGTCGATGTCGGCCGCCGACACCCTCAATTCGGTGGTGCCGCCGGACACGTCCCAGCCGGTGCGCATGACCATGCTCTGGCCCCTGGCCGACCGGCCACGGCTGGCCCCCGGCGCCCCGGGTGGCACCACACCGGTGCGGTTGGTCGACGACAGCCTCGCCGCCTCGCTGGCCCCCGGCGGACGGCTCGACACGTTGCTGTCGGCCGCCGACTTCGCCACCGGACCGACCGTCGATTCGGGCGGCCAGATGCGGGCTACCCTGTGCCTTGCCGTCGACCCCGATCTGCTGGTCACCGTCAACGCGATGACCGGCGGCTACGTCGTCAACGACGGACCCGACGCCGGTCCCGGCACCCCGACGCGCCCCGGAGCCGGCCAGGAGGCCGCCGTCGGCTGGCTGAATCGACTGCGCGGCCTGGCCGGGCGGCTCTGCGTGGCGCCCACCAACTACGCGCAGGCCGATCTGACCGCACTGCAGCGGGTCGGCGATCCCGGATTGAGCGGAATCGCCACCAACGGTGCCGGTGACATCGTCGACCAGATTCTGGGCGTCGCCTCGATCCGGGGTGCCAGCCTCATGGGCGACGGTCCGCTCACCCGTCCGGCGCTGGACCTGCTGGCCGCCCAGGGCCAGACCGTCGCCATCTCGGCCGCGCACATCACCGCCCAGGATTCCGAGACCGGCGCTCCCGAGACCGCCGACGTCACGCCGCTGCGCTATCGGCCGGAGGTCGTGGCCGCGGGATTCGATCCGGCCGTCGGTGCCGCGCTGGCGGGTGCCGGGACCGATCCCGTCGTGCCGTCCTACCTGGACCCGTCACTGGAGATCCCGGTGCGGCACGACTCGCAGACCGCACGGCGCCAGGACGCGCTGGGTGCCCTCCTGTGGCGCGGGCTCACCCCGGGCGAGCAGCCCCGGACCCAGATCCTGATGCCGCCGCTGGTGTGGTCGCTGGACGCCGACGACGCGCAGGCCATCCTGACGACGGTGGCCACCACGATCCACGCCGGGCTGGCCGTCCCGCGCCCGCTGCCCGCGGTGATCGCCGAGAGCAATGCCCTGCCACCCGAACCCGTCGCGCCCGCACCTCCGGATTCTGTCGGCAACCCGCGCAGCAACATCGACGAGAACATCGACGCCGGCATCGCGGCGGTGATCAGCCGGCTGTGGGGGCTCACCGCCGCGCTGACCACCGACGAGCGCACCGGGCTGACGGGCCTGCAGTACACCGCGCCGCTGCGGGAGGACATGCTGCGGGCGCTGAGCCAGTCCGTGCCGCCGGAGGCCCGCGAGGGGCTGGCCGAACAGCGGTTGCAGACCGTCAGCCGCAGCGTGAACGACATGTTCGGCGCGGTGAGAATCGTCAACCCCGGTGGCGCGTACACGCTGGCCACCGAGCGCAGCCCGCTGCCGCTGGCCCTGCGTAACGACCTCCCGGTGCCGGTGCGGGTGCGGCTGCACGTCGATGCACCGCCCGGCATGACCGTCACCGACATGGGCGAGATCGAGCTGCCGCCCGGTTACCTGCCGCTGCGGGTGCCGATCGAAGTGCACTTCACCCAGCGGGTGGCCGTCGACGTGAGCTTGCAGACCACGGACGGCCTGACCCTCGGTGAGCCCGTGCGGTTGTCGGTGCATTCCAACGCCTACGGCAAGGTGCTGTTCTTCATCACGCTGTCGGCCGGGGCGGTACTCGTGGCACTGGCCGGTCGCCGGTTGTGGCACCGCTTCCGCGGCCAGCCCGACCGCGCGGACCTCATCCCGCCGGGCGAACATCCCGACCCGCTCGACGTCGCGATGGCGTTCAACAACGACGCCGACGCCGCAGCGCCCCCTGCGCACACTTCCTCGACACCGGCTTCCCCACCGGCGCCCGAACCCAGTCCGGATCGACCCTGATGATCCCGCCCGACCAACCCGGGACCCGGCCGCCGGCCCCGCCCATCCAGCACACGGCCCGCCCGCCGGGCCCGCCGAGGATTCCGCATGCGACGGGCCCGTCCCGGCCGGCCGGGCGCGCCGAGCTGTCCGACGCCGCGGTGGTGTCCCGGTCGTGGGGCATGGCCTTCGCCACGCTGATCTCGCGCATCACCGGGTTCCTCCGGTTCGTCCTGCTGATGGCGCTGCTCGGCGGACCCCTGACGAGTGCGTTCTCGGTCGCCAACCAGCTGCCCAACATGGTCGCCGCGCTGGTGCTCGAAGCCACCTTCACCGCGATCTTCGTGCCGGTACTGGCCCGGGCCGAACGCGACGACGCCGACGGCGGCACCGACTTCGTCCGGCGGCTGGTGACCCTGGCCACCACGCTGCTGCTGGTCACCACCGTGCTCTCGGTGCTGTGCGCGCCCCTGCTGGTGCGGCTCATGCTCGGCAGCGATCCCCAGGTGAACAACCCGCTGACCACAGCCTTCGCCTACCTGCTGTTGCCTCAGGTGCTGTTCTACGGCCTGTCGTCGGTGTTCATGGCAATCCTCAACACCCGCAACGTGTTCGGTCCCCCGGCGTGGGCTCCCGTGGTCAACAACATGGTGGCGATCGTGACCCTGGGCGTCTTCGTCCTGGTGCCCGGTGAGCTCTCCATCGACCCGGTCGAGATGGGCACGGCCAAGCTGCTGGTGCTGGGCATCGGGACCACGCTGGGCGTGGTGGCGCAGGCCGCGGTGTTGTTCGCGGCGATCCGCGCCGAACGGGTCAGCCTGCGGCCGCTGTGGGGCATCGACGACCGGCTCAAGAAGTTCGGCACCATGGCCGCCGCGATGGTCCTCTACGTCCTGATCAGCCAGATCGGCTTGATCGTCGGGAACCAGATCGCCAGCACCGCGGCCGCCTCGGGCCCGGCCATCTACAACTACACGTGGCTGGTGCTGATGCTGCCGTTCGGCATGATCGGCGTCACGGTGCTGACGGTGGTGATGCCGCGCCTGAGCCGCAACGCGGCGGCCGACGACGTCCCCGCCGTCCTCGACGATCTGTCCCTGGCCACCCGGCTGACGATGGTGACGCTCATCCCGATCGTGGCGATGATGACGGTCGGCGGACCCGCCATCGGCAGCGCACTGTTCTCCTACGGCAACTTCAGCGCCAGCGACGCCGGCTATCTCGGCATGGCGATCACGCTGTCGGCCTTCACCCTGATCCCCTACGCGCTGGTCCTGCTGCAGCTGCGGGTGTTCTACGCGCGGGAGCGGCCTTGGACACCGATCGTCATCGTCGTGGTGATCACGACCGTCAAGATCGTCGCTTCGATCGCCACGCCCCACCTGACCGACAACCCCAACATGGTGGCCGGCTACCTGGGCCTGGCCAACGGCCTCGGCTACGTGGCCGGGGCCCTGGTCGGCTATGTACTGCTGAAGGCCAACCTGCGACCGCGGGGCGGACGGCTGCTGCGCGACGCGGTGATCCGCACGATTCTGGTGACCATCGCGGCGTCGTTGGTCGCGAGCCTGGTGGCCCACGCCGCCGACCGGCTGCTGGGGCTGGACTCGCTGACCGAGCATGCCGGTGCCGCGGGTTCGTTGCTGCGCCTGGTCGCACTCGGTGTGATCATGGTCCCGATCATCGCCGGCGTGATGCTCGCGGCCCGGGTGCCCGAGGCCCATGCGGCGCTGAACATGGTCCGCCGACGGCTCGGGCGAGGGCATGTCGCGTCGCTGCCCAAGGCCGGACAGGTAGCCGTGCAAACAATTGCGCCGCCCGTCGGGCCTCATCCTGCAGCGCCCGTCACGTACCCTGATCAGAGGAATTCTTCTCCCAGCGGGTGGCCGTCGAGCCCGGCAGCCGCCGGAGGCGGGACTCCGGCAGGTGTTGCCGGGGTGGGGATGTGGAAAGGATCACCGGTGACCGACGAATCTGCGGACGGCCCGGCACCGAACTCCGCGTCGAGTTCTGGGATGACCACCGATACGACGAAGTTGCCGCGTCCGGCCGCCGACGAGTTCCAGCCGGACGTCCCCCCGGAGGCGCCGGCAGCAGCCACTGCGTCGGCAGAAGGCACCGGATCCGGCGACTCCGCCGGCAGCCGGACCAACGGGACGACGCGGCCCATCACCGACTACGGCGGTGACCCGACCCGTGAACCGATCTCGTTCGCCCCGCCGCACGACGCCGCGCTGGAATCGGCGGACGACGATGTGCACCTCATCCCCGGCGCGACCATCGCCGAAGGTCGCTACCGACTTCTCGTGTTCCACGGCGGACCGCCGCACCTGCAGTTCTGGCAGGCTCTGGACACCGCGCTGGACCGCCAGGTCGCGCTGACCTTCGTCGACCCGGACGCCACCATGTCCGACGCTCAGGTGCAGGAAATCCTTTCGCGCACACTCAAACTCAGCCGCATCGACGTTCCCGGTATCGCCCGGGTGCTCGACGTGGCCCACAGCGGATCAGGCGGCCTGATCGTCTCCGAGTGGATTCGCGGTGGTTCGCTGGCCGAGGTGGCCGACACCTCGCCGTCGCCGATCGGCGGGGCCCGGGCCATCCAGTCGCTGGCCGCTGCCGCCGAGGCCGCCCACCGTGCCGGGGTCGCCCTGTCGATCGATCACCCGAGCCGGGTGCGCGTCAGCATCGAAGGCGATGTGGCGCTGGCCTTCCCGGCCACCATGCCCGACGCCACCCCCGACGACGACATCCGTGGCATCGGGGCCGCGCTCTACGCGCTGCTGGTCAACCGCTGGCCGCTGCCGGAGTCCGGGGCCCGCAGCAGCCTGGAACCCGCCGCACTGGACCAGGCCGGACAGCCGGTCGAACCGCGCGCCATCGACCGCGACATCCCGTTCCAGATCTCCGCGGCGGCCGCTCGTGCCGTCCAGCCCGGTGGTGGGATCCGCAGTGCTCCAACCCTTTTGAACCTGTTACAGCAGGCCACCGCGATCGCCGATCGGACAGAGCTGTTGGGGTCGGTCGAGGAGACCCCCGCTCCGGTCGCCGCTCCGGTCCGCGCTCACGAGACGCCCGAGGAACACGAAGCCTCCGAAGCCCGGCGCCGCAAGGGCCTGATCATCGGGATCAGCGTGGCCGCCGGCATCATCCTGGTCGCCCTGATCGTGATGGCGTCCGTCCTCAACAGCATCTTCGGCGACGTCGGCGGGGGCCTCAACCGGGACGAGCTCGGCCTCAACGCCCCGTCGTCGAACAGCGAGGACACCCAGGACAACTCATCGGCGGCCACCGGCAGCACGGTGAAACCCGTTCGGGCCACCGTGTTCTCGCCCGAAGGCGAGGCCGATTCACCGGCTACGGCCGGGCAGGCCATCGACGGCAACACCAGCACGGCGTGGTCCACCGACACGTATTCCGATCCCGCCCCGTTCCCCGGGTTCAAGAACGGCGTCGGCCTGATGCTGCAGTTGCCGCAGCCGACCGTCGTCGGTTCGGTCACCCTCAACGTGACGAGCACCGGCACCTCGGTGCAGATCCGCTCGGCCCAGTCCGCCACGCCGTCGTCACTGTCGGACACCACCGAACTGAGCCCGGCGACACCGCTGAAGCCCGGCTCCAACACCATCTCGGTGAACAAGGCGTCGTCCACCTCCTACGTTCTGGTGTGGATCTCGACGCTGGGCACCGTGGACGGCAAGAGCCGCACCGACATCTCCGAAGTCACCGTCAAAGCGGCTTCCTGAACCGTCATCCCCAGCCCGGATAGGACGTTGACCTGGCGTTATAACCAGCCAGGCAAACAAGTGTCCGGGGCAGCACCGGACAGCGTTTAAGTTCAGCGTGTGGGAAGGTTCGGGGGGACCGGCAAGCCGGGCACAGAGCAGCCGCGGGGGCACGACGCGGCCGTGCGCTCGGACGCCGAACTGCTGGCCGCCCATGTCGCCGGGGACCGCTACGCGTTCGAGGAACTGGTCCACCGGCACCACCGCCAGTTGCGCCGCTTGGCCTTCCTGACCAGCCGTCACCACGAGGACGCCGACGACGCCGTGCAGGACGCGCTGTTGTCGGCACATCGCACCGCCGCTTCGTTCCGCCACGACTCGGCGGTCAGCAGCTGGCTGTACCGGATCGTGGTCAACGCCTGCCTGGACCGCGTGCGCCGGTCGCGCAACCAGCCCACCGCGTCCCAGTACGAACTCGGCCACCTGGTTCACCTCCGCGACCCCGCGGGCGACCCGGCTCCCCGGGTGGCCACCGCGATCGTGGTGGAGCGGGCCCTGATGCAGCTGCCGCTCGAGCAGCGCGCCGCGGTGGTCGCGGTCGACATGCAGGGCTACTCGGTGGCCGAGACGGCGCTGCTGCTCGGGGTGGCGGAGGGCACCGTGAAGAGCCGGTGCGCCCGCGCCAGACACAAGCTGGCCCGCCTACTCCAGTATTTTGAAGCCGATGAACGGCAGCACGCCCCGAGTGCCGTCGGACGGCCCGATTCCTGCTGAGCTGCTGGCTGATCTGCAGGCCGGGCTGCTCGACGACGCCACCGCCGCGGACGTCCGCAGGCGCGTGCGCAGCGACCCCCTGGCCGGCCCCGAGGCCAGGCACACCCTGGCCGCCCTCGATCGGGTGCGCCGCGACCTACGCGAACTCGGTGCGGATTCCGACTCCGCTGCCCCGGTGCCCGCAGAGGTCAGTGCCCGGCTGTCCGAGGCGCTGCGGACCGAGCCCGCCCCGCCGAAGCCGTCCGCGAGACGCTGGAAGCTGATCGCCGCCGTGACCGGAGCGGGTGCGGCCGTGCTGGCCGCCGTGGTGGGCGGAGCCGTACTGACACACCCGGGCGGTCAGGCCCGCTCGACCATGACCAGCCTGGGCAAGATCACCGTGTCACCGCCGCGCAGCGAGATCGGTCTGTCCGAACCCCAGATCCAGGGGCTGTTGTCGGTCCCGCCCGATCTGGGACCGCTGACCGACCCGCAACGCCGGACCGCCTGCCTGACCGCGCTGGGCTATCCCTCCGGCGTGACGGTGCTCGGTGCCCGGCCCCTGGAGGTGGCCGCTCAGCCCGGCGTGCTGGTCCTGGTGCCGCCCAGACCACCCGACACGACCGACTCCGTCGTGGCCCTGGTGCTCCCGGCGAACTGCGACGCTGAACACGCCGGGACATTGGCCCAGACCGTGGTGAAACGCCCGGTGAAACGTCCGTAGTCTGTCCTACGAACTCACCTGGGAACACATCCGGCCTAGGCTGACGTTGCAACCCGTGCCGAGTACGGCAGAAAGGCCTACATGTCCACCTCAGCGACGGTTCACGACGTCATCATCATCGGTTCCGGCCCCGCCGGATACACCGCAGCCATCTACGCTGCCCGCGCCCAGCTCAAGCCGCTGGTGTTCGAGGGCACGCAGTTCGGCGGCGCGTTGATGACCACCACCGAAGTGGAGAACTACCCGGGATTCCGCGAAGGCATCACCGGCCCCGAATTGATGGACGAGATGCGCGAGCAGGCCCTGCGCTTCGGTGCGGATCTGCGCATGGAGGACGTCGACGCCGTCGACCTGACCGGCCCGGTGAAATCGGTCACCGTCGGCGACGAGACCCACCAGGCCCGGTCGGTGATCCTGGCGATGGGTGCCGCTGCGCGCCATCTGGGCGTGCCCGGCGAGGAAGCGTTGACCGGTATGGGTGTGAGCACCTGCGCCACCTGCGACGGCTTCTTCTTCCGCGACGAGGACATCATCGTGGTCGGCGGTGGCGATTCGGCGATGGAGGAAGCGACGTTCCTCACCCGGTTCGCCCGCTCGGTCACCCTGATCCACCGCCGCGACGAGTTCCGCGCCTCCAAGATCATGCTGGAGCGGGCCCGCGCCAACGAGAAGATCACCTTCCTGACCAACACCGAGATCACCCAGATCGAGGGCGATCCGAAGGTGACGGGCGTGCGACTGCGTGACACGGTCACCGGCGAAGAGTCCAAGCTCGACGTCACCGGTGTGTTCGTGGCGATCGGCCACGATCCCCGTTCGGAACTGGTGCGCGGCCAGATCGATCTCGACGACGAGGGCTACGTGGAGGTCGTCGGCCGTACCACCGCCACCACCCTCGACGGCGTGTTCGCCGCGGGCGACCTCGTCGACCACACCTACCGCCAGGCCATCACCGCTGCGGGCAGCGGCTGTTCGGCGGCCATCGACACCGAGCGTTGGCTCGCCGAGAACGACTGACCCCCAATAGATTTCGACCTGACAGGAGAGCTCCATGAGTGCGGACAGCGCAACAGTAACGGTGACAGACGATTCGTTCTCCGACGACGTCCTGACCAGCAGCACACCGGTGCTGGTGGATTTCTGGGCCACCTGGTGCGGGCCGTGCAAGATGGTGGCCCCGGTGCTCGAGGAGATCGCCGGCGAGAAGGCGGGCGAGTTGCGTGTCGCCAAGATCGACGTCGACGCCAACCCGGCCACCGCCCGTGATTTCCAGGTGGTGTCGATCCCGACGCTGATCCTTTTCAAGGACGGCGCACCGGTCAAGCGCATCGTCGGCGCCAAGGGCAAGGCCGCGCTGCTGCGGGAACTCGCCGACGCACTCTGACATCACGCACACCCCGGATACGCCTGGCGTTTTCCGGTATGTGGCCGAAATCTGAGACAATGCTGGGCAGCTAGTCCGGCAGACGGCCGGAAACCAGCATGGAGGGGCCGAATGTCGAGTCTGCGTCGCGGTGACCGTGGCGGAGCAGTCACCGAGATCCGGGCAGCGTTGGCGGCGTTAGGTCTGATGGACAACCCTGACGCCGACCTGAGCACCGGTAGGCATGTTGCTCTCGACGCGTTCGACGACGAGCTCGACAGCGCCGTCCGGGCGTTTCAGCAGCATCGTGGCCTGCTGGTGGACGGAATCGTCGGGGAGGCCACGTATCGCGCCCTACGCGAGGCCTCCTACCGGCTCGGTGCACGCACGCTGACCCATCAGTTCGGTGCGCCCATGTACGGAGACGACGTCGCCACCCTGCAGGCCCGTCTGCAGGACCTCGGTTTCTATACCGGCATGGTCGACGGGCATTTCGGTCTGCAGACCCACAATGCGCTGTCCTCGTACCAGCGGGAGTACGGGCTGTACCCCGACGGTATCTGTGGACCGGAAACGTTGCGCTCGTTGTACTTCCTGGGTTCGCGGGTGACCGGCGGGTCGCCGCACGCGATCCGGGAAGAGGAGCTGGTACGCCGCTCCGGCCCGCAGCTGTCGGGTAAGCACGTCATCATCGATCCGGGCCGCGGCGGAGCAGACCACGGCATGATCATGCACGGGCCCGACGGCCCGATCAGCGAAGCAGACATCCTGTGGGACTTGGCAAGTCGGCTGGAAGGCCGGATGACAGCGATCGGCATGGAGACGTTCATCTCGAGGCCGGCCAATCGCAGCCCGCTGGATCCCGAACGTGCCGCCACCGCCAACCGGGTCGGCGCCGATCTGATGATCAGCCTGCGGTGTGAGAGCCAGCGCTCCCCCTCCGCCAACGGGGTGGCCTCGTTCCACTTCGGGAATTCACACGGTTCGGTGTCGACCATCGGCCGCAATCTTGCCGACTTCATCCAGCGGGAAGTGGTGGCCCGCACCGGGTTACGCGACTGCCGGTCCCACGGCCGGACCTGGGATCTGCTGCGGCTGACCCGGATGCCCACCGTTCAGGTCGACATCGGCTACATCACCAATCCCCACGATCGGGGCCTGCTGCTGTCCACCCACACCCGTGACGCGATCGCCGAGGGCATCCTGGCCGCCGTCAAGCGGTTGTACCTGCTGGGCAAGAACGACCGGCCGACGGGGACTTTCACGTTCGCGGAGTTGTTGGCGCATGAACTTTCGGTCGAACAGGCCAGCCGCGGCGCGTAAGCGCGTGAGCGCCAATTCAGCCCCGCTGGTTCTACTCTCAATTCGTGGCGACCTTCGCTCTGGTGCACGGGGCCTGGCACGGAGCATGGTGCTGGGGGCTTCTCACTCCTGAGCTGATCCGGCGTGGCCATCGGGTCGTCGCACCGGATCTGCCGGTCGATCAGCCGGCCGCCACCCTCGAAACCTATGCCGCGATCGTCGGCACGGCCCTCGAGGGAGTCGGTGGTGACGATGTCATTCTGGTCGGTCATTCCCTGGGCGGCAGCACGATTCCACTCGTGGCCGACCACATCCCTGTTCGTCGACTGGTCTACCTGTGTGCGTTGATTCCGGAACCCGGGCACAGCCTCACCGAGCAGATCCAGGGCGGTGACATGGTGGACGGCACCTACCAGTCCGGGCTCAGCGGCTTGGATTCCGAGGGGTGCCGATCCTGGACCGATCCCGGTCTCGCGCGACGCGCCTTCTACCAAGACTGCCCCGATCGCGTTGCCGAGGAATCGGTTTCGCGGCTTCGCCGTCAAGCGTGGACACCGTACCGTGAACGATTCCCGCTGGAGCAGTTCCCCGCTGTCGCCGCGACGTCCATCATTTGTGCGGGCGATCAGCTGGTGCGGCCCGACTGGTCGCGGCGCGTTTCACACGAGAGGGTCGGCGCCGAGGTCCTCGAGCTGCCGGGCGGACACTCGCCGTTCCTCTCCCGACCGCGCATCCTCGCCGAGGTGCTCTCGCGGATCGCTGATGAGGTGGCGGTGTCAGACACCGACGCGTGAGAAATCGTGCCGTCAGCGCCCATCAAGACCTAGATATGTTGTCCCGCAGCGGGTTTCGGTATCGATCGCCGGATCCCGACGGTAGCCGGTCACATAGACGTGCTCAGTCCCGGGTCAATTCCTACTGAGGCGCAACGGATTTGGCCCCAACACCGGCCCCGGACATCCCGGCCCCGATCGGCAGCTCGATCCGGGCACTCTCCAGCAGGCGCTCGAGCGCCGCTTCCACTTCGGCCTTCCAACCGAGTCCCTTGTCGAGTTCCAGGCGCAGCCGCGGGAAGTACGGGTGCGGCGCCACCACGGTGAAGCCGACGTCCTCGAGAAAATCTGAACCGAGCATGCACTGGTCGACGGCGCAGTCCCCCAGCACCTCGACGACCGGGGCCAGCTCCGCGGGCAGCTTGCCGCCGTCCGCGAGCTCTGTGAGTGCCGAGGTGTAGCCGAAGGCTTCCAGTGCACGCACTCCTCGGCGCACCAGATCGTTCACCACGGCCGCGAGCAGACTCTGCGACAACCGCTCGGTGTCGTCGGCGCATTCGACGCCGACCGCCGTCAACAGGATCGCATCCGCACTCACCGGGGCGGTGGGAAAGAGCCGTGCCCGGGGCACCGCGCCCGGGGGCGCATAGAACGCGAAGCCCAGGCAGGGTTCATCCAACGCGACCTCGCCTGCGTCCTCGATGTCGGGACCGAGATCCGGGATTGCATCCGGACGTACCGTCACCGCGAGCTGACCACACGATCCCCACTCGAGCATGACCATGGAGAGCCAGGCTTCTTTTTCGAATTCGGGGTCCGTCAGGTGGTCGTCTCCGACGGTGGACGGATCGACTTCCCAGAACACGCAGCGCCGCGCATGCTTGGGCAGCTGCTCGAAGCCCTCGAGCCGAAGCGGCGTGATTCGTGCTGTCACTGAGGTCCCTGGCTTTCACACTGTGTGCGTGGCTGCCCCTCAAGGATAGGAGAGTCCGCCGGAGCCGGCTCACTGCACCCTGCAAATCTCATCGAGTTCCGCCTCCGAAGTGAAATGCTATGCCGCACAGACGCTTTGCGCTATGTGGCGCTCGCGACTGCATGTGCTGATCACTGATGTGTCACAGTGACGGAACAACCTGGTGTCGTTGGTCGTGGGCTCTCAGTGCTCTTCGGCGCTCATAATGTCGACAATGCGCTGAAGGTCGTCCACGGACCCGAACTCCACCACGATCTTGCCTTTTCGTTTGCCGAGACTGACCGTGACGCGGGTATCGAAGGCTGACGAGAGCCGCTCAGCAACGTCCTGCAGTCCCGGCATCTGAATCGGCTTGCGTCGCGGAGCCGGTGGAGCGGTGTTCCCGTCGCGGTTGGCCAGCGTGACGGCCTCCTCGGTGGCCCGCACCGACATCCCTTCGGCCACGATCCGGGCGGCGAGCTCTTCCTGCTTCTCCGCTCCCCCCTCCAGGGCGAGCAGTGCTCGCGCGTGGCCCGCGGAGAGCACCCCGGCTGCGACTCGGCGCTGCACGGGGATGGGCAGACGCAGCAGACGGATCATGTTGGAGATGAGCGGCCGCGACCGGCCGATCCGGGCGGCAAGTTCATCGTGGGTGACTTCGAACTCATCGAGTAGCTGTTGGTAGGCGGCGGCCTCTTCCAGCGGGTTGAGCTGGACCCGGTGGATGTTCTCCAGCAGGGCGTCGCGCAGCATGTTGTCGTCACCGGTCTCGCGGACGATCGCCGGGATCGTCTCCAGGCCGGCCTGCTGGGCGGCCCGCCAGCGCCGTTCCCCCATCACCAGCTGGTAGTGGGACTGGCCGTTCTCCTCGACCGCGCGGACCACGATCGGCTGCATCAATCCGAACTCACGGATGGAATGCACCAGCTCGTTCAGCGCCTCTTCGTCGAACACCTGGCGGGGCTGACGCGGGTTCGGCTGAATCAGGCTCGGGTCGATCTCGCGGTAGGTCGCGCCGACATCGCTGCTGAGGACCGGGTCAGCACCATCGGGTCCGGCGGACGTGGCCGTGGGCGGCGTCCCCGAATCCCCCGGCACGGACGGCGGGCCACCGAGCAGAACGTCAGCTGCGGTCGCACCGATCCTGGGGCTCAGGGCGTCGGTGCCGTCCTCAGCAGGACCGGTAGGAATGAGGGCTGCCAGTCCCCTGCCGAGGCCACTCCGCTTCCGTACCGGCTGATTCATGGTCGTCTCCTGCTCATTGCTGCCGTCCGCTGTCTGTCTGCTGGCTGTCGGTTACTAGCGTCTACTGCCCGCGGGGCGGTGCCCCGCGCTCCGCGATCTCCCGGCTCGCGTCGAGATAGCTCAACGCGCCACGGGAACCCGGATCGTAATCGAGGATCGTCATCCCATATCCGGGCGCTTCCGATACCTTCACACTCCGCGGGATGACCGTGCGCAACACCTTGTCGCCGAAGTGCTCTCGCACGTCTTCGGCCACCTGATCCGCCAGCTTGGTGCGCCCGTCGTACATCGTCAGTATCACGGTCGACACCGACAGCTCCGGGTTCAGATGCGCCTTCACCATCTCGATGTTGCGCAGCAGCTGCCCCACACCTTCCAGCGCGTAGTACTCGCACTGGATCGGGATCAGCACCTCGGGCGCGGCCACCAGAGCGTTGATGGTCAGCAACCCGAGAGACGGCGGGCAGTCGATGAACACGTAGTCGAAGTTGTGGTTGGCCAAGGCCGCAAGCGCTCCCCGCAGCCGGCCTTCGCGCGCCACCATGCTGACCAATTCGATCTCGGCGCCGGCCAGATCGATCGTCGCGGGAATGCAGAACAGCCGGTCGCTGTGCGGACTCTGCTGGAGAGCTTCCTCCACCGGGATGTCGCCGATGAGGACCTCGTACGAGGACGGCGTCCCGGGACGATGCTCGATGCCGAGAGCCGTGCTGGCATTGCCCTGCGGATCGAGGTCGATCACCAGCGTCCGCAACCCCTGCAGCGCAAGGGCCGCGGCGACATTCACCGCCGTGGTCGTCTTGCCGACGCCGCCCTTCTGATTCGCGATCGTGAACACGCGCTGACGCGACGGCCGCGGGAGCTGGCCGTGCGAGGTGTGGAGCACGCGTGTCGCCTGCTCCGCCTCCGCTGCGATCGGGGTGTCCATGCTGGCGTCCGTGGACCACGGGGTACCGCCGCCATTGTTGTTCCATGTTTCACGTGAAACCGTTTCACGTGAAACGGCGGGCGTAGCAGCCGCACCAACGGCTGCCTGCCGATCAGAACCCATCCTCATCTCCTGCCCGATCTCCCCCGCGAACCGGAGGCTCTGCCCGTTGACCGGTTGCCCGGTCTCACCGCTTCGCGCCGCACGGCGACGACGGTTACGGGCGGGTTCAAATAGTTCACGCCACATTTCACCACCCTGGCATCGACTGCACCCAGGGAAGCCATCACACGCCGATGCTCTTCGATCTCAGCCTCCGCGCGCTCGCCTTTGAGGGCGAGCATCCTTCCGTCGACGCGAAGCAGCGGCATGCTCCAGCGCGTCAACTTGTCGAGCGAGGCGACCGCACGCGACGTCACCACATCCAACTCGCCCACCGATTTGCGAACCTCGGCATCTTCGGCCCGACCACGGACCACCGTCACATCGAGCCCCAATTCATCGACCACTTCGCGCAGGAACTCGCTGCGACGCAGCAGCGGCTCGATCAACGTGACATGTACATCGGGGCGCGCCAGGGCCACGGGAACACCCGGGAGGCCGGCGCCGCTGCCGATATCACCGATGCGCTCATCGGGAGCAAGGAGCTCACCGAGAGCGGAGCTATTGAGAATGTGTCGATCCCAGAGCCGGTCCACTTCCCGCGGACCGATCAGACCCCACTCGACACCGGCACCGGCCAGAATCGCCGCGTACCGTTCGGCGGTCTCCAGACGATCTCCGAAGACCCCCGCCGCGGCGTCCGGTGCCGCGGGGACCGGTCCATGTTTCACGTGAAACATCCTCCGCACTCCCTACGGCACCGTCGCCGCAAACGAACTACACCTTTGTAACTAAACCTCAGCCAAGCAGAACGACGACGCGTCGCGACGGCTCCACGCCTTCGCTCTCGCTGCGGACACCCTCGACCGCAGCCACCGCGTCGTGAACGATCTTCCGCTCGAACGGAGTCATGGGAGCCAACTCCTCGCGCTCACCCGACTCCAGCACGCGCCGGGCCACCTTGTCACCCAACGCAGCGAGCTCATCGCGGCGACGGCGACGCCACCGCGCGATGTCCAGCATCAGCCGGCTGCGCTCGCCGGTCTTCTGATGCACGGCCAGCCGGGTCAGTTCCTGGAGAGCATCCAGCACCTCTCCCTTGCGACCGACCAGCTTGCTCAGATCGCCGCCGCCGTCGATGCTCACTACCGCCCGGTCCCCCTCGACATCGAGGTCGATGTCGCCGTCGAAGTCCAGCAGGTCGAGCAGCTCCTCGAGGTAGTCGCCGGCGATCTCGCCTTCCGCGACCAGTCGCTCCTCCAGGTCGTCCTCGCTCTTCGGCGCGGACTGGGTGTCCTCCTCCAGCTCTGCGCCGGGCTCGGTCTCGGTCGTCTGTGCGTCCGTCATATCCGTCTTCTCCCTACTTGTAGCCAGTGTGAGAACTGGTCACCGTTTCCGCTTCTTGGGGCGTGCACCGGGCTTGGGCGTGCGGCTCACGCTCTGCCCTGCCGATCCACCTGCCGTGTCGCTCTGATCCTCGCTCTGCGTCGCCTTCGCGTCTGCCTCGGCGCCCGCCACATCACCGGTCACCGCCGCGCTCGTAGCGTCGGTCTTACGGGCCTTGTTGGGCTTGGCTCCGGGGGCGGGTGCATTCGCAGAGCGGCGTTCCTGCGCCTCGGCCTTCTTGGCCTCTTCTTCCTTCTCGATCATCCCGAACACGTAGTGCTGCTGACCGTAGGTCCAGATGTTGTTGGACAGCCAGTAGATGATCACGGCCAGCGGCAGGAACGGTCCACCGACCACCACACCGAGCGGGAAGACGTAGAGCGCGAGCTTGTTCATCATCGCGGTCTGCGGGTTGGCGGCGGCCTCCACACTCTGGCGGGCCACCGAGGCGCGGCTGTTGAAGTGCGTGGCGATGCCGGCCAGGATCATGATCGGCACACCGACCAGGACCACGGAGAGCCGATTGAATTCGGTGAATGCCTCGAGCCCGTGCTGCTGCACCATCGTCGCGCCGAGCGGTGCGCCGAACAGGTTCGCGTCGAGGAAGTGGCTGACGTCGGTCGCGCTGAAGACGTAGTTGGCCAGGCTGCGGTTCTCCTCCACCGACAACCCCAGCCGGCCGATGCCGGTCTGCGTCCGGTTGAAGGACATCAGCACGTGGTACAGACCCAGGAACACCGGCACCTGCGCCAGCATCGGCAGACAGCCGAGGATCGGGTTGAACCCGTGCTCGCGCTGCAGCTTCTGCATCTCCAGCGCCATCCGCTGGCGGTCCTTGCCGTACTTCTTCTGCAGGGCCTTGATCTGTGGCTGCAGTTCCTGCATCTGCCGCGTGGTGCGGATCTGCTTGACGAAGGGCTTGTAGAGGATCGCGCGCAGGGTGAACACCAGGAACATCACCGACAGCGCCCAGGCGAAGAAATTCTCGGGGCCGAGCAGGAAGGCGAACGCCTTGTACCAAACCCACATGATCGCCGACACCGGGTAATAGATGATGTCCAGGCTGAACCAATTAAACACGCGACTTGCTCTCCCCTCGCTTCGCTGGGGTCTCCCAGACAAGGTTTTCGGCGGCTATCTCGCCAGACACGGTCTCATCAGACGTGAAGGACTCGTGATCGTGTGGGCACCGGTCCGGGATGGGGTCCCATCCCCCGGGATGCCACGGTCCGCATTTCAGCAGTCGGATCAATGTCAGCCACCCGCCGCGGAACAAGCCGTATTCGGTGAGGGCGTCGACCGCGTACTGACTGCAGGTCGGCATGAACCGGCACGACGGCAGTCGAAGCGGAGAGATGGTGTGACGGTAGAGCTGAATCAGGAAGATCGCACCGCGGGCAGCACCGGCACCCGCCCTGCGAATCATGGGGTCGTCCTGCGCCGCGCCTCCAGGCGCTCGAGAGCGCGCTGCAACTGCTGCTCCAGCCGCAACGACGGCGCTTCACTACTGCCCGCGCGAGCCCGGATCACCACCAGGTCGGTGGCATCCAGTTGCGGTATGACGGTGCGGGCGACATGACGCAGCCGCCGCGACACCCGATGACGTTCCACGGCGTTACCGACGGCTTTGGACACGATCAGACCGACCCGCGGGCCGGTAGCGTCCGTTCCCTCGTGTAGCGCGTGTACGACAACGTCAGGTTGGACTGCACGCGCGCCACGACTGACGGTGGCACTGAACTCCGCGGACCGCCTCATCCGGTATCGAGCCGGAAGCACCGCGCTAGATCCTGCGTCGTATCACGCAGTAAGTGCGCGACGGCCCTTGCCACGACGGTTGGCGACGATGGCGCGGCCGGCGCGCGTGCGCATCCGCAGCCGGAACCCATGCACGCGCGCACGGCGGCGGTTGTTGGGCTGGTAAGTCCGCTTGCCCTTGGCCACGGCAATCTCTCCTTGTTCCATTTGGCACCCGCACCCGACGACACCGAAGTGCCGCCGAAACGCGGTTACCGTGCAAGCTCGATTTAAGCTCGTCCGTCGTGCTTTACTAACCGGCGCATTCTCCGGAACCTCCCGGGCGCAGCCGTACCGCCACGTGCGGGCGACTGCTCGAGGGTACTGATGAGATTTCCCTCGGTCAAACCTGCGCGGACCCGCTTACCTGGACTGCTTCCGATGTTGCAGAACTGTTGGCACATCGAGAGAAAACTGTTAGCTTCTGGCAATGCCGTTCCGAGCCTGGACCGGCTCCGGACAATAAAATGAGGACGTCGCTCCGCGGTGCAGCTTCACAGCACGTGACGAACCCGGCCCCGACGCTCTCACAACAGACACAGAGCGACGACGACTGTCCTTTCTCCACAAGCTGTGGATAAATATGTGGACAGTTCGTCATCGTTCTTTTTGGTCGTCACCGGGTCGACCTCGATGCACCTCAAAGGGGGAAACGGTCGTTGACAGCGGACCCCGACCCACCATTCGTCGCCGTCTGGAACAGCGTCGTCGCCGAGCTCAACGGTGACCGCGGTGCAGAGTCCGGTCCCGCAGGTGATCCAGCCGCACCCCAGCTGACCCCGCAGCAAAGAGCCTGGCTCAAGCTGGTGGAACCGCTCGTGATCGCCGAGGGGTTTGCTCTGCTCTCGGTTCCCACCACGTTCGTCCAGAACGAGATCGAACGACACCTCCGCGAGCCCATCATCAACGCGCTCAGTCGCAAACTGGGCCAACGCGTCGAACTCGGTGTGCGCATCGCCACACCTTCCGAGGAATCCGCGGACTCCCCCGCCGAGACGGGTGACTCGGCCGGTGATGTCGCGCCGGAGAGCGCCTCGGCGGAGCCGGCCACCGACGCCGACGAGATCGACGACGACCGGGCCGCCAAGGTCAGCGCCGAGGAAAGCTGGCCGACCTACTTCAGCAGCCCGCAGCGCGACTCGACGGTCAGCGATGACAACGCGGTCAATCTCAACCGGCGCTACACCTTCGACACCTTCGTCATCGGTGCGTCCAACCGCTTCGCCCACGCCGCGACCCTCGCCATCGCCGAGGCGCCGGCCCGGGCCTACAACCCGTTGTTCATCTGGGGTGAATCCGGCCTCGGCAAGACGCATCTGCTGCACGCCGCCGGAAACTATGCGCAACGTCTCTTCCCCGGCATGCGCGTGAAGTACGTCTCCACAGAGGAATTCACGAACGACTTCATCAACTCGCTCCGTGACGACCGCAAGGCCTCGTTCAAGCGCAGTTACCGCGACATCGACATCCTGCTCGTCGATGACATCCAGTTCATCGAGGGGAAGGAAGGTATCCAGGAAGAGTTCTTCCATACCTTCAACACCCTGCACAACGCCAACAAGCAGATCGTCATCTCCTCGGACCGGCCGCCCAAGCAGCTGGCCACGCTCGAGGACCGGCTCCGGACCCGCTTCGAGTGGGGCCTGATCACCGATGTTCAGCCGCCCGAGCTCGAGACGCGCATCGCGATCCTGCGCAAGAAGGCGCAGATGGATCGTCTGGACGTGCCCGATGACGTGCTCGAGCTCATCGCCAGCAGCATCGAGCGCAACATCCGCGAGCTCGAAGGTGCGCTGATCCGTGTCACCGCCTTCGCCTCGCTGAACAAGACCCGGATCGACAAGTCACTGGCCGAAGTCGTGTTGCGCGATCTCATCGCCGACGCCACGACCATGCAGATCAGTACGGCGGCGATCATGGCGGCCACCGCCGAGTACTTCGAGACCACCGTCGAGGAACTGCGCGGCCCCGGCAAGACCCGGGCGTTGGCTCAGTCCCGGCAGATCGCCATGTATCTGTGCCGTGAGCTCACCGACCTGTCGCTGCCCAAGATCGGCCAGGCCTTCGGGCGCGATCACACCACGGTCATGTACGCGGAGAAGAAGATCCGTGGCGAGATGGCCGAGCGACGCGAGGTTTTCGACCACGTGAAGGAACTCACCACCCGGATTCGTCAGCGCGCCAAGCGCTGAATCCCCCGCTGTATCTCTCCCTGACCGCTCGAGACGACACTCGATCGGGGCTCAGTCGTGCCGCCGTATCGCCGTCGTAATGCCTCCGGCGTCTCACATCGTGGTCTCTTCAGGCCCGTCCGGCGAAAAATCTTGTAACAACTTCCGCCTCATTGCGCCTCACAAGTCACAGCCGACCGCTGTGGATACGGCTGTGCACAACCTGCGGGCAAACCACGGGATGAATGACAAAGTCATCCACACTCACCGTTCTGTCCACACTCGAGCACCGGTCCATCCACCGGTGTCCACAGCGCACTAACATTGCGACACACCGACGGTGCAGGGCAAACACCCGTTCATCCCCAGTTTTCACAGCCCCTAATACTGTTACTCAAATATCTTCTAAGAGTTCTTTCTAGAAGAAGGGGCTTGGGGACACCGAGCGGACCTCCCGTCCGATCGGGCTCGAGAAGCCCGGATGTCACCCCGATCGATTAGCTTTCAAGTTGATGCGGAAAGCTCTACGGTGGTTCATCGACAGCGGTTTCCAGCTTTGTCATTCAGCGTCACGCTGCATGGTGCGGTTTTGGGAAGACGCTGGTAGAGCTCGTTATGGGGATCATCGAAGGGGCGCATAGCACGTGGCGACGACGACGGCTGGGCTGACCGACTTGAAGTTCCGCGTGGTGCGTGAGGACTTCGCGGATGCGGTGGCCTGGGTGGCCCGCAATCTGCCGACCCGGCCCACCATCCCGGTGCTGGCCGGCGTCCTGCTGACCGGCACCGACGACGGCCTGACCATCTCCGGCTTCGACTACGAAGTTTCCGCCGAGGTGCGTGTCAGTGCCGAAATCGCTTCTCCTGGAAGCGTTTTGGTGTCAGGACGACTGCTGTCCGACATCACCAAGGCGCTGCCCGCCAAGCCGGTCGAGCTCAGCGTCGAGGGCACTCGAGTGGCGCTGACCTGTGGCAGCGCCCGGTTCTCGCTGCCGACCCTGGCCGTCGAGGATTACCCCGCGCTGCCGACCCTGCCCGAAGAGACCGGCGTGGTGTCGTCGGATCTGTTCGCAGAGGCCATCGGCCAGGTCGCGGTCGCGGCAGGCCGTGACGACACCCTGCCCATGCTGACCGGTATCCGGGTCGAGATCTCCGGTGAATCAGTGGTTTTGGCGGCGACCGACCGCTTCCGGCTCGCCGTGCGTGAGCTGACCTGGGAAACCAGCGCCAGCGACATCGAAGCGGCCGTCCTGGTGCCGGCCAAGACGCTGGCCGAGGCGGCCAAGGCGGGCACCGACGGCAATCAGGTGCATCTGTCGTTGGGCTCCGGCGCGTCGGTCGGCAAGGACGGCCTGCTCGGTATCCGCAGTAACGGCAAGCGCAGCACCACCCGCCTGCTCGATGCGGAGTTCCCGAAGTTCCGTCAGCTGCTGCCGAGCGAGCACACCGCGGTGGCCACCATCGGCGTCGCCGAGCTCACCGAGGCGATCAAACGTGTGGCGCTGGTGGCCGACCGGGGTGCCCAGATCCGCATGGAGTTCGGCGATGACGTGCTCCGGCTGTCGGCCGGCGCCGACGACGTGGGCCGGGCCGAGGAAGATCTGCCGGTCGAGTTCGCCGGCGACCCGTTGACCATCGCGTTCAACCCGACCTACCTGACCGATGGGTTGAGCTCGCTGCATTCCGACCGCGTTACTTTCGGTTTCACCACGCCGAGTCGTCCCGCAGTGTTGCGGCCCACGAGCGAGGATGGTGGTAGTGGAGGTGGTTCGGGTCCGTTCCCGGCCGCCAAAACCGATTACGTCTATCTGTTGATGCCGGTACGCCTTCCCGGCTGACCGGCCCGGGCTAGAGAGGGCGCACATGCAACTGGGGTTAGTCGGCCTGGGCAAGATGGGCTTCAACATGCGCGAGCGCCTGCGCACCGGAGGCCATGAGGTCGTGGGCTATGACCCTCGCCCCGAAGTGAGTGACGTGGCCAGCCTCGAGGATCTGGCCGGCGCGCTCGAGGCGCCGCGAGTCGTCTGGGTGATGGTGCCGTCGGGCACGGTGACGCACGAGACCATCGGCGAGCTAGCCGACGTGCTGGGCCCCGGTGACCTGGTGATCGACGGTGGCAACTCGCGTTACACCGAAGACGGTCCGCATGCAAAGTTGTTGGGCGACAAGGGAATCAACTTCATCGACGCTGGTGTGTCGGGCGGTGTCTGGGGCCTGCATGAGGGCTACGGGCTGATGGTCGGCGGCAGTGACGCCGACGTGGCTCGAGCCATGCCGATCTTCGACACGTTGCGTCCCGAGGGTGACGTGGCAGACGGATTCGTCCATGCCGGTCCGGTGGGCGCGGGTCACTACGCCAAGATGGTGCACAACGGCATCGAATACGGCCTGATGCACGCCTATGCCGAGGGATACGAACTGCTGGCGGCCGAGGAACTGATCACCGATCCGCAGGCGGTGATCCAGGCCTGGACGAACGGCACCGTGGTGCGGTCGTGGCTGCAGCAGCTGCTTGCCAAGGCGCTCAAGGAGGATCCCGGTTTCTCCGCGATCAGCGGGTACACCGAGGATTCCGGGGAGGGCCGGTGGACCGTGGAGGAGGCCATCAGTCACCGGGTTCCGATGCCGGTGATCGCGGCGTCGTTGTTCGCGCGGTTCGCCTCGAGGCAAGAGGACTCCCCCACCATGAAAGCCGTCTCGGCCCTGCGTAACCAGTTCGGTGGACATGCTGTGCACCGGATCAGTGAGTCCGGTTAGGCGCAATTCCGATGTATGTCCGTCACCTGGGACTGACCGACTACCGGTCCTGGGCAAATGTCGAGCTCGAGCTCGAGCCCGGCCGCACGGTATTCGTCGGATCGAACGGGTTCGGCAAGACGAATCTCGTTGAGGCGCTGTGGTATTGCGCCACGTTGGGTTCGCACCGGGTGGCCTCCGATGCACCCCTGATCCGGGCCGGTGCGCCGCGCGCGATTGTCTCGAGCATCGTGGTCAACGAGGGACGGGAACTGGCGGTCGATCTCGAGATCACCAGTGGCCGGGCCAACAAGGCCCGGCTGAACCGGTCGCCGGTGCGTTCGCCGCGCGAAATCCTCGGGGTGTTGCGCGCGGTGTTGTTCAGTCCGGAGGACCTCGCGCTGGTCCGGGGCGATCCCGGAGAGCGGCGGCGGTACCTCGATGAGCTGGCCACCACCCGCCGGCCGACCATCGCGGGGATCCGTGCCGACTACGACAAGGTGGTGCGCCAGCGCACCGCGCTGCTGAAAACCGCTGCCGGAGCACGTTATCGGGGCGACCGCAGTGTCCTGGACACCCTCGACGTGTGGGACGGGCACCTCGCCACGCATGGTGCGGCGCTGATCGCCGCGCGCATCGCGCTGGTCGAGCAGCTGCATCCGGAGGTCCAGAAGGCCTATCAGTTGTTGGCGCCGTCCAGCAGGCCCGCGGCCATCAAGTACCGCAGCAGCGTGGAGGCGATCGAGACCGCCCCGGGGCCGGAATCGGTGGAGTTCTACGAGGCGGCGCTGCTGGACGGGCTGGCCCGGCGCCGCGATGCGGAGTTGGATCGTGGAGTCTGCCTGGTGGGTCCGCATCGCGACGATCTCGAGCTGTGGCTGGGCGATCAGCCCGCCAAAGGCTTTGCCAGCCATGGTGAATCGTGGTCGATGGCGCTTGCCCTGAGGTTGGGGGCCTATGAATTGCTGCGTTCGGACGGCGTCGATCCGGTGCTGTTGCTCGACGATGTCTTCGCCGAACTGGACACCTCGAGGAGGCAGGCTCTGGCCGCGGTGGCCGGTGAGGCCGAACAGGTTCTGGTCACCGCGGCGGTCGGTGAGGACATCCCGCAGGACTGGGAGGTCAACCGCATCGAGATCAGGATGACCGAAGGCGACCAGGGACGGATATCGGTGGTGCAGTCATGACGAACGATCCCGCAGAATCCCCCGACCCGACCCCCGCGGTGTCGCCGGAAGACCTCAGCCGCATGCGCGGCATGGACCTGGTGCGGCGGACCCTGGAAGAGGCTCGAGGCGCGGCCCGCAGCCAAGGTAAGGATGTCGGTCGCGGCCGGCGCGCCCCGGTTCGCCGCGTCGCGGGCAATGCCGGTCGTCGCCGGAGTTGGTCGGGCCCCGGGCCGGATGTCCGTGATCCACAGCCGCTCGGTGCCGCGACCCAGGACCTGGCGAAGGTGCGGGGGTGGTCCTCGAGGGTTGCCGAGGGTTCGGTGTTCGGCCGGTGGCGGACTGTCGTCGGCGACCAGATCGCCGACCATGCCAACCCGACCGGCCTGAACGAGGGCGTGTTGACGGTGTCGGCGGAGTCCACCGCGTGGGCCACTCAGCTGCGGATGGTCCAGTCTCAGCTGCTGGCCAAGATCGCCGCCGCGGTCGGCGACGGCGTGGTGACCTCGCTGAAGATCGTGGGCCCGGTCGGCCCGTCGTGGCGGAAGGGCCGGTATCACGTGTCCGGCCGCGGTCCCCGCGACACCTACGGTTAGGACTGCGCTGAGAACGCCGAGACGCGCAAAATGGATCTCCTCAAGCGTCCGGAGGCACCGATACCCGAGAAATTCCGCGCACGGCGCAGTTAGATAGGTGGAAACGCCGCTACAGAGTCGGCCCTGTACGTGTCGACCGGTAGACTGTGGCGAGATCTGCAGGGCGGTGACGCAACCGCCTCCCGCGAACCCCAAGGAGACGCGTCCGACGTGGCTGCCCAGAATCAGTACGGTGCCGACTCGATCAAAGTGCTGGAAGGCCTCGAAGCTGTACGTAAACGCCCCGGCATGTATATCGGTTCCACCGGGGAACGCGGCCTGCACCACCTTGTGTGGGAGGTCGTCGACAACGCGGTAGACGAGGCGATGGCCGGGTTCGCGACAAAGGTCGACGTCCGCATTCTCGAGGACGGCGGCGTGCAGGTCACCGACGACGGGCGAGGTATTCCGGTCGCCATGCACGCCACCGGGATCCCGACGATCGATGTCGTGATGACCGTCCTGCACGCCGGCGGCAAGTTCGAAGAGGGTGCCTACCAGGTGTCCGGCGGTTTGCACGGCGTCGGCGTCTCGGTGGTGAACGCGCTGTCCACACGGCTGGAAGCTGATGTCCGTACCGACGGATACGAGTGGTTCCAGACCTACGACAACTCGGTCCCCGGCACCCTGCGACAGGGTGAGAAGACCAAGGAGACCGGCACCACCATCCGGTTCTGGGCCGATCCGAACGTCTTCGAAACCACGGTGTACGACTTCGAGACCATCGCCCGGCGTCTGCAGGAGATGGCCTTCCTCAACAAGGGCCTGACCATCGAGCTCACCGATGAGCGGGTCACCAAGGACGAGATCGTCGACGAGGTGGTCGCCGACACCGCCGCCGCGCCGAAAACCGCGGAAGAGACGGCCGCCGAGGCCGCCGCACCGCACAAGGTGAAGCACCGGACCTTCCATTACCCCGGCGGTCTGGTCGACTTCGTCAAGCACATCAACCGCACCAAGACCGCGATCCAGCCCAGCGTCATCGATTTCGACGGCAAGGGCACCGGCCACGAGGTCGAGATCGCGATGCAGTGGAACGCCGGATACTCCGAGTCGGTGCACACGTTCGCCAACACCATCAACACCCACGAGGGCGGCACCCACGAAGAGGGTTTCCGCTCTGCGCTGACCACCGTGGTGAACAAGTACGCCAAAGACAAGAAACTGCTCAAGGACAAGGATCCGAACCTCACCGGCGACGACATTCGCGAGGGGTTGGCAGCGGTCATCTCGGTCAAGGTGGCTCAGCCGCAGTTCGAAGGCCAGACCAAGACCAAGCTCGGTAACACCGAGGTCAAGTCGTTCGTCCAGAAGATCTGCAACGAGCAGCTGACCCACTGGTTCGAGGCGAATCCCGCCGAGGCGAAAACCGTGGTCAACAAAGCGGTTTCGTCGGCGCAGGCGCGTATCGCCGCACGCAAGGCGCGCGAACTGGTCCGGCGCAAGAGCGCGACCGACATCGGCGGACTGCCGGGCAAGCTGGCCGACTGCCGCTCTACCGATCCGTCGAAGTCCGAACTGTATGTGGTGGAGGGCGATTCGGCCGGCGGCTCGGCCAAGAGTGGCCGGGACTCGATGTTCCAGGCCATCCTGCCGCTGCGCGGAAAGATCATCAACGTCGAAAAGGCCCGTATCGACCGGGTTTTGAAGAACACCGAAGTCCAGGCCATCATCACCGCACTGGGCACCGGCATTCACGACGAGTTCGACATCAGCAAGCTGCGCTATCACAAGATCGTGCTGATGGCCGACGCCGACGTCGACGGCCAGCACATCTCAACCCTGCTGCTGACCCTGCTGTTCCGCTTCATGAAACCGCTGGTGGAGCACGGCCACATCTTCCTGGCCCAGCCGCCGCTGTACAAGCTCAAATGGCAGCGGCAGGAACCGGAGTTCGCCTACTCCGACCGTGAGCGGGACGGCTTGCTCGAGGCAGGCAAGGCGGCGGGTAAGCGGATCAATGTCGACGACGGTATCCAGCGTTACAAGGGTCTCGGCGAGATGGACGCCAAGGAACTGTGGGAGACCACCATGGATCCGTCGGTGCGGGTATTGCGTCAGGTGACGCTTGACGATGCCGCTGCCGCCGACGAGCTGTTCTCCATCCTGATGGGCGAGGACGTCGAAGCACGGCGCAGCTTCATCACGCGTAACGCCAAAGACGTTCGTTTCCTGGACGTTTAGGCGGACAACCGATGCACACAGCATTCATCCGGGTCAAGGTCGCCCCAGATGCAGCAGACCGCGCCGCGGACGCCATGCGCACTCTGGTCGAACCAACCATGGCCGAGCCGGGCTGCATCACCTACGAGTTCTATCGGGATCTCGAGGACCCGTCGTTGTTCCTGTGCTTCGAGCATTGGGACTCCCGGGAGTCGATGGATGCGCACGGAACCACACCCCACGTCGCAACCTTCCTGACGGAGCTGGGACCGCTGATCGAAAAGTGGGAGTACAACCACACGGCGGCGCTGTGAACCAGAGGACCCACCTGCCATGCGCGCCACCGTGATTCACGTCGTGTCCAGATGGCCTTTGACCGCATTACGCCGAGCCAACGAGCGAGGAACTCATGACTGACACCACGTTGCCACCCGGCGACGGAACCTCTGACCGCATCGAACCGGTCGACATCCAGCACGAGATGCAGCGCAGCTACATCGACTACGCCATGAGCGTGATCGTCGGCCGCGCCCTCCCCGAGGTGCGTGACGGTCTCAAGCCCGTGCACCGCCGCGTGCTCTATGCCATGTACGACTCCGGCTTCCGCCCCGACCGCAGCCACGCGAAATCAGCGCGGTCGGTGGCCGAGACCATGGGTAACTATCACCCGCACGGTGACTCGTCGATCTACGACACCCTGGTCCGGATGGCCCAGCCCTGGTCGTTGCGTTACCCATTGGTCGACGGCCAGGGCAACTTCGGCTCGCCGGGTAACGATCCCGCCGCCGCCATGCGTTACACCGAGGCCCGGCTGACGCCGCTGGCCATGGAGATGTTGCGGGAAATCGACGAGGAGACAGTCGAATTCATCCCCAACTACGACGGCCGGGTGCAAGAACCTACGGTGCTGCCCAGCCGGTTCCCCAACCTGCTGGCCAACGGCTCGGGCGGTATCGCCGTCGGCATGGCCACCAACATCCCGCCGCACAACCTGCGGGAGTTGGCCGAGGCCGTGTACTGGTGCCTCGAGAACCACGAGGCCGACGAAGAAGCCACCCTCGCCGCGGTGTGTGAGCGGGTCAAGGGCCCGGACTTCCCCACCTCGGGCCTGATCGTCGGATCCCAGGGCATCCATGACGCCTACACCACCGGCCGCGGCTCCATCCGGATGCGCGGTGTGGTGGAAATCGAAGAGGACAGCCGCGGCCGCACCGGCATCGTCATCACCGAACTGCCGTACCAGGTCAACCACGACAACTTCATCACCTCGATCGCCGAGCAGGTGCGCGACGGCAAGCTGGCCGGTATCTCCAACATCGAGGACCAGTCCAGCGACCGCGTCGGTCTGCGAATCGTGGTGGAGCTCAAGCGCGATGCCGTCGCGAAGGTCGTGCTGAACAACCTCTACAAGCACACCCAGCTGCAGACCAGTTTCGGCGCCAACATGCTGTCGATCGTCGACGGGGTGCCGCGCACACTGCGCCTGGACCAGATGATCCGGTATTACGTCGCGCACCAACTCGACGTGATCGTCCGGCGCACCCGGTACCGGTTGCGCAAGGCGAACGAGCGGGCCCACATCCTGCGCGGATTGGTCAAGGCCCTCGACGCGCTCGACGAGGTGATCGCCCTGATCCGGGCGTCGCAGACCGTCGAGATCGCCCGGGCCGGCCTGATCGAGCTGCTCGACATCGACGAGATCCAGGCCCAGGCCATCCTGGACATGCAGCTGCGCCGGTTGGCTGCCCTGGAACGGCAGAAGATCGTCGACGATCTGGCCAAGATCGAAGCCGAGATCGCCGACCTCGAGGACATTCTGGCCAAGCCGGAACGGCAGCGCGCGATCGTCCGCGATGAGCTGGCCGAGATCGTCGAGAAGCACGGTGACGACCGTCGGACCCGCATCATGCCGGCCGACGGCGAGGTCAGCGACGAAGACCTAATCGCCCGCGAGGATGTGGTCGTCACGATCACCGAGACCGGGTATGCCAAGCGCACCAAGACCGACCTCTACCGCAGCCAGAAACGCGGCGGCAAGGGCGTGCAGGGCGCCGGGCTCAAGCAGGACGACATCGTCAACCACTTCTTCGTCTGCTCGACCCACGACTGGATCCTGTTCTTCACCACGCAGGGCCGCGTCTACCGGGCCAAGGCCTACGAGCTGCCGGAGACCTCACGCACCGCGCGCGGTCAGCATGTCGCGAACCTGCTGGCCTTCCAGCCGGAGGAGCGGATCGCCCAGGTCATCCAGATCAAGAGCTACGAGGACGCGCCGTATCTGGTGCTCGCCACCCGCAACGGCCTGGTGAAGAAGTCCAGGCTGGTCGACTTCGATTCGAACCGTTCCGGCGGCATCGTCGCGATCAACTTGCGTGACGGTGACGAACTGGTCGGTGCGGTGCTGTGCTCGGCCGACGACGACCTCCTGCTGGTCAGCGCCAACGGTCAGTCGATCCGGTTCTCGGCGACCGATGAGGCGCTGCGGCCGATGGGGCGGGCCACCTCGGGCGTGCAGGGCATGCGGTTCAACGAGGACGACCGGCTGCTGTCCCTCAATGTGGTCCAACCGGACACATATCTGCTGGTCGCGACCGCCGGCGGCTACGCCAAGCGCACCGCGATCGAGGAATACACGGTTCAGGGCCGCGGCGGCAAGGGCATCCTGACGATCCAGTACGACCGCAAACGTGGCAGTCTGGTCGGAGCGCTGATCGTCGATGACGAGACGGAGCTGTACGCCATCACTTCGGGTGGCGGCGTCATCCGGACCGCCGCACGTCAGGTTCGCAAGGCTGGGCGTCAGACCAAGGGTGTCCGCTTGATGAACCTGGGTGAGGGCGACACACTGATTGCGATTGCGCGCAACGCCGAGGAGGACTCGGATGCGGATGGCGAAGAGTCCGACGAGGCGTGACGCTGTCGCCGGGGCCCGCCGCGGACCTCGGCCCGAGCTAAGGAGCTGTTAGGTGAGTTCACCGAGCGAGCCGGGGTACCCGCGAGCGGGCGACCGGCCCGGCAGCTCCAACGGCTCGGGTACCGGGACGACCGCCGGGGCCGAGGGCGCCTCGTCCACGAGCACGAGCAAGGCCGGCGGGGTCCAGGCCCGGCCTGCGGGCGGTCAGATCACCGAGACCGGTGAGGTGCCGCCGTGGCAGCGTGGGACGGCGATGAGCACACCGCCGCCGGCTGCCGAGTCGCGCGACGAAGGCGCCCGTACACCGGGCTCCCACTCCCCCGGTGTGGAAGCCCGTCTGCAGCGCTTCGTCGCCGGTACGGAGAACCAGGAGACCGAGCAGCAGCCTCGGCCGGCGCGGCCGGCCCCGGCTGCCGCGCGCAACGAGCCGGTGCGGTCCGAGGCCTACGCGAGTGAGATCCCGGACTTGTCCGGTCCGTCGCCGCGACCGGCCCCACGCAAGGCGTCCGCCGAAAGCCCGGCTGCCAGATCCTCGAGCAACACCCCGACCACCCGGATCCAGGTCGGTAACCGCGCCACGCATCAGGGACCGGTCCGGGCGAGCATGCAGATCCGCCGGGTCGACCCGTGGACTGTGCTGAAGGTCTCACTGGTGCTGTCGGTGGTGTTGTTCTTCGTGTGGATGATCGCGGTGGCGTTCCTCTACCTGGTGCTCGGCGCCATGGGCGTGTGGAGCAAGCTCAACAGCAACGTGGGCGACCTTCTGACCAGCGCCAGCGGCTCCTCGGGAGGCGAATTGGTGTCCAGCGGAACGATCTTCGGCGGGGCGGCGCTCGTCGGCCTGGTGAACATCGTGGTGCTGTGTGCGATGGCGACCATCGGCGCGTTCATCTACAACCTGACCACCGATCTGGTCGGCGGGGTCGAGGTCACGCTGGCCGACAGGGATTGATTTGGGAGTCTGCGCCTCGGTGCGGTAATCTCTGCGCTCGGTCGATCCCAATTTTCGGGCCTATAGCTCAGGCGGTTAGAGCGCTTCGCTGATAACGAAGAGGTCGGAGGTTCGAGTCCTCCTAGGCCCACGACACCCGGTGTAACCGGTGATCACCGAGAGGTTGCGCCCATGCGGTATCTGCTTCTGGCCGGCGTCGCAGCCGTCGCGGTGATCGTCTGGCGATCACGACGCGGTGAAGAGGTTTGGCACCACGCGGAGACCCCGCGGCCAAATGAGGGGCCTTAGCTCAGTTGGTAGAGCGCTGCCTTTGCAAGGCAGATGTCAGGAGTTCGAATCTCCTAGGCTCCACAAGTCAAAACAGTCACGAGCGGTTCCGGTATCAGATGCCGGGGCCGCTTTTCTTGTTCGTGACCCCGGGCGCGATCTCGGTGAATCACGTTGTGAGACCGTTGGTTCCGGTAGGACTTCGGCAATGTCCCGAGAACTCCGACGTCCGTTGATAGCGTCGGCCTGCATGAAGTGTTGGCACAAGATGATTCCTGTCGCGGCGGCACTCGTCCTCGGCGGTGCGGCGTGCGGTACCGATAGCAGCCGGCAGGCCCCGACCGACACCCAGACCCCGGTGACCTCGTCGAGCGAGGCGTCCACGGCCCCGGCGGCTCCACAGACCCCGATGATGCCCAATCCGAACGGAGACGGCTCGATGGTGCCGTGTGAGGGAACCATCTGTACCAATCCCAATCACGGCGCCGGTGACAATCCGGAGGAGAACGGCGGCGCGGTGATGCCGAACCCCAACGGTGCCGGGTGACCGTCGCTAGGGCTTCGGGCTGACCTCGACGCTCGGCGGCAGCGGTGAGGGCTCGGGCCGGGCGGACCGCCGCAAGATCGAGAACGTCACGGCCCCGCCGGCCAGGACCGCCGCGGCGACCCCGGCGATCACCAGACGGCGCCGGCGCCGCTTGGGCTGTGGCGCTGCGGCGGCCTCCTGCAGTACCTCGGGCAGCGCGGCCACCGTCGCCGCGGCCGCGGCAATCTGACGGCGCAGCTTGCCCGACTCGTAGCGCTTGCGCAGACCGGCTGCCGCGGCGGACACGGTGTCGGCGCTCAGACCCACCACGCCGCGGGTCACGTCGACCGGACCGACGGTGCTGTATTTCAAACCGCGGGCTAGACGCTGACGGGGGGCCAACCGGGTATCGACGTTCGCGGTCATCTGGCACCTTTCTGGGCACTGGCGGCGGAGGTGAGTGAAGCCGGGTCTCGGCTGAGATCCACATTGCCATCTCTGCGCAAGTCTCGGGGTGTTGGTGGGGTATCTGCCGGTTGCCGGTGGCCGGGATGGCAGACTGGGTAGCCGTGACGAGCCCCATTCAGACCGCGACGGCGACACTGCACACCAACCGCGGCGATATCAAGATCGCACTGTTCGGAAACCACGCTCCCAAGACCGTGGCCAACTTCGTCGGCTTGGCGCAGGGCACGAAGGACTACAGCACCGAGAATGCCTCGGGTGGCACGTCAGGTCCGTTCTACGATGGCGCGGTCTTCCACCGGGTGATCGACGGCTTCATGATCCAGGGCGGCGATCCGACCGGCACCGGCCGCGGCGGCCCGGGCTTCCAGTTCGCCGACGAGTTCCACCCCCAGCTGCAGTTCGACAAGCCCTACCTGCTGGCCATGGCCAACGCCGGGCCGGGAACCAACGGATCCCAGTTCTTCATCACGGTCGGCCAGACGCCGCACCTGAACCGGCGCCACACCATCTTCGGTGAGGTTGTCGATCCCGAGTCGAAGAAGGTCGTCGACGCCATCGCGACCACCCCCACCGATCGTTCCGACCGTCCGGCCGAGCCGGTTGTCATCGAATCGGTCACCGTGTCATAACGGGCCCAACCCCGCACCTACAAATGCGCGACGCCCCCGTAGTCGGGGGCGTCGCGTGTTGTGTGGGGTCTGTTCTCACCGCGGCGCGTAACCAGCCTCGGTGAGCACGTCCAAGACGTCGAGCGGGTCTGTACCGAGGTCCCACCGCGTGAGGACCACCAGGTGGTCGTCGATCGTGTCGATCTCCAGCAGGCGGACCTTGCGGGCGATCCGGCGGAACTCGGTGATGCGGATCGCGCGGATGTCATTACGGCGATATGTCCGGGTGCGCCACCAGCCGGCGACCGTGAGACCGTCTTGGTTAATTGCCAGTTTGGGTCGTGCCCGCCACGACAATGTTGCGAACGTGAGCAATCCCACCCCAGCTATGCCGGCAAGAACACGTCCGGGCGGGTCTGTGATCAGGGTCACAGCTGCGATAGCCATCATAAGTCCGGCTATGCCGCAACCAGCGACTCCGGCGGCAGGTGGGCCCCAATGAGTTTGCTGCACGGGCTCTTCACACCCTCTTACCGCGACTAATGGAGTTATCCACAGGTGCTATCCCCAATGGGGATGAATCACAACGATGTGATTGAGCATCGCCAAGGTTGCTGAGTCGGTAACGCTGAAAACGTAAGATGAATTCATTATGACGTCGCCCGGGGTCAGCGCCAGCGCATCGTGAGCAACAGCCCACTGATCATGAAGGCAAAGGCGACGGCGTAGTTCCACGGACCCAGGTCAGCCATCCACTGGAGGAACGACGGGGTGTCCACCGGATTGGTTGCGGCCAGCTGGAAAACCAGCAGCCAGATCAGACCGAACAGCATGAGGCCGATGAACAGCGCGACGAACCACACACTGGACGGCCCGGCTTTCACCTTGACCGGGGTCCGGCTCACCGACTTGATGGTGAAATCGTTCTTCTTACGGACTTTGGACTTGGGCATGGGTACCTTCGCGGACAGTCGGCGTCACACGGTGCGACGATGAGGCAGGATGCCTCACGAGCCTAACGTAGCTGCACGTCCAGGAGAGACTGCGATGGACCAACCGGATCGATCCCCGTGGCGCTTCGGCGTCCCGGTCGTCTGCCTGGCCGCGGGCCTGCTGCTGGCTGCCACCCACGGGGTCTCCGGTGGTGACGAGATTCGCCGCAGCGATGCTCCGCGCCTGGTCGACCTGGTGCGCGAGGCGCAGCAGTCGGTGGACCGGCTGACTGTCCAGCGCGATTCGCTGGCCACCGAGATCGACAGCCATCACGGTGGATCCCCGGAATCACACGCGGCCCTGGCCGCCATCACCCGGCGTTCCGCCGAATTGGCCGTCGATGCGGGCACCGTGCCGATGCGGGGACCCGGACTGGTCGTCACCCTCAACGACGCCCAGCGTGACGCCCAGGGCCGCTTTCCCCGCGACGCCTCCCCCGACGACCTGGTGGTGCACCAACAGGACATCCAGGCCGTCCTGAACGCACTGTGGAGCGCGGGCGCCGAGGGTATCCAGATGCAGGACCAACGCATCATCGCGACGTCGGCACCGCGCTGCGTCGGCAACACCCTGCTGCTCAACGGCCGGACCTACAGCCCGCCCTATGTGATCACCGCGATCGGTGACGCCACCGCCATGCAGGCCGCCCTGGCCGCCGCCCCCTACGTCACCCTCTACAAGCAGTACGTGGTGCGGTTCGGGTTGGGTTACACGGAGGAGCCACGCGCCGAGGTCGAGTTGACCGGCCATACCGAGCCGCTGCGGATGCGCTACGCGAAACCCGCGGGTCCTGTCGGCTATTAATCCCGTTTCTCAGGGCCGGTAGCCTAAGTCAATGCAGGTTCTGGTCGTCGACAACTATGACAGCTTCGTGTTCAACCTGGTCCAGTATCTGGGTCAGCTCGGGGTGGACGCGCAGGTCTGGCGCAACGACGACGAACGCCTGGCCACCGAGGCCGACCTGGCCAAGGTGGCAGCCGAATTCGACGGCGTCCTGCTGAGCCCGGGCCCGGGTACCCCGGAACGGGCCGGAGCAACGATCCCGCTGGTGCGTGCCTGCGCTGCCGCCGGCACTCCCCTACTGGGCGTCTGCCTCGGCCATCAGGCCATCGGGGTGGCGTTCGGCGGCACCGTCGACCGTGCGCCCGAGCTGCTGCACGGTAAGACGAGCGTCGTGCACCACGCCGATGCCGGGGTGCTGAAGGGTCTCCCGGATCCGTTCACCGCGACCCGCTACCACTCGCTGACGATCCTTCCCGAGACCGTTCCCGACGAGCTCGAGGTCATAGGGCAGACCGACGGCGGCGTGATCATGGCGGTAAGGCACCGCGAGTTGCCGATTCACGGCGTGCAGTTCCACCCGGAGTCGATCCTCACCGAGGGCGGACACCGCATGCTGGCCAACTGGCTGGGCGTGTGCGGTGCCGCCCCGGAGGAACGTCTGGTGGCCGCCCTCGAAGCCGAGGTGGCTCGCGCCGTAGCGGCGGCTACGACGCGAAGCTCAGCGTGATCTTCGAGCCGAAGGTCACCGGGGTGCCCGCCTGCGGGCTCTGGGTGACGACCGCGTTGGTGCGCTGACCGCTGTCGCGGATGTCGGGACCTTTGTCCAGGACTCCGGTCCATCCGAGCGCGGTCAGCCGCGGGTAGACGTCATCCCAGACCTGGCCGACCAGGTTGGGCATGACGAACTGGTTGCCCTTGGACACGTGGATCTGAATCGGGGTGTCCTTGGGGACCGACTGTCCGGATGTCGGTGCGGTGTCGACGACCCCGCCCGCGGGTGCGGTGTTGTCCACGTCGATCACGACCGTGCTGGTGAAGCCCGATGCGCCGAGGATCTGCTTGCACACATCGACCGACTGGCCGGTGCACGACGGAACCGAGGTGTCCTCTGGGCCGGACCCGACCACGAGCGTGACCTCGTAGATGATGCCCGCGGTCTGGTTGGCCGGCGGGTTGGTCGCGAGCACCCGGCCCTTCTGCTCGGGCGTCGACGGGCTCGACGACTCCTTGACCTTCTCGAACCCGGCGTCCTTGAGCTTCTGCCGGGCCTGGGACGGGCTCAAGCCGGCGACATCGGGGATCTGGGCCTGCTTGGGCCCGGTCGACACGTTGACGGTGATCTCATCGCCGGCGGCGACCATGCTGTTGGCCGCCGGATCGGTGCCGATCACGTACTCCGGCCGAACCTGGTTGTCCGGCATGGGTTCCGTGCGGGTCTTGAACCCCCGGTTCTGCAGTGCGGCGACGGCGTCGGCCGAACGCTGACCGCTCACATCGGGCACCTGCACGTCACGGGTTTTCCCGTCGAACATGTTGATGGCCACCGTCACCACGACGGTCAGCACCGCCAGGACTGCGACGGCGATCAACCACCGGGCCACCGAGGCATTGCGGTCGGCCGGACGGGGCACCACCAGGTTCTGCGTGGGTGCGGCACCGCCCTGGGCCAGCATCGGCCCGGAGTTCATCATCGACGTCCGCTCGGACTCGGTGAGCACTTTGGGGGCCTCGGGGGCCTCCCCGCTGTGCACCCGGATCAGATCGGTGCGCATCTCGGCCGCGGTCTGGTAGCGGTTGTCGGGGTTCTTGGCGAGGGCCTTGAGCACCACCGCGTCGAGATCCGGGGAGATGCCGGTGTGTCGTTGCGATGGCGGGATCGGATCCTCGCGGACGTGCTGATAGGCCACCGCGACCGGCGAATCGCCGATGAAAGGTGGTTCGCCGGTGAGCATTTCGTAGAGCACGCAACCCAGCGAGTACACGTCGGAGCGGGCGTCGACCGTCTCACCGCGGGCCTGCTCGGGCGACAGGTACTGCGCGGTGCCGATCACCGCGGCGGTCTGGGTGACGCTGTTGCCGGTATCGGCAAGGGCGCGCGCGATACCGAAGTCCATCACCTTCACAGCGTTGTTCTTGCTGATCATGATGTTGGCCGGCTTGACGTCGCGGTGCACGATGCCGTGCTGATGGCTGAAGTTCAGCGCCTGACAGGCGTCGGCGATGACCTCGATCGCGCGCCGCGGCGTCATGGGCCCGTCGGTGTGCACGATGTCGCGCAGCGTCACACCGTCGACGTACTCCATGACGATGTAGGGCAACGGCCCGTTGGGCGTCTCGGCCTCGCCGGTGTCGTACACCGCCACGATGGCGGGATGGTTCAGCGCGGCCGCGTTCTGCGCTTCCCGGCGGAAACGCAGGTAGAAGCTCGGGTCGCGAGCCAGGTCGGCACGCAGGACCTTGACCGCGACATCGCGATGCAGCCGGGTGTCGCGTGCGATGTGGACTTCGGACATGCCGCCGAAGCCGAGAATTTCACCGAGTTCATATCGGTCAGAGAGGTGCTGAGGCGTCGTCATCGCAGTATCTGTTCCGGTGCCTTCGGTACGGCCTGAGCATCAGCCCCGGCCTCCCTGGGCACGATCACGTGGAATGCCAGGTCCGGCAACGCTGCCGGGGTCTGGTAAGGCGTCGTCTGGGTCACCGTGTCGGTGACCGTGGGCGGTGGTGACTGCTGCTGATCCTTGCGATCCTGCGCGTTGAGCACGATCAGGATGGCAATCACGATAGCCAGCGCGCCGAGTACCCCGGCGGCCCACAGTAGTGCCCGCTGACCCGACGAGAATGTGCGGCGCGGAGCCGGTGCCGGCCG
>NZ_HG322951.1:461421-478871 GCF_000455325.1 Mycolicibacterium septicum DSM 44393
CCGGGGTGCGGCCGGTGAGTTCGGCGGCGGCGCGAGCCTGGGCGGCCGAGGGAACGGCGGCCGGAGCGGCCCGGCCCAGAGTCGGGGCCTGGTTGGGACGGGGGGGACGGCGACCGGAGCGCACGGCGGCGACCGCGTCGGCGAACGGCCCGCCCGACTTGTAACGCATCCCCGGGTTCTTCACCAGGGTGATCTCGATCAGCTCGCGGACATTCGGCGGCAGATCGGCGGGCAGCGGCGGCGGCGTCTCCTTGATGTGCTTCATCGCCACCGTCAGCGCACCGTCACCGGTGAACGGGCGCTTACCCGAAACCGATTCGTAGCCAACGACTCCCAGCGCGTAGACGTCGCTGGCCGCGGTGGCGTCGTGGCCGAGGGCCTGCTCTGGCGCGATGTACTGGGCCGTGCCCATCACCATGCCGGTCTGGGTGACCGGGGCGGCGTCGACGGCCTTGGCGATACCGAAGTCGGTCAGTTTCACCTGGCCGGTCGGGGTGATGAGGATGTTGCCCGGCTTGACGTCGCGGTGCACGAGACCCGCGGTGTGGGCCACCTGCAGCGCGCGTCCGGTCTGCTCGAGCATGTCGAGGGCATGCCGGAGCGACAGCCGCCCGGTCCGCTTGAGCACCGAGTTCAACGGCTCACCGTTGACGAGTTCCATCACCAGATATGCCGTGCGGCCTTCGCCGTCGATATCGGTCTCGCCGTAGTCGTACACGCTGGCGATGCCGGGGTGGTTGAGCATGGCCACGGTGCGGGCCTCGGCGCGGAACCGCTCGACGAACTCCGCGTCGGTGGAGAATTCGGCCTTGAGTACCTTGACCGCGACGCGCCGGCCCAGCCGTGAGTCGACGGCCTCCCAGACCTGACCCATGCCGCCCGTGGCGATCAGTCGCTGCAGCCGGTACCGCCCGGACAGCGTGACTCCAACCCGGGGACTCATGAACCCTCCCGCAGCGCCGCGGCTATCGTGGCGCGTCCGATCGGGGCGGCGAGTGCGCCGCCGGTGGCCGACAACCGGTCCCCGCCGTCCTCGATCAACACCGAGACCGCAACTTTGGGGTCGGAAGCCGGTGCGAATGCGATGTACCAGGCATGCGGCGGAGTGTTACGGGGATCCGTCCCGTGCTCTGCCGTACCGGTCTTCGAAGCGATCTGCACGCCGGCGATGGCTCCCTTCTGCTGAGTCACCTGCTCGGCGGCGACCATCAAGTCCGTAAGTGTAGCTGCGACCTGGGGTGACACTGCCCGGCGCTCTTGGGCAGGTGCGGTGGTGGCGATGGTGGCCAGGTCGGGTCCTTTTAGGCTATCCACAAGATACGGGCGCATCGCGATGCCGTCATTAGCGATGGTCGCGGCCACCTGCGCGTTCTGCAGCGGAGTCAACGCGACATCGCGCTGTCCGATGCTGGACATGCCGAGTGCGGCGCCGTCCGCGATCGGTCCGGTGGTCGATTCGGCCACCTGCAGCGGGATGGTCGGCGGGGGAGAGTCGAGCCCGAAGGCCTGGGCGGTCGTCTTGAGCTTGTCGGCCCCGGTCTTGAGGCCCAGCTCGACGAAGGCGGTGTTGCACGATTTCGCGAACGCCTCGCGCAGCGTGGCTGTGGGGCCGGGTCCGCACGAGGCCCCACCGAAGTTCTCCAGCGTCGCCGTGCTGTCGGGCAGCGGGATCCGCGGCGCCGCGGTGAGCTGGGTGTCGGGGGTGCTGCCGGCCTGCAGGGCGGCAGCCGTGGTGATCACCTTGAACGTCGAGCCGGGCGGGTAGGTCTCCGAGATGGCGCGGTTGAGCAACGGGGACTGTTCGTCGTCGCGCAGCTGCTGCCAGGCCTGGCTCTGGGCGTTGAGGTCGTGTGTGGCCAGCTGGTTGGGGTCGTACGAGGGCGACGACGCCATGGCCAGGATCTTGCCCGTCGAGGGCTCCAGGGCCACCACAGAGCCCTTGCAGGGGCCGTCGCCGCAGCCGTGCTGCAGTGCGTCCCAGGCGGCCTGCTGCACCTGCGGGTTGATCGTGGTGTCGACGTTGCCGCCGCGAGGGTCGCGGCCGGTGAAGAAATCGGCGAGCCGGCGGCCGAAGAGGCGCTCGTCGGAGCCGTTGAGAATGCTGTCCTCGGCCCGCTCCAGCCCGGTGCTGGAATAGCCCAGCGAGTAGAACCCGGTGATCGGGGCGTAGACGTCGGGGTTGGGGTAGGTGCGCAGGAAGCGGAACCGACCGTCGGTGGCCACCGAGTAGGCCAGCAGCTGGCCGCCGGCGGTGATCTGGCCCCGCTGGCGCGAGTACTCGTCGAGCAGCACCCGCTGGTTGCGCGGGTCGGCGCGCAATCCGTCGGCCGTGAAGACCTGGGTGATGGTGGCATTGGCCAACAGCAGCACGATCAGCACCATGATCGTGACTGCCACCCGGCGCAGGGAGGTGTTCATACCTTCTCGATCACCTCGGTGTTGGCCGCGGCGATCGGGGTGGGGTTCGGCGACGGGGTGGTGGTGATGGGCCGGCGGGCGGCGTGCGAGATGCGCACCAGGATGGCCAGCAGGATGTAGTTGGCCAGCAGTGAGGAGCCGCCGTAGGACATCCACGGGGTGGTCAGGCCGGTCAGCGGGATCAGCTTGGTGACGCCGCCGACGACGATGAACAGCTGGATCGCCAGCGTCGAGGCCAATCCGGCGGCCAGCAGCTTGCCGAAGCTGTCGCGCACCGCGATCGCCGTGCGCATCCCGCGGATGATCAGGATCGTGTAGAGCATGAGAACGCCTGCCAGCCCGACCAATCCGAGCTCCTCGCCGATCGCGGCGATGATGAAATCGGTGGCCGCGGCGGGCACGGTTCCGGGCTGCCCGTTGCCCAGGCCGGTGCCGAAGATGCCGCCGGTGGCGAAGCTGAACAGGGATTGCACCATCTGGTAGCCGGCGCCGTCAGGATCGGCGAACGGATCGAGCCAGGTCTCCACCCGCACCCGGACATGGCCGAAAACCTGGTATGCCACAACGCTTCCCGCGGCGAACAGGGCCAGCCCGATGACCACCCAGCTCAACCGTTCGGTGGCCACGTAGACCAGGACCAGGAACGACGCATACAGCAGAAGTGAAGTGCCCAAATCCTTTTCGAACACCATCACGCCCACCGAGGCGGCCCAGGCCAGCAGCAGGGGAGCCAGGTCGCGGGGCCGCGGCAGGTCGAGTCCGAAGAAGTGTTTCCCCGCACTGGCGAACAGGTCCCGCTTGGCGACGAGCACCGCGGCGAAGAAGATCAACAGCAGGATCTTGGAGAACTCGGCGGGCTGAATCGAGAAGCCGGGGAACTGGATCCAGATCTTGGCGCCGTACTGCTCGGAGTACTTCGTCGGCAGCAACGCCGGAATGACAAGCAGCACAAGGCCGGTCAGCGCGCAGATGTATCCGTACCGGGCGAGCATGCGATGGTCGGTCAGCAGCGCCACCACGACCGCGAACCCGATGACACCCACCAGCGTCCACATCATCTGCTGGTTGGCGGTGCCGCCGAGCCCGTCGGAGGTCGTCTCACCCTTGGCCAGGTCCAGCCGGTGGATCATCACCAGGCCCAGTCCGTTGAGCAGTGCCACGACCGGGAGCAGAAGCGGGTCGGCGTAGGGGGCGAACCGGCGCACAGCCAGGTGGGCGGCGCCCATCAGGACGATGAAGGCGATGACGTAGCGGGCCAGATCCCAGCTCAGACCTAGTTCCTGATTGGCCTCGACGATCAGCATTGCGACCGTGGTGATGAAGGCCGCGAACCCCAGAAGCAGCAGTTCCGAGTTGCGCCGATTGGGTAGCGGCGGCGTGACGGTAACCGGCGACTGGGGTTGAGTCGTCATGACACGACTCGGCAGTTCTTCCCCGGTTCTTGTGGTGGGGGAGGCAGCGCGGTCACGGTCGGCGACGGCGATGGTGAGGGGGACGGCGGAGCCGAGGTCGGGGCTCCCGGCGCGGCCGTCTCAGGCGCGGGTGTCTCGGGGGCAGGCGGCTCCGCGCTGGGCGCGGGGGCCGGCATCGGAGCCGCTGAAGGTGACGGAGACGGCGCCGGGCTGGGTGCCGGGGCGGGCTTCGACGTCGTGGTGGCGGTGCGCGGGGCGCACACCGGCAGGACGGAGCTCCGGGCCAGCTTGGTGATCTGCTCGATGGCCTCGTCCTGGGTGCCGCCGATCAGACCGGCCTTCACCGAGGCCCGTTCCGAGGGACGCAGGTCGTCGATCGACATCAACCGGCACTCGCGCTGGTCCTGAGTGTCGTCGGCACTGATCAGCGACAGTTCGTTGCGGGCGTTGAGACAGCCCAGGCGATACGGCTCCTGCAGTGAGATACCGAGAAAGGAGCCCTGCACCCCACGCATGATCGACACCGTGCCGTCGTGCTCGGCGACGTAATAGTTGTTGCGGATGATTTCCCGGCCGATGGCCAGGCCGCCGACGAGCACAAGCACCAGCAGCACGGCGGCGATGAGGAACCGGCGGCGCGACCGGGGCTTGCGGGCCGGTTCGGCCGGCTGGGGCACCACGCGTTTGGGTTCATTGCGGCGGGGATTGAACGCCGACGCCCGTCCGGCAGCCGTGTCCGGCGGCGCGGTCTGATCGTCGTCCCCGGACACCGCGCCGGCCAGGATCGGCTGGGTCTGCCCGTAGTCGTAGTCGACGACGTCGGCGACCACCACGGTCACGTTGTCCGGACCGCCGCCGCGCAGCGCCAGCTCGATCAGCCGGTCGGCGCTCTCGGCGACATCCTCGATCTGCAGGGCCTCGTGGATGGTTTCGTGGCTGACCGGATCGGACAGACCGTCCGAGCACAGCAGGTAGCGATCACCGGCCTTGGCCTCGCGCATGATCAGTGTCGGCTCGACCTCGTGCCCGGTCAGCGCCCGCATGATCAGCGATCGCTGGGGATGGCTGTGGGCCTCCTCGGCGGTGATGCGCCCTTCGTCGACCAGCGTCTGGACGAAGGTGTCGTCCTTGGTGATCTGGGTCAGCTCACCGTCGCGCAGCAGATAGCCGCGGGAGTCGCCGATGTGGACGAGGCCCAGCCGGTTGCCCGCGAACAGGATCGCGGTGAGCGTCGTGCCCATGCCGTCGAGTTCGGGGTCGGCCTCCACGTGGGCCGCGATCGCGGCATTGCCCTGGCCGACCGCGGTGTTGAGCTTGCTGAGCAGGTCACCGCCGGGCTCGTCGTCGTCGAGATGCGCGAGCGCCGCGATGACGAGCTGTGAGGCCACTTCGCCTGCGGCATGGCCGCCCATGCCGTCGGCCAGCGCCAGCAGTCGCGCCCCGGCATATACCGAGTCCTCATTGTTGGCGCGAACCAACCCGCGATCACTGCGCGCGGCGTATCGGAGTACGAGGGTCATAGTGTGTCTCGCGCTCCTCGCATGCGGGGCGTCACGGACGCAACTCGATTACCGTCTTACCGATTCGAACCGGTGTCCCGATTGAAACCCTTACCGCTGTTGTCACCTTCGCCCTGTCAAGGTATGTGCCGTTGGTCGATCCTAGGTCCTCGACGTACCACTCCGAACCTCGTGGTGAGAGCCGGGCGTGGCGCGTCGAAGCGTAATCATCGGTGAGCACAAGAGTGGAGTCGTCGGCACGGCCGATCAACACCGGCTGAGCACCCAACGTGATGCGGGTACCGGCCAGCGCGCCCTCGGTGACCACCAATTGCCGCGCGATGTGGCGTCGGTCCCGGCTCGGCAGCAGGGAGCCGCGGAGAGCCAGCCCCCGGCGCACCATCACCGCGCCCGTGGGCGCATAGATGTCCGTCCGCAGGATGCGCAGCACCGACCAGATGAACAACCACAGCAGCAGGAGGAAACCGACACGTGTCAGCTGCAGCACTAACCCCTGCATCTGACGTCCTCTCCGTATCCGCCCCACTGGTATCGCTCAGCTACCGTCGGCAACGTCACGATACTTGGACGGCGATCGCCGTGAGGGCGAAGCGGGGTGCTTGCCACTCAGGTGTGTCCGGTCTCAGACGCTCAGTGCACGCGCACGATGATCTCGGAATGGCCCAGCCGGATCACGTCGCCGTCGGCCAGCTGCCACTCCTGCACCGGTGCGTTGTTCACCGTGGTGCCGTTGGTGGAGTTGAGGTCTGACAGCAACGCGACCTGTCCGTCCCACCGGATTTCCAGGTGCCGGCGTGACACCCCGGTGTCGGGGAGACGGAACTGGGCGTCCTGGCCGCGGCCGATCACGTTGGCGCCTTCGCGCAACTGATAGGTACGGCCACTGCCGTCGTCGAGCTGGAGGGTGACCGCAGCGCCGCCCGCGGCATAGTCGCCGCCGCCGTACCCGCCCTGCTGGCCGCCGTATCCGGGCTGGCCGGCCTGCGGTGCGCCGTACTCGCCGCCGCTGTAGCCGCCCTGCTCGCCATAACCGGGCTCGCCGTAGCCGCCCTGTTCGGGATAACCGCCCTGCTGGGGCTCGGCGTAGCCGCGGCCGTAGTCCTGCGGCTGGCCGTACTCCTGGCGTCCGTAGGGCTGGCCGCCGCCGGCGTATCCGCCACCCTGCTCGGGGTAGCCGCCGCCTTGGCGCGGGTCCTGACGTCCGTAGTCGTACTCGCCGCCGCCGTAACCGGGCTGACCGCCCGGCGCGGGCTGGCCGTAGCCGCCGCCCTGCTGGCCGCCGTAGCCGCGGTCATAGCCGCCGCCCGGCTGACCGCCGTAGCCGGCGGGCGGACGCTGCTGCTCGTAGGACTGCGGGGGGTAGCCCGCCTGGTCGGGGTAGCCGCCTTGATCCGGGTACCCACCCTGGTCCGGGTAGCCGCCCTGATCGGGGTATCCGCCACGCTCGCCGCCGTAGCCGCCGCGCTGCTGCGGGGGATAGCCGCCGCCCTGCTCCTGGGGCGGGTACCCGCCCTGCTCGGGCGGGTACTGCCCGCCGCGGGGATCGTCCTGCGGGTGGCCGTAGCGGTCGTCGTAATACTCGTCGCCGGGCCGCCCTTGTCCCTGGCCGCCGCGGTAATTCGGGTTATCGGTCATAGGTGGTTCTCCTGATTCTGCGGTGAACGCATGGTCGCCTTGGGCTCGCGCGGATTCGCCAGCGGTCGAATCGGGGTTAACCGCGCCGTGGGCGCGGAACTGTCCGGTGTGCAGGTTCGGTGATTGCTCGAATCTAACGACCACATCACCATACGTTTGCCACCCCTGATCACGAATGAATCCCCCCAGATGTTTGGCGAACGCGGTCGAGGTCAGGTCGGTATCGGCGCTTACTTTCTGATAGTCAGTGCCACTGAGCGTAATTACGTAGTCGTTCGGTGCCAAAACTTGTCCACCGGCCACGGTACGGGCTCGGGACTCGGCTTCCCGGCACAACGCCGTCTCTACTTCTTGAGGCACTATCGAGCCGCCGAAGACCCGAGCGAACGCATCGCCGACGGTCGACTCGAGTTTGCGTTCGATGCGGTCGACCAGACCCATGTCACCGCCCGCCTTTTCTCGTTGTCGCGTCGCCTCGACACGGTCACCCGTGCTACCGCGTGTCGCTCTGGCCACACTGCTCACAAGCATGGTATCGGCCTAGTGCCGTAAAGCGGGACCAACAGAACTCTGAGAATCCGATCGTTGCAGGTCAGTGACCTGATCTAGATGAGCTTAAGGGTTTTCTGACAATCCGCCGGGCGCCTGATCGGCCTGCTGATCGGCCGGTTTGGGAACGGCGCGCTCGCAGTGTTACGCTGCCTCGGTCATTCGGGCGAGTGGCGGAATGGCAGACGCGCTGGCTTCAGGTGCCAGTGTCCTTCGGGACGTGGGGGTTCAAGTCCCCCTTCGCCCACAGAGAGCGGTTCTGAGGAACTGCGACGAAGGCCGTGAACTCAACTGAGTTCACGGCCTTTGTATTTGGCGCCGAAGTCGTGGCACGGGGCGATACTCGCGTTGTGCATTCAGAACTGCGAGCGGCGGACGTCACCAAGCTGGTTCTTGAAGTGGCGGGTGACGGGCCGCCGGTCGTTTTTGTCCACGGGTCCAATGGCGGCCTGGATTCGTGGGCTGCGGTCGCTCGGCATCTCGCCGGCTACCGGATCGTGCGGTACGCGCGGCGAAACCACCCACCGAGTGACATTGGCAACTCGCCCAATAGTTTCGGCGCGGAAGCCGCCGATCTGCGATGCGTGCTGAATTCAGTGGCCGAATCCTTTGGGGCCGGCGCACATATCGTCGGCGGCTCCTACGGAGCGACGGTCGCTCTTTATACGGCCGTGGCCGACGCCGATCGAATCGCGTCACTGGCGTTGTTCGAGCCGCCATTGCTGTTGTCGGGCGCGCACCTGTTGCCGGTCCTCGATCGCTTCCGGCAGTTCTGCGCCGATCGCCGATATCCAGAGGCCCTCGAGGTCTTCGCCCGCGAGGTCGCATGCGTTCCTGCCGAGGTGATTTCGGCGACTCCCATCACGCTCCCGAGTGAGGAAGCCGGCCGCACCATAACGGCCTCCGCGGGAGCGGATCTGGAGGCGATGGCCGGTGATGGCCAGGACGTCGACCGGTGGGCGGCGATCACGCTGCCGGTGTTGTTGATGCAGGGCGGTCAGAGTTGGTCACCTCTGCCAGAAGGCATGGACCGCCTGGCACAGGTGCTGCCACACGCTCAGCGGGTGGTCTGGCCCGACCAGTCACACTTCGCGACCGCCATGGTGCCCGAGCGCGTCGCCGAAGCTCTTGAGGAGTTCTTTGCCGCGGTGTGATTACCTGCGCTCCAACAACTGCAGCAGATAGTCGCCGTACCCGGATTTGGGCAGTGCCTTGGCGCGGGCGACCAGTTGATCGTCGTCGATGTAGCCGGCGCGCCATGCGATCTCCTCGGGCACACCGATCTTCAGTCCTTGGCGGCGTTCGATGGTGCGGACGAAGTCACTGGCGTCCAGGAGTGAGTCGAAGGTGCCGGTGTCCAACCAGGCCGTCCCGCGGGCCAGCACCTCGACCGAGAGCCGGCCCTGGTTCAGGTAGATCTGGTTGATCTCGGTGATCTCATATTCGCCGCGCGCGGATTTCCGGAGTGAGCGCGCTATATCTATGACGTCGTTGTCGTAGAAGTACAGCCCCGGCACGGCGTACTGCGATTTGGGGACGGCAGGTTTCTCCTCGAGGGACAGCGCTGTGCCGTCCGCGCCGAACTCGATGACACCGTAGGCGGCCGGGTTGGCCACCCAGTACGCGAAAATCGCTCCACCGCTGACATTCTGGAACCGGCGCAGGTTGGTGCCCAATCCTGGGCCGTAGAAAACGTTGTCGCCCAGCACAAGTGCCACCGAATCCGTCCCGATGTGCTCGGCACCGATCACGAAGGCCTGGGCCAGGCCTTCGGGCTGGGGCTGGGCGGCGTAGCTCAGGTTCACCCCGAAGGCCGAGCCGTCACCCAACAGGCGCTGGAACGCCGGCGCATCGACAGGGGTGGTGATCACCAGGATGTCGCGGATACCGGCCATGATCAGGGTGGACAGCGGGTAGTAGACGAGCGGCTTGTCGTACACCGGAAGCAGCTGCTTGCTGACGCCCGTGGTGATCGGATGCAGGCGGGTGCCGGACCCACCGGCCAGAAGAATTCCGCGCACGCGTGCCTACACCCCGACGCCGTCTGCCGGCTCGTCATGGCACAACACGCCGACACCCTATCCTGCCGGTGCCGGCCGCCTCGCCGGAATGAACCGCCTCAACGCAGCAGGTAAGACGTCATCGACAGCGACCCGTAGGTGTAGCCGCTGACCATGGCGTCGACCGAGCGGGTGGAATCGGATGCGGCACCGGCGAGCCCGGCGAAGTACAGCATCGGGATGAAGTGGTCCGGGGTGGGAACGGCGGCCGCGTAGTCGGGGTGCGCCTCGAGGGTGAGGACATCGGCGGGGGAGTGGGTGAGTTGTTCGTGGGCGGCATCGTCGAAGCGTTCGGCCCAGGCGAAGCCATCCTCGGGCCTGGTGGGGTCCATGCCGGCGAGGTTGTGCACGATGTTGCCGCTGCCCACCACCAGAACGCCGCGCTCGCGCAACGGCGCCAGCTTCGCCCCGAGGCGCAGGTGGTAGTCGGCCGGTTCGTTGGCGTTGATCGCCAGTTGCACAACGGGGATGGACGCGTCGGGAAAGGCGTGCACCAGCACCGACCAGGTGCCGTGGTCGATACCCCAGCTGTCCACGTCGGCACCCACCCAGGTCGGGCGCACCACGTCGCTGACCTCCTCGGCCAGCTCCGGCAACCCCGGCGCCGGGTACTCGACGTCGAACAGCTCGCGCGGGAATCCGTAGAAGTCGTGGATGGTGCGCGGGCGCGGCATCGCCGTCACCGCGGTGGCGTTGATGTACCAGTGCGCACTGATCACCAGGATCGCGCGCGGCCGGGGCACCGCCTGCCCGAAACTGCGCCAGGCCGAGGTGAAGCGATTGGACTCGAGCGCGTTCATCGGGCTGCCGTGGCCGATGAACGCCGCGGGCATCAGTGCAGGTGCCGGACCCATGAAGTCGAGCCTAGGACGCCGGGTTGTCCCAATGGTCCATGCAGACCAGTTCACCGACGGGGCGGCGGCGCACCGGGCCGTGGGATCCGCGCGGCCAGCCCACCACGACGTGGCCGGCCAGCATCCAGTCCTGCGGCACCCCGACGGCCTCGCGGAGCAGCTGTTCCCCGCCGTAGGAGGCCCAGCTGGTCAGGCAGGCGCCCAGGCCCTGGGCCCGGGCCGCGAGCAGGAAGTTCTGCATGGCAGGAAAGATCGATCCGCCGAGCAGCAGTTCGGAGGCGGTGGGGAAGCGCTGCTGGGTGAACAGCACCGAGGTGAACTCGCCTGCCCGGTCGTGCAATTCATAGGTGGCGCGGTTGGTCCTGGCGCGCCGGCTGGCGTCGTCCTCGGCCGGCCGGGTCATGCCGTAGACGGGTTCGATGACGGCCAGCGCCTGCGCGGCGGCCTTCGCCACGACCGCGCGCTGCTCCGCCGAGCGCAGCACCACGAATCGCCAGGCCTGCGCGTTCGCCCCCGACGGTGCCCACACCGCGGCCTGCAGGCAGCGGGTCAGGGTGGCGTCGTCGACCGGTTCATCGGTGAACCGCCGGATGGTCCGCGATGTCGACATCACTTCCCATACGTCGTCGCTGGCAGAAGACATGTCCCCCCTCGGATCGCGGTCCATCCGAATGTGCCGGACACATGTGGTGGCGCACAACCCCATCGCGTCGGCCCGGCTCACCATGTGGCGGTCACCTGGCGGCTGCTGCGGTAGCGTTTCCGGGTGTGCAGGCCAGTGTCGGCCTGGCACCTCAGGAGTTCGCGCTGTTCGAGCTGCCGGAGTACGTGATGCGCAGCAATCACGTCCGGCGGGGATTTGGTGTTCTGATGCCCGATCTGTATCCCGTCGACGATCCCGACGACGCGGATCCCCGCTTGGCGCCGCTGCTGGCCTGGCGTCAGCAGCTGGTCGACTCGGGCGCGGTCGCGGCCCGCAGTTTCAAAGAGGCGCATCTGCGTCTCGTCCTCAAGTCCGGCCGTACCGATGTCGAGCAGATCCGCGAGATGCTGCCGGGTTCGGTGGCCGAACACGCTGAAGAGATGGCCCGGGTGCTGGCCGAGCTGGAAACCCGGGCTCCGGACAGCCCATCGGAGCCGGCGTCACCCGCTGTCGCCGACGTGCACGCCATCGCGTTCCGCCACGGCGAATCCCGTCCCGACGTCGTGGACCTGAGTTGGCCCGACTACCAGGCCAACGGGGGAGTGGTCCTGTACCGGGTGGTCAGTGGCGAAGACCGGGCGCCCAAGTCCCCGGAGAACGCCGACCTCGTCGCGGCGACGCCGTTGTCGGCCGCGAGCGACGACCGGCCCTTGACCGGCCCGGTGCGTTACTACCAGGTCTGGGTCATCACCGGGACGTCGCGCGCGGATGCCCTGAGCACCCGGCCGGTGTTGCATGCCGGTGGGGTATTCGTCGCGCCACCCGGTGACGTGTCCGTTCGGGAGGACAACGGCCTGGTGATCGGCAAGTGGACGGAGCCGCCCGCGACGAGTTCGGTGCACGTGTACCGCATTCCGGGCGACGCCGCCGATGAAACCGGGATCGACGAGTCGCGCTACCGGATCCTGGCCGAAGGCGAGCACCGCACCGGGTTCGTCGATTCCGGCGCGGCCCGGGGCATGCGCTACCGCTACCGGGTGCGCTGCGCGGTCGCCGTCGACGACGCCGTGCTGTTCTCGGAGCCCGCCGATGTCGACGTCGAGGTGTCGGCGGTGCTCGCCGCAGTCACCGACATCTCGGTCGACACCAGTCTCGACGGTGAGTCGTTCGACGTGTCGTGGGCCGCTCCAGGAGCAGAGGTGGCCGTCTACCTCAGCCAGACCGGCCCGAGCGCAGGCGGGGTCTCGACCGAGCTACCCGAGAACGCGCTCGAGCAGGTCGGGCTCACCCCGGACCTGCGATTGCAGCAATCGGTCACCGATCGGGCACTGCCCGACGGCAGCCACCGCACGCTGATGACCGGGGTGCCCTGGCCGCGGGGCTGGAGCCGGGCCTACCTCACCCCGGTGACCATCCTCGGAGGCCGGGCCGTGCTGGGCCGCACCGTATCGGCCGTGCGCACCGGCACGATCCGCGAAATCGAACTCGCCGAGTACTGCAACAAACAGGTGCTGACGTTCGAGTGGCCCGACGGAGCTGCGGGCGTGGTGGTGACCCTGGCGGCCAAGGGCTATGACCCCCGCGCCGGCCTGACCGGCAGGTCCTTCGAGATCTCGCTCGAGGACTACGAGAAGTACGGCGGCATGCACCTGACCGGCGCACTGCCGGTGGGTGGTTGCTCGCTGCACCTTGCGCCGGTGGCGTTCTCCGGTGGGCGACGCGTGACCGGGCCGGTGGCCAGCATCGAGTACCCGGGCATGCTGCGGCTGCAGTACGCGGTGCGAATCGGGCGTGATCCCAACGGTTTCCCCAACACAGCGACGGTCGCCGTGCGTTCGGAATACGACATACCGGGCTCGCCGTCGTTCGTGTTGGTCAACAACCCCCAGCGGATGCCGCTGAGCGTGCACGACGGCCAGCCGGTCGATGTGGCACCGCTGGACGCGCAGGGGCAGTTGGCAGACCAGCCGTCGAAGCAGTTGCGCTGGACGGCGTTGACGGCGTCGGGCAGCGGCGAACTGTGGGCCGCCAACGTCAGCGGCCTGCACGGCTGGATCCGGTTGTTCCTCAACATCCCCGATCCGGCCCAGCTGCGAACGCTGGCACTGCTGGACCCGCCGGTGCAGACCTTGCAGCTCACCGCGACGGTGCTATGACGTCGCGCTACGGCCAGCTCGCCTATACGTCGTTCGATGCCGTCGGGACTGTCGGCGGCTGGCAGGTCAAGGAAACCAGCGGAGGTCTGACGCCGGCGGAGACACAGGCGTTGATCGCCGGGGTGCGCACGGTGTTCCGTCCGGTGGGCGAGCTGCCCGATTTCCCCACTCCCGAGCAGCTCGAGCACGGCCCGCGCCGGCTGGCATACCGCCATCTAGGTGATGGCGCCGGCTACTGGCACACCTTCCCGGCCGGGTCGGACAGTACGGGCCGGCCGGGCAACGTCTTCGCCCACGCGCTGTTGGACCGTGCGCCCGACACCCATCCCCGCCACCGGGCCATCCAGCGGTGGCGGTCGTCGCACTGGCTGCAGCCTTTCGGCGCGGCCGCGGTGGCCCGTGCCGCGCTTCCCGGGACCCTGCCGGAGCTCGGCAACGCAGTCACCAAGGACAGCGTGGTGGCCTTCGCGCTGGATGCCGTCACCTGGCGGTTGGCGACATTGTTCGCGCTGTTGGATGCCGTGGCCGCGGCGCTGGCCGGCGGCCCGCCGGTGGTGCTGGGGGTGCGGTCACCGGATGCGGCAGCGCAGTGGATCGGCCTGGTGAGTTTCCTGATGTCGCCGGGCACCGCTGCGGCACTGAGCTTCTCCACCTTCGATCGCGCGGAGCAGGTCGCGCCGCACAACGGCCAGGTGCTCAGCGCGGTTCCGGTCGAGGACCTCGCCGCGGTGGAACCCGGCATGGTCGTGATCAGCGAATCCGAGACCGTGTCGCTGGGTGAGCTCGGTGGCGATCCGCACCGCACCGCGGGCGGCCACCGCATCGAGGTGACCCGGTGGTCGGTGATGGCTCAGGTGGTGTTGCTCGACGTGGCCTCGGCCCGTCGGGTGCTCGACGACATCGACACGCTGTCCAGCCAGGTGCGCGACGACGGGCTACACCCGGCCTGGCCGATGGCCATGGCGGTGGCCGGGCATCATGAATTCGCTGACGCGGAGGTGGAGGCGCACGAGGTGATCGCGGCGCATTCCCCGTCGGGTGCCCTGGTCGGATCCGAAGCCGCGCACATCATCGCCGATGTGCTCTCGGCCACGATCGGTGCCACGACGGCCGATGCGTGGCGGGTGGTGCACGAGTTGCAGGATGGAGCGGGAGCCGCATTCGCCGATGCCACGTACTTCTCCCGGGCCATCGCCGACGACGCCTGGATGACTCAAAGCGAGCCAATCCCGTTGGGGCCGAGAACGTTTCACGGGAAACCAATACCTTCGTCGCTGCGGGTGGCCATCGGCCCCGCCCTGGAACACAGCCGCAGGCAGGGTCCTGACCGGTTGCTGCGGGTCGTCGACCTGCTGTTGCGGGCCGGGGTTGCCGACGACAGGCTGCAGGTGGCCCTGGCCGACGGTGTGCTGCCCGGCCTGGCGGATCCGGGGGTGCGCACGCGCATCGGGGTCGCGGACCGGTTGTCGCTGGGGGCGTGGTTGCTGAACGACGTCGACCCCGAGGGCAGCGCCATCGACGACGACGTCCTGGACTGGCTGGCCGAGGCGGCTCCGGTCCCGGAGCCCGCTGAACTCGCGGTCGCCCAGCGCGGGGATTCGGTGTGGATCCGCGCTGCGCTGCGCGGGCTGCGGTCACGGCGGCGCGGACCGCAAGACGCGGGTGACCTCGGTGCGCAGCTGTGGTGGCTGCGCACCACCGAGCCGGCGAACTTCGCAGCCGCAGCAGCGGCGTCGGTCTGGAATCCGTCGGACCTGCTGCTGGCCATCGGTGCCGATCCGCTCCCCAGGATGGCTGCGCTGCGGACCCTGGTAGGGGCCGCGGACTCGGCCGCGTTGCACCACTTGGCGGACAAGGTTATCGAGGACAACGGCGACAACGTGGCGGTGGCCTGTGCGGCCGTCCGCCACGTCGAGCCGCGGGAGTGGCTGCATCAGCGGTATCTGCACACCCACCAGAGTTCGTATGTACCGCTGTGGGATCAGGTGCTGGCCGGACTGGAGCCGCGGTCCGTGCACCCGGATTTCGCGGTGCGGCTGCTGGCGTTCGCGCTGTTGGGCGTGCTCGCCGGCCAGCCGTATCCGCAGGCCTGCAGCGCGTTGGCCACCGAAACCGGTTACGGCACACAGGCCGTCGCCCGGGTGCTGCCGCTCGTCGACGGTGGCCAGCTGGCCCCCGTGACGGTGGTGGCGATCAGCCTGCTCCGCACCGCGGCGGCCGAGGCTGCCGGACATGCGCTCGACCCGGTGGATCAGCTCGCGAATGTGCTGGCCGGGCAGGTGGCCGCCGCCATGGTGGGCGCCGACGCGGAATCCGTGGTGGTGTTGATGGCGCAGTTGTCGGGCGATTCCTCTGAGGGGACGATGCGCGGATACCGCAAAATGGTGAACAGGCTGATGACGCGGCGGGGCGAGCACCCGTCGCTGGCGGAGCGACTGAGGGGGAGCCGGGGCTGACATGAGCAAGTGCCCACGTTGCTTCACCCCGTTGAGCCCGAACAACCACCTCTGGACGCTGCCGGCCCAGGCCGGCGGCACGCGATACCGCGACGATGTCGCTTCGGCCTACGTCGGTGCCCCCGCCGATTGCGGTCCGCTATACACGTGGACCCGCACACCCGGCTACAACGGCCCGCCGCCGCCGACGTCCGAGGCCAGCCGGGCGCTGCAGGGACCTGCGGTGGAGGTCTGCCCGGTCTGTCACTTCACCCTTCCCGACGGCTTCCGCGAGGGGCATGCCATCTGCATCGCGCTGGCCGGCGCGCGTGCAACGGGCAAGAGCTTGTACATCGCGGTGCTCGTCAAGCAGCTGGAATTGCTGTGTGAGCGTTTCGGCGTGGTGATGGAACCGGTCACCCGGGCTACCGCACAGAACTACGCCACCAACTACGAGGGTCCGCTGTACGTCCACCGGGGCCTGTTGCCGCCCACTCCGACGGTGCACACCCAGGCCCCGAATCAGCGTGAGCCACTGGTGTTCTCGATCGGTGTCTGGCACGGGGTACGCCGTTTTCTGGTGCTGCGCGACGTGGCGGGCGAGGATCTGGAGAACGGTGACCTGCGGGCGCCGCCCTTCCAGTTCTTCGGCCACGCCGACGGGGTGTTCTTCATGTTCGACCCGTTGCGGGTCAAGGCCATCCGCGATCAGCTGCAGGATCTGCTGCCACCTCAGCCGTTCAGCGGTGGGGAACCGCGTTCGGTCCTGGGCAATCTGCTGTTGGCGGTCAACCCAGGCCAGCCCAAGCTGGCGGTGATCCTGTCGAAGTTCGACGTGCTGCGTGCGCTGCGGGACGTGCAGGGCTCGGAATGGGCACTGGTCATGTCGAACGGGGGAGCGGCCTTCCTGCGGGACACCTCCGATGGCAAGCAGTACGACGACGTCGACGGTCAGCTGCTCGACCAGGAGGTGCGCAGCCTGTTGGTCCGCCTGCACGGCGGTTCGATCGTGGCGGGCGTGGAGAACCCGTCTCTGGGTGCGCGACTGGCCAGCCGGTACTTCGCGGTGTCCGCGCTCGGACATCCGCCCAACGGAAATCGTCTGCACGCCAGGGGTATTGCCCCATTCCGGTGCGTGGATCCGGTGCGCTGGGTGACTTCGCAGTTCGGCGTGCTGTAACCGGCCGATCGGGTTACCGACCGCGTTCGCAGGGAGCGGTGACCCCGTGGCTATGGTGGGCTGACCGAGCAGAGAGGTGACAGGTGGGCAAGAACGAGCGCACGAAGATCGTCATGAGCGACGATGAGATCGCCGAATTCATCGAACGCAGCCGGACCGCGACGATGGCCACGGTGCTGCCCAGCGGCCGACCTCACCTGGTCGCCATGTGGTACGCGGTCCTCGACGGTGAGATCTGGTTCGAGACCAAGGCCAAGTCGCAGAAGGCGGTCAACCTGCGCCGCGACCCCACGATCACGGTGATGATCGAGGACGGCGACACGTACAACACGCTGCGCGGTGTGTCGATCGACGGCACCGCCGAGATCGTCGACGACCCGGAAACGATTCTGCGCGTGGGCATCAGCGTGTGGGAGCGCTACACCGGGCCCTACACCGAGGAGATGCGCCCGTTCGTCGACCAGATGATGAACAACCGCATCGCGGTGCGGGTGGTGCCCAGCCGTCAGCGCAGCTGGGACCACCGCAAGCTCGGGCTTCCCGAGATGCCGGTGGGTGGCAGCACCGCACAGTATCTGAACGCCTAGC
>NZ_HG322951.1:479422-520721 GCF_000455325.1 Mycolicibacterium septicum DSM 44393
ACTGCGAGTCGGCCAGCCGACCGAGGAACACCCGCAGTGTGGCGCCGTCGAGGACCTGCGGCGGCGGCGCGTAGTGCGCGAAGTCGCGGTCGGTGTCGCGGGCGGCGTCGGGCAGGGCCACCCACAGTTGCACGCCGTGCAGGATCGTCGTTTCCGCCGTCGAGACCTCCGAGTGGCAGATCCCGGCACCGGCGGTCATCAGGTTGAGCTCACCCGGCCGGACCATGGCATGGACTCCGGCGCTGTCCCGGTGTTCGATCAGGCCTTCGAAAAGCCAACTCACCGTTTGTAATCCGGTGTGGGGATGGGGCGGCACATCCATGCCTCTGCCGGCGGTTCGGACATCGTGGGGGCCGTAGTGGTCGGCGAAGCACCAGGCGCCGATCATGGACCGGTCCCGCTGCGGCAGGGTGCGACGGACGAGCATCGCGCGCGGCCCGCCCAGCGGCACCTCCCGCGGGTGCAGAACGCCGGTGAACTCCGAATTGGCGCAGGTGACTTCGGCGGGCGCCGTATCGGTATTGCTCATGAACCTCACGGTAACCGCGTTCGGGCGAACCCGACGCGATTAGCATGACCCGCATGACCGGGGGATTGACTGCCGAAGATGTTCGCAGCACCGAGTTTTCGAAGCCGCCGCTGGGCAAGCGGGGTTACGACAAGAAGTCGGTGGACGACTTTCTTGCGCTGGTCGCCCGGAGGCTCGACGGACGCGGGCACCTCGGTGCCGACGATGTCCGGAACATCGCGTTCCCCAGGCCGCCGTTGTTCCAGCGCGGCTACGCCGAGGACGATGTGGACGCCCTGCTCGATGCGGTGGTCGCCACGCTCGAGCAGTAGTCGAAAGAGAAGTTTGGGGACGGTGCCGTCACTGCGCCTCTCGGCGAGTGGTCGCTCGAAGCGACTGTTCTGGTGTGGGGCCCGGGGCAATGCCCGACACCGTCCCCGGGTGTAACGACACACCCCGGGCCCCTATTCCTCCCCCGATGGAAACCTGCCCCTGCCCTGCCGTCCCCTCGAATCGGCAGCGCAAGGGCCAGAAAAGATCTGGTGCTATGCGCGGGATCGAGGATCAGGCGGCTTCAGGGAAGACCAGGCCGAGCTTGCGCACCGGGTAGCCGTTGCGCTCGGCCAGCGAGCGCAGCTGCTTGAGCGCAAAGGTGCGGCCGCGGCCCGCCTCGGGAACCATGATCCCGGCCCAAAGTCCTTCGGCGCGGGGCAGTTCGCAGGCCTCGCGGGCACACAGCCAACGCCGCGGGCATTCGCGGCAGATGACCTTCGCCTGATCGTCGGGGGTGGAGGTCCACCGCTCCGGCTCACTGGTGCACACGCCGAGCGGGATGCCGTTGGCCATGAGTGCGTTCATGCTGCTGCTCCTGTTAGAGGACTTCTGTTGCGGTGTCTACCGCGTTGGGGGGAACGCTATAGCAAGAACCGTAGCGATGCAACAGTTTGGTTGGAACCGCAGCGGTGCAACGCTACGGAAATTTGCATTGGTAACGATGGCGAATCACCTGGGGAAAGTCGCTTTGGATCTAAAACCGCACGTCAGAACACCGATGGGTACCTTCATGTACCCGTAGCAGCTGTACGGTTCGTCCGGCGGAGAAGCCGTAGCATCGGGGTTGTTTGCTACAAATACAAAAAACCCAAGGTGTAGCGGTGCTTCGGTCTGGGGTTAGGATTGACGGGTCCCGGCAACCGCTTCAGCACTTCGGCTGAGGCTGAGCACATCGGCGAGGAAACAGCCCCGTATGACCGACGCTGAGTACGATCTCGCCACGGGCGAGTTCGATGTCGGACTCATCCGCGCTGGTGCTGCAGCCGCCGCCAGGCGCCGCGAGCTCGACATCAGCCAGCGCAGCCTCGCCGCCGACGGGATCATCAACGCCGGAGCCCTCATCGCGTTCGAGAAGGGTCGCAGCTGGCCCCGCGAACGCACCCGGCTCAAGCTCGAAGAGGTGTTGCGCTGGCCGCCGGGGACCATCGCCCGGCTGCGCCAGGGCGGGCCGGTGCCAGATCCGACGATGCCTCCGCCGGCACCCGTGGAACCGCCGACCGTCGTCACCGCACAACCGCCGTTGACGACCACGCCGCCGGCCAGTGAAGAGGTACCGCTGATCGCCCAGGCGGTCCTGACAGCGGTCAGCACTCTGGAGTCGACAATCGCCACGTTGCCCAAAGTGGGCGAACCCGAGTTCACGCCGCGGGTTACGTCAGTGCTGGCTGACCTGCGTCAGCTCGAGGCGGTGGCTGCCCGCGCCGCGCGGCTCAGCATGGTGACTCCCGCGCTGATCAAGGCGCTGAGCGCGGTGCGGCGCCAGATCGATGAGCTGACCACCCTCGCGGCCACCGCGCCCGGGGCGACCCTCGGGCAGCGCCTCTATGCCGCTCGTCGGCAGGCCAATCTGACGATCGGTGAGACCGCAACGGCTGCAGGCGTTTCCGAGGACACCGTGGCCCGCGCCGAGGCCGAATATCCCATCGACGCCCCCGCAGTCCATGCCCTGGAGGGACTCATCGGCGCGATGCGCTGATCGGCTCCGGCTAGCGGTCCCGCCGCTCGTCGTGGGTCGGGAAGTGCTCGGCCAGGGCCGCGGCGATCTCCAGGAATCGGCGCCGGGTCGGTGTCGACATCTCCCGCGGATCGACGACGCCACCGGGGCGGAGGTGTCCGTCGAACGGCACCTCGATCACGCGCTGACCCTGCCCTGAGAACTGTCCGGCCAAGATCGAACGCGTCCGCTTGTCGGCGTGGCCGTCGGAGTCGTTGAGCACCACGACGGTGCGTTGCAGCAAGTCCGTCATCTCGTGGGCGGCAAGCCAATCCAGCGTCTGGCCGGCCGTTGCGGCGCCGTCCACCCATGGCGAGGACACCACGATCAAGCCGTCGAGGTCGCGCAGCACCTCCTGCGTCACCGGCGAGTCCATCGTCGAGCTGCAGTCCACCACCGAGATGGAGAAGTGTCTGTCGAGTCGAGTCGTCGCCTCGCGGTAGATCGCCGCGTCGAGCACCCGGCGTCGGGCCGGAGTGCCCTCGCCGGCCAGGACGAACAGCCCGGCGGCGTTGGTGCCGACCCTGCTGCGCACGTCGGCGAAAGAGTCAAGGTGCTTGTCGTTGGCGAGTTCCCAGTACGAGCTCTGGGCCTGAGGGTCGACGCGGCTGCCGAGCTTGCCGAAGGACGTGTCGGCGTCGATGGCCACCACGCGGTCGTCCTGACGCAGCTGCGCGAAGATCGATCCGACGCTGGCCGAGACGGTGGTCTTGCCGACCCCGCCCTTGCCCATGACCCCGACCTTGTAGTGGCCTCGCAGGAGGCCCTTGATCTTGGCCTCGAGCTCGGCCTGTCGAAGGTCTTCGGGCGACGGGCCGGGATTGACCAGGCCGAACGTCGCCCGGTACACGAACAGTCGCCAACCACTGCCCGGCGGTTGACGCTTGGGCGGCACCAGGTCGTTGACCCGGATGCGATCGGCGTACGAGCCCGTCGGCAGCGGGGGTACGGCCGGTGCAACCGCACCGGGATCCTGGGCGAATCCGCCTTCGGCGGGCCAGGGCTGACCAGGTGGCGGCCCATAGGGATGCTGCGGCGGACCCCCGGGGCCGGGCGGCCGCTGCGACGGAAGCTGCCAGCCCGGGGGGTGCTGCTCCCATACGTCGGTCCGCGCATCCGGCTGGCCCATGTTCGGTGGTGCCTGGTTCGGAGGAGCCTGACGGGCGTCATGCGGAGGTTGGGGTGGTGCCGGCGGCGGAGGTGGAGGCGGAGCCTGCTGCTGCGGCGGGGCCGGCGGTGCGGGAGGCGCCTCCCGGAATGTGGTGCGGGCGCGCTCGGCGTCGGGGTCGGTCGGAACGCCCTGCGAGGGCCCGGAGTCGTCGGGATCGGTGGTCTCCGGTGCCTTCGACGGAACGAAATTGACCGGGGGACGGCCGGGTATCGACGGTGGCTCGGGCGGTTTCCGGCGGGTGGGGCGGGTATCGGGTTCGAAGTGCGATTCCTCCGGACCCGTCCAGCCGAGCTCTCTACGCAAGGTGTCGTCTGGGTCGGGCACGCCTGAATCTCCTCCGGAACTCACACAAGGGAACTTTGACCGTGCTCAAGTATCGACTACAACCCGTCCGGCTTGCACGATCCGTCCGCAATCGGCCGGAAATTACGAGATAGCAAATTCGTTCGGCAAACGTCGGGACTGGGCAGGACGGCGGTTGAATGCGTCGGGGAGACACCGAGAACCACCCCGGAATCGCCACACCGCGCAGGCCACCCGCGCACGGTGCGCACTCATCGGCGCGTCCCGCAGAAAACGCTCCCTCAGCTGCGATAAATAGTGGTCGGAGGGAGTTCCCCGACCTTGGGGCGGGTGCCCTTCCCCGGCCGAAATTGGTGTGCTGACCGGGTCAGATGCGCTGGTAATCTCTGTTCCGGCGAAGGGGACACGGGGCATGGGACTGCTGGGGGATATTGCCGATTTCGGCAAAGGCGTGATCGAGAACAATCTGAAGTGGACCGAGCGCGCCGCCAAGGTCGGCGAGTTCATCGCTCGCAACACAGTCGGTGCCGAACTCGACCAGGCTGCCAAGTTCGGCGGCCAGATCGCCGATCTCAGCCAGAAGACCGCCAACTTCTTCGCCTCGCAGATCGGCCGGCGGCTGATCAGAACGGCTCGGTCGCCCATCCTGGCCGCCGGTCAGCAGACCATCGAGTCGATGAAGCACAGTACCGGGGTCGGCGATCCGGAGAACGGACAACGTTTCGGTCAGGGGGCGGACAAGGTGAGCGCGGTCGGGCAGGTGCTCGCGTCGGCGTTCCCGGACGACAGTTGGAACAGCGGTGGCGCCAGCGCCTACGCCATCCGCAACACCGAGCAGGTCGGCCGGGCTCAGACGATGCTCGGGTTGGACAACATGGTGGCCGGGGTGTTGTCCGCCGAGGCCGGCCAGATCGCGGCCGCCCGCGACAGCCTCGACGGACATTCCGACTGGCTCGGCGCGATGAGCCTGCTGACCACGAGCGCCGGAATCATTCCGGGCTTCGGAACGGCGGCTCAGCTGTCAGCCGAATTCGCGATGGTGGCCAAGGCCGTCGGCGACTCGAGCGGCGATCTGAGAACCCTGCGCGGACATGTCGATCAGAACGCGGCCGTATTGCGCACCGCGGTAACGCAATACGAGACCCTGGCCGGCGGAGCCACTCCCAGCGGTGCGGAGTTCGCGCCTCCGGTCGACGACCCTCAGGAGCGAGAGGCCCCGGGAGATCCCGGGGCCACGACACCGGGTGCCTCGGCAGAGGGTTCGACCGGCGGCGGCGGAGGAGTGCCGGCTGGTGGCGGCGGTGGCACGCCCACGGGCTCGTCGGGGCCGGTATCGGCGCCTGCGATGCCGTCGCCGGCGGCGGCGGGGGCCTCCCCGTCCTCGGCCATGACGGCCGATGCCGCGGGCGCCCTCGGCGGGATTCTGGGCTCATTGGTCAGCCCGATCGGCGGGATTCTCGGCGGTGTGTTGCAGGCCGCCGGGCAGGCGGCGCAGGCAGCGGCCCAGGGCGGGACCCAGGCGGCACAGATGGCCGGTCAGGCGGCCGGGCACCCGGGGAACGGCGGCGCTGACAACGCCCAGCTCGACGAGGCGTCGGGAACTGCCGGCTCCGACACGGACGACCGCGATGGCGAAGACCGTGAGGACCGGGACGGCCGCGAGAAGGATGACGAGAAGGACGAGGACGAGAAGGCGGGCGAAGGTACGGACGGGCTCGAGGAGGGCCAGGCAGGAGGCCCGCCCGCCGCGGATTCTGCGGGTGCGGCGGCCGATCCGCTGGGCGCCGGCGTAGATGACGGGGCCGCCAAGACATTGCCGCCTGACCTGGAAGCCACGGCTGCCGGCGGCGGCGCGGTGGGTCCGGCTCCGGTGCATGTCGGGGCGGATTTCGAGCAGGGCCAGCTGCATATGGCAGCGGCGGCTACATTAGATCGCGGTGTACCCGGATCTGCGGCCGTGATCGACAGGTAAGAATCCGGGGACAGGGATCGAGGGGAATTTCATGGCGGGTGATTTGCGGGTTGCCACCGCTCATTTGTACGAGCTATCGGCCAAACAAGGTCAGGCTGCGACCAGCCTGACCATGGCTACGGGAGTGGTCGACGGTGTCGCCGCCTCGGTGCGCGTCACGCACGGACCGATTTCGTCGTCGACGGCCGCGGCTGTCGAGGCCGCGCTCGATGCGCGCCGCGCTGCCGGAACCGGGATGGCCAACGTGTCGCAGGACCTCGGGGACAAGCTCACGCGCGCCGCGGGTGGGTACGACCGGACGGATTCGACGTTCGCCGGCGCCCTCCGTGGAACCGTTCGGTAGCGGCGGAGCGAACCCATGACCAATCCGTACAGCGCCGACGCGAATACGCAGGCGATCGACGATGTCGTCGGCGCCGAATTGACCATCGACGGGATCCTGGTGGTCGCCGACAGGCTGGGCCTGGCCGATTTCCCGCCTTCGATGGGAATCCGGCTGAACATTCCGCAACCCGACCTGCGCAAGACGGTGTGGGAACAAGTCGAGCGGGACCTCATGGCCCAGGGTGTGCTGGACGTCTTCGGGACGCCGCACCCCGAAGTGGCGGCCATGCTCGACACCTTGAGCCGGCCCGATCGCACGTTGGAGGGCCGCTGGTGGCGCCGCGACGTGGGCGGGAAGATGATCCGGTTTGTGGTGTGCCGCAAGGGTGGTCGGCACGTGGTCGCCGCCCGTGACAACGACATGCTGGTGCTGCAGCGGGTGGCCGCGCAAGTGGGTCTGGCCGGCATGGTGATGACCGTGCTCGGGGAAGGGATGCCGGCCAGCGTGGAGCCGTTGACCGGTGTCGCGGCGACCCTGGCCAACTGCCGGACCGCCGACGAGCTGACCGGTTACGGGATTCCGCCGACCTCGGCCCGGGTGTACGCGAACATCATCTCCGAGCCCGAGAGCTGGGTGGAACTCGTGGTGTCCGAGCGGAATCCCGGCGGCACCACCGCTCAGGTCGACGTCGCCGCGGGTGTGCTCGATTCCAAGCTGGGACGCATCGTGTCCATCCCGCGCCGGGTGAACGGGGAGCTCTACGGCAGCTTCCTGACCGGCACCAAGGACAACCTGCAACGCGCCCTGGATGGGTTGATCGAATTCTTGCCCTCGGGTTCGTGGTTCGAAAAGTCTGAACCGGATCGCTCCTACCTGCACTGAAAGAGGCCGCCACGGTGGGTGACTTTCCGCCACATCATCCGGACGACGATGACGACTACGACAATCTCTCGGCGCTCGATTTCTCATACCCGGACGACGGATCGGACGCCGCGGGGCTCGATGCGCTCGGGACGTACGGCGACGACGGCGTTGTGTTCGGCGATGTCGCATCCGGCGCCGCGGAAGACGACGACGTATCCGGCGGCGGGTACCTGGATGGCTCCGTCAACGAGGACGAGAACCTTGCCGTGCCGCTGTTCGCTGTCACCAATCCGCCCGAAACCGTCACGGTGACGGCGTTCATGGACGGCCGGGTGCAGCGGATCGAGTTGGCACCCAACGTCACGCATCTGACCGAACGGGATCTCGCCGAGGAGATCCTGGTGATCGCGGGTTTGGCCGCTCAACAGGCCAAGTCCGCCCAGTACTCGTTCATGCTCGCGGGAATGCGCGAGCACGGACACGACGACGCGGCGACCCGCGACTTTCTGACCCGCGACCTGGATCTGCTCACGCCCGAGCAAGCCGATGATGCTCGGGCCCAGGTCTTTTCGACTCGCTATGGAGGCGATCATGGTTGACCACCTCGCTGGGATGTTCGGCTCGGCAGTCGGGATGCTGAGCAGTTCTCCGGCGCGTTCGCTCGAGATATTCACTGAGATCACCAACTACGACGAATCCGCGTGTGACGCGTGGGTGGGGCGGATCCGCTGCGGTGATACCGATCGGGTCACGCTGTTTCGAGCCTGGTATTCACGCTCGAACTTCGGTCAGCTGGCCGGTACCGCCGAGATCTCGATGAACAGTGTCGGCGCGCGGATCCCGATCGGCGGCATCTATGGGAAGGACATCTCCTACCCGATCAACTCACCGCTGGCGATCACCCTGGGTTTCGCCGTGCAGGAGGCGAACGAGGGGAATTACGCCGACGCGATGGAGGCGTTGGAAGACGCCCCGGCCGCTGGGTCCGATCATCTGGTGGCCTGGGTCAAGGCCGTGATCTATGGTGCGGCGCAACGCTGGACGGATGTGATCGACCAGGTGCGCGGCGCCGAGCAATGGCCGGACAACTTCCTCGCCTCGGCGGCTGGGGTGGCGCACGGCGTCGCGGCGGCCAACCTGGGGCTGTTCACCGAGGCGGATCGACGCCTCACCGCCGCGGACGGTACGCCGGCAGGGGCGGCTTGCTCACGCGCCATCGCCTGGTTTCTGGCGATGGCACGGCGCAACCAGGGCAACGAGGAGTCGGCCCAGGTTCTCCTGGAATGGTTGCAGGCGAACTTCCCTGAGCCTAAAGTCACTGCAGCGCTGCGGGATCCGGCTTACCGGCTGGAAACCACGACTGCCGAGAAGATCGCTGCCCGCACCGATCCATGGGATCCCTCCAGTGTGGTGGCCGATACCTCGGCGCGCGACAAGCTGCTGGCCGAGGCGCAGGCCGAACTCGACCGGCAGATCGGTCTGGGCCGGGTCAAGGAGCAGATCGAGGCCTACCGGGCGGCAACCCAGATGGCCAGAATCCGTGCCGCGCGCGGCATGAAGGTGGCCCAGACTTCCAAGCACATGATCTTCGCGGGTCCGCCCGGTACGGGTAAGACCACGATCGCGCGTGTGGTGGCCAACATCCTGGCCGGTCTCGGGGTCATCGCGGAGCCGAAGCTGATCGAAACCTCGCGTAAGGATTTCGTCGCCGAGTACGAAGGCCAGTCGGCGGTGAAGACGGCCAAGACGATCGACCGCGCGCTGGGTGGCGTGCTGTTCATCGACGAGGCCTACACCCTGGTGCAGGAGCGCGACGGCCGCGCCGACCCGTTCGGCACCGAGGCGCTGGACACCTTGCTGGCCCGGATGGAGAACGACCGCGACCGGTTGGTGGTGATCATCGCCGGGTACAGCAACGACATCGACCGTCTGCTGGAGACCAACGACGGCCTGCGTTCGCGTTTCGCGACCCGCATCGAATTCGACTCGTACTCGCCCGACGACATCGTCGATATCACCAAAGTCATTGCCAAGGCGAATGATTCGCAGCTCGACGACACCGCGGCCAAGCGGGTGCACGAGGCGGCGAGCCTGCTGAGCCAGCGCACCCTCAACGGCAAGCCGGCACTGGACATCGCCGGTAACGGACGCTACGCCCGGCAGCTGGTGGAGGCCGGTGAGCAGAACCGCGACATGCGGCTGGCCCGGTCGCTCGACTTCGAGAACCTGGGTGTCGATCAGCTCAGTGAGGTCAACGGAGAAGACATGGCGGCGGCGATCGCGGCGGTTCACAGCCGCCTGAGCATCGGCGAATAGAGATGGCAGGGTTCCGGCTCACCACCAAGGTCCAGGTCAGCGGCTGGCGTTTTCTGCTGCGCCGCGTCGAGCACGCGATCGTGCGCCGGGATACCCGGATGTTCGACGATCCGCTGCAGTTCTACAGCCGTGCGGTGTTCGCCGGCGTTGTGGTCTCGGTGCTGATCTGTCTCGGCGCGGCGTTGATGGCGTACTTCAAGCCGCTGGGCAAGCAGGGCAGCGATCAGTTGTTGGTGGACCGCACCACCAATCAGCTCTATGTGATGTTGCCCGGAAGCAACCTGCTGCGGCCGGTGTACAACCTGACCTCGGCCCGGTTGGCCCTCGGTAATTCCGGCACCCCGTCCGCCGTCAAGTCCGAGGAGCTCAACCGGTTGCCCAAAGGCCAGCCGATCGGGATTCCGGGTGCGCCGTATGCCACGCCGACGGGCGTGCCCGCATCGCGCTGGACCCTGTGCGACACCGTGGCCAAGCCCGACAGCTCGGCGCCCAAGGTCGAAGCCTCGATCCTGATCCGCTCGCTGGCAACGGATCTCGCGGTCGGTCCGATGAGCCCGAACCAGGGCATGTTGGTGAACTTCGAGGGCGGTAATTGGCTGGTGACCGCCGAGGGCCGGCACAGTATCGACCTGTCCGATCGAGCGGTGAGCTCCGCGGTGGGCATCCCGGTCACCGCGAAGGCCACACCGGTTTCCGAAGGCCTGTTCAACGCGCTGGCCAACATGGGCCCGTGGCAGCTGCCCGCGATCCCGGCCGCCGGCGCCCCGAATACCGTGGGGCTGCCGGAGAATCTGGTGATCGGTTCGGTCTTCCAGACGGCCACCGAATCGGATCCGCAGCATTATGTGGTGCTGCCGGACGGCGTGGCCCGCGTCAACCCCACCACCGCTGCGGCATTGCGCGCCACCAACTCCTACGGGCTGTTGCAGCCGCCGTCGGTCGAGGCCAGCGCGGTCTCCAAGATCACCGAGCAGGTCTATGTCTCGCCGTTGCCGGACAAGCCGCTCGAGGTGCTGCTGCGCCAGGACTCACCCGTGCTGTGCTGGGCCTGGCAGCGTGAACCGGGCGATCAGGCGCCGAAGACCACCGTCATCGCCGGCCGCCGGCTACCGATTCCGTCGTCGGCCGTTGGCACCGGGATCGACCAGATCGGCGGCGACGCAACGGTGTACATCGAAGGCGGCCAGTTCGTCCGGCTGCAGTCACCGGATCCTAGGGTGGGCGAGAGCCTGTATTACATCGACCCGCAAGGGGTGAGGTACGGCATCGCGAATGACGATGCCGCGAAGAATCTGGGCTTGTCCGGTTCGGTGAACGCACCGTGGCAGGTCGTCGGGCTGCTGGTGGAGGGCCCGGTGTTGTCGAAGGACGCGGCGCTGCTTGAGCACGACACGCTGCCTGCCGACCCACATCCGCGCAAAGTCGAAAGCAAGCAAGGCTCATGACGACGAAGAAGTTCACCCCCACGATCAAGCGGGGGCCGCGGCTGACACCGGGCGAGATCAATGTCGCCGCACCGGATGACCTCGGGATCGAGATCCCGCCCTCGGGCATGCAGAAGGCCATGCCCTGGGTCATGGGTGGCTGCATGATCGGCATGATCGCGATCATGATCTTCACCGGGGTGCGTCAGCTGTCCCCGTACATGCTGATGATGCCGCTGATGATGATCATGGGCACAGTCGGTTTCATGTCGGGCGGTGGTCAGGGCGGCAAGCGGGTGCCCGAGATCAACGCCGACCGTAAGGAATACCTGCGGTACCTGGCCGGCCTGCGCACCCGGGTGACGTCATCGGCGTCGGCTCAGGTGGCGTTCTTCGGTTACCACGCACCGCATCCCGACGATCTGTTGTCGATCATCGGCACGCACCGGCAGTGGTCCCGTCAGGCCAACTCGGACTTCTACGCCGCCACCCGGATCGGCATCGGCGCCGAGATCGCGGTGGACCGGCTGCTCAAGCCGAACACCAGTGGCGAGTTGGCCGGCCCGCAGGGCGCGCCGCAGCCGCACCTGGAGCCGGTCAGCCACATGTGGGTGACCAAGTTCCTGCGCACCCACGGCCTGATCCAGGATTGCCCGAAACTTGTTCAGCTGCGGACGTTTCCGACCATCGCCGTCGGTGGCGACACCGACGGCGCCTCGGCGCTGCTGACCGCGATGATCTGCCATCTGGCGGTGTTCCATCCGCCGGACCTGTTGCAGATCCGGGTGCTCACCGACAACCCCGAGGATCCGAACTGGTCGTGGCTCAAGTGGCTGCCACACGTCCAGCATCAGACCGACACCGACGCGGCCGGGCCCACCCGTTTGGTCTACACCCGCCCCGACGGCCTGAGCGACCTCACTGCGCGCGGCCCGCACAGCGCCGACGCCGCGCCCGGCGGCCCCTACGTGATCGTCGTGGATCTGACCGGTGGCAAGGCCGGTTTCCCGGTCGACGGCCGGGCCGGCGTCACCGTGCTCACCCTGGGTAACCACCGCGGTTCGGCCTACCGGCTGCGGGTCGACGCGGACGGGACGGCGGACGACAAGCTGCCGAACCAGAACTACCGCGAGGTGACGCGGATCGTGGACCGGATGACCCCGGCGCAGGCCGGCCGGATCGCCCGCAAGCTGGCCGGCTGGTCGATCACCGGGACGATCATCGACAAGAACGTCCGGGTGCAGAAGAAGGTCTCCAAGGAATGGCACCACCTGGTGGGCGCCAAGTCGGTGGAAGAGGTGACCCCGGCGCGTTGGCGGATGTTCACCGACACCGATCGGGACCGGCTCAAGATCCCGTTCGGCCACGAACTCAAGTCCGGCGAGGTCATGAAGCTGGACATCAAGGAGGGCGCCGAGTTCGGTGCCGGCCCGCACGGCATGCTCATCGGTACCACCGGCTCGGGTAAGTCAGAGTTTCTGCGGACCATGATCCTGTCGCTGGTGGCCACCCACCACCCCGACCAGATCAACCTGCTGCTCACCGACTTCAAGGGCGGTTCGACCTTCCTGGGTATGGAGAAGCTGCCGCACACCGCGGCCGTCGTCACCAACATGGAAGAGGAAGCCGAGCTCGTCGGACGTATGGGCGAGGTGCTCACCGGTGAACTCGACCGGCGTCAGCAGATCCTGCGTCAGGCCGGTATGCAGGTGGGCGCCGCGGGTGCGCTGTCCGGTGTGGCCGAGTACGAGAAGCACCGCGAGCGCGGCGCCGACCTTCCGCCGCTCCCGACGCTGTTCGTGGTGGTCGACGAGTTCGCCGAGCTCCTGCAGAACCACCCGGACTTCATCCAGCTGTTCGACCGGATCTGCCGCGTCGGTCGCTCGCTGCGCGTGCACCTGCTGCTGGCCACCCAGTCGCTGAACACCGGCGGTGTCCGGATCGACAAGCTCGAGCCTAACCTGACGTACCGAATTGCGTTGCGTACCACCAGCTCCTCTGAGTCCAAGGCGGTGATCGGTACGCCGGAGGCGCAGTACATCACCAACAAGGAGAGCGGCGTCGGGTTCCTGCGGGTGGGCATGGAGGACCCGGTGAAGTTCAGCACCCTCTACACCGGCGCCAACTATGTGCCCGAGGTGGAGGACTCCGCGGACGGTGAGGCCAGGCCTCGGGAGAAGCGGCAGTCCCGGGTGCGGATTCACCAGTTCACGACGACACCGATCTTCGATACGGCGGTGAGCTAGCCATGACTACAGGCGCCGAACCCAGGATCTTGCGCGAGGTGGTCCTCGGGCAGTTGGGCACCGGTGAGAGCCGTGCCTACAAGATGTGGCTACCGCCGCTGACGGATCCAACTCCGGTCAACGAACTGATCGAGCGCGACTACCAGCGGCAGCCCCTGCGCTTCCCCCTGGGAATCATGGACGAGCCGCGCAGGCACCGCCAGGACATCTGGGGCGTCGACGTGTCGGCGGCCGGCGGCAACATCGCGATCGGCGGTGCACCGCAGACCGGGAAGTCGACCTTCCTGCAGACGCTGATGCTGTCGGCCGCGGCCACCCACACGCCGCGGCAGGTGCAGTTCTACTGCATCGACCTCGGCGGTGGTGGCCTGATGTACATGGAGGACCTGCCACACGTCGGCGGCGTGGCCACCCGTGCCGAGCCGGACCGGGTCAACCGGGTGGTGGCCGAGGTCAAAGCGGTTTTGAGGGCCCGTGAGCAGGTGTTCAAGCAGTACCGGGTGGGCTCGATCTCGTCCTACCGCGAGATGCGGGACGATCCGAACAACCCGGCTGCACAGGATCCGTTCGGCGACGTCTTCCTGGTGATCGACGGCTGGCCGGCCTTCGTGGCCGAGTTCCCCGATCTGGAACCGGCCGTGCAGGATCTCGCCGGTCAGGGCCTGGCCTACGGCGTGCACGTCATCATCTCCACCCCGCGCTGGACCGAGCTCAAGTCACGTGTGCGTGACTACCTGGGCACGAAGATCGAGTTCCGGCTGGGCGATGTGAATGAGACCCAGATCGACCGGATCACCCGGGATATCCCGGCGAACCGGCCGGGACGTGCCGTTTCGCTCGAGAAACATCACCTGCTGATCGGGGTACCTCGGCTGGACGGCGTCCACAGCGCGGCCAACATCGTCGACGCGATCTCGGCCGGTGTGCAGGAAGTGGCCTCGCGCTACACCGATCAGGCGCCGCAGGTGCGGGTGCTGCCGGATCGGATCTACCTGCATCAGCTCGACCCGAATCCGCCGGGACCCGACGCCGATTACCGGACCCGCTGGCAGGTGCCGCTGGGGGTGCGCGAGTCCGATCTCACGGTTGCCTACAACCAGATGAACATGACGCCGCACCTGCTGATCTTCGGTGCCCCGAAGTCCGGTAAGACCACCATCGCGCACGCAGTCGCGAAGGCGATCTGCAGTCGCAACAGTCCCGACCAGGTGCGGTTCATGCTGGCCGACTACCGGTCGGGCCTGCTCGACGCGGTGCCGGAGTCGCATCTGCTGGCGGCCGGCGCGATCAACCGGAACAGCGCTTCGTTGGAGGAGTCGATCAAGGCGCTGGCCGTCAATCTGAAGAAGCGGCTGCCGCCGCCCGACCTGACCACCGCGCAGCTGCGGGCGAGGTCGTGGTGGAGCGGTCCGGACATCGTGCTGCTGGTCGACGACTGGCACATGATCACCGCCGCCGCGGGCATGATGTCGCCGATGGCGCCCCTGGCGCCGCTGCTTCCCGCGGCGGCCGATATCGGCCTGCACGTCATCGTGGCGTGCCAGATGAGCCTGGCGCACCGGTCGACGATGGACAAGTTCGTGGGCGCCGCCTACGGTGCGGGTTCGCCGACTCTGTTCCTCTCCGGCGAGAAGAACGACTTCCCGTCGCGGGAGATCATCGTCAAGAAAAGGCCGCCTGGCCAGGCATTTATGGTCGGGCCGGACGGCAAGGAAGTCATCCAGGCGGCCTACGTCGATCCACCGGCGGAATAAGTGTTCTCAGCACCCCGAAAGGGCAGTTAGTATTTGAACAGCGCACTCAGCAACGCTGGCGGCGGCCCGTCAGCAAAGGGATCGGGGGACAGATTCCTTGACGACTTGGCAAACTCTCTGCCAAGTCGCCTATGAGTGCTTGTCCCTGGTTATTTGCAATCGAAACAGGGGAGCAAGCAAATGCAACCGATGATGCACAACCCGGGCGCCGAAGGCGTTGCGGCACAGGTGATCGCAAACGCGGCCCGTGGTCTGGCCGGCGGCACCACCGCTACTGCGGCGGTCACCGCGCTGGTTCCGGCCGGCGCTGACGAGGTCTCGGCACTGGCTGCCATGGCCTTCGCCAGCGAGGGTGTCGAGGCTCTTGCGGCGAACTCGTTCGCCCAGGAGGAGCTGACCCGGGCGGGCGCGGCGTACCAGGAGATCGCGGGCATCTACAACGCGGTCGACGCGGCTCAGGCCACCACGCTCTAGCAAGCCGTAGGCAAATTCGTCAGAGATAGGGTCATCCAGTCATGGTTGCGGTACCACCCGTTCCACCGACATGGTTCGCGCTGCCTCCAGAGATCAACACCGCCCGCTTGATGGTCGGCGCCGGACCGGTGCCGATGCTCCAGGCGGCAACGGGTTGGGAGGGTCTCGCGATCCTGCTGGAAACCCAGGCTGACGAACTTGCCGGGGCGCTGAGCAACCTGACCTCGGTGTGGAGCGGCACGGCCAGTGAGCGTGCGGTCTCCGCAACCATGCCGATGATCATCTGGCTGCGGACGATGGTGCTGCAGGCGCAGAAGCGGGCCTTGCAGGCCGGCGCTCAGGCAAGTTCGTACACCCTGGCTCTGACGACCACTCCGCCCATTCCGGAGATCGAACAGAACCACGTCACTCACGGAGTCCTGGAAGCCACCAACTTCCTCGGCATCAACACGATGCCGATCGGGCTCAATGAGATGGACTACTTCGTCCGGATGTGGAACCAGGCAGCCGGGGCGATGGAGGCGTACCACGCCGAAACCACCATCAACCTGCTGTTCGAGCCGATCGTGCCGATGATGCCGATCGTGCTGCCGGGGATCGGTGAGACGACCGCGGCAGCGGCACTCGCAGCGACGGCTCCGCGGACCGCCGAGGGTGTCGCCCGCAACATGACGGTCGAAGGGATCAGCGCCCTATCCACGTTCTCGTCGATGAAACTGCTTGCCGGCAACGCCGCCGCGCAGGCAAATCACGCCGAGCAGCGGGCGGTCGGCGCGGCGAGCAAGGGCGAGAACGCCGGGCAGCAGGAAAAGGATCCGAACGAGAAGAACCCGATGCAGCAGGGCATGCAGATGGCCATGCAGATGGGGCAGCAGGCCGGGCAACTCGCGGGGCAGATCCCGCAGATGCTCCAGTCTCAGATGCAGACCTTCACGCAACCGCTGCAGCAGGTGACCCAGATGGTCAGCCAGTTCTCGAGCATGGGCGGCAGCCAGTCGGGCATGCAGTCCGGGCTGATGGGCGCGATGCCCTTCTCGAGCCATCCGCTGGCCGGGGGCACGGGCCCGAGTTCGGGAGCCGGCCTGGTGCGCGCGGCGTCGTTGCCGGGCGCGCTCGGATCTCCGCCGCGCACCGCGTTGTTGTCCAACATGTTGGGTATCAGTGGGGAGGCGAAGCCGGCGTTCGGTGGAGCCTCGGGTGCAGCGGGTCCGATGGCGCCGGTGGGTAGCGGCGCCGGCGGTGGCAGCGGTGCACCGGTGCACGCTGCCAAGAACAAGGAAGAGCAGAGCGGTGGGACGAAGGACGGATTGATCGCACCGACCGCCCTCACGTACGACCAAACGGAAGACGCGGACGACGACTGGTAGTCGTCCACCACAAGACTTTCCGGCCACCCGGCCGGAGGACTCGCCAAATCTCCAACTGGTGAGGACAAAGGAAAAATAAGGGGAATCCAACATGGCACAGATGAATACAGATGCCGCCGTCCTCGCCAAGGAGGCTGCTAATTTCGAGCGCATCTCCGGTGAGCTCAAGAGCGTCATCGCACAGGTCGAGTCGACCGGTGGCACCTTGGCGGCTCAGATGCAGGGCCAGGCCGGCACCGCCGCTCAGGCCGCTCTGCTTCGGTTCCACGAGGCTGCTGACAAGCAGATCCAGGAACTGAACGAGATCTCGACCAACATCCACACCTCGGGTACCCAGTACTCGAGCACCGACGACGATCAGGCCGGCAACCTGGCCTCGTCGATGCAGATCTGACCTAGCTGACCTCAAGAACGGAGACAAAGACATGACAGAACAGGTTTGGAATTTCGCCGGTATCGAAGGCGGCGCATCCGAGATCCAGGGTGCCGTCGGCACCACCGCCGGCCTGCTGGACGAGGGCAAGGGCTCGCTCGCTTCGCTGGCCTCGGCGTGGGGCGGCTCGGGTTCCGAGGCCTACCAGGCCGTTCAGACCCGCTGGGACAGCACCGCCAACGAGCTGAACCAGGCGCTGCAGAATCTCGCCCAGACGATCAGCGAGGCGGGACAGACCATGTCCCAGACCGAAGCCGGCGTCACGGGAATGTTTGCCTGACACGGCGCGGCATCAAGCATGCTTCTGGTGGGCGGGTACTCGGTCTATCTGGTGATAGCCCGAACCCGCCCACCACTTGTGCTTGGGTGTAAAGATCTAGCCATCTGTACTTGACTATCTGAGGGGTCCCCATGTCGGCCGACTATGACCGGCTCTTCCACTCGTCTGAACCGGGTAAACCGGTCGACGACGCCACTGCAATCGTGGACAGAGATGCCATTCTGAAGGCCGCCGCGGCCGCGTCGCCACCGCCGCCGGTCCCGGTCGGGGAAACCAGTTCCACGGACGTACCCGTGGCCCCCACGGCAGCCACCCAGACTCAGGCGGCCGCGCAGCCGCGGCACGCGGAGGCCGCACCGCAGATGCCTGCGCCGATGCCGCAGCCGCCGGCGAGCGCGCCGCAGTGGCCGCAGAACTCGATGCTGCGGGCTCCGCAGCAACAGCAGTTCGGCCAGGGCGCACGTCACGAGCAGGCGCGCCCCCTGCCCGGTCCGGCCGCGCGCGTTGCGCCGGGTCCGGCTCCTTCGCAGTTCGCCGATCTCGATCCCGAGGTCAGTGGCCAGTGGCGCGCCGGGCAGGCGATCCCCAGCCCAGCCGCGCCCGGCCCCACCTCGGCCGCCTCGATGGGCAACCACCGCGCGATCGATGCGCTCTCACACGTCGGGGTGAAGACCGGTGTGAAGATGCCGTCCCAGCGGGGATGGCGGCACTGGCTGTACCTGACGACGCGGATCAACCTGGGCCTGTCGCCGGATGAGGTCTACGAACTTGATCTACACAGCCGGATCCGGCGGAATGCCCGTGATTCCTACCAGATCGGCGTATTCGGACTGAAGGGCGGCGTCGGTAAGACCGCTGTCACCGTTGCACTGGGATCGGCGATGGCCAAGGTCCGTGGTGACCGCATCCTGGCCATCGACGCCGACCCCGACGGCGGCAACCTGGCCGACCGGGCCGGACGCCAGTCCGCGGCGACGATCTCCGACCTGCTCGCCGACCAGGAACTGTCCCGCTACAACGACATTCGTGCGTACACGAGCATGAACGGGTCGAACCTCGAGGTGCTGTCCTCGGAGGACTACAGCGGAGCCCAGCGCGAGTTCAACGACGACGACTGGAAGGGCGCCACCTCTGTGGTGTCGCGCTACTACAACCTCGTCCTCGCAGACTGCGGTGCCGGATTGTTCCAGAAGGCTTCCCGCGGCGTGCTTTCCAGCGTGTCCGGGATGGTCATCGTGGCCAGCGCCTCGATCGACGGCGCCCGGCAGGCCGCCATCACGATGGACTGGTTGCGCCAGAACGGTTACCAGGATCTGCTCGGCCGGTCTTGCGTCGTCATCAACCACGTCACACCCGGTAAGCCCAACGTCGACGTCGAGGACCTGGTGCAGCAGTTCGAGCGCCACGTGCCCCCGGGCCGTGTCATCGTGCTGCCGTGGGACAAGCACATCGCCGCGGGCACCGAGATTCAGCTCGAGCTGCTCAGCGATACGTTCCAGCGCCGCATCACCGAGCTGGCGGCTGCCCTGTCGGACGATTTCGACAGGCTTGAACGACGTTGACCGCGACCGCAGCTACCGCTGACACGTCGAGCGCGACGCCCAATAGGCCGTCCACCACCAGGGTCACCATCCTCACCGGTAAGCGGATGACGGATCTGGTCCTGCCGGCCGCCGCGGCTATCGAGACCTACATCGATGAAACGGTGAGTGTGCTGGGCGAATTGCTCGAGGACACTCCGAAGGACACCCTCGCGGGTTTCGACTTCTCCGAGCAGGGCATGTGGGCGTTCGCGCGCCCGGGTGCGCCGCCGCTGAAGGCCGACGAATCCCTGGACGACGCCGGGGTGGTCGACGGATCATTGCTGACGCTCGTGTCGGTCAGCCGCACCGAGCGGTACCGCCCGCTGGTCGAGGACGTGATCGACGCGATCGCCGTGCTCGACGAGTCACCGATTTTCGACCGCACTGCACTGAATCGCTTTGTCGGCCTGGCTATCCCCGTGGTCGCCGGGGCCATCACCGTGATGTCCCTGGTGTCCTGGAACGGGGCTGGCCAGGGCTGGTGGTGGGCGTTGGCGCTGGCGTTGTTCGGCCTGGGCCTGCTGGGCGGGAGCCTCGCGGCGCAGAGTCGCTACCAGAACCTGGATATGGCCGAGAGCCTGCTGCTGGCCGCGACGATCGTGTTGGGCGGTGCTGCCGCGCTGGCCGTGCCATTGCCCTACGACGCGGATTCCCTTGGCGCGCCACAGGTTGCCGGTGCCGGCGCGGTGGTGCTGTTGTTGACGTTGGCCACCCGCGGTGGACCGCGCCGTCGTGCCGACGTCGCCTCCTTCATCGCCGTCTTGGCGATCGCGATCACCGGGGCGGCAATCGCCGTCGGGTACGGCGGGGGCGCCTGGGTGCCGGCGGGTGCCATCGCCTTCGGATTGATCGTGGTGACCAACGCCGCGAAACTCACTGTCGCTGTTGCCCGTATCGCCCTGCCGCCGATTCCGGCGCCCGGTGAGACGGTGTCCAACGACGAGCTGCTCGATCCGGTCATCACACCGGACGAAGTGGACGAGGCATCACCCACGTGGAAGGCGATCATCGCCTCGGTGCCCGAATCGGCTGCGCGACTGCAAGAGCGCAGCTTGCTGACCCGCCAGCTGTTGATCGGCTTCCTGTCGGCTGGCTCGCTGGTGCTCTCGGTCGGCGCGATTGCGGTTGTGGTGCAGGGACACTTCTTCGTCCACAGCATGATCGTGGCCGTATTGGTGGCTGTGATCTGTGGCTTCCGATCGCGGTTGTACGCCGAGCGGTGGTGCTCCTGGTCGCTGCTCGCGGCGGCCATCGCCGTGCCCACTGGTGTGATGGTCCGTCTGTGCCTGTGGAATCCGGGCAGCGCCTGGTTGGTGCTGGCGATCTACACCGCACTCGGTCTGGTCGCCGTCATCGCGGTCGGCGCGACTGACGGCGTGCGCCGGGTGTCGCCCGTGACCAAGCGGATCCTGGAACTGTCCGACGGTGCGGCCATTGCGGCGGTGATCCCGCTGCTGCTGTGGATTGCCGGGGTGTACGACCTGCTGCGAAACCTGCGGTTGCACTGACGCTTACGGGTGGCCGGCCTCGCCGGCTAGAACAGCGTGGTTCAGGTCGGGAGCGCGAAACCCATGCTTCCCAACCTGACACGCGGTCATCCCATGATCAACGGCAGCACATGACATCGGTCCATCGAGTTGAACACCTGTGGCCGGTGGGCACGGCACACACGTTGGGCTGAGACACCGACGTGGGAAGTTTGGGTGCGCGACGCGGTCGCGGGCTCGCGGAGCATCACCCGCAATCTCCCGAGGTATCACCCCGGCCAAAGGTGACCTGCGAGGCCGCTGATCGACGGTAGCCGCCCAAATTTTGCGCAATCGGGGTGGTCGGGGCTCAGGTAGTCTTTTGCTGAGCTATTTGGTGGAGGGGACCACAGTATGGGCGTGTCTGGGCTGGTGAGCCGGGGCTCGCGCGGTGCCCGAATGTTCGTAGAAGCGGCCAACCCGGTGCCGTTACGGAAGAACAGTTCGGTCGGAAAGCGCTGCTTGGTGAGACCGGTGGGCTCTGTGCTGACGCGCACTCTTCGCATCATTCCGGTGTCGGTGAAGCCAACTGCTACTCGTGGCAGAAACTCTGGCGGAGTTTGGGACGTGGATACGGTTGGTGTGCCGGGTGATTGGGGATACCGATGAGTGGTGAGTTGAGGGTTAGTCCGGCCGAGCTGCGGAGCCACGGTGCGTCGATGGAATCCCATGCCGGTGCCATACCGGAGCCTCCGCAGCGGTACACGACGGAGGGCACCGATCCGATGTCGCAAGCGTTGGCCACCAAGACCCAGAGTGTCGAAGAAGCGTTCATCAACGGTGTAGGCCAGACCAAGGCTGATGCGCAGGCCACGGCCCGGAGCATTCAAGCCGCTGCCGACAAGTATGAGAAATCCGACCAGGACATTGCCGGGCAGGTTGAGGGAGCGACGGCGGGGCTCGGCAGTGCTGCCGGCGGCGCATCGAGCGGATCGGGCACAGGCATAGGCACCGGTGGTGGTAGCCAGGGCCTGGAACAGTTGCAGCAACTGGCTCAGATGCCGATGCAGATGGCCCAAACGGCCGCCCAGGTTCCGATGCAAATGGCTCAGATGGCCGGCCAGGTCCCGCAGGCAGTGATGCAGGGTGTGCAGCAGATCGGCCAGATGACCGGTGGCATGGGTCAGAACGCTGACTCCGCGTCCGGCAAGCCCGGCACCGGGCAGCCTGGCGCCGACAAATCAGGTGAGCGTGACGAGCGCGAAAAGCGCGACGATGATCACGACGCGCAGGCGCAGTCGTCTGAGGGCGCTGCCGCAGAGTCCGCGCCAGTCGAGCGTGCGCCGGTGTCTGCGCCGTCTGCGCCCCAGACCTCCCCTGCGCCCGGAGCGTCCGCGCCGGAAGCGCCGTCACCGCCCGCCGGGACGGCGCCGCGGCGAGCGCCGTCTGATCCTGCAATTGTGTTGTGACCGTATCCGTGACTGAGTCAAAGGTGTGCCGATGAGTCTGCCTCCCCCGCCGGGTTCGTATGGGCATCAACCGCCTACGGGTGGTCAGCCCGGTGGTGGTGCGCCGCAACCGTGGTCGCAGCAGCCTTATCCCGGTGGGCCGTCCGGTCCTCCGCCTTCAGGTCCGCCGCCGTGGGGTCCGCAACAACAGTGGGCGGGCGGGCCACCGCCGCCCAGCGGTGGCGGTAAGGCGAAATGGATCCTCGGCGGCCTAGCCGCCATCTTGGCCATCGCGCTGGTGGTTGTCATTACCGTGCTCGTTGTCCGACCTGACGGTGGCGGGAATGGTCCGTCGAATACCGGAACAAACAGTTCTGGCTCCGAATTCGCCAGTGCCAACGACACCGCACCTGCGAACATCATCACGGAAGACCCGACTTGTGAGGCGTGGGTCAAGTTGTCCCGCGATTATGCAGACAGCACCAAGACGATTCGTTGGGCCGATCGGGATTCTTCTATACCCGCAAGTGCGTGGACTCCTGACCAGCGAGCCATGTTCGAGGCAGCGGGCAGGGCGATGACTCGAGCTGCGGACCAGACCGTAAATTTGGTGAAGCGAACACCTCACAGGACTATGCGCGAACTCTACGAGCAGTTCATCGCCTATACGCGTGATTTCGTCAAGCGCATACCGTCCTACGCCGCAAAAGATGACAACGTGGTCGCCGTCGCTAACGCGATAGGCAACGGTCTAAACAACGTGTGTTCGGCGATCTCTTTCGGATCAGCGCCACCGGTTGCCCCGCTGATCGCTGAACCAGGTCCGCCGTCGAAGATATCTCCGTTGGGTGATCCAAAGGCGCCAGCGCTGTTCTTGAACACGGTAAATAGTGAATGCACCGGATGGTCCTCAATGGTAGCGAAGTTCAGCAAAGATACTGAGGCTTGGCTTACTGTAGACGCAAAGATCCCGGCGACGGAATGGACCTCAGAACAGAAGGCAATTAATGATGCCGTAATTCCAATAATGGAAGCTAATGCTGATGAATTGGAACGGTTGGGTCGAGCAAGCGGGAATCCCACATTCGAGGACATCGCTATCCTTGCGGCACAGTACCAACGCGCCTATGTCACCGCACTGCCCGGATACACCGCGCCCGACGGATTTCTGGCGCAGTCTGCATCGTTCATGGTTATGACCATTGATTGGGCTTGCAAGGCTGCATCATGATCGGTCAAGGAATTGAAGCAGATGACAGGCCGAAAGGCGACTATACACATCGTATGGTTCGTGACGGGGGGTGGCCGGAGACGCACGAGTCAACGTTTGTTGGCCGCAGCACCCAATTAGGCGGCATTCGCAACGATCTAACTCGGGCTAAAGAAGGGTGGCAGTCCGGCCAGTCGTACCTCAAGAGCGAAAATACGTGGGCGGGAGTTTCTGCAACCGCCGCCAACGTCAAGGTCGATACTCACACGAAGGCCATGGAAGCACACGAGCGCCAGCTGACGACAGCCGCAACGTGGTGCGACGAAGCCGCCGGACTAATTGGCCAAGTCAAGGACACGATTCGCGGGACGATAAAGACAGCGCTCGAAGTCATCAATGACACACTTCAAGATGAGAACAGCGCAGAAGGGGCGATCGGAAGAATCCAGGACCACGCTAATGAGTGGAACAAAGCCGCTGTTTTGTGGGGTGCGGCTAAGGCCAGCGGCAAGGAAGGCGTGTCCGATGAGCCGCCGGCGCCTAAAAAGGGAGACTTCGAACGGGCGAAGGAAGATCCGAAAGAAGAGGACGCGGAAGATGGGTCCGGCGAGGGCAGTCCGTTGTCAGCTCTCACGAAGGTCAGCCGGGACAGCAAACCGCCCGAGATCACGCCGCCGGCCGAACGTGAGCGGCCGGTCGCCAATCTGGTTGATCCCGGCAAGGTTAGCCCGGGTGCAGGTCGTCCAGCCGATGTGACGGCCCCGGCCGATTCCGATCCGTCAGTCGACCAATTGGTTGATCCAGGCAAAGTTCAGCCAGGAGGTGGTCCTTCAACTTTTGTGGCGCCACCTGCGCAGTCAGGCGTTCCACCCAAAGGGCAGCCCCCCGCCAATCCCGGTAAGACGCCGATATCCGCTGGGGGGCCCACCCCTTCGCCGCCATCGATCTCACCTCCGTCACCCGCAGGCGGCGGTTCGCCGAATCTGCAGGGCGGCGGAGGCCCCTCAGGTGCTGGCGGAGGCGCTCCCAGCCCTCTGAGCAGCAGTGGCTCGTCCGGCCTGAGCGGTCTGGAACAAGCCGCGAACGCGTCGCAGGCGGCGGGCCAAGGACCGGCTGGCCAAGCTCCAGTAAATCCGTTGCAGGAGTTCGCAAAGGGCTTCGCTGATTCGGCCAACACCCCAGTTCACGCTGCTTCATCTGGTGGTGCGCCGCCGTTGGCGCCGTCACCTGCGGTGCCGGCCAGCGATGCGATGGCGCCGGCCAGTACGTCGGCGCCACTGTCGCAGGCGGGTGCGCCGGCATCCGCGGCCCCTGTTCAATCTCCGTCGCCAGGTGGCTCGATGGGCGGTATGGGCATGGGTGGCGGGATGCCGATGGGTGCGCCGCCGCTGGGCCCGCCGCCGACAGCGCCTCCCGCTGCACCGGTACCTCCAGCGGCCGCTCCGCCTCCTGCGGTCACGCCGGCTGCGAATGTCGCTGGCGGTGCGCAGGTCGCACCGATCCCGGTGTCCGCAGCGCGCGCCCAGCGCGACGCTGCCCAGGACGCGGCCAAGCGGTCGGGATCGGATCCACTCGTCTTGGCGCGCAGGATCGCGGCGGCACTCAACGCCCCCGACATGGTCGACGAAGAGGACTTCATCTTCTTCTGGATCACGGCGGTCACCGTGGACGGAAAGATCGTCGTCGCCAACAATTACGGCCTGGCCTTCATCCCTGAGCAGGTGCAGTTGCCAGAGCACGTAGCGATGGCCACGGCGGACGAGTCGATTCCGCCCGCTGAGCGCGCGAGCTGGGTGACTCACCCGGTCGTGGCGGTGCAGCGTTGGGCCCAGCACCACGACATGAAGCTGCGCGCCGTGATCGCGACCGAGGACCAGTTCAAGAACTCGGATGCAGGCGTACACCAGGAAGTACTGACGCCCGAGGACATCCCGGCCAAGGGCCAGATGGCTGGTCGCGACCGCCTGAAGGTGATTGCCCCACAGATTGCCTCCCGGTTGGCGCAGATCAGTGACGGCGATCTGGTGAAGATCCTTCCGCCGGCACCGGTCGATACGAATCCGCCCGAAGACCGACGGCTCGACTTGTGGGACGCAGTGTGGCAGCCACTTTGCAGCGGCGCGTCCAACCGCGGTCAGGTGCACCTGCAGGCGTTTCTCGAGTACGCGTCCCACGCCCAGGAGTGGGCTGTTTATGAGGCGCATGCCGCTGGGGATGGACCTGAGCAACGCCGGGCTGTCGCCGACTTCATCTACTGGCAGCACATCGGGCAGTTGGTTGCCGACGCGATGGCGGAGTAAGCGTGACGGTCGGGGGACGGAACACAGCAAAGCTGTGCAGAGCAGAAACGGAAGCGGCAAGGCTCAAAGAAAGAGCCGCATCCGATGCCTCTGACTCGCCCTTATGATTGTCGCGAGAAACCGGTCGAGCGGGCTTGAGAAGCAGCCGTTCGCGGGACAACTTTGGTTTCGTCAGGAGCGTCGGCGGCCGCTGGGCAGCGGCACCGGCGTAGGGAGGATGATTTCGCGATGAGTGATTTGAAGGTCACGTCGTCGGAGCTGACCAGCGCGGCTGAGCAAATGTTGCGACCTCGTCCGAAAGGTCCGGATGCAGAGTCGGCACCGGATTACGGCCTGAAGGCTCCGGATACCTTGCCGGAGACCAATGAAGCTCTCAACCAACTCAAGCACAGTGCCGGAAAATTGAGCGCCACACTCAAAGCCGGAGACGCCGAGGTGCAGCGTCTCGCCGCAACGCTGAAATCTGTTGCCGCTGCTTACGACAAGATCGACGAGCAGGCCAAAGCTGCGCTTCAGAGTCAGGTCAACGGTAGCGACGGTCAGAAGCCGCCTATCGAGCCGGTGGTTCCTGAAGCGGTCAATATTCCGGTGCCAAGTATTCCGGACTTCGGCAGCTACCCATCCTCGCCGGACGATCAATTCCAGTCCTGGCAGGCTTCCGCACATGCCATTTTCGACAACGACACGAAAGCCCTGTCGTTGAATTACTTCCGAGACCAGTGGAAAGCTTACAAGGACACGCTTACTGCATACGCCGACAACATTCCGGCCAAGGTCGGTGACTGGGACGGCACTGCCGCCAAAGCCTGTCAGAACGCCATGCAAAGTCTCCATACCTGGTGGAAGGACATGGCGGAGGAGTGCGGCAGGCTGGCCGAAGAGGCACAGAAGTTCTGCGATGCGCACGATCAGCTGGTCCGGGTCCATCCCAACTTGCATGATGTCGCCGAGTACGAGAAAACCAATCGGCTGAACAAGATGCGACTTTGGACCCAATGGCAGTATCAGTCGGAATACGACCGCAATAACTATGAAAACAACATCAACCTCCAAGAAGTACGGCCAGGAAAGGCGCCCACGATTGGTGGTGTGCCGGCGGTAAATTCCAACGAGGTTGGAACCAAGCCCGACACACCCGGGGCCCCAGGTACCCAGACGCCGGGCAGCACTCCAGGCACCGGTGGCGGTGGAGGCGGCGGAGGCGGCACCCCGGAGATGCCCGAGATGCCGTCGATGGACACGCCTTCGATGTCCCCGGCCAGCGCCGATCCGTCGGCGGGTCAGGAATCGGGAGGCTCTCCGAGCGGCGGTTCGCCCTCCGGCGGCCAGGGCGGTGGCCAACCGAGTGGTGGCTCGCCGAGCGGTGGTGCCCCGTCGGGCGGCCTGCCCAAGGGAACCGAGGGCATGCCCGAGATGCCCGGTCTCGAGGAACCCAGCCTCAAGCCCGCCAGCGCCGGTGGCGGTGGCGGCGGTATGGGTGGCGGTGGCGGCGGCATGGGCGCCGGACCGCTCGGGCCCGCCGTCGGTGCGGAAACGGTGGCGGCGTCTCCGTCCGGAGCGCGGGGCGCTGGCGCTGGACCCGCAGGCATGGCAGGTGGCGCTGGTGCCGGCGGCATGGGCGGTGGCATGGGCGGTATGGGTGGCGGCCACGGTCAGGGCGGCCAGGGCAAGGAGAAGCGCCGCAACCCGAACCTCACAGAGGACGAGGACCTTTACGTCGAGGATCGCGCGTACACGGAGGCGGTCATCGGCCGCCGTGCGCGCAAAGATGTCAAGGACACCAAGTAGACAAACGTCAGTAGACAGAGACTCGCCGACGACACGATCTGTGTCGTCGGCGAGTCTCGTTGTACGCCATGCGGTTTCCGCGGAGCGGGGACCAAATAAGTCAGCCCGCCTCGCCATCGGGGCGAGACGGGCTGACCTGAAGAGACTCCGTGGGCCTCAGCCCAGCTGTGGCCCATCGGCCGTTAGCTCCGCAACCATCGCATCGAGCCGTTCACGGTCGGCTTCGATGGATGCCGTCGCTGCGGCCGTTGCCTTCTGGATTGCCTCGTTGAGTCGCTGCTCGACGGCCTGAGCGCCCAGCCGCAGCAATCCGTCCTTGATGTACACGTCGATCAAGTGGTGATGCCCGTTGAGCGTCACTTCGACGCTCTTGGCTTCGTCTGCCGCCGTGAATGTTTCGCTGTTCATCTTGTGCAGTTGGTCATCCATGAGCGACTGCAGCTGTTGCGCTTGGCGCAGGACCGCAGCGACCTGCGGATGCATCTCCTCTGTCATGCCTATTCCTCCCGACCTTTCTGGGACCCCTCTCCCAGGAAGCTTGATGTCACTGCTCGAGCGCCATCTGGTAGCGGCTCTCTTCACGCGGATTGATCAACGTGATCGGCAGCTGACGGTGCCGTGGTGTGTCAATGAAGTTGGGACGCATGATCACTCGACCAACACCCTGATGCGGGCCCAGGTAGGTCGTCGCATTCGGCCACGCGACGCGCGGCACCCGCCCGACGCGGCCGTTGATCATGGTCGCGAACTCACGGAACTGAGGACCGAGGGTCACCACGGCGCCGGATGCGGCGGAGCGGATGACGAACTGTGTAAACAGTCGGGCGTCGCCGAGGTTGATGCTCACGTCGACGTTGTCGAACGGCATGTACACCGGGTAGCGGTCCGAGGTCTCGCCGACGAGCACCCCGGCCGAGCCGATCGGCAGGTCGTAGTGCTTGTCGGTCACCGGGGTGAGGCCCTGCAGGGCTGCCCGCTGCCCGCCGTACAGGCAGGAAAACCCGCGTGGCGTAGTCGGATTGGACAGCGTCGTCAGCAACACCGTCGACGTCGGTGCCGCTCCCGGCCGAATCCGCACGCACGTCGTGGTGTGATCGGCGCGCGCCGACCACCAGACGTCCGGGCCGCCGGGCGCGTTGTAGGCCGCGGTGAAGGTACTGCGGCCCTTGATGACCGACCAGGTCTCCTTCTCAAAGCTGATCTCGGTGGCCTTGTCGAAATCGTCGAAGCTGCGCGAGCACCGCGCGTCGATTCCGTTGCTGGCCAACTGGTCCGCGATGCGGGTGGCCGACGCCACCAGATACCGGGCCAGCCCGGACACCCCGCTGTCGCGGCGCTGAGCCGAGCGGCGGGTCTGCTCCGGGTCGGCGCGCAGCACGATCCAGGTGCGCCGGTTCGCCGGCGCCGGGTACGGGCCCACCACCTGCTCATAGAGCGCCACCAGGCTGGCCGGTGCGGTCTTGCCGACGCGATAGCCGGCCGACACCACGTCGGCCTCCAGGTCCGGGCAGTGCGCCCGCAGCAGCTTCTCGACGAGCTTGGTGCTGACGGTGTCATCCGAGACGGCCTCGCCGTTGACGATCACAGTCGGGGTGAAAGGCCTTGGTATCAACTCGATTACCGCGACCAGGTAGTCACCCTGCCAGCGCACGGCAACGTGATCCCCCGGCATGACGGTGGCTCCGACCGCGGGCTCGGACGGCACATCGGGCGTGCTGCGGTGGCGTCGCCGCCAGGAAAAGACCGCCCTGACCCAGCCGGTGAGCCGGTATCCGCGGATGGTGAGCACCGAGAAGATCGCGATGAGCACCGACAGCGTGATCCCCAGCCAAAGCAGCTTGAAGTGCAGGCACACCGCGATGCACGCGGGGATCAGCGTGGCCGCCCAGATGGCGTGCCCCGTCGTGAAGCGGAAACCGAAATGCCGCCGCAGGAAGTTCATTGGCGCCGCCGCAACGCGCGCCGGGTCATCGCGGCGATCCCGAGGATCACCGCCAATGCGGCTCCGGCGACCACGACACCAGTGATGGGGCCGCGATCTGGCGGCGGGATGTACACCGGCGGCGGAATTTCCTTGACCCGGAACGGCGCCTTGGCCGGACCCTCGGGAACCTCCCACGTGAGCGCGGCAACGGGATCGACCACGCCGGCACCGACATAGTTGTCGACGCCGCCGCCGGGATGGCGTGCGGTGGAGGTGATTCGGTTGATGACCTGGGCCGGGGTCAGATCCGGGAAACGCTGCTTGACCAGCGCGGCCAGACCGGAGACGAAGGCGGCCGAGAACGACGTGCCGTTGAGCGGTACCGGGCCGTCCTCACCGGGCGTCGCGTTGATCGGCTGGCCCTCGTAGCCCAGCGCGGTCAGGTTCTCGCCGGGAGCGGCCGCGCCCAACCACGGACCCGACATCGAGAAGTTACTCGGCTGGCCGTTCTGGCCGACGCTGCCGACGGTGAGCACCAGCGGGTCGTACCAGGCCGGGCTGACGATCGTCTGTACGCCCTTCCAGCCGCGGGCATCGGCCGGGATCGACGGATCCGGCGGCGGGTTCTGCGTGCAGTCCTGGCCGGTGTTACCGGCGGCGACGACGATCACCGCGCCCTTGACGTTCACCGCATAGTTGATGGCCGCGCCCAGGCTGGACTCGTCGATCCGGCGGGTCACCTTGTAGCAGGCGGCCTCACTGATGTTGATCACCTGCGCGCCGAGATTGGCCGCGTGAACCACCGAACGGGCCAGGCTGCGGATCGATCCCGCGGTCTGGGTGGTGTTCGGGTCGTTCGGATCCTGGCGCGAACCCTTGGGCTGGAACGCGACTGAGGTCTGACGCAGCGAAATCAGTCGCGCATCGGGGGCGACACCGACGAATCCGTCCGTGGGGGACGGGCGCCCGGCGATGATCGACGCGGTCAGGGTCCCGTGGGCGTCGCAGTCGGACATCCCGTTGCCGCCGGCGTCGACGAAATCGCCACCCGGCTCGGCCGGAACCCGGGGTGACCCGTTGACCCCGGTGTCGATCACCGCGACAGTTACGCCGGCGCCGGTTGCGAACTTCTGCGCCTCGGCCAGCTTGAGGTAGTCGGCCGCCCACGGCTTGTCGGCGAAGTTCGAATTCGGCATGACAGTCGGCGCCGCGCAGATCTTGCGTTGCTCGGTCGGCTGGTCGGGCCCGGTTTCATCAGGCGGAACGGCCGCGGCATCGATGGCCGGCGGGTCGATCGCAAACGCCGGAGGCGCACTGAATAGGGCCAACAAAACTGCCAGCAGCATCACGACTAAGCGCTGCACGCCTCACACTCCCCCAAGGACATCGGACATGTCTGCAGTGTGCTGATGCACTTTCAGCAAACAAAGTCCGGTCTGCTCGACAATGCATCTTCTCACTTCAAGCCGTCCGGCTAGTTGCACGCAGGCAATCATAAGGGTGCCCAGGTGAGGCTGATAACGCTTCTTGTCGTTAGTTGGAGTTGCGCTGGGCAAGGGGCGAGGATTCGTGCCGGATAGTGCGGTCGGGCGACGATCGTGGATCGGGGCTGCATTCGCTGCCCGACTACAGTGCAGACGAGGTCGCACGGCGCCGGTCTGACCGCCGCTGGTCGCCACTTCGGTCACGGGTCGAGGATGACGACTGGAAGTTCTCTGAAAGGCCCCAGAAAGAGTCTCCTAAGGCCTCCCGGCACTGTCAGTCGGCTGGCTGCGACTGGCCAGACCCGCTCGAAACTGGATCGACCGCTATACCTTCGGTACCCCGTTCGGCCAGACCGGACGGGGAGTGCCCACGATCGAGGTAGGCACGCCAGGCCCGGTGTTGTCGCTGCCCGCACCGGACGGACTCGGCCCAGAAGAGACCATCTGTACCGCGGAGCGCTGACCAGACTCAGATGCCTGGCCCGCTGTGGAAATCCGATCCGCACCATCCTGGTCGGCGCTTGTGTACCGATCGGCCGCCACTCGAAGGCGGTCTGCGTGTTCACTGTGCAGCTGAGCAACCTGCGTCCCAGCCCTTTGCAAGGCAGCCTGGAAATAATCGAATGCGGAAGTAAGTGCCGATCCCGCAGGTCCATGGCTCGCTTCAATTGCTTGTGTTAACGACGGATCCGCTGCGCAAGCTGATTTAACCTCTGCAGCCACGCGATCGTATTCAACTGCGCATTTCGTCAAACTGTTCGTGTCTACGGACAGTGCCATGCTCGCTCCATCGTTGCTCGATCACTGGAAGTCAAACCAGACGGTCAATCGCTGCCCACCAATGCTAACTGTGGGTGCGATGTCGTTCACCCGCGAAATCTCCATGGTGGCGTTCAGTCGGGTGGCGGACGTGTTGGCGGTGGTCACGGAAGCGACGACACAAAGGCGCTCTATGGTGCTGCAGAAGCTGCGAGGCTGATGAGCGAGCCCCTGAGTCCCGCTTCCATCAATCGGGGTCAGCCCGATGGGGCGCAGATAAAACTGGCGCCGTGCGTGCCGGAGTGCTGAGAGATACTAGAGAGATGTACCCAGCCGACAGCGTTTTGCTTGGTGCCCGTCAACTGTTGGGCACCACGATGTCGCCGGATATCGTTCCTTCCGAATTCACCGAGGAATCACCGGCGCATCCGAACTGGGAAGGGACTGGCAGCGATCAGGCGCGAATTGCAGGTTCCCGGCTAGATAGCAAACGTCGAGAATTGCGCGAAGCACACCGAATCGTCGCGGACATACTGACGAAGTCTCAGCAGGTCCATCTTGATGCACTCCAAGGCGTGGAAGCCGTGGAATCGGCGTGGCAACGGGATAAGGCCATGTTGGCGTCGTATGCCCAAACTACGGGGGGCTATGTAACTCTGCTGAAGGTCGGGCAACGGACGATCCGTGACGTGACGGACCTGATCAATAAGACTGTCAGTCAGTACGAAAGCCTTGGTGAGGATGTCCGTGCAGCAGTCAAAGGGCTGCCGAACAGCGGCGAAACCGATGAGGGTGCGCCGAACTCAGGGCCTGAGTCTGGTCAGCGCTTCGCGGTACAGATGGTCTCTTCTGGGCCGAGTCCGTCCGGTGCGGGCAGCGACAACACGGGTCCTGGCGTGCCTCCTTCGATCGTGGGCACTCCCCGTCCGGTCTGGCCGAACGGTGTGCCCAAGGTTTGATCGTCAATCCAACGGTGGAGTGGGACCGAGCGCCAAAAGCTCTTGATTACCAGCGGCGTTGGTTAGCGCTTCAGCGCAGCTGCTTTAGGCTGCGCCCATGATCAGTGTGTCGGTGCCGGAGGCTGTACTCGCCGCACGAAGTTGGCCGGACACACCAGAGGAGTATTTGTCATCCTCGATCGCAGTGCTCTGCTTGGTTGGTTTCGGGGCCCTGGCTATATTCGGCTCCGTTCGATTCATGACCTCGTGGCGGAAATCCTACGAGGCTCGCTTGGTCAGGGAATCAGAGCAGTTTCGCACTCGGTGGCCGGCTGACCAGCTAAGCCACGCACCATATGTGGAGCTGGAGGCGGAGGCCCAACGCCGTTGGCAGCTGGCTCTTCTCCTTGAGCAACGGGCCGCCTCTGGCGCCGGTGATGAGGAAGCCCTGGGTCGATCTGTCGCTATGCGCGGGTGGGCCAGTTCGTTGGCCGATGCGTTGAACGTCGCTTCGGGTGGCGGGCAACGATGACATCCGATCACCTACTGGCTGTCACACAGAACGATGCTTTGGACATGGCGCGCGTCACCGAACTGGTGGCGCCAGCGATTCTCATCGTCGCCTGTGTGGCAACAGGATTCTGCGTATTCATGTGCTCCATCGACTACTGGAGCAGTAAGGGGTCGTACAAGGATACGGCCCAGTTGATGGTTCATTCGTCAATGTTCTGGGCGCGTTGGTCTCAGGATCGGATCTGGTCCGCACCGTATGGGGAATTGGTGGCCGAGGCGGACCGGTGCGAGGTCATCATCGCTTACGTTGAGAGCAAAAAGCGGTCAAAGGGGAAGCGTGCCGCCGGCTCTCGTGCTGCATTCAATCAGCACATTGACCGCGAACTCGCCACGTATCAAGGCATGCTCGACGCCGTGCGCAACGCGATGAACTACTTGAACTCACAGGGGCGCGGCCCACAGCAGCCTTACCGAGCGTGAATCACCTTGTAATTCAACAGAAATACGATCAGTGCCGATGTAGTTCCCACGTCGGTGTGGACCAGTCCAACGAGTACGTGCGACTGGGCGCTTTTACGCGTCCAGATCCTGCTCCACCAGCCCGGCCACGGTGGCCAACGCATCGGCGTCGTCGGATTCCACAGTCACTTGCGCCCCATTGCCGGCACCCAGCGTCATGATCATCAGGGCCGAACCGGCGTCTACGGGCTCGCCGCCGTCCATGGACAGGGTGACCGGTACCCCGGCGTTCACCACTGCCTCGGCGATGATCGCGGCGGGACGGGCGTGCAGGCCGATGGCCGAACCGACGGTGACAGTCTTGCTGGGCATGTTTTCTCCTTAGGTTTGTGACTTAGGTGGTGGCCAGCGCCGGCGTTTCCGGCGTGGTGACGGTGGGTTTGGCGAACTGCTTGGCGGTGATGACCGCGAGAGCGGCGACGACGGTGCCCAAGGCGAGGGCGACGAGGAACCACAGCAGATTGCCGATCGCGAAGAACACGAAGATGCCGCCGTGCGGCGCCTTCAGCGTGACGTCGAACGCCATGATCAGTCCGCCGGTGACGGCGCCGCCGAGCATCATCGACGGGATCACCCGCACCGGATCGGCAGCGGCGAAGGGGATGGCACCTTCGGAGATGAATGAAGCGCCCAGAAGCCATGCCGCACGGCCGTTCTCGCGCTCCGGCTCGGTGAATAGCCCCGGACGTAGTGTCGAGGCCAGTGCCATCGCCAGCGGCGGCACCATGCCGGCTGCCATCACCGCCGCCATGATGCGGAGCGTGGCGGGGTCGGCGACGTTGAGGCCTGCGGTGGCGAACGCGTAGGCCGCCTTGTTGACGGGCCCGCCGAGGTCGAAGCACATCATCAACCCGAGAATGACACCGAGGATGACGACGGAGGTTCCGGTCATGCCGCTGAGCCAGTTGGTCAGACCCGTGGTCAGCGCGGCCAGCGGACGCCCGAGCAGCAGGAACATCAGCAGGCCCACGATCAACGAGGCGCCCAGTGGGATCACCACGACGGGCATCAGGCCCCGGAACCACTGCGGCACCTTGAACGAACTGATCCACTGTGCGGCGAACCCGGCGATCAGACCGCCGACGATGCCGCCGATGAACCCGCCGCCGACGAACACGGCCACCGCGCCTGCGGTGAAGCCCGGCGCGATACCCGGCCGGTCGGCGATCGCGAAGGAGATGTAGCCGGCCAGAGCGGGAACCAGGAACATGAAGGCCAGCCCGCCCAGGGTGAACAGCACCGCGCCGAGATACTGCGTCAGTCCACCGGGCGGCAGGTCGGCCAGGGTGTTGGTGACGGCGATGTGGTGGCCCAGCGAGTTCATCCCGTAGGCCAGCGGTTCCGCACCGTCCGGGGTGTTGCCGATGTCGTAGCCGGCGAAGAGGAAGCCCAGCGCGATGAGCAGACCGCCTGCCGCGACGAACGGGATCATGTAGCTCACGCCGGTGAGCAGGATCTGCCGGATCCGGGTACCCCAGCCCACGTCGCCGGCCGGAGCCGAAGAAGAAGCGGTGGCCTCGGCCGATCCGGCCACCCGGGGCGCGTTGGGATCTTTTGCGGCACTGACGGCTTCGGAGATCATGGTGTCGGGTTCGTTGATGGCGCGTTTGACGCCGGAGGCGACGACGGGCTTGCCGGCGAACCGCTGCTTGTCCTTGACCCCGACGTCCGTGGCGAAGATGACGGCATCGGCGGCGGCGATCGTCGCCGCGGACAGCGGCGTGCTGCCGGACGAGCCCTGAGTTTCGACGGTGAACTCGACGCCGGCGGTCTCGGCCGCCTGTTTGAGCGCGTCGGCAGCCATGTAGGTGTGGGCAATACCGGTGGGGCAGGCCGTGATCGCGACGATCGACACCGCCTTGACCGGCTCGGCGACGGGTTCAGGCGCCGGGGCGGGGGAGCGGCGGGCGCCGGGTTCACGACACCGTCGACGAGCGCCACCACCTCATCGACGCTGGCGGCCTCGCGCAGTGACGCCACAAAGTCCTTGCGAACCAGCGCTCGAGCCAGGCTGGACAGCAGCTTCATATGCTCGGCCCCACCGGATTCCGGCGCGGCGATCAAGAACACCAGATCGGCCGGGCCGTCCGGGGCGCCGAAGTCGACCTTGGGGGAGAGTCGGGCGAAGCCGATCGTCGGGGTGTCGACGTACGGCGAGCGGCAGTGGGGAATCGCGATGCCGCCGGGAAGCCCGGTGGCGGACTGGGCCTCACGTGCCATCGCCGCGCCCACCAGGCCGTCGGTGTCGCTGGTGCGGCCCGCCTCCGCGAGTGCGCCCACGAGACGGGTGATGACGGCTTCCTTGTCACCGCCCGCGTCGACATCGAGCAGGACCAGACCGGGGGTGATGATCGGTTGGGTCATAGTGGCACCTTCACGGGGTGGGTACGGACAGCGTCGAGGTCGAGTTGGGCGGGGCCGGGCAGGGCCGAACCGGGCAGCGCCGCGGCGGCACTGCCGTAGGCGACGGCCATCTGCAGTCGTTGCGGGGCTTCGGCGCCGGCGACGGCGGCGCGCACGTAGCCGGCCAACGAGGCATCGCCCGCACCGACGGTGCTGCGCGGAACGATCGGCGGTGGCATGGACAGCCAGGCACCCGAACGGTTCACCAGCACCGCGCCGGCAGCGCCGAGCGTGGCCAGCACCGTGCCGACACCGCGTGAGACGAGCGCGTCGGCGGCGGCCACCACCGGCGAGAGGTCTCCTTGGGCGGCAGCGTCGTCCAGGGCAGCGGCCGGAACGCCGGCCAGGTCGGCCAACTCCTCGGCATTGGGCTTGATCAGATCGGGCGCGGCCACCTGGAACCCGGCCGCCAGCGCGGCCAGCGGCGCCTCGGAGGTATCGACGGCCACTCGGCAGCCGAGCGGCGCCAGCAGCGACACCACCTGCGCGTACCAGTCATCCGGGATCCCGGGCGGCAGCGACCCGGACAGCACCACCCAGGACGCTTCCTGCGCCTTGGCCAGCACGCAGCGGGTCAGCGCCTCCAGCGCGTCAGCATCCACGACGGCGCCACGTTCGTTGAGTTTGGTTGTGGTGCCGTCGGATTCGGTGATGGCCAGGTTGGTACGGACGGGCTCTGCGATCGGAACGTTGGTGAACCGCACACCAAGCGTCAGCAGAGCGCCGAGCAGAGGATCAGCGTCAGAGGCGGGCAACACGGCCTCGGCGGCCACGTCGGCCAAGGTCAGGGCGCGGGCCACGTTGATGCCCTTGCCGCCGGGTTCGACGGTGACGGAGTTGACGCGCTGCACGGCTCCGCGCGTCAACGGCGATCCCAAGGTGACGGTGCGGTCCAGGCTGGGGTTCGGGGTGACGGTGATGATCATGCGATCACGACCTCGACGCCGTGCCCGGTGAGCAGTGCGCGGTCGGCATCCGAGATCTCGTCGTCGGTGATCAGGGTGTCCACACTGTCGATGGGGGCGAAGCTGACGAAGTCCTCTTCGCCGACCTTCGATGAGTCGGCAACCACCACAACGTAATTCGCCGCCTGCACCATGGCCCGCTTGACGGCCGCTTCCTCGGTGTCCGGGGTGGACAGTCCGTGCCGCGCGCTGAGGGCGTTGGTGCCGATGAACGCGATGTCCACCCGCAGGGTTTCGAGGACGCGCAGCACCTGCTCGCCGACGGCGGCCTGGGTGAGGCCGCGGACCCGTCCGCCGAGCAACTGCAGGGTGACGGTCGGGACCGTGGCGAGCAGGCCGGCGATCGGCACCGAGTTGGTCACCACGGTGAGCTCACGGTCCGTCGGCAACTGGGAGGCGACGCGGGCTGTGGTCGTCCCGGCGTCGAGCAGGACGCTGGCACCGCTGAGGGGGAAGAAGTCGACAGCGGCCGCGGCGATGGCATCTTTCTGCGCGGCCCGGGTGGTGTCGCGTTCGCCGACGCCGGCTTCGACGAGGTGCAGTGTCCGGGTGGGCACGGCCCCGCCGTGCACGCGGCGCACCACACCGGCTTTGTCGAGCACGGCGAGATCGCGGCGGACGGTCTCCGTGGTGACGTCGTACGTCTGCGCCAGTTCGGCGACCGAGGCGCGGCCCCTGCTCATGACCAGCGCGGCGATGGCCTGCTGGCGCTCCTCGGCGTACATGAGCCTCCGTTTGTGTGGGTTCAAGCCCGTTCGAATGTTGGTAAATGTTGTTTTACGCTTGACTGTGTTGACTTGTCAACGCTTTCTTGTAATCTGTCTCACATGGGCACTACATCATCGGTTGCGTCACCCACTGTCTTGCGCGGGGTTCCGGTGGTTCCGGGTGTGCAGTACGCACCTGTGATCCGGGTCAGCAGGCTGCCGGAGATCCAGGTCCCCGCCGGTGACATCGACGAGGCGGACCGGTCGGCCGAGGCGGGGCGTTTCGCGGCCGCGGTGACGGAGGTCGCCACTCGGCTGCGCGACCGGGCCGCGCACGCCACGGGTGCGGCCTCGGAGGTGCTCGCCGCGACCGCGACGCTGGCCCAGGACCGCGCCTGGATAGGTGCCGCTGACAAAAGGATTGCCGCGGGTGCCCCGGCGGTTCGCGCCGTGTCGGAGGCCGTCGATCAGTTCGTGGACCTGTTCACACAGCTCGGCGGGCTGATGGCCGAACGTGTCACCGATCTGCGCGACATCCGCGACCGGGTCGTCGCCGAGCTGTCCGGACTCCCGGAACCCGGTGTGCCGCTGCCGGATATCCCGTCCATCCTGTTCGCCGAGGACTTGGCCCCGGCCGACACCGCGGGGCTGGATCCGCAGTTGGTGGTCGGGCTGGCCACCACGCTGGGTGGGCCGACCAGCCACACCGCGATCATCGCCCGTCAGCTGGGAATTCCGTGCGTCGTCGCGGTGAGCGGGCTCGATTCGGTTACCGCCGGTGCGATGGTGCTGCTCGACGGCACCGCGGGCACGGTGACCACCGATCCGGACGCCACGGCTGCGGCCGCAGCCGTGGCCGCCGCTCAACGCAACGCCCTGGCCGCCCGGCAGTGGACCGGACCGGGTGCGACGGCCGACGGCCACACCATCGCGATCCTGGCCAATGTCCAGGACGGCGCGGCCGCCAAGGCGGCACGCGAAACCCCTGCCGAAGGCGTAGGGCTGTTCCGCACCGAGCTGTGCTTCCTCAATCGCGACACCGAGCCGACCGTCGAGGAACAGGCGACGATCTACGGCGAGGTGCTGGAGGCGTATGCCGGGCGCAAGGTGGTGGTCCGCACCCTCGACGCGGGCTCGGACAAGCCCCTGAAGTTCGCGGGTCACCCCGACGAGGCCAACCCGGCGCTCGGTGTCCGCGGCATCCGGATCGCCGAGGGCAATCCAGGCCTGCTGGCCCACCAGCTCGAAGCGGTGGCGGCTGCGGGCGAGGCCACCGGAAACCCGCCGTGGGTGATGGCGCCCATGATCGCCACCGCTGCAGAGGCGAAAAGCTTTGCCGCCAAGGCGCGTTCGTACGGGCTCACGCCCGGCGTGATGATCGAGGTGCCCGCCGCGGCGCTGCTGGCCGACAAGATTCTCGATCACGTCGACTTTCTGTCGATCGGCACCAACGACCTCGCGCAGTACACGATGGCCGCCGACCGGATGTCGGCCGACCTGGCCGCCCTCACCGACCCGTGGCAGCCCGCGGTGCTGGCCCTGGTGGAGATGGCCGCCCGAGCCGGAGCGGCCGCGGGCAAGCCGGTCGGGGTGTGCGGTGAGGCCGCGGCCGATCCATTGTTGGCCGCCGTGTTGGTGGGCCTGGGTGTGACGTCGCTGTCGATGGCGCCGGCGGCCATCGCCGCGGTGGGTTCGCGGATCGCGCAGGTGACGCTGCAGCAGTGCCGCGCCGCCGCGGAGGCGGTCCTGGCCACGGGCTCCGCCGCGGAGGCCCGCGAGGCCGCGCTGGCCCGGCTGTCCTGACTGCGCAAACACCTCACGGGAATAATCGGACCGCAGTCCGGTTATAGCTGGCATCAGGCTTACACAATCAGGAGGTAGGAGATGCCAGCCATCACCGCAGACACCTTGACCCTGCCCCGTATCGCGGCAGCTCAGGCGTCGGACACCGAACGCCCGGTCCGTTCGATCACGACCGGCCCGCGCGGATACGAAGGCGAGGGATTCCCCGTCGTGCGCGCATTCGGTGGAGTCAGCGCCGCAGACCTCGACCCGTTCGTCCACATGGACCAGATGGGTGAGGTGGAATACCAGCCCGGCGAACCGCGGGGCACCGATTGGCACCCGCACCGCGGGTTCGAAACCGTCACCTACATGATCGACGGCCGCTTCGCCCATCAGGATTCACATGGCGGCGGCGGTCTGATCACCGACGGCGCCACTCAGTGGATGACGGCCGGGTCCGGCATCCTGCACATCGAGACGCCGCCGGCCGAACTGGTCGAGAACGGCGGCACCTTCCATGGCATCCAGCTGTGGGTGAACCTGCCCAAGAAGGACAAGTTCGCGACGCCGCGCTACCAGGCCATCGAGGGCCCCGACGCCAAGCTGCTGTCCTCGCAGGACGGCGGCGCCCTGGTCCGGATCATCGCCGGCGAGATCGACGGTGCGCAGGGCCCGGGCAGCACGCACACCCCGATCACCATGGCGCACGCCACGATCGAATCGGGCGCGCAGCTCAACCTGCCGTGGAACCGCGACTTCAACGCACTGGTGTACGTACTGAGTGGACGCGGCAGCGTCGGCCCGGTCGGGCACCCGATCCATCAGGGTCAACTCGCAGTACTGGGCCCCGGCGACCGGATCACGGTCTCTGCCGAGGGAACTCAGGACTCGAACCGGCCCGCGATGGAGGTTCTGCTGCTGGGCGGCAAGCCGATTCGGGAGCCGGTCTTCCACTACGGCCCGTTCGTGATGAACTCGAAGTCCGAGCTCATCCAGGCGCTGGAGGACTACCAGGCGGGCAAGTTCGGCCAGATCCCACCGAATGCGCTGATGCCGCACCGGCCCCTGAGCTGATCGGCTAACCCACCGACTCGGCGGGCTGCGGGTACAACAACTCCAGCTCGCCGAGATGTGCGGCAGCGGCGACAAGAGGGAGAGCCGCCGAAACGGCCAGATCCGTTCCGGCGGCTTCAGCACGCAACGACACCACGAAGCTCTCCCCGATCGGCACCAGTACCGCGGTGGCGTCGTCGCCGGTGAGCCGGGCGCAGATGGCCGCGGCGTGTTCCTCGATCACTTCGCGCGTGCGGGCGTAGACACCGAGCGGCGGGGGCACGACGTCGGCGATGAGCTCGGCCGCGGCCCGCACCCGGTTGGCCCGGTTGGCCGCGCGTACGACCGGGGCTCGTTGGTCGCTGGGCCCGCCGTTCTCCGAAAGATATTGACGGACAGCATCATCGAGGGTTCGGGATGCGGAAAGCGCGTCGTGGCCCAGAGCGACGACGCGGTCGGTGGCCTGCTCGGAGGCGCCCCGGGTCACGCGGAGAACGGCGTGCTTCAGGAACTGTGCACCCACCGCGCGGGCCTGGTCGATCGCCTTCGACACCGACGCCGTCGCGCCGCGCGGCCACAACAGCAGCGACACCACGATCCCGACCATCGCGCCGACCACGACGTCCTCGACCCGGACCAGCCCGACGCGCCATCCCGTCGGCACGATCAGGTTGAAGTTGATCAGCACCATCATGGTGAAGGCCGCCTGCCCGGCGATGAACGATCCGACCTCGGGCACATAGGCGGACCCGAATGCTACGAGCGGCAACAGGATCCACAACACCACGGGGTCCACCCCGACGAACTCGATGAGCACCGCACCCAGCACGAACCCGATCGCGGTGCCGGCCACGGCCCGCAACACGCGCGTCCCGGTGGTCAGGGCGCTGCTGCGCAGCACCGACATCGCGCCGAGTACAACCCAGAAGCCGTGCTGCACCGGAAACACGTGGGTGACGGCGACCGCGAG
>NZ_HG322951.1:520747-611219 GCF_000455325.1 Mycolicibacterium septicum DSM 44393
CGGCGACGGCCTCGGGCATCACCCAGTCGGCCGCGCCGGTCTCGGGCAGGCGCCGGCCCAGCACCCGGGCCCACACCGGGCGCGCGTCGGCCAGCGCGGCATTGCCGATCACCCGTCCGGTGACCGCGATGGTCGCCGAGATGGTGCGCCGGATCAGCAGTCCCCGGCCGAGTTCGACGGCGGCCGCGTCGTCGGCGGTACCCAGGATCTGGGTGATGTCGTCGCGATAGCTGCCCTGGGCCACGGTGCGCTGCTCGGCCAGTGCCGCCCGCAGATCGATTCCGCGCGCGGCTCGTTCGGCTGGATCATGGATCCGCAGCAGCGCGGCGCTGTCTCGTAGCACCCGCACCGCGGGGTCGCGCATTGCGCCGAGCAGTTCCCCGGTGTCATCGGTGACCTGGTCGCAGATCCAGCCGAGGTCGTCGACGACGCGTACCAGGGCCCGGCTGCCCGCGCTGAGGGCGACGGGCCGGTAGTCCGCGCCGAGGAAGCTCTCGTACAGCTTGTTCATCGCGCGGGTGACGTCACGGGCCGAGGCCTGGCCCTCGAGCCGGTCGGCCAGCAGCCGGCACACCCGCGCCGAGTAGCGGCGCAGCTCGTCGTGGTGCTTGGGGCGGAACAGGAACAGCGCGGCAGGCACACAGATCACGAGTGCGATCAGCCAGCCCAGCAGCCGGTCGGGTATCGGGCCGACGGGTGTACACAGCGGCAGGACGAACAGCAGCAGCGTGGCGCGCTGCCCGGCGGCGACTATCTCACTGAGCACCCCGGAGAACGACACCACCATGCCGACGACGAACATCGCCGCCACGCTCAGCCACGGATACGGGGCCAGCACCGTGCCCAGCACGATCAAGATGGCGCCGTTGACGGCCAGGCCGCCATACGCGACGGCCCGCGCCGGCCGGTTGCCGGGGAAATCGGCGGTGATGAGCAGAGAGACCGCGCCGAAGATCGCGAACAGCGGAGTCTGGGAGTCCCCGCCGACGGCGAAGCCCACTGCCGCGGCGATGGGCAGCACGATGGCGGCCCGCAGGGCGCGGCGCAACGCGTCGTATTCGGGGTCCTTCTCACGCAGCCGATCGCGGAGACGGCCTGCCGTCCCGTGCCAGATCTCGGCCGGGGTCAGCATGATCGCCGATGTTAGACCGGTTGATCCGGTCTCGGCGGCGGAGTGAACCGGCCCGATTCCAGCGCGTCGCGCATCTGGCCGGTGATCCACTCCAGAGTGTCAGGGTCGCGGGGCAGGGTCGCCTGCTCGTAGCCGACGACCAGATACAAACTCCACGCCGCGAAATATCGGGCGTTGCGTTCGTCACCGATGATCTCGTAGGCGGACTCGAAGATGATGTCGAAACGCAGCTGGTCCACCACCGCCTGCACCTCGTAGACATAGGGATCGAGTGAGCTCCACACCCGGATGGCGGCCTCGGCGCCGTGCGGCAGCGCCAGCGCCTCCATGGTCAGGGACTCGATGCGGTGATGCGGGTCGTGGTCGGCGCGGATGGCCTCGACCACCCGCAGGGTACGCACCTCGCGCCAGTGCGCGATCAGTTCCCGTGTGTAGGACGCCCAGTTCGGGAAGTAGTGATAGAACGACCCGGTTGTGACGCCCAGTCGGTTGCACACTTCGGCGAGTTTGAGCCCGCCGTATCCACGGTCGGACAATACGTCCAGACCGATTTCGAAGTACGCCTCCCGCGAAACTCCCCCTGCCATGGGGCACCACGCTAGTTCGTCGTCAATTTTTCGAGCGCGACGGGGCTTTGCTGGTCAGCCGCATTTAACGCACCCAAACATGACGGCCCCGGGACTCCCAGGTGACGTGTGGCACAATTTGACTGTGGCCCACACAGCGAGCCGAGGACCGGGACGCCCTCCCGCAGCAAAGGCGGCGGAAACTCGTGAGCGCATCGTGCGAGCTGCCCGTGAAGTTTTCAGCGAACTTGGTTACGACGCAGCTACATTCCAAGCGATAGCGATCCGCGCTGATCTCACCCGCCCGGCAATCAATCATTACTTCAGCAGCAAACGTGTCTTGTATCGCGATGTGGTCGAGCAGACCAATGCGAAAGTGATCGCCGCGGGTATTACCAAAGCCCGGGAAGCGACCACTCTGCTGAACCGGATTTCGGCGTTCTTCGCCGCCGCGATGGATGCGGATTCGACGGATCGGTCGGCCGCCGCGTTCCTCGTCACCTCGGTTCTGGAAGCTCAGCGACATCCCGAACTGATTTCCGAGGAGCACGACGCATTGCGTAGCTCGCGGGAGTTCGTCAAGTGGGCGGTCGACGAGGCCATCCAGCGCGGGGAGCTGAGCACCGATACCGACATCCCGGCGATCGTGGAGATGCTGGTCGCGGTGATGTGGGGAATGGGCTTTTATGCCGGTTACGTGGGGCATCGTGACGACGTGGCCGTCATCGTCGACAAGTTCGAACTGTTGATGGCGAACAAGCTCTGGCAGCTGCGCGACTGACGCATCGGCACCGTGAGGTGCCCCACATCACCGTATAGCTTGGCTAACTTCTTCGGTAGCATTGTTTGGCAAATGACTGATCTGAGCGATGTACGGCCGGGTCGGGCCGAGGGCGACAGTTGGGACATCACCGAGAGCGTCGGGGCAACCGCGCTGGGGGTGGCCGCCTCTCGTGCTGCCGAGACCGCACAACCTGAACCGCTGATCCGCGACGAGTTCGCCTTCTTGCTGGTGGCGGCCGCCGGCCCCGCGTGGGCGCAGCTGGCCGGCAGCGAACCGCACTGGATCGGGGACAACCCGGAGGCCCACCAGATCCACGTGATGGCCCGCAACTATCAGGCCGTGCGGACCCACTACTTCGACGACTACTTCACCGAGGTCACCCACGACGGCATCCGTCAGGTCGTCATCCTGGCCGCCGGTCTGGACTCGCGGGCGTTCCGGCTGGACTGGCCCGCCGGTACCACGGTGTACGAGATCGACCAGCCCAAGGTGCTGGAATACAAGACCGCGACTCTGGGGGCGCACGGGGCCGTCGCCCGCGCACAACATGTCCCGGTGCCGATCGATCTGCGCGACGATTGGCCCGCGGCCCTGATCGAAGCCGGGTTCGACCCGGAGCAGCCGACCGCGTGGCTGGCCGAGGGCCTGCTGCCGTATCTGCCCGGTGAGGCCCAGGACCGGTTGTTCGAACTCGTCGGCGCCCACAGCGCACCGGGCAGCCGCCTGGCGGTCGAGGACTTCACCATGGAGCCGGCCCGCTACACCCCGGAGAAGCGCGCCGCGCGCCGCGCCCGTGGCGAGCGCATGCGTGCCTCGCTGGGGCTCGACATCGACGCTGACGCGCTGATGTACACCGGTGACGAGCGGGCTGACGCTGCGGAATGGCTTGCGGCACACGGCTGGGACGTCAACGCGGTCGACAGCGCCGACGAGATGGCCCGGTTGGGCCGGCCGGCCGGCGTCGACGAATTGGCCGAAATCGGCTTGGACAGCGTGCTGTTGCGCGCCAGATTGGACGGAGAAACCCGATGAGCTCACTGCGTAGTCACGACGACACCTGGGACATCGCCACCAGTGTGGGCTCGACGGCCGTCATGGTCGCCGCCGCCCGGGCCGGGGAGACCGGACGCGAGAACCCGCTGATCCGCGACCCGTATGCGGCGATCCTGGTCGCCGGTGCCGGAACGGGCTTCTGGGAGACGCTGCTCGATCAGGACGTCGCCGCCAAGATCGCGGAGGTCGACGGCGAGGCCGCCAAGATCTTCGAGCACATGGGCAGCTACCAGGCGGTGCGCACACACTTCTTCGACGAGTACTTCACCGAGGCCGCCAAGGCGGGAATCCGTCAGATCGTCATCCTGGCCTCGGGCCTGGACTCCCGGGCGTACCGGCTGGACTGGCCGGCCGGCACCTCGGTGTACGAGATCGACCAGCCCAAGGTGCTGGAGTACAAGGCCGAAACCCTGGCCACCCACGGTGCGCAGCCATCGGCGCAGCGCCACGAGGTGGCGATCGACCTGCGCCAGGATTGGCCGAAGGCGCTGCGGGAGGCGGGCTTTGACGATGGGCAGCCGACCGCGTGGCTGGCCGAGGGCTTGCTGATGTACCTTCCCGGCGATGCCCAGGATCGACTGTTCGAGCTCGTCACCGAGCTGTCGGCCCCGGGTAGCCGGATCGCGGCCGAGACCGCCGGTGTCACGGCGAGCGAGCGGCGGGAAGAGATGCGCGAGCGTTTCGAACGTTTCGCGGCTCAGTTCAACATGGAGCAGGCGCTCAACATCCAGGACCTGATCTACGAGGATCCCGACCGTGCCGACGTCGCCGACTGGCTGGGTACCCATGGCTGGCGTGCCGACGGTGTGCATTCACTCGATGAGATGCGCCGGCTGGGACGTTACGTCGAGCTCGACCATGACGACACACGGGCGTTCTCCATGTTCGTCACGGCTGAAAAGCTCTGAGCCCGACCTCCCGAACAACGAAAGGGGCGCCCCGGTTGTGGGGCGCCCCTTACGTTTTCGTTGCCGGTCAGCGGTTCGACATCGCCTTGGTGCGATTCACGTTGGTGTGCTTGACGGTGGTGTCGACCTGAGGAACCGTCGCCTTCTGATGCATCTGGTGCACCCAGAGGTGGTGGTCGACTCCGGCCGACGCGGGCGCGGACAGGCCTAGAAGGGCTGTGGCCACTCCGCTGACGAGCAATGCGGGAACTCCGAACTTATTCATCTATTTCTATCCTTTTTGGGAACACATTCCGTAGTAGATCAACCGACTCACCTGGGGGTTTAATCCCGCTAAACCCTGGCTGGTGCCGTGACAGTGGTCACTGGACCCGGCGGGTCATCGGGATCTGTCCGCGTGCTGTTTCCGCAAGGAACCGACGTCTCAGTGGCTCTGGTGCACGGTGGTGTCGACGTGCGGCACGGTCACGTGCGGGCCGATCTGATCCAGCCAATCGTGGTGGGACACATCGGCCGATGCGGGGCCGGCGAGACCCAGGACGGCGGCGGCCAGACCACTGGCGATCATTGCAGTGAACCCGAACTTCTTCATTTCCTCTGCCTCTTTCTAAATCTTGCTTTCTTGATTGGTTCAACTAAAGGAAGAGCCGGTTGATTCCTGATCAGCGCGGTTGGCGGCAATTGACCGTTCGGTGGCAGAAATGCGTCGTCCCGGGCGGTAACCGACCCGGTTAACCGGGAGTTATCCGCCCGCCGTATACAGGAGGGGAGCTGAGCCGTTTTGCGGCCCGTTAACGAGGAGGAATCCCCATGCCAGGAGTGCAGGACCGCGTCGTCGTCGTCACCGGAGCCGGTGGAGGTCTGGGCCGCGAGTACGCCCTGACGCTCGCCCGTGAGGGCGCCAGCGTCGTCGTCAACGACCTCGGCGGTGCCCGCGACGGCTCCGGCGCCGGACATAACATGGCCGATGAGGTGGTGGCCGAGATCAAGGCGGCCGGTGGTCGTGCCGTCGCCAACTACGACAGCGTTGCCGAGCAGGCGGGCGCCGAGAACATCATCAAGACCGCGATCGATGAGTTCGGCAAGGTCGACGGCGTGGTGTCCAACGCCGGCATCCTGCGTGACGGCACCTTCCACAAGATGACGTTCGAGCAGTGGGACGCCGTGCTCAAGGTGCACCTCTACGGCGGCTACAACGTCATCCGGGCCGCCTGGCCGCACTTCCGTGAGCAGAGCTTCGGCCGCGTCGTCGTCGCCACCTCCACCAGCGGTCTGTTCGGCAACTTCGGTCAGGCCAACTACGGTGCCGCCAAGCTCGGCCTGGTCGGCCTGATCAACACGCTGGCCCAGGAAGGCGCCAAGTACAACATCAAGACCAACGCAGTAGCCCCGATCGCCGCGACCCGCATGACCCAGGACATCCTTCCCCCCGAGGTCTTCGAGAAGCTCACCCCCGAGTACGTCGCACCGGTTGTGGCCTACCTGATGACCGAGGAACTGCCCGACACCGACTCGGTGTTCATCGTCGGCGGCGGCAAGGTGCAGCGCACCGCACTGTTCCAGAACGACGGCATCACCTTCACCGAGGTGCCCTCGGTCGACGACATCGCCGCCAAGTGGGGCGAGATCACCGATCTGTCCGCCGCTCAGCAGGCCAGCTTCAAGCTCGGCTAGAACTGGTGAAAGCGCTTGTAGCGCAGGCACTTACCGGTACATCCGGGCTGGCGTACGTCGACGTCGATGATCTGGCCGGTGACCCCGCATACGCGGGCACCGTCGTCATCGACGTCGGCGCCGCCGGTGTCTGCTTCCCCGATCTGCTGTTGTTACGCGGTGAGTACCAGCTGCGGCTGGAACCGCCGTTCACACCCGGCATGGAGGTGGCCGGAACGGTGCGCTCGGCACCCGAGGGCTCCGGGTTCACCCCGGGACAGCGGGTTTCGGCGTTCTCGATGATCGGCGGGTACGCCGAGCAGGTGGCGGCCGTGCCGGCCAACGTGATCCCCACTGCCGACGGCCTCGACGACGGCGAGGCGGCATCGCTGCTGGGCAACTACTACACGATGCAGTTCGCACTGGCCCGCCGCGGCGGGCTGATGCCGGGGGAGACCGTCCTGGTGCTCGGCTCGGCAGGTGGCATCGGCGTCGCGTCGATCCAGTTGGCCAAAGCCATGGGCGCCAAGGTGATTGCGATGGTGCACCGGTCCGGGGCCGAGGAGTTCGTATCGTCGCTCGGTGCCGACGTGGTGTTGCCGCTGGCAGATGGCTGGCGGGAAGCCGTGATGGAAGCCACCGGTGGTCAGGGCGTCGACCTGGCTGTCGACCCGATCGGCGGCGAAGCCTTCGACGACGCCATCCGGGTGCTGGCCCCAGAAGGTCGGCTGCTGGTCATCGGTTTCGCCGCGGGCGGCGGGATCCCGACCGTCAAGGTGAACCGGCTGTTGCTGCGCAACGTCAGTGTGGTCGGGGTCGGCTGGGGCGAGTTCGTGCGCCGCCACCCGGCCGCCCAGGCGGAGGTCGGTGCCGAGCTGACGAAGTTGGTGGCCGCCGGGTTGCGTCCGCCGCCACCGGTGCGGTTCCCGTTGTCCGAGGGGGCGGCTGCCCTCGATGCACTGGCCAACGGCTCGGTGCGCGGGAAGCTGGTGCTGGAGCCATAGTGCGAGCCCTGGCCTTCGATGTGTTCGGGACCGTCGTCGACTGGCGGTCCAGCATCATCGGTGAGCTGGAAGCCTTCGGCAAAAGCCGGGGACTGCAACGGGACTGGTCGGCTTTCGCCGACAACTGGCGGGCCGGCTACGCCCCGGCCATGGACCGGGTGCGCCGCGGTGAGCTGCCGTGGACCAGGATCGACGATCTGCATCGCGCGATCCTGGTCGACCTGCTCGATGCCGCGGGCATCCGGGCCGGGGACGCTGAGATCGACCACCTCAACCGGGCCTGGCACCGGCTCGACCCATGGCCGGATTCGGTGGTCGGGCTGACCCGGCTCAAGCAGCGCTACCTCATCACGACGTTGTCGAACGGCAACGTCTCACTGCTCACCAACATGGCCAAACATGCCGGGCTGCCGTGGGATTGCGTGATCTCGGCCGAGCTGTTCCGGCATTACAAGCCCGACCCGGAGGCTTATCAGGGCTGCGCCGAACTGCTCGACATCGTGCCCGAGGAGCTGACCCTGGTCGCGGCCCATCCTTCTGACCTGCGGGCCGCCCGCGCGGCCGGGCTCGGGACCGCGTACGTGGCCCGCCCCCTTGAGTACGGGCCGGACCGAGCTCCGCACGACGTCGCGTCCGACGACTTCGACATCATCGCGACGGATTTTGTCGACCTCGCCGACCAGCTCGGTGCGTAGCGTAGAGGTGTGGACACCGCATCGAGTGGGGCATTGCGCAAGGCGCTGGATCTCCTGATCGATCCGCCGGCCGAGCCGGACGTCAGCAAGGGATATCTCGATCTGCTGGGGGAGGGCAGTGACGCCCCCAAGAATGCGGGATTCATCCAGAAGCTATGGGCGACACCGGTCGGGTCGAGGCTCTACGACAACGCCCAGGCCCTCGCCCGCAAGGTGATGACGGCGTGGCAGGAGCCCGCCGAATGGCTCGACATCCCGCCCGGTGGAATCGCCCTCGATGTCGGTAGCGGTCCAGGGAACGTGACGGCCGCACTGGCCCGGGCGGCCGGGCTGGACGGGTTCGCGTTCGGCGTGGACATCTCGGAGCCCATGCTGGCCCGCGCCGTAGAGGCCGAGGCCGGTCGGCAGGTGGGTTTCCTGCGCGCCGACGCCCAGAAGCTCCCGTTCCGGGACGACGTCTTCGATGCGGTGACATCGATTGCGGCGGTGCAGCTGATCCCCGACGCCGAGGCAGCGCTGGCGGAGATGGTGCGGGTGCTGCGTCCCGGCGGGCGCATCGCGATCATGGTGCCCACGGCGACGACCCGTGGGCCGGCACGGCTGCTGTCGAAGGGCGGGGCCCGCTTCTTCGCCGAGGATGAGCTCGCCGATCGGTTCGAGGGGCTGGGGCTGGAGCGGGTACGTTCCAAGACCATGGGCACCATGCAGTGGGTGCGCGGGCAGAAACCGTGAGCACCCTTGGCGTTGTTCTTGTTGCGTTGGTGATCGCCGTAGGACTGGTCGGCATCGTGCTGCCCGTCTTACCCGGCGGCGGGTTTCTCGTGTTCGCCGCGATCGCGGTGTGGGCCATCGTCGAACGCACCACGGTGTCGTGGGTGACGCTCGGTATCGCGGCGGTGTTCTTCGTGACGGCCGAGGTGATCAAGTACGCGTGGCCGGTCCGGCGGATGCGGGCCGCCGATGTGAGGATCTCGAGCCTGGTGGCCGGTGGGGTGCTCGGCCTGATCGGCTTCTTCGTCATCCCGGTGATCGGTTTGGTGATCGGCTTCGTCGCCGGTGTGTATCTGGCGGAGTTGGCCGCACGGCGTGACTACCGGCGGGCCTGGGCGTCAACTGTGCACGCGCTCAAGGGGGTTGCGCTGTCGGTCGGGGTCGAGCTGACCGGTGCGCTGCTGGCCACCATCACGTGGGTGGCGGGCCTGGTGATCGCGTCGTGACGCAGTGGAACCTGAGCCCCGACACGGGCGAGTTGCTGCTGCGCACCGGCGTGACGGGTAGTGCGTCGCGGATGGGTCATCGGTTGACCATCGCGATGCGCTCCTGGCACGCGACGGTGGAATGGGATGGCAAGGTGCCGTCGTCGGTGGAGGTGACGGTCGACCTCGATTCCCTCGACGTGCTGCGGGGTGAGGGCGGCATGACTCCGTTGTCTGGTGCCGAGAAGGTGCTGATCCGGTCCAATGCGTTGAAGACACTGCGGGCGAAGAAGTTTCCGCAGGCAGTGTTCCGGTCCGGCGAGATCGTCGCCGACGCGGAAACGTACCGGATCGAGGGGACACTCGAGATCGGCGGCCACAGCGGCGACCAAGTTGCGGTCGTCCGGGTCGAGGGGGACGGATCCGGGCGGATCAGCGGCCAAGCGCAGGTGCGGCACAGCGATTTCGGGCTGAAGCAGTACTCGATGTTGATGGGCGCGATGAAGGTGGCCGACGAGGTCGAGGTGAGTCTGGTAGTGACCCAACCGGCCTGACGGCGCGTGGCGGTGCCCGTTGACTTCGACACCACGCACACCGTTACCCGTAAGACTGCGGCGTCAGCTCAAAGTCAAACGAGGAGCTGAGCTAGGTCAACCGAGCAGGCCGGACCGCAGCGCCGCGAGATCCTCAGCCGACACCCCGGCCGCGTCGAGGAAGCCGCCCACCGAGCCGTACGCCTCGTCGAGCTTCTTCCACGCCGCGGCGAGGTAGTCCTCGCGCACACCGAGAACTTCGTCGGTCAACCGCGCCTCCGCATAGGTGATCAACTCCGGAGCTTCCTGCGACCGCGCCCGTACCGACTCCATGATCCGGTTCCGCAGAGCCGGGATCGCGCCATTGCTGGCCAGGAAGTCGGAGATGATGCGGTCCCGATCCACGCCCACGGCCTCCAAAACCGTGGCGACGGTGAAGCCGGTCCGGTCCTTGCCGGCGAAGCAGTGGGCGATCACCGGACGTTCCTGCCCCAGAAGGGAAATCACCTCCCGCACCGCGCTGTGCGCGCCCGGCAGCGTCGGGAACTCCTCGTAAACCTCGGTCATGTACCGGCGGGCCGCGGTAGTGATGTCCTCACCCTCGGCTGACTCCGACATCACCCGTTGGAAGGTGTTCTCGTGCGGCGCATCTTGATTCGACCCGCTGTCGGGGTGGAACGGAAGCAGATGGACGGATACGCCGTCAGGCACCTGCCCCGTGCCTTGCCGCTGTACCTCTTGGTGTGACCGAAGGTCGGCGACGTCGGTGATGCCGAGCCGACTGAACACGGCCCGGCCGTCAGCGGAGAGCTGGCTGAGTTGGCTGGAGCGGTAGAGCAGCCCCGGCCGGATCGCGGTCTCGTCCGCGACATCCCGAAAATTCCACGCCCCCGACAGTTCCCCCAGCTCGATGGTCACTGCGCAGTCACCGCCGCTGCTGCGAGCGGGGATTTCTCCCGGCCGAGCTCGGCGCGGGCGATGGTCCGCATGTGGACCTCGTCGGGGCCGTCGAACAGCCGCATCGCGCGGTGCCAGCTGTAGAGCCGGGCCAGCGGGAAGTCGTCGCTGACCCCGGCCGCACCGTGCACCTGGATGGCCCGGTCGATGACATTGCAGGCGATCTGCGGGGCCACCGACTTGATCTGGGAGACCAGCACGTGCGCGGCCTTGTTGCCCTCCTGGTCGATCATCCACGCGGCCTTCTCGCACAGCAGCCGGGCCTGGTCGATCTCGTTGCGGGACTTGGCGATCGACTCACGCACCACACCCTGCTCGGCCAACGGCTTGCCGAACGCGACGCGCTTCTGCACCCGGTCGACCATCAACGCCAGGGCTCGCTCGGCCGCACCGAGCGCACGCATGCAGTGGTGGATGCGGCCCGGGCCCAGCCGGGCCTGGGCGATCGCGAAACCGCTGCCCTCTTCGTGGAGCAGGTTCTCGGCCGGCACCCGCACGTTGTCGAACACGATCTCGCAGTGCCCGTGCTGATCCTGCCAGCCGAACACCGGCAGCGAGCGCTGGATGTCCACCCCGGGGGTATCCACGGGCACCAGGATCATCGACTGCTGCGCATGGCTGGCAGCGTCAGGATTGGTGCGGCCCATCACGATCAGGAGCTTGCAGCGCGGATCGGCCGCCCCGGTGATCCACCACTTGCGGCCGTTGATCACATAGTCGGCACCGTCGCGCAGCATCGTCGTCTCGATGTTGCGGGCATCCGAGGACGCCACGGCGGGCTCGGTCATCGCGAACGCGCTGCGGATCTCACCGGCCAGCAGCGGCTCCAGCCACTGCTTGCGCTGCGCCTCGTCGGCGAACAGGTGCAGGGTCTCCATGTTCCCGGTGTCCGGGGCGGCACAGTTGAGCGCCTCGGGAGCGATCTCCAGGCTCCACCCCGACAGCTCGGCCAGCGGCGCGTACTCCAGGTTGCTCAGGCCCGACTCCGAGGGCAGGAACAGATTCCACAGGCCCTGCTCACGCGCCTTGGCCTTGAGCTCCTCGACCACCGGCGGCACCGTGTGGTCCTTGGGGCCCTTCTCCTCGCGATAGGCGTGGTACGAGGCTTCCGCCGGCAACACATGCTCGGTCATGAAGTCGGTCAACCGGGAGTGGTAATCAGCCGCTTTGGCCGACATCGCGAAGTCCATGCCAGCCACGATAGCCACATGGTTAGACAGGTAGAAAGGTGGCATGACCGACAGTCGCCCGCCTTTCCCGCCCTTCACTCTGGAAACAGCGCTCCAGAAGGTTCAAGCCGCCGAAGATGCCTGGAACACTCGCGACCCGCAGCGGGTCAGCCTGGCCTATACGCCGGACTCGCAGTGGCGCAATCGCGACCTGCACATCGTCGGCCGCAAACAGATCGTGGAGTTCCTGACCGCCAAATGGGAGCGCGAGCTGGATTATGTGCTGCGCAAGAGCCTGTGGGGGTTCCGGGAAAACCGGATGGCGGTGCGGTTCCAGTACGAATGGCATGACGCGCAGGGCCAGTGGTACCGGAGCTACGGAAACGAACTGTGGCAGTTCACCCCGGAGGGCCTGATGGCCCGGCGCGAGGCCAGCATCAACGACGTCCTCATCGAGGAGTCGCAGCGGCGCTACTTCGGTCCGCGCCCGGAGTCGGAGTACGGCCGGGACATCGAGCTCTGGTAGCTGCCCAGAGTGCAGGCCAGCACCCCTGCCAGCACGGCCAGACCCATCACAGTCCCGGCCACGGCAGGCCAACCGGCGGAGTCGAATGCCAGCCCGCCGATCCAGCCGATCAAGCTGGAGCCCGCGTAGTAGAAGAGGTTGTACAGCGAGGACGCCTGTGCCTTGCCGTCGCCGGCGGCCGCGCCGACCCAGCCCGAGGCGATCGCATGCGCGCCGAAGAATCCTGCGGTGGCGATCACCAGCCCGATCAGCACCACGATGACGTTGCCGGCCAGCGTGATCGCGACGCCGGCAACCATCGTGGCGATCGAGCCGAGCAGCACGGATTTGCGGCCGAACCGGGTGGCCTCGGCGCCGGCCCGGGCCGAGGCCCAGGTACCCGACAGGTAGGCCAGGAACACCAGGCTGACCACGGTCTGGGGCAGGCCGAACGGTGCGGCCATCAGCCGGAACCCGAGGAAGTTGTACATCGCCACGAACCCGCCCATCAGCAGGAATCCCTGGCTGTAGAGCACCAGCTGGCGAGGTGAACGCAGGTTCTCGGCCAGCCGCCGGGCCAGGTCTCGGTTGCGTGCCGGGGTGAAGCCGCGCGCGGGTGGGGCGAGTTTGACGAAGGCGAACGCCGACAGCCCACACAGCACCGCGACCACCAGCACGCCGACGCGCCATCCGGCGAACTCGGCGACCGGTCCGGTGACCAGGCGGCCTGCCAGCCCGCCGATCGTGGTGCCGGCGACGTAGGTGCCCGCCGCGCGGGCGGCATGTCCGGCGTCGATCTCCTCGGTGAGGTAGGCGATGGCCACCGCGGGCACTCCGCCCAGCATCAGCCCTTCGAGAAACCGGCCGGACAGCAGCAGCGCCGCGGTCGGGGCCAACGGCACGACAAGCCCGAGAACCGTTGCCGCAGTGATGGAAATCGTCATGGCCTGGACCCGGCCGATCCGGTCGGCCAGGGCTGACCACGGGATCACGCCCAGTGCGAGGCCGACCGTGGCGGCCGAGATCGTCAGCGCGGCATGGGCGGCGCCGGTGCCCATGTCTTGGGCGATCAGCGGGAGGACGGCCTGGGGCGAGTACAGCTGCGCGAAGGTGGCGACGCCGGCGCAGAACAATGCGGCCAGCAGGCGTCGGTACTCGCTCGAGCCACGTGAATGCCCCTGCCAGTCAACGGAGGTCAGGGAGGTGGACACTCAGACGACGGTAGGGCGCCGGCAAAGATGTGTCCAATGCATGAGATTAGTCAATGTCATGCACATTGTGCATGACGAACTCGGCCAGGCGCTCCGCAGCGGGCGGCAGCGGGCGGTCCGCGTTCCAGGTCAGGCCGATCTGACGTTTGGCAGAACTCTCCGACAGCGGGATGTACGCCGCGCCCGGCTCGGCCCGTTCGGGCCGTGGCACCGGCACGACGGCCACCCCGAATCCCGCCGCCACCAGCCCTTCCATGGTCGGGATCTCCATCGCCTCGAACACCACCGGCGGTGAGATCCCGGCCTCGGCCCACAATTCGTCGGTGAGCTGGCGTAACCCGAAGTCAGGTGCCAGCGCCACGAAAGGTTCGGCGCCGGCGTCGGCCAGCCGGATCCGGGACCGTCGGGCGAAGCGATGCTCGCGCGGAACCGCCAGGCACAGCCGCTCCATGTACATCCCGCGCCAGCGGAAACCCTCCGGGCGCGGTGACGTGATCGCCAGGTCGGCCTCGCCGTTGGCCAGACGTTCGACGATCTGGTGCGCCGCACCCTGGAACAGCTCGAAGCGCACCAGGGGGGCCTCGGCGCGGAACCGTCGCAACAGCTCGGGCACGAACCAGCCGGCCTGCGAATGCAGGAACGCCAGCCGCACCGTCCCGGTATCAGGATCGCGTAGCTCCGCGATTCGCTCGGTGGCCGTATGGATTTCGCCGATGCTGCGGCGGGCGTGCTCCAACAGGATGCGACCGTAGGCGTTGAGCCGAAGCCGTCGGTGGACCCGATCGAACAGCGGCACCCCCACCTGCTCCTCGATCCGGGCCAGCGCGCGCGACAGGGTGGGCTGGCTGATGCCGAGTTCGGCTGCGGCGTCGGTGACATGCTCGGTCTCGGCAAGCACCACGAACCACTGCAGCTCGTCCAGATGCATACCGCCGACTCTAAACGCGCTGATCACCGACCCGCGCTGTGCCATGCTGAGCCGCATGGCCGAAAAGGTGCGGGTGGTGGTGGGCGATGACCACCCGATGTTCCGCGAAGGCGTGGTGCGCGCGCTGACCTCCAGCGGCGAGATCGACGTGGTGGCCGAAGCCGACAACGGCGCCGACGCACTGGAATTGATCAGGACCCATCAGCCGCAGGTGGCCCTGCTCGACTACCGGATGCCGCAGCTCGACGGGGCACAGGTGGCAGCCGCGGTGAGCCGCGACGAGCTGCCCACCCGGGTGTTGCTGGTCTCCGCCCACGACGAGTCGGCGATCGTCTACACGGCGTTGCAGCAGGGGGCGGCCGGGTTCCTGTCCAAGGAGTCCACCCGCAGTGAGCTGGTGAACGCCGTGCTGTCGTGTGCCAAGGGCCGCGACGTGCTCGACCCGAACCTGGCGGCCGGGCTGGCCGGGGAGATTCGTCGCCGCAACGAACCCGATGTCCCGGTGCTCAGCCCGCGGGAACGCGAGGTGCTCGACCTGATCGCCAAGGGCCGTTCCATCCCGGCAATGGCCAAGGAGCTGTTCCTGGCCCCGTCGACGGTGAAGACCCACGTGCAACGGCTGTACGAGAAGCTCGGCGTGAGTGACCGGGGCGCGGCGGTCGCGGAGGCGATGCGCCGCCGGCTGCTGGACTGACATGGCCAGCGGGCGCGTCGTCGAATTCTTCACCACTCAACCGGTCCGGGTTTCGGCGTTGCTGCGGCTGCCGCTGATCGGTCTCATCGTGGTCCTGGTCTCGGTGTGGGATGTCGACCACTGGTTGCCGATCCTGTACGCGGTGATCCTGAGCGTGTACACCGCCGTGGCGGTGCTGTGGCTGGTGGTGGTGTTCCGCGGGCCCGTGCCGGCGTGGGCCGAGTGGGCCTCCACCGCGGTCGATGTGCTGGTGCTGGTCGCGCTGTGCGCGGTGTCGGGCGGTGCCACCGCGGCGCTGCTGCCGGTGTTCTTCCTGTTGCCCATATCCGTTGCGTTCCAGGATCGTCCGTGGTTGACGGCGCTGCTCGGCGCCAGCACTGCACTGGGCTACCTGGCGGTGTGGATCCTGTATTCCGAGCGCGACGACAACGTCGGCCTGCCGGACATCGTGTACATGCACGTGGGTTTCCTGGGCTGGCTGGCTGTCGCGTCGGCCGCGTTGTCCTTCGTGCTGGCGCGGCGTTCGGCGCGGGTGCGAACGCTGATGGAGGTGCGGCGCCAGCTGGTGTCGGAGTCGACGCGGGCCGACGACCTGCGCAATGCCGAACTGGCCGAACACCTTCACGACGGGCCGCTGCAGGTCCTGCTGGCGGCACGCCTGGAACTCGACGAGATCCGCGAACGCATCCCGGACCCGGGGCTGGACCGGGTGCATGCCGCCCTGCAGGAGACGGCGGTCGGACTCCGCTCCACGGTGACCGCGCTGCATCCGCAGGTGCTGGCCCAGCTGGGTCTCACCCCGGCCATACAGGAACTGTTGCGCCAGTACGAGACTCGGCCGGATATGACGGTGCGGGCGGACCTCGAGGACGTCGGGCACCCCGAAGGTCAGGCCCTGCTCTACCGCGCCGCGCGCGAGCTGCTGGCCAACATCAACAAACACGCGGACGCGAGCACTGTCTCGGTCGGTCTCTTCCGGGCCGGGGACCGCGTGGTGCTGACCGTGGCCGACGACGGCAAGGGGTTCGACCCGTCGACGGTGGCCCAGTCCGTCGCCGAGGGACACATCGGGCTGGCCTCGCTGCAGGTCCGCATCGAGGCCATGGGCGGCTCGATGGCGATCAGTTCGGAACCCGGATACGGCACCCAGGTCCGGGTCACGCTGTAGCGGCGGCTATTTCACGCAGGGAATGCCGGAGACCTTCATCTGGCTCAGGTCGGTCGGCGCCGCGGACTTGGTGCCGGACGCGGTTGCGGCCACGGTGGTCACCGGCGTACTGGCGGTGGTTTCCTCCGTCGTCTCGCTGGCGGAGTCCCAGGTCGAATCCGATCCGTCCGAGGAACTCGCGTCGGACGACTCGCTCGATCCGGTCAGGTAGTCGTCGCCGGGAAAGTCGGTACCCAGCGTCAGCTGCACCGTCCCGGGGGCCACCTCGGACGATGGCGTGGCGATGACCTTCAGCTCGTCGGCCAGCGACTGGGCGCCGGCCTCCGCGCCGGTCCCGTAGTCGATCGTGGTGACAGCGGCCAGAGATTCGGCGTCGCCGATCTCGCCCGGGGTGAATCCGTTCGCGGAGAAGGTGGTTTCGAGCTGCGCAGCCAGTCCGGAGTACGTGGAAGCGTTCACCACGTCGAGCACCGCACCGTGGCCTTCGAGGACGTGCGCAGGTGCGGCGGGCGCCTCGGTGGTGCCGCCGGGTTCGGCGACCAGGTCCCGCACGATGGCCCGGATGGTGGGGATGTCGACGATGTTGATGTCCTCGCCCAGCGAGTTCTGGCCGAACTCCTTGATGGGCAGCGTGTAGAGGGTGGGTGGCGCACCGGTCAGCGCTGAGGCCCGGCTGGCGAAGCTGGCGAGGTCGAACCCGGAATCCAGCGCGACGTTCTGCTTGGTGACGTTGAGCAGATCACGCAGCATGGTGGGGCTGGACAGGGCGCCGCTCTTGCCCAGGGCCGACACCAGCGCGGCGATGAACGCCTGTTGGCGCCGGGTGCGGTCGAGGTCGGTGAAGTTCTCGTCGTTGATGTCGCGGCGCTGACGCACGAACGCCATGGCCTGCGCGGCGTCGATCTGCTGCACGCCCCGGTGGAAGTCCGCGCCGGAGTACGGATCCGAGGTGTCGGCGTTGAGGCACACTGTGATCGGCGCCACAGCCTTGGCGATCTGGAAGAACGCTCCGAGAGTGACCTCGACGAAATGGTCGATCGGGATTCCGAGGAGATTGCGCACCGTGGCGATCTGGGCCCGGCGGCCGGCCTCACGGGCCTGCTGTTCGTTCGTCGAGGAATCTCCGGAGGATGAGGACTCCAGCGACTCCATCTCGCGCTGATAGGCCCAGCCGTAGGCCTGCTTGACCTTGCCCTTGCACGGGTCGACGTCACAGCCGGCGAGCTCGACGTAGTCGTCACGGGGGATGGAGAACGCGGTCGGGGGGCCGCCGTTCCCGGGCAGGTGCACCACGATCAGCACGTTGGCGTTGTAGCCGCCGACGGTCTCGTCGCCGGCGTGCAGCGCCTCGTAGATGTCCTGGGGCAGCGGGTTGCCGTGCTGGTCCAGCCGGCTGTCCAGCCCCATGATCAGGATGTTCTCGGTGTCCCCGGACGAGACCGGGCCGCCTTCGAGCGCGTTGGACGTGGTGATGCCGTCCAGCGCGCCGTGGTAGGACACCCAGCCGGTACCCGTCCCTGCCAGCACCGTTGCCGCCATCAGGCCGACGGCCGAGCGCCGGGCGGCGCGTACGCCCCGGCGCGGCATGCGGTGCCGGGGGGCGCTGGCGGCGTGGTTGGGTGCGTTCATGGCACCTGCCATTATGGGGCCGTTCGCTGAGGCTTCGTCCACCGGGGAAAATTGCTGGTCAACACCGACGTCCCGGCATTAGCGTGCGCAGCATGAAATTGCGCATCGCCGTGAGCGTGCTCCTGCTGGCGGTGGTGGCGTTGCTGCTGAACGAGCTGGTGGTGACCAAGGAGCAGCGCAAGGCGGAGCCCTTCGCGGGCGGGCACGTGCTGGAGCTGGACGGCCCCGATCTCAACGTGCGGGAGTACGGGCCGCCGGGTGATCGCGCCGTGGTGTTGCTGCACGGGTATTCGGCGTCGATCGAGTGGTGGGAGCAGGTGGCGCCGCAACTGGCCCGCGATCAGCGGGTGATCGCGGTCGATCTCGTCGGCCATGGCGGCTCGGAGGCGCCCGGTGACGGTGCTCCGTACCGTGCGGCCGAGCAGGCCAAGGCGGTGCACAACGCACTGGTGCAACTCGGTGTGCGTCATGCGGTGCTGATCGGGCATTCGATGGGCGGAGCGGTCTCCGCCGAACTGGCCCGGCAGTATCCGGATCTGGTGGATCGCGTTGTGGTGTCCGATACCCCGGCCGCCGACGATCTGGTCACCATGCCGCTACTCGGAAAGATGGTGTGCTGGCCGGTGATCGGCCCGGCACTGGACCGGTTCCGGACCGTGGATGCCATCACCGAGAGCTCGCTGCAGACCGGATTCGGCGCGGACTACCCGGTGCCGGACTACGCGCACCGCTCGCTGGAGCGCCTCACCTACGCCGGAGTCTGCGACTCGACCGAGGGCCCGCATCCGGTGGTGGAAACGCTTGCCGCACTGCACAAGCCGGTACTGGTGCTGTGGGGCGACCAGGATGTACTGACCCCGACCGCGCCCAATGTCGAGCGCTACACCGAGGCCGGGCTGACGCCTGTGGTGATCAAGGGTTCCGGACACACGCCGATGGTCGAGCAGCCCGACCAGTTCCTCGCGGCGGTGACCGACTTCGTCAGGACCCCAGGCCCCGCGAGATGACCAGACGCTGAATCTGGTTGGTGCCCTCGAAGATCTGGGTGATCTTGGCTTCGCGCATGTAGCGCTCGACGCGGAAGTCGCGGGTGTAGCCGACACCGCCGAACACCTGCACGGCGTCGGTGGTGACCTTCATCGCGGCGTCGGTGGCGATCAGCTTGGCGACGCTGGCCTGGGTGGAGTAGGGCAGGCCTTGATCCCGTCTGCGCGCGGCGTCCAGATAGGTGGCCCGCGCGCTCACCACGGCGGCGGCCATGTCGGCGAGCAGGAACCCGAGGCCTTGGTGGTCGGCGATCTTGCGGCCGAACGTGGTTCGTTCGTTGGCGTAGCGGACGGCCTCGTCCAGAGCGGCCTGGGCGATGCCGACCGCGACGGCGGCGATGCCGAGCCGGCCGGAGTCCAGCGCGGAGAAGGCGATCGAAAGTCCTTGTCCCTCTTGGCCGATCAGGCGATCGGAGTCGAGGCGGGCGTTGTCGTAGAACGCCGAGGTGGTGGGCACCGCGTGTAGGCCCATCTTCTCCTCGGGCTTGCCGAAGCTCAGCCCCTCGAGATCGCTGGGGACCAGGAAGCAGGAAATGCCCTTGGAACCTTCGCCGGTCCGGGCGAACAGGGTGTAGAAATCGGCCTTCCCGCCGTGGGTGATCCACGCCTTGGAACCGTTGAGCACGTAGGCGTCGCCGTCACGGGTGGCCTTGCAGTTCAGCGCCGCGGCGTCGGATCCGGCCTGCGGCTCGGACAGGCTGTAGGCACCGATCTGCTCACCGGAGAGCATGCCGGGCAGCCAACGCTGCTTCTGCTCCTCGCTGCCGTAGGCGAGCAGCGGGTGCGACGACAGGCTGTGCACGCTGACCGCGACCCCGACCGCCGCCCACCGCGCGGCGATCTCCTCCAGTACCTGCAGGTAGACCTCGTACGGTTGGCCCCCACCACCCCACTCCTCGGGCTGGGGCAAGCTCAACAGCCCCGCCGCGCCGAGCTGGGCGAAGACGCCGTCGGGGTAGGTCTCGGCTTTCTCGTGCTGGTCGACGATCGGATCGAGCACCTTGTCGGCGATGTCGCGGGTGAGCTCGATGAGGTCACGAGCTTCGTCAGAGGGCAAGAGGCGGTCGACCGGCATACTTGCACATCCTAGTTTCTCCGCGAGCAGACGCGGAGGTACCCCGATTCGCGCGGTTTCGGGTACCGCAGCGTCTGCTCGGCAGGGGGATGTGTCATCGGCTGGGGGTGTGCAGCAGTCCGGCGATATCGGGGTCGAGTTGTTGCAGGGCGACGATGACCGCGACCCGGTAGTCGCGGCCGATTTGCGATCGCACGGTGGTGGTCCGGCCCTGTCGCTCGGGCGGCCGGATCTCGTCGATGCGGGCGTGCAGGGCCACGATGAGTTCCTCGAACTCGACGATGAGGCCCGAGAGGATCAGGATCTGCGGGTCGAAGATCGCTTCGACGAGGATGGCGAGGCGCGCGATCCGGTCGATGACGTCGCGGATGAGGTTCTGGGCGTCCGGGTTTCGGCTCGTTTCCAGTGCTACCGCGTCAAGGTCGATGTCGCGGAGCGCCATGCCCTCGGTGTGTGGGGCGACGGGTTGCATGGCGGTCAGCGACATGCTGGCGTCGACGCAGCCGACCCGCCCGCAGGCGCACGGGATGAGGCTTCCGGAAACGGGCATGTGCCCGATTGCTCCGGCGACCCCGGTCGCGCCCCCGTATGGCCGGCCGCCGATGATCAGGCCGACGTTGGTGTGGCCGCCGCAGTCGAGCACCAGCGCCGAGCGCACCTCCCTGGCCTCGCCGGCAATCGTCTCGGCGAGCGTCATGGCCTGGGTCGTGTCCTGCACGGCCGTCGGTATGCCGAGCGCATCGAAGATCGGCCGGCCCAGCTCCACCTCCGACCAGCCGAGCGCCTTCGACTCGACGACGAATCCCGTTGTGCTGTCGACGAATCCAGGAATGCAGATGCCTGCGGCGGCAACCGGCCCGCCGGAGGGGTCGTCGATCAACTCCTTCGAGATGCGGATGATCGAGCGGATGGCGGAGGCCGGGGTCCGTCCGGCCGTCGGCGTCTCGCTCTCGCTGGAGATGTTGCCCGTCGCGTCGGCGACGACGACGCGCGCCCGGCGTTCGTCGATCCAGATCCCCAGTACGCGCCGCGCCTGCGGGTTGCAGCCCAGTAGTTTGCGGGGCCGGCCCCGGTAACCGGGACCTTCGACGCGCGAATCCAGCTCGATCAGGGTGCCGTTGTCGATCAGTTCGCCGACAAGGGTGGTGACGGAGGGACGGCTCAGGCCGAGCCGATCCGCCAGGTCGGCCCGGGCCAGCGGACCCTCTGTCCGCAGCAGGTGAACGACGCGCTGGCGGTGCAACAGGCGCAGCACCTGTGCTTCCTGCCGCGTCGATTCTGACCGTTTCAGGTGAACCTCCTTGACGTCCCCGACAACCGACTGCTATTAAATTCGTCACAGAAATTAAATAAGCCACTAGGGCATCGGAGCCAAGCCATGAACGCTAGCAATCCGCTCGTCAACCCCCTGTTCGCGTCGCCTTCGTCGAGCGCGCCGGCAAGCCCGACACCCGCTCGCCGAACAACCCAAACTACCGCGCGGATCGGGGCATACAGCGGCATCGTGGTCACGGGATGGCTGGTCGCCGCGGTCGCCTCCGGCTACGGCGTCGCCGCGGCCGAAACCACCGGCACCTCCTCGCCCGACTCCTCGACATCCAGTTCAGCGAACTCGGCGTCGTCGACCGAAGCGTCCACCGTCTCCGACGACGCGAAGAAGGGCGCATCGCCCGTCGGCAAGAACTCGGCCAAGAAGGCCACCAAGCCGAAGCGGACGGGCAAGACGTCGACCACCAAGGAACTGGCGCCCGGGGTCACGATCAGCAGCAGTGGCGGGGCGCGCGCGACAGATTCCGATATCGAGAGCACCGGGGCGCAGAAGGAGCCGGGCAAGCCCCGGGGACTGGCCGAGGCTGTTGACGCGCACGTGGATGCCCTGTCGTCGATTCCTGACAAGGTCCGGTCGACCGTCTTGGGCCTGACCGAGGGCAAGGGCAGGCCGGCGTTGTCGATGCCGGACTCCGCGGCGTCTGTCGCGTCGGCGCGCACATCGGACAACGCCTCGCCACTGACCCCGGTCGGGCCGGTCAGGCTCACCGACACGCTCAAGCGGTCGTTGGCCAAGGTGGAACGGGTCACCGAGCAGGTGACGGAGCGGGTGAGCGAGAGGGTCTCCGACAAGATCACCGAGTCGGATGTGGTGTCCGCCGCGAACGAGGTCCAGACCCAATTCGCTTCTGGTGCAGCCAAGATGCAGACCGCTACTGCTGCCGTCGCTGGGCCGGTCGCCAAGGTTGCCGCAACCACCGATGATCCCGTGGGGATCCTGAACGGCATCGTCACCGATCTGCTGAACCCGTTCCTCGCGCCGGCACCCGATTCGCCGGAACCGTTCACGCCGATGATGTGGGCCGCGCTGGCCTGGGTTCGGCGCAATGCGTTCAACCAGTCGCCGACCGTCAGTTCTGACCCCGTCACCACCGTGCAGACGGGCCAGACCGTCACGGGCAACATCGGCGCCACCGATGCCGAGGGCGATGAATTGACCTACACGGTGACCGAGCAGCCGAAGTACGGAACGGTGACCATCGACCAGAAGACAGGCGAGTTCACCTACACCCCCAACGATATCGATTACGAGGCGGCGCAGGAGGATTCGTTCACGGTGTCGGTCACCGACGGCGAGAAGGTCAACCTGCTGAGCTTCTTCAAGCCGCGCACCGCTCAGAAGGAAGTCGACGTCACGGTGCTCAGCCCCACCATCGAGCGCGTGATCCTGAACATGCCCGACGGCATCAAGAACCCCAACACCCCCCGTTTCGCCGAGGACGGGAAGTCCATCTACTTCGCGGCCACCCCTCCGGCCGGTGGTCGCCAGGAGATCTACCAGATCAGCGTCGACGGCTCGAAGGTCGAGTGCATCACGTGCGGTGTCTCCCCGGAGATCAGCCAGGGACTGTCCAGAGTCGTTCCGTTCCAGGACGGTTCGGGCCGGTTGATGATCCAGGTCGCCACCAGTCCTAACTACTACGTGGTCTACGAGGACACCGCCAACGGTCGGCAGTTGGTCCCGGTCGTCACGCCGCCGTCGGGTTCACGTGCCCTCGACCCGCAACGCGAGATGAGGATTTCGCCCGACGGGACCCACGTCCTGTTCAGCCAGATCCAGATGGGCCAGGGCGGAACCATCACGGCCGTGCCGGTCGTCGGCAAGCTGACCCGCACCACCAACGCCACCACCGGGGCAGCCGAGTACCACATCGACGACGCGCGAGTGGTCTATCCGGTAGGTGAGGGCAAGCAATGGACGCCCGACGGTAAGGGCGTGATCATCCTCGGCGGCACGTATGAGGCCGGCGGTGTCGACGACATCGTGGTCGACCTGGAAACCGGTGAGGTCACCCGACTGACCGCCAACCCCGAGTACGACGAAGACATCGACATGTCGCCGAATGGTCAGTGGATCGCGGTCGGCAGCACGCGCGGATACCATGCGTTGTCGCCCATGACCAGGATCGACCGGCCGGCATTTCTTCCGGCGTACATTCAGGGGACCGTCTACACCGCCTATGCAGGTGATTCGAACTACCACAACGTGAGCAACCAGGAATGGGCCGTCGCCGTCGAGGATGAGCTCAAGGGCGAGAACGGGATTCCGCTGTTCGCGGACAATGACGGCTACACCGCTCGGAGCATGGCGAGCTGGAACGCCGACGGCACCGCGGTCACGTTCTGGGAGGCCGGCGAGACGGACACCCGCCTCGTGGTGGCCAACCTCAAGTACACGACCAGCACCGGGCCCGTCGCCGGAGACATGACCACGCCGGACCCGGACTGGGCACCCAAGCTCGACACCTACGTCGCCACCAATGCGCCGTTACCGGCAACCGGAACGTATGCCGGCGACGGCGGCGGCACCGCGGTGGTCAGCGAGGTCACCGATCCGACGACGGGTCACATCGTCCGGACCGTCACCTACACCGACTATGTCAACAAGGACGGCATGATCCTCAACGGCACCGAGTCGACGGATACCACCGCCAGCCAGGCGTCGGTCGCCTACAAGGCGGACATCACGGTCACCGGAGCGCACACGGGATACCTCAAGGCCGACGCCAACATCAACAAGCTCACCCGGACGATGACCGGCTACATCACGTCCGACGTCGATGGCGACGAGCAGAGCCTCCTAGATCCCAACGACATCGACGACGCACGAGACAACGTCTAGTCACTGACGGGCACTGACCAAACCAACCGCTCCGGCCCGCTCACCGCACGGTGTGTGCGTCGGAGCGGTTGGCGTTCAACGCATGTCAGCGCATCCGTGCGATGATCTGGATCTCGACCAGCGCGCCCGGCACGGCCAGCTCGGTGACACCGACCGCGGTCCAGGCCGGGTACGGTGCGCCCACGAACTCGTCCTTGACCTCACCGAACACCTGCACGTGCTGTTGCAGGCCGACGTGGTAGCTGGTGATGTCGGTGACGTCGGCGAAGGTCCGCCCGGCCTCCGCGAGCAGCCCACGCAGGTTCTCGAAAGCCTGCGTGAACTGTGCCCGCGGGTCCTCGGCGACACTCATATCGGGGCGGATCCCGATCATCCCCGAACAGCGCAGGTGATCGCCGTCGACGACCGCCGGTGCGAAGTGGTGGGCGTCGTACATCGGCTGCATCCACTGCGGGACAACTATTTTCATACCTGGCTCCTGGTTCAGAGAAGTTGCCGGCTTGACCGTGAAAAGACGCGAAAGCCCCCTTTTCCCGAAGGAATAGGGGGCTTTGGCGTCTGCTCGCCGGAGATCCGGCGGAGGAAACTAGACGTGCGCCGCAGCAGGCAGCGCCGCGAGGATGTCGTTGACGCGGTCGCGGGCGTCACCGAACAGCATCTGGGTGTTCTCCCGGAAGAACAGCGGGTTCTGCACGCCGGCGTAGCCGGAGGCCATGGACCGCTTGAACACGATGACGTGGTCGGCGTTCCACACCGTGAGCACCGGCATGCCGGCGATCGGGCTGCTCGGATCCTCGGACGCGGCCGGGTTCACCGTGTCGTTGGCGCCGATGACGAGGACGACGGAGGTGCCGTCGAAGTCGTCGTTGATCTCGTCCATCTCGAGCACGATGTCGTAGGGCACCTTGGCCTCGGCCAGCAGCACGTTCATGTGGCCGGGCAGGCGGCCGGCGACGGGGTGGATGCCGAAGCGGACGTTGACGCCGCGCTCACGCAGCTTGCGGGTCAGGTCGGCGACACCGTACTGGGCCTGGGCCACCGCCATGCCGTAGCCGGGCGTGATGATCACGGAGTCGGCCTGGCTGAGCAGTTCGGCCGCACCCTCGGCGTTGATCTCGCGGTGCTCGCCGTAGTCCTTGTCCTCGGCGGGCCCGGCCTCGATGCCGAAACCACCGGCGATCACGGAAATGAACGACCGGTTCATCGCCTTGCACATGATGTAGGACAGGTAGGCACCGGAGGAGCCGACGAGGGCGCCAGTGATGATCAGCAGGTCGTTGCCGAGCAGGAAGCCCGACGCGGCCGCGGCCCAGCCCGAGTAGCTGTTGAGCATCGACACCACGACGGGCATGTCGCCGCCGCCGATCGAGGCCACCAGGTGCCAGCCGAGCAGCAGCGCGAGCACGGTCACCACGATGAGCAGCCACAGGTGCGGCTCGATGACGAACCAGACGGTCAGCGCGGCGAACACGATGAGCGCACCGATGTTGAGGAAGTTCTTGCCGGGCAGCATCAGCGGCGCGGACTTGATGCGGGCCGACAGCTTGAGGTTGGCCACGATCGAGCCGGTGAAGGTGACGGCACCGATGAAGACACCGATGAACACCTCGGCCGAGTGGATGCCGAGCATCTTCTCGCCGACCAGCTTCACGGCTTCCTCGCCGCCGAGGTTGTTCTCGACGTGCAGGTAGCCGTTCCAGCCGACCAGAACCGCGGCCAGACCGACGAAGCTGTGCAGCAGCGCGATCAGTTCGGGCATGCCGGTCATCTCGACGACCTTGGCGCGCCACAGGCCGATCGCAGCGCCGACGATCATGGCGCCGATCAGCAGGGCCAGGCCCAGCGGCTCGATCTTGCGCTCGACGGCCAGGGCGATGGTCGCGATCAGGGCGACCGCCATGCCGGTCATGCCGAAGGTGTTTCCGGCACGGGAGGTTTCGTGCTTGGACAGTCCGGCCAGGGCCAGGATGAACAGCAGGGCCGCGACGACGTAGGCGGCCGTGGCAACGTTTTCTAGGGTGAACATGGAATCCATTCCAAAGTCTCTGTGGGCACGCAGGTTCTAGCTGCGGGAGAACATCGCGAGCATGCGACGCGTCACCGCGAAGCCGCCGAATACGTTGATGCTGGCCAGCAGGATGGCCACGAAGGCCAGCGACGTGATGGCGATGTCGCCGTGGCCGATCTGCAGCAGGGCGCCCACCACGATGATTCCGGAGATCGCGTTGGTCACCGACATCAGCGGGGTGTGCAGCGCGTGGTGCACATTGCCGATCACGTAGTAGCCGATGACGATCGCCAGTGCGAACACGGTCAGGTGGACCTGCAGCGCTGCCGGGGACATCGCGATCAGGGCGAAGATCGCGGCCGCGGCGGCGAACGTGACGCCGAGGCGGCGTCCGGTCGACATCGGCTGCTTCTCTTCCTTGACCACCGGGGCCGCCGCGGCGGGCTGCGCGGCCGGGGCGGCGGAGACCTGCACCGGCGGCGGGGGCCAGGTGGTCTCGCCGTCGCGCACCACGGTCACCGAGCGCTGCACCACGTCGTCCCAGTCGAGGACGACCTTGCCGTCCTTCTCCGGGGTCAGCAGCTTGAGCAGGTTGACCAGGTTGGTGCCGTACAGCTGGGAGGCCTGGGCGGGCAGCCGGCCGGCCAGGTCGGTGTAGCCGATGATCGTGACACCGTTGTCGGTGACGATGGCCTGGTCCTTGACCGTGCCCTCGACGTTGCCGCCGTTGGCCGCGGCCATGTCGACGATGACGCTGCCGGCCTTCATCGAGGCCACCATCTCGGCGGTGATGATGCGCGGTGCGGGCCTGCCGGGAATCAGCGCGGTCGTGACGATGATGTCGACGTCCTTGCACTGCTCGGCGTAGAGCTGCGCCTCGCGGGCCTTGTAGTCGTCGTCCATCTCTTTGGCGTAGCCGGTGGCCGATACCTCGGCGGCCTCGTTGGCCACCGACAGGTACTCGCCGCCGAGGGAGGCGACCTGATCGGCGACCTCGGGCCGCGGGTCGGTGGCCCGCACGATCGCGCCGAGGCTGCCTGCGGCACCGATGGCGGCCAGGCCGGCGACTCCGGCACCGACCACGAGCACCTTGGCCGGGGGCACCTTGCCTGCCGCGGTCACCTGGCCGGTGAAGAACCGGCCGAAGCTGTGGGCGGCCTCGACCACGGCGCGGTAGCCGGCGATGTTGGCCATCGACGACAGCACGTCCAACGACTGGGCCCGGGAGATACGCGGGACCGCGTCCATCGCCAGCACCGTGATCGGGCGGGTGGACAGCTTCTCGACCAGCTCGGGCTTGAGCCCGGGGGAGATCAGGCTGACCAGGGTCGCGCCGTCGCGCAGCTTGCCGATCTCGGCATCGTCGGGTGCGTTGACCTTCAGCACGACGTCGGCGTCCCACGCCTGGCCGATCTCGGCACCGGCGTCGACGTAGGCAGCATCGGAGAAACTCGAAGCAGCGCCGGCGCCGGTTTCTACGACTACCTCATAGCCGAGCTTGATAATCTGTCCGACAGTCTGCGGCGTGGCGGCGACGCGCGTTTCACCAGTCAGGGACTCGCGCGGTATCCCGATGATCATCGATTTTCGGTCCGATCTAGTTGGTTGGGCATGGAAGAGTGTCGCATTGCATGTGGAATCGGTGAGGACCCCCCATGTGGATAAGCGGTGTGCTCAGGGTGCGGCTTTGTCCCTGACCTGGGAAGATGCGTTGCGGTCAGCCGGAAAGATCACACCAATGGGGGATATCTCCAGGGTCTGGCGATGGCCTTCTTGAGCCGCAGCATGTCCGGTTCGGCCGTCACAGCCAGTCCCGGCGTTTGAACATCACGTACAACAGGACGACCAGCACAACGATCAAAATGCTGCTGGCGATGAACCCCACTGCAGTATTGATCCCGGGGTACAGCACGTTCTGGCCGTAGAAACCCGTGATGGCGGTCGGCACCGCGATGATGGCGGCCCAGCCGCTGAGTTTCTTCATCACCGTGTTGAGCCGGGCGTCCTGCAGGGACAGGTTCGTCTCGAACACCGTGGTGACCATGTCGCGCAGGGATTCGGTCCACTCCGAGGCCCGCAGCACGTGGTCGTAGAGGTCGGCGTAGAGCGGGTCGAGGTCGGGAGAGGTGGACGAGTCCATCCTGCGGTGCTGGATGGTGCTGACCACCTCGCGCATCGGCAGCACCACCCGGCGCAGCTCGACCAGGTCCTTGCGCAGCTGGAAGGTGCGCCGCTGCAGGCCGCGTCGTGGACCGCCGTCGGCGAACAACTCGTCCTCGAGTCCTTCGATGGCGTCGTCGAGCGCCTCGACAGCCTCGAAGTGTCCGTCGACCACGACGTCGAGCAGCGCGTGGACCAGCGACCCGACGCCGTACCGCTGGCCGCCGAGGTCGTCGAAGCGGCGCGACACCTTGCTGATGTCGAACTCGGTGGCCTCACCGTTGTAGCTGGGCAGCCGGACGGTGATCAGGCCTCGGGGCAGGACGAACGCCGAGATGCGATGTTTGATCAACAGTGACGTGTCGGGTGTCGCGTCGGCTTCCGGCTCCCGGGTGTCCACGGCGTACACGGTGAAGAACGTATGGGTGTGGTACACCGAGGTTTTCGTGCGTTCCTTGGGTGCGACGGCGTCCTCGACGGCCCACATGTTGAGCCCGAGCTCGGTGGCCAGTTCACGAAGTGCCTCGTGGTCGGGGTCGTAGATGTCGGCCCATACCAGGGTGTCCTCGTCGGTCAGGCAGTCCGAGATATCCGTGAACTTGAAGCCGCCGTCGACCGGCTGTCCTTTGCGCCAGACCCGTCCCTGCACCTGCCTCACGAGGCGGCCACCATCGGCAGCAGGTAGGTGCGCACGTAGTCGCGGGTGTCTTCCAGGCTGGTCAGTTTGATGCCGGTGTGAGGAGTGACGATGAACGACAACGTAAGTCGGGTGTGCAGCTCGGCGACGGTGCGGATGTGGCGTTCCTGTGCCGCGGTGGTTTCGGTTGTCCCATAGAGATCGGTGCGCAGCTGTGCGGCCGAGTACTCCGTGGCGAAATCGATGATGGCCCCGGCATCGACGGTGAGGCTGGGCAGGATCGTCTCGGGTTCGGTGCGCAGCAGCTTCTTGAGCAGGGCGTGGTCCCGCAGGAAGGTCACCGTGAAGACGGTGCCATAGACGAGTCGGTCTTCCAGGGTTTCGGCGTGGGCCCGGGCCAGCGCGCTGCCCTCGAGGTAGCGGCGCGCCTCGGACAGCACGAGGGCATCGATCAGGGCGTCCTTGGTCGGGAACCGCCGGTAGAGCGTGGCGCGGCCGACACCGCTGCGGCGGGCCACATCCTCCATCGTCGTGCGCCGGATTCCGACCAGTTCCGCCTGCTGGAGCGTCGCGGACAGGATCCGGGTGCTGATCGGATCGGGCTCGCGCACGCGGGCCAGCACCGCGGGATCCGGTTCGGCGAGGCGCCGCACGAAGTCCGCTGTTCGCGTGGAAGTCACGAAATCCCTCCTTGCCCGTCCGTCCCGATCGCCGTAGCCTAACCATCGAGACGAGAGAGACAATGAACGTATCTATGTCTCACCATCTCACCATAGTTGTCCGGGCCGACGAGGGAGGGCGTTATGAGCATCGGATTGTGGACACGCTGGATGGCGCTGCATGCCGTACCGAAGGCGTTCATGTCGTTTCAAGGCCGGACGGGTAATCCGATGGGTGCGCTCATCTCCAGCCACGGCAAGGGCATCGACCCGTATCCGCTGATGGAGCAGATCCGCCGACGCGGCCCACTGGTGAAGACTCCGTTCGTCTGGGTCACCGTCGACCACGGGGTCGCTCGGGAAATACTGCGGGACAAGCGGTTCGGAGTCACCCCGCCGACTGGGATGGGGATGCCGAAACCAGTTCAGAAGCTGCTGGACCATACCGATCCGAAAGTGGCCAATCCGGTGGAGCCGCCCGCGATGGTCATCGTCGACCCGCCGACGCACACGCAATACCGGCAGCTGGTGGCGCAGAGCTTCACCCCGCGCGCGATCGACAAGCTCGACGCCAGGGTGGCCGAGGTGACCGCGGAACTCATCGAGCGGCTCGCCGGTGCGTCCCACCCCGACCTGATCGCGGACTTCGCTGCCGTCCTTCCGGTCGCCATGATCGCCGAGATCCTCGGCCTGTCCGGCGAATCCCATGCGCAACTGCTCGAGTGGGGTCACGATGGGGCGCCGCTGCTCGATGTCGGGATCCCGTGGCGGACGTACCGGCGTGGCATCGATGGGATGCGTGGTCTGGACGGATTCCTCACCGACCTCTTCGACAAGGTCCGCGCCGGAGCCGCGGAGGACAACCCGTTCACCAAGATGGCCGCCGACCACACGCTGACCGACCACGAACTCGCCGCCAACGCAGCGCTTCTCATCGGCGCCGGCTTCGAAACCACCGTCAACCTCATCGGCAACGGGATCGTGCTGCTGCAGCAGCACCCCGATCAACTCGCCCTGCTGCGCGACAACCCGGACCTGTGGCCCGCCGCGGTCGAAGAGATCCTGCGCATCGAAAGCCCGGTGCAGATGACCGCGCGCACCGCGCAGTGCGACGTCGAGATGGCCGGGCAGCGGCTGCCGGCCGGAACCATGGTCGCGGTTCTGCTGGGTGGCGCCAACCGGGATCCGCGGGTGTTCACCGAGCCGACGCGCTTCGACATCACCCGCCCCAATGCCCGGGACCACTTGGCCTTCGCGTCGGGCATCCACGTCTGCCTGGGCGCGGCACTGGCCCGCATCGAAGGCGCCACCGCCCTGCGGGCGCTGTTCGAGGCCTACCCCGACCTGCGGCTGACCGAGACTCCCCGCCCGAGAGGGTTGGTCAATCTGCACGGATATGTGAAGCTGCCGGCCCTCCTGGGGACCAGGCGCACGGAGCCGGCCGGGCTGGTCTGCTGATCTGGGTACTCTCGGTGGGGACCTGCCAGATCTTGAACGCGAGGCCCACACTCCCATGACGGATTCCCCACTCGACGGACTGATGGCGCGCGTCGGCGGTGTCAGCGGCATGGTCTATTCGGCGCTGCCGGTGACCGTGTACGCGACCGTCTCGGCGCTCTCGGGGCGGGTGCCCGCGATCATCTCCGCGCTGGCGATGGCGGCCGTCGTGCTCGGATGGCAACTGCTGCGCCGCGAATCGGTCCGGCCCGCGGTGTGGGGATTCGTCGGGGTGGCGGGCTGCGGGCTGCTGGCCCTGGTGACCGGCCAGGCCAAGGACTTCTACCTCCCGGGGATCTGGATGTCCCTGGCCTCGGCCATCGTGATGACCGCCTCGATCTTCGTCAGGCGCCCGCTCGTCGGCGTCATCTGGGCCTGGGCCACCGGTCGCGACAGCACCTGGCGCCAGGTCCCCGGGGTGCGGCGGGTCTTCAACATCGTCACCGCCGTCCTGGCGGCCGTGTCCTGGTCGCGGTTCCTGGTGCAGAACTACCTCTACGACACGGGGCAGGACAGCCTGCTCGCGGTGGCGCGGCTGGCGATGGGCTGGCCGCTGTTCGTCGTCACCACCACGCTGGTCCTGCTCAGCGCCCGGTACGCGATCCGGGCGCTGGCACGCTCGGCGACCTGACCGAAGCCCATCGTCAGCCGTTGCCGGGAATCAATCCGTACTCGGCCAGCAGTTCACCGATCTCGTTGTCGGTGACCTTGCCGATCACGCGCTTGCGGATGATCTCCGGGATGGGCAGTTCGACCTCCTTGCCGTCGCGCAGATGCACCGTTCCGGCGATCAGTTTGCGGACGTCGTAAGTGGAGTTGAACACCTCGGGCACCCCGCGGTCGATCCCCAGCAGCTGATAAGCCGCTTCCATCCCGGTACGCACCGAGTACTCGGTGGTGAAGATGCAGTCGCGGGTGGTCTCGGCGAACTGACCGATGAACGCGAAGTTCACCGCGCCCTCCGGGACGACGGCGGGACGGTCGCCCGCTTGCCGCGGCATGAAGAACGCCGTCACGTAGGGCATCATCACCGGCACGGTCTTGGCGGCATTGGCGGCCAGTTCGGGGATGTCGGCTTCCGGCACACCCAGGTGGTACAGCCACTCCTGGGTGATCTCCTCGCCGGTGCACTCGCTGAGCGACTTCTTCACGTAGTCGCCCGGGGTGTCGACGAACAGCCCGTACACCCACACCACGATCTGGTCGGAGGGCTGCTGCTTGAAATGCGGCTGGCGGTTGACGGTCCAGCTCATCAGCCACTTCGAATCTCGAGCCGTCACGATGCCACCGGTAACCACCTTGCCGGAGAACGGATCCCGCTTGCAGATCTTCTGGATGTACTCGGGGATGCGGTGATCCAGGGTGGTCACGGTCGCCGATTCCCACTTCGTCTCGGGGATGTGGGCGCCGAAGACGTCGGGGCGCCCGAACGACGGATCCTTCGCCGCGATGCGGCGCCACAGATCCCAGGCCGGCGCGGGGCCGGTGTTGAGCTTGGCGGCAGTGTGGTGGTTGCCGTCGTCCGAGTTCTCGGTCAGTGAGCCGATGGTGGTGAGCACCAGGTCGTTGGGGCCGAGGTCGACGCCACCCGGCTCACCGTCCTGGATCCAGTGAATCCTGGTGGCCTGCTTGCGGTCCGCCGTGATGTCGAAGTCGATGTCGGTGACCTCGGTGTCGAAGTGGAAGGTCACCCCCTGCGCCAGGAGCCATTTGTACATCGGCAGCACGAGCGACTCGTACTGGTTGTACTTCGTGAATTTCAGCGCCGACAGATCCGGCAAGCCCTTGATGTGGTGGATGAAGCGGTGGATGTACAGCTTCATCTCCAGCGCGCTGTGCCACTCTTCGAACGCGAACATGGTGCGCCAGTACAGCCAGAAGTTGCTGTCCAGGAAGTCTTTCCCGAAGACCTCGTCGATGCGCTTGTTCTCCAGCTCTTCGCGGGTCGCGAGGAAAACCTTGACGATGTCCTTCTGCGCCTTGGCGTTGAGCCCGAACTTGTTGTCGGTGTGGGCGTCCTGGCCGCGGTTCTCGGTGGCCCGGCACAGGCTGTAGTTGGGGTCGTCCTTGTTGAGCCAGTAGAACTCGTCGAGCACGCTGGCACCCTCGATCTCGAGCGAGGGAATGGTCCGGAACAGGTCCCACAGACATTCCATGTGGTCTTCCATCTCACGCCCGCCGCGGATCACGAAGCCCTTCTCGGGTTCCTTGATGCCGTCGAGGGCGCCGCCGGGCAGCTTCAATCGCTCCAGGATGGTGATCTTGTCGCCCGGGAGTTGACCGTCGCGGATCATGAACACCGCCGACGACATCGACGCCAGGCCGGCGCCCACGAACCAGGCGGTCTTGTCTTCTACGCCCTCGGGTTTGCGGGGACGTGCAAATGCTTCGTAATTACCACTGCTGTAATACATCTCGCCCACTTTCTCCTCAGTTGTACTTGTAGAAGCCCTCGCCGGTGGCGAGGCCCAACTTGCCCTTGTCGATGTAGTTCTCTTTGAGCCACGCGGCGAGCTTCTGAGCTTCGGCGTCGCCGTTGGCCATGATGTTGTACGGCGTGGTCAGGCCGATGATGTCGTAGATCTGGAACGGGCCGACGGGTGCGCCGGTGGCGATCCGCCAGGTGTCGTCGACGGCGCTGGGGTCGGCGTAGCCGCCGGCGGCGAGTTCGGCGGCCGCGTTGAGGAACGGCACCAGAAGGGAGTTGAGGACGTAGCCGGCCTTCTCCTTGTGCAGTTCGATGGGCACCATGCCGATGGCCTTGGCGAACTCGACCACCTCGGCGAACACAGCCGGGTCGGTGTCGGTGGTCCCCATGATCTCGGCGGTGTTGAACTGCCACACGCGGTTTGCGAAGTGCAGCGCCAGGAACTTGGCGGGCCGGCCGGTGGAATCCTTGAGGTCACTGGGCAGCAGTGTCGAGGAATTGGTGGCGAAGATCGTCTTGGCCGGCGCGAGTTCGCCGAGCTTCTGGTAGGTCTCCCGTTTGAGATCGAGGATCTCGGGGATCGCCTCGATGACCAGGTCGGCGTCGGCCACGGCCGCGGCGAGATCGGAGGTCAGCGTGAGGCGGTTCAGTGCTTCCTGGGCCTTGCCGTCGCGGGCATCGGGTACCTCGTTGGCGTAGGTTTCGGCCAGCTTCGCGAAGCGGTCCTTGGCCGCCTCCAGAACCTTGTCGTTGATGTCGTAGGCCGTGACGGTGAAGCCCTTGAACGCTGATTGGAACGCGATCTGGGAACCGAGAACGCCGGTTCCGAGCACGGTCACCGTCTTGATGGAGTCGGTCACGATGTCTCTCCTTCTCGTGGTGTTGTGGATGCCAGGAACCCCAGCACGATCTGGTTGATCTGCTGGAGCAGTTCGTGAGCACCGTCGGCGCCCCACTTCACGCCGGTCGACGGCTGGACCACCAACAGATGCAGGGCCGCGAAGACGCTTCTGGCAGCGCGGTCGGCATTGGCCTGCAACTCGGTGTCGGTGGCTGGATCCGCTGCACGGCAGTGCGTCAGGCGGGCGGAGATCGCGTCTTCGAGCCTCTTGACGTGTGCGAGGCCTTCGGCGCGGAAACGCTCGGTGGGGGCGCCGAACAGCAATTCGCGTTGGTAGGCCGTCGCGTTGTCCGGCCGACGAGCGGCCTCGGTGATGACGGGCGCCACCATCGCGAACACGGCTGCGCTCGGATCGTCGATGTCGGCCGCGTCGCGCATACCGGTCTCGATCGCCTGCAGGAACTGGTCGTTGTAGACCATCAGCAGGAGTTCGGCTTTCGATGACGCGTACCTGAACAAGGTGCCTGCGGCGACGTCGGCGGTGTCGGCGATCTGGGCCACGGTGACGGCCTCGAACCCGTGCGCCTCGAAGAGTGAGCGCGCCGCGGCGAAGATCCGCTGTTGCTTGTCGTGCATGTTGCGCGTCCGCCGGCCTGTCGACCGCCCGTTCCGCTGTTGGGTCGCCTCGGGCATCGTGTTCACCTCGCTAATGAGTGCGTTCATTAATGAGCGTACTCACTAACGCTCGAAAGCGTCAACCTTGGGTGGCAAATAAACTCACCTCGATTTCAGACCTTCACCGCGGACGCGCCCGCCGGTAGCAATACCCGGGTGAACGGAACGCTGCCTGGTTGCTGTTGTCGCTGAAGCCAATCGCCACCCCTGCCTTCAGCAACAGAAAGCTGCCCACAGTGTCTGTGTTCGTCGATATCGTCCCCAGCGAGGCCGAAGCCGGCCCGCCACGTCCCGTTGCGCCGTCGAACCGCTGGCGCACCCTGCTGACCAGGTCCGCCCTGCCGCTGTTGTCGGTGGTGGTGTTCTTCGCGGTGTGGCAGGTCGTCGCCTGGGCAGGGATCTGGAACCAAACGTTCGTGCCCTACCCGTCGACGGTCTGGCGCGCGTTCATCGACGTCTCCACCACGCATGACGGGGCCCGCGGCTACGCGGGGTACCTGCTCTACGAGCACCTCTACATGACGCTGCGCCGCGTCCTGGCCGGTGTCGTCATCGGTGTGGTCGTCGGCGTCGCACTCGGTCTGCTGATGGGCTCGGTCGGATGGCTGCGCAGCGTGCTCGAACCGTGGCTGACCTTCCTGCGTGCCCTGCCGCCGCTGGCGTACTTCTTCCTGCTGGTGATCTGGCTGGGCATCGACGAGGCGCCCAAGATCACGCTGCTCGCGCTGGCCGCACTGCCGCCGGCCGCCGTGGCCACCACCGCTGCCGTCGTCGCCGCACCCGTCGGACTGCAGGAGGCGGCCCGGGCCCTGGGGGCCAGCCGGGCGCAGGTCATCCGTGACGTCGTGGTGCCCTCGGCGCTGCCGGAGACCTTCACCGGAATCCGGCTGGCTGTGGGCATGGCGTACTCGTCGGTGGTGGCCGCCGAACTGTTCAACGGCATCCCCGGCATCGGCGGATTGGTCAAGGACGCAAGCAATTACAACAACACACCGGTCGTGCTGGTCGGGATCTTCGCCATCGGGATCTCGGGCCTGATCATCGACGGAGGTTTGCGGGCCGTCGAACGACGGGCTGTCCCATGGAGAGGGAAGATATGAGAATCAAGGCGCTGTTCGCCGCGTCGGTGGCAGTGGCCGCCGCGACGTTCGGGCTATCGGCCTGCGCGGTCGACCACTCCGGGCAAAGCTCCGAGAAGCCCACCATTCGCCTTGGCTACCAGTCCTTTCCGAGTGGGGACCTGATCGTCAAGAACAACAAGTGGCTCGAAGAGGCGCTGCCCGACTACAACATCAAGTGGACCAAGTTCGACTCCGGGGCCGACGTGAACACCGCGTTCATCGCCAAGGAACTGGACTTCGGTGCGCTGGGTTCCAGCCCGGTGGCCCGCGGTTTGTCGGCGCCGCTGAACATTCCGTACAAGGTGGCGTTCGTGCTCGACGTTGCTGGTGACAACGAGGCCCTGGTGGCCCGTGACGGCGCCGGCGTCAACTCGATCGCCGACCTGCGGGGTAAGCGGATCGCCACCCCGTTCGCGTCCACCGCGCACTACAGCCTGCTGGCCGCGCTGGCGCAGAATGGGCTGTCTCCCAGTGATGTTCAGCTGATCGACCTGCAGCCTCAGGCCATTCTCGCCGCCTGGGAGCGTGGGGACATCGCCGCGGCCTACAGCTGGCTGCCCACGCTGGACCAGCTCCGGAAGACCGGTAAGGATCTGATCACCAGCCGGCAATTGGCCAAGGACGGCAAGCCCACGCTGGATCTTGCCGCGGTGTCCGACGACTTCTCCACCGCGCATCCAGAGGTGGTCGACATCTGGCGCAAGCAGCAGGCCCGCGCGCTGAACGTCATCAAGGATGACCCGCAGGCCGCGGCCAAGGCGATCGCGGCCGAGGTCGGGCTCAGCCCGGAAGATGTTGCCGGGCAGCTGAAGCAGGGTGTCTACCTGACGCCTGCCGAGGTGGCCTCCCCTGAGTGGCTGGGCAGTGACGGCGCACCGGGCAACATCGCCGCGAACCTGCAGAGCGCGTCGCAGTTCCTGGCCGATCAGAAGCAGATCCCCGAGACCGCGCCGCTGCAGACCTTCAAGGACGCGATCTATACGAAGGGGTTGCCGGATGTCATCGTCAAGTAGTGACGCCTCCGGCGCGCTGAAGATCCGCAACGTCGCCCATCGCTATGGGCGCGGGTCCGAGGAGGTCACCGCGCTCGGCCCGGTGGATCTCGACGTCGAGCCTGGCTCCTTCCTGGTCCTGGTGGGGGCATCGGGGTGCGGCAAGAGCACACTGCTGCGCCTGATCGCCGGCTTCGAGACCCCGTCCGAGGGCGAGGTCGAGGTGTCCGGTTCCCGCCCGACACCCGGGGTCACCTCGGGTGTGGTGTTCCAGCAGCCGCGGCTGTTTCCGTGGCGCACCGTCGGCGGCAACGTGGACCTGGCCCTCAAGTACGCCAACGTGCCTCGTGAGCGACGGGCCGAGCGGCGCGAGGAACTGCTGGAGCGCGTGGGCCTGGAAGGCACCGCCAAACGCAGGATCTGGGAGATCAGTGGCGGGCAGCAGCAGCGCGTCGCGATCGCGCGGGCGCTGGCCGCCGAGACGCCGCTGTTCCTGTTGGACGAGCCGTTCGCGGCGCTGGATGCGCTCACCCGTGAACGGTTGCAGGAGGATGTCCGCCAGGTGAGTGCGGAGTCCGGTCGCACAACGGTTTTCGTGACGCACAGCGCCGACGAGGCCGCGTTCCTGGGCTCACGGATCGTCGTGCTGACGCGGCGGCCCGGGAAGATCGCCCTGGACCTGCCGGTGGAACTGCCGCGTGCCGGGGTCGACGCTCACGAACTGCGCAGTTCGCCGGAGTACCTGAAGTTGCGGACGGATGTGAGTGAGGCCGTGAAGCTCGCCGCGGCGTAATTGCATGCGGCGAAAGTGACGCAATGGTCGTAAATCCGCTCCGATAGCGACCATTACGTCACTTTCGGGTCAGACGACCACCACCATCTTGCCGCCGGCCTCGCCGGCTTCCATGACGCGGTGCGCCTCACGGATCTCGTCGAATGGGAAGACTCGCGACGGCGCGGCCTCGAGTTCCCCGCGCTCGACCTGCTGGGCAATGGCCTGCAGTGGCACGTCGGACAGCGGGAACCCGGGTGAGCCGAAGACGAAGCTGCCGAAGAACGTCAGATTGACACCGCTGGCCATCTGCAGCAGCGGGTTGAAGTCAGGGATCGGATCGAGCCCACCCAACCAGCCTGCCAGGCAAGCGGTTCCGCCGCGGCGCAGCATCTCCAGGGAATCCAGGATCGTGCTGTTGCCGACCAGGTCGAGCACCGCGTCGACGTTTCCGGACTCGGCGAGGTGCGCGCTCAGGTCGGGCACTTCCTTCTCCGCGCGGGCGACGCCGAGACGTTCCAGCAGCGCGAACCGTTCGGGGCTCCGGGTGGTGGCGATGACGTTGGCACCCGCGTTGACGGCGAGCTTGACCGCGGCCTGGCCGAACGACGATGTGGCGCCGCGGATCACGATCGTCTGGCCGGACTGCAGGTTGATGTTGCGGAACAGGCAGGTCCACGCGGTCGCATAGGTCTCGGGAAGAGCGGCCAGTTGGTCCCACGGCAGGTCGGCGTCGATCAGTGCGACGTTCGCGGCCCGCACCCGGGTGTACTCGGCGTAGCTGCCGTTGATGGTCCGGCCCAATCCGCCCATGAGCGCGGCGACTTTGGCGCCGACAGGGAACTCGCCGCCCGGACACGAGTCGACGATGCCGACGCATTCGATACCGCTGACCGGAGCGGCCTCGGCCCATTCCCCGCGCCGCATGTGCATCTCGGCGTGATTGATGCCGAACCCTTTGATCTGGATGACCACTTCGCCTGCCTTGGGCTCGGGCTTGGGGATGTCGGTGTAGACCAGGTGGTCGAGACCACCGAAGCCGTCCAGAACGATCGCGCGCATCTGTGTGGTGGTCATGAGAGTTTCTCCAGTATGTCGTTGAGCTGTAATAGATCTGATGCGATGACATCGGGTTGGGGTACGCCGGGAGCGGCGAGTACCGCGTTGCCCGGTCGCGCGATGAAGGCGCCGCGGAATCCCGCGGACTGCGCCCCGAGCGTGTCCCACATGTGCGCCGCGACCATCATGCAGGCCGCCGGTGCCACGCCCAGGTCGCCGGCGACGCCGGTGTACAGCGCCGGTGAGGGCTTGAAGGCCCGTTGCTCGTCGACGCTGAACTGATGCTCGAAATATTCGGCCAAGCCGGCCTGCTCCAGTGGCGTCGGTCCGTCTCGGTGTGGCGAGTTGGTCAGTGTGACGAGGCGGAAACCGTTGGCGCGCAGACGCTGCAAGCCCTCCGCAGCGTCCGGATGGGCCGGCATCGTCCGCATGGCCTCGGTGAGTCCGCGTAGATCATCGTCGCCGACTTCCACCCCGTGGACCTCGGCGGTCATCCGCAGGACCCCTTGTCCGAGGGTGAAGAAGTCGGTGTAGCCGCCGGCCAGCGTGATGGCCATGGAGTACGTCACCAGCTGGCCGAACCATTCGCGCAGCACGAGTGGATCACCGAAGACCCGACCGAAATACGGCTGCAGCGAGTCGATGTCGATGAGGGTCTCGTTGACGTCGAACACCAGTGCCTCGGGCCTCATCAGATGACCCGGCGCTGCAGGAACCCGTCGATCAGGCTGGCGACCTCGTCGAGATGGGTCTCCAGCAGGAAGTGCCCGCCGTCGAGCAGGTGGATCTCGGCGTCGACCGCGTCCTTGTCGAAGGCCCGGGCACCGTCGGGGCCGAAGATGGGGTCGCCCTTGCCCCAGACGGCAAGGACGGGAACCGCACTGGTGCGCAGGTACTCGTGCAACGCGGGGTACAGCGGGGCGTTGGTCGCGTAGTCCCGGAACAGCTTGAGCTGTACCAGATCATTGCCGGGCCGGGCCACCATCGCCGCGTCGTGCACCCAGGTGTCCGGGTTGACCAGGCTCTCATCGGAGACCCCGGTCAGGTACTGCCATTTGATGCCGTCGACACTCAATGCGGTCCGCACTCCCGCCTCGGTCTCGGGGGTCTGCTCGCGCTGGTAGGCCCACACCCCGGTCCAGAAGCTCTCGACGAAACCCTCGTCATAGCCGTTGCCGTTCTGGCTGACGATCGCGGTGATGGCCTCCGGATGCCGCAGTGCCAGTCGCCAGCCGATCGGGGCGCCGTAGTCCTGGACGTAGATCGCGTAGCGGGACACCCCGAGTTGGTTCAGCAGGCCGTCGGTCAGGTCGGCCAGTGCGTCGAAGGTGTAGTCGAACTCGTCGGTCGCCGGTGCATCGGAGTGTCCGTAGCCCAGGTGATCGGGCGCGATGACGTGGTAGCGCTCGGCCAACCGGGGGATGAGGTCGCGGAACATGTACGAGCTCGTCGGGAAGCCGTGCAGCAGCACGATCGCCGGTGCGTCCGGTGCACCCGCCTCGCGGTAGAACAGCCGCTGCCCGTCGATGGTGGCGTAGCGATGGTGAACCGTCATGACTAACTCCTTTAACTAGTGTTAGTGGTTAGTGACATCTAACGCCGGACGGCATAACCTGTCAATAGTTGTTTGGAGGTTAGATATGGAACGTGTGGAGGTGGGCCTGAAGGACGAGGCCCTGCTGTTGGATCTGCTCAACACCACACCGGTGGTGGAAGGGACGCAGCGCGACATCCTCGCGGACCGCGCGCAGGCGTGGACCTGGCTGGACGAGCACGACGCGACCGAGGCCGAACTGGCGGACCTGGTCGAGGCCAGGAACGTGCTGCAGGCGGTCGTGCGCGGGGCCGAGACGGCGGACGCGTTGGAGCCGCTTCTCGATGCGGTGGCATTGCGGGCACGCGCCACGAAGGGCGGTGTGAGGTGGGAACTCGATACCGACGCCGCGCGGCGCGGCGCCGTGCGGGCCATCCTGGCCTGGGACGCGCTGCGCGTCGCGAGTCCGGGGCGACTACGCGCGTGCGGGAATCCGGACTGCCGGCTGTTCCTGATCGATCGCAGCAAGCCCAACACCGCTCGCTGGTGTTCGATGGCTACCTGCGGAAACCGCATGAAGGCGCGCCGGTATCACCAGCGCGCCAGGACTGCGAAGACTGACGAACAGTCCTGATTACACCGGGGGGTACGCCGGCGGCGGGTACACGCCGCGCAGACCCCAGGCCAGCCACGGAAAGAAGAAGTCGCTCTCGTCGCTGAGGTCGTAGTCAGGATTCGGATCCATGCCCGGAGTCTAGACGCACTGGGCAAGGCCGGAACAGAGCCGCGAAGAGAATTGCCTACACTCTTCAACCATCTAGTTGATTGATTTCCTGGGCAAGGTCCGGGCGATGCTGATAGTGAGTGTGCTATGTCATCCGATGCAGAGGGCGGCCGGGGCCGCGGAGGCGCGGCGGCCAACGGGACGTCCCGCCGCGACGAACTGCTGACCGTCGCGGCCAAGCTGTTCGCCGCCCGCGGCTATCACGGCACCCGGATGGACGATGTCGCCGAGGCTGTCGGCCTGAACAAGGCCACGGTCTACCACTACTACTCGAGCAAGTCGCTCATCCTCTACGACATCTACAAGAGCACCGCGGACTTCACCGTCGAGGCCCTCCACGACGACCCCACCGCCTCGGCACGGGAAACCATCTACAACTTCACCCGCCGATTGCTGGTCGGTATCGCCGGCGACCTGGAGCGCGCCGCGGTGTACTTCCAGGAAGGCCCGTACATCGCGGAATGGTTCACCGAGGAGCAGGTGGCCTACATCCGGCGCGCTGAGACACAGGTCTACGAGCATGTCCGCGACGTGATCGACCGCGGCATCGCCAGCGGCGAGTTCTACGACTGCGATTCGCATGTCCTGGCCCTCGGCTACATCGGGATGACGCTGGGCTCCTACCGCTGGCTGCGACCGCACGGCAGACGGAGCGCCCAGGAGATCGCCGTCGAGTTCAGCACCGCGCTGCTGCGTGGGCTGATCCGCGACGAGGTGACCCGCAACGAGTCCCCGCTCGGTGTCGACATCGAGGAAAAAGCCTAGAAAGAAAGATCTGGTGGGCATGACTGATCTGTTCCGACTGGACGGCAAGGTCGCCGTCGTCACCGGAGGCGGCCGTGGCATCGGCCTGATGATGGCCCGTGGCCTGCTGCAGGCGGGGGCGTCCGTGTACGTCTCGAGCCGCAAGGAGGCCGAGCTGTCCGCGGCGGTGGACGCGTTGTCCCCACTCGGCCGGATCTCCGCGGTGCCTGCCGACCTGGGGACCGCCGAAGGGGTCGCGGCGCTCACCGCGGCCGTGACGGGCCGTGAGGATGCGATCCATGCGCTGTTCAACAACGCGGGCGCGGCCTGGGGCGCACCGTACGACGAGTTCCCGGAGTCGGGATTCGACAAGGTCTACGACGTCAACGTCAAAGGCGTGTTCCTGCTGACCCGGGCGCTCACGCCGCTGCTGAATGCCGCTGCCACCGAAGAAGATCCGGCACGCGTGATCAACACCGGCAGCATCGACGGCATCGTCGCGCCCGGCAAGGGCCGCGACAACTTCTCCTACAGCGCCAGCAAGGCCGCCGTGCACATGCTGACGCGCCACCTCGCCGGGGAACTGGCCCCGCGGATCCTGGTCAACGCGATCGCGCCGGGCCTGTTCGAATCCCGGATGACCAAGGAGATGCTGCGCGGCGGGTCCGAGGCTGTCGGGTCGGCGCTGCCGCTCGGCCGGATCGGTCAGCCCGACGACATCGCCGGGATCTCGGTGTTCCTGGCCAGCCGGGCCAGCGCGTACATCACGGGCGCGGTCATCCCGGTCGACGGCGGCGTCAGCACGATCAGGTGACGGGCAGGGTGAACCAGCCCCACGCCAAGAAGGCGAACATGCCGATGAAGACGATGTCGCCGGCCATGTAGAGCCACTCGCTGCGACGAAATCTGGTCGTGGCCGCACCAGCCATGAACAGGGCCAGGCCGCAGGCCGCCACCGGGGTCAGTACGGGCGCGATACCCACCGCGACGGGCAGCACCAGGCCGATCGCACCGACCAGTTTGATCGTCGCGATCGCCGTGAGGTGGCCGTCGCCGAAATCATCGACCCAGTGCTGATTGCTGCCCAGCGACCGGTACTTCTCCCGGGACATGAACAGCAGGCTGGCCCCGCCTGCCACGTAGGCCGCCGCGGCGATGATGGTGATGATCCACAGGGTGGTGTGCATTCCTCGCTCCGTTTCGTGGTTACGTCTGGGCTTCGTGGTTACGTCGGGCACTGCCGACTCGTCACTCTTATGACGGATCGGCGCGAGGAGAGGTAACCGATGACGCCCGAGGCATCACTGGCCGACACATTCGAGCAACAGCGCCTGCGACTGCTCGCGGTGGCCCACCGCGTCCTCGGCTCACGGGCGGACGCCGAGGACGCCGTGCAGGAAGCGTGGCTACGCCTGTCTCGTCAAGACGCGGACTCGATCGAGAACGTCGCAGGCTGGCTGACAACTGTGTTGGGCCGCATCTGTATCGACATGTTGCGGTCGCGCACCAGCCGCGCCGAGCCGACGCCCACCGCCGACCTTCCCGAACTCGTCGTCACCGAGGACGTCGACTCCCCGGAGGACGCCGCGGTGCTCGCGGACTCGGTCGGGTTGGCGATGCTGGTCGTGCTGGGATCGCTGCGTCCGGACGAACGCCTGGCGTTCGTCCTGCACGACATGTTTGCCGTGCCGTTCGCCGACATCGGGCAGATCCTCGACAAGTCGAGCGACGCCGTCAAGATGATGGCCAGCCGCGCGCGCCGGAAGGTGCAGGACGTGCCGCCGCCCACCAGCGACCGCCGCCGGAAGCAGGAGCAGCGTGAGGTCGTCGACGCCTTCCTCGCCGCCGCCCGTGACGGCGACTTCGACGCACTGCTGCGCGTGCTCGACCCCGACGTCAGCTGGCAGCGCTACACGGCCGCCGGGGTGACCGTCGGGACCGGATCGGATTCCGTCGTCGCTGCGGTACGACGCGGCCAGGGCACCCGCGTCATCGCCCGGAGGGTGTCGGTGAACGGCGAGCCGGGGATCCTGGCGTGGGGGCCGAAGGGTCGTCCGCTCGGCGTGATGGCGTGCTCCGTCGACGGGGGCCGGCTAGTCGGGATCGTGTCGATCGTCGATCCACGACGGCTGGCCCGGATGTCGCTGCCCGAGCCGCCTGCCGACGATTAACCTGGCGGCATGAAGTCGACGATCCTCTCGCGGCGCGACCTGGACTTCCTGCTCTACGAGTGGTTGGACGTCGAAAAGCTCACGGCGCTGGACCGCTTCGCCGAACACTCCCGCGAGACCTTCGACGGTGTGCTGGATCTGTGCGAGCAACTCGCGACCCGTTACTTCGCGCCGCACAACAAGCTCAGTGATGCCAACGAGCCGACGTTCGACGGACAGGCCGTCACGCTGATCCCCGACGTGAAAGAGGCGTGGGACGCGTTCGCGGCGGCCGATCTGATCGCCATGGGAATGGACGCCGAGATCGGTGGCGCGCAGTTGCCGGCCACCGTCGCGCAGGCCGCGTTCGCATGGATCTCCGCGGCGAACGTGTCGACCTCGGGCTATCTGATGCTGACCATCGCCAATGCCAACCTGCTGGCCCGTTTCGGCTCGGCCGAGCAGATCGAGACGTTCGTCAAACCCATGCTGGCGGGCCGGTTCTCGGGCACCATGGCGCTGTCGGAGACCCAGGCCGGATCGTCGCTGGCCGACATCACCACCCGCGCCGAACCGCAGCCCGACGGCAGCTACCGGCTGTTCGGCTCGAAGATGTGGATATCCGGCGCCGAGCATGAGCTCACCGAGAACATCGTCAACCTGGTGCTGGCCAAGATTCCCGGTGGCCCGGCCGGCACCAAGGGCATCTCACTGTTCGTCGTGCCGAAGTTGCTGGCCGACGGCACCCGCAACGGTGTGGCCATCTCCGGGCTGAATCACAAGATGGGCCAACGCGGTATCACCAACACCGTGCTCAACTTCGACGGCGCGGTCGGCTATCTGGTCGGGGAGCCGCACCGCGGCATCGTCTACATGTTCCACATGATGAACGAGGCCCGCCTCGGAGTCGGGATGGGTGCCGTCGCGCTCGGCTACACCGGGTACCTCAAGTCGCTGGAGTACGCGCGCGAGCGCCCGCAGGGCCGGCCGTTGGGCGTCAAGGACCCGTCGACCCCGCAGGTGCCGATCATCGAGCACGCGGACGTGAAGCGGATGCTGTTGGCGCAGAAGGCCTATGTCGAAGGTGGGCTGGCGCTGGCGCTCTACTGCGCCAAGCTGGTCGATACCGATGACACCGCGGTGCTCGACATCCTCACCCCGATCGCCAAGAGCTGGCCTTCGCAATGGTGCGTGGAGGCCAACAGCCTGGCGATCCAGGTTCACGGCGGTTACGGCTACACCCGCGAGTACGACGTCGAGCAGCACTACCGCGACAACCGGCTCAACCCGATCCACGAGGGCACCCACGGTATCCAGAGCCTGGACCTGTTGGGTCGCAAGGTGACCCAGAACGGCGGGGCCGGCCTGGCGGCGCTGGGGGAGCGCATCGCGGCAACCGTCTCGAAGGCCACGGGCGCGGCGCCGGAGTTGGCGGCCCAGCTCGATGCGTCCTGGCAGCGGCTGGTCGCGGTGACCGGCGCGATGTTCGCCTCCGGTGACATCGAGGCCGCGATGGCCAACAGCGCGGTCTACCTCGAGGCGTTCGGGCACATCGTGGTGGCATGGATCTGGCTGGAGCAGTACCTGGCCGCCGAAGGGCGCACGGGCGACTTCTATGACGGCAAGCGTCAGGCCGCCCGGTACTTCTTCCGCTACGAACTGCCCAAGACCGCACCGCAATTGGACCTGCTGGAGAGTCTGGACCGCACCACGCTGGAGATGCGCGACAACTGGTTCTAGCCCGGGTTCAACTCAATTCGATGATCTGGCGCACGGCCCGCCCGTCGGCCAGCTCGTCCATGCCGGAGTTGATCTGATCGAGGGTGATGGTCGAGGACACCAGCTGCTCGACGGGTAGCCGTCCGGCCCGCCAGAGTTCGACGAACCGCGGGATGTCGCGGGCCGGTACCGCCGAGCCCAGGTAGCTGCCGATCAGCGACCGGCCCTCGGCCACGAAACCCAACGGTGACACCGAGATTCGGGCGTCCGGACGGGGCAGGCCGACGGTGATGGTGCGACCGCCCGGCCCGGTGAGTGCGATCGAGGTTTCCAACGCGGCGGGGTGGCCCGCGGCTTCGATCACCACGTCGGCCTTGAGATCGGCGGCCTGCTCGGGGGTGTAGGCCTCGTGCACGCCGAGCTCGCGCGCCCGGGCCAGCTTGTCCGGCAGCTGGTCCACGCCGATGACGCGGACGCCGTCGTGGGCGAGCGCGGTCAGGGCCGCCGCCATGCCGACACCGCCCAGGCCGACCACTGCCACGGTCTGGCCGGCCCGCGGCGTGCCGACGTTCAGAACGGCGCCGCCGCCGGTGAGCACCGCGCAGCCCAACAGCGAGGCCACCGTGGCGGGGACATCATCCGGGACGGGCACCACCGACCGGCGGTCGACGACGGCGTAGGTGGCGAAGCCGGATACCCCGAGGTGGTGGAACACCGGTTGGCCGTCGCGGGTCAGCCGGATGTCGCCGTTCATCAACGTGCCCGCGCCGTTGGCGGCCGATCCGGGACCGCAGGGTGTCAGGCCGTCGGTGGCACACGCGGGGCAATCCCCGCAGCGCGGCAGGAACGTCATCACCACCCGTTGGCCCACCGGCAGATCGGTGTCACCCGCTTCGACGATCCCGGCGGCCTCATGCCCAAGGAGCATCGGGACCGGGCGTACCCGGTTGCCGTCGACGACGGACAGATCGGAGTGGCACAGCCCCGCGGCCTCGATGCGCACCAGCAGTTCGCCCGGGCCGGGTTCGGCGAGGTCAAGGTCGCTCACCCGGATCGGCTGCGACGTGGCGTACGGGCGGGAGAGGCCGATGTGCTCAAGGACGGCTCCGCGGATCTTCATGGGCACCAGCCTGTCACCTGGTGTCAGACTTCAGCCATGACCGACGCTGCCGACCTGACCCGCGAGGACTTTCCGCTGCACTGGCCGGTGCTGACCCGATGGACCGACAACGACATGTTCGGCCACCTCAACAACGCCGTGTACTACGAACTGTTCGACACCGCGATCAACGCCTGGATCAACACCAACTGCGACGTCGACCCGGTCAACGCACCCTGGCTCGGTGTGGTCGCCGAGTCCGGGTGCCGCTACTTCGCGGAGTTGAAGTTCCCCGACCCGTTGGTGGTCGGTCTGGCGGTGGCCCGGCTGGGGAACAGCAGCGTCACCTACCGGCTCGGATTGTTCGAGCCGGATGGGCCGGTGGCGGCGGTGGGCCACTGGGTGCATGTCTACGTGGACCGGACCACGCGCCGGCCGGTACCGATTCCCGACGTGATCCGCGATCTGCTGCAGTCGATATCATCGCCGGATGCCACTCGTGAGCAAGACCGTCGAGGTTGATGCCCCTGCCGACAAGATCATGGCGATCGTCGGTGATTTCGAGGCCTATCCGCAGTGGAACCCCGAGATCAAGGGCTGCTGGATTCTGGCCCGCTACGACGACGGCCGGCCCAGCCAGCTGCGTATGGACGTCGAGATCCAGGGTCAGTCCGGCACCTTCATCAATGCGGTCTACTACCCCGCCGAGAACCAGATCTACACCGTGCTGCAGCAGGGGGACCACTTCACCAAGCAGGAACAGCGGTTCTCTGTCGTCCCCCTCGGGCCCGACAGCACGCTGCTTCAGGTCGACCTCGAGGTCGAGGTCAAGCTGCCGATCCCGGCCATGATGGTCAAGAAGCTCATCGGCGACACCCTCGACCACCTGGCCAACGCCCTCATCGCCAGGGTGCAGCAGCTGTCCGCTTAGGCCGCGCGATCGGCTGCTGCCGCCCGCAGCTCGAGTACGCGATTGCGGATGCGGTACTCGGTGGACCGAGGCATCTCGGCCGGCCGGTATCGGCCGTGCCTGATCCGGTAGACCCGGCCGTGGTTCATCTCCCACCGCAGGGCGTCGGAGATCGCCTTCGAGGGGCGCCCAGCGGTGGTGAACCCCTGGTCCTCGAGCGCGTCGACCAGATCGGCCACCGATTGTGCGCCGTGCTGCAGCAGCTGCATGGTGAGCACGTAGCGGAGGTTGGTGCCGCGCAGCAGGAGTTTGTCCGCCATGGCGTCACGGTGCCAGCAGGGTATGACAGTCCCCCCGTTCACCGATTTCGGACGGATATCCGAGGTGCCCGGCTGCGAGCGACAATTCAGCGACAGTCGCCACGTCGGCATCACGCGCCTCGTCAAACCCGTTGGCGCTGAACATTTTTGCCACTATCGCACCTCTGGCATCGCGTGCCTCAGATGTTCAATGCCCGACTAACAGCGACTCTGTCGCTGATAGGTGGGCAACCCGAAAAGCGTTACGCATGAGGTTGGCTTTGCCTGGAGTGACGCGAGTATGGATGGCATCTGTGACCGGAGATGCCAACGGTGTGCCTGAGGCGATTGTCGCTCGATGTCGCTGACAGCCGGGCAGGTCGGACATCGATTTCGCGCCACGACACACCGGCGAAGCCGCGCCGACACGCCGACGCGGGGACCGGCGCCGGAATGCCTGACACCCCGGAGCTGAGCACTCAGCCGTCAGTCCCACATCCCGATGTCGTCGAGCCGCGCGATGAGCCGTTGGGCAGCATCGGTGAACTGGTTCGCATTGAGCTCCACTGCTGCGGTCGCATCCCGCCGGCGCAGCGCGTCGATCAGCAGCCGGTGGTTCTCCACGGCCTCGGTGCCCCACTTCGGATCGGTCGAATAGATGAGGGCGGGCAGGTACCGCGCGACGTGCAGCAGGAACCAGGCCAGCTTGATGCGGCCGCTGGCATGGTTGAACGCCCGGTGGAAGGTGAACTCGGCGGACGAGATCGCCACGGGATCGTGATCCTTGACCGCGGCCGCGAGCTCGGCGTTGAGCTGTTCCAGCTCGTCGATCTCGGCCGGGGTGATGCGGGTTGTAGCGGTGGCGGCGAGCTCCCGCGCGATGGTGGCCTGCAACCAGAAGATGTCTTCGACGTCGGCGCGGGTGAGGGGTACCACGACGTGTCCGCGGTTGGGCTCCAGCTGCACCATGCCCTCGCCGCGCAGTGTGCGCAGTGCCTCCCGCACGGGGGTGATGCTCACCCCGAGTGCCGCGGCGGTCTCGTCGAGACGGATGAACGTCCCGGGCCGCAGGACACCGGTCATGATCTCGGCCCGGAGCTGGGCGGCCACCTCGTCGGAAAGTTGCTCGCGCCGTCCCCCGCGACGACGTTGCACGGCCACTCTGGCAGGTGCATTCACGGGAATCCGGTCGCCTTTCTGGTGGGCTTGTCGCCGAGGCGCCGAGGCCATAGTGTGACCGGGGCAACCCCATGTTTGATCAAATATAAAATTCGTGCAACTCGATACCGATGGAGTGCAGATCCGTTGACTGCCGAGCCGTTCCCCACTGAGCAGCCATACCTGGCCCGTCGTCAGAACTGGGCCAATCAACTGACCCGGCATGCCCTCATGCAGCCCGACAAGACCGCCCTGCGGTTCCTGGGGCACACCACCACGTGGGGCGAGCTCGACCACCGGGTGACCAAGCTGGCCGGCGCACTGAGCCGGCGCGGAGTCGGCTTCGGTGACCGGGTGCTGATCCTGATGCTGAACCGGCCCGAGTTCATCGAGGCGATGCTGGCGGCCAACAAGCTCGGCGCCATCGCGGTGCCCGTGAACTTCCGGATGACCCCGCCCGAGGTGGCCTTCCTGGTCAGCGATTGCGCGGCCCGTGTCATCGTCACCGAGCCCGTCCTCGCCGGAGTCGCCACGGCGGTACGCGATCTCGATGCCACGCTGTCGACGGTCGTCGTCGCCGACGCCCCAACGGAAGACGGCGTCCTCGGCTTCGAGGACCTGATCGCCGAAGACGGCGAGCCCGCGCAACCGGTTGACATCCCCAGCGATGCCCCCGCCCTGATCATGTACACCTCGGGCACCACCGGCCGGCCCAAGGGCGCGGTGCTGACCCACGCCAACCTCGCCGGGCAGGGCATGACCAACCTGTTCACCACCGGCGTCGACATCAACAACGATGTCGGCTTCATCGGCGTCCCGCTGTTCCACATCGCCGGCGTCGCGGGAAACGTGAACACGGGTCTGACCCTCGGACTGCCCACGGTGCTCTATCCGCTCGGCGCCTTCGATCCGGGTGCACTGCTCGACGTGCTGGCGGCCGAGAAGGTGACGGCGATCTTCCTGGTGCCCGCGCAGTGGCAGGCGGTTTGCGCTGAGCAGAAAGCCAATCCGCGCGATCTTTGCCTGCGGGCCCTGTCATGGGGCGCTGCGCCGGCCTCGGACACCTTGCTACGTGCAATGGCCGAGACCTTCCCCGGCAGCCAGATCCTTGCTGCGTTCGGTCAGACCGAGATGTCCCCGGTTACCTGCATGTTGTTGGCGGACGACGCAATTCGCAAGCTCGGTTCGGTCGGTCAGGTCATCCCCACCGTCTCGGCTCGCATCGTGGACGAGAACATGAACGACGTCCCCGTCGGCGATGTCGGCGAGATCGTCTACCGCGCCCCAACTTTGATGGCCGGCTACTGGAACAACCCCAAGGCCACGGCCGAGGCGTTCGCCGGCGGCTGGTTCCACTCCGGTGATCTGGTCCGTCAGGACGAGGAGGGCTACATCTGGGTCGTCGACCGCAAGAAGGACATGATCATCTCCGGCGGCGAGAACATCTACTGCGCCGAGGTCGAGAACGTCCTCGCAGGTCACCCAGCCATCACCGAGGTCGCCGTGATCGGCCGGCATGACGAGAAATGGGGCGAGGTTCCGGTTGCGGTGGTCGCTCTCACCAGAGGCGACGTATTGAATCTCGGGGATCTCGACGGGTTCCTCACCGAACGCCTGGCGCGCTACAAGCACCCGAAGGCGCTCGAGATCGTCGACGCTCTGCCCCGCAACCCCTCGGGCAAGGTACTCAAGACCGAACTCAGGGAGCGGTTCGGGTCGCCCATCAACGCCCAATAGGGTTGACGGTTGCGAAAGTAACTCCGCGTCAACGGTTTCTGCAGGTCGCGGCGAAAGTTTGCTGTCTTTGCACGCCCTTGTTAACGGTTGATGGCACAATCCACCCGATGCAGTGCACGGCCCGGTTTCTATCGGGTACAGTCCGGTGGTCTCAATTACTACTCGTGAGTAGGGAGAGACGGATCACACAAGTTGACAGGCGACGAGGAGGGGGCGTGCGACACGTCCAGGGGGCGCAGCGGTGACGGCGCCTGCCGACGGGCTCGTCGGCTACGTACGTGGTCAAATGGAGAAGCCGCTGGCTATGGTCGGTGGCTTCTTCAAGATGACTGTGCTCACTGGAAAGGCCTTTCTCACACGGCCTTTCCAGTGGAAAGAGTTCGTGCTGCAGAGCTGGTTCCTGATCCGGGTGGCCTTCCTGCCCACGCTCGCGGTGTCGATCCCGCTGACCGTGCTCATCATCTTCACGCTCAACATCCTGTTGGCGGAGTTCGGCGCGGCTGACGTCTCGGGCGCCGGTGCGGCGCTGGGTGCGGTCACGCAGCTCGGTCCTCTGGTGACAGTGCTCGTGGTTGCCGGCGCCGGTTCGACCGCGATCTGCGCGGACCTGGGTGCCCGCACCGTGCGTGAGGAGATCGACGCGCTCGAGGTGCTGGGCATCGATCCGATCGAGCGCCTCGTCGTTCCCCGCGTGGTCGCCTCCACCTTTGTGGCCTTCATGCTCAACGGCGCGGTGATCACCATCGGTCTGGTCGGCGGCTTCTTCTTCGGCGTGTATGTCCAGAACGTCTCCGCCGGTGCCTATGTGTCCACGCTGACCCTGCTGACCGGATTTCCCGAGGTGATGATCTCGGTCATCAAGGCCACGCTGTTCGGCCTGATCGCCGGACTCGTCGGCTGCTACCGCGGCCTGACGGTGGCCGGTGGCTCCAAGGGCGTCGGCACCGCGATGAACGAGACCCTGGTGTTGTGCGTGGTCGCATTGTTCGCAGTCAACGTCGTGCTCACCACCATCGGTGTGCGGTTCGGAACAGGGCACTGACATGAGTACTGCAACAGTCCTTCGGTCCCGGTTTCCCCGGGCGTTCTCGCGCACCTCAGACATCGCGGGCACTCCGGCCCGGTTCCTCGACAGCATGGGCCACGTCGCGTGGTTCGTCGTCCAGGCCATCGGCTCGATCCCGCACGCGTTCCGCCACTACCGCCGTGAGGCTCTGCGACTCGTCGCCGAGATCGGCATGGGTACCGGCGCGATGGCCGTCATCGGCGGCACCGTCGCCATCATCGGGTTCGTCACGCTGTCGGCAGGCTCCCTGATCGCCATCCAGGGCTTCGCGTCCCTTGGCAATATCGGCGTCGAGGCCTTCACCGGCTTCTTCGCCGCCCTGGCAAACATCCGCGTCGTTGCCCCCGGTCGTCACCGGGCAGGCCCTGGCCTCCACGGTCGGTGCCGGCGCCACCGCCGAACTCGGCGCCATGCGCATCAGCGAAGAGGTCGACGCGCTGGAAGTCATGGGGATCAGGTCGATTTCGTATCTGGTCTCCACGCGCCTCATCGCCGGGTCGATCGTCATCATCCCGTTGTACGCCGGGGCGGTCCTGCTGTCCTTCCTGTCCGCACAGTTCGTCACAACGGTCTTCTATTCGCAGTCGGTGGGTACGTATGAGCACTACTTCCATACGTTCCTGCGCGTCGACGACGTGATGTGGTCCTTCCTCCAGGTCATCGTCATGTCGATCGTGGTCATGTTGAACCACTGCTACTTCGGCTATTACGCCAGTGGCGGTGCTGTCGGTGTGGGTGAGGCAGTAGGGAGGTCGATGCGAACCTCGTTGATCGCAATCGTGATGGTGGTCCTGTTGGCTTCGTTGGCGCTCTACGGCACCGACCCCAACTTCAACCTCACGGTGTAGCGGCATGGCCACGCCCTCAGCCCCGCACGCGCCCCTCAACAAGCCCAAGATCCCGCCGTACAAGCTGGCCGGATTGGTGCTCGCGCTCGTCACCACCTTGGTCCTCGCGCTGACGTGGATGCAGTTCCGCGGAACCTTCGAGAAGAAGACGCAGCTGACCGTGTTGTCCGGACGGGCCGGTCTGTCGATGGACCCGGGTTCGAAGGTCACCTTCAACGGTGTGCCGATCGGTCGCCTGGCTTCCGTCGACGTCGTCACCGTCGACGACAACCCCGAGGCCAAACTGACCCTGGACGTCAAGCCTCAGTACCTGAAGCTGATCCCGGAGAACGTGACCGCCGAACTGCGGGCCACGACGGTGTTCGGCAACAAGTACATCTCGTTCCTGTCGCCGGCCAACCCGTCGGCAACGCGGCTGTCGCCCGGAACGCCGATCCGCGCCCAGGGCGTGACGACGGAGTTCAACACGCTGTTCGAGACGATCACCGCGATCTCCGAGCAGATCGACCCGATCAAGCTGAACCAGACGCTGACGGCCACCGCGCAGGCGCTCGACGGCCTGGGTGACAAGTTCGGCCAGTCGATCGTCAACGGCAACGACATCCTGAGCGACCTCAACCCGCGCATGCCCCAGATCCGCCGCGACATCGCGGGTCTGGCCGACCTGGGCGAGGTCTACGCGAATGCCGGTCCGGACCTGTTCGACGGTCTGACCAACGCGGTCACCACCGCCCGCACGCTCAACGATCAGCGCGGCAATCTGGATCAGGCGTTGGTCGCCGCGGTCGGCTTCGGCAACACCGGCGGCGACATCTTCGAGCGCGGCGGGCCCTATCTGGTCCGCGGCGCCCAGGACCTGCTGCCGACGTCGGCTCTGCTCGACAAGTACAGCCCGGCGCTGTTCTGCACGATCCGCAACTACCACGACGCAGGCCCGAAACTTGCCGGCGCACTTGGTGGTAACGGTTACTCGCTGCAGACCCAGTCGTTGGTGATGGGCGTGGGCAACCCGTACGTCTATCCCGACAACCTGCCGCGGGTCAACGCCAAGGGCGGGCCCGAGGGCCGGCCGGGCTGCTGGCAGCCGATCACCAAGGACCTGTGGCCCATGCCGTACCTGGTGATGGATACCGGTGCATCGATCGCCCCGTACAACCACCTCGAGCTGGGGCAACCGCTCGTGGCCGAGTACGTGTGGGGCCGCCAAGTGGGGGAGAACACGATCAACCCATGAGCATCAAGGGCACGATTATCAAGCTCGGCATCTTCTCACTGGTGCTGCTCACCTTCACTGCGATCATCTTCGTGGTCTTCGGTCAGATCCGGTTCAACCGGACCGCCGAGTACTCGGCGATCTTCAAGAACGTCAGCGGTCTGCGCACGGGACAGTTCGTCCGTGCCTCCGGTGTCGAGGTCGGCAAGGTCTCGGGCGTCAAGCTGATCAACGGTGGCCAGCAGGCCGAGGTCACGTTCAACGTCGAGAAGTCACTGCCGTTGTTCGACCAGTCCACGGCCGCGATCCGCTACCAGGACCTGATCGGTAACCGCTACCTGGAGCTCAAGCGCGGCGAGAGCAACACGAAGATCCAGCCGGGCAGCACCATTCCGCTGGAACGCACCGAGCCCGCGCTCGACCTCGACGCACTCGTCGGCGGCTTCCGTCCGCTGTTCCAGTCGTTGAGCCCGGAGAAGGTCAACACCATCTCCAAGTCGATCATCACGATCTTCCAGGGCCAGGGCGGCACCATCAACGACATCCTGGACCAGACGGCGCAGCTCACCCAGAGCATCGCCGACCGCGACCAGGCCATCGGCGAGGTGATCAAGAACCTGAACATCGTCCTGGACACCACGGTCGCGCATCAGCAGCAGTTCGACGACACCCTCAAGAACTTCGAGACGCTGATCACCGGGCTGAAGAACCGGGCCGACCCGATCGGATCCTCGGTGGCCAACATCAGCAACGCGGCCGGCTCGCTGGCAGATCTGCTGTCGGACAACCGTCCGCTGCTCAAGGACACGATCGGCCAGCTCGAGGTCATCCAGCAGCCGCTGATCGACCAGAAGCAGCAGCTCAACGACATCCTGGTGCAGTTCCCCCAGGCGTTGAAGATCATCGGACGTGCCGGTGGCATCTACGGTGACTTCTTCAACTTCTATGCCTGCGACCTCTCGCTGAAGCTCAACGGGTTGCAGCCAGGTGGCCCTGTCCGAACCGTCAAACTCAGTTCACAGCCGTCGGGTAGGTGCACGCCGAGATGAGGACACTGCAAGGTTCCGACCGCTTCCGCAAAGGCCTCATGGGCGTTGCGGTGGTGGCGCTGGTCATCGGCGTCGGCTCGACGCTGACGAGCGTGCCGATGCTGTTCGCGGTCCCCACGTATTACGGCCAGTTCTCCGATACCGGTGGCCTGAATGTGGGTGACAAGGTGCGCATCGCCGGTATGGATGTCGGCACGGTCAAGAGCATGGACATCAACGGCGACAAGGTCGAGATCGGCTACACCCTGGGTGGGAAGACGATCGGCACCGAGAGCCGTGCGGCGATCCGTACAGACACGATCCTGGGTCGCAAGAACATCGAGATCCAGCCGCGTGGCAGCCATACGCTGCCGCCGCGCGGGATGCTGCCGCTGGGGCAGACGACCACGCCGTACCAGATCTACGACGCGTTCCTCGATGTCACGCGCAACGCGTCGGGCTGGGACACGAATTCGGTCAAGGAATCGCTGAACGTGTTGTCGGAGACGGTCGATCAGACCTCGCCGCACCTGAGCGCCGCGCTGGACGGCGTGGCCAAGTTCTCCGAGACCATCGGCAAGCGCGACGAGGACGTCAAGAAGCTGCTGGCCAACGCCAACAAGATCGCCACGGTGCTCGGTGACCGCAGCACGCAGGTCAACCAGCTGCTGGTGAACGCCCAAACCCTGCTGGCCGCGGTCAACGAGCGCGGTCAGGCCGTCAGCATGTTGCTGGAGCGGGTGTCGTCGGTGTCGCATCAGGTCGAAGGCCTGATCAACGACAACCCGAACCTGAACCACGTGCTCGAGCAGCTGCGTACCGTCAGCGACCTGCTCGTCGAGCGCAAGCAGGACCTGGCCGACACGCTCACCGTGGCGGGCAAGTTCATCACCTCACTGGCCGAGGCGCTGGCCTCCGGCCCGTACTTCAAGGTGATGCTGGTCAACCTGATCCCGCCGCAGATCCTGCAGCCGTTCGTCGATTCCGCGTTCAAGAAGCGCGGCATCGACCCCGAGGAGTTCTGGCGTAACGCCGGTCTGCCGTCGTCCCGCTTCCCCGATCCCAACGGTCAGCGCTTCGAGAACGGCGCCCCGCCGCCGGCACCGACGCCGCTCGAGGGCACCCCGGAGCACCCGGGACCTGCCGTCCCGCCCGGATCGCCGTGCTCGTACACGCCGACCGCGGCCGGGATCCCGTCGCCGGGTAACCCGATGCCGTGTGCCGCGGCCACCCAGGGCCCGTTCGGGGGCCCGGAGTACGGTCCCCCGGATCTGGCGACCTCGGCGCCGAATCCTGGCGGTATCGCGCATTCGCCAGGTGTGCCCAGCGCGGCCATCCCCGGCGACATGCCGCCGGACCAGCCGGGTGCCCCGGTCGAATTGGCACCTGGTCCGCCCGGAGCCCGCACCGTTCCGATCGCACCGTTGCCGGTGGCGCCGGGACCCATCCCGGGGTACGCACCGCACCCGGGGCCGCTGAATGCTCCCCCGGCACCGCCGGGACCAGGGCCGGATGCCGGGCCGGTGGGTACGCCGCCGCTCCCGGGTAATCCGCCGTTCCTTCCGCCCGGGTCGCAGGGATAGGCCGCCGCTATGTCAACTGTTTTCAACGTTCGAAACATCAAGTTGCCCACGGCTTCCCGGGCGACCATCATCGTCAGTGCGCTGGCGGTGGTAGCTGCCCTGGTGCTGGGTTACTTCGGCATCACCCTGTACAAGAAGATGACCAACACCACGGTCACCGCGTACTTCCCCGAGGTGCTCGCGCTGTACCCCGGTGACAAGGTCCTCATCATGGGCGTCAAGGTCGGTGCGATCGACAGCATCGAGACCGACGGCGACAAGATGAAGGTCGTCTTCCACGTCAACAACAAGTACAAGGTGCCCGAGAACGTCACGGCGTCTGTGCTGAACCCGAGCCTGGTGGCGTCGCGCGTCATCCAGCTGTCCCCGCCCTACACCGGTGGGCCGCGGTTGCAGAACAACGCGGTGATCCCGATCGAGAACACCCAGATCCCGGTCGAGTACGACGAGTTGCGCAACCAGATCACCCGCCTGCTCGACGATCTGGGCCCGACCGCTGAACAGCCCAAGGGTCCGTTCGGCGACATCATCGAGTCCTTCGCCGACGGTTTCCAGGGCAAGGGCGATCAGCTCAACCGCACCCTCAACGGGTTGTCGGAGGCGCTGACCACGCTCAACCAGGGCCGCGGTGACTTCTTCCAGGTGGTCAAGAGCCTGGCGTTGTTCGTCAATGCCCTGCACAAGAGTGACCAGCAGTTCGTGGCGCTCAACAACGATCTGGCGCAGTTCACCAACTCGTTCACCAACACCGACCAGGAGCTGGCGACGGCCCTGCAGGATCTCAACCGGGTGCTCAAGACCACCCGTGAGTTCCTGGACAAGAACGGCGGCGTGCTCGCTCACGACGTCAACAACTTGTCGGAGGCGACGACGGCGATCCTGCAGCCCGAGCCGCGCAATGGTCTGGAGACGGGTCTGCACGCCTACCCGAACCTGGCCGCCAACGTGCTCAACATCGTCTCGCCCAACCAGGGTGGCATCGTGGGTCTGCCGGTTCTGCCGGGTCTGACCAACTTCTCCAACCCGCTGCAGTTCGTCTGCAGTTCCATTCAGGCGGGTAGCCGGTTGGGCTACCAGGATTCGGCCGAGCTGTGCGCGCAGTACCTCGCGCCGATCCTGGACGCGATCAAGTTCAACTTCCTGCCGTTCGGCCAGAACCTGGCCAACACCGCGATGACGCTGCCCAAGCAGATCTCCTACTCGGATCCGCGCCTGCAGCCGCCCGGGGGATACAAGGACACCACCGTGCCGGGTATCTGGTCGCGGGACACCTTGTTCTCGCACGGCAACCACGAGCCGGGCTGGACCGTGGCGCCGGGTATGCAGGGTGTGCAGGTGCAGCCTGCCACTCAGCAGATGCTGACGCCGGAGTCGTTGTCCGAGTTGATGGGTGGCCCGGACATCGTGGCGCCGCCGGCCCCGCCGGCGTTCGGTGCTCCTCCGGGAGGCAACCTGCCCGGACCGCCGAACTCGTACGACGAGCGCAATCCGTTGCCGCCGCCGTGGTACCCGCAGCCCGGACCGCCGCCGGCGCCCGCGCCGGGTGTGATCCCGGGTGATCCGATGTCGGGTCCCGCACCGGCAGCAGCTCCTGCACCGGGTCCGGCACCCGCCGGACCGGCGTTGCCCGCCGAGGCTGGAGGCCAGGGCTGATGACGACGAAGACAGGACGGATGAAGACACGTAACTGGGGCCGCGTCGGTCGACGCGTCGCGGTGTTGTCGGCGTCCGCGCTGATCCTCACCTCGTGTGGGCAGTGGCGCGGTGTGGCCAACGTGCCACTGCCGGGTGGGCCGGGCACCGAGTCCGGCCGCACCACGCTGTACGTGCAGATGCCGGAGACGTTGGCGCTCAACGCCAACAGCCGGGTGCGGGTGCGCGACGTGTTCGTCGGCCGGGTCCGCAAGATCGAGCTGATCAACTGGGTGCCCACGTTGACCGTCGATCTTGAGCCGGGCATCGAGCTGCCGAAGAACACCCTGGCCAAGATCGGCCAGACCAGCTTGCTGGGTTCGCAGCACGTCGAGCTCAACCCGCCGGACAAGGCGCCGTCCAAGGAGATGCTGCGCAGCGGGGACACCATCCCGCTGGCACAGTCGTCGGCCTATCCGACGATCGAGCGGACGCTGGCCGGGATCTCCGGCATCCTGACCGGCGGTGGTATCCCGAACATCGAGACCATCCAGACCGAGGTGTTCAACATCCTCAACGGTCGCGCCGATCAGATCCGCGACTTCCTGGGCCGGCTCGACACCTTCACCGACGAGCTCAATCAGCAGCGCAACGACATCACCCGGGCGATCGATTCGACCAACCGGCTGTTGAACATCGTCGCGGCGCGCAATGACACGTTGGACCGGGTGCTCACCGAGTTCCCGCCGCTGATCCAGCACTTCGCCGACACGCGCGACCTGTTCGCCGATGCGGTGACCTCGCTGGGCCGGTTGTCCAAGGCTGCCGACGACACGTTGTCGAACAGCAACGCCAATCTGCACACCAACCTGCAGAACCTGCAGCGTCCGCTCAAGCAGCTGGCGCGCTCGGCCCCGTACCTGGTGGAAGCCCTCAAGCTGATCCTCACGGTGCCGTTCAACATCGAGAACATCCCGAAGGCGGTGCGTGGCGACTACATCAACGTGTCGCTGACGATCGACCTGACGTTGAGCTCGGTGGACAACGCGTTCCTGTCCGGCACCGGTGTCTCGGGCATGCTCCGGGCCCTGGAGCAGGCATGGGGCCGCGATCCGGCGACGATGATCCCGGACGTCCGGTTCACGCCGAACCCGCACGATGCACCTGGTGGCCCGCTTGTGGAAAGGGGGGAGTGAGACATGTTGCTGACCCGCTTCATCAAGATGCAGCTCATCTTGTTCGCGACGCTCACGGCGATCGCTCTGGTCGTGCTGGCGCTCGTCTACCTGCGGCTGCCCACCTGGGCCGGGGTCGGGATGTACAACCTGAACGCCAACCTCCCGAATTCGGGCGGCTTGTACGCCACGGCCAACGTCACCTATCGCGGAACCACGATCGGCAAGGTCACGTCCGTCGAGCCCACCGAACAGGGCGCGCACGTGCGGATGAACATCTACGACCAGTACCGGATCCCGCTCGACGCCAGTGCCAACGTGCACTCGGTGTCGGCGGTCGGTGAGCAGTTCATCGATCTGGTGTCCGAGGGCGGCAGTACCGGGAAGTACTTCCGTGACGGGGACACCATCGAGAAGGGCACCGTCCCCGCCGAGGTGGGTCCGTCGCTGGACGCCGCACAGAAGGGCCTGGCGGCGCTGCCGAAGGAGAAGATCGCGGTCCTGCTCGACGAGACGGCCACGGCCGTCGGTGGCCTCGGGCCGTCACTGCAGCGTCTCGTCGACTCGACCCAGGCGATCGCCAGTGACTTCAAGGACAACATCGGTCCGGTCAACGACATCGTCGAGAACTCCGGGCCGATCATCGACAGCCAGGTGAATTCGGGCGACGCCATCTCGCGGTGGGCCAAGAACCTGAACACGCTGGCGGCGCAGAGTGCGCAGAACGATGCGGCACTGCGGAGCGGCATTCAGCAGGCGGCACCGACAGCCGATCAGCTGAACTCGGTGTTCGGTGATGTCCAGGAGTCGTTGCCGCAGACGTTGGCGAACCTCGAGATCGTCATCGACATGCTCAAGCGCTACAACAAGAACGTCGAGCAGGTGTTGGTGGCGCTGCCGCAGGGTGGCGCTGTTGCCCAGACCGCGACGATCTTCGCGCCCAAGGGTCTGCTGCACTTCGGCCTGGGTATCAACATGCCGCCGCCGTGCCTGACCGGGTTCCTGCCCGCGTCGGAGTGGCGTTCGCCTGCGGATACGTCGACGGCACCGCTGCCGTCGGGCCTGTACTGCAAGATCCCCAAGGATGCGCCCAACGCGGTGCGCGGTGCGCGTAACTATCCGTGTGCCGACGTACCCGGTAAGCGGGCCGCCTCCCCGGCGGAGTGCCGCAGCGAAGAGCCCTACCAGCCGCTGGGCACCAACCCGTGGTACGGCGATCCGAACCAGATCCGTAACTGCCCGGCTCCGGCCGCGCGCTGCGATCAGCCCGTCGATCCGGGCCGGGTCATTCCCGCGCCTTCGGTGAATAATGGGATGAACCCGTTGCCGGCAAGTCAGCTTCCACCCCCGGAATCAACGGCGATGCGCAGCGACCCGCTGACCGCGCCTCGGGGTGGCAATGTGAGTTGTAGTGGACAGCAGCCGAACCCCTGCATCTACACTCCGGCAGCAGGTTCGACCGCTACCTATAGCCCATCCAGCGGCGAGGTGGTCGGTCCCGGCGGTGTGAAGTACTCCGTCACCAACTCGAATAAACCAGGAGATGACGGATGGAAGGAGATGCTGGCGCCAGCCAGCTGAACCTCGCCGACCAGCAGGACCCCCATACCCCTGAACCGCAAGCGGAGGCCGTCACCGAGATCTCTGATCCGATCTCAGCCACGGACGTTGAGGAGGCTCCTCAGGAGTCCGAGTCGCGACCTTCTCGGCTGGGGCGTGGCTTGATGGCGGCGATCCTTGCCGGCCTGCTGGTTCTTGCGGCGGCCGTCGGTGTCGGCGGCTACCTGGCGTTGCGTGCGCATCAAGACAGCGAACGCATCGCCAGTGACGAAGCCGAGGCCCTGGCCGCGGCGAAGGACTGTGTGACCGCGACCCAGGCGCCCGATACCCAGGCGATGATCGCGGCCCAGACCAAGATCATCGAATGTTCGACCGGTGACTTCGGGGCGCAGGCCGGCCTGTACAGCGGCATGCTGCTGGACGCCTACCAGGCCGCCAACGTGCAGGTGAAGGTCTCGGACATGCGGGCCGCGGTGGAGAAGCACAACGACGACGGGTCGATGGATCTGTTGGTCGCGGTGCGCGTGCTGGTCACCAACACCGAGAAGTCCGACGAAGAGCAGGGCTATCGGCTGCGGGTGAAGATGGCCCGCGCCGAGGACGGCAACTACAAGGTCGCGCGGCTCGACCAGGTCACGTCGTGACCGCTGTTCTGGACAACGCCGACACGGTCTCCGCTGGGGGAACCGGGACGGATCAGACCCGGCTGGCTTCGTGGCCGGCTCGGGCCGGCGCCTTCGCCATCGATGTGCTGGCGCCTACCGGGTTGATCGCGACGCTGGCATTACTGGCGTGGGCGGCCCCGTTGTACGGCTGGTTCTGGTGGGTGTGCATAGTGGCCGCCGCCGTGGTGGCTGCCGCGATGCTGGTCAACCGGATCGGCTTGCCTGCGTACACCGGTTGGTCGCTGGGCCGGTCGGTGTTCGGGATCCGGGTGGAGTCGGCGGCCGGTGATGCCGGTCTGCTGCGACTTCTGCTTCGTGAGCTGGCGCATCTGCTGGACACCGCGGCGGTGTTCCTGGGCTGGCTGTGGCCGTTGTGGGATTCACGCAACCGGACCTTCGCCGATCTGCTGACCCGCACCGAGGTGCGTCGCGTCGGTCGGCCCGAATCCGATGTCCGGCGTCGCGCCGGTGCGGTGCTGCTGGCGCTCGCGGTGCTCAGCGGTATCGCGGGCGGGCTGGGATATCTGACGGTGTACCGCCAGGATCGGGCGGTGGACCAGGCTCGCGAGCAGATCGCCGAGCAGGGCCCGCGGATCGTCGAGGAGATTCTGAGCTACGGGGTGGATTCCGTCGACGCGGACTTCACCAAGGCGCAGTCGCTGACCACCGAAAACTACCGGCAGCAGCTGGTCGCCCAGCAGGATGCGGTGCGCAAGGCCGGGCCGACCACCAATGACTACTGGGCGGTGAGCAGCGCGGTGCTGCCCGGCGTGACCAAGGATGCGGCCTCGATGCTGGTGGCGTTGCAGGGTCAGCGCGGCACCAATCCGCAGGAGCTGAAGTTCATCACCGCGACGGTGCGGGTGGAGTTCCAGAAGTCCGACGACCACTGGCTCGTCGACAACCTCACGGTGCTCAAGCGGCCGGTGCTGAACGGGGGCGGACAGTGAGCCCGCGGCGCCGGATCGAGCCCGATGAGCGCGACTACTTCGCGGTCGAGCCCAAGGAGCCCATCCGTTGGGGTCTGCCGATCGTGGGGATGATCTCAGCCCTGCTGATCGCGGCCGCCATCACTGGCAGCACGCTGATCCTGATCCGGCACGAGTCCGATCATCGTGCGGAGATCAAGAGTGCCGGCGCGCTGGACTACGTACGTGAGTTCATGACGGTGTACACGACGCTGGATCCGTTCCACGCAAACGACTATGCCGACCGCATCGCCTCACAGGCGACCGGCGATTTCCGAAAGATGTTCCAGGAGAAGCAAAACGAGATCGTCGTTCAGGTGGCCCGGGCCGAGCCGACGGAGGGGTCGGTACTCGACGCCGGGATCCAGCGATGGAACGACAACGGGAGCGCCGACGTTCTGGTCGCGACGAAGATCAGCACCCGAACCCCTGACGGGAAGTCCGTGGTCGAAAGCGGCAGCCGTTGGATTGCGACGACGATTTGGGAAGGACAGCAGTGGAAGATCAGCCAGCTGATTCAGGTGATCTGACCACCGGCGAGCCTGACAAGCCGCGCCGCAGATTGCGTTTCGGGCGGCGTCGCCGTGCCGAGGAAGTGGTCGAGGAGCAGGTCGAGGCGTCGGCCGACGAGGGTGACGTGGAATCCGGCTCCGAATCTGACTCGGAATCTGACGATGCTCCTGAGCGCCGGACCCCGTCGGGTAAGGCGCGCCGCAAGGCGGCCGTCGAGCCCGAAGCGGCCGTCGAACCTGAGGCGGCCGTCGAACCTGAGGCGGATGTCGAGCCCGAGGCGGGTGTCGAGCCCGAGGCGGAAGCCGCACCGGAACCGACGGTAGAAGCGGAAGCCGACGCCGAAGATGTCGCCGATGCCGATGCCGATGCCGATGCCGATGCCGACGCTGAAGCGACGGACGCTGAGCCGGCCGAGGACGAGGTCCTCGTGCCGCACCGCGAGGCCGGCAAGCGGCTGACGTACTTCGCCGTAGGTGCTGCGGCGGTGTTCGTCGTGGCCGGGGCGTTCGGCGGAGCGATGCTGCAGCCGTACCTGGCCGACCGGGCATTGGTGGCGACCAAACTCCAAGTGGCGCGGACCTCGGCCGATGCCATCACCACGTTGTGGACCTACAACCCGGACAACATCGAATCCCTGCCGGACCGGGCCGCGAAGTACCTGTCCAGCGACTTCGCCAACCAGTACCGGCAGTTGATCGACTCCATCGTGCCGACCAACAAGCAGGCGCAGGTCACCAACAACACCGAGGTGATGGGTACCGCGGTGGAGACCATCAGTCGGGATGAGGCGACTGCCATCGTCTACACCAACACGGTGTCGACGAGCCCGGTCACCAAGAACGTCCCGTCGTTGCGGTACATGTCATATCGGCTGATACTGCAGCGCACCGACGGGGATTGGTTGATCACCCAGATGCCGGCGTTGACCCAATTGGACCTGTCTCCACAGCTTTAGCGGCGAGGATGTAGGCATGGCCATCGCCTCACCGGTGACGCAACGGTCGACCGTTGTGGCACTTCTGTTGTTGACGTCCGCCACGGGCATCGTCGACGCGGTCAGTGTGTTGGTGCTGGGCCACGTGTTCGTCGCCAACATGACGGGCAACGTGATCTTCCTCGGGTTCTGGTTCGTACCGCACTCCGGCGTGGACGTGACCGGGGCGCTGGTGGCGTTCATCGGGTTCGTACTCGGCACCGTGGTGGGTGGACGGCTGAGGCGCCATCTCGACAGTCACGTCCGGAACTGGCTGGCAACCGCGTTGGGTGTGGAAGTCATTCTGCTGACCGTACTTTCGATTCTCACGGGATCGGGAGTGCTGGACTACCAGGACAACCGCAAGTTCATCCTCATCGTCCTGGCGATGACCTTCGGCATTCAGAACGCGACCGCGCGCCAGTTCGGCATCCAGGAGTTGAGCACCACGGTGCTGACGCAGACGATCGTCGGCATCGGGTTCGACAGCAGGCTGGCCGGGGGCACCGGGGACCGCGAGAAGTTGCGTTACGGAGTGGTTTTGACGATGTGCGGCGGCGCGATTCTGGGGGCGACGGTGTCGCGGTTCACGGTTGCGCCCGTGATTGCGTTGGCGGCCGTGGTGGTGGCGACCAGTGCGCTGATCTTCAAGTTCGGGCCGGCTCCGGAGCCGGCGCCTGTGGAGAGTGCTCGCTGATCCACGCCGCACCCTCATTGGCAGCGTGGAGCAGGGCGGTCAATTCACCGAAGTAGTCGGCCACCGCACCGACGCCCGGCAGCATCCCCAGATAGTGGTAAAGCTTCTGCGGGTGTGGCCTTTTCGTGAACTCGTCGCCCACCGCACGTAGTGTGCCGGCGAACTCCCAGAGCTTCCCGGGCAGCGATTGCGACGTTGCGCCGGCGTCGTCGGCCTCAGCGTCGCCGTCGGTGTCGGGGAATTGGCGGTCGCACAGGACAGCGCCGAGCAGCTGCACTTGCTCGTCGTAGTCGGTGACGCCGTCCTCGCGGGCCACCGCGCACAACACGATCGCTTGGTTGGTGAAACCCAGGAAGTCCTGCACACCAAGCCGGTCGGCGATCACTCCGAACGCACCCGGGAATGCGACGAGGATGGTGGTCACCGCGCCGGCGCGATGCACCCACCACTTCACGTGGCCGTCTTGATCCATCTCGGTCCAGGCCTTGGTGCCCGGAAGCTCGGCGAAATTGAGCACAGCGGCCGCGAGGTCGAGGGACTTGCCCACGGCACCCGCTGCGGGCTCCTCTCGATGGGTGCGTCGCCTCAGCCCGAGCGGGTCGAATCGGGTGAACACGTCGAGCGCCGGGTTGATCACGGCTACCGCATGGTCGAGCGCACCCGCGATGTCAGCGTCCGAGAGGCGAGTGAAAGGCAACAGGCTTATCCCCACCGCAGCTATCTTGCCGGATGCGGTTGCCTGCGGGAATACGCGGGCCAGAAACTTGTCGGACCCCTTTGCGATGATGTGGTTATGCCCTCGGCTGCAGCCTCTTTCGATGTTGCGGAGAGCCCTGCCCACCGTCTGGAGAGGTTGTTCGCCGAGGTATCGGAGCTGATCGGTCAGCGCAATGCGATCGATGGGCGCATCGTGGAGATCGTCGCCGAGATGGACCGTGACGAATTGTGCGGTGCCACCGGTGCCCGCTCGATGAAGGCACTGGTGGCCTGGAAGACCGGTGTGACGCCGCGCAACGCCGAGGTGGTGGTGGCGATCGCGCGGCGGCTCGAGGAGTTCCCCCGCTGCGCGCAGGGAATGCGGGAGGGACGGCTGTCGCTGGATCAGGTCGGCGTGATCGCCGAGAAAGCCGCCGACGGATCCGATGAGCACTACGCCGAGTTGGCGGCGGTAGCCACCGTTCATCAGCTGCGTACCGCGGTCAAGCTCGAGCCACGCCCCGAACCCGATGCACGGCCCGAACCCGAACGCTCGATCACCAAAACCGTCAATGACGGGTACACCACCTACCGAATCCGGTTACCGCGGATTGAAGCTGCCAAGTTCGACGCCGCCCGCCAGGCCCATCACGACGGGCTGGTCGCGGACTGGAAACACGATCACGACACCGAGTCCGACGGTGGCGACGCGGAGCAGGCACCGCCGTTTCCGAACGGTGTGGATGCGTTCATGAGCCTTGTCGAGGCGGGGTGGGATGTTGAGGCGGCGCGTCGCCCGCATGGGCAGCACACCACGGTGGTGGTGCATGTCGACCTCGACGCCGATGGCCAGAAGCCGGTCGCCGCATTGCATCTGGGGCCGGTGCTGACCGAGGACGAACGACGTGAGCTGCTGTGTGATGGCACCTGGAAGCCTGGTTTGAACGGCACGGTCAGGTGATCGGCGCCGGGCACAGCACCCGCGCGATCAGTCGTCGGCTGCGCCGGGCCCTGGAGCATCGCGACCGCTGCTGTGCGGTGCCTGGCTGCGGGGCCACCCGCGGTCTGCACGCCCACCACATCAAACATTGGGAGGACGGCGGGCCCACCGAACTCGACAACCTGGTGCTGGTCTGCCCGTATCACCATCGCCTGCACCACCGGCGTCTCATCACGATCACCGGGCCCGCTGATCGCCTGGTGGTCACCGACAGTGCCGGCAGACCGCTACACGGTGGATCGCTGGCCCGCACACCCACCACACCCCCACCCGATGTCCCACCGTGTCCCGGACCGACCGGGGAACGCGCCGAATGGTGGTGGTATCCGCCCTTCCAACCCCAGCCACCGCCGAAAGCCGCGTAGTCAGGGGTACGTCGGTAGCCTGACCGATATGCCCAACGCGGCGGACAGGGCCGATGTCTTCGTCAAGCGCAATGCGTCGGCGCCGCCTGGGTTCTTCGCGGCCGAGGTGGCCGGACTCAGATGGCTCGCCGTAGACGGTGGCGTGCCGTGCGTGACGGTAATCGATTACGACGCAAACTCATTGACCCTGCGACGGCTGCGGCCGACGGGGCCCACAATGAATGCGGCGCGGGTCTTCGGCCAGCGATTGGCCCATACTCACGATGCCGGGGCGTCGGCGTATGGCTCCGGTCCGGACGGGTACGACGGGGACGGGTTCTTCGGGCCGATGTCCCAGCCGTTGCCAATGTCGTTGGCCCGCAGCGATTCATGGGGAGCCTTCTACGCCGATGACCGCTTGGCTCCGATGACGCGGCTGGCTGCACCCAGGCTCACCGCCGCGGGGCAGGACGCGATCGCGGAGGTGACCGATCTGTGCCGCGCGGGTGCGTTCGATGACGACGACGTGCCGGCCAGGCTGCACGGTGACCTCTGGAGCGGCAACGTGATGTGGACCGGTGACGGTGCTGTGCTGATCGACCCCGCCGCGCACGGCGGCCACCGTGAAACGGATCTCGCCATGTTGGCGCTGTTCGGTTTCCCGTTCCTGGATGAGGTGCTGGCCGGATACCAGACGGTGCGACGGCTGCGCGATGGATGGCGGGATCGGGTCGACCTGCATCAGCTCTATCCGTTGCTCGCGCATGTAGTGCTGTTCGGCGGGGGCTATGCGCGTCAGGTCGAGGCGGCGGCCTGGCGGGTCTTGGAGACGTTCAGCAAACTGCGGATTCGATAACCGCCGGTGCCGCCGCGGTGCCAGCTGGATCAAGCGGTGCAGGTCGGGGCCGTTTCGGGTCCAGCTCGCATCGGTTGACACTTTTGCCGTTCACTGGCAACGGCAAGTGGCTCCACGGTCGCGCACAGCAACGTCACGGCGATGGAGGGTCGGATATGACTGCGGTAACTGGCATATGCGTCAATATGTCGATGCCCAGTACAGCCCCGATAAAGGTACTCCTTCAAAGTTTGCGGTGGGTGCGAAATTGAAGACGAAAATTCTTTCCAGCAATTCGGTGAGGAAGGTCACATTAGTGTTAAGTTGCCTGAGATCAACCTGAGAAGGCGGCCGAAAGGACTGGTCAGATGGCAGTCAAACACCGTAGGCAGCGGCGGCGCGTCAAGAGGGTGGCGACCCTCGGTGCGGCAACCGCAACAGTCACCGCGCTTACGGTTGGCATTGCCCCGCCGCCGGCCCAGGCGGCCGCTGTCCAGCGCGACCTGCGGCTGCAATCCGGGGTCCAGATCTTCCCGCCGCCCGACCAGATCCCCGACCTCACCGGCGGCTTCGGGACCCAGGTCTACAACCAGTTCCAGACCGTCGGCGCGCAGCTCGAAACGGCGTTCGTCAACAACTTCAACCTCCTCGCACTCCTGCAGGCGGCCGGAATCGATCCAACCGCGGCCGTCGAGGGCCCGCTCAATGACGCGCTGGGTGGAGCGCTCGGCGGTGCCCTGGGCGGATTGCCCATCGGCGACCTGGCAGACGCTCTCGGGATCGACCTCAGCGATCCACTGTCGTCGGCCGGGATCAACCTGATCACCACCGGAGGGCCGTTCACGCTGCTGCGACTGCTTGGTGTCGACCTCGGGTGGGTGCCGTCCTTCCCGAACTCGGTGGCCGACGAGATCAACAACACCGACTACCTCGACATCAGCCTCGACTCTCTCTTCACGGCGCTCGGTCTGCCCACGAGTGGCATTGCCTTCGAGACCTTGAAAGCCACCTTCAAGCTCCTCACCGGCGTGGATCTGCCGGCCCTCAGCACGAATGTCGCCGACGTGCGGATCCCCATCGTGGCGGGCTGGGGATTCGGCGCCTTCGCCGCAGGCGCGGCGTATCAGCAGGTGGTCGACGACCTGCCGAATCAGCCGGGCGGGGCCAACTACACCGGCACCAACCCGCTTCTGGGCAGTTTCACGATCATGCCGATGCTCCTGATCGACAACCCCGGCCGGGCCAACGGCGGCATCCTGGCCCGTGCCTATCCGTTGTTCGGGCTGTTGGGCATCGACACCGTGACCCCCGATACCCAGGTGCAGAGCAGCGGGACCAGCATCATCGGCGACGTGCCCGTGCTCGGTGACGTGCCGTTGCTCGGCCTCACCCTCGGTGGCGCCAACCTGATCCCGATCAAGATCGATGCGACGGCGGAGTACCTCCCGCTCTCGGACTTCGCCGCCTGGCCCAACCCGTTCACCATGGCGAACAACGTTGCGGCAGGCTTGTTCCCGACGTACATCCTGCGGAACCAGTCGCTGGACACGCTCGGCACGGTGTTGGTCGACCAGATCGTGACGCAGCTCGGTGCAGACATCACCGACTACCTGGCCGATCCCGGGGACGATCCTCAGCTCGGCCCCAAACTCAACATCTACGTCACCATCCCGGCGCAGAGCCTGCCGCTGCTCGAGCCGACGTACCTTGCGGTTGATGTCGTCAACCTGCTGACCGGGGCCAATCTCAACAACCCGATCGGTACGGCGCTCAGCCCCGTGCTCACCAGCCTGGTCAACCTCGGCTACACCGATGTGTACTACAACGAGCAGACCGGCGTGTACGACCGCACGCTCGACGAGGCCGATATCCCAACGGCTTTCGGCACACTTCCGGCCGACGTCGACTGGGCACAGGTCCCGGGGCATCTGGTCAACAACCTCGTGACGGGCATTCAGAAGGCCATCAGTGACGGCCTGATCAACCAGAACCCCGTCCCGAGCCCGATCCAGCAGCTGCTCGGCCTGCTCGGCGTGGGTAACTCGCTGACGACCGGTGGATCCATCCTGGACCTCAACAACGTTGGGACACAGGGCCTTGCGAAGACGAGCTTCGAGCCGCAGGGCATCACGCAGACCGACGTCGGATCGGAGACCGTCGATCTGAAATCTGTCGTGGGCGAACCTGCTGTGGGCGACACCAAGGTGAGCGTGGACAACGGCACCAAGAAGCTCGCGGCCGCAGCCGATGATGCCCGCCAAGAGGTCGAGAAATCGGTCAAGGAGGCCGGCGCGCGTGCGAAGGACTCGGCCGAGAAGGCGCGTGAGCGGACGGCGAAGGCGGTCAAGGACGCCCAGGCGAGGGTGAACCAGGTCGCCGAGGACGGACGCAAGCAGATCAAGTCGGCGGCCGACGGAATCCAGAAGGGCGCCGAGAAGGCGGTCCACGACGTGAAGGACAACGTCAAGAAGGCCGGCGACTCGGTGAAGCCCGACAAGAAGACCGAGAAGAAGACCGAGAAGAAGGACGCCGCCTGAGCGACTGACCGGTCGCCGGAAACTACGATTGACCGGTGACTTCGGCAAGGCGCGGGCGCGGCAGGCCCGCCGGACCCGGCGTCGACGCCGAGCAACGGCGCTCAGATCTGCTCGACGCCGCCGAACGTGCGATCCGCAGCCACGGGCCCGATGTCGGGATCGCCGAGGTGGCCAAAGAGGCCGGCTTCGTGCGCTCGGCGGTCTATGCGGTGTTCCCGAATCGGGCCGCCATCCTGTCCGCGCTCGGCGAGCGTCAGGCCCGTCGACTACTGATCGAGATCACCAGGCGTGCCGCCGGTTCGGCCGACCTGCGCCGGCGCATGTCCTTGTTCTTCGACGTCATCTGCGGCTGGATGCAGGACGATCCGAACCTGTACCGGGCGTTGAGCATGCATGCCGCCGGCGGCCACGAGATGCCGGGAATCTTCGACGAACTCGCCGCCGCGGTCGAGGCGATGCTCACTGCGTCGATGGCGGCCGGCGGTGCCGATACCGCCGCCGCGGCGCCGTGGGCCCGGGCCATCGTCGGGTCGGCCATGGTCAGCGCGCAATGGTGGCTACGAGACTCGTCGATGCCCCGGGCCGAACTCGTCGAGCACCTGACGACGCTGTGCTGGGACGGTGGTTCGGCTCTGCCGTTCAGCCCCTTCGATGTCTCGGCTATTGACAGCGGCCAGCCATAAAAGACACGATGTCTTTTATGGCTGCTCCCGCCTCGCCCCAGGTCGACGGTCCCTCGCACTACTGGGAGGACGTCCCCGGCGAGTATGACCTGACGCTCACCGAGATCACCGGCGCGATCCCGCAGGGACTCACCGGAACGCTCTACCGCAACGGGTCGGGCCGGTGGAACGTCGGCGCGTCCCGGGTGGACAGCCTGTTCGACGCCGATGGCATGGTGGTGGCCTTCGCGATCGACGGCAACGGCGTGCGGTTCAAGAACCGGTTCGTGCGCACCCAGCACTACCTGACCACCACCGCGGCGGGCCGGATGGTGAAACGCGGATTCGCCTACCAGCGTCCGGGAGGGATGCGGGCCAACGCACTTCGGCTGCCCGCCAACACGGCCAACACCAACGTGATGATCGGCCCGGACCAATTGCTCGCGCTGTGGGAGGGCGGGCGCCCACACGGCATGGACCTCGACACCCTCAACACAATCGGAATGTGCAGCCTCGACGGCGTGCTCAAGGGTCCGGTCGGTGCGTACTCGGCGCACCACACCTACGACGCGACGACGGACTCACGCGTGAACTTCGGGTTCGAGCCCTACTTTCCCCGTCTCGATCTGCGCCACATCCGCAGTGCGCCCAGCCGAGACGAAAAGATCAGGCGCCTGAGGGAACTCGCCGGTGAGGCGATTCCCCGGGTCCGCTTGCGCCTGTACGAGACCGACAGCCGGGGCGCCACCCGGTATCTGCGGGCGGTACCGCTGCCCGGCATGGGGCTCATCCATGACATGGCGTTGACCCCGCGCTATGCGGTTTTCATGCTGGCCCCGCTGCGGATCAACCCGTGGGCTCTGCTGGGACGGCAGAGCTATTGGGACGCCATGCAGTTCAAGCAGAACGAACCCTCGTACTTCATCCTCGCCCCGCGCGACGGCGGAAAGGTCCGGATGATCGAGACCGACCCGTTCTACATGTGGCACTACGCCAACGCCTACGAGGACGGCTCCGACGTGGTGGTGGAGCTGCCGCGTTTCGCTCCCGAGACGTTCGGCGGGATGCACGCCTGGGCGTCCGACAGTCGCACCGATATGGCCAGGATGTACGCCGACGTCGCCCCGGAGAAGGCCCCGGACTCGGTGCGGCTCACCCGGTTCCGTATCACGCCCGACGACCGTGTCCTGGTTGAGCCGTTGGCCCAGATGGGTTGCGAGTTCCCGCAGATCGATCAGCGTCGCTCAACTCAGGCGCACTCGGTGACGTACGTGACGGCACCTGGTGACGGCGAGGGCGGCGGGGAGGGAATCGGCCGCTTCGACCATGCCGGCGGCAGCGTGCAGACCTACTGCCCGCCCGGCCACAAGCTGGTCGAGCCGATCTTCGTTCCGCGGCCGGGCAGCGACGCCGAGGACGACGGATGGGTGCTGACGGTGGGCTACGACGAGACGCAACACCGCAGCCGGCTCATGGTGTTCGACGCTCCGCGCGTGGACGCCGGGCCGATCGCCGAGGCCTGGCTGCCGTTCCACCTGCCGATGAGCTACCACGGTGCGTTCACCGATCGGGTGGCCAGGTTCCAGAGCGGCTAGTTGGGCGCCAATGCGCTTTCGGCCAGGTGTGCCATCACCGGTGACAGCAGTTGCGCGTATTCGGCGGTGATGTGGTTGTCGTCGCGGAAGACCAGGGTGTTGCCGACGATCACCGGGCAGCGCAGGTCGGTGCAGAAGTACTGGTCCAGGCGCGCGTACTGCCCACCGCCGGCCTGAACTGCCGCAGTCTCGGCGGCAATCCCCTTGTCGTTCACGGCGACCGGCCGGTCGGGCGCGCAGGCTGAGGCGTCGTCCATGTGTGCCGACAAGCACGTCGGGACCGTCGTGTGCGGGTCGGGCACGGGGCCGAGCACGAGGACCCGCGCTCCGGTTCCGCGCAACTGGGACACGAGTCGGGTCAACCCGTCCAGCCAGGTCTGGTCGTAGCTGACAAACCCGAAATCGGCGCCGTAACGGCGGACCATGTCGAGCACGATCAACGCGGGACGCTCCTTGGCGATCCGGGTCAGCACCTCAGCCCGCCACTGCTTGCATTCGGTGAACTCACGTCCGAGATAGGGGCTGAGGATCGGGAGCTTCATCGGTGGGCAGGTGACCTTCGCGAAGGTATCCAACCGCCAATGCGATTGCTGTGCGGCGGTTTCCAGGGCCGGCTGCCACATCCCCGCGTGGGAGTCGCCGATCAGGGCGACTTTGGTGGCCGAGTTGACGTCCCCGGACGTGCAGTCGGGTACGGCGACCGCCATCCAGGACAGGACACAACCGTTGACGAACGCCTCGGGTTTGGTGATGTTGCCCAGCGGCGGTGACAGATTCGACGGCACGGCCCCAAGGTCGGCCGAGGCGGCGACCGCCGCCTGCACCTGCTGCTCGGGAGTCAACGGCAGAGCGGCCACGCTGGCAGGTCCGATCGCGGCGACCGGAACCGCTGCCGGACCAGATCCCGTCGGCACCGGGCGTACCGCCAACAGCACCAGCCCCGCACAGACGGCCACTCCGGTGGCCGTCGCGCCGACGGCCAGGCTGCGCCACGATGATCCCCGCAGCGCCGCGGCGAACCGGGTCGGATTCTCGACGAGGTGCAGCGTCAGGATCGCCAGGCCCAGCGACATCACCATCAGCGCCAGCCGGCCGGCCAACCCCAGGCCGTGGCCGAACAGCGCGGGCGCCAACAGCAGCACCGGCCAGTGCCACAGGTACCACGAGTACGACAACCGGCCGATGCCACGCATCACCGGTTTCGACAGCAGCCGTCCCACACCCAGATCGGGTATCGCACAGCCCGCCCCGATCACCAGCGCGGTACCCATCACCGGAAGCAACGCTGCCGACCCGGGGTAGGGCGTGGCCGTGCCGAGCTGCGTGCAGGTCGCCAGGATCAGGGCCAGACCACCCCAGCCGACCAGCGCCGCACAGACCGGCGGCAGGCTGCGCCAGTGCGCCGCGGTCAACGCGACCAGACCGCCGGCGGCCAGCTCCCAGGCGCGGGTCGGCAGAGAGAAGAACGCCCAGGGCGGCATCGTCTGGGTCCACCACAGCGACACGATCAGCGAGGCAGCGGCCACCACCGCCAACACGCATGCGTACGGGACGGCCGAACGGGTGCCCCGGCCGCCGCGGGTCAGCAGCCAGGCAGTGCCGAGGATCAGCGCCGGCCACAACAGGTAGAACTGTTCCTCGACGCCGAGCGACCAGTAGTGCTGCAGCGGAGACGCCGCCGTCTCGGCCGCCAGATAGTCCGTTCCTTCGACCGCGAAGCGGTAGTTCCCGACGTACAGGGCGCTGGCGATCGCGTCGGCCAGCACCGCGCGGGCCTGCAGCGGAGGAAGTAGGAGAGTGGCCGCCAACGATGTCGCGACCAGGACCAGAGCGGCGGCCGGGAGCAGGCGCCGGGCGCGTCCGGCATAGAACCGCGCCATCTGCACCGTCCCGGTGCCCGAGGCCTCGCGCCACAACAGCCCGGTGATCAGGAATCCCGACACGACGAAGAACACGTCGACGCCGATGAACCCGCCGCCGAATCCGGGCACCCCGGCGTGAAACAGCACCACGGCGAGTACCGCCACCGCCCGCAGCCCCTCGATGTCAGGGCGAAACTGCTTGTTCGGCAGGACTTTCCGCCCGCTCGCGGTGCTGCCGCGGCGGGCGGTGGGCTCCTCCAGGGTGGTCACTCTGTTCACTCGAGTAACGATCGTCGCACGGCTGGCGCCGTTGACCCCGGATTTGCGGGCCTGTTGCTAGCCTCATGCCGATGGGACGATCGCGCATTGCGGCGCTGGCAGTGCTGTGCGGCCTGCTTTCGGGCTGCTGCGCTCCGACTCAACCCACGTCGTCTCCGGCGGCGTCGCAGGCGCCGGCATCACCGGCGAAGTCGGCGGCAGCGGACGGCACGTGCGACCTGGGTGGCCTTCCGCCGGAGGCAGACAAGACCGTAGGGCTGATCCAGTCGGGCGGGCCGTTTCCGTACCCGCGCAACGACGGCGTCGTCTTCGGAAACTACGAAGGCCGGTTGCCCAAGCATGAGCGCGGCTACTACCACGAGTACACGGTCCCGACGCCCGGCAACAAACACCGCGGCAAGCGCCGCATCGTCACCGGCGGAGCACCGCAGAACGACCCGCCCGAGTACTACTACACCGGCGACCACTACGAATCCTTCTGCCTGATCGGAGGCATGTGAAGACGTATCGGATCGATGGGGCCAAGGTGGCCTCCAAGGCGGACTTCTTCACCGAGATCGGCCGTGCGGTCAACGGCGACGGCGGTTACTTCGGCTCGAATCTGGATGCGCTGGCCGACTGCCTGCGCGGCGGCTTCGGCACCCCGGACAACCGCAAGTTCCGGTTCGTCATGACGTCCTACCGAAAAATCAAAGAGGCGCTCGGGCAAGACACCTGGAGCACCGTGCTGTCGATCTTCGCCACCGAAGGCGTCGACCTGTGGCTGGAGAACTGACGGTGAAGCGGACCAGCAAACCTGGCCTCTAGCGGCTTACGCGCGTCCCACGGGGGCAACAGCGCTTCGGCCGCCGGTTGGCAACAACGTTCTGCGGCAACGATGTTGACCATGGAGACGCAACCTGCGGAAAGTGGTTACGCTGGCGTTCTGTGTGCCATCTGGCGCGGGATATCAGGTGAGAACTGGCAGGAGCAACGCGCGCGTGACCGAGGAGCTGTCGACCGAGAAGGCATGGCTGATGGCCCGCACCGAGGGATCCGCACGCTTGTGGCAAACGCAAACAGCGGACATGGCGGCCGCGCTTCCGTACTTCCGAGCGACGATGACCCACTTTGTCGCGCTCCACGGCGGGATCCTGCCGACGCGGCAACCCGCCTGCGACGGTTTCACCGCCACCTTCGATCGCGCCTCTGACGCGGTGTCCTGTGCGCTGTACCTGCAGTTGACGCCGTTGGATCCGTTCGACCTGTGCATCGGCGTGCACACCGCATACACCGGCACGAAGCGCTTGCGCGACATCGCTCACGGGGGACAGACGTTGATCTCGGGCACCACGGCGTCAGCAGTTGCCGGTGACCTTCCCGCTGGTGCGACACTGAAATACCTTGGCCGCCAACGCATGGGAGACGCCGAGCCCCAGGAACGGCTTCTGCAGCTCTGCCACCCGGGATTGCGTAAGTACCTGCAGCCCTTGCGGATGCCGAATGCTGTTCTCGCCGAGATTCTGGTGAACTAGCCGCCGCTCAGTTGAAGGCGAGCCAGCTGGGCAGTGCCCGTTCGCGCGAATCGCACAGCACCTGACGGGTATCGCAGTTCCCGCGAGGCGACCCCGCGCCGCTCCACATGCCGCCGGAATCTCGGCGCAGCACGATCGCCGACGAGCCGCCACCGTCGAGCAGCAGGGCGTTGTCCGCGCCCAGGCCGCGGAACAGGTCCTGGATGTTGTCCGGCGTGTAGCTGCCGCCCTGGAACACGAACAGCTGATCGGCGGCGCGGTTGTAGCCCACCGCGGTGCGCGCCGCGCTGGGGCCCGGGTCGTTGAGCTGACCGGTGTCGCCAGGGGCGAGCAACCCGATGCCGGCCACCGCCACGAACCGCGCGTTCTGATCCAGCAACCGCTGGATCACCGGGGAGGCCGAGTCGTAGTCGTCGGGTCCCTTGGGCATCACCACGTATGGAGCGCCGCCCATCGGCAGGATCATGGTGGCCAGCGCCGCCCAGCGTTCGTCGCCGCCGGACAGGCCCTGCTTACCGGCATACGCCAGGGTGCCGGTGACCGCGGTGTTGGCCCGGCCCTGCCCGCGGGTGTTGTCCACGTACGCGCCGAGCGGGGACGAGCACTTGGTGTCGCGCCACGATCCGCCCTGCTGGCCGCGCACGTCGAAGAAGTTGGCATTGACGGCGATGGTCGGCTGCCCCAGCACCTGCCACGCGGCGAGGGGCGCATAGGTTTCCGACGCCTGCCAGAGTCCTTCGCTGGTTCTTGCTCCGGGGGTGCGCTCGCAGCGGGACTGATAGCCCTGATGGCTGTCGACCAGCAGGCGCGGGTTGAGCCGGCTGGAGGCGTTCTTCATGGCCATCAGGTGGCCACCGTTGTTCAGCGTGTAGGCGCGGCCGTCGGCGGACAGGAACGGTGCGGCGAACTGGCCGCCGAAGTTGTAGACGAGGTAGGCGCCCTTGGTGTTGGCGATCGCGCCGAGCAGCAGTGCCCGGGCGTCCTCGGCGCGCGCGACGGGGGAGCCGGTGGTGGCTAATGCCGCACAGACGGCAACGGCGGACGCAGTGGCGACCGCACGCTTGAGGAGTTTTGCCAGGCCTGGCACGAACTACACAATAACCACACAGGAAACTCTGTCAACATGCGTAACAGCCTGGTCACGGTTGGATCAAGGGGCGATCGCACCTGGTTGATCGGAGTTAGCTGGTTCGGCCGCCTGGGGCTTGCGCATCGCCGCCGGCCGCAAATGCGCGGGCAGCGCACGCAGACCCGCCGCGCACAGCGCTGTCACGGCAATCGCACCCGCGGTGGTCGCCCAGACGGGGGCTGCCGGGAATGCGCCCTCCAGCAGCATCGCCAGGCCGAAGATCACGAACAGCGCCGCGGCACCCAGCTGGATCACGCGCTCGGGCAGGTGCTTGCCGGCGATCGCCCCCACAACGATGGCGAGTGCGTCGGCGGCCACCATGCCGATGGTGGAACCGATCCACACACCTACCCAGTCGTTGTCGGCGGCGAGTGTGATGGTGGCGAGCATCGTCTTGTCGCCGAGTTCGGCGAGCAGGAAGGCCGAGGTGACGGTGAAGAACGCCGGGGCGGTCGAACGCTGGGCGCGAGTCGCCTCATCGTCGGACAGCTTGTCGCCACGCAGGGTCCACAGCCCGAAGAACACGAATGCCACCCCGGCCAGGATGCCGAGCAGGTGCGTCGGCAGCGCCGCGCCCAGGTAGTGGCCGACCGCGACGGAGATCAGGTGAACTGCGGTGGTGGCAGCGGTGATACCGACGAGCACCACCCACCAGCGGTAGCGCAGCGCGAATGTCATGGCCATCAGCTGTGACTTGTCGCCGAGCTCGGCGACGAAGATGACAGCGAAGCTCAAGAGCAGAGCAGCGAGCACTCAACAACTCCTCGGTCGTTGGCTGCCGTTGGGGGCTGATCCATATGCCTCCGGCCGGCAACCCAATGGTCTACGGCCGAAGGTCTCGCCCACCGGCCAGTGACCGGTTCGGATAACCGGGCCGTTGATGCATCGCTGCGCGGCCAGTATGTCGAATATCCGATTGGGGGCTACTCCCCTTCGCTGTCACCACCATACGCACCCCGGGCGGGACGACGCAAACCGTCCCGCCCGAAAGTGCTTATTCGACAATAAGTTTGGGGATCAACACCAGAAAGTTCGGGCGCCCTGACAATGTTGGTTCAGGCACCCACATATTCGGCGAGGTGTTGCCCCGTCAGCGTGGCGCGCTCGGCGACCAGGTCTGCCGGGGTGCCCTCGAAGACGACGCGACCGCCGTCATGCCCGGCGCCCGGCCCCAGGTCGATGATCCAGTCTGCATGCGCCATGACCGCCTGGTGATGCTCGATCACCACCACCGACTTGCCTGAATCGACCAGTCGGTCCAGCAGGCCGAGCAGTTGTTCGACATCGGCCAGGTGCAGGCCGGTCGTCGGCTCGTCGAGGATGTAGGTGTCACCCTTCTCTCCCATTTGCGCAGCGAGCTTGAGCCGTTGCCGCTCGCCGCCGGACAGTGTGGTCAGCGGCTGCCCGAGCGTCAGGTAGCCCAGGCCCACATCGGCCATGCGGGACAGGATCTTCTGTGCGGCAGGAACTTTCGACTCACCTTCACCGAAGTAGCGGGCCGCCTCGCTGACCGGCATGGCCAGCACCTCGGCGATGTCGCGTCCGCCGAGGGTGTACTGCAGTACCGAGGCGCCGAACCGCCTGCCCTCACATTCCTCGCATGTGGTCTCGACCGTGGCCATCACGCCGAGGTCGGTGTAGATCACCCCGGCGCCGTTGCACGTCGGGCAGGCGCCCTCTGAGTTCGAGCTGAACAGGGCCGGTTTGACGTCATTGGCCTTCGCGAACGCCTTACGGATCGGGTCGAGCAGTCCGGTGTAGGTGGCCGGGTTGCTGCGGCGCGAGCCGCGGATCGGGCTCTGATCGACCACCACCACGCCGTCCCGGCCGGCCACCGACCCGTCGATCAACGAACTCTTCCCCGAGCCCGCGACACCGGTGATCACCACCAGCGCACCGAGCGGGATGTCGACGTCCACGTCGCGCAGATTATGGGTACCGGCCCCGCGGATCTCCAACACGCCGTTGGCTTCCCGCGCCGAATCCTTCAGCGCAGCGCGGTAACCCAGGTGGCGGCCGGTGACGGTGTCACTGTCCCGCAGGCCCGCCACGCTGCCCTCGAAGACCACCTCACCCCCGGCCGCACCCGCGCCCGGACCCAGGTCCACCACATGGTCGGCGATCAAGATCGTCTCGGGCTTGTGTTCGACCACCAGCACGGTATTGCCCTTGTCGCGCAGGGCCAGCAGCAGATTGTTCATCCTGGCGATGTCGTGCGGGTGCAGGCCGATGGTCGGTTCGTCGAACACGTAGGTGACATCGGTCAGGGACGAGCCGAGGTGACGGATCATCTTGACGCGCTGGGCTTCTCCGCCGGACAGGGTGCCGGCCGGGCGGTCCAGGGACAGATAGCCCAACCCGATCTCGACGAACGAGTCCAGCGTGTGCTGCAACGCCGCGAGCAGCGGAGCCACGGATTTGGCTGCGGGCTTCTTCGCGAGACCGCCGATCCAGGTGGCCAGGTCGGTGATCTGCATCGCGCTGACCTCGGCGATGTTGACGCCCTCGATCTTCGACGACCGCGCGGTCTCCGAAAGTCGGGTGCCGTCGCACTCCGGGCAGGTGGTGAACGTGACCGCACGTTCGACGAATGCCCGGATGTGCGGCTGCATGGCCTCGACGTCCTTGGCCAGGAACGACTTCTGGATCTGCGGGATCAGTCCGAGGTAGGTCAGGTTGACCCCGTCGACCTTGAGCTTGGTCGCCTCTTTGTGCAGTAGCGCGTCGAGTTCTTTCTTGGTGAACTTGTTGATCGGCTTGTCCGGGTCGAAGAAGCCGCAGCCCCGGAAGATCCGGCCGTACCAGCCGTCCATGCTGTAGCCGGGGATGCTCAGCGCACCCTCGTTCAGCGATTTGGTGTCGTCGTACAGCGCGGTCAGGTCGATGTCGTTGACCGCGCCGCGCCCCTCGCACCGCGGGCACATTCCGCCGACGATGTTGAACTCGCGGCGTTCCTTGACGGTGCGCCCGCTCTTCTCCAGCGTCACCGCCCCCGCCCCGCTGATCGACGCCACATTGAATGAAAAGGCTTGTGGTGAACCGATATGCGGAGTCGCGATCCGGCTGAACAGGATGCGCAGCATCGCCCCGGTATCGGTGGCGGTGCCGACTGTGGAGCGCGGATCGGCACCCATTCGCTGCTGGTCGACGATGATCGCCGTGGTCAGCCCGTCGAGCACGTCCACCTCGGGGCGGGCCAGGTTCGGCATGAAACCCTGCACGAAGGCGCTGTAGGTCTCGTTGATCAACCGCTGGGACTCGGCGGCGATCGTGTCGAACACCAATGAGCTCTTGCCCGACCCCGAGACGCCCGTGAACACCGTCAACCGGCGTTTGGGTAACTCGATGTCGACGTCCTTGAGGTTGTTCTCCCGGGCACCGGTGACCCGGATCAGATCGTGGCTGTCGGCGGGGTGAGTCGTGGCGGGGCTCATCGGTCAGGCGCGCTCCTGGATTCGGATCATGGTTCCGGCGGGGTCACGGACGGCGCAGTCGCGCACGCCGTAGGGCTGGTCGGTCGGTTCCTGCACGATCTCCGTGTCGGTGGCCTGCAGTTTCTCGAACGTGGCGTCCAGATCCTTGGTCGCCAGCACGACGATCGCGTAGGTGCCCTTGGCCATCATCTCGGCGATCAGGCGGCGCTCGTCGTCGGTGATCCCCGGGTCGGCGGCCGGCGGATGCAACACGATGGAGGTGTCGGGCTGGCCGACCGGCCCGACGGTGATCCAACGCATCTTGCCGCCGCCGACGTCGAGGCGGACCTCGAAGCCGAGCACGTCGCGGTAGAAGGCCAGGGAGGCTTCCGGATCTTCGTGTGGCAGGAACGTGTTGTGGATCTTGATATCTGAAATGCTCATGCCTTAGACGCTATGTGGAGGTCCACCGCGGCCGCTTCTCGATTCCTGATCGGTTTGGTGACGTGCTTCTCCATGCACGACGGCAGGCCATCGGTCACCTCGGCGGTCTGCTCCCGGTACCGGCTGGGCGGGATGCCGACGAGTTCGGTGAACCGGGTACTGAACGTGCCGAGAGAGGAGCAGCCGACGGCGAAGCAGACCTCGGTGACCGACATGTCGCCGCGACGCAGCAGCGCCATCGCGCGCTCGATCCGACGCGTCATCAGATACGAATACGGTGACTCGCCATAAGCGATCTTGAACTGCCTGCTGAGGTGTCCGGCGGACATGTTGACCCCGCGGGCAAGTGCTTCGACGTTCAGCGGCTGCGCGTACTCGCGGTCGATACGGTCCCGGACCCGGCGCAGCAGCTTGAGATCGCCTAGCTGTTGGTCGGCCACAACGGCGATCGTACGTCTAAGGCGCCAGCCGATACACCGCGCCGGCGTAGTCATCGGTGATGTACACGGCGCCGTCCGGCCCGGCGACCGCGGCCACCGGACGGCCCCAACGAGTGCCGTCGTCGGCCTGGAAACCGGAGGCCAGGGTCTGCTGCGGGCCCAATGTGCCGTTGTGCCAACCGAAGAACGACACCTCGGGAGCCTGCGGGGACTGCCGGTTCCACGAGCCGTGCACCCCGACCAGCGCGCCGGAGCCGTAGCCGGGAAGCTCGGTGAAACTCATCCCCAGCGGAGCCGAATGCGCGCCCAATGTCTGCTCGACCGGTGCCAGCGCCGCACAATCCATCTTGTCGCCGTCGGCGTTGGTCTCCATGTCCCGGATGAACCCGGCTGGTGGTGCGCCGTCGGGATTGCAGTAGGGCCAACCTAATTCGCGTCCCGGGGTCACCTTGGCCACCGACTCCGGCGGGTGGTCGTCCACATAGTCCTGGCGCACCCGGCCCTGCGGATCGGGCACGTTGTCGCGGTTGTTCACCGCCGTCCACAGCGCACCGTCCGGTGCGAGGGCCAGGCCCGTGCCGTTGCGCACCCCGGTGGCGAACGGCGCCGCCGGCCCACCACCGGGCGGCACCCGCATGATGGTGGCTCGAGGCGGGGTGGCGGTGCGGTCCTCGGCCGAGGTATTGCCGGTCGATCCGATCGAAAAGTACACCGCACCATCGGATCCCACGACCACGCTCTTGAGTGCGTGGGAATAGGCGCCGCGCAGTTCGGGGCTCTTGGCGTCGGGCAGGCCACCCGCGACGGTGCGGTGGTTGACGGCCCGGCCGTCGACGTAGTCGTAGGCGTCGATGCGGTTGCTCTCGGCGACATACAGGGTCGTCCCGGCGGAGAAGAGTCCGTGTGGCTGGTCCAGTCCGTCGAGCAGGGTTCGCTGGTCAGGGCGAACCGTGAGCACCTGCCCGGTGGCCGGCACCGACACCAGCAACGCGCCATCGGGGGCGAAGGCGGCCATCCTGGCCTTGGGTACGCGGGCGATCACCTCGATGGTCCAGCCGGCGGGGATCAGCGCCTGGCGCGGTTCGTCGAGTGGCGCCTGGGCGAGTTCCGCGGGGACGTGCAGGGGCGCAGCGGCCAGCCCGGCGGGCGGTTGCCCGGCGCTCGAGGTCGGCGGCGACGGCGCGGGTTCGGGGGGCGTCCCACACGCGGCCAGTGCGGCCGCGGTGATCAGTGCGATCGCGCTACGCGCCGCCCAAACCCGCATTCATCTCCCAGACCAGGATCTCGGCTTCGGAGTCGGCTGTGACCCGTCCGCCCGAACCGGTGAGCCGGGCGGCGTCACCCTCGGCCAGCGGCCCGGATCTCTCCAGCGTGACCGACCCGCGCGCGACGAACACGTGGACGTAGCGAGCCTGCGGCAGCTCGACCGAGTCGCCTGGCTGCAGGCGGGCGCCGTACAGCGTGGCATCGCGGTTGTGCAGGGTGACGGCCGCGTCGACGGCACCGGAGGCGATCGGCGTCAACGTGGCGGCCAGCTCTATCTCCTGCTGCTGATAGCCCGGCGTCACCCCGGCGGTGTCGGGGAGGACCCACATCTGCACGAAATGCACGGGCTCACTGGAAGACCCGTTCTTCTCGGAATGCTGCACTCCCGTTCCGGCCGACATCCGCTGGGCCAGGCCCGGGTAGATCACCCCGGAGTTGCCCATCGAATCCTTGTGCGCCAACTGGCCCGACAGCACCCACGTGACGATCTCCATGTCCCGGTGCGGGTGGGTGTCAAAGCCGGCGCCGGGCGCGACGATGTCGTCGTTGTTCACCAGCAGCAGCCCGTGGTGGGTGTTGGCCGGGTCGTAGTAGTCGGCGAATGAGAACGAGTGCCGTGACTGCAGCCAATCGGTCGTGCTCGCACCGCGGTCGTCCGCGCGTCGGATGTCGACTCTGGACGTCCCGGAAGCCATGGCGCCAGCCTACCGACGGCCTTAGCTGACCAACCGGTGGATCGGGGATGGCAGGGGCTTAGTGTGTTGGGCGTGGAACTCAACGGAGCAAGCGCCATCGTCACCGGTGGCGCATCAGGTATCGGCGCGGCGACTGCCCGCCAGTTGGCTGCCAAGGGAGCCCGCGTCGTCGTGGCTGACCTGCAGGCGGATAAGGGCGAGGCCCTCGCCCACGAGATCGGCGGTGTGTTCGTCACCGTCGACGTCACCAACACCGACCAGATCCTCGACGCGGTCAACACCGCCGCCGACCTCGGTCCGCTGCGGGCCCTGGTGAACTCGGCCGGTATCGGCTGGGCCCAGCGCACCATCGGCAAGGACGGCGAATTCGAGTCGGCGCACAACCTGGACGTCTACAAGAAGGTCCTGGCCATCAACCTGGTCGGCACCTTCGACTGCATCCGGCTGGCCGCCACCGCGATGAGCCGCAACGAGCTCACCGACACCGGCGAGCGCGGAGCCATCGTCAACATGACCAGCGTCGCGGCCTTCGACGGCCAGATCGGCCAGGCGGCCTACTCGTCGTCCAAGGGCGGTGTCGTCGGCCTGACCCTCCCGGTCGCCCGCGACCTGTCCGCTGCGGGCATCCGGGTCAACACCGTGGCCCCCGGCCTGATCGACACCCCGATCTACGGCGAGGGCGAGGCCTCCGAGGCGTTCAAGGCGAAGCTGGGCGAGTCGGTGCTGTTCCCGCACCGCCTCGGCAAGCCGGACGAGCTGGCCTCCATGGTCGTCGAGCTGCTGACCAACTCGTACATGAACGCCGAGGTGGTCCGCGTCGACGGCGGCATCCGGATGCCGCCCAAGTAACTCTCGCGAACAGACCCGAAGGTCCCCCGGAGCGCACGTTCCGGGGGACTTTTGCGTCTGCCCGGCATGGCTGGCGATGATCGTCAGGTGGTCGACACCTGGTGGGGTAACACGCTGCTGGGCCTCGGCGCCGCCCTGCTGCTGAGCTGGCTCGTGCTCGTCGTCGCCCTGCTCGTCGTGCGGCCGCGCGGGAACCTGCTCAGTGAGGCGCTGCGGTTGCTGCCCGATCTGCTGCGGCTGATCCGACGTCTGGCCGCGGATAAATCTCTCCCGCGGGGCGTGCGGATCCGGCTGGCGCTGCTGGTGGTCTATCTGGCGCTGCCCATCGATCTGATCCCTGATTTCATCCCTGTGATCGGCTACGCCGACGACGCCATCATCGTCACCGTGGTGCTCCGCAGCGTCGTCCACCACGCCGGCCTGGACGCCGTCCGGGCGAACTGGCCGGGCACCTACGACGGGTTCGATGCCCTGGTGCGGCTGACCGGGCTCAACCGCTGAACAGACACAAAACCCCCTTTCGACGCTGAAAGGGGGTTTTGGGTCTGGCGCGGAGAGTGTTACCAGTCCGACTCGTCGAACTTGATGACGCCGCGAATGTTGTTGCCGTCCAGCATGTCCTGGTAGCCCTGGTTGATGTCCTCGAGCTTGTAGGTCCGCGTGATCATGTCGTCGATGTTCAGCAGGCCCGACTTGTACAGCGCAGTCAACCGGGGCGTCTCGACGTGCGAGTTACCGCCGCCGAAGATGTTGCCCTTCAACGTCTTCTGCAACATGGTGAACAGGAACAGGTTGAGCTTGACGTCGGCGTCCATCATCGAGCCCATGCCCGTCACCACGCAGGTGCCGGTCTTGGCGGTGAGGATCATCGCCTCTTCGATGTACTCGCCCTTCATCTCGCCCACGGCGATGATGACCTTGTCCGCCATCAGACCCCAGGTCGTGTCGATGACCGGCGCGATGGCCTCGGCCATCGAGGGGTAGACGTGCGTGGCACCGAACTTGATGGCCTGCTCGCGCTTCCATTCGTTCGGGTCGATCGCGATGACGTGCTTGGCGCCCGAGATGACTGCGCCCTGCAGGGCGCTCATGCCGATACCGCCGACGCCGACGACGATGACGGTCTCGCCGGGCTTGACGTCGGCGACGTTGGTGGCCGAACCGAAGCCGGTCGGCACCGCGCAGCCCATGATGGCCGCGGTCTCGAACGGGATGTCCTTGTCGATCTTGACGACGGAATCCTTGTGGACGGTCATGTACGGCGCGAAGGTGCCGAGAAGGTTCATCGGCGACACCTCACGACCGCGGGCGGTGATGCGGTTGGTGCCGTCGGCGATGGCCTTACCGCCGAGCAGGACCGCGCCGCGGTCGCACAGCGAGCGGAAGCCCTTCAGACACGGCGGGCATTCGCCACAGGCCGGGATGAAGGCGAGGATGACATGGTCGCCCTCCTCGATGCCGGTGACGTTCTTGCCGACCTTGGTGACGACGCCGGCGCCCTCATGGCCGCCGAGCGCCGGCAGCGCCATCGGGGTGGCACCGGTGGTCAGGTGGTAATCCGAGTGGCACATGCCCGCGGCGTGCATCTGGATCTGTACTTCGTCGGCGACGGGGTCGCCGAGGTCGATCTCGTCGACCTGGAATGGCGAGTTGAGTTCCCACAGCAGGGCGCCTTTGGTCTTCATGAGAGGCGATAATAGAACAGGTTGCAATACCGTTCAGTAACTGGCCGCTGACCTGCGATGATCCTGGCTTGATTTCGTTGTCGAGCGATGCGTTGCGGACAGGCGGCGATGAGAAACGTGCTCACCGTCGGTCTGCTCCAACATGACCGAGATCAACGCAAGCATCGTCCCGAATCTGTGGTTCGACCGGGAGGCCGAGCAGGCCGCCCAGCACTACATCGCCGCGTTCGGCGGCAATGGCCGGATCGTCAAGGCCATCGCCTCGCATCCCGATTCGCCGTCCCCGCAGGACGTGCCGGTGGTGGTCGAGTTCGAACTGTCCGGGCAGCGCTTCGTCGGCATCAACGGCGGCCCGCAGTTCACCTTCACCGAGGCGGTCTCGCTGGAAGTGCGCGTCACCGGCCAGGAGCAGCTCGACCAGATCTGGGCCGCGCTGGTCGAAGGCGGCGAGGAGTTGCCGTGCGGCTGGCTGAAGGACAAGTACGGGCTGGCCTGGCAGATCACCCCGACCGAGTACTACGACCTGCTGGACAACGGGGATTCCGAGGCCGATGCCCGGTTGATGTCCGCGGTACTGAGCACTGTCGGCAAGTTCGACATCGCCAAACTCGAAGCGGCGTACAAGTCAGAGTGAGGCGGGCAGCCCGAACTTCTCGAACAGGGTCAGCTCCATGAACGCCACCACATGCGAGATGCCTTCGGGGCCTACCTCGAGGACGTGCAACTGGAACGCCTCGTGCCGGCCCGTCTCGCGGTTGAGCATGTACATCGCCGCAGCGGGCTGGCCGTTGGCGCTCGTCGCGATGAACCGCATGTCGCCGGGTTCCTCGGCCGGGCACTTGTACCGGGACAGGTCGCCGATGGCCTGCGGCCCCTGGTACCAGGTGTCGAACGGCGGCATCTCCCAGACGGCCTCGGCCGTGAACAGCTCGACCAGCTTGTCGATGTCGTAGGCCTCGAAGGCTGCCATGTAGTTGCGCAGCAGGTTCTGGGCGTGGGGGGAGTCCGGCGGGTCGATCTCATCGTCCTGGCTGGGGCCCACCGCGTCGAGTTGAGCCCTGGCCCGCTGCAACAGGCTGTTGACGGCTGCCGTGGAAGTGCCGATCGCTCCGGCGACTTCCGCGGCCTTCCACTGCAGCACCTCGCGCATCACCAGCACCGCGCGTTGCCGCGGTGACAGATGCTGCAGGGCTGCGACGAACGCGAGCCGCACCGAATCCCGGGTCCCGACGATGGTGCTGGGATCCGCCGGGTCGTCGGTGGAATCCGGCAGGGGCTGCAGCCAGGGGATCTCGTGGTGCTCGGAGATCTCGTCGGTGGGCGACGAACTCGGGTTGCCCAACCCCGACGGCAGCGGACGGCGTTGCCTGCCCTCCAGCGCCGTCAGGCAGGTGTTGGTGGCGATGCGGTACAGCCAGGTACGCACCGAGGATTTGCCCTCGAAACCCCCGTAGGCCTTCCAGGCGCGCAGGTAGGTTTCCTGCACCAGATCCTCGGCATCGTGCAGCGAGCCCGTCATCCGGTAGCAGTGCGCCAGCAGCTCACGCCGGTAGCGCTGGGCGTCGGCCAGGAACGCATCGGCCGGGCTGTCATCGTCAAGGCGGTGAGCGAGGACCGTCACATTCGCGAGCTTACGCAGCACCCCCGACAACTTCGATCGAATACGCTCGCCAGGGTGACCAGCACCCGCAGTGAACAGACCTTCGACGGCGTCGGCGGGGTCCGCATCGTCTATGACGTATGGACGCCCGACGTCGCGCCGCGAGGCGTCATCGTCCTCTCCCACGGCCTGGGCGAACACGCCGGGCGGTACCACCACGTCGCGCAACGGTTCGGGCAGGCGGGGCTGGTCGTCTACGCGCTGGACCACCGCGGTCACGGCCGCTCCGGCGGCAAGCGGGTGTACCTGCGCGACATGTCCGAGTATGTCGGCGACTTCCACACGCTGGTCGGCATCGCGACCGCCGAGTACCCGCAGCTGCCACGCCTCGTGCTGGGGCACAGCATGGGCGGCGGCATCGTGTTCAGCTACGGCGTCGAATACCCCGACGAGTACACCGCGATGGTGCTGTCCGGGCCGGCCGTTGCCGCGCAGGCATCGGTGTCCTCGGCGCTGGCGGCCGTGGCCAAGGTGCTCGGCAAGATCGCCCCCGGGCTGCCCGTGGAGAATCTCGACGCCGACGCGGTGTCCCGCGACCCCGAGGTGGTGGCGGCCTACAAGGCCGACCCGTTGGTGTGGCACGGCAAGGTCCCCGCGGGCATCGCCCGGGCGCTGATCATCGTGGGCGAGACCATGCCGCAGCGGGCGTCGGCCCTCACCGCGCCGCTGCTGGTGGTGCACGGCGAGAAGGACCGCCTGGTGCCCGTCGAGGGCAGCCACCGCCTCGTCGAATGCGTGGCCTCCCAGGACGTCCACCTCAAGGTGTATCCCGGTCTGTTCCACGAGGTGTTCAACGAGCCCGAGAAGGAGCTTGTCCTCGACGACGTGACGACCTGGATCGAGACCCACCTGTGAGAAAGCTTGCGGTGGCACTGCTTTCGGTGCTGCTGGTGGCCGGCTGCGGTTCGGGGACCTCGACGGAGGGCCGGCAACCGGCATGGACCGATACCGACGTCACTTTCGACGCCGACGGTCTCACCATCCACGGCACCTATCGGCACCGGGACACGGCGGGCCCGGCCGCGCTGCTGATCTCCGAGAGCGGACCCACCGACCGCAACGGAGACAACAAGGTCGTCGGTCCGGTCGGCAATATGCGCCAGCTCGCGGAAACCTTGTCGGACAAGGGCGTCGCGAGCCTGCGCTACGACAAGATCGGCACCGGCGCCACCAAACTCGGCCCGTACGAGAAGAAACCCGCCGAGGTGGTCAGCGGTGTCTACACCAGCGGGGCGGCCGCCGCGCTGCGCTTCCTGGCCGGCCGGCCCGACACCGACGCGGCCGAGCTGTCGATCTACGCGGTGGGCGAAGGCGCCATCCACGCCATGACCCTGGCCGGTGCCGGTGATCCGAAGGTTCACTCGCTGGCGCTGTTTCAGCCGCTGTCCGGGCGCTACCTCGACATCATCACCAACCGGGTGCGCTCCGGCGCCACGCCCGAGGTGCTGACCGCCTGGCTGGGCGCCGTCGACGAGATCCGCACCAAGGGCACCGTGCCCGCCAACCTCCCCGAGGGGCTGAGCGCGATCGTCAACAAGGACAATCTCAACGCCATCATCGAGGCCGACAAGATCGACCCGCTGCAGCTGGCCGCTGCGCTGCCCGACGGCATGCCGGTGCTGCTCACCTGCTCGGACTCGGATTCCCAGGCCAGCTGTGAGATCGAGCGCCCGCTGATCGACGCGCTCAAGCACACCGCACTCACGCTCGTCGAGCTCAAGGGTGTCAACCACGTGCTGCGCGACGATCCCACCGACAGCATCGCCAACTACGGCAAGCCCGGACCGTTGTCACCGCAGGTGGTGGACGCGGTGGGAGGCTTCGTCGGGAAGTGATGTCAGAGGAGGTTTCTAGGATCGCGGGCATGACGGCAAGCGAGAAGCGAAGCGGATCGCGGTATGTCTGACGACAAGATGCTGGCGCGGATCGCCGCACTGCTGCGTCAGGCCGAGGGCACCGACAATCGGCACGAGGCCGAGGCGTTCATGGCCGCCGCCCAGCGGCTGGCCACCGCCACCGCCATCGACCTGGCGCTGGCTCGCGCGCATTCGGCCGAGCGGACCAAGGCGCAGATGCCGGTGCAGCGCACCATCACCATCGGCGAGGCCGGCACCAAGGGGCTGCGCACCTATGTGCAGCTGTTCGTGGTGATCGGCATGGCCAACGATGTGAAATGCGACGTGGCGTCCAACTCGACGTTCGTCTACGCGTACGGGTTCGCCGAGGACATCGACGCCACCCATGCGCTCTACACCAGCCTGGTGCTGCAGATGGTGAAGGCGTCGGAGAGCTACATCGCCTCGGGAGCGCACCGCCCGACCCCGACCATCACCGCCCGGCTCAACTTCCAGCTGGCCTTCGGGGCCCGGATCGGGCAGCGGCTGTCGGAAGCCAAAGAGGAGGCCCAGCGCGAGGCCGACGAGGCCGACCGGCCGGGTACCGCTATCGCGTTGCGGGACAAGGATATCGAGCTGCGCAGCTTCTACCGGGAGACGTCGCAGGCCCGCGGCACCTGGCGGGCCGCCAGCGCGTCGGCCGGGTACTCGTCGGCCGCGCGCCGGGCCGGGGACCGTGCCGGCCGCCATG
>NZ_HG322951.1:611832-620518 GCF_000455325.1 Mycolicibacterium septicum DSM 44393
GGTACTCGTCGGCCGCGCGCCGGGCCGGGGACCGTGCCGGCCGCCATGCCCGGCTCGGCGCGAGCCAGGAGATCTCCGGCGCACGCGGCGCCCTGGAGCAGTGAGCGCGCGCGACGGCCAGCGGGCCCGCGTCTACGCCGCCGAGCAGTTCGTGCGGACCATGTTCGACCGTGCGGCACAACATAGTTCGCGGGCCATCGACTTCTTCGGCACCTCCCTCACCTTGCCGCCCGAGGCGAAATTCGGCTCGGTGGACTCGGTGCAGCGCTACGTCGACGACGTCGTCGCCCGGGTCGGCGCTGATCCGGTCGCCGTGCGTCGCCGCCGGGGCGTCGCCGCGGCGCACTACGAGCTGATCGACGGCACAGCCGTCATCGCCGTGCCCGAGCGCGACACCTGGGCCCTGCGAGAGTTGGTGGTACTGCACGAACTTGCCCACCACCTGAGCCAGGCGGACCCGCCGCACGGACCGGATTTCGTCGCCGCCCATATCGAGTTGTGTACAGCGATCATGGGGCCGGAGGTCGGCCTGGTCCTGCGGATGGTCTACGCCAAAGAAGGTGTGGTCTGAGCCCGAGTACGCGATCATTGCCATATTGACGGGCTAGAAGGATTGGCGAATGGCCGGCCAGGTCTCTGAGATGGCCGACCGGTGTCAATCGTGCGCCAGCGACCTGCGGCCGCGGGCAAGATTCTGCGACATGTGCGGGACGCCGGTGGGCGCGCGCCCGGAGGCCAGCGAATACAAACAGGTCACCGTGCTCTTCGCTGACGTCGTCGGGTCGATGAGACTCGCCGCCGCAGTCGATACCGAGCGGCTGCGCGAAATCATGAACGATCTGTTCAACCGGGCCGCGGCCGTGGTGCAGCGCTATGGCGGGACCGTGGACAAATTCACCGGCGACGGCCTGATGGCACTGTTCGGTGCGCCGGCCGCGCTGGAGGATCACGCCCTGCGGGCCTGCATCGCGGCCCTGGAGATCCAGGCGGTAACCACTGTGCTGGCCGCCGACGTCGCGCGCCGCGACGGGGTCGCCCTGAATCTGCGGGTGGGGCTGAACTCCGGTGACGTCATCGCCGGGGCGATCGGCTCGGGCGGGTACACCGCCGTCGGTCACCCCGTCGGCCTGGCGCAGCGCATGGAATCAGCCGCCCCCGCAGGCGGGGTCATGTGTTCACTGTCCACCGCGCGACTGGTCGAGTCCGCCGCGCGGCTCGGACCTACGGACTACGTCACGGTCAAGGGCTTCGACGAGCCGGTGGCGGCGCGGCAGCTGTTCTCGGTGGAGACCGGCAGCGGAGTGCTGGGCCGAGGCGACGGCGTCCTGCTGGGCCGTGCGGCGGAACTGAATCGCCTCCAGGAGGCCTTTGACTCCGGGGATGGCGAGTTCGTCGGCCTGATCGGTGAGCCGGGCTTGGGTAAGAGCCGGCTGGTCAGCGATTTCGCCGCGGCCGCTGAACGGCAGGGAGTCCGGGTCGTGGTCGCCAGGGGCGAGGCGCACGCCTCCGTGCTGGCCTTCCGGATGCTGTCACTGTTGCTGCACGGCATGTTCGGGGTGGACGGGTTGAGCCCTGCCGCCGCACGCGAGCGCGTCATCGCACAATTCGGCGGGCGCCTGCCTGCGGAGTCGCCGGATGCGGGCGTGCTGTTCGAGGCCATGGGTCTCAGCGATGCGCAAGCGCCCGATCTGCATGTCGCCATCGAGGGTCGACGACGCCGACTGGTTGAACTCATGGCCACCGCGGTTCGAGTCGCCGCCGTCCCGACCGTCTTCGTCCTCGAGGATGTGCACTGGATCGACGCGCCCAGCGACGAGGTCCTCGCCGATTTCGTCGCCGCGGTCGGCGATGTGGCGACGGCGACGGTCGTCGCCACCTATCGGCCGGAGTATCACGGAGCGCTGCACCGGGATCCGTCCGCGACCATCAGGCTGCAGCCGTTGACGGCGTCCGTCACAGCCTGCCTGGTCGGCAACCTTCTCGGCGACGATCCGTCACTGGTCGGGCTGACCGCCCGCATCGCCGGTGTGGCCGTCGGCAACCCGTACTTCGTCGAAGAGATCGTGCGGGATCTCGCTGGGCGGGGCGTGTTGGCGGGTAGTCGCGGGAACTATCGGATGACGAGCAATCTCGACCGCATCTTCGTCCCGGCGACGGTTCAGGCCGCCCTGGCGGCACGTATCGACCGGTTGTCGGCACCCGCCAAGCAGGCCCTCAACGCGGCTGCGGTGATCGGCGCGGACTTCGACACCGACACCCTGAGTGTGCTGCGGCCGGACCTCGAGGCGGACGGACTGCCCGAGCTGGTCTCCGCGGAACTGATCGATCAGACGGAATTCTTTCCCCGACAACGGTATTGCTTTCATCATCCGCTGGTTCGCACGGTGGCCTACGAGTCGCAGCTGAACCGTGACCGGGCGCACGCCCACGGTCGTCTCGCGGCTGCCATCGAGCGGCGTGATCCCGCAGCCGCCGATGAGAATGCTGCGTTGATCGCCGCCCACTTCGAGGCGGCCGGTGAGCTCATCGCCGCCTACCGGTGGCATATGCGTGCGGGGCAGTGGATCCGGCTGCGGGACATTCCCGCGGCGCGTGAGCAGTGGGAGCATGCCCAGCGCATCGCCGACGAGCTGCCCCCGGACCAGGCCGGGGTGGCCGACATGCAGGTGGCATCTCGTGCGCTGCTGGTGTCGACCTCGCTGTACGTGGGCAACGACGTCGACACGGCGTCGCGGTACCGCGAATTCCGTGATCTCGCAACGCGAACCGACAACGCGAGGTCGCTCGCCATCGGAACCGCCGGGCAGCTGTGGTCGATCACGGTCAACGAGGAAAACCTCCGTGAGGCCGCGGCGCTCGCCTCGGAGCTGCACCGGATGGCCGAGGACGCCCAGTGGGATGCCGAGGCCACCGGCATCGTGGTGAACGCGGTCGCCTTCGCAAAGCTGGCCAACTGTGAACTCGACTCGGGACTGCGGGCCATCGACTTACTCGACGGGGATCGGACGCCACCCACCGAACTCGCTCCTGCGCAGGCGTTGCGCGGTGTCATGGAGTTGTGCCTGGGCCGGTCGGAACAGGGACGACGACATCTGCGCGAAGGTATCGAGCTGGCTCAGGCGGATCGGCCGATGACGTTCACCCACACCGTGCTGTACGCGGGAGCTGCGGTGGCGCTCGGTCTGTGCCACGCCGGCGAGTTCATGGACGCTCTCGACGAGGCGGCACGCGCCGCCGACGCGCTCGGAGACAGCAGCGGCGTCGTCTGCACCCTGTGGGCTCGCGGCACCGCCCTGCTGCGCGCGGGGCGCGAGCCGAGTACCGAGGCGATTGCCGCGCTGCGGCACGCGCTTTCGTACATCGACGAGCACAGATCGATGACGTTCATCAGGCCCACCATCATCGCCGACCTCGCCGTCGACGCGGCCCGCAAGGGAGACCGCGAACAAGCGCTCACCGATCTGCGGGCGGGTTTCGCGAAGTATGCCGACAACGGCTCCAGGTTCCTCCTGGGATGCGTGGGGGAGACACTCGTCGAGATCCTGATCGCGTCCGGATCCGAGGATGAGCGGGCCGAAGCCCGGCGAATTGTCGAGCAATGGCAAGAACTGCGGCCCGGTATCCCGGCGCTCGACCTGTGGTGGTTGCGCTCACGGGCCCTGTTGGCCCGGGCGGAAGGGAACGGGCCGGGTTATGCCGAATCGTGCGCGCAATACCTGGCACTGTGCGAAAAGCTCGACGCCCGAGGCAGACTCGACGCCGCCCAGAGGATGACGTAACGGTGGCGACGATCCTGGCCTACACCTCGCCGGCGCTCGGTCACCTGCTCCCTATGAGTGCGTTGCTGGTCGAACTGGCACGTCGAGGACACACCGTGCACGTGCGCACCCTCTCCGCCGGAGTGGAAACGGCACGGCGCCTCGGATTCGTCGCCGAACCGATAGACCCGCGGATCGAGACGATCGAGATCGACGACTGGCAGGCCGGCAATCCGCGGGAAGCGCTGAAGATCGGGGTCGCCGCCTTCGGCCACCGCGCCGAGTACGAGATCACCGATCTCTCCGACGCAGTGCGGCAGGCGGAACCGGACGCACTGCTCATCGACGTGAACTGCTGGGGCGCTCAATCATTGGCCGATTCGGGGACCGTCCCGTGGGCGAGTTTCGCGCCCTACACCGTGCCGTTGCGGGCCGACGGGGTGCCGCCGTTCGGGCTGGGCTTGCCGCCCCGAACCGGGCCGATGGGCCGGATTCGCGACGCTGCCGTCCGTGCTGCGGTGGTCGGACCTCTCGAGAAGATCATGCTGCCGCCGATCAACCGGGTTCGCGCGAAGGTGGCTGTTGCGCAGGTGGATTCGATGGACGAGTTCCTGCGCCGGGCACCACTGATACTGCTGGCGAGTGGCAAGCCGTTCCAATATCCCGCCACCGAATGGGGCGATGCCGTCCAGATGATCGGGCCCTGTGTGCTCGACCGGGCCGGCGACATTGCACCGGACTGGCTGGGCGCGATCGACCGGCCGGTCATCCTGGTGACGACGTCGTCGGAGAAACAAGCCGATGCCGACCTGGTGACAGTCGCCGTGCAGGCACTGGCTCACGAGCCGGTACACGTGGTGGCGACGATGCCGGCCGGCCTGCCGCCGGGCATCGAGTCGACGGCCAATGCGACCGTGTGCGAATTCATTCCACATGCGCTCGTGCTGGACCGCGCGATATGTGCCGTGACACACGGCGGGATGGGCGCGACCCAGAAGGCATTGGCCCGCGGCATCCCGGTCTGCGTGGTGCCCTACGGGCGGGACCAGCTCGAGGTGGCCCGGCGGGTGGAGGTGGCGCGGTGCGGGACCAGGCTTCCCGCCCGGCGCCTCACTCCAGACAGACTGCGCGACAAGGTGCGCGAGGCGATGCGGATGACTGAAGGGGCGCGTCGGGTGGCCACCGGATTCGCCGCGACCGGTGGGGTGTCGCACGGCGCCGACCTCGTGGAGCGGCGGCTGCTCGGCCTGACCCGATGACGCTAGCCTGGCGCACATGACCGAACCCCGCGATGTCGACGTCATGTTCAACGAGGTGCTGCGCACCGAGGACGAGGCGCTGGCCGCGGCGCGCCAATCCGCGCACGACGCCGACATGCCCGCCATCGAGGTGTCAGCCCAACACGGCAAGCTGTTGTCGCTGCTGGCCACGATCTCCGGGGCGCGACGGGTGCTCGAGATCGGCACACTCGCCGGATACAGCACCATCAACCTGGCCCGCGGCGTCGGTCCCGAGGGCAGCGTCGTCACCCTCGAATACGAGCCCCGTCACGCCGAGGTCGCTCAGGCCAATCTGGAGCGGGCCGGTGTCGCCGACCGTGTCGAGGTGATCGTCGGTGCCGCACTCGACACGTTGCCCCGGTTGGCCGAACGCGGTGACGTGTTCGACCTCGCCTTCATCGACGCCGACAAGGAGAACAACGTCGGCTACGTCGAGTGGGCGATCAAACTGGGCCGGCCGGGATCGATCATCGTGGTGGACAACATCACCCGGTCCGGCCGGGTGCTCGAACCGACAGCCGACGACCAGCAGGCCCGTGCCGTGCGCGACATGCTGGAGATGATGGGTAGCCATCCGCGACTCGATACGGCGGCCATTCAAACCGTGGGAACCAAGGGCTGGGACGGCTTCGCCGTCGCGCTCGTCCGGTAGGCGGCCCGGCCAAGCATCGCGAGCGACCGCACAGGTACGCAATTCACGGCGTGTCTACGTACAGACACGGTCGCTCGCGGGGCTGAGGCTCAGATAGTCCGCTAGGCGAGCGAGTCCTGCGGCTCGCGCTGGACCGGCTTGGGCCACGGCTCGGGCTTGGGCCGCTGACGCACCATCTGCGGCCACCAGAACCACTTGCCCATCAGCGCCGCGATGGACGGTGTCATGAAGGACCGGATGACCAGGGTGTCGAACAGCAGACCGAGGCCGATCGTGGTGCCGACCTGGCCGATCACGGCGAGTTCGCTGACTGCCATCGACATCATGGTGAACGCGAACACCAGGCCCGCCGACGTGACCACCGACCCGGTTCCGCCCATGGCTCGGATGATTCCGGTGTTGAGGCCCGCGTGTATCTCCTCTTTGAATCGGGAGACCAGCAGCAGGTTGTAGTCAGCGCCCACGGCCAACAGGATGATCACCGACATGGCCAGCACCATCCAGTGCAGTTCCAGCCCGATCAGGTGCTGCCAGATGAGCACCGAGAGACCGAACGACGCGCCCAGGGACAACACCACGGTGCCGACGATGACCGCGGCGGCCACCATGCTGCGCGTGAGGATCAGCATGATGATGAAAATCAGGCACAGTGAGGCGATTCCGGCGATCAGCAGGTCGTAGTTGGCGCCTTCCTGCATGTCCTTGAACATTGCCGCGGTACCGCCGAGGTAGATCTTGGAACCCTCCAGCGGGGTGCCCTTGATCGCCTCCTTGGCGGCCAGCTTGATGGGTTCGACGTGAGCGACCCCTTCGGGGCTCATCGGATCGCCTTCGTGGCTGATGATGAACCGCACCGCATGACCGTCGGGGGACAGGAACATCTTCATGCCGCGCTTGAAGTCCGGGTTGTCGAAGGTCTCCGGCGGCAGATAGAACGAGTCGTCGTTCTTGGCGGCGTCGAAGGCCTGACCCATGGCGGTGGAATTGTCCTGCATCGCCGCCATCTGATCCTGCAGGCCGCCGTTGGTGGCCTGCATGGTCAGCATCATGGTCTTCATCGTCTTCATGGTCGCGATCATGGGCTGCATGTTCGCGATCATCACCGGGATGAGGGCGTTCATCTTGTCCATGTCAGGGACGATCTGTTCGAAATCGGCTGTCATGGTGTCGACGCCGTCAAGGGTGTCGAACACCGAGCGCATCGCCCAGCACATCGGGATGTCGTAGCAGTGCGGTTCCCAGTAGAGGTAGTTGCGGATCGGCCGGAAGAAATCGTCGAAATCCGAGATGTTGTCGCGGAGTTCCTTGATGTCGTCGACCATGCCGTGCATCTTGCCGACCATGCTGTTCATGACCGTCTTCATCTGCTCCATGAGCGCGATCATCTTGGTCATCGTGTCGACCGTGACCTGCATTTCGTCGGCCTGCTTGAGCATGTCGGCCATGCGGTCCTGCATGTACTTCTGATTCATGGTCTGGGTCGTGCCCTGCATGCTGATGTTGAACGGGATCGAGGTGTGCTCGATCGGCGTTCCCTGCGGGCGCGTGATGGCCTGGACGCGGGAGACACCCGGCACGCCGATGATGCGCTTGGCGATCCGCTCGATCACCAGGAAGTCCGCCGAGTTGCGCAGATCGTGGTCGCTCTCGATGAGCAGCAGTTCGGGGTTCATCCGGGCCGGGGAGAAGTGGCGGTCAGCCGCGGCGTACCCCGTGTTGGCCGGCAGATCCGAAGGCAGGTACTTGCGGTCGTTGTAGTTGGTCTTGTACCCGGGCAGGGTCAGCAGACCGACCAGCGAGATGGCGATGGTGGCGATCAGGATGGGTCCGGGCCAGCGCACCACCGCGGCACCGATCTTGCGCCAGCCGCGGGTCCGCATGGCCCGCTTGGGTTCCAGTGTCTTACCGAACTTGGTGGCCACCGCGATGATCGCCGAGCCCAGGCTGAGCGCGACCAGCACCACCATGACCATGCCGATGGCGAGCGGGATACCGAGGGACTGGAAGTACGGCAGACGCGTGAAGTGCAGACAGAACGTGGCGCCGGCGATGGTCAGGCCCGAGCCCAGGATCACGTGGGCGGTGCCGTGGAACATCGTGTAGTAGGCCGACTCTCGGTCTTCACCGACACTTCGGGCCTCTTGATATCGGCCTATCAGGAAGATCGCGTAGTCGGTGGACGCCGCGATGGCCAGCATCACCAACAGGTTCGTGGCGAACGTCGACAGGCCGATGATGTTGTAGTAGCCCAGGAAGGCCACCAGGCCGCGGGCGGCCGACAGTGACAGCACCACCATGAACAGGGTGAGGATCACGGTCACGATGGAGCGATAGACCGTCAGCAGCATGACGATGATGACTATGAACGTCAGCGCGGTGATCATCTCAAGGCTGCGGTTACCGGCGATCTCCTGATCGGCCGCCATCGCGGCCGGTCCGGTCACGTAGGCCTTGACACCTTCCGGCGCCTGGACGCTCTGGACGATCTTCTCGGTGGTCTCGACCGATTCGTTGGCCAGCGCCTCGCCCTGGTTACCGGCGGTGTAGACCTGCACGTAGGCCGACAGTCCGTCGGAACTCTGGGCGCCGGACGCCGTGAGTGGGTCGCCCCAGAAATCCTGGACGTGCTCGATGTGCTTCTTGTCGGCCTCGAGCTTTTCGACGATCTGGTCGTAGTACTTGTGTGCTTCGTCGCCCAGCGGCTTGTCGCCCTCGATGACGACCATGACCGAGCTGTTGGACTTGAACTCCTGGAAGACCTCGCCGACGCGCTTCATGGCGATCATCGACGGTGCGTCGTCGGGTGTCATGGACACCGAGCGCATCTTCCCCACTTCTTCGAGCTGGGGAACGATCACGTTGAGCAGGGCGATGACGGCGATCCACGCCAGGATGATCGGGACGGCCAGCCGCCGGATCCACTTGGCGATCCCGCCGCGGTTGTTGTGCTCCGGTGCGGAGGCGACCGGGATCGAGTCGGTCGGGGTGTCGTAATT
>NZ_HG322951.1:620747-635627 GCF_000455325.1 Mycolicibacterium septicum DSM 44393
GCCGACCAACACCACCGCGGCGATGATCAACGGAATCCAGAACCGTCTCAACAGCTTCATTTTCGCTGGTCGGCCTTTCGGAGGTCAGGTACGCGGTGACGTACCGGCTAGCTGCGCAGCTCCATTGCCACTTCGTGATCATGTCGGCGTCGGCGGATTCCCGCCAACACCTTTCTACGTCGACATCCCCACCCGAATCGTCCCGGAAGGGACTGACCGACATCTCCGAGATCAGCCGGCTGCCCGGCCCGCTCATGACGGTGATGTCGGCGACGAGCCGACGCTGCTCATCCAATGGGATGAAGGGTAATACGCCCTCCACACTCCACAGGGTTGCCCGGTCGGCGTCGAACCCGGCCTGGGTGAGCGCCGCAGGCCAGTTCCCGCTGATGTCAGCGGGAACGCCCCGTACGGCCGCCGTGGGAGTGGTGTCGGCCAGAGCCTCGGTCTTGACCTCGAGGATCGCCGGGTTGTCGACCACGTACACGGAGGTGCCGACGGGCCAGGGCAGTTGATAAGGACGCGGGTCCAGATCGGAGGCCAGGAAAACCACCTGCTCGACGCCGGATTCGGCGGCCGTCATGAGGTAGGTGTCGAGGAGATCTGCCAGAGGGGCCACGCATGAGCTCGGCATCAGTACTCCTCCCCGCAGCTTTCCTTGCCGGATGTAAAGTGAAACCTATACAGTCGGCTAACTTCAATCAAGTTAGTTCGTTTAATTGACGGTGTGATCTAGCACCCTTGGGTACGCTCAGCGCGACGAAGGGACAGGTGTGGCGAAGGCTGTGGCGCCGCGTGGTTTTGCGCGCGAGCGGGTGCTGGAAGCGGCGCTGAGCCTGTTCGCAGAGCACGGCGTCAACGGCACGTCGCTGCAGATGATCGCCGACCGCCTGGGCGTCAGCAAGGCTGCCGTCTACTACCAGTTCCATTCGAAGGACGAGATCGTGCTGGCGGTCATCCAGCCGGTCTTCGACGACATGATGCGGCTGGTCCGGATCGCCGAGGCGATGTCCACGCCGGAGGCCCGGCGGGAGGCCGCCGTCAGCGGGATGGTGGAGATGGCCGTGCGGCACCGCCGGGTGACCGCGGTGTTCCACGGCGACCCTGTCATCGACGGCCTGGTGCACAGTCGCGACGAACTCCAGGACACGATCGAGCGGCTCACCGGGATCCTGCTGGGCCCCGACCCTGACGCCGCCGACAGGATCTGCATGTCGGTGCTCGCCGCCGGTGTCTACGGCAGTGCCACCGACCCCGCGCTCAACGACGTCACGGACGAGGAACTGCACCGCGTGCTGCTGGACTGCGCGCAGCGGCTGCTGCGCGCGCCGGCCACGCCCGTCGTCTCCGGCTGAGCCCTACTAACCCCGCAGCGCCGACGCGAAGATCGCCGGCAGCTTGCCCCAGCCCGGTGCCGCCGCGAAGTCCAGCAGCAGCCGGCCCGTTGTCGCCGCGGTGCGGTTGTTCACGAACCACGGCGGCTTCGGCGACAACGACCACTCGCCGCCGAACACCGAACGCGGCGCGGGCCGGAACGGGCCGCGGACCACGGTGCGTTCCGGTCGGTCGAGCAGGAAAGCGTTGTGCACCACGCCGGTTCCGCTCTGGATGTCGTTGCGCTTGTGCCCGGGGAAAGCTCCCCAGGTGGCGGTCGGGGTCAGATACCCCACGCCCGTCCAGGCGTTGATCGCGACGGTGCCGTAGCGCAGCCGCTCAATGAGGTGGTCGAACTTCTCGCCGAGGCCCGCGATGGTGCTCGGGTGAGCGATGATGTTTACCCCGAGGGTGCCGACGAACTCGTCGTTGGCGATGCGCACGGCCTCTTCGGCGAATTCGTCATCCGGGACGTCGAGGTCGATCACGCCGAGCACCGGGCCGAAGTATTCGGTGCGCAACAACGCTTCCCGGTCATCCGGGTCGACCACCAGGACCCGGGCACCCCTCGAGCCCAGGTGCTGTGCGTCCGGATACGACGTGTCGGCGCTGGCCACCCTGACGTCGGAGCCGGGGTAGTAGGCGGCCCGTGCCGGAGCGTCGTTGACGGCCTTGCGGATGGCGGCGACGAACTCGTCGCGCTGTGCCCAGCGCTTGGGCAGCACCACCACCTGCGCGGCCACGCAGTTGTAGCCGTTGTTGTGCAGTCGTTGGGTGGCAACGTGATTGGCCTGGAATTCGATGTCGGCCTTGCTCCAGGTGCCTGGTAGCACGATGGTCGGCGACACCCCGCCGAGCTCGGCGGTCATCTCCTTGTCGAGAACCGGCTCGTCGGCGGCCTTGCGCCGCGCACCCTCTTCGCCGGTACCGAACACGATGGCGTCGTAGGTCAGCGCGCTACCGGTCATGTGCACGTGGTCGACGAGCTTGTGGCGCACCAGATATGTGCCGGCCTCGGCTCCGCCGGTCAGGATGCGCACCGCGCCGATGGCGATGAACGGGGCCAGCACCTTGGTCAGCACCGGCAACAGGGGATCGGTGATCGGGTTGAGCTTGAGGGCCACGACACGGTTGTTGGCGTACAGCTCGTAGATGGTGTCCAGCGGAGCGATCGAGAAGATGTTGCCCGCGCCCAGAACCGCGCCGACGCCGTTGGTGCGCGACGGGTCGCGCTGGGCCAGACCGGCCGACCGAATCGCCTCCGCCTTCTCGATACCGGGTTGCAGCCACACCTCGGCGCTGAACCCGGACAGCAGCAGCTGGTCGAAGGTGTTGAGCGGCAGGGCCTTTACGGTGGTGCGGCCACCCGGGGCGTAGCCGAACTGTGCGCCGTCGAGCGGGCTGCGGCCCGCTTCCAGCTTGCTCAGGCTCTCCGACAGTGCGGCCAGCCCGGCTGCCAGTGAGTACGGCCCGGATATCCATTCCTCGCCGACCAGCGGTGAGGAAGGGTCGAGTTGTTTGATCCCGACGGCGGCATCCACCCACTCGGCGCCGTGGCGCGCGGTGAGCGCGCGCACCTCGTCGAGTAGGCCGCGCCGGGCCGCCAATGACAGGGAAGCCCAGGTCTTTTCACCCTCGACGAGTTCCTCGAGGGCCTCGTCGATCTGCGTTTCGGTCATGTCAGCTCGCACTCTTGTCGAATTGCACCAATGCGTCGTGGTGATTGTGGGCGTACGGGGTGGGACCGTCGCCCGCCTCCCGCTTGGCCACGATCGCAGCGTACTGCTCGAACGGAGTGGTCCGGTCCCATTTGGCCCTGGCCTCGGCCGGGGTGTAGGTCACGGTGTTCTTGGCCGGGATGCCCAGCAGGGTGGGGCCGACGATCGGTGTGGTGTGCGGCGTGGTGAGGTCCAGCATCGCCAGCTCGAAACGCGGATTGGCGGCGATGAGCCTGAGGAAAGGGCGCACCACGGCCCGCGCCGCGACGTCGGCGAACCGGCGCTGGGGGATGCCGCCCAGCAGGCGCATCCACTGGGGCATGGTGGCGATGATGGCGGCGCGCATCGGGATGTTGAACGCCTTGCGCAGCCAGCGCGGCATCCGCTCGGGCAGGATGTGATAGCCCAGGTCGACCAGGTAATCCATCATCCGCTGGGCGACCTCGGAGCCGACCAGATCGGGCCGGAAGCTCTCGAAGTATTCGCGGATGCCCTCGCGGGTGCGCGGCACGTCGTCGGGGTTGATCGTCTGGAACTCCGCGGCCCGTGCGCATTCCTCCCAGTACTGGCTCTCCTCGGCCGGCGACAGCTTGCCTGGGCCGAACATCTCGTAGCTGTAGAGGATCGAGTGCCAGGCGGTCAGGTGGATCCACAACTGCGAGTGCGGATCGTTGGCGTCGAACGGGCGCTTGGTGATCGGCTCGGTGCCGACGGCCTTGGAGTGGATCTTGACCAGGATCTCGGACGCGTCGAGGACAGACTTCGCGTCGCCGAAGGCCACCAGGGCGAAGTACTGCATGGTCCGGTCGTAGCGCAGCCGGGTGCGGGCATAGACCTGCCCCGTGGCGTCCACCGCGGCGGCCAGGAACGGGTCGAGGTGCTCGATGGTCACCGCCCGCGAGAAGCCGATCAACAGCGAGGTGGGGTAGCTCCACACCTTCCAGGTGACCGAATCCGGGCCGAAGAAGCCGTAGTCCTCGGCCGGCGCCAACGGTTCGGCGACTGCCGGCAGGCCTGCGGCTTTGCGAAGTGCGATGAGCGCGTCCATCTGCGTCGTTCCCTTCGGAATCTAGTGGTACATGCCGTACCAGTTGAAGGAATGGTACGTCATGTACCAGTTAATTGGCTAGGGTGTATCCGTGGAGAGCGGCACAACCGGGCGATGGGCGGGCCAGCGGGAACGCCGGCGGGTCGAGTTCGTCGACGCCGCCCTGGCTGCGATCGCCGAACACGGTCCGCAGACCTCGACCGAACAGATCGCCGCGCACGTCGGGGTCACCCGAACCAAGCTCTACCGGCACTTCGCCGGCGCCGCCGACTTGCAGCGGGCGATCGCGCAGCGCGCCGCCGAGATGCTCAACACCGAACTCGCGCCGCTGTGGACACCGCACGGTTCGATGGCCCAGATCATCGAGGCCAGCGTCGGCGCCCATGTGGGGTTCCTCGTCGAGCACCGCAACCTGTACCGCTACCTGGCCCGGTGCTCGCTCGGTGAGGACGGCTCGGCGCCCGACGCCATCGCCGACATCAGGCTGACCATCGGTACCCAGCTCGGCGCGCTGTTCACGGTGTACCTCAACGCTTTCGGTGTGGACACCGACCCGCAGCCGTTGGCGTTCGCCATCGTCGGGCTGGTCGAATCGACGACCGGCCGGTGGCTGGATCAGCCCGGCTCGACCGGACAGGACCGGCTGGTGGCAGACCTGGTCCGGTGGATCTGGCTGCTGGTCGACGACACCCTGCGGGCCGGCGGGGTGTACGTGGATTCCGCGGAGCCGCTACCCACGCCCGATGTGATCGCCGCGCAGGCCGAGATCTACCGAAACCCGCGACGCGTCGGAGTCGCCTGACGGCGCCGCGGTGCTGCGTCACCAGCGGCAGATGTCGGCGCCCGAACCGGAGTCGACGGCGCGGAAGGCGAGCAGATGGCGTTGCCACCACGGCAGCGGCGCTGCCAGGACGGGATCCTTCGTCGCGTCGTCGACCACCTGCGGCGGTCCGCTGTGCAGGTAGGCGATACGGACGCCGGTGATTCCCGCGTCCTTCCACAGCAGCACGGTGCGCCGCAGCTCGAGCCAGGGGATGCGCACCGGAGGATCCTCGTTCATCCAGCGGGTCTGCCTGCTCAGGGCTGTCATGTCGCCTGGTTGCTCGGGCAATTCCAGTCCGACGACGGTGACGGTGTCGCGTGGGTAATCCGCCAGCTCCAGGGCAGTGACGCCGGGCAGCAGGTGGTTGGTGGTGCCCTCCTCGGTGTGCAGGTTGCTGAACATTGAGAAGTTCGCGACGGTCTTGAGCCCCACGTACGGCGTGAGCCCGTTGGCGAGTGTCAGCAGCGGGGCGACGAGCAGCGCCAGGGGGCGCAGACGCCAGTTCGGGGTGCGTACGCCGTCCGACTCCGCAGCGCGATAGCCACGCAGCAGCGCGACCATGAACGGGATCACGGCGACGGCCCACGTGAGTACGAGCAGGGTGTGCCACGGCAGGCCGATCGGGCTGGCCGGAGAATCGGCCGAACTCGACACCACGCTCAGCAGCACATGGGCCGCGAAGCCCGCGAGCACGACTCGGCGCAGCACGGTGGTTCGGGATGCCAGGGTCGCGAACACCTCGGTCGGGACCAACAGCACGTATACCGCGAAGACGACGGTGGCGAAGTCGTAGAACGAGGCCAACGCCAGAATCGAATGGAACCCCACACCGAGAAGCAGGCCCCAGAAGCGCAGCCGCGGCACCGCCAGCAATGCGAGAATCGCGGCCTCGGTCACCACCGCGACGATGGCGACGAACTGTCCGACGGCCGGGCCCGGTACCACCCCGTCGAAGCCGTTGAGCCAGATGAGCTGGCCGAACAAGTCGCTGCCGCAGGAGGTTTCCGGAGCGAAGTAGGCGGTGTTCAACTTGTCGAACACCGTGAACAGGTAGACCACCAGCAACACGAAACCGACCGGGCTGCGCGCGGCATCCAGCCAGCGCTGGACGAAACTGTCCGGCACATCCGGCGGGTTCCGGACGGCCAGCGCCCACACGGCGGTGGTGCCGAGCGCGACGGCGACCAGCAGGCTCAGCACCAGATGGTTCGACGCCGCGGGCAGGTTCAGAACGGCCACCGTGGCGCCGGCCGCGACGACCAGGGCGGCGGCGGCCACCGAGCCGGGAAGCAGCAGGGCGGGCAGGCCGGCCAGCAACACCGGCACCACCGCAAGCGGCTGGCTGTCGGAGTAGTGGAAGACCAACGCCATCGCGAACAGCGTTGCGAACCAGCCGAGTTGCTGCCGCGCGCCGGCGGGGTCGTCCGTTCGGGCGTTGCTGCGCCAGCGCATTGAGAAGACTGTACTTGCCGGCTGACCGGGGAGGTCGGCAGCAGCCGCCACCAGGCCGAATGCGGCGTAATCTGAAAAGCGATGGATGGGTGCGGTAGGGCCCAAACGCCTTGCCGTGTAACGGAAAGGACAAGAAGATGAGTACAGTCCATTCATCAATCGACCTACACCCGGACATCATGGCCCTACGGGCGGGCTATGACCGTGTCGCAGAGTCGATGGCCGCGCAGGTCACCTTCGGCCTGACGTTGCTGACGGCGATGTATGTCGCGCTGTCTCCCTGGATCGTCGGCTTCGACGCCTTCAACAGGCTGACGGTCAACGATCTGATCGTCGGAGGGGCGATCGCGTTCCTGTCAATGTGTTTCAGCTTCGCGCTGGACCGCGCGCACGGCATGACCTGGACACTGCCGATCTTCGGTGTGTGGCTGATCGTCTCGCCGTGGGTGTTCGTCAGTGGACCGACCGCGGGCATGATCTGGTCGCACGTGATCAGCGGTGCGCTCGTGATGGTGCTGGGCTTCAACGCGATGTACTTCGGAATGCGGGTGCGCAATTCTGAAGCGCGGCACGCCTAACCGGCCGACGGGCCGGTAGGCGCAGCTGGTAGGCCAGCCGGACCCCGGCTGGGAGGGGAGCCTGCGTGCCAGGGCCGACCCTCGTATCGAACGATGCGTCAATTTGCGCCCCGGTGCGGGTTTTGCACCATATCCTGGGCAATCGCAGGACTTCCATGACGGCGATGGCGGGTACGAACTGCTGAGATGAAGCTGGCGGGGCGGGAAGACGAACTGGCGGTGATCCGTCGCTCCCTTGGTGGGCCGGGAACCCATCACGGTGTGGTGATCGTCGGCAGTGCCGGCGTCGGGAAGACCCGGTTGGCGCGGGAGGCCCTCAGCCATGCCGCGGCGTCCGGGCACCGGACCAATTGGTTCGTCGGGACCGAATCCGCACGCGCCATTCCCCTCGGAGCATTCACCGGGTCGATCAGCCAGGGCATGTGCGATCCGCTGCCGGACGTGCGGCGCGTGATCGATTCCTTCGTCGCCCAGCAGCGCATGGGCAAGGTCGTCATCGGCATCGACGACGCCCACCTGCTCGACCCGCTGTCCGCGCACGTCGTACACCAGCTGGCGCAGACGCAGGGGGTGCGACTCGTCGTCACCGCGCGTTCCGGCGGCCCGGAGCCCGACGCGGTGACCGCCCTGTGGAAGGACAGCCTGCTCGACCGGATCGACCTGGAGCCGCTGTCCGCCACCGCGGCCGCCACCCTGATCGAATCGGCGGTCGCCGGACCGGTCGACAGCCGCAGCACGCGCCGGTTCTGGAAGCTCACCGGAGGCAACGCGCTGTACCTGTTGCAGTTGGTGAAGGACCAGATCGCCGCCGGGCGGATGCACAAATCCGCCGGGGTGTGGATGTGGGACGGCGATGTGGCCGTATCTCAGAGCATCACCGATATGGTCGGGCGCCGGCTGGGCGAACTCGAACCCGGTATGGCGCTGGTGCTCGACACTCTCTCGCAGTGTGAGCCGCTGAGCGTCGACGTCCTGATCGACCTGGTCGACCAGGCCGATCTGGAGGCCGCCGAGCAGATGCATCTGGTCAGGGTCGAACGGGCCGGACGTGGTCTGGTGGCCACCCTTGCGCATCCGCTGTACGGCGAATTGCGCAGGGCCACCGCCGGTGAGATGCACCTGTCGAGAATCCGAGGAAGGCTCGCGCGGCGGCTGGCTTCCGAGCCCGACGGGGATATGCGCGCGACGGTGCGCCGGGCACTGCTTGCGCTGCACTCCGACCTGCCCCCGGATCCGGAGCTGTATCTGACGGCGGCGCGGTCCGCCGCGGTCCTGCTCGATCCCGATGCCGCGAACCGATTCGCCGCTGCCGCAGGGGAATGCGGTGTGCCGGAGGCGGCACCGATGCGGGCCATGACCCTGCTCCTGCTGAGCCGGGGTGACGAGGCCGAGGCCGTCTTGCAGGAGATCAGCGCCGACGGCGCCCCGGACAGCCACCATTGGGCGACGATTCGGGCGGCCAACCTGGCCTGGATGCTCAGCAGGCCGCTCGATGCCCGCGTGATCTTGGAAAAGCTCTCCGGCACAGCCGAATCCGATGAACAGCGGATGGAGCGCCTGGCCATCCAGGCCTGTGTCGACGCGGTACTCGGCCACTGCTCGAGTGCCGAGGAAAATGCCAGGACCGCCCTGGATTCCGGTGGCTTGCCCGATTTCCACGCGATGATGGCGTCGATCGCCTTGGTGATGGCCTTCGGCGCACTGGGACACGTCGACGACATCAACACCGTCGCCGAGCAGGCCATCGAAAGGGCCAACACCTCCTTCGAATCCTCGCCGATGAGATTCTGGTTCGGCGCCGTGCACGGCCGCGCCTGCCGGTTGACCGGCCGCATCGACGACGTGACGGCGATGGCGGCCCGGCTGGACGAGTCGGCGCGCGACGTCCCCGGTCTGGTGTACGCCAACCTCGCTCATCTGCTCGGCCATGCCGAACTGGTCCGTGCCGATCTGGCCACTGCCGTCAAACATTTGCACGAGGCCTATGCGGGTGCCGAAACACATGAGATAACAACGGGTTTGCGTATGGCCAGCTGTTTCGCACTGGCCGAGGCGTACGCCAAGCTCGGCCATGCGGCGGAGGCAACCGAAGCTCTGGCCGGGGTCGGGCAGCCGGTGCCCGAGGACTACGTGTTCATGGGTACCGCGATGTCGGTGGCCACCGCGTGGACGCTGGCTTCCGGTGGCTCGCTGACCGACGCCATCGATGTGGTGCGCGAAGCGCGCCGGGATGCGGCGCGGCGTGAACAGCCGACGCACGAACTGCTGTGCCTGCAGACGGCCGCACAGTGGGGCGACACCGCCGGCGCGGCGCGCGCACGGGAACTCGCGGACACGCTGAAACTGCCGCTGGCCGAGACGGTCGCCCGCCACACCGAGGCGCTGCTGGCCGACGACGGCGCCGGATTGCTCGCCGCCGCAGACGGTTACCGTGCCATCGGCGACCGGGCCACCGCCACCGACGCCACCGCGCAGGCCGCGGTTGCGTTCGGTCGCCATGGCCAGGGCAAGCGCAGTGCCTACGCGGCTGCCGTCGCACAGGAGAGCGCTGACGAGTGTGGCGGGTTGTGCACCCCGGCGCTGCGTAACCCGGCCGGTCAGCCGCTGACCGGCAGGCAGCGCGAGATCGTCGAACTGGTCGTCGCGGGCCTGAGCAACAAGCAGATCGCCGAGCGCCTGGTGATGTCGGTGCGCAGTGTCGAAGGGCACCTCTACCGGGCCTGTCAGCGGGTGGGCGCGAGCTCGCGCGAGCAGCTCGCCGCCATCATCCGTCGCGGCCCGAAGGGGGTCTTATGACGTGCTGCCGCAGCAGGTCCGCGGCCTCGGTCTGGTAGGCGTGCTCGGCCCAGGCCAGCGCAGTCGAGCCGAATCGCCGGTCGAGAAGGGTCGGGTCGGCCCCGGCGTCGAGGAGCCGCCGGATCAGCTCGAGGTCACCGGCCCAGGCTGCCTGGTGCAGGGCAGTGGCGCCCTCGTCGTCCAGTGCGTTCGGGTCGTCCGGGAACACCGGAGCGACCACATCCACTCCGGATACGTCGATTCCGTGCCGGGCGAGCAGATCGAGCCGGCCGGTGAACCCGTGCTCGGCGGCCCAGCCGACCTGGCGCCGCCACATCTCGTCGCGGGTTTCCATCGCCTCACCGAGGCGCAGCTCCCACGGGCTGGGCCCGGCGTCGGCCAGGCCGTGTGCGAACAGCAGTTCCAGGTGTGAATCGTCGGCGCGAAACATCCGGTTGTACAGCGTCTGCTGGTCGGCCGGATGCGCGCCTCTCGCCAACAGCAATGAGGCCAGTTCGGGTGCGAACGGATGCCGGGGCTGACGCCGCGGGCCCTGCTCGCCCTCGCCGAAGATCCCGGTCAGCACCGTGAAGGGGGTCGACAGCCCGCACCAGAGGTAGCCGGCATTCGGGTCGGCGCCGGCGTCGAGCAGCAGGTTCGCGGCCGCGACGACCTCGTCGGCGGTGCGGCCCAACGGAACTCGCGAATAGCACAGGTACATCAGGGGAACCCAGCCGAACGGCCCGCCACCGGAGTTCGCCAGTGCCGGACGGCTCGTCAGCTGACGGGCCAGCGCCGTGGGATCCGCGGCCGCCGCGGCGGCCCAGATGTGCCGATCGACCACTTCGGGTTCGGCGGTGAGCAGGGTTGCGGCGGCGTCCCAGCGGGGCGGCGCATCGGTTTCGTTGTAGCGCAACGATGCCCTCGAGCAGAACCGGTCCGCGGCATCCAGGGCGTCCTCGTCGAGCGCGCCGGGATCGACGCTGAGCTCGGCCGCGTCGCGGAGGTAGTGCACCAGCTTGGGCCAGCTGCTGAAACCGTAGTCACGGGCTACCGCGAACTGGGCCTGATGCAGTGGGGTGCGATCGGCGCGCTGCAGCTTGCGGGCTTCCGCACGCAGATGGTCGATCGAAGGGTTGCTCGGCAGACGGCTGGCCATGACGGCCTCCTCTCACACGCCCGCGTCCGCAATCGGGCTGAGAAGAGGTCGGTCACAAGGCAACTCAGTGTGCAGGGAGGCTTGGCCCCTTCGAGCGGACGTCGGGCGTTCCTGCACGCCCGACGTCACTCTACCGGCCTGTACTCCTAGTTGCAGACAGCGCCGACGGCGGCGGACTGGACCAGCTTGGTGTACTTGGCCAGCACGCCGGTCTTGTAGCGCGGGGGCAGCGGTTCGAAACCGACCTTCCGGGCCTCGAGTTCGGCCTCGTCGACGAGCAGATCCAGCGTCCCGTTCGCCACGTCGAGGCGGATCCGGTCACCGTCGTTCACGAACGCGATCGGCCCGCCGTCCACGGCCTCCGGGGCGATGTGACCGACGCACAGGCCCGTCGTCCCGCCGGAGAACCGGCCGTCCGTCATCAGCAGGACGTCCTTGCCCAGTCCGGCACCCTTGATGGCGCCGGTGATGGCCAGCATCTCGCGCATGCCCGGGCCACCCTTGGGGCCCTCGTAGCGGATGACCACGACGTCGCCGTGGGTGATGGTGCCGTCCTCCAGCGCATCCAGGGCAGCCCGCTCACGCTCGAAAACCCTTGCGGTGCCCTCGAACACGTCGGATTCGAAGCCCGCCGACTTCACCACGGCACCCTCGGGAGCCAATGTGCCGTGCAGGATCGTGATGCCGCCGGTCGGATGGATCGGGTTGTTCATCGCCCGCAGCACCTTGCCGTCCGGGTCGGGCGGCGCGATGTGAGCGAGGTTCTCGGCCATGGTCTTGCCGGTGACGGTCAGGCAATCACCGTGCAGCAGACCGGCGTCCAGCAGGGCACGCATCACCACCGGCACGCCGCCGATCTCGTCGACGTCCTTCATCACGTGGCGACCGAAGGGCTTCACGTCGGCCAGGTGCGGGACCTTGGCCCCGATGCGGGTGAAGTCGGCCAGCGTCAGCTCGACCTCGGCCTCGCGGGCGATCGCCAGCAGGTGCAGCACCGCGTTGGTGGACCCGCCGAACGCCATCACGACGGCGATGGCGTTCTCGAAGGCTTCCTTGGTGAGGATGTCGCGCGCGGTGATGCCGCGGCGCAGCATCTCGACGACCGCCTCGCCGGACTTGCGGGCGTACTCGCCGCGGCGCTTGTCCACGGCCACCGGCGACGCGCTGCCCGGAAGGGACATGCCCAGTGCCTCGGCGGCCGACGCCATGGTGTTGGCGGTGTACATGCCGCCGCAGGCACCCTCACCCGGACAGATCGCGCGCTCGATGATGTCGACGTCCTCCCGCGACATCAGCCCGCGCACGCACGCCCCGACCGCCTCGAAGGCGTCGATGATGGTGACTTCCTTCTCGGTGCCGTCGGTCAGCTTGGCGACGCCCGGCATGATCGAACCGTTGTAGAAGAAGACGCTCGCCAGGTCCAGCCGGGCCGCCGCCATGAGCATGCCCGGGATCGACTTGTCGCAACCGGCCAGCAGCACGGTGCCGTCCAGGCGCTCGGCCTGCACCACGGTCTCGACGCTGTCGGCGATCACCTCGCGGGAGACCAGCGAGAAGTGCATACCCTCGTGGCCCATCGAGATGCCGTCGGACACCGAGATGGTGCCGAACTCCAGCGGGTACCCGCCGGCCTCGTGCACGCCGCTCTTGACGTCCTGGGCGAGCCGCTGCAGCGACATGTTGCACGGGGTGATCTCGTTCCACGACGACCCGACGCCGATCTGCGGCTTGACCCAGTCGTCGTCACCCATCCCTACCGCGCGGAGCATTCCGCGGGCTGCGGTCTTCTCCAGGCCGTCGGTGACGTCGCGGCTGCGGGGCTTGATATCGGGCTGGTCGGCAGACATGCAGGTAAGTATGCCCCTCGGTTAGTTAGCCGCCCAAATTCTTTCTCATACCCAAGGGGGGTATCGGTCAGCCGGTCCACTCCGTGGCCTTGGTCGTGAGGTCGAGCCCCATCAGGAACCCGACGACGGTGCACACGATCGACAGTGCGGGCCACACCCACAGCCACCGGCGGGTGAAGAACACCATGACGATGCTTCCGATGAGCCCGGCAGCCAGTCCGCCGCCGATCCACCCGAATATCGTCGGATACACCTGGTCGTCATAGGGGGTCGGGCCGCAGGTCGCGTGGCAGGTGTCGGTAGACATCGCGAAGAACAGCGACAGCCACGCTGCAGCGGCGGCGCCGAGCACGGCCGCGATCCACAGTGTGATCGTGAGGACGATGCTGATCACCGTGACCGTGGTGCCGACGGTCGACCGCGGGGGATAGGCCGTCGGCTCGCCATACGGACCAGGCCAGGGAGGCTGTGACATCGCGTCGAGCGTATCGGCCGCGGTGGCGGCCCGGTCGCACCATTTCGCCCGGCCAAATTAGATATGCATACCCCGGAGGGGTACCCGTATACTGGAGCCATGGACGCGGCTGACAACTCGGGTGCACATGGCTACTCGGCGCAGAAGGAGAACTACGCCAAACGGCTGCGCCGGATCGAGGGCCAGGTCCGGGGCATCGCCAAGATGATCGACGAGGACAAGTACTGCATCGACGTCCTCACCCAGATCAGCGCCGTCAACAGTGCGCTGCAGTCCGTGGCGCTCGGCCTGCTCGACGAGCACCTGGGACATTGCGTGACGCAGGCCGTCTCCGAAGGCGGGGATCAGGCCGAGGCCAAGCTGGCCGAGGCGTCAGCCGCCATTGCCCGGCTGGTCCGCTCCTAGTCGCTCAGCGCCTGCTCGATGCGCTCGACCTTCGCGGTGAGCTGCCCGGTGTAGCCGGGACGGATGTCGGCCTTCAACACCAGGCTGACCCTCGGGGACACCGCCGCCACCACCTCCACGGCCTGCTTCACCACCGCCATCACCTCGTCCCAGTCACCTTCGATGTTGGTGAACATGGCGTTGGTCTCGTTGGGCAGGCCCGAAGCCCGCACCACCCGCACCGCTTCGGCCACCGCGGCGCTGACACTTCCGGTTTCATCCCCGCCCGTAGGGCTGATGCTGAACGCGACAATCACGGAATCGATTGTGCGCCCGCGTGGGTAACGCAGTGGCGGCCAGAGCCGGTGGGCGAGAACTAGTGCTTGCTGAACACCGTCGGGCGCACCGCCAGGATCACCCGGTCGGGCGCGTCCGCCGGTACCTCGTTGAGTGACCCGCTGTAACGGTCGTTGAGCGACAGGAAGAACGCGGCCGTCGGGTCGGGAACGATCTCGTCCACCACGCCGCGCACCTCCAGGTAGCGGTACGGGTTGTCCGGATCGTGGATCGACATCGCCACCTCGGGATGCGCCGTCACGTTGCGGTACTTCTGGCGTTTGGTGGTGTGGGTGAACCGCAGATGCGTGCCATCCCACTCGAACCACATCGGATTCACCTGCACGGTGCCGTCGGGTCGGGTGGTGGCCAGATGGCCGAACAACGGCCGCGTCAACAGATCCTCGTAGCCATCGGGCACTGCAACCATTACGCATCCTCTCGGGTCGGCAACCACGCACGGCAACGTTATGGCATTACCGTGACCTCCAGCATGACCTCCAGCGTCACCGGCGAATCGCTCTCCGCCCACGTCAACCCGTGGACACCGCGCGTTGCCACGCAACTCGCCGTGCTCGCGGCGGCGGCGTTCGTCTACGTCACCGCCGAGATCCTCCCGGTCGGTGCACTACCGGCGATCGCCACGGACCTTCAGGTCAGCGAGGGCCTGGTCGCCACCCTGATGGCCAGCTACGCCCTGGTCGCCGCGCTCACCACGGTCGCGCTGGTGCGGCTGACGGCACGCTGGCCGCGACGCCGGACCCTGGTTGCGACGCTGGTGTGCCTGACCGTCTCCCAGGTGATCTCGGCGCTCGCGCCGAATTTCGCCGTGCTGGCCGGCGGCCGGGTGCTGTGCGCGCTGGCCCACGGGCTGATGTGGTCGGTGATCGCGCCCATCGGGGCCCGGCTGG
>NZ_HG322951.1:635653-637674 GCF_000455325.1 Mycolicibacterium septicum DSM 44393
TGGTCCCGGCCAGCCACGCCGGCAGGGCCACCGCCGCGGTCTATGTGGGCACGGGGCTGGCCCTGGTGGTGGGCAATCCGCTCGCCGCGGCACTCAGTGAGGTGTGGGGCTGGCGGCCTGCCGTTGCGGTCATCGCCGTGGCCGCGGCCGTGGTGGCGCTGGCCGCCTGGACACTGCTGCCGCCGCTCGTGCCGGCATCCGGTGCCGTCCGGGCTGCCGGGGTGCCGCGCGGGCACCGGCGCAATCGCCGCCTTTTCACCCTGTCGGCGCTGACGCTGATCGGTGTCACCGGGCACTTCATCGCCTACACCTTCATCGTGGTGATCATCCGGGACGTGGTCGGGATACACGGCCCACACCTGGCCTGGCTGCTGGCCGCGTACGGGATTGCCGGTCTGGGCGGGATGGCCGCCATGGCCCGTCCCCTGGACCTGTGGCCCAAGGCCTCGGTGCTGGGTTGCCTGGCCGTGCTTGCGGCGGCGCTGCTGGTCCTGTCGGTGCTGGCCGTCGAATCGTGGTCCGGACGGGTTGCGGTCGCGCTCGGCGCGGTGGCGGTGGTGGCCTGGGGCGCGGCGTCCACGGCGTTGCCGCCGATGCTGCAGGCCTCGGCGATGCGTACCTCCCCGGAAGACCCCGACGGCGCCTCCGGCCGGTATGTCGCGGCCTTCCAGGTCGGGATCATGGGCGGTGCGCTGATCGGTGGCGCCATCTACGACCACGGTGGTGCCGCCCCCACCGTCGGCACCGCCGCGGCGCTGATCATTGTCGCGATGGGCGGTGTCGCGCTGTCCCGGGGCGTATTCACGGTTTCCTGCACCTCCACCGAGAAGTAACGCGAGCACGCTCACAGTCGATAAACACCGCAGTTCAGCGCCGTGGAATCGTGCGCTGTCGGGGAATAACGGCTTCTCACGGCAGTAGCTGGTCATTGCGTTGTGAGACACTGGATCGAGTTGTGCTGTCTGGAGGTTACTCATGCCGAAATCGGCAAAACGTGCACTGATCACCGCATTCATCGCCGCCGGAGTGGTCGGTGGAATGGTGCTCAGCCCATCCGCCTACGCAGACCCCGAGGCGCCGCCGGCACCCGTCGAACCTGCGGTCCCGGGCCCCCCGCCGGGCGCGTACATCCCCCCGCTGCCGGCCGACCCGGCGGCTCCGGCCGCCGCTGCGGTCCCGGGCGCTCCTACGGCACCCGCGCCGATCATCAACTACGGCTCCCCGACCATCCCGTTCACGGAGGGCGACGCGCCCGGGCAGAGCTCTCAGCCGTTCACCGGTGAGGCGCCGTTCCTGCCGCCGTCGTTCAACCCGGTCAACGGGTCGATGGTCGGCGTTGCCAAGCCCATCTACATCAACTTCCAGCGGCCGATCGCCAACCGGCAGATGGCCCAGGACGCCATCCGGATCACCTCGAACCCGCCGGTCGCGGGCCGCTTCTACTGGGTCACCGACACACAGCTGCGCTGGCGCCCGCAGGACTTCTGGCCGTCCAACACCGTGGTGAACATCGACGCGGCCGGCACCAAGTCGAGCTTCCGGGTCGGCGACTACCTGGTGGCGACGGTCGACGACAAGTCCCACCAAATGGAAATTCTGCGCAACGGGAAGCTGGAGAAGACCTTCCCGGTGTCGATGGGCAAGCCCGACGGCAAGCATGAGACCAAGAACGGCACCTACTACGTGCTGGAGAAGTTCCCCGACATCATCATGGATTCCTCCACCTACGGTGTGCCGGTGGACTCCAAGGAGGGCTACAAGCTCAAGGTGCAGGACGCCGTCCGCATCGACAACAGCGGTGTCTTCGTCCACAGCGCCCCGTGGTCGGTCGCGCAGCAGGGCAGGAGCAACAGCAGTCACGGCTGCATCAACCTGAGCCCGGAGAACGCCAAGTGGTTCTACGACAATTTCGGCAGCGGCGACCCGGTGGTCATCAAGAACACCGGTGGCGGCTGGTACAACACGCCTGACGGCGCGTCCGACTGGCAGATGTTCTAGACGAACGTCGATACAACAAAACC
>NZ_HG322951.1:638454-653691 GCF_000455325.1 Mycolicibacterium septicum DSM 44393
GGTTTTGTTGTATGTGCGGCTAGTTCCAGATCCGGACCCGCTGGGCCGGCTCCAGATACAGCTCGTCGGAATCAGCCACCTCGAACTCCTCGTAGAACGAGTCGATGTTGCGGATGACGCCGTTGCAGCGAAACTCCGGCGGCGAGTGAGGATCCACCGCCAGGCGCCGGATCGCCTCGGCGTCACGGGATTTGGTCCGCCACACCTGTGCCCAGCCGAAGTAGACGCGTTGCACGCCGGTCAGCCCGTCGATCACCGGGGCTTCCTGGCCCTTCAGCGACAGCTGATAGGCCAGCAGCGCGATGGACAGTCCGCCGAGGTCGCCGATGTTCTCGCCGACCGTGAACGCGCCGTTGACGTGGTGCGAGCCGTCCAGCCCACGCGGGCTGAACTGTTCGTACTGATCGATCAAAGCCTTTGTGCGGACCCCGAATTCAGCCCTGTCGGCATCGGTCCACCAGTCGACCAGGTTGCCGTCACCGTCGTACTTGGCGCCCTGGTCGTCGAAACCGTGGCCGATCTCGTGCCCGATCACCGCGCCGATACCGCCGTAGTTGGCCGCGTCGTCGGCATCGGCGTCGAAGAACGGCGGCTGCAGAATGGCTGCGGGGAAGACGATTTCGTTCATCCCCGGGTTGTAGTAGGCATTGACCGTCTGCGGTGTCATGAACCATTCGTCGCGGTCCACCGGCCCGCCCAGCTTGGCCAGCTCGCGGTCGGAGTTCACCACGTGGCCCCGGCGGTAGTTGCCGTACAGGTCGTCACGCTCGACCACCAACGCCGAGTAGTCCCGCCAGCGGGCCGGATAGCCGATCTTCGGGGTGAACTTGTCGAGCTTCACCAGCGCCTTGGCCCGGGTCTCCGGCGTCATCCAGTCCAGCTCGTTGATGCTGACCCGGTACGCCTCGCGCAGGTTGGCCACCAACTCGTCCATCCGGGCCTTGGCCTCGGGTGGGAAGTACTGCTGGACGTAGAGCTTGCCGAGGGCATCACCCATCAGGCCCTCGACCAGGGAGACGCCGCGCTTCCAGCGGTCGCGGTTCTGCTGGGTGCCGCTCAAGGTGCGGCCGTAGAAGTCGAAGTTCTCGGCCACCAGCTCTTCGGTGAGCAGCCCGGCGCGCGAATGGATGACGCGCCAGCGGGTCCAGGCCTTCCAGTCCTCCAGGTCTTCGCTTGCCCACAGCGCGGCGAACGCCGTCACGAAGTCGGGCTGACGCAGCACCAGCTCGGAGACCTTCTCCGGGGTGGTGCCGAGCGCGCCGAGCCAGCCGGTCCAGTCGAATCCGGGGGCATCGCCGGAAAGGTCGGCGAACGTGCGCAGGTTGTAGGTCAGGTCCGCGTCGCGGCGCTTGACCACGTCCCAGTGCGCGGCGGCCAGCTTGGACTCCAGCGCCACGATCCGGGCGGCCGTCTCGCTCTGCTCCCCGCCATAGACCAGCGTGAACATGCGGGCGATGTGCGCCGGGTATGCGGCCAGGATCTCGGCATGCTGCTCGTCGCGATAGTAGGACTCGTCGGGCAGCCCGAGGCCGGACTGGCTCATGTGCAGCAGGTAGCGCGTCGAATCCTTGGAATCGGTGTCCACGTACACACCGGCTCCGCCGGATACACCGGTGCGCTCCAGGCCGCCAAGCACCGAGGCCAGCGCGTCGCTGTCGACAGCGCCGTCGATCAGGGCGAGCTCGGCCAGCAGCGGGGCCAGGCCACGCGTGGCGATGGTCTGCTCGTCCATGAAGCTGGCGTACAGATCGCCGATGCGCTGCTCATCGGTGCCGGCCGCGGCTTCAGAAGCGGCAGCCTCGGTGATGAGATCGCGGATCTGCTCCTCGGCACGGTCGTGCAGCAGCCGGAAGGCGCCGTCGGTGGCGCGGTCGGCGGGAATCTCGTAGTCGGTCAACCATCGGCCATTGACGTGGCCGAAGAGGTCGTCTTGCGGGCGGGCCTGCGGGTCGACATGGCTCAGGTCGATACCCGACTTGATCGCTTCTACCGTCACCCCGACATTCTTCCAGAAGGCCGCGGGTGCGCTGGGTGGGTTTCGCTGCCGGTACCCTCACGGCCATGCCCGAGGCGCCAAGCAAGGACAGCACCAACGACCACTCCGGCGGTGCCATCACCGGCTTCGGGTTCGCATCGGCGGTCGCGGGCCTCATCGCGGTCGTCGCTGTGGTCCTGGCCACCATGGTGTGGTCCGCACACCGCAGCGAGTCCGACGAGCGCGCGTACCAGACCCGAGTGCTGCGGACCGCAGCCGACTGGGCCAATGTCCTGATCAACATCAACAAGGACTCGGTCGAGGCCGGCATGCAGAAGCTGCGCGAGGGCACCGTGGGCCAGCTCAATTCCGACTTCGACGCCGCCGTGCAGCCCTACCGCGATCTGGTGCAGCGGCTACAGGCCCGCACCACCGGGCAGATCGACTCGGTGGCCATCGAATCGCTGTACCACCCGCCGCCAGGCCCGGACGGCCGCCCGGTGCCCGCACCCAAGACGGACCTGGCCGGAATGGTCTCGCGCACCGACACGGTGCTGGTGGTGGCCACCTCGGTCAGCGAGAACGCAGGCAGCGACAAGCCCCAGACCGTGCGCTGGACGCTGCGGTTGGACGTCTCTGACGTCGACGGCACCCTGATGGTCTCGCGGTTGGAGCCGATCCGATGAGAAACCGGTTGCGTGTCCTGGCTTTCGACATCGCCGCCCCGCTGGCCGCGATCGCGGCGGTGCTGTACATCGGCCTGGCGCTGTCCTGGCCGCTGTGGTGGGTCTCGCTGTGCTCGGTGCTGTGCCTGCTGATCGTGCAGGGCGTCATCGTCAACATCGTGCTGGCCCGTCGCGACGGCGTCACGCTGGGCACCGACGACGATGCGCCCGGGCTGCGGCTCGCGGTCGCCGGCGTGGCCGCGGCCGCCCTGGTGGCCGCGGTGACGGTGGGTTACCTGCGCTGGACCGTGCCCGACCGGACCTTCAACAACGACCGTGACGAGGTGGTGCGGATCGCCAGCAGCGTCTCGGAGGCCACCGCCACGTTCAGCCCGCAGAGCCCGACCGCCTCGATCGACCGCGCCACCGGGATGATGTCGCCGAAGCAGGCCGAGCAGTTCAAGAACGAATTCGCCAACGTGGCAAAGGAATTGGCCGGCAAGAACGTCTCGGCCACCGCCGCCACCATCTCGGCCGGGGTGGAGGCGCTGGGCCCGCAGGTGGCCAGCGTGGCCGTGGTCCTGCGCGGAACTCAGAGCGCGCCGGGCAAACCGACGGACAATGCGGTGATGGCTCTGCGAGTCGCCCTCAGCAAGACCGACGGCCGCTGGCTCGTCGACAACGTCACCCCGCTGCACTCGCGCTAGCCGACGCGGACGCCGTCAGGCGAAGCGGGCGTACTCGACCTTCAGACAGAGGTCCTGGATGACCGTGAGGCCGGCCGCCGCACCGTCGCGGGCCACCTGCTCGTCGCGCAACCCCAGTTGCAGCCACAACGTCTTGGCTCCGACCGCGATGGTGTCGGCGAGCACGTGCGGCAGTTCTTCGTGGCGACGGAACACGTCGACGAGATCCGGTACCTCGGGAAGGGCGGCCAGGCTGGGGTAGACGGGGGTGCCGTCGACCTCGGTGATGGTCGGGTTCACCAGGTACAGCGTGTAACCGGTGGCCGCCTTCAGATACGTCCAGACCTCGTGGCTGGCCCGCGCCGGGTTGGCCGAGGCACCGACGATGGCGACCGACCGGGTCTCGCGCAGGACGCGTTGCACCGTCGCGGCCGACTCGGACGTCATGGGGGACCGGGAGAATCCGGGCTATTTGGCGGAACGCTGTGCGGAGAGCTTGGCGAACCGGTCCGAGAGCCGTTGCATGCGCAGCAGCAGTGAGGCCGGCGGGCTGGTGGTGCCCTCCAGGTAGTCGGCGAAGGACTCGTTGGACACCCCGACGCGCGAAGCGAACTCGGGTGCCTGCAGCTCGGACCGGCGCAGCATGGCCTGGATCTGGCGAGCCACCTCGGCGCGCTCGGTGGCCTCCAGGTGCTCACGGGTGCGCACCAGAACCTCCGACAGCGCCTTGGACACCCCGTAGGGGCGGGCGGTCTGCAGCACTTCCTCGACCTGGCGGGCGGTGCGGCCGTAGGGATCACGCTTGATCGCAGCGACGATGCGCTGCCAGACCGCCATGTCGTCGGTCTCCAATGCCGCGCGAATGGCGGCGGTCGGCCAGTACTCGACCGGCCGGTCGTCGAATGCGGGTTGACGCTGCGGCGGTGCGGCCTTCGCCGGACGTGATTGTCGCGGCTGTGCCGGCTGCTGCGAGCGCTGTACCGGTGTGCGTGGTGTCTGCGTGCCCTGCCCCTGTGTGCGCTGTGCGTTGGTGTCCTGCACGGGAGCGCGTTGCTCCTGTTTCCGTTGTACCTGGGCGGGCGAGTTCTGGGGGCGTTGTGCGGAACTGCGTTGCGCCGAAGTGCGCGGCGTCGTGGTCTGCGGGTTGGCGGCGCGCGGGGTGGCGGCCGTCCGTTGCGCGGTGGTGGCGCGCGGAGTGGTGGCGCGCTGGGTCGTGGTCCGCTGGGCCGAGGTGCGTTGCGCCTGGGGCGCTTGAGTGCGCTGACTCGGAGGACGTCGCGCTGACGATTGAACCGGCTGAACCTCGTCGCGGCGCGCCATTCGCGCATCCCTCGATTCCCGGACGTCGGGGGCCAACGTCACTTCGCCTCCTCCAGCATTGCTACCGCAACTGACAGGCAGCGCTGCCTGACCTTCTCCCATTCGGCAGCTGCATCCGGGTCCGACATCACGAAGTCGTGTTCATCGGACGGCTGCGGGTCGGCCAGCCGCCGCACCAGCTGCGTGGCCACCCATCTGCTCTTCGGGTTCTGCCCACAGTAATACCGGTCCATGCCCGACAACACCAGAGCTGCGGTCTCGGTTTCTACCGACTCGACAAGATCAGCAAACTCTTCATAGTCCTTGGTGCTGTTCCGGCACATGATCAGATAACTTTTGAGCCGCAGGGTTTCGGCGCCGGTCGGGATCTGCAACCGATCACCGGTCGGCAGTTGAACATTCGTGGTCTCCACCGGACCTAGGCGTTCCATGGGCGTGCGCTGTGCGTCGGCCTCGGTCTCCAGGGCGTCCACGGCTACCGAGAGTCTGCCCCGCCACATCGTCACCGGATGCACGCCCGGGCAGCGCTTCGGGCCACCGGGCCGCCGCGCCGCCAACAGGGAGGAAGGCTTGCTGCAGCCACTGAAAGCCAGCGGGTCGGTGACGATGATCGTCTGCGGGGCAAGGGTTTTCATTCGTGCGGCAGTTCGCACCATCATGCGCAGGTCCGATCCGCTCGGACCCATCGCGGAGATGTCGTCGGGGATGATCACCAGATCGTTGACTTCGACCTTCGGCAAAGGCTTTTCGAAATCGACCTCGGGCAGCAGCCGGTCCAGCCAGTGCGGCAGCCACCAGTTCCACTCGTCGAACATGGCCATCAGGGCGGGCACCAGGATCAGCCGGACCACGGTCGCGTCCACCGCGATGGCCACCGCGCACGCCACACCCAGCTGGGCCACCAGCGGCATGCCGGCAAAAGCGAACCCGATGAACACCGCGATCATGATCAGCGCGGCGCTGGTGATGGTGCGCGCGCTCGTGCTGACGCCGTAGGCGACCGCGTCGCGGGTGCTGTTGGTCTGCAGGAACCGTTCCCGAATCCGGGTGAGCAAAAAGATCTCGTAGTCCATCGACAGGCCGAAGGTCATCGCCAGCACGAGCGGCGGAACGGTGCTGTCGAGCGAGCTGATCTTCTCGAAACCCAGTCCCTCGAACCAGCCCCACTGGAAGACCACCACCAGGCTGCCGTATGCCGCGGCCACCGACAGCACGGTCATCAGGACACCCTTGAGTGCCAGGAACACCGATCGGATCGACACCAGCAGCATCACGAAGGCGATCAACGCGACGAACAGGAACACCAGCGGCTGGGTGCTGGACACCCGATCGTCGAAGTCCTTGATCAGCGCGGTCGGACCACCCACATCCACGCGCGCGTTCGATCCGGCGACCTGGGGCAGTTTGTCCCGCATCCAGTCGATGGACTCGCGCGCGGCCAGGTCCTCGGGGTCCACCGACAGCACGGCCGACAACAGCGCGCTGGTGTTGTTGTCGGCGAACACCGGCGGCTGCACGGTCTGCACGTTGGGTGCCCGGGTGATCTCCTGGCGTACCGCGTCGATCGTGGCGGTGCCCTTGGCACCGTCGGCGTTGCCGTCGGGGAAGGTCACCAGCACTCGCACCGGGCCCAGCGCTCCGGGTCCCAGCGCGTCGGCGGCGGCGTTGACCCCGCCGCGGATCTCGTGGGTGGGCTCGAACTGGCGCTGCATGCTGTTGCCCAGCACCATGCCGAACGCCGGTGCCGCCAGGATCAGCAACAGGATCGTCGCGGCGACCGCCGAGGCCCACGGCCGTCGCATCACCGCGCCGGTCCACCGGGTCCAGAACCGCGACTGGGTCGCCTCGGCGCGGCGGGACCAGTGCAGGTACGACGAGCGTTTGGCCGCGGCCTTGCCGAACGTCGCCAGCACGGCCGGGGTCATCGTGGTGGAGGTCAGCACGGCGACCGCGACGGCCAGGATCGCGCCGGTGGCCATCGACACCAGCACCGGGGTGTTGATGATGTAGATGCCGGTCACCGACGCGATCACGGTGAGGCCGGACAGGGCCACCGCCAGGCCGGAGGTGGCCATCGCGGCGTCGACCGCATCGGCCGGGTCACGGCCGGCGCGCAGCTCCTCGCGGTAGCGCATCAGGATGAACAGCGAGTAGTCGATGGCCAGGGCGATACCGAACATCGACACCGTCGACGTCACGAACACGCTCATCTGCGTGTACATCGACAGCAGATAGACCAGGCCCATGGTCACCACGACCGTGCAGATGCCGAGCACCAGCGGCAGTGCCGCGGCGGCCAGTGATCCGAACACCGCCAGCAGCACGATCAACACGATCGGCAGGTTCCACTTCTCGGCCGCGGCGATGTCGTGCTTGGTGGCCTGGGTCGCGGCCGCACCGAGTGCGCCCTGACCGATGACGTAGAACTTGACCTTGCCGTTCTCGCTCTCGCCGGGCTCTTCGCCGTGCACACCGACCTTCTGGCGCAGCTGTTTGGCCACGTCGACCGCGCCGGTGTTGTTGAAGTCCAGTTGCAGCGTGATGACGTAGGGCCGGTCGGGCTGCGGGGCCGGCTGTTGGGGATTCGGCACGATCTTGACGCTGGGCACCTCGCCCGCGATCTTCTCCAGCCACACCACCGCGGCGTTCATGTCCTGGAACGAGGCGTCGGCGCGCGGCGCCGCGATGAGGGCAAGCGGGGACGCGCCCTGGTCCGGGAAATGCTCCTCGAGTTGCCGCTGGACGTGCAGCGACTGCGAACCTTCTACGTCGAACCCGCCGCCGGTCAGATTGGACGACTGGTTGATCGCGAGGTAGATCGACGGCACCAGAAGCAGTAACCACGTCGCGAACACCGCCCAGCGGAATCTGCGCAGATAGCTGCTCAAGCGCATCATGAACTGCTGGATGCGACTTCCCCGCTTTCTCCCCCCAACCTGGCTGGGCGTGTCCTGGCTCGTACCAGCGAGAGCGTACCTCTACCGGCGTAATGTGGCCCGCTCTCTTCCGGTTCTGAGATCGCCCTGAGACTTCTCACAGCTGATATCCGTAGCGTTGTGCGCACGCCGCCGACCCGGAGTTGCTAACAGAAGCGCCCTGTCCGGCGACATAGCCAAGGACGACCCCGGCTGACGTGTACGCCGGGGCCCACGCTGAAGGAGTACTCCATGCAACCGACCAACGGTGGATTGCGCCGCAGTCTGGCTGCCGCTCTCGCGGTGACCGGCGTCGGCGGTGCCATGGTGGCCGCGCTCATGGTCCCGTCCGCTACGGCTGCGACCGATCCGTGCGCCGCGAGCGAGGTCGCCCGCACCGCGGGCGGCGTGGCCACCAATATCGGCAACTACCTGGACACGCATCCACAGACCAACCAGGCCCTGACCACGATCAGTCAGCAGCAGGGTGGAGCGCAGTCGATCGCTGCCCTCAAGACCTACTTCGATGCCAACCCTCAGGCCGCCAAGGACATCCAGCAGTTGCAGCAGCCCCTGGCCAGCCTGGGCACGCGCTGCAAGTTGCCGGTCACCCTGCCGCAGCTGATGGGGCTGATGCAGGCCACCCAATCTCAGGGCGGGACCGCTACCAGTGGTTTGCCGGCCGGGACGCCCTCGGCGCAGAACGTCGGGGTGCCCAGTGTCGCGGTGCCTGGCCAATCGTCGCGCCCGTCGTCGGTGACAGCGGGCTCCGGTCCGCTTCCGGGCCCCGCCACGGCTTCGACGCGCTAGGCCGGCGGCCGTCGCGTCGTTGTGGGTGGCGCCGCTGAACTGCAGGTTCACCGACCGGAGAGCCGGTTTGCGCGCAAGGCAAGAAAGTCGTCAAGGATTCTGCTTAGCTTTCTTGAGCCGATAACTGATTGGGGTTACGGCCTACCTCATCCGATGAAGGAGCTTGACCATGTTGCTCTCGGCCCGAAATGCGCGGCGCGTGGTAGCTGGCGTGGCCGGCACCGGCGCTGTAGCCGGTGCGATGCTGTTCGGCGCCATCCCGTCGGCGCTTGCCGACGACCCGGCGAACAACCCCCCCAACTGCAGCGCAGCCGATCTGGCCGGCGTGGCTTCGGGCGTCTCGGCATCGACCTCGGCGTACCTGTTCACCCATCCCGATGTGAACAACTTCTTCACCAGCCTGGAAGGTCTGCCGCGTGAAGAGGTCCGCACCAAGGTGCACGACTACCTGGAAGCGAACCCGCAGACGAAGGCGGAGCTGACCGGTATCCGCCAGCCGCTGGTAGACCTGAAGAACCGCTGCGGCGAAGCTCCGGCTCCTTCCATCCCCTAACCGAGTGCGGGTGGAAGCAACCCCCGCCAGCGGCGAAGGACACGTGACGCTCGAGAGCGTGAACCGCACGGTGCTGATGGTCGACGACGACCCGGATGTGCGTACTTCGGTTGCCCGCGGATTGCGGCATTCGGGGTTCGACGTCCGGGTCGCGGCGTCCGGCAAGGAAGCACTGCGCCTGTTGTCGAACGAGTCGCACGACGCGCTCGTTCTCGACGTTCAGATGCCGGAACTCGACGGCGTCGCAGTGGTCACCGCCTTGCGGGCTTTGGGCAATGAGATCCCGATCTGCGTGCTCTCGGCCCGCGACACGGTCAACGACCGCATCGCGGGACTGGAAGCAGGCGCGGACGATTACCTGACGAAACCGTTCGACCTCGGCGAGCTCGTGGCACGGCTCAACGCGTTGTTGCGGCGGGCCAGCCATGCCGACCGGCCGTCGGACACCATGACGGTCGGGGCGCTGACCATCGACACCGCCCGTCGGCTGGTGTTCGTCGGCGGCGACCGCGTCGACCTGACCAAGCGGGAATTCGACCTGCTGGCCGTGTTGGCCGAGAACACCGGCGTGGTGTTGTCCCGGCAGCGGCTGCTCGAGCTGGTCTGGGGATACGACTTCGACGTGGACACCAACGTGGCCGACGTCTTCATCTCGTATCTGCGGCGCAAGCTCGAGCGGCCCGATGTGCCGCGCGTCATCCACACCGTTCGGGGCATCGGGTACGTGCTGCGCGAGGATGCGTGATGGCCGCGTGACGGATGCCGTGAGGAACAGGCAGTAGGTGCGGATCTTCGGCTTCATCCGCTCCGCGTCATTGCGCACCAGGGTCGCCGTGGCCTCGGCGCTGGCGGCTGCGGCGGTGGTCGCGGTGTTCACCATCCTCACCTCGGTGGCGCTGGCCAACAACGACTCCGCTCAGTTGGACCGCAGGCTCGACGCGATCGTCGACGCCAGCATCAGCCCCGAGCATCTGCAGGATCCCACTCGCGGGGTGCTGACCACCGGTCGGTCGCGGTCGACCGGGCAGGTGGTGTTCCAGCGCGGCTTCCAGTTGCCGGCGCTGCCGCCGGGCACCGAGACCGTCGAGGTCAACGGGGTCGACTACCGGGTGCGCACCGTCCACGTGGACCAGCACGGCGGGGTGTTGATGTCCATCGGTATCCGCGCGGACAGTATTTTGTTGAGTCCCAACAGAATTCCGCTCTACACCGGATTCGGTGTGGCCACCGTTCTGGTGGCCGGGGGACTGGGCTGGCTGTTGGCCGGGCCGGCGATCCGGCCGCTGCGCAAGCTCACCGAGCAGACCTCGAAACTGGACAGCGGTACCGAGGCGATGCCGAAGGTGCGCGGCGTGCGAGAGGCCGAGGACTTGTCGGAGGCCATGGCGGGCATGCTCACCCGCTTGGCCGCCGCACAACGCGCCACCACCAATTCGCTGCAGGCCGCACAGGATTTTGCCGCCAATGCCGCACACGAACTGCGCACCCCGCTGACCGCGATGCGCGCCGATCTGGACACGTTGCGGATCCACAACCTGCCGGAATCCGAACGCGACGAGGTGGTCGCCGACCTGTCCCGGGCCCAGCGCCGGGTGGAGGCCATCATCACTGCCCTGGGCCAACTGGCCTCGGGAGAACTGGCCCAGGCCGAGGACCGCGAACTGATCGACATCGCCGACCTGCTCGACCGGGTGGTCAGGGAGAACGCCCGGGGCAGCGAGCATGTCCGGATCGAAGTGCAGGTCGCTGACGACGTCGGCCTGGTACTGGGCTGGCCGGGCGGGCTGCGCATCGCCGTGGACAACCTGGTGCGCAACGCCATCGTCCACGGTGAGGCCACCCGGATCGTGGTGACCGCCCACCGCAGCGATGGGCACCTGGTCATCACCGTCGACGACAACGGGCGCGGACTACCGGTGGAGGAGCACCAGACCGTTCTGGGCCGGTTCCGCCGGGGCAGCACCGCGATGGCGGGTGGCTCCGGGCTGGGCCTGGCCCTGGTTGCGCAGCAGGCTGTGTTGCACGGCGGCGAGATCACGTTGTCCGACGGGCCGCTCGGCGGTCTGCGCGCCGTTTTGACGCTGGCCGCGCCGGTATCGGCCTCCGGCGATGGCGCTCAGGCGGATTGACGACGCTGCACGGCTGCCAGCACCCCGCGCCAGCCCAGCAGCAGCAGCGCGGTCACCAGCGAGGCGACGACGACGAAGCTGACCGCGACGCCGGCCGAGGTGAATTTGCGCAGCACCATGCCGATCACGACGGTGCTGACCCACACCACGAGGCCGGTGGGCGCCAACGATGTCGGGCGCTGCCAACCGCGCGAGAGCAACCAGCCCACCACCGTCCCGGTCAGAAACGGCCACGCGGTCTCGGCGACCCCGGTCACTGTCAGACCCTCGGCGTGGCTGCGCCGTCCGATGGTGCAGAACACGACCACGCAGATCAGGTCGGCCAGGAACGCCGCGCCGCTAGCTCGTCGCATATGTCATCACATCCAGTACCAGTGGGCTGACGTCGGATTGGTCGCGCTCGGCGAAGCCCGGTTGCCGTGCGGCCGGCTTGCCGTCGAAGAGCGCATCGGCGGCGGCCAGCGAGGTGAGCCGCGAATCGAGCCGGAACGATTTGAAGGTAAATGGTAAGCCATTGGACGCCAACGGATCCGGCCCGTCCATCACATGGAAGTGCAGGTGCGGTGCATCGGAGTTGCCGGAGTTGCCCAGGGCGCCGATGACCTGCCCGGCGCTGAGCTTGTCTCCGGGTTTGACCTTGAGGCTGTTCGGTTGCAGGTGCGCGTAGAAGGCGTAGTTGCCGTCGCCGATGTCCTGCACGATGTGGTTGCCGCCGTACTGCGCGAGGGTAAGGCCGTTCGGCGTGACACCCGGGACCTGCTCGTTCAGTCCGTCGAGCACTGCCACCACCGGGCCGTCGGCCACCGCGTGGATCTCGGAGCCGAAGTACGGATAGCTCGCGACCTTGGCCCGGTCCCCGGCGAACAACCGCCCGTCGGCGCCCAGCTGCACATAGTCGATGGCGAATCGTTCTGCAGCCCAGACCTTTCCGTTGATCGGATTCAGCGCCATACGATGCGGCGTCATATCGCAGCAGCTGTTGGCATCCACCCAGTTGTCCCCGGTGAGCGGCGGGGTGATGGACACCGGCTTGCGGGTCTGCACCGCCACCGGCGCCACCGGCTCGGTCAGCGTGGGCGGGACCAGTGGCGGCATCGGTTTGGCCACGGTGATCCCGAGTTCGTGGGTGAGCTCGGTGGGCACCTGCGTCGGATCGTCGGCGACGACGTCCAGCCACACGTAGGCGCTCTGCCCGGGGCCGAGCGTGTTGGTCGGCACAGCGGAATTGCCCACGGCCCTGGTCCAGTATTTGAGGCTGTCCCCGGACAAGGTGAGTAACTTCCGGTCGGCCGTCGTGGCGCTGAGCGAGTTGAGCGTGACGGCACTCGGCGAGGTGTTGGTCAGCATCAGCTCGTAGGCCAGGTGGGTGCGGCCATCGGTGGCGGCCACCGGGACCGGTTCTGCCAGAACCGATCCCACCACCGGTGTGACCACCGGCGGCGGGGTGGTGGTCGTGGGGGACTCGGACTGCGGACTCTGCGCCGACGAACACCCGGCCAGGGTCAGCGCGAGCACTGCGATCGGGTACCGGATTCGCATCGACGTCTCCTAGGGCTTTCAGGATTCAGGGTTCGGGGAGGCGGAACCGTCTGTGTCCGCCGTGCCGGCTGCGTGTTCGTCCGGGTCGAGGTCCTTCTCGGTGCGGAACATGAAGAAGAACACCACCCACCCGATCGAGGAGATGAAGATCCAGCTGACGAGGCGGTAGATGAGCATGGCCGAGATCGCCGATGCCAGCGTCATTCCGGAGGAGACCAGCCCGGGCACCAGCACGGCCTCGACCACCAGCAGACCGCCCGGCATCAACGGGATCGACCCCACCGCGCGGGCTGCGGCGTAGGCGACGGTGACCCCCGCCAGCGACGGGTGCCCGCCGGCGGCGTAGCAGGCGAAGGCCAGGCAGGCCACGTCGGCGACCCAGTTGAACATCGACCAGCTGAACGCCACCGCGAGGTCCCGCCGGCCCAGACTGACCGACTCCAGCTGCTGCAGGATCTCGCGCCACTTGGCCAGCCCGGTGTCTGTGGGCTTGCCGCGCAACGAGTTGACCCACGCCAGTACCTTGGCCCCGATGCCGTCGATCAGCTCGGGTCTGGTGGCCACGGCTTGCGCCAGCAGAATGATCGCCAGGAACGCGCCGAGCGAGAAGATCAGTGACAGCGGGTTCTTGCTGGCCCCGAGCAGAAGCGCGCCGCCGAGGCCCAGCAGCGCCAGGCCAACGATCTGCAGCACCCCCGACATCACCAGCTGCCACGAGGCCACCAGCGGTGAGGCACCCCAGATGCGTTGTTGGCGATACACGAACGTCGCCGAGAGCACGGGGCCGCCGGGCATGGTGGTCGACAGTGCGTTACCGGCGTAGAACGCGGCCTCCGAACGCCACTGTCTGACGGGCACTCCCGCCGATCGCAGCAGTGTCCGCTGGATCTGGGCGAAGCTGTGCATCGAGGCCATCGCGGCACCCACCGCCGCCAGCACCCACCATCCGTTCGCGGTGAGCAGGCTTCGCCACGCCTTCGCCAGCTGATCCCAGACCAGCGTCACCTCGACGGCCAGCACTGCCACCGCGAGTGCGATGACCGCCCACCGCACCCACCAGTACTTGCCGCGCGTGGAGCCGACCCTGTCCCGGGTTGTGTCGGCCGGCGCGTCCTGTGACACGCCCTACAGGGTAACCGCGCAGGTCGTGTCGACATCGCCGGTTGCTGGGCGCGCCGCATTACGCTACCGAGATGGCACTGGATCCTGTTGCTGATGAGGCCGTTACGCCGTTCGTCCGCAAGGTTGCGGCCTGGTCATGGCGGCTGCTGGTCATTCTGGCGGCCGTCGTGGCACTGCTGTGGCTGATCAAACACCTCGAGGTGATCGTGGTGCCGGTGGCCCTGGCCACCATGGTCGCCGCGTTGCTGCTGCCCGCCGTCGACTTCATGGACCGCCGCGGCGCCCCGCGTGGCGCCGCCGTCGCCCTGGTGTTGCTCGCCAGTTTCGCGGTGGTGGGCGGCATCTTGAGCTTCGTCATCTCCCAATTCATCGAGGGTGCACCGCAACTCGTGGAACAGGTGACACGAAGCATCGACGGGCTGCGCAACTGGCTGATCAACGGGCCGCTACAGCTGAGCAAGGAGCAGATCGACCAGGCCGGCAACACCGCGATCGAGGCGCTGCAACGAAATCAGGAGAAGCTCACCACCGGGGCGCTGTCCACCGCGGGCACCCTCACCGAACTGCTCACCGGCGCGCTTCTGGTGCTGTTCACGCTGATCTTCCTGCTACAGGGCGGGCGCAGCATCTTCGCGTTCGTCACCAAGGTGTTCCCGACGCACGTGCGTGACCGAGTCCGCGACGCCGGTCGAGCCGGCTTCCACTCGCTGGGTGGCTACATGCGGGCGACGTTCCTGGTCGCCCTGGTCGATGCCGTGGGCATCGGTACCGGCTTGGCGATCATGGGTATCCCGTTGGCGCTGCCGCTGGCCTCGCTGGTGTTCATGGGTGCGTTCATCCCGCTGGTCGGTGCGGTCGTCGCCGGATTCCTGGCGGTGGTGGTGGCGCTGCTGGCCAAGGGATTCGTCTACGCCCTGATCACGCTCGGGCTGATCATCGCGGTGCAGCAACTGGAGGGTCACGTGCTGCAGCCGCTGGTGATGGGCCGCGCGGTGTCGATTCACCCGCTGGCGGTGGTGCTGGCCATCGCGGGCGGCGGTGTCCTGGCCGGCATCGTCGGCGCTCTGCTCGCCGTTCCCACGGTGGCGTTCATCAACAGCGCGACCCGGGTCCTGCTGGCCGAGGATCCCGCGGCCGAGGAGGCCCGGCAAGAGGAATCGGACGACGTGCTCATCCAAGCCCCTGCCGACGACCTGTCGGCGGACGATCCCGACCGCTAGCCCAGGATCAGAGCCGGCCTTCGCGGCGCAGCAGATCCTGCGCACTCATCCCGCCGCCGCGACGGGGAGGTTCGTCGTCGCGGGGGTTGAACTTCTGGGTCGACGGATCCTGGTCACGCTGGCGCGGATTCGGCGCCTGCCCCGGCCCCTGGTTCGGCCGTTGTGCGCTGAACGCGGTCGTCGGCGCACTCTCACCACCACCACCGGCCGGCGGACGCTGCTGCGGTTGCGGCATGGCGCGGGTGGCATCGGCCGACGGACGCGGCGGCGGTGCCGCGGCGGGCGGGGGCGGGTTGCCGTTGG
>NZ_HG322951.1:653717-744350 GCF_000455325.1 Mycolicibacterium septicum DSM 44393
GATCTCACGATCTTCACGCTGCGGGGGTGATGCCGGGCCGCCCGCGGGCCGCCCGGTGGGCTGCGGCGTGCGCTCCGTACCGGCGTTGGTGCTGGTATTGCCGGTCGCGGTGTTGACCGTGTTGACCGCGGTGTTCACCGCGTTGCGCACGGCGTTACGGGCCATCGCGAACCGCGTGGTGGCCGGCTCCTGCTGGGCACTCGGAAGCTGCTGCTGGGCCGGTGGCTGCGGCGGCGTGATCCGCGCGGTGCCGGCAGCCGAGGGCGCGTTGGTACGCGGCATCTGCGGGCGCCTGGGCTCGGCCGCAGGATGCGTCGGATCGTGCGGGCGCGGTGCAGGCAGGGCGCCGACGCCGGCCAGGGCGCGGGGGTCCTCTGCGGACTCCTGGCCCATCGGGCGCTTGCGCTCGTCGGGCAGTTCGGTCTCACCGAGGCCGAGCTTCTCCTGGATGCGTTTCATCCAGTGCGGAGCCCACCAGCAATCGTCGCCGAGCAACTTCATGATGGCCGGCACCAGGAACATGCGGATCACCGTGGCGTCGAGCAGCAGGGCGATCAGCAGACCGAACGCCAGGTACTTCATCATCACCAGATCGGAGAAGGCGAACGCGCCTGCCACCACCGCCAGCACCAGCGCGGCACCGGTGATGAGGCGACCGGTGGTCGCGGTACCGATGCGGATGGCCTCGGCGGTCGACATCCCGCGTTCTCGGGCCTCCACCATGCGCGAGACCAGGAACACCTCGTAGTCGGTGGACAGACCCCAGATCACCGCGATGATCAGACCGATCATCGGTGCCATCAGCGGCTGTGGTGTGTAGTTCAGCAGTCCTGAGCCGTGGCCGTCGACGAACATCCAGGTCAGGATGCCCATCGTCGAGCCGAGGGTCAGGGCGCTCATCAGCGCGGCCTTGACCGGCAGCACGATCGAGCCGAAGGCCAGGAACATCAGCACCGTGGTGGTGATGACCAGGATCGTCACCATCAGCGGGAGCCGGGAGAACAGACTGTGGATCGAGTCCTGCTCCAGCGCCGGGGTGCCGCCGACGAACACCTCGATGCCGTGCGGGGGCTGCAGGGCTCGTAGGTCCGCTATGTTCTGCGCCGCGTCGCCGCGGTTGACCAGCCCGTTCTGGATGACCCGGACCGACTTGTCCTTGGACCCGCTGTCGGTGGCCGCGCGCTCCTTCCACATGGCGTCCGGGTTGTTGTCCGGATCGGTGAAGCCCTTCACGTTCAGCGCCTTGGCGCGCATATCTGCGATCTGGGCGTCGGTGATCGGCTCACCGTCTTCGCGCTTCATCACCAGGGTGATCTGCTCGGTGCGGAATCCGGGGAAGAGCTTGTCGAACTGCTCCTGGGACTGGCGCACGGCGTTGTCCGGCGGCAGGTACTTCTCGCTGATACCGGCGAGTGTGAGCGAGCCGATCGGGAGGACCAGCAGCGTCATGATGACCAGGATCGGTGTGGCGAAGGCGATGGGTCGCTTCATCACGATGTTGACCAGCCGGCCCCAGAAGCCCTGCTCGACTTCTTCGCGGGTCTTGGTCTTCTGGGTCTTCTCGGCGAACCAGTCGATGATCCGCCGCGAGAACGGCCAGTTGGCCAGGAAAGGCACCTTCAGCAGTGTGGTGACGCCGAGCGCGTCGACCCGGGGTCCCAGGATGGCCAGGACGGCGGGCAGCACCGTGATGGACAGGAAGGCTGCCAACATGACCGAGGCGATGATCGCGTAGGTGATCGACTTCAGGAACCCGAGCGGGATCAGCAGCAGCGGCAACGAGGACGCCACGATGATCACCGCGGAGAATGCCACGGTCCGGCCCGAGGTCATCACCGATCTTCGTACCGCGGCCTCGGTGTCATAGCCCTCGGCGAGTTCCTCTCGGAACCGGCTGACGATGAACAGGCCGTAGTCGATGGCGATACCGAAACCCATCATCGTCACGACCGGCTGGGCGAAGAAGTGCACAGGCCCGAACTCGGCGGTGAACCGCAGGATGCCCAACGCGCCGCCGATGGTCAGGCCACCGATGATCGCGGGCAGGGCGGCGGCGACCGCACCGCCGAACACGAAGAACAGCACGACGGCCACCAGCGGCACGATCGCGAGCTCGGCGCGTTTCTGGTCGGTGCCGATGGTCCCGGTCAGCTCACTGGCCAGCGGGTTGAGGCCGGCCAGCTTGATATCGCCGCCGTTGACCTGCTGCAGATCGGGCTCGACGGCCTGATAGTTCTTGAGGATCGCGTCGTCGTCGTCACCCTTGAGGGGAACGCTGATGAACGTGTGACGCTGGTCCTCGGTCTTCATCGCGGCGAGCGAGGCGACGTCAGGCGCCTTCAGCCAGCCGACCCAGGCCTGGACCTGGTCCGGGTGGTCCTTGACCACCTGGTCGAGTTCCTCGGTGACCTTCTTCTGCCACGCTTTGTCGGTGACCAACTTGTCATCCGGCGGCGTCAGGATGGCGACGACATGGCTGGTGCGGTCGCGGCCGTAGACCTCGTCGCCCAACAGCGACGCCTGGACCGACTGGCTGCCCTCGTCGTAGAAACCACTCTGCGTGACGTGCTCTCCGAGACTGGCGCCGTAGACGCCGCCACCTAGGCACAGCGCCACCATGACACCGATGACGATGTACCTGAACTGGTACACCGTTCGACCCCACCAGGCGAACACTTAGGCTCCTAACGCTCTAAAACTCTTGGTGACCCGCGCTTGTACTGGACGAAGGTCTTCAGTTGTCACATACGTGCGGTCAGTAGCGATGACAGCGGCCGGAACGGCTGCAGCCATGCTCCCTGCTCGGGCAGCGAGTCCAGTCCGATCCGTGGCAGCGGTTCCCGGAACACACCAGGAATGTCCTCCAGATCGACAAACTCCAAGGTATCCGACGCTAACGCCCAGCTCGCATGTTCGCGAAATCCAAGCACCTGCACCGGGGTGCCCTCACGGGCGATTTCTTCCAGCGGCTGGCGGAACGCTTGTCCGTCAGCCGAGGCAACGAGGACCGCTGCCAGCCCTTCCCTGCGACGCAGGGCGATGTGCTCGAGCATGTCGCTGTCGACATCGCTGTCATCGTCGATCTTCGGCTTGGCGAAGACGGCGAAACCCACGTTACGCAACGCTTCCACCCACGGCCGTACTACATCGGCGCTACCTGGGGCGATGTTGGTGAACACCGTGGCCTCGGGCTCCAGCGAAACGTCTGCATCGCCGGATTCGGCGGACAGATCAGCGGTGTATCCCAGCAGCCAGCGGCCCAGCGCGTCGAACCGTGGACGGTGCGCGGCGGTCGGGCGGCCGCCGAGGATCGCACCCAGTCCCATGTCCAGGTTGGGGGCGTCCCACACGAGCAGCACCCGCCGCGAGGGAGCAGTGACCGAGGTCTCGGACTCCGCCTCGGATCGGGCCTCTGCCTGCGCGGTCTCGTCTTGCATGTCTTCGGTCACACTCATGGCTGTTTCTCCCAGACCAACTCGGTGACGTCGGGGCCGGCCAGCGCTTTGCGCTCGTACTTGGTGACCGGGCGCTCGACCGATATGGGGAGATGTGCTCCGAGCTCGACCCGGCGCAACAGCGGCTCGGCGTCTCCGACCTCGGCGATGTGCTCGGCATACCCGGCGTGGTCGGTGGCCGCATGCAGAATTCCGCCGGGCCGCAGCCGGTCGGCGATCAGGGCCACCGTGGCCGGCTGCAGCAGGCGACGCTTGTGGTGGCGGGCCTTGGGCCAGGGATCCGGGAAGAACACCCGCACGCCGGTCAGGGTCTCGCTCCCGAACATGTGCTCCAGCACGTCGACGCCGTCGCCGCGGATCATGCGGATGTTGGTGACGGGGGATCCGGTCTGTGCGGTGCGGTCGATCGCGCTGAGCAGTTGGGCCAGGCCCTTGCGGTAGACCTCGACCGCGATCACGTCGAGATCGGGTTCGGCCTGGGCCATGGCCAATGTGGAGGTGCCGGTGCCCGAGCCGATCTCCAGGATCAGCGGGGCCGAGCGGCCGAACCAGACGTCGGTGTCGAGGTCGACGACGGGTGTCGAGACCTCGTCACGGGCCTGCATTCCGAGCTCGGGCCACAGCCGGTCCCAGGTCTGTTGCTGGGCCGGCGACAGCGTCGAGCGCCGGGTGCGAAAGCTGGTCACCCGGGGAAAACGGTGCGGCTGGGCGGGCGGCACGTCGGCCGCCTCATCTGCCGGCGCCTGCCCATCGATGTCGGACCTGGACGGGTGCATCCGTCCATGGTCTCTTATCTCCGGCGATGTGCCCGCATCGTGGTAGAGATTGATACCCAACAGTTGCCTCCTACTGTTAAGGCTTAAACCTCTGTTCGCACGTCCCCGCGGGCCGTGTCACGATTTTTCGTGGGCGCAGGGGTAGGCCCGTCACCACGCAGGGAAGGCTGCCAGATTTTCGCAGACGAGCTCACACGCTTTGCCGACCGTGACGGCGATGCGCGGTTGGCGGAGATCAGTGCACGGGTGTCTGCTCCCGTCAGTGTCCGTGTGTGCGGGCGCCGCGGCGTCGGCGTGAGCACGGTGACCTCCGCTTTGGAGAGCTCAGACATCGAGATCGCCGAGTCAGGTGATGTCACGGCGCTGGTGATCGCCGAGGTGCTCAAACCCGAGGACGAGGCAGTGCTCGCCGAGTTGGCCGGGGCGGGCCGGCCAGCGATCGTGGTGCTCAACAAGGCCGATCTGGCCGGGTCCGGGCCGGGCGGACCCGTCGCCACCGCGCACCGCAGGGCCTTGCGTCTGCAGAAGCCGGCCGGAGTGCCGGTGGTACCGATGGCGGCGCTGCTGGCGTTGGCGTCCGTCCGGGCACTTCCTCCGCACCTGGTCGACGCGCTGCGGTTGCTTGCCGGTGAGCCCGCCGACCTGACCTCGGCCGATGCCTTCGTCGCCGGTTCACATCGAGTGCAGCGCGCGGTGCGCACGGAGCTGCTGGAACGTCTGGACCGGTTCGGGATCGCCCACACCACCTTGGCGATGAGCCGTGGCGTGCAGCTCGAGGCGGTGCCGGGGTTGTTGCGTCGGCTCAGCGAGGTCGACCGGGTGGTGGCGGCGATCGATGCGGCGGCTGCCCCGGTCCGGTACCGGCGGGTGCGGTGGGCCCTGGCCGAGCTGCGTGCGGTGGGCGGCCCGGCGGTTGGACGTTTCCTTTCCGCCGATGCCACGGTGATCGCGGTGATGGCCGCGGCGGTCGACGTGGTCGAGGCCGAAGGACTGACCGTCGATCCCGGCGACGATCGCAACGCCCATCTCTGCCGGGCCCGGCGCTGGCGGCATTACCGCGACGGCCCGGTGAATGCCCTGCATCGCAGTTGCGGTGACGCGATCGTGCGGGGGTCGCTGCGACTGCTCGGTGCGGCGGGCAGCCGAGGATGACCGACGTGGATACGGCCCGGGATCCGGCAGCGGCGCGCACGCGCGAGGCGAAAATCGCCGACGCCGACGCCGTGGTGGCCGCGATCGACCCGGGCCTGAACTCGCCGGGGGTGGAAACCCGCGACGCGGTGCTGGTCGCCGGTCCGTGGCTGGCCGGATCGACGAGTGTGATGGCGGCGTTGCGGGAGCGGATGCCCCAGACCACCTTCGTGGAATCCACCGAATTGGTGGCGGGCGAGGCGCCGGCAGCTGTGGTGTTCGTGGTTTCGGCGGCCTCCCCTTTGGCTGAATCAGATTGTGCCCTGGTCGATTTGGCGTCGCGATACACCGACCTGGTGATCGGTGTGGTGTCCAAGATCGATGCGTACCGCGACTGGCGCGATGTGCGCGACGCGGATGCGGAGATCCTGAGCGAGCGCGACGCGCGCTACGCGCGCATGCCCTGGGTGGGAGTGTCGGCCGCGCCCGATCTCGGTGAGCCGCAGCTCGACGAGCTTGTCGAACTGCTCACCGGTCAGCTGGCCGATCCCGACGTCGCCCGACGGAACAGGTTGCGCGCCTGGGAAACTCGACTGGAAGCGGTCATCCTCCGGTATGAGGCCGACGGATCAGGAGCCGACCGCCAGGCCCGGGTGGACGTGTTGCGCGAGCGTCGCGCCGAGGTGGCCAGGGCACGCAGGCTGACCCGCACCGAGCGCAGCATCGCGTTGCGCAGTCAGCTGCAGCAGGCCCGGGTCCAGCTGGGCTATTTCGCCCGCAACAGATGCAATTCGGTGCGCACCGAACTGCAGGAGGACGTCGCGGGCATGAGCCGGCGCCGGATCGAGACGTTCGAGGAGTACGCCCGGCAGCGCGCCCACGAGGTCGTCGGCGACGTCGACGAAGGCGTCACCGCACACCTGCGCGGCGTCGCTGCGGAACTTGAGCTGCCCGCACTCGAGTTGTCGGCTCCGCCGCGAGTGCCCGATCTGCCGTCACCGTCACTGAAATCCCGGACCCTCGAGACCCGGCTGATGCTGGTTCTGGGGGCGGGCTTCGGGCTGGGTGTCGCGGTGGCGGTCAGCAGGGTGCTGGCGGGTGCGGCGCCACGACTGGCCGTGGCCGGACTGGTGGTCGGCGCGGTGGTGGGTCTGCTGCTGGCGGTCTGGGTGGTCGGCACCCGGGGGCTGTTACACGACCGGGCGGTGCTGGATCGCTGGGTCGGCGACATCACCACCACGCTGCGTTCGGCGGTCGAGGAGCTCGTCGGGACGCGGGTGCTGGCCGCGGAGTCCGTGCTCACCGCGGAACTGGCGGCCCGTGAGGAAACCGAGGCGGCCGCGGCGGCCGAGAAGACCGCCGCGATGGATGCCGAACTGCGTGAACATGCCGTCGCGACCGCGCGGGCGGCGGCCCAGAGGGACCGGCGGATCCCGCCGTTACAGCGGGCGTTGAACGCCGTTCGGGCCGATCTGTACGGCAACAGCGATGCTACTGACGAGTAACCAGCTGATAACGTTGATCTGAATCGTTCCTGTGAGTGATCGGACATACCACTGGTTCACCGTGGGTATGTCACCCGCGTTAACCTCTACCCAAGGGGTAGCCGTGACCGCGTCGTGACGTGGCTTGGGTTCCACAAACCTACGCAGGAGAATTTTGATGACCTCAGCGACCATTCCGGGTCTGGACACCGCACCGACGAAACATCAGGGTCTGCTGGCCTGGGTCCAGGAGGTCGCAGAGCTGACTCAACCCGATCGGGTGGTTTTCGCCGACGGGTCTGCCGAGGAGTACGACCGCCTGGCCGCTCACCTGGTCGAGGCGGGCACCTTCCAGAAGCTCAACGAAGAGAAGCAGCCGAACTCGTACCTGGCCCTGTCGGACCCCTCGGACGTCGCGCGGGTGGAATCGCGCACCTACATCTGCTCCGAGCGCGAGATCGACGCCGGCCCCACGAACAACTGGATGGAACCCGCCAAGATGCGCGGGATCATGACCGACCTGTACCGCGGCTCGATGCGCGGCCGCACCATGTGGGTGGTGCCGTTCTGCATGGGTCCGCTCGACGCCGAGGACCCCAAGCTCGGTGTGGAGATCACCGACTCCGAGTACGTCGTGGTCTCGATGCGCACCATGACGCGGATGGGTCAGGCCGCGCTCGACAAGATCGGCGACGACGGCTTCTTCGTCAAGGCGCTGCACTCGATCGGTGCACCGCTGGAGCCCGGCCAGAAGGACGTGCCGTGGCCGTGCAACGACACCAAGTACATCACCCACTTCCCGGAGACCCGCGAGATCTGGAGCTTCGGCTCGGGCTACGGCGGTAACGCTCTGCTGGGCAAGAAGTGCTACTCGCTGCGCATCGCCTCGGCGATGGCCCACGACGAAGGCTGGCTCGCCGAGCACATGCTGATCGTCAAGCTGATCTCCCCGGAGAACAAGGCCTACTTCGTCGCAGCGGCGTTCCCGTCGGCCTGTGGCAAGACCAACCTCGCGATGCTGCAGCCCACCATCCCCGGCTGGCGGGCCGAAACCGTCGGTGACGACATCGCCTGGATGCGGTTCGGCAAGGACGGTCGCCTCTACGCCGTCAACCCCGAGTTCGGATTCTTCGGCGTCGCCCCCGGCACCAACTGGGATTCCAACCCCAACGCCATGAAGACCATTGCCGCGGGCAACACCGTCTTCACCAACGTGGCCAAGACCGACGACAACGACGTGTGGTGGGAAGGCCTGGAGGGCGAGCCCGACCACCTGATCGATTGGAAGGGCAACGACTGGTTCCTGCGCGAGACGGAATCCAAGGCCGCGCACCCGAACTCGCGTTACTGCACCCCGATCTCGCAATGCCCGACACTGGCGCCGGAGTGGGACGACCCGCAGGGTGTGCCGATCTCGGCGATCCTGTTCGGCGGTCGCCGCAAGACCACGGTCCCGCTGGTGACCCAGGCCCGCGACTGGCAGCACGGTGTATTCATCGGCGCCACACTGGGTTCCGAGCAGACCGCCGCCGCCGAGGGCAAGGTCGGTACCGTGCGCCGCGACCCGATGGCCATGCTGCCGTTCCTGGGCTACAACGTCGGTGACTACTTCCAGCACTGGATCGACATCGGCAAGAACGCGGACGAGTCGAAGCTGCCCGCGGTGTTCTTCGTCAACTGGTTCCGCCGCGGCGATGACGGCCGCTTCCTGTGGCCGGGCTTCGGCGAGAACAGCCGCGTGCTGAAGTGGGCCATCGAGCGCATCGAGCACAAGGCCGACGGCAAGAGCACCCCCATCGGCATCGTCCCGACCGCCGCCGACCTGGACCTGTCCGGGCTCGATGTCGACGCCGCCGACGTGGACGAGGCCCTGGCCGTCAACGCCGAGGAGTGGCGGGCCGAGCTCCCGCTGATCGAGGAGTGGTTCGAGTTCGTCGGTGAGAAGCTGCCCACCGGCATCAAGGACGAGTTCGACGCCCTCAAGCACCGCCTGGCCGAAGAGTCCTGAGCGGCCGCAACGCTTCAGCATGACGCGCACCCTCGTGATTCACGAGGGTGCGCGTTTGCGTTGAGGGACAACCCCTTACGTGCGCACCATCTCGCGGGACGGCCACCACATGCGATCGCCCAGCAGGCTCATCGCGGCGGGAACCAGGTAGGTCCGCACCACGGTGATGTCGAGCAGCAGCCCGATGCCGATCGTGGACCCGATCTGTACCAGGTTGAGCACCGTCCCACTGGTCAACGCGAACATGGTGATCGCGAAAACCACTCCGGCGGTGGTGATCACGCTGCCGGTGCTACCGAATCCCCGGATGATGCCGCTGATCACCCCGCTGTGGGATTCCTCGCGGATACGGGCGGCGAACAGCATGCTGTAATCGGCGCCGACCGCGACCAGCGCCATGAACGACACCGGGAACACCGACCAGTCCAGGCTGATGCCGATCAGATGCTGCCAGATCAGGGTGGACATCCCCGCCGCTGCCCCGAAGGACAGCACCACCGCGGCGATCATCAGGACCGGGGCCACCAGGCTGCGCAGCATCACGATCAGCACCAGGAGCACGGCCGCCACCGCGACGACACCGAAAAGCGCGAAATCGCGCCAGGTTTGGTCGACATGGCGTTGGGACAGCGAGGCCAGGCCGGTCGACTCGATCTGGGCGTGCTCCAGCACGGTTCCCGTGGCGGCGTTGTTCGCCGCGGCGATGACGTCGGGTACCGCGCCCATCGCCTCGGCACCGTACGGGTTCACCGCCCAGACCACCATCATGCGGGCGCTGCGACCGTCCGGGGAGATCAGCAATTGCTCTCCGGCGGTGAGGCGGCGGTCGGAGCGACCCTCCTCGGGCAGGTAGAAGCCCCGGCCTGCGCCGGCGCTGGTGTCGGCGGACATCCGGTGCAGGAAGTCCGATGCGCGTGAGAGCCCCGCGCTGAGCTCGGTGGTCAGCGTGACCATGGTGTCGGTACCGGTCTTGACCTGACCCAGTCCCGAGGTGAGACGGCCCAGACCTGTTGTGAGTTCATTGATTCCGGACAGCAGCCGGCTCAGTTCCTGACGGGTCTGTTCGGGGGTGCGGGTACCGAGTTGATCGAGCATGGCCCGCAGCTTCTTGATCGCCACGCGCAGGTCGGGCAGCGTGTCCAGTGCCGTGGTCACCGGTCCTTCGGGGACCAGCGGCGCGGCGAGCGTCAATCCGTCGATTGCCAGCTGCGCGCGCCCGCCGGTGGCCGCGTTGAGGTCGGCGAAGGCCTGCCTCGCGCGCAGGCACGAGCTGTCCGCCGCGCAGGCGGCCGACGGCTCCGGACCGGTGAGCGGATCGAACACGGCGTGCAGGGCGGCGGTGGGGGCCGCCAATCTCTGTCGGGCGGAATCGATGTCGTCGACCACCCGGTCCAGGGAATCGGTGGCGTTGGAGATGCTGCGTACCGCAGTCACAACGTCAAGGGACCCGCCGGAGAGGTTGCCGACCACCCGATCGGCGGATTCCAGTGTGCCGAGCAGGTTGCGCGCCAAGTCGACGAGGGACCGGGCGCCGTCGGTGAGCTCGGGGAGCCTGGCGGCCGCGTTTGCCGATCCGTCGTGCAGTTGGGTCACGCCGGAGGCGAGGCGCTTCAGCTGCGGGATGGCCTCTTCGACGCGGTCGTGGGCATCGGCCAGGCCGGCGCCGACTTGCGCGGTCTGTGAGCCGATGGCCGTCTCGGGCAGGGGTTTTCCCTCGGGCCGGGTGATCGACCGGACGTAGGCCACCTCGGGAAGGTTGCCGATCGACATCGCGATCAGGTCGAGGGCGGCGAGGTCGTTGGTGTTGCGCATGTCGTGGTCGGTCCGGATGGTGATGAACTCAGGAGCCGCCTCGTTGACGCCCCAATGGCGGTAGACGGCCTCGTATCCGCGCTTGCTGTCGGTGGCGCGCAGTTGCATCGCGTTCTCGTCGATGTTCGGTTCGAAGGTGAACAGCACTGAGCTCATGGCGATGAGAAACGCCAGGGACGCTGCGACCAGCGCGGGCGCGCGACGGATGATGGCGGCGCCGCGCTTGCGCCAGCGTCGTTCGTCCAGGGGGCGGGGCTCGGCGTATCCGCGCCGCCCCCACAGCGCCATGATCGCGGGAGTCAGCGTCAGGCTGACTGCCATGGTTATCGCGATCGACAGGGCGATCGGAGGTCCCGCGGTGCGGAACATCCCGATCTTGGTGAACACCATGGCCATTCCGGCACCGGCGATGGTCAGCGCCGAGGCGATGACGATACCCGCGGTGTGCGCACCGGAGCGGGCAACCGCGTCGTCGACGGCCTGCCCGCGGCGTCTGGCCTCGTGATAGTTGGCCAGTAGGAAGATGCCGTAGTCGGTCCCCGCACCCAGCACCATCGCGGTGACCAGGGCGATGGTGAAGTTCGAGACGGTCAGCAGATCATGTCCGCCGAGCAGGGATATCACCGGGCGCGCGACGGCCAGCGAAATACCCACGGTGAGAAGAGGAATCATCGAGGTGATCAGCGACCGGTAGACCGCGAGCAGCAGCAGCGTGATCAGCACCACCGAGACCACGGTGATGATGGCCAGCGAGGTGTCGATGGCGGAGAACAGATCCGACAGGGTCGGTGCGGCCCCGGTGAAATGCACGTCGAGCCCGGATGGGCGGGGGAGCGCCTCGACCGCGGCGCGGACGTTCTCGGTGGACCGGTGTGCACGGGTGGAGCCGACGTCGCCGGTGGTGGCGACGATCAGGTGGATGGCCTTCCCGTCGGGGCTCAGCCCGATTCCCTCGAGTCCCGGGGTGCCGTACGTGTCGAGCACGTAGGCGACGTCGTCCTTGTCCGCCGTCAACCGCGCCACCAGGTCGCGGTAGTACGCGGTGTCGGCCGGGTTGAGGACTCGGTCGCTGGACACCACGATGCTGCCGACCGCGGTGGTGTCGGGGACGCCGAAGTCGCGCGACATCTGCCGCAAGGTCTCGGTGGTCGGGCTTTCCGGAGTGAACGGCGCGGAGTGCTCGGCCACCGTGCGTTCCAGCTGGGGGATGGCCAGGTTGAGTACGCCGGCCAGGGCCAGCCACGCCCCCAGAATCAACCACGCATGCTTCGCGCAGACCCTGGAGAGTTTGCCGAAGACCGCCAGATTGTGCATTCGGGCATCGTAGACCAATCGGTCTAGGAGTGGTCGACTAGGATGGACCAACTGGTCTATTTCGGTGATGGAGAGGGTGGCGGCGGTGGCAGGCCCGCGTGAGCGTCTCATTCAGAGCGCCATCGAGCTGATGCGTGAGTACGGGGTGCACGCGACGGGGCTCAGCGATCTGCTGGAACGCAGCAGCACCGCTCGCGGGTCGATCTACCAGCACTTTCCGGCCGGAAAAACTGAACTGATGGAACAGGCCACGCTGGAGGCCGGGCGGATCATCACCGCCAGGATCGAACAGTTGACGGAGGCGCTGCCGGCCGAAGACGTGATCGGTGCCTTCATCGGCGGCTGGAAACAAAACCTGATCGACAGTGACTTCACCGGGGGATGTCCCATCGTGGCTGCCGCCCAGGCCGGGCCAGACGCGCTCGCGGTACGGGAAGCTTCGGCAACGGTATTTGCTGATTGGGCCAGGGTGATCGCGGCGTCGATCGAGTCCAAGGGCGTTGACGCCGCCACGGCAGCCTCACTCGGCAGCTTCATCGTCAGCTCACTGGAAGGTGCCATCATCCAGTGCCGCAGCGCGAGGTCGCTGCAGCCCCTCGACGACGCCGGTGCCGGCCTGATGCTGCTGCTGCGCAGTGTGGGTGCCGGGTGAGCCTCAAGACCTCCCCGCCGGTGACAGCTCGGCGCGGGCCCTGTCGATCTCGTTGAACGCGTAGTTCGCAATCTCGGTGGTCGTCATGCTCGCACCCGTCCGGGCAAGTGCGTCGTAGGCGGCGTCGCCGAGAACGTTGCGGAGATGCGTTATCGCGTTGTCGATCTCAGGGAAGCTGACATGGGCGAGGGCGCGTGCGGCGAATCCGCAGATCGTCGCCGCCGGTTGGTGGAATTCGACGCGGTCGAGCAATGCGGCGAGCAGCCCGAGCGTATTGCGCATGAGCTCTACGGTGCCGGAATCGTAGTAGTGCCGAATAGTTTGGGTGATGTAGTCGAAGGCATCGCCAAGTTCACCGCGGTCTGCGGCGAGTCCTGTCAGAAGTCCGGAGATGATGGATTCCTGCTGCCGGTCGCCACTTGCGTCAGCGATGGCCCAGGCCTGACGCAGCGCCTCGTATGCAGCAGTGGGATCGGCGTGTCGGCGCGCCCAGCCGTACGCGAGCAGTGCCGCACCCGTCATCGCGGGGTTGCCGGAATCGGCGGCGGCTTCGATCAAGCCTTCGGATGCGTCCATCGCCTCGGCCGATGACCCGGATGCGGCCAGCGCTATCGCCATCACAGCTTGGCTGGCGGTGTGGCGGCCCGGACTGCCCGCGATCATGGCCTTGCACCACTCTATGGCCCGGTCGGGCCGGCCCATAGTGCTGTAACCCGCTGCGACGATACACGCGAATTCGTCACTGACGTCGGCGAATTGCCCACTGTCTATGGCCAGTCGGGCAGCATCGGCGAACTCGTCGAATTCGCGGATCCTTCCCAGCGCTGCGCAATTGGCGGCCCCGACATACAGCTGTGCGAGCCGTGGATGCTGCACGGATTTCGCGACGGCAATCAGTTCCTCGACCCACGCGACCGGCTCCCACTGCTCCACGAAATAGCCAAGGAATACCGTGTTCACCGCGATTGCGGCGGCCGCGTCGAGATCGCCGTTGTCGGCGGCCCAGCGAAACGCTGCCCGCAGGTTGGGCAATTCGGTTGAGAACCATTCGTAGGCCTCGCGTTGCCTCGGGCTGTCCCACAACGCGAGCACTTCGGATTCCAGGCCTGCGAAGTAGTGCGCATGTGCTGTGCGTATCGCTTCCGAGTCGCCCGAGCCGACGAGTTGCTCCTCTGCGAACTGACGGATGGTCTCCAGCATCGAGAAGCGGGTGTGCGATGTGGTGGGGTCTGCCACCAGCAGCGACTTCCGGACCAGGGCGTCGAGCAGATCCAGTGTCGCCAATTCGTCGTCGGAGCCGGCGACCGCGCATGCCGCGGCGAGGTTGAACCCGCCGTTGAACACTGAAAGCCTTGTCAACACGGACTTTTCATTGCTGTCGAGCAGGTCGTAGGACCATTGCACGGCGTGGCTCAGCGTCTGGTGCCGTTCCAGCCCTCGACGCGAGCCCACGAGCAGCCGGAAACGGTCGTCCAGCCGATCGCGGATCTCGGAAGCCGTCATCGACACCATGCGGGACGCCGCGAGCTCGATCGCCAGTGGAATTCCGTCGAGGCGACGGCAGATTTCCACCACCGCGGCGGACTCGGCCGTCGAGGTGAACGACGCACGGGGAGAGACCGCTTGAGCTCGATCGATGAACAATGCCGCGGCCGCGGAACCCGGTCCGTTGTCGATGTCCAGCGATGCCACCGGCCACAGCTGCTCGTCTTTGAGTCTCAGTCCTTCGCGGCTGGTGGCAAGGACTGTGACTGCCGACGACTGGGCGAGGATCGTCTCGATCAGATCGGCTGCCGCGTTCAGGACGTGTTCGCAGTTGTCGAAAACCAGGATGCGGGAGCGTCCTTGGAGCGCCGCGGCAATGCTCTCGGTGACGGTCAACCCGGCCTGCTGGGTGATTCCGAGAACGGTCGCGACGGAGTCCGGGACCGCGGTCGGATCGCCGACCGCGGCCAGTTCGATCACATACGCGCCGTCCGGGAATGCTTCGAGTGAGCGGCCGGCGGCCTCCAGTGCCAGCCGGGTCTTGCCGACCCCGCCGACGCCGGTCAAGGTCACCAGGCGATGTGATTTCAGCACCGTGTCCAACTCGGTCAGATCGGCCTCGCGTCCGATGAGGTTCGTGGTCGGGGCCCGCAGATTGCCCGGTTCGGAATTGGTGGTGTTCAGCGGCGGGAACTCGGTGCGCAGGCCCGCGGCGTGGACTTGGTAGACGTCGACGGGTTTGGCGATGTCGCGTAACCGTCTCGACCCCAACGAAATCAGGTCGACGCCGCTCAACAGGCCCGCGGTCACCCCGTCGAGCAGGATCTGGCCGCCGTGCCCGGCGGCCATGATTCGGGAGGCCCGGTTGAGGACGGCGCCGAAATAGTCGTCGTCGCGGTGTTCGGCTTCCCCGGTGGCCAGGCCCATCCGTACGGGCAGCCCCAGCTCCCGCTGCGCGCTCATGGCCGCGTCGACGGCGGCCGACGGCGAGGCGAACACCGCGCAGACGCCGTCGCCGGTGTGCTTGAAAAGTGTGCCGGCCCGCCCGGCTATCGCCCGGCGCAACACCTCGTCATGTACGGCCAGGGCAGTTCGCATGGTGTCGGCGTCGGCTTCCCACCGTCGGGTGGAACCTTCGATGTCGGTGAACAGAAAAGTGGCGATGCCGGGTGGCATGTCGACGCCGCTCTCAGCGCGCTTCGGTGAATCGCATCGGCGCTCCCCACGCTCGATCCGCTGGGCGTTTGGACATCGTAGGTCCGGCGGGCGCGGCTGGACTCGGGATTGGCAGTGCGGGTGGCGGCGGTGCTTCTGTAGTCAAACACCTGCTCACGCCGATATCGGGGTGTGTAACCGCGCCCTACTTGACACCTGTCAAGTGGCGCCGGTTACAGTGCCCTCATGCAGATCCGCGAGCATGCCGAGGCCAACCCCGAGAAGCCGGCGATCATCCTCCACCCGTCGGGCACCGTCGTCACGTTCGGTGAGCTCGAAGCTCGCGCGAATCGCCTGGCCCATTACTTCCGCCGACACGGACTGGCAGAGGGCGACGTGGTCGCGATCCTCATGGAGAACAACGAGCACATCCACACCGTGATGTGGGCGGCGCGCCGCAGCGGCCTGTACTACGTGCCGATCAACACGCATCTGACCGCGGCCGAGGCCGCGTACATCATCGACAACAGCGGGGCCAAGGCCATTGTCGGCTCCGCCGTCCTCAAGGACATCCTGAGCGGTCTGGACAAGGAACTCCCCGACGGCCTGCCGGAGGTCCTGCTGATCGCCGACGGTGAGCTCGACGGGTGGCAGCGTTACCCGGAAGCCGTCGCGGACCTGCCCGCCACCCCGATCGACGACGAGTTGGACGGGGATCTGCTGCAGTACTCGTCGGGCACGACCGGCCGGCCCAAGGGCATCAAGCGGGAACTGCCGCACGTGCCGCCGTCGGAGACCCCCGGCATGATGTCGGCGTTGGTGGGCTTCTGGATGCAGCCGGATTCGGTGTATCTCAGCCCCGCGCCGCTGTATCACACCGCCCCCTCGGTGTGGTCCATGCAGACCCACGCCGCCGGTATCACCACGGTGGTGCTGGAGAAGTTCGACGCCGAAGGCGCACTCGACGCGATCCAGAAGTACGGCGTCACCCAGGGCCAGTTCGTTCCCGTGATGTTCACCCGGATGCTGAAACTCCCTGAGGACGTGCGGAGTTCGTACGATATGTCCAGCCTGCGGCGCGTGATGCACGCCGCCGCCCCGTGTCCGGTCGAGATCAAGAAGCAGATGATCGACTGGTGGGGGCCGATCGTCGACGAGTACTACGCATCCTCGGAGGCCATCGGGGCGACGGTGATCTTCGCCGAGGACTGGTTGACCCACCCGGGTTCGGTCGGCAAGCCGATGAACGGTCTCGTCCACATCCTCGACGAGGACGGCAACGAAGTCCCAGCCGGTCAGGCCGGCGAGATCTTCTTCGAGGGCGGCGCCGAATTCGAGTACCTCAACGACGCCGAGAAGACCGCATCCTCGCGGGACTCGCACGGTTGGAAGACGGTGGGGGACATCGGGTATGTCGACGAGGAGGGCTACCTGTACCTCACCGACCGGCGCCACCACATGATCATCTCGGGCGGGGTGAACATCTACCCGCAGGAAGCCGAGAACATGCTCGTCGTCCACCCGAAGGTGATGGATGCCGCGGTGTTCGGCATCCCGGACGACGAGATGGGACAGAGCGTCAAGGGTGTGGTGCAGACCGTGGACCCGGCCGACGCGACTCCGGAGTTCGCCGAGGAGCTCCTCGGCTGGTTGCGTGAGCGTCTGACGCACTACAAGTGCCCGCGGACGATCTCGTTCGAGGCCGAGTTGCCCCGCACCGATACCGGCAAGCTGTACAAGCAGGGGCTGATAAACAAGTACTCGTGACCGTTCTGGAGCTGCCCGCGGGAATCCGCGTCGGGGTCGACACCCCGACGGATGCCGCGACGTTCACGCTGACCGAACGTCCCGCCGAGGACCGGCGGGTGGTCACCGTGGATTCGGTCGAGCAGGCTCTGGACGAGCTCACGGAGCGGTGTCGGACATGGCCGCAGGCCGCGGCGGTCTGTGACGATGTGCTGCGTTCCCTCGATCCGGCCGCGCCGACCCGGGCCGGGCTGATCACCGAGTCGCTGGCGTATTCGACGTTGCAGTCGGGACCCGAGTTCGGCCGGTGGCTGGCCGAACGGGGCCCGGCGACCGCGCCGCTGTTACCCGAGCCGGTGCAGGCGCATCGCGAGGGGTACACCCTGCACGTCCGGTTCAACCGGCCGCAGCGGCACAACGCGTTCTCCACCGATGCCCGGGGCGCGTTGCTGGAGGCACTTGAGGTGGCCCGGCTGGATCCGTCGGTCGACGAGGTGGTGCTCGGCGGGAACGGCCGATCATTCTGCAGCGGTGGCGATCTCGCCGAATTCGGCTCGTTCGCCGACCCGGCGACCGCCCATCTGGCGCGTACCAGGCACAGCCCGGCCCTGGTACTCGACGAGATCACCGAAAGGTTGGGGCGACGCTGCCGCGCCGAGGTGCACGGCCAGGTGCTGGGCAGCGGTCTGGAGATGGCCTGTTGCTGCGGGTGGGTCAGCTGCCATCCAGACGCCACGATCGGCCTGCCGGAGTTGGCGCTGGGTTTGATTCCCGGGGCGGGCGGCACGGTGAGCATCACACGTCGCATCGGCCGGTGGCGTACCGCCTATCTCGTGCTCTCCGGGCGCACCATCGACGCGGCCACCGCGCTGGGTTGGGGCCTGATAGACGAGATCGGTGAGAGCGTCAGTCGCTGAAGTCGATGCGCACCGATACGGGCGTGGTCTCCAGGGCCTTGACGACGCGCGCGCCGATCGCCCCGAACTTGCGGCCCCGCGCGACGACGTCGTCATCGGGCCGGAACTGTGCGATGCCGGCGCGCCACCGGTTCCCTTGCCGCAGACGGATGTTCGGGTTCGCGGCGATATTGCTGCCCCAGCCCGATCGGGTTCCGTGCTGGCAGATCACCCAGGCGCCGGTGGCGTCGAATTGGGCGGAGACGGGCACCCTCCGCAACTGGCCGGTCTTGCGACCGGTGGTCTCCAACTCGGAAGCCAGGGCGGTGCGCACGCCCAGCTTCCCCAACACGGTGATGGTGGGGTTCAGCAGATAGCGTCCGAGCGCCCGCTCCCTGCGGAACTTGCTCAGTGTCTTGTCGGGCTGCGTGCCGGTCATGAGCTCCTCCTTGCCCGGAAGGCGTCGAGTCCGTTGCTCTTCAGTAGGCGCAGCGCGGTGATCAGCGGGCCGATCGTCGGGTCGGGGTCGTTGCCCGCGCCGAGCCGGTGCAGCTGGGTGGCATGCCACTGGAGTTCCAGCGCGCTGAGAAAAGTCTTGGCGCGAGCGGTGTTCGCGAGCCGGGCGGGCAGTGGCGGCGAGATGTCCGGAACTCGGAGGCGCTCCTGTCGTGCCACCAGGAGGCTGTCGGCGGCGGCCGGATTGACGGTGGTGGGTCTGCCCAGTCCGACCACGTCGGTGGCTCCCGACCGGACGGCCTCACTCATCGCCCCCTCCGTGCGGAAACCTCCGGTCACGGCCAGCGGTACGTCTCCGGCGACCTCCCGGGCGGCCATCGCGTACTCGATGAAGTACGCCTCACGCGCCTTGGTGGAGGCCGATTGCACCACGGGTCGGCCTTCCATCGCGGGGGATTCGTAGGTGCCACCGCTGATTTCGATCAGGTCGATATCTTCGGCACTCAGCGCGGCGATGACGGCGCGGGACTCTTCCTCGGTGAAACCGCCGCGCTGGAAGTCGGCGGAATTGAGTTTGATGGCAACGGCGAAGCCGGGACTGACGGCCGCCCGCGTCCGCCGCACCACCTCGAGCACGAAGCGCATCCGGCGCTCCGCATCGCCGCCCCAGCGGTCGGTCCGCTGGTTGGTCCGTGGCGACAGGAACTGGGCGACGAGATACCCGTGCGCACCGTGTATCTGGACTCCGTCGAAGCCGGCCGCGTCGGCGATCGCCGCTGTCCGCGCGTACCTGTCGACGGTGGCCTCGATCTCGTCGTCGGTGAGGGCGCGCGGCGCCTGCCATCCGGGCACGCTCATGCGGATCGGTGACGGTGCCACGGGCTGAGACCGGGTGGCCAGCGGATTGGCTTGGCGTCCAGGATGGTTCACCTGCATCCAGATGAGCCCTCCGCCGTCCTTGGTGGCCTTGGCCCACCGGGACAGCCCGTCGAGGTGCCGGTCGTCTTCGATGACGACGTTGCCCGGTTCGCCCAGATGATCGTGGTCGACCATCACGTTCCCGGTGATCACGAGCCCGTACCCGCCCGTTCCCCAGCGGCGGTAGAGCTCGATCAGCCGATGGTCCGGACCGTGGCCGGCGTCGCCCAGGCCTTCGCTGAGCGCTGACTTCATCAGCCGGTTGCGCAGGACCTGGCCACTGGCAAGCGGCAGTGGGTCGTGAATGTCTGGCACGGCGGTCTCCTCGAAATGGTGTCGGGGGATGCTTGTCGCGACGCTAGTACACCGATCGGTATAGTGCAACGGGTAGGTAGACTGATTGGTCTAGTATGTGGTGGGGGGTGCTGAAGACTACGGAGGCGACGGGCGCGATGTCAGCACGAGACACCTTGATCACGAGCGTGACCGGGTTGTTGCGGCGCAGAGGTGTCGCCGGCACCGGCGTCAACGCACTGCTCGAGGACAGTGGGGTCTCCCGGCGGACCATCTACCTGAACTTCCCGGGCGGTAAGGAGGAACTCGTCGCCGAGGCGACGCGGGTCGCCGGGCAGACGCTGACGACGTTGATCCGCGCGACCGACGACGGGCGCGACCCCGCCGAAGCGGTGCAGGAATTCATCGACCAGTGGAAACTGCAACTGGCGGAGACGGAGTTGCAGGCCGGTTGCCCGATCGTCGCGGCCGTTTTCGGTCGCTGTGAGGCACCCAAAGCCGCTGAGGTCGCCGCCGAAACGATCCAGGACTGGCACGCGATCCTGGCCGAGCGGCTGGTTCGCTCCGGTACGGACGCGGAAACAGCCCGTTCCCTGGCGACCATGTCGATAGCGGCTGTCGAAGGTGCGATCATCATGGCGATCGCAGCTCAGAAGACCGATGCCCTCGACGATGTCGGCCGGCATCTCGTCGAACTCACCAGGCTGCACCTGCCAGGCGCCTGATCTACTGCTTTAGCTCGCAACGGCTTCTGGTGGCTGGTCTACAGTGCCAGTTGTGACTGGTGGCCCGTACTTCGATGATCTGCAGGTCGGTCAGGTATTCGACACCGCACCGTCGATGACCTTGACCGCAGGTGCGGCCGCGACGCACCAGGCGATCCTCGGTGACCGGCTGCGGCTGGCGCTCGACGCCGAGCTGGCCACCGCGGTGACCGGCGAGCCGGGTCCGCTGGCGCACCCCGCGCTGGTGTGCGACGTCGCGATCGGGCAGAGCACATTGGTCACCCAGCGGGTCAAGGCCAACCTGTTCTACCGGGGCCTGGCGTTCCACCGCTGCCCGGTGATCGGTGACACCTTGTACACCCGCACCGAAGTGGTTGGTCTCAAACAGAATTCGACGAAGCCCGGCCGGGCGGCCACCGGCCTGGCAGCGCTGCGGATGACGACTGTCGACCAGTTGGATCGCAAGGTTCTCGACTTCTACCGCTGCGCGATGCTGCCGCTGTCCGGTGACGACGTCGACACCGGGCATGCCGACGATCTGTCGGCGATCGGCGCCGGCGCCGCCGCGCCGAACCCCACCGCCGGCTGGGATGCGGACGCTTTCCGGACCCGGGTGCCCGGACCGCATTTCGACCCGGCGCTGGCCGGCGCGGTGCTGCACAGCACCGCCGATGTGGTCAGCAGCGCCCCGGAACTGGCCCGGCTGACCCTGAACATCGCTGCCACCCATCATGATTGGCGCGCCGGTGGCAAGCGCCTGGTGTACGGCGGGCACACCATCGGGCTGGCCCTGGCCCAGGCCTGCAGGTTGCTCCCGAACCTGGTCACCGTGCTGGGCTGGGAGTCCTGTGATCACACCGGTCCGGTGCACGAGGGCGACACACTGTTCAGTGAGCTGCATGTGGAATCGGCCGACGCCGGAGTGCTCAAACTGCGCTCGCTGGTGTACGCGGCCGGCGGACCCGACGGCGGCGACGACCGCCAGGTGCTGGACTGGCGGTTCAGCGCGTTGCAGTTCTGATGACACCGTTGGCGATTCCGCTGGCCCTGCTGCGGCAGGCCCAGACGGTCGCCGACGACTTCACGGCAGTCACAGGCGTGCGGGTCGACGCTGCCGAACTGCTGACCGGCCGCGCCGCACTGTTGGACATCGCACCCCGGGCGCAGGTCTCGGCGGGCAAAGCGACGCGACTGCTGGCCACCGGCGACGGATGGTGTGCGCTGACGTTGTCGCGGCCCGATGATGTGGCCGCTGTTCCCGCACTGTTGCAGGAGGATTCGGTGGAGCCCGACCCATGGCCCGCCGTCCAGGCCTGGGCGGCGGTGACCTCCGCCGCGGAGGTGGCCGGCCGGGCTCGCCTGCTGGGATTGCCGGTCGCCGTGCTGGGTGAAACCGCACCCGCGCCGCCGGTGGTGAGCCCTCTCGGACCTGCCCGGACCGGTTCGATGGCAGGCATGCTCGTGGCCGACCTGTCCTCGATGTGGGCCGGGCCCCTGTGCGGACAGCTGTTGGCCCGGGCCGGGGCCACCGTGGTCAAGGTGGAGAGCCGGAGTCGTCCGGACGGGACGCGGGCCGGAGCGCCGGAGTTCTTCGACTGGATGAACAGCGGAAAGCTCTCATACGCGGTCGATTTCGATGATCCCCGGGACCTGGCCGCTCTGATCGAGGTGGCCGACGTGGTCATCGAGGCCTCACGACCCGCGGCGCTGAGCCGGCGCGGGCTGGGTCCCGACACCGTCGCGGACCGGCCCGGCCGGATCTGGCTGCGCATCACCGGGCACGGCACCGCGGGGGAGAAGGCCGGCTGGGTGGCGTTCGGCGACGACGCCGCGGTGTCAGGCGGCCTCGTCGGATACCGCGAGGGAGCACCGGTATTCAGCGGTGACGCCATCGCCGACCCGCTCACCGGACTTGATGCCGCGGCTGCCGTGGTGGCATCACGGGTACGCGGCGGCGGAGAGCTGATCGAGTTCTCGATGGCCGCCGTGGCTGCCGGATACCACTCCCGCGACGGCGAAGATACCGAGGTGACCCCGGCACGGCCCGCCGCCGGGCCGCCCGGCCCGGAACTCGGATCCGACAACGACGCGGTGCGCCGATTGGTGGCGGAACGGACCGATGCCGCATGCTGATTCGTCGTGCGACCCTGCTGGACGGCGCGGTGGCCGACATCCGCGTCGGCGACACCATCGAAGCGGTCGCGGAATCACTGCCTGCCGAGCCCGGTGAACAGGTGCTCGACGCCGCGTTCGGCACCGTGATTCCCGGACTGCACGATCATCATCTGCACGTGTACTCGGCTGCGGCCGAGGGGGATTCGGTCCGCGTCGGGCCCGCCGAGGTGGCCGATGAGAACGCGCTGGCCAGGGTATTGAGCTCTGCGGTGGCGGGCAGTGACGGCTGGGTCCGTGCCGTCGGTTACCACGAGGCGGTGGCCGGCCCGCTGGACCGGGACGTCCTGGACCGGTTGACCCCTGATGTCCCGGTGCGCGTGCAGCATCGCAGTGGCGTGTTGTGGACCGTGAACTCTTCGGGCCTGGCAGCGCTGGGTCTGGACGATCATCCCGACGGGCGTCTGCGCAGCGCGGACCGCACCTGGTCGGAGGCGCTGGAACGCAGACCTGCGGCGGTCGCGGAGTTCAGCGCCCGGCTGGCGGGCTACGGCGTAACCGGGGTCACCGATGCGACGCCCGACCTGCAGCCCGGTGATCGCCCGACGGCCATGTGCCAACGTGCGCACTACCTGGCCCCGGGCAAGCGCATCCTGCACGATGACGGGCTCGACCTGGATGCGTTGACGGCCTGGATCTCCCACCGGCACCAGGCCGGTGAACCGGTGGCGGTGCATTGCGTCACCGCGGCCCAACTCGTCGTCACGATCGCCGCCCTGCGTGCGGCGGGTAGCCATCCGGCCGACCGGATCGAGCACGCCGCGATGGTGCCGCAGGACTGTATCGCCGACCTCGTCGCCCTCGGGGTCACGGTGGTGACCCAGCCCAACTTCGTAGCCGAGCGGGGCGATCAGTACCGCACGGATGTGCCTGCCGCCGAACAGGATCAGCTCTGGCGGCTGGCAACTCTGCTGTCTGCGGGCGTGCCGGTCGCGTTGTCCACCGATGCGCCGTTCGGTGCCCCCGATCCGTGGGCCGCGATGCGCGCGGCCGTGCACCGTCGCACCCCGCACGGTGCGGTGCTCAACCCGGTCGAACGGATATCGGGGCGGCGCGCGCTCACGTTGTTCTTGGGCAGCGCGGAGAACCCGGCCCGGCCCCGGCGTATCGCGACCGGCGAGCCCGGCGACCTGTGCCTGCTGACGGGCTCCCCGCAGCGGGTGGTCGACGCGCTCGACGCCGATCTGGTGGCTGCCACCATCGTCGGCGGAGTGGTGGTGTTCGAGCGGTGAGCGTGTGGCGGGTAGCGGGCATGCCCGCGTTGTTGGGGTGTGCCGCATTGGGATTCGCAGGGTTCTCCCTGCTGCTGCCGGTTGCCCCCATGTGGGCGGTACATATCGGTGGCGACAGCCTGGGGGCCGGGGCGGTCAACAGCGTGCTGATGCTGTTCACCGTCATCGCGCAACTGTTGGTCGGCCGGCTGTTGCGCAGGGCCGGCTGGGGCGTCACGCAGGCACTCGGGCTCGTGCTGCTGGGGATACCGGCCGTGCTGCACTCGCTGACCGGTTCCCTGTGGCAGGTACTGATTCTGGCGGCGTTGCGGGGATTGGGCTTCGGCATCCTGACGGTCTGCAGCGTCAGGGGCATCGCCGCGTTGATCCCGCAGGAGCGCCGCGGCCGGGCGATCGGCGCGTACGGACTGTCCATTGCGGCACCGCAGTTCGTGTTGACCCCGCTGGCACCGTGGCTGGCCGAGAACGTCGGGTTTCAGCCGGTGTTCGTGCTGGCCGCGATTCCTCTGCTGGCGGTGCCGCTGGCGTTCGCCCGCCCGGCGCCGACCCTGGTGGACGAACCGCATTCGGACCGACTCGACAGCATCGGGCCGCTGGTCGGCCCGATCGCCGCACTCGTGGTGATCACAGCTGCCGGCGGAGCGATCCTCACGTTCGCACCGCTGTTGGGCGGTGCGACAACTGCGCTCGGGGCGTTGTTGGCCATGACCGGCATGGCCGCGTTGGCCAGGTGGTTGGTCGGCGGGGTCGCCGATCGTCATGGCCCGGCCGGATTCATCGCCCCGATGCTCGGTGTCGGCGCGGTCGGTCTGGCGGTGATCGCCGTGGGTATCGGTGTCGGCGGCGGGTTGGTGATTCTCGGTTGCGCGCTGCTCGGCACCGCCTACGGCGGACTGCAGAATCTCACCCTGGTGCAGGCCTTCGCCGCGACGGGCGAGCATGCCCGCGGCGCGGTCAGCGTCGCCTGGAACGTGGGCTTCGACGCTGGCACAGGGCTGGGTTCACTGGCCGTCGGTGCGCTGGCCACGTCGTTCTCGTTCCCGACGGCGTTCGCCGTGATGACGGCCGTGTGTGCGGGAGTCGGGCTGATATGGCTCAGCCGGCCTGGCGCTGCAAGGTGACCGAGGCGGTGTTGGCATCGGCGTGGGTGGCGATACCGCTGCCCTTCGCCGTGACGGCCAGAGCCGTGCGGTCTCCGCGGAACAGGTCGCGGGAGAACTCGCACGGAGAACCGTTCTGGTCGTAGGTGACCCGGGTGATCAACAGCAGTGCCGCCTTGGGCTTGATACCCAGGAGGGTGGCTTCGCTGCTGGTCGCGCTGACCGCCTCGATCCGCTCATCGGCCCGGCCGGTGACCAAACCGTATTGGGATTCCAGGATTTCGTAGAGTGATCCGCCCAGCTGCTGATCGAGCAGGCCCGGGAAGGCGTCGGCGGGGAACTGCGCGTGTTCGAGCGAGATGGGTGAGCCGTCGGCCAGACGGACTCGCTGGATCTCGATCACGTAGTCGCCGGGTCCCAGCCGGAGGGCGGTCTTGGTGGCGTCGTCGGGGGTGGTGATGCGCGTCGAGAGCACTCGGGTGCCCGCGACGTACCCCTGATTGGCCAGGAAAGCGGGCACGCCGACCACATCGGAGAGGTGTCGCTCTACCTGGCCGTGGCTGATGAAGATGCCGCCGGCCCGGCCGATCACCCGGTGCACCAGCCCGGCTTCCTCCAATGCGGCCAGCACCTGGCGCAGGCTGGACCGGCTGGTGCCGTACTGCTCGGCCAGGTCACGCTCACTGCCCAGTTTCGCGCCGGGGGTGCCCGCGTTGATATCGCCGACGATGCGCCTGCGCAACTCCTCGCTGTGAACTGCCACCCCGGCCCCCTGCCCGTGTATTGGTACAGCCAATTCTATCCAGGTTGAACTAGAGTTCAGCGATTGCCATGTGAGATTCGGGCAGAATCTGTCCGCCGTCCACGACCAGCGACTGTCCGGTGATGTACGCGGCTTCGTCGGTGGCGAAGAACAGCGCCGCGTTGCCGATGTCGGCGACCGATCCGAGTCGGCCGGCAGGCACGGCCGAGGCCATTTGGTCCATATAGTCCTGGCCCATTTCGACGAGGCCCTCGGTGACGATGTTGCCGGGCAGCACGGCGTTGATGGTGATCTTCTTCGGGGCCAGCTCCATCGCGGCGGTGCGCAGGAAGCCCAGCTGGGCGGCCTTGGACGCCCCGTAGTGCGACCAGCCGGGGTAGCCGGTGATCGGGCCCGTGATCGACGACGTGATGACGACGCGTCCGTGGCCGCTCGCGGTCAGGGCAGCGAGGGCGGCCTGCACGATGTAGACGGTGCCCTTGAAGTTCACCGAAAGCACCTGGTCGATGTCGTCCGGGGTGAGGTCTTCCAGACGTCCGGACGGGAAGATGCCGGCATTGGCGCAGACGATGTCCAGCGCGCCGTGCCGCTCGACGGCGGCACCGACCACCTGGCGGGCATCTTCGGGACTGGTCACGTCCGCGCGCAGGGCACTGACCCGACCCGGGGCGTCGGCGAGCGCCGCGACCGCCTCGTCGAGGTCGGACTGGTTGCGGCCGGTGATGAGGACGTCCACGCCGGCGTTGGCGAACGTCTGGGCGATGCCGCGCCCGATGCCCTTGCTGCCGCCGGTGACGATGGCCGAACGGCCCTGAAGCGATGCGAACATGTTTGGGGTCCTTTGAGAGTCAGGTCAGGGTGAGGCCGTTGGAGCGCAGGTAGCGCTCGGCGAGTTCGCAGCTGCCCGCGGCGTAGCTGATGGCCTTGGTCGCCGATTCCCTGGAGTGGCTGTGGCTGCCCATCCAGGCCAGCAGCAGCAGCCTGCGCAGCAGCACGAACGACGCCAGCATGTCCTCGTCCGAGGCAGGCAGATCGCGTCGCGTGCGGTAGCCGCTCACCCAGGCGTCCTGCCATTCCGGCAGTGCCGGGTCGTCTTCTATGAACGACACCGCGGTGCCGAAATCATAGAAATACCACCCGAATCCGCAGTCATCGAAGTCGATGACGGTGATCTTGGGAGTTCCCGCGGGGTCAGGGTCCACCAGCAGATTGGCCAACCGCAGGTCAGCGTGGATCAGGCCGTAGACGTCGGGCCCGGTGCCGTAGGCGTGCAGCCGATCGTGCAGCAGCGCCTGGGCGCGCTCCAGCACCTGCTGCTCGGCCGTGCCGACGCCTTCGGCATCGTGCCAGCGGCCCCAACGGGGAGCCGCCCCCAGACTGTGTTCCCAGTCCCAGGAGAACCGGCCGAACCCGGCCGGGCGCTCCCACCGCTGCGAATGGTCGTGCAGCGCAGCGGTGATCCGGCCCAGCGTGTGGAAATCGCCGAGGGTCAACGTGCCCTCGTCGGGCTCGGCCCCGGCGACCATGCCGAAGTGCACGGCGTGGCGGTCGGTTCCATCGGCGTTGACGGTGACCAGCCGCCGGCCGTCGCGGGCCGGCAACACGGTGGGCACCGTGACGTCGCTGTCGGCCCGCAACGCCTGCAGCCAGTCGAGTTCCGACTCGATCTCGTGCGGCTGGTGATAGTCCTGCCGGTGCACCCGCAGGATCGACTGGGCGCCGGCATCTTCGACGAGATAGGTGGCATTCTCGGACAGGTTCAGCAATCGCAGCGTCGCGTCCGTCCCGATGTCGTACTGGCGTAACGCCAGTTGGGCGACATCGATCTCGTCGGTGATGACCATCAGTGATCCCGTCCTTCAATACCATCAAGCACCGCCGTGATCCGGTCCCTCGCCACGGTCACGTCAGCGGTGCTACCGCCGATGTAGAGCCTCCCAGCGGCGCCGATCATCTGCACGTCGACCACAGTAAGCCCAGGTGCGGCCCGCTCCGCCTCATTGGCCGCCACCGCTGCGAACAACGCCGGGGTCATCTCGTACACCAGCAGGGACTGCCCGGGCAGGATCATCGATGCCTGCCTGTTGCGGTTCAGGATCACCGCATGCTGATCGGTGATGTTCTCGATGATGTCGTGGTAGAGCACCTGCGGCCGCAGCTGGTCGGAAGCCTTGTTGCCGGTGCCGGCCAGGATCGCCTCGCCGGCCCGCTGCACATCCTCCAGACTGGCCGAGTGGATCTCGAGAACACCGAATTGACGCTCCACGTAGAGGATTCCGGGCTGGATGCCAGGGACCTCACGCAGTGCCAGGTCGATCACCCGCTCGATCGCCAAGGCGGGGGACACCTCGACGATCAGCGCGTGCTCACCCTCGTACGGTGGGTAACCCCGGGCCCGGGTCGGCGTTCCGAGGTAGGCGGCGAACTGGCGCTGCAGGTCCTCCACCAACAGGTAGACGCGGATCTGGGTGCGAATCCGCGTACTCTCCTCTGCTTTGGTCGGCATGGCTACTTGCTGGCGACCGCGAAGTGCGCGCCGAGTTCGTTGTGCGGACGCGGGATGACGTGCACGCTCACCAGTTCGCCCACCTGCGAGGCGGTCTCGGCACCGGCCTCGGTGGCAGCCTTGACGGCACCCACCTCACCGGTGACGATCACGGCGACCAGGCCGTCGCCGACCTGCTGGCGATCGGTGATGGTGACGTTGGCGGCCTTGACCATGGCGTCGGCAGCGGCCAGCGCAGCCACGTAGCCCTTGGTCTCGATCAGTCCGATTGCGTTGCTGGACATAGGTGTTTCTCCTTATTTGTTGGGTTTGGTATCAGGTTTGCTGTCGATGGATCCGATGATGAGTGCGTCGACCGGAGGCGGGGTGCCGGTGAACCAGCCCGAGGCCACGGAGCCCTGCGCGACGAGAACCCGCTCGCCCACACCGCTGCCGAGGACGTCGAAAGCGATCAGCTTCGACCCGGTGCCGTCGATCTCGACCTCGAGGAACGCGCCGGGCGGGATGCCGTCGATCCGACGGGTCGACCACACGTTGCCGGTGACAACCGCTGAGATCATTTGCGCTCCTTCTCGATCGTGATCCCCAGAGTGCGGGCTTTTTCTCGGGCCAGCGGGGTGAGTACCGCCTTGCGGCCGAGCACGAGCGTGCCGCCGGCCATGTCGGCGATCTGCCGTTCGGTGACCGCCCCGGTTTCGATGCGGTGAATGGCTCCGCCGCCGGATGGCCGGGTCGATCCCGCCAGCCGGAAGCTGAGCCGACCTGCCTTGAGGTCCGCGCGGGTCTTCGGGCTTTCGAAGAGCCGCAACAGCTTCCGGACGAAGCTGTTGAGGTCCCGGTCATTGCTCAACTGCACCGTCTCGGTGCGGTTCTTGCCGTCGACGGCGCGGGGCCCGGTGGGTTCCACGCCGAACTGGTCCGCGACCGTCGGCGGGGCGGGTGGAGCCGGAGCCGGTGGTGGGGGGACAGCCACCGGCCCCGGAGTCTTCGCGGCAGCGCCGACATCGCGGACGGCATCCCGCACCACCTCACGCACGAGGGCGCGCAGTTCGTCCCGGTTGATACTCACGCGGTGGCCCTTGCCAGCGCGTCCTGGGCTGCCTCGGCTGCCGTACGAACATCGGCTTCGGTCCCGGACAGGTACACGCGGCCCGTGGCGCCGATCATCCGGAAGTCGACCACCTTGATGTCCGCGGCCTTCTCGGCCTCGTTGGTGGCCAGGATGGCGTAGGACGCGGGGGCCACCTCGAGCACGAACAGTGATTCCCCGGGGAGCACCATCGATCCGATCTTGTTGCGGTTGATCAGGAAGGCATGCTGGTGGTCGACGCTGGAGATGATCCGTGAGGCCAGCACGTTCGGCTGCACCGCGCTTCCGGTGTTGCCGCCGAGCTCGTCCAGTGCGGCGTCCGCGGCAGCTTTGACCGCACCGGTCTCGCCGTGGAACTCCAGATAGCCGAATTGCCGCTCTACCACCAGGATTCCGGCCTTGACCTCGGCGTGCTTGAGGGCGACGTCGGTGACGCCCTCGATGTCCAGTCCCGGTGCCACCTCGATGATCTGGGCGGCCTGATCGGCACGGGGAAGAGCCCCCTTGATCCAGGTGCCCAGATACGACATGGTCTGCGGTTGCAGCCGGTCGATGAAGATGAAGGAACGAAGTTCAGCCACAGCCCTACCTCTTGATCAGTTGTGTGAGTTCTTCGGCGACCAGCGCGCGCAGTTCGGCCCGCAGCACGTCCAGTCCGGGATCCGACGACCGGTTGGCAGTCGGGTATGGCCGGCGGGGCGTGACAGGCGCACCGTGACGGTCATTGGAGGCGCGCGGATACTCCGGCACCGGTCCGGCCGGTGAGTGCCACGGATTGATCCCCGCGAAATTGCCCATCGGCACGGCGGAATCGCTGTTGTAGGCGATGCGGGCCCAGTTGATCAGGTTCTGCGGTTGCAGGTTCTCCCCGATCGAGCTGCGCCCGACGAACCCGGTGCCGATCGTCATCGACGGCGCCAGGTTGGTCTCCAGCCCGGAGCTGCCGGTGCTGTTGCCCACGTTGACCGACACCCGCAACACCGGTACCTGGGCGGCGAAATCGGCGATCACCGACGGATTTTCGCTGTGGATCGCCGCCGAGTGACCGGCCCCGCCGATCCGCACCACTGCCCGGGCGGCGCGGGTACCACGTGCGGCGTCGGCCGCGGTGGTCATGCCGAGCACCGGGGACAGCTTCTCGTGGGCCAGCATCTCCTCGGAGATCACGTCGTTGAACGGCGCGATCAGCACCCGGGTCTTGGGGGTGACCCGCAGGCCGGCCTGCCCCGCGATCCAGGCGGCATCACGGCCCACCACGTCGGTGTTGAGGTGGCCGTCGGCGAACATGTAGGCCCGCAGGCGCCGTGCGCCGTCCTCGTCGAGGATGTGCGCCCCGGCACGGGTCAGTGCGCCGTTGAGCTTGCCCGCGATCGCGTCCTCGGCGATGAGGACGGATTCGTTGGTGCACAGCACCGAGTTGTCGAAGGCCTTGCTGTCCACGATGCGCTTGGCCGCGGCGTTGATGTCCGCGCTGGCCTCGACGAACACCGGGACATTGCCGGGGCCGACACCGAGTGCGGGGTTGCCGGAGGAGTACGCCGCACGCACGACGCCGGTGCCCCCGGTCGCCACGATGACGTCGGTGCGCTCGTCGGCCATCAGCGCCTGAACCAGCGGGATGGACGGTTCCTCGACCACCTGGACGATGCCGTCCGGTAAGCCGGCGGCCACCGCGGCCTCGGCAAGCAGCCGGGCCGCGTCGCCCGAGCACTGCTTGGCCCGCGGGTGCGGAGCGACGACGACGGCGTTGCGGGTCATCAGCGCCAGGATCACCTTGAAGTACACCGTGGCAACGGGATTGGTGGTCGGCGTCAATGCCAGCACCACGCCCGCCGGCCTAGGCAGCTCGACGATCTTGCGGGCCTCGTCGACGCGTGGCGACACGTAGTCCTCGCCCCGGTAGTAGTCGACGATCCCGCGTGAGCAGGCCCGGTTCTTGGTGACCTTGTCGGCCACCACACCCATCCCGGTCTCGGCCACCGCCTCGGCGGCGAACCGTTCGGCTGCGCCGTAGGCGGCGTCGGCCACCGCATTGACGATGTTGTTCACCGCCGCCGCGTCGTAATCGGCGTAGGCAGCCGCGGCCCAACCGGCCCGTTCCAGCATGTGGCCGGCCTGTGCGGTACTGGTCATGATGCTTTACGTCCTCTCACGACGGTCTCGGCCCTGGCCACCGCGACGGCGAGGCGGTCCAGGACGTCCTCGCAGAGCTCGCGCGAGAGCAGGAGACCCGGTTTGAACTGCAGGACACGGGGATCCAGCGTCGAGAAGATCGCCCACACCCCGTTCTCGTAGAGTTCCCGCATCACGAACTTGGCGCCTTCGGGGTGGTCGAACTCCAGGCCGATCACCACACCGTTCTGGCGAATACCGACGAACCAGTCCGGGTGGTCGGCCTGGATGCGCTGCAGCCCGTGGTCGAAGATGTCGGCGATGTAGTGGACCATCGAGCGCACTTCGGGGCGGGTGGAGATCTCGAGCGTCTTCAGCGCGGCGACACAGCCCAGCTCGGCGCCGCCGAAGGTGGAGATGTGGCCGAAGCCGTCCTCGTCGAGCCACTTCGCGGCGCGATCGCTGAGCAGGGCCGCGGTGATCGGGTACATGCCTCCGGACAGGCCCTTGCCGGTCACCAGGATGTCGGGCTCGATGCCGTGTTTGGTGATGCACCACAGCTCACCGGTGCGCATCAGGCCGGTCTGCACCTCGTCGGCGATGTACAGGGTGCCGTGCTTCTCGGTGATGGCCTTGACGGCTTCCAGGTAACCCGGTGCGGGAAGCGGGAATCCGTAGGTGGCCGGGATGGTCTCCATGATCACCGCGGCGACATCGCCGGGGGCCAGCACCCGTTCCATCGCTTCGATGTCGTTGAACGGCACCTGGAGGAACTCGTCGGGCTGGTCGGCCAGGAAGAACTTGGCGAACCGGTCGTCGCCGGTGGCCACGGCCAGGCCGGTGTGGCCGTGGTAGGCCTTGACGATCGAGACGATCTTGCGGCGTTTGGTCGCGTGCCGGGCGCTCTTGAGCGCGATGTCGATCGCCTCACCGCCTCCGGACCCATAGGCCACCTTCTTGATCGACGCGGGCGCGGTCTCGACGAGGCGCTGCGCCAGGGCGGTGCGGGCCACCGACGGGAAGTGGTGGTTGCCGACGTCGAAATGCTCCATGCCCTCGGTGATCGCCTGCATCACTTCGGGATTGCGGTGACCGAGGTTGTAGGTCCCACCGTTGAGATGCAGATCGATCAGGCGGCGGCCGCCCATATCCCACAGGAAATATCCCTCGCGGCGGTCGATCACCAGATCGACACCGGTGTCAGTCCAGAACTGTGTCTTGTCTGGATTCCAGAACGTCTTCGCCTTATCCAGCACTTCGGCTTTGGATTCGAACGTGAACGTGCCGTAGTCGTACATGCGGCTCCCTCTCCAGCTATCCGGTAGCTGTGATGGCCCTCACCGTAAACGGTCGCAACCATTTGTGTCAATGGTTGCGGAAAGTGCTTGCCAATCGGTTTTGGTCGTGCCAATATGCCTTAGGTTCGCACTGTGGCCCAGGCCACATCGAGCATCCACTGTTACCTGGAAGGTATCCCGCTAGATGACCGATCAAGTTGTCGCTCAGAGCGAAAATGCAGCTCAAGACGTCCAGAGACTGAAACGCAACGCCGTCGGCACCGTCGGCGTGATCTTCATGGCGGTAGCGACCGCCGCCCCGATCACGGCAATGGTCGGCAATGTGCCGATCGCCGTTGGCTTCGGAAATGGTTCACATGCGCCGGCCGGCTACATCGTCGCAACCGTTGTCCTCGGTCTCTTCGCCGTCGGCTACGCGACCATGGCCAAGCACATCACCACCACGGGCGCGTTCTACGGCTACATCTCCCACGGCTTGGGCCGCATCGTCGGGATGGCCAGCGGCGGACTGATCACCATGGCCTATGTGGTGTTCGAGGCCTCGCTGATCGGGATCTTCTCGTTCTTCTTCCAGAACTTCATGCAATCCCAACTGGGTATCCACATCCACTGGATCATCCCGGCGCTGCTGATGCTGACGGTCAACGCGATCCTGACCTACTTCGACGTCAACCTGACCGCGAAGGTACTCGGTGTATTCCTGGTCACCGAGATCGTCATGCTCGCACTCGGCGCCGTGGCGGTGCTGGTCAAGGGCGGCGGTCCGCAGGGTTTCGCGGTCGCCGAGACCATCAACCCCATCGGTGCGTTCTCCCCGGCTGCCGGAATCGCCGGTGCCAGTGCCGGTTTGGGCCTGTTCTTCGCCTTCTGGTCGTGGGTCGGCTTCGAGTCGACCGCGATGTACGGCGAGGAGTCGCGCAACCCCAAGAAGATCATTCCCCGGGCCACCATGCTGAGCGTCCTGGGCGTCGGTCTGTTCTACGTGTTCGTGTCCTGGATGGCGATCGCAGGCACCGGGCCGCAGCACGCGGTGGAACTCGCGCAGGATTCCGCGACCTCGTCGGAGATCTTCTTCGGCCCGGTGCGTAGCGCCTACGGCGAGTGGGCGATCACGGTGTTCAACATCCTGCTGGTCACCGGGTCGTTCGCCTGCGGCATGGCGTTCCACAACTGCGCGTCGCGCTACCTGTACGCGCTGGGCCGCGAAGGCCTGTCCAAGAGTCTGCAGAAGACCATCGGCGCAACGCATCCCACGCACGGTTCTCCGCACATCGCCTCATTCGTGCAGAGCGGGATCACCCTGGTGATCATCCTGGCCTTCCTGCTCGCCGGGATGGACCCCTATGTGCACATGTACACGCTGCTCGCGATCCTGGGCACCATGGCGATTCTGATCGTGCAGTCGCTGTGCGCGTTCTCGGTGATCAGCTACTTCCACATCCGCAAGAACCACCCGGTGTCCAAGCACTGGTTCAAGACACTGATCGCCCCCGGCCTCGGTGGGCTCGGCATGCTCTACGTCGTGTACCTGCTGTGGGAGCACAAGGACGCGGCGGCGGGCACCGCTTCCGGCACCCTGCTGTTCAAGCTGACGCCGTGGATCGTGGTGGGCATCTTCGTCCTGGGCGCGGGCATGGCCACCTACTTCAAGCTGCGCGATCCGCGCCGCTACGAGTTGATCGGCCGGATCGTGTTCGAGGACAACGTTGTTCGAGACTGAACAGTTGAAGGCCGTATTCATCAGCGACTGGGTCAGCGACCAGGCCGGTAGATGGATTCCTTCGAACGTCTCCTGCTGAAATTCGTCCTCGCGTGGGCTCCCTACGGGGGTCCGCGCGAGGACGACGTCTGGCTCGAGTTCGGCATGACCGCTGAACAGTTGTGCGTCCGGTTCGCCGGGATCGTCGCGGGTCAGGTGCCCAGGGCCAAAGCCTTGTCGGCTGCCGACCGCGGCTTGTTGGAACGCGCCTGCCGCTACCTGCGGCACCAGCGGGAATCAGGCAAACGCCGCGCGTAGATTCGCGACCTGGCTGGCCATGAAGGCCTGTGCCACCGGTGTTTTCGCGGCGATCTGATCGAACCCGTGGAACGCCCCGTACACCTGTTCGACCTGGCATTCCACCCCGGCGGCGCGCAGGCGCTCGGCGTAGGCCATGTCTTCGTCGTGGAACAGGTCCAACGTGCCCACACCGATCCACGCCGGCGGCAGCCCTGCCAGATCTTCACGACGGCCGGGTACCGCGGTGGCGGGATCAGCGCCTCCGAGATAGGCCGACCAGCCGAACTGGTTGCTGCCCTGCGTCCACAACCGGTGACCGGGGTTCTCCAGCTCCGGGCCCACGGAGCGGTCGTCGAGCATCGGATACACGAGTATCTGTGCGGCAAGGGGTATCTCACCGCGATCACGGGCGAGCAGAGCAAGGGCGGCGGCCAGTCCGCCGCCCGCGCTGGCGCCTGCGACAGCGACCCGTGATGGGTCGACCGCGGGAAGTGCCGCGAGCCATTTCAGCGCCTGGTAGCAGTCCTCCAGCCCGGCCGGGTAGGGGTTCTGCGGCGCGAGCCGATACTTGACCGCTGCCACCGTGATGCCGAGTTCCCTGGCGAAGCGTCGGCACAGGGCGTCGTCCTGCGCCGGGCTGCCCAGCACATAGCCGCCGCCGTGGATCCACAGCAGGGCCGGTGCCGGTTCGGTGACCCCGGCGGGCCGGAACAGTCGCACGCCGACACCCGAGCTGAGCGTCAGGACCTCGACATCCTTGGGTGTCTGCCGGTTCTGCAGCACCGTCAGCCGCTGCAGCAGCGGCAGCGTGCGCCTGGACACCAGCCGACGTGGGATGAAGCGGGCGATGCGTTCGAGGTCCGGATGGAAGCTGGGCCGGCCGTCTGTGGTCGCAGTCACAATGTCCGTTCTACCGCGCGTCCCGACCTGGCCGGCATCCAGCCCCGCGATTTCCGCGGGCGTCGAGCGCACGGCCGGTGGTAGGAGCAGGTCAGGCGGGTCGCGAACGCTGATCTAGTTGCCGACGCCGCCGGCTTTCGTGACTGCTGCCAGGTAGGTGTCACCGCGATCGACGGACACGTCGTGCCACGACCCGGAGGTGTAGAGGTCCTCGGTCGGACCGATGCCATCGGTGGGCAGCGCTGCCGCGGCAACGGCATGTGCCTTGAAGGCTCGGGCCAGGCCGGTGAGTCGATACTGGAACCGCCGAACGCGACCGTCGATCTCGCCGGGGACCGAACCCCAGGTGGTGACCTCGGCAGTGTTGCCCTCCAGAACACGCAGCACCTCGGTGCGGAGTGTTTCGTCGTGGTCGAAGGCCGTGGACGGGAAGGCGACCGTCGCGATGTCTCCGGGCTGGCCGATGGCGTCGAGCTGCTGGCCGATCACCACCGTCGTGACGCCGAGGATCTGCAGCGGGCGCACATCGCACGGTGCGTCGACTGACACGGTGACGTCCCAGCCGGCGTGGATCCGATCGCAGATCCAGCCGCCCGCCGAGGTGACGAGCTCTCCGACATCGGAGGCGGTGACGTGCAGGCGGTAGCGGGTGAAGCGATCGGCGGAGCGCCGAATGCGCTGATGTCCCATGGTTCTTCAGCTCCTACGGATCTGTCGCAGCGAGGTGTGCACCGCTGAGTCGTGCCGGATCATGGATGCCTTCTCGAATCAGGGCGCCGTAGCGTAACGGCTATATGGCGGTTTATCGGTTGTAGTACAAGGGATCACATGCTGTGGCTCCTCGGAGCTTGACGAGTATCATAAAGCTAGTGATGAAAAACACAAGAGTGGTGAACTCATGGTTCTGCGCTCGAGCCAACTTACGATGAGACGATGACGGCACCCCAGAGCCCTCTTCGGGCAGGCCGACGTCCCAACCGGCGCGGCGAGTCGTCGCGCAAACACATCCTCGACGTTGCGCTGCAACAGTTGGCGAGCGGCGGGCCCGACGCGGTCAGCGTCAAGATGATCGCCAAGGAAGCAAAGGTCACCTGGGGGACCGTTCAGTACCAGTTCGGCGACGCCGACGGGTTCTGGGCCGCGACGATTCTGCACATTCTGGATACCGCCGGGCCGGACGTCTGGGCGCACCCGTCTGCCGGGTCGGTGGAGGAGCGGGTCGCCGAGATCATCGACCTCTTGTGGAATGCCTACGCCTCTCCGTACAACGCGGCCCTGTCGAATCTGCGTGCGGCGCTGGCCAAAGACCGCGCTGAACTCGAGCGGAACTATCCGCGCACCGCAAGCGCGTTGGATGTCCTCGAGGATGCCTTGATCAAACAGTTCGGTGAGTTCTTCGACGGCGTCAGCGTCGACCCCCGTCGTGCCCGCCAAGTGAGCGCATTGCTGCCCGCGGCACTGAGGGGTCTGCACGCCGAGCGTGCGTTCGGCCCCCGCGCCGACATCGACGACGCGCTGGCGGGCCTCCGCGCGGCGATCACGCTCTACATGGCCCCGCCCCCGGCACAACGCCCGGGGGCGCGTCGTAAGACGTAGGGGAAGTCCTACTTCAGCAGCGGATCGCGGGGCAGGCCCAGGATGCGTTCGGCAATGGTGTTGCGGGTGATCTCGGACGTTCCGCCGGCGATCGTCATGGCCCGGTTGCCGAGATAGGCGCGGGTCAGTTTCGACGTCTCGCCGGTCACCCCGGCCGTCCCGACCAGATCCATACCCAGTTCGGTCAGATGCTGAGAATGCTCGGCGACCAGCAGCTTGGTGACGTTGCCCTCGGGCCCGGGCTCGGTGCCCGCGATGGCGCGGCTGACCCGGCGCAGGTTCAGCAGCCGCAGGGTGTGGCCCACGGCGATCACCTCACCGGCCTGACGTACGTAGCGGGCCCCGTCGGGATCCGCGTCGATCAGGGCCACCAGCTCGTCGGCGTCGAATCCCGTCGGAGCGGCCGAACCGCCGCCGATGGAGATGCGCTCGTTGCCCAGGGTGGCGCGAGCGACCAGCCAACCCTTGTTCACATCGCCGACCACATCGGCGTCCGGGACGAACACATCGTCGAAGAACACCTCGTTGAAGTGGGCGTCGCCGGTCAGCCCGCGCAACGGATTCACCGTCACCCCAGGGGCTTTCATGTCGATCGCCATCATGGTGACACCGGCGTGCTTGGGGGCGTCGGGGTCGGTGCGCACCGTGGCCAGGCCCCACTGGCAGTGCTGGGCCAGGCTGGTCCACACCTTCTGGCCGGTGACCCGCCAGCCGCCGTCGACCTTCTTGGCCGCGGTGCGCACCGCGGCCGCATCCGAACCGGCGCCCGGCTCGGAGAACAGCTGGCACCACATGACCTGCCCGCGCAGCACGGGCTCCACCCAGCGTTCGCGCTGATCTTCGGTGCCGGCCTGGGCGATGGTCAGGGTCACCCAACCGGTGATGCCCATGTCTGCCCGCTCGACGTCGGTGAACTCCTCCTCGATCACCAACTGCTCCAACACATTCGCGGCCCGGCCCCACGGCTTGGGCCAGTGCGGCACCAGATAGCCGGAATCCACCAGGTAGTCGCGGCGCTTGTCCTCGGACAGTGCGTGCACCGCGGCCGCCGCGTCCCTGGCGTCCTGGCGGTACTGCTCGGCCTCTTCGGGTAGCGCGAACGACGCCCCGTGCGCCTGCCCGCTGCGTTGCCCGTCGACGACGTCGATCAGGGGGTCGGCACCGTCGCCGAGCACCGCGGCCAGGGTCCGGGCGCGGCGCAGGTACAGGTGCGCGTCGTGTTCCCAGGTGAATGCGATGCCGCCGTGGAGTTGAACGTTGGTCTGCGCACAGAAGATCTGGGCCCGGATGGCATGGGCGGCGGCCACCGCGGCGGCGAACCGGGCGCCCTCGAGGTTGTCGGCACGGGCGGCGTCCCATACCGCGGCGGTGGTCTGTTCCGCGTCGACGAGCATGTTGGCCGCGTGGTGCTTGACGGCCTGGAAGGTGCCGATGGTGCGGCCGAACTGTTCGCGCACCTTCGCGTACTCGACGGCCATGTCGAGTGCGGCCCAGGACACGCCCACCGCCTCCGCCGAGCCGAGGATGCGGAACACCGTGCGCGCCTCACGCGCTGCGCCGCGCAGGATCCGGCTCTCGTCGACCGCCACCGCGCGCAGGTCGACAGCACCGATGCTGCGGGTGGGGTCCAGGGAATCCTGTGCGGTGACGGTGATCCCGTCGGCCGTGGCATCCAGCACGACGAGGTCGTCGCCGGCGGCGAGCACGAGCACGTGGGCGTCGGGTGCGCCCAGCACCGCGCGCGCCTGGCCGCCCAGGAGGCCGTCGGCGCCGATGCTCACGGAACCGGCCAGCCCGAGCGCCGCCACCGTCGTACCGTCGGCGAGGCCCGGAAGAAGTTCGGCCCGAACGGCGTCCGGGGCGTAGCGGTCGATGACCACCGAAGCCGACACGGTCGGCAGGAACGGACCCGGGCACAGCTCCCGGCCGGCGATCTCGGCGACCACCGCCAGTTCGGGCAGCCCGAATCCGGAGCCGCCGTATTCCTCGGAGATGGCCAGTCCGTTCCAGCCGAGTTCGGCGCCGGCGGACCAGATCTCACTGTTGTAGGTGCCGGCCTTCTCCAGCGTGGCGCGGGCGGCTGCGCGGCTGTCGAGGCGTTTCAGCTGCCCGAACGTCGCGTCGGCGAGGTCCTGGTGCTCTTCGGTGATGGCCAGCGCAGACTTAGTCATGTTTAGCGAAGCTAACGGGGGTTTCGCGGGACGTCGACGTGATGCAGGTCACATTTGTGCGCCAGGTGAACAAGTCGGCGAAGTTGTCCCGTCCGTCAATCCCCAGCGGGGTACGCTCGCGCAATGACGGCACGACCGGATAACCGGTACCCCGCACCGACGCTCGCTGATCGAGCAAAATGGTTGCTGCATGCCAAGCCCGCCGACCACATGCTGGCACTTAGCGTGGCGTCGGCTTCGCTACCGGTGGTGGGTAAGCACCTGGAACCGCTCGGCGCCATCACGGCGATGAGCGTGTGGGGGTTCCGCCACCTGCCCGACTTCGTCACCTCCTCGGCGAAGTCTTGGTTCACCCCGGACAACGGCCAACTTCGCAATGCCGAGCGGGAGCAGACCAACGCGGTCGCCCAGGAGGCACTGCGCGGCGTCGTCTCGCCCGCTGACCTGGCCATCGACTGGCCGGCCCCGGACAGCATGCCGCCGCTGTGGCACACCCTGGAGTATCGGCGCGACGTGTACCGAACCTCGGTGCGCTACGGCGACGACCCGTCCCAGCTGCTCGATGTGTGGCGGCCCAAGCACCTGCCCGCCGAGCCGGCGCCGGTGCTGCTGTTCGTGCCCGGCGGTGCCTGGGTGCACGGCGGCCGGATCCTGCAGGGCTATGCGCTGTTGTCACATCTGGCCCGGCAGGGCTGGGTGTGTCTGTCGATCGACTACCGGGTGGCCCCGCATCACCGATGGCCGCGGCACATCGACGACGTCAAGGCCGCGATCGCGTGGGCCCGGGCCAACGTCGACAAGTTCGGCGGCGACCGCAACTTCGTTGCCATCGCGGGCTGCTCGGCCGGCGGGCACCTGGCCGCACTGGCCGGGCTCACCCCGAACGACCCGGATCTGCAGGGGGATCTGCCGGAGGGGTCCGACACCAGCGTCGACGCCGTGGTCGGCATCTACGGGCGGTACGACTGGGAGGACCGCTCCACCGAGGAGCGGGTCCGGTTCGTCGACTTCCTGGAACGAATCGTGGTGGGCCGCAAGCTCGACCGCCATCCGGAGATCTACCGGCAGGCTTCACCGATCGCACAGATCCATCCCGACGCTCCGCCGTTCCTGGTCATCCACGGCACCGGTGACAGCGTCATCCCGGTGGCGCAGGCCCGCAGCTTCGTCGACAAGCTCAAGGCCGTGTCGCGAGCCGTCGTCAGCTACATTGAGCTGCCCGGCGCCGGACACGCGTTCGACATGACCGACGGGGCCAGAACCGGGGCGATGGCCACCGCAATCGGGTTGTTCCTCAACCAGATTCACCGAAACCGGGCGATGGACGAGGCTAAAGCAGTCATATAGACGTTTCCACACCTGGGGAGGACACCGTGAAGCGGTTGAGTGGGTGGGACGCGTTCCTGCTTTATACAGAGACACCCAACGTGCACATGCACACGTTGAAGATCGCGGTCATCGCTCTTGATGGCATGGGGGACCGGACTTTCGGGATCGACGAGTTCCGGGAGGTGATCCGCGGACGGCTGCACAAGCTCGACCCGTTCCGCTACCAGCTCGTCGACATCCCCTTCAAGTTCCACCACCCGATGTGGCGCGAGAACTGCGACGTCGACCTCGAGTACCACGTCCGGCCGTGGCGGGTCCGCGCACCGGGTGGACGCCGTGAACTCGACGAGGCCATCGGCGACATCGGCAGCACCCAGCTGGACCGCAGCCGGCCGTTGTGGGAGATGTACTTCGTCGAGGGCCTGGCCGATGGGCGTATCGCCGTGGTCGGCAAGATCCACCACGCGCTGGCGGACGGGGTCGCCTCGGCGAATCTGCTGGCCAGGGGGATGGACCTGCGCGACGGCCCGCAGCGTGACGACGAGTCGTACGTCCCCGACCCCGCGCCGAGCAGCACCGAGCTGGTGCGCTCGGCGTTTGCCGATCACATGCGCCAGCTCGGCAGATTGCCCGGGACCGTGCGCTACACGACCCAGGGGGTCGGACGGGTGCGACGCAGCAGCCGCAAGCTGTCGCCGGAGCTGACCCGCCCCTTCACCCCGCCGCCCAGCTTCATGAACCACATCCTGGACGAGAAGCGCCTGTTCGCCACGGCCACACTGGCATTGGCCGATGTCAAGGAGACCAGCAAGGCACTTGGCGTCACCATCAACGATCTGGTGTTGGCCATGTCGTCGGGGGTGCTGCGCAAGTTGTCCCTCAAGTACGACGGCAAGGCCGACCATCCGTTGCTTGCCTCGGTGCCGATGAGCTTCGACTTCTCGCCGGACCGGATCTCGGGCAACCGGTTCAGCGGCGTGCTGGTGGCTTTGCCGGTGGACGTCGCCGACACCGCCGAGCGGGTGCAGCGCGCACACGACGCCGCCGCGCTGGCCAAGGAAAGCCACCAACTCATCGGTCCGGAACTGATCGCGCGCTGGGCCGCATACATGCCGCCGGCTCCGGTCGAGGCGGCGTTCAAATGGTTGTCCCACAAGGATGGCCAGAACAAGGTGCTCAACCTCAACATCTCCAACGTGCCGGGGCCGCGGGAACGCGGCAAGGTCGGCGGGGCCACCGTCACCGAGATCTACTCGGTCGGTCCGATCACCACCGGCAGCGGGCTCAACATCACGGTGTGGAGCTATGTGGACCAGCTCAACATCTCGGTGCTCTCCGACGACGCCACGGTCGACGATCCCCACGAGGTCACCGACGGCATGGTCGAGGAATTCCGCGAGATCCGCAGGGTGGCAGGGCTTTCAGAGAAACTGACGGTCGTGGAGTCCGCGATGCCGCAGTAGCCGCGCTCCGCGAGCGACCGTGTCTGCACGCAACACGCCGTGAATCTGCGAACATTTGCGGTCGCTCGCGAGGCCTCGCAGTCAGTCTGACTTCGCGCGACCAACAGGCTGGGCCGAGGCGAGGAGAAACTCGGCCAGCTTGGCGCTGGCGGGTCCGAGCCGCGACTGCTCGGCCGATGCCAGGTAGATCTCCCACACGATCGCCGGCCGTATCTCGATGGCGCGCAGGTCCGGATAGTGGGCCGCTTCACTGGTCGGCATGATGATGGTGCCCAGCCCGTGTCGGACCAGGCGCCCGGCGATCGAATACTCGAGGGCTACCTCGTGGGACACCCGCGGCGCAACGCCTGCGGCGGTGAACGCGGCATCGACGAGGCGTCTGAGCCCGAATTCGGGCGGGAAGCCGATCAGGTCCTCGTCGCAGAGCTCGGTGACCTCGACGGCGTCGCGGTGGGCAAGGGGATGATCGCTGCGGCAGACGAACACCATCGGCTCCTGGCACAGCAACTGCATCTCGACCCGGGTGGGGAACCGGTCGGGGGCAGATATCAGGGCCAGGTCGAGCGATCCGTCGGCGATCGCCGAAAGGTATGCCAGAGAACCAATTTGGCTCTGCCGCAACCTGATGCGGACGAATGGATAGTCGCGGTGGAAGTCGCCGAGCACCTTCGGTACGTCCAGTGTGCCGAACGAGATCAGTGATCCGAGATCGACCGTTCCCGTCAGCTCCCCGTGGTACGCGCTCACCGCGTCCTTGGCCAGTCGCGCGGTCTGGACCACTTGCCGGGCGTGCTCACGGAACAACTCTCCCGCGGGGGTGATTCTGATCTGGTGTTTGGAGCGGTCGAACAGCTCCACTCCGAGTTCCTTCTCCAATTTCGCCACCGCCGTGGACAGCGCCGACTGGACGACGTGCGTCTGGTTCGCGGCGCGGGAGAAGCTCATCTCACTGGCGACCGCGATGAAGTACTCAAGCTGGCGAAGTTCCATCCTCAAAGTATCGCGTTTCGCGATAGAGATGATCAACATTGTTCGTTGGACTTGATAGAGCCGCGTTGGTCTGATGGAAGGGCGAAGGTTCGAACGAAGGAATGAACAATGCTGGCTGCAGGCAATGTCACGGTCACCGATCTGCTGTGCGTCACCCCACCGTGGATTCCCGAGGGTGCACATGCGATGACCCAGATCGTCGAGATCCCGCCCGCCGACGAGGGGGTGCAACCGCATCGCCACTCCGGACCTGTTTTCGGCTATGTCCTGGAGGGTTCGATCCTGTTCGAGCTGGAGGGTGAGGCGCCCAGGAAAATTGTTGCGGGCGAGGCTTTTTGGGAGCCAGGCGGGGATGTGGTCCACTACCAGGTCGCGAATCTGGAACAACACGACCGCAGCGTGTTCCTGGCGGTCTGCCTCTGTGCGCCGGGCGTCGACATGATCACCATGCTGGATCCCGACGAGATCGTGGCCCGCGACCATCTTCGTCACCCGAGCGCGCGTCAAACCAAGAGTCATTGACCGAGAAACGAGGAGACAACCGTGCAAGCAGTAATCACCAGCGACCGCGCGGCGGGTTTCGCCGGACTGTCGCTGTCTGAGGTGCCATATCCGCACGCGGCCGAGAACGACGTCATCGTCCGGGTGCACGCGGCGGCGTTCACCCCCGGCGAGCTCGACTGGCCGGGAACATGGACGGATCGCGCCGGCCGTGACAGGACGCCGACGGTGCCGGGCCACGAAGTGTCTGGAACGGTCGTCGAACTCGGCTACGGCACAACGGGTCTGACGATAGGTCAGCGGGTTTTCGGCATCACCGACTGGGCTCGTAACGGCACGCTCGCCGAATATGTTGCGGTCGAGGCGCGCAATCTGGCGCCACTGTCGGCCGATGTCGACCACACCGTCGCGGCGGCACTCCCGATCTCGGGCCTGACGGCCTGGCAGGGTTTGTTCGACCACGGGCACCTCGAGACCGGGCAGACCGTGCTGATCCACGGCGTGGCCGGCGCTGTCGGATCGATCGCGGCGCAGTTGGCGCACGCACGCGGAGCCCGGGTGATCGGTACCGGGCGAGCCGCGCAGCGGGACGCCGCACTCGAACTGGGTGTCGACGTGTTCGTTGATCTCGAACCGGGGTGGCCCGAGCTCGTCGGCCAGGTCGACGTGGTCTTCGATGTCCTCGGCGGGGAGATCCTGGATCGCTCGGCGCAGTTGGTGCGGCCCGGCGGCACCCTGGTCACCATCGCGGAACCACCGCGGGTCCAGCCGGCGGACGCTCGAGCGGTCTTCTTCGTCGTCGAGCCCGACCGGATGCAACTCGCCGTGCTGGAGCGCAAACTGCGCAGGGGCCGACTGCGGCCGCCCGCCGGCGCGGTGATTCCGCTCGCGGAAGCGGTGTCGGCATTCGACCCGGCGCACCGCGTCGCGGGCAAGACGATCATCAGGGTCGTTGAAGGTGCCTAGAGGTGCGGGCCCCTGTGGGTGTGGCTAGTTCGAAGTCTCACTCACCAGGCTGAGGTAGCGCATCACGGCCGGCGGGCTCAACTCGACAGCAACGGGTTTCGACATCTGGCCGGCTTGTACCGCGGCCTTGAGGTTCGACTTGGCGGTCTCGATGTCGGTGTCGATCTCGTAGAGCGTGATGAACGACTCGCCGTCGGTCTGCCAGCGCCGTGCTGATACGAAACCTTCGACGCGCAGCATTTCTGGGATGTGGGTGCGGTCGTGCCAGCGGTGGTAATCCTCGACCAGATTGGATGAGGCGGGCTTGCTCTCGACAAACAGCAGCGACTTGGTCATGGTTGGACTCCTATTGAATCGGTTCGTCGCCGAGCACTGTGGTGCGCAGCATGTGGCGCGGTGAATTGGGTTCGTAGGGCGCGGCGCGGTGGAGGACACCCTGGTTGTCCCAGATGACGGTGTCGCCGACCGACCACTTGTGGCTGTACACCTTGTCTGCAGTGGTGGCGTGGGCGAGGAGTTCGGCGAGCAGGGCGCGTCCTTCGTCGCGATCCATGCCGACGATGTAGTCCGCCGATGCACCCAATACCAACGACTTTCGGCCGTTACGGTGCGTCCACACCAGGGGGTTCTCGTGGGTCGGCCGGGCCTGCCAACGGCTCAGCTGATCGGCGGTCGGGTCCGGGTAGACACGGCGCTGGGAGGCCTCCAGCGAATGGACCACCCGTAGCGTGCTGTAGCGTTCCTTCTCTGCCTCGTCGAGCGAGTCGTAGGCCGCGTAGGTATTGGCGAACTCGGTCTCGCCTCCCCTCGCGGCAACTTCCAGGGCCGACAGCACCGTGGCCTTCTGCGGGCATTCGTCGTGCATCGGAGTGCAGCCGTCGATATGCCAGTCGAAGGTGGCCTTGAGGTATTCGGCGGCCTTGTTCTTCGTCTTGTCCAGGGTGATCGGGTAGATCCCCGAGACCGGGTGGTGGCCGTCGGCCGAGCGGTCGATCTCACCCAGCCGCTGCGAGAACGCCACCTGGGCTTCGGGATTCAGGTGCAGGCCGTGGAATACCAGCACCCCGTTGTCCTCGAGGGCGTCCAGTACCGCGGCACCCAGGCTGTCGTCGGTGCCCAGGCGTTCCGGGTCGACGCCGACAACCTCGGCGCCCACCGAAGTGGTCAGCTTGTTGATGGTCAACACACTCATCGGTGCGTCCTTTCGGTGTTCGGTTGCTGCGTTCGGTGGCGGTTACGGCCGTGGTTCGCCGGTGCGGATCATCACGGCATCAGCGGAGTCGGTCGGGGCCGGTTGGTGCATGATCTCCACCGCCATGGCGACCATGATCAGCGAATAGATCAGGTGCAGCAGGTTGAGCGCATCGTCGGGAATGTCGTCGAGCGAAAACTTGTCGCAGTACTCGATCGCCTCTTCGACGCGCGGGAAGAACGCGTCGTAGAACTGGTGCATCTCCGGCATGGTGCTGGCCAGGCGACGATCCCACCGTTCGGTCTCCGTTGGCAGACACCAGATTTCGGCGTAGGGCTCCAGCTCGGCGAAGGCGCTGGGGAGTCGCGGGGAGTCCGTGGGCGCCATGCTCACGCTCCCGCCGGCGCGCGGTCGCGCTGATAGGCCTCGACCCAGTCAACCGACATCTTGTGGAGGTGCCGCACCAGGATCTCCTGATCGTTGAGCGGGAAGTCGTCGATCACGTCGTACTCGAGCGCGGCCTGGGTGCCGCCCAGCATGCCGGCGTCCTGCAGGGCGAATTCTTTGAGCACCACGGAGGCCACCTCGTGCTCGATGCGTTCCCGCACCGTGCGGGCCGGGTGGAAGTAGGTGAACGCCTCGAACCGGTGGGTGTTGTGCGAGGTCGGCCAGTAGCGGTAGAGCAGGTACCAGCCGCCGTAGATCAGGATCTCCAGGTTGGGGAAGATCTGAAAGTTGCTGATGCCCCACGGCTCGATGTTGCCGGGGTTGAGTCCGTGCATCGGCAACTCACCGATGTCGGGGGTCCGCCATGGTCCCACCAGGCCGCTCTCGGTGGCCCGCTCGATGGGGTACATGTACTCCGGCGCCAGCAGCCAGCGTCGGGTCCCGGCCGTCGAGACGAGCCGGTGCGGACCGTCGAGCTGAAAGTGCCCGCAGGTGAATCCGGCGTTGGGGTCCCGTACCTCCGGCGGTATCTGCTGGGTGTGCAGCGACGGCACGTGGTAGTACTCCTGGAAGGCGTCGGCGAAGATCTTCCAGTTGCTGTTGTTGTGCGCCACCCAGTCGTATCGCTCGGTGAGTTTGCCGAACGGATAGTCGTCGAGTGCGGTGACCATGGGTCCGAGGAACTCGCGCAGGCTTTGGCGCGGTTCGCGGTCGAAGTTGACGAACACGAAGCCGGCCCAGACATCGCAGTGCACTTCGACCAGTCCGTAGTCGCCGGTGTCCAGGCCGGTGAAGCGGTCCCCGTCGGGCAGCGATATCAGTTTTCCGTCGAGGCCATAGCGCCATCCGCAGTGCCGGCATTCGAATGCGGTTCCGGTGCTTCGTAATTCGGTAGCGCGGAAGTCTGCCGGCACCACGGTGTGCCCGCGTCTGCGGCACAGGTTGTGGAAGGCGCGGATATCGCCGTCGTCGCCTTTCACCAGGAGTAGCGAGGCGTCGGCGGCTTCGATCTGGCGGGTGATGTAACTGCCGACGCCGGGAGTTTCCTCGACCCGGCTGATGTTGAGCCAGGCGCGCTTGAAGATGGCCTCCCGCTCGAGAGCGTAAAACTCCGGAGATATGGAGTCCCGGAATGGGATCGGTCCGGTCCCCAGGTCGGGGTAGTGCTCGGTCCAGGATCCCTCAACTGGCTTGGGCCACTTGGTTGCCATGTGAACCTCCGTGTGACTGGTACATTTTGGGACTGCTGCGGGGTCTGGCCACCGCTACATCACTGCGCCGCCGTTCACCCCGAGGGTCTGCCCGGTGATGAAGCCGGCCTCCTCGGAGCACAGGAACCCCACGGCGGCAGCGATATCCGCTCCGGTGCCCAGGCGGCCGAGCGGGATGTTGGCGGCGATCGTCTCATTGGGCGGCAGGTACCCTGCGGCTTGCGACTGGTGCTGCATCGGGGTCTCGATACCCGATGGCGGAATGTTGTTGACCGTGATGCCGTGCGCGGCGTACTCGCGGGCCAACGATTTCGTCAGGGTCAGCAGGGCACCCTTGGAGGCGGCGTAGTGGGCCGCGAACGGTGTACCGCGCTGCGCGCTGGATGAGGAGATCATCACGATGCGGCCCCACCCGGCGTCGACCATGTCCGGCAGGGCCACCTGACAGCAGCGGAACGTCCCGCTCAGGTTCACCTCGAGCATCTGCGCCCAGGACTGCTCGGTGATGTCGGCGAACGAGGCGTACCCGAACATCCCCGCACTGGTCACCAAGATGCCGACCGGTCCGAGTTCGCTGCGGACCTTGCCGAAGGCCTCTTCCACCGCGGCGCGGTCGGTGATGTCGGCACCGACGGCGAAGGCGGTGACGCCGGCCGACCGCAGGTCGTCGGTGACACGTTGAGCCGCATCAGCATTCACGTCGAGCACGGCGACCTGATGGCCGCGGCGGCCCAACTCGTGGCAGGTCGCTTCACCCATGCCCGATGCCCCGCCGGTCACCACGGCCACCTTGTTCATTCGTAAACCACCTTCACTGTGCGGCTGGTAGGGAGTGCCTGGCAGGTCACTACCCAGCCTTCGGCGACCTCGTCGTCGTCGAGGGCGTCGTTGTTGAGCATGCATGCACTGCCCTCGACCACTTGAGCCATACATGTTCCGCACGAACCGGTTTCACAGGACGCCGGAGCCTTCAGCCCGGCCAGCCGTGCGGTCTGCAGCAAGGTGTTGCCGGCGCGGTAGGGCGCGGTGACGGTGCTGCGGCCGAGTTCGATCGTGACCTCTTCGGTGACCGCTGGTTCGGCCGGGTCGGGAGGCGGGATCGCCGCGACGCTGAACCGCTCCAGATGCACCTGTTTTTTGGGGATCCCGGCGTCGAGCAAGACGCGTTCGACGGTGTCCATGAACGGGGCGGGTCCGCAGACGTAATAGTCGGTGGAGGCGTGACCGCCGGCACTGCCGATGAAGTCCGCGATGCGTTGCGGCGAGACGACGCCGTCGAGGTCATCGAGATGGTGGTGCACCTCAAGGCGCCTGGTGTGGGTGTCGGTGAGGTCGGTCAACGCCTCCCGGAAGATCACCGAGTCGAGATTGCGGTTGGCGTAGAACAGCCGAGCCTTACGGGTGGTGGCGGCCAGTGCCGAATGCACCAAGGAGAACACCGGGGTGATACCGCTGCCGCCGGCGAAGGTGACCACGTCGTGCTCGGTGGCGGTGAGGACGAAGCGCCCCTCGGGCGGCGCGACGTGCAGTTCGTCACCGACGCGCACTGAGTCGTTGATCCAGTTGGAGACCAGGCCGTCGCGATCACGCTTGACGGTGATCCGCAGATCGGGATCGACGGCCGGTGACGACGACATCGAGTAGCACCGGCGATGTTCGGCGTCGTCGATCGCGACCCGCAGAGTGACGAATTGCCCTGCCAGATAACGGAACCGGTCCTTGCTCGGCTCGGGAACGTCGAGGACCAGGGACACCGCGTCGGGGGTCTCCCGGATCACCTGCTTGACCCGCAGCGGGGTGAACCCGTCGGCGTCGATCACGTCGGCGGATTCCATGCGTGGCGTTGTCGATGTCTCCATCGTGGCCAACAATATCAAGTACTTGTCATTAATCTCAAGTGCTAGATATCAACGGCAGTGTGGGGGCGAGGCCGAACTACGGTAGGAGCGCTGAGGCTGTACGTCAGTACCACCATTTCGCCTGTTCGGCGCACCTCGATTACCTGTCGGTAAGTCTGAGGCTCTAGGCTGCGGTCTGACGCTCGCGGTGATTGTGCCGCTCTACCTGCCGCACACACTCCGAGGACACCTTGATGGCGATCGCCGATGTTCCCGCCTATCTGCATCTCAGCAGTGAGGATGTCGAAGAGATCGCCTATGAACTCGAGGTCATCCGCCGTGACGTCGAGGAGTCGCTCGGAGCGGCCGACGCGGCCTACATCCGTCGGGTCATCCATTTTCAGCGAGCACTCGATGTCGCGGCGCGCCTGATGATCGCCGGCAGTCGGTCGAAGACCGGCTGGTTGGTGGGAACGTGCGCGCTGGCCTATGCGAAGTCCATCGAGAACATGGAACTCGGCCACAACATCTCCCATGGTCAGTGGGATTGGATGAACGACCCCGAAATCCACTCCAACACCTGGGAGTGGGACATGGTCGGGCATTCCGCGCAGTGGCGGTACTCGCACAACTACCGGCACCACGTCTACAGCAATGTGCTCGGCATGGACGAGGACATCGGCTACCGCCTGCATCGGGTCACCACCGACCAGCCGTGGCGCTGGGTCCATCTGGCGACCCCGGTGCGAAACCTGGTGCTGGCGGCGATGTTCGAGTGGGGTATCGCCCTGCATGGCCTGCACTCCGAGCGTCTGCGGCACGAGACGCCAGACGGCCTCGCCGTGGAGAAGCGGAACTTTCGCGACAAGATCGTTCGGCAGCTCGCCAAGGACTATGTGTTCCTGCCCGCCCTGAGCCTGCGCCGGTGGCGCCGGACTCTGGCAGCCAACATCACCGCGAATGTGCTCCGGAACCTGTGGGTGTACGTGAACATCATCTGCGGACACATCCCCGACGGCGCCGAGACGTTCGATCCGGCGGTGGTCAAGGACGAGACCAAAGGCGAGTGGTACCTCCGGCAAATGCTGGGGACCGCAAACTTCAACGCGAGCTCGCTGCTGGCGATCTCGGGCGGTCACCTGTGCTACCAGATCGAGCATCACCTGTTCCCCGACCTGCCGAGCAACCGCCTCCCGCAGATCAGTGTTCGTGTACGGGAACTGTGCGAGAAGTACGACCTGCCCTACAACACGGCATCGCTTCCGCGCCAGTACTTCCGGACACAACGGATCATCCACGGGTTGGCGTTTCCCGACTGGCTACTGAACATCGTCCGGCGACACCGCACATAGGCGATCGCCCCGTCGGGAGACGGAGATTTCATGGGTCGATGTGATCGGAGTGCGGCGTGTGGCCCGTACCCTGCTCGATCACGCGGCGGAGGAGTGCCTTCAACTGCTCCTGCTCCTCGTCACTGAGCACGCCGAACACCCGCTCATGGGCCGCGACGGCATCGGCGACCACGGCCGAGGCCACCGCCCGGCCTTCATCGGTGAGGAAGACCTGCAGAATGCGCCCGTGCTGGGGGTCCTGTTTGCGTTCGACCAGGCCCCGCTTCTCCAACGCGGTGAGTGCGAGTTGCACGCCCTGCGGGGTGATCAGCAGCCGACGGGCCAACTCGGCGCCGGACAGGCCCGGTTGGTTGGTCAACTGGCGCAGGACACCGATCTGGGCAGTGGTGACCCCGTGCTCCTTGACCGACTCGTTGACCTCGGTGAGCGAGAAATAGAACGCCTGTTTGAGCCACCACAGGGTGTTCTCGGTCAGATCCATCCTCGTTCTCCTGCCACACGCCTCACCTCGACGCTAGCGCACCGCTTCCTTGTAGATGACTCCGTCCTTCATCACGAACCGGACATCGAGCGTCGTCGCGATGTCCACGCCGGGATCGCCCGCAACGGCGATGACGTCGGCCAGGTAGCCCGGGGCCAGCCGGCCCAGTTCGTCGGCGGCGTCGACCAACTCCGCGGACACCACCGTCGCGGCCTGCAACGCCTGCATCGGGGTCATGCCGCGTTCGACGAGTGCACACAATTCCCTGGCGTTCTCGCCGTGCGGGACGGCGGGCGCGTCGGTGCCGCAGGCGATGCGGACTCCGGCCGCAATGGCCTTGGGCAGCATGGATTTCGCCCGGGGAAACACTTCGAGTGCCTTCTTGCGCAGCTCCGGCGCGATCCGGTCGATGGCCATCGCATCGGTCAGATACGTGGTGGACACCAGGAAGGTGCCATGGTCGACCATCATCTGGATCGTCTCGTCGCTGGCCAGGAATCCGTGCTCGATGCAGTCGATACCGGCCCGGATACAAGCCTGGATGGCGGTATCCCCGACGGCATGGGCGGCGACCTTGACACCGGCGCGGTGCGCCTCGTCGGCGATCGCGGCGAACTCGGCATCGGAGTACTGCTGGGCGCCCGGCGCCGTGCTGTGCGACATCACCCCACCGGAGGCCGACACCTTGATCAGCTTGGCGCCGTGGCGGATCTGGTAGCGCACACACGCGATGACGTCCGGCACCCCGTTGGCGATGCCCTCGGCGACCGACAGCGGCATGATCCCCGGCGCCAACCGCTGGAACACCGTGGGATCGAGGTGTCCACCGTAGGGGGTGACGGCGTGGCCGGCCGGATAGATGCGCGGGCCCTGATGCCAACCCTGGTCGATGGCACGCTGAAGGGCCACGTCGAGCAGGTAACCGCCGGTCTTGACCATCAGGCCCAGGTTCCGGACCGTGGTGAACCCGGCATCGAGCGTGGTGCGGGCGTTGACCGCGCCACGCAGCGTCCGATAGGCCGGGTCATCCTGCACGCCGTGCATCGGGGTCGGCAGCCCGCCGGGGTTGCCCGGTCCGCCGATCAGCAGGTTGAGTTCCATGTCCATCAACCCGGGCAGCAGTGTGACGTCGCCCAGATCGATGACGGTGGCCGAATCAGGTAGCGGTCCTTCGGGATTGACCGAGGAGATCCGGTTTCCCTCGATGACCACAACCGCCGGGGACCGGACCTGGCCACCGGTGACGTCCACCCAACGGGCGGCACGCAGGACCGTCGTCGCGGTGTCAGCCCCGGTTTCGGTCCGGCTCACGGAATCGGCTCGGCGACGCAGTCCAGCGATGTCGCACCGGAATCGGGCACCCGTGGCTGTTTCCAGCACTCCACCGGAAAGGAGACCGTCACCATCGAGTACAGCAGGTGCATCAGGTTGAGCACGTCCTCTGGCATGTCGTCGAGACCGAACTTGTCGCAGAAGCTGATCGCTTCCTCGGCCCGCGGCGTGATCGCGTCGTAGAACGCCTGCATCTCGGCCATGGTGCTGTCCAACCGCTTGCCGTAGCGCTGCGGCTCACTGGACAGGCACCAGTCCGAAAACTGTTCGAGGTCGGCGAATTCGGCCGGCAGTTTGGTGCTCATCGGTTCACACCCCCGCGGCCTTGCGCTGGTAGTCGTCGATCCATGCCGCGGTCTCCTTGTGTAGGTGCCGAAGCAGGATCTCCTGATCGCAGAGCAGGAACTCGTCGACCACCCGGGTCTCGATCGAGCTCTGGGTGGCTTCCAGGGTGTTGGCGTCCTGCAGGCCGTACTCCTTGAAGGAAACCGCGGCCAATTCCTGGCCCAACCGCTCCCGTGGTGTCCGCGGCTGCGGGAAGTACAACGTGCATTCGAAGGTGTGGGTGTTGAACGAGGTCGGCCAGTAGTGGTAGGTCAGATACCAGCCCTGGCCCCAGAACAAGACGACGAAGTTGGGGAACAACTGGAACGAGTCCAACCCCCACGGATCGCATTTGGCCGGGTTGAGACCGACCGGCATGTCGCCGAGATCCGGGGCCTCCCATGGTCCGAAAAGTCCGCTCTGGCAGATGTCTTCGATGGGCTTGCGCATCTCGTCGGCCATCTCCCAGGCCCGCACGCCGGATGTGCTCACCAACCGGTGCGGCCCTTCGATCCGGTAGTGCGGTGCCTCGAACCCTGATTCAGCGGCAGCCTTCGAGTAGGCGGTGGGGGACTGGTTCGCGTGCAATATGGGTGCGTGGTAGAACTCCTGGAAGGCGTCCATGTAGAGCTTCCAATTCGCCTTCACCTCAGAGCGATAGGTGAACCGCGAGGTCATCTTGTCGAACGGGTAGCCCTCCAGATCGGTGATCATCGGGCCCAGGAATTCACGCAGAGATTGCTCTGGGACCTTGGCGAAGTTGACGAAGATGAACCCTTCCCACACCTCGCAGTGCACGGGAACCAGGCCGTAACGGCTCTTGTCCAGGTCGAAGAACTCAGACTCCTGCTGGACGAAGGTGAGCTCGCCGTCCAGGTCGTAACGCCAGGCGTGGTACTTGCAGGTGAACTGCCGGCACACCCCGCTGGTCTCCTCCAGCGGCATGTCATCCCACACCAGCTTGTTACCCCGGTGGCGGCAGACGTTGTGGAAGGCCTTGACCTCTCCGGACTTGCCGCGGACCACGATGATCGAGGTGTTGGCGGCCTTCATCTCCCGGGTGAAGTAGCTCCCCTTGCGTGAAAGCTGTTCGACCCGTCCGACATTCAGCCAGGCGCGTTTGAAGATCGCCTTGCGCTCGAGTTCGTAGATCTCCGGGCTGATCGAGTCTTCATACGACACCGGGCCGGTGCCGAGTTCCGGGTAGTGCTGAGTCCAGCTGCCTTCAGCCGGTTTGGGAAACCGAGCCATGCTCGCTCCTGTCAGATGTGATTCGACCGACGATGCCGACCCGTGGCTGTTGGTGCCGGCAGCTCAAACTCGACGGTAGACGGCCGTTTCATCAATGACAAGTAGTTGATACTCTGAATTCGACTGAGGCGGGAGGGTCCGATGGATCAGCATCTTGGGGAGTACCTGGGGGTCGAGGCCGACTGGTCGCTCGACGGCGACCCCGGCGACACGATCGAGGTCATCTCCCCGCACACCGGGCAACCCATCGCTCGTGTGGTGGCGGCCGGACCGGCCGAGGTGGACGCTGCCGTCGCGGCCGCTCGTGCGGCCATCGACCACGGGCCGTGGCCACGGCTGGACCCGGCGGAACGCATCGCGGCGGTGCGACGCCTCGCCGAGGTCTACGCCGGACGACGCGGCGAGATGGCCCAACTCATCTCGGCCGAGATGGGTGCGCCGATCACTTTCGCCCAACGCGCGCAGGTCGGGCTGCCGGCGATGATGATGTCCGCGTTCTGCGACCTCGCCGAGACCTATCCCTGGCGGGAGGTCCGCTCGGGTTTCTTCGGGTCGGACGTTCGCGTCGTGAAGCAGCAGGTGGGTGTCGTCGCAGCCGTCGTTCCGTGGAACATGCCGCAGTTCCTGATCGTCACCAAGCTCGTGCCCGCGCTGCTCGCCGGCTGCGCGGTGGTGCTCAAGCCCGCGCCCGAATCTCCCCTGGATGCACTGCTTTTGAGCGACATGATCAAGGAGATCGGCCTGCCCGACGGCGTCGTCTCCGTCATCCAGGGGGACGCCACCGTCGGTGCCCACCTGGTCGGCCACGCGGGCGTCGACAAGGTCTCGTTTACGGGTTCGAGTGCCGCGGGCCGCGCCGTCGCGGCGGCTGCCGCAGCCAACTTGACCAAGGTAAGTCTCGAGCTCGGCGGCAAGTCGGCGGCCATCATCCTCGATGACGCCGACCCGGCGACCGTCGCGGCCGGGGTGCGGTCGGCCAGCCTGTCCAACAGTGGCCAGATCTGCAATGCCTTGACCCGCATCGTCGTACCGGCGTCCCGGGAGCAGGAGTTCGTCGACGCCCTGGCCGACCGGATGAACGCACTCGTCGTCGGCGATCCCGCCGACGCGGCCACCGACCTGGGTCCACTCGTGTCCCGACGGCAGCAGCAGCGTGTACGCGACTACATCGACCTCGGACGGCAAGAGGGAGCCCGGATGGTCTGCGGAGGGGCCGACCTGCCCGATGGCGTCGACACGGGCTGGTACGTCCGGCCCACTCTGTTCGCCGGGGCTGACAACTCGATGCGCATCGCCCGCGAGGAGATCTTCGGTCCTGTACTCACCGTGATCGGGTACCGCGACGAGGACGAAGCGGTCGCGATCGCCAACGACTCCGACTATGGCCTGGCCGGCTCGGTGTGGACGGCGGACACCGACCGCGGCATCAAGATCGCCGAACGTGTACAAACCGGCACTTTCGGGGTAAACCAGGGGTACACGATGGATCCGTTCGCACCGTTCGGCGGCGTCAAGGACAGTGGCTACGGCCGGGAACTCGGCCGTGAAGGCCTCGACGGCTATCTCGAGACCAAGTCCATCGCCGTCGCGGCCACCCGGTGATCGAGAGGGAATGATGACCACAACCACCTCACCCAGGATTCCGGCCGCCGAACGCATCGCCGTGCGATGTGTCGACTCCGATGTGCATCCCGTTCCCCGCCGGGGAGAGCTCGGCCAGTACATCCCCGAGCCGTGGCGGTCCAGGTATTTCAACACCCACGATGTCGGCGACCTCATCTACTACGACGCCCCCGATTACGCGCATGCCTACGCGATGCGGACGGATGCCTTCCCGTCCGACGGCGAATTCGCCGGCAGCAACCCCGATCTCGCCTTCCGGCAGCTGATCATGGAGGCCGGGGCGGATATCGCGATTCTGGAACCCGCGGCGTACTCGGCCCACATTCCCGAGGCCAATCATGTGATGAACTGCGCGCTCAACGACTGGCAGGCCAACCACTGGCTGGACAGTCACAACAACTGGCACGAGCGCTGGCGTGGATCCATCTGCCTGGCGGTCGAAGCGCCCGAGCTGGGGGCGCAGGAGATCGAACGGTGGGCCGGCCACCCGTACATGGCGCAGATCCTGATCAAGGCCGAGCCGCGTCCGTCGTGGGGTGACCCCAAATACGACCCGATCTGGGCGGCGGCCACCAAACATGACATTCCCGTGAGCTGCCACCTGTCCCGCGGCGAGTACGAGGAACTTCCGCTCCCGCCGGTGGGGCTGCCCAGCTACAACCACGACTTCATGGTCACGTACTCACTGTTGGCGGCCAACCAGGTGATGAGCCTGATCTTCGACGGCGTGTTCGACCGGTTCCCGACGCTGCGCATCGTGTTCGTCGAGCACGCGTTCACCTGGATCCTGCCGCTGATGTGGCGCATGGACGCCATCTATGAGGCACGCAAGTCCTGGATGGACATCAAGCGCAAGCCGTCCGAGTACGTCAAGGACCACATCAAGTTCACCACCCAGCCGTTGGACTACCCCGAGGACAAGACCGAACTGTCGCGGGCCTTCGAATGGATGGAGTGCGACAAGATCCTGCTGTTCTCCAGCGACTACCCGCACTGGACGTTCGACGACCCGCGCTGGCTGGTCAAACACCTGCCCGAGCACGCCAGGGAAAACGTCATGTTCCGCAACGGCATCGAGACCTACAAGCTGCCCGAGACGGTTCCGGTGCTCGAGGGTCAGGTGCGGGTGTTCTGAGTCGCCCTTACGGCAGCTTGATGGCCGACACGTACATTTCCACCATGGGCCGGTAGAGGTCGACATCGTCGAGTTCACTGCCCAGCACCACACCCTCGCTGGTGGCGATGAGCACCTGGGCGAACGTCGACGCCGGAATCCGCAGCGTTGCGCCAAGTCGTTTCATACCTGCGGCGATGAAGGCGCTGAGCGACTCGACGACTTCGGCGCGCTTCGCTGCGACCCGGTCCCGAGCCTCCGGGTTGCGACGCAGGTAGAGGGTGAATTCGTGGCCTAACGCGGCATGCTCGGCGCCGCGGTCGCGGCTCAGCTCGCGCCATCGCTCGGCGATCTCGTCGAGTTCTGCCGCCCCGACCTCCTTCGCGGAGGACATCACCTCCGCGAAGTTGTCGAAATACCGGCGCCAGTACCTGTCGCTGACTGCCAGGAAGAGGTCTTCCTTGGTGGAGAAGTGGTTGTAGATGGCGCCCTTGGTGTAGCCGGCAGCGTGGGCGATGTCATCCAGAGACGCTGCGGTGAATCCTTTTTCGGCAAAAACGGCTTCCGCAGCGTCCAGGAGTAGTGAGCGGGTGCGCTCCAGGCGCCGCTCCCGCGTCCACCGCTCGACCATGCGTGAGATTCTGCCACAGAACTAAAAAACCTCTAGGTATTTGAGATACCACTCGGTATATTCTGCTGCGAACGCATGACGATCCCTTGTCGCTGGGGCCATTTCGCGATTCGGGTGCACTGTTCGATTCATGCGCGCTGATACGGCAACCAAGAAGGAGGCAGTGTCGTGGGCGACCTGTCCAGCGGGAGCAAGACCGAGCCGCGCGGCGGCGCGGCGTCAATCGATGTAGGGGTACAGCGGACAGTCAAACCGGTCCAGATATGGGCCGTAGCCGGTGGGGCATTGCTGGCACTTCAGCTGTATGTGTGGATCAGCTGGATCACCGGACCCTATTTCGAACGCGTGCCCGGCGGCGTCAACGAGCCGCCGCTTTATATGAAGATCCCCCTGATCGCGAATGCGGTTGTGCTCTGGGTCGGTCTGCCATTCGCCATCTGGTGGTTCTTCATCAGGCCATGGCGTCGCGAACGTCGAATCACGTTGGACGGCATGCTATTTGTGTCGATGGGCCTGATGTTCTTCCAGGATCCCCTGCTGAACTACTTCAACACCTGGTGCACGTACAACACCTGGTTGTTCAACCGGGGTTCGTGGTCCTCGAACATTCCGGGATGGGTCTCACCCGAGGAGCCCGGCCGCCAGGTCGCCGAACCACTGCTGACGAATGTGCCGGGTTACGCCTACGGCGTCCTGCTGATCACAATCGCCGGTTGTTGGGCCATGCGCAAGATCAAGAACCGCTGGCCGAGCATCACCAACCTGCGGTTGATATTACTGACCTACGCGATGGCCTTCGTCTTCGATTTCGTGATGGAAGCCCTGGTCATGCTGCCGATCGGGTTCTACACCTACCCGGGCGCGATCCGGTCGGTGTCATTCAACGCCGGCACCTACTATCAGTGGCCGATTTATGAGGGGCTGATGTGGGGCGGTGTCCAGGCGGCCCTGTGCTGTTTGCGCTTCTTCACCGATGATCGCGGCCGCACCGTCGTCGAACGTGGAATCGACCGTGTGCGAGGCGGTTTCGCGAAGCAGCAGTTCATCCGTTTCCTGGCGGTCTTTGCCGGGGTCAGCGCCTGTTTCTTCTTCTTCTACAACCTGCCTGCGCAGTGGATCGGCATGCACTCGGACCCCTGGCCCGAGGACCACATGAAGCGGTCCTATCTCACCGGAGGCATCTGTGGTGATGGCACCGACACTCCCTGTCCCGACCCGGTACTGCCGATGCCCACCAAACGGTCCGGCTTCATCAACACCGACGGTCAGCTGGTCCTACCGGAGGGTGCGCAGCTGCCGACGGTCGTGCCGCTGATGCCGGGGAACTGATGCCGAGTCAGGAGTCGACCGGCCCACACGAGGTGTCGCCCTGCCCGGCTTTGCGCAACAACGCTTTGAGTTGACGTTGTTCGGTGGGCGTCAGGCGGTCGAGCACCCGCTGATCGGCGACGTGGACGGCGTCCTCGGCACGGGCGAGCAACGTGCGGCCGGTGGCGGTGAGTTCGGCGGGCAGCGCCTTTCCCGCCGCCGCGGCATCGGGGCGGCGCACGGCGCCCGCGGCTTCCAGGCGGTGCAGCAGCTGGTTGGTCGCCTGCGCACTGACGTTGGTGAGCCGGGCCAGTCCAGCGCTGGTAAGCCCGGGATTCAGCGAGATGATCCGCAGGCAGACGAACTCCGGCAGTCCGAGTCCGAGCGGGGTGAGCACACCGACCAGCTCGGGGCGCAACGTCGCAGCCACCCGGTGCAGCAGGTATCCCAGCGGCTCGCTGTCGGGGGCATTCATAGCTGGCATCCTCACATGCGCCGCCCGCATCGACGATCCACATCGGCCGCACAGTTTCGCCCACAGCTCAACCAGTTCTCAGCCAGATCTCATTGAATTGGTCCCGATCGAGGCGTATCAAGGAACTTGATACACCTGTCGGGCCGCAGTTCCGCGGTCCGGTTGAAATCTGGAAAAAGGATGTGTGACATGGGTTTTGGAGGATTTGGCGGCGGTTTCGGTCCGGCGGGATTCGACGGCGGCAACTGCAGCCCAGAGGGGCAGGGCGGTTTCGGTCCTGGCGCGTTCGGTGGCGGTTTCGCCGGCCCCGGGTTCGGTAAGGGCTTCGGGCCGGGCTTCGCGCTCAAGCGTGCCGCCGTCGGCACCGCGGCACTGTTGCTCGACGGGCCGGCCACAGCTGAACAGATCGTCGAGCGCACCACCGAGGCCACCGGCGGCGCCTTCACCCCGCCGCAGGACATCGTCGAATTGGCCATCGCGGCACTGGCCGGCCGCGGTGTGGTCACCGTCTCCGACGGTGTCGCCACGCTGACCGATTTCGGCACCCAGCTGCTTGCCTGGCGCGGTGTCACCAGCGAGACCGCGCACGCGTTGTTCGGCAAGGTGGGCAAGTTCGCGGACGTCATCAAGATTCGCACCGGCCTGCACGAGGTCGCCGGTCTGGCCCGCACCATCGCGTTCACGGGCACGGACGAACAGAAGGCCAAGCTCGGTGAGGTGCGGACGAATCTGCTCGCGGCCATCACCGACGCGAAGAAGGCCCTGCACGGAGTGCTGGCCAACTAGATTCTCGTCTGGAAGTTAGCGCAGCACCGAACCCGGATTGAGGATGCCCTGTGGATCCAGGGCATCCTTGATCCGGCGGGTCAACGCCATCACGTCGTCGCCGAGTTGTAGTGGCAGCCAATCCCTTTTGAGCCGGCCGATGCCGTGCTCGCCGGTGATGGTGCCGCCCATGGCGATCGCCAGTTCCATGACCCGGGCGAACGCGTGACGGGCGCGCTCGCTCATATCCGGATCCTCGGCATCGAACACCACCACCGGGTGGGTGTTTCCGTCGCCGGCGTGCGCGACGACGCAGATGAGCACGTCGCAGTCGTCGGCGATGCGCTTGATGCCGGCCACCAGTTCCGGCAGGTCGGGTGTCGGTACCGTGACGTCCTCGAGGTAGAACGTGCCCAGTTGCATGAGGGCCAGGCCCACCAGCCGACGAGCCGCGGTGAACGCGGCGCCCTCTTCGGCATCGTCGGTCGCGTAAACCTCGGTGGCACCGGACTTCTCGCAGGCCTCGACGATGTGGGCGATCTCCTCGGCGGCCGCGCCCGGTGCATCGGATTGAACGAGCAGCATCGCCTCGGCCGAGCGGTCCAGGCCCATGCGGCGGTAGTCCTCGACGGCGTTGATGGTCGCGTGGTCCATCAGCTCCAACATCGCAGGCCGGACCTTCTCGGTGATGGCCACCACCGCGTCGGCGGCGTCCTGTACGGAGCCGAACAGCGCGACCGCGGTCGATGCCGGAGGCTGCGCCGGGATCAGCCGCAGGGTGAGTTCGGTGATCACCCCGAGGATGCCCTCGGAACCGACGAACAGCTTCGTCAACGCCAGGCCGGCAACGTCTTTCAACCGCGGGCCGCCCAACCGCACGGCCGTGCCGTCGGCCAGCACCACCTGCATGCCCAACACGTAATCGCTGGTGACCCCGTACTTCACACAGCACAACCCGCCGGCGTTCGTCGCCGCGTTCCCGCCGATCGAGGAGATCTCGACCGAACCCGGGTCGGGCGGGTACCACAGCCCGTGCTCAGCGGCTGCCTTCTTCACCTCGGAGTTGATCAGACCGGGCTGCACCACCGCGACGCGGCTCGCGGTGTCGATTCGGATGTCGCGCATCCGTTCGGTGCTCAGGATGATTCCGCCGTCGACCCCGTTGGCGCCGCCGGCGAGCCCGGATCCCGCGCCCCGGGGTACCACGGGTACACCATGTGCGCTGGCCCATCGCAGCACGGCCTGCACATCCTCGGTGCTGCTCGCCCGCACGACGGCCCGTGCCCGGCCCGCTTCCGGGTCGAGTGCGGCGTCGCGCCGATAACCCTCGATCACGGCGGGATCGGTGATCACCGCGTGGTCCGGCAGTTCGGCGGCCAGTGCGGCGATCTCGTTGTCCGGTGTGGACATCTCAGAAATTCTAGTAACCGGAAGCGATCTCCGCGGTGTTCTGGGACGTGACCCTGGCGCGGGCCCAGTTCAGGAACTCCGCGACGGCATCGGCCGTGTAGTGCCCGCGCGGTGAGCCGAAGATGTCGAACGCATGTTGGGCGTGCGGGATCTCGGCGTAGACCACCGGCGAGTTCGACACCTTGCGCAGCGCGGCGACGAACTCGCGGCCTTCGCCCACCGGGATCAGGGAGTCGTTGGCCCCGTGCAGGACGAAAAACGGTGGGGCGTCGGGGTGTACCAGCGTGATCGGCGAGGCGTCTTTGTACACCTGATCGTTGGCGGCCAGCGGCAGCTTGACGATGAGCCGCTCCAGCACCTCGACGAACTCGGCCCGGCCGGTGCCGGCGGTGCTGAACCAGTCGTAGCGGCCGTACACGGGTACCGCGGCGGCGACGGAAGTGTCGGCATCCTCGAAACCGGGCTGCCACTTGGGATCGTTGGGGGTCAGCGCGGCCAGTGCGGTCAGATGCCCACCTGCCGAACCGCCGGTGATACACACCGCGTCGGGGTCGCCGCCGTACTCGGCGATGTTGGCCTTCACCCAGGCCAACGCCTGCTTCACATCGATGATGTGGTTGGGCCAGGGGTGGCGTGGGCTGATCCGGTAGCCGATCGACACGCAGATCCAGCCCTGCTCGGCCAGGTGACTCATCAGCGGATAAGACTGCGGCCGGCGCATGCCGATCATCCAGGCCCCGCCCGGGACCTGCAGCAGCACCGGCGCCTTGCCGTCGCGCGGCAGGTCGGGGCGCATCCAGATGTCGGCGAGGTTGGCCCGATGCGGGCCGTAGTGCACGGTCTTGCTCACGTAGCGGCGCCGGCTCATGGACGTGGAGTACACCTCGCCGCGCCGCAGGGGCCGCAGCGCCGACGGGTACTCATCGGCCAGGGTCTCGCGTACCGGATCTTCGAAGTAGCGCCGGGACTGCACACCGCGACGGTGCACCAGCACCAGTAGTGCCCAGGAAATCGCCTTGAGCAGCAAGGAGATTCGCCCGCTCGCGGACCTGTAGTCACCGCGGATGGCGCGGCGCACCGCGTCGAGGGCCGACCCGGTGATCACCAGCGGTGCGTTCTCCGAGGTGGGCCAGCCGAACGCGAAGGCCAGGATGGTGCTGTAACCCCTGCGTCCGATCGGTTTCACTGCGTTGGCAGCATTGAGCAGCTCAGCGGCCGCTGCGAGCAGCCGTCGGCGTTCAGCCATTCACCTTCTCCTGGAGTTGGCGACGGTCGATCTTGCCGGTGCTGTTGCGTGGCAGTTCGTCCAGCACGGTGATCTCCCGCGGCACTTTGTAGTTGGCGAGGTTCTCTCGAACGTACGCCTTGAGCTCATCGGGGGTGACAGTGCCGGAGAGCACCACGAAGGCGACAAGTCGCTGCCCGTACTGCGAATCGTCGACACCGATCACCGCGGGCTCCGCGACATCGGGATGGCCGGCCAGCACCTTCTCCACTTCGATCGGATAGACGTTCTCGCCGCCGGAGACGATCATCTCGTCGTCGCGGCCCACCACGAACAACCGGCCCGCCTCATCGAGGTAGCCGACATCGCCCGAGGACATGAAGCCCTCGTGGAAATCCTTCGTCGTGCCGGAGGTGTATCCGTCGAACTGCGTCGAGTTGCGCACGTAGATGGTGCCCACCTCCCCGGTGGGAACCTGCCGGAAATCGCTGTCGAGGATGCGAATCTCGGTGCCCTCCGCGGGTTTACCCGCGGTATCGGGTGCGGCGCGCAGATCGGCCGGTGTCGCGGTGGCGATCATGCCGGCCTCGGTGGCGTTGTAGTTGTTGTAGATGATGTCGCCGAAGCGGTCCATGAACGCGATGACGACGTCGGGACGCATGCGCGATCCGGATGCCGCGGCGAACCGCAGCGTGCGCCCGTCGTAGCGGTTCAGTACGTTCTCGGGCAGCTCCATGATCCGGTCGAACATCACGGGCACCACGCACAGACCCTTGGCCCGGTGCCGGTCCACGAGCTCGAGCGTGGCCTCCGGGTCGAACTTGCGGCGGGTGACGATGGTGCAGGCCATCGACGCCGCGAAGGCCAGCTGGGAGAAACCCCAGGCGTGGAACATCGGCGCCACGATCACGACGCGCTCTTCGGTGTGCCACGGGGTGCGGTCCAGGATCGCCTTCAGTACTTCTGGGCCGCCGCCGGAATGCTTGGCGCCCTTGGGGGTTCCGGTGGTCCCCGAGGTCAGCAGGATGACCTTGCTCTTGTCGGTGGCGCGGCGGGGCTCCTGACCGCGGTGCTCCTCGACGAGCTTGGCCACGGTGACGTCGTGGGCGTGGGTGTCGGTCCACGCCACGATCCGCGCCGCGCTGGGGCGATCAGAAAGGGCACGGTCGACGGTATCCGTGAATTCCTCGTCGTAGATGACGGCGTCGACCGACTCGCGGTCGACCACCTCGGCCATCGCCGGCGCGGCGAAGGAGGTGTTGAGAAGCAGAACGTCGGCGCCGATGCGGTTGGCGGCGATCAGCGACAGCACGAAACCGCGGTGGTTGCGGGCCATGATGCCGAGCACTTTCGGTTCACCACCGGGCAGTGCCTGCAGGCCGGCGGCCAGGGCGTCGGCCTGCTGGTCGACCTGTTGCCAGGTCAGCGTGCCGAGTTCGTCGACCAGGCCGGGCCGGTTGCCGCAGCGCTGCGCCGAGGCCGCGAAACCCGAAGTGATGCTCATGTTCTCGCGGGACATGGCGGCGGCGATCCGCAGATACTTGTCCGGGCGCATCGCCGTGATGATTCCGGCCCGGCGCATGGTGTTGACCAGGCCGACGGTGTCGGTGACCCGGTCCAGCGGTCCCGTCAGCAGATCGAGCGGATTCACCGGCGATCAGCCGATCACCGGGAAGCGGCGCTCTTCGGCCAGCTCGTCCAGCGCGCGCTGCATGACCCGGCGGACGTGCGCGTCGACCTCGTCGATATCGGGGTTCTCGCCGAACTCGGCCTCGATGTCGATCGGCTCCAGTGTCTTCATCACGATCTTGCTCGGCAACGGCACATTGAGCGGCAGCACCGCGGACAGGCCGAACGGGAAACCGAACGACACCGGCACGATCTTGGTGCGGGCCAGTCGCGCGATCGGACCCAGCGCCTTGGCCACCCCGGTGCCGCGGGACAGGAACAGCTGGGTCTCCTGGCCGCCGATGCCGACCATCGGCACGATCGGCACGCCGGCGTTGATCGCGGCCTTGATGTAACCGGTGCGCCCGGCGAAGTCGATCTTGTTGGCCGACAGGGTCGGCCGGTACACGTCGTAGTCACCGCCGGGGAACACCACGACCACGCCGCCGGAGCGCAGCGCCTCGTCGGCGTTCTCGTGGTTGGCCCGGATGAATCCGGTCTTCTTGAAGAAGGCCGCGGTCGGCCCGGTCATCAGCATGTCGTGGCTGAGGGTGTACACGGGGCGCTCGAAGCCGAACTTCTCGTAGAAGCCCGTCGCGAACACCGGCACGTCCAGGGCGAACAGTCCACCGGAGTGGTTCGACACCACGAGCGCGCCACCGTTGGGGAAGCTGTCCAGCCCGCGCACCTCGGCTCGGTGGTAGCCCTTGATGAGCGGCCGTAGGAAGCCCATGACCTTCTCGGTCAGGCCCGGATCCCACTTGGTGATTTCGGACGGGTCGATGTCGGTCGCAGCCACAGGGTCCCCCTGATGTGGATTGGAACGTGTTCTAGTTTTGCTAGTGTACCCAGGTGGAGGGTGAAAAACCCATTTGCTTCACGGGTCGATCTACCTACCGCCGAGTAGCTGTGGACAATCCTCTCAAAACCACAGGTCGCGCCGCGTGGCTATGAGACCGACGGATTAGTCACAGTCGAGTTGACCAGAACCACGGTTGAGGCAGCATCATTGGCCGGCATGGGCTCCTCGCCATCTGACTCGCCGTCCGACCCTGCATTCGACCTGCCCGGCTACCTCGGCCGCATCGGCTATGACGGTTCGAAGGAACCGGACTCCGACACCTTGCGGGGCGTCGTAGCCGCACACGGCCGCACCATCCCGTTCGAGAACCTGGACCCGCTGCTGGGCATCCCGGTCGCCGATCTGAGCGCCGCGGCGCTGTCGGACAAGCTGGTCATCCGCCGCCGCGGCGGCTATTGCTACGAGCACAACGGGCTGCTCGGCTACGCCCTCGACGAGCTGGGCTACGGCGTCGAACGTCTCGCCGGGCGGGTGGTCTGGATGAAGGAACCTGACGCCCCGTTGCCCGCGCTCACCCACAACGTGCTGGCCGTGACGGTGCCCGGGGAAGCCGGGCGGTACCTGGTCGATGTCGGCTTCGGCGGGCAGACGCTGTCGTCGCCGATCCGGTTGCAGACCGGCGCGGTGCAGCAGACCCGACACGAGCCCTACCGGCTGCTGCAGTTGCCCACCCGCCACGAGCCTGAGTACGAACTGGCCGCACAGGTCCGCGGTCAGTGGCAGCCGCTGTACCGGTTCACCGCCGTGCCGCAACCGCGGATCGACCTGGAGGTCGGAAGCTGGTATGTCTCAACGCATCCCGGCGGGGTCTTCGTCGTCGGGCTGTCCGCGGCACTCGTCACCGACGACGCCAGGATCAACCTGCGCGGCCGGAATCTGGCGATCCACAGCCACGGTGAGACCGAACGCATCCGATTCGACACCGCCGCAGAGGTTCTCGACGCGCTCACCGATCGGTTCGGTGTCAACCTGTCCGATCTCGACGGCGTCGACGTCGAGGCGCGGGTGGCGCAGGTGTTGGACAGCTGAGCCGGCCCGGGTACCCACAGCAGGAAATGTCATGGTCCGCACCCGGGCGGCCGACCATACTCGGTGACCGTGGAGGACCAACCGAACGGCCGTGACCGGCTACGCGAACTGCTCGACGCAGTCGTCGACGACGACAACTCGGGTGTCGGCGACATGGCCCGCAGCAGTTACGCCTCGGAGTTTCACTTCTCCCGAGAGGTGCGCCGGCTCACGGGTGAACCACCCGCGGCGCTGCGCCGGCGGGTCATGCTCGAGCGTGCGGCCTGGCGGTTGCAGCAGGGGGCCGGGGTGGCCGAGGTGGCAGAGACCGAGGGGTGGTCGTCGGCCGAGGTGTTCTCCCGGGCGTTCCGCCGCGCCTTCGGGGTGCCGCCGTCGCGCGCCGACGATGTCGGATTCCGGTTGACCGCTCCCAACGGAGTGCACTTCCATCCGCCGCAGTCGTTGTGGTGCGATGCGGACCCGGGCGAGTCCGCCGGCCCGGATGTCGCCCAGTTCATGCTCGTGCACGATGTCGCCGACACCGGCTACCTGATCGGTGCCGCCGCCGAGCTTTCCGAACAGCAGTGGGTTCAGGAGATCTCGCCGGGGCAGGTGGTACTGGACTGGGACGGGCCGGAACCCAGCGTCGCAGCGGTACTCGGCGCGATCGTGTGGACCAAGGAGGTCTGGCTCGCGACCATCGAGGGCCGGGATTTCCCGTCGCGTGCCACCACCGGCCAGGCGACGGCCGAGCAGCTCGCGGCGCACCACCGCGTCATCGGAAAGCGCTGGACCACACTGATATCCGAATACTCGGCCGCAGGACGGCTGGGTGACACCGTGATCGATGCGTTGTGCGATCCGCCGGAATCCTTCCAGCTGTACGGGATCGTGGCGCACGTGCTGACCTATTCGGCGCATCGGCGGGCGCTCGTGCGGGGAATGTTGGCCCGACATGGTGTCCAGGTCGACCGGGGTGACCCACTGGAATGGATGAGGAGGGACTGACTGGTGAAGACCGTGTACTACACCGCGTCGAGCTTGGACGGGTTCATCGTCGACACCGAGGACAGCCTGGACTGGCTGATCTCGCGGGACATCGACCAGCAGGGCCCGTTCGGGTACGACGAATTCATCAAAACCATTGGCGCGCTGGCGATGGGGTCGGCCACCTACGAGTGGATCGTGAAGAACCATCCCGACGATTGGGGGTACGAGCAGCCGACATGGGTGCTGACGCATCGGCCGCAGATCATCTCCGCCGACTATCCGGTGCAGGTGTTCTCCGGGGATGTCGCCGAGCTTCATCCGCAGCTGGTCGAGGCCGCGGCGGGCAAGGATGTCTGGGTGGTCGGCGGAGGGGACGTCGCCGCCCAGTTCGTGACGGCCGGATTGATCGACGAGATGATCGTCAGCTACGCGCCCTGCACTTTGGGGGCGGGGTCGCCGGTCCTGCCGGTTCGGTCCGAGTGGGCGCTGGCCGAATCCGGGACCAACGGCGACTTCGTCTGTGCCCGATGGGTCAGGGGGACTGCCGGCTGAACTGCGGTACACCGTTGCGCCTGACGAATTCCCTTGATTTGATCAGGAATTCGAGTTGTCGGGCGACATCGTGCAAAGGGCCGACCGATCGGGACGACCGGCACAGCACCACAGCGCCTTCCAGGGTGGCGATGCACATCACCGCCAGGGAGGACGCGTCGGATTCGTCGAAACCGTCGGCGGCGAAGGCTCCGGCCAACGCGGTGCGCCAGCGGTCGAAGATGGCGGCGGCCGCGGCGGTGAGGTCGGTTTCCTCGTCGGGGGCGGCGATCGCCACCGCGACGACGGGGCAACCTGCGGTGAAATCGGTTCCGATGAGCACTCGTTCCCAGAATTCGACGAAACGATGCACCAGATCCCATGCGCTGTCGGAAGTTTCGGCTCCGATGACGTCGCCGATTCTGTCCGCGGCGAACTGGAGCGCCTCGATCAGGATCTGGCGACGTCCGCCGGGGAAATGGTGGTACACCGAACCGCGCGGTGCGCCGCTGCGGGTGAGGACCTCATCGATCGTGACGCCGGCGGCGCCCCGCTCGCGCAGCACCTCGACCGCGCTGCTGAGCATGCGGGCGCGGGTGGAGCCACGCTTGTTGCGTGGCTTCGCGGCGGTGTCAGGCGACCCGGTCATGCAGGAACTGCGAGGAACAGCGAAGCAGCATCCGAGGGGTGATGGGGCGCACCGGGGTGTGTGGTGTGCGGACCCGACGGGTGAACCGGTGACCGGCGAGGTTGAGTTCAACGACCCACATCGCGCACCGCCCTTCTATGTCATCCACCATAGAAATGGCGGAATCCTCGCATGGTGTCGAGTATCCAACGAACATGCTTGTACGCAAAAGACTAGCAGGTGAACTGCTTCTGAACAGGTCCTCACCCAGGTGACGGATCGAAACGGAATTATGATGGCTTGCATAATTCTGCGAGGGGGCGTTGACTGCCCCTATGACGACAGACCCGGCCCTGGGCACGCTCACCCTGCAGCGGGATGGCCACGTCCTGCTGATCGGACTGAACCGTCCGGAGAAGCGCAACGCGTTCAACGTCGCGATGCTCACCGATCTCTCGCTCGCCTACGGGCTGCTGGAATCGGACGACGACCTGCGCGTGGGTGTGCTGTTCGCGCACGGTGAGCACTTCACCGCGGGCCTCGATCTCGTCGACGTGGCGCCGTATGTCGCCAGCGGTGAACTGCCCATGCCCGAGGGCGGACGCGACCCGTGGCGCCTCGACGGCGAGTGGACGAAACCGGTGGTCGCCGCGGCCCAGGGCCGATGCCTGACCCTCGGCATCGAGCTGCTCCTGGCCGCCGACATCCGCGTCGCAGCCCAGGACACCCGGTTCGCGCAGATCGAGGTGCTCCGGGGCATCTATCCGTTCGGCGGCGCCACCCTGCGGCTACCGCGTCAGACCGGCTGGGGCAATGCCATGCGGTGGCTGCTCACCGGTGACGAGTTCGACGCGGCCGAGGCGCATCGCATCGGGCTGATCCAGGAGGTCGCGCCGGATGCCGATACGGCCGTCGCCCGAGCCCGGGAGATCGCGCACACCATCGCCGATCGCGCCGCGCCGCTCGGGGTCCGGGCCACCCTCGCCTCGGCACACACCGCGCACCGCGACGGGGACGCCGCGGCGATCGCCCGGCTGCGGCCCGTGGTTGCCGAACTGTTCGGCACCGCTGACGCCGCCGAAGGTGTGCAGTCCTTCATCGAGCGACGCGCCGCGAACTTCCAGGGCCGCTGAGGTTTTCAGCCGGCGGACTCCAGCGCGACCAGCGCCGCGGCGACCGCGAAGAACTTGTTGGACCCGAGCTGGCGCACGGTCTTGATGTTGAACGCCGCGGCGAGATGCTCGGCGTCGGCGTCGGTGACCCCGGCCAGTGCCGCGGGCGAGGCGTCCAGGATCTCCTTGAGCGACTTGTCCTCGTAGGCCTTGTCGAGCGACTTCGTCAGATCCACGGAAACTGCCATGGTGCCTCCTTGTTGTCGGGGCGCCCACCGTAGTTGCACAACCTGAATCCCGGCTGTCCGCTTCCTGGCCGAGAAGACACAAATGTCCCGGAAAACCGTGGTCTTCCGGGACATTTGCGACTGTTCGCGAGTTTTACTCCGGGGTGTAGCCAAACGGCAGCAGCACGCTCTTGGCCTGGGTGTAGGCGTCGATGCCCTCCGGGCCGTTCTCGCGTCCGATGCCCGAGTTCTTGAAGCCGCCGAACGGGGCGCCGGGATCGAAGGCGTACATGTTCACCGCGTAGGTGCCGGTGCGGATCTTCGAGGCGATCTGGACGGCCTTGGGGAAGTCCGTCGTGTACACGCTGCCGGCCAGGCCGTACGGCGAATCGTTGGCGATGCGGACGGCATCTTCCTCGGTGTCGAACGGGATCACCACGAGCACCGGCCCGAAGATCTCCTCCTGGGCGATGGTCATCGAGTTGTCGACGTCGGCGAACACGGTGGGCTGCACGAACCAGCCCGAATCCAGGCCCTCGGGGCGGCCACCGCCGGTGACGATGCGCGCACCCTCCTCGACGCCCTTCTTGATGTAGCCCTCGACCCGTTCGCGCTGCTTCTCGGAGATCAGCGGGCCGATCATCGAGGCCGGGTCGTCAGGCAGGCCGACCGGCATGGCCGCGACGGCGGCGGACAGCTTCTCGACGACCTCGTCGTAACGCGATCGCGGTGCCAGGATGCGGGTCTGGCCCACGCAGGCCTGGCCGCAGTTCATCAGGCCGGAGAACACCAGCATCGGCAGGGTCGAGTCCACGTCGGCGTCCTCGAGGATGATCGCCGCGGACTTGCCGCCGAGCTCCAGCGTGCAGGGCTTGAGCTTCTCGGCGGCGATCTTGCCGATCTCCTTGCCGACGCCGCTGGAGCCGGTGAAGGTGAACTTGTCCAGCTCGGGGTTGGCGGTCAGGGCGCGACCGGTCTCCGGGCCGCCGGGCACCACCGAGAGCACGCCCTCGGGCAGTCCGGCCTCGGTGAGCACCTCGGCGAACAGGTTGGTGGTCAGCGGGGTCTCACCGGCCGGCTTGAGCACGACGGTGCAGCCGGCGAGCAGGGCCGGGCCCAGCTTGTTGCAGGCCAGGAAGAAGGGCACGTTCCAGGCGATGACGGCGCCGACGACGCCGATCGGCTCCTTGATGACCAGGGTCTGGCCATAGATGCCGTCGCGGATGTCTTTCCAGTCGTACTTGTCGGCCGCGCCGGCGTAGAACTGCAGGCTCGACACGCCCGCGCCGAACTGCATCATGTCGACGATGGTCGGCGGCTGGCCGGTCTCCAGCTTCAGCAGGTGCTTGAACTCGTCGGCCCGCTCGTTGATGAGCTCGACGGCCTTGGCCAGCACGGCCTGGCGCTCCTCGGGCGACTTGTGGGGCCAGGGGCCCTCGTCGAAGGCCTTGCGGGCCGCGGCGCACGCGGCGTTGACGTCGGCCTCGGCGGCCAGCGGAACCTGGCCGACCTTCTCGCCGGTCGCGGGGGAGATGACTTCGATGACCTCGGAGGTCGAAGGCTCCACCCAGTGGCCGCCGATGAACAGTTTGTCGAATTCCGTCCTTATTGCGGCTGCGCTTTGTGTCATGGGCGTCACATTACCCAGATTTCCCAGAAAAACGAGAACCTGTTCCAGTGGATGGTCAGGACGGCCGCAGGACCAGCACCAAATTGCTCACCAGGAACTCGCGCAACCCTGGTACCGCGGTCATCCACCAGGCCCATCGTGGGTGGTAGCGCGGAAAAGCGGCGATCAGCGCGCCGGTGCCGGTGGCCCATTCCAGACCATCGGCCGCCGACACCGCGAACAACGACGAGCCGTAGTCGTTCTTGGGGCGATGACCGTGTTTGCGGGTGTAGCGCTCGGCTGCCCGGGCCCCGCCCAGATAGTGCGTCAGTCCCATCTCGTGGCCGCCGAACGGGCCGAGCCAGACCGTGTAGGACAACACCGCCAGTCCGCCGGGCTTCGTCACCCGCAACATCTCGTTGCCCAGCCGCCACGGGTGCGGCACATGCTCGGCGACATTGGAGGACAGGCAGATGTCGACACTGTCGTCCGCGAACGGAAGCGCCATCCCGGAGGCCCGCACGAACGTGCCCTCTGCCGCGTCGGCGGCAGGGCCGGCGTGCATCTCACGCGGGTCCGGCTCAACCCCTATGTAGTGCATCCCGGCCTGATCGAACGCCGACGCGAAATAGCCGGGCCCGCCGCCGACGTCGAGGACGGTGCGTCCGGCAGGGGATTCGCCGGTGGCGGCCGTCCACAGATCGGTGGTCAAGGCGACGGTATCGGCGGCCAGCGCCCCGTAGAACCGGGCTGGTTCGCTCTGCTCGAACCGGAACTGCGCCAGTAGGCGCACCGACCGGCTCAGGGTCGCCCGGCGGGCGAAGCGCGCGGAGATGTCGCTGGGCTGCACCCGCCCAACCTACTGACCGGTACCCTCAACACGATGTCTGCCCGTCCTGATCCACGCCTGCGGAGCATCCTGCTCTTGTGCTGGCGCGATACCGGGCACCCCCAGGGCGGCGGCAGCGAGGCCTATCTGCAGCGGATCGGCGCGTGTCTGGCCGAGGACGGCGTCAACGTCACGTTGCGCACCGCGCGTTACCCGGGGGCGGCCCGCCGCGAAGTGGTCGACGGCGTGCAGATCAACCGGGCCGGTGGTCCCTACAGCGTGTACATCTGGGCCGGGCTGGCCATGGTGGCCTCCCGCGTCGGCCTCGGGCCGTTGCGCGGGGTCCGGCCCGACGTGGTCGTCGACACCCAGAATGGCCTGCCGTTCCTGGCGCGGCTGGCGTTCGGCCGCCGGGTCGCGGTGCTCGTGCATCACTGTCACCGGGAACTGTGGCCGGTGGCCGGCCCGATGAAGGGCCGGATCGGCTGGTTCGTCGAGTCGAAACTCTCGCCGCGACTGCACCGCCGCAACCAATACGTCACCGTGTCACTGCCCTCGGCCCGGGATCTCAACGAGCTCGGGGTGGACTCCGGCCGGATTGCCGTGGTGCGCAACGGACTTGACGAGGCTCCCGGCCCGACGCTGGAGCTGCCTCGGTCGACCAGCCCCCGGCTCGTCGTGCTGTCGCGGCTGGTGCCGCACAAGCAGATCGAAGACGCCCTTGAGGCGGTCGCGGCGCTGCGTGCCGAGGTACCCGGACTGCACCTGGACATCCTGGGCGGCGGCTGGTGGCAGCGGCGTCTGGTCGAGCACGCCGAACTTCTGGGTATCTCCGATTCGGTGACGTTCCACGGTCATGTCGACGAAGAGACCAAACACCGTGTGCTGCAGCAGAGCTGGGTGCATGTGCTGCCGTCGCGCAAAGAAGGCTGGGGACTTGCCGTCACCGAGGCCGCCCAGCACGGGGTGCCCACCATCGGGTATCGCGCGTCCGGCGGGCTGACCGACTCGATCGTCGACGGGGTCACCGGACTGCTGGTCGAGGATCGCGACGCCCTGGTGACGGGGATCCGCCAGCTGTTGAGTGACCCGGTGATGCGCGTGCAGCTGGGCAGCAAGGCTCAGACCCGCAGCGACGAATTCTCCTGGCGGCTCAGCGCGGACGCGATGCACGCCGTGCTCGGATCCGTGCACGAGGGCAATTTCGTCAGCGGCCTGGTGTAGCCACTTCTTCCGAAGCCCGCGGAGGTTGACTTTGACACCACGCACACCGCTACCCGCACAAATTCAGCGTCAGCTCGAAGTCAACGCGGAGTTCTGCACGCGCGGACGGCGCCAGAAACTGACCGCCATCCCGGCAGCCCCGCCGGCCAGAGCCAGCAGCCACACCAGGTGGGCAGCGATCAACAAGTTTCGGTGCGGTGAGGCCGGGTGGTCGCCGCCGATCCGGTACACGGCGATATCGCCATCCCGGTATGCCAGCGGAAGATCCAGTTTCGCCGGCACACCGTTGGTTTCGACCACCAACCAGCCGACACCGGCGTCGGCCACCGTCTGCCGGTCTGCGCCTGAGCGCAGCAGGTCCTGCACCGCCTGGGCCCGCGTTCCCTCGCCGGGCACCACTTCGGCACCGATCACCAGATCTCCGGTGGACAGCACCTCGGCGCGCAGCCACCGGGGCAGCGGATCGAGCACCGGTGCGGCACCGGCCCAGTAGAACGACCGCATGCTGTCCGGTGGCAGCACCGCCACCGGTCGGGGATCGGCGTTGATCGCTGCCGCGGCGACGGTCCACCCGGGCGGATACTGCACGGCCCGCATCTGATTGCCCACACCCCACACCAGATCGGGCAAGACCGCGACGAGTGCCGCGCAGCCCACCGCGGCCGCCGCGGCCGGCGGCACCCGCAGCCGGCTCAAGGTGACCGGCGCCGCGGCGGCGGCCAGCACGTAGCCCGGCATGGCCAGCGCCACCCATTTCTGTCCGTCCCGCACCACGCCGAGGCCGGGCACTGCCCGGATCGTCGCGTCCACGAACGCGAGCCCTGGCCCGGTGGCCATGGCTGCCGGGATCAACACCGCCGCCGCGGCGAGGATCAGCAGCGGTACCGCCGCACGGTTGCGCGTCACCACCGGCAGACCGAGTGCGACGATGCCGAGCAGTACAGCGGTGGCAACCAGTGCGAAAAGCGTTGTGCGCGAACTGGGCACGGCGTCACCGTTCCAGATACCGCCGAGGCCGGCCAGGCTGCCGAGGGTGGACAGTCCGGGCTCGGCGCGGGCCGCGAAGGCGTGAACTCCCGCCGCCGACACCGGGGATGACACTGTTCCGCCGACAGCCGCGGCCACCAGCCACGGCGCCGCGGCCAAAACTGCGGCCCCCAACCCGAGCCCGGCGACCTGCAGGCGTCGCCGGCCGTCGCCGGGGGCCGCAACGCACACGAGCGTCACCGTCGCGGCCAGCATCAGACCGGTCGGGGTCAGCCCGGCCAGCGCGATCCAGAAGATCAGGCCCCACCCGGCCGCGGCCGAGGCTTCGGCCCGCAGGCGCAGCACGCACACCGCCACCCAGGGCAGGCAGCCGTAGCCGACCAGCAGGCTCCAGTGCCCCTGCAGCAACCGCTCGGCCACGTACGGATTCCAGACGGCCAGCGTCGCCGCGATGAACTGGCCGGGCAAGCCGGGTCCCAGCACGGTGGAGGCGAGCCGCGCGGCTCCCCAACCGGCCAGCCACAGACCCGCGACCAACATGATCTTGACGACCACCCCGCCGTCGAGCACGGCGGAGGTCAGAGCGACGAAAAAGTCCTGCGGCAGCGCCCTCGGGGCGGCCTCGGTCAACCCCAGCGCCGCGTCGGTCAAATACGAGCGCGGGGTGGAGACCGCGTCGCGCAAAAGCAGATAACCGGGCCCCAACAGGGGCCCGGTTATCGACAACGACAGTGCCAGCGCATAGGCCGGCAGCAGAGCAGAGCGCAGGCTCAGACCGGCCGGTCCGGTGGTAGGTCGGACGGTCGTTGAGCGGGTAGTTTCTCCGTCTTCGCCTCGGCGCCGGGAACCTGGAAGCCCTGGGTGTCGAAGAAGCCGTGATCAGCGGTGTCGAGTCCCGGATCGATCAGAGTGGACTCGGCACGCACCGCGAACGACCCCACCACGGCGCCACCGATGAGTGCCAGCAGGCCCAGCGCGGTGAACGTGATCGGCAGGACGCGGGTCCACAGTGACACCCGGTCGCGCTCATCCTGAGCGGCCGCGACCTGGGACTCCACGGTGTCCTCGTTGTAGGTGACCTTGTAGTCGACGTAGGTCACCTCGGGCTTGAGCGCGTCACGCGCGTAGTACTGGTAGCCGTGGTCCTGCGCCTTGACGATGGTGCCGGACACCGGGTCGACCCAGAAGGTGCGCTGCGCGGCGTAGAAGCGGTCCATCGTGATCCGCTCGTCGGGTTCGCCGGGCACGCCCCACATCTCGGGGCTCGCGGTGACCGTACTGTCGGCGTCGTCCTCGTAGAGCGAGGAGTACTTGACCGGCTCGGCGAGCTTGCCGTCGGAGTCGTAGCCCACGTTCTGGATGAACCGGTAGGCGGTCAACCCGTTGACGTCTTCTTCACCGTCGTAGTTCGCGTCGAACGGCTTCTGCGCGATCGGGTCGAAGAACGGGTACGTCTTCTTCTCGGTGTCGAACGGGAACCGGTAGGTCAGGCCCTCGTGCGGCAGCGCCACGTTCGTCGGCGGCTTCTCGTCCTCGATGGCCCGCGGCTTCTGCAGCGCGCCGCCCGGGTTGTTGTCGCTGGACACGGCCAGCGCGGTGCTGCGGTTCATCGTGACGGTGTCCACCAACGCCAACAGCAGGCCGGAGTCCTTCTGCTGGTCCGTGCGCCGCAGTGTGCTGCCCACCTGCAGCGTCACAACCTCGGCGTTCGACGGTGATTCCACACTGACCTGTTGCTGGAGGGCGACCGGCACGTTGCGGTCCACCGAGAACTTCGGTGCCACCAGCGATTCCGGATCGAAAGCGGTCGCGGTTCCCTCGCTGACCAGGCTGGCATCCAGATTGAGCGGGATCTTGGCGATCTTGCCCTTGGTGTAGGTGGTCAGCAACAGTGCGGCAATGAGCAGGGCTGCACCCAGCCCCATCAGTCCACATGCCGCGATACGCAGCGCCACTGCGCGGTTCAAACCGGGCCTCCTTCGGTGTGGGCCAACTCGTCGTGAGGCAAACCCGTTCGACCCTAACAGCACTATTTAAGGCCATCACTTACTCCGGTGGCACGCCGCGGGTGCATTAACCCGCAGTTTGGCGGGGTTGCCACGGCGCGGCACACTGGTCGCCGTGGCCACCCGAGCATCGGACCCGGAAACCGGTCCAGATGTAGAGGTCGGAGGAACCCGCAGTTTCCTGCCGGCTGTCGAAGGCATGCGCGCGTGCGCGGCCATGGGTGTGGTTCTCACCCACGTCGCCTTCCAGACCGGACACACCACCGGGGTGAGCGGCCGGTTCTTCGGCCGGTTCGACCTCGCGGTCGCCGTGTTCTTCGCGCTCTCGGGGTTCCTGCTGTGGCGCGGCCATGCGGCAGCGGCGCGAGGGTTGCGCCCTCGCCCGCGCACCGGCCACTACCTGCGGTCCCGCATCGTGCGCATCATGCCCGGCTATGTGGTTGCCGTCGTGGTGATCATCCTGCTGCTTCCGGAGGCCAAGGCCGATCTGACGGTGTGGCTGGCGAACCTGACCCTGACCCAGATCTATGTGCCGTTGACGCTGACCGCGGGACTGACCCAGATGTGGAGCCTGTCGGTCGAGGTCAGTTTCTATCTGGCGTTGCCGATACTGGCGCTGCTGGCACGGCGGTTGCCGGTGCGGGCCCGCGTCGGCGTGATCATCGCGTTGGCGGCGCTGAGCCTGCTGTGGGTGCGCATCCCGTTCTCCGGCACCACCGGGCTCAACCCGTGGAACTGGCCGCCGGCGTTCTTCTCCTGGTTCGCCGCGGGGATGGTGCTCGCTGAACTCACGGTGAGTCCATTCGGTTGGGTGCACCGGTTGGCCCGGCGCCGGATTCTGATGGGCGTCATCGCCGCGGTGGCATTCGGGATCGCGGCCTCGCCGCTGGCCGGCCTGGAAGGGCTGCGCCCGGGCTCGGTCGGCCAGGTGACGCTGAAGACCGCGATGGGCGCGATCGTCGCGGGGGCGCTGCTGGCGCCGCTGGTCCTCGATCACCCCGGCACCAGGCACCCGATTCTGGGCAACCGGGTGATGGTGACGTTGGGCCGCTGGTCCTACGGGCTGTTCGTCTGGCATCTGGCGGCATTGGCCATGGTGTTCCCGATGATCGGGGAGTTCCTGTTCAACGGGCAGATGCTGGTGGTGCTGGTGCTGACCCTGGTGTTCGGCTTCGCCCTCGCCGCGGTGAGCTACGCGCTGGTGGAATCACCGTGCCGGGAAGCGTTGCGGCGCTGGGAGTACCGGAACGAGAGCCCCGTGCCGCCGCTGGACAGCTCGATCACCGACGAGCCGGAGCCTGCCCCAGCCGCGCGATGACCTCGTCACGCACCGCGGTGCGACGGGCCTTGCCTGCGTCGTCCCGCAGCGGGGTGTCGGCGAACTCCACATCGGCAGGCACCTTGTAGCCGGACAGGCGGTCACGGAGGAAGGCCTGCACCGCAGCGACATCCAGGTCCGACCCGTCTGTGGGCTGCACCAGAGCGTGCGGCACCTGACCCAGATCCTCGTGGGGTACGCCGACGACCAGACAGGACAGCACGTCGGGATGGTCGGCCAGCGCGGCCTCGATCTCGGCCGGGTACACGTTCTTCCCGCCCACGGTGAACATGTCCACGCGCCGGTCGTTGAGATAGAAGAAGCGATCGGGTCCGTCGTCGACGTAGTAGCCCAGATCGCCCAGGGAGTCCCAGCCGTCGCGGCTCTTGGCCGTGCTGCCGACGTAGCGGTAGGTGGGCGCGCTGCCGGGGCCCGGCCGCATGTAGATCTCGCCGGTGACGCCGGGCGGGCATTCGCGTCCGTCGTCGTCGAGCACTTTCATCTCACCGGCCACCACCACACCGACCGATCCGGGGTGGGCCAGCCACTGCTCCCCGGAGATGAACGTCAGCGCCTGCAGTTCGGTGCCGCCGTACAGTTCCCAGACCGCCTCGGGGCCGAGCAGATCGATCCACGCCTGCTTGATCGCGGGCGGGCACGGGGCGCCCAGGTGCCAGAAGCGCCGAATGGTCGACAGGTCATAGGCGCTCGGGTCGGCCCGGTAGACCGGCAGCAGCCGCTGCATGATGGTGGGCACCGTGGTCAGGAACGTCACGCGGTGTTCGGTGACCAGACGCAGGAACTCGGCCGGGTCGAAGCGGGGCATCAGTACCAGGTGGTGCCCCTGCAGCAGGGCGATCGCGAACGTGGTGAAACCGGTGTTGTGGCTCAACGGCACCGACATCAGCGTGACGTCATCGGGTTGGGCGCCGAGCGGAACTCCGATCAGGGCAGGCACCCGGCTGTCGCCGCCCGCCTCGATCAGCTTCGGGCGTCCGGTGCTGCCACCGGAGGCCATGGACTTCCACGTCGGCGCGACCGCCTCGGGCAGCGGTGCGTCGGACAACTCGGTCGCAGGCGTGAAACCGGCTGGCAACCATGGTGTTTCACCGGCATCGCGGCCGACCACCAGGGCCCGGGGACGCAACGCCAGGATCCCGGCGAACTCGGAGTCCGGCAACCGGGGCGACAGCGGCTGCGGCACCGCGCCGAGTTTCCAGGTCGCCAAGGTGGCCTGCACCCATTCGATCGAGTTGGGCAGGCTGATGGTGACGTAATCACCTTGTCGCACACCGCGTTCAGCGTAGGCACGGGCGAGTCGATTGGTGGAGCGGTCCAGTTCGGCCCGGGTGAGCGTGATGCCCTGGCAGGTCACCGCCGGGCGGTCGGGGTCGGCATCGGCCAGCTGGGTGATCTGGGTGGGGATCGGTGGAATGACGCCGGTCATCTCAGTAACCACCTTTGCGGTCGAAGATCCGTCGCGGATTGTCGACCAGCATCGTGGTGATCTGGTCCTCGGTGACCCCGCGCTCCCGCAGCGCAGGCAGCACGTCGTTGTGGATGTGCAGGTAGTGACTGTTCGGCAGGGCCTGGGCGGTCAGGTCGTCGGGAAGCGCGTCGAAGTAGCACCAGGTGTCGTGCGAGAGCACCATGTTCTCGGCGTGGCCGCGCTCGCACATGGTCGCGACGGTCGCGACCCGCTCGTCGAACGGGAGGTAGACGTCGACGCCGAAGCGGTCCATGCCGATGTAGGAGCCGCCGGCGATCAGCTCCTCGAGGTAGCCGATGTCGGTGGTGTCGCCGCAGTGGCCGATGATCACCCGGGACAGATCGACGCCCTCCTCGGCGAAGATGCGCTGCTGTTCGAGGCCGCGCCGGCTGGCCGCGTGGGTATGGGTGGAGATCGGCACCCCGGTCTGCCGGTGGGCCTGGGCCACGGCACGCAGGACCCGCTCGACGCCGGAGGTGACGCCGGGTTCGTCGGTGGCGCACTTGAGGATCGCCGCTTTGATCCCGGTGTCGGCAATGCCGTGTTCGATGTCGCGGACGAACATCTCGGTCATCGGGTCGACCTGGCCGGGAGCGGGCCCGTTGAAGTGCAGGGCCAGCGGCAGGTCGTTGTAGGTGTAGAAGCCGGTTGCGACCACGATGTTGAGGTCGGTGGCCTCGGCGATCCGGGCGATGCGCGGAATGTAGCGGCCCAGGCCGATCACCGTGAGGTCGACGATGGTGTCGACGCCGTTGGCCTTGAGTTCGGTGAGCCGCGCGATCGCATCGGTTTCCCGGCTGGCGTCGTCACCCCAGGACTCCGGATAGTTCTGGGTCAGCTCGGTCGTCATGATGAAGACGTGCTCGTGCATGAGCGTGACGCCGAGGTCTGCGGTGTCGATGGCTCCGTGGGCGGTGTTGACTGTCGGCACGCTGCCGATGCTAGGTCGATCAGTCCGTTGTGTGCGGGGATTCGGTCCAGTCGCGGGCGGTGGTGCCCACGCCGTCGAGTCCCCAGCTGATGATCCGGCGCGGCGCGATCCGGATGATGTCGCCGCTGAGCCCGCCGTCGGTGGTGCCCGCGCCGGACAATGCTGTTGCGGTACCGCGGATTTCGATGCCACGGGCATCCGGTGGCCGCACCGAGAGCACTGTGTCGACGATGAACGCCACCTGGGGGTTGCGAAGTACGTTGCGCCACTTCTGCGTCGACGCCAGGGCGTGTCCGACGATGTCGATGCCGGCCCCGTCGGGACTGAGGTGGACGCCGACGGGGCGGATCTGTGGGTCGCCGTCGCGGCCGACGGTGCTCAGTCGTCCGATCGGCTGCTCGCGCAGGTAGGCCAGTTCGGCTGCGGTGAACGTCGTGGTGCCTGCTTTCAGTCGTCGTGTTGCAGGAGGTCGGTCTGCAAGTGGGTGTGTAGCCGGGTGAATACCCGCTCGATGCAGTTGAGTTCGTCGGGCTCGATCTGGTCGAAGAACAGTTCGCGCACCGACTCGCTGTGCAGTGGCACGGCGATGCGCAGCGCCTCGGCGCCGGTGGCGGTCAGCACCGCGCGGTAGCCCCTGCGGTCCTCGGGGACCGGTTCGCGCAGTACCAGACCCCGTTTGGTCATCGAGTTGATCTGATAGGTGATCCGGCTGCGGGAGAACACCATCTTCTCGGCGAGTTCACTCATCCGCAGGCGCTGATCGGTGGCGTTCGCCAACATCATCAGCAGGTGATAGTCGATCAGGGTGAGGTTCGTGGCCTCCCGGAGACGCTCGTCGAGAAGCGTTTCCAGGCGCAGGCTGGACTCGATGTAGGGCCGCCAGGCCCGCTCCTCGGCTGTGGACAGCTTGCGCGCCATGGTCCTCCGATCGGCCAACTGGTTCGGGTTTGAACAGTGTGAAGCATCGCCTTGTCAATGGGAAAATCTCGACCTACAGTCAATATAGTACAGATTTTAACTAAATGAAGGGACGAACGCCATGACTCACCGAATCGACTGGGACGACGCCTACCGGCAGCAGCAGACCCCTGCGTGGAGCATCGGTGCACCGCAGCCGGAATACGCCGCGATCATCGACGCCGACGGCGCCGTGGCGGGTGAAGTGCTCGATGCCGGCTGCGGTCACGCCGAACTCGCGCTGGCCCTGGCGGCGCGCGGCCACACCGTCGTCGGTATCGATCTGAGCCCGACGGCGGTAGCGGCTGCGACCGCGGCCGCAGCGGAGCGCGGGCTTGCCGGTGCAACGTTCGCGGCCGCCGACATCTCGTCGCTGACCGGGTACGACGGGCGGTTCGGCACGATCTTCGACAGCGGGCTGCTGCACGCCCTGCCGGAAGAACTGCGCGACGGCTACCTTCGCTCGATGCACCGAGCGGCCGCTCCCGGTGCGCGATTCTACATTCTGGCGTTCGGCACGGGAGCGTTCGGTGAGCACGACGGGCCGGGCCCCACCCAGTTCACCGAAGACCAATTGCGCGAAGAGGTTTCGAAGTACTGGCAGGTCGACGAAATCCGTCCGGCCCAGCTGCACGCGGTCCTGCCCGAAGGCCGCACCCAGATGCCCGGCTTCCTGGTGACTGCGACAAAGATCTAGTTGGCGGCCTCGACCACGGCCAGCAGCTCGGGGGTGACGGGGTCGAGGATGTCGTCGAAGTCGTGGTGTTTCTGCACGTACTTGGCGACGTAGGGGCAGACCGCCACGATGCGCTTGCCGGCCGCGCGGGCATCGGTCAGCGCAGCCGACACGAGTTCGCCGGCCAGGCCTTGTCCGCCGAACTTGTCGTCGATCTCGGTGTGGTAGAAGATGCGCTGGTCGCCGGAGTCGACGTAGGCCGCGAGGCCGGCATGCTCGCTGTCGACGGTGATCTCGTAATGGCGTGCTTCGGGAATGTTGCGGACTTCAGCCATGTCCTCACTATGCCGCAGCAGCGCTGGCACGATCAGGCAGATGGCCGTCACCGCAACGTCGACGTGGGCGCCGTTGGCGTCGCCGATCTACCGCGCGCTGTGGATCGCGCAGTTCGTCTCCAACCTCGGAACGTGGATGCAGACGGTGGGTGCCCAGTGGATGCTGGTCGGCGATCCGCGCGCCCCGGTACTGGTGCCCTTGGTGCAGACGGCCACGACATTGCCGGTGATGCTGCTGGCCCTGCCGTCCGGTGTGCTCGCCGATCTGGTCGACCGGCGCAGGCTGCTGCTGGCGACCCAGGGCGCCATGGCGGCCGGAGTGGCGGCGCTCGCGACCCTGACCGGTGCCGGGCTGGCCACCCCGACGGTGCTGCTGACCCTGCTGTTCCTGATCGGCTGCGGGCAGGCCCTGACGGCCCCGGCCTGGCAGGCGATCCAGCCGGACCTCGTTCCCCGCGAACAGATTCCCGCTGCGGCCGCACTGGGCAGCATGAGCATGAACGGTGCCAGGGCGATCGGCCCGGCGATCGCCGGGGCACTCGTGTCGCTGTCCGGTCCGACCCTCGTGTTCGCGCTCAACGCGGTGTCGTTCGCCGGCATCGTCGTCGTGCTACTGCTCTGGCGCCGCCCCGCGGTGGAACAGTTGTTGCCCGCCGAGCGGCCCCTGGCGGCACTCGGCGCGGGCGGCCGGTTCATCCGAAGGTCGCCGATCGTCAGGCGAATTCTGCTGCGGGCGGTGTTGTTCATCGCGCCGGGCAGCGCGCTGTGGGGCCTGCTCGCGGTGGTCGCCGACAGGCAGCTGGGGTTGTCGTCGTCCGGCTACGGGCTGCTGCTGGGCGCGCTCGGGGTCGGGGCCGTGCTCGGCGCCCTCGTCCTGGGCCGATTGCAGTCGGTCTTCGGCTTGAACACGTTGTTGATCGTCGCGGCCCTCGGATTCGCCGCTGCCACTGCGGTTCTGGCTCTGGTCCCCAGCTTCGGCATCGTCCTGGTGGCGCTCGTCGTCGGCGGTTCGTCGTGGCTGCTGGCACTGTCCACACTCAACGCCTCGATGCAGTTGAGCCTGCCCGCCTGGGTGCGGGCGCGCGGGCTGTCGGTGTACCAGTTGACGTTCATGGGTGGTCAGGCCATCGGCTCCCTGGTGTGGGGGCTGGTCGCCGGTGTCACCAGCACCATCACGGCGCTGCTGATCAGCGCCGGGCTGCTGGTGTTCTGTGCGGTGTCGGCGTGGTGGTGGCCGTTGCACGCGCGCACCGGTGATCTGGACATGACCCCGTCGGCGCACTGGCCCGAACCCGCCCTGGTGTTCGAACCGGAGCCGCCCGACGGTCCGGTCCTGGTGCTGACCTCCTACCGCGTCGAACCTGACCATGAGGCCGAGTTCTTCGCCGCGATGGGCGTGTTGGGCCGGTCGAGGCAGCGCACCGGGGCCACGCAATGGCGGTTGTTCCGTGCCGTGGAGCGCGAAGGCGTGTTTGTCGAGGCCTTCGTGGTGCGGTCCTGGGATGAGCACGTGCGGCAGCACCGCACCCGTCTGACGGGTAACGACCTGGTCATCGAGCAGGCGGTTGAGCGTTGGGTCGAGGGCGAGCCTGTTTCGCACCACCTGATCGCGGTGAAGACTCCTTGACTGTGAGGCCGATCACAGTAATATGACCAGTGGTCATACAGGCTGGAGAGTCAGATGCCGACGGTCACCTGGGCACGTTTGGATCCCGCTCGACGAGCCGCTGTGGTGGAAGCCGCGGAGGCGGAGTTCGGAGCGCACGGGTACTCGCGTGGGAGCCTCAACGTCATAGCCCGGCGCGCGGGCGTGGCGAAAGGCAGTCTGTTCCAGTACTTCGCGGACAAGCGCGACCTGTACGCCTTCATCGCGGACATCGGCAGCCAGCGCGTGCGGGTGTACATGGAGGATCGGATCCGCACCCTCGATCCGACCCGGCCGTTCTTCGATTTCCTCACCGATCTGCTCGACGACTGGGTGGCCTACTTCGCCGACCACCCCCAGGACCGGTCGTTGCACGCCGCGGCGAGCTTCGAGGTGGACACCGACGCCCGGGTCAGCGTGCGGACCGTCATCCACCGCCACTATCTGGAGGTGCTGCGACCCCTCGTGCAGGAGGCGCAGGCCCGGGGCGATCTGCGGGCGGACGCCGACGCCGGCGCGTTGCTGTCGCTGCTGCTGATGATCTTTCCGCATCTGGCCCTCGCGCCGTATGTGCGTGGGATGGACCCGATCCTGGGCCTGGACGAGCCCAGCCCCGAGCAGCCGACACTTGCCGTGCGCAGGCTCGTCGCAGTGTTGGCGGCCGCGTTCTCACCGGCCACCGAAGCAGCCCACCAGACCTGAGGAGGTCAATTCCCATGTCACACACAAAGTTCGGTTCGCTCGCCAAGGGCGGTCTCAATTGGGACAGTGTGCCGTTGCGGTTGTTCGCCGGGGGGAATGCGAAGTTCTGGAATCCGGCCGATATCGACTTCTCCCGCGACCGGGCGGACTGGGAGGCGTTGACGGACCGGGAGCGCGAATATGCCACCCGGCTGTGCGCGGAGTTCATCGCGGGTGAGGAGGCCGTCACCAAGGACATCCAGCCGTTCATGAGTGCGATGCGGTCCGAGGGGCGCCTGGGCGACGAGATGTATCTGACGCAGTTCGCCTTCGAGGAAGCCAAACACACGCAGGTGTTCCGCATGTGGCTCGACGCCGTCGGGATCACCGACGATCTGCACAACTACTTCGACGAGCTCCCGGCCTACCGGCAGGTGTTCTACGAGGAGCTGCCGGAGTCGCTCGATGCCTTGTACACAGACCCGTCTCCCGCAGCCCAGGTCCGGGCGTCCGTGACCTACAACCACATCGTCGAGGGAATGCTGGCGCTCACGGGATACTATGCCTGGCACAAGATTTGCGTCGACCGAGGGATCCTGCCCGGGATGCAGGAGCTGGTCCAACGGATCGGGGACGACGAGCGTCGCCACATGGCGTGGGGCACCTTCACGTGTCGGCGTCACGTTGCCGCGGACGATGCCAACTGGGCGGTCTTCGAGGACCGGATGAACGAACTCATCCCGCTGGCGCTGCGACTCACCGAGGAGGGTTTCGCCCTCTACGCGCCGGACATCCCGTTCGGCCTGCAGCAGGACGAGTTCATGCAGTACTCCGCAGACAAGGGCATGCGCCGATTCGGCACCATCAGCAGTGCCAGGGGCCGCCGGCTCGAGGAGATCGACCTCGACTATTCACCGCTGACGTTGGAGGACACGTTCGCCGACGAGGATGCACGGGCACTGGCGGCCACCGCGTAGGCCCCGAGCGTGCGGTGTCGGCGAACCCCTCCGTCGCCGACACCGCAGCCGCGCGCACTGGATAGTGCGCGGCCGCGCGAACACAGCTAAGCCTGTTGGCCAGGCTGTCAACTGACTGCGTAGTTACTGCACCCAGTCGTACCCAATCCAGGTCGGCAACCTGCCATCCCCCGCACAGCAAAGCGATTTCCGGGACTGCGCAACGCGTGCCGGTACCGTAAGTACTGGATACCCACGTTGTCAACAGCTCCGCCGAATGATTCGGCACAACCCCAGTTCAGCCGTGGTCGGCCGGTGCCGGCGCCGGCTCCGGGACGGGGTCCGACGTCTGCTCAGGAGTTCGCTGGAAGGTGACCGTGGAGGCCGCGACGAAGGTGACCGACAGCAGTGCGAGCAGCTGCACCCACGGCGAGTGCCCGACGTAGCCGTCGACCGAGCGCCAGGGGTACTGACTCAGCGTGGCGCCGGCCAGGATGAGCCCGCCCGCGGCCACCACCACGGTCAGGTTGTCGCGCCAGCGGTCGCGATCGCGCAGCACGTAGCGCATTCCGAGCGCGCCACCGGCCACCAGTAGTCCGGGCAGGCCGGAGATGGCCGTCCCGACCGCGAGTATCGCCGCGCCGGCGAGCATCGGGGCCGGCTGCCACGGCCGCACCGGTTCGAGATCCGGATTGCGGCGCCGGGCCGGCCACAGTGCGAGCAGGGCCAGTACCGGCAGCAGCGCGAGCCCGGCGATCAGCCCGATGCGGTAGGGCCGGTTCGAGGGGAAGGACAGCGTCACCGGACCGCCTGGGCCGGCCGGGACCACCCAGCCCTGCTGCCAGCCGTTGATCTTCACCGGAGTCAACGCCGCACCTTCGGCATCGCGTGCGATCCAGCCCGGGTTCACGCTCTCGGGCACCACCAGGACCCGGGCGTTGGCGCCGGCCGGCATCTGCGCCTCGCGCCGATCCGGTGACCACACCGGGGTTTCGACGGGAGTGGTTGTGGCCGTGTGTAGTCCGGCGCCAGACGGGGTGTTGAGAACGACGCCGTCGACGACGAACGCCGACCCGGGGCTGACCAGGAGTTCCTGCTGCCCGGCGGGCAGGGCGATCGGCCCGGTCCGGCAGGGGTGGGCCGCAATCGGTTCGCCGTCGAGCAGGGCTCCCACGGTGGTGCGCACCGAGGTCCGGACGAACTGCCCGGCCACGCCGATGATCGGGCCCTCTCCGCACGGAAGGGACACTGTCCGTTTGCGATTGGCGGCGGAGTCGGCCGCGGCGATGGGCTTGCCGTGCACGTCCAGGACGGTCAGTTCGGCCAGCCCGGGCGGCTTGAGCTGATCGAAGCCCAGTGAGGTGCGGTCGATGATGTCGTTCCACCCCAACAGCGACACGGTGATGGTGTCCGTCACCCGTGGTTTGAGCTTCGCTGTCTGGGGTTCGCCGTTGCCGGCCAGCCTGGTTGTCTGCGGACCGTCGCCCAGGTCGATCGCCACCAGTGTCGGGTGTGCGGGCGGTTGGCTGGCGCCGGGATCGATGCGCAGCGCCCCGACTTCGGTCGGTGCGGGCAATTTCAGCGTCAGCGTGGGCGGCGCCTTGAACTGAACAACGCGCTGCGGTGCGGTCCAGGATGTCCGGGGGTCGCCGTCGGTGGCGGCGTAAGCCGAACCGAGGACGTCGATCGGGTCGGCGTCACCGGAGGCGCGGGTGGTCCCGGGTTGGGCGACCAGATCGGCCAGCTTGGGTCCCTGGCGCGACCGGATCCACACCGTCGGCTCGACGTCGGTGGGGGTGGGCACCGCCAGCGTGCGGCTCAGGTTGACGGGCTCCTCGGAGGCCAGCGCCAGCGCAGCCGCGCACCGGACCCCGGCCGGACTGTCCGCACATCCGGCCCGGCCCAGGAGTTCGGTTCCGAGATCCCATTGTGCGACAACAGAATCCGCTGGTGGGGCGGGGACCTCGACGGTGTGCCGCAGGTTGATGGGGTGAGCGAAGCCCGACGCGTCGTACTGGGTCACCGACAGATCGGTGATGCCGAACTGCACACCGGCGGAACCGTCGTCGGTGGCGACCGCGGTGACCCGGACCCACGGCGTCTCACCGACCGGCAGCGGCACGGTCAACTGTTGGCCCGCGGTGTCGAAACGCAGGCTGCTGGTACCGGTGGCGGTGGCCACCTCGATGCGGCGCACCTGAGCGCCGACGGCGGTCGCGCTGGGGGTGATGGTCAGCGTGGCGTTGGTGACCGGGTGATCGAAATCGACCTGAAGCCACTGGCCGACGGCGGCCTGCAGGGCGTTGGACACCCACGACGTCGAACCGTCGCTGTCGACCGCGGCGGCCGGCCCGGTGGCCGGTGCCACGTTGGGCAGTGCGGTGGAGTCCGCCGCCGAACTCGACACCGATACCCGTCCGCCGTTCCACTTGCCGTACACCGGTGCGGCGCCGTCGGCCGGATAATCCGGGACCCGATTGTGGGTGTGGCGGGCATCGTCGGGCGCGCGGATCGCGGAGGCATGGTCGTCGACGCGGCCGTAGTCGATCTCGCGGGCGGTCGGGGTGTCGGTGACGATCACCCCGGCGGCTCCGTCCGGTTGTACGGGCAGCCCGGCTCGTTCGGCGTCGGCGGTCAGCAGCATCGGTCCCAGTGGCGGCCGGCCGGCCAGGCGGCGGCGCTCGTCGAGGCGCAGCAGGGCCTCGGGCGCGCCGGCCACCCTGGTCATCGCATCGGCGTCGACGAGATAGGGCGCGGCCGGATTGGTTCCGCCGGTGTCGACGCGGTAGATCTCGACGGCGGGATACCGCGGCCGCAGTCCGCTGTCGGCGACGAAGCCTTCCAGCGTTCCCGGCCCGGTCGAGTCGCCGAACTCGGCGACTTTGGTGAACCCGCGGGAGCCCTCCAAAGAGCGGTGCACCAATACCGGCCGGGCCGAACGGGATACGTCGGGATCCAGGTCGTTGCGCACCACCACGTAGGAAATGCCTTGCCGGGCAAGGGTGTCGGCCAGTCCCGCGGAGGGGCGGCCTGCAGCGAACAGCCGCTGGACCGAATCGAGGGCGCGGATCGTCTCCGGCGGCGTCAGCGGGATCGAATCGCGCACACCCCACGGACTGGATCCGAGCACCTGCAACGGCTCGTCGTGGCTGTTGCCCCAGGTCTGGGTGGCGAACGGGGCGCCGGGGGCGACCAGCACCCGGCCCCGCTCGGTGTTGTGCGCATCCAGCCAGTCCGCGGTGTCGTGCCAGTACTGCGGAATCGCGGTGAACGTTCCGGCAGGCGCGATGCGGCCCGTCCAGGCGATCGAGGTCCCGGCGGCCAGGGCCGCGAGCACCACGATCGCCACCGCGATCCGCTTGTCGCGTTCGGGCCGGGAGAAGGCTCGCACCCACACGATGCGAGGTGCGCTGCCGGGCAGCGGAATACGCCCCAGCAGATGAGCCAGGCCCAGCGCCAGCGGCAGGCGCAGCACCGGATCGAGCTTGGCCAGGTTGCGCAGCGGTGTGCCGGTCCCGTCCAGGAAGTCCTGAACAGCCGCCCCGACCGGGGAACCCAGCCCCCCGGAGTAGCCGAGGCCCAGCAGCACCACGCCGATCAGCAACATGGTGATCAGCCGGCCCCGCGCGGGCATCGAGCGCAACGCGAGCCCGGCCAGTCCGGCGGCTGCCACCAGCGTGGTGGCCAGCACCGCGACGGTGCTCGTCACGAGCGAGGCAGCCGCAGTGGCGGTGGACGCCACGAACGGGGTCCAGGTGTGGGTACCGCGCAGCATCTCGGTCAGCGACATCCACTGCGTGGTGACGCCCGAGGATTCGATGAAGTCCAGGAACGGTGGGCTGATCCGGCCAAGCAGCAGCAGCGCCACCACCCACCAGGTGACGGCAAGCGCCCCGCACAGCGCCCACCAGGCGGTGAAGCGCCACCACAGCCGGTTCGGCCGGTGGCAGGCCCACCAGATGATCGCGGCCAGACACCCGGTCAGGGTGGCGACCGCGTTCACCGCACCCATGAGCGCCACCGCGCCCGCGGACCGGGCGGCCATGAGTCGCAGGTTCCGGTCCCCGCGGAACGCCAGGATGACCGGCAGCAGCACCCACGGCGCCAGCATCACGGGCAGCGTCTCCGACGAGATCGCGCCCAGCGTGGTCAGCACCCGCGGTGACAGCGTGAAGGCGAGCGCACCGAGCACGCGGGAACTGGAACTGCCGATGCCCAGTGCCTCGGCGACCCTGATGACGCCCCAGAAGCCGACGGTCAGCAGCAGGGCCCACCACAGTCGCTGGGTCACCCAGCCCGGAACTCCGAGCAGATCACCGGCCAGGAAGAAGGTGCCGTGCGGAAAGAGGTAGCCGTAGGCCTGGTTCTGCGCCTGCCCGAACGGCAGATCGCTGTTCCACAGATTGAACGCGCGCGCCAGGAACCGCAGCGGATTCGCGGTGAGGTCGAGCTTGGTATCGGGTGATATCTCTCCGGGCGACTGGGCGAAAGTCAGGAGCAGTGTCGCCGCGGCGACCACCCACAACCAGCGCCGCGACAGTGGCGAGTCAGCTGCCCGCCGCGTCAGCGGCACATCCAAGCTAGGACCGGTCGCCGTACTCGACCCTGTTGAGCACCGATGACGCAGGGTCGCCCGCTTGCAGCGGAGGCTTCGTGTCCTGCTGCACCATTAGCGTCACACCGAAGACGGCAGCCGCCCCCAACAGCAGGCCGACGACAATGCTGGCCGCGGAGGGTACGACGAACCGATTCACCCGGCCAACCTAGCATGGCGACACCCCGGATCCCTGGGAGGCGGACCTGGGTCGACACGCGGAGAATCGATTACCGCTTGCTCAGCGGCTAAGGTCGGGGCCCATGGCTTCACCGCGTCTCGTCGCAACTTTCGCAGCGTTGTCCGGTCTGTTGCTGGCCTGCTCTCCGAGCACCCAGGCACCAGAATCCCAATCCTCGGACACGAAGCCGATGTCCACCCACGCGCCGATGCCGGCAGCGCCGGTGTGTGATCTGGCCAGTCTGTCGCCCCGCGACAAGCTGGCGCAGCTGCTGACCGTCGGCATCAAAGATGCGGCGGACGCCCGTTCCGTGGTGTCCGAGCAGCACGTCGGCGGCATCATGATCGGCAGCTGGACCGACCTGTCGATGCTCACCGACGGCTCCCTGCCCGATATCTCCGCCGCAGGCCCGTTGCCGCTCGCGGTCACCGTCGACGAGGAAGGCGGCCGGGTGTCGCGGCTGGCCTCGTTGATCGGCGAGCAGCCGTCGGCACGGGTACTGGCTCAGACCAAGTCTGTCGACGAGGTGTACGGCATCGCGCTCGACCGCGGGAAGAAGATGCGCGATCTCGGGATCACCGTCGACTTCGCGCCCGTCGTCGACGTCACCTCGGATGCCGACGACACCGTCATCGGTGACCGGTCCTTCGGCGATGACCCGGCCAAGGTCACCGAATACGCCGGTGCCTACGCCCGCGGGCTGCGGGATGCCGGC
>NZ_HG322951.1:744746-820645 GCF_000455325.1 Mycolicibacterium septicum DSM 44393
TGCCGGTGCTCAAGCACTTCCCGGGCCACGGCCACGGCTCGGGCGACTCGCACACCGCGGGCGCCGTCACCACGCCGCCGCTGGCCGAGCTGCAGAACAACGACCTCGTGCCCTACCGGACCTTGACCACGCAGCCTCCGGTCGCCGTGATGGTCGGACACCTGGAGGTGCCCGGCCTGACCGGATCGGATCCGGCAAGCCTCAGCCCCGCGGCGTATGACCTGTTGCGCTCGGGCAACTACGGCGGACCCGCCTTCAACGGCGTCATCTACACCGACGACCTGTCGAGCATGGCGGCGATCAACCAGCGCTATGGCGTGGCGGCAGCGGTACTCAAGGCGTTGCAGGCCGGGGCCGACAACGCGCTGTGGATCACCACCGACGAGGTGCCCGCGGTCCTGGACGGCCTGGAGAAGGCACTGGCCGACGGTCAGCTGAACCAGGCCGCCGTGGATGCCGCGGTGCAGCGCAATGCCGACGCCAAGGGCGGGGTGCACTGCGGCTGAGCCGCACAGACCAGCACTGCTGGTGCCGGTTACCGCACGACGGTGACGACCTCGAGGGTCGGATCCGACGCACTGATCGGATTGCCCGCCCCGCGTAGCGCGCGCAGCAGCGTGATGACGTCGTCGGTGAGCCGTTCGCCGGGCATGACCAACGGGACGCCCGGCGGGTAGGGCGTGATGGCCTCGGCGGCGACGCGGTCGGTGGCATGGGCCAGTGGCACCGTCTCGGTGTCGGCGAAGAACGCTTCCCTCGGGGTCAGCACGGTCTCGGCGCGATGCGCGATCAGGTCGGCGATCAGGGTGTCGTCGTCACCGCCCGGGCCCGCGCTCGCATCTCCGGCCCAGGCGGCGACTTCGGCGAATCCCTCGGCGAGGCGGTCCATGTCGGTGTCGGTGTTGCCGATGGTGCTGATACACAGCACATGTCCGGCGCCGCTGAGTTCGGGCTGCACGCCGTGCACCCGGTTGAGGCGCTCGACGATGTCACGGGCATCGGCCGCCAGGTCACGGGTACCGATCAGCAGCTTGGTCTCGTCGAGCTGATGGAACCCGGTCCCGGTTCCGGTGGCGTCCGCCGGTCGCAACACCCGCAGGCCCCGGATGTTCTCCAACCTGGCCGCTACCCGGCGGGCGCGGTCCAATGCGGCGCCGAGCAATTCGGTCCCCCCGCACATCATCTGGCGGCGGGCCAGGTCGATCGAGGCCATGATCGCGAAATGCGGGCTCGTGGTCTGGATCAGCTGCAGCGACCGGCGCACCGTCACCGGGTCCAGCGCGGCCGGGTCGATGTGCAGGACGGCGGCCTGGCTCAGGCCCGACAGGACCTTGTGCACCGATTGCACGGTGGCCACCGCTCCGGCCCGCTCGGCAGGCACGGGCAGGTCGGGATGGAACGCGAAATGTGGGGAGTGCGCGCCGTCGACCAGTAACCGGGCCCCGGCCAGGCGGCACACATCGGCCAGCGCCGCGATGTCGGCGGTGGTGCCGTAGTACGTCGGGTGCAGCGCCCACAACGCCTTGGCCTGACTTGTGGCCAAGGCCTTTTCGACCACGTCGGCATCCAGCCCGTGCGCGATCCCGAACCGTGGATCCCAGCGGGGTTCCAGCCAGACCGGGCGCGCACCGACCTGCACGAGGCCGGCGAGCACGGACTTGTGCGCGTTGCGCTGAACCAGCACGGGTTCACCCGGACGCAGCGCCGAGAGCGCCACGGCGATGTTCCCGCTGGTCGATCCCTGCACCAGGATGAAGCTCTGCCCGACGCCCCAGGCATCGGCGATCAGCTGTTCGGCGGCGAGGATCGGCCCTTCGGGACAGTGCAGGGTGTCCGTGTCGGGCAGGTTGTTGAGGTCGACGGCTGCGATGTGGTCCCGGAACCAGGGGTCGAGTGTGCGCCCGCCCTTGTGGCCAGGGCTGTACAGCGGCGCCTGGTCGCGTTCGACGAACGTGCGCAGCGCTTCGAGAAGCGGTGCGGCGTCATGGTTCACAGCGCGTAGACCCGGTTGGCGTTGTGCACGCCGATCATGTCGACGATCCGGATGGCATCGGCCTCGCCGCAGTCCCCGGTCCGCACCCACTCGCCCAGCGTGAGTCCCATGGTGCGGCGCCACAACACCGAGCCCAGCAGGTGCAATTCGGGTGGGCCGAAGGCATCCGAGGAGTACAGCTGTTTGGCGAACGGCGCGGTTTCGAGTGCCTCGGCGACCACGGCGTTCGAGCGTGCCCCGAGGTAGTTGATCGCAAGGCCGACATCGAAATTCACGTGGTCGAAGGCCTGGGCCAGGTAACCGGCCTGGCGGTGGAACGGGTAGCAGTGCAGCAGCAGCACCGGGACCGGCGCCATCGCGCGCAGCAGCGGCAGCAACAGCATCGGGTCGGTGCGGTGCAGATCGAGGTCACGGTCGCCGAACCCGACGTGCACCTGGATGGGCAGCCCGTGGTCGGCGGCCTCGTGTACCCCGAACGCGATCAGCACCGGACTGTCCACCCGCTGCGAATCCCGCGCGGCCAGTTCCCGGGCATGCTCGATCACCAGCTGATCGGTGGGGCGCGACCAGTCGATGTCGAACGACGTGCGATAGGCCGCAATCGTCTTGGTGCCCACGATCTCCGGCGAGGCAACCGCTTCGGCGAGCGCGGACCGGAACACCTCGGGAAACGCCTCGGGGCTGGTACCGGACTCAAGGAGGTTCTGGGCCAGCTGCTCCAGCCGCAGGATTTCAGAGGACGGACGGCCGCTGAGTTCGGTGAGCCGCTGCGGGGTGGTGATGAGATCGCCCTGGAATCCGGTGTCGACGATCCAGCGGTCGACCCCGGCCTGCGGCAGCATGAGTTCTGCCAGCTCGTCAGGGGTGAGCTCGCTGCGCCGCTTCCAGTAGTCGTCGGCGCCGGCATGGGCGGGCAGCCCGAGAACCGGTGCGCACCAACGCCGGATCGACAGGCCCAGCGGTGAGTCGAACTGCGTCATGAAATCGGGTATCGGGTCGGTGGACCCTTCGTTGATCGACGCCTCGAAGCCGGCCCGGTCGACGGGCTTGTGGAACGTTCCGTGCACGTGGTGGTCGATCAACCGGATGTGGCGCAGGTGCTCGGCGAGTGCGTCGGGCACCGCATCGTGGACCCCGTCGAACACGTCGATCATCGGGCCGGCGATGTCACCATCCGGCATAGCGCGCAACCTCCTCGGCATCGACCTTCCCCGCGGCGGTGTCGGCGATCGCCGCGCCGAGGATCTCGGCGGCGCGGTGCGCCTCGTCTTCGGAGAGAACGAGTGGCGGGGTGATCTCCAGAACGTTGCCGCCGACGTAGTACACCACCGCACCGAGTTCCCAGGCCCGGTAACTCACCTGCGCCGCGAGTCGGGAATCGGGTTCGCCGGTCGCCGGGTCGACCAGTTCCACGCCGATCGCCAGGCCGCGGCCCCGCACGTCACCGATCAGCTCGGAGTCGAGAGTGCGCAGCGCATCCTGGAGAACCGCACCGACTTTGGCGGCCCGCTCGGGTAGCTGCTCGCCCGTGATGGTCGCCAGCACTGCCCGGCCGGCCGCGGTGCAGACCGGATTGCCCGCGGTGGTCAGCAGTGCCGAGGCGGCCGGTTCGTCGAGCAGTTCAGCCGGTCCGACCGCCGCCGACAGCGGCAGGCCTCCGCCCAGCACCTTGCCGAACGTGACGATGTCGGGCACCACCCCGTCGTGCTCGAACGCGTGCAGCGTGCCCGGCCGGCCCAGGCCCATCTTGACCTCGTCGCAGATCATCGGCACGGCGTGGCGCCGGCACAGGGCATGCAGCTCGGCCAGGAAGCCGTCGGGCGGGACCACGAGGCCGCCGTCGGACAGGATCGGTTCGACGATCAGACACGCGATCGCGCCCGTCGCCAGGTGATGATCGGCCAGCGTCAGACAGGCCGCGACGTCGGCGGCGACATCATCGGCCGAGGGGCGGAAAGGGTTGGGGTAGGGCAGAAAAGCCACGTCGGGGTCCGGTGTGACGCCGGCGTCGACGTGGACGCCCGAGACGCCCATCGCGATACCGACGCCACCGTGGTAGCTGTGCTCGAATGCCAGCACGGTCCGCCGCCCGGTGGCATGGCGGCAGGCGCGCAACGCGACGTCGTTGGCGTCGGAGCCGGCATGGCCGAGGTAGACGCGCCGCTCACCGGATCCGGGGACGAGGCCGAGCAGGTCCTCGGCCAACCCCACCGAGTCGGGGTGCACCGCCGACAGGCCGCCGGCACCGGGTGCGCTGCGCACGGCCCGGCTGACCGCCTCGGCGACCGCGGGATGTCCGTGCCCGAGACCGGATGCCGTCCACGTGGCCGACAGGTCGAGCAGTTCCCGGCCATCGGGCGTGACCAGTGTGCAGCCGTGGCCGGAGACCACCTCCAGCGGGAAGAACCGCAGCTTCTCGATCCCGGCGATGGCCGCTTCGTCGCGGGCGTAGAGCGTGCTCACCCGACCTCCACCGGAGGTGTCAGCGCCAGCTCGGCGGTCAGTGATTCACCCACCCGTTTCGCGATACCCGATGCGGCCAGCGCTATCACCAGCCCGACGGCACACCAGTACAGCCCCAACAATGGCGCGGCGGTCCAGGTTTCGGCGTCCTTGACGTTGAACCACAGGACCACGGCGATCACCACGGCGCCCAGCAGCGGCAACGCGAGTCCGAGCACCTTGCCCTGGCCGCCGTGCACCCCGACGAACCTGGGTGCACCGACGAACCACGCCGCGGCGATCTCGACCAGCAGGTAACACACCATCAGGCAGACCGAACCCGCCACCGCGAACAGGAAGTACGTGTCGATCGCATCGTTGCCGGTACCCATGTCCGGCCAGTCGAGCAGGCCGCAGATCACGTCGACCACCAGGGCCAGTCCGACCACGAGCCAGGTGGCCCGACGCGGACCACCGGTGGCTTCGTGGATGTGTGCCAACGACTTCGGGCCGAAGCCGTCACGGCCGAAGGCGAACAGCATGCGGCCAGACGTCGCCGCGGTCGCCATGTGGCAGCCGAACGCGGCGACGGTCGCGGTGAAGATGATGAGCAGCGAGAACCACTGGCCGATGTAGCTGCTTCCCAGGTCTCCCAATGTATTTCCCGAGCCCTGGAACGCCGCCAGGCCGGCCTCGTCGGTGCCGAAGCCGATGACCTGGGCGAACATGACGACGACGAACAGCACGCCGGTGAGGACCAGGGTCCCGCCCAGTGCCCGCGGAATGTTGCGGCCGGGGTTGTCGGTCTCCTCGCCCATCGACGCACAAGCCTCGAATCCGGCCCAGGACAGGAAGGCGGCGACCACACCGCTGAGAACCGCCGACGGCGATACACCACTGCCGGAGAAGGAGAAGACGCTGAAGTCGAATCCTGTGCTCGGAGCACCGCCCTGCGCGAAGATCGCGATGACCAGCACGATCATCGCGACGCTGCCGATGCCTTCGATGCCGAGCAGGATCTTGGCCAGCACCCGGATGTCACGGCCCGCCAGTGCGAACGAGATGACCGCGCCGATCACCACGATGACCAGCCACGGCACCTGGTAGGGGTTGTCGTTACCCGGTTGCAGCTGCGCGATGAACGCATTGGTGAAAGCCGCTGTCAGGGCCAGGGTTCCGATCGAGAACCCGACGTAGGCGCCGAGCATCGCGAAGCCGGAGAAGAACCCGGCGCGTGGACCGACGGTGCCGCCGACCAGCGCGTAGGCCGAGCCGGCATGGTTGAGGTGGCGGGTGAGCCGGACGAAGCTGTAGCCGACCAGCGACACGCCGACCAGGCCGATCAGGAACACCAGGGGGAGGGCCTTGCCCACAGTGCCGATCAGACCCTGACCGTTCCCGGACATCGCCAGGGTGGGACCGACCGTCGCGACCGACAACGCCAGCGCCACCCAGAACGGTAGGCGGCGGTGGGGTAGTTGATCGGGGTCGGCAGTGGCACTGGTTGTCATCGATGCTCCCTTCGGGGATGAGCGGGTCAGCAACTCCAAGCCAGGCGCAGTGCCTGGCAGGTCTCGGCGAGCGGGCGGTCGCCGTAGGTGGTGAGCTCGTGGCGCCGCACGGCCGAGAGGCCTTCGACGATGGCCGGGGTCAGCAGATCTGCTGCCAGCGAAGAGGATTCCAGCGTCTCGATCACCTCGCGGTGATCGGTCGGCAGCGGTTGGGATGCACCGGCGGCGGGATCGTCGGTCACCTCGACCGGCAACGGCAGGGTCTTGTCGATGCCACGCAACGCGCTACCGAGTAGCGCCGCGGCGGCCAGGTACGGGTTGGCGCTGGGGTCGATGATCTTCAGTTCGACGTTGGCGCCGTGCGGATTTCCCGGTGTCGCCGCGACGAACCGCACCGCGGCCTCGCGATTCTCCAGGCCCCAGCACTTGGTGGCACCGGCCCAGTTCCCGGGCTTGAGGCGGGCCGCCGAAAGTGTCGAGCCGGCGTATATCCCGAGCAGGTCCGGCAGGCCGTCCAGGACTCCGGCGATCGCGGACTGCCCGGCCTCGCGCAGGCCGTGCGGACCCTCGCCGCCCGACAGCAGCGGCCCGTCGGCATCGCCCAGCGACAGGTGCAGGTGTGCACCGTTGCCGGCCTCGCCCTCGAACGGGACCGGTGAGAAGGAGACCTTCAGCCCGTGCCGGGCGGCCACCCGGCCGATCACGATCCGCGCCAGGATGACACTGTCGGCCACGGCCACCGGCCTGGCCGGAGCCAGCGACACCTCAACCTGGTCGTGGCCGTACTCGGTGTGCAGTTGTTCCACGTCGAGCCCGGCCTGTTCGGCAGCGACCGCGAGATCGACCAGGAAAGCGGAGCGGTCGAGTGATGTCCGCATGCCGTACGGCGACCAGGGGCCGGCGCTGGCGTGGTCACCGTCGGCCGAGAGCAGGGTGAACTCGAGCTCCGCTCCGGCCAACACGTTCAAGCCGCGGTCTGCCGCACCGTGTTCGATGCCGGCCAGCAGCGACCGGGTGCACAGCGGGGCGGGGTTGCCGTGCTGGTCGTACAGGCCGGCGGGGGCCCAGGCCACGCCGTTGTCGATCACCCGCAGGTCGGCCGGGTCGATGCGGATCCGCAGGTCGCCCACCACGCCGATGTCGGGGGTGAAGGCGATGCCGCTGTCCACACAGAACACGCTCCACGACGGCGACACGCCCATCCCGGACTTCTCGAACGCGGAAAGGCGCTGCAGTGGAACATATTTGGCGCGGGTCACGCCGGCGAGATCGGTCAGTGATCCAGCCACGATCTCGACACCCCGGGCGCGCAGTTCCTCGGTGCGTGACGTGATGGATGCCGGCATAAGTCCTCCTGAGGTGCTCACTCTCCGCGTACGCTATGTCATAAATGTTTCAGAATCTTTAATATCGTCGATCTACGATTGATTTGTTAGATTTTGGGGACCGAGGGTCCGACTGAGGTCCGGGGACGAAGGGGTGGAACCCATGTGCCGACTGCTCGGCGTGGTGTCAGCGCAGCCGATATCTGTCTCCGACGCGGTCGGGGCGCACGTCCTGAAAGACTTCGTGGCCCTGACCAAGGTGCACGGCGACGGCTGGGGTGTCGCCCGGACCGAGCGGGTCGGACAGGCTCCGAGCGTCGAGGTGTCACCCGGCAGCGCGCTCGACGACCCGGCATTCGCCGCGGCGATGGCCGGGCCGGCCGCCGCGGCCAGCGTGGTGCACCTGCGCTGGGCCACCAACGGTCTTGCGGTCGAGCCGCGGAACTCGCACCCGTTCGTCGCCGACGGAATTGCCATGGCGCACAACGGTTCCATCAAGCCCGCCGGGCCGCTCGACGAGTTGTTGGATCCGGACGTCGCCGCGTCGCTGCGCGGCACCACGGACAGCGAACGTTATTTCGGCATCATCCGTCAGCACCGTCGCACAGCACCGGATCTGGCGGAAGCGGTCCGCCGGGCGGTGGCGCAACTGCGGCCGTTGTATCCGGAGGCCAGCCTCAACGCGCTCGTACTCGGCGAGGGACAGCTGATCGCGGTGCACGCGCATGCCCACAGCTATCTGCCGGACGAGGATGTCGAGGAGATCACCGCCGCCGACCTGCCGACCGAGCACCTCGAGGACTATTTCGCCTTGCGCTGGGCCCGTCCGGCCGACGGCACCCTCGTCGTCGGGTCGACAGGGTTCGGCGATCTGGACTGGCAGGCCCTGCCGCCCGAAAGTGTCACCGCGATCTCGATGAGTGACTTGTCGATCACGTCGGTGCCGGTCATGGCAGATTGACCGTCGTGGCCCCCGCATCGCGCCCGGAACCGACGCCCGCCGCAGCAGCCGCGGGGGGTGCGCCGACGGTGGAGGCGCGCACCACTGCGGCCCTGCCGACATTGAGCAAGGCCGAACGCCGGGTCGGGCGGGCACTGCTCGCCGACTATCCGAGCGCCGGGTTGGCGAGTGCGGCCAGACTCGCCGAGCGCGCCGAGGTCAGCCCGCCGACCGTGCTGCGGTTCGCGCAGTCTCTGGGCTACGACGGTTTCGCCGACCTTCAGGTCACGCTGCGTGCCGAGCTGTCGACCCGATCGAGCGGGCCGATCACCCGACTGCCGGACGCGCCGCCGGCCGGTGGCCTGCTCGATCGGCTGCTGAAGCAGGGACGTGCGCAGAACGACCAGGCCGAACAGACGCTGTCGATGCTCCCCGAATCAGCCCTCGAGGCCGCCGTCGCGCTGTTGTCCGACACCAACCGGACCGTGTATCTGCACGGCGGCCGCTTCTCTCAGCTGTTGGCCCTGCATCTGGCCGCGCATCTGGAACAACTACGACCCGGGGTGCGAGTGCTCGGCGACCCCACCGGCAGCGATCTCGGCGCCCTGCTGGAACTGTCCCGCAGCGACGTGGTGGTGCTGTTCGATTACCACCGCTATCAGCGCAGTGCGGCCGACCTGGCCCACCGGGTGCATCGGGCCGGGGCCACCGTGCTGCTCATCACCGACGACCTGGCCTGCCCGGTGGCGCCGGACGCCGAGGTCGTGCTGGCCGCGTCGAGCACCGTGGGCACGACGTACCAGAGCATGGCGGCCGGATTTCTGCTCACCGAACTCCTCATCCCGCTGGTGATGGACGCGGTCGGGGAGCCCGCCCGGACCAGGATGGCGCTGTGGGAGGAACAACGGCGCGCTGAGCTGCTGCCCTGACCGTCAACCGGACGCTTATTCTGTTCGGATGGCAGGTGGAACCAAGCGGCTGCCGCGGGCCGTGCGCGAACAGCAGATGCTCGATGCTGCGGTGCAGATTTTCTCGGTCAACGGTTACCACGAGACCTCGATGGACGCGATCGCCGCGGAGGCCGAGATCTCCAAGCCGATGCTATACCTCTATTACGGCTCCAAGGAGGAGCTGTTCGGGGCCTGCCTGAACCGGGAGCTGACCCGGTTCGTGGATGTGGTTCGTGGGGAGATCGACTTCACCCAGAGCCCCAAGGACCTGCTGCGCAGCGCCGTGCTCGCGTTCCTGACCTACATCGATTCCAACCGGGCCTCGTGGATGGTGCTCTACACCCAGGCCACCAGCTCGCAGGCATTTGCCCACACCGTCCGCGAGGGCCGCGACCGCATCATCGACCTGGTGGCCAGACTGCTCAGCACGGGAACCCGTAACCCTCAGCCCGACAGCGACTTCGAGATGATGGCGGTCGCACTGGTGGGTGCCGGCGAGGCGATCGCCAGCCGGGTCAGCACGGGGGACGCCGACGTCAACGAGGCTGCCGAGTTGATGATCAATCTGTTCTGGCGCGGTCTGAAGGGCACGCCGTCGGACGCCGGAAGCCACCCGGTCGCCGGTTAGCCTCGGAAAATTGGTGTCTGGGCGAACCTCTGCCCGGCGTTAGGCTCCCTGTGTGGGTTCCGTGCTGAAAGTTGCTCCGGCCGAATTGCAGTCGGCCGCCGCCGCCGAGACCGCGGTGGGCGGGGTCATCACCGGACTGGCGGTCGGGCAGCTGTTGACCGCAGCCGCAGCGGCCATGCCGGGCCTGCAGAGCGGTGCGGCGTGTGGCCAGGCCGCCACGGTCGTGGACAGCTCGGTCCAGGCAATCGGCACCGAGGTCGGCGCACATGCCGACAATCTGAACACCGCCGCCCGTTCGTACCAGACCGCCGACGACGAGTCCGCACGCCGGCTGAAGTCAGCACAGCCAGCGGGTTGACATGCCGGTGGCGATCTCTCAGGTGGAGTCGTCCAATCCTGAGGCACTCGTGCAAGGCGGCGCCGACGTCAGCAGCCGCGCCTCCACGCTGTCGACCCAGATGGATCAGCAACGAGCCATCATCGACAAGCTGCGTGCCGGCTGGACGGGCACATCGGCCGATGCCGCGATCGCAAGCGCCACAGCGACATTGGAAAGGATGCAACGGCTCCATCAGAGCCTGACCGCGTTGAGTTCCGCCCTGCAGGACGGTGGCGGCGAACTGATGCAACAACGCAGCCGCATCCTCGGAACCGTCGAGAGGCTCGAAGGGCAGGGATGGCAGGTCGCCGACGACGGCACGGTGTCGATCCGCCCGGGCAGCGCACTCGACTTCTTCGCCCGGTTGAGTCCCGTCAATCGGCTGATGCTGCAGGCGATGGCGGCGAACGCCTCGTTGGACCTGAAGTCGATGCTGGCGCAGTTCGAGACCACAGACAACAAGGTCGGCCAGCAAGTGCGCGATGCGGTAGCGGCGCTCAGCACCCCGGATCCCAAGCAGTCGCCGGATCCGAACAGCCCCAAGGCATTGGTCGACCGGCTGGCCGGCATGACGCCCGACGAGCGGGCCGCGTTCCTCGCGGGTCTGAGCCCGGAAACCCTGCACGAGATGGTGCTCGCCGACCCACAGGCGATGGGCAACACCGACGGTGTGCCGTTCGACACCAGGATCGAAGCCAACAACATCAACATCCGCAATGCACTCGACGCGGAGCTGAAGAAGCAACCCCCCGATGACGCCCGGGTCAAGCAGTTGCAGGCGATGCTCACCCCGATCGAATTTCCACCCGGCAGCGGCACGATGGTGCCGCGCAAGTTCGTCGGGTTCTCGACCGAGGGCAACGGCCGGATGATCGAGATGATCGGCGACATCAAGCCCGGCATCAAGGGTGTCGGCGTGGTGGTCCCCGGTACCAGCACCAACCTGAACGGCAGCGCCTCGAACCACAATGCGGCGGTGGAGCTGGCACGACAAACCGGATCCCCGATCTTCCTCTATATGGGCGACGACTTCCCCCAGGATCTCGGCAAGGCGTCGGACCCGTCCTACGCCGCGTCGATGGCGCCCAAGCTGGTGTCCTTCGGTCATGAGATCGACCGTGCGGTGGGTGCGGGAGCGCCCGGCACGCCGGTCACCTACATCGGGCATTCCTACGGTGGTGCCATCGTCGGGACCGCCGAACAGATGGGGCTGCGGGCCGACCGCGTCCTGCACGCGTCGTCGGCGGGCACCGGCATCCTCACCGGGGAGTACACCAATCCGAACCCGAACGTGCAGCGTTATTCGATGACCGCGCCCGGTGACCCGATCGCGCTGGTTCAGTCCCTGCCGCGCGACCTCGTCGACAACGGATCGATCGGCCTGCCGGATTGGATTCCACACACCGTCGACGGGCAGCTCGGCAACCCGCTGGGCGGTTTGCCCTCGGCAACCGACCCCGACAAGATTCCCGGCGTCACCCGTCTGGACACCGGGTACTACGGGCGGGAGGGCCCGCACCACGGAGAGGTGATCGTGGGACAGAACGCGCACGGCGAGTACTGGAACGACCCCGATTCCGATGCGTTCCACAACATGGTCGCGGTCATCAACGGTGGCGAGGCCACCGGCTATGTGGAGCGTGGGATCGAGACCAACTACGTGGACATCAACGTCGGTGATGACGGGAACTTCCAGGCCGAAGCCAGTGACCAGGCACGGGCCGGCGCGGCACCCAAGATCCCCGAACTGCCCTGGGATGATGCCGGATCCTACGAACGGCGGCAACATCCGTGGGAAAATCCGCGGGTGACGGATCATCCCGAAGCCGGCCCCAAAGTGCAGGTCAAATGAGGCTACTCACAACGCTTTTTGTGGCACTGGGCCTGATGTTCACCAGTGCGTGCGGATTCCTCCACAAAGACCGGCCACCCACCGACGATGAGGCGACGATGCAACCCACCACCTTGACCGTCACCGAGGCCGCCCGGGTGGTGGCCGGTTATGTGTCGATGATCGTGGGCAAGCCCATCGATCCCGATCCCGCGCACGCGGCCCTGCACGGCTGCCGGACGAATGCCGGGATGATGCCGGACGGCCCGCCGTGGCGGGTGTACCGCAACGCGTGGATCGTCGATCCGGCACCCGAACTCGTCGAGTCGGCGCTCAAACGCATCGAAACCCTGGTCAACGAAGGTTTTGCACCCATCCCGTGGACCCGGCCGGAACCAGAACCGCCGAACAACAAGGCCTATGAGGACGGCCGCGGGTACATCGTCTCGGTCAAGGCCGAAACCACGGCGGGCGGTGTCTACGGACTCAATGTGGCCGCCACCTCGCCGTGTGCGAACGACGACTAGACCGCCACACCCTCCACGAGGCTGAACGGTGACGCCGTCTCCACCACGCGGGTGAGCCGGAATCCGACCTGCTCGTAGAGCTTTCGGTAATCGGCCGCGGTGCGTTCGCGAGCGGCGATGCCGATCAGCATCTCCATGTCGGTCCACTTGCCCAGGAATTCCCGGTCGTGGTCGGGGATCACCCCTTCGATCAGCAGCAGGGTGGTGCCCGGCGCGGCCGCCGCCCGCACATTGCGGAGGATCTTCGACGCTTCGTCGTCGGGCCAGTCGTGAATGATGTTCTTCAGCAGGTAGGCGTCGGCGCCCCCGGGGACACTGTCGAAGAAGGACCCGGGAACCACCTGAACCCGATCGGCCACTCCGTACTTGCCCAACATCGCCGGTGCCCCGTCGACCACCTGGGGCAGGTCGTAGAGCACCCCACGGGCGGCCGGGGTGGCGGTCAGGACCGCGGCCAGCAGCCGGCCGTGCCCGCCGCCGACATCGGCGATGGTGCCGAACCGGGTGAAGTCATAGGCGGCCACCACGGGGGCGATGGCCAGCTCGGAGATGCTGGTCATGGCGTCGTTGAAGATCGCGCCCAGTTCAGGCTCGGAGCCCATGTAGTCGAACGCCCCTTTGCCGCGCAGCTTGGGGATGACCGCCTCGCCGGTGCGGACCGCGTCGGCGAGATGGCTCCAGTGCTCGCGATGCTGCGGCGAGCCGACGAATTTCGCCATCCCCGCGATGGAGACCGGGGCATCCTTGCGCAACGTGTCGCCCAGCGCGTTCAGCTCGTAGCGGCCGTCGCGGGTGCGGCGGAAGACGCCCTCGCTGACCAGCGCCCGCATCAGCCGGTCCGTGGTGTCGGGGTTGGCCTCGACCCGGCGCGCCAGCTCCTCGGCGCGCAGTGGGCCGTCGGCCAGCGCGTCGGCGACCCCGAGCTGTGCGGCGGCGGCGATGCCCTGGGCGACCCACGCGCCGAGGATCATCTCCAGCATCGCTGCGGGCGGCGGGACCGCCCGCTGATGCAGGCGACGCAGGTGATGGCGGACGCGTTCGGCCGCGCGGACCAATCCGGCGGGCGGCACCTTGGCGGGAGTCACCGGATGACTCTAGGGCAGGTGGGCTGCGGTGTCGGTCACAATGGCCGGTCTGGCGGCCAACAGCAAACCGAACTGGAGTCGGACCCTGTCCCGTCAGCCGCCTAAAGTGGTCCCGATGTCCAACGCGAAACGAGGGGCCGGTCATGCCTGATGCCGCCGCTGTCCCCGGCCATGGGTCGCTGGACCAGCTCTACCAGCTCAACCGCGAGGTCGCCGACTCGCGCTCGGCGCGGCTGCTGGTGACGAACAACCTGGCCACCTACGTCACGCTGATGGAACGGCACCTGGACCGCGGGGCCAAGCTCACCGAGATGGAGCTGGTGATCCGGCTCGAACGCGACCTGGCCGACCTCGGTTCCGAAACCGAACAGTCGGGCCTGGCCCTGATCAAGTACTGGGCCAGCCAGGGCTGGCTGCACCGGATCACCGAGCAGTCCGGCGACACCGAACGCAACGTCTGCTACCTCACCTACGAGGCGCGGGCCGTGCTGGATTTCGCGCGCCGCATGCGCCGTGAGGACACCATCGCCACCGGCGGCTCGATCACGGGCATCGCCGCGGGGCTGCGGCGGGTGGCCGGGCAGGTCAGCAACGATCCCGAGCGCATCCGCGCCGACATCGAAGCCGAGATCGCCAAGCTGCGAGACGAATTGGATGCCCTGGACCAAGGGCAGCGCCCCGAACCCGACCTGGTCGACGTCGAGGACGAGGCCCGTGCCATCGCGTTGCAGATGGAGCAGATCGTCTCGGACATCGGGCAGTACGGCAGCATGCTCAACCGCATCACCACCCGGCTGCTGGATGCCTCCGCCGACACCGATCTCGGCTACCGCGAACGTCAGCGCCAGTTGTTCGACGACTACGAGTCGCTGTTCGCCTCCCGCGAGAGCGCGTCCTACACCGCCTTCACCCGGATGATCCAGGATCCAGAGCAGCGGGCCGCGCTGGTGAGCGACATCGAGATGGTGACCCGTCAGCTGCCGCATCTGGATCCGGACCTGCGTGCGGTGATGACGGGGTTCTTCAGCCTGGTCTCGGCGCAGACGGCCGAGGTGGGCCGGACCAGGCAGCGCTGCGCCCGCCGGATCAAGCGCTTCGTCGCCTCCGGCACGCTCGAGCAGAGCCGCGGCGTCACCCGTCAGCTCAACGACGCACTGGCCAGTGCGCACGAACTGCTCAGCGTCTCGCTCGCCGACAGCCGCATCGGGATCGAGGTGCCGTTGGTCCGGACGGACTTCAATTCGATTGGCGCCGTGGCGTTCAAGATCCGTGACGCCATCCCGCCGTCCCAGGCCGAGTCGTCGGAGGGCGAGGTGAATCTGTCGGCGTTCTCGGCCTTGGCCTCGCAGGTGGACGCCGCGGAACTGGCCGAGCTGGTCAACGGCGCGGTGGCGACCGGGCCGTTGTCGCTGCCCGACGCGATCGGCATGCTGGACTCGGCCTACCTCGGACACGTGATCGTGCTGTGGTCCTGGGCGCTCAAGCAGCATCAGTCAGCAGCCGAATCCGCGCAATCGGTCCAAGTCCGGTTCCGGTCCCTTGAGGGCGCCGACCGCGAAATCGAGATCCCCCGACTGGTTTTCACCGAGCCGATCCCTACTGCCAGCGAGAGCATCCTATGACCGACACCCCGGACACGTCGCGCGACCCAGATGCAGTGCCGGTCTCAGATTCGGCGATCGATTTCGACGCCCTGCCGAGCATCGACTCCGTCGAACGGTCCACCGACCAGCGCCGCGCGCCCCGCTTCGACGGCGATGTCAGCGAACTGCCCGACCGGGCCTGCTGGGCACTGCAGCACCTGCTCTCGCGTCGTTACGTCAGCAAGGACAACCACTCCGAGCTGTGGTCGTGGGTGACCCGGTACCGCACCGAACTCACCGTGCGGCTGTCGGAACTCGATATGCGGCTGTGCATCTCGGACGATCACGACATCGCCTACGTCGAGCAGGCCGACTACGAATCGCAGTGGCGGCGCCGGTTGCTGCGACGCGAGACCCTCAACACCTACGACTCGATCCTGGCGCTGCACCTGGCCAAGCTCATGCGTGCGGCGGCGCGCGACGAGAATGTGTTGATCAGCCGTGACGAGATCCACGAGCTGTTCGCCGGGGTCAACAACGACACCGACCGCGACACCGCCTCGTTCGACAAGCGGATCGACAACGCGATCGAGCGGCTCACCGACATCGAGATGCTCGCCCGCAACCGGGAGGACGAGGACAGCTTCACCATCAGCCCGGTGGTCAACGCCATCATGACGGCCTCGATGATCACCGAACTGCAGCAGCAGTTCGAGCAGCTCAAGCGGGCTGCCAACGGCACGGTCGACGATTCCGACGACACCGACGCAGCCGAACGGCTCGAGGACGAAGTGGACGCTCATGGCTGAACCGACCAATCAGTTCTCTCTGTCGCGCCTGCAGGTCATCAACTGGGGCGTGTTCGACGGGTACCACTCGATCCCCTTCAGCCGGCACGGCACGCTGATCACCGGATCCTCGGGCAGCGGTAAATCCTCACTGCTGGATGCGATTTCGCTGGCCTTCCTGCCTTCACACCGCCGCAACTTCAACGCCTCCGGCGACACCACCGCCGCGGGCGCGGGCACCGGCAAGCGCACGGTCGACAAGTACGTCCGCGGTGCCTGGGGTGAGCGACGCGAGGGCACCAGCCGCCAGATCATGTATCTGCGCGGGACCGGGCCGGCCTGGTCGGCCGTCGCGGTCACCTACAGCGACCGCACCGGTCGCTCGGTCACCGGGCTGGTGCTCAAATGGCTGGCCGCGGAGAAGACCTCGGACCCGGGCAGCCGCTACTACCTGGTCGACGACGACCGCGACATCTTCGGTCTGTGCAACCGGTGGGCCTCCAACGGCTACGACGCCGCGGTGTTCCGCGACGACGGCTGGACCGGTGGTCGCAGTGAGAGCCAGTACCTGGCGCAGCTGTACTCCAGCATCGGCATCCGCGCCTCCGAGGCCGCCCAACAGCTGCTCGGCAAGGCCAAGTCGCTGAAGAGCGTTGGCGGCCTTGAGCAGTTCGTGCGGGAGTTCATGCTCGACGAGCCCGCCAGCCTCAGTGGCGTGGAGGAGGCCCTCGAGCAGATCAACCCGCTGGTCGAGGCACGCGGCCTGCTCGACGTGGCCCGGCGCAAGCGCAATACCCTCGGCAACATCGCCGCGGTCCAGGCGCGGTACGCCGAGGAGGCGGCCAAGTTCGGGGTGATCGACACCATCGACAACGCGATGATCCGCGATTACGTCGACCACGTGCGGCTGGCCCAGGCCGGTCCGGAGATCGCCAATCTCGACGATCAGATCACGCAGCTCGGCGCCCAGCGTGATGAGTTCGGCTCCCAGCAGCGCCAGTTCAAGAACGAACACAACTCGCTCATGGCGCAGATCAACACCGTCACTGTCGATCTGGTGCCGCTACAGCAACGCCTGACCGAGGCCGAGCGCATCAGCGAGGAAGTGTCCCGCCGACGCGGCGGCTACGAAGACAAGGTCACCTCGCTCGGGTTGACGCCGCCGGACAACGGCGAGGAATTCTGGTCGCTGCGTGAGACTTTGATGGAGGAAGCCGACCGGCTGCACCGGGAACTGTTCACCGGCAACCAGCCCTACGTCGAGGCCTCGGCGAAGGAAGTCCGGGCCCGTGAGGCGCGTGAGAGCGTGGAAGCGGAGCTGGAACGGGTGCAGCGGCTGGGCTCTCCGCTGCCGAGGACCGAGTACGAGATGCGGGCGCGCATCGCCCGTGCCCTCGACATCTCCGAGCGTGATCTGGTGTACGTGGCCGAGCTGATGGAGCTCAAGCCCGACGAGTCGCGGTGGCGCCTGGCCGTCGAAAAGGTGTTGCGCGGCGCTGGATTACGCTTGCTGGTCCCCGATGCCTACATGGAACGGGCACTGCGTTTCGTCAACGAGAACGACATGCGCGGCCGGATCCAGTTGCAGCATGTCCAGCACGGTTCGCAGTTGCGGACCCCGCCTCCCGGCACATTGGCCACCAAGCTCCAGCTCGCCGATCCGACGCACGACAGTGCCGTCGAGGCGCTCAACGTGGTCGCCGGCGTCGGTGACTACGTGTGCGTCGACGGACCGGAGGAGTTCACCGAGCAGTCCCGCGCGGTCACCGACCAGGGCCTGCGCAAGGACAGCGGCCGGCTCTCGATCAAGGACGACCGGTCGAGGCTGCGGCCATCGGACTACATCTTCCTCGGCGGCACCGCAGCCAAAGTCGAAGCGCTGCAGGATGATCTGACCGCCGCACAGGATGTGTACCAGGTGGCGCGCACCGCGCGTGAGCGGCTCGACGAGCACCGCGGCCAGCTGCAATCCCGCGAGCGGGCCTGCCGGGCGTTGTGCGATCAGTTCATGCAGTGGAGCGACATCGACACCGATTCGGTCGACGAGATGCTCGAGCGGCTGCAGGACGAACACGATCTGCTGGTCTCCGACAACCCCGACGCCGAACGGCTGCAACAGCGGGCCGACGAATGCTGGGAGCGCGTCGAGAAGGTCATCCAGCAGATCGGCTCGCTCAACGAACGCGAGACCACGCTGGACCGCAGGCGGACCGCACTGCTGGAGTTGAGTGAGGTCCTCACCGAGCGGCTCGGGTCCAGCGAGTTCCCGTCGCACGCCCGCGACACGATCGACGGCTATGCCGCCGATATCGCCCTGACCCTCGAGTTGCTCGAATCCGAGCCGTACCGAAGCGAACTGACCCGCGTCATCAGCCGCGAGCGGGACCGGCTGCGGGCGGACCGCAACCGTTCGCACGACGAGTTGGCCGGCATCATGGCTGCCTACGACAGCTCGTTCCCCGACGCGATCCCCAACGACAGCGACGTGTTCGACGAGCGGGTGCACGACTACGTGGCGTTGTGCCGTCGGATCGACGAGCGGGAGCTGCCCGACGCCTACGAGCGCATGCAGCGGCTGATCACCGAACAGGCGCCGGGCGCGATCCTGAACCTGCACATGATCGCCGACAACGAGGCGCGACGGATCACCGAGCAGATCGCCCGCGTCAACACGGGCCTGGGCGCGGTGGAGTTCAACCGCGGCACCCGGCTGACCCTGCACGCCGGTACCCGGCATCTGGCGGCGGTCGACGAACTCAACGAGAAGGCCCAGCGCATCTCCTCGCGGGTGTCGCTGGTGAGCTTCGGCGACGAGACCGCGATGTTCGATCAGTACACCGACATCCTGCAGCTGCGGAAGTTGTTGGCCGGCAACACACCCGAGGACCGGCAGTGGACCCGCGATGCGCTGGATGTGCGCAACCGGTTCGTGCTGTACTGCGAGGAACGCGACGCCGAGACCGGCGAGGTGATCCGGACCTACAGCAATTCCGGTGACAACTCCGGTGGTGAGCAGGAGAAGCTCATGGCGTTCTGCCTGGCCGGAGCGCTCAGCTTCAACCTGGCCAGCCCGGACAGCAATGACACCCGGCCGTTGTTCGCCCAGCTGATGCTGGACGAGGCGTTCTCCAAGTCGGATCCGCAGTTCGCCCAGCAGGCACTGTCGGCGTTCCGCAAGTTCGGTTTCCAGTTGGTGATCGTGTCGACCGTGCAGAACAGCACGACGATCCAGCCCTACATCGACAACGTGGTGATGGTGTCCAAGTCCGACGCGTCGGCACCCAATGCCCGGCCCGTCGCGTCGGTCACCTCGGCGTCGATCTCCGAGTTCGCCGATCTGCGAAAGGCTTCGGGGGACGCGGTTCCCAGCGCCTGAGTTTTCGCCGAGTGTGCGTACAGATCGCGATTTCTCGACGAAACGCGATCTGTACGCACACTCGAAGGCTTACCGCAGCGGGCTGACCGTTGCGGTCAGGTGCGGGTAGCCCTTCGAGAGGTTCCGCAGGGTCAACTCCCAGCCGTCGGCGTCGCGCTCGACGTAGAGCCCGGCCTTGGCAGGCAGCACCACGGGCTTGGCGAACCGCACCGAGTACTTGACCGCATCGGGGAGCTGTCCCTCGATGTTCGCCAGCACCGCTGCCGCACTGAACATCCCGTGTGCGATGACGGTCGGGAAGCCGAACAGCTTGGCGGCGATCGCGTTGGTGTGGATCGGGTTGTGGTCCCCGCCGATCGACGCGTAGTTCCGGATCTGGCCCGCGGTGATGTTCAGAACCGCGTTGGGCGGCGGCAGCTTCGGCTGCTTCTGCGGTTCCGGCTTGGGCTCACCGGACAGGCTGGTCCGCTGCTGGTGCAGGAACGTCGTCACCTGGTGCCAGGCGGTGTCGTTGCCGACCTTGAGTTCGGTGACGATGTCGACCAGCAGGCCCTTGCGGTGTTCACGCAGGTTCTCCGCATGCACGGCCGCGCTGACGGCGTCGGTCACCTTGATCGGCTTGTACTGGGTGATGTGGTTTTCGATGTGCACCGAACCCATTGCGGCGAACGGGAAATCGAATCCGGTGACCAGTGACATCACCGTCGGGAAGGTCAGCGCGAACGGGTAGGTCAGCGGCAGGGTGTCGCTGAACCGCAGCCCGGTCACCTGCGCATAGGCGGCAACGTTGGCCGGGTCGATGGGCAGGTTGTCGACCGTGACGGTGCGGGCCGGCAGGGTCTCGTCGCGCGGGATGAACGGCAGGGCGCCGACGACGGCGCGCAGCATGTTGTTCACCGGTCACGCCCCCAACATGGCCTGGCCGCAGACGCGGATGGTGTTGCCGGTGACCGCATTCGACGCGGGGCTCGCGAAGTAGGCGATCAGTTCGGCCACATCCACCGGCTTCCCGCCCTGGAACAGCGAGTTCAGCCGGCGGCCGACCTCACGGGTGGCCAGCGGGATGGCGTCGGTCATCTTGGTCTCGATGAAGCCGGGGGCCACGGCGTTGATCGTGATGCCCTTCTCGCCCAGCACCGGTGCCAGCGCATCGGTCAGCCCGATCATGCCGGCCTTGGTGGCGGCGTAGTTGGTCTGCCCGCGGTTACCGGCGATGCCCGCCATCGAGGACAACCCGATCACCCGGCCGCCCTCGCCGAGCGTGCCGCTGGCAACCAGGCCCTCGGTGAGTCGCTGCGGGGCAAGAAGATTCACCGCGATCACGGAATCCCAGCGGCTCTCGTCCATGTTGGCGAGCAGCTTGTCGCGGGTGATGCCGGCGTTGTTGACCAGCACGTCGACCTTGCCGCCGTGCTGTGCGGTGACGTGGGCGATTATGGCGTCGACTGCATCTTCTGAGGTGACGTCCAGCGTCAGCGCGCTGCCGCCGACCTTCTCGGCGACCTTGCCCAGATCTTCAGCGGCCTGGGGTACGTCCACCGCGACCACGGTGGCGCCGTCCCGCGCGAACACCTCGGCGATGGTTGCACCGATGCCGCGGGCCGCACCCGTCACCACGGCGACCTTGCCGGCCAGCGGCTTGTCCCAATCGGCCGGCGGGGTCGAGTCGGCGGCGCCCACGCGGTACACCTGTCCGTCGACGTAGGCCGACTTGGCGGAGAGGATGAAGCGCAGGGTGGACTCCAGGCCGGTGACGGCGGGCTTGGCGTCGGCGGCCAGGTACACCAGCGACGCCGTGGCGCCGCGCTGCAGTTCCTTGCCCAGTGAGCGGGTGAAGCCCTCGAGGGCGCGCTGCGCGATCTGGGCGTTGACACTGCCGGCCTGATCCGGGGTGGTGCCGATGACGACCACGCGGGCGCACGACGCGAGGTTGCGCAGCACCGGGGTGAAGAACTGGTAGAGCTCCTTGAGGCCGGCGGCGTCGGCGATGCCGGTGGCGTCGAGCACCACGCCGCCGAACGAATCGGCCCAGCGGCCGCCGATGTTGTTGGACACCACGTCGTAGTCACCGGCCAGCGCTGCGCGCAGGGGCTCCACGACGCGGCCCTCACCGCCGATCAGCAGAGAGCCGGCCAGCGGCGGCTGTCCGGGGCGATAGCGGCGCAACGTTTCGGGCTGCGGCACGCCCAGCTGCTTGGCCAGGAACGATCCCGGCCCGGAGTTGACCACTTGGGAGAACAGGTCGGAAGCCACTTCAGCTGCCTTTCGCTTCGCAGTACTGCGTTGTCCACACCGAACTTACTCCAGAGTAAGAACAGTGGGTAATATGGCCCCGGACAACCCGACAGTGGAGGGCAAACAGATGGCCAACAACACGACCCGGCGACGCGTTGCCGTTTTGGGTGGCAACAGGATTCCGTTCGCGCGGTCCGACGGCGCCTATGCCAACGCCTCCAACCAGGACATGTTCACCGCCGCTCTGGACGGACTGATCGAGCGTTTCGATCTGGCCGGTGAGCAGCTCGGTGCGGTGATCGGCGGCGCGGTGCTCAAGCACAGCCGCGACTTCAATCTGATGCGCGAATGCGTGCTGGGCAGCTCGTTGTCGCCGTACACCCCGGCCTTCGACCTTCAGCAGGCCTGCGGCACCGGCCTGCAGTCCGCGATCGTCGCTGCCAACGCCATTGCGCTGGGACAATACGAATCCGCGGCCACCGGTGGTGTGGACACGGCATCGGACGCCCCGATCGCGTTCGGCAACGACCTGCGGCAGGTCCTGCTGGGCCTGCGCCGGGCGAAGTCCAACCTGGACCGGCTCAAGCTGGTCGGCAAGCTGCCGGCCGCCCTGGGCGTGGAGATCCCGGTCAACAGCGAGCCGCGCACCGGGATGTCGATGGGCGAGCACGCCGCGGTGACCGCCAAGAAGATGGGCATCAAGCGCGTCGACCAGGACGAACTGGCCGCCGCCAGCCACCGCAACATGGCCGCCGCCTACGACCGGGGCTTCTTCGACGACCTGGTAACCCCGTTCCTCGGGCTGTACCGGGACAACAATCTGCGGGCTGATTCGTCGGTGGAGAAGCTGGCCAAGCTCAAGCCGGTGTTCGGCGTCAAGGCCGGTGACGCGACCATGACCGCGGGCAACTCGACCCCGCTAACCGACGGCGCCTCGGTGGCGTTGTTGTCGAGTGAGGACTGGGCCCAGGCGCATGGACACGAACCGTTGGCCTACTTCGTCGACGGCGAAACCGCGGCGGTGGATTACGTCAACGGGCCCGACGGCCTGCTGATGGCGCCGACGTATGCGGTGCCCCGGCTGCTCGCCCGCAACGGGCTGACCCTGCAGGACTTCGATTTCTACGAGATCCACGAGGCGTTCGCCTCGGTGGTGCTGGCCACGCTGGCGGCCTGGGATTCCGACGAGTACTGCAAGGAGCGCCTCGGCCTGGACAAGGCGCTGGGCAGCATCGACCGCACCAAGCTCAACGTCAACGGTTCCTCGCTGGCCGCGGGTCATCCGTTCGCGGCCACCGGCGGCCGGATCGTCGCGCAGCTGGCCAAGCAGCTGGCCGAGAAGAAGAAGGAAACAGGCAAGCCGGTGCGCGGCCTGATCTCCGTCTGCGCGGCGGGTGGGCAGGGCGTCACAGCGATTTTGGAGGCGTGACCTCCAGAAACCGCAGGCCGAAAAACATCCGAAAAGTTTCTTTCGGGGATGTGTAACGGCTGCGGCATAGAGGTCGATACATGGGTAGCTCCGTGTTGCCGTCTGACCCCCCGACCCGACGGCAACACGGGGCGACCTAGCTTCGAATTCTCGGCAAAATTCGGCCGTACTTTTCTCTGGTTTGAGGGGTACCCGAGGCGTACGATCGAGCCTACGACGGGTTCGGGAGTGACTGATCCAAAGAGTCGGTACAGGGGTGAAAGACCGGCTGCGTGAGACGAATTGAAACGCCCCCAAGTGTCCTCCCGAACCCGCCCTTTTTTGTCTGAAGGACCGCCTCTTCTGGCCCCATCCGGCCCGCCCTCCGCATAGCGTGGTGCCATGCAGATCAGCCTCATCGCCTCGCTCAGTGACACCGGCGGCCGCTCCCCGGTCGACGCCACCGTAGAGAATCTCGCGCAACTGCACGAAGAGGGATTCCGGCGGGTCTGGATGACACAGATGCCCTATGAACCGGACCTGCTGACCGTTCTCGCGGTCGCGTTCCGCGAAGTCCCCGGGATCGAGGTGGGCACCGGTGTCATCCCCATCCAGAATCAACACCCGATGCTGCTGGCCCAACGTGCGCTCACGCTCAGCCTGATCAGCGGGGGCCGCTTCCTGCTCGGCCTCGGCATGACGCACGCGGCGGTGACCGAGGGCATGTGGGGCATTCCGTGGGACAAGCCGGTCCGTCGGCTCCGCGAGTATCTCGACGGGTTGCAGCCCCTGCTCGACGGCGAGCCCGCTGACGCGCCGGGCGAGACGGTGACCACTCGGGGCGCACTGCAGATCCCGGGGGCGTCGGCACCCGAGGTGTACATCGCCGCACTGGGGCCGCAACTGCTCAAACTGGCGGGACGTCGCACCGCGGGCACCGTCACCTGGATGACGGGTCCGACCACGCTGGCCGATCATGTTGTCCCGACGCTGCGCGACGCGGCCGGGGACCGTCCGGTCCGGGTGGTGGCGGCACTTCCGGTCAGCGTCACCGATGACGTCGACGGGGCCCGGGCCCAGGCCGCCAAACAGTTCGCGATGTACGGGCATCTGCCGTCCTACCGGGCCATGCTCGACCGGGAGGGCTACGCCGGTCCCGAGGACGCCGCGATCATCGGCGACGAAAGCACCGTGGCTGAACGTATTCGGGCGCTCGGCGGGGTGGGCGTGGACGAATACGTCGGGGTGGTGTTCGACGCATCGCCCGAAACCAGGGCCCGCACGCGGGCGCTGCTGCGTTCACTCGACAGCTGACGGTGTGGCCAGCCACACCCCGAATTGGCCGGACAGCACCATCGCCCGGTGCCAACGTATCCGGCAACGATGATGACCGTGACCACCACCGTAATCAGTTCAACCTCCGCACCCGAAGACCGGCGCCGAACACTGAGAACGCCGTTCACCGCGGCAGCGAGCCGTGGCTATCTCTATTTCCTGCTGGTGAGCGTCCTGGCTCTCGTCGGCGTGGTCTACCTGTTCGTGACCGGCCTGACTTCCGGGTTGTTGCTCATCACCCTGGTCGGCATACCCCTGCTGGCGCTCGTCGTGCTGTCCGGGCGACGGTGGAATGCGCTGTACCGGTCGTTGGCCCGGCTGGTCGGCGTCACCATCGACCCGCCTGCGCCGTTCGCCCGGCTGTCCAGTTGGCCACAGACCGCGGCCGCTGCGCTGACCGACGGTGTCGGCTGGCGCAGTCTGGGTTTCCTTCTGCTGCAGAGCATCGTGATGACACCTCTCGGATACGGGGTCGTGCTGGGAGTCGTGATATCGGCGGTCCTCGTCGTCTCTCCGGTGATCTGGGCGATCACCGGAGAATCGATCGTCAGCTTCGGCGAACCCGTGGACTCCCTCGGTATCTACCTACTGCTGTCCGCGGGTGGACTGCTCGCGCTGTATCTGTTGGCGTGGGTCATGATCGGTATCGGACGTGCCCATGTCTGGCTGGCCGAAGCGCTGCTCGCCCCGAACGACCGCGAACGCCGGGTCGGCGAACTGGAGCGGGCCCGTGCCGATGTCGTCGACGATTCGGCGGCGACGCTGCGCCGCGTCGAGCGTGATCTGCACGACGGGACCCAGGCCAGGCTGATCGCGGTGGCGATGACGCTGGCGCGCGCCGAGGAACAGTTGGCCGACCCCGACAAGGCCGACCGGGTCCGGCGACTGGTCTCCGATGCGCTGGCGAACACCAAGGACACGCTGACCGAACTACGTGACCTCGTCCGCGGAATCCGGCCGCCCGCATTGGATCTCGGCCTGGTGCCGGCAGTGCAGACGCTGGTGGCGCGCAACCCGATCCCCGTCGAGCTGGTCGACGATCTCGCCGTACGGCCGTCGTTGGGTGTGGAGACGCTGGCCTACTTCTGTGTGGCCGAGTTGCTCGCCAACGTATCGAAGCATTCCGGTGCCACCCAGGCCACAGTGCGGCTGCACAGCGATGCCGACGAACTGCGGATCACCGTGGCGGACAACGGGTCAGGTGGGGTGGAGCCTGCCAACGGCTCCGGGTTGACCGGACTGGCCGATCGGCTGCGGATGGTTGACGGCCGGCTGGACATCGATGGCCCCGCCGGCGGGCCCACCACGGTGACTGCCGTCGTACCGTCGGGAACGCAGCGGTGACCCGGTTGGCGATCGCCGAGGACAATGCCATCCTGCGTGACGGCCTGACCCAGTTGCTCGTCGAACGCGGGCACGAGGTTGTGGCCAAGGTGGGCACGGCCGAGGGGATCCGGGAGATCGCCGAGACGCTGCGGCCGGAAGTGTTCGTCATCGACATCCGCATGCCGCCGACGTTCACCGACGAGGGGCTGATCGCGGCGGTCTCGTTGCGGCGCTCGCATCCGGATGTCGGTGTCCTGGTGTTCTCGCAGTGGGTCGAGACCCGTTATGCCGCTGAGTTGTTGGCCGGGAACCCAGAAGGGGTGGGCTATCTGCTCAAGGACCGGGTGGCCGACATCGCCGAGTTCGACGCCGCGGTGCGGCGTGTCGCCACCGGGGGTACCGCGCTGGATCCGGAAGTGGTGCGCCAGCTGATGGGAACCCGGCGCAGCGGTGATGCGCTGGCCCGGTTGACTCCCCGCGAACGCGAGGTTCTCGCCCTGATGGCCGAGGGGCACTCGAACAGTGCCCTGGCCGAACATCTTTCGATCTCCGAGCGTGCCGTGGAGAAGCACATCGGCAGTATCTTCACCAAGCTCGACCTGCCGCCGTCGACCGCGCATCACCGCCGCGTGCTGGCGGTCGTCACCTACCTGAACTCCTGAGCGCCGGGATGATTGTCGCCGATCTGTCGGTTGCAACCCATGCATCACCGCAGAAACGGAGGCCACAGTGCCCGCAACGCCACCAACGGCGGACAGTCTGAGCATTCTCGTCATCGGGACGGGTGAACTCGGTGCCAGTGTGTTGTCCGCACTCACCCGCCACCTCGCAATCCATCCCGGCGCCGCAAGCATCGCGGTGCTGCTGCGGCCATCGGGAGCAGGTACCGATGGGGAACACGACGCGCGCAGCGAGGAACTAGCCAAGGCGGGTATCGCCATCGAGCAGGCCGACGTCGCGACGGCGTCGGTGGCCGAGCTCGCGGCCGTGATGGGCCGCTACCACACCGTCATCAGCTGCGTCGGTTTCGCGGCCGGGCCCGGCACGCAGCGCAAACTCGCTCAAGCCGCCCTCACCGCCGGGGTATCGCGGTTCTTCCCGTGGCAGTTCGGCGTCGACTACGACGAGATAGGGCGCGGTAGCCCGCAGACGCTGTTCGACGAGCAGCTCGACGTGCGCGACCTGCTGCGGGGCCAGCACGCCACGGAGTGGGTGATCATCTCCACCGGCATGTTCACCAGTTTCCTGTTCGAACCCGAGTTCGCTGTCGTGGATCTGGCTGCCGAGACCGTGCATGCGCTGGGAAGCTGGGACAACCGAGTCACCCTCACCACCCCAGAAGATATCGGCGTGCTCACCGCCGACATCGTCTTCGCCGAACCGCGTATTCGCGACACCGTCGTCTATCTCGCGGGGGACACCGTCAGCTACCGCGAACTCGCCGATATCGTCGATCGCGTCCGTGCGACATCGGTAACCCGCACCCTCTGGAGCACCGACTTCCTGATCGACCGGCTACGGCAGGATCCCGAGGACACGATGAGCAAATACCGGGCGGTGTTCGCCCGCACCAATGGTGTTGCCTGGCCGAAGGATCAGTCGTACAACGCCGTTCGCGGTATCAGGACCACGACCGCCGAGGAATGGGCCCGAGCGAACCTGGTGTGACACCGGCTCACGCCGGAGCCTGGCTCGATGTTGTCGGCTCGGGTTCTGGTTCGAGCAGTTTGCGAACCGAGGTGCGCGATCCGTACGGGCGCAACATGCGGCTGGCCGGACGGGGCCGCACGATCTGTGGCCACCAGAACCACCGGCCGAGCAGCGCCGCGATGGACGGTGTCATGAACGACCGCACGATCAGGGTGTCGAAGAGCAGCCCGAGCCCGATGGTGGTACCGATCTGACCGAGGACGATGAGATCGCTGAAGATGAACGAGGACATGGTGGCCGCGAACACCAGGCCGGCGGCGGTCACCACCCGGCCGGTCCCGGCCATGGCGCGGATGACGCCGGTTTTGAGCCCGGCCCCGATCTCTTCCTGGAACCGGGATATCAGTAGTAGGTTGTAGTCCGCTCCGACCGCCAGCAGCAGGATGATGGCCAGTGCCAGCACGATCCAGTACAACTGGATGCCGAAGATGTACTGCCACACCAGGACCGACAGGCCGAACGATGCCCCCAACGACAGCACGACGGTGCCGACGATGACAAGCGCCGCGACAATGCTACGGGTGATGAACATCATGATGAGCAGGATGAGGCTGATCGCTGCCAGCGCGGCGATGAGCAGGTCGTATTTGGCGCCGTCCTGAATGTCCTTGTACGCCGAAGCGGTTCCGGCCACATAGATCTTGGCGTCCGACAGAGGCGTGGCCTTGATCGCGTCGAACGCGGAGTCCTTGAGCGCGTCGATGTGTGAGATGCCTTCGGGCGTGGCGGGAGTGCCCTCATGCGTGATGATCATGCGGGCAGCTTTGCCGTCGGGTGACATGAACAGTTTCAGGCCACGTTTGAAGTCGGGATTGTCGAACGCTTCCGGCGGCAGATAGAACGAGTCGTCATTCTTGGCGGAGTCGAAGGCCTGTCCCATCGCGGTCGAGTTCTCGAGGGCTTCCTGGGACTGCGAGTTGGTTCCGGCCGTGGTGGCGTAGTTGGACAGGGTCAGATCGCGGTTGCGCTCCTGGATGGCGATCTGCGGTGGGAGCAGCGCAACGAGTTTCGGCTGGAGGGCGTCGAGCTTGTCCAAACTCGCTGTGATCTGACCGAACTGGTCGCTGAGCTTGTCGATGCCGTCGAGTGCGTCGAACACCGATCTCAGCGCCGCGCACATGGGGATGTCGAAGCAGTGCGGTTCCCAGTAGAAGTAGTTGCGCAGCGGGCGGAACTGATCGTCGAAGTTGGCGATCTTGTCGCGCAGGTCGTTCACGATCGCGACGGTGTCGTGGAAGGCCTGGGTCTGCTCGTGGGTGGCGGCAGCACTGGCCTGCTGCAACGAGACCTGCTGCTTGAGGATGTTGATCGTGTTCGACAGCTCGTTGGCCTGTTTGAGCAGATCGGCGGCGCGGTCCTGCTGATAGCCCAGGTTCATGATCTGGCTGGCACTTTGCGCACTGATCTGAAATGGGATGGAGCTGTGCTTGATCGGCGTGCCCAGTGGTCGGGTGATCGACTGGACCAAGGCAATGCCGCGAGTGTGCAGAACCGCTTTCGCGATGCGTTCGAGCACCAGCATGTCGGCGGGCGTCCGCATGTCGTGGTCGGCTTCGACCATCAGTAGCTCGGGGTTCAGCCGGGCCTCGGAGAAGTGACGCGTGGCGGCTGCGTAGCCGACGTTCGCCGGTGCTGATTCAGGTAGGTACGGGCGGCCGTCGTAGCTGGTCTTGTACCCCGGCAGGGCGAGAAGGCCGATGAGCGCGATCAGGCACGACACCACCAGGATGGGGCCGGGCCACCGCACGATCGCGGTGCCGATGCGGCGCCAGCGCGGTGCGCGTGGATTGCGTTTGGGCTCAAGGAGTCCGAACCGGCTGCCGATGGTCAGTACGGCGGGCCCAAGCGTCAGCGCGGCCACCAGTGTCACGAGCACGCCGATGGCGGCGGGTATGCCCAGGGTCTGGAAGTAGGGCAGTCGGGTGAAGTGCAGGCAGGCCACGGCGCCGGCGATGGTCAGCCCGGAGCCGACGATGACGTGCACGGTGCCGCGAAACATGTCGTAGTACGCGGCTTCCCGTTCCATGCCACGGCTACGAGCTTCGTGATAGCGACCGACGATGAAGATGCCGTAGTCCGTGCCCGCGGCGATCGCCAACAGCGTCAGCAGGTTCGTCGAATAGGTGGACAGGCCGATGACCCCGGAGTGCGCGAGCGCGGCGACGACGCCTCGAGCGGCCGCCAGTTCGATGAGGACCGTGACGAGCATGAGGAGCATCGTGACGAGGGATCGGTAGACGACGAGCAGCATCACCGCGATCACCAAGAAGGTTATGCCGGTGACCTTTTCGGTGCCCTCGCTGCCGACCTCGAAGTTGTCGGTGATGAGCGGTGCGGCGCCGGTGACGTAGGCCTTGACCCCGGGCGGTGGCGGGACGCTGGCGACGATCTCGCGAATGGCGTCCACGGACTGGTTGGACAACGCCTCGCCCTGGTTACCGGCCAGGTACACCTGCACCAGAGCGGCTTTGCCGTCCTTGCTCTGCGAGCCGCCGGCCGTGAGCGGATCACCCCAGAAGTCCTGGATGTGCTCGACGTGCTCGGTGTCCTCGGCCAGCCGCTTCACCAGGGTGTCGTAGAAGCGGTGGGCGTCGTCGCCGAGAGGCTGGTCGCCCTCGAGCACGATCATGGCCGCGCTGTCGGAGTTGAACTCGTCGAAGACCTGGCCGATGTGTCGCATCGCCATGGTCGATGGCGCGTCGGGCGCGTTCAGCCCCACCGAGCGTGCTGCCCCGACGACCTCCAGCTGTGGCACAAGGATGTTCGTCAGTGCGGCGATGGCGACCCACACGAGCACGATCGGTACGGCGAGCACACGGATGGTCCGCGCCGTCCTGGAGCCGCCGACTTCATCTTCTGCGTGCCGGCTGCTCATGCGGACTTGTCCAAGCAGGCGATGTAACCGTTCACGTTGCTCGTGGACCTTTCGTCCTTGACCACGCCATTGACGGTGATGCGGCACCCGATGGTGTCGCCGTCCCCTTGTGCCCTGAGGTCGGCGAACATCGTCGGGTCATCCGTGACCAGGGTTTGTGACCACGGCAGGGCCACATCGTCGACCCGCTGGGGTTGTGCGTCGATGTCCAGGTAGTTGATGGTGGCGACCGAACCGGGTGATCCGAACACTTCGAAGAGAACCCGTTTCGGGTTGTAGCCGGTGTTCTCCAGGGTGTCGGCGCTGGGGCGCGACACCTCGTTGTCGGAACCGAATATGCCGTGCAACCGGTCGACGGTGAAGGCGACGACCGCCACCACCAGGACGGCAACGATCACCGTCCAGCGCCGCCTGACCAGGCTGCCTACCGAGATCCCCTGCATCTCAGAGCCTTTCGACAACGGGCGCCCCGCGCGCCTTGAGGCGGATGTCTTTGGCCGTACCAAGTATCTGAACGGTACCGTACGGTACTATCCTGGACGGGGCAAGACTTACGGCCGATGGACATCGGCTCCCGCTACCGAAAGGTTTCCCCGCGTGGCATCCGCTTCGACGCACGACGTCTCACCGCCGGCTCCGGCGTCGCAGTGGACTGAGCGCGAGGCCGAGCTGCTTGCGGTGACGCTGCGGCTGTTGCAGCAGCACGGCTACGACCGGTTGACCGTGGAAGCCGTTGCGACCGAAGCCAAGTCCAGCAAGGCCACCATCTACCGCCGGTGGCCGTCGAAGACCGAGCTCGTGCTGGCGGCCTTCATCGAGGGCACCCGGGTTCAGCTGGTCCCGCCCTGCACCGGCTCGCTACGCACCGACCTGCTCAGCATCGGGGCTTCGGTGTGTGCACAGGCACGCGAACACGGCAGCACCATGAGCGCGATCATGTCCGAGGTGGCGCACAGCCCGGAGTTGAGTGCGGCCCTGCAGAACCAGTTCGTGCTGCAGCGCAAGAAACTGATGGCCGACGTTCTGGCCAATGCGGTGGAGCGGGGCGAGATCGAGGCCGCGGCGGTCCACGACGAGCTTTGGGACGTGATGCCGGGGTATCTGGTGTTTCGATCCCTGATCCCCGGACGTCCGCCGACCGAGGCGACGGTTCGCGCGCTCGTCGACGATGTGTTGATGCCCAGCCTGACCCGCTTCTGAACTCTGTTACTCCGTTGATCCGTTCTGGGCAGCGACGCCTATGTTGTTGATCATGCCGGTGAAGATGATGCCGTGGAACGGCAGGAGCGAGTACCAATAGGCTCGTCCGGCAAGCCCTTTCGGAAAAAATATGGCTCGCTGGTGCAGCCGGGTGGCGTGCTTGCCGCGAGGTTCGAGTCGCCATTCGAGCCAGGCATTGCCGGGCGTGCGCATCTCTGCACGCAACCTCAACAAGTGCGGCCGCTCGATGCGTTCGACACGCCAGAAGTCCAGGGCGTCACCGGTGTGCAGGGTGTGAGGGTTGCGGCGACCGCGAGACAGACCGACGCCCCCGGCAAGTCGATCCAGCCATCCGCGAATGGTCCAGGCCAGCGGAAATGAGTACCAACCGTTCTCACCGCCGACCCCCTCGACAACCTCCCACACGTGCTCGATCGCTGCGTTGCAGTCGAGGCTGCGCTCATCTGTGTAGATCGCTTCGCCGGCCCAACTGGGATCAGAGGGCAGCGGGTCGGCGGGTGCACTGGTGGGAGACGCATTGGCCCATGTGGTTTCGACTTCACCGGTCTCGATGCGACGGAGTGCGAGTGCAACGGCGTCCCGATATCGGGTCGCCCCTGTCGGTGGCGGCGCGATAATCGAATCGATGTCGTGCTCAGTGGCAACGGCGTCGGTGCTGAGAGATTCGATCAGGGCGCGTCCGATTTTCGGGGGCACAGGGGTGACCAGCCCGATCCACAGTCCGGCGAGTTTCGGTGTCAGAACGGGGAGTACGAGAATCCGTCGTCGGGCCAGGCCCGCGACATCGGCATAGATTTGCATCATTTCGCCATACCGCAAGACATCGGGGCCGCCGATGTCGTAGGCGCGGCTGCGCGGAAGTTCCGCGGTGGCGGCTTCCAGCAGGTAGTACATGACATCGCGAACCGCAATCGGCTGTATGCGGTTGTTGACCCAGCGCGGCGTGGTCATCACAGGCAGCCTGTTGGCCAGATGCCGGATCATCTCGAAAGACGCCGACCCGGATCCGATGACCACGCCTGCCTGCAGGATCAGCGTCGGGATGCCCGAGTTCAGCAGTATCTCCCCGACCTGGCCGCGTGAGCGTAGATGCATCGAAAGTCGATCCGATTCCGGATGCAAGCCGCCGAGATAGACGATGCGTCGCACTCCGGCGCGGGTGGCCGCACTGACGAGGTTCTCTGCGCTGCGTCTCTCGGATTCGATGAACTCTCCGCCTGCGTTCATCGAGTGCACGAGGTAATAGACGACATCGATGTCGCGGCAGGCTTCGTCGAGCGTGTCCGGCTCGGTGAGATCGCCGCGAACGACGTCCACGTCCGATGCCCAGGGCACATCGCTGATCTTGTCGGGGTTGCGAGCCATTGCCCGCACCCGGTGGCCGGCCTGTATCAACCGGGGAACCAGGCGGCCGCCGATGTATCCGGTCGCGCCGGTAACCAGAACACGCAAGGAGGTGGCGGAGTTCGCCGGATTTGTCACGGGTTCTCCTCGCAAGATGCCAGAGCCGGCCCGAAGCCGGCCGACTGAGGACGACCGATGGGTGGATTACTCGTCGCGACCGGGATGCCCACACGACAAACGAGGTAAACCCGTTGGCTGTCAGGACACCTCACGGCGGCGGCGCCACCACACCAGCAGGCCGACTGCCGCCAGAACTGCGATCACAGCGGCGGCCGGCACCGCCGGCTTGGACCTTGCGGCCTCGGTTGCGGCGTGAGCCCGGTCGACGACGGCATCCTTCGTCTCGGCGGCCTTGTCCTGCGCGCGGCCCTTGACGTCGAGTTTGTCGGACAGCGCGGCCACTGTCTCGCCCAACTCACTGCGCGTCTTGTCGATGTCGGACTGCAGTTCATCGATTCCGGCGTCCGGCCCCGGTTCGGGCGGAAGGCGATCAGCGTCGGCCATGTCGTGCCTCCTTGAGCTCATCGAGATCCTGCTTGACGCTGTCTACTGACTCGGCGGCCGGCGGCGGAACTTGCTTCGCCTGGCTGCGGCTGACGACTGCGGCCACTGCGGCACCGATGAACAGCACCGCGGCCACGATGACCGCGGCGGCCCAGACCGGCAGGGCCAGCGCGATCGCCGCAACCGCGGCGGCAATGACCGTCATGAGTCCCAGCACTGTCAGCAGACCGGCGGCGCTGATCAGTCCCGCGCCGACTCCGGCGTGACGCGCGGATTCCTGAAACTCCCTCTGCGCCAACCGCAACTCGTCGCGAACCAGACGTGTCGTCTGCTCCTGCAATTGGCCGAGGAGCTGAGCCGTCGACGCTTCACTGATTGATTTTGACTCGGTAGTCATCGTTGGGCCTTCCCCATGCGTACTACTTCTTCCACAGCTGTGCCCGACGTGGGGCCGGGCGAAACCTCGAAAGGGCATCTATGCCGTTAGAACCGTTCGGTTCGGGGTACCCGCACGTCAGCCCGAAAGCCGTTTCTTTCGGGCTGGTGCCGACGCGAGGAGGAGCCGTGAGCCGACTCTCGAAGATGCTTTACATGCCGCTGTCCATGGCGACGAGTGTGGGCGGGGGCCTATTGGCCGGCGCGTTGTTCACCCAGATCTGGAAACGCATCGATCAGCCGAATCTCGAACCGCCCGACCCCAAGGATCTCGAACGGTCCGGCGCCAAAGCCTTGACGGCGGCAGCTATTCAGGGATTGGTGTTCGGCCTGGTCCGCGCCGCCGTCGACCGGGCAGGGGCCAAGAGCTATCGGGCGCTCGCCCATGAATCACCGGTCTGAGACGGACCGGCTATCCGGTCGGGTGGCTGACGATCTTCCGTAGTCGGGTTCCGGTCGGATAAGTGAGCACCATCGGCTCACCGGTGTCGCCCACCGGCTCAGACCTCAGGATCACCCTCGGTTGTTCACCCGTGGTGAGTTCGTTGCGTAGCTCGGCTTTTCGCAACGCGGAAGACGTGAGTGCGCGGGTCGTCGTCACCGGACATCGACAGGGTGTCTCCGACGCGGATATGTTCCACGGCGACGTCTTCCACGCTGTACTCGGCCGAATCATTCTGCCCCGTCATTCGGACCAGGCCCGCCGGCTGGTTGCGCGGACGCGGCTGACGGCGACGTGGTGCGACCCGTCGCAGCGTGCGGCAGGGGTGAGCGGGTCATATCGGCCGCCGGCGCGGTTGATGTGTCGGCCGAGCGCACGTTTTTGCTGCTTGGTCAGCGAGCGGTCACGGCGGGCCAGGCGATCCAGTTGCTGCCAGCTCAGTCCGTCGAGTTCACCGTCGGCGTCATGCGTGGCGACGACGACACACCCGCGCAGCAGAGGAACCGTCTTGGGAGTGAAAGCTGTTGTGGCCAGCAGGAGTTCGGTTGCCTTGCGGTTCACGTGGCGCTGGCACGAGTGGGTTGACGGGCTGAACCAGAAGTCGAACTGCCGATCGGCGGAGGTCAGGCAGTGCAGCCCGTGGTCGTGGACGAGTTGGTTTATGTCGGCGGTGGTGTAGGCCCGGGTTTCATACACGGCGCCATAGACGCTGAAATATAGGACTGTGTTCATGGTGACGATCCATTCGCCTCTTTCTGCTTCAGCGCGGTCGCAGGTTTGCTCCGCTGATACAGAAGTTACCCATGTGGCAAATGGGATAAACCTCGATAACGATCAGGACACTATCTGCGCACATTAAGTCCGTTGAGTGCCCAGACCGTCAGATACGCCAACCCGAAGAAAGCCGCGACCGCTATCGCCACGCCCGTCGACTGCACGTAGGACAGCGGTGAGCGCATCCAGTCGAACGTCGCCGCGACCACCGCGTCCGGCTGGGTCACCAGATCCCAGGAGTTCCATCGCTGGAACCGCCCGATGACCACACCGACCGCGCACGCCGCAACGGACAAGACGACGGCCAACCAGCCCCAGAAGGCGCCGAATTCGTCGTCCAGGCGCTGATGCACCAGTAGCAGCGACACCACGCCCAGCAGGATCCCCGTCCACGCGGCGAACCCGTACTGCAGCACATGGCGCCACAGCTCGTAGCCCTCACCGAGGTGGACCAGGTCGGTCACCAGATAGGGCGCATTCGGCAGGAATGCCAACCAGGCCGCTCCCAGCGGCAGCAGCCACAGCCGGCGCTCGACCAGATCGAACGCGATCGCGACGACCATCGGGATCCACGCCAGTACGAGGTTCCACACCAGGAACTTGGTCGGGTAGGACATCGGTGCGGCCGGATCGGTGATCCCCAGGGCGAGGGTCAGTGCTGTCGTCGCCATCAACGAGACGACGAGCAGGATGCCACGGGCTTCGGTCATGGGACCAGTTTGCCTGTCTCCCAAATGCAATGAGGCCCCGGGCGAACCCGGGGCCTCATTGTCGGCAGCTTCTTAGAACGCAGCCTCGTCGAGCTCCATCACCTCGTTGTCGATGGTCTCGATGACCTGGCGGGTGCTGGTGAGCAGCGGCAGCATGTTCTTGGCGAAGAACGATGCAGCGGCGATCTTGCCCTCGAGGTAGGTGCGGTCCTCGCCGGTGGCGCCGGCGTCGAGCTTCTCGATCGCGACAGCGGCCTGGCGGGCCAGCAGCCAGCCGAGCAGCAGGTCGCCGACCGACATCAGGAAGCGGACGGAACCGAGACCCACCTTGTAGATGCTGGCGGCATCCTCCTGGGCGGCCATCAGGTACCCGGTGAGGGTGGCGGCCATGCCCTGGACATCGGCCAGCGCGGTGGACAGCAGCTCACGCTCGGTCTTGAGGCGGCCGTTGCCGGTCTCGTTCTTGATGAACTGCTCGATCTCACCGGCCACGAACGCCAGCGCCTGGCCCTTGTCGCGGACGATCTTGCGGAAGAAGAAGTCCTGCGCCTGGATGGCAGTGGTGCCCTCGTAGAGCGAGTCGATCTTCGAGTCGCGGACGTACTGCTCGAGCGGGTAGTCCTGCAGGAAGCCGGAGCCACCGAAGGTCTGCAGCGACTCCTGGCCCAGCAGGACGAAGGCCCGTTCGGAGCCGCAGCCCTTGACGATCGGCAGCAGCAGGTCGTTGACCTTGTGGGCCAGCTCGGGCTCCACCCCGTGGACGGCCTTGGCAACGTCCTCGTCCTGGAAGGTCGCGGTGTAGAGGTAGACGGCGCGCATGCCCTCGGCGTAGGCCTTCTGGGTCATCAGGGACCGGCGCACGTCGGGGTGATGGGTGATGGTGACGCGCGGGGCGGCCTTGTCCATCATCTGGGTCAGGTCGGCACCCTGGACGCGCTCCTTGGCGTACTCGAGGGCGTTCAGGTAACCGGTCGACAGGGTTGCGATGGCCTTGGTGCCCACCATCATTCGGGCCTGCTCGATGACGTCGAACATCTGCGCGATGCCGTTGTGCACCTCGCCGACCAGCCAGCCCTTGGCGGGAACACCGTGCTGACCGAAGGTCAGCTCACAGGTGGTGGAGACCTTCAGGCCCATCTTGTGCTCGACGTTGGTGACGAAGGCGCCGTTGCGCTCGCCCAGCTCACCGGTCTCGAAGTCGAAGAGGAACTTGGGTACGAAGAACAGCGACAGACCCTTGGTGCCCGGGCCGGCGCCCTCGGGGCGGGCCAGCACCAGGTGCATGATGTTCTCGAACAGATCGTCGGAGTCGGCGGACGTGATGAACCGCTTCACGCCGTCGATGTGCCAGGAGCCATCCTCCTGCTGGACGGCCTTGGTGCGGCCGGCGCCCACGTCGGAACCGGCGTCGGGCTCGGTGAGCACCATGGTGGCGCCCCAGCCGCGCTCGGCGCCCAGCACTGCCCACTTCTTCTGCTCTTCAGTGGCGTTGTTGTAGAAGATCTCGCACATGCCCGCGCCCATCGCGTACATGTAGGCCGCGGGGTTGGCGCCGAGGATGTGCTCGATCAGCGCCCACTGCAGGGCACGCGGCACCGGCATACCGCCGAGTTCCTCGGAGAGGCCGACCTTGTCCCAGCCACCCTCGAGGAGGGCGCGCATCGACTTCTTGAACGACTCCGGCAGCGTGACGCTATGGGTCTTGGGATCGAAGACGGGAGGGTTGCGGTCGCCGTCGGCGAACGACTCGGCGATGGGTCCCTCGGCCAGTCGGGCGATCTCCGCGAGCATCTCGCGAGCCGAATCCTGATCGAGATCCGCAAACTTGCCGGTGCCGAACACCTTGTCGATGCCGAACACGTCGAACAGGTTAAAGACCTGGTCACGGACATTGCTCTTGTAGTGGCTCACTTTTCCTCCTTGTGGAATGCCACCTGAGGTTGGGTACTTTGGATAAGTTACCCACCAGTAACTGCGGCTAACTATACCGTTCAGTAACTTCAACGCAAAGAGACTCTGAGCAATTTCTGAAAGCTAATCAACCCAGTGGTTGATCGAGCCTTGTACCCGTTTCCGTAAACGGGCTTGACCTGCAGTTTTCGGATAATGTGAGGATAGTCACCAACGGTCTACTAAGGTGGCCCGATGCGTCGAATTGCGGTGTGGGGTACGGGCAACATGGGTGCGACGGCGATCAGGTCGGCCACGGGATTTCCGGGCCTCGAACTGGCGGCGGTGATCACGTCCTCACCCGACAAGGCCGGTCGCGACGCGGCGACGTTCGCCAAGCTCGACGGCCTCACCGGCGTCAGCGCCACCACCGACGTGGACGCGGCGCTGGCCCAGTGCGATGCCGTCGCCTATATGTCTTCCGGCGACATCCGGCCCGAGGAGGCCATCGTCGAGATCGAGCGCTGTCTGCGGGCGGGCAAACAGGTGGTGACACCGTCGCTGTACTCGCTGTACGACCCGGCCTCGGCTCCGGCGGAATGGGTCGACCGGCTCACCGACGCCGCGGTGGCCGGAAACTCCGCACTTCTGGTCAGCGGTGTGGACCCGGGCTGGGGCAATGACGCCCTCGCCGTGATCGCAGCCGGACTGTGTACCCGGATCCGGACCATCCGGTGTCAGGAGATCTTCGACTACTCCACCTACAACCAGCCGCATTCGGTGCGGGTGCTGTGCGGTTTCGGCGGGTCGATGGACGAGACCCCGATGATGCTGCTGCCGTCCATCCCCACCATGGTGTGGGGCGGCAACGTCCGGCTGATCGGCCGCGGCCTCGGACTGGAGATCGACGACATCACCGAGACGGTCGAACGGCTGCCGTTGACCGAGGCCGTCGACAACGTCATGGGCCGGTTCGAGGCCGGCACGCAGGGCGCGTTCCGGCTCCAGGTCATCGGATGGGCCAACGGTGTCGAGCGGGTCATCATCGAACACATCACCCGCATCGACCCGGCCTGCGCGCCGGACTGGCCGCAGCCGGACGAAGGGGTCGGTGACCACCGGGTGATCGTCGACGGCGATCCGCAGCTGAGCATCGTGGTGCGCGCCGACGTGCCGGGTGGCACCCGGGCCGACGGCGGCAACACCACCGCGGCCAACCGCCTGCTCGGCGCGATCGACTGGCTGGCCACCCAGAAGCCCGGTATCTACGACGGACTCGACGTGCCGTTGCACCCACCGCTGCCTGCCGAGGTCGAGGCCACCCGCTGGATCTGATCGACACGATCGCCGAGCAGACGCAAAACTGCCCCTTCTCCTGTGAGAAGGGGCAGTTTCACGTGTTGTCGCGCTAGGTGGTCTCGGCCGCCTCAGCCTGCGGCTCGGGGTCGGAGGGTGCCTCTACGGCGGACTCCTCCTGAGCCTCCTGCTGCGACGCCTCCGGCGATTCCGCCGAATCCGTCGGTGACTCCGCCGATTCCGCGTCGGGCAGCTGACCGACGAGGTACTCGGCCAGCCCGCCGATCGTCGGGTAGTCGAACACCGCGGTTGCGTTGAGAGTGAACTTGCCGCCGAACTGAGTGTGCAGCCGGTTGCGGAGTTCGATCGCCATCAGCGAGTCCGTGCCGAGATCCAGGAAGCGACTGGTCGCGGCCGGCGGTGAGGCGAGTCGCAGGAAGTTCTGCACTTCCTTCTGCAGGAACTCGGTCACGAACCCGGCACGCTGCGGCACCGGGATCTCGAGCAGCTGCTTGAGAACCTCGCTGTCACCGACGACCTCACCGACGGCACTCGGCAACACCAGGTCGAGGATCGGCGGCCGCTGACTGCCCAGCACCTTCGCCGCCCGCTGCCAGTTCGCCTTGATGACGGTGGCCTGGCCGGTTCCGTTGGCGATGGCCTCGGACAGCGCACTCAATGCCGCCGACGGCTCCAGCGGAATCAGGCCCTGGGCACTGATGTTCGCGGTCGCCGCCTCCGAGGAGGCCATGCCGCCCTGGCCCCAGGGACCGAAGTTGATCCCGGTGGCCGGCAGGCCTTGAGACCTGCGCTGCGCGATCAGACCGTCGAGCAACGCGTTGGCTGTCGCGTAGTTGGACTGACCGGGTGAACCGAACAGGCTGGACACCGAGGAGGACACGATGAAGAAGTCCAGCTCGTCGTCCTTCGTCAACCTGTCCAGGTAATCAGCGCCGAAGGCCTTGGGCGCCAGGGTGGTCCGGAATCGCTCCACACTCTGCTGGCCCAGCAGCGCGTCATCGAGCACACCCGCGAGATGTGCCACACCGGCGAGCGGGGGCAGTTCGGCGCGGATCCGGTCGAGGAGCTTCGCCACCTCGGACTCCTCGCCGACATCGGCGGCGAAGACGTGGATGCGGGTCTTGTAACGCTCGGTGATCTCCTCGATCAACCGCTGAGCGTCCGCATCGGGCGCACGGCGGCTGGTCAACACGATGTCACCGGCGCCCAGCTGAGCCAGATACGCAGCGGTGTGCAGACCGATCGCACCCAGTCCACCGGTGATCAGGTAGGTCCGATCCGGGCGCGGTGCAAGCGGGTTCGGCATCTGGCACACGATCTTGCCGATGTGCCGGGCCTGCTGCATGCGCCGGAACGCCGTCCTGGCCTCCGTGAGCGGGTAGATCTCGGCGGGCAGTGGCGTCCATTGTCCCTTGGCCAACCCGTCCGACACCTCGGTCAGCAAGGTGCGAATGCGTTCGGGCTCTTGGAACATCACCGTGTCCAACGCGACGATCTCGTACGCGATGTCGGGTCGGGCCTCGGCCATCTGCTCCGGGGTCCAGATATCGCGCTTGGCGATCTCGGCGAAACGGCCGTTCTTGGCGGTGGCCCGCACGGTCGCCTCGACGAAACCTTCACTCGTGAGGCTGTTGAGCACCACGTCCACGCCGGCGCCGCCGGTGTCCGCCAGGATCTGGTCGGCGAAATCAGTTGTACGCGAGTCATACACGTACTTGACGCCGAGCTTGCGAACCGTTGCCCGCTTGAAGGTGCTCGCCGTCGCATAGACCTCGGCACCGCACTGCTGCGCCATCTGGATGGCTGCCAGTCCCACACCACCACTGGCGGCGTGGATGAGCACCTTGTCGCCCGGCTTCAGTTGCGCCCAGTCGAATGCGAGCCGGACCGTCAGCGCCGCGGCGGGAATCGTGGCGGCCTCGACCGCGCTGACCCCGTCGGGGATCGGTGCCAGGAACTGCGCCGGCGCGTTGAACCGGCTGGCGAAGGCACCCTGCATGGAGCCGTAGACCCGCTGGCCCACCTCGACTTCGGTGACGCCCTCACCCAATTGCGTGACGACACCGGCGAAGTCACCACCGATCGGGCCGGGGTCACCCGGGTACAGGCCCAGCACGTTGAGCACGTCACGGAAGTTGAGACCCGCGGCCTCTACCCGCACCTGCACGTAGCCCTCGTCCGGCGCAGGCACTTCCTTTTCGGTGATCCGCAGGTTGTCGATCGCCCCGCGTTCGGTGGGCAACAGGGCGTAGTCGCTTCCGCGCGGCACCGTGAGATGCCCGCTGCGCGACCACGGCAGCAGCCGGGAGGCCAGCAGCTTGCCCTGCCGCACAGCGATTTCCGGCTCCTCGACCGGTGTGGCCAGCAGTTTCGCCAGCGCCTGCACGGCCTCGGGTGATCCGTCGGTATCGACCAGCTTGGCGCGCAGCGCCGGTTCCTCGTTGATCGTGGTGCGTCCGAATCCCCACAGCGCGGCCTGTACGGGATCGACAGGCTCACCGGATTCGGTTGCGACCGCCCGCTCGGTGACGATCCAGAGTCCGCCGGGCAGTTTGATCTCCCCGCCCTGCACGGTGTGCACCGCGCCGAGCAGGTTGGCGATCTCGGTCTCGAGTCGAGCCTGGCCGTCAGCGCTCGACTCTTCCGTACTCGGTGCGCCGGCACGCCAGACGACACCGGAGAACGGCAGGCCGCGCTCCTTGGCCTCGGTCAGGACCTCACTCAGTTGCTGACCGGTGTTCCGATCGAACGGGATGCAGCCCGGCACCTTGGCCGCGAGGTCGTCGAATCCGGCGATCAGCCACGTGCCGGTTGCCGCTGCGTCGACTGTCTCGTCGTCAGAAGCCGGTACCGGGACCTCGGCCCAGCCGAGGGTGTACAGCAGCCGGGTGGCGTCACCGCCGAGGCCGCGGAGCAGCGCCTCGCGAGGTGCCCGCTTGACCGTGAACTCCCGAATTCCGCCCAGGTAGCGGCCATCCCGATCGAGGTAATCGAGATCGAAGACCTGGGTTTCGCTGTCCAGTGCGCTCTCGTGCCACTTCGCGCGGCAGTAGAACCGCCGGGGCATCTTCTCCTTCAACGTCACCTGCCCGTACCGCAGCGGCAGGAACAGGTCGTTCACGCCCTGTTCGGCCGCCAACAGTGCCGGGAATGCCGGGAAGGCGACACCGGTGCACAGGTCCATCAGCACCGGGTGCATCGGCTCTGTTCCGAGTTGTTCGGCGAGTTCCGCGCCGACGAGGATGTCGCCGATCGCCTCACCCTCACCGAGCCAGAGCGACTTGAGCGAGCCGGACCAGTTCGGGCCCCACGACAGTTCCAGGTCGGCGAAGGTCTCGAACAGTTCCTGCGGGCGCATCCGGTTCATGCGCTCGATCGCCTCGTCGACCGGGTCGTCCTCCGACACCGGCGCCTCGGTCGCGTCCTCCAGACCGCTCACAACCGTGCCTTCGGCGTTCAGCGACCAGTCGGCGATCCGGTCCCCGTAGGGACGGCTGTGCACCTGGAACTTCCACCCGCCGCCGTCGTCCAGCGGGTGCAACGTCAGCTGCACCTCGCGAGAACTCTTCTCGGGCAGGATGATCGGCTCGTAGAAGAACACGTCCTTGGCCCGTGCCGGGGTACCGACCGCGGCCAGCGCCATGGCTGCGTATGTCGCTCCGGGGACGACGACGGTGCCGTAGATGACGTGGTCGGCAAGCCACGGCTGGGATTTGACGGACAACCTGCTGGTGTACACGGAATCGCCTGAGGCCAGGTCTTTTCCACTGCCCAGGATCCCCGATCCCACGGCACCGTTGACGTCGGCGGTGATGCCGCCGCCCTTGGGCCAGAAGCGCCGCCGCTGGAACGGGTAGGTCGGCAATTCGAGCCGGTGACCGGGCTGACGATGCAGCGCGGCGAAGTCGGGCCGGTGACCGCCGACGTAGGCCGAGGCCAGCGCGTCGGCGATCTGGCGCCGGTCGGCGACGCCCTTACGCATCGAGACGATGGCGCGGGGCGCAGGCAGGTGCTCCGGCCAGACCTGGACCGCAGCCCCGGTCAGCACCGGTTGCGGACCGATCTCCATCAACACCGAGCAACCCAGTGCCGCCACGGTGCGAACGCTCTCGGCGAACTGCACCGGTTGGCGTGAGTGCCGGCGCCAGTACTGCGCGTCGAGCGGGGTCTGGGCCGTGAGCACGTTGCCGGTGCGGTTGCAGACCAGAGGCAATGTCGGTGTGGCGAACTGCAACTGCGCTGCGTACGACTCGAATTCATCGAGCACCGGGTCGAGAAGCTCCGAGTGGAAGGCGTGGCTTGTCTGCAGCCAGGTGCAGCGGACGCCCTCGTCACCGAACTTGTCGACGATCTGCTCGAGATCGTCACCCGGACCCGACAGCACGGTGTTGGGCCCGTTGTAGGCGCCGACCGACACCCGGGGGAACTCGCCGGCGATCTGCTCGACGTGCTTGGGGTCGGCGAAGACAGCCACCATTCGTCCGCCCTCGGGCAGGCTGCCGAACAGCCGGCCGCGCTCGGCCATGAGTCGCGCACCGTCCTCGAGGCTGAACACTCCGGCCACGCATGCCGCTGCGTACTGGCCCACGCTGTGCCCGAGCACCACGTCTGGCTCGATGCCCCAGGACTGCCACAGCCGGGCCAGGCCCATCTCGACGGCGAAGAGCGCCGGCTGGGCAAAGGAGGTGTGCCGCAACGTCTCTCCGGCCTTGCCGCCCGTCTCGCGATCGCTGGCGAAGATGACCTCGAGCAGCGGTGTCGGCAGGATGTCCTTGACCGCATCTGCGCAGCGCTTCACGGTTTCTGCGAAAACCGGTTCGGAGTCGAACAGTTCACGGGCCATTCCCGGGTACTGGCTGCCTTGTCCCGTGAACAACCACGCCGTGGTCGGGTGGTTCAAGTGCTCGCCGCGTACGACACCTGGCCGCGTGCGATTCTCGGCCAGATCTTCCAGGTAGATGCGCGCATCGTCGACCGAGTCCACCACCAGTGCGGCACGGTGCTCGAAATGCGAACGGCCGGTGCCTGCGGTGAGGCACAAGTTCGCGAGGTCGGCATCCGGATGCACGGTCAACCAGGTTGCGTAACGCTGCGCCAACGCGACGAGCGCCTCCGGCGACCGCGCGGACAGCGTCAGCACATTCACCTGTTCGGGCTGGGCTGCTGGCGTCGGGTCCGGCGTGGCGCCTTCGGTGAGATCCCCGCCGGCGAGGTCGTCGGCAGGTGCCGGTGCCGGTTGCACAGGCGCCTCCTCGACCAGCACATGCGCGTTCGTGCCGGTGAAGCCGAAGGAGCTCACGCCGGCACGTCGCGGCCTGCCGTTGGTCTGCCACGGAAGCGCCTTGTCGACAACGCGCACCGGCAGCGAGTCCCACGGGATGTGCGGTGACGGATTGTCGAAGTGCAGGCTCTGCGGCAGTGTCTCGTGTTGCAGCGACAACACGACCTTGATCAGACCCGCTGCCCCCGATGCCGATTCGGTGTGGCCGATGTTGGTTTTCACCGATCCCATCAGCAACGGCCGGTCCGTGTCACGTGAGCCGCCGTAGGCCGCCGCGGCCGCCTGGACCTCGATCGGGTCGCCCAGCGGAGTGCCCGTTCCGTGCGCCTCCAGGTAGTCGACGTCTCCGCCGGACAGCCCTGCACGGGCCAGTACGGATCCGATAAGCCGTTGCTGTGCACCACCATTGGGCACCGTCAAACCGCTCGACGCGCCGTCCTGGTTCACCCCGCTGCTCGGGATGATCGCGCAGACCCGATCACCGTCGCGTTGTGCGTCGCTCAACCGCTTGAGGACGAGAATTCCGCAGCCTTCGCTGCGGACATACCCGTCCGCGGAAGCGTCGAACGTCTTGCACCGCCCCACGGGGGACAGCATCCTGGCCCGCGACGCGGCGACGACGGTCACCGGCGAGAGCAGGACGTTCACGCCACCGGCCAACGCCATGTCGCAATCACCCGAGTGCAGTGCCTGGCACGCCTGATGGACGGCCACCAACGCCGAGCTGCAGGCGGTGTCGATCGCGACCGCGGGTCCCTCGAGTCCCAGCGCGAAGGCCACGCGACCGGAGATGGCATTCAGTGCGTTGCCGGTGATGAAGTGCGGCTCGATCTTGTCGATGGGCTCGGACGACAGCAGATGCGCGTACTCGTTGGCCGCCACACCGACGAAGACTCCGGTCCGGCTGCCGCGCAAGGTCGCCGGCGCGTAGCCCGCTCTTTCCAAGCCCTCCCAGACCGTTTCGAGCATCAGCCGCTGCTGCGGCTCGATCCAGACGGCCTCACGCGGGGAGATGCCGAAGAACTCGGGGTCGAATCCGTCTATGCCGTCGAGGAATCCGCCGAAGCGCGTATAGGTCTTGCCCGGAGCGTCCGGATCCGGGTCGAAGAACTCGTCGATGTCGAAGCGGTCTTCCGGAACTTCCCGGATCGCATCGACGCCGCCGGAGAGCACATCCCAGAAAGCTTCCGGGTCGGGCGCACCGGGGAAGCGGCACGACACCGCCACGATCGCGATCGGATCGTCGGTGCGCGCCGTCGCGGCTGCCAGTTGAGGTGCGGGCTTGGCCTGCTCGCTGAGTCCCAGCACGTCACCGAGCAGGTATTCGGCGACATCGGAGATTCGGGGGTAGTCCATCACCAGGGTGATGGGGATCTCCGCTCCCACGCCCTGTTCCATGCGGCGGCGCAGTTCGACGGCCATCAGCGAATCCATGCCGAGGTCGAAGAACCCTGCGTCCTCACGGATTTCCGCGGAGTCGACGCGGGTCACCTCCGCCACGGCGTCGCGCAGGTAATCGGTCAGAAGCTTCTTGCGCTGCTGCACCGGTGCATTGGTGAGCTGCTCGACCAGCTTGGTCTTCCCCGACGCGGTGACCGGAGGCGCGGCTCCCGACAGCTGGGCGGGCAATTCGCGTTCCAGCTCGGCCAGGAATGCCCGTCGGCCGGCCTGCTGATAGAGCGGCAGGAAGCGGGCCCAGTCGATCCGGGCTATCACGCCTTGGGCGGGGCCATTGGCCGAAGCGGCCGCCGCGACATCAGCCAGACCGGCCAGTGCATCGGAGGGTGACAGCGTCTTGATCCCGCGCTGCTCCAGCCGGGCACGGGATTCCGCGTCGGCCATACCGGCCGACCACGGACCGAAGTTGACGCTGGTGCCGGCGATGCCCTGCTTGCGCAGACGCCAGGAAAGCCCGTCCAGGAAGGCGTTCGCGGCGCTATATGCGGTCTGGCCGAATCCGCCCCACACCGAGGCGATCGAGGAGGTGCTGATGAAGAAGTCGAGCTTCTCGTCGGCTGCAGCCTCGCTCAAATGCCAGGCGCCCCAGACCTTCCCGGCAAAGACCCGATCCACTTCAGCATCGTCGAGCTCACTCAGCGGCGTGGTGCCGATCTCGCCCGCGGCGTGCACGATGCCGGCCAACGGCGGCAGTTCGGCCCGCACAGTGGCCAGGAGGCGGGCGACGTCGTGTGCGTCGGCGACATCGGCCGTGGCGACCCGGATTTCACAGCCGTGCTGGTCGCGCAGTGCGTCGATGCGCTTCTGGGCGGTGTCGCCGGGCTGGCGCCTGCTGGTCAGTACCAGTTGCTTGGCGCCGTGCGCGGCCAGGTACCCGGCGATCTCGAGCCCGATGGAGCCGAGCCCTCCGGTCACCAGATACGTTGCGTCAGCGCGCAGTTCCAGCGGTTTGCCGCTCGGTAGGTCCACCGGCCGAACCAGCCGGGGAACGTAGACCTCGTGACCCCGCAGTGCGACCTGGTCTTCCTTGACGGCCGATTCGGATGCCGCCGGGATCCGGTTGAGCAGTGCGGACCATTCGCCGGACGTTCCCTCGGACAGATCGGCCAGACCGCCCCACAGCTGAGGAAGCTCGAGGGCCGCGGCGCGGCCGAATCCCCAGAGGGCACTCTGCTCCGGCGTCACGGTGTCCGCCTCGGTGACGTGTTGCGCCCCGCGGGTGACGAGCCAGATGGGCGCCCTCAGGTCAGCGGCGACCGCGGCGCGGAAGAGCCGCCGCGTTCCGGCCAGGACCTGGTGCTGCATTCTCAGCAGTGATCGCATCGATGGGGTGGCGCCGGAGTCGAGTGCGGCGACGTGCACGATGCGCAGCGTCGAATCGCCGGTTGCCGCGGCGCGCAACGTCGCCGCGAGTTGTACCTCGTCCGCATCGGAGGCGGGCAACTCGAGGAATCGATACTGCTGCCCACGCGCGGTGAGGGTGTCCACCAGTGGCTTGACGGCTTCGGACTCGTCGCCGATGAGGATCCAGGAACTCTCCCCGGCTTCCGTGCCGGAGACGGGGGTAACCGCCTTTTCCCACCGGAATTCGTAACGGTCGTCCGCGATGGACTGCGTCGAGCGCTGTTGGTTGTGTTGCGCCGCAAGCTTGGTGAGTACCGCAAACGTCTGATCGTCGCCGCCTGCGCCGTCGAGCAGGGCTGCGAGTTCCTCGATCCGGCCGTCCTCGAGGAGTCGGATGGCCTGGGTGCGGGCGGCCACGTGCTGCTGCTGGTTGGGCTCTTCACGATTGTCGCGGTACCAGTACTGGCGGTGCTCGAACGGGTAGGTCGGAAGGTCCAGCTTCTGCGCGTGGGCCTGCCGGAAGGCAGCGAAGTCGGGCAGGTGGCCCAGCACGTAGGCATCGGCGACGGCTTCGGTGATCTGCCGGTGGTCGGCGGTGTTCCGCCGCAGCGAGGCGATCACCCGAGGTGCGGTGGCCGGGTCGGGCCATGCGCCCAGGGCTGTGGCGGTCAGCACCGGACGCGGGCCGACCTCGAGCAGCACCTTGCAGTTCAGATCGGCGAGGGTGCGCACGCTCTTGGCGAACTCGACCGGTTGGCGCGCGTGGCGACGCCAGTAGGCGCCGTCCATCTTGACGCTCCGGCCTAGGGCTGCGCCCGTGCGGTTGTCGATCAGAATCCGTTGTGGTGCATTGAAAGTGAATTGGTTCGCGTACGCCTCGAACTCGTCGAGGATCGGCTCCAGCAACGCCGAGTGGAACGCGTGGCTGGTCTCCAGCCAGTCACACCGCACGCCGTCGGCCGTCAGCCTGGCCACGGCCTGCTCCAGGTCGGCGGCAGGCCCGGACAGCACGGTGTTGGCCCCGTTGTAGGCGGCGACCGACAGGGTCGGGTACTCGTCGGTGAGGCTCTCGACGCGCTCGGCTGCGGCGAACACCGCCACCATGCGGCCACCCGCGGGCAGGCTGCCGAAGAGGCGGCCGCGTTCGGCCATGAGCCGCGCGCCGTCTTCGAGGCTGAACACTCCCGCGATGCACGCGGCCGAGTACTGGCCGACGCTGTGACCGAGCACCACGTCGGGTTCGAAGCCCCACGACTGCCACAGCCGGGCCAGGCCCATCTCCAGGGCGAACAGCGCGGGCTGGGCGTAGGAGGTCTGCCGCAGGGTTTCTTCGCCGTCGGGACCGTCGAGGTCGAAAATCACGTCAAGCAGCGGTTTTTCGAGGACATCGGCGACCACCGCGGCGCACTGGGTCAGGGTCTCGGCGAACACCGGCTCGGTGTCGAACAACTCGCGGGCCATGCCGGGGTACTGGCTGCCCTGGCCGGTGAACAGCCACGCGGTCTTCGGCGTGTCATGGGATTCCCCACGAACCAGGCCGGGTGCGGGGCGGTCGTCCGCGAGAGCGCCGAGCAGCTCTACCGCTGCCTCCCTGGAATTGACCACCAACGCGGCGCGGTGCTCCAGGTGCGCGCGGCCCACTCCGGCCGTGAGGCACACGTCGGCCAAGGTGGCTTCCGGATGCGCGCCCAACCAGTTGCGGTACTCGCCGGCGATCTGCATCAATGCTTCCGGCGTCCGGGCGGACAGCGGAAGAATGCTGAACCGCTTGCTCTCGGATGGCCCGGTCCGGTCCGGCTCTGCCGCCGGTCGCGCTGTCGGCTCGGGAGCTTCTTCGAGGATGACGTGCGCGTTGGTCCCGGCGAAGCCGAATGAGCTGACGCCCGCGATGCGGGGTTCGCCGTTGCGTTCCCAGGGGGTGGCCTCCTTGACCACTTCCACGGCAAGGCGGTCCCACGGAATGTGCGGTGACGGGTTCTCGAAGTGCAGGTGCTTCGGCAAGGTCTCGTTCTCGAGCGACAGGATGACCTTGATGACGCCGGCGATGCCGGCGGCCGCTTCCAGGTGACCGATGTTCGTCTTTGCCGAGCCGATCAACAGCGGGCGGCCGGGTTCGCGTCCGGCGCCCAGCACCGCGCCTGCTGCCTGCGCCTCGATCGGGTCACCCAGCGAAGTTCCGGTGCCGTGCGCCTCCAGGTAGCCGACTTCGCTGGGCTTGAGTCCGGAGCGTTCAAGAGCGTCGGTGATAACCCGTTGCTGGGCCACGCCATTCGGCACGGTCAACCCGCCGGATGCGCCGTCTTGGTTGATTGCGCTGCCACGGATCACGGCCCGAATCCGGTCGCCGTCACGGATCGCGTCCTCGAGACGCTTGATGACGATGACGCCGCAGCCCTCGCCGCGCACGTAGCCGTCCGCCGCGGCGTCGAACGTCTTGCAGCGGCCGTCGGGGGCGAGCATGTGAGCGCTGGAGAACGTGATCATCGTGGCCGGTGTGAGCAGCACATTCGCACCGCCGGCCAGCGCGAGGTCACACTCACCCAGCCGCAGCGCCTGGCATGCCTGGTGAATCGCCACCAGCGACGAGCTGCACGCGGTGTCGACGGCGACGGAGGGACCCTGCAGGCCCAACCGGTAACTGATCCGGCCCGCCGCCGCGGCGTTCGACGTCCCGATGGCCATGTAGGCCTCGATCTCGGGGTAAGTGAGCTCGTCAGAGGCCATTCCCAGGTAGTCGTGGGTGGCCAGACCCACGAAGACACCGGTGTTGGTGTCGGCCAAAGCTGTTGGCGCGGTACCCGAATGTTCCACCGCGCGCCATGCCGTCTCGAGCAGGAGCCGATGTTGCGGGTCCATCAGCCGGACCTCGCGCGTCGACAGGCCGAAGAACGGCGCGTCGAACCCGGTCACGTCCTCGACGAAACCGGCCCGGCGGGTCACAACCTTGCCGGGTACGCCTGGTTCCGGGTCGAAGAACTCGTCGACATCCCAGCGGTCCTCAGGTATCTCCGACACCGCGTCGCGGCCCTCGCGCAGCACGTCCCAGAACGCCTCGGCGTCCGGCGCGCCGGGAAAGCGCGCCGCGTAGCCAACGATGGCAAAGCGGGGGCTCTCGTCGGTCGGATGTTCAGCGGTTCCCATGGCCGTTGCCCTCCTAGCGTCGGCGGTTAGTCATATGACTACGCCGGACATTTGTCGCACGCGAAAATTGTCCACCCCCCGACGGCACTAGAGCACTATTACACGTGAACCTGTGACGCGTGATGCACAGCTTCTGCTGTGAGGCGGGGGGAGCGGTTGCCAGCGGACCGAGGGTATGTTGGGCAGCCACGGGTGATCACGGCCACAGCCGGCCGAACGGGAGGGCGACGCTTTGCGCATCGGGAAGATAACTGTTGGCGCACTTGAGGAATGGACGTTGAGTCCGGGATCGGTCACGTCCTGGCATCCGACGGCTACCTCACAGGAAACGGCCGATCGGGCGCCTGTGAGCTCGGTGCCAGTTAGCTACATGCAGAGTCAACATCTTCGAAATTACAGCGAGCGGAAGGCTGCCGGCCTGAACTTCTCGCGGCAGATCATCGCCAGCTGTGAGGTGGCCGGCCAGTGTGACATCTCGGCCATGGACCACGCGGTCAACACCTACCTGCGTCGGCACGACACATTCCGCAGCTGGTTCGAAAAGGCCGATGACGGCAAATTCGTTAGACGAACGATCGAAGATCCGGACGATATCGAGTTCGTGCCGGTCGATCAGGGCGACATGACGGTCGAAGAAATACACGACCATGTCGTGGGCATACCCAATCCCTTGGAATGGGGCTGCTTCACTTTCGGAATTATCCAGAACGAAGATCACTTCACATTCTTCGCGGCCATGGATCACGTGCACGGGGATGCCACATTGATCGGCACGACGATGATGGAAGCCAATGGCATGTATTCCGCGATGAGCGGAAGCGGTCATGCTCTTCAGTTGCCCGAACCCGGCAGCTTCGACGACTTCTGCGTCCGCGAACGGGAATTCACGGACACGTTGACCCTGGAGTCGCCAGGAGTTCAGGCGTGGATCGAGTTCGCCGAGAACAACAGCGACGGATTTCCGGAATTTCCACTGCCACTGGGCAATCCGGACAAGTCGACCAGCAGTGCCTGGAGCTCGATGGTCCTGATGGACACGGCACAGACAGAACGCTTCGACGGGGCCTGCGCGGCGGCAGGCGCACGTTTCGTCGGTGGCTTGTTCGCCTGTCTCGGCCTGGTCGAGCACGAGTTCACCGGTGCGCTGACGTATTACGGACTCACGCCGAGAGATTCCCGCACGGCCAGCGATAATTTCAACACGCAGGGCTGGTTTACAGGTTTGATCCCGATTGTTGTGCCGGTCGCGGCGACCTCTTTCAGTGACGCGGCCGGAGCCGCGCAGGCATCTTTCGATTCGGGCCTCGATATGGCGAGGGTGCCGTACTATCGCGTACTCGAGTTGGCGCCGTGGTTGAATTGGCCGCAGCCGAACTTTCCGGTCTCGAATTTCCTTCACGGTGGTGCCGCACCGCTCAACGCGATCCTCGCGGCAGGTGACTTGGGCCTCGCGAACAACATCGGCATGTACCCGGACAATCGGTTCTCGTACCAATTGACGATCTACATATTCAGGTACGGCGAGGGCACGGTCATGGCGATCATGCATCCGGACAATCCCGTTGCCGAGAAGTCGGTAACGCGGTACATGGAGGCGATGAAATCGGTGTCTTCCAGGGTTGCTGACAGTGGTCACTGGGGGCGCGTCGCGTAGCGGCGAGCAAAGGGTGATGGCCATGGAAGCGGCGCGAGGGTGAGGGCGAGATGCGACGGCTAGCCGATTTCGTAGTGCGGTGGCCCTGGGCGGTGATCGGGATCTGGGCGGCGCTGCTGGTCGCCCTACCGCTCGCGTGTCCGTCGCTGAGCGACATGGCCCAGAAGCACCCGCTCGCCATCCTGCCCGCCGATGCGCCGTCGAGCGTCACCGCGCAGAAGATGACCGAGGCCTTTCACGAATCGGGCAACAACGACCTGCTGTTGGTGGCCCTGATCAACGAGGACGGGCTGGGCCCCTCTGACGAGGCGACCTACCGCAAGCTGGTGGACGCGCTGCGCGACGACGTGACAGATGTCGAGAGCGTCCAGGATTTCGTCGGCACCCCGCAACTGCGACAGTTCCTGACCAGCAAGGACAAGACCACCTGGGTCCTACCGGTCGGCTTGGTGGGCGAGTTGGGCACCCCGCGTGCGATCGACTCGTTCAACCGGGTTTCCGAGATCGTCAAACTCAGCACCGCCGGCAGCCCGCTGCAGGTGCACCTCACCGGCCCCGCGGCCACCGCCGCCGACCTCACCGTCGCGGGAGAGAAAGATCGGCTCCCGATCGAACTCGCGATCGCGGTCCTCGTCCTCGCGGTGTTGTTGGTGGTCTACCGAAGTCCGGTGACGATGCTGCTGCCGCTGGTGACGATCGGATCGTCCCTGCTCATCGCCCAGGCACTGGTGGCGGGATTCTCGGAGCTGACGGGCGCAGGTGTCTCGAACCAGTCAGTCGTATTCCTGAGCGCGATCATGGCCGGTGCCGGCACGGATTACGCGGTCTTCCTGATCAGCCGCTATCACGACTATCTGCGGTCTGGGAAAGACTTCGAAGCGGCGGTCCGCGCGGCGATGCTGTCGATCGGGAAGGTGATCACCGCGTCCGCCGCGACGGTGGGACTCACCTTCCTGCTGTTGAGCTTCACCAAGATGGGCGTGTTCAAGACGGTCGGAATCGCCGCGGCGATCGGTATCGCCGTCGCGTACCTGGCCGGGCTGACTCTGCTGCCGGCCATCCTGGTGCTGGTCGGACCGCGCGGGTGGGTGAAGCCACGGCGTGAACTCACCGCCCGGTTCTGGCGGCGTTCGGGCATCCGCATCGTGCGCCGTCCGGTGCCGCACCTCGTCGCCAGCCTGCTCATCTTGGCCTTGTTGGCCGGGTCTGCGATCTTCGCCAAGTACAACTACGACGATCGCAAGGTCGTGGCGGCGTCGGCCCCGAGTTCGATCGGGTACACCGCGGTCGAACGTCATTTCCCGATCAGTCAGTCGATTCCCGAATACATCCTCATCCAGTCGCCGCACGACCTGCGGACGCCGCGTGGCCTGGCAGATCTGGAGCAGATGGCTTCGCGCGTCGCCCAGTTGCCCGACGTCGGTCTGGTCAGCGGCATCAGCCGTCCCCTGGGCGAGGTGCCCGCGGAATTCCGGGCCACGTTCCAGGCGGGCATCGTGGGTACCCGGCTGGCCGATGGTTCCCAGCAGATCGATCAGCGCTCCGGCGATCTCAACCGGCTGGCGAACGGGGCCAACACGCTGGCCGGCAGCCTCGCTGACGTGCGGGCTCAGATCAACCAGATCGCGCCCAGTCTCCAGAGCGTGGTCGACACGTTCTCCTCGGCGCGCAGCGAGTACGGCGGCGACAAACTGGTGAAGGACGTCGCCACCGCGGCCAAGCTCGTGCAGAGCATCAACGCGCTCTCCAACGCCATGGGCTACAACCTGTCGGCGGTCAAGAACATCTTCGGCTGGATCGAGCCGGTGCTGGCGGCGCTCCAGAACAACGCGGTCTGCGACAACAACCCGTCCTGCGCCGAGACCCGCATCCAGTTCCAGCGGCTGGTCGACGAGAACAACTCCGGCAGCCTCAACGAGATCAACGATCTCGCCCATCAGCTGAACGGGGCGGGCGACGGCAATCAATCGATCAACTCCACGGTCACCAAGCTGAATGCGGCCCTGGCCAGCGTCAACAAGGCGGTCAACGCCATGGGGCTGAACAAGCCGGGCGGTCCGCAGTCGGGCTTGAAGGATCTGCAGTCGGGCGCCAACCGCCTGGCCGGCGGAAGCCGAGAAGTGGCCGGTGGCGTGGATGAACTCGTCAAACAGATCAAGGTGATCTCCGCCGGTCTGAACCAGGCCTCGGCGTTCCTGCTGACGATGCGCAACGAGGCGACGGATCCGTCGCAGGCGGGATTCAACATTCCGCCTGAGGTATTGGGCCTGCCTGAGTTCAAAAAGGCCTCCGCGGCGTATGTCTCTCCGGACGGCCGGTCGGTGCGGTATCTGGTCCAGACCAAGCTCAACCCGTTCAGTTCTGAGGCGATGGATCAGGTCAACCAGATCCAGGACATCGCCCGCGGTGCCCAGCCGAACACCACGCTGGCCGACGCCTCGATATCGATGGGCGGATTCCCGGCCGGACTTCGGGATACGCGGGATTACTACCAGCAGGACATCCGGTTCATCATGACGGCGACCCTCATCGTGGTGCTGCTGATCCTGATGTTGCTGCTGCGCTCGCTCATCGCGCCCTTGTACCTCGTCGGGTCCGTGGTGGTCTCCTACTTCGCCGCACTCGGTATCAGCGTCCTGGTGTTCCAGAATCTCCTTGGCCAGCAATTGCATTGGAGCGTGCCGCCACTGGCCTTCGTGGTGCTGATCGCGGTGGGTGCCGACTACAACATGCTCATGGTGTCGCGACTTCGGGATGAGTCGCCGCACAGCACGCGGTACGGCGTGATCCGCACGCTGAGTTCGACAGGCGGCGTGATCACCGCAGCGGGACTGATCTTCGCCGCCTCGGTGGCGGGTCTGATGTTCTCGTCCATCGGCATAGTGGTCCAGGGCGGCTTCATGATCGGCGTGGGCATCCTGCTGGACACCTTCGTGGTGCGCACCATCACGGTGCCCGCCATCGCTGCGCTGGTCGGTAAGGCGAACTGGTGGCCGTCGCGGGCGGCCGGAGGGAGGGTGCGCACATGAGGAGTCAGGAAGTTGCACGCGTAAGTACGGGTGAGCGCGCACGTGGGATGTGTGTGAGACTACGAAACGAAGCGGGGCGATAGGGCGTGGAGATGAAGAAACTCCTTGCAGGACTTGCATTGTTGATGGCCACCAGCGTCACAGGATCCTTCGGGGTCCTCGGGAATGCCTGGGCCGATGACACGCCGGCCCCGACGCCGCCGCCGGGCGGCCCCGCCGCCGGTACGCCGGCGAACCCGGGAACCGCGTACGCGCTGGGCGGCGCCCACGTCCTCGGGATCCCCTACGACGAGTACATCCGGATGACTGGTGAGAAGTGGTTCCCCGGCATGAAGCGGACGAAGGTCGACTACCCGGCCGGTCAGGTTCAGGGTCACACCCTGGAACGTTTCTTCCCGGGGATCGGTGCTCTCGGGGAGAAGTTCTATCCCGGCATCGGTCTCGACGGTCCCAGCATCGGCGAGTCGGTCGACGAGGGGGAAGGAAACCTCGACGCGGCCATCCGCAATGGTGGCAAGGGAACAGCGATGGGGCTGTCCGAGGGAGCGCTCGTGCTCAACGCCGTGAAGACGCGACTGGCCAATGACCCGACCGCTCCGCCGCCGGACCAACTGAGCTTCGCGACATTCGGCGACCCGATTGCCAAGCATCCCTTCGGTGAGAGCTTCCTGACCCAGAACTTCCCCGTCGGCAGCGTCGTGCCGTTCATGGACTACCGGATCCCGGCTCCGGTGGAGAGCCAGTACCACACCGACCAGTACATCTCCGCCTACGACAGCATCGCTGACTGGCCGGACCGGCCCGACAACTGGATGAGCGTGATCAACGCGATCGCGGGCCTGGCCACCGGTCACACCGCGATCGCGTTCACCGATCCGAGCAATGTCCCGGCGCAGAACATCAGGACGACGGTCAACTCCAAGGGCGCGACGACGACGACGTACATGGTTCCCGAAGAACACCTTCCGCTGGTGCTGCCCTTCAAGTACCTCGGCTATGACAAGAACACGCTCAACCAACTGGACGCGGTACTCCTGCCCATGGTCGATGCGGGATACTCGCGAAACGACGATCCGGCAACGGCGCCGATCACAGTGGACCCGGTGCACGGGTTCGACCCCGCGGAAGTCACCGCACCGGCCAACGAGGCGACCTTCGGCGGCGGCACCGATCCCATGTCGGAGCTTGCCAACGCTGCGTTGTCGGTGCTGAACCCCCACGGCGCAGGTTAGCGGCGCCTTCCGAGCTGATGGATTCGACGAGTTACGGACGTGACGTGATGCCTACCCCCCAGTCATCAATACTCTCGATGCTGCACGCACGTGCCAGCATGCGCCCCGACGACGTGGCCTTCACCTTCACCGATTACACCGCCGACCCGGCGGGTGTCGACGAGACCCTGACGTGGTCGCAGTTGTCGCGCCGGACGATGAACGTGGCGCGCGAGATCCGCCTTCACGGCTCGGTCGGTGACCGGGCGGTGATTCTGGCGCCGCAGGGACTCGAGTACATCCTGGCTTTCCTGGGCTCCATGCAGGCCGGGTTCGTGGCGGTTCCCCTTCCGATGCCTCATCGCGGCTCGAGTCATGACCGTGTGAGTGCGGTCTTCATCGATACGAAACCTTCGATTGTCCTGACGACATCCGCGGTCGCCGAGGATGTCGGGGATTACGTGGATCAGTCGCGGCTGAGCACCGCGCCGAAGATCGTTGCGATCGATGCGTTGAGCCTGGACGCCGAAGGTGCAGACGAGTCCGACGGTGGCACAACCGAATTCCCCGCCACGGCGTATCTGCAGTACAGCTCGGGTTCGACCCGGCTGCCCACCGGGGTGATGATCTCGCACCGCAACGTCCAGCAGAATTTCGAGCAGCTGATGCGGGGCTTCTTCGCGGACGCGCACGTCAAACGCGTCAACGACGCCACGATCGTGTCGTGGTTGCCCTTCTACCACGACATGGGTCTGGTGCTGGGCGTCTGCGCACCCATCCTGAGCGGCTATCGCGCCGCGCTGACGAGCCCGTTGGCGTTCCTGGAGCGGCCGGCCCGGTGGGTGCGGGCCCTCGCCGAGAATCACCACGCCTTTTCCGCGGCGCCCAACTTCGCCTTCGACCTGGCCGCCCGCAAGACCAAGGACGCCGACCTCGACGGTCTGGACCTCGGCGGGGTGGTGGGCATCATCAACGGCGCCGAGCGGGTCGAACCGGCGACCCTGGAACGTTTCACAGACCGGTTCGCCCACTTCAACTTTCGGGACCACATGCTGCGTCCGTCGTACGGGCTGGCCGAGGCAACCGTGTTCGTGACCACCGGCATGTGGAGTGAGTCGGCGGAGGCCGCGCACTTCGACGTCGATGAACTGTCCGCGGGCCGGGTCCGGCGGTGCGCCGCCGGAGCCGGCACTGCGCTGGTCAGATACAGCGTGCCGCACTCACCCGTGGTGCGCATCGTCGACAGCGACACCAACACCGAATGCGCGCAGGACGTGGTCGGCGAGATCTGGGTCCACGGCGACAACGTCGCGGCCGGCTACTGGAGCAGGTCACCGGAGGAGCAGCAGTGCTTCGGCGCCACCCTCGCCGACCCGACACCGGGCACGCCTGCCGGCCCCTGGTTGAAGACCGGTGATCTGGGCTTCGTCTCCGAGGGCGATCTGTTCATCGTCGGGCGCATCAAGGATCTGCTGATCATCCGCGGGCGCAATCACTATCCCGAGGACATCGAGGCGACGGTCCAACAGATCACCGGCGGCCGGGTCGCGGCGATCTCGGTTCCGGTGAACAGCACCGAGAAGCTGGTGACCGTGATCGAGGTCAAGAAGCGGGGAGAGTCCACGGTAGAGGCGGTGCACTGGCTCAAGGAAATCAAGAGCGACGTCACCTCCGCGATCTCCAACGCGCACGGGCTGAATGTCGGCGACCTCGTCCTGGTGTCTCCTGGATCGATTCCCACGACGACGAGCGGCAAGGTCCGGCGTGCCGCCTGCGTCGAGCAGTACCGGCAGGACGAATTCACGCGCTTGGACGCCTGAGCGCGCTCTGGTCCGTCAGATAGCCGCGCCGTCAAAGGAATTCGACGACGCGGCGAGTCCGGCGGCACGTGAGTTCCACGGCTGACGGATCACAGGCCGACGAGTCCCACGACGACCAGCACCGCGCCGACCGTGGCCACCACGGCGGCGACTTTGCGGTGGCGTTGGGTCTGCAGCCACTCGTGCAGTGCCGACAGGGCGGCGCGGGTGCGCTCCGGAGCCACCAGGTAGGAGATCAGCGGGATCTCTACGAGCCCGAACGCCACCACGTTGAACAGCAGCAGGGCGCCCAACTGGGTGGCCGCCGCGGCCCCGGAGGCGACGATGAGCGCGAGCGCGGCGAGATAGTCGACCGACGGCAGTGCAATACCAAGGCCCGCAACACTTGCCGTCCACAGCGAGTGGCCGCCCAGCACCTGCCGGAAGCGCGTCATGAGTGGTCCGGGTTCCCGATCTCTCGGTCCGAACATGCTCGCCGGCCTTCCAGCGGCCAGCACAGCCGCGGCCAACAGTGCCAGTGCGCCGACCGCCAGTTGCACTCTGGGAAGGGTGAAATGGGCCGACCCCAGGGCGGGCCGCAGGATGAAGAGCACGATCATTCCGACGGTGGTGCCCATGGCGAAACCGCCGATGAGGAAGGCCAGCAGCTGCAGCAGCGGCCGCGGCCGGTTGAGCATCAGGATGGTCATGCCGATGCGGAACGGCTCCAGGCTGACGGCGGCGGCCATCACCAGAAGCGGAATCCACATGATGGGCGCCAACTTACCGTCCGGGCTCGGGGTTGTGTTCAGCGAGATTGCGAACCTGGCCGATACCGCTGGTCGCGACGATGATGGAGCGCGTGACGTCTGTGCGGACGGCCTTGCCGGTCGTCGATCTGAACGACGCGCCCGAGCGGCTGCGCCAGGTCGCTCACGACGTGGGCTTCTTCTACCTGACCGGCCACGGGGTCCCGAGCGAGTTGTCGGACCGGCTGCTGGCCGCTGCCCGCCGCCTGTTCGCGCTGCCGCAGGCGGCCAAGGACGCGGTGGCGATGACCAACAGCCCGCATTTCCGCGGTTACACCCGGCTGGGTGGTGAGCTGACCGGCGGACGGGTCGACTGGCGCGAACAGATCGACATCGGACCTGAGCGCACCCCGCTGGCCGACCCCGATCAGGACTATCTGCGGCTGCAGGGCCCCAACCAGTGGCCTGCGGGTCTGCCGGAGCTTCCCGAGGTCGTCGCGCAGTGGGATGCCGAACTGGCCCGGGTCGGGCGCGTGCTGTTGCAGCGCTGGGCCGCCGGCCTCGGTGCCGACCCCGGCGTGTTCGACGCCGCGTTCGCCGACACCCCGGCGACCCTGATCAAGATCGTTCGGTACCCGGCGCAGGCCGAGACCGACCAGGGGGTCGGTGCCCACCGTGACGCGGGGGTGCTGACCCTGCTCCTGGCCGAGCCGGGCACCCGAGGCCTGCAGGTCCGTGGCAGCGACGGCGCGTACATCGATGTCGATCCGCTGCCGGGGGCTTTCATCGTCAACATCGGCGAGATGCTCGAGATCGCCAGCGGCGGCTACCTGCGGGCCACCGAGCACCGCGTGCAGGTGAGTACCGCCGAGCGCATCTCGGTGCCGTACTTCTTCAATCCCCGGCTCGACGCCAGCCTGCCGGTGCTGACGCTGCCCGACGAACTCGCGGCCCACGCCCGGGGCGTGAGTGTGGATCCGTCGAACGACCGCATCTATGCGGTGTACGGGCGCAATGCGTGGAAGAGCCGGGTGCGAGCGCACCCGGACGTCGCCGCCGCTCACGGGTACGGACGGGCGGAGCAGGTGTGACACGGCGCTGTGTGAAGATGGAGGTGTTATGAGTGCAACAGAACTGAGCCCGACGTCGCTGCGTGAAGCGTTCGGCCACTTTCCGTCCGGTGTCATCGCGATTGCTGCCGAGGTAGAGGGCACCCTGGTCGGCTTGGCCGCCAGTACCTTCGTGCCGGTGTCGCTGGACCCGCCGCTGGTGTCGTTCTGCGTTCAGAACTCCTCGACCACCTGGCCCAAGCTCAAGGACCTGCCGTCGCTGGGGATCAGCGTGCTCGGAGAGTCCCATGACGAGGCGGCCCGCACCCTCGCGGCCAAGACCGGGGACCGGTTCGCCGGGCTGGAGACCGAGTCACGCGAATCCGGTGCCGTGTTCATCCACGGAACCAGCGTGTGGCTGGAGAGCGCCATCGAGCAGCTGGTGGAGGCCGGCGATCACACCATCGTGGTGCTGCGCGTCAGCGACATCACCGTCAATGCCGATGTGGCGCCAATCGTGTTCCACCGCAGCACATTCCGCAAGCTCGGCGCGTAACGGCGCGGCTGCTGCGAGTCAGGGCCGCGCGGCCAGTTCCTCGCGGTACTTGGCGATGCGTTGTTCGATCTCGCCGGCATCGCCGGGCCTGCCCTCTTTGCGGGCCAGGTCGGCCCGGACCGACAGTTCCCGGATCGCGGTCCGGATCTCGTTGACGCTGTGAGTCTGTCCCATGCTCATGGAGCTGCCTTTCGACGCTGATTGGCTGCTTTTCTTGAGCCTACGCGCCTCGAGCAACACCGAGCGTGCACTCAGATCGCATTCCGAAACGAATTCGCGATCTGAGCGCACGCTCGGCGGTGGTTCCTACCGCCTGAACAGCTTGTTGCCCAACCACACAATCGGGTCGTACTTGCGGTCGGCGACCCGTTCCTTCATCGGGATCAGCGCGTTGTCGGTGATCTTGATGTTCTCCGGGCACACCTCGGTGCAGCACTTGGTGATGTTGCAGTAGCCCAGCCCGAACTCGTCCTGGGCCATGTCCTTGCGGTCGAGTACATCGAGCGGGTGCATGTCGAGCTCGGCGATCCGCATGTGGAACCGCGGCCCGGCGAACGCCTCTTTGTTCTCCTCGTGGTCACGCACCACGTGGCAGACGTTCTGGCACAGGAAGCACTCGATGCACTTGCGGAATTCCTGGCTGCGCTCGACGTCCTCCTGCTGCATCCGGTATTCGCCCGGCTGCAACTCCTTGGGTGGCGTGAACGACGGGATCTGGCGGGCCTTTTCGTAGTTGAACGACACGTCGGTCACCAGATCGCGCATCACCGGGAACGTCCGCAGCGGCGTGATGGTCACCGTCTCGGACGGGTCGAAGGTCGACATCCGGGTCATGCACATCAGCCGCGGGCGGCCGTTGATCTCCGCCGAACAGGATCCACACTTGCCGGCCTTGCAGTTCCACCGCACCGCAAGGTCGCCGGCCTGGGTGGCCTGCAGCCGGTGGATGATGTCGAGCACCACCTCGCCGTCGTTCACCTCGACGGTGTAGTCCTCCAGACCGCCGCCGGTGTCATCGCCGCGCCAGACGCGCAGGTTCGCGTTGTAGGCACTCATGCTCAGCCCTTCCGATCGGGGTGTTCGGCCAGTTCTTGCGCGGTGTAATACTTTTCGAGTTCGGACAGCTCGAACGTGGCCAGCAGGTCCTCCCTCATCGGCAGCTGCGACTCGGGAGTCACCGTCACGTCCGGCACCACCTGATCGTCGCCGCTTGCACGACAGACCAGCAGGGTGTTGCGCCAGTTGGCGTCCATCTCCGGGTAGTCGTCGCGGGTGTGCCCGCCGCGGCTCTCGGTCCGGGCCAGCGCGGCCTTCGCGACGCACTCGCTGACCAGCAGCATGTTGCGCATGTCGATGGCCAGGTGCCAGCCCGGGTTGAAGACGCGACCGCCCTCGACGCTGACGTTGTGCACGCGGGTGCGGAGCTCGGCGAGCTTGGCGAGAGCTTCCTCGATCTCTTCGGCCTTGCGGATGATGCCGACCAGGTCGTTCATGCACTGCTGGAGTTCGGCGTGCAGCGTGTACGGGTTCTCGGGCTGCGCGTGAGACTCGAACGGAGCCAACGCCAACTCGGTGGCCTCGATGATCGCGGCCTCTGAAACCTTGGGCCGCTCCGGCAGCGTCGCGACATAGTCGGCCGCACCGAGACCGGCGCGTCGGCCGAACACCAAAAGGTCCGAAAGTGAGTTGCCGCCAAGGCGGTTGGAGCCGTGCATGCCGCCCGAGCACTCGCCCGCGGCGAACAGGCCGGGCGTGGTGGCGCCGCCGGTGTCGGGATCCACCTCGATTCCGCCCATCACGTAGTGACAGGTCGGGCCGACTTCCATCTCGTCCTTGGTGATGTCGACCTCGGCCAGCTCCATGAACTGGTGGTACATCGACGGCAGCCGGCGCTTGATCTCCTCGGTCGGCATGCGGGAGGCGATGTCGAGGTACACGCCGCCGTGTGGCGACCCGCGCCCCGCCTTCACCTCGGAGTTGATGGCTCGGGCCACCTCGTCGCGGGGGAGCAGGTCAGGGGTGCGCCGTGCCGAGTCGTTGTCCTTGAGCCACTGGTCGGCTTCTTCCTCGGTCTCGGCGTACTGGCCCTTGAACACCGCGGGGATGTAGTCGAACATGAACCGCTTGCCCTCGGAGTTCTTGAGCACCCCACCGTCACCGCGGACACCCTCGGTGACCAGGATGCCCTTGACCGACAGCGGCCAGACCATGCCGGTCGGGTGGAACTGGATGAACTCCATGTTGATCAGGCCCGACCCGGCGCGCAGGGCCAGGGCGTGGCCGTCGCCGGTGTACTCCCAGGAGTTCGACGAGACCTTGAACGACTTGCCGATACCGCCGGTGGCCAGCACGATCGCGGGCGCTTCGAACAGCACGAAGTTGCCGGTCTCGCGGTAGTAGCCGAAGGCCCCGGCGATCCGGCCGTCGTCTTTGATCAGGTCGGTTATGGAGCACTCGTGGAAGACCTTGATCCGGGCCTCGTAATCGCCGAGTTCCTTCTTGTCCTCCTGCTGCAGCGAGACGATCTTCTGCTGCAGCGTGCGGATGATCTCCAGGCCGGTGCGGTCACCGACGTGGGCCAACCGCGGATAGGTGTGCCCGCCGAAGTTGCGCTGGCTGATGCGGCCGTCCTTGGTCCGGTCGAACAGCGCGCCATAGGTTTCCAGCTCCCACACCCGGTCCGGGGCTTCCTGCGCGTGCAGTTCGGCCATCCGCCAGTTGTTGAGGAACTTGCCGCCGCGCATGGTGTCACCGAAGTGCACCTGCCAGGAGTCCTTGGTGTTGACGTTGCGCATGGCTGCCGCGCAGCCGCCCTCCGCCATCACGGTGTGGGCCTTGCCGAACAACGACTTGGTCACCACGGCCACCCGCAGACCGCGTTCGCGTGCCTCGATCACAGCACGCAGACCCGCTCCACCGGCACCGATCACGACAACGTCGTAGGAGTGCCGTTCCAGCTCACCCATGAAAATCCCCACTCGCCCTTTCGCGTGTATGTAACTGTCGGCCAATGAATTCAGCTGGCCGACTCAGCCGATGAACCTGAGATCCGAGATGGTTCCGCTGGCCACCAACATGACGTAGAAGTCGGTGAGGACCAGGGTGCCCAGCGTGATCCAGGCGAAGAGCATGTGGCGGGTGTTGAGCTTGCTCACCTGTGTCCACATCCAGTAGCGCACAGGGTGTTTGGAGAAGTGCTTGAGCCGGCCGCCGGTGACGTGCCGGCACGAGTGGCAAGACACCGTGTAGACCCACAGCAGGATGACGTTGCCCGTCAAGACGATGTTGCCCAGGCCGAACCCGAAGCCGGACGGCGAATGGAACGCCATGACGGCGTCGTAGGTGTTGACCAGTGAGATGAGCACCGCGGCGTAGAAGAAGTACCGGTGCAGGTTCTGCATGATCAGCGGAAGCTTGGTCTCGCCAGTGTATTTCGCGTGCGGTTCGGCCACCGCGCAGGCGGTCGGTGACTGCCACACAGACCTGTAGTACGCCTTGCGGTAGTAGTAACACGTCAGCCGGAAGGCCAACAGGAACGGCAGCGAGATGAACGCCATCGGGATGAACCAGGGCAGCTCGCCAACCCACTGGCCGAAGTGGCTCGATCCGGGCGCGCACGCCGTGCTGACGCACGGTGAATAGAAGGGCGTCAGGTAGTGGTAGTCCTCTACCCAGTACGCGCTTCCCCAGAACGCCCGGACCGTCGCATAGATGACAAACGCCGCGAGCCCCAGATTGGTCAATAGTGGTGCTTGCCACCACCGGTCGGTCCGTAGGGTGCGTTGGGGGATCTCTGCTCGTGTGGGCGAGAAGACCCCGGTCGCGCGACGGTCAGCGGTGGGTGCGCTCACGGTTCCCTTTCTGAGGTTCAGTTGTTTCGTCGGGCGTCAAACGCCCGTGAGCTCAGCGATATCCGCCGAGACCCTCGTCGGCGACGTCCTGCCAGAACTCGCTTCCGTATTGGGTGTCGGGGATGCCGATTTTCTCGCGGGCCTGTTTTTGGCGTGTCACGCCGTGACGCATCTCCAACTCTTCGGCGTCGATGTCCAACCGCTCGATATCGTTGAGGATCCGCTCGGCGTCGTTGACCACGCGGCGCATGGCAGGGGAATCCCCATACTTCGACGCCAATGTGGTGACACAGCGACGCATGTCGCCGATCAGGTTGTGCAGTTCAGAGAACTCGGTGGTGGTGGACAAGTGACCTCCTCGGGCTGAAGGTGTCAGGGCTCACAGTACGACAACCAATGCTAGCCACATCACGATCGCGACGTGATGCGCATCACGTCGGAAGGGTCGTCCCGCGCCGCTGGTAACGGGCTGTCGGAACCTTGGTCGTAGGGTTGGTTTCGCCGGCATCTCGCCTGGCAGAAGCGCATCTGAGCAGGACATCTGAGCACCTGGAGGTTCTATGAGTGAGACCACGTTGCAGGAGCGGGCGGCGGCACTGCTGGCGCTGCACCAACCCGGCAACCCCGTTGTGTTGCCCACGGTGTGGGATGCCTGGTCGGCCCGGCTCGCGGTCGGCGAGGGCTTTTCCGCACTCACCGTGGGAAGCCATCCGCTGGCGGATTCGATCGGCAAGGCTGACGGCGAGGTGATGTCGTTCGACGATCTGCTGACCCGCGTGCGGCAAATCACCGACGCGGTCGATGTGCCGGTATCGGTGGACATCGAGTCCGGCTACGGCGAACGGCCCGAGCGGTTGATCGAGGGGCTGCTCGACGTCGGGGCGGTCGGTTTGAACATCGAGGACACCGTGCACAAGGAGGACAAGCGACTGCGCAGTTCGGCCGAGCACGCCGAGTTGGTCGGGCAGCTGCGCGCCGCCGCGGACGCCGCGGGCGTGCACGTGGTGATCAACGCGCGCACCGACCTGTTCCTGCGCAAGGACGGCGACGCCGCTGATCGCGTAGACCGGGCGATCGCCCGGTTGTCCGAGGCGGCCGCGGCGGGTGCCGATTCGTTGTTCCCGGCCGGGTTGGCCGACCCGGAGGGGTTGGGGCGCTTCGTATCTGAGGTTGCCCTGCCGGTCAGCGTGACCGTTCCGGTCGATACCGCCGATCTGGCTGCGCTGACGGACCTCGGCGTCGGGCGCATCACCTTCGGTCCGTTCCTGCAGTGGGTGTTGAGCACACGGGCGAAGGAAGTGCTGGGGCGCTGGCGGTAGCCGTCGGCAATTTGCGCCAACTACCGCTTCTCGGCGTGCGATCTGTGCCAATAATTGCGCACTGATACGTCGAGCGGGCGGGATGCAGCGATGGGTTGGCGCATGAGAAGTGTGGTGACACTGGTGGCGACCGGTGGGGTGGTGCTCGGTGGGATCGGTGCCGCGCCGGCTGGGGCGACGACGATGGTGCCGTTGTCGAATTCCATCCGGGGGTGCGATTTCACGAAGGCGTTGTTTCTCGGCGGTATGGGCTCGGGTAGCGGCTCCGGCCGGGCCAGCATCGGCGCCGATGGCTCGCATGTAGGTGCCGAGGTGTCGCTGCAGTCGGCCCGCGCCGACACCGATTACCAGGTCCGGCTCATCCAGCTGCCACGACCGTCGGTGGCGACGTGCAACGCCGGAGATCCCGGTGTGTCCGGAGCCGTGCTGCACACCGACGCCAGTGGGACGGCGACCGTCACGGTCGCCGGGCCACTGGCCCAGGGCGCTACGCAGGCCTGGGTGGTGGTCGAGGGTCCACCGGCACCGGGACGCATTCGCAGCGACGTCTACAGCTCGGACTACCCGGTAAATCTCTGACTCACGCGAAAGCCGGTGGAAACCCATGGTTCCCACCGGCTTTCGTCGTGGGCGAGCTACCGGAGGCGGATGCGGACGGCGAGGGCTGCGCACCCGATGACCACCGCACCGCCGAGCACCGTCGACCACGTCAGGCGCTCGTGCAGCAACAGTGCCGCCCAGCCGATGGTCATCACCGGCTGGATCAACTGGACCTGGCTCACCTGGGTCATCGGTCCGATGGCCAGGCCGCGGTACCAGGCGAAGAAGCCCAGATACATGCTGACCACCGCCAGATAGCCGAACGCGGCCCACTGCACCGGCGTCGCATTCGGCGGTTGCTGGACGAACGCCAGCACCGTCAAGGCCAGCATCACCGGCGCCGCGACCACCAGGGCCCACGACACCGTCTGCCAGGCGCCCAGTTCCCGGGCGAGTAACCCGCCCTCGGCGTATCCCACCGCCGCCGCCAGTACCGCGCCGAACAGCAACAGGTCCGGCCAGCTCAGATGGCCGAATCCGGCGCCATGGACCATCGCGAACACCACTGCGGCCAGCGCTCCGGCGGCCGCCATCACCCAGAAGGCGGCGGGCGGACGCTCGTGGCCGCGGAGCACCGCGCACACCGCTGTGGCGGCCGGTAGCAGCGCGATCACGATGGCGCCGTGGCTGGCGGGAACGACCGTGAGTGCATAGGAGGTCAGTAGCGGGAATCCCGCCACGACACCGGCGGCCACCACGGCCAGCCGGGCCCACTGCCGGGCGGAGGGCAGGGCCTGCCGGGTCAGTGTGAGGGCGGCCATCGCGATGGCCGCGGCGACGACGGCCCGTCCGGCGCCGATGAACAGCGGGGACAGTCCACCGGTGGCCACCTTGGTGAACACGATGGTGAACGAGAACGCCGTCACGCCCAATAGGCCCCACCACAATCCCGGGTGGGATAGCGCTGACGAACTATTCCGAGTAGCGCTACTCTGTATCAACATGGATAACGATAGCACTGAGCGAATCGTGTCCGGCCTGCGAAAGTGGATCGCCACGGCGCCGCCGGGCGCGCAGCTACCGTCCAACCGGACCCTGGTGGCGGACTATGCGGCCAGCCCGGTGACGGTCGCCAAGGCCATGCGCACGCTGCGCAGCCTGGGGCTGGTGGAGAGCCGGCCGGGGGTCGGGACGTTCGTGCGAGCGGTGCGCAGCGCGCGCCTGCCCGATTACGGCTGGCAGACCGCGGCGCTGCGGTCCCCGCAGGCGCGCATCCCCGCATTGTCGACGCCGCTGCGCAGTGTCGCGCCCGACGTGATCGCCTTGCACTCGGGCTATCCCGTCCGCGAACTTCTTCCCCAGCGGCTGGTCCGCACGGCATTCGCGCGCGCCGCCCGCGGGGACGCCGCGCTGAGCCCGGCACCCGCGCCCGGCCGGCCCGACCTGCAGGCCTGGTTCGCCCAGGAACTGGCCGAGGCCTTCGGTGCGGGTGTGACCGCGCCGACGGCCCGCGAGGTGATCGTGCTGCCCGGCAGCCAGAGCGGTCTGAGCTCGATCTTCCGTGCCCTGGTCGGGTTCGGTCAGCCGATGTTGATCGAGTCGCCGAGCTACTGGGGTGCCATCCTGGCCGCGGCCCAGTCCGGTGTGCGGTTGGTGCCGGTGCCCAGCGGCCCGAGGGGGCCTGAGCCCGAGGAGCTTTCGCGGGCCTTCGCCGAGACCGGTGCCCGGGTGTTCTACGCGCAGCCCAACTACGCCAATCCGACTGGTGCCCAATGGGACCCGGAACTCTCGAGTCAGATTCTGGAGGTGGTGCGCAGCCACGGTGCCTTCCTGGTCGAGGACGACTGGGCGCACGATTTCGGCATCGAGACCACCTCCAGGCCGGTGGTGGCCTCCGACGACGCCGGACACGTCATATATCTGAGGTCGCTGACCAAGAGCGTCTCGCCCTCGATCAGGGTGGCCGCGATGGTCGCCCGGGGGCCGGCCCGCGACCGGATTCTGGCCGACCGCGGTGCGGAGTCGATGTATGTCAGTGGGTTGTTACAGGCCGCGGCGCTCGACGTGGTCACCCAGCCGGCCTGGCGAACTCACCTGCGCGACCTGCGTCAGCAGCTACAGGCCCGGCGTGACCTGCTGATCACCGCCTTGGCCGAGCATGCGCCGGGCGCACAGTTGGAGCATGTGCCCCGTGGTGGGCTGCATTTGTGGCTGCGGCTGCCCGATGCGACGAACCTGCAACGGCTGGTCCGCGAGTGCGAGGCCGACTCGGTGCTGGTGGCGGCGGGCAACGAATGGTTTCCCGCCGAGCCGTCCGGGCCGTACCTGCGACTCAATTACTGCGGGCCGGACCCGCAGCGTTTCCCCGAGGCCGCCCGGGTGATCGGCGAGGCGCTGGCCCGGCAGTCGGGTTAGCTGGACCTCACGGCCGCCCAATCTCACATGTGCGTCGCGTGGACCGTGAGCACACCGTGACGGGCGCTTCACACAGGGCGACATTTCGGCAACTTCGGGTTCCTAACCTCGCCATATGTCGTCAACACAGAACGTCGTGGTCGTCGGACACGGCATGGTGGGCCACCGCTTCGTCGAGGCGCTGCGGTCGCGTGACGCCGCAGGCTCGTGGCGGATCACCGTGCTGTCCGAGGAAGCTGACGCCGCCTATGACCGGGTCGGTCTGACCGGTTACACCGAGCACTGGGACCGTGCCCGGCTGGCGCTGCCGGGCAATGACTATGCAGGTGACGAGCGGGTCGACCTGCGCCTGGGATGTGCGGTCGCCGAGATCGACCGCGAGGCCCGCACGGTGCGCACCACCACCGGCGAGAGCTTCGACTACGACGCGCTGGTGCTGGCCACTGGGTCGTACGCCTTCGTGCCGCCGGTCCCCGGGCGCGACCTGCCGGGCGTGCACGTCTACCGCACGCTGGATGACCTGGACGCGATCCGCGCCAGCGCGAAGACCGCGCTGGACTCGAAGTCGCCGGTCGGCGTCGTGATCGGCGGCGGTCTGCTGGGCCTGGAAGCGGCCAACGCGTTGCGGCAGTTCGGCTTACGGACGCATGTCCTGGAGATGTCGCCACACCTGATGTCGGCCCAGCTCGACGAAGCCGGCGGCACACTGCTGAACCGGATGATGCGGGGCCTGGGGATCGAGGTGCACACTGCGGTCGGCACCGACAGCATTGCCCCGGTGCAGAGGCACAAGCCGCTGCGCAAGTCCGACGTCGACGACTCGATGCGGATAGCGCTCAACGACGGCACCACGATCGACGCCGGTCTGGTCGTCTTCGCCGCCGGTGTGCGTCCGCGCGACGAGCTGGCCCGTGCCGCCGGACTCGACATGGCGCAGCGGGGTGGTGTCCTCACCGACCTGACCTGTGTCACAAGTGATCCCAGCATCTATGCGATCGGCGAGGTGGCCGCCATCGAGGGCCGCTGCTACGGCCTGGTCGCGCCGGGTTACACCACTGCCGAGATCGTGGCCGACCGCCTCCTCGGTGGTGAGGCCGAGTTCCCCGGCGCCGACATGTCGACCAAACTCAAGCTGCTCGGCGTCGACGTCGCGAGTTTCGGTGATGCGAAAGGGAATACGCCGAACTGCCTGGAGGTCGTGGTCAACGACCCGGTCAAGCAGACGTACGCCAAGCTGGTTCTCTCCGACGACGCCAAGACGCTGCTCGGCGGCATCCTGGTCGGCGACGCGTCGGCCTACGGCGTGTTGCGGCCCATGGTCGCCAGCGAACTTCCCGGAGATCCGCTGGCATTGATCGCCCCGGTCTCAGACGGCGACGCACCTACGCTGGGTGTGGCCGCACTGCCCGACATCGCGCAGATCTGCTCGTGCAACAACGTCACCAAGGGCGATCTGAAGGAGGCCATCTGCGGCGGCTGTGACGATGTGCCCAGCCTGAAGAAGTGCACGCTGGCCGGTACTTCGTGCGGTTCCTGCGTGCCGCTGCTCAAGCAGCTGCTGGAAGCCGAAGGTGTCGAGCAGTCCAAGGCGTTGTGCGAGCACTTCGGTCAGTCGCGGGCTGAACTCTTCGAGATCATCAGCGCCACCGAGATCCGTACCTTCTCCGGTCTGATCGAGAAGTTCGGGACCGGAAAGGGTTGCGACATCTGCAAACCCACGGTCGCGTCGATCCTGGCATCCACCAGCTCCGATCACGTGCTCGACGGTGAGCAGGCCTCGCTCCAGGACTCCAACGACCACTTCCTGGCCAACATCCAGAAGAACGGCAGCTACTCGGTGGTGCCGCGGTCGCCCGGTGGCGAGATCACCCCTGAGCAGTTGATCCTGATCGGCGAGATCGCAAGGGATTTCGACCTGTACACCAAGATCACCGGTGGCCAGCGGATCGATATGTTCGGTGCCCGGGTGGAGCAGTTGCCGCAGATCTGGGCCCGCCTGGTCGAGGGCGGCATGGAGTCCGGGCACGCCTACGGCAAGTCGCTGCGCACCGTGAAGAGCTGCGTCGGCAGCACGTGGTGCCGTTACGGCCAACAGGATTCGGTGAACATGGCCGTCGAGATCGAGAAGCGGTACCGGGGCCTGCGCTCACCGCACAAGATCAAGATGGCGGTCTCGGGATGCGCACGGGAATGCGCCGAGGCGCAGAGCAAGGATGTCGGCGTCATCGCCACCGAACAGGGCTGGAACCTCTACGTGTGCGGCAACGGCGGCATGTCGCCCCGGCACGCCCAGTTACTGGCCGGTGATCTCGACGACGAGACACTGGTCCGCTACATCGACCGGTTCCTGATGTTCTACATCCGCACCGCCGACCGCCTGCAGCGCACCGCGCCGTGGCTGGAGGCGATGGACGGCGGGCTCGACCACTTGCGCGACGTCGTGTGCAACGACTCCCTCGGTCTGGCAGCTGAATTCGAGGCGGCCATGGAGCGCCACGTCGCCGGCTACGCGTGTGAGTGGAAGGGCGTCCTGGACGACCCGGAGAAGCTGTCGCGGTTCGTGTCGTTCGTCAATGCGCCCGACGTGGACGACCCCACCATCACGTTCACCGAGCGCGGTGGCCGCAAGGTGCCGGGGGCGACAGACATTGGGATGCCAAAGGTCCGTGGATTCCAGGAGGCGAAATGACACTGCTCGACGACCACAAGGACGTGCACGCCGCGACGCCCGGGGAATGGACGACGGCCTGCCGCTATGACTTCCTGATGCCGTGCCGCGGCGTCGCGGTACTGCTGCCCGACGGCTCGCAGGTGGCACTGTTCCGCCTCGACGACGGTTCGCTGCACGCGGTGGGCAACATCGACCCGTTCTCGGGTGCCGCGGTGCTCTCCCGCGGCATCGTGGGGGATCGTGCCGGCCGGGCGACCGTGCAGTCGCCGATCAAGAAGCAGGCTTTCGCGCTCGACGACGGCAGCTGCCTCGACGATGACACGGTGTCGGTCCCGGTCTACCTGACCCGGATCACCCCTGGCGGGTTCGTTCAGATCTCGGCCTGATCGGCCGCCCTGCTCCAGTGGGCGTCGCGCCCCTGGAGCTTGCGGCGCTCCACGGCGCCGCGGCGCTCGAGCACCGTCAGATTGCGGTACACGGACTCGATTACGACCGGTGCACGGAAGTGCTGGTGCATGTCGTCACGTAGCTGGGCAGTGGTCATCGGCCGGGACGTGCGTTCCAGTGCATTGAGCAGGTGCTGACGCAGACGTTCGGCCGGGACCCGGTCACCGGGTCGCACTGCCGTGCGCGTCGTCTCGACGGCTTGCGCCCGCCGGTGTTGTCACCTGCACCTTTACTTCTGCTCCCGCCCAATCGCCCGATGATCGCGATAACGATAGCTGAGTTTTCGACCCGGATCTGACGCCGAGATCCGCCGGCAAACGATCGGAGGCTCGTTACTCAGGCAAATACCTGGACAGGGGCGGTTTCGCGGAAAAATTTGCCAGATTTGCATGGTCTCGAATGTCGCCAAAGCTGTGGTGCGCATCTCTCTGGCTAACTAGAATAGTTCGCTGGGTGTGTTTAGACTCCCTCTCAAGTAAGCGGCGTCTGAGGGGCTGACAAGGCATGTTTGCGCGTTCGGTAGTGAATCTGGTGGGGGCGGCAGCGATGCTGGGCGCACTCGGGGCAACGTTGATGCCCCTGGCCTTGAACGCCGTGGATCGCGCCGGTCAACCCATCCCGTGCGGTAACGGAGCGCGACCGGATTACAGCGTCGCCGCCCAGCAGGACCGGCTCAACCTGGACCAGCACACACTCGCCGGACCGGGATTCATGGCCAGTGATTACGTCGAGCAATGTTCCGCGATGGTCGGCGCGCGGCGGACGGCGTTCTTCGCGGTTGCGGGCGCCGGTGGCGCACTCCTGCTGGCGGGAACAGCCGGCCCGCTTATCGCGCAGTCGATCCGCTCACGCCGCGGCAGGCAGGCTCAGTACCCCGGCGCGGCGGAAGCGGTTCGCAATCAACCGGACCATGCCGGGGTGGGTGCCGAGTGGTTCGCTCACGAGGTCGGCGCCGGATTCACGCAGCCGGTCCTGGAACAGCCCGTCGGCGAGCAGGTAGGACGCCACAGCTATGCGGCGATGGCCGCGGCCGCGTTGCGCGGCGACGGCTTCGGCAACGCTCGGCGCCCCGGTGGCGGCGAAGGCCAGTTCTACGCGGTCGCCGGTCACGGCTGACAGCAGCGCGGCGGTGCGTCGCAGGTCGGACTGGGCGCTTCGGTCGGAGGTGCCGGCTGCCGCGAGGATCACCGAATCGCCTGGCCGCCATCCTGATTCGACAAGACGATCGGCGAGAACCCGGACGGTTCCCTGGCAGGGACCCAGTGGCTGGGTGACGGTGACGGCCGGGTGCTCACTGGCCGCCACATGGTCGGGTACGTCGACCCGGACGTGATACCCGGCAGCCAGGAACGCGGGCACCACCACCGCCGGGCAGTCCATCGGAAGCGATGCGAGAACTTCGCTCGGCGTCGGGCCGACCACGTCGACGAAAGAGACGTGCACGGGCCGGCCCAGCATGTCGGACACCCGCGCGGCGAGATCGCCGATCATCGCGACACCGCCGGGCTTGCGGGTTCCGTGGGCGACCAGGACCAGGCTCATTGCGCCCGCACCATTTCGGTGTCGTCGACGGCCAGCCGGTAACCCCGCTTGACGACCGTCGACACGATGTTCTTGTCCCCCAAGGCAGTACGAAGTCTCAGCACCGCTGTCTCAACGGCGTGGGTGTCGGTGCCGGTGCCCGGTAGCGCGCTGAGCAGATCGAATCGCGACACCACCGCACCCGGGCGGTTTGCCAGTGCGCGGATGGTCGCCATCCCGGCCGGGGACAGCGACTTGACCGTGCCGTCGACCAGAACGCAGGTGCCCCGGATCTCGAGCGTGTGCCCGGCGACCCTGACGGTCCGTGCCTGCAGCAGTGGCAGTTCGTCGGTGATGTGACGGGCCAAGGCGCCCAACCGCATCCGTTCCGGCGCCGAGGTCGGAACCCCGAGCCGGACCAGTGGCCGCGCGGTGACCGGGCCGACGCACATGGCGTGGACGTCGGTGCGCAGCGCTGCCAGCACCCGGTCGGCGATGTCCATCTCGGTGGCGCGCATCAGCACCGAGGCCACCGCCATCGCCGAGGTGAAACTGACTGCGTCGAAACGCCGTTCGGCGATCCCGTTGACCATCTGATCGAAGTCGCCGTCCCGTGGCGCGGGATGCCAGCGGTAGACCCGGATCGGCACCACCTCGGCGCCGCCGGCACGCAACTCGTCGAGAAACTCGGGGAACGGGTCCCATTCGTCGGTGGCCCCGTGCAGTTGCACGGCGATGCGCTGCCCCTCGACCCCCTTGTCGATGAGGTAGCGCAACACCTCCCGCGAGGATTCCGATTCCGGAGACCACTCCTCGGGCAGGCCCGCGGCCCGCAACGCTCCCGTGGCTTTCGGGCCACGGGAGACGATGCGGGCGTTGCTCAGTGCGTCGGTGAGCTCGGCGGCCAGGCCCCAGCCGTCGGCTGCGGCGAACCAGCCGCGGAAGCCGATCCCGGTGGTCGCCACCACGATGTCCGGCGGCACGTCGATCAGCGACGCGGTGTGCGCGCGCAGCTCGTCGTCGTCGGGCAGAGGAACCATCGTGATGGCGGCCGCGCTGGTCACCGTCGCGCCACGCCTGGTCAGCAGCGCGCTGAGCTCGTCGGCACGTCGGGCGGAGGTCACCGCCACACGAAAACCTGTGAGCGGTGCCCAGTCGGGCTCGTTCATGGATCCAGTGAAGGCACCTCGTGTTTCCAAGTGATTACCCGGCCATTGCCGAGGCGTGTCGGTCTGCGGGGGCCGCTGTGACGGCCGTCTCAGCCGGACGCCGGACGTAGCGGAACCAGGTGCATGCCGAGGCCAACACGTAGAACGCCAGGAAGATCAGGAACGCTGCGGTGGCTGATCCGCTGGACAGGTAAGACTGGCGAAGGGCCAGGTTGATGCCCACGCCGCCCAGGGCGCCGATGGCGCCGGCGAATCCGATCAGCGAACCGGACATCGACAGGGACCACCGCTGCCGCTCCTCTTCGCTGACCTGCAGGGAGTGGCTGCGGGCCTCGAAGATCGACGGGATCATCTTGTAGACCGAACCGTTGCCCAGGCCGCTGAGCAGGAACAGCGCGACGAAGCCGACGACGTAGCCGATCATCATGAGGCTGTTGGCCGCACCGGCGGTGTGATCGTCGAGCATGCTGATCGCGACCAGCATTCCGGCTGCCAGGATCATGCCGCCGAACACCGCAAGGGTCACCCGGCCGCCGCCGATGCGGTCGGCCAGCTTGCCGCCGTACACCCGGGACAGGGAGCCGAGCAGCGGGCCGATGAAGGCGATCTGAGCCGCGTGCAGCGAGGCCTGCGCCGCGGTCTGGCCGCCTGCGGCGAAGTTGATCTGCAGAACCTGGCCGAAGGCGAACGCGAAGCCGATGAAGGATCCGAAGGTGCCGATGTAGAGCAGCGAGATCACCCAGGTATCACGTTCTGTCAGAATGGCTTTCATCGCGCCCAGATCGATCTTGTGCTGCTCCAGGTTGTCCATGTAGAGCGCCGCGCCGATGCCGGCCACGGCCAGCGCAACCAGGTAGACGGCGCACACCCAGTACGGCGCACGGTTGCCCGCGGTGGCGATCACCAGCAGGCCGACCAACTGGATCATCGGTACGCCGATGTTGCCACCGCCGGCGTTGAGCCCGAGCGCCCAGCCTTTGAGCCGCTGCGGGAAGAACGCGTTGATGTTGGTCATCGAGGAGGCGAAGTTTCCGCCGCCGAAACCGGCCAGGGCCGCGCACAGCAGGTAGGGCCACAGCGGCAGGCCCGGATTGGCCAGCAGCACCATGGTTCCGACTGTGGGGATCAGCAGGACGAAGGCCGAGAAGACCGTCCAGTTACGGCCGCCGAAGGTGGCGGTGGCCAGCGTGTAGGGGATGCGCAGGCAGCCGCCGACCAGGGTGGCGGTGGCGCCCAGCAGGAACTTGTCCCCGGCCGAGAAGCCGTATACGGCTTCGGGCATGAACAGGACCATGACCGACCAGATGGACCAGATCGAGAAGCCGACATGCTCGGCGAACACCGACCAGATCAGATTCCGGCGCGCGATGTACTTGTTCCCGGCTTCCCAGGCCAGCGTGTCCTCGGGATCCCAGTTGGTGATGCGATTCGACTTCAGCAGAGTGGGCATGGCGCAAAAGTAGGAAGCGATTATTGCGGAGGCGCTCCCCACAGTGACCCGGCCGTGAAATTCCGCTCACCCGCTCACATGCACGAATGTGAGCCCGTGCTCTTCTGGTGGTTACCAGACGTCGCCGTCGCGCCAGTCGCAGGTGATCTCCGCGGTGGTGTCGAGTTCCATGCCGGTGGGCAGGTCGACCGGCAACACGAACAGCGACCGGTCGTCCTCAGGTGTGCGCGTCACGCCGGCGGCCGCAGCACCGAGGTCGGGCCCTGCCAGGGCACCCAGCCGCGAGCGATGTAGATGTCCC
>NZ_HG322951.1:820671-882444 GCF_000455325.1 Mycolicibacterium septicum DSM 44393
CGAGTTGGTAGGCGCCGCGCAGGACCTGCTCGACCCCGTCCATGACGGCGGTGGCCAGACCTTGGCCGCGCCAATCCTCGCGCACCGCCACGGCTTCCACGTAGCCGCAGCGCAGCGCCGTGTCACGGTAGATCAGGCGCCGCTGCACCACGGCGGCGTGCGCGATGAGCGCACCGTGATGGCAGATGAATGCGTGCATGCCGCCGAGCGAGTGCTCCCAGTCGGCGTCGGTGAAATCGCCCTCGAACGCCTCGATGACCATGCGGCGGGCGCCCTCGCGGGTCTCGTGGTCGAGATCGGAGGTGTGGACGAGTCGAGCGGTGTGCAGGATCCCGCCTCGGACGGGCGTGCTGACATCCTGGAAAGGCACACCCTTGTTCTACCAGCGCTGCGCGCCGGTGTCTCTACGTTGCCCGGCGGCTAGCCCTCGAACGGCCGGCGGGGGTGCGCCCAGTGCAGTCGCACGGTCTGCCCCGGCCGGACCTGGCCCAGCTTGTCGATGTCTTCGTCGGTCACCACGCCGATCACGGGGTAGCCGCCCGTGACCGGATGGTCGGGCCCGAGGATCACCGGAAAACCGTTGGGCGGTATCTGAATTGCCCCGCGAGTCGCGCCCTCGCTGGGCAGTTGACGGTCCGGCCAACGGTAGTCCAGCGGCATGCCGACCAGACGCATCCCGACCCGGTCGCTGTGGGTGGTCACCAGCCAGTTGGTCCGGATCAGCACGTCGGGGTCGACGAACCAGTCGTCGCGCGGGCCGGGCACCACGTTGAGTTCCAGCACATCCCCGCTGATCGAGGCGACCGGGGCCTGGTCGGTCTCGGGCAGGTCGGCGGTGTGCTCACCGACCGGCAGGATGTCGCCGGGTTGCAGCGGCGCCGGGCCGATCGCCGACATCACGTCGTAGCTCCGCGAACCCAGGACCGGTTCGACGGCGATGCCGCCGCGTACCGCGAGGTAGCTGCGCAGCCCCGAGTGCGGGGCTCCCAGCGAGATCACCTCGCCCTCGTGTACGTGGTGAATGCTGTTGGTGCCGAACGGGATTCCATTGACCGCTGGGTCCGTGTCGGCGCCGGTGACCGCGATGGAGACATCCCCGCCGACCACCCGCGCGGAGAATCCGCCGAACATCACCTCGATGGTGGCGTGCTCGCCCGGGTTGGCCACCAGGCGGTTGGCCAGCGTGTGGGACCGACGGTCGGCGGCACCCGAGCGGGTGACGCCGAGGTGGGCCATTCCGGGACGGCCGAGATCCTCGACCAGGGCCAGCGGTCCGGTGCGCAGTACTTCCAATGTTGTGGTCATGGGTCTGCTCCTCGTCGACTAGCCGATGGCCCGGAACTGCACCCACGTGCCTGGGGTGAGCAGTGCCGGTTGGTCCCGATGCACGTCGAACAGCACCGCGTCGGTGTGCCCGATCAACTGCCACCCGCCCGGCGACTGCCGTGGGTAGATGCCGCTGAACTCGCCGGCCAGCGCCACCGCGCCGGACGGAACGCTGGTTCGGGGTTCAGCCCGGCGTGGTACCTGCAGTCGTTCGTCGCCACCGACCAGGTAGGCGAATCCGGGAGCGAAGCCCATGAATCCGACCTGCCACGGGGTGCCGGTGTGCGCCGCGATCACCTGTGCCGGGGTGAGCCCGGTCAGTGTCGCGACCTCGTGCAGGTCGGCACCGTCGTAGGTCACGTCGATGGTCACGTCCGCCTGGCCGGCCGGGCGGACAGGTGCAGCTCCGGGTTGTAGCCGCAACTTGCTCACCCGTTGTCGCGTGGGTGCCTGGTAGCGGGGATCGGCCAGCTTGATCAAGATCGTGCGTGACGCAGGCACGATATCGAGCACACCCAGCAGTTGGGCCGCGGTGAGCGTGGCGGTCCACGCCAAAACATCGGCAGTGCTGTCGAACTCGAGCAGCAGAGCCTGATCGCCATAGTCGCGGGCGGTGCCTGGGTTCAGGCTCGGTCCCGCGTCCATCACCTCTGATGTCACACTCATGACCTGAAGCTACCCGTCGGTAGCTAAGAAAGCTCCGGCTCTATGAACCTTGCCAGAGGTGCCTTATCGAAGCCTCAAACGGCGGCCTGATATGTGGGCTCGCGGCGCTTGATGGTGGCGATCACGCGGTAGGTGATCGGCAGCATGACCACCTCGACCGCGGTCTTGTAGACCCAGCCCAGCGCCGTGTAGGTGACGAAGTCGCCGAAGGTGCTGATTCCGATCGCACTGGCCGCGATGCCGCAGAAGACCAGGGTGTCGCCGAGTTGGCCGGCGAACGTGGATCCGACCAGGCGGGCCCACAGGTGCTTCTCCTTGGTCCGTTCCTTGATGGCGACCACGACCCAGGCGTTGATGGTCTGCCCGACGATGAACCCGGCCAGGCCTGCCACGATCAACTGGGTGTAGGCGTGGACGATGTTCTCGAAGTGTTCCTGATTGGTGTAGAAGTCCGCTGCGGGAAGATAGATGGTGATCCAGAATGCCAATGCGGCAAGAGCATTCATGGAGAACCCGAGGAAGATCGCGCGGCGCGCGGCCTTGAACCCGTACACCTCGGAGAGCACGTCGCCGATAACGTAGGTCAACGGGAATACGATGAAACCGCCGTCGGTGATGATCGACCAGTTGCCGATGACCGGCCCGAAGGCGACGCCTTTCGTGGCGGTCACGTTGGAGATGATCACCAGGGCCGTGAAGACCGCGACGAGCACCGGATAGTAGGCCGAGCCGACGATGGCGGTACCGCGGTGCTCGGAGTGTTCCTGGGTGCTTGTCACCCGGTCATCTTGTCAGGTCAGTGCCTGGTTGAGCAGGGGCGGCAGTTGATCGGCCACCACGGGGTAGGACAGCGGTGAGGCGAACGCGATGGCGCCGGCCAGGTCTTTTGGCGTGAAAATGTGCCGCTTGCGCGTGGTCGCCCTGAGTTCGGCGATGGTCGGGTCGGCCAGGAGGGCGTCGCGCTCCTGATCGCTCTCGGTGGTCCAGATCAGCACGTCGGCGGCGTCGAGCACCGAGGCGAAGTCCGAGCGCGGGATCAGTTCGGGTGTCGGGGGCACGACGAAGCCCATCTGGGTGAGAAATTCGGTGCGCCACCCCGTCTGGGTCTGCACACCGTCGCGGAACAAGGTGCCGGCGAGCAGCATGGCCTTCTTGCCGGCGAACCCCGGGTTGTTGGTGGCCACCGCCTTGAACCTGTCGTCCACGCCGGCGACCAGGGCTGTCATCGCATCGTTCTGGAACAGCGCCTGGCCGATGAGGGTGGCCTGGTCGCGCCACGGTTCGAAGAACGCGTCGGGTCCCGACTGCGCGATGGTCGGGGCGATCTCGGAGAGTTTGGCGTAGGTGTCGGCGTCGAGCCCGGCGTTGGTGGCCACGATCAGGTCCGGTTTGAGCGCTGCGATCTCGTCGACCTGGATGCCGTCGTTCAGGCCGAGCACGGTGGGCTGGGCGCCCCCGAGTTTCGGCTGCGCCCAGGGCCACACCGCGTACGGCTCGCCCCCGAACCATTCGGTCGTCGCGACCGGGACCACACCGAGGGCCAGCAGGTCGTCCTGCTCGGTGAATCCCGCGCTGACCACCCGTTGCGGTGGTCCCGGGATGTTGGTGTCCCCGAAGAGGTGGCGGACGGTCACCGAACCGTCCTTCTTCACCTCGCCGGGCTTTTGCGTGCTACATGCGGCGACGAGGGTCATCGCGGCGGTGACCGCGAAAAACCCTCGCCGTGACCAGGTTGTCGGCACTTAGCCAGGGTAACGGCTACCCCGTGCCGAAGCTGCCGAACAAACCGCCGAACAGGAGGGAGGCCAATCCGAGCGCCACCACGATGTTGACCACGGTGGCCGCGGCGAACAATACGACGGGCCGCCAGCCTGCCTCCTTGAGGCCGCGGAGTGAGAATTCCAGTCCGATCGCCACGAAGGCGAAGATCAGGAACCAGGTCCGCAGGTCGTTGACCGTTGCGATCGCCGTTTTGCCGTCGGACACGAACTGCAGGTACAGCGTGCCGATGACCGAGGCGGCGAGGAAGCCGAGCACGAATTTGGGGAAGCGGTCCCAGAATTCGCGCAGCGACGGGCGGGCCACCGCCGGGTCGGGGGTGTCGGACTGGCGCTCGACCTTCAGGGCGAAGTAGGCGGTGAGGGCGATGGCGACGATGCCGATCAGCGCGTTCTGGGTGGTCTTGACGATCGTGGCGATCTGCAGGGCCTGCTCACCTGCGATCGTGCCGGCCGCGGCCACGGCCGCTGTGGTGTCGATGTTGCCGCCGATCCAGGCTCCGGCCACCGCGTCGGACAGTCCGAACACGTCGGCCAGCCAGGGCAGCAGGAAGATCGAGGGGAGCGCGAACACGATGACGAGCGACGCGGCGTAGGCCAGTTGCTCTTTTCGGGCCTGTACCGCGCCGGCGGCCGCGATGGCCGCGCTCACCCCGCAGATGGAGACCGCCGAGGCGAGCAGCGCTCGCAGTTTGTCGTCGAGACCGAGTCGTCCGCCCAGCCACCAGGTGAACCCGAAGACGATCGAAATCAGTAGCAGGGCTTGGACGATCGCCGGTCCCGCAGCGGTGGCGAGCACCTTGAGATTGATCGATGCTCCCAGCAGGACCAGGCCGGTCTTGATGAAGAACTCGGTGCGAAAGCCCTGGGACAGGACGTCGCGGAGCGCGAACTTGGCCAGGAGTGCGTTGCCGATCAACCCGAGAGCGATTGCATAGACCGGGAATTCGACCGATTTGGCGATCTTGGCCAGAGGAGTTCCGGCGGCCCAGTGGGGAACCTGGGTCTCCAGGAAGCGGGTGGCCGCACCGAGCGCGATGACCACCAGCACGCCGGCGACGGCGTAGCCGATCTTCGGTGAACGCTGTTGTGAGCGTTCCTCGGTGCTGGTCATGGGATCACGCTGCCGGGGATGGCGCCGACGAGCACGAGGGTCAGTAGGGTGAGGCCGACGATCACGGCCAGCCAGTCTTCGTTCACGCGCGTCAGGCTAGGGAGCTTGATGTCCGGCGGACATCCTTGCGATCTGGGCGAATACAACCGGTTACGAATGCCGTGGCGGCCCTGCGTTACTGCCGGCGACCGGATATTGTCGATACCGGGTATTTGGGCGTCCCCGGGTCTTATTCTCGGCCCACGGGGACCTACTGAGGAGTGGTCATGCGGAGCACGTGGCGTCCAGTGTTACTCGCCCTTACCGGTTTGACTGTACCGATCGCCATTGCCGCCGCACCGCCCGCCGCCGCGGAGTGTGTCGACGCCGGCGGTTCCACGGTGTGTGCGCAGGGCAGCGTGCGCGGTGGGGGACCGACACCCCCGAAGGCAGGCCCCTACTACCCGTATTACTGCGCCAACGACTGGTACTGCGCCGGCGGGGGCTTGGAAATCAACATCGACCCCCGCCCGCCCGACAACGGTGGTGGCGGTGGTGGCGGCGGCTGGCGGCCGGGGCGTCCGTGAGCCTTAGCCCAGTTATCCGAGTCGATTTAGGAGCCACCATGTTCACCCGTGTGATCGCAACCGGCGCAATCAGCCTGTCGCTCTTGGCCGTTGGCGCGCCTGTCGCTGCCGCGGACGAGCCGAACTGCACGGCTGCCGACCTGGCCGGTGTGATGGCCGGGGTCCGCGCGGCCACCTCGGCCTACCTGTTCACCCATCCTGACGTCAATGACTTCTTCACCAGCCTCAAGGGGCAGTCGACCGACCAGATGGAAGATTCGGTGCAGGTATACCTCGAGGACAAGCCGCAGATCCGGGCCGAACTGCAAGGCCTCCGGCAACCGGCGACTGATTTCCGCAACCGCTGCGGGTAGCGGCGATTCACAGCGTGGGCTGGGTCAGGCCCGGACCAGCCCACGGAGCAGCACCGCCAGTCCGTACTCGAACGCGTCGTCGGCGCGCGCCGGCCTGGGCGCGCCCGTGGCCAGCGCGGCGGTCAACTCCGGACCGACCGGGTCCCCGGACTCCCACGGTTTGTCGGGGGCGGTGAGGTCGAGGGCCGACCCCAGCACGTAGTTGTCGACAAGGGTGATGGTCCGCAGCGTGTCGGTTGGGCTGAACCCGGCGCGGGTCAGGGTGACGGCCAGTGCGTTGTACATCGTGAGCGCCTGGCTGCTGTTGACGGCATGGGCGGTGAGTAGCGGGATCAGTCGCGGGTAGCGGGCGAAGCTGTTGCGGTACGAGCGCATGATGTCGGCCAGGATGTCGGCCCACGGCCGGTCGGCGTCGATGTCGGGTAGCTCGACTTCCGACATCGCGCGTTCGCGGAGCAGTTCGACGATCTGCTCGCGTCCGGACACGTGGTTGTAGAGCGATGACGGGCTGACCTTGAGCCTGCGGGCCAGTTCGGGGATGGTGAATCCCCCCGTCGTGTTGACGAGATCCATTGCTGCACTGGCGATCCGGTCCATTGACAGGATCGGTATCGATGGACGCCCCATGATCTGTTCCCCCTGATTTCGTCCCACCGCTTTACAAAGGGTGGTCTGGGTCACACAATAAACGAATTCCATTCGCTTTAGGAGTGACATGACCACGCTCATTGCGGCCGCCCGCGCACCGCTGTCGTGCGGTGCTGCCTCGCGGCGGTCGCCGTGTGGGTGGGGTCGGTGTGGCTCTGACCTGGATGAACCCACCAACGTGCTCCGCGGGACCGCGGTGTTTCTGCCCGAGAACTAGGACCAATTTGTGACGTCATTTTCCGTGCCGGACAAGACTGCGACCCTCTTCCACGGCGGTGCGATCTGGACGCCCACCACGACGACCGATGCGCTGCTCGTCGCCGACGGGGTGGTGCAGGCTGTGGGTGACGACGCGTTGGCGTCGGCGGCCGATCGAAAGGTCGACCTGGAGGGCGGCTTCCTGATGCCGTCGTTCGGTGACGGCCATGCACATCCGCTGTTCGGCGGTTTGGAGTCGGCGGGCCCCGCGGTGCGGCCCTGCCAGTCGATCGACGAAATTGTATCGGCGGTAAAGGAGTTCGCCGACGCGAACCCCGATCAGGAGTGGATCGTCGGCGCGTCGTACGACGGCAGCCTTGCCCCCGGTGGATTGTTCGACGCGCGATGGCTCGACGCGGCGGTCCCGGACCGCCCCGTGGTGTTGCGCGCCTGGGATTACCACACCTTCTGGGTCAATTCGGTTGCGCTGCAGCGCGCCGGCATCACCGCGGACAGCCCCGAGCCGGTGCTCGGTGAGATTCCGCGCCGTGAGGACGGCTCCCCGCTGGGCACGTTGCGTGAATGGGGCGCCACCGACCTGATCACCGCGGTCATGCCGGCCCTCGACGAGACCGTCCGGGTCGCGGCGCTGGGCACGGCCGCCGACTACTACCTGGCGCGCGGCGTGACGTGGGTTCAGGACGCCTGGGTCGAGCCGGCGGAGCTGGACACCTATCTCGCGGCCGTTCGGCAGGGCACCCTGCGGATGCGGTTCAATCTGGCCTTCTACGCCGACCCGCGCCACTTCGACGCCCAGGTCACGCAATACGCCGCGGCCAGGGACCGGGTTCAGGCCGCGGGTTCACCGCTGCTGACCGCGCAGACGGTGAAGTTCTTCGCCGACGGCGTGGTGGAGAACGAGACCGGTGCGCTGCTGGAGCCGTACTGCTCGGGCCTGCACTCGCACGGTATGCAGTTGTGGGAGGGCAACGCTCTGGCCGAGGCGGCCAAGAAGGTCGACGATCTGGGTCTGCAGATCCACATCCACGCGATCGGCGATGCCGCGGTGCGCCAGGCCCTCGATGCCATCGAATACGTTGCGCAGCACAATGGTCCGCGGGACCGGCGACCCGTGATCGCGCACGCCCAATTGGTGGACGACGCCGATCTGGGTCGGTTCGCCGAGCTCGGTGTCATCCCGAACATGCAGCCGCTGTGGGCGCAGATGGATGCGCTGATGACAGTGCTCACGATTCCCCGGCTCGGTGCCGAACGGGCGGATCGGCAGTACCGGATGCGCACGCTGGAGAGTTCGGGTGCGGCGCTGGCGTTCGGATCGGATTGGCCGGTGTCCTCGGGTGCGCCGCTGGACGGTATCGCTGTCGCGGTGTCGCGGTGTACATCCGAGGGCGAGCCGGCGGGCGGCTGGACCCCGGAAGAGGTCCTTCCGATCGAGCACGCGCTGACGTCCTACACCACTGCCGTGGCGTATCAGGCTTTCGCGGAAGAGAATTGGGGCCGCATCGTTCCCGGCGCGAGTGCTGATCTGGTGTGGTTGGACCGCGATCCCCGGTACCTCCCACCGTCGGAGCTTCCGGCGCTGAAGGTGCGCGCCACCTATCTGCAGGGCACGCAGATCTATTCGGCCGCGGAATGAGAGGAACTGGCATGTCCGATGTGGCTGAAGCGACCGAGGGGCGGCTACGCCGAGCTCTGGGCCTGCCGTCGTTGGTGCTGTTCGGTCTGGTCTACATGGTGCCGCTCACGGTGTTCACCACCTACGGCATCGTCACCCAGACCACCGGCGGCAGGTTGTCGGTCGCCTATCTGGTGACGCTGGCGGCCATGGTGTTCACGGCCCGGTCGTACGCCATGATGGCGGTCGCCTACCCGGTCGCCGGCTCGGCATACACCTACACGCAGAAGACTTTCGGCGCCCCGGTCGGGTTCCTCGCCGGATGGTCGCTCCTGCTGGATTACCTGTTCCTGCCGATGATCAACTACCTGGTGATCGGGATCTATCTGCACGCCGCGCTGCCCGCGATCCCGTCCTGGGTGTTCGTCGTGCTGTCCATCGCGATCGTGACGGTGCTCAACATCGTCGGCATCGTGTCGGTGGCCAGGGCGAACTTCGTCATCATCGCGGTGCAGGCGATCTTCATCGTGACGTTCCTGGTGCTGGCCACCTCCAAGGTGATGAGCCTGGGCACGCTCGACCTGATGGCTCCGATCCATGGCGACGGGACCACGACCGGATTCAGCCCCGTGTTGGCCGGCGCGGCGATCCTGTGCCTGTCGTTCCTGGGATTCGATGCGGTGTCCACGTTGTCCGAGGAGGCCAAGGAGCCCAGACGATCTGTGCCGCAAGCGATCATGATCGCAACGCTGGTGTCGGGCGTGATCTTCGTCGTGCTGTCTTATCTCGGGCAACTGGTGTTCCCGTCCAACCAGTTCGCCGATGTCGAGTCCGGATCCCTGGACCTGATGCTGACCGCGGGCGGGCAGTTCCTGCAGACCTTCTTCACCGCGGCCTATGTCGCCGGTGCGCTCGGGTCCGCCATCACGTCGCAGGCCTCGGTGGCCCGAATCCTGTACGCGATGGGACGCGACGGCATCCTGCCGCGCCCGGTCTTCGGTTTCGTCTCGCCGCGGTTCGCCACCCCGGTGTACGCGATCCTTGCGGTGTCGGTCGTATCGCTACTGGCGACCGTCATCTCCCTGGCCACGCTGGCCTCGCTGATCAGTTTTGGTGCGCTGGTGGCGTTCTCGGTGGTCAACCTGTCGGTCATCAAGCACTACTTCGTCGATCGGCAGGAACGCGATGGCCTCCAGGTGATCAGCAAGCTCGTGCTGCCACTGATCGGCTTCCTGCTGACCGTGTGGTTGTGGACGAGCTTGTCCGGGACCACGCTGATCGTCGGGTTGTGCTGGCTGGCAGTGGGATTCGCGTGGCTGGCCGGGGTCACCCGTGGTTTCCAGCGGCCGACGCCGGTGCTGGACATGAAGGAGTAACCCCGGCCGGGCGCAACGTGTCAGGCCACGCTGATGGTGACGTCGATATTGCCGCGGGTCGCCTTCGAGTACGGGCAGACCTGGTGCGCGTCATCGGCGATCGCCTGGGCGGTCTCCCGGTCGACACCTGGGATGGTGACGTTGAGCCGGGCCCGCAGTGAGAACGCCCCGTCGGTGTTGAGCAGGTCTACCTCCGCGTCCACCGCGGTCTCGGCGGGCAGCTTCACGTTGTGCTTGCCCGCGGTCAGGCCCATGGCACTCAGGAAGCACGCCGACCAACCGGCCGCGAACAACTGCTCGGGGTTGGTGCCTGCGCCGTTGCCGCCCGGCGGGGTGAGCTGGATGTCGAGGTTGCCGTCGGAGCTGTAGGACTCGCCCTGCCGCCCGCCGGTGGTGTGGGTCTGCGCGGTGTAGAGGACGTTGTCGGTCTGGCTGCTGGTCACTGCGGTCTCCTTCGTCTGGATGGTCCGATGCAATTGGATGCGTTAGGGATGAACGCGGGATGCTCCACATTCCATCCCGTCCGATTAAATCGGATCCGATATAATTTGGACATGGCACCTCAGGCTCCGCAGCTCTCCGATTTCCTGTGCTTTGCCATCTACTCGGCCAACCTCGCGTACGGCAAGGCCTACAAGCCGATCCTGGACAGCAAGGGCATCACGTACACGCAGTACATCGCGATTGTCGCGCTGTCAGAGCAGGACCACCAGACAGTGGGCGGCCTGGGGGAAAAGCTGTTCCTGGAGTCCAACACGCTGACGCCCATTCTCAAGAAGCTCGAAACGCTCGGGTACGTCACACGGCAGCGTGATCCCAGCGACGAACGTCAGGTGGTCGTCAGCCTCACCGAGGCCGGCCGTGAACTCCGCGCGGAGGCGTTCGAGATGGACCTCGTGGCGGCCACCGGTCTATCACTGGACGAACTCAGGATCATGCAGCGCGGTGTTTCCACACTTCGGGACAACCTCCGTAAGCACGTTCAGGACAGCGTCTGACAGCTGTGCTCCTCGGGCACGACCAACACCGGAGTCGTGGAATGCGCGACGACGGCGGCGGCCACGCTGCCTTCGAAGTGGCCCAGTAGTCCGTTGCGCCGGTGCGGGCCGACCACGATGAGGCTCGCGTTGTGCTCGTCGGCGGTCTCGACGATGCCCTTCCAAATAGGCGCGGCTTCGACGGCCAACGCCTGGGCCGAGAAGCCGGCCCGGGTGGCCAGCGATGCGCCGTGCGCGGCCGTCAGCTGAGCGACGCGGCGTACTTCGGTGGCCTGGTCGGCATCGAAATGCGTGGTCTCGACGGGCGTGAATCCGACGTCGACCGGCTGCCAGACGCACACCACCAGCGCGTCGCGGTGGTCTGACAGTTCGGCCGCCGCATGTTCGATGGCGGACGCGGCGCGTGGTGTTCCGTCGTAGGCCAACAGCACCGGCCCGGGGAGGCCGAGCTCGGGCCCTGTGCGACCGGCACGGCCGGATGGGTGGCGCCGGACGAGGTGATCGGTGCGGGCAGGCCGGGACGGAGCCGTGCCAGAAGTGGCGGCGAGTACCAGGCCGGGGATTCGCCATCGAGGAACTGGTCAAGGTCGGGCCGCTGGGGCCGGGCGCCGCTGAGGACGTAGACGGCCACCCCGAAGATGGCGCCGCCGACCGACAGCCCGAATCCGACCCACAGGGCATCGCCCGCGCCGGCGGTGAGACCGCCCGCCGCCGTCGCCGCGAAGTGGGCGAAGATCGGCGCCACCATGAAGGCGGCCACGGCCCGCAACAACTCGATGATCGCGAACACACGCTGAAGGCTGTTGGACTGCAGCGAGAATCCAGCGACGAACAAGGCGGGGGCCACCGTGGCGCCCAACGCCAGTCCGGTCAGCAACGAGGCGAGCAGGGCCAGTGGCTGGTTCGCCGGGATGGCGAGCCGGAACACCACGATCCCCGCGGCGAGCAGCGCCATGCCGACCAGCGGCAGATAGTGCATGGCACGCCTGGAGATGACGGCGCCGAACACGAAGGCCATCACGATGGCACCGCCGAGTTCGGGCAGGTACAACAGCCCGACCTGTACCGGACTGTAGGTCTGCATGAAGACCTCGGCCGTCAACGCGGTCGCCGCCACCGACGCGGCAGCCGCGAAAAGTGCGAGACCGACACCGGCGACCGGGATCGAACTGGTCAGCATCGTGCGGACGGTCAGCAACGGGCGACGGGCCCGGAACTGGTAGGCGATGAGCGCCACGATCAGCGCCAAGCCGCCCACCATCGGCGCGAGCGCCGCCGGGTCGGTGAAACTGTGAGTGGTGAGTTGTGCGGCACCGATGAACGCAGCGGCGCAGCCGACGGCGGCCAGTCCGATCGCCTTCAAGTCGCGCGGCGCGTCGAGATCGGCAGGCGGCGCGTCCTCGAAGGTCAGAGCGGCCATCAGCAGGGCGAGGACGGCGATTCCCGCGATGATCCAGAACAGTGGCCGCCACGCGTGGGCCTCGGCCTGCACGCCGCCGATGAACGGGCCGAGGGCCACGGCGCCGAACACGCACATGTTCATGATCACGGCCGTGTAGCGCAGTTTGTCCCTGGGGAAGCCGATGGTCAGAGGCGGCGCCGCGGCGATCAGCAGCATGCTGGTCGCCAGCCCCTGCAGGATGTGCCCGCCGATGAACATCGTGCCGTTGACCGCCGATGCGGCGAGAATCGAGCCCACGACAAGTACCACCGCGTAGGCGAGGAGCATCCGGCGCTGGGGCAGGTGCTGGGCGAACTGGACCGCCAGCACGGTACCCACGGCATACGCCGCATTGCCCAGGCCGAAGCCCAGGCTCATGGTCTGGGCGGACAGGTTCAGCTGGGCGGAGATGATCGGCACCAGCGGATCGACCGCGGCAGATAACGCGAGGTAGGGAATCAAGGCCAAGGTGACCATGGCGGCCACCGCGGGATACCGGCCGGCGAGCGGGCCTTGGCGCATCAGGGCCGCCCGGTGAGGGCTGTTGGCAGTGCCTGGCGCTGTGGCGCCGCGTTCGGACAGTCAACTAACGAGTTCGATGGGCGCACGTGTCCGTTTAACTGCCCGCACCGCAGGTGTTATTCCGTTGTCGGCGAGGAAATTCCGGATTGTGAAGCGACTCACGAAAATTTGCATAGAGCAACGATGTGTTGTACGGGGCTCATTGCGCTGGGTGCGTGGGTGCCACGCTTGCGGCCGGCGGTGGCCGACCGGCGGCTATGGCTTCAGCTGAACCTTCAGGTGATCACCCGAGCGGGAGAACGCCGCGGCATAGCCATCGGCCGCCTCATCCAGCGACATCGTGGTGGTGAAGATTCCGTCGACATTGAGCCGACCGGCCTGCAGCAGCGGGATGAGCTCGGGCCAGGTCTGCTGCACCGGTGCGGTCGTCAGCCGGATGGTCAGGCTGCGCAGCAGGCAGCCCAGTGCGGGCATCGGGTAGGGCTGTAGGTCGTGCACGCCGACGATGGACACCGTGCCGCCGGCGCGGACCGCGTCGATGGCGTCGTTGATCGAGGCGTCCATGCCCACCGCGTCGATGACGGAGTCCACGCCGAGGCCACCGGTGGCCTCCCGGATCGCCTGCGCCGAGGGTGGCGCGAACGTAGTCGCGCCCGAAGCCTCAGCGCGGTCCCGCCTGGCTTCCACCGGGTCGACCGCGAAAACCTTTGCCGCACCGAGGGTGATGGCGCTGCGCAGGGCGCACATGCCGACCGCGCCCAAGCCGATCACCGCGACGGAGCCGCCGATCGGAATGTCGGCGCGTTTGGCCGCCGCCCATCCGGTGGCCAGGTTGTCGGTCAGCAGTAGCGCCTGCTCCGTGCTGATGCCATCCGGCATCTTCAGCAGCTGGAAGTTGGCGGCGGGTACCGCGAGAAGTTCGGCCTGGGCGCCGCCGAGGAATCCGGTGCCGAAGATCTGTGGTCCCTGCACGCAGCGGATCGGGTCGTGGGTGGCGCAGCCGCCGCAGTGCCCACACCCGGCGACCGAAGACACCAGCACCCGGTCGCCGACGGCGAATCCGGTTACCTCCGGCCCGATTTCGACAACCGTGCCGACGGCCTCGTGCCCGACCGACACCGGGTCGGCGATGGGGTAGTGACCTTCCAGGAAGTGCAGGTCCGACCCGCAGATCGAGGCGGCCTCGACCTTGACGATCGCCCCGTCGGGGCCAGGCAGGACCGGGTCCGGCCGGGTCTCGACGCTGACCTGCCCGGCGCTGTCGACGACGACTGCGCGCATACTCATGCCTCCTGCACTGTGAAGTCCGACCAGATGGGTTCATTGATGGCAGAGCGATATTCGCTCAATCGCCATGGGCTGACGGTGTGGATCTCACCGTCAGCGTTCTTGAAGTACGAGTGTTTGATCGAGGGCTGCGCCCACACCGTCTGGCGGATCGCCTCCTGCGAGCGGCGGTGCCATTCCTCGGTCGGTACGGGCAGTGGCTCCATTGTCCGCAGGCCCTCGGTGATGAGATGCTCCAGGCACTTGTTGATGTAGCGCATCTGCAGTTCCGAGTTGAGGATCAGGCTGCCGCCGTGCGCGAGGTGCGTCCCCGGGCCGTAGGTCATGAAGAAATTGGGGAAGCCAGGCACTGTGATGCCGCGGTAGGCATACGGCCGCTGCCCCCACACGTCGTGCAGGTCGACGCCGTCGCGCCCTGTGATCGTCATCGGGAACAGGACGTCGGTGGCCCGAAAACCGGTGGCGTACACGATGATGTCGACGTCGTAGGTATGCCCGTCGGCCGTGACGATCCCGGTCGGGGTGATGCGTTCGATCGGGGTGCGGATCAGGTCCACGTTGTCGCGTTTGAGGGTGCCCAACCAGCTGCCGTTGTCTTGCAGCGTGCGCTTACCGGTGGCCGGGTAGTCGGGCAGCGCCTTGGCCAGCAGTTCGGGGTCGTCGCCGACCTGGGTGGTGATCCAGTCGGTGAACATGATGCGGGCGATGGCGTTGATCTCGCTGACCGCGTTGCCCTGATCGTCGTAGTCAGGGTCCACCCGCGCGGCGTCCAGGCCCTTGTCAGCTCCGGGCCACAGCAACAGGAAGCGGTACCACCGGCCGTAATACGGCAGGTGCTCCATCGCCCAGCGCACCCCGTCGGCGACCGGCTCGTGGTACATCGGGTTGGGGAACATCCACTGCGCGGTGCGCTGGAAGACCGTGAGGTGCTCGACCTTGTCGGCGATGGCCGGGGCGATCTGGAAGCCGCTGGCGCCGGCCCCGATCAGGGCGACCCGCTTGCCGGTGACGTCGACGTCGTGGTCCCACGCCGCGGAGTGAAATGCCGGTCCCGCAAAGGTTTCCGCGCCGGGGAAGTCGGGGATCTGCGGCCGGTTGAGCTGGCCGACTGCGGTGATGACCGCGTTGGCCCGCAGGGTCTCGGTGCCGGCGGCCGAGCGCACCGTGACATTCCACATCTTGCCGTCCCACTCGGCGGAGACCACCTCGGTGTTCCACCGGATATGGGGTTCCAGGTTGTGGCGGTCCACCACGTCGCGGAAGTACTGGCGCAACTCGGGCTGCTCGGCGAAGAAGTGATCCCAGTGGTTGCTGGGTTCGAAGCTGTAACAGTAGAAGTGGTTGGCCACGTCGACGCGGGCGCCGGGATAGCTGTTCTCCCACCAGGTTCCGCCCGGGCCGGCGTTCTTCTCGACGATGGTGAAGTCGATGTCGGCCTGCTTGAGGCGCACTCCGGCCAGGACGCCGGATTCGCCGCAGCCGATCACGACGACGCGGAAATCGTCGGTGTTCTCCAGGGTGGTGGGCCGGCGCGGATCGATGCCCTCGAGGTCGAGTTCCTCCAGGACCAGCGGCAGGTTGTCATCGTCGACCGTCTCGCAGGCCGCCCAGTCCAGCATCTCCCTGACCAGTTCGGCGGGCAGCGGGTCGGGGACCGGACACCCGCGGTCGCGGTAGTCGGCGAGCACCGGCAGCGCGACCTCACGGACCCGCGCCTTGTCCTCCTCGCTCATGAAGCCCTGCACCTCGTTGAGGAACAGCCCGGCCTGTTTGAACTCGCGGATGTAGCGCGGGTCGCCGGTGATGTGCACGAGCGAGAGCAGCAGCGTCGGGATGCTGACCTGCTCTAATGCCGCCGCGATGTCGGCATCGGGCGTGGTGAACGGCTGGCCGACGTGGAAGCTCCGGGTCACGCGGCGTTACGCTACGCGCCGTAGCGTTATGTGACAAGGGGTGATTCTCGGTAGCGGCGGTGGTGCGGAGACACTGCCGACTGTCGGACTTTCACAAGTTGTTGACACGGCAGATGTAAAGCTGGCGCTGACCGCCACTACGGAGATCCGTCGAGGCATCGCGTGTGCGTGCCCGTGCGATCACCCGCGTCGTCCGGCCCGTTCGGCGAAATCGTCGAGCGCATGGAGAATTTCAGGTGCGCGCCAGGCACGATTACGCGCTCGGTCAGTGAACTCGACGACGATGCCCGCCTCGGTGAGAGGGCCGAAATAACGGCGGGGGTGGTCAGTAGAGAGCCCCAGCTCCTCGCGCAGGAGCACACCGTTGACGACTGGCCGCCGGGTCAACAGGTCGGCAACTCTCCACACAGCCGAGTCCGACCGTGCGGTGAGCCTGTCATTCCAGCTCGCCCGGATCTCACGCAGCTGGGTGATCAACTGCCGGCCGTTGACAACCGCGCGCTCGCTGGCGTGGGCGAACCGATCGACGATCGGCGCGAGATCGCCTTCTCGGTAGGCGCTGAGCGCGGCAAAGTAACCATCAGTATCCGACAGCAACCCGGCGGACACGGGGACCGTCACCTGCCGGGTCAAGCCTTTGTTGCGCAACATCGACTGCACCAGCGCCCGGCCCGTACGGCCGTTGCCGTCGGTGAACGGGTGGATGGTCTCGAATTGGGCATGGGCTACCGCGATCTGCGCGAGCAGCGCAACATCGTCGCGCGCGGCGAAGGTGATCAAGTCCTCGATCCCGGCGGGGATGCGCTCGTGGCGGGGTGGCACGAACATCGCGTTCAGTGGGCTGTCCCCGCCGCCGATCCATACCTGTTCGGTACGCCACCGTCCCGGTGTGTGACGCGACTGGCCGGCCATCAGTGCGGCGTGCATGGCCAGGATGGCATCAGCGTCGACACGATCCGACAGCTCGACGGCGGCGGTCATCGCTGCAGTGTTGGCGACTATCTGCTTGGCGTTGGCCTTCCCTCTAGCGCCCGGCAGTTCGGCTTCGGCGATGGACCGTGCGGACGCGGTGAGGTTCTCGATGCGGGAGCTGGCCGCGGACTCGCTGCGCAGGAGCACGGCTGTGAACGGGGCGATCTCGCCTCCGAGTTCAGCATCGAATCGGGCGATGGCGAGGCTGGCGTCCTCGGCAGACGCGTACACATCCGACGGCAGCTCCAGATGGAGGTCGGCAATAGCTGGTGGGATCGCGGCCCGGTATGGCCCACCCCGGCGAGACGACCGCGAGTAGTAGCTGCTGCCCACGCTCGGGGTCCACTGCAGCGTCTCGTAGCTGAGCGGCGGAAGTGTCGCCATCAGTCCACTATAGCGACAGTTAATCAAATAAGTGTCGCTATAGTGCCCGAAGGGTGACACTTGCGCCGCCGAATGACTCCAATAAGTGTCGCCATGGACCCAATGATGGCGACACTTATTCGTATATCAGTCGTCAGGTGTGAGGTAAGTCGTCAAGCGCGCGCTTCACCGCAACGATGTCGACCTCAGCTGCGCGCCCGGCTCAGATGTCCGCCGCTGGACCGGGAGTCGCTGTTGCGGAATGGCGGAGCGGCCACGCAACGCGGGATCACTGCGCCTTATGTGCGGTGTCAGCGTTGGGTTGAGACATGCGGTGTCGGTAGCCACTTGGCGTGCGCGCCAAACGGGGGCGTCACCGCGGTGTATCGCCGCCCGCGACCCACTCCTCATAGAACGGCGGCATCTCGGATGCCCGACCGGTGAACTCTGGGACGCGCTTGTCGAGGAAGGCCCGCACCCCGTCGTGCCCGTCGCCGATGCTCGTGTAGAACATCGCCAGCGAGTCCACCCGGTGTGCGTCGACGGGATGCGGCTCGGACGCATTCCGGTAAAGCATCTGGCGCATGAGGGCGACCGAGATCGGTGAGCGGTCGCGCGTCCACGCGTCGGCCAGCGCCCGGGCCTCGGCGATCAGGGCGTCCGGTTCGTGGACGGCCTGAGCCAGCCCGATCTCACGGGCAGCGTCTGCGGTGAGAATGTCGGAGCGGTACACCAGGTCCAGAGCCGCCGGCATACCGACGATTCGGGGCAGGAACCAGGTCGAACACGCTTCCGGGGTGATGCCGAGCTTTCCGAAGACCAGCCCGAATCGGGCCTTCGTCGACATCAGCCGGGCGTCCATGGCCAGCGTCATCGTCGCACCGATCCCGACCGCGGCCCCGTTGATGGCGGCGATCACCGGTTTGCGGCAGGCGTAGATCGCCAGGGTGACCCGGCCGCCGGTGTCCCTGACCCGGCGGAGCTCGGGGTCGTCGAGGTCGGCCATGTCGGCCAGGCTCGGCGACTTGGACTCGTCGAGGCCGAACACGTTGCCCTCGCTCGAGAGGTCCATGCCGGCGCAGAACGCCCGGCCCTCGCCGGTGACGATGACGGCACGCACCGCGTCGTCGTCGTTGACCGCCACGAAGGTGCGCTCCAACTCGTCGGCCATCTCGACGGTGAAGGCGTTGAGGTTGTCCGGGCGATCGAGGACAACGGTCAGAATTCCGTCGTCGAGCTCGTGCCGGATCGTCGTGAAGTCCACGGATGCTCCTTCTCGGATCGGTTGGTACTCAGCTTGCCCAACCCGCTTTTCTGGCGGCAACGACCCCCAGCTTGTTGCTCCGGGCGGTAGATCACCGCGCAACGGCACCGCGGTCTAGGTTCGTGGGGTGGACTTTGACGAGTACCGGACACACGACGCCACCTCCTTGGCGAAACTGGTTGCTGACAAGCAGGTTTCGGCGGCTGAGTTGCTCGCCACCGCCCAGGAGCGGGCGGCGGCGGTAAACCCGAAGCTCAACGCCATCGTGCGTGACGTTCCGGCGTCGCCGACCGGTGACCTGACCGGCCCGTTCGCCGGGGTCCCGTTTCTGATCAAGGACCTGGCCCAGGACTACGCGGGTTTGCCCACCTCGGCCGGTTCACGTGCGCTGATGTCGCTGAACGCGGCCGAGCATGCCACCGTCGTACAGCGCTGGATCGACGCGGGCCTGGTCATCTTCGGGAAGACCAACACCCCGGAGTTCGGCGCGAAGGGAATCACCGAGCCGGACGCGTGGGGGCCGGCTCGCAACCCCTGGGATCTGACCAGGTCGCCGGGTGGCAGCTCGGGAGGGTCGGCGGCCGCCGTGGCCGCGGGCGTCGTGCCGTGTGCCGGCGCCAACGACGGCGGCGGATCGATTCGCATCCCGGCGGCCAGTTGTGGTCTCGTCGGACTGAAACCGGGCCGTGGGCTCACACCGTCGGGACCGGTAGTGGCGGAATCCATGCACGGCGCGGCCGTCCAAGGCGTCGTCTCGCGGACGGTGCGCGACACAGCGGCGATGCTCGATGTCCTCAGCGGCGGCGAACCCTTTGGGCCGTACGTGCCGGGGCTGCCCGGGGAGTCGTTCGCCTCGTGCGTGGGGGCGGACCCCGGAAAGCTGCGGATCGGGCTGCGGGTGCCGACGGCGATCAACCCGGCGCCACACCGCGAGGCGTTCGCGGCCGTCGAGGCAACGGCAGCTGCGCTGACCGAGCTCGGCCACCACGTCGAGGAACTTCCTCAAGCGCCCTTCGACGACGCCGCGCTGGCCCGCGACTTCCTGCTGACCTGGTTCGTCTACAGCGCATGGGAGCTCGCCGAAGCCAAGCGGCTGACCGGCGCAGGTGACGACGCTTTCGAACGGGACACGCTCATCATGGCGGCGATCGGCCGCGCCACGAGCAGTGTCGACTATCTCGATGCGGTGCAGCGGCGCCACGAACACACGCTGCGGCTGAGCACGTACTTCGAGTCGTACGACCTGCTGTTGACACCCACCTTGGCGACGCTGCCGCCCCGGATCGGCGAGTTCGATCTCCCAGTGGTGCTGCAGCACGCGGCCGACGCGCTGATCAAGACCCGGACCGCAAGCCTGTTGCGCTACACCAAGATCGTCGACGACATGGTGGACAAGAACCTGGGCTGGGTGCCCTACACGCAGCTGGCGAATATCACCGGCCGCCCGGCGATCTCGCTACCGCTGCATTGGACGGCAGAAGGATTGCCGCTCGGCGTCCAGTTCGTCGCACCGCTTGCCGGCGAATCGCTGCTGCTCAAGCTGGCAGCCCAGCTCGAGCAGGCGATGCCCTGGGCCGGTCGTTTCGCCCCAGTCTGAGCGGGTGCCGTCGCAGAGGGGTTCGCGTAGCTACTCGGTCAGTCGGTCGGGCGCGGCTTGCCGCCAGGAGTCGAGCAGAATGTCGCGGAGCTCTCGCGAGTCCTCCAGTTCGGCCAACCGGACCCGTACCCAGGCCGAGGCGGCCTCGTGTTGGGGGACCCAGAATTTGTGCGGTTCGGCGGCGATCAATTCCTCACGGTCAAACCTGGGGCAGCGCACTGCAAATGAGGTCTCGTCGTCGGGCACGGTGACGAACATCTTGCCCGCCACGTCGAAGGTCGGGTGGCCCCAGCGCTCCTTCTCGGTGGTCTCGGGGAAGGAGAGTGCGATGCTGCGCACATCGTCAGCGTCGAGCACGGGTGTCGGACCTCCGATCGCGCATGGGTATCCGCTCCGGCAGCCTACCGGGTTGTTCGAGCCTGGAAAGGGTTGTGTAGTACCTATTTTGGGTCACCGTGCCCGTTACCGCCTCCCGGCTTAAACCGGCGCCTCGGTTTCTCCGCGCGCGCTGTGGGGATAGCCGCGGCGCACGCTGCGGTCGAGGATGCCAAGGGTCGCGCGCAGCGCGTTCTCGGAGATGACCGGAAAGATGTCGGCCTCACGCCATTTCGGGTCGATGTCGGACCAGTCGTAGAAGGAGGTCACCGTGGTGCCTTCGGCGGCGGGTTCGAGCCGGTAGCCGTACACGTGGCCGATCTGAGGGCGGATCCGTCCCAGGATGGTCCAGGCGATCAGCCGGTCCTGGTCGAATTCGCTGATCTTGACGGTGACGTCGTATTTGCCCAGCGGAACATCGTTGAGGGATTCGCGGTCCATGTGGACGACGAAGCTGTCGCCGACGGCGGTGACGTGCGCGCCCTCGGCGTCTTGCAACATGCCGGTGGCGTCGATCGCCACGTGGCCGTGGGGGTCGCAGAGCACCGCGAAGATATCGGCCGCCGGCGCGGCGATGGTGCGCTGGACTTCGATGCGTTCGGTCATGTGTCGATGGTGTCAGAGCCGTCCCGCGCACTCGTCTTGGACTGATAGTTCGCGAACTGGCGATCTCGCCGGTCGCAGGTGAGCGACCAGATGTCCCGATCGCTCACGCAGGGATTTCCCTGCTTGTCGTTTACAGCGCAGGCCGCGTCGCGCGAAGGTGGACCCATCACGGCGCTGCTGTGGCGTGATGATGGTCCCGTAATGCTCAAGCGTCGAAGGAGTGCCGGTATGACCGTGGTCGATGATGGTGCACGGGTCTTCATCGGAGGTCAGTTCCGCGCCGCCGGGGCATCCACGCCGGTGCTGGAAGCCGCCACCGGTGCGCTGCTCGGTGACGGCGCCGCGGCGGATCAGGCTGAGGTCGATGCGGCTGTGGCCGCTGCTCGCGCCGCGCTGCCCGGCTGGGCCACGACGCCGCCGGCTGATCGAGCCGCGGCGCTGGGCCGGTTGGCCGACGAGTTGCTCGCCCGGGCGTCGTCGACGAATGAGCTGTGCACGCGTGAGAACGGCATGCCGATCCGGCTGTCGCGTGGGGCCAACGGACTCTTCCCCGCGGGACTGCTGCGGTACTACGCCGGCTTGATCGCGGAGTCCGCCGATGAGGAAATTCGGCCCGCCGCGATCGGGCACACCATCGTGCGTCGTGAACCGGTCGGTGTGGTCGGGGCGATCGTGCCTTGGAACTACCCGCAGGCCCTGGCCGCGTTCAAGCTGGCCCCCGCGCTGGCGGCCGGTTGCACCGTGGTGCTGAAGGCGTCTCCGGAAACTGCTTTGGACGCACTGATTTTCGCCGAGGCCGCGCTGGCTTCAGGGCTGCCCGCGGGGGTACTCAACGTGATCGCCGGTGGCCCCGATGCCGGTGCCCATCTGGTGTCGCACCCCGGCGTCGACAAGGTGTCCTTCACCGGATCGACCGCCGTCGGACGGCTCATCGCGCAGGAGTGCGGCCGGCTGCTGCGGCCGGTCACCCTGGAACTGGGTGGAAAGTCGGCGGCGGTCATCCTCGAGGACGCCGACCTGGACGCCACCATCAAGGGTTTGAAGAATGCGTCGTTCGCCAACAACGGGCAGACCTGCCACCTGAGCTCGCGGATCCTGGCGCCGAGGTCGCGCTACGGCGAAGTTGTCGATGCGCTGGCCGCCCTGACCGATGGGTTGAAAGTGGGCGACCCGCTGGACAAGTCGACCGAGGTGGGTCCGCTGGTCAGTGCCCGTCAGCGTGACCGCGTGCTGGGCTACATCGAAGCCGGCAAGGCCGACGGCGCGAGGCTTGTTGCCGGCGGCGGGATTCCGGCCGAGCAGCCGGACGGCTGGTTCGTGTCGCCGACGGTGTTCGCCGATGTGGACAATTCGGCGCGGATCGCCCAGGAGGAGATTTTCGGCCCGGTGCTCGCGGTGATCCCGTACGAAACCGAACAGCACGCCATCGAACTGGCCAACGACAGTGAGTATGGGTTGGGTGGAACCGTCTGGTCCGTTGATGCCGAGCGCGCCACCGATATCGCTCGCGCCATCCACACCGGCACCGTCGGAGTCAACGACTACCAACTGGACATCGCAGCACCGTTCGGCGGCATCAAGGCCAGCGGGCTGGGCCGTGAACTCGGCCCGGAGGGATTGGCCGCGTACCAGAGTCTGAAGTCGATCTACCGGGTCGGCCCGGCAGCAGAATAGGAATTCGAAACGTGGTACTTGACCCCAGAACCCCGGTGTTGGTCGGCTACGGCCAGGTCAACCAGCATGACGAAAGCCCCGACAGCGAGCCGGTCGGGCTGATGGAGGTCGCCGCCCGGGCCGCAGCCGACGCCGCGGTGCTCGAGGCGGTCGACGCCGTCCGGGTGGTCAACTTGCTGTCGCTGCGCTACCGGGACCCGGGTCTGCTGCTGGCCCAGCGGATCGGCGCACCAGATGCGGCCACCCGGTACACGCCGGTAGGCGGCAACGTGCCGCAGTCGCTGGTCAACCAGGCCTGCCTGGACATCCAACAGGGCCGCAACGAGGTGGTGCTGATCGCCGGGGGTGAAACCTGGCGTACCCGAAGCCGTTTGAAGTCACGTGGCGAGCGGCTGACCGGAACGGAGCAGGACGCCTCGGTGCCGATGGCACCCAGTGACCCGGAGTTCGACATGGCCGGGCCGGCTGAGATCCGGATCGGCTTGGTGGCACCGTCGCACGTCTATCCGATGTTCGAGCAGGCGCTGCGGATCGCGGCGGGGGAGCAGCCTGACGCCCACCGCCGCCGCATCGGTGAGTTGTGGTCGCGGTTCAGCCAAGTCGCAGAAGGTAATCCACATGCGTGGAGCCGGGAGGCGCTGCCGGCCGAGCAGATCTGTCAGCCGGGTCCGTCCAACCGGATGATCAGCTGGCCCTACACCAAGTTGATGAACTCCAACAACATGGTCGACCAGGGCGCCGCGCTGATCCTGACGTCGGTGCAGAAGGCGACGGAGCTGCAGATACCCAGGGAGCGTTGGGTTTTCCCGTATGCCGGCACCGATGCCCACGACACGTATCTGATCGGGCAGCGGGCGAGCTTCTCCGGGTCACCGGCGATCCGGATCGCCGGCCGTCGGGTGCTGGAGCTGGCCGGTGTGGGTATCGACGATCTGGCGGCGGTCGACGTGTACTCGTGCTTCCCGTCGGCAGTCCAGGTGGCCGCCAATGAACTGGGGCTGCCGCTGGACGACCCGCAGCGTCCGCTGACCGTGACCGGTGGTCTGACCTTCGCCGGTGGGCCGTGGAACAACTATGTGTCACATTCGATTGCCACGATGGCCGAGCGATTAACCGCCAACCCCGGCCAGCTCGGCCTGATCACCGCCAATGGCGGCTATCTGAGCAAGCACAGTTTCGGCGTGTACAGCACCGAACCGCCTCAGGGACAATTCCGTTGGGAGGATGTGCAATCCGAGGTCGATGCGGAGCCGACGGTGGTGGCCGAGGACGGCTGGTCGGGCACCGGGACAGTGGAGACCTGGACCACGCCATTCAACCGGGACGGTGAGCCCGAGAAGGTGTTCGTCGCGGTCCGCACCCCCAGCGGTAGCCGGGCGCTCGCGGTGGTCCCCGATCTGTCGCAGGCCGAGGCCAGCATCCGCGAGGACATCGCGGGGGCCAAGGTCACCGTCAAACCAGACGGCACCGCGGTCCTGGAGTAAACCGCGGGCAGGCACGGGGCTGATCCGCGGCTGCGCGTTGCCATCTCTGATTAAGATGACTTCCATCCAAAACAATCGTTGGACTTGATCACCGGTTGCGGGTCAGATGGACGTATGGCATTCAGCGCGTTCGGCACCGTCGCCGACGTCAGATGAATGTCGATATGCCTCAGCTGATTCCGTGACCCACAGGAGCGCAACCATGCCCGTCGTTCGTTTCCAGATGACATCAGAGCTCGAGCCCGTCGCCCTGATGAACGTGCTGACTGACTTTGGGCCGTCCCGGCCGGAGCGGTGGCCGACGATCGACTCGGAGCATTTCCAGGTGCACGGGCTCGGGGATACCTGGGCGGAAGTGACCGAAGGAACGGGCGCGGCGTGGGAGCGCGTCCGCTACGACTGGGATGCCAAGCGCGGGCGCGTCACCGTCGCCACCCACGACTCGAAGGTCTTCGGCCCGGGCGGTGGCTGGACATTCCAACTCACCCCGCAGGCCACGGGGACACGGGTCGACATCGAACTGGTCCGTAACCCGAAGGGGCTCAAGCGGAAACTGCTCGCCGCCCTGCTGCCGGCCGTGGCGCCGATGGCGCTGAAGAAGTCGTTCTCCGGACCCCTGCACGCTAAGTGATGGACCAGAATTCCAGCAGCGTGCGGATGGTGGCCACCAGCGGCAGGGGCTGATCCAGCATGGGGTGGTGGCCGGCCTCGGCGAGTTCGACGAACGGACCCCGCAGTTGCAGCATCGAACGGATCTGGTCGGCCATCCGAGGTGGAACCACTCCGTCTTCGCAACGCAAATACCCCACCCGGCAAGGGATTCGGGCGAAGGTGTTCTCCAGGATCTCCTCGTCGGCAGACGTTTCGTCGAGCAGGTGGCCGCCGAAGATGTCGGGGTCGAACTTCCACACCCACCCGTCGTCGGTCTTGCGGATCGATTCCACGGCGATGTGGTGACCGATATAGGGCAGCGTCACGTCCTGCTTCGGCACTGCGCGGAATCGGGCCAGGATCTCGTCCTCGGTCGGGTATCCGGCGGTGTCCCGGCGACGGTTCCGCAGCCGGACTTCCTCGGGTGCGCGATCGCGCAGCGGCGAATCGATGACCAGGATGCTGTCGATCTGCGAGCCGTAGCGGGTGGCGGCCGAGGCGCCCACCCAGCCGCCCATGCTGTGGCCGACGATCGTCGGCCGTGCCGAGGACCCCGAGGCTTCTGCCGCGGCGAGGACTTCCCGGGCCCAGATCGACAGGGCGTATTCGGTGCGGGTTCCGCTGTCTCCGTGCCCGCTCAGGTCAGGTGCGATGACCCGGTGGGTGCGGGCGAAGAACGGAGCGATGTGATCCCACCATCCGGAGTGCGCTCCGCCGCCATGGACGAACGCGAGCGGCGGTTTGTCCGGGTCACCCCAACTGCGCACGTGAATCGGGCATCCGTCGACGTCGATCGTGGAGTGCTCTGGTGTCTGTTCCAGGGCGGAGGTGAACCAGGCTGGAGCATCCGCCATGGGGTGCGGGGCCGGGGACGGTTCACGGCGGAACATGGGACTCACCTCGTGATTCTGTCGCATGCCCAGAATCCGATCGACACTTACCTGACGAATTCCGCCAGGGCGGAGGTAGCGGAGGCCGGTGCTCAGGACACCGCGAGGCCGACGCCGAGCGCGACCATCATCACCGCGATGACGCCGTCGAGGATGCGCCAGGTCATCGGGGTGGCGAACAGGCCGGCCAGTCGGCGCGCGCCCAGGCCCAGGCCGGTGAACCACAGTGCACTCGCGGCCACCGCGCCGGCCCCGAACAGCCACCGCTGCTCCTGGTGTTCGTTGGCCAGCGAGCCGAGCAGCACCACGGTGTCCAGGTATACGTGCGGGTTCAGCCAGGTCAGCGCCAGGCAGGTGACCAGCACCTCGGCCAGACGGGCCGGGGTGCGCTCGGACGGGTTGAGGGCCGAGGGCCGGAAGGCCCGGCGCGCGGCCAGGACGCCATAACTGATCAGGAAGGCTGCGCCCCCGAACTTCGCCACCGCCATGGCGTCGGGATGGGCGGTGATGACGGCGCCGACGCCGGCGATGCCCGCGGCGATCAGGATCAGGTCGGAGACCGTGCACAACGCGATCACCGCAACGATGTGCTCCCCACGGATGCCCTGGCGCAGCACGAAGGCGTTCTGCGCGCCGATTGCGGCGATCAGCGCCATGGTGGTGAGGAATCCGATGAGGACGGGTGAAGCCATGCGTCTGAGGCTATGGACGTGCGGTGATCAAGTACAGCTAATGTTTCTTCACACGCATTAGCTCAACTTAATGTCGGCGGGCTGGGCAACCTGGCGGTGGTCTGCTGCTGCTGTAGATTCTCAATCTCCGTGTCGGAATTCTCAACTTGATGTCGCGCAGATGTCGGATTCGACATGAAGATCAGAACGACACTTCAGCTCCCGGCGGCGGTTGGGGACTTGGGGGTTCAAGTCCCCGCGCCCCAAGGTGGAGGAGTTCTACAAACTCCAGACGCAAAGGTCACGAACTCATTTGGGTTCGTGACCTTTATGTATGGTGAGGCCCGCTATCCGGTCGTGGGAAGTTTGGCCGGGAAGGGATTTGTACGGGCCAATCCCCAGTTTTTGAATCTCGATACCCAGAGTCGAAAAGTTTTCCTTCCACTGAGCCTGCTGAGATTGTTTGATGTAACCACCTGTCACGGAAGGAACCCGAGTGGACCTCAGCGATTACCTGGAGCGACGATACGCAACGGATCTGCTTGCGGTTGAACAAGTTCAGACCCAAGCCGACGGCGCCCTGGCAACGTTGAAGGCCACGAAACTTGGCCCGAAGGGATGGCCGTACTCGCTCGTCGATCGCGAGCAGCCAGCACAGCCCAATACCTTGTCGCAGAGCACGGTCGCGATGATCCTGCACGCCATGGCCGTGGCTCACGGCGTGATCAAGAACAGTGTGCTCGTCCCCGCTGTCCGAACGGGCACCGGTGTTTATCGCAAAGGCGGGGATGTCCGCGCGATCCTCAACACGGGCCTGAGTGCGCTCATCGGTGTGCTGGGTGCGCCGGCTGATGTGCTGCTGGATAAGGCGCCATTGACGAAGTCGACAACTTGGGGCCCGGACGATCCCCTCACGTTAACGTGGCTCTACGAGTTGCTGGCCGCAGGCATCGTTGACGACGAGCAGGCGGCACCCTACCGAGCCGCAGTAGGGCACCTGGCTGACATACGCCTGAAGCAGCTGATTGACCAACCGCGATCCATGCCATTGACACCGCTTGCCACCGACGAACGCCCGGTCCAGCACCCGTTCCCGGTCCTCCGTTCGGTGCAGTTGGCCAAGGTTGCCGGCGCTGCGCAGTTTCCATTTTTGGCGCTGAGCGAACTTCCCGACGTTTTCTTGGAACAGCTGCATCGCGAGCTGTCGAATAGCGCCATTCTTGATGGTGGGTTCGATCCCGCCAGCCTTGTCTTCTCTCTAGAAGCGTTGATGTTGATCAATGCTGACACCGTCAGCGAGGCGGTTGTAGAAAAGGTGGTCACCGTGCTGGGTAGCAGTCCCAGTATCGGCTCGCACTGGCGGCCGGTACGGCCTCTGTCGGTGACGAGTCAGGGACGAATCTTGCTTCCGCAAAGTGTGGAGGTTGCGAATTCGTACCTGCGTGTTTGTGACCTGCACGCCGCGAGGCGGCCGTCAGCCGAGCCGTTGTTTACCCGTAGTTTCGACCTCTTGCAGTCGTATGCGGATTGGCTTTTGTCACGTGAACTGCGTATCAGCGTGGATATGCCGGGCGGAGCCGGCAAGCTGTTCGACGGTTGGCAATCCGAACATACGTTCGAGCGCAATACTATACACCTCTGGGCGACAAGCCAGGCGGTGCTGTTCCTTCAGCACTACAGCGCAATGCTTCAACAGCACACCGCGCGCTGCGCACGAATAGCTGCGGGCCTCAATTTCGCGCGGACCCCAGTGCGGACCGAAGCCCAACTGACCGCGATCTGGGCGGATAAGGTCCTACAGGAACCGCTTGCCGGGCTCGACGCCGGGAATCCGCTTCGCGCATACGACATGATCAATCGGTACTTCGTGGAACCGCGCCGAACGAACGCGGGATCTCGAAAGGGCGCGACGAGTTACTCGATGCTGCTTTACGGCCCGCCGGGCACCGGCAAGACGAGCTTCTCGGAGAATCTGGCCGAGGCGCTGGGCTACGATATGATCACCATCTCCCCAAGTGACTTCACTCAAAGCGGCGAGGCAGGGGTTGAGCAACGGGCCAAACGAGTTTTCGATGTCCTGCAGTCTCAGGCGAACACCGTCATTCTTTTCGATGAGATCGATCGGCTTCTTCTCGACCGCGACAGCAAGAAGTACATGAGTCAAGAGACCATCTTCCAGATGATGACTCCCAGCATGCTTACAAAAATCAATGATCTTAGGAAAAGTGCGCGCTCCGTCTTTATTATCGCCACCAACTACGCAGAAGATATCGACAGTGCAATCAAGCGCACAGGCCGAATCGATGAACAGATTTTACTGCTACCTCCTGATCTAACTCAACGGGCGCGAATTATCCGCGAGCGCGCGAAAGAGATTGTGTTGCCGCTTGATTCGGACGCAGTCGTGCGGCTTGCGCGTGCCACACCTCTGGGCGTATTCACTGAACTCAAGCATTTGGTCGACGCTATCGCGGACTACGTTAATGACGGCGGGCTGTTAGCCGAATCGATTACGAGAGCTTTGGACCGTCGCGGTGCCACGACCATTAATCTAAATGCTTACCTAACGCGCTTCCCAAAGGACGACGGCGGCAACTTCATTAACGTCCAGCGCGGCCCATGGAAAGAGTTCGCCCTGCTTGTGTACCTCAAAGCGGAAGTGGGCGACTTCGACTTGCCCGCGGAGTACGAGGCGATCTTGAATAACAGTGCAATGCTGGACCGCCTCGAGGAGCCTGTCTCATCAACACTCCGGGCACTGTTGTGAACTGATGCGGCGGCTCACTCGCTTGTTGCAGCCGTGGGCTGATGGATCTTAACGGGGACTTGGGCGATGGTGAGCAACTCACCGACGTGGGATGTCAGCCCAAGTGGCTGATCACATCGACATCCAGTCGTTTCTACGCCGCCGCGTGGAGAAGTTCACGACCCGGGCAGCGGATCGCCATCAACGTGGCGCGTACGCCGTGGACCGAATTCGCGCTGCTGGCGTATCCGCAGGCCTAAGCCCACCACGACCTTGAGTTGGATTGGGTGCCAGAGGTCCTCAAACGGCCGGAGACGCCCAAGACGCTCGAACCAGAGATCCGAGCAAAGATCGAAGCCTTGAGGACTGAGGGTGCGAGTTCGTGAGCTGAGTGCGAAAGGCCGAGCAGCGGTCATCAGAGATGATCGACCCCGACGCCAGAGTCGCGAACGCGCACCGGCACTGCGGCTTTGGCGAGCAGCTCGCCGACATGAGATGTCAAACCGAATTCACCGATCACTTCGATTCCCTGTTTGGCATCGAACGCCACATCTAGCAAGTCGCGGAGCGCTTCGAGCCCAGATGCCGTCTCGTAGGTAACCCAGCTATCGGGTTCCACCCCCGCGGTCATATTCAAGCGATGCTCGCTAGGCACGTCCGCACGATGCATCTGCAGCACCCAGACCTTGGTGCCGTCATGCGCCCATTCAATCCGCACGGGCCCCAACTGCTTTCGCAGATCCGCGGTTACGTTACGTACATCCTCGACAACACGCTGGGGCAAAGTCGTAGGTACGTCGTGGCCCAACATGAATTCATCGCCGCGACCAGCAACGCCTTCGACCACGTCGGGCGCCTCGCCCTCACCTGGCCTCGTAGCACCGCTGAACTGACTGTCGACGCCCTCCTGTGCCAGCACAGATGCCAAACGGCGGCCCGATTCGTCCTCGCGTTGAAGCAAATCGAACGGATCGACCCATCCATGGGTCGTCGTGTACTTGCCGGGCACGGGCTCAGGTGGCGCCGTCCGCGTCCACCACTCACCCGATTCAGTACGGGCGCCGAACGAAAATGGGGCAACGTTGCGTGCCACCACAGTCGCGTAGGGGACGGGGTGACCGAGGGCATCGGCGACGATAAGACCGAATGCTTTGTCGCCCAAGAAGCGACTAAATCGGTTGGGCCAGCTGATCGGGGATTGCAGTTGCCCCGCCACGAACTCGGACGACTCCCACACGATGGCGTGTTCGCGCCGGGTACCGCACCGCATGGGGTGCAAGCTGAACTCCAACCGGGTGTCCATCAGATCGCCGAAAGCGATCGGAAATCGGTAAATCGTTTGCAACACATCGAATCCGATTTCGATCGGCAGTCTCGCGATACCGGGCTTCTCCACTGCGCGGGGGGTGTCGCCGGGTGCGAACTCGACTATTCCGCCCGCTGCGACACCCGACACCCCGCCGTCGTTGACGTCGATGGTCTCGTTCGCAATCGTGAAGAATCCCGCGCCGGCCAGTTCGCGAATGATCGACGCAGCACAGCTCGCAGAGGCGATCCCGTAGTGAAACGGATTGCCCGACTGCTGGCGCACTGAGAAGGACCGAATATTGATCGTCCCGCTCGCGCTCAGGTGCAGCAAGAAGCTGAGGGCATCCTCAAGTGACTTGCCTGTTTGCAGTGGCGTACGCAGTTCGTGGTGACGGACCGCCGCGTCGCCGGGCCCAAAGCTGATGAACTGCGCGACGTTGTAATTTTTGGCCAACTCGGCCAGTACGTCATCCTTCAGCGGTTGCGACGCAGTCACGATGTGACCTCCTACCCTGCTGATTCGACCGCTTCTACTATCTGCCGCTGGGCAACTGCCAAACTCTGCACTGCATGCCCCTGACCGCGAAGTAGGGCGATCGCTTCATCCGTCTTTGTGACTGCGACTATAGGGGGCATGACCGACATCTGGGCGTCGAGCACAGTGGCCCCAGCCCGGAGCGCAGCTGCATATTCATAAGTACAGCCTGTGCTGTACTCCCATCCATCGTTGAACACGACCGTCCCGACGTAATCGGTGATCAGCCGCGACCAAAAGAAGTGGAAGTCGCTTTGCGACCATTCAGGCGCCTTCAGGCCTGTCGGATCGACGACGATCTTGCCGAGAAGGCGCCGGGCCTGGAGTACCAGCGCGTGCGCCGAGGCCTGATTGACAGCGATAACCTCGCGAGCATGCTCCATAGGAAAGTTGGGATTGTCCTTAGACAACTTTGACGTCGCCAGCCAGGCGTAATACCGCCGCCCAGTCGTGATCGGCGTGCTCACGTACGCGACGGACGATCGTTCCAACCCAAAACAACCAGCGAAGGAGTCAAGGACTTCAGCCAAATCGCTGCCGGCCACACGCACCGCCTCTGCCGCACTCGACACCCGGTACCTCTTCACAACGGCCATCGGATTATGTAAGCAACGATACCGCGGAGGTGAAGTGTGGGTCGGGCGATCACAGCGAGAATTGGCCGTGTCGCGCTGTCCGTAGCGCGGACAAACAACATCCGCAGATCGTGGCCACCCCGTCCTGGCGGGGACATCCTGAGCCCCAATGCGCCTCGGAAACCTGCCTCGGAGCGACACTGACACGAACACTTGGCCGAACACCGGGTCCCACCGGATACAGTCTGGCGCTGACGCCGCAGTAAAAAAATGGGGAGGGTCATGGCCTACGAACTCGATCATCGGCTTGTCGTCGGTGTTGCGTCGAGTGCGTTGTTCAATCTGGGCGAGGCGGACGTGGTTTTCCGGACGCAGGGCGAAGAGGCGTACCGCGCGTACCAGCAGGAGCAAGTGGATGTGCCATTGGAGCCGGGGGTCGCGTTCCCCTTCATCAAACGCTTGCTATCCCTGAATGACCTCACAGACGGGGCGCAGGAGGGCCGTCTCGTCGAGGTTATTGTGTTGTCGCACAACGACCCTGACACGGGTCTCCGAGTTATGAACTCAATAGAGCACCATGGCATCGATAGCAGCCGCGCGGTGTTCACCCAAGGCCAAGCGCCCTACATCTACATACCAGCACTGTCGATATCGCTTTTTCTTTCTGCCAACGGTAAGGATGTCCGACAAGCCATCGAGCAGGGCTACCCAGCTGGACACGTGCTGCCGTCGGCAGCAGTGGACGACCCCGGGGACGCGCAGGTCCGCATCGCGTTCGACTTCGACGGTGTCCTCGCTGACGATCAGTCCGAGCAGGTGATGCAAGGTGAAGGACTGGATGCGTTCCGGCAGCATGAGGTCGAGAACCTGGTCACACCGCACAGCCCAGGGCTGCTGCAGGAGTTTCTGCTGAAAGTCCACGCGATACAAAAGCGAGAAGAACAACGCAAGAAGACTGATCCGAACTACAAGAACAGGCTGCGGATATCGCTGGTGACCGCCCGAGATGCACCAGCTCACAAGCGTGCGGTGCTGACGCTCAAGGAATGGGGAGTTATCGTCAATGACGCGTTCTTCCTAGGGGGCGTGGCAAAAGGAAAGATTCTGGAAGTGCTTCGGCCGCATATCTTCTTCGATGATCAGCGCGGACACCTCGAAGACACATCGAAATACTCCCCCGCGGTACACATTCCGTTCGGGCGCCTCAATCAAGATGAGGGGTCCATGCCAGACCAGGAGTGATGCTCGCAGTCGGCTGCGAAGGTTGCCACACGGGAACGCGGGATGCCCAATGCCAGCCATGCACCCGATACGTCCGCCCAATATTGGCAACGGTTTTCGCGCGGCAGCGTGCGCACAGCCTTGCCCGAGAAAACGAGAAGTGTCGTGTGGTTCCATGCCGGTCGAGGGACGCGCCGCAACCGCCTGGCTAAACGATCGCGGGAGTCGATACCGTCACGCCGGGGCTGTCGGGCAACGTCGGCCGCGCTGCCGTATAGCGGCTTATGGGCGTCCGCCATCTGCCGGCGAATGCCGTTTCAACGCAGGCGAAGTAGCGCATTCCACCGACACGGCAAAGAATTGTCGCTAGCAGTACTCACGTGGAAGGACAGCTACTCGAGGACCTCAGCGACGAAGGGAAGACGATAGGAAGTTCATCGTCGTCTCCTACCTCGTTCTGGGCGCCGAAGGCCGCCAGGCCTTGGCTAGCCAGTTCATCGAGTCCTCGGCGCAAGTCTCGCTGCGCCTCGCGGATCGAATCGAATCCACGATCTGTAATCACGTCGTGGAGTTCGCCGTAGTCCTTGAGGTTCGTGAGGAATATGTCGGCGGCGTCGCACGCTTCCGCGGACGCATCGTCCTCGTCCACAGGGTCAAGAAGATAGAACGAAGAGCCGATGACGGCGTACCAGGCGTCCTTGCCAGTGCGTAGACGCGGTAGCACCATTCCGAGTCCGGGATGTTCGAGGCGCACGCCCGGGGGTGTCCCACCCGATTTATCGGGCATGATGTGTAGCCGATCGTGGACCCACTGTTCGTGCTCAGACCTAATCGTGCGCAGCTTGTCAACGGTGTACTTGTGCGGCTGTTCGTCGACGATCCGATGGTCGATGCGGCACAACAGAATTCGGTTGTAGTAGCCGTCGAAGTCCATGCCTGGCACTGATGCAGAGCCCCGCGGACCATTACGGGATTCGCTGATGATGTGGGCTTCTTCGCCGACGAGCGCATCCCGGTCATCGGGGTGTTCGGCCTGGTGGACCAGCCCTTTTCGGCAAATGCTGCAGGTTCCCGCTGCTTTCCCCCAAAGCTTCTTGCGGTCATGGTCAGTCATCGCCATCGGGGCTATCTCCCGTCGTTCCAGTGATCGCGTCTTGGCGCAGTGCGCGATACACCGTCGAGCGCCCGACGAGCAGGATGCCGGCAATCTCCGCGACCGGGAAAACCAGCGGCCGCCATCTCGCACGCGTGCGCCCGGCGGCTACCGCGTAGTGCCCGGGGTCGGCCGCCAACACGGCCCCTTGCCCGGGCGGCCGCAAGTCCAGCTATCGTGCGCTCGTGGTTGAGACTGCGCTCGAATTTGGCAAGCGCCGCAAAAACATGCAACACCAACCTGCCGGTCGCGTTCGTTGTATCGATCTGCGCCGTGAGGGCGTCGAGTTGTCCGGCACAACTCTGCTCAGGGGTGGACACGCGCGCGTAGCCCAGCAAGCGCATGCATCTGGTTTACCACAGGGCACCGACGGTTGTGGCACACGTTTTCGGGGCCAGTAAATCGGCGGGTCGACGTGCCGGATTCGTGATGTGCCAAAAATGATCGTTAATGGAACGGTTCCTGCAGGCGCCCGTGCGGCTCGTCGTATTTTTGGCGTCGGCTAGCGTGCCGATAACGGGGACATACGTCAACCATCGTCCTGTCGGCGTCGGGCGGGGTGGCTGTGTCGGGAGGCTGTCCGGTACGACGCTGGCTACGTGTCGTGGGCCCACGCGATGATTTCGTCGACCACCGTGCCGATGCTGGCTAACTCGACGCCGGCCAGGTCCAGCGCGCGGACGATTCGCCGCACGCCATCTGTGGTGTTGAGTGGTAGTCGGTAGTGTTCGAGAGCATAGGTCTTCCAGTTCCGCTGAGTCCGACGGGCCGAGTCCGTCCGCTGCGCGGCACTCGTCGACCAGCGTCCGCCATTCCGGAAATGGGCCGTTCAGGAAACTCCGTATCGCCTCCGCCGGAAGGGCGAACAGCAGAGCGTCCTCAGCGACGCCGAAAAGTGTTGGTAGCGGTCGGCCTTGGTCTTCGAACCGTGTGATCAGCCTGACGAGCTTGATCTCTTCTGAGGAACGTTTCCTGTTACTGCGGTCCATAGCGTCGCGACGTCGGTGTTGTCGGTCAGGACACGGGTCTTGATCCCCAGCCGTGCGGTGAATTCGCCGTCGATAAGGCCTTCGAGGTTCTTTGTGCCGTGAGATGCTCACACCCGCGGCGTCGAGGCGCCCTCCGGCGTATTCATCCAGGACAGCTACGTCGAGAGGTCCCTCGACGAACAGGATCGCCCGGTGAGGGAGGGCGCCGCGGGCCCACAGGACTCTAAAACGAGCCGGACTCATTCACGGGGAACACGCCAGTACCAACGGCAATGCCAGACGTGACAATGCGAGTCTACTTACGCTCGCCAATGATCGACAGCCGGCGCCGACGCTATCGTGAGAGGTTGGCGCCATGATTCGGTTAAGTCATTTTCATGATCGCCGAGTCACGTTCGCGACTGGTTGACCACAGATCCCTGTTTCTCGTCTCGACGTGGTCTTCCGACCGGTCGTGGCGAGCTGAGTCAGGACTCAGCGAGTTTGGCGACGCGTGGGTTCACCGGCCGCCCGCTCTTCTTACTGGCGGCTACGGCGGTCTTCGCGGCTAGCTTGCGTACTGCCAAGCTATTGGACTTGCCGGTACTGGGTTGGGTCGTCGTCTTTGTCCGGGCTTGCGATGATGTCGTCTCCGGAGTCTTCTCCGTCATCGCCCTCCAATGCCACATGTTCGGCGACCGCTTGCACAAATTGAGAGTCGCCCTTGGTAACCAGCTTAGAGGTCACGAGCACCAAAAGCAGCGACCAACCGAGTCGCCGCTGTTCCTCATCACCGCTGAAGGTGCGTTCGAACGCCCAAGTAGTGCGTCTCCACCACTCGCTACGACGATCCGCGGTGTTTTTCTGCTGCCAGGTGACCAGCACCCCAACGGTGGCGATCAACCCAACGATCAGCGTGACCCAGGCTTGCGCAGGCATGCCTGGAACGCTAGTCAGCCGGGGTGCAGGCTTGGCCCGTGACACGTTCCAGAGCACGTGTTTCTGGTGCGCGAGACCTGCGCGCGAACATGTCGCGCAGGAAGCGCGCCGTGGCCGCACCCATTTGGGTTGCCTCTCGTCGCTACAGCGATTGCGACGCCCGACACCTGGCCCCCACCTCTTCATCAGTTGGGACTAGATTCTTGTGGCGTCGATGAATCGACGAGACTAGCGAAGTCCGATTGGCTGACATGAAATGGCGTGCTGGTGCGGACAACGTAGCGCCACAACGGCAATGACCGGTAGTTGGGTGGGCGTGTCACCGTAACGATGTCGCTAGCAGCGTCGCGGCGAAGGGCCACCACTGTGGAAACGAGATCGGCTGGGCCAGTTCCCTCGTGGCCGCTGCTGTAACCGCCACTCTTGGGAAATGGCAGCGGCCACACCTGGTCGCTGCTGTCCTTGAAGAACCCGCCATACGAGCCAAGCTCGAACTCAACGAGCCGGCCATTGGCCGGCACGGCGGTTCCGACAGTGGCCACGGCCGTTCCAGATTTTGTGACAACAATCCAGGTGTTCTCATCCTGTGGATGGGCAAGCCAGGCGTCGATGGGTCCGTATCCTGCCGCGTTCATTCGCGCAAAGGCGTAGCCGAGCTGACTACGGTCCGCAGCTTTCACGGGCTTAGCTGCGGCGAGCCACCGTTTCGCCAACGGCCCGGACTGGTCATCGATCACGACAGCGCTGGCGATCAACGACTCGCACGCACCGCTCGCGTCCAAGACCCCGATGGCTTTGTCTGCGACAAGGGCGTCATCGACTTCGAGGTGCAGTAGCCAAGCAAGTTCCTCGTATGAAGGGGTCGGTGGCACCGGGATGAGGAACCTCGCTTCCGCGGCCTGAATGAGTCCCGGGCGTTCACAACGTTCACCCACAGGCAAACTGGGACTTTCCATGTAGGCGCTGTACCAACGGTCTTCCACGATCCGGTTGATGCGATCGGCCAGATTGATGGCGGCTTCGGAGTGAGCGGGTGGGCAATGTGACGCAACATCGCGCAGCATCGCCTCGTTGTAACTGCGGTCCTGGATCCGAATGTGTTGCCGCGGCGTGCCGGGACGCCAGCGAATCACCTGGGCGATGTCACGCAGAGCCGGTGGCCACCACGGCACGTCGGTACGCAGTAGGTTGGCCAGGTCGTACCAGCCCAGTTCGGGGATAACAACTTTCGGGCGACTGGGGTCGCCGATGGGATGGCGGGTCGTGTTCGGTGGCAGTGCGACATCGTGTCGTTCGAGTACTGCGATTGAGGCCTGCCACTCGTGTTGGGGTGTCATCTGGATTTCGTTGGTAACCAGGATTACGGCGGTAGCCCTTTCTAGTGCCTTGTGGGCCAGCAGGTCAGCTGTGAACCGCCATCCCGGCTCGTCAAGCGACTCCGGGTAGGCGACGGCGACCTCTCCGCGGCGATCGCTCGGCTGCCAGAAGTGCACACCAAACCGCACCGGAGTCAGGCGATCGTCGATCACGATCTCCTCGCCGCGTAGGAATACCGCCGGATTCATCGGCCCCGGAAGGCAGTACAACCGTGGGATGAGGTGGCGTAACTGTGGTTTGTACTGGTCGATGAACTGAAAGACTTGATCCAGCGACCAACCGTTGGATCGCCCCCGGGCCAGTGGCTCGGGGAAGCCTTCCAACTGGCTTCTGGCTACGTACTGGCGCATGGTCGAACCCTGCAGGCCCAAGATCGTCGCCACGTTGTCGACGTCGAGCACGGCTGAGTACCAGCGGGTCTTCGACGTCCAATACTCATCGCTAGAGGGGGAGGTTTGATACATAGTTAGGAGTGTATAGCTCGTACTTGTCTGATACGCGACGACTTGCCGCGGGATACATTTCGTGAGCGACTCAAGTGCTCCGACTAGGTGCAGACCTTCGGCATTTACCAACCTGGCGCGCAATAGGTTGGGGGATCCGCATTAGCCCCACAATCGAGGACCTGCGGTCGCCAGCCGTTCATCGGACACGAACCCTAGAACGCAAAGGTTGCTGGACCCAGCTCGGCCAAAGTCGGACTTGGCACTTGCCACGCTTGTGGCGGATGTATTGCTCAAGCCATTCCTTACGTGCCCCCACGGTCTAGAAAGCGGGGTAGCAAGCGAAACGTGACCCAATCGCTCAGATTCTGGGCGCGTCAGTACTGGCGGACCAGGACAGGCAAGGGCTGAGGTAGGTGCAATGGGTCGGGTTTGCGCCGACAATCGGGGCCTATGTCGGCCTGAAACGGCCGTGGTCGACGAATCTCACCGGTCAGGCGATTCCTTGGCGATTTCCGCCCACGGCGCAAGTTCGACGTCCGGCAGTGGCGCATCGACGTCCTCTGGAACGACCAGGCTGGGGAGCTGGCCGAAACGGCGCCGACCTCGGTTGCCGGAGGTCGGTGCTGCGCTACCTTCCATACCTATCCAAGGTACCGACATGGGCGGCGTCAACGAACCGCGCGATCACAGCCGCTGCGGCCTGATCCCCAGTCAACTCCCCCCGACACAGCGATTCGATAAGTTCCCTCGTGAACGGATGCAGCGGCTGGCCGGCAAGCCCGGTCGCGGCTTGTGCGACAGCAACCGCTTCCTGTGCTCGATCGCTCATTCGAAGATCATGACTCAGCATCGACCCTGAGGACCGCATGTTTGGGATCAGTCGGGTCTGTGCCAGTAGCCGCAGAGGCGGCAGTCTCGAATTCGCCGTTGAAAACAACGCCGCAGGGCAGTCCCTAGTGAGGTAGTTATCCACGCTCGTGGGGGCTCAGCCCGAACCAGTCATGATCAACATCGGCTTGGGCTGCGGAGGTGGAGCCGACAGGAAATGCGGACACAAAGAAATGCTCGTCTTCCCTTGAGCTGTACCTTATTTGGGCGCTATTTCTCCCTTGATGTCCGTCGAGGAAAACGCCGATCCGTCGTTGCGATGGTCGAAGGTGTCGCGGCATTCGGTGTAGACGTCGATCGCCACATGAGCGGTGGGCGGCTCGCCGGGTTCGGGTGGTGGTATCACCCATACCGTCACATCCAGCCCGTCGCGCGTGAACGCCGCGGCGTGCGAGTGATAGTCGGGGTTGGTTTTCCAACCGTGCTGCCGTAATCGGTCGAGCACGGAGTCTGTAGTGACTGCACGCGACCGGTCGGCCCCGGGCATCCACAGCCCTAGATTGGCGTGACCCTTGAACGGCGGTGTGCCATTGATGCCGCAGGATTGATAACCGAACTTCGCTTCGGCCACTTCGCCGCCGAGATCGGAGGCGATCTGGCGGGATACGTCGACGACCTGGCGGCGTGCCTCCTCGGGAGAAATCGGATTCAGCACGATGTCAGAGCACCCCACTAAAGCCGTCAGCGCCAACAGCGCTCCTACTACTCGTGCCCATGCAAGTCTCAATCGTCATTGCCCCGTTTCTCTCGATCGTTACGGTCAACGGCCCGTGTGATAGTGGTCGTTGTTCGACTTGTGTACCAGCTCCGGATCAATCCCCACCGATGGAGAAAAATCTGGCAGCCAGGCCGGGATAGGACTCGGTGCGCGATGCCCCGCGGTCATGCCGTGGTCTTGGAGCGCGTCGCCGTGGCCGGAGACGATGTCGGCGATGCTGTACAACGACTCTGAGCCATCCCTGAAGTACGAGGTGTGCTCATTGAGCGGGTTGATACTGTGCTCAGCCACCTCGGCATGGAATCGGGTCGAGCCGTACCCGTCCATGGCGGGGTCGTTGCCCAGGCCAGTCCCGGGGATGTTGAGGTGTTCGCTACCCAGTCCTGTGACGAAGTCAGTCGATGCTGCGCCCACAAAGAGGTGCCCGTCGGGCGGTAGGTGGAAATCGGCGGCAGACTGGGCCAGATCTGTTCCGGGGCAGCCGACGAGGACGATGTCATCTGCGCGCATCCCGTAACCAGCAGCGGCATCGGCGACGGTCGTCGACCCGTAGGAATGACCGATCACCGTGGTGTGCGCGGGGCTTCCCTCATGGGTGACGGCCAGTGCGTTGACGTCGGGGGCCAGCAGCTGTGCGCCGGCACGGGCCATGTCGGGCTGAGTGACTCCCACGGCGTTGGTGTCCAGGTCGGCATCCAGGTCCGGAGCGTTGTAACCCATCCACTGAACAACTGCTGTCGATGAATGCGGATCGGCTCGGTTCGCCTCGGTGAAGACGCTAGCCCCGGTCCCGTCGGCCAGTGTCCCGGCCGCCACCGAGGTGGTCAGGCCGGAGACCATCACGGTGGTGTTCGCGGCTTTGTCGGGGTTGCCGATTGCGATCGCAGCGGCGCCTTCACCGTCGAATGCCTCGGGGTCGTATTTCATCAGCAGGAGCTCGGGTGTCTTGTTGTTGGCATCCTTGGCTTTCTCGGCATCAGCTTTCAATGCCTCGTCAACTTTGACGGCGTTCTTGTAGCGGTCCATCGTCGGCCCGGTCAGGCCGTACTTTTCGGGATGTGCCAGAACTTCTTTTTCGGTCACCCCGCGAGACTTGGCTATCTCCCGGGGCAGGGCTAGATCTCGTTGCCAGACGTCTCGATTGGCCTTGTCGCGGTCGACGATGGGGATGCCGTTGAGGTTGCCCAGCTTTTCGGGCCAATCCTTGCGAAGTTGCTCGCGCTTCTCCGGAGAGAGCGACTGCCACCATTTGTCGACCTCTTCGGCGCTCTTGCCGACGGGGATTTCCGCGCCGGTGTCGTACGGCGGAGCTTGTGGGAGATCGCCGGGGCCGAAGTTCTGCGGCGCGGAATCTAGTCCGCCGACCGCGGTGCGGAGGTTCTGGCTCAGTTGCCGGTCGGAGGTGTCGAAATTCGCCAACTGCGTCTTGAGTCCCAGTGAGTTTGTGGTGGCCAGCTGCCGAAGTTGCATGGCGTTGGCCGGGCTCAGCTTGGCGTACTGATCAAGTGCGCTTCCGGGACGGACCGATACCGTGCCGTCGGGTGCGACCTGCCAGCCCTGGGCCTTCAACTGGTCAACTGCTCCGAGCAGACTCGTGCGAGTTTGATTCAGGGCGGTGCCGCCCTCTTGTATGACGGTTTGGGCCCGGTTCAGAGCATCGTGAATCTGTTGCATGCGTGCCAAAGTGGGTTGCGCTTTCGCGATCGCCGCGTCGGAGGCAGTGCCCTGCCAACCTGACCGCAACCCATCGATGTTGGCGCGCTGACTGTCGATCCGGGACGCCAAACCCGATGCCTTCTGGCCAAGTTCGGTAGCGGATGCTGTCAGCGTCTCAGGTTGAGACGTTTGGACCTGAGGAATGGTCACCGTCACGACGTGAGCCTTAAGGCGGATGCGGGTGATCGTGACGCTGAGCTGGGAATCATTGGGAGAACCTGCGTAAGCGACGCCCGAACTCCTCGTCCATGCGGCGGTAATGGTCGGCAGCGGTCGACAAGTTCTCAGAGTGCTTGCTCAGGTCTTCGCGGACTGCGTTCAATGCGGTATCGACCATGGAGCTGGCGAACTGACACGCACCTTCGCTGAGCAGACCAGACACCCCGGTGCCGGCACTATTCAGCGACTGGCCGGCGCCTAGACTTGAGACAAACTCACCCACGTCAGCTTGAGCACGCGCAGCAGTGCGCAGCGACTCCGGATTCACACGCAACGCCCCCGCCATGCAAATGAGTCTAAATCTGCCAGCAACGCTTCGATCACACTTCTTTCCGGGATCCAACGAGGTCGCAGATCATGTCAGAAGGGAAATCACGCATGCCGGTGGCTCACCGGCAGCGTGCTACGGGCAATGGTTTCGACCCAGGTCACCGATCAAGTCGCCGGCGTTGTTTAAGACCCACGAATCGAGCTGGCCGGCATGCCGAGTTCCCAGACGCCGATCTCAATCGGCCTAGGTAACGAAACGCGCAACAATCGCTAGCACGGCTTGATCCCCAGTCACCTCGCCGCGGCACAGCGCTTCGATGAGCTCCCTCGTAAATGGATGCAGTCGCTGGCCGGCCAGACCCATCGCAGCCTCTGCGATGGCAGCTGCCTCGGGCGTCTGATTGCTCACTCGATCATCATGGCCCAGGATCGACGCACCGGGTTGGTTGCCGCCCGGTGCAAGTAACAGTTGTAGGACCAACCTGACAACGCCGTCGAGGGGCATTCTCACAGTCGAATGGACCGACCGTCCGGTCCGTTAGTCGTTCTCCCGCAGTGTGCCGCGGAAGGTGCGCTCCGGGCGTCCTGCTTCCTGCCATTTGTTGTAGGCGCGTTCCATGTGGCCGTACACACGCGTGATCTCGATGCCGTTGCGTCGGGTGAGCGCGAAACCGATGAGTTGGGTCGGTTGGATGAATCCTTCACGGAACGGTACGTCGATGCTCGGCAGCGGAGTGCCCTGTTCAGAAGTGTTGTCTTGAGGGGATTGCGACCCAGGTTCCTTCGAATGCCCGGCGGAAGGTTTCACCGATGTAGTACACGAAACGCATTGTGCGGTGGATGTTCTCGTCACCGGCGTATGCGGCGCGGTTACTGGCGTAGAGGTCGGTCAGCTTGGCTTCAGCCAGGGAAAGAATGTCTTTGGTGAACATGCTGTCGCGCGCCTCTGGGAGGTTGTTGATGGGGAATTCGATGCCCACCGCGGCTTCCTGCATTTTGAGCCAGCCTTGGAATTTCTCGTCGGACTGGGCGTCGCGGAACGCTTTCGTCAGCTGGATCGGTACATAGTTGAATGTGCTGCCCATGGTTGCCTCCCCGTTAGGGTAGCCGGTTCACGCGAAACTGGTCTGGGTGCTCGTCTTGCAGTCGTTGTAATTCGGCGAGTTTCTGCCTCGCTGTAGGGGTACTTGCTGTTGATGTTGTAGGTGACGTTGAGGCCTGCTTGCAGAGCTTCCTCATCGGCGCGTAGCTGATCGAAATCAAGTCTGCCGCTCTTGTTTTCGACTACCTCATCCGGTGTTCCATCGATCAGGTGGGCCCAGTCCCATCGTCGGCCGGGGACGATCTCGGCGTTGGAGTATTGGTGGCGCCAGCCCAAAGCCTGCGCGCTCAGGCCCGAACAGCATCATATTTGGGTGGGCCCCAACAGGGCACAGAACGGCGACCATTTGCAGTTGTCGCGCGTCCGCGCGTCCGGCAACGCTCGAATATTGCCGATGCAGGATCCGACCGGAGGCTTGGTTGACAGTTTCATCAGTCCGAGGATCATGTGTAATGACTTCTCAGTCGAGTAGGTGATCGGATGAAGATTCCGCCGGTGAATCCACCACGACTCGGAGATCCCCTTGACTCCGAGCAGTTCAGCTACGTCAAGAGGGCGAGTGCTGATCATCAAGCTGCGATGTGGAACCAGGTGCTCGCCAACGACCCGATCTTGGGCCCGACGACGGGCTTGGTGGTCGGCGTCGCGCCGATACGTGATCGTGACGGGCGCTACCCACTGGTTTGGGTGCTCGCGTGACGCGAAGACGGTTTGAGTGAGCCCCGTCGACCTTCGCCGGACTGCCGAACTGATCGGTCTTTGAACACCCACCACGCGACAGCAACTCCGGCCGGATGGTGCCGATTGTCCTCTCGGTATCGCACGACAGCTGGAAGCCATTCGCTCACATAGGAAGTGGTCGACACCTCGCGCGTAGACACCTGCGTGGTACCCAACTGATCCCACATCCGCTTCCCAATCAGCTGGCGAGTTCAGGGGCTCTGCGACACCTGCAGGAAATCGAACGCGACGGCACTGTGTCCGCTGCGTGGAGGACGACGGCGCGACAGGGGAGTTGCGTGGATTATTAATGGGCACACTGCGCTCGTGGTTATAAATGGCGATGGTCCAGGACCGATTTCATGTTGACAGAATCGGCAGTCGATTTTATGGTGCGGATATTGTACATTTCCCCTGGAAGACGTACCTTTGAAGGTGGCATGGTGATAGCACTGAGCCGTGATAGGCGGTGGGGTGGCACGAATGTCCTTGAGCGATTCGTATTTGCTGACCCCCCTTCGCATCCAAGCTAATATTGGCCAGATTTCTCGGCTACCTCAAACTTTCTAAAAGAACGGCTGCACTTTTGAGGGTAATCTTCGTTTGCTTCCATGCTGGAAATGGGCTATCCATCAATATGATATTGAATGCTGAAAAATAGCTTGGGTCTGTGAGTTGCATGTCAGATTCTTCAATAAAACTTCCGTCAGTACTTGCGTCTCCAATTAGCGACAACTGCAAATTTGTTCGCTCGGTTGCTGACCGCAATAGGGGGTCAATAATGAACCTTGAGATCAAACCTTGAAAGGGGGCAGCTGATGTTCACTGGCTCTTTGGCTTATCAATCCGCAGCAGTTCCGGGCAAGGTTCTCGGCATGCCGCGGCCGCCCAAGTGCGGGTGTAGTCGCTTGCCTGCAGAGCTCGTGGCTTCGGGAGCTCATGGATGTGATGGTGGGGTGAACCGTCATGGCCGTTGATGTGGAAGTGGAGTCCGCGGTCGTCATGTATCGGCCCGCGGCGGGGGTTAAGCGATCGGTGTCGGCTAGTGCGGTGTCTCCGACCGCGTTGTTCGGCGCGTATCCGTGGCGCACGTTCCGATGGTATCTGGGTCAGCGTCACTATTCGGGCACGTACTGGTCGGCTACTGAGCGCGACCATGTGATCTACGAGTCCCGGTTGGAACTCGCGAACCTGTTGCTCGCCGATTTCGATTCGTCGGTGAGACATATTGTGGCGCAGCCATTCATGTTGGTGGCTCGTGTGGACGGAAAGCCCAGCCGACACATCTTGGACTACTTATGGGACAGCGACGATGGACCGGTGGTCGTTGACGTAGTCCGTGCCGAGCGGCTCGCCACACCGAAGGTCGCCAAACTGTGTGAGTGGACCAGGACGGTCGTCGAGTCGCGGGGCTGGACATATTCAGTCGTCAGCGAGCCAGATCGTGTCCGGTTGGCCAACATACGATTCCTCGCCGGGTATCGGCGGGACTGGCTGTTCAGGCGCGACATTCTGAATGAGATTCGGGCTCGACGTGCAGAGATCGTCGGGCTGTCGATCAGAGATGCTGAGGCGGCGATGGAAAAGTTTCCTAAGCCGCTGGTGCGCGCCGCCTTCATGCATCTGTTGTGGATCCACGAATACTCCGTGGATCTAAACCAATCATTATCTCCATCAATGAGATTGGAGGCACGGCCATGAAACGTGCAGGAGTGCGAGTTGGCATGGGAACACGATTCGCCTACGACGGAGAGATCGTTGAGATCATCGAACTGCACTCGGTTGAGGGCATACCGGAGGCAATTACCTGCGATCTTCGAACCAGGACGGTGCGCCGGTTCGCGCTGAGTGAACTTATGTATTCCCCGAGGGCCCGTCTACTCGGCGCCGATCTAACGGCCGATGTCGACGTCGGGAGCGGTGAAACCACGGCTCTAAGATGGTCGGCGGCAACGGAATCCGCGAGGGCAGAGGCACGTGGTCGCGCTGCTCATGTACGTGAAGTGCTGACCGGCTATCAATCTGGATGTGCGGAGACGGCGCAGCCTGGGGAGCCCCGGGCCCGTTACAGATTGACTCGTCCGAAACAGGCAAGACTGGCCTCGAAAGCCAAGGAACTTCACATTTCTCAACGCACACTTGAGCGGTGGGTGTGGAATTTCGAGACGGGCGGCGAAGTCGGTCTAGTATCGGCCAGGGCGATACGACCAGGCCTCGACAGTAAGAAGTTTGAGCTGTTTCAGCAGGCTGCGCTCGATGTGATGCGCGAGCACGTAGAGATGTCCAAACCGAATGCACAGTTCGTCATCTCGCACGCCCGGGCGCGATTGATAGCCGACTGCGGAGCCAATGCTGTGCCGATACCGTCCACCGCGACCGCGTATCGGATCGTCAACAAGCTTGAGCGTGTGCACCCCGTCCTTCATGGAAGTGCTAAGCGGAATCGGGACATCGCCTCTCGTTCCCAACAGCCGTACGGCAAACTTCACCCGGCACGGCCCGGCGAATATCTACTGATGGACACCACACGACTGGACGTGTTCGCGATGGACCCCAACACGCTGCGCTGGACATCCGTGGACCTCACCGTTGCGATGGACTGGTATACCCGGTGTATCACGGGATTGCGATTGACCCCGTCATCCACCAAAGCAATCGACGCAGCAGCAGTGCTGTATCAGTGTTTTCGACCGGCTCCGGCGGGACACGACTGGCCCGAGGACGCGGTGTGGCCCCCACACGGAGTACCCCGATCTGTTCTCGTTGGACGAGAAGGGCTCCACCCCGCGAGTGCCTGCGCGGCATCGCCGGCGATTGTTCCCGAAACGATCGTCATCGACCACGGCAAGATCTACGTCGGAGAGCAATTGACCAGTGCTTGCCGACAATTGGGAATCTCGATCCAGCCGGTCCGTCTGCGTAAAGGCCAAGATAAGGGCCCCGTCGAGCGGTTTTTTCGCACGATCCGCGAAGGCGTCCTGCAAGAGCTGCCCGGCTACAAGGGCCCAGACGTCTATTCGCGGGGCCTGAATCCAGAGAAGGATGCCTTCTTCTTCATCGATGAACTCGAGGCGCGGCTGCGCAAATGGGTAGCGACGATCTATCACCGCAAGCCTCACAAAGGGATCGGTGAACCCGGACTATGGGCACTTGGCTTCTCACCCATCCAGATGTTCGAGCACGGCATCGCCCGCGCCGGCTACCTTGAAGCGCCGCGTGATCCTCAGCTCGCCTACCAGTTTCTCAAGGTGGAATGGCGCACCATCCAGCCCTACGGCATCCAAGTCGACAAACGCGTCTACCGCGGCAAGTCCCTCGGTGCCTACACCGCCGGAGAGGAAAGCCCGTATACAGAACGAAAGGGACAGTGGCCCTTCCATATTGACCCTGACGACGTGCGGTATCTGTACTTCTACGATCAGAAGAACACTCAGCAGTGGCAGACCCTGGTGTGGACCGAAGCCGAGGTCTGCGACGGACCGATGAGTGAGGACGGGCTAGCACTCGCCCGCGGTGAGGCCAAGAAGAAGCACCGCTACTTCGATGACAAGCTGGCGATGGCCGAATTCCTCGAACATCATCACCTCAGTCAAGCGCGTACACCGGCCGAACGGCGCGTCGCACTGCGGCTTTCCCGCGAGCAGTCCACTCTCAGCCAGGATGCGCAAGCCGCGGCCCAGACAAGCCAACTGCCGACCGTGATCCAGCCGCTCGATGGCGACGAACCCTACGAAGGCGAGGATGGCCACAACGCGGCGGCCGTGCCCGACGGCCTCGACGAGGACCCGCGTATCGACCACGAACACTTCTACGACGACGTGTGGGAGGACATATGAGTACCGCCGTATCTGTCCAACCCAGAGTTCGATCGAAACTGGACAACCTCACGTTGTCTCGAAAAGAGGGCTGGCGCGAGGCCGTCGAAGCACCCAAGCGGGAGCGCCCAGAACCATTGACGAGATCAGAGATCCGCCGTTTGAGCGAACCTGCCGCTGACATCTACAACCAGCGACGGAACGATTGGCACAACAACCTCGGGCCGCTGCAGACGCCACAACTTGTGGCGCTGCACGACACACTGTGGGACATCGTGGATAGCAACGACCGCGACGGAGACCGCGTCAAAGGAGCCATCGCCCTTGATGGGTATCCCGGCCTCGGCAAAAGCACCGCAGTCGAAGCCTTCGCCAAAGAGTTCCACCGACGCGAAGTGCGGCGCCACGGTCAATTCACCCGCACCGGCGACGAGCGATGGCCAGTCTGCCGGATCGGCATGCGAGGCAACACCAGCATGAAGGACTTCAACCGCGCAATGTGCGACTTCTACGCCCACCCCGGTATACGTGCCGGCTCCGCCGACGAGCTGGGCCGGTATGCCCTCGACCTGGTGCTGAAATGCGAGACTCGCTTGCTCATCATTGATGATCTGCACTTCTTGCACTGGCAGCAGCACGGCGGTATCGAAATCAACAACCACTTCAAATACATCGCCAACGACTTCCCTGTCACACTGCTGTCGATCGGGATCGGTTTAGGCGAGCGCGGAGTGCTTCTAGCTGACGCGTCGTTCGACGAAGTCCTCGCACAAACGCTGCGCCGCACCACGATGCCTAAAATGCGCATCTTCGAAATCGAAACCGAAACCCAGCGGCGACAGTGGCACACATTGTTGGCCACGATCGAGGAACGCCTGGTTCTGACTAACAAGCATCAGGGAATGCTGGCTGAGGACCTCTCTGACTATCTCTACATCCGCACGGGAGGGTATATCGGCTCGCTGATGGAACTCATCCGACGAGCGTGCGTTAGAGCGATCCGGAAGAACACCGAGACCCTGAACAAGGCCTTGTTTGAACAAGTTCGGATCGACAGCGCGGCCGAAAAGGCACGCAAAGAACTCGCTGCCGCATTCCGAACCCGCAGCAAGTTCACCAAGCTGCAACTGCAATGACCCGTACCCTGCCGCTACGGATAGGGCCTGAGCCCGGCGAGGCACTGGATTCCTGGTTGGAGGCGCTCGCCATCAGATTCAACGTCCCGCTCGGAGACATCTGCCGCCAACTCGGCATCCCTCCCCGGAAAGGCCACCGCCCCCGCTGGCTCCTGTGGCTATCAGATGACGAGCGACGTCAGATTGCCAACGCCACCGGGATGGATCCCGAAGGTGTCGTGCGCTGCACGCTGAGCACCTATGACCATAGAGCTATCGAAATCAACTACACCAAAGCAGTTTTGAACCCCAAGTTTCCCTTCACCCGCCATGCCGGTTCGCGCTACTGTCCGCTCTGCCTTGCAGAGTCCGGTGGCCGCTGGAGGTTGTGCTGGCGCTTGGGGTGGACATTCGCCTGCCTCCGCCACCACTGTCTGCTCGTTGACCATTGCCCTCGATGCGGACAACCACAGAGAATGACCCAGTCACGCTGGCTCACAGTGCCTCATCCGAACAGGTGCCAACACTCGAACCTCGCTGTGCCGTGCAACGCTGACCTTACCGACGCGCCGGTGATCACCCTCACAGAGGCAGACCAGATTGTTCGCACCCAACAGATGGTATTCGACATCATCGACACAGACCGTGCCAATTTCGGCGTCTACCGCGACTACCCATGCCATGCGCGCGACGCACTCCGCGACATCAAGGCACTCGCGGTCCGCGCATTCATGTACGCGAATCGGCATGGTCTACCGGCAATTACACCGCCAACTTTGGTCGGCGAGTACGCGCAGCATGATCCCTCGCCTAGACGGCGTACAAGGTATATGAGCAATCGAGCCAACATTGCGCCCGCCCGCGCAGTTGAAGCTGCCGCGGCGATCAGCGCGGCGCTGAACATCCTGCGCGAACCTAATGTCGCCGACGCCGGCGAGCATGCCGCGTGGATGGTTGAACGACGAGAACGCCCCTACTACCCGGCAGAATTGAATAGCTGTGCACAGGAACGCCCCCTGGTCGCGGCGATACTGATCAAGGCATTCGCTCCCCGTCGAGGGCCATGCACACAACTGCGCTACCAATCGCCGCTGCGGTTCCCGGTGGCTCCCAGCGAAAGTCCAGGCTGGCTGCAATGCCTGATCGAATGTATGCCAGCGGTGTTTTGGCCTTCCTGGACAGTACGACTCACTCCTCCTAATACAGGGCGGTACACGCTTCCCCTCGCATTGTCGTGCGCGGCGCTGCTTGTGGGGACCAGGTGCAGCCCTGGCGATGCAGCCCACCTTCTGGGCCACGCAATCAATGGCTCTACCGCAGGAAAGCACCTCATGGTCCTACAACAGCTGACGCAGTGGAACGACGTATGCCTTGCATTGGTCAGGGTCGCGCGCTACCTCGCTACCCACCCAACTCCGATTGACTATGCGCGAAGGCGTCAGCTCGACTATGAGGACCTCCTCACGGAAGATCGGTGGAATGAAATCTGCCGGGAAACAGGGGAGTTGCCGGGAAATGGCATGCGACGGCAAATTGCCCGCCTCTACCTCTATGAAAAGATCAGTGGGCTCCCGGCGAGGACCGATCGGCTTATGGCGCACAGCGAAAGCACGATCGGGTTCTGGTCGCGGGTCTTCAACTTCCCAGCCGAAGCCTCCCCGCAGTTCGCTTCAATTCTGCTCGACGAAGCCCGACAATTCCTGTCCAGCAAGGGTATTGACGAGCCCCTCGTCTGGCATCCGCCACTCACTCTCTTGCACGACCTGACCCTGCCAGGCATCGACCCCGAACGTTTCGACTCGGATGAGCTCCGCCGTGCCCTCAATCAGAAGCAACCCGCCCGAATCGGGCCCATCGCGCGCCGCCTCAACACCAGTAGCGCAGTAGTTCGCTGCCTGCTCGACATCGAAATAGACAAAACGAGCACCACCGCTGCCAAGTACCACGTCTCGCCCCACCCGGTCCGCGATAGGCTCTGCGCCGAACTAACACCGGCGATACTTGAGGACCGCTACATACGAAAAGGGCAATCACTCAGCGCTATCGCGCGAAGCTACGGCGTCCGGGGACCACTGGTGAGGAAAGTCGCAGAACAATACGGTATTCCGTTGAGAGGACGTCCCACTCGCACAAGCGACTGGCTCTTTACGGAACACGCCGTGAAGCGGCGCACATGCCGCGACATCGCCGCTGAAGTGGGTGTAAATGAAGTCACTGTGCGTAATTGGGTCAAGCGAGCCAGGCCTGAATGGCCTCCTCCGCCGGCCATCAAGCACCGCCCGATCGGGGTGCGCGCCGCACGCGCACTTCTCCGCCCAGACACCATGACAGATCTGCAACGACGTCAACTGCGCCACTTCGCTCGGACCCTGCACTATCCAACCATCCAGGCAGCAGCGGAAGGGCTAGCAATAAGTGAAGGCAACTTGCGCAAACAGATTCACGCCGTCGAACATCGGTACGGAGCCCACCTCATCCAGCGCGCCCGACACAGCATGGGACAGCGCCCCACGCTGGACGGGGTTCGACTAGCTGAAGCCGTGCGGGTGACCATCGGCCTCGGCTGACCGCGCTTGCGTGCGGCGCTTTCGGGCAGGGCGCGTCACGGTCAATTCCAAAGCAACGCCACTCTCATTATGACGGCACCTAGGGAAGGCCCTGCTCCGCGTCCTTACGAGTCTGCGTCCCCCAGAAGCTCACTGACCGCAACGCCGAGCACTTCAGCGATGTCATAGAGCCGCTCGGCAAGAATTCCGCGTCGCCCGTGTTCCATCTGGATCAGCTGATTGCGAGCGATCCCGGATTCAAGGGCGAGACTCTCCTGCGACAGCCCCCGCTCCAGTCGCAGGGTCCGAATCCGATGCCCAATGATCTGGCGGCGACGCTGCCATTGCTCGCCCCGATGCGGGTCGTCCTCTGGGGCGCGTGTCGGCATCCCACCAGTAGGGCGCATGAGTGCATAGAAGTCTGCCCTCTTGAAAGTACATAAATTGATGTACTGCTAACAGTACATTAGGTAAGTGAGTCTCGGGGTTGCTTCACTGAAGAGTCGGCCTTCGGGTGATCAGCTGACCCCGCCCGGCCGGGGTCTGAACACCACTCGACGCCCTGATTGCCCTCCTGAGGCCTGCCCTCGCGGATCGCCTTGGCGAGAGGCGATGTCACTTGCCAGGACCCTGCCACTGCGGATTGAACCCGTGCCGGGGGAGGCCCTGGATTCCTGGCTCGAAGCCATCGCCTCTCGCCACGGCGTGCGCTTCGGTGATGTGCTCCATCAGTGCGGCATCACCTCCACCGGACCCGGCGGGTGGATACGCCTCCTCGGCCGCGACGCCATCGCGCGTATCGCGCACGTGACCGGCCTCAGCCCCTACGACGTTGATGCGATGGCGCTGCCCCGCAATCCTGGAGCGCCGACGAGCACGAGCACCTGTCTAGCGCGGGTGCTGCCGTCTGGGCCCTGGGACTGGCGGGCCAACTCGCGATACTGCCCACACTGCCTCAATGACACCGGCGGCCGATGGAAACTCATCTGGCGCATGAACTGGACGTTCGCGTGCCTTACCCACAAGTGTCTTTTGGCTGATGAATGCCCTGCGTGCCGTTGTGACCAACGTCGAATTGCGCACTCGATGACCAGCGTTCCAGGCCTTGGTCAGTGCCGCGGTGTGCGCCAACGAAATCAGACTGGAGCGCTTCGCGCTTGCGACACGCACCTCGCTTCCATGCGACCAATCGATCTATCCGATAGCCCTGCATTTCTTGACGCCCAGCAACAGGTCATGGAGACGATTCTCGCCGCTCCGCCTGATGCTCCTCGCGATCATCACGGTCCGGCCGCCGAGCTCGCCACTCTCAGAGTCCTAGTGAGATGGGTCGCTAAGACGATTGACTACGCTCAGCTGGATCCACACGACGTGCTTGCCTCCTGCGGTCCCGGACATCTCAACCTCATGGCCCTCATTGCCGGCAGCGCGGACCGGAACGCGGCGGCCGAAACCGCTGCGAGCACTGCGATTGCATTAACGATCCTCAACGCGCGCAACGTAGCCGAGGCCTCGCAGATCTGGCGCGACCTCATGATCGCAGCTACCCACGGGCGCATACGCAGGCTGACAGAATCCGATCAAAACGCTCTCATTCCATTCATCCGGTCCGCTTACCGCTCCGCCTACATTGATGCCAATGCTCAGCACAAACTCCGCCGGCGCTTCAGCACATCAGCGGCCAAACACCAGCTGCTTCGGCCTGAGGGCGGCTCTGGACGTCTAACTCGCTGAGAACCAAATACGCAGCGATACAGGAGCATCCAGGCTTGGCGAAACTGTTTCGCCTGGGATTCATGATGAAATTCAGAAGCGAATAGCCGCGGATTCAGGCCGGTGTTCGACGCTGATTGGCGACTATTTAGGAGGTTCTCGGCACAAACCGCTACCGACTGACGGATGGAATACGTTGGGGCGCATCGTTTAAACGAGTCAGACCGGTGACGCCGTGATGTCAGACGGGCAGTGGGCGTTGCGAGGGTTTGAAAGCTGTCGGTCTACGTTCATCGCGATCGAACACCTCTCGTGAACGACCGTCCGATTGCGAACATCCTTCCATGGCCAACCGTACCGCTATCTCGGATGTTCACTACATCTGGAAACCTCAGTACTCATCAACGGTTCGAAAACAGGAACTCACCGCAGAACGCGACCAGCAGGCGATCCCGACGGACTGAGTGACCGTGTGTCGTTACTGGTGAATCCGGTTCGTCCCTCAGCGTGCTGCGATTGATGGCTGGAGGGATGCGTCGTTGAGGATCGCTGAGAACGTTCGATCTCGGCGTGGGGAGCGTCCGGGTTGTGGCTGAACAGCTCGCGCACAGCGCTAGAGCCGGGAAGTGCGGCGAACATCCGGTCGAGGAATATCCAACTCGGCGAGGGTGTAGTTGAGCAAGTCGGTTACCGTCCAGCCCTCGTGCACGCAACCAAACGGGTGAATCGTCCCCGTGCTGGAAAGTGGAGGACGTACAGGCAGTCTGGTGGCCGTCCTACTACTTGCCTTCGGTGGACCGGGACTGGACTGGCTGCCGCTGCTGCGTAAGTCCCGTTGACACAGATATGACGCCCTCCTAAGGTGAACTCTGTTATATACATCACGTATACGTAACGTATACAAAGGAGTTTCGTGTTCACTCGGTTCGCTTCACCTCCAGTTCTTGACCCTGCGATTTCGGCGGCGCTGGGTTCTGTCACCACATCCACATTCGGGCACCTGCGGGACCACGGCTTCATACGTGGATTGACCCCATTGGCGTATCCCGCGGGCTTCGTCGGTGTCGCAATCACCGTTCAGATTCCGTACATGGATTCCACGGCTGTTCACGTTGCAGTGGATGAGCTACGCCAGGGCGACGTGCTTGTCGTACAACAGTCCGGCGACAGGACACGGTCTTGCTTTGGCGGAGTTCTCGCCTTCACTGCAAGGCACCGTGGCGCTGCGGGTGCAGTATTCGACGGTCCTGTCAACGACCGCCAACAGATTCTGGATGAGGGGTTTCCGGTGTATTCGCGAGGGGTCGCGCCCATCACTACCCGCATCCTAGGGATCGAAGGTCAAATCAACGTCCCAGTCTCCATCTCGGGAACGGTTGTCAACCCAGGGGACATCATCTGGGCTGACAACGATGGCATCGTAGTGCTCGGACCCGCTGAGGCGCTCGACGCCGCTCGCCTGACTGCTGAAATGGAATCTGGCGAGGACGCCTTCCGCCATCATCTGCAACGAGGTGGAAGCCTTGCCGCGCACTCCGGAGCACGGGATCTCTTCAACGCCCGGCGTGCTCCACTTGTCGAGGAGTCGCCGTGAACAAGATTCAGGAGGATTGCGCTTCGCCATTTCGTAGATGGGGTCTCGTCGCTGGCGTCTTATTGCCCGTCACGTTCGTGATGGCAGTTGACCGTGCTGCAATGACGGTCGCTGCGCCGATCATCCAGAGAGAGTTCGACTTTACCCTGACCGAGATGTCGATCATTCTCACGGCCTTCACGTGGGCGTACGCGCTGTTCCAGGTTCCCGGCGGGCTCGTCACGCGAAGGCTTGGGCCACGACGGACTCTGGCGCTCGCGGGATTGTGGTGGTCGTTCTTCACTTTTGTTACACCGTATGCGGCGACCATTCTCATGTTCGTTGTCCTGCGCATCCTTCTCGGTGCTGGGCAGGCTGCGGACTGGCCAGCCTCGGTGACTGCAATCGCACGGTGGTTTCCAGTCGAGGAGAGATCGCGAGCAAATTCGTTTCTGCTCGGCGGTATCTACATGGGCTCGTTCCTAGGTACGCCGATTGTTGTCGCCATCGCCGGGGCACATGGTTGGCAGGCTCCTTTTCATGTGTTCGCCGTGATCGGCGCGGTTCTCGCCATCGTCTGGTGGTTTGTCTACGGGCCGGAGCGAGATACGCAGAGTAGCGAGGAAGTCGATGAAGCACCTGATGGAGGCCAACGAGTACGGACTTTCCTTCGCGTACCCGGATTCTGGCTCCTCGGACTCCAGTACAGCTTCCTGACTCTCATCATCTCTTTCTTCAATATTTGGATGCCGACGTATCTGGTTGAGGCGCGGGGGATCTCGTTTGCATCGATGGGTCCGCTGGCTGCGCTCCCATGGGGAGCATTGGTAGCAACGGTATTTCTTTCTGGCATTCTTAACGATCGGCTGATTCGTGATTGGGCAGACCGTCGACGCATGGCGGTGATCGGTTTCATCGTTGCTGCGATCGCGCTGATGGTAGGGGCACTCACTCCCAGCGTTGCCGGAATGCTCATCTGGATGTGTGTCAGCCTGGGCGCGGTCGGATTCGTTCAGACTCAGGTCTGGGCGGCTACACAAGATTACGGTGGGGTCAACGTACCTGCCGTGTCCGCCTTCGTGAATATGTGTGGGATTGCAGCCGGGGCTTTAGGTCCGATTTTGACGACACTTCTTGTCGGTATTGGTGGTAACTGGGGGATCGCGTTGGCCGTGCTAGGCGCCGCGAGCGCACTGGGAGCCATCTGCTGGATGTTTCTCCGGCCGGAAATCCCGCTTGACTCTCATCGATCTATCGCTACCCCATCGTCGTGTGAGGAGATTGCTAAATGAGCATTAATGTCGCAGCATGCCAATTTGAGGCAAATGCAGACATGAATTATAACCTTGACGCCTGTGTCAGGCTAGTGGAACAAGCGGCTCGAAAAAATGCAAAAGTCGTAGTATTGCCCGAGGCGGCAATGTTCACTGACTGGTCCGGCGAAACTTCCCTGGTCAAAATCTCGCAGCCGCTCGATGGCATATTCGTGACTGGACTGTCGCAAGTCGCCAGAGCGACGAACACCGTTGTGGTTGCGGGAATGTTCGAGCTGGCCGAGGGGAAGACATACAACACAACGGTCGTCATTGACCAATCGGGCAGTACGATCGGTACGTATAGAAAGGTGCATCTCTACGATGCGTTCGGCTTTCGAGAATCGGACAAGGTTGCGAACGGGAGTCGTCGATCGCCGACGACATTCACCCTCGGCGGAATTACATTCGGCCTCCTGACCTGTTATGACTTGCGATTCCCCGAAGCCTTCCGCTGGGTCGTAGATGCCGGAGCCAATGCTGTCATCTTGCCGGCCGCGTGGGTTCGTGGGCCTGGGAAGGAGACGCACTGGCGGACCCTCCTGCAATCACGGGCGATTGAGAACACCATCTATGTGATAGGTTCGGGCCAAGTCGGCGAGATGACCTGCGGATTGAGCCAGATCGTGGATCCCGCAGGAGTGGTTGTGGCCTCTGCGGGGAGTCAATTCAACGACGTCGTCACCGCGGAACTCAACCCTGACCGAATCGCGGGTGTGCGGATGGAAAATCCGTCACTGGATAATCGGCGGTTCACTGTCTCTTTGCAAGCGAAGTCGGACGCATAGGTGTACCTACAGAGGTATGAGGTGCCTGCTAGAGTCAACCGCTGATTCCCAATCCAATGTCGAGAGACGGAAAATCAGACGGTATGGAAGCATTCGCTGACAAGGAAGCCTCGCGCCTACCTCCTACCTCGCGGCCGGCCCGAGTGAATGCGGCCCAATTCGCCTACGGTTATTTGAAGGCCCTGATCCTCGACTTTACCCTGGAGCAGGGCGATATCGTCACCGAGACAGAGGTCGTTTCAGCGACTGGGCTATCTCGAACGCCTGTGCGTGAGGCGCTCACACGGTTGAACGACGAACGCCTGGTAGAACTTCAGCCGCGCCGGGGTGCCTTGATCCCGTGGATAACACGACGGCAGGTACATGAACTATTTGACCTGCGTATTTTGCTTGAAGGGGAAGCGGTTCGGATCTTTTGCGACAACAGAATTGAGCCGAGTGGCCGACTCCTGGAGCTGTGTGACGAGTGGGATCGCATGGTCGACGAGGGCCGAAGCGAAGGTGACGTTATGTCGGTTGTCCGGCAATTTCACTCGACTCTGGTTGATTCAGCAAACAATACGATGATGGCGATGGTGTTTTCGTCCTTAGCTGACCACTTTCAGAGAATTGGTACATTCTCTTTCAGGCAGGATGCCTCGCGCATGAGGGCAACCGAAGCGCATCGGGATATCGCTATGGCTGTTTATCGGCACGACAAGGATGCCGCTTTAGGTAGTTTGCGTGCATGTCTCGAAACCGGGCGTAGGCTAATCTCACAACAGATCAAGTATTAACCATATCCCATTGATGAGCGGATATGGACAACTTCATTGATGATTTATGACCATATTTCGCGGTGCTCATAATTTCCGGCCGATGGTACGAGCTATGTGTAATTGGCTGTAGAAGACAATCGAATCCCCTTATTGACGTGCGAGGATTCGGGTTGTCAAGTGCGCGTAAAAGGATGTACTACCACGCCAACGGCATTGGATGCTGCCGCCAACTTGGAGTGAGATAACATACAGCTTGTGTGAGGGACAGAGTTCTTGATTGGCGTGCTTATTTGGGCGTAGCTTGAGGTACGTGAATCCGATGTCTTCTGCACAGCGCAAAGAGTTCCTCTCAGGAAAGCATGTAGCAGTCCTGTCCATTGATGCCTCAATCGATGGCAGACCACCCGCAAGCGCCCCTATTTGGTACACCTATGACAGCGATGGGCTTATTCGTTTTACGGTCAACGGTACGAGTAGGAAGGCCAGGTTGCTAAACCACGCAAAGTCCGTCAGCCTCGTGGTTCAGAACGAGGAGCTACCGTATCAGTACGTGGTCGTGGAGTGTTCAGTTGTTGAGACGGCGAACCCGACACCAGTCGAATTCCTTGAGACCGTGGGAACTCGTTACCTGGGCGAAGAACGCGGCCGCGCGTTCATGGCGGGCCTGCAGAACCAGTTGATGTTCGCTGTGCGGCCCGACAGATGGCTGACAGCCGGCGCTGTAATCGAATGAGCGATCCACAGCTGGTGCTAAACATAGAGCGTGCGACCAATACGCATGCAGCTTGACGCCGCCTTTGGTTGGGGTAGAGGCACTTTGACTGCCAACTGAACGCGAGGCTAGACGGTCAACAATCGGCTTCGAGGCTGGGTCGTTGCAGAGCTCCCTCGCTGGCAACTTGCCAGCGAGGGATTGCGGCGCATCGAAACGGTCGCGCCACGCACCACGGGCGCGTTCCGGGCGAATCCGCCAATAAAGTGCAGGCCAAACCTCACCTGCCCCACCTACGTCGGTCGCACTCAACGCATTTCACGCACCGGATCTTGCTCCTCGGGACTGCTGTCTATTGCGGTAGCCCACCACTGTGACCCGCTGAAGCGCCCTGCTGCGGGCGAGGGCGCATGAGCAAGTCGATCATCGCGTGGTAGGACTTTGAGCCCATCCCGGCTGCCTCTGCGTCGTTAGCGTGACTTGTGGCAGCTTTGAGGACGCGGTTCGTGTAGCCGCTGCGCTCGATGGCGTCCCCAAAATGCCGCATCGCTGTGGCGATGTTGGACATCGTCGCCTGATCGGTGTCGTAATTCGACGACCTAACCGCCTCCAACGCCTCATCGACCGATTCAGAGATCATGTCGACAACTGGTTTGGTGGCCTGTGCCAGGGTATCCGGCGAAATCCCGGTGCCCAGCACATAAGCCGCTGTCTCGACGAACGCGGTCATTGCAGAGTGGTAGAACGAGCCGATAACACCAGTGTCGAGGACATTTACCAAATCGAGCCTGTTCGAGATGTATCGCGTGTTTCCACCCAACATCTGAAGTAGGTTGCGGTGTCGCGCCCAGACTTCCTCCGGCCCAGCGTACAGAAGGGTCGACTCGGGCCTCCCGATCTGATGGGGGTAGACGAAAATGGCGCCATCGAGGTAGGACCCACCTTTGGCGTCGCATAGCTCGCTGATCGAGTCCACCTCGTCTTGCACCCCAGTTGTCAGATTCACGAACGTCTTACCGTCTAGCTTGTGCACGGAGTCGAGTACCTGGCGCACAGTGTCGTAGGTAGCAAGTACCGCCACGGCAACATCTGCGGTTTCTATCGCTGCCTGAGCTGATTGCGCAACCTCGATGTTCGGCCCACGAAGGGCTTCAGCCCGCGCAGCGCTACGATTCCAGACGACCACCGACTTGCCGGCGTCCGCCCAACGACGTGCCAACGTCGATCCCATGTTTCCGCAGCCCAGCACAGCGACATCGGCATGCGTTCTTTCCTCAGCCATTTGCCCTCACAATCGTTTCTGCGATCCGTGCCTTCGATTTGGATGTCGCCCACGTGACCGGGCGCAATTTTCGGTGCGCCGAGTTTTATCGTTTCTTGGATTGCCCTTGGATCGCATTGACATCTAGCGCCAGGAACCTATATGGCAGTGCCAAACATTCGAACGCTCCGTGGACGCCAGTTTGACGAAAATGCGATCACGGACGCCTGGTTGATCAGTCCGGTGCCTCCGCAAGCTTGCAGGCTTCGGGACTTCTAAACGCGTAGCGGCAGAGGGTGATCGGTCGCTGGGTGCCGCCGTGCCAATGAGGCGATAGGCCACGGCAAGGTTCCTGCGGCCACGTTGGCGGCACTGTCAGGCGTGATCATTCAACCCACTTGGCGCGCCTGATCTATCTTCGGCTGCTATCGGATACACACACTGTGATGTGCCCGACATCGGGGCGCTTCGCGACAATCCGCCTACGCGTGCTAGCGATGACTCCGCGATTGACGGTGGGTGCGGTGTGAGAGCTGCCGCAGTGCCTGACGCCTTCTGGAGGCATCGAGCGGTCGACGGCAGTTGGTCGACTTAGGGGCGCGAAACTAAATCGGCTTTGCCTCACGCGCAGAGGGCGTTTGGAGGCGTGAGGTGCGACATCGACGTGGCGTCAACTTACCGGAGTTGTTTCAATGGTGGTAGCGGACTGGTCTTGGCAGTTGTTGGCAAGGTGTCGTGGCGAAGATCCGGAGTTGTTCTTTCATCGAGACACTGAACGCGGTGCTCAGCGGCGTATGCGAGAACGAAAAGCTCAAGAAATCTGTTCCTCATGCGAGGTACTTCGAGAGTGCCGACGCCACTCTCTTCAACTGAAGGAACGGTTCGGTGTCTGGGGTGGGCTGACTGAGGACCAGCGGTACAGAGCACTTGGGCTGCAACGTGACAGGAGGGGCCATGGGTGGAGTCCTGCCGGTTCAGAAGGGGATCAACAACGACTCCGGTGAATCTGGCCACGCCGTCCGGTGTAGTGGCGCTTGGAGATAGGGTTCTGGCGCTCAAGTGCAACGCGTTGATAGTTCCGCCGTTGTGAAGTGGATCAGAGTCGGGTGCGGTTGTGAAGAGTGCTGGAGGCCAATATGTTTGATACTCGGACGTTACGAGATGCCTACGGGCATTTCCCTACGGGTGTCGTGGCGATCTGCGCCGAGATTGATGGCATCCCCGTTGGCATGGCTGTTTCTGCCTTCGTCCCAGTCTCGCTTGAACCCCCGCTCCTTGGCGTATGCGTTCAATTGACCTCGACGACTTGGCCTAGTTTGCGCGGTGCGCACGCGATAGGGGTCAGCGTGCTGGGGGCAGACCAGGTCAGTCACGCACGGCAGCTAGCTACGAAACATACAGATCGGTTCCAAAATTTGGGTGTACGGGTTACGCCGAATGGCGCAGTTTTGCTCGATGATGCGGAAGTCTGGTTTGCGTGCCATCTGGCTGACAGCTTCGTTGCAGGTGACCATGAAATTGCGCTCCTACACGTTGATTCAATCGAATTCAGCGACAGTGAGAAGAACCCAATGGTGTTTCACGGTAGCCAGTTTCACCAGGTGCTGTTCCAGCCAACATCGCCTTCGGACCTAGACCTGCCGAAGTTGTCGCCGGCGAACCGCAGCGGATAGATGCTGCTGCCGAGTTCCTCACTAGGAATGCGAGGTTGTCTATGTTGAGATCGTCTATCGAACGGCGGGGCCTAGCAGATGGAGTATCGATTTCGGCTCAGCCTTTGCGAGTGGGAATATCCAGTGGCGCGTACCAATGGCTGAGCGGGGAGGGGGAGGCTACATGCATCGAGGCAGTGGACCTCTACGACCTCGGACGCAAGGCTGGGCACATTCGCGAACTCTGTCCTGCAGCTGATGTTCTTGTTTACATCAACTTCGTGATCGCGTCTAATGCCGCGACTGCACGGGCGACTCTCGAGAGCGCTGAGGCGGTTCTTCCTGCTGTGACCCTGGGGTATGTAGGCACACCTTATGGTCTCGCGAATCTCATCGGAGATATCCACGCGATGGGTCTAGCGGATGGCGCGATTCTCCATCCGCTGATACGCGGCGCTGAACTTAACATGGTGTTCAACTCGGTTCTTCCGCAGCTGGGCATTACCACCCCTAAGGCGGGGTAGTGACTATGACCGTGGTCCATGAAATCCATCTGTAGGTGAGAATCCAGGTCACAGGTTAACGGGCCATAGGTCCGGTGCCTTGAGTTTCGATGCCGAGACCTACCATCCACAGCCCGCCTGCCAATGACGATCCATCTGGCCGGTCTGGAGATGAAACGTGCCGCTAGGGAGTTTCTTGGCGCGAGTGGCAGGGCGCTCACTAGTTGGTGTCGCAACTGCGATGCTCGCGGTCACGACTTCTGTCAACCGGCCAAAGGCTTCGCTGTGGCTATTCTGGGCCGGATTAGACTTAGGGGCACGGCACCGCCCGGATTTGTGCTGAAACATGCAGCACAAACGGTGACCATGTTGGTGTGGCTACGCTGGCGCAAATCAACTAGCGACAGCACGCTCATCGTCAGCCGCGTCGACCATGTTCGCCAGGCGCCCACTGATCAGCAGCTCGGCGTCGGCCACCATTCGTGAGACGAGTTCGCCGCAGGTGGGGATGTCGTTGATCAGGCCCATCGAGGTTCCGACCGACCAGATGCCTGCGTCGAGATCGCCGATCTCGTAGACCTTCACGCCGCGTTTGCCGGCCACCAGATCCTTGACGTCCTCGAACTGACCGCCGTCTTTGAGGATCTGCACCACCTCACGTGAGACCGCGTTGCTCGCGACGCGGGCGGTGTTGCCCAGGCTGCGGAAGATCAGCTCGGTGTCGAGCTCGGTGCCCGCCACGATCGCTTCCTTG
>NZ_HG322951.1:883171-927002 GCF_000455325.1 Mycolicibacterium septicum DSM 44393
AGTGAGTGCGGTGATGAAACCCAACGCACCCGCGTTCGCCACGGCCGCAACGAGTTCGGCGCGGCCGACCCACTGCATGCCACCCTGCACGATGGGATGCTCGATCCCGAACGTCTCGGTGAACTTCGTCATCAGACTCATGATTGATTGCCCATTTCGTAGAAAAGTACTGCGAATTAGGCTCTTTCATGTAAGCCGTACCGCCTTAGGCTACCGCTGCCATGCGCCGGAATACCTGTGCCAGATCAGGTGAACGGTCTGGTATCCAAGTCGCGGTGGCACATAACCTTGACTGTGACACACACGGGCGCAGTACTTCTCGAAACAAGTCGAGTGGCTGAGCCCATGGTACCTGCGAGCTCGGAGTGTGACTATGCAAGCTGTCAAACTGGTAAGCAACTACGTCGAAGTGACTACTACTGCAGGTATCGCAGTAGTGCGACTCAATCGTCCCGAAAGTCTTAATGCGCTCAACGATGATATGAGGCGGGACATTGCTGAGTCATTCCGGCATTACGGGAACGATCGGAGCATCCGCGGCATTGTTCTGACGGGCACAGGGCGCGCGTTCTCGTCCGGTGCCGATTTGTACGCGCTTTCCTCCGCGCCTGACAGCATCATTGAAGAAACTGAGTCTTTCCATGACATGACGCGAGCTGCTTTAAGCACTTCTGTTCCTGTGGTTGCGGCGATCAACGGGATCGCAGTGGGTGGCGCCGCGGAGCTGACGCTATGCCTGGATGCCCGGATCGGTTCGCCGACTGCAGAATACTACTTTCCGGAGAACCATCGCGGGTTGGTCATCTCGAATGCCTCAAGCTATCTGCTTCGGCGGCTTGTCGGAAGCAAAGTGATCGACGTCATCCTCTCGTCGCGACGCATGGCGGCCGAAGAAGCATTGCGTCTGGGACTGCTGGATGAGGTCGTGGATCAAGATCCGGTCGCCGCCGCGACAAGACTGATCGAGCGTTGGACTCCCGAAGGATCTGCGGTGCGTCAGCATTTGGACTTGTTGAGGCCGTCGCTTGACACGGCGGAGAAGGCTTTCCAACGAGAATCCGCCGCAGTCAGAGATGCCCACGACGCTGGACTTTCGGCCGTCGGACTGTCCAAGTTTGCAGCACGGACTCGCTGCTGACACCTTTTGGCGATTGCGTAGTGCGACTCGAGTTCAGGACGCGCTGATGCATAGATACCGTGCATTTGAACAGAATTGGCGTGCAAAGGCACGGCTAAGACTCATCGAGCCGGAACGTCGATGAGCGCGTGTGTGGCGATGTTCCGGAGCTGAATTCTATTTGGGTAGGTGGAATGATGACCATGGCCGATGACATCCTGCGCGTAGAGTCGCGCGGCGGCGTGCTGATACTGACGCTGAATCGACCCGAGGCGCGGAATGCGTTGTCTCAGCGCCTTCGTGACGCACTGGTAGTCGCGCTCACGGAAGCAGACGATGCCAGGGACGTGAGCGCTGTGGTGATCACCGGAGCGGACCCCGCTTTCTGCGCGGGGTTGGACCTTAAGGAAATATCAGACACGTTGCCGGATCTCACGTCTCGATGGCCCGAGATGACGAAGCCGGTGATCGGCGCAGTTAACGGCGCGGCGATCACGGGCGGTCTGGAACTTGCACTGTACTGCGACATTCTTATCGCCTCTGACAGAGCCTCATTCGCTGACACACATACTCGGGTCGGCTTGCTGCCTACGTGGGGAATGACCGTCCGACTACCTCAGAAAGTCGGCGTGGGGATGGCTCGGCGTATGAGCATGACTGGTAGCCATCTCTCGGCCCACGATGCACTACGTGCCGGGCTGGTCACTGAAGTCGTCGAGCACGGTGCCCTTATGTCGGTAGCTGAACAATTGGCATCATCGATTGCCGCTAACAATCAGCCCGCGGTGCGCGCGTTGTTGAAGAGCTACCGTGCGATCGACCAACTGCAGACAGGCGCGGGGCTATGGATTGAAGCACGCGCCGCGCAGCGCTGGATTGCTGGCACTAGTAGCGCCTCGATCGCGGCCGGCCGGGACTCTGCCTTTCGCCATAGTCGGGCGCAACAACACTGACGAACAAGACGGCGCGTGTCTCGCCGGACGCGCAGGCAGTAGGTCAACATACGTTGATTATTTGGCGGCACGGCCCTTCGTCGTGCTGGCAGTAGTTCGACCGACTTGCTTCTAGCCTTCAGCAGCGACACTCTTTGGCCACGCCCGCAACGTCCGGTTAAATCCGTCGGGATAGGGAGTTCGGCCCCATATACGTGATTGAACTGACTGCCGCTCGCTTCATTTCGGTAGAAGCCAGATCATAGCTGAGGCCCGATCAAGTGCGTCGGTTGCTACGCCCAAGCTTTCAATGCCACCGCGCATCCGCGACTCTATCGCTAGGTTGGCATCGCTAGGTTGGCCGAGCAGGCCCGCGAGGGCGGCTGGAGTCGCGAAAAGTATCTGGCTGCGGTGCTCTCGCATGAAGTCACCGTCAGTGAAGCCCCCCCCGGAGAGCGATCCATGTGCCCTTGGGCGGGTTGCCGGATTGGAAATCGTTGGACCACTGTGACTTCGACCATCAAACCGCACTGAACCGCGCCGTGATCGCCCATTCTAGGAGCCGGCGTTCTGATTTTCGGCCACCAGGTACCGGTAAACACACCTCGTGATCGGCCTGGCCATCAACGTCGTCCAGGTTGGATACCGCATTGGACTGGCTCGCCTGAATCAAAGCAGTCACAACGTCGGCCGGCTTCCCCACAGAGTTGACTAAGTTGCGTCCGGATCGGACTGCTTCTTGACGAAGTCGGCTGCATCCCGTTCGAACAGGGCGTCGCCTACGCTGTTCTTCCAACTGGTCTTCCAGCCGCAAAGAAAGCGGCTCGTTGATCCTAACTTCAAACCTGCCGCTTGCACGCAGGGGAGACGTCTTCGGCGACCAAGTAGTGGCCGGAACCAAGATCGACCGCATCGGGCACCATGCCGATGTCCTTGCCCTCAAAGGTTCCGGCTACCCACTCAAAGACACGCGAATCGACACAATGCTCTCCGACGGTGTGTAGAAAACACGGCTCGATAACCACGACCACGTGGCCTGCTGTCTAACTCCCACCGGGCCAGGTTTGGATCGTCGTCAACACGAAACATGCTCGTGCGGTTCATGCACGAAGATCGTCAACCCAGGTCGCGAGGCGCGTCCAGGCACGAAGCCGTGCCACACATCGTCAAGATCCGGAAGATGCCGGCGTAGCCACGTACTGCGTCGAGTCGTCCTAGTGGCGACGAGACCGCGGATCGTACTCATACGACCCGGAACGATGATTTGACTTGATGGCAAGCAGTTTCCGCTTCTCGACACGCTGGGATGGAGTCATGGGAAATGCATCGCAGAACTCTATGAGCGTTGGCACCTTGAATGCGGCTAGCTGGGAATGGGCGTGGTCGAGAATACTTCGCGCAACTTCCTCTGAGCGGGTGTGCCCAGCGTTGGCAATCACGAACGCTTTAGGAATCTCACCATAGATGTCGTCGGGTATCCCGACTACCGCAACAGACAACACCGCCGGGTGAGTACTGATCACCGCTTCTACTTCGCCAGCGGCGATGTTCTCACCGCCCCGCCGAATCATGTCTTTGATCCGACCATCGTGATGGACGTAGCCAGCGCTATCGAAGTACCCGCGATCACCACTGTGATACCGACCTCGGTCGAGGACCTTCTCGGTAGCTTCTGGATGATTCCAGTAGCCCAGCATCATCGGCTTTCCCTCTACGACGATCTCACCTGTGACGGCTTTGTCCGCGGGGTGACCGAATTCGTCAACGACGGAAACCTTTTTTGCCGGCGGGCGGTCGCCCGAGCGCCCCGCTGCCAACAGTGTCGGTGTCATCTATTCCCGCGATCAGATCGACACCGGTCTCGGTCGACCCATAGACTTCTCGCCATGGCGTGGACCAACGCTGCTCTAACTGACGGTGGAGATCCTTCGGGATAGCCGAACAAAGCACTACACGCATTCGATTCTCGTTGTCAGAGGTCGTCGCTGGTTGCTTATACAGCAAGACTGGCATGGCCCCGAGGACGTAAGTGACTGTAGCGGCGTTCGCGCGGATCGCTGGCCAGAAACCTGAGGCCGAGAATCTCTCAAGTACGACGTGCGGTGTACCAGACAGCACGCACATGGTCGTCATCCATTGCTGATCTACGTACGACCAGGCCTGAGCCATGATGGAGACATCGTTGCGGTCTACGCCAGCGGATTCGCCCACGACTGCTCCGGTGCGTAGCCAGAAGTCGTGTGTCAGCATGCATGCTTTGGGGAACCCCGTCGTCCCCGATGTGTATTGCAGATTAGCGAGGTCGTCGCGTTTGGCTTTCGGCAGGTCGCCCAACGCTGTCACATCCAACCCTTCGGCAGCAGCCAGAGCCGCAGCTACGTCAACTACCTGACAGTTGGGTGCTGACGCCGATACCGCGTCCTCGACAAGCCCGATCCGCTCTTTCGACGTGAGCACCAAGCGAGCGCCCGAATCCTTGAGCACGTGGCCGATGTCGGAATGGCGGTAACGCGGATTGACGGGAACGACGCAGGCCCTGTTCCGCAGGATGGCATACCAACTCAGCGGCCAAGCTGGGACGTTGTCCAGCATTACAGCAACACGGTCGCCGGGCTCAACCCCATGAGCTCGTAACCAATGCGCTAGTTGAGAACTACGCTCCTGAGTCTCGCTGAAGCTCAGGCTGATACCGAGGTGGGGAAACCGTAGGTACTCCCGATGTGAATGTGCCAACGAAGCACGGTCTAGGGCGTCGGGCACGCTGAGCACCTCGCTCGCGGCTCTTGTCCACGACAGCTCAATGCCGGCGTTTACTGCGTCGGTTTCCACGGCTCAACTTCCATTTCGGAGAATCTGCGCAAGGTCAGACGGCGCCTGACCAGCAGATGGTGGCATGCCCCTCGGTCAGAACATTGTTGTCGGGCGCCACCGCGCTGAACTGGTGCGCCAACCGTCGTCGGATACGTTGCTGTACACCGCCGCATGGACCCACCACTGGACTACGGCCGTGTAGGAAGCGCGGGCACGGCGAGCAGCCGAAACTGCCAGCAATCTTCAGCTTTCTGAGTCGATCACGCCGCCCCGTTAGATCGACGAACGAACTGGCGTCTCCGTTCACGACGATGGCGCCGGTGATCAATCCGGCTGGCCCCCGGAACAAGTTGCATTGCAACGCATCAAAGGAAACTGTGACGGAGGTCAACTATGAAGTTCGGGATTCTGAACGTTCCGTACGGCTTGGATTATGCAGCAGGACGTGAGACCGTGCGCGATGTAATCGAATGGGATCTGCAGATTGCAAAGTGGTCCGACCAATACGGTTTAGATGAGCTCTATTTCGCCGAGCATTACACACTGGGCAATGAGACGTGTCCGGCGCCCGATTTGATGATCGCTGCAGCATCCCAAGTAGCACCCCGAATCAAGCTCGGTGCGCTCGGCCATCTGCTGCCCTACCACAATCCAGTAGCTCTGGCGCATCGGATGATGTGGCTTGACCACATGACCGGTGGCCGATATGTGGCCGGCCTAGCGCCCGGCGCGTTCCCGAGCGACGCGCAACTGTTCGGCACCGGCAAGAACAATCCCGAGATGCTGATTGAGGCAATCGACATCATCAAGTCGATCCTGACGAAACCCGGCCCGTGGCGGATTGAAGGCAAGTACTGGACCGCAGACATGCCGGCCTATGCCGACGAGCTTCACGGCCCACATCTCCGACCGCTGCAGCAGCCTCATCCTGAGTTCCTGATGACCGGAATGCAGCCCGAATCGCCGACACTGACGCAGGCAGGGCGAAACGGGTTCAGCCCGGTGAGTCAAGAAGTTTGTGTCGAGGCCCTTTTGAAGCACTGGGAAACCTACAGTGCTGCAGCCGAAACAGCCGGACACCGAGCGGATCGGAATGCATGGAGGATCGTGAGGGACTACTGGGTCGCCGACACGGACGAACAGGCCCGCGCCGCCGTCTTGGACGGTCCGATGGGGCAGACGTGGAGAGAACACAACTTGCCAACATTCAAGCGCCTCAATATCGCCCGGCTACTCGGAGGATCTGAAATCTCAGCGGACGACATCACGTTCGAGTGGATGGTCGACAACTTCTTCATCGTGGGTTCACCTGACACCGTGGCTGAGAAGATCCGCCGACTCTACGAGGAGGTCGGTGGGTTCGGAACGCTGTTGATGGCCGCGCATGGTCGAGGGACGAACCCAGATGCCTACCGCAGAAGCATCGAGCTCATAGGAACCGAAGTCGCTCCCCGCGTAGCTGACCTACAACCGGAGCCGCTTGAGGCGCTGGCGCCCTAGGAGAGCCGCTCGACGCGATCAGGTGCTCAAGGCTCCCCGGCAGCATCCGCCAGTCAGGCTAATGGGTTGGTGCCCTGGGGAAATGCCCGATCGTCGCATTGCCGGTGCTCTCGATCGGACGGCACACCATGGCTTGCAGTGTCGGCGCCCCGGATAGTCGCGACAGTCGTTGATCCGGGGCGTCCACTGCGCCACAGGCGAATTGCCAAAGCGTCTCGGCTTCAGATCAAGGAGGTTGAATATATGGGGATAGTTGCGCTGAGGGACATCCTTAGACCAGCGCTCGAGAATCGGTATGGGGTCCCCGCCGTCAACATCGTGAACAGCGACACAATGCATGCGGTGTTGGCTGCGGCGAGTGCTGAGGCGTCGCCAATTATCGTGCAGACGTCGGTGAAAACTGTCCGCACTCTTGGCCCAGAGGTGATCTACGCAAACTGGACAGCCATGACCCGGGGTATCGGGGTACCTGCAGCTCTGCATCTCGACCATTGCCCGGACCGGGATGTGATCAGCGAGTGTCTCCGAACAGGTTGGAACAGTGTGCTTTTCGACGCATCAGCGATGTCTGTTGTTGACAACCTCGCTCAAACGATCGAGGTTGTGCGGGAGGCGCGATCGTATGGCGCAGACGTAGAGGGCGAGATCGAATCAATCACCGGCGTCGAAGACGGGATTGGTAGCGATGAACCCAGTGAGCGACAGAGTTTGGAAGTTTGCCTGGACTTCATCGCCCGCTCTGGTGTGGACGTATTCGCCCCAGCGATCGGCAATGCGCATGGCCATTACGCCGCCAGCCCCAAACTTGACTATCAACGAGTTCGCGACATCGTCGACTCCACTGGGCTTCCTGTAGCTCTGCATGGTGGAACCGGTCTATCAGACCAGCAATTCTCTGAACTCGTCTCGGGAGGTTGCGCCAAGGTCAACATCTCGACGGCACTCAAGCGGGCCTACATGCATTCGGCACTCGACTACTTGCAAACGGCTCAATCAGAAAACAGATGGGAACCATTGCATTTGATGAAGCGCACAGGCGAGGCAGTCGAGCACATGGTCGTCGAACACATGCGGATCCTCGGTAGCTCGGGGCGGGCGAACCCCTGATGCGGGCGCTCATCTTCGACTGTGACGGCGTGCTTGCTGACACCGAGAAGGACGGCCATCGTGTTGCTTTCAATCAAGCATTCCGTGACTTAGGTATCCCTGTGCAGTGGTCGGTAAACGACTACGGGCCTTTGTTGGCTGTCGGCGGCGGCAAGGAACGGCTGCGTGCATTCCTTACCCCGGATCGCCTTGCACAATTGGGGATTTCGAGCGATCAGAGTCAGCTTGGTGTGCTCGTGCACAATCTTCACCAACGCAAGTCAAGTGCGTACCAGGACTTGATCCGGTCCGGTGCGATCGCAGCACGGCCGGGGGTAGCCCGATTGGCGCACGAGGCACTGTCTACCGGATGGGCGGTGGCCATTGCGTCAACTTCAGCCGTCGGGTCGGTTCAAGCGGTGTCACGTCACGTCTTCGGTCGGGGTCTCGCCGAGCAGATCCCGATACTGGCCGGCGACGTTGTGGCGAGGAAGAAGCCCGCTCCGGACATTTACCTCATCGCGGCTGCCAAGCTGGCGGTTCAACCGTCGGACTGTATCGCGATCGAGGACTCACCAGTGGGTTGTGCGGCAGCAGTATCGGCCGCGATGACATGCGTGATTACTGAGAGCGAGTACACAGCGGGGGCGAACTTCTCGAATGCCGCACTAGTCATCCGCGACCTCGGTGAACCCGGTGACCCGGAGCCTCCCAAAGTGATTCAGAATCCTCATGGGCTGACCCTTCGGGGACCCGTTTCTCTCAGTGACCTTCGGTGGCTCGCTGACGCAAGACTTCTGGATACAAGGCAATAGCGGATCGGCAGAAGATGGGACTTCAATGAGCACAGCAGGTTCAGTCGGCATTGCGGAAGTGGTTGTCCGTGCAATCGCGGACACAGCCATCGAAAATGAAGAGTATTTCTGCGATCTCGACGCAGTGGCAGGAGATGGCGATTTCGGCTACTCACTTGCCCGTGGATTCGAGGTAGTTGTCGCGGAGTGGGACGCGATCGATCGGACGAGCGTCGCCGCCTTTCTGAGGCGCGTTTCGGTCATCATTACAAGCCGGACTGGCGGCACGTCAGGGCCGATCTGGGGCACTGGATTCCTCCGTGCTGCAGCATCTTTAGATCAGAATAGCGCCGACGACGCTAACTGCACCGTAGTCGCCCTTCGCGCGGCTGTGCTCGGGATCATGGCGCGTGGCAACGCAGATCTGGGTGATAAGACGCTGCTCGATGCTTTGGTACCCGCGATCGACGTGTTTGAAGAGCGCGTTGAGTCGGGCGACAGTCCCCGTGACGCAGCGTTTGCCGCCGCCGCAGCTGCGCGGATTGCGGCTGACGGCACAAAGAACCTGGTAGCCAAACGTGGTCGCGCTAGTTACACAGGCTCTCGCAGCCTCGGAGCTCCTGATCCAGGCGCCGTAGCCATCGCCGCGATGGTTGACGCGATCGCCGGGCGCCTATGGAACTCCGATCCGACTTCCACCGCAACGAGGACATGAAAAGGAGCCACCGTGAAGAGGTTTATCAATGATCCGAAATCCTTTGTCGGAGAGATGCTAGAAGGGCTGGCACTGTCCAACCCAGGGACGCTTCAGTACGACCCCAGCTGCAACCTGATCGCCCGTGCCGACGCGCCGCGCCCGGGAAAGGTTAGCTTGCTGCAGGGATCTGGATCCGGCCACGAGCCGGCACACGTAATGGCTGTTGGCCTCGGCATGCTTGACGGCGCTTGTCCGGGGGACGTGTTCGCGGCGCCTCCAGTGGATTATGTGTTGGAAGCGACCCGCCGACTCGCGAGTAACGCTGGCGTGGTGTACGTCGTCAACAACTATACGGGCGACCGCATGGCATTTGAAATGGCAGCGGAACTAGCGGCGGCGGAAGGCATTCGTGTTCGCACTGTATTGGTAGACGACGATGTGGCTGTACAAGATTCGACGTTCACTGTAGGTCGCAGGGGCGTCGCGGGAAATTTCTTCGTCATCAAGACAATGGGTGCGGCAGCTGAATCCGGAGCAGGTATCGATGAGGTTGCCGAAATTGGTGAGCGAACGAACCGTGTGACGCGCAGCATGGGTGTTGCGTTGACCTCCTGCACGCCGCCGGCCAAGGGCGCGCCGCTGTTCGACCTCGGCAGCGACGAGGTCGAGATGGGAGTGGGCATCCACGGTGAACGCGGACGTAAGCGTGCGAAGATCTCGTCGGCAGAGGCGATCGTCGAAGAATTGCTGGATGCGATTGTCGCCGACCTGCCATTCAAACGTTCGGATCGTGTCGCTCTGATGGTGAATGGCCTGGGAGCCACTCCGATCAGCGAGCTGTACCTGTTATATGGGCTCGCGCACAAACAACTTCAGCACCGCGGTATTGACCCGACTCGCAGCTATGTCGGGGAGTACTGCACGTCCTTGGACATGGCTGGTGCATCGCTAACCCTGGTGCAGCTTGACGATGAACTCGACCGGCTACTCGATGCGCCCGCTGCGGTGCCGCTGCGCGTCTTCTGAGGGATCTCGTCCCAGTCTCACATCACGTACTAGAGGAATTGGAACAAGCACCGTGCAAGAGTTCACAAACACCGCCGCGGCACTATCTGCCCAGGAATCGATGGCCCCATCTGAAGAGCACAGATTCCTGGCGGAAACCGACCAGCAGCGATACGTCGACCACCTTGCGTTTGAGCAAGCGCGGCTACGTCACGACCAGCGAGTACACGTTACGCGCGCCTTCCGGGAAATCATCGACACATTCCGACCACCACGCGGCCAAACGCCCCCCGGATTCCGTTTGGACTGGCATCACGATGATACGGGCATTGCGACAGTAGATCTCGTTCGGGACATCGCGTACGACAGTAATAGTCGGCGCCGGCCCACTCCGCTCTTGTTCTCGGTCGACAGCGTCAACCCCAGCGAGATCGCCCCCTGGTCGCGGCTTGTAGCCAATCTCACGTGTAATCCGGGCATCGTATATGACCTTTTTCTGAACGACCCAGAGAAGAACGTCGGAAATCAGTTCGGCACGATCGATGAAGTCCTGCGAGAGATTGGTCGGATTCTGGGGCCGGGGTGTGACATCTCCGTCGAACTGCACAATCCCTACGAGACAAACTTCAACGCCATACTCGACGAGGTGCTGCGCTACGAATCGATCCTTGGCAAGCATCGATTAGTGGTGAAGGTGCCACACACTGGTCCCATAGGACCAGGAAACTGGAACGCACTGCTGAGCGGTGATGGCCGATTCCCGATCCGCTATGACAATGGCCATCCCGAGGACTACCTGAGGGGCCACAATCTGGCGCTCGAGCTCGAATCACGAGGCTACCGCGTCAATTTCACTCTCATGTTCGAGCCGCATCAGACCCCATTGGCGCTTCAGGCGCGCCCCTATTTCGTCAACGCGTTCCTGCGTAACAGGCTCAACGCAACGCGGAAACTTAAAGGCTTGCTGGCGGCCTGGGAAGCGTCGGCCGATCGAAGCTTCCTCGTGCAGATGCGAGATTGGTTTATTTCCAACGATTTTCTTGCGGAAGCTGACGCTGATATGGACCTGCTTACTGTGTTGATGAGTGCCAAGACGCACTTGCGCAACCGAACCGACGGCCATCCTGAGGATGGGCTAGACGCGGCCAGGCAATCACTTCGATGGTTGGCAGCTTCGAACCTCACAGACACCCGGTTGATCTTGTGCTCAATGGAAGGGGATGAGATGTTCCCCGACATCTGCAATATGCTGGTCGAGCCAGAGTTCGTGTTGCTGCAGGATCGTGTGCTGATCACAACGGATCCGGTCTATCTCTCGCGCTGGACCAGCTCCCCTCAGGTCATCAGCTATCAACGTAGATTCATGCGCGCAGCGTCGACCGCTGCGAACTGAGACGGTGCACGCCGGGTGAGCAATCGGCCCCTAGAGCGCGGATGCGCAGAGAATGTGCGTCTTTGGAGCCCAACTGAGTCGCCAGAGGCGATGCGCAGCTAGGGTGCTGCGGCGATGAGTGGCGGCGTTTGGATAGCTCATTCCCGGTACCCGTCTGCGTGCGGGTGACGCCAGACTCGTCTATCTTGTGGTACGACATTGATGAAAATTGGCAGGAAGCAATGGCCATCTGGCGCGCTATTTGAAACGCGCTATTGAAATCGCCTGCCGGTCGAGCTGACCACCCGTCGCTTGGATCCCAGCGGGGACGAAGCTGGGCGTGTGTTAGCGCGTGCAGACGGAAGTCCCGGCTGATCGCCGATGCCACGTGTAGAAGCGACCGCCGGGTCTCCGCGGATTGCATTTCTTACCAAGTGATTACAGTCGGTTCGGCACGGCAATGTCCCATGGTCGTGCCATGGAACTTTGTCGAACGTGCAACCACGTTGTCGATGCGCCAGCCGGCGGGCATCGACAACGTGGTTGCTGTGGCTACGGAAACCAGACCACGAACTCTTTGTAGTACTCATCAACCTGCCACAGCGACTCCGACCCCTTTTCTACATTGATGAGATCGCCGGATCGGAGAGTCACCGATTCGCCATTATCGAAGGTCACCTGGGCCTTCCCTTCGAGCACGACCATTGCAACATTGCGCGGTGGGGCGAAATTGAGTTCGCAGGGACCGCATGACCAGATGCCAGCCCACGGCTCACCATCGGCCAGCTTCGTTAGCACGGTGTCGAGCAAGGGAGATAGTGCGGTATCGGGATCACCCTTGGTGATGGCTTTGCTGTGGTGCCGTTGGGTGGGGTGGAAGTCGCGTGGGAGAACTCGGGCTCCCTTGGAGGGAGTCAAGGGGCTTGATTTGTCTGCGGTCACGGAATTGCTCCATTCCTCGGAATTTGAACGGAATTTTGAGCTGGAGAGCCAGCCCCATCTACGTTATCGGGCGCTGGCGCTGCAGTGTAGATGTCCGAATGTCGTTGGCGTTGTGATTCTTCCGGTTGACGCGGTTGATCAATTCGACATTTGAATAGACACAGATACTTGTGCTGGTTCAAAAATGTGATTTGAGGAGGCAGTGTTCATGGGTCGAGTTAGCGGAAAAGTCGCGTTCATTACCGGCGTTGCGCGTGGCCAGGGCCGGTCGCATGCTGTGCGGTTGGCCGAAGAGGGCGCAGACATCATCGGTGTTGATATTTGCGAGCAGATCGATACAGTCCCCTACCCGCTGGCGTCGACGGAAGACCTTGAGGAAACCGTTCGCCTGGTCGAGAAGACTGGACGCCGTATGGTAGCGATTCAAGCAGATGTTCGTGACACCACTGCCTTGGAGGCGGCGGTAATGAACGGAGTGGGGCAGCTGGGTCGGCTAGATATCGTTGTTGCAAATGCATGCAACATCAACGGATTTGGCCCGGCGTGGACCCTCACTGAGCAACAGTGGGACGACATGCTGGCTGTGGGGCTGACTGGGGTGTGGAAGACGATTAAGGCAACCGTTCCAACTCTGTTGACGCAGAACGAGGGTGGATCTGTCATTCTCATCAGTTCGACTGCGGGTATTGCTGCCGAGGTTAACGTCGCACACTACGTGGCTGCAAAGAGCGGCGTTAGCGGTCTGATGCGCGCCCTTTCGGCCGAGTTGGCACCCCACTCCATTCGCGTTAATTCGGTGCACCCCACGAACGTTCGGACGCCCATGCTAGAGAACGATGCGATTGCTGAGCTGTTTTCGGGCGGACGTGAAGGTGCGCGCTTTTCGGATCCTGATGTCACTAAAGCCTTCAAAGATCTTTCATCCATGCCAGTTCCATATGTCGAGTCCGTAGATGTGAGCAACGCGGTTCTCTACCTGGCTTCAGACGAGGCTAGGTATGTCACTGGCGCAATGCAGATTGTTGATCTAGGCGCCCTCTCGGTGTACAAGATTCCGCATCAGAGCTGAGCCACACACCCCCGCACTAGCGAGAGTAGAGACATCGGCTCGGGTTGCCTGGGTGGCGTCGGGTTGTCATCCAGGTGGTGAGTGGGGCCCCTTAGCGTTCGGCGATTCGATCAAGTTCTCCTGAGGATGACGCTCGTGCACGTTTCGGCCCGAGGCAGCGGCCTCCCCGCCGGCCGAGGCTCCGTGCACGTGTGGTTCTGGCAGTGCCACATAACCTGCTGACTGTGGCCATCGCCGGTTGCATCATCGACGTAGCAACCAAAACCAAGCCCGAACAGACAGGACACCATCATCATGAAGACTTGGTTCATTACCGGCGCGTCCCGCGGATTCGGCATGCTCGTCGCCGAAGAGGCGCTCAGGCGTGGGGACCAGGTGGTCGCCACCGCTCGTAAACCCGAAACGATCGCCAATCGTCTGTCGGAGAAGAATCGGCTACTCACCGTGGCCCTGGACGTCACCGACGAATCCAGCATCAGTGCGGCCATTGCCGAGGCTACCGAAAGGTTTGGTGGCATCGACGTGTTGCTCAATAACGCCGGCCACGGCATCGTCGGTGCGGTCGAGGAGATCTGCGATATCGATGCCCGAGCAGTGTTCGAGGTCAACGTCTTCGGCCTGCTCGGAGTGACCCGAGCGGTGCTGCCGGTGATGCGCGCACAACGCGCGGGAAGATTGCTCCACCTCAGTTCGGTGGCTGGACAGACAGGTGGACCAGGATGGGGGGTCTACGCGGCCACCAAGCACGCCGTCGAGGCACTAAACGAATCGCTGCGCGCCGAATTGGGTCCGCTGGGCATCTACTCGACAGCGATCGAGCCTGGAGCATTCCGCACCGACTTCCTAGACTCCAGCAGCCTGATGACCTCGCCGACGGTCATTCACGATTACGAGACCTCGGCCGGGACCCGCAAGTGGTCGATCGACTCGAACCACGCTCAGGTCGGGGACCCAGTCAAGGCGGCCAGCATCATCGTCGACATTGCGCATCTCGACGTGCCGCCCGTGCGACTAGCATTGGGGTCGGATTGCTTCGCGAGGTTCGAGAAGAAGTTTGAACAGCTCAGCAGCGATCTGCAGGCATGGAAGGACACGACGTTGTCGACCGACTATGTCGACTGATTTCGTCGAAAGGCTTCGCCCTACTGAGCCGCCCTAATTGACGAGATGGCGGGCGCCGTAGCCCCATCGGTTCGTTGTGGCTCCACGCCGTGGAACATTCCTTACAACCGCCATCGGCGATCTGGGGCGTGGTTTTGATTCGCAATCGCCTGTACAGGGCACGGTGCTTGCCCCAGAGAGGACCGGAAAGTACTGCGCGCTGGGCGAGATCGGTTACGCCATGGACGATTTACCGTGGCCGATGTAATCGGAGGACGCCGAGATGGAATTGAACCTCAGCGATGCAAGCGACGGTCAACTCGCGACTGTGACGGTGGATCAGGCGGGGTGGTTGGTTGATTCGATGAACGGCGCGGACTGTATTCCCTGTGTGACGGTAGCTGGGGTGTCAGCGGGTTCGGCGGTGGCTTCAGCGTCCCAGCTGGCTAGTAGTCGAAGTTGCTCGTCGGCGGGAGATCCGACCGGTGCGGTATATATCACCAGCACCTGTTCGTCCTCGCCGGCAACCGCGCTGAATGCATCGTAGTTCAGCGCGATCTCGCCGACTACGGTGTTTCTGATTCGCTTGACGCCGGTGGAGCGCTGGTACACGCGCCGGTCCGACCACCACCGGGAGAACTCAGGAGAGCCGATGTTGAGTTCGCCGACTAATTGAACCAGGTCGGGGTCGGTGGGGAATTTAGCCGCCGACCTCTGAAGTGTGTCAACAATCTCGCGGGCGACTCGTTCCCACTCCGGATACACCTCTTGGGCTCGCGGGTCGAGAAACGTCCAGCGTGCAATGTTCTGGATCGGAGTGATGTTGCTAAGGTCGCGAAAGAGGTTGCGCCACATGATGTTAGCGCCTAGTACGTTCATGCGCATGTCCCGTACGCAGGCTGGGAGGCAGACCATTCCATCGAGGGCCAGTTGTACCGACGGCCGAACCCTCCGAGGATTGGGCGGTGCAGCATTTTCCTTTGCCGGGTGGGCCAGGGTGTGGAGATGACTGCGCTCCAGCGGTTCTAGCCTCAGGGCGTTGGCCACTGAATCGAGGACCTGGTCGGACACGTTGCGGGCACGTCCCTGTTCAAGACGCGTGTAGTAGTCGACGCTGACGCCGGCCAGGCGGGCGACCTCGTCACGACGCAAACCACGCACCCGGCGGCCTTCTGCGTTCCACGCTAGCCCGACGTCGGGCGGAGTCAGGGCCTCGCGCCGTGCGCGAAGGAACTGATGTAGCCGCCTGTTGGCCTCCATTTACCCAGTATGTCTCGGGTTGAGCTGAATTGTCAGCGCCCTGTGTGGTTCCGGCGGTGCCACTCAACCTCTGGGCGGGCTCGCCGTAGCTGTGATGCGATGAGCAAAGTCTACGCCGCACCGGTGATCGGAACGACGTCTAGCAAACACTCGGAAAGGGGCGTCGTGAAGACTTGGTTGATCAATGGAGCATCCAGCGGAATAGGCCGCCGTATTGCCATCGAGGCACTCGACCGCGGCGATGACGTCATCGCCTTGGGTTCCACGGCCGACGAGATTGTGGAAGCAGTGGGTGCTGGTCCGCATCTGGCGGCGTACGGCGTCGACGTGACCGATGCCTGCGCCGCCGCTGACGCGGTGGCCGCGGGCGTCGCACGGTTCGGCTGCATCGACGTCGTTGTCAACGATGTGGCTCAGCCTGATTCGGGCGCCGAGGATTCCACCGCGATCTTTGGTCGTCAGTTGTTGGGCCCGGTCAACGTCATCGAAGCTGTCGTTCCATTGCTCACCGCGCAAGGGTCGGGCCGCATCGTGAATGTGACGCAGACTGCGTGGGGCACCGATGTAGATGGCTGCGCGGTGTGTGCCTCTGCTCGCGCGGGGTTGACGGAGTACGGGAAGCACCGTGCCGCGGACTTGCGATCGACGGGTGTGTCGGTGGTGACTGTCGAGTCGCCTTCTGTACCGCTGGGCTTTCTAGACGGCAGTATGCGGCTCGTAAAGATCGGCCCGGTGGCCACGTACCGTGCTGTCCCGGTGTGATCATGTATGAGGCCGGCGTGTCAAGACGGACCCAGCCGGAACGCTGTGGACCGTCACGAGATCGTGGTCGTCGCAATGGACGTCGGAGCAGTTGTCCGTAGACCCGAATCCTCCGGCGCAAGACGGAAGGAATACGCACCTGGTTGGCGTAACCCGACGCGGTGATCGTAAGTCCGCTCTTGCCATCCAGTCGCAATCTATGACGCAACGGATCGATTCGATCAAAGGATGCCCCACGTGTACTACCTCCAATGTGTCTCGCGACAAACATCGCCAGGTGCGCCGTGTCGTGGCAAAGTCGGAAGCTAGCCTATTGGCACCTCCCGGGACCGGAGCCCTCACAACTATCGGACATCAACGTGGGACAACTTGTTGTGGACATCATGCGAGTCGGCCTGGGCGGGGGGGACGTAGAGGGCGCGCGGCCGGGCCTGGAACTTGTGATCGCGCAGTAACCGTCGTCGGTGTGGCTTCGCGACGACGGTGGAGCGCCATATTGGCTTTACGACGGTCAGCTCTATTTGAAACCGAGGGGTGGAAATATGAACATCGATCATTGTCTGAATTCCACGCGTCGAGGTCGGTCCTGTCGTGCGTTGGACGGTCACTGACGACCGATCCGCTGATAGACATGGGGACGCTTCCGCTTCAGCAGCAGCGCAACAGCTACTCCACTCAGTCCAGTCGCGAATACACCACCCATCGTGATGTACGCCAGTTCAGAAGATGATCCCAGTAGAAGCTTGAAGTTGGTAGTGGTTAGCCAGAGCACGCCACAGAGGCCAATCCCCGCCAACGCCGGTGCGATCGTTCGATGCCAAGCTGTCACTCCAGGGAGGGTCTGGCGTCGCAGCCAACAAAAGACGGCGACAGTGGTGAGGAGTAACAAGAGAATGAACGAGTAGCCGTAGACACCGGACAGTTGAGCGTAAAGAACAAGCGGATTGGCGTTGAAGAGGATGAACGGTGCCAGCCCGACCACTGTCGCGATCGACACCGCAACCGATGAACGGTGCGGCGAACCGTGACGTCCGTGAACGTTGGCGAGGCGTCGCGGCAAGATCCCGTCGACGCTCAAATTGTAGACGTATCGTGACGCGATGTTGTGGCTCGCTAGGATGCCAGCGAAGACGCTCGTATTGACGAGGATCGACACGACCAGCTGCGCCCAGCGTCCGACAAACTGGCCAATCGTGTCAGAGACCACGCCAGTTGGATTGGCAGCTGCAGCGGCGACGGCATGGCTGGGGCCTAGGGCCTGAATGATTACCCATGCCGAGATCGCGAATAGAACAGTAACCGTGATGATGAAGATATTGGTTGCACGCGGAATCGTTCGATCAGGGTCCTTCACTTCTTCGCGGTAGATCGCCGTCGCTTCGAAGCCGCCGAAATTCATAATCGCGAACAGAAGGGCCAGTCCGATCGAACCGGACATTGCCATCTGTGGGGTGAACGAATTGAATGACAAGCCTTCCGCTCCGCCTTTCGCGGTGACGCAACCGGCATAGATTCCGGCAATGACGATTTCGCCAGCCAAAAGATATGTAAGAACGCGGGCGGACAGGTCGAGCTTCAAATATCCAAATGTGGCGGTGATCGTCACCCAAACCGACATCCAAACCCACCAGGGTATGTGCGGCCCATGCAACGTGCCACTCACTAACTGCTGCATCAGCAGACCGCTGTAAGCGGTAGCTCCCAGGAGGATAAAGTAGTAGCTAGCCAATGCAAGAAAGGAAGCCGCCAAGCCTGCTGGTTTTCCTAACCCGGCCGTGACGAAGGCATAGAACCCCCCAGGATTTTGCAAGTGATGGGCCATTCGGGTGAAACCCGCAGCAAAAACCCAGATGAGTATTCCGCAGGCGATATACGCCATCGGGGCGCCTAACCCATTGCCCATTCCTATTACGACCGTGATATAGCCTACGATGATTGCAAGCGGGCCGTTGAAGGCCAAAACGGTGAATAGCAGCTGGAACATCCCCATGCACCGTCTGAGTGCTGGTTGGCCGGCTTGTGGCGTTGACGATTGCGGTGGCTTGCCGCTATCGGATGCTGATTCCAGTGTGGTGCTCAATGCATCTCCTTGCTAGCCGCGCCGTAGGCGAACCTGCGGTGTGATTGCGTTATCGTTTGAGAGCGCCTAGTTGCACCGCCCGGATCGGGCGCGAGCCGCGTTGGGGGATGGTGTGAGCAAGGACACTTCCTCAAAGTCTGTCCCAACGTGTCACTTGAAGGCATGTGCCATCGTGCCGTCACTTTGTCTTTCAGCGCCAAGAGTGAACAGGCCTTTCGGCCCGCTTTGGGCCAGGCGAGCTGGGAGGCTGAGCGATGGCAACCGGGTACCGCTGCTGCGGGGCGGACTACGCGGGACCGAACCACTGAACTCCAGACGGTCGGCGTCGCCGCGTAGCGATGGTGGCGTCTATTTGGGGCTGCCTGGGTCGTTGAGACCCCGGGCGGCGTTCTAGCTCGCAGTAAGTTGACTGTCGCGATACTCGCTCGGAGTCTGCTGATAATATTTCTTGAATTCGCGACAAAAATGGCTCGCGTCTGCATAACGCCACCGCATTGCTGTCGCTTGAACAGATTCGCCGCCTCGGAGCAGATCCTGCCGGGCGCGGTCGACACGTTTGCGGCGGACAAGCGACCCAAAAGAATCGTCTGTCGCCGAAAAGAGTCGGTGCAAGGACCTTACAGAGATTCCATGCGCAGCCGCTGCGTCTGAAGGAGATAGGTCGCCTACGACCAGGTTCGTCTCGACCCAACGTTCGATGTTGGTCCTCATTGCGTCACTGACCGCCGCGTTGGTGGAGTTGCTTGCCGCAGAAGTCGTACCAGCCAACAGCTCGAGGAACGCGTTCCGGATCGACGCGGCGGCAGTGGGCGTCAACGGTTCGGATCCGGAGCAGACAGAGCTCGCGAGCCCACGGATTATCTTCAATACAGAGGCGTTCTCCGGAGCGCCAAAACCTGATCCCAAAAGTTCCCGTATTGCGGTTGTGCGCAGGACGCTTCGGGGCATAAAAATATAACACGCCCCGCCTTCTCCTGTGTTCGTGAAGTCTCGGATTTGGGCCACATCCCATATGAAACATCCCGGCGGAATATTGATAGTGTGGCCGTCGCGAAATGTTACGTGCTCGTTTAGATCAGGAAAACCGAAGCCGATGTACTCCGACGAGGGGCTATTGGAGTTAAAGCGGCCGCCAAAGCCATTTGTTCTAAACTGAACGAACAAAAGATCGTCGACCCAGCGGCGTTGAAGGGCACCCTTAAATCCATCCAGCGTAGTTGTGGGCCAGAATTTGTCCCCAACCAGTGAGTTCGCAAACTCGCACTGCCATTGATCAAACTCATCGGTATGGGTCGGAGACTTGACCGAAAACTTTTCGACAACTGAGAGGGCCATGTTCATCTCGCTTGTTCTACGTTCAACATCCAGTGTAACCGCGCCCTTGAGCCCGACCAACGCTTCTGACGTGGGCATTCAGGCATGTTTGTGCAGCCGATGGGTAGTCGGGCGACCTTGTAGAGGCCGATTGCCCACCGTCGGTCGTTCGACAATGCCAATGCGCGGATGGCTTGAATAGGATCTGCGTGACAGCGTGCAGGTATCTGCGTGCCCGGCCGAGCGGGGCTTGGATGGGCCCTACTGGTCGCACACGAGGAGGCCCCATGGTGGGCGGTTTGGTGACAGACGAAAGTCGACTGCCGAGATCCGCACAATCGAGGAGTACTCCATGCGTTGTCGAGGCGCAGAGCCGAGGTCGACCCCCTCGAGCAGTAACGCATTGGGGTCTGCCTGCGCTTATGCGCGCGGGTTGAATGGGTCGGTGATCGTGTTGCCGGTGTCGATCCAGACGGTCTTGACTTCCGTGTACTCCTCGATGGCGTGGAACCCGTTCTCACGGCCGAGACCGCTTTCTTTGAAGCCCCCGAACGGGGCTACGTAGTTGGTCTTGCGGTAGTTGTTGATCCAGACGTTGCCGGCGCGGAGGCGATTGGCCACGCGGTGCGCACGCGCAACATCGCGGGTCCAGACGCCAGCCGCAAGTCCGAAGGACGTGTCGTTGGCGATGCGGACGGCGTCGTCTTCGTCGGTGAACTTGATGACGACAGCGACGGGTCCAAACACTTCTTCACGCGCGATGCGCATGTCGTTGGTGACGTGCGTGAAAACCGTTGGCTGCACGAACAAACCTTGGCTGAGCTCGGGGTCCGTGGGCCGGGCACCACCTGTTGCCAGACACGCACCGTCCTGTTTGGCGACTTCAATATAGTGAAGTACCTTGTCGAACTGCGCTTGACAAGCGACCGTGCCCATTTCAGTGTCAGGGTCAAGCGGGTCGCCCAGTTTGATCTGGCCAGTCCGCTCGGTCAGTGCAGCGCAGAATTCATCGTATATGTCTGCGTGGACAAGGACCCGCGAGCCAGCCATGCAGGTCTGGCCGGTTGCGGCAAAGATACCTGAGATAACGCCGTTGACGGCATTGAGCAGATCGGCGTCGGGGAAGATGATGTTCGGTGATTTGCCGCCGAGTTCGAGCGAGACACGGGCGAGTCGCCGGGCAGCTGCGGTAGCGATCTTTTTGCCTACGGCAGTTGATCCGGTGAAGGCGATCTTGTCCACGTCGGGGTGGCCTGCAAGCGCGGCGCCCGTGGGGCCCGCGCCGGTAACGACGTTGATGACTCCATCGGGGAAGCCCGCTTGCTGGGCGAGGCGGGCGAGGACCAGGGTGGAAACGGGCGTGATCTCTGAAGGCTTGATGACCACCGTGTTGCCCGAGGCTAAGGCGGGGCACAGTTTCCACAGAAGCAGGGCTAGTGGACTGTTCCACGGGGTGATCGCTGCTACGACACCGATGGGCTCACGGACAGTGAAGACTTGCATGTTGGGGACGCTGCTCGCCAAGGTTTCGCCGATGGGGCTTTCTGCAACGCCGGCAAAGAAGTAGCAGTGGTTCGCCAGCGCGAGGGTCTGGCCACCCACTTCACGGATCAGCTTGCCGTTCTCCAGCACCTGGGTGCGGGCGAGTTCATCGGCGTTTGCGTGGATCACATCGCCGAACCTTCGCAGCAGGGTGGCTCGTTGCAGTGGCGTGGACTGCGACCAAGGTCCGGTTTCGAATGCCGTACGAGCGGCGACGACCGCGGCGTCGACGTCGGCTTCGGTGGCGGTGGGTACTTCAGCCCATGCGCGTCCGTTAAACGGATTGATGGAATGAAAAGTCGAGCCATCTGAAGAGGGGCGCCACTGGCCGCCGATGAGCATGTTGTAGTGCTCGATGGCTGTCGTGGTGTGGGCGTCGGTGGCAGACATTGGGATCCTTCGTCGATATGCGGTTGGCAGGTTCAGGCGGTGTGGGAGGGCACTGGATGAGGTGGAGAGTTGGTCGGTTGATTGCCGCCTATCGTTGTTGTTCGGCGAGGAGTAAATGCGATGGCGACCAACGAAATTGCTGCCGCGATGAGGGTCATAAGGGCCAGGGGCCACCATTCGGTTCCGCTATCGCCGATGAGGGCTTCGGCGATGAATGGGGTAGGGGCGCTGAAGATGAGACCGCCAAGTGCGTTGCTCAGTGCGGTGCCGCTGTACCGGACCTTGGTGTCAAACTGGTCTGCAATGAGACTGGAGACGACAGAGTAGGTGGTGGCGTGTGCGCCGATCATCATGAGAGTCACAACGATGCAGGTTATTGCGACCGACTCGCCGGTCAGGCTCCAGAAGAACGGGAACGCAGCGACGGCAGTGAATAGCGCCCCAGCGGCAAAGACTTGATGGGCGCCGATACGGTCACTGAGTGCCGCCAGCAATGGAAGTGCGGCGAGATCGACTAAAGCTGCGCTCATTACGATCAACAAAGCGGTGTTTCGCTGTAGGCCAAGGGAGTTCGTGGCATAGGTCAAGAAGTAGACCGAAATCACGTAGAAGACAACGTTAACCGACGCTTGCAGTGAAATGCTCAGTCCTAAACTGATTTTCGCGTTGGCAAGTACGTCCCGTACGGGGAGTTTCGCAGTCTGGCCCGCGGATTTGATTTCCTGAAAGTCTTCGGACTCTTGCACGCCGAGCCGGATCGCGAGGCCAACGATGACGAGGATGAATCCAGCGAGAAATGGGACACGCCATCCCCAGGTGAGGAGTTGATTATTGGGCAGCGTGGCCACCGCCGACATTACGGAGGTGGCCAGGACAAGCCCGAGGGGACTGCCCATCTGTGGCGCCGATCCGTATAGGCGGACTCTTGAAGGGGGTGCGTGCTCGACAGACATCAGCACAGCTCCACCCCATTCCCCGCCGACTGCCAGGCCTTGCATCAGACGGAGCGCGATGAGTAGGAGGGGCGCCCACAGGCCGATGGCGTCGTAGGTCGGTAGGACTCCGATCAGGCCGGTGGCAGCACCCATGATGGTGAGGGTGGCGATGAGGGTGGTTTTACGGCCAAATCGGTCGCCAAGATGACCGAAGATGGCGGCGCCGACTGGTCGCGCGACGAAAGCCACGCCAAGCGTGGCGAAAGACGCCAGTTGGCCGGTGTGCTTGTCGATGGCTGGGAAGAAGAGGTCGCTGAGTACCAACGCGGCGGCGAGACCGTAGATGAAGAAGTCAAACCATTCGATCGTGGTGCCAACAAGGCTGGCAATGGCAGCTCGTCGGGCACTGGTCGATCCGGTGCGCGGGGGTGGAGTTGTGACCATGGTTCCTCTGTAGGTTGAGGCAGGAGTGACTATTGGACTGCAGTTGGGTTGGGAATACGGTGTGCCGCGGTCTGGCCTGCGATCCTGCCGAACGCGAGAGCGCGCAGCACGGAGGTGGCGCCGGGGTACTTGTGGTGATAGATGCCTGCGACCTCGCCGACGGCGAACAGCCCGGGAATAGGTTCTCCGGCAGCATCTAGCACGCGCGCGAATTCGTCAGTTCTCAGGCCGCCGAAGGTGAAAGTGATCGCGCAGGTGACTGGCCATGCGACGTAGGGTGGTTCATCGATAGGTCTGGCCCAGTTCGACTTCGCGGGGACTAGCCCGCGGGTTGATATGCCATCGAGACTGCTCAGCTCCAAGGGCCCGGGAGTGGCAGCTTGGTTGTAGCGCGCAACCGTGTCGGCGAGCGCTTGGGGGTCGAGATCGAGGCGGCGCGCCAATGCCTCCAGAGTGAGTGCAGATTCAGGTCGGCGATCAGTCAGAACTGCGCGAGCAATGTCGTGGCGCATCAGTTTTTGGTCTGCGATTAGGTAGGCGTATTGATTTGCATCGCGCCAGATCTTGTAGGCCACGGCTTCGAAGGTGTTGTCGGGGGTGTCGGCGGCCTCGTCGACGAACCGCTGTGCTTCGTGGTCGACGAGGATTCCGTAGGGATAGACCATGACCAGGGCTTCTGCGCTGCCGGTGCGGGGATCGACGGGTTCGCCATGGAATTGGTCGAATTGGCCATCGGTGTCGGCGCCGGCTCGGGTGGCCATCTCGATGCCTTCACCTCGATTTGACCGGCCACCTGGTGCAATTGGCGAGAGTTCATGGCCGCGGCCACCGAGGTGGTGGTCGAGCAATGCGGGGTTGCCTTGGAAGCCGCCGCACGCTAGGACTACGGTCCGGGCCAACAGGCGCCGCTTGCTGCCGGCCGAGTCGAGCGCCTCGACGCCGATGACGTCGCCGCGGTCAGTTATCAGATCCTGTGCGGTGGTGTTGTATTCAATGTTGCCGCCAAGTTCTTCGACGCGGGCGGCGAAGGTCTCGACTATCGCGGCGCCGCCCCCTGCAGGCATCAGGCGCGGACCCTTCGACGTCAAAAAGTAGGTGAGGTCGGACTTTGTCGCTACACCGTTGTCGTTGAGCCACTGGATTGTCGGCCGGGCCAGCGCAGCCAATCGTCGAACGATGGCCTCATCGGTCTTACCTTCGCTCAGTTCCATCATTCGAGAGACGAAATCGTGTGCAGGAGAGCCATCTTCCGTGAGTCGGAAGAAAGCGCCCGTCCACGCCGTGTTGCCGCCGCGCTGCGCCCTTGAGGTTCGCTCCAGCACCATAACCCGTCCCCCGGGTGCTGATTGCAGGAACTGCAGCGCTGTTGCCAAACCGCCCGCTCCGCAGCCGACGACGACGAGATCGAGCACCGATTCACTCATTGGGTTTCCTTTGTACGACTCAATGAACCGACAAGCGGTTCTCCTAATCCGCACGACAGTTTTGTGTGCTGCATCACCAATAGAATCACGCGACCCCGGCGCCGTCAACCCATGAGACGGTCCTATTGATCCGCTAGATGGGTTATAGTTGTCGGTATGGCTGATATCGACACCGCGTCAACTCGTGCCGACGGCGGCGTGCGCAGCATCGCGCGCGCCGTGGATGTCTTGGAACTGTTTGACGTCGAACACTCCACCCGCACGTTGCGAGAGCTAGTGGCGCACACCGCACTTCCGAAAACCACGGTGGTGCGCCTGATCTCGACGTTGGAGGCTCTTGGATTGATCGCTGACCGCGGAGATTCCACCTACGGGCTAGGAGCGGGATTCTTGCGTTGGGTTGCGCTGTCCCAGGCCATGTGGGAGATCAGTTCGCAGGCTCGGCAGATCATGACCCGGCTGGTGGACACCTGTGGTGAAACGGCGAACATCTATATCCGCCAGGATCTGAATCGGGTATCGATCGCTCAGGTCGAGGGCACGACCACAGTGCGCAGCGTCGTCGAAGTTGGTGTGCCCTATGCGCTCGCGGCTGGCGCAGCGGCCAAGATCCTGCTGACTGGCGCTCCAGATCACGTGGTGAGGGCTCTGGCTGAGATCCGCCCCGACATTCAACTGGAGTCGTTGAGCCGCGAGATTGCAAGTATCCGTGAGGCGGGGTACGCAGTCACGCACGGGGAGCGAGAACTCGGTGCATCCGCTGTAGCGGCGCCGATTGTCGCGTCTGACGGGAGGGTGGTCGCGGCGCTGTCAGCCAGTGGGCCGACGTCGCGGTTCACTGCAGATCGGGTAGGGCGCTACGTGGATGCCGTAACGGCGGCCGCTACTGAGATAAGTGCCGCAGGACTGGGGAGCGTGGAGGTCTTCCTGTGATCTCGAATCTCTTGGCAGACGTTCGTGTTTTGGACTTGACCAATGTCCTGGCTGGGCCGTTCGCGAGCTATCAGTTGGCTCTTATGGGTGCCGAGGTGATCAAGATCGAAACGCCGGGGACGGGAGATCTGGCGCGGCAGCTAGGCGCTGACCTGCAATTGAGTGCCGGATTCCTCGGGGCGTCATTTCTGGCACAGAACGCGCAAAAGCGTTCGATAACAGTCGACCTCAAGTCCAGGGGTGGAAAAGAGGTTTTCGAGAAGTTGATCATGGGCGCCGACGTACTGGTAGAGAACTTTCGCCCCGGAGTGCTCAATCGGTTGGGATTTGACTGGGGCACGCTGCAGCAGATTAATCCAAGGCTTGTGTACTGCGCGGTGTCGGGTTTCGGGTCGACTGGACCGATGCGCGGCCGTCCGGCCTATGACCAGGTGGTGCAGGGCATGGCCGGAATCATGAGTGTGACTGGTACGCCGGAAACCGCGCCTCTTCGGGTGGGGTATCCGGTCTGCGACAGCATTGGTGGGCTCGCTGCGGCGTTCGCGATCGCTTCGGCCCTGTTGCGGCAACTGCGAACAGGGCAGGGAGCGTTTCTCGACACTTCAATGCTCGATGCGGCGCTGACCTCAATGGGATGGGTGGTATCCGATCATCTAATCGCCGGACGAGAGCCAGTCCCGATGGCGAACGAGAACATCACCTCCGCGCCGTCGGGCACGTTCGACACCGGTGACGGCGCACTCAATATTGCGGCGAACAAACAGGAACAGTACGAAACCCTGTGTCACGTCCTGGACCGTGAGGAGCTGATCGACGATCCACGCTTCTGCACACGCGAGGATCGCAAACGAAACCGTGACCAGCTACGCGCAGAACTCGAAACATCGTTGAGGGACAGATCGGCGCTTGAGTGGGACGCAATTCTGCTTAACGCCGGGGTACCGGCCGCGCCGGTCGTGTCGGTCCCGACTGCGCTGGCGTCGGATCAAATTGCTCACCGCGGACTGGTAGCCACAGTCGACTCGCCTGCTGTAACCGCAAATCCGGTACGCGTGCTTGGGCTTCCCACACACATTGATGGGCAATGTATTTCACCTGAGACGCCACCACCCACACTCGGGCAGCACACCGATGAGATTCTCGCTGAGCTCGGCTATGGAGAAGCTGAGATCGGCCAGTTACGGAAGGAGCAAGCGATATGAGCACTGCGCGCGAGGATGCCGTAATGCGAACCTCGAGCCGCGATGTGACCGATTGGTGGACTACCAAGGTCAGCGACATCGAGCCAGGAGTAATTAGGCTACGCGGTTACCCGATCGAACAGTTGATCTCCGGCGCAAGCTTCGCAGAGCTGATCTGGTTGATGATTCGGGGCGACTTTCCGGCGCCAGCTGATGCCCAATTACTTGAACGGGCGCTCGTCGCGGCAGTCGACCACGGCCCGCAAGCACCCTCAATCGCCGCGGCCCGCATGGCGGTGACGTGCGGTGTGGGCTTGCAGGGAGCGATGTCGACCGGTGTTGGTCTCCTCGGCGACGTTCACGGCGGCGCGGGCCAGCAGTGCATGGAACTTCTGAAACAAATTCGCGCTGAGTCCAAGAACGGCGATCTCGCATCTGTGGTTGCTCAGACGATTACTCACTTTCGATCGTCCGGCAGGTACATTCCGGGATTTGGCCATCGGTTCCATCCCCGTGATCCGCGCCGAGACCCGCTGATGACAGCACTGCATGCGCACGTGGAAGCCGGCGCGATCGGCGGGCACTACGTAGCCATCGCCGAGGAGTTAGAGAATCAGCTCGCAGGCAGGCGCGGGCAGTCTGTGCCAATGAATGTCGACGGCGCCACCGCAGTGGTCTACGCAGAATTGGGTTTCGCACCCGAGTTAGGCCGGGGCCTATTCATCATGTCACGGGCAGTGGGCATTTTGGCGCATGCGTGGGAGGAACTAGGCAACGGGACGCGCATCAAAGGGCCTATCCCCCCACCGTTATTGCCGACATACGTCGGCCCACCTGAGCGAACGATCCCGGGAACCACACCGCGTGCGGACCCGTCGTGACGCGTTTGTTGAGCGACTTGGTGCGTCCGCTGGCCGGCTGCCCCGAGACCGCGTATATCAGCTTGCACGCGGCCGAAGAAGCCGGTTTGGGAGCGATTCCCTCCTTGCCGTACGTAAAGCGGGCGCTCTTGGAAAATGTGTTGCGCCACTGCGACGGACATACAGTGACGGCCGAACATGCCCGTTCGCTTGTAGCTGGCGAAAGTGCTGCCTGTGTTCCGTTCTTCCCTGAGCGCATTTTGATGCAGGACGCGTCGGGAATCCCGCTGCTCGCAGACATCATCACCCTGCAGGAGCGTGCAGTTGAACGTGGTCTCGGCGCAACTTCGATCTCGCCCAGATTACGCATGGACCTTGTTGTAGACCATGCACTGGAGGTCGACGTCGCCGGTGATCTGGGTGCTGCGAGTCTGAACCTCGCACACGAATACAACCGTCACGGCGACCGATACCGATTCTTGCGATGGGCCGAATCACGCTTCCCCACATTACGAGTGGTCCCACCAGGTATCGGAATCTGCCACCAGCTGAATCTGGAGAGCCTCGCCAACGTTGTCTCAGTCGGCACTGACAACCAGCGGCGACTGGCCAGATTGGATTCTGTAGTCGGCACCGATAGCCATACCACCATGATTAACGCGCTTTCGGTTACTGGCTGGGGTGTCGGAGGCATCGAAGCCACGGCCGCAGTGCTCGGCCAGCCTCTGATGATTCCGGTGCCCGAAGTCGTAGGGGTGAAGCTAACCGGTAAGCCGAATCCTTGCGTACTGGCCAGCGACATTGCACTTACCCTTGTGTCGCTGCTGAGAACACATGGCGTGGTGCAGCGGATCGTCGAGTTCCACGGACCTGCACTCACTCGTTTGTCGGTGCCTGATCGGGCCACCATCGCCAACATGGCCCCCGAGTATGGCGCAACGATGGCATATTTTCCGCCAGACGAACGCACCATCGACTATCTGGTCGCCACGGGGCGGCCGGAATCGACTGTTTCCCTAGTCCGTGCCTACCTCGGTGCGCAAGGGCTGCTTCATGCACCTGGGCGAGCAAGTGCCCGCTATGACGAAACCCTCGAACTCGATCTTGCGACCGTCGAGCCGACGATATCGGGGCCGTTCCGCCCTGACCAGAAGCTGAGCGTTAATCAATTGGCGCAGGACTATCCCGAGGCATCTGTGCCAGCCGAAAACGAAACTAGGCTACGCCATGGGGATGTGGTGATCGCCGCTATTACTAGCTGCACCAACACCTCCAATCCACGCGCCATGGCGGCGGCTGGTGTGCTGGCGCGTAACGCCGCTGCCCGCGGGCTGCGCTCGGCGCCGTGGACGAAGACCTCGCTGACGCTGGGATCCTCCTGGACCGCAGAAATGCTGCAGTCCAGGGGACTCCAGACCGCTCTGGACGAATTAGGCTTTCACGTAGCCGGTTTCGGGTGCGGAACCTGCATGGGCAATTCCGGGCCACTAGACCCTGACGTGACCGCTGAAATTCGCGAACGCAACTTGTCCGTTGCGGCCGTGCTGTCAGGGAACCGAAACTTTCCGGGGCGGATCCACCCAGATGTCGCACTCGCATACCTAGCCTCGCCGCCTTTCGTGGTAGCAATGGCCATCGCGGGAAGGACCACGGTCGACCTCACCAAAGAACCGCTGGCGGTCAACGTTGCTGGCGTCCCTGTCTACTTGGACGAAATCTGGCCGTCCGAGAGGGAAATCGACGACGTCGTCGCCGCCGCTGAGTGCTGCCCTTCGGGCCGTGGGCGTTTGCTTCCGCTCACGACAACCGAATGGGCAAATTTGCCGCACCCGAGCACCACATCCTTCGATTGGGACGACGAAGCAGGATCAATCCGCCGGCCACCATTCGCCGACCCCAAATTGACGCGTCCCGACCGAGACGGCGACATCCACGGGGCCCGACCCCTGCTATTGCTCGGGAACGGCGTCACGACCGACCACATCTCGCCTGTTGCTCGCATCGACGTTAATAGTGCTGCCGGACAATGGCTGACCAGCCGGGGCGTAGCTCCGAATGCGCTCGGCAGCTACAGTTCCCGTCGGCTCAACCACGACGTGATGGTGCGAGGTGGCTTCGCCAACCCGAAACTGCTGAATCGGCTCACCCCTGAATGCCAAGGCGGCTGGACCGCAGTAATGCCACACGGCACGATCCTTCCGATCTACGAGGCAGCTACGACTTACGCCAAATTGGGTGTGCCGACCGTCGTTGTCGCCGGGTACTCGTACGGCGTTGGTTCGGCCAGAGACTGGGCGGCCAAAGTGACGAGACTGCTCGGTGTCCAAGCCGTGATTGCGCGTAGTTTCGAGCGCATCCACCGCACCAACCTGGTAGCCATGGGCGTCCTCCCCATCGAGTGCCCCGACTTGTCGCCCTTCGACCTTGATGGCTCTGAGATCTTCGACATCACTGGCCTCGTAGGCGAATTAGGCGTCCACGCGGCGGTGCGCGTTACTGTCAGCGGTGCGACGACGGGCGTTCGTCAGCTGGATGCCAGAGTCCGAATCGATACGGCGGCAGAGGCAGACTGGCTCCGAGTTGGCGGCCTTATCGCACATATGCTGGTGGCACCAGGTAGTGGTCCAACGTAGATCGCTTCCTCGAAAGCTGTATAGAGCTTGCATGATCACGCGACCACTTCAATCTCACTGAATGGACGATTCGGCTGCCTAGCGAGATAATGGGGAAATGGCTAATGAGGGCGAGCTGAAGCTGGTGCGGAAGGCAGTCGAGGTGCTCGATGTGCTCTCGCGGGAACGTGAGCCCACCCCAGCGAGGATTGCCGAAGTCATCGGCGAGCCCAGGAGCTCGGTCTATCGGCTTCTCGCCAGTCTCCAGAGACTGGATATGGTCGAGCCCGGGGCTCGACGGGGTACTTACAGACTTGGTTTCCACTTGTTGCGTCTAGGCACTGCCGTGGTTTCGCGTTTTGACGAAAGGCAGCTGGCATTACCCGTCATGGAACGGATTCATGACGAAACGGGTGAAACGGTATTTCTGTGTGTGCGCCGGGGAACGCAGGCTGTGTGTATCGAGCGGATCGAAGGGCGGCGCGTCCAGAGCCTTGCACTGACCCTCGGCGGTGCCTTGCCGCTGCACGCTGGCGCGGGCTCACGGGTCCTGCTGGCAGCCGAGTCGAGAGAGTTCTGGAATGAGTACGTGTCGTCAGAACCGCTAGAACGGTTGACGCAGTCGACGCCCGTCACGCCTGATGAGCTGTTTCCCATCCTGGAGGATGTCCGAAGTTCTGGTGTCTCCGTCAGCGACGGGGACGTGACTGTCGGCATCGCCGCAGTCGGGGTGCCGATCATCGACTACCGCGGAGTTATCAGGGCTTCGCTAGCGATCAGCGGTGTGCAGCAGAACATTCTTGGTGCAGGGGTGAGGAATGAGGTGCGCCGACTTCTCATCGACGGGGGGCGAGAGGTTTCCAGGGGGCTTGGCTCCGAATTGGCCAACGAACCGATCGCAAAGCTGGGTTGAGATGAGTCGCGTTTCTAGGTCTTAACACCGTTACTGCGTGACTTGGCCTCGTTTCCCGCACTATTGTCCGCATTTGCTGCGAGCAGATCCGAACCGGTTTGCGCTTTGCCACTTGCGGCGGACCGGCTCATCGGCCACTGGGCTGCCATTACCTCTAGGCCCGGGAGGGGCGGGGAGCTAGCGCTGATACCGACCCGTAGCCGCCGGCTCGGTTGGCGCTGCCGTTCTATTCAGTGAACTTGGCGTTGTGGCTACTCTTACGGCGCATACCCGTCATTTAGGGAGTGGCGCTGGGGAAACCACGCGGATTATTTGTGCGTCAGCCAATCTGGACCCGGTTGGCTGAGACTTTCTGCGGCGTACAGATCTTCCCCAGATCGACAAGAACGGCCCCACTGTGACCGTTCAGCCGTCACCTGTTGAGAGGATACGACGATGTCTCAGTGTCCTGTGATCCAACCGATCTATGTTGGAAGTTGTTGCTACAGCGGCAAACTCGCAACAAGCCGTCACGGAGTACGGCCGAACGTGAGCCAGGTGCAGGCTGGTGCAGCCAGAGTTTCTGCAGTACGGATCACGGGGAGGCAATGCATGGCGATCGGACGCCAGGCGACGCGCCAAGTTGGCACGATGCGAGCACGTGTATGTAGCAGAGGGACGGAAGCTACATCTAGAGCGCAGATTTCGACCCACAATAGAAGGAACAGCCAGTGAGAACTGTTGAGTTTGATGCGTTCGGAGGTCCAGAAGTACTCCATGTTCGTGAGCGGCCTGAGCCATTAACTCTCCCGGGCCGAGTGCGGGTTAGAGTTGCGACGCGTACCGTGAATGTCAGCGATCTGGAGCTTCGTCGTGGCGACTATCCGCAACTGATCAGCAATCTCGAATACCCGGCGATCTTGGGCTGGGACTTTGCGGGGACTCTTCTCGATCCGACTGACAATCTGCTGGCTGGCACGCCCGTTGCTGGCTACGTGCAGTGGATCGGACCGGACGCTGGCCGAGGTACCTACGCCGACGTCATCTCCGTCCCTGCTAGCTACGTGGCGGAGCTTGCTCACGATACTGATCCACATTGTGCAGCGCTCTTTGCGTTGAATGGATTAACCGCGGCTCAAGCAACAGATCTTATGGGGCCCCTGGAGGGGGCGAACGTCATGGTCGTCGGTGCTAGCGGGCCTGTAGGCCTGGCTGCTGCAATCATTGCGGCAGAGCGCGGCGCCAACGTCTTCGTCTCGGGTTCCAGAAATGATGAATATCTGGCCTCGCTTGGCTTCGCAGGCGTGGTTGAACGAGCCAACGCTGCTAAAATGGCTGCGCAAGTGCGTGATTGGATCCCCGATGGCGTCGATGCGCTATTTAACCCCGCGATCGCATCGCCCGGAATCATCGCTGCCGTCCGTGATGGCGGCCGTTTCATCTCCGCGCACGTTTTCGACAAGGCGGTGGCGGAGCGTGGAATCTCCATCGCCGAGCTCGTTGTACATGAGGATGCGCCCAGGCTGACGCAACTTCTCGGGTCGTCGCTACCTAGCCATGCACGAATTGCCGATGTCTTGAAGCTTGAGGATGCTAGGCATGCTCACGAACGTGTCGAAACGGAAAGTCTTGGTGGGCAAAAGATAATGTTGGATGCTTGACAATCACGCATCGGCCATGTCATCGCAACGTGCAATCGTTCGTGTGAGCCGGTACGGCTGGTTCATTGGCTCAAAGGGCTGTACTCGGTTCGACAAGATTTTCCAGCTCAACGAGGGCTCGATCCTGCAGGAACGGTGACACTGCCGATCGAGTAGTGGCCTCCATGGATGACGGCGACATCGTCAAGCAGTTTCAAGGGTTCGGCGTCCGCGGTGTCTGAAGGTGTTGGAAGACGTCAGCGCGTAACGGTTCTTTGACCCGACTCAACCCATCGACGCTGTGACAGCGAGATCTGCGCAGAGCTTCGTCGAAATAATTTGAATGGTAATAACTTTCGTTGTAGACGTAGAACACCACTGTCGTTGATTCCTGAAAGCTGACCCCGTTCCAACTTCTGAACTGTGAGCTTGTTGCGGGTTGATCCTGGGGGGTTGCTCTCGCGGATTGGGCGGAGATCCGTCGGCTGCCTTGGGCTGAGGGTGCCGATCAAGGAGATCGCTCGCCGGCTCGGGATCGCGTGTAACACGGTGCGTGTGGCGTCGACCAGTGATCGGCCGCCGAGGTATGAGCGGGGGGCGCCCCGAGGGTCGGTTGTGAAGGTGTTCGAGGCATAGATTCGGGCCCTGCTGGCCGAGTATCCATCAATGCTGGCCACAGTGATCGCGGAACGGCTTCGCTGGCCCTTCACGATGAACCCACTGCGGGTTCGGCTTCGCGAGATCCGACCCGAGTACTTGGGCATCGACTCAGTGGACCGGGTCCATTACCAGCCTGGCGAAGTTACCCAGTGCGATCTGTGGTTCCCCGCGATGCCGATTTCATCGGGCGGGTCAAGAACGAATACTCCGGTGCTGGTGATGACATTGGGTTCTCCCGGTTTCATTGCGGCGACGATGCTGCCCTCACGCCAAGGCGGTGATCTGCTGAGGGAGATGTGGGAGCTGATCTCACAGATGGGTAAGGTCACGAAAACCCTTGTCTGGGAGCCGGTAAGCACCGATCGGCTAAACAATCGGCCGCCGACCTCAGAACGTCACGTTCGGTGGATAACCCCCGAAACCTCCAAACATGACCACAACAAGACCATGGCGGGCGCGGGTTGCTCGTCAACGATCTCCCGATGGTGAACGGTCAAGATGTCCCGAACCCGCACACATGAAGAGCTGAATTGATTGCCGGCAGCCCACAGTTGATGGGTGCATAGTCATAAACGCAGCACCCGTTGATCGCAACGCGCGCGTCAGTCAACTAGAGCGCACACTGAGTGTCACGCTGGAAGCAAGCTGACCGGGTCCACCTATTCTGGGTAATCGCACTGGCCGGCTCCGAGGAGTCGGTTGCCGTAGGCTCGTTTACGAATAATCTGGTCAGGTGTGCCGCCTGGAGACTATTCGACGCCATGGCATCCTCAATTCTCCTTCGCACCAACGTGGGGCAACAGTGTCTTACAACTGGACCACTGTCAGAGGACCATTTCGGACCAGCAACTCAAATCTGTGGCCTCAACGATCAGGGTGGCGTTAAGCGAACGCTCCGCGATACTTCGTCGCGGGATGATCGTCGGCTACCCAGGGGCCTTTTCCAAGCACCCGTTCTCTAAGGGTCTCGCCAGGGTTATACGCGGTGCGGAACCGCCCTCGCCGTTGTAACTCGGGCACCACGAGATCCACAAAGTCGGTTAGCGTATCGTATACGTGATATTGGCGCAGATTGATTGCGTCGAGCCCGTCCTCGTCGATCCACTGCTCAATAAGATCGACCACATGTTCAGGTGTTCCGATAGCGCGGTGTGGAAGCCGAAGGAAGTGGAATTCGCTCCGGAATTCCCCGAGCGTGCGATCCCGTCCGAACCCATCTGCTGCGCCCCCCGCTGGGAGGCATCCCTCGGCGATGAGAGAACCGATTGTCGCGTCATCGGGGAGACCGTCGTATATGACTTTGGACTCGGTGAAGACCATCGCGCCTTCGAAGGTGATGTAAGAGTCGTATGCTGCGGCCTTCGCCAGAGCTTCCTCTGCTGTGCGGCCCACGATGATGTCAACGTAGGCAGTAACTTTCAGGGACCCAGACGCTCTACCGTGCTCTGCCGCTGACGATTGCGCTGTTCGCGCCAACTCGGCTACACCTTGGCGAGTTGGTGCTCCAACGAGTAGGAGCTCGGCATGGCGGCTCGCATATGCCACGCCACGGGTGGTGCCTGACGCCTCACACAACAGAGGAACGCGCTGGCGAGAGGGATCGACGAAAGATGGTCCTCCGACGGAGAAATGCTTTCCGACGTGGCCGATGCCGTGAACCGACCCAGGCCGTGCGAAGACACGCGATTTCTTATCCTCGACGACAGCACCATCGTCCCAAGACCCTTCCCAAAGCTTCAACATAATATCGATGACCTCGTCGGCGAGTTCGTAATACTGCGGTGGGGTCAGCATCTCCCGTCCGTAGTGCCGGGCTGCGGAAAGGGTGTTGCCAAATACGATGTTCCAGCCCGCCCTGCCGTTCGACAGCTGGTCAAGTGTCGAGATGGTTCTGGCGAGCCTGAACGGATGACTATCGGTCGTTGATGCGGTAACGGCGATTCCTAATTCGGTCGTGGAGGCGGCAACGATCGACGCTATAAGAAAGGGGTCCAGGGTCGGGAAAAAGACTCCGTCAACCGCGGCGGGGTCGAGTGAGTTCCGATACGTATCGAAACCGGTGGCAGAATCGGCGAAGAAAATACCATCGAGCAATCCTCGCTCGGCGATCTTAGCCAGTCTGATCCAGAATTCGGGCTGTCGAAACAAGTGCCGCTTGTCCGTAGGCTGTGCCCAGATCCCGTAGTAGAACTGGTTGATCGTCGCTGCTTCGAACAGGAAGATATTTATTTGTTTCTTGGGAATTCCGGACATCTTCTACCTGATTTCTCTTCGTCACAGCGCCGGCCTGTAGCGGCAAATCGTCTGTGTGGAAAGGCTGCCAGCGACGGCGAATCCAGCGAGTTCTAGCGCCGTTTAGCTTTCATCCGGCCGTGAGTGGAACAGGCCCGACGTCGAGCGATGACGGACACTAGCGCGCTCGTGGGTCGCTTGCAATGCGCAGCACGGTTCAGGCCACCTCGGTGGTCGCCGTCAGCCGGCATCAACCGACTTCCAGCTGTCGGAGGTTGCTTGATATGAGTTCGGATACCTCTGATTTGAATTCGGAGCGCCGGTAGGGAGCTTTCGTGGCTTGCGGGGGCGGTGGGGCAGGGCGAAATGCCGCTAGCCTTCTCGGGTTCCATCGAGGAGCCAAGCTTGTGTATTGGCCGTCGCGGTCTCAGTCCAGCGATGCGCCGACCGACTTGCAGCACACAGGAGAGTCCATGCCCCCCGCATCCACCGACCGATTCTTTGGCGCCCCTCTTCGTCGGCGTGATGTTCTTCGCGTGGCTGGGGCCGCCTTCGCAACGATCGGAATCGGGGCGAGCGTGGTTGCTTGCAGCCCGAACGGGGGGTCCGCGGCCGCAGGCAAGAAGGTGTATCGGTTCAGTACTGAAGTGCCAGTTGGAGATACGGATCCACTCCTGGTCGGCGAGTACAACGCGATGATCCTCGTTGGCCTAGTGAACGAGTGGCTCGTCAGTCAGGACAAGGACGGCAAGCTCATTCCGCGACTGGCCGAGAGCTGGTCGCCGTCGCCCGATGGCTTGTCGTGGGACTTCGCGCTGCGTAGCGGCGCGAAGTTCAACGACGGATCAGCACTCACTGCTACTGATGTTGCCAGCACATTCTCGTTACTGATCGCTCCCGACAGCGGGTCGCCGGCCAAGAGCACCTTCGAAGGCGTCCTCTCGAGCGTCGAGACCGTTGGCGATGGCGTCGTCCGATTCAAACTGAGTCGACCTTTTGGCGATTTTCCTTATCTCCTGACAAACGCCAACGCGGTTGTCTTACCAGCTGGGTATCAAACGGGATCTTGGATCGACAACCCGATAGGCGCCGGACAGTTCATCTTGAGCGATTATAAACCGGGAGTTGGGGCGAATTACTCCAAGAACCCACACTACTGGAATGCCGACCAGATCCTGCTTGACGGCGTCGACATCACTTACTACTCGGACCCACAGGCGCCGATCCTGGCCTTTCAGGCAGGCGAAATTGACCACATCGATCCACTATTTCCGACATCGGATCCTTTAAGTGCGCTGGACGCCCAGCGGTACCGCATGGTCGACCTCGGGTATCAGCGGTTCGACGGCATATTTCTCAACGTAACTACAGCCCCCTTCGATGATCCCGCCGTAAGACAGGCAATCGCCTGGGGCATCGATCGGAAGGCGATCATCGATACCGTGTATGCCGGGTACGCTGATCTCGGCAATGACACGACTTACTTTCCGAACTACGCAATCCGCCCAAAAGGGCTTGAGCAACGCGAACAGAACGTTGACGAAGTTCGGCGCCTCCTGAGTGGCCGAAATCTCGCCTTCACGATTACGACGAACAACAAACAACTCGCCGAGGCTGTCTCGCAGCAGCTGAATGCTATTCCAGGATTCGACGTCAGCGTCGAGGTGCAGACTACCGAGCGCTATTATGGTGAGCAGAACTCATGGCTCACGGCTCCGCTGACTGCTACTAACTGGCCATGGGAAATTCCGTCTCAATTCATCGCGGACATCTACGCAAAGAGCGCCTTGTTCAATGCGTCTCATTACGCGAATCCGGCGCTGCAGAATTTGTCTTTTGAATACGACGCGACGTCAGAGGCAAGCAAGCGGCAAGACCTCGCAACTGAGATCGGTCGAATTCAGTGGGAGGACGTCCCTCTAATTGTTCCCGCGTTCGTCCGGAGCAAGCTCCTGCTGGGGCCAAGAGTTCAGGGAGAATTCTCGGGCAAGGTCGACTACTCCACCGGATTCCCGTTCGCGGGGATAACCGTCGAAGGCTGACGATGACGAAATCGCAGCTGACGGCTCCTCAACACGAACCCCTTGACCCATCTTCACGCGCCGAGCGCAATGCTTCTGGTGGCCGCGCCCGTCCTATCGTGGCGCGTGTTCTCCAAGTATTTGCAGTGCTTTTTGTCGTTTCGATGGCAGCATTCTGGCTGGTGCAGGTCGTACCCGGGGACCCCGGGCGCAATGCCCTCGGGGCACACGCCACGCCCGCGCAAATTCAAGCGTGGAACGTTCGCAACGGCCTGGATGGTGGTATCGCCGAGCGTTACCTTCAGTGGCTCACCGGATTCGTTCAAGGGAATTGGGGAACCAGCCTGGTCTTCGGGGAGCCGGTGGTTGATTTGGTGAGTTCTCGCTTATACAACTCAATTGTTGTTGGCTTGATCGCGTTTGCGATCGCCGGGTTCGCCGCGGCATTGTTGGGCTGCCTGCAAGCGTATACTGAGGGCCGAAAAATCGATCGAACACTCACCATGGCCCTCTCGGCGATATCAGCGTTGCCGGAGTTTGTCGTAGGAGTGGTGTTGCTCCTATTTTTTAGCATCGTGCTTGGGGTGGTGCCGACGAGGCCCAGCATTACTGGAGACAGTCTCAGAGTGCCGCTCTCCTCGATGGTCCTGCCGGCGACGGTTCTCGCGCTCGCTTATATACCGATCATCTCCCGAATGGTGCGCACTGGAGTGGTTGGCGCGTTGAATGCTCCGTACCACCGAACAGCAGTCCTCAAAGGCTTGCCGCCTTTGAGGGTCGTGACGCACCACGTAGCACGAAATGCCATGATTCCGACGGTATCACTGCTCGGCATCAGTCTGGGCGCCCTGCTTTCCGGCAACGCCGTGGTCGAATGGGTATTCGGCTACCCCGGCCTGGGCGCTCTCACGGTGACCGCTGCGGTGAAGAAAGACGTGTTCCTGCTGGAATCGTGCGTCATGGTTATCGGAATCTCCTGCCTCCTGATCATCTTGCTCTCAGATGTGATGGTGGTTTGGCTCGATCGCCGAATCGAGCTCTAGCAGAAATGGGTTTCATGACGCCGGAGAAAACGGTCAGCGTGGCGTGGGACGGAACGGAAGCGTCTCCTCGATGGCGGGAGCTACTACGGCGACCAACCTTCGTCATTAGCGCCGGCATCTTGGTCTTTTGGATCTCGGCCGCTATCGGCTGGCGCTGGATCGTCGACCCTTTCAGCAACTCGGGCACCAAATTCGGACAACCGAGCGTAGACCACCCATTCGGCACGGACTTTTATGGCCGCGACGTACTTGCACGAGTTCTTGCTGGTGCAGAGCCTGCGATGCTCGTCGGACCAGCCGGCGCTGTTCTGGCGGCCGTCGCGGCAACGTTGCTCGGGCTCACGTCAGGTTACTTCCGCGGCCCGTTCGATGCTCTGATGATGCGAGTATTCGACGTCTTTCTGGTTTTGCCGCCCATCATCATGCTCATTGTTGTCGTGTCAGCGGTCGGAGCGAGCCCGCCCGCCATGATCGTGATCGTCGCAATCGTCTACACGCCGACTATCGCGCGCATCATAAGAGCAGCTGTACTGACGCAGCGAGACAAGCCGTACGTCGCGGCGGCCCGCCTGCAGGGAGAAGGCCGTCGGCGGATCATGGTGACCGAGATCTTGCCGAACATCCTTCCCACGGTCGTGGTTCAGGCCGTGCTCAATCTCGGCTACGCCATCTTCGTCATCTCCTCGCTGTCCTTTCTTGGCCTCGCCGCCCAACCTCCCTCCCCCGATTGGGGATTGGCCATCAGCGATAATCGGCTCTATCTGCAGACAGCGTGGTGGACGCTTGCCTTTCCCGCTGCCAGCCTCGCCTCCGTGGTCATCTCTGTGATGCTGTTCGCAGACAACCTGAAAGAGGTCTACGACCGGTGACTGCCAAACATCTGGTTCGGGTTCGCGGGCTTTGGGTCACCTATCGGCAGGGGGACCGAGTCATCAACGCCGTCAATGGAATCGACATCGACATCGATGACGGTGAGGCGTACGGGCTCATCGGCGAGTCAGGGTCGGGCAAGACTACTGCAGCCTTCGCGATCGCCAACGGTCTGCCTCGGACCTCAAGAATTCAGGCATCAGAGATCTCCGTCGCCGAAACCGATATGCTCAGGCTCAGGGGGAAACGTCTGCGTTTCTTTCGAGCTAAGACGATCGGCATCGTCTATCAGGATCCAACGACTGCGTTGAATCCGACCATGCGGGTTGGATCTCAGATCGGCGAGGTGTTCGCTGTGTTGGGACATCCACGTCGAGACATACCCGCGATGGTTGAGCGTGCCCTGAATGAAGTTCTGCTCCCCGATGCCGGACAGCTCGCGCGCCGCTATCCCTACGAATTATCCGGCGGTCAGCAACAGCGTGTGGTCATCGCGATGGCGTTGGCTGCCCGACCAAAGCTTCTCCTTCTCGACGAACCCACGACCGGGCTCGACACCACGACGCAAGCCGAGATGTTCACGCTGCTAGCCGATTTGCGAACGCGACACCAGTTTGCGTCGATGCTCATCAGTCACGACTTGGCACTGGTGGAAGCCACCTGTAATAGAATCGGTGTCATCCGTGAAGGCCGTCTGGTCGATTCGACGTCGAGTGGTGAACTCCGGAGGCCGGGCCGACACGAATACACCCAAAGCCTCATCCAGGCCACCCCCGCATTCAATCTCGAGAGTCTTCGGAACGGCGAGGAGCCGGGCCCGTCCCGTGAGAACCTGCCTGCAACGTCTGTCGCCGAAGTGGCCAACCTATACAAAACATACGGAGATTCCGTTGCTTTGGCTGGGATCGACCTCGCGCTTCGCCGAGGCGAAATCCTGGGAGTTGTTGGAGAGTCCGGTAGTGGCAAGTCGACTTTTGGTAGGGCGCTAGCAGGCCTGGTGGATTACACAGGTGTAATAGACTTTCGCAGGGAGGAATCGCCATCTATTGACGGCCAGGACCAGCGCACGTTCAAACACGCGCCCAGCCAGGCGGTGCAAATGGTCTTCCAGAATCCTGAATCCTCGCTGAATCCTCGGCGGACCGTACGCCAAACACTCGAACGAGCCATACAGCTTCTGGGCGGCGATCAGACTGTGGAGCACCTGGCCGCAGAGGTTGGACTCGCGCCGGTACTCCTCGGCAGGTTACCGGCGCAGCTGTCGGGTGGGCAGAAGCAACGCGTAGCCATCGCCCGCGCTTTCGCCGGAAGGTTGGCAATCGTGGTATGCGACGAGCCGACATCTGCTCTCGATGTCTCCGTGCAAGCAAAGATCGTGGAGCTCCTAAAGTCACTCCAGGCGCAGACTGGTGTCACAATCGTGTTCATTTCGCATGACCTGGCCGTCGTGCGCGAGATAGCCGACCGCATCGCGGTGCTCCGCCACGGGCGGATCGTCGAAATCGCCTCGGCCAAGGACGTCTTCGAACGGCCGGTCCACCCCTACACCAAGTTGCTGCTGGAGAGCGCGCTCTTACGCCCTCTCAGTACTCATTAGGTAGTTCTGACAATTTGTCACCTGATGCTCGTCCCCGGAAGGACACAGATGTCTCGTTATGATGGCACTATTGGCTCGTTTAGAAATCTGTTTGCGGAGATTTCTAAGGGAACGATCGAACGCGAGAACGAGCGAGTGCTACCTCGGAAACAGTTTCGCCAGCTGCTCGATGAGGGATTCGGCGCGATGAGGGTTCCGGAAGAACTGGGTGGACTTGGATACTCCGGGCGCGAGTTCATGGCCACACTCATTGAACTCGCAGAGGCGGATTCACACATCGCTCATGCTTTCCGGGGCCACTTCGCCTTCCTCGAGGAACGTCTGAGTTCCAGCTCTGATTCGGTACGTGAACGGTGGGCGGAGCGGGTGGTCACCGACAAGCACATGATTGGTAGTGCGTGGAGCGAGCGCCACGGCGGCCCAAACCGTCTCGGTCGTACCTCGGTGGTGGAGACTCCTGGCGGCGAGCTGTTGCTCAACGGGACGAAACACTTCAGTACGGGAACGATTTTCTCGGATTGGATCGACGTCAGTGCGCGGTTCGGCGACAGGGAACGATCGGTGGCGGTCGGACGCTACACCGATGGCGTTGAGATCCTCGACGACTGGGACGGGTTCGGTCAGGCGCTGACCGGTACTGGTACCACGATCTTCACGAATGTTGCCATTTCCCCCGAGAACATCGGCCCGTTTACCGACGTGACTGATACACCCTGGTTTCAGGGAGCCATGTTTCAGCTCACCCTTCTAGCCGTCTTGGTCGGTATCGCTCGTCGCGCGCATACGAGTCAGATTCACCATGTTCAAACAAGTACCACTCCGCCATTCGGAAGCAGTCTCCTACTCGTGCGGGCGCAGGATCCACTGCTGGTGAGCGAGGTCGGAGACATCAGCGGCCAGGTCTTCGCTGCAGAAGCCGCGGCACTTATCGCCGCAGAATCGCTGGACGCAGCATTTGCCGAGCGGCTCAGTGATCCGCAGCATTCGACGCGAGCTCTCGAGACCAACGTGGCCACGTATCGCGCTCAAATCGCCATCGTGCCTGCGGTGACTCGTATCACAGATCAGATTTTTGAAAGCGTAGGAGGTTCAGCAACCTCGCGAACACATGGTCTCGACCGCTACTGGCGAAATGCACGAATCATCGCCTCACACAACTCTATCCGCCATCGTGCGCATAACATCGGGGATTACTACGTCTCAGGCGGACTGCACAATTGACTGTCACGGTGGCGCAGTGGGGCTTTGGCGCAATGGAGTCGACGCGGGGGTGTGTGGTTACGCTAGCCAACTCCTAGTCGGGGGACTCCAACCTCACCGCTGACACTCTGGCAGCAATGAGGTTGCGGTGCCGGATAGCAAGCCACCCCGGTCGCCTTGTGCCACGCCCGAGAGCATCACACCGCTGACGCCGAACTGGTCGGATATCCGGGATAATCGTTTGCCCCGCCGGGGTATCGACTAGGGGCTGCCGTGTCCCCCTTGAACTAGTTCCTCCCTGCCATCGTGGTCGATCATCTCGCTTCCCCGGCAATCTTGCAGAATGCAAGCGTGCCCAACTAGCGGCGTTAGGGCACCTGAAAGGCCTCGTTCGGCCCTTCAATCTGGGATACATTCTTGGACAATGTGATCCACTCGTTTTGGAGAGTATCAAGCTGGGATTGATCTAAGGCTCGGCGGTAGTTCGAGTCGTTGGTGCAAAGTCGGTGACCGGTCGGCATTGGCTTTCGCTTCGACGTTGTGCTGCGAGCGGTCGCGCGGGCACCATGGAAGGCTGTTATGCGAGAGAGCGATTCCATGCTTGTGGCGAGAACCGTCGAATTCGGTAGTTTCGTCGAAGAAACCTCCACCGTACTCGTCGACGATGGCGGCAAAAGTTGGTTCCGCCGCATAACCGCGACAACACCGTTAAGTGAGGACGTGCCACCCGGCCGGAATCAGGACACAGACTGCGATCGAGTTCCGGCCAGTACGCAGAGGGCGACAAAGATGATTCCGATGACCTGGGCGGTGCTCAAGTGTTCACCGAGTAACACCACGCCGGTCATCGATGCGATAGCCGGCTGTGCAGAGTCGATCATCGCCGCATAGTGCGCGCCCGTGACCGAGACGCCGGCGTAGTAGCACAGCATCCCCACGCCGAGGACCGTGCTGTGCAAAACGAGAGTGAGCCAATCTGCTGATGTGGACGGCATCACTAACTGCCTAGTTGACAGGCCAAGCACGCCTAGGCCAACTGCGGTGCCAAACATCACCGCGCTCGCAGCCATCACTCGATCAGCCCCATTAGCCATCTCCGCGGCGAACATCACGTAGACCGCGTAGAGCCCCGCGGCGCACAGGATCCCGCCGGCCGCAACGTACGGGGGCGTCCTAACTCCGGGACCAATCGTTATGAATCCAACCCCCATGATCGCAACGACTGCCAGTGCGAGGTCGGTGAACACCGGCTTGCGATGTAGCCGAAATGCCCTTAGCGCCATTACCATTGCGGGGTAGATGAAAAAGAGTGCGACCGAAAGTCCGGTTCCTACGCGTGCCGCGCACGCGTAGAACAGGTACACCTGAGGTCCGAACAAGAACGCCCCGGCCAGCAAGGCATGCACCAGCTGACGACCATTCTGGTTGCACGAGGGCCGAAATGCGGTGAAACTGAGTAGCAATATGGCCGTGATAAGGCTGCGGTAGCACAGCAGGCTGAGCGTATTCATCG
>NZ_HG322951.1:927028-1043004 GCF_000455325.1 Mycolicibacterium septicum DSM 44393
CACAGCAGGCTGAGCGTATTCATCGAACCGGCGATGGTGGTCAGAGTCGCAGGCATCACGGCGAAGAGCGTTGTTGAAATCGCTACCAGTGATGTCGCCCGCCGCCGCCGAGTGGCTGAGCTAGTTTGCGACATCACCGTCGCCTGATCGCTTTGGTCACTGAATTGTCTTGTCGCGGAATATTGGTCAACTGGAGCGCTAACACGGTGAGCCGACTCCGCGGGACGTCTTCCTCTCCGCGCGATGACCTTCTAGCGAAAGGTCCTAGGTAGTCCCGTACAGACCTCCTTGTCGCGGACGGGCCTAGTTGCACTACGATGGCGTTCCCCGCTTGAATGCATCGGCTTCGAATAGCTCGAGCGATCTCACGCAGTCCCTCTCTGAGGTGTCTGGAAGCTTGATGTGCTGCAGGGAATGCCGAGGTGACCTTTTCGTGTACCCACGGACGTGGGGCGTCAAAGTCGCTTCGGATGTCGAAAACCATGCCCCGCAATCAGATACCGTCTCGGCCGGCGTTGCCGACGAGGCGATCTGGGGTGCTTGATGGAGGCTTGATCGAGGCTATCTCCGAGCGTCGATCAAGCTCCCACCTTTCGTCATCGCAACATGGGCCTGAAAGCGTGACGAACGATCCTCAACTCTCTCGCACTCCGTCCGACGCGGAGGGCGCTATCAGGGCATTGGGATTGGCTGTGTGATCCTCATCGACCTCGGTGAGGTTGCCTGGTTCGCGACGTAGCGTGCCGGGCTCACACATGGCATGCGTATGGGCAACCGGGACGGAGTGGGCGTCAGTAGCTGGAACTAGTCCGTGGGCATTTTGGAGAATCAATTCGTCCGTCACTAGATACCGATTTCCGTATAAGTAGTACAGCAAAGCAGGAACAATGAGGCCCGGTATCCATGCGAGATCTACCCCAATTTGTGTTGCGATGAACCCTTGATAGAAGGATAAACTCATGAACGGTATCTGCGCTAGGAACGACAATGCATAGATTGCCAGTGTTCCGGCACCCCAGCGACCGTAGATGCCGTCAGGGTTGAACATTTCGTCGACAGAGTACCGTCCGCGTCGGACAAGGTAAAAATCGCAAAGGTTGATCGCGCTCCATGGCACCAGGAAATATACCTGGCCAATGAGGATGTCACTGAAATAGGTGTTGAAGTTATCCTGCGTCGCAATTGCGATGCCCGTCGCAAGGATCGTAACTAGCGACATCAGGATCAACTTCACCCCCGGACTTACGACTTTCTGACCGCCGAAGCCGGAGAATGTAGTGACCGTAGACATGTAGGCGCTATAGACGTTGAGGACGTTTATCAGAACCACTCCGAGGATGACGATAAGGTATGCCGCCAGTGCCCAGTTGCCGAAGAGGCCTGCCACGGCCGCCCCCGGGTTGGTGGTGCTATCTGTGAAGGCCACAGCGAGGCAGGCGCCAAGAAACATCACCATAACTTCGCCCAGCATGTTGCCGGAGTATGTCCAGTAGAACGCTGAACTGGTTTTCGTATTGGCGGGCATGTACCGTGAATAGTCCGCTACATACGGTCCGAAGCCAATTGCCCAGGATGCCGAACCCGTGATGGCCAAAAGGAAGCCCGTACCGACAAATCCTTCTGATGGCACCCACGCTGAGTCAGGGAAACCGTGAATGAAAACCAGCACCAATGCGATCAGAAAGATAACTCCTGACAGCACCGTCATGCCGGCCGCGATACGGTGAATCAAATCGTAACCCACAAATGCTACTACGAGTGTAATCAGGCTAAAGAGGATGATCGACGCATTGTCACCTAGATGCGTGACCGCCTTAACCGAATCGCGCATTACTACGCCATTGGCGGCTGTGAAAAGAGTATAGCCGACGATTACAAGAAGTAGGGGCAGTCCGGCGCCGTAGATGCCGAATTGCGCTCTGCTTTGAATCATCTGTGGGATCCCAAGATGTGGTCCCTGGGCTGAATGGGCAGCCATAAATACGGTTCCGACGCCGACGCCGATCAGGATTGCGACTGTGCTCCAGAAGAGGTTGAGGCCACCGGCAACACCGAGAGTGCCGACGACCAAAGTCGTAACCTGGAGGTTGGAGCTAAACCACATGGTGAATAGCTGCCGGGGAGTGCCGTGCCGTTCGCTCTCTGGAATGTAGTCGATGCTGCGCTGTTCGATCGCTGCCATGTCAGATTTCCGTCAGCAGTGTGGCGCAAGTGTCGGTATTGGCCTCGCGCCCAACAACGTTCGCGGACTGTTTTCGTACCCCCGCGGTCAAGTGGCCTTGTGCGGGTCTCGCACAGAACACCTCCCGCAACAGTTTTCTGGCCATGTAAGGGACCTCCTCGGCATCACGATTGAAGGGACTGGCAACAGGGTCATCTGGTAGTGGCGCAGACTTGGAAGCCCTTGTCCCACAAGGCACCGTGACGGAGATCACCACCGCAGATTCTCTGCAAGTTAGTCGTGAGCCGGGGCGTGTTAATAGCACGTCCGCGACATTCGGCTGGGATCTGAACGCCTCGTTATGGCCCACCATCAGTGTTTGGTCGCGACTACCTCCGCTGATTGGTTCAGGGTGTTGCGCCGCAGTGGTTCGTTTCGCTTGCCGGCCGGTAGGTATCGATGCGCCTCGGGCACGAACTTGGACTATGGGAACCTTCAGTTGGCTCAATGGAATGCGAGATCAGTGGCCTTTGCTTTGCGCGTGGAGCTGGAGCCGTGGTGTTCCGCCGCGATGATCTGGCGATGAGAGCCTCGCGCTGTATGTGCATTCGAGCGCAGGATCGGATTCACCCTTTTGACCTGACGCCGCGACAACTCAAGACCAGCTCGGCCTAGCGTCACCGCGAGAACTGAGACGACGTAGGGGCGCTTCGTGCGCGAGTATCTTCGCTGCAACGCATGGGTCGGTGGCAAGCGACACCTGCGCTCGCAGAGATCCGTACACCGGGCTTCCGGCGAGAGTCTCCAACGACCTCATCGGTGGACGCTGGTCGGCAGTGCGTAGCCTTCGAGGAATCCTTCGCTGCTCTGCTATGGAACGCGGAGTGGCGGAGTCCATGCCGATGGCCGCCGGATGAAATTTTCGGGTCCGAAGGGCTGTCCCCGTCACGTGCGGAATGCATTACGCAATCCGGTTGCCGACTGTCGTCGGCAACCGGATTGCCGCGTCGACGACGCCTATTCGCACGACGCGCATACCTACATTAGCAGAATGCCGATTGCGATTGCGATGAATTGCGGTGTCGGACTGCAGGAATGGCGCGGACGTTCGTCACTGTCGACTGTCCGGTTGCTGGCCAACCGGAGAATCGACGACGGAGCCAAACCGGGCGGACGGATCGGATGAGGATCGCGACTGCTCCAGAGAAACGGCGTAATCGCCAAGTCCTGCAGGGTATTTCATATGTACCTTGGCCCGCAATTCACTTGATGGCGGTGGCGTTTGCGGGGGATCCAACGCCCCCTACGAGGTTGAGCGGCTTGGCGATCAACAGGCACTCGTAGACTCGATCCTTCGAGCAATCTTCGGCGAGTTCGTCGAGGCGCCACAGTTCACCAAGGGGCACGCCCAGCAGGGCGATCAGGTCTTGATGAAGCATGCCGTTATCTGTATCTGAACCGAATGGCGAACCTGGTACTGGCGGGAGTGCTTCGAACGCGAAGGTGTCGCTTGCTGCAAGCGCAATCCTGTGGTCGAAGATCCACGCCAGCAGTTCCTGCGACTGCGCCATGCCCGTTCGTCGCCCGCTTTCGACCACCGTCTTCCGCTCTGCGCTGGTGGAACTCAAGTACCAAGCCGCCCAACCCGTGTGAATAAGGATAATGTCGCCCCGAGCGAGCTCGACCTCCTGCGCTGCGAGCACCTCGTCGAGCAGCTTGCAGGTAAGTGCTTCACCTGCTTTGTGATCGATCGATTGGCCTGTTGCGATGCGATGTCGAGCGACATCGATGACGACTCCACGTCCGACGATGGGGTGGTTCGACCAATGCTGCACCCCGAGTGCAGGTTCACCCTCGTTGATAGCTGAGTCGGAGGTTCCGTTATAGAAACCGTGTTCTGCGTGCCTTCGGTGCCTCAAGCCATCGATCTGGCTACTGGCCTGAAGCCAGAATCCGTCGAGGAGGTCATCGCGTTGGTCGCGATGCTTGGAAACGATTGTGTGCGTTGGCGGCGTCCTGGGCGGACCCAACGCCGGTGTAAAGGCATCTAGCGCGTAGTCTAGCCCGAACGTTTTGCCACGCAGGACGAGTTCTGCTGCGGAAAGAACCTCATTGGGGCCGGCGAGGTTGGCCATGCCACGCTCGGGGTTGTCATCGAAGAGTCCCCAAGTCGATCCAGCTGGGGCATCCCTGCGTGACAGCAGTTCCGAATAGGTTGGTAAATCGTTCAACACGGTCCGGCTCCTTTGGCCATGTCGTTTACGGAAGGCGGTGGACGCTCAAGCCACCGAATGGCTAGCTAAATGCGCCGGCTTCGGCCCGCGCAGAGTCGCCGCTGCTTCTCCGTGCCGGAGCAGTCTCGCGAGTCAGAATGCCGATAGCGGTTGAGATGACACCCAACAAGGTGAACAACGCAGCGGCACCTACCCAGCCGATTCTGTCGTAGAGCAGCGTCGCCACAAACGGTAGTGCACCCGCGACGATGGCAGCCCCATTGTGGCCTAGAGAAATTCCTGACTGTCGTACCTCTCGGGAGAACAACTCGGGGAACCAGGACGCTTCGACAGCGAAGATTGGATCGTGGGACAGCAGGAGGCCGACAGCAACAGCAACACCAACAGCAATACCTGCTCCGGTGTTGACCAAGAGGAACATGGGGAAACCGAAGAGGATTGTGAACACGGAGCCGAACAGGAATACGGGCTTACGTCCGATGCGATCAGAGAGCGCACCGTAGAACGGGTGACTGATAAGCCCGATCGCAGAGCCAACGACCGTGCCGATCAGTACCGCGTTCTTGTCGGCCAAGCCCGCCAGCGCCACGTAAGAGATCATGAAACTAGTTACGATGTAATATCCGCCCGTCTCCGCCAATCTCAGACCGCTAATTCTCAGCACCGACCTCCAGTCGCGGCGCAGGACGTCGAGGGCAGGGGAATCCCTAATCTCGTTCTGTGCCTCCATCTCTGTGAACTCCGGGGATTCTTCAACACGGAGCCTGATGAACAGCCCGACGGCAACCATGGCTGTCGAGAAAAGAAACGGTGCCCGCCAGGACCAGTCGCTGCCGCCGAAGAACGACTGCGACAGGAGGATTGCCCCGTTGGCGAGGAGAAGTCCGATGGGGATCCCTATCTGGGGAAGGGAGCCGAAAAAGCCGCGGCGTTGAGCTGGGGAGTGCTCAACAGCCATTAGTACTGCGCCGCCCCACTCGGCCCCCTCGCCGACACCTTGCAAACTTCGGAGTACCACCAGCAGGATAGGAGCGAGGATGCCGATCTGACCGTAGGTGGGCAGACACCCTATGAGTACGGTAGCGATCCCCATGATGAGCAATGACCACAAGAGGACTCGCTTGCGTCCGAGGCGATCGCCATAATGGCCGGACAGGTAGCCGCCCAGCGGGCGGAATAAGAAGCCAACCGCGAACGTCGCGAATGACGCGAGCACGCCGACGACTCGGTCGCTGGTTTGAAAGAAGACTTCGCCGAAGTAAAGTGCCGCGCAACTGCTGTAGATGAAGAATGAGTAGTTCTCGACGGCGGTCCCAACCATGGCAGCGAAAGACACCATTGCCGCCTTCTCGTGCGGGGTGCCACGTTCAATCTGTGCGTTCATCGTTGTCAAGATCCTTGCCGCAGAGGGTTTTTGGGCTTTGGGGGATAGGTTTCGATGACACTGGAGTCATCGCGCGACGTAAGGCCGGAGTCGGAAGCCATATTGAAACGGTCTCGTGCTGCCTGGAGCAGTGGTACCGAAGCGCCGACGGTGCGTGCGGCATCCTCGACGAGAGCGCTGTCTTTAACGAATATGCCCACGGTGCTCGTGGGCTCGAAATCGGCTCCCGCTAGCATCCGTGGTCCTCGGGATGACAACATCCAGGATGCGGCCGACCCTTCCTGCAGAATGGTCAGTACGCGCGCTGGGTCTAGTTTGAGTCGATCGGCGAGCGCTAGTGCCTCAGCCGCTGCGACGATGTGGATTGTGCAGAGGAGTTGGTTTACCAGTTTAAACGACTGTCCAGCGCCGACCTCCCCGCCGACCTCCCGAATCTTGCCCATGGCCTCCAGTACCGGACTGACGGCATCTAGATCAGCTTTGGAACCGGCTGCAAAAAGGGTCAGGTCACCGGTGCGCGCTCTGGCTACGCCGCCTGTCACTGGGACGTCTATGACGTGGGCTCCCGCACGACTGAGGCGCAGAGCCTGTTTCTGGATCGCGTCTGGACCTACTGTGCTCATCAGAATCCATCGTTCGCCGGCGACAGTTACGTGCAGGGCGTCGTCTACGACCGCGGCCATTTGTTCCGGCGTTGCAACCATGACTATTACAACGTCGGGCGATGGAGCCTGGACGAGGGATGAGGTAGCGGCGATCCCTTTGCCTTGCGCCCATTCGTGGGCCGCTGGCATCGGATCGACTCCAGTCACCCGGAATCCGTGTGCCGCCACGCGTAAGGCCATATGTCGGCCGATCATCCCCAAACCGACAAACGTCACAGCGGCGTCGGGGTGGAGAGCGGACTGATGCTTCGTCATTGATGAACTCCTGACAAGAGGGTTTTACGCGGAGCGTGGTTTCGGTTGGCAGTGGTGCGGTGAGCCACCGCCGCATTCGTTGCGACGAGAACGCTCACCGCACCACCTGCGGGTGTGAAATCACTCCCGCGAATAGTGGCAACCTGCGGCGCCTCTTACCTGAGGAGAGTCCGCGCTTGAATCTCAATGCCGTCAGCGTCCAGCCCATAGTGGGCATAGAGGTGGGTAGGTGGGCCGACAGGTGCGTATTCGTCCTTGACGCCGTGCCGTCGAAGGCGAGTTGCGACGCCAGCTTCGGCGAGCGTCTCGGCCACCGCGCCGCCCAATCCGCCGATGACACTGTGCTCCTCCACTGTTAGGAGCGCATCCGAGCGTGACGCCGCTGCAAGTACTGCTTCCGCGTCGAAGGGCTTCAAGGTGTGCACATCAAGAACTCCGACACTTAGTCCGTCACGTTTGAGACGTTCTGCAGCCGTTATGGCTGGATGCACCATGGATCCGGTGGCAATGATCGTCAAGTCGGAGCCCTCGCCATGACTGATCGCGGCTCCAAATCTGAAATCGGACAGTTCGGCTGAGTCGTAGACCTTCGGGTCCCGACCACGCCCGATGCGGAAGTAGATCGGTCCTTCATGGTCGATGGAGGCGCGAAGCGCGGCTTCGAGCTGCGCGGAATCGGCTGGAGCCACGACGGTCAGCCCTGCGATCGATCGCCCAATCGCTAGGTCCTCCAGTGCATGATGTGACGTGCCGTAGAAACCGAGAGTTATGCCCGCATGGTGCCCGATCAGTCGCACTGGGAGTTTGGTCCATGCACAGTCGGTGCGTATCTGCTCGCAGCATAGAAGCGCCAGAAACGATGCGAATGTTGCTACATACGGGACTAGTCCGGCGGCAGCCATACCGGCCGCCGCACTCACCATGTGTTGTTCGGAAATGCCGAACTGTATGTAGCGGTCAGGGTGGCGTTCCTGAAATCGAACAAGTCCGTTGGAATATTTCAGGTCCGCGGTGCCGGCGACGACATCGTTATTGTTGTCGGCAAGTTCGGCGATCGTATCCGCCAATGTGTGCAGACCGGGAGCACGTTCGAGCATTGACAGCAGCTCCCAAGACTCCGGTTGCAGTTGGGTTGAAGTGGTTGTCACCGTTGTCCTTTCAACTCAGCGATTGCGTTGGCTTCGTCTTGAGGAGCAAGCCAGCCTAGATGCCACCCGAACTCCGACTCCATGTACGAGATACCTTTGCCTTTGACGGTGTGCGCGATGATGACAGCCGGTTGCGAGCGTTCCACGTCGCTTATCACCTGCCGCAGCGTTGATAGAAGCTTCGGGACGTCGTGGCCGTCAACCTCGTACACCGACCAGCCAAATGACCGCCACTTGTCGGCTAGCGGTTCAAGGGCAGTCACGTCTTCGACCCTGCCGTCCAAGGAATACTCATTGCGATCGATGATCGCCACGAGGTTGCGCAGCTTATGATGGGCCGCGCTGAGCGCGGCTTCCCACACCTGTCCTTCGTGCTGCTCGCCATCTCCGAGTAGGACGAAGGTATTGAAGTCGCGTCCCTGGATGCGGCCAGCCATCGCCATGCCCATGCCGACAGACAGTGCGTGGCCTAGCGAGCCGGAGGAGAAATCGACTCCCGGCACCTTCGTCATGTCCGGGTGATCGCCGAGCGGGTTTCCCAAGCGTGTGTACTCGTCTAACACCTCCTTAGGGAAGAAATCCCAATCCACGAGGAGCGGGTAAAGAGTGGCGGCTGCGTGCCCTTTTCCGAAGAGGAACCGATCTCGGTCCTTCCACGTCGGCTCCCCTCGTTTCAGGCGCATGACTCCGTAGTAAAGCGACGCCAGGATCTCCGCGCACGAGAACCCGGACGCGTAATGCCCTGTCTTAGCGATGGAAATAAGCCGGACCGTCTCCAAGCGGGCGAAGTTCGCACGCTCCTGAATTCTGGCGATTTCGTTGGTTTGAAGCGTCGCGGTCGTGTTTGCCGACGCGGCCATGCATTCCTCCTGACATAGAACGTCCCCGGGGCAGCCCCCCTGACCGGGGTGCAGCTGTGATGGGGAGCACCAGTATGTAATCATCTAGTGAACATGTTGTCCAACTAATGAGAAAAGCTGATCCTGCGCCGCCTGGCTACGGTTGGAGGTTCGTCGCCCTGTGCGCAGGCGTCACGAGGAAGGATGGTCGCCGTGACCACGACAACCCCGGCACTTCGGCTCGATAGGCCGTTCGTTGAACGCGTTGGGTGTTCAACCGTTTCGTTTCGCCACATGACGTTAGGCAGAGCCCTGGGCACCATCACCGACCTAGGCCTAGAACTTGTCGACCTAGGCGCATTGCGGGGCGTCTGTGAACACGTCAATCCCGACGCTGACGAAACGGAACTTTCGGCTGCAAGCAATATCATCCGACGCAGCGGCGTGCGGCCCGCCGCAGTCAATGCCGATCCGGAGGCGTTCGACGAGCAATCCGCCGCCGTGGTACTGCCCCGCGTCGAACGACTTGCGGCTTTCTGCGCCGATATCGGCGCACCCGTTCTTATGCTTCCCGGCGGCAGGAAAGGTGTTGCAGGCAGGGGCGACACGGTCTTTCTGAGCCAAGTCGCCGACGGATTGGTCGCAGCGAATGAGGTTTGCAACGCCTACGGCGTTCGACTGGCGGTGGAGGCTCCCCACTACCTTCGAACCGTGAAAACCTTCGATCTCGTGCATGCACTACTTGACCGCATCGCAGACCCTACGTTCATTACCTTCGATACGTCGCATGTACGTGCTTCCGGCGCTGACCCTGTGATGGCGTTTCACGCCGAGGCGAAGAGAGTGGCGCACATCCAACTAAGAGACGCCGTCCCCGGTGACATGCGTCGCTTCATTGGCGGGGGAGACATCTCGTTCTCAGCGTTTTTCCATCAGACATTTGCGGTAAACTACAACGGGTCGTACATCCTCGAATCGGAGACGCGGAACAGCCCGTACGATTCAAAACACGACGAGGTCGTCGCATCTATGAGTGCACTAGTTTGCGCCTTTAAGGCTGCACTAGCCTAAACGCTGCGGTGGAGAACCAATTCCGCAGATGGCAGGGATGGTTAGGGGTTTGTTCGTGACGACGACCTGATCTGACCGCAGGGTCGACAAAGCTTGAGCAGCGTGCCATGGCGAAGCGGCGATAGACGACGATTCGGAACGCGCGTGCATAGCACCTGTTGCGACCTCACGATTGTTGCCGTTTTCAATCGGCATTTCTGGCGTCGGCGCTAGCTCAACAGGAAAGGGCTGGAGTCGCAGCCCGCAGCAGTACGACGGCGTCGGAATTCTCGGCCTTTGTGCCTGCCAATCCCTATCGTCGCGCGACCACGAGCTGTTGTCGCTGAGCAATGGTGCTGCAGTCATTTTGGAGTGCTCGGGCGCTCTGGGATTTGTTCTTGGGATGAAGGTCTGAGCCATGGTCTGCAACTCCGTTTCGAGGACGCACACCTTCATGGGTTCTGCATTCTTCAACCTTCGCCCACTGGCCTCTGAAACATCCCGTCATTCGTTGTTGTTGTTATTCTTCTTGCGCCGTGTTGTTCTTTTCTTAGTCGGCGGCTCGGGCATCTCATTGAAGATCTGAGCAGGGTCGTCCCATCCCTCGACGACCCCGATGGTACTTAGCAGCACGGTGGCCAGCTCCTCGCGTCGGTCCGGTTCACGCACAGCGGTCCGTGCGATGTTCAAGAGCTGAAGACCCGATACCAAGCAGTGGTTGCGCATTGCGGCGTACGGGCGCATCTGCGGCGGAAATGCAGCGCTCGTCCGCGCCAGCGGCGGGTCCTTGAGCCAGGCATTGATGACGAGGATGCCTTTCGGCTTCCGGCCGGCTTCGACTTCTTCTGCGACCCATTTCTCCAGTTGGGCGCAGTGCGCTTCGGCGGCACTCTTGGTGACACCCTTGGTCTCCACGACGATCGGTACGTCGTTATGACTTCCGCGTATGTCCGTGCGTCCCGGGATCACTGGCAGAAGCTGGAACCCGAGAATCTGCAGCGCGTCGGCGACGGCCAGCTCGAATGGTGTCCCGGTACCAGTGATCAGTAGCTTCCATTTTCGGTCCGCGTCCGCTTCCGCATTTAGGCCGTCGAGCTGAGCCTGGATCTCGGCGGCCTGCACTGCGAGTGCTTCGACGGCAGGCGCGCGGTCGAGTTCGGTTTGGAAGCGATAGTGGTCAGTCCATTCAGGCCAGGCAATGTCCTCCGTCGTGGTCCGTTCGATCAACCATTTCACAACGAGGTTGTCAACGACGGCACCCGGTGAAGGCTCTTTAGTCTCGGCCTCGGCATTGTGGCCGTCGTCGTCATCAGGGGCGTCAGGTTGCCCATCGTCATCGGTCCACAACAACGGCAGGAAGATGATTGAACCTGCATCGAATTTGACTTCTGCTGCAACAACTTTCGTGGTTCCCGCTACGCGAAGCAGGGGATGAAAAGGCGGGTCTGCGTCAATGACCCTGCCGTACTGCCAGTAATCGACCGTATCCCGATAGAGGGGGCCGATGCTGCTATCCACGGGTTGCATGTCGATCCCAGTAGCGAACTGTGTCTCCAGCAGGACCGGTAGCGCAGCCAAGATGTCGAAGTCTTCGAGGATGTTCGTTGTTTTCTGGTTACGGCCAGTGCCTGAATATCGCTTTTCCCCAGTCTCGACGGCGACTGTCAGATCGCCTGGAAGGAACACTACGAGCGTGCGCCCAAGTTGGAGGAAGTCGACAATTTCGCTTTTCCGCCGTGCCACATCTCGCTTGATTTCCGCGGAATCGTGGCTCGACAGCCACCGCCGACCCTCGAAGCTGCGTGCCCGGAAGGCGTACTCCTCCATGGTGTTGTAAGTAGCGATAGATCGCAGGGGGTTCCATATAACGATGTCGAACTCGAACATTGAGATCGTCGACGAAAACGTTGCCTCGACGGCGTCGTCGATAGCCATCTCTGCATCGAGCAGCATCACTCTCATTGATCCCCCCGGGGCGGACTCGACGTGGCCACACTCTTGTGGCTACATACAACCAGATTGATGTAGCAGGGATTCTCGGGTGTGATCGGCAATCATGGAGGCAATATTGACGGCCAGGCCGTCGATGGCCGAATCGAACTGGAAGTCCAACGTCTACACCAACATTGGGCGCGTCTGCGATCCTCGATAATTCTGAACGCTTGCGCAGTGGGGCTACCCGCGCCTGCCACAATCAGGCAAGTACACGCCGACAATTTCGATCGGCTTGCGCCGCGGACCAAGGATTGTCCGGGCATGGCTGTCGCGGAGAATCAGGAGCTGGCCTTCGTGGATCCAGCAGTCCGTGCGCCTCTTGGCCAAGGCACGTCCGCGCGATTCGCCAAGGCCCACCACTCTGGTTGTGACTCCCGGTCGTAATTGCTCGTGCATTCTGGTGGCGTTGGACGTTGGGCGACGTTGCCGGACAGTTCTGTTCGTGAGTATCGACATCAGTCGGCGAGCCACCGATTGAGCGCGGCTATCGACCAGTTCGTCGAACCACTCCCTACCAAACCGGCCTATGACGAAAGTGATGTATATCACAATTAAGACCAGCTGTAGACGTCCGCGGGACCCCCATGGTCGTCGGCAGTTAACACTGCTCGGTTCAATCTAGCTGCAGGTGCCTCGGCGAAGAGGAGGCGATGTCTTTGAGGATCGCCCGCCCCTTTGGCCGAGTCTGATCGGTGCCTGCCTGATTCCTGTTCAGTGCAAATAGTCTGGTGTCGAGACTGTTTCGCGGCGATGTCCTATGGTGCAGGCTGGGCCTAAATGGCATTTTTTAGCGAAAGTGATGGCGGCTCGTTTGCGCTGGACGACTCGCTACATGTATCGAGTAGCGAGGTGTCCAGCAAATCTTCGTCGGAGGGTCTACGGGTGTTGGCCCGTATACGCGATGCCGTTGCCGGGCGGCTGGGGCGCGGTTACGTTCCTGCTGCCAACCTGAGCAACGTGCCAGGGGTGCCTGATGGCCCTCCGGTCATGCCGCATGTCCAGTGTGGAAGGTCAGCGTTGAACAGCTGGTGCACAACAGAACCCACGGCCGCGGGGGCGTCGGCGATACAGCTAGGGAGAACATGAAGGCAATCAGTCGGGCGTTCACAGCAATGGTGACCGCAATGGCCGGGGTCATCGCTGGCCTCTTTATAGGCACGGGCACTTCTCATGCGGGTCTGGACAATGAACTGAGCCTGGTTGATGGTCAGGACCGCACCCTGACCGTTCAGCAGTGGGACACCTTCCTCAATGGTGTGTTCCCCCTGGACCGCAACCGGCTGACCCGTGAGTGGTTCCACTCCGGTCGCGCCAAGTACACGGTGGCCGGCGCGGGTGCCGACGACTTCGAGGGCACGCTGGAGCTGGGCTACCAGATCGGCTTCCCCTGGTCGCTGGGTGTGGGGATCAACTTCTCCTACACCACCCCGAACATCCTGATCGACGATGGTGACCTGACCGGCCCGCCCTTCGGCCTGAACTCGGTCATCACCCCGAACCTGTTCCCGGGTGTGTCGATCAGCGCTGACCTGGGCAACGGCCCGGGTATCCAGGAAGTCGCGACCTTCTCGGTGGACGTCAAGGGTCCGGCCGGCGGTGTGGCGGTGTCCAACGCGCACGGCACCGTGACCGGTGCGGCCGGTGGCGTGCTGCTGCGTCCGTTCGCCCGCCTGATCGCCTCGACCGGTGACAGCGTCACCACCTACGGCGAGCCCTGGAACATGAACTAACACAAGTCAACAGACTGGGGCCTTTGCAGCGGCCCGACTAGCCGTCGGCGCGTCCCGCCCTCCGGCCGTCAGTTCATTGTCCACCTCGATGACCTGACGACAACTCCCCCCCATCGCCGCGGGCGGGACGCGCCGACTCTTTTGTTGCTGTCAGGTTAGATCCGCAATGCCGCCAGCTCGCTGGTCGTAGTGCGCTCGCAGTCGCTCGCCTGAGGTGGCACGGTGATCAAGAGTCTGATCGACTGACTACCGCGAGACAACAAGTGTGTGTGGGTGTCGCTGTAGTCGTAGTTGACTACTGAGTGCAGCGCGCCGGATCGCCGCGACGATCGGTCAGGTGAGCCGTCGGGCTCACGTCATTGGTAGGAGGAGCGATGATCACGAAACTGTTTGTCACCGCCGTCGCAGTCGCAGCGATCTCTGTTCCACTCGCCGGCGTCGCATGGGCAGATCCGCCGACCGACCCAAGCTCCAACGACAACGGCCTAGGTTCCGCGGGATCCCAAAATGGTGGGTGACGTAACCACGGCTGTGGGTGTGAATCGGAACCCCGGCTCCCCGGAACTCCGGGCGAGACGTTCAACCAAGCCAAGGATGAATTTTCGGGCAGTACTCCCGATGCCTACGGGCAATGGGTAGACAAGAACATTGCGTCGGCATTGGGGCTTCCTTGCTTGGGTCGCACCCCTCCAGGAATGGGGACCAAGGCTCTTACACCCGGGTGCAGTCATGGGAAAACCGCTGGCGGGCTGAAGGTCTGCCCCTAGCGGTCCGTCTGCGTTCCGATCACACTGAGACGAGGCCGATTTCGTCGCAGCCTGACTGCAGGGCGTTGAGGCCGAACGCCTCGATGGGGCCGATGACTCCCGCTGCCTGACTATGGCCCGCGACGATTTGTTGTGCAGCCCAAGCGATCAGTTCACCGGTGAGGCTGTAGATGCTTGGCCCCTCGAGGTGTACCTCGACCAGGGGTGCAGCTGCGGAGGAGGCGACGGCGACGACATGGGTACGGGTTCGTCCTCGTTCGGTCGCATCTGGCCCGCCGGGGTGTCCGATCACGGGACGGGTGAGCGCATCGACCAACATGCGTCCGCCAGGCACGTGGGATGCAGCCGCTGCAAAGGCCGACAGTGCGGATGCGGAGCGGCTCAGTTTCGGGAACCAACCGTTGTACACGTTGACGTTGTCGAGTGCGGGGCATGCCTCGGGCAGGTAGAGCACTTCAGTGCCAGACACCAGGAAGCCGTTCTTGTGACGGCCGCGAATGTTGAAGGCGCGCACGCCGGACGCGGTTCGGACGTCGACGAGACCGCGATCGCGCCAGCACGTGGAGGGCAGATGCAGGCCGTCGCGCATGGTGGTGCGTGTTCCCTGGCTGAGGCCGTGCCACAGGGGACCGGTCGCGAAGTATCCGATGTCCAGGGAGCGTGCGGCTCCTCCGGCTTGGCGTAGGGCAAGGGCGCCGGCCAAATTGCCGGGGACGTAGTCGTATCCGAACGCCGGCAAGATGACGGTGTCCGAGTTGGCGGCCCGAGTGTGCAACTGACGTCGCAGTTCTTGGACGAATCCAACTTCGCCGGTGGAATCGATATAGTGCGCGCCCGCTTGGGCGGCCGCATTCGCGACGGCGTATCCGTATCGTTCGAACGGGCCGACCGTGGTGATCAGCACGTCTCCGCGTCTCACCAGGCTGGCGACGCTCGTGGGATCGGTGACATCGGCCTGCACGTACTCGAGGCCATCCGAGCGCTGCGTGAGCGCGTGGAGCGCAGTCCGGTCGCGGCCGGCAAGAACTGGTGAGATGCCGCGACGCAGCAGCGCGTCGAGGACGAGATCGCCGGTATAACCGGTCGCACCGAGTAGTACTACGCGAGCAGTCATGGCGGTGGGGGCTCCTTTGGTTGGTTCTGACGCGTGTCTCCGGGGGTGCCGATATGGATCACTGCGTGTTGGCAGTAACGAAATCGGCGATGGCGTCTTGCATTTGCTGCAATCCAGGCTCTTCGATGGGGTAGTGGCCGGCGTTTTGGAGCATCACGGTTGTCACCGGCACCCGCGTGATTCGGGACAGCACGGGCTGGCTCAGTTCCAATGGGGACCAACGGTCTTCGGCCGGCTGGGTGAGCAGGACCGGGCAGGCGTCGAAGTTCTCGGGCTCGACGGCCGGTGCGTAGTTCATGTAGCTGTCGAGGAACTTGATGGGGACCCAGTTGCCGCCGGACGTCCTGTCCGCGGTCATCACCTCGAGCGCACCTTTGTCGTTCACCAATGCGGACATCTTGGATGCCACCGTCATGGGGAACGGCATCTTCGCCACCGGGGTTGAAGCGAACAAGCTCATGGTGGGTGCGCCCACCCGAGAGATGAACTTGTCATGCGACGTTTCATCCCGGACCTTCTGATCGCGTTGGTCTAGGAACGTCATGCCGACGATTCCGCGCAGTGTCCCTCTGGGGGCCTTGGCTGCCACGTGATATGCCAGCATTCCGCCGGCGCTGAGCCCGTAGAGGACGATCGGACGGTCATCGCGGGATTGCTCGTAGGCCAGGAAGTCCACCACCAGGTCCACCCAATCGTCATAGGACGGCACCGTGCCGGGGGCCACCTGGGTCAGGCCGTAGCCCAGGTTGTCGAGAGCAACCGTTTCGAATCCACGCTGTGCCAGTGGGGCGCCGACGATCAGGCTCATCTGGCGTCCGTTTGTCCCGACGCCGTGGTGCAACACGATCTTGGCCGGAGCATCGGGGTTGACGTAACGGTCGAGGTGGACGCGATGGCCGCGGTAGGACCAGAACTCCTCAGTGGGTGCTGTCTGGCCGGTGAGGCGCAGCCGTTCCGGCAGGTATTCCTGCAGTTCTCGCCACGCCTGCTGGTCGCGGTACAGCTCGGCGGTTTGCTTCTTCATCATGGAACTCCTTCGTATGTGGAATTGGCTCTAATATTGGAATCTACTCCAAGTATGGAGTCGAGTAAACTGTTGAACGTGACTGAGACGCATCCCACTTTCGAGATGGGCAGGACCGCACGACGTGCGGCAGCAAATCGCGAAGCGATCGTCGACGCTGCTGAAGCGCTCTTGGTCAAAGGTGGGCTCAGCGCCGTCACGGTGGAGGCGGTGGCCGAGCGGGCGGATGTCGCCATTCAGACGGTCTACAACCGCGTCGGGCGCCGCCCTGAAGTTTTGGTCGCTGTCGCGGAGCGGGCGGTGGAGGAGAATCGGCGCTACATGGTGTCGGCGTTTGCCTCGCCCGGGACGCCACTCGATCGCATTGTCGCCGTAGCCCGCGCCTACGTCGCATTCGCGCGGGAACGTCCGCGCCAGTTCGAATTGCTCAACACACCGCCGGACGAGCCGGACGCGCTTGAGCGAATTGCTGCCAAAGTTGAAGAGCAGGTTGGCAAGCTCGCCGACATCCTGTCGGACGGTGTCGCCGACGGCAGTATTGAATTGGACGCCGAACCGTCGATTGCCGCCACGACCCTGTGGGCAATGATGGAGGGAGTTCTTGCTCTCGAGTGGCGGACGGATCGCAAAGTCGTTGACGCTTCGGCGGTTCAGGCATCGGCCGAGTTCGGTCTTTCGACGATCCTGAACGGTTTGCGGCGACGCTGACGACCCGATGAAAAGTGGTCTGCGCATACGCGGGCCGCTGGAAATTCCTCTTCTGTCCTGATTTCCGGGACGGCCCCCTCCCTCGCAACACGCCAGAGGACTAACGTTCGCGACTTGCCGAGCAGGGCACGCGGAATCGCAACCGATGACGTGCTCAGTTTCCGGCGGCCCGCGACGACCGTCGTCGCCGAGAGGAAAGGATTGACGATGGCCCGACACACTCAGGAGACTGTGATCAACGCTCCGCGCCACATCGTCTACGACGTCTTCGCCGACCGTGAGAGCAGTGGCGAATATCTGCCCTTCCGCACCACTCTCATCCGACCTGGCAATACCGAACGCCAGGGCGTGGGGGCAGTGCATCACATCAGCTCCGGCCCATTCGGGATTCGTGAAGAAATCGTCGATCTGGTCCCCGGCGAGCGGATCCAGTATCGCGTCGTCGGGGGTCTGCCGGTTCGTTCCCATGTCGGCACGATCACGTTCACTGACCACCCTCAGGGCACGGCAGTGGTGTACGTCATGGATTCAATTCCGCGCGTGCGTGTTCCAGCTTCCCTGGTCGTCCGCATCCTGCGCAAGACGACCTCGACGATCATCGAAGGTGCCCGGGAGGAATCGATCCGGCGCGCAGCGCGAGCGACGGGCTGACCCAGGGATTTGGTTCACCGATACTGCCCGGCCCGGAGGTCATCCGACCCGTTGATCGACTGTGCCGCAGATGGTTCCGGCACCAGCGAAGCGGCGTCCCGCAACATGGGACACGGACGTTGTGACTGCGCTCCGGTTGCGGTGTATTGCTCCGGACCAACAATTCCACCGTGGAACTCAATCCTGGGTCTGCCGAAGGGATGGCGCCGGCTTGGTTGCCAATGAGGCTCACGGACCACCGCTCAAGGTGGCCGGGGCGGTACTACTTGTCCTCTGTGCTGCGACTCTGCTCGTGGTCTGGGTCCAATTCCGCGGTGGTTTCTACTCACAAGTCCGCTTGACGATCTTGTCCAGCCGCGCCGGCCTGGTCATGGATCCCGGGTCCAAGGTCACTTACAACGGGTTGGCAGTGGGTCGGGTCACCAGCGTCGACGAAACCGAGATACATGGAGTGCCTGCCGCCCGCATCTCCCTGGACATCGAGAAGAAGTACCTCGTGGCGATCCCTTCGAATGTGGACGCATCGATCACTGCCAGCACCGTATTCGGCAACAAGTACATCTCGCTCTTGTCTCCGGACCATCCGGACCTCTTGCCGATCAGCGCAGACACGGTGATCGACGCACGAGCGGTCACCACGGAGTTCAACACTCTGTTTGAAACGATCATGTCGATCTCGGAGAAAGTGGACCCGGTCAAGCTGAATGCGACACTGACTGCAACTGCGGAGGCACTCAACGGACTTGGTGAACGGTTCGGCCAGTCCCTGCGAGACGGTGAACTCATCATGGCTCGGCTGAACGACCAGATGCCACAGATCAACCACGACATCCGCCGGTTGGCTGAACTTGCCGATGTCTACAGTGATGCCTCGCCACACCTGTGGGGCTTCCTGAGCAACGCCACTGCCACTGCCCACACCGTCAACGCCCAGCGACACAGCCTCGACACCGCCCTACTGGAGGCGATCGGGTTCGGAGACACCGCTGCGCCGATCCTGGAAAAAGGTAGCCCGTATCTGGTCCGTGCGTTGTCGGACTTGGAGCGCACCGCCACGCTACTCAATGACTACAGTCCCGAATTGTTTTGTCTGATCCGCAATTACCACGATGTCAGCCCGCAAGTCGCAGCTGCCGAGGGCGACAACGGCTACTCGATACACGGGATCAACAAGATACTGGGCGCCGAAAACCCATACGTGTACCCGGACAATCTGCCTCGAGTGAGTGCACGAGGCGGCCCTGGCGGCGCGCCCGGTTGCTGGCAACCCATCAATCGCGACCTGTGGCCGGCGCCCTACCTGGTCATGGATACCGGGGCGAGCGTAGCTCCCTACAACCACGTCGAACTCGGGCACCCGCTGATGATCGATTACGTATGGGGGCGTCAAGTCGGGGAGAACACGATCAACCCATGAAAGTCACTGCGACAGTAGTCAAACTGGGCGTCTTCTCCTGTGTGCTGCTTATCTTCACCGCCGTGATTTTCGGCGTCTTCGGTCAGGTCCGGTTCGACCGGACTGTCGGGTACTCGGCAATCTTCAAAGATGCCAGTGGCCTTCGTGCCGGACAGTTCGTACGTGCATCCGGTGTGGAGATCGGCAAGATCCGCAGCGTTCACCTCATCGATAACGCGCAGTTGGCCCGGGTGGACTTCTCGGTTGACGGCGGATTGCAGCTGACGGATTCGACGACCGCGCAGGTGCGCTACGCCGACCTGATCGGGAATCGATACCTTGAGATTCAGCGGGGTATCAGCGACCACGTCCTCGATCCGGGCGGGACCATTCCGCTCGCGCGCACGGTTCCGGCCCTCGACCTCGATGCCCTGATCGGTGGATTCCGGCCGTTGTTTCGTGCGCTCGATCCCAAGAAGGTCAACGACATCGCCTCGTCGATCATCACCGCGTTGCAGGGACAAGGCGGCACCATTGCCGACGTACTCGACCAAACCGCACAGTTGACATCGACGCTGGCGGACAGAGACCACACCATCGGCGATGTCATTACCAATCTGAATACGGTGCTCGACACCGCAATTGGTCATCAGACGGATCTCGACTCCACGGTGGTCAACCTGCAGATGCTGATCTCTGGGCTGAGGGAACGGGCCGAGCCGATCGCCGAGGCCACCGCTCGCATCAGTCGCGCGTCGGGAACCTTGGCAGATCTCCTTGCCGATAACCGTCCGGCCTTGACGGAGACCTTGGCCCGTGCCGAGGGCTTCCAGCAGCCGTTGCTGGATCAGCGAGATCAATTGGACGACTTGCTGACCAAACTGCCCGATGCGTTCGAGATTCTGGGTAGATCCGGCGGCCTATACGGCAACTTCTTCAACTTCTATCTTTGCGATCTGACGTTCATCGTCAACGGACTGCAACCGGGCGGGCCGGTGCGCAAAGTCAGGGTTGCCAACCAGACGTCAGGTCGGTGCACCCCGCAATGAGAATCCTCCGCGAAGGCAACCGCATTCGAACCGGCGTGATCGGCGTCGTCCTCACGGTGCTCGTAATCGGTGTGGGGCAGAGTCTTTCAAACATCCCGATGCTGTTCGCCTCCCCGGTCTACTACGCGCAGCTAGCTCACACCGGTGGGATCAATGTCGGCGACAAGGTGCGCATCGCCGGGATCGTGGTCGGCCAGATCACCTCAAAGCGCATCGAAAGCAACCACATCCTACTGGGATTCACCCTGGGCGGGACCGCCATCGGCGCCGAGAGCCGTACGGCTGTTCGCACCGATACCATTTTAGGAAAGAAGTTCCTGGCAATCGAATCCCGTGGGGACCGTCGGCTGCGCAGCGGAGAAGTGCTGTCTGTCGGGCAGAGTACGTCCAGCTATCAGATCTACGATGCATTCTTCGACGTCACCAAAGCCGCATCCGATTGGGATCTGGACGCAGTCAAGCGGTCCCTGGAAGTGCTCAGCGAGGTCGTCGATCAGTCCTCGCCCAATCTGTCCGCCGCCCTGACCGGCGTCGCCAGGTTCTCCGATGCCGTGGGATCCCGGGATGAGCAGGTCAAACACCTTCTGGCGAAGGCGAAAAAGGTGATCGGCATCCTGGGGGATCGCAGCCCGCAGATCAATCAGCTGCTCGTCGATGCCAATACCGTGCTGGGAGAACTCAACGCGCGTAATGACGCCACGATGTTGCTGCTTCACCGGGTCTCCGATGTGTCGCGTCAGGTCCAGGGCGTCGTCGCCGACAATCCCAACCTCAACAAGGTTCTCACTCAGCTGCAATCGCTGTCCGGCATTCTCGCTCAACACAAGTCTGACCTGGTGAGGCTGTTGACCACGGTCCGCAACTTCGCGGCCTCATTGAGCGAAGCGCTCGGTTCAGGACCGTATTTCAACGCCATGATCGTCAATCTGTTGCCGGGCCAGTTTCTGCAGCCGTTCATCGATGCGGCGTTCCAGAAGCGCGGTATCGATCCCCAGAAGTTCTGGCGTGATACGGGACTGCCGTCGTTCCAGTTCCCCGATCCCAACGGCGCCCGTCATGCCAACGGCGCACCACCGTCGGCGCCCACACCGATGGAAGGCACACCCGAACACCCCGGTCCGGCCGTCGCGCCAGGTTCACCGTGCTCCTACACCCCTCTGTCAGACGGCGTTCCGAATACAGCGGACCCGCAGCCCTGCGCGAGGCTTGACCAGGGCCCGTTCGGTCCGGTTCCCGGTGGCTTCGCACCACCGCTGGTGCCACCGTTACCGCCGCAGCCCGCAGCCGTGCCGATGTCCCCGGGGCTGCCTTCCGCGGCGCCGCCTGGCGAGACGGCGCCGGTGTTGCCTGGGACCCCGGTCCCGCTACCGGCGGCCCCACCCGGCGCCCGTACCGACCTCGCGCCCGTAGATACGCCCGAACCGGCGCTTTCTGGAGGTTGAGTGTCAACCGTTTTCAGTATCCGTAACCTGCAGTGGCCCAGGCTCAGACTGCGTACCGTCATTGCGCTGGCAGTAGCCGGGGCAGTGGCGATCATGGCGATCAACGTCGGCTGGCGCCTCTATCAGCGCGTCACGACCACCACGGTGACCGCATTCTTTCCTGAGGCCAACGCGCTCTATCCCGGAGACAAGGTCCAGATCATGGGCTTCGCCGTCGGCGCGGTGGACGAGATCGAACCAGCCGGTGGGCGGATGAAGGTCACGTTCCACTTCGACGCCCAGTACCAGGTGCCCGCCGACGCTTACGCGGCCATCATCAATCCGAGCCTCGTGGCATCTCGCGCCATCGAACTGACGCCGGTCTACCGGGGCGGCCCGACGCTCACTGACGGGGCGGTCATCCCGCTGGAGCGGACACAGGTTCCGGTCGAATGGGATGACTTGCGAGGCCAGGTCACTCGCCTGCTCGACGAACTGGGGCCGACACCGGAGACGCCGGCTGGACCGATCGGACAGGCGGTCAGCTCGCTCGCAGATGGCCTGGCCGGCAAGGGTGCGCAGCTTCGTATAGCCCTGACGAACCTGTCACAGGCGCTGACCGCGCTCAGCGAGGGACGTGGCGACTTCTTCGCGGTCATCCGTAGTGTCGCCGAATTCTCCAACACCCTGCATCAGAACGACCAGAAGTTTGTGGCGCTGAATGCCAACCTCGCTCAGTTCACCGACGGAATGACTCAGTCAGACCGGCAACTGGCGGATGCGGTACAGCAGATCGACGCTCTACTGTCGACGGTCCGAACCCTGGTACGCGACAACGGATCACCGCTGTCGCATGGGATCGACAACCTGGAGCAGGCAACCAGCGCCATCGTGGCGCCTACGCCACGGGATGGCCTGGAAACCGCTCTCCACGTGCTGCCCAACATGGCGGCAAACTCCGCGGCCATGTACGAGCCCGCCCACGGCGCGATCACTGCCCAACTACAGGCGCCGAACTTCGCCAACCCACTGCAGATGATCTGCAGTTCCGTTCAGGCAGCCAGTCGGCTGGGCTATCAGGAATCCGCCGAACTGTGCGCCCAGTACCTCGCACCGGTACTGGACGCGATCAAGTTCAACTACCCTCCCGTCGGGCTGAACCTCGCCTCGACTGCGGACACCGTGCCCGACCAGGTGGCCTACTCCGAAGAACGGTTGAGGCCCCCACCGGGATACAAGGACACCACAGTTCCCGGTGTGTGGGCCGTTGACTCGGCGTTCAGCCATGGAAACCACGAACCTGGCTGGAAGATCGCCCCCGGCATGGATGGCCTGCAACTGCAGCTGTTCACCCAGAACATGCTTGCCCCAGAGGATTTGGCCGGTCTGCTCGCGAACCCGACGGCGGGAGGAACCGGATGATGAGCGTCTTCCTCCGCGGTGCCCGGTTGGGTACCGGTGCCATCGCGCTCTTGGCCACCGTGCTGCTGTCGAGTTCGTGTAGCAGCTGGCGCGGAGTGGCCAACGTGCCTCTTCCGGGAGGGCCCGGGACCGGCACACGGTCCTACACGATTTATGTCCAGGTGCCAGACACGTTGGCACTCAATGCCAACAGCCGTGTGCGCGTAGCTGACGTTTACGTCGGATCCGTGCGAGCCATCGAGCTTCGGAACTGGGTGGCCACCCTGACCATCAGCTTGGCCGGCGGGGTGCGCCTGCCCACCAATGCGACGGCCAAGATCGGGCTGACCAGTCTGCTGGGCTCTCAGCATGTCGAGCTGGCCGTCCCGCCGGAACCGTCACCGCAGCAGCTGGGCGACGGAGACATCATCCCGCTGAAGAACTCGACGGCGTACCCGACCACGGAACGCACCCTTGCCAGCATGGCCGCGGTCCTGCGTGGCGGTGGCATTCCGAACCTGGAAGCGATCACCACTGAGGTGGACAAGGCGCTGTCTGGCAACGGTGAGCACATCCGCAACTTCTTGAATCAGCTCGCGACGTTCACCGCCGAACTCAACCGTCAACGCGACGACCTGACCCGCGCCATCGACTCCGCCGAGCGGCTCACCGAACTGCTGGCCGCGAACACTGTCACGCTGGACCGTGTTCTGTCCGAATTCCCGTCACTGATCGCATATTTCGCCGAACAGCGAAAACGTTTCACCGATGCTGTCGAAGCGGTCGGACGATTTGGGGACGTCGTGAACGAGACCCTGACCGCGGCACGGGTCAGCCTCGAAGCAGATCTGCGCCTGCTACAGCGCCCGTTGATCGAGCTTGAGCGTTCCTCCCCCTACTTGATCGGCGCATCGAAACTGCTACTCACCCTGCCGTTCCCGATCGACAACGTGCCGAAGATCGTGCGGGGCGATTACATGAATCTTTCCGGCGACATCGATCTGACGCTCAGCGCGCTGGACAACGGCCTGCTGACCGGGACCGGATTCTCTGGGGCGCTGAGGGCATTGGAACAGGGATGGGGACGCGACCCGAACACGATGATTCCCGATATTCATTCCACGCCGAATCCGAACAATGCTCCTGGTGGCCCGTTAGTGGAACGAGCCCGGTAGACATGCTGACCAGGTTCGCACGCATTCAGCTTGCCATCTTCGCCACACTGACCCTGATCGCGTTGATCGTCCTCGGTTGGTATTACCTGCGCTTGCCCGCGTTGGCAGGCGTGGGCCAGTACACGCTGGTCGTGGACCTGCCGGTCACCGGCGGGCTCTATGCCAGCAGCAACGTCACCTATCGCGGTGCGACCATCGGCAAAGTCACCGATGTATCCCCGACCAGAACGGGAGTCCGCGCTACATTGCGCGTTGCCGACCAGTATCGGATTCCGGCCGGTGTCTCGGCGAATGTGCACTCGGTTTCGGCAGTGGGAGAACAGTACGTCGATCTGGTCGCCGACAGTGATTCAGGGCCCTTCCTGTCGAACGGTGCAACCATCACGAACGTCACCGTTCCGGCACCGATCGGACCTGCCCTGGATGCGACCGACCGCGCACTCTCGGCGTTGCCGCAAGACAAGATCCCCCAGCTCCTCGACGAGACTTCGCAGGCCGTCGGAGGGTTGGGACCGATGCTGCAACGCCTTGTTGATGCTACGGCATCGGTGTCCCGTGATTTCGAGGCTCATCTCGGCGACATCGATGACGTGATCAACCGCAGTGCGCCCGTGATCGATAGCCAAATCGACTCCGCCACAACGATCAGACAATGGTCAGCGAATCTGGATACGCTGAGCGCCCAGCTCGCGGACAACGACGCCAACGTGAAGTCGATACTCGTCCAGGCGGGCCCGGCCGCGAACGAGACCACCGCGCTGTTGGGTGGCCTGCGTGACAGTCTGCCGCAGTTGCTGGCCAATACCGCGATCGTCACCGACATGCTCAAGCGCTACAACGCCGGGCTCGAACAGTTGCTCGTCGTGCTGCCGCAGGGGGCCGCGATCGCACAGACGGTGACGTCGGCATTCCCCGGTCGCGGGGCCCTTGACTTCAACGTCGCGGTCAATCAACCGCCACCATGCCTGACGGGATATGGATCGGCATCGGGGTGGCGCTCCCCGGCAGATACCAGTCGGCAGCCGCTGCCCACCGATATCCAATACTGCAAGATCCCGATGGACGCGCCATACGCCGTCAGAGGCGCACGGAACTATCCCTGTGCAGATGTGCCGGGTAAGCGGGCCGCCACCCCGGCCGAGTGTCGCAGCGACGAGCCTTACCGGGCCGCCGGTACCAACCCCTGGTACGGCGACCCGAACCAGATGCGCAACTGCCCGGCGCCGGCCGCGCGCTGCGATCAGCCCGTGCAGCCCGGCCTGGTCGTACCGGCTCCGACGGTGAACACCGGACTGAACCCGCTACCTGCCGACCAGCTTCCATCGCCTCCCGGTCTGAGAAGCGACCCACTGAGCCCGCCAAGCCAGGGCAACGTGCAGTGCAGCGGCCAACAGCCCAATCCGTGCATCTACAGGCCTGCTGCGGCCACCGCGGTCTTCACCCCGGCCAGCGGAGTTGTCAGCGGTCCCAACGGTGTCACCTACCTGCTGAGGCAATCCGGCGCCGCCGACGACGGATGGAAACAGATGCTCAGTGCGGCGCCTGCGGCTGCGTCTCGTTGAGGCTCGAACTCTGGTGTCCTGCATGGCGGGACAGTGCGATGGCCCGTTGTGGTGAGGCGCCCATAGCCTCGACTGAAGCCCATGATCGTCCAATGGCCGAAAGGCGTTACGTGCAGGCAGATGTACTGGTTGTCGGTTGTGGACCGGTCGGCAAGATCATCGCCTTGCGTTTGGCGCGCGCCGGACACTCCGTGGTGATTGTCGAAAAGCAGCCCGCCACTTACCCGTTGCCGCGCGCGGTGACACATGATGCCGAGGTCGGCCGAATCCTTCAATCTGTCGGACTGCCGCCGAGTGCTATGCCGGACATCACCGAGCCCTATGACGATATGTATGTCTGGGTCAACGATGACGATGCCGTCCTGCTCGAGGTGGACTGGCGTGGCCTCGGCAAATCAGGTTGGTACAACACGTATTTCTTTCACCAGCCAGCTCTGGAGCAGCGGCTGCTCGAAGCGCTGGAGAACGAACCGAATGTGACGGTTCTGTGGGGCTGGGATTACCACGAACATCGGGACACCCATCGGGAGGTGACGGCCGAACTGCGTCGCGGGAACGGCCGTCGTACGGTCTCTGCGCAGTACCTGATCGGTGCCGATGGCGCGGCCAGCCGGGTGCGTGCCAATAGCGGGATTGGCTGGCGCGACCTGGGTTACTTCTTCGACTGGCTGGTTGTCGACGTGAAGCCGAACAGCGACCAGAAGTTCCCGCGTGTGGCCCGGCAGCGATGTGACCACCGACGTCCCTACACCAGCGTGCCTGGCGGTCCCGGCCGGCGGCGCTGGGAATTCATGAAATTGCCCGATGAGCGTGTCGAGGATCTGAACGCCACCGAGTTCGCCTGGCAGTTGTTGGCTGAGCACGGTGTGTCTCCGGCCGACGCAGTCTTGGAGCGGCATGCGCACTACCGATTCCAGGCCGGCTGGGCTGAGCAATGGCGTACCGGAAGGGTTCTCCTGGCCGGTGATGCGGCGCATCAGATGCCGCCGTTCGCCGGGCAGGGGCTGGGAGCGGGCCTACGCGATGCGATGAATTTGACCTGGAAGTTGGCTGCGGTGCTCGACGGCCTGGCCGATGATCGCATCCTCGATACTTATTACAGCGAGCGCGTCGCACATGTAGCGGATTTCGTCCGGTTCTCGATCAGCCTCGGGGAAGTCGTCTGCATCACGGACCCTGACGAGGCGGCAGGTCGTGATCGACGAATGGCCGCTGCCCGTGCCGGTGGAGGACCGCCACCCGCACCACCGCAACCCAGGCTGGGTCCGGGCATCCACAGCGGCGCGCATGGTGGAACGTTGTCGTTGCAATCCGTTGTTGCCGACTCTCGTTACGGTCGCCGTCGGCTCGATGATGTGATCGGTGGGCCGGGCGTGCTCCTGGTGAGTCGCAGAGACCTACTCGATGGATTGACCGGCCTGGACTACGCCACACTGCGTGCCCTGGGCGTGCGAGCCTGCGTGCTGATGGAGACGTCGGGCGGGCACGACGACGGGTTCGTGGTTCCGATCATCGATGTCGACGGAAGTTACATGCACTGGCTGCGGTCACTGTCCGCCGAAGCTGTCCTGATCCGGCCCGATTTCTACCTGTACGGCACAGCCGAAACCCAGGCCGAGGTCACTGGCCTCGTCCACGCGCTGCTGGACTCGTTGCAGGACAATTCGATTGGGGTCCAGGCGTGAAAATCATCGGTGTTCACGATCACGTCGCCGGGGACTTGGTCGCAGCGGTGACCGGCGACCGGGCCCGCGTGCTCGGGACGAAAGAGGACTTCTGGGCAGACCCGTCCCGGTGCCTGGGCGCCGGACTCGACACGTGTGGGCCGTGGCAGCCGCTGAGAGCGTTGACCGAGATTCCGGTCGTTCCGATGTCGGCACGCGTACTGTGCGTCGGTTTGAACTATCGCGCACACGCCTCCGAGGGCGGCTTCGTCGTGCCGCAGCAGCCCACGTTGTTCGGCCGGTTCACGGCGTCGTTGAGTGTCGCTGGAGTAGCTGCGCCGATACCCGCCAATGAGCCGGGCCTGGACTGGGAAGGTGAGATCGCCGCCTACGTAGGAGCCCGACTGGTCGACGCTGACGCCGAGACTGCCCGCCGCGCGGTTCTCGGCTACTCGACGTTTCTCGATCTGACGGCGCGCACCGCCCAGAAACTCAGCAGCCAATGGACTTTGGGTAAGAACGGTGACCGTAGCGGCCCGCTGGGCCCCCTGGTCACCGCCGACGAAGTCGGTGACCTCCGCGACGGACTGCGACTGCAGACGCGCGTCAACGGAATCACCGTGCAGGACGCCAACACCCAGGACATGATTTTCGAGGTTGGCGAACTACTGTCGCTGATCAGCCGGACCTTGACCCTGCATCCCGGCGACGTCATTGCCACCGGAACGCCCGAAGGCGTCGGGTACGTGCGCAATCCACCTTGGTTCTTGGTCGACGGTGACGTGGTTGAGGTCGAAGTCGACAAGCTCGGCGTATTGCGGACCCCGATAGGTGGTACGCGGCCGTGACCATCGAGTTGTACGAAGCTCCTCGTACCGCAACCAAACTCGTTGTGACGGCGATGGGATTGATTGACACGTTCGACCCGGGGCAGCGGGCTGACGCTGTGGTGTCCGACTTCGACGACCCTCGGCGTCTCGACTGGGACATCATTCCCCGGCCGGACCGAACCGGTATCGCCCTACACCGTCTCGACCGCCACCAGAAAGTGTTGCTGTTCGACCTGATCCGTCATGCGCTGCCGTTGCGCACCTTCACCAAGGTCCTGGCCATTCCGCAGCTCGAACACGTCCTGCGTGATTATGAGAGCGACTTTCTCGGGCCGGCGCTGCAAGCCTGGCGCTCGTCAGACGCATACTTCCTCACCATCTTTGGCCGACCCGGATTCGAGGACACTTGGATGCTGCGATTCCTGGGCCACCATGTGTGTCTGAACATCACCGTCGTCGAACAACGGTGGATCAGCGCAACGCCCTGCGCGCTGGGCGCACAGCCCACCGACTACGACGGTGTGCTCAATCCCCTCGCCGAGGACGAGGGCCTCGCGTTCACGCTGATGGACACCCTCGATGCCCGACAGCGAGATGTCGCGGTCATCCACCATGTGGCTCCGGCGGACTTCGTCACCCGACAGGTACCCAGGATCGGGCCCTACGAGTTCCCGGACACTTATGACCTGGGCATGCCCGACTACGTCATCACCGCGGCCGACCGCGTAGCGGTGAAGCTCGACAGGGCGGCGCCCGCCGGCCTAAATGCTGCCGCTCTGACACCGCGCCAGAGCGAGGTGTTCTGGCGCCTCGTGGACTGCTACCTGGATCGCTTACCCGAGGAAGTGGCGCCTGCTCGCCGGGCAGCGGTGCGTGCCGAGCCGGCCGCGATGCACTTCGCCTGGGCCGGCGGGATGTCTCGTGGTGTCCCGCACTATTTCCGCGTGCAGGGTCCTGACCTGCTGATCGAAGCCGTGAACGCAGTGGGCGGCGCCAACCATCTGCACACCGTCCTGCGGGAGTTCGAGAACGACTTCGGGGAGCACCTGCTGAGGTCACGTGAGGGCGCCGATTGGGGCAGGGCTCATCTGCGCACTCGCTACACCTCCAGTGCGCAATTGGACCCCGGGCTGCAGTGACGCGTGGACGCTGCCGTAGGCACACCCCTGTAAAATTGCGGGTGCGGCGGCCTTTCGCGGACCGTCGTGAGCTCGGTCAGGCCCCTGTAGGAGGATCGTCATGCCGTCGTCCCCGCGCCGCCGCAAGGCTGCGCGACGGTTGACGCCGGAAGCCCGCCAGGAGCAGATCCTCGACACCACGATGGCTCTGGCGGTGCGCGACGGCTACGGCGCGACAACGATGCAGTCGGTGGCGCGCGAGGCCGGCGTGACCCGTCCGGTCGTCTACGAGTTCTACCGAGACCGCACCGAACTGTTACAGGATCTGCTGGCCCGGGAGATACAGAAGGCATTTGCCTTGTCCCAGAACGTGTTCGCCGCCGTTCAGCGCGGCGAGACGCTCAACGAGACCATGTCGTGGACGCTGACGGAGTTCCTCAACATTGTCGCGCAGGCGCCCGAGAGCTGGCGCCTGGTGCTGTTGCCTCCGGCCGGAGCGCCGCCGGAAGTGCAGGCCACCATCACTTCTGCGCGCGCTGCGATCCTGGCTCAGATACAACGCAATCTCGAGCAACTACCCGGGGCCACTTCGGCGGAGGTGGACATCGAGCTGCTGGCGTTCACCCTGTTGGCCGGCTGCGAAGTCGGCGCCCGCCGTTACCTGGCCGACCCGGAGCTGTACAGCATCGAGCGGCTGTCGGCGTCGATGACATGGATTCGCGAGCACATCCGCTTCGAATGGTCGTCGAATCAGTCATGAGTCCAGACGACTTCGTACCGCAACGGATGACGCCGCAGCGACGCTCAGCCGGTCGGCGGGTGACCCCGGAACGCCTCGAGCGCATCCTTGACGCCGCAGTGGAGATCGCCGTTGCCGACGGCTTCAGCGCGGTCACGATGCAGTCGGTCGCCCGCAGCACCGGCTACGTCAGGCCGGTGGTCTACGACTGCTATGGCACACCGGAGAACATTCTCGCCGCCGCCGCTGACCGCGCGGCCGCCGTCATCGCCGAGCAGGTACTGCAGATATCGCAGAAGGTACCCAGCCAAGGGCGTGGGCAACTAGCGGCCGTACTCACCGCGGTCATCGACGCCGCGCGGCAACAGTCGTCTGCTTGGCTGCTGGTCGGCGTGCCGGTCGACACGGCGCCCGTCGGTGTGCAACACCGCATCGGTGCCGTTCGGGGGGAGATTCGGCGGATGCTCGAGGAGGCGCTGACGGTCTCCACCGAGGATCTGCATACCTCGCCTGACCTCGATATCGAGGCTTTGGCTGAACTGACCCACGGCTTGGTCGACGCGTTCATCAAGCGTACGGTCGACGCGTCAGATCCCTTGTCGCTGGATCGAATCGAAAGCTTCGTGGCCTCGCTGGCCGGCAGCGTCCGATTCGTCGAGTAGCGGGCCATTGCCTGTACTCACGGCGCTCGAGGCGGGGTGGCCAACGATCGCGTGTGTGCTTCGCGCAAGGCGTCGACGAACTGAGAACGGCGCCGGGCAAACCGCTGCGTCGGCGCTACGATCGCGATGGCCTGTATTACCCCACTGGGATGACCGAGGCAGGTCGCGACCGCACTGATGCCGACGTCGTGTTCCTCGTGGTCGAAGGCGATCCCGGTCTGGCGGATCTCGGCGACCTCGGCAAGCAGCCGTTTCTTGTCGGTGATCGTGTTGTGGGCGAAGCTCTCCAGAGTGCGTGGAAGTAGATCGCGCGCATGGTCTTCCGGGAGCCTGGACAGCAGGGCCTTTCCGACGCAGCTGGCGTGCAGTGAAAACGTCGCGCCCACTTTTGTGACTGCCTGCAGGCGTTGTGGATTGGCGACCTGGTCGACGATCACGACGTCGGCGCCCGACAACACCGCCAGGTCGACGTTCTCGTTGACGGCCTGGGAGAGTGCCGTGACCATCGGGCGCATCGGGGAGACGATCTGGTGCTGGCTGCTCAGCGACACCTTCAGCAGACCTGGTCCGAGTCGGTAGCCACCCATGGGAACAGGAACCACATACCGGCAGTCCTCCAGCTCTTGAATGATGCGATGCACTGACGACCGCGGTACACCGGTCATCTGCTCGATATCGCGCACCGTGAGGCGGCGCCGGGTACTGGCCAACGCATCGAGGACCGAGGTCACCCGGCTGACCGAGCTCATCGTGCACCTCGCTTGCCGTGCGCGATCGTCGTCGGCATGGTCGCCCCTTCCTTCCGGCCCGGCTTCAGTCCTACTTATACGTACCTACGAGTGTGAACATACAGGTAAATGACCGAGTTACCGGCTGATACTTGCGTACATTAGTGTAGGTACGGCACACTAAATTAGTGCGGCTGGCAGCGCGATGGAATCGCCTCGAATGAACCGGCCGACGGAAAGGCGAGTCCAATGGTGGACCACGAGATAGTCATCGTCGGCGCAGGATTCTCCGGGATCGGCGTGGGTATCCAGCTCAAGAAGGCGGGCTTTCACGACTTCGTGATCCTCGATGCCGCGGACGGGATCGGCGGAGTCTGGCACCACAACCGGTATCCGGGTGTGGCCGTAGACATTCCGTCTACGACCTACTCCTACTCGTTCGAGTCCAATCCGACGTGGTCGCAGCTTTTCGCGCCGGGGGCTGAACTGCAGGCGTATGCCGAGCACTGCGCCACCAAGTACGGGGTGCGCGACCACATTCGCCTGCGCACGCGGGTGGACCACGCGGTGTTCGACGATTCACTCGGCGTTTGGCAAGTGCGTACCGCGGACAGCGTCATCACCGCCCGATTCCTGATCGCCGCCGTTGGTCCGCTAGATGCGGTGAAAAACCCTGATATCAAAGGGATTGACGACTTCGCTGGCGAGATCGTGCACACCGCGCGCTGGGACGACGCCGTCGGCATCGAGGGTAGACGGGTCGCCGTCATCGGCACCGGCGCTTCGGGGTTGCAGGTCATCCCCAACATCGCGGACCACGCTGCGCATCTCGACGTCTATCAGCGGACCGCGATCTGGGTTGTGCCGAAGCCGAATCTGACGGTCCCTACGTGGCTCCAGAGATTGTTCGTCCGCATCCCGAGCACTCAGCGCGCTGTCCGGGTGCTCACCACCGCATTCGCAGAGTTCGTCATGACCGCCGGGGTGGTCTACCACACCCGCGCGCCATTTCTGGTGCGGTTCATCGAGAACGTCTGCCGCCGGCATCTCGCGAAGCAGGTCCCCGACGCCGCACTGAGGGAAAAGCTCACGCCGCGCTACCCGTTCGGCTGCAAACGGCCATCGTTCTCCAACACGTACTTCCCAACGTTCAACCGCGACCACGTTGATCTCATCACCGATCCGATCACGCGGATCACCGCGACCGGAATCGTCAGCGGGGCCAGGGATCCGGAAACCGGTCAGGTCACCGAGACCGAGCATCCCATCGATACTCTCGTGTTGGCCACAGGCTTCAAGGTGATGGAACTCGGTGCGATGCCGGCATTCCCCGTCTTCGGTGCGCAAGGTGTTGAACTGGGTGCATTTTGGGACGAGAACCGGTACCAGAACTTCGAGGGCATCTCCACGCCGCTCGCGCCCAACTTCTGGCTGATGAACGGTCCATGGTCGGTGGCCGGTGCCTCGTGGTTCTCGGTGATCGAATCGGGTAGCCGGCACATCGTGCGTTGTCTGGTTGAAGCCCGTGAGCGGGGTGCGGTGCGGATGACGGTCAGGCAAGGCGCCCACGACGCGTACATGGACAGCATGCGCAAGAAGGTTCAGCACACGGTGTTCGTGCAACCTTGCGGCAATGCCAATAGTTACTACTTCGACCGGCACGGTGATGCGCCGTTCGTGCGTCCGGTCTCGGGCCCGTCGTTGTGGTGGGCGAGCAAGTCGTTCGACCTCGATAGTTACGAATACGTCGTCGACTACGCCGAGCGCGGATTGACCGGAGTGGGCGGTGGCGGCGATCACTGAGTCCGCGGAGATCTTCATTGCCGCAACACCGCAGGAGATACTTGCCGTGATGGCTGACGCCGAAGCGATGCCACGGTGGTCGCCGCTGCACAAATCGGTCGAAGTACTCGAATGCGATGAGCACAACCGACCTGTCCGCGCCGAGCTCACCATGAGCCTCTTCGGTCTGTCGGATACGCATCAGCTCGGATATACGTGGCATGCCGACGGAGTGAGCTGGACACTGCTGAAGTCCTCTCAACAGCGGTCACAAGATGCTCGCTACACCCTGGTGCCCGAGCGTGACGGCACCAGGGTGCGATTCGAGATCACAGTCCGCCCAGCGGTTCCGCTGCCCGGGTTTTTGTTGCGCCGTGCTCGGAAGCCGTTCGTGGACACCGCGACACGCGGACTTCGTGACCGAGTGCTCGCGGAGCAGACCAACCGGTGACCATACGTCGACCGGGAATCATCAACGTTTTTCACTCTGAAGAGGGAGTCGGCTGTGGTCACTTCGCACATCGACAGTGAGTTTCGTGTCGCCGTGGTGGGAGCTGGTTCGATCGGCAGTGCTTTCGCGTTCCATCTGGCGCGCGCCGGCCATGATGTCACGCTCGTTGCCCGCAACCCGTTGCGCCGCTCGTATGTGCAGCAACATGGCCTGGTTGCCAGGTCACGCCTCGGCCTCTGGCGGCGGAAATCATCGATTCCGGTTCGGGTCGAGGGCGCATTGTCCGGTCAATTCGATCTCGTGATCGTCGCGGTGCAGCGGCCCCAGATCGAATCGCTGATTCCTGTGCTGGCAGACAACCCTTCGCGCCAAATCATGTTCATGTTCAATTGCGCTTCCGGCGCCGACCGTTGGGCAGACAAGATCGGCCCGGAACGTCAGCTATGGGGATTTCCGGCGATGCTGGCCGACATGCGGGGGCAGGTGGTCGAATTCGCCGTCGTTCCGTCTTGGATGCGGTTCGCGCAGATCACCACGATCGGCCGTCACGACGGTGCGATCACGCCGGAGGTCCAGGCCATCCGGCAGGCGTTCACCGATGCCGGTATCCCCACTGTTGCTTCCGACAAGATGGACGCGTGGTTGAAGACCCACGTCGCGTATATGGCTACTTTGATGGCCATGGGGTATTCGCCGCGGACCAGCCGTATTGGACCGCGTTTCTCGCCGGCGCAGGCCACGTTCCTTGCCGAGGCGATGCAGCTTTCCTTCGCTGTTGTCGAGGCGAACGGCGTCGAGTTGACCCCGGCAAACATGAGGTTTCTTGCCCGGCTGCCGCGCCGGGTGCTGGCCGCGCTGTTATGGGTGGCCTTCACCCTCCCGATGACCAAGCGCTCGTTGGCGTCACATTCGGGAGCCGCGCCCGAGGAGGTGGCAACGCTGTTGGACGAGCTGACGACGTTGGGGCAAGCGGCAGCGATGGCGACCGGTCCCGTCGCCGAGTTGGCTGCGGGGGTTCCGAATGAGTGAGGTGCTGCGCTTCGATGTTGAGTTCCACCGTGACGGTATGCCGATCAGCGCCTGGCACTACCCGCCTGGCGCGGAGGCTCTGCGCAACGGACAGGGAGCGCCCGCAGTCATCTTGGGGCACGGCTACGGCCTGACGCGTGACTGCGGGCTCCAGCTGTACGCCGAGCGATTCGCGGCAGCGGGTATGCACGTCTTCGTCATCGACTACTGCGGCTTCGGGGCGAGCGGCGGGCGCTGGCGGGAGGTCGTCGATGCCCGCGCCCAGGTCGCCGACTTCCGCGCTGCGATCGACGGGGCCCGTAGCATCGGCGATGTCGATCCGGACCGTATCGCGCTATGGGGCACATCGTATTCCGGCGGGATTGCTATCGCGGCCGCTGCCCAGGACGGCGACATTGCCGCCCTTGTGGCGCAGGTCCCCAATCTCGACAATCGGGCGACGCTTGCCTATCTGTTGCGGCACAACTCTCCTCGACACATCGCATGGTTGGTGCGCTGCATCGCCCGCGATGTCGTGCGCGCTGCGTTGCGCCGAGAGCCTTACTACATTCCGGCCAACGGGCGCGATGGTGATCGCGCGGCTTATGCGTCTGATGAGGCGATGGACCAGATCGCCTCGATCGCGGGCCCTTCATGGAGGAACCGCATCGCATTGCGTGATTTCGCCACGGTACCGATGTACCGGCCAGCGAAGTACCTGAAACACCTGCCGTGCCGCGTGCAACTGTTCGCGTGTGAGCGCGACGATCTGACACCGGTGGAGCCAACGTTGCGCGCCGCTCAGCTTCTGGGGGAGCGAGCTGATCTGCATTGCTTCGACACAGGGCACTTCGGCGTATATGTGGAACCGACGTTCTCTCGGGCGCTGGCCGCGCAGGAGAGGTTTCTCATCACGGAACTGGCCGTCTGAGAGGCTATCTCGGTAGGGTCGAATCCCGGCTGGCTCGCTGCACGTGACTCCGGTCCCGAGCCAGCCGCGGCGGATCTTCAGGTCCAGCCGCCCATGGGCGCCAGCGACGCCGAGCACCCTCCCCGCAGTGTTGGGTCGGCAATCGACGAACGCTGACCTGCTCAGATACTTGCCACGCGAGATCGATGCACAGACCCTCGGGCGTGAGTCGACAGAATATGACACGACCGTCTGGTTCTAGGATCCGCCACGAATATGAGAAAAAGGCGTCCGCCATCTCCGCGAGAACTGCGCATACTTGCAGGTAGCGACTTCGCCATCCGTCACGGAGGTTGAGAACCTACAGCTGCTGTCGTTTGCCATTCTCCATGGGTGCATGCTGCAAGGCCTGCCGGATACGTTGGATAGGTGTCGTGGCCGACCCGTCTCGCCGGAACTGCGGGACGCGATCCTGGCGTTCATCGGTGAACGCTACAACGCTTCAGCGGCGGCGGAGCGGCTGTTTCTGCATCGCAACACGATGATGCGCAGAATTGCGCGTGCCGGTGAGCTTCTACCGAAACCGTTGCTCACCAACGGAATCCACATCGCCGTCGCGCTGGAGGTCTTGCATTGGCGCGGGCGAAGAGATCGCGGCGAGCCGTGAGATTCACCCGCGGCTGAATGCCGGGTTGCCCCGAGCGAGCACCGACACCAGGAGCCGTTTCGGGGTGAGCCTGGCTATGGTCGTGGCGATGCGGGTGGGCCACCCGGCGATGACGGTGCCGCGGTCGTGGGCCACGGCGTCGATGCCGATACGGGCGACCTGCCGCGGAGTCAGGTACATGAACTTCGGCAGCGCCAAGGCATCGGCTTCGGCACCTGCGGCCGCCACGAACTCGGTGTCGACGGGGCCCGGGCACACGGTGGCGATCGTGACGCCGGTACCGGCGAGTTCCCCGCGTAGCCCTTCGCCGTAGGTGTGGGTGAATGCTTTGGTGCCCGCGTAGCCGGCCTGGCCCGGGGTCGGAATGAATCCGCTGCCCGATCCGACGTTGAGGATGGCGCCGCGCCCGCGCGGCACCATTTCGTGTATGGCGCGGGTGGTCAGGTCGATGACCGCTTCGACGTTGACCCGGACCTGGGCGATCTCAGCGTCGACGGTTGAGTCGACGACCGCGCCGATGGTGCCGATGCCGGCGTTGTTGACCAGGATGTCGATGACCAGGCCGTGGTCGGCGACGGTGTCGAACAGGGTGGCCCGTTGTGTGGGGTCGGCGACGTCGCAGGCGATGACCTCGACGCGCACCGTGCCGGAAAGTTCGGCTGCCAGTTCCTGCAAGCGGTCTTCGCGACGGGCGACCAGGGTGACCCCGTAGCCGCGGGAGGCCAGTTCGCGGGCGATGTCGGCGCCGATGCCTGCTGAGGCGCCGGTGACCACGGCGGTGCTGGTCGGGAGGGGCGGAGGCAGACTCATAAGGTGCCCTTTCGGGGTGAGCGTGGCGGCGCTGTGGTTGTCGGGGATGCCCTTTCCGGCAGGTGCTTTCACGGAATCTTCACGGTGCAGAAGCGAGCGTCAAGCGTCCACGCCAGTTCTATGAGCAATCTCGTTGCCCAGCAACATGATCACGCTCGATCCTAGACAGCGGCCAATTCTGACTCGAAGCTCCGATCCTGCGGTAACCAACCCGCGCACATCAGACTGACATCGCGTCGACGCGACACGCTCGGCACCACCGCAACACTCATCCGGGCAACGAAGTGGCGGCCGCAGCGACGGTCACGGCCGCCGCTCCGCCCTGCTTCTTGACAATTGGCACGCCTTATCAGAACTGAGAACCCAAACTGGCCTCCGCCACCTGCCAGCGTCGCCATCTACAGATCCGTCGGGTGCGTGGCGAATCCCGCCGCGCCCGACTGCTGGCTCCTTCGTTGACCTGACGCGACATCCCCCCTAGGCTCACGGGTGACAACGCACGTAGTCAGAATAACGTCCTGACCGTCAGGAGATACCCGCCAGTGACTCAAGATATGTCCCCGGCCTGCCCCGTCACCAGCGACGCGGCGATCAGCAGTGGCTGTCCCGCCGCTTTCGGCGGCTACGACGGACCACCAGAGGCACTTGGACCGGACTCGCTGACGTGGCGGTACTTCGGGCAGTGGACAGGCCTGTTCCAGGGCACCTGGGCGGGTTCGATGCAGAACATGCATCCGCAGCTGGGTGCGGCGGTGAAGGACCACTCGATCTTCTTCATGGAGCGGATCCCGCGGTTGCTCAGGTCGATCTATCCGATCGGCGGGGTGGTCTTCGACGGTGACCGTGCGCCGAGGACCGGCGCGGAGGTGCGGAATTACCACGTCGGCATCAAGGGCGTCGACGAGCAGGGGCGGCGGTACAGCGCGCTGAACCCGGACGTCTTCTACTGGGCGCATGCCACGTTCTTCAAATCGACCCTGCTCGCGGCCGAGAAGTTCGGCGGCGGGATCAGTGAGGCCGACAAGCGTCAGCTGTTCGACGAGCACATCACCTGGTACCGGATGTACGGGATGAGCATGCGGCCGGTGCCCAAGACCTGGGAAGAGTTCCAGGAGTACTGGGATCACATGTGCAGCAACGTGTTGGAGAGCAACTACGCCGCCCGCGAGGTCATGGACTTGTCCACCATGCCCAAACATCCCTCCCTGCAATGGGTTCCGGATCCGATGTGGGCGCTGAACCTCAAGGTGATGCAGCGCTTCCTCACATTCATGACGGTGGCCCTCTACGATCCGCCGGTGCGGGAGCTGATGGGTTACACATGGTCGGCCCGCCAGGAGTTCATGCACAGGCGGCTGTGCGATGTGATCACCGTCGCCACCAAAGTGTTGCCAAAGCGCATGCTGATGCACCCGCGCAAGCGCTCCGCGGTCGATCGGGTCGCGGGCCGACTGCCCGCGGACTCCCCGCTGGCGCAGACGCCGGCGCGGAATCTGCCGCCGGTGGAGTATCGCGACCAACCGCAGTTCTACTGCCCGAAAGTCTGAGGCCGCACGGTCGTGCCCTGGCGGGGACAAGCTGACCCGGAGCCGTGACACAGGATCCGATCGGCTGGTTTGTTCTCGCAGAGCTCGATGACCTGGCAGTAGGCAGCGGCGACCGCCCTCGCCTCATATATGGCCGCGAACAAACCGCAAGGGTGGGGAAGTAAGTCGTGGGTCAGGTGAATCGAAAGGAGAGGAGCCGCGGCATTGGCATCCTCGCCGTCGGTTGGAACCCAACAGTGCGGTTAGCCCAGGGTTTCACATTCCCTGACCGGCCGACGTAGCCGTCGGGCCGGATAAGCAACAACGTGTCCTCTGCAAGCCCGTACGCGAATTCGCCTGTGGCATCTAATTTCGCGGACTTTGTCCGCCCGGGCTTCGTCCGAACGCAGGCCGTTACCCTGCGCTGCTGCGGCCTCAGGAATGGCGTTGTGCGATCACTGGCACAGGGGCGGCCAGCATCGCTCCGAGCATGGCGATGATGTCCTCGGCCTCGTGGTGGGTGGTTGCGGCTGAGGTGCGCTGTTGAGTCAGCCGTTCGTGCTCGGCAAGCAACGCGAACATCGCGGTGGCGACGGCGCCGACACGGCGTTGCCGTGTGCCGCGGTCGGAGGTAGGTACTGCCTGCATGAGTCCGTCGACGACTTGAGGCCACACTGACCCGTACGTCGGATCGGGATCGGTGCGCAGACTCAGTGCTGCCGCTTGCAGGAACCGCGCGTAGTAGCGGCTGTCGACGGACAGCAGCGGTAGCACCATCACGCGCAGCAGGTTTTCGACGCTCGTACGGTCATCGGCGATTAGCGCGTCGAGCATCAGTCGGCGCTGGTCCTCCATGGGTTCCAGGCGGCGTTTGACGACGGCGTCGATCATTTCTTGTCGATTGCGGAAGTAGTAGTTGACGGCCGAGTTGTTGCGTTGTCCGGCTGCCCGGGCGATGTCTCGCAGCGGCACGTTCACGCCGTTCTCGGCGATCATCTGCTCGGCCGCGTCGAGGAGTGCCTCCCTGGCCTGTTGACTTCGACCCACGAGGGCATTCTAGGGAACTTGAAAATTAAGCGATTGTGCTTAATAGTGTCTCCCGGGGGCTACGGGAAGGTGTGACTGCATGACAGATCACGACGGGGTGCGAGACATCGACACGGGCTCGCCCATGCAGCGGTTTGCGCGGGGGTGGCACTGTGTCGGTCTCGCCGCGGAGTTCGATGACGGCGCGCCGCACGGCATCGAGGCCTTCGGCACGAAACTCGTGATCTTCGCCGACGCCACTGGTGAGCGACACGTGCTCGATGCCTACTGCCGCCACATGGGTGGGGATTTGTCATCTGGCATCGTGAAGGGCGATTCGGTGGCGTGCCCGTTTCACGACTGGCGCTGGCAGGGGTCGACGGGACGGTGTTCCCTTGTTCCCTACGCCAAGCGGACACCGCGATTGGCCCGGACGCGGCGATGGCCCTGCCGGGAGGTCAACGGCCAACTGTTGGTGTGGCACGACCCCGAGGGAACCTCACCTCCAGACGAACTGTTTCCGCCGGAGATCGACGGGTTTTCCGAAGGCAAGTGGTCGCCGTGGGTGTGGGAGCGGATCCTGATCGAGGGGTCGCATTGCCGGGAGATCGTCGACAACAACGTTGATATGGCGCACTTCTTCTACATCCATCACGCCTATCCGACGTACTTCAAGAACGTCATCGAGGGACACACCGCCACCCAGTTCATGGAGTCGAAGGCTCGTCCTGATGTGACGCCGAACTTCGACAAGCTTTGGGAGGGAACCAAACTGAGATCGGAGGCGACGTACTTCGGGCCGGCTTACATGATCAACTGGCTGCACAACGACGTGGCTCCCGACTTCACGATCGAGGTCGCTCTGATCAACTGTCACTACCCGGTGACGCACGATTCGTTTGTCCTGCAATGGGGTGTCGCCGTTCAAGAAATTCCGGGGTTGTCGGCAGGCAAGGCCGCCAGGCTGGCGGAAGCGATGGCCAAATCGTTCGGCGAAGGATTCCTCGAGGACGTCGAGATCTGGAGGCACAAGGCGCGCATCGACAATCCCCTCCTCACCGAGGAGGACGGCGCGGTCTATCAGCATCGCCGTTGGTACGAGCAGTTTTACGTCGATGTGGCTGACGTGACATCCGACATGACAGACCGGTTCGAACTGGAGATAGACACCAGCCACGCCAACGAATTCTGGCGGCAGGAGGTCGCCGACAATCTCGTCGAACTCGACACGCCGGCGCAGGCGGTCGCCGTGTCCGCTCGACGAGCCGACGGTGGCTGATGGCCCACCGCCGGTCGGGGCTTCGTCGACAAGGCCGCCATCGACACCGGATCGGCGTTGGACATTGGACACGCGTTCACTGCTTCTGAGGACCGTGTCGACAGCCGTGAAAGCGATGCTGCTCAATGTCGCGGAGCGGTGCGCCGTTGTGGCGTTCGTCAAGCGAGCGGTCGATGAAGCCAGCGGGTGTATTTGACGTCGAACAATGCCGCTGCACCGACACATCGCCCGATGACGAAATCGAGCTCTTGAAGAAAGGTCAACCCCACTATGACGGCAATGCAAGGCAAGGTCGCGCTGGTTACCGGTGCGTCATCGGGCTTAGGGGCCGCAACGGTACGGCTGCTATCCCAGCGGGGCGCGACCGTCTTCGGCATCGCCCGGGACGAGACTCGATTGGCCGAGGTGTTCGCCGACGTGAACAACGGTGCCCACGCATCACTGGACGTCACCTCGCCGCAGTCCTGCCAAGCTGCAATTATCAACTGCGTCGGCCTGTTTGGTGGCATCGATGTCCTCATCAACATTGCCGGTCAGCACCACATGCGGCGTACGGAGTCGATGACAGAGCAGGAGTGGGAAGCCGATCTGGCGGTCAACGTCAGCGCGCCGTTCTACCTGTGCAGGGCCGCGCTGCCGCACCTGCTGGAACGCGGTGGCAACATCGTCAACGTTGCCTCGATCGCCGGCGTCGAAGGGCAGGCGTACTCGGCCGGATACTGCGCGGCCAAACACGCGCTCGTCGGGCTGACTCGGGCGCTGGCCGTGGAGTTCACGGGAGATCGCCTACGCGTGAATGCCGTATGTCCGGGAGGGATGCTCACCCCGCAGATCGAGAAGTTCCACGCCCCCGACGGCGCGGACTTCAGCCTGGTCCTGCGTGCGGCGTCGCCGCGCGGCATGATGACTCCGCTCGACGTCGCCGAAGTGATCACCTTCCTCGCCAGCGACGCTGCGGCAGCTGTGCACGGTGCCGTGTACCGGGTGGACAACGGTAAGGGTGCAGGCTAACGAACCCGGTCCGGACAACAGACACCTTGATGGGCGTTGCGGGTGGGGTGGCGACTATTTGACGAAACAGGTTGCCATACGGTGAAACTCAACCGTCAGGTAGGCAATGATTATTGCGCTGGCGGCAGTGACTATCTTGACGGGGTCCAGGCGGATCCAGGGGGAGTCGAGCAGGGCGGCCGTTGAACTGGCAGCCACTAGGGCGCCTCCGGCGGCGAGGTTGAGGTGCATTGCCGCCGAAGAGGCGACGTCAACTAGAGCGAATGTTCGGACTCGGTGCTCAGGTTCGACGACATTGAAGGCAATGGCCGACATGACCAAGCCGAAGGCGTAACGCGACACCTGAGACAGCACAACCAACGCAGTGAAAGCTGCGATGGCCGGTAAGCGGTGGCCGACGGCGGGGAGGAGTGTCCACAGGACCATCTGAGCGGTCAATGCGACGCCGAGCACCCGAACTGAGGTGGTCATGCCGATCCGGCTGATGAACCAGCCGGCCATCGGAGCCAGCACGAACGATGCTGCCGCGCGGACAATGAGCATCACACCGATGGCCGGTGCGGGGATGCCGAGCACGGTCAGCGCGTAGACCGCCAGTAGCGGCACGCCGATCACGAATTGTGCTGCTGCCCCGAACACGATCAACCGGCAGCGGTGGTCGCGCAGGGCTTCGCGCCATCCGCCCTTGCCGAATGTCGCAATCGGTTGGCGCACCGACGTTTCGGGCAGATGACGGTACACAATGACCGACCCGAGCAAATACACCAGGCAGTAGACCAGCACGCCGCGGTAAAAGACCTCGGTGACCACCCCGTCGAAGCAAATCGTCTGCACCACAAACGCCACGATGACGGTCCCTTGCGCGGCGAAGCTGAACATGGCCAAGAACAGTGGACGGTCGGCCGGCTCGGCGAACTCGACATACCACGCCGTCCAGGCGGCACCGAAGCAGATCGAGATCCCGACCCCGGCCAGAGTTGCTCCCGTGAATAGAAGCGCAGCGGCGGCGATCCGGGACTCATCGATGATCAGGCCTGCCGAGAACAGCAGTAGCAGTGCCGGAGCCAGCGTGAGTGAGCCTGTGACCATCACAGTGCGGTGTCCGAAGCGGCTGACGATACCCGGCGCCGACAACTGGACGGGGATGCTGACGATCATTCCGAGTGCGATAACGCTGACCAAGCTCGGACTGAAGCCCAGCGTGTCGACGACGTAGAGCTGAAAGATATCGCCGTGCATCCCGCCGGTCGCCGAGCTGAGCAGCACCAGTCCTGAACCGGGAATCAACGCCTTGCGTGCAGCAGGCCCCAGGCGTCCTCGACCGATCGTCCGGGCCCGCGCCATCCTCTAAGTCCCCCACCTGCCGAATCTCGACTGCGTGCCAATCAACCCTAATGCCGGATTGATCGCGGGGGTGCAATCCCCGGACCGTTCGTGGACTACCGTCCCATTCTCGGATCCGCCATATGGATGGCAAGAACGTGTCCGCCAACTCCGTGGCAACACCGAGAAAAATGCAGTTCAGAGCGTCGTCGTCCGCCATCGGGAATGGCAACCGACAGTGTGGGGGAGAGTCCGCCGAGCCGCCAGCGTGAAACCGGCGGAACGCACAAACTCATCGACCACAATTCGATCACCTCCAGCGTCGACACGCCCGAAAGTGCCACAGCCGCAGGACCGTTCACCACGCACATCGAAACCACTGTGCCGTCACGATCGCCGAGTCGCCCTCGGGGCGGTCCCGTGCCGACAGGCCACACCGTCGTCTCGGAGCGGTACGTTCGTCGGGTGTGGGAGGAACGGGCGGGACGATCACCGCTGTTGCGGACCGTCTGGCGCGCGGCTGTCGAGACTCCCGGAAGCTATTCGGTCACCGGGTCCGAGTATTGGGGTTTGTCGTTCATCCGTCGCCGGGACGGAGAGTTGGCCGCGGAGCTGGATGGTCCGAGTCTGCGCAACCGGATCGTCGACGGGCATCTGGGTGAGCGGTACTGGGGCGTCGAACTCGCTGCCCATGTCGCACTCCCAGGCGTGCCCAAGAGCGCGGTCCTCGGCGGGACGGTGACCCTGCAGGTTGCGGACGGCTGCGTCACCCTCGGGGATCGCCAATGGCCGGTGCCGGATTGGTCGGATCTGGAGGACTGGGTCGATCACCTTGCCGAGCACTGCGGGCTGCTCGTCGATGAGGAGATCCGCAAGGCACTGGACGGGGACCGGAGCGGTGCCTCGGAGCGGACCTGGCAACGCCGCTACCGCCGCACGGTCGGGTTGACCGCTCAACAGATCGACCAACTTCACCGTGCCCAGCACGGCTACTTCCTGTTGCAGACCGGGCACTCGCCTGCGGAAGCGGCGGCCGGTGCCGGATTCGCCGATCAGCCCCACCTGACGCGCTCACTGCGGTTGATCCGCGGCCAGACCCCGGCCGCGATCATCGCTGCCCAGCGCCGCCGGCAGCACTGACGCCGGTGCTACAGCTGCCGGGTCGGGACGCGAGAGTTGTCGTTTTGGTTCAAGAACAGGCCAGGGGTTTCGCGATCAAATGGGGGTGACGAAAGGAAACCCATGACCGCCGCCCCCGCCGCACCGGCAGGCTTTTCAACAATCAACCCGTTCATCGTTGCTCGTGATGCCGACGGGCTGATCCGCTTCCTGACGGACGTTTTCGACGGCGTCGACCATCCCGACGCTCGCACCGTCGATGACGACGGACTCCTTCTCCACGCCGAGCTTCAGATCGGCGGGAGCACCGTGATGTTCGCCGAACGAAAGCCCGACTGGCCTTTCACTCCGGCACTGCTGCAGGTGTACGTCGACGATGTCGAGGCCGTGCTGGACCGTGCGGCCGCCGGCGGTGCCGAGATCATTACCCGACCGACCGAGTTTTATGGTGATACCTTCTCCCGCTTCCTCGACCCCTGGCACAACCTGTGGTGGGTCTACCGAAGCGGGACCCGAGAGGACACCGCCCAGGACAGCAACGGGGGCGAGAGTAGCGCCAGCACCGACTGGTCGGACACCACTGACGATTCCGCCGGGTGGGAGCCGACTCCCGAACTCGCCTACATTCACGACACCCTGCTTGAGGCACTCCCCAAAGTCTGCGACCCACATAGCCTTTCCGCGAGCGGAGGCACATCGTGACGAGCCAAGAGATCCACTTCCACGACGCAGACGCCCCGTGGAACCAGGAAAGCCGCCAGGATCCATCGAACTGGAACGACGACGTGATCGCCGAATTCCGGGCGAACGCGGGTCAAGTCGGCGGTGACTACGTTGCAAACCCGCTGATCCTGTTGACTACGACCGGTGCTCGTAGTGGTGCGCCCCGGGTGGTGCCACTGGCTCCCAATTACCGCGGAGACAGGCTCTATCTCAGCTCTTTCCGGGAGGATCGGGATCCGGACTGGTTGCACAACATCCGGGCGCACCCGGCCGTCACTATCGAGATCGGCACCGAGACGCGGCAGGGAACGGCGACGATTCTGGCCGGTGCAGAGTACGACGAGTTCGCCGACTGGGTACGGCGGAACAACCGACTGCTGGCCGAGTTTCAGGCGACGTTCGACAGGCCAATGCCGCTGGTGACCATCTACTTCGGTGTTGGGAATCTCGACAATGCCGCCGAGCCCTGCTAGCCGACCCGGGTGTAGCCAAGAACCGGTCCGGCACCGCATCACGGGCAAGCAGCGGGTTCCGGCGAGTCGCTCGCACCGGTCTCTGGGCTGTGCCGGGCGATGCCTGAGCCGACCTGCCGGTTTGCGCGGCGGATCGCCCAGTACACGATCACGGACACCACGCCGAGCAGTGGATAGCCCATCGCGATCCGGGCAAATGCCAACCAGCCGCTGAAGCCGCCGTCGTAAAGCCATTGCTGCACAACGAATCGCGCGGAGAACAACGCCACGAATGCCAGCGTGGCGACGTCGAACGCGTGCAGCGCCACGGTGTCGGTGCGCCAAGATCGATCGGGCTCGGCGCTACGCAGCAGGTTCCATATCACTCCGACCAGGGGGCGCCGCACCAAGACGGATACGGAGAACACGGCAGCCATTGCCAGACTGAACCAGATTCCGGGCAGGAAGTAGTTTTCGGCGGAACCGGTGTAGTAGGCGATCAGCGCGGCGACGACGACCCCGAGCAGCCCTGATACCGCCGGCTGAATGGGCTGCTTACGCAACAGTCGGACTACGATCAGACCGACGCTGAAGCCAATAGATACCACGACCGCCGCGTCCAGGCCGGCTATCGCGTTCGCGATTACGTAGGCAAACGTGGGCAGGCTGGCGTACACCAGCCCGGACACCCCGCCCATGCGTTCGAGCAAGGTCGGTGAATGTCCTTGCTCCAGTTTGTCGGTCACGACTTCCTTCCATCACCCAGATGCTCGGCGAGGAAGCGGTCGACGGTCTTGTACATGTCGATCACGTTGTCCGGGTTGACGAATCCGTGCCCCTCGTCGTGTTTGATCATGTACTCCACCGTGACTCCGCGGGCGCGCAACGCCTCGACCAGATTGTCGGATTCGGCCTGCACCACGCGAACATCGTTGGCGCCCTGGATGACCAGCAGCGGCGTGCGGATCTGGTCAACCTTCGTGATCGGTGAACGCGACAGCATGTCGGCCAACTGGTCCGGGTCGTCGGGGTTTCCGACGAACAGGTGCCAGTTGTTGGCCAGGTGCGGCCGTGCGATCTCGGGCAGTGTCCGCATGAAGTTGCTCAGATCAGAGATACCGACGTAATCGACTGCGGCGGAGAACACGTCGGGTGTGAAGGTGACGCCAACCAGCGTCGCGTAGCCGCCGTAGGAGCCGCCGAAGATGGCGACCCGCTTCGGATCCGCATACCCCTGCTCGACGGCCCAGTCGACGCTGTCGATCAGATCGTCGTGCATCTTGCCGGCGAACTCACCGACCGCGGCCTTGGTGAAGGACTTACCGAAGCCCGACGACCCGCGGAAGTTGACTTGCAGCACCGCATATCCGCGGTTGGCCAGCAGCTGCACCGGCGGGGTGAACATCCAACCATCCCGCGTCCACGGCCCGCCGTGCACCAGCAGCACCATCGGCAGATTGTTCGGCGGCAACCCGACCGGCAGGGTCAGATACCCGTGCAGATCCAGCCCGTCGCGTGAACGGATGGTGACCGGCTCCATCGATGCCAGGACGCCGGGATCCAGCTGCGGATGCGACCCGAACAAGAACCGGCTCTCCCCGGTGTCGTGGTTGTAGAGGTAGGTCATCCCCGCTTCGCGGTCGTGGGTGAAGTTGACCACCCAGCGTCGGCCGGTCAGGTCGGAGCTCAGCGCGTTCACGTCGCCATCGGACAGCTTCTCCAGGTTCGCCAGCACCGCGGCGAAGTGCGGATCCAGCGGCCGAATCACCTGACGCTCCAACAGGTACCGCACCCCGAGCAGATCGCCGGTGCGCCGGTCCAGGATCAGCGGCTCGGCCAGCGTGGTGAACACACTGGCCCGGGTGTCCACGTCGTAGACCGGATGGCTGTCGACGTGGGTCTGCTCGCCGGTGACGACGTCGACGCGCACAATGCGGGTCCTGTCGGTGCCGTCGTTGGAGCCGATCCAGATGCCGGTGCCGTCCGGGGCGACGGTGACCGGGTACAGCCCCATCGTGTAGTCACGGCCGTCGAAGGTGACGATGGAGCGCAGCGTCTCCGTCTGCGGCTCCCACTGCAACAGCTCCACGTCACCGTCGGCAGTCAGTGCGGTGGAGAACAATTCGCCGTCGCTGCTGGCCCGCCAGCCTGATCCGTTGCCGGGATTCTTCGCCACCATGGTGAGCTCACCGGTGGCGATGTCCAGCTCGTAGGCGTCCATCAGGGTCGGTGTTCGCTTGTTGGAGTACACCATCGCCTTGCCCGGGTCGCCGAGCAGTTCGTGGGCGGCCATCGCTCCCGGGAAGGGGGTCAGATCGACGGCACCGGACTCGGGGTCCTGCGGGTCGGACCGGAAGACGTGCCAGTTCTCGTCGCCGCCGGTGTCCTGCAGGTAGAGCAGCCAGCGGGAGTCCTTCGTCCACTCGTAGTGCAGGATGCTGCGGGTGCTGTCGGCGGTAACGCGCCGCGGCTCGCCGTCGAGGTCGTCCACGTCCTGAATCCAGATGTTGAGTCGGCCCCGCCACGGTGCGAGGTAGGCGATACGGGTGCCGTCGGGTGAGATCGATGCCTGCGCCCGGGCGGGTGGCGCGAACAGATCGTCGACGGAGAGCAACGCAGGTGTTGGCATGCCTCCATCGCACACTCGGACGTAGCGGCACAGTCAAGTCCCGGGCATGCGCATGATGGACAGGTGGCGTGGAGTACTCGGGAGGTCGCCGAACTGGCCGGCACCAGTCTGCGAGCCGTCCGTCATTACCACCACATCGGCCTGCTCCCGGAGCCCGAACGCCGGTCAAACGGGTACAAGCAGTACGGCGTGGCGCACCTGGTCCGGCTGGTCCGCATCAAACGGCTCGTCGACCTGGGGTTCTCGCTCCCGCAGATCGCCGCGTTGGGTGACACCGACGACCATCCGGAACAGGCGTTGCGGGAACTGGACGCCGAACTGGCGGCGACGATCGAGAGGTTGCAACGGGCCCGCGAGGAGCTCGGTGAGCTGCTCGAGAACTCGGCACCCACGGATCTGCCGCCCGAGTTCGCACCCGCCGACGCCGTCGCGAAGATGACCGACGCGGATCGCAAACTGATGGTTGTCCTGAGCCGGGTGTTAGGCCCGCGCGGCCGACGAGCCTATGCCGACCTGATCAGGGACACCCGCGAGGATCCGGCCGCATCCGAATTGGACGCGCTGCCCGCCGACGCCGACGAGGCGACCCGCCAGGATCTCGCCGAGCGGCTGGCGCCCTACATCTGGTCGGTCCGGCAGGCCCATCCCGGACTCACCGAGGCCCGTGTCGACGCGCCGCGCGGTGCGAACTTCGCCGAGAAGGCCATCGATGACGCGATGGCTGATCTGTACAACCCGGCGCAGCTGGACGTGCTGCGCCGGGCCGGTCAGATCGTGCGGCGGCTGGCCACCTAGGTGCGCAGCGGCAGCGCGAGAGCAGGTAGCCCGGCGGATCTGCTCCCGTGCGCATCTGGATGGCGCCAATCAGTTTTCGCTAATCGGCCGGGAGATGCGTGAGTCGGTCGCCCGCGGCGACCAGTGATTCGGTGGTGAGGTCGATCATTTCGTCGCGAGTCAGCGCGAGTTCGCCTGTGGTCCAAGCGTTTAACGTTTCGTGGACGCCAGCGCAAGCGGTGACGTCACGCCGACACTTCTCGCTCCTAGCGTGCGTCCCCGGGCCCACGCAGCGGATTGGGAACGGGCGATTGCGGCACGCCGCTGAGCTTGCGGAGTGTGGCGATGCAGGCGTACAGCTCGTCGATGGTTACGCCGGCGGCCGTCGCGCGGAAGAACTCTTGCAACCGACCCAACGTCTCCCGCTGGACGGCAGCCCCTCGCCTCGTCACTTCGATTCGGGTGACCCGCCGATCGGTACTCGACGGAGTCCGTCTCAGAAGATCCGCGGCGACGAGTTTGTCGATGTCAGAGGTGATCGTGCTTGGCAAAACGTTGAGGTACTCGCTGAGCGCGCTGGGGCGGTCGACGCCGGCATGGATCAAAAAGATGATGCCCATGGCGCGTTCGGAAATCGAGTAACTGTCGGCGACCGGAAGCGTGAGGGTTGACAGCAAGCGCTGGACATCCATTACAGCGCCGAGGAAGTCGACGATGTCACCGTCGTCGGGGGCCCCAATGCTGTCGGTCACGACGCCTCACGATACCTGCCCCGGGGAGCCACTCTCCTTCTCTGCGTCCGTCGTCGAAAGTAGTTCATAATCTGAATGATTTGGGTTAGGCTCCGGCAAGGCGAGGGTCGCCTCCCGCAGCCTTGGATGGTGCGGGGAACAGCGCGGAGTGCCATGAAGCAATCCATTCACAGAAGCGAGCCCACCGTGGCCGACGGCGCGGCGAATTCCGGCTCCTCGCGGACCTGGAAGGCCCTGGCGGGTTGGGTGCTGGCCGTGGCGTTCGTGGTTTTCATCCTGGTAACGGCCCAGAAGCACGGACCGGTGTCGCCCGAGAACGCGAATCCCGACGGCGTGGGCAAGCCTCCTCCGGTCGAGCCACTCCTGGCCGGTATCGACATGGTCTACTGGGGTCAGATACTCGGCGCGATCCTGGCCGCCGGGACCGTTATCGCGTCGGCGTTGATCTGGCGTCGACATCCTGGACATCCGGTGATTCTCATGGTCGCCGCCTCCAGCACTCTGATCTGGTGGGACCCGATCAACAACTGGGCGATCGGGCTGATCTACAACCCGAAAATGTGGCACTTCCCCAGGGATTGGCCGTGGATGAACATCTCCCCGATCATCGAGCCGATCACCTCGTTCATCTACGCGCCCTACGTCTTGCTTCCGTATTTCCTGGCCATGCCCCTTCTGCGCGCTATTCAGCGACGTAGCGATCCCAAGGCATTCGCTTGGCGCCATCCGCTGATCTCGATCGCCGTGCTGACGTTCCTCATCGGAGTCGTGTGGGATGCCGCGCAGGAAATCTTCCTGACCCGCACCCAATTCCTCACCTACAGCCACGTGGTGGAATTCGGCTCGATCGATGTGGGTAAGAACTATCAGTTCCCCTTGTTGATGGCCAGCATCCTCATCACGATCGTGATGATCTCGGCATCGGTGTTGCTCTACCGAGACGACACCGGGAAATCCCAGGCGGACAAGCTCGCCCAGCGCCTGCGGCTGCATGCTCGATACCCGAAGTTCGCCACGTTTGCGGTGATGGTGCTGGTGCTGAACATCGCGATGATCACCTTCAGTTCGACCTTCTGGTTGGTACGGGTCACCGGCGTGGCCTCCAGTGTCGCCTGCCCGTGGCCCTACCCGCAGTCCAAGACCTGGGATCCGCAGGGCTTCTACCAATCCCAGGATGCGCCAGGGCCGTTCACCCCGGGCATCGGAAGTACCTGGGCGATCCTGCAACCGGACGGCCGCCCGACGGACATTGCCGTGGAGTCTGACCGCTGCAAGCCTCAGTAACCGCGCGGGTCGGGCCGGACCGTGAGGGCTCGACGCACCTCTACAACCTGTTCGCCTCTGCACTCGCAGGACGGCCGGTCGAAGTGATAGCGGGCGTGCCGGGGGAGCGGGCATGGTCCGACGGACGCACGATCACCGTCGATCCCGATTGCGATGCGCGACGAACAGTCGAGGCGGTGGTGGTGCAAGCCGCGTTGATCGGTGCCGGGAGCTTGTCCCGCGATCTGATGCATCCACTGGTGCGACGAGAGCGGTTGCGCCGCCGATATCTGAGCATCGAGGGACCGCGTGCCGTCGCCGCGCTACGTGAGTTTTTGCCGCGCTCCCTCGACCACCTGGTCCTCGCCGAGTTCGTGGCGCTCAGCGATTCGCCTTCGGAATCCCTCGCTTTCGCGCGAACCCGCGATGGCATACCCGAATCCGGAATCTATCTGGGTGCACTTCGGCCACGTGAGGTCCTCGCGTCGCTGCGTACTGCGTCGGCACCGGAACTGCACGAATCGAATGGGCGGCCCGGCATCGGTACCGCGGAGTCGGTCACGACGAAAGACGATTCGGCGCAGGCGGTGTCGCAAGTGCCGATGCCCGACGACGTCTCGTTCTTCTCGGCCGGCAGCGGGTCGACCTTGATCGGCCGGCTGCTGAGCAGATTGCTGCACGGGGCGGGCATCGCCAGTGTGGACGGCCCGGTCGGCGGGAACACCAGGTCGAAATTCGGTGCGACCGGAGGGGGCACTGCCTCGGCAGTGATCGAGCCGAGACCCGTTGATGAGCCGGCTGATCAGCAGTCGGGCAAAGGAGTTCGTCACCCTGAGTGGGACTTCAGGATCGACAGCTACCGACCCAAGTGGTGCACAGTGCGCGTTCTCGAGCCCGAGGAACACCCGGCGGGTTCGATAAGCGCACCCGATTTGGGTCTACGGCGGTCGCTGTCTCGACTGGGATCCGGTCCCGACGTTCGCCATCGGCAGCGCTATGGCGACGACATCGACATCGACGCCGCGGTCGAGTACCGGGTCGGTGCACTCGCCGCGCAGGACCCTGATGATGCGTTCTACCTCGCGACGGTCCGCGACCGCAGGGACCTGTCGGTACTGATCCTTCTTGACGTCTCTGCGTCGACGGCCGAACTCGGCGTGGGCCGCGTTCGGATCCACGATCATCAACGCGCCGCGGTGGCTGGTCTTGCTTCCACGCTGCACCGGCTGGGTGATCGCGTGGCCGTGTACGCGTTCAGCTCCCGCGGCCGCCACGACGTGCGGTTGACGACGCTGAAGGCTTTCGCCGAACACGGCGACCAAGCGCTGCTGATGCGTCTGCAGCACCTGCAACCATCCGGATACTCCCGCCTGGGTGCTGCAATCCGGCACGGGGCCAACCTTATTGAGGACAATGGCGGGACGACCAGACGCCTGTTGGTTGTGATATCGGACGGGCTTGCGTTCGACGATGGGTACGACCTGGCCCGAGGTGCGCGAGACGTTCGCCGAGCACTCATGGAGGTCCGTGGTCGGGGCACCGGGTGTCTGTGCCTGACGATCGGCGCAACCGGATCGGCTGAGGACCTTCGACTCGTCTTCGGCACCGCAGCGCACGCTTCGGTGCCTCGAGCCGATCAACTCGATCCCGTCATCGCCCGACTCTTCCACACGGCTTTGCGCTCGGCCGAAGTCCGCCGGCACTCTTCAACACCGAAAGGATCAGCGATCTGATGCCGACCCCTCATGTGGTCACCGAAGACACCACCGACGCTTCTGCCGGTCCGGTGGGGCGTGTGCGTCCGTTCTATCGGGCGGTGGGCAATGAAGAGCGCGTGTTCGCCGCTGCTTTCACCGAACAACTTCCTGTCTTGCTGAAGGGGCCAACGGGTTGTGGGAAAACGCGATTCGTCGAAGCAATGGCTCATGATTTGGGACGACCGCTGATCACGGTGGCGTGCCACGACGATCTGACCACCGCAGATCTCGTGGGCCGGTTCCTCTTACGTGCCGGGGAAACGGAATGGGTCGACGGACCGCTGACGCGGGCGGTGCGCGAAGGCGCGATTTGTTACCTCGACGAAGTGGTCGAAGCACGTCAGGACACCACTGTCGTGCTGCACCCGCTCGCCGATCACCGGCGGACACTGCCGATCGAACGCCTGGGAGAAACCCTCGTCGCCGGGCCAGAATTTTGCCTCGTTGTCTCCTACAACCCGGGGTACCAGAGCGTCCTCAAAGACCTCAAGGATTCGACGCGGCAACGCATGGTGGCGATCGAATTCGACTATCCTGAAGCAGATCTGGAGGCATCGATCGTGCAGCACGAGAGCGGCGCCGACGCTCGGTCTGCCACGGACCTGGTTCGCCTGGCGCAGGCGATCAGGCGTCTGGAGGTGCCTGGGTTGCGGGAGGTTTCCTCGACCCGCGTCCTGGTCGCCGCAGCCCGCCTGGCCAAGGCCGGTCTGTCACTGCGCGAGGCCGCCGAAGCTGCCGTCATCGCGCCGCTGACCGACGACCTTGCCTTGGGCGCCAGCCTTCGCCGTCTGCTCGACCTCTACCTGGCCGATCAGCCCCACGGCTGACCGATTCATGCGGTGATGATCAGTTCAGCCGCTCGCTCTCCGATCATCATCGACGCGGCGTTCGTATTGCCGCCGACGATGCTCGGCATGACCGAAGCGTCCGCCACGCGCAGTCCCTCCATGCCCCGGACCTTCAACGTGGGGTCGATGACCGCGTGCTCGTCGACGCCCATCCGGCACGTTCCGACCGGGTGATAAACGCCGGAAGCGTTGCGTCGCACGAAGTCTGCGAGGTCGCCTCCGGCCTGGTCCGGGCCGGGTAATACCTCGCGACCGACTTCCGAGGCGATTGCCGGGTGTTTGACGGTTTCCCGCACAAGTTCCATGCCGGCCACCAAGGTCGCCAGGTCCTGCGGCTCGGACAGGTAGTTGGGATCGATCAGGGGTGCGGTGAACGGATCGGTCGAGGCCAATCGCACCGTGCCGCGACTCTCTGGATAGATCATGGTCGGCAACAGTGACAACGAAGGCGACGGATCCACGGCCAGGTGTAGCCCCGGCTCGTCCTGATTCTCGGGATAGCCGATCGGCAGGATGAAGATCTGCAGGTCCGGGAGATCGGTACCTGTCCGGGTCCCGCTGTCCACGAACCCGACAGCCTCAAACAGTGTGTGTGCCATGAAGGTTGAGCGAGGGCGCGCACACTCCCGGACCGCGGCACCGATAAAACTCAGCGGTGAGGAGCGGCGCCCGCCGGGCGCCTGATAGGACATGGGAACGAACAGGTGATCGTGCAGATTGTCGCCGACCGGGAGGTCGGCAATGACCTTGATTCCATGCTCGCGCAGGTGCTGTGCGTGACCGATTCCCGAGAGCATCAGCAATCGCGGGGTGCCGAGCGACCCGGCACTGACGATCACCTCGCGGCCGGCGCGGACGGGACCGATCGATCGCCGGTTGCGCCCCGCAACCACCTCCACGCCGGTCGCTCGGCCGTTCTCGACGATGATGCGGGTCGCCGTCACGCCGGTGAGCACACGCAGATTCGGCGGTGCCTCCCGCAGGTAGCCCCGGTCGGTGCCCACCCTGCGGCCCCCGCCCGCGCTCTGCTGTATCGGCGCGACTCCTGCTTGGCGTGCGCCGTTGTAGTCCTCGTTCCTCTCGACGCAGGCGGTCTCGGCCAGTGCACTCATGAAGCTTTCGGTGACATCGGCAAGGCCGGTGGCCCGTTCCACCGCGATCGGCCCGTCGCCGCCTCGCAGTTCACTGGACCCGTCTTCGAAGCTCTCCAGTCGACGGAACGACGGCAATACATCGGAGAACCCCCAGCCTTTCGCCCCGGCCGACGCCCAGTCGTCGTAGTTCTGCCGATTGCCGCGGACAAACGCCATCCCGTTGACCACGCTGCCGCCACCGAGGACCCGGCCGTGCGATTGCGGAAGCGTGCGGCCGTTCATGTGTTGTTGCGGCACGCTGTGCGCAGGCCAGGTGACCAATCGCTGCAGCGCGGTGACTGCGTGGATGGCCCCGCACAGACCGGGAACCGTCACCAGCGGGCCCCGGCGCCGGCGTCCCGACTCGATCAGGGTGACCGTCGCACCGGAATCGGCGAGCCGCCGGGCCACGATCGCCCCTGCGCTGCCCGACCCCACGACGACATAGTCGGCCGTCCCTGCTGGCTTCATCCAAGCCTCCATTGACACTAGAATCATTTCATTTTCTGAAATACTATCGGCAATACTGTAGCCGCCCAAGGTCGAGCGCGGTACCGGGCAGGGCAACGACGAACGACTGTCAAAACGGGGGCATGGATGTCATCGACATGGACCGGGTCATGAGCCGACCGGGGCGACCGCAATACGCGCGCCTACTGGCCGGTCTGGCCACCGTTGCGGCGCTCGTGGGGGTGACGGCACTGTCGATCAGCCTGTTTCGCGGCGACTTCAGTCGGGGTCTGCCGGTGACGGTGCTCGCCCAGCGTGCCGGGTTGGTCCTCAACATCGATGCCAAGGTCAAACTGCACGGTGTCCAGATCGGCCGCGTCACCGCCATCGACGCCCGTCCCGACGGGCAGGCAGCGATCCGACTCGCGCTCGACGAATCCCAGGTGCATCTCGTGCCGGCGAACGTGCTCGTCGAGATCGCCGCGCCGACCGCGTTCGGGGCGAAGTCGATCGAACTGATCGATCCCGAACATCCGGATTCGCAGCATATTTCGGCCGGACAGGTCGTCGAAGCGCGGCATGTGATGGTCGAGATCAACACCTTGTTCGATCAGTTGACCACATTGCTCGATCACGTCGCCCCGGACAAACTCAACGAAACCCTGTCGGCGCTGGGATCGGCGCTCAGTGGGCGTGGACACCAAATCGGCCAGACGATCGACGATTTCGATGCCTTCCTGGCCGCCACCGAGCCCGCACTACCGGCGTTGAGCCGCGAGGTGGCCGCCGCGCCCGTGGTGTTCAACACCTATGCCGACGCGGCACCGGACCTGATCACCACCATCGACAACGCCACCCGCGTCAGCCAGTCCATCGTCGACGAGCAGGACAACCTGGACGCATTCCTGCTCAGCGCTATCGGATTGGCGCAGACGGGAACCCCGGTACTCAGCCAGAACCACACCCCGCTGGCCGACGCGTTGCATCTCCTGGTCCCGACCACCGATCTGACCCGCGAATACAACGCCGCGCTGAACTGCCAGATCACCGGCATGGCGTTCATTTCGAAGTGGCAACCGCTGCGACTTCCCGGCGCCGAGGTGGCCGCCGGCCTGACGGCCGGTCAGGAACGCTACCGCTACCCCGGAGACCTGCCCAAGGCCGGATCCAAAGGCGGCCCCCGCTGTGAGAACTTGCCGTTGCCGTTTCTCTCGCGGCCCCGATGGGTGGTGGCCGATACCGGCACGAACCCGTGGAAGTACGGAAACCAAGACATCCTGGTCAATACCGACGGTCTCAAACAGTGGCTGTTCGGCCCGATCGACGGCCCGCCCCGCAACACCGCTCAGATCGGACAACCCGGATGACGATTCGGACGGCCACGACCTTGATCAAGTTCGGCACCTTCGCGGCGGTGATGACGGTGCTGACTGCCGCGCTCTTCGTGGTTTTCGGTGAAGTCCGATCCGGTTCCAGGACAGTGTATTCAGCGGTCTTCGGCGACGTCTCGAGCCTGCGCGAAGGCGACTCGGTGCGTATGGCCGGCATCCAGATCGGGACCGTCGACAAGGTTGCATTGCGCCAGGACAAGACGGTCGAAGTAGGTTTCGACACCGACCGTGATGTCGTCCTAACCCAAGGGACCCGCGCTGTGGTTCGCTATCTCAACCTGGTGGGCGACCGCTACCTCGAACTCGTCGACAGTCCGGGCCGCAACACCAAACTTGCTGCCGGGGCACAGATCCCGCGGGAGCGCACCGCCGGAGCACTCGATCTCGATCTGTTGCTCGGCGGACTCAAGCCAGTCATCCAGGGGCTCAACCCCGACGATGTCAACGCGCTGACCTCGTCGCTGATTGCGGTGTTCCAGGACCAGGGCACCACGGTGGACTCGCTCATGGCCAAGACCGCGTCGTTCACCAACACATTGGCCGACAACAGCGCAACCGTGCAGTCGGTCATCGACAACCTCAAGACCACGCTGCAAACCCTGTCCCAGGACAGCGATCAGTTCTCCGGAACGATTGACCGTCTGCAACGCCTCGTCGACGGGTTGTCGACGGACCGCGATCCGATCGGCGCTGCCATCGAGTCGCTCGACAACGGCACCGCGTCACTGGCCGACCTACTCACCCAGGCCCGCCCCCCACTGGCGGGCACTGTCGATCAACTCGACCGCCTGGCACCGCTGCTCGACCAAGACAAAGACCGGCTCGAGACCGGGCTGCGCATGGCGCCCGACAACTACAACAAGCTCATCCGAACCGGTGCCTACGGCAGTTTCGTGAACTACTACCTATGCGGCCTGGCGGTCCGAGTGTCTGATCTGCAGGGACGCACCGCCGAATTCCCGTGGTTCAAACAAGAAGCCGGAAGATGCGGTGAGCCCTGATGCTCAAGTACCGTGGCACCCATCTCATCCGCGCCGGATTCATCGGCGTGATTGTCATAACCCTCATCATCGCGGTCGGACTGCAGCCCGAACGGTTGTGGTCACTGGCGGCCCAGATCGCCTACCGTGCCCAGTTCGCTGAAGCCGGCGGTCTCACCAGCGGCAACAAGGTGAAGATGTCCGGCGTCGCGGTCGGGACCGTTACCGACGTGTCGTTGCAGGGTCTGCAGCCGCTGGTCACCTTCAAGGTCGACAGCACAGTGCGGCTCGGTTCGGACACATCGGCCCACATCCGCACCGGCAGCCTGCTGGGTGAAAGGGTATTGGTTCTGGAATCTTCCGGCGACGGGAACCTGCAGCCGCTCGACCTGATACCGCAGACCCGGACGTCGTCTCCGTACTCGCTGACCGATGCCGTTGGCGACTTGACGCGCAACACCGGGGCGACCGACACCGCAACGCTGAATCAATCGTTGGAAACTCTGGCCACCACCATCGACCAGATCGCGCCGCAGCTCGCGCCTACCTTCGACGGACTCACCCGGCTGTCTAAATCTCTCAACAGCCGCAATCAGACACTCGCGGCATTGCTGTCGTCCACTTCCGAGGTCACCGGCATCCTCGCCGACCGCAGCCAGCAACTCAACGCACTGATCCTCAACGCCAACGACCTCGTCGACGTACTGGTTCAGCGGAGGCAGGCCATCATCGAGTTGCTCTCCAATACTTCGGCAGTGGCCCAACAACTTTCCGGCGTCATCCACGACAACGAGCAGCAGCTCGCACCTACCTTGGACAAGCTCAATTCGGTCACCGCCATGCTGGAACGCAGCCGGGACAACATCGCCAGGATGCTGCCGGCCTTGGCGAAGTTTCAGGTCACCCTCGGCGAGACGGTGGCCAACGGCTTCTACTACAACGCCTACGTCCCGGATCTGCTCCCCGGCAATTTTCTGCAACCGTTCCTCGACTACGCCTTCGGGTTCCGGCGTGGAGGCAAGCCCGGCGATCCTCCTCGCGCCGAATTCCCATTCCCTCGCAACGGGATACCGGAGGCGCCCCGCTGATGACGACATCCCGGATCCGGCGGATCGCCACCGTTGTGCTGATCACGATCATCGCGGCCGCAGCGACATGGCTCACCCGTGTGACCCTGTTCGCCCCGAAGACGATCACCGCGTACTTCACCCATGCCAGCTCCATCTACCCGCGCGATCAGGTCCGGGTTGCCGGGGTCGCCGTGGGGACCATCGAGGCGATCCACCCCGAGGGCACCCAGACGAGGGTGACCATGCAACTCGACAGAAAGGTGCCGATCCCCGCCAACACCAGCGCCGTCATCGTCGCGCCAAACCTCGTTTCCGCCCGCTATATTCAGCTTGTCGCGCCCAGTGCGGCCAGCGCCGACGTCATCGCAGACGGAGCGCTGATCCCGCTTGACCGCACCGCAGTGCCCGTCGACTGGGACGAAGTCAAACAACAATTGACGCGCCTGGCCACCGATCTGGGGCCCCACAACGGCATCTCGTCCACCTCGGCGGCTCGGTTCGTCGACAGTGCGGCCAACGCCATGAACGGCAACGGCGACAAGCTGCGCCAGACCCTGGCCGAACTGTCTGGAGTTGGACGCATCCTGGCTGATGGCGGCGGAAACATCGCCGACATCCTGAAGAACCTGCAGGTGTTCGTCAGCGCGCTCAAAGAGAGCAATGTGCAAATCGTCCAATTCCAGAACCGGTTCGCCACGCTCACCAGCACGCTGGACAACAGCAGGTCAGAACTGGATGCCGCGCTGACCAACCTGTCGGCGGTCACCGGTGAGATCCAGACCTTCGTCGCCGGCACCCGCGACAAGACCAGCGAACAACTGCAGCGCCTGACCAACGTCACACAGACCCTGGTCGATCACCGCAAAGACCTCGAGCAGGTGCTCCACGTGGCACCGCATGCCCTGGCCAACACCGTCAACATGTTCGACCCCCAGATGGGTTCGGGGGCAGGTGCATTCGTGTTGACGAACTTCTCCAATCCTGTCCAGTTCATCTGCTCAGCCATCGGTGCGGTCGCCAACGTGACCGCCTCCGAAACCGGAAAACTGTGCGCCCAGTACCTCGGACCCGGACTCAATGCCGCGAGCTTCAACATGCTGCCGTTCCCGATCAACCCGTTCCTGGCGAAATCACCGCCACCGGAAGACCTGATCTATTCCGAGCCGGGTCTCATGCCCGGGGGCGCCGGCCCCACGCCCGGGCCGCCCGAAATACCGCCGGCTATATCGGCTTACGACCCCGCACCCGGTACACCCCATCCCGACAGCCTGCCCGAGATGCTGCTACCCGCCGCGCAGCCACCGCCACCCGCCGAACCTCAACCCGGCACGCCACCACAACCGACAGGGACCCCACCGCCGTGATCAATAGCTCAGCGTTAAGGCGATGGGTGAGCGCCGGCTGTTGCATCCTGGTGGCCTCGACTGCTGGATGTGCCTTCCAGGGCGTCAACTCCCTGCCTCTGCCCGGCGCCGTCGGGCGCGGACCGGACGCCCGGGCCTACCATGTCGAAATCGCCAATGTCGGTACGCTCGAAGCGAATTCACCGGTGATGATCAACGACGTCGTCGTCGGCAGCATCTCCGGGATGAAGGTCAAGGCCGGCCACGCCGACGTCGAGGTGTCGATTCGCCCCGACGTCTCGGTACCAGCGAATGCCGTGGCCACCATCGGTCAGACCAGCCTCCTCGGATCAAGTCACTTGGCCCTCGATCCGCCCGCCGACCAACCGCCGGCCGGGCAGTTGCCTGCGGGCGCGACACTCACCCTGAATCAATCGTCCACCTATCCCACCACCGAGGAGACCCTGGCCGCAGTGTCGGCCCTGATCAACTCCGGGGGCCTGGGTCAGATCGGCGACATCATCCACAACATGAATGCCGCACTGTCCGGTCACGAACCGCAGTTGCGTGACCTGCTCGGGCGGCTGGACCGGCTGGTGGGCACCTTCGATGCGCAGCGCGGCGACATGGTCGAAGCGATGCGCGCCGTGGATCGGCTCGCCGGCACGTTCGGTGCACAGAAAGACGTACTGACGCGTGCGCTGCGCACAATGCCGGGTGCGATGGATGTTCTGGTCCGGCAGCGTCCCAGGTTCACCGCCGCGCTGCGCGAACTCGGGACATTCGCCGATACCGCACACCAGGTGGTCAACGACACCCAGGCCGACTTGGTCGCGAATCTGCACAACCTCGAGCCGACCCTGTGCGGTTTGGCCAACGTCGGGCCGGACCTGGACCGGGGGCTGGCATTCCTGTCGAGTTATCCGCTCACCCAGGACTTCATCGACCGTGCCGTACGGGGGGACTACATCAACCTGTTCGCCGTCATCGACCTCACGGTCAACCGGCTCAAGAGCGGAATGTTTCTCGGAACCCGTTGGGGCCAAGAAGGTCTGACACTGGTACCGGCACCCGGGGACCCCGGTTACGACGCCTACTACAGCGACAACCCGCTTGGGGTCGGCGTCGCCCCTCCGATGACACCGAAACCCACCGGGCTTCCCGATGGCGCAGGGCCGCCTCCGCCGCGGGTTCCCGGCGCACCACTGCCCACCGACGGCGCCATCGGAGGCTGCTGATGCTGACACGTTTCATTCGAACCCAGCTGATCGTCTTCGCCGTGGCGTCGGTCATCGGTATGGCTGTGATGGCCTTCGTCTACATGCAGGTCCCCACCTTGCTCGGGATGGGACGGATGACCGTCACCATGGAACTGCCGGGTGCCGGCGGCTTGTACCGGTTCAGCAACGTCACCTACCGCGGCAGCCAGATCGGCAAGGTGATCGCCATCGAACCGACCGCCCGCGGTGCCACCGCGACTCTTTCGCTGGATAGCTCGCCCAAGATTCCGGCGGACCTGCAGGCACAGGTGCGCAGTGTCTCGGCGATCGGTGAGCAATACGTGGAACTCCGTCCGCGCACCGACGCTGCGCCCTACCTGCACGACGGTTCGGTGATATCCGCGGATGACATCACGATCCCCCAACCGGTGGGTCCGATGCTTGATCAACTCAGCGCCCTGCTGGGCAGCATCCCGAAGGACTCATTGACCAGGCTTCTCGATGAATCCGCACAGGGCCTCGGTGGCGCCGGATACGACCTGGGCTCCCTACTCGACTCGTCCTCCCGTGTCGCAGCGGATCTCCGGCCGACCGCCGAACAGGCCCGCCGATTCATCGAAGACAGTGAGCCGCTGCTGGATTCACAGCTGCAGACATCGGACGCAATCCGCACGTGGACGCACAGCCTGGCGGAAGTCACCACACAACTGACCACGAACGACCCGCAGATCCGCACGCTGCTGCGACAAGGCCCCGGCGCCTTCCAGGAAACGACTCGCCTTCTCGATCAGGTCAAGCCCACACTGCCGATCCTTCTTGCGAACCTCACCTCGATCGGACAGGTTGGCGTCACCTACCACCCCTCGCTCGAACAGGTCCTGGTGCTGGCGCCGCCGTTGACTTCGATGTTCATCGGCGCCGGACCGAACAACAACTACGTCGGCAAAGGCCTCGGCGATTTCCGGCTCACCGTGGCCGACCCGTCGCCGTGCACCGTCGGATATCTGCCCCCGAACCAGTGGCGGGCACCGGGCGACACCAGCCCGGCCGATACCCCCGACGGCTTGTACTGCAAGTTGCCCCAGGACGCGCCGATCGCCGTACGCGGCGCCCGCAACTACCCCTGTATGGGCCATCCCGGGAAGCGCGCACCAACCGTCGAGGAGTGCGACAGCGACAAACCCTTTATGCCGCTCGCACAACGCCAACATGCGTTGGGCCCCTACCCGTTCGATCCCAACCTGGCCGGCCAAGGAGTACCGCCCGATTGGCGAGTAGGGCAGGATGACAACCTCGACGGGCCGCTCGAAGGCACCCCACCTCCACCGGGTCAAGATCCGCCCAGTTCGGTGCCGCCCGCGCCCGAGAATCCGGCGACTCCGCCGGATGATTCCGCTGGGCAGCCGCAGGCGTCGGGGCCCCTCGGCCTTCAGGGGCTCAGTCCTGCCGAACCCGTGGCGATCACCCGTTACGACCCCGGTTCCGGGAAGTACATGGCTCCTGATGGGCAGGTCTACGTGCAGCGCAACCTCATGACCACAGGCCACACGGCGAGTTGGAAGGAACTCATCCTGCCCGGATGACGACCGCTGAACATGCCAGCCCACAACGGAGTTCAAGGAGAAGCCATTGTTTCCCGGACGTGCCATCGCAGCATCGACCATCCTGGCTGTAGTGGTGGCAACGAGCTTCGTTACAGCCGCCGTCGCGCAAGCAGAGTCATGCGACCGGCCCATCAACGGGACCTTCACCGCTACCTCCGACGGGCAATGGGCAAAGACCCGCGAGGTGTACCACGACGAATCCACGGTCGTCACGACGTGGACGGTCACGTCCAACTGTGACGACGTGATGCACTGCGCGGGGCAGGTGGTGAGCCAACAGGGCTGGACCGAGAGCCTTCGCTGTCAAGCAGGGGTGTGGTTGGTGCGCCATCACCTCGACAAGTGGCAAACCTGCCCGGACGGCAGCACCACGCCTGGCGACCAGGCCTTCCGCTTCTGGCGCATCTCCGACGACCCAGAGACTTTCAAGGGCTATGACCGCACCATCGGACCGAGCGGTGGATGTGGTGTCAACCTCTGGCTCACCATCGAGATGCCGTTCAGGTTGGCTGCGGCCGCGTGATCAGGGGCCGCAGGGACGCCACTACACGGAACGGCAGGTCCTGAGGTAACTGAGGAACGATACCTGCAGGCCAGTCACGTGCGTTTCGTGCAGGATCTCGCTGGTGACCGCTTCGTTGCGTGAGGTGAGGCGGTGAAGGACGGTGGCCGTGTTCTTCGCGAGGCTTTGATAGACGGCCAGGTCCCCGAGAAGCTCGCGGTCGTTGAAGGTTACGTGGAGCTTGGCGGCACGCCGGCTGTCACCCAACTCGTCGAGCTGGGCGAAGATCTGACTGTCGTCACCGATGACGCCGGGGCTGCCCGATCCGATGCTCTCGAAGAGGGTGCTGCCGGTGAGCCAGGCATACAGGCTGAAAAGTCCGCCGTAGGAGTAGCCGAAAAGGCCGTGACCGCTTGTGGCGGTGCCGTATTCGTGTTCGATCCGTGGGTGCAGTTCCGCGGTAAGGAAACTCAGGAACACATCGGCGTGGGTGTCGCGTAGTTCGGCGAGGTAGGCGTCAGCTTCGTCGCGTGTTCTCATGCCTGATTGCAGTCCCATCTCCACGGCATCGATGAGCTCCTTGGCGATGGGCTCGCCGGGTGGCACGAAGTCTCTGTTGCGCAGCCGGTCCCAGTCTTGTGCTTCCTCGCCCGCGTACCCGACGCTGACTTGGATGTAGGGCTGGATCCGTTGCATGGGGTCCATCTGGGTCACGATGAGCGGAGCCGTCAGGCCCACGGCAAAGTTACCGTCGAGCACGTACACGACGGGCGCCGGCGTCGAGACCCGGTCGTAGCCAGGTGGCGTGGTAACCCAGATGCCGTAGCCATGCCCACCGTTGGAACGCATCTCGAAGTAGTCGGTGTCCGCGAGACAGCCTTGCCACATGGCGCTCATCAAAGGTCCTTCACAACTCGGCCGGCCGCGCAGCACGGCGCCCTCAGCGGCTCGTTATCCATTGGAGAAATCTTATCCAATGGATAAAGTGTGGGAGTGATCTTGTCAACCGCGCAAGGCAAAGGGGACGCACGCGAGCGCCTTCTGGCTCGGCTTCTCGCTGCCTTCGGGGAGTCGCTTCCCTCTCCGGACATGTCGTTGCGTGAGGTCGCTGCCCGGGCCGAGACCAGCCACGCCCTGCTGCGGTACCACTTCGGGTCGCTCTCGGGTGTCTTGGCGGCGATGCTCAAGGTGCAGCGATCTCGTGACAACGAGGTGTTTCTCGAGGCCGCCCAGCATGGCACCTTCGACGAACTCGTCGTGGCGATCTGGCGGGCCTATACCCGCCCGGAGCGGCTGTCCCGTATCCGCGGCTTCTTTCACGTCGTAGGGCTCGCCGCGTATAGACCAGCGGACTTTCGTGAGTTCATCGACTCACTCGACGACCTGACCATGATGCTGGCCTCGCTCGCAGAACGCGAAGGGCACAACTCCGAGGAGGCGCTGAACATGGCCATCATCGCCGTCGCCGCGATGCGTGGCCTGCTCCTGCGGGAGGTTCTGACTCCAGGCGGCCACTCGGAGGACGCCATTGCCTTGATCCTGTCCATGAGCAAGGGGAGTAATTAGCCGCCATTGGCCACCACTTCAGCACCTCGACGAAGCCGTTCCCGTAGTGTCCTCGCCGATGAGCGACCGGCTGGGGATGTGACGTGAGCCTGGCACCCATCGCCCAGGCAATGGGTGCCTTCGCGGTGACCAACATCGATGACATCGTCGTACTTGCCGTGTTCTTCGGTCAGGCGCCAGGCCATCGCGGGGCAGCGATCCGGGTGATCGTCGGTCAGTACCTCGGCTTCGGCGCAATCCTGGCGGTATCGATCAGCGGCGCCCTACTCGGCGAAACGCTGCTACCCCCCACGGTTCTTCCGTACTTCGGGCTGCTGCCAATCATGTTGGGGCTCAGGGCCGCGTGGGTTTCGTGGCGCCGCAGTCACGACACCGAAACGCCAGATGCCCAATTCGCGTCGCCACCTGCAGGGCCGGGGGTTTGGCAAGTCGCAGCGGTTACCTTCGCCAACGGTGGAGACAACATCGGTGTGTACGTGCCGATCTTCGCCGTCGCGACCATCGGCACTGTCGCTGCCTATGCCGTCGTGTTTCTCATCGGCGTTGCGGTGTGGTGCGCGGCCGGGCGATACTTCGCCTCCCGCCCGATCATTGCCGAGGCGCTCTCACGCTGGGGCCACATCATCCTGCCCGTCGCACTCGTCGTTATCGGGACGGTCATCCTCGTCGAAGGCGGTGCGTTCGGCCTCTCGATGTAGCGGGCGTACTTCGAACATGGCGATGATCTCCCCTTGAAAAATTCGCTGGGACCTGGCGGAATGCGGTGTTATCGTCGCGGCGTGACAAGGTCCTGCCACGGCTATGAGCCGCTCGCCGGGATGCATGAAGCATCCGCGGCGAGTTTGTGGTGCGCGGGCACCGTCGACGCCAGAGGCCTTGCCCGACAATCGGTCGAGCATGATGCCCTGGGGCATCTCAGGTGCTTCGTCAACGACCTTCCACCCTGTCAATGGGTGCGGGCCGCGGCCGGAAACACGAGACCGAAGAACAATCTCACAAACTTCTCAACTTCGCTGTTGTCGCTGACAGGAACGTCGCCTGACGTTGCTGTAGTTCGCCACGCCTAATTAGGCTGGTGTGCAACGGGTTACGAAGAAGAAACCGCTCGACAATCGCGTTGCCCGCACCCCATGCTGTTAAGGGCAACGCACCCGAATGACCGTGTGCAGAGTGGCGTGACAGGTGAAACATCTTTTCCCGCTGGCTCTTTGAAAACTGAACAATGTGGCATCCGCGCTCGTGGCGGAACTGGAAGACGCGCCCGGCTCAGACCCGGGTGCCCAATACGGGCATGCAGGTTCAACTCCTGTCGAGCGCACCATCGATGCTTAGGCCTGTGGATTGCGGACTCGTACCGTGCCGTGAGCGGTGAGTATCGTTGAACGCGTAGTTAATGAGATCGATTACCACTCTTGGCTTTTACTCGTGAATTCCGAGTTCGAGTCCTGGGAGGCCTACTCAAGAGCCACATGCGCCGTTAGCTGAGTTGGGATAGCACCAGACTCTTAATCTGGGGACGGGGGATCGAAACCCCCACGGCGCACCGATATTCAAGCGGTTGAGGTGTAACGGGTTTGCACGTCAGTCGTCCAAACCGACAGAACGGGTTTCGAGTCCCTCCATCCGCGCCAGATGACGCAATGAAGACCATGCGCGGTAGGACAATTCGGTAGTCCACCGGGCTCATTATCTGGACGTCACCGGTTCGAATCCCGCCCGTCACCCCGCCCATGTCCATGCCCCTGTAGCTCAAGCGGATAGAGCGTCGTCCTCCGACGGCGAAGGTTGGCGGTTCGAGTCCGTCCAGGGGTGCGACACACGATGCCCGCGTAGCTCAAGTGGAGAGAGCGCCTGTTTACGAAGCAGGAGGTTGCTGGTTCGAGTCCAGTCGCGGGTGCGCACTGACCAGTACCGCTTGTTTTGGCCTCGCGGGGAGTTGCACGGCGACGCATAGCCCGCCATTGGGGCCGGGAGGTCGAGGGATGACTGATGAGCAGGTCGTCGCCTCGACGTTGGCCTCCCTGAGACAGATTTATGGCGACAGCGTCCCGGGCCCGGTGAACTATTGGGTTACCCGGTGGGGTGCAGTCCGTATTCGTTGGATTCGTATTCCCATGTGGCGGTGGGAGCTTCCCACGAGGACCACGATGCGATGGCGACTCCGGTCGGTGGGGCGGTGCACCTTGCTGGGGAAGCAACCTGGAGCACCGACCCGGCAACAGTGAACGGGGCGTTGCTGCCGGGAGATCGGGCGGCTGAGCACGTCCTCGGAAGACCGATCGATCTCGGAGAACTGCATCAGCCCGTCCCTGGCAGCTGAGCAGCTCGCGTGCCCTGATGGCAGAGTGTCAACGATTTCGGTGAGTTCGTTACATAACGTAGCCCCGGCCCCGCCGGGGCGCGGCCTAAGGTCTGCGTTGTGCGCGACGAGAGCGCACCGCAAGAGCGTCAGTTCGTCTGTAGAGGTTGCTTCATGAGTGGTGTTTTAGAGCGGCTGCAAACTGCCATGTATATAACGCTCACGGCCGCGTTCTTGGGGCTGACACTCTCTGCTCTCGTCGCGGTCCTCATCGCTGCCGCGCCTCTCAAGCTCTTGGCGTTGATCGACAGAGAAGCTTGATCTGCAACTCGTCAAGCTCCGTGGCGTCCGGCTCCTCCTGAGAGTTTTCATCGGCCGGGGGTTGATCCTCACAACAACCGAATCATCGCCTTGTTCTGAGTCGCCGGTCCGCCGATACGCATGAAGTTGATATGAAGTCTTCGGCGGACGCCCTTATCGTCCGCAGAATGACGGTGTGACGGCGATGTCTGCTCCCTCCGGCGCCCAGCAACGACGGCAGTCGGCCGACGGGCAGTTGCCGACGAAGCATCGTGCTGGACGAGCACTGATTCGAGTGCTGGGTGGTGCCGAGGAGCCGGCACCGGAGGACCGAGGCGCGCGTCTCGCCCTACCCGACGGTGACCGGGCCGAGGCTGCCGAACAGGTGGGCGTAGTTCGCCTGGCTCGCCAGCAGGAACTGCAACAGGCCCGGTACTACCGCGGGATGCTGGAGGAGCAGCGGGCAGTGGTCGAAGATGAACTGACCCGTGACTGCGAGTTGCTCGTCCGGCATCTGGCCGACGATCGCAACCGACGCCGGATGCCTCGTCTTCGTGAAGCCATCAGGCTCAAGCGCCGTGAGCAATATCAGATTGACTGTTTGCTGGAGTCTTTGAGCGCGAGGTTCTTCTGGCCCCGGCCGAAGGCGCTGCCGGACCACCGTTTCGCCATCGAGATCCACCCCACGCGGCACGGCTACCGGGTTCGGATCCCCGATCTGGATCTGGTCGTCACCGTTGTCAGCCGCGCCGATGCCGAGATGTCGGCCCGCGAGCACATCGCCGTACACATGGGTACCGCCATCAGCCGCATTGCGGTGCACGTCGCCCCTGCTCACTGACCGTCCCGGCGCGCTGCCATGGCGAGCGATCCGGGTTCTGTCCCGCTGCCCCGGGCATGAGACTCCTATGAGTTCAGTGACAACTTCCTATGTGCTCCGGACTATGGAGTTATGGCCCTGGCATCGGTTCCTCCCCGCGACCAGCAACCCCGCCAGGCGATCCTCGGACAGTTGCCGAAGATTCACCGCGCCGACGGATCAGCTATCCGGGTGTTGCTGGTCGATGACGAGCCGGCGCTGACCAACCTGGTGAAGATGGCCCTGCACTATGAGGGTTGGGAAGTCGATGTGGCGCACAACGGCCATGACGCGGTAGCAAAGTTCGACGAGATCGAACCGGATGTGGTGGTCTTGGACATCATGCTGCCCGATATCGACGGCTTGCAGATCCTGCAGCGGATGCGTGAGGCCGATGGCTACACGCCGACGCTGTTTTTGACGGCCAGGGATTCGGTGCTGGACCGGGTGTCGGGGCTGACGGCGGGGGCCGACGATTACATGACCAAGCCGTTCAGCCTTGAGGAGCTGGTGGCCCGGCTGCGTGGGTTGTTGCGCCGGTCCAGTCACACCACGCCGCCGGCCGATGAGACTTTGAAGGTCGGGGACATGGTGCTCGACGGGGCCAGTCGTGAGGTGACTCGGGCTGGTGAGCCGATCAATCTGACGGTGACCGAGTTCGAGTTGTTGCGGTATCTGATGCGTAATCCGCGGCGGGCGTTGAGCCGGGCTGAGATCCTGGATCGGGTGTGGAATTACGGGTTCGGCGGGAAGTCCAGCATCGTGGATCTCTACATCTCTTACCTGCGTAAGAAGGTCGATACCGACCGCGAGCCGATGATCCACACCGTGCGCGGGGTGGGTTACATGCTGCGACCCGCGTCGTGATCGCGGGATCTCCCTGAGATCGACCGGGCACCAAAACCCTTTGCCATCAAGGCGTTTGTTCGCTCACTGGTTGGCGATATCTGTGCGCGTCGTGTGAACCGTGTTTGAATTGACTTGGCACTGTTGGTCGGAAGCGTGTGATGCGTAACCGAAGGTTAATGTGCGGGCGCAGTTTTCTCGCCATTAACCTTCGAGAAACGCTGTGTCCCAAATGTTTATGGATGCACGGCGCCGGGTGGTGACACCGCTTTGCGCGCGCTGCTAGGTTCCCCCGGAAGGCCATTTCCGGGATACTGAGAGGCGCTCCGTCGCACCATGCTGAAAACTCTTGTCACACTGGCTGCCGCATGTTAGCTCGGCAGTGTTGCGTCACTTTCTGGCGCCATCCAGTCTGGGGCCCAACCGATTCCGGCTCCGCCGGCGCCCGATGTCGCGACCGGACCAGGAGTCGGCAACGGCGACGTACCGTCGGCCGCACCCGGGATCTTGCCAACGCCTGAGGGCTGGATTCTCTCGGTCAAGGCGGTGGGCGAGACGCAGCTCGACGTCGCGCCCTTGACCACTGCCGTCTCCTCGCGCGAATACCTGGTGGGCGGAACGTTTCTGGGTGAGGTGGCGGGATCCGGTAGGGCCGCGCTGGCAGGCGGCACACTGGAGGCGGGGTACCAGATCGGTTGTGGTATCAGTGCTGATGTCGTCGACGCGAGGTTCGGCGGCAACATCACGCCGTCGCTGAGCTCTGTGGGTGTGCCGAGCGTCGGCGGTGGTCTCTTTGCGCAGATCCGCCCGACCCTCAAGCCGGGCAGCGCATCCGTCATCCCGGTGACGAAGATTCAATATGAGGGCGATTCGGCACGTGTGACGATCACCGGCCTGCGGATCAAGATCGACAACTGCGTCGGTCAGTCTTTCATCCGCTCCTACGCGACGTTCACCAGCTCCACCGCCGACACGCAGGATGTCGTCTCCTACGTGGGCGTCACCAAGGCCGTGTGAATCCGGAAGCCCAAACTCCCACGCGCTCAATCATTTACGTTCCGAGAGGTATCTACAATTCACATGACCAAGATTCTTGCTGCGCTGATGGCGGTTGGCGCGCTGATGGTGCCGGCGCCACACGCGATCGCCGCTCCCGAACCCGCCGTGCCGCATGAGCCGGGTCCAGATGCGCTCCCGCCCGTTGAAGGCGAACCCGGAATGACGCCGGACAACGGGACCGTCGCCTCGGCGGAACCGGCCGTGGTCACGACGCCAGACGGTTGGGTTCTGAGGCTCGCTGCCAAGGACGAAACACAATTGCCGATCCCAGCCCTCACCACCGCGACCACGTCCCGTGAGTACCTGGCGGGCGGAACCTTCACCGGCAGCGTCAGCGGCAGTGGCAGTACGTCATTGCGTGGCGGCACTCTCGAGGCGGGCTACCAGATCGGCTGCGGGATCGCACTGAGCTCGGTTCGCTTGACCGGGAGCCTCGGGCTTTCCTCGTCGGTCAGCCGGTCCGGCCTTGGCGGGATCAGCGCACCGATCCAGGGCAACGTCGAAGTGCGACCCAAGCCCGGCGAGGTCATCAACGTCTCGGTTACCGAGATGAAGTTCAAAGGCAAGGATTCCCGGGTCACGCTCAAAGACGTACACATCAAGATCGATGGGTGCGTTGGCCAGTCTTTTCTGCGGTCATACGCGAAGCTGACCAGCGCAGCCCCGGGATCCCAAGACATCGTCGCCTATTACGGAGCCACCAAGGCTGTCTGATCCGCGCCGGCCCGTATCTCTGGATACGTCGGGTATTCGATTCCCGACAGGTACTGCACTGTGCGCACGACCTGAGATGAGTAGCCGAATTCGTTGTCGTACCAGACGTAGAGGATGACGTTGTCCTCGTCGACGATCGTCGCGTTGGCGTCGATGATGCTCGCCGCGCGTGAGCCGATGAAGTCGCTGGAGACGGCGTCGGTCGCCGCGGTGTAGTCGAGGTTGCGGCTCAACGGCCCCGACAGGGACGCCTGGCGCAGGTACTCCAGCGCCTCTTCCTTGGTGGTCGGGCGGTTCAGCTGCATGTTCAGGATCGCCACCGAAACATCCGGGGTGGGGACGCGGATCGAACTCCCGCTGATCTTGGCCTTCAGGTCGGGCATCGCCTTGGCAACCGCGGAGGCGGCGCCGGTTTCGGTGAGCACCAGGTTGAATGGCGCGGACCGGCCGCGGCGATCGGCGTTGTGATAGTTGTCCAACAGATTCTGGTCGTTGGTGAACGAGTGCACGGTTTCCACGTGGCAGCGCGCGATGCCGTACTCGTCGTCCATCGCCTTGAGCGGCGGGACGATCGCATTGGTCGTGCATGACGCACAGGAGAAGATCTGCTGCTCGAGATCGAGCGTGCGGTGGTTGACCCCGTGCACGATGTTCGGGACGTCACCCTTGCCCGGAGCGGTCAGCAGGACCTTCGCGATGCCGGGGCGCAGGTGCTTGGCCAGGCCTTCGCGGTCGCGCCATTTACCGGTGTTGTCGATCAGGATCGCGTTGTCGATTCCGTACTCGGTGTAATCGACGCTCGCCGGGTCGTCACTGTGGATGAACTTGATGACGTTGCCGTTGGCGATGAGGCTGTTGGTTTCGGTGTCGACCTTGATCGTGCCGTTGAACTGGCCGTGCACCGAGTCGCGGCGCAGCAGCGACGCCCGCTTGGCCAGGTCGCCTTCGCCGTTGCTGCGGATCACGACGGCGCGTAGGTTCAGGCCGTTTCCGGACCCGGCTTTCTCGATGAGCAGGCGCGCGACGAGTCGGCCGATCCGGCCGAACCCGTAGAGCACCACGTCCCGCGGACCTTGCGGTTCGCTCTTGTTCTCACCGGTCACGTCGCTGAGCACCTCTGCGGTGAACTCGCGCACGGACAGTCCCGCATCGCTGGCGCGGTACGCCATGATCAGCAGGCCGAGGTCGATCTTCGACGGGCCCAGGTCCAGGTCGGCCAGCGCCTGCAGGAACGGGAAGGTCTCCTCGACCGACAGTTCCTCACCGCCCACCTGCCGCGCGAACCGGTGGGTCCGCAGGATCTTGATGACGGACCTGTTCACCAGCGACCGGCTGTGCAGCAGGACCGTCACGCCCTTCGCCCGGTACAGGGTGCCGATGATCGGGATCATCGCCTCCGCGAGTGCTTCTTGGGCATTCCAGTGGGCGAGTTCTGGCGAGTTCAAATCAAGCGTCCTGTGGGTCGTGTGGGCTGGCCCCTCGGATGAGTAGCGCTTCGATGTTAACGATTGTCCGATCTCACAAAACGCCACGGTAGGGCGGTGAGAATCTGCAGTGGCGCAGGTCACAGGTGGAATGATCGATTCCGGAGGGGTCGGAAGGGGTCGTCATGCCAGTCCCAGAGCAACCTCCCGGCGTCGAGATCGAGGAGGTCGGGGGCCACATCATCGCCGGCGTGCCCACCGCGATCTGCGCCTTCGTGGGGAGCTGCGCTCAGGGCCCTGCCGAAGACCCGGTGCGGGTCACCTCGTACGCCGAGTTCGAGAGCACGTTCGGGGGATTGTCGGCCGACAGCGGCCTCGGATATGCGGTGCAGGACTTCTTCGCCAACGGCGGCGGGTCCGCGATCATCCTTCGCCTGGTTGCCAAGGATGGCGTTCTCACGGAAACCGACTACGTAGGCGCGGGCTTCGAGGACGCCGACAAGGGTATCTACGCACTGGCGAAGGTCGATCTGTTCACGCTGCTGTGCCTACCGCCGCCGGTGCCGGACGGTGACCTACCGCAGACGGTGTGGAAGGCGGCGCTCGCCTACTGTGCTCGACGCCGCGCATTCCTGATTGTCGACGCGCCGGGTGGGGCGACACCGAGCACCGTCACCGCCTGGCCGGCCGAACACGGACTGACGGGGGGCGCCGCCCGCAACGGCGCGGTCTACTTTCCCCGGATACGGCGGCTCGACCCGCTGCGCAACGGGGCGGCGGGCGACTTCGCGGCCTGCGGCGCGGTGGCCGGCGTGATGGCCCGCACCGATGCCGACCGTGGCGTGTGGACGGCACCCGCGAATGCGGGGCTGGCCGGGGTCTCCGGGTTGACAGTGGTGCTCACCGACGGCCAGAACGGCACCCTCAACGCGTCGGGGATCAACTGCTTGCGGACGTTCCCTGGCAGGGGCCCAGTGGTGTGGGGTGCCCGCACGCTGGCGGGCACCGACGCCCTGCACGACGAGTTCAAGTACGTCTCGGTGCGCCGGCTGGCGCTCTACATCGAAGAGTCTGTGTATCGCGGGACGCAATGGGCGGTGTTCGAGCCCAACGGGGAACCACTGTGGACGCAGCTTGGCCGGAGTGTCGGCGCATTCATGCAGAACCTGTTCCAGCAAGGGGCTATTCAGGGGCAGACGGCGAAAGATGCCTACTTCGTGCGGTGTGACCGGACCACCATGACTCAGGACGACATCGACCAGGGCCTCGTCACCGTCATGGTGGGGTTCGCGCCGGTGAAGCCCGCGGAGTTCGTGATCATCCGCATCCAACTATCGGCCGCGGCCCCGACGGGATAGACACGCCTGTGCCCGCACCTGCGAGTCACCGCAGGGCGCTGCCCCCGACCCACTTCTCCCACGGGACACCCCAGTCGCCGTTCTGCCAGACGGGCAGGGGCTCACCGCCGGTGTTGCGCACCTCGAAGACATCTCCGGGCTGGGAGAATTCGTAGAACCACCGCCCGTTGTCGGCGTTGACATTCAGGCATCCGTGCGACGTGTTGGTCTTGCCCTGCGCCCAGACCGTGCTGTCGAGTTGGTGGACGTAGATCCCGCTGTTGGTGAGTCGTACCGCGTTGCTGACGGTCACCTTGTAGCCCAGTCGTGAATCGACCGGCAGCCCGTAGGTGGAGGAGTCCATGACCACGGAGCTTGCCTTGTCCATCACCGTGTAGACGCCGGGTTGGGTCCAGAATGAAATCGTCTTTCCCGCAACGTTTTCGGATCCGCCCATGCCCATGGAGGTCGGGATCGTGCGGACCAGCTCGTCATTGCGGTAGACGCGGATCTGCTTGGTGGCGTCGTCGGCGATGGATACGTGAGATTCTCCGACGCGGAACGAGACTCGACCGGCGCCTTGGCCGTCCGCGGTCACGACCACCTGGGTGCCCGGGCTGTAATAGCTCTGCGGCCGCCAGTGGGCACGCTGGTCGTTCATCCAGTACCAGGACCCCTCGACGGGCGGCACGGTCTGGACTGCCAGCTGCTTCTCCGCGGCCCCACGGTCGGCAACCGGTCCGTCGAACTTGGCCACGATGACGGTGCCGACGCCGTATGTCCCACCGTCGACCAGCTTGGCACCCGAGGTCGTGGTGAAACTCACCGGAGCGTTCTCGCTGGATGTCGCCAGCGTGTAGGCGAACGAAGCATCGGCGCGCCAGAAAAGCGCGCTGATGGTGGCGACGAGGATCAGGGCGAGCGCGGACAGGATCGGTGCCGGCCGCTTCTGGGGTGAACCCACCGACATCGCGGCGTCTCCCATCTGTGTCTACGTCTCGGTGACGCAGTGTGCTAGAACGGAATACGTAGCTACGGCGTAGCTACGTAGGTCAGGCTAGCATGGAGGTGCGCAGTGAACGGACGGCGAGAGAATGTCAACAAGGACCTCATCGTCATCGGGGGACTCGTTGTCATTGCGGCTGCCCTGATCGCCTACCTGGTGTTGCGTCCCGACAATGACGCCCCGGCCGCGCCCGCCGCCGGGCCGTCGGTGACGTCCCTGTCCGACGCCGAAGCAGCCGGCGGCAGCGCCGAGGGGCGCGGCTCGCCGGTGGAGCGTCGCCAGGCGGGCGACCCACTCGCGCTGGGTGCTCCCGACGCGCCTGTGGCGCTGGTGGTGTTCTCCGACTATCGCTGCCCGTTCTGCGCGAAGTTCAGCCGCGACATCGAGCCCGAACTCGTCAAGCGCTACGTCGACGCGGGCCGGCTCCGCATCGAGTGGCGCGACTTCCCGATCTTCGGCCCGCAGTCGATGTCGGCAGCGCGTGCCGGACGCGCGGCGGCCGAGCAAGGAAAGTTCTGGCAGTTCAACAGCGCCGTCTACGCTGCCGCGCCCGAGCGGTCGAAGGCAGACCTGACGGATGAGGCCCTGATCGGCTTCGCCAGGCAGGCCGGAGTTCCCGATATCGACCGATTCACCGCCGCGATGCGCGGAGACACCTTCGACGCCGTCATCAATTCCGATCTGGCCCGGGGCACGGGGATCGGTGTGCCCAGCACCCCGGCATTCCTGATCAACGACGTGCCGACGCTCGGTGCCCAGCCCATCGACGACTTCGTGCGCGCCATCGACGGCGCGTTGGCCGGCCGGTGAGTGGCGTCGGTCTGCTCGGAGCCTTCTTCGGCGGGTTGGCCTCCCTGCTCAGCCCCTGCTCGGCCCTGCTGCTGCCGTCGTTCTTCGCCTACGCCTTCGACCGGGCACACCTGTTGATCCGACGCACTTTCGCGTTCTGGGCGGGCCTCTGTGTGGTGCTGGTGCCGTTGGGCGCCGGCGTCGGCCTGCTGGGTAGCGTCGTCACGCGTTATCGCGGGGAAGTCAGCACCATCGGTGGGCTGGTGTTGATCGGGTTCGGTCTGATGACATTGCTGGGCAAGGGATTCGGGCTGTCCTCCATGCAACGGATGACGGCACGGATCAACATCTCCGGCACCGTCTCGGTGTTCGCGTTGGGCGCTGTCTATGGACTGGCCGGCTTCTGCGCGGGTCCACTGCTGGGCGCGGTCCTGACGATGTCGGCGATGGGGGCCGACCCGGCCTACGGGGCACTGCTGATGGCCGTCTACGCCCTCGGGATGGCCGCGCCGTTGTTCCTGCTCGCCTGGTTGTGGGATCGCTTCAACCTGTCGAAGCGGGCCTGGCTACGGGGGCGACCGGTACGCCTGGGTCCGCTGGAGACGCACACCACCTCGCTGCTCACCGGTGCGGCATTCATCATCCTCGGCGGGGTGTTCCTTCTCACCGACGGCACCGCGAACCTCGGCGCCGTGCTTTCCGTCGACGCGCAGTATGACCTGCAAGTTTGGCTGGGCCGACTGTCGTCGAGCGTCAGCGATCCCTGGCTGATCCTGGGCGTGGTGGTTGCGCTCATCCTGTGGCGGTCAATTCGGTTGTGGCGGCGGCGCGCCCGTTCGCGAACCCGCCCTGTGGAATCCGCCGCGGTAGAGGCTGATCCTCATGCCACCGGGATCGGGAGCGCGGCGAAATGAGCAGAGCAGCTACTATCGCGCTACATAGGTTTGACGCGCGGGGCCGGGATACGGTGACGGCGCACCTGGGTGGGCGGTAGTAGGTATGGGAATTAAGGGATTTGGCGATCTCGAAGCTGTGGTGATGGAACTGCTCTGGTCACGTACGGAGCCCTCCACAGTGCGCAGCGTGCACGATGAGCTCGTCGCCAAGCGCCAGATCGCCTACACCACGGTCATGTCGACGATGGACAACCTGTTCCGAAAGGGATGGCTGCAGCGAGAGAAGGTCGGTCTGGCTTACAGCTATCGGCCGGTGATGAGCCGCGAGGAACACTCCGCGCAGCTCATGCGCACCGTGTTCGAATCTGGCGGTGACAGCGAGCTGATCCTCAACTTCTTCCTCGAGCAGATCGTCGACGACGACTCGACAAAGCTCCGGCAGGCGCTCAAGCGGTTCACCGAGGGGCAGCCACGATGAACGCGGTCACCTTCCTCCTCGGCTACGCGATGGCTTTGAGCTGGCTGGCGCCGGTGCTGTTCACCGGTCCGATCTCAAGCCGCATCCATCCCCGGCTCTCGGTAGCGGGCTGGCTGGTGGTCGTCGCAACCGCGTCATTCGCATGGGTGGCGGCGTTGGTGATCCTGATCGCGGGTGCCGCCCACAGCCTGATCACTCGCAGCGCACCGACGTTCTGCGTCGAAACTCTGGGGATCGCGAGCGCGGTGACGTTACCGCCCACCGTGGCGACGGTGTTGGTCGTCGCCCTGCTCGCAGTCACTGCCGCGGTGGCGACCAACACCACGCGCCGTGTGATCGTCACGTTGTGCAGAACGCGGCGCGCCAATCGCCGGCACGTCGAAGCGGTCCGGATCATCGGCAGGCGCACCGACCATGACGGCGTCGTCGCCATCACGGCTGACCAGCCGACGGCATACTGCGTATCCGGCGGCCGGCACCGCGCCATCGTCGTCACGACCGCCGCGCTGGAGTTACTGGACCCGCCGGCTCTGGCCGCGGTTCTGGCCCACGAGCGGGCCCACCTGCGTGGGCGTCATCACCACATCATCGCGACGCTGGGAACGCTCGCGGCCGCGCTGCCGCGGCTGCCGCTGATGCGAGCGGCGGCGCAGGCGGTACCGGCATTACTGGAGATGTGCGCCGACGATGCGGCCACCCGCAGGCACGGCCGTGAGCCACTGTTGGCCGGTCTCGTCACGTTGAGCACCCGGCTCCGGCTCCCCGAAGGTGTGCTGGCCGCGACCGGTACCGCGGTGACCGACCGGGTCACCCGCTTGATGCAACCCCGCCGCACGATCTGGTGGCACCCACGGTCGCTGGCGACGTTGCTCATCGTCATCGGGACTGCCGCCGCACCCGCCTTCGCGCTCACGTTGTGCACCCTCCAGTCCTGACCGAACAGTGGTCAGATATCGCCGCTGCTGCGCGGGCCGGTGCGCGGTCCGTAGCGTTCGGCGTAGGCCTGGTGGATGTGCGCATTCTTCTTGCGCGACAGCTCGTCGATGAGGGCGGGGTTCAAACCGTGTTTGACGAGCATGTGACGCCGCCACACCTTGTTCAGGGCGTGGGAGAAATACACGAACGGGATGAAGATGGGCACCGTCATACTGGCGTGCAGGTAGAGCGACATGGGGATGAACCAGATCGGCGCCAGGATGAGGATGGCCGGGATGGCGACGCGCACCATCATCCGGATGGTGGCTCCGGGGCCTGCCAGGTCATTGGCCACCCAGTCGCGCATCGAGTCGGGTAGCCGCTTGCCGTAGCAATACCCGATGTACTGCAGCGGGCCCGGTTTCGTGCGTGGGGCTTGGCCGGTGGGCATTGCTGAAGGGTAACGGTCGCTATGATGGATTGCGAATTTCATCAATCCATCAATCATTGGGGCAGCGGTGACCGACAGCGTCCTGGAAGGTCCCGAGCGGCCGTTGTACGAGATCAAGGCCAACCTGTTCAAGGCGCTCGCGCATCCGGCGCGTATCCGGGTGCTGGAGATCCTGTCCGTCAACGAGGAGCCGACCCCGGTCAGTGCGATCCTGGCTGCCACCGATATCGAACCGACCCTGCTGTCCCAGCATCTCGCGGTCCTCAAGCGACATCACGTGGTCAGCGGGCATCGGGTCGGCAACGCGGTGTACTACACGCTCGCGCACCCGAAGATCGCCGAGCTATTGCTCATCGCCCGGACATTCCTCGCCGACACCCTCGCTGCCCAGCATGATCAGCTCGAGGCCGTCGGCTCGCTGCCGCCGATCGGAACCTCTCGATAGTCAGCGCGGCAGGCGATCGAGCCAATCGGAGTTTCCGTCGACCGACTCGCCGTCGATGACCACCATCGGCACTCCGGAGTCAGGGATTGCCCGCAGCAGCGGCAGGTTGTTGGCGGCGATCACATGTCCGTCGAAGGGGATCGGAAGTCCCAGCTTGATCATGTCCTGCGCTGACGGCGGCGCGCCGGCACGATCGGCCAGACCGGCGAGCTGATCGTTGCTCAGGTCTGTCGGGCCTTTCTCCTTCGGCTGCTGATCGGCGGAGAAGATCTGCTCGATGAACTGCCAGGTGACGTCGCTCGATTTGGAGTGATCGGCGACGATGAAGGCTGCGTAGATCGCGCGGCTGTCGTAAGTGCCACTGGCTGAGTACTTTTCGAGAAAATTGACGAGCCGCAGATTGATGTGGAGCTTGCCTGCCTCGATGCGACGGCCGACCTCGGCGCCCTGGTCGCGGATCATCTTTCCGCTGTAGGGGCAGAGCGGATCCAGGTAGAGGTCGATCTGGCCGGGTGCGGCAGGGTCGCCGATCGAGAGGGTGTCCCCGGCCGGCGATGCGTCCGCTGCGTACGCGCGTGCGGCACCCGGACCCCACATCAGAACCGCGGCCAGCAGACCCAGTGCCATCGCGATGACCATCGATGTAGCCGTCGGCCGGGTAACGGTGTCGGTTCTCCTGTGGTTCGCCTTCATGGTCGCCATCTTGCCTTCCCAGGCGAACCGGGCGTTGACAGCCGCTATTTTGATAGTCATTATCAAAACCCTATTGATATGACCTCGGTCTCATCCGAAGGGGTGAAATGGCGGCAGACGCTGAGCATTTCGTGACCTGTCCTCTGTGTGAGGCGATGTGCGGCCTGCGGGTTCAGGTCGCCGACGGGCAGGTGCGAAGGGTGCGCCCCAATCGGGACGACGTGTGGTCAGCGGGCCACATCTGCCCCAAGGGTGCCTCGATCGGGCATCTGCACGACGACCCCGATCGCCTGCGTCGCCCCCTCGTCCGCCGCCCGGATGGGAGTCATGTCGAGGTTTCCTGGGACGACGCGTACGCCGAGGCCGAGCGTGTGCTGCGCCCGGTCCTCGACACCGATGGTGTCCGTGCCCTGACGGTGTACGTGGGCAATCCTGTGGCGCACAACAGCGATCTCGCGACCTACATCGGGTCACTGCTGGGTTTTGCCCAGGCTGCCGGGATGCAGGGCTATTACTCGCCGGGCACCGTCGATCAATGGCCGCTGAATGTCGTGTCCTGTCTGCTGTTCGGCGCGATGTGGAATGGACCGATCCCCGACCTGTATCGGACCGATTACCTGATGATGTTGGGCGCCAACCCCGCAGCCTCGCAGGGATCGATGCTCTCGGCCCCCGACATCATGGGATTGCTGGCGGACATCGCCAAGCGTGGGACCGTGGTGGTGGTCGACCCTCGCCGCACTCTCACGGCTGAGCGTGCCAGCCAGTGGGTGCCGATTCAGCCCGGCACGGATGCGCTGCTGCTGTTCGCGATCCTGCGAACACTCGCAGAGAACGGCTGGGTGCGGCATCCGGCACACCTGCGAGACCGGGTTCTGGGCCTCGACGAGGTTGTGGCGCTGGCCCAGCCCTTCACGCCGGAGCGGGTGTCGGCGGCCACCGGTGTTGCCGCCGAGGGCATTCGACGTTTGGCCCACGAGCTGGCACACGCACAGAATCCGGTGGTCTACAGCCGGATCGGGGCGTGCGCACAGGAATTCGGGACGCTGACCACCTGGCTGGTGTTCGTGATCAATACCGCGCTGGGCGCTTTGGATCGCGCCGGTGGTGCGGTCTTCGCCAAGCCTGCGGTGTGGGTGCCGATGTTCGGTAAGCCGCCGGAGCACGACGGGCCCGGTTACAGCTTCGGGCGCTTTCACAGCCGGGTGCGCGGAGCGCCCGAAGTGCTGGGCTGTTTCCCGGTGGGATGTCTGGCCGAGGAGATCGACACTCCCGGCGACGGGCGGATCCGGGCCATGATCACGGTGGCCGGAAACCCGGCCGTATCGGTACCCGGCGCGGCACGACTCTCAAAAGCATTGGGCCGCCTCGACGCATTGATCTCGATCGACAACTGGCTCAACGAGACCAGCCGCCACGCCCACGTGGTCTTCCCCGGGCTCTCCCCACTGGAGCATCCACACATCGATGACCTCTACTGGAGCTACGCCGTCGCCTCCGGCGTCAAATACTCTGCCGCGGTCTTCGATCCACATCCCGACGCCAATCGGCCCCACGAATGGGAGCTTCTGTTGCGCCTCGGCGGCGCACTGTTCGGAACACCCGTGCCCGAGGTTGACGTCGCAGCACTCGATGAGCTCTACACCGCGGGCACCATCGCGACCTTTTCCGGGCTGCCCGACAACCCGTTGACCGGGCTGGACGCTCACGAGGTGATGGCGGCACTCGACGGGCGAGGGCCGGACCGACTGGCGGACCTGAGCATTCGGGTCGGGCCGTGGGGCGACCGTTTCGGCGCCAACCCGGGCGGACTCACCCTCGAAGAGGTCAAGCGCCACCCCAACGGACTTCGGCTGGAGGAGTTGGCCGGTGGGCGACTCGACGAGACGGTCATCACCCCATCCGGCAAAGTTGAACTGCTGCACGCACATATCACCGACGACGTCCCCCGACTCATGGCCCGCATGGATCGTCCGACACCTGAGTTGGTCATGACCAGCCGGCGCCATCTGCGCTCGAACAATTCGTGGCTGCACAACGTCCCGACCTTGATGAAGGGGCGCGACCGATGCACCCTGCTCATTCATCCTGTCGATGCCGAACGGGCCGGCGTCACGCACGGTGCGGCCGCTGAAGTGCGTACCACCGAAGGGGTCGTCACCGTCCCGGTCGAAGTGTCCGACGAAGTCATGCCCGGGGTTGTGAGCCTCCCGCACGGTTGGGGCCACGGCCTTGACGGCACCCGGCTGGACATCGCCAACGCCCATCCGGGGGTCAACAACAATCTGCTCAACCCGACCGACGTGATCGATGTACCCAGCAATACGCATGCCACCAACGGCATTCCGTGCCAAGTACGCCCAGCGGGTGGTCCGATCCAGGCGCGAGTGACCACGTCAATGTGACGGCGCGAGCCCGTGTTCGATGAGATGCATGACCTCGCTCGCGACTTCGTCCTGCGTCTTCTCGGAATCGATGACGTTGTGCAACATCGCGGTCATCATGATCGCGCCGAAGATACTGATCGCAGTGCTCTCCGGGTCGGCGAGGTTCCGCAGTGAGCCGTCGGCGGCTCCGGCGTGGAGCACTCGGGCGATGGGTTCGTAGAAAGCCTCTTGAACGGCCGACGCGAGTTCGGGCAGTCGAATTGCGCGGCCCAGATCACCGACCAGTGCCTGGGCGGTTCCCGGGCGGTGCATGGTGTGCGCGACCTGAACCTCGATCACGGCGGCCAGTCGGTCTCTGCCCGGCCCGGGCGCATCGGCGGCCGAAGCGACGTCGCGGGCGAGCGCATCGAGGGAATCCCGGAAGAGGAAGGCCAGGATGTCGTCCTTGCCCTTGAAGTAGTAGTACAGCGTTGCCTTCGGGACACCCGACGCCTTGGCGATGTCCTCGATCTTCGTCTTCTGCAGCCCACGGGCGGCAATGAGGTCCGTCGCCGTGTACAGCTTCTCGGCCACCGCAGGAGGCACCGTTCGCCCGGTCTGTTCAGCCACGAGGGCAGTCTACGAGCGTCCTTGCGCATAGTTTGTACTTTGAGTACAAACTATGAGTTTAAGAGCGGTGGTCGATCACTTTCAGGGAGAGCCATGCCAGACGTGCGCACAGTCGATGTCCTCGTGGTCGGATACGGAGCCGCGGGGGTCTGTGCTGCCCTGGAAGCGCGGTCGAGGGGTGCCGACGTGTTGGCGATCGACCGATTCAACGGCGGCGGCGCGACTCAGGTGTCGGGCGGGATCATCTACGCCGGCGCCGGGACCTGGGTGCAGCGTCAAGCCGGTGTCGATGACAACGCCGATGCGATGTACGCCTACCTGCAGGCCGAGGTCGGCGACGCCGTCCGTCCCGAGACGCTTCGCCGCTTCGTCGACACCAGTCCGGCGATGATCGACTGGCTCACCGAACACGGTGTGCCGTTCGAAGCGTCGGTGTGCCCGTACAAGACGTCCTACCCGAACAACAAGTACTACCTGTACTACTCGGGCAGCGAGAACTCCGGTCGTTTCCGCGCCATCACGCCGCCGGCGCAACGTGGTCACCGGGCGAAAGGGCCGGGAGCATCGGGCAAGAAGATCTATCAGCCCTTGGCCGAATCAGCGGCGGCGCTCGGGGTGCGCACCCAGTTCCACACCCGCGCTGACGCGCTGCTGACCAACTCGGAGGGCCGGGTGGTCGGCGTGCGGGCCAGCACGCTCGCCGATGCGCCGGCCTGGGTTCGCCACCGCTATCGCGCATACGCCGAGCTCGCGATCAAACCGGGCATCTACTACCCGCCACTGCGGGCCGCGATGGAAAAGCTCCTGAAACGTCTGGAGCGCAGGTACGCCCGCACTGTCGAAATCCATGTGCGCCAAGCGGTCATCCTCAGCGCGGGCGGCTACATCGCCAATCGCGAATGGATCGCCGAGCACGCACCGGAGTACCGCGACGGACTCCAGCTCGGCACCAGCGCCGACGACGGCAGCGGAATCACTCTCGCCGCCGATGTCGGTGCCGCCGTCGATCGCCTCGACAACGTATCGGCCTGGCGATTCATCACCCCGCCGAGCGCGTTCCTTGGTGCCCTCGTCGTCGACGTAGCCGGACAACGATTCATCGACGAGACCCGCTACGGCGCGGCCGTCGGGCACGCCATGATTCAAGACCACGGCGGGCGCGGTTGGATTCTGGCCGACCGGCGTCTGCTCGACGAGGCCCGAGCGCAACTTCCCAAGCAGGCCATCTGGTTTCAGCGCCTGCAGATGGAAGCGATGTTGCGTACCGACCGGGTCGTGGGAGACACGCTGGAGGAGGTGGCCGCCAAGGCCGGTGTAGATCCAATGGGGCTGCGTGCCACCGTGGAGGCCCACAACGCCGCGGCCGCGGATGGGCTGCCGGATCCGATGGGGAAGCCGGCCGAGTTCGTGAAGCCTGTCGAGCAGGGGCCGTTCTCCCTGATCGCGATATCCATCAAGCCCAGCCTGATCAACCCGTGCCCCATGTTCACCCTCGGCGGCCTGATCGTCGACGAACTCACCGGAGCGGTGACAACGCCTGAGGGACAGCCGATTCCGGGCCTCTACGCCGCAGGGCGGACTGCGATCGGAATCTGCGCCAACTCCTACGTCAGTGGGTTGTCGATCGCCGACTGCGTCTTCTCGGGCCGTCGCGCCGCCGAACACGCGGTCGAACTGGAGCCCGTGCCGTCATCTTAGGCTTCTGACCTGCGCATGTCGCCATTTTCTCTAGTTTGTTAGAGGAAAAGTGGCATAGCAAGACACTTTCTTGTTACTGTCCGGTAATGCGCAATGCCGGGGGGATTGTCGTCGTCCTCATGCTGATGATCGGATCGCTCGTTGCATCTACGACGACGGCGTTGGCCGACACTGGTGACGAACCGCAGTACGCGGATTTCTATCTCCCGCCGGACCCGTTGCCGGCCGGTATCCCCGGCGATGTGATCCGAACCGAACCGAGCCGGCTGGTGCTCGAACCGTCCGGTCAGCTGGGCGCCATCATGGCGACCGGGACGCGGATCATGTACCGCAGCACGGACTCTCGCGGGAATCCGACCGCCGTCACCGGCACCTACTTCGAGCCGTACAACGACTGGCCGGGTAAGGGGCCGCGCCCGTTGCTCGTCTATGCGCCCGGCACCCAGGGGCAGGGCAACCAGTGCGCGCCGTCGCGCCAGTTCAACCAGGGCATCCACTATTCGGGTGGCTGGGACATCATGGTCAACTACGAGGAGGCCTTCGTCGCGACCTTGGTGGCCCGTGGCTTCGCCATCCTGATGACCGACTACCAGGGTCTCGGCACAGACTCGATGCACACCTACGTGAACCGCCTGGCTGAGGGGCACGCCGTGCTCGATGCCGCGCGCGCCGCGATGAAATTGCCCGAGACGTCACTGGATCCGCATGGGCCCGTGGCATTCTGGGGATATTCGCAGGGCGGTGGAGCCACCGCGTCGGCGGCGGAGCTGGCTTCGGCGTACGCGCCCGACCTGAATATCGTCGGCACCTACGCCGGGGCGCCGCCGGCCAATCTCAAGGAACTGCTGCCCTACGCCGACGGTAGTGCGCTCGTGGGTGTCGTCGGGTACGCGCTCAACGGCGTCATCGCCGCCTATCCGGAAGCCGCCGATGCGATCCGCTCGAAGCTCACGCAACGCGGCAAGGACATGCTCGAGTCGGTGTCGCGCCAATGCGTGGGGCAGACGATCGTCGATTTCGCATTCCGTCATCTGCAGCCCTACTTCAACGAGGACATCAACAAGCTGGTCAACGAAGAACCGTTCAGCAGCCTGTTCGATCTGCAGAAGCTGGGCCGGTACAAGCCGAACGCGCCGGTACTGATCAACAGCAACCGCTACGACCCGTTGGTGCCGTGGACAGCCGCGAACCAGCTGGGCAGGGACTGGTGTGCGCAGGGTGCCGACGTCGAATTCCGTACCAACGAGGAACCGCCGTTCCTGAACAAATTGGTGATCAACCACGCGCTCCCCATGCTGGTAGACGGAGAGCCCGCCATGCAGTGGATCGCCGCCCGCTTCAACGGGGAACCCACCACGCCCAACTGCGGGCAGTTCTGACCAACCGTTGTCGCCGAGCGTCGGCTGGACGGTCGATACACTGCGATGCATCGCTGAACGCAGGAAGTACAACGCACCCCAGCGTCGCCGCGAATTGGCCGACGCTGCCATTGAACTGCTCGGCGCGGACGGCGCGCGCGGCGTCAGTCACCCCAAGGTCGACAAGAAGGCCGGGGTGCCTGACGGCACCACGTCGTTCTACTTCCGGACCCGAGATGCTCTGATGCATGCGATCGCTGTGCGCCTCAACGAGCTCGACCTCGCCGATCTGTCCCGACTGACCGAGCTGACGGATGCTGATCGGACCGAGTTCGCCGGCACGATCGGATTCGCCACTCTTGTCATGTATTCGGCGACCGAGCCTTGGCTCACCCGGACCAAGGCCCGCTATGAACTGGCCCTGCACGCCGGCCGCGACGATGATCTTGCCGCGACGCTGAGCGAGTCCGTGGAGGGGTTCTACGGACTCGCGCGTGCCGTCGTCACCGAATGGCATGCCGCCGAAGAGAATCCGATGGCACCGGATGTCATCGACGACCAGGCCAAAGCCCTGTTCTCATTCGTGAACGGGGTGATGATGACGTTCGTCATAGGGCAACCCCTGGTGGACAACGCCGATCAGCTCGACCGGTTGATCCGGGGAGTTCTGGCGGGATGGCCGGCTGACGGAACTGCCTGAACGGCGCCCCTCCCGCCGAACAACGGTGACGACAGCAGCATTGTCGTCACGTGGTCGACGAAGGCCTCTTGGTCCGAGCCGAGATTGCCCTCGGTCCATTCGATGAACAGCGAGATGATGGCGCCGAACACGGTGGCGTACTGCATCTTCGCCCGTGCCGCTGTACCGCCGGTCGGGGCGGTGAGACCACCCATCGTCATCGTGCCGATGGTGTCGCGGACGAACTGCCGCAATGTCAGGTCGGCGATGGGCTCCACCAACAGGATTCGGCAGACGCGGGGATCATCCCTGACCAGTTGCGCTGCTGCGTACACCCCGGCACGAGTGCGTGAGGTCAGATCGGCCTCCGGGTCGCCCGCGGCGTTGACGACGCGGCGGGCCTGCTCGAAGGTGCTGCGGTAGACCTCCTGGAGCAGATCGTCTGTGCCGGTGAAGCTCTCGTAGAAGAACTTCTGGCTGAGCTCGGCTTCGCGGCACACGGCGCGCATCGTCATGGCGGCCACCCCTTGAGTGCCGACCAAATCGACGCCAGCCTGCAGCAGTCGGGCGCGGCGATCCGCCGACCGTGCATCGGCGGCCTGGCCGCGGTACGGCCTTGACATGCCGCGAGTGTAGCGGGCAACATCCAATTCCGGAAGCGCATGCTTCCGGAATTGGTGAGGGGGAGGAATCGTGACCGCGCCCAACGACAGCGCCGCAGAAGAACCTCGCGCCGAAGTGGCGGCCTGGAACGCATTCGTCGACGGATTACGAACGGCAGGTGAGCAACTCGCCGGCGATACCGCCGTCCTTCCGGAGACCGAGCGCGTTGATGGCTTCCGCGCTCTGCTTCGGGCACTGTCAAATCAACTGGGACGCTTCGAAGTCGATCGCGACAAGCCCGATTTCATCGCGTTCAACGGCTGGCGTCAGAAGTTCCTGATGGACAATCCCGACTTCCAGTACTGGGTCGCCGACATCCGCCCCGATGGCCGATACCGGATCCGCGGGAGTCGAGGAGACGCGGCGTACGTATCGATCACCGTGTACGGCACCGGCGGGAGTGAGGCCCAGGCAACCGCCCGTATCGACAGTGATGCAATCACTTTCGATGCTTATGGGGGATACGAGGTGGCGGTCGGCGGTGAACGACCGCAGACCGGTGACTGGCTGACCCTGCCCGAGCGTGCCAGCGTGATCTGGGTGCGGCACTTCCACGACGACGTGCAGACCGAGCGTTCCGGCGGGTGCGACATCGAACCGGTCGAGGAGCCCCCGCTGCCGGCACCGATCGATCCCGCGCGGTTCGGCAAGCAGCTGGCCAAGGCTTCGGCCGCGGTGACCCACCTGCCCCGCATCTGGAACGCGGCCGCAGCTGCGGACAGCGAGACACCGAACCAGCTGCGGCACTGGACCGAGATGACCGGTGGCGCGGTGTTCACCGAACCAGCCATCCACTACCTGCGCGGCGGCTGGCAGCTGAACCCTGATGAAGCACTGCTCATCGAGGGCGAGCTGGTGCCATGCCGGTACTGGAACATCCTGGCGTACAGTCGATTTCTCAACTCACTGGACTACCGCCATCGGCGGGTGTCCTACACCGGAGCCACCGCGAACCTCGACGGCGGTCGCTACCGATTCGTGGTCTCGGCCACCGATCCCGGCCCGGCGGCCGGTGACTGGATCGACAGTGAGGGCCGCGCCTTCGGAATCGTCGTCATGCGGTTCCTGCAACCCCATCAGCAGCCGGTCGTGCCCTCGACGCGCGTCGTCCGTCTGGCTGACCTGGTGGAGCGCTCATGACCGGATGGACCGCACCCACCCGCACACCCGAGGCACGTCAGGCATATGCGGCAGCCGAAGCGGACCGGGCTGTCCGTCCTGACCGGTACCGGCTCGGCACCGACGCTGTCGACATCGTCATCGACCGCGGCACCCGCGGTGCGGGCGCCGGCGTGCTCGGTGCCCCCGGCCAGTGGCGTCCGGGACTGGAGCAGTACCTCGCATCGGCGGAGGACGACGGACGGCTCAACGCGCTCGGAGCGCTGACCGCGCAGAGAACGGCGGCCGGCCGGCTGGCCGCCCGGATCGCGATCGACCGGTATCTGCAGGAGCACCCCGCGACCGAGGAGCGGCCGCTGCTGCCGCCGATCATCATCACCGGGGGCTGGCGCACGGGCACGACCTTCCTGTTCCGGTTGCTCGACCGTGATCCCAGCCTGCGGGCACCGTTGCCCGCCGAGTTGGGCGCGCCGTGGCGCTTACCCGGGGACCTCGACCCCGACGAGCGCCTCCGGCGCCTCGAGGCTGCCGCTGCCGGCCAGTACATGCTGCACGTCCTCAATCCGATGATGGCGGTGGTGCACGACTCGGGGCCGCACCTGCCTGAGGAGTGTGTGCTCGGCATGGGCACCACCCTGCGCAACTGGGGGTTCACCGCCACGACCCGCCTGGACAGCTACGCGACCTGGCTGGCCGGGCAGGATTTCGCACCCGAATACGGGCAGCACCGCCGGATGCTGCAGATCCTCGACGCCGGCGACGGGCGCCGCTGGGTCCTCAAGGCACCGGCACACACCGCAGAGCTCAGCCATGTGGTCGCGACGTATCCGGGCGCCTGCATCGTGCAGTTGCACCGCGACATCGTGGAGACCGTCGCCTCCGGCGCGAGCCTGTTCGCGACGTACCGATCCACCTACAGCGATCACGTCGACGGGGCAGACGTGGGGCGATTTCAAACCGAGCAGACCGAACTGTGGCTGCGGCGCGCCGTCGCCACCCGCGCCGAGGCGCCCACCGCGAACTGGCTGGACATCCAGTATTCCGACCTGGTCGCCGACCCGAAGGCAACGGTGCGTCGGATCTACGCCGCAGCACAGATCGAGCCGCCGGACATCGCCGGAATGCTCACCGAACACCACCGCGCCCAACCGCGCGACGGCAAGGGCAGACACCGCTATCAGCCCGAGGATTTCGGCATCAACCCCGACCAGTTGCGCGAGCGTATGCGCTTCTACACGCAGGCGCTCGACACGTCCGGGGCCGGCCGCGCCCCGTCCTGACGCGCCGTCGCGGCGGGCAGCGACTGGCGCTTATCGCGTCGCGCCATTACTTTCCCTGAGGTGATGTCCTCAGCTGCTGGCGCAGTCGCACGGTTGATCGTCCCTTTTCTCACAGTTGCCTCCGTGGTCGGCGCGGGTCTAGCCGCCGAGCCGGGGCCGACGGTGCGCCTGGCGAGTGACGGCAACCCGCTGGAGGGGCACTCGTTCTACGTCAACCCCTCGTCGAAGGCCGCGCGCGCCGCTCAGGGCGACCCGAGCCCCGAGCTGCAGGCGATCGCCAACACGCCCACGGCGTACTGGATGGACAACGTCTCCAGCCCCGCAGTGGACGCGAAGTACATCGCCGCGGCGCAGGCTGCAGGCACCATGCCGATCCTGGCGCTGTACGGCATCCCGCATCGCGACTGCGGGAGCTACGCGGCAGGTGGCTTCGGGTCGGCCGCCGCCTACAAGGGCTGGATCGACGGCGTCGCCGCCGCCATCGGCGGCGGACCGGCCGCGGTCATCCTCGAACCCGATGCCCTCGCGATGGCCGACTGCCTGTCGGGCGATCAGCGCGAGGAGCGCTACAACCTGATGAGCTACGCCGTCGACACCCTGACCCGCAATCCGGGCACCGCGCTGTACGTCGACGCGGGCCACTCGCGGTGGACGGCCGCCGGCGAAATGGCGAACCGGCTCAACCGGGTCGGCGTGGCCAAGGCGCGCGGCTTCAGCCTCAACACCGCCAACTTCTTCACCACCGAGGAGGAAATCGGCTACGGCGATGCCATCTCGGGTGGGACGGGTGGCAAGCCCTACGTCATCGACACGTCGCGCAATGGTGCCGGGCCTGCCGAGGGCGAGATGTACTGGTGCAACCCCAGCGGCCGGGCCCTCGGCGCGGCGCCCACCACGGCGACCGGGAACGGAAACGTCGACGCGTTCCTCTGGGTCAAGCGTCCCGGCGAGTCCGACGGCGCGTGCGGTACGGGCGAGGCGTCCGCGGGCACCTTCGTCAACCAGTACGCCATCGATCTGGTGCGCAAGGCGCACGGCTAGCCGAAAGAGCTACTGGGGCGGCGGGGCTGTCTCGCACTCGGCGAGCATCGGCGTGGAGAAGTTGACCGATCCGACGCCGCCGAGCGTCATCCCGTTGTCGGCGAGAGTCATCGTCGTCGTGTAGCGGCAGGTCTGATTGACCGTCAGGCCGGTGAGGAACTCGACGTCATAGGTGTAGAGGAACGAACGCACGAGTTGGTTGGCGTCCCACGGCACATCCACGGCGAAACCCAACGACGACGCGGACAGGGCATTGAGGAGCCGCGGGCCGACCTCACCGATCCCCGGCGTGAGATAGAACGGGGCGCCGTCGAGCTTCGTGCCGGACACGCTGACGCTTCTGATGCGATAACCCGTGGTGCCCGACGGGATGAGCGGGCCCCGTCGGATGTTCGTGCTGAACAGGATTGAGTAGTTCGTGCCGCCGGCAATTGCTGTCGTGCTGAAACTTGTCGAAGTGAACTGCTGCGGCAGTTGAGCCGCGCAGTTGCCGACTTTGCCGGATGGGTCACCGCATTCCTGTGGTGCTGCCAAGGCAACTGGTGCGACTACGGCAGCGCCGACGACGGGCACCGTCAAGGCGGCACCGCGGATGAACGTGCGGCGGGAGAACGAGCTCCCGAAATGTTTCGTCATTGGTCTTCCTCCTTATTGGCTCGTGCTTTCCTCGGCAAATTCGAACCTACAAGGGTGACCAGCGGTTTGGCGGCGATTGCGGCTAGCGGAACGAACCGGCCCCGCCGTCGACGAGAAGTGTCTGCCCGGTGAGATAGGCGGAGTCGTCGCCGATCAGGAAGGCGACAACGGCACCGATGTCGGTGGTGGGATCGCCGATCCGTTTGAGTGAGGTGCTTCTGACGACTGCCTCGTACTGCTTGGGCGCCATGTCGCGCAACACCTTCAGGCCGTCGGTTTCGGCGAGCGGGCAAACCACGTTGACCCGGATCCGGTCGACGCCCCATTCCAGTGCCGCCACCTTGGACATGCCGCGAATGGCTTCCTTGGCACCGGCATACGCGCCGAATGAATGCGTGCCCACCGTGCCCGCGGCCGAACCCAGGTTGACGATGGATCCGCCGCCGCCTTTGACCATGACGGGGTGAATCGCCTGCATCAGCCGGAACGTTGCCCGTGGCCCGGTGTCGTGGACTCGCTCGTATTCCTCGGCGGGAATGTCGACGAACGGGATCGGTCCGGCGCTGGCCACCGCGTTGTTGACCAATCCGTTCACCGTTCCGAAGGCGTCGAGTGCCGCGTCGACGATGCGCTGGGCGCTGTCGGCGTCACGCAGGTCGGCCACCACGGATGCGACGTCGAACCCCGCCTCGGCGAATTCTGCTGTGGTGTTTGCCAGTACGTCATCGAGGATGTCGGTCACCAGTACGCGGGCCCCGCGGGAGAGCAGGGCGGTGGCGATGCCTTTGCCGACGCCACGGGCGGCCCCGGTGACGATCGTGACGTGGCCGTCCAGCGAGTGCGGATGGCTGTAGGTGGACATGAAGTTGCCTTTCGGAGTCGGCCAGATTTGGCACGCTAGCTCATATGATCAAGCGCTGACGAGGAAGTCGAGGAACCCCATGCTGAGTGATCTACGTTTGTGCCATCTGGTTGTCGGCGTGACCGACGTGGACCGGTCCCTGGACTTCTACCGTGGCCTGTTGGGCATGGAAGTGGTGTTCGACCAGTTGATTTCCGGTGAGCCGTTCGATGCGATCCTGCACGCGTCCCGCCAGGCGGAGGGTCGTGTCGTCGGGGGAGTGGTGGGCGGAGTCATGCTCGAACTGGTCAGCCTCGGTACGTCGACGCCATCTGGATCGGGGAAACGGGGTTTTCTGGGCAACCAGAACATCGCGTTGTCGGTCACCGATCTCGACGCGACGTATCGCGCTGTGGTCGATGCGGGCTTCCAGCCCGCCCAGGAGCCGTTCCCCATCGACCGGGTCCGGATGTTCTTCGTCAACGATCCCGACGGCACCGCGGTGGAATTCGTCGAATTTCCCGGTGGCGCCCGCAGCAGCTATGAGATGCACCGTGGCACGGAACTCACCGCAGAAAGGTAACCGTCTCTGACAGCGGCGCGCGCGGTATGGGCGGCTGCGGCAGTGTCGAGTCGAGATGGCCAATTGACATACCGCAGTACAAGATTCGTTGTGGCGGAGGTGCGATGGTCTCGGAAACGGTGCGATGGTATTCCGCCCACGCGATTTGTGGGCAGCTGTGCAGCCCTTCCGCTCGTAGCAGGAGCATCACCGTCTGCAGGTACATGCCGGCATCTCCCCATTGCGGTGGCGGCATGTCGCGGTCCAGGTAGCAGAACAGGGCAGTGGAGGCGCCGAAGCAGTCCCAGTTGCCGGCGCGGACTCGGGCTCGCGCCGCGTGGTCGTCGTGGCTGATACCCAGGGCGCCGTAACGTGTTTGCCCGAATTCCTCGAGGCGCTCCCGGTAGGGATTGCTCAGCGGTGTCGGATAGGTTGCGACCTCCAAGGGATCTCCGCGGTCGCCTGCCGCTACCCGAAGGCCGATTCGTTCCTTGAGATGCGCCAGGCGCTCACCGCCGAGCACGTAGATGTGCCAAGGCTGAAGATTGCCTCCTGACGGAGCCCGCGAGGCTGCCGTGAGCACCCGTGACAAGACATCCCAATCCACCGGCTGATCCGCAAACGCCCGCACCGAGCGCCGTGACGCCACCGCTTCGTACACGTCCACCCCACCGAGGGTAGGTCGGCCTGCGACACTTGGTCATGGCCATAGAGCTTGTGCGTGGTGCGCGGCTATTTGATGGTGTGCCCTATGCCTACGCCGCGATAGCACGGGGATCGGACCTGATCTTCACCGCGGGCGCGTGTCCGCTCGACGATCAGGGTCGGGTTGTCGCTCCCGGCGATGTTTCGGCCCAAGCCCGTCAGGCGGTGGGCAATCTCCGGATTACGTTGCAGGAGTGCGGAGCCGAGCTGCGTGACGTGGTGAAGACGACGATCTATGTCGCGAGCAGCCGGCGCGACGATCTCGCTCTGACGTGGAATGAAGTGGTGTCTGCCTTCGAGGACCACCGACCACCGAGCACGTTGCTGGGCGTCACAGTCCTCGGATATCCCGATCAGCTCGTCGAGATCGAGGCCCTCGCTGTGGTTCCGATCAGACAACCGGCGTGAGGTCGATCCCGGCCGGGGGTTGGAGGCGCCGCAGTTTGCCATCGATGGCCGTGACGTACAGGGCATTGCCCTCGGGTCCGGGCGCCACCCGCACCGAGGTCGGTCCGTTCGGCGGCAGGGCGAGTTGGCTGAGTCCTCTGGCTATCGTGCACACCCGACCGGTGTCGGTGTTCACGGCGTAGACCTCACCCGAGGTGTCGCCGGCGACGTAGAGCGTCCCGTCGCGGGTGGCTTGCATGTCGTCGGAGCCGGCGATCAGTCCGGGCAATCGTGCGATGGTCGAGGTAGCGTTCGGCTTGTCGAGTGGGAGCCGCAAAACCGTTGACAGAGCCGAATTCTCGGTATAGAGCGCGGTGCGATCGGGCGTCAGTGCGAGACCGTTGGGGAGCGGTGTGTCCGACCAGGATCTGGTGTGGCGTCCGGTGGCCGGGCTGTAGCGGTCGATGCCCCGAGTCGGGACGGTCAGCTGCGAGAAGATCAGATCGCCGCCCGGTAGGAACAGCAGTCCATTCGGTGCGGGCAATCCGGTGAGCAAGGTCGTGGCCTGACCGGTGTCCAGATCCAGGCGTTGCAGCGTGCCGCGCGAGGTGCCGGGGTTGTTTCCGGTCAGGAAGTACAGGCTGCTTCCCGAAAGTCGAAGGCCCGCAGGATGGTCGAGACCTGACAGCACTGTGGTTCCGGTCCCGCGGTCGTCGACATGGAGCAGTCGACCGTCGTTGATCGCACTGAGGTAGAAACCGCCGCGGCCGTCGGGCTCGAGATTCTCGAGGGCGCCGAGTCCGCTGGCCACCGTGGTCGACTGCCAGGCCTGACAGGCGCCCGTCCGGTTTCCGGTGTCGGGATGTGCACGCGCGGTCGGCGTCGCCGCCATGAACAGGGTCGCGATGGCGCATGCCGCGACACCAATTCTTTTCTGCAGCATCGAATCACCCCTCAGTCATCCCCACCCGAGTTTGATACCTTTTAGTATCGGATGCCAAAAGGTATCATGAATCCGTGGAGAAGGACGACGGTCGATCTGCTGAATCCCCACGGCCGATGACGCGGCGACGTATCGAGACGCGTCAGCGGCTGCTGGATGCGGCGTTCGAGGTGTTCGCTGCAAAAGGTTTTGGGCGCACCAGGATTGACGACATCTGTCAGGCCTCGGGGTACACCAAGGGTGCGTTCTACTCGAACTTCGGAACGTTGGACGAGTTGTTCTTGGCGCTGTACCGCGAGCAGTCTCGTGAGTTCGCGGAGCACACCGTGAGATTCCTGGACGCCGAACCGTTCGAAACCGTCGACGCCACGATTCAGGCCTGGGCGCAGGCTCTGCCCATCAACCGGGATTGGTTGCTGATCAACACCGACTTCGTCCTTTATGCCGCTCGCCGGCCCGACGTGCAGCTGGAGCTCGCGACCGAACGCTCGCAGATGCGCGAGGACTTCGCCCACATGATCGCCGGCCATATCGGCGACCGGGTGTCGAAGTTGCCGGAGTCGCTGCCCACGCCGGTCGATGTGGCGCGCGCGCTGGTCACGGTCTATGACGGGGCCATCGCGCAGCTCATCCTCGACATGGACGAACAGGCGGTGCGCAAGCATTTCGCGGACATCGCCAGTGCGCTGTTTCGGTAGAGCTCACATTCCGGTTGACGCCGGTGTGAACAGCTCCTTACCGGACGGATACGGCCGGGAAACTGGATCGCCGAGGGGTACTGCGACCGTAGGGCGATGACGGCAGACCCTGTTGATCCACTCTGGCTTCGGCCGGTGGCCGCGCCGGCACCGGTGGTCAACCTGGCTCCCCGGGCCAGCGCCGATGTGCGCCAGGCACAGGCGTTCATCGCACTTCTCGAGGCCGAGATGGCCGACCTCCAGTCGCAATTGGCGCGGATCGACGACCGGGTCAGGGCCGGACGGCCCGGTGCCCATCATCATCAGACCGCGGTGCGCACACGACTCAACGAGGTGAGGCGCCTACTCGACGCCCTTATCTTCCGTTTTCCTTCCGCCTGAGCTTCCAGTCGCCGATCGCGGCCAGGCGTCGGCGCTGCTGGGCCGCGGCCGCGGTGTCCAGGCCATGCCCGCGCTGTTCGAGGTTTTCGATGACCCGCTCGCGATGCTCGATCGGGTTGGCATCGTCGTACTTGAACTTGGCTTCCACCCGCAGTACCTCAAGGCGTATGCCGCGAATGCCGGGCAGCATGCGTCCGTACGGGTCTTCGCCGACGGCGACGGTGGCGTGGCGGCCTTCGGGCTGGAAGTCGGCGAGTTGAGCGGCCAGGATACGGGTCTTGCCTTCGGGGTCATCCAAAATCGTTGGGCGGCAGATGAACTGAACCGATGAATAGTAGCTCGTCGGCACTCCGTCCTCATCGGGGCCGCCGGCCTTGGCGCGCCAATAGGTGGGGATGAACGCGTAGTCACCGATCACGGTCAGGCGTACCTCGGTGGCGGCCTCCAGGTGCGGCCAGACCGGGTTGGGGCGGGCCAGATGCAGCAGCAGTTCGCCGCCGGCGTGGGTGAAGTGGGTGGGCACCATCAGCGGTGCGGAAGCCGGGTCGACGTTGTTCACCGCAAGGATGCCGAATCGGTCGGTGCCGGCCAGCCAGTTCTGCCATTCGGCCTCGTCGAGGGCGGCGTCCCATGGGTGGATCAACATGTCATTCTCCTTGCCTGCGGTGGGCGGATGGGGGTGACGCGTCCGGTCGGTTAGTGGGGGATCCGACACCGGGTTCGAACACCGTCAGGGAGAACCGCGCCGGGGCGGCGTGCGGGTTGGCGTACGCGTGGTCGACGTCGCCGGGGAAGGACACCGCGTCCCCGGTCTCCAGGGTGATCGCCTGGTCGTCGATCTCGACGGTGATCGCGCCCTCGAGCACGTGAATCAGCTCCTCGGTGCCGGCTGCGTGGGCCTCACTGGCGTGACGGTCACCGGGGCCCAGAGACCAGTCCCATAGTTCGACGACATCCGGCGGGGCGGTGCCGGCCACCAGAACGCCACGCCCGCCGGCCGCGCCGCTCCACAGTTGCGCACCGTCACCGGCGCGGGTGATCTTCACCGGGCGGGTCTCCGGGGGCTCTACCAGGGCGGGCAGCCCGACACCCAGCGCGTCGCTGAGCCGCAGCAGCGTTCCGACGCTGGGGTTGACCTCGCCGTGCTCGACGCTGATGACCATGCGCCGGCTGACCGATGCGGCGGCGGCAAGCTGATCCAGCGTCCAGCCCCGGGCCGCGCGTTCCTGTTTCACGCGGGCGCCGATCGCGGTGGCCAGCTTGGCCGCGGCCTCATCCATCAGTGCAATATATCGCACTCAAAGTGCATGACTCAGTGATCCGGTGTCGGCCCGGGTCAGTATTCGTGTAGGTGTTCGCGCAGTGTGGTGCCGGTGTAGCGCTCCCGGTAGCGGCCCCGCCGTTGTAGCTCTGGCACCACCCAGTCGACGAACTCCTCGTAGCAGCCGGGGGTGAATGTGGTCGCCAACATGAAGCCGTCGGCGCCGCCGTCATCGAGATAGGTCTCCATCTGATCGACGATGTCGGCAGCGGTCCCCACCGCCACGGGCATTCCCATGCCTTGGGCGTAGATCAGAGCGGCCTCCTTCACGGTGACTGGCGCGCCGTCTTTCGCGTACAGGATCGACTCGAACAGCCCCTGGATACCGGGCACTTCGATGTCGGCGACATTCTCGTCGAGCGAGTACTGGGAGAAATCGAGGCCGAAGTGGCCTGAGATCCAGGCCAATGCTCCCTCAAGCGGTATGCACTCCTTGATCCGCTCGAACTTGTCCTCCGCCTGCGCCCGGCTCTCGCCGACAACCGTCTGTAAGCCGAAGATCCGCTTGACGCTGCCCGGCTCGCGACCGAATCGCTCGGTCGCCCGGTGCTCGAGATCGGCCGAGTACTCCTGCATCCGGGCGATCGTGGGATGGACCGCGAAGACGGCCTCGGCATGCTTCGCCGCGAAATCCCGGCCCCGATCCGAGGAGCCGGCCTGCCACAGAACAGGGTGGCGCTGAGGCGAGGGGGCGACGAAATGTCTTCCCCTGCAACTGAAGTACTTTCCTTCGTGGGTGACCTCGTGAATCTTGTCGGGGTCACCGTAGACCCCGGATGCCTTGTCGGCGACGGCGGCGCCATCCTCCCAGGAACCCCAGAGCTTGTAACAGACCTCCATGTACTCCTCGAGGCGTTCGTAACGATCTCCGCGTTCGCGACCGTCGACGCCGTACGCGTTCCACTCGCCATGGGAGAACGACGACACGATATTCCAGGCGATGCGCCCTTTGGACTGATAGTCCAGTGTGGACAGCCGGCGGCTCATGGAATAGGGATGCTCGAAGGCCGTCGAGAGCGTCACGCCGATGCCGAGCCGGTCGGTTACCGTGGCAATCGCCGGGACGATGGTCGACGGCTCGTTGCAGGGGAATTGCACCGCGTACTTCACGCTCGCGTCCGACGAGCCCTGATATGTGGCATACGGTGCGAGTTGGTCAGCGATGAAGATGGCGTCGAACAACCCGCGCTCAAGAACTCGTGCGATGTGCTGCCAATAGTCGTAGTGCCCGAAGTCCCAGTTGACCTTGTCGCGGGGATGGCGCCACATGCCAGTCGCGTGACTGTTGAATCCGTTCTGCATGAACCCGAGCAGGTGTGCCTTCTTCTTCGGTGACATGTAGCCCTTCCTGGCTCGCGCTGAACGTCGACGACGGAGCCGGTGTGAATGCCATGACGTCCGGTGCGGTCATGAGCCGAGGCAACATAGCCCAATGCGGATCTCGCTGAGGAGCGTTGCGATCAGGTGGATCCGAATCGGCCGCCCCGCCGGAATCGAGTAGTCGCCTACGCGTGTGCTGATGACACGCAGGGAAAAGACTGGAAACCGCGATATCCCGACGCAACCGAGGTAGGCGTTATGTCCAACGTGTTCATGGAACCCGACCACTGCCGGTTGGTTCGCCGCGTTGCTGCGATCACTGCCGGTGACCTGACCTCAACGCAGATCAACAAGGTCGTCGACGGCGACCTCGATCTGCTCAAGGGCCTCCCGCAGTCCGGCAAGGACAAGGTGGCCGCTCTGGTCAAGCCGCAGATGCGGGGTGAACTGGAGAAGATCATCGGTCCGACGACCGATTTCGTGCCGATCTACTACGTCGAGATGGCGAGGCTGTCCGCGCGAGCGGTGGCGCGCGTCATCGACGGGAAGCGCAGGCCGCTGGGCACCGGCGTGATGGTGTCACCTCGGTTGTTCATGACCAACAACCACGTCATCGCGGACGCCCAGAGTGCCGCGTCGACCTCGATCCAGTTCAACTACCAACTCGACATCGATGACGTGCCCGCCGCGGTCACGGAGTTTCGCCTCGACCCGGCGACGTTCTTCTGGACCAGCGCCGAAAACGAACTCGACGTATCGCTGATCGCCGTCGGACCCCGTTCGGCGGGAGACGGAAACCTGCCGGACTTCGGTTGGAGCGCACTGTCATCGGCTCAGGACAAACACGCCGAAGGCGACCACGTCACGATCATCGAACATCCCGAAGCCGACTACAAACAGATCGCACTACGCGAGAACCGGGTCATCGGTCGCGGAAAGAAGGGTGTCACGCTGTATTACGCCGCCGACACGCTGCACGGCTCAAGCGGTAGCCCGGTGTTCAACGATCAATTCGTGCTGGTCGCCCTGCACCACGCGGGTGGCGGCCACAACGACACCGAGCTCGAAGACGGTCAGCCCGTGCCGGACGACTGCAACGAGGGCATCCGGATCAGCGCCATCATCGAAGCACTCCGTATCCGCCATGACCAATTGCCTTCCGGTCTGAGGGATCTGCTGGCCGAAGCGCTCAACCCCCCGGCCGCCGCCACCCCGTTGGAGGCGACGACGACCGTGCCGGGTCAGGTCACTGGTGGCGGCACCCCGGTTGTCGGCGCGTCACCGTCAGTGGTGACCGCCGACTTGTTCCTGCCGCGACTGACCATCACCGGCAATGCGCCCGGACTCGATTCGTCGGCCCCGATTGTCGCCATCACCGACGAAGCGCCGGCTGCCGCCCAACCATCGATCCTCGAACGTAATGACGCGCCGAACCCGGACTACAGCAACCGCTCCGGCTACGATCCGGAGTTCTTGTCCAAAGCCGTCGCCGTTCCGTCCATCCCGGCCAAGTTGCTGGCGCAGTGCGCAGTTCCGAAAGGCCTCAGGCGATCGACGGCCAACGTCGTGCTGCGCTACCACCACTTCAGCCTGGTGATCCGGGCTGACCGGCGGATGCCGCTGTTCACCATCGTCAACATCGACGGCCGCCGATTGCGCAAGATCAACCGCACGACCGGAGAGGTCGAGGCTGTCGAGACCTGGTACGTCGATCCTCGCCTACGACCCGAGCAGCAGCTCGACCAGGATGTGTTCGACCGGCAGAAGCCGCGGTTGTTCGACCGTGGCCACATGGTGCGTCGCCTCGATCCGGCCTGGGGCAGTCCGGTCGCCGCAAAACAGGCCGCCGACGACACATTCCACTTCGCCAACTGCTGCCCCCAGATCTCGGCATTCAACCAGCACCTCTGGGCCAAGATCGAGAACTACGCCCTCGACAACGCCGGTGCCGAGAAGCGGCAGATCACCGTCATCACCGGCCCGGTGTTCGGCAGCAACGATCCGTTGTACCGGGGTGTCAATGTGCCGCGGCAGTTCTGGAAGATCGTCGTTCGGGTCAGTGCCGAGGACGGCAATCTCCGTGCCACCGCGTTCTTGGCCGATCAGAACGCGGCGTTGGACGCGGCCTTCGGCTCCGACACCGAATCCTTCACCGACATCGACAAAGTCGTCATGTTCCAGAAATCCGTCGCCGACATCGAGCGGCTTTCGGGGCTGTCGTTCGGAGCGCTGCGCGACCACGACACCATGACAGTGGGACTCGAGGCGGTTGCACCCCCGCTGGGCTCGCTGGATGAGGCCGGCTGGTGAGTGTCACCAAGGAAGATGTCGACCGGATGGGCGGCCGCTACTCGGTCGAGGTGCGCCGAAAAGCCATGCATCGGATGAACTCCGGTGAGGCTGTCGCGGCGATAGCGGAGGACACCGGCATCAGCCGGTCGACGCTGTCCCGCTGGAAGAACGCCACCAACGGCCGGCGTTCGCACGCTCAGCTGGCCGCCGCCCCCGCGCAGCCACCCGCCCGGCGCGGGGCAAAGCTCGCCGATGTCACCGGCGTCGGAATCACCGACCGATGGGGAGTCACCGCAACCGATCTCGGCGCATCGGTTCTGGCTCCGAACGGCACCCTGGTCTCGGTGTTCGGCGACACATTCTCGGGCGTGCACGTCGGGGAAGGCCTGTGGCGGGCTCCTGTGGTCCTCATCGGCTCCGGCGACGCGCAACACCCCATCCGCTATGAAGATGCCGGCGGGTCTGATCCGAACTTCGCGCAACAACTGTGGTTCTACATCCATGATGACCCCAGCACCGGATGGAGTCACGGAGGAATCAGCACGGTGCTGCCGTCGGACTTGCTGCGTGTCGACGACACCCTGTATCTGCACGCCATCGTCAATCGTGGCTTCCCGAACGTCATCTGGACCGAGATCTGGTCCTCGACCGACAACGGGATCACCTGGCACCACATGGGGGAGAAGGCGAAGTTCGCCGCAGACCTGCATCACGGCCAGGCCCAGTGCTGGTCGTGGGACTATGAACCCGACGACGGGTGGGTCTACGTGGTATCCACCGGTTTTCAACGAGACAAGGGCATCATCCTGCGGCGCGTACGGCCCGACGGTATCGGTGACAACACCCGATACGTCGGATGGGGCTGGGATGGTCAGCGTTGGGGATGGGGCAATGAGCCGACACCGATCACTCCCGCGGACGAGCACTGGGGGGAACTGACGCTGCGGCGCCTGGCGCCCGGAAAGTGGGTGCTCGGTGGCTTCCTGGCGTCGCAGTACGCTCTCGGCTACCGCGTCATCGCCTCGCCGACGGCCAACCTCCATCAGACCCCGATTCAGACACCGGTGGTCGGCACGACGTGGGAGCAGGAGGACCATGCCGATGGCGCAGTGGCGCAACTCTACGGCGGATACGTCCTGCCGGGCGCGCAACTCGACGTCGTCGGCGGCACAGGCCTGGTTGTCTCGCAATGGAACACCGACACCGGATATCCCTATCGGGTGATGCAGTTCCGGGTCACCCTCGCAGACACGACCGCGGTGGTCCACAACCCGGCCGACCCGAGAAACATGTAGGGAGCAGTTCCCAGTTTGGACTTGCTGGTCCATTTTTCTCGAGCCACGCTCGTGAGGTATCAGCGTGTGACTGGAGGTGTGCAGTGAATCTCGGTGAGTTCGGTGTCTGGCAACCGGCCTATGCCACAACACCCGAAATGGCCAAGCGGATCGAGGCCCTTGGCTACACGACCTTGTGGTTGGGTGGCCCGGAGCCGGATCTGTCGGGGATCGACGAACTGCTGGCCGCCACGGACCATTTGGTGGTGGCCAGCAGCATCTACAACATCTACCGCGGTGATGCTGCCACGTTGGCGGCAGCGTACCGGCGGATCGAGCGGTCATATCCGGACCGCCTGCTGCTGGGCATCGGCGTGGGCCACCCTGAACAGGTTGGCGACTACCGCACCCCGATGGCCGCGCTGAACGGATTCCTCGATGCGCTCGATCAGCACGGGTTGCCCCGCGAGAAGAGGGCGCTGGCCGCACTCGGCCCGAAGATGCTCGCCCTGGCGGGCGAGCGCGCTGCCGGGTCGGTGCCCTATCTCGTCACGCCCGAGCACACCTGGCGCGCACGGGTGGCGTTGGGGCCGCAGCGGATACTTGCACCCGAGCAGAAGGTGGTTCTGCAGTCCGACCCTGAACGGGCGCGTGCTCTCGCACGTCCACGGATCAAGCACCCGTATCTCGGATTGGTGAACTACACCAACAACTTACGGCGACTCGGCTTCGCGGATGAGGATCTGGCCGGCGACGGGAGCGACCGGTTGATCGACCAGCTGGCTGTGCACGGTGACGCGGCGACGGTCGCGCGCGGATTGCGTGAGCATCTCGCGGCCGGGGCGAATCACGTGCAGATCCAGGTGGTGGGCGAGCATTCGGCGCCGCACCCGCAGATGCCCGAGGTTCTGCTCCAGGTGTATGACGACGACGCGTTCGGGATCTACGAAACCCTCGCCGGCGCTTTGGGAATCGCGCCCGGGTGACCGGTGTCAGCGAGTCGTGCCGCGCGCACCCTGCCACACGGTGTCGAACGGTGCGTTACCGCTGATCCGATCGACGATTCCGGCGGTGGTGAAGTCCTTGGCCAGGCGCACTGCCTCCGGGACACCGGCCCCCTTGGCCAGCTCGGCGGTGATCGCCGCTGCCAGAGTGCATCCCGCGCCCGCGACGCGGGCGTGTCCGACCTTCGGTGCGCGCAGGATCTCGGCGTCGTCGCCGTCGAAGAGGACGTCGACCGCGTCGTCGCCGGGAAACTCGACGCCGCCCTTCACGAGGACATAGCGGGGGCCGAGGTCGGCGATGCGTCGGGCAGATTCGACGAGGTCGTCGATCGAGGAGATGGCGTCCATCCCGGCGAGGGTGCGGGCCTCGAAGAGGTTCGGGGTGACGACGGTCGCCAGTGGCAGGATCTGACGGCGCAGGGCGGTGTCGGTGTCGAGCGCGGCGCCGGGTTCCTGCCCTTTGCAGATCAGCACGGGGTCGACGACGATGTGCCGCCAGGATTGGACGGCGAGCGCGCCGGCGACGACGTCGATCGTTGCGGGGGTGCCGAGCATGCCGATCTTGACGACATCGAGGTCGTACGCCGACGTCGCCGCCTCGATCTGATCGGCGATCACCTGTGGATCGACGGGCACGAACCGGTGGCCCCAGCTGGCTTTGGGGTCGAACGACACGATGCAGGTCACGGTGCCCACGCCGTAGGTGCCGAGCTCCTGAAAGGTGCGCAGGTCGGCCTGCAGGCCGGCGCCGCCGGTGGCTTCGGACCCGGCGATGACATACGAGAGATCGACCACGTGGGTGAGCGTACGCCTGAGCTGTGAGCGCCCGACATGAACTCGGCGGATACTGGCGTACGTTGCTGCGCTCTTCAGAGGTGGGAGGACCATGCCCCGTCATCGTGCATTCGCCCAGGTCGACGTGTTCTCCCGAACCCCGTACCTCGGCAACCCCGTCGCGGTCGTGCTCGACAGCGAAGGCCTCGACGACGTTGCGATGCAACGGCTTGCACGCTGGACCAACCTGTCGGAGACGACGTTCGTGCTGCCGCCGACGCGGCCTGAGGCCGATTACCGCCTACGGATCTTCACTCCTGGCAGCGAACTGCCGTTCGCCGGGCACCCCACACTCGGTTCCGCACACGCCTGGCTCGGACACGGCGGGCAGCCCCGGCGTCGGGGACGCGTCGTGCAGGAATGCGGTGCCGGCCTCGTGGAGGTCCGGCAGCGCGACGGCGAGCTGTACTTCCAGGCGCCACCGACGCTGCGGTCGGGGTCTCTGGACGATGAGTATCTGGATGAGATCGTCGACGCCTTCGGGGTGGCACGCACCGATGTCCTGGCACACCAGTGGGCGGACAACGGTCCTGGATGGGCCGTCCTCGTACTGGACAGCGCGCAACGTGTGCTCGAACTGGAACCTGACCTGGCCAGGATCCCCACGGCCATGGTCGGTTTCGTCGGCGCGTATCCGCCCGGGTCGGCGCACGACTACGAAATGCGGACGTTCGCACCCGGCGTCGGCGTTCCCGAGGATCCGGTGTGCGGCAGCATGAATGCCTCGGTGGGGCAATGGTTGACGAGTACCGGTGCGGCGCCGGCGGAATACCGGGTCTCTCAGGGGGCACGGCTCGGCCGGGCCGGCGAGATCAGTGTGGTGGCCGAATCCGATGGGTCGGTCTGGGTCGGCGGTGCCACCACCACCTGCTTCGAGGGTGTCGCGACGCTCTAACGCGCGTGCGCGGCAACGGCCGGGGCCACCCAGTCCCGCAGGTAGGTACGCAGTCCGGTGTCATGGCGTGACGGCCCGCCCGGGTCGACGATGAACGACTGCAGCGTCCGCAGCATGAACTCGACCAGCTGATCGAGCGCGTCTCCGGCGAATCCGACTGCAGCCCAGTCGATATCGAAACGCCGCAGGATCGACTTGCCGAATTCGATGGCAAGGTCCGATGTCACGCCGGCGGTGAAGGCGCTGGCCTTGCCGGGCTGCAGGACCAGGCTGAGGTAGCGGTCGTGGGGGATCTGTTCGGCGGTGTAGGCGATGCCTTCGACGACCGCTTCGCTGGGGTCGGTGATGGAACCCAGTTCCGCGGCGAGCCGGTCGAGGAACCCGTCCACCGAGGAGACGGCGGTGGCGACCATGAGGCTCTCGAGCGTGGGGAAGTAACGGTAGATCGTCTGGCGCGTCACCCCGAGGGCCTGAGCCACCTCGGACACGCTCACCGTGCCGCGCGCGTCGATCGCCTGGCGGGCCGCGCCGATGATGCGGCCGACGGCTTCGTCGTCATCGGCGGGAATGTCTCCCGACCAGCCGTGCCTGCGCATCCGTTGATCGTCGCATGAACGACGATCAGATCTTGACAATACAGTCGATGATCATTGTATGGTCAGATCATGACTGTCAGCCCAGTGAGCAGCACCGATGAGGACCTGACCCGCCGCGCTCTGCGGCACGCCGTCGAGGGGACGACGGATATGGCCGACCAGGTGCTGAAGGTGCCGTTGCACTACTACCGCGACCCGAAGATCACCGAGATCGAGGAATCCCAGATCCTGCGCCGGGTCCCGCTGGCGATCGTGCCGTCGGCCCAGATCGCGGAGAAGAACGACTTCGTCGTCCGATCGGTGCTCGGGGACTCGCTGCTGGTCACCCGGGACCGCACCGGTGCCAGCCACGTTTTCCTCAACTACTGCCGTCACCGCGGCGCGATGCCGGCCTGCGGGTCCGGCAACGCGTCACGGTTCGTCTGCCCGTATCACGCGTGGACCTATCGCAACACCGGTGAGCTGTTCATGGTCCCGGGCAAGGCCGGTTTCGACACCATGGACCCCAAGGAGTACGGCCTGGTGGAGTTGCCGTCGGAGGAGCGTTACGGCTTCGTCTGGGCGGTGCTGACCGCGGACGCCACGATTGATCTCGACGGCCACCTGGGAGCACTCGGTCCCGAACTGGCGCAATGGAATTACGAGGCGTACGGCTACCACACCGACCGCGAGTTCTCCTCAGAGGTGTCGTGGAAGGGAGCACTCGAGGCGTTCGCCGAGGGTTACCACTTCCCGTTCGTCCATGGCGAGAGCCTGATCGGGCAGAACACCCTGCCGAACACCGCGATCTACGACGAGTTCGGCAGACATCACCGCATCGGCTTCCCCTTCAACTGGATCAAGAATCTCACCGACGACCCGAGTGCCTCGTTCGACCCATCGGCCAACATGGGTGTCATCTACTGGGTCTACCCGAACCTCATTCTCGCGAACAGCCCGGTGGGGGTGGAGATCATTGACATGTTGCCGGAGGGGGAACCGACCCGCTGCACGGTGCGGCACAGCTGGATGGGTCGGGTCCCGGCCACGAATGACGACATGCGCGCGGCCTATGACGCCGTCTACGAAGGGGTCCACGCCGCGGTGCGCGACGAGGACTTCGCCATGCTCCCGCAGTGCGGTGAAGGAGTCCGTCACGGTCAGCACGACCATATGATCATCGGCCGCAACGAAATTGCGGTTCAGCACATGATCAAGGTGTTCGCCCAGGAGCTGGGGGTGGCTCTGGCCTAGCCCTACGGTGGGCCGAGGATCGTGCGGGCCCGCTGCACTTCGGGAAGCGGGCAATTGCTGGGCATCTTCTCGACCACCTGGGTGAGGCTTTGACGGGCGGGTGTTCCGCGTAGGTCGAAATCGTCCAGGCTGCACCTCAGTTCGAAGAGCCAGGCCTGCTGGCTTCTCGCCAGCTCTCGCGCCGCCGACAGGTCGACAGCCTTCGCGGCCGCATCGGTCTGGGTGCGGGCCCGTATCCGTAGGAGTTCGGCGCTGTAGAACTGCACTCCGGTCTCCTCGGCGAAGGCCAGGGCTGCGTCTATGCGACTGCGCGCCGCGTCCAACTGACCGGCGGTGATGAGGAACCGGGCAAGCATGCACCAGAAGAACGGCCGGTACGTCGCCGCACCCAGCGCCTGCCAGATTCTGACCGCTCCGGAGAGCGCCTCGATCTGCGCGCCGAGAACATCCAAATCCGGTGTTTCACTGCATACTTCGGCAAGTCCGGTGACCATGGCGCGTTCGGTCGCGGTGAGCAACTGCCAGTACACCTCATCGAGTCCGTATTCGTGTGCCTGATCGAGCAGCGAGTCCACCAACGGGCGGGCGAGATCGAACTGGCCGGATTCCGCGCGAAGCCAGATTTGCATATCGGTCGCGTAGAGGTGGTTGTACGGCCCCTGCGGGTAGGTCAGCTGCTCAGCCCGTTGGACCGCGCGCTCCAACCGCTCGTCAGCGCCGGCGATGTCGCCATGGATCAGGTGTGTCCACGCCCGGTGTTCATACGCCAGTGCCACCGGATCGTGGGCCACGAACCACAGCTTGGCCAGTTGGCGGTCATAGTTCTCGTCGAGTGACCGGGTCGCCTGCTCGAAATATTCTGTGGCGGTTTCGAAATCGCCGCCGAGCCAGGCAAGGATTCCGCGGAATCCGTCGAGCAACTGCGGGAACCCCTGGCTCTGTACCTTCGTCGAGGCTATGTCGAGCAGCTGCCGCGCTCGGCGGAGGTCGGCGCGCCAGAAGTAGTACGCGCCCACCGCGCCGAGCGCGGCCACAAGCTCCTCGTCGTACGCGCCGTCGGTTGCCAGCTGAAGGCACCGCTCGAAGTCCGCCACGGCGACCACGCTTTGGGCGCCCTCGACCGTGGCCGTGAGGTATCCGCGTTCCAGCCGCGCGGTGATTTCGATGCGGTCGCGGACGGTGCCTGGAGAGCAGCGATCGATCTGAGCCAAGGCGCGACCGAGGTGAGCACGGGCCTCTGCCAAGGCTCCTCGCCGGCGTGCGGCCACCGAGGCCTGGTGAGAGGCCGACGCGGCGTCGGCGTCCCGGCCGGCATTCTCGTACTGGGCGGCCACCGTTGACCAGTCGGGTTCGCCCGGGCTCTGGGCGATCAGCGCGTCGGCGACTCTGCCATGTAGAGCACGCCGTGCCTCGGCCGGCACCAATTCGAAGGCAACCTCGCGGAGGAGCTCATGGCGGAAGCGCCAGGTGTCGGTGCCGATGGGTTCGACGACCGCGGACGTGGTCAGTCGAGCGATGGCGTCGTCGAGATCAGCCTGGTCCATGCCGAGCACAGCACGGAGCAGCGCACCGTCGAATTCTCGGCCGATGACCGCCGCCGCTTCGGCTACCGGCACACCGAGCCGTTCGGCGTACAGCCGCGAGAGCAGCGGATCGTAGAGAGCATCGGGTACGTGGGGAGCTTCTGGTGCGCGCTCCCGCATGCTCGCCGCCACCTGCTCGATGTGGAACGGGATCCCGTCGCAGCGGCTGCGAACCTGAGCTCGCTGGGTCTGATCAGCCGGTATGCCCAGGGCATCGATCAGCTCGTCTGTTTGTGCATCGGACAAGCGTTCCAGGTCGATCGTCTCGAGCGGCCACTGCGGTGGCGGCCAGTTGTCCCGGCACGTCCCGACGACCAGCAGGCGGTGTTGCCCGTCAACCAGGATCGATTCGAGCAGCCCGAGCGTTGCTTCGTCGAACCATTGGAGATCGTCGGCGATCAGCATTCCGGCGTCTGCGCGGATGCAGGCCATGAGATAGGTGCGGGCGGACGCGACGATGAGTCCCACCAGGTTCCGCCCTTCGGCGGGCATCGGTTCGTATCCGTGCTCCGGCCCGATCGCCAGCACGGGGGCGAGGGCCGGAATCATCGTGGCCGGGTCCAGACCGCAAGCGGCGAACTCGCTTTCGAGTCTGCGCAGTTGCTCGGCGGGAGGAGCTTCGCGTCCGATCCCACAACGTCGCTCGAGCAGTTTCCGGATCGGGTGCAACCCCACATCGGTGTGGTCCGGGGACCCGGCCACCTCGAGTACCGAGCCCGCTCGGCTGTGAATCCGGTCCGCGGCCTCGGCGGCCAGCCGGGACTTTCCTATCCCGGGTTCGCCGCGAATGAGGATTCCCCGTGTTGACGGACTGTCGTTCTGCATTTGCCGCCAACGGGTTTCGATCAATCGGAGTTCGCGCTCCCGCCCGATCAGCGGAGCTCGCGTCAGCGTCAGCGGCGTGGACCGCTCGCCCAGCACCTGGAAATGCGCGACCGGATCCAGTACGCCCTTGACTGTCGCCGCGGGTCGCTCGACGAGGTCGAAGTCGTTGTGGATCAGCGACTCCACCGCTGTCGACACGACCACGGACCCTGGTGGAGCCAGGCCCGAGACCCGCGCGGCGAGATTGGCTGCCAGGCCGTAGACGTCGTCGTGTGCGACATCGAGATACACCAAGCCCCGGTGGATTCCGATTCGCACGGCGATTTCGACGCCATGCCGGCGGCGGGCCTGTTCGCTGATGCGGGTGACGCCCTCGCACAGTGCGAGCGCAGCCCGCACCGCGCGGCCCGCGTCGTCCACGTGGGCGGTCGGATGACCGAACACCGCGAAGACGCCGTCGCCGGCGGTACCGCCGATGTGACCCCCATGGTCAGCGATGATGCGATGTACCTGCTCGCGGAACCCGCCCACCACCGAGTGGTACGCGTCCGGCCCGATCCGGGTGGACAGGGCGGTGGAATCGACGAGATCGGCCACCAACATGGTGAGGCGTCGTATCTCCCCGACGTTCGTCGAGGCAGCCAGTAGGTCCTCGGCATCGGTGTTCCCGCGGTCTGCTGCCAGGATCTGGTCGGCCAACTCCGTCGCGGTCGCCCGGTCGCCGGTGTTGATCGCGGACACGGCGCGGTCGATCAGCGCCTCGATCGAGGCGCGTTGCATCTCGTGGTCTCCGTCGAGCGGTGCGGTGATCGGGCCATCCACCACGTCACAAGTTTGGCACTGTCGCTGCTGGTCCGCGGCGGATCAACGGCGCCGAACCGCGAGTTAACGCAAGTACTCCTTGCGTTAGCCCGATCGACGTGCTCATACTTAACGCATGAGTGGCTAGCGTTAGGGGGTTGTTGTGGCTGAAGAAATCCGACGGCGGCCAGGTGGCCGTTCCGAGCGTGTCCGCCGCGCCGTGGTCGATGCGACGTTGGAGGTCATGGCTGACAAGGGCATCGCCGACTTCACGGTCAGCGACGTCGCAGCGCGGTCCGGGGTCCATGAAACCTCGATCTACCGGCGATGGGGCAGTCGGGAGAGCCTGATCGCCGAGACGCTGCTGGGCTACAGCGAGAAGGTCATCCCGGTGCCCGACACCGGATCGATCCGTACTGACCTGCATGGCTTGCTGAGCGGTATCGCGGCCTACCTCAGCAGCCCGGTCGGACGGGCGCTGGCGCAAGCGCTGGCCTTCAGCGGTGAGGAATCGCGTTGGGCCGCAGTCCGGCAGGAATTCTGGACCGGGCGGCTGGAGCTGGCCCGCACCATCATCGATCGGGCGATCGACCGTGGGGAACTGCCGGCCGGCACTGACCCTCGATTGGTCTTGGAGGTCCTTGTCGCTCCATTGAGCTTTCGAACTCTGGTCACGCGCGAGGCGATCGACGACGGTCTGTGCATCCGCCTCGTCGATCTCGTGCTCGCCGGCATTCTGCCGCGCGGCCCCATCAACGGTGAAGCGGGTAGCAACTGATGACAGGTGATGTCGTGATTCAGACGTTCATCGACGGACGTGAAGTCAGCCGTTCCGACGTCCAGCGCTGGGAAGCGCGGCGCGCCAAGGCGGTCCTGGCCAAACTTGGTTCCAGGTTGGGCCGGCGGGCGGTCGCCGAGATTCTTCCCGGTGCCGACCTCCACACGGTGATCGACGCGGACCTGGATGCGCAGCGGGAAGCGTTGTGCGCACTCAAATCCGGACTCGGGCATGCGGGTATCTATGCGATGCTGCGCCACGAGCTGGCCATGTCCGAACGGGTAGCCCGGATCGCGGTGGCCGGTAGTCGGGGCAGAAAGGCCTACGGCACAACTCGACTCGTCGCCGAGGGGATATCCGCCGTGGAGTTCGGCGCATGGTTCGACGGCCTCACCGCGACGAACGACGAGGATGCCATGGTTCGGTCCTGTCCGGACCACTATCTGCTGCGAGGGCTGCCGGACGGACGTCAGGAAGTCGTCGAGACCACCGGGGGATCGCCGACCCCGACCCGATTCCTGGTCGATTACGCTGCGGCCGAGTCGGTTTCGGTTCCGGTGAAACCAGGCTATCCGGTGCAGATCGCCGGTCGGGCCGTGCTCGACGACGGTCTGGTCATCGGAGGCGTCCGCCACCAGTTCCGAGACCATGACGGTGCGATGGAGGCGGTCCTGACGGTCGAGTTCCCCGGGCTGTTCCCGTCGCGCATGATCGCCGCGCACCGCTGGCACCTAGCCGTCGAGTTCGGCAACTGGATCATCGCTGCAGCGGCCGCGTCGCCTGCCGGGTGATGCCGGGCACCGAGTTCGCCAGGTCCGGTCGCTGTTTACCGAAGGCGCGCATCGTCCGATAGAACGACCAGACCTGCCGCGGGGTGGGAACTTTCGGCACCCAGGCCAGCTCCCAGTGAATTCCGTTGACCGGATCGTCGAAGAAGACCGCGTAATAGCCGGGCCAGTACTGCGGATAGTCCTTGGGCTCATCGGTGACCGGAATGCCCCTGGCGGTCAGGAAGTCGCGGTGAAAGCGGTCCACTTCCTTCCTGTTTCGGGCCCACAGCGCGATGTGATTGATCCCGACGGCCTGGTCGGTGTGGGTGAGTTTCTCCCCGGTACGAGCTGGCTGGATACCGATATAGCTGTGCGGGTTGATGAATCGCGTCATGTAGTAGACCGACTGGTACTCCATGTTCAGTGACGAGAAACTGCTGAACCCCAGCCAGCCGAACATCGCGTCGTAGAACTCGATCGATGCGTCATAGTCCAAGACCGCGAACTCGACATGACTTACGCCGCGCCACCGCATCCTGCCCCCTGGGAGTCGACTACTACCGAATGTAGTACTCAATGGGCGCGCTGGGAAGTGCCGGACGCGCCGTTTTCTACGTCCTGGTCGCGATCATTGCGAAGTGGCAGACCAGGCGTAGAAATCGGCGTGTCAGGGCGGCGACGATCGTCACCGAATCCCCCTATGTGTCAGCCTTTTCGGCCTCGTACTTCTGCGCCATGTGCGCGATCGCGTCGATCTGGGTCTGGGCCAGCTCCTCGCGCACCTGCCCGGCGCGCGCCGCGGCATCCAGGGTCGGCTGGGCCTGCCCCTGGAAATGCGGCATCACCTCCTCGGCGAACAATTCGGCCGAGCGCCGGGTGGCCGCGGGATTGGCCCAATCCGCAGCCATCTGCAGCATGGATCCGAAACCGCCGGACTGATCCCACAGGCGCTGCACCTGGGCCCGTGCCCGTTCCGGCGTTCCGATCACGCCGGCGCCGAGTTCGTTGATCGTGTCGATCATCCCGTCAACGGTGTCGCCCGGCATGGTCATCTGCGGGAATGCCGCGACCTTCTGGAAGTAGTTGAACCAGGCCTCGATGCCGTACCGGACCTCGGCGCGGGCCTGCGCATCAGTCTCGGCGACGTGGAACGGTCCGACCAGCGACCAATTGCTGCGATCGACCGTGGTGCCGAACGCCGCCGCCCGCTCCTCGGCGATGTTCCAGTGGTGGGCCAGTGCATCGAAACCGGCTGCGCTCAACGTGGCGCCGACCGACAGCAGGCCGATGCCGTGCTTGCCTGCCAACCGGGCGCCGGTCGGGGAGGCGACGGCGGCGACCGACAGCGGGATCCCGCCTTCTGCGTACGGCGCCAATTGCAGCTTCGCGTCGAACAGTTCGTGCGTGGGGGTCTTGGCGCTCACCGTCTCCCCGGCGAGCAGTCGCACCATGATGTCGAGGTTGGTCTCCAGCAGCTCGCGGGTGTCGGTCGGGTTCAGCCCGATCATGGCCGAGTCGGTGGGCAGGGAACCGGGGCCGACGCCGCCGATGATGCGGCCGTGGGTGAGGTGGTCGAGCAGCATCAACCGGTCCGCCGCCCACAGTGGGTTGTGGTACGACAGCGAAATCACGCCGGTGCCGAACTTGATGCGCTTGGCTCGGGCGGCCGCCGCGGCGATGAACACCTCCGGCGAGCTGATGATCTCGCTGCCCGCGGAGTGGTGCTCACCGATCCAGACCTCGTCGTACCCGAGCGCGTCGAGATGCTCGATGAACTCCAGGTCCCGGTGCAGCGCCAACGTGGGGTTGATGCCGGGGCGGTGGAACGGGGCGATGAAATAGCCGAACCGGAGTCGGGACACGGGGCCTCCTAGACGCGAAGTGTGCTTGCCAGAAAGCTAGCCTCGCGCCCGCGGCGCCGACAGTGCACGAAAGTGGACAATTTGACGCCCGTCGTCGTTTACTCGTCGGGTGAGGCGCGTCACAGCCGAGCTGCAGGTCGCAGACTACGAGAAGGTCTTCGCGGTGCTCGATGCCTGCGATGACGCAGCCGACTTCACCGAGTTCCGCCGTGCCGTCGTGGACGCGATCCGTCAGGTGTTCGAGGTCCGCGGCGTCACGTTCTTCACCGGGCCGTCGGTGGCCGGCGCATTCTCCGACACCGCCCCGGTCACCACCGATCGCGAGCACGTGCTGCTCGAGGACTACATGAGCAGGTGGCGCGGGCACGACGTCTTCGCCACCCCGGTGGCCCTGAGGCAACTGCACACCGCGGGATCGGTCAGCCTGCGCGAGCTGCCCACTGTGCCCGCGTCGGCGGCCCCTTATGTCGAGCAGTTTCTGCATCGGGCCGGCCTGCGCTCGTGCAATGCGTTCACCTTCCCGATGGGCAGCGCCGCGCACGGGCTGCTCGGCGTGTTCGATCCCGACCCGGACGCGGTCGACGCGCGGGATGCCTCGGCACTGCGGTTGCTGTGCCGGCGCCTGCGCGGACTGGCGCGTCCGCTGCTGCCTGCCGCGCGGACCGACCCGCTCGCGCAGCTGTCGCAACGGCAACGCGATGTCGTCGAATTACTGGCCCGCGGGAAGACCAACGCTCATATCGCCGAGACGCTGTGCCTGACCGAGGACACCGTCAAGAAGTACGTGAGCCGTGCTCTCGCGACGACGGGCTGCCGGTCACGTACCGAGCTTGCGGTCCTTGCGGCCACGCCCTGATGTCGATTTCCGCTTTGCGGGTGGGGCGGTGCCGGCCTGATCGAGTTGCAGGATGGCCGCGTCGATCAGGCTGCGCAGGATCTCGTCGGTGCTGAACGAACTCAGCCACAGGTGCGGAGTATCGGTGCGGTGCAACATCGCCACGCCGTGCACGGCGACCGACAGGGCCGCGGCGATCCGGTCGGATTCGGGGGTCGGCGGTGCCTGCGGCTCATCGCCGCGGCAGGCCAGTAGGCCCCGGGTGACGATCGCCAATGCCTGCCGGGCGGCCGGCGAGGTATCGGTGATCTGGCTCATCAGCGCGTAGCGCAGCGGATGGCGCTCGGCGAACGACACGTAGGTCTGGCAGCCCAGGAATAGTCGCTCGCGTGGGGGCTTGCTGCCGGTGCGGTGCTCGGCGATCTCCTCGGACACCTGCGCCCAACTCGCTTCGGCCACCGCGTCGAGCACGCTGTCGCGGTGTTCGAAGTGCGCATAGACCGACGGGGCCGCGATGCCGGCCTCCCGAGCGATGCTGCGCAGCGAGACCTCGGCCTCGTTCTGTGCGGCGTCGATGACGCGGATGGCGGCCGACAAGATCTCGTCGCGGAGAAGCGCACCCTGACCACGCACATTGCGTCGGCGAGGGGCGGAAACCATGCCCGTATGCTAACACGTGTTAGGTTAGGGCTCGCTCATTTGGCGCGCCTGCCCACTATAGGTGGCGGTGCCTGGCCCTGGCGGCATTTCTGCGCGCAGGGCGGCGTTGTCGACGCCCGCGTCCGGGTTTCACTCAAAACGATTGCCGCTCAGCGGATTAAGTGATTTCCATGCACCTCTCGATTCTTGAGAGGTCACTCGATTCCATCAACTTTACAGCTGTTTGCTTATGGTTGTAAGGTCACCATTCATGTTGGGTGCGGTAGCGCGAAACACGCCTGGGTGCAGGCGATGAAGACGCTGGTGAGCGCGTTGGCGCGGATGTGGATTCTGCTGGCGATCGTCGTGGTGGTCGGCGCGGGCGGGTTCGTCATCAACCGGTTCCACGGGGTGTTCGGCACGCAGCGGCTCGCCGGCGGTGACGCCCGGGTCGAGAACATCGTCTCGACCGTGCCCAAGTACGTGACCTACGAGGTGTACGGACCTGCCGGAACTTCCGGGATGGTCAGCTATATCGACGAACATGCGCAGGCGCAGGAAGCGCAGTTCAGCGCCCTGCCCTGGACGCTGACGCTGACCACCACCGTGCCCAGCGTGTTCGCGAACGTCATCGCGCAGGGCGACAGCGGGGCACTGGGCTGCCGCATCACGGTCAACGGCGAAGTGCGCGACGAGCAGTCCGCCGACGGATACACCGCCACCACAAGCTGTTTGGTGAAGGCGGCATGAGCGGCCACCGTAGCGTCGAGGGCGCCCGGCCGCCGCTGTATCCCCGACTGATCCGCATGCTGTCGGTGCCGATCATCTTGTTCTGGCTGGCGGCCACCATCGCGGTGAGCGTGCTGGTGCCGCAGTTGGAGATCGTCGGCAAGAACAACGCCGTCTCGCTGTCTCCCCAGGACGCGCCGTCGGTGATCGCGATGAAGCACATCGGCGAGAAGTTCGGCGAGTTCAACTCCGACAGTGCACTGATGGTGGTGCTGGAAGGCGACGAGCCCCTCGGCGACGACGCCCGCCGCTTCTACGGCGAACTGGTCGCCAACCTGGAACGCGACACCGAGCACGTCCAGCACGTGCAGGATTTCTGGGGTGATCGCATCACCTCGGCCGGCTCGCAGAGCGAGGACGGCAAGGCCGCCTACGTCCAGGTGAACCTGGCGGGCAACCAGGGCTCCACCCAGGGGGTCGAAGCCGTCGACGCGGTCCGCGAGAGCGTCGAGCACACCCAGGCGCCGCCAGGTATCCGGGCCTACGTCACCGGACAGGCCGCTCTCGTCGCCGACACCAACGAGGCCGGCGACAAGAGCATGGTGAAGATGACCGCGGTGACGCTGGCCGTCATCGCGATCATGCTGCTGGTGGTCTACCGCTCGTTCGGTGCCACGCTGATCGCGCTGTCGGTCGTGCTCGTCGAGATGAGCATGGCGCGCGGGCTGATCGCCGTGCTCGGATCCGTGCACGCGTTCGGTCTGTCGACCTTCGTGGTCAGCATCCTCACCGCGCTGGCCATCGCGGCCGGCACCGACTACTGGATCTTCCTGGTCGGCCGCTACCACGAGGCCAGAAACGCCGGCGAAGAGCGTGAAACCGCCTACTACACCACGATTTCCGGTGTCACCCACGTCATCGCCGGATCCGGGCTGACCATCGCGGGCGCGATGCTGTGCCTGCACTTCACCCGGCTGAACTACTTCAACACCCTCGCCATCCCATGCGCTCTGGGCATGCTGGTGATCCTGGTCATGGCACTGACCTT
>NZ_HG322951.1:1043030-1164716 GCF_000455325.1 Mycolicibacterium septicum DSM 44393
CCTGGTCATGGCACTGACCTTCGCCCCGGCGGTGCTGGCGGTGTGTGTCCGGTTCGGCTGGCTGGATCCCAAGCGGGCCAACAAGACTCGCGGCTGGCGACGGCTCGGCACCGCCATCGTGCGCTGGCCGCTGCCGATCCTGGTCGCCGCCACGGCGATCGCGCTCATCGGGGTGCTCGCCCTGCCGGGCTATCGAACCAACTACGACAACCGTCACTACGTGCCGGCCGACGTGCCGTCCAACATCGGGCACGTCGCGGCCGAGAAGCACTTCTCCTCGGCCAGGATGAATCCCGACATGCTCATGGTCGAGGTGGACCACGACATGCGCAACGCGCGCGACATGCTGGTGCTGGACCGCGTCGCCAAGAACATCTTCCGGGTGCCGGGTATCGCACGGGTGCAGAGCATCACCCGCCCGCTCGGACCGCCGATGGAACACGGTTCAGTGCCGTTCCAGGTCAGCGCGCAAGGTGTGGCGATGCGGGAGAACCTGCAGTTCATCAGGGCCCGTCTGGACGACACCTTGAAGATGACCGATCACCTCAGCTCGATGATCGCGATCATGGAGCACCTGCACGATCTGAGCGTCCAGCTCTCCGACGCCACCCATAGCGCGGTCGGTGCCACGCACGACATGGAAGCGACCATGGCCGAACTGCGGGATCAGGTCGCCGATTTCGACGACTTCTTCCGCCCGCTGCGCAACTACTTCTACTGGGAACCGCACTGCTTCGACATCCCGGTGTGTCACGCCCTGCGGTCGGTGTTCGATGCGACGGACGGTTTCGACAAGCTGGCCGACAACACCAGGGCGCTGGCCACCGAGATGGACAAGGTCGACGGATTGACCCCGCAGATCGCCGCGCAGATCCCGCCGATGATCGGCATCTCCACACAGGTGCGGGATCTGATGCTGACGCTGCACAGCACCTTCAGCGGAATGCTCATCCAGATGGAGCAGATGACCGACACCGCATCGGCCATGGGCCAGACCTTCGACGAGGCCAAGAACGACGACATGTTCTACCTGCCGCCCGAGGCGTTCACCAGCCCGGACTTCCTGCGGGGCATGGAGCTGATGCTCTCACCCGACGGGAAGGCGGCTCGGATCCTCATCACCCACGACGTGGATCCGGCCACGCTGGAAGGCATTTCACATGTGGATGCCGAAATGCTGGCCGCCAAGGAAGCCGTCAAGGGCACCCCGTTGGCCAATGCCAAGTTCTACCTCGGCGGAACCGCGGCCACTTACAAGGACATTCAGGAAGGCGCGCACTACGACCTGTTCATCGCGGCCATCGCGGCGATCATCCTGATCTTCATCGTGATGCTGCTGATCACCCGGTCCCTGGTGGCCTCGATGGTGATCGTGGGAACGGTCGTGCTCTCGCTGGCCGCTTCGTTCGGCATGTCGGTGCTGATCTGGCAGCACATCCTGGGTATCGAATTGCAATGGCTGGTGATCGCGATGTCGGTGATCGTGCTGCTCGCGGTCGGGTCGGACTACAACCTGCTGGTCGTCTCCCGGATGAAGGAGGAGCTCGACGGGGGTATCAAGACCGGTCTGATCCGGGCCATGGGCGCCACCGGCGGAGTGGTCACCGCGGCCGGAATGGTGTTCGCGTTCACCATGATCTCGATGATCGCGAGCGATCTGCGCTCGGTCGGCCAGATCGGCACGACCATCGGCCTGGGCCTGCTGTTCGACACCTTCATCGTCCGCTCACTGATCACGCCGTCCATCGCGGCGTTGCTCGGCCGCTGGTTCTGGTGGCCGCTCAATGTTCGCAGCCGGCCGGCGCGCCCGACTCCGGCTGCACCGCAACCGGTTCCCGCTCTCGCCGGCGTCGGCGCTTCGAGCGACGCGCCGACCGTGGAGATCCCGAAAGGAACCCCATGACCGAGATCCTCACCCGCACCAGCCCATTCACCGAGCTGACCGCGCTGCGCGAACTGGGTCCGGAGCGCTTCGGCGCGACGGTTGATCCGATCTGGACCATCGGGCCCAAGGTGCACGGCGGCTGCATGATGGCGATCTGCGCGGCGGCCGCCCGTCGTTCCGTCCTCGCCGCCGGGGGCGGCGCCGAGTTGCAGCCGGTCGCGGTGAGCGCCAACTACCTGGCCGCGCCCGATCCGGGTGAGGTGCGGGTGAGCACGAGCGTGCGCAAGATGGGTCGGCAGGTGTGTGCGGTGGACGTGCAGCTGTCGCAGGCGGATCGGGTCGCGGTGACCGCCGCGGTCACCCTCGGGGTGCTCGACGACGGCGACCCGCGGCATCAGGAACCTCTGGCACTCACACAGATGCCGGCCGAGCCGACGGCCGAGGCTGTTCATGTGACCCCTGACCATCCCATGGGCCAGATCGTGCATGTCGCGCAAGGTTGCGACCTGCGGGTCGACCCTGCAGCGGCACTGTTCTTGAGCGGTCGACAGGGTGACCCGATCAATCGGATGTGGCTACGACCGTTCGCTGCCGACGAGGCCGACACCGACACGGCACTGCTGTTCGCACTGATGGCCGGTGACATCAGCGCGCCGGTGACGATGAACCGGGGGATGTTCGGCTGGGCGCCGACGGTCCAGCTCACCACCTATCTGCGTCGGCGACCGTCGCCGGGGTGGCTGCGGGTGATGGCCAGCTCGACAGTCATGGGCACGACCTGGTTCGAAGAGGACCACCTGATTCTCGATGCGAGCGGTGCAGTTGTCGTGCAGAGCCGGCAGCTGGCGATGATCCCGAAGGGGGCCTGAAACCAGCGGAGTCGCGCGATTGCTGCCATTGGCCGGTCAATTTCTGCCAGCGGAATTAACCGTCTTGAGCAGCGTGTTGTGGAAGTCAGACCGGGTAGGAATCCCCCGAACCGGTGGAGAGACGTCCGAACCGCGACTCCCACGCCACGGCTCGAACGCCCAGAACGAAGGGCTTCGACATGAAGAAGTTTGGTTTCGCCGGCATGATCGCCACTGCTTTCGCCGCCGCCATCGTCGGCCTGGCGGCTCCGGCACAAGCTGACATCACCCATCACCAGTGGGTGCACGACATTCAGCAGCACGCCAGCACCGGTGTCGTCACACCGATAGTCGGCAACGGCCGCTGATACCCGACACCAGCGAGGGGCGCCCATCCCGGGCGCCCCTCGCTTGTCGTTGGCGGGGAACCGCCGGAACGTATGGTGGCGGAATGACCACCACCCACCGACTGGCTGTGATCCCGGGCGACGGCATCGGTAAGGAAGTGGTCCCCGAGGGGCTCAAGGTTCTGGAGTCCGCGGCGGCGGCCTTCGGCTTCGCCATCGACTATGAGCAGTTCGATTACGCGTGCGCGGAGTACTACACCGACACCGGCGCCATGCTGCCCGACGGATGGTTCGAGGAGTTGAGCCGGTTCGATGCGGTCTACTTCGGCGCCGTCGGCTGGCCGGACGTTGTGCCCGACCATATTTCGCTGTGGGGCAGCCTCCTGCAGTTTCGCCGGCATTTCGACCAGTATGTGAACCTGCGCCCGGTCAAATTGATGCCCGGAGTGAAGAGTCCGCTGGCCGGGCGGGGGCCCGGCGACGTCGACTTCGTCGTCGTACGTGAGAACACCGAGGGCGAGTATTCGAGCATCGGCGGCAAGATGTTCGAGGGAACGGACCGCGAGACGGTGGTGCAGGAGACGGTGATGACCCGGGTCGGCGTCGACCGGATCCTGAAGTACGCCTTCGAGCTTGCTCAACGCCGACCAGGGAAGCACCTGACCTCGGCGACGAAGAGCAACGGCATCTCCATCACGATGCCGTACTGGGACGAACGCGTGGAGCTGATGGGTGAGCGGTTCCCGGACATCGAGGTGGACAAGTTCCACATCGACATCCTCGCCGCGAATTTCGTTCTGCATCCCGACTGGTTCGACGTCGTCGTCGCGAGCAACCTGTTCGGCGACATCCTGTCCGACCTGGGCCCCGCGTGCACCGGCACCATCGGCATCGCCCCCAGCGGAAACATCAACCCGGAACGGCGATTTCCCAGCCTGTTCGAGCCGGTTCACGGTTCTGCACCCGACATCGCCGGACGCGGAATCGCCAACCCCATCGGTCAGATATGGAGCGCGTCGTTGATGCTCGACCACCTGGGTGAGCGTGATGCCGCAGCAGCGATCCTCACAGCGGTCGAGGATGTCCTGGCCCGTGGAGGAGAGATCCTGACTCCTGACATGGGCGGAACCGCGACGACGGGCACGCTGGGGACAGCGGTCCGTGACCAGCTACAGGAGAATATTTCTGCTTCGCAGTAGGTCTCGGACGATCCGCTGTGCGTCAGGCCGACATCTTGCAGAGAAAGTCGGGCCCTCCGACGTAGACGATCCCGGACGGGTACGGTGCGGACGCGGCGCGGGCGATCGTCGTCGCCAACTCCCGGTCTGACATCATCTCGCCGGACACCACGGTGAAATCGATTCCCCGTCGGTCGAATTCGGAACGCATCGCATACAACGCGGTCTCACCGGCCCGCTTGCTCGCGGCGATCGGTCCGTAACCCTTCGGCACGGCCTTGTTGGGGAAGAAGTGCGCCTGGTGACTGGTGACGAACACGATCTGACCGCCCGCCGGCATCAGCGGCAGGGCCAGCGTGGCGAGCCGGCGCTGTGCGTCGCGGTTCAGCCGCATCGCGTAGCCCGGATCGGTTCCGAGCTCCAGCCCGGTTGATGCGTTGAGCACCAGGACGTCCAAGCGGCCGAACTCGCGGCCCACCCGTTCGATCATCGCGGCGGCGGCAGCCTCGTCGGAAATGTCGGCCCCGAGCGTGGAGGCACGACCGCCCGCACGGCGGATGGCGTCGACGACCGTGTTGGCGCGTTTGGCCTTCTCGCGGTAGTTGACGACGACGTGGGTGTCCGGACCGGCGAGCTGCTGGGCGACGTCGGCGCCGATACCCCGCGATGCGCCGGTGACAAGAGCGATCCGGGTGGCTGCTGCAGGCTGCATGTCGGGTTCCTTCCGTCACTGCCGAGGCGGTTGGTCCGGTTGACCTGCGAGAACACGATGGTTATGCCGTGCCACGACCGCCCTGAGCACCCACCGTACCCCAACTCTAAGAAAAATAAGACCCCTCTAAGGTCACGATAAGGGCTAGGTCATGTCGCGGCCGGGTTGCTGAGCGGTGGGGCCTAACCTGGCTTCATGGCTGGCCAACGGGTGCCCGGTGGAGTGGTGCACAAGTTGCCGGCGGACCTGCGTGAAGCCTTGATCGGCAATTCCACGGCGCTGGCCGCATGGCAGGACATCACGCCGCTCGCGCGCAACGAGTTCATCTGCTGGGTCGAGGACGCCAAGCAGCAGGCGACGCGCGAGCGACGGATCCGTCGGACACAGGAGGAGCTGGAGGAAGGTCAGCGGCGGCCCTGCTGCTGGCCCGGGTGCAAGCACCGCGAGCGCACCGGCAAGTAGCCGCCGCGGCCGTCACTACCGAATCGACAACCCGGTGATGGCCCGGGAGATCACCAGTCGCTGAATCTCGCTGGTGCCCTCGAAGATCGTGAAGATCTTGGCGTCGCGGTGCATCCGCTCGACCGGGTAGTCGCGGGTGTAGCCGTTTCCGCCGAGGATCTGAATCGCCTCGTCGGTCACGTACACCGCGGTCTCACTGGCCACCAGCTTGGCCATCGACCCCTCGGCGTTGTCGAAGGGCTGGTTGTTGCGAGCCATCCAGCCTGCCCGCCACACCAGCAACCGGGCGGCATCGATGCGGCTCTTCATGTCGGCGAGTTTGAACGCGACGGCCTGGAACTCGCCGATCTTGCGGCCGAATTGCTCACGCTGGCAGGCATAGTCGAGGGCGTACTCGTAGGCAGCGCGAGCCACGCCGACCGCCATCGCGCCGACCGAGGGCCGGGTGCGCTCGAAGGTCTTCATCGCGGCCTGGCCGCCCGCCGAGGCTCCCGACTTCACCCGGGCGATGCGGTCCTCGAACTTCTCGCGTCCGCCCAGGATCAGGTCCTCGGACAGCCGGACGTTGTCCAGCACGACCTCTGCGGTGTGCGAGGCCCGGATGCCGTGCTTCTTGAACTTCTGTCCCTGGCTCATGCCGTGAGTGCCCGGCGGGATGATGAACGTGGCCTGCCCGCGCGAGCCGAGTTCGGGATAGACCGAGGCCACCACGATGTGGACGTTGGCGATACCGCCGTTGGTGGCCCAGGTCTTGGTGCCGTTGAGCACCCACTCGCGGGTCGCCTCGTCGAAGCGGGCCCGGGTGCGGATGGCGCCGACGTCGGAGCCGGCGTCCGGCTCGGACGAACAGAAGGCGCCGAGCTGGGGTTCATCGGCGGTGCCGAACATCGGCAGCAGCCAGGTGCCGATCTGTTCGGGAGTTCCGTTGCCCGCCAAGGCTGCTGCGGCCAGACCGGTGCCCAGGATCGACAGCGCGATACCCGCGTCGCCCCAGAACAGCTCCTCGAACACGGTCAGCATGCCGAGTCCCGTGGGCTCGGTGGTCTGCTGGGCGAACAACTCGGGGGAGTACAGCCCCACCTTGGCAGCCTCCTGGATGACCGGCCACGGCGTTTCCTCGCGCTCGTCCCATTCGGCGGCCGCGGGACGCACGACGTCGGCGGCGAACTGGTGCACCCAGTCGCGGACCTCGATCACGTCTTCGCTCAGTTGCATGGAGAACGTCACGGTTGACTCCTGAAATACGTTGGCGGTCAGTTTTTTTGAGAGCGGTGTTGCTTGATCGTGCTGACGGTCTGGATGACCCAGGCCTCGAAGAAACGTTCGTGGTCGACGTTGCCCGGCAAGCGTCCGGTCAGCGCCTGCAGTGTCGCGGCATAGGACAGCCCGGCAATGGCGACCGCCGCGGTGGCCTCGGGATCGGGGATCTGGGTGCGGCCCGAGCGATTGGACGCGGCCAGTTCATCGGCGAACCGTTGATAGGCGTTGTCGGTGATGACCTGCCAGGTCTTTTCGTCGAGGTCCCCGAGTTCATCGGGTTCGCGCAACATGACCCGCAGCAGTTCCTCGCTCTGGGTGAGGTTGGTCCAGATCAGTTGCCCGGCGCTGCGAACCGCCTCTTCGACGGTCTTGGGATTGCCGGCGTCGTACTGCTCGCGGGCGCTCACGATCGCGTCGATGCGGTGCGTGACCGCGGACTCCAGCAGTTCTCGTTTGGAGCCGAAATGCTTGTACAACGCGCCCGACCCCGGCGCCAGACCGGCCGCCTGCTGGATATGGGCCACCGATGTCGCGGCATAACCCTTCGCGGCGAACAGCTTCAACGCTGTGGCCAAGAGTCGGTCCCGTCCGGTTGACACGGTGAGAGAGTACTCACTCACCAAATTGGGCTGCAAACTGCCCCCTCCTGTCCGCCGGATCGATAGGTTGACCTGGACTGTGTCGGTCTGAGGGGGAGGCGTGACGATGGCGATGCTGACACGAAACGACAAGATTTTGTGCGGCACCTATGCGGTGATCGCCGTGGTAGCGCTGGTCGCGACCTGGTGGAACAACATCGGCTACTTCACCACCGAAAGCACCAGCCTGATCGACTTCTTCCGGAGTGGCTATGCCAACTACGGATCGTCCTCACTGACCAACGATCTGCTGCTGTTCGGGCTGGCGGCGTTCGTGTTCATGGTTGTCGAGGCGCGCCGGATCGGTATCCCGAAGGTGTGGATCTACATCGTGCTCAGTGCGGTCATCGCCGTGAGTGTGGCATTCCCGCTGTTTCTGATCCGGCGGCAATTGGTGCTGGCGGATCGGCGGGTGCTGCAGCCAAGTCGCGATGGAAATTCGTAAAACCGTGGTCGCTGTTTAAACCAGCGCGGTCGTATTGATCCAGTCCCCGTAGGGCGCTGAGCGGCGAATCTTCTGTCGTACAAATGCGGTTGGGTTGGTGCTGCCGGACGCCGGTTCGCGTCGTATGTGGGCCGGCCTGCGGGCGGGAACGTGAAAGGCGGCTGTGGCGGGGCAGTCCGCTGCAGATCCGCGTGGGCGGGCCTTGGTGCGGGATGCGAACGTCCGCGGAGGCGACTGTCCACAGTCGAACCCGGTCCCTGGCGGCGGTCTCGCGTCGCGGGGCGCCGGAGGCCGGCCTCCCGGGTCCGTGCAGTCGCAGCTACCAATGAGCCTCCACGCCCGTGTTAGCCAGAACGTGACATGCGGGGACTATCTACCGGTCGCCGCCCGCGCCGACCGGAAATCACGAATTTGCCCAATTCGCATTGCCCAAAAATGGGAAACGCGCCGCCGATTTTGAATTGAATTTGGAGGGTAATTTACGCCCGCGTTTGTATACGGACTTCGCTATGAAGCTGCGCGGAACAGCCTGATGGGGCGGCGCATGACATGGTTTACTCTTCAACGACCAAGCTGACTCCGTGAGGCGTCATGCGTATTCGCTGCACCTGTACCGGGTGGGGTGATAGTGGAGGAGATCTACGATTTTTCGGTTTTTGAAGCGGTTGTGGATTCCGTTACTCGCGGTCGTGGTGATCTCCGCCGCGGGATTTACCGTTTCGCGCCTGCACACTATCTTTGGCAGCGACAAGCGTGCTACGTATGCCGACACCCAGGTCAATGATACGAAGCCATTCGACCCCAAGAAGCTGAAGTACGAGGTATTCGGTTCGCCGGGAACCGTGGCAAATATCAGCTATTTCGATGTGAATGCCGACCCGCAATTTATCAAGAAAGTCAGCCTGCCCTGGATTCTGGAATTCGATATCACAAAGACCACGGCTGTCGGAAGCGTCATGGCGCAAGGGGACAGCAATAATATCGGCTGCCGGATCACCGTCGACAATGAGGTCAAGGCCGAGAAGTCCTCGGATCAGATAAATGCCTTTACCTCGTGTCTGCTGAAGGCTGCATGAGCGATAAAAACATGGATACAGACCAACAACGCAGGCCGCGACTGGCTTCGGTGATTCGCCGGTTCTCCCCCCTGATCATCCTGGGGTGGGTGGCGATCACGGTGCTGGTGACTGTGGCCGTCCCTCCACTCGAGGTGGTCGAGCGCGACCATTCGGTGTCGCTCAGCCCGCCGGATGCGCCGGCGGTCAAGGCGATGACCCGTATGGGCGAGTTGTTCAAGGAGTCCAACTCGGAGAGCGTGGCAGTCATCGTCCTCGAGGGCGAGCAGCCCCTCGGCGACGACGCCCACAGGTACTACGACAGCCTCGTCAGTCAGCTGAAGCAAGACCCGGAGCACATCCAGCACATTCAGGATTTCTGGGGTGACCCGCTCACCGCCGGTGCCGCGCAGAGCGCCGATGGCAAAGCCGCCTACGTGCAGTTGAACCTGCACGGAAGTTTCGGACAGGCCGCGGCGAACGAATCGGTCCAGGCGGTCCAAGATGTCGTCAAGCGCACGGAAGCGCCGCCCGGGATCACGACCTATGTCACCGGTCCGGCCGCGATCGTCGCCGACATGGGTCAGAGCGGCAACCGCACGGTCATCCTCATCACGCTGGTGAGCATCGGGGTGATCTTCCTGATGCTGCTCCTGCTCTACCGATCATTCATCACCGTCATCATCCTGCTGTTCACCGTCGGGATCGAGCTGCAAGTGGCCCGCGGGTGCGTCGCCTTTCTCGGCATGCACGGTCTCGTGGGTCTCACCACCTACGTGGTCAATCTGCTTGTCTCGGTGGGCATTGCGGCCGGAACCGACTACGCGATCTTCTTCACCGGTCGATATCAGGAGGCCAGGCAATCCGGTGAGGATCGAGAGTCGGCGTACTTCACCACCTACCGAAGCGTCGCCAAGGTCGTCCTCGCCTCCGGCGTGACGATCGCGGGAGCGATCGCCTGCCTGAGTTTCACGCGGCTGCCGTACTTCCAGCCGCTCGGAGTCCCCGGCGCGGTAGGCATTCTGATCGCGGTTGCGGTCGCGCTGACGCTGGTGCCGGCCTGTATCACGGCGGGCAGCCGGTTCGGCATCTTCGACCCCAAGCGCCCGGTCGTCACTCGCCGATGGCGGCGCATCGGTACCGCCGTCGTCCGGTGGCCGGCCCCGATCCTGCTCGCCACCCTCGCGGTGGCCCTCATCGGGTTGTTGACGCTGCCGGGGTACAACCCGAGTTATAGCGACCAGAAATACATTCCGCAGGACATTCCGGCCAACCAAGGGTTCGCGGCGGCCTCTCGCCATTTCCCGGAATCGAAGATGACGACGCCCGATCTCCTGTTGGTCGAGGCCGATCATGATATGCGGAACCCAACCGATTTGCTGATCTTGAACAAGCTGGCCAAGGCTGTTTTCGCGGTTCCCGGAATTGCGAATGTGCAATCCATAACGCGGCCGGAGGGAACTCAGATCGAACATTCTTCGATCCCGTTCATGCTGAGCATGTCCAATGCCAGTCAGCGCCTCTCCCTGCCGTTCCAGAAGGAGCGGATGGAGGATCTGGTCAAACAGGCCGACGATATGTCGACGACGATCAGCCTCATGCAGCGGATGTACGAACTGATGCAGCAGATGGTCGGCACCACTCACCGCATGGTCGGTACCACCCATGAACTGCAGTCCGATATGGGTGAATTGCGCGACCATATGGCGGATTTCGACGATTTCTGGCGACCGCTACGCAATTACCTCTATTGGGAGCCGCATTGCTTTGATATTCCGCTCTGCTGGTCGATCAGATCGATATTCGACGGGCTCGACGGTATCGATGAGGTGACCACCAAAATGCAGGGATTGGTCAAGGAACTCGACCAATTGGACCTGCTCATGCCGCAGATGCTGCTGCAGTTCCCACAGATGATCGCCACCATGCAGAGCACGCGAACCATGATGCTGACGATGCACAGCACGATGTCGGGACTCTTCACCCAGATGGATGAATCCAGCGACAACTCCACCGCCATGGGTAAGGCCTTCGACGCGTCGAACAACGACGACTCGTTCTATCTGCCGCCGGATGTCCTGGAGAACAAGGACTTCCAGCGCATCATGAAGATCTTCCTGTCCCCGGACGGGAAGGCCGCGCGCATGCTGATCACTCAACGCAGCGATCCCGCGACGCCGGAAGGCATTTCCCGGGTCGAGCCGATGCGGATCGCGGCGGAGGAGGCGCTCAAGGGCACCCCGCTGGAGAGTTCCAAGCTCTACCTGGCCGGTACCGCGGCGGGAGTGAAGGATCTGGTCGACGGGTCCAAGATCGACCTCATGATCGCGGGCGTCACCGCCCTGGCGCTCATCTTCCTGATCATGGTGCTGATGACGCGTAGCTTCGTCGCGGCACTGGTCATCGTGGGTACGGTCGCGCTGTCACTGGGGGCGTCCTTCGGCTTGTCCGTGCTGGTGTGGCAGTACATCCTCGGGATCCAGATCAACTGGGTGGTACTGGCGATGTCGGTCATCGTCCTGCTGGCGGTGGGTTCGGACTACAACCTGCTGCTGGTCTCGCGGATGAAGGAAGAGCTCCACGCGGGCATCAACACCGGCATCATCCGGGCGATGGCGGGGACCGGCAAGGTCGTGACGGCGGCGGGTCTGGTGTTCGCGGCCACGATGGCGTCGATGATCGTCAGTGACCTGCTCACGATCGGTCAGGTGGGCACCACGATCGGCCTGGGATTGCTGTTCGACACGCTGATCGTGCGCGCGTTCATGACCCCGTCGATCGCAGCGCTTCTGGGCCGCTGGTTCTGGTGGCCCCAGCAGGTGCGTCCGCGCCCGGCCAGTGCGATGCTGCGGCCGATGGGCCCGCGTCCGCTGGTGCGCAACCTGATGTTGAGGGATTAGCGGCGGCTGCATGACTGAGAAAACTCGGCGGCCGTTCATCGCGCGCACCGTTCGGATGCTGTCGCCGCTCATCATCGTCGGCTGGCTGGCTGTCACTCTGATCTTGACGCTGGCATCGGTCGGCGGAGACTGGTCGGCTGCGATCCCTTCACTCGAGCGGGTCGCGGAGAAGAACGCCGTGTCCCTGATGCCCAAGGATGCGCCCTCGGCGCAGGCGATGAAACGTATCGGTCACAACTTCGGGGAATCCGACTCGGACAGCTCCGCGATGATCGTGCTCGAGGGACAAGAACCCCTGGGCGATGAGGCGCATCGCTACTACAGCGAGTTGATCCTTGCGCTGAGAAGCGATCCGAAGCATGTCGAGCACGTGCAGGATCTGTGGGGCGATCGCCTGACCGCGTCGAGCGTGACGAGCCCCGACGGCAAGGCCACCTACGTCCAGCTGAACCTGGGTGGCGACCAGGGCACACCGCAGGGCGACGAATCGGTGGCCGCCGTGCGCGACATCGTCGACCGGTCGACTCCTCCGCCAGGCGTGGAAGTTTTCGTAACCGGCGCTGCGCCACTGGCTTCCGATATGCAGCACAGCGGAAACCGGTCGATTCTGAAGATCACCGCGGTAACCGTCGTGATCATCTTCATCCTGCTCTTCATGGTCTATCGGTCGGTCGTCACGGTGATCCTGCTGCTCATCATGGTGGGCATCGAGCTGGCGGCGGCCCGAGCCATAGTGGCCTTTCTGGGCGCCAACGAAGTCTTCGTGCTCTCCACGTTCGCCGTGAACATGCTCGTATTCCTCGCCATCGCGGCCGGAACCGATTACGGCATCTTCTTTTTCGGCCGATATCAAGAGGCGCGTCAGGCCGGCGAGGACCGGGAGCAGGCGTACTACAGCATGTATCGCGGGGTCACGCCGGTGGTGCTGGCCTCCGGTCTGACGATCGCCGGAGCGATCCTGTGCCTGACCTTCACGCGGCTACCGTATTTCGAGACCATGGGCATCCCGTGCGCGATCGGTATGGCCGCGGCGGTCGCGGTCGCGGTCACGCTGGTGCCGGCCGGGATCGCGATCTCCAGTCGGTTCGGATTGCTGGAACCCAAACGCACATTGCGGGTTCGGCGATGGCGTGGAATCGGTACCGCGGTCGTCCGGTGGCCGTTGCCGATCCTGATCGCGTCCCTGGCGGCGGCGTTCGTCGGCCTGCTCGCGCTGCCCGGATACACGACGAGCTACAACGACCGGCGCTACATTCCCGGAGACATCCCGGCCAACATGGGTTTCACTGCCGCGGAACGCCACTTCTCCCAGTCGCGGATGACACCGGAGGTCCTCATGGTCGAGACCGACCGTGACCTCCGGAACCCGGCCGACTTCATCGTGCTGAACCGATTGGCAAAGGCAATCTTCAAGGTGCGCGGCATCTCTCGGGTTCAGGGCATCACCCGGCCCGAGGGCACCCCGATCGATCACACCTCCATCCCGTTCATGCTCAGCTTGCAGAGCGCGGGCCAGGTCCAGGCCACGGAATTCCAGAAGGCGCGCATCGACGACATGGTCCGGCAGGCTGCCGACATGCAGGTGATGATCGACACCATGCAGCACACGTTCAACGTGATGCAAAAGATGGCCGCCACCACGCACAACATGGTCCAGCGAACCCACGAAGTCTACGAAGTCGCTCGAGACCTCCGGGGCAGTATCGCCATCTTCGACGATATGTTCCGACCGATCCGCAATTACTTCTATTGGGAGCCACACTGTTTCGACATCCCGATCTGTTGGTCGCTGAGGTCGATCTTCGACGCCATGGACGGTGTGGACAAGCTCGACGACAGTTTGCAGGTCATGGTCGAGAACATGGACGAACTGGACTCGATCATGCCGAAGCTGCTGGTCCAGTTCCCGAAGATGATCGCGATCATGAAGACCATGCGTGTGAGCACTTTGACGATGCACACCACCATGTCGGGGCTGATGGCTCAGATGGATGAGACGAGCAAGGACGCCGCCGTCATGGGGCAGACCTTCGACGCGGCGAAGAACGATGATTCGTTCTTTCTTCCGCCGGAAGTGTTCCAGAATCCGGACTTTCAGAAGGCGATGAAATCGTTCCTGTCTCCCGACGGACGATCGGTGCGGTACATCATCTCCCACAACGGGGACCCGCAGTCACCGGAGGGTATCCAGCGCGTCGAGCAGATCCGGACGGCGGCGGAGGAGGCGCTGAAGGGCACCCCGCTGGCGAGCGGCAAGATCTCCATCGCCGGCGCCGCGGCGACCGCGAAGGACTGGCAGGACGGCTCCAAGTACGACTTGTGGATCGCCGGAATCGCCGCGATCTGCCTGGTTTTCCTCATCATGCTGTTCATCACCCGAAGTTTCATCGCAGCCTTGGTGATCGTCGGGACGGTGGTGCTGTCGCTGGGTGCATCGTTCGGGCTCTCGGTGCTGCTCTGGCAGTACATCCTCGGAATCCATCTGCACTGGATGGTGCTGGCGATGTCGGTGATCATCCTGCTGGCGGTGGGATCGGACTACAACCTGCTACTCGTGTCGCGGATCAAAGAGGAGATCGGTGCGGGCATCAACACCGGCATCATCCGGGCGATGGGCGGCACCGGCAAGGTCGTCACCACCGCGGGCATCGTGTTCGCGTGCACGATGGCGGCAATGGCGGTCAGCGATCTGCAGATCATCGGTCAGATCGGTACGACCATCGGCCTCGGTCTGTTGTTCGACACGATGATTGTGCGGTCCTTCATGACACCGTCGATCGCCGCCCTGCTGGGGCGTTGGTTCTGGTGGCCACAGCGGGTACGTCAGCGTCCGGCCAGTGCCATGCTGCGTCCGCATGGGCCACGTCCCGCGGTCCGCTCACTGCTGGGCCAGGACCTGCCCGGAGACACGGTCACACAGCCGATCAGGACGTCTGACTAGCGCCGTCTGTCATCGGAAAGTCGTTGTGCTGAAATGCGAGTGGGCGCCGGCTGTTGCCGGCGCCCACTGCTCTGCTGTGTTTGGTCAGTACTTGACGCAGCTGGTCAGCATCTGTTTGAACACGGGTAGGGCTTGGTCCGCACCCTGGTTGTTCTTGATCTGATTCAGCAGGTTCACCCGTTCGTCCTTCGGGGAGCTCAGGAACACCCGAAGGAACTGCAGATTGGGCGGCGACTGGTCGAGGTACTGCGCGGCCATCGGGTTCTCGGCGTGCACCGCCGCGATCGCCTGATCGTAGGTACAGGGCGAGTCGACCATCGGCCCGAGATCAGGCTGGGCCGACGAGAGGCCGGCTCCGGCACTGAGCAGCAGGCCGGCGCCGGCCACGGCGACCGCGAGCCTGGCAAGTGGAAGTTTCTTCATTTGATTTCCCCTCCTGGTTACTGTGGCTCAAACTCAGGTAGTCAGGCGACGACCCGGGGCCGTGCGGCCTCGTCGAGGTATTTACCACTAACTCATCAATACCAAACTTTATGCCCGGACGCCCACCTGGAATTTCCGGTTTTGCTTCCGCGGTGTTACACCGATTCAGACGCGGTATTGGGGCAATATTTCCCGAGAATCCGAGCGATTGCGTCTTTCCCAGCACAGCTACCGTAGGAGGGTTCTCGATATGGTTGCTGAAGCAGTGCGAAAAAGATTTCACCACCGATGCAAGGTGTTGCCTCCGTAACGGCCGCCGCTGAGGGGACTGGCCGCCATCCGAAGGGTGGAGAGCAACAAGGAGCCCGCTCGTTGGGTCCCGCCGGGTTCGCACTCGCACCGGAAAACTGGTGGAAACCAGCAGGTTAAGTCTGATCTCCGTCGCCAGAAGGCCGCTCGGTGGAAGTGGGCGCGCGACGGGTGATCCGGGCATGGCAAACGGTCGAAGGGCGCCTGCCACGACGTGGCCACTTGTGATTCCGAGCGGGTCGCGGGTCAGCCAATAAGTGTGAAGTCTGCGCGGCATCCAATTGCTGACAGTGGCTGTTGGGGACGCGCATTTTGCAGCCGAGTTAAATAAAGCGATTCTCACCGAGAAGCCTTGTATTCAACATCAAAGGCGGGCTAACCTCTGTGCCGCAGTGGCTTTCACGTTTGGTCGGATACGTACGGTCGGGAAGATGGGAACGGGGGAACATGATGGTCGGTGCTGCGCTGGAATTGCCGAAGTTGTCGTTCGAGTTGAGTAATTCGGTCTCGTACGCGGTATTGAGCTCGGAGGCGTGTTCGTGATCGCGCCGGACGAGCCCACGCAGGAATCCGGCCGCCCGGTAGTGCTGTTCGTGCTCGGCATGGGACGGTCGGGGACCTCGGCACTGACCCGGGTTCTCTCGCTGTGCGGTGCTGCCTTGCCCGGCGGGATGATGGGAGCCGACAGCGGAAATGAGCGCGGCTATTGGGAGCCGCGGGCCGGTCTCTATCTGAACGAGAAGTTCCTGTACCGCCATGGCAGCAGTTACTTCGACCCGACTCTGCGCCTGCAGGAAGAAGGCGGATTGAGTTCCGAAGAGACCGCGGATTTCACCGCGAAGATCCGGGACTATCTGCAGACGTTGCCCGCCGCACGGGTAGTGGTGGTGAAGGTGCTGCACATCTCGGTTCTGGCGCGAATGTGGTTCGATGCGGCGCGCCAGGCCGGATATGACATCGCGGCGGTGCTGGCCGTGCGCGATCCGCAGGAAGTCATCGGGTCGCTGGCCAAGCTCATGGATGCCTCACCGCAGCTGACGAGCGCCCTGTGGCTGAAGTACAACTTGCTGGCCGAGCGTGAGACCCGCGGACTGCCGCGGGTATTCGTCGACTACTCGAACTTCCTCGATGACTGGAGCCGGGAGATCAAACGCATCTCCCACACTCTCGCGGTGCACCTGGATACCGGCGACCGGGCCGCGGTGGAGAGGTTCCTGGCGAAAGACATGCGTCACCAACGCCAGCGTGGCCCGATCGTAGAACCGTTCGGGACGGATTGGTTGTCCGTGGCCTACAGGGCCCTGGCCTCTGCGGCGCGCGACGAGCCGTGGGCGGAGTCCTCCTTGGACGGTGTCTTCGATGGATTCCGGGCCAGTGAGCACGGGTTCCGCACGGCCATAGAGGATTTCCAGGGCCAGTTCAACCGCCGGTACCGGTTCTCCCGGGCCTTCATCAAGCCGTTGTTCGAAGGCGCCGCCCTGGTACACGGACGCCGGGGAACCTGGGCCTGAACCGCCTCTACTTGCGCCGAAGCAGTTCCAGCAAGTAGTCGCCGTACCCGGACTTGGGGAGTTCCTTGGCGCGGGCGGCCAGCTGATCGTCGTCGATGAACCCCGCCCGCCAAGCGATCTCCTCGGGCACACCGATTTTCAGCCCCTGACGGCGTTCGATGGTGCGGACGAAATCGCTGGCGTCCAGAAGGGAGTCGAAGGTGCCGGTATCGAGCCAGGCCGTCCCGCGAGCCAGCACCTCCACCGACAGCTGTTCCCGGTTCAGATAGATCTGGTTGATCTCGGTGATCTCGTATTCGCCGCGCGCCGACTTGCTCAGAGACCGGGCTATCTCGATGACGTCATTGTCATAGAAGTACAACCCGGGAACCGCGTAGTGAGATTTTGGCGTGGCCGGCTTCTCCTCGAGCGACAGGGCGATGCCACCCTCGCCGAACTCGACCACGCCATAGGCGGACGGATTGGCCACCCAGTACGCGAAAATCGCTCCACCGCTGACGTTCTGGAATCGGCGCAGGCTGGTGCCCAGGCCAGGACCGTAGAAGACATTGTCGCCGAGGGCCAGCGCCACCGTGTCGGTGCCGATGTGCCGGGCTCCGATCTTGAATGCCTGTGCGAGTCCCTCAGGTTCAGGCTGGACGGCGTAGGTCAGGCTCACCCCGAACGCCGAGCCGTCGCCCAGGAGTCGTTCGAACGCCGACGCGTCGGCCGGTGTGGTGATCACCAGGATGTCGCGAATACCGGCCATGATCAACGTAGACAGCGGGTAATAGACGAGTGGTTTGTCGTATACCGGAAGCAACTGCTTGCTCACACCCATCGTGATCGGATGCAGTCGTGTGCCGGAACCACCGGCGAGAATAATTCCGCGCATGCGTGCCCCTACACGTCGAAAACAAGAGATTCGATGAGATCGATTGCTGCGACGACGTTTTCTGGACTGTCATCGGGCAACACACGCGCCACCTTAGCGTGCCCGCACAGCAATCGCGACGAAATGGTTTGCGATGAACTCGGACTACCTCGGAATATCGACGCTGCCGTGGTGCAGGAGCGGCCCCAGCGCAGGTCGCCCCAACCGTCAGCGAAGGTTCGTGTGAAAGTGCGCCGGTGGCAAAGTGGCGTCGGCGACCGCGGTAGGTGACGCCGCACGGAATTTGCCAGTACGAATATGGCAGGGCATTAGTCCGTGCCACGGCCCATGATTCAGATGTCTATCGATTAGCGAAATTTGTCATCCGGATCCATATTCTCTCGGGCCACTATCCTAAAAACTGTTGACGGCGTGGACTATTCGTCGGTGAAGCCGCCAATCGCCATGTGCGTCTATTAATGTCCAACCGGTGGGGGTCGCAGCACTGTCATGAGAATCGCACTGTCGAGCTATGGAACGCGTGGGGACATCGAGCCCTCCCTGGCGGTGGCACGTGAGCTACTGCGTCGGGGACATGAAGTGCGGATGGCGGTGCCCCCGGACCTCGTGGGATTTGTCGAGGCGGCGGGGCTGCCGGCGGTCGGCTACGGGTTGGAGGTGGAGCCGCAGCTGGACGGCTATCGCGACTTGTGGACCACGTGGGCGCGACACTTCTGGCGGGTTCAGGATCTGGTGGTGCTGTGCCGGGAGGCCCTCAAGATGGTCACCGAGCAGTGGGCAGAACTGAGCCGGACCCTCACGGCGTTCGCCGACGGTGCCGACGTGTTGACCACAGCCGTGGGATACGAGCAGCCGGCGGCCAACGTCGCCGAGTACTACGGGATCCCTTTGGTCGCACTGCACACCATGCCCTGGCGGCCCAACGGCCGGCTGTTTCCGATCGTGCCGCCTCCGGTGAGCCGCACCGCCATGACGGCCTACGACTGGCTGGCCTGGCGGTTGACCAAGCGCCACGAGGATGCGCAGCGGCGTGAACTCGGCCTACCGCGGACGACTGGCCCGTCGCCACGACGGATGGCCGAACGGGGTGCGTTGGAGATCCAGGCCTACGACGAGGTCTGCGTTCCCGGGCTGGCGGCCGAGTGGTCGAAGCTGAATGGACGACGTCCGTTCGTCGGCGCACTCACGATGGAGCTGTCCACCCGTGCCGATGACGAGGTGACCGCGTGGATGGCTGCCGGGCCGCCGCCGATCTGCTTCGCATTCGGCAGCATTCCCGTTGAGTCCCCGGCGGATACGGTGGCGATGATCAGCGCGGCCTGTGCCGAGCTCGGGCAGCGGGGGCTGATCTGCGCCGGCGGCACCGACCTGACCGCCATCCCGGTGTCCGACCACGTGAAGGTCGTCGGCGTGGTGAACTACGCGGACGTCTTTCGGCTCAGTACAGCCGTCGTGCACCATGGCGGCTCGGGCACGACGGCCGCGAGCCTGCGCGCGGGCGTTCCCACCCTCATTCTCTGGTCGGTGGGTGATCAGCCGGTGTGGGGCAATCAGCTCAAGAGGCTGAAAGTCGGTACCGCACGTCGATTTTCGACAACCACGGGCGAATCATTGGTAGCAGATCTGCGCCGTATCCTGTCTCCCGAGTATGCGACCAGGGCACGCGACCTTGCACGACGGATGACCTCACCGTCCGACAGCGTCGCAAGAGCCGCAGATCTCCTCGAGCGCTTCGCCGGAGCGTGATTTCCGGAAGTCTCGCCGATCTGGGCGGATCGCCGGGCAGCGACAGCTAACTCCTGCCATTCGTAAGTGGCTGCCGCCGGCGTCAATTAAACCGATGCTGCCGGGAATCCTGCTCTGCCCGCTCTGCGCATTTGCGGAGCAGATCATCGAGCCATTCCGGCGGTGGAGTCCGCGGTAATGCTCGCTGTCCCGGTGGGCCAAAGAAGCTGGCTCGCGGCTTGTTGAGGAGAAGGCTCGATGGCGAGTTCGGGGTGGGGTTTTCTTTGCCAGCTTGGCCGTAGCCGGGCATCCCCCCACATGGTGGGCGGGAATCCCGAAGCGATCGAATTCGCGCCATTTGCATTACCGCGACGAACTGCTCTTCGATTTGCCAAAGTGCCAGATTTCCAAGGACATTGGTCCTATCTGAAATGCACTGGAGATGCTGTCGGGAGGCTAGGCTCATGGCCTGACCAGCAACCGAGTAAGGGGGCAGTTTTTTGACCGTGACGGATCACGACACCCGATCTGCATACCTGGACCTGCTCCGCCAGGACCTCACCAGATACGGGGTCGACGAATTGGTGCCCGTCGGCTGGAACTGGTTGCACCGCCCAGTTTTCAAGATCGGCAATCTGATGCTTGTCCGCAAGCGGCCCTTCGATCGCCACAAACGCGATCTGGGTCTGGATTGGCCGGCGGAAGCGCTGACGATGATCGGTATGACGCGGCTGACGAGTTTGCAGCACTGTGTCGAGACGGTGATCGCCGAGGACATCCCCGGTGATCTGGTCGAATGCGGGGTCTGGCGTGGTGGCGCCTCGATCCTGATGCGCGCGGTCCTCGCCGCGTACGGCGATGAGAGCCGTTCGGTGTGGCTTGCCGACTCGTTCGAAGGTGTGCCGCCGCCGGATGCCGCCAACTACAAGGCGGACAAAGGGGACAGGCTGCACCTGGCGGCGCCCATCCTGGCGGTGTCGGAGAAAGATGTCAGGGCCAACTTCGCACGCTATGGGTTGCTGGATGACAAGGTTCGCATCCTCCCCGGCTGGTTCAAGGACACCTTGCACGATGCGCCGATCGAACGCATCGCGGTGTTGAGGCTCGATGGCGACCTCTACGAATCCACGATCCAGGCGCTCGACGGCCTCTACTCGCGGCTCACTCCGGGTGGCTTCTGCATCATCGACGACTATCACGCGATCGAAGGGTGCCGGAAGGCGGTGACGGATTATCGTGCCAGGCACGGAATCTCCGCCGAGATAGTCGACATCGACGGCACCGGGGTGCTCTGGCGCAAGGAATGAGCCCATCGCACCTGAAAGGCAGGGATTCGCAATGAAACTTGTCCTGGCCGCCTATGGAACACGCGGAGATCTCGAACCCTCGGTCGCTGCCGGTCGCGAACTGATGCGCAGAGGGCATGACGTGCGGATGGCTGTTCCGCCCGATCTGGTCGGCTTCGCCGAGAGCGCGGGCCTGGTCGCCGTTCCGTACGGGCTGGACACCCAGGCCTGGCTGGGCGTGTATCGCGACTTCTGGACGTGCTTCTTCCACCGGTTCTGGCGGGTCGGCGAGCTCAGACGGTTGTGGCGCGAGATGTGGGATCTCAGCGATCGCTCATGGACCCAGATGAGCACGGCGCTGACGTCCCTGGCCACGGACGCCGATCTACTGTTCGCCGGGCAGAGTTATCAGGAGCCGGCGGCCAATGTGGCCGAGTATCACGACATTCCGTTCGCCACCCTGCACAACACCCCGGTGCGGGTGAACGGCAAGTTGCTCTCGAGGCTGCCGGGACCGCTGGCGCGTGCCGCGATGTGGGCGTACGACTGGTTGGGTTGGCGGCTGAACAAGAAGGTCGAGGACGCCCAGCGTCGTGAGCTGGGGCTGCCGAAGGCGACGGGGCCGGTGTCCGGGCGCATTGCCGCTCGCGGAGCGCTCGAAGTTCAGGCCTACGACGAGGTGTGTTTCCCGGGGTTGGCCGAGGAGTGGGCGCAGTGGCGTAGCGAACGCCCGTTCGTCGGTACGTTGACCATGGAGCTGGCGACCGAGGCGGACCAGGAGATCGAATCGTGGATCACGGAGGGAACACCGCCGATCTGCTTCGGTTTCGGCAGTATGCCGGTCGAATCTCCCGCTGAGACAGTCGAAATGATCGCATCGGCATGCGCCGAGCTCGGGCAGAGAGCTTTGGTGTGTTCCGGATGGAGCGATTACAGCGACGTCCCGCAGTACGACCATGTGAAGGTCGTGGGCGCCGTCAACTACGCCGCGGTCTTTCCGGCCTGCCGTGCGGCCGTTCACCACGGCGGGGCGGGAACGCTGGCGGCCAGCCTGCGCGCTGGGGTACCCACTTTGGTGCTGTGGATCGACGGCGTGCAGCCCGTGTGGGCGTCCCGCGTCAAACTGCTGAATGTAGGTGCAGTACGCAGCTTCTCCAGCACCACCCAGGAGTCATTGGTCGCGGATCTGCGTAAGGTCCTCGACCCCGCGTGCGCTGCCCGTGCGCGCGGCGTGGCCGCTCGGATGGTCCCGGCTGCCGAGAGCGTGTCGCGAACCGCCGACCTGATCGAGAGCTATGCACGCCAGAGGTGTTCGGCCTGAGCCGAGACACCGCCGCCGATGCGAACTGTCAACCAGCCAGTTCCCTGAACACTCTGTGAGTCAACATGTTTGAAGCATCCGAGTCCAGAGGGGCCGGGACGCAACGTCACCAGCCCCGAATCCGCCGCTGCCAGGGTGGTGCCCATGCCTGAACGGCTCAAAATCAGCACGCGGATGTGGCTGAAGGCGGTACGCGCCGAGTACTGGCTGGCGCGCAACCTGTTGCCCGAGGTCTATAGCAATGACGCGCTGATCTGTTTCAACAGCTACGCGTTCATGGATGATCCGGAGTTCCAGCGGGCCTACGAACGGGGCGCGCGCGCACTCGGCGACATGGACTGGTACCAGTGGCACTGGCGGGTGCACGTAGGTTTGTGGGCCGCAGGCAACGCCAGCAATATCGAGGGTGACTTCGTCGAGTGTGGCGTCAGCTACGGCTTCCTGAGCAGCGCGGTGATGGAGCATCTCGAGTGGGATCAGCTCGGCAAGACGTTCTATCTGCTCGACACCTTCGCCGGACTCGACCCTCGGTTCGTCACCGCTGAGGAGCGGGAGGCCGGCGCCCTGGAGAAGAGCGAAGAGCTCGTCCGTAACGGAATGTACGGCAGTTCGGTGGACAGTGTCCGGGCCAACTTCTCCCAGTGGCGCAACCAACGCATCGTCGTGGGTGCGGTGCCCGAAACCCTCGAGCAGGTCGACTCGGACACGGTGGCCTTCCTGCATCTCGACATGAACTGTGCCCCACCCGAAGTGGCGGCGCTTCGGCACTTCTGGCCGAGGCTGGCCCCGGGTGCCTTCGTCCTGCTGGACGACTACGCCAACCGTGGGCGCGATGAGCAGCGGATCGCGATGGACGAGGTGGCCGATGAGCTGGGCGCCTCGATCTGTTCGCTGCCCACCGGTCAGGGATTGCTGATCAAGCCAGCGGGGCGGACGGACCGGCGCGATGGACGGAGCGGCCTCCCCGCCGAGGTGGCCGAGGGCATCGGCGATCGGCGGACAGCGAGCGCACGCGCGGCGAACAAGTGGCCGCTCAAGTTCCGGATCGCGTGGGCCGCGCTGCGCACGGCGTACTGGATCCCGCGCAAGGTCTTGCCCGACGTGTACTCCGACGATGCCTTGATCTGCTTCAACAGCCATGCCTTCATGGATGATCCGGCATTCCGGCGAGCCTACCAACGCGGTGTGCTCGCGCTGGGCGGAAAGGACATCCACCATTGGCACTGGCGGGTGCACGTGGGACTGTGGGCGGCCGCCACCGCGAGCACCATCGAGGGCGATTTCGTCGAGTGCGGCGTCAGTCACGGCTTCCTGAGCAGTGCGGTGATGGAGTACCTGGACTGGGATCAGCTGGGGAAGATGTTCTATCTGCTGGATACCTTCGCCGGAATGGACCCGCGCTTCGTCACCGCGGGCGAGCGCGAAGCCGGCGCGCTGATCAAGAACCAGGCGGCGCTGGACTTCGGCATCTACGGAAGTTCGGTGGACAGCGTCCGGGCCAACTTCTCCCAGTGGCGCAACCAACGCATCGTCGTCGGCGCGGTGCCCGAGACGCTCGAGCAGGTCGAGGCGAAGTCCATCGCCTTCCTCCACATCGACATGAACTGTGCTCCACCAGAAGTCGCAACACTGCGGTACTTCTGGCCGCGGTTGTCTCCGGGTGCCCTGGTGCTGCTCGACGATTACGCCAATCGCGGGAGGGACGATCAGCGGATCGCCATGGACGAAGTGGCGCATGAACTGGGGGTGCAGATATGCGCGCTGCCTACAGGCCAGGGCCTCCTCGTCAAGCCGCCGGAGCAGTTCAGGTCGTCATCGGTGGTTGCCGAACACGCGGAATCCAGCCGCCCCGGCTGAGTTCCGGTGCCGTCAGCGTGCGCTTGGGCGGACGGCCTGCTCGAACAGGTCGGCAGCCTTGCCGACACTGTCACCGGGACTGGTCATCTGCGCGGCGAGTGATCGGGCCCGGGCCGCGTAGTCCGGGCTCAGGATGCGGCGCAGGTCCGCCTCTAACGTCTCCCGGTTCGCACCCGAGATTCGTCGCGCAGTACCGACTTTCAGGCGTTTGATCTGGTTTCCCCAGTACGGCTGATCAGCCGAGCTCCAGAGGATCAGCGTGGGCACCCCTGCTCGGAGACTGGCAGCCGTGGTTCCCGAGCCGCCGTGGTGCACGACAGCCCGGCAGGCACCGAACACTTCTGCGTAGTTCACCGGCCCGACCACCTTCACGTGCTCGGGGATGGCGATGCCCCCGAAGTCGGTGCCGCCCGCACAGATCAACGCCCGCTCACCGAGGTCGGCGCAAGCGGAACTGATCATCTCGATTGTCGACGCAGGCGACTCAACCGGGATGCTGCCCGTGGCGAAGCAGATCGGCGGGGTTCCGGCCGCGATCCAGGACGCGACCGCGTCGTCGGCGTCTGTTGCGAGCCCCATCGTCAATGCCCCGACAAAAGGCCTGCGGCCGTTCAACTTCGCCCACTCCTCCGCCAGCCCGGGAACACTGACCGCGTCGTAGGCCTGGATCTCCAGCGCTCCGTGCTCCGCCATTCGCGTCGGTGAGGGTGCCGAGGCTGCGGGCAGGCCGAGATCTCGGCGCTGCACATCTTCTGCCTTCTTGGTGGATCGCCACATCAGCCACTCGGACACCGCACTTGCCGAACGGACCAGGGATGAGGGCAGTGCGGGAATCAACTGGCCGTTCGGACGCATCGGGAAGTGGTGCAACGCGACCAGTGGGATGCCGTAGTACTCAGCGACATTGGCTGCCGGCTGCTCGTAGTTCAGTCCCGTGGACAGCAGGTCTACCCCTCTCGCGAGTTGCGTCAGCGTGGCACTCGTCTCCTGCCAATGGCGAGCGATGGGTGCCCAGAGCTCGCGCAGGGAGCCGATCGGATTGCGTGGCAACCGAGTCCAAAAGTCACGCAGGAAGTCCTCCTGCAGAAAGTCCGCCAATTCGGGCCCGTAGGAAACGGTTTCGAGACCAGCCGTTTGTACGAACTCGACCAGATCCGGAGGCACTGCCAGCGAGACGTCGTGGCCCCTGCGCCGGAGTTCGCGCCCGACGCTGACCGAGGGCTCGACGTCACCGCGAGTTCCGTAGCATGCCAGCGCAAATCTCATGCCGCCCTAGCCTTTCACTTGATATCTCGCGTAGTTGACCTTACCGCCCTTTGAGTTTGGGATAGTTAGCTTATGGACCTCAAAGATCGCGTACGCGAGTCTCGTGACCGGATGATCAAGAATCAGAACGAGAAGCTCGCGCAGTATGTGCAAAAGTTCATCTACCCGTACGCCACGCGCAAGCTGGAGGCCGAGGACGTGGTGTTCCTCAACTACGGGTACGAAGAAGATCCGGCTATGGGCGTGCCGCTCTCGGACTCGGATGAACGCAACCGTTACTTCATCCAGCTATATCACGCCACCGCAACGCAAGTGGATATCCAGGGTAAATGGGTACTCGAGGTTGGTTGTGGCCACGGTGGCGGTGCCTCGTACCTCGCGCGGACATTGCACCCGGCGACGTACACCGGGCTGGACCTGAACCCGTCCGCCATCGCATTTTGCCAAAAGCGGCACAAATTAAAAGATCTCGACTTTGTCGAGGGCACTGCGGAAGATCTTCCCTTTGCCGACAACACCTTCGACGCGCTCGTCAATGTCGAATCCTCGCATCTGTACCCGCAGTTCGACAGATTCCTCACCGAGGTCAGCCGCGTACTGCGCCCGGGCGGGTACTTCCTCTACACGGATGCCCGTCTCCTTGGCGACATTCCAGCCTGGGAAGAGGCGCTCGCAGACGCGCCGTTGCGGATGGTGTCCCAGCGGACCGTCAGCGCCGACGTGGTCCGGGGGATGGAGAAGAGCATGCATCAGTGGCAGTACGTGATCGACCAGGTCGCACCACGGCCGCTTCGCGGTCTCACTCGCCGCTTCTCACCGGCACGGAAGGCATGCGAAAGCCTGCGGCCGGGGGGAACCTCCGAGTATCGGATCTATTGCTTCCAGAACGTTGAAGCTCCATCGAATCATGGTGCGTAGCCTCGCAATTAGTGACCCGGCGGCACATCCGACCTGGCCGTTCACGGGTTCTGAACTTTGCTCGCAGGTATGGTGAGGGCATGAGTCTGCTCGAGTCGATCGAACGTGGCCTGGATTGGCTGGCGACGCCCAAGCGCTTGCCCGGTCACCTCGAGATGGAGACGCAGCGTGGAAGGCGCCTCGAACTCGAAGTTGTCTCCCTGGCCATCCGTATGCCGGTCGGCGGGGGCGTCAAGCTGAAGGTGCCGGTGTTCGTCATGGTCATGCCGGCCGGATCGTCGGCGCTTCAGTCGGTGCAGGATCCCGCCGAACAGGGCGATCAGTAGCCCTCGCCGTATTGCTATAGCTGCGTCGCCTGTCGCAGATTGCGGGCGGAGCGCGTAGCGGGCTTTTGCGCGCCCGCTTGCGTGCCCCGCCCCGGCATGGATGGCAATCGCAAACCGCCCCCAGATCCCGCCCCGTGGGCTGGGGGATCTTCACGGCCACCGAGTTTCAGTTAACCACTGTCGGTGCCGCGTCCATTATCGATTCAATGCGTGGCGACTCTTTATCGATTTGCGTCGCGAACCGCAATTATTTGCTGTGGTTGCTATTACGGGGAGAATTCGAGTTTTGAGGTTGGTTGCTGGCCGACAGGACCACACAAAATTCACAATCTGACTGAATACGCAATAGCGTGACGCTTTCGTCAAAAGATGATGACCTCACAAAAGCACATGATGTTGAAAGTGCAGTTAAGTGATTAGTAATGCTAGATAGAGTTCGCTGGAGCGGGTCGGCGGGTTGACTTGAACGAAACCGGGAACTGGGCGATGCGGGCTCCCGTATGTTTGCGATATCTTTGCGAAGTCACCGACCAGCCTGGAGAAACGTGAGCAATAACCCGTTCGACGACGACAGCGGCAGCTTCTGTGTCTTGATCAATGACGAGGAGCAGCACAGCTTGTGGCCGAGCTTTGCCGAGGTACCCGCAGGGTGGCGGATGGTCTATGGCGAAGCGAACCGTTCTGACTGCTTGGAGTTCATTGAGCAGAATTGGACGGATATCCGACCTAAGAGCCTGCGTGAGCGGTTGGCGCGCGACGGGTCTATTCAGCGCTAAATCGTCAGTGGAAGTTGACAACATATATGGAACCTGATGGTGGAACACTGCCGCTTTCGCGCGGGCAGTTGGATATCTGGCTTTCCCAGGAAAGTGGCCTTGCCGGCACCGAGTGGCAACTCGGCCTTTTGGGCCGAATTGACGGCGCGGTGCGGCGAGACCTCCTTGAGCGGGCGATCCGCCAGGCCCTCCAAGAGGCGGAGCCGGCCAGGGCCGCGTTCGTCGAGATCGACGGACAGGTCCTTCAGAAGGCGGTTGACTACTCCGACCTGGAGTTGGTGTTCCATGACGTCAGGGACTCCGCCGACCCGGTGCGTAAAGCCCGGGAGATGGCATCGGCGATTCAGCACACGCCCCTGCCGCTGACCGGTCAGCTCGTGAAGTTCGCCCTCTTCCGGACGCGGCAGGACGAGTACTTCCTGTTCGGGCTGGGGCACCACATTTCTGTCGACGGCTTGGGCATGGCACTGGTCAGCCGGCGGATTGCCACGATCTACACGGCGCTGGTCTCGGGCGAGCCGGTGCCGCCGGCATACTTCGGCACATTGCAGGATCTGGTCGACTGCGAAGTGGAATACCAAGCGTCCCAGAGTTTTCAGGATGATCTGGCCTACTGGCGGGACAACCTTCCACCTGAGGGTGGTCTCGACCAGGGGCAACCCTCGACGGAGAACGGGCGGGACGCGTACGCGCCCTCGGCCTCGGTCGAAGTCGACCGGGCCGCTGTGGGGCACATAAAAGAACTGTCCAAGAGCCTGCGGGTCCGTCGATACTCCGTAACCACCGCGGCGTGCGCACTATTGGTGCGAGCGTGGACCGCCAACGCCTCAGAGGTGGCGCTCGACTTCCCGGTCAGCAGACGCGTGACTCCGGAATCGAAGACCCTGCCGGCCATGCTCGCCGGGGTGGTGCCGTTGGTGCTCAAGGCGCCCCCGGACTGGACGGTCGGTGAATTCTGCAGGCACGTCGATTCGCGTATCCGAGAACTGTTGCAACATCAGCGTTTTCCCGTGCACACTCTCAGCGGCGGATCTCGGCAGGGGTCGAACAGGGTGGCGGTCAACTTCATCCCGTCCCGTCTCACCTTGGATCTGGCCGGCGCCCCCGTCACGGTGTCGTACACCAACCACGGCCCGATGGGGCACTTCGGCTTGTTCTTCATCGGAGCGAGTGACCAGCTCTTCCTGAGCACGGCGGGCACCGGGCGTCCGTTCGCGGACTTCGAAGTCTCTGATCTGGCCGACCGCATTCAACGAGTCCTGGTGGAAATGGCCGCCGACCCGGAACGGCCGCTGTCTTCACTCGATCTGCTGGCCGGGCAGGAACGTGCCGGGCTGGCCGAGATCGGCAATCATGCTGTGCTCACCCGGCCCAAGGCAGAACCGGTCTCGATACCCGACTTGTTCGCCGAACAGGTGGCCGCTGCGCCCGACGCCGCGGCACTGACCTTCGAAGGCCGAACGCTGACCTACCGCGAGCTCGACGAGGCGGCGAATCGGTTGGCGCATCTGCTGGCAGCCCAGGGAGCCCGCCCGGGCGAGCGGGTCGCTCTGTACTCGAGCCGTTCGGCCCGGGCCGTCGTCGGAATGCTGGCGATACTCAAGACGGGTGCGGCGTATCTGCCGATCGACCCGGCCGTGCCCGCCTCGCGGATGGAGTTCATCCTGGCCGATGCGGCACCGATAGCCGCCGTCACCACGGCGAAACTGCAGTCACGGCTCGACGGCTACCGGGGCATCGTGATCGACGTCGACGATCCGGCGATCGAGGCGCAGCCTGTCACCGCATTGCCGGCGCCTGCCCCTGCCGACATCGCCTACGTGATCTACACGTCGGGAACCACCGGCACGCCCAAGGGTGTGGCGGTCACCCACCACAATCTGACCCAGCTGATGATCTCGCTGGACGCCAGCCTGCCGCGGCGAGCGGTGTGGCCGCTGTGCCACTCGCTGGGCTTCGACGCCTCGGTGTGGGAGGTCGGGCATGCCCTGTTACGGGGCGGCCGTCTGGTGGTGGTGCCCGAATCGGTGGCCGGCTCTCCCGAGGACTTCCATCGGCTGCTGGTCGCGGAAGGGGTCAGCGTCTTCACCCAGACCCCGTCCGCCGTGGCGATGCTGTCGCCGCAGAACCTGGAATCCGCAGTGCTTGTGGTGGCCGGCGAGGCGTGCCCAACCGAGTTGGTGGATCGCTGGGCGGCAGCCGGTCGGGTGATGTTCGATGCCTACGGCCCGACCGAGACCACGATCTGTGCGGCGATGAGCGCACCGCTGCGGGCCGGAGCGGCCGAGACCGTCGTTCCCATCGGCTCACCCGTGCCCAGCGCCGCGCTGTTCGTACTGGACACCTGGATGCAGCCGGTGCCGACGGGCGTGGTGGGCGAACTGTACGTTGCCGGCGACGGGGTGGCATGCGGATACCTCGGCAGGCCGGATCTGACGGCCTCGAGGTTCGTGGCGTGCCCGTTCGGTGGTGTGTCAGGGCAGCGGATGTACCGCACCGGCGATCTGGTGCGGTGGGGCGAGGACGGGCAGCTGCAATATCTGGGCCGCGCGGATGAGCAGGTCAAGATCCGCGGGTACCGCATCGAACTCGGTGAAGTGCGTTCCGCGCTGGCTCGGGTGGACGGGGTGGAACACGCCGCGGTGATCGCCAGGGAGGACCGCGTCGGCGACAAGCGACTCGTCGGGTATGTCACCGGAAGCGTCGATCCGGTTGAAGCCCGGGCCCAACTGGCGGACCGACTTCCGCCCTATATGGTGCCCGCCGCGGTGGTGGTGCTCGCCGCGATGCCGTTGACGGCCAACAACAAACTGGACACCCGCGCGTTGCCGGCACCCGAATACCAAAGCGGGAAGACCGAATACCGGGCTCCGGGTGATGCGGTCGAGGAGATCTTGGCCGGCATCTATGCCGAGGTCCTCGGGCTGGAACGGGTCGGAGTGGATGATTCGTTCTTCGACCTGGGTGGCGACAGCATCCTGTCGATGCAGGTGGTGGCGCGGGCCCGGGCGGCGGGAGTGTGGTGCCGGCCGCGTGACATCTTCGTCGAGCAGACCGTTGCCCGGCTTGGCGGCGTGGCCAAGCTCGCCGGAGGCGAGGCCGTCATCGACGAGGGCATCGGTGCGGTGGACCCGACACCGATCATGCAGTGGCTTCAGGACATGCCCGGTCGCACCGACCAGTTCAACCAGACCTTGGTGATCCAGGCCCCGGCCGGGGTGACCCAGCCCGATGCCGAGATCGTCCTGCAGGCACTGCTGGACCGGCACGCCGCGCTGCGGCTGCGCGCCGACGTCGCAGATGCCACGGGCGGCACCGACGGCAGTGGTGACTGGTCGTTGACCGCAACGGACAAGGGAACCGTCAGTGCCCGTGACTGCCTGACCGCGGTCACGGAGTTGTCGGACGAGGCGGTGCGGGGCGCGCGGGCGAAGCTCAACCCCGCCGATGGGACGATGGTGCGTGCCCTGTGGGCGCAGGACACCCATCAGCTGGCCCTGATCATCCACCATTTGGCGGTCGACGGTGTGTCGTGGCGAATCCTGTTGGAAGACTTGAACATCGCCTGGGTGCAGCACAACAACGGGCAGTCGGTGGCACTGCCGACCGGTGGCACGTCGTTGGCCCGCTGGTCCGAGTTGCTGGCCGAACGCGCGCGGGACACCGATGTCGTCCGGCACGCCGACACCTGGCGGGCAGTCGCGTCGACCCCGGCCGCATTGCCACCCGTACAGCCGGAGTTGGACACCTACGCCAGCGCCGGGCGGCTGACGGTGGCCTTGGACGAAGCGACCACCCGGATGCTGTTGGGAGAGGTCCCTGCGGCATTCCACGCAGGCGTGCAGGACATTCTGTTGATCGCTTTCGGCCTGGCCTGGGCGGAGTTCTCAGGTGCCGGCGCCGGCAGCGTGCCCATGGGCATCGATGTCGAAGGTCACGGGCGCGCCGAAGATCTGGCGCCCAATGTCGATCTGTCCCGCACCGTGGGTTGGTTCACGGCCAAGTACCCCGTGGCGCTGACGGTGGGCCGGGTGCCCTGGACACACGTGACCGCCGGAGCCTCGGCACTCGGACCCGTGATCAAGGCCGCGAAGGAACAGCTGAGGGCCCTGCCTGACGGATTGACCTACGGGCTCTTGCGTTATCTCAATCCGGATGTGGATCTGGGCGGATCCGACCCGACCGTTGGGTTCAACTACCTCGGCCGGCTGGGCGCGGGCGGGGTCGACCTGTCCGAGGATCTGTGGCGGATCAGCCAGGACAACCTGTCGATGACCGACGTGGCTTCGGCCGTTCCGATGGCGCTCGCCCACAGCGTGGAACTCAACGCCGGCACGTTGGACGGCGCGACCGGCCCACAGCTGCAGGCCAATTGGATGTGGGCACCGTCCGTGCTGAGTCGTGAACAGGTTGACCGGCTCAGCCGGCTCTGGTTCGAGGCCCTGGCCGGCATCTGCGCCCACGTGGGGTCCGGCGGGGGCGGGCTCACCCCGTCGGATGTCGCCCCGCTGCAGCTGACCCAGGGACAGGTCGACGAGCTGACCGAGCAGTACCGGATCGCCGATGTCCTTCCGCTGACCCCGCTGCAGAAGGGGCTGCTGTTCCAGTCCAGCGTCGCCGACGATGCCGGGACCGTCGGGGACGACGTCTACGCGGTGCAACTGGCGGTGACCGTCACCGGTGAGCTCGATCCACAGCGCTTACGCCGAGCGGTGAGTGCGGTCATCGCGCGCCACCCCAACCTGGCAGCACGGTTCCACGACCAGTTCGGCGAGCCGGTACAGGTACTGGAGGCCGATCCGTTCACCGCGTGGCAGTACGCCGAACCGGCCGACACCGCAGGAGATGTCGACGATCGGCTTGAGCAGTTGTGCGCCGCCGAACGCCGGGCTGTCTGCGATCTGGCAGGGCAGCCGACCTTCCGCGCCGCGCTCATCCGCACCGGTAACGAGCAGCACAAACTGGTCCTCACGATTCACCACATCGTGATCGACGGCTGGTCACTGCCGATCCTCCTGCAGGAGATCTTCGCCGGGTACTTCGGGCACCGGCTACCCTCGCCCGCCTCGTACCGGAACTTCGTCAGCTGGCTGGCGGGCCAGGATCACGTTGCGGCAAAGGTGGTGTGGCGCGACGCTCTGGCCGGGTTCGAGACTCCCACCCTGGTCGGGCCCCCGACGCCGGTGGGGCCCCGGGGCACCGAGTCCTACCGGCTTCCGGCCGAGACCACCCGGGCACTCACCGAGCTGGCCCGGTCGCAGCACACCACGGTGAACACCGTGCTGCAGGCGGCCTGGGCGCAGGTGCTCATGGCACTGACCGGCCAGCGCGACGTGGTCTTCGGCACCGCGGTGTCGGGACGGCCGGTCGATCTGCCGGGCGCCGAGTCGATGGTCGGCCTGCTGATCAACACCGTGCCGGTCCGGGCGAGCATCAACGCGGCCAGCACGGTGGCCGATCTGCTGGATCAGCTGCAACGGGTGCACAACGACACCGTCGAGCATGAGCACCTGTCGCTGGCCGAGATCCATCGAGCGGCAGGGCACGACCGGCTGTTCGACACGCTCTTCGTATACGAGAACTATCCGATCGACACCCAGGCGCTGCTGGGCGCACAGGAGTTGGGCATCACCGACTTCACCAGCCGCGAGTACAACCACTATCCGCTGTCGGTGGTGGCGATGCCAGGGGAGGAGCTGGGACTGCGGATCGAGTTCGACAGTTGTGTATTCGGCACGGACGACGTTGCGGCCCTGGCCGATCGGATGCGACATGTGCTGGAGACCATGGTCGCCGATCCAGCTCGGACGCTCGCGTCGATCGATCTGCTCGACGCCGATGAGCACGGCCGGCTCGACAGCTGGGGCAACCGCGCTGTCCTGAGCCGGCCGGTGACCGAGCCGGTGTCGATTCCGCAGCTGTTCGCCGGGCAGGTGGCCCGCGACCCGGCCGCGGTGGCGCTGACCTGCGATGGCCGGTCGATGACCTATGGTGACCTCGACGATTCGTCAAATCGATTGGCGCAGTTGCTGTCCAGTCGTGGGGCCGGCCCCGGTAGGCGGGTGGCGATGCTGCTGCCCCGCAATGCCGAGGCCGTCGTCGCGATCCTGGCCGTGGTGAAGACCGGGGCGGCTTATGTGCCGATCGACCCGGCGCATCCCGATGCCCGTATCGAGTTCATGCTCGCCGACGCCGGGCCGGTCGTCGCGATCACCACGGCGGGGCTGCGCCATCGGCTGGAGCCATCCGGTGTGCCCGTGCTCGAGATCGACGACCCCGGTTCTCGATCCGGCGCCGAACTGCCTGCCGCACCTGCCGATTCACCGCTCGCGGTAGTGCCCGACGACATCGCCTACATCATCTACACGTCGGGAACCACCGGCGCGCCGAAGGGCGTGGCAGTCACGCACCGCAATGTCACCGAACTGCTCGAGGCCCTCGGCGCCGAACTGTCGGTGGGCCGGGTCTGGAGCCAGTGCCATTCGCTGGCGTTCGACTATTCGGTCTGGGAGATCTGGGGCCCGCTGCTCTCCGGCGGCCGGCTGCTGGTCGTGCCCGATTCGGTGGTCCGCTCACCCGAAGATCTGCATGCGCTGCTCGTCAGCGAGAAGGTCAATGTCCTGAGCCAAACCCCGTCGGCGTTCTACGCGTTGCAGACCGCCGATGCACTGGCGCCCGAACTGGGGCGTGAACTTGAGCTGCAGACCGTGGTGTTCGGTGGTGAAGCACTGGAGCCGCAACGTCTTTCGGTCTGGATGCGGAGTCACCCCGGGCTGCCCCGGATGATCAACATGTACGGCATCACCGAGACCACGGTCCACGCCTCGTACCGTGAGATCGGCCGTGCCGACGTCGAGGGCAACTCCAGCCCGATCGGCGTGCCGCTGCAGCACCTGGCCTTCTTCGTGCTCGACGAGTGGATGCGGCAGGTCCCGGTGGGCGTGGTCGGCGAGTTGTACGTGGCCGGTGCCGGCCTCGCCGCGGGTTACGTGGGCCGTTCGGATCTGTCGTCGACGCGATTCGTGGCGTGCCCGTTCGGAGCCCCCGGGCAACGGATGTACCGCACCGGTGACCTGGTGCGCTGGGGCGCGGACGGGCAGTTGCGCTACGAGGGCCGCGCCGACAAGCAGGTGAAGATCCGCGGCTACCGCATCGAACTCGGTGAGGTCCAGGCGGCTCTGGCCGGTGTGGACGGAGTGCAGCAGGCGGCGGTGATCGCCCGGGAGGACCGCCCCGGCGACAAGCGTCTGGTCGGCTACGTGACCGGATCGGTCGACCCTGCAACAGCCCGAGCGCTGCTGGCCGAACGTCTTCCGGCGTACATGGTTCCGACCGCGGTGGTGGCGTTGGACGCATTGCCGCTCACGGTGAACGGCAAGCTCGACACCCGGGCGCTGCCTGCGCCGGAGTACCAGGACGCCGATCGGTACCGGGCACCGCACGACGCCGTCGAGCAGATTCTGGCCGGCATCTACGCCCAGGTGCTGGGTGTCGAACGGGTGGGCGTGGACGATTCGTTCTTCGACCTCGGTGGGGACAGCATTTCGTCGATGCAGGTGGTGGCCCGCGCCCGGGCCGCTGGTCTGGTCTGCCGACCGCGTGACGTTCTGGTCGAACAGACGGTGGCCCGGCTGGCACAGGTGGTGGCATCCGCCGACGGCCAGGTCGTGGTGGTCGACGAGGGGATCGGCCCGGTGGTGGCCACCCCGATCATGCGGTGGCTGCACGAAATCGACGGTCCGGTAGACGAGTTCAACCAGACCGTGGTGCTGCAGGCGCCCGATGGCGTCACCGAGGGCGACGTGGTGATGGTGCTGCAGGCTCTGCTGGACCGGCACGCCATGCTGCGCCTGCGGGTGGAGGCGGTGGACGGTGCGTGGTCGCTGACCGTGCCCGAACCGGGCGCGGTGAATTCCGGTGCCTGTGTGCATGTCGTCGACGAACTGTCCGACGAGGCGCTGCGCGCTGCGCGGTCACGGTTGAACCCCGCGGTCGGGGCGATGCTGACGGCACTGTGGGTGCCCGGTACCGCAACCCTCGCGTTGATGATTCATCACCTGGCTGTCGACGCGGTGTCCTGGCGAATCCTCTTGGAAGACTTGAACATCGCCTGGGCTCAGCATCGCAGCGGCCAATCGGTGGATTTGCCCGCCTCGGGCACGTCCTTTGCCCGCTGGTCGTCGGTGCTGAACGAACACGCCCACAGCCCGGAGGTGGTCGAGCTGGCGCCGGCCTGGCAACAGGTGGCCGCCACCCCGGCCGCATTGCCCGCGGTGCAACCAGCGGTGGACACCTACGCCACCGCCGGGCAGCTGTCTGTGGAGCTGGACGCCGACACCACCGGCCAACTGCTCGGTGCGGTCCCGGCCGCGTTCCACGCCGGTGTGCAGGACATCCTGCTGATCGCCTTCGGGCTGGCGGCAGCGGAATTCCTCGGCGCCGGTGCCGACCCGATCGGCATCGATGTCGAGGGTCACGGCCGAGACGAGGACCTGGCCGACGGCGTCGACCTGTCCCGCACCGTGGGCTGGTTCACCAGCAAGTATCCGGTGGCGTTGGCTCTGGACGAATTGCCATGGGAGCAGGTGACTTCGGGTGAGGATGAGCTGGGTGCGGTCATCAAGGCCGCGAAGGAACAGTTGCGGGCCCTGCCTGACGGCCTGACCTACGGACTGCTGCGCTACCTGAATCCTGCTGTGGAGCTGGACGGTCCGGATCCGGACTTCGGCTTCAACTACCTCGGCCGGCTCGGGGCGGGCGCCGGTGAACTGTCCGACGACCTGTGGCGGATCGATCAGCAAGCGGTGTCGATCACCGCGTCGGCCACGGCGGTGGACACCCCGCTCGGACATACCCTGGAGCTCAACGCCGGCACGCTCGACGCCGGCGGTGACGGCGGTCCTCGGCTGCATGCGACGTGGACGTGGGCCTCGTCCGCGCTGAACCACGAGCAGGTCGAAACTTTGAGCCGACTGTGGTTCGAGGCACTGGCCGGCATCTGCGCTCACGTCCGCAACGGCGGCGGTGGGCTGACCCCGTCAGATATCTTCCCGGCGCGTCTGACCCAGTCTCAGATCGATGAACTGCAAGGCGAATCCGCGATCGCCGACGTGTTGCCGCTGACCCCGTTGCAGCAGGGTCTGCTGTTCCACACCGAAGCGGGGGAGGCCGGCGACGATCTGTACGCGGTGCAGCTGGACGTGGCAGTGGCCGGTCCGCTGGATCAGGACCGCCTGCGCGCCGCTGTGCAGGACGTGATCACCAGGCGCCCCAACGTGGTCGCGCGCTTCCACGAGGACTTCGGACTGCCGGTGCAGATCCTGCCGGCGCAACCGGAACTCGCCTGGCAATACCTGGATCTCAGCGATACCCCACAACAGGGCGTCGAACAGCAGATTCAGCAGTTCTGCGCCGCCGAGCGCGCCGCCGTCGTCGGGCTGGGTGATCAGCCGCCGTTCCGGGCCGCAGTGCTCCGGACCGCGGACGACCAGCACCGCTTCGTGCTCACCAACCACCACATCGTGCTGGACGGCTGGTCGAAGCCGATCCTGTTGCGGGAGATCTTCGCCGGCTATCTCGGCGGCCGGCTGCCGGCTCCCGTCCCATACCGGCGATTCGTCACCTGGCTGGCCGAGCAGGACATCAGCGCCGCACAGACGGCGTGGCGCAAGGTTTTTGACGGTTTCGACAATCCTGCACTGGTCAGCACCCCGGGGAGGGTGACCCTCGGCCGACGCGGTGTCGAATCCTTCCAGTTGTCGGCCGAGACCACACAGGCTCTCGGCGAGCTGGCGCGTACCTGCCATACGACGGTCAGCACCGTGCTGCAGGCCGCCTGGGCACAGCTGCTGACGTGGCTGACCGGCCAGTACGACGTCGCATTCGGCACTGCGGTGTCGGGCCGGCCGGCAGACGTTGCCGGCGCCGAGTCGATGGTCGGACTGCTGATCAACACGGTGCCGGTGCGCGCGAGGATCACCCCGGCGACCACCGTCGCCAGCCTGCTCGAAGAGCTGCAGGGCGTGTACAACGACACGTTGGATCACCAGCACCTGGCGCTGAGCGAGATACATCGCGTCACCGGTCACGACCAGTTGTTCGACAGCATGTTTGTCTACGAGAACTACCCGATCGACACAGCCGCGCTGTCAGCGGTCGGTGACCTGACGATCACCGGTTTCACCAATCGCGAGTACAACCATTATCCGCTTTCGGTGCAGGCGGTTCCAGGTCATGAACTGGGCTTTCGCGTCGAATTCGATTCTGACGCCTTCGATTCGGTGCGCATTGGGAGATTGGTCGCGCGGTTCAGGCGGGTACTCGATGCCATGACCGCAGACACGAGGGAGCAGTCATGAGCAACGGTTCCAGCCGGACGCTGTTGTCGTTCGACCTTCTCGACGACAGTGAGCACAGCCGCCTCGACGACTGGGGTAACCGGTCGGCATTGACCCGCCGGTCTTCCGACGCGGTCACCGTACCCGTCCTGTTCGCCGCCCAGGCGGCCCGCAGCCCCGAGTCCGTGGCGCTGGTCAGCGGCGACCGATCGTGGAGTTATCGCGAGCTCGATGAGAAGTCGAATCGGCTGGCGAACCTGCTGGCGGATCACGGAGTCGGGCCGGGTGAAACCGTTGCACTGCTGATCTCCCGTTCCGCCGAGGCGATCGTGTCGATCCTGGCCGTGCTCAAGACCGGAGCCGCCTACCTGCCGATCGACCCCGCACATCCCGATGACCGGATCGGCTTCATGCTCACCGATGCGGCACCCGGCATCGCCATCAGCACCGCGGAACTGCGTGCCCGGCTGGACGGCGGCGAGGTGCCGGTGATCGATGTCGACGATCCCGCTGTCGAGCGTCAGCCGTGCACCGCGCTGCCGGGCCCGGAACCGGACGACCTGGCCTACATGACCTACACGTCGGGCACCACCGGTGTGCCGAAGGCGGTAGCAGTGACCCACCGCAACGTGACTCAGTTGGTGGAGCGCCTGCATGCGGATCTGCCCTCGGAGCCGGGACAGGCGTGGTCGCAATGGCATTCGCTGGTGTTCGACGTCTCGGTGTGGGAGATCTGGGGTGCCCTGCTGCACGGCGGACGACTGGTGATCGTCCCGGAGGCTGCCGCTAGCTCGCCGGATGACCTGCAGAATCTGGTGCTCGCCGAAAAGGTGAGCGTGCTGTGCCTGACGCCCTCGGCGGCGGGCATGCTGTCGCCGGAGCGGCTGGAATCGACCACCCTGGTGGTGGCGGGCGAAGCCTGCCCCTCCGAATTGGTGGAGAGGTGGGCCTCGGGCCGGGTCATGATCAACGCGTACGGGCCCACGGAGGCAACCGTTTACGCCGCGATGAGTGCGCCGTTGACGACGTCGGAAACGGCCGGTGCGATCGTGCCCATCGGCTCCCCGGTGCCGGGTGCGGCGTTGTTCGTGCTCGACCAGTGGCTCCGCCCGGCGCCGGAGGGCGTGGTCGGTGAGCTGTACGTGGCGGGTGCCGGGGTGGCAGTTGGATACGCGCGTCGGTCCGGGCTCACCGCATCGCGTTTCGTCGCATGCCCGTTCGGCGGTGCCGACGCTCCCGGACAGGTCATGTACCGCACCGGTGATCTGGTCAAGTGGGGCGACGACGGACAGCTGCAATACCTGGGCCGCGCCGACGAGCAGGTCAAGATCCGCGGCTACCGAATCGAATTGGGCGAGGTGCAGGCCGCACTTGCCGGGCTCGATGGGGTGACCCAGGCCGTGGTGATCGCCCGCGAGGACCGCCCCGGCGACAAACGGCTTGTCGGTTACATCACCGGCACGGCCGACCCGGCCCAGATGCGTGCGGCGCTGGCCAAGCGGTTACCGGCCTATATGGTGCCCGCCGCGGTGGTGGTGGTCGACGCCTTCCCGCTGACGGTGAACGGCAAGCTCGACAAGCGCGCGCTACCGGCGCCCGAATATCGCACTGCCGGAGCCGGATACCGCGCGCCGAGCAACCCGGTCGAGGAGATCCTCGCCGACATCTATGCCCAGGTGCTTGGCCTGGATCAGGTCGGTGTCGACGACTCATTTCTGGACCTGGGCGGTGACAGCATCCTGTCGATGCAGGTGGTGGCCCGGGCTCGGGCGGCAGGCGTGCGGTGCCGGCCGCGCGACATCTTCGTCGAACAGACCGTGGCCGGGGTCGCCGAAGTTTCGGTCTTCGCAGATCCGGAGCATGCGGTCGTCGACGAGGGCATCGGTCCGGTGTCGGCCATACCGATCATGCGTTGGCTGCGCGACGTGCAGGGTCCCGTCGATCAGTTCAACCAGACGGTCGTGCTGCAGGCGCCCGATGGGGTGACCGAGGACGATGTGGTGGTCATGGTGCAGGAGCTGCTCGATCGACACGCCACCCTGAGAATGCTGGCCGAAACCGACGCCGACGGCGAATGGGCGCTGAGCGTGCCCGACAAGGGTGCGGTGGATGCGCGCGACCGCGTGTCCATTGTCGAGGAGTTGTCCGACGACGCGCTGATCATGGCGTTGACGCAGTTGGACCCGGCCGGCGGGTCGGTCCTTCGAGCCCTGTGGGTGCCCACCGCCAGCCAGCTCGTGTTGATGATCCACCACCTGGCTGTCGACGGGGTGTCCTGGCGAATTCTGCTGGAAGACCTGAACATTGCCTGGGCGCAGCACCACAGCGGGCAGCCGGTGCGCCTGCCGCTCGGCGGTACGTCGTTTGCCCGTTGGTCGCACTTGTTGACCGAGCATGCCGGCGACGCGAAGGTTGTCGGGCATGCCGACCAGTGGCGCAGAGTGCTCGAGGTACCCGCTCCTCTGCCGCCGGTGCGGCCAGACGTGGACACCTATGCCAACGCCGGCCAGCTGTCGGTGGAGCTGGATGTCGAGACCACCCGCCAGCTGCTCGGGCCGGTTCCTGCGGCATTTCACGCAGGGGTGCAGGACATTCTGTTGATCGCCTTCGGCCTGGCATGGGCCGAATACCTCGGCACCGGCAGCCTGCCGATCAATTTCGACGTCGAGGGTCATGGCCGCAGTGAGGACCTCGGGGGAGCATGCCCGGACTCCGATGTGGACCTCTCGCGTACCGTCGGCTGGTTCACCACCAAGTATCCGATCGCGTTGGCAGCGCCGGAACTGCCCTGGGATCAGGTGATTTCGGGTGACGTCGAGTTGGGTTCGGTCATCAAGGAGGTCAAGGAGCAACTGCGGGCCCTGCCCGATGACCTGACCTACGGGATGCTCCGCTACCTCAACGCCGACGTGGAACTGGACGGGCCGGACCCGACGATCGGGTTCAACTATCTGGGTCGCCTCGCCGTTGGGATGGCGGACCTCGGCGAGGACCTGTGGCGCATCGACCAGGACGCGTTGTCGGCCACCGGTGTGGTGTCAGAGGTCCCCATGCCGTTGATGCACACCGTTGAACTCAATGCCGGCACCACGGACACCGATGCCGGCCCGAGCCTGCAGGCCGCGTGGACATGGGCCCCATCGGTCGTCAGCCGGGATCAGGTGGACCGGCTCAGCCGGCTGTGGTTTGAGGCATTGAAGGGTATCTGCGCCCACGTGCACTCCGGTGGCGGCGGGTTGACCCCATCGGATGTCCTTCCGGCACAACTGACTCAGGGCCAGATCGATGAGCTGGCACAGGAATACACCGTTGCCGATGTGTTGCCGCTGACTCCGGTACAACAGGGGTTGCTGTTCCATTCCACCTTCGCCCGTGGCCGTGGCGCCCATGACGACGTGTACGCGGTTCAGCTCGACATCACCATCACCGGCATCGTCGACCAGCACCGGCTGCGGGACGCACTGCACACCGTGGTCGCCCGGCATCCGAATCTGGCTGCGCGATTCTGTGGGCAGTTCGGCGAACCCGTGCAGGTCATCCCTGCCGACCCGGTCATGGCGTGGCGGTACCTCGACCTTCGCGGCGATGACCTGACGTCCGACGAGGAGGTCCGTGCGCTCTGCGACGCCGAGCGGACCGCGGTCTGCGACCTCTCCGAGCGGCCGACATTCCGGGCCGCACTCATCCGCACCGCGGGGAACGAGCATCGCTTTGTCCTGACCTTCCACCACATCGTGATCGACGGCTGGTCGCTGCCGATCCTGTTGAAGGAGGTCTTCGCCAGCTACTTCGGGCAGCGGCTCCCCGCGCCGGCGTCGTACCGCAACTACGTCAGTTGGCTGGCCGGCCAGGATCGTGACGCGTCGCGTGAAGCCTGGCGAAACTTGTTGGACGGCTTCGAGACTCCCACCCTGGTCGCCCCTCCGGCCGAGCCGGGCCCCAGAGGCATCGAGACCTATCGGGTGTCGGCCGAGACGACCGCGGCGCTCGGTGAACTCGCACGCGCGCAGCGCACCACGGTGGCCACCGTGCTGCAGGCCGCCTGGGCGCAACTGCTGATCTGGCTGACGGGCCAGCACGACGTCGCCTTCGGTACCGCGGTGTCGGGCCGGCCCACGGACCTGGCCGGTGCGGATTCCATGGTGGGCCTGCTGATCAACACCGTCCCGGTGCGAGCCCGCACCACCGCGGCCACCACAGTGGCCGAGCTGCTGGACCAGTTGCAACGCGCCCACAACGACACCCTTGAGCACGAGCACTTGGCGCTCACCGAGATTCACCACCTCGCCGGCCACGAGCGGCTGTTCGACACCTTGTTCCTCTACGAGAGCTACCCCATCGACACCAGTGCGTTCATGGGTGTGCAGGAGTTGGCCGTCACCGAGTTCAACAACCGCGAGTACAACCACTACCCGCTTTCGATGATGGCCCTTCCTGGGCACGAACTGGGCCTGCGCCTCGAATTCGACAGCGACGTGTTCGATGCGGGTCAGATCGAAGCGCTGGTCGAACGGTTCCAGCGGCTGCTGGTGGACATGGTCGCCGATCCGGCTCGCCGGCTCTCGACGATGGATGTCCTTGAGAGCGCCGAGCACGATCTGCTGGACGCGTGGAGCAATCGCGAGATCCTGGCCCTGCCGGTGAGCGCACCGGTCTCGATCCCGGAGATGTTCAGCCGGCAGGTGGAACGTGATCCTGGTGCGCCCGCGCTGACTTTTGAGGATCGCTCGCTGACCTACGACGAACTCGACGAGGACGCGCGTAGGTTGGCAAACCTGTTGGCACTCATGGGTGCCGGTCCGGGCGAGACCGTGGCGCTGCTGGCGCCGCGGTCCGACCTGGCGATCGTGGCCATCCTGGCGGTGCTCAAGACCGGGGCGGCCTACCTGCCGATCGACCCTGCGGTGCCGGCCACCCGACTGGAGTTCATGCTGGCCGACGCCGCACCGATCATCGCGATCACGACGGGTGAGCTCCGATCCCGGCTGGAAGGGACAGACGTACAGATCGTCGAGGTCGACGATCCCGCTGTGGAATCCGCGGGCCTGATCTACCCCACAACCAACCTGCTACCGCCATCTGCCAATGACACCGCCTACCTGATCTACACGTCGGGAACTACCGGCACTCCCAAGGGCGTGGCCATCTCGCACGGCAATGTGACCCAGGTGCTGGAGAATCTGCACCCGGATCTGCCCGCGGGATCGGGACAGGTTTGGTCGCAATGGCATTCACTGGTGTTCGACGTCTCGGTGTGGGAGATCTGGGGCGCGTTGCTGCACGGGGCCAGGCTGGTCATCGTTCCGGAGTCGGTGGCCGGCTCACCGAATGACCTGCACGACCTGCTGGTCGCCGAAGGGGTCAGCGTGCTCTACCAGACGCCGTCCGCGGTGGGGATGCTGTCGCCGGAGGGGCTGGAGAACACCGCTCTGGTGGTGGCCGGAGAGGCCTGCCCCAGCGATGTGGTGGATCGCTGGGCGCCGGGCCGGGTGATGATCAACGCGTACGGCCCGACCGAGGCCACGATCTACGGCGCGATGAGCGCACCCCTGATCGGAGGTGCTGCCGGTGGTGCCGTTCCGATCGGGTCACCCGTTCCCTCCGGTGCCACGTTCGTCCTGGATGAGTGGTTGCGTCCGGTATCCGCCGGTGTGGTCGGCGAGCTCTATCTCGCCGGCCGCGGCGTCGGCGTCGGCTATCTCAACCGGTCGGGCCTGACCGCATCACGGTTCGTCGCCTGCCCGTTCGGCGGTGCCGACGCTCCCGGACAGGTCATGTACCGAACCGGTGATCTGGTCAAGTGGGGCGACGACGGACAGCTGCAATACCTGGGCCGCGCCGACGAGCAGGTCAAGATCCGCGGCTACCGCATCGAGCTCGGCGAGATCCAAGCCGCCCTCGCCGAGCTCGACGGAGTGACTCAGGCCGCGGTCATCGCGCGCGAGGACCGCCCCGGCGACAAGCGTCTGGTCGGCTACATCACCGGCAACGGCGATCCGACCCAGTTGCGGAAGGAACTCGGCGAACGGCTGCCCGTGTACATGGTGCCGACCGCGATCGTGGTCCTGGATGCACTGCCGTTGACCGTCAACGGCAAACTCGATCGCCGTGCTCTGCCCGCTCCCGAGTACCGGGACGCCGCCCGCTACCGCGCCCCGGCCACCCCGGCCGAACACACGCTCGCCGGCATCTACGCCCAGGTGCTGGGATTGGACCGGGTCGGCATCGATGATTCGTTCTTCGACCTCGGTGGCGATTCGATCTCCGCGATGCGGGTGATCGCCGCGGTCAACACCGCGTTCGACGCCCAGCTGGCGGTGCGCACGCTGTTCGAGAAACCGTCGGTGGCTGCATTGGGCCTCCAGTTGACCACCGAGGCCGGATCCGATGCGGTGGCGACCCCCACCGGTGTCAGCTTCGTGTCGGTACACGGCACCGTGGTCAATGAGGTCTACGCCCGTGACCTGACCCTGGACAAGTTCATCGACGCCGCCACCCTGAGGACCGCGCGGGCGCTGCCACGACCGAACGGGCAGGTGCAGACCGTTCTACTCACCGGCGCCACCGGATTTCTGGGACGTTATCTGCTGCTGGACTGGCTCAAGCGACTGCGCCGGGTCGACGACACCGTGATCTGCCTGGTGCGGGCCGACTCCGACGAGGAGGCCCGCCGGCGCCTGGAAGCCACCTTCGACACCGACCCGGTCCTGCGCAGGCACTTCCAGGAGCTCGCCGCCGAGCGCCTCGAGGTCATCGCCGGCGACAAGGGCGAACCTAATCTCGGACTGGACGACCAGCGCTGGCGGCACCTGGCCGAGCGTGTCGATCTGATCGTCGACTCCGCCGCCTTCGTCAACAGCGTGCTGCCTTACCGAGAACTGTTCGGGCCCAACGTCGTCGGGACGGCCGAGTTGATCCGCTTCGCGCTGACCACCAAGCTCAAGCCCTACAACTTCGTCTCGACCTCCGATGTCGGTCGTCAGATCGAGCCGTCGAAGTTCACCGAGGACACCGACATTCGGTTCGCCAGCCCGCTCCGCACCCTCGATGCCGGGTACGCCAACGGCTATGGCAACAGCAAGTGGGCCGGCGAGGTTCTGCTGCGTGAGGCGCATGATCTCTGCCACCTGCCGATCGCGGTGTTCCGGTCCGGCATGATCATGGCTGACCCGACTTATGCGGGACAGTTGAACCTCACCGACACGGTGAGCCGAATGGTGCTGAGCCTCGTGGCCACCGGTGTCGCGCCCGAGTCGTTCTATCGGCTCGGCGACGACGGCCAACGGCAACGCGCGCATTTCGACGGACTGCCCGTGGACTTCGTCGCGGAAGCGATAACCACATTGGGCTGGGAGGTGGCCCGTGCGGCAGCCGGTTTCGAGACCTACCACGTGATGAATCCGCACGACGATGGTATCGGGATCGACACGTACATCGACTGGCTGATCGAGGCCGGCTACCCGATCGAACGTGTCGGGGATTTCGGAGAGTGGTTGCAGCGGTTCGAAACCGGCATGAGGGGACTGCCGGAGCGGCAACGGCAGAACTCGGTCCTGCAGATGCTGACGCTGCTTCAACAGCAAGGCGGCGTCCTGCGTGCTCCGGAGCCCACGCAGGGCTCCTACGCGCCGGCCGACCGGTTCCGCGCCGCGGTCCGGCGGGCGAAAGTCGGTTCAGCAAATGACATTCCACGCGTGACGCCGGAGGTCGTCGTGAAATATGTGACAGACCTGCAGCTGCTCGGGATGCTCTAGGCAGCGCCATGTGGGGCGATATCTTGGGGATGGCACTTCTGGTGTCACTCAATCCGGTGCTTCTCGGCTTCATCCTGCTGGTGATTTCGCGGCCCCGGCCAGTGCAGAACCTCATCGCGTTCTGGGTCGGAAGTCTGATCGTGAACATTCCGGCCTTCGTGATCTCGACATTGGTACTGGCCTCGGTTCCGTCGTTCAGATCGGTTGCACAGGACTTGGTGACCCCTGAACCGGGTTCGACCGTCAAGCCTTTCCAATTCGTCTCGGGATTGGTCTGTGTGGCGATCGCCGCACTGCTCGCCGTGCGGATGAGGATGCGGAAACGGGTGAACCAGGGCGCGTCGGTGAACGTCGGTGGTGACTCGCCGGTGCTTGTCATGGAACCAGACCAGCCGGCCCCCCCGGGACCGCCGACGGGGCGCATCCGTAAGGCGATGTCCGATCTGGGTGCCGCGGCCCGAAGGCTCGTCGAACGTGCACACGACGCCTGGGAGGGCGGCGCGTTGTGGGTCGCGCTCGTGTTCGGCCTCTGCTACATCGCGCCGCCGCCGTTGGTGTTGATGGTGGCCACCATGGTGGTCGGATCGGGTGCGCCGATCGGAGTGCAGGTCGTCATCAGCATCGCGTTCGTGTTCGGAATGCTCGCGGTGTTCGAGCTCGCGTTACTCAGCTACGCCATCGCCCCGGCCAGGACCCAGGCTGTGCTGCATCCACTGCACGAATGGACCAAGCACCACCGGCAGTTGGTGCTGCTGGCGCTCTTCGCGGTGGTCGGGCTCTGGCAGGTGGTCACCGGCGCCGGACTTCTCTGAGCGCGGAACTGATCTCGGCGGGGACCCAGTCAGTCGGCGAGCCCGAGCATCCGGCGGGTCATCTGGGTCAGCTGGACCCGGAGGGTCTCGCCGTCGACATCGGCCAGCAGCGGATGCATGACGGCGACACTGATCGCGCTTGAGAGCATCGCCGCGTGAAACCGGGCCTCGACACCGGCTTCGGTCCCCAGGAGGGCGGCGTAGAGGCGTTCGATGAACCGCTGAAACGGCTCGTACTCGGCCTGCAGACGAATGATGACCGGATCGAACATCGGAATGCTGAAGGTGCCGCGGCGGTCGATGGCCTGCTCGATCATCCGGTCCAGCAGCGCCTCGCGGGCCAGCCGGGGAGACCCCTCCGCCTCGGCCGCCTCGAGCGCTTCCTCCAGCCGGCCCATCTCCCGCTCGGTGATCGCGATGACGATCTCTTCCTTGGTCTTGAACTGCCGATACACGGCGGCCTTCGTGACACCCATTTCGTCGGCGATCATCTGCAGCGACGTCCCGCTGACCCCGTGATTGGCAATGAGTTTCAGGGCCGCGTCCATCACGCGGGTTTGAGCGGCGGTGCGCGTGATCGCGGCGAAGCTGCGGGCCTCCTGGGTAGACGTCACAGCGTCAACGGTAACCGACGATTGACCGTAGAGTAGCCGATCGGCTACCGTCCAAGTTGCCGATCGGCAACTAACGTCACGCATGAAGAGAGTCTGACGATGAGACGACCTGATGGTGAGTTGATCCTCTTGGGGACGTTGCCCGTGGTGGCAATCATCTGGATCGCCGCGTTCTTCCTGTTCCCCGGGTTCGTACATCCGATGTCGCCCAACATGTCTGCCGAGCAGGTCGCGAGTTTCTACCAGGACGAGACCGCGCGAATCCGGTACAGCATGATCCTGTTCAACTGGTTCGGCGTCGGCCTCATCCCGATCGTCATCCTGTTGGCGATGCAGGTCCGCCGGATGGCCCACCGCACGCCGATCCTGTCCTACAGCTTGATCGCCGCGGCCGGAGGTCCGCCGGCGTTGTTCCTCATCGCCAACATGTTCTGGCTGCTCGGCTCATTCCGTCCGGACCGCGCCCCAGAGTTGACCCAGGTGCTCAACGATCTCGCGTGGCTGACCTTCACGCTGCTGGTGCCGTATCTGATCGCGCAATGCCTGCTGCTGGCGCTGGCGATCTACTGGGATCAGCAGGAACGGCCGGTGTTCAAACCGTGGGTGGCCTACTTCAACCTCGTCATCGCGGCGGCGCTGGTTCCCGCGACGTTCACCGCGCTGTCGTTCGACGGCCCTTTCGCATGGGACGGGGCGTTGTCCTTCTGGCTCAAGAACATCGCCATCGCCGTATGGATCCTGGTGATGGGAGTCGTTCTCGCCCAGGCGATCAAGCAGCAGCGAGCGCAGGACCAGGTGCCCGCATGAGCGGCTCACGGCTGAGCAGATTCATGTGGAACCTGCGCTACCACCCGAAACGCGAACTGTGGTTCGCCTGGTACGTGATGGTGTTCTTCTACCAGCTCTACGGGGTGCTCTTCTTCTTCGTCACTCGCGTACAGCCTCCGCCAAGCCCGGCGTGGGACACCCCCACTGTCGTGCACTGGGTCACCGACCACCGGTTCGGAGTCCTCGCCGGCTTCGGCGTCGTCTTTCTCATCACCGGCTTGTGCGCACCGATGAACGCCCTTCTCGCGTACTCGATGCGACGAATGTCGGTCAGTCCGGTCTTCGCCTACTCGTATCTGATCATGTACTCGCTGAGCGCAATTCCCGGAATGCTGGTCATGGCCATCGCGATGACCACTGCCGCGCTGCGGCCCGACCGCGACCCCGAGATCATCCACTGGCTCTATGAATTCGCGTTCCTGTCGTTCAGCGGGACCATGGGTGTTTTCCTGATCGGGTCCCTGGTGTGGATGACCGCGATCCTGCTCGACAAGAACCGGGTGTTCCCGAAATGGTTCGGCTATCTCAATCTCTGCAACGCGCTGACCGAGGTGGTCGTCGCGCCCGCATGGATCTTCCAGCGTGGCGCGTTCGCCTGGAACGGCGCGATCGCATGGTGGGTCAACATGGTCGTGTTCGTCACGTACACCGGTGTTTTCATCGTTCTGCTGCGCAGGATGATCGAGCGTGAGGACTTCGGCATCGGTCCGCTACCGGACCCTCCGGACAAGGATGCCGGCGAGCAGTTCGTGGATTCGGTGGAGGCGCTGCGATGACCGAACAAGTCGAGGGTATCCGCACAAAGTCCGTGCCCGGGCAGCCCGACATGTGGATGTTCGTGCTGTTCGAATCACTGCTGTTCACCGCGTACTTCTCGGTATACCTGGTGTCGCGAACCCAGGATCCAGAACTCTTCCTGCAATCGCAGTCCCACCTGGACCTGCGGATCGGCGTGGTCAATACCATTGCCCTGTTGCTGAGTTCGTGGGCCATTGCCCGGTGCGTCCAGGCCTCCCGCGAGGGCAACTATCGATCCGCGTTGACGAATGTGTTCCTGACGATCTCGTTCGGCGTCATCTTCCTGGTGGGCAAGATCATCGAGTGGGTCACCCAGATTCGCATGGGGAACACGTTCACCAGCGACGAGTTCTTTCAGCACTATTTCTTCCTGACGTCGATCCACTGCATCCACGTCCTGATCGGCTTCGTGGTGTTGGGTGTGGTCGTCTACCAGCTTCGGAGTCCGCAGCGGCGATCCCAACAGCTGATCGAAACCGGTGCCACCTACTGGCATACCGTCGATTTCCTATGGGTCCTGATTTTCGCGTTGATCTACGTGGTGAGGTGAGCGGTGCGCACCAAAGGCAACACAAGACTGCTGATCGTCTGGGCGATCCTGACGGCGATGACACTCGTCTACGTGTGGCTCGACGAAGCCGTCGACCAGAACGGGACGCTGAAGGCCAGCACCGTCGTCACCGTCAGCGCGATCGCCATCGCACTTGTCAAGGTGCGCATCATCTTCCGGGAATTCATGGAGGTGCGTCACGCTCCGATGTTGCTCTGTCGCCTCACCGACGGGTGGGTCGTCCTCATCGGAATCTGCCTGCTGGGCAGCTACTTCGTCGGCTCGGCGGTCGCGGGCTAGGTCCCGTACAAGTGGAGCGCCCGGGCGGTCTCGGTGGCGACCTCGCCGCTCAGCTTCGCGATCGGCGGACCGCCGCGTTGATGGATGACGTTGGCGAGGACGGCGACGTAGGTGTCTGATCCGGGATCCATCCACAGCGTCACACCCGTGAACCCGGTGTGGCCGAAGCTGCCGACGGGAAAGACCAGCCCGCGCGGTCGGGAATGCGGGGTATCGATATCCCATCCGAAGCCGCGGAGGTCCTGCCCGTCGATCGCCGGGTAGTGCGGAGCCAGCAGGGGATCGGTTGTGTTGGGAGTGTTTTCGATGGCTCGCCGGGTGGCATTGTTGGCCGCGTCGAGTTGTTCAGCGGTGTGCCCGGGCTGCTGCGGAGTCGTCATCAACTCCACGGTTGACTGCTTCAGCGGAAACGTGCTCGGGCGGCCGGCGAGACGATCGAGCAGGGCCTGCGCGAACCGGCCGACATCGTTCACGGTCGAGAACACCCCGGCACTCCCGGCCACACCACCCATGCGGCGTGCGGTCGGGTCATGCACGGTACCGCGCAACGGGCGGCCGAAGTCCGGGTTGATGCCCGGAGTGTCTTCATCGAGCGCTGTCGGTGCGATGCGCGGCAGGAGGTCGGTGCTCCAGGTACCTGCCGGGCAGTCGTGCACTTTGGGTGCGCTCGGGTCGAAGGCGATGGCGGTTCCCCGGACCTGGTGCGGGCCACAGGCTTTGGTGGCCGGGAGGTAGTGGGTTTCGGACAACCCGAGCGGTGCGAAGACATTGTCTTGCACGTATCCATCCAGGGGCCGGCCGGTGATCCGTTCGATGATCGTGCCGACGAGAATGAAGTTGATGTCGGAGTAGTGAAAGAGCTGCCCGGGTTCGTACACCACCCACGCGCCGAGCGCGCGGTGGATGCCCTCGGCCTTGTCGGCCTTGTCGAGCCCCCACGGTCCGTCCAGGCTGAGGTCGCCCGCGATGCCCGACGTGTGGGTCAGCAACATGCGAACGGTCACCTGCGCGCGTCGTGGGTCGTTGGCGGGGTTGAAGTCCGGCAGGTAGGTCTGCACCTGGTCGTCGAAGTTGACCTTGCCCTGTTCGTAGAGCTGCATGAAGGCCGTCGTCGTCGCGATGCTCTTCGACAACGAGGCCAGGTCGAAGATCGTGTCCTCGGTCATCGGTTCGGCGGGGGCAGGCACTCCGTCCAGTCCCGGTTCGCCGTCGAGCTTGCGCGAACCGTATGCCTGGCGGAAGACGACGTTGCCCCCGTGTCCGACCTGGACCACGGCGCCGGGCAGGCGATGGGCCGCGATGTTGTCGTTGACCAGTTGCGAGACCGGGGTGAAGTCACCGGTAGGTACGACGGCGGCGAGAGTGGGAATCGGGACGGTGGGCGACGGTGCGGTCGTGGTCGGCGTGCTGGTGGCCGCCGGTGGAGGCGACGGCTGTCCGCACGACGTCGTCGCGGCGATCGTGAACAGGACCGTTCCCGCGGCGCACAGCCGGGTAAGACGCAATCGCGACACGGTCACCCGATCGACGGTAGTCGTGCCCTGTGGTGATGGCACCAATCTGGACTTGGATCCCGTCGCGTGGACCTGGAAGGCGTTCTCCTGGGTGATGCAGGATCGGTGAGACTAGTCATTGGGTGCGGCAGGATTGGTTGATCCGAGGATGGGCTCGGCTTCTGCTAGTTGGTCGCCTCGAGATAGCGAGATGGCCATGCCTTCTCGGCCTCGCTACGGATACTCGCCTCCATGCCGAAGAGTGTCTCTGGTTGCACAGCTCGTCGCGGAAAGCGGAATCCTCTAGCCACGGTGAAATAGAACTGTAGCCCGGCGACGGTAAGGGTTCCTGCACCGAAAACCGGTGCAAGGTGTGGGTTTGAACTACCGGGCCACGCGACGGCCACGACAAACGCCAGGCCGACAACCACGAAGGCGGACCAGATCGCCGCTGTTTCTCGGTGAGAGCGTCGGCCAGGGACTCTCCCTATCAATGACGGCGCGCCAATCTTTAGCATGTGAGATCTGTGGGCGAACGTACGCATCATCCGGACTTCGCCCCTTCGCTCACGTAAGTAGAGGCAACGCGCCAAATGAACTGCGTCCTTTCGCAACTCCGCTTTGAGATTCTCATCGTCGAGTCTGTCTGCCAAGGTCAGTAGGCGGTCCACGCGGATCCAACGACGTTCGCTCGCACTGTAGAACAGCGACCATCCTGAGACGGCAACCGAGAGTGCTCCCGTAATTACTCCTACCGCGGCTGTGTTCATTGATCCACAGTCCCACGGCGCTGTGACATATACAGAGCTGCAAGCCGGCACACGCTGGTCTCGTCCATCGGTCCACGGTCGGAACTCGCCCGGGTCGGGTACTTCGTGTCGTGTTTGAGCGCTTTTCAGGGCAGGGCCATCACTTCCGGCGTTGAACCCCGCAGCAGGTTACGAGGCTGCTTCGCAGTATCTGTGGTTCGATATCGATTTTCTCAGTGCTACACAACCGGCGTCCGCGGCTCCAGATGCTTCGCCCAGCCCGACGCGCACACCGCCGTGCAGACAATCGCCAACAGCCCCACCACGCTCAGCATCACCGGATAGCTGAACCAGTGCGCCAGAGCCGCCAGTGCCGCGGGCAGCAGGAACCCGAGGTAGGCCAGGGAGTAGTAGACCCCGGAGATACCGGCGAGCTCGTCGGGCGGCGCGATGCGTTGGATCTCAAGGAGACCCGAGACGATGGCGATTCCGTACGCGCTGCCGAGCAGCATCGCGACGAGCGGGGCGACGAGCGCGGAACGGGTGAGGGCGGTGGCCACCGCGGCGAAGATGCCCAACGCCATCAACGCCATCGACACCACCACGGCACGCGAGCTGGACACGTCGTCCAGGCGCCGCGCGACCGGCTGGATCGCAACCCCGCAGCCCAGCGTCAGCACCGTCAACCCGACGGTGTACAGCAGGGCCCACGACCCGAGCTGGTCGGCGACGAGTGCAGGCACCACCGCATACGCGATCGCTGCCGAGCCAAAGATCCACGGCGCCATGGGAACAACGACATGAAGGAACCGGCGGTGCCCGGCCGCGGGCACCTTCAAACCGTCGAGGAAGGGCCGCGAGGTCATGCGCTCACGCGTCTCGACGGTCCGAGTCCACACCGCCCACAGCACCGGCACGCACAGGGCGGCGTGGACCAGGTACGTCAACACCAGCGGCAGCGGTGCGTACACGGTGAGCAGTCCGGCGCACAGCGGCCCGACCCCGAAGCCCAACGACAGGCAGATCGAGGCGCGGCGCGCACCGGCACCGGCAGGCGCATCGTCGAAGGGCGGCCGGGACAGCTCGGCGATCCACGCCGAACCGACGGCCATCGCGATACCGACGGCCACGCCGCTGAACAACCGGCCGACGAACAGGGCCGGGAAACCCCAGCCGTCACCGATCGCCAGGACGAGACTGCCCAGGGCCGCACTGATGACGCCGGCGGCCATGACGGTGCGTCGACCGTGGCGGTCCGACAACGTCGAGGCGATCAGCAGGCCCGGGATCAGGCCGAGCACGTAGGCGCCCAACAGGATGTCCACGTCCACGCGGGTGTATCCGGAGTGCTGGGCATAGGCGATCAGCAGCGGGGTGAATTGGTTTCCGCCCCAACCGATACAGAAGACCGCGATGGCCACGGCGAGCCAGGGCGGCATGCGGTGCCGGACCTGATCCGGCGCCTCGCGGGAATCGATTGCGACAGCGGTCATGCCAGCACCACCCGGTAGGTCGCCTCCAGATGAGCCAGCAGCGCGCCCTCGAAGGCCTGCACATCGCGTTGGCCGATCGCGTCGGCCAATTCCGCGTGTTCGCCGATCAACTCGGTCAGCCGGGCAGAGTCCGAGCGGGCGGCGTCGGCCATCATGCGGCGCTGCCGGTCGCTGAGTGACCCGTAGAAGCGGCCGGCGATCGTGTTCCCGGCGACCTCCACGATTCGGCGGTGAAAGGCGTCGTCGGCGGCCGCGAACTGATCGGCGTCGCCGATCGCCGCGCCGTGGCGCTGGCGCTCCACCAACTCGGTGAGCTCGCCGAACAGTGTGTCGATGGAATCCGATGATCGGCACAACCGGCGCACGGCGGCGGTCTCCAGCGCCAGTCGCATCTCCAGCAGGTCGGTGGCCTCCTGGGCGGAGACCGGGACGACGACGGCACCGCGGCGCGGCATCAGATCGAGGAAGTCCTCGGCGGCCAGGCGCAGAAAACGCTTCGTGCACGGGTGTGCGGCTGACGCCGAGTTGCGTCGCCACCTCTACCTCGCTGAGCAGCTGCCCGCCTCGAAACTCACCGGAGAGGATCTGATCCTTGGTCATCCGGTAGACGCGCTGGCTGTTGCTCGATTTCTCGTCCGTGGCCACGAGAGACCACGATACCCCTTGCATGCAAGCTTGCATGCAAGGGGTCTATCCAGGGGAAATGCCTAGAACGGGCTGCTGTTGGCCTGGTACTTGGAGGATTCCGGACGTGGTCCGAACCGCCGGATGTAGTCCTCGTGCTTCTTCTGGTCTTTCTTGTACTGGATCTCGTCGACCAGGTTGGGGTCGAGGCCGTGCTGTGCCAGCCGGTGCCGGCGCCAGATCTTGTTCAGCGCGAGCGCCATCAAGATGGCCCAGATGTAGATCGGCACGGTCATCTCCATGTGCACGTACAGCGAGGCCGGCAACAGCCAGAGCGGTGCCAGTACGAACAGCGGCGGGATCGCCATCCGGATCAGGTGCCGGCGCACGGCCCCGTGGTCGGCCAGGTCGTGGGCCACCCACTCGCGCATGGAGTCGGGTAACCGCTTGCCGTAGCAGTAGGCGATGTACTGGAAGAAGTTGGGACGGTCCTTGGCCATGAGGGGCTCCTGGTGTCAATCGGTGAGTGAATTGGCCGCCAGTGCAGCCACATTGATGCGGGTCAACACCCGATGCAGTTCCTCGAGTTCGGCGATGTCGACGCCCAGGCGTTCCACCACCGCGGGTGGGATGGCCAGTGCCCGTTCGCGCAGGGCGACCCCGGCCTGGGTGAGCTCGACATCGGTCGCGCGTTCATCGCCGGCCCGGCGGCTGCGGGTCAGTAGGCCCAGCGCTTCCAGTCGTTTGAGCATCGGCGACAGGGTCGCCGAGTCGAGTTGCAGCGCGGAAGCGATCTCCTTGACCGAGAGCGGGGGATTGCCACCCGAGCCGGACCGCTGGTGATCCCAGAGCGCCAGCATCACCAGGTACTGCGGATGGGTCAGGCCCAACGGTTCGAGCAGTGGCCGATAGACGGCGAGCACGGCGCGGTTGCTGACGGCCAGCGCGAAACAGACCTGCCGTTCGAGGGCCAATGGATCGGAGCTGAGCTTCGGCGCTTCGGATACTGCGGACACAAAATAAACGTACCCTAATAGTTAGGGTACTAACAATGTCTCGACCGTCACACGGTCAAGCGATCAGTGCGCGCGTTTGGCCAGGCGCTCGGCGTTGTCGATCAGGATGCTTCGTCCCTGCACGCGGATCCAGCCTCGCTGCGCGAAGTCCGACAGCGCTTTGTTGACCGTCTCCCGCGAGGACCCCACGAGCTGGGCGATCTCTTCCTGGGTCAGCTCGTGATCGACGCGCAGTGCGGAGCCGTCACGGCTGCCGAACCGTTGCGCCAGGTAGAGCAGCTGCTTGGCCACACGCCCCGGCACGTCGGTGAAGATCAGATCCGACAGATTGTCGTTGGTGCGGCGCAACCGACGGGCCAGCACGCGCAGGAGCTGCTCGGCGATCTCGGGCCGATCGGCGATCCAACCCCGCAGCACGCTGCGGCTCATCACGACCGTTTTCAGCTCGGTCAGCGCGGTCACCGTCGAGGTCCGCGGGCCCGGATCGAAGATGGCGAGCTCACCGAACATGTCCGAGGGGCCCATCAGCGTGATCAGGCTGTCGCGGCCGTCCACCGACTTGCGGCCGATCTTCACCTTGCCCGCGGTGATGATGTACAGCGTGTCGCCGGGCTCGCCCTCGGCGAACACCACCTCCCCACGACGGAAGGTCACGGGCTCCAACTGCCGGACCAGGGCGGCCACGGCATCTGGCGACACACCTTGGAAGATGCCGGCGCGGGCCAGCACTTCGTTCATGAATCCCCCTCGGTGGATGCGCCAAACGCGGCGATGCGGTGTTTTTGTGCAGGTCGCAGCCGTGAACGTGGCTGCCTTCTTACTTTACAAGGGCTGTCCGCCCGCGCTGGCTGCGGGTTTTACACTGCCCCCTCATTTCGTAATGGCAGTGACCGCAGGGTTCAGATCGTCGAGCAACAGATCCGTTGAGCTTCGGCGACGGAGTCCGCCAGCGGTCGGCGCGTGTTGATGAGATGGGCGTCAGACCATTCGGCGCCGCCTGCGGCCAAACCCTCGGCGATCTGCGGTGTGGCATCCGACGTGGTGGTCTGCCGCTGCGCTATCCGCTTCTTGGCTTCGTCGATGGGGGCTGCACACGCTAGTTCCGTTGTCGGGCATCGTCTTTCGGAGGCGATGTCACGTGCCCGTCGTCGGAGTTCCGGGTCGCGCCACGTGCCGTCGAGGATCACGGATCGGCCCTCGGCGAGGGCGCCGTCGGCCTTCTGGAGCACCGCGTCGTACACGGCCGCCACGTTGTCGCTGCTGTAGAGGCCCTTGTTCAAGATCCCCACGTCGCCCGCTACGAGACCCTGTTCCTGCAACTGGCGGCGCACGTCGTCGGTGGAGATGACCTCCGCCGATATTTGTTCTGCCAACGCGTGCGCGAGTGTGGTCTTGCCGGTGCCCGGGCCACCGCCGATCAGGATCAGCCGGACGGTACCCCGGCGGAGGTGATCGAGGGCGATGTCCAGGTGCCGCCGTGCGTCGGCCCCTGCGGTCTCGATGCCCTGCTCGACCCTGATGCAGTCGGTCTTCGCGCGGACCCCGGCCCGGTAGGCGATGAGGAAGTCCACCAAAGACGTCGGCGCGGCGTCCCCGGAGAGCCGCTGGTACTCGGCAATGAAGTAGTCAGCCAAGTCCTTGCGGCCGAGAAACTCCAGGTCCATCGCCAGAAATGCGGCATCGTCGGCGCAGTCGACATGACGCAGGCTGTCATCGAACTCGAGACAGTCGAGGATCACCGGACCGTCCGCCATGCAGAAGATGTCGCCGGTCAGCAGGTCGCCGTGGCCGTCGACGATGCGTCGGTTGGCGATCCGGTCGGCGAACAGCGCGGCGCGACCGTTCATGAATTGGTCTGCCAACCGTCCGACCTCGGCCACCGATTCCGCGGGAACCACGGTTCCCGCCCGCCGGTGGAGTTCAGCGATGTTGTCATGCCAACGGCCCGCAATCGCAGGGACCTCGGCCGCGGCATCGATGTCCGCCGACCGCTCGGCGTCCGCGTGAAACCGCGCCAACGCCTCGGCGATCGCCGACAGATGCTCAACCACCGGCTCACCGCGGAGAACGATCGACGTCAGCCGACGCTCGTCGGGGTATCTGCGCATCACGATCACGGGTTCGGGCGGGCCACCTTGCGGATCCGAGAGGTGCGCGACCCCCAGGTAACTGTCAGCCGCCAGTCGCCGGTTCAGCTGAACCTCACGTGCGCATACTTGTTCGCGCCGCTCGACCGAGCTGAAGTCGAGGAAATCCGTGACGACAGGCTTCTTGACCTTGTATGCCCGGTCGCCGATCAAGGCGACGATGCCGGTATGCGTCTCATGGATCTCCGGGGCCGGCGAAGCTGAAACGTCCATACCTCATGATGGCTGCTTGCGGGCACATGGCGGCAGGGGTCTTTGGTCCCTTTCTGTCCTTTTCCGAGCGCCGAAGGTCCACTGCTGAACCCGTTATTTACGTCGGTGGTGATTCATGTTGCCGCACAGTCAATCTCGATCCGGATCCGACATTGAGGACCAAAGACCCTTCTCCCGCCGGCGCGCGCCCGCGAGTCTTCTCTTGATGATCTTGATTGCGGGTCATTGCTCGGAACGGACATGTTCACAGGGGGATAGAAGAGGAGTTCTGTTTTGACTGCCGAAGCCCCTCCAATCGGAGAACTCGTGGCAGGCCGTCCTTATCCGGAACGGATGGGCCCCAAGGGCAACCTGATCTACAAGCTCATCACGACGACCGATCACAAGCTGATCGGCATCATGTACTGCGTCACGTGTTTCACGTTCTTCGCCATCGGCGGGCTGATGGCGCTGTTCATGCGTACAGAACTGGCCGAACCGGGGCTGCAGTTCCTCTCCAACGAGCAGTTCAACCAGCTGTTCACCATGCACGGCACGGTGATGCTGCTGTTCTACGCCACCCCGATCGTGTTCGGGTTCGCCAATCTGGTGCTGCCGCTTCAGATCGGCGCGCCCGACGTGGCGTTCCCGCGCCTCAATGCGCTCTCCTACTGGCTGTTCCTGTTCGGCGCCCTGATCGCCCTCGGCGGCTTCATCACGCCGGGCGGTGCCGCGGACTTCGGCTGGACGGCCTATACCCCGCTGACCGACGCCATCCACTCGCCGGGAGCGGGGGCGGACCTGTGGATCCTCGGACTGGCCGTCGGTGGCCTTGGCACGATTCTCGGCGCGGTCAACATGATCACGACAGTGGTGTGCATGCGTGCGCCGGGCATGACCATGTTCCGGATGCCGATCTTCACCTGGAACATCCTGGTGACCTCGATGCTGGTGGTGATCGTGTTTCCGCTGCTGACCGCGGCGCTGTTCGGACTGGCCGCCGACAGGCGACTCGGCGCACACATCTACGACCCGGCCAACGGTGGCGTGTTGCTCTTCCAGCACCTGTTCTGGTTCTTCGGCCACCCCGAGGTGTACGTGCTCGCGTTGCCGTTCTTCGGCGTCGTGTCCGAGATCATTCCGGTGTTCAGCCGCAAGCCGATCTTCGGTTACACCACGCTGGTCTACGCGACCATCAGCATCGCGGCCCTGTCGGTCGCGGTGTGGGCGCACCACATGTACGCGACGGGAGCCGTTCTCCTGCCCTTCTTCAGCTTCATGACGTTCCTGATCGCGGTCCCGACCGGCATCAAGTTCTTCAACTGGATCGGCACGATGTGGAAGGGCCAGCTGACATTCGAGACGCCGATGCTGTTCTCGGTCGGCTTCCTGGTCACCTTCCTGCTGGGTGGTCTGTCCGGTGTGCTGCTGGCCAGCCCGCCGATCGACTTCCAGGTCACCGAGAGTTATTTCGTCGTCGCGCATTTCCACTACACGTTGTTCGGCACCATCGTGTTCGCCACCTACGCCGGTGTGTACTTCTGGTTCCCGAAGATGACCGGACGTCTGCTCGACGAGCGCCTGGGCAAGCTGCACTTCTGGCTGACCTTCATCGGCTTTCACCTCACGTTCCTGGTGCAGCACTGGGTCGGTGACGAGGGCATGCCGCGCCGCTACGCGGACTACCTGCCGACCGACGGCTTCACCACGCTCAACGTCATCTCCACGATCGGCTCGTTCATCCTGGGCATCTCGATCCTGCCGTTCGTGTGGAACGTGTTCCGGAGCTGGCGCTACGGCGAGCCCGTCACCGTGGATGACCCGTGGGGACACGGGAACTCGCTGGAGTGGGCGACCTCCTGCCCGCCGCCGCGGCACAACTTCACCGAGCTGCCCCGGATCCGTTCGGAGCGCCCCGCATTCGAGCTGCACTACCCACACATGGTCGAGCGGATGCGCGCCGAGGCCCACGTCGGCCGCAACCGGCACCCGGAACTCGAGAGTGGTGCCCTGAGCAAAGTCCCATGATCTGTTCGCCGAAAAGCCGCGTGCCCCGCCTCCTCCCATCCCCCTGAGGCGGGGTACGCCCCGGATCGGATCACTGGGGACTGACGAGCCCGGTGTCGTACGCGTGGATGATCGCCGCGGCGCGGTCACGCAGGTCGAGCTTGATGAAGATGTGGCCGATGTGGCTCTTGACGGTGAGTCCGGAGATGCTGAGTTCATCGGCGATCTCGGCGTTGGAGTGTCCCTTGGCGATCAGTGTCAGCACGTCGAGTTCGCGGGCCGTGAGGTCGCCGACGGCGGCGAGGCGCGGTTCTGCCGACTTGCGGTAGGTGGTGAGCACCCGTGACGTCACCGCCGGGTCGAGGTAGCTGTTGCCCTGCGCCACCGCGCGGACCGCCCGGATCAGTTCCTCGGCCGAAGAGTCCTTGAGTACGAATCCACTCGCGCCGGCGCGCAGCGCGCCGGACAGCAACTCGTCGTCGTTGAACGTGGTCAGCGCCAGCACCGGGGGTCCACCGGCCGCGGTCACCTGCCGGGTGGCTTCGATCCCGTCGACGCGCTTCATCCGCAGGTCCATCACCACCACGTCCGGGCGGTACCGGGTGACGGCGTCGGGCACCTCGTCGCCGTCGGCGCATTCGGCGACGATCACGAAGCCGTCTTTGCGCCGCAGGATGCGTCGCAGCCCCGAGCGCACCAGATCCTGATCGTCGACCAGGAGGACCGCGACCTCGGGCACGGGGTCCGTCATGACACCACGGGGCACCATCGGGGCGCCCGGTCGGTGTCGTCCAACGGAATGTTCGTGCGCACCGACCACGCGTCGTCAGCCGGGCCGACGCTGATGATCCCGCCGAGCAACTCGACGCGTTGGCGCATACCGCTCACGCCGCGGCCCTCCACATCGCAACCGTTCCTGACGGCCGACGCGGGGACCGGGAGCCGGTTGGCGACGGTCAGCGTCGCCGAGGTCCGTGAAATCCGCAGTAACACGGTCGCTTCCGCGTCGGGTGCGTGTTTGGCGATGTTGGCCAGGGACTCCTGGGCGATGCGATACAAGGCCAAGCCCACCGCGGCGGAGACCACATCGGTGCGGCCGGTCGCGTCGAAACGTACCTTGAGCCCGGCCCGCACGAAATCGTCGACCAGGCAGCAGATGTCGTCGACTCCGGGCTCGGGCGCCATGCTCATCGGGGCGCCGTCGAGTAATCCCACCGTGCGGCGGATATCCGCCATGGCCTGACGGCCCAGGCGTTCAGCCTGCTCCAGTGCCTCGACGGCGTCGTCCACATCGCGGTCCTGCTGCAACCCGCGCCGCGCCCCCGTCACGTGTAGCAGGGTCACGCTGAGCGAATGCGCGATCACGTCGTGGACCTCGCGGGCGATGCGGCGCCGTTCATCGGCTGCGGCGTGGCGGGCCTGCGCGGCCTGGGACTCCTGTTGCTGTCGCATGAGTTGCTGCTGGGTGAACACGAGATAACCCACCAGCCAACCCATCCCGAGGATCCCCAGGTAGAGCGGCAGGGCGTCGAGGCGGTGTTGCGATGCGGCGGTCAGCAGCAGCGTGGCCGCGGTGAGCGAGGCCAGAAATCCACCCCAGACCCCGGTCAGGGAGGCGACCTCGCCGACCATCAGTACCGCGATCAGCGGAGCGAAATCATTGGATACCGGGGTGGCCGTCGCGAACAGCAACACGGCGGTCGAGGTGGTCCAGGTCGCCCAGACGATTGGCGCCTTGAAGTCGACGCCGGACAGGTAGAACAGCGCGAACGGGGCTGTGCAGACGACGAGCGCGAGCAGGCTCGCCGGGAGGTCGGCTGTCGGGCGCTGCAACATGGCCACCGCGCCGGCACCGATCACCGTGGTGTCGAACGCCAGCACGATGGCCCAGTTGTAGCCCACCGGGAGGGCGTACCCCCGCCGGCGCACGTGCGCACGGAAGCCGCGCGCGATGCTACCGAGCATGTTGTGATCGTAGAAGGTCAGAGCGCTGTCGCGCCTCCTACTACGGTTGGATTTTCGCGGGCCGGATTCCAGCAATTCAGAGTCGCCACATCTCGCGCGCCATGGCGGCGTCCTCGACGAAGCCTTCACGCAGCGGTGGATAGTAGGGCTGCTTCAGATCGGGTCTGGGCACCGCGGCCAGTACCGTGCGCACCGCGGCCAGCGCGCGCCGCCAGCGGCGGCCCTCCCGCGGATCGGGGCCGGCCGGGATCGCCGGGGCGGTCACCGGTGGGGTGAATACGGCGTCTTTCGCCGTCCATCCACGGGCGACACCCGTCATGGAATTCGCTATCGAGATAGCTGGGGAACGCTGTGCTCGTGTCATGGCTCGACGCTACGAAGAATGCAGGTCAGCCCACATCGCGCTGTTGTCCGATCTTGAACTACGACCGTAGTAGGAGATCTGCACCGACCACAGGACGATCAGGCCGCGAGTGATTACGCTCGTACCGTGGTCCAGAGTTCGACCCGCAGACGTGGTCCCCGACGTGATGTCGACACCCGAACACTGATCGTCGACACCGCTGAGCGAATGTTCGCCGAGACGTCGATCGGTGCGGTGGCAGCACGTGCGGTGGCCCGTGAGGCCGGCGTGGCCAGCCGCGCCGTGGCCTACCATTTCCCCGCCAAGCGGGACCTGGTGCTGGAGGTGGCCCGGCGGCGCGCCCCGATCGTGTTCGAGGCCGTTGTCCAGGAGCTCGTGCGAGTGGCCCAGTCGGGCAACGAGATCGGTGTCAGCGATGTCGTGGAGGCGCTGATCGCGCCGTATGTCCGGTTGCTCGACGAGGATCCGGTCGGTGGGTTGCGGTGGCTCAAGGTGATGAATCAGCTGGCCCTGGACGAAGACCAGATCTGGCTCGATCAGTTGGCGGGTACGCCGAGTCTGCCGGAGTTGTTCTTCGCCGCGGCAGGTCGCGCGGTGCCCGACATTCAGACCAGAGAAGGTCAGCAGCGCAGCACAATTGCCATCTTCTCGATGATCGGCGCGCTCGCCAGTTCGGATCTCGCGCTCTACGGACGCCCCCTCGGCCCCGCCGGCCTGGACCGCGGTTGGGTCGACCAGCTCATCCGGTTCACGGGCGGCGGTTTGCGCGGCGCAGAGGGTCCGCCCGACTAGGATCGTTGCGTGCAGATCGACGGCCAGCAGCTCGCTGCCTTCGCCGCGGTGGTCGAGCTGGGGAGCTTCGACGCGGCCGCGCAGCGTCTGCATGTGACCCCGTCGGCGATCAGCCAGCGCATCAAGGCGTTGGAGCAGCGTGTCGGTCAGGTCCTCGTGGTCCGCGAAAAGCCCTGCACGGCAACCTCTGCCGGTGTTCCACTGCTGAGGCTCGCGGCCCAGACGGCACTGCTGGAATCCGAGACCCTGGCCGAGATGGGTGGCGGCTCGGCGCACCGCACCAGGATCGCGCTGGCGGTCAACGCCGATTCGATGGCGACCTGGTTCACCGGTGTGTTCGCCCGAGCGGCCGAGTTCTTGTTCGACATCAGGATCGAGGACCAAGACCTCTCGGCGCGACTGCTGCGTGAGGGCGTGGTGATGGGCGCGGTGACCACCGAGCGGAGCCCGGTCCCGGGCTGCCGGGTGCACCCGTTGGGTGCGATGCGCTACGTGCCGGTGGCCAGCGCGGACTACGTGCAGCGGTACCTGCCCGACGGATTCACCCGCGACGCGGCGCAGGCGGCGCCGTCCCTGTCCTGGAACCGAGACGATGCATTGCAAGACCAATTGGTGCGCAAGGAATTCCGCAAGGACGTCGTCAGGCCGGTCCACTACATCCCGACCGCCGAGGGGTTCGGTGCCGCCGTGCGCGCCGGGTTGGGCTGGGGGATGTACCCCGAGGAGTTGGTCGACGACGATTTCGTCCGGATCACCGAGCAATACCTGGACGTGCCGCTGTACTGGCAATGCTGGAAGCTCGACAGTCGCATCGTCGAGACCATCACGGCTGCTGTGCGCACCGCGGCGGGGACGCTGCGCGGACACCCCGGCTGAGGTTTGGCGGGTATTCAACGGACTGAGAGGTGGCGATGAGCAGGACACATCGATACGAGGTCGAGGTGACCTGGACCGGCAATACCGGTTCGGGGACCAGCGGCTACCGCGATTACGCACGCGATCACGACGTGGCCGGCGTCGAGACGCCGGCCAAGCCGGTGATCCTGGGGAGTGCCGATCCGGCCTTCCGCGGAGACCCGCAGCGCTGGAACCCCGAGGAACTGCTCGTGGTCAGCCTGTCGCAGTGCCACATGCTCTGGTATCTCGCTCTGTGCGCCAAAGCGGGCATCGTCGTCACTGCCTACAGTGATCGACCGGAGGGCACGATGAGCGAGAACGCCGAGGGCAGTGGCATTTTCACCGATGTCACGCTGCGGCCGCAGGTGAGCATCACCGACCCGGAGCGGGCCGGCGATGCCACCGAACTACATCACGAAGCGCACCGGATGTGCTTCATCGCCAACTCGGTCAACTTTCCGGTGACTGCTGAGCCCACCGTCACGGTGAGCTGAGCCCGGGTCACCGATGGAGCCGGCGCAGCTGGGCTGAGGCCACCGACAGGACCGCCAGGTCGGGCGCGTCGGAATCGAGGAACTCGTCCAGCGTGCGCTTGGCCCGGTCCAACCGCGGGCGGTTGTAGGCCTCGAAGTCGAGGATGCTGCTTGCGGCCTGGGCGCCCTCGATCCCGTGCTTGGTGACGTCGATCGTGAGATCACGCAGCGAGCGGTACAGGTCCTCCCGAAGGGCAAGCCGGGCCTGCGCATGCCAGCGGCCGCCTCGGGGAAGCGACGACACGGCCAGCAGCAGCCGGTCCACTCCCAACCGGTCCGACAGTTCGAAGTAGATCCTGGCCAGCTGGGCCGAGTCCTCACCGTGAACATGGGCGACCTCGATGACGTCCAGAAGGCTGAACGCATAGAGGGATTCGCTGATCCGGCGGGCGATGTCGGCCGGTACGCCGCGGGCCACCAGGTCGGCGTGCGCCGCCAAGACGGTATCGCGCTCCTGACCCCGCAGCATCGCTCCGAGTTGACCGCGCAGCATCGCCACCTGGTTGCTGAATCGGGTGATCTCGGCGTCCACGTCGAGCGGTTGCGGACGGTTGAGCACAAACCATCGGGCGGCCCGGTCGAGTAGGCGACGGCCTTCGATGATCATGGCATTCGTCAGTGCCGGCGAGAGATCGGCGGCATAGATGTCCGACCAGAGTGTGTCGAGGTCGAAAACCTCGGACGCCACTGCGTGAGCCCGCACGATATCGGCTGGGGCAGCGCCGGTTTCCTCGGAGAGCCGGAACGCGAAGGTCAGCCCCGAGGTGGCCAGCACGCGGTTGACGATCGAGGTGGTGATGATCTCCCGGCGCAGTGGATGCTCGGGCAGGGGCTCGCCGAGCTTGCGCCGCAACGTGGGCGGGAAATACCGGGTGAGCAGCGCGACGAAGTACGGGTCGTCGAACATCTCGCCACTGAGCAGTTCGGCCTTGAGGTCGAGCTTCACGTGCGCCATCAATGTGGCGAGTTGCGGAGCGGCGAGACCGCAATTCTCCTTGGCCAGGTCAGCGAATTCCGCTGGGCTGGGCATGTTCTCGCGAGACCGGTGCAACCCGCGCCGGGCCTCGAGATCTGCCGTCATGCGGGCGTGCACGTCGATCATCTGGGCCGCGTTGGAGCGGGCATCGCTGAGCAGCCGATTGTGCGCCTGGTTGTTGGCCAGGACGAGCTGCGCCACTTCGTCGGTCATGTCGACCAGCAGCCGGTTGCGGGCGTTGCCGGTGAGCTTTCCGGACCGCGCGGCGGCGTCCAGCAGGATCTTGATGTTGACCTCGTGGTCTGAGCAGTCCACTCCGGCCGCGTTGTCGATTGCGTCGGTGTTCACCAAGCCGCCGCGGCGGGCGTACTCGATGCGGGCCCGCTGGGAGAGCCCGAGGTTCCCGCCCTCGACGATCACCCGCGCACGGACGTCACCGGCGTCCACCCGCACCGGATCGTTCACCTTGTCGGCGATGTCGGAGTGCTGTTCGTCGCCGGCCTTGATGTAGGTGCCGATCCCGCCGTTGAACAACAGGTCCGCCGGCGCCCGCAGGATATGGCTGATCAACTGGGTCGGAGTCAGGCGGGTCTCATCGTCGGCGATGCCGAGCGCAGCACGCATTTCCGGTGTGGTGGCAATGGTTTTGGCGGTCCGCGGCCACACTCCGCCGCCCGGACTGATCACAGAACGGTCGTAGTCATCCCACGATGACTGAGGCAGTTCGAACAGTCGTTGCCGTTCCTTGCGGGCCGGCTCGGTGTCGGGCTGCGGGTCGATGAAGATGTGCCGGTGGTCGAATGCGGCCACCAGTCGCAGCCCCGGGCGCAGCAGCATCCCGTTGCCGAAGACATCCCCGCTCATGTCGCCCACGCCGACGGCGGTGAACTCGTCGGAGGCGGAATCGATGCCGAGTTCGGCAAGGTGAGTGTCGCCACTGACCCAGGCGCCGCGGGCGGTGATCGCCATGGCCTTGTGGTCGTAGCCGGCCGATCCACCGGAGGCGAAGGCGTCGCCCATCCAGTAGCCGCGGTCCAGCGCCACCGCGTTGGCCGAGTCCGAGAACGTGGCGGTCCCCTTGTCGGCAGCCACCACCAGGTAGGGGTCGGGTCCGTCGTGGCACACCACGCCGCCGAACCGGGGCCGGTCATCGGAGGCGGTCTTGTCGACCACATCGAGCAATGCGGCGATGAACTGTCGGTAGCTTCGCAGGCCTTGCACGCGGGGGGATTCGCCCGCGGCGGCCCGGGCCTTGACGACGAACACGCCCTTGGCGCCGGCGGGCACGATCATCGCGTTTTTGACCGCCTGTGCCTTGACCAGCCCCAGGACCTCGGTGCGGTAGTCGTCGTGGCGGTCCGACCAACGCAGGCCGCCACGGGCGACCAGCCCGAAGCGGAGATGCAGACCTTCGAATTCCGGTGAGTACACGAAGATTTCGGATAGCGGGCGGGGCTGCGGCAGCTCGTCGATGGACTGAGCGTCGAGCTTGTGGACCAGATAGGGCGCCCACACGGTGAGGGCGTCGGGCGCGAACGCGTTGGTGCGCACGGTGGCGTTGATCAGATTGTGGTACGCGCGCAGGATCCGGTCGGCGTCAATGTGCAGCACCTGATCGATCTCGGCGGCCACCCGCTGCTCGGCCTCGGCGATACGGGCGACGCGGTGGGGGCTTTCGGCCGGTTGCTCGGTGCGGTCGAACCGGGCCTCGAACAGGTCGAGCAGAGCGCGGGTGGCCTCCGGGTTGTCCAGCAGGACCCGCTGGATGCGTGTCTGGCCGTACGGCAGAGGCAACTGACGCAGGTACCGGCTGTAGCTTCGCAGCACGGTGACCTGTCGCCAGCTCAGTGCGGCTCGCAGGAGCAGCGCGTTGAACCCGTCCGATTCGACCCGGCCGGCCCACATTGCCTGGAAGGTTTCGCGGATGCGGTCAATGGTGCCGTCCTGTTGCTCGGCCAGTGCGTCGACGACATCGGGGCCGGGCTGCAACAGCAGGTGATAGACATGGCAGATCCGCCCGTCCGGCCTGGTCCAGGTGCCGGCCTGCTCCTCGAGCACCTCCAGGTCCATGCTCTGCAGGGCGGGCAGCATCCGGCGCAACGGAACCGGCGCGAGGGCGGCGAGTGCGAAGGTCAGCCGACCGTCTTCGGTACCGGCCCAGTCCAGGTTGACCGCGACCGCGTCCCCCGCCAGATCGTCGAGCGCCGTGAACTCCAACAATCGGCCGGGTACCACAACCCCGGCCTGCTGATCATGCACATCGGACGTAATGGCGTTGGCGCGCAACGGGTTCACGGTGTGGTCTCCTCAATCGTCGTTGATCGATGCCGTCGGTTGCGTTCGACGGACGGCCTAATCTTGTGGTGCGGCGCACCATTGAGGAGGGTGCAAAGTGTCAGCGATCCGGCGGTGATCAATACAGTCTGTAAGCCGGAATCGGTGTGGGTAGCGCGTGCCTAGCCCTTCGGGACCACTCCACGCGGCAGGACCAGCGGGAGATCGTTGTAGGTGACGATGCCGGGTGCAGCGTTGACCACCGCCGGAATCGCGTTGATCGGGGGAGTCGCGGTCATGATGTGTCCCAGCACCATGAACTCCTCGAGCGTGGTGGCCTCGAAGTCCGGCGGTGGCAGGAAGCCGACCTTCATCGTCACGGTCGGGCGACCGGCCACCTCGATCACCCAGCCGTCCTGATCGATCTGCCAATCCGGTTGCAGCGTCTGGCCTTTGCGCCAGCGCAGGGTGAGCTCGACACGCGTGGTATCTCCGACGATGCCCTTCCAGCTGACGAACACCCCCGCCACGCCGCCCGCCGGGATCGTCCACGAGCCGAGGTCGAGGTCCTCCGTGGTCTGCGCGTACTCGGCGTCGCAGCGGACCTCGTCGAACTCGATGCCGAGCGCGTCACCGATCATCCGCACCGCCTCGCCGAAGACCCCGGTGCCGTGAGCGGTCATGGCCTGCAGGTCGGGATGATCGATGGGCTGACCGAAACCGACCGGCTTCTCGGTTTCCGGCGAATCGTAGAACGTGGTGTCGGCGGCTTCGTTGACCGTGATCTTGTCCACTCGGTCGCAGATACCTGCCGCCACGATCGCCAGCTGGTTGACGTAGCCCGGGCTGATGCCCGATCCGAACATGGTCGACCCGCCCTTGCGGCAGGCCTCGGCGATCCGGTCCCGGCCCTCGCCCTGATTGTGTCCGGTGATGAATGATGCGGTTGCGACGACATTGACTCCGGCGGAAAGAATTTCGACGAGTTCATCGACATCGATCCACATCGGGTTGTAGACCACGACATCCGGTTTGAGGGCAAGCAGCGCCTGCACGTCGTTGGTGGCGGCGACCCCGATGGGTTCGATTCCGACGAGCTCCCCGACGTCCTTGCCGGCTTTGTCCGGTGACCACGCGTAGCAGCCGACCAGTTCCAGGGTCGGGTTGCGGGCGATGGCCGCCACCGAACTCTTTCCGACGTTTCCCGTCGTCCACTGGACAACCCGGTATGGAGAAGTTTGTGACATCGCAGCGGCTCCCTTGCTCGGTTCCGGGCAGTTTTCCACGACCGTGAGAAAAAAGGAAGAGTGGTCCGGAGACGGCGGTCGGAACAACTAGAATTTGTCTTGTGACCACCGGAAACGCACCGCGCCGAGGGCGGGGCCGGCCACCGCGCATCGATCAGAAGCAGATCGTCGCCGCGGCGCGCGCCATCGCGCCGGGTGCGTTGACGATGCAGGCGGTGGCCGATGAGCTCGGGGTGGACCGCACCACGCTGCACTACTACGTCGGCGACCGTGACGGTCTGCTCGAGCTGGTGGTGGCCGATCTGTTCGAGACGGAGTTGCGCTCGATCAAGCTGCCGGAGGGGGCGAGTTGGCAGGAGATCCTGCGCGCCTACGGCAACGCCATCCGCAATGGCGTGCTCAAACTCGGTGTGACGGCGACGAGCTTCCGGTTGCGTGGGACCAGCGGGGCGGCCAGTCTCGCGCTGGCCGAGCAGGTGCTGCGGGCCCTGGCCGATGGCGGATTCGGTACCGACGACGCCGGGCGGGTGCTCACCCTGGTCTCCGGCCTCGCGATGTCGGCCGCCCACGACGTGCTGGGTTCGGCGGAGTCGCGACTGCACCACCAGACACCCGAAGTGGTGCGTGCACTGAAAGACCTTCCGTCCAGTGACTTCCCACTGCTCAGTGGTGTGGTCGCCGATCGTGACGTCGGCGCGAGCGCCGCCCAGGATTTCGACTTCAACCTCGACATCGTGATCGCCGGGCTCGAGCGGTTCCTCGCCGAATAAGCACCGGGTCGTCGCCAGGGTCCGGCTCGAGTACAGTACTCAGCATCCTCTTAGGCGGAACTCGAGTTCCGTCTGGGTCAATTTGGTGAATAGCAGGTCGGGGAGGCGCAACGGTGTTCCGGTTGCTCAAAAAAGCGTGGATACCGCTGGTGCTCGTGGTGGTCGTCGCTCTGGGCGCATACGCGATCCTTCGGATTCGTGAGTCCAACCATCACGAACCGAGGGCGGCAGACGGCTCCGGTATCACCGCGAACTTCAATCCGAAGCACATCACCTACGAGGTCACCGGTTCCGGCGGAACCGCGAGCCTCAACTATCTCGATGAGAACGGTCAACCCCATCTCATCGAAAACACCCCACTACCTTGGTCGTTCACGATTGTGACGACGCTGCCCTCGATGTCGGCCAACATCATGGCCCAGGGAGATCGCGATGTCAGTGATCTTCGGTGCCGGGTGACCGTCGACGGCGAGGTCCGCGACGACCGGGCGAGCAACGACACCGTCAAACCGTTCATCTACTGCTTGGTGAAATCCGTATGAGCAACTCGCACTCGAAGCCCCATCGGCCGTTCATCGGCCACATGGTCCGGATCTTCTCGCTGCCGATCATCCTGTTCTGGGTGCTTGTGGTGGTCGCGCTGGGCACGCTGGTTCCATCGCTCGACAAGGTCGCCGAAGCCCGCCAGGTGCCGCTCAGCCCGACGAATTCCGCGTCTTATCAGGGGATGCTGAACATCGGCAAGGTGTTTCAGCAGTACGACTCCGACTCCTCGGCGATGGTCGTGCTGGAGGGCGACGACAAGCTCGGCGACGAGGCGCACAAGTTCTACGACCAGATCGTCGACAAGCTCGAGGCCGATCACGAGCACGTGCAGAACGTCCAGGACTTCTGGAGCGATCCGCTGACGGCGGCGGGATCACAGAGCGTCGACGGCAAGTCGGCCTATGTGCAGATCTTCCTCAACGGCTCCCAGGGCACCAGCGCCAGCCACGAGTCGGTGGCCGCCGTGCGCGACATCGTCGCCTCGGTGCCCTCACCCCCGGGTATCAAGGCTCACGTCGCCGGAAACACCGTGCTCAACGCCGACACTCAGGTCGCCGGGCATCAGAGCATGGCGACGATGGAGTTGGTGTCGGTCGCCGTCATCATCGTGATGCTGCTGTTCATCTACCGGTCCATCGTGACGATGCTGGTGTCGATGGTCATCATCGGCCTGGAACTCTTTGCCGCGCAGGGTGTTACCGCAGCGGCGGGCTATGTGAACATCATCGGCCTGACCCCGTATGCGGTCAGCATGGTGACCATGCTGTCCCTGGCCGCGGGAACGGATTACGTGATCTTCCTGCTCGGCCGATATCACGAGGAGAGATCGAAGGGCCTGGAGAGGGAAGACGCGTTCTACGTCGCGTACCACGGTGTCTCCCACGTCATCCCGGGTTCGGGGTTGACCATCGCGGGCGCATGCATGTGCCTCACCATGACCACGCTGCCGTATTTCCAGACCATGGGTCTGCCGTGCGCGATCGCGATCCTGGTGATCATCGCGGCCGCCCTGACACTGGCCCCGGCCGTGTTGACCGTCGCGTCGAAGTTCGGCCTGCTCGACCCGAAGCGCGAGCTCTCCACGAAGGGCTGGCGCAAGGTCGGTACGTCCGTCGTGCGCTGGCCCATCCCGATCATCTTCGTCACCAGCCTGATCGCCATCATCGGCTTCGTCAGCCTGCTGACCTACGTGCCGCAGTACAACGATCAGAAGTTCACCCCGGCCGACATGCCGGCCAACCTCGCCATGGGGGTCGCCGACCGGCACTTCTCCCAGGCCCGGATGAATCCCGAACTGTTGATGCTCGAAGCCGACCATGACCTCCGGAACCCGGCCGACATGCTGGTCATCGACCGGGTCGCCAAGGGCGTGGTGCACATGCGCGGTATCGAGCGGGTGCAGACCATCACCCGTCCGCTGGGCTCGCCCATCGAGCACAGCTCCATCCCGTTCCTGCTCGGCGCGCAGAATGCCGGGACGCTACAGGGGGCCAAGTTCAACAACGACAACTCGGCGCAGATGCTCGAGCAGGCCGACGAGATGGGCCAGACCGTCGCGAGCATGGAACGCATGTACACCCTGATGTCCGAGCTGACCGCGACCACGCACAGCATGGTCGGTCGCACGCACGACATGGTGGAAGCCACCCAGGAGATGCGCGACAACCTGGCCAATTTCGACGATTTCTTCCGGCCGCTGCGCAACTACCTGTACTGGGAGCCGCACTGCTTCGACATCCCGATCTGCCAGTCGATGCGGTCGATCTTCGACACCCTGGACGGCATCGACAAGCTCACTGACGAAATGCAGGGCCTGACAATCGATATGGACCGCATGGATCAGCTGATGCCGCAGATGCTGCCGGTGCTGCGGTCCACCATCGACTCGATGACACGCATGCGTGACTTCATGATCGCCACCCACAGCACGATGGCCGGTACTCAGGCCCAGCAGCAGGAACTGGCCAAGGGCGCCACCGAGATCGGTCTGTACTTCGACCAGGCCAAGAACGACGACTTCTTCTACCTGCCACCGGATGTGTTCCAGAACCCCGACTTCGAGCGGGGATTGAAGATGTTCGTGTCGCCGGATGGTCATGCCGTCCGCTACATCATCACCCACCAGGGTGACCCGGCCTCGGTCGAGGGCATCGCCCACGTGCGCGACCTCAAAGACGTTGTGGCCGACGCAGTCAAGGGCACTCCGCTGGCCAATGCGAAGGTGTCGCTGGCCGGCACCGCATCGATGTACGCCGACATGCAGGACGGGGTCAAGACCGACCTGATGATCGCGATCATCGCGTCGATGATCCTGATCTTCGCGATCATGCTGATCATCACGCGAAGTGTGGTGGCCGCCTTGGTGATCGTCGGCACGGTGGCCGCATCGCTGGGCACCGCATGTGGTCTGTCGGTGCTGCTGTGGCAGGACATCCTGGGCCTGGGCGTGCAGTGGATCGTGATCCCGTTGTCGATGGTGATCCTGCTGGCGGTGGGCTCGGACTACAACCTGCTCGTGGTCTCCCGCCTCCGGGAGGAGATACACGCCGGGCTCAACACGGGCATCATCCGCGCCGTGGGGGCCACCGGACGCGTCGTCACCGCCGCCGGGCTCGTGTTCGCCTTCACCATGGCGTCGATGATCGTCAGCGACCTGCGGGTGATCGGCCAACTGGGTACGACGATCGGTATCGGCCTGGTGGTCGATACGTTGATCGTGCGCTCGTTCATGACTCCATCGATCGCCGCGGCGCTGGGCCGCTGGTTCTGGTGGCCGCTCAACACCTTTGAGATCACCAGGCAGGGCCGCCTCGATCGTGAACGGAAGGCGGCGGCCGACAACGACGACGCAACGGCGCCCATCCAGACGACGTCGGTGTGACCGTGATGGCGGGGTGTGAGGATCCACCCGACGCAGGATCCAAGCTGCGCCGGCGTACCGACGGTCGCCTGGACCGGACTCGGGACGCGGCCATCCTCAACGCGACGTTGGCCGCCCTGGCCGAGAACGGCTACGTCAACACCAACATGAACGACATCGCCGCGCGAGCAGGTGTGGGAAAGGCGGCGATCTACCGCCGCTGGTCATCGAAAGCGGCGCTGATCACCGATGCGCTGGTGTACTGGCGGCCCGACCTGCTCGACGACGACGCGCCCGACACCGGCAGCCTGGAAGGCGATTTCGACGAACTCGTGCGTCGTGCGGTGCGCAACGATGAAGAGCACTTCTCCTACGACCTGGTGCTGCGGGCCGCGGTCGAGGCCACCCATGATCCGCACCTGGCCTCGGCCCTCGACGATCTGATGCTGCTCAAGGGCAGGCGGGTGGTGAATGCGATTCTGCAGCAGGCTGCCGTACGCGGCGAGGTGTCACCTGACCGGGACTGGTCGCTGGTCGCCGACGTGATGACCGGGATGTCTTTGATGCGGGTGATCAGCGGGCAGAGCATCGACGCGAAGTTCATCCGGGATGTCATCGACACGTTGATCCTGCCCGCGGTGCGCGGCCAGTGACGATGGTGCCCAGAAGCTGACCGTCGCTGGTCGGGACATCGTCGGCCGGTGTAAGTTGGTGATCGGGCCGGATACATCAGTAGGTCAACCGTGGCGTCGATCGCCACGACTTCCGATGTTGAACCCTCAGCCGGCGATTAACGATCGCTTGCTATCCAATACCAGTGCGGTAGTCCCGTACCTCTCAAGGGCACTCTTTATGGAATCGTCCGAACTGTTCTCACACCCCGAGCAGCAAGAACCGATGCCGGATGCCGAGGGACCGATGGAACCGCCGTCGGAGTTGGTTTTCTCGGACCAGCCCTCGGATCGGCCCATGCCTCGTGCAGACGCGCAGTCGTCGTGAACGGCCTCAGCGGGACTCGGCGACTGGCGAGTCCCGTCCGGCTCACACTCGCCAGGCAATTGGGCGCCGATATTGACGGAGCCTGGTGGCCGCACACCGGATCGGTAGCGAACGAGCTGCCAGAACTGGTCGGGGTCCTGCATCGTTCGATCGGGGAAGTCGTTGATATTCGTGTCAATTGGTCGGCCGCCGAGGGGCAGCTTGACCTGGACTCGATCGTTACCGGCACTCGGGGACCGACTGGGATGAAGCTGAGCCGGCCGCGCTTGATGATGGTCGCGGGACGCGACGCGTGCGTGAAACTCCTTGTCGTCCCGTGCAAGACGTCCGTCGCTCTCGGCGGGCTGGTGATGCGTTGCGCCGCGGCGATGCCCGTGGAAGAAACGGCGCGGCTCACCCCCCTCTTCGACACGGCAGATCGTGTCCTGCAGGTCGCTCAGACCGAATCGGCGAGGTGGTTGGGGAATCTGCAGGAACCCGTGGCGAACGCCCAGGTGAAATGAAAATGGACCGGTACGGAATTCATCCGTACCGGTCCACCATCAGGTCTTGGCGCGATCAGATCGCGGTGACTCCCACTGCCTGGGGGCCCTTGGCTCCCTGGGTGATCTCGAACTCGACACGCTGGTTCTCTTCGAGCGACCGGAAACCACCGCCGGTGATTTCGGAGTAGTGGACGAAAACGTCCGGTGCGCCGCCGTCAGGAGCGATGAAGCCGAAGCCCTTTTCGCCGTTGAACCATTTCACAGTTCCCTGTGCCATATTTTTGCTTCTCTCATTGTTCAAACTGGACGTACGAAACGCGTCCGCTCCCAGTATGGCACGTCGAAACGCATTGACCTAAAAAGTATTTGCCCCGGCGAATTTTGAGCGATTCGGCGCCCGCTCGCGGGTGGGCCGCCCGCTGCTGCGCTGCGCCACAACGAGTGTCGCCGAATCGTCTCTACTGCAGATACTTTCACTGCGCTGGCGAGCGCCGTTGTCGCCGAGGTCTCCCGGCAGTGAGTCACATGTGTCACTTTTGTCGCTCGCGGGCGGGTATCACGCAGAAGCGTCGTGCTTCTCCTTCTTGCCGAAGGGCAGCACGTGCATGATCCCCACGACCACGGTGCCGACCACCAGACCGATGACGGCGGACGCGGCCGTGTTCGTCAGCCAGGCCAGCAGGCCGCCGAAGGTGCTGCCCGTCGCATGGCGGACGGCCTCCTCGGCGTGGTGGACCAGGCCGTAGAGCGTGTGCCAGCCGAGGGTGTCGGTGCCCACGAGCAGGATGTGCCCACCGACCCAGAGCATCGCGACCGTGCCGATGGTGGACAGGGCCGACAGCAGCTTGGGCATCCCGGCAACCAGGCCGCGGCCGATCTTCTGCGCCACCCGTGACGAGCGCTGGGCCAGCAGCAGACCGATGTCGTCCATCTTCACGATGCCGGCCACCACGCCGTAGACCGCGGCGGTGATCACCAGCGCGACGATCACCAGGATGATCAGTCGTGGCCAGAACGTCTGATCGGCCACTTCGTTCAGCGCGATCACCATGATCTCGGCCGACAGGATGAAGTCCGTGCGGATCGCGCCGGTGATCATGTACTTCTCGGCGTCGCCGCCCACCGCGGTGGTCGGCTGGCCGTCGGCGTCGTGTCCGCCGTGGCCGGTGAACCGTCCCCAGACCTTCTCGGCGCCTTCGAAGCAGAGGTAGGTCGCGCCCAGCATCAGGATCGGCGTCAGCAGGAACGGCGCGAACTGGCTGAGCAGCAACGCCGCGGGCAGGATGAACAGGATCTTGTTGCGCAGCGAGCCGATCGCGATGCGCTTGATGACCGGCAGCTCACGATCAGCGGTGATCCCGTGGACGTACTGCGGCGTCACCGCGGTGTCGTCGATCACCACGCCGGCGGCCTTGGCGGTCGCCTTCCCGGTCGCCGCACCGATGTCGTCGATAGATGCCGCCGCCAGCCGCGCCAGGGCGGCGATGTCGTCGAGCAAACCGAACAGGCCGGCGCTCACGAAGTCATCCCCATGACCGAGAAGGCTACCGGCCGCTACATGCCGATGAGTGACTCGATCCAGCCGCGGGCGAAGTAGAGGATGAAGCCGGCTGCCACGATCCACAGCAGCGGGCTGACCTCACGGGCCTTGCCCGCTGCCGACCGCAATACCGCCCAGGCCACGAAGCCGACGCCGATGCCGTTGGCGATCGAATAACTGAACGCCATAGTGGCCACGGTGAGCACCACGGGCAGGGCCACCGAGAACTCGGAGAGGTCGATGTGGCGCAGTTGCGACACCATCATGGCGCCGACGATCACCAGGGCCGCGGCGGCGACCTCGGTCGGCACGATCGAGGCCAGCGGAGCGACGAACATGGCCGCCAGGAACAGCGCACCGGTGATGAGATTGGCGAACCCCGTGCGGGAGCCCTCCTCGATGCCGGCCCCGGATTCGATGAAGACGGTGTTCGACGACGCCGATGAGGAACCGCCGACGACGGCACCGGCGCCTTCGACGATCAGTGCCGATTTCAGCCGCGGGAAGTTGCCCTGGGAGTCGGACAGCCCGGCTTCCCGGGACAGCCCGGTCATGGTCCCCATGGCGTCGAAGAAGTTGGCGAACACCAAGGTGAACACCAGCATGATCGCGGCCAGCGCGCCGATCCGGCTGAAGGCGCCCAGGCTGACGTCGCCGACGAGGGACAGGTCTGGCAGTGCGAACGGTGAACCGGACAGGGTCGGCACCGACAAGCCCCACCCGCCGTGTTTGTCCTGCGCCGATCCGAGGTGCCAGATCGCTTCGACGATGACGGCCACCACGGTGCCGGTGACGAGGCCGATCAGGATGCCGCCGCGGATTTTGCGGGCCACCAGGATGCCGGTGACCAGCAGGGTGAATACGAAGACGACCGTGGGCACGGTATTGATCGAGCCGACGCCGCCCGTGCCCAGCCCGACCGGGGGAGAGGGCAGACCGGTCGAGCCGACGAATCCGGCGTCGACCAATCCGATGAACAAGATGAACAAGCCGATGCCCGCGGTGATCGCGAGCTTGAGTTGCATGGGGACCGCGTCGAACACCAACCGGCGGAACCCGCTGGCCGCGAGCGCCACGATGATCAGGCCGTCGATGACCACCAGACCCATGGCCTCGGGCCAGGTGACCGTGCCCACCACAGTGGTGGCCAGGAACGAGTTGATGCCCAGCCCTGCGGCGAACGCGAACGGCAGCCGCGCGATGATCCCGAACAGGATGGTCATCACGCCCGCCGCCAGACATGTGGTGGCCGAGACTTGGGCGAACTGCAGCTTGTTTCCGGCGACGTCGGCGGAGCCGGAGAGGACGACCGGGTTCAGCACGATGATGTAGGCCATCGCGATGAAGGTGACCACGCCTCCGCGGATCTCGGAGAGAACCGTTGAACCACGGGTCGAGATCTCGAAGAAGCGATCGACTCGATTCATAAGCGATGAGCCTAAGGCGAGATCGGCCCGGTTTCCCGGCGTATCGCCGATGATCGGGGAGCCCATGCCGCGAGAGCCGCTGCGATCCCGTCGCGCGGCATGACCGTCTCGCCCGTCGCCGTCGGAGACTTTTGCCCTTCAGTCAATATCGAGCTGCGCAAACGCAACAGCCGCAAAGAGATTGGCGGCGAAAAATCGTTTGACCTCAACTTGGGTTGAGGTGCCATGCTGCGTGCATGACAGTTCGGCATGACCACTGGGGCGTGGAAAACCGCCCCGAACCTGGGGGTAATCCCCCTGGGGGTCGGCTGCGGCGCCGGATAGTTTCGAGTCGCGAAGTGTTTGAGGCCAGCGATATGAGCAGTGGCAGGAGCGGGGGCCATGCCGGTGAGCACGGATACGCACATGAGTGTTGACGATTGTCTTTCGGAACGGTTCGAGCGCGATGCATTGCCGCTGGTGGACCAGCTCTTCGCGGCCGCGCGTCGCTACACACGCAATGTGCCGGACGCCGAGGACCTCGTCCAGGAGACAATGGTCAAGGCGTACAGCAGTTTTCACACGTACCGGGACGGCACGAACATCCGGGCCTGGCTGTTCCGGATTCTGACGAACACGTGGATCAACTCGTACCGCACAGCGCAGCGGCGACCGCAGGAGGTCTTCGCCGACGAACTCACGGACGGGCAACTCGCGGAGGTGGCGCAGCGGTCCCCGCTCGGCCTAGTCTCGGCCGAACTGGCGGCCCTGGAATCGATGGGCGATGACGACCTGCGTCAGGCCATGCGGGCATTGCCGGAATCGCAGGGCATCGTCGTGTACTACGCCGACGTCGAAGGGTTCCGGTACAAGGAGATTGCGGAGATCCTGCAGATTCCGGTGGGGACGGTGATGTCGCGACTGCACCGGGGGCGGCGAAATCTTCGTGCCCGGCTCGTCGACGCCGATGTGGCAGGCGGGAATGTCGGCAACCGGCTGCCCTGCACCGCAGCCTGATTCGAGTACAGCGGACCCTGGCTACCGGGTCGATTGTGGCAACGGACCCGGATCGCCCGCCGGGACCCGGATGATCCCCCGGTCCTTCGCGACGTCATCGAGCAGCTCGCGTAGTCGGCGGCGGCCACGCGCGAGTCGCGACATCACCGTTCCGATGGGAGTACCCATGAGGGCGGCGATTTCGCGGTAGGGATAGCCCTCCACGTCGGCCAGGTAGACCGTCACGCGATTGACTGCCGGTATGGCACAGAGCGCGTCGGCGATCTCGTCGTCGCGCATGGTCTCGAGGGCTTCCACTTCGGCCGATCGCAGGCCTGCAGAGGTGTGGCGGGCTTCGGCGGACAACTGCCAATCGGTGAATTCTTCGCAGAGCTGCTCGGCCACGCCCCGCTGACGCGTGCGGTAGGTGCTGATCCAGTTGTTGTACATGATCCGGAACAACCAGGCGCGGGCATTCGAGTCCGGCTGAAAGGTGTGAAACCCGCTGTAGGCCTTGAGCATTGTCTCTTGGATCAGGTCCTCGGCGTCATATGTGTTGGTGGTCAGCCGCCGCGCACGCCCCCGGATCTGCTCGATGCAGGGCAGCACGGTGTTGACGAACCGGGTGGCGTCCCGACTGTCGGACGGTGGTTCCGTGTGTTTGTTCAACCTCAGGCCACCTCCGACTTATATAGAATATCTATGCATAATAATAGTTGATCTAGATAGCTGATGCCAAATGGCCCGGTGCCTGGGGATGTCGACAAGCGTTGAGCTGCATGACCAAAGCTGCTGCACCAAGCTTTCTTTCAGCGAGTTCACAGGAAATAGGTCGCCACTGCGGCGGGTTGTGGACCGGTGTAACGTTTGTCCACGCTGTACATAGTTATTCGAACTAATTCGCCGATCGCCGGGGCGGGTCATCGCCATCGGCGGGTTCGGGTAATCGTCGGGAGGTGTCAGTGAGTCCTGGTCGGGGAGCTCGCTTGATGAAGAATGCCTGGATTCCGCTGGTTCTGGTGGTCGTGCTTGCGGTGTCGGGTCTGGTGGTCTCGCGCCTGCATCGGATGTTCGGCTCCGAGGACCTCAATGCGAATGCGGGCGCGGGCATCGAGATCGTCCAGTTCAATCCGAAGATCCTCGTATACGACGTGTACGGGCCGCCGGGAGCAACCGCCCAGATCAGCTATTTCGACCCGGACGCGAAGGTGCACCACGTCACCGCACCGCTGCCCTGGTCGGTCACCTTGTCGACCACGTTGCCGACCGTCAGCGCCAACCTCATGGCCCGGAGCGACGGTGACGAGATCGGTTGCCGGGTCACTGTGAACGACGTTGTCCGTGAGGAGAAGTCAGCTAATGGCATCAATGCCCAGACCTACTGCCTGGTGAAATCCGCATGACCAATTCCGCTCACGCACACCGCAAGCGGCCGTTGATAGCCCACAGCCTCCGCGTCCTCTCGGTGCCGATCATCCTGTTCTGGGTCGCGATCGCCGTACTGGTGAACGTGATCGCCCCTCAGCTTGAGGTGGTCGGCGAGATGCACGCCGCACCGATGGCACCCGAGGACGCCCCGTCGATGCAGGCGATGAAGTTGATGGGTGCCAACTTCCAGGAGTTCGACTCCAACAGCACCATCATGATCGTGGTCGAGGGGCAAAAGCCACTGGGCCCGGAGGCGCACAAGTACTACGACGACATCATCCACAAGCTGCAGCAGGATCCCGAGCACATCCAGCACATCCAGGACTTCTGGGGTGACACGCTGACCGCGGCCGGAGCGCAGAGCGCCGACGGCAAGGCGTCCTACGTGATGATCAACCTGGCCGGCGAGCAGGGCATGACGCTCGCCAACGAGGGCGTCGAAGTGGTCCGCAAGGCGATCGAGGAAACCAAGGCCCCGGACGGGGTGCAGGCCTACGTTGCCGGCCCCGCCGCGCTCACCCGCGACGAACACGTCATCGGTAACGAGAGCCTGGGCATGATCACCATCATCACTCTCGCCGCCATCGCGATCATGCTGCTGATCGTCTACCGCTCGATCATCACGACGCTGATCCAGTTGTTCCTGACATTCCTCGCCCTGCTCACCGCGCGCGGCGTGGTGTCGGTGCTGGCATTGCACGGCGCGTTCGGGCTGACCACCTTCGCCGGCAGCATTCTGACGATGCTGGCGATAGCCGCCGCAACCGATTACGGCATCTTTCTCTTCGGCCGATACCGCGAGGACCGCGGCATGGGGCTGGACAAGGACGACTCCTACTACGCCACGTTCAAATCCGTCGCGCCCGTCATCGTGGGTTCGGGCCTGACCATCGCCGGTGCGACGTACTGCCTGAGCTTCGCGCGGCTGCCCTACTTCAGCACCATGGGCGCGCCGGTCGCGATCGGCATGATCGTCGTGGTGCTGATCGCCGTCACGCTCGGCCCCGCCGTGCTGTTCCTCGGCAGCAAGGTCGGTCTGTACGAGTCCAAGCGCCCCCCGAAGAGCAGGTTCTGGCGCAAGGTCGGCACCGCGGTGGTCCGTTGGCCCGCACCGGTTTTCGTCGCGAGTCTGTTCGTCGTGCTGATCGGGATCGTGGCCATCCCCGGCTACAAGCCGGCCTACAACGACCGGTACTACCTACCCACGGATGCCCCCGTCAACATCGGCTTCGCCGCCGCCGACCGGCACTTCACCCAGGCCCGGATGAATCCGGACATCCTGATGGTCGAGTCCGATCACGACATGCGCAATCCCGCCGACATGCTGGTGCTGAACAAGATCTCGAGCAACGTGATGCACACCGAGGGCATCGCCATGGTGCAGAGCATCACCCGTCCGCTGGGTATCCCAATCCAGCACAGTTCAATTCCGTTCCAGACCGCGATCCAGGGGCAGACCAGCAACCTGAACCTGCCGTTCCAGCGGGAGCAATTGGCCGACCAGATCAAAATGGTTGATGCGACGAACGTTTCGATCTCCATCATGGAGGAGCAGTACCGGCTCTCCCTCCGGCAGACCCAGCTGACGCAGGACTCGGCGGCCAAGTCGCAGGAGCTGCTCGAAGTCACCAAGAAGATGCGGGACAACATCGCGAACTTCGATGACCAGTTCCGGCCGATGCGCAACTATTTCTACTGGGAACCGCACTGCTTCGACATACCCATGTGCGCGTCGCTGAAGTCAGTCTTCGACGCCCTCGACGGGATCGACGAACTGACCGACAAGACAGCGTCGGTCCAGGTCAACACCGACCAATTGGCCGACCTGGCACCGAAGCTGACCGCGCTGCTGCCGCAGACGATCGCATCGATGAAGACCAGCCGGGACCTGTCGCTGGCCTCGTACAACTCGCAGAAGGCCCTGATCGACCAGATGCAGGCGATGAACGACACCGCGCTGTCGATGGGCGCGGCGTTCGACACCGCCAAGAACGACGACATGTTCTACCTGCCGCCGGAGGCGTTCACGAACCCCGATTTCGAGCGCGGCTTGAAGATGTTCCTCTCGCCCGACGGGAAGTCGGCGCGGATGTTCATCACCCACCAGAGCGACCCGGCCACGGTGGAGGGCATCGCGCGGGTCGAGTCCGAACGCAAGGCCGCGCAGGAGGCCCTGAAGATGTCGTCGCTGTCGGACGCCAAGATCTATCTCGGCGGTGTCGCGGCGACCTACAAGGACATGTCCGACGGCGCCCGCTACGACCTGATGATCGCGGTGGTCTCGGCGCTGACGCTGATCTTCATCATCATGCTGATCCTGACGCGCAGCGCGGTGGCGGCACTGGTCATCGTCGGCACGGCGGGCAGTTCGATCGCGGCATCGTTCGGCATCTCGGTGCTGCTGTGGCAGGACCTCTTCGGCAAGCCGATCGAATGGCTGGTCATGCTGATGTCGGTCATCATCCTGCTGGCGGTCGGATCCGACTACAACCTGCTGCTGGTCTCCCGGTTCAAGGACGAGATCCACGCGGGCCTCAAGACCGGCATCATCCGGTCCATGGGCGGCACCGGTGGTGTGGTCACCTCCGCCGGACTGGTGTTCGCGGCGACCATGGCGGGCATGCTCTACAGCGATCTGATCGTGCTGGCCCAGATGGGTTCGACCATCGCCATCGGTCTGCTGATCGACACGTTCATCGTGCGGTCGCTGCTGATGCCGTCGATCGCCACGCTGCTGGGCCGGTGGTTCTGGTGGCCGCAGGTGGTGTATCCCCGCGGGGACAACCACTTCCGCAAGCCCGCACCGCCACGGGTACCCCGCGAGGACGATGACGACACCGCGGCCCTTCCGGTGACCACGAGTTAGGCCTCATCGCCCTTGCCGGTCTTCCACTGCCGGTAGGCGGCGGGCAGGCAGACCGCGCAGGGGCGGTAGCCCGCGGAGACGGCGCTCTGCGCGTCGGCGAAGAACACCCGGTGGCGGACGTAGCCGCCTGCGGCGATGGCGCGTCGGGCCGACGGGCAGTCGAGGCGGCCGTAGATCTTGCTGCGGTGGTGTCCCCCAAGGGTTCCCGGTGTGCCGCTGAGATGTGGGCGACCGTCGGCGCCGAGCAGGATGTAGGGCTTCATGCGGCGTCATGGAACACCAGGCCCAGGGTGAACCTGGTCCCGAAACGGACGGTGGAGACACCGTGCCGGATGGGTGCCGCCGACCAACCCCGTACCGACTTGGTCGGCCGGTCGCGCGTGGTGAAAACCAATCCGTGCCCGTGGGGGATGACCGTGGCGGTACCGCGCGATTGCGCGCGGGCTCGTTGCTCGTAGAGCAGGAACTCGCCGCCGGTGTAGTCGACGTCCGGGTCGGTCAGGTTGACCACGACCTGCAGCGGAAAGATCAACTCGCCGTAGAGGTCGCGGTGTAGCGCATTCCAGTCTCCGGCACCGTATTTCAGCAGGATCGCCGTCGTCTTGGTCTGGCCGGCCTCGTGGCACATGTGCAGCCAGTCGTCGAAGTCATCCGGCCATGGAGCATCCCGGCCGAGCCGGGCCCACCAGGTGCGCGCGATCGGCAGCAGGTGTGGATACAGCGCCCGCTTGAGTGCGGTCACGGCCGGCGGAAAGGGCTGCCGGAAGTAGCGGTACTGGCCTTCGCCGAACCGGTAGCGCGCCATGTCGATCGTCGATCGGAACCGGGCCACGTCGGGGTAGAGCGCGACGATGTCCGCGGCGTCCGCCGGTGTCAGGAGCGGCCCCGTCAACGCACATCCCGTGGTGTCGAGTTCGTCACCGACACGGCTCCAGTCGGTGCCATCCACCTGCTGCTGCCAGGGATTCGCGCGGTTCACGCCGCGGCCTCCAGGTCGAGCAGCAGGCGTTTGGCCTCCGCGCCGCCGAGGTAGCCACCCATCGCGCCGTCGCTGCGGACGACGCGGTGGCAGGGGATGACCACGGGCAGTGGGTTTTTCGCGCATGCCGTACCCACGGCGCGCACCGCTTTGGGGCTGCCTGCCAGGGCCGCGACGGTGGCGTAGCTGGCGGTCTGCCCGTAGTCGATCTCGGGCAGGTGATGCAACACGGTGCTGCGGAATCCGGCAGAGAGCCGCCAGTCCAGCGGCAGGTCGAAGGTGCGTCGCGTCCGGGCGAAGTACTCGTCCAGCTCACGGGCCGCCGTGTCGAGGCGCGCGGGTGCGTGCAGGATGCGGGGGCTCACCTGATCGGCGAGGTGCTGCAGGACGATGTCGTGGTCTTCGCGGGCGTAGGCGACGCGGACCAGGCCCTGCTCGGTGGCGGCCAGCAGCAGCGGCCCGACCGGGCTGTCGACGGTGCGGTAGGCGATGTCGAGGAGACCGTCGCACTGGGCAGCGGCCGCGAGTCGGATGTGCAGGTCGGCCAGCTTGCCTGCTTCGGGTTGGGTGATCCGGGCCAGGTCGTCGACGATGCCTTCGTTACTCATGGATCTCTCCTTTCGTGGGCGCGTCGACCTCGGTGAGTTCGCCGAGGTAGGTGCGTCGTAGCGTGGCGATACCGTCGCTGGAGGCACGGCGTGCGGCCGCGGCGCTGCCGCCGAGGATCTCGGCGATTTCGTCATAGGGCAGGCCGGCCAGGTAGTGGTAGGCGACGGCGTGTTTCTGTTTGTGCGGAAGCTGGTCCACCGCGGCGGCCAGGTCGTCGAAGGTCTCGGCGGTGCGGGGGCCCGGTGTTTCGGGGACGACGTCGGTCGGGACGGGTTGGCGAGTCCGGGTCCGGGTGATGTCGATGGCCTTGCGGTTGGCCACGGTGACCAGCCAGGCCTCGAAATTCGTGTCGGTCGGGAGGTCAGGATAGGCCTTGAGTGCCGCCAGAAACGTTTCCGACCAGGCGTCATCGGCGTCGTGCGCGCCGACGATGGCGCAACAGACCCGATAGACGGTGGGGCCGTGGTCGCGAACCACGGTCTCAAACGGCGGTTTGGCTTTCACACCCTGTAGACGCTCCATGCCCGAGTTTTGTGAGGTGTCCATCGTGAGTGAAATCCGTCCATCGCGTCGAGGGGCGATCGAGATCAATCCGCGGTCAGTGCCACACTGACCGGTCTATGAGCTACTTCGGTGAGCTTCGCACCAACTGGCAACCGCTGGCCGCCGCGACCGCCGGTCTCAGCGCCGGCTTGAGCCTCAGCGCCTACACGAACGCCGCGATGGGGCCGCAGTTCCTCGCGGCCTTCGGATGGAGCCGCTCGGACTTCGCACTGACCGGCGCGATCACGTTGCTCACCTTCGTTTTCCTGCCGGTCTACGGCCGCCTCGCCGACCTTTTCGGCGTGCGGCGGATCGCATCGATCGGTGTCATCGGTCTGCCCGCATGCTGGATCGCCTACGCGTTGATGTCCGGACCCATCTGGCAGTACTTCGTGATCAACGTGGTCCTCATCGCGCTCGGGGTGACCACGACTCCCGCGATCTACAGCCGGCTGGTCGCGACCCGTTTCCAGGCCGCCCGGGGCCTGGCCCTGGCCATCGCGATCTCAGGCCCACCGTTACTGGGCGCCGTCGGTGTACCGGCACTCGATGTCGTCAACCGCACCTACGGTTGGCGGGCCGGATGCCTGGCCATCGCGGCAACCATCGCGGTGGTCGGTGTCATCGCCTTGCTCCTCGTGCCTCGACGCAACGGCGAAGCGATGCCATCGGCGGGAGAACGCAAGGCCGGCAAGGACTACCGGGCCATCGGCCGCAGCAGGGTGTTCTGGATCCTGGTGCTGGGCGTGCTGCTGTGCAACCTGTACCACTCGGTCACCACCACCCAACTCGGCATCATGCTGGGTGACGCCGGGGCGGGCGGCCACGTCGCGGTACTCATCACCGTGTTCGCCACCGCCGTCATCGTCGGACGCTTCATCTGCGGGGTGGCCCTCGACCGGTTACCCGCGCAGGTCGTCGCCGCGGTGGCGATGGCGCTACCGGGCCTCGGCTGCCTGCTGATCGCGTCGCCGTGGGACCACATCGGTGTCCTGACGGTTGCCGTCTGCTGTCTCGGTGCCGCCTGGGGAGCGGAGGGAGACGTGATCGCCTACCTGGTGGCACGCCACTTCAACCTGGGTGTCTACAGCACGGTGCTCAGCATCTTGTCGGCGGTTATCGGGGTCTCGTCGGCTCTGGGCGCAGTCGCGCTGAGCCGCATGCTGGCGACCAGCAACAGTTTTGACGGATTCCTGATCCTGGCCGGAGCGGCTGCCTTCGCCGGCGGGGCACTGCTGTTGCTGTTGCGCCGGCGCGAGGTCGTCTTTACAAATGATCCAGGAAGTGTCACGGTGTCCTGATGGACTTCTCCCATGTCGAGCTCTCCGAGGAGGACCTGGCCTTCCGCGATGAGTTGCGGGCGTTCCTGGCCCGGGTCGTCACCGACGAGGTGATCGAGCATGACCGCGAGACTGGCGAGAACTTCGACGAGACAGTGCATCTGGCCCTGGGCGAGGCCGGATACCTGGCCGGTGACTACCAAGCCGAGGCCGACGGTGGATTCAGTGCGGTCCGGCGGCGGATCTGGGAACTGGAGATCGGCCGGGCCCACACCCCGTGGTTCCACTGGGGAACCACCGCGATGGTCGCGCACACGATGGAGAAGTTCGCCTCGACCGAACTGCTCGACGAAGTGCTCCCGGGTGTCTTGGGCGGGAGTCTGCGCCTGTGCCTGGGCTACACCGAACCCGAAGGCGGGTCCGACGTGGCGACCTGCAAGACCCGGGCGGTGCGGGAAGCGGATGGATCGACGTGGGTTGTCAATGGCTCCAAGATGTTCACCTCGAATGCGCACAACGCCCAGTACGTGTTCCTGCTGACCAACACCGACCCGGCCGCCGCCAAACACAAGAGCCTCACGATGTTCCTGGTGCCGCTGGATTCCCCGGGTGTCGAGATCCAGCCGCTGCGCACCGTCGACGGAGACCGCACCAACATCACCTACTACAGCGACGTGCGAGTCAGCGACCGGTACCGCGTCGGTGAGGTCAACGGCGGGTGGACGGTGCTGCGCGGTGCCCTCGAACTCGAGCACGGCACGTTCGAACGCGAGACCCGCGGCCTGCAGAAGCTCGCCACCATGACCGAGCACATCACCTTGATGGCCGAGGCGGTCGATCGCGTAGCGGCCGTGGCCGCCGATGACGCCGCGTCGCGCTATCGGCTGGGCCGAGGCATCGCCCGCCTGGAGGCCGCGATGAGCAGCCCCGACATGTACGGTCGCGTCGCGATTGCCCAGACCATGCGCGAGGTATCCCCCGATCTCATGGACATCGTCGGATCGGCAGGCGCCTTGCCCGTCGGGACGACCGGCGCCGCCGGCGACGGGGCCGCCGAGTACATCTTCCGGTTGGCCGGCCCGACCGGTATTTACGGCGGAACCCTTGAGGTGTTCCGCAACATGATCGCGCAGCAGGCGCTGGGGTTGGGCCGGCCGAACTATGCGCCGGCCAAGCGAACTGGCTGACCGTCGGCATCGGCGCCGCCGGGCAACGCGAGGCGGCCTGGGTACTGTGGCCGGGTGCATCCCTTGGACAACGCCCTCGAGCTCGAATCCTCCGGTGACGGCCGGTGGCGCGGGCGGACGGTGCCGGAGTGGGCGAACATGGTCGGCCCGTTCGGCGGTATCACGGCCGCCACGCTCGTGCGGGCGGTCGAGTTGCACCCGCAACGGCACGGCCAGCCCATCGCCCTGACGGTGAACTACGTGGCGCCGATCGCCGACGGCGAGTTCGACATCGTGACCCGGGCCGTCAAGACCAACCGCTCCAATCAGCACTGGATCGTCGAACTCAGCCAGGACGGCGAGGTCAAGACCACCGCCACCGCGGTGTTCGGACTGCGACGCCAAGGATGGTCGGACACCGAGATCACCGCGCCGCAGGCCCCGGCACCCGAGGGCATCGTGCCGACGGTCCCGCCGTTCGGCGTGGTGTGGTTCGACAACTACGACATGCGGTTCGTCGACGGGGCGATGCCCGACACCGGCGGCGAGCCAGCCGAGTCGGCAAGCTCCACCACGACCCTCTGGGTGCGGAACAAGCCCTCCAGGCCAATGGATTTCGCCGCGTTGACCTCGGTGAGTGACATCTTCTATCCGCGGGTCTTCCTGCGCCACGGCCAGTTCGTACCGGCCGGCACGGTGACGATCTCGGTGTACTTCCACGCCGACGAGGAGCAACTCGCGATCCAGGGTGATGACTTCGTGCTGGGAACGGCACGGGCACACCGATATTCCGGCGGATACTTCGACCAGAGCGCGCACCTGTTCGGCCGCTCCGGCGTGCTGCTGGCCACCAGCCACCAGTTCGTCTACTTCAAGGCCTGAGGTCGTCGGGAGCCGACTGCAGGGCGATCCACGCGCTCACCCGGGTCTGCGGATCGTCGAGCTTGCCGGGCAGCGCCGCCTCGATGGCCGCGAGACGGTTGCGCACGGTGTTGCGGTGCAGGCCGAGTTCCTCGGCGACCTTCAGGCGTGATCCGTGATGGCGCAGGAAGCAACGCAGGATCTCCAGCTGTTCGGAATCGAGCCCGTGCAACCAGGATTCGGCGAACGCCGCGGCTTTCTCGGGGTCGATCAGGCTGAGGGGGCCATTGTCGATCACCTGGTCCCACAGCACCACGCCGGACACCTCGGTGGCCTGGGCGAGTGCCAGTCCGGCCGTGCGATAGCCGGTCGCGCCGTCGCCGGGTGCCACCGCGTTCCCGACGCCGACGTGGAGGCCGCCCGCGGCCAACTGTGAACCGGTTGCTTTCGCCTGTGCGGGTGCGACGACCGCGCACAGCTCGCCGGCATATACGCCGGCGAGGATGCCCCGCCGCTCCAGCGAAGCCATGGCGTTCTCGATCGCGGATTCGTCTCCGGTGGCCCGGAGGAAGCGGATGTGCTTCGGCAGTTCGGCCGCCGGCTGGTCCACCTCCAACACCAATTGAGCCGTGCGGTCATCGCTTTCGGCGAGCAGCTCCAGCGCTCGGCTGCGAAGGTGCTGTCGGGTCGTGGCGCGGCTGCGATCCTGTTCGTCGATGAGGCCGAGCAGGGCGACCGCGGTCGTCACGGCCTGGCGCTGTCCCTCCGATGCCCTGGCGGGCACCAACGCGGCCAGATAAGCCGACGCCCGGCCGCGTAGCCCGATGGGATGGACCGACACGGAGAGCGTCGGGTTGGACTGCGCTGCAGCCGAACGCAATCCGTGGGCCTGCAACCGCTTGACGTCCTGGGCGACCTCGTCGAGCGGAAACTCGTTGCGGCGGGCGCCAACCGGGCCGGTCACGACCCGGCCGTCCGGATTCATCAGGCATGCCGCGCCGTCGAGCGCGGCGGCCAGTGCGGTGATGACCGCGACGACGGGATCGGGTTTGGCCGCAGCCGAGATGAGCCTGCGCTGCGTCTGGAGTGACTCGCGCGTCGCGGTCGACTCCTGTTCCTCCAGCAGATGTGCGACGTGTCGGCTGATCGCGACGAAGGTGGTGCGGCGCGGCACCTCGAACAGATTCAGCTGGTGCCTTCGGCAGGCAGCCGCGAGGGCGGACGGAGTCTCGGCGTGGGTGAGGCCGACGGCGAACCCCACGGCGGCCACGCCGGCGTCGGCAAGTCTGCGCACGTAGCCGTCCCACTGCTCGTGCCAGTCCCCGGTTTCCAGACCGGTGGTCAGCAGGATCTCCCCGCCCTCCAGGAACGGCCCTGGATCGGCGAGTTCACTCGTGGCCACCCAGCGGACCGGTGCGTCGCGGTGACAGACCTCGACGGCGACCAACCCGAGCGCGCGCACCGCCAGGACATCGCCGACCAGAACCATAGGTGCCAGTTTTGCACAATTTCAGCTATCCATTTGTGCACTTCCGACCTGCCGACGATGCCCGCGGTTCCCTAGCGTGAGGACAAACAACCGCCAGCAGCAGGAGGAACACGTGACCATCGCTGAGCTCGCAGGTGCGGCCGTCACCCAGGAACGCCGGCTCGTCACCGCCATTCCCGGCCCGATCTCGCAGGAGATCCAGGCACGGAAGACCGCTGCGGTGGCCGGCGGCGTCGGGACCACGCTGCCCGTCTACGTGGTCGCCGCAGGCGGCGGAATCCTCGTGGACGCCGATGGCAACCAGCTCATCGACTTCGGCTCCGGCATCGCCGTGACCACCGTGGGCAATAGCGCACCGGCTGTCGTCGAGGCCGTCACCGAGCAGGTCGCCGCGTTCACCCACACGTGCTTCATGGTCACCCCGTACGAGGGCTATGTGCGGGTGGCCGAGGAGCTCAACCGCCTCACGCCCGGTGACCACGAGAAGCGCAGCGTGCTGTTCAACTCCGGCGCGGAAGCCGTCGAGAACGCCGTCAAGATCGCCCGTGCCCACACCCGCAGGCAGGCCGTCGTGGTGTTCGACCACGCCTACCACGGCCGCACCAACCTCACCATGGCCATGACCGCCAAGAACCAGCCGTACAAGAACGGGTTCGGGCCGTTCGCCGGTGAGGTGTACCGGGTGCCCACGTCGTTCCCGTTCCGTGACGGCGAGACCGACGGTGCGGCTTCGGCCGCCCGCGCCCTCGACCTGATCGACAAGCAGGTCGGCGCCGACAACGTCGCCGCCGTGGTGATCGAGCCCATTCAGGGCGAGGGCGGGTTCATCGTGCCCGCACCGGGTTTCCTGCGCGCCCTGCAGAACTGGTGTACCGCCAACGGTGCGGTGTTCGTCGCCGACGAGGTGCAGTCGGGCTTCGCCCGCACCGGCGCGATGTTCGCCGTCGAGCACGACGACGTCGTGCCCGATCTGATCGTCACCGCCAAGGGCATCGCGGGTGGCCTGCCGCTGTCGGCGGTCACCGGGCGCGCCGAGATCATGGACGCGCCGCACGCCGGCGGCCTCGGCGGTACCTACGGCGGCAACCCGATCGCGTGCGCCGCTGCCCTCGCCGTCATCGACACCATCGAGCGGGAGGGACTGCTGGCCCGCGCCGTGGAGATCGAGAAGACCATGATCGGCCGGCTCGAGGCGATCGCCGCCGAGGATTCCCGGATCGGCGAGGTCCGCGGCCGCGGCGCCATGATCGCCGTCGAACTGGTCAAGGCGGGCACCACCGAGCCCGACGCCGACCTGGCCAAGCAGGTCTCCGCCGCCGCCCACGCCCAGGGCCTGGTGGTGCTGACCTGCGGGACCTACGGCAACGTGCTGCGGTTCCTGCCGCCGCTGTCGATGCCTGACCACCTGCTCGAGGAGGGGCTGGACATCCTGGCCGCCATCTTCGCCGAGACCCGCTGACCGCCGGTCCGGCTCGACCTCAGGGAGACGTGAGTGAACACGCAGAATGCGATCGCCGAACTGGACGCCAAGCACGGCATCCTCATCGACGGGCAGGCCCGTGGTGCTGCCTCGACGTTCGAGGTGTACGACCCGGCCAGCGGCCTGACCATCGCCGAGGTCGCCGACGGCACGGTGGCCGACGCCCGCTCGGCCGTCGACGCCGCGCACCGGGCCTTCGGTGACTGGGCCAGGACCAGCCCGCGGCAGCGCAGCGACATCCTGCGCCGGGTGTTCGATCTGATGGTCGCCGACACCGAGCGGCTGGCGGCCCTGATCTGCGCGGAGAACGGCAAGTCGCAGGCCGATGCCCGCGCCGAGGTGGGCTATGCCGCCGAGTTCTTCCGCTGGTTCTCCGAGGAGGCGGTGCGGACCGACGGCGCCTACGGTGTCAGCCCTGCCGGCGGCACCCGGACGATGGTCACCCACAAGCCGGTCGGGGTCGCCGCGCTGGTGACGCCGTGGAACTTCCCGGCCGCGATGGCCACGCGCAAGATCGCTCCGGCATTGGCCGCGGGCTGCACGGTGGTCCTCAAACCGGCGGCCGAGACGCCTCTGACCGCCCTGGCGATCGCCGGAATCCTTTCGGCCGCAGGTGTTCCCGACGGTGTGGTCAACATGGTGCCCACCACCGATGCCGCCGCCGTGGTCGAGAACTGGTTGAGCGATGACCGGGTCCGCAAGGTGTCGTTCACGGGCTCGACCGGCGTGGGCCGGGTGCTGCTCAAGCAGGCTGCCGACCGGATCGTCAACGCCAGCATGGAACTCGGCGGCAATGCACCGTTCGTCGTCACCGCCGATGCCGACGTCGAGGCGGCCATCGCGGGCGCCATGGTGGCCAAGTTCCGGGGCGGCGGTCAGGCTTGCACCGCGGCCAACCGGTTCTACGTGCATGCGTCGGTGGTCGACCAGTTCGTCGCCGGTTTGGGCGCCGAGGTCGCGGCACTGCGCGTGGGGCCTGCGTCGGATCCGGCGTCACAGATCGGTCCGCTGGTCAGCGAGCGCGCAGCGCAGCGAGTGGCTGCCGCGATCGATGCCGCGGTGACCGACGGTGCCGTGATCGCCGCGCAGGCCGACGTGCCGGCCGCGGGCTGGTTCGTCGCTCCCACGCTTTTGACCGGCGTCGCCCCGGATGCCGCGATCCTGGCCGACGAGATCTTCGGGCCCGTCGCCCCGGTGGTGGTGTGGGAGGACGAGGACGATCTCCTGCGCTGGGTCAACGACACCGAATACGGTTTGGCGGCTTACATTTACGCGGGTCGACTGCAGGACGCGGTGCGGCTCGCGGAGTCCTTCGACGCCGGCATGGTCGGTATCAACCGGGGCATCGTGTCCGACCCGTCGACCCCGTTCGGCGGGATGAAGCAGAGCGGGCTCGGTCGCGAAGGTGCCCGCGAAGGTCTGCACGAGTTCCAGGAGACGCAGTACTTCAGCGTCGCGTTCGACTGAGCGGTCGCTCAGAACGGTGCCGAGTGCTGCATCAGACTCAACATCAGCACGACCATGCACAGCAGTGAACTGAACATGATCAGCCCCATGACGATGATCACGAACCACGACGCGCAGCGCTGCTTGCCGCGCGCCAGTTTCGCGATCCGCTCGTCCTGCATGAGTTCATCTGCGACGACGGCAAATTCGACACCCGCCAGTTCAGCATCGGCGGCGGGTGCGCCGCAGGATATTTCGCGTAGACGCGCGGCGGCGATGCCGACGCCGACCCCGGCGAACCGCCGGCTCATCTGACGTGCTTGTCTGCGGGAGAGACGGTGATCGAGCGAATCTAGCGAATGCGGCCGCTGTCCCCATCCGCGGCCGTGCGCGTTCGACGGGGTCGTCATAACCCTGTGAGTCTACGAGCGTCTCGGGTCGTGAGGAAGCCTGCGCCCGTGGATTGTTCACGTCTGCAAGTACTTGGTTCACCGGATGACCCGGTGCACGTCCTCTGTCACGTCGCCGCCCTCCTGGGCGATCCACGGCCCTTCGATCGACGGATCGATGATTCCGTCCTCCAGCCACGTGTAGCTGCCGGCGAGCACCTCATGCGCCAGCGTGCGGTCGCTGTCGTCGCTGTTGTCCCAGAGTGCGGTGAACAGCTGCTCGGCCCGTACCCGGGACTGGCGGCAGAACGCGTCGGCGAGGTCGACCGCGGAGTCCGGCGTGCCGCTGCGGGTCCGCACGCAGGCCGCCGTCATCGCGAACAGCTCTGCCCCGATGTCGACGACCCGGCCGAGGAAGCGTTGTTTGTGTTCCAGCCCGCCCTGCCACCGCGACATCGCGTAGAAGGTGCTGCGGGCGAGTTTTCGGCTGGCCCGCTCGACATACCGCAGGTGCTCGGCCAGTGGGCCGAACTCGGTGAATGACGTTGGCAACTGACCTTTTCCGGTGACCAGGGTGGGCAGCCAGCGGGCGTAGAACTTGCCGGCCTGCGCGGCCGCTTTCGCCTTCTGCCTGAGGTCCGCATCCGGGTCGATGATGTCGCCGGCCACCGAGAGGTGCGCGTCGACCGCCTCGCGGGCCAGCATCAGATGCATGATCTCGGTGGAACCCTCGAAGATCCGGTTGATCCGCATATCGCGCAGGACCTGCTCGACGGGCACGCCGCGTTCCCCGCGGGCGGCCAGCGACTCGGCGGTCTCGAAGCCGCGGCCGCCACGAATCTGCACCAGCTCGTCGGCGATCAGCCATGCCATCTCGGAGCCGTAGAGCTTGGCCAGCGCGGCCTCGATCCGGATGTCGGTGCGGCCCGCGTCGGCCAATTCGCCGGCGAGCTGGACCATCGACTCGATGCCGTAGGCGGTGGCCGCGATGAACGCCACCTTGCCGGCCACCGCGTCGTGTTCACCGACCGGCCGGCCCCACTGCACGCGTTCCTTCGACCATTCCCTGGCGATCTTCAGGCTCCACTTCGCCGTTCCGGTACACACGGCCGGCAGCGACAGGCGTCCTACGTTGAGCGTGGTCAGGGCGATCTTGAGCCCTTCTCCCTCGCGGCCGATGCGGTTTGCGGCCGGTACCCGCACGTCGGTCAGCTTGGTCAGACCGTTCTCGATTCCGCGTAGTCCCATGAACGCGTTGCGGTTCGTGACAACGATGCCGGGCGTATCCGCCTCGACGACGAATGCGGTGATACCGCCGCGATGCCCGTCGCTCGCGGGCACCTGAGCCATCACCACGAGCAGGTCCGCGATGACACCGTTGGTGGTCCAGAGTTTGACCCCGTTGAGCAGGTAGTCCTCGCCGTCCGGCGTGGCGGTGGCGTGCAGCCGGGCCGGGTCACTGCCGACGTCCGGTTCGGTCAGCAGGAACGCGCTGATCTCCCGCGTGCACCGGGGCAGCCAGGTGCGCTTCTGCTCGGCTGTCCCGAACATCGACACCGGCTGCGGTACCCCGATCGACTGGTGCGCCGACAGCAAGGCGCCCAGCGCGGGGTGGACCGAGCCGACCAGGGTGAGTGCCTTGTTGTAGTACACCTGAGACAGGCCGAGCCCGTCGTATTCGGGGGAGATCTTCATCCCGAACGCGCCGAGCTCCTTCAGGCCCCGGATCACCTTGTCCGGGATCTGCGCGTCGCGTTCGATCACGGCGGCGTCGATCTGCGTCTCGCAGAACGCGCGCAGCTTGGCCAGAAATGCCTCGCCGTGCTCTGTCGCCTCGGCGGGACCACGCGGGTACGGATGGACCAGATCCAGCCGCAATCTGCCGAGGAACAGTTCTTTGCCGAAGCTGGGCTGGTGCCACTGCGCTTCCCGCGCTTCCTCGGCGACCTGCCTGGCCTGTCGTTCGTTGACTTCTCCGGTAGCGGTCATCACCGGCCTCCATATATCGGGCCCTACTCGACGGTAACCCCGTTCGGGGGTGGGGTACCCGGCATTCGGTCAGGTCACGCCCTCGGGTGAGGTGGAGGCGTCCGGCCATAGTGCGAAGATCCGAAAAGTGCGGTCGCCCGCCCGTTCCTGCGCCAATGCGTAATTGGGCCAGAAATCGAGAATGGTGTGCCACGCGCGCTGACGTTCCGTGCCGGCAAGCAGCTCGACGCGGACGGTTTCGCGGTGGCCGTCGCGATCGACGTAAGCGTGGCCGGTGGCCCCGAGATTGCGTGCCCACTCCGGATGTTCCGCGAGTCCCCAGTTGGAGCCGACAACAAGCAGCGCGTGGCCGTCCGGAACGTATTGAACGGTGACGGTCCGCGGGATCCGCGACTTGCGCCCGGTAACCGTCAATTGGAGCGACGGCAGCCCGGCCAGCTCGAGTACGCCGATCCGACCGCGGCTGAACCGGCGCAGCAGGCGCTCGACCGGCGGGAGCAACCGGTGCCATTTGAGCAGCAGCCGATACGAATACGGACTGCCGGCCACCGCGCGGAGGAGTCCCATCCGGTCAGCATAGGAGCGTTGTGGAGGATGACCCGCCGATGCGCGGACCGTCATACTGACGAAGTGACGCCGAGAAAAGTGCGGGACACATCACCGAAGCAGGGGTGGCTGACGCCGAAGCAGCAGCGCGCCTGGATCGCCTACATGCGCGTGCAACTGCGGATGAACTACGAGATGAACCGCCAGTTGCAGGCCGACTCCGGGTTGTCGCTGGCCGACTACGACGTGCTGGTGGCGTTGAGCGCGCGTGACGAGGGCATGCGCGTCGGCGATCTCGCCGCGCAGATCGGCTGGGAGCGCAGTCGGCTCTCACATCAGTTGCGGCGCATGGAGGAACGCGGCCTGACCGAACGCCGCCCCAGCGCCGAGGACGGCCGCACGACCAATGTCATGCTCACCGAGACCGGGCAGCGGGCCATCGAGGAGGCCGCGCCCGCCCATGTCGATCTGGTGCGCAGCCTCTTCTTCGATCCACTGCCCGACAACCTGCTGGCACCGTTCACCGCGGCACTCGAACATATCCACGTCAACCTCAATCACAACAGCTCACTACCTGCCGCGCCGAGCTAGCATTTAGGTGAACTATCACCTAAAAGTCAGGAGTGGAGCAATGGGTGACGTCACTACCCGCCTCATGGAGGCCAATCTTCTCGCCGTGTTCGACCAGCGCGACCCGAAGCTCCGCGCTGAAGCCATTGCGACCACCTACGCGGACGACGTGCAGTGGATCGACGATGACGGCGTTGCCACCGGACACGACGAGCTCAACGCCAAAGCGGCTGAGCTGCAGGAAAGGCTGGAGGGGCTGCATTTCGTGAAGGCTGGTCCAGTCCGCAAGACTCGCGGGCTCGGATTTCTGGCCTGGGAAGTGCGCACCGCGGACGATGTCGCGGTGGCATCGGGCTTCGACGTGGCCGAGATATCGAGTGAGCGAATCGTTCGGATGTGGACAGTGCTGAACTCTCCGGAATAGGTGATATGTCACTTATGTTGTAGCGGTCGGAACACGAACCACACACGAACGGAGTCCGATCATGGGACAGCTCGACGGCAAGACGGCACTGGTCACCGGAGGAACCTCGGGCATCGGCCTGGCCACCGCACGACGGCTCGCCGACGAAGGTGCCTACGTCTTCATCACCGGCCGCGACCGCGCCCGCCTGGACGACGCGGCCGCCTCCATCGGCGCCCACGGCATCCAGAGCGACATCAGCAAGATCGACGAGCTCGACACCCTCGCCGAGGAGATCGGCAAGCGCGGCAGGGGGCTCGACGTCGTCTTCGCCAACGCGGGCGGCGGCGACTTCGCGACGCTCGCCGACGTCACCCCGGAGCACTACCGGGACAACTTCGATCGCAACGTGGCCGGCACGGTGTTCACGGTGCAGAAGGTGCTGCCGCTGCTCAACGAGGGCGCCTCGATCGTCCTCGCCGGCTCCACCGCCGCTTCCGAGGGGGTGCCCGCGTTCGGGCTCTACGCGGCATCCAAGGCGGCCATCCGCTCGCTCGGCCGCACCTGGGCTGCTGAACTGGCCGACCGCAAGATCCGCGTCAACACCGTCGTGCCCGGGCCGATCGAAACGCCTGGGCTGACGGGTTTGGCGCCGGCTGACCAGAAGCAGGATCTGCTCGACGGTATGGCCGCGCAGGTGCCGATGAAGCGGCTCGGCCGCCCCGAGGAGATCGCCTCTGCCGTGCTGTTCCTGGCCTCGGATCAGAGCAGCTTCATGACCGGGGCGGAGTTGGCCGTCGACGGCGGGCAGATTCAGATCTGACGCCAGTGCAGGCTCCGTCCGCCGGAAACCGTCCCGCTACACTTACCGTAAGTCCGACGGTTAGGAGCCGCGTTGATCAAGGTCATGCAGGGCGTGCGGGTGCTTGAGGTCGCTCAGTTCACCTTCGTACCGGCGGCGGGGGCCATCCTCGCGGACTGGGGCGCCGACGTCATCAAGGTGGAGCACCCGGTGCGCGGCGACACCCAGCGCGGCTTCATCAACATGGGCGGATTCCAGCTCGACCCCAACCGGCATCCGCTCATCGAGCACCCGAACCGCGGCAAGCGCAGCGTCGGCATCGACGTCTCGACCCCCGGCGGCCAGGAGATCCTGTACGAGATCGCCAAGACCGCCGATGTGTTCCTCACCAATTACCTGCCCGCCCAACGGCAGAAGAACAAGTTCGACGTCGAGCACATCCGCGCGGTGAACCCGAACATCATCTATGCCCGCGGCAGTGCGTACGGAGACAAGGGGCCGGAGCGCGACACCGGCGGCTTCGACGGCACCGCGTTCTGGACCCGCAGCGGCGTCGGGCACGCCCTCACGCCGGAGGCGATCAACGGTGCTCTGTCCCAGGGCATCCCAGCCTTCGGCGATTCGATCGGCGGGATGAACATCGCCGGTGGCATCGCCGCGGCCTTGTTCCACCGGGAGCGCACCGGAGAAACCGCCGAGATCGACGTCTCGCTGCTCAGCACCGCCTGGTGGGCAGCCGGTGCCAGCGTCACCCAGGGCATGGAGACAGGTGAGACGATGCGCTCTCTGATGCCGGACGATGCCACCTCGGTCAACCCGTTCATGGCCAACTACCGGACTTCCGACGGAGGCACCATCAACCTGTGCATCGTCAGTCCGACCGGCTACATCCGCGATGCCTTCGAACACCTCGGTCTGCCCGAATTGGCCGACGACCCGCGGTTCTGCGACGTGATGCCGCTGATCGAGAATGCCTCGGAAGGCGTCGAACTCATCGCGCAGGCGATCGGCAGCAAGCCGTTCGAGTACTGGCGCCAGCATCTCAAGACCATGAAGGGCCAATGGGCGCCGTTCCAGAGCCTGGTCGACCTCGCCGGTGACGATCAGGCCGTCGCCAACGACATGATCGTCGAGGTGGAGGCCACCGACGGCGGCAAGCCGTTCAAGGTCGTGCGAGGGCCCGTGCAGTTCAATCACGAACCCCTGGAGACCACGCGCGCGCCACAGGCCTCCGAGCACACCGAGATCGTCCTGATGGAACTCGGCATCGACTGGGATCGGATCAGCGAGCTCAAGGACTCCGGCGCGATCGCCTGAGCTAGTTGCAGCCGCCCGCGTGCACCCACCGGCCGTTGTAGCCGATGCAGCCGCTGACGTTCGCGCCCGGCGGCGGTGGTGGCGGGTCCTCGGGGAGCGGCGCGTAGTACGTCGGCGGTGGCACGTACGGGGAGACCGCATCGGCGATGTTGACGCAGCCGCCCACCGAGATCCGCCGGCCGGCACTCGCGCATACGTCGGCGTTGGCGGTCCCGGCCGGGGCGGCCAGGACGATGGCGCCGGGCAGCGCGGTGAAGGCGAGCGCGACGATGGCCGCGCGGAGCCAGGACGATCGAGGCGTTGGGGTGTTCATCATTGTCCTAATGGCTGATCAGGTGCCTTGATACCGCACCGGGCTCGGAAATCGGTGAGTGGTTGACGGATTCCGGCGAGGTCGGCGTGGGCCTGCGGGTTGGCGTCGAAGAAGGCGCGAGTGGCCTCCGGGGTCTCCTCGTCCGGACGGCCTCGCAGACTTGTGTAGAAATCGTTCACATCCGGGTGGGTGAACAGGTATGTCGACGTCGAGGCGGCGACGCCCGAGGCGATGCCTGCGAGGTCGGCGGCCGTGCAGTCGGGCGGGCGCGGCGGCGGGTCGGCCACGGCGGTCACGGGGCTGAACAGACCGACAGCGACCCCGACGGCGCCGGCCGCGAAAGCCGGGACCATTCCGTAGCGCACCGTGGAAAGTGTGCGGGACACAGCGGGACTCCTTCCCGAGGTGGGCAGGTGCCGATTGCATCGCCCGGCGGGCCGAACATTAGCAGGTGGGAAGGGGTATGCGCGATGGATTGTTCGCTCGGCAAAGATGTGGTTCGGCTTGGTGGGCCGGTGTTCAGGGCCGAGGCGGCGACGCGATCCGGGTGTTGCGGTAGGCCGTGGGAGTCGTGCCGAACCACCGTTTGCAGGACCGGGTGAGGACGCTCTGCTCGGCGTAGCCGAGTTGGCGGCACAGCTGGTCGAGGCCGAGATCGGTGTCGAGCAGCAGGCGTTGCGCGGAATCGCGCCGGGTCTGGTCGACCAGGTCGGCGAATGTGGTGTTCTCGGCGCGCAGCCGCCGCTGTAGTGCCTTGGGGTGGAGACCGATGTGACCGGCGATGTCGGTCAGGCCGATGGCCCCGGTGGGCAGGAGCTGGCGCACCAGGGTGCGCACCAGTTGGCTGGTCGCCGGGTTGAATTCGCCCATCACCTGGGCGAGGTAATCGACCGCGGTCTGGTGGGCGAGTTGATCGGCGGGCAGTGGGCGCTGCAGGTCGGTGGTGCGCAGGGTGAAGCCTGCGACAGGCTCGAAAAAGCTTGGCGGGCAGCCGAAGTAGTTCTGATAGTGGTCGGCGGAAGTCAGCGCGGGATGGGGCAGGTGCACCGCGACAGGCCGGTAGGCTGCGCCGAGGAACAGTCGCAGTACCCGAAGAGTGACGCCCAGGGACAGCTCGATGGCCTGGGCTTGCGGAGGTGACGGGTCGAGAAGATATTCGAACTCGAAGCGTCGTAGATCCGGATCGAGATGTGTGGTCACGCGCGCGGTGATCGAGGGGCTGTAGGCCGCCATGAACTTGTCGAAAATCATGAAGGCTTCGGCAACAGTGGCGGCATTGCGACCCGCAAGCCCGACGGGACCCAGGATGTCGATGCCTTGACGGAGTGCCAAACGCCGTCCGAAGTCTGGGGTTTCGAGTGCGGTGGCGGTGTGCTCGAGCATCTGCGCGCCGTTGGGAAGCGAGATGAAGCGGTCGTGGCGACCGACGTCGTCGTAGGGGATGTGGGCGGCAGCGACCAGAGCGCGACTGTCCCCGCCGAGTTCGGTGACGAGCTGGTGAAAATTCGTGAGCGCCGTCCCCCGAATCACGGCCATGTCCCAGACTGTCAAAGATTTGTCCTGGAATGTCAAGACAGATGTTGTCGGTTTGCTGCAAAGTGAATGCCCGGGTCGGGGTGAATCGGCTGCGCGGCTTGCCCAACCAGTGACCGGCGCACCCGCGTCGTGTACCGCTGGTCGGCGGAAAACCCAAGAGAGGAATGACTTTTCGTGAAAAAGGACAGGCGCGTGGTCAAGCGGTTCGTCGCGCTCGGCACCGCGATCGTGGTGATGGGCACCCTGGCGTGTTCTCCTTCGTCAGATCAAGGCGAGCAGTCCGGGCCCGGGCAGTTGACGCCCGACCAGGCCAAGGCCATCGCCCTGGATGCCTACGTCTACGGGTATCCCCTTGTCACCGTTGAGATGACGCGACGCGTGATGACCAATGTCGCCCAGGTTGAGGCGCCACGGGCACCGATGGGGCAGTTGATGCGGATGCGCGAGTACCCGAGCGCCCAGTTCCGCGACGTCACCGCGCCCAACGCCGACACGCTGTACACAAACGGATTCATCGACGTCAAAGACGAGCCGTGGGTGCTCACGTTGCCGGACGCTCACGACCGCTACTACCTGTTCCCGATGCTCGACGGCTACACCAATGTCTTCGAGGTTCCGGGGAAGCGCACGACCGGGACGGACCCGCAGACCTACGCCATCACCGGTCCGGGCTGGAAAGGCACGCTGCCCGCCGGCGTGAAGGAGTACAAGTCACCCACCTCGACCGTGTGGCTGCTGGGCCGTATCTACTGCGACGGCACGCCCGAGGACTACGCCGCTGTGCACAAGTTGCAGGACGAGATCTCGCTGGCACCGCTCAGTTCATACGGCAAGCCGTACACCCCGCCGGCGGGCAAGGTCGATCCGACCATCGACATGAAGACGCCGGTCCGCGACCAGGTCAACAATCTGAGCACCGAAGCGTACTTCGACCTGCTGGCCACGTTGATGAAGGACAACCCGCCGACCGAGGGCGACCGGCTGATCGTGGACAAGATGGCCGAACTCGGCATCGTCGCGGGGGAGAAGTTCGACATCGGCAAGCTCGGTCCCGACGTGGCCGCGGCGTTGCAGTCGGTGCCCAAAGAGGGCTTCGAGAAGATCATGGCCCGCTTCAAAGACCTGGAGAACGTCAACGGCTGGCGGTTCACCACAGAGACCGGCCAGTACGGCACCGACTATCTGCAGCGCGCGTTGATCACCGCCATCGGCCTGGGTGCCAACCGGCCCCAGGACGCGGTCTACCCGACCTCGGAAGCCGACGCCGGCGGCCAGGCCTACGACGGCGCCGGCAAGTACACGGTGCACTTCGACAAGGGCCAGTTCCCGCCCGTCAACGGGTTCTGGTCGCTGACCATGTACGACGAGGCCTACTTCTTCGTCGACAACCCGCTCAACCGCTACAACCTGAGCCAGCGGAACACCTTCGTCACCAACCCCGACGGGTCCGTCGACCTCTATCTGCAGCACGAGAACCCCGGCCCGGGCAAGGAAGCCAACTGGCTGCCCGCACCGGCAGGCAAGTTCAACCTGATGCTGCGGCTGTACTGGCCGAAGGAAACCTCACCGTCGATCATCGACGGCACGTGGAAGCCGCCCGCGATCACAAAGGTTCAGTGAGACTGCTTGCCAGGGATTTGCCATAAATGACGCGAAATGGCTGCCAGACCGGGTCTGGCAGCCATTTCGGACGTTGTCTGAAGTGCGAGCGACTAGATGTGCGCCGCCCGGCGACGATGGCGAAGCAGGCGGGTCAACCAGCGAACATCGATCAACATTGCGTTGGCCTTTCTCTCAGGCGCTCTTGATAAGCAGGGGGAGCAACCGGCGGCGTGCCGTGTTGCCTTCGGCGAAGTGATGCAGAGCTTCGGGCACCGACGAGCTGAGCGGTACGTCCACGTCCTGGTGGTGGATCTCGCCGACGACTGGCTGGCTGGCGACTACCGTCCAGTCCACGCCCAGTGCGCCGCACTTTTCATCGATGTCGTAGAACAGCGAGATCGCCTGCGGATCAAAGCTGTTCACGCCACTCAGATCGAGCGCCAAGGGCTTCTCCGCGAGGATGAACCGATTCACATACGACGCGATCTGGTCGATGTTGTTGCTGTCGACGTCTCCCTTGATGGTCACCACTGTCGCCAGTTGGCGGCACTGCGCGCGCATTGATGCGCCCTCGCAGATGACTGCCGAGTTCCCGTACCGAAAGTGTCGATCCATTGCCGGGGTGTTGTTCGTGAATGTCATGATCAGCCTCCCGCCGTCTTTCTTGAGCTCTGGCTGAGCTCCGTCGCGTCAACCTGTTCATGACGTTATGCGGGCAAAATAAGGCGGCTGGGAGCCAGCGTTAATACTTTGCTAAGAACCCTCCGACGCTTACTCGCCAGTAAGGTTCACACCACGAGCACGTCCAGCGTCCTGGGTCCGTGGACTCCTTCTACACGCTGTAGTTCGATGTCGCTGGTGGCGCTGGGGCCGGAGATGAACGTCAGTGGCCGCGTCGGCGCCAGCTCGGCGAATGCCTGCGGCACGGTGTCCACGATCTGATCGACCCGGACCACGCAGACGTGATGGTCGGGCACCAGCGTCAGCGCACGCCGCCCTTGCCCGGGTCCGGCATCCAGCACGATCGTCCCGGTCGCGGCGATCCCGAGCGCGCATCCCGTCAGCACCGCATCGGCGCGGTCGAGTTGCTCGACACTCAGCACCGGCGCGTCGGCGAGCGTCGTCACCCCCGCCACCCATTCGATCGGTAGGTCGGCCGGGATGACCACCGTGGCGGCCGGCCCGACCAGTTCGAGAACGGTCGACGCGATCGCATCGACTTCGATGCGATGCACCCGGGCGCGGTACTCGGCGACCGTCTCGGCGAACCGCTCGACGTTGCCCGCGCCGGACAACGTCTCACGGTGATAGTTGCGCGGCACCGCGACGGCTTCGGGCGGCGCCGACGCCAGGGCGGCGCGGACCCGGCCGAGCACCGCAGCCCTGGCCTCAGGCGTCGGGCCCGTCACCCCCGGCCTCCCTCATGGGTGCGGTTCCACCACTGCCGGAATGTCTCGGCGGGCGGCTCCGGAATATCGCGGCTGGCGGTCCACTTGGAAGCCGGCCATGGCAGCGCGGAGATGCGGTGATCGTGCCCGGCGATCAGCCGCCCGGCGCCCAGGGCCTTCTCGGCCAGCGAGAACCGGCCCGCGCCGGCCATCGCCCAGCCCGCGGCCTTCATCGCCAGATCCTGTCCGGACGGCAGGCCTCCCCGCTCCTGGTCCACCTGGGCAGCGCGCAGGTGCACCAGGATCGACGGGATGTCGATGCGCACCGGACAGGCTTCGAAGCACGCTCCGCACAGCGACGAGGCGTAGGGCAGGCTGGCGTTGGGGTCGTCGTGGCCGGTCGTTCCCGTGAGCTGGGGACTCAGGATCGCCCCGATCGGTCCGGGATAGACCGATCCGTAGGCGTGGCCGCCGGTCCGTTCGTAGACCGGGCAGACGTTCAGGCATGCACTGCACCGGATGCAGTGCAGCGCGGCGCGTCCCACCTCATCGGCCAGCACGCGGGTGCGGCCGTTGTCCAGCAGGATCAGGTGGAATTCCTGCGGACCGTCGCCGGGGTGCACGCCGGTCCACATCGAGGTGTACGGGTTCATCCGTTCCGCCGTCGAGGAGCGCGGCAGCAATTGCATGAACACCTCGAGGTCGGTGAACGCCGGCACGACCTTCTCGATGCCCATCACGGTGATCAGCGTCCGCGGCAGCGTCAGGCACATCCGTCCGTTGCCTTCGGATTCCACGACCGCGAGGGTGCCGGTCTCGGCGATGCCGAAGTTGGCGCCGCTGATCGCGACCTGCGCGGTGAGGAACTTGCGTCGCAGATGGGCCCTGGCCGCCATCGCCAGTACCCGGGGTTCGTCGGTGAGTTCACCCGCGTCGGGCATCTCCCGGTCGAAGATCTCGCGGATCTCGGCGCGGTTGCGGTGGATGGCCGGCACCAGGATGTGGCTGGGCTTGTCGTGGCCCAGTTGCACGATCAGCTCGGCCAGATCGGTTTCGAACGCGGCGATGCCCTGGGCTTCCAGATACTCGTTGAGCCCGATCTCCTGGGTGGCCATCGACTTGACCTTCACCACTTCGTCCGAGCCCGTGGCGCGGATCAGGTCGGCGACGATGCGGTTGGCCTCGTCGCCGTCGCGGGCCCAGTGCACCACGCCGCCGCGCTTGGTGACGTTGTCCTCGAGCTGCACGAGCAACTCGGGAAGCCGCGCCATGACGTCCTGCTTGAGGGCGCTGCCCGCGACGCGCAACTGCTCCCAGTCGTCGCATTCGCGTATTGCGTTGAGACGCTTGGTGCGAATGGTGTGGGTGGCGTGCCCGATGTTGCGGCGCAGTTGGGAGTCGGCGAGCGCGGTGCGGGCGGCGGCGGGGAACGGCTCGTCACCGCGAAGGTTTCCGACGCCGGGGGTGCCCAGGAATTCGCTCATCGTTCGGCCGCCAGGATCTCGGCCAGATGCACGGTCCGCACGCCGGAGCGCAGCCGGCTCAGCCCGCCGCCGATGTGCATCAGGCACGAGGAGTCCCCGGCGCTGCACACCTCGGCCTCGGTCTCCAGGATGTGGGCCATCTTGTCGGCCAACATGGCAGTGGACGTGTCGGAGTTCTTGATTGCGAAGGTTCCGCCGAAGCCGCAACAGGATTCGGCCTCGGGCAACTGCACGAGCGTCAGTCCCCGCACGTTGCGCAGCAGCCGCAGCGGCTTGTCGCCGACCCCGAGCATGCGCAGCGAATGGCAGGTCGGGTGGTAGGTGACTTGGTGCGGATAGTAGGCGCCGACGTCATCGACGCCGAGCACGTCGATCAGCAGTTCCGACAACTCGTAGGTCCGTGCGGCCAGATGTTCGGCGCGGCCGGCCAGGTCGTCGTCACCGCCCCGACGGGCCACCATCGCGTGCTGGTGACGTACCGACCCGACACACGAGCCCGACGGCGCCACCACGGCGTCGCAGTTCGCGGATTCGAAGGCCTGGACGTGGTTGCGCACCAGCACGGTGGCTTCTTTGAGATAGCCGGTATTGACATGCATTTGGCCGCAACAGGTTTGGCCGGGCGGGAAGACCACCTCGTGGCCGAGGCGCTCGAGCAACTGCACCGTGGCGATCGCCGCGGGTGGGAACATCGCATCCGCCAGGCAGGTCGCGAACAGGGCGATTCGCATACGCACTCCTCAAGCGTGATCTGACCACAGTACCGACCGGGTGGTGGCGCGTATTTCGTTTCGGATCAGGGCTGCACACGCAAATCCAGTGCGTAGAACAACTTGTCGTACCGCCGTTCACCCACCGCGACGAACCTCTCGAGCGCGCCGTACTTCTTGAAGCCCAACGACTCATAGAGCCGGGCGGCCCGATCATTGTCGCCGCGGAGGTCCAGGGTCAGCACCTCGACCTGCGATTCGGCGGCGGCCCGGATCAGCTCCTGCATCAGGCGCCGGCCGATGCCCAGGCCCTGCCACCGCGAGTCGACGGCGACTTTCTCCACGTCGGCATGGGGCCGGTGGGTCGGACGCGGGTATCGGCGCCAGTATGCGAAGCCGGCCAACTGCTCGTCGACCTCCGCGACGAGCAGGGCCGAGTCGCCGTCGGCCGTTCCCTTGACCACCTCGCCGAGTAGTTCGGCAACCTCGGCCTCGGACGGCGGATCGACCCAGCCCAACGCGGCACCCCCGGTCACCAAGTGCCGCAAGAGCGCTGTGGTGGGCCCGGTTATCCGTGCCGCGAGGTCAGCTGAGTCGACGGGGAAGACCCGCACCGCGTTGGACTCGACCACCACGGCAGTATCCCAGCCGCCGAGGTGAGTGTCAGTGCTTCCACTGCGCGCCGCGATAGTTCTCCCACGGGTTGTAGTCGGCGAGCAGCTCTTCCTGCGGCGGGCGCTCGGCCTCGGGCACGTGCTGCAGGTTGATCCGCACGCGGTACCAGATCGAACTAGGGCCCCGCATCCCGTCGAGCAGGATGTCGACGGGTTCCAGCCGCGCGGCCACCGCGGGATAGCGCTCGCGCCACACGTCCAGCGCCGCCATCGCCTCATCCTTGGTCTTGGTCTTTGCGATCTCGATCAGGGGCATGGTCGATTGCCTTCGCCCATCGTGCGAGGCGCCCTTCGGTGCTTTCTCGGCCGGGCCGAGCTCCTTGGCGAGCGCAAGCAACGGGTCCAAATCGCCGACCGTGATGTCCATGCCCTCCCACGGGTCGCCGATCTCGGCGAACCGGTCGGGCACAGTGGCGACCGTGAACGCCTCCGGGTGGCAACCGTCGACCTCGTCCCAGCGCAGCGGCGTGGACACCCGGGCATCGGGGGTGGCTCGTACCGAGTAGGCCGAGGCCACCGTGCGGTCCTTGGCGTTCTGGTTGAAGTCGACGAAGACCCGGGTGCCTCGTTCTTCCTTCCACCAGCGCGCCGTCGCGAGATCGGGAACGCGTCGCTCCACTTCCCGGGCCACGGTTTCGGCGGCGAGCCGGACCTTGGTGAACGGCCATCTCGGGTGGATGCGCGCATAGATGTGGAAGCCGCGCGAGCCCGACGTCTTGGGCCACGCCGTCAGGCCGTGCTCTTCCAGCACCGCGCGGGCCACCTGGGCGACGTCGACGATCTGTGACCAGCCGACGCCGGGCATCGGATCCAGGTCGACCCGCAGCTCGTCGGGATGGTCGAGATCCTCGGCCCGCACCGGGTGCGGGTTCAGGTCGACGCACCCCAGGTTCACCGCCCACGCCAGGCCCGCGGCATCGCGCAGGACCGCCTCCTTGGCCGACGTGCCGGACCGGTACTTGAGCTCGGCCACGTCCACATAATCCGGTCGCTTCTCGGGTGCCCGCTTCTGGAAGATGGCCTCGGCGGAGATGCCCTTGACGAAGCGTTTGAGGATCATCGGGCGTCCGTACACCCCGCGCAGGGCGCCGTCGGCCACTGACCGGTAGTAGTTGATCAGGTCCAGCTTGGTGACGTGGGCATCAGGGAAAACCACCTTGTCGGGGTTGCTGACGGCCACTTCGAGGCCGTCTATCTCCAGCGACACTGCACCGGCCATGACCACATGGTAGTTACTGCCCGCAGTGCGATAGATGTCACTTATTGTGGCGACATGCCAAGTCTGTCTGATCTGCCGGCGAATGTGACCGCGAAGGCCAAGCAGTATGCGGAGCGGGGCGCGGCCGAATTGCACTACGCGCGCAAGATGTTCGAGGCGGGTGCGCTACGGCTGGAGCCACCACAGCACATCCTGGCCATGCTCGGTGACATCCGCACCTGGGGCGAGATCGGGATGATCCCGGCGCTCAACGCGCGTCGGCACCCCAAGCGTGCCGCGGTGATCGACGACGAGGGCGAGCTGACGTTCGGGGAGCTCGACGCCGCAGCGCACGCGGTGGCCCATGAATTGCTCACGATGGGTGTCAGGGGCGGTGACGGGGTGGGGATCCTGGCCCGCAACCATCGTTGGTTCCTGATCGCGCTGTACGGCGCGGCCCGGGTGGGTGCCCGGATCATCCTGCTCAACTCCGAGTTCTCGGGCCCGCAGATCAAAGAGGTCTCCGAGCGCGAGGGCGCCAAGGTGATCGTCTACGACGACGAGTACACCGCGGCGGTGTCCTACGCCGAACCGGAGCTGGGCAAGCTGCGGGCGCTGGGCGTCAACCCGGATTCCGACAAGCCCTCCGGCAGCACCGACGAGACCCTGGCCGATGTCATCGCGCGCGGCAATGGCAGGCCCGCCCCCAAGGCGAGCAAGCACCCGTCGATCATCATCCTGACCAGCGGCACCACCGGGACGCCCAAGGGCGCCAACCGGGCCGCCCCGCCGTCGCTCGCCCCGATCGGCGGCGTGCTGTCGCATGTCCCGTTCAAGGCCGGCGAGGTCACGTCGCTGCCCGCGCCGATGTTCCACGCGCTCGGCTTCCTGCACGCCACCATCGCGATGATGCTGGGAACCACCCTGGTGCTGCGTCGCCGGTTCAAGCCCGCCACCGTGTTGGAAGACGTTGAGAAACACCAGGTCACCGCCATGGTGGTGGTACCCGTCATGCTCTCGCGGATGCTCGACCATCTCGAGCAGATGACGCCGAAGCCCAATCTGTCCTCACTACGGATCGTGTTCGTCTCCGGGTCCCAGCTCGGCGCCGAGCTGGCCTCCCGGGCGCTCAAGGATCTCGGGCCGGTCATCTACAACCTCTACGGGTCGACCGAGATCGCGTTCGCGAGCATCGCCCGGCCCAAAGACCTGTCGATCAATCCGTCGACGGTCGGGCCGGTGGTCAAGGGCATCACCGTCAAGATCATCGACGACAACGGCAACGAGCTGCCGCAGGGCCAGGTGGGACGCATCTTCGTGCGAAACACGTTCCCGTTCAAGGGTTATACCGGCGGCGGCGGTAAGCAGATCATCGACGGCATGTTGTCGTCGGGCGATGTCGGATACTTCGACGAGCACGGTCTGCTCTATGTCAGCGGCCGTGATGACGAGATGATCGTCTCCGGCGGTGAGAACGTGTTCCCGGCCGAGGTCGAGGATCTGATCAGTGGTCATCCCGATGTCATCGAGGCGACCGCACTGGGTGTCGAGGACAAGGAATGGGGTGCCCGGCTGAAGGCCTTCGTGGTGAAGGCCGAGGGCGCCAACCTAGACGAGGACTCGATCAAGACCTACGTCAAAGAGCACCTGGCGCGGTACAAGGTGCCTCGTGAGGTGGTCTTCCTCGACGAGCTGCCGCGCAACCCGACCGGCAAGATCCTCAAGCGCGAGCTGCGCAACCTGGAATAGTTTGCCCGCATCGGTGGTAGTACAGCCTTGTGAACATCGAACTGACCGGAAAGACCGCCCTCGTCACGGGTTCGACACAGGGCATCGGGCTGGCCATCGCCGAGCAGCTGGCGCGCAGCGGCGCCCGTGTCGCCGTCAACGGTCGCACGCCGGCCCGCGTCGATGAAGCCGTATCCAAACTGGGCGAGTTCGATGTCCTGGGCGTCGCCGCCGACGTATCCACCGAGGAGGGAACGGCCGAGCTGCTGCGTCAGCTGCCCGATGTCGACATCCTGGTGAACAACCTGGGGATCTTCGGGGCGGTGCCGCCGTTGGAGATCACCGACGAGCAGTGGCGCACCTACTTCGACGTGAATGTCCTTGCCTCGGTGCGACTTATCCGCAGTTACCTGCCCGGGATGACCGAGCGGGGCTGGGGCCGGGCGATCCAGATCGCCAGTGACTCCGCCATTGTCACGCCGGCGGAGATGATCCACTACGGCGTCTCCAAGACGGCGTTGCTCGCCGTATCGCGCGGTTTCGCCAAGGAAGCCGCGGGTAGCGGGGTGACCGTGAACTCGGTGATCGCCGGGCCGACCCACACGGCGGGCGTCGAGGACTTCGTCTACCAACTCGTCGACAAATCGCTGCCGTGGGACGAGGCGCAGCGCGAATTCATGATCAAGCACCGGCCGCAGTCGTTGATCCAGCGACTGATCGAGCCCGAAGAGATCGCAAACATGGTGACGTACTTGGCCTCTCCGCTGGCCTCGGCCACCACGGGCGGCGCGCTGCGGGTCGACGGCGGTTACGTCGACTCGATCCTGCCCTAGCCCTCAGTCGGGCAAAACTCCCGGCGGGGCAGCGTGATCGACCGTATTCTGCGGCCATGGGGTCGAGTGCGTCAGGCAAGGTCGCCGTCATCACCGGTGGCGCATCAGGTATCGGTGCAGCGCTGGCAGCCAGGCTGGCCGGCGAAGGCGCAGAGGTCTGGATAGCCGACCGGCAGATCGACGCCGCACAGGACCTCGCAGGCCGTCTCGACGCGGGCGGTGGAACAGCACACGCGATCGAGCTCGACGTGCGCGATCCCGCCGCGTTCGAACGCGTGGCGGCCACGGTGGTGGAGCAGTCGGGCCGCATCGACTATCTGTTCAACAATGCGGGCATCGGGGTCGGGGGCGAAGTCGACTCCTACACGCTCGACGACTGGAACGACGTCTTCGATGTGAACCTGCGCGGTGTGGTGCACGGCATCCAGGCGGTCTACCCGATCATGGTCCGGCAGCACAGCGGTCACATCGTGAACACGGCGTCGATGGCAGGTCTCATGACCGGCGCGGGGCAGGCGAGCTACTCCGCCACCAAGCATGCCGTCGTGGCGATCTCGCGGACACTGCGAGTCGAGGCCGATCGCCACAACGTGCGGGTTTCGGCGCTCTGCCCGGGCGTGATCCGCACCCCGATCCTCACCGGCGGCAAGTTCGGGCGGCTCAAGGCCCCTGGCGTCACAGACGAAGAGTTCATCAAGAAGGTCTGGGAGCCGTTGCGGCCCATGGATCCTCATGTGTTTGCCGAACGGGTGGTCCGTGCCGTGATGCGCAATGACGCGATCATCATCGTGCCGGCGTGGTGGAAGGCGTTCTGGTACCTGGAGCGGCTGTCACCACGGTTGTCCTTGCGGCTGGCGAAAACAGCTCTGGACCGGAATCGCGCTGTCGAAGCCGCACTCCCCAAGGGCGCGCTAGGAGAGTAGCGCTGAGCCGGGCACAGCCAGGCACATCAACGAGAACGCCAGCAGGAACCACCCTGCGCCCTGCCAGATGGGCCAGGTGCCCTCGGCCCGCCACACCTGGTAGGTCCGGACGAATGCCCCGACCCCGCCGACGAACACGATCGTCGGAACCAGCGACGCCGACAGCACGGAATGATCAAAGGCATAGAACGTCAGGGCAACGCCGGCGACGGCGAGCACGGCCAGCACGTAACCCACCGCGGATCGGAACATCTGCGGGTCATGCCAATTCTTTTCGACGTCGTCCTCGTCGCTGCCCATGACACCCGCTCACATCGTCACGGCGGCCCGTTGATGTACCAGGCCAGACATCCAGGTTTGCCGCGGCACGCGATGATGGCGCCGGCATCTGGAGCGGACCCGCGTATCCGGGGCGGCCTGGGCTGCAGATTGCAGTTCACCACGTAGGGATTCCACGGGATGACGCCGTTCACGCACGGGTCGGCTTGGATCTGGGCGGGCGCCGGGGAGACCTGCCCCCACACGGCGGTCGGCGCGATGACGACAGACAGCGCAGCCGCGCCCAGCAGCACCGGGCGCAGAATGCGTACTCGTGACGTGCTCATCGTTGAGTGTCAACCGTTTCTGCTAGCCGCCTATTTCGACGGTAGCACCAGCGGTGGCGAACGGGCAGGTCGCTTTGGCCCCGGTTTCCGGGGCCTGCCGGCGAAACTGCCTAGGACCAAGCGGCCCAGTCGGCCTTCCGGATCATGCAGTGCACTCCCTTGACCGCGTCCACCACCTGGCTCACCTCGAAATCGCCGGCCGCCGAGAGGTACGCGAAGGCGACATCGCGCGGCACGTTCAGTCGAGTGTTGAGAAACGTGACGGCATTTCGGACCGCGATGCGCATGGCCTCGTCGAGGTCGGCGTCCATGCCGGTCGGGATCCAGTGCGTCGCGGTTTCCACTACCGGGTTTGCGACGGCGCCGATCGCTGCCCGCGCGTCCTCGGACTTCAGAACGGACAGTCGCATGGTGGCCCGGAGCGGTGCCTCGAGCGCCGTCAGCGCGACCTCGCCGTTTCCTTGGGCGAAATGCGGGTCGCCCGTGAAAAAGCCGGCCCCGTCGACCTGCACGGGCAGATACAGGGTCGAACCCGCCACGACATGCTTGATGTCGATGTTGCCGCCGTGGTCCCCGGGAGGTACCGATGGCACCGGATCCTCGGTTGCCCGGGCGACACCCATGATCCCGAGGAACGGGTTGATCGGGAATCGCACGGTGCGTCCGGTGTCGCGGCCCGCCGACAGCATGCCGTAGGACATCCCCTGGTGCTTCTCGACCCAGCTGAAATGACTGATCGTGCCCATCGAGACGATCTGGTCGACCGCACGTACCGGCTCGGAGTCGGGAAACTCGGGGAACTCGCCGGCGAGGGCACCGTAACCGTGCCGGCTGCTGATGAAGCCGTAGGGAACACGCATCGCGAGGTCGAGAATCTCGACCTTGAGTACGTCGCCGGGGCGCGCCTCGCCGACCTGGATCGGCCCCGTGACGATGTGCGGCCCACAGGTGTCGTCATGGGCGAGGGGACTCGCCGCGATGTCGATGACGTCCTTGAGGACGTTCTGGACGCCGAACTGCGCGAAGTACGAAACAGGGTCTCGCCCTTGGTCTTCGAGGATCCCCTCATGGCTCACGGTGTCGATCGTCACCGTCTCGCCGGACGCCATCGAGAGCACGGGCTTTGTCCTCGCGTTGGGAAGCCATCCCCAGAGCACGTCGTCGGGGTGTGATTGCAGGTAGTGCTCGCCACCGATGTGGCCTTCACCTGGATGAAGAGTCGGAAAGATCATCATGCCTCCATGGGTGCCGGGGTGGGGTTGGACTGCGGCCGGGAAAGCCCGACGATGAGATCGATCTCGACGGCCGCTCCCACCGCAAGGCCGGTGACCCCGACACAGGTACGGCTGGGCAGCGGGCCGGTGAACCACTTGACGTATTCGGCGTTGAACACGTCGAAGTCGTCGAAGTCGGTGAGGTAGACGCGCACCATCAGGGCGTCGTCGAGCGTGGCGTCGAACTGGGCGAGTACCGCCGAGAGATTCGCCATGACTTGATTCGCCTGCTCGGCCACGTCGCCGGCGATGAGTCTGCCGGTGCCGGGATCGGTGGGCATCTGGCCGGTCACGTACAGGGTGTCTCCCCACCGTGTCGCGTGGGAGAACGGACCGACCTGCGGCGGAATGCCTTCGACGGCAGTGAAACTGAAGGACTGTTTGGCGCTCATGCGTCCGCCAGCTGCATCGCGTTGACGAATCGGGCGGTCACCGGGTTCTGCGGCCGGGTGATCACCTGCTCGGCGGTGCCCTCTTCTACGACGACTCCGCCCGCCATGAAGACGACCCGGTCGGCGACCTCAAGGGCGAACCGCAACTGGTGCGTCGCGATGATCATCGTGAGGCCGTGGTGGTGGGCCAGACTGCGGATGACGCCGAGGACCTCCGCGACGAGTTCGGGGTCGAGCGCACTTGTCGGTTCATCGAGCAGCAGGACCCTGGGACGAGCGGCCAGGGCGCGTGCGATCCCCACCCGCTGTTGCTGCCCGCCGGACAGCCGGTGCGGGAGAACATCGGCTTTGTCTGCCAGGCCCACCTGCGACAGCAGCAGGTCGGCACGTTCGGCAGCCTCCTCCGGGGGCAGGCGCTGGATCCAGCGCAGCGGCGCCGCGATGTTCTCCTTCGCCGTCATGTGTTTGAACAGGTTGAAGTGCTGGAAGACCATGCCGATACCGGCGGTGATCCGGGCGCGCGCGATCTGTGCTTCGGGAAGCGGTGCACCGGACTCGCTGTAGCCGAGGGTCTGCCCGGCGACGCGAACCGTTCCGGTGTCGACCGACTCGAGGTGGTTGATCGTGCGCAGCAGGGTGCTCTTCCCGGATCCGCTCGGCCCCAGCAGCGCTACGACTTCGCCCTGCCGCACCGACATGCTGATGCCGTTGAGCACGCGGTTCTCGCCGTACGCCTTGTGCAGGTCGTGGACTTCGAGGATGGTCTCGCCGATGTCCTGCCGCTCGGCAGCAGCCGCGGGTGCGACCGCGGGGTTCGCCGGCGGAGCCGGTGTGCTCGTCCGGCGCCGGAATCCCAGTCGGGACAGCAGGGACTTGTGATCGCGGTCGAGGTTGAGTGCGTCCTCGAGGACCAGCTGGACGACGCTGAGGACGGCGGTGAGGACGAGGTACATGACGGCCGTCGCGAAGTAGATGGAGAAGTAGTCGAAGGTGGCCGAGGCGAGCTGTTGGGTGCGCAGGGTGAGCTCGGGTACAGCGATGACCGACGCCAGCGCACTGTTTTTCATGGTGGAGATGAACTCGTTGCCCAGAGCGGGGATCATCGATCGGAATGCCTGAGGGGCGATCACGCGTCGCATGAGCTTGCGGGGTGCCAGGCCGAGAGCTCGACCGGCGAGCGTCTGTCCCGGGTCGACGCCCTTGATTCCCGAGCGCAGGATCTCGGAGATGAAGACCGCTTCGTTCATCGCGAGGGCGACCGAGCCGGCGACCAAGGGCGGCAGGGTGATTCCGATGTGGGGTAACGCGGTGAAGACGAACACCAGCTGCAGGATCAGCGGCGTGCCACGGTAGATGATGACGTAGGTACGGCCGATCGCGGTGAGCGTGCGAGATCTCGTAAGTTGCAGTGTGGCAAGGAGAGCGCCGAGCACGATACCGCCGCCAAAGCCGTACAGCGTGAGCTGGAGGGTGAACAACATGCCGTCGAGCAGCCACGGCAGCGTCAGGTAGTGCAGGAATTTGTCCATGAGTTCACCTCACTTCTGGCATATGCGTTGGGTCGCTGTGATGTTGAGCGGCGACATCAGCCGACGCTGAGGATCGTCGGTTCGGCGACCGCGTTCTCCGTCAGCTTCCATTTGGCGGCGAGCTTGTCCTGCAGCCCACTCGACTGCACCTCGGTGAGGGCGGCCTGGATGGCGTCGCGGAACTCGTGCTTGCCTTGTGGCACCCCGATACCGATCGTGTAGTCGAGCATGACGGTCTCGGCGGAGTCGAGCTTGTCCGGATGGGCCGCGACGAATCCGTTGACCGTGTTGACGTCGTTCATGTACGCGTCCGCGCGGCCGGCGAGGACCGCTTGCGTGCAGTCGGCGCTCGAGTCGAACAGGCTGACGGTCGGCGCCTTGAGCCCGGCCGCCGCGCAGTCGGGCCCGACAGCCTCGACGAGCGGCACTTCGACGTATCCCTTGTTGAGCCCGACTGTGAGCCCGCACAGCGAGGTGTCGATCCCGGTGATCTTCTTCGGGTTGCCCTTTGCCACCAGGATGCCGTCGAATACCTTTGAATAGCTGATGAAGTCGACTCCGCCGGCGGCGCGCTCCTTCGTCGCGTAGAGGTTGGAGAGGATCCAGTCGGCCTGCCCACTGGCGACCGTCGGGATGAGTTCGGAGAACCCGACGGGGATGTAGTGGTTGTCGAAGCCCAGGCAGGCACCGAGCGCATTTCCGAGATCGATGTCGAAACCGTGGTATTCGCTGGGGTTTTCCGGATTCACCGTCTCGTACCCGGGCGTGTAGGGGTTGATCGCATTCGTGAGGGTCTTGCCGTTGAGGTCCGGATTCTTGGCGCGCAGGTCGGTGCATGCCGCAGATGAGGCCAGATCGCTGTATTCACCGGTTTTTTCGGTGGTCGCCGCTTCGGTCGAGGAGGAACAACCGGCGAGTGCGACACCGACGGCCACGGCGAGAAGTGCGGTGCAACGCGAGCGATTCATGGCAGGTCCTATTCACTGACGCGGAAGGGGAGCGGGCGATCATGGCCGGATGGTCCGGCCAACTGACATTGAAATTAGGTGGCCGCCAACGGAGCAGCACGCCGGGAACGCTTGTCGTAACACGGGTAACAAAGAGTTATCGCGACGGAAACGGCCGGCGTCGGTTTTTGGACTGCTTGGCCCGACCATCGGACCTATGTTGGGATCTGAACAGGGAGGCAGGAACCGAGTTGAACGCACCTGCAGGCGGGGCGATCCCGCCGTTGATCCAGCGGCCGCAAAGTGTATCGGTCGCGCTGGCAGCGCATTTCGAGCGTCTCATCGCGACGGGCGAGATCTCGCCCGGGACGCGGCTCCCGTCGGAACGTGAGCTCGCGGCGTCGATGTCAGTATCGCGGTCCTCGCTTCGCGAGGCGATGCACGAACTCGAATCGAAGCGTCTCGTCTCGCGCGTCCGGGGCCGCGGAACCATCGTGCTGGCGCCGACGGCGAGCGTCGACGAGCTGCTGGCGATAGCCGGCGGCGGCACAGAGCAAGAGCATGCCGCCGAATTGCGTTCTGTCATCGAGCCCTCGATCGCAGAACTCGCGGCGCACCGGGCTACGTCGGCGAACCTGCTGCAGCTTCGTGACGTCCTCGACAAGTCGCACGAGAACCTGCTGCAGGCCGAGTCACTTCGCCTCGACGTCGAGTTCCACCTGCTGCTCGCGCAGGCCGCGCAGAACCCGCTCCTGACCGCACTGCAGACCCTGGCCAGCGAGTGGACCGGTGAGGTGCGTAAGCACTCGCATTCCACGAGGCACGGGCGCTGCGCGTCGGTACGTGGTCACCAGGAGATCTTCGACGCGGTTCGGACTCACGACGGTCTGGCCGCGCGTCGGGCCATGGAGGACCACCTGCGCGACGTACGCGAACTCGTCGCCAAGGCAACGCGCTCCTGAGCCGCCGCGCGCTCGCGCAAGAGAGAGTCTCGCGCGGGAAGATTACGGGTCGCGGGGCAGGCCCAACAGGCGCTCGGCGATGATGTTGAGCTGAACCTCGGTGGTACCGCCGTAGATCGTGGTGGCACGGCTGGCCAACAGATACTCGGCCCAGCGGCCGAATTCCTGTTCGGGATCCCCGACGGCCCCGTCGGTGCCGAAGGAGGCCACCGCGAACTCCGCGTAGCCCTGGCCGGTCTTCATCGACAGCAGCTTGGAGATCGCCGCGGCAGGCATGGCATCTCCGCCTGCCAACGTCAGCAGGGTCGACCGCAGGTTCAGCACCTTGGCGGCGTGACCCTCGGCGATCAGCTGCCCGGCGTGGTTCTGCTCGATCTGGTCGAATTGCCCGTCGCGCAGGAACTCCACGAACTGGTCGAGGTTGGCCAGGAACGGTGGCTCACTGCTGCCGATCGAGACCCGCTCGTTGGTCAGCGTGTTGCGACTGACCTCCCAGCCGCGGTCGACCTCACCGAGCACCATGTCGTCGGGCACGAACACGTCGTCGATGAACACGGTGTTGAACATCGCGTTGCCGGTCAGCTCCCGCAGCGGCTTCACCTCGACGCCGGGAGCCTTCATGTCGAGCAGGAAGTACGTGATGCCATTGTGTTTGGGAGCGCTGGAGTCCGTCCGCGCCAGCAGGGCGCCCCACTCCGAGAACTGCGCGCCCGTCGTCCAGATCTTCTGCCCGGTGATGCGCCAGCCGCCGTCGACCTTGGTGGCCTTGGTGGTCAGGCTGGCCAGGTCCGATCCCGCACCCGGCTCGGAAAACAGCTGGCACCAGATCATCTCGCCACGGAACGTCGGCGGCAGGAAGCGCTGCTTCTGCTCGTCGGTGCCGAATGCCACGATCGACGGGATGATCCACGAGGCGATGCCCATCTGTGGCCGGCGCACGCGGCCGGTGCTGAACTCCTGGGCGATGATGATCTGCTCGATGGGTTCCGACGCGCGGCCCCACGGCCTGGGCAGGTGCGGCTGTACCCATCCGCCCTCGGCGATCGCGGTGTTGCGCTCGGCGCCACTCGGAATCGCCTTCAGTCCGGCGACTTCCGCGCGGATCTCGTCGCGCAGCCGCTCGGTGTCGGGATCAAGGTCGATGTCGACCGGGCGCATCCCGGTTGTGGTCGCGGTGTCGACCACGGCCTGCGGGTAGTCCGAGGACCGGCCGAAGCATGCGGCCAGCACGAGTGCGCGCCGGTAGTAGACGTTGGTGTCGTGCTCCCAGGTGAATCCGATACCGCCGTGGACCTGGATGCAGTCCTGGGTGGTGTGCTGCGCGGCGGCAGGTGCCAGGGTGGCGGTCACCGCGGCGGCGAACTCGAAATGGGTTTCTGCAGAAGGGTCTTCCTGGGCATCGTCGAGCGCACGGGCGGCGTCCCAGACTGCGGCGGTCGCCCGCTCGGTCTCGGCGATCATCCCGGCGCACTTGTGCTTGATCGCCTGGAACTGGCCGATCGGCCTGCCGAACTGTTCGCGGATCTTGGCGTACGCGGTGGCGGTGTCGGTGGCCCAGCGGGCGACACCGATCGCCTCGGCTGACAGCAGGGTCGTGATCAGGGCGCGGGCGTGGGCACGGCTCAAGTTGGAGAGCACGCGATCGCCGGTCACCTCGGTGGCGTTGGCCCGGACGTGGGCCAGCGGGCGCAGGGGGTCGACGCTCTGTACCGGCTCGATCTCCAGCTGGGCGGCGTCTAGCACCACCCACTGGACTCCGGACTCGATCGCGACCGGCAGCACGAGCACCGAGGCCTGCGCCGCGGCGGGCACCGCCCGTGCCTCGCCGCGGATCACCAGGCCGTCGCCGTGCCGGGTCGCGGTCAGCCCCGAGTCGATGGCATAGGCGGCGATGGTCTCGCCGGAGGCCAGGCCGCCCAGGATCTTGGCCTCGGGGTCGTCGGCGGAGATCAGCGCACCGGCGATCGCCGAAGGGACGAACGGCCCCGGGACCGCGCCGTACCCGAACTCGGCCAAGGTGATGGCCAGCTCAAGGATTCCGAAGCCTTGCCCGCCAACGGCTTCCGAGAGGTGAACGCCCTGCAGGCCCTGCTCGGCGGCGGCTTTCCAATATGGGGGAGGGTTGGGGATCGGCACTTCCAGGGTCTCGTGGAGCAGCTCCGAGGGCGCCACCCGCGCTACCAGGGACCGAACAGAATCGGCCAGATCGCTGTGCTCAGACGTGATCGCAATAGGCATGCGGTTCCTCCATCCGGGGCATATATCTATTAACCGGTCGGTTGGGCCGAGGGTACCCCGGCGTGACCGGCGCCACTCCAGCGGCCTATCTAACCCCGTTTACTACGTGGGCCAGGTGCTCGCCGTCGCGAATGCGCCGGCAGTTGTCGACCGCCATGGTCAGGTAGCGGCGCATGGTGTCGGCGGTGTACCAGGTGACGTGCGGAGTGAGCACCACGTTGGGCAGCTCCAGCAGGGGATTTCCCGGTGCCACGGGCTCCTCGGCGAAGACGTCCAGGCCTGCCGCGGCCAACTGCCCGGTGCGCAGCGCGTCGACGAGGGCGGACTCGTCGATGATCGGGCCGCGCGCGGTGTTGACGACGACGGCGCCGGGCTTCATCGAAGCCAGGGCCAAGCTGTCGAGCAGCCCGCTGGTGGCCTCGGTCAGCGGGAGGTGAAGCGAGACGATATCGCTGGCGGCCAAGAGATCCGGCAGGCTGCGCCACTGCGGATGGCCGGTGTCGCGGGTGCTGGTGTGAATCACCTGTGCGGGGTCGGCGCCCATCGCGACCACGATCTTCTCCACCCGTTTGGCGACGTTGCCGTAGCCGAGCAGGCCGACGGTGCACCCGCTGATGTCCCGCACGGTTTCGCCCAGGGTGTGATCCGAGGGCCAGCCCGTGCCGTCCCGCGTGGCACGGTCGAGCTCGGGCAACCTGCGCAGTGCGGCCAGCATCAGCAGCACGGTGCCCTCGGCCACCGAGGGCGCATTGGCCCCGGGCATGTTGGCGACCAGGATGCCCAGCCGGGTAGCGGTGTCGACGTCGATCGTGTTCACTCCGGCGCCCAACTTGTGCACCAGCCGCAGCCGCAGACCGCGCTCCAGGTCGTCACCGGACACCGGCCGCAACACATGCCAGAGCACCTCGGCGGAGGGAAGCTCCCGGTAGAACGTGGTGTCGTCGTCCTCGGCGCAGAACGTCACATCGAGCCAGTCCTGGTGAGGTGCAAGAAAATCCATCACCTTGTCACCGGGGGTGAAGTGGGCCAGGACCTTGATCCGGCCGGGGTTCACCGCCACCGCTTCGTGATCCATCGAGCGATGGTATCGGCCTGCTCGTCGCGCGCGCCCGGAGTGGTGAAGTAATGATCGGTGTCGATCGAGCATTGGGACTTGTCCGTGCTCGCCAGCGCGTCGTAGATGCGTTTGGCATCGGATGGGTAGACCCCGGTGTCCTGGTCGGCGTTGATCACCAGGGCCGGGCAGGCGATCCGGGCCAGGTGCGGTTCGGCCCGGGTTTGGGCGTGCCGCAGGCTCCACATGCCGATCCAGTTGCGGACGGTGGTGGCCGCGGCGATGCCGCGCGCCGACCGGTTGGCCTTGATCGGCACCCCGGCGTAGCACAGGTTGGGCTGCCTGCGGGTCGGCTCGACTGTCGGATCGACCATCCTCGGGTCGGCCCAGGTGCGCATCACGGTGAAAGGCCGGTCCGAATACCCCTCTGCCTGAATCCTTTTGAGCTCGTCCTCGGCCCAGTCGGTGATCTTCTCGTTGCGGGCGACCTGGGCCGCGCGGTAGCGCGCCACGAACTCGGCCGAAAAGGGTGCCGGGTTGCGCTCGTCGAACAGGTCCAGGTCGGGGTCGCTGGCGATGGCGTCGTTCTCGTCGAGGACCGCCCCGTCCATCCAGGCGGTCAGCACGTCCGGTCGGCCCGGATGGGCCGCGCTGGCCACATACCCGTCGGCGGGCAGCAGTTCGGTCACGCCCGCGGCCGGCCGCATGCCCTCGAGTGGCCGCACGTTCGGATCGACGGCTTGAGACTGGTAGGCCGCCATCAAGGAACCGCCACCGGAATTGCCCAGCAGAACAACGGTTTCGATGCCCTGTACCTCACGGAGCCAGCGCACGCCCACCCCGATGTCGACCAGCGCGTGGTCCAGCAGGAAGCTGCTCTCGAATCCGCGGAAGCGGGTGTTCCAGCCGAGGAAGCCGACGCCCCTGCCGGCCAGGTGGTCGGCGATGTAGTGCTCGGAGAAGTCGATCTGGTAATGCGTGGCGATCACCGCGACCGTGGGCTTGTGGTCCGCGCTCCGGTAATAGAGGCCCTGGCAGGGGTATCCGCCCGCACCGGCGCGCTGGGCCGTAGGCGATTCCAGGCCGATGAACTCGCGAACCACTTCCGGTGACGCATTGGTCATGAGCGGGAGGTCTCCTCGTGGTAGATGGTCCGGTAGAACACGTTGGCCAGGGTGGTGATGCAGGCGGAGTCATCGGCGGCGGCGTCGCGCCCTCCGGACAGCTGGACGTAGCAGAACTGGTTGAGCATCGACACCAGCGCAACAGCGGTCAGGTGGGCATCGTCGTCGGGGCAGAATCCTTGCTGCTGAGCATGTTTGACCATCTCGGTGATCATCGCGATCGGCAGCTGGCAGATCTCGTCCCAGTATTCGGCGAAGTCGTCGTCGATCATCGCCATCTGGGACACGGCGATGATCTCGGCCAGCCGGTGCCGGTAGGTCGTCCAATGGGCGGAGGCGGCCTGGTAGCTGCGTTCCCAGTTGGTCAGGTTCGGTCCGGTCGCGGGAAGGGCGCGTTCGCGGGCCTCGTTACGGAATCGCAGGGCCCATTCGCGGACCATCGCCTCTTTCGAGGCGTAGTAGTTGTAGAACGACGCGGCCGACCGGCCTGCCTCGGAGGCGATGTCGGAGATCGTGGTGGCCAGGATGCCCTTGCGGGCGATCACCGCACGGGCCGCGGTGTCGATCGCCGCCTGGGTCTGGCGGCCACGCGCGGTCGGCAACGGGGTACGGGGGCTGACGGTCACAGATTTCCTCACTCCCGGCGGGCCGGGAAAATCCCGCGCGGCCATTGATCACATCTGAATCTGATGTTAGATTCAGATTCGCATCGGCGCCAGTCCTCGGCGCGTTCGCCCCGGAGGTTCATCGACGTGATCAAGCCCAACAATCCCAACTCTGAGTTCGAGTTCGGTGGAATCAACCATGTGGCGCTGGTGTGCGCGGACATGGCGCGCACGGTCGACTTCTACACCAACGTGCTCGGCATGCCCCTGATCAAATCGCTCGATCTTCCCGGCGGCATGGGGCAGCACTTCTTCTTCGACGCGGGCAACGGGGACTGCATCGCCTTCTTCTGGTTCCGTGAGGCCCCCGACGGCGTGCCCGGGATCTCCGCGCCGGCCGCGATCCCCGGCATCGGCGAATTCGTCAGCGCCACCGGATCGCTCAACCACATCGCCCTGCACGTGCCCGCCGAGAAGTTCGACGAGTACCGGCAGAAGCTCAAGGCCAAGGGTGTTCGCGTCGGCCCGGTACTCAACCACGACGACAGCCCGATGCAAGCGTCGGCGACGGTGCATCCCGGGGTCTACGTTCGGTCGTTCTACTTCCTCGACCCGGATGGGATCACCCTGGAATTCGCTTGCTGGACCAAGGAATTCGCCGACAACGACGTGCAGGCGGAACCCAAGACCGCGGCTGACCGGCGTCCGCCGGTGCCGGCCGGGTAGTCGATTCCGGACACTGTGGCGAGTGTGTAGGTTGTTGCGCGATTCTGGGGG
>NZ_HG322951.1:1165311-1181849 GCF_000455325.1 Mycolicibacterium septicum DSM 44393
GGGGCCTGCGATCACAGAATCCCGCACATTCGTCGCAGTGCGTGGCAGGAGTGGTTGACGGAGCTGCCGCGTTCCGGCGTCAGGACTTGGTGGCAGTGACGAAATACCCGCGCGGCACTCCCGGGACATCCAGCGGGACCGCGGGGGCGAACCACCGGTTCCACTCGTTCCCCGGTGCGGCCACGTCGGTGACGACCGCCGACCAGCCCAGTCGCTCACACAGACGCTCCGGGGCGTCGGTGCCGAACAGCCACGGCGCCCCGTTACGGGACATCTGTTCGAGGACCGGGGCCAGCATCACGCTGTCCAGCAGTGTCTTGCCGACGATGTCGTAGAGCAGCACCGAACCGGGCGCCGAGAGCGCGTCGACCCGCTCGAACAGCGTGTGCACGGCGCCCTCGTCCAGATACTGCAGCAGCCCTTCCATCAGCCAGACGGCAGGTAATTCCGGGTCAAAGCCGTTGGACCGCAAGGTATCGGTCCAGTCGGTGGTGAGATCGACGCCGATGGCCACCCGCCGGCAGCGCGGTTCGTCGCCGGCCAGCGCCGCAGCCTTGGCCGCGATCACCGCGGGCTGATCGAGTTCGAACACCGTGGTGCCGTCGGGCCACGGCAGCCGGTAGGCCCGGGCGTCCAGGCCCGCGGCGACGATCACCACCTGCCTGACCGGTGGCACGGCGGTGAGCAGTGCCTCATCCCAGAACCGGGTGCGCACCACGATCTGCAGCGTGGACTTGTCACCACTGGTGGCGACGGCTTCAGCGAGCATCCGCCGACCGGACTCGCCGGCCAGGCGCTCTGCGAACGGATCGTCGAAAAGCCGGTCGGGGCGGCGGGTTTCCTCGGCGCGGATTGCCGCCACCAGGACGCCGGTGTCGGCCACTGCCTGACCTGGGGTCTGTCCGGAGTTGGTCATGTCGCCATCATGCGCGTCCGGCAGTCGTCGGGTCTTGGATATTTTTGCCCCGGGATTCCCGCGCGAGCAGCTCTAGCGCGTCCGCCGAACTCGAGCCCTCCGCCGTCGTCACCACAACCAGCGATTGTTCGGCGTCGCGGGCCAGCGTGAGATTCTGCATGGTGACCGTGAGTGGTCCGGCGAGCGGATGGCGCAGGTCGTAGGAGTCCGCCTCGCAGGGCTTGACGCGGTGATCGGCCCACAGCGACACGAACTCCTCGCTCTTGACCGACAATTCACCGATCAGTGCGGACAGCAGTGCGTCGTCGGGATGCCGGCCCGCCGCCAGGCGGAGGCTGCCGACCACCGTCCGGACCTTGCGGTGCCAATCCACGTAGAGATCGCGAGTATGGGGGTCGAGGAACAGCAGCCGGGCCAGGTTCGGCCGGGTCGCCGGGTTGTCCACCGACGAGAAATCCACGTGGCCGGCCAGCAGCGCGTGTCCCAGCTCGTTCCAGGCCAGCACATCGGTGCGGCGTCCGAGCACCAGCACCGGCAGGTGGTCCAGCGAGCGCAACAGATCGCGCGTCAACGCGCTGACGTGCTCGACGGGAGGACGCCGCGGCGGCTGCGCGCGCCGTGATGCCAGCTCCCGCAGATGCGCCTGCTCGTGAACATCCAGCTGCAGAGCCCGCGCCAGCGCTTCGAGGATCGCATCCGAGGCATTGGCCGATTGCCCCTGTTCCAGCCGCGTGTAATACGACACGCTGACGCCGGCGAGCTGTGCAACTTCTTCCCGTCGCAGCCCCGCGACCCGGCGCCGCTCGCCGTACCGGGACAGACCCACATCCTCTGGATGCAGCCGACCGCGGCGGGCCCGCAGGAATTCGCCGAGTTGTCCGGTGGTCATGACCCCACTATGCCTGCGGCCTGACGAGCCGTGCCTATCCCTGCCAGGGGTAGGCACAGTGGGGCCTGGCTGAGCAGGCAGGGCGCGACCAGGCTCGGTCCCATGAACGAAATCGTTTTGGGCGACGTCAGCGTGACCCGGGTGATGGAGTATTACGGCTCGGTCCGGTTGTCGCCGCAGGAGTTCTTCCCGGAGTCCTCCGACGAGGTGTGGCGACGCAACGAGGGATGGCTGGCGCCCGACTTCTACGACCCTGGCAACGACGTCTGTGTCTCCGCCATTCAGACCTGGCTGCTGCGCAGCGAGGGCAGGACCATCCTGGTCGATACCGGGGTGGGCAATCACAAGGACCGGCCGCATGCCCCGGTCTGGCATCACCTGGACACCGATTTTCTCGGGAACCTCTCCCGGGCCGGTGTCGCTCCCGAGGATGTCGACGTGGTGATCAACACCCACCTCCATGTCGACCACGTCGGCTGGAACACCTACCTCGACGACGGCAACTGGATCCCGACCTTTCCGAACGCCACCTATCTGATGCCGTTGGCCGACTTCGATTTCTGGAACCCGGCCAACAGGGGCGGCCCGGTCGCCGGGCGGGACAACGTGTTCCTCGACAGCGTGGCCCCGGTTCATGCGGCGGGACAAACAGTGTTGTGGGAGGAGGGTTTTCAGATCGATACCAACCTCTCGCTCGAGGCGGCCCCGGGCCACACCCCGGGCTCGGCGGTGGTCAGGCTGCGGTCCGGCAGCGACCGTGCTGTTTTCGTCGGCGACATGATGCACACGGCGCTGCAGGTCGTCGAACCCGACACCAACAGCTGCTACTGCGAGGACCCCGTGCAGGCGCGGGCCACCCGGCGTCGGGTGCTGGACCAGGCCGCCGACACCAACACGCTGGTGATACCGGCCCATTTCGGCGGGCACGGCGGTGCCGAGGTGATGCGCGACGGCGACAGGTACGCGATCAAGGCGTGGGCACCGTTCGGCCGGGTGACGGAGGGTTCGTGAGGATGGACGATCCGATCGTCGGGACGGCAACCGGTGCGGTGCGTGGTCTCCAGACCCCGGACGCGCAGGTATTTCTCGGTATCCCTTACGCCACAGCACCTATGACCGCGGGCCGCTTCGCGGCGCCGATCGCCCACGAACCGTGGCGGGACCTACGCGATGCGAGCAGGTTCGGACCGACCGCTCCGCAGCCGCCCCGCAATGGGTTCGGACGCCTGGACATGTCGCCCTTCTTCGGGCCGGGCTGGGTGCGCGGCGACGACTATCTCACGGTCAACGTCTGGGCTCCGCCGAACGCGCAGCGCCGTCCGGTCATGGTGTTCGTCCACGGCGGCGGCTTCGTCGCCGGCTCCACCCGCTCGGCGCTCTACGACGGAAGCGCCTTCGCCCGTGACGGCGTGGTGCTGGTGACGGTCACCTACCGGCTCGGGATCGCCGGATTTCTGGATCTGCCCGGCGCGGTGCCCAACCGCGGGCTGCTCGATGTGCTGGCCGCGCTGGCCTGGGTGCAGACCAACATCGAGGCATTCGGCGGGGATCCCGGCAACGTCACCCTGTTCGGCCAGTCCGCGGGCGCGACGGTCGCCGCCGGAGTGCTGGGAACCCCTGGTGTGCAGTCCCTGATTCGCCGTGCAATCATGCAGAGCGGCAACGGGTTCGGTGCTTTCAGCCCGGCGCAGGCCAGGCGGGTGACCAGGGCCGCGGCCCAGTCTCTGGGCGTTGAGCCCACCGTCGCAGGCTTCGACAAGCTCTCCGACGAACAGCTCGTCGAAGTGGTTTCCGGGCTGTCCGGGCTCGATTTGCACACCGAGGAACATTTCGACCCGCTGCTGGGATTGAGCCCGTTCAGCCTGGTGCTGGCCGAGCAACCGGCGCAGCGGCTCAATCCCGAAGTGGGGCTGCTCATCGGGACCAACGCTGAGGAGGGCAACCTGTACCTGGCCCCGCAGTCGCAACTCGCCTCCACCACCCGCGACGACGTCGAGCGACTCGCCGCGCGCGCGGCCCCCGATCCCGCGAGCCTGGTCCGGCAGTACCGCTCGCGCTTTCCTCGTGCGGGCTGGGGTGAGCTGCGCGCGGCGATTCTCGGTGACGCGTTGTTCCGCTCCGGCAGTGACCGCACCGCCCGAGCCCATGAGCAACTGGCAGGCGCGGGTACCCACCGTTACGAATTCTCGTGGCGTTCAGAAGCTGTGGACGGCACGCTGGGTGCAGCCCATGCGGTCGAGCTGCCGTTCGTGTTCGACCGGATCGGACTGGAGTCATTGCGCGGCCCGGCTGCGCTGCTCGGGCCGGGCGAGCCTCCCGCCACATTGGCCGACCAGATGCACAGTGCCTGGGTCGGCTATGCCACCACGGGTGATCCGGGCTGGGCTGAATCGGTGACGCGTAGGTTCACCGGCTTGGGCTGACGCCGACATGGCTGGGCAGCCATGTGCGGCGCTGGGTGTACTGCGTCGGCGTCATGGCGGTGAACGACCGGAACTCCCGGACGAAGTGAGCCTGATCGAAGTAGCCGAGATCGGACGCGATCTCGGCACCGCGGACGTCTCCGGCGTCGAGCATCCGCAACGCAGCCTGGAATCGGCGCACCCGCAGATAGGTCTTGGGAGTCAGGCCCACCTCGGAACGGAACGACGCGATCAGCCGGCGGGCGGACAACCCGGTCAGGGCGCAGGCATCGGCGACCCGCAGGGAGGGTCGTCGTTCGGCGGCGCGCAGGACTGCCTCGACCGAAGGATCGCGGGACCGCATGCGCGCCAGGAGAAATGACTCGACCAGTGCGATCCGCGCAGGTACCGAGGACGCGTCGATCAGGCGGTCGCGCAGCGTCGACCCGGCTCGGCCCCAGATCGCTTCCAGCCCGACGCAGCTGTCCTCGAGGTCGCACAGCGGCGCCGGCAGGAACGCCGCGGCGCCGCCTGGACGGAAATGGATGGTCAGCACGGTCTGTGCCGGGTCGATCTGAGTGACGTACGAGGTGACCCCTGCCCCGGCGATGAAGGCAGCGCCGACGTCGAGGCGGGTGGTGGCGTCGGCGGCGTAGAAATCGACCTGCTCACGGGCGTCGAGATCGATGATCACCGTCGCGGCGCCGCGGGGGAGTGCCCGGCTGCGATGCGTCGAGGCCCGGGTGTTCTGCCAGTATCCGAAGAACTGGATGTGGGTGGCCAGCGCCGCGCCGGGGCGCAGCAACACCGGGCCCGGCACGTCAACTCTCCGGTTGCTGCATGCCGGCCACTGCGTCGAGCATCGAGCGCAACTGGTTGATGAGCTGGTCGGGGGACAGCGCGATCTCACCGGACAACCACGCGCTGATCGTCTGGGTCACGCCGCCGACCGCGAAATAGGAAGTGGCTCTGAGGTAGTCGTTCTCCTGCAGGTGCAGGGCATCGCCGGCGTGCTGACCGAGCAGGGTGGCGAACAGCGCTGTTGACTCGACGCGCTTGCGGGCCAGCACCTCGTTGGACAGTTTGACGCTGAACAGCAGCCGGCCGATCCGCCGATCCTGGGCGATCAGGTGCACGATGTTGGCCATCCCGGCCATGGTCTGGTCGGCCAGTGGAACGGCGGCGACGGCGGCCTGCGTCGAGGTCGCGATATCGGCGATCACCCAGTCGAAGACGGCGCCGATGAAGTCATCTTTGTCGGTGAAGCTCTCGTAGAAATACCGAGCGGCCAACCCGGCGGTGCGGCACACGGCACGCACCGTCACCTCGGCGTCCTCGGCCCCCAGGAGGTCCAGCCCCGCCTCCAGCAGCTGGCTGCGCCGCTGCGCGAGGCGGTCGGCAGCCTCGATGCCGCGGTACGGACGGACCTGCTTCACCCACACATCTTGACACCCGTCAGGCCGACAGGCCAATATCAGGAATCACACGTTCTCAGTTTTAGAAGGGGTGGCCATGACGGTCAGCGAACCGATCCCGCATGTCGAACGGGCGATGAGTGACTCGTCGCGCCCGGGGGCTGCGCCCAAGCGCCGCCGGCGAGCCGCCAGCTTCGACGACGGGCTGATGGGTGTGGCGCTGCTGGCCGGTCCGGCCAACGTGATCATGCAGCTGGCCAACCCGGGCGTCGGCTACGGCGTCGTGGAGAGTCGCGTCGACAGCGGCCGCACCGACCTGCATCCCATCAAGCGCGCGAGGACCACCTTCACCTATCTGGCCGTGGCCACCCGGGGCTCCGACGCTCAGAAGGCGGCCTACCGGCGCGCGGTCAACAAGGCCCACGCGCAGGTGTATTCCACCGAGGACAGCCCGGTGAAATACAACGCGTTCGACAAGAACCTGCAGCTGTGGGTGGCCGCGTGCCTGTACAAGGGCGGGGTCGACGTGTTCCGGATGTTCATCGGCGAGCTGGACGACGAGACCGCCGACCGTCACTACCGCGACAGTGTCACGATGGGCACCACACTGCAGGTGCCCGAGGACATGTGGCCGGCCGACCGGGCTGCGTTCGACCGGTACTGGGAGGAATCGCTGGAGCGGCTGCGCATCGACGACACCGTGCGTGGCTATCTCTATCCGATCGCGGCGGGCCGGCCCAAGAACCCCAGGCTGCCCCGCGCGGTGCAGCGCCGACTCGACGCGGTGGCGCTGCTGATCACCACGGGCTTTCTTCCGCAGCGGTTCCGCGACGAGATGCGGCTGCCCTGGGATGCCAAGAGTCAGAAGCGGTTCGACCGGCTGATCGCGGTGCTGCGCACGGTCAACGACCTGCTGCCCTCGTTCCTGCGGCAATTCCCGTTCAACGTGCTGCTCAAAGACCTCGACTGGCGGATCCGCACCGGACGGCCATTGGTGTAGTGCGGCCGGGTCGGCCAGGGTTCTGCCGCGAGCAGACAGTTAGGTACCCGAAAACCGTGGTTCGCGGGTACCGCGGCGTCTGCTCGGCGGGGGCAGATGCCAGATTCGGGGCGTACCCTCGCGCCGGTGAGCACCGGACGGACAGACACAGACAACTGGGACATCACCTCGAGCGTTGGGCAGACAGCGCTATTCGTAGCTGCCTCAAGGGCATTGGAGGCGCGGAAGGCTGATCCGCTGGCCGTCGACGAATATGCCGAGGTGTTCTGCCGCAAAGTCGGGGGCGAGTGGACGACCGCGGTCGAGGGCACCGATCCCGAGCATCCGCTGCAGACCGAATTCGGCGAGAACTTCGTCAATTTCCAGGGGGCCCGCACGAAGTACTTCGACGAGTATTTCGCCCGGGTCATCGAAGCCGGGGTGCAACAGGTGGTGCTGTTGGCGGCCGGCCTGGACTCGCGCGCCTATCGGCTGCCGTGGGTCGACGGCACCGTGGTGTACGAGCTGGACCAGCCCCGGGTGCTCGAATTCAAGCGCGACACCGTGGATCAGTTGGGGGAGGCGCCGGCGGCCGAGCGCCGCGAGGTGGCGATCGATCTGCGCGACGACTGGCCGCGGGCCCTGCAGGACAGCGGCTTCGACCCGTCGCGGCCATCGGCGTGGATCGCCGAGGGATTGTTGATCTATCTGCCCGCCACAGCACAGGAACAGCTGTTTGCTGGGATCGATGTGCTGGCGGCGCCGGGCAGCTTTGTCGGCATCGAGGAGTCGGTGCCGATGCCGGATGAGGCCTTCCAGGCCAAGCGTGCCGAAGCGGTGTCCTCCGGAGACGAGAACGCTTTTTTCACGCTCGTGTACAACCAGCAACACCAGCCGGCGGATCAGTGGTTCGGGTCGCGGGGCTGGGATGCCGTGGCGACACCGTTGCAGGAGTATCTGGCCCGGGTGGGCCGGCCCGTGCCCGATCCCGACACCGAAGCCGGCGGGATGACAGGAACTATCAGCCTCGTGTCTGCGACCAAAAGGTGAGGCAGTTCACGACCTAGCTCGAGTACGTGCCTCTCGACACTTAAGTTATGCAATGCTAACTTCAGCAAAAGTTAGCTTAGCCATACATAAGGGAGAGATTCGGGGGCTTAGTCGCTCCCGTGCACGCATATGGGTAGTGACACGCTTGCGGCTCCAACACAGGGAGCGCCCCGGCTCGATCGCGATGTGATCAGCCGCTTCGCCACATGTTGTCGTGCGCTGGGCTTGACGGTGAACGACCGGCAACGCCCGGCCGATCTCGACGCAGCCCGGACCGGCTTTGCTGGTCTGACGCGCATCGCGCATGACCACTGTGACGCCTGGACCGGCCTGGCCGCCGCGGGCGATGTGTCCGGACCGGTCATCGACGCGGTGTGGCGCACCCGGGGCAGTGCCGGCCTGCTGCAGCGGCAGATCGACCTGGCTGCCGGCGACCTCGGGTTCACCTACGACAGTGGGCTGTACCTGCAGTTCCGGGCCGTTGACGTCGACGACTTCCAGCTCGCCTATGCCGCAAGGCGCTATGCCTCGGGCGCACGCGCCGAGGCCGATGCGCTGGTGGCCGAACTGCTGGCCCGTCGCCCCGGGTGGCTGAACGCCACCTGGCTCCGGGTCGTGTTCAACCACCACTCCGAGCGCTGGTCGGACGTGGTGCGTCTGCTCACCCCGGTGGTCACCAACCCGTCGCTCGACGAGGTCGCCGCGCACGCCGCGCGGATCACGCTGGGCATCGCGCTCGCGCGCCTCGGCATGCTGGCGCCCGCGCTGTCCTACCTGGAGGACCCGTCCGGCCCGATCGCGGTGGCCGCGCTCGACGGCGCGCTGGCCAAGGCGCTGACCTTGCGTGCGCAGGGCGAGGACGAAGACGCCAACGAAGTTCTGCAGGACCTGTTCGCGGCCCACCCGGAGAACAAGCAGGTCGAAGAGGCCCTGTTGGATCCGACCTTCGGGCTGCTCATCACCACCGCCGCACGCATCGAAGCCCGATCCGATCCGTGGGATCCGGAGACCGAACCGACGGAGTCGGACTTCGTCGACCCGGGCGCCAAGGAGCGCAAGGCCCACCTGCTCGTCGAGGCCGAAGCCGAGCTTGCCGAGTTCATCGGCCTGGAAGAAGTGAAGTTCCAGGTGGCTCGGCTCAAGAGCTCGGTCGCCATGTCGATCCGCCGCCAGGAACGCGGGCTGGCCGTGGCCCAGCGCACCAACCACCTGGTGTTCGCGGGTCCTCCCGGTACCGGTAAGACCACGATCGCCCGCGTCGTCGCCAAGATCTATTGCGGCCTGGGACTTCTCAAGAAGGAGACGGTCCGCGAGGTGCACCGCGCCGACCTGATTGGCCAGCACATCGGTGAGACCGAGGCCAAGACCAACGCCATCATCGACAGCGCGCTGGACGGCGTGCTGTTCCTCGACGAGGCCTACGCGCTGGTGTCCACCGGCGCCAAGAACGACTTCGGTCTCGTCGCCATCGACACGCTGCTGGCGCGCATGGAGAACGACCGCGACCGGCTCGTCGTGATCGTCGCGGGATACCGCAAGGACCTCGACATGTTCCTCGACACCAACGAAGGTCTGCGCTCGCGCTTCACGCGCAGCATCGACTTCCCCTCGTACTCCTCGTCCGAACTCGTCGAGATCGCCGAGCGGATGGCCGAGAAGCGCGACAGCACGTTCGAGAAGGCCGCCCACGACGACATGGAGAGGCTGTTCGGTTATCTGGCCGAAGCCACCATGCCGGACGCCAACGGTGTGCCACGGCGCAGCCTCGACATCGCCGGTAACGGCCGCTTCGTCCGCAACCTGGTCGAGCGTTCCGAGGAGGAGCGCGAGTACCGCCTTGATCATTCCGACCACGATGACTTCACCGACGAGGAGATGATGACGATCACCGCCGGTGACGTGACCAGTTCGGCTGCCCCGCTGCTGCGTGGCCTGGGCCTGACGGTGCCCGAATGACCGCGCCCGGGCCTGCCGAGGACCGGCGGTCGTTCTCGTCCCGCACCCCGAACAACGAGAATCCCGACGGTGTGCAGTACCGCCGTGGCTTTGTCACCAAGAACCAGGTGACGGGCTGGCGATTCGTCATGCGCCGCATCGCTTCTGGCGTGGCGCTGCACGACACCCGGATGTTGGTCGACCCACTGCGCACGCAGAGCCGCGCGGTGTTGACCGGTGCCCTGATCCTCGTCACGGGTCTGGTCGGTTGTTTTCTGTTCTCACTGTTCCGGCCGGGTGGATCGGCGGGCAACGACGCGGTCCTCGCCGACCGGTCGACGGCCGCCCTTTACGTGCGCGTCGGTGAGCAGCTCCATCCTGTGCTCAACCTGACCTCCGCGCGGTTGATCGCCGGGAAGGCGGACAACCCGACCACGGTCAAGACCAGCGAGATCGACAAGTTCCCGCGCGGGAACCTGCTCGGCATCCCCGGTGCACCTGAGCGGATGGTGCAGACCACCCGCACCGACGCGGATTGGACTGTGTGCGATGCGGTCTCCGGCGCCAATGCCGGGGTGACGGTCATCGCCGGCACCCTCGGATCGGGCGGTGAGCGTGCCTTGGCACTGACTTCCGACCAGGCCGTGCTGGTGCACAACAGCGAAGGCCCGACCCCGGGCGACTGGTTGCTGTGGGACGGCAAGCGCAGCCCGATCGATCTGGCCAACCGTGCCGTCACCGATGCCCTCGGTCTCGGCGGACAGATCCCCACGCCGCGGCCCATCGCCGCCGGCCTGTTCAACGCCATCCCCGAGGCTCCGGCATTGACGGCTCCGCCCGTCGCCGACGCCGGCGCACCGACGAATTACGCGTTGTCGACACCCGTGCCCGTCGGTGGTGTGGTGGCGGCCTATGACGCTGACAACACCGCCCGCTACTACGCGGTGCTGTCCGACGGTCTGCAGCCGGTCTCGCCGGTGCTGGCCTCGATCCTGCGCAACACCAACTCCTACGGCCTGGACCAGGCGCCGCGGATCGGGCCCGACGAGGTGTCGCGGATGCCCGTCTCCCGGGCCATCGACACCGCCGCTTTCCCGGGCGCGCCGGTGGAGCTGGTCTCGCCGTCGACCGCCCCGGTGACCTGCGCCCAGTGGATCAAGCCGACCGGTGCGACCGAGAGCAAGCTGTCGGTTCTCTCGGGCGCGGCGCTGCCGGTGCCGGAAGGGCTGCGCACCGTCGATCTGGTCGGAGCGGGCAGCAACGGTGCCGCCAACCGGGTCGCGCTGGCCCCCGGTAGCGGCTACTTCGTGCAGACCGTCGGGGCCGAGCCGGGCTCGCCGACCGCAGGCTCGCTGTTCTGGGTGAGCGACACCGGGGTCCGGTACGGCATCGAAACCGCCGGTGACGACAAAGTCGTTGCGGCGCTCGGCCTTACCTCGCCTGCCCTGCCCATTCCGTGGTCGATCCTGACGCAGTTCGCTGCCGGTCCGACCCTGTCCCGCGGCGACGCCCTCATCGCACACGATGCGCTGTCGTCCAATGCTGATTCTGCGCGCCTGGAGGCCACCCGATGAGCAGGCTGATCTTCGAGCACCAGCGTCGGCTGACCCCGCCGACCACCCGCAAGGGAACGATCACGATCGAGCCGCCGCCTCAATTGGAGCGGATCGTCCCGCCGTCGCTGCTGCGTCGGGTGCTGCCCTACCTGATCGTCATCCTGATCGTGGGCATGATCGTGGCGCTGTTCGCGACCGGCATGCGGATGATCTCGCCGACGATGCTGTTCTTCCCGTTCGTGTTGCTCCTGGCTGCCACCGCGCTCTACCGCGGCGGCAACAAGATGCGCACCGAAGAGGTCGACGCCGAGCGCGCCGACTACCTGCGCTACCTGTCGGTGGTCCGGGACAACGTCCGTGCCCATGCCGCTGAACAGCGAGCCGCGCTGGAGTGGTCACACCCGGAGCCCGAGGCGCTGGCCGTCATTCCGGGCACCCGGCGCCAGTGGGAGCGCGATCCGCGCGACCGTGACTTCCTGGTGCTGCGCGCCGGGCTGCACGATGTGCCGTTGGATGCGGCACTGAAGGTCAAGGACACCGCCGACGAGATCGACCTGGAGCCGGTGTCGCACAGCACCCTCCGCGGTCTGCTCGACGTTCAGCGCACGGTGCGCGACGCCCCCACCGGCATCGACGTCACCAAGCTCGCCCGGATCACCGTGATCGGTGAGGCCGAGGAAGTCCGCGACGCGCTGCGCGCCTGGATCGCTCAGGCCGTCACCTGGCACGACCCGACCATGCTCGGGGTGGCGCTGGCCTCTCCCGATGTCGATGCCGCCGGTTGGTCGTGGCTGAAATGGCTGCCGCACGTTGATATTCCGTCCCAGGCCGATGGCGTGGGCCCGGCCCGGTACCTGACCACCGGTGTCAACGAGCTGCGCGGACAACTCGATTCGGCCCTGGCCGGCCGACCCGCGTTCCCTGCCGAGGCAGACCAGGCGCTCAAGCACATGCTGGTCGTGCTCGACGATCCCGAAGCCGACCCCGACGACATCGCCCGCAAGCCCGGTCTGACCGGGGTGACGGTGATCCACCGCAGCGACAAGCTGCCCAACCGCGAGCAGTACCCCGATCCCGAGCGGCCCATCCTGCGGGTCACCGAGGGTCGGATCGAGCGGTGGCAGGGCAACGGATGGCAGCCTTATGTCGACAAGGCCGACGCGATGTCGGCCGCCGCGGCCGCCCATATCGCGCGCCGGTTGTCACGCTGGGACTCCAACCCCGGCTACGTGCGGTCGACCGCCACCGGCGGCGCCACCTTCACCACACTGCTCGACATCCCGGATGCCTCGGCACTGGACGTAGCCAGCCTGTGGGCTCCGCGCAACCGCGACGACGAACTGCGGGTGCCGATCGGTGTCACCGCCACCGGTGAGCCGCTGTACTTCGACCTCAAGGACGAGGCCGAGGGCGGCATGGGCCCGCACGGCCTGATGATCGGTATGACCGGCTCCGGCAAGTCGCAGACCCTGATGTCGATCCTGTTGTCGCTGTTGACCACTCACTCCGCCGAGCGGCTCATCGTGATCTACGCCGACTTCAAGGGCGAGGCCGGTGCCGACATCTTCCGCAACTTCCCACAGGTCGTCGCGGTCATCTCGAACATGGCCGAGAAGCGGTCGCTGGCCGATCGGTTCGCCGACACCCTGCGCGGTGAGGTCTCCCGCCGTGAGCAGCTGCTCAAGGAGGCCGGCCGCCGGGTCCAGGGCAGTGCGTTCAACTCGGTCACCGAGTACGAAGCGGCCATCGCGGCCGGGCACGACCTGCCCCCGATGCCGACGCTGTTCGTCGTCGCCGACGAGTTCACCCTGATGCTCGCCGAGCATCCCGAGTACGCGGATCTGTTCGATTACGTTGCCCGCAAGGGTCGCTCGTTCCGGATTCACATCCTGTTCGCGTCGCAGACCCTGGACGTGGGCCGGATCAAGGACATCGACAAGAACACGTCGTACCGGATCGGCCTGAAAGTGGCCAGCCCCAGCATCTCCCGTCAGATCATCGGGGTCGAGGACGCCTATCACATCGAATCGGGTCGCGAGCACAAGGGCGAGGGCTTCCTGGTGCCCGCCCCGGGTGCGGTGCCGATCAAGTTCCGCAGCACCTACGTCGACGGCATCTACGATCCGCCGCGCACCGAGAAGTCGATCGTGGTGCGGGCTCTGCCGCAGCCGCAGCTGTTCACGGCCTCGCGGGTCGAGCCCGAGCCCGATACCGTGATCGTCACGAACGAGCCGGAGATCGACGTCTTGCCACCGCGCAAGCTGATCGCCACCGTCGGCGACCAGCTGGCCACCTACGGCCCGCAGGCGCCCAAGCTGTGGCTGCCGCCGCTGGACGATTCGATCGCGCTGGACGACGTGCTGGCCCGTACCGAGGTGGAGCCCGGTCAACTGCGTTGGCCGCTGGGCGAAATCGACAAGCCGTTCGAGATGCGCCGCGATGCACTGGTGTTCGACGCGAACTCGTCGGCAGCCAACGTGCTGATCCACGGTGGTCCGCGATCGGGCAAGTCGACCGCGCTGCAGACGTTCGTCTTGTCGGCCGCGGCGCTGCACTCGCCGAGCGAAGTGAGCTTCTACTGCCTGGACTACGGCGGCGGCCAGCTCGCAGGCCTGGCGGATCTGGCCCACGTCGGCAGTGTGGCCACCCCGCTGGAGCCCGAGCGCATCCGCCGTACCTTCGGTGAGCTCGAGCAGTTGCTGCGGGCCCGTCAGCGGCAGGGCGCGGTGAGCCGGGTGGGCAGCTATGCCGATGGCTACGGCGAGGTCTTCCTGATCGTCGACAACCTGTACGCGTTCAGCCGGGACAACACGGACACGTTCAACACCCGTAATCCGTTGCTGGCCAGGGTGACCGAGCTGGCCAACACCGGGCTGGCCTACGGCATCCACGTCGTGATCACCACGCCGAACTGGCTGGAGGTGCCGCTGGCGATGCGTGACGGCCTGGGCCTGCGCCTGGAGCTCAAGCTGCACGACAGCCACGACAGCATCGTGCGCGTGGTGGGTGCGCTGCGCCGTCCCGCCGAATCGGTGCCTGCCGATCAGCCGGGTCGCGGCCTGACGATGGCCGCCGAGCACTTCCTGTTCGCCGAGCCGCAGTTGAGCGACATCGCCGTCATCAACGCCCGCTACCCGGGACAGAGCGCACCGCCGGTGCGTCTGCTGCCCACCGCGCTGGCTCCGGCCGCCCTGGCGCCGCTGTACCCGGCGCCCGAGCAGGTGGTCATCGGGCAGCGTGAAGAGGACCTGGCCCCGGTCGTGGTCGACTTCAAGAACAACCCGCTGCTGACAGTGTTCGGCGATACGAGGTCGGGCAAGACCACGCTGCTGCGTCACATCATCCGGACCATCCGCGAGAACTCGCGGCCGGACGAGGTGGCCTTCACGGTGATCGACCGGCGGCTGCATCTGGTGGAGGAGCCGTTGTTCCCGGACAACGAGTACACCGCCAACATCGACCGCGTGCTGCCGGCGATGCTGGGTCTGTCGGCCCTCATCGAGAAGCGCCGTCCGCCGGCCGGTTTGAGCCCGCAGGAGCTCAGCGCCTGGCGTCAGCGGACGAGTCCGGACGGCCACGTCCACTACCTGATCATCGACGACGTGGACCAGATCCCCGACGGACCCGCCGTCAGCGGGCCGTTCGCGGGGCAGCGCCCGTGGACCAACATCGTGGGTCTGCTGGCCGAGGCTTCCGATCTGGGTCTGCGCGTCATCGTGACGGCCCGGGCCACCGGATCGGCGCACGCCGTGATGACGGCGCCGCTGCTGCGTCGCCTCAATGATCTGCAAGCGACCACGTTGATGCTGTCCGGCAATCCCGCCGACAGCGGCAAGCTCCGCGGGCACCGGTTCGCCCGGTTCCCCGCGGGACGCGGCATGTTGCTCGGCGACGGCGACGCGCCCGAGTTCGTCCAGCTCGTCAACCCACTCATCGATGACACGGCGCTGTCCGTGAACAACGGGAGAAAGGAATTCTGATGACATTGCGGGTAGTTCCGGAAGGATTGACCGCCGCGAGTGCGGCAGTGGAGGCGCTCACCGCGCGCCTGGCCTCCGCGCATGCCGCGGCCGCACCCCTGGTCTCGGCGGTGATCCCGCCTGCCGCGGATGCGGTGTCGTTGCAGACTGCGACCGGGTTCAGCGCGCACGGCGCCCAGCATTCGACGCTGGCCGCCCAGGGCGTCGAGGAGCTCGGCCGCTCGGGTGCCGGCGTCGCGGAGTCCGGTGCCAGCTACGTCACCGGTGACGCCATGGCCGCCTCGTCCTACATGACTGCGCGCGGCATCTGACATGACCGCCCCCATCTGGATGGCCTTACCGCCCGAAGTGCACTCGACGCTGCTCTCCAGCGGCCCGGGTGCCGGGCCGTTGTTGGCCGCAGCGGGGGCCTGGCAGTCGCTGAGCACCGAATACGCCTCGGCGGCAGCAGAACTCACCAGCGTGCTGGGTGGGGTGCAGGCCGGGTCGTGGGAGGGCCCGAGTTCGGAGCAGTATGTCGCCGCCCACGGGCCCTACCTGACGTGGCTGGCACAGCAGAGCGCGAACAGTGCGGCGGTGGCCGTGCAACACGAGACGGCGGCCGCGGCCTACACCACGGCAGTGGCCACCATGCCGACCCTGCCCGAGCTCGCGCTGAACCACGTCGTGCACGGCGTCCTGATCGCCACGAACTTCTTCGGTATCAACATGATTCCGATCGCGGTCAACGAGGCCGACTACGTCCGGATGTGGATCCAGGCGGCCACCACCATGGCCACTTACCAGGCCGTGTCGGGAGCCGCGGTGATGGCGGCCCCGGCCAGCACGCCGTCGCCGATGCTGCTCAAACCCGGTGTGGGGGAGGCGGGCACCGCCTCGGCCAACGCGCAGCAGATGATGGCGCAGGCCACCGCGACGGATTCCGGCTCGGCGCTGACCAATGCCGACGCGACCGCCGACAACGAGTACCCGAACCTGCCGCAGTGGCTGGTCGACTACCTCGGCAATGACTCGATGATCGGCGGCAAAGAGCTGCTGAAGTTCTTGAACGACCCGCTCGGAACCCTCCAGCAGATGCTCACCGACCTGATGACCAACCCGTCCGGTTTCCTGACCTCCTGGGGGCCTTTCCTGTTCGGTGTCATCTATCAGCTGATCTTCCAGCCAGTGGGTTGGGGCACCTGGATCGGTGTTGCCTTGTCGCCGTTCCTGGTCCCGCTTCTCGGGATTGGCCTCGCCGCACTGGGATTCCTCGATCTGCTACCAACAGACGACGTTCCGGCAGATGACGTTCCCGCCGACGCCGAGACTCCGGTGGCGCCGGCGCGGGCCGATCAAGGGTTGCCGATGGCGGGCCTGGGCCCGGCAGGCGTCGGCGCCGGTGCACCGGCGGCTCCCGCGGGCGCACCCGCTGCC
>NZ_HG322951.1:1181909-1203898 GCF_000455325.1 Mycolicibacterium septicum DSM 44393
CGCTGCCGGTGCCGGTGCGGTCGCGGCTCCGGCTCCGGTCCCCGCCGCGGCGTTCGCGCCGTATGCGGTGATGGGCAACGACCCCGATGAGGGCTTCAGCCCCACGGTCGGCGGCAAGTCCAGCGCCTCGGCACCGGCTGCCGGAATTCCCGCGGCAGCCTCGGGTGTGGCGGCGTCGCTGGCGGCACGGCGGAAGCGTCGGCGTAAGCGGGGTGCGGCGCTGGAGGACCACGCCTACGCGGATGCCTACATGGACTACGAAGCGCCGGATCCGGATCCCGCGCCTCAGCCGGAGCGGCGAGTGCGTGCATCTGAAAGCGGTTCAGGGACCATGGGATTCACCGGTACCGAAACGCAATCCGATGCTGCCGCGGCCGGTTTGACCACCTTGTCGGGCGAGAGATTCGACGAGAGCCCCGTTTCGCCGATGCTTCCCGGTTCCTGGGACCCCAACGAGGCCCCAGGTGATCCGGAAGGGGGTTCGCGCAGCTGACCAGACCGCCTTTGCATAACCATCAACCAACGATCCGAAAGGAAAAACCATGAGTCTGTTGGACGCTCACATCCCCCAGCTGATCGCTTCCGAGGCCGCCTTCGGCGCCAAGGCCGCACTGATGCGCAGCACCATCGCGCAGGCCGAACAGGCCGCGATGTCCTCGCAGGCCTTCCACATGGGTGAGGCCTCCGCCGCATTCCAGGCCGCCCACGCTCGGTTCGTCGAGGTGTCGGCCAAGGTCAACGCGCTGCTCGACATCGCGCAGCTCAACCTCGGCGACGCCGCGGGCACCTACGTCGCCCAGGATGCCGCCGCCGCCAGCACCTACACCTCGGTCTAGCCGAACAAGCTACGGATACAGGAGTTTTCATGTCTCAGATCATGTACAACTACCCGGCCATGCTGGCTCACGCCGGGGAGATGAACACCTACTCGGCTGCTCTGCACGCCGTGGGCGCCGACATCGCCGCCGAGCAGGCCGCGCTGAGCAGCGCTTGGCAGGGTGACACCGGTATGACCTACCAGGCCTGGCAGGCACAGTGGAACCAGGCCATGGAAGAGCTCACCCGGGCCTACCGTGCGATGGCATCCACCCACGAGATGAACACCATGTCGATGAGCGCGCGTGACGCCGCCGAAGGGGCCAAGTGGGGCTAGTGTCGGCGGCTCCGCGTTGAGCACTGGAGCTAACGCGGTCGAGCTCACCACCGATCAGGCCTGGTATCTCGCCGAGGTACTCGGCGCCGGAGCGTACCCGTGGGTGCTGGCCATCACGCCGCCCTACAGCGAACCGGCGCAGCGGTTCGGCTTTGCCGCCGAGCAGACCGCTGAGCTGACCAGGATGGGTGTGCTCGACGCCAGTGGTGGGGTCAATCCGCAGGTGGCGCAATGGGTTCGGCTGGCTTGCCGGGCGACCCAATGGCTCGACCTGCGGTTTGTCTCCGGCCCGGGGGATCTGCTGCGCGGGATCGTGGCGCGGTCGGGTGGTCCGTCCGGCCGGACTGTCGTGGTGTTGCGCAACGCGCAACTGGTGACGTTCACCGAGATGGACATCCATCACCCCCACGCCCTGGTCCCGGTGCTCACCGCCGGTCTGTCGCAACGCAGGCCGGCACGGTTCGAGGAGTTCGCGCTCCCGGCCGCGGCCGGTGCCCGCGCCGACGAGCAGATCCGCAACGGCTCGCCGTTGATCGAAGTGCTGGGATTCCTCGGTGTCCCGGCCTCGGCGCGGCCGATCGTGGAATCGGTGTTCGACGGACGGCGTACCTACGTCGAGATCGTCGCCGGAGAACACCGCGACGGTCACCGGGTCACCACCCAAGTGGGGGTCAGCATCATCGACACCCCCCAAGGCCGGATTCTGGTCTCCCCGTCAAAAGCTTTTGACGGGGAGTGGATTTCGACCTTCACAGCGGGCACCACCGAAGCGATCGCGATGGCGATCGAACGGCTGACGGCCTCGCTGCCCAGCGGTTCCTGGTTCCCCGACCAGCCGCTCATCCGCGACTTCGACGAGGTCGCGGCCACCGAAGACCACGCTGTACCCCACCGAGATCCACGCTCCATGAGAAGAACCCAGAAAGCATAGGAATGTCCGACAACACTGTGATGCCGATCGTTCGGGTGGCCGTGCTGGCCGCTGGAGACGACGGCGGCCGGCTGACCGAGATGGCCCTGCCGTCCGAGCTGCCGTTGCGCGAGATCCTGCCCGCGGTCCAGCGCATCGTGCTCCCCGCCGGGGGCGACGGTGCCGACAGCGGCGACAACGGCACCGGCGACCCGGTCAGGCTCAGCCTGGCCCCGGTCGGGGGAGCGCCGTACAGCCTGGATGCCACCCTCGACACCGTCGGTGTGGTGGACGGGGATCTGCTTGCACTGCAAGCCGTTCCCACCGGGCCCGCTGCCCCGCGCATCGTCGAGGACATCGCCGACGCCGCCGTGATCTTCTCGGCTGCCCGCCAGCGTCCATGGGGCGCCGCGAACATCTCGCGCTACGCATCGCTGGCCCTGATCGGGCTGATCCTGGTGGGTACCGGCCTGGCCGTCGCCCACCGGGTGGTGACCGGTGAACTGCTCGGACTGTTCGTCGCCGGCGGCATCGCCATCGCCACCGTGCTGGCCGCGCTGTCGACCAGAGGCCGGTCACCGGTCCTGGCCACGGCCCTGGCCGTCACCGCGCTGGTTCCTGTCGCGGCGGTGTTCGGGCTCGGTGTGCCAGGCGAATTCGGTGCACCCGGCATTCTGCTGGCCGCGGCCGGAGTGGCCGCCTGGTCCCTGATCAGCATGGCCAGCTCGCCCGATGACCGGGGCATCGCGGTGTTCACCGCGACCACCGTCGCCGGAGTCGGCGTGTTGCTGGTCGCGGGTGCGGCCTCGTTGTGGGAGATCAACTCGACGGTGATCGGGTGCGCGCTGATCCTCATCGCCCTCGTGGTCACCGTGCAGGCTGCCCAGCTGTCCGCGATGTGGGCCCGCTTCCCTCTGCCGGTCATCCCGGCGCCGGGCGATCCGTCCCCGTCGGCACATCCGCTTTCGGTGCTGGCCGACCTGCCGCGCCGGGTCCGGGTGAGCCAGTCGCATCAGACCGGTGTGATCGCCGCGGGCGTGCTGCTCGGCGTGGCCGGGTCGCTGGCCCTGGTCAGTTCGCCGACCGCGTCGCCGTGGGCCTGGTATGTCGTGGTGGCCGCTGCGCTCGGTGCCGCACTGCGGGCCCGCGTCTGGGACTCGGCCTCGTGCAAGGCATGGCTGCTGGGCCATCCCTACCTGGTGACCGTTGCCTTGTTGGTGACCTTCGCAATCGATGGTCGCTACCAGGCCGCGTGGTGGGCCCTGGCCGTGCTGGCCGGCCTGGTCGTGGTGTGGGTGGTCGCCGCGCTGAATCCGCGGGCTGCGTCCCCGGACACGTACTCGCTGCCGATGCGGCGCCTGGTCGGCTTCCTGGCCACCGGTCTCGACGCCTCGCTGATCCCGGTGATGGCCTTCGTCGTCGGGCTGTTCAGCCTCGTTCTCGACAGGTGATGAATCTGTGATCCACAAGAGCCTGGGTGTCCTGGCCACAGCCGGTCTGGTGCTGTTGGTCGGCTCCCCCGCGGCGGGTGCGATCAGCCCGCCCGAGGTCGACCCGCAGGTCGCCCCGCCGGCCGGCAGTGCCGGTCCGGTGGAGGCGATGGCGCAACGTTCGGCGTGCGCCACCACCGAGGTGCTGCCTGGCACCGATCCGGGGGCCGTCAACCCGAATCAGTTGGCACTCAATCTGCCCGGTGCGTGGAAGCAGAGCCGTGGACAGGGACAGACCGTCGCTGTCATCGACACCGGGGTGCAGCCGGGACCCCGGCTGCCCCATGTCGAAGGCGGCGGTGACTTCATCGAGTCCACCGACGGGCTGACCGACTGTGACGGCCATGGCACCTCGGTGGCAGGCCTCATCGCCGGGCAGCCGGGACCCGACGGGTTCTCCGGCGTGGCGCCCGAAGCCCGGCTGATCTCGATTCGGCAGAACTCGCCGCGGTTCGCCCCGCGCACCCCCGGCGCCGACGTCGTCGAGGCGCGCGTGGCGGCCGACGTGGCCAGCCTGGCCCGCGCCGTGGTGCGCGCGGCCGACATGGGTGCGCGCGTCATCAACATCTCCGTGGTGACCTGCGTGCCCGCCGACAAACACATCGACCAGACCGAACTCGGTGCGGCGCTGCGTTACGCGGCGGTCGAGAAGGACGCGGTGATCGTCGCGGCCGCGGGCAACACCCAGGGCGGGATGTCCACCGGATCGGCGTGCGGCTCCAATCCGCTTGCCGGTGCACCGAGCGATCCGCGTAACTGGGGCGGTGTCTCGTCCGTTTCCATCCCCTCGTGGTGGCAGCCCTACGTGCTGTCCGTCGGGTCGCTGAACGCGACCGGTCAGCCGTCCGGGTTCACCATGGCCGGCCCGTGGGTCGGTATCGCCGCGCCGGGAGAGAACATCTCGTCGGTGAGCAACGCGCCCGGCGGAGGCCTGTCCAATGCCATGCCCACCAACCAGGACAAGCTGGCCCCGCTCAGCGGGACCAGCTACGCCACGGCCTACGTGTCCGGCGTTGCGGCCTTGGTGCGCAGCAAGTTTCCTGATCTGAACGCGCGTCAGGTGGTGCACCGGCTGACCACGACGGCGCAGGGCGCGGCCCGTTCGCCGTCGAACGTGATCGGCGCAGGCGGTGTCGATCCGGTGGCCGCGCTCACCTGGGACGTCGCCGACATGCCGCTGGACGGACCGGCGGAGCCCGCAGGCAAACCCATTGCCGCACCGGCAGAACCGGCCCCGCGTGACAACACCGGGCGAATCGTCGCATTCGCCGGCACCGGAGCCCTTGCGCTGGCGGCCATCGCCGTCGCGTTCAGCGCATACAGACGGAAGGACCATTCATGACCGCCCGACTCGCGTTGGCGTCCCTGTTCATCGTCGCGGCGGTCCTGGCCCGGCCGTGGCAGACCGACACCGAACGATGGGTGCTCGGTGTCTCCGTCGCCGCGGCGGTGCTGTTGCTGGCCTGGTGGGGCGGGTTGTTCCTGACCACCCGGATCGCCCGGCACATCGCGGTGTTGCGGCGCAACCTCGCCAAGAACGGGCCGGCCGAGAATCCGGACGCCGAGACCGTCGTGCTGCGCGTGGATCCCGCGGACCCGGCGCAGCTTCCGGTCGTGGTCAGCTACCTGGACCGGTATGGCATCCGCTGCGACAAGGTCCGGGTGACCCACCGCGATGCCGACGGTGTGCGACGTAGCTGGATCAGCCTGACCGTTGCCGCCGTCGACAACATCGATGCGTTGCGTGCGCGGTCGTCGCGAATCCCGTTGCGGGACACCACCGAGGTCGTCGGGCGTCGGCTCGCCGATCATCTGCGGGAGCAGGGCTGGACGGTCACGCTCGTCGACGGGGTGGATGCCCCGCTGCCCGACCCGGGCAAGGAGACGTGGCGCGGCGTCAAGGACGACTCCGGATTCGTCGCGGCGTACCGCGTGAGGGTCGGCGACAAGCTGGAGACTGTGCTGGCCGAGATCGCCGCGGTGCCGGCCCAGGAGACCTGGACCGCCTTGGAGTTCACCGGATCTCCGGCACAGCCGCAGTTGACGGTGGGAGCGGCGTTCCGCACCGGGGACCGGCCGGCACGCAAGGCTCCGCTGACCGGCCTGAAACCGGCCGGTGGGCGGCACCGGCCCGCGCTGGCGGCGCTGAACCCGTTGTCTTCGGACCGTCTGGAAGGCACTCCCGCCGCACTGCCGCAGGTGCTGCCGCAGGCGTCAGTCGAACATGAAGTCCTGCAGGAAGCGGGTCATCCGGCGTAGGTAGTCCGGCTGGCTCACATGCAGTAGGTGGTTGCCGGGGAACCAGTGGAACGCGCAGCGATCCCAGTGTTCCCAGAGCATTTCGGCCTGCTGCGGCGGGGCCAGCCGATCACCGAGGCCGGTGATGATCAGCCGTCGTTCCTTGGGTATCAGTGGGCGGTAGTTCAGCGGCGAGGCGTACCGTGCCGCCGCTTCCGTCAGCGAGCGGTCGGTTCTGGCAACGAGCCGTTGCAGGGCCACCAGCTTGTTGGCCGGGAACCACTCGTCGACCGTGCGATCCGGTGTCACCACAGGGACATTGGGGACCACGGCCTGAATCCGGTCGTCCACACCGGCCAGCAGTGCCGAGGTGAAGCCACCCAGGGAGATCCCGGTCAGGGCAACCCGATCGACACCGGTGGACTCCAGATAGTCGATCACCGAACGGAAGTCGTGCACAGCCTGGGCCATGGCCTCGGAGAAGCCGGCGAATCCGTGGGAGAAGTATCCGTAACCACTGAACGGGGAGAACCGTTCGGCGCGGCGGCCGTGAAACGGCAGGGTGTACAACAACACGTCGTATCCGGAGCGGTAGAACCACGGCAACGACAGGAACAGGCCGTTCGCCAGATACGGCGACCCCATGAACCCGTGGATCACACACAACGTGGGATGCGGACCGTCACTGTGGCGCCAATGCTGGGCCCGCACAACGTTGTTGCGGGTGAACCCGTTGCACAGGTCGCGCAGGGCGGGGTTGACCGCGGTGAAGCTGCTGTCGAACCGGATGTTCTCGACCCGGCCGTGCGCGATCATCTCGGCGATCGGACTGGCCCTGCGGGTGGAGACCCGGGGTGGCCGGGTGGGCGCCGGGAACGACACCGTGGGATCTTGAGCGGTGGCCAGCTCTGCGTAGAACCGCATGTGGTCGTGCTCGGTCCGAGACGCCGACGGATGCAGCATCGACGCCAGCGTGGTCGGCACCATCGATGTGGCCACGATCGAGGCGACCCCGGTCCGCAACGCGATGTCGGCGATCGCGGAGGCATCGACGATGGCGCGCTGCCGCAGGGTCAGGTCGGCACGCCGAGGTAGGCCGCCCGCACCGGCATCGCCGCCGGGGACGTCGGGAACAGGGATCGGGGTTTCGACCGGGTCCGGGTCCACAATTCCCGATGCTAGCCAACTGCTCAGCTCAGCTTGAACAACTTCGCCGCGTTGTCGTGCAGAACGTTGCGCCGCCAGGTGTCGTCGACACCCGGCAGGTCGATCAGGTGGTGCACGGCCTCGGCATACCCGTACGGGATGTTCGGGAAGTCGCTGCCGAACAGGATGTGTTCACCCAGGTCTTTCACCCGGCCCAGTTCGCCGGCGGGGAACGGCATCATCTCCTCTACGAACGGGGTGAACGCCATCGTGGTGTCCAGGCGCACGTTGTCGTAGCGCTCGGCGAGGTCGAGGAACGCGGAGTACTCGGGCATTCCCATGTGCGCGATGATCAGCGCCAGGCGCGGGTAGCGGCTCAACAGGCGGACGATCGGGTCCGGGCCGGTGAAATCTCCGGGCGCCGGTCCGGAACCACAGTGGATGACCACCGGGACGCCGGCGTCTTCGATCTGCCCCCAGACCTGGTCGAGCAGCGGATCGTTGGGCTCGTAGTTGCCCACCTGGATGTGGGCCTTGAACACCTCGGTGCCCGCGGCGATGGCGTCGGAGACATAGCCCGCGGCGGGCTCTTCGGGGAAGAACGTGGCGGTGGCCAGGCAGTCCGGGGTGTCTTGGGCGAAGCCTCGCGCCCACTGGTTCAGCCAGGCCGCCATGTCGGGCTTGTGCGCGTAGATCAGCGAGGAGAACCGTCTGATGCCGAAGTCCCGCAGCGTGGCGACCCGCTGCGCCTCGTCGGCGCGGTAGGTGATGGGCCAGGCCCGGCCGATCAGCGGGCCCTGGCTGTCGAAGTACTGCCACACCTTGTCCATGACGTTCTTGGGCATGAAGTGGGTGTGTACGTCGACGATGCCGGGCAGGCCCAGCTCAGTCCAGATTTCGCGGACCTTTTTCGATTCATCCATCGTCGACGATCATGCACCGCCGGCCCCGGGAGGGGATGATCGGGTGGGTGTGGAATCCCGAGACCTATCTGACCTTCGCCGACCATCGGGGCCGGCCGTTCTATGACCTGCTCTCGAGGGTTGCGGCAAACGCGCCGCGACGGGTGGTCGACCTGGGGTGTGGACCGGGCAACCTGACCGGGACGCTGCTGCAGCGTTGGCCGGACGCCACGCTGGAGGCCTGGGACAGCTCACCGGAGATGGTGGCGGCCGCCCGGGCCCGCGGGCTGGAGGCACACGCCGGTGCGATCGAGGATTGGAAACCGCAACCCGACACCGATGTGGTGGTCTCCAATGCGGCCTTGCAGTGGGTGCCCTCGCATCGCGAACTCGTGGTGCGCTGGGCCGGGCAGTTGCCGGCCGGGGCCTGGATCGCTTTCCAGGTGCCGGGCAACTTCGATGCGCCCTCACACCACGCGGTGCGTGCGCTGGCCCGGCGCGAGCCGTTCATCGAGCCGCTGCGTGACATGCCCTGGCGTGACGTGGGGCAGGTGGACACGCCCGCTGAATACGCCGGGCTGCTGACCGATGCGGGCTGCGAGGTCGATGCCTGGGAGACCACCTATGTGCACCAATTGACCGGTGAGACACCGGTTCTGGACTGGATCACCGGCACAGCCCTGACTCAGGTGAAAGGGCGGCTGAGCGAAGAGCTGTGGGAGCAGTACCGCCAGGCGATCATCCCGATGCTGGCCGAGGCCTACCCGAAGCGGGATGACGGCATCACGTTCTTCCCGTTCCGTCGCGTGTTCGTGGTCGCCCACGTCGCACGGTAGTCATTACCTCCGACGTAATCGATATTCGGACCGCGCTCGGCCAGCATTGGCGTATGCCGACATTCACGACTGCGGATCGCACCGACATCCACTACGCCGACACCGGCTCCGGGTCGGTCTTGGTCTTCACCCACTCGTGGGGTCTCAATTCGGGACAATGGGACCAGATCGTCGAACAACTGGTGCGCAACGGTTTTCGCTGCGTCAGCTACGACCGGCGCGGCCACGGAAGCTCCGGCGCCTACGACGGCGAGTGGACGGTGGATCTGCTGGCCGACGACCTGGCCGCATTGTTCGCTCACCTGGAGCTCGATGACGTCACGTTGGTGGGGCACTCCCTGGGATGCGGTGAGATCGTGCGCTATCTCAGCCGACACGGGGTGCGCCGCGTGAATCGTGTGGTGCTCGTGGCGCCCCAGCTCCCGATGGTGGTCAAGACCGAAGACAACCCGGACGGCGTCGACGAGGCCATCCTCGAAGGGATGACCGCCGAGCTGGAACGCGATGTGCGGCAATGGTGTGTCGACAACGCCGCGCCCTTCTTCGGGGATCACGCGGTGTCGCCCGAGGTGGTCGAGTGGACCGTGGACCAGGTCGCCGATCTGCCCGTCGCGACTGTCGTCGCCACCCAGCGGATGGGCGCCTACACCGACTACCGCGCCGAGCTTGCCGGCCTCGACCTGCCTGTTCTGGTGATCCAGGGCGATGCCGATGCGTCGACGCCCATCGAGCTCACCGGGCGCCGCACGGTCGCGCTGCTGCCGAACGCGGAGCTCGTCGAGATCCCCGGTGCCGCCCACGGGCTGTACGTCACCCACGCCGACCGCGTCATCGAAGCGATTTGTGGAGTCTCGGCCGTGTCGGGTGCGGCCAGGACTCCACAAATCGCTGGTTAGCGGCGGGAGTTGAGCAAGTCGATGACCTGCTGGACCAGGTCGTCGATGACTGCGCCGGTGGTGTCGAGCACCAGATCGGGGTTCTCGGGCGCCTCATAGGGGGCGTCGACGCCGGTGAGGCCCTTGAGCTCACCGGACCGGGCCCGGGCATAGAGCCCCTTGGGATCCCGGCGTTCGCATTCGGCCAGTGACGTGGCGACGTGCACCTCGATGAATGGCAGCTTGGCGGCGTCGTTGAGGGCCCGCGCGGTCTCGCGGTCGGACTTCAGCGGCGATACCAGCGATGCCAGCGCCACCACCCCCGCATCGGCCAGCAGTCGGGTCAAATGCCCGACGCGGCGGATGTTCTCGGTGCGGTCGCCGGCCGAGAAGCCGAGATCATCGGACAGGCCGTGCCGCAGGTTGTCTCCGTCGAGCAGGTAGGCCACCTGGCCCGATTCGACCAGGGCCCGCTCCACGGCCACCGCCAGCGTGGACTTGCCCGAGGCGGGCAGGCCGGTGAACCAGATGGTGGCGCCGCGCTGTCCGGTGCTGGTCCAGCGGTAGTCGCGGTCCAGTGACGACGGATGCCATTTGATGTCGGACCGGTTGTGCCCGCTGGGCTTGAGCTCACGCGCCTGCAGGATGATCCCGGCGCCGACGGTGTCGTTGGACACCTCGTCGATCAGGATGAACGCACCGTTGTCGCGGTTGTCGGCGTAGTTGTCGGCCACCAGCACCGAGCTGGTACGCAACGTGACCGAGCCGATGTCGTTGAGCGCCAGCTCAACCGGGGACTCGACCTCGTCGAGGGTCTCGGGATCGAGCTTGGTGTGCAGCTCCTGGACCGTGGCCCGCACCGTGCGGGTGCCCTGCTTGAGGGCCAGCCGGTCGCCCGCGCGCAGCGGGTTGTCGAAGAACCAGCACACCGTCGCGTCGATCTCGCGGGCCAGCACGGGCGGCGCCGTGCCCTCGGAGCCGCTGACGAAGACATCGCCGCGCCCGACGTCGATGTCGTCGGCCAGTTCGATCGAAACCGACAGCGGTGCAACGCCTACCGGGCGGTCGTCGTCGAGGGTGTCCAGGGCCGTCACGATCGAGCGGGTGCCGGCCGGCAGGCTCACCACGGGGTCACCGACCGCAAGCGTGCCCGCGGACAGTCGCCCGGTGTATCGGCGGCGCTGTTGCGCGGTCGGCCGCGACACCCACTGCACCGCCAGCCTCAGGTTCGCCGGATCGGCATGCGGCGCCGACAGTTCGATTCCTTCGAGGTATTCGAGCAGGGTGGGCCCGTCGTACCAGGGGGTGTTCTGCGAGCGGTGCACCACGTTGTCGCCGAGCTTGGCGGCGATCGGGATGACGGTGAGGTCGAGCCCGCCGAGCCGGTCGGCGACCTGTTGCAGCTCACGCTCGACCTCGGCGAACCGGCCTTTGTCGAAGTCGACCAGATCGATCTTGTTGACGGTGGCGACGAAGTGCTTGATACCCAACAGTTTTGCGATGCGGGCATGGCGCCGGGTCTGGCGCAGCACACCGGCCCGGGCATCCACCAGCAAGATGGCCACGTGCGCATTGGAGGCGCCGGTGAACATGTTGCGGGTGTAGCGCTCGTGCCCCGGGGTGTCGGCCAGGATGTAACTGCGGGTGGCGGTGGAGAAGAACCGGTAGGCCACATCGATGGTGATGCCCTGCTCCCGCTCGGCGCGCAAGCCGTCGGACAGCGCCGCCAGGTCGGCCACACCGTCCGAATCGGTCACGGCCTCAAGATGATCCAGTGGCAGGCTGTCGGTGTCGTGCAGCAGGCGGCCGATCAGGGTGCTCTTGCCGTCATCGACCGAACCGGCGGTGGTGATGCGCAGCAGCTGACGCGGCCGTGCCTGATTCTCCGTCGCTCCGCTGCGCTCCGTCATCAGAAATACCCCTCTCGCTTGCGGTCTTCCATCGCGGCGACCGAGGTGCGGTCATCGGCGCGGGTCTCGCCGCGCTCGGAGACGGTGGCCGCCGAGATCTCCGTGATGACCCGGTCGATGGTGGTGGCCTCCGACCGGACGGCTCCGGTGATGGTGAGATCGCCGACCGTGCGGTAGCGCACCCACTCGACGGCGGCCCGCTCAGAACCGGCGGGCTGGGCGTACTCCGAGACCGCGAGCAGGATGCCGTCACGTTCGAAGACCTCGCGTTGGTGAGCGAAGTAGATCGACGGCAGCTCAAGGTTTTCCAGCTCGATGTAGCGCCAGATGTCCAGCTCGGTCCAGTTCGACAGCGGGAACACCCGCACCTGCTCGCCCTTGCGGATCCGGCCGTTGTACAGCGACCACGGTTCGGGACGCTGGGCCCGCGGATCCCACTGCCCGAACTCGTCACGGAAGCTCAGGATGCGTTCCTTGGCGCGTGCCCGCTCCTCGTCGCGGCGGGCGCCGCCGAACGCCGCGTCGAATCCGCCGGCCTCCAGCGCGTCGAGCAGCGTTCGGGTCTGCTGCCGGTTCCGGGACGCTCCCGGGCCCGGATCGGCGACCCGTCCGCTGTCGATGGTCTCCTGCACCGATCCGACGAGGAGTTTGTGCCCGACGCCGGTGGTGCGGCGGTCCCGGAACTCGATGACTTCGGGGAAGTTGTGTCCGGTGTCCACGTGCAAGACCGGGAACGGCAACGGTGAAGGGCGGAAGGCCTTCTCGGCCAGGCGCAGCAGGACGATCGAGTCCTTGCCCGCGGAGAACAGCAGCACCGGGCGCTGCAGTTCGGCAACCACCTCGCGGATGATGTGCACCGCCTCGGCTTCCAGCAGCCTCAGTTCGTCGACATGTAAAAGATCGGTGCTTGATGTTCTTCGCGCAAGCGGCTCATCAGTGCCCGTCATACCGGCAACCCCTCCTTCTCGGCGTCACTGCGGTAGCGGTCCACCCATTCGTCGGACCGCTGGTCTGCCTGGCGTTCCAGGACTGGCTGCGGTGCCAGTCGCGGGTCCAGGCCGAGGGATTCCAGCACTGTGGCCACCACGGTCGTGAGGTTGCGCCACAGATACGGATACGACACGTCGATGGGGGTGATGTTCTCCTCGGCGAACCAGGAGCGCCAGCCCTCCTCCTGGGCCTGCAGCAGCCTGATCACATGGGCGATGGCGCCGGCGTGGTACTCGGCGCGGGCGTCGCGTACCGGGTCGGCCCGGCCGCGCCAGACCCTGGTCTGCACCGCACGCCAGAACGAAACCGCCTGCGACACAACATCGGGACGGTAGACGTGGATCAGCACCGGGTCACTGCCGATGACATCGCGGATCGCGGCGAGCAGACCGGGCCCGGACCGCTCGGGCAGGCCCTCGGCGCGTTCCAGCAGCAACGGGGTCTGATTCCACATCAGCTTGCCGCCCCACACCCCGTTGGGGGTCCGGCCGACGGTGCGGATGTAGTCGCGCCAGATCTCCGACGGGGCCAGATCCGGCTTGCCCTCGACCAGCGGATCGAGCAGGCGCAGGATCGACTCGTCCTCGACGCCGGCGAACCATTCCCGGGGTTGCGGCGACATGCTGGTGGTCGGCAGGTACTGGAAGAACTCCTGGGGCTCGCCGGCCATGCCGGTGGCGCGCAGGGATTCCACCAGCAAGGTGCTGCCGCTGCGCTGGGAAGCGAGCACCAGGTAGGCAGTCGGATGATCTGACATGGGCGAGACTCTAACCATCATTGATTTGCGGCGCCTATCCAAAGAAGCGTCAAGAGTTTTAATTCACCGAGATGAAAACTATTGGTGCGTATCGGTGATGCCGCGGTCGACGGCGATGGCGGATCGGCTGGTGGCGGGACGGCCGTGGATGCTCAGATAGGTCTCGGTATAACGCTCCGAAATGCGGGTGCCCGCGAATTCGGAGGGGATGACGTCGAGGGTCTTCTGGCGCCAGTCGTTCAGCAATAGCGCGAGGTTCTCCGCGATCGCCTCGTCCTTGTCAGTGGCATCGGGTCCGAGCAGGTTGTTGTGCTCGGTCGGGTCCGCGACGAGGTCGTACAGCTCGCGGTCGGGCCGAGGTGCGAGGACCCGGTCGCCGAGCGCCCGTCCGGGTGGGCTGTCGGCGATATCCCACGGTAGGTCCAACAATGGCCGTGCCGCGTAATTCTCGATGTAGCTGTATTCCTTTGTGCGGATGGCTCGAATGGGGTCGAAAGAATCGTGGTAGGTCTTTGTGGTGTACACCTCGGAACGGACTTCATCCGTTTCTGCCGCGGTTGCCGTGAGGTTGCTGGCATGTGAGAGCCCCTCGACCTCACCGGGGATCTCGACGCCGATCAACTCCAGCAGGGTAGGCAGCAGATCGACCCCGCTGAACAACTCCTCGTAGCGGCGCGGCGCCACGCCAGAACCCCGCGGCGGACGAACGATGAGCGCGATGCCGGTGCCCGCGTCGTACAGCGTCGACTTGGCCCGGGGCAGCGCAGGCCCGTGGTCGGTCATGAAGACGACCCACGTGCTCTCGTCCAGGCCGGCGGCGGCCAGGGCGTCGAGCAGTTCGCCGACCTTCGCGTCGGCTACCGCGATCGACCCGTAGAACTCGGCGAGATCGTCGCGCACGTCGCCGGTGTCGGGCAGGTAGTCGGGGACCTCCACGTCCGCTGATTCGGCCGGTTCGTACCGGTCCCGTGGATACGGGCGATGCGTCTCGAAAAATCCGGCGGTCAGCAGGAACGGCTGCTGCGGAGCATCGGCCAGCCACGCGGTGGCCTGCTCGACGACGTACTCGCAGAACGAATTCGACACGTCGAACTCGTCGTAACCGAGGTTCGCCGGGTACGACGTTTCGTGCTGCATCCCGAACAGTGCGGTGTGCCAACCTGATTCGGCGAGAAGATGGGGGAGGGTACGTACTCCGGCGCGGTACTCCCAACCGTGGTGGGCCAGCCCCACCAGGCCGTTGCTCTGCGGGTACCGGCCGGTGAACAGCGAACCGCGGGACGGTGAGCACAGCGGCGCGGTGGCGTGGGCGCGGGTGAACAGGATCCCCTCGGCGGCGAGCCGATCGAGATGTGGGCTGGCGACATCCGGGTGGCCGTACACGCCGAGATAGCGGCCGAGGTCATGCCAGTGCACGACCAGCAGGTTCTGCCGTTGCGGCTCGGTCACGTCACATCCTTTCCATCCACTCTACGACCGAACAGGCTGAACCTTCCTTCCGCAACCGTTTGGATCACCGAGAGCTACTTATTCGCCGTGGCGCCCTCGGTAGGGTGGTGGCCATGCCGACCGCCACCGAACCTGCTGCGGTCAGCGGCTATGAGGCCCGCTGGGAGCAGCACAACACCGAGCGGCGTGCCCAGATCCTGCAGGCAGCGGTCGCCCTGATCGAGGAGAACCCGCCGGGCGCCGAGATCTCCATGGTGCGTATCGCGGACCGCGCGGGGGTGGCGAAGTCGGTGGTGTACCGCCAGTTCGCCGGCAAAGACGAGCTGGAGCGACGCGTCCGGTCGTATGTGTTCGACGATTTCGCGGCGGTTCTCGACACCAACCTCGACGTCGGCAACGGCTCACTGCGCGACATCCTGACCCGCACCGTGGCGGCGGTGGCCGACTGGATGCTCGATCACCCGCGGCTCGACGAGTTCGTCCGGCGCGGGCCGACCTTCGACGGCGACGGCTCGTTGGATGCGGTCAGCGAGCTCAAGCTCCGCATGACCAGGCAGTCCGAGGGCATCATCGCCACGATCGCGCAGACCATCCAGGTGGACGACAGCGCGTTCAAGACGGTCCCGTTCGCGGTGGTGACGATGGTGGAAGCCACCTTGTCGGCGTGGATCCGCGGGGCGGCCCCGGAGCGGTCACGGGAAGAGATCGTGACCCACCTGGCCGACTTCGCCTGGTACGTCCTGGATGGTGCGGCGCGCGCGAGCGAGTTGGAGATCAACCGCGATGACGAGTTGACGTCGGTGATCGCCTCGCTGATGAACCGTCAGGTGAGCAGCCCGCCGTTGTAATCAGCGATCAGGCTGCGGACGGTCTCCTGCGCACAGGACTTGTTGGTCCCGATGAAACCGGTCGGTCCGCGCTTGATCCACCCGGTGACGAACGCGCCCGGGACGCCCGGCACCCGGCCGCCCTCGTTCGGAACCGTGGCGGTGTCCTCGTCGAACGGCAGCCCCGGCACAGGCATGCCGCGATACCCGATCGAGGTCAGCACCAGACCGGTCTCGATGACCCGTTGGAGCCCAGTCGATTTCACCCGCGTAGAACCGTCGGGTGCGGCGACGAGTTCGTTGTGGACGAATTCCACGCCGGTGGCCGAGGATCGGCCGAGGACCGCGGTCGGCGACAACAGGTACTCGAGCACGATCCGACGATTGCCCATCCCGCGGGCCGCTGCGCGCAAGATCCCCGACCTGGGGTCCGACTCGGGCAGGGTACGCAGGTCCTCGTCACGGACGACGACGTCGACACCCGGTGTCGAGCACAGTCCGGCCAGTTCGGGGACCGTGAACGCGGACTGCTCGATCCCGCGCCGGCCGACCACGACCACCTCTTCGATCGCACTGTCGCGCAGCGCTTTCAGCGCATGCGAAGCGATCTCGGTGGCGGTGAGCCGATCGGGATCGACGGTGAGGATGCGGGCCACGTCGAGGGCGACGTTGCCGTTGCCGATCACGACGGCGCGCCGGTGGGAAAGATCGAAGGACCGGCCCGTGTGATCGGGATGGTCGTTGTACCAGGCGACGAACTCTGTGGCCGAGGTGACGCCGGGCATCTCGATGCCCGGGATGTCGAGGCGCCGGTCCGTCGAGGCGCCGACGGCGTAGATGACGGCGTGGTGCTCATTCAGCAGGTCGTCATGGGTGACGTGGCTGCCGACCTCGACGCCGAGTCGCATCTCCAGACGGGGGTCGGTGGCGATGTGGTCGAACTGGCGGGTCACCCCGCGGGTTCGTCGATGATCGGGTGCCACCCCGAAACGTGCCAAACCGTATGGCCGGGTGAGCCGTTCGTAGATCCGGACGCGGGCGCCGGGAATGGTCAGCACCTCTTCGGCGGCGTACATCGCGGCCGGACCCGATCCGACGATCGCGACGCGCAGGTCACCTCCGGTGCGTACCTCGAGCGGAGGGACCACCGGCGCCAGAATCGGCCTCGCCCGGGGAGTGGCGTAGAAATCGGCATTCAGCGTGGCGAACACATCCTCCGCGCCGGTCAGCTTGGTGTGCGGTTTGATCGCGTCCACCGGGCATGCCGTCACACACGCCCCGCAGTCGACGCACTCGACAGGGTCGACGTACAGCATCTGCGCGGTGTGGAAGTCAGGTTCGTCGGGTGTGGGGTGGATGCAGTTCACCGGGCAGGCGTAGACGCACGACGCGTCGCTGCAGCAGGACTGCGTGATGACGTGGGGCATCAGGCGAGGGCAACCGCTTCACGGTCCGGCACGCCGCGGTAGCGGGCGGCCTCACCGTCGATTCCGCAGCGCTTCCACACCCACCGGCCGAGCCGGTTCATCAAGCCGAGTTCCTCGCTGAGAGATCGCATTTCACCGAAGTAGCCGGACAAGATCTTGCGTGAGTGCGGGCTGCGCCAGAACGCGTCCTTGATCACCGCCCGCGGAATCCCGAACTCCTCGCCGAACGACCTCGGGGGAGCCACGATCTCGTGTGCGAGCCAGCGCAGGGTGAGCGGGAAGGCCACGCTCGCGAATGCCTTCATCCGCCACGACCTTTCCGGCAGATGGGTTTTGAGGAATTCGTGCGCCCACGCGATGTGGCGTGCCTCTTCGGCGATGTGGATCTGCATGGTCCGTAGCACCGCGGGCGGAATGTTGGCGCCCTCGCGGATCAGGCCCTTCTGGAAATGATCGATCGGCTCTTCACCGGCCAGGATGCCCGCCATGAACGCCGTGGGGGAGTACTGGCCGACGAGGCCGATGTACGGCGACAACCGGCGGAACAGCGGCCGCATGCCCGGCACGTCGACACCACTGCGGTTGACCAGCTCCTGGAACATCTGGATGTGGTTGCACTCCTCGGTCATCTCGTGCAACGCGTAGCGGAACTCGGGTGAATTGTTGGGCAGCTTCATGATGAACGCCATCAACCCGCGGATGAGGATGCTCTCGAAGGCCGCGCCGACCTTGACCGAGTTGAGGGTCCGCCAGCGGCCGATCTCGATCTGCCGGGCCAGCGGCTGGGCCTGGTACCAGGCGGTCGCGCCGAGCGGATCGACGTTCGGTGACAGCACCCAGCGCGGATCGTCGAGGTCGATGGTCAGATCGGGGGAGTCCCACGCGATGTCCAGGTAGGGGTCGAAGCGGCGGCGCACGGAGCCCTCGGACAGCGTCTGCAACAGATCCTGGTAGCCCGCATCCAGCGCTGCGGCGTCAGGAGAGGTGGAAGCCATGGCGACAATTTACCGAGACTTCAGGTCCCGGTAAATAGCGACTTGCGCGGGCCTAGGGGTGGTACGGGACCCCGACGGCGCGGAATACGTAATCGGGCCCGACGTCGAAGGCCAGCGACCGGCGTGGCAGCTGCGTCAGGACCTCGTCCGGTATCGCGGTCTTGTAGTGCAGCGACAACCGGCCGTGGCAGCGTCGGTCGATCTCGGCCACGTCGGCCGTCAGCGTGAGCCCGGTCGGGTCGAGCTCGGCGTGCATCGCACCGATCTGCGGCGCCGACCACGGCTGGTCGATGCTGCGGCCGGCAAGCTTGGGCAGGGTGGACATGGTGGCCAGCGCGCGGTAGTTCGTCAGGACCAGCGCACCGGCGTAGCTGGCGACGCTGCCGGTCGACCGCTTGCCCGGGATCGTTCCCGTGAAACGCCTGGTCACCGGGACGTACTCGGCGAGAAAGAGAATGCCTTCAGCTTCGGCTTCGGCCCGCAAACCCTCCGGCAGAGCGCCGATGTGCATCAGCTTTCGCAGGATCAGTGCCATGCCTTCGACGGTAGCGCGCAAACATGGCAAATCGGTTGGAGCTGGTAGAGATGATCTGATGAAAACCCGGGCCAGGTGGCTGATCGTGAGCGCGGTACTGGCTGTTGCGGTGTATGCGGCGCTGTGGATCGGCTACGCGATGCAGTGGACTTGGCTGGCCGACCTGGACGACGCCGGGCTGGCGGGCCCGTACCGCTACGGCGCGGCGCACCCCGCCTGGGTGACGGCGTGGGACGTGTTCTGCACGGTGCTGGGTCCGTTCGCGTTCCGGTTGCTGGCGTTGGTGATGATCGTCGTCGCCCTGATGCGGCGGCGACCGCGCATCGCTCTGTTCCTGGTCTTGACCGTCGAGCTCAGCGCGGTGACGACCGAGCTGGCCAAGTTTCTGGTGGACCGCCCGCGCCCGGCCACCGCACTGGTCCACGCGCTGTCGACCTCGTTCCCGTCCGGACACGCGCTGGGCGTGATGGTCTTGGTACTGGCCTTGTCGGCTTTGGCGTGGCCGACGCTTCGCCCGCGACTGCGGGGCTGGTGGGTGGCGGCCGGGGTGCTCGTGGTCGTCGCCATCGGGGTGGGGCGGGTCGTGCTCAACGTCCACCACCCCTCCGACGTGGTGGCGGGCTGGGCACTGGGTTACGCCTGGTTCGTGGCGGTCTACCTGCTGTACCCGCCGTACCCGCCGTACCCGGCGGTCACGGCACCGGACGAAACACCGGCAGCGCCCGGTAACGCACGCTGAAACTGGCCTCGCTGAGCGCCTCGCCGACCTCACCGTCATGGGCCACGGTGGTGGGACCGTCGACGGAGACGAACCGGAACTCCGGCACCTGAAGCTCGTGATAGAGCGGGCTGCGTTCCAGCCGGCCCAGTGCGACCGCCGTCGCGATGCGCAGCCGGCTGAAGCGTCGCCCCGTCTCCAGGATCCGCACGTCGATCAGCCCGTCGTCGAGGCGTGGGCGCTGCGACGGTGCGAATCCGGACGGGAAGTAGGTCGAATTGCCCAGGAAGAACAACTCGGTCTCAAGGGTCTTGTCGTCGTAGCTGATCCGGACCGGGGCTTCCCGGCGCAGCGTCAGATACAGCGCGTACATCCCGGCCAACCGCTTGCCCATCCGGTGCTCCAGCCTCTCCCGCGTGCGCACGTACTTCGGGTAGGCGCCGATGCTGGCGGTGTTGATCACCATGCGTTCCTCGTTGAGGCAGACCAGGTCGACGTAGGCCGCGGAGCCTTCGGCGATCGCCTCGACGGTCCGGGCCACCGAATCGCAGCCGATGTCCTTGGCGAAGTGGTTGAACGTGCCGCCGGGGAACACCGCGAGCGGAACGCCCGCGTCGACGGCGATGCCTGCCGCACACGCCACCGTGCCGTCGCCGCCACCCACGGCGAGCACGTCGGTACGGGCGGCGGTCTTCCGCAACACCGCCTCGATGTCATCGTCATCGCCGAGTTCGATGATCTCCGCGTGCGGCAAGGCCTTTCGGACCTCGTCGATGATTCGCGCACCGGTCCCGTCGCCCGAGGCCGGGTTGATCACCAGCGCGACGCCGGCGCCGTCCGGCCGGGGCTCGGTGGGAAACCGCAGTGGATCGGACTTCGGCAGTGTGGCAGCGGGGATGGTGGGTACGACGCGGGCGCCGAGGACCGCGATCGCGGCGCCGATGCCGAATCCGGCGAACACGTCTCCGGGATAGTGCGCACCGGTGGCGACCCGGGACAACCCGACCAGGCCGGCCAGCAGCGCCAACGGCAGGCCGGCTGCCGGGGACTCCAGGCCGACACCCACCGCGAAGGCCGCGGCGCTCGCGGAGTGGCCCGACGGCAGCGAATGCGAGGTCGGCATCCGCCGGATCCGCCGCGCCACCGGGATCAGGCGATGGTCTGGCCGGGGTCGCCGCCAGATCCGTTTCGCCACCTGATTGGTCAGCAGGCTCGTCACCGCCAGGCTGACCACACCGCGCGCGGCGCCGCGCCGCAACGACGCGCTGCCCAGCGCGCCCATGCCGGCCGCGATCGCGAACCACAGCTTGGAGTGGTCTGCTGCCCTGGTCAGTCCGGGCATCACGGCGTCCAGTAGGGGGCTCGGTGACTCGGCTACCGCCTCGAAGACCTCGCGGTCCAGCGTGCCCAGTCCCTTGCCGATCGCGCGAACATCCATGGCGCCAACGTAACCGTTCGCGACCGGATCGTGCTCGGAGCTTTACCCGGCCGAGAGGGACACCGACGACGATGGACGGATGCGCCGACTGCTCGCCCTGCTGTGTGCCGGGGCGTTGGCTTTGTTGTGCGCCCCGGTCGCCCGGGCCGTCGACCCTTGGTTCGCCCCCTCGGTCGGCAACGCCACCCAGGTGATTTCGGTTGTCGGCGTGGGTGGGTCGAAGGCCAAGATGGATGTCTGGCAACGCGGGCCCGCGGGATGGCAGCCGATCGGCGCCGGGATACCGGCCAACATCGGCTCCAACGGCATGGCCCCGCAGACCCATGACGGTGAAATGAAGACGCCGATGGGGGTGTTCAGCCTCGACTTCGCCTTCGGCACCGCACCCAATCCGGGCGGCGGCCTGCAATACGTCCAGGTCACCCCGGACCATTGGTGGGATGGCGACATGAAGAGCCCGACCTACAACACCATGCAGGTGTGCCAGAAGGCGCAGTGCCCGTTCAACACCGATCTGAGCAGTGGCACCGAGAACCTGAACATCTCGGCGTACAAACACGCCGTGGTGATGGGCGTCAACAAGGCCAGGGTGCCCGGCAACGGGGGTGCGTTCTTCGTGCACACCACCGACGGCGGGCCGACCGCCGGCTGTGTCGCGATCGATGACGCCACCCTGGTGAAGATCATGCAGTGGCTACGGCCCGGCGCCGTGATCGCCGTGGCGAAGTAGCCGTCAGATGTTAAGGGCGGTACCGGGTTCCAGCTTGAAGTTGAGTCCCTCCAACGACAGCGTGGCGTCGTAGGTGCGGTCGTATCCGGTGCCGCTGATCTTCCAGCCGTCGGCGGTCTTCCGGTAGCGGTCGTGATAGAACGCCGAGCCGAACAGCATGAAGTTCATGCTGGGGACGATCACCCGGTCCTGGAGGTACCAGGTGGCGGTCGCCTCGTCGCCGCTCACCTCGATCTCCGGGTGCGCGACGCGATGCTCGGTGATGACCTCGGGGCCCAACGAGCTCTTCATGTACTCGACCAGCGAATCGCGGTCGGTGAAATGCAGCGTCTTGCCCATGGACTGCCCGTAGTCGCCGGCGATGTCCTCGGTGAGGGTGTCGGCGAACTCGTCCCAGTGCTTGGTATCGAGGGCACGCAGGTACCGGTATTTGACTTGCTTGATGTCGTCGATGTCACCCATGCCCGTCATTGGAGCACACCGTGCGCGGGCGCAATACCCTCTGTGTCCACTGTGAGGAACGTGAAGGGTGTTGCGGCGGAGCGGCCATGTCCGGCCGCGCTTAGAGGCGTTGATGTCAAAGAGCTTTGGGCGACGGCGCCGTGGTGTAAGTACCCTCTCGGACACTGCGACGAATGTGTAGGCTTTTGCGGCGGAGATGCC
>NZ_HG322951.1:1205402-1234964 GCF_000455325.1 Mycolicibacterium septicum DSM 44393
CCTGCGGTTTCGGCGCGAGAAGCTACACATTCGTCGCAGGGGCTGGCGTACATCTGCCCGCCTCCGCGCACTCGCCGCCAAATGGTTGCCAGGCTGCCTGTCCAGCCTGCATCCAAGGAGACCATGATCGTTCCTGTGTGGCGCATTAGCGTTGCTCATACGATCAAAAGTGCTCCGGCGGAACGTGCTTGGCCTGGCCATTGCGGAGTGTCGGACACCCCAGGAGCTCGTCTGCGGCTATCGTGGCGTGCGTTATGAGCGGCCCGTTGGGGTTGTCGATCGGGACCACCAACTTGGTTGCGGCGCGTGTCGGCAATCAACCTGTCAGCCGGCGTTCGGTGTTGACCTTGTCGACAGACCGGACGCCGCAAGTCGGCATGCCCGAATCCGGTTCCGGTGTCACCTTGAGCGGATTTGTCGAGCGGGTCGGCGACCCTGTGCCCCTCGTGGCGCCTGACGGCGCGTCCTATCCCGCTGACACCCTGCTGGTCGAGGCTCTCGACGCGATGGTGGAACTCGCCGGCGGACCCTCGGATCAACTGGCCATCGCCGTGCCCGCGCACTGGGGAGCGCCCACGCTGCGTGCCCTGCGTAATGCGCTGCGTACGAATCCCAGCTTCTCCCGCGACGGGAGGCCACCGCGACTCGTCCCCGACGCCGTCGCCTCACTGGCCGCTCTGCGCGCCAACCCTGGCCTGCCGACCAACGGCGTGGTGGCGTTACTGGACTTCGGTGGCGGCGGTACCAGCGTCACGCTGGCCGACGCCGCATCGGCGTTCGAGCCGATCGACGAGACCACCCGCTATCCCGATTTCTCCGGTGACCAGATCGACCAGGCGCTGCTGACACATGTGCTCGAGGGCGTCGCGCAGGCCGGGGGCATCGATCCGGCAGGCACCGCGGCGGTCGGATCGCTGGCCCGGCTGCGTGAGGAATGCCGTCAGGCCAAGGAACGGTTGTCGGCGGAAACCGCGACAGATCTCGGGGTCGAACTGCCGGGTTACTCGGCCACCGTGCGGGTGACCCGCACAGAACTCGAGTCGCTGATGCAGGCTCCGCTCGCCGGTGCGCTGGGCGAGCTGGAAAAAGCGTTGGAGCGCAACGGGATCGGCTGGCCAGCGGTCTCGGCCGTGGTGACCATCGGCGGTGGCGCCAGCATTCCTCTTGTCACCCAACAGCTTTCGGAGCATTCGCAGGCAGTGGTGGTGACCACTCCGCAGCCCGCGCTGGACGCCGCGATCGGTGCGGCCTTGTCTGCTGCCTACCTGGCCGATGCCGATGCGCAGACCGGTATGGCGCCCACCCTGGGTGTGGCGGCCGTGGCGCCGACGGCCGGAATCCCTTCCGGCCCCGAGGGGTCCGAGGGCTCTTCCACGTTCCGCGCGTTGGCCTGGTCTGAAGATGACGCGGGCGACGACGTGGTGCCCTACACCGGGCCCGACCTGGTGGACTCCTACGGCAGCGAGACCGCGGCGCGTCCGGCCGTGCAGTACGTGCCCCCGACCGGTCCGATCGAACAGCCCCGAGGGGGCTGGCAGCGGTTGCCGCTGACCGTTTTCGCGGTGGCCGCGGCGCTGGTCGTCGTCGCCATCGGTGGGGTCACGTACGCACTGACCAGTGCGACGGGCACCGCGCCGAGTTCGGAGGTCAAGCCGCCCGAGCCCAAGCCGCTGCCTCCGCAGGAGCTGGCACCCAGCCCGGTCGAAGCCCCACCGCCTGCCCCTGTCGAGCCGCCGCCGGCGCCCGAGCCCGTCACCCAGGCGCCGCCGCCGGTCACGGTGACCCAGGCGCCGCCACCCCCGGTGACGGAGACGCGCGTCGTCACGCAGACGACCACGCCGCCTCCCGTCACGACCACCACCACGACGACAACGACCACGACCACAACGACGCCGCCGACGACCACCACGACGACGCCGACCACAACCACCACGACGACGAACCCGATGACGACGACGTACGTCACGGTGCCGTTCGTCCCGGTGCCGATTCCGATCCAGGTGCCGAACCGGGGAGAGACACAAAACCCCTATCAGCAGCAGCCGCAGTACCCGTACCAGCAGCAGCCGCAGAATCCGTTCCAGCCTTACCCGTGACGAAATCCGCTTGAGCGGGCTACCTTTCGATCAACAATCGGGAGGCACCATGAACCGCATCCATGCCGTCGTTGTCGGCGTCATCACCGCCTGTGTGTCGGCCGCTCCGGCTGCGGCAACCCCCGCCGAAGGCGACGTGGTGCGCACCGATCTCGGTAAAGGCACCACCACCGCGCCGATCTGGGTGGTCACCGCAGGACAGCCCACCACGTTGTACGTGCAGAGCCTGTTACTCAAACCCGGAGCCGGCAGCGGTTGGCATGCCCATTCCGGGCCCGAACAGTCGGTGATCAACGAGGGTGCGGTGGTGGTGCAAACCGCGGCCGACTGTGCACCCGTGGAGTACACCGCGGGCCAGGCGGTGGTCGTTCCGGCCGGGGTGCCGCACCGGGTGACCAATGAGGGCGCCACCGACGCCGATGTCGTGGTGACCTACACCCTGCCCGCCGGTGCCCCGGTGCGTGACGACGCACCAGCCCTGTGTCCCTAGCTGCGAAAACACGTCTGGTGCCACGACACTTTGGGCAGGGGTCCGATATGTGGGTAAGAGTTCGGTTAAGGTTCTGCTGTGCCTGAGATGGATCGTCGCAGTGTGATGTTCATGATGGGCCTGGGGGTGGCAGCGGCTGCATTGCCCGCCGGGACGGCCCACGCCGACCCGGTCGTTGGTGATAACCCGCCTGCGCCTGCCCCTGGAGCCCCCACCCCGCCTGCTGCCGCAGCGCAGCCGACCTTCCTGTTCCAGGATGAGTTCAACGGCCCGGCCGGCTCTCCGCCGGACCCGGCGTGGTGGCACCTGGTGCCCGAACGCGAGATGATCAAGAACCCGGTCGAGTGGGACAAGCCGTTCAACATGGGCCGCTACGTCACCGACACCGAGCACGCATTCCAGGACGGCAAGGGCAACCTGGTGATCCGCGCGACGCGCGGCCCGGGCACCACCATCCAGGAGAAGTACGCCAGCGCCAAGGTCGTCGGAAACTGGCGCGGCGGCATCGGCACGACCTGGGAGGCCCGGGTCAAGCTCAACTGCCTGACCGACGGCGCCTGGCCCGCGTTCTGGCTCCTCAACGACGATCCCGTCCGCGGCGGCGAGGTCGACCTGGTGGAGTGGTACGGCAACCGTGACTGGCCCTCGGGCAGCACCGTGCACGCCCGCCTGGACGGTGAATCATTCGCCACCGACCCGCACCCCATCGACAGCGGGTGGCACACCTGGCGGATGTCGTGGACGCCGACCGGCATGTACTTCTGGAAGGACTATGCCCCCGGCATGGAACCCTTCTTCACGGTTCCGGCGAACTCGTTGGATGACTGGCCGTTCAACGATCCGGGCTACACCCTGGTGCCGGTGTTCAACATCGCCATCGGTGGCTCGGGCGGCCGTGATCCGAGTGGCGGCAACTATCCGGCCGAGATGCTGGTCGACTGGATCCGCGTCTTCCAGGGCTGATTTTCTTTCGCGCCGAGACTACGGGTTATGACGTGTTTTCAGTGATTTCACGTCAGAACCCGTAGTTTCGACGTTTAGGGACAGATTGCTGTCCGGAGCTTGCCCGATGGCGGAGTGCGTAGCGCCGACGCGATGTCTCCGAGCGGCACCGGCGTGACGACAAGCGTTTCCCATGGGTAGCGCTCGCGGGTGCCGTCAAGGAATGTGACAGCCCGGTGCAGGTGCCGGGGCTCATAGTTGTGGACGCCGGTGATGGTCAGCCAGTGCCGCACAACGGTTTCCGGATCCACCGCCAATGGTGGCCCCGGAGTGACCGAGCCGGCCAGCACCAGGGTGCCGCCGATGTCGAGACGCCCCAGGGCGTCTGCGACCGCGGCGCACGACCCGGTGTAGTCGATGGCGACATCGACGGGACCGCCATCGGACTCGCGGCCGCCGAAGTCCGGCACCAACGCCAGACGGTCCGCATTGCGGTCGACGACCTGGACGTCGGCTCCAGCCGCTGCGCACGCCGCGACCGCGGTGAGGCCGAGCATTCCCGCCCCGCCGATGAGCACTCGTCGTCCGCTCAACTCGCCCGCTGCCTCCAGGGTGGCCATCACCGTCGCCGTCGCGCAGGCGGCCGGTGCGGCAACGGCATCGGAAAGTGTTTCCGGGACAACGGCGATCGTGGTGCCGCGAGGCAGAACCAGGTGGGTGGCATAGGAACCGGACAACGGCCAGTCCCCGTCGAACGCCTCGTGGCCCACCTTGCGTACCGAGAGGCATTTGGCACTCAGGCCGGACCGGCAGCGGCTGCACACGCCGCAGACCACTGTCACCGACCAGATAATGCGTTGGCCGACTTCGATGTCCGCTCCCGCGCCGACGGCGACGACATCGCCGACCGCCTCGTGGCCGAGCACCGACGGGCAGGCCGCGCTGCGCCGGCCGGTGACGGTGTGCAGGTCGCTGCCGCAGACCGTGGCCAACCGCACCCGAACCAGCACCTCCCCGGGACCGAGTTCCGGAATCGGCACCGTGCGCACGTCGACGCCGGAGCCCGTCCAGACCGCGGCGGCCGTCACACGAGCTGGGATCGGATCCATCCGGACAACCTTTCGATGGCGTAGACGATGACGAAGATGACGATGACGATGGCGCCGGCAACATCGAAGTTCAGCGTGCGGATCGATTCGAACAGCAGGTAGCCGACACCGCCCGCTCCGACGATGCCCAGGATGGTCGAGGTTCGCACGTTCACGTCGAACAGGTACAGGCTGGATCCGACCATCGCAGGCATGGCTTGCGGAATTACCGCGGCGAACAACGTCTTCCACCAGCCGCCCCCGACTGATCGGACGGCCTCCAATGGTCCGGGATCGATCTCCTCGACCGCGTCGGCGACCAGTTTGGCCAGGAAGCCGATCGATCCGATGGCCAGCGCACAGGTGCCGGCGACCGGCCCGAGCCCCAACGCCGCGACGAACACCACGGCCAGGATCAGTTCGGGTACGGCCCGCACCAACAGGATCCAGCCACGGGCCGCCCAGTAAACCGCCGGATGAGGAGTGACGTTGCGGGCGGCCAGGATGCCGACCGGGATCGACAACACGACACCGATGGCCGTCGACACCACACCGATCGCGACGGTTTGACCTGCGGCGGCGAACAATTCGCTGCCGAGGGCCGAGAAGTTGGGCGGGATCATCCGCGCGAACACCTCGACGGCCGGCCCCACCCAGGTGATCAGTGACACCGGATTGATCTTGAGTACCACCAGCGCCGCCACGCAGACCCCGATCAGGCCCCCGCCGAACACGAACCGCGCAGTGCGCTCCCGGGCCGGGTTCGATCGGGCGGAATCGAGCAGCACCCGGCGGATGACGATGGACAGCAATTCCATCGCGGCGATGATCGCCAGGATGACGCAGGCGATGCCGAGTGCCCGCGGATAGATCAGGCCCCGCAAGGCATCCTGCAGTGCGAAGCCGATGCCGCCGGCGCCGACGAAGCCGAGCACCACCGACATCCGCAGGTTGATGTCGATGCGGTAGATGAAGGTGGCGATCCAGGACGGCACGACCTGAGGGACGACGGCGTTGAGCATCTCGCGGAAATAGCCGACGCCGGTGCTGCGCACCGCTTCCCGCGGTCCCGGGTCGGTCTGCTCGATGGCATCGGCGAACACCTTGCCGAGCATGCCGATGGAATGGATGGCCAGCGCGAGAATGCCCGGGAGTACCCCGATTCCGAGGGCCCGGACGAACAGAACAGCGAACAGCAGGTCCGGCATGGCCCGGCAGAACGTGATGATCGCCCGCGCCACGGTCTGTACGGCCGGGTGCGGTGTGGTGTTGCGAGCCGCCAGGAAGGCCAGCGGCACGGAGGCTATCGCCGCGAGCACCGTCCCCAGCACGGCCATCAGCAGGGTCTCGACCGCCAGCCCGCCGATCCGTCCCGGATCGTCCAGTCGCGGCGGGATCATCCGCTCCAGCAGTGCGACGACTTCGTCGACCCCGTCCAGAAGTGTGGCGGGGGCGAAGTCGATCGACCAGGCGGCGACGATCGTCGCCAGCAGAGCGGCGACCGCGACCACGTGCAGCAGGCCGGGCAGCGGCCTGCGCTCGGGGACCGGCGGGGCAGCCGGGGCCGGGCGCTCGGTGAGGTCGGTGCTCACGACGGCCGGGCCGCCGATTGAGCTGCGGGGTCGACGCGTTGGTAGATTTCCATGACGTCGTCGCGGGACATCCCGACCGCGGGCCGGTCCAGGATCTTCTGGCCGTTGCGCAGACCGACCAGGCGGTGCGCCCAACCCAACGCCAGGTCCACCTGGTGCAGCGTGCACACCACGGTCAGCTTCTCCTCGATGCACACCCGGAACAGCAGATCCATGACGACACCGGCGTTTTCGGGATCGAGCGAGGCGACGGGCTCGTCGGCCAGCAGCAGGCCGGGCTTCTGCATCAGCGTGCGGGCGATCGCGACGCGCTGTTGTTGGCCGCCGGAGAGGGTGTCGGCGCGTCGCTCGGCGTAGTCGGCCAGGCCGACCCGGTCCAGATAGGTCAGGGCTTCGGCGCGCATCGCCCTGGGGTAGGTCAGTGCGCCGTAGCGGGGGAGCCGCAGCTGGCCGAGGCCGCCGATCAGGACGTTCTCCAGGCAGCTCAACCGGCCGACGAGATTGAAGTGCTGGAACACGAACCCCACGTTGCGGCGTAGTGCGCGTAGCTGTTTGGCCGATGCGGCATCGACATGGGTGCCGCCGACCTCGACGCTGCCCGACGTCACCGGGTGCAGCCCGTTGAGGCAGCGCAGCAGGGTTGACTTGCCCGACCCGGACAGGCCGAGCAGCACCAGCATCTCGCTGCGCCGCACCTCGAGACTGACGTGGTCCAGCGCCAGGGTGTCACCGAAGCGTTTGGTGACGTCGCGGGCGATGACGACGAGATCGTCACCCGCGACGGGGTGGAGGGGTCCGCTGGTGCTCATCGGGTTTCAGCCCTTGCACTTCTCGGAGCCGGTGACGTCGCAGACATGGCGCACGCCGCTGTAGTCCGAATCCTGGACCGGCACGAAGCCCCAGGCGCGCTCGTCGGTGATCCGGCAGGCGTCGCCCTCGCAGAAACCCTCTGCCTCAAGGTTGGGCACGTTGACCTTGTCGGCGAAGAGGGTCTTGAGCTTGCCGATGGCCTCACTGCCCAGCGAGTCGTTGGCCGCGAACACCGACCCGGCGATCGTCTCCGACTTCCACACCGTCTTGAGCTGACCGGGTTTGAGGTCGCCCTTGGCGATCATGGTCTTGTCCACCATGGTGTCGAACGCGAAGCCGGCATCGCAGTCACCGTTGGCGATCGCCAGCGCCGAGGAGTCGTGACCACCGGCGAAGATCGGGGACATCGCCGCGGAGAGGTCGCCTTCGGAGCCCGACTTGATCACGCCGGCTTCGATCAGCCCGGCCGTCGGATAGAGGAATCCCGACGTCGAGCTCGGGTCCACGAAGCAGACCTTCTTGCCGGCAAAGTCCTTGAGGCCATTGACGTTCGCCTCATCGCTGCGGGTCAGGCCATAGGACTGGTAGCCGGGCTTGGCGCCCTGCTCCTGGATCACCGCGCCGACCGGGGTGATCTTGGCTCCGTTGACCCCGGCGACCACGTAGGCGAACGGCCCGAAGAAGGCCAGGTCGACGTTGTTGGCGATGATGCCCTCTACCACCCCCGCGTAATCGGAGGCCTGCACGAACTCGACCTTGGCGCCGGTCTCCTTCTCCAACAGCTTGATCAGCGGCTGGTAGCTGGCCTTGAGGTCGGTGGAGTTCTCGGCCGGAATCGCGGCCAGGGTGAGGGTCTGCGGGAAGCCCTGGGCGGTCTTGGCGTCGGAGTTGGAATCGGAGCCGGAACAGCCGGACAGCGCGAGCGCGGTACAGGCGGCTGCCACGGCAGCGATGCGAGCAGAGGAACGCGGAGTGCGGAACTTCATGGCGCGCGGGACCTTTCGGGCGGAGGACGTTGGACGGGCAGTGCGCGAGCGGGGGTGCGCAACTGCCCTGCCCCACACCCTGGGTGTTGGTCTATACCAACGGGTGCATCGAAGTTGGCGAGGAGGTTAACAACGCGGCAAGTCTTGGTCTATACCAAGGCTTGGTACTGTGAGCGGGTGTCCGCGAGTGCAGAACCGAGGGTTCTCAAGCACCAGGTTGTCCGCGCGCAACTGGAGCGACTGCTCGACGACCTGGAGGTCGGAGACCCCTTCCCCGCGGAGCGGGAGATTGCCGAGCGATTCGACGTCGCCCGTGAGACGGTCCGGCAGGCGTTGCGAGAGTTGTTGTTGGCCGGTCGCATTGAACGCCGGGGCCGTACCACCATCGTCGCCCGGCCCAAGATCCTGCAGCCCCTGTCCATGGGTTCCTATACCGAAGCCGCCAAGGAGCAGGGCCGCAGCGGCGGCCGCATCCTGGTCGGCTGGAGCGATCTCATCGCCGACGACATCCTGGCCGGGCAGCTCGCCATCGAGGTGGGCGCACCCATCCTGCAGCTCGAACGCGTCCTCACCACCGACGGCATCCGGGTGGGCCTGGAGACCACCAAGCTGCCGGCCGCACGATACCCGGGTTTGCGGGAGGCTTTCGACTACCGCGAGTCTCTCTACGCTGAGATCCGCAGCCGGGGCATTCATTTCGAGCGGACTGTCGACACCATCGAGACGGCACTGCCGGACTCGCGGGAGTCGGCGCTGCTCACCGTGGACAGTCGCACGCCGATGTTTCTGCTCAATCGTGTGTCGTACGACCAGGACGGGATTCCGATCGAGCAGCGGCGCTCCCTGTATCGGGGTGACCGGATGACCTTCACCGCGGTGATGACCGCGTCATAGAGTCGGCTTCACACGGCCATCGACCCCCGCCCGCCGCCGGGCGAGGGCCGATTGGGTTTGTGTTACTTGGAATCGCTGGAACTGCCGGAACCGGATCCCTTGTCGGAACTGGTGGAAGCGGAGGCCGGCTTCTTCTCGGGCTTGGCGAATGCCTTCTTGACGCCCTCGCTGATCTTGTTGACAGTGGACGAGATTCCGCCGCGGACGTCAGAGGCCACCTTCGCGGCCGGCTTGCTGGTGGCGCCGAGAGACCCGGTCTTGCCGGGGGTTGCCGCGAGGCTCTGGCGGACGAGTCGTACTGTCGCCTGCTTGGCAGGTTTGGGCGTAACACCCTCTGTCGCAGGTGAGTCCAAAGAAGCAGTATCGGTCTCAGGCGCGGCTGGTGCCGGATCTACTGCCAATGCCACCGTTGGCGCAGCGGCAGCATCTGGAGCCGACGAAATGCGCGCCGACGCCTCGGGGAAGGTAGGTGGCGGGGTCGGCTTCCCGATTGCTTCGGCGGCACGCTCTTGCCAGTCCACAAAGGCCCTGATGGGCCCGTACGCGCCCAGCAGCCCGCTCCCTCCAAACGGAGCGTATCCGTTCAGCGCAGCACCGGCCAGAACGGCAGGTGCATTGAGCGCTATGCCCGCTGCGGTCTCGACATCACCCGTCTTGATCGCATCGACAAATCCTTGAGCGCTTTCCTTGAAAGCGAACTCTATGCTGCCCAGCGTGCCGAGGGAGGTCATGCCGGCGGCGATGACAAGGTTGGGCACCATTGCGACAAATTTTTGGACGTTCGTCGTCACTCCGTTGATCACGTCAAACGTGCCGAGGAGAGGGAATCCGACGCTGAAGGCAGGATAAATGATGAGTGCGCTGTACACGCTGTCGATGGCGTCCGCGACGTCACCTGCCGCGGCTTGGCTGACTGCCTGCTGCAGCAAGCTGACCGAACTATACGGATTACTGGGGTTCAGCAGGCCTCCGATGCCAGTGGCCACCGCCTGTCCTATACCAGCCAGCTTGGTGGCGTTCGCCATCTGATTGGCGATGACCTGGCGCAGGATCGGCGCCGGGTTGTCGGCGATGGCCTGGCCGAGTGCTCCGACGTCGGTAAGGGTCGCGGTCAGAACTGAGGCCCAGGTATCGAGCGGGTTGGTGAACGCGGACAGTTCAACTGCGGCCTGTGTCGGCAGTGTGGGTAGGTGGACGTCGGGTGCGGGTGGGGCGAGGGGTGTGGCTGCGATGACGCTGGCGCCGACGAGGGCGATCCCCGCAGTCGCATAGGGCCGTAGAGCGAGGTTCAACTCGATCTCCTTCGGTTCAGATGAGGGTGTCAGTTGTCACTGACGGGCCGAAAAGTACGGACTGAACCGCACGTGCGCATTCACATTCTGTTTGCCTTGCCAGATATTCCGGTCAGGAGCCATCGGGAGGTAGTGGGTCGGGGGAAACGGTCGGTTGGGGGCGGCCGGGGGCGTAGCCTGGCGCCGATCGAGATCGTTGTGCCTGGGGGTTGTTCGGATGGGATTGAAGCCGTGGGATGGTGGCCGGCCACTGACTCCGCGCGTCGTGCTGGAGCAGAAGGATGTCGCGGCTCGGGGCCTCTCGTTTACTTTCGGGACTGAGCGGATAACGGAGCCCACGGATTGGTGCAGCTTCAGCGACACCCATCACCTGGTGTACGTATACCGCGGCGGGGCAATGCATTCGATGCAGACAGCACTCGATTGGGGGCCGTCCGGCCGAGTACCGCCGACAGCAGGGGACGTCTGGTGGAAACCTGCGGGTCTTCCATGCTCGGCGTTGGTTCAGGGCGATGTTGCGGGATACTGCGAGATCGCCATCCCGCGTCGGGTGATCGGCGACACCGCGTTGCTACCCCGCATCAAGTACCGCGACCTGTTGATGCACCACCTGGTCGAGGAGATCTACAGCGTCGCCGACCGTGATGATGCGATCGCCCGGTTGCTCACCGATTCCGTCGCCGAGACCATGCGCCTGCTGATCAGCGACAAGTACGCCGAGGCGCCGCCGAAGGCGCGCGAACATCGGGCTTTCGACACCGCTACGCGCACGATGCTGGTCGAGTACCTCAACGACAGCCTGGATTCGGAGATCCATCTGGACGCACTGGCGCAGCTGACCGGGATGCCTGTCCAAGGCTTCATTGGTGCTTTCCGCCGCGCTTTTCACACCACGCCATACCAGTTCCTGTTGGACCTGCGGATCGAGCGTGCGAAGACACTGTTGCTTACTACCTCGCAGAGCATCGCAGAAATTGGTTCTTCAGCGGGGTTTTCGACGCCGAGTCATTTCGCGACGGCGTTCCGGCGTCGCGTGGGAATTTCGCCCAGCGAGTATCGCCGGCAGTCGTGATCGCCTTGGGATGCATCGGCCCCTCTCGACTGAGAGGGGCCGATGGCTTGTGTGCTACTTGGCGTCTCCCGAGCCGCTGGGGCCAGCGCCCTTGTCGGCGCCGGTCGACGCGCTCGTTGACTTCTTCTCGGGCTCGGCGAACGCCTTCTTGACGTTTTCGCCAATCTTTTTGGCAGTGGCCGAAATTCCGTCGCGAACGTTTGAGGCCACCTTCACCGCAGGCCTGTTGGTCTTGCCGAGAGCTCCGATCTTTCCGGGAGCGGCGGCCAGGCTCTCGCGCACGGCGGGTTTCACTGTTTCCGCTGGACTGGCCGGGGCGGCTGCGGTGGGATCTGCTTCAGTTGCGCCGCTTGCAGTATCGCTCACCTGTTCAGCGATAGGCACCTCGATTGCGGGAGCTTCGGCGGCGGGCAGTGGCAATGCTGTCACTTTCAATGGCGTCGCGGTCCGGAACTCTTCCTCGGGGTCAGGCGGCGGCGGGTTCAGGATGTCGCGGAAATTCTGACGCGCGCCGTCGAAGGAGAACCTCCACAGGTCGGCCACGCCGAGGGCCGCCGTTGCGATATTCGCTGCACCGTGCTGGATGACGTTGACGATCTCGCCAGGATCGCCTGTCGGAACTGCCTTTACGAGTTTGTCGAGGGTGCCTGTCACCGCGCCGATGACTCCGTACACCGACAGCAGCTGGCCGGGGCCGAGCGACCAGGCGCTCATGATGGCGGCGTTGGTCAGCTTCCCCGCGACCTCGAACTGCGTCTGCACGAAGCCTTGGAACTTCAGAAGCTGGGTGAATGTGGTGAAGAACGGTCCGATGGCAATCGGCATGAACGCGCCGACCGCTCCGGTGAAATCGCCGGCCGCGATCTTCTGGACGTAGGTCGTGAGTGCTCCGGGAAGGCCGGCCAGCAGCCCTGAGTACGACTGGCCGAGTGCATTGGCGATGTCGCCGAGAGTCTTGCCGTCCGCGGCGAGCTTGCCGGCCAGCCCGACGATGATGGGGAACGGATCATCGATTTCGGCTTGAATGGCGTTCTGGACCACAGTCGTCGCCGCGGCGAACACCGGGGCGAATACCTCGACTGGATTGTCGATTGCCGCGGTGAGCTGGACTGTGTGGGCTTGGATCGTTGGTGGGGGTGCAGCAACCGGTGTGACTGCGATGATGCCGGCGCCGACAAGGGCGACTCCGGCGGTCACATAGGGGCGTAGAGCGAGCGTCAACTCGGTCTCCTTCGCGGACAACGGGGATGTCAGCTGTTGCTGACGGCGCGAAGGTATCTGGAAAGTCGCCGAACGACATTCGCATTCTTTTGCACGTTCGAATTATTGGCGTAGACGCCCGACTACCGTGCCCTCAGCGGGGGCTTCGGTAGGTGCTCGGTGAGACCCCGACCCGGTGCCGGAATGCGGTAGCGAAGTGATTCGGCGTCGAGAACCCCACCATCGCACTGATTTCGGTGACCGTGCGCGGTGTCGTCAGCAGCAGCGTCTTGGCGCGGTCGATCCGCCGGTCCAGCAGGAACTGATATGGAGTGGTGTGAAACGCATCCCGGAACGCCTTGATGAAGCTGCCCACGGGCATCTTCGCCTGCTGCGCAAGCGCTTCGAGCGTGATCTCCGAGTCGATGCTGTCCTCGAGGAACTGGATGAGCCTCGAGCGGGCGGCCGAATCCAGGATGTTGGCCCGGTATTCCGTGCGGCGTGGGGCGGCCTCCGCGTAATTGTCGGTGATCAGAAGTCGCAACGTTTCCCCGATCGACTCCGTGAGGAGGCGCGCAAGCGCGTCGTCACGGTCGGCGACGTCGTAGATGCGCTCGACCATCTGATGGATCAGTGGGTCGTGGTGTTTGATGCGCGGAATCAGCGTCGTCTCGCCGAGCAGGTGATCCGGGATGGCGATCTCGCAATACTCGGCTGTATCCCCTTCGACCAACGAGGCGCACTTGTCGCCAGCCGGCACCACCCACATGTCACCCACGCTCGGCAGTGCCCGGCCCGACGGGCCCCAGTCCAGGTCGGTCTCCATCGACCGCAGTCGTCCGGCGCGGTGCACGAACACCAGGTGGCGGGTGTCGTCGAAACAGCACCAGTCGGTCGTGGTGTCGATCTGCTCGGTGGCGAACCGTAGGGACAGGCCACGGGTGGACACGGCCCTCTCGCCCAGCACGACGCGTCGGGTAAGGGGTCGGTCGTCGTTCCACAGCTTCATCGCCACACGAGACAACCTCCTGGGCATTTTGCGGCTGCGTAAATCAGGACAGCAGCGTATCGACGGGAGGCGGACCCGGGAGGTGTTTTTGAATTTAACTACCCGTAACCACGGTGATTGACGTCCTTAAGAAGGTGCGGCACCCGTGACCAATTCGTGACCTTTGACCTGCGTAAACACGCCGCAAATGTGCTTGACAGTCATTTAAGGAAACTCTCAGAACAGGGGAGCGGTTGCTGCAACGCCGCATTGGTACCCGTATGGTGCCCGTGTGGGCCGACACGCATTAGCTAGCCCCAGTCAGCGCAAACTGCCGGCTGTAGCGGCTGCGATCATCGCGCCGGTCGCTGCGTTCTTCGCCGGTGGCAGTGCTGCTCCTTCATCCCCGTTTTCCGAAGCCGCCAAACCTGTCGTGGCTCCTGCGCCGGCCCCCGAATCGACATGCTGCATGGAGATCGTGGCCGCGCCGGCCGCGGCGACGTCGACGGCTGTCGCGCAGACCGTGAGCCTCAGCGCAGGGCAGGCGCCGCCTGCAACGGCCTCTCGCTGGCGCGTCATCAACATCCCGCAGCTGCTGCCCATCGGCGACGCCCCGGAGCGCGGCCTGCAGGTCAAGACCATCCTCGCGTCGCGCGCCGTGAGTGCCGACTTCCCCGAGATCCGCAACATCGGCGGCGTCCGTCCGGACGCACTGCGCTGGCACCCCAACGGCCTGGCCCTCGACGTGATGATCCCCAACCCGAGCAGCGCCCACGGGATCGAGCTCGGCAACCGGATCGTCGCCTACGCACTGAAGAACGCCGACCGGTTCTCCCTGCAGGACGCCATCTGGCGGGGTACGTACTACACACCCGACGGTGGGGCGAAGGCCGGCGGCTACGGCCACTACGACCACGTCCACCTCACCACCAAGGGCGGCGGCTACCCGACCGGCGGCGAGCTCTACCTGCGCTGAGCGTGTCGTCTGACCGGGGCTGCCTGCGCCGTTTAGATTCGCGTCGTGGCGCGCAGAATGTCGTTCCGCCGGGCGCGATCTGTGATGAGCGCCGAGATCGCCGCGATCCGCCGCACTGATCCTGACCTCGATGCCGGTGACATCGCCGGATTCACCCTGCCGATCCTGGTACGCGCCCTGGGAGTGGTGGCCATCGGCGTGGTGCCCCTGCTGGTGGTCCGCAACGGGGAGACCGCGAACGAACAACTCGTCCCCGTCATCGGCTCCCTCGCGCTCGTGATCATCTGCGCGGCCGTGGTGGCCTGGCTGATCTCGATCGTCATCTCCGGCCTGGTGGTGATGATCCTGTATCGCACCAGGCCGTCGTCCTCGTCGCGCCTGGTGATGCGCATCCTGACCGACTCCTTCATGCGCATCGACGACTCCACCTCGGCGCTGATGTTGCTCGCCCTGCTGGCCGGCCTGCTGTCGCTGGCGTTCGGCCTGCCGACGCGCAGCGGCGATGAGCTGGCGAACTCGGTGCTCGATGATCTGCTGGCCGCCCAGATCGGTGTGCTGCTGGTGGCGCTGGGTTTCGCGTTCGTCGCCGAATCGATCCGGTCGGCCGCCGACATCGTCGACGACCAGTCGCTGCTGCTGGCCTGGCCGTGGGCGCTGATCATCGCGTCCCTGAGCTGGGTGCTGGCCACCGTCGCAGGCCCGTTCGAGGCGACCCGCATGCTGACCATCCTCTTGCACGAATGGTTGCCCGCCATCGTCGACGATCAACCCAGCTCTCGGGTGATCGCCGAACTGGTCCCGCCCTCGGCGCGATGGTGGGTGGCATTCGGCCCGGTACCGATCATTGCCGCGATCTGGGCCTACGAGGCGTACCGGCACGGCGGGTTCACCGCGATCCGGCATTTCTTCGACGACGATGCGCCACCCGAGCTGCCGGACGTTCCGCGAGACAGCGACTCGTCCGAGGGTTAGCCTTCGCGGAAAAGGGGGTGCGCGTGGCCGACGTGGCGTCGTCGCTGCATGTGGTGTGGCGCAGTCTGCGCATGTTGCGCGCGGTCCGGGGCGTGCTGGCCCTGCTGGTGGTGATCGGGGTGATCGCCTCCGCGCTGCCCTACGTCACGGTGGCCGCCTTCGGGCCGATGGTGCAGGTCATCGCCGATGCGGGGAACAGTGGAAACCTCAGCGGCGTATGGGATCTGAGTGGCCCACTGGTGGCCCGCGAGGATGGGCTGCTGAAATCGCTCGCCGGTCCGGTGCCGTTCGTGGTGCTGCTCGTAGTCTGGGCGGGCTCGCTGATCCTGACCCAGCTCATGTACTTCATCAACGCCGGGATCGGCGCGCGGGTCGAGCGGATCCTGTTGGTCGACATCCGGCAGCGCGTCCACGACCACCTGCAGTCGCTGTCCCTGGACTTCTTCCTCACCTCCCGCAGCGGCGAGTTGATGCACCGGGTGATGACGGAATCCGCTGGAGTGCAACGACTTCTCACCGACTGTCTGCTGCCGCCGCTGATCGATGTGGTGGTGTTGGTGGTGGTGATCAGTTATCTGCTGGCCATCTCGTGGCAGATGACGGTGGCCGCACTGGTGCTCACACCGCTGGCTCTGATCACCCTCAGATTCGTCGGCCGCCACGTACAGGCGGTGATGCGGCGCGTGATGAATGCCGAGCGGGCGATGGCCGCCGAGGTTGAGCAGACGATCAGCGGGATTGCCGAGATCCAGATGTTCAACGCACAACCGGTCCGCAGCAAGCGATTTCATGCGGTGTCCGAGGAGGCTGCGAAGGGGTCGGCGGCCTCGGTGGTCTGGATGCAGGCCACCGTCAACGGCTCGCAGATCTTCGTGGCCCTCAGCACGGTCATCGTGTTGTTGGTCGGGGTGGGGCTCAGTACGCACTTCGGACTCACGTTCGCGGGCCTCTTGGTCTTCGCGGGTGTGGTTCCCGTGATGTTCAGTGCCGCGCAACGGGTTCTGGGGGCGTACACCACGTACCAGTCCCTGGCGCCGAATGTGACGTCCACCTACGAACTCCTGGACACGGAGCCTTCGGTACGCGAAGCCGAGGACGCTGTAGCGCTGGGCGAGGTGCACGGCAACCTGATTTTCGAGGACGTGACGTTCGGCTACACGCCCGGTCGGAACATCGTCGAAGGGCTGTCGTTCTCGATCGCCGAGGGGGAGACAGTAGGACTGGTCGGCGGTATCGGATCGGGTAAGTCGACGGTGTTCAACCTGATGCTGCGGTTCCGGGATCCTCAACGTGGCCGGATCCTGTTGGACGGCAATGATATTTCGACCGTCACCATCGAGTCGCTACGCGAACAGGTGTCCAAACTCGCTCAGTTCCCGTTCTTCACCAAGGACACCATCCGGGAGAACATCCGGTTGGCTCGCCCGGAGGCCACCGACGCGGACATCGAAGAAGCCTGCACCGAAGCTCACATCCACTCGGTCATCACCACCAAGATGCACGACGGCTACGACACGGTGGTGGACGTCCAGATCCCCTCCGGCGGGCAGAAACGCCTGATCGCGCTCGCGCGTTGCCTGTTGCGCCGGCCCGAGGTGCTGCTGCTCGACGAGCCGACCGAGAACCTCGACGCCGACGAGCGGGCCCGGATGATCGGGGTGATTCGCGGCTACGCCAAGGACCGCACCTGCGTGGTGGTCAGCCATGATCTGGATTTCATCGCCGCGGTGGCCGACCGGATCCTGGTGCTCGAAGACGGGCGCATTTCACAGAGCGGCGATCATCAGACCTTGATGGGCCACGATGGCCTGTACAAACGGCTGCACGAGGTGCAGGACGGGGGCTAGTCGGCCTCGGGTTCGTCGACCTCAGGTTCGGCATCTGGCACGTCGCGTCGTCGCGAGAACATCAGCACGAGGTCGTGAATCGGCGCCTCCCGGCGGCCACCCCACTCGGGGCCGACGGCGAAATCGGCATCCGTCGCCACGAAGCGATAGCCCGGCAGATCGCGCTGCGGAGCGAACGGAAACTTCATGTGCCACAGGCGGTCTGCCACCGCGACGGCTGCGTCGGTGGGCATCGGCAGGTCGATCCCGAGCGGGATACAGATGTCCTGGGTGTGGATCAGGATGTCCAGCAGCGGGTCGACTTCTTTGGTCAGGGGCGGCCGCTTGCGTGAACCCGCCATAGCTCGAATCCGTGCCGTGATGGCGGCCGGCTCGGCGGGATCGTCCTGCGCTGCCCGGCGCACCATGGCGTCGAACCGGAAGCCCGACTTGATCGCCGCCGGCAGCATCTCGCCGATGCCGGCGTGGCCCTGCGTGATGTGGATCGCGACTTCACGCACCGTCCAGCCGGCGCACAGCGACGGCGTCGCCCACTGCTGCGGTTCGAGAGTGTCGAGCAGATCGGCGAGCCGTCCACGCTGCTCGTCGATGTTGCGCCAGATCGTGTCGGAGTCCACGGCCCGCTCCTGTCGTCAGGGTTCCCTGATCAAGATAGTCGTGCCCTGTCGTGCGCCGTCCAGACAGCACTCTGGCCCGGCACCGGGTGCCGGGCCAGAGAGTCTGTCCGTGGCTCAGTCCGTCGCGAACGCCGCCTGGGCCTCCCGGTTGAGGTCGACGTACTTCTCCTCGCTCACATCGACCGCGACACCCTTGATGGTGCCGCCGGTGAACCGTCCCGGATTCTGGTAGAGGTCCGACACGTTGTCACCGCTGTCGAATCCGACGCACAGGCCGTCGCCAGCGAGGGTGAACTTGCCGACCTGCGCCCGCATCGGTCCCTTGTTCGCCTCCTTGCCGTCCACATAAAGGATTGTGGTTCCCAGGGATTCGCCGTGTTCGCCCTTCTTCTCCCAGATGAACTCCATGCCCAGCGCATGCTTGCCCTCGGGCAGCGGGCCGGACACGAACACCTGCTCGGGTTTGATACCGAGGAAGTTGTAGACGTAGTGCAGCTTGTTGTCCTTGATGAACAGGGCGTGCCCGCCGAAGCGCGAACCGTGCGCGAACAGCACGCCCTGCGCATCCTTGGTCATGTCGACGTCGGCGATGATCTTGTAGGACCGGCCGCGGATGTTGACCGCCACGCCCTCGGGCACCGGCGCGGTGTCCGGATAGTAGAGATAGCGGGTGCGGGGCGGTTCGAACTGTGGCCGCTCGATGGTGATCATCTCGACCGCGGTGCGGTCGTCGAGGGGCAGGACGTAGTTGTCTTTCGCCTCCTGGTTCCAGGCGTCGATCAACTCCTTGAGCTTGTCCGGATTCTGATCGGCGACGTTCTTGGACTCGGAACGATCCTCGTCGACGTGGAAGAGCTCCCACTTGTCCTGATCGAAATGGCCTTTTCCGCTGATGGGCGCATGCAGCGCCGACGCCTTCCAGCCGTCGGCCCAGATACCGCGGGTGCCCAGCATCGCGTAGTACTGACGCTTCTTCGTGGTGGCGGCATCGGCACCGTCGAAGCTGTACCGCATCGACACACCATTGACCGGGTACTGCTTGATGCCGCGATACTCGTCGGGCATCTTGATGCCCGCCACATCCAGAATGGTCGGGACGACGTCCGTCGCGTGATGGTACTGATGGCGCACCTCACCCCTGGCCTTGATGCCCTTGGGCCAGTGGATCACCATCGGATCGCAGGTTCCACCGGAGAACTGCGAGTAGCGCTTGAACATCTGGAACGGCGTCGAGAACGCGACGGCCCAGCCCGTCGGATAGTGGTTGTAGGTGTCGGGTGTGCCCAGCTTGTCGAGCATCTTCATGTTCTCGGCGAGATCGTCCGGGTAGCCGTTGAAGAACTTGTTCTCGTTGACCGAACCGTTGGGGGACCCCTCGCCCGATGCGCCGTTGTCGGCGCAGTAGAAGATGACGGTGTTGTCCAGCTGCCCGGTCTGTTCCAGGTAATCGACGACCCGCCCGACCTGGGCGTCGGTGTACTCGGACAAACCGGCGAACACCTCGGCCATCCGGGAGAACAACTTCTTCTCGTCCGGGTTCAGCGAATCCCACGGCCGCACCGCGTCGGCCTCCGAGGCCACGTCCTCGGGTAGCGGGTTGATCGGGGTCAGCTGGGTGCCCTTGGGCATGATGCCCTTGTCGATCATCCGGTTGAGCACCCACTCGCGGTAGGCCTCGTAGCCGTCGTCGAACTTGCCCTTGTACTTTGCGGAGTACTCCTCCGGGCTGTGGTGCGGCGCGTGGTTCGCTCCCGGGCAGAACCACATGTACCAGGGCTTGGAGGGGTTGCTGGACCGCTGGTCGCGCAGCATCCGGATCGCTTGGTCGGCAAGGTCTTTCGACAGGTGATACCCCTGTTCGGGAGGGTACGGCTGCTCGATGAACCGGTTGTCCTCGGACAGGTCGGGATACCACTGGTTGGTTTCGCCGCCGAGGAAGCCGTAGAACCGGTCGAAGCCCTTCTGCAGCGGCCACTCCGATTTGCTGCCACCGCTGGAGACATCCTCCTCCGGCACGTTGTGGTCCTTGCCGACCCAGAAGGTGCTGTAGCCATTGTCCTGCAGCACCTGACCTACCGTCGCGCACTGCGCGGGCAGGCGGGCCGCCGCACCCGGGAAGCCGTCGGACCCCTCGGTGATGCTCGCGAACCGGTTCACGTGGTGATTGCGGCCGGTCAGGAGGCAGGACCGGGTGGGCGAGCACAGCGCCGTGGTGTGCCACTGCGAATAGGTGAGTCCGTTGTCGGCCAGCCGTTGCAGCGTCGGCATGTTGATGCGGCCGCCGTAGGGCGACCACGAGGCCATGCCTGTGTCATCGAAGAGCACCACCAGGACGTTGGGTGCGCCTTCGGGGGCGTGCTTGAGTTCGAAGGGCTTCCAGTCCGGCTTCGAATCCCGAACGTCCAGTTCGATCTTCCCGTTGAAGCCTTCGTTGATTCCTGTCCCAAAGTCCGGTGGGCCGGCGGTTCCGCCGGCGCCTCCGCTGGCCCCGGTCTTCCCTGAGTCGTCACAGCCGGAGACGAGCGCGCCGACAGTGGCCGCTCCCACTCCGGCGGCCGCGATGCCCCCCAGCATCGAACGTCTCGACAGTTTGCCGCGCTGATCGCGATCGGTCTCGGTCATGTCATCGTTGTTCGATTCCATGTTGGCTGACACTATGCCGGTTTCGGTGCAGTGTCCCGCAAAATCAACGCACGAGTCGGTAACAGTCGACAACTGTTGTGTCCCAAGACATCTCTCAATGGCGAACCCTGCGTCGAGGCCATGCGGACGCTGTTTTGTCAATCGCCCGTGTTGGGGAGATGTTTACAGCGGGATCGGACGGTTCAGGTCGTCGCCGTCGTCGTCGATCAGGAGCTCGTGAAAACTCCGCAACGCCGACGCGCATGCCGCGCGCTCGGCCGGGTCGAGGCGGTCGAGCACTCGGCTCAGCTCGCGCCTGCGTCGGGTGGTGACCTGGCGGACCAGTTTGCGGCCACGGTCGGTCAGCGCCAGCGTGACGACGCTGCGGTTCGACGGGTCGTCACCGCGAACCAGGTGACCGGAGGCATCCAGTCGATCGGCCAACCGGGTCACCGTTGACCCGACCACACCGAGCGCCTGGGCGCACTCGGTGGAGGTCGACTTCCCGCGCTCCTGCAGAACCAGCAGCAGCCGGAACTGCGGGAGTGAGATCTCCAATTGGTCCACACTGCGCAGCGCCACGCCCACCAGATCTCGGGTTGCCACTTCGAACGCCGACAGTTCGTCGACAGGAGTTCGGGTCACCTCGTGCTGCGCCGCGCTGCCCATCCAGCGAGTATTCCACGTGGAGCGCCTTGGTGGTTGGGAGTCCTTTCCTGGGCATCGAATATCCGTGCCGCGTGCCGGTGCCCGTCAATTTTGGATACATCTGTGAGCAAAAAGCCGGTATCTCAAGGTGATTCGCTACCGTGCCGACGCGCGCGGATTTCGGCCCGGCGCAATCTCGGCCACCGTCCAGCCGTCGCGCCCATACTGAGTACTGTGCGCCTGAAGTCATGGCCAGCGGCGGTGTGGCGATACGTTCGCAGCGCCCCGTTGACTTATGCGTGGCTGGCCGTCCTGCTGGTCACCACGATCATCCAGCGTCAGACGCATGGGCGGCAGCTGCACGACCTGTTGATCGAGAGCTCGACGAACATCCACCACCTGGGGAGTGATCCGCTCTATGTGCTGGTCACGAGCCTGTTCTGGATCGACGGCCGGTACTGGACGCCGTATCTCGTCCTGTTCAGTCTCATTCTGGCGCCGGCCGAACGGTGGCTGGGTCAAATACGTTGGATGACAGTGGGTTTGATCGCCCATGTGCTGGCCACCTACATCAGTGAAGGCCTGCTGTATCTGGCGATCCACGATCACCTCGCACCCGAACGGCTCGTCCACGTCCGCGATGTCGGGGTGAGCTACTTCCTCGTCGGGGTGGGCGGTGTGCTGGCGTATCGCATCGTGCGGCCGTGGCGGTGGGCGTACCTCGGCGCGGCGTTCGTCTACTTCGGGGCCGCTCTGGTCAGCAATATCAACTTCACCGCGATCGGCCATATGTCGGCGCTGCTGATCGGGCTGTGCTGCTATCCGCTCACGCGGAGGCGGGCGGAGCGGGTCGAGGCGACTGCCCGATCGTCGGGCTGATCGTCGCGGCGGTGGGTGACAGATACTGCGTCTGCAAACCTGGTACTACATGCGGTACCACGTTTGGGGGCCGTATATCTGCCGCCCACGGGTTCGCGACGCATAACGCCGGCCGGCTCAGGACCCCGGCTGGGACAGCAACGCCACCACCGCGTCGGTCAACGCTGCGCGGGCGATCTCGAGATCTGAGGTGAAGCCCACTTCGCGCTCGTTGCTCAGGCCTCGGATCGCGGCGGGAAGCAGGCACCGCACCCGGTACAGCTGGTCCGGGTCGAGGTCGAGCCCGTCCATCAGATAGTCGAAGCCCTGAATCCAATCGAGTTCGCGCGCCGCGAAAGCCGCTGCCGTCTGCGGGTATTCGGAGCTGACATCGGAACGGCGCGGCGGCAGCGAGGTGCGCAGTGCGGTGAGCGCCCGCCCCTCGGTGGTGTCCAGGTAGGTCCAGACCGAGCCGATGGCTGCGGCCACCCGCTCCCGCAATGTTCCGCTGCGGGCCGGCAGTGCATCGGCATTGGATACCCAACTGCGGGAATGGATCTCGGTGATCACCGCGACCCACAGGCCGTCCAGGTCGCCGAACTGGTGCTGCACGGTGCCCCAGGTGACGCCCGCATCTTTGGCGACACGGTTTGCGGACACCGGTTCGCCACCGCTGTCGGCCAGACAGCGGATGGCGACATCGAGCAGGCGCGCCCGGGTCTCGAGGCCGCGCTTGTTCAGCCGGGTGCCTGCTGCCGATTGGACCGCGGAGGGCACCGCGGCGCGCCATTGTTCTTGCGCGCGCGCGGCCTGCGGGGATTCGTGGGCGTTCAGGCAAACCTCCCGGGATTCGCGGCGACCGCGCGCCGCAGTGTGGGCCGGTCGGCCCGGTACGCCTGCACGACGGGTTCGAGTTCCTGTGGGCTCGCCCCATGCATGATGACCGAGTGGGTACCCAGGTCGTACTGCCGGGCAATGGTTTTCGCGCAGTCCTTTGGCGATCCCTTGGCCACCGAGTCCAACCAGTCGGCCGGAATCACCTCGGCGATGCGCTGCAACGTCTCGAATGAGGCACTGGCGTCGATGGGTCCGGCCGTGGCCGCATCGGTGAACAGTTCGCTCTGCTTGATTCGCTCCCAAACCGCGGGATCCCAGCCGTTGGCCGACACCAGCACGTCCGCGTACGCCTGCAGGTAGGTCGCCAGTCGCCCGACACCGCGGCGCAACTGATCCTCCTCCGACAGCGTGTCGCAGACCGTCGCCAGGCACGCCCAGATGCGGACGCTGTCGGGATCCCGGCCCGCTCGTTCCGCACCCCGGCGTACCGCCGCGACCGATGACGTCGTCGCCTCGTCGGAGAAGAAGGTATGGAGCACAACGAAATCGGCGATCTCCCCGGCGAGTTCCATCGTCTTGGGGCCGACCGCGACCAAACCGATGGGCGGTCCGTCGGGCAGGCCACTGGCGTGGCGCAGGAACGGCCACTTCCCGGCCGGCCCGTCGTGGTTGAGGATCATCTCCCCGGCCCAGAGCCGGCGCAGGACACCGAAGAAGTCGCGCAGCCGGGCCTCGGTCACCACCGGCAGACCGATCGCGTTCCAGTACGCACCCATCCCGCGACCGAACGCCATCGCGAAGCGGCCCTCGGCCAGGGCGTGCATCGTCGAGCCGATCGTCGCGGTGACCGTGGGATGCCGCGTGTGGTAGTTGGTCGACGGCGCGATACCAAGGGTGGTGCTGCAGCCCGCCACCGCGCCTGAGAGAACCGCCGGATCCTTCACGGTGAAGCGTTCGCCGATGTGGCAGGAGCCCAGTCCGAGCGCGTCGGCCGTACGGGCCTCGGGCAGCACCACCCGGACATCCGCGGGATGCCGGGTCACGGCGTAGTAGCCGAGCTCGTTGAGCTGATCGAGCTGGCTCTCGCTACTCGATGGTTCCGTGACCTGCGGGGCAGTGCTCATTACGTACCTCTCGTTCCGTGGATGCCTAGCACTGTCATCCACGGCGACGATCATTGTCAATGAGGGTTCTCAATGAATGGGAGGATGTGGCAGTGTGAGCCGGGCGCTGGCAAGATCAAGCGCGTGCACGACGGTGGAGAATGCCGTCCGCTGTCATTCGTTGAAGTATTGTGCTGCAACCACTCTCGTGGAATTCTGATGCTTGAGCAGTTGCAATCACCGACGGTCGATGACGACTCGCCCGCTACTGGTCCGGCCTACCACCGGGTGCCGTCGAGCCCCGGAATCACGCACCGGCCGTCAGCGGCCACCCGCCCAATCACCATGCCGTCATACCCCGTGCACGATGAGTTGAGCGGCTCGCAGGTGTTGACGGACGTGATCACCTTGTCGGGACCGCATGCGGAGCCGGGTGCTGGCGGGTCGGCATTGGCGACGGCGGTGCTGAAGCCCAGCGTCAGTATTGCTGCGGCAGTAACGACAAGTGATCGGGTCGCGTTGAACATGATCGGTACCTCCGGCCGATGATGGCCCCCGACAAGTAGTAATGCTACTCGTGTGGTCCATGTCGTTGCCGATGATCGCGCGCCAGACTTGCTTGGTGAGCTGGAAATACCACCGGACGCAGTGCCCGCCAGTGCACACGGTGACATTCCCCGCGTTCGGGGTCCAGGTGCTCACCGAGCTGTACCGGGTGACGGGACCAGATGGAACCGTGCGGAAGGACAGAGATGGCGGTCTGGTAAGTCTTCCGGATGCCGGACCTGTATGTATGGAGCCGATGACGGGAATCGAACCCGCGTATTCAGCTTGGGAAGCTGATGTTCTGCCATTGAACTACATCGGCATGGTGCTGACGAAGGATAGCAACTCGGCCCGGGTTGTGGGCAAGGCGGTGCGGGCATCGCCCCGGCGAGTCTAAGAAATTGACGCCGCAGCAGCCGCGCGCTGGAGACCAGCGGGCGGCGAAGGTTGCCGGCGCAGCTGGCCGCGGTTGCCCAGTGCCGACTGGGTGCGTCAGGTGCTGTGGCGAAACATTCCACCCCAGAACATGATTGCCGTTCATGCGCCACCCTGAGAGTCGCGTAAAACCTCGCCCGGAAGTTCTCAGGTGCGGTCTCTACCGTCGGTTCTCGTGGGCTCCATCCGGTGCTGAATGGAGCGAGCAGGCCCGCAGCCCGGGCCGAATCAATCAAGGGATTCAACCCATGGATGTTGTCATCGGTATTGCCATGACGTCGCACGACGCCCGGCTTCTCCTGGTCGAGGGCACCCACGGCGACGGCTCGGTGATCGACCACGATTCGCTCGATCCGGACAATCGCGTCAGCGTCGAGCACGCTGACTTCCGTGAGCACATCGTCAACGCGGTGATCGACACCCGCGCCGCCGCCCCGGCCAACGGGTACACCGTCACCCGCATCGCCTTGACCTGGACCGACGCGGTGGCCGGCGAGGCCAAACAGCTCCTGGACGCGCTTGAGGAGCAGGGCATCACCAACGTCGCGGTGGCCGCCAGCGCCGATGCGCTCGAAGCGGCCGCCGAGTACACCGTCCACATCGCGGACTGCGACTCGATCGCGCTGTGCGTGGTGGAACCGGAGGTCACGATGCTGGCCGCGATCGGTGCTGAGGGCGAGGACGGCACCCGGCGGTTGCGTAGCCGACGTCTCGACGGACCCGACGCGGCCACCGCAGTGTTGGCCCTGCGCGGCCTGTGCGACAGCTTCCCCGAATCGATCGCCGAGGTTGCCATCGCGGGATCGGCTCCGGAAGCGGAAAGCCTTGTCGAGGAGGTTAATTCGGTGATGGCACGGTCCGTGGTGCTCGGCGATGATGCGGCCCTGCTGCTTGCCCGCGGTGCGCTGCTCGCCAGTGGGGACCGTCGCGACGAGACCGCGCCTGCAGTCAAGCGCGACCCTCTGACGCACACCTTGGCGATGGTCGTGGCGACAGCGGTGTTGATCGTGGCGGGTTCGGTGTTCCTGGCGCTGACCATGCGCGGGGGCACTGGCAACTCGCCGCCGCAGGCGTCGACCCCGGTGCAACATTCCGCGCCGGCCTCGCCGCCCGAGCCGCCTGTTCACACCGTCGTGCGCAAGGTGGTGCCTCTGGTTGGGAGGGCGGCCGGGAGATCCTTGGCGGCGCCCGACGCCGACACCTCCTTGCCGCCGTTGCCGCAGGTGGTCCGTCGCTAACCGATACGCTCGTCGGGTGCTGCTCTCCGATCGAGACATCCGGGCCGAGATCGCTGCGAAACGCCTGGCCATCGAGCCCTTCGACGATGCCCTGGTGCAACCGTCGAGCGTCGACGTCCGCCTGGACAGCCTGTTCCGGGTCTTCAACAACACCCGCTACACCCACATCGATCCGGCCAAACAGCAGGACGAGCTGACCAGCCTGGTCGAACCCGCGGAAGGTGAGCCGTTCGTGCTGCATCCGGGTGAGTTCGTGCTCGGCTCCACGCTCGAGGTGTGCACGCTGCCCGACGACCTGGCCGGGCGCCTCGAAGGCAAGTCCTCCTTGGGCCGTCTCGGATTGTTGACGCACTCGACGGCCGGGTTCATCGACCCGGGCTTCTCCGGGCACATCACCCTGGAGCTCTCCAACGTCGCCAACCTGCCCATCACGCTGTGGCCGGGCATGAAGATCGGTCAGCTGTGCCTGCTACGGCTGACCAGCCCGGCCGAGCACCCGTACGGCAGCGACAAGGTCGGCTCGAAGTACCAGGGCCAGCGCGGTCCGACACCCTCCCGCTCGCATTTGAACTTCATCAAGTCGTAGGGCACACGCCGCCCAGCGTGGCCCTTGTGTACGAGTTTCGGCCCTTCTATGTACATAGGGCCTACTTTCGGCGCGTAAGAGCGCGTAAGAGCGCGTGAACAGCGGGTGAGAAGTCGGAAACACGGCTGAAACACGCTCGCCGCTTGGCTGAAACGCGCGCCGGACATTCTCGTCGAGACCAAAGGAGCTCGACGTGCCCGAAATCGATCCGGCCGCGACAGCCTGGCTGCTCGCCAGTACCGCGCTGGTCCTGCTGATGACCCCCGGCCTCGCCATCTTCTACGGCGGCATGGTCCGCACCACCGGCGTGCTCAACATGATCATGATGAGCTTCATCTCGATCCCGCTGGTCACGGTGGCCTGGCTGCTGGTCGGTTACACCCTGGCGTTCTCGGATGACGCCGGCGGCGGCCTGATCGGCGGCCTGCAGCACTTCGGCATGCTCGGCATCACCCCGAGCACAGCCCACGGCGCGGTGCCCGAGCTGTTGTTCGCCACGTTCCAGCTGACCTTCGCGATCATCACGGCCGCCCTGGTCAGCGGGGCCATCGCGGACCGGGCGAAATTCGCGGCCTGGATGCTGTTCGTCCCGCTGTGGGCCGTCGCGGTGTACGCCGTCGTCGCGCACTGGGTCTGGGGTCCGGGCGGCTGGCTGGCCGGCCTCGGCGTGCTCGACTACGCAGGCGGCCTCGTCGTCGAGATCGTCTCCGGCTCCTCGGCCCTGGCGCTGGCCCTGGTGCTGGGCCCCCGCATCGGCTTCAAGCAGGACGCGATGCGCCCGCACAACCTGCCCTTCGTGCTGCTCGGCGTCGGCCTGCTGTGGTTCGGCTGGTTCGGCTTCAACGCGGGCTCGGCGCTCGCGGCCAACGGCACCGCCGCGGCGATCTTCCTGAACACCCTGGTCGCCGGCTGCCTCGGCATGCTGGGCTGGCTCACGGTCGAGCAGGTCCGCGACGGCAAGCCCACCACCTTCGGTGCCGCCTCCGGTGTGGTGGCCGGTCTGGTGGCGATCACCCCGTCGTGCGGCACCGTCAACACCCTCGGAGCGGTCGTGGTCGGCCTGGCCGCCGGCGTGGTGTGTTCCTTTGCGATCGGCCTGAAGTTCCGGTTCGGATATGACGACTCGCTCGATGTCGTCGGCGTGCACTTCGTCGGCGGCGTGGTCGGCGTGCTGCTGATCGGATTCCTCGCCACCGAGGTGATGACCGCGGGTCCGCAGGGCCTCTTCTACGGCGGCGGGCTGACTCAGCTCGGCAAGCAGCTGCTGGCCGCGGTCGTGGTGGCCGCCTACGCCTTCACGATGTCCTACCTGTTGGCCAAGGCCATCGACCGGTTCATGGGCTTCCGGCTCAGCCCCGAGGACGAGACCACCGGCGTCGACTTCACCCAGCACGCCGAGTCCGCGTACGCCGAAGGTGTGCACGGGCATATGCCTCCGCGCCGACCCGGATTGTTCGGCGGCACGCTGGGGCAGTTGGGCCAGTTCGGAGAGCGTGAACAGCGCCCGGATCCGGCCGAGGAGGACAGCGCGGGATGAACCGGCCGGCGCCGTTTGTCGTAATGCCGAGTAGGGTCTAACTAACCGGCGCCGGCACGCACCATGCCGTCGCGGTCCGACCGGAATCTCAGCGCGGTAGCTAATGCGCCCGGGTGTAACGATCGAGCAGGTTGCACCGATGAAGGTTCTAGTTGTCGGCTCGTGCGGAGTGTGTGCGTAATGGCGACAAACGCAGTGTAGCAAACACATTGGAGGGCTTGGTGGACATCGTATTGGGTGTGGCGATGGCACCTACGACAGTCCGCATGGTGCTGGTCGAGGGGGAGAAAGCCGACGGGGTAACCGTCGATCATGACGTCTTCGACGTCACCTCTGTTGATGATTCGGCAACCATCAGTGCGGCCGATCAGGTCGTCGCCGCCATCCTTGGAACCCAGGAGAGCGCCACCACGGGTGGGCACCATCTGAAGTCGATCGGCGTCACGTGGACCGACCATTCGGACGCCGCCGCCCTGCGCGACACGCTGTCCGCGCACGGCATCGACGACGTCATGCTGGTCTCCGAAGGGCACGCCGCCGCAGCGCTGGCCCAGGCGGTCGGTCGCGCGGTCGGTTATGACACCACGGCGCTGCTGTTCATCGACCGTGACACCGCGACGCTGTCGGTGGTCAAGACCGACGACGGTTCAGTGGTCAAGGTGCTGGGCCGGTCCCTGCACAGCGCCGACGCCATGGCCGTGCTCACCGACATGGCCGCCGCGGTGGACGCCGCCGAATCCGCGCCGGACGGCATGTTCGTCCTCGGATCCGGAGTGGACGTCGCCTCGGTCAAGGCGCATCTGGAAAACCTGGTGTCGCTGCCGATCAATGCCCCGGACGAGCCCGAGATGGCGCTGGCCCGCGGTGCTGCACTCGCGTCGGCCAATGCTCCGGCGTTCGAGGCCACCACGGTCGGCCTGGCCTATTCGCAAGATCCCGACGGCACCACCGCCGGCAGCGCCTACGGGCTGGCCGGTCTGGCCACCGAGATGGCCCCGGTCGGTGCCGATTCGGTCGACGGGATCGACCTCGTCGCCGACGAGATGCCGATGGACGAGGAACGCAAACCGTTCCTGCTGGTCGGTTCCGCGCTGACCTCGGTTTTCGTGGTTGGTGTTGTGGCCCTGGTTATTTCGCTCGCGGTGAGCATCCGGCCGACGGTCGATCAACGGCCCGCTCCGGCGCAGGGCGCGGTGGCCCCCAGCGCCCCGGCCAAGCTGCCCGCCCCGGCGCCGCCGCCGGAAGCTGCCATCCCGCCGCCACCGGCCCCGCCGCCAGAGACCATCAAGG
>NZ_HG322951.1:1234990-1242770 GCF_000455325.1 Mycolicibacterium septicum DSM 44393
CCCGAGGCGCCCGCACCGGCACCCGAGGCTCCGCCACCAGCCCCGATCCCGGTGGCGCCGCCGCCGGCACCGGTCTACAACCCGCCGGCGCCCTACATCCCGCCGCTGGTCGTGCTGCCGCCAGCGCCGCGGCTGCCGAACATCTTCCGTCCGCCCTGGGACCCGCCGCAGCGTCAGCCGTGGGATCCGCCGTCGCGGCATGAGCCCCAAACTCCGCAGTGGCCCGGCTCAGGCTCGGATGACTGGGAACCGGGCTCTGGTTCAGGTCCGAGCTCGGGCTGGAACCCGGGCCGGGGTTCGGGTGACTGGAATCCCGGCCGCTCCGGCGGCTCAGGTGACTGGAATCCGGGACGCTCTGGTGGCTCGGGAGACTGGAACCCCGGTGGGTCCGGCTCCGGTGGTTCGCGCGGCTCGGGCGGCGGCAATGGGCCGATGTGGCCCTTCCCGTCATTCGGCGGCCACTGACGCGGATTTGGGGCGTCGCCTCCAACCGTTACCTGACGTTGGCCTGCCGCTCAGTGTCACGTAGCAGCTAGCTCATACTGGCCGCCTATCCAGGCAGTATGCGATGCACCGTTTTCGGTACCGGCTATCTGGGCGCGACACATGCGGCGGGTATGGCCGAACTCGGCCACGAGGTGATCGGGGTCGACATCGACCCGGGCAAGGTGGCCAAACTCGCCGCCGGCGACATCCCGTTCTACGAGCCCGGCCTGCGCAAGGTGCTGAACGACAACCTGTCTGCCGGGCGGCTGCGGTTCACCACCGACTACGACGAGGCCGCCGATTTCGCCGATGTGCACTTCCTCGGCGTCGGCACCCCGCAGAAGAAGGGCGACTACAGCGCCGACCTGCGTCACGTGCACGCCGTCATCGACACCCTGGTGCCACGGCTGCGCCGGTCCGCGGTGATCGTCGGCAAGTCCACCGTCCCGGTCGGCACGGCGGCCGACCTCGCCGAGCGGGCCCGAGGGCTGGCGCCCGCGGGTGTGGACGTCGAGGTGGCCTGGAATCCGGAGTTCCTCCGCGAGGGATACGCCGTGCACGACACGTTGCACCCGGATCGCATCGTGGTTGGTGTGCAGCATGATTCGTCACGCTCGGAATCCGAGGTCCGCGAGCTCTATGCCCCTCTGATCGCCGAGGGGGTGCCGTTCCTGGTCACCGATCTGCAGACCGCCGAGCTGGTCAAGGTGTCGGCCAACGCCTTCCTGGCCACCAAGATCTCGTTCATCAACGCGATCTCCGAGGTGTGTGAGGCCACCGGCGCCGATGTCACGCTGCTGGCCGACGCGCTGGGTTATGACCCGCGCATCGGGCGCCGATTCCTCAACGCGGGCTTGGGCTTCGGCGGCGGCTGCCTGCCCAAGGACATCCGGGCGTTCATGGCCCGCGCCGGCGAGCTCGGCGCCAACCACGCGCTGACCTTCCTGCGCGAGGTCGACAGCATCAACATGCGCCGCCGCACCGCCATGGTTGAACTGACCACCCGGGCCTGCGGCGGATCCCTGCTGGGCGCCAACATCGCGGTCCTGGGCGCGGCCTTCAAGCCCGAATCCGACGATGTGCGTGACTCACCCGCCCTCAACGTCGCCGGCATGCTGCAGCTGAACGGCGCCGCGGTCAACGTGTACGACCCGAAGGCGATGGACAACTCGCAGCGGGTGTTTCCCACGCTGAACTACTCGACCTCGGTCATCGAAGCCTGCGACCGGGCCGACGCGGTGCTGGTGCTCACCGAGTGGGCCGAGTTCGTCGACCTGGACCCGGCCGAGCTGGCTGACACGGTGCGCGTCAAAGTGGTTGTGGACGGCCGCAATTGCCTGGACGCGCAACGGTGGCAGGAAGCCGGGTGGCGCGTTTACGCATTGGGGCGCCCCGTCGCCACTGTTTGACACTTGTAGAACAAATTCTGCGGTCGTAGGCTCGGGCCATGCGGGAACGAATCCGGTGGATGGCCCTGCACGGGGTGGTTCGAGGCATTTCTGCGTACGGGATGCGTCACGGGGATCCGCAGGCCCGGCTCATCGCCGACCCTGCGGTACGGGCCGACCCGGCGCCCTTCGCCGACGAGATGCGCCGTCGCGGACCGATTGTGCGCGGCCGCGCGCTCCTGATGACGTTCCACCACGACGTGGCCACCGACCTGCTGCGCTCCGATGACTTCCGGGTGTCGCGGCTCGGCGGCAACCTGCCGAGGCCGCTGCGCTGGGTGGCCGACAAGACCGACACCGGGTCGCTGCACCCGCTGCTGCCGCCGTCCCTGCTCGCGGTGGAACCACCCGATCACACCCGCTACCGCAAGCTGGTCTCCTCGGTGTTCACCACCCGCGCGGTCGCCCGGCTGCGCGAACGGGTCCAGGAGACCGCCAACGAACTGCTGGATGCGATGGACGACGACGGCGTCGTCGACATCGTCGACCGGTATTGCGCCCAGCTGCCGGTCGCGGTGATCAGCGACATCCTGGGTGTGCCCGACGCCGACCGGCCGCAGATCCTGCGGTTCGGCGAGCTCGGCGCGCCGAGCCTGGACATCGGGCTGACGTGGCGGGAGTACCAGGAGGTGAACTCCGGCATCAAAGGATTTGAGTCCTGGCTGACCGATCACCTGCGTCAACTACGGCGCAACCCTGGTGAGGACCTGCTCAGCCAGATCATCCAGGCCTCCGATGCCGGTGCCGCCGGGGAACCGCTCAATGAGGCCGAGCTACGGGCGCTGGCCGGGCTGGTGCTGGCGGCCGGGTTCGAGACCACGGTCAACCTGCTGGGCAACGGCATCCGCATGCTGCTCGACCATCCCGAACATCTCACCACCCTGGCCGCGCGCCCCGAGCTGTGGCCGAACACCGTGGAGGAGATCCTGCGGCTGGACTCCCCGGTGCTGATGAGCGCGCGGGTGGCCCTCCGCGACACCGAAGTGGCCGGAACCCCGGTGCAGGCCGGAGAACTCGTCATCGTGCATCTCGCCGGGGCCAATCGAGACCCCGCGATGTTCGTCGATCCGCACCGCTTCGACATCGAACGTGACAACGCCGGACGGCACCTGTCGTTCTCCGGCGGCCGCCACTTCTGCCTCGGCGCGGCGCTGGCCCGCGCGGAGGGCCAGGTCGGCCTGCAGACGTTCTTCGACCGCTTCCCCGATGCGCGGGCGGCCGGCGAAGGCAGCCGCCGAGAGACCCGGATTCTGCGTGGCTGGTCGACTCTGCCGATCGCGCTCGGGAAGGCACGCACAGCGGTAAGTTCGTGACGTGGACTTCCGAGCTGCACTGCTCGACCAGACCCGGTCCTTCGGGGAGCTGATCGCCTCAAGCGATCCTGACACGCCGGTGCCGACGTGCCCGGAGTGGACGCTCAAGCAACTGTTCCGCCACGTCGGGCGCGGAAACCGTTGGGCGGCACAGATTATCTCCGAGCGCCGGGTATCGCCTCTCGACCCGCGTGAGGTCCATGAGGGCAAGCCGCCCGACGATCCCGACGCCGCGATCGAGTGGCTCAACGCGGGCGCGGTCCAGGTTCTCAAGGCCGTCGATCAGGTCGGCACCGACACCCGGGTGTGGACGTTCCTCGGCCCCAAACCCGGGGGCTGGTGGATCCGGCGGCGCGTACACGAGGCGGCGGTCCACCACGCCGATGCAGCGCTGGCCGTGGGAACCGCGTTCGAGCTGCCGGCCGACCTAACCGCCGACGCCGTCAGCGAATGGCTGGAGATCGCCACCGGCATGGCCAACAAGCGGCACGCAGAACCGCTCGCGTTGGGCTCCAGCATCCACCTGCACGCGACCGACGACGGTCTGGGCCCCACAGGGGAGTGGACGGTGGAGCACGACGAGGACGGGCTCGGGTGGTCTCACAGTCACGGCAAGGGCACCGTCGCGCTGCGCGGGCCTGCCCGAGACCTGTTGCTGGCCGCCACGCGGCGGCGCAGTGCAGCCGAACTCGGGCTCGAGGTGTTCGGCGACACCGCGACGTGGGACGCCTGGCTCGAACGCACACCGTTCTGAGTGGCGTACGTTTCGTTCATGACCACATCCGAGATCGCCACGGTTCTGGCCTGGCATGACGCGCTGAACGACAACGACGTCGACACCCTGATCGCTCTGTCCAGCGACGACATCGAGTTGGGCGATGCCAATGGGGCCGCCCAGGGGCATGCCGCCCTCCGCGACTGGGCCGGATCCGCCGGCGACACCGTGACACCGGGGCGGATGTTCGTGCACGACGGCGTGGTCGTCGTCGAACAGACCGTGCGGGCCGCGGACGGCACGGCTCACTCCGGTGCTGCCGCCTTCCGGGTGGTGCACGACCACGTCACCTCGGTGTTCCGCCACGACACTCTGGCAGCCGCGCTGGCCGCGACCGAACTCACCGAGAAGGACCTCGCCGGCTGACGCTCGTCGTGGGCGTCGCCAGTACCGCGGCGATTCCCGTCGTCAACGGGACCGACAGCGCCAGGGCGATACCGCCCACCGCGGAACGGGCGATCTCGATGGCCACGCTCTCACCCGTCAGCACGTCGGCCAACGACCGGTTGGCCACGCTGAACAACAGCAGCAGCGGCAAGGCGCTGCCGGCATACGCCAGCACCAGCGTGTAGACGGTGCTGGCGATGTGGTCGCTGCCCACCCGCATGGCGCCGACGAAAATCGAGCGTCGGCTCCCGCCGTGCTCGGCCAGCTCGAACACCGCCGAGGCCTGGGTGATGGTGACGTCGTTGAGCACACCGAGTGAGCCGATGATGAACCCGGCCAACAGCAGTCCCGTGATCGACACGTTGCCCATGTACGCCGCGACTTCGTTGTTCTGGTCTTCGGACAGCCCCGTCAAGTGGGCCAATTCGATTGCTGCCCAAGACAATATGGCGGCCAGTAACAACGACGTGAGGGTGCCGAGCAGGGCCGCGCTGGTGCGCAGGCTGACGCCGTGGGCCAGATAGATCACCGCGTACAGAATCGCCGCCGAGGCCACCAGCGACACCGGGACCGCCGGGGCGCCGTCGCGCAGCGCGGGTAACAGGAAGATCATCAGCACCGCGAACGCCACCACGATGCCGATGATGGCCCGCAGCCCGCGCCAGCGCGCGACCGCGACGATCACCACGGTGAACACCGTCGCCAGGGCGATCAACGGCCAGGTGCGCTCGTAGTCGAAGAACGCGTAGCTCGTCGTGCCGGCCTCATCGACCTGGCGGCTCACCCGGATATTGTCTCCGGCAGCAAGATTCGGCTGCCCGGGCCCGGTGGTGAACTCCAGCAGTGTCTTGGCGCCCTTGTTCGGGCCCGAATCGATGGAAACCAGGTTCTGCACACACGTGCCACCGCCCGGGACGGCAGGCCGCGGCGCGGACGTCAACACGCCCCCGGCGGACGGGCTGCCGCAGTCGGCCAGGGTGCTGGACACCACGTGCCCGGCCTCGGTGGTGACAGCGCCGCCCGCGGCGTTCTGGAACGGCAGCGGGATGTCGACCTTCTGGTGGCTGGGCCACAGCACGGCCGCGCCGACGACGACCGCAAGACCGATGGCGATCAACAGGCCGACGACGACGCGGGCGGCCAGCGGCCCCAGCGGAGACGGGCCGGCCAGTGAATGGGAGTGGGAATGCGTGTGCGCCACCCCGACAGAGTAGAGGGGGTGACTGGCTGGATCCTGGCGCCTACTGGCGGTAACTGGCCAGGAAGTTGCCCAGCCGCTCGATGGCCTGGGCCAGGTCCCGCGCCCACGGCAGGGTGACGATGCGCAGGTGATCCGGTGTGGGCCAGTTGAATCCCGTGCCCTGCGTCAACAGGATCTTCTCCTGCAACAGCAGGTCGAGCACCAGCTGCTCGTCGTCGTGGATGTCGTGCACCTCGGGATCCAGGCGCGGGAACGCGTACAGCGCACCTGCGGGCTTCACACAGGACACCCCGGGGATCTCGTTGAGCTTCGTCCACGCGGTGTCACGCTGCTCGAGCAGCCGACCGCCGGGCAGCACCAGATCGTCGATGCTCTGATGGCCACCCAGCGCGACCTGAATCGCATGCTGGGCAGGCACATTCGGGCACAGCCGCATATTCGACAGCAGGCTGATGCCCTCGATGAAGCTGCTCGCGTGCTCCTTGGGGCCGGTGATGACGAGCCAGCCGGAGCGATAGCCGGCCACCCGGTAGGCCTTGGACAGCCCATTGAAAGTCAGGCACAGAAGGTCAGGCGCGAGGGTCGCCAGCGAGATGTGCTTGGCGTCGTCGTAGAGGATCTTGTCGTAGATCTCGTCGGCCAGCAGCAGGAGCTGATGCTTGCGGGCCAACTCCACCATCTGCTCCAGGGTTTCGCGGCTGTACACCGCGCCCGTGGGGTTGTTCGGGTTGATCACCACGAGCGCCTTGGTGCGCTCGGTGATCTTCGACTCGATGTCGGCGACATCCGGATTCCAGCCCTGGGTCTCGTCGCACATGTAGTGCACCGGAGTGCCGCCGGCCAGTGCGGTCGAGGCGGTCCAGAGCGGGTAGTCGGGCGCGGGGATGAGCACCTGATCGCCGTTGTCCAGCAGCGCCTGCAGGGTCATGGTGATGAGCTCGGAGACGCCGTTGCCCAGATAGACGTCCTCGATATCGAACCGGGGGAAACCCTCGACCAGTTCGTATCGGGTGAACACCGCGCGGCGCGCGCTGGCGATGCCCTTGGAGTCGGAATAGCCCTGCGCGTTGGGCAGGGCCTGGATCATGTCGCGCATGATCACGTCGGGTGCCTCGAAGCCGAACGGCGCGGGGTTGCCGATGTTGAGCTTGAGGATGCGGTGCCCTTCAGCTTCCAGCCGTGAGGCCTGCTCGTGTACCGGTCCACGGATCTCGTACAGGACGTCCTGCAGCTTCGTGGACTGGGTAAACGTACGCGGCTTCGGGTTCTGACCGGTATGCCACGGCAACTGATGGGTAGTCACGATCTCCATGGTCTCATCACCGTCCACTGATTTTGGAATTTGCCGATCATGTAGGTGGTCACCGCCACAGACCGCCGATTTGCCAAGGCCTGGCATATGTGGGCATTCCTGCCATTCCTATGCCAACCAGCTGTGGGTTCGCTTGGGTGGCCGCGCGCCGTCCAAAAACCTGCGCAACCATGGCTGGAACACAAACGGCCGACGATTTGCCCAGGTCAAAGGGTATTTGAGTTGGCAACAGTTCAACACGATTGGCAATCCTCATGGCACGAACCACCAGCATCTTCCGAGCCAACACCCTGGCCGCAGCCCTCGGCGGGAGCGCCCTCGTCGCGATGGGTGTCCTCGCTGCGACCCTCGGCGGGGCGCAGCAGCAGGGCCCGGCGACCGTGGTCTCCGGCGGATCGATGACCCTCGGCGAAACCACGACCGTCACCTACACCGGCACGATCGTCCCCGCCGTCGCGGCGCCCGCGGTCAAGGCCAAGCCCTTCGGCGGCAGCGGCGGCTGATACCCCGGATACGCCGAACGGCCACCTCCTTGGTGGAGATGGCCGTTCGGTGCGTTAGGGACGTGCTCAGCGCTTACCAGGACGCTTGACGCCGGCCTTCATGCCGAGACCCACGACCGGTGGTTCCGGCTTGGCGGGTTCGGCAGGCTTCTCAGCTGCCGGGGCGGCCGGTTCCGGAGCCGGCTCGGCGGGAGCCGCAGGCGCAGCGGGAGCGGTGGGCGCAGCCGGGGCAGCCTTCTTCGCACCCGGGCGACGTGCGCCCGCGGCGATGCCCAGACCCACGACCGGCGGTTCCGGCTTGGCCGGTTCCGCAGGTGCCGCGGCAGGTGCCTCAGCAGCAGGAGCCTCAGCAGCA
>NZ_HG322951.1:1242796-1247246 GCF_000455325.1 Mycolicibacterium septicum DSM 44393
CGGCAGGTGCCTCAGCAGCAGGAGCCTCAGCAGCAGGAGCCGCGGGTGCGGCCTCGGCTGCGGGAGCCGCGGCCTTCTTGGCGCCAGGACGCTTCGCGCCGGCCGCCATGCCCAGACCCTTGACCGGTGCCGCAGGTGCAGCCGGAGCGGCAGGAGCCTCGGCGGCCGGAGCGGCCTCGGCCGCGGGAGCCGCGGCCTTCTTGGCACCAGGACGCTTCGCGCCGCCGGCGATGCCCAGGCCCTTGACCGGAGCAGCCGGTGCGGCGGGAGCCTCGGCGGCCGGGGCAGCTTCGGCGGCCGGAGCCGCAGTCTTCTTGGCACCGGGACGCTTCGCGCCGCCGGCCATACCCAGGCCCTTGACCGGGGCCGCTGCCGCAGCCGGGGCGGCTGAGGCCTCGGCGGCCGGGGCCGCCTTCTTGGCACCGGGGCGCTTGGCGGCGCCCGCCATGCCCAAACCGGTCACCGGCTTGGCTTCGGCAGTGGTGGCCGCTTCCGGTGCCTCTTCGACAGCTTCCTCGACCGCCGGTGCGGCAGCCGCCGCCGCGGCTTCGGCCTTGGCCTCGACCTCGGCGCGTGCCTCGGCCCGCTTCTCGGATTCCTTGGCCGCCGTGCCCTTTTCGGGCAGCGTGACGGCGCTCTTGTCCAGCGAGTTCAGCAGCAGCTGGGCCACGTCGAGCACTTCGGCCTTCTCGACGTTGCGAGAAGCGGCCACGTCGTCGACACCGTCGGTGATCATCACGCGGCAGAACGGGCAACCGGTCGCGATGGTCGAGGCGGTGTCCATCGCCTCTTCGGTCCGCTCGACGTTCACGCGCTTGCCGATGTGCTCTTCCATCCACATCCGCGCGCCACCGGCACCACAGCACAGGCCACGGTCGGCGTGGCGGGGCATTTCCTTCAGCGTCACGCCGGAGGCCTCGACCAGCTCACGCGGAGCCTCGTAGACCTTGTTGTGACGACCCAGGAAGCACGGATCGTGGTAGGTGACCTCGGGGCCGCCGGTGGACTTGACCGGCACCAGCTTCTTGTCCCGGACCAGCCGGTTGAGCAGCTGCGTGTGGTGCACCACGGTGTAGTTGGCGCCCAGCTGCGGGTACTCGCGGCCGATCGTGTTGAAGCAGTGCGGGCAGGTGACCACGATCTTGCGGTCGACCGTCTCGACACCCTCGAACAGCTCGTTGATGGTCTCGACGTTCTGCGCGGCCAACTGCTGGAACAGGAACTCGTTGCCGGAGCGGCGAGCCGAGTCACCCGTACACGTCTCACCGGTGCCCAGCACCAGGAACTTCACGCCCGAGGCCGCCAGCAGTTCGGCGACGGCCTTGGTGGTCTTCTTGGCGCGGTCCTCGTAGGCGCCGGCGCAGCCGACCCAGAACAGGTACTCGAAGCCGTCGAAGCTCTCCACGTCCTCGCCGTAGACCGGGACGTCGAAGTCGACCTCGTCGATCCAGTTGGTGCGGTCCTTGGCGTTCTGGCCCCAGGGGTTGCCCTTGAGCTCCAGGTTCTTGAACAGCACGCCGAGCTCACCGGGGAACTCCGACTCGACCATGACCTGGTAGCGGCGCATGTCGACGATGTGGTCGATGTGCTCGATGTCGACCGGGCACTGCTCGACGCAGGCGCCACAGTTGGTGCAGGACCACAGCACGTCGGGGTCGATGACGCCGCCCTGCTCGGCCGTTCCGACCAGCGGGCGCAGCGCCTGCTCGGGGCCCGAACCCTCGATGCGTGCGAAGCCGTCTTCGGGCACCCCGTGTCCGTGCAGGCTGTCGCCCAGCGCGGCGAAGTCGACCGAGCCTTCCTCGGGCATCGGCTTGCCTTCGATGATGTACGGAGCCTTCGCGAACAGGTGGTCGCGCAGGTTCATCATCACGAGCTTGGGGGACAGCGGCTTACCGGTGTTCCAGGCCGGGCACTGCGACTGGCACCGACCGCACTCGGTACAGGTCGCCATGTCGAGGTTGGCCTTCCAGGTGAAGTCCTCGATCCGGCCCTTGCCGAACACCGCATCCTCGGAGGGATCTTCGAAGTCGATCAGCTCGCCCTTGTATTCCATCGGCAGCAGCGGGCCGAGGCCGTTGGGCAGGCGCTTGAAGGTGACGTTGATCGGGGCCAGGCCGATGTGCAGGTGCTTGGAGTGCAGCACGATCAGCAGGAAGGCCAGCATGACGCCGAGGTGGGCGAGCAATGCGATGCTCTCCAGCCACACGTTGGCGGTGTGCCCCAGCGGGGCCAGCAGCGCGGCCATACCGTCGGAGAAGAAGGCGCCGGACTGGTACGGGAAGTTCTCGCCCAGCACGTTGACGGCCGCACCACGGAACACCGCGTAGGTCGCGATGACCAGGAAGATCATGATCAGGATCGTCCAGGCGCCGCCGTTGTGCGAGCCGTAGAAGCGGGACTCGCGGCCCAGCTGCTCGGGGTTCTTACGGATGCGGATGATCGCGAAGACGATGATGCCGGCCAGCACGGCGACGGCGAAGAAGTCCTGCAGGAAGCCCAGCACGGCCCAGCGGCCGACGAACGGGATGTGGAACTCGGGGTTGAACAGCACCCCGTAGGCCTCGAGGTACACCGTGGCGAGGACGAAGAAGCCCCACATCGTGAAGAAGTGCGCGATACCGGGGATCGACCACTTCAGCAGCTTCGACTGGGCGAAGACTTCCTTGTTCTGGTTGAGGAAGCGCTCGACCAGATGGTCCTTGCGGCCACGCTCATCGCCTACCGTCTGCCCGGAGCTGATCAGCTTGGTCAGCCACAGCACGCGCTTGCCGGCGAACGCCAGCACTACGAGCGTGGCGAGCAGACCGATAATCAGCCGTGACAGAGTCAGGGTGTGTTCGAGACTCTCCACAGAAACGCCTCCATTTCGCGAGTTACCCGACGGTAACTTAGGCCTAGTTACCCGTCGGTAACTTAGCTTCCTTCAGCTCATAGTGACATTTACGTGTTTCTTGCCGCTACCGAGGCTTACCTAACTTGGAGCGGACTGTGGTACAGCTCTCAGCCCTGCGGCGCCAGCATCGCCCGCAACATGGACAACATCTCGGTGCGCGACTCGGCGCCGAGACGCCGCCGGATCCGGGCCACGTGATGCTCGACGGTCTTCGCCGAGATGAACAGCTGACTGCCGATATCGCGGTAGGGCATCCCGAGCAGCAGCAGTTCGGCCACCTCGCGCTCGCGGTCGGACAACTTGGTCGACGCCCGCCCCTGCGCGGGCGTGGCGGGTGCGGCCGCCGGGGATGTGGACGCCACTGAGGCGACCTCGACCTCCTCGACCGCACTGGTCTGCTTGAGGTCGCGGGCCAGTTGCAGCATCGCCTGGGACACTCGCGCGTCCGGGGTCTGCAGCGCGGCCTGGCTCGCCAGCCGGGTGCCATCCCAGGTCAGGCCGAACTGAGACAGCGCCCGCGCCGCAGCCGTGACCTCATCGATGTCGACGTGGTTGGCCAGCACCCGCAACCAGGTGCGCCCACCGTTGGCCAGTGCCCGGGCGAAGGCGCTCTGTCCGGCGGCAGCGGTCAGGGCCTGACCATGTGGGGCCACAGCTCCGGGGGAGTTGGCCAGAATCCCGGCATGCACGCCGGCCCAGTGCAGCGGCACCGACCACAGCACCGGGTTGCCGAGCGCTGCAAGCAGGTCCCATGCCTCGGACAGCGTGTGTTCCAGCCGGTCGACCTGACGCATGCGGGCGCCGGCCACCCACAGCTCACCCAGCGGCAGCAGAGAGAACAGGTCGATCGAATACTCGGCGAGCACCTCCACGGCCGCGTACCAGTGCTTCTGCACCGCGCCGCTGTCCCCGCTGCGTCGGGCGATCGCGGTACGCAGCGCGGCCGCCCACAAGGCGTCGCGCCGGTGCAGATCATCGCCCGATTCGGCGGCGGCTGCGTCGGCACCGGCCGCGCCGAGTTGACCGTCCTGCATCTTCACCCAGCCCAGCAGCAGGCGGTGTCGAGCCGCACTGAAAACTTCGTCACCCGCCGCGCCGGCCCGGACCGCTCGGCTGATCACACTTCGTGCCCGCACGGAATCGCCACCGTGGAGCGCCGCGAGCGTCACCAACGCGGCCGGGGTATCGGGGGCGACGCCGCCGGCCTGATACTCGGATGTGACGGCCTGCCCCAACCGGGCCACGGTCACCGCGAACGGCTGATCCAGTGACAGCACCAGACCTTCGGCGAGGCTGCGGGCCGCCCGTGCCGTCGAGGTGGGCGGCCCGACCGCCTCGGTACTCGCCAACGCCCGCGCGGCCTCGCCGTCACCCGCCGCGAGGAAGGCGGTCGTGCTCGCCGAACTGACCAGGACGTCCGGGTACGGGCCGAGCCACCGGAACAGGTCGGCGGCCTGGGCCGCGCCGCCGTCGTGCATGGCGACACTGGCCGCGATCCGCACTGCGGTCGCCCGTTCGGCCGGGTCCTCGGAGCCGAGCAGTTCGTCGGACATC
>NZ_HG322951.1:1247798-1248851 GCF_000455325.1 Mycolicibacterium septicum DSM 44393
GGATCGGCGACTTTCTCTGCAAGACAGTCGATTTCACTGTCCGCGAGAAGGTGCGCATCGTCGACGACGAACGCCGACTCCGGTGCGTCACCCGGCCGGGGCGCACGGGTCAGCACGACGCGGCCGCCCTCACGCAGCGCGTTGCGGACCGCGGCGAGCACTGTGCTCTTCCCGGTTCCGATGCCGCCGGACACCAGCAGCTTGACCGGAGCGGCCGGGTCGGTCAGCACCTCATCGATCGCCGATCGGGCAGCCAACGGAAGCTCCGGAACGGGCTCCGGCGCCGGGTCGGTCATCGGTGCAGGCCTAGGCGCCGCCGCCGCCCTCTGCCGCAGTGGTCGTCACCGGCGGCTGGGTGGTGGTCGGCGGTTGCGTCGTCGTCGGGGGCTGCGTGGTCGTCGTCGGCGGTTGCGTCGTGGTGGTCGTGGTGCGCGTCGTCGTGGTCGTCGACGGCGTGGTGGTCGTGGTCGTCGTCGTGGTGGTGGTGGTCGGGCTGGTCGTCGTGGTGGTTTCCGGTGACGACGTGGTCGTCTCCGGCGGTGGAGGCGGCACCACGACGGTGGTGGTCTTGACCCCGTCGGGCCCCTCGGTCACGGTGGTGACCGGCTCAGGCGGCGGGCCTTCGGGCGACGGGCCCATCGAATAGGTGGTACTGGTTTCGGTGACCGGAGTCGAATCCCCTTCGGAGCTGGTCAAAGTCACCGCGAGTCCACCGGCAGCCAGGAGGGCGGCCGCGGCCGCTGCCCCGAACAGGATCGGCGGGCGTTTGTACCAGGGGAGCGGCGCCGGTCCGGCGTCGTACATCTCCTCCGCATGGCTGAACTCGACCGGTGGTCGCGCCGCGGTCATGCCTGCGGGAGTCTCGTATTCGCCGCCGGCGTACGGCACCGGCTCATTGCCCGGCGCGTCATCCTCCGACCAGGCGAGGGCCGCCGCATTGGCGCCGGGAGCCATGGCCGTCGGGGCCATGCCGGTTGCGGCGTCGGCGTCGGTCACCTCGGGAGCCAGACCCGTTGGCGCATCGGCGGCGGCCACTGCGGGGGCCAAACCTGT
>NZ_HG322951.1:1249339-1260507 GCF_000455325.1 Mycolicibacterium septicum DSM 44393
GGGCGGCCCCGACGGCCACATCCAGTTGGGGTCGCTGGGTTGTCACCACCGGTGCACGCAACCGCTCCGACACCCGCTGGGTCACCAAGGGGATCGCCGCGCCGCCGCCCACGGTCGCCACCGCGTTCACGCTCGACAACGCAATGTTGTTGCGCTGCAACGTGTCTTCGACGACATCCAGCAGGCCCGCCAGCGGCGCGGACACCAGCTGGTCGAGTTCGGGGCGGGTCACCCTGAACTCGGAGTTGAATCCGGGCAGTTCGGTGGGAATGGAAGTCGCCGTTTCGGCCGACAGCCGCTCCTTGGCCTGACGGCACTCCGCGCGCAGCCGCGCCAGCGAACCGACCGCTGCGGTGCCCGCCGGATCGGCGTCGCCGGCCGTCGCGATCCCGCTGAGTACATGGTTGAGCAACGCCTGGTCGATCTGGTCGCCGGAGAAATCGGGATAACGGACCGTCTGCCCGATGGTGGTGAAACCAGCGCCGGCGTCGGCCAGCGTGACACTCGTGCCGCTGCCGCCGAAATCGCACAGCACCACGACACCCTCGGTGGGGAGCCCGGGATCGGCGCGCAGGGCCGCGAGCGCGGTGAGGGAGTCGGGCACCAGCGCCGGCGGCACGCCGCCGGGTGACAGTGCCGGCTTGTGGCGTATCGCGCCGCGCAACGCGCCGACGGTGCTCGGACCCCAGTGCGCCGGCACGGCGATGGCGACCGGGGAGCCACCGCCCGCGGCGCGGGCCATCACGTCCAGGGCCTCGGCCAGCACCAGTTCCCCGCGGTGCTGGGACCCGTCGGCGGCGACCAGGGGCACCGGGTCGCCGACCCGCTCGACGAATCCGGCCAGCGGCAATCCGCTGCCGGTGTATTCGCCCACGTCCGGAGCACGGTCGTTGTGCAAGGTGAAGATCGATCGGCGGATCACCGGTTGGCGGCCTTCGCGGGCTGCCACCAGGTTGGTCATCCCGATCGACAACCCCAGTGAGTCGGTCATCAGGCGTCACTCCCGTTGTCTCGGCCGAACCTCACCCTAACTGCTGGGACCCCCTGCGCCCGTGATTGAACCCCTAGTGGCGTCAATCCCCTAATGCCCACCCCCCTAACGGCGGCCGGGCAGGGGTGGGTTCGGCACCGATCCCAGCGCCCTCACAGCTGGCTAGCATTCAAATCGAACTGTTGAGGAGGTGGAGCATGGCGAACACATTGCTGGACTTTGTGATGTCGCTGGTACGCGACCCCGATGCCGCTGCCCACTATGCCGCGGACCCGGCACAGGCCATTGCCGATGCTCATCTGACCGACGTGACCAGCGCGGACGTCAACAACCTGATTCCCGTCGTATCGGAGTCGCTGTCCATGACCGGCCCCAACGCCGGGTTCGGCGACGTCGGCGCCACCGATCCGGGTGGCAACGTCTGGGCCAGCGGCGCGGCGACGGCGGCGTTCGACGCCTTCGACGATCACGTGCCGGTCGATGCCCCCAACGATGCCTGGGACTCGACGGCCGGCCAGGTCATCGATCAGTCCGGCGCTCTGGACCACCTGGTGTCCTCGGCTTCGGCCATCGACGACGGCGGCTTCGTGAATCAGCCGCTCGACGACGTATCGCTGCAGCTAAACGAACCGGTTATCGAGGATGCGCCGATCGTCGACCCGACGCCGGCCCCCGATTGGGACCACCCGATCGTCGACGACCAACACCACACCGACAGCGGCGGCGGATTCGACATCTTCGACTGATCTGCCCCAGCGTTCCGATAAGCGCACGACCCAAGTGGTCGTGCGCTTATTGCGTTTACCTGCGGAAACGTCATTAGATCAGGGGCTGCCCAGCCCTGCCCCTATATATCCCCTAAGCCCCTATTGGGGCCACCCCCTGCACCCCGAGTAGGGGCGATACGGGGAGGGGAATCGACCCCGTTTCCGGGGCCGCGGCGCGCCCATAACGTTGTCTCCAGATCGCCGGAGAGCCCGGCGGGGGACTCACCAGAGACTCCCAGAAACATCCGAAAGGTTGGAGAAATGACCACTCTGATCGACTTCATCCTGGACCTGTTCCGCAGCCCCGCCTCGGCAGCTTCGTTCATCGCCGATCCGGACGGCAGCCTGCGTGACGCCGGCCTGCCCAACGTGACCGCGGCCCAGCTGCACGCCGTCGCTGCCACCGCGGCCCCGGCCGGCGTCCTGCTCGGCGGCGGCAACCCGGTGCTCGGCCTGCAGCGCGCGGTCGCCGATCACCACAGCATCCCCGCGCAGTTCGGCAACCAGGTCGCCTCGCCGTTCTCCCCGCAGACGCAGGTGGCCAGCAACAACGACACCGAGTGGGCCAGCCACAACAACGTGCCGGTCATGAGCCCCAACCAGGACGCCGGCGCCAATGCCCAGCAGGGTGCGTTCAACCTCGGCTTCGGTGACATCACCCTCGGCGACAAGAGCACCAACACCGCCACCAACGGCGGCGTGGTGGTCGACGGCGAGAACAAGGGCGACATCGTCAGCGGTGACGGCGCGGTGCTCGGCGACGGCAACACCACCAACAATGGTGACGTCTGGGCCGGTTCCGGTTCGCACGTCAACGTCGGTGAGGGCAATGCCATCGAGGACAGCTCGCAGCACGCCGGTGGTGACGTGGTGTCCGGCAACGACGGCCCGGTGATCAAGGACGTCGACATGAGCGGCGGCCACGGCGGCGGCGCGTCGGGCGGTGACAGCCTGATCGGTATCGGCAGCGGCGGTGCGTCCGGTGGCGACGGCGGCAATGCCGGCTCGATCATCCTCACCGATGCCTCGACCCACGCGGTCGGCGGCAACCAGACCACGGTCGACGGTGACTACGGCAGCCGCAACACGCAGGACAACTCGACGCACACCTCGGTGCAGACCGAATCGACGCACAGCGTCGAGGACAACTCGTCGAGCTACACCTCGAACATCGGGTCGGGCAACGACACCGCGTTCGCGTCGAACAACGACACCGCGTCGCACAACGACACGTCCTTCGGGTCGCACAACGACACCAGCTCGGCGCTGGGCTCGGGTAACAGCTACGACTCGCACTCGCAGTCCCACACCGACGTCGCGTCGCACAATGCGACCGACACCGGGTTCGACGCCTTCTGATCCGATCCGCACAGGGGCGGGGGCCATCCGTACGCGGGTGGTCCCCGTCCCATTGGCGCGCCTACCGTTGAGCCCGGCACGCAGGAGGGACTTCCATGACGCAACCCAGTGACCCGCGTCCGGCCGCGGCCGGCGACCCGCGCAAGGTCAAGGTGATCGTCGAACTCATCGACCACACCAGCACGATCGCCGCGATCTACGACCGCGGCGATCTGGTGGAGCGCCTGAGGTTGGCGAAGGTTCGCATCAATGATCCGCAGATCCGGGTGGTCATCGCCGGCCAGCTCAAGCAGGGCAAGAGCCAGCTGCTGAACTCGCTGCTCAACATCCCGGTGGCCCGCGTCGGCGATGACGAATCCACTGTGCTGGCCACCGTCGTGGCCTACGGGGAGCAGGCGTCGGCCCGCCTGGTGGTGGCCCGGCCCGACGGGGCCGAACCCGAACTGATCGACATCCCGCCGTCGGAGGTGACCAACGACCTGCGCCGCGCTCCGCAGGCCGGCGGCCGTGAGGTGTTGCGGGTCGAGGTGACCGCCCCCAGCCCCCTGCTCAAGGGTGGGCTGGCCTTCGTCGACACCCCCGGTGTCGGCGGGCTGGGGCAGCCGCACCTTTCGGCGACCCTGGGCCTGCTGCCCGACGCCGACGCGCTGCTGATGGTCAGCGACACCAGCCAAGAATTCACCGAACCGGAAATGACCTTCATCCGGCAGGCGATCGAAATCTGCCCGGTGGCAACGATCGTCGCGACCAAGACCGACCTGTACCCGCACTGGCGCGAGATCGTCGGCGCCAACACCGGCCACCTGCAGCGGGCCGGCGTGAACGTGCCGATCACCCCGGTGTCCAGTGTGCTGCGCAGCCATGCGATCCAGCTCAACGACAAGGAACTCAACGAGGAATCGAACTTCCCGGCCATCGTGAAGTTCCTGTCCGACCGGGTGTTGAACCGCGAGAGCGATCGGATCCGCGACGAGGTGGTGGCCGAAATCCATTCGGCCGCAGAACATCTGCTGTTGTCCGTCAACTCCGAGCTGTCCGCCTTCACCGATCCGGATGAACGCGAGCGGCTCACCGCCGAGCTGGAACGGCGTAAGCAGGAAGCCCAGGATGCGCTGCAGCAGACCGCACTGTGGCAGCAGGTGCTCAACGACGGCATCGCCGACCTGACCGCCGATGTCGATCACGATCTGCGCCACCGGTTCCGCAACATCACCCAGCACGCCGAGAAGGTGATCGACAACGGCGACCCCACGCTGCACTGGGCCGAGATCGGCTCGGAGCTGGAGGAGGCGGTGGCCACCGCCGTCGGCGACAACTTCGTCTGGGCGTATCAGCGGGCAGAGGCACTGGCGGCCGAGGTGGCCCGCACCTTCACCGAGGCAGGCCTGGAGGCGGTGCAGCTGCCTCAGATCGACGCCAGGGACATGGGCGCCGGATTCGGTGAGATGAAATCGCTGGCCCGGCTGGAAGCCAAACCGATCAAGGCCGGACACAAGGTCATCACCGGAATGCGCGGCTCCTATGGCGGTGTGCTGATGTTCGGCATGCTCACCTCGTTCGCCGGGCTGGGCATGTTCAACCCGCTGTCGCTGGGCGCCGGTCTGGTGCTGGGCCGCAAGGCCTACAAGGAGGACATGGAGAACCGCATGCTCCGGGTCCGCGGTGAGGCCAAGAACAACATGCGCAAGTTCATCGACGACGTGGCCTTCGTGGTCGGCAAGGAGTCGAGGGACCGCCTCAAGGGCATCCAGCGGCAACTGCGCGACCACTACCGCGGGATCGCCAACCAGACCACCCGCTCGCTCAACGAGTCGCTGCAGGCCACCCTCGCGGCGGCGAAGGTCGAGGAGAACGAGCGCAACACCCGGGTCAGGGAGCTGGAGCGTCAGCAGAACATCCTGACCCAGGTGGTCGACCACGCCACGGGGCTGGCAGGCGCGGGCAACTAAGCTCCAAGGGCTGGTTTTCGATTGAACCCCGGTTCGACGTCCGGGTTGGAAGAGGTGGACTCCGCAGCGTGAGCACGGCCGATCAGGTGCGCTCGATTCTGGGCGGCACCATCAAGGCGTACCGGGGCGACCCGGCTTACCGCGACCGGCCCGACGTGCACAACGAGCTCGACCGCATCGGGCGCCGGCTCAACCAGCCGATCCGCATCGCGCTGGCCGGCACGCTCAAGGCAGGCAAGTCGACGCTCGTCAATGCGCTGGTCGGGGAGGACATCGCACCCACCGACGCCACCGAGGCGACCCGCATCGTCACCTGGTTCCGGCACGGGCCCACCCCCAAGGTGACCGCCAACCACCGCGGTGGCCGTCGTTCCAACGTGCCGATCGCCCGGGATCCGCATGACCGCGGCCTGACGTTCAGCTTCTCCGGGCTCAACCCCGAGGATGTGGTGGACCTCGACGTGGAGTGGCCGGCCGCCGAGCTCGTCGACACCACGATCATCGACACCCCGGGCACCTCGTCACTGTCGCGCGACGTCTCCCTGCGCACCCACCGGCTCCTGGTCCCCGAGGACGGTGTGCCCCGCGTCGACGCGGTGGTGTTCCTGTTGCGCACCCTCAACGCCGCAGACATCGCCCTGCTCAAACAGATCGGCGAGCTGGTCGGCGGATCCTCGGGCGCGCTCGGCGTCATCGGGGTGGCCTCGCGGGCCGACGAGATCGGTGCCGGTCGCATCGACGCGATGATGTCGGCCAAGGACGTGGCCAAGCGGTTCACCGAGGAGATGGACAAGACCGGGATCTGCCAGGCCGTCGTCCCGGTGTCCGGCCTGCTCGCGCTGACCGCCCGGACACTGCGGCAGAGCGAATTCGTCGCGCTGCAGAAGCTCGCCGGTGTCGAGCCGGCCGCGCTGACGAAAGCGATGCTTTCGGTGGACCGGTTCGTGCGGGAGGACAGTGCACTGCCGGTGGACGCATCCACCCGCGCGGCGCTGCTGGATCGGTTCGGCATGTTCGGCATCCGGATCTCGATCGCGGTGATGCACGCCGGGGTGTCCGACTCCGTCGCCCTGGCCGACGAACTGCTGGAACGCAGCGGTCTGATCGCCCTGCGCGACGTGATCGACCAGCAGTTCGCGCAACGCTCGGAGCTGCTCAAGGCGCATACGGCGCTGTTGTCGTTGCGACAGTTTGTGCAGGCGAATCCCATTTATGCGACGCCGTACATCCTGGCCGACATCGACCCGCTGCTGGCCGACACGCACGCCTTCGAGGAACTGCGGTTGCTCAGCCTGCTGCGCTCGCGCCCCACGACGCTGAACGAGGACGAGATGGCCTCGCTGCGCCGGATCATCGGCGGCTCGGGCACCGACGCGGCCAGCCGGCTCGGACTGCAGCCCGACGCCCCCTTCGACGGGCCCCGTTCGGCCTTCGCCGCAGCGCAGCGCTGGCGGCGCCGGGCCGATCATCCGCTCAACGATCCGTTCACCACGCGGGCCTGCCGGGCCGCGGTGCGCAGTGCCGAGGCGCTCGTCGCCGAGTACTCGTCACGCCACTAACGAATTCGGCCTCTCCGTCGACATACAGGTATGCGTGATTGCCTGGGGTTGTCCGTGGGGGCGACCAATCTGGTGGCGATCGCCGATCATGCGCCGCTGGTGCGGCGGGCGGTGCTCACCGTGTCCGCGCATCGCGGGGCCGTGGTCGGCGCGCCGACGTCGGTCGATGGCGGGTTGGTGTTCACCGATTTCGTGGGACGGGTGGGTGACCCGGTGCCGCTGGTCGCCGCCGACGGTTCGACGCACCACGCCGAACGGCTACTGGCCGGCGCGGTCGAGGCGCTGACGCGGGAGACCAGCCCGGCGCATCGGCCCGACGTGTCGGTGCTGGCAGTGCCCGCGCATTGGGGTGGTGGTGCCGTTGAGTCTGTGCGGCGGGCGATGCCCGGGGTCCGGATCGTTCCCGATTCGGTCGCGGCGCTGACGGCCATCCAGGCACATCCCGGTCTGCCCGCGCGCGGCGTCGTCGCCCTGTGCGATTTCGGAGGTTCCGGCACCAGCCTGACCCTGGCCGACGCTGCGGCGGGGTTCGCGACCATCGGGCAGACGGTGCGCTACCAGGACTTCTCCGGCGACCTGATCGACCAGGAAGTGCTGCGCCACGTCCTGAGCAATCTGGATGCCGAACCGGCCGGGACCGCAGCCGTGACCGCGCTGGCCCGGCTGCGCGAACAGTGCCGCACCGCCAAGGAAGAGCTCAGCGATCAGAGCGCCACCAGCCTGACCGGGCCGGGGAGCGCGATCAGGCTGACCCGCGCCGAACTGGATGCGGTTGTCGAAGAGCCGCTCGGCGGTGTGATCGACGCCCTGCTGGATCTGCTGCGCCGCAACGGTATTCACCCGGCGCAGCTGGCCGCCCTGGTGACGGTCGGTGGTGGAGCGCGGATACCCCTTGTCACCCAACGTCTTTCCGAGGCGTTCCGGATGCCGGTCACCACCGTGCCGCAGGCCCAGGTGATCGCGGCGGTCGGTGCGGCGCTTCTGGGCCGTCGCGGTGCCGATGAGACGTCGACGCAGGTGGCGTATGCGCCGTCTGCTTCGTTGGCGGCCGTGGCGGCTGTTGCGGGGACCGGCACGGTCGCGGCCTCCGCTCTGGCCTGGTCGGTGTCTGACTCGGCGGCCGAGGTCGCGGAGTTCGTCCCCGAGTCCGTGACCGAGGATTCGGCCCGGCCGGAATTCGTGTTCGCCGAGCCGCCCCTGTCGCCCGCTCCCGCGGGCGTTCCCTGGTACCGGCGCGGGGGAGTGGTGGCCTACGCGGGGGTGTTCCTGGCTGTTGTCGGCACGGTCGGCATGGTGCTGTCGGCGCGGGCCGACCGCCTCGATGCCGCCGCGACCGGATCCAGCCTTCTGGCGCCGCAGAATGTTCCGGCCGAGTCCCCATTGGCGCAGCAGGCACCCGCGCCACCGACCAGGACCGTGGTGGTGCGTGACCCGTCCTGGCCAGGGCCTGGGGCCGCGCAAGCCGCGCCCCGGCAAGCGTCTGCGCCGTGGTTGGTGCAGAGCCGGCAGAGCGCACCGCTTGCCCCGGCCCCGCAGCGGGTGGCTCCGGCGCCGCAGGCGCCTCGTCCCGCTGCACCTGTGCCGGCGCCTCCGCCCGTGGCGATCCCGCCGATTCCGGTGCCGCCGTTGGTATTTCCTCCGGTGACGCTTCCGCAGTTGCCGATCCCGACGTTCAAGCCGCCGGTGCCGTCGCCTTCGCCTTCGCCGAGTCCGTCGCCGACTCCTACGCCCACGCCGGAACCCAGCCCGTCGCCGAGCCCTTCACCTTCGCCGGAGCCGACGCATACGCCGGAACCGACCCAGGCGCCTGAGCCCACACATGCGCCAGAGCCGACAGCACCACCCGAGCCGACTCGTGCACCCGAGCCGACGCAGGCCCCTACACCCACCTCAGTGGCGCCCACACCCTGACTCGTTCGCGTTCGTAACGCAGTGGCGGCCAAACTCCACTTTTTTCGCCACAGCGTTACGAACGTGACTCTTAAGGGTTGCCCGCAGGCGGCTGCGTTGTCGTCGTCACCGGTGCGGTTGTGGTGGTCGTCGTCGGCGCAGTCGTCGTAGTCGTGGTGGTCGTTGTGGTGGGTTCAGTGGTGGTGGTCGTGGTTTCCTCGACCGTGGTCGTGGTCGGGGCCACGGTCTCGGTGACGGTGTGAGTCGGGGCCGGAACCACCGGGGCCGTCGTGGCGACCGATGTGGTCGTGGTCGGTGTCGTCGTCGTGGTGGTCGTTGTCGACGGGGAGTCCGACGAGAACAGCTGCACCAGGGCGTAGATGACCAGCGCCGCGATGACTGCGCCCACCGCGCCCATGCCGATCAGTGCGGCGGGCTTGCGGTACCAGGGAATGGGCTCAGGAGCGGGTGGCGCGGGCGGCTCGGAGTACTCGCCGTAGCTGGGGGCGTACTGAGTGGGCTCTTCGTCGTCGTAATAGTTCGACACGCGCCGATGGTAGGCGGGTTCAGCCGCCCGGCGGCGGATACAGCGTGCGTGTCACGTTGGTGCGGGGCCGGTGGTGCGTCGTGGTGGGGTACTCGCCGTAGTCGGCGCTGCCCGACTGCGTCGTCGTCGTGGTGGTTGTCGTCGTCGACGTGGGCGAGGTCTCCGAGGTGGTCGATGTCCCGGAGGTTTCCGAGGGCGACGTCGTCGTGGTGTCCGACTCTCCCGGTAGGCCGAACTCGGTGGTCACCGGAAGCTGGCTGGTGGTGGTCCGGGTAGTGGTGGACTTCGAGGTCTTCACCGTCGTCGACGCGTAGCTGGGCGGGACGAAATCGATCGGCGCATCCTCGGGCCCACCCGAGCTGGTCAGCGCTATCGCCGCCCACAACACCAGGCCGATCACAGCGAGGGCGGCCGCGCTGGCCCCCGCAACCGCCGGCGTCGAATGATGCCAGGGCGCCTCGGGAGGCTGCCCCTGATCGTCGTCGTCAGCGGTCACGGGCACCGATACTATGCCCGGTCCTGGAGAGGGTCTCGGTCAGCTCAGCTGACGGAGGACATCAGAGGCGAAGAGCTCGAGATGATCCAGATCGGACTGGTCGAGCATTTGCAGGTAAACCCGCTGCACTCCGGCCTCCAGGAACGGGGCCAGCTTGTCGACGATCTCGGCCGGCGTCCCGACGAGCGGGGAATTGCTGCGCAGCTCGTCCACCTCGCGGTTGATGGCTGCGGCCCGCTTGGCGATCTGCGCCTCGTCACGGCCGGCGCAGACGACGAACGCCGCCGAGTAGGTCAGGGAATCCGCGGCTCGTCCCTTCGCGGCCACCGCGTCGGCCACCCGCGCGAACTGCGTTTTGAGGGTGTCCAGCGGCACGAACGGGACGTTGAATTCCGCGGCGAACTCGGCGGCCAGCGCCGGTGTGCGCTTGGCGCCCATGCCGCCGATGACGATCGGGAGGTTGGACTGGGTGGGCTTGGGGAGCGCCGGGGAGTCGACGACGGCGTAGTGCTTACCCGAGAAGTCGAACGTCTCGCCGATAGGCGTGCCCCACAGGCCGGTGAGGATCCGCAGCTGCTCTTCGAGCCGGTCGAAGCGCTCACCCAGCGGCGGGAACGGGATGGCATAGGCCTGGTGCTCGGCCTCGAACCAGCCGGCGCCGAGACCCAATTCGACACGGCCGCCGCTCATCTCGTCGACCTGCGCCACTGAGATCGCCAACGGTCCGGGGTGGCGGAAGGTGGCTGAGGTGACCATGGTGCCCAGCCGGATCGTCGAGGTTTCGCGTGCGATGCCGGCCAGAGTCACCCAGGAGTCGGTCGGCCCGGGCAGACCGTCACCGCTCATCGCCAGGTAGTGATCGGATCTGAAGAACGCCGAGTAACCCAGGGCCTCGGCAGCGCGGGCGACCGCGAGCTGATCGGAGTAGGTAGCGCCTTGCTGGGGTTCGACGAACACACGGAAGTCCACGGAAGCCAGCCTATCGGCGACCTCAAGTGGACGGCGGCTGACCGAGTTCGTCGAACCTGGCCAGGGCGGCGTCGAGGTCGGCCTCTTCGAACATCTCGCAGCGATCCACCACGCCGTTGACCGTGAAAACCACGATCTGTCGCCACTCGGCATCAAAGCCCTCGTCCGAGCTCCCGTGTGCCGTTTGGGTGATGACCGCGCCACGCTTGTTGAGACGGTGGACGGTCTCGATGTGCGTCTTCAGGTCGGGCGACACGTCCCAGGCGGCATGGATGTACGGGAACAGGTCGCCGGACATGAAAGCGACCCCGTGCCGGTGGTCGACGTCCTCAAAGTCCGGAGTCACTTGGGGCGCCTCGCGTCGGTTGAGTGCGGCATAGCCCTCTGTGATGGCCGACCAGACCTCTAGGTACTCAGCAGCCTCGCCGGCGAGGTAGCGAGCGTCGAGTTCTGCGAAGGCATTGTCTATGTCTTCGAGATCGAAGCTGACGGTGTCATGGATGAGGCCGCTGGGCCCGACTTCGATCACATTCAACGGTTCGACCGTGACCGGTTCTTCGGTCTCATTGGTGTCGCGGCTACGGTCATGAGTCAGCAGGAGGCGAGATCCCCTCGTTGCGATCGGCTCAGTATCCAGCCGC
>NZ_HG322951.1:1260533-1299117 GCF_000455325.1 Mycolicibacterium septicum DSM 44393
TATGCCTTTCCATTCCACGCAGGGATGAGCTCAAACCCTTTCGCCTGTCGTCTGATTGACCGTCCGCGGTCATGAGGGCAACCAAACCCGCCAAGTCACGGCGATTGAAGGCATCCGCCAGGCGAGCCCAGATCCGGGTTGCGGCACTATCCAGCCGCGGGGACGAACGACTGAGTTCGTCGAACCTTGCCAGTGCGGCGTCGTGATCTGCCTCGTCGAAGACTTCGCAGCGGCTGATCAGATCGCCTTCGACTGTAAAAAGGTCGATCAACCGCCATTCACCGTCAAAGCCCTCAGGCGAGGTTCCCTTCAGCACCTGGGTAACGACCGCCCCGAGTTCGCTGAGCCGATGAACTGCCTCGATGTAAACGCTCGTATTTGGGATGACGTCCCACACGGCACCGACAAATGCGGCCAGATCGACGGCGTCGACCGACAGGACGGGTCGATGATCGATGTACGGCATGTTCGGCGTTGTCGCGGGAACTTCATGCTGCTTGAACGCTGCTTGGGCACCGGCGATCACCGACCACGTCTGCGCATGGGCTGCGGCCTCACCTGCGAGGTATCGCGCGTCGAGTTCGGTGAAGGCAGCGTCGATGTCGTCGAGGTCGAACAGAACAGCCGCGGCAAAACGGTTGTCGGTGCCAATCTCCAGCACGCATAGCATTTCGAGGCCGTATGGGTCGGGTTGGTCGGCGCCCGATACACGGGTTCGTTGGAGCGCGAGGCGATCGCCCCGAGTCGCGAGCACGACTGTGCTGAATCTTCTGACTCCGATGTCGACGACGGCCCGCAAGTTTGCGATCTGAGCATCCCGACCGCGCTGGATACCCGCGCTCACCACTCGACGACGATCGTCGTTGTACGCATCGTCGGCGAGCATGTTCGCCATGGCGTCCCAGTCGGGGGCTTCAAGATATTCGTTGAACCGGGCATACAGTCGGCTTGCGGCGTTCTCCAATCGCGGTACAGGACGACTGAGTTCGTCGAACCTTGCTAGCGCGGCGTCGAGGTCGTCCTCATCGAAGACTTCGCAGCGACTGATCAAATCGCCATCGATTGTCAGCACTCCAACTATCCGCCACTCGGCGTCGAAGCCTTCGTCCGAGGTGCCGTGTGCCACTTGCGTGATGACCGAACCGTATTCGGTCAGTCGGTGTACCGCCTCGACGTGATGCGTCATCACCGGGGTATGTTCCAGCGCTGTACGGAGAAGCTCCTTCATGCCGCCCGCATCGATGCTTACAGCTCGTCGATGATCGACGTCCGCGAAATCTGCTGTTGTTGACGGAAGTTCGTGCCGGTTGAGTGCGGCGCAAGCAGCCATCGTGACCGACCAGGCGCGCGCATTGTCTGCCGTTTCACCGGCCAGGTAGCGCGCGTCGAGCTCGTCAACCGCAGCGTCGAAGTCGTCGGGGTCGAAGTTGACTACAGCGGAGATGCGTTCGTCGGTATTCACGACGACGACTTCGAGAAGGTCGACTTGATACGCATCGGTCTGTTCGTGGCCGACTGCGTATTGAGTGTGCCTGAGCGCCAGGTGCTCACCGCGGATCGCAAGGACTGTTGTCGCTGTGATCCCGGCGCCGAGTCCGGCGATCACGCGGGCGTCTTCGAGAGCAGCATCCCGACCGCGCCGGATGCCTGAACTTACTATGCGACGACGATCCTCACTGCAGATGTCTTCGGACAGCATGTTCGGCATCGCGTCCAGATCGGCTTTTGCCAAACACTTCTGGAAGCGTTCGAACGCACGACTTGCTGCGTTGCTCAGCTTCGCCGTGCGATTGAGGTCGTCGAACCGGGCAAGAGCGCTATCCAGGTCATCCTCATCGAACATCTCGCTACGGTTGAACAGTTCGCCGTCGAGCGTCATCAGGTGGATCTCGCGCCACTCCGCCTCAAATCCCTCTCGCGAAGTTCCGCGCAACGCATGGGTGACGACGGCACCGTGATCGTTCAACCGATGTACCGCCTCGATACGGAAACTGATGTCCGGAATCTGATCCCAGGCACGGCGCGTGTAGTCCTTGATATCGCCGGGCGCGAACGATGTCACCCTCCGGTGGTCGACGCTCACATGGTCGACGGTCGTTGCGGGCATTTCGCGCCGGTTGAGTGCGGCGTATGCGCCCACGACCGCCGACCACGAGGGTGCGTGCGGCGCAGCTTCGCCGGCGAGGTAGCGCGCGTCGAGCTCGTCAATCGCGGCGTCGAAAGCGTTGTGGTCGAACGTGACGGTTGCTGCAATTCGATTGTCGGCGTCGATTTCGATCACGTGCAGGAGATCGAGGCCGAACTCCTCAGGTGCCCCACCGCCGAGCGAGAATCGAGCGCTTGCGAGGACGACGCGTTCGCCACGGATCGCTATGGGTGTCGGCGTTTGTGAGGCGCCGAGGTCAGCTGCTATCCGGAAGTTCTCGATGAAAGTGTCCCGCCCGGTTTGCAGGTCGGCGTTTATCACCCGACGACGGTCGTCGAATCTGATGTCGTCAATCACCATGTTCGCCATGGCGTCCCAGTCTCGGGCGGCGAACCGCTCTAGAAAGCGATCGGTCGCTCGGCGTGCTGCGTTCTCCAATCGCCGGACTGGCCGGCTGAGTTCGTCGAATTTCGCAACTGCCGCGTCGAGCTCTGACTCGTCGAAGAGTTCGCAGCGGGTGATCAGATCGCCTTCAACCATTAAGACACAAATATCCCGCCATTCAGCCTGGAAACCCTCGCGCGAGGTCGCTAATCCTGCCTGAGTTATGACAGCCCCGTTATCGCCGAGCTGGTGCACCGCTTCAATATGGATGGTGGCGTCTGGCGTGATGTCCCAGATCGCGCGGAGTGAAGGCCCCAGCTTGCCCGCTTCGATCGCGATGAGACGTCGGTGGTCTATGAACTCGATGGGAATCCAGTTCGGTGTCTTTGTGGGCAGTTTGCGCCGGTTGAGGACGGCATAGGCGGCCGTGATGGCCGACCACGTGTGTGCGTGAGCGGAGGCCTCGCCGGCGAGGTAGCGAGCATCGAGTTCCTTTAAAGCGTCGTCGACGTCGTCGAGGTCGAACTGGACGGCGACCACCATCTGCTCGTCGGCGTTGATCTCAGCGATGCCGAGCAACTCGGCGTGAAACGCCTCGGGTCCTTGGCCCGAGAAACGGAGATGACGGAGCACGAGGCGGTCTCCGCGGGTCGCAATGACTGTCGACGTTATGGACCTTGCACCGAGGTCTGCGCCCGTCCGCATGTTGGCGATCATGGCGTCGCGACCGCGCCGGAGGCCGGCGTTCGCAACGCGTCGACGATCGTCGTCGAGAATGTCCTCGGCCATTACTTCCGCCATGCTTGTCCAATCGCGGGAGGCGAAATAGGCGAAAACGCGGTCGTACACACGGCTGGCCGCGTTGCCCAGCGGCAGTGTCGGTCGAGCGAGCTCGTCGAGCTTCGCAAGCGCAACGTCGAGGTCCGTCTCATCGAATAGTTCGGAGCGGGAGAGTAATTCACCTTCAAAACCGAGAAGCTGGAGGCCCCGCCACTCGGCCTCGAAGCCGCCCTGCGAGGTTCCCTGGGCAACGTGAGTGACGACGGCCCCGTGGTCGGCGAGACGATGCACCGCCGCGATGTAGATCGTGGTGTCCGGTGTGTCTTCCCATGTGGCTTGGATAAACCTGACCACGTCGCCGGGAGCGAAAGCTGCTGCGCGACGGTTGTCTACGTTCATCCAGTCGGCTGTCGTCGCGGGGACCTCGCGTCGGTTGAAGCTGGCGTAGTTCTTCAGGACAACGGACCAGGTCTGCGCATACGGGGCGGCTTCGCCTGCGAGATAGCGGGCGTCGAGTTCGGCGAGGGCGGCGTCGAACTCATCGAGATCGAACACGACCTTTTCGGTCATCAACCCTTGGCTGTCGACTTCGGTGATCTCCAGCGTTTCAACGCAAAATGCGGCGGGCTCCTCGAACCTCTCGCGGCTCAGACACAGGCGATCGCCGCGCACCGCGATAGTCGACTTCGTAACCGCGACCCCCAAGGCTGCGATCGAACAGATGTTGTCGACCGCGGTCGCGCGGCCATTGATTTCACAGCGGAAGCCTTGACGTCTGTCATCAAGCCGCGTGTCCTCGGTGAACAGCGCACCGATCTCGTCAAGACGATTGGCGAGAGAGAGCGTGATCAAGCGATCATCAGCCCGGGTCGCCGCGTTCGCCAGTGACACCCGCGGACGTTCGTCTTCGAACCGAGCGTGCAAGGAATCGAGTTCGGCCAGCGCTGCATCCATATCGTCGACGTCGAACCATATTTGCAGAGCAATTCGGCCGTCGTCGTCGATGCCGAACACCTGGAGGACTTCGTCCTTGGGTGCGCCAGGGCTTTCATCGACAGTGCCCAGGATGACCCGTGCAAGTGCGAGACGCTCGCCTCGTACGGCAAGAATGACGTGCTCCGCCCGCATGATCCTGTTCTCGAGGTCGCACCTCGTCTGGTGCATCACGTCGTGGGGTGAGAATTCGGTCCGCTCGAAGCCAACGAGCTTGCGCCTACTCTCGATGTAGCCTTCGGGAGCGAAGATCCGCTCGAACTCGTCCCACTCTCCGGAGTCGATAGCAGCTACCGCGCGGTCGCTTGCCCGCGTGCAGGCGGTATCCGAATAGCGCTGGGGCACTTGGGACTGCGATTGTTGTTGCAGCGCTTCGAATCGCTCGTACTGCGCGTCGAGTTCGGCGAGCGCGGCATCGATATCTTCGATGTCGAACCACACCTGTAATGCGATCAGGCCGTCCTCGTCGAGGCCGATCACCTGGAACAACTCGTCCTGTGGTGCCCCGCGGCTTATGTCGTCAGTGCCTACAGACAACCTGACCAGAGCGAGGCGCTCACCCCGCGCGGCGACGAATACCGGCCGGTGTTGGACCATTCCCAACTCGAGATACCGCCGCATCTCGCGTGGCCAATCGCGCGGCGGAAGGTTGATAGGGGTAAAGCCGACGATCCTTCGGCGGCTCTCGACAACGACGCCGGGCGCAAAAAGCCCCTCAAGGTCGCCCCAGGCTTCCTGTTCAACAGCGGCGGCCAGTTGCTTGCACACTCGTACGCATGCGTTGTTCGGCTCGATGGCCGGTGATTCTGGTGGCGCGGTAGGCGCAGAGGGGGTTTGCCCACCGAGACGGCCACGCGCCTTTTCAGCAAGTGCCACAGCGCCTTTCTGCTCGTACAGTTCGGATGATCGCTCGGCCGCAACGCGTGCACCAGCACTGTCGCCGGCCGCCCTCAACACCGCCGCCAGGACAAGACACGCGTCGCCGTGATCTACCAGCGCATCAGTGCGTTCGGCGATGGCGACGGCCTCCTCGGCGACCAGTCGGGCCTCCTCATGGGCGCCACCCCGCGAAAGTAGCTGCGCCCGAACCGTGCGCCAGGCGATCGCCGGCTTCAACGCGTGCCCGGCGAGCCGCTCACTCTCCGAGCACAGTTCGTCAGCCTCGGTGTCCCTGCCCAACGCGAGGCACGCACGCGCCAGCAGCGCGGCCACCTCCGCTGTATCGGCATCCAGCCTCATCCGACGGAAACCGTTGTAGGCAAGCCGAAGATGTTCGTCGGCCGCGGCGGGATCATCGAGCACCAGCTCGACGATGCCGGCGAAGTGCTCGACTTCGAGCAGCGCATGGCGCAGGCCAAGCTCGGTGACGGTGCGCCGGGCGGAGTCGATCATCCGCCGGGCCGCAGCGGCCCGGCCACGGAACGCCTCCAGCACAGCTTGGCACCGGGTCGACGTCGCTTCGACCGCAGGTGAATCGGTCGTAATCCGCAGTAGACGCACTACGTCAAGGCACCGCCCGCCCGCCCGCGGAACCGGGTTGGGTCCCCACAACGCGGCCAGTGGTGCGCCCGCCAGCACCGCATTCACCAGACGGTGTTCACGCGCCTGGCGCGCTGCGGTGAGCGCGTTGTCCAACGCGAGCTCGCAGTCGGCGACGCGTCCGAGACGGGCAAGGCACCCGGCTCGCACGGTGTGGGCTTTGGCTTCCCCTGCAGCGTCGCCCAATTCGGCCAGCGTCACGGCGGCCGCCGCCACCGCGGATTCGATGTCGTCCAGGCGCTCGGGATCGACGAGCATCGAGAGCTGGCCGTCGAAGCATGTCGCCCATGCCGCCAGCCGTGCTGAATCGCGCGTTCCTTCTTTCAGTTGCGACACGGCGCCTGCCGCCGAAGACACATCGCCCGCGGCCAGCAGCGCCTCACAGCGCGCCACCAGAAGTTCGACACGCTGGTCGTCCCGGTCGGGCAGCTCGTCGTCCAGTTCCTCCAGCGCGTGCAGGGCGTGGTCGTAAAGGTCGGCGGCGCCCTCGTAGGCCAGTCGCGTCATCGCCTGGTCCGCAGCGCGACGGCAGTACTCGACGGCCTTGAGTGCGTTTCCCGCCCAGGCGCATTCGAAGTAGTGGTGGGCCAGGTCGGCCAACAGTTCGTCATCGGCACCCGGCGTCGTCTCCAGCGTCGCCGCGATGCGCTGGTGCAGCCGCATGCGCCGCACGGACGCCAGCTCGGCAAGCAGCGATTGTCGGACGATGGCGTGGTTGAAGCGGTAGCGACCGCCGGGTTCCTCGATGAGGATCGCGGCCTGGCATGCCTCGTCGAATGCGTCGACCAAGTCCTGACCGACCACTTGCTCGACCAGTTCCAGGGCGAACTGGCTGCCCACCACCGCGGCCGCGGCCAATGCCTTGTTCGTCTCGACCGGGAGCCGGGAAAGCCTGCGGCTCACGGCTTCCCGGACGCCCTGTGGCAGGGTGCTCGGGTCCCAGTGTCCGCCGCTCTCGTCCACATGACGCAAGGCCTCGATGAGGAAGAACGGGTTGCCACCGGTGACCGATGCCAACGCGCGGGCCAACTCTTCGTCGGCGTATCCAGCCTCGGCCACATACGTGCTGACGTCGTCCACATCAAGGCCGTTGAGGGCAATGCGGTTGGCGCTCCCGTCACGGTGGAGGTCGGCGAGCATCGCCGCCAGCGGGTGGGAGCGATCGAGGTCCGTACTGCGGTAGGTGCCCACGATCTGCACGCGAGCGTGCTCTCCGAAGCGCAGAAGGTGGCGTAGCAGAAGCAAAGTGGGCTTGGCCGCCCAATGAAGGTCGTCGAGCACCAGGACGATGGGTGCTTCCACCGACGCGACTCCGAGCAGGGCCACGACGGCATCGAACAGTGCGTAGCGTTCGGTGTCCGGGTCTCCGTGAGGTGGCGCCGCGAGATCGGGGAGGACATCGGTCAACCCGGGAACCAGCGGCAGTAATGCCTCGATGCCACGCAGCCCGCGCAGCCGACTGGTACCGACGCAGGGCACGAGCGTGCGCAGGGCCTCCGCGAACGGCTGGTAGGGCGCACCGAGGTCTTCGTCGGAACGGCCGTAGAGCACCACCGCACCCTGCTCATAGGCCTGCCGGCCCCATTCGCCGGCCAGGCGGGTCTTGCCGACGCCTGGTTCGCCCGCGATCAGTACGGCGCGGGTGCCGGCCAGGACCGTCTGGTGCCAGGCGGCGAGAAGCTCGGCGAGCTCGCGGGCGCGCCCGACGAAAGGGCCAGGTCCTGTGAGCACCGCGGGCATCGGCGGCCGCTCGATGGGTGTATCGCTGGTCGGCGGTGGACTTTCGGCGGTCTGCAGGCGCAGCTCGAAGATGTGCTCGGGCCGTGCCAGGTTCTTCAACTGACGCATGCCCAGGTCGACGAGCGCGACGTCGTCGGACAAGGTGTCGATGACCAGCTCGGCGGTCGCACCCGAACACAGGATCTGGCCACCCGAGGCCTGCGACCGCAGCCGGGCGGCGCGGTTGACGGCGCGACCGAAGTAGTCGCCGTCCCGGAGCTCGGCCTCGCCGGTGTGCAGGGAAATGCGGATACGCATCGGTTCGGCCAGCGGCCACGGTTCGTGGAAGATCGCGTCCTGCAACTCGATCGCGGCGGCTGCGGCTGCTGACGGGCGGTCGAAGACCGAGAACGTGGCATCACCCTCGCCGCGTGTCTTGATCAGACGGCCGCCGCGGGATGTGACGACCTGTTCGACGAGCTCGTCGTGCCGCGCGAGTGCGAGAGCCATGGCGTCGGCGTCTGCCTCCCAGGCGGCTGTCGACCCTTCGATGTCGGTCAATAGGAAGGTCACGGCCCGCGTCACAGACGGAACGTGTTGGGTTGCAGGGGCTTCGAGCTCGGGATCCTGGGCGACGATCGCGGCTTCCAGCCGCCGCAGTTCGGGTCCCGGGTCGACCCCGAGCTCATCGGCCAACAATGAGCGGGCCCGGCGGTAGGCGCCGAGCGCCTCGCCCTGCCTGCCGGCCCGGTAGAGCGCGAGCATCAGCTGGCCCCAACGTCTTTCGCGCAGCGGTGCGTCCGCCACGGCCGCCTCGAGGTCGCCGATGATCTCCGCCGCACGGCCGGTCGCCAGGAGCGCATCCGCCCGGTCCTCGACCAGTGCCGCGTGGCCCTCGATCCACCGGGTCTTCTCGGACACTCCCCGTCGGCAGTCGGGCAGTTCGGGGATTCCTCGCCACAGGGCGACTGCCTCGTCGAATCGAGTCACGGCACCACCGGTGTCACCGGCGCCGAGTGCGTCCCTGCCGGATTTGGCGAGCGACTTGTACCGCGAGGCGTCGGTCTCGGCCGTGTTCAGGCGCCATCCGGTTCCCTCGGTCAATACGAAGCCGTCGCCGAGAGCATGACGCAACGCGGAGATATGGGTCTGCAGGGCCTTGGCGGCGGTACGTGGCGGATCGTCGCCCCAGAGCAATTCCATCAGCACGTCGGCCGGTACAACCGAACCACCGTGCAATCCGAGCATCGTGAGGATGGCACGCGGCTTCGCGCCCGGTATCACGACGGGCGCACCGTCCATTCGGACCTGAAGAGGCCCCAAAACCCCCAGTTCCACCGATGAAAGCGTACCCACGCGCCCATCGTCGGGGCGACGATTCAACGCACGATCAAGAATCAGTAAAGCCGGGGACTACCTGGTGTTTTACAGCCCGCGACGGGCGGCGCGCAGCGCGGCGACGGCAGCGTCGTCACCGGAGAACGTCACCCAGGCCGGCTCCCGGCCGGCGGCGAACAACAACAGCTCGCCCGGCTCTCCCGTCACCGTCACCTCCGGACCGGCGCCCACGGTGGCCAGCGTCTTGCCCGCCGGGGTGGTCAAGGCCACCCGGGCCGGAGATTTGCCCATCGTCATCCGGGCCATCGCGGCGATCCCGCGAGACAGCGCGGACACCGTTGCGTCATCGAGATCCCTTGGCTCCCAATTTGGTTGAGCCCGGCGCACATCCTCGTTGTGGATGTACATCTCGGCCACGTTGACCAGCGGGTCCAGCAGTTTGAACGGGGAGTACAGCGGCGGACCGGCAGCGATCTGGTCGACCAGGTCGCCCCACTCGGTGCTCTCGGTGACCTTCTGCTGCACGCGCTCGGTGTAGCCCGCGAGTTGGGGCACCAGGATGCCGGGGGCGGCGTCGAGGCGCCGCTCGCGCACCACCAGATGGGCGGCCAAGTCACGCGCGGTCCAGCCCTCACAGAGGGTCGGGGCATCAGGGCCTGCGGCACGCATGGACTCGACCAGGGCGGCACGTTCGCGCCGAGCGACAGTCATGCGCCAACTCTAGAAGGTTTTCACGCCCTCGACAGCGATGGTCATCCCATGCCCGGTGCCGTCATTGCTGATCCGGGTGCCGTCCTCACTCGCATCGATGGTCCAGCCCACCGCGCTGTACTTGCGGTAATCGAGGGTGACCACCGGAATGTCACCGAGGTTTCCCACCACCCATTTGATCTGGCCACCGGGGGTGAGACTGACGCCGGTCGCGTGCTCACCGTCGATGACCGGTGCGTTGGTGAAGTCTGATTCGCAGCCGACGTACTGCTGGGACAGCTGGCAGCGGGTCTTACCGGACTTGGTCTCGATGAAGACGTACCCGTTCTCCGGCTGCAGCGGGGTGGCCCCGGACGGCGCATGGGAGGTGCTGGGTGGAGCCGCTGCGGTGGTGCTCGGCGAGGGCGCCGGGCTGGACCGGGTGGGCCGTGCCGTCGGGAAACTGGGCTCGGTCGGTGATTGCGGGCTGGTGCTCGGGGTGCCCTCGATACTCGATTGGCAGCCGGACAACAGCACACCCACAGCCAGCAGGGCGCTCAGCGGTTGCCACGCCTTCACCGCGCCAAGGCTACGCATCGCGCGCGATCGGAGCGGGTTATGACGCGCCGAAAAGCCCTGCGTAACCGTCGGCCAGCGCACGTAGCTGCCGGGCCCCGTCGCCATGGAACGAAGCGCCGTGCATGATCGCCAACGTGGTGGGGTTCAGCTCGGCGAGCCGGGTCAACGTGGGCGTCAGATTCGTGGTCAGGCCGGTGGCATGGAACAGTGCTTCCGCCTCCAATGCCGGTGCCACACAATCGGACTCGGTGAGGGGTGAACATCGACCGATGTGGGTGAACAGGTCACCGGCGAGCAGCGTCGAGGTAGCCTCGTCGAACCACAACCCGGCTTCCCAGTTGTGCGGCACATGTGGTGTGGCGATGAACCGAAGGCGATGCCCACCGATGTCGTGCGCGGCCTCCGCCGGCGCGGTGACCGGCGCACGGTCACACATGTCGGTCAGCGACAACATGACGGCCAGGCGGCCGTGGATCACTTCGGCGTTGGGTGCAGCCGCCAGGAACTGGTTGACCGCGCCACACTCGTCGGCTTCCAGATGGCCGAACGAGATCCAGCGCAGCCGGGTCAGCGGCAGGACCCGTTCGATGGCCACCGAGACCTGCGGGAACAGGAACCGCTGCCCGGTATGGAAGAGGAACGGCTCCTCCCCAATCAGCAGGAACTGATTGAACGTGAAGCCGCGCTCGGTGATCCCCGGTATCCAGGTGGACAGTCGATAGATGTCCGGGGCGATCTCGTCGACTCGGGTTTCCAGGTCGGAGGCCATGAGTACATCGTCCACCTGGGGAAATCCGATGGACGGGTTTTGCCGTCTTGGGGATTTCCCAGTTGCGTCACTTACCGTCGTCGCGTGCTCGGCAAAGCCCTCGATGCGTTTCTGGACTCTCCGTTGTCCGGAATCGTGCCGTGGGCGCTGATGGCGATCCTGGCCGGTCCCGGCCGGTACGAGATTGCGGTGTGGGGCGCACTCGGTTTCTCACTGCTGGTGCTGGCCCTGGACCGGCGTCGCCATATTCCGGTGCACGTGTTCGAGGGGCTCGGAGTCGCCTTCTTCGTGGTGCTCGCCGTCGTGGGCTTGGTGGCCTCCAGCGGCCAGAAGGCCTGGCTGGAAATGTGGTCGGGAGAGATCACCAACGCCACGCTCGCATTGTTCGCCCTGGTCAGTGTGGTGATCGGCCGGCCGTACACGACGGCCTACGCTCGCGACGTCACTCCGCCGGACCATTGGGATACGCCGCTGTTCAAGCGCACCAACATGGTGGTGTCCGCGGTGTGGGCGGCGGCATTCGGCTTCTCGGCGTCGGTCGGGTTCCTCGGCGATGTGGTTTACGGCAGCACCGACAACTTCTGGACCGGCTGGATTCTTCAGCTGGCCGCGCTGTTCTTCGCCGTGGCCGTCACCGAGTTCTATCCCGAGTACGCCCGGGCCAAGGATGCGGCGCACACGCACCATCCGGTGCCGTCGTGGTCGCAGGTGTTCGAGTGGCTGCCGCCGTTCGTCCTGGCCACCGGCGTCGCCGGGTGGCTGCTGGCGACGGTCAGCAGCGGAGTGGCCTCTGATCTGGTGGTGGTCGGTGCGCTCGGGACGGCACTGCTGCGGTTGCGTGACCAGCGCGCGCGGGCACTGTAGGTAGGTGTCAGCGTGGACAGGTGTTGACCGTTTTCCCGTCCATCACCGTGTTCACAAAGTCCTGGACGTCCGGTAGTGAGGCGCCGATGACGCCACGGTGGTCCTGACCGGCATACACCCGGTAGTCGACTGCGACGTCCTTGTCGCACATGGCTTTTGCCAGTGCGTCGACACCAGGTTGGGTAACCGCGGTGTCGGCGGTGCCCTGCGCGATCATGACCGGTACCCCCGGGCTGAGGCGGGTCGGATCTTGGCGGCCGAGGTAGTCCTGCAGGGGGGTCACATTCGCATCCGCCGCGAAGACCTGTGCCGACGGCACCGGTGCAACGGCGCGGATCTGACCGATGCACGCAGTGCGGGCCGCGGTCAACAAGGGCTGCGCTTGCGGTGTGAAGATCTCATCCGGCTCGATGCCCGGATCGACCACGGCGGCGCCGAGCACCAGCAGTGGCAGGAAAGCCTGTGTTCCAACGGCGTCCGGACTTCCGGAGCGTACGAAGTCGACTGCCTGGCTCATCCCCACCCCGCCGGGCGCGAGTGCCGCCGCGCCTTTCAGGTCGAGTTCGGGTGCGCGCTGCCCACCATCCTGGGCGGTGAACAACGCGGCCTGCCCGCCCTGGCTGTGACCGATGGCAACCCAGTCCGTGCCGATGCCGGAGTTCAGTTCGCGGGCCGCCCGCACGATGTCGGTGACAGTGTTCGCCTCGCTGGTGCCGTCGACGTAGGGATGCCCGCCGGGGGTGCCCAGCCCCTGGTAGTCGGTTTGGACGACGGCGTAGCCGCGCGCCACCCAGGTGTCGAGCATCGTGGTCACCGGTCCGAGGTAGTCGTGGGCCAGACCGTCGGGCGTATCGACCGAGGGGGCGCAGGTGTCGGCGTAGCCGGTGGTGCCGTGGGCCCAGGAGATCACCGGCCAGCCGTCCTCGGGCGGCGGCGACTTCGGGACGGCCACTGTGCCTGACACCACGATGGGTTGGCCGTGCGCATCGTCGGAGACGTAGGTGATCAACCGGGTCTCACCGCTGGGCAGCGCGGCGGTGGTGGTCAGCGGCCGAGCGGTGAGTAGCTGCCCGGGATGCAGCCCGGGTTGGGCGGCCGTCGCACAGCTGGTGACCACGGCCGCTGCGGCCGTAGCGGCCGCAGCGGCGAGTAGGCGATTTCTGGTCATGGCTTCCATTGTGTCGGCCGAGGGCTCCGTGCCTAGGGTGCCGACTGCGGCAGGAACTGGTTGTCGAGGAACTTCGCGTAGTCCGGCAGTTGCGTGCCCGGGTCGATGGACTTCTGCGTCTTGGCCCACGCCCCGAGTTCGGCCAGCTTGTCCGCCAGGTCCGGCTTCAGCTGCAGAGTGAAGTCGAACTCGCCGAGCACGGTGCCCAACAGCTCAGGGTCCAGCTGGGTGGCCTTGGCGACGGCGTCGACGGCGGCCTTGTCGTGCTGGGACAGGGCGGCGCCGGCGTCACCGAGTGCGGCCAGGAACGCGGTGATCGCCTTGCCCTTGGTCGAGACAGCCGATTCGGTGGCGACGAACAGGCTGTGCTGGTTGTAGGTTCCGCCGGTCAGGGCCACGGCGTCGTCGCCGAGGGCCTTGATGGTCTGCGCCTGGTAGGGCTGGAAGATCGACACGGCGTCGACATTGCGCTGGGTGGCGGCGGTCACGATCGCCGACGGGGCGACCTGGACGAGCTCAGCCTTGATGTTGTTCTGTGCCAAGGCGTTCGACACGAAGTAGGCAGCACTGGTGCCCAATGGAGTGCCGATCGACTTGCCGGCCAGATCCGCGACGGTGTTGATGCCCGCGCTGCGCCGGGCGACGATACGCGAGCCTTCCCAGCGGGAACCGTCGGCGATCACCCGCAGGGTGGGGGTACGGGTCAGCGCGGCCGAGGTCGGCACATCGGCGGCGGTGGTGATGTCGACCTGACCGGCGGCCGCGGCCTGCAGTGCCTCGACGCCGGACTGGAAGTTCACCACCTTGACGTTCACGTTGTGCTTGCCGAACAGGCCGGTGTCGGCGGCGACGGGGATCTGCGCCCAGGACGGGTCGACGACGAATCCGACGGTGAGCTGATCGGCGTTCGCGGTGCCCGAGTCGGTGCAGGCGGTGGCTGTCACGGCCAGTGCGGCAGCGGCAACTGCCGCGGCGACGATGCGCCGAAGAGGAGTCTTCACGGTATGGGTTTCCTTTGTGGGGGTAGGGGATCAGTGCGCGGCGTGGTCGATGCCGAGCTGGTGGTGCAGGGTCTTGCGGATCTCGCTGTAGCCGGGCTGGTCCGCCAGCGCGTCGGCGGGCCTGGGCCGGCTCAACGGGTTGGTGATCTGATCGGCGATCTGCCCGTCGCGCAGCACGCTGACGGTGTCGCCGAGCCGGATCGCCTCGTCGATGTCGTGCGTGACGAAGACGATCGTGCGGTTCAACCGCGTCCACAGATCGATGAGCAGATCCTGCATGCGCAGCCGGGTGAGTGCGTCGAGCGCCGCGAACGGTTCGTCCATCAGCATCACCGTCGGCTCCCCGGCCAGCACGCGGGCGATACTGACCCGTTGGCGCATACCGCCGGACAACTCACCGGGGCGCTGGGTGGCCACCTCGTCACGCAGGCCCACCAAGTCGAGCAGTTCGTGGATCTTGTCCCGGCGCTCGGGTTTTGACAGCCGCCGGGCCGCCAGGGCGAAGTCGATGTTGTCGGCGACCGTCATCCACGGGAACAGCACATCGCGTTGGAAGGCGACGCCGCGTCGGGGATGCGGTGCGGTGACTGCCTCGCCACTGTCGGTCACCGAGCCCGTGGTCGCGGTGATCAGTCCGGCCAGACAGTGCAGCAGTGTCGATTTGCCGCTGCCGGACGCGCCGACGAGGACGGAGAACGAGCCGTCGGGAATCGTCAGGGAAATGCCCTTGAGCGTCGGCTCCTGCTTGCCGGGGAACTTCACCACGAGATCGTGGGTCTGGATGGCCATCAGCGCTCCTCTTGAGCCCAACGGGTGAACGGGGACGTGACCGAGGCGACCAACAGGTCGCACAGCGCGCCGACGATGCCGAGGATGATCAGGCAGAAGATCAGCCGATCGGCCTGGGAGAACAGCTGTGCCTGGGAGATCCGGTAGCCGATACCCGCAGTGGTGCCGGTCATCTCGGCCACCACGATGAGCACGAACGCCATCGCGGCCCCCACCCGCAGGCCCGATGCGATATCGGGGGCGGCCTCGGGCAGCACCACTTTGGACAACGTCTGCCAGCGGCCGGCCCCCAGGCAGCGGGCGGCCTTCAGATAGTCGACCGGTGTGCTCGCCAACCCGGAATGACTGTTGATCCATACCGGGACGAAGACGCCGAGCGCGATGACCAGGAGCTTGCTGTTCTCGCCCAGCCCGAACCACAGGATCGCCAATGGGACCAGGCCGATCGTCGGGATCGGCGAGAACACCCGCAGAACCGGTTGCAGCAGGTTGCGCCCCGCCTTGGTGGTTGCGGTGAACACCGCGACGACGATCCCGGTGGCGGCACCGATCGCGAAACCGACTGCCGCCCTGCGCAAACTGGCGACGATGTCGTCGGCCAGCAGGCCCTCGGTCCACAGGGTGTGCCCGGCGGCGAGGATCTCGGGCACACTCGGGAACAGCTGCCGCGGGAACCGCCCGGTCGCCACGACCAGCGACCACAACGCCGCGGCGATCCCCAGGCCGGCGACCGTCCAGCCCAGGACACCCAACCGGGCGAACGCCGACCGGACCCGGGCCGGGCCCGGGTATCGGCCCGCGCTCGCGGCCGGTGTCCGGACCGCCAAACCGGCTGTCATGGAAGGCTTTCCGATTCAGTCCCGACTGCGTGCAGCGGTTCGCGCGAGACCCCCGCGGGCACCCAGTCGAACGGCACGGCCTGCGATCGGTACACCAGCGCGGTCCGGGTGAGCCGGTCGACCCCGGGCACCCTGGTCTGCTTGACTTCGGGCTCACCGGCCACGCCGTAACCCTGGTAGGGGCTGTGGTACTCCCACACCACATCACCGTCGGGGGTGACCTGGAACAACCGTCCCTGCATCCCTTCGGTGATCAAGGTGTTGCCGTTGGGAAGTCGCTGGGCATTGCTGACGAACGAACTGAAGAAGGTCCAGGACGGCAGGCCCGAGTCTTCAGCGGTGTACTGCCACACGATTTCCTTGGTGGCGGGATCGATTTCGAGGATCCGCGACCCGGCGTAGATGCCCAGCGGTGCGGCCGGGTATCCGGCGCCGCCCTGATTGTCGAACACCAGGATGTTGCCCGCACCGGGAAGGCCCGCGGCGATCATGTGGGGGTTGTGCTGACCGGAGGTCTGATCGACCGGGCGCGGCACCTTGTGCACGTTGATCCGCTGATGCTGGGCGCCGAACTCGGCGTCGTAGTAGGGGCCCAGCTTCCACGCGATGGCTCCGGACGACTTGTCGATCAGGGCGACGATGTTGGCCTTGCGGAAGCTGATCAGGATGTTGTCGGGGTGGAAGACGGAGCCCGGATCATCCACATACCACCGGTTGGGCCCAAGGGTTTTGGCGCTGTTCATCTCCAGGTATCCCCAGGGATCATCAGGGTCGCGAGCGACGGTCTGGCGCAGGGCATCCCATCCCGCCTCGGAGAATCCGAACTCGTCGAGGTGATCGCCGGCCAGCCACTGCCAGACGATCTCGCCTTCGGGTGTGACTTCGTAAAGTCCCTGATCGCCTACGGTGTGCTCACCGAGAGCGGCCACCACACGGGGAACGGTGACCAGGATCAACCGGTTGCCGTTGGGCAACAGTTCCCAGTCGTGGTTCTGCCGGGCCGCACCGTCAGGCGCCTGCGTGCCCCACTCCCAGACGATCTCGCCGTCCCAGTCGAGTTGGCCGACGGTGCCGTTGGCGTAGATGCCGCCGCGGGCGTCGTCGCTGTCGGACAGTTGCACCCCGACGTCGCCCAGGCGCCCGTCGTTGAGGGCAGGGTCCAGAATGCGCGGTGGGACACCGGCATACGGCCACTCGTGCACCACGGTGCCGTTGAGGTCGATCACCCGGGTGGTTCCGTCGGCGCCGGTGAACAGGATGTAACTGTCGTGGACAAGGTCGGGATCGAGGTAGCTGACTCCGCTAGGACGTACAAATGCCATGTCAGTTACTCCACCAATGTCCGGTTACAACCACGGGTCCTCCTCGTTACGGTTCTAATCGATTAGCGTAAGCAGGCGAAGCGTGGGCGGAACCGTCACAATCGAGGTGATTCAAACTCTTTCGAGCCGTCATCTACGAGCGGAGGGTCCAGCCGTTGTGAGTGGTAAACGTCCGACACTGGCAGATGTGGCCAGCCGCGCCGGCACTTCGACGGCGGTGGTGAGTTATGTGCTCAACAACGGCCCGCGGCCGGTGTCAGAATTATTGCGGGCCAAGGTGATCAGTGCGATCGACGAGTTGAACTACCGGCCCGATGTACGGGCCAGGGCGCTGCGCCGGTCGCGGCGATGGCGGCAGATCGGACTGTTGGTCCCCGACCTCACGCTGCCGCTGTTCGGTGAGTTCGTGGGGCGGATCGAGATCGAAGCCCGGGCACGCGACCACCTGACATTGATCGGTAACACCGGCTACGACCCCGAGCGTGAACTTGAGTTCGCGGCCGCGTTCGCCGAAGTCGGTGTCGACGGACTGCTGGTGGTCGGTGCGGCGAACGCCCCCGGAACGGCGAATTTGTGTCGGCAGGAACGTATTCCGGTGGTGTGGATGCACAACATCCGCGGTGACGTGGAAGCCGACATCGTCGGGGTGGATCACGTGAATGCCGGCGCACTCGTCGCCCGACACCTGCTGGATGTCCATGACTGCCGCGACATCGCATTCGTCGGCGGTTTCACCGAGGACGACGTTCATCACGGTGACCGCGAAACCGTGCAACAGCGGTTCGAGGGCGTCGCCTCCGTCGTGGGTCAGGATCTCCCGCTCATCCGGACCGATCTCACCCCGTCCGGCGCATACGACGCGGTCGGAGAGTTTCTGCGTCGCGTCGAACACGTCCCGCGCGCGTTCGTGGTGGGCACCTATGGTCAGTCGGCCGCCGCGATCCGGGCGATCGGCGATGCGGGGCTGCGGGTGCCCGGCGACATCGGGGTGGTCGGTTTCGACGGCAGCGCCGTCGATTACGGGCAGGTGCGGCTCACCGCGGTGCAACAACCCGTCGATGCCTTGGCGCGCCAGGCGCTCGGCCTGTTGCTCGGGGATGCCCCGGTTGCCGGGGAGGGGCTGACGCCCGTGCTGCGGGTGGGGGAGACCTGCGGGTGCGGGTGAGCCAAGGCTCAGTAGTAACAGCAGTACCGCCACGACGGCGTATATGCGATCTGAAAACGTGGTACCACAGGCGGTACCACGTTTCTACATTGCGTATTCGACGCGTTGTCGATGGTTGCCACTAGCCGGTATCTGGAAGCAGTCCCCGTAGCGCGGTCGCGGCCAGCCGGCGTGCGTGTTCCTCAGTGAGGGCGCAATGGCCGGTCATGCGCCGGAAGATGAGTGGGCCGAACAGGATGTCGATGACATCGTCGATCGCGATGTCGGCGTCGGCGTCGCCGCGGTCCACCCCGCGCTGCCATAGCTCGGTGATCGCGGCGCGGCGGCCGTTGAGGAAGTACTCACGAAAATACGCTGCGCCGCTCGCATCCTCGACACAGGCCGCGAGCAACTGAGCGAACACCTGACCGCGGGCACTGGCGTAGAACGCCGAGACGCGCACCACCTGCTCGGTGAGATCTCCTGTGGTGCTGCCGGTGTCAGGAAGCGGCAGTGCTTCGGCCATCATGGTGCCGAATGCCTCGGCCGCGACGGCGGTACGCGACGGCCAGTGCTTGTACAGCGTGGCCTTGCTGGCGCCGGACCGCGCCGCGATCGCGTCCATGGTGGCCGACGGGAATCCGCCCTCGTCGAGCAGTTCGGCGGTTGCAATCAGGATCGCCTGGTGGATGCGGTCGCTGCGCGCGCCGGTGGGGCGGACGAAATCCTCGCCCGCCCCACCGACTGCAGTCTCAGCTCGCGGCGACATCGTCGAAATCCGTTGATTCCGAGACACTTCGCCATTGTGCGAGCTCGTTCTGGACGTGGGCGATCTTGCCCTCGACTGCCGCGATGGTGTCGTTGCCCAGCAGGAGGCGCAGCGGCGGCTGTGACGCTTCGACGACGTCGATGATGGCCTTGGCGGCCTTCACCGGGTCGCCGGGCTGATCGTGATTGCGTTCCCCCGCGGCGACGCGCATCTGGCCGGCGGGGCCGTCGGCGTAGTCGTCGATGACATTGCGCTGGGTCTGCAGGCTCGACGAGTCGAGGAAGTCGGTGCGGAAGTAGCCGGGCTCGACGACCATGACGTGCACGCCCAGCGGTTGCAGTTCGGCGTGCAGTGCCTCGGAGAGTGCTTCGACGGCGAACTTGGTCGACGCGTAGACACCCCACCCGGGCGAGCCGACGAATCCGCCGACCGAGGAGATGTTGACGATGGTGCCCGACCGCTGGGCCCGCAGCACCGGGGTGACGGCACGGGTGACGGTCAGCAGCCCGAAGACGTTCGTCTCATAGACCGCCCGCACCTCGACGTCGGTGGCTTCTTCGACGGCGCCGAGCAGGCCGCGCCCGGCATTGTTGATCAGTACGTCGATGCGGCCGAAGCGATCGACCGCGGCCTGTGCGGCCTGTCGCGCCTGCTCCTCGTTGGTGACGTCCAGGGCCACGGCGAGCACGTTGTCGTTCTCGCCCAGTGCGGTGGTGACGGCGGCGGCATCGCGTGCGGTGGCGACGACCTGATGACCGCGGGCGAGTGCGTCGCGGGCGATCTGCAATCCGAATCCGCGGGAAGCTCCGGTGATGAACCAAACGCTCATGTCTTTGACCACCTGTTCTCTGTCTATCTGAACTGTACGTCCAGTTTAGTTATGCCGATGGTCCATGCAACGGAGTCGTTCGCGGAGGTATTCCGCGGACTATTAATTGCATAACAATGCACGCTTGCATTGAACTGCAATTGATGCGTACGGTCATGCCATGACGACACAGCAGTCGGCGCCCCCGGATCGGCGCACGGTGGAAGAGTTCATGGATGACCCGATCGGATACTTCGGGGAGTCGCTGACGCGGATGCACAGCGTGCCGCGCGCGGAGCTCGAAGAACTGCAGCGGCAGGCGATGGCGATCAGGTTCGGGCAGCACCGTCGCAGCATCGAGATCGTGCGCAAGCTCGCGGACCGGCTCGGCGTCGACGAGCTGCATCGGTTCGACGACGTCGTCCCGCTGCTGTTGCCGCACACCGCGTACAAGTCGTATCCCGCGGTGTTGGTCGACAACAAGCGCTTCGACCTGCTGACCCATTGGCTGGGCAAGCTGACCAGCTATGACCTGTCGGGGGTCGACACCCAGGGCTGCACGGGGATCGACGACTGGATCGAGCGGCTCGATCGGCAGACGCCGCTGGAGGTGATCACCTCCAGCGGGACCACCGGCACGCTGTCGATCATCCCCAAGGACAAGCAGGGTGCTCGCGAGGGCATGATCCTGTGGAAGATCTGCCTGTTCCAGACCTTCGGTACCGAACCGACTGCCGCGGAACTCAATCCGAAGGTCGAGGTGATCTGGCCGAACTTCGCCAGCGGCAAGCTCGGCCACCTGCGTATCGCCGACATGATCAAGGGTGGGTTCACCGGCGGCGACGAGACCAAGTTCCATGCCCTCTATCCAGAGGCGGTCGACACCGACCTGATGTTCCTCGCCTCGAAGATGCGTGCGGCGGCGTCGCGCGGTGAACTGGACCGGCTGGTGATCGACCCGGCGCTGTCCGCGCGTAAGGACGAGTTCATCGCGATGCAGGCGCGCCAGCCCGAGGACCTGGACAAGTTCTTCACCACGATCACCGAGAAGCTGGCCGGTAGGCGGGTTTTCATGATCGGCACCTACAACCTGATGTACGACGTGGCCAAAGCCGGCCTGGATCGCGGCATCTCCGGCGTCTTCGCCACGGACTCGGCGATCCTCACCGGCGGCGGCATGAAAGGCTTCGTGCTTCCGGACGACTACATGGACGTGATCCGGCGGTTCCTCGGGGTCGAGCGCATCCAGGAGGGCTACGGCTTTTCCGAGCAGAGCGCATTTCACTGGGGGTGCAGCGAGGGGCGCTATCACGTGCAGCCGTGGGTGATTCCCTTCGTTCTCGACCCGGAGACCAGCGAGCCGCTGCCTCGCACCGGGCGGCAGACCGGACGGGCGGCGGTGTACGACCTTCTCCTCAAGGCGCATTGGGGCGGCGCGATCTCCGGCGACGAGGTGACGATCGACTGGGACCTGAAATGCCCGTGCGGCCAGACCAGCGTCGCCTTCGAGCACGACATCATCCGCTACAGCGAGAAACAGGGCGTCGACGATGACCGGATCACGTGTGCGGCCACCCATGAAGTCCACAACGAGGCGGTCAACTTCATGAAGGCGTTCGAATCATGAGTGCCGCCTATGCCGTTCCCCTCGTCCTGCGCGGCGAGCTCATCACCGATGATCTGGTGTCGTTCGGAACACGCAGCGGTGCGGCGGAATTCGAGGCTCCGGACATGTACCGCATCGTGGATCGGCTGCCGTTGTCCAGCCCGGCGCAGATGGCCGACCTGTACGAGCTGAGTTTCGACGAGATCCTTGATGTCCTGGAGGCTCTCGGCGACGCCTTGGCCTTCGACACCAATCCCCATCTGCAGCAGGCGTATGAGGCGGCACTGGTGGCCAATGTCCTGCCGGCCCGGATGCTGGAGAACAGCTACCGCGTTCTGCAGCCCCTGTTTTCCCGGCCGAACGTGTTGGAGGTGGCCGACAGTGAGGTCGGCCTGGATTACCTCAACGGGTGGGTGCCGCGCCGGCTGGCCGACGGCCGCGAGGTTCGGGTGCGCGCCTTCGGCGCCCGTACAGTGCACATCCCGGCCGGCAATGGGGGACTGGTTTCGGCGGTGACGGTCCTGCGGTCGGTGATCACCCGCTCCGATGCGATCATCAAGGCGCCGTCGAATGATCCGCTCACCGCGGTCGCCATCGCACGGACGCTGGCCGAGGTGGCCCCCGGCCATCCCATCACCAGACATCTTTCGGTCGGCTACTGGAAAGGCGGCGACGTCGAGGTCGAGGAGGCCCTGTACCGGCCCGAGCACATCGAAAAGATCGTCGCGTGGGGCGGTTTGGCGTCGGTCAAGCACGTCACCCGCTACATCCAGCCCGGGCTGGAACTGATCTCGCTCGACCCCAAACGCAGCGCGACCATCATCGGGGGTGAGGCGTTCGCCGACGAGACGACAATGCGTGAGGTGGCCCGGGCGGCGGCGGTCGACATCGGCGTCGCCAATCAGGAGGGCTGTGCGAATGCCCGGGTGATCTACGTCTTGAGCGGAACCGACGAGGCCGGTGTCGACACGGCGAACCGCTTCGGCGAGATGATCTACCAGGAACTGACCGCGCTGCCCGAGTTCGTCAGCACCGCACCGCGGTATCCGAACCGCGACCTGCTCGAGTATGTGGAGTCGTCGCGGTTGACCGAGGACTTCTACCGGGTGTTCGGTGGCCGAAACCGTGAGGGCGCGATCATCGTGTCGCAGTTCGACTCCCAGGTGGACTACTCGTCGATGCTGTCCGGGCGGGTGGCCAACGTGGTGCCGGTCGACAGCATCGACAAGGTCACCGAAGCCGTCAACTCCTACACCCAGACGATCGGCATCTACCCGGAGTCACTGAAGCGGCGACTGCGCGACACCCTCGGACTGTTCGGTGCGCAGCGGCTAACCACCCTGGGGTATGCCTGCAGCGTGCCCATCGCCGCACCGCAGGACGGTATCGAACCGATCCGGCGGATGTGCAAATGGATCGTCGAGGAATCGTGCGACCCTGATGCGGTGACCCCGCTGTGGCGCCTGGCCGCGGCAGGCAGAGAGGCATAGATGTCTGTACCGACCGCACCCACCGCCCTCGACATGGTCGACGGGATCGATCTGGGCGGCAAGACGTGTGTGATCACCGGGGCCACTTCAGGACTCGGCCGTGAGTCGGCGCTGGCCCTGGCCGTGGCCGGTGCCCATGTGGTGCTGGCCGCACGCAGCCCTGAGGCGTTGACCGAGTCCGCGGATCGGATCCGCTCCGAGGCGCCGGGGGCGCGAGTCTCCACGGCCCGGCTGGACCTGGCCTCGCTGGCCGGTGTCCGGGCCGGCGCCGAGTCGATCAGCAGGATCGCCCCGGTCATCGATGTCCTGATGAACAACGCCGGCGTCATGTTCACCCCATTCGGCCGCACCGCCGACGGATTCGAAATGCAGTTCGGGACAAATCATCTCGGCCATTTCGAACTGACCCGCCTGCTCACGCCGCAGCTGTCGGCCGCCGACGGGGCCCGGGTGGTGATCCTGTCCTCGGACGGCCACACGATGGCCGACGTCGACCTCGACGATCCCAACTGGGAGCGGCGAAGCTACGACAAGTTCCTCGCCTATGGGGCGTCGAAAACCGCGAACATCCTGCACATGGTCGAACTCGACCGGCGGCTCGGCGGCCACGGGGTACGCGCCTGTTGCGTGCACCCGGGCGTCGTCGCCACCTCGCTGGCCCGGCACATGACCCGCGACGACTTCGCGGCGCTCAACGACATCACGCCCGCCAGGCCGAGCGCAGGGACCGAACGTATCGACGTCCGTCACGACTTCGTGCTCCCGGACCAGGGGGCGGCGACGCAGGTGTGGGCCGCGGTGAGCCCGGAGCTGGCCGGGGTCGGCTCGGTGTACCTGGCGGACTGCCGGATCCGGCCCGAGCTCGTTCCGTACGCGGTCGATCCGGACCGGGCGGCCCAGCTGTGGGACCTGTCGGAATCCCTGTGCAGCTGACCGGTTTTGCCGGGCCATCGGTAAGGTCGGTGGCCATGGATCGAACGCAGCGGCGCAAACAGGAAGTGCGCGAGCGCATACTGCAGGCCGCATTCGATCTGTTCCTGTCGCAGGGCGTCGACGCCACCAAGATCGAGGACATCTGCGAGCGGGCCGACGTTGCGAACCGGACCTTCTTCAACCACTTCGCCACCCGGCAGGACATGCTGGCCGCGCTGGCCGAGCAGCGGTTGCTCAACCTGCAGGAGGTGTTGCGCGACCGGTCGGGCGAGCCGGTGCCTGCGCGACTCATCGGGCTCTTCGACGACATCGCCGGCACGCTGACCCGGTCCGGCGACACCTACCGCGAACTGATCGGGGCGATGTTCGCCACCACCGGGTTGCGGCTGCCGCGGGGCTACGGGCTGCACCAGACGTTCGTCGAATTGATCGAGGACGGTGTCGCGCGGGGCGAGGTCACGCGTAAACACGATCCGCGCACCCTGGCCGACATCATCGTCGGCGCGTTGGTCGGCGGCGTCATCAGTTGGACCACCGAGGAGAGCTACTCGCTCGACGCCGGCCTGCACGACCTGGCCGTTGCGCTGGTGGACCTGCTGCAGGCGGGCTGAGGCGGCGTACCCGACGTCAGTCGACGCCGAGCATCACCTCGGTCGACTTGACCAGGACCGTCGCCGCGGTGCCCGGCGCGAGACCCAGTTCCTCGACGGCTTCCTTCGTGATGGAGGCCGTGACGATCTGGTCACCGCCGTCGAGCTTGACCTTCACGGTCGCCATGACGGCGCCGATCGTGACCTCGGTGACCGTGCCGGTGAGCTGGTTACGGGTGGACAGACGCATCGCGGACCTCCGTCGATCAGTGGCTGACGTGCGGCTCTGACGATAGGCGCTTGTGCGATTGCTCAAAGGCACTCGTCAGTGTTTGGGCATTATCTGCTCGCTACGGGTGTGCACCGGGAGTGATGCTGACTGTCAACACCCGGCGAGTCGAAAGGCTGGAAACCACAGATGAGCACGCATAACGGCATCATCGGCGCACTGCCCGCCACCCAGGTCCCGCGCTACGCCGGGAAGGGCACCTTCGCCCGGATCGCCGACATCCACGAGGTGTCCGACTACGACATCGCGATCCTCGGCGTGCCCTTCGACGGCGGCACCTCCTACCGTCCCGGTGCCCGGTTCGGTCCGATGGCGGTCCGGCAGGCCGCGCGCACCCTTCGTCCCGGCTATCACGTCGAACTCGGCGTCGCGCCGCTGGAGCACGTGCAGGTGGTCGATGCCGGAGACGTCGCCGTGACGCCGTACAACATCGCCGAGGCCTGCCAGCAGATCCAGGATCACGCCTCCGACATCCTGGCCGGCGGCGACCGTCGGATCGTGTCCATCGGCGGTGACCACACCATCGCGCTGCCGAACCTGCGGGCCCTGCACGCGAAGCACGGTCCCGTCGCGCTGGTCCACTTCGACGCGCACCTGGACACCTGGGACACCTACTTCAACGCGCCGGTCACGCACGGCACGATCTTCCGCCGGGCGTTCGAGGAGGGATTGCTGATCGAGGATCACTCGATCCACGTCGGCATCCGCGGCCCGATCTACGACCAGATCGATCTCGACGACGACGCCCGCATGGGATTCAAGATCATCCGGGCGGGCGACCTCGACGTGATCGGCACCGACGCGGCCGTCGACGTGGTGCGCCGCCGGGTCGACGACCTCCCGGTCTACCTCTCAATCGACATCGATGTGCTCGACCCGGCGTTCGCCCCGGGCACCGGCACCCCCGAATCCGGTGGCCTGACCTCGCGCGAGCTGCTGAAGATGCTGCGCAAGATGTCCGGCCTCAACATCGTCGGCGCCGACGTCGTCGAGGTGGCCCCCGCCTACGACCATGCCGAAATCACCAGCGTGGCGGCGGCCACGGTGGTGTTCGACATCGTGTCGCTCATGGTCGCCGGACGGCAGTCGAATCTGCCCGTCAACGGTGAGGTTGCGGCCACGGCGCAATGATCGAGTAGCATCCGTCACATAACTCAATACGTCGATGACGCATTGTGGGAGAACCTCCGATTCCGGAGGCGCCGTAGGAGCAACTCCTCCCCGGGAATCTCTCAGGCCCAATACCGCAGTGTCGAGACAACTCTGGAGAACAGCGCGATCGCAGGATCGGGCTTACCGAAGGGGAAAGGCGCAACGCGCTAAAACTCTCAGGTTTCAGGACAGAGCGGGGAGGTGTCACTTCACGACGCATCGTGTAATCGCGATGCCCGAAACCGGAGTCACCTCATGCCTGAGTGCACCGCAATTGTCCACGACGACAACTCTTTTCGTGACCGACACATCGGCCCTGACCGAGTGGGCGAGCGGCGCATGCTCGAAGTTCTCGGATTCGCCACCACCGATGAGTTGATCGACAGCGCGGTGCCCCGGCAGATCCGCTGCACCGATGGCTTGCGGCTGCCCGCCGCGCGATCCGAACAGCAGGTGCTCGCGGCACTGCGCGAGCTGGCCGACCGCAATCAGCCGCGGATCCAGATGATCGGCCTCGGCTACCACGACACCATCACCCCCGCGGTCCTGCGCCGCAACATGTTCGAGTCGCCGGCCTGGTACACCGCCTACACGCCGTACCAGCCGGAGATCTCGCAGGGCAGGCTCGAGGCGCTGCTGACGTTCCAGACGCTGATCGAGGACCTCACGGCGCTGCCGGTCGCCGGTGCATCGCTGCTGGACGAGGCCACCGCGGTGATGGAGGCGGTGCTGTTGATGCGGCGGGCCAACAAGACGGTGTCGTCCAACCGTGTGGTGCTGGACGCCGATTGCCTGCCGCAGACGCTCGCGGTGGTACGCGGGCGGGCCGAAGCCGTCGGCGTCGAGGTGGTGGTCGCCGACCTGACCGGGGCGCTGCCCGAGGGCGACGCCTTCGGCGTCGTCTTCCAGTCCCCGGGCGCCAGCGGAGTGGTGCGTGACCTCGCCCCGCTCGTCGCCGCGGCACACGAGCGCGGCATGCTCACCACGGTCGCCGCCGACCTGCTGGCGCTGACCCTGATCACGGCCCCCGGCGAGCAGGGCGCCGACATCGCGGTGGGCTCGGCGCAGCGGTTCGGCGTTCCGCTGTTCTTCGGCGGTCCCCACGCCGGCTACATGGCGGTGCGCTCCGGTCTGGAGCGCATGCTGCCCGGCCGCCTGGTCGGGGTATCGGTCGATGTGGCCGGCAAGGCCGCCTACCGGCTCGCACTGCAGACCCGCGAGCAGCACATCCGCCGCGACAAGGCGACCAGCAACATCTGCACCGCGCAGGCACTGCTGGCCAACGTCGCCGCCATGTACGCGGCCTACCACGGACCGGAAGGGCTGCGCGCCATCGCAACCCGTGTCCATGGGCATGCCGTCGCGCTGGCCGACGGTCTGCGTGCCGCGGGGCGCGAGATCGCGCACGACTCGTTCTTCGACACCGTGCTGGTGCGGGTCCCTGGCACCGCCCACGAGATCGTGGCGGCCGCCGACCGGGCCGGTATCAACCTTCGTCTGGTCGACGCCGACCATGTCGGCATCGCCTGCGACGAGTGCACCACCGACGACGTGATCGGGCGCGTGCTCGAGGTGTTCGGCGCTTCGCCGGTGGCCACCGATCGTCCGTTCGCGCTGCCTGCCGATCTGCTTCGCACATCGGAGTACCTGCAGCACCCCGTGTTTCGAACGCATCGATCCGAAACCGCGATGCTGCGTTTCCTGCGGGAGCTCTCGGACCGGGATCTGGCGCTGGACCGCACCATGATCCCGCTCGGGTCCTGCACCATGAAGCTCAACGCCGCGGCCGAGATGGAACCGATCAGTTGGCCCGGATTCGCCGGTATCCACCCGTACGCGCCTGCCGGACAGACCGCGGGGTACCTCGAGCTGATCGGCAATCTGGAATCCTGGCTGGCCGAGATCACCGGCTACGACCGGGTTTCGTTGCAGCCCAACGCCGGATCCCAGGGTGAGCTCGCGGGCCTGCTGGCCATCAACGCCTACCACCGGTCCCGCGGCGAGGACCACCGCGACGTCTGCCTCATCCCGCAGTCGGCACACGGCACCAATGCGGCCTCGGCCGTCCTGGCCGGGATGCGCGTGGTCGTCGTGAAGACGGCGGCCAACGGCAACATCGACCACGACGATCTTCAGGCCAAGCTCGCCGACCACGACGGGCAGGTCGCGGCGATCATGCTCACCTACCCGTCCACCCACGGGGTGTACGAAACCGATGTCCGCACCGTGTGCGACCTCGTCCACCGCGCAGGCGGCCAGGTCTACGTCGACGGCGCCAACCTGAACGCACTTGTGGGACTTGCCAAACCCGGCGAGTTCGGCGGCGACGTGTCACACCTCAACCTGCACAAGACGTTCTGCATCCCGCACGGCGGCGGCGGCCCGGGCGTCGGACCCGTCGCGGTCCGCGCCCACCTGGCCCCGTTCCTGCCCGGTGACCCGCTGCAGGACGGACCGGCGCCGGTATCGGCGGCCAACTACGGTTCGGCCGGCATTCTGCCGATCACCTGGGCATACCTGGCACTTATGGGCCCCGACGGCTTGACCGCGGCCACCAAGGCCGCGGTGCTGGGCGCCAACTACCTGGCGACATCGCTGGCCGGGCACTACCCGGTGCTCTACACCGGGGAAACCGGGTTGGTCGCACACGAGTGCATCCTCGATCTGCGCGAGATCACCAAGCGCACCGGAGTGACCGCGGAGGATGTGGCAAAGCGGTTGATCGACTACGGTTTCCACGCCCCGACCCTGTCCTTCCCTGTCAGCGGAACTCTCATGGTGGAGCCCACCGAATCCGAGGACCTTGCCGAACTGGACCGGTTCATCGAGGCCATGATCAACATCCACGACGAGATCAGCCGGGTCGGCTCGGGAGAGTGGGCGCTCGAGAACAGCCCGTTGCGGCAGGCCCCGCACACCGCCGAGCAGGTCACCGATGCCGATTGGGTCCTGCCGTACAGCAGGCAGTACGCGGCGTATCCCGTTGCCTCCCTGCGGCTCAACAAGTACTGGCCGCCGGTCCGCCGCATCGACGGCGTGCACGGCGACCGCAACCTCGCCTGCTCGTGCCCTGCGCCAGAGGCATTCCAGACCGACACCGTCGAGATCCTCCAGGAGGTTTTTGCATGACCGACAACCAGACCCCGGCCTCACCGCTGCTCGACGAACATCGGGCACTGGGTGCCGCGTTCACCGACTTCGCCGGCTGGGCAATGCCGCTGAAGTACGGCAGTGAACTGGCCGAGCACAAGGCAGTCCGTGAGACCGCCGGGCTGTTCGACCTGTCCCACATGGGCGAAATCGCCATCACCGGAGCTCAGGCCGGCGAGGCGCTGGACTTCGCCCTGGTCGGCGAGGCATCCAAGATCGGCACCGGCCGGGCCAAGTACTCGCTCATGTGCGACGCCGACGGCGGCGTGATCGACGATCTGGTCGTCTACCGGCTCGCCGACGACCGCTTCCTGGTGGTGGCCAATGCCGCGAACGCTCCCACGGTGGCACGCGAACTGGCCGGCCGGGCCGCGCAATTCGACGCCGACGTGGACGACCAGTCGACCAGCACCGCGCTGATCGCCGTTCAGGGGCCCGCGGCGGAAGGCATCGTCAGCTCACTGGTGCCCGACGAGCAGCTGGAACTGGTCGCACATCTCAAGTACTACGCGGTGACCGCGGCGCAGGTCGCCGGGATCGATGTGCTGTTGGCGCGTACCGGCTACACGGGCGAGGACGGCTTCGAGCTCTACGTGCCCAATGCGCAGGCGGTGGAGTTGTGGCGGGCCCTGCTGGCGGCCACCACCGAGGTCGATGGGTTGCCCGCGGGCCTGGCCTGCCGCGACACCTTGCGACTCGAGGCGGGAATGGCGCTCTACGGGCACGAGCTCACCCGCGAACTCAACCCGTATGCGGCCGGCCTGGGCAAGGTCGTCCGCCTGGGCAAGGAGTTCGTCGGACGCGATGCGCTGCAAGGGCTTTCCGAGCTTCCGGTCTCCCGTGTCCTGGTCGGGCTGAAGGGCGCGACCCGCCGCGCGGCCCGGGCCGGTTACACCGTCGAGAACACCGACGGCGCCGCGGTGGGACTGGTGACGTCAGGCGCGTTGTCGCCGACCCTTGGTTACCCGATCGCGCTGGCCTACCTCGACACCGGCCTGGCCGAACCCGGAACCGTCGTCCAGGTCGACATCCGCGGCAAGAAAGAACAGTTCGAAATCACCCCGGCGCCGTTCTACCGCCGCAGCTGAAAGGACCCGACATGACCACTCAGACAATCCCCGACGACCGTAGCTACACCGAAGAGCACGAGTGGGTGCTCATCGCACCCGGCGCCGCACTGCCGGACACCCCGGTCAAGGTCGGGATCACCTCGGTCGCCGCCGCCGCGCTCGGTGACCTGGTCTACCTGGACCTGCCCGAGGTCGGGTCCACCATCACCGCAGGCGAAACCTGCGGCGAGGTGGAATCCACCAAGACCGTGTCCGAGCTCTACCCGCCCGTGAGCGGCACCGTCACGGCGGTCAACACCGCAGCCGTCGACGATCCCGCCCTCGTCACGTCTGACCCCTACGGCGAGGGCTGGCTGTTCGAGGTGCAGGCGACCGAGGCGGGAAACCTGTTGACCGCAGCCGAATACGCAGAGAAGAGCGAGGCCTAGACATGAGCGTCCTCGACGAACGCCTCGCCGACTTCGACCCCGAGATCTACTCGGCCATCGGCGACGAACTGCACCGGCAGCGGCTGGGCCTGGAGATGATCGCCTCGGAGAACCACGCTCCGCTCGCGGTCATGCAGGCGCAGGGTTCGGTGCTGACCAACAAGTACGCCGAAGGGTATCCGGGCCGGCGCTACTACGGCGGCTGCGAACACATCGACGTGATCGAACGGCTGGCCATCGACCGGGTGAAGTCGTTGTTCGGAGCGGAATTCGCCAATGTGCAACCCCATTCGGGTGCGCAGGCCAACGCCGCGGTCATGCACGCGCTGATCAATCCGGGCGACACCATCCTCGGCCTGTCCCTGGACTGCGGTGGACACCTGACCCACGGCATGCGACTGAACTTCTCCGGAAAGCTGTACAACGTCGCCGCGTACGGGGTGTCCAAAGAGGACTTCCTCGTCGACATGGATGCCGTTGCCGAAGCAGCGCGGGAACACCGGCCGCAGCTGATCATCGGCGGATGGTCGGCGTACCCGCGGCAGCTGGACTTCGCCCGGTTCCGCGAGATCGCCGACGAGGTCGGTGCCTACCTGATGGTCGACATGGCGCACTTCGCGGGACTGGTCGCCGCCGGTCTGCATCCGTCGCCGGTGCCGCACGCCCACGTCGTGACGTCCACGACCCACAAGACCCTGGGCGGGCCCCGCGGCGGCGTCATCCTCACCAACGAGGCCGACATCGCCAAGAAGATCAACTCCGCGGTGTTCCCCGGACAACAGGGCGGACCGCTGGAGCACGTCATCGCCGCCAAGGCAGTCGGATTCAAGATGGCCGCCGAGCCGGAATTCGCCGAACGTCAACAGCGGGTCCTGCGTGGCGCGCGGATCCTGGCCGAGCGGCTGAGCCGGCCCGACGTCAAGGACGCGGGCATCACCGTCCTCACCGGCGGCACCGACGTGCACCTGGTGCTGGTGGATCTGCGCAACGCCGCCATCGACGGGCAGCAGGCCGAGGACCGGCTCGACGCGGTCGGTATCACGGTGAACCGCAACGCGGTGCCGTTCGATCCCCGGCCGCCGATGGTCACCTCCGGGCTGCGCATCGGAACCCCGGCGCTGGCCGCCCGCGGATTCGGTGACGAGGAGTTCGCCCGCGTCGCCGACATCATCGCCGCCGCGCTCATCGCCGAGGCCGACGCCGACACCGAAGACCTTGCGGCGCAGGTACGTACGCTGGCCGAACAGTTCCCGCTCTACCCGGGGCTGTAGCCATGGCGGTCAGCGTGTTCGACCTGTTCTCGGTGGGGATCGGCCCGTCGAGCTCACACACCGTCGGCCCGATGCGGGCGGCCGGCATGTTCGTCGACGAACTCGTCGGTCGTGACATGGTCGATCACGTCGCCGAGATCACGGTGGATCTGTTCGGCTCGCTGGCAGCGACCGGCGCCGGGCACGGCACCATGCCGGCCATCCTTCTGGGTCTCGAGGGCTACCGGCCCGAGACCATCGAGACCGACGAGATGGAACGTCGGTTGGCGACCATTCGGGCCGACGGGAAGATCCAGCTGGCCGGACGGATCGTCATCGCGCTGACCGAATCCGACATGCATCTGCAGCCGGGCCGCCAGCTCGCCCAGCACCCGAATGCCATGACGCTGGCGGCATTGTCGGCCGGTGGTGACGTGCTCTACCGCGAGACGTACTTCTCGGTCGGGGGTGGCTTCGTCGTCACCGAAACCTCGCCGCCCCGTTGCGAAGCGGCGGGAGCAGCGGCCGACGATTCGTTCCGCTCGGCCGCCGAGCTGCTTGCCCAGACCGAGCGGGACGGGCTGTCGGTGAGCCAGGCGATGATGCGGCAGGAATGCGTGAACCGGAGCGAAGCAGAGGTGCGGGAGCGTCTCCTGCACATCCGCGACGTCATGGTCGCCTGCCAGGCCAACGGGATGGCCCGCGGCGGCTATCTGCCGGGCAACCTGCAGGTCCGCCGCCGGGCCCAGGACTGGTTCGTTCGGCTCGATGCCGAAGACCCGCAGCGTGATCCGGCCTTCGCCGAGGACTGGGTGAACCTGGTGGCACTCGCGGTCAACGAGGAGAACGCGTCGGGCGGCCGGATCGTGACCGCGCCGACCAACGGTGCGGCCGGGATCATCCCGGCGGTGCTGCACTACGCCTTGCGCTACACCCCGGCCGGAATCGCGGACCCGGACGACACCACCGTCCGCTTCCTGCTGACCGCCGGAGCCATCGGATCGCTGTACAAGGAGCGGGCCTCGATCTCGGGTGCCGAGGTCGGTTGTCAGGGTGAGGTCGGCTCCGCGGCGTCGATGGCCGCCGGTGGTCTGGCCGAAATCCTGGGTGGCACACCGCAACAGGTGGAGAATGCCGCAGAGATCGCCATGGAGCACAGCCTCGGCCTCACATGCGACCCGATCGGTGGCCTGGTGCAGATCCCGTGCATCGAGCGCAACGCCATCTCGGCGGGCAAGGCGATCAACGCCGCCCGCATGGCGCTGCGCGGTGACGGCACCCACCGGGTGAGCCTGGACCAGGTCATCGAGACGATGCGTGCCACCGGGATGGACATGAGCGCCAAGTACAAGGAGACATCCATGGGTGGGCTGGCCGTCAACGTCTCCGTCAACGTCGTCGAATGCTGAAGGATATGACCGTCACCCCCGAAGGCCGCCGCCTGCTGCGCCTGGAGGTCCGCAACGCGCAGACCCCGGTCGAACGCAAACCGGCCTGGATGAAGACGCAGCTGCGGACCGGGCCCGAATACCGTGAGCTGGCCTCGCTCGTGCAGCGCAACGACCTGCACACGGTGTGCCAGGAAGCGGGCTGCCCCAACATCTTCGAATGCTGGGAAGCACGCGAGGCGACCTTCCTGATCGGCGGTGACCAATGCACGCGGCGCTGCGATTTCTGCCAGATCGCCACGGGCCGCCCCGAGCCGCTGGACCGGGATGAACCCCGGCGGGTGGCCGAATCCGTGGCACACATGCAGTTGCGCTACGCGACGGTGACCGGGGTGGCGCGCGACGACCTGCCCGACGGCGGCGCGTGGCTGTATGCCGAGACGGTCCGCCAGATCCATGCTGCCTGCCCGGGGACCGGCGTCGAACTGCTCATCCCCGATTTCACCGGTACCCGTGAGCAACTCGACGAAGTGTTCGATGCCGCCCCGGAAGTGCTGGCGCACAACCTGGAAACCGTGCCGCGCATCTTCCGCCGCATCCGGCCCGGCTTCGACTACGAGCGCTCGCTCGGGGTGATCGAGCGGGCCCGCAGCCAGGACCTGATCACGAAGTCGAACCTGATCCTCGGCATGGGGGAGACGATCGAGGAGATCGTGCAGGCCCTGCGGGATCTGCATGCTGCCGGATGCCAGCTGATCACCATCACCCAGTACCTGCGGCCCACGCCGCGGCACCACCCCATCGAACGCTGGGTCACCCCAGAGGAATTCACCGACCTCGACGGCATCGCCCGCGAGATCGGCTTCCTCGGGGTGATGTCCGGCCCGCTGGTGCGTTCGTCCTACCGGGCCGGGTGGCTCTACACCCAGGCGCGTACCGCAATCAAACTTTCAAGGAGCGTTCCGTGAGTGCAGCAGATGTCGTCATCCTCGGCGGCGGCCCCGGCGGGTACGCCGCCGCGATCCGTGCGTCGCAGCTCGGGTTGTCGGTCATCCTGATCGACGAGGCCCAGGTGGGCGGCACCTGCCTGCACCGCGGCTGCATCCCGACCAAGGCGCTGCTGCATGCGGCCGAAGTCGCCGACACCGCGCGCACCGCAGCACAATTCGGTGTCAACGTGGCCTTCCACGGCGTCGACCCCGAGAAGCTGCACGGCTTCAAGAACACGGTGGTGGCACGCCTGCACAAGGGGCTCTCCGGGCTGATCGACACCCTCGGCATCACCGTCGTCAACGGCCGTGGCCGGCTGACCGGGCCCACCACCGTCGAGGTCGACGGCACCACCATCACCGGAAAGTCGATCGTGCTGGCCACCGGGTCGGCGCCGAAGCTCCCCGGACTCATCGCGCCGTCCGATCGGGTGCTCACCAGCGATCAGGCCCTGGAACTGGAGACCATCCCCGAATCGGCGATCATCCTCGGCGGCGGCGTGATCGGCGTCGAATTCGCCAGTCTCTGGGCGTCGTTCGGGACCAAGGTGACCATCGTCGAAGCACTGCCACGGCTGGTGCCCAACGAAGACGCCGCCATCTCCACCTACCTGGAGCGGTTGTTCCGGCGCCGCCGCATCACCGCCAAGACCGGAGCCCGCCTCTCCGCGGTCGCCACCGATCGCGGCGAAGTGCGCGTGACCCTGGAGTCCGGCGACGAGTTGTCCGCCGATGTGCTGCTGGTAGCCGTCGGCCGGTCCCCACGTACCGCCGATCTCGGACTCGCCGAGGCCGGGGTGACACTCGACCGCGGGTTCGTGGTGACCGACGACGCACTGCGCACGAGCGTGCCGAGCGTGTATGCGATCGGCGACATCGTCGGTGGACTCCAGTTGGCGCACCGGGCATTTCAGCAGGGCATCTTCGTCGCCGAGCAGATCGCCGGGCGCAATCCCGAACCCGTCGCGGACCTCGGTATCCCTCGGGTCACCTACTGCAACCCCGAGATCGCCTCGGTGGGGCTCACCGAGGAGGCGGCGCGGGAACGCTACGGCGACGGCGTGGAAACCGTCACCTACGACCTGGCAGGCAACGGGCGCAGCCAGATCCTCAAGGCGTCCGGGGCGATCAAGCTCGTCGTCGACCCGGCCGGAACGGTGGCGGGCGTGCACATGATCGGCCACGGGGTTTCCGAGCTGATCGGTGAAGCCCAGATGCTCTACAACCTGGGCGTCAAGGCTGACGAGGCCGCCCGCTTCGTGCACGCCCACCCCACGCAGAACGAGGCGTTGGGGGAGGCGCTGATGGCAGTGTCCGGAGCACCGCTCCACCTGCACGGGTGACAACCAGCACCGCGAGCGACCGCGAAAGTACGCTGATTGCGGCGTGTTGCCGTACAGACACGGTCGCTCGCGGTGAGGAGGGTTGGCACGTGAGCATCACGGTGCGCGAGTTGCTGGATATGCCGCACCTTCAGCTGCGACTGCACTCCGGCGAGGCCGGGCTGGATCGACAGGTCACCTGGACACACACCTCGGATCTGCCGGAACCCTGGCAGTGGGTCAGCGCTGGAGAGCTGTTGATGACCAACGGCATGTCGTTCCCGGCAGGCGCTGCCGAACAGGAGAACCTGCTCGAGGAGCTGCATCGCGTGGGTGCCAGTGGACTGGCGATCGGCGAGGACATGTTCTGCCCCCGCCTCACCCAACGGTTCACCCGCGCCAGTGAGCGGCTCGAGTTGCCGGTGGTGTGGATCCGTTACCCGATGCCGTTCGTGGCGATCTCGCGCGCGGTCGCCGAGGCCACCCTGCTCGAACAGTCCCAGCGGCTGATGCGGACGGCACGCATCTATGACGCGCTGCGCCACTCCACGGCAGGGGACGCGGCACGATCACGAATCGCCGATGCGCTGACGAAGGAACTGAAATGCGCGGTGTACGTGTGCGACCGGGTCACCGGGGAGGCGTATCACCCTGACGGCCCGCACCCGCCGGACGACGTGAAGGAGACGGTGCGCACGGCATCGCACGGCACCCTGGCGGCCGGGGCGCGATCGGTGCTCACCGCAGGCGGGGTCGAGGTGCTGGTCGGGGAGGTACCGACGCACGACGATGCGGTGCTGGCGGTCATCCGCGAAGGCGGCGCCGCGCTCGACGGAGTTTTGATACAGCACGCCGCGACCGTCGTCGCGCTGGAGTTGTCCCAGACCTACCTGGCGCTCGAACACACCCGGCGCACGGGTGCCGAGCTCACCGCGCAGCTCATCGACGGGCGGATGGATCAACGGGTGGGGCGTCGTCAGCTGGTGTCCGCCGGGCTGGATCCGGCGACGTCGATGTTCGTCTCGGCCACGTGCGATGACGAACGGCGACTGCGGGATCTGCACGTCGCGTTGTGGCGCCGCCGGATTCCCCACGTGTCGGCGTTCCGTTCGGGGGTCTCGCATGCGGTGGTGCCGGGAACCGATGCGGCGATCGAGGCCATCGCCGCCGCACTCGGCCCGACCGCCAGGGTCGGAGCCGGCCGGGTGATCAAGACCGTGGCCCGTTCGGCGGAGTCCGCCCGCGAGGCGACATGGGCACTGGGCGCCGCGCAGCGGACCGGGGATCCCGTGGTGCGCTACGGCACCGCGACATCGTGGGTGGGCATGGGCGGTGTCGAGGATGCCCGGGCCATGGTGGAGCGCTGGCTCGGCCCGCTGATCGAGCATGACGCCCAGCACCGGACCGGCCTGGTCGAGACGCTGGAGGCGTTCCTGGCCAACCAGCGGTCCTGGCAGCGCACAGCGGCCGCGATGAACGTGCATCGGCAAACCGTGCTGTACCGCGTCCACAAGGTGGAGGAGCTCACCGGGGCCCGCCTGTCCGACACCGCCGACATCGCCCAGCTCTGGCTGGCTCTCCAGTCTCGCGACTTGCTGGCCGGCGGCAAATAGGTCCGGCTAGTGGTGCAGCAGGGCCAGTGCGACGGCCTCGGGGCTGTGGCCGAAGTGCTCGATGACCTGCACCTGGATTTCGCCGACGACGCCACCGAGGATGGCGCCGACCGCGATCATCGTGGGCTCGTCGTCCTTGAACACCGGCCGCAGGATCGACTCGTACTCCTCGTTGGTGAGCTGGCCCATCTTGTCGACGATGGTCTTCTCGAGGTCCAGGGCGCTCATGGCGTAGTCCTGGGCCTCGACCAGCGTGGTGGGGAGCCGTTCGAGCACCATCTTCACCATGTTGTCCTTGAAGGCGTTGTACCGCTGCGTGCCGACGGCGAATTTGACCAGCGGGGTCGCGATGCCGGTCTGAGCATCGATGGCTGCTTCGACCTCCTTGCCCACCAGCGCGAACAGCTTGTCGGAGCCCGGTCCGCGCAGCACGCCGTCGAACAGGATCTCGGGTGAGAACAGGTCCTGGGCCAGGATCCGCGCGTAGTCCGCGGTGATCTTGTCGCGCTCGGCGTGCAGCAAGCCCTGGAACGGGATGAAGCCGAGGTATTTCGTCGGCCGCACCGGCCGGAACAACATGTTGAGCGCGATGTAGTCACTGATGAGACCGACGCCGAAGCCGAAGGCCGGCATGATCCACGGATTCTGGAACAGCGCCCATGCGACCATCTGGACCAGGCCGATCGCCAGCCCGAAGTAGATCCCGCTGCGGCGGACGAAGGCCATCGCGTTGTCGCCGAGCCCGCGCATCAGTTTGTTGAGCTTGTCCTTGTTCCGGACCAGCGTCGTGACCGCCAGGTACTGGATGTCGACGAACCGGTTGAGGTCCGATCGCATCTCGGTGAGCATCTTCTCCACGATCTTCGGCGTCTGATCGTGTACGCGCGCCATGATCGCCTTGCGCGCCGCATCGGGCAGTGAATCCCACAGTCCGGGCCGGATCTGCTCGGCGATGTCGCGGGAGATCTCGTCGACCGCCTGGGTCAGTGGCTCGCGCAACGTATCGACGGCTTCTCTGGCGTCGACCTTCTCCAGCAGCTCTTCGGGTTTCAGAAGGTTCTGGGTGAGCAGCTCGATGGTCTTGGACCCCACCTTGCCCGCGCGGCGGGGCACGATGCCCTGCCAACCGAACAGGCCGATGCCCTTGAACTCCATCGGCCGGTACAGCATCTCCAGCGCGACGATCTTGGTGCTCCACCCGACGAAGGCGGCGACGAACGGCATGGACAGATAGATCAGCCAATTGACGCCGAAATCTGCCTTGATCTCCTGCCAGGTCTGGATCGCGAGAATTGTCTCGCTGCCGCTCATGCGGTTACGAACCGTCCCGTTGGACCGCGGCCTCCCACAGGCCGCGACCCAGGCCTGACAGCGTCAGGGTCAGCTTGTCCACCCGCGCGGTGAGTGGCCCGCGCGATGCGCCCTTGATCGCCCGCAACACCATGGGCTCGGCCATGAGCACCTCGTACTCGGACTTCTGCGACGGATCCTCTGGACCGGTCTCGACCAGACCCAGCGACAGCAGATGGCCGACGTACTGCGGGACCATGGCGGGCAACGCCACATTGGCGGTGCGACCGATCAGGCAGGCGTTCTCCAGCACGGCCTGCCCCGGCGTCCGGGCCCGTGTCCAGGTGTAGACGTTGACCAGTGGCGAAGCCGCACCCTCCGAC
>NZ_HG322951.1:1299626-1308482 GCF_000455325.1 Mycolicibacterium septicum DSM 44393
AGGCGGTGGTAGAGCTCGACCTGGCTGCCCGTGGTGCTCTGGTCCAGGGCGCGGTCCAGCAGCCGGTCCATCTTGTTGTTGAGCGATCGGGCCGTCGGTTCCTCGGGTGTGGCGATCGTCGCGGGCCTGGGCGCCGATGCCGAATCGATGGCTTCCAACCGGTTCTTCACCAGGGTGGCCAGCTGTTCCTCGCCCCAGGCGGCCAGCTTCATGCTGGTCTTGGCGGCATCGAGCGCGCGATCGGCGATTCCGAACGGGTCGTAGCGCTTCGGCACGAGCGGGCGGGGGTTGCGCGGGGTGCGGATGGCGATCGCGATGTCACCGACCGGAGTGGCCCATCTGAACGCCCGGCGCTGGTACCCGTGCTTGGCGGGCTTGTCCTCGGGCACGTTCGGTTCGGTCGTCGTGATCTCGTCTGCCATCGCCGTTCGATCCCCCTCGAGTGGCTGGTTGCGCCCTGGGGCGACGGTGTGAGCCGGATGTCAAGCCGCGGGTCGAGCCGACCGGCGGCATCTGATTATGGGGCACGGTACCCGGTCGGTGCGGGGCCGAGTGCGCCGTACCTGACCGGCGAGAAGTACCTGACCGGCGTTATCACAACCATCCCGAAAGAAATCGCCGGCTCCGGGAACAAATCCTGTGAAACCCCCGTTGAGCACATCGACAGCAAGTTGAGTGACTATGACTCAAGTCTGGGTTGACAACCTATGCTCACCCGGAGCAAGCTTGAGCGCAGTCCGCTCAGACCCCATATCTCTAACAGGAGGCAACACCATGGCTCGTGCGGTCGGTATCGACCTCGGGACCACCAACTCATGCGTCGCGGTCCTGGAAGGCGGCGACCCCGTCGTCGTCGCGAACTCCGAGGGCTCCCGGACCACTCCGTCCGTCGTCGCGTTCGCGCGCAACGGCGAGGTGCTGGTCGGTCAGCCCGCCAAGAACCAGGCGGTGACCAACGTCGACCGGACCATCCGTTCGGTCAAGCGTCACATGGGCACCGATTGGACCGTCGAGATCGACGGCAAGAACTACACGGCGCAGGAGATCAGCGCCCGTGTGCTGCAGAAACTGAAGCGCGACGCCGAGGCGTACCTCGGTGAGGACATCACCGACGCCGTCATCACGGTGCCCGCGTACTTCAACGACGCCCAGCGCCAGGCCACCAAGGAAGCCGGCCAGATCGCCGGCCTCAACGTCCTGCGCATCGTCAACGAGCCCACCGCGGCCGCCCTGGCCTACGGACTGGACAAGGGCAGCAAGGAACAGACCATCCTGGTCTTCGACCTCGGTGGCGGCACGTTCGACGTCTCGCTGCTGGAGATCGGCGACGGTGTCGTCGAGGTGCGTGCCACCTCCGGTGACAACCACCTCGGTGGCGACGACTGGGATGACCGGATCGTCGAATGGCTGGTCGACAAGTTCAAGGCCACCAGTGGCATCGACCTGACCAAGGACAAGATGGCCATGCAGCGGCTGCGTGAAGCGGCCGAGAAGGCGAAGATCGAACTCAGCTCCTCGCAGAGCACCTCGATCAACCTGCCCTACATCACCGTCGACGCCGACAAGAACCCGCTGTTCCTCGACGAGCAGCTGACCCGCGCCGAGTTCCAGAAGATCACTCAGGATCTGCTGGACCGAACCCGTCAGCCGTTCCAGTCGGTGATCAAGGACGCCGGCATCTCGGTCGGCGAGATCGACCACGTGGTGCTGGTGGGTGGCTCGACCCGGATGCCCGCCGTGACCGACCTGGTCAAGGAAATGACCGGCGGCAAGGAGCCCAACAAGGGCGTCAACCCCGACGAGGTTGTCGCCGTGGGTGCTGCGCTGCAGGCCGGCGTGCTCAAGGGCGAGGTGAAAGACGTTCTGCTGCTTGACGTCACCCCGCTGTCCCTCGGTATCGAAACCAAGGGTGGCGTGATGACCAAGCTGATCGAGCGCAACACCACCATCCCGACCAAGCGGTCGGAGACCTTCACCACCACTGACGACAACCAGCCGTCGGTGCAGATCCAGGTCTTCCAGGGTGAGCGCGAAATCGCCGCGCACAACAAGCTGCTCGGCTCCTTCGAGCTGACCGGCATCCCGCCGGCCCCCCGCGGCGTGCCGCAGATCGAGGTCACCTTCGACATCGACGCCAACGGCATCGTGCACGTCACCGCCAAGGACAAGGGCACCGGCAAGGAAAACACGATCAAGATCCAGGAAGGCTCCGGCCTCTCCAAGGAAGAGATCGACCGGATGATCAAGGACGCCGAGGCGCACGCCGACGAGGATCGCAAGCGTCGCGAAGAGGCCGACGTCCGCAACCAGGCCGAGTCGCTGGTCTACCAGACGGAGAAGTTCGTCAAGGAGCAGCGTGAGGCCGAAGGCGGTTCGAAGGTCCCCGAGGACACCTTGACCAAGGTCGACGGCGCGATCGCCGAGGCGAAGTCGGCGCTGGAAGGCTCCGACATCTCCGCGATCAAGGACGCCATGGAGAAGCTCGGTGTCGAGTCCCAGGGTCTGGGCCAGGCGATCTACGAGGCCACTCAGGCTGAGCAGGCCGCCGGTGGACCGGGTGGAGCTGCGGATTCGTCCAACGCGGACGACAACGTGGTGGACGCCGAAGTTGTCGACGATGACCAGGAGACCAAGTGAGCGAGAACGATTCGCACGAGCCGGTGACCATCACCGACAAACGGCGCATCGATCCCGACTCCGGTGAGGTTCGTGAGCAGGCGCCGGCCCCCAGTGGGCCGGCGTCGGCCGCCTCCGCTGCTGGGGAGTCGGCGAGCGATAGCGACGAGGTTGCCGAGCTCAAGGCCACGCTGCAACGCGTGAAGGCCGAATACGACAACTACCGCAAGCGGGCGCTGCGCGATCAGCAGGTGACCGCGGACCGGGCCAAGGCCGGCGTCATCACGCCGCTTCTGGGTGTGCTCGACGACCTGGACCGGGCCCGCAGCCATGGTGACCTGGAATCCGGACCGCTCAAGTCGGTCGCCGACAAGCTCGTCGGTGCCCTTGAAGGACAGGGCCTTTCCGGATTCGGCGTCGAGGGTGACGAGTTCGACCCGTCGCTGCACGAGGCCGTGCAGCACGAGGGCGAGGGCACCCATCCCGTGGTCGGGACCGTCATGCGCCGGGGCTACCGGATCGGTGACCAGGTGGTCAGGCACGCCCTCGTCGGCGTGGTCGACACCGTGCCCGAGGCCGAAGCCGGGGCTGATTCCCCGTCGGGGACAGCGGATAACGCTGACGCCGCCGGCGATCAGGCCGCAGAATCAGACAAATAGTCCATCCAATAGAGAGAAGAGGTAAGGAGGTGGCGCAGCATGGCCCAACGCGAGTGGGTCGAGAAGGACTTCTACAAGGAACTCGGCGTCTCCTCTGACGCCAGCGCCGACGAGATCAAGAAGGCCTACCGGAAACTGGCCTCCGAGCTGCATCCCGACCGCAATCCCGATGCGGGAGCGGCGGAGCGGTTCAAGACGGTTTCTGAGGCGAACAGTGTTCTGTCGGACCCCGCGAAGCGCAAGGAGTACGACGAGACCCGTCGGCTGTTCGCCGGGGGCGGGCGTCGGTTCAACCCGGGCGGGAACTTCAGTGGCGGATTCGGTTCCGACGGAGCCGAATTCAACCTGGGAGACCTGTTCGACGCGGCCGGCCAGAGCGGCGGCGCCAACATCGGTGACCTTTTCGGCGGGCTGTTCGGGCGCGGTGCGCAACCGCGGCCGAGCCGGCCTCGCCGGGGTAACGACCTGGAAACCGAAACCGAGCTGTCCTTCTTGGAGGCCACCAAGGGCGTGGCCATGCCGCTGCGGCTGACCAGCCCGGCCCCCTGCACCAACTGCCATGGCAGCGGTGCGCGGCCGGGCACCAGCCCGAAGGTGTGCCCGAACTGCAACGGCTCCGGTGTGGTCAACCGCAACCAGGGAGCGTTCGGATTCTCCGAGCCCTGCACCGAATGCCGGGGCAGCGGCTCGATCATCGAACACCCCTGCGGCGAATGTCAGGGCACCGGCGTCACCACCCGGACCCGCACCATCAACGTGCGGATCCCCCCGGGTGTCGAGGACGGTCAGCGTATTCGGCTGGCCGGCCAGGGCGAAGCCGGGCTACGAGGTGCGCCGTCGGGCGACCTCTACGTCACCGTGCACGTGCGTCCGGACAAGGTGTTCGGGCGTGACGGCGACGACCTGACCGTCAGCGTTCCGGTCAGCTTCCACGAGTTGGCGCTCGGGACAACGCTTTCCGTTCCCACCCTGGACGGCAAGGTCGGTGTGCGCGTGCCCAAGGGCACCTCCGACGGCCGGATCCTGCGGGTGCGCGGACGCGGGGTACCGAAACGCTCCGGCGGCCACGGTGACCTGCTGGTCACGGTGAAGGTCGCGGTGCCGCCGAACCTGGAAGGTGAAGCGGCAGAGGCGCTGGAGGCATATGCGAAAGCCGAACGGGCCAGCGGATTCGATCCGCGGGCCGGATGGGCAGGCAACATATGAGCCAGCGCAAAGACGAAGCCCGCACGTTTTTGATCTCGGTGGCCGCCGAGCTGGCCGGTATGCACGCGCAGACCCTGCGCACATACGACCGGCTCGGCCTGGTCAGCCCGCAGCGCAGTTCCGGCGGCGGGCGCCGTTACTCCGAACGTGACGTCGACCTGCTCCGTGAGGTGCAGCGGTTGTCACAGGACGAGGGCGTCAACCTGGCCGGGATCAAGCGCATCATCGAACTGACCAATCAGGTTGATGCGTTGCGTACGCGGATTTCCGAGTTGACCCAGCAGGTCGAACAACTCAGCGACCAGCGACGCGACGTTTCTGTGGCGTCCAAAGCGGTCGTGCTGTGGCAGCCACGTCGAGGCGCGCGCTAGCCGAATTTGAGTAGCGGTCTACGCTACTCATCCCATCCGGTGCGGTGAACGATCACTGTGCATGGCATTGGCGCTGTGCACAGTGGATCGGAGGCACATGCGATGGAGGAAAGCGACAGGCGGACAGGTATCCCGAGGGAAGCCTGGGCCGCCATTGGCGTAATCGGGGCCGCTGCCGTCACCGGACTGGTGACGATCACCGTCAATCACAGCAGTAGTTCCGGCGGTCCGTCGACGAGCACCGCCTCGTCGATGTCGTCGACGCACTCGAGTCCTGTCGCCGCCATGATGGGCCACTGGGCGGGCACGGCCAACACCGAAGAGGGTCACTCCTTCGACATCACGCTGACCATCGACCGCGAATGTCGAATCGGGGAACGGTGTGGATCCATAGGGGTTCCGAGCGTTCCCTGCCATGGCCAGGTGTTCCTGAGCCGAGCTGACGGCGACGAGGTGGAGTTCCGGGTGGCCGATTTCGATGCCAGCAGCGATCTACAGAAATGCCAGGAAGGCCCAGGAGAGCTCTTCCGGCTGCTTCCCGACGGCACGCTGGGGTACCGGACGACGTATCCACCGGTGGCCGAAGGCGTTCTCGGACGTTCCTAGCCGTCATTCCGGCCGAATTGACGTAGTCGGCTACGCGTGCCCCGCCCGTGCACCTTTCACCACAATTCATGTAGCTACCCGCGCACGCTGCGACCGCAGATCGTGGGGAGGTAGTTCGAATGGGGGAGGAAATCATGGGGCACAACATTTCCCGGATCGCGGGAGTCGGCGTTGTCTTGGGTGCCGCGAGTGCGGTACTGCTCTCCACCGCGGCGCCGGCGCTTGCAGATCCGTCACCGGCGATGCACTGGGGTTCGGACACCCGAGCCAAGTCTCAGCCGCAGTGCATGACCGATGCGGACTTCGCGATCCGTGAGACCGGATTGAGAGTGACGTCCAACGGCAATGGATCCGTCTCCGGCGCAGGTGAACTCAACGGTGCGGGGGTGTCCGTGCTCGTCACGTGCCTGTCGCTTGGTCCCAGAACCTGGATTCAGGTGGTGGGAACGAGCCAGGACAGTGAGGCGGCCGGCCAAGCCCGAAACCGGGTGCGCACCATCACGATGGGGTCACCGAGCTAGTCCTGGCCGATTCTGATCGAAAACGTCGCTGTCTCAGGCGTTCCTGGCACCGCGGTCCGGTAGTTGCCGCGGCGCAACGCATCGGTGGGTGCGGCCATCGGCTCGATGCCCACCACGTTGTCGCTCAGCGGCGCGAACAGTTGCGCCGCCGAGTAACCCGCGTCGAACCTGACCTCGACCCGGTGGCTGCCGCCGGACAGCCAGAACACCGCACCCGCCTTGACGGCATCGAATCCGTCGTCGAGTTCGGTGGTGCCCAGCCTTCTCGTCCCGCCCGGCCAGTCCGGTGATTCGCCGGTGGGCAGGCCCCGGTCATCGACGAGCAGGTGCCGCATGGCGGGGGTATGCAACTGCCAATCCTCGCGGGGTACACCGGGAATCGTCACGTACGGGTGGTAGCCGTAACACAGCGGCACCGACTGCTCGGACGTCGCGGTCACCGTGGTGGACACGGTGAGGGTCCGATCGGCCAGCGTCACCGCCATGGTCAGACGGTGCGGGAACGGGAACGTCGCCAGCAGCTTCGGGTGGGTACCCCAATCCAGGTCCGCTCTCAACATGTTCTCGGTTTCCTCGGTCACCCGCCAGTCCGGATTGGCGGCGAGCACACCGTGCATCGGTGCCCCGTGCGCGTCGGCGCGCACGCCGTCCACCCCGGGTGTCAAGCGGACCGTGGTGTCGTCGACGCGGTACTCGTTGGCACTCAAGCGGTTTGCCCACGGGTAGAGGATCGGGATGCCCATCGTCTTGCCGTCGGTGAGGTAGGCCTGCAACCCGCGCCGCTGACCCAGGTACTCGACCGCACCGTCGGCCAGCGAGGTACAGATCATCCCCGCGGCCGGAACATACGTGGCCGTCAGGGATGACGACGGGTCATGCAGGGTGACTGTTCGAACCGCGGTCATGGCGCCAGTCTGGCATCCTCAGCGCGTCAGCGGGTCGTGCTGGATCCGCTCGGCCGGAGCGCCCCGCTCGACCAGGGCTGCCTTGGTGGCGGTGACCATGTCCGGTCCACCGCAGATGAGGATCTGCCGATCGCCCCAATTGCCGTACCTGGTCACCACTTCGGCCAGGGTGCCTGTCTGGCGCACATGCAGACCGCGCGGCGGCTGGACGCTCGGGTACTGGCCGGCCCACGGGGGATCGGTGCTGTACTCCGACACCGGGGTCACCGACAGCCACGGGTTTGTCGAGGCGATGTGCCACAGCGTCTTCAGGTCGTAGAGGTCGCACGGATAGCGACCGCCGAAGAACAGGTGCACGCGGGGATTCTCGCCGTGCAGCGTCATGTCCATGATGATGTTGCGCAGCGGGGCCAGCCCGGTGCTGCCCGCCACCATCAGCACATCTTCGCCGTCACGGTCGACGTGCAGCCCGCCGTGTGGGCTGGACATGCGCCAGCGGTCCCCGATCTTCGTCTCGGCGACGATGGCGGTGCTCACCATGCCGCCGGGGACCGACCGGATATGGAACTCGATGCCCCCGGAGCGGTCGGAGGGGACGGCCGGACTCAGGTAGCGCCACCGGCGCGGCCACTGAGGCACCTGCACGGTGACGTACTGGCCGGGGTGGTAGAACAGCGCCTGGTCGAGTTGGAGCCGGATCATCGAGACGTCCCGGGTGACCCGATGGTGCTCGATGACGGTGCCGTCGCAGTACGCGGGGGAGTCCTCGGCGTCGGCCGCCCCGCGCATCACCCCGATGATCAGGGCCACGGCGTCGCGGGTGGTCTCGGCCAGCCGGTCGTCCCAGTCGGACTCGAGGTGGCGGCGCAGCGCGTTGTAGAGCGCCTCCTGCATGGAGTCGTAATGACTCTGCGTCACACCGTATTTGCGGTGGTCTCTGCCGAGCTGAGCCAGGAACGCCACCGGCTCCTCGGCGCGCTGGGCGATCAGCTCGCCGAACAGCCAGGTCAGCGCGCGGGCAAAGACATCGCGCTGGCTGTCCATGTCTGGAGGGAACAGATCGCGGGCCGAGAGGTCGGTGGCGAACCACTGGGTGTAGAAATCGCGGATCAGCGGCGCGGAGCCCTGGTCGGGGTCGACAGCGTTCTGGAGTGTCTCCAGTGCTTGACGGTCATCGAGTCCCACGGAGTCGCAGTCTAGGCGCGGTCCGCCCGGGCCGCCGCAATGCGGCGATGATCACCAATGTCAGTCCGGCGAGCACCCAGCAACTGAGCACGACGATCGCCAGGTCCGCGCCCGCCCCGCCGAAGTACGCGGTCGATCGCAACAGCGTGGCAGTGGCGCCCTGCGGCAGCAGCTGGCCGAGCTGACCCCATCCGGCGGGCAGCATCTCCGGTGCGGCCGTCAACCCGGACAGCGGGTTGCCCAACAGCAGGGCCAGCGCAGCGCCTATCGCCAGGCCGACCTTGCCGAACAGAGACCCCAGGCCGAGGACGAACAGGCCGGCTGCGGCTATCCCGAGGGTCAGCCCTGCGGCCACGCCCCAGAAGTTGGAGTCGATCGAGCCGAACACGTACTGGAGCAGCGCCGCGACCGTGGTGCCCGCGACCGCGGAGAACACGATTGCCGCGGTCAGGCGGGTCCACACCTCACGCTTCAACACCAGCACCAGCGCGATGGCCGGCAGCATCCCGGCCAGGGTGATCGGCAGGGCGGAGGCGGCCAGTCCGGTTCCACGCGGGTCCTGGCGGGTGGGCGGGGCCAGGTCCTCGGTGTGCAGGGTCACGCCGGAATTCGCGGCGATGCCGTTGCCGATCTGGGTGAGCAATTGCGCGACGGCGGGGCTGCCCCCGGTGGCCGTCAGCAGGGTCGGCCCCTGCGGGCCGAAGGCTATGCCGCCATAGACGTTTCGGTTGAGAATCGCCTCACGTAAGGCGTCCTCGGCGGGGTAGTAGGTCACCGAGAATGCGCC
>NZ_HG322951.1:1308535-1395060 GCF_000455325.1 Mycolicibacterium septicum DSM 44393
GTAGTAGGTCACCGAGAATGCGCCCGGGGCCTGCTGTTGGAGGCGCTCGGCGATCTGGCTGGTGGCGGCCTGGGGCCCGGCGGCGCCGATCGGGACGTCGTGCGGCTTGGAACGTGACGCCGGTAGGGCGAACGCGATGGCCACGATGGCGATCGTGATGGTCAACACGGCGACGATGCCCGCGGCGCGCAGTGCGGCGGGCGGTTCGTGTTCGGGTGCTGCGTGGTGGGCGGGCGCGGCGGTCTGTGTCGAGAGCATGTTCCCTCTTTTCATCCGACGTTGAATTAATCGGTTGAGATGAGGGTAAGCCTGATGAGCCCAGTTTTCAACAGCCATTGAAATGATAGTGTCGATGTATGGCTTCACCTGGGAAAACTGCTACGCGGCGCGGGCGCCGCCAGGGCGACCCGGTCTCCCGCGACGCTGTGCTGGCGGCGGCCAAGCAGCGCTTCGCGGCCGAGGGATACGAGAAGACGACGCTGCGGGCAATTGCCTCGGACGCGCACGTCGACGCATCGATGGTGCTCTACCTGTTCGGGTCGAAGGCCGACCTCTTCCGGGAATCGCTGCGGCTGATCCTGGACCCCGACGTACTGGTGGCTGCCCTGGAAGGGCCGGCCGACAAGATCGGTGAGCGCATGGTGCGCGTCTACCTGAAGATGTGGGAATCGCCGGACACCGCAGCCAGCATGCGGGTCATGCTCCAATCGGCGACATCGAATTCCGATGCGCACGTGGCATTTCGAACGTTCATGCAGGACTACGTGCTCGCGGCGGTGTCAGGCGTGCTGGGCGGTGGCGAGCAGGCCCGGTTGCGGGCCATGCTCGCCGCATCGAGCCTGGTGGGTACCGCGATGCTGCGCTACGTGATGGCGGTCCCGCCGATGGCGACGCTCGACGGCGAAGACATCGTGCGATTGCTGGCACCGACGGTGACCCGCTACCTCACCGCCGATGCGGCCGAGCTGGGGGCTGCCCGACCTGTAGGTGGTCAGTGCGCCTGGTCGGAGTGCCGCGCGATAAGTGCGAGTTCGGCCTCACCGGCCTGTTCGGGGGTGGCGAACGGCATGTTCGTACCCACGAAATCCCGAGCTTCACGGAAATCCATGCCCTGCTCTACGAGCATGTTCACCACACCGATGTGCACCACGGCCGTCGCGCGCTTGGCGGCCACGCCGGCCACGACGCGGATTTCGTCGGCCAGCTGAGCCTCGGTCAGGGTGGTCACCCTCGGGTCCAGGTCCACCTGGGCGACGGAGCCGTTGAGATAGGCCGTCACGGCGACTGTGCCGGGCGGGTTGACGGCTTGGACCACCGGGATCTGGTCTTCGTCTTCAACCGAAGTCTCGGTGTCGATGGCGCCGAAGTCGTCGTCCTCGTCCTCCTCGACATCGTCGGGCGCGTAGTCCGGCAGGGCATCGAGACCGGACGCATCGTCATCGAGCGCTGGCGTATCGAAATCCAGTGCGTCGAGGCCGTTGCCGTCGTCGGCATCGTCCCAATCGTCGGGACCGTGAGGTGTCATGTGTCAACTGCCTTCGAACTGATTCCGGCCCAGAGTATCGACGAAGGTGGGGCCGCGGTGTTCGAGCTCAGCCAGATATTCGCCGGCCCAGGTGCCGAATGGCCGGTGCGCCAGGTATTCATTACGGAACCGGTCGTCTTCGGACACCTCGGAAACGCAGAACGACGGAATTGCCAGATCGACCACGGGACTACCTCGCTCGACCTCCGACAGCAATAGTGGCGCGTTTCTGCCGAGGAACTGATCGATGATCCAGCCGTCCTCGCCGAGCCACATCGAATAACGGACTTTCGCGATGACGTGTTCGGATCGGCCGACGATCTGCGCCGCCACCAATGGATCGAGTTCGCGTTCGGCCTCGTAGCGAGTACCGCCGACGGCAGGGCCTTTGGCCGTCATGGTCCCCAGCGATTCCTCGCCCAATGTCACCACGAGTTCGGCCGGGGTGGCATCCAATTCAGCGGGAGCCGGCCCCTGCACCCGGACACGCACCGCGTATCCGTCGGATGCGAACAGATACGCCTGCACGATCAGCGCAGGGGTGGGATCGGATGCCGCCGCCGCGGGCAATTCGCGGACAAAGAACTTCCGCTCGAATTCGAAATCACCGAAACCGGATTCGGACATGCGCACACCGTAGCCTGATCCGGACTGAATACGTCGCCTATAGAGCGTGAATTCCCTTGTAGAGCACGAGCAGGCCGATCACCACCAGAATCGCGGCAACCAAGACTGCGTGGTTGCGTTCCATCCATTCCTTCAGCCGGGCCAGTGCGGGGTCCAGTCGCTCGCCGGACACCGCGTACGCGAGGATCGGCAGGGCCACGGTCGACCCCGCGAACGCCACGAAGTACAGCCCTGCCGCCCAGACGCCCGGCTGACCGAGGCCTGCGCTGCCGATCGCCAAACCCGCTGCCACGCAGATGAACAGCACCTTGGGGTTCACCACGGTGAGCGCCAGGCCGGCGGCACCCGCCCGGGCCGGCGTGAGCTTGCTCAGGCTGGCCATCCACTTGGGGCTGTGCTCGGACTGTGCCCGGGTGAGAAAGCGGTACACACCGAAGATGATCAGCGCGACGCCCACCACGATGCGTAACCACGACGCCCACGTCGGTGGCTCGTCGAGCCGGCCGAACAGGCCGGAGATGCCGACGAAGATCGCCGTCAGCGCGGTCAGGCCGAGAAACCATCCGGCGAGAAAGGACAGGCCCGCGGGCCGGGGGCGCGGGGTGTGCAGCACCAGGACCGCCGGAATGATCGACAGCGGTGACAGCGCCACCACCAATGCCAGCGGGATGAGTTCGGCGAAAACCGAGCCCCAGCTTTCCGTCATGAGCAAAACCTAGCAACGCTCACCAGCGTCCGGCCGCGATGTCCTCAACTGCATCGGCGGCATGGCCCGGCCCGCCGTGGGCGTGGATCTCCTCGCGGATGGTGTCGAGGTTCAACCGGATCTGCTGATCGGCCGCCACGCCGAGTACGGCGTCGCGGATCGCGCCCACGCCGGGCAGATGGTCCGGCAGGTGACGGCCGACCCCGATGGTCTCCAATCGGGTGGCGTTGGCCGGCTGATCGACAGCCTGCGGAATCGCGACCATCGGCACCCCGAACCACCATCCCTCGGTGCACGAACCCATGCCGGCGTGAGTGATGAAACAGTCGGCCGATCGCAGCACTGCCGGTTGGGGAACGGATTCGTGCAGCTGAACCCAGTCAGGTACCGGACCCAGATCGCCGGCCTCGGCATGGCCGGTGGCCAGCACCAGCCGCCAACCGTGCCCGTCGAGTGCCTCGATCACGTTGCGGTACACGTCGGCTCGTTCGGTGTAGGCGGTACCGAAGGCCAGCAGGGCCAGCGGACCGTCTCCGGCCGGCGGGCTCCAATCGCCCGGATCCTCGCGTCGCGGGTCGATGCACGGTCCGACGAACCGGTAGCGATCGCCGACCCGGTCGGAGTTGCGTTGCATCACCCGCGGGATCAACACCAGACATCGCCGAGGTGCGCCGGTCACGTCGTCGAACGTCAATCGCGAGCGGGAATCGGTCAGCCAGTCGTCGAACGCCCGGCGGTAGGCCAGGCCGCTGGGGCTGCCGAGGATCGGGCCGAGGATCTCGGCCATGTCGTCGTGGTAGCCGTCCCAGGCCACCTCGCTGGGCGACAACTGCGCCGCGGGGACGCCCCAGTGGTCGGCGGCCACCGGGCCGGCCATGCCGCCGATGTCGTAGAGCACCAGGTCTGGCCGGTCGGCGTCGAGGGCGGCGTGGACCTGCGGCAGGACATGCACCGCCTCGTCGAAGAACATCCGCATGCCGGCCACCGGGTCGGCCTCGGCGAAGGATTCCGGCGCGCCGGGCGCCCCCGGCAGCACCGAGGTGCAGGTGATGACGTCGGCCCCGGTGGTCGCGACCAAACCGGCCAGATGGCCTCCGACCAGGTAACTCACCCGATGGCCGCGGCGTACCAGCTCGTGAATCACCGCCAGATGGGGATACATGTGGCTGGGTGCGGACGCGGCGACGACAGCGATGTGGGCGGGGGAGTGCATCTCGTCGAGTCTGCCCGGGAAAAATTTTTAAAGTTGAGCGGAACAGACTCAACCTTGACTACGTTGTACATCGCGACAAGCATTTTCCATGTAGCCGAAATGGCCGTGGACAGACATAGAAGGGGAGGTGTCGTGGACTCGTTCAACCCGACCACGAAGACCCAGGCGGCGCTGACCTCGGCGTTGCAGGCGGCCACCGCCGCAGGCAATCCACAGATCACACCCGCCCATTTGTTGATGGCGTTGCTGACGCAGAACGACGGTATCGCCGCACCACTGCTGGAGGCGGTCGGAGTCGAGCCCGCAACGATCCGCGCGGAAGCCGAGCGCATCATCGGCCGCCTGCCGAGCGCGAGTGGCTCGAGTTCGCAGCCGCAGCTGTCGCCCGAGTCGATCACCGCGATCACCACGGCGCAGCACCTCGCAACCGAGATGGACGACGAGTATGTGTCCACCGAGCACCTGATGGTCGGCCTGGCCACCGGGAGCTCCGATGTCGCCAAGCTGCTGACCAATCACGGCGCGTCGCCGCAGGCGCTGCGTGAGGCGTTCGTCAAGGTGCGCGGCAGTGCCCGGGTGACCAGCGCGGACCCCGAGGGCAGCTACCAGGCGCTGGAGAAGTACTCCACCGACCTGACCGCCGCCGCGCGTGAGGGCAAGCTCGATCCGGTCATCGGCCGCGACACCGAGATTCGTCGCGTCGTACAGGTATTGAGTCGGCGCACCAAGAACAACCCGGTGCTCATCGGCGAGCCCGGCGTCGGCAAGACCGCGATCGTCGAAGGCCTGGCCCAGCGCATCGTCGCGGGCGATGTGCCGGAAAGCCTGCGGGACAAGACCGTCATCAGCTTGGACCTCGGGTCCATGGTGGCCGGCGCCAAGTACCGCGGTGAGTTCGAGGAACGCCTCAAGGCCGTCCTCGACGACATCAAGAACTCGGCCGGCCAGGTCATCACGTTCATCGATGAGCTGCACACCATCGTCGGTGCCGGCGCCACCGGTGAGTCCGCGATGGACGCGGGCAACATGATCAAGCCCATGCTGGCCCGCGGCGAGCTGCGACTGGTCGGTGCGACCACCCTCGAGGAGTACCGGAAGTACATCGAGAAGGACGCCGCCCTGGAGCGCCGCTTTCAGCAGGTGCTCGTCGGCGAGCCGTCTGTCGAGGACACCGTCGGCATCCTGCGCGGCCTCAAGGACCGCTACGAGGTGCATCACGGCGTTCGCATCACCGACTCCGCGCTGGTCGCGGCGGCCACGTTGAGTGACCGCTACATCACCAGCCGGTTCCTGCCGGACAAGGCCATCGACCTGGTCGACGAGGCCGCGTCCCGGCTGCGCATGGAGATCGACTCCCGGCCCGTCGAGATCGACGAGGTCGAGCGGTTGGTCCGTCGTCTCGAGATCGAGGAGATGGCGCTGTCCAAGGAAGAGGACGACGCGTCGAAGGACCGGCTGGAGAAGCTGCGCGGTGAGCTGGCCGACTACAAGGAGAAGCTCGCGGAGCTCACCACTCGTTGGCAGAACGAGAAGGGCGCCATCGACATCGTCCGCGAATTCAAGGAGCAACTGGACACCTTGCGCGGCGAGGCCGACCGGGCCGAGCGCGACGGCGACCTGGCCAAGGCCGCAGAGCTGCGCTACGGGCGTATCCCCGAGGTCGAGAAGAAGCTCGACGCCGCACTGCCGGTGGCCGAGGCTCGCGAGAACGTGATGCTCAAGGAAGAGGTCGGCCCCGACGACATCGCCGATGTGGTCGAGGCATGGACCGGCATCCCCGCCGGGCGCATGCTCGAAGGCGAGACCGCCAAGCTGCTGCGCATGGAGGAGGAGCTGGGCAAGCGCGTCATCGGCCAGAAGGCGGCGGTGACCGCGGTGTCGGATGCGGTGCGCCGCAGCCGGGCCGGGGTGGCCGACCCCAACCGGCCGACGGGTTCGTTCATGTTCCTGGGCCCGACCGGTGTCGGTAAGACCGAGCTCGCGAAAGCGTTGGCGGAGTTCCTGTTCGACGACGAGCGCGCGATGGTCCGCATCGACATGAGCGAGTACGGCGAGAAGCACTCGGTGGCCCGCCTGGTCGGTGCGCCTCCGGGGTACATCGGCTACGACCAGGGTGGTCAGCTGACCGAGGCCGTGCGCCGGCGTCCGTACACGGTGGTCCTGTTCGACGAGATCGAGAAGGCGCACCCGGACGTGTTCGACGTGCTGCTGCAGGTGCTCGACGAGGGCCGGTTGACCGACGGCCAGGGCCGCACGGTCGACTTCCGCAACACGATCCTGATCCTGACCTCCAACCTGGGTGCCGGTGGCACCGAGGAACAGGTGATGGCCGCGGTGCGGGCGGCGTTCAAGCCGGAGTTCATCAACCGGCTCGACGACGTGATCATGTTCGACGCGCTCAACCCCGAAGAGCTGGTGTCGATCGTCGACATCCAGCTGCAACAGCTGCAGAAGCGGCTGGCGCAGCGCCGGCTCACCCTCGAGGTGTCGCTGCCCGCCAAGACCTGGCTGGCCGAGCGTGGTTTCGACCCGCTCTACGGTGCCCGTCCGCTGCGCCGCCTGGTGCAGCAGGCCATCGGCGACCAGCTGGCCAAGATGCTGCTGGCCGGCGAGGTGCACGACGGTGACGTGGTGCCGGTCAACGTCAGCGCGGACGGCGAAAGCCTCGTGCTGGGCTGATCCGGCCTGGCGAAAAGACGCAAAAGTGCCCAATTCCCATCGGAATTGGGCACTTTTGCTGGGGCATCTCCCTTTTGGGGACTGCTCGCGCAAAGATGGGCGGGTGGTCCCCTCCATCAAACCGGTCCCCGGTAAACCCAATCTGCTCCTCGGCGCCTACGACCTGGCCAACCTGGGTTACGGCGCCGAGGAGTTCTTCGTCTCCGGCACGGCCAGGTCCTATTCGGACACCGTGGCGTCCGAGGCGGACTACACGACCCGCATCGTCGTCATGTCGCCCCAGGATGCGGCGAAGTCCAACGGCACCGTCCTCGTCGAATGGCTGAATGTCAGCGGCGGCATCGACGCGCCCGCCGTCTGGTTCATGGCGCACCGCGAGATCGCCCGTGCGGGATACACCTACGTGGCGGTCTCGGTTCAGCAGGTGGGCATCGAGGGCGGGACGAGCCTTGTCGGCGCCGAGATGTCGTTGAAAGCGCAAGACCCACAGCGCTATCGCGAGCTACACCACCCGGGAGACCCCTTCGCCTACGACATCTTCACCCAGATCGGACGTCTGATCCGCGAGGGTGCGGTCGACGGTCTGCGTCCGGAGACCGTTCTGGCGGTGGGTGAGTCGCAATCGGCGATGTTTCTGACCACGTATGTCAATGATGTCGATCCCGAGGCTGCTGTCTTCGATGGCTTCCTGGTCCACTCGAGGTTCGGCGCCGCTGCCTCGCTCGACGCAGCCAGCGCACTCAACGAGTCACATCCGGTGCCGTTCCGGGATGACGTGCGGGTTCCGGTCCTCACGGTGCTCACGGAAACCGACGTGGTGGACGGCCATCTGCCCGGCTATCACCGGGCGAGACGGCCAGATGCCGCCAACTTCCGGGCCTGGGAGGTGCCCGGTACCGCCCACGCAGACAACTACACCATCCGGGTCGGCTTCATCGACGACGGAACCACTCCGCTGGCCGACATCGTCGCGGCGTATGCACCCACCGATGAGTTGATGGGCACACAACTGTCCTACTTCGTCAATTTCGCCCCGCAGCACCACTACGTGCTGCAGGCCGCGGTCGCAGGCCTCACCCGCTGGGTCCGTGTGGGCCAGGCGCCGATGTCGATACCACCTCTGGCGTTGACCGACGTCGAACCGGTCCGGTTTGCCTTGGACGCGAACGGGATCGCCGAGGGCGGAGTCCGCACGCCATGGGTCGATGTCCCGATCGCGCGGACGTCCGGACTCGCGAAGGACGAAAGCCCCATGTCCTTCCTGTTCGGGTCCGGCGAGCCCTTCGACGCCGCGAGGCTGTGCGAGCTCTACCCGGAGGGCATCGAGGTGTACCTCGACCGGTTCACCGAAGCACTCGACCGGACAATCGAAGCTGGGTTCCTTCTCCAGGCGGACCGCCCCGAGATTCTGAACCTTGCGGCCGCGATGTTTCCGGCCGTCAGATGTTGAACCGGCCGGCGAATCCGCGCAGCGGCACGTCGGCGCTCGTCAGCAGCCCCGGCGGTGCCTTGACCACCGAGGCGATGGCATTGAGTGCGGGCAGCCCGGTCACCGTCATGCCGATCGAGGCGAACGAGTCCGGATCGGACAGGTCCACACCGGGTTTCGGGAAGATCATGTGCTTGTTGTAGACGCACGGATCACCCTTGATCTGGGTGATGTAGCAGCCCTTGATGTCCCAGCTCGGATCGGTGTGCGGGGTCATCTGCCATTCCAGGTGGGTCTCGACGCGCGGCACTCCGTCGACGATGCCCTGGTACTTGATGTAGTTGCCGCCCAGCGATCCCTTCGGCAGGGTGTACCAGCCCAGGTCGACATCCTTGGTGCAGGCGCCGAGTTCGTAGGTGAACTTGACCTCGTCGAGTTCCAGCCCGAAGCAGTCGGCCATCATCAGCACGCTGTCGGCGAACACCCGGGTGTACTTCTCCAACTTGGACGGGATGGACGGATCGTCGACGGGCAGGCCATAGCCGACCTCGATCCAGGTGTCCTTGCTGTGATGGCATGACACGTCGACGGATTCGATGGTGGTGACGTTCTCGATCTCGGCGACGTCGGCCGAGCACACCACGCCGAGGATCTGGTTCACGCCGGGGTTCATGCCGGTGCCGTAGAACGTCGAGGAGCCCTTGGCGCAGGCCTCGGCCAGCAGCTGGGACACCGGCTTGCCGGAGGGATGCGGGTGGTTGGTGTCCCGGTGCCAGCCGGTGATCCAGTCCGCCGTGGTGACGATGTTGATGCCGGCCTCAAGGACTTTCACGTAGAGGTCCTCATCCGGAAAGACGCCATGGAACGTCAATACGTCCGGCTTGGCCGCGATGATCTCCTCGATCGACCCTGTCGCCGTCACCCCGATCGGATCGATGCCGGCGATCTCACCCGCGTCTCGGCCGACCTTTTCCGGTGTGTAGCAGTGCAATCCGATGAGTTCGAGGTCGGGTCGCTTGCCGATGCGCTTGATCATCTCGGTGCCGACGTTGCCGGTCGCCACCTGGAATACGCGGATCTTCTCGGTCATATGGTGTCTGCCTTCCTGGTAAGCGCGAGGTCTGCGGCACTACCGCCCCGACCGTCTGGATAGAACTGCATGGCCCACTTGCGGATTGCGGTGAAGCCCTCGTACTCGGCGGTGGCCAGCGCCGGAGGGTCGGAGTAGCGCTGGTGCGACCAGATGTGGATGTCCTGGGTGAACTGACGGATCACCTCGTCGCCGAACTCGGTGGCTCGCTGGGCGGCTCGGGGAGTGTCCTTGCCGGGGGTTCGGCCGATGTAGACCATGAACCGCACGTCGGAGGTGGATTCGTCGACCGGGGTGACCGCCGAGATGGTGCGGTTGTCGATCATTCCCCAGCTCTTGGTCACCGCGATGCCCAGACCGCCGTTGATCGCCTCGACGCCGCTGCGCACGTCGTCGATCGACTGTTGATCGTCGCCCTCGAACGTGATGGTGAAGTCGACGTAGGAGATCGGTGCGGCGAAGTCGTGGCGGGTGAACACCGGCACGATCGGGGTCTGGTGCACGAACTTGAAGTGCGCGAAGTCGACGCCGTTCTCCAGCACATACTGCGGATGCAGCTCGAGGCCTTCGCGGAACAACCTCTGCTGGGGGTAGTAGTCGGCGGCGCTGCTGCCGTCGGCGAACGACGCGAACACATCCGGTGCGTCGAAGAACGGCTCCCGCCCCTCGATGTCGTGCCAGATATAGATGATCTCGTTGAGTTCGGCCACGGGGTAGGTGCGCATCCGGCGGCCGCGGTTGGGCCGGTCCTGGTACGGGATGCAGACGTTGCGGCCCTCGGCATTCCACTGCCAGCCGTGGAACGGGCACTGGATCACCTCGCCGACCACCTGGCCGCCGAACCCCAGGTGGGCACCCAGGTGCTCGCAGAAGGCGTTCATCACGGTCACCTGCCCGGATTCCGAGCGCCAGGCGACCATCTCCTCGCCGAAGTACTTCATCGCATGTACAGCCCCGACGCCGACCTGGTCTGACCAGGCGACTTGGAACCATCCCGTCGGTTTCATCGACAACGGTGGTTTGGCCATGACGCGAATCGTAGGAGGTTCTGTGAAACTTTGGAAGAGGGTTCTGTGAAATTGAGGTAATCTCCTGAGATGACCGAGGTGAGCGCGCGCCGCACCAACCGGCGCGGCGAGGCCACCCGGGAGAGCATGCTGGAGGCCGCGCGCAAGGCCCTGGCCACCGGAGACCCGGGAGCGGTCTCGGCCAACCGGATCGCCAAGGACATAGGTGCCACCTGGGGCGCGGTGAAGTACCAGTTCGGTGACATCGACGGGTTCTGGGCCGCCGTGCTGCAGCGCACCGCGGAACGCCGTGCCGGATTGTTCAGCCACCACGACAGCGCTGCCTCGTTGCGTCAACGCGTCGCCGCCATCATCGACCTGCTCTATGACGGGTTGACCGCCGGGGATTCGCGGGCGATCGAGAATCTGCGCGCGGCACTGCCGCGGGACCCGGCCGAACTCGAACGGCTCTACCCGAAGACCGCCGCGGAGCTGTCGTCCTGGGGTCAAGGCTGGCTACATACCTGTCAGCAGGCCTTCGCCGGCCTCGGCGTCGATCCCGAACGGGTGCGAGAGGTCGCCGCATTCATCCCCGGCGCGATGCGGGGCATCACCTCCGAGCGTCAACTCGGCAGCTTCATCGACCTCGACGTGGCACGGCGGGGACTCACGAACGCGATCGTCACGTACCTCGAGGAGTCCCGGTTACGGCCCTCTGATCACCAGTAACCGGGTTGTGACCTCACAAGGTGGGGGCATTCCCGCCGTCAACAAGTAGGCTATGCCCGATGGTCCCGCTCTGGTTCACGCTGTCCGCACTCTGTTTCGTGGGTGCGGCCGTATTGCTGTACGTCGACATCGACCGTCGACGTGGGTTGGGACGGCGCCGTAAGTCGTGGGCGAAGTCGCATGGCTTCGATTACGAGCACGAGTCGCACGAGATCCTCAAGCGCTGGAAGCGCGGGGTGATGTCGACCGTCGGTGACGTCACGGCCAAGAACGTCGTGCTCGGCCAGATCCGTGGCGAGGCGGTGTTCATCTTTGACATCGAAGAAGTGGCAACGGTGATCGCGCTGCACCGCAAGGTCGGCACGAACGTCGTCGTCGATCTGCGACTCAAGGGCATCAAGGAGCCCCGGGAGAGCGACATCTGGCTGCTCGGCGCGATCGGTCCGCGGATGGTGTACTCCACCAACCTCGATGCCGCTCGTCGCGCCTGCGACCGCCGGATGGTCACGTTCGCCCACACCGCTCCCGATTGCGCCGAGATCATGTGGAACGAGCAGAACTGGACGCTCGTCAGCATGCCGGTCACGAGTACCCGCGCCCAATGGGACGAGGGGCTGCGCACTGTGCGTCAGTTCAACGACCTGCTGCGGGTTCTGCCGCCGATGCCGCAGAACGGTGTGGCACCGCAGTCGGGTCAGGGCAGCCAAGCTGCGCTGGCGCGTCGCGCCGGATCGCCCAGCCGCCCGTTGGCGCCGACGCCCGCCGGGCGCCGGGAGCTGCCTCCGGGCCGGGCCGATGCGGCACCCGGGCGTGGTGACGTCAGCCGCTACACCCAGCCGCGCCAGGAGCCGGGCCGTCCGGATGCGGTCCGCAGGACCCCGCCGCCGGCACGCAACGGCCGTCACGCACCGCACTACCAGCGCTAGCCTGCGCATCAGAACAGTTCAGTAGCCTGTCGGCATGCCTCGCCCCGTTGCGCTGATCACTGGACCGACCTCAGGGCTCGGCGCCGGGTTCGCCCGCCGGTACGCGCGGGACGGCTACGACCTCGTCCTCGTGGCGCGTGACGCCGGACGGCTGGAGCAACTCGCCGCCGAACTGCACGACGAGGCCGGCGCAGCAGTCGAGGTGCTTCCCGCGGACCTGGCATGCGCCCCCGACCGGGCCAAGGTCGCCGACCGGTTGCGAGCCGGGGTGCAGGTATTGGTGAACAACGCCGGCTTCGGCACATCGGGTGAGTTCTGGACCGCCGATCTCGCGCAGCTGCAGGCCCAACTGGACGTCAACGTCACCGCCGTGATGGAGCTGACGCACGCCGCGCTGCCGGCGATGATCGAGGCGGGTGGCGGCACCGTCATCAACGTGGCCAGTGTCGCCGGGCTGGTTCCCGGTCGCGGATCGACGTATTCGGCCTCCAAGGCCTGGGTCGTCTCGTTCAGCGAGGGGCTGGCCAATGGGCTGGGCGGCACCGGGGTCGGCGTGCATGCGCTGTGCCCGGGTTTCGTCCACACCGAGTTTCATGCCCGCGCGGGCATCGACATGGCGGGCACACCGTCGTTCCTGTGGCTGCAGGTCGAGGACGTGGTGCGGGACTGCCTGGCCGACGTGGCCGCAGGCAAGGTGGTCATCGTGCCGGGCCTGCAGTATAAGGTGCTCACCACCGGGGGCCGGATGGCTCCGCGAAACCTGGTGCGCGCCATGACAAAAGCAGTGGGAAAAGGTCGTGGGAGAACTTAGATCAGAACTGACGTGGCAGTGCGGGCGCTGATCGCGGCGGTGATGGCGATACTTCTCGTTGTCACCGCGGGCTGCGCATCCGATCAACCGGGACGCACGTATGAAGCGTCGACCGCCGAGCTCGGGGAATCGTTGGACATCCTCGGCTGGCACCTGAAGGTGTCGGACCTGAGGTTCGACACCGAACACGTACTGGTCGACGTCGAGGGCTCCGCTTCGGGGGATGCCCACGCCAAGCCTGAGGACATCCGGTTCGGTCTGTACGGCGCCCTGGCGCATCCGATCGAGGCCGACGCGCTGCACGGCTGCGACGACATCACCAGCCTGGGGATCAGGCCGTTGTCGGCGACGGCGCCCGACAAGCTCAGCGGCACAGTCTGCTTGGGGCCGCAGCGGGACCAGAGCCAGGTACGCGGCGTGTACGTGTATTCGCCCCGCGAGCGCATCGCCGGCACCACCATCGCCTACCCGGCCGCTTTCCCGGTCGGGGTACTGCCCACCAGTGTGAACGACGCCGGAGTCACCCTCAAGTCCACCAGCGTGGACGCGTTCAGCGCCGACGGCAGCCAACTGGCACCGGCCGCACTGGGCGACCCCAGCGCCTTCAACGGCAAGGGCTACATGCTCATCGGTCTCGAAATCGATGGTGCGGCAAAACGTTACGCGGACGATGCGGCGGCTCGTGGCGGGCCGCTCATGGTGGTGGCCGGCCCGTCGCTGCCGCCGCCGGGGCTCAGCCATGCCTGTGCGGTGTACGGCTCTTCGGTGCTGATCCTGCCGGAGGCCTCGCGTGAGGCCGTCAACCTGCGCGCATCGCTGTGTACGCAGGGGGAGATGAACGCGGCACTGCTGTACGCCTCGGTCTCGGTGATCGGTACGCACGCCGCCCTGTGGACCACCGGTGGCTGAGGCCGTCGGCCCCACCGAGTGGGGCGAGTCCCCGGGCGTGGGGCCCTGGGAAGGGCCGTTGCCCTCCGGGGATGAAGCCGCGCGCTATGACGCCGCGCTGCTGCGCGACGGAGATACCCGCAATGTCGTTGATGCTTACCGGTATTGGACCCGGGAGGCGATCATCGCCGACATCGACCGGCGTCGGCACCCGCTGCACATCGCGATCGAGAATTTCGGCAACGACGCCAACATCGGCGCCGTGGTCCGCACCGCCAACGCTTTCGCCGTCGACACAGTGCACATCGTCGGGCGGCGCCGCTGGAACCGGCGGGGCGCCATGGTCACCGACCGTTATCAGCGGCTCTGCCACCATGACACCACCGCCGAATTGCTGTCCTTCGCCGCCGACGCCGGGCTGACCGTCGTCGCGGTGGACAACGTGCCCGGCGCTGTGCGGCTGGAACAGACCGAACTACCCCGCGACTGCCTGCTGATCTTCGGCCAGGAAGGCCCGGGCATCACCCCGGAGGCGCAGGCCGGCGCGGCCGTGACGGTGTCCATCGCGCAGTTCGGCTCGACCCGAAGCATCAACGCCGGTGTCGCTGCCGGAATCGTCATGCACGCGTGGATCACTCGCCACGCGGATTTCTCACGCGCCTGGTAGCGCGGTCGGAGCGCCGGCAACCCGGCGATCGCCGCCGTTGCGCTCCTGCCAGAGTCGGTAGACGTCGACGGCGGCGTCGCGGGGTTCGTACCGCATGGGCAGGCGCCGCTCGTTCCACGGCTTGGCGAACTCGTCGTAGAACGTGTTCAGCTCGAAGTACTTTCGATCGTCCACATAGTGCGGCTCATACGCGTCGCGGGTGGTCAGGAACACCACCTCGTCCGGCGAGCAGTAGTAGAGCGACCCCAGGCACATCGGGCAGGGCTGGGCCAGAATGTAGATCGTGGCGCCGGCCAGGTGTTCGGTGCCGAGCGTGGTGCACGCCTTGCGGATGGCCAGGATCTCCGCGTGTGCGGTCGGATCGTGGGTTTGGGCAACCAGGTTCGGGCTTTCGGCCAGGATTTCACCGTCTTTGACGATGACCGTTGCGAACGGGCGGCCACCTTCGGCCACGTTCTGGCGGGCGATGTCGATGGTGCGTTGCGCGAAGTCCATGGGGCCTCCTCTGCGTCAGGTGAAATCAGAACGGTTTGGTGGGAAGGTATTTGCCGTCCAGGGTGATGACGGCGCGTTCTCCGCCCTCGGGGTCGGCGACCTTGCGGACATCAAGCTTGAAGTTGATCGCGCTGATGATGCCGTCGCCGAACTGCTCGTGGACCAACGCCTTGAGCGTCGTGCCATAGACCTGCAGCATCTCGTAGAAGCGGTAGATCGTCGGGTCGGTGGGGACGCCACCGCGGATCGAGCCGCGGGTCGGGATGGTCTGGAGCAGCAACGCGGCGTCGTCGTCGAGTCCCAGCAGGGCGGCGACGGCCCGGGCCGACTGCGCGGGCAGTGCATGCTGGCCGAGCACGGCAGCGGTGACGAACGCCGGTGAGAGTTCGGCGGCGTCGGCGATCTGTTGCCAGGTGAGGTCCTTGCGGGTCTTGGCCTCGACTGCGGCGATGGCCAGCGCCTGACGGGCGGTCGGATCGAATTGGGCGTGCACCATGCTCGGCGTCCTTCTCTTGTGGGGGCTGTACCCACCACCTTGCGCGCCGAAAGCTATAGCGTCCAATACTTACTTTCCATAGGCGCCATAGATGCCACCTATGGATTCAGGTGTTCGGCGTAGCGCACCGCGATCGAGCTGAAAGCCCGCGCGGCCGCGGACTGATATCCCGCCGACCGGTGCAGGAGCACGACCTCCCGCGACGGTAGCGGGGGATCGGGCCGGATCGGATGAAGGTCGGCCCGCGCCTGCGTGATCGCGTCCGGCAGCACCGTGGCGAGCGTGCCGAGCCGGACGAACTCGATGAGCGCGCTGATGGAGTTCGCCTCGATCGCGATGTGTGGTGTCACGTGATGGGCGGCGAAGAACGCGTCGATGTAGTTGCGCGTGGCGAAGTCTCGGCTGAGCAAGGCCAACGGCTGAGCGGGCAGGTCCTCGATCGCGAAAGTCGCGACATCCGGATGGTGCGGATGGGCCGTGCCCACCACCAGGCTGAGCGTCTCGACGAAGAGCGCGGTCGCGGCGACGCCGGCGGTGTGGTGGCCGGTGAACGCGATGCCAAGGTCGATGCGGTCGTCGAGCAGGTCGGCCTCGATGAGGTCCTGGGTGGTCTCGATGACCGTGAGGGTGACGCCGGGGTGCTCGGCGTGGAACTGCCGCACCAGCGGACCGATGAGGTAGGCGGTGATGGTGGGCGTCATGGCTATCCGCAGATGTCCGCGGGTCAGGTCCTGCACGTCGTCGACGGCCCGGCGGGCGGCGTCGAGGCCCTGCAGGGCGAGACGTCCGTGCCCGGCGTATGCCTCGCCGGCGTCGGTGAGGCGCACGGTTCGGCCGGAGCGGTCCAGCAGCGTGGTGCCCAACTCACGTTCGAGCTGCTTGATCTGCTGCGACAGGGTGGGTTGCGACACATGGAGCGCTTCGGCGGCGCGCGTGAAGTTGCCGTGGTCGGCGACGGCGAGCAGGTAGCGGAGGTGGCGCAGCTCCATCCGTCCAATGTATAGGCAGCACCTATCGAAACGATGACATTTGCGACTTGGACACTATGGCTGGCCGTCGGCAGGGTTAGGGTCCAGACGAAACCCAAGAATCGGAGCACTTTCAGAATGGCCATGCGATGACTCCCCTGACGGTCGACGCGTTGATCGATGTCGCTCTGCCCGCCGGCCGCCGGGTCGACGTGACGCTGCGCGACGGCCGAATCGAGTCGATAGACGGCCACGGGCAAGCGGATTCGTCCGTCGCGGCTCCTGGGCGGCACGTCGTCGACTGCGGTGGCGCCCTGCTGCTGCCCGTATTCGTGGACGGCCACTGCCATCTGGACAAGACGTTCTGGGGCGCGCCGTGGCAACCGCACCGTTCGTCAGGGTCGTTACGTGAGCGCATTGCCGCCGAGCGCGCACTGCGCGCCGAGATCGGAGTTCCCGTCACGGTTCGGGCCACCGCGTTGGCCGAGCACATGGTCTCGCTGGGCACAGGTCACGTTCGCTCCCACGTCGACATCGACCCCGACGTGAAGCTCGCGGGCCTGCACGATCTGCTGGAGGTCCGGGAATCCCTGCGCGACAAGCTGAGTGTCCAACTGGTGGCGTTTCCGCAGAGCGGCGTCGTGACCGCCCCGGGCGTACCCGATCTGCTCGACGCGGCCCTGGCCGAGGGCGCCGATCTCATCGGCGGGCTCGACCCGGCGGGGTTCGACGGAGATGTCGACGGTCAGCTCGACGTCGTGTTCGGGCTGGCCGAGCGTCACGGCGCGGGCATCGACATTCACCTCCACGACGGCGGCGGCGTCGGCACCCGGCAACTCTCGGCGATCGCCGAGCGGACGAAATCCCTTGGGATGGGCGGCAAAGTGACCGTCAGCCATGCGTACTGCCTCGGGCAGATCGATGAGGGCGAGCTCGACAAGATCGCGGCTGCGCTGGCCGCCGCGGGAGTTGCGGTGATGACCAACGGCCCGGCCGGGACCATGCCGCCCGTGCTGCGATTGCGTGAACACGGTGTCCTGGTGTTCGCCGGCTCGGACAACATCCGCGATGCCTGGTGGTCCTACGGAACCGGCGACATGCTCGAACGAGCCACGATCATCGGCCTCGAAGGTGGCCTGATGACCGATGACGAGCTGGGGTTCGCGGCGTCACTGATCACCGACTCCGCCGCCACCGCCCTCGGACTCACCGATTACGGACTGCGGCCGGGTAACCGGGCTGACCTGGTGGTCGTCGCTGCGGCCAACTCCGCCGAAGCGGTGGCCGGGCATCCTGAACGCCTGCTGGTACTGCACGGCGGGCGGGTTGTGCACGTGGCGGATCAGCTGTCCTGACCACGCGAGGGGCGCGGAAACTGCTCGACATGCCGACAATTCGGCGGCCCGGTAAGGCAGGATCGTCAGCATGGATCAGCTATGGGCTAACCGTGCGGCCAGCGCCGAAGCTGCGATCACCCAACGGCACCTGACGAAGCTCTGGGGTCTGCCGGGCACCCAACTGGGTGTCGTGGCCTGGCCGGCGACCAAGAAGTACCGCAAGTTCGGAACCTGGCACTACTGGTGGCAGGCGCATCTCCTGGACACGCTGGTCGACGCCCAGGTGCGTGATCCGCAGCCCGAGCGGGTAACCCGCATCGAGCGGCAGATCCGGGGGCACCACATCCGAAACAACTTGTCGTGGACCAACAACTATTACGACGACATGGCCTGGCTGGCCTTGGCCCTCGAGCGGGCCGGGCGGCTGGTCGGCGTCGAGAAATCGCACGCACTCAAGAAGTTGTGCGCACAGTTCGTCGATGCCTGGGTGCCCGAGGACGGCGGCGGTATCCCGTGGCGCAAGCAGGATCAGTTCTTCAACGCCCCGGCCAACGGTCCGGCCGGGATCTTCCTGGCCCGGTATGACGACCGGTTGCGCCGGGCCCAGCAGATGGCCGACTGGATCGACGACACCCTGATCGACCCGGAGACCCACCTGGTGTTCGACGGCATCAAAGCCGGCTCGATGGTGCGGGCGCAGTACACCTACTGCCAGGGCGTGGTGCTCGGGCTGGAGGTCGAACTCGCGGTGCGTACCGAGGACACCCGGCACGCCGAGCGGGTGCGCCGCCTCGTGGCCGCGGTGGACAAGGAGATGGCCACCGACGGTGTCATCAAGGGCGCCGGTGGTGGTGACGGCGGGCTGTTCAACGGCGTCACGGCGCGGTATCTGGCGCTGGTGGCCAACACCCTTCCGGGGGATACGGCCGAGGATCAGGCCGCGCGGGAGACCGCCCGCTCGGTCGTTCTCAAATCCGCAAAGGCGGCTTGGGACAACCGGCAGACCGTCGATGGGCTGCCGCTGTTCGGCGCGTTCTGGGACCAGACCGCAGAGGTGCCGGGGGCCGAGGGCCAGCAGGCGCAGTTCGTCGACGGCGCGGTCAACGCCTCGGCGATCCCCGAACGTGATCTGTCGGTTCAGGTGTCGGGTTGGATGTTGATGGAGGCCGCGCACACGCTGGCCGCAGGCGATGAGGAGTAGGACTTGACCCAGGCACAGCGAGCCAGGATCGATTTTCCGTCCCGGATCGGGGTGTGGTGGGCCAGCGAAACCTGGTCGATGCCGGATGCGCAGGAGGTCGCCCGGGAGATCGAGGCACTCGGCTTCGGCTCGTTGTTCCTGCCCGAGGTCACCGGTAAGGAATGTCTGACGCAGTCGGCGGCTTTCCTGGCCGCGACTCAGCGTCTGGTGGTGGGCACCGGCATCGCCAACATCCATGTCCGGGTGCCGAGTGCGGCCGAGACCGGTGCGCGCACCCTCACGGCGCTGTATCCGGGCCGGTTCGTGCTCGGTCTCGGTGTCAGTCACGGGCCGTTGGTCGAACACGGTCTGGGCGGCGTCTACCAGAAACCGCTGGCCACCATGCGCGACTACCTGGACCGGATGGCCGCTGTCCCCGAACAGATCGAACCAGGCGTCGGCCGCCCGCCCCGCCTTTTGGCCGCACTGGGCCCGAAGATGATCGAGTTGTCCGGCACCCACGCCGACGGCGCCCACCCGTACCTGGTGATGCCCGAGCAGACCCGGGTCACCCGCGACATCCTCGGTCCGGAGAAGTGGATCGTCTCCGAACAGGCGGTGGCGATCGGATCGACCGATGACGATCAGCTCCGCCGCGCGCACGCTCACCTGGACGTCTACAGCGGTCTGCCGAACTACCGGAACTCGTGGCTGCGTCAGGGGTTTGACGAGTCCGATCTGGTGCGCGGTGGATCCGACCGGTTGGCCCGCGCGGTGGTGGGGATGGGGTCGGTCGACAGCGCGGCCAAGGCGGTGACGGCGCATCTGGACGCCGGCGCCGACCATGTCGTGCTGCAGGTGCTCGGTGACAACCCGATGGCGGACCCGCGCCCGGCGCTTCGTGAACTGGCCGGTGCACTCGGACTGAATTAGTCCGTGCGGCGGAACTGACGCGAAACTGCGTACAGATCGCGATCCGGCGGGAAATCACGATCTGTAGGCAGTCTCGACGCGCTGTACGCGGTCTCGAGCCGGCTCAGCTCCACAGGGTCACGTGCACCTTGGGCCGGAATCTGGTGACGCCCACCCCGGTTCCCCGGATCATGGCCTGCGTGCAGCGCGGGGTCGTGATGAACCGCACCAGTTCGGACACGGCCGGCTGACGGGCCGCCGCGGGCAGGGTCGACGCGAACCATTCCCCGGCGATCTGCAGGCCCGGGCCCTTGAGCTGGACGAGCCTGCCACTGGTCAGGTCGGCCGCCACGGCGAACCCGATCGTCGGCATCACCCCGCCGACCCGGTGCACCTCCTCCAGGGCGGCCGCATCGCTCTGGAAGATTCGCTGCCGGGCCTCGGGAATCGCGAGGTGCCGCAACATGGTTGCGATCTCACCGTCGACGCTGCCGCCGGAGGGCCCGAGCGTCCACTGCTGCTCCCGTAACTGAACCGGGCTCGGGGACCGTCCGGCCAATGGGCTGTCCGGAGTGGTCACCGTGATGATCTGGTACTTGAGGAATGCGCGCACCGCGAGCGTCGGATCATCGCCTCCCGGCGGCGGGCCCAGCGCGATGTCGATCGCGCGGGTGGCGATCAGGTCGGCGAAGCGGCCGGCCGGGTGGACACTGAGCTCGACCGAAAGATCGTCGGCGCGTGAGGAGAACAGCTCGATGAGTCCGGGCGCCGCGTGTTCGGCGAACGCGCTGGATGCCGCGATGCGCAACAGCCGCCGGCCGTGCGCGGCCTCGGTCACCTCGATGGCGGTCTGCTGCTGCAGGCCGAGGATCTCGACGGCGCGGCTGGCCAGGCGCAGACCACCCGGGGTGAAGGCCAGGCCGGCCGCGGACCTGGTGAACAGCGGATCGTCGAGTTCCTTGCGCAGCTGGGCGACGTGCATCGAGATCCCGGCGTCGGACATACCCAGTTCCTCGGCCGCGGCCCGCACCGAGCCCAGCCTCACGACCGCCGAAAACGCACGCAATTGCGCGGGTGTCACGATTGAAGCCTAGAACGCCTCCTGAGATCTACGCTCGGACAATGTTCTATCGGTGGTTGGTGCGGAAGCAGGCGATCGCACTCTGGGCGAAGCTCTCAGATCAGCGCATCGATGAGATACCGCTGGCCGAGGACGTGCATTTCCAATATCTGGGGGACCACGCACTGGCGGTGGATCTTCATGGCGCCGATGCGGAACGGGCATGGTTGCGCGACAGGTTCTTTCGGAGCTTTCCCGACATCCGGTTCGAAGTGGAGGCGATGGTCATCGAAGGCGGCCCCTGGTCGACTCGTATCGCCACCAGTTACGCCGCGACCCGGCATGGCCAAATCGTCTATCGCGGTGTCAACGTCGGCCGTGTCGTATGGGGCAAGGTCGTCGAGGAGCGGATCCTCCCCGACACCCAGGCGCTGGCCGCGGCACTCGGCACGTTCTAGATTGAAACCGTGAGGGATGTGCTGAGCACCTTGTTAGCGGTGTGGCGTGCCGGTGGCACCGCAGGTGTCGGGACTGTGGTGCGCACATTTCGGTCCGCACCGCGCCCCCCGGGTGCGGCGATGGTGGTCGCGCCCGACGGGACTGTCGCCGGGTCGGTGTCGGGCGGCTGCGTCGAGGGCGCGGTGTACGAACTGGCGACCGAGGTGATGGCGAGCGGTACCCCGGTGCTGCAGCGCTACGGCGTCAGCGACGACGACGCGTTCGAGGTCGGTCTCACCTGCGGCGGCATCCTCGATGTCTTCGTGGAACCGGTGTCTGAGAAGACGTTTCATCAGTTGAGCGACATCGCCGACGACATCGAGGCCCATCGTCCGGTCGCGGTGGCCACGGTCATCGCCCATCCCGACGCGTCGTGGGTCGGCAGGCGTCTGGTGGTGCATCGCGATGCGGTCGAGGGCTCGCTGGGGTCCCTGCGCGCCGATGCCGCGGTCACCGACGACGCTCGCGGGCTGCTGGCGGCCGGCCGCAGTGAGGTACTGACCTACGGTCCCGACGGTCAGCGCCGCGGTGAGGGCACGGAGGTCTTCGTCGCGAGCCACGCGCCGCGGCCCCGGATGCTGGTGTTCGGCGCGATCGACTTCGCGGCAGCCGTCGCCCAGCAGGGCGTGTTCCTGGGCTACCGCGTCACCGTGTGCGACGCCCGGCCGGTGTTCGCGACCTCCGCGCGGTTCCCGACCGCCGACGAGGTGGTGGTGGACTGGCCGCACCGGTACCTGGCGGCCCAGGCCGAGGCGGGGGCGATCGACGCCCGCACGGTGATCTGCGTGCTGACCCACGACCCCAAGTTCGACGTGCCATTGCTGGAGGTGGCGCTGCGGCTGCCCGAAGCCGCCTACATCGGTGCGATGGGGTCGCGGCGAACCCACGAGGACCGCGTGGCCCGCCTGCGAGATGCCGGGATGACCGAGGCCGAGCTGGCCAGGTTGTCCAGCCCGATCGGGCTGGACCTCGGCGGCCGGACTCCCGAGGAGACGGCGGTGTCCATCGCCGCCGAGATCATCGCCCAGCGCTGGGGAGGCGGCGGGCGGCCGCTGGCCCAGACCGACGGTCGCATCCACCATGAGCAGGGCGAACGTAGGGTGCAGCCGGCCAGTTAAGTAATCGCTTAACTGACTGTTGACGCCGAGGTAAGTCGGGTGTGAGCTGGCTCACATGCAAGTTCCCGGCCCTTTTGAGTACGAACGCGCCACCAGCGTCGACCACGCGGTCGGCTTGCTGGACCGGTTGGGCGAGGACGCCAGGATCGTCGCCGGTGGGCACAGCCTGCTGCCGATGATGAAGCTGCGCATCGCCAACCCCGAGTACCTCGTCGACATCAACGACCTCGCCGCCGAGCTCGGCTACATCTCTGTTTCGGGCGTCAGCTCCCCACTCCTGGTCCGCATCGGGGCGATGGCCCGGCACCGCCAGGTGCTGGAGTCGGATCAGTTGGCGGCGGTGTGCCCGATCTTCCGTGACGCCGAACGGGTGATCGCCGACCCCGTCGTGCGCAATCGGGGCACACTCGGCGGCTCGCTCTGCCAGGCCGACCCGGCCGAGGACCTGACCACCGTATGCAGGATTCTGTCGGCGGCATGCCTGGTCCACGGGCCGGCCGGCGATCGGGAGATCCCCATCGACGATTTCCTCGTGGGGCCCTACGAGACCGCGCTGGCTCACAACGAGATGCTGATCGAGGTGCGGATCCCGGTACGCCACCGCACCTCCAGTGCGTACGCGAAAGTCGAACGCCGCGTGGGGGACTGGGCAGTCACCGCCGCAGGAGCCCAGGTCACGCTGGACAACGGCTCGATCGCGGCGGCCCGCGTCGGCCTGACCGCGGTGAACGCCGACTGGGACGCGCTGCGTGCATTGTCGGATTCGTTGGTGGGCAAGCCCGCCGTCGAGGAGACCTTCGCCGACGCGGGTGCGGCCGCCGCGCAGGCCTGCGATCCGGTCAGCGACATGCGCGGCAGCGCCGACTACAAACGTCACCTGGCATCCGAACTGACCATCCGCACGCTGCGCACGTCCGTGGAGCGGATACGCAGCACCCCTGCGCTGGAAGGGAATTGAGCCATGCAGGTCAACATGACGGTCAACGGCGAAGCGGTCAGTGCCGAGATCGAACCCCGAATGCTGCTGGTGCACTTCCTGCGTGACCAACTGGGGCTGACAGGGACCCATTGGGGCTGCGATACATCCAACTGCGGCACATGTGTCGTCGACGTCGACGGAGAACCGGTGAAATCCTGCACCATGCTGGCCGCGATGGCCTCCGGGCACACGATCCGCACGGTCGAGGGCATGGAGGTCGACGGTCATCTGGACCCCGTGCAGGAGGGGTTCATGCAGTGCCACGGACTGCAATGCGGGTTCTGCACCCCGGGCATGATGATCACCGCCCGTGCGCTGCTCGACCGCAACCCGGACCCGACCGAAGAAGAGATCCGCGAAGCGATCTCGGGTCAGATCTGCCGCTGTACCGGCTACACCACGATCGTGCGATCGGTCCAGTGGGCGGCACGTCGGGCTCATGAGGAGGCGAACGCATGACGACGCTGGAGAACCCGGTCAGCCGTCCCGAGGACACCGCGACCAACGACGCGAAACCCTGCGGCCACGGCCGGATGCTGCGCAAGGAGGACCCGCGATTCATCCGGGGCCGCGGCACCTACGTCGACGACGTCACGCTGCCGGGCATGCTGCACCTGGCGATCCTGCGCTCGCCGTACGCGCACGCCAGGATCGCAGGCATCGATGTGACTGCGGCGCAGGCACATCCGAAGGTCAAGGCCGTGGTCACCGGTGCCGACCTGGCGGAGAAGGGCCTGGCCTGGATGCCGACGCTGTCCAACGACGTGCAGGCCGTGCTGGCCACCGACAAGGTCCGGTTCCAGGGCCAGGAGGTGGCCTTCGTGGTCGCCGAGGACCGGTACTCCGCCCGCGACGCCCTGGAACTCATCGACGTCGACTACGACCCGTTGGACCCGGTGATCGACGCCCGGCACGCACTGGACGCGGACGCCCCGGTGATCCGCACCGACCTCGAGGGCAAGACGGACAATCACTGCTTCGACTGGCAGACCGGGGATGCCGCGGCCACCGAGGCGGTTTTCGCCAAAGCCGATCTCGTGGTCAAACAGGAGATCGTCTACCCGCGAGTGCATCCCGCACCGATGGAAACCTGCGGCGCGGTCGCCGATCTGGATCCGGTGACCGGCAAGCTCACCCTGTGGAGCACCTCGCAGGCCCCACACGCGCACCGCACGTTGTACGCACTGGTCGCCGGCCTGCCCGAACACAAGATCCGGGTGATCTCGCCGGACATCGGCGGTGGGTTCGGCAACAAGGTGCCGATCTATCCCGGCTATGTCTGTGCGATCGTCGGGTCTCTGCTGCTGGGCAAGCCGGTCAAATGGATGGAGGACCGCAGCGAAAACCTCACCAGCACAGGGTTCGCGCGGGACTACATCATGGTCGGCGAGATCGCGGCCACCTCCGACGGCAAGATCCTGGCGATCCGGTCCAACGTGCTGGCCGACCACGGTGCCTTCAACGGCACGGCGGCCCCGGTGAAATACCCCGCGGGCTTCTTCGGCGTGTTCACCGGCAGCTATGACATCGAGGCGGCCTACTGTCACATGACCGCGGTGTACACCAACAAGGCACCCGGAGGAGTGGCCTACGCCTGCTCGTTCCGCATCACCGAGGCGGTGTACTTCGTCGAGCGCCTGGTGGACTGCCTGGCCTATGAGCTCAAGATGGATCCGGCCGAGCTGCGGCTGCGAAACCTGTTGAAACCCGAGCAGTTCCCGTACAAATCCAAGACCGGCTGGGTGTACGACTCCGGCGACTACGAGAAGACGATGCGGCTCGCGATGGAGATGATCGGTTACGAGGGCCTGCGCGCCGAGCAACGGGAGAAGCGCGAGCGCGGCGAACTGATGGGCATCGGCATGTCGTTCTTCACCGAGGCCGTGGGTGCCGGCCCGCGCAAGGACATGGACATCCTCGGCCTCGGCATGGCCGACGGCTGCGAACTGCGGGTGCACCCGACCGGAAAAGCTGTGGTGCGGTTGAGTGTTCAGACCCAGGGGCAGGGCCACGAGACGACTTTCGCCCAGATCGTGGCCGAGGAACTCGGGATCCCGCCCGAGGACATCGACGTCGTGCACGGCGACACCGACCAGACCCCGTTCGGCCTGGGCACCTACGGCAGCCGGTCGACACCGGTGTCGGGTGCGGCGGCCGCGCTCGTTGCGCGCAAGGTCCGCGACAAGGCCAAGATCATCGCCTCCGGGATGCTGGAGGCCTCGGTCGCCGACCTGGAATGGGACAAGGGCAGCTTCCACGTCAGGGGTGATCCGACGGCGTCGGTCACCATCGCCGACATCGCGATGCGCGCGCACGGCGCGGGCGATCTTCCGGAGGGGATCGAGGGCGGTCTGGACGCCCAGATCTGTTACAACCCGGAGAATCTCACCTACCCGTACGGTGCGTACTTCTGCGTCGTCGACGTCGACCCGGGAACCGCCGTGGTCAAGGTGCGCCGGTTCCTCGCGGTCGACGACTGCGGCACCCGGATCAACCCCATGATCATCGAGGGGCAGGTGCACGGCGGCCTGGTCGACGGCATCGGCATGGCCTTGATGGAGATGATCGCGTTCGACGAGGACGGCAACTGTCTGGGCGGATCGTTGATGGATTACCTCATCCCCACCGCGATGGAGGTGCCGCACTTCGAGACCGGGCACACCGTCACGCCGTCGCCGCACCACCCGATCGGAGCCAAGGGCATCGGCGAGTCCGCGACGGTGGGCACACCGCCCGCCGTGGTGAATGCCGTGGTGGATGCGTTGGCGCCGTTCGGGGTTCGGCACGCGGACATGCCGCTCACCCCGTCGCGGGTATGGGAAGCCATGCAGGGCCGGGCCAGGCCGCCCATCTAGAGGGAGTACAGATGACTCTGAGCGAGCGCGTGGCACAACTTCGCCGGGCACGAACGCCATTCGTGCACGCGACGGTGGTGCGCGCGCAGCCGCCCACCTCGGCACATCCCGGGGATGAGGCGATCCTGTTGGCCGACGGCACGATCGAGGGGTTCGTCGGAGGACACTGCGCTCAGAACTCGGTGCGCAAGGCAGCGCTGGGGGCGCTGCAGGTGGGTGAGAGTGTGCTGCTGCGGGTCTTGCCCGACGGCGATGTGCATTTCCCGGAGGCCCCGGGCGCCTGCGTGGTGGTCAATCCCTGTCTGTCCGGCGGCGCGTTGGAGATCTTCCTGGCACCCGAGGTGCCCGCGCCGCTGGTACAGATCTTCGGCGGCACACCGATCGCCGAGGCCATGGTCGAGCTGTGCGGGATTCTCGGCTACGACGTGCGGCGGCTCGACGATCTCGGCGCCGACCCCGGGGATGCCACCGCGGTGGTGATCGCCAGTCTCGGTGGCCCCGAAGGCGAGGTGATCCGGGCTGCGGTGGATGCCGGGGTCGGCTACATCGGGCTGGTCGCCAGCCGGGTGCGCGGGGCGTCCATCCTGGACGGCCTGGGATTGACGGAAGCCGAACGCGCCAGGGTGCACACGCCGGTGGGCCTGGCGATCGGCGCGAAAACCCCGGCCGAGATCGCGGTTTCGATCGTTGCCGAGGTCATCGAAGGCATCAGGGTCGGCGGGCTCCGCGGCGCATGAGCACTGACCCGGTATTCAGTGGTGTCGAGGATGTGGTGCGGCGGTTCGACGCCAGCGATTACCTGCTCGGCGAGGGCACCGCGACAGCCATCTATCTCGCGGTCACGATGGGACGCCCGTTGCTACTGGAGGGCGAGCCGGGCGTCGGCAAGACCACCGCGGCCAAAACACTGGCGGCCGTGCTGGATACCCCACTGGTCAGGCTGCAGTGTTACGAGGGGCTGACCGCGAGCGAGGCCCTCTACGACTGGAACTATCAGCGCCAGCTGCTGTCCATCCGGCTGGCCGAGGCTCGCGGCGGCGAACAGCTCGACGAGGCGCACCTCTACACCGAGGCCTATCTCATCGACCGGCCGATCCTGCAGTGCGTGCGGCACCGCGGACCGCGGCCACCGGTGCTCCTGGTCGACGAGATCGACCGGGCCGACGACGAATTCGAGGCGCTGCTGCTGGAGTTCCTCGGCGAGGCCGCGGTCACTGTTCCCGAGCTCGGCACATTCGTCGCCGACCGACCGCCCGTCGTGGTGCTGACGTCGAACCGCAGTCGCGACCTGCACGACGCGTTACGTCGTCGCTGTCTCTATCACTGGATCGAATACCCGCAGCGTGCCCACGCCGTGGCGATCGTCCGTCGCACGGTGCCAGGGGCCACCGACCCGCTGATCGAGCGGGCGGCCCAATTCGTTGGTGCCGCACGCGATCTCGACCTCGACAAGCCACCGGGTATCGCCGAGATCATCGACTGGGTTGCCGCCCTGGTGACGTTGGGCGTCGGAGACCTGGTGGACCCCGCCGCGCTGGAGACACTCGGGGCACTGGCCAAGACCCCCGACGACACGGGACAACTCCGTGACGCACTGCTGGAACTGAGAGGAAGCGCCCTATGAAGATTGCCAACGAGTTCACCGTCAGCGTGCCGGTCGACGAGGCATGGGACCTGCTCACCGACCTCGAGCAGGTGGTCCCGCTGATGCCGGGCGCACAGCTGACCGGTCAGGAGGGCGAGAACACCTTGGGCAGGGTGAAGATCAAGGTCGGCCCGGTCACCAGTGAGTTCAACGGCAAGGTCCACTTCGTCGAGCAGAACCGCGACGAGCACCGGGCCGTCATCGATGCGTTGGGCAAGGAAGCCCGAGGCACCGGCAATGCCGCCGCCACCGTGACCGCCCGCTTGCACGATGCCGGACAGGCGACCCGGGTCACGGTCGACACCGACCTCAAGGTCGTGGGCAAGCTCGCCCAGTTCGGCAGCGGCATGCTGCAGGACGTGTCGGAGAAACTGCTGGGCCAGTTCGTCGAATCGCTGGAAGCCAAGCTCGCCACCCAGAAAGCTCCGGTGGAGCCCACCGAAAAGCCCGTAGCCGCACCGGTTCCCGGCCCCGAGCCGATCGACCTGCTGGATCTGGCCGGCGGCAGCGCACTCAAGCGATACGGTCCCCGCGTCGCCGGTGCCTTTCTGCTTGCGGCCCTGGTGTTCACCTTCGGCCGGCTGCGGATGGCAAGGCACGCTCGCCGGTGACGTCATCCCTGCTGCGTGGGGCCGACCTGGCGGCGTTCGCCGTCGCGCTGGTCGACCGGCTTCGCGCGGGCGGGGTGACGGTGTCGGCGGTCGGGCCCTCGACCCTGGTCCAGGCGATGCACGAGCTGGTGCCCGCCGCGCGGTCTCGGCTGTACTGGGCGGCGCGGCTCTCACTCGTCACCAGGGTCGAGGATCTGCCTGCCTTTGACGCGGTGTTCGACGCGGTTTTCGCCGACGCCGTGCTCGGCCTGGATCCGCCCGGTCTCAAGCGGTCGTCTTTGTCGTCGACCACGCCCGCTCAGAGCTCGGCGGCCGCGGCCGGCGAAACCGCCGACGCCGATCTGCCGTGGACGACCAGGCCGGCGTCCGTCGCCGCGGCGGCCGGCTCACCCGACGGCAGGGCGCTGCCCGACCTGATGCCGAGCTGGTTGGCCGCGCGTGCCGACGAGCCGTTCGAGCAGTTCGACAGTGACGAGCTGAGGCGGATCGGAGCCTGGCTGGAAGGCGCGGAAGCCCGCTGGCCGCGCCGCCGCACGCTGCGTCGGCGCCGTCACCCGGCCGGCCGGCGCGTCGACCTCAGGGAAACCATCAGGGCCTCCCGGACCACCGGCTGGGAGCCGTTGCGGGTGGCCAGGACCCTGGCCCGGCTCCGTCCCCGGCGGGTGGTGCTGGTGTGCGACGTCAGCGGATCGATGCAGCCCTACGCCGCGGTGTATCTGCATCTGATGCGCGCGGCCGCGGTGCACCGGCGGACCCGGCCCGAGGTGTTCGCGTTCGCGACCACGCTCACCCGGCTCACCGCCGTGCTGTCGCACCGGTCTGCCGAGGTGTCGTTGGCCCGGGCCAACGAGAAGGTGGCCGATCGCTACGGAGGCACCCGCCTGGCCCGGTCGATCGCTGCGCTGCTGAGCGGTCCGCACGGTCATGCGTTGCGCGGCGCGGTGGTCGTGATCGCCTCCGACGGATGGGATTCGGACCCGCCCGAACTGCTGCAGCGCGAGATGATCCGGTTGCGCCGTCGGGCGCATCTGGTGGTGTGGCTCAACCCTCGCGCGGCGGCACCGGATTATGTGCCCCTGGCCGGATCGATGGCGGCAGCGTTGCCGCTGTGCGATCACTTCCTGCCGGCGCATACGCTCGTCGGCCTGCGTGAGCTGTTCGACGTGCTCGCAGGCAGTTAGGCCTGCTCGGCGGCGGCTTTCTTGGCGGCGCGACGGCGCTTGAGCCACTCGAAGAACATCGGGGCCACCGAGGCCACGACGATCAGGATGAAGATCGGCTCGAGCAGCTTCTGGATGATCTCGAACTGGCCCAGCCAGTAGCCGAGCAGCACCAGGCCGACGCCCCACACGATGGCGCCCAGGACGTTGAACGTCGTGAAAACCGAGTAGCGCATCTTGGCGGCACCGGCGACGATCGGCGCCAGGGTGCGCACGATCGGCACGAAGCGGGCGATGACGATCGCGAACGGGCCGCGCTGCTCGAAGAACGCGTGGGCCTCGTCGAGGTACTTCTGCTTCAGCACGCGGTTGTCGGGCTTGAACATCTCGACACCGATGAACCGGCCGATGACGTAGCCGACCTGGCCGCCGAGGATCGCTGCCAGCGGGATGAACACCAGCAGCTGCCAGAGTGCGAAGTTGGCGTCCACGGCCGTTCCCTGAGCGGCGGTGCCCGCGGCGAGCATGCCCGCCACGAACAACAGCGAGTCGCCGGGAAGGACGGGGAACAACACCCCGGACTCGACGAAGACGACGACGAGGATGCCCACCAGGGCCCAGGTGCCGAAGGATCCGATGAGGTGCAGTGGATCCATGAAATCCGGCATGAGTGCCAGATTGGTCGTAGCCTCAGGGAGGGCGGTGTCGATCACGACTCCTAAGGGTACCTGGGCCCCACCACCGGTCTTCACCTGCGATAACCCACGTCCAGATGGAAGGACAAGCCATGCCGATCGCCACGCCTGAGGTCTATGCCGAGATGCTGGGCCGGGCCAAGGAGCATTCCTTCGCGTTTCCGGCCATCAACTGCGTCGGCTCCGAGAGCCTCAACGCCGCCATAAAGGGCTTCGCCGACGCGGGCAGCGACGGCATCATCCAGTTCTCGACCGGCGGGGCCGAGTTCGCCTCCGGGCTGGGGGTCAAGGACATGGTGACCGGCGCCGTCGCGCTGGCCGAGTTCGCCCACGTCATCGCCGACAAGTACCCGATCACAGTGGCCCTGCACACCGACCACTGTCCGAAGGACAAGCTGGACACCTATGTGCGTCCGCTGCTGGCCATCTCCGCCGAGCGCGTCGCCGCGGGCCGCAATCCGCTGTTCCAGTCGCACATGTGGGACGGCTCGGCTGTCCCGATCGACGAGAACCTGACCATCGCCCAGGAACTGCTGAAGCTCGCGGCGGCGGCCAAGATCGTCCTCGAGGTCGAGATCGGCGTGGTCGGCGGTGAAGAGGACGGCGTCGAGGCCGAGATCAACGAGAAGCTCTACACGTCCTCGGAGGACTTCGAGAAGACGATCGACGCGCTGGGCGCCGGTGAGCAGGGGGCGTATCTGCTGGCCGCGACGTTCGGCAACGTGCACGGCGTGTACAAGCCCGGCAACGTGGTCCTCAAGCCCGAGGTGCTGGCCGAGGGGCAGCGGGTGGCCGCGGCCAAGCTCGGATTGCCCGGTGATGCAAAGCCTTTCGACTTCGTCTTCCACGGCGGATCCGGCTCGCTGAAGTCCGAGATCGAGGACTCCCTCAAGTACGGCGTGGTGAAGATGAACGTCGACACCGACACCCAGTACGCCTTCACCCGTCCGCTGGCCGCGCACATGTTCACCAACTACGACGGAGTGCTCAAGATCGACGGCGAGGTCGGGAACAAGAAGGTGTACGACCCGCGCAGCTACCTGAAGAAGGCCGAGGCGTCCATGGCCGAGCGCGTCGTCGAGGCCTGCAACGACCTGCACAGCGCCGGGCGCAGCGTCACCGGCGCTTAGGTGGCCAGCCGGCCGTACCCGAGGATGCCCGCGATCTCGGCGTCGTCGAGGGTGTGCACGCGGATGCCGCCCTCCTCGTTGCCGCCGACCGTGGTGATCGCGTTGTCGTCCACGACCACAACGAAATTCGCGTGCAACCCGAGTGGGCTGCCGTCGGCGTACAACACCACGTCACCGGTGCTCGGCCGGTAGGAGTCCGGGGCGGCGAACCGGCCGGCGGCCTGGTAGTACTCCTGCAGGGTGTACACGCCCGGGATCCGCCAGGTGCCCGAGTTCGGGTTGGACAGCGGCCGGCCCGCCTCGTTGAGCACCCAGCTGACGAAGTCGGCGCACCACGGCTCCTCGACTCCCTCGGAGAAATGGCTGCCGCCGGGCTGCGCGTCGTACTGCGCCTGCAGCACATCGACGACGCGGGCCTGGGCCGGATCGAGTGCGGCACGGTCCAGCTGGGGAAAGGCCACGGGTTTGCCGGGCAGGACGTCGAGTACCGAGCCCGGATGCCGGACCAGCAGTGCGGTCACGCCGACGACGATGACCACGCCGAGCGCGCACAATGCCAACCAGAGCTTGGGTCCGCGCAGGGTCACCGGACCAGGTTAGCCGGTGGGCGCCTGGCAGATCTTCCACTGATTGTCGCGGAACTGAAGGTCGAAGCTGCGGGTGGACCGCGTTTGCGGGGCAAAAGCCATGAAGCTCGTGACGTTGGCCTCGGCGTGGTCGCCGTTGACGACCACCTGGTCGATGCTGGCCACCACGGGGTACTGCTTGGCGGCCTCCACCCGGGCGTGAGTTTCATCCCAGGCCCGCTGGTCGTAGTTGACGTAGTTGTCACGGGTGGTACCGCAGGTGATCGAGCGCAGGGCGGCCAGATCGCCGCGTTGGATGGCCGAGTCGAAGTTCTGGATCGTCGCGCGGACGTCGTCCTCCTGGGACGCGGCGGCCGACGACTTGCGGGTCAGCAGGACGGTGCCGAGCACCGCGATCGCCACCAGCGCCGCGATCACCAACACGACCGCGACCACCCATCCCCAGCTCCGGCGGGTGGCGGGCTGCGGCTTCTGTTCCGGTTCCTCGCGCGGCGGGATGACTTGCGGTGCAGCGCCTTTCGGCACCTCGGCCGCGACGGTGTCGCCCTCGCCAGGCGGAGCGAACACCTCAGTCTCGGGGTCGGGAGGCGTGTCGATCTTCTGCGTCGACGAGTCGAACCCGGACGGCGCGGTGAAGCGTCGTTCGTCGTTGAGGTGGACTTCCCCGGTGACTTCGTCGGCCGAGCCGAAGATCTCGGTGGCCGGTTCGCTCACCTCGGACATGTTCGGCAACTCGACCTTCTCGGTCGGTGTGTCGCTGTGGTCGGCGCGGCCCTCGTCAGGTCCCGTTGGGTTCGACATCCCTGCTGCGGTCCTCCCGTACGTCGGTACCGGTGGAGCTTATCGGTCGGTGCACAATAGGCCCATGACACGGATGGGTGATTTGTTGGGACCGGAACCGGTTTTCCTTCCCGGGGACCCTGAGGCCGAGGACGAATTGGCTGCGGGTGAGAAGGCGGCCGTGGTGGCCGCCGCCCACCCGTCGGCGTCGATCGCGTGGGCGGTGCTGGCCGAGAACGCCCTGGCCGACGACAAGGCCGTCACCGCATATGCGTACGCCCGCACCGGTTATCACCGCGGGCTGGATCAGCTGCGCCGCAACGGCTGGAAGGGCTTCGGCCCGGTGCCGTTCGCCCATGAGCCGAACCAGGGATTCCTGCGGTGCGTGGCCTCGCTGGCCCGGGCCGCCGACGACATCGGCGAGACCGACGAGTTCCAGCGGTGCCTGGATCTTCTGGACGACTGCGATCCGGCTGCGCGCGCCGAACTCGGCCTGGCCTGACCTCAGTCCTTCGCCTCGCAGGAGCAGTCTTCGGCTGAGGCGGGCGGCTCCACCTGCACGGTGGCGTGCGCCAGGCCGCGGGCGTTGAGTACCGCGCGTGCGTCGTCGAGCACCCGGGCGGTATCGGCGCTGCTGGTCAGGTGTGCGGTGACCATGTCTTTGCCGGGAACGAGTGTCCACACGTGCAGATCGTGCACCTCGGTCACGCCGTCCACCGATTCGAGCGCGGCCCGGAGTTCGTTGACGTCGATGTGCTGCGGGGAGGATTCGCTGAGAATCCGCAGCGCGGCCCGGGCCAGGGCGATGGCCCGCGGCAGCACCCACAGGGCGACGAGGACCGCGACCACCACGTCGGCGTAGGGCCAGGCGGTGGTGACGGTGACGATGCCGGCGACCAGGACGCCGATGCTGCCGACGGTGTCCGCCACGACCTCCATGTAGGCGCCCTTGACCGCGAGGCTGTCCTTGGAGTGCGACCGCAGCATCATCACGACGACGGCATTGGCGGCCAGGCCGGCCAACGCCACGACGATCATCGGCACGCCGGGGACGTCGGGAGCATTGCCGAGGCGTTCGAAGGCCTCGTAGAGGATGAAGCCCGCCACGCCCAGCAGTAGGGCGGCGTTGGCCACGGCGGTGAACACCTCTGCCCGGTGCCAGCCGTAGGTGCGGGCCGGGGACGTGCTGCCGCGCTTCGCCAGCAGAACCGCGGTCAGCCCCATGAACATGGCGACCAGATCGGTCAGCATGTGGCCCGCGTCGGCGAGCAGAGCGATCGAGTTGATCAGCAGCGCTGTGACCAGCTCAAGGACGAAGAACGCGCTGAGAATCGCCGCGGCGATGATCATCCTGCTGACGCGGGTATCGCTGCTGTGGCTGTGATCGTGGCCGGCACCCATGCTCCGAAATATATGCGGAAGTACGCATATGTGGCAAGCGCCGAGGTCGTTGTCGGCGACGACGCGTCAGAGCCAGGCGGACCAGAACCGGGTCAGCTGGCTGCCGATCGACACCAGCTGGCTCGGCACACCGGAGAGGTCGACGAACCAGAACACCACCCCGAAGAACCATCGGTTCAGCACCGGCGTGAACAGCAGGATGATCAGGATGAACAGGCCCCACTGCTTGGCGGGCTCCAGTGCGCGCTGGGTGTCGGGGCTCAGATGTGGTTCCAGTGCGCCGTAGCCGTCCAGCCCGGGAACCGGCAGCAGGTTCAGCACTACCGCGGTGACCTGCAGGAACCCCAGGAAGGCCATCCCGGACCAGAACACGCTGTGGGCCGGGTCGAAGAAGATCCGGGTGACGGCGAGCAGCAGGACCGCCAGCACCAGGTTGGCCGCCGGGCCGGCCAGGCTGACCAGCGTTTTCTGCCGGGCCGTCATCCAGGAAGTGCGGACGTAGACCGCGCCGCCGGGCAGCCCGATCCCGCCGAGGGCGATGATCAGCACCGGCAAACCCAGCGACAGCAGGGGATGGGAGTACTTGAACGGGTTGAGCGTCAGGTAGCCCCGCACCGCGACGTCATGGTCGCCGAACCGCCAAGCGGTGAAGGCGTGGCCGAACTCGTGCAGGCACAGCGACACCAGCCAGCCCGCGATCACCAGGATGAAGACGCCCACATAGGACAGTGGCTTCACGTTGTCCGCGGCGAGCCAGGCCAGCACTCCGCCGGCCACGGTGAGCGCGACGACGGCCAGGAAAACCGGGCTCGGGCGTACCGACTGATGCAGCGGGCGGATGTTCACGATTCGACGCTACGGCAATTCGGCTGGCAATTCGGCCGGCGATCCGGCCCGCTCAGCCGACGCGCAGCCAACCTTCGGTGTGCCTGTAGAACGTCGATCGTCGTAGGGTCCGCGGCGCGGGCACCCCGTCGCGGATCACCTGCGCACCCGGGGTGCCCAGCTGCGCGGCGCGTCCGGCGACCCAACGGACCGGCCGGCCCCGGTCCGACAGCACGCTCGCGCGCAGTCCCGGCATGTTCAGCGTGGGCTCGACCCGGACGCCCGGTGCCTCGCCGTCGAACAGCACGACGTCGTCGACGACGGCCTCGCCCTCCAGGGACGCACCGTCGGGTCCGTGCCATTGCGCCGCGCCTACCAGCACTGTTCCCGTCTCGTCGCGGATCAGCGGGACACGCCGGGCGGGGGCGCGCAGTGCGCGCCGGGCCGACCAGCTGCCGGCGGCCGCAGCGACCTCGACGTCGAGCCGATCGGCGCGCAGCAACGCGGTGAGCACGACGGCCAGCTCGGCGTCGCCGCCGGTCACGACCAGTCGGCGGGGTGTACCGAGGTCTTCGACATCGACCCTCGGCAGGTCGCGGAGCGGGCGCGGAACACGGCCTGTGCCGACCACCGCGACCCCGTATGAAGCGGACAAAACTGCTCCTCGCGGTCAAGAAAATGTGTTCGCAGCGTGTGCTGGGATAAGGTGGCCTACCGGCTGCACCACACTAGTGCGGAAGATTGAGCGGGAGACTACGCCATGCCGGCAATCGTCCTCATCGGCGCCCAATGGGGTGACGAGGGCAAAGGTAAAGCCACCGATCTGCTCGGTGGTCGTGTGCAATGGGTTGTTCGCTACCAGGGGGGCAACAACGCCGGGCATACCGTCGTCCTGCCCACGGGGGAGAACTTCGCACTGCACCTGATCCCCTCGGGCATCCTGACGCCAGGGGTCACCAACGTCATCGGTAACGGCGTGGTGGTCGACCCGGGCGTGCTGCTCACCGAGCTCCAGGGCCTGGAAGATCGCGGCGTCGACACCTCGGGCCTGCTGATCTCGGCCGACGCGCATCTGCTGATGCCGTACCACGTCGCCATCGACAAGGTCGTGGAGCGCTACGCGGGCAGCAAGAAGATCGGCACCACCGGCCGCGGCATCGGTCCCTGCTACCAGGACAAGATCGCCCGCATCGGGATCCGGGTCGCCGACGTGCTCGACGAGCAGTTGCTGGCCGAAAAGATCGAGGGCGCACTGGAATTCAAGAACCAGGTGCTGGTCAAGATCTACAACCGCAAGGCGCTCGAGCCTGCCGAGGTGGTGGAGAACCTGCTCGCCCAGGCCGAAGGCTTCAAGCACCGCATCGCCGATTCCCGGCTGCTGCTGAACCAGGCCCTGGAACAGGGCGAGACCGTGCTGTTGGAGGGGTCGCAGGGCACCCTGCTCGACGTCGACCACGGCACCTACCCGTTCGTCACCTCGTCGAATCCGACAGCCGGCGGTGCCGCGGTCGGTTCCGGGATCGGGCCGACGCGGATCACCACGGTGCTCGGAATCCTCAAGGCCTACACCACTCGTGTCGGGTCCGGTCCGTTCCCGACCGAGCTGTTCGACGAGCACGGCGCCTATCTGGCCAAGACCGGCGGCGAGGTCGGCGTGACCACCGGCCGGGCCCGGCGGTGCGGCTGGTTCGACGCGGTCATCGCCCGGTACGCAACCCGCGTCAACGGCATCACCGACTACTTCCTGACCAAGCTCGACGTGCTGTCCAGCCTGGAGACCGTGCCGGTGTGCGTCGGCTACAAGGTCGACGGCAAGCGCACCAACGAGATGCCCATGACTCAGTCCGAGATTCACCGCGCCGAGCCGATCTACGAAGAGCTGCCCGGTTGGTGGGAGGACATCTCCGCCGCGCGTGAGTTCTCCGATCTGCCCGCCAAGGCCCAGGACTATGTGCTGCGGCTGGAAGAGCTTGCCGGCGCACATGTTTCGTGCATCGGTGTGGGTCCGGGCCGCGAGCAGACGATCGTGCGACGTGACATCTTGGCCGCCAAGTGAGCGACGAACCATCGGTTTTCGAGCAGCACGGCGGATTCCCGGTATTCAAGCCGGCCGATCCCGGGCCGGGATTCGGGCGCTTCCTGACCGCGATGCGCCGGGTGCAGGATCTGGCTGTCTCGGCGGACCCGGACAGCGACACCTGGGACGACGCGGCTGATCGGGTCGAAGAGCTCGTCAAGCTCCTCGACCCGTACGAGGCCGCCGAGGGCGTGGGCCCGGCCAATCGGGTGCCCTCCTTGCCGGGTGCAGGCAGCCTGCTGATGGCGCCGTGGACCATGTCCAAGTTCGAGCCCGAAGGCGTCGAATTGCATGTGCAGTTCAGCCGTTTCCACGTCGGCGGCAACTACGCGGTGCACGGCGGTGTGCTGCCACTGCTCTTCGATTCGGTGTTCGGCATGGTGATCCACGCCGCGGGCCGGCCGATCAGTCGCACGGCGTTCCTGCATGTGGACTACCGCAAGGTGACGCCCATCGACACGGTGCTGACCGCACGCGGATGGGTTCGTGAGGCCGAGGGGCGCAAGGCTTTTGTGAATGCCGAGCTGCGTGATCCCGACGAGAACCTGCTCGCCGAGGCCCATGGTCTGATGATCAGATTGCTGCCCGGCCAGCCGTAGGCCTAGATCGCGGTGCGACCGCCATCGGCCGCCAGCACCGCGCCGTGGATGAAACTGGCGCTGTCGCTGACCAAAAACCCGATGGTCTGCGCGATTTCGGAGGGATCGGCGACACGCCGCGCCGGTGCCTGGGCGGCGAGCGCGGCAAGACGATCGGTGCCGTACTGAGCCGTGGTGCCCTCGGTGAGCGTCGGTCCCGGAGCGACGGCGTTGATCCGGACGCCCTTGGGTCCGTATTCGGCAGCCCAGGATTTGGTCAGCAGATTCAACGCGGCCTTGGATGAGGCATATACCGCAGAACCCGGTGCACCGAACATGGAAACCATGGTGCTGACGTTGACGATCGCGCCGTCGCCGCGTTTGGCCATGGCCGGTGCCACCGCGCCGACGAGGAAGAACGGAATCTTCACGTTGAGGGCGTAGCAGTCGTCGAAATCCTGCTCGGCGATCGTCGCGGTGGGCCCGAAGACCGCGATGGCGGCGTTGTTGATCAGGATGTCGATCTGGTGGGCGACCGCGAGGGCGTCCTGTACCAATGCGTGGGCGCTGGCGGCGTCGGTCAGCGTGGCGCCGAGGAAATCGGCGGTGCCGCCGGCCCCGCGAATCTCGGTCACCACCTGTGCCCCGCGGTCCGGGTCACGACCGCTCACCAGAACATGTGCGCCGCGTTCGGCGAGAAGCGTTGCGGTGGCGTGGCCGATGCCGCTCGTCGCTCCGGTGACCAATGCGGTTTTCCCACTGAGAGACACCCGGCAATCCTAGGGGGCCGAATGTCGTCGCAGATGAGCGGTTGAGGTGTCACGATGACGCCGTGGTTCAACAACACTTGCACCGCTTGTCCACGCCGCGAGCGGCTGCGTTGGCGGGGGTTCTGTTCGCCGTGCTGTTCGGGGTGGCCCTCGTATTGATCCGCACCGCGTTGCCCGAGGGAGCCGAGCCCGGTTCGCAATGGGTCGACGGCGCGACGACTCGGCTGCGGGTGGCGTCGGTGTTGATGCCGTTCGCCGGTATCGCGTTCCTGTGGTTCATCGGCGTGGTGCGCGACGGCTTCGGCCGCTACGAGGACCGATTCTTCTCGTCGGTGTTCCTCGGCAGCGGAATCCTGTTCTTGGCGATGATGTTCGTTTCATCGGCCGTCGGTGCCGGGTTGATCGCCAGCCGGGCGGGGATCAGCGACGCCACCGCCTACAGCCATGTCGCCACGTTCGGGCAGATGGTGCTGATGGCGTTGAGCAAGACGTACGGCGTCCGGATGGCGGCGGTGTTCATGATGTCGTTGGCGACGATCTGGCTGAAGACGGGTCTGATGCCGCGCCCGCTGGTGTACACGACTTACCTTGTCGCGGTGGCTCTTCTGATCGCCGGCAATGTCAGCATGTGGATTGTTCTGGCGTTCCCGCTCTGGGTGTTCGTGGTCAGTCTGCTGATCCTGATCCGGGCCGGGGTGATCGACCTGCCGGGCGAGCGGGAGCATCCCGCGTAGCGCCCAGCGTCGATCGCCCACGGGTGTCGGTGGGTGGTGGCATAATCGAACGTATGCTCGACACTGATTCGGATGTGGCGTTGATCGACAGGATCAGTGTCACCGCGCGGGCGGAGTCGGTGGCGATCGCGGCCCGGTTGGCTGCGATCGGGGCCTTGGATACTCTGCGCGAAATCGAGTTGGCCGAGTCGATTTTCTGGCGTACCGATCCGTTCGAGGAGGTCGCCGCCGAAGTGTCGGCCGCGTTGCGGATCAGCCAGGGCCGCGCCGGCACCCAGGTGCACCGGGCTCGGGTGTTGCGCGACAAGCTGCCGTTGGTGGCGGCCCGCTTCGCGGCCGGGGACATCGACTACCGGGTGGTGTGCATGATCATCGCCCGTACCGGCATCGCCGATCCAGAGGTGTGGGCGGTGTTGGATGCGGAGTTGGCGGCGCGGGCGCATCGGTGGATGCGGCTGTCGGAACCCAAACTGCGGGATCGGGTGGATCAGTGGATCGCCAAACTCGATCCGAACGGGGAGCGGGTGCCGCCGAATCTGGTCGAGGAGCGGTTCGTGCAGATCGAGCCGCACAGCCCGGGTAGGGCCTCGGTGTGGGGCAACGTCGATGCCGCCGACGGGGCGGCGTTGAATCAACGCCTCGATGCCCTGTCGGCGACAGTGTGTGAGAACGATCCGCGTACTCAGCAGCAGCGCCGCGCTGATGCGGTGGGTCCGTTGGCTCGGCTGGAATCGCACCTGCCGTGCCTGTGTGGGCTACCGGATTGCCCGGCAGGAGAGAAACGAGCCGCCGCCACCGCCGCGGTGATCCATGTGCTGGCTGACCAAGCCACATTGGATGGCACCGCTGATGATCCGGGCTATCTACCCGGCCATGGCATCCTGCCCGCCCAGAACGTGCGCGACCTCGCGGCTACGGCCAAACTCAAGCCGGTGCCGATACCGACCGTCCCCGCTGAGCCGGGGTATCGCCCGTCGGTGGCGCTCTCGGAATTCATCCGGTGGCGGGACCTCACCTGCCGCTTCCCTGGCTGTGACGCCCCGGTCGAACGTTGCGACATCGACCACACGATGCCCTATCCGTTGGGCCCGACCCATCCGTCCAACACCAAGCTCTACTGCCGGACCCATCACTTGGTCAAAACCTTCTGCCCCGGATGGTCGGATCGCCAATTACCCGATGGCACCGTCGAAATCACCGCACCCACCGGCCACACCTATGTCACTGAACCCCACGGCGCCGGCCTGTTCCCGGCCTTGGGTCAGCCGACCGGGGAACTGAACCTGCCCGAACCCCCCGGCCGCGAGTCCGGGCCGCGCCGCGATGATGCCGAGACGTCGTCAAACCCGCGAACAAGACCGCCAAGACCGCATCAGCGCCGAACGGCGTCAACGCGCCGAACTCAACAACGACCTCGAAGTCGAACGCCAATACCAAGCCTGGCTCGCCGAAGAATACGGACCACCCCCACCGTTCTGAACGGTGCGGCCCGACTTCACTCCCCGGTGAGCTTCAATGCCGATGCGGGGCACAGCTTGACGGCCTGGCGCGCATGGTCGATCTCATCGTCGGGAACCTCGTCGACGAGGACTTCGACCACACCGTCGTCGTCCTGGTCGAAGATGACGTCGGAGATCATCACGCAGTTGCCCGATGCGATGCAGGCGTCCTGATCTGCTTCTACTTTCATGGCATTCACCACGTTACCGCCAATGATTTGAGCCCGTAGATGAAGTGAAAAGACCGGTATTGCACTGAGTCGAAGGGTTCGGCGAGCGCCAGGGTGGGGAAGCGGCGCAGCAGCGCGGGAATGGCGATCCGCATCTCCATGCGGGCCAGCGGAGCGCCGAGGCAATGGTGCACGCCGTGGCCGAAGGCCAGATGTCCGGGCGCGCCGCGGCGGATGTCGAGAACGTCAGGGCTGTCGATGAACTCGGGGTCCCGGTTGCCTGCGGGCAGCGAGGCGAAGACCAACTCACCTGCGGAAATCCGCACCCCGCCCACCTCGACGTCGGTGGTGGTGAAGCGGGGGATGGCGTTCTGCACGATGGACAGCCAGCGCAGCAGTTCCTCCACGGCCGGGCCGACGGCGTCCGGGTCGTCGCGCACCGCGGCCAACTGCTCGGGGTGGCGCAGCAGCGCCAGGACACCCAGGCCGAGCATGTTCGACGTGGTCTCGTGCCCGGCGAGGAGTAGCAGACCGGCGATGCCGACGAGTTCGTCGTCGCTCAATTCGGCGCCGTGATCGCGGACCAGCATGCCGAGGATGTCCTCACCCGGATCCCGGCGGGCCCGCCGGACGAGGCCGCGCATGTACTCACGGCTCTGCCGTTGCAGCGCAAGGCGTTCCGCGATGGGCAGGGACAGGTCGAGCTGGAGCGTCGAGCGATGCTGGAAGTCGTCGCGGTCCTCGTAGGGGACCCCGAGCAGTTCGCAGATCACCAGCGACGGGATGGGGAGCGCGAAATCGGCCACCAGATCCGACGGTGGGCCGGCCGCGGTCATCGCGTCGAGGCGGGAGTCGACGATCTCGACGATCCGAGGCTCGAGCCGCTTCATCCGGCGGATGGTGAACTCGGCGGTGAGCATGCGGCGCAGCCGTTGATGCTCGGGCGGGTCGAGGCCCAGCAGGTTCCCGGCCCGTGCGCTGGCCAATTCGTCTTCGGACATCTCGGGCGCCCCTGGCAGGGTGAAACCCGGTGGTCTGCTGTTGGAGAACCGCTCGTGGTCACTCAGCACCGCTTTGACGTCCTCGTGGCGGGTGATGAGGTGCACGGGGTTGCCGAGCGCACTGATGACGGTGCGCACCCCGTCGGCTTCACGGATCTCGGCGAGTTCCGGTGTCGGGTCGAACGCATTGCGCCGCATGTGAAGTGGCGGCAGGGTGACCGGCTCAGTCATGCCTAGACGCTACACGCGCCCGAGGAAGTCCCTGATCAGGGTGTTGGTGAGGGCCGGATTCTCCAGGGCGGCCAGATGCGCGACGCCGTCGAGAACCACGAACTCGGCTCCCGGGATGGCGTCGGCCATGGCCTTGGTTTCGGTGAGCGGGAAGGTCGCGTCCTCGGCGCCGGCGACAACGAGCACCGGGGTTCGTACCTGTGAGAGCAGGCTCCGCTGATCGGGGCGTCGCGGCACGACGCTTCGCACTGCCCACGCGCTCGAATCGATGTCGACCTGGTGTGCGGCGTCGCCGACGAACGCGACGACTTCTGGGCGAACACGCATCGACGTCGGTCCCAGGAACGCCTTGAGCACCGACCGGGTGAGAGGGCCGCGGATGCCGTTGAGCACTTTTGCCGCCCGGAGCAGCAGCCCGTACTCGAACCGCTGACGCCTGCCTGCGGCCGACGCCGTGCAGTTCATCAACACGGCCCGGCCGATGCGGTTCGGGTACAACGCCGCGAACGTACCGCCGATCATCCCGCCCCACGAGTTGCCGACGAAATGTGTGCGTTCGACCCCCACGCCGTCGAGGATGTCGGCGACGGTGCCCGCGCAGTCGGTGAAACTGAATGGCGCGGTGAGCTTTTCGCTGCGCCCGTGGCCGGGCGGGTCGACCAGGATGACCCGGTGGGTGGTGCCGAACTCCGCTGCCTGTGCGGCCCACATGTCACCCGTCATCAACAGGCTGGGCCAGAACACGATCGCCTCACCCTGGCCGGAGACCTGAACCCGGAGCCGACCGAGCCTGGTCGGCAGCGTCAACTCCTCCACGGGCGACATGGTGGGCAGCCCTAGCGCTCGGCGTTCAGGCCCGGCCACCAGATCCGCGGGCCGATCAGCGTGAACAGCGCCGGGATGATGACGGTGCGGACGACGAAGGTGTCCAGCAGGATGCCCAGGCCGACGATGATGCCGAGCTGGGTCAGCACGATCAGCGGCAGCACGCCCAGCACGCAGAACACCGCTGCCAGCACCACACCGGCGCTGGTGATCACCGCACCGGTGGCCGAGACCGCGCGCACGATGCCCTGCCGTGTGCCGTATTCCGGGGTCTCCTCGCGGGCCCGCGTCACCAGGAAGATCGTGTAATCCACGCCGAGGGCCACCAGGAACAGGAAGGCGAACAGCGGGGTGCTGTTGTCCAGTGCCGGGAAGCCGAACACATGCACGCTGGCCCAGCCGCCCAGACCGAGCGCGGCCAGCGCGCTCAGCACCGTGACGCCGACCAGCACCAGCGGTGCGAGCGCCGAGCGCAGCAGCAGGTAGAGCACCGCCAGAACCACTGCCAGGATCGCCGGGATCACCACGAGCCGGTCGCGCTGGGCCGCCGCGGCGGCATCCCTGGCCTGGGCGTCGGACCCGCCCACAACCGCGGTCCGGTCCGCGGACCGCACCGAATCACGCAGGGCGTCAATGGTTTCGAAGGCCTCGTCGGAAGCTGGTTCGGCCTTGAGTACCACCGACCATTGGCTCAGCCCGGTCGGCGACTGGCCGGCGGGCGAAGCGGAGACGACGCCGGGGGTGTCGGTGATCGCGCGCTGCACCGCACCGGCCTTGCCGGTGGAGGCGATGACGCGGGTGGGGTCGGTCAGGCCGCTCGGGAAATGCGCGGCCAGTGTCTGGTATCCGGTCACCGATTCGGCCTGCACCCGGAACTGCTCGGTCTGGGTCAGTCCGATCGGCGTGGCCAGCAGCGCGGTGCACAGCACGGCCAGGCCGGCCAGCGAGGCCACCGCGACGCGGGCGGGTTTGCGCGCCACGGAGTCCGCAATCCGGTGCCAGAAACCGCTTTCGGTCAGCGGCGTGGCGCCGACCTTGGGGATGAACGGCCAGAACAGCCGCTTGCCGCACAGGGCGAGCAGTGGCGGCAACACGACCAGCACGAAGATCGCGGCGACCACCAGACCCGATGCGGCCTGCACGCCGAGGCTGCGGTTGCTCGGCGCGGAGGCGAACAGCAGTGTCAGCAGGGCCAGCACCACGGTGGCGTTACTCGCCACGATTGCCGGGGCGGCGGCCCGCACCGCAACCACGAGGGCTTCGCGGTGCTGTTCGGTCCGCCCCAGCTCCTCCCGGTACCGCGAGATCAACAGCAGCGCATAGTTGGTGCCCGCACCGAACACCAGCACGCTCGTGATACCCGACGTCGAACCGTCCGGGCTCAGGCCGAATCCGGAGGCCACCGCGGTCCCGACGACGGCGCCCACGCGATCGGCGAAGGCGATCACCAGCAGCGGCACCAGCCACAGCACCGGCGAGCGATAGGTGACGATCAGCAGCAGCGCCACCACCGCGGCGGTCACCGCGAGCAGTGTGATGTTCGCTCCGGCAAACGAATTGGCGATGTCGGCACCGAACGCGGGGCCGCCGGTGATCTCGGCCCGCAGCTCGGCAGGCAAGCCGTCGGTGGCGGTGGCGCGTAGATCTTTGACGGCGTCATTCAGCCCGAAGCCCGACAGGTCGGCCTTCAGCGGCACGGTGACCACCGCGGCCTTGCCGTCGTCGGAGACCACCAGCGGCGGGCCGGGCACGTCGGTCATCCGGTGGCGCGCATCGACGGTGGCGTCGACGTCGGCCATGGTGAGCTCACCGCCGTCGGCCCGGGTGACCACCAGGATCGCCGGAACCTGGTCTCCGCCGGGGAAATCGGCCCGCAGGGCGTCGGCCCGCGCCGACTCGGCGTCCGACGGGACGGCGACGGGCGACTGCGAGGCGGCGTCACCGCCGCTGAGCAGGCCCAGTAGACCGCCGGAGACCACCACGACCAGCACGGCCAGCCACGTCAGACGCCTAATCACGATTCAGTGTCGCCTCTTCCAGATCGAGCCCATGCAGCACAGTACGCAGGACCTCGTCATCGATGTGGCCCGCGTCGCGTTCGGCGATGAACGTGTCCCGTTCGGCGGCAAGCATTTCCAGTCGCAGCCGGCGGAATGCGGACGTCGGGCTCTCGCCGATGTCGGCGTCGTCGCGGCCCAGCCGCTCCCAGGCGGCATTGCGGCGCCGGGTGTTCCAGGCCCGCAACACGTCGGCGGCGCGCTGGGGCACGTCGTTGGTGGCTGATTGCTCGGCCAGCAACGCGTCGAGTCGCTCGGCTGCGGCACGGGCGGCCTTGTCCTGCGCGGCGGCGGTGGCGATCGCATCGCTGTGTGCCTCGTCGCCCTGGGCCCCGAGGACCCGGATGAACCACGGCAGCGTCAGCCCGTGCAGCAACAGTGTGCCGACCACGACGACGAAGGTCAGGAACACCAACTGCGGGCGACCGGGGAAGGGATCACCGGCCAGGGTGGTGGCGGGTACGGCGAACGCGGCGGCCAACGACACGACGCCGCGCATACCCGCCCAGGCCACGATGAACACCTGAGCCCGGGACGGTTCGGGTTCGTGATCGCGGATCCGCTTGGACAGCATGCGGGGCAGGTAGGTGGACAGGTAAACCCACACCATCCGCACCCCGATCACCGTGGTGAGCACGGCCGCCGAGGAGATCGCCAGGGTGGCGGCCGAGATCCCGGCCAGCTCGGCGATCACCTTGGGCAGTTGCAGGCCGATCAGCAGGAACGCGAACGATTCCAGGATCAGCTGCAGGGCCTTCCACACCGCCTTGTCCTGGAGGCGCGTCGCGTAGCCGGCCTGGGTGTCGCGCTGGCCCAGCAGCAGGGCCGCCACCACCACGGCGATCACGCCCGAGCCGTGGATCTCCTCGGCCAGCAGGTAGATGAAGAACGGCGCCACCAGGCCGATCGCGCTTTCGACCAGCGGGTCGTCGAGCCGGGTGCGGATGAAGTTCACCGCCATGCCGACCAGCCAGCCCACCACGACGCCGCCCACCGCGGCCAGGGCGAATGTGCCCAGCCCGCTGCTCCAGGTGGCGGCGGTGCCGATGGCGGCACCCAGAGCCACCTTGTAGGCGGTCAGCGCGGTGGCGTCGTTCAGCAGGCTCTCGCCGCCCAACAGCGTCATGGTGCGTCGTGGCAGCCCGAGCCTGCGGCCGACGGCGGTGGCCGAGACGGCGTCGGGCGGGGCGACGATGGCACCCAGGGTCAGAGCCGCGGCAATGGTGAGCTCGGGCACGGTGTGGAAGGCGACGATGCCGACGACGAATGTGGTGGCCAGCGGCAGCCCGACGGCAAGGAACCCGATCGGGCGGATGTTGCGGCGCAGCGCCACGTAGCTGCTCTCCAGCCCCGCCGACCACAGCAGCGGCGGCAGGATCACGAAGAGCACCAGGTCGGGATCCAGGTGTACGTCGTGGAAGCCGGGTAGCGCGCTGCCGGCCAGGCCGGCCACCACCAGCGCCAGTGGCGCCGAGACGTCGAAGCGGCGGGCCACGGCGGCCAGCAGAACTGCGGCGACCAGAGCCGCCAGGAGTGAGGCACCCACGTTGTCGTTCCTCCTTCGTGTGCCGTGCCTATCCTTGATCAACATGTTGAGGAGATCACGCCGGCGGGAGCAGAATCCGGCGCCTCGCACCTGCGAACATCTCGATGCGGCGGTCGACGAGCCGCAACCGCTGACCCCCGGGAAGTGCCAGGAATGCGAGCAAGACGGCGAGACCAACTGGGCGCATCTGCGGATGTGCCTCACGTGCGGTCACGTCGGTTGCTGTGACTCGAGCCCGCATCAGCATGCCACCAAGCACTTTCACCAGAGCGGTCATCCGGTCATGCGCTCGGCCGAACCCGGTGAGAGCTGGCGTTGGTGCTATATCGACCATCGAGTCGGGTGACGATCTGGCAGGCTGGTGCGTGCGATGAGTGAATCGATTGAGGACGCGCAGACCGATGACCTGACCGACGGCCAGGTCGACGGTGCCGAAGATGCTCCGGCCGAGGCCACGACCGACGGATCAGAAGAGCGGACGGACGCCGCCAAGCCGACCGAGCCTGCGGCGACGGTGCTGCTGCTGGGTTCGGGCGACCTGAGCCGTGAGCTGGCGCTGGCGTTCCAGCGGCTGGGCGGCGTCGTGGTGGCCGCCGACCGGTACTACGCGCCCGCCCACGGCGTCGCGGACCGCTCCGCGGTGATCAAGATGAACGACGCCGAGGAGCTCGCCGCGCTGATCGAGCGGGAGAAGCCGCGTTACGTGGTCGCCGAGTCCGGCGTCATCGCCGCCGACGCACTGGTCGCGGTGGCCGAGCGGGGCGACATCGAGGTTCTGCCCGCCCCGCGCAGCATCCGGCTCAGCCAGGACCGCGAGGGCCTGCGCCGGCTGGCGTCCGACGAGCTGGGCCTGCCGACGGTGCCGTTCTGGTTCGCCGGGTCGGTCGAGGAGCTGACCGCGGTCGCCGAGCATGCCGGCTTCCCGCTGGTGATCAAGCCTGTGGTGGGCGCGCAGCGCGACGGCGAGTCGGTGCTGCTGCGCCCCGATGACGTCGAACCCGCCTGGCAGCGTGCGACCACTGCCGGACACATCGCCCACAACCGGGTGCTGGCCGAGTCCGTCGTCGAGGTCGAGTACGAGATCACGATGCTGACCGTGCGTACCACCGGCCCCTCCGGCCCCGGCGTGCAGTTCTGCGAGCCGATCGGGCACCGTCAGGTGGGAACCGACGTGCTGGAGTCCTGGCAGCCTCAGCCGCTGACGCCGGCCGCCCTGGACGCCGCGAAGTCGATTTCCGCGCGGATCGTCAACTCCCTGGGCGGCCGCGGGGTGTTCGGGGTCGAGCTGCTGGTTCAGGGCGACGACGTGTACTTCTCCGACGTGCGGATCCGTCCGCACGACAGCGGCCTGGTGACCCTGCGGTCGCAGCGGTTGTCGGAGTTCGAGATGCACGCACGGGCAATCCTGGGCCTGGCCGTGGACACCATCATGATCTCTCCGGCGGCTGCCGAGGTCAGCTACGGTGGCGCCGATTCCGGCGAGCTGTCGGGCGACATCAGCGCGGTGCTGGAAGAGGCGCTGGCCACCTCGGAAAGCGATGTGCGGCTGTTCGGTCGCCCCGGTGAATCCGAACCTCCGCGGCGTCTGGGTGTGGCGTTGGCCACCGCTCCTGACGTGATCATCGCCCGTGACCGCGCCCGCCGGGTCGGCACCGCGCTGCGCAAGTTGCGGTAGTAGGCCGTGGACGAGGAAGAGCAGGATCGGCCCACGATGGCCCCGTTCCTCGGGGCGTTGGCCGTCATTGTGCTCGCCGTGATCGTTGTGGTCCTGCTGAACAGCTTCGGCACCGACGGGCGCAGCGAGGAACAGAAGGTCAGCCTCGCCGCGGTCGGCCAGAACGACGCGCTGCAGCGGGAGAATTTCAGCGAATTCTCCGGCTACACCTGCGCCGCCCAGCGCGGAGCCGAGGCAGATTTCATTGCCCGTCAGCGTGATTCGGTGGCCAAACAGGGGGCCAGGTACGTCGACGACGTGACCGCGGTGAAGGTCGACGGGGACCGGGCCACGGCAACCGTGGTCTACCACTTCGGCAATACCCCTGACGCGAAGGTGAACACCGAGGCGACGTTCGTGCGTGAGGACGGCGAATGGCGCGTCTGCTCGAGTATGGGAGACTCACGCCCGTGAGCTATGCGGGAGACATCACGCCCGAGGAGGCCTGGAAACTTCTGAGTGAGAATTCCGAGGCCGTGCTGGTGGACTGTCGAACTGACGCCGAATGGCGCTTCGTCGGTGTGCCGGACCTGTCCACCCTTGAGCGTGACGTGGTGTACGTGGAATGGAACCGGAACGACGGCAGCCATAACGATGGGTTCGTCGACGATCTCCGGGCGTCTGGCGTGACGCCGGGCGAGCGGCCGGTGGTCTTCCTGTGTCGCTCCGGCAACCGTTCGATCGGCGCCGCCGAGGCCGCCACCGCGGCGGGCATCGCGCCGTCCTACAACGTGCTCGACGGATTCGAGGGCAATCTGGACGAGAACCGCCACCGTGGCGGTACCGGTTGGAAGGCCGTCGGTCTGCCGTGGAAACAGAGCTGAAGTAGAGCTGAGAGTCTCATGACTGACATCCCATCTGTCCGGATCCCGGCTGCCCTGCCCGAGGGCGTCAGCCAGGCCACCATCGGTGTGCGCGGCGGTCTGCTGCGTTCGGAGTTCGAGGAAACCGCCGAGGCGATGTACCTGACCTCGGGGTACGTCTACGAGTCCGCGGCCGCGGCCGAGAAGGCGTTCACCGGCGAGATCGACCGCTTCGTCTACTCCCGCTACGGCAACCCGACCATCTCGATGTTCGAGGAGCGCCTGCGGCTCATCGAGGGTGCACCCGCGTGCTTCGCCACCGCCACCGGCATGGCGGCGGTGTTCACCGCCCTGGGCGCGCTGTTGGGCGCCGGCGACCGCCTGGTGGCCGCCCGCAGCCTGTTCGGGTCGTGCTTCGTGGTGTGTAACGAGATCCTTCCGCGCTGGGGTGTCGAGACGGTGTTCGTCGACGGTGACGACCTCTCGCAGTGGGAGGAGGCGCTGTCGGTGCCGACGCAGGCGGTGTTCTTCGAGACGCCGTCGAACCCCATGCAGTCGCTGGTCGATATCGCCGCGGTGTCCGAGCTGGCGCATGCCGCCGGTGCAAAGGTCGTGCTGGACAACGTCTTTGCCACTCCACTTCTGCAGCAGGGCATCCCGCTCGGTGCGGATGTGGTGGTGTACTCCGGTACCAAGCACATCGACGGTCAGGGCCGGGTGCTGGGCGGGGCGATCCTGGGCGACAAGGAGTACATCGACGGCCCGGTGCAGAAGCTCATGCGCCACACCGGCCCGGCGATCAGTGCCTTCAATGCCTGGACGCTGCTGAAAGGTCTTGAGACGCTTGCGGTCCGGGTGGATTACTCGAACCGTTCGGCGCACACGGTGGCCGAGTTCCTGGAGTCCAAGGCCGGCGTGAACTGGGTCAAATACCCGTTCCTGGAATCACATCCGCAGCACGACCTGGCCAAGCGCCAGATGCGCGGCGGCGGCACCGTTGTCACCTTCGAGCTGGACGGCGGCAAGGACCGCGCCTTCGAGGTGCTCGACAAGCTGCGCGTCATCGACATCTCCAACAACCTGGGCGATGCCAAGTCCCTGATCACCCACCCGGCCACCACCACGCACCGGGCCATGGGCCCGGAGGGGCGCGCCGCCATCGGGCTCGGCGACGGCGTGGTCCGCATCTCCGTGGGTCTGGAAGGCACCGAGGACCTGATCGCCGACCTGGACCAGGCGCTGGGTTAGCGCGTGTCACGCGGATCCGACGCGAAGAAGGCCCGCCGCCGCAAGCGGCAGGCCGACCGGGGTGTGAACCGGGTCTCGGCGGAGTCCGTCGACGAACTGGCGGACATCCCCGACGCTGTCGTCGCCGACCTGGCCGAGTTCGACGAGCGAATCACCCAGCGCGGCTGGGAGTTCGACGAGGAACAGTCGAACGACGACTACGCCGTGTGGTTCTACGAGCCGTCCGGGGCCCAGGTGGAAGACGGCCTGCCGGTGACCTCACTGTGGCTGGACGCGGCCGAGGACGGCGAGATCGTGCGGGTGGTGTTCGTCGGCAGCGTCGAGCGCTACGAGTTCGCGCACGAGGAATTGACCGGAGCCCTCGACGTGATCGAGGGCTACCGCGCCGGTCAGCCCCTGCCGGAGTTCTAGCTTTCGATGACTCCCTGGGCTGCCTGGGCCCGGTCCTCGTAGCTCTTGCGCTTGGCGGCGTCGAACTCCAGGAACACGCTGTCCAGGCCCAGCTTCTTGTTCATCCAGCGCCGGCCCTTGGGCGGCAGCATCTGCGCGGCCTGAGCGGTGAACCGCAGCGGCGGCGGTACGGACACGTGGGTCTTGGGCTTGTTGAGGGTCTTGATGATCGCTGCGGCGATGTCTTCGGGCTCGACCGGCTTGATCGCCCCGCTGGATTTGGTGCCCGAGATCAGATCGGTGTTGGTGAACGGCGGCATGACCACTGACACGTCCACCCCGTGCGGGGCCATCTCATCGGCCAGCGCGGTGGTCAGTCCCACCACGGCGTACTTGGCGCCGACGTAGACCACCTGGCCCGGCAGCGGGATCAGCCCCGACAGCGAGGCGATGTTGATGACGTGGCCGCTGCGGCGCTTAACCATCTCCGGCAGTGCCAGCTGGCAACCGGTGAGCACGCCGTAGACGTTGACCTCGATGGACGACCGGATCGACTGTTCGGACTGCTCCAGGAACGGGCCGATCGGCATGACGCCTGCGTTGTTGATCAGTACGTCGATGTGCCCACCGCCGTCGGTGCGGGCCTTGGCGAGGAACGTCTCGAACGACTCGCGGTCGGTGACGTCGAGCGGGTAGCCGGACACCGGGCCGAGCTTGCTCAGTTCGACGACGGCCGACTCCTGAAGAGCCACGTCACGGTCGCCGATGACGACGCGGGCACCGCGGGCCAGCAGGGCTTTGGCAGTGGCGTAACCGATGCCTCGCGCGGCGCCGGTGATCGCGATGGTCTTGCCCCTGATGTTGTCCATGGCGGCGAACTTTACACGTGTCAAGTTTTGCGCGGAAGGGGGTGATGAGGTCCGCCGTTCGCAGGGCTAGGCCATCTCCGCTGAACTAATGGGCCCCGTATGACGACTCTGCCGGGTAGGACCCCCACGACGGCGGCGACGGCCACGTCGGGTCCGCCGGGTAGCTCGAGTCGGCGGGATAGGACGACACGGGTGACGTCGCCGCGGCGGTGCCGGTACCGGCGAATGGCATGGAAATGGCCGCCCCGAACATCAATCCGGTGATGAGCATTTTCTTTGTGGCGCCCGACGCTGATCGAATCCCCATTTCGAACCCCTCCCCGGGTTGCAATGTATGGCGTGTCAAAGCAATCTGAGAATGCGCTCAGTGCCTGGTCAGTGCAACTTTTGAGGGGGCATTCGAAATGCCTTCATTGCCGAGGAAAATTAAATCTGAATTTCACCTTCCGGCTAAATGGGACGTTGAAATGTTGCTCAAGATCCGCCATTCCCGTGGTTGGGACCGGAGAGTGGTGTTTGCCGATGCGGTGTCGGTCGAGGCCGGCCCGGCGGGCGGACGGGGCAGGCTTTTAATCAGGCTGATCGTGGTTGGAATGGTGTGGCCCGATGTGCGTTGAAACTGCCGTGGGTATGCAAACGGTGGTTAAGTCAGCCCCCGTGAGTGGTGTGCAGTTCGTAGCGGTCGGCCTGGATGATCCACTGGCCGCCCCGCTGCTGGCCGAGTTGTCGGTCGAGTACTCGGGGCGTTACGGCGGGACACCCGAGTTGATGATGGGCTGGCTGCGCGGAAAGTCCGCCGACGAGTTCGCCCCGCCCGGCGGCGGGCTGTACATCGGCGTGCTCGACGGCGTGCCGGTCACCGGCGGCGCCTTCACCCGATTCGACGCCGAGACCGCCGAACTCAAACGCACCTGGACCGACAGTCGCTTCCGGAAACGCGGTCATGCCGCGGCGCTGCTCGCCCACCTGGAGCTCGAGATCGCCGCACGCGGATACCGCAGGGTCTATCTGACGACCGGTCACCTCCAGCCCGAGGCCGAAGCCCTCTACGACTCGGCGGGTTACACCCGGCTGATCGCCCCGTTGCCGCCCGAGGGGGAGGGAACCGTCTTCCCGATCGCGTTCGAGAAGGAGCTGCCGGGGGAGGCGGCCACATGACGGTGCCGCTCTCGATTCTCGACCTGGCCCCCATCAGTGCCGGGGGCGACGCGGTGACCGCACTGCGCAACACCGTCGACCTGGCTCAGCACGCCGAACAGTGGGGCTTTCAACGGTATTGGGTTGCCGAGCATCATTTCGTGTCGGTGGCCAGCTCGTCACCCGCCGTTCTGGTGGGGCAGATCGCCGCGGCCACCGAACGGATCAGGGTCGGCACCGCGGCAGTGCAACTCGGTCACACGACCGCCGTCGCCGTGGTGGAGAGCTTCGGCACGCTGGCCGCGTTCCATCCCGGCCGGATCGATCTGGGGGTGGGCCGCTCGGGGCAGAAACGCGCCGAAGCGGTACGGGACAAGCCCCGCGAGCCACGGCCGCCGAGGGAGTGGCACGAGGTCGACGGTGTGGTGGTCCCGGCGCCCTTCGACGTCAGCGCGCTGATGCGCGATCCGAAGTTGCGGTCCCGGATGGCGGTGTTGCAGCAACCCGAAGCTGTCACACCGGATTTCGCCGAACAGCTGGATGACATCCTGGCCATGCTCGCCGGCCGCTATGAGGTCGGTACGGCCGTTCCCGGCGCAGGCGCCGGCCTGACCCCGTGGGTGTTCGGCAGCAGCAAGGGGCAGAGCGCCCGTGTCGCCGCCGCGCGTGGGCTGCCGTTCGTGGCCAGCTATCACATCACCCCCGCCACCGCGCTGGAGGCAATCGAGGTGTACCGCAACGGATTCACCCCGTCGGAGTACTTGTCCGAACCGCACGTGGCGGTATCGGCCGATGTGGTGGTGGCCGAGGATGAAGCCACCGCGCGGTACCTGGCTTCCAGCTACGGCCACTGGGTCTACTCGATCCGGGCCGGCGGCGGCGCGGTTCCCTACCCGGACCCGGCCGACTGCGGACCGCTGTCCGACGAACAGCTGGAGGTGGTCCGGGACCGTACCGCAACGCAATTCGTCGGAGACCCTGATCAGGTGGCCGCGCGACTGGAGGCCCTCCAACGGGTGAGCGGGGCGGACGAACTCGTCATCACCTCGGTGACGCACCGGCACGAGGACCGTTTGCGCTCCCACCGGCTGATAGCTGAGCGGTGGGGCAGTTAGCGACTAGGCTGGCCCCCGGAGCTGTTGTCACCGCTAGGGGGGTATTTGCCGAGCCTGCAGGTAATCGTGGGATCGCTGCTGCTGGTAGCGGCTGCGGTGGTGTTCGCGACCGGGGTGGCTTTGCGGCTGTTCATCGGTCGTCGGGCGGACTCGGCGGAATCACGTCGACGGATGCATGCATTCCGTCAGACCAAGTTTGCCCGGGTGCTGTTCGGTTCGGTGTACGACGACGAGGTGTTCGACCCCGACGAGCTCGATCAGATGGTCCTGATGCCGACGATCGTGCTGGCCTGCGGCCTGTGCCTGACCGGGTTCTTCCTGCTCGGCTACCGCATCCTGCAGCACTAGGCGTGCCGGGCCGCCGCAGCGGAGGCGGCGTCGGCGATCGATCCGCGCCACAGCGGCCCGTGTCCGGGCAGCATCACGTCGGCCTCGACTGCCGCCAGCGTCTTCAGGCTGGTCAGGCAGCCCTGTTCGTCGTGGTTGAACAGGGCGGGCAGCAGCGTCGGGCCGGTGTGCCGCAGCAGCGGATGTCCGGTGACCAGGGCGTCGCCGCTGACCAGAACCCCGTCGACGATGAAGGAACAGTGCCCGCCGGTGTGGCCCGGGGTGGGGACCGGCACCGGATTGCCCGGGAGATCGTCGTCGTCGGTCAGTGCCCGCGCGGTCGGGATGCCGGCGTGGTTCATCCCGCCCTTGGCGGTGATGGTGGCCGCCCACTTCAGCCAGCGGGGCTGCCAGATGTTGCGGACCACGTCCGCCGGCGCGGCCTGCTCCAGATACTCACGCTTGGTGTGCCCGAGTTCGGTGCTGTGGCAAAACACCGGTGTGCCATGGGTTTTCGCCAACCAGATGGCGGTCCCGAAGTGGTCGATGTGGGCGTGGGTCAGCAGGACGGCGGCGATGTCGTCGACGGTGAACCCGAGCCGGCGGACCGAGCCGATGACGTCCTCGCGCTGCCCAGGGAACCCCGCGTCGATCAGCATGACCCGGTTTCCGTCGGTCACCAGCGTCCAGTTCACCAAGTCGGTCTGTGCGAAGTGCACATGCTCGGTGATCGCGGTCAGGGCTGCTGCCATGTCGCGAGTTTAGGCATAGGAGTAGAAACGAACCCGTGGCTGAACTGAAACTGGGATACAAGGCATCGGCGGAGCAGTTTGCCCCGCGTGAACTCGTCGAGCTGGCAGTGCTGGCCGAAGCGGCGGGAATGGACAGTGCGACGGTCAGCGACCATTTCCAGCCCTGGCGCCACGAGGGCGGACACGCACCGTTCTCTCTGGCCTGGATGACGGCGGTGGGCGAGCGCACCGAGCGGCTGATGCTGGGCACATCGGTGCTCACGCCGACGTTCCGGTACAACCCGGCGGTGATCGCGCAGGCGTTCGCGACCATGGGCTGCCTGTACCCGGGCCGGATCTTCCTGGGCGTGGGCACCGGTGAGGCGCTCAACGAGATCGCCACCGGCTACGTCGGGGAGTGGCCCGAGTTCAAGGAGCGCTTCGCCCGGCTGCGCGAGTCGGTGAAGCTCATGCGCGAGCTGTGGGTGGGCGACCGCGTCGATTTCGACGGTGAGTACTACAAGCTCAAGGGCGCCTCGATCTACGACGTGCCCGAGGGCGGCATCCCGGTGTACATCGCCGCGGGCGGCCCGGTGGTGGCCAAGTACGCGGGCCGCGCGGGCGACGGCTTCATCTGCACCTCCGGCAAGGGTGAGGAGCTGTACAAGGACAAGCTCATCCCCGCCGTGAAGGAAGGGGCCGAGGCCGCCGGGCGCAATCCCGACGACATCGACCGGATGATCGAGATCAAGATCTCCTACGATCCCGACCCCGAGCTGGCGCTGGAGAACACCCGGTTCTGGGCGCCGCTGTCGCTGACACCCGAGCAGAAGCACTCGATCGACGATCCGATCGAGATGGAGAAGGCCGCCGACGCGCTGCCCATCGAGCAGGTCGCCAAGCGCTGGATCGTCGCGTCGGATCCCGACGAGGCGGTCGAGAAGGTCGGCCAGTACGTCAAGTGGGGCCTGAACCACCTGGTCTTCCACGCCCCCGGCCACGACCAGCGCCGATTCCTCGACCTGTTCAAGAAGGACCTGGAGCCCCGGCTGCGCAAGCTGGGCTGATCAGGCGCTGCTGACTGATCGCTGAACCGCGCCGACCGCTCCGTGGCTCGTTGCCGTGAGCCGGACCCGGTCGGCGCGGAACAGATCGCAGGCGTACTCGAACGGCTCGCCACTGCTGTCGCGCGTGATGCGGGTGATCGCCAACAGCGGCTTGCGGTGGGCGATGTCGAGCCATTGGGCCTCGCGGGGGCTGGCGCTGACCACTTCGATGGTCTCGGTGGTGACAGCGGGCGCCAGCCCGTAGCGCACCCGCACCAACTCGTAGAGCGAGCCGCCGAGCGGTTGTTCCAGCAGGTCCTCCATGCGCTCGGCCACGAAGCAGGACAGATCCACCGACAGCGGCACGCCGTCGGCGTAGCGCAGCCTGCGGATCGTGAATATCTCTGCGCCATCGGCGATTTCGAGCGCATGCGACTCCACCTGGGTGGCCGGCCTGCGGTCCGTCGCCAGCACCCGGGTGGCGCTGCTGTGGCCGCCGCTGTGCAATCGGGCGGGAAGCCCGGCCAACTCGGCCGCGTTGCGTTCCACGACGTCGGCCCGCACGAACGTGCCGCCGTTGCGCCCGGTCCGGCGCTCCAGCACACCTGCCTGGCTCAACGGCAGTAGTGCGCTGCGCAGCGTGGATCGCGACACCGCGAAGCTCTCCGCCATCTCACGCTCGGTGCCCAGCCGCGAGCCGGGGCGCAGGGTGCCCAGGGCCAGCATGGACAGGATGCGCCGGCGTACGTCCTCGGCTACAGGGCCGCCCGGTGTCATGGACATGCCCCGAGTCTGAACCAAATCGAGCCCGTAGAGCAGACCAAAAACAGCCGATTTACCTGGCTGTTGCACGACTCCCAGGTTCGAAACATGACGGCAACAAAGGGCTTGACCCGCAACAATTTTCGAGTTGCCCAATGATCTGGGCGGGATAACAATGTGCTGCGTCGCACCACAATGCTGTCGTCGACGCCAAACAATCAGACCAAATAGTGGTCCGAAAACCGTCCTTCAGTTAGGACCCGCAATGAGCGAGATCATCGATCCGCCGGCCCCGTCCGGTGCCTCCATCCAACGCCTCAAACCCAACGCCGTGGGACTGGTCGGCGTGCTGTTCATGGCGGTCGCCACGGCCGCTCCCATCACAGCCATGGTCGGCAACGTGCCGATCGCGGTCGGTTTCGGCAACGGCGCCTATGCGCCCGCCGGATACTTCGTCGCCACCATCGTGCTGACCCTGTTCGCCATCGGCTATGCCGCGATGAGCAAGCACATCACCGCCACCGGCGCCTTCTACGGGTACATCTCGCACGGCCTGGGCCGCGTCGTCGGCCTGGGAGCGGGATTCCTCACCGCCCTGGCCTACATGGTGTTCGAGGCGTCGCTGATCGGCATCTTCTCGTTCTTCGGAAACGATCTGTTCAAATCGTTCTTCAACATCGACGTGCCGTGGGTCCTGTTCGCGGTGGTGATGCTGGCCGTGAACGCCGTACTGACCTATTTCGACATCAACCTGGCGGCCAAGGTGCTCGGGGTCTTCCTGATCACCGAGATCATCATGCTGGCCATGATGGCGCTGTCGGTGGTGTTCACCGGTGGCGGCCCGCAGGGCTGGTCGCTGGGATCGCTCAACCCGCTCAACGGTTTCCAGAGTCTCTCCGGTGAGGTGGCCGGTGTCGACGGCAGCATGATCACAGTCGCCGGTTCGGCCGGAGTCGGCCTGTTCTTCGCGTTCTGGTCGTGGGTGGGCTTCGAGTCCAGCGCCATGTACGGCGAAGAGTCCCGAAACCCCAAGAAGATCATCCCGATTGCGGTGATCTGTTCGGTCGTCGGCATCGGCGCGTTCTACGTCATCGTCTCGTGGCTGGCGATCGTCGGCACCGGCCCGCAGAATGCCATTGCGCTGGCGCAGGATTCGACCACGGCGGGAGACATCTTCTTCACCCCGGTGCACGAGCATCTGGGACAGTGGGCCGTCGACCTGTTCAAGATCCTGCTGATGACGGGCTCGTTCGCCTGCGGCATGGCATTCCACAACTGCGCCGCGCGCTACCTGTACGCCATCGGCCGGGAGAACGTCATCCCGGGCATGCGCAAGACCATCGGCGCCACCCACCCGGTGCACGGCTCACCGCACATCGCCGGATTCGTGCAGACAGGTTTCGCCACCGTGGTGGTGCTGTTCTTCGACATCACCGGCCGCGACCCCTACACCGGTCTCTACGGCCTGATGGCGTTGCTGGGCACCACCGCCATCATGATCGTGCAGGCACTGGCGGCATTCTCGGTGATCTCGTTCTTCCACGTGCAGAAGCGGCATCCCGAGACCTCGAACTGGTTCACCACCTTCCTGGCTCCCCTGCTGGGCGGGATGGGCATGCTCTACGTCATCTACCTGCTCGCCAAGAACGCGTCGTTTGCTGCGGGTTCAGCCGCTTCGGACTGGATCTTCACGTCGATCCCGTATGTTGTTGGCATCGCCGGAATCGGTGGTGTGCTGTGGGCGCTGTTCCTGAAATTCAAGGATCCGCAACGCTATTCCGATCTCGGGCGCACAGTGTTGGAGGAAGCGCACGAACGTTAGCGGGGCGTGCGGGTGGCGAAAGGAAGTGCCATGGGGTTCTCGAACATCATGGACTCCAACAGCTATTCGGGGGGTCTGGCGACCGATCCCGACACCGAACGGCTGATCGAGGCCCGTGCCCACCTGCTGGGCCCGGCGTACCGGCTGTTCTACGAACGGCCGGTACACCTGGTCCGGGGCAGCGGCAGTCACCTGTTCGACGCGGACGGCGGGCGCTACCTCGACGCCTACAACAACGTCGTCAGCGTCGGCCATTGCCACCCGCGCGTGGTGGCCGCCATCACCCGCCAGGCCGAGACGCTCAACACCCACACCCGGTATCTGCACGACGGCATCGTGGACTACTCGCAGCGGCTGTTGGCCACGCTCCCAGGGGAAGTCGACCAGGTGATGTACGCCTGCACCGGCTCGGAGGCCAATGATCTGGCCCTGCGGGTGGCCCAGATGTACACCGGGGCACGCGGCGTGATCGTCACCCGGGACGCCTACCACGGCAATACCGAAGCGGTGACGGCGATTTCACCGTCGATCGGTGGCGCGACCACCATCGGTCCGCATGTGCGCGCGGTGGCCGCCCCGGACAGTTACCGCTCCGGCGGTGATGTGGCGGGCCGGTTCCTGGCCGAGGTGGAAGCCGCGATCGCCGACCTGTCGGCGGCAGGCCACGGCCTGAGCTGCCTGATCGTGGACACCTTCTTCTCATCCGACGGCATCTACCCCGACCCCTCGGTGCTGGCGCCCGCGGTGGCGGCGGTACGTGCGGCCGGCGGGGTGTTCCTCGCGGACGAGGTGCAACCCGGCTTCGGCCGCACCGGGGAGGCGATGTGGGGCTTCACCCGCCACGGCGTCGTGCCCGACCTGGTCACCATGGGCAAGCCGATGGCCAACGGGTTGCCGGTGGCGGCGATGGCCGCCCGCGGTGAGGTGCTCGAGGCGTTCGCTCGGGAGGTGCCGTACTTCAACACGTTCGGTGGCAACCCGGTGTCGATGGCGGCGGCAAGCGCGGTGCTCGACGTCATCGAGGACGAGCAGCTGATGGCCAATGCCGCCAAGGTGGGTACCGCGCTGCGCGACGAGATCGCCCGGGTGGCCGTCGACAATCCGCGTATCGGGGATGTTCGCGGGGCCGGTCTCTACGTCGGCGTCGAGATGGTGACCGACCGCGAGAGCTCAGGCCCCGACCGGGCCGCAGCGCACGATCTGGTCAACGCGATGCGGGACCGCAAAGTGCTCATCTCGGTTTGCGGAGCGGAGGGCAGTGTGCTGAAGGTGAGACCCCCGCTGGTATTCTCTCTGTCGGATGTGGACTGGTTCTGCACCGAATTCGCCGATGCGCTGCGGGAGCTGCGCTGAGCAAAAGCAGAGCATCTGGCTGTCCAAACCCTGATGAGGGAAGCTGTATCAGTGCCAGAGGCAGTTGTCGCTACGGCGATCTATATTGCGTCGCCCGAAGGTGACACCGGCAAGTCGACGATTGCGCTCGGCATTCTCCACCGACTTGCTGCGACCGTGCCGAGGGTGGGGGTCTTCCGCCCGATCACCCGGCTGGGCGAGGACCGCGACTACATCCTCGAACTGCTGCTGGCCGGTACCACGGCGGGGCTGAGTTACGACGAGTGTGTCGGGGTCAGCTACCAGCAGGTACACGAGGATCCCGAGGTCGCGATCGCCGACATCGTCGACCGGTTCCACCGCGTGGCCGAACGGTGCGATGCCGTGCTGATCGTCGGCAGCGACTACACCGATGTCGCCACGCCCAGCGAGCTGAGCATGAACGCGCGCATCGCGGTCAACCTCGGCGCCCCCGTGGTGCTCGCGGTCAAGGCCGCCGACCGCACGCCCGACGAGGTGGCCCACGTGGTCGAGGTGTGTCTGGCCGAGCTGAACCACCAGCATGCGCATGCCGCGGCAGTCGTCGCCAACCGGTGTGACCCAGCGCAGCTGACCGCGGTGGCCGAGGCTCTCAAACCGCTCGGCCCGCCCGCCTACGTGCTTCCCGAGGAGCCGTTGCTGGTGGCACCGTCGGTGGCCGAACTGAAGGTGGCGGTCGACGGCACGGTGATCGCGGGGGACCCGGAGCTGCTGTCCCGTGAGGCGATGGGTGTGCTGGTGGCGGGCATGACCGCCGAGCATGTGCTGGAGCGCCTGACCGAGGGTGTCGCGGTAGTGACCCCGGGTGACCGGTCCGACGTGGTGCTGGCCGTGGTGAGTGCCCATGCCGCAGAAGGATTTCCGTCACTGTCCTGCATCATCCTCAACGGCGGGCTCGAACTGCACCCGGCCATCGCCTCGTTGGTCGACGGGCTGGGGCTGCGGTTGCCCATCGTGGCCACCGAGTACGGAACCTTCGAGACCGCCAGCCGGGTCGCCGGCGCGCGCGGCCGGGTCACCGCGAAATCGCAGCGCAAGATCGACACCGCGCTGGCGCTGATGGACAAGCATGTCGACGTCAACGATCTGCTGGCGCAGTTGAGCATCCCGATCCCCGCGGTCACCACGCCGCAGATGTTCACCTACCAACTGCTCGACCAGGCCCGCTCCGACCGCAAGCGCATCGTCTTGCCCGAGGGCACCGACGACCGCATCCTCAGGGCCGCGGGCCGGCTGCTGCAGCACGAGGTCGCCGAGCTGACCATCCTCGGCGAGGAAAGTCAGATCCGTTCCCGGGCAGCAGAACTCGGGGTGAACCTCGACGCGGCCGTCGTCCTCGATCCGCGTACCAGTGAGTTGTGCGACCAGTTCGCCGAGCAGTACGCCGAACTCCGGCGCAAGAAGGGCGTGACGGTCGAGCAGGCCCGCGAGATCATCCACGACGTCTCCTACTTCGGCACGATGCTGGTGCACAACAAGATGGTGGACGGCATGGTGTCGGGCGCCGCGCACACCACCGCACACACCGTGCGTCCCGCCTTCGAGATCATCCGTACCGCGCCGGGAATCTCGACGGTGTCGAGCATCTTCCTGATGTGCCTGGCCGACCGCGTGCTGGCCTACGGCGACTGCGCGATCGTGCCCGATCCGACCTCCGAGCAACTCGCCGACATCGCGATCTCCTCGGCCCGCACCGCGGCGCAGTTCGGCATCGATCCGCGGGTGGCCATGCTGTCGTATTCGACAGGCACCTCGGGCACCGGCGCCGATGTCGACAAGGTCAGGGCGGCAACCGAACTGGTGCGCCAACGCGATCCCGATCTGTTGGTCGAGGGGCCGATCCAGTACGACGCCGCGGTGGAGCCATCGGTCGCGCTGACCAAGATGCCCGATTCGCCGGTGGCGGGCCGGGCCACGGTGCTGATCTTCCCGGACCTCAACACCGGCAACAACACCTACAAGGCCGTGCAACGCAGTGCCGGCGCCATCGCGATCGGCCCGGTGCTGCAGGGCTTGAACAAGCCGGTCAACGATCTGTCCCGAGGAGCGCTGGTGGAGGACATCGTCAACACCGTGGCGATCACGGCGATTCAGGCACAGGGCGACTCATGACGGTTCTGGTGGTCAATTCCGGTTCGTCCTCGCTGAAATACGCGGTGGTCAAACCGGATTCGGGAGAGTTTCTGGCCGACGGCATCATCGAGCAGATCGGCTCGGCGCAGGTGCCCGATCATGACGCCGCGCTGCGGGCCGCGTTCGACGAACTGGCCGGTCAGGGTCTGCACCTGGACACCCTGGGCCTGGTGGCAGTGGGGCACCGGGTCGTGCACGGCGGCAAGACCTTCTATCAGCCCACCCTGATCGACGGTGACCTGATCGCCAAGCTCGAAGAGCTGTCGCCGCTGGCCCCGCTGCACAATCCGCCGGCCATCCTCGGTATCGAGGTGGCCCGCAAGCTGCTTCCCGATCTGCCCCACGTCGCGGTCTTCGACACTGCCTTCTTCCACAACCTGCCGGCGGCCGCGGCGACCTACGCCATCGATCGCGAGGTGGCCGAGCGCTGGGGCATCCGCCGGTTCGGCTTCCACGGCACCTCGCACCAGTACGTCAGCCAGCAGGCCGCCGCCCTGCTCGATCGGCCCTACGAGTCGCTGAATCAGATTGTCCTGCATCTGGGTAACGGTGCGTCGGCGTCGGCGATCGCCGGCGGACGGCCGGTGGACACCTCGATGGGCCTGACGCCGATGGAGGGCCTGGTGATGGGCACCCGCAGCGGCGATGTCGACCCGGGCATCATCATGTATCTGTGCCGCGCGGCCGGTATGGGTGTCGAGGAAGTCGACACGATGCTCAACCGCCGGTCGGGCGTACTTGGTCTCGGCGGCGAGAACGACTTCCGCAAATTGCACGCCCGGATGAAATCCGGCGATGAGGACGCGCAATTGGCTTACGACGTCTACATCCACCGGCTGCGCAAGTACGTCGGTGCGTACCTGGCGGTGCTGGGCCGGACCGATGTCATCAGCTTCACCGCGGGGGTGGGCGAGAACGACGCCGCGGTACGCCGCGACGCGCTGGCCGGGCTGTCCGGGCTGGGGATCGAGATCGACGAGGAACTCAACGCGACCCGGTCGCGCGAGGCTCGACGCATCTCGGCACCGGACTCGCGGGTGACGGTGCTGGTGGTGCCGACCAATGAGGAGCTGGCGATCGCGCGGGCCAGCGCGGCCCTGGTCTGACCTGGATCAGCCCGGCAATCGCCGATTGAGCACGAGCCCGGCCATGGCCGCTGCGGCCAGCGTCAGTGTGGCGAGAACGATCCATCCGGCGCTGGCATCGGCGGGGACGAGCTGGAACCCGATCTGCTGTTGCAGCGTGCCGTACACCTCCTCCAGGGACCCGACTGTGTCGGCGTGGAACACCCGGCCGTCGCCGGAGAGCTTGCTGATCTCCTGCAACGTCTGATCGTCAACGGGCACTGCGATTTTCTGGTCGTTGAGGTTGACGTAGCCGTCCGGGGTGCCGAAGGAGATGGCCGAGATCGGGACGCCCTGGGCCTGGGCGGCGCGGGCGGCGGCGAACGCGCCACGTGGCTGCTCGGGGTCCAGCGGCACGGTTTCCTTGCCGTCGGACTCCAGCACGATCCGCGCGGGCGGTGGGCCGTCACCTCCTCCGATCACTCCGCTGACTGTCGCGATCGCCTGCAGTGCGGTGTAGATGCCCTCCCCGGTCGCGGTGCGCTCGGCCGCTTCGAGCTTGTCGATCGCGGCCTTCATCGGCGCTCGCTTGGTCGTGGGTGGCACCAACAGCGTTGCGGTACCGGCGAATGCGACCAATCCGAGGTTGACGCTCGGGTTGAGTCCGTCGACGAACTTCTTGCCCGCCTCCTTGGCAGCCGTCAGCCGGCTGGGGGCGACGTCGGTGGCGGCCATCGATTCCGAGACGTCGATGACCAGCATGACCACCGCATTATTGCGCGGTATCAGGTGATCGCGGGTCGGGTCTGCCAACGCGACGGTCAGCAGCAGCAGGGAGATCAGCAGCAACGCCGCAGGCGCGTGCCGCAGCCGGCGGATGCGTCGAGGGGCCACCGCGGCCAGCACGTGCATGTTGGCGAACCGGAGCACCGGGGTGCCTTTCGCCCGTAGCCGGTAGACGTAGAGCGCGAGCATTCCGACCGCGACCAGTGCGCACAGGAAGAACCAGCGGTGCTGGAATCCCGACAACGACAAAGCGTTCACGCCCTGAGGCTCGGACCGCAGCCCTCACAACGCCAGCACAATGGCCTGGCGGAATGCTGCCAGGTTCGGGGCGTACGTTCGCGCTGTGTTTGGGGTGGCCCTGCTGCTGATCCTCGTCGTCGGCGCGGGCTACTACCTGTGCCATCGGCGCGCGCGAGGCGCCACTGGTGTCGGGCAGCGCCAGTTCTGGTGCTTCGGTGCCGGGATGGCGTGCTGGCTGTTCGCCACCCAGGGGGCCGTTGCGCACTACGCCCTCGTCTTGTTCTGGGTGCGGGCGCTGCAGGTGCTGCTGTTGCTGTACGTGGTGCCGTTCCTGCTGGCGTCGGGCCGGCCGGTGACCGCGCTGCGTGAGGCCTCGAGCCCGAATGCCCGCGTGCGGATCGACGCGGCGCTCGGGTCGCGGGTGGCCCGGGTGGTGCTGTCACCGCCGGCGACGTCGGTGCTGATGCTGGCGACGCCGTGGCTGCTCTACCTGACTCCGTGGTACGTCGCTGCGTTGGTCAACCCGGTGATCGCGGATCTGACCAGCATCGCGTTGTCCGCCATAGGTTTCTGCTACTTCTACGCGCGTTTGCAGTCGGACCCCGTTCCACGGCGGTACTCGCCCCTGCTGTCGATCTGCGTCAGCGTGGCCGAGGGCCTTGGCGACGGCGTCCTCGGCCTGGTGCTGTGGCTGGGTCCACTGATCGCCTACGACTATTACTCTGCGCTGCACCGGGATTGGGGACCCAGCCTGCGCGACGACCAGACCCTGGGCGCCGGGGTGCTGTGGATTCTGGGCGACGTGCTGGGCATCCCGTTCATCATGGTGTTGATGCGGAAGCTGGGCTCCCATGAGCGCACGCGCGCCGCCGAGGTGGACGCCGAGATCGACGCCGGAATCGAGGAGCGGCGCGCTACCGGAAGTTCCGCGCTCTGGTGGGAATCCGACCCGCAACTGCGGGACCGGTATCACCGCTGAAGGGCTCAGAAAGTGCTCATCGGCCGCACACTGTTGGCCAGGTCGACCAGCGCGTAGCGGTGCGACTGGGTGGGGGCGACCCGGGCCAACGCCCGCAACGACGCCTCGACGCCCAGCTTCAGACCGTGCTCGGTGAACGGGAATCCGAGGATGTGATTGCTGCTCGCCGTGTTGTCGGCCAGCCAGTCCATCGCGGTGCCCAACACCAGTGCCCGGATCTGCAGCACGCGCGGCTCCGAATCGGGCAGTGCCTCCACGCGTCGGGCCGCATCGCGGATGTTCTGTTCGGTGATCTCACCGGTGGACCGTCCCGACAGCAGGGTGACCGCGCTGGTCAGCCGTGCGGTGGTGAAATGCCTTGAGGTGGGCGGAACTTCGTCGAGGGTCTGGACGGCCTTGTCGCGCGAGCCGGCGACCGACTCGGCGCGGGCCAGACCGAAACCGGCCGAGATCACGCCGTTGTCGGTGCTCCACACGGTGTTGTAGAACTTCAGCTCATCGGCGGTGCCGGCCAGTTCCGCCGTCGCTGCCAACGCCAGCTTGGGTGCCAGTTCCCCGGGAAGGGTGTCCAGTACCTCGGTGAAATGCTTTGTCGCGGAGTCGTAATCGGCCGACAGCATCTCGGCCACGGCGCGGAACCAGAGCAGCTGCCAGCGCCACCCGGCCCAGGTCGCCAGGTCGTCGAGCTTGCGGGTGGCCTTGGCGACGTCGCCGAGGTCGAGCAGGGCGCGTGCCTCCATCAACGGCAGCTCCACCGATTCGGACAGATCGACGCCTTCGGCGTCGATCGCGCCGTGGCGCGCCGCGCGCAGCTGGTCCAGGGTGTGCACGGGCTGGCTGAGCACGCTGGCCACCAGCATCGGGGCTCCGACATCGGCGCGGTCCACCAGTGGTACGGGCAGTGCGCGCACGATCTCTTGCGCCGTCAGCTTCTCCGAATGCACCTGTCCGTCAACGTAGACATCGGTGTGGGCGACCAGCAGATCGACGCCGAACGTGGACCGGGACGGGCTGAACACGGTCGACAGACCGGGGCGGGGGATACCGGTATCGGCCGCCACGACTTCACGCAGCACACCGAGCAGCTGGGACGACATCTCCTCGGCGCTGCGGAACCGGCGTCGCGGATCGGGATCGATGGCACGGCGCAGGAACCGGCCGAAGGAATCGTATTTGTCGAGTACCGGGTCCTCGGACGGCAGCCCGTCGACGTAGCGGCCCCGCCGGGTCCGCAGGTTCATGGTCAGCGCGGCCAGCGTGCGTCCCACGGTGTAGATGTCGGTGGCCACCGTCGGCCCCGTGCGCACGATCTCGGGTGCCTGGAATCCCGGTGTGCCGTAGAGGTATCCGTAGGAGTTGAGCTTCGACACCGCACCGAGGTCGATCAGCTTGAGCTGTTCCTCGGTGATCATGATGTTCTCGGGCTTGAGGTCGTTGTAGGCCAGCCCGATCGAATGCAGATAGCCCAGCGCGGGCAGGATCTCGAGCATGTAGCCGATCGCCTCGGCCACCGGAAGCCGGGTGCCCCTGGCCTGTTTGAGGGACGTTCCGCCGACGTACTCCATCACGATGTAGCCGACCGGATTGCCGTGCTTGTCATCGTGTTCGACGAAGTTGTAGATCTTCACGATTCCCGGGTGCGTCACCTCGGCCAGGAACTGGCGCTCGGCCATGGCGATCACCTGAGCCTCGGCATCACCGGAATGCACCAGGCCTTTGAGCACGACCGGACGTTCGTTCACGTTGTGGTCGAAGGCCAGATACACCCAGCCCAAACCACCGTGGGCGATGCAGCCCTTGATCTCGTACTGGTCGGCGACGATCTCGCCCGGGGACAGCTGCGGCAGGAACGAGTACGCGCTGCCGCAGTGCGGACACCAGCCCTCCGACAGGGCATGCCCGTCGCGCGAGGACCTGCCGACCGGCTTGCCGCAGTTCCAGCAGAACCGCTTCTGCTCGGCCACCACCGGGTTGGTCATCAACGCCGTCAACGGATCTCGCTCGGGCACCCGGGCGATCTCGACCAGCCCGCCGCCCAGCCTGCGGATCGGCGAGAGCATCCGGGTGGCGATCGTGGCCAGGTTCTGCGGTTCGGTGTCGCCGCCGCCGAACGTCGGATCGTCGGATTCGTCGAACTCCGGGCGGAACACCGCCTGGGTCGCCATGGGCCGCAGGGTCGACTGCGAATCCAACTCGAGGTCTTCGAGGCTCGCCGGCTGAGTCCCGGGGCCGCCCTCGGTGTCGGGGGCCTCCGGGAGTCCGCTGTCGTCAGGCTTTTTCATCAGTCGACATACCTCGCAACCGGGGGCGACGGTGCCGGCCCCAGGACCGTCAACCACTTGCGGTACAACGTGTTCCAGGTGCCGTCGCGGCGGATGCGTTCCAGTGTCGCGTTGACGACCCGGACCAGCGGCGTGTTGTCCAGGTTCAGCCCGATGCCGTAGGGCTCCTCGTTGAGGCTGGGGCCGACGATGTGCAGATAAGGATCCTGGGCCACCAGCCCGGCCAGGATCGAATCGTCGGTACTGACCGCATCGGCCTGGCGCTGCTGCAGTGCCACCAGGCAATCGGCCCAGGTCACCACCGAGACGATGATCGGTGACGGGCTGATCTGCTGGATCCGCTTGAGCGACGTGGTCCCGTCCACCACGCACACCCGCTTGCCCGAGAGGTCGGAGGCCTGCGAGATGTTGGAGTCCCGCGCGGCCAGGATGCGTTGGTGGGCCATGAAATACACCGTGGAGAAATTGACCTCCTTGCGGCGCTCGCAGGTGATCGTCATGGTCTTGACCACGATGTCGACCTGATTGTTCTGCAGCGCGGTGATGCGGTCGGCCGAGGACAGGATGCGGTACTCGACCTGTGACGGCGTGCCGAAGATGTCGCGCGCGACCTCCCCGGCGATGTCGACGTCGAACCCGTTGATCTGACCGGTGATCGGATCGCGGAACGAGAACAGATTGCTGCCGATGTCGAGCCCGACGACCAGCCGCCCGCGGTCGCGGATCTTCGCCACCGCGGCGTCGGCGTCGGCCTGATTGCCGAACGGCCGCAGGCTGGCGGTGCGGTTGCACTCGTCGGTGTCCTGCGTCGGCACCCGAACCGGCTGGGGCGCAAGCTCCTGCATGCCTGCCGGGCTGGGCGGCGCCAGCGTCATCGTCGGCAACGTCAACGCCGGCGCGCTCTGGCTGCACCCGGCCACTGCCAGGGTCGCGGTCAGGATGGCCAACGCCTTATTCATCTTCCACATCAGCGGTACTCACTCAGTCGGGGCCACAGTCCCAACGCCACCGCCAGCGCCGCGGCCACACTGAGCAGCGCGGCGCCCACGGTCGCACCGGACAGCACCCGGCGGGCATTGGCTATGTCATTGCGCAACTGGCTGCGGCTCTGTTCGATGCCCTTGGACAAGGCGTCGTCGAGCTTGTCGAAGGCCGACGTGGAATCGTCCTCGCCGGTGCCCAGCGCCACCTGCGTCGCGGCCTGGTAGTTGCCCACCGCGATATAGGCGTTGATCCGGTCATCGGCGGCGCGCCACTTGGTCAGCAGATCCTCGGCCCCCGTCAGATCGCTCTTGTCGATGCGGGTGTCGCGGGCCAGATACTGGGCGAGCTGCTGCTGCATGGCGTCGATGCGCTGGTAGTAGGACTGCTTGCGCAGGTTCTCGTCGCCGCGCCGGATCAGGGCCAGCGTCTCGTCGGCCCGGGCCTGTTGCGCGGTGATGGCCAGGTTGGTCACGGTCTTGAGGGACTCGGCGGCGGTGTCCTTGGCGCTGCGGCTGTCCGACGTCGAGATCACCAGTGCAGTGGTCACCCAGATCAGCATGATCAGCACGGCCATCCCGCCGGCCACGAACCCGATGTTCACCCGGCGCCGGGTGCGCCGCGCCAGCCAGCGGTTGGCGAACGCGCCGAACATCAACGTGGCCAGCACCACCAGCATCACCGCAGTCGGGATCCGGGTGGAGGCGGTCGTCTCGGCATCCACCCGCGCCGAGGTCTCCTCGTACAGGCGTTGCGCGTCGGGCAGGATCTGCGACTGCATCAGCGCCGAGGCTTCCGACAGGTAGGACGAACCCACCGGGTTGCCGGCCCGGTTGTTGGTCCGCGCGGTCTCCACCAGGCCGGTGTAGACCGCGAGCCGTGCGTTGATCCGGCCGAGCAGCTGCACCAGTGCTTCGTCGGTCAACCCGCTCGATGCCCGCGTCACCGCCACCGAGGCGTCGGTGATGGCCTGCTCGTATCGCTGACGGACATCGCGGGGTTCGGCCCCGGCGATGAAGGCCGTGGCCGCGGCGGCGTCGGCGACCGACAGCGTCGTGTAGAGCTGGCCGGCCGCGAACGCCAGCGGCTCGGTGTGATCGAGCACCGTGGTCAACGCCTGCTGACGGTCGTTGATCGTGGTGGACGTCGCGAACGCGCTGGCTATAACCAGCCCGGCGAGCGTCACTCCGATCGTCAGGATGCGCCCGGGCGTGGTCCACAGAAACCACCAGCGCGGGTGGGCAGGAGTGGTCGGCGACCGGGACGCGAGCGGTTCGGTCGAGGGATGTGCCAAATCCACAGTCACCTGCGCACGGACCTCATTTAGTTTCGGTGCTTACGGGGTGTTCCAACACTATAAAAAAATTCTAAGAGCGCCGCGCTTAGGCTCGCGGAGAAATTGCGGCCCACCGAAACTGGCGACGTTCCTTATCCTGTACGGGTGCGTGGCGACGGTGACGGCTGGGTGTTCTCCGACAACGGCGCCCGCTATTGGGGGCGCCACGGTGCGGCCGGCCTGTTGCTCCGGGCACCGTGGCCGGGCGGAGCAGCGGCGGTGCTGCTGCAACATCGGGCCCCGTGGAGCCATCAGGGCGGAACGTGGGCGCTGCCCGGCGGTGCCCGCGACAGTCATGAGACCGCCGAACAGGCCGCGGTCCGGGAAGCCCATGAGGAAGCCGGGGTGACAGCCGAACAGCTCACGGTGCGCACCACCGTGGTGACGGCCGAGGTGGCCGGTATCGGTGGCACCCACTGGTCCTACACGACGGTGATCGCCGACGTGCCCGAGCCGTTGGAGACCGTCCCGAACCGGGAGAGCTCGGAGTTGCGCTGGGTGGCCGAGGACGAGGTGGCCGAGTTGCCGCTGCATCCCGGGTTCGCCGCGAGCTGGGAGCAGTTGCGTGCGGTGACGGCATCCCTGCCGCTGGAGCACAACCGGCATCAATAAGCCTGAGCGATCGCGTCCTTGAGTTCGGCGGCCGCGGCGCGGGGATCCGCGGCGGCGGTGATCGCGCGGACCACCACGATGCGCCGGGCACCGGCGGCCAGCACCTCGGGAAGCCGCTGCTGATCGATCCCGCCGATCGCGAACCACGGCTTGGCCGGATTCAGCGCGGCCGTCGCGCGCACCAGGTCCAGACCCGGCGCGGACCGGCCCGGCTTGGTCGGGGTGGGCCAGCACGGTCCGACGCAGAAGTAGTCCACCTGTTCATCGATCGCGGCAGCGGCCTGCGCCGCGTCGTGGGTGGAGCGGCCGATCACCGGGCGCTCGCCGATGATGCCGCGGGCGACCGCGAGCGGCAGGTCGTCCTGACCGAGGTGCAGGATGTCGGCCCCGGCGGCCAGCGCGATGTCGGCGCGGTCGTTGACCGCGAGCAACGCACCGTGGCGGCGGGCGGCGTCGGCCAGGATCTCCAGCGCCTCGAGCTCCTGACGCGCCTCCAGCGGGCCGAACTGCTTCTCCCCGGGCGACCCCTTGTCCCGCAGCTGGATCAGATCCACCCCGCCGGCCAGCGCCGCATCGGCGAATTCGGCCAGGTCACCACGCTCCCGGCGGGCATCGGTGCACAGGTAGAGGGTGGCGCGCTGCAAACGGTCGGCGGGTGATTCCACACCGCGACGGTAGCCGGTGGTGCCCGAGTACCCTGGACTGGCAATACGGGAGCCCCGGGGACGTGGGGCTGAGAGTGGGCATACGGACCGGCCCTGACCGTCACACCTGATCCGGGTCATGCCGGCGAAGGGAGCGGGTATGGCGCGAACACTTGCCGTCGTCGGCGGCGGTGTGATCGGGCTGTCCGTCGCACGCCGGGCGGCGCTGGACGGCTGGACCGTGCGGCTGCACTGCACCACCGAGCGCGGCGCATCATGGGTGGCCGGCGGAATGCTGGCCCCGCACAGCGAAGGTTGGCCGGGCGAGGAACAGATACTGCAGATCGGCCTGGAATCGCTGAAGCTGTGGCACTCCGGATTCCTCGACGGGCTGGCACCCGAGGTGGTCACCGCGCGCGAGTCGCTGGTGGTGGCCGTCGACCGGGCCGATGTGGCCGACCTGCACACCGTCGCCGAATGGCTCTCCGCGCAGGGGCAGCCGGTCGAACTGACCACTGCCGCCCGTGATGTGGAACCCCTTCTGGCCCAAGGTATCCGGCACGGGTTCCGGGCCACCACCGAACTCGCCGTGGACAACCGTGCCGTGGTCGACGGACTGGCCGCGCATTGCGAACGGCTGGCTGTGCGGTGGGCCGGGCCGGTCGAGGATCTGGCCCAAGTGAACTCGGCCGACGCCGTCGTCGTCGCCAACGGAATCGACGCCCCGAAGCTCCTGCCCGGCCTGCCGGTGCGTCCGGTGAAGGGCGAGGTGCTGAGGCTGCGGTGGCGCAAGGGCTGTATGCCGGTGCCGCAGCGGGTGATCCGGGCCCGCGTTCACGGCCGGCCGGTGTACCTGGTGCCGCGCGCCGACGGCGTGGTGGTCGGCGCCACCCAGTACGAGCACGGTCGCGACACCGCGCCGGTGGTCAGCGGGGTGCGCGATCTGCTGGAGGACGCCTGCGCGGTGATGCCCGCGCTGGGCGAGTACGAGCTGGCCGAGACCGCGGCGGGGCTGCGGCCGATGACGCCGGACGGCCTGCCGATCGTCGAACGTGTCGACGAGCGCACGCTGGTGGCCGTGGGACACGGCCGGAACGGATTTCTGTTGGCGCCGTGGACCGCTGAGCGGATCGCGGCTGAGCTCGAGGTGAGCGTGGGAGCGAAATGATCACCATCACGGTCAACAACGAGACCCTCGAGGTGGACGAGCAGACCACCGTCGAGGGGCTGCTGGAGACCCGGGGCTTCCCGGACAAGGGCATCGCGGTCGCACTGGACTGGACGGTGCTGCCCCGTTCGGAATGGGACCAGACCCTGTCCGACGGTGCCCGGGTCGAGGTCGTGACGGCGGTGCAGGGTGGGTGAGTCAAAACTCAGTATCGGCGGCCGGGAGTTCGGCTCCCGGCTGATCATGGGTACCGGTGGCGCACCGAATCTGGCTGTGCTGGAAGAGGCCCTGGTCGCCTCGGGGACAGAGTTGACGACCGTGGCGATGCGACGGGTCGACGCCGAGACCGGCACCGGGGTGCTCGACCTGCTCAACCGGTTGGGTATCGCGGCGCTGCCCAACACCGCGGGCTGTCGCGGTGCGGCCGAGGCCGTGCTGACCGCGCAGCTGGCGCGGGAGGCGCTGGGTACCGACATGGTCAAGCTCGAAGTCATCGCCGACGAGCGCACGCTGCTGCCCGATGCCATCGAACTGGTCAAGGCCGCAGAGCAATTGGTCGACGACGGGTTCATCGTGCTGCCCTACACCAACGACGACCCGGTGCTGGCCCGCCGGCTGGAGGACGCCGGCTGTGCCGCCGTCATGCCGCTGGGCTCGCCGATCGGGACCGGCCTTGGCATCTCCAACCCGCACAACATCGAGATGATCGTCGAGCGGGCCGGGGTGCCGGTGGTGCTGGACGCCGGTATCGGCACCGCCTCCGATGCCGCGATGGCAATGGAATTGGGTTGCGATGCAGTGCTGTTGGCCACTGCTGTCACCCGCGCCGCCGACCCGCCGACCATGGCCGCCGCGATGTCGGCAGCCGTCACCGCCGGATATCTGGCTCGTCAGGCGGGGCGTATCCCGAAGCGGTTCTGGGCCCAGGCGTCGAGCCCGGCGCTGTGACGCGCTATGTGGCCCTTGGCAGTTCGATGGCGGCCGGGCCGGGCATCAAACCGTCGGCACCCGGTGCGCCGTGGCAGGCGGGCCGCTCGGCACGCAACTACCCCCATCTGGCGGCCGCCCGGCTCGGGTTCGATCTGGTGGACGTGACGTACTCCGGGGCCACCACCGCGCACATCCTGAGTGAGCGTCAGAACGGTGCGCCGCCTCAGATCGACGCGCTCGACGGGTCCGAGGCCCTGGTCACCGTCACGATCGGCGGCAACGACGCCGGCTACGTGCCCCAGTTGATGGCGGCTGCGCTGCCGCGATTCACCCGGTCCGTGCCGCTGGTGGGGCCGTTCCTTCGCGGCCTGCTGGATCCTGCCGCACGGGAGGCGGCCTTGACACAGGTGGCCGACGCGCTGGTGACGGTGGGGCGCGAGATCCGGCAACGCGCTCCTGCGGCCAGGGTGCTGTTCGTGGACTACCTGACGGTGCTGCCGCCCGAAGGCGTGGCGGCCTCACCGCTGCTGGAGGCTGACGCGGCGCTCGGTCGACACGTCGCGGCCACGCTGGAACGACTCACCGGAGAGGCCGCCGCCGAAACCGGCTGCGGATGGGTGCGCGCAGCACAGGCCAGCCTGACGCACCATGCCTGGTCGGCCCAGCCGTGGACCACGCGGCCCGGGTTGCCCTGGCCGGGACGGCCCGCGCCGCTGCACCCGAACGCCGCCGGCATGCGGGCGGTCGCCGAATTGGTGGTGGCAGAGGCCGGCCCGAGCAGCTGAATTCGTGCGATCAGGGCTGATGACGGCGTGTAAGAATCTCCTCATGGGCCTCGAGTTGAATGGTGACGAGCTTCGGAAGAAGTCCGCCCAACTGTCGAAATTCGCACAGGAACGCGCGCAGCACGAGCGCCGGGTGACGGAGATCGCGGGTGAGTTCGCCGCGACCTGGACGGGAGCAGCGGGCTCAGCTGTCCAGTCCGCCCTCTCGAACTACCTCACGCAGGCATCGGATGTCCGTCGGGAAGAGCTCGACATGTCGCACCTTCTCGATGAAGCGATCGCGGCGTACGAGGGGACTGACGGCAACGCGGCCGGCTCGCTGGCCCAGTCCATGAACATCTGAGTCGGAAGGTTTCCGGATGAGCACCGATATCTCCGTCCAGTTCGAGCGGACGCGACAACTGGCCGCCGAGCTGGATGCCGAGGCCGCCAAGGTCAAGCAGATCCTGGAAGAGGAGACCGCGCTGATGGCCGACATCGGCGGTACCTGGACCGGCTCGGCCGCCGAACAGTTCAGTCAGCAGTACAGCGAGTGGAACAAAGAAGCCGACGAAGAGGCGGCCGCGTTGGACAAGCTGTGCGCCGCGGTTCACGGGGGCATCGACACGCTCAACTCCACCGAGACCGACGTGACGGGAATGTTCAGTTGATCTGAACCTGAGCAGTCAGAACGACACCGCCTGCAATGATGGCGGTGATGATCGAACTGACCGGGCTGACAAAACTCTATGGATCCCACCGAGCCGTCGACGATCTGACGTTCACCGTCGAACCGGGAGTGGTGACCGGATTCCTCGGGCCCAACGGCGCGGGCAAGACCACCACCATGCGGCTGATCCTCGGGTTGGACCATCCCAACACCGGGTCCGCGACCATCGACGGCAAGAAGTACCGGGAACTGCGCGATCCGCTGCGCGCGGTCGGCGCCCTGCTCGACGCGCGTCAGGCCCACCCGAACCGCTCGGCCCGCAACCACCTGCGCTGGATCGCGGCGGCCAACCGCATCGCGCCGGCCCGGGTGGACGAAGTGCTCGAGACAGTCGGGCTGACAGCGGTGGGGGACCGTAACGCCGGGACACTGTCGCTGGGCATGAGCCAGCGGCTGGGGATCGCCGCTGCGCTGCTGGGCGATCCGCCGGTGCTGCTGTTCGACGAACCGGTCAACGGCCTGGACCCCGAGGGCATCCACTGGGTGCGCACGCTGATGCGCAACCTGGCCGCCGAGGGGCGCACGGTGTTCGTGTCCAGCCACCTGCTGGCCGAGATGGCCAACACCGCCGACCGTTTGGTGGTGATCGGGCAGGGCAAGCTGATCGCCTCGACCACGGTGAGTGAGTTCGTCAGCGGCACGTCCGCGGACACCGTCCGGGTGCGCACACCACAACTCGAGACGCTGCGTGAGGTTCTCACCGACGCCGGGTTCGAGGTGGAGGCCGCCGCCGACGGCGATGCGCTGGCGGTGCACGGCGCGGCCATCGAGGTGATCGGCGACCTCGCCGCGCGCAATGCGATCACCCTGCACGAATTGAGCCAGCGGCAGGCCTCGCTGGAGGAGGCGTATCTGAAACTCACCGACGATGCCGTCGACTACCGGGCGGTGAAGAAGTGAGCGCGCTGGCGGCGCTCGACGCCGAGCGCATCAAGCTGGCCACCACCCGCTCCCCGCTGTGGTCGACGGTCGGGGTGGCGGTGCTCAGCCTCGGTCTGGCCGCCATGCAGGGCCTGACGGCGCACCACTACTCCGGGTTGTCCCCGTCGAAGGCCGCATTGGGTGTCGCGGTGTTCGGGGTTCCGGTGCTGATGGTGCTGTCCTCGATGACGATGACCGGCGAGTACCGCAGCGGGCTGATCCGCACCACCTTGCTGGCCACGCCGAACCGGACGCAGGTGCTGACCGCCAAAGCGGTGGTGTGCGCGGCCTTCTCCTCGGTGTGTGCGGTGATCATGGTGCTGGCCTCGGTGCTGGTGGCCCGGATGGTCGCCGACCCGGTGGTCGGTACCCAACTGTCGATGGCCAACCCGGCGACCTGGCGGGTGGCCGGCGGGTTCGCGCTCTATGCCGCACTGGCCGCGGTGCTCGGGGTGGCCGTAGGGGCACTGCTGCGATTCGCGGCCGGTGCCGTGGCCATCCTGCTGCTGTGGCCGCTGGTGGCGGAGCCCCTGCTGGGCAACATGCCCAACACCGGCCCGAAGGTCGGACCGTGGCTGCCGTTCGCCAACATGTTCCGGTTCCTTCAGGTCGAGTGGTTGTTCCCCACCTACTACACGTCGTGGAGTGAGCTGGGCTCGCTGTTCTACTTCCTGGTGTGGGTGGCGGTGGCGTTCGTGGCTGCCGCGGTGGTGCTGAACAGGCGTGACGCCTGACCCGGAATTACTCCGGGTCAGACGCCACATCCGGTGAAACCGCATCGCTGGTGCCCAGGGCCAGCACCACCTTCGACCCGTACGGCACGTGCTGGATCAGCTGCAGCTGAGCCAGCGCCGGGTGGGCGTCCAGCAGCTTGCCGGCATTGGCCAGCGCACGCAGGGCCGCCGTCTCGGCACGGGCGGCTTCCAGCTTCGCCGCACCCGTGGCCTTGGCCGTCGCCAGCTGCAGTGCGGCCGCCCGGATCTCGGTCGGGACGATCACGTCCTTGACGAACGCCCCGATCACCTGAACTCCGGTGCGGGCACCGGCCGTCCGCGCTGCCGCGGCGATCGCGTCGGCATCAATGCGGTTGCCGCGCTGCATCACCTCGTCCGCGGTCACCGCCGAGGCGAGGTCGCGCAGTGCGATCTGCGCGGCCAGGTACACCGCAGCCATCGGGTCGGCCGCGGCCTCCACGTAGGCCACCGCGTCGCGGACCTTGAACTGCAGCGCGACGGTGATACGCAGCGTCACCGCATCCGAGGTCAGCACCTCCTGCGGAGCCAGCGTCAGCACCTGCTCACGCATCTCGACACGCACCACCGAGGCCGCCACATCAATGCGGTGGCGTCCCGGGGGCAGGACACGACCCAGCGTGCCGTCCTTGTACTCCAGTGCGCACTGGCCTGCGGAAACAGTGATTCGGTTGAACGTGAACATACTCATGTCGTGTCCTCCTTCCGGTGTATGTGTCTGTGCAGCAAAGGGATACCGCCGCCGGGCGCAATCGGTGACGGGGCGTCACATCCCCGTCCCGGCGGATGCGGGCCGCAAGGCCGCTGACTGCGCGATTCCGGCGACGGTATCGGGGTTGTAGGAGAGGATTCGAACCTCAGGCCCTTTACCTGTGCCATGACGCCGCCGGCAACACGCAGAAACGTTGCGGTACCCCGCTCGGCCTGCTTCCCTGTCGGCGCCGGGGAACACCATGCCACCGCAGCAAATCACCAGGCAACTGATTTATGCGCCAGGCCGTTCGGGGGAGCCGCTACCGTGGGTGCAATGCGACGTACTTCGACGGGGGCGGTTCTCTGCGCGCTGGCGCTGACCGCGGGGCTGGCCGGCTGTGATGCAAAGACCGAACTGCAGACCGACGGGCGGCAATCCCAGGAATCCTCGTCGGCGGCGGCGCAGTTCGCCGACCAGTTGCGCGAGCGGGTCTCGGCCGACGCGATGATGGGGCATCTGAGCAAGCTGCAGGACATTGCCAACGACAACAAGGGCAACCGCGCGCTGGGCAGCCCGGGGTACGACGCGAGCGTGGACTACGTGGCCGGCGCGCTGCGCGATAAGGGGTTTGACGTGGAAACCCCCGAGTTCGAGGTGAAACTCCCGTTCGCCGAGGACCCCCAGGTCACCGTCGGTGGCCAACCCGTCGCCGCCAAGCCGCTGGAGTTCACCATCGGTACCGCGCAGGACGGCGTGTCCGGGCCGCTGGTGCCGGCGAAGGTCGAGGACACCCCCGGATGCGAGGCCGCCGACTTCGACGGGCTCCCGGTCGCCGGTGCGGTCGTGCTGGTCGATCGCGGCTCGTGCCCGTTCGCGGACAAACAGGCCGCCGCGGCCGAGCGCGGCGCGGTCGCGATGATCGTGGTCAACACCAACAACGACGAGAAGATGGGCGGCACGCTGGGCCGCAACACCGACGTCAAGATCCCGGTGGTCAGCGTGACCAAGGATGAGGGCACCCGGCTGCGCAACTCACCCGGGCCCACCACGATCAAGCTCGTGGCGGGCGTGCGTGTCGAACACACCCGCAACGTCATCGCCCAGACCAAGACCGGCTCGACCTCGGACGTGGTGATGGTCGGTGCCCACCTCGACAGCGTTCCCGAGGGCCCCGGAATCAACGACAACGGTTCCGGCGTGGCCGCGGTGCTGGAAACGGCCTTGCAGATGGGTGATTCGCCGCAGGTGGCCAACGCGGTGCGGTTCGGGTTCTGGGGAGCCGAGGAAGAAGGTTTGCTCGGATCGACCAACTACGTCGAGTCCCTCGACACCGAGCAGCTCAAAGACATCGCCATGTACCTGAACTTCGACATGCTCGGCTCACCCAACGCGGGCTACTTCACCTACGACGGCGACCAGTCCGCACCGCTGGACGAGCAGGGCCGCCCCCGCGTCCCCGAGGGTTCGGCGGGAATCGAGCGGACCCTGGCGGCCTATCTGCAGAATGCCGGAAAGACGCCGCGCGACACCAGTTTTGACGGTCGATCCGACTATGACGGGTTCACCATGGCGGGCATTCCCTCCGGTGGGTTGTTCTCCGGTGCCGAGGACAAGATGGACGCCGAGGAAGCAAAATTGTGGGCCGGCGAGGTGGATCAACCGTTCGACCCGAACTATCACAAGAACACCGATACCCTTGACCACGTGAACCGGGACGCACTGCAGATACATGGTGAGGGAGTCGCATTCGCTGTCGGGCTGTATGCCCAAGATCAGCGGGGCCGCAACGGTTTACCGGTTCGTTCGGACCGTACGCGGCACCAGATCACCGCGCAGTGACGGCGCGTCGACTCGCAGCCCTATTGCTCGGTGCCGCACTGGCGGGATGCTCGGCACAGCCATCGCCGAAGGCTGTCGAGCCGCAGGAACTGGCGGGCAAGATCACCGTCGACGCCATGTTCACCCACCTGCGCAAGCTCCAGGAGATCGCCGACAGTCATGGCGGGAACCGGGCGGTCGGCAGCCCGGGTTACGAAGCCAGCGTCGACTATGTGGCACAACTCCTGCGGGACAAAGGTTTTGATGTCCAGACACCGGAGTTCGAGCGGATGGGCGCGATGCGCGGGGGTAACCCGGCGCTGACCGTGTCCGGGGGCACGTACCAGGTGGATCAGGCGTCGATGCTGGTGACGACGGCGCCCGACGGGCTCAACGCGCCCACGCTGCGTCCGGGCAAGCCGTCCGGATGTGCGGCCACCGACTACGGGTCGGTCAACATCTCCGGTGCCATCGCGGTCGTCGACGACACCGGGTGTTCCGTTGTGGCAAAACAGAACACCGCGCTGGCCAAGGGTGCGGTGGGGCTGCTGGTGGTCAACAGCGGGCACCAGCCTCCTCCCGGCGGGTTGTTCACCACCGGCTACTACCGCGAACTCACCGTCCCGGTCGGCATCATCGACGAAAACGCGGATGCGGCGTTGCTGCGCACCACCGCCCCGGTCCGGCTGACGCTCGACGGCAAAGCCGAAATGATCAAATCCCGCAACCTGACCGCGCAGACCAAGACCGGGTCGGCCTCCGATGTCGTGCTGGTGGGTGCGCACCTCGACAGCGTCGGTGGCGGTCCGGGTATCAACGACAACGGGTCGGGGGTCGCGGCCGTCCTGGAAACCGCGCTGCAGATGGGTAGTTCGCCGCAGGCGAGCAATGCGGTGCGATTCGCGTTCTGGGGCGCCGAGGAAATGGGGTTGGACGGGTCGAAGCAGTACGTGCGCGGCCTGCCGCTCGACCAGCTCGACGATCTCGCGCTGTATCTGAACTTCGACATGGTCGGCTCGCCCAACGCCGGGTTCTTCACCTATGACGGCGACCAGTCCGGCCAGGCCACCGACCCCAAGGCGATACCCGAAGGATCGGCCGGCATCGAAAGGACCATGGCCGGCTATCTCAACCTGGCCGGGGCGCGGCCGGCGGACATGCCGATCAGCGCCAACACCGACTACCACCCGTTCCTGCAGGCCGGCGTGCCGATCGGGGGCACCACAACCGGATCGTCGCAACGCAAGACCGAGGTTCAGGCCCGGTTGTGGGGCGGACGGGCCGGGGCGGCCTTCGATCCGAACTATCACACGGCCCGCGACACCATCGACAACGTCGATGCGCACGCGCTCGGGATCATGGGATCGGCGATCGCGTTCACCGTCGGCACGTACGCCCGGTCGATCGATGGCCCCAATGGTGTGCCGGCACGTGACCGACGTCACCGCGGCTGACCCGGATTCGCCGGGGGAGCGTTGAACCGGCGAGGGTAGGCCCCCGTGGTACGGGTATGGGAATTAACGTCGCGAGAATGCCCAGCCACAGCACCATTGCCGGCGTCCATGCCGTACTACCTCCGCATCGGTATACGCAGGACGAGGTCACCAGCGCCCTGCTTGACCTGCCGGGATACGCCGAGGTCGAGGATGTGGTGCGGGCCCTGCACAAGAGCGCGAAAGTGAACAGCAGGTATCTGGTCCGGCCGCTGGAGGAATACGCCGATCTCGACGATTTCGGTGAGAGCAACGGCCTGTTCATCGAGCATGCGACCGAACTGGGCTGCGCGGCACTGTCCGGGGCCCTCGACGAGGCGGGGCTACGCCCCGAGGACGTCGATCTGATCGTCACCACCACGGTCACCGGCGCCGTGGTCCCGTCCTTGGACGCGCGCATCGCCGGGCGACTCGGCCTGCGGCCCGACGTACGGCGCATCCCGATCTTCGGACTGGGCTGTGTGGCCGGCGCCGCCGGCATCGCGCGGCTCAACGACTATCTGCGGGGCGCGCCCGACAAGGTGGCCGTCCTGGTGTCGGTCGAATTGTGTTCGCTGACACGCAAACACAATCCCACGATGCCGACTCTGGTGGCCGGCGCGCTGTTCGGCGACGGCGCCGCCGCGGTGGTGGCGGTCGGCGAACAACGGGCACGCAAGCTCAACCCGACCGGACCCGATGTGCTGGACTCACGCAGTCATCTGTATCCAGACTCGTTGCACGCCATGGGTTGGGACATCGGCTCCGATGGTTTCGAGATCGTGCTGAGCGCTGAAGTCCCGAGCTTCGTAGGGCGCTACCTGGGTGACGATGTCACCGGGTTCCTCGGCGATCACGGCCTTTCCGTCGACGATGTGTCCGCATGGGTCAGCCATCCCGGTGGGCCGAAGGTGATCGAGGCGATCATCGATACCCTCGGATTGCCCGAGGACGCATTGGATCTCACCTGGCAGTCGCTCGCCGACGTCGGCAATCTCTCCTCGTCCTCGGTGCTGCACGTGCTGCGCGACACCATCCGCAAACGGCCGGAGTCGGATACCCCCGGGGTGATGATGGCCATGGGTCCGGGCTTCTGCTCGGAGCTCGTCCTGCTGCGCTGGCGCTGATGGCGGCGAAGAGATTCACCGCGCTGATCGCCCTCGTCGCCGTCGAGCGGGTCCTCGAACTGGTGGTGTCCAAACGCAACCTGCAGTGGAGCATCGCCCAGGGCGGCAAGGAATTCGGGGTAAGGCACTATCCGGTGATGGTGGCGCTGCACAGCGCGCTTCTGGTCGGCGCGGTGGTGGAGGCGCGCCGGCGCCGGCCATCACCGGTGCTCGGCCGGATCATGGTGGCGGTCGTGCTCGCGGCCCAGGCGCTGCGGTGGTGGTGCATCACCACGCTGGGCAGGCAGTGGAACACCAGGGTCGTGGTGGTTCCAGGAGCCACGCGCGTGGTCGACGGTCCGTACCGGGTGTTGCCGCACCCGAACTACGTGGCAGTGGTCACCGAGGGAGCGGCGTTGCCGCTGGCCGGCGGTGCGTGGATCACCGCTCTGGTGTTCACGGTGGCCAACGCCGCGCTGCTGCGGACCCGGATCCGCGTGGAAAACGAAGCGCTGCAAGGCCTGACGTGATCGATCTGCTCGTCGCGGGTGGCGGCCCGGCCGGGCTGGCCACCGCGGTGCACGCAGCGCGTGCCGGGCTGGAGACCGTGGTGGTGGAACGGCGCCAAGGCCCGATCGACAAGGCCTGCGGTGAGGGGCTGATGCCGCACTCGGTCCGGCAGCTGCAACGTCTGGGTGCGGAGGTGGACGGACGCGCATACAGGTCCTTCTACGGCATCCGCTACCTGGACGGACACCGCACCGCCGAGGCCAGGTTCCGCGACGGGGCCGGGCGCGGAGTGCGTCGCACCGTTCTGCACGCCGCACTGTCCCAGGCCGCGTCGGAAGCCGGGGTCCGGGTGGTCCAGGGTGAGGTGGGGCCGGTGACCCAGGACTCGGCATCGGTGAGCGCGGCCGGTTTTCGGGCCCGCTATCTGGCGGCCGCCGACGGCCTGCATTCGCCCATCCGCCGCTCGCTCGGGCTCAGCGGCGGAGAGGGCAGGAGACGCCGCTGGGGAATCCGGCGGCATGTCCAGATCGCGCCGTGGTCGGATTGTGTCGAGGTGTACTGGGGTCCTGACGCCGAGGCGTATGTGACACCGGTCGGGGAGAACTGTGTCGGGGTGGCGATTCTGACCTCGGTGCGCGGCGGCTTCGACGAGCACCTGGCGGCATTCCCGTTGCTGGCCGAGCGGATTCACGGCCTCGAGCACGGCCACGACCGGGCGGCCGGGCCGTTGCGGCAGAAGGTCCGCAACCGGAGCGCGGGCCGGGTATTGCTGGTCGGCGACGCGGCGGGATACGTCGATGCCCTCACCGGGGAGGGGATGGGCCTTGCCTTCGGCGCGGCCGAACTCCTGGTGGGGTGTGTACGCGCGGACCGGCCGGGTGATTACGACCGGCAGTGGCGGGCGATGACGCGCCGCTATCGGTTGCTGACGGCAGCCCTGTTGCACGGCAGCGGTTTTGGTCCGGTGCGGGCGTGTATCACCCCGGCTTCGGCGGCGCTGCCCTCGGTGTTCGCCCGCGTGGTCAACGCTCTTGGCGAGTAGGTTGGGCCAGGTTCCCCAGATACTCCAACAACCTCATGCTGTGGAAGACCAGCAACGCGGCGATGGAACCCAGCGCGATCCCGGTGAACGTCAGAGAGCCGAGCTGCCAGGTGAAGTCGGCGATCCCGATGATCAGCGGAATGGCGGCGGTCATCTGGTTGACCGGCTTGGAGAAGTCGACGTGATTGGTGAGCCAGATCCGCACGCCCAGGATGCCGACGAGGCCGTAGAGCACGATGGTCGCGCCGCCCAGCACACCCGGCGGGATCGCCGAGATCGCCGCTCCGACCTTGGGGCACAACGACAATACGATCGCCACTATCGCGGCAACCCAGTACGCCGCGGTCGAGTAGACCCGGGTGGCCGCCATCACGCCGATGTTCTCGGCGTAGGTGGTGGTGGCCGATCCGCCCCCGGCGCCGGCCAGCACGGTGGCCACGCCGTCGGCGGCCAGCGCGCGGCCGATCATCGGATCGAGATCGGTGCCGGTCATCTGCCCCACCGACTTGACGTGCCCGATGTTCTCGGCGACCAGTGCGATCACCGCGGGCAGGAACAGCGGCAGAACCGCCAGGTTGAACGTCGGGGTGTGGAACTCGGGCAGCCCCAGCCACGGTGCCGCGGCGATCGCCGCGGTGTCCACATCGCCGAGGACCAGAGCCAGCAGGTACCCGATCAGTACCGCGCCGAAGATGGCCAGCCTGCCGATCAGTCCCTTGAAGAACGCCAGCGTGGCGACGAGCAACACCAACGTCACCAGCCCGACCAAGGGTCCCTTCTCGAAATTGGCCTTGGCGGCCGGCGCGAGGTTGAAGCCGATCAGTGCGACGATCGCGCCCGTCACCACCGGCGGTAGGGCCAGGTCGATCCAGTGGGTGCCGACCAGGTGCACCACCGCTCCGATGAGGATCAACAACACCCCGACCGCGATCAAACCGCCCAGCGCGCTTCCGGTTCCGTGCGAGGCCACCGCCGCCGTGACCGGGGCGATCACCGAGAAACTCGACCCCAGGTAGCTCGGCAACCGGTTGCCGGTGATGAGCAGGAACAGAATGGTGCCAACGCCGGAGAACAGCAGCGTGGTGGCGGGCGGAAAGCCGGTGAGCACCGGGACCAGGAACGTGGCACCGAACATGGCCACCACATGCTGGGCCCCGATACCGATGGTGCTCGACCAATTGAGCCGTTCCCCGGGGTTGACGACGAAGTCGTCATCGGTGCGCGTCTCGACGTACTTCCAACTCAGCGGAATCACGAATGTGACTACACACCATGATCGGCTGCCGCGCACGCGGACTGCGGCAAGAATCAACCGTGATGACAACCAACCTGGCGCGCTGGGTCCCCGGACTGGCGCAGTTCACCGGCTACCGGCGGTCCTGGCTGCGCGGCGACGTCCTGGCCGGGGTGACGGTAGCGGCGTACCTGGTGCCGCAGGTGATGGCCTATGCGACCGTGGCCGGCCTGCCGCCGGTCGCGGGGTTGTGGGCCGCGCTGGTCCCGATGGCGGTCTATGCACTGCTGGGTTCTTCCCGGCAATTGTCGGTCGGGCCGGAATCCACCACGGCCCTGATGACGGCCACGGCGCTGGCTCCATTGGCCATCGTCGACCCGGCGCGCTACGCGGCGCTGTCGGCGGTGCTGGCCCTGCTGGTGGGGGCGATCTGCCTGGTGGCCGGTCTGTGCCGGCTCGGGTTCCTGGCCGACCTGCTGTCGCGCCCGGTCCTGGTGGGCTACATGACCGGGGTCGCCGTCATCATGATCAGCGGCCAACTCGGGAAGATCAGCGGGATCGAGGTCACCGGAGACGAGTTCGTCGATCAGGTCCGCTCTTTCGTCGGCGGCCTCGAATCGGTGCACGTACCCACGGTTGCGCTGTCGGTCACGGTTCTGGTGCTGCTGCTCGTGCTGTACCGGATCTCACCGCGGTTCCCCGGACCGCTGGTCGCGGTGCTGGCGGCGACCGCTGTGGTGTGGCTCTTCTCCTTGGACGACAAGGGGATTCGGGTGGTCGGCGGCATCCCGGCCGGGTTGCCGGTACCTACCCTCCCGCCGGTCCCGATGACGGAGCTGGTGGCCCTGGTGATCCCGGCGGTGGGCATCGCGGTGGTCGCGTTCTCCGACAACGCCCTGACGGCGCGCACCTTCGCGGCGCGCAAGGGGGAGTCCATCGATGCCAACGCCGAACTGCGGGCACTGGGCGTGTGCAACCTGACAACAGGTGTCACGCAAGGCTTTCCGGTCAGCTCCAGCGGCAGCCGTACCGCACTGGGCGACACCGTGGGCAGCCGAACTCAGCTGTACTCGTTGGTGATGCTGGCGACGGTCCTGCTGGTCATGCTGGCAGGCCGCGATCTTCTGGAGAACTTCCCGATGGCCGCCCTGGGGGCGCTCGTGGTCTACGCCGCCCTGCGGCTGATCGACGTGGCGGAGTTCCGGCGGCTGGCGCGCTTCCGGCGCAGCGAGCTGATTCTGGCCGTGGCCACCACGGTCGCGGTTCTGGGCCTCGGCGTGCTCTACGGGGTGCTGGTGGCGATCGCCTTGTCACTCATGGACGCGCTGAGGCGCATCGCCCGCCCGCACGACAGCGTGCTCGGCTATGTCCCCGGGATCGCCGGGATGCACGACGTCGACGACTATCCGGAGGCCCAGCTGGTTCCGGGGCTGGTGGTCTACCGCTACGACGCCCCGCTGTTCTTCGCCAACGCGGAGGATTTCCGGGAACGTGCGTTCGCCGCGGTGGAGAACGCCCCAGGCAAGGTCGAATGGTTCGTCTACAACGCCGAAGCCAACGTCGATCCGGACCTGACGGCCGTCGATGCTCTGGAGCAGTTGCGCGGTGAGCTGGTCGCACGGGGCATCGTGTTCGCGATGGCCCGGGTCAAATCCGATCTGCGCGACGACCTGGTGGCAGCGGGCTTTCTCGACCGCGTCGGCGCCGAGCGGATCTTTCCCACCCTGCCGACCGCGGTGGAGGCATTCCGCAACCGTTCTGCCTAGTAGGGCGGGGGTTTGTCGAGTTCGGTGTTGAGTCGGCGTTCGGTGTTGATGCGTTGGGTGCGGGTTTGTTGGCGTGTGTGTTGGCGGACCGGCATTTTCGTGTGTCGGTCGATGGTGGCCATTGGCGCGGACTTGGCGGGTGGGGCCGGGGTGTGGATGGCCCGGTCGGGGAACAGGATCTGGCTGAAGGGTGTGGTCTGGTAGGTGTGGCCGGTCGGCGCGGTCCAGGTGTGGCTGCCGTCGGGCTGTTGAACATCGGTCCAGCCGCCCTTGCCGGTCTCAAAGGTCTTGAGGAGGTGGTGGGTTCGGCATTTGGGTCCGAGGTTTCCGGGGTGGGTGGCACCGGCGGGCCATGCGGTGGTGTGGTCGAGGTCGCAATGGTGGGCTGCTACTCCGCAGCCGGGGAACATGCACACGAGGTCGCGCATTTGGACGAAGGCGGCCAGCTTTGATGTGGGCCGGTAATGCGGTTGGGTGGTGAGGTCATCGGGGTGGGTGAGGTGTTTGACGGTGGCGCCGGTGGCGATGAGTTCGGCCAGTAGCGGTGCGGGTACGACGCCGCCGCCGAGAAGGACTGCGGGAGGCCCGGTTACGGCTGGTGTGCGGTCGGCGGGGTAGTCGTTGGGGTCGGGTTTGCCGTGGATGCGTGGGTCCCGGGGTGGTTGCGACGGGCTCGCGGGTGCCTCGGCCTGGTCGTCGTGCTGGGCGC
>NZ_HG322951.1:1395299-1510681 GCF_000455325.1 Mycolicibacterium septicum DSM 44393
CAGTGATTCGAACATATGTTCGATTGTAGTCGTGAATTGGCACGTCGGCAACGTTTTTCAGGTTGTCGCCGAAGGTCGCCCGCCAGGCGGGCAAACCGGAGCGTGCCTGCCCTCATAACGGCGCGAGCAGAAGCGCGCAGGCCGTCTTGAGGCTGTCCTGCGCCTCGGCGACGGACATGCGCCCGTTCAGGCTGGACTGCAGGATCCCGTGCCAGGTCTGCTGGACGAGACGCACCAACGAGATCTGTTGTGGGCTTGGGTCGTTGACGCCGGAGGCGTCCAACAGCATGGTGCGTACCAGCTGATCGATCCTGCCCACCTCGGCGACCACGGCCCCATCGGCGGCGTTGAGGGAGTTGAGCATGGCGGCGCTCAGGTGAGGTTGGCGCAGCATCGTGCGGGTGGCCCGCTCCAGTACATCGAAGACCCGGTCGGCCGCCGACCCCGATGGGGTGGACCGGCGATGGATACCGTCCTGCATCCCCTCGACCCGGTCGGCCATCACGGCAAGGAACAGGTGCGTCTTGGACGGGAAGTACCGGTACAGCGTGCCCAGCGCCACCCCTGCCGACTTCGCGACCTCCTGCATCTGGACCTGCTCGGCCGGTCGCAGCGCCCCCAGTACACCGGCTGCGCGCAGGATCGCCTCACGCCGCTCCTGCTGGAGCTCCGAACTGGGCTCCGCTGCGGGCCGTGGTTCCCCGATCCTCGGCAATGCTGCTTCTCCCTGTCGATGGCGAATTCACACTAGAACACAGTCCGCTTGCGCTGTAACCTCAGCCAAAACTGAAATTCATTCTAGTTCCATGGAGAGGGGTTCGACATGCCGAAATTCACCCGTGATGAGCTGGCCGCCGCGCTCGACCACTACACCAAGACCGTCGAGGTCTGCTCGAAGACGGGCGACTGGGCTCCGTTCGCGGACCTGTTCACCGAGGACGTCACCTACATCGAGCACGCCTACGGCGTCTTCGAAGGCCGCGAGGCGGTCAGGGAGTGGATCACCGCCACCATGGCGCCGTTCCCGCACATGCGCTTCCCACACACCTGGGTGGCCTTCGACGAGGAAAACGGCGCCGTCGTGATGGAGATCCTGAACGTCCTCGACCACCCGACCGAGCCCGGGAAGGAATTCGGCTTCCCCAACGTCACCCGCCTCGTCTACGCCGGGGACAACCTGTTCTCCAGCGAGGAAGACGTCTACAACCCCAACCGGGACGCACCACGCACGGTCGGTGCGTGGTTGAAGGCCGGCGGGGTCATGCTCGGCGAGGTGCCCGCCGCGAAGCACGCCTGAAATTCGATCTAGTTATGGCTGAGAAGTTCATCTATGCGCTGTGGGGCCCGGGGCTCGACACCGCCCTGCGAACCGCTGAGTTCCGCGAGGCGATGCGGGCCGCAGGCGTGAGCAGGCTGCAGGTCAACGTCGACGACGCAGACGTCGCGCCCGCGACGCTGCGCATCACCACGTTCGATTCCCCGGTCCCCGCAGTGGTGACCGTCTGGACCGAGTCGGAGCCCGCCGACATCTCGGCGCTGTTGTCCGGGCTGGCCGAGCGGTCCGCGGGCTGGGAGGTCGAGGAGCGGACGCCATTGGTTCCGCCGGATACGGCCGACGGCGTCCGCGCCCCGGCCCTGGCCCAGATCGGGTTCCTGCGAATCCCAGCGGAACTGGACGCCGCGGAATGGTTGCGCATCTGGCAGGGGCTGCACACCGATGTGGCCATCGAGACGCAGTCGACCTTCGGTTACGTCCAGAACCGGGTCCTGCGAACGGTTCTCGGGAGCGACCGGGTCGACGCCGTGGTCGAGGAACTGTTCCCGATGGCGGCCATGACGGATATGCACGCCTTCTACGGCAGCGGTGGCGACGACGCCGAACTCCGGCGGCGGCTCACCCTGATGATCGAGAGCGTCACCCGTTTCGGGGCGCACGAGAACCTGGACTCGGTGCCGACCAGTCGCTACGTGTACGACCTCACCGCGTAGATCGCCACCCCCACGGCGACGACGACCAGCCCGGCGAGCACCGAAGCCAGGGGCAGCGAGAAGGCCAGCACCAGGCAGCCGATCAGGCCGACGGCCGGAACCACGCGTGGCCACCGGTTCTCGGTCCGCAGCGTCCACGCCGAGACATTCGCGATGGCGTAGTACAGCAGGACCGCGAACGATGAAAACCCGATCGCCCCACGGAGATCCGCCACCGCGGTCAGCACTGCCACCGCGATGCCGACCACCACCTCGGCCCGGTGCGGGACGGCGAACCGGGGATGCACGGCGGCCAGCCGGTGGGGCAGATGGTGGTCGCGGGCCATCGCCAGGGTGGTGCGCGATACGCCGAGGATCAGGGCCAGCAGGGAGCCCAGCGCTGCCACCGCGGCCCCGGCCCGCACCACCGGCTGCCACTGCGGTGCGCCGGCCGCCGCGACCGCGTCGGCCAGCGGTGCGGGTGCGGACGCCAACCCGGATCCGCCGAGCACCGACAGCACGGCGACCGCCACCACGGCATAGATCACCAGCGCGATACCCAGCGCGATCGGGATCGCGCGCGGAATGGTGCGGGCCGGGTCACGGACCTCTTCCCCCAGGGTGGCGATCCGGGCGTATCCGGCGAACGCGAAGAACAGCAGCCCCGCGGCCTGGAGTACGCCACCGACACCGACGCCGTCGCCGATACCCAGGCGGGCGGGGTCGGCGGCGCCGGATCCGGCGATGATCACCACCACCGCGGCCAGAACCGCCAGCACGCACGCGACGATGACGCGGGTCAGCAATGCCGACTTCTGGATTCCGGCGTAGTTCACCGCCGTCAGGGCCACCACCGCGGCGACTGCCACCGCATGCGCCCATTGCGGCCACACGTACATCCCGACCGTCAGCGCCATCGCCGCGCACGACGCGGTCTTGCCGACGATGAAGCTCCACCCGGCCGTGTAGCCCCAGAACTCGCCGAGCCGTTCGCGCCCGTAGACGTAGGTGCCGCCGGATTGCGGGTAGCGCGCTGCCAGTCGTGCCGAGGATGTCGCGTTGCAGTAGGCGACGACGGCGGCGACAGCGAGGCCGATGAGCAGCCCGCTTCCGGCCGCGGCCGCCGCGGGGGCCAGGGCGGCGAAAATGCCCGCCCCCACCATCGATCCGAGGCCGATCACCACGGCGTCAGTTGTCCCGAGCCTGCGCTGCAGCCCGCCGGGCGTGGTCACCCGGCGATATTAAGGTGCGTTCTTGCTCCGCGCATCGTGGGTTAGGACCGGACCGCACGCTAGTCTCCCGGCCAGCGGTTCACGGGTAACCACGTTGTGACCTCGGTTGTTACCCTCAAGTAGTGGGAGATCCCGAATCAGCAGCCGCGCCGGCGCTTGCCGCCAACAGTTGGGCGCTGCTCGGGATGTTGTCCTACCAGCGCGAGCTCTCCGGTTACGACATCCGCAAATGGCTCCACTACGGCGTGCGCTACTACTACGGCAGCCCGGCTTTCAGTCAGATCTACTCCGATCTGAAGAAGCTCGAGAAGATGGGCTACCTGACCTCTCGTGAGGACGGCAGCGGCCCGCGAAACCGCCGCCTGTACAAGATCACCGAAGCGGGCCTGGATGCTGTCACCCGATGGGCACGGGATACGCCGGCAGATCCTCCGACGCTGAAGCACGCGGCGATCATGCGGGTGACCCTGGGGCACCTCAGTGATCCCGCCTCCCTCAAGCAGATGCTCGAGGAGCACATCGCCTACGTCGATGAGATGCACCGGGACGCCGCGAAGGGCGCTCGGTGGGCCGCGGCCGATCCGAAGTGGACCTACGCCCGGATCGCGCTGGATTGGGCGGAACGCTATTACGCGTCCGAGCGGGAGCTCACCTTGAGGATGATCAAGGATCTCGACGACGCCGACGCGAATTTCCCGAAGGCGGGTGAGGGAATTCCGTTGCCCGGCCCCGAATATTGGGAAGAGTTCGAGAAGCGGGTGGCCGCCGAGAGCCGCAAATCAGCCGAGGAGCGGCGCAGGCCTAGGCCAGCTGCAGAGTAGCCCCGCCGCGCAGCGGACGCAGCGGCTGCAAGGTCGGTGCCGCCCGGTCGGGACCATCTTCGGCACTGCGCCAGATGCCCATCGCCGTCATCCGCACCGGAGCGGTCAGCCGCTGGTCGAATGTCATCCGGCTCATCGGACCGCACACCGACACCGCCGCAACGGCCGCGCCGACCGGACCGATCGGTGCCGCCACGCAACCGAATCCCGGCAGCGATTCCTCCCGCTCGAACGCCACCCCGCGGGCGCGGGTCTTCGCCAGATCTGCCGCCAGTTGCTGTTCCGTCGCGATCGAGAACCGCGTCTTGCGTGAGTTCAAGCTGACCTCGGCCGGAGGGTTGTCGGCCAGGATCGCCTTGCCGACCGCCGTGCAGTGCGCCGGTTGGCGTCCGCCGACGCGGGTGGGGATCGCGGCCACCATCTGACCGCCGATCTTCTCCAGGTACACCACGTCAGCACCGCTGAGGACGGCCAGGTGGACCACCAGTCCGGTGGCCCGGTGCAGATCACGCATCAGAGGAATGGCTGCCCGGTGAATGCGGTCCTGGTGCAGCGCGAGTGATCCCAGCTCGATCAGGCGCATGCCCAGCTCGTAGTCGCGGCCGTCGCGGCGAAGCCACCGCAGCTGCACGAGACGTTCGAGCATGCGGTGCGCCGACGACCGCGGCAGACCGGTTCGGCGCACGATCTGGGCCAGCGTCAGACGTCCGGGTCCGTCGAAGGCGTCGAGGACCAGCGAAATCCGGTCGATGACGGCGCTGGGCGTCTCGCCCGCCTTTTCGGCAGCGGTTGTCATCAGGGACCTCCCACCTTCGGCTGCATGACTGACAGGAATATGACTATTAGGAATATGACTGTTTGTAACATGCCAATGTGGCTGCTGTCACATAATTGACGAGATTGGTAAGCGTCTCGCTCAGATCATCGCGCGCAGCGGGCCCTGTGGATCCACGCCCAGTGAGCTCAGGGCCGATGCGTGATAGACGGTGCCCGGAACGTGAATGGCATGTGCCTGCCCGACGTGGACATCGCGCCAGTACCGCTGCAGTGGCTTGTCCATCCGGGCGGCGTTCCCGCCGCAGCGGGCGAAGATCTCGTCGACCGCGGATACGGCCCGCCACACCGCACGTACCTGGGTCCGCCGGCCCGCGGCCCGGTCCTCGAAGGACACTTCGCTGCCGGAATCGACGATGTCGTAGATGCGGTCGACGTTGGCCAGCAATTCCTGGCGGGCGGCGTTGATGTCCGCGGCGGCCTCGCCGATCGCGTACATGACGTACGGGTCGTCCTTGATCGCCACTCCGCTGGAATTCACCCGTTCGCGTTGGTAATCCAGTGCGGCCGCGAGCGCACCCTCGGCGATCCCGATCGTCGCCGCACTGATGCCCAGCGGGAACATCGTCGACCACGGCATCAGATAGAGCGTCTCGGTCATCCCCGCCTCGCGCTGAGCGGTGCCGTCCATCACCTTCGTCGCGTCCATTGTCCGGTACGACGGCACGAAGGCGTCGTTGACGATGACATCCTTGGATCCGGTTCCGCGCAGACCCACCACGTTCCACGAGTCCTCGACGATCTCGTAGTCCCGGCGCGGCAGGATCATGTGCAGCATCTGCGGCGGCATCAACGGTTTGCCGTCGGGACCGCCCAACATCGCGCCCAGGAAGATCCAGTCGCAGTGGTCGGTGCCCGAGCTGAATTGCCAGCGTCCGTTGAACATGTAGCCGCCGTCGACCGGCGTGGCCACACCCTGGGGTGCGTAGGGGGAGGCGACCCAGGTGTCGACGTCATCGGCCCAGATCTCGGCGGCGGCCCTTGGGTCGGCGTAGGCCAATTGATAGGGGTGGACGCCCACCACACCGTTGATCCAGCCGGCGGCCGGGTCGAGCGCGGCGGTAGCCATCACGGTCTCGGCGAACTCGCGCGGATGGACCTCCAAGCCGCTGTAAGCCTTCGGCTGCAGCAGCCGGATGTTGCCGGCCGACTTCATCAGCTTGACCGTCTCGTCGGTGAGCTTGCCGATCTTCTCGGCCTCGGGGCCCTGGCTCCGTAACTGCTCGGCGTTCTCGCGCACCCGGTCGATCACCCGGTCGGTCATCATCTGGTCCTATTCGTCGAGGGCTCTCACAAATGGTGTACCTCCTCGCGCCCGTGATGTGGGCTGAGTCTCAGTGAGTGAAATTTGTTGCTCACATCGCGTCGCCGGTGTGCCTTCGGAGCCGGCGACGCCCGCGTCGTGCCGGTCTCCCGGTAGGCGGGACGCGGGATGGCAGGCCCCGAAATTAACTGCGATTGTTCCCGGTCGAGACGAGTGGTCCAGGTCATACGACTCTCGCGGTGAACCACACTCAGAACGGAGAATCCGATGCTGCAGCGACAACTCGCCGGCCCACTCGAGGGCGTGGGTGGGTTGTTCGCCATGTCGGTGGATGCCGCCAGATTCGTGGTGCGCAGGCCATTCCAATGGCGTGAGTTCCTTGACCAATCCTGGTTCGTGGCAAGGGTTTCCATGGCGCCGACCCTTCTGGTGGCGATCCCGTTCACCGTCCTGGTGTCGTTCACCTTGAACATCCTCCTTCGCGAACTCGGCGCGGCAGATCTCTCCGGGGCGGGCGCGGCATTCGGCGCCGTGACCCAGGTCGGGCCCATGGTGACGGTGCTGATCGTCGCCGGCGCCGGGGCCACCGCTATGTGTGCCGACCTGGGGTCGCGCACCGTCCGCGAAGAGATCGATGCCATGGAGGTCCTCGGCATCAACCCGATCCAGCGTCTGGTCACCCCGCGGATGCTGGCCTCGGGTCTGGTGGCGCTGCTGCTCAACAGCGTCGTCGTGATCATCGGAATCCTTGGCGGATACCTGTTCTCGGTGTTCGTGCAAGACGTCAATCCCGGCGCGTTCGCAGCGGGCATCACCCTGCTCACCGGCATCCCGGAGGTCGTCATCTCCTGTGTCAAGGCGGCGTTGTTCGGCCTGATCGCCGGGCTGGTCGCCTGCTACCGCGGGCTGACCGTCTCGGGTGGAGGTGCCAAAGCGGTGGGCAACGCCGTCAACGAAACAGTCGTGTATGCCTTCATGGCGTTGTTCGTGGTCAACGTGGTGGTCACCGCCATCGGCATCCAGATGACCACGCGATGACAGCGACGACGGCGGTACTCCAGTCGGCCTACCCGCGCCTGTCCCGGGCCGTGCGACGGCCAGGGGCCGTGCTGAGCAGCATCGGTGACCATGTCCTGTTCTACGGCCGCGCCCTGGCGGGCATGCCCTTTGCGGCTGCGCACTACCGCAAGGAAGTCGTCCGGCTGATAGCCGAAATCAGCATGGGTGCAGGGACATTGGCGATGATCGGCGGAACCGTCGTCATCGTCGGGTTCCTGACCCTGGCCACCGGCGGGGTGCTGGCCATCCAGGGCTACAGCTCGCTGGGCAACATCGGCATCGAAGCGCTCACCGGATTCCTGGCTGCCTTCATCAATGTCCGGATCTCGGCGCCCATCGTCGCCGGCATCGGCCTGGCCGCCACCTTCGGTGCCGGTGTGACCGCACAGCTCGGTGCGATGCGGATCAACGAAGAGGTCGACGCGCTGGAAGCGATGGCGATCCGGCCCGTCGAGTACCTGGTGTCCACCCGCATCGTGGCCGGGATGATCGCCATCACGCCCCTGTACTCGATCGCGGTGATCCTGTCGTTTTTGGCCAGCCAGTTCACCACCGTCGTGCTGCTCGGGCAGTCGGGCGGCCTGTACGGCCACTACTTCAGCACGTTCCTCAACCCGATCGACCTGCTCTGGTCGTTCCTGCAGGCGCTGCTGATGGCGCTGGCGATCCTGCTGGTGCACACCTACTACGGCTTCTTCGCCACCGGCGGCCCGGCGGGTGTGGGCGTGGCGGTCGGAAACGCGGTCCGGACGTCGCTGATCGTCGTCGTCTCGATCACGCTGCTGATCTCGCTGGCCGTCTACGGCTCCAACGGCAACTTCAACCTCTCCGGCTAGAGAAGGCATCTGATGTCGCGTGACGCTAAACGCCAACTGAGCGGACTTGCCACGGTGGTGGTGATCGCCGCGATCATCACCGGCGCCATCGTGATGTTCCGCGGTGGGGTCGCACCCACCGCCTCGGTGACCGTGATCTCGCCGCGGGCGGGCCTGGTGATGAACCCCGACGCCAAGGTGAAACTGCACGGTGCGCAGGTCGGCAAGGTCGTCGCCATCGACGTGCTGCCCGACGGGCAGGCAGCCCTGAAGCTGGCGATGAACCCGGATGACCTGCAACTGATTCCGGCCAACACGGGGGTGGAGATCGCCTCGAGCACCGTGTTCGGTGCCAAGTTCGTCCAGCTCGTCCCGCCGGCGGAGCCGTCGCAGAAGTCGATGTACGCCGGACAGGTCCTCGACGCGACCCACACCACCGTCGAGATCAACACGGTCTTCGAGCAACTGGTGTCGGTGCTGGCCCAGATCCAGCCGGAAAAGCTGAACGAGACACTCGGCGCGATGGCCCAGGCGGTCGACGGCCGCGGCGACAAGCTCGGCCAGACGATGGTCGACCTGGATGCCCTGCTGGCCAAGATCGCCCCCAGCCTGCCGACGATGAGCCATGAGATGGCCGTCGCGCCACAGGTGTTCAACGCCTACGCGGACGCCGGACCGGACTTGATGGACACCGTTCGCAGTGCGACACAGCTCAGCGACACGCTCGTCGATCGCCGAAATGACCTGGACGCGTTGCTCGTCAGCGCGATCGGGTTGGCCGACGTCGGCAACGACGTGGTCGCGACCAACAGTGCCGCGGTGACCGACGCGATGCGCCTGCTGGTGCCGACCACGAACCTGCTCAACCAGTACAACCCGGCGCTCAACTGCGCACTGAAGGGCTTGGAGCCCTTGGCTCTCGGCCCGCCGACGCCACTGCCGGGCGTCATGCTGCTGGACTCGTTCCTGCTGGGCACCGAACGCTACCGCTACCCGGGCAACCTGCCGAAGGTGGCCGCCGGCGGTGGTCCGCAGTGCCAGGGCCTGCCGGAGGTCGGTTTCGAGAAGCGGCCGCCGTTCATCGTCACCGACATCGACGCCAACCCCGCGCAGTACGGCAATCAGGGGATCCTGCTGAACTCCGACGCACTCAAGCAAGCGCTGTACGGCCCGCTCGACGGTCCGCCACGCAACACCACCCAGATAGGACAACCGGGATGACGCGCAGCCGCGGGACCGCTGTCAAGTTCGGCGTGTTCGGACTGACGATGCTGCTCCTCACCGGAGCGCTGTTCGCGATCATGGGCCAATACCGCACGGGCTCCACCAACGGCTATTCGGCCGTGTTCACCGACGCGTCCAGCCTGAAGGCCGGTGACTCGGTGCGCGTCGCCGGGATCCGCATCGGCACGGTCAATGACGTTGCCCTGCAGCCCGACAACACAGTCCTGGTGCACTTCGATGCCGACCGCGAAGTCGTCATGACGACTGCCACCAAGATCGCGGTGCGCTACCTGGACCTGGTCGGCAACCGCTATCTGGAGCTTCTCGACAGCCCCGGATCGACGAAGATCCAGCCGGTGGGTTCACGGATACCGGTCGAGCGCACCGAGCCCGCGCTGGATCTCGACCTTCTCCTCGGCGGGCTCAAACCCGTCATCCAGGGGCTCAACGCCCAGAACGTCAACGCCTTGACGAACTCGCTGATCCAGATCCTTCAGGGCCAGAGTGGCACGGTGGAATCACTGCTGTCCCATACGACTTCGTTCACCCAGGCGCTCGCCGACAACGGACAGACCGTGCAGCAGCTGATCGACAACCTGAAGACCACCGTGGCAACGGTGGCCAAGGACGGCGACAAATTCTCGGGCGCCGTCGAGCAACTGCAACAACTCATCACCGGCTTGTCCCAAGAACGCGATCCCATCGGGGAGGCCATCAACGCCCTGGACAACGGCACCGCCTCCCTCGCCGATCTGATGACTCAGGCCAGGCCGCCCCTGTCGGGCACGGTGGATCAACTCACCCGGCTGGCACCGCTGCTCTCCAATGGGGACGACATGGCGCGCCTGGATCTGTCGTTGCAGAACGCGCCCAAGAACTACCGCAAGCTGGTCCGGCTGGGTGCTTACGGCAGCTTCATCAACCAGTACGTGTGCGGCATGAATGTCAGGGTCACCGACCTGCAGGGGCGCACCGCGTACTTCCCGTGGATCATGCAGAACACCGGACGCTGTGGGGAGCCCTGATGCTGAAATACCGTGGATCGCACCTCATCCGGAGCGGACTCATCGGCATCGTGCTGATCGCGATGATCATCGCGGTCGGACTCCAGCCGCAGGCGCTGTGGTCGTGGGCCACGTCGGTCAAATACAACGCACTGTTCGCCGAGGCGGGTGGGCTCACCACCGGTAACGACGTCAAGATCTCCGGGGTCACCAAGGGCCTGGTCACCGATGTCAGCCTGAGCCACGGCAAGGCGCTGGTGACTTTCACCCTCGACAGCACGGTGCGTCTGGGCTCCGACACCACCGCGCACATCCGCACCGGGACGATGCTCGGTGCCCGGATGCTCACCCTGGAACCGGCCGGCGCGGGCACGATGCGCGCCTCGGACACGATCCCCATCACCAGGACGGCTTCGCCGTATTCGTTGACCAACGCCGTCGGCGACTTCACGAACAACACCGCCGGCACCGACACCGCGGCGCTCACGCAGTCCCTGGATACGTTGTCGGACACCATCGATCGGATGGCGCCACAGCTGGGGCCGACGTTCGAGGGTCTGTCCCGGCTGTCGGAAACGCTGAACAGTCGCAACGAGTCTCTGTCCAACCTGCTCAAGAGTGCCGCCGACGTGACCGGCATCCTGTCGAAGCGCAGCGAGCAGGTCAACACCCTGCTGCTGGACGCGAACGCGCTGACCGGGGTGCTCGACCAGCGCCGGTACGCGATCGTCAACCTGCTGGCCAATACCTCTGCGCTGTCCCAGCAGCTCTCCGGGCTCGTCCACGACAACGAGGAAGAGCTCGCGCCCACGCTCAAGCAGCTCAACTCGGTGACGGCGATGCTGGAGAAGAACCGCGACAACATCGCGGGCGCCCTGGCCGGTCTCGCCAAATACCAGGTCACCCAAGGCGAATCGGTGAACAACGGCTTCTACTACAACGCCTTTGTCGCGAACCTGAATCCGGCGCAGACCATCCAGCCCTTCCTCGACTACGCGTTCGGCTTCCGGCGGGGAACCAACGCCGGGCAACCGCCGGACAATGCCGGCCCGCGCGCCGAATTCCCGCTCCCCTACAACGGCATTCCCGGAGGAAGTCGATGATCGCCCGCAACCGCAAGCGGATCGGCCGCATCGCGCTGGTGCTGCTCGCTGTGCTGGCCGTGGCCGGTACGGCGGTGATCGTGCGGCAGACCGTCTTCAAGCCGACCACCATCACCGCGTACTTCACCTCGGCCACCGCGATCTACCCGGGCGACGAGGTGCGAGTCGCGGGGGTCAAGGTCGGTTCCATCGAGAACATCGAGCCGGTCGGCGGACAGGCACGGATCACCCTCGCCGTCGACCACGGCGTGAAGATCCCGGCCGATGCCAAGGCGATCCTCATGGCGCAGAACCTGGTTGCGGCCCGGTATGTCCAGCTGACCCCGGCCTATGAAGACGAGGGTCCGACGATGGCCGACGGCGCGCAGATCGGGGTCGAGCGGACTGCCGTGCCCGTCGAGTGGGATCAGGTCAAGGACCAGCTGATGCGGTTGGCGTCCGATCTGGGACCGATCAACGGGGCGTCGGCCACCTCGCTGAGCCGCTTCGTCGACAGCGCCGCCGCGGCCATGAACGGCAACGGCGAGAAGCTGCACGAGGCGATCAGCCAGTTGTCCGGTGTCGCAAAGATTCTGGGGCAGGGGAGCGGCGATGTCGTCGGCATCATCAAGAACCTGCAGGTCTTCGTGACGGCGCTGCGAGACAGCAACGCCCAGATCGTGGAGTTCCAGGGTCATCTCGCCGATGTCACCAGCGTCGTCGACGGGAGCCGCTCCGATCTGGACGGCGCCCTGACCAACCTGGCGGACGCCGTCGGCAACGTTCGGCGATTCGTCGCAGGCAGCCGCGACCAGACCGCCGAACAGCTGGAGCGGCTGAACAACGTCACGCAGAATCTGGTGGACAACAAGACCAAGCTCGAGAACGTCCTGCACGTCGCACCCAACGCAATCGCCAACGGCTACAACATCTACAACCCCGACAGCGGCACCGCCGTCGGTGCGTTCGCGTTGGCGAACTTCTCCGACCCGTTGTCGGTGGTGTGTTCGGCGATCGGGGCGATCAAGAATGCCACCGCAGCGGAATCGTCCAAGCTGTGCGCGCAGTACCTCGGCCCGGCGCTGTCGTTGCTCAACTTCAACCACATGCCGATGCCCTTCAACGCCTATCTGAAGAAGTCGCCCAGTCCGGAGAACCTGGTGTACACCGATCCGAACCTGGCACCGGGTGGGGCCGGTGGGCGTCCGCAGCCGTACCAAGATCTGCCCCCGGCCGTATCCGCCTACACCGGCGCCAATGACGTGCCGCCACCGGCCGGATGGGGTGCGCCTCCGGGGCCGCCCGGTGCGTACACACCCGACGGGCTGCCCGCGAACACCTCGCCCGCGGCCTATCCCGGATCGCCGATCGTCTCGGACCCGCCGGTACAAGCACCAAAGACATTGCGGGACATGCTTCTTCCAGCTGAAGCTGCGCCCGCCCCCGCACCGCCGGCCCCAGGAGGCACCCCATGATCAATCGGCGGTCGCTGACACGACTGACTGCGGTAGCCGCCTGCTCGGTGGCGACGCTGACCGGCTGTGCGTTCCACGGGTTGAATTCGCTACCTCTGCCCGGCACAGTCGGACGTGGGGCAGACGCGACCGTCTACCACGTCGAACTCGCCAATATCGGGACACTGGAAGCCAATTCGCCCGTGATGATCAGTGACGTCATCGTGGGCAGTGTCTCGCGCATGGTGGTCAAAGGCTGGCACGCGGACGTGGAGGTCTCGGTCAAGCCCGACGTCGTCGTTCCGGCCAATGCGGTCGCCACCGTCGGCCAGACCAGCTTGCTGGGCTCGATGCACATCGCGCTCGATCCACCGCTGGGGCAGTCTCCGTCGGGGCGGCTGTCCCCGGGCGCCACCCTCGAGCTCAACCAGACTTCGACATATCCGTCGACCGAACAGACCCTGTCGTCGCTGTCCGTGCTCGTCAACGGCGGAGGACTGGGCAAGATCGGCGACCTGGTCACCGAATTCAACGCCGCGCTCAACGGCCGGGAAGACAAGATCCGCGACCTCCTCACCCAGCTCGACAACATCGTCGGGATGTTCGCCAACCAGCGCGACGACATCAACGCCTCGATCACCGCACTGAACCGGTTGGCCGGCACGCTGTCCGGACAGCAGGAGGTGATCACCACCGCGCTGCAACGGATCCCGCCGGCACTGGACATCCTGGTCAAGGAGCGCCCTCGCATCACCACGGCGTTGGAGAAGTTCGGGCGGTTCAGCGACACTGCGACCAATCTCGTCAACGCGACTCGAGACGATCTGCTCACCAACCTGCGCAACCTCGAGCCGACGGTGAAGGCACTGGCCGACGTCGGGCCGAATCTGGGCACTGTGCTGGCATTCGCGCCGACATATCCCTACCCGCAGAACTTCATCGACCGGGCGATCCGTGGGGACTACCTCAACCAGTTCATCACCTTCGACTTCACCGTTCCCAGGCTGAAGAGGGGATTGTTCCTGGGCACCCGGTGGGGTCAGGAGGGACTGCCCCTCACCCCAGCGCCAGGGGACCCCTTCTACGCCAACTACACGAAGGACCCACTGGGCATGCCGCTGACACCGCCACCCGCGTCCGTGGCCACGATTCCGCCGCTGGTCGACCCGGCTCCGGCAGATGGTCAGCCCGCTCCGGCGGCCCCGGTGGACCAGGCTTCGGCGCCCGCACCGGAACCGCAGCCCGAAACGCCTGCCGCAGTGGCGCCTTCTGACGCCGTCGAGCCGAACGGAGGTGGCAACTGATGCTCACCCGTTTTGTCCGAATCCAGCTGGCGATCTTCGCGGTGGCGTCGGTGATCGGCATCGCCCTGATGGGCATCGTGTACATGCAGGCCCCGACCCTGTTGGGTATCGGGCGGATGACCGTGACCCTGCAGCTGCCCGGAACCGGTGGGCTGTACCAGTTCTCGAACGTGACCTATCGCGGTGTGCAGATGGGCAAGGTCACCGAGGTGCGGCCCACCCGTGACGGTGCGGAAGCGACACTGTCGCTGAATACGTCACCCAAGGTGCCGGCAGACCTGCACGCCGCGGTCCTGAGCGTGTCGGCTGTGGGCGAGCAGTACGTCGATCTGCAACCCCGCAACGACTCGGGACCGTATCTGCACGACGGGTCGGTCATCCCGGCGTCGAACACTTCGATCCCTCAGGCCGTGGGGCCGATGCTCGATCAGGTCAGTTCACTCATGGGCAGCATCCCCAAGGACAAGATCAGCCCGCTGCTCGACGAAACCTTCAAGGCCTTCAACGGCTCTGGAACCGACATGGGCGCGCTCCTGGACTCCTCGTCGAGACTGATCGCCGAAGCGAACGCCGCCTCCGATCAGTCCCGTGCGCTCATCGACGACGGGGCGCCGCTCCTCGATGGACAGGCTGAATCCGTCGATGCGATCCGCACGTGGGCCCGCAGCATGGCCGGAGTCACCAAGCAGGTCGCCGCCGACGACCAGCACGTGCGCACCCTGCTCAAGGACGGGTCGGGAGCCGCCGACGAAGCCTCCCGCTTGTTCAATCAAGTCAAGCCCACCCTGCCGCTGTTGCTGGCCAACCTCACCAGCCTGGGCCAGGTCGGGGTGACCTACCACCCCTCGCTTGAGCAACTGCTGGTGCTCCTGCCGCCGTCCATCTCCGCGACACAGTCGTACGGTGCGCCGAAGAACAATCCGGTCGGTATGACGTTGGGCGACTTCACTCTTACGATGGGCGACCCGCCGGCATGCACGGTCGGGTTCCTGCCGCCGTCGTCGTGGCGGTCTCCGGAGGACACCACCGACATCGACACCCCCGACGGGCTGTACTGCAAACTGCCGCAGGATTCGGCGATCGGTGTCCGCGGCGCCCGCAACTACCCGTGCATGGGCCAGCCGGGAAAGCGTGCTCCCACAGTCGAGATCTGTAACAGCGACCGGCCCTACGAGCCCTTGGCGATGCGCCAGCACGCGACCGGCCCCTACCCGATCGACCCCAACCTGCTTGCTCAGGGCATCGCGCCGGACTCCCGCGTGGATCATGACAAGTTCATCCACGGCCCGATCGAGGGCACCCCACTTCCGCCGGCCGCCGTGCCGCCGGGGGAGGTCCCGCCGGTCGAGGCGCCGCCGGTCCCGGAGGCGCCGACGGTGGCGCCGAGTGCGTTCAACGCAGGCGGATCCGATGGTCCGTCGGTTGCGATTGCCACCTACGACCCGAAGACGGGCCGGTACGCGACACCGGACGGAAAGGTGTACCGGCAAGCCGATCTCGTGCCGCACACCGGGGCCCAGACATGGGAAGACCTCTTCACCACCTGAGCCGAAAGGCCCCGCGATGGAATCCATCGCGGGGCCTCGGGCAGATCTGACCGGGCAGCTGAAAAGCCGCCCGGTCAAGCCGTTTTCACGAGCTTGAACGGCATCGTGATGAAGACCACCTTGCTGGTGCCGCACGACCCGCTGACGCCCGTCGTCGAATCCTCGCCCATCAATGTCGTCGACGCCGGATCGACTGCGGTGGCGGTCTCGTTCGCCGGGAAGAAGCGGTAGACCTGCAGACCCGGGCCCGCGGTGCCGTCGCCGCACGGCTGCCAGTTGTCCACCGTCTTCTTGACGTACCAGACGCCGCTCTTCTTGTAGATCGGTGCGCTCCAACCCCAGTCGGTGTCGACCGTGCCGGTGCACTCGCTGGGGTAACTGCAGGTCGTGGAGATCGTCCAGGTGCCACGAATGCTGGCCTCGTCGTGGAAGATGTCGTTCGACTTGGCCCACTCACCGTTCGACGTGGCGACGTAGGTGCCGTTGAGACCCCAGTTACTCGGAGATGCCCCGGCGACGGGGCTGCACAAACCGCCCACTGCAGCGGCGGTGAGCACCCCTGCCCCGATGACTGCCGTCGACACCCGCATGACCAGACTCCTCCGTACACCGGCCACGGGCGGTCGCCGTGGCAGCCTTCACTTTCCAGCTTCTTCCGCCTTTTGACGGACAACCTCCCATCTAGTGGGCATTGCAATGGCAGCCGGATTGAGCCGTGCCACAGTGTCGTGCGTGCGGATACCGGTGGCAGCCATGGCAGGGCTGCTTGTCGCGGCGGCGATGACCGCCCCAGCCCCAGCGAGGGCAGAACCTGCCGGATGCAGTGAACCCTCGTGCGTACCCGGGATCACCGGCGGCGTCGTGCTCGGCGCGCCGTGTTCGGATACGGCGTACTACGTCTTCGGCACCACCTCGTGGGGCCGGCTGGTCTTCTGCGGGTCGCCGCGCCGTTACGAGCCGCGGTACTTCCGGTCGCCGCCGCTGAAAGGCATTCGCGAGGAGAACACCTCATGCACAGGCTTCGAGAATTCCGTCGCGCAGGCGCCCGACGGCCTCTTCCTGAGTTGTGTGTCCAGTGACGGATCGAGCAGGTGGCTTCGTGGCGATCTCTGAGCGTGCGGTCGCACTGAGCGCAATGCTCGCCGCCGCCGCCGTCGGTGCGTGCCTTCCCCTGGCGATACCGGCGCACGCGGACGACGACCCGATGATGCACCGCGTGACCTACACAGTCACCGCCGAGGAACCGACGACCGTCGGCATCTACTTCCGCGAGGTCGACCCGCCCACATGGGCGGACTACAGCCACAATCCGTACGAGTTCAGCCCCAAGGACGATCTCACGCTGGAACCGGGCAAGCCCTGGATCCGCGAGGTCATGCTCGCCGATCCGATGAAGTGGGCCATGGTCACCGTCAGCACCGGCGGGTTGGCTCCGCAGACGCCACGGACCTTGAGTTGCGAAATGGCGATCGACGGAGTCGTCGTCAATCGTGCGGCCGGAGCCAAGGGCGCGTTGTGTTCGCTGCGGAACTGGTGACCGCGGCGCACTGGTGACCGCTGGGTGGGACAGCGGTGCCGACGCGGTCTGCTGCCGCATTAGCGTGCGGCAGCAGTCACATCGGCCATGAGGAGGTGCACCATGCGGTTACTCAGCCGCTCCGACCAGGAAACTGAGACAGCCGTGCTCGAACCGGCCGACGACGTCGACCCGCAGCGCAGCGATGACGACCCCGACTTGGTTGCCAAGCGCAGGTGGCGTCCGAGACTGGCGACGTTGCTCGCCGGCGTTGCGATCCTGGTCAGCGGGGCGTTGCTGGCGGCAAGCGGATACGTGATCTGGTACCACCAGCAGGCTGACCGTGAGCAGCAGCGCCGCGCGGAGTTCTCGGCGGCAGCATCGCAAGCCGCCGTCACCCTGATGTCGATCGACAGTGCCACGGCACAGGACAACGTACGGCAGATCATCGACAACTCGACCGGCCAGTTCAAGGACGACATCCAGTCCTCCGCAGAGGATCTGGTGAAAGCGGCGCAGGACTCGAAGGCGACGACGAAGGCGACCGTGAAGGCTTCCGCGGTGCAGTCGATGGATGCGGACTCCGCAGTCGTCCTCGTCGGTACGGCGACCACCGTCAGCAACTCGGCCGGGGCGAATCAGCAGCCGCGCAACTGGCGCTTGAGCCTCACCATGGTCAAAGACGGGGAACAGATCAAGATGTCGAAGGTGGAGTTCGTCCCGTGAGCACAGGCACAGCTGAAGCAGATACCGAGAACACCGCCGACGTCACTGAGATCGAGGCCGAGCAGGCCGTCACTGACGAGGGTTCCGAACCCCAGGAGCGGTGGATCCACCGCATTTCCCGGCGATGGCGCCCGATCGCGGTCGTCGGTGTCCTGCTGGCCACGGCGAGTTCGGCAGCTGCACTCTATTTCGGCGTGTACCGCGTGGATCACGGGAATGCCGGGGCCTCCACGACGGTGATCGACGCGGCGTCCGACGGTTCGGTGGCGTTGTTGTCCTACGCTCCAGACAGTTTGGACAAGGACTTCGCCGACGCGCGATCCCGTTTGACCGGTGATTTCCTGGCGTACTACAGCGAGTTCGCCGACAAGTTCGTGGCGCCGGCGGCCAAACAGAAAGACATCCGGGCCAGCGCCTCGGTGGTTCGCGCCGCTCCGATCACCGTGCAGTCCGACACCGCGGAGGTGTTGGTCTACCTGAACCAGGCGACAACCAGCCGCGACAACCCCGAACCGGCACAGGCGGCCAGCGCCGTGAAGGTCGGGCTCACGAAAGTCGATGGGAATTGGCTGATCTCATCGTTCACCCCCATCTAGCCGGCCGGCGGCCCGGAGGCTAGGGCGTATCGCGGTTGGGCAGCAGTGTCTCGTGGGCCGAAGACGTTGCGGCGCGGAACAACACCGCGATCAAGGCCAGCGCGCCGAGTGCGGCCACCGGGATGGTCCACAACCGGCGCATCGTCAGTGCCGACCCGCACTTGTCCACGTACTCCTGGCCGGCGGCGCCGGCCTGCACCAGGTGTGCGCCGTAGCCGGAGCCGCAGGGGATCTGCATGCCGAACTTGTCGAAGTCGTCCAGATAGACCGGCAGGCTCAGCAGATACAGCCCGATGGCGAGCACCACTGCTCCGGCGATTCCGATGTACACGGCGCGATAGCTCACCGTTCCCCCTTCATGTCATGCATACGTCGGTGAACAACAACACCGGCCACGAGACGATCGCCCCCAGGAAGGACACCACCGCGTCGAGGCCGCCCATCTCTTGCAGGTGGTCTGTGTGCGTGCCGGACCAGAAGGTGCCGATCAGCAGATACGGCACACCCAGCACCACAGCGACGACGATCAGTTCGCCGAGTGCGACGCGATAGGCCAGCAACCTCCGCAACCTGACAAGCACTGGACCCCCATCCGAACTTATTGCCGTCTATGTTAATGACTATTCTCTGTCGAACTACCATTTTGACCCGGCTGTTCGGTCGGTTAGTGTGACGGAATGGCGCGCATCTCGCCCCGGTCGATCGACAGTGGTGCCAATGGTGTGCGACGCCGTCCGAAAGACCGAAAGGCCCAGATAGCGCGGGCCTCGGCGGAGTCTTTCAGCGCGCTGGGATATCACGGCGTGAGCATGGAGGCCATTGCCTCGCGGGTCGGGATCTCGGCGGCCGCGTTGTACCGGCACTATTCGAGCAAGTACGAATTGTTCCGCGACGCCGTACTGAACCTCAGCCAGCAACTCGTCGACGGAACGGCGTTCGCCGACGAGCCCGACGGGGACCCGCGCGAGCAGTTGCGCAGGCTCGTCGCGGCGCTCAGCGACACCGCGTTGGTTAACCGCGAATCCGGCGGGCTCTACCGCTGGGAGGCGCGTTATCTGCGCGGTGACGACCAGAGCATCCTCGATGCGCAGGTACGCACCGTGCACCGCCGGATTCACCGGCCGCTGATGGAACTGCGGCCCGAACTCAGCTCGCGGGCCCGCTGGACCCTGTCGACCGCGGTGCTCGGCGTGATCGGCAGCGTCGTCGATCATCGGTCCAAACTGCCTGCCGGTCAGATCCGCGAGCTGCTCGCCGATATCTGCGACACCATGCTGGCAGCCGAGCTGCCCGAGTTCCCCGGTCCGGCCGATGCCGTGACGACGCCCCCCGCCGCCGCGAGCGTCACGAAATACGAAGCGCTGCTGACCGAATCGATGCGGCTGTTCAACCGGAACGGCTACCGCGACACCACGATGGAGGACATCGCCGCCGCGGTCGGCATGCCCGCCTCGGGGATCTACCGATACTTCTCCGGCAAATCCGACATCCTGGCCGCCGGGTTCCGGCGCGCCGCCGACCGGTTGTCGGCGGACATGTCGGAGGTCCTCGGCGCGGTGTCGGACCCCGAACAGGCGCTGGGTGCCCTCATCGACGACTACGTGGCCCGATCCTTCGACCGCCCGGAGCTCGATTACGTCTACTACACCGAGCGCCTGAACATGACGCCCGCCGACCAGAAGATCCTGCGCGACCTGCAACGGGCGGCCGTGGAATCGTGGGTCGAGGTCGTCATGCCGGTACGCCCCGGGTGGAGTGCGGGGCAGGCGCGCTTCGCGGTTCATGCTGCGATGGCCTTGGTGATCGACTTGGGCCGGCTCATGAACTATGAGAATTCAGAGCAGACCCGAGCCGTCGTCGCGGTCCTGATCGATCTGACCCTGCTGGGCCGCTACCGGTTACGGACGGCGTTGCCGGCCAGGTAGGCCACGTAGCCGAGCGTTCCGATGGTGGCCAGCTTGCGGGTCTTGGGCAGCAGCAGGCCCAGGCCGATCGCGGTCTCGATGCCGCCGTTGGTGTAGATGTGCTTCTGCGTGTCCTTGGGGAACGCCGGCTTGGTGATCGACTCGAACAGCTGCGGCTTCACGAAATGTGAGACACCGGCGCCGGCCACGCTGAGGCCGACGAGCCTGACCAGCTTGGAGTTCTTGCCCTCTGCCATGTGTGATCCTCTCTGATCAGGCAAATGTGTAGTCGCTCAACGGGAATCGTGAAGCTTCCGCGACGGCCCGGCGGGTCGTCATCGGCCGGAGCAGCGTTGCCTCACCGCTCGGGTTGAAATAGTACGACCGTGCCGATGCGCAGTTTCCGAGGGTGAACAACGAGTCGCCCAGCGCTTCGGTCATTCGGTCCAGGTACAGGGTGTTGGCCTCTTCGGTGACCTCGAAGGTGGTCGCCTTCCGGCGTTTGACCTCGCTGAACAGGCGGTCCATCAGGCGCATCTGATACTCCATCGTGTTGAAGAAGTTCAGGCCAAGGAAGGCGTACGGACTGGCCAGGCTCAGGTAGTTCGGGAAGTACGGCATCGAGACGCCCTGATAGGCCTGGAACCGGGTCTCCCGCCACCACTTTCCGAGGTTGCGGCCGTCGCGCCCGATCACCTCGATGGCCGGAAAGTTCGCGTCCCACAGGTCGAACCCGGTGGCCAGGACCAGCGTGTCGATGGCCGTCCTGGTCCCGTCCGCATTGACGATGCCGTCGGGCTCGATCCGCTCGATTCCGTCGGCCTGCAGATGCACGTGCGGTTTGGTGAATGTGCGGTAGTAGCCGTTCGAGAAGGTCGGGCGCTTGCAGCCGAAGTCGTAGTCCGGGGTCAGCTTGCGGCGCAGCTCCGGGTCGCGGATGGAGGCGAACCGGTGCAGCTTGGCCAGGTCGGACGCGGCGATGTTGAACCGGCGGAAGTACCGGTGCTTGAGCACCGCGGTGTCGACCATGAACGCGTAGATGGTGTCGGTGACGGTGCGGATCGCCCGTTGGGCCGCCGGCACACGGGCGAACAGGCGGCGTACCTGCGGCGGGAACTTCAGGTCGATCTTGGGCACCACCCAGATCGGGGTGCGCTGGTAGACGGTCAGGTCCGCGGCCTTCTTCGCCAACTCCGGGATGAGCTGAACGGCGGTGGCGCCCGTGCCGATGATCGCGATCCGGCGGCCGTCGGGCCGGTAGCTCTCGTCCCAGTCCGTGGTGTGGATGACCTTGCCGGTGAAGTCGGCGATGCCGGGGATGTCGGGAGTGTGCGGCTGGGACAGGAAGCCGGTGGCGGTGAACAGGAACCGCGCGCTGATCGCTTCGCCGCCCGTCAGGGCGACCCGCCAGCGCGAAGCCTCGTCATCCCAGCGGGCACCTTCGACGGTTGCGTTGAACCGGATGTGGCGGCGCACGTCGTACTTGTCGGCGACGTCATCGGCGTAGCGCTTGATCTCGGAGCCGGTGGAGAACAGTCGTGACCAGTTCGGATTCGGTTCGAAGAAGTACGAGTAGGTGGTGGTGGGCACGTCGACGGCCAGACCGGGGTAGTGGTTGACGTACCAGGTGCCGCCCAGGTCGTCCTCGCGGTCCAGGATCACGAAGTCATCGATGCCCAGCCGTTTGAGCTGGATGGCAGCGCCGATGCCGGCGAAGCCGGCGCCGACGATGACTGCCTCGTATTCCCCCGGGCTCATGCTGCAGACAGTACCGCAGGTACCGGGTACTTTGTCGAGAGGTCAGCTCCAGCGCTTCGGATCGCACTCGAGACTCGCGCGGTCCCAGTCGGCCCGGTCGGCCGCGGCGGCGTAGGTGGACTGAAGGAATTCCATCAGCGCCCGGTCGGGATCGGCGGAGGTCCGCACCGCCTCGTAGGGCAACAGGAACTGTTTGAAGTCATCGCTGTAGAACGCCGCGTCCGGGCGGATGCGGTAATCGGCGAATCCGTCCGGCTCGGGATAGGCGTACGCGTAGAACGCACCCTCCTCGCCACCGCCCGGCCAGAAGCCGCAACTGCTCAACTCGTGCGAATACCCTTCCACCATCACGCCGGTGGGGCAGTTGGGTGCGCCGCCGGGGTGCTCGGGCGCGGGCCGGCCGGAGAATCTGGTGCAAGCCAGGTCGAACGACCCCCAGAAGAAGTGCACGGGACTGGCCTTGCCGATGAAATAGGCCCGGAAGTCGCTGATCACCCGGTGCGCCTGCACCAACTGTCGCCAGAACAGGTTGGCGGCGTGCGGGTCGTACGACGCGTGTTGGTGATCTTCGGCGAACGGTATGGCGGGGTCAACCTCGTTGGGCCGGGCATGGATTCGCGCCTCGATGCCCAATTGATCCAGTACGGACAGGGTTTCGGCGTAGAACTCGGCGACCGTTTTGGGAGCCAGCGCGACGCTGCCCGACCCGCCGTCGCTCGTGCGGATCGCGAGTACGTGGTCGATGAAATCGAACTCCATGTCGCACAGCCGGTTTCGATACGGAATCGATGACGTGGTCAGCCCGCGCGGACTCACATACAGCGTGACCTCCCACCAGTGGTTGAGCAGCGGCGAGTACGTCAGGCGGATCTTCCCGACGATCTGCGTCCACATGTGAAGGGTGTCGCGCGTCGGTCCCCAATCCGATACCCGCAGTGCGGGCCAGGCGTTGTCGGACGGTGTGCTCATGGGCCAGCTACCTGCCTTCCCGCCGCACCACCGCTCAGCAGGCGGCACCGCGAGCATAGCTGCGCGCCGGTCTGCTCACCGGCGGAAAGGCAGGCAGCGCTGGCCAGGAGGTCAGAACAGCTTGGCGATCACCTCGCCGGCCTCGGTGTCCTCCACGCAGGGCGTGACGTCGAAGGTGAGGAACTCGCCCCATTCCGCCACCGACTCGAACATCAGCTTGGCGTCGTCGGTCTCCACGATGGCGAAGCCCTGGCCGTTCATCCCCCACCAACGGCCCAGCATCGTCGATCCTTCCGGAACCTGGCCGCCGGTCTTCTTGAACTTCTCGATCCCATCCCGGTAGTTCGCCTGCGACTGAGTCCAGTGCACTATGAATTTCATGGCGTACTCCTTCTGGTGATGCGGGCCGGGATCGGCCCCGCGGCGATGACGGTGAAGGGGGTCTCCACCGGGAAGTCGTCGTGCAGGGAGGTCACGGAGACCTCGCGCACGATGGTCGCCAGCGCCAAGGTGGCCTCCAGCATGGCGAAGTGATCGCCGACGCAGGATCGCGGACCACCGCCGAAAGGCAGGTACTGCCAACGGTTTCGACCGGCCGAGCGCTCGGGGGTGAATCGGTCCGGGTCGAAGGTCAGCGGATCGTCCCACAGCGTCGGGTCGCGATGCATGACATAGAAGTTGACCATCGCCATCGTGCCGGCCTCGGCGCGGTAGCCGTCGACCGTCACCTCCTCGTTGAGCATCCGAGGCGTGCCGGCGCCGGGCGGGCACAGCCGCAACGCCTCGTGCAGCACCCGCACGGTGTGCTCGAGGTGCGGCACGTCCTCGGGGGTCGGCGTGCGGTCGCCCAGTGCCGCGACTTCTTCGTACACGCGAGACTGCAGCCCGGGGTTGCGGCCCAGCGCCCACAGCGAGTAGCACAGCGTCGTCGAGGTGGTGTCATGCCCGGCCAGCATGAAAAGCACCAATTCATCGCAGATTTCGTCGTCGGTCAGCTGCCGGCCGGTATCCGGGTCGCGGGCCTGGATGAGCGCGCGCACCAGCGGCGCGTCCCGATCGGGATCGGTCCGCACGGCGGCGAGGATCTCGGCGCCCAGCCGATGCAGGCGGGCGTTGGCCGCCTTGGCCCGGCGCTGGCCGCCGGTGGGCACCCACTGCGGGAAGTTGACCGGCCGGACCGACCGATCGGAAATCCAGGACAAGGCGGTACGCAGCGCCGGGCCCACCTCATCGGCCCGCTCGTCGAGATCGACGCCGAACACCGACCGGCCCAGCGCCCGCAGCGTGAGTGCTCGGCACGCGACATCCAGATCGACGGTCGTACCGTCGCGCCAGCCATCGGCGATCGTGTGCGCCGCGGCGGCCATGTGCCCCGCGTACTGCGGGACGTTCCGCTTGGTGAACATCGGCTGCAGCGTGCGCCGGCGCGGCAGCCAGCGCTCATGCGGCAGATTCAGCAGGTTGCCGCCCATGAGCCGGCGCAGTTCCACCATGTTGATGGCGGTGCCGCGATCGGCGACCGAATCGCGGCGACCCAGGACATCCCGGGCTCCCTGCGGGGAGGTGACCAACAGCACCGGGGGGATCAGCCACCGGGGGCCCAGCACCATCCGGCTGACGGGGCCTCCGGCGTCGCGGAGCCGCTGATGCCCCTCGATGAAGGACCGCATCGACTTGATTGTTTGTCGGTAGGACAGGGGATTGCGCGGTGCGAGCGGCAGGGTGGCTGCGGCCGTCCGCGTATCGATCTCGACCATGCGTCGAGTGTCTGGCCGCGCGGTCTGGGCGGCCTAGAGTAGCGCGTTACTCTATTTTTCCCGTGCGGGGATTCTTGCTGGTAGCGATGCATGTCACGCTGCGGTCCCCGCGTTGCCAGGAGTCCGCCGTCGGGTACAAGACGAAGAGCTGGATGCCCGATTCCGAGTTGGCGTTCGGGGCGTACTCATTGAGTGCCGGCGCGCACTTGTCGGCGTACTTGACCACCGCGGCGTCGCCGGGGAAAGCCCCGTCGGGCAGTGGCAGCACTGCGAACACCTCACCCTTGTGCGGCTGATCGCAACTCACCGTCTTGACGTACAGCACGCGGCTGCTGTCGGGGATCTCGGTAAGACAATCGCCCGACCGGACCTGGCTCGCCTCGGTGGTGCCTCGGTCCCGCGCGAAGTAGAACACCGCACCCGCGGCGACCACGATCGCCGCCAACACCACGACACCCAGCAGCGCCCACTTGGGCGCCGAGGATTTCTTCGGCAGCGCCGAGAACTGGTCAGGACCGGTGGAATACGGCTGCGGAGGCGGGGGCGGGTAGTTGTGGCCCTGCGGGCCGTGGGGACCGGGCGGGTAGGTCATGGTTCGACGATATCGACTGCCCGTAACGCCGCATCCACCGCGAGGGCGGGCACGTCCAGGCGCTTGGATCCGAGGTCGTGGCGGGCACCCTCGATGACGACGAGCTCGGTCGGTCCGCTCACCAAAGCCGCGGCGGCCGTGAGTTCCTCGATCGTGCCGAACGGGTCGGAGGTGCCGTGGGTGAACACCGTCGGCACCGTGATGCGGGACAGATGCTCGGTGCGGGCGCGTTCCGGCTTGCCGGGCGGATGCAGCGGGTAGGAGAACAGCGTCAGCACGTCGGGGCCTGCCCCGTCTGCCGTCACCATCGAGGTCATCCGGCCGCCGTAGGAATGCCCGCCCGCGATCACGGGACCATCGGCCAGGGTGCGGGCCAGCGCGATCGCCTCGGCGATCCCTTCCTGGTCACCGGCCGCCGATCCCGTCGGTGGTCCCTTCGGCCTGCGACGGCGGTACGGAAGGTTGTAGCGGATGGCCAGCCAGCCGCGAGAGGCCCACTCGTCGCAGAGCTTGACCAGCATCGCCGAGTCGCGATTACCGCCGGCCCCGTGGGTGAGGACGACGACGCCCTGCGCGGGCCCCTCCGGCTCGTGCGCGACGCCCGCGATCGCCTCGAGGTTCACGACTGCAACCGGAACAGCGCGTTCACCGGGCCATGGCCATGACCCAGCGGATAGGCCGCGCGGATACATTCGGTCACCCAGGCCTTGCCGAACTCCACCGCCTGGGGAACTGAATAGCCATGTGCCAGAGCGCAAGCCGTCGCGGCGGCGAGGGTATCGCCGGCACCGTGGTCGTTGCCGGTATCGACCCGCGGCGCCCGGAACTCGTGGAAATCGGTGCCGTCGAACAGGAGGTCCGGGCTTGCCGATGACGAGCGCAGGTGCCCACCCTTGACCAGCGCCCACTGTGGGCCGAGGGCATGCAGGGCGCGTGCCGCGTCCCGTTGCGATGCTTGGTCGACGACCTCGAAGTCCACCAGCAATCGCACCTCGTCGAGGTTCGGGGTGACCAGCGTGGCCAGCGGGAACAGTTCCGTGCGCAGCGCGTCCAGTGCACTGTGATGCAGCAGGGGATCACCGTGCATCGATGCGCACACCGGGTCGACGACCAACGGCACGGTTCCGGACAGCCCCTCGGCCCGCCAGGTCTCGGCGATCGTGGTGATGATCTCCGAGGAGGCCAGCATCCCCGTCTTGGCGGCCTGGATGCCGATATCGGAGGTCACCGCCGAGATCTGGCCCGAGACGACGTCGAGCGGGATCTCGTGGAAACCCTTGACGCCGACCGAGTTCTGCACGGTCACCGCGGTGACCGCGACACAGCCGTGCAGGCCGAGCATCGCGAAGGTCCGCATGTCGGCCTGGATCCCGGCACCACCGCCGGAGTCGGACCCGGCGATGGTCATCACCCGCAGCGGGGTGCCACCCGCAGGCGTCAACGGCAAGTAGTTCACGTCGTCAAGGGTAGATAGACGCGGTTGCCGTGGTCGGCGAACTCCTGGGACTTGGCTGCCATGCCCGCCGCGATGTCGTCGGGCACGCCGTCGGGATAGGCGTCCCTGATGTCCTGCGTGATGCGCATCGAGCAGAACTTGGGGCCGCACATCGAGCAGAAGTGCGCCGTCTTGGCCGGTTCGGCGGGCAACGTCTCGTCGTGGAACTCGCGGGCAGTGTCGGGATCCAGCGACAACGCGAACTGATCGTGCCAGCGGAACTCGAACCGCGCTTTCGAGAGCGCGTCGTCACGCTGCTGCGCCCGCGGGTGCCCCTTGGCGAGATCGGCGGCGTGCGCGGCGATCTTGTAGGCGATCACCCCGTCCTTGACGTCCTTGCGGTCGGGCAGACCCAGGTGTTCCTTGGGCGTGACGTAGCACAGCATCGCGGTGCCGGCCTGGGCGATGATGGCCGCGCCGATCGCCGAGGTGATGTGGTCGTAGGCCGGGGCGATGTCGGTGGCCAGCGGGCCGAGCGTGTAGAACGGCGCTTCCTCGCAGAGCTCTTCCTCCAGGCGCACGTTCTCGACGATCTTGTGCATCGGGACGTGGCCCGGGCCTTCGATCATCACCTGCACGCCATGGGATTTCGCGATCCCGGTCAGCTCGCCCAGGGTGCGCAGCTCGGCGAACTGGGCCTCGTCGTTGGCGTCGGCGATCGACCCGGGCCGCAGCCCGTCGCCGAGCGAGAACGTCACGTCGTAGCGGGCCAGGATCTCGCAGAGTTCCTCGAAGTGGGTGTAGAGGAACGACTCGGTGTGATGTGCCAGGCACCAGGCCGCCATGATCGACCCGCCCCGGGACACGATCCCGGTGACCCGCTTGACGGTCAGGGGGATGTAGCGCAGCAGCACCCCGGCATGCACGGTCATGTAGTCGACACCCTGCTCGCACTGCTCGATCACGGTGTCGCGGTACATCTCCCACGTCAACTTGGTCGGGTCGCCGTTGACCTTCTCCAGTGCCTGGTAGATCGGCACGGTGCCGACCGGAACCGGCGAGTTGCGCAGGATCCATTCCCGCGTCTCGTGGATGTTGCGCCCGGTGGAAAGGTCCATGATGGTGTCAGCGCCCCACCGGGTGGCCCACACCATCTTGTCCACCTCCTCGCCGATCGAGGAGGTGACAGCCGAATTGCCGATATTGGCATTGACTTTCACGCCGAACGCCTTGCCGATGATCATCGGCTCGGCCTCGGGGTGGTTGTGGTTGGCCGGAATCACCGCGCGGCCCCGTGCGACCTCGTCGCGCACCAGCTCCGGCGAAACTCCTTCGCGTTCAGCGATATACGCCATCTCGGCGGTGATCTCCCCGGCGCGGGCCCGCTGCAGCTGGGTGCCGCGGTCGTGGATCACGTTGGGACGCGGCGGAAGACCGGTGTTCAGGTCGATCACCGCATCGTCGTCGGTGTACGGGCCCGAGGTGTCGTACAGGTCAACGTGTTCACCGTTGGTGAGATTGACCCGCCGGAACGGCACCCGCATCCCGTCGATCTCGCGGTAGACCTTGGTGCTTCCGGTGATCGGACCGGTGGTCACAGAAGGGTCGACAAAAAGGTCGGTCATGAAAATCTCCCTACGCCGGCATTACCCGGTCAGGTTCGTACGGTCGACGGGCGTACCCGTCCTCTCAGCGCGCTCGTGCGCACTCCCGCGTGTGTGGTTTGCAGGCCCCAACCTAGCGCAGACGTCGGGGGCGGGGAACCCCGGAGGCCGCCGTTTCCGACACCAGGGCTGTGTGTCGGGCCGGTCTACGTCCCTGACGTGGAAATCGGCGATCGCGAGAGATTCGTGGCCCGCTCCGATTGCCCGCACATGATTTGTATAGCTAATATATGTGTTTTGCACATGACTAGAGCGAAGACGGAATGACGACTGAGATCAGGAACGCCGCCGGCGGCGGCGACGCCGCCCAGGTCGAGACCGCCGACCGGCGCAGACGGATGGATCACGACCACCCGTTCTACAAGTGGGTGGTGCTGTCCAACACCACGTTGGGCATCCTGCTGGCGTCCATCAATGCCTCGATCGTGTTGATCTCGCTGCCGGCGATCTTCCGCGGCATCGGGCTGAACCCGCTCGCCCCCGGCAACGTCAGCTATCTGCTGTGGATGTTGATGGGCTACCTCGTGGTGACGGCGGTGCTCGTCGTGCCGTTCGGACGTCTCGGCGACATGTTTGGCCGGGTCCGCATCTACAACCTCGGCTTCGTGGTGTTCACCCTGGCCGCGATCGCCCTGTCCTTCGATCCGTTCCAACTCGGTGGCGGCGCCGTCTGGCTGATCGGCTGGCGCGTCATCCAGGGCATCGGCGGCGCGATGCTGATGGCATCGTCGTCGGCCATCCTCACCGACGCCTTCCCCGCCAATCAGCGCGGCATGGCGCTGGGCACCAACATGGTCGCCGCCGTCGCCGGGTCGTTCCTCGGGCTGCTGATCGGCGGCTTCCTGTCCGAATGGCATTGGAAGGCCATCTTCTGGGTGGGTGTCCCGATCGGCATCATCGGCACCATCTGGAGCTACCGCTCCCTGAAAGAACTCGGTGTCCGCACCGCCGGACGGCTCGACTGGGCCGGCACGCTGACCTTCGGGCTGGGCCTGACGGTGCTGCTGATCGGCATCACCTACGGGATCCAGCCCTACGGTGACTCCACCACCGGCTGGACCAGCCCGTGGGTACTGGGCTCCATCGTCGTCGGCCTGCTGCTGCTGGTGGCGTTCTGCATCGTCGAGCTGAAGGTGTCGTCGCCCATGGTCGACGTCCGGTTGTTCAAATCGGCCGCGTTCGGGATGGGCAACCTGGCCGGGCTCATGTCCTCGGTGGGCCGCGGCGGGCTGCAGTTCATGCTCATCATCTGGTTGCAGGGCATCTGGCTGCCGCTGCACGGCTACAGCTTCGAGTCCACCCCGCTGTGGGCGGGCATCTACCTGTTGCCGGTCACCGTCGGATTCCTGGTTGCCGCACCCATCGCCGGGTCGCTGTCCGACCGCATCGGCGCGCGGCCGCTGACCGTCGGCGGCATGCTGCTGATGGCGGCCACCTTCGTGGCGCTCCTGCTCATCCCGGTCAACTTCGACTACTGGGTGTTCGCGATCCTGGTGTTCCTCAACGGCCTGGGCGGCGGCATCTTCACCGCCCCCAATACCGCGGCCATCATGTCGAGCGTGCCTGCCGATCAGCGTGGTGCGGCCTCCGGCGTGCGGTCCACCTTCTTCAACGCCGGCAACTCGCTGTCGATCGGCATCTTCTTCTCACTGATGATCGTCGGGCTCGCCAACACACTGCCGACGGCATTGACCACCGGCCTGACGCAGCAAGGTGTTTCGGCCTCGGTGGCCCACGACGTGGCGAACCTGCCCCCGGTCGGCAGCCTGTTCGCGGCCTTCCTCGGCTACAACCCGATGGCCGAACTGCTCGCGCCGTACGACGCGCTGCATCAGCCGGGCGTGAATGCGGACGTGATCACCGGGCAGACATTCTTTCCGCAGCTGATCACCGAGCCGTTCCATTCCGGCCTGACAGTGGTGTTCACCGCCGCGGCCGTGATGATGGTGATCGGTGCGGTGGCGTCGATGTTCAGCGCGGGCCGATATGGCACGGAGGCCGGGGCTGACAACGAGGCCTGAGAGGCCTGTCAGCAAACCGATTTCTGGTCGCCCCGTGGGATACTCGCCGCCATGGTCGCTCAGACACTGGCCGCCGCCGGAAGCGCCGCAGAATCCGCGGGCTACGTCATCGGCACGCTGCTCATCCCCGGGTTGGGGCTGCTGCTGCTGATCCTCGGCCTGGTTCGGCGTTCGTCGTCGTCGAAGCCGAGCGGCCAGCCCGGGTACCCGCCGGGCGCCTATCCGCAACCTGGGTATCCGCAGGGGTATCCCCAACAGGGCTACTACCCGCAACCCGGCTACCCGCAGCAGCCCGGCTACCCGCCGGCACCGCCACAGTCCTATGGCGCGCCACCCAAGAAGTCGGGCACCGCAATGATCGTGATCGGTGCGGTTCTGCTGGTGCTCGGCCTGTTGGGATTGGCGGGGCGGATGGCCACCCGCGCGTCGGAGTCGAGCTCGAGTTCCAGATCCGTGTCGAGCTCGGCGCCGAGCGCGAGCTCAGATTCCGGGTCTTCGAAGTCCGGGGGCTCTGGTGATTTGGCGGTCGGGGAGTGCATCACCGGCGTTCAGTACGCCACGGCGGGCAGCGATCTCACCCCGACCGACTGCAGCAACCCGGACGCCATTTACGAGTTGGTGTCCAAAGGTGGCGGATCCGCGACGTGCCCGGACGGCAAACGGGCCGACTCCGACTACAACGTGCTCATGGACGAGACCCGCACCTATTGCTTCATCCCCGACCTCGCGGAAGGCGCGTGCTTCAACATCGACGACAAGCTCATCACCGCGGTGGAATGCTCCGACCCGAAGGCATCCATCAAGATCGTCAAGCGGGTCGACGGTTCAACCGACCCCGGTGTCTGTGATTCAGGCTCAAACGCGGTGGCCTTCCCCGAGCCGGCGCGGGTCTACTGCGGGGGGAAGCCGTCGTAGCCGTCAGGCATCGAGCGTGCGGGCCGACCTACACTCGGGCCCGTGACCACCACACAGCGCCGCGGGTTCAACGACGCCATCACGAGCTTCTGGAGTTTCGCCGCACCGGCCTACGACCAGGGCTGCCTCCAGCGGTGGGTGTACCGACCCGCCCAGGATGAGGTGATCGCGCAGCTGAAGGAGCGCGGTGCCCGTACGATCGCAGATATCGCCTGCGGTACCGGCATCCTGGCCGATCGCATCCAGCGAGAACTGCAACCCGACGAGGTGTACGGCCTCGATATGTCCGACGGCATGCTCGCCCAGGCGCGCAAGCGTTCCGACCGGGTGCGGTGGAAGTCGGCCCCTGCCGAGGAACTGCCCTTCCAGGACGGCTTCCTGGACGCGGTGGTGACGACCTCGGCATTCCATTTCTTCGACCAGCCCGCCGCACTCGCGGAGTTCCATCGGGCGCTGGCGCCCGGCGGCATGGTGGCGGTGACGACGATGAGCCCCCGTCGGACCTTCCTGCCGCTGCACGCCCTGTCGGCCGGCCTGGGCGCTCCCGCGCACAGTCCCACCGAGAAGGAGATGCGCGCGCTCTTCGAGGCGGCCGGATTCACCGTGGCCGAACAACACCGGGTGCGCCGGGCGGTGTGGACACCGATCTCCGACGTCATCACCGTGGGGGTCAAACCGACGTGACCGAGAACGACGACAGCGAGCTCCAGATTCGCGGTTCGGTGCAATTGCGCCGGGACCGCTGCGCCACCTCGACCGCCGACCAGCGCCTGCTGGACCGGCGCGGCCCCACCGATTGGGTGCACACCGATCCGTGGCGAGTGATGCGCATCCAGGGCGAGTTCGTCGACGGTTTCGATGCCTTATCCGAAATGCCCAGGGCTGTAACAGTTTTCGGATCGGCCCGGACGGAACCGCATTCGCCGGAGTACCGGCTGGGCGAGGAACTGGGCATCGCGCTGGTGCGAGCGGGCTATGCGGTGATCACCGGGGGCGGTCCTGGCTCGATGGAGGCGGCCAACCGCGGGGCCAGCGAGTCCGGCGGCTACTCCGTCGGACTCGGTATAGAACTGCCCTTCGAGCAGCGCCTCAACCACTGGGTCGATCTCGGCATCAACTTCCGCTACTTCTTCGTCCGCAAGACCATGTTCGTCAAATACGCGCAGGCATTCGTGTGCCTGCCGGGCGGATTCGGCACGCTCGACGAACTGTTCGAGGCGCTGACCCTCGTGCAGACCCACAAGGTCACCCAGTTCCCGATCATCCTGCTGGGCGTCGACTACTGGTCGGGTCTGATCGACTGGATCCGCAACACCGTGCTGCCGGGCGGCAAGATCGATGAATCCGACCTCGCCCTCATCCACTGCACCGACAGCGTGGCCGAGGCCGTGGACCTCATCGCAGCGTCGGCGCGATAAGTGCCCTGAGCGTCAGCCCAGCTCGACCACGACCGGAGCGTGATCGCTGGGTGCGGTGGTGCCCTTCTTGGGGCGTCGCTCGTCCTTCACGATCTCGGCGCCGGTGACGCGCGAGGCCAGGCCGGGGGAGCCGAGGATGAAGTCGATGCGCATGCCCCTGCGCTTCTGGAATGCCAGCTGGGTGTAATCCCAGTAGGTGTAGATCCCCGGGCCTTCCGTGAAAGGTCGTACCACATCGGTGAATTGGGCGTCGTGCATGGCCTGGAACGCTGCCCGCTCGGGCTCGGACACATGCGTGCTGCCGTCGAACGCGGCCATGTCCCAGACGTCCTCGTCCTTGGGTGCGATGTTCCAGTCGCCTACCAGCGCGATGGGCTTCTCCGGCTCGTCCTTCAACCAGCCGGAGGCCGTATCCCGCAGGGCGGCAAGCCAATCCAGCTTGTAGGCGTAATGCGGATCGGCCAGCGTGCGGCCGTTGGGCACGTACAGGCTCCACACCCGCACCCCGCCGCAGGTCGCTCCCAACGCTCGGGCCTCGGCGATGGCCTCTTCCTCGGGCTTGCTGCTCCAGGTCGGTTGTCCCGCGAACCCGATCTCGACGTCGTCGAGGCCGACCCGCGAGGCGATGGCCACGCCGTTCCACTGGTTGAGTCCGATGTGCGCGACCTCGTAGCCCAGGGCCGCGAACGGCATCATCGGGAACTGCGCGTCGGTGCACTTGGTTTCCTGCATCGCCAGCACGTCGACGTCTGCACGCTCCAGCCAGTCGACCACGCGGTCCACTCGGGTTCGGATCGAATTGACGTTCCAGGTGGCCAGGCGCATGGGGTTAGAGGTTACGGTCAGCGCGAACCGAGGACATCCTCGGCCGCGACATAACGGGTTTGGTGGTGCAGCCGGAAACCCAGCGCGGTGTAGAGCGCGATGGCCGCGTGGTTGTCGACCTCCACCTGGACGTAGGCCTTCCCGGCGCCCGTCTGGGCGCCCCACGCCAGCAGTGCCTCGCACACCGCCCGGGCGTGGCCGCGCCTGCGGTGGGCAGGGGAGACGCGGACCGACGAGATACCCAGCCACGCCACGCCGTCCGGGGCCGTCGTGACGGCGCCCCGGCCGACGGCGCAGTCGGGAACGGTTGCGAAGGTGAGCACTCCGTCGACCACCGCCGTCAGTACGTCGGCGGGTACCTCGCGCTCGTAGATCGTCAGCCACTGCGCGTCCGGTTGCTGTGCCAGCGTGACACCGGCCGGTTGAGAGGCGTCGGCGGCGGGCAGCTCACGCACCATCACCCGGGCCGGCTTGATGCCCGGGGTGCGGATGGGCAGCAGCCGCTCCGGCAGGGCCAGCCACGCCGGCAGGTCGCGCTCGCGGTACCAGTCGCGCACCGCGGACAGATCGGCGATCTGCGCCGACACGCCCAGCGGGATCGCCGAATTGGCCCGGCTGGTGACGCCGTGCCCGGCACGCAGCAGCCAACCGCCCAGCCATTGCTGCTCGACGCCGGGCCACGCCAGCGCCGCCGCGTGTTCGAGCGCACGGATTTCGGAGGCCCGCACCGGTGCGTGCGACAACTCCCGGACGCTGACGATGTCGGCAGGAGAGACGTCGACGAGCTCACCGTCCTTGGTGCGGATCAGCAGCGTCGGGTCGAGGCGCTCCAGATGCCCGATGACATCGGTGAGCGGCTTGGCCGACCCGGCGGGCAGCCGGTAACGCAGGCTGACCCGGGATCCGAGTGCGGGCAATGCCGGCATCAGTGGCCGAACGGGTCCGGGACCTCGCCGGGCATCCAGGACAGACCGGGTACACCCCAGCCGTTGCGCTTGACGGTCTTCTTGGCTGCCCGCGCATAGCGGCCCACGAGCCGGTCGATGTAGAGGAATCCGTCGAGGTGCCCGGTCTCGTGCTGGAGCATCCGGGCAAACAAGTCGGTGCCTTCGAGAGTGACCGGTGAACCGTCCGCATCGAGGCCCGTGACCCGCGCCCAGTCGGCCCGTCCGGTCGGGAAATTCTCACCCGGCACGGACAGGCAGCCTTCGTCGTCATCGTCGGGGTCCGGCATCGTCTCGGGAACCTCGGAGGTCTCCAGCACCGGGTTGATGACGACCCCGCGGCGACGCGTCGTGTGGCCGCGGGTCGGGGCGCAGTCATAGACGAACAACCGCTTGGCCACACCGATCTGGTTGGCGGCCAAGCCAACCCCGTTCGCGGCGTCCATGGTGTCGAACATGTTCTGGATGAGTTCGGGCAGGTCCGCGGGCAGCGAACCGTCCGGGCCAACAGGCACCGGTTCGGTCGGCGTGTGCAGAACGGGATCCCCGACGATGCAAATCGGAACGACAGCCATGGTGGGAAAGCTTATGTGAGCCGACTCGCGGGTTTATGTGTCACCCAGACCCAGCAAGCCGTGGTTGAATAATCGCCGAACCACAGCGATGTTATTTCTCACGTGTCGGAAGGGTCCAGGGAGCAATATGGACGGCGCCATGGCGCGGACTGAGCAATCCGGGGACGACTCTGACCTGAGCGATGGGCTCACCCGGCGAGAGCACGATATTTTGGCCTTCGAACGCCAATGGTGGAAGTACGCCGGCAGCAAGGAAGACGCGATCAAAGAGCTCTTCTCGATGTCGGCCACGCGGTACTACCAGGTGCTCAACGCGTTGGTGGACCGCCCCGAGGCGCTGGCTGCCGACCCGATGCTGGTCAAGCGGCTGCGGCGGATGCGGGCCACGCGGCAGAAGGCCCGGGCTGCGCGGCGGCTCGGCTTCGATATCACTACCTAAAGGTCACGCGGTGAGGGATCGGGCCGTTCGCTCGATACAGTGGTGGCGATGAATCAGCGAGACTCCTCCGGGTTGCCCCTTCGTGCCATGGTCATGGTGCTGTTGTTCCTCGGGGTCGTGTTCCTGCTGGTCGGTTTCCAGGCGCTCGGCTCAGACGACGACTCTTCGGATCAGTCGTCGTCCGTGTCCACGACCGCCGCGACGACCACCACGAAGACCTCGGCAAAGGCCGAACCCGCACCAGAGGTCAAGGCCGACGTGCGCGTGTACAACATCTCCGACGTCCCGGGCGCGGCCGAGACCACGGCCAACCGGCTGCGCGAGGCGCACTGGAATGTCACCGAGACCGGCAACCTGACGCTGGAGGGTGTCGCAGGCACCACGGTGTTCTTCGGTGAGGCGCCGGGCGAGAAGGAAGCCGCCGAATCGGTGGGCAAAGCGATCCAGGCGCCGGTCGAACCGCGGCGTCCGGAACTTCTCGAGCAACCACCGGGCGTGATCGTAGTAGTCACCGGCTAGGCTTTGGGCCATGCTGAAGCCCGTCAGTGTTGCCATACTGTTTGCCGCCCCTGTTGTCGCGCTGAGCGCCTGCAGCCCTCCCGGTCAGGTGCCGTCCGACACGCCCGGTACCACTCCGGCGATCTGGACCGGATCGCCGTCCCCGTCGGCTGCTCCCGGTGAGCACGGCGGGAGTGGCGCGCAGGGCACCAGTGGCGGAGAGACCCTCACCGCGGAGATCAAGACCGCCGACGGAACGTCCGTGGCAACGGCCGACTTCCAGTTCGCCGACGGCTTCGCGACCGTGACGGTCGAGACCACCTCTCCGGGCAAGCTGGCACCCGGGTTCCACGGCCTGCACATCCACTCGGTCGGTAAGTGCGAGGCCAACTCGGTGGCCCCGACCGGCGGCGCGCCCGGCGACTTCAACTCGGCCGGCGGCCATTTCCAGGTTTCCGGACACTCGGGGCACCCCTCCAGCGGAGACCTGAGCTCCCTGCAGGTCCGCGCCGACGGCTCGGGCAAGCTGGTGACCACCACTGACGCGTTCACTGCCGAGGATCTGCTCGGCGGCACGAAGACCGCCATCATCATCCACGAGAAGGCGGACAACTTCGCCAACATCCCGCCGGAGAAGTACCAGCAGGTTGTCGGCGGCGCACCTGGTCCCGATCAGGCGACCATGGCCACCGGCGACGCCGGAAGCCGGGTGGCGTGCGGTGTTATCGGCGCCGGCTGACAGCCGTATCGATTTCGCCGGGTCGCCCCGGCCCACTGTCGGCGTCGAATGGGAGTTCGCTCTCGTCGACGCCGACACTCGTGATCTGAGCAACGGCGCTGCCGAGGTGATCGCCGAGGTCGGCGAGAGCCCGCACGTGCACAAGGAGTTGCTGCGCAACACCATCGAGATCGTCACCGGAATCTGTGAGAACACCGGTGAGGCGATGGATGACCTGCGCGGCACCCTGGGCCCCGTGCGCAAGATCGTGCACGACCGCGGCATGGAGCTGTTCTGCGCGGGTACCCATCCGTTCGCGAAATGGTCGGCACAGCAGCTGACCGACGCGCCGCGATATGCCGAGCTGATCAAGCGCACCCAGTGGTGGGGCCGGCAGATGACGATCTGGGGTGTGCACGTGCACGTCGGGATCTCCTCGGCGCACAAGGTGATGCCGATCATCTCCTCGCTGCTGAATCAGTACCCGCATCTGCTGGCACTCTCGGCGTCGTCCCCGTTCTGGGAAGGCGAGGACACCGGGTACGCGAGCAATCGGGCGATGATGTTCCAGCAGCTGCCCACTGCGGGTCTGCCGTTCCAATTCCAGACCTGGTCGGAGTTCGAGGGCTTCGTCCACGATCAGAAGAAGACCGGCATCATCGACCACCTCAACGAGATTCGTTGGGACATCAGACCGTCGCCGCACCTCGGCACGATCGAGGTGCGGATCTTCGACGGAGTGTCGAATGTGCGTGAGCTGGGCGCGCTGGTCGCGCTGACCCACTGCCTGATCGTTGATCTGGACCGCAGGCTCGACGCCGGTGAACAGTTGCCGACCATGCCGCCCTGGCATGTGCAGGAGAACAAGTGGCGCGCGGCCCGCTATGGCCTGGACGCCGTGATCATCCTGGACGCGGACAGCAACGAGCGGTTGGTCACCGAGGACCTCGATGAACTGCTGAATCACCTTGAGCCGGTTGCCAAGTCACTGGGGTGTGCCGATGAGCTCGCCGCGGTGACCGACATCTACCGCGGCGGCGGCTCGTACCAACGACAGCGCCGGGTGGCCGAGGAGAACGACGGCGACCTCCGCGCAGTCGTCGACGCCCTGATCGGTGAACTCCAACTGTAAGGATGAGGGCTATGCGGCTGCGGATCGTGACGGGGATCGTTGTTGCGGGCTTCGCCCTCTCGGGCTGCGGCACAGTCACGGCCGGAACACCGATGGCCGATCCGGATCAGACCGGGATCTCCACCACCACGACCACCACACGCCGGCCGAGCGGAACGGCGTCGCCGTCGACCCCGGTTTTCCCGTCCCCCGGGACCAGTGGCAGGGCCAGCACCCCGCCACCCAACGGGATGTCGACCACCTGCCGGGAATACGCGTCGATGGATGAGGCGACCCAGCTCGGCATGGTCGAGTTGCTGGCGGAGAACGGCTATGCGGGGATGAAGAAGAATCCGTACATCTGGACCTCGTTCATCGGTGCCATGTGCGTGCTGGGTGACCGGGACGCGACCGTGGTCGACGCGATCAACAAAAAGGTGCCGGGCTGACATCTCGGGGATGAATTGCCTTGTAGTGCACCGTGAAGTAGGGCCAGGCCTGCATCGCGGTGACTCCGTCCAGGCCACGGATGCTCTCGTCGAGCACGGTGAGCAGGTCCTCGCCCCGGGCGGTGACCACCTCGGCCAGGACATCCCAACGACCGGCCGTCAGCGCCACATACGACACTCCTTCCACCCGGGTCAGCGCCTCGGCGACCTTCTGGGCGCCGGCCCAGCCGTCGGCGCGGAGCGCCACCCAGCTGCTGTGGCGGTAGCCCAGCCGTAGCGGGTTGGCGATGCACATCACCCGGGCCGCACCCGTCTCCACCATCCGGCTGTAGCGCGACCGGATGGTGGTCTCGGACAAGCCCAGCGCGGAAGCGAAGTCGCGGAAGGCGGCGCGGCCGTCGACGGCGAGGCGCGTCAGGATCGCGCGGTCGATGTCGTCGAGCGCACGCGGCCGCACCGCGCCGTCGGCCAGCACCCCGGACAGCCGGGCCTGCTGATAGTGCAACCGCAGGTAGGGAAGCAGTTCGACCGAGCGCACCCCCGGCAGCGTCGCGATCTTGCCGAACGCCACATCGTGAAGTTCGCGAGGGTCGGTGCAGACCAACTCCAGCACCACGCCATACGGCCCCGTCGTCGCCGTCACGTAATCGGATTCGGCCAGCAGGGCGAGTTCGGCGGCGAGTTCGACGGGCGTGCGCGATCCGTCGACGGTCAACAGGGCCAGCCCCAGCGAGCCGAACCCGAGGACCGCCGGATCGGTGATGGCGGCGATGGTGATGTAGCCCTCGTCCAGCAATCTCGAAACTCGGCGGCGTGCAGTCTTTTCCGTGATGCCCGCCCTGCGGCCCAGCTCCGCGTAGGGAATGCGGCCGTCAGCCTGCAGCAATTCGATCAGTTGGCGGTCGACCGCGTCGAGGTCGGTGTACCCCGGATCGGACAGCAGCGTGCGGGTTGCCTCAAGCTCCGCTGACGGTGGCATCATCCGAGGTTACCGGCTCGGGCGCATTGACCAACCCAAGGGCGAGGACGATCCTGGCCTCATGACGGTCTCACCGATGTTTCCACTCGAAGTGGCCATGTTGCCCGGCCAGGAGTTGCCGTTGCGGATCTTCGAACCGCGCTATGTGGCGATGGTGGGCGACTGTATGGCCATGTCGGAGCCGTCTTTCGGGGTCGTGCTGATCTCTGCCGGCCGCGAGGTGGGCGGCGGTGACCGGCGGTGCGACGTCGGGGCGCTGGCCAAGATCGTGGACTGCCAGGAGTTCGGTGTCGGCAAGTACCGACTGCTGTGCGTGATGGGTGACCGCATCCGGGTGCAGCGCTGGCTCGACGACGATCCGTATCCGCGCGCCGAGATCGAGCTGTGGCCCGACGAACCCGACGGCGCGGCGGACGCCGCCCGCATCAGCAACGTGGAGGACCGGATGGTGGCGCTGCTGGACCGCATCGGGGAGGCTCGCGGGACACCGATCCGCAGCCGCGAGATCGTCGAGTCGGCCAGCGTCGACTCGGAGAACCACTTGTACGCCTTGGCGGCTCGGTTGCCCATGGGCCAGGCCGACCGCTACGCGCTGTTGGCCGCGCCGTCGGAGGCGGCACGCGTCGAGGTACTCAGCGAGGCTGTGGACACCGTCACCGCGATGGTGGAGTTCCAGCTTTCGGAGTGAGCGTGGTCGAAGCGGCAACCACTCGCTGCCGAATCTCGGTCGTCCCGACTATTTTTCGAGCAGAACGCCTTCGACGAACTCCGTGGACATGGTGCCCTCGGTGGTATCGGCAGGCAGGGAGCGGTGGTAGCGCGCCATCAGGTCATCGGCGGGCAGTGCCCCGACGTCCCAGCAGTGTTCGTTGAGCCAGTCGGGGACGTGGGCGCGGTCCTCGACGAACCACAGCCGTTCCGGGTCAGGCAGGTCATCACCGGCCTCGGCGGCCTCAGCGCGCATCTGCGCGATGCGCTCACGGCGCTGGGCCAGGTGATCTTCGGAGAAGAACCCGGCGGTGAACGCCTCGACCGCGATCCGGCTGTCCCGTGCCGACAGTTCGGTGATGCGCTCGAACAGCAGGTCCTGCGCGTCGGCGGGCAGGTAGGGCAGCAGCCCTTCGACCGACCACGCCGTGGGCTCGCTCGCGTCGAAACCCGCATCCCGCAAGGCCTTCGGCCAATCCTGGCGCAGGTCGACCGGGACGGCGACGTGCCGGGCCTTGGGCGTAACCCGGTGGGAGGTCAGAACCTCCTCCTTGAACTGCAGCACCTGCGGTTGGTCGATCTCGAACACCACGCTGTCGTGGATCCAGGGCAGCCGCCACGCGCGGGCATCCAGACCGGCCGCCAGGATCACCGACTGACGGATACCCGCTGCGCCGGCGGCGAGGAAGAACTCGTCGAACCACTTGGTCCGGGACGCGGCGTAATTCCCGATGGCGCGGATCCGCTGGGCCATCGCGCCGGTGGGTGGGCGCCACCCCCGTGCTGCTGCCGCATCGAGGAACATCTGTGCGTACGGGTCGGTGAACAACGGGGTTTCCGAGACGGTCTCGTTGGCGCGTGCCATGGCGACCGCGAGCGCGGTCGCACCCACGCTCTCGGTGACATCCCAGCTGTCGTCGTCAGTTCTGGCCATCGCCTTCAGTCTCCCCGAACTCCGCCATCTCGTCGCGGGTCAGTAGGTTCTCCCGGTTGCGCTGCTCACGGTAGGCCAGCTGTCCTACCCGGTTGGCGATCACCGGCGCGGTGATCAGCGTGAACAAACCGGTGAGGATCAACATGCCGACATCGGCGTGGCCCCGGAGCCGGATCGCCGCGCCGACCAGCACCAGCAGCAGACCGAGCACCTGGGGCTTGGTCGCCGAATGCATCCGCGACATGGTGTCGCCGAACCGCACAATGCCGATCGCCGCGGTCAAGGCCAGCGTCGACCCGGCCAGGATCAGGACCGCGGTGACGATGTCGAGGATGTTCATGGCACCCACTTCTGCCGCGGTTCATCGGTATCGGGCACGCGGAATCGCGCCACGCTCACCGAACCGACAAAGCTGATCAGCGCCAACGCGGTCAGGCTGTAGGTCACCGTGGTGTCGAGGCTGTACGCGGCCCAGGTTCCGATACCGCACAGTGTGACGGCCACCAGGGTGTCCAGCGCGACCAGCCGGTCCAGGGTGCTCGGCCCGGCCAGCAGGCGAAACATCGTGATCGCGGCGGCGGCCGTCAGCATGACCGCGGCAATCGTCCATACGGTGCTCATGTGCCCTCCTTGTTGGCCGCAGGGCGCCAGTCCGACTCGCGCTCGAAGGCCGCCACCAAAAGCCGTTGCAGCGTGGTGATCTGGCTGTGGAACCGGTTGATCGCCCGGTCGGAACCCACGTCGACGACGTGTACGTAGATAAGCCGTCGCGTCTGGTCGATCTCCAGCACGATGGTTCCCGGGGTCAGGTTGATGATGTTGACGCCGAGTGCCAGGACCAGATCCGACTTGATCGCCAGATGCGCCCGCAACACCGCGTTGACCGGCAGCGGCCCCGGCCTGACCGCGAGCCACGCCATCTGGAACGAGGACATCACCAGCCAGACGGAGACCTGAAAGACCAACCGCGCCAGCGACAACAGATGGACCTTGCCCTCCACCGGCACGGCGGGCAGCGGCAGCAGCAAGGTGATCACCAAGGCGATGGCCAGGCCCGACAGCACGTTGGCCGCCGAGATGCTGCCCCACAACAGCACCCATACCAGCATCAGCCAGCACAGGATCCAGGCCCGGAGCAGCAGCCACCTCATCATCGCTCGTCACCTCCGAGCACCGCCGAGATGTACTGTCCACGGTCCAGCACTTCGGCCGCCGCGCGCTCGCTGTAGGAGAAGATCGGCCCGGCCGCCACGGTCAACGCCAGCCCGACCGCGATCAAAAGGCCTGTCGGAGCCAACATTCCCATCGGCATGCGTCCCACGCTGTCCCGGTCGGCGAATTCGATGTCCTCGATGTCGTCGAGCAGCACCGCCGGTGCCGCCCCGGCCAGGTGTCCCTCGGGTGCGTCGGCGCGAGCCCGCCAGAACGCCTTCGTCCACACCCGCGCCACCACGTAGAGCGTCAGCAGGCTGGTGACCACACTGCCGGCCACCAGGATCCAGGCCAGTGGCGAACCGTTCTCGGCGCCCGCCTCCAGCAGTGCCACCTTGCCGACGAATCCCGAGAAGGGCGGGATCCCTCCGAGGTTGAGCGCAGGCACCACGAACACGAACGCCAGTACCGGGCTCGCCGCGGCCAGCCCGCCCAGTCGTTGCAACGTCGAGGCCCCGGCCTGCCGCTCGATCAGACCGACGACCAAGAACAGCGTCGTCTGCACGACGATGTGGTGGGCCACGTAGTAGATCGCACCGGACATGCCGAGTTGGTTGGCGAGCGCGACACCGAACACCATGTAGCCGATGTGGCTGACGAGCGTGAAGGACAACAGTCGCTTGATGTCGCTCTGGGCGATCGCACCGAGGATGCCGATGACCATGGTGAGAAGGCCCGCCACCAGGAGGACGTTGTCCAGCCCGCCGCCCGGGAACAGCAGCGAATGGGCCCGGATGATCGCGTACACACCGACTTTCGTCAGCAAGCCGGCGAACACCGCGGTGACCGGCGCAGGCGCGGTGGGGTAGGAGTCGGGTAGCCACGTCGACAGCGGGAACACCGCGGCCTTGATGCCGAACGCCACGAGCAGCACCGCGAACAGTGCGGTGCGGGTGCCCGACGGGATGTCGTCGAGGCGCAACGCCAGCTCGGCCATGTTCAGCGTCCCGGTCGCCGCGTACACCAGCGCGATGCCGATTAGGAAGATCAGCGAGGACACCATCGACACCAGCACGTAGGAGATGCCCGCCCGGACGCGGTCCTCGCTGGCACCGATGGTCAGCAGGACGAAGCTCGCGGCCAGCAGCACCTCGAAGCCGACGAACAGATTGAACAGGTCACCCGCCAGGAACGCGGTGCACACACCGGCCGACAGCACCAGATAGGTGGGCAGGAAGATCGAGGTCGGCTGGCGTTCGTCGCCGTCGCGGATACCCTGCCCGATGGCGTACGCGACCACTGCCAGCAGCACGATGGCCGACACCACGAGCATGAGCGCCGAAAGCCGGTCCACCACCAGGGTGATGCCCAACGGCCCCATGCCCGGCACGCTCTGACCCCAGCCACCGACGTGCAGGACCAGCGTGCCGTCCCGGTCGGCCAGGTACACCAGCGCCGCGCACACCACGACCACCGCCGTCAGCGCGAACTGGGTGATGAGACGCTGCAACCGGGGCCGGCGCCCGGCCACGAGCGTCGCGGCCGCGGCGAGCGCCGGGATCAGCACCGGCAACGGGATCAGGGCCTGGGCGGCGTTCATGCGCGATCCGCCTTCGCTTCTCGCTGGATCACTTCGACCCCTCGAATCCCGGCAGCGCATCGAGTTCGTCGGGTGCGTCGGTGTCGCGGTTGGGATCGGCCAGCGGAATGACTTCTTCCTCCGGGCCCGCCTGTTGCGACACCCGGGTGTCCTCGGGATCGTTGCTGACTTCTTCGACCGTGGTGAGGCGATACGAGCGGTATGCCAGCGCCAGTACGAACGCGGCCAGCCCCATGCTGATGACGATCGCGGTGAGGATCATGCCCTGGGCCAGCGGATCGGCGTCGGTGGTGGCGCCGTTGCTGGTGCGCCCGCGGATCGGTGGATTACCCGACTTGCCACCGACGGTCAGGATCAACAGGTTGACCGCGTTGCCGATCAGCAACAGCCCCAACAACATCCGGGTCAGGTTGCGTTCCAGCAGCAGGTACACGCCGGTGCTGGTGAGGCCGCCGATGATGATCAGCGGCACCAGGAATGTCGTCATCGGGCCATCTCCGCATCCACGCGGGCGCCGAGGCTGCGCAAGATGTCCAGCACCAAACCGACGACGATGAGATACACCCCCAGATCGAAGAACAACGCGGTCACCATCTTGACCGAACCGAGTACCGGCACGTCGAAATGCAGAACGGCCGAGGACAATGCGGGAGCTCCCAACAGGATTGACGCGACCGCCGTTCCCGCCGAGAGGCCTAGGCCGGTGCCGAGGATCTTGCCCGCGTCGAGCGGCAGCGTCTCGCCGAGCTCATAGCGGCCGCCGGCCAGGTACCGCAGCACGAGCGCCAGGCCCGCGGTCAACCCGCCGGCGAAGCCACCGCCGGGGGTGTTGTGGCCGGCGAAGAAGAAGTAGGCCGAGAGCACCATGATGAGCGGGAAGATGACGCGGGTCGCTACCTCCAGCACCAGCGAACGGTGCCGGGGGTCGCGCAGCTCGCTGCCGCGCAACCAGGTGACGTCGCCGACGGCCGGGCTGTACGCCCCGATGGGACCGATGTCGGGCTGGCCGACCGCCGTACTGCCGACCGCCGAGCTGACGCGCGGCGCGGCACCGAATCGACGGTGCCGGAACACCAGCGACGCCACCCCGGTCGCGGCCACCAGCAACACCATGACTTCACCCATGGTGTCCCAGGCACGGATGTCGACCAGCAGCACGTTGACCGCATTGGCGCCGTGCCCGCGGTAGTACGCCGCGTCGGGGATCAGCTCGGCGATGCCCACCCCGTTGCGCGCGGCCATCGCGAAGACCGCCAGTGTCGTGACCGCGGCGCCCACCGCCAGTGCCAGGGCGGCGCGTGGCAGCCGGTGACGGTTGATGTTGGTGGCGTTGGCCTCGGCCGGAAGGATCCGCAGGACCAGCACGAAGATCACCAAAACCAGTGTCTCGACCAGGAATTGGGTCAGGGCCAGATCGGGTGCGCCGTGGAAGGCGAAGATCGCGCCGCAGCCGTAGCCGGTCACCCCGACCAGCAGGACCGCGGCCAGGCGGTTGCGCATCACCGTCGCCCCGATCGCGGCGGCCAGCATCAGCAACCCGACCACCACCTGCAGCGGGGAATCCCACAGCTGAAAGTCCGGCCGGTCCCGGGCGCCCAGCGCCAGCATCACGATGGGCAGCACCACCAGTGTCGACAGGATCACCGACTGTGTGGCCGGCAGCGATCCGCGCTGGGTCTCGCCGGTCAGCCGCACCGAGGCGACATCCAGGCCGCGGATCACCGCGTCGTAGATGCGGTCGGCGTTGCCCAGCGGCTGATAGGCGAACCGGGTGCGGGGCAGGCGGTTCCGGCCGAAGAACACCACGGTACCGACGGCCAGCACCACCACCGAGAGCAGCAGCGGCAGGCCGAATCCGTGCCACAGGGCCAGGTGGTAGCCGGACCCGCCGGGCATGGTGTTGGCGTATTCGTCGAGCACCGCGTCCATTCCGGCGGGCCACAGCCCGAAGGCCAGGCCTGCCGCGGCGAGGATTGCCGGTGCGGTCAGGAAAGTGGTTGACGGACGGTGCATTTCAACGACGCGGGTGCTCGGTTTCGGCAACCCTTTGTCGGCGAACGCGCCCCACACGAAGCGCAGGCTGTAGATGGTGGTGAACACCGAGCCCACCACGATGCCGGTCAGCACCCATGGAGCCGCGGAGCCGAGCGCCGGGCTGTGCAGCACGGTTTCCAGGTCGGCTTCCTTGGCGACGAAACCGAAGAACGGCGGCAGGGCGGCCATGCTCGCGGTGGCGCACGCGGCGATGATCAGCAGCGGCTTGCAGTGGCGCCCCAGACCGGCGAGGCGCCGGATGTCGCGGGTGCCGGTGGTGTGGTCGATGATGCCGACCACCATGAACAGCGCGGCCTTGAACATCGCGTGCGCACACAGCATGGCCAGCCCGGCCAGCATCATGTCGCTGCCGCCGGTGCCGACCATGACGGTGATCAGGCCGAGCTGGCTGACCGTGCCGAAGGCGAGGATGAGTTTCAGGTCATATTCACGGACTGCCCGCCAGCCGGCCAACAGCATCGTGAGCAACCCCAGCCCGACGACCATCGGCCGCCACAGCGAAGTTTCGGCGAAGCCGGGCGCCATCCGGGCCACCAGATAGACACCGGCCTTGACCATCGCCGCGGCGTGCAGATACGCGCTGACGGGAGTGGGCGCGGCCATCGCGCCCGGCAGCCAGAAGTGCATCGGCACGATCGCCGATTTCGACAATGCGCCGACGAGGATCAGCGCCACCCCGATCGCGGCCGCCGCGCCGCCCGGCGGGGAGGCGATCAACTCCGAGAGCAGATAGGTGCCCGACAGGTTGCCCAGCACGACGATGCCGACCAGCATCGCCAGGCCGCCGAACGTGGTCACCAGCAATGCCTGGGTGGCCGCCCGCCGGCTGGTGGCCCGTTCGGCGTAGTGACCGACCAGCAGGAAGGACAACACCGTGGTGGTTTCCCAGAAGATGTAGAGAACCAGCATGTTGTCGCTGACCACCAGGCCGAACATGGACCCGGAGAAGGCGACGAGCTCGGCCGCGAAGCTGGGCAGCCGCTTCTCGATCTTGCCGTCGTGGTGGTGGAAGTACTCGCCGCAATAGAAGAGGACGAGAGCTCCGATGGCCAGCACCAGCACACTCAGGATGGCCGCGAGCGAGTCGAACCGCAGCGTGATGTCCATCGACAGCTCGTGCACCCACGGGATGCTCAGGGTCGGGACGCGGTCGTGGCTCGGCCAGTTCAGGCCGACCCAGACCAGGGAGCCGAGCGGCACCAAGGCCAAGGGATAGAACGCTCGCCGGCCCCATTTGGCCACCAGAAGTGGCGCCAGCGCGGTGGCGACCGCGTGGGCGAGCAGAACGGCGAGCATGGCACTCCGATCGGGTTGGGGTCGGGGTGTCAGCCTTATGGCTAGGGCTTTGGGTTAACACGCAGTCTACGTGGCGGGTCATCGCTAGCATCGGCTGATGGCCCCCGGCGAGGTCGTGGTGGTCGGCGCCGGTCCGACCGGATTGATGCTGGCGTGTGAGCTCGCGCTCGGCGGAGCGCCGGTCACGGTGCTGGAGGAACGCACCTCTACGCCGAACATCACCCGGGCTTTTGCCGTGCATGCCCGGACCCTGGAAATGCTCGACGGCCGCGGGCTGGTCGATCAGTTGCTGAGCCGCGGAATCGAGGTGCACGAGGTGGCGCCGCCCGGCGGAGCCACCCTGAATCTGCGGGAACTGCCGACCCGGTTCGGGATGGTGCTGATCGTTCCCCAGAGCGGCACCGAGCACGTGCTCGAGGCCAGGGCTGCGGAACTGGGCGTTCAGGTGCGCCGCGGCGCCGAGGTGGTGGGGCTGCGTCAGGACGGCCAGGGTGTCACCGTCGAGCTGGCGGGCGGCGAGAGCCTGGGCGCCGAGTACGTGGTCGGCTGCGACGGCGCCCACAGCGCGGTGCGACGACTGGTCGGGATCGACTTCGTCGGCAAACAGTACGAGACACACATCCTGCTGGCCGACGTCCGGCTGGCCTCGCCGCCCGCGGAGACGCTGTTCGCCCGGACCGGGACCGAGGGCGTGGTGTTGTTCGTGCCGTTCGGCGACGGCTGGTTCCGCGCCATCGCGTGGGACCGGCTGCGCGAGCAGGCGCCGCTGGACGAGCCGGTGACGCTCGACGAGATGCGCGACGCGTTCACCCGCATCGCCGGCGACGACTTCGGCATGAGCGATATGCGGTGGAGTTCGCGGTTCCTCAGCGAGCGGCGCCAGGCCCGGCACTACCGGTCGGGCCGGGTGTTCCTGGCCGGCGACGCCGCACACGTGCATTCCCCGCTGGGCGGGCAGGGCATGAACACTGGGCTCGGCGACGCATTCAACCTGGGCTGGAAGCTGGCGTCGGCGGTTCACGGGCAGGCGCCGTCGTGGCTGCTGGACAGTTACGAACGCGAGCGTCATCCCGTCGGCGCCGGCGTGCTCCGGTTGACCGATGCGTTCAACCAGATCGTGCTGAGCTCGGCCGCCTCGCGCCGGCTGCGGGTGCTCGCGTTGGGGACGGTGTTGCGGATACCCCGCGCCCGACGGTTCGTGGCCGAACGGCTCAGCGGTATCGGCATCGCCTATCCGCGGTCGAAGGACGAGGACTGGTTGGTCGGCCGCCGGATGGCCGATGTGGACTGCGGCGGGACCCGGCTCTACGAGCTGCTGCGCGCAGGCAAGTTCGTTCTCGTCACGGCTGAACCGGTCGACGTCGCCGGCTGCGATGTGGTGCAGGCGATCGACAACCGCCCCGAACTGCCCGATGCGGTGCTGGTCCGGCCGGACGGCTATGTGGCCTGGGCCAGCGAGCGGTTGCCGCATGCGGCCGAGGTGCGGGCGGCGATCCTGCACTGGATGTCCGCTGCTGGGTAGGCCCACCTCAGAAGTACCGCAGCCAGACGTACACCCAGGCCAGGGCGGTACTGAGCGCGGTGACCACGAGCCCGTACCGGGTGAACCGCCAGAAGCTGATCGGATGCCCGGCCCGCTTGGCGATGCCGATGGCCACCACGTTGGCGCTGGCCGCGATGGCGGTGCCGTTGCCGCTGAAACAGGCGCCGAGCGCGAACGCCCACCACAGCGCCTGGCCCGTCTGCGCCTCCGGGACCTGGGCCACCATGTCCTCCACCACCGGCGTCATCGTCGCGGTGTAGGGAATGTTGTCGACGAATGCGCCGACGATCGCCGAACCGAACAGCAGCGCCGTCGCCGCCCCGAACCAGTTGTCGCCGAATGCCGATTCGGCCACCGACCCGAGCGCACCGATGACACCGGTGTGGACCAACCCGGCGACCATGACGAACAGCCCCATGAAGAACACCAAGGTGGGCCACTCGACCTCGGGCAGCACCTCGGCCACGTCGATGTCGGTGACCAGCAGCATCGCCCCGGCACCCAGCAGCGCGACGATCGACGGCGCCACGTGCAACACCGAATGCAGCGCGAACCCGACGATCACCAGGTTGAGCACCAGAAGCGAGCGGATCAGCAGGCGCTTGTCCTTGATCGCTCGTCGTTCCTGCAGGGCCATCACCTCGTCGATCTGCATCTGGTCGGCACGCAGGTCCCGGTGGAACAGCACCCGGGTGAACAGAACGAACAGCGCGAAGATGATGATCACGACCGGTGCCATGTGGATCAGGAAGTCGTTGAAGGTCAGGCCGGCGCGACTGCCGATGATGATGTTCGGCGGATCTCCGATCAGGGTGGCGGCGCCGCCGATGTTGGAGGCCAGCACCTCGGCGATCAGATAGGGCTGCGGCGGGATACGCAGCCGGTCGCAGATCACCAGGGTCACCGGGGCGATCAGCAGGATGATGGTCACGTTGTCGAGCACCGGCGAGGCGAAGGCGGTGATCGCCATCAGCATGACCATCAGCCGGAACGGATTGCCGCGGGAGCGCTTGGCGGCCCAGATCGCGAGGAAATCGAAGAGCCCGGTCTGCTTGATGACGCCGACGATGACCATCATCCCGAGCAGCAGGAAGATGACGTTCCAGTCGATGCCCTGGTGCTCGGAGTGGAACACCTCGGCCCCGGGGATCAATCCGAGCAGGGCCATCAGGCCGGCAGCGACCAGGACGGTCTTGACCTTGTCGGCTCGTTCGGTGGCGATGAACCAGAAGGCGACGACGAAGATCGTCAGCGCCAGAACCGGAGCCAGCACGGGCTCAGGGGGTCAGTCGCCGGGCCCGGCGACCGCAAGGCTGGTCAGTAGCCGCTCGAGCGTGACGGCCCCGGTGAGCCGGCCGTTGCGGTCGACGACGGCGATGAGCGGACTGCGCTTGTTGGCCATCACGGTGGCGATCTCCAACAGCGTCGCGTCCGGCGTCACGGTCGCCGGCTTGGTCGCGGGCCCCGGGAGACAGTCACCGACCGTGAGCTTGCCCGGCCCGTGCCAGAACAGGTCGGCGTGAATCTCGTCGACTGTGCGGACCAGGGCCGGATCCTCTTGGTAGGACTCGGGAATCGCCAAGCGCAACACCTGAGTTCCCGGCAGCACCGCCACCGGGCGGTCGTCGTCATCGACGACTACCAGGCCGGGAAGCCGGTTGACCACCATCAGCTGGACGGCCTTCGAGACCGGGTCGTCGATCCGCACCGTCGGCAGGTGGGCCGCGATTTCATGTGCCTGCATGAGTTCGTTCCAATGCGTCGCTAGTGTCATCGTCCTCGTTCTCCGATCAATTCGGGACGGCTGTGCGCAATGCCAGAGCCAGCTGGCGGTCCGATTTCATGTCGGCTCCGGTGGTGGCTGCCAGTGTGGGTGACCAGGGGGTGGGTGACCATCGGGGCTGACACCCATTCCGCGGGGGGTGTTGCCTGTATGGACAACACCGCTGGTCCCGGGTCACGCTGGTGGGGTGAAACCGGCGCGCACCCCGGCGGCCGCGTTGTTCCGTCGGGTTTTCCTGATCAACGGGTTGATCTTCACGCTGGGCACCCTGATCCTTGCGCTGTCCCCGGCCTCGGTGTCCTCACGGATAAAACTCACCGAAATCCCAGTTTTGGTCGTAGGTTTGGCGATTATCCTGACTGCCAACGCACTTCTTCTGAGATCGAGTCTTGCCCCACTGGATCGGCTCGCCGCGTCAATGCGGCGAGTCGATCCGCCCAAGCGCAGCGACCGTGTCGACGGCCGTGACAGCGGCGATCTGCAGCACCTGATCGAGTCGTTCAACGCCATGCTCGATCGGTTGGAGACCGAACGGACCACCGCGAGCGCGTCGGCGTTGGCCGCCCAGGAGAACGAACGCCAGCGCATCGCACGGGAATTGCACGACGAGATAGGCCAGACACTCACCGTCGCGCTGCTCACTCTCAAGCGCGCCGTCGATCGGGCCCCCGCCGCGATCCATGCTGAACTCGCCGACGCCCAGGAGATCGTGCGGGCCAGTCTCGACGAGGTCCGCGAGATCGCCCGACGGCTGCGCCCGGACGCTCTGGAGGACCTCGGGCTGCACAGTGCACTGAACGCGCTGTGCAACGACTTCGCCCAGGCGTCCGGCATCGCCGTGGTCAAACACATTGCGCTGCAATCGGACCGGTTGAGGCCCGACGTCGAGCTGGTGTGCTACCGGATCGCCCAGGAGGGGCTGACCAATGTGGCGCGTCACTCCGGGGCGCGAAAGGTGTGGGTGGATCTGCACACCGGTGAAGGTGAACTCACGTTGCGGGTGGCCGACGACGGCTGCGGCGGTATCGCGACCGAACCGATGCGGGAGGGCGCGGGCATCAACGGCATGCGTGAGCGGGCACTGTTGGTGAATGCCGCGCTGACGATCAGCTCACCGCCGGGTGGGGGCACCGAAGTGCGGTTGGTCATCCCGTTGCGGGGCGCCTGACATGCCGGCCCGGATCCTGCTCGCCGATGATCACGCCCTGGTCCGTAGCGGGCTGCGGATGATCATCGATGCGGAATCCGATCTGCAGGTGGTGGCCGAGGCCGCCGACGGGCACGAGGCGCTGACCGCACTGGAAACGACGCCGGTGGACCTGGCGATCCTCGACATCGCGATGCCGCGGATGACCGGGTTGCAGGCCGCGCGTGAGATCAACCGGACTCATCCGAACGTGCGGATCCTGATCCTGTCGATGTACGACAACGAGCAGTATTTCTTCGAGGCGCTCAAGGCCGGGGCGTCGGGCTATGTGCTGAAGTCGGTGGCCGACCGCGATCTGCTCGAAGCCTGCCGGGCGACCATGCGCGGGGAGCCGTTCCTGTACGCCGGCGCGGTGACGGCGCTGATCCGTGACTATCTGCACCGGTCACGCCAGGGCGGTGAGTTGCCGGACACCATCCTCACGCCACGGGAGGAGGAGGTCCTCAAGTTGATCGCCGAGGGCTACTCGACCCGCGAGATCGCCGCGACACTGACCATCAGCGCCAAGACGGTGGACCGGCACCGGACCAACATCCTGGCCAAGCTCGGCCTGCGAGACCGGTTGGCGCTGACGCGCTACGCGATCCGCGCCGGGCTCATCGAACCGTGAGCCCAGATCGGAATGGCATGTGACGCAACGCCGATGCCCCAGCCCATGATCGGCCAGACGGGCCAGAAGTACCAGCCGCCACCGCCGAACCCGACGGCCATCCAGATGCCCAACATCAGCAGGGATCCGGCGACGTAGGCGGCGAGGTGGATCTTGACGCTCATCCGGGCGGCCCGCTGCTGGGCGGCGTGGCGTCGGGGATCGTGACGCCGCAGACGGTTGACGGGTAAGTCTTTGACGAGCGCATGTAGCTCGTCGGTGGTCTGGGCCCGGAACGCCGACTGCAGCCGATCCTCGTACTCGGGCATCGCCAGGTAGCCCTGGGTGAGGGCCTGGCCGAGATCGTTGGCAGTGCGTTCCCGCTCCCGGTCGCCGGCGCGGGCGGTTTCAACGGTGTGTAAGGCGGTGTCGGCCATCTTGAACTCCCGTGAATCTAGTCAGTGACTAGTTGAACTATCCCACCTGAACTTGTCAGCGTCAAGATGTAATTCCGCTTGCTTCCCGTTCGGCCAGATCGCGCAGGGTGAGCAGCTGTTTTCGCATCATTACGACGTCGCCCGCCGCCATCGCCCACCCGATGATCCGTGGACCGTCGAAGCGCACCCGCACGTGTAGCCGGGTGCCGCCGGTTTCGCTGCGCACGGCGTAGGTGACCGCAACCTTCCCGGACTGCAGCGTTACGTGTTCGCCGTCGATGAATGAGCACAGCGTGAAAATCTGCATGAAGCGTTGGCCGGTGCGGAGCTGGGTCAGTTCCGGGTTCCGGCTGCGCGGACTGCGCCGGCCGAAGTTGTCGAGCAGGTCGTAGCTGTACGGTGCGACCCGTAGCTGGCAGAGCCAGCCGAACACCGTCGACACTGGCGCGTCGATGCTGATCGCCCGGTCGGCGCAGAGTGCGGTGACCTCGGTCAGGACGTCGCACGGCAGGGCGGCGTTGCGCTCCTGGGCCGTGGCGCCCCAGTTCAGGATCACGCCAGGACATCCGGGCGTGGGCGCAGTTGTCCCGCAATGCGTTTGAGGACCTGGCGCACCGCCACCGCGTGGCCGCCCGAGCCGATCACCAGGGCGCGGTAGATCTTGCCGTGGATACCCGGGAAGGCTGCCCAGGTTTGTGAGCGCACCCGGGTGCGATGCGGGCCGAGGTCGTCCAGCTCGAAGACCCACTCGTAGATCGAGAAGGGATGGCGACCCTTGAGGACCAGGCGTTCGCGCGGGGTGCACTCGCCGATCGCGAATCCGAATGGGGCGCGCGGTTCGGCGGGGTTACCGCACATCGCTCGCAGGACGGCGGCCCATGTCGTGGCGGCGTCGGCGTCGACGGTTATGGCATGCTCATCGATATAGGGTAAACGTTCCATATAGAAGGACTGTACTAGATCATGGCGCCTCCGCGGAAGCATGAAACCGACGCGATTCTGGATGCGACGCGGGCGTTGGTGCTTGCCGAAGGACCAAGGGCGGCAAGCGTTGCGGCGATTGCCAAGGTCAGCGGGGCCCCGGCGGGCACGCTGTACCACCGGTTCGGCAATCGCAACGGGGTGCTGACGGCGGCCTGGCTCCGGGCGCTGGAGCGTTTTCAATCCCGCGCGATGGCGGCAACAGCGGACGACGCGGTGGAGGCGGCGGTTGCGATGGGCGTCGCTGCTGTGGACTTCGCCCGCGAGGTTCCCGAGGACGCCCGATTTCTGCTGACCATCCGTCCGAGCGACCTGCTCGACGGCGCACCCGATGCGGAGTTCACTGCGACGCTGGCGGCGATGAACGTGCCACTCATCGAACGGTTACGCGAGTTGGCGCGTGGGATCTACGGCAATGACGATGCGCGCACGATGGATGCCATGTCCCGGGCGGTCGTCGATCTGCCCTATGCGATGGTGCGTCGGCATGCCAACGATGCCGAGCTGCCGGCGTGGATGGAGGAGGACTTGGCCGATGCCATCCGGAAGTTGTTGACCAGGTAGGGGCTTCGGGTCAGCGCGGGTGCATCTGACCGTCGAGGTTGCCGCCCTCGTGTTGGTCGCTGCGGTCGTAGTCGGTGGCTGCCTTGTTCAGTTTGACCGATAGGTCGGTCGAGATCAGGTGCATCTTCCCGGCTGCTGCGCGGCGGGACAGTTCTGCAGACTTGAGCGCCATCGCGGTGGGGGAGCACACCAGGCCGTGTGTCTGGAAGACATGGCCCGCGGTTCCGTCCGGCGCCGACTGGGCTGTCTCGATCAGCGAGGCGGCTTGTCCCTGCACGGTTGCGGTCGAACGGATCTGGTCGGAAACAGTCAGTGTCATGCGAGGCTCTCTCGTCGGATTCGGGCGGGGCGATGGGGCGGGATGTCAGCTGCCGAAACCGCCACCCGGCAGCTCGGCATTCGAACCGATCGACTCGTATTGCGAGGCCAAGCTCCTGATCTTGCCCGCGTTGTCTCCGGAACGACTGGCCATTTGGTGAACCTGGATGGTGCCGGCGGGCACGGTGGCGGCGACGGCGGCAATCTCGATTCCCAGGGAAATCTCTGGACCGACAACGGGAATAGCTTTGGCGATCAGCGCCGGAACAATGCTCAGGCTCAGAACCGTCTGACATTTAGAGACGAATTCGCGCGTTTTGTCGACCTGGCCGGCTTCCTCGGCGATTACCTTTTGAAGGTCCTCATCCGTATGTGACATATCGGCGGCACGTGCTTGTTGTTCTTTGTTTCTATCGCTGTAAGCAGTCGACGCGTCACCCGTCCAGCCACCGGGTGGTGCGGACTTCAGCAGAGTGGAATGTGCATCCACAAAATGATTGGCGCCTTCGGTGAACCGTGCCCCGTCCTCAGGCCGGCCAAAACCCAACATGTTGCTTTCCATGGTCAAGGTGATGAGTCCGGCATTGATAATCGGTGTGCCGGCCCCCTTGGCGAAGTTCTTGAGGGACTGGGCAGAAGACGTAGCGCCCGATGCGGCCGCTGATTTGGCCAGCGCCGAAGCGCCTTCGGTTGCTACCTGTTGGCCGATCGCGAGCAAGTCGGATCCGATGCCTGCCATACCCCACGGCACGCTCGACTTCACGCCGTTCGCGTGGTCGGCAATGCCGAAAACGTAGTTGCCGTTGAGGTAATAGAAACTGCCTACACCCATACCAATATTCCGTTCGACTCGACCAGACTCGACCGAGCCTAACACCGGTTCTATGCGGGTACCCGCACCAAATCGCGGGTGAAGCCGCAGGTCGGACGAGCTGGCTACGCCGCACGCAGGCGATCCACGGCCCGCCCGTCGGTGAGCTCGTCGCGCAGCTCGGGGTGTTGCCAGTAGAACCTGACCAATTCGATGAGTGCTGTGCCCTTCGGCGTGTAAATTCCGACAGATTCCATCACCAGTGCTTCGCCACCGGTCACGGTCACCACCATCGGGTTCCAGAGTCGCCCTTGTTCGGGCAAGCTGTCGGTGATGTTTTCGATCGCGTCCCAGTTGCCGGTTTTCGGCTCCCTCAAGGTGGCGAATTCAAATCCCTCAGGGCGAAGGACGAGATAGCTGAGGCTGCCTTGCGTGGACAATTTGAACCAGCTCCAGGCCAGCACCGCGCCGGCGGCGGCCGCACACAGTGGAAACACATGTCGAAATGAGCCGAGGGGAAGGTACAGCACACCGGTGACCCAGGCCAGGAACATCAGCCATGTGGAAAGGGTTCCAGCAACGATCAATCGGTGCAAGTTCCGTTCGATTCTTTTATCGGGCATTATCCGAGTTCCGCTGGTGTCGAATGTGGCCTGAAATGAGACGGTTTTCGATTCCAGCATCATGGTGATCGAGAATATGGACGTCACCGTCAGGCCGATCGCAACGAGGATCGTGACAATTGAGAATTGCTTTGCCGCGTTGAACGCCCATACGGACAACATTGCGATGAACACCAATGTCACCGCAATACCGAATCGTCTCGCGAATTTTTCCATCTCGCCCCTCGTCTGCGCCCCGCCGATGTGTCGGTATGGTCTGGCTCATGGATGATAAGGCCGAAGTCTCAAAGGTGGTCGCAGCCAGTCGAGAGATTGCCGCACCGGCCGAGACGATCTTCGAGCTGATCGCGGACCCGGCACAGCAGCCTCGCTGGGACGGCAATGAGAACTTGGCCGAGGCTCCCACCGGGCAGCGGGTGCGCGCCGTCGGCGACGTCTTCACCATGACGATCAAGCAGGGCGGCGACCGGGAGAACCGGATCGTCGAGTTCGAGGAAGGCCGGCGTATCGCCTGGCGACCGTCGGAGATCGGGAAAGAGCCGCCCGGACATCTGTGGCGCTGGGAGCTGGAACCGTTGAGCGACAACCGAACCCTGGTCACCCACACCTACGACTGGACGCAGCTCGACGACGAGAAGCGGCTGATCCGCGCACGCGCCACCACCGCGGACAAGCTGCAGGGATCGATCGACCGGCTGGCGGCGATCGCCGAGTAATCGGCAGCCTCAGCGCCCGGCCGCGAACTCCCGCAACGACTGCACCTGTGCGGCGTCCAAAGACGGGCGCACGGTCTCACGCGCTTTGGCCACATCGGCTGCGGTGACGTCGGCCGCATCGATGGACCGGCGCATCGCCGTCAACGCCGCCTCCCGCAGCAGCGCCACACAGTCGGCCGCGCTGTAGCCGTCCAGATCGGAAGCCAGCGCGTCGAGATCGACATCCGGAGCGAGCGGAATGGATTTTCCTGCGGTACGCAGGATTTCGCGGCGCGCATCGGCGTCGGGCGGCTCGACGAACACCAGCTTCTCCAACCGGCCCGGCCGCAGCAGCGCGGGATCGATGAGGTCGGGTCGGTTGGTCGCACCCAGCACGACGACGTCGTTCATCGGTTCGATGCCGTCGAGCTCGGTAAGCAGGGACGCCACTACGCGGTCGGTCACCCCGGAGTCGAAGCTCTGCCCGCGTCGCGGGGCCAGGGCGTCGATCTCGTCCAGGAACACCAATGACGGCGCCGAGTCACGTGCCCGGGCGAACAGCTCGCGCACCGCCTTCTCCGAGGAACCGACCCATTTGTCCATCAGCTCAGCGCCTTTGACGGCGTGCACGGAGAGCCGTCCTGAGCTGGCCAGGGCTCGCACCAGGAACGTCTTTCCACAGCCGGGCGGGCCGTACAACAGCACGCCGCGCGGAGGCTCGACGCCGAGGCGCTGGAATGTGTCGGGATGCTGCAGCGGCCACAGCACGGCCTCGGTCAGCGCCTGTTTGGTCTCGACCATGTCGCCGACGTCGTCGAGCGTCACCGAGCCGACCGACACCTCCTCGGCGGCGGACCGCGACAGCGGGCGGATCACCGTCAGCGCCCCGGTCAGGTCTTCCTGCCACAGCACCGGTGCATTGCCGTCGGCGCTGGCCCGTGACGCGGCCCGCAGTGCGCCCTCGCGGACCAGGGCGGCCAGATCGGCAACGACGAAACCCGGTGTGCGGTCGGCTATCTGGCCCAGATCCAATTCGGCGGCCGGAACGCCGCGCAGCAACACCTCCAGCAGCGCTTTGCGGGTGGCGGCATCGGGCAGCGTCAGGGCGAGTTCGCGGTCGCACAGATCCGGCGCCCGCAGGCGGGTATCCACCCCGATGGGCACGGCAGAGGTGGCGATGAACGCCACGCCGCGGGTGGCCACGGCGTCACGAAGTTCGGCGATGATCAACGCCGCAACGGGTTCAGGAGTCCGGTCGGCGGCAGTCGCGGGCAACAGGGCGTCGACGTCGGAGATCAGCAGCACCCCGCCGCCGTCGCGCACCGTGGCGACCGCGTCGGATACCCGGCGCAACCGGTCGTCGGCGGCCAGCGCACCCACCTCGGGCCCGTCGAGTTCCACCAACCGCCGCTCGGCGCACACCGTCCGCACCATGGTGGCCTTGCCGACGCCGGCGGGACCGGTCACCAGGACGCCGAGATTCGGTTTGGCGCCCAGGGTTTCGAGGAGTTGAGGTTCGTCGAGCGACAGCTTGAGCCATTCGGTGAGCTTGCCGGCCTGGGTATGGGAGCCCTTCAGATCGTCGAAGCTGACCGCCGGCTCGGCGCGTGCGGGGCTGATCGTATGGGCGCCGGTGGAGTCCGACGTACTCGGCTCGAGGCCCGATCCCCACGACACCACCGAATTCGGTTGAATGCTCACGGGTCCGGACGGATCGACGCCGGTCACCGTCAGCAGCTCCGAGGTCCACGTGATGCCCACGGACGATGCCAGCGCAGCGGTGGCCGCCGATGTCGAGGTGCCCGGCCCCAGATCGCGGGGGAGCAGCGACACGGTGTCGCCGACCGTCATGACCTTGCCCAGCAGTGCCTGGCGCAGCGTCGCCGACGAAATCGAATCGGTCGCCAGCTTCGACCCGCTCACCGTGACCGCCCGGGCGCCGTACACCGTCACCGGCGCCACGATCACTGTCGCGGTTTCCCGTACCCCGGCGTTGGACAACGTGACGTCGTCGAGCAGGGCGGTCCCGGTCGGGGTGCCGCCGGGCGCAACGCCGACGACGGCGGCGGTGGTACGAGATCCGGTCAACGAGATCGCATCCCACTCGCGCAGCCCGAGGGCGGCGATCGCCTCCGGATGCAGCCGGACCACGCCGCGACGTGAGTCGAGGGCTGAGGTGTTCAGCCGGGCCGTCAGGCGCAGATGCCCGAGCGCGTGATCCTCGTCGACCTCGAGCTGCGACATGTCAGCGCCCCGGCTTCCGCAGTCCCAGACGGGCCATCGACCGCCGGTGCGGCTGCGCCCGGCGAATCGCGCGCCGCGTCGCACGGCGCTGCTGTGGCTTGTCGTCCCATGATTCGGGGTGGCTGGCCACCCATTTCTTGGTGCGTATCGCGAACGGGATGTGGATCACGTAGGCCACGATGATCACCATGATCACGATGTAGCCGTAGAAGACGGACGCCGCCACGCCGATCGCGACCAGGGCGAGCAAGGGCGCCACCATGTTCGGCGGCACCGCGAAGGTGTGGATCTTGCGCATCGGGATCCGGCTGACCACCAGCAGCGAGACGCCGATCATCCAGATCGACACGGCCCACTCGCTGGTCCACCAACCGTCGCCGAACTGCATCTTGGCCGCGAGCGGTCCGATGGCGCCGAGCGCACCCGCCGGGGCGGGCATGCCGACGAAGTACTCCTTCTCGTACGCAGGCTGATCCACGTCGAGCAATGCGTTGAACCGGGCCAGCCGCAACACGATGCACACCGCGTAGAGCAGCACCACGATCCACCCGACCCGCGAGTGCGACAGCAGGGTGCCGTAGACGATGAGGGCCGGGGCGACACCGAAATTCACCGCGTCGGCCAGGGAGTCGATCTCCTCGCCCATCTTGGAGGTGGCATTGAGCATCCGCGCGACCCTGCCGTCCAGCGCGTCGAGGATCGCTGCGACCGCCAGGAACGCCATCGACTCGGTGGGCCGGTTGTCCAGCGCCATCTTGATCGCCGACAAGCCCAGGCAGATGGCGGCCACCGTCATGGCACTGGGCAGCATCCGCACGCTGAACGGCGGCGGTTTCATGCGTCCCTTGATCAACGACGGGGGCCGCACGCGGGGTTTGATCATGGCAACTCCGCCAGGACGGTTTCTCCGGCCAGCGTCCGCTGGCCCCGGGTGACGAGCAGTTTCGAACCAGCAGGGAGATAGGTGTCGAGTCGGGAGCCGAACCGGATCAGTCCGTAGGTCTCGCCGATGTCGAGCTTGTCTCCGACGTGCGCGTTGCACACGATGCGTCGCGCGATCAGCCCGGCGATCTGTACGGCGATCACCTCGGTGCCCTCGGGGGTGCGGATGACGACGCTGTTGCGTTCGTTGTCCTCGCTCGCGGCTTCGAGCTCGGCCGAATGGAAACGTCCGGGGCGGTGCTGCACGGCCACCACGTCACCACCGATCGGTGCCCGCTGCACGTGTGCGTCGAGAACCGACAGGAAGATGCTGATCCGCGGCCGCGGGGTGTCGGACAAGCCCAGCTCGGCGGGCGGGACGGCGTCCTCGATCAGGCACACCAGCCCGTCGGCGGGGGCGACCACCACGCCGGGGCGCGTCGGCGCCACCCGGGGCGGGTGCCGGAAGAACGCCGCGTTCGCCCCGGCGGCCAGCAGGCCGGCCCGGCGCACCCAACGGTGCTTGCGGCCCAGGGCCGCGACGGCGAGGCTGGCGCCGACGAACGGGAGGCCCGCCGAATGCATCGGCGGAACACTGGATCGCACCAGCGCCGCAAGGCGTTCTGGTCCGGACTGGAGGTCGGGGCGTCTGGCCATCGGGAGGATTCTACGTGCGGGTGGAGTCGGAATTGCTAGCTCAGGTCCCAGACGGGAACCGTCGACCCCGCCGTAAGTTCGGTGACGTCCTCGGCTATCTCCAGCAGACAGTTCGCCGAGGCGAGCCAGCGCAGATGATGTGAGGCCGGGGGACCGTAGCTGCTCACCGAATCCCCGGTCAGCACACCCCGCCGGAACTGCCGTTTTCCGCGCGGCGAGGTCAGATCCTCGGTCAGCTGCGCGGTGCGCCGCGGCCGGTCGGGTTCGGCGAGGCCCATCGCGGCGCGCAGCGGTGCGCGGACGAACACCTCGAACGAAACCAGGGCACTGACCGGATTGCCGGGCAGCGTGACGATGGGAACACCGTCGACCGTCCCCGCCCCCTGCGGCATCCCGGGCTGCATCGCCACCTTGACGAACTCCACCTGATCCGACAGCGAGTCCTTGACCACTTCGTATGCGCCCGCGCTCACCCCGCCGGTGGTGATGATGAGGTCGGCGTCGACGGCATGCGCGGCCAGCGCGGCCCGGAACGCGTCGACGTCGTCGGCGGACATCGGGGCGATGGTGGCCTGCGCTCCGGCGTCGCGGACCGCCGCCGCCAGCATGACCGCATTGGACTCGTAGATCTGGCCTGGCTGCAGTTCGGTGCCCGGGGCCACGAGTTCGGTGCCGGTCGACATCACCATCACGCGCTGCGGCGGCAGCACGGGCAGTGTGGCCAGTCCCAGTGCCGCGGCCAGCCCGAGGGCGGCCGGGCTGATCACCTGGCCGGCCCGCAGCACGGTGGTGCCTGCGGTGACGTCCTCACCGGCGCGGCGGATGTGCTGGCCACCCCGGGCGGCCGCGCGGATCGTCACCGTGTCGGTCGCCCCGTCGGTGGCCTCGACCGGGACCACCGCGGTGGCGCCGGACGGCAGCGGGGCCCCGGTCATGATGCGGTGCGCGGTTCCGGGTTGCAGCGTCAACGGGTCGGTGCGGCCCGCCGGGATGTCCTCGGCGACGGGCAACCGCACCGGGGCGTCCTCGGTGGCGCCTGCGACGTCGTCGGCGACGACGGCGTAGCCGTCCATCGCGGAGTTGTCGAAGCCGGGCAGTGACAGCGGGGCGACGACATCGGCGGCCAGCACCAGGCCGAGGGTGTCGTTCAGTGGAACATCTTGTGGGGCGCGGGCTTTGATCAGCTCGGCGACCACCTTCTGGTGTTCTTCGACGGTCCGCATCATCACACCGGGAACGTGACGCCGGTGAGCTCTTCGGACACCGCCCATAGCCGGCGCTGCAGCTCCTCGTCATGCGACTGCTTGCTGGAGGTCACGAGCTCGGGGTAGCCGCGCAGTTCCCGGAATCCGTCCGGTCCGTAGTACTGGCCGCCCCGCACGCCGGGGTCGGTTGCGGCGCGCAAGGTGGCCAGGGCGCCCTTCACCGCGCTGTTGACGAGGAGGGAGGTGACCCGGCTGACGCCCGGCAGCCCGGCGCCGGGGATGTGCCGCGTCAGTTCGGTGTCCGAGACACCGGGGTGGGCAGCCACCGCGATCGTCGGCTCGTTCTTGGCGGCCAGACGCCGCTGCAGCTCATAGGTGAACAGCAGGTTCGACAGCTTGGACTGCCCGTACGCGGCGACCCGGTTGTAGCTGCGTTCCCACTGCAGGTCGTCGAAGTGGATGCCGGCCTGGATGTTGTGGGCGATGCTGGCGACCGCGACGACGCGTGACCCGTCGACCGGGAGCAGGTGATCCAGCAGCAGACCGGTCAGGGCGAACGCCCCGAGGTGGTTGGTGCCGAACTGCAGCTCGAAACCGTCCACGGTGGTCTGCTTGGGCGGGTACATCACCCCAGCGTTGTTGATAAGCAGATCGATGCGCGGATAGGCGGCCCTGATTTCGTCGGCGCCGGTGCGGACCGAATCCAGCGAGCCCACATCCAGCTGCTGCAGCTTGAGGTCCGCCTTGGGCACGGCGGCGGTGATCCGGTCGACGGCCTGACGGCCCTTGTCCAGGTTGCGTACCGCGATGACGACATGCGCGCCCCTGGCGGCGAGCACGCGGGCGGTCTCGTAGCCCAGACCGGTGTTGGAGCCGGTGACGATCGCGATCCGGCCGGACTGATCGGGAACGTCGGCCTCGGTCCACTTGGAATTGGCGCTCATGGTTCGAACTCTACGGGTGTGCCGTTGTGCCTCACACTGTTGCGATCACCGAGGCCGAGGGCCTCGACCGCATCACGTGATCGATGTGGATCTGGCCGGCGATGTACCGCCCGTTGTCCGCGACAGCGGCCAGACCCGTCCGGGCCAGCGAGTCCCCGTCGGGCAGCCCCGCGTAGTACAGGCCGGGGAGTGCGCCCAGGATGCCGCCCTGCTGAAGTGGCACCCCGTTCTCGTCGAGCGCGTGTGCGGGCAGGATCCGGTAGTCGGGGCGGAATCCGGTGCACCACACGATGGTTGAGATGTCGTGGCGAACCAGGTCGAGCCGCGTATCGAAACCCGCGATCGCGTCGAGATTCACGACGGGTGCCGTCGCAGCTTCGGGGGCGACGAAGCCGCGGGCGCGCAGTCCGGCGTCGATCTTGTTGATCACCTCTCGGAACGAGAGCGCGGATTCCTCGGCGATGTCGATGACGTTGTCCTCCAGCATCAGCACGCTGCCACGTGCCCCGCGGGCCGACCCGACCAGGACGACGCCCTTTTCGGCCAACGTGCCGAGATTGAGTTCGGCGGTGCCAAGCCTGTTGCCGCACACCGGCAATCCGGGGAGCCGTGAGCGGTGGCCGGCGCCTGCGGTGACGAAGTCGTCGTACAGTGAGAACACGTGCATCCATTCGTGGATGGTGCGACCGCGGTAGTGCCGGGGCCAGGCTCGGTGCCGTCCCACGGACAGGAAGACCCGTCGGCCGGCATCCACCAGTTCGTCGGCGATCTGCTGACCGCTGATGCCCGCACCGACCACCAGGACCGTCCCGCCCGGAAGCGCGTCGGGATTGCGGTAGTCGGACGAATGGGTTTGGTGGATGGCCGAATCGATGTCGCACGCCAGGATGGGCTTGCGCGGTTGCGCATAGCCGCCGACGGCCGCGACGAGGTTGCGCGATTCGACCGTCTCGCCGTCGTGCAGGCGGGTCCTGAACCGCACGTCGTCGTCGGATCCGCCGAACCGACCCTCGACGGCCTGCACCGGCGTGTGCTCACGGACGGTCAGGTTGCGGTCCCGCACATAACGCCGCAGGTGGCCGGCTACCTGCGGTCCCGATGGCAGGGCGAACGGGTCGTCGCCGTCGTAGTCCCACCCGGGCAGCCGGATCGACCGGTTGCCGCTCCCGACGAGCAGGCTGTCCCACCGTTCGTGTGCCCACCGCTGGCCGACCTCGCCCTTCTCGAACACGATCGCCTCGCGCCCGATTTCCTGTAGCGCTCCGGCCACTCCGCAGCCTTGCTGGCCGGCGCCGACGATGACGGTCTCGATGTATTCGTTCCCCATGGGAGGGCCTTTCTTTCCGCGCCAAGTTAGTTAGGGTGACCTAACAAGAGCACTTCAAGTCGGCTTTAGATCAAGGCCGTGAATGGGGTGGGTGGCATGAGTGACGACTTCATCGGCATCGGTGCGGCCGCGCGCCGGTTCGGTCTGGCCGAATCGGCCCTGCGGTACTGGGAGAAACGAGGCCTGCTCCACCCGGCCCAGCGCCGGTCCAGTTGGCGGTTGTACGGCCCCGAGCAACTCCACCGGATCGGGCTGATCAAGGTGTGGCGGGAAAGCGGCCTCCTGAGCCTCGACGAGATCGAGACCATTCTCACCGCGGGCAACCACGACTGGCGCGATGCGGTGCTCGATCGCCTCGGGGCGATTGAGCGGCAACAAGATCGGCTGGCCGAAGCCAAGGCGCACCTTGAGCACCTACTGACCTGTCCGGACGAGAATCCCGCCGAGGACTGTCCGTACCTGCGGAAGATCACGGACGAGTATCCGGCTCGATAGGTCCGGTGCTGGACGGCGCCCCGACGCCATAGCAGTCTGGGAGCCATGCGCAACCTGATGGCTGTCCTGCTCACCGTGTTGCTGGCCATGACCGGGTGTTCGTCGAACGAAGCTGCCGCAGATCCATTGTCCGCGTGGAACGACACATCGGCGAAGAGTTCGATCACCGAGTTCGTCAAGCGGGTCACCACCGCCGACACACCCGATTTCGTCGCGCCGGAGGACCGCATCGCGGTGTTCGACAACGACGGCACGCTCTGGGCCGAGGCGCCCCTGCCGTTCCAGGCGGCGTTCGTCGTCGACGAGCTCAAACGCCGGGCACCGCAGGAGCCGGCGCTGGCCGCCGACCCCATGGTGCAGGCGGCGCTGAAAGGCGACGTGGCGACCCTGCTCGCTGGTGACCGGCACGAAGGATTACTGCGCGTCCTGGCGCTCACCCACTCCGGGATGACCACCGACGAGTTCAACCAGCGGGTGACCGACTGGATGGCGACCGCCAAGCATCCCCGATTCGACCGGCCCTACGACCAGCTGACCTACGAACCGCAACAACAGTTGCTGTCCTACCTGCGGGACAACGGGTTCCGTACTTTCATCGTTTCCGGCGGCGGCGCGGATTTCATGCGGGTGTTCTCCCAGCGGGTGTACGGCATCCCGCCCGAGCAGGTGGTCGGCTCCACCGGCACCACGAAATACGAACTGCGGGACGGTAAGCCGGTGCTCGTGAAAACCCTCGACTACGTCTTCGTCGACGACACCGTCGGTAAGCCGTCGGGAATCCACGAGTTCATCGGCAGGCGACCGATCCTCGCCGTCGGCAACAGCGACGGTGACCAGGCGATGCTGGAGTACACCACGATCGACAACCCGCGCCCCAGCCTCGGCGTGCTGGTCCACCACACCGACGCCGAGCGCGAATACGCCTACGACGCCAACCCGCCGTCTTCGGGAAAACTGGTCACCGCACTGCAGCAGGCCGGGCCCGACGGCTGGACCGTCGTCGATATGAAGAACGACTGGAAGACGGTGTTCGCGCAGTGAAATTGATCGATCCGGCCCAGCCGCCCAGCAGTAAGGCGCCACTGGTGTGGGCATTGAGCGCAGCCATCCCGTGGGTGGTACTGGCCCTGGTCCAGATGGTCTGGTTCGCTCTCGACTCCCGGATGCTCTGGCTGCACGGTGCGGCCGCGATCGTCACGGTGCTGGGCGCCGTCCTGTTCGTCGTGGTGGTCCCGATCTGGCGCTACCGCGTGCACCGCTGGGACATCAACGTCGGATCCGGCACGCCCGCGGTGTACACCCGCACCGGGTGGCTGGTGCAGGAGCGCCGCATCGCCCCGATCTCCCGGGTCCAGACCGTGGACACCTACCGCGGCCCACTGGACCGGCTGTTCGGCCTGGCCAACGTGACGGTGACGACGGCGTCCTCGGCCGGGGCCGTGCGGATCGTGGCCCTCGACGACGACGTCGCCGAGCGGGTGGTGGCGCAGCTGACCGACATCGCGGCGATCGGTGAACAGGACGCCACGTGACCACGCCGGCCGAGCCGGCCATCCGGCCGCCGTGGCAGCGGCTGAGCCCGCGCATGCTGCTGGTCCACCCGGTCCATGAAGTGCTGCAACAGATCCCGCTGCTGATCGGTGCGGTGGTGCTGGGCTCGGCGACCGGCAACTCGGGCTGGACCATCGCGGCGATCGCGCTGACCGTCGCCGTCGGCCTGGCGCGCTGGTTCACCACCAGCTACCGCATCGAACCGGATGAGGTGCAACTGCGCACCGGGTTGTTGCAGCGCAAGGTGCTGTCAGTGCCGCGCAACCGGATCCGGTCGGTGTCCACCGATGCCCGGCTGCTGCACCGGATGCTCGGCCTGACCGTGCTGCGGATCAGCACCGGCCAGGAGGCCAAGGGGGACACCGTGTTTGCCCTCGACGCGGTCGAGGCGCAGCAGGTGCCCCGGCTGCGCGCGATCCTGCTGGCCGACGCCGTCCCGGTCGAGGATGCACCGGCGGGCCGGGAACTGGCCCGCTGGCAGCCCTCGTGGCTGAGCTACAGCCCGCTGAGTCTCACGGGTCTGGCCATGATCGCGGCCGCGGTGGGGGTGGTCTACCAGGCGGGAGCGGGTGCGGCGCTGCAGAACTCGGATCTGGCCCAGTCCGGAATCGCGGTAGCAGAACGCCTCGGCGTCCTGATCAGTGTGGTTCTCGGTGCGGTGGTGGTCCTGACGCTTTCGGTGGTGCTCTCCGTGCTGAGGTCCTTACTCACCTACGGGAATCTGGTGCTGCGCAGAGATTCTGACGTGCTGCACCTGCAACACGGCCTGCTTCGGCTGCGGGAGCACACCTACGACATGCGACGGATGCGTGGCGGCACCCTGCGTGAGCCACTGCTGGTGCGGGCCTTCGGCGGTGCGCGCCTCGACGCGGTGATGACCGGCGTCGGCGGCGAGGGGGAGGCCTCGCTCCTGCTGCCGCCCTGCCCTTCCTCCACCGCCACGGCGGTGCTGGCCGAGCTGATCGACAATCCCGGCGTCGTGCAGGCACCGCTGGTGGCCCACGGACCGGCGGCGGTGCGCCGGCGCTGGACTCGTGCTCTGACGCCGCCCCTCCTCCTGGGTGCGGTGATCCTGGTGGTCGGGGTGCCGGTGTGGGTGTGGGTGCTGTGGGCACTGTTGGTCGGGGGCGCCGCGCTGCTGGCCGCGGACCGGGCCAGCTCCCTCGGTCATCTGGTGCGTGACGGCTGGCTGGTCGCCCGCGCCGGGAGCATCGAGCGCCGCCGCGACCACCTGGACGCTGCCGGGATCATCGGATGGACGGTGCGACAGACGTTCTTTCAGCGCCGCGCCGGGGTGGCCACCCTGATCGCGGCGACCGCCGCGGGGGAGAAGCGCTACGCCGTGATCGATGTCCCGGCGGCACAGGCCTGGTCGGTTGCCGTGGCCGCCTCACCGTGGGTGGCCGACAACGCGTGGGCATCCGGTGCGGCAGGCCCCGAGTTGCGCTGAATTTGCGGACGTTTACTGTCGCTGCATGGCTATCGGTGGAGTGTTGTTCGACATCGATGGTGTGCTGGTGACCTCCTGGCAGCCCATCGACGGCGCGGCGCAGACGTTGCGGGTGCTGGCCGAGAATCAGATCGCCCGCTCCTACCTGACCAACACCACCACGCGCACCCGCGCCCAGATCGCCGATCTGCTGACCGCGGCCGGCATGGACGTCGCCGCCGACGAGGTGATCACCGCGGCGGCGCTGACCGCCGAGTACGTGCGCGACCGTTACCCCGGCGCCCGATGTTTCCTCGTCAACAGCGGGCAGATCGGCGAGGACATGCCCGGCGTCGACGTCGTGTACTCCAGTGACTTCACCGGACCGGCCGCACCGGACACCCCGGACGTGGTGCTGCTCGGCGGGGCCGGACCGGAGTACAACCACCTCACGCTCAGCTGGGTGTACGACTGGATGGCTCAGGGGGTGCCGGTGGTGGCGATGCACCGCAGCACCGCGTGGACCACCACCGACGGACTGCGGGTGGACACCGGCATGTACCTGACCGGCATGGAGGAGACGTCGGGCCGCAAGGCCACGGCCGTGGGAAAGCCCGCTCCGGAAGGGTTCCTGGCCGCCGCCAACCGCCTCGGCGTCGACCCCGAGGAGATGTACATGATCGGCGACGACCTCAACAACGACGTCCTGGCGGCGCAGGTGGTGGGGATGGCCGGGGTGCTGGTGCGGACCGGCAAGTTCCGTCAGTCGACGCTGGACCGTTGGGCCGCAGACGAATTCGCGATGCAACCCAACTACGTCATCGACTCCGTCGCCGACCTTCCCGAACTGCTGGAGTTGTAGGGCAGCGTCGTTTTCTGCACCAGGGTCGTATTTTTCGGCGAGGGCGACCCTCACGTAGAAATCGGCGAACGTCGTCGCGGCTGCGGTGCCCGTTACACCGTGTAGCGCCTGTCGTACCCGGCCTGGCGCTCGGCGATCTGCTGGTCGCGGTCGTAGTTGAGCTGCTCGGGGTTGTAGTTGGGGTCATTCGGGTCGTTCACGATCCCCTGGACTTCCGAGATCTTCACCACCTGCGTCTTCACCGTCGGGTTGCTGGTGGAATCCGGGTCGACGCCCTGGAACCGCATGGAGATGGTGCCCTGGTTCAGCCCGCCGGTGGACACCCAGTTGGCCACGCCTGGATCGTTTTTGGACACCACGATCGTGTAGGTACCGTCCGCGTTCTTGATGGCCTGACTGTTGTTGAGGCTGGTCTGCTCGTTGCGGGTGTCGTTGGTGATGGTCCAGTCGTTGGTCACCGGCACCACGAAGTACTCGGCGTCACCCGGATCGACGGTGATGATCATCGCCTCGTCGTCTTTGAGTTGGAAGTAGCCGGCGCTCTGCAACTGGGTGGAGAGGAACTGTGCGTTGTGAGCGGGCTGCGACAAGGTGTTAGGTGCGCCTGTGGCGGTGGCCACCGACATGTAGGTGTTCTCACCGCTGATGCCGGTGACCAGCATCAGCAGGGCGGTCTCGGTGGAAGACAGCAGCAGCGGCACCCTGTCGAATGCCGGGATGACCGACACCAGGCTCATCAGGGCCGGGTTCTCCACGACCGTCTGGCCGATGAACGGGATGGCGAACCCGCCGATCTGGCTGAACAGGCTGCTCGGCGGTCCGGCGGTCTTCTCGATGGTCAGCGTCATGGGCGTCTCGGTGTTCCAGTCCCCCAAGGTGTTTCGGGTGGCCAGGATGGTCGAGTTGGACGGGGCCTGGATGTAGTTCATGCCCTGCTCGGGGTTGGCCGGCGCCGCGTCCGGGCTCACCACGATGGTGAACGTCCCGTCGTCCCTGATGCTGAGATCCTCGCCGCTGAGATTGGCTGCGGTGACGCCGTTGATGCCCGTCAGCACACTGAAATTGGCGTTGGCGGACGTGGGGTGCGTGCTCGGGTCGGCCGGGTCGTATCCGGCGACCGTCCCCTCGATCCGGTAGGTGGACGCGCCGTTGATGCCCGTGAACCGGTAGACGGTGTCGGGGTTGTCGTACCAGATCCGGGTGCCGCCCGCGTTCTGCCCGTTCCAGCTGTGCGGCGGGTTGACCTGGAGCAGCAGCTTCGGATCGTTCGAATTCAGCAGCAGGAACTCGGTTGCCGACTGGTTGGCGAACTCGGTGGCGGCCTGGTTCAGCTGTGAGAGGTTCGTGAAGTCGGGGCCACCGACGGTCGCGAAGTTCTTGGCCGCCTCGACGTACCAGGCCGCCATCAGCACCACCTTGGCCAGCTGGACGATCGGCGTGTTCACGATCTGGCTGACCTGCTGTTCGGCCTCAAGCTGGTCCTCGGTGGCCAGTGTGCTCGTCGCCGCGGCGGCCACTTCCGAGGTGGTGACTTCCGAGGCGGTGACGCTGCTTTCGACCTGTTGGGTCTCCCGCGACCGGCCGAAGAGGTCGATCGACGGGGCCTGGCCATCGCGGCGCGACCAGCCCAGCAGTGCCGCCAGGCCGAGGTCCTGGACCGGGTTCACCGGTGATTCCGGGATGCGCGGTTTGAGGCGCTCCGTCACGTTGGCCACCAGCTCGGGTATGGCCTGGGCGGATGGCGCCTGGATGTGGGGAGTCAACGCCGGAATTGCCTTGCTCACAACATCATTCGTCACGGTCTTGGTGACGACGGTCAGCGATTCCACGGGCCTGGTGTCCAGCGTGGCCGGCCGTTTGCGGGGTGCATCGGCTGTCGTGCCGATGGCGCGGGAGACCGCCTGCCGGACATTGCCGACGGCGGTCTCGACCGCGGACTTGCCGTCCTTCCCATCGGTCTTCCGGTCGGTCGATGCTGCTGACGACCGACGCTCGCCGGCCTTCGAGTTGTCCAGGGCGGACTCCACCTTGGCGGACACCTCGCCGAGTCGTTTGGCCAGCTTCTCCGGGCCCGAGACCGATGGCTTGCGGGGGCCTCGCTTGGGGGTCGAGCTATCGGACTTCGGACTGTTGGTCGCCCCTGAAGACGTTCCGGACGAGTCGCCACCGGTCCCGGCGGAGGCGATCGCGGTGCCGTTGGCAACCGCCACTCCGATTCCCAGGGTGACGGCGAGAGCGCCCACCCGCCCGATGAATCGTGCCCCTCCAGCGGTAGCGGACGTCGTCGTCATGTGCTCTCCCCCAACTGTTCTGGCTGCAACAGAACGCAATTGGCCGACTGTAACAAGTTCCAGTTCGGTCTCGGGCGAGTTTGGCGGGACTCTGATTTTTTGTCGTGCGGGCGGCTGTCAGGCCTTCAGGTCGCGCACGGCTTCGATGCGTGCCTTGAGCTGATCGGTGGTCGCGGCCGCCACCGGGGGCCCGCCGCAGATGCGGCGTAGCTCGTTGTGGATCCAGCCGTGCGGCTTGCCGGTGCGGTGATGGGCGATGGTGACCAACGCGTTGAGTTCACGGCGCAACTCGCGGATCTGACCGTGCGTGGTGCGCGGCGGCGGCGGACCGCCCGACACCGCGGCCTCGGCCGTGCGTTTGGTGAGTTGCTCATCCTGCCTGCGCCGCAACAGATCTCGCATCTGCGAGGCGTCGAGCAGGCCGGGGATGCCCAGGTAGTCGGCTTCCTCGTCGCTGCCGGCCGGGGTTGCGGTGCCGAAGGACGAGCCGTCGAAGATGACCTGGTCCAACTCGGCGTCCGCGCCGAGGGACTCGAAACCGTTCTCGAGTTCGCTCTTCTCGTCCTTGCGCTTCTCGGCGGCTTCGAGCGCCTCGTCATCGAGTCCGTCGGACTCCCGGTGCGGCTTGCCCAGCACATGATTGCGCTGGGCTTCCATCTCGCTGGCCAGCAGCAGCAGATTGGGCACCGACGGCAGGAAGATGCTGGCGGTCTCGCCGGCCCGGCGCGAGCGCACGAACCGGCCGATGGCCTGGGCGAAGAACAGCGGCGTCGACGCACTCGTCGCATACACACCGACCGACAGCCGCGGCACGTCGACGCCCTCGGACACCATGCGGACCGCGACGAGCCAACGGCTGGTGCCCTCCGAGTACTGACTGATCCGGTCAGAGGCGCCGGGATCATCGGAGAGCACCACGGTGGGTGCCTCGCCGGTGATCTTGATGAGCAGGTCGGCATAGGCCCGTGCCGTGGTCTGGTTGGTGGCGATGATCATGCCGCCGGCATCGGGCACATGCTGGCGCTTCTGCTGCAACCGTTTGTCGGCGGCCGCGATAACGGCAGGCATCCACTCGCCGGTCGGGTTCAGCGCGGTACGCCAGGCGCGTGCGGTCTGCTCGGCGGTCAGCGGCTCACCGAGCCGGGCCGAATGCTCGTCACCGGCGCTGTCACGCCAGCGTGCCTCGCCCGAATAGGCGAGGAACACCACGGGCCGGACCACTCCGTCGGCCAACGCATCGGAATAGCCGTACACGTGGTCGGCCTTCGATTGCTGGAAACCGGCGCTGTCGGTTTCGTAGTTCACGAAGGGGATCGGGCTGTCGCCGCTGCGGAACGGGGTACCGGTGAGAGACAGCCGCCGGGTCGCGTCGTCAAAGGCTTCGCGCATGGCGTCGCCCCAGCTCTTCGAGTCACCGCCGTGGTGGATCTCATCGAAGATGACGAGGGTCTTGCGGTTCTCGGTGCGTACGCGGTGCCGGGTGGGATGGCTGGCCACCTGGGCATAGGTGACGACGACGCCGTGGTACTCCGCGGAGGTCTGCGAGTTGGAATTGCTGAACTTCGGATCGAGTGCGATGCCGCTTCGCGCTGCCGACTGCGCCCACTGGATCTTGAGGTGCTCGGTGGGCACCACCACGGTGACCGCGTCGACCGTGCGGTCGTTGAGCAGCTCCGCCGCGATCCGCAGCGCAAACGTCGTCTTACCCGCGCCTGGGGTGGCGACCGCCAGGTAGTCCCGCGGTTTGGCGGTCAAATACCGCACCAGCGCCTTGCGCTGCCAGCCCCGAAGTGCCTGGGTGCTGGGCGCTGCATCAGCCCGCACCCGAGGACTCCTCTCAGTCGGAATGCAGTCTAGGCCAGCGCGTTACGCCGGCGCATCTCTGCAGGAAAGCGCCGGGCGTGTCGCTCAGAGGAAGTAGTTGTCGTTCTTGACGAACCACTCGGCGCGTTCCTCGTCGTCGAGGTCGGCCAACTGGGCGAACCCTTCGAAATACGCCTCGCGCGGCGCGCCCGGAGCAAACAACATCAAAAGCGATGTCGGCGCGTCGGTCACATTGCGGAAGCCGTGGATTCCGCCCGGTGGAACATACAGGAAGTCGCCGTGGTTGCCGTCGACCCAGTCGTTTCCGTCGTAGAGCTCGACGGTGCCCGACAGGACGAAGAATGCCTCCGACATGGTCCGGTGAAAATGCGGGCCGGGCCCGCCGCCCTGCGGGCTGATGTCGACGCGGTAGAGACCGTAATCGCCGCCGGTCTGCTGCTGGTTGGCCAGGTAGTGGTATTTCACCAGGCCCTGGGAGTCGTAGTCGGGCGGCCCGTCGCCGCGTCTGAGCCGCGCGCTGACCTCAGGCTCGTTCTCGGTGTAGCGGGGCGGGGGATAAGGGGGCACATTCCTGGGATCCCAGAGCGACACCCCGCCAGCCTAGTTGCGGCGACGGGCCATCGCGTCAGGCGCGCGCGTCCTGCAGGACCGGGAAGGTGACGCCCGTCAGGTCCTCGGACACCGACCACAGCCGGCGCTGGAGCTCGATGTCGTAGGACCGCTCGTTGGAGGTCACCAGCTTCGGGTGGCCCTTCTGCTCGCCGAGCCCGTCGGGGCCGTAGTACTGACCGCCGAGCGCGCCCGGATCCGTCGCCGCCCGCAGCGTCGGCAGCGCGCCCATGGCGGCCTCCTGGAAGAACGGACGCAGCAGGGGGACCGCGCGCTGTGCGGCGCGGGGAAGGTGGCGGGCCAATTCGGTGTCGGATCCGCCGGGGTGCGCGGCCAGGGCTGTGGTGTTCTGCCCGATCAGGCGGCGCTGCAGTTCGTAGGTGAACAGCAGGTTGGCGAGCTTGGACTGACCGTAGGCCTGGAGGCGGTTGTAGCTGCGTTCCCACTGCAGATCGTCGAACCGGATGCCGCGCGAGAAGCGGTGGCCGATGCTGCTGACGGTCACGATGCGTGAGCCGGCAACCGGCAGCAGGCGGTCGAGAAGCAGGCCGGTGAGGGCGAAGTGGCCGAGGTGGTTGGTGCCGAACTGCAGCTCGAACCCGTCTTCGGTGGTCTCCTTCGGCGGGGTCATCACGCCGGCGTTGTTGATCAGCAGGTCGATGGTGTCGTGCCCGGCCCTGATCTCGTCAGCGGCCTCCCGCACCGATTTCAGGGAGCCCAGGTCGAGGCGCTGCAGTTCGAGGTCGGCGTTCGGCACCGACCGCGAGATCCACTCGACGGCGGCCTCTCCCTTTTCCAGGTTGCGAACGGCGAGTACGACGTGGGCGCCCTTGGCGGCCAGGGCCTTGGCGGTCTCGAGCCCGAGACCGGTGTTGGCGCCGGTCACGATGGCCGTGCGGCCCGATTGATTCGGAATGTTGGCGGTGGTCCAGTTGGTCATGAGAGACTCCTAGTAGGGCTAAGCGGAGTGAGCACTCCGGTTGTGTACGAATATACGGAACGTGCGCCCCGCTTTGTCAATGATTTGTCGCCGACGGATTTGTGAGGTGATGGCGAATGCGTGCGGATGCGGCGCGGAACCGTGCCCGGGTGCTGGAGGTGGCCTACGAAACGTTCGCCGCCGATGGACTGTCCGTACCCATCGACGAGATCGCGCGCCGGGCCGGGGTCGGCGCGGGAACCATCTACCGACACTTTCCGACGAAGGACGCGTTGTTCCAGGCGGTGATCGCCGAGCGGATCCGCGGCGTCGTCGACGAGGGGCGAAGCTTGCTCGCCGAGGCCGATCCCGCCGACGCGCTGTTCATGTTCCTGCGGTCGATGGTGTTGCAGTGGGGCGCCGCCGACCGGGGACTGGTCGACGCACTCGCCGGATCGGGGATCGACGTCAACACAGTGGTTCCCGAGGCCGAGGACGAGTACCTGTCAGTCCTCGGGGACCTGCTGGCCGTGGGGCAGAAGGCGGGCACGGTCCGGCGTGATGTCACGGTCTCGGACGTGAAGGCACTTCTGGTCGGATGTCAGGCCATGCAGGCCTACAACGACGACGTGGCCGAACGGGTCACCTCGGTGGTGTTCGACGGGTTGCGGGCGAAAGGAAGACGGTGACGGCGCTCGGTCGCGCGCGGGAGTAGCGTCGGCCGAATGAAGTTCGGAATCGCGACTTTCGTCGACGACGACAGCATTGATCCGGCATCACTGGCCCGCGCGATCGAGGAGCGCGGACTCGCCTCACTGATCGTCGCCGAACACAGCCACATCCCCGTGAGCCGGGAATCCCCGTATCCGAACGGCGGCGATCTGCCGCCGTGGTACTACAACACGCTCGATCCGTTCGTCACGCTCGCCGCCGCGGCCGCGGTGACCTCCACGATCGAACTCGTCACCGGGGTCGCACTGCTCATCCAGCGTGACCCGATCCACGCCGCCAAGGAAGGCGCGAGCATCGACCTCATCTCCGGTGGGCGGTTCGTCTTCGGTGTCGGGGCCGGCTGGAACCTCGAGGAGATGCGCGATCACGGCACCGATCCGAAAACCCGTGGCGCACGGCTGGACGAGAGCATCGAGGCGGTCAAGGCGCTGTGGACCGACGAGCCGGCCGAGTATCACGGTAAGTACATCAATTTCGAGTCGTCCTATTGCCGGCCCAAGCCGGTCCGGAAACCGCACCCGCCCATCTACATCGGCGGCAATTCCGATGCCACCGTCAAACGCGTGATTCGCCATGGCGCGGGCTGGATTTCCAACCCGCTACCGAGGGACGTGTTGGCCAAGCGCATCGGACAGATGCACGACGGCGGCGCGCAGGACGTGCCGTTGATGATGTTCGGTGCACCCATCAAGCCCGACTACTGGCGTGCCGCTGAGGATCTCGGCTTCGGTCAGCTGGGGCTGTTCCTGCCGTCCGTCGGAAAGGACGAGTCGCTGCGGCTGCTCGACGACTTCGCGGCAAAGGTGCAGGAGTACCAAGCGACGACCGGCTAGTCCACGCGCCGCGTCCGCAGCCAACCCACAGCTGATCGGTCGGCTGTCATCAAGAAGCGCTCCTACCGTCGGCAAATGTGATCACCAGGCGCACATTGCTGGCGGCGACCGCGGTCGGTTCGATCGCAGCCGGGTACGCGCTGCGTCCCGGGATCTCCACTGCGCACGCCGACCCGAACGCGATCGACCCGCCGTCGGTCGCGATGACGAACAAGCGACGCACCCCCACCCAGTGGGGGATGGCGCTGCCCGGGATCACCACGTCCTTCGCTGCCGTCGGCCGCCAGATCGCGTTGACCTTCGACGCCTGTGACGGTGCCTGCGACGACGCACTGCTCGACACGCTGCAGCGCAACGGCGTGCCCGCAGTGTTGATGCTCAACTCGAAATGGCTCGACAGGAATCCGGACCGGGCGCGGCAGTTGGCCGGCAACCCGTTGTTCGAGATCGGGAACCACGGCACCCGACATGTGCCGCTGTCGGTGACCGGCCGGTCCGCCTATGGCATCGCCGGGACCCGTTCGGCCGATGAAGTGGTCAATGAGGTGTGGGGCAATCACCAGCGGTTGACGGCGCTGACCGGTCGGGCCCCGACCTGGTTCCGTCCCGGTACCGCGCACTACGACGACGTGGCCGTCGAGATCGTGCACGAACTCGGTGAGCAGCCGTTGGGGTTCACCCTCAACGCGGACAACGGAGCGACGGCGTCCGCCGCGGCGGTGCGGTCCAACGTGATGAATGCGGCCCCGGGGTCCATCGTGATCGCCCACATGAACCATCCCCAGTCCGGCACGCATGCCGGATTCGCCGACGCGATCCCCGCCATGCAGGCCGCGGGCTGGCAGTTCGTCACACCGACCGGTCGGGCCTGACGCAGTTTCGCCACGGGCGAAGGCCGGAAGCCGGAGCAACCGCCCGACAACCTTGCACTCGCCCTGGTCGAGTGCTAAGAATGCAGTTGGCACTCTCGATCAGTGAGTGCTAGGTCGGGCCGGTGAGGCCGGGGCCGCACCTGCGGGAGCACACCCCAGTCGTCCGTCGCGGGCACTGAACCCGACCAATGAACGTGCGATCCCCTATCCGGAGGAATCACTTCGCAATGGCTAAGACAATTGCGTATGACGAAGAGGCCCGTCGCGGCCTCGAGCGGGGCTTGAACAGCCTCGCCGACGCGGTAAAGGTGACGCTGGGCCCTAAGGGTCGCAACGTCGTCCTGGAGAAGAAGTGGGGCGCCCCCACGATCACCAACGATGGTGTGTCCATCGCCAAGGAGATCGAGCTGGAGGACCCGTACGAGAAGATCGGCGCCGAGCTGGTCAAAGAGGTCGCCAAGAAGACTGACGACGTCGCGGGCGACGGCACCACCACCGCCACCGTTCTGGCCCAGGCCCTGGTTCGCGAAGGTCTGCGCAACGTCGCTGCCGGCGCCAACCCGCTCGGCCTGAAGCGCGGCATCGAGAAGGCCGTCGAGAAGGTCACCGAGACCCTCCTGAAGTCCGCCAAGGAGGTGGAGACCAAGGAGCAGATCGCTGCCACCGCCGGTATCTCCGCCGGAGACCAGTCCATCGGCGACCTGATCGCCGAGGCCATGGACAAGGTCGGCAACGAGGGTGTCATCACCGTCGAGGAGAGCAACACCTTCGGTCTCCAGCTGGAGCTCACCGAGGGCATGCGCTTCGACAAGGGCTACATCTCGGGTTACTTCGTGACCGACGCCGAGCGTCAGGAAGCGGTCCTCGAGGATCCCTACATCCTGCTGGTCTCCTCGAAGGTCTCGACCGTCAAGGACCTGCTGCCCCTGCTGGAGAAGGTCATCCAGTCCGGCAAGCCGCTGCTGATCATCGCCGAGGACGTCGAGGGCGAAGCCCTGTCGACCCTGGTGGTCAACAAGATCCGTGGCACCTTCAAGTCTGTGGCCGTCAAGGCTCCGGGCTTCGGTGACCGCCGCAAGGCCATGCTGCAGGACATCGCCATCCTCACCGGTGGCCAGGTCATCAGCGAAGAGGTCGGCCTCTCGCTGGAGACCGCCGATGTCGCGCTGCTGGGCCAGGCCCGCAAGGTCGTCGTCACCAAGGACGAGACCACCGTCATCGAGGGTGCCGGCGATGCCGACGCGATCCAGGGCCGTGTCGCCCAGATCCGCGCCGAGATCGAGAACAGCGACTCCGACTACGACCGCGAGAAGCTGCAGGAGCGCCTGGCCAAGCTGGCCGGCGGTGTTGCGGTGATCAAGGCCGGAGCTGCCACCGAGGTGGAGCTCAAGGAGCGCAAGCACCGCATCGAGGACGCCGTTCGCAATGCGAAGGCTGCCGTCGAAGAGGGCATCGTCGCCGGTGGTGGCGTGGCCCTGCTGCAGTCGGCTCCGTCGCTGGAGGAGCTTTCGCTCACCGGTGATGAGGCCACTGGCGCCAACATCGTGCGCGTCTCGCTGTCGGCCCCGCTGAAGCAGATCGCCTTCAACGGTGGTCTGGAGCCGGGCGTCGTCGCCGAGAAGGTGTCGAACCTGCCTGCGGGTCACGGCCTGAACGCCGCGACCGGTGAGTACGAGGACCTGCTGGCCGCCGGCGTTGCCGACCCGGTCAAGGTCACCCGCTCGGCGCTGCAGAACGCGGCGTCCATCGCGGCGCTGTTCCTCACCACCGAGGCTGTCGTCGCCGACAAGCCGGAGAAGGCCGGAGCGCCCGCGGGCGATCCGACCGGTGGCATGGGCGGTATGGACTTCTAAGAAGTCGCAACGTAAACAGCCCTGGCGCGCTCCGCGTGCCAGGGCTGTTTCGTTGCGTATCCCCAGCGTGGCGTTCATGCACAGCAATCCGCGAATTTCCGTGCACGGGCGTCACATTCGTCGGCATGGTTCGCAAGCCTGCGGCCATGGAACCCTTCATCGGAAGTGCCGCGGTGCGCCGGGGCGAATTGACTCGTCGGGGGCTGGCCCGCCGTCACGTCGCGCTGTACCGGGACGTGTATGTCAGGAGCGACCTCGAACTGACCGCCCGGATCAGAGCACAAGCGGCCTGGCTGTCCACCGGTGCGACGCTCGCCGGGCTCTCTGCCGCGGCGGTGCTGGGCACCAAGTGGCTGAGGCCCGATGGGCCTGCGGAGATCATTCGCGCTGACCGGCGCGCGCCCGCGGGGATGGTCGTGCACTCCTGGGCACTCGGCCCCGCTGAGACGTGCACGGTCGCCGGAATGGATGTCACGACCCCGGCTCGCACGGCCTTCGACCTCGGTCGGCTGTACCGTCCCGAACTCGCGGTGCCCCTCGTGGACGCGCTGCTCAACGCCACGAGCATCAAACCTGCCGACGTGCTCGCCGTGGCCGATGCTCATCCGGGCTGCCGAGGTGTCGCGCGATTACGTTCGGTGCTGCCCTTGTTCGACGGTGGTGCCGAGTCCCCTCAGGAGAGCAGGCTGCGGCTGATCATCGTTCGCGGCGGCTTACCGACTCCTGAGACCCAGATCGAGTTTCGTGACCTGCGCATCCGGGTTGACCTGGGGTGGCGGGAATGGAAGGTGGCCGTCGAGTATGACGGCGTTCAACACTGGACTGATCGGCGGCAGCGATCCTGGGACATCGACCGCATCGCGTTGCTGGAGGAGGCCGGATGGGCCGTTGTGCGGGTCAGCGCGGAGATGATGTCCCGCCCGCACGTCATCGTCGAACGCGTGCGGGCGAAGCTGCGGGCCGCCGGCTGCCCGGTCTGACGACGAGTGTGACTCCTGTGCACGGATTTTGGCGCAAATGCGGGCATAAACGCCACGCTCGGCACGAAACCGTGGTGTCAGTTCTCCGACAGGACGATGCAGTCGCTGTCGCATTTGCCGGGTGGGCCGGGCTGGGCCGCCCGGCGATGCAGTACCGCGCGGCTGGGCACGATCTGATGCGTCTCGTCCCCGGCGGTGCCGGCCTGGCCACGCCCGTCCACGATCAACGAATACCCACCGGGCTGACGCGGCGGGCAGACCAGCGTCGCGTGCTCGTGGGACGCGAGGTTTCTACGGGTGTGCCCTCCGACCGGGCCGACGTGAATTACCCCGTTGACCAGGTGTGGCTCCACCGCGACGGTGTGTGCGTGGTAGTTGTCGTCGACCGTGACGAGGTAGGCGAACGTGTAGTCCGCCAGCTTGTCGGCCAGCTGGTTGAGATCCACTTTCACGCTCATGACGTGAGAATAGGCCGGTACGCGCGCCGTCGTGGGAGACCTGTCACATGGGTGCAGGTTGTTTGCCGCGGACGAGCCGACCGGGACGCGCCTCCGTGGGGACACCGTTCTCGGCGATGATCTCACCGGACACGACGGTCGCGACGTAACCGTCCGCCGTCTGGTCGAGGCGCCGCCCGCCGCCGGGCAGGTCATAGGCGACGACCGGCCGGTGCAACCGCAGCGCCGCATGGTCGATGACGTTGAAATCAGCCTTGTAGCCCAAAGCAATTCGACCGCGATCGGCCAGCCCGGCCACCCGGGCCGGCACCGATGTCAGTTCCCGAACGGCATCCGCGACGGTCAGCATCCCCGCACCCCGGTCACGTACCCAGTGCGTCAGCAGGTAGGTGGGGAAGCTCGCGTCGCAGATCATCCCGTAATGCGCGCCGCCGTCGCCGAGGCCGAGGATGACGTCGTCGCGGCGGATCAACTCGGCGACGGTGTCGAGGGAGTTGTCACGGAAGTTGGCCAGCGTGACCAGCAGCATCGCGTGCCCGTCGTCGTCGAGCAGGCGGTCGTAGGCCTCCTCGAGCGGGTCGACGTCGCGGGCCCGCGCGCGGGCACCGATCGAGTTCGACGGATCGGGCTCGTAGTCGGGCTGCTCACCCAGCGGGTACATGTAGTCCCAGGCCTGCACCGCGAACATCAGCGGGTGCCCGTCGCTGGCCGCGGAATCGCTCAGAATCCGTTGGCGGACTTCGGGTTTACGCATCTCGGCGACCCGCTCGGAAAGCGGCAGGTGGGCGATCTCGCGGTAGCTCGGGTAGAGCACGAACGGATTGCCCGACAGCTCTAGGCCGAGCACCAGCCCGATCGGCCGGGGAAAGATCTGTGCAGAGATACTGCCGCCGTTGTTGTTTGCCTTCTCCACCATCCGCAGCGCGTCCTCGAAGAACGGCGGCCCGGCATTGCCGATCGCCAGCGTGAACGTGACGGGCAAGCCCACGTCGGCGGCGACGTCGAAAACCGTCTGCAGTGCCGGTTCGTAGTCGCCCGCGACCAGATCGGGCACGAACTGGATCAGGCCGCCACCGGCGTCGTCCACGCCCCGGGCGATCGCCTCGATCTCCGCGTAGCCGGCGTCGTAACTGGGAATCGGCCTGCCGCTCTCGGTCTTGTGGATCGTCAGCCTCGACGAGGCGAATCCCAGTGCTCCGCAGTTCACGGCCTCGGCGGCGAGCTTGCGCATGAGCGCCAGATCCTCGGTCGTGGCCGGTTCCCGGTCGACGCCGCGCCGGCCCATCACGTACACCCGCAGCGGGGAGTGCGGCAGGAACGCCGCCACGTCGATGTCGAGCCGGCGGGACCCCAAGGCGTCGAGGAACTCGGGGAACGTCTCCCACGTCCACGGCAGACCGTCGACCATGACGACCCCGGGGATGTCCTCCACACCGGCCATCACGTCGACCAGCACGTCGTGATCGTCGGGGCGGCACGGAGCGAACCCGACGCCGCAGTTGCCCATCACGGCCGTGGTGACCCCGTGCGCCGAGGACGGGTTGAGCCGGTCCGACCAGATCGCCTGACCGTCGTAGTGCGTGTGCAGGTCGACGAAACCGGGGGTGACCAAGAGCCCGGTGGCATCGATCTCGCGGTCGGCGGTCCCGGCCACGGACCCGATCTCGACGATGACGCCGTCGCGCACCGCGACATCGCCCACGTAGGGCTCGCCACCCAGGCCATCGACGATGGTGCCGCCGCGGATACACAGGTCGTAGCTCATCTAACTAACCTACGACTCCCAGCTGTGAATGCCCATGGGGTTGGCCGAAATTCGTGACACTTCGCGGCTTTGTCGGTGGGCCGTGCCAGGATCAGCGAGTGATCGATCACTTCGGCATCAACTGCACCGATTTCACCAAGGCCAGCGAGTTCTACGACACCGTGCTGGGTGTCCTGGGCTACTCCCGGCAGATGGACTACGGCGTGGCCATCGGCTACGGCAGTGAAGGCAAGCCCGACTTCTGGATCGCCGACGCCAGCGCCGGCGAGGCCGGCGGGCCCAACCGGGAGATCCATGTGGCGTTCCATGCGGCCGACACCGATGCGGTCCAGGCGTTCTATGACGCCGCGCTGAAACTGGGGGCCGAGTCGCTGCACGCGCCACGTCTGTGGCCCGAGTACCACCCGGGCTATTACGGCGCGTTCGTCCGCGATCCCGACGGTAACAACGTCGAGGCGGTGTTCCACGGAGCCGCCGCGCAGTAGCCGCTAGAGCTGCTCCAGCTCCGAGATCAGCCAGTCACCGTCGACGCGGGTGAGGCTGACCCGGTACGCCAGCGCGTCCTTGGTCGGTTCGCCGCCACCCGCGGTCTCGGTCTTCTGGTCGACGAACGCCACCACCATGGCCTCGTCGGCAGACAGCGACTCCACGCCGGTGTTACGGACCGTCGCGGTCTGGGTGACGTTGTCCGGCTTCGTGCGGATCGTCTTGCGGTAGTCGTCGACCGCCGAGCCGGTCAGCAGTTCGCTGACCGTATCGATGTCACCCCGGCTGGTCGTGGGAGTGAAGCTCAGCACCTTGACCACGTTGGTGGCCACGAACTCGGTGACCTGCTCGCGCGCATGGTCGTCGTCGGCGACGGGCGCGGGCGCCGGCCGGCTCTTGACCGACAGCTGCCAGGAACCCAGGCCGATGGCGACGATGATGCCGACGACGAGGCCGGCGACCAGCAGCGTCCAGCCGCGTGTGCGTGTCCCCATCAGTTCACGAACTCCAGCTTCGAGGCCTTGTAGGCGCCGTCGACATGTTCGACGGTGACCCGCACCCGTTGCAGTGAGACCACGCCGACCCGGTTGCTCGTGACGGTCACCTTGGTGTCGACGGTGACGAGCACGACCGCTTCATCGGAGAACAGCGATTCGACGCCGGCCCCCGTGACCGTCCCGTCGGTCTTGACGCCCAGTTCCTGGGCCTTGCGTTTGATCTGCGGCGCCTGGCTCTTCAGGTCGGCGCGAAACTCATCGGTGGCGCCGTCCATGATCGCCTGGAGATCGCTGTCGGCCGTGTCGGCGCTGACGGTGACGGTGTGCAGCGCGAAGGTCTGAGCTGCGTCGAGGTACGGCTGCCACGACGGTGTGCTGCGCGGCGCCGGGGCGGCCCGGACGAACTGGCTGATCGCGAAGCCGAGGGCACACACCAGCAGTACCGCCAGCACACCCGGCACCACACGCCTTGCGGCGGTGGGCTTCTGGGGGTGGCGGGGTTGAGGGATCGGGCTGGGGCCCGACCAGGTGGGGGACTGGTGCGGCGCGCTGACCACCGGGGGCCCGGGTGCCGTGAAGGCCGGAGCCGTGAAGACCCGCGGGGGTTCCGTCGACACCGGTCGCGGCGACACCGGCTGCACCGTGGGCGGGCGCTGCGTGACCGGGGCGGTCGCGCGGGCGTCGGCGAGCGCCTTCGCGAAATCGCCGCACCGCGCATAGCGGCCGTCGCGGTCCTTGGCCATGCCCTTGAGCATCACCTCGTCCAGGTAGGCCAGTTCGGGACGATTGCTGCGCAGGCTGGGCGGGAGCTCGTTGAGTTGCTTGCTGATGACCACGGCGGGATTGGAATGGTGGAACGGCGAATGCCCGGCCAGGAGCTGAAATGCACTGGCCGCCAAGGCGTATTGGTCGGCCCGTCCGTCCATCGTCTGCCCCAGGAGCTGCTCGGGGGCGGAGTAGGCCATCGAGCCGACGGCCATGTTGGTGGCGGTGATCCCGCTGATGTCGTCGATCCGGCGAGCAACACCGAAGTCGGCCAACAGAATTCGTCGGCGAGCGACTTCCGGCCCGGTCAGCAGGATGTTGGCGGGCTTGACGTCGCGGTGTAACAGGTGGCGGTCGTGTGCGTAGTCGAGAGCTTCGGCGATCGCGGTGACGATCTCGACGGCCTCGGGCAGGGGCATGCCGGAGGGGTGCCGATCGCGTACGTACCGGGCGGCGTCGGTGCCGTCGACGTAGTCCATCGCGATCCACAGCTGCCCCTCGTACTCGCCGCGATCGTGCAGGCCCACGATGTGGGGATGCCAGAGCGAGGAGGCGATGTCGGCTTCGCGGTTGAACCGGTCACGGTACTGGGCGTCGCCGGTGAGCGAGGCCGGCAGGATCTTGAGCGCGTCTTCGCGGGGTAGGCGCGGATGCTGCGCCAGATACACCTCGCCCATGCCGCCTGAGCCGAGTAGACGCTGAATCGTGTACCCGGCGAACACGTCGCCGGTATTCAACGGCATGCCCGTGATCGTAGTCGGGACGGTGCCGGGGCGGTTCGCGAGTAGCGTCGAGGTCATGGCTGCCGCTGATTCCGATGCCGTCCGAGAATTGCTGCGCGACGCGTTCACCCGGCTCATCGAGCATGTCGACGATCTCACCGATGGGCTGACAGAAGAGGTCTCGAGTTACCGCCCCACCCCGCAGGCCAACAGCATCGCGTGGCTGATCTGGCACAGCGCCCGCTGCCAGGACCTGCAGTTGTGTGACGTCGCCGGCATCGAGCAGGTCTGGACGCGTGATGGCTGGAAGGACCGGTTCGGGCTGGACCTGCCGGCCGGTGACATCGGGTACGGGCACACCCCCGACGACGTTGCGAAGGTGCACGCATCCGCCGAACTGCTGGCGGGGTACTACCTGGCGGTGCACAAGGTGACGCTGGCCTACATCGCCGGCGTGACCTCCGAAGATCTCGGCCGCATCGTCGATACGCGATGGGATCCGCCGGTGACGGCGAGCGCGCGGTTGGTCAGCATCATCGACGACTGCGCTCAGCATCTCGGCCAGGCGGCGTACCTGCGCGGCATCATCCCTTGATCACCCGGTGGTGGCCGCTGATCGGCGTCACCGGGATGGTGCTGCTCGGCTGGGCGGTCCGCGGCGCACCGCAACCGGTCGACAGCTGGTTTCAACGGCTCGGCAGCGACTTGGGTTCGCGTGCGACGGTTTTCCTCGGCATCACCACACCGGCGGTGCTGATTGTCGCGTTGCTCGTCGGCATCGTCGTGGCCATCCGGCAGCACCGGAAGCGGCTGGCGCTCGCCATGGTGGTGAGCCCCCTGGTGGCCATCGCCATCGTGCGGGTCTGCAAGCCCATCTTCGGCAGGGAGAAGGGGGGTGCGCTGGCCTACCCCAGCGGCCACACCACCTTCCTCGTGGTGGTGGCGGGGCTGCTCGTCCTGGTGGCAGGCGTGGGGCTGTGGTCGCTTGTCCTCGCGGCGGGCGCCATCCTGCTCGGCATGGTCGGCCTGGCAATGACTTTTCACTACTTCACGGACACCGTCGGCGGAGTGTTGCTGGGCACTTCGGTGGTGTGCACCGCCGCGGTTTTCGCAGGTGATGGGCAGGGCGACCAGGTGAGCAGCGCCTCTCCGGATTTTCGCTGAGCGATCACCTGTCTGGTCCGGACTTTTTGGCGTATCGGCAACTTGCGTCACACAAATCACGATCACGACGCCGTGAGTGTCGGTGATCTTGAATTTCGGCGGCGGCCTAACTGCCAAGTATCACTTGATCATTCGAATGAGCTGGCCGACCCGCACGGTTGCGTGCTGCAAGACTTTCGCTTTCCCTTCGGTGCGGTAGCAAACTTCAAGATCGATGGGTGAGCTGGCTTGATGGCTACATCTGAGACGTTGCGGCAACAGTGCTGAACGACCGCTTAGTTGCATACGCAAAGACACCCTGAGAAAAACCTGAGAAATCGTTTTCGTCGGCGTAATTTGCTGCGGGAGCGGGCCGACGGCCAGCCCAAATCGCAAGTCAACGAGGGGGTTTCATCTATGAACAGTCGTGTCTCGAGCGGCCTGACCGCGTGCGTTGCCATTGCCGGCGCCGGCGCCATCGCGATCACTCCGGTGGTGGCGTCGACGCCTACGCCGCCGCGCGTCGTCGATGCCCAGGCCGCGCTGATGGCCGACTTCACCGGCATGAATCAAGCGGGATTGGCGTTCCTGGCCGCTCAACGTCTGGCCGATCAGCTCGTGCAGGCGCCGTTCGTCCCGCTGGTCCTTGCCGCGCAGCTCGCGGCCGGCGACAACGCGAGGCTGTACTCACAGATCCGGCAGATCGTCGACTCGCCGGTGTACGTCGCCGATCCCGTCATCGAGGCGATCGCGATCACGTTGCCCGAAGGGTTCGGCGGGGGCTCGGATCACGTGACCAACACCTCGGCCGGAGACGGCGCCTTCATGCAGTTCCGCAACAACGAACTCCTCGGGTTCCGGGATGCCGTCAATGCCCAGGTCGCCGGAGCGCTCGGGGTAAGCCCGACAGTGCTCAACGACAACTACGCCGCGGAACTCGCCGGCGGCGTGCAGGAGTCGGCGGTGCGCAGCGTCAACGGCGTCGTGCTCGGGGCGGTCGGCCTGGTGGCCGTCGCGCAGGCGATGGCGTCCGGCGACAACCTTGAGGTCTACAAGGCTGTGAAGGAGTACATCGACGCCCCGATGTGGGCCGCGGATCCGGTCATCGAGGGGCTTGCCGAAGCGCTCCCGGTGTCGCTCGGTGGCGGCACGAATCACGACCCGACCGACCCGACCGGCGATGGCGCCCTGATGCAGTTCCGCAACACGCAACTGATCGGTGCACGCGATTCCGTCCGGGTTGCCGCCGCCAAGGTGCTCGGCGTCGGAGACAAAGTGGACAGCACCGGCAACGTGATCACCAACAATCTCAACCGGAGCCAGCTGCTGTCGGCCACCGACGACAAGTCCGACACCGACTCGAAGGCGAACAACCTCAAGCCTCACGTCACCACCCTCAACGCCCAGCTCAACGACACCAAGGACAAGGCCGGGAAACGGGCGGACAAGGCCAAGGCGAACGTGGACCGGGTTGTGAAGAAGGTCAAGCAAGCCGCCGAAAAGACGGCCAAGAAGCTCAGCCCGAAGAAGGCGAGCTCAGAGGACTGAAGTTTCGGGGGAGAGGCGGCGTGTGGCGACTTGGGGGGTCGTCACACGCCGTCGCATTTGATCTGGGGCGCGTGATCGGGCCACCGTTGCTGTCGTTCACTTGACAGGTGTCAACCCCGGTGCGACGTGCGTCACACACGGTGGTTAACATAGGCCCATGACTGCGACGCCAGATGTAGCTCTGACCGGAGAGTTCACGGGTTCCGGCACTATTCACAACCCCGCCACCGGTGCCGTCGCCGGCCAGGTGACCTGGACCGACGCGGCCGACGTGCCGCGTATCGCGGCCGGGCTGCGGGAAGCGCAGAGGGAGTGGGAGGCACGCGGCGCCAAAGGCCGCGCCAAGGTGCTGTCCCGCTACGCGGTGTGGCTGGGGGACCACCGCGACGAGATCGAAAAACTCCTGATCGCCGAGACCGGCAAGTCGGCCATGGACGCCGCGCAAGAGGTCCCGCTGCTGATCATGATCCTGTCGTACTACATCAAGGTCGTCGAGCAGGCGATGGCGCCGGACTCGCGACCCGCCGCGCTGCCCATCATGTCCATCAAGAAGATCTCGGTGCACTACCGGCCGCGTCCCGTGGTCGGGATCATCGCGCCGTGGAACTACCCCGTGGCCAACGCGATGATGGATGCCATCGGCGCCCTGGCCGCCGGGTGCGCGGTGCTGCTCAAGCCGTCCGAGCGCACCCCGCTCACTGCTGAGGTGCTGCTGCGCGGTTGGCTGGATTCCGGTGCCCCCGAGGTGTTCGCCCTGGCGCAAGGCGCCCGCGCGGTGTCCGAGGCCGTCATCGACAACGCCGACTACATCCAGTTCACCGGCTCCTGCGCGACCGGCGCCAAGGTGATGGAACGCGCCGCGCGTCGCCTGACCCCGGTGAGCCTGGAGCTCGGCGGCAAGGACCCGATGATCGTGCTCGAGGACGCCGACGTCGAGCTGGCCGCCAACGCCGCTGTGTGGGGTGCGATGTTCAACGCGGGCCAGACCTGCGTCTCCGTCGAGCGGGTCTACGTGCTCGATCCGGTCTACGACCAGTTCGTCGCCGCCACCGTCAAAGCTGTCGAGAACCTCAAGATGGGCACCGGGGAGGGCTACCACTTCGGTTCCCAGATCGACGACAGCCAGGTCGCGATCACCGAACGGCACGTCAACGAGGCCCTCGCCGCCGGCGCAAAGGCGCTGACCGGCGGCAAGCGCCCCGAGGGCGGAGGCAGCTTCTTCGAGCCGACCGTGCTCGTCGACGTCGACCACTCGATGGCGTGCATGACCCAGGAGACGTTCGGACCGACCCTGCCGATCATGCGGGTGTCCTCGGTCGAGGAAGCCGTCCGGCTGGCCAACGACAGCGCCTACGGCCTGAGCGCCTCGGTGTTCTCCAAGGACGTCGAGCGGGCCAAGGCCATTGCGCTGCAGCTCGATTGCGGTGCGGTCAACGTCAACGACGTGATCTCCAACCTGATGTGCACGACGGCGCCGATGGGCGGCTGGAAGACCTCGGGCATCGGCGCCCGCTTCGGCGGAATCGACGGGGTGCGCAAGTTCTGCAAGCAGGAGACCGTGGTGGTGCCGCGCACCAGCGTCGGCGCCGGTGGCAGCTACTACAACAACTCGGAGAAGGCCATCGTCAGGATGAACAAGCTCCTGACCAAGCTGGCATTGGCTCGTCCGCGCCGTAAGGCCAAGTAACGACGTACCAGCCGTTCACCCCGGCGACACCTTCGTGTTCGCCGGGGTGGATACCGTCGGCCGGTGACTCTGGACATCACCGGCTACACGGTCCGTGACGACGACGATGACGACCCTGAACTGCTGCTGGAACCCGGCGGCGAGGTCGTGGACACCTGGCGGGAGAACTACCCGTACGAGGACCGCATGTCGCGCCAAGAGTACGAGGAGCAGAAGCGGCTGCTGCAGATCGAACTGCTGAAGCTGCAGAAGTGGAGCCAGGGCAACGGGCTGCGGCACGTCATCGTCTTCGAGGGACGCGACGCGGCCGGCAAGGGCGGCACCATCAAGCGGTTCATGGAGCACCTCAACCCCCGCGGGGCCCGGGTGGTCGCCCTGGAGAAGCCGACCGAAAAAGAACGCACCCAGTGGTACTTCCAGCGCTACGTGCAGCACCTGCCCGCTGCCGGTGAGATCGTGCTGTTCGACCGCTCCTGGTACAACCGCGCCGGAGTGGAGCGCGTGATGGGCTACTGCTCGCCCAAGCAGCACGCCGAATTCATCCGCCAGGCCCCGTTGTTCGAGCAGATGCTGGTCAACGACGGCATCAGCCTCACCAAGCTGTGGTTCTCCGTCACGCAATCCGAGCAGCGCACCCGGTTCACCATCCGCCAGGTCGACCCGGTGCGGCAGTGGAAACTCTCACCCACCGACCTCGCGTCGCTGGACAAATGGGAGGACTACACCGCGGCCAAGGAAGACATGTTCGCCTGGACCGACACCGAGATGGCGCCCTGGACCGTGGTCAAGAGCAACGACAAGAAACGCGCCCGCATCAACGCCATGCGCCATGTTCTCGGTAAGTTCGACTACGACAACAAGGATTTTGACGTGGTCGGCCACGCCGATCCGCTGATCGTGGGGCGTGCCCTGTCGGACTGAGCAGTCTGGCCGCCGCCCGAGAACTAGGAGGACGGCGTGCGCTTCGTCATGACGCTGTTCCTGTGGGTGCTGACGACGATCCTGCTCGCTGCGGCGGTGCCGTCGGCGTGGGTGCAGAAGAACATCATCGACCAGCAGGGCTACTCGGCGTTCGCGGCGGCCGCGGCGGAGGATCCGCAGTTGCAGCAGGCGGTGGCCGGTGAACTCACCACCCAGGTGCAATCCCTGGCCGCGCAGAACGGGGCAGACGTGGACTCGCGGCGGATCCGTGCCGCGGCGGGTGCCTACACCACGGGCCCGGACTTCCCCGGGCAGTTCGCGCTGGCCAATCAACTCGCACACACCTGGATGTTCACCGACCGGTTGTCGCGGAACGAGAACGGCAGTTGGGTGATCGATGTGGCACCGATGCTCTCGGATGCCTCGTTCCACGAAACCCTGACCAACTTCGGTATCGAAGTGCCACAGACGCTTACGGTTCCCATCGCCTCGTCGGCGCCGGACAGTCTGCGACCAGGGATCCTGCGTCCGCTGGCCGTGTGGGGCCCATGGGTCAGTGTGGGCGTGACGGTGCTGGCCGGCGTTTTCGCCCTGCTGACGCTGGCCGCCGCCCGCGCCCGCGGTAAAACCATTGCCGCACTGGGGATTTCCGCGTTACTGGTGGGTGCCGCCGGGTGGGCGGGCTTGGAGGTGGGCCGGCGCTATCTCAACGAGGCCCTCAACCACACCAGCGGGGACATCCGCCAGATCGCCGACGCCATGGCCGGTCACGCGATCGACAGCCTGCACCAATGGCTCAACCTCACCCTGGCCGCCGGCGGCGCGCTGGTGGTGTTCGGGATCATCGTGGCGCTGCTCGGTGGGCTGCGCCGCCGGGATTGAGGTCTGGCCGATCCGGCAACCCAACTGTCGTTGTTACAGTAATGTCCACAGCATGCTGCGCGTCATTCAGTGGGCCACCGGATCCGTTGGCAAGCATGCGGTGGCGGCGGTCGAGGCCCACCCCGAACTCGAGCTGGTCGGCGCCCTGGTCTACAGCGATGCCAAGGCCGGTCGCGACGTCGGAGAAATCTGCGGCATCGGCGACATCGGCGTCGCCGCCACCGCCGATCGGGACGAGATCGTGGCGACCGACGCCGACTGTGTCCTGTACATGCCGCAGGGCGAGATGAACCCGATGGGCGCGGTCGACGACATCTGCCGCCTGCTGGGCTCGGGCAAGAACGTGGTGTCCACCGCCGTCACCGGGCTGATCTACCCGTTGAGCATGGGGCAGCGCGTGGTGGACAAACTGGAAGCAGCCCGCGTCCAGGGGCAGTCCTCATTTCATGCCACAGGTATCGAACCCGGTTGGGCCGCGGAGGTTCTGCCGTTGACCATGTCCGGGCTGTTCCAGCGGATCGACACCCTGCTGGTGCAGGAGTTGATGGACTACAGCACCTACGACAGCCCCGAGATGATGTTCGACATCATGGGCTTCGGCAAGAGTCCCGACGAGCCGGTGCCGATGGCCGATCCCGCACTGGCCGGGCTGACCTTCAAGGCGCCACTGATGCTGCTGGCCGAAGGACTCGGCGCCACCATCGATGACTTCGTCTTCGACCGCCGGGTGGCCGTCGCGACCGAGGCGTTCGACATCAAATCCGGCCGCGTCGAGGCCGGAACCGTGTCAGCGCAACGGTTTTCCTACACCGCAGTCGTCAACGGGCGGCCCGCGCTGACCGTCGAACACATCACCCGGCTCGGCGACGATCAGGCGCCCGACTGGCCGTCCGGGCGCGGCTGGCACGTCACCGTCGAGGGCAACCCGTCGATGGAGCTCAAATCCCAGATCGCCACCCACGGTGAAGACGAGACCGAGCAGGGCTGCCTGGGCACCGCGATGCATGCGGTGCACGCCATCGCGCCGGTGTGTGCGGCCGCTCCCGGAATCCGGACCTTCCTGGACCTGCCGATGATCGCCGGACGGGGCGTGCTGGGCTAGGAGCCGATGGTCTGCCAGAGGAACTCGTAGGTCAGCGCCGCCTTGAACGCGGACTGCTTGTTGTCGGCCGCGCCGCCGTGGCCACCCTCGATGTTCTCGTAGTACAGCACCCGGTGCCCGGCCTCCTCGAGGGCGGCCGTCATCTTCCTGGCATGCCCGGGGTGCACCCGGTCATCACGGGTCGAGGTGGTGATCAGGATCGGCGGATACTTCGCAGAGTCTGAAATATTCTGGTAGGGAGAATATTTCGACATGAACTCCCAGTCAGCCGGATCGTCGGGATTGCCGTACTCGGCCACCCATGACGCGCCCGCGAGCAGCAGGTGGAAACGCTTCATGTCCAGCAACGGAACACTGCACACCAGTGCCCCGAACAGCTCCGGGTACCGCGTCAGCATCACGCCCATCAGCAGTCCGCCGTTGCTGCCGCCGCCGGCACCGAGCTGCTCGACGGTGGTGATGCCACGGTGCACGAGATCCGCGGCGACGGCGGCGAAATCCTCGTACACCAGGTGGCGGTTCTCCCGCATCGCCTGTTTGTGCCAGCCCGGGCCGTACTCGCCGCCGCCGCGGATGTTGGCCTGCACGTAGGTGCCACCGCGCTCCAGCCAGGCCCGGCCGACCCCGCCGATGTAGCCCGGGGTCAACGAGTTCTGAAATCCCCCATAGCCGTAGAGGTAGGTCGGGCTCGGTTGCTCGCGGCGTCCGACGACGAAATACGGGACCTTCGTGCCGTCCTTGGACGTGGCGAAGAACTGCTCGACGCCGATGCCGTCGGCGTCGTAGAACGCCGGTGCGGACTTGACCTCGACGAGCGGGCCGCCCGCGGTGCCGTACAGCAGCCGCGAGGGAGCGGTGAACCCGCTTGAGTTGTAGAACACCTCGTCGCCGAAGTGGTCGATGTCGACGACGATGGTGTCCGTCGCCGGCGGAATGTCCGGTGCGTCCCTGCGCTCCCACGTCCCGGGGGTGACGACCTCGACGTGGCTGGCGACATCCCGCAGGGTGATGAGGATCAGCTTCTCTTTGGTCCACTGCACACTCGACAGGCTGCTGTGCTCGTCCGGCTCGTAGATCATCGCGAGATCTGCTGTGCCGTCGAGAAAATCATCGAACTTGGTGCCCAACAGCGCACCTGCGGGGTAGGTGACCTCACCCACCTGCCAGTCGGTTCGCAGCGAGATCAGCAGCCACTCGCGGTGCAGCGACAGTGACGAGTCGGTCGGCACCTGAAGCTCGATGAGCTCGCCGTCACGCACCTCGTAACGGATGCGGTGGTAGAAGTCGGTGTAGCGGCCCAGGCGGGTGTGCTCGAAGCCCGGGGTCCGGTCGATCGACGCGATCACCCGGACGTCGGTCGGTTCGGCCTCATACACCGTCTCGGCGTCGGCCAACGGCTCACCGCGGCGCCAGCGCTTGGCGATACGCGGATAACCGGACTCGGTCATCGATCCTTCGCCGAAGTCGGTGCACACCAGCAGGGTGTCCTCGTCCTCCCAGGACACCGATGACTTCGCTTCGGCCAGCTCGAATCCGCCGGAGACGAATTCCCGTGTCCGCATGTCGAACTCGCGGACCACGGTGGCATCGGCACCGCCTCGGGACAGGCTGATCATGGCCAGGGTGTGGTCCGGCTCGATCACCTCGGGCCCGGCCCACACCCAGTTCTCGTCCTCGAAACGGGCCAACTCGTCCAGGTCCAGGATCACGTCCCAGTCCGGATCGTCGGTCCGGTAACTCTCCAACGTGGTGCGCCGCCACAGGCCGCGCGGGTTGGCCTCGTCGCGCCAGAAGTTGTACAGGTACTCACCGCGCCGGCCCGGATACGGGATCCGCGCATCGGTGTCGAGGATCTCCAACACCTCGGAGCGCATCGCGTCGAAACGCTCGCCGCTCAACTCCTCGATCGTCGGCTCGTTGTGCGCCCGCACCCACGCCAACGCGTCGTCGCCGGTGATGTCCTCAAGCCACAGGTAAGGGTCCTTCGTCACCCCCACATTGTTACCGCGCGCGTACTGTGAGCTGAACTACACCAATGGCCGAAGAAACGAGGACGTGATGGGCCAGGCACCGGCGCGGGCCCTGATCACCGCGGCCGCCGCCGATCTGCTGTCGCGGCTACAGCAGCGCCACGGTGCGCTGATGTTCCACCAGTCCGGCGGCTGCTGTGACGGCTCCTCGCCGATGTGCTACCCCGACGGTGAGTTCATCGTCGGTGACCGCGATGTCCTGCTGGCGGTTCTCGACGTGGGTGGCGCCGGGGTGCCGGTGTGGATCTCCGGCCCACAGTTCGAGGCGTGGAAGCACACCCAGTTGGTGATCGACGTCGTCGCAGGCCGCGGCGGTGGTTTCAGTCTGGAGGCACCCGAAGGGATGCGGTTCCTGTCCCGCGGCCGGGCCTTCACCGACGCCGAGAACGACCTGCTGACCGAGCAGCCCCCGGTAACCGGCGCGCAGTACAGCGCCGGTGCCCGACCGCCCGATACCGGCAGCCACATCGTCGAGGAAGCCGCCGACGCCTGCCCGGTTCCAGGGGGACGCGCCGTGCCGGTGACGCCGACGTAAGGCGTCGCGGCGTTATCGTCGAAGAGTGATTCCGCTGCCACGGGCGTGGCTGCTGACCAGCGTCATGTTGGTCGGCGTAGCGGTCGGGCTGCTGGCGGGGATCGCCACGACATTGCTGGTGACGGTAACTGTCAGGCCCGACGTGGTGATCGCGCTCGTTCTCGGGGTACCCGGTGCCCTCGGAGTATTGACCGTCCTGGTTTCGGGGCGGCGGTGGGTTACCGCGCTCGGCGCGGCGGTACTGGCCATCGCGCCCGGCTGGTTCGCCGCTCTCGCGATCATCCAGGTGGCAACCCATGCCTGAGAACGTCGACACCTCCACCGCGGACTTCGCCCCGTTGTTCGACACGGGGGAGAACGAGATCCTCGACGAGGAGCTGTCGCTCCAGACGACGTCCGCGGAAGACATGACCCCGGACGAGACGGCCTCCGACGACGCGCCCTCGGCACCGCTGCCCGCTCCGGTCCCACCCATCGTGGTGGAGGGGACCTATCTGTCCATGAAGTGGTGGACGTTCGTCGGGGTACTGGCCGGGGTGTGGTTCGTCTCCGCGGCCGCGGGGGCAGGCCTGTACTACTACTGGTACCAATCGGCGGACAAGACCTGGCCGGTGTTCGTCGTACTCGGCTACATCGTCGCGACCACGGTCGGCGCCCTGGTGGCGTCGACCGCCCAGCGCAAACCCCTGATATCGGCCCTGGCCATCGCACTGATGTCGGCGCCGCTGGCGGCGATGGCCGCCGCCGCGGTTTTCTACGGCGCCTACGTGTTCGGCTGGATCGCCCGGTAGGACCATTGCGCCGACCACTAGGGTGGGGTCGTGACCCACTTTGACGTCGTCGTTCTCGGAGCTGGCCCCGGTGGATACGTCGCGGCCATTCGTGCCGCCCAACTGGGCCTGAGCACCGCCATTGTCGAACCCAAATACTGGGGTGGCGTGTGCCTCAATGTCGGGTGTATCCCGTCCAAGGCGTTGCTGCGCAATGCGGAACTCGCGCACATCTTCAACAAGGAAGCCAAGACCTTCGGCATCAGCGGTGAGGCCACCTTCGACTACGGTGCCGCCTTCGATCGCAGCCGCAAGGTCGCCGACGGCCGCGTCGCCGGCGTGCACTTCTTGATGAAGAAGAACAAGATCACCGAGGTCCACGGCTACGGCACCTTCACCGGGCCCAAGTCGATGACGGTCAAGCTCAACGAGGGCGGCACCGAGGAGCTGACCTTCGACAACGCGATCATCGCGACCGGATCGTCGACCCGCCTGGTTCCGGGTACCTCGCTGTCCGACAACGTGGTCACCTACGAAACCCAGATTCTCTCGCGCGACCTGCCGGGCTCGATCATCATCGCCGGCGCGGGCGCGATCGGCATGGAGTTCGCCTACGTGCTGAAGAACTACGGCGTCGACGTCACCATCGTCGAGTTCCTGCCGCGCGCCCTGCCGAACGAGGACGCCGAGGTCTCCAAGGAGATCGAGAAGCAGTACAAGAAGCTCGGCGTGAAGATCCTCACCGGGACCAAGGTCGAGGGCATCGTGGATGATGGTTCGACGGTCAAGGTCACGGTCAGCAAGGACGGCAACACCGAAGAGCTCAAGGCCGACAAGGTGCTGGAGGCCATCGGCTTCGCGCCCAATGTCGAGGGCTTTGGCCTGGAGGCCGCCGGTGTCGCACTCACCGACCGCGGGGCCATCGCGATCGACGACTACATGCGCACCAATGTGCCGGGCATCTACGCCATCGGTGACGTCACCAGCAAGCTGCAGCTGGCCCACGTCGCCGAGGCGCAGGGCGTCGTCGCAGCCGAAACCATCGGCGGCGCCGAGACTCTCGCGCTCGGCGACTACCGGATGATGCCGCGCGCGACGTTCTGCCAGCCGCAGGTGGCGAGCTTCGGCCTGACCGAAGAGCAGGCCAAGGCCGAGGGATACGACGTTGTCGTCGCCAAGTTCCCGTTCACCGCCAACGGCAAGGCCCACGGCCTGGCCGACCCGACCGGCTTCGTGAAGCTCATCGCGGACAAGAAGCACCTCGAGCTGATCGGTGGACACCTGATCGGGCCCGACGTGTCCGAGCTGCTGCCCGAGCTGACGCTGGCGCAGAAGTGGGATCTGACAGCCAACGAGCTGGCCCGCAACGTGCACACCCACCCGACCCTGTCGGAGGCGCTGCAGGAGTGCTTCCACGGTCTGGCCGGCCACATGATCAACTTTTGAGAAACGAAATCGTCGCCGGCATAGCCGGATTGGTGGTCGGCCACATTCTGTGGCTGGCCGCCATCACGTTGGCGACCGAGGGCTCCCGGGTGAACATCTGGGTGCTGCTGGTCGCAGGCCTGTCGCTCATCGGCGGCGCCGCGGGTGGATACTTCGGCTGGCGGAAGTACCAGCAGAAATCACATACGTGGGCGGCGTTCCTGTGGGCACTGCCGGTGTCCCCGGTGCTGTTCTCGCTCGTGTTGCTCGGAGTTACGTACCTCTAGGTTTGTGTGATCGCACAACGACAGGGCGCGCGTTTCGAGCGATTTTCCTCTGCAGGACCGGCGGACCCTGGACGAATGTCGATGTGAACAGATCGGGCCGCGGCCCGTCCACATCGGCAGCACAGGGAACCCAATGGCATCTAGCAGTGGACTGATCGATGACGCGCCGCTGACGGCATTCCACAAGAAACTGACGCTGTACTCGTCGGGCGGACCGTTCATCGACGGCTATGCCATTGCGATCATCGGGTTCACCTGGGCCACCATGAGCACGTCGTTCGACGTCACGACAGCCGACAAGGGGATGATCGCCGCCGCGGTCCTCGTCGGGATCTTCGTCGGCGGCGGCCTGTTCGGCTGGGTGACCGACAAGGTCGGCCGCCACATGATGTACATCCTGGATCTGCTTGCCCTGGCCGTCTTTTCGGTGGGCTGCATGTTCGCCACCGAGGTCTGGCAACTGATCCTGCTGAGATTCCTCATCGGCATGGCGATCGGCGCCGACTATCCGATAGCCACCTCACTGCTCGCCGAATACCTGCCCGCCAAGTATCGCGGCCGCATGCTCGGCGCGACATTCGTCGTGTGGGCCGTCGGTGCGACTGCCGCCCCGGCCGTGGCAATGGTGTGCACGCACCTGGCCGGCGACAATGCCTGGCGGTGGATGCTGGCCAGCCCGGCCGTCTTCGCACTCGTCACGCTGTTCCTGCGATTGGGGACACCGGAATCGCCGCGATGGCTGATCAGCAAGGGACGGGTCGAGGAAGCCGACCGAGCCATCAAGCAGGTCTTCGGACCCGACTACGGGGTGGAGGATCTCGGTGAGCCGGAGCCGGCGGAACGCGCGACGTTGCGGTCGGTGTTCAAGCCGCCCTACCTGAAGCGGACGCTGTTCGTCAGCCTGTTCTGGATGTGTCAGGTGATCCCGCTGCTGTCCATCTACTCGTTCTCCTTCGACATCCTGGGCGAGGTCGGCATCACCGGTAACGGCGCCGAGGTGTTCCTCGCCGCGCTGTTCGTGGTCGGCGGCATCCCTGGGCTGTTCCTGGTCGACCGGATCGGCCGCAAGGCCCTGCTGATCTACACCTTCGCCGGTATCGGGATCATCTGGGGCATCGCGGGTCTGATACCCGGACTGCCGGTGATGATCGTCTTCACCGCCGTGTGCGCCTTCGCGCTGCTGTCCGGGGCGTCGAACTTCCTCGAGATCGTCTATCCCAACGAGTTGTTCCCGACGGAGGTGCGCGCCACGGCCGTCGGCATCGGCACTGCGGCCAGCCGGATCGGTGCGGCGGTGGCCGTCTACCTGATGCCGTTCGCCCTCGACAAGGGCGTCAACTGGGTGCTGCTGGCCGGGGCGGTCATCTCATTCGTCGGGCTGGCCGTCACCGTGGCGTGGGGCGTGGAAACGGCCGGCCGCTCCTTGAGCGAGGCCTGCAACGCCAAGACCACGTCCGACCGAGAAACCGTGCGTTCTGGCTAGCGGCGACTGCTAGTCCGGGAAGTCCAGCGGGATCCGCAGCGTCGTCATCGTGGCGGCCAGGCCATCGTATTGGCTTGCCAGCATGCAGAATTCGATGATCTGCTGCTTCGTGAGAATCGCGGAGAGCGCGGCCCAGGTCTCCGCCGAGATGGACCGGGTGACGACGAACTCGTCGGTCGCGGTGACCAGAACCCGCTGCCGGTCGGTCAGGCCCTCGGCGTCGGGACCCTCGAAGATGCGGGCCTGGGTCTCGGCATCCACGCCGCGGCTGCGGGCCAGCCGGCGGTGCTGCTGCAACTCGTATTCGCAATCGCGCAGATGTCCCACCCGCAGGATGACGAGCTCGGCGTCCTGACGCGGAATCTTGCCGAGGGGGCCGAGCAGCAGCCCGGAGTACGGCAGCCACGCCAGGAACAGCAGCTTGTGCTGGCCCAGCACGTTCATCAAGGTGAAACGGGGCGCCCGGATGGCCCTGGCGCCCAGCTTGGCGATGGCCCAGTTGACCGGGCCCAGCTCACGGAATCCGCCGGGTGCGATGCGGGCCGGCTCGAGTGCACTCACCCAGCCGAGTCTGGCACAGGTGGTGGTGTTCATCGAGCGACCACTGCGCAGAAAACGGTGGGATATCAGCGGCTACGGCTGCCGCACCAGGTACGGCGACACCGTCGAGCGGTGCTCGTTGAGGTCCAGCGCCTTGCCGAGCGCCGGGAACGCGCGTTGCGGGCAATTGTCGCGTTCACACACGCGGCAGCCCGAGCCGATGGGCGTGGCCACCTCGCCGGAAAGGTCCAGCCCCTCGGAGTACACCAGCCGATGGGCATGGCGCAGTTCGCATCCCAGCCCGATGGCAAAGGTCTTGCCGGGCTGCCCGTAGCGCGACGCGCGTCGCTCCACGGTGCGGGCCACCCACATGTAGTTGCGGCCGTCGGGCATCTGGGCGATCTGCACGCCGATCTTGCCGGGATTGCCGAAGGTCTCGTAGACGTTCCACAGCGGGCAGGTGCCTCCCGAAGACGAGAAGTGAAAGCCGGTGGCGGACTGGCGCTTTGACATGTTGCCCGCGCGGTCGACCCGGACGAAGGAGAACGGGACTCCGCGCATCGACGGGCGCTGCAGGGTGGACAGCCGGTGCGCGATGGTCTCGTAGCTCACCGAGTAGAACGCCGACAGCCGTTCCACGTCGTAGCGGAAGTTCTCCGTCACATCGTGGAACTGGCGGTAGGGGAGGACGGTGGCCGCGGCGAAGTAATTGGCCAGCCCGAGGCGGGCCAGGGTGCGGGATTCGTCGCTGGTGAACATGCCCTCGTCGACCATCTTGTCGATGAGGTCGCCGAACTCCAGGAAGGCCAGTTCGGCCGCCATCTTGAAGACCTGCTGGCCGCTGGAGAGATGGTTGCCCATCTCCAGGGTCTTGGTGGCCGGGTCGTAGCGGTGCAGCACGGTGTCGCCCAGGTCGATGCGCCGCACGATCCGTACGCCGTGCACCGTGGTCATCCGGTTGGCCAGCTCCCCGGCCAGATCACCGCGGTGCATGCGGATCTTGGCGGTCAGATCCTCGGCGGCGGTGTCGAGTTCGTGCAGATAGTTCTGCCGTTGGTAGAAGTAGTCGCGCACTTCCTCGTGCGGCATGGTGATCGAACCGCTACCGCTGCCGTCGGAATAGCGGTCCTCGGTGGCGGCCGCCAATTGCGTGGTGGTCAGCCGGTAACGACGGTGCAGGTTGACCATCGCGCGGGCGAAGTTCGGATACGCCGCGACCATGTCGGCGACTTCGGCGACGTCCATGTCCGCGCCGAGGTCGCGGTCCATCGTGACCTCGCGCATCTCGGCGACCAGCCGGGTGTCGTCGTGGGAGGCGAAGAACGTCGCGTCCACCCCGAACACCTCGGTGATGCGCAGCAGCACCGCCACGGTCAGCGGGCGTACGTCGTGCTCGATCTGGTTGAGATAACTGGGGGAGATCTCCAGCATCTGGGCCAGCGCCGCCTGGCTGAAACCACGCTCGCTCCGTAGTTGCCGCACCCGCGACCCCACGAACGTTTTTGCCACGTCAAACAGCCTAACAAGGGTGCGAAGGCCGTCTTTGCATTCTTGGCAGTTCGGTCACTACTGACAGCATCGGGCTGCCTGGCATGATCGGCTCAGACGACAGTGACTGGAGATGACCATGACGGGAACCGCGCAGAATTCGACCACCGGGCTGAACAAGGTGATGATGCCGGTGCCCGATCCCCATCCCGATGTCTTCGACCGGGAATGGCCGCTGCGGATGGCCGACGTCGACCGCGCCGGCCGACTGCGGTTCGACGGCGCCTGCCGGCACATTCAGGACGTCGGCCAGGACCAGCTGCGGGAGATGGGCTACGAGGACGTCCACCCCGCATGGATCGTCCGCCGCACGATGATCGATCTGATCCGGCCCATCGAGGGCGGCGACATCCTGCGGATGCGGCGGTGGTGTTCGGGTACGTCCAACCGGTGGTGCGAGATGCGGGTGCGTATCGACGGCCGCAAGGGCGGGTTGATGGAGTCCGAGGCGTTCTGGATCCACATCAACCGGGAGACGCAGGGCCCCTCCCGGATCTCCGACGACTTCCTGTCGGGCCTGCGGCGCACCACCGACGAATCCCGTCTGCGCTGGAAGTCCTACCTGAAGGCCGGCAGTCGTGAGGATGCGGCCGAGATCCGCGAGTACCCGGTGCGGGTGTCCGACATCGACCTGTTCGATCACATGAACAACTCGGTCTACTGGACGGTGGTCGAGGACTACCTGTACTCCCATCCCGAGCTGCTGGAGAAGCCGCTGCGGGTGACCATCGAGCACGACGCCGCGGTGGCCCTCGGCGAGAAGCTCGAGATCCTGTCGCATGTTCACCCGGCCGGATCGACCGACAAATTCGGCGAAGAGCTCTCCGATCGCACTGTTAGAACGCTCACATATGCCGTCGGCGACGAGACAAAAGCGATCGCATCACTGTTCTCGCTCTGACCCCTCTCGGTTTAACAGTACGAGCGTACTGACCTGCACCTTTGGGCTACTCGTCGGTAGCTTCTGAACCGGTACAGCCATCATATTTCTTCGCAACCTTTGCAAGTTAACTAAGCGCTTTGGCGAAACTTGGCAACTGAAACGGGTGGACCTGCGGATATGTGCTGTGCCATCGTCGGGTTAGCACATCAGTGAAGCTGCCACGGCGTTAGCAATTAACAAGGCGAACGACACGGCGGTGGAGCAAGGCGACTGAAACAAACCGAAGGAGCAGTCCTATGTCGACCGTGGGCACCCCCAAGTCACCGGAGCAGATCCAGCACGATTGGGATCACAACCCCCGCTGGAAGGGCATCACCCGTACCTACACCCCGGCCGACGTGGTTGCCCTGCAGGGCTCCGTCGTCGAGGAGAACACCCTGGCCCGCCGCGGCGCCGAGGTGCTGTGGGAGCAGCTCCACGACATGGACTTCGTCAACGCGCTCGGCGCGCTGACCGGTAACCAGGCCGTGCAGCAGGTCCGCGCGGGCCTCAAGGCCATCTACCTGTCCGGGTGGCAGGTCGCCGGTGACGCCAACCTGTCCGGCCACACCTACCCCGACCAGAGCCTCTACCCGGCCAACTCGGTGCCGCAGGTCGTCCGCCGCATCAACAACGCGCTGATGCGCGCCGACCAGATCGCCAAGGTCGAGGGCGACACCTCGGTCGAGAACTGGCTCGCCCCGATCGTCGCCGACGGTGAGGCCGGCTTCGGTGGTGCGCTCAACGTCTACGAGCTCCAGAAGGCCATGATCGCCGCCGGTGTCGCCGGTTCGCACTGGGAAGACCAGCTGGCCTCGGAGAAGAAGTGCGGCCACCTCGGTGGCAAGGTGCTGATCCCCACCCAGCAGCACATCCGCACCCTGACCTCGGCCCGCCTGGCCGCTGACGTCGCCGACGTGCCGACCCTGGTCATCGCGCGCACCGACGCCGAGGCCGCCACCCTGATCACCTCCGATGTGGACGAGCGCGACCGCCCGTTCATCACCGGTGAGCGCACCAACGAGGGCTTCTACCGGGTGCAGAACGGCCTGGAGCCGTGCATCGCCCGCGCCAAGGCCTACGCGCCGTACGCGGACCTGATCTGGATGGAGACCGGCACCCCGGACCTGGAGCTGGCCAAGAAGTTCGCCGAGGGCGTCAAGAGCGAGTTCCCGGACCAGATGCTGTCCTACAACTGCTCGCCGTCCTTCAACTGGAAGCAGCACCTGGACGACGACACCATCGCCAAGTTCCAGCGCGAGCTGGGCGCGATGGGCTTCAAGTTCCAGTTCATCACGCTGGCCGGCTTCCACGCCCTCAACTACTCGATGTTCGACCTGGCCCACGGCTACGCCCGCGAGCAGATGAAGGCCTACGTCGAGCTGCAGGAGCGCGAGTTCGCCGCCGAGGAGCGCGGTTACACCGCCACCAAGCACCAGCGCGAGGTTGGCGCCGGCTACTTCGACCGGATCGCCACCACCGTGGACCCGAACAGCTCGACCACCGCGCTGGCCGGTTCCACCGAAGAGGGCCAGTTCCACTAAATCCAGCGGCTTGACAGCAGCAGGCCCCGCTCAGAATTCTTGGGCGGGGCCTGTCGCATGTCCGCGTATTGAGAGAGTGAAGTCGTGAGCAATCAAATTGAACGAGTAGGTGTGATCGGCGCCGGCCAGATGGGTGGCGGGATCGCCGAGGTGTCCGCGCGCGCGGGCGTGGACGTGCTGGTGTTCGACACCGCCGACGCCTTCGTGACCGCCGGACGCAACCGGATCACCAAGTCCCTCGAGCGCGGAGTCAGTGCGGGCAAGATCACCGAGGGGGAGAAGGACGCCGCGCTGGGCAAGCTGAAGTTCACCACCACACTCGCCGATCTGGCCGATCGGCAGCTGGTCATCGAGGCCGTGATCGAGGACGAGGCCGTCAAGACCAAGATCTTCGCCGACCTGGATCGCATCGTCACCGACCCCGATGCGGTGCTGGCGTCGAACACGTCCAGCATCCCGATCATGAAACTCGCAGCAGCTACCCAGAATCCTGCCAGGGTTCTCGGTCTGCACTTCTTCAACCCGGTTCCGGTGTTGCCGCTGGTCGAATTGATCAGTGCCCTGACCACCGACGAGGCCGCCGCCGCGCGCGTCGAGGAATTCGCCAGCACGGTTCTCGGAAAACAGGTTGTCCGTTGTGCTGACCGGTCCGGTTTCGTGGTCAACGCGTTGCTGGTTCCGTACCTCTTGGCGGCGGTCCGAATGGTCGAGGGTGGCTTTGCCACAATTGACGATGTCGACAAGGCTGTGGTGGCCGGACTGTCCCACCCCATGGGGCCGCTGCGGCTGTCCGATCTGGTCGGTTTGGACACCCTAAAGCTCATCGCTGACAAGATGTTTGACGAGTTCAAAGAGCCTTTGTACGCCGCGCCGCCGCTCCTGCTGCGCATGGTGGAGGCCGGGCAACTGGGCAAAAAATCGGGCCAGGGCTTCTACAAGTACTGAATCGACCCGCGCTGGCACTATGGCCGAGGCTTAGCTAGTCTACCCACAGTAGGGCCTGTTGGCTCGCTCTATAGAGTCTGCATGTAAGAACACGTGTCGGCCCGCAACTAGCGGTCGTCAGCAGCAGAAAACGCAAAGAGGTAATTTTTCGCATGTCTAACGTCGAGTCCGATCTTGCTCCGTACTACGAGGAGTCGCAGTCGATCTACGACATCTCGAATGAGTTCTATGCACTCTTCCTCGGGCCGACCATGGGTTACACCTGCGGTTACTACGAGCGCGAGGACATGAACCTCGAGGAGTCGCAGAACGCCAAGTTCGACCTCGCGCTGGGCAAGCTCGACCTCAAGCCGGGTATGACGCTGCTCGACATCGGCTGCGGCTGGGGCGGTTGCCTTGAGCGCGCGTTGATCAACCACGACGTCAACGTCATCGGTATCACGCTGAGCAAGGAGCAGTCGGAATACGCCCGCAAGCGGCTGGCCAAGGTCGACACCAACCGCAACATCGAGATCCGGCTGCAGGGCTGGGAAGAATTCAACGAGCCCGTCGACCGCATCGTCTCGATCGGCGCGTTCGAAGCCTTCAAGCAGGAGCGCTACCCGATCTTCTTCGAGCGCGCCTACAGCATCCTGCCGGACAACGGCGGACGGATGCTGCTGCACACGATCCTGGCGCACACCCAGCAGTTCTTCCGTGAGAACAACATCAAGCTGACGATCAGCGACCTGAAGTTCATGAAGTTCATCGGTGAGGAGATCTTCCCCGGTGGGCAGCTGCCTGCGGTCGAGGACATCGAGAAGCTCGCCGACGGCTCGGGCTTCAAGCTGGAGCGCATCCACCTGCTGCGTCCGCACTACGCGCGCACGCTGGACATGTGGGCGACCAACCTGGAGGCGGCCAAGGACGAGGCCATCGCCCTGCAGGGCCAGGAGGTCTACGACCGGTTCATGAAGTACCTGACCGGTTGCGCCGACTTCTTCCGTCGCGGCATCACCAACATCGGCCAGTTCACGCTGGTCAAGTAGTTCTTTCCAAAAGCGCCGAGGGTGCGCTCAGATCGCGAGATCAACACAAATCGCGATCTGGGTGCACCCTCGGCGCTTTAAGTAGTGCTCAGGCGGAAGCCAGCCGCTTCTTCTCCGCCTCGACGTCGAAGTCCGGCGGCGGCCACGACATGTTGAGGCCCTTGAGTGCCTCGATGAGCAGCTCGGTGATGGCCAGGCGGCTGTACCACTTCCTGTCGCACGGCACGATGTGCCATGGCGCGTAATCGGTCGACGTCTTCTCCAGCATGGCCTGGTAGGCCTCCTGGTACTTGGGCCACAGCAGCCGCTCGTCGATGTCGGCCGGGTTGTACTTCCAATACTTGTCGGGCCGCTCCAGCCGTTCGGACAGGCGCGCCTTCTGCTCGGCCAGCGAGACGAACATGGCGACCTTCACCAGTGTGGTGCCGGCATCGACCAATTCGCGTTCGAAGGCGTTGATCTCGTCGTAGCGCGCGCCCCAGACGTCCGGCGGCACCAGGTTGTGCACGCGGACGATGAGAACGTCCTCGTAGTGCGAGCGATCGAACACCCCGATGTGTCCGGCAGGCGGCAGTGCGTTGCGGATCCGCCACAGGTAGTGGTGGGCCCGCTCCTCCTCGGTCGGCTTGCCGAAGCTGGTGTACCGGATCCCCTGTGGGTTTGCCGCTCCCACAACATGTTTGACGATCCCACCCTTGCCGGCGGTGTCCATGCCCTGCAGGATCAGCAGCACCGAGCGGTTGTCGTCGCCACTCTTGCTGCGGGCGTAGAGCATTTCCTGCAGCGAGGCGAGCCGCAGATTCCGTTCGGTCTGCAGGGTGGGTGCATCGCTCTTGTTCCCGCGGAATCCCGGCGTGCTGTTGGTGTCGATTCGCGCGACCTCGTCGCCCGGGCGGAAAGCCAGCTGGTCATGTGGTTCGTGGGTCCACAGGGCAGGCAGATCTCTGTCGCTCACCCGCTCAGTCAAGCAGTTGCGGCGGCAAAACCGGCGACGGGTGCGGCAGTGAGTTGAACTTTTCCAGCGAGCCGCCCACTTCGACGATGCCGCAGAGCGCGTTCCAGGACAGCATGGTCAGGTAGTCGATCAGTTCGTCGGCGGTCATCCGCGGATTCGACATCCAGGAGTGGGTGGCCAGCTGGACACCGCCGACGGTGTGAAATGCCCACGCTTCCGCGCCGCGGGTGTCCATGCCGACCTGGGCCATCCGGCGGCGCAGCATGACGGCCAGCATGCGGGCGATGATCTGCTCGGAATCGGCGACGGCTTTGCTCTTGCTCGCCGAGTTGTTCGCCATCACGAACGGATAGATCTCCGGTTCGGCCGCAACCGTTTCCACGTACACCTTGATGATCTCGCGGGTGAGTGCGAAACCGTCGAGGTTCGAGGACAGTGCCGCAGCCATATTGGGGATCAGGGTGGTCTGGGCGAACCGCATCATCACTGCGGTGGTGAGGTCGTTCTTGTCGACGAAGTAGCGGTACAGCACAGTCTTGGACACGCCGATCTCGGCGGCGATCTCGTCCATGCTGACGTTGCTGCCCTGGCGTCGGATCGCTTCGAGGGTGCCGTCGACCAACTCGTTGCGCCGCTCCACCTTGTGCTGGTGCCAACGCCGCTTGCGTCCATCGGTCTTCACCGTCACCGGCGGAGTCTGCTGTGCCACAGTCGCAGTAGTCCCATTCCCTAGTTCCACTTGATACTACGGCGAATCTGCGGATACCGGTCCGTGGGTCAGACCGTCAGTCGCGGCGATAGCGCAAGATGGAAAGGTGGCACATCGAACCGACGCCGGAGCCCGCCCGCTTACGGGCGCGCGGCCAAGTTTTGCCGAGACGCTGGCCGGTGCGGACAGCGCTGCCGACGCCGAGCGCCAGCGGGGTTTGCGGAGGATGAAGCTGGTCGCGCTGGGCTTCCTGGTCGGCGCGACGGTGATCTTCCTGTTGTGCACCTGGGCGCAATCGCGGGGCGCCGCCGGTTGGGTGGGCTACGTGCGGGCTGCCGCCGAGGCCGGCATGGTCGGCGCGCTCGCCGACTGGTTCGCGGTGACCGCCCTGTTCAAGCATCCGCTCGGGGTGCCGATCCCGCACACAGCGATCATCAAACGCAAGAAGGACCAGCTGGGGGAGGGTCTGGGCACGTTCGTCCGGGAGAACTTCATGTCTCCCGAGGTGATCGCGAACAAGCTGCACGATGCCCAGGTGGCGGGCCGGTTCGGTAAGTGGCTGTCCGACCGTTCGCACGCCGAGCGGGTGGCCGCCGAGGCGTCGACCGTGCTGCGGGTCGGCGTGGAGATGCTGCGCGACGAGGACGTTCAGCACGTGCTGGACCGGATGATCGTCAAGCGCATCGCCGAACCGAAGTGGGGCCCGCCGATCGGCCGGGTGCTGTCGACGCTGCTGCAGGAGGGACGTCAGGAAGCGCTGATCCAGCTGCTGTGCGACCGCGCGTTCCAGTGGTCGCTGAACTCCGGCGAGGTCATCGAACGCGTCATCGAGCGCGATTCGCCGACCTGGTCGCCGCGCTGGGTGGACCACCTGGTGGGGGAACGGATCCACCGCGAGCTGATGGACTTCACCGACAAGGTGCGCCGCAACCCCGACCACGAGCTGCGGCGTTCGGCCACGAGGTTCCTGTTCGAGTTCGCCGACGACCTGCAGCACGACGAGGCGACGATTCAGCGAGCGGAGAACGTCAAGGAGCAGCTCATGGGCCGCGACGAGGTGGCCCGGGCGGCCGAGACCGCGTGGGCGGCCGCCAAGCGGATCATCCTCGAGTCGGTGGATGACCCGTCCTCGGCCCTGCGGACCCGGATCGCCGACTCGGTGATGCGCATCGGTGAGTCGTTGCGTGACGACTCCGAGCTACGCGACAAGGTCGACAGTTGGATCATTCGGGGGGCAAAACACCTGGTCGCCGAGTATGGGACCGAGATCACAGCAATCATCACCGAGACCATCGAGCGCTGGGATGCGGACGAGGCGAGCCGCCGGATCGAGCTCCATGTGGGCCGTGACCTGCAGTTCATCCGGATCAACGGCACGGTGGTTGGCTCGTTGGCCGGTCTGATCATCTATTCGATAGCCCAACTACTCTTCTGACCTGCGCTAACTAGTGCTTGCAAAAGTTAGCACCCCGTCGTAGCGTGAATTTTGTCGTTAACGGATACACGGCCTACGAGGGGGAAGGACATGGCGCAAGACGAAAATCTCGCGGCTGTCGTCTCCAACGCTGCGCAGGACATCGGAAGTTTCATCCGGGCCCAGCGTGAGGCGGCGCAGGTATCGGTGCGGCAGTTGGCCGAGAAGGCCGGCGTCAGCAATCCCTATCTGAGCCAGATCGAACGGGGATTGCGGAAACCCTCCGCCGACGTGCTCAACCAGATCGCGAAGGCGCTTCGGGTGTCTGCGGAAGTCCTCTATGTGCGCGCCGGGATCTTGGAGCCCAGCGAGCCCAGCGAGGTCCGCGACGCCATCGTCAACGACGTGGGGATCACCGAGCGACAGAAGCAGGTGCTGCTCGATATCTACACATCGTTTCGGCAGCAGAACGAAGCCGAAGCCGGTGAGGAGCCGACCACTGACTGACACCTCACCAGCTGCCCGATAACCATTCGCACGAAAAGCCCATCCTGAGAAAGGAATTCGCATGACCGAGAAGACTCAGCCCACCATCGAAGACCTCAAGGCCCCGCTGCTTGCCGCCGTCGGTGCCGCTGACCTGGCCCTGGCCACGGTCAACGAGATCGTCGCCAGCCTGCGTGAGCGTGCCGAGGGTGCGCGTACCGACGCCGAGGCTCGCGTCGAGGAAGGCCGCGCCCGCCTGACCAAGCTGCAGGAAGACCTGCCGGCCCAGTTCGACGAGCTGCGCGACAAGCTGTCCTCTGACGAGCTGCGCAAGGCCGCCGAGGGCTACGCCGATCAGGCCACCGCCACCTACAACAAGCTCGTCGAGCGCGGCGAGGCGGCGCTGGAGCGCCTGCGCAACCAGCCGGCCATCGAGGAAGCCGCCAGCCGGGTCGAGGGCTACACCGACCAGGTCACCGAGCTGACCCAGGATGCGCTGGGCACCGTGGCCTCGCAGACCCGCGCGGTCGGCGAGCGCGCCGCCAAGCTGGTCGGCGTGGAGCTGCCCAAGAAGGTCGAGAAGGCCACCGACACCGCCGCGGCGAAGGTTGCTGCTCCGGCCAAGAAGGCTGCCCCCGCCGCCAAGAAGGCCGCCCCGGCTGCTCCGGCCAAGAAGGCCGCTCCGGCTGCCAAGAAGACCACGGCCGCCCCGGCCAAGAAGGTCACCCAGAAGTAATACCGGTGTCGACCGTGATGTCTACGGGGACCTGAGCCCTGTCGGTCGACGTCAGTGATGACGCCCGCATAGGCTGGTGAGGTGCAACTTGCCAACCTTGCGGGCGTCATTGTCTTTGTACTGGTCGTCCTCGTCTTCTGCGTGGGTGTCTACGCGTTCGTGCACGCCGCCGTGCAGCGCCCGGATGCCTATACGGCGACGGGCAAGCTGACGAAGCCGGTGTGGCTGGCGATCCTCGGAGTGAGCCTGCTGCTGGCCCTGCTGCTGCGCGACGCCTTCGGCGCCGCGATCTGCGCCTGCGCCGCCGGGATCTACCTCGTCGACGTGCGGCCGAAACTGCTCGACATCCAGGGAAAGTCACGCTGACCCGATGCGCTCACCACTGGCCGCGCTCGGCGCGGCAGGTATCGCGCTGGGCGCGGTACTGATCTGGGCTCCCGACGCGGCCGCCGACCCCGGCTCCGGCGACCACGTGTACGTCGACCACGTCGAATGGGCCAAATGGGGCGACCTGTCGAGCCTGCGCGTGTATCCCACCGACGCGGCCCGCGCATTGACCCACCAGCCCGGCAGCGCAGCCCAGGCCGATCAGGCCTGGGCCGAGGTGCTGAGCCTGTCCCCGGACGCCGACCTGCCCGGGATGCGCGAGCAGTTCCTGTGCCACTGGACGTTCGCCGAACTCGCCGAGCCCGGCAAGACCAGCTGGAACCTGGAGCCGTGGCGGCCCGAGGTCGCCCCTGAGGTGATGCTGGCCAGCGGATGCAATCCCGGCGGCAGCGAGGAACCGTTCTGATGGGCGGCTACCCGCGCGCCCAGGTGGCGGCGCTGGTCGACCACACCCTGCTCAAACCCGAGGCCACCGTGGCCGACGTCGAGAAGCTGGTGGCCGAGGCCGTCGACCTCGGTGTTTTCTCGGTGTGCGTGTCGCCGTCGCTGGTGGCCGCCGCGGCCGCGGCGGCTCCGCCCCACCTGGCGGTGGCCGCGGTTTCCGGCTTCCCGTCGGGCAAGCACGTGGCCGAGATCAAGGCCCGCGAATCGCAGTTGGCCGTGGCCGCAGGTGCCGGCGAGATCGACATGGTGATCGACGTCGGAACCGCGCTGACCAAGGATCTGGGCGCCACCGCGGCCGAGATCGCCGCGGTGCGGGCCGCCGTACCCAGCGCCACGCTCAAGGTGATCGTCGAGTCCGCGGCGCTGCTGGAATTCGCGGGCGAGGAGTTGTTGCAGGACGTCTGCCGGGCGGCCGTCAGCGCCGGGGCCGACTTCGTCAAGACCTCCACCGGCTTCCATCCCAGCGGCGGTGCCTCCACCCGGGCCGTCGAACTGATGGCCCGCGCGGTCGGAGACGGCGTCGGGGTCAAGGCCAGCGGCGGCATCCGGACCGCCGAGGCGGCCGTGGCGATGCTCGACGCCGGGGCCACCCGGCTCGGCCTGTCGGGCACCCGGGCGGTGCTCGACGGCCTCACCGGTTAGGCCCGGTGCGGCCTCGTCAGATCTTGCCGAAGCAGGGGTCGTCGGCGGGCTTGGGCATCGACGCATTCGTCGTCGAGAACTTCGCCAGCACGCCGTTGTCGGTCACCTGCACGCTGTCGGCGTGGATGCCCATCGGGTAGTTCTCGGTGATCTGGGCCGTGAACTTGTCCAGGATCGGCTGCAGGGTCTCCCGCGGCCAGGACATGCCGATCGCGCTCAGGTCGACGATCTGCAGCGAGATGCCCTTGTTCACCACCGTGGGCTTGGCGGTGATGGTGCCGAGCAGGCCCTTGAGTTGGATGGTGCCGTTGGACGGGTTGGTCTTCACATCAGAGATCGCCGAGCCGATGAACGGCAGCTGCACCATGTCGGCCACGGTCTGACGGATGCCGTCGGTGTTCCAGTCGATGTCGGCGACCAGCGAGCCGACGGTGCCGCTGGAATCGGCGGTCTCCTTGATCCGGACATCCTTGATGCCCAGCTTCACCTTCATGCCCTTGGCCTCGCGGATCTGGTTGCCCGCCGTCTCGACATTGATGTTGGTGTAGTGCCCGCTCACGTGCTGCATCAGGAACGGCGGCAGCGGATCGAACGACGCCTTCGCGCCGTCGCCGACGACGCATTCCACCGTGGAAGCGACGATCTGGTCGGCACGGTTGCGGGCGTACAACTCGCCGCCCAGCACCCCGGCGGCGATCAGCGCGACCACGATCACGAAGACCAGCACCACCGAGAGCGGATCCGACAGCAGCTTCTTGACCTTCGCCATCGCCGAGGGGTCCTGCGGCTGGGGAGCGGCAGACGCCTGTCCGTCGGCCTGAGCAGGCTGATCCGCCGGCGGTTGTGGAGGCAGCGCCTCGGTAGGTGCTGGCGGGGACTGGTCGGTTGGGCGAGCCCAGGGATCGGTCACCCCAGCGATTGTGCCTTACCGAACTGAGCGAACTGTGAGCGGTTCTGCAGCACCGCGATGGTGTCCCGGACCTGGTTGGCGGCGTCGAGGTCGACGTCGAAGACCAGCAACTCCCGCTCGGCGCCGGCCGCGGCGAGAACCTCGCCGGTGGGGGAGGCCACCAGGCTGCCGCCGACGCCGGTCGGCCCGATCTTGGCGATCTCGTCGCCCGGGTAGGCCTGGTCGACCGCGGCGATGAAACCGGTGGTGTCCAGCGCACGGGCCCGGGCCAGCAGGGTCCACTGCTCGAGCTTGCCGGGCCCCGATCCCCACGAGGCGTGCACGGTGATCAGCTGGGCGCCGCGACGGGCCAGCTCCACGTACAGCTCCGGGAACCGGACGTCGTAACAGGCGGTCAGGCCGACGGTGACTCCGTCGACGGTGATCGTCACGGGGTCGAAACCCGGTGCCACAGTCCGTGATTCGGTGAATCCGAAGGCGTCGTAGAGGTGGATCTTGTGGTAGTGCGCGTCGACGCCGGGGCCCGTCGCGATCAGGGTGTTGGTGACCCGCCCGTCGTCGCTGGGGACGAACATCCCGGCCACCACGACCACCCCGGCCCGTGCCGCGATCTCGCGCACCCCCGTCGCCCACGGCCCGTCGAGGCCCTCGGCGACCGGGGCCAGCGGCACGCCGAACCGGCACATCGTGGCCTCGGGGAACAACACCAACCGGGCGCCGTCATCGGCGGCGCGCCGGGTGAACTCGTCGACCAGTTTCAGATTCGACGACGGGTCCGCGTCGGTGGCGATCTGCGCCAGGGCAATTCGCATGCGGTTCAGCTTAGTGGCGCGACGGCAGCCCAGGGGACGGTCAGCACCCCGTCCCGCATCCGCCGGCGCGGTGCCGCGACCGGGTAACCCTCCGCGCGCAGCAGCTCCACCATGGCCCGCCAGCGCACCCGTGGCCCGAACACGCCGTGCCCGGCCGCACTGGCCCAGGCCCGGTCGGCAGCGCCGAGGAGCGCGTGGATCGGCTGGCCTTCGATGTTGTGGTGGATCAGCACCTTGGGCAGCCGTTCGGCCAGATCCGAGGGACGCTCGATGCTGAACGGGTCGCACGCCAGCGTCAGGCTCACCGGCCCACCCTCGTCCAGCAGTACCCAGCAGCATCTGCGGCCCAGCTCGTCGCAGGTTCCGTCGACGATCAGCCCACCGGGCGCAAGCCGGCGCGACATGGTGGCCCAGGCCTCCGGCACCGCTTCGACCGGGTACTGACGCAACACGTTGAACGCCCGCACCAGTACCGGGCGCAGGCCGGCCAGCTCGAACCCGCCGAGCGCGAACTGCACGCCGGTGGCGCCGGCGACCGCGCGCGCGGTGGCGACCCGTTCGGGATGGATCTCCAGGCCGACGACACGGACGTCGGTGCGCACGGCCCGCAGCCTCGAGGCCAGTTCCAGGGTGGTGACGGGCAGCGCGCCGTACCCGAGGTCGACCACCAGCGGATCGGCGGCGGCCCGCAATGCGGTGCGCACCCGCGGCGAGTGCACCAGCCAGCGGTCACTGCGGCGCAGCCGGTTGTAACCGGTGGTGCCTCTGGTGACGGCCCCGACGGGTCTAGACGTGCTCGGAGATCCAGTCAGCGGTGAACGCCCCCTCGATGGTGAACACGTCTTTGACGGACTGCAGAACCATGTCTTCGAGCTTGCCGCCGAGCAGGGGCACCGACACCTTGCACGTGCTGTCTACGTGCAGCCGACTGCCGGTCGTGGCCGTGGTCAGTACATAGCTGCCGTCGAGCCGGCCGGGGGCGTGGGAAACCGACGCCGCGTAGTGCCCGTTCACGCCGTTCTGGTCGAACGGGCCGAAGAAATGCCTGCGGGTGATGGCCATGTCGAGCGGGATCACCGGCCGCAGGATCGGGGGCAGCTCCGCGCGTGGCAGCACCTGCCGGAACTCGACCTCGATCCCGCGCTCGCCGGAGCTGAATTCGGTGATGTCGGATTTGCCCGGCGTCAGCTCGTCGTACCGGTCCATCAGGGCCTGCCAGTACTCGCCGCTCGCGTACGTGGCGTACACCGTTTCGGCGGGTGCGTCGAACGCCATCGTGGACTGCTGGCTTCGGCTCATGGCTAACGACGGTACCGCCGGGCTCAGCCGCGATCGGCGATCCACACCGAGGTGAACCGCTGCTCGGCTTTCAACAGGTCGGTCAGCTGCGAGCCGATGAAACTCTCGATCTTGCCGCCGACCAGCGGCACCCTCACCTCGACCGAGATGTGCACCGACAAGCGGGATCCGCCGGCTGTCGTGGCGAGCGTCGCGGTTCCGGACAGGGACACCGGCGCCCCGGCGACGGAGCCCTGGACCGTGCCATGGGACGAGCCGTCCCGGATCGGCTGCCAGTGTTCCTCGCGCCGGATCCTCAGGTCCCCGCGGTGAAACTGGGACACCAGTCCGGGCAACCGGTCCGCGTGCAGGATCTGCGTGGTGACCGCCTCGATACCGCCGTCGCCCGTCACGGTCAGGGCGTCCAGCATGGTTTCGTCGGCTCCTGAATCGGCGAGCCGGGCCAGCCAATACCGTTCGTCGGCGAATGCCCGGTGGACCTGTTCGACGCTGGCTTCGTAGTCGGTGGCCATGTCGAATGATCGCGGCATAGCTGGTCAGGCTACCGTTACGGCCCGTGGTCAGTTCGTATGTTGCCGGTGTCGCGGTCGCCGAGGCGGTCGCGCTGGCCCCGCTGACGACGCTGCGGGTCGGACCTGTGGCGAACCGGGTGCTGACCTGCACCAGCACCGATCAGCTCATCGACGTGCTGCGCGCGGTGAGCGACCCGATCCTGGTGCTGGCCGGCGGATCGAACGTGGTGCTGGCCGACGACCTGGCCGACACGATGCCCGACCTCACCGTGGTGCGCGTGGCCAACACCGCCATCACGGTCGAGGGCAATCTGCTGCGCGCCGAGGCCGGTGCCGTGTTCGACGACGTCGTGGTCGCCGCACTGCAGCACGGCCTGGGCGGGCTCGAATGCCTGTCCGGCATACCGGGATCGGCCGGGGCCACCCCGGTGCAGAACGTGGGCGCCTACGGGGCGGAGGTCGCCGACACCATCAGCCGGGTGCGGCTGCTCGACCGGAGTACGGGCGAAGTCCGTTGGGCCGCACCGGAAGAACTCAAGTTCGGGTACCGCACCAGCATCCTCAAACACTCCGATGCCGTCATCGTGCTCGAGGTGGAGTTCGCGCTCGACGAGGCGGGCAGAAGCGCACCGCTGCGCTACCGCGAACTGGCCAACGCGCTGGGTGTCGAGCCGGGGGAGCGTGCCGACCCGACGCGAGTTCGCCAGACCGTGCTGCAGTTGCGTGCGGGCAAAGGCATGGTGCTCGACGAACACGACCACGACACGTGGAGTGTCGGGTCGTTCTTCACCAACCCGGTGGTGTCACAGGCCGAGTTCGAGCGCGTGCAGGCCATTTTCCAGGCCGACGCCGGGTCGGCGGAGTCCGGACGGGTGCCGCACTACCCCGCACCTGACGGGGTCAAGCTGGCCGCGGGCTGGCTCGTCGAGCACGCCGGCTTCGAGAAGGGCTACCCCGGTGACGGGGCCCCCGCACGGCTTTCCACCAAACATGCGCTGGCTTTGACCAATCGTGGCGAGGCGAACACTGCCGATGTGATTGCCCTGGCCAGAGCGGTGCAGGCGGGTGTTCGGGACCGCTTCGGGATCACTCTGCAGCCCGAGCCGATTCTGTTTGGGTGCGAACTATCAGTACCCTAGATCCACGTGAGCCCTGCCGGTGATATAGAGGCCGATGCGCCGTTGTTCAATCGGCGGCGTGCCCTGACGGTGTTGACCGTCGGAGTGGGAGCCGGGTTGCTGGCCGCGTGCTCGGGAGAATCTCCCATCTCCTCGCCTCAGGCCGAGGAGCCGGCGGCGCCGACGGTGACCTACGAGCCTGCCGCTGATTCCGAGGATGTGCTGCCGACCGCGCCGGTCGGCGTGAAGGTCGAGAACGGCTCGTTCCAGCGCGTGAGCCTGACCAATGCCAACGGCAAGGTGGTCGCGGGCAAATTCAACAGCGACCGCACGGCATTCACTGTCACCGAACCCCTCGGCTACGAATCCACCTACACGTGGGGCGGCTCCGTGGTGGGCAAGGACGGCAAGGCCGCACCCGTGCAGGGCAAGTTCACCACCGTCGCCCCGCAGAAACAGGTCAACGGACAGTTCCAGCTCGCCGACGGCCAGGTCGTCGGCGTGGCCGCGCCGATCATCCTGCAGTTCGACGCCGCGATCGACGACAAGTACCGCGGGGCCATCGAAAAGGCCCTCCAGGTCACCACCACGCCCGCTGTCGAGGGCAGCTGGGCCTGGCTGCCCGACGAAGCCGGCGGCTCGCGTGTGCACTGGCGGACCCGGG
>NZ_HG322951.1:1510824-1561107 GCF_000455325.1 Mycolicibacterium septicum DSM 44393
GGCGCCTACGGCGCGGCCGACTCCACGCTCGACTTCGAGATCGGGCGGCGCCAGGTGGTCAAGGCCGAGGCGTCCAGCCACCGCATCCAGGTGCTCGACGCCTCCGGCGCGGTGATCATGGACTTCCCGTGCAGCTACGGCGAAGGCGACCTGGACCGCAACGTCACGCGCAGCGGCGTCCACGTGGTCACCGAGAAGTACGAGGACTTCTGGATGACCAACCCGGCCGCCGGATACTCCAACGTGCACGAACGCTTCGCGGTGCGGATCTCCAACAACGGCGAGTTCATCCACTGCAACCCGAATAGCATCGGTTCGCAGGGCAACACGAATGTCACCAACGGCTGCATCAACCTGAACCTGGAGAATTCGCAGCAGTACTTCAACAGCGCGATCTATGGCGACCCGGTCGAGGTGACCGGCACCCGCATCGACCTGTCCTACGCCGACGGCGACCTCTGGGACTGGGCGGTGGACTGGAGCGAGTGGAAGTCCATGTCGGCGCTGTCCACGGAGGATTCGCCGGCGAACCTGCCTGCCACGGCTCCGGCGACGCCGACGGACGCGCCGACGCTGTCCGGCACGCCGACGACCACCACGCCGCCCAAGCCCACCCCCGGGGGCTAGGACTCTGCGTTGAGAGCAACGCAATGGTCGTCGGCTGTATGGCGGAACGACCACTGCGTTGATCTGGCGGCTACTTCCGGTTGAAGCGGCCGTGCGGCGCCTGGTCGCGCGGCCGGATCACGATCTGGTCGAGGTTCACGTGTGAGGGCCGCGACGCGACGAACCCGATCACCTCGGCGACATCTTCGGCCACCAGCGGGGTGATGCCCCGGTACACGTTGTCGGCGCGTTCCTGATCGCCGTCGAAGCGCATCAGCGAGAAATCGGTCTCCACCGCACCCGGTGCAATCTCGGTGAGCCGCACCGGTTTTCCGAGCAACTCACCGCGCAGCGTGCGGTGCAACGCACCCTGGCCGTGTTTGGCCGCTGTGTATCCCGAGCCGCCGTCATAGGTCTCGAACGCCGCGATCGAGGTGACCGTGACGATCAGGCCGTCGCCGGAGGCGATGAGCTTGGGCAGCAGCGCCCGGGAGACCCGTAGGGTGCCCAGCACGTTGGTTTCCCACATCCAGCGCCAATGGTCCAGGTCAGCGTCCAGGACGGGTTCCAGCCCACGGGCCCCGCCGGCGTTGTTCACCAGCACGTCCACCCGGTCCAGCTGGGCCGCCATGGCGTCGACCGCGGCCTGGTCAGTGACGTCCGCCACAATCGCGGTGCCGCCGATCCGCTCGGCCAGGGCCTTGATCCGATCCTTTCGGCGGGCCACGCAGACGACGTGAAAGCCTTGTGCAGCAAGAGATTCAGCGGTCGCGGCACCGATCCCGGCGCTGGCGCCGGTAACCACTGCCACCCTTTTTTCTGACTGTGATGTCGTCACCTGACCAACATTAGATGGCGTGCTAAGTTCTTCGTGTGTCCGGAAAGCTCCAGTCCCGCTTCGTGCGGCGTGCGTGTTGTTGTTGCGCACCCCGCCGCGCCTGACTGAACCCGGACACCGTTTTCCCGTCCTGCTGAGTCGCCAGGTGTGGTTTCGCCCCCACCCGCCGACAACCAGTAAGGACCATTCACGTGACCACCGCCATTGCCGCCCCCCGTCGGACCGCCGCTCGTAACTCCGCCGGAGCTTCCGCGCGCACTGCCCGGCCGCTGGCCGCTTCGCGTTACCCGCAGTCGCGGCTCCTGCACATCGTCGCCCCGTCGCTGAAGGTGCCCGACGCCGCCGCGGCCTCGGTGTTCAGCGCGATCCGCACCCGCGGCCCCATCGCCCGCGACGCCATCGCGCAGCTCACCCAGCTGAGCATCGCGACCGTCAACCGTCAGGTCACCGCGCTGCTCGAAGCCGGAATCCTGCGTGAGCGTGCCGATCTCGCGGTTTCGGGAGCCATCGGCCGGCCCCGTGTTCCCGTCGAGGTCAACCACGAGCCCTACCTCACGCTCGGCATCCACATCGGTGCGCGTACCACCAGCATCGTGGCCACCGACCTGTTCGGCCGCACCCTGGACGTGGTCGAGACGCCGACCCCGACGGGATCGCAGTCCGCCGCGCTGGCCACGCTGGCCTCCAGCGCTCGTCGTTACCTGAGCCGCTGGCACCGCCGCCGCCCGCTGTGGGTCGGCATCGCCGCCGGTGGCGTCGTCGACAGTGCCACCGGATATCTCGACCACCCCCGGCTCGGTTGGGCCGACGCCCCGGTGGGCCCGGTGCTCGCCGAAGCCCTGGCGCTGCCGGTGTCGGTGGCCTCGCACGTGGACGCGATGGCCGGTGCCGAGCTGCTGCTGGGTGGACGGCGTTCCTCACCCGAAACCGTGGGCGCCCAGGCCCGCACCAGCCTCTACGTCTACGCCCGCGAGACCGTCGGCTACGCGCTGTCCATCGACGGCCGGGTGCACTCACCGGCCAGTGGGCCCGGCACCATCGCCGGTCTGCCCGCGCAGTCGGAATTGCTCGGCGGCTCAGGGCAATTGGAGTCCACCGTGAGCGACGAAGCGGTGCTCAACGCGGCCCGCAAGCTGCGGATCATCCCGGCCGAAGGCCCGTCCTCGACCCTGTCGGCGGTGCTGCGCGCGGCCCGGCAGGGCAACGAGAAGGCGGTCGAGCTGCTGGCTGACCGGGCCCGGGTGCTCGGCGAGGCCGTCGCGCTCCTGCGCGATCTGCTCAACCCCGACGATCTGGTGCTCGGCGGCCAGGCCTTCACCGAATACCCCGAGGGCATGTCCGTCGTGGAGGACGCCGTCACGCGGCGCTCGGTGCTGGGTCCCCGCGATATCCGGCTGACGGCCTTCGGAAACCGGGTGCAGGAGGCCAGTGCGGGCATCGTTTCGCTGGGCGGCCTGTACGCCGATCCGATCGGTGCGATGCGGCGCGCTCAAACCCGCCGATCCGCCGCGGTGTAGACATGTCTGTGTGCGTCTAGCCACGGACCTCGAGATTCCCCGCCGCGTTGCGGTGTTATCCGTACATACCTCGCCGCTGGCGCAGCCGGGCACCGGTGACGCCGGCGGGATGAATGTCTACGTGCTGCAGACGGCATTACAGCTGGCCAAACGCGGTGTCGAGGTGGAGGTCTTCACCAGGGCGACCTCGTCGTCGGACGCCCCTGTGGTGCCGGTGGCGCCGGGCGTGCTGGTGCGCAACGTGGTGGCCGGGCCGTTCGAGGGCCTGGACAAGTACGACCTGCCCACCCAGCTGTGTGCGTTCACCGCGGGGGTGTTGCGCGCCGAGGCGACCCACGAGCCCGGCTATTACGACGTCGTTCACTCCCACTACTGGCTGTCGGGCCAGGTCGGCTGGCTGGCCCGGGACCGCTGGGCTGTGCCGCTGGTGCACACCGCGCACACCCTGGCCGCGGTGAAGAACGCCGCACTGGCCGCCGGTGATTCACCCGAGCCGCCGTTGCGTGCGGTGGGGGAGCAGCAGGTGGTCGACGAGGCCGACCGCCTGATCGTCAACACCGAACATGAAGCACAGCAACTGGTTTCACTGCATCATGCCGATCCGGGACGGATCGATGTGGTGCACCCGGGGGTCGACCTGGATGCCTTCACCCCGGGAGACCGTGACGCCGCCCGGGCGATCCTCGGGATCGCGCCCGACGAGCAGGTGGTCGCGTTCGTGGGCCGGATCCAGCCGCTGAAGGCGCCCGACGTGTTGTTGCGCGCGGCCGCGAAGCTGCCCGGGGTCCGGGTGCTGGTCGCCGGCGGACCTTCCGGCAGCGGGCTGGCCGAGCCCGACACCCTGATTCGCCTGGCCGACGAGCTGGGTATCACCGACCGCGTGACGTTCCTGCCCCCGCAGTCCCGTGAAGAGCTGGTCAACGTGTACCGCGCCGCCGATCTGGTCGCGGTGCCCAGTTACTCCGAATCCTTCGGCCTGGTCGCCATTGAGGCCCAGGCCTGTGGCACCCCGGTGGTGGCGGCCGCCGTCGGCGGTCTGCCGGTAGCGGTGGCCGACGGTGTCAGCGGAGCCCTCGTCGACGGCCACGACGTCGACGACTGGGCCGCCGCGATCGACGGCGTGCTGCAGCGCGATCCGGGCCCGCTGAGCGTGGCCGCCGCGGCCCACGCCGCGCAGTTCTCCTGGGGCCACACCGTCGATGCCCTGCTGAACAGCTACGCCCATGCGATGAGCGACTACCGGTCCCGGCACCGCAGGCCGGGCCGTCGTCCCGGGCGGCGGTTCGCGCTGCGTCGGGGGGTGCGGGCGTAACCATGGGCACCAGCGTCGAACAGATCATCACCGGGGCCCTCGACGAGCACGAGCTGGTCTACCACCGGCACGAGGGCGCACACGGCGGCCTGCCCGGCATCATCGTCGAGCTGCCCGGGGAACGGAAGCTCAAGACCAACACCATCCTGAGCATCGGCGAGCACTCGGTACGGGTCGAGGCGTTCGTGTGCCGCAAGCCCGACGAGAACTTCGAAGGCGTCTACCGGTTCCTGCTCAAGCGCAACCGCAGGCTCTACGGGGTCGCCTACACCCTCGACAACGTCGGCGACATCTATCTCGTCGGCCGGATGGCCCTGCACTCGGTCACCGCCGAGGAGATCGACCGGGTACTCGGCCAGGTGCTCGAGGCCGTCGACTCCGACTTCAACACCTTGCTGGAGCTGGGCTTCCGCACGTCCATCCAGAAGGAGTGGGAGTGGCGGGTGTCACGCGGTGAGTCGCTGAAGAACCTCGAAGCGTTTGAGCACCTCATCGACGACTGAGCAGTCGTGAGAAGATCGCTGTCATGCCGACGCTGATCCTGCTCCGCCACGGTGAGAGCGACTGGAACCAGAAGAATCTGTTCACCGGATGGGTCGACGTCGACCTCACCGAGAAGGGCCGTACCGAGGCCATCCGCGGTGGCAAGCTGCTCGTCGAGAATGACGTGCTGCCCGACGTGGTCTACACGTCGCTGCTGCGCCGCGCGATCACGACCGCGAACCTCGCCCTGGATGCCGCCGACCGGCACTGGATCCCGGTCCACCGCGACTGGCGCCTCAACGAGCGGCACTACGGCGCCCTGCAGGGCCTGGACAAGGCCGCCACCAAGGAGAAGTACGGCGAAGAGCAGTTCATGGCGTGGCGGCGCAGCTACGACACGCCGCCGCCGCCGATCGAGAAGGGCAGCGAGTTCAGCCAGGACGCCGACCCGCGCTACGCGGACATCGGTGGCGGCCCGCTGACCGAATGCCTCAAGGACGTGGTGACACGGTTCGTGCCGTACTACGAGGACACGATCGTGCCCGACCTGAAAGCCGGCAAGACCGTGCTGATCGCCGCCCACGGAAATTCGCTGCGTGCGCTGGTCAAGTACCTCGACGGAATGTCCGACGAGGACGTCGTCGGCCTGAACATCCCGACCGGCATCCCGCTGCGCTACGAGCTCGACGACAACCTCAAGCCGCTGGTCGCGGGCGGTGAGTACCTGGACCCCGAGGCCGCCGCCGCCGGGGCCGCCGCGGTCGCCGCGCAGGGCGCCAAGAAATAGTTCGCTGGACACGCAGGCCTGCGGGCAAACAGCAGGTTACCGGGGGTTAACGACAGCCGAACTCCTGTGTTTGTCGGTGTGACTTGTCCCGTTTTGGCCGCACGCTGCTGGGATGACGTTCACCGGATGCGTACGATTTTCGCGTGAGCTTGGTGTCGGCGTTACTGCTGACGACGGTCGTGTCGTTGCTCGCGCTGATCGTCGGTGCGGGTGTGGCATCGGTAGTCGCACCCCGCATCGTGGCCAAGCGGCGGCGTCGCGAGGCTGATCAGGCCGGCCTGACGGTCTCGCAGATGCTGCAGCACATCGTGTCCGCATCGCCCAACGGCATCGTCGTCGTCGACACGTTCAACGACGTGGTCTACGCCAACGACCGGGCCTCCGAACTCGGCGTGGTGCGTGACCGGCTCCTCGACGACCGGGCCTGGCGGGCAGCTGAGCAGGTGTTCGCCACCGGCCAGGCCATCGATGTCGACCTGTCGCCGCGCAAGCTCCCGCACCCCGGACGGTCGGGTATCTCGGTGCGCGGCTGGGTGCGGCTGCTGTCCGCCGAAGACCGCCGTTTCGCCGTCGTCTATGCCGACGACCAGTCCGAGCACGCCAGGATGGAAGCGACCCGGCGTGATTTCGTCGCCAATGTCAGCCATGAGCTCAAGACCCCGGTCGGTGCCATGCGGGTGCTGGCCGAAGCGCTGCAGGCCTCTGCCGATGATCCCGACATGGTGCGCCGCTTCTCGGACAAGATGGTGGCCGAATCGCTACGGCTGGCCGACATGGTCGGCGAGCTGATCGAGCTGTCCAGGCTGCAGGGTGCCGAGCGGCTGCCCGACCTGGGCGCCGTCGACGTCGACACCGTGGTGTCCGAAGCGCTGTCGCGGCACAAGGTGGCCGCCGACAAGGCCGACATCGCGATCACCACCGACGCGCCGACCGGGTACCGGGTGCTGGGGGACCAGACCCTGCTCGTGACGGCGATCGCCAATCTGGTGTCCAATGCAATTGCCTACTCGCCCAACGGATCCGGCATATCAATCAGCCGGCGCCGGCGGGGCGGCAGTGTCGAGATCGCGGTCACCGACCGCGGTATCGGAATCGCCAAGGCCGATCAGGAACGGGTCTTCGAGCGGTTCTTCCGGGTCGACAAGGCCCGTTCCCGCGCCACCGGGGGCACCGGACTGGGCCTGGCGATCGTCAAACATGTGGCCGCCAACCACAACGGAACCATCCGGCTGTGGAGTCAGCCGGGCACCGGGTCGACATTCACGTTGTCGATCCCGGCCTATCCCGAAACCGATGAGTCGACAGGTGACTCAGACGACCGAGAGGATTAGCGAGACCGATGACCAGCGTGTTGATCGTTGAGGACGAGGAGTCGCTGGCCGATCCCCTGGCATTCCTGCTTCGCAAGGAAGGCTTCGAGGCCACCGTGGTGGCCGATGGTCCCTCCGCACTGGCCGAGTTCGAGCGCTCCGGCGCCGATATCGTCCTGCTGGACCTGATGCTGCCGGGGATGAGCGGTACCGATGTCTGTAAGCAACTGCGTGCCCGCTCCAGCGTGCCGGTGATCATGGTCACCGCACGCGACAGCGAGATCGACAAGGTTGTCGGCCTTGAGTTGGGCGCCGATGACTATGTCACCAAACCGTATTCGGCCCGCGAGCTGATCGCGCGGATCCGGGCGGTGCTGCGCCGCGGCGCGGACACCGACGACAGCGCGATCGGCGACGGCGTGCTCGAGGCGGGCCCGGTGCGGATGGACGTCGAGCGGCACGTCGTGAGCGTCAACGGGGAGCAGATCACGTTGCCGCTCAAGGAGTTCGACCTCCTGGAGTACCTGATGCGCAACAGCGGTCGGGTACTCACCCGGGGCCAGCTCATCGACCGGGTGTGGGGCGCCGACTACGTGGGCGACACCAAAACCCTTGACGTGCATGTCAAGCGGCTGCGCTCCAAGATCGAGGCTGACCCGGCCAACCCGGTGCACCTGGTCACCGTGCGCGGCCTCGGTTACAAGCTGGAGGGCTGAACCCCGTTGGAGGCCGGGGTCGCTCGATGCTCGGCGACGCGGGTCGCCGGATGCACGGCGACCAGCCCGAGGCCGCTGCGCCGACGGCACATCGCGGCCAGCTCGGCGTAGGCCTTCTCGCCGAGCACCTCGGTGAGTTCGGGGGCGTAGGACTCGAACACCGGGCGGGCGCCGACATGGGCGTTGGGATCGCCGGTGCAGTACCAGTGCAGGTCCGCACCACCCTCGCCCCAGCCGCGCCGGTCGTATTCGGTGATGACGGTCCGCAGGACCTGGGTGTCGTCGGGCCGGGTGATCCATTCCTGGCTCCGCCGGATCGGCAGCTGCCAGCACACGTCGGGCTTCATGGTCAGCGGCTCGACACCGAGTTTGAGGGCCTTGCTGTGCAGCGCGCACCCGATTCCGCCGGAGAAACCCGGCCGATTCAGAAAGATGCACGCCCCTTTGTATTTACGGGTGCGGAGGTTGGGCTTGCCGTCGTACTCGTCGTCTTCCAGGTAGCCCTTGCGGCCGAGGCCCTTGTCCCGGAACTGCCAGTCCTCGTCGGTCAGCTGTTTGACCGCGTCGTCGAGCCGGGCCCGGTCGTCGTCATCAGAAAGGAACGCGCCATGCGAGCAGCAGCCGTCGTCCGGGCGGCCCTCGACGGTGCCCTTGCAGGCCGGTGTGCCGAACACACACGTCCAGCGGGACAACAACCACGTCATATCGGCCGCGATCAGATGTGTCGCGTCCTCCGGGTCATAGAACTCCACCCATTCGCGGGCAAAGTCCAGTTCGACTTCGCCGGGATGCACCTCTGTCACGGCGCAAACGGTACTCCCATATGCCTGAACGCATTTCCCAACCGGGCTGTGACGCGCGGTGGGATACCGCACAACCCGGGCGCGCGCATCGCGCGGGTTCCGGGAGGTCCGGCCACGAAGCGCCTCTCGACTGCGGTTAGGTTGGTGCAGTGCGGTTAGGCGTGCTCGATGTCGGTAGTAACACGGTTCATCTCCTCGTGGTGGATGCGCGCCGTGGCGGACACCCGACCCCGATGAGCTCCACCAAGGCGGCCCTGCGGCTCGCGGAGGCTATCGACAACTCGGGCAAGCTGACCCGAAAGGGTGCCGACAGCCTGGTGGCCACCGTCGACGAGTTCGCCAAGATCGCCACCAGCTCGGGATGTGCCGAATTGATGGCGTTTGCCACCTCGGCGGTGCGCGATGCCACCAACTCCGAGGAAGTGCTGGCCAGGGTGCGGGCCGAGACCGGGGTGTCCCTCGGTGTGCTCAGCGGCGTCGACGAATCCCGGCTGACCTTCCTGGCGGTGCGCCGCTGGTACGGCTGGAGTGCGGGCCGCATCATCAACATCGACATCGGCGGCGGCTCGCTGGAACTGTCCAGCGGGGTCGACGAGGAGCCCGAGGTGGCGCTCTCGCTGCCACTGGGTGCCGGCCGGCTGACCAGGGAATGGCTGGCCGAAGACCCACCTGGGCGGCGCCGGGTCGCGATGCTGCGGGACTGGCTTGCCACCGAGCTCGCCGATGCCGGTGCGACCATGCGCCGATCCGGGAACCCGGACCTGGCGGTGGCGACGTCGAAGACCTTCCGGTCCCTGGCCCGACTCACCGGGGCGGCCCCCTCAGGGGCAGGCCCACGGGTCAAGCGGACCCTCACCGCTGCCGGATTAAGACAGCTCATAGCTTTCATCTCTAGGATGACAGCGGCTGACCGTGCCGAACTGGAAGGGGTGAGTGCCGAGCGGGCACCACAGATCGTGGCCGGTGCTTTGGTAGCTGAAGCTAGTATGCGAGCACTGGAGATCGATTCCGTCGACATTTGCCCCTGGGCGTTGCGGGAGGGGTTGATTCTGCGGAAGCTCGACAGCGAGGCCGACGGCACAGCCTTGGTAGAGACGTCGGCGCGGGATGCCGGACGTTAAGGAAAAGCTAGCCCCAAAGGCAACATAGGTATGACAGGACCAGAGAACACCCCACCCGGCACCCGACCGATCTCGGTAGCGGAGTTGCTGGCAAAGAACGGGACCATCGGGGCACCCCCGGTCGGCGGTCGCCGCCGGCGTCGTCGCGGTAACAGCGATGCGGTGACCGTCGCCGAACTCACCGGCGAGATCCCGATCATCACCGACGACATCGAGCTCGAACCGCTCGACGAACCGGTTCCCGCCCCCGACCCGCTGGTCGACACCGCCGTCGTGGCCCCCATCGTGGACGAGCCGCGCGAACCCCGTGAGCCGCGAGAGCAACCGCAACCGCGCGACGAGTCCCGGGTCCGCAACGGGGCCCGCAACGGCGGCCCACGGCCCCCACGGGTCAAGCCTGCCCCCCGGCCGGCCGAACCCGAGGACGTGCGCACCGACGCCGAGGACGACTACGACGCGCACCTGGCTGCGCGCGATGCCGATCCCGAACCCGTCGAATTCCGGCCGCGCCCGCGCCGCGGGCCGTACAAGCGCCCGGCGCGCGATTACCAGCCTTCGGGAACCGGCGCCGAGCGGATGAGCCCTGACCCCCTCTATGACCTCGATGACGGCGCCGCGGCGGAGTCCGCCGACGCGGTCGAGGCCGACGTCCACGAGGTCCAGGACATCCATGGCGCGGACACCGACGACACCGCGTACGACGACTACGACGACGAGTACGGGGACGGTTCCTACGCCTCGCTCGGCCCGCTGTTCGGCGGCGAGTCCGTCGCCGACGACATGGCCCGTCGCCCCCGTGGCCGCGGCGGTGTCGACGATCTCGGCGAGCTCGACGAAGACCTGTCCGAGGACACCCGTGAGGGCGACGCCTTCGACGAGGACGACGAATTCGACGAGGAACAGCAGCCCAGCTCCCCGCTGGTCCGCGCGTTGTGGATCGTCGGCCAGTGCGTGATCGCGGTGGGCTTCGGCGCCGGTCTGTTCATCGCCTTCGATCAGCTGTGGAAGTGGAACACCATCGTCGCGCTGGTGCTCGGCGTGCTGGTGATCCTCGGTCTGGCCGGTGGCGTGCGCGTGGTCCGCAAGACGGAGGACATCGGCAGCACACTGACCGCGGTGGCGGTCGGAGCGCTGGTCACCTTCGGACCGTTGGCTCTGCTGCAAGCGAGTTAGGTCACCACGCACGCGAGGAGCGGGGAAGCCTCAGTACACAATTGGGTTGTGCGCCCTGCCATCAAGATCGGCCTGTCCACTGCCTCGGTCTACCCGCTGAGGACAGAGGCCGCGTTCGAGTACGCCGCCCGCCTCGGCTACGACGGTGTCGAGCTGATGGTGTGGGCGGAGTCGGTCAGCCAGGACATCGACACCGTGGCGAAGATGTCCGCCCACTACGGCGTGCCGGTGTTGTCGGTGCACGCACCCTGCCTGCTGATCTCGCAGCGGGTGTGGGGCGCCAACCCGATCCCGAAGCTGGAACGCAGCGTGCGCGCCGCCGAACAGCTGGGCGCGCAGACCGTCGTCGTGCATCCGCCGTTCCGTTGGCAGCGTCGCTACGCCGAGGGATTCAGCGACCAGGTCGCCGGGCTGGAGGCCGACAGCGAGGTCCTGGTGGCGGTGGAGAACATGTTCCCGTTCCGGGCCGACCGGTTCTTCGGGGCGAGCGGCACGTCCATCGAGCGGATGCGCAAGCGCGGCGGCGGGCCCGGGCCCGGCATCTCGGCGTTCGCACCGTCCTACGACCCGTTGGACGGCAACCACGCCCACTACACACTCGATCTGAGCCACACCGCGACGGCGGGCACCGACGCCCTGGACATGGCCCGGCGGATGGGCGAGGGCCTGGTCCATCTGCACCTGTGCGACGGCAACGGTGCCTCCACCGACGAACACCTGGTTCCCGGTCGCGGCAGCCAGCCCACCGCCGAGGTGTGCCAGATGCTCGCGGCGAGCGATTTCTCCGGCCACGTCGTCCTGGAGGTCACCACCTCGGCGGCCAAGACCGCCGCCGAGCGCGAGGAGCTGTTGACCGAGTCGTTGCAGTTCGCCCGCACGCACCTGTTGCGCTGAACCGATCCCGCCGACCCCCGCAGAGGACCGCACATGACTGGCTCCACCCTGTTCACCGATGCCATGGCACTGACGCCGGCCGGCGACGGTGTCTATCACGGTGAGCTCAACGAGCATTGGACGATAGGGCCCAAGGTGCACGGCGGCGCGATGCTCGCGCTGTGCGCCAACGCCGCCCGCGCCGAGCTGGGGACCTCCGCGCAGCCCCTGGCGGTGTCGGGCAACTACCTGTGGGCGCCCGATCCCGGTCCGATGCAGGTGGTCACCACGGTGCGCAAACGCGGCCGCCGGATCGGCCTGGTGGACGTGGAACTCCGGCAGGGGGACCGTGTCGCGGTCACGGTGTCGGTGACCCTGGGCGAACCCGAGCATCACGTGCCGCCCCTGCTGTCGTTCAACCCGGTGGTCCCGTTGATGACGCCGGAACCGCCACCCGGGCTGGAGCCCATCGGGCCCGGGCATCCGATGGAGCATGTCGTGCATCTGGCGCACGGCTGCGACATCCGGCCGGCGCTGCACACGATGGGGCCGCGTACCGACGGCGGGCCGCCCGTGTTTGAGTACTGGGTGCGGCCCAAGGGTGTCGCTCCCGACGTCCTGTTCGCGCTCCTGTGCGGCGATGTGTCGGCTCCGGTGACATTTGCCGTGGAACGCACCGGTTGGGCGCCCACGGTCCAGCTGACGGCCTATCTGCGGGCATTGCCGGCCGACGGCTGGCTGCGGGTGATGTGCACGTCGGTTCAGATCGGTCAGGACTGGTTCGACGAGGACCACATCGTGGTCGACTGCGAGGGCCGGATCATCGTGCAGTCACGGCAGTTGGCGATGGTCCCCGCGCCGAGCTGACGCCGGAGGCGTCGATGCGGCCCTGACGGGCGGACATGGAATGCTGTCGCCCATGTCGAGAATCGCGATAATCGGCGGCGGAAGCATGGGCGAGGCGCTGCTGTCGGGGCTGTTACGGGCTGGCAGGCAAGTCAAGGACATGGTGGTCGCGGAGAAGTTCGGTGACCGGGCCAAGTTCCTGTCGGAGAAGTACTCGGTGCAGGTGACCTCGGTCGCCGCTGCCGCCGAGAGCGCCACCTATGTGGTCATCGCGGTGAAACCGGCCGACGTCGAGAAAGTGATCGACGAGATCGCCGATGCGGCGGTACGCGCCGACAGCGACACCGCGGAGCAGGTGTTCGTCTCCATCGCGGCGGGTGTGGCCACGTCGTACTACGAGAACAAGCTTCCGGCCGGGTCGCCGGTGATCCGCGTCATGCCCAACTCGCCGATCGTGGTCGGCGGCGGGGTGAGCGCACTTGCGCCGGGCCGGTTCGCCACTGCCGACCAGCTCAAGGAGGTCTCGGCGATCTTCGATGCGGTCGGCGGCGTCATCACCGTCAGCGAGTCGCAGCTGGACGCGGTAACGGCGGTTTCCGGCTCGGGGCCCGCGTACTTCTTCCTGATGGTCGAGGCCCTGGTGGATGCGGGCGTGGAATCGGGTCTGTCGCGTGCGGTGGCCACCGATCTGGCGGTCCAGACGATGGCCGGTTCGGCCGCGATGCTGCTGGAACGCCTCGACGAGGTGAACGCGGCCGGAGGCGCCGCGCTGGACACCACACCGGCCCAATTGCGGGCGATGGTGACCTCTCCGGCCGGGACCACGGCCGCTGGGCTGCGGGAACTCGAGCGAGGGGGACTGCGGGCCGCGGTCTCCAACGCCGTTCAGGCCGCGAAAACGCGCTCTGAGCAGCTCGGAATTACATCTGAGTAATTAGATTAATTCCAACTGATTAGCCCACACCCGTCGCAGTAACCCCACCCGCCACGCTATTCTCCCTTTGTATGCGCGGGTCGGTGCCAGCGGTGGGGAAGCCGCTGGAACTGCCTGTGCCTGATTGATTGGGTTGCGATGACGTCTATGAACGGGCCATCGGCGCGGGATGCTGGCGACGGTCAGCCTCGAGCTCAATTTCTGACGGTCGCCGAAGTGGCGAACTTGATGAGGGTCTCGAAGATGACGGTGTACCGGTTGGTGCACAACGGTGAACTGCCTGCTGTTCGTGTGGGCCGATCGTTCCGGGTCCACGCCAAGGCGGTCCACGATCTGCTGGAGTCCTCGTACTTCGACGCCGGCTAGGCACACGCCACAGCGGGCTGGGCGGGTTGAGCAGGCTGGCGTTTTCCGTTTCGGTGGTCGGCCCGGGTAAAGTAACCGGGTCAACCATCGGCTAAGTAGCGGAGACACCAGGGTTTATGGGCTCAGTCATCAAGAAGCGGCGCAAGCGTATGTCGAAGAAGAAGCACCGCAAGCTGCTTCGCCGTACTCGGGTGCAGCGTAGAAAGCTCGGCAAGTAGCTTTCCGCCCCGGCCGCTAGGCTGAGCCGATGGATTCTGATGGTCGTTCGGGGGGACGCCCGACGGGAGTCCCCGGGTCCTCCGGTGCGGATTCCTCCGGTGGATCGCAATCCGCCGGGGCGACTCCCCATCCGAAAGTGGTTCTGGTCACGGGTGCGTGCCGGTTCCTCGGTGGTTATCTGACCGCCAGGCTGGCGCAGAACCCGTTGATCGAGCACGTCATCGCCGTGGATGCGGTGGTGCCGAGCAAGGACCTCATGCGTCGGATGGGGCGGGCCGAATTCGTCCGCGCGGACATCCGCAACCCGTTTATCGCCAAGGTGATCCGAAACGGGAACGTGGACACCGTCGTGCATGCCGCGGCGGCGTCCTACGCGCCGCGGTCCGGAGGCCGGGCCACGTTGAAGGAACTCAACGTGATGGGCGCGATCCAGCTTTTCGCGGCCTGCCAGAAGACACCGTCGGTCCGTCGGGTGGTACTCAAGTCCACCTCGGAGGTGTACGGCGCGAGCTCGCGTGATCCGGTGATGTTCAGCGAGGAGAGCAGTGCTCGCCGTCCTCCGGGTGACGGGTTCGCCCGCGACAGCATGGACATCGAGGGCTACGCACGCGGCCTGGCCCGGCGTCGCCCGGACATCGACCTGACCATCCTTCGGCTGGCCAACATGATCGGGCCGGCGATGGACACCGCGCTGTCGCGGTATCTGGCCGGGCCCTTGGTCCCGTCGGTGGTCGGGCACGACGCACGGCTGCAGTTGCTCCACGAACAGGACGCTCTCGGCGCCCTCGAGCGGGCGACAGTGGCCGGCAGAGCGGGCACGTTCAACGTCGGCGCCTCGGGCATCATCATGATGAGCCAGGCGATCCGGAGGTCGGGTCGCCTCCGGCTCCCGGTCCCGCGCGGGGCATTGTCGGCGATCAATTCACTCAGTCGCGCAACGCGTTACACCGAACTCGACCGCGATCAGATGAACTACCTCAGTTACGGCCGTGTCATGGACACCACGCGGATGCACAGGGATCTGGGCTACAGTCCCAAGTGGACGACCGCCGAGGCATTCGACGATTACGTCCGTGGTCGTGGATTGACACCGATACTCGATCCGCGATGGGTACGCTCAATGGAGAGTCGCGCCATGGGGGTGGCGCAGCGTTTGGGATATTAAGACTGGCTCTATCCGGGGTGGGAGAAGGTATCGACGTGGCGGCTGAATCCAAAGCGAAAGTTATTCCGCTACATGGGAACTCGAGTCGTTCCTCTGCTGCGCGCCGGGCTGCGGCCCGGTCTGACAGCGCCCGCCGACATCCTTCCGTCCTGGCCGACCCGGGTAGCCGGGCCTCGGCGGAGCAGATCGCCGCGGTAGTTCGGGAGATCGATCAGCGGCGCAGCAGCGTCTCGGGCCACTCGGCTGACGACGGCCCCAGCGAACTCGCCAAGGGCATCGCGGCGGTCTCCGAATTCATCCGCACCCGGATGACCGGTGAGTACTCGGTGGACGAGTTCGGGTTCGACCCGCACATCACCAACGCAATCTTCTTGCCTTTGCTGAGAACGTTTTTCAGGTCCTGGTTCCGGGTTGAGGTGTCGGGCATCGAGAACCTGCCCGAGAACGGTGCGGCGCTCGTGGTGGCCAACCACGCCGGGGTGCTGCCCTTCGACGGACTGATGACTCAGGTGGCGGTGCACGACCACCACCCGCTCAACCGCGATCTGCGTCTGCTCGCCGCCGACCTGGTGTTCGATCTGCCGATGGTCGGTGCGGCCGCACGCAAGGCCGGCCACACCATGGCCTGCACCGCCGACGCGCACCGGCTGCTCGCCAACGGCGAGCTCACCGCCGTGTTCCCGGAGGGCTTCAAGGGGCTGGGCAAGAACTTCAAGGATCGCTACAAGCTGCAGCGGTTCGGCCGCGGCGGCTTCGTTTCGGCAGCGCTGCGGGCCCAGGCCCCGATCGTGCCGTGCTCGATCGTCGGGTCCGAGGAGATCTACCCGATGATGGCCGACGTCAAGCTGCTGGCCCGGCTGCTCGGTCTGCCGTACTTCCCGGTGACGCCGCTGTTCCCGTTGGCCGGCCCGCTCGGGCTGGTGCCGTTGCCGTCGAAGTGGCACATCCAGTTCGGCGAGCCGATCGAGACGACCGATTACGACGAGAGCGCCGCCGACGATCCGATGATCACGTTCGAACTGACCGATCAGGTCCGCGAGACCATCCAGCACACGCTCTATCAGCTGCTGGCGGGCCGCCGAAACATGTTCTTCGGCTGAGTTTTTCGCCTCACCGACAAAAACTGCCCATTTCCGCGTGGAAATGGGCAGTTCTCTTTCTGCTCGCGCAAAGAGAAATCAGGCGCCGGACTTTTGCCCAGCAACCATCTTGGCGATCGCGGCATCGCGTGCCGCGGCGATCTGTGAACTGATCTCGTCGGCCTCGTCGATGGCCGCCTCGCCCAGCATGGTGACGATGCTGGTGGCAACCGGGTTGCCGTCGTCGTCGGTGACCTCGGCCCGGACCTCGGCGATCACGGTGCCGTGCGACTCGATGACCGAGTCCAGGTACGAGTCGAACCACAGCTTGTCGCCGACCATGATCGGCCGGTGGAAGATCAGCTTCTGGTCGCGGTGCAAGACGCGCTCCAGGTTGATCGGGATGTCGAACTTGTCGAACAGCTCCAGCTGGACCCGTCGGCCGGCCACTGCCAGGAACGTCACCGACGCGACGACCGAGTTGTGGCCGTACTCCTTGGCGGCCTCGGCGTCATAGAGCGCCGGATGCTCGTCCTTGACCGCGCGGGCGAACTCGCGGACCTTCTCCCGGCCGACCTCGAAGTAGTCGGGATACCGGTAGTGGGTCCCGATGATGTTTGCGGCGATGCTCATGTTCCCTGCGCTGTTCGGTATGCGGTGCGCGGGTGCGCACAAACGTGCATGGCTGCGGGGCAAGATGACGCGACCCGCCGCGGCAGTTTATCAGCGCGGGTGGCCTGTTCAGCGAGTGTCGTGGCGCCGGGACGCGGCAGCCGCGAGCGCGCCGCCCAGTGCACCGAGGGCCAGGGCCGACGGCACGCCGATGCGCGCCGCCTTGCGTGCGGTGCGGAAATCGCGGATCTCCCAGCCCCGTTCCCTGGCGACATCGCGCAGGGCGGCGTCGGGGTTGATCGCCACCGCGGTACCGACCAGCGACAGCATCGGCACGTCGTTGAAGCTGTCCGAATAGGCGGTGCACCGGCGCAGGTTGAGCCCTTCCCGGATGGCCAGCGACCGCACCGCGTGGGCCTTGCCGGTGCCGTGGAGGATGTCGCCGACCAGCCGGCCGGTGAACACCCCGTCGACCGACTCGGCGACCGTGCCCAGGGCGCCCGTCAGGCCCAGCCGCCGGGCGATCGTGGCGGCCAGCTCATAGGGCGTCGCGGTGACCAGCCACACCTGCTGCCCGGCGTCCAGGTGCATCTGGGCCAGCGCCCTGGTGCCCGGCCAGATCTTGTCGGCGATGATCTCGTCGTAGATGTCCTCGCCGAGTTCGACGAGTTCGGCGGTGGAACGGCCTTCGATGAACGCCAGGGCCTTCTGCTTGCCCTCGGCGACATCGTCGCTGTTCTCCTTGCCGGTGAACTGGAACTTGGCCTGCGCGTAGGCGATGCCGAGGATGTCGCGATAGGTGAAGTACTTGCGGGCGGCCAGGCCGCGGGCGAAGTGCACCAGCGACGATCCGTGTACCAGGGTGTTGTCCACGTCGAAGAACGCCGCGGCCGTCAGATCGGGCGGCGGCGCCGGGGCCCCGGCGGTGTCGTCCTCGGCGTCGGACTCGAGCTCGGTGACAGCGAGTTCGGCGCTCGCCTCGGCGGCAAGCTCCTGTTCGAGCGCATCGGCACTACCGGATTCGGACACGAATTCACCCTAAGTCACGGCGCCGGGATACTGGCGGTGTGGAGCGCGAGCAGGCGGGTACCGGCGGTCTGGCCACTGTGACGTTGCTGACCCGCGCCGGGTGCAGCATGTGCGAACGGGCGGCCCGGCAGCTGGCCGCCCTGCGCGAGGAACTGGACTTCGAGCTGGTGACCACGGACGTGGACGAGGCCGTCGCGGCCGGTGACGCCTCCCTGCGGGCCCGGTACGGCGACCTGTTGCCGGTGATTTTGCTGAACGGGACCGAACACAGCTACTGGGATGTCGACGAGCAGGCGCTTCGGGCTGACATCCCCGCCAGATGAAATTTGGTGGGCGGGCGGGAAACGATTACCTTGGTGACGTGGTGATCAAGCCGTGAGTGTGCTGCTATTCGGGGTTTCGCACCGCAGCGCGCCGGTGTCAGTTCTCGAGCAGTTGAGCACTGATGAGTCGGATCAGGCCAAGATCATCGACGAGGTGCTTCGGTCCTCGTTGGTCACCGAGGCGATGGTCCTGTCCACCTGCAACCGCGTCGAGATATACGCCGTGGTCGAGGCCTTCCACGGAGGCCTGTCGATCATCGGGCAGGTGCTCTCCGACCACTCCGGCATGTCGCTGAACGATCTCACCAAATACGCCTACGTGCGCTACGCCGAGGCCGCCGTCGAGCATCTGTTCGCGGTGACCAGCGGCCTGGACTCGGCCGTCATCGGTGAAGCCCAGGTGCTGGGTCAGGTGCGCCGCGCCTATGCGTCCGCCGAGGAACACCAGACCGTCGGGCGCACGCTGCACGAGCTGGCCCAGCGCGCCCTGAACGTCGGCAAGCGGGTGCACTCCGAGACCGGGATCGACGCCGCGGGCGCATCCGTGGTGTCGGTCGCCCTCGGCATGGCCGAGACCAAGCTCAACGGCGGCCTCGCCGGCCGCACCGCGGCCGTGATCGGCGCGGGCTCGATGGGGGCCCTGGCCGGTGCGCACCTGGTGCGGGCCGGAATCGAGCGGGTCCATGTGGTGAACCGCTCGCTGCCGCGGGCCCAGCGTCTCGCCGAGAACCTCACCGAGCAGGGTGTCCAGGCGCAGGCCTTCTCCCTGGATCATCTGGCCGAGGCCCTGGCCGACGTCGACGTCGTGGTCAGCAGCACCGGCGCGGTACGCCCCGTGGTCTCGCTGGCAGATGTGCACCACGCACTCGCCCAGCGCAACGCCGCCGGCGGCGACCGGCAGCTGGTGATCTGCGACCTCGGGATGCCGCGCGACGTGGATCCGGCGGTCGCCGGGCTGCCCGGTGTCTGGGTGGTCGACATGGACCGGATCCAGCGGGAACCGTCGGCGCGGGCCGCGGCCACCGACGCCGATGCTGCTCGCACGATCGTTGCCACCGAGGTTGCCAACTACCTGGCCGGCCAGCGGATGGCCGAGGTCACCCCGACCGTCACCGCGCTGCGCCAGCGTGCCGCCGACGTGGTCGAGGCCGAGCTGCTGCGCCTGGACAACCGGCTGCCCGAGCTGGAGGCGACCCACCGCGACGAGGTGGCCAAGACGGTCCGCCGAGTCGTCGACAAGCTTTTGCACGCGCCCACGGTGCGGGTGAAACAACTCGCCAGCGCTCCTGGCGGGGACAGCTACGCAGAGGCCCTGCGTGAGCTGTTCGAACTCGATCCGCAGGCCGTCGAAGCTGTGGCGGCCAGCGAATTGCCCTTCATGACAACAGATCTCGATAAGTCTGAGTAGGTTTTGGTAGAAACGCGCGATACGGTAATCCGGATCGGCACCCGGGGTAGCCTGCTGGCGACCACGCAGGCCGGCACCATCAGGGACGCTTTGCTGGCCGCGGGCCACGCCTGCGAGCTGGTGATCATCTCGACCGAGGGGGACCGCAACCAGGGCCCCATCGCCGATATCGGCGTCGGGGTTTTCACCGCGGCGCTCCGGGAGGCGATCGACGACGGCCGGGTGGACATGGCCGTGCACTCCTACAAAGATTTGCCAACCGCTCGTGACGACCGGTTCGTGATCGCCGCCGTGCCGCCGCGTGAGGATGCCCGTGACGCGCTGGTTGCACGCGACGGATTGGTGCTCGGTGAGTTGCCGGCAGGCTCTGTGATCGGCACATCGAGTGCGCGACGGGCCGCGCAGCTTAGAGCACTGGGTCTCGGTTTGGAAATCCGCCCCCTACGAGGCAACCTAGATACCAGGTTGAACAGGGTTACGAGCGGTGATCTCGACGCCATCGTGGTCGCCCGCGCGGGTCTCGCCCGTATCGGACGCCTCGATGCAGTCACCGAGTCGCTCGAGCCGGTGCAGATGTTGCCAGCGCCGGCTCAGGGTGCGCTCGCGGTGGAATGCCGCGCCGGCGACACCGAGCTGATTTCGGTGCTGTCGGAGTTGGATGACACCGACACGCGCGCCGCGGTCACCGCCGAACGGATCCTGCTCGCCGAACTGGAGGCGGGCTGTTCCGCACCGGTTGGCGCGATCGCAGAAGTGGTCGAGTCGATCGATGAGGACGGCAATGTCTTCGAGGAGCTGTCGTTGCGCGGCTGCGTAGCGACGCTGGACGGATCCGACGTGATTCGTGCGTCCGGCATCGGAACTCCCGATCGGGCCGCCGACTTGGGTGTCTCGGTGGCCGCGGAGCTTTTCGAGCTGGGTGCACGCGAGCTGTTGGTAGAGCGCGGGAGTGAAGAATGACCATGCGAGGTCGCAAGGCGAAGCCCGGCCGCATCACATTTGTGGGCTCAGGCCCGGGTGATCCGGGGCTGCTGACGGCACGGGCACAAACCGTGCTGGCGCACGCCGAGTTGGTGTTCACCGATCCCGACGTCCCCGAGGCCGTGCTGGCCTTGATCGGCACCGAACTGCCGCCGGCGTCCGGCCCGGCCCCGGCTGAGCCGGCCGACGCCGCCGCGGATGCGGGAGGTGCTGGGGCCGCCGGAACCCCCGACGCCGCGCAAGCCGCCGTCATCGCCGGTGGGCCCGAGGTCCGGCCCGCTCTCGGCGATCCTGCCGAGGTGGCCAAGACGCTGGTCGCCGAGGCCCGCCACGGCTATGACGTCGTGCGTCTGGTGTCGGGTGACCCGCTGTCGGTGGACGCCGTGATCACCGAGATCGGCGCGCTGGCCAAGGCCCATGTGAACTTCGAGATCGTCCCCGGGCTGCCCGCCACGAGCGCGGTGCCCACCTACGCCGGCCTGCCGCTGGGTTCGTCGCACACCGTGGCCGATGTCCGCGGTGACGTGGACTGGGCGGCCCTGGCCGCCGCGCCGGGCCCGCTGATCCTGCACGCGACCGCGTCGCACCTGCCGGACGCCGCGCGCACCCTGATCGAGTTCGGTCTGGCCGAGGGCACTCCCGCGGTGGTGACCGCGAGCGGCACCACCTGCCAGCAGCGTTCGGTGGAGGCCACCCTCGGTGGGCTGACCGACAAGGGCGTGCTGGAGAAGCCGGCCGGAAGCGAGCTGGCGGGGCCGCTGGTCGGGCCGCTGGTCGTCACCATCGGCAAGACCGTGGCCAACCGGGCCAAGCTGAACTGGTGGGAGAGCCGCGCCCTGTACGGCTGGACCGTGCTGGTGCCGCGCACCAAGGATCAGGCCGGCGAGATGAGCGACCGGCTGGTGGGCCACGGTGCCCTGCCGATCGAGGTGCCGACCATCGCCGTCGAGCCGCCGCGCAGCCCCGCGCAGATGGAGCGCGCGGTCAAGGGTCTGGTCGACGGCCGGTTCCAGTGGGTGGTGTTCACCTCGACCAACGCCGTGCGTGCGGTGTGGGAGAAGTTCAACGAGTTCGGCCTGGACGCACGGGCGTTCTCGGGCGTGAAGATCGCGTGTGTCGGACAGGCCACCGCCGACAAGGTGCGGGCGTTCGGCATCAATCCCGAGCTGGTGCCGTCGGGGGAGCAGTCCTCACTCGGCCTGCTCGACGAGTTCCCGCCGTTCGACGAGGTTTTCGATCCGGTGAACCGCGTGCTGCTGCCGCGCGCCGACATCGCCACCGAGACGCTGGCCGAGGGCCTGCGCGAGCGCGGCTGGGAGATCGAGGACGTGACCGCCTACCGCACCGTGCGTGCGGCTCCGCCGCCGGCGCAGACCCGCGAGATGATCAAGACCGGTGGTTTCGACGCGGTCTGCTTCACCTCGAGCTCGACGGTGCGCAACCTGGTCGGTATCGCAGGCAAGCCGCACGCCCGGACCATCGTGGCCTGCATCGGACCGAAGACCGCTGAGACCGCTGCGGAGTTCGGTCTGCGGGTGGACGTGCAGCCCGAGTCGGCCGCGGTGGGACCGCTGGTCGACGCGCTCGCCGAGCACGCTGCCCGCTTGCGCGCCGAAGGGGCACTGCCCCCGCCGCGCAAGAAGAGCCGCCGCAGGTAGACAGCCGCCGAAACGGTATTCGCGGAGACGCGCAGAAGGAGTCTTTGCCATGGGTTACCCGAGGCATCGTCCACGTCGGCTGCGGTCCACGCCGGCGATGCGTCGGCTGGTGGCCCAAACCTCTTTGGAGCCACGCCATCTGGTGCTGCCGATGTTCGTCGCCGACGGTATCGACGAACCGCGCCCGATCTCCTCGATGCCCGGCGTGGTGCAGCACACCCGGGAATCGTTGCGTCAGGCGGCCGCCGACGCGGTGGCGGCCGGCGTGGGTGGGCTGATGCTCTTCGGCGTGCCCCGCGACGAGGACAAGGATCCGACCGGTGCCGTGGGCATCGATCCGGACGGCATCCTCAACGTGGCGCTGCGGGATCTGGCCAAGGACCTCGGCGACGCCACCGTACTGATGGCCGACACCTGCCTCGACGAGTTCACCGACCACGGGCACTGTGGCGTGCTGGACGCCGCGGGCCGCGTCGATAACGACGCGACCAACCTGCGCTACGTGGAACTTGCTGTGGCGCAAGCGGAATCGGGTGCTCACGTGGTCGGCCCCAGCGGCATGATGGATGGCCAGGTGGCCGCCATCCGTGACGGACTGGACGCGGCCGGGCACACCGATGTGGCCATCCTGGCCTACGCGGCCAAGTTCGCGTCGGCGTTCTACGGCCCGTTCCGTGAAGCGGTGTCGTCCAGTCTGGTGGGGGATCGGCGCACCTATCAGCAGGATCCGGGCAACATCCGGGAAGCCGTGCACGAAATCGAGCTCGACATCGACGAGGGTGCCGACATCGTGATGGTCAAGCCCGCGATGAGCTACCTGGACGTGGTGCGTGCCGCCGCCGATATCTCGCCGGTACCCGTTGCGGCATATCAGATTTCGGGTGAATACTCGATGATCTGCGCCGCGGCGGCCAACGGCTGGATCGACCTGCAGGCGGCGGCGCTCGAGTCGTTGACCGGAATCCGGCGGGCCGGCGCCGACATCGTGCTGACCTACTGGGCGGCCGATGTGGCCGGCTGGCTCGCGTGACCGGACAGGTGACCGAGCAGCAGAAGAGCCCGACCGGTCGTCCCGAGGACGTCGAGACCGGGTTCTGGTTGTGGACCGCCGCGCTGGTGCTGATGGTGATCGGCTATCTGATCGACGCTCTCACCGGATCCGGCGGCGGCGTGCAGCGGTCGGTGACGGTCGTCTTCTCGGTGATGTTCCTGGTGGTGCTGTCCTCGATCGTGGCGGCCTTCCTGGTGCTGATGCGTCAGGGATATCGCTGGGCCCGCACCCTGCTGACCAGTGGAGGAATCGTCACGGTTCTGCACGCGATCAGCAGCCTGCTGACCGGCGAACGCCAGGACGCGGCGGCGGTGGGCTACGCGGTCACCGCGATCGTCGGATCGGTGTTGATCGCCGGCGGGCTGTACCTGCTGCACCGCAAGGACGCCGACGGTTTCTTCACCCGCTGATTTCGCTAGGCTTTGCCGACAATGCCTTCATCATCAGCGTCGCGCCGCGCGACCATCTCGTTCAGTTGCTGGCTGGTCGGCGCCGTGTTGTTGATCGTCGGCGGCCTGATCGCAGCCTCGGCGTCCTGGCCCAGCGCCGAGAGCACACTGTTCCGCAGCGTGGGCGTGCTCACGGCCCTGGCCGGCGCCGGGATGGCGTTCCTGGCCGGCCGCAGTCGCACCGGCGATGCCCGGTACCGCCGGGCGGCGATCGCGCTGTCCATGGCGATCGTTGTGGTGATCGCGTTGATCGCGGCGTTCAGCCTGGCCCCGGTCCACATCCTGACGCTGCTCGCGCTACTCCTGCTGATCGCGGGTACCGGCCTCAGTGCACTGCCGGGACGGAGGGTCGACGATGGAGAGTGAACCGGTGAACAAGGTGGCCTCCGAGGTGCTGTTCTACGAGCAGGGCGCCAGCTGGGCCTGGCTCCTGTTGGGGCCGTTCGCCGGCGTCGGCATGGCGATTCTGCAGATGACCGGCGGGTACGGGTACGACCTCTGGATTCCGATCCTGTTCCTGGTATTGGTGTCGGGGTTCGTGGCCATCCAGATCAAGGCCGCGCGCATCCACACCTCGGTCGAGTTGACCGCCGAGACCCTGCGGCAGGGCGCCGAGATCCTGAAGATCGACGAGATCGTGCTGATCTACCCCGAGGCCTCGGGTTCGGAGTCGCCGAAGTGGGAGTCCGCCCGCGCCCTCGGTGAACTGTCCGGGATACCGCGGGGCCGTCACGGTATCGGGCTCAAGCTCACCGGCGCCCGTACGGCGCAGGCCTGGGCGCGCAAGCACCGGAAGCTGCGGGAAGCGCTGACGCCGCTGGTCGAGGAGCGCACCCCGTGAAACGCCGAGCCGTCCTGGAGCTCGTGGTGGCCGTCGTCGCGGCGGTGGGCTGTGTACTGAGCTGGATCGCCGCGGCAACGACGATCGAAGTGGCGCCCGTGCTCGACGGTGAGCCGCCCACCACCGCGATCAGCTACTCGGCGCCGCTGCTGGTGCTGGCACTGGTGCTCGCGGGTCTGGCCGGCGTGCTGGCCGTGCTGGGCGTCGCCCGGCTGCGCCACTGATCCCGTGACCCACTGGCATCCCGTCACGCGCGGTGAATCCGGCGCCGGGGTGTTCCGTAGCGCGGACGGTTCCCGGTACGCCAAGGTGGTCGGGCCTGCGGCCGCGGCCGATCTGGCTGCCGAGCGCGACCGGGTGTCCTGGGCCCACGATCGCGGCGTGCCGGCACCCGCCGTGATCGACTGGGGCGCCACCGAGGACGACGGCGCGTTCCTGGTCACCAGTGCCGTCGGCGGCGTCGCGGCCGATCAGCTCGCAGAAGCAGACCTGCGGACGGCGTGGCCCTCGGTCGTGCGGGCGATCCGCGACCTGCACGGCATCCCGATCGACGACTGTCCCTACCGGCGCGACCTCGACGGCATGCTGTCCCGCGCCCGGTCGGTCGTCGCCGCGGGCGCGGTGAACCCCGAGTTTCTGCCGGACGAGGACAAGGACATCCCGCCCGCCGAGCTGCTGATGCGCGTCGAACGCGAGACCGATCTGCGTCGCCGCCAGGAGGCCGCCGACCGGGTGGTCTGTCACGGCGACCTGTGCCTGCCCAACATCCTGATCGACCCCGACCGGCTCGCCGTCGAGGGCTTCATCGACCTGGGCCGTCTGGGTGTCGCGGACCGGCACGCCGACCTCGCGTTGGTGCTGGCCAACACCGCCGACACCTTTCCCGGCTTCGCCGCGGACGCATCGGCAGGTCTGGCCGCGGGCTATCCGGCGGCGATAGATGAGGACCGGCTGCGGTTCTACCTCGCATTGGATCCGCTGACCTGGGGGTGAGAGCCCAAGGCGCGGTTCAGGAATCGAGCCAGGCCAGCTCGTCGGACAGGTGCGCGCGCCAGAAGTCCTGATCGTGGCCGCCGGGGTAGAAACCGACGGCCGGGGTCTTGGGCAGTTGGTTGACGAACATTCGGGTCGCGGCGTAAAACCCGTCCCCCGTGCCGCAGTCGATGCGTAGCGGGATCGACCCCAGTGCCGGTAGCAGTCTCAGCGCTGAGTTCTGCTGCCAGTCTTCGAGGCTGTCGAAAGCGTCGGGCGGCGCGCCCCAGTACGTGAGGTAGAGCGCCGGGCTGATCGCGCAGACCGCCGCGGTGCGCGCGGCGCCCAGTCTGGCACCCAACAGCATGGCGCCGTAGCCGCCCATCGACCAGCCCATGAAGGCCACTCGCGAGGTGTCGATGCCCTTGGTGGCCAACATCGGGATCAGTTCGTTGAGCACCATCGCCCCGGAGTCTCCACCAGAGGCCCGACGGCGCCAGAACGAGTTGCCGCCATCCACACTGACGACTGCGAACGGCGGCCGGCCTGCCGCGGTCAGCCCAGCCAGCGCTTCCGGGATGCCCAGGCTCATCACGCCGGCGGCGTCGTTGTCCATCCCGTGCAGGGCGATCACCGGACGTAGCGGGCCGTGCTGGCCCGGTGGGCGGGCGATGATCCAATTGGTTTCGACGCCGCCGCGGGCCGCGGAGATGAACGAACCCGAATCGCGGGTCGGTGCCGGGTCGCCCGCGGAGGCCGGTTGGTTGGGGCTGGCAGACGCGCGGGGCAGCGGCGGATCGAGCAGGCTGCCCAATGCCATCAGTCCCGCGGCACCCGCGCCGGTGACACCTAGACGCAGCGCATCGCGGCGGGTCAGCGAGTTCACCTGCGCATCATTCCAACCCCGAGTGCGTCATGGGTGTCGGCGCGCGACACGGTCCGGCAACAGCCCGATAACGCCCTCACCGCGTCGGTGACCCTGGTCACACCCATCTTGGTACAAAGTGCGAAATCTGTAACACTGTGTCCATGACGGAATTGGCCGAACAGCCGCAGCAGACCGACGCCCTGCCCCTGGGGCCGCAATCGCTGGTCTGGAAGTACTTCGGCGACAACCGGATGTACCTGATCGGGCCGCGGCCCGCCGTCCTCCAGAACATGCTGGCCGAGTTGGGCCAGGGCGTGCTGGACCATTCGACGTTCTTCTCCGACACCGCCGAGCGGCTCAGGCGCACCATCCCGCCGATCTACCGGACCGTCTACGGCACCGAGGACGAGAACGCCGGAACCCAGGTGCGCGACTTCCACCACCACGTCAAGGGCGATATGCCCGGCCCCGACGGAGAAGTGGTCGGGCGCTATCACGCGCTGGATCCCGACACCTACTTCTGGGCGCACGCGACGTTCGTCGAGCAGGTCTTCTACTTCGCCGACACCTTCGTCAAACGACTCACCGACGCCGAGAAGGAACAGATCTACCTGGAGTCCAAGACCTGGTACCGGCGCTACGGGGTCAGCGATCGGCCGATGCCCGCCACCTACGCCGAGTTCGAGCAGTACTGGGACCGGATGATGAACGAGGTGGCTGTCCCGCACAAGTCCGCCCGCTACGGCGTCGGCTACGTCACCAAGGGTTTCCCGTGCCCCAAGGCAGTGCACCCCGCTGTGTGGCGCGTGGTCGCCACGGTGTTCAACCCGGCCGCGGCCTTCCTGACCGCAGGCGGTCTGCCGCCGCGCGCCCGCGACCTGCTCGACCTGCCGTGGAGTGAACGCCAGGAACGCAACTACCAGCGGTTCGCGGCGTTCTGGAGGTCCCGCCCGGTGAACTGGGTGTGGGATCATCTACCGATGAGCGTGCGCTACAACAAATTTGCGCAAAAGGGCTATGCCCAGGCCTGATTCGCCGCCCGCGGCGGTGGCTGATTCGGTGACGGGGATCCTGGACGCGGCCCTCGTCGAGTTCGAGCGGCACGGCCTGCGCCGGGTCGCCCTCGATGACGTCGCGCGCCGGGCCGGGGTCAGTCGCACCACGATCTACCGCAGGTTCGCCAACCGCGACGAGCTGGTCGCGGCGGTGATCGAGCGGGAGAACGTCGCGTTGTTCTCCGACATCGCCAACGAGCTGAAAAACGCAGGGCCACAATCGAACTACTACGTCGAGGCGTTCACGCTGTCGATCCTGAAGTTCCGTCGCCACCACGTGCTCAATCAGATGATCGCCGATGAACCGGCACTGGTGATGGAGATGCTGCACACCCACTACGGCGCGGCGATCGAGCGGATGGCCGCGGCGCTCAAGGTGATCTTCCCGGCCGGGTTCGCCGAGCGGATCGGTGAGCAGGCGGTCAACGACCTCGCGGACACCATCCTGCGTTATGCGGGGATGGTGCTGTTGATGCCCAGTGTCGAACCCCTCGACACCCCCGAGGATCTCCGGGCCTTCGCCACCCGGCATTTCCTGCCCAGCCTGCCTGCCTCGCTTCGTACCGTCTCCGCCTGATCCGCTCGGGCACCCGCCGGCCGAAGTGTTTGGTGGCTCACACTTTCGGGCAGCCACAAGTATGAGCACCGAGAATCCGCCGCCCGTCAGCGAAGAGAACCGCAGAGAAGCCAAGCGCGTCCTGAAGTCCTATGACGACACCCGCCCTACCGTCACCCTGCCAGGCAGTCATGGCACGGTATCGGGCACCGCCGTCAACGACTGGCTCGACGAGGACGGCAACCCCAAGTACGGTGACGCGGACCCGGAGCAGTAACCGCGAACCTGCGCCGTCGCAGGTCATCCCTTGCCTACTGTGGCTGATGTGACCGCTACCCCGCTGGACCGGATTGCCCCTGCCTTCGTGACCATGGCCCACGAGATCGTGTGGGCTTCAGTGGCCACCGTCGACGCCGACGGTCAGCCCCGCAGTCGCATCCTGCACCCGATCTGGGAGTGGGACGGTACCGATCTGTTCGGCTGGGTCGCCACCGTTCCCACCGCGGTCAAGCGCGCACACCTTGCGGTGCATCCGTACGTCTCGGTCAGTTACTGGACCACCAACCACGACACCTGCGCCGCGGACTGCCTGGTGGAGTGGTACACCGACGACGAGACCTGCACGCAGGTCTGGGACCGCTTCACCAAGGGGCCCGCCACGGTGGGCTATGACCCGTACATCATCCCGCAATGGAGTGGCGGTCCGACCTCGGATCAATTCGCGGCGCTGAGGCTGACCCCCTACCGGCTGCGGGTGATGCCGGGCACGGTCATGACAGCGGGATCCGGTGAAGTGTTGAACTGGCGGACCTGAGGGCCCGCCAGTTCCTGTCGCTTATCGGTAATTGTCATGTTCCGGCCGGCCATTATTCTGCGCAATTAATCCACAACGATCGCCAAAGTAAAAGCGCGAATCGCGTGTAGTTCTAATCGGCACAAAATAGTGAGTTGAATTCGCCGCTAATTCGCATCTCCGGGTACGGCGTGATGAACGATTGAACCGATAAACCTGAAGCTCAGACTGCTAAGCGCGGTCCGGACGCTTCCTCCTGGGAATGGTCTCCCCGGCCTCGGCGGCCTTGGTGCGTTTTGCCGCCCGTCGCTCTTTGATGGTCATCGACGGTTTTTTGGGCAGTCGACCCTGGGATTTATCAGCCATCGTTGCTCCTTTTTATTCGCAAACAATCACTGGGCCCGACCATACATCAGAAAAAAATAAAAGCCAGTCGGCAATTTTTTGGTCGTGCGCGGGCCGCGAACGTCTGCTGCCGGGTGCGGTGCCGCGCAGCGCCGGGATTCGATTTGTGAATGCTACTAGCAAGTATGCGCGAGCAGTATTTACGCTACGGTAAGTAGCTATATTGAAAAAATCCCAGCTAGATCGCAGTCATTCCCATTGCTAAAAGTTGCTCGCGCAAATGAGGAATGCCCTACTTTGGAAGAAAGTGAAACACGTTACAGCTGCGTCGGTACGTTCTCTCGACGTTGGCTGCGTGCGGTGCATCGAGCCCGTCCGGAATGCCAACTCGGATGAAAGGGATCACATGCACGCAGGTGTTCGGCCCTATCTCAGTGCCGGAATCGCCCTCGTCGGAGCCGGCGTCATCGCCACGGCCCCGGTCAACCCGCCACCGCAAATCCATTCCGGCGGTGTACAACTCGCAGCCGCGGTGGAGAACCCGGCCGAGGTGTTCGCCCCGGTTTTCGAGTTCTCGCAGGAAGTCATCGCCGGACTCATCGCCGCTGAACTCAGTGACCCGGCCCCGATTCTCAATCAGCTTCTGATGAACCAGATCGCCACGGTCAACGTGGCCGGAGGGATCGTGGTCGACGGCATCAAGGCCGCCGTGGACGTCGTCACCGGGCTTCCCGCCGGTCTTTCGGCGGCGGCCGACGCGATCGCGCACGGTGACCCCTCGCAGGCATCCATCGAGATCCTCAATGCGGTCGGAACGCCGATCATCCAGTACGTGATTCAGTCGGTCCCGTCGGTGGAGTACCTGCTGCAACGCCCGCTGGCCGTCGCCCAGGCGTTGGTCCCCGTGGTGGTGGAGAGTGCGATCTCGATACCGATCTACCTCGGCATCAGCTATGTGAAGCCGCTCATCGACCAGGCGGTTTTCTCGATCGGTGAGGTCCTGGATGCCGCGGCCACGCTTGACCCGGGCGCGACCATCAACGCGTTCCAGCACGGGGTGAAAGACGTCGCCATGCGCACGATCGATCTGGCCAACGCCACTGCGGCGGTTGTCCACGACACCCGGCAGGCGGTCAAGACCGCGCTCCAGGCCCAGCCCGTGACACCGAATCTGGCGCTGGAGCGTGCCGTTGAATCCCGGGTGGCGGCGACGGTCGACTCCCCGGCGTCGACCACGCATGCCCGGCCGAACCTGCGCTCGATCTTCGGCAAGGGCAACAAGGTTCGGCCAGGGCAGACCGTGGCGAGCCCTGCTGGTGCGGAGACCGACGGCGCCGATGCGTCGGCGTCGGCCAAGACTGAATCACCGGCGGCAGCATCGGTGAAATCCTTTGTGAAGAAGGTGAAGTCGGGGCTGAACAAACCAGCAACGGCTTCCGGGGGCAACGAGTCCTCGGGGAGTGCAGGTGGCGGCGAAGAGTAGCGGTATGCCGGGTGTGGTTCGGCGGAGCCGCTCACCACACCCGGCTTCTCAAGAGTTGTCCCGCTACGCCGCCCGGTGCCTGACCTTCGGGGCGGGGGTGTCGTGCCCGAGGTGCAGACCGGGGGCTAGCATCCCGACGCGGTGCCGGTAGTCGCGGTACTGATCGCCCATCATCTCGATCATGTCGCGTTCTTCTAGTTGGATCGCCACCAGGATGTAGGCGGTGCTGACACCCGCGAACAGCAGATGGCCCGCGGTCATCGTCGGGGTGGCCCAGAACGCCACGATGAAGCCGGCCATGATCGGGTGCCGGATCACCCGGTAGAACATCACGGTGCGGAAGCCCAGCTCGCTGTACGGCCGGCCGCGCCAATTCAGCCACACCTGCCGCAACCCGAACAGGTCGAAGTGGTTGATCATGAACGTCGAGGCGAGCACCGTGGCCCAGCCGGCCCAGAACAAGGCCCACAGAATCACCCGTCCCGCAGCGGATTCCACGTTCCACACCACCGCGGGCATGGTGCGCCACTGCCAGTACAGCAGGAACAGCGCCAGGCTCGCCAAGAGCACATAGGTGCTTCGCTCGATCACCTGCGGGACGATCCGCGTCCACAAGCGTTTGAACCAGATCCGGGCCATCACGCTGTGCTGAATGGCGAACACCGACAGCAGCAGCACGTTGACGAGCACCGCCTCGGACGTCGGTGCGGCGATACCGGAATCGACCGTGCGCGGCACCGCGAAATTGCCGACGAAGGCGATCGCGTAGAGGAAGGCAACGAGGAACGCCAGATAGCTCACGATCCCGTAACCGATGATGAACAGGCGCTTCATGGTGACCTCCTGCCACCGTCGGGACAGATGCCGCGCCCTGCTGCTGACCGCAGTAGTGACTTATCTACGGTAGACCTTGAATTCCCAGGTGAACAAGGGTTTGTCAGTTTGCTGAATCAACCGGTCGCGGATCGTTTCGGATCCATCAGGCCGTGCCGGTCCGCCTCCGACAATCCGCCCCAGACGCCGAACGGTTCGGCGATCGTGAGCGCATACGTTCGGCATTGCGCCAGCACCGGGCAGTCCCGGCACAGCGCCTTGGCCCGCTGTTCGCGATTCGATCGAGCGCGCCCGCGTTCTCCTTCGGGGGAGAAGAACACCGAAGCGTCCATGCCTCGACACCTCGCGTGCAGTTGCCAGTGCCGTCTGTCCGCGTCGTCATGTGCCATGCATGTCATCCCAGCGGCTCGCGCGCCCGCCGGCCCGATCGTTCACGACTTCTATACGGGTGCAACGGGATTCTGCACAGTCTCTTGACGGGCACGATCACAGGGCCTGTAAGGATTCGATCCTCGGCCGTCAAGAAACCGTTGAGATCGACGCCGGGTGCCGGGGACCGGCGTAGACCGGCAGGTATGCGAGACGAAACACCGAATGAACTTCCCGCCACCGCCGTGGCACTGATTCCGCCCGGGCGTCCGAGGCGGAACCCGCGATGAGTGAGATGCTCCAGATCATGGCGCTGATGGCGGCGCCGGCCGCGATATTGCTGGGCCTACGCCGGGTGGTGATCTGTCAGAACCGGCGACTGGACTCGCAGGCGTCCCCGGTCCCGCTGGTGTCCGCTAGACCTTTTTGAGCAGCACGGCCTGTTCGAAGGGCAGTCGCGCGAACGGGCGACGCATCGCGCCGGTCACATGCTCGGCCGCTTCGGCCTTGGACACCACCCGCGGCCCACTGACCTCGATGGTCTTACCGTGGCGGCGGATCCGCGCGTGACCCGCTGAGGTGATGTTCTTCAGCCAGTCCCGATCCGGACCGTAAGTCAGCATGATGGCCACGCCGTTGTCGGTGCTGAAGACGCTCAACGGCGTCCGGTAGGTCTTGCCGGATTTCCGGCCGACGTGTTCCAGGATGCCGAACGTCGGTGCCCAGCCCGCCCACATGCGCTGGATGGGGTTGGTCACATGGCGGTTGAACCGGGCCAGCGATTGCGGTAGCTGCATAGCCCCATTCAATCGCGGCCGTGACGGCGGTCACAACCTACTGTGGTCGGATTTCGTCCGAACGCCTGAGCAACAGCGTGTGCTCGACACCCGCGCGCGCCATCAGTTGGCGCCACGGCGCCCTCAGATGTGGCAGCGCCTCGGTTGTGGGCACGATTCTGGGCTGATCGACGGCGAAGGTGCGCCCTTCGAACTTCACCCGGCCGCCGCCCGCGCGCTGTAGGTTTTTCACCCAATCCCGTTGTCGTCCATAGGGCAGAAGCACCGCCACTCCTTCTTCGGTGCTGAACACCGTCACCGGTGTGCGGTAGATGGTGCCGCTGCGTCGCCCGGTGTGCTCGATGATCGACCAGATCGGCAGGTAGCCCGACACAGGCCGGAAGATCCGGTTGGTGACGCGTCGGTTGAACCGAGCACGTCGGTCTGAGAATCGCACCATCGTTTCATCTTGCCGCGCCGGGTCGAATGAGCCGAGACTGAAGCCATGGCCTACCTCAAGCCCCCTTGGTTTGTTCGCGCAGTGTTCAACCGGATCGCGATGGCCACCGGCATCGGCCATAGCGAGACCCTGACCATCACTACCCGCGTCAGCAAACAGGCGCAGCAGATCCCCGTCGTGGTTCCTGTGGTCGAAGGCGTCCGGTATCTGGTCTCCACCCGTGGTGAGTCGGAATGGGTGCGCAACATCCGGGCCAATCCGCGCGTCACGCTGGGCAAGTCCAGCTACCTCGCCGCCGAGGTTCCGGTGGAGCAGCGGGCGCCCATCATCGCGGCCTACCGGCCGCTGGCAGGCAAGGTGGTGGAGGGTTACTTCCGCGACCTGCCCGACGACGCGGATCACCCCGTGTTCGCGCTGACGCCGGCTGGGTGACCGCGACCACTACACCCTGTAGTTGACGCGCTTGCGCCGACTGGGACACTGGTGGCCATGCGTGTTGATCAACCGCAGACTCAGCGATCGGCCCAGCTGTTCGCCGATGCCTGCGCAGTTATCCCCGGTGGAGTGAACTCCCCGGTGCGAGCCTTCAGCTCGGTCGGCGGCACCCCCAGGTTCATCACCTCGGCCAAGGGCTACTGGCTGACCGATGCGGATGACAACCGCTACGTCGACCTGGTCTGCTCGTGGGGCCCGATGCTGCTCGGCCACGCGCACCCCGCGGTCGTGGAGGCCGTGCAGAAGGCGGTGGTCGACGGACTGAGCTTCGGTGCCCCGACCCCATCGGAGACCGAACTGGCCGCCGAGATCATCGACCGGGTCGCCCCCGTCGAGCGGCTGCGGCTGGTCAACTCGGGCACCGAGGCCACCATGAGCGCGATCCGGCTGGCCCGCGGCTACACCGGTCGCGCCAAGATCATCAAGTTCTCCGGCTGCTATCACGGCCACAGTGACGCGCTGCTGGCCGACGCCGGCTCGGGTGTGGCCACCCTGGGTCTGCCGTCCTCGCCCGGTGTCACCGGCGCGGCGGCGGCCGACACCATCGTGCTGCCGTACAACAACATCGCCGCGGTGGAAGAGATCTTCGGCCGGTTCGGCGACGAGATCGCCTGCATCATCAGCGAGGCCAGCCCGGGCAACATGGGCACGGTCGCCCCGCTGCCCGGTTTCAACGCGGCGTTGCGCCGGATCACCGCGGCCCACGGCGCGCTGCTGATCCTCGACGAGGTCATGACGGGCTTCCGGGTGAGCCGGGCCGGCTGGTACGGGCTCGATCCCGTCGCCGCCGACCTGTTCACCTTCGGAAAGGTGATGAGCGGCGGCCTGCCGGCCGCGGCCTTCGGCGGCAGTGCCGAGGTGATGGGGCGGTTGGCCCCGCTGGGGCCGGTCTATCAGGCCGGGACCCTCTCCGGTAACCCGGTGGCGATGGCCGCCGGGCTGGCCACGTTGCGCAACGCCGACGACGCCGCCTACGCCCGGCTGGATGCCAATGCCGACCGGCTGGCAGGCCTGCTCACCGGTGCGCTCACCGACGCCGGCGTGGCCCACCGCGTGCAGCGCGCCGGCAACATGCTCAGCGTGTTCTTCACCGACGAGCAGGTCGACGACTTCGCGGCGGCCAAGGCCACCGAAACCTGGCGCTTCCCGCCGTTCTTCCACGCGCTGCTCGAGGCCGGGGTCTACCCGCCGTGCAGCGCCTTCGAAACCTGGTTCGTCTCAGCGGCTTTGGATGACGAGGCGTTCTCCCGCATCGCCGACGCGCTGCCCGGCGCGGCCCGTGCCGCCGCGGAGGCCAAGCAGTGACGCGAACGACCGTGCACGTGATGCGCCACGGCGAGGTGTTCAACCCGGAGAAGGTGCTCTACGGCCGGCTGTCCGGCTACCACCTGTCCGACCGCGGGCGGGCCCAGGCGCAGGCCGCCGCGGATTGGCTGGCGAGCAAGGACGTCGTCTACGTGGTGGCCTCACCGTTGGAGCGGGCTCAGGAAACGGCCACCCCGATCGCCGAAAGCCACGGGCTGCCGATCGCCACGGACGGCGATCTGATCGAGTCGTGGAACATGTTCGAGGGGGAGCGGGTGGCCCCCGGCGACGGTGCGCTCCGCGACCCGAGGAACTGGCCGCGGCTGCGCAACCCGATGAAACCGTCCTGGGGCGAGCCCTACGACGAGATCGCGCCGCGGATGATGGCGGCCATGCACCGCGCCCGGGAGAAGGCGGCCGGGCACGAGGCCGTGTGCGTCAGTCACCAGCTCCCGGTCGAGACGCTGCGCCGGGCCATGACCGGACGCAAGCTGGCCCACCTGCCGTTGCCGCACAGCCGGTTGTGCAACCTGTCTTCGATCACGTCGTTCAGCTTCGACGACGACAAGCTGATCCGGTGGGGCTACACGGAGCCCTGGGGAATCTGAATGAGGTCGTTGGTCGCCCGGGTGAGTGCGGCGGTGCTGGCAGGACTGGTGCTGCTCACCGGATGCTCGACGGGTGACGACGCGGTGGCCCAGGGTGGCACCTTCGAGTTCGTCGCACCCGGCGGCAAGACCGACATCTTCTACGATCCGCCCGAAAAGCGCGGCACCCCAGGCAAATTGAGCGGTCCCGACCTAGCCGACCCGAGCAAGACCATCTCGCTGGATGATTTCGCCGGCAAGGTCGTGGTGATCAACGTGTGGGGCCAGTGGTGTGGGCCGTGCCGGGCCGAGATCGGTCAGCTGCAGAAGGTGTACGAAGCGACCCGTCGCGACGGCGTTCAGTTCCTCGGCATCGACGTGCGGGACAACAACCGTGATGCCGCAGTCGATTTCGTCACCGACCGCAAGGTCACCTTCCCGTCCATCTACGACCCGGCGATGCGGACGATGATCGCGTTCGGCGGGAAGTACCCGACCACGGTGATCCCGTCGACCGTGGTGCTGGACCGTCAGCACCGGGTGGCCGCAGTGTTCCTGCGCGAGCTGCTGGCCGAGGATCTGCAACCGGTCGTCGAGCGGCTGGCGGCCGAACCGGGACCGCAGAAATGACCGGGTTCGCCGAGATCGCCGCGGCCGGGCCGGTGCTGCTGGCGCTGGGGATCAGTGTGCTGGCCGGTCTGGTGTCGTTCGCCTCGCCGTGCGTGGTGCCGCTGGTGCCCGGCTACCTGTCCTATCTGGCCGCGGTCGTCGGGGTCCAGGAAGCCCCGGTGGCCGGCGAGGCCGGATTGACGAAGCAGGCGACCCGCACCGCGCGGTTGCGGGTGGCCGGTGCGGCCGCACTGTTCGTCGCGGGTTTCACCGTGGTGTTTCTGCTCGGTGCCGTCGCGGTGCTGGGGATGACCACCACTCTGATCGCCAATCAGGTTCTGCTGCAACGCATCGGCGGTGTCGTGACGATCGTGATGGGCCTGGTGTTCGTCGGCTTCATCCCGGCGTTGCAACGCCAGGCCCGGTTCGCGCCCCGGCAGTGGTCCACGATGGCCGGCGCCCCATTGCTGGGCGCGGTGTTCGCGCTGGGCTGGACGCCTTGCCTGGGCCCGACGCTGACCGGGGTGATCGCGGTGGCCTCGGCCACCGACGGCGCCACCGTGGCTCGCGGGGTGGTGCTGGTGCTGGCCTACTGCCTGGGCCTTGGCATCCCGTTCGTGCTGCTGGCGCTGGGTTCGGCGCGGGCGGTGACCGGGCTGGGCTGGTTGCGCAGGCACACCCGGACCATTCAGATTCTCGGCGGTGTGCTGCTGATCCTGGTGGGCACCGCACTCGTGACGGGTCTGTGGAACGACTTCGTGTCGTGGGTGCGCGACGCGTTCGTCAGTGATGTGAGGCTGCCGATATGACCGACGCCGAAACTCGGCGCCCTGGAGCGTTCTCACGTCTGATCGCGCTGGTGCGCAACACCTGGCGGACCCTGACCTCGATGGGCACCGCGCTGGTGCTGCTGTTCCTGCTGGCGCTCGGCGCGATCCCGGGTGCGTTGCTGCCGCAACGCAGCCTCAACGAGTCCAAGGTCGACGAGTACCTGGCCGCACATCCCACCCTCGGGCCGTGGCTGGACCGGCTGCAGGCCTTCGACGTGTTCTCCAGCTTCTGGTTCACCGCCATCTACGTGCTGCTGTTCATCTCGCTGGTGGGCTGCCTGACCCCCCGGATGGTCGAGCATTTCCGCAACCTGCGGGCAGTGCCGGTGCCGGCACCGCGCAACCTGGGCCGGCTGCCCAAACACAATGCCGAGCAGGTGAGCGCCGACGCCGACGAGATCGCCGAGACCGTGACGCGGCGGCTGAAGGGCTGGCGCAAGGTCACCCGGCAGACCGATGCTGGTACCGAGATATCGGCGGAGAAGGGCTATCTGCGGGAGTTCGGCAACATCGTCTTCCACTTCTCGCTGCTCGGTCTGCTGGCGGCGGTGGCCGCGGGCAAGCTGTTCGGGTACGAGGGCAACGTCATCGTCATCGCCGACGGCGGCCCCGGATTCTGCACCGCCTCGCCGGCGGCCTTCGACTCGTTCCGGGCCGGCAACACCGTCGACGGCACCTCACTGAGCCCGATCTGTCTGCGGGTCAACGACTTCGACGCGCACTACCTGCCCACCGGGCAGGCGTTGTCGTTCGCCGCCGACATCGACTACCAGTCCGGTGACGATCTGGCCGCCGATACCTGGCGGTCCTACCGTCTTGAGGTCAACCACCCGCTGCGCATCGGCGGCGACCGCGTGTACCTGCAGGGACACGGCTACGCGCCGTCGTTCACGGTGACCTTCCCCGACGGTCAGCAACGCAGCCAGACCATCCAATGGCGGCCCGAAGAACAGCTGACGTTGCTGTCCTCGGGTGTCGTCCGGATCGACCCGCCCGCCGGCACGTATCCCGACGCCGACGAGCGCCGCAAGCACCAGATCGCGATCCAGGGCCTGTTCGCACCCACCAAGCAACTCGAGGGCACGCTGCTGTCGTCGAGCTTCCCGGCGCTCAACGACCCGGCCGTCGCCATCGACATCTACCGCGGTGACACCGGCCTGGACACCGGCCGGCCGCAGTCGTTGTTCTCCCTCGATCCCCGGTTGATCGATCGCAAGCAACTGACCAAGGTGGCCCGCGTCAACCTGGTCGAAGGTCAGGACACCCGGCTCGACGACGGCACCAAGGTCCGGTTCGACGGCGCGGTGCCGTTCGTCAACCTGCAGGTCTCCCACGACCCGGCCCAGGTCTGGGTGCTGGTGTTCGCGATGTCGATGATGACCGGGTTGCTGGTGTCGTTGGTGGTACGGCGGCGCCGGATCTGGGTTCGGATCCAACCCGCGACTGCGGGTACGGTGAACGTCGAGCTGGGCGGGCTGGCCCGTACCGACAACTCCGGTTGGGGCGATGAGTTCGAAAAAGCTGACCGCGCGGCTGTTGGAGGGGTACGACGACGCGCCGGCGGTAGAAGAGAAGGCGGACCAGTGAATACCGAGCACATCGACATCGGACTGGCCAGGTACTCCGACTGGGCGTTCACGTCGTCGGTGGTGATTCTGGTCGGCGCGCTGATCCTGCTCGCCGTCGAACTCGCCTACAGCCGCGGACGTCGCGTCGAAAGCCGTGAACTGGTCGGTGCCACCGTCGGCGCCGACAGCGTCACCCCCGGCGTCGTCGCCGAGGAACCCCGGCGCCCGTTCGACGAGCGGGTCGGCAAGACCGGGCTGGCGCTGACCTACGTCGGCATCGGCATGCTGTTCATCTGCATCGTGTTGCGCGGCCTGGCCACCTCACGGGTGCCGTGGGGCAACATGTACGAGTTCATCAACCTGACCAGTTTCTGCGGTCTGATCGCGGCGGCCGTGGTGTTGCGCAAGCCGCTGTACCGCGCGCTGTGGGTGTTCGTGCTGGTTCCGGTGCTGATCCTGCTGACGGTGTCGGGACGCTGGCTGTACTCCAATGCCGCCCCGGTGATGCCCGCGCTGCAGTCCTACTGGCTGCCCATCCACGTTTCGGTGGTCAGCCTCGGCTCCGGGGTGTTCCTGGTGGCCGGCGTGGCCAGCATCCTGTTCCTGCTGAAGATGTCGCCGCTGGGCGAGCCAGGCCGCGAAGGGACCGTCGCGCGGATCATCGCCCGGCTGCCCGACGCGCAGACCCTGGACCGGATTGCCTACCGCACCACGATCTTCGCGTTCCCGATCTTCGGCTTCGGCGTGATCTTCGGCGCGATCTGGGCCGAGGAGGCCTGGGGCCGGTACTGGGGCTGGGACCCCAAGGAGACGGTGTCGTTCATCGCGTGGGTGGTTTACGCGGCGTACCTGCATGCACGCTCGACCGCGGGTTGGCGGGACCGCAAGGCGGCCTGGATCAACGTCGTCGGTTTCGTCGCGATGGTGTTCAACCTGTTCTTCATCAATCTGGTGACCGTGGGTCTGCATTCGTACGCGGGGGTCGGCTAGGCACCGTCGGGTTGGTGAGTGACCGCGCGCCCTGAGGTTGTGGCGCAGCCGCGGTCCGGTCGGAAGCGTGTGGAGAAGAGGGGAATTCGTGTCCGAACCAGTGCCTGAGTCAGTGTCGGAGCCGTCCGAGACGCAGGAATCCGCCCCACAGGACAACAGCGAACCGTCAACAGACGCCGCGCTCGACGCACCGCCCGCGGCTTCCCCGGCGCTCGCGCCACCCCCGGTCGCCGAGCCTCCGCTCGTGCCGTCGGTGTTCGCACCGGTGCCCGGTTTCCGCGGTCAGCAGCGGTTCAGCAACCCCACCGAGCCCGGTGTTTCCACGCCGCTGCCCGCGGAGTGGACCGCCCCGACGCCGCCGCAAGGTATCCCGGTGATCACCGCACCGCCGGTGCCCGGCCACTTTCCGGGGCCGGTCGCCGCAAACTTCCCGGGGCCGGCAGCGGGAATCTTCGAGCGGCCCGCCGGTGGACCTGTCGAGCCCGTCGCTGGGTCTGTTGAGCGGCCCGCCGCTGGATCTGTCGAGCGGCCCGCCGCTGGGTCTGTCGAGCGGCCCGCCGCTGCTGACTTCGCGACGCCCTACCGGGACCTCTCCACCGCCGCACTGTTGGGCCAACGCAAGAACCCACCCACCTCGGGCTGGCGCAAGGCCCTCTACGTCGCGTCGTTCAAGCAGGTCAACGTCGGTGAGAGCCCCAAGGCCACGCACCGCAACAACCTGGTCGGCGAGGTCAGCCAGCCGCTGCAGGGCTGCTACCGGATCGCGTTGATGTCCTTGAAGGGCGGCGTGGGTAAGACCACCGTCACCGCGACGCTTGGCGCCACGTTCGCCTCGATCCGCGGAGATCGGGTGGTCGCGGTGGATGCCAACCCCGACCGGGGCACGCTGAGCCAGAAGGTGCCGCTGGAGACGGCTGCGACGGTGCGGCACCTGCTGCGGGACGCCGAAGGCATCGAGCGCTACAGCGATGTGCGGGCCTACACCTCACAGGGGCCGAGCCGGCTGGAGGTGCTGGCCTCCGAGAGCGATCCGGCGGTGTCGGAGGCGTTCAGTTCCGACGACTATCTGCACGCGCTGGAGGTGCTGGAGCGGTTCTACAGCCTGGTGCTCACCGATTGTGGGACGGGGTTGATGCACTCGGCGATGTCGGCGGTGCTGTCCAAGGCCGACGTGCTGGTAGTGATCAGCTCGGGTTCGGTGGACGGGGCGCGCAGCGCGTCGGCGACGCTGGACTGGCTCGACGCCCACGGCCATCAGGATCTGGTGCGCAATTCCATCGCGGTGATCAACGCGGTGCGGCCACGCTCGGGCAAGGTCGATCTGTCCAAGGTGGTGGACCACTTCTCGCGGCGGTGCCGTGCGGTGCGGCTGGTGCCGTTCGATCCGCATCTGGAGGAAGGCGCCGAGATCAGCCTGGATCGTCTCAAGCCGGGTACCCGTGAGGCGCTGATCGAGCTGGCGGCGGTGGTGGCATCCGATTTCGCGGGGGCACGCCGGTCGACGAACTCGCGCGCCTGACGCGGGCTAGTTGCGGGGATTGTCGCCGTGCCCGAGCCGGCGCAGGAACTCCGGGTCGTCATCGGGACCGATGACCCGGGTCTTGGATTGACTGCCGGAAACCCGCGCCAGCCGCCAGCCGATGTACACCAGGCTTGCTGCGGCAATGAGCAGGAGTAGATACGCCACTCGAAACCTCCTTTATCCGAATATACGCGCCGTCGGTAGGCTCGGAGCGTGTCAGGAAGTGGTTCGACCTCCCGCATGGTCACCGACGTCGTGGTTTACCTCATCGCCCGGCTTGTGCTGGTCGCTGTGCTGACCGGTGCGATCTACGGTCTGGGGTATTTGGTCACCGGGGATTTCCCGGTGGTGGTGGCGTTGCTGTTCGCGATCGTGATCGCACTGCCGCTGGGGATCTGGCTGTTCCGGCCGCTGCGCGAGCGGGCGACGGCCTCCATCGCGGTCGTCGACGAGCGACGGCGCAAGGATCGCGAGCAGCTGCAGGCGCGGTTGCGCGGCGACGAGCCACCGAAATCCAAATAGCAGCAAATCTTCACTCCCAGAACGCGATCAAGCTTCTGGGGGATAGCAGGTAACGAGAATTGGGGGTCAGCGCCGTCGTTTCCGGCGCCACTGTCGGCGAGGCTTGAGTTACTCGAATTGAGTTGGCTGACAAAGGAGTACCGCCACCATGAGTAACTCGATACGTTTGTCGATGCTCTTGACCGCGTCCGCTGCGGCAATCGCTCTGGCACCCGTGGCCCAGGCCGACCCCGGCGCGCAGACCTGTACCACCTCCGGGGCGACCTCGACGGTGTGCCGATCCGACGGCAATGCGCAGGTCGTCGCGACCCCGCCGGCTGTGGACTACCAGGCCCAGTACCCGTTCTTCGGGCCGTACGGGCTGCTGTTCCATCACTGACGAGGCTGCGGCTGACCGCAATTGAGCGGGATCGAGGCGCAGATCGTGGTCCCGGTTCCCGGTGGGCTGGTGACACTGAGCTGACCGGACAGTGCCTCGGCGCGGTCGGCCAGACCGATCAATCCGGACCCGGCCCCGGTGACGGCACCGCCGACACCGTCGTCGCGCACCGAGAGGTGCAGGGTGTGGTCGGTGACGGAGGCCGTGACTTCCACGGCCGTTGCGCCGGAATGCTTGGCCGCGTTGGTCAAAGCCTCGGCGAGGACGTAGTACGCGGCCACGCCCACCGATTCGGGGATCGGGTCGTTCAGGTCGACCTCGACGTCGACCGGGATCGGTGAGCGGCGGGCCAGGGAGCGGATCGCGGCGCCCAGGCCGCTGCGGGACAGCACGGCCGGATGCATTCCGCGGGAAAGCTCTTGCAGTTCGGTCGACAGCGCGGACAGCCCCGCCACGAGGTTGTCGAGTTGCTCGTTGAGTTCGGTCTGGCCGGCCGGTAACGATGCCTGGGTGGCCCGCAACGCCAGGCTCAGTGAGACGACCCGCTGCTGGGCGCCGTCGTGCAGGTCGCGTTCGAACTGCCGCCGGGCCTGGTCGGCGGCAGTCACGATCCGGGCCCGCGAGGCGGTCAGTGCGGCACGGGTTTCGGAGTTGGCGATCGCGGTGGCGACCAGGTCCGCGAAGTCGCCGACCCGGGCTTCGGTTCCCGGGTCGAAGGCGCCCGGCCGGGCCGAGCCGACCACCAACAGGCCGCGAACCCGACCGTCGACGGTGATGGGGGCGCCGACGGCCGAGCGGATCCCGATGCCCCGGATGCGCGACGCGGTGACGCCGGTCTCCCTGGCGTAGTCCTCGATGCGGGCCGGTTCGGCGGTCTCGGCGATCGCGGTCAGCAGCGACCCGCTCTCCAGCGGCAATCGTTCGCCGATGTGCAGCTTGGTCGCACCGTGTGGGTCGCGAGAGGCCAGCACCGCCGCGGTCCCGTCGTCCTGATAGAGCAGCAGCCCCACGTGGTCCATACCCAGCCCGCCGGCCAACTCCGCGACCGCCACCGGGTAGACCTCGTCGGGATGGGATCCGCGAGCCACCAGGGTGGCGACGTGGCGCAGCGCCGCCTGCTGTCCCGCCAGCGCCGCGGCATCGGCAGCCCGCAGCCGGGCCTGCCCGACCAGCAGATTGGTCAGCAGCGCGACCGGCAGGAAGACCAGGATGGCGGTGATGTCCTGGTCGTGGATCGGCATCAGTGCGCCGTGGGTCTCCATGTGGAAATGCACGTAGACCACGGCGCTGGCCAAGGACGTGGCCACCGCGAGCCAGATTCCCCAGCCGGCCGAGACCACCAGGACCCCGAGTAGGAACACCGCGCCGAACGAGCTTTCGGGTGCCGTCCGGCGTAACTGGGTGACGACCAGGGTCTCGGCGGTGATGAAGACGATCGCAACGACGATCCCGGCCGCCAGCGGCGGCGCCTTCGGCCGCAGCAGCATCCCCAGCAGCCGGGTACGCACCGACCGCCAGGGCCGGTCGGCGAGAGTCGGGACAGCACGGGCGACAGTCATCTGAACAGTACGAACGCTACGCCGCCGGCGTTCATGCCGGCTGTGCGGCGATATTCCGGCTAGCGGTAATGCAACCGCGATCCGGGACTGAGACGCTGAGTTCATGACTCTGATGTGGGGGCCCGGTGCGCTGCCTCATCGTCGATGACAGCGCCGGATTCCGCAGCGCCGCGACCCGGTTGTTGGGTGGCGGCGGGGTCGAGGTCGTCGGCGCGGCGGCCGACGGCGAGCAGGCCATGAAGATGTGCGACGAACTGCGGCCCGACGTGGTTCTGCTCGATGTGATGCTCGGCGCCGAGAGCGGGTTCGACGTGGCCGACCAGTTGCACCGCAGTGCGCACCGGCCGCTCGTGATCCTCACCTCGACCTACTCCGAGCAGGATCTGGTCGAGGTGATCGCGGCCAGCCCGGCGCTGGGCTTCGTGTCGAAATACGCGCTGTCGGTGGAAGCGCTCCGCGAGTTGACGGCTACCGCGCTTCCAAATAGGTGATCACGGCGCGGACCCGGCGATGGTCGTCGCCGGTCTCGGGGAGGTTCAGTTTGGTCAGGATGCTGCGGACGTGTTTTTCCACGGTGCCCTCGGTGACCCAGAGCCGGCGGGCGATGCCTGCGTTGGACCGGCCCTCGGCCATCAGCATCAGGACTTCGCGCTCGCGGGCGCTGAGGGCGGCCAGCGGGTCGTCGCGGCGGCGGGCCGAGACCAACTCGGACACCAGCGCCGGGTCGACCACGGAGGCTCCCTTGGCGATCCGCTCCAGGGTCTCGACGAAATCGTTGACGTCGGTCACCCGCGTCTTGAGCAGGTAGCCGATGCCGTGGCCGCTGGCGAGCAGCTCGGTCGCGTGCTCGACGTCGACGTGCGCGGACAGCACCAGGATGCCGGTATCGGGGGACTCGGTACGGATCACCTTTGCGGCGTCCAGGCCCTCGGTGGTGTGGGTGGGTGGCATCCGGATGTCGACCACGGCCAGTTGCGGTGCCTGATCCCGAACCAGGGCAAGCAATTCCGTTGCGTCGGCGGCCTGCCCGACGACGTCGAATCCGGACCGGTCGAGCAGGCTGGCCAAGCCCTCACGCAGAAGCACGTCATCGTCGGCGACGACCACCCGCAGCGCACTCATCACGACCATGAACGTACCGGTTGGGTCCCCGTTCTGTCGGCGCCGGCGCTACCGGATGAAGGCCGAACCCTTCTCCTGGTCCAGATAGGTTTCGGCCTTGTTCTTGAGGAAGAACAGATACACCAGCAGGGACAGCGCGATGCACACCGTGACGTAGGCGATGAACCACGGCACGAGGTCGCGTTCCTTGAGCGCCTGGTAGATCACCGGCGCGGTCCCGCCGAACATCGAATTCGCCAGGGCGTAGCCGATTCCCACGCCGAGGGCCCGCACGTGCGAGGGGAACAGCTCGGATTTCACCAGGGCGTTGATCGAGGTGTAGCCGGTCAGGATCACGTAGGCGACGGCGACCAGCAGGAAGGACATCAGAGGTGAATGTGTCTGGGGCAGATAGGTGAACAGGACGTAGGTGTAGATCACCCCGCCGATGCCGAACCACAGCAGCAGCGGTTTGCGGCCCACCTTGTCGCTGATCATCCCGCCGATGGGCTGGATCGCCATCAGGAAGATCAGCCCGATCAGATTGATCCAGGTGGCGGTCATCGCCTGGTCCTTGTAGGTGGTCTTGACGATCGCCGGGGCGTTGACGCTGTAGGCGTAGAACGCCAGGGTGCCGCCCATGGTGATCAGGAAGCACAGCAGCAGTGGCCGCCAGTAGCGGGTGAGCAGTTCGCTCAACGAGCCCGAGCTCGTGTCCTTTCCTTCGCGGACCGCTTCGAGTTGTTCGGCGGACAGCGATTCGTCCATGGTGCGGCGCAGCCAGAACACCACAACCGCGGCCACGCCGCCGATGGCAAAGCCGATGCGCCAACCGAATTCGTGGACCTGCTCGGTGCTGAGCGTGGTGAGGATGATCAGCAGGGTGAACTGGGCCAGCACGTGACCGCCGACCAGTGTCACGTACTGGAACGAGGAGAAGAAGCCGCGCCGTTCCCGGGTGGCGGCTTCGGACATGTAGGTCGCCGAGGTGCCGTACTCGCCGCCGGTCGCGAAGCCCTGCACCAGCCGGCACAGGATGAGGATGATCGGCGCTGCGACACCGATGGTTTCGCGCGACGGCACGAGTGCGATCACCAGTGAGCACAGTGCCATCAGCGAGACACTGAAGGTCAGCGCGGCACGGCGGCCGCGCCGGTCGGCGAATCGGCCGAAGAACCACGAGCCGATCGGGCGGGTGAGGAACGTGACCGCGAAGATCGCGTACACGTAGACCGTCGCGTTCTTGTCGGCCTTGTCGAAGAACTGCGCTTCGAAGTACGTGGCGAACACCGTGTAGACGTAGACGTCGTACCACTCGACGAGGTTGCCCGACGAACCCCGGATGGTGTTCCAGATGGCCCGACGGGTTTCGGCGCGGCCCGACGGTGCGGGCTGATGCGCCTCGGTCGAAATGGTCATGCGCATCCCCCAGGTGGTCGGCGTTGCAGGCCGACGGCCACGTTAGTGCTTTTTTGCCGAGCAGACGCGCCGGTACCCCAAATCCGTCGTTGTGGGGTGCATTGGCGTCTGCTCGCCGGGAAATTCAGCCGACAAGTGCGGGATAGTTCAAGCGCCACAGCACTTGGCGCACCAAGTGCTCGGGTTGCTTGCGGATGTCATCTACCACTGCCGGGATCGTGGTCCAACCGCATTCCTGCAGCCGCGCAGTCTTGATCCGGTCGTGGGTGAATGCCGCAGGATTGGCGTGCCACTCGATGCTGTCGTATTCGGCGGCCAGTTTGGCATGTGGCCAGGCGAAGTCGACGCGCCACGTTTGACCACTGCGGTCAACGATCTCGTACTGAAGCTCCGGAGGCGGCACCGACCAGTCGATGAAGACAAGACGCATTTCGCTTTCCATCGGAGATTCGGCCCTGCCGTCGGCGTGCGGCAGTAGGTCGCGTACCGCGACGATGCCACGGCGCCCCTTCTGTTCGGCGATCACAGCATCCAACTCCGCAGCCGTACACGCGTTGACGCGCAGTGCAGCGTCTAGTGTGGCCAGTGCCCGTGGTCTGCGCAGCGTGCGGGCGATTTCGATTGCCGTCCAGGCCGGTGCTGTTGCGAGCCGCCCGGACACGCGCCGCAGCGGTGCGCCGAGGCGTTGATGCACCATGACATGGGCGTCGGGCCGGATACGGACCCCGGGTTCGAGGACGTGGATCCGGTCGTCGTTTTCGGTGTCGAAACCGTACATCGCGGCAGCTGTGCTCATGCACACGGCGATGGGGGTGGCGTTGAGCAGGTCGAGGGCGGCCAATCGGTCAGCGATATCGGGGCGGCTCGGGGCATAGACACCTCGTCGTACGCGCACGATTGCGCCCGACCGCACCAGCGACGCGACCATCTTGCGGGTCATCACGGTGGTCAACTGTGCAGCGGTGGCAACTCCGCCATTGGCGGCAAAGATCTCTTCGACGCTCACGTTCACGATCGTGGCTGCCGGCGTCTCCGAGAGGAAGGTGCCGATTACGACTTGTGGATAACCTTGCGCTCACCGGTGCCGAGCAGACGCGGAAGTACCCGAAAACGATGTCTGGAGGGTACTTTCACGTCTGCTCGCGGGAGAGGGATCAGGCCAGGAACAGGGCTGCGGACACCGCAACCGCCCACACCAGCATGGTCAGCCCGGTGTCGCGCAGCACCGGGATCAGCTGGGCGCCGGTGCTGCCGTTGCGCACCGGCCGCAGTGCCCGCACCGCCGGTGCGGCCGCGAGCAGGCCCACCGCACACCACGGAGTGGCCAGGATCAGCACCAGCGGCAGCACCAGGGCCACGCCGACCAGCAGTTGATACAGCAGCCGGGTACGCGCGTCGCCGAGGCGCACCGCGAGGGTGATCTTCCCGGACTGGCTGTCGGTGGGGATGTCGCGCAGGTTGTTGGCCACCAGCACGGCCGACGACAGCGAGCCCATTGCCACCGCGGCGACCAGGCCGACCCAGTCGACGCGCAGGGCCTGGGTGTACTGCGTGCCCAGCACCGCGACCAGGCCGAAGAAGACGAACACGGCTACCTCGCCCAGGCCGAGGTAGCCGTAGGGCTTCTTGCCGCCGGTGTACAGCCAGGCCCCGGCGATGCACACGGCACCGACCGCGATCAGCCACGGCGCGCTCACCGCCGCCAGCGCCAGCCCGGCCACCGCGCCGACCGCCAGGCTCACCAGGGCCGCGGTCAGCACCGCGCGCGGGGAGGCCAGCTTGGAACCCACCAGGCGCAGCGGGCCGGACCGCACGTCGTCGGTGCCGCGGATACCGTCGGAGTAGTCGTTGGCGTAGTTCACCCCGATGATCAGTGCCAGCGATACGGCCAGCGCCAGCAACGCTTTCCACCACACGGCGGAACCCACCCAGGCGGCGGCCCCGGTACCGGCGAGCACCGGGGCTACAGCGTTGGGCAGGGTGCGGGGACGGGCACCCTCGATCCATTGCGCGAAACTGGCCACGACGGCCATCGTATGAGCTGACCCGGTGCCACCCCGCGCGGACTCTTACACTGAGCCTTATGAAGGAGCAGCTCAGCAAGACCGAGATCGGCAAGGACGTGCTGCAGGAATCCGTCGAGGCAGTGGCCTCCACGGTCGGGCAGGTCACCTCGATCATCACCACGGCCGTCAAGGACGTCGCGACCGTCATCGGTGGCCTGGCCACCGATGTCTTCGAGATCGCCGACGGCGCCCGCAAGGCGAATGAGGATTTCGACGACTTCGACGACGACGACCTCGGCGCAGCCGTGGACGCGGATCTCGACGAGGGCCCGGCAGATCCCGTCAAGAAACCCGACGAGGCCGAATAGCACTGCATGCTCGGCGTCATCGGTGGTAGCGGTTTCTATTCGTTCTTCGGGCCGGAGGCCCGCACCGTCACCGTGGACACCCCGTACGGTGCGCCCAGCGCACCGATCACGATCGGGGCCGTGGGCGGGCACGAGGTGGCCTTTCTGCCCCGGCACGGGGCCGGCCACGAGTTCTCGCCGCACACGGTCCCGTACCGGGCCAACATGTGGGCGCTGCGCATGTTGGGGGTGCGGCGGATCTTCGGTCCGTGCGCGGTGGGCAGCCTGACCGCGCAGCTGGGCCCGGGTTCGATCGTGGTGCCGGATCAGTTGGTGGACCGCACCCGAGCGCGGGCCGACACGTACTTCGATTCCGGCGGCATCCATGTCGGTTTCGCCGATCCCTACTGCCCGGCATTGCGGTCGACCGCGGCCGGGCTGCCCGGGGTGGTCGACGGCGGCACCATGGTGGTGATCCAGGGGCCGAGGTTCTCCACCAGGGCCGAGAGCCGGTGGTTCGCCGATCAGGGTTTCACCCTGGTCAACATGACCGGCTACCCCGAGGCTGTTCTGGCTCGCGAGCTTGAGATGTGTTATGCGGCAATCGCTTTGGTGACCGATCTGGATGCCGGCATCGAGACCGGATCCGGGGTGACGACGGTGGACGTGTTCGCCGAATTCGAGCGCAACCTGGTGCCGTTCAAGAAGCTCGTGCACGAGGCGCTGGAGGCCGTCGACACCGAGCGTGCCTGCACGCACTGTCTGGCCCACGACGGGGTGAAGCTGCCGTTCGAACTGCCGTGACGGGCTGAGATCGGGCACCCTCTTGACACCCGTCAAGTAGGGGTGCCAATACTGACGGGGTGAAACCCGCGATCTGTGAGCAGTTCGGTATCGACTTTCCGCTCTTCGCCTTCAGCCACTGCCGTGACGTGGTGGCCGCGGTGACCAACGCCGGCGGCTTCGGCGTGCTGGGCGCCACGGCCTACACGCCCGAGCAGCTGGACCAGGAGCTGTCCTGGATCGACGAGCAGGTCGGCGGCAAGCCCTACGGGGCCGACATCATCGTCCCGGCGAAGTTCGAAGGCAAAGGCGAGAACCTGTCGCGCGGACAGCTCACCGATCGCATCCCGGCCGAATACCGCGAGTTCGTCGCGCAACTGCTGGCCGATCACGGCATCGAGCCCGAGGACCGCCAACGCCTGGGCGGGTCCTCGTTGTCGGGTGACACCGGCCGGGAGTTGTTGGACGTCGCGATGAGTCATCCGATCAAGCTGATCGCGAACGCGCTCGGGGTGCCGCCCGACTACATGATCGAAGCCGGCCGCGAGCGCGGTGTCCCGGTCGCGGCCCTGGTCGGTGCCCGCGAGCACGCCCTCAAACAGGTTCAGGCCGGGGTGGATCTGATCGTCGCGCAGGGGACCGAGGCCGGCGGGCACTGCGGTGAGGTCAGCACACTGGTGCTGGTGCCGGAAGTACTCGAAACGTTGGAGCAGGCCGGCAGTGACATCCCGGTGCTGGCGGCCGGCGGCATCGTCACCGGCCGGCAGATGGCCGCGGCCGTCGCGATGGGTGCGGCCGGCGCCTGGACGGGCTCGGTGTGGCTGACCACAGAAGAGGCCGAGACCGCACCGCACACCGTGCAGAAGATGCTGGCGGCGACCTCGCGGGACACCGTGCGCTCGACCGGGCGGACCGGCAAGCCGGCCCGCCAGCTCAAGTCGGAATGGACTGACGCCTGGCAGCCGAATCCCGAAGGTCACCAGACCCTGCCGCTGCCGCTGCAGAACATGCTGGCCGAGCCGATCATCCGGCGCGTGGATGTGCTTGCCGCCCAGGGGCATCCGGGGGCGCAAGCACTGGCCACCTACTTCGTCGGGCAGGGCGTGGGTTTGATGAACAAGGTCAAGCCGGCCCGCGAGGTGGTCCGCGAGTTCATCGAGGACTACCTCGCCGCCACCGAGCGGTTGAGCAACTCACTCCCGGACTGATGCGTTCGCGTCAGTGCCAGTCCCAGACGGACATGTCGCCTG
>NZ_HG322951.1:1561369-1626655 GCF_000455325.1 Mycolicibacterium septicum DSM 44393
GGGGGTCTTCAGGATCCGGTTGGGGATCGGGTAGTCGTCGGTGGCGTCGGCGCTTGCGATGCCGGCCCCGGCCAGCGCGCCGGCGACGGTGCAGGCGGCCAGGCCGGTGCGGATCAGGTTACTGACACTCTTGCGGTTCGACATGTTGCTCCAAAGTCGTTCAGTGCGCGGCTTGTTCGTAGACGAAGCGCTGATCGGGGCAGTAGTAGTTGATGGCGGTGCCCAGGAACTGCCACGACTGAGCGTCGGTGCTGTCCTTGGCCAGTTGCTTCTTCACGAAACCGACCGAGTCCTGGGCATTGTGGTCGACGCCGTTGTGCAACCGCTTGCACATGAGCTTGCCGATCCAGGCGTTGTAGTCCTTCTGCCCGTAGATCCCGAAGGTGTGCAACTCGTTGGCGAACTCCGTGTCCGGATCGGCATTAGCCGGCGCCGAGAGCGCGAGACTGGTTGCCGCACAGAACGACAGGGCGATCAGCATACGTTTCATCAGACCAGGGCCTCCTCGGGTTCGCGCTGAATGGGCTTCGGCCAGGGCTGCGGCACCGGACGCTGGCGGACGCGTTGCGGCCACCAGAACCAGCGCCCGAGCAGCGTGGCGATGGACGGTGTCATCAGCGATCTGACGACGAGGGTGTCGAACAGCAGGCCCAGGCCGATGGTCGTGCCGACCTGACCGATGACGATCAGGCTGCTGACTGCCATCGAAGCCATGGTGAAGGCGAAGACCAAGCCTGCGGAGGTGACCACGGCACCGGTGCCGACCATGGCCCGGATGATTCCGGTCTTCAGCCCGGCGTGGATCTCCTCCTTTATTCGTGAGACGAGTAGCAGGTTGTAGTCCGCGCCCACGGCCAGCAGGACGATGACCGACATCGGCATCACCATCCAATGCAATGGGATTCCCACGATGTGCTGCCAGAGCAGTACCGACAACCCGAAGGCCGAGGCAAGGCTCAGCACCACCGTGCCGACGATCACCGCGGAGGCCACCACCGCACGGGTGAGCACCAACATGATGATGAAGATCAGGATCAGTGCCGCCGCGGCGACGATGATCAGGTCGTAGTCGGCGCCCTGCTGCATGTCGTTGTAGGTCGCCGAGCTACCGCCGAGGTAGATCTTGGATCCCTCGAGCGGGGTCCCCTTGATGGCGTCGGCCGCTGCGATCTTGAGCGGTGCGATGCGTGCGGTGCCTTCGGGAGTCAGCGGGTCACCCTGGTGAATGATGGTGAACCGCACCGCATGTCCGTCGGGCGACATGAACAGCTTGATGCCCCGCTTGAAGTCCTCGGTCTCGAACGCCTCCGGCGGCAGGTAGAACGAATCGTCGTTCTTGGCCGTATCGAACGCTTCGCTCATGGCGGTGGCGGTGTTCTGCATCGCCATCGTCTGATCCTGTTGGGCCTTCTGCACCTGGTACTGGTTGAGCAGCACTTCCTTCTGGTGCTTCATCGACTGGATCTGCCGCGGCATGGTGGCGACCATCTTCGGCATCAGATCGGCCATGCGCTGCATCTCGGGAACCAGGTCCTGGAAGTCGTCCGACATCGTGTTGATGCCGTCGAGCGCGTCGAAGATCGACCGGATCGACCAGCACATCGGGATGTCGAAGCAGTGCGGCTCCCAGTAGAGGTAGTTGCGGAGCGGCCGGAACTGGTCGTCGAAGTCCGCGAGGTGGTCCCGGACGTCGTTCATGTCGCCGGACGTCGTCTTCATCTTGTCGGCCATGCGCTGCGACACCGCTGCCAGATCCGTCTGGATCGACATCATCTCGGTCATGGCATCGATGCTGGTCTGCAGATCGTCGGCCTGGTCGAGCAGATTCTGCAGATTGGTCTGCGCATAGTCGTTGTTCATCAGCTGGGTCGTGCCGCTCTGGCCCAGCGTGTACGGGATCGTCGAGTGCTTGATCGGATCGCCGTCGGGACGGGTGATGGTCTGCACCTGGGCGATTCCGTGCACGCTCTTGAGTGCCTTGGCGATCTTGTCGATCACCAGGAAATCGGCCGGGTTACGCAGATCGCGATCGGACTCGATCATCATCAGGTCCGGGTTCATCTTGGCCTGCGAGAAGTGCCGGAACGCGGCGTCGTATCCGACGTTCGTCCCGACGTCCTTGGGCAGGAAGATGCGGTCGTTGTAGGTGGTGTGGTAGCCGGGCAGCGCCAGCAGGCCGATCAGCGCTGCGACGATGGCGCACACCAGGATTGCGCCCGGCCAGCGAACCGTGGCGGTGCCCACCCGGTGCCATCCGCGGGACTTCGAAAACCGCTTGGGCTCAAGGATCTTGCCGAATCGGCTCATCACCGAGATGACGGCAGGCCCGAGGGTCAGTGCCATGGCGACGACCATCGTCATTCCGATCGCCAGTGGAATGCCCATGGTCTGGAAGTACGGCAGGCGGGTGAAGTGCAGGCAGAACGTCGCGCCGGCGATGGTCAGACCTGACGCGAGCACGACATGGGCCGTGCCGTGGAACATGTCGTAGTAGGCCGCTTCCTTGTCCTCGCCGGCTCTTCGTGCTTCCTGATATCGGCCGATCAGGAAGATCGCGTAGTCGGTGGCCGCGGCGATGGCCAAGGTCACCAGCATGTTGGTCGCGAACGTCGTGAGACCGAAGAAGTTCTGATAGCCCAGTAGCGCGACGAGGCCACGGGCGCCGGACAATTCGAGCACGACCATCACCAGCACGATCAGGGTGGTGATGATCGACCGGTAGACGCCCAGCAGCATCACCGCGATGACGCCGAAGGTGACGAGCTCGATCAGCTCCATGCTCTCGTCGCCGACGATGTTCTGGTCGGTGCTGGACGCCGCGGATCCGGTGACGTACGCCTTCACGCCGTCGGGTGCGGGGCTTTCGGAGGCGATGCGCCGCACCGCCTCCACCGACTCGTTGGCCAGTGTCTCGCCCTGGTCGCCGGCGATGTAGACCTGCACGTAGGCGGCCTTGCCGTCGCGGCTCTGCGCGCCCTTGGCGGTCAGGGTGTCGCCCCAGAAGTCCTGCACATGCTGCACGTGGGTGGTGTCCGCGCGCAGGTCACGCACCATCTTGTCGTAGAAGACGTGCGCCTCGAGGCCCAGCGGCTTGTCGCCTTCGAGCACGACCATCACCGAGCTGCTGGTGTCGTACTCCTGGAACTTCTTGCCGACCTCTTTGATGGCGATCATCGACGGTGCGTCGTTGGGGCTCATCGACACCGCGCGCATCTTCCCGACGACCTCGAGCTGAGGGACGACGGTGTTGAGCAGTGCGACGATCACGATCCACGCCAGGATGATCGGCAGTGCGAACGTGCGGATGAGTCGCGGGATCAGTGGGCGCGGAGGTGCCGCATGGCGCCCCGTCGCGATGGCGTCGGTCGGGGTGTCGTCCGTCTGGGTTTCTTCCCTGCGGCTGCTCATGCTGCCTTCACAAAGCAAAAGGTTTGTGCGTTCAATCCAGTAGCCGTTCTCTCTTCTTTGACCTCGTCATCGACGGTGACTCGGCAACTGATGCTGTTCCCGTCGCCTTGCGCCAGGATGTTCGGCTGAACCGATGGCAGCGTGGTCTGCAGTGTCAAAGTCCAAGGCAGCGGCACAGTTCCGGTGCGCTGGGGCTTGCCTTCGAGGTCCATGTAGTTGATGACGGCGGTGCCGCCCGTGCCGAAGATCTCGTACTTCACGAACTTGGGGTTGAAGTCCTCGGCGTTGTCCGACGTGGACTCGGTGATGATGACCGGATGTGCGCCGAAGACCTTGCGGACGTTCATCACGATTAGCACGCCGGCCGTCATGGCGATGATGATCAGTACGGGAAGCCATATTCGCCGGATTGCCTTGGTCATTGCGGCTGCCCCGGGGGGAGGGCCGCGGCGGGCTTATCGCTGACGGCTGTCAATGTGGGCCTCCCGACGTTTCGATGCGTTCGCGACGACCTGGCTGTTAGGCGGCCTACGCAGTTCGAGCGTAAAGTTAGCCGAATAAGTGGATAGGATCAATCCACTTATGACCCCGATCACTTAAGCTGAGAGATATGACCGAGGAAACACGTCGCGTGCTGCGTAAGGACGCAGAGCGCAACCGGCAGCGGGTGCTCGACGCCGCGCGGGAACTGTTTGCCGAGAAAGGTCTTGAAGCGACGCTCAACGACGTCGCGCGTTACGCGAACGTCGGGGTGGGCACGGTCTACCGGCGGTTCGCCACCAAGGAGGAGTTGCTCGAGGCCATCTTCGTGGACGGTATGGATCAGCTCACCGCATTAGCTGAAATCGCACTGCAGCAAGAAGATTCATGGCAGGGGTTCTCGTGGTACGTCGAGAGCATGTGCGAGATCACGGCCACCGACCGCGGCTTGCGGGAGATCGCGTTCAGCAAATGCTATGGGGGTGACCGGGTCAAGGCCTGCCAGGAGCGGCTCGTCCCGGCGCTGACCAAACTCGTCGAGCGGGCGCAGGGCGATGGCTATCTGCGTCCGGAGGTGTCGTCCACGGACATGCCGCTCTTCGGGCTTCTGTCCGGCACCGTGAGTGAATTCGCCGGACATGTCGACGCCGACCTGTGGCGCCGCTATGTGGCCATCCTCTTGGACGGCATGCGCTACCACGACGACCAGGCACCGATTCCGGTGAAAGCGCTCGACAGCGATGAGCTCGATACGGCGATGCAGACGTGGGAACCCGCGGGGCCGCCCCGCTGACCGACGCCGGGGTTGGGACCCACGTTTCGGAAAAGCCTGTGCGGGCACAATATCGACGTGGCTATCAAAGGTGACTCAGACCCGGGCTCGGATCCATTGTTCTGCGGCGTCGAGCTGGCCCGGCGTATCGAGAAGGCCGAGGCGGACCTGATCGCGGCGGCGACGCACGCTGCCGGGCAGCGCGGCGCGGACGGGCTGGTTCTGCCCGTCGCCGGCGGGTACGCATGTTTCGCCGAGGCGGAATCGCCGATGAACAAGGTGGTCGGCCTCGGCTTCGACGGCTTGCCCGATGAAGCGGTGCTGGGTGAGATCGAGCGGGCCTTCGCGGCCAGGGACAGTGTTACCCGGGTCGAACTGTCCAGCCTTGCCGACCCCGAGACCACCGCGTTGTTGTCCGGCCGCGGCTATGAACTCGTCGAGTTCGAGAACGTGCTGGGCAGGCCGATTCGCGACGAGCACTCGCCGGTGACCGATGTGCGGGTGCGCCGGGCCGACGACCTCACCGCATGGGTGAACGTCGTGGTGGAGGGCTTCGCCCATCCCGACGGTGAGGGCCCGATCAGCCATGAGCAGTTTCCCGCCGACATCATCGAGCGGGCCGAACGGGACATGGAAAAGGCCGGGGCCACCGCGTATATCGCGCTGTGCGACGGAGTCGTCGCCGGCGGCGGGATGATGCGGCTGACCGGCGCCATCGCTCAGCTGGCCGGAGCCGCGACGGCGCCCGCCTACCGCCGCCGCGGGGTGCAGGCCGCGCTGTTGGCGGCGCGGCTGGCCGAGGCTGCCGAGGCCGGATGCGAGATCGCCGTGGTGACGACGGCGCCCGGCTCCAAGTCCCAGCACAATGTCCAGCGCCGGGGCTTCCAGCTGCTCTACACGCGGGCGATCCTGGTGAAACCGGCTGAGGCGGTTCAGTAGAGGATCTTGCGCAGGTTGTCCTCGCTGTAATACGCGTCGAGTTCCTCCTGGCTCTGGTCCGGTTTGAAGGCCTTCGCCATCTGCGCCACCGAGGGCACCGCTGTCGGGTTCCAGCTCTCGGGCTTCCACGTCTCAGAGCGCAGGAATGCCTTGGGGCAGTGGAAGAACACCTCTTCGATCGCGATTTCCAGTGCCAGGATCGGACGCTTGCCGTCCACCGCCATGGCATCGAAATAGTCGGCGTCGGAAAGTATCCGGGCGGTGCCGTTGATCCGCAGGGTGTCACCGCGGCCGGGGATGACGAACACCGTGCCCACGTGCGGGCGCTGCAGCACGTTGAGGAAGCCGTCGACGCGCCGGTTGCCGGGCCGCTCCGGGATCGCGATCGTGGTGTCGTCGATGATCTGGACGAAACCCGGCGGATCCCCCTTGGGGGAGACGTCGACGCGGCCGTCGGCATCGGTGGTCGCCACGAAGCCCAGCGGCGACTGCTTGAGCCAGACCTGCTGAGCTTCCGACAGGCGGTCGGTCACCTTCTTGGCGACGGCTGCGGTGGGTTGCCCGACGATGGCGCGCAGCTCATCCGCGGAGGTCACTTCTCGGCGCATATCTCCATCATGCCGACGCCGGCAACTGAATTGTCGTGTCGCCGAGTTCGGCGGCCGACGCCCGAGCTCAGCCCGCGTAGCGAGTGGCCAGCGTGCGCCGGTCGAGCTTGCCGATGCCGCGGCGGGGCAACTCGTCGACGATGTGCACCTCTCGTGGTGCCGCGGTGGCATCGAGGGTCCGCGCCACGTGGTCACGCAACTCGGCCACATCGGGGGCCGATGAACCCGGGGTCAGCACCAGCGCGGCCACCACCCGCTGGCCGAGACGTTCGTCGGGGACTCCGAAGACCGCGCACTCGGCGATCGCCGGATGGCCGGCCAGTGCCGATTCGACCAGTTGTGGCAGCACCGTCAACCCGCCGGTGCTGACCGCATCGTCGACCCGGCCCAGCACCCGCAGCACACCCGAATCATCGAGGGTGCCAAGGTCATCGGTGCGGAACCAGCCGGGCTCGGCGAACGGGTCGGGGCTGATCGGATTGCGATAGCCTCGGGCCACGGTGGCGCCGCCCAGCAGGATGCGGGCGGCGGCACCTGATGTCGCCGCCGGGGCGGCTCCGGCGACACGCACCTTCACGCCGTCGAGCGCCACGCCGTCGTACACGCAGCCGCCCGCGGTCTCGCTCATTCCGTAGGTGCGCACCACGTTCACCCCCGCCGCCTCCGCGCGTTCGGCCACCCCGGCCGGCATCGGCCCACCGCCGATCAGAACGGCGTCGAGGTCGGCCAGTGCGTCGGCGGCGGCCGGGTCACGCAGGGACTTGTCCAACTGCACCGCCACCAGTGAGGCGTAGCGGCGTCCACTGCCCAAAGCGGCCACCGCAGAAGGCAACTCGCCCGGATCGAAGGAGGCCGCGATGGTGACCGGCACAGTGCCGGCCAGCGCGCTGCGCACCAGAACCTGCAGCCCGGCGATGTGATAGGCGGGCAGGGCGAGCAGCCACCGTCCGTCACCGCCCAGCCGCGCGTGGGTGGCCGCGGCACTGGCCCGCAGCGCGTCGGCCGTCAGCAGTGCGCCCTTGGGTTTGCCGGTGGTGCCCGAGGTCGAGATCACCACGGCGACGTCGTCGTCGATCTCTTCCCCGGCGCGCAAAGTGGTTGTCAGCAATGAACTCTGGCGCTCGTCGTCGGCGGGGACGGGCAGGATCGCCGACGCGCGTCCGGCGAGGACGTCATCGAGCACTGCGAGCAACGTATCCGTCGTGGATCCGACGGTGACGGGGCGGAGGACGGCTATGCCGGGCCCCCTGGCTCTTTCGGGTCGTCCCCGTTGTTGCCGGTGGCATCGTCGGCGTCGCCGGCATCCTCGGCATCGCGCGGATCGTCCAACGGCCACCCCTTGGCCGCCAGCCGCTCGCGCACCCGCTCGACATCCTCGGGGCGGGGCAGTTCGTCGGTGATCTGGGTGATCAGCACACCGATGTCGATGTGATCGAAGTCACCGCGATCGATGAGATCCCGTGCGACGGCCTTGACTTCGTCGTTGGTCAGGCGCCGCGCCAGCAGCGCCAACAGCGGCACCCGGTCTGGTCCGGGCACCCCCTCCGGGTACCCGGCATTCAGCCAGGCCGCGATCTTCGCGAGAAAAGCGTTCACTGTGCCTACTCCTGATGCACCCGAGCGAGGTTCCTCCGGCCATACGAGTTTGAGCCGGAGGACCGCATTGATGGTAGTAGTGCCAGCCGACTCTGGCTCGCAGTGAATTTATCGGCCGCGCAGGGAACGGCAAACCCGCCCGGCGAACAAACCGGGTTGGCTAGATGAACACTGGGTGAACTCATCCGTAGCGTATCCGAATTCCCAGGTCAGCGCGGAGTTTCCGGCTGGTCAAAATCGCCAATGGTCCTACAGAATTACCGCCATGAGCGCTGAGCTGATCATTCTGGTGTTGCTGATAGCAACAGCATTGGCCTTCGATTTCACAAACGGCTTTCACGACACCGGAAACGCGATGGCGACGTCGATCGCCACCGGGGCGTTGAAGCCGAAGACCGCCGTGATCCTTGCGGGTGTCCTCAACCTGGTCGGCGCATTCCTCTCGGTCGAGGTCGCCGTGACCGTGACCACGTCGGTGCTCAAGATCCAGGACAGCAAGACGGGGTCGCTGGTATCGGGCATCGATGCGTCGACCGGGCTCACCATCATCTTCGCCGGCCTCATCGGCGGCATCCTCTGGAACCTCCTGACCTGGCTCTTCGGCATCCCGTCCAGCTCCTCGCATGCGCTCTTCGGCGGGCTGATCGGCGCCGGACTGGCAGCCATCGGGTTGGCCGGGGTCAACTGGTCCGGCGTCGTCCAGAAGGTGCTCATCCCCGCGATCGCCGCTCCGTTCATCGCCTGCCTGGTCGCGGCCGCCGGAACCTGGCTGGTCTACCGCATCACCCGCAACGTGCTGAAGAAGCGTCGCGAGCAGGGTTTCCGCTGGGGCCAGATCGCCACCGCCTCACTGGTCGCCCTGTCACACGGCACGAATGACGCTCAGAAGACCATGGGCGTCATCGCGCTCGCCCTCATCACCACGGGCCACCTGACCGGCAATGTGAAGGAAGACGGCCTGCCGTTCTGGATCATCGCCTCCTGCGCCCTTGCCATCGGCCTTGGCACCTACATCGGCGGCTGGCGCGTCATCCGCACCCTGGGCAAGGGCCTGGTCGAGATCGAGTCCCCGCAGGGCCTGGCGGCTGAAGCATCCTCGGCCGCAATCATCCTCAGCTCCAGCGCCGCCGGTATGGCGCTGTCCACCACCCACGTCGCCACCGGCTCGATCCTCGGCAGCGGCGTCGGCAAGCCGGGCGCCGAGGTGCGCTGGGCGGTTGCCGGGCGCATGGCGATGGCATGGCTGATCACCCTGCCCGCCGCCGGTCTCGTCGGCGCGCTGGCCTTCTGGCTCTCGCACGGGGTCGAGGCGCTCACCGGGGCGGCACTGGCCGGTGACGGCCTGATCTTCCTGATCCTGATCGCCCTGTCCGGCTACATGTGGTGGCGCGCCCAGCAGCAGAAGGTCGACCACAAGAACGTCAACGCCGATTGGGATTCCTCCACCAACTCGGTTGTGCCCGCGGAAATCCGCGAGGCCGCCAAGCCCGCCAAGCCCAGCACCGACAAAGCCGCAGTCTGACCGGATCTGACTAAGGAATCTGCTGATGATTTATCTGGAATCCATCTTCAAGGTGCTGGTCGTGGGGCTGATCCTCGGCGCCGGCCTGCCCGCGGTGTTCGCCACGGGCCTGGTGGCCTTCTCCAACGGCGCCGGTGGTACGCACGAGGACGGCACCGTGGTGGCGCCCAACCCCGCGCTCAAGGCCCTCGGTCTGCTGCTGTTCGCCATCGTCGCGGCGGTGATCGTGGTCGCGATCCTCTGGATCACCAAGACCACGATCATTCACCACTTCGGATTCAACCCCGTCCCCTTCATCCCGGGTAAGTGAGCTGACACATGACCGAATCTGCCGGCTACATGGAGAACGTGCTGACGTGGCTGCACAAGGGTTACCCCGAGGGCGTGCCGCCGAAGGACTACTTCGCACTGTTGGCGCTGCTCAAGCGTTCACTGTCCGAGGACGAGGTGATTCAGGCCGCCCAGGCGATCCTGCGGGCCAACGACGGTGACACCCCGGTGACCGACGACGAGATTCGCGACGCGGTCCAGTCGATCATCGAGAAGGAACCGAATCCCGAAGAGATCCAGCAGGTGGCCTCGCGCCTGGCTTCGGTCGGCTGGCCGTTGGCCACACCGGCACGCTGACCTCACCCGAGAATCCCCGGCCCAGTTCACATCGGGCCGGGGTTTTTCATTGGCGGGTGTCGCGGCGCAGCGGGTGGGTGTCGGGCACCTGGACGAAGATCAGCGTGATGCCGTCGGGGTCGGTCACGTGCATCTCGTGAAGACCCCACGGCTCTTGCGTCGCGGCCCGGGCGATCGCCACACCCCGGCCTTCGAGTTCGGCCTGGGTGGCGTAGACGTCGCGCACCTGCAGCCACAGCGCGCCGGGGAAGGTCCCGGGCTCGGTGGGGCTGTGGTGACCTGCCAGCTCGATCAGTGACTGGCCCGCGTAAAAGACTGTGCCCGCACCGTATTCGCGGGCGATGGCCAGACCGATCCCGTCGCGGTAGAACTCCACGGACCCCGGGTAGTCGACCGGCCGGATCAGCATCCGGCTGGCCAGGATTTCCATGACCCTTGTCTACCACCGCCAGGCGCCCGGGTGAATCCGCGACACGGGTCAGGCAGGGTGCCCGGGCATGCGGCGGGCGCGGTCGCTGGCGCGCAATCCGATGGCGAACGCGGCCTGGTCCTCGAAACTCATCGGGTTGCGTCCCGTGATCTCGTGGATGCGACTCAGCCGGTGCCGAACGGTGTTGGTGTGCAGGAACAGTTCGCGGGCGGTGTCGATGAGTGACCCGTTGGTGGCCAGGAAGGCTCGAAGAGTACGCACGTGCTGGGTGCCCCGGTCGTTGTCCAGGCGCTCGAGTGGGTCGATGAGTTGGTTCTTGAACGGGGCCAGCCGGCTCAGCGGCAAACCCTCGACCAGGCTGTCGAAGGTGCTCAGCTGATCGGGTCCGATGCTTCCGCCGTGCTGCTGGGCCAGGTCGAGAGCGATGCGGGCCTGCGTGATCGCCGCCCCCAGTTCGGCGAGCGGTACCGCTGCGGCGTGCCCCGACGGCATCGAGAGTTCGGTGGCGGCCTGAGCGCGGGCGCCGGCTTCGAGAACCAGACAAACCTCGGGTGCGTCGCCGACCAGGGCATCGGGAAACGCCATCGACAGCACGGCGCCGGCCCCGGCCGGCCAGGCCGAGCAGGTCAGTTCGGGTGAGCTCAGCCCCTCCCAGTCCAACAGCTGATTGAGGGCGTCGGGCAGCAGCATGCGACGCTCGATCAACGACAGCAGCTGCCCGACCCGTTCGCGGGTCAGCGCGGATTCGATGTCGCGATCGCCTTGGGCGGCCTGGGCGAATCGCGCGATGAGCTGCAGCACAGCGGTTTCGGGCGGATCGCCGCTGCCCACCCAGGCCAGGGCGCCCAACCCGTCGACCACGGTGGTGGCGCCGGTGTCCTCGGGTGCCTCATCAGGATCCAGCAGGAGGTAGCCGCCCAGCACCTCACCTGCGCGGTCCAGCAGCTGCCGCACCGACTCGCGCCGCCGCTGCGACGAAAGCAGTTCGGGCATCAGCGAATTGGTGGCCCGTGCGACGGATATCTCACCGCCGACCTGGAAATCCGCGACGTAGCGGCTCACCGACGAGAACGGAACATTGGGAGGGGCGATGAGGATCGGCAGGCCGTCGCGGGCGGCCGAGGTGATCAGCGCCTCGGGGACGGTGTCGTGCACATCGCCGATGCCGAAGCACAGGCCGGCGGCCCCGGCCCGGGTCAACGACTCGACGAATGCCGCGCAGTCCTGGGCGGTCTGCAGGCTGATGCCCACTGTGCAGACCAGCTCGCCACCGTGCAGATACCGCGACGGGTCCCTCAACTCGGTGGTGTGCACCCAGCTGATCCGGCGGTCCAGGTCGCCGGTGGGTTCGTCGGGGGTGAGCAGCCCTCGGTGTGACTCGAGGAGATCGCGCAGGGTCGGTATGACGTCGCTGCGGTCCGACATGGGGTGAGCGTAACGCCGACGTCACACCCGTGTGGGCGGGCATTGTCGGATCCTCCAATGCCGTCGTGGGGCAACAGTGGGTTTGCAGCGTGTTCGCCGCGATTGCTTGGCGGTTGCACCACTGCGGCGTGATAGTTCCTGCAACCACGTCAGAGGGAGCACACGATGACTGCATCGCCGATCTCGGCGCCCGCGCACGACCCCGACGGGCCCCATGTTCTACGGCGCGAATTCTCGCTGTGGTCGGCGTTTGCCTTCGCTTTCGCGTTCATCTCGCCGATCGTCGCGCTCTACGGAATCTTCGGTCTGGCATTGGCCGCGGCGGGCCCGAGCTTCTGGTGGGGCTTCGCGCTGGTGTTCGGCGGCCAGCTGCTGGTGGCCCTGGTCTTCGCGATGCTGGTGTCCCGTTGGCCGTTGGAGGGTTCCATATATCAGTGGTCGCGGCGGCTGCTGGGCACGTCCTACGGCTGGTTCGCCGGGTGGGTGTACATGTGGACGCTGGTGATCGCGATGGCGACGGTGGCGCTCGGCGCGGCCGGGTTCGTGGCCAACATCGCCGGGGTGGAATCTCCGTCCGGGGGCCTGCGGGCCGTCATCGCGCTGATGATCCTGCTCGGCGGGACTGCGATCAATCTGATCGGCCGCGGCGCGCTCAAGGTGTTCATGACCGCCAGCATCGTGGCCGAAGTGATCGGTTCCATCGGGCTTGGCACCTGGCTGCTCGTGTTCCACCGCAACAACTCGTTGTCGGTGCTGTTCGACGGAGGCGGTGCCGGGGTGGATACCTGGAGCTACCTGAGCGGGCCGTTCCTGATCGCGGTGGCCTTCATCGGGTTCTCGTTCGTCGGGTTCGAAAGTGCGGGCGCGATCGCCGAGGAGGTGCATGAGCCGCGGCGGGATCTGCCCAAGGCGGTGATCTTCTCGCTGGGGTTCATCGCGTTGGTGGTGGCCTACTCGAGCCTGGCGATCATCCTGGCGATCCCGGATCTCGATGCGGTGGTGTCGGGTTCGGTGGCCGACCCGGTGTACGAAACTCTCACGGCGGCACTGGGACACGGCATCGCCAAACCGGTCGAGGTGCTGTTCGTGATCGGCTTCCTGGCCAGCTTCCTGGCCCTGCAGACTTCGGCCTCACGCGTGATCTGGGCCTACGCTCGGGACGGTGCACTGCCGGCCTCGGCCGCGCTGGCCCGGCTGCGCGGCAGGGCCCGGATCCCGGTGGTGGCGATCCTGGTCACCACGGTCGTCGGCGGGGCACTGTTCATGCTCAGCATCGTGGCCGGCGACATCTATTCGCTCATGGTCAATTTCACCGCAGGCGGCTTCTATCTCGCCTTCCTGTTCCCGTTGATCGGGTTGGTGGTGGTCCTGGCCCGCCGCGGCTGGACCGACGGTGCATTCAGCCTGGGCCGGGCCACGGTTCCCGTCGCCGCCGTGGCCGCGGTGTGGGCGATCCTGCAGACCCTCAACATCGCTTGGCCGAGGCCGGTTTTCGAGCAGCGCTACCTGGACTGGTCGGTATGGATCGGGCTCGCGGTGCTGGGAGTGATCGGCCTGGGGATCCTGCTCAGCGTGCGCAGGCGGATCGTGAGTGCCGCGGTGATCGACGGGGCCGAGATCCTCGACGAGCGCGCCGACGTCAAGGCGGTGGCCGGTGACTGAGGCTCCTGTCGCCGTCGTCACGGGTGGGGCCAGCGGAATCGGCGCTGCGGTGGTCACCGCGCTGCGCGACCGCGGCTATGCCATCGGAACGATCGACCTGTCCGGTGAAACCCGGGCGGACCACGCTGTCGCGGCTGATGTTTCCGACGGCGCCGCCGTCGCCGGCGCGGTCGCCGAGATCCGCGCCGAGCTCGGTCCGATCGCCGCGCTGGTGACCTCGGCCGGGTACTACGAGATGGCCCCGGTGAGCCAGATCAGCGCCCAGGCCTGGCAGCGGATGCTGCGGGTGCACGTGGGCGGGCTGTTCCACGCCGCCAGGGCCTGCCTGCCCGACATGCTCGACCGGGGCTCGGGTGCGGTCGTCGCGGTGGCCAGTGAACTGGCGGTCGGTGGCGGTGACGGTGACGCCCACTACGCCGCGGCCAAGGGCGCCATCCTCGGTCTGGTGCGCAGCCTGGCCGCCGAGGTCGCCGATCGCGGTGTGCGGGTGAATGCGGTGGCTCCCGGGCCGACCGACACACCACTTCTGGCCGATGATTCCCCTTGGCGCGCAGCCGATTATCTGGCCACTCTGCCGTTGCGGCGACTGGTCACCCCGGCCGAGGTGGCGCGTTGTGTGCAGTACCTGGTGTGCGATGCCACCTTCAGCACCGGTGATGTCGTCAACGTCAACGCGGGAGCGGTGATATGAGTTCGTCAGAGGGTCGAGTCGTGCTGGTCACGGGGGCCGCTCAGGGCATGGGTGCCGCCCATGCGCGTCGGCTGGCCGCCGCGGGAGCGACGGTCGCGGTCAACGACATTCGTGCCGGCGCCGCGCTGGATGCGCTGGCTGCCGAGATCGGCGGCCTGGCTGTGCCGGGCGACGTCAGTGACCCGGCTGCCTGTGTCGAGATCGCGGATGCGGTGGTGGCCGCGGCGGGCAGGCTCGACGTGCTGGTCGCCAATCATGCCTACATGACCATGGCGCCTCTGCTGGATCACGACGAGGCGGACTGGTGGCGAGTCGTCGACACCAATCTGGGCGGGACGTTCCATCTGGTGCAGGCGGTGCTGCCGCATATGCGCCGGATCGGCGCCGGGCGCATCGTCGTGATCTCCAGCGAGTGGGGTGTCACCGGCTGGCCCGAGGCCACGGCCTACGCGGCGTCCAAGGCCGGGCTCATCTCATTGGTCAAGACGCTGGGGCGGGAGTTGGCGCCGGAGGGGATCATCGTCAACGCGGTGGCGCCCGGGGTGACCGACACCCCGCAGCTGCAGGTCGACGCCGACGCCGCCGGGATCGCACTGACGGATATGCATCAGCGTTACGCGGAGTCGATTCCGTTGGGGCGCATCGGTTCCGTCGATGAGATCGCAGCCGCGGTGCAGTTCCTGGCCGACTTCGAGATGTCGGCGGTCGTCGGGCAGGTGATCGCCTGTAACGGCGGGGCCACCCGGGCGAGAGCGTGAAGCAATGACGGAAGGGAAACAGGTGACGGGCCAGCCGTATGTGCGGTCGGAGTCGGGGAACATCGGTCAGGTCGATGCGATGGCAGTGCCGCGATATGCCGGCATCGCCACCTTTGCCCGGCTGCCGCAACGCCACGAGGTCTCCGACTACGACATCGCGGTGGTCGGGGTGCCGTTCGACACCGGCGTCACCTACCGGCCGGGTGCCCGGTTCGGCCCGGCCGCGATCCGGCAGGCCTCGCGTCTGCTCAAGCCCTACCACCCGGCGCTGGACGTGAGCCCGTTCGCTCAGGCACAGGTGGTCGACGCCGGTGATATCGCGGCCAATCCGTTCGACATCGAGGCGGCGGTGGAGCAGGTGCGTGAGGGTATCGCCGACCTGCTGACCACGCCGCGCCAGCGGGTGGTGGTCCTCGGCGGGGACCACACCATCGCGCTGCCGGCACTGCAGGCGGTGCATGCGGTACACGGTCCGGTGGCGCTGGTGCACTTCGACGCTCACCTCGACACCTGGGACACCTACTTCGGTGCGCCCTGCACGCACGGCACCCCGTTCCGCCGGGCTTCCGAACAGGGCCTGATCGTCAAGGGCCATTCGGCGCACGTCGGGATCCGCGGCTCGCTCTACGACCGCGCCGACCTGCTCGACGACGAGTCATTGGGCTTCACCGTGGTCCACTGCCGCGACATCGACCGCATCGGTGTCGACGGGGTCATCGAGCGGATCCGTGACCGGGTGGGGGACCACCCGGTGTACGTGTCGATCGACATCGACGTGCTGGACCCGGCATTCGCGCCGGGCACGGGGACACCCGAGATCGGTGGAATGACGAGTCGTGAGTTGGTGGCGGTGTTGCGCGCCATGCGCGGGCTGCAGATCGTCGGCGCCGACGTGGTGGAGGTCGCTCCGGCCTACGACAGCGGTGACGTCACCGCCGTGGCGGGGGCCAATCTGGCCTACGAGCTGGTTACGCTGATGGCTGACAATGCCTGAGTTCTCCTGGCCGGAAGGCAAAACCGCGGCGGCGGCGTTCACCTTCGATGTGGATGCCGAGTCGGCGGTGCTGTGGGGCAACGAAGGCGTCGCGGCGCGGATGAGCGTGATGTCCCACCAGGCCTACGGGCCGCTGGTGGGAATTCCCCGGATCCTGGAACTGCTGGAGCGCCACCAGATTCCGTCGACCTTCTTCGTCCCCGGTCACACCGCGCACCGGTACCCCGAGGCGGTGCGGGCGATCGTCGCGGCCGGGCACGAGATCGCCCACCACGGTTACCTGCACGAGCAACCGACGGCGCTGACGCTGCAGGAGGAGATCGACGCACTGGACCGCGGCCTGGAGGCGCTGGCCGAGGTCGCCGGCGTCCGGCCGGTCGGCTACCGAGCGCCCATGTGGGACCTGTCCTGGCACACCCCGGCACTGCTGGCCGAACGTGGATTCCTGTACGACTCAAGCCTGATGGACGCCGACTGCCCCTATGAGCTGGCCGTCGGTGACCGCTCGCTGGTCGAGATCCCGATCCAATGGGCCCTCGACGACTGGGAGCAGTACTGCTATCTGCCCGACATCTCCGGATCCGGTCTGATCGAAAGCCCACGCAAGGCAAGGGAATTGTGGCAGCTCGAGTTCGACGCGCTGCGCCGCGTGGGGGCCTGCTGGGTACTCACCAATCACCCCTTCCTGACCGGACGGGCGTCGCGGGCAGCCGAACTCGACGACCTCATGCGGTACGTGCTCGAGCACACCGATGTCTGGACCACGAACCTCGGGGCCATCGCCGAGCATGTGCGCTCACTCGGGCTCCAGCCCCGGAGTATCACCAAGCCGTGATCAGACCGGCTGGACCCGTTGCCGTTTCATCACGGCGTCGACCAGCCCGGGGGCCACGGTGTTGAGTGCCTTGGCCGTCACGGCCATGCGCGGGGCGATCTGCACCGGGCGGGTGCGCGCCGCGGTCAGCATCCAGTCGGCGGCCTCGGCGGCCGACAGTCCGGGCAGCCCGTCGTAGGCCCGGGTGGGGGCGATCATCGGGGTCTTCACCAACGGGTAGTACAGCGTCGTGGAATGCACACCGACGGAAGCCCACTCGGTCTCGATGACCCGGCTGACCGCGGCCAGGGCGGCCTTGGAGGCGTTGTACACAGCGAACAGCGGCGAGGATTCGTTCATCACGCCCCAGGTGGCGACGTTGATGATGTGGCCGTCGCGGCGCTCGCGCATGCCCGGGGCCAGGCCGCGGATGAGCCGCAGCGGCGAGTAGTAGTTGAGCGTCATGGTGCGCTCGACGTCGTGCCAGCGGTCCAGCGATTCGGCCAGCGGGCGCCGGATCGACCGGCCGGCGTTGTTGATCAGGATGTCGACACCGCCCAGATCGCGTTCCACGGTGGCGACCAGTTCGTCGATGGCGTCCAGGTCGGACAGGTCCACCGCGTGGGCCCGGGCGTCGCCGCCCTTGGCGGTGATCCGCCCGACCAGTTCGTCGAGCAGTTCCTGGCGGCGGGCCACCGCGATGACGGTGGCTCCCTTCGCGGCGAACTTCTCGGCCGCAGCCTCACCGATGCCCGATGACGCGCCGGTCAGCAGGATCCGCTTGCCTGCGACGTCGATGTCGCCACGGGCCTGCAGCCGTTCGGTCAGCGGCGGACGCATGCTGGTCAGCAACAGCTGTTCGGACAGCCGGCGCATCGGGTTCTTGCTCATGCGCCGAGTTTAGGAGACCTAGATTTTCCCCCGCGAGCAGACGCTTAGGTACCCGCAACTCGACAATTTCGGGTACTTCCGCGTCTGCTCGCCGGGAGGCGGCGCGTCAGGCGGCGCGTCAGGCGGTCAATTTCTCACTCAGTTCCCACAGCCTCTGCGCGGCTTCCGGGTCGACCGCGTACCGCGTGACGCCGACCGTCGTCTCCATCGGTCCGGCGGTGATGTCGAGCGTCAACGGTTCGGTGATGTCTTCCAGCGGCGCGATGTCGTTGTTCTGCAGGTACACGCCACCGAGGTCGTCTAGCTGCGGGCTGGTGGCTGCCCAAACGCTGGTCGACGCACCTTGTTCCGGAGTCTTGCGATCCCGCTCCGGATCGATCACCGGTTGTCCGTCGTCGTCGACCAGGCCCATGGCGCGCCAGCCGTCTTCGCCGAGCCACGGTGCGAGGTTGGTACTCACGATGCCGCCGGGATGTAGTGCGTACCCGCGGATTCCATCGTCGGCGAAGCGGCGGTCGAGTTCCACTGCGAACAACACATTGGCCGTCTTCGACTGGCCGTATGCCACCATGCCGTCGAACTCGCCGGCGTCGAAATGCGGGTCGTCCCAGCGGATGTCGGACAGATGGTGTCCCCAGGACGAAACCTCCACCACACGGGCGCCCGAAGCCCCGCGCAATGCGGGGAGTAGACCCAGTGTCAGTTGGAAATGGCCCAGGTGATTGGTGGCGAACTGTGATTCGTAACCGCGGGCGTCGCGGACCAGTTCGCCACCCATGATGCCGGCGTTGTTCACCAGGATGTGCAGTGGCTGACCTGAGTCGAGGTATCTGACTGCGAACGTGTCGATTGATCGTGCGTCCATCAGGTCGAGCGCGTGTACCTCGACGCGGTCGATGCCGGCCAGCGCGCGTGCCGCCCGTTCCGGGGAGCGCGCGCCGACCACCACCGAGGCTCCGGCCTGGCTCAGAGCCCGGGTGGTCTCGAGCCCGAGGCCGACATGACCGGCGGTGACGATGACGTTGCGTCCAGACAGGTCGATGCCCGCGAGCACGTCCGTTGCCGTCGAGGCCGCGGTGAATCCCGATCCGATGGGGCGTTGGTTCTGTGTCATGTCTCCACGATGTATCCGCTTGCCCGGACTTTGAATGGTTGTGAGTCCATATTTTTTACGCGATAGTACGGAGATGGTTCGTGATCAGCTCTCCGATGTCTTTGACCTCGTCGAGGTCCGTGGCCTGATCTCCGGAGGGTTCGCCGTGCGCGGGGACTGGCGGGCCCACGCGCCGATCAGGTATCCGCTCAAGTTGACCGCCGTGGTGTGCGGTCGTGTCCGGCTCATCACCGACGGCATGGATCAGCCCATCGAGCTGCTCGCCGGTGACGTGGCCATTCTCAACAGCCGCAAATGGGTCGCGTTGGAAGGTGGGCCGGGAACGGGGCCGCCGACCGAGATCGTCTTGCGTGAATCCGATCCGTTCGTGCGCATCGACGGCGCCGATTGCGGCGACGCCGACGTGATCATCGGCGGGCACGTCGACGTCAACCCTGCCGGTGAGGCGCTGCTCATGCATGCCCTGCCGCCGGTGGGACACGTCCGCGCCGCATCGGCACAGGCGGGCAGCCTGCACGGGCTGCTCGACCGACTGGTGGACGAGGTGACCGGTGACCGGATAGGCGCGGCGTTCGCCATTCGCCAGCATGGCCAGCTGCTGCTGCTCGAGGTGCTACGGGCGTACATCGATCAGGGTGAACGCCTGCCGCCGGGCTGGTTGCGGGTGCTGACGGATGAGCGGTTGCGCCCCGCGCTTGCCGTGATGCACGACCAACCCGCGAAGCCCTGGCGGTTGGAGGAGCTGGCTCGTGCAGCAGCGATGTCACGGACATCGTTCGCTGAGCGGTTCCGTGCGGTGGCCGGGGTACCGCCGCTGACCTACCTGAACAACTGGCGAATGCTGCTGGCGCAGCGTGCCCTTCGCGATGACGACACCCGCGTCGGCGTACTGGCTGTCACGCTCGGTTACTCCTCCGAAGGTGCGTTCTCCAACGCGTTCAAACGCGAGGTGGGTATGTCTCCACTGCGCTACCGGGCGCACGTCCGCGATGAATCGGCGGCCGCTGACCGGTCGGTATCGGTATGACGATCACCGGCAAGCTTGACCAGCGCTTCAGCGAGGCGACCGAAGCGACGAGTTGGGAGTCCGCCGCGGCAGTCCTCGACACTGCCGGGCTGTACTGGCTCACGACCGTGCGCGGCGACGGGCGCCCGCACGTCACCCCGTTGGTCGGGGTGTGGACCGATGGTGTGTTCGTGTTCTGCACCGGGTCCTCCGAGCAGAAGGCGCGCAATCTGCAGGCGGGAGCGGCCGTCGTCGTGACCACCGGAACCAACACCTGGAACGCCGGCCTCGATGTCGTTCTCGAGGGCACCGCTGCGCGCGTGACCGGGCTGCCGCGGCTGACCGCATTGGCCGGCGCCTACCGGAGCAAGTACGGCGACGACTGGGATTTCGATTGCGACGACGAGGTTTTCGACCCGCAGGGTGAGGCGGCGATCGTCTACGAGGTCACCCCGGCCAAGGTGATCGCGTTCGCCAAGTCACCGCATGGCCAGACCGGCTTCCGCTTCTAACCCGGCGACTTGTGCACGTTTTCCGGCGGTCAGCGCGGATAAACGTGCACAAATCGCTCTAGAAGTAGCGGGGGAAACCGCTCCAGTCCGGGTCGCGCTTCTGCAGGAACGCGTCGCGGCCCTCGACGGCCTCGTCGGTCATGTAGGCCAACCGGGTGGCTTCCCCGGCGAACACCTGCTGGCCCACCAGGCCGTCGTCGATCAGGTTGAACGAGAACTTGAGCATCCGGATCGCCTGGGGCGACTTGCCGTTGATCTCGGCGGCCCACTGCAGGCCGACGGACTCCAGTTCGGCATGGTCGACGACATCGTTCACCGCGCCCATCTGATACATGGTCTCGGCGTCGTAGGCGCGGCCCAGGAAGAAGATCTCGCGGGCGAACTTCTGCCCCGTCTGGCGGGCCAGGTATGCGCTGCCGAATCCGCCGTCGAAGCTGCCTACGTCGGCGTCGGTCTGCTTGAACCGGGCATGCTGGCGGCTGGCCAAGGTCAGGTCACACGTGACGTGCAGGCTGTGTCCGCCGCCGGCCGCCCAGCCGTTGACCAGGCAGATCACCACCTTCGGCATGAACCGGATGAGCCGCTGCACCTCGAGGATGTGCAGCCGTCCGGCCCGCGCCGGATCGACCGTCTCGGCGGTTTCGCCCTCCGCGTACTGATAGCCGGACCTGCCGCGGATGCGCTGGTCGCCACCGGAGCAGAACGCCCAGCCGCCGTCCTTTGCCGACGGGCCGTTGCCGGTCAGCAGCACCACACCGACGTCGGGGGACATCCGGGCGTGGTCGAGGACCCGGTACAGCTCGTCGACGGTGTGGGGCCGGAAGGCGTTGCGCACCTCGGGCCGGTCGAACGCGACCCGGACCGTGGGCTGCCGGGCGCCGTCGGCGACGTGGCGGTGGTACGTGATGTCGGTCAGATCGTCGAAGCCGGGCACCGGCTCCCAGACTGTCGGGTCGAACGGGTTGTCTGCACTCACGTGCTCGACTGTAGAGCGAACGAATCCAGAGGTTTCACAGGTACCGTCGCGGGGTACGAAAGTCGGCGCGATGATGCGTACCGCGCATCACCAGATCAGAGGGGACCACGATGAAGCGCTCAGTGAGTGTGTTGTTGTCGGGACTGGCTACGGGCTTGGTGCTCGTCGGATGCTCGCCTGCGATCACCGGTGGTGACACCAAGTGCAAGGACTTCATCGGCCAGGACGAGAAGACGCAGAACGAAGCGGTGTCCAAGATGCTCAAAGATGAAAAGGGCACCGACGCGGCGCAGCTGGAGATCACCGGAACCCGCCTGGCGGTGCAGACCTTCTGTCAGACGGTGGGCAAGGAGGACTCCAAGATCAAGGAAGCCCCGCACCTGAGCTGACGCGGCTAGGCCGGGTCCAGCCGGAATACCGGGCAGCGCCCGGCCAAGGCCTCGAATTCGTCGGGGTTGGGCCCGGTCACCAGTCCGGCGTTGCGCATGAAGCCGACGCCGGAGGGGACCAGGATCGGGAACTGACGTAGCAGCGGCCGGGCCTGTTCGGTGGGGATCTCCACCACGCGCACCCGCTGGTCGTTGCGGCCCTGGTGCACCGTGGCCTCACCGGCGGCGCGGGCGTTGGCCGCCCAGTCGCCGCCGGGCAGCCCGGCCACGATGTAGCGGTGGCCGTCGACGGTCATCGGGGTGACCGGCGTCGAGCGCGGTTTCCCTGATTTGCGCCCGGGCACCGTCAGCACCACCGGTCCCTTGTCGCCGCCGACGCCGAGCTTGTTCAGCCCGATCATCACCTTGTTGACGTACTTCAACCACCACGGCGGCCGGATGCGGTCGTCAGCCATGGCTCCACCCTAGGCGCGGATGCCGACGCTCTGCAGGGCCGCGATCAGCCCGTCTGGGCGCTCGGCGGTGGGCAGCGGGTCGACGAGCGCGAACTGGCAGCCCACGGTGCGGGCACCGCCGTCGGCCTCCTCGCTGTCGCCGACCATCAGCGCGTCCTGGGCGGCCACTCCGAGGCGGTCGAGCGCGGTGGTGAAGATCGCCGGGTCGGGTTTGATGGCACCGACCTCGAAGGACAGCACGAACTCGTCGACGTGCTCGGCGGCGCCGATCGCCGCGAACGCCGGCCGCACGTCGAACGCGATGTTGGAGACGACGGCGGTCCGGATCCCTTGTGCTCGCAGGTTTTTTGAACACGCGCGCGGTGTCGGGGTAGGCGGTCCAGCTGGCCGGATCGATCACCCGGTCGTACAACGCCTGCGCGTGATGGTCGGCCAGCCCGGACTCCCGCAACACATGCAGGTAAGCCTCGCGGTGCAGGTGCGGGGCCAGGTCGCGGTTGGCCCAGGCCCGGTACTGCTCGTCGGTCATCGACACGGACCGGCCGGTCGGGGCGGTGAGCCGGCGCATCAGCTCGGCCTGCACGTGGCCGTCGACCGCGCGTTCGTCGACGGCCATCCCGGCGAACCAGCTGTCGTCCTCTTCGAGGCGGAACAGGGTCCCGGAGTAATCGAACAATACGGCTGACACCATGTCCGCCATGGTGCCATGAGGCCGGTCGGTATCAGCTGCGTTCGCGGATTGCCTTGTCCACCAGTACCTGTCGCTCACGTTCGTTGTCGGACAGGGCAGCGGCCCGGTCGAACTGCTCGGCGGCGTCGCGGTGGCGGCCGAGCCGGGACAGCAGTTCGCCGCGGACACTCGGCAGTAGATAGGAGCCGTCCAGGCCCTCGATCCCGTCGACGAGCGTCAGGGCCTCCTGCGGGCCCGAGCGCATCGCGACGGCCACCGCGCGGTTGAGCTGCACCACGGCCGACGGCGTGATCTGAAGCAGGGCGTCATAGAGCGCGACGATGCGGGTCCAGTCGGTGTCGGTTGCCGTCGGGGCCACCGCGTGGCACTCGGCGAGCGCGGCCTGCAGCGCATACGGGCCCCAACCCCGTTGCTGCCGTGCGGCACTGGAGCGCTCGAGGGCGGCGACGCCGCGTCGGATCTGCGCCCGGTCCCAGCGGGTCCGGTTCTGGTCCTCCAGCAGGATGGGCCTGCCCTCGGCGTCGGTGCGGGCCGCAAACCGCGAGGACTGGAACTCCATGAGCGCCAGCAGGCCGTCGACCTCGGGTTCGTCGGGCACCAGTGCGGCCAGCACGCGACCCAATCGCAGTGCTTCGGTGCACAATTCGTCTCGGATCCAGCGCTGCCCGAAGGACGCAGAGTAGCCCTCGTTGTAGATCAGGTAGATGACCGAAAGCACCGCCGACAGCCGCTGCGGGTACTCGTCGCGGGGCGGCACCTCGAACGGCGGATTGGCCTGGGCCAGCGCCTTTTTGGCCCGGGTGATGCGGGCGGCCGCGGTGGCGGTCGAGATGAGGAAGGCCCGGGCGATCTCCTCGGTGCTCAACCCGCCGACCATGCGCAGCGTCAGCGCGATCTGGGCCTCGCGGGACAACACCGGGTGGGCGGCGATGAAGATCAGCCGCAACACGTCGTCGTCGATCCGGTCGGGATCCCAGGACTCCTCGACGTGGTCGGCCAGATCGCGGGCCAGCACTGCGTACTTGGCGTCGAGGTTCTCCGCGCGCCGCCAGTGATCGATGGCCTTGCGTTTGGCCACCGTGGTCAGCCAGGCCCCCGGAGTGCGCGGCACACCGGTCTGTGGCCATTGCGTGAGCGCGTCGAGCAGGGCTTCGGATGCCAGATCCTCGGCCAGGGCCACATCGCCGACCGCGCGGGTCAGCGTGGCCAGGATCTTGGCCGCCTCCATCCGCCACACCGCGTCGAGCGTCTTCTGCAGGTCGGCAGCGGTCGCCGGGTTGTCGGGCACCTCACCCATTCTGCCGAGCAGACGCGCAGGTACCCCACATCACGTGAATCCGGGTACCTACGCGTGTGCTCGCGCAGAAAAACTCAGCCGATCGCGCGGGCAGCGCCCTCCCAGAACTGGGCCCGGACGGCCTTCTTGTCGGGCTTGCCGAGTGCGGTCACCGGAACGGAGTCGACGACGATCACCTGCTTGGGCGATTGCACCGAGCCCTTGCGGTCCTTGACGGCCGTTTGGATCTCGGCGGTCACCTTGGCCACCGCCTCGTCGTCGGACGCGGCGTCGGGGCGCAGCACGATCACCGCGGTCACGGCCTCGCCCCATTTCTCGTCCGGGGTGCCGATGACGCACACCTGCGCCACCGAGGGATGTTCGGCCACAACGTCTTCCACCTCACGCGGGAACACGTTGAACCCGCCGGTGACGATCATGTCCTTGACGCGGTCGACGATGAACCAATAGCCGTCCTCGTCCTCGCGGGCCATGTCGCCGGTGCGCAGCCAGCCGTCCTTGAAAGTATCGGCGGTGGCCTCGGGCAGCTTCCAATAGCCGCCGGCCAGCAGCGGTCCGGAGACGCAGATCTCGCCGACCTCGCCCCGGGGCACCGGGTTGCCCTCGGCGTCCAGCAGCGCGGTCCGGGCGAACAGCGTGGGCCGCCCGCAGGAGGTCAGCCGCTTCTCGTCGTGGTCCTTCTTGCCCAGGTACGAGATCACCATCGGCGCCTCGGACTGGCCGTAGTACTGCGCGAAGATCGGCCCGAAGCGCTTGAGCGCCTCGGCCAGCCGCACGGGGTTCATCGCGGAGGCGCCGTAGTACACGGTCTCCAGCGAGGACAGGTCGCGGGTGTGCGAATCCGGGTGGTCCATCAGCGCGTAGATCATCGACGGCACCAGCATGGTCGCGGTGATGCGCTGTTCCTCGATCACCCGCAGCACCTCGGCCGGGTCGAACTTGGTCAGCACCACCAGTTCGCCGCCCTTGACGATGGTCGGTGTGAAGAAGGCCGCGCCGGCGTGCGACAGCGGGGTGCACATCAGGAAGCGCGGGTTCTCGGGCCACTCCCACTCGGCGAGCTGAATCGTCGTCATCGTGGAGATCGAGCGCACCGTGCCCATCACGCCCTTGGGCTTACCGGTGGTGCCGCCGGTGTAGGTCAGCCCGCCGACGTGGTCGGGAGCGAGTTCGGCGGCCACCAGGGGCACCGGCGAGTACTTGGCGGCCTCGGCCGTGAGGTCGGAGACCGAGGCACTGGAGGCGGCCAGGGCTTCGGGCACCGGGCCGATGGTCAGCACCTGTCGCAGCGACGGCACCTTCTCCAGCAACCCCAGGGCCCGCTCCACGAACGCGGGCGTGGGGTCGATGATGAGGGTGGTCACCTCGGCATCGGACAGCACGTAGGCGTGGTCGTCCAGCGAACCGAGAGGGTGTAGTGCGGTGCGACGGTAGCCCTGGGTCTGGCCGGCGCCGATGATCATCAGCACCTCGGGGCGGTTCAGCGACAGCAGACCGACTCCTTCGCCGGTGCCTGCGCCGAGCGCTTCGAAGGCCTGAATGTACTGGCTGATGCGTTCCGCGAGCTCACCACCGGTCAGGGTGGTGTCGCCGAGGAACAGCACCGGCTTGTCTTTGTTGCGCTTGAGCGCGCCGACCGTGAGGTGGCCGGAATGGATGGGATGGTGCAGCAGCGCATCACTCATGGGGTCCAGATTAGAACGTGTTCCAGAAAGCGTGGAGCCGATCCCCCGATGTCGGTGTAACACGAGGTCACCGACGGCCGATATACGGGTCGAAATACAGGTAGCGCAGTACTCGTGTCGGCCCTGCCGGCGCTGCCTAATGTGCAGGTGTGGGGGTGGGAGCCGGGCCCCGGCGGGTTAGGGACCGCCGGGGCCTGTGCCCCGATCAGCGATTGGCGGCCGCACGCGCCTGCTGGGCCAGCTTCTCGGCCAGCTCGGCCTTCCACTGGATCTCCTTCTGAACCCACTCGTTGTCCTGCGGGAACTCATCGGTTTCGCTGACCCGCCGGACCTCCAGCTTCACGCCGCAGCCCAGCGGGCATTTCCGCGCCCACTGCTTGGCCTCCTCCTTGGAGGACACATCCAGGATCCAGAAGCCGTTGAACAGTTCCTTGGCCTCGGTGTAGGGCCCGTCGGTGACCACCGGGGGATCGGCGTTGAAATCGACGACGAAGCCCTCGTCGGGGTCGGTCAATCCCTCGCCGGCCAGCAGCACGCCGGCCTTGATGAGCTCTTCGTTGTACCGGCCCATCGACGCGATGATCTCGTCGAAGTCGATGTTCTGCTCGGCCATCGCGGTCTCGGCCTCGGGGGTGGACCGCATGATCAGCATGTAGCGCGACATTGTGTGTCTCCTTCTGGTGTCGGGAAGGGCCCGTCCATTCTTGTTGAGCGGTGGCCCTCGTTACTACGTCGAACGGCACCCCACCGAAATCGACACGGCACCCGGAAACTTTTCGAAGTTCTTTCGGGGACGCACCCGGGCAAACCTCACCACGCTCTAGCATCCGAGCATGACCAGCCCTGCTACGCCAGCTGATCTCGTCCTCTACGGAACCATCCTCACCGTCGACCCCGGCCAACCCACCGCGGAGGGAATCGCGGTGTCCGGCGGTCGCATCGCCGCGGTCGGGTCCCGGTCCGAGGTGGCCGCCTGGGTCGGCCCCGGCACCGACGTCCGCGAGGTCGACGGCTGTGTCATGCCGGGTTTCGTTGAGGCGCATGGTCATCCGTTGATGGAGGCGGTGGCGTTGTCCGGTCGCATCGTCGACATCCGCCCGGTCACCCTGGCGAGCGCCGATGCGGTACTCGGCGCGGTGGACACCGAGGTGGCCGAACGCGGGGCCGACGGCGCGTTCCTGAACGGCTGGGATCCGCTGCTGCAGCACGGGTTGCCCGAGCCCACCCTGTCCTGGCTGGATACCGTCGCACCCGACACCCCGCTGGTGATCGTGCACAACTCGGGCCACAAGGCGTACTTCAACTCCGCGGCGGCGCGCCGAGCCGGCCTGACGAGAGACACCCCGGATCCCAAGGGCGCCAAGTACGGCCGTGACGCCGACGGCAACCTCGACGGCACGGCCGAGGAGACCGGGGCGGTGTTTCCGCTGATGGGCGATGCCATCTCGGTGACCGACTATCCGGCGATGCTGGCCGCCGAATGTGCGCGGCTGAACCGCGCGGGGCTGACCACCTGTTCGGAGATGGCGTTCGATCCGATGTTCCGGCCGCTGCTCGCGCAGCTGCACGACCAGCTGACGGTGCGACTGCGGACCTACGAGATGTCCACCGCGGACCTGCACACCGAGGCCACCCCGTCCGAGGGCGACGACATCGTCCGCCAGGTCGGCATCAAGATCTGGGTCGACGGGTCGCCGTGGATCGGCAACATCGACCTGACGTTCCCGTACCTGGACACCGACGCCACCAGGACCATCGGGGTGGTGCCCGGCTCCTGCGGGCACGCCAACTACACCAAGGAGCAACTCTCCGAGATCGTCGGCACGTTCTTTCCGCAGGGCTGGCAGCTGGCCTGCCACGTGCACGGCGACGCCGGGGTGGACACCATCCTGGACGTCTACGAAGAGGTTCTGCGCGCCCATCCCCGTGACGATCACCGGCTGCGGCTGGAACACGTCGGCGCCATCACGCCCGAGCAGTTGCGGCGTGCGCACGCCCTCGGCGTCACCTGCAGTCTGTTCGTCGACCACCTGCACTACTGGGGCGACGTGCTCGTCGACGGGCTGTTCGGGCCCGAGCACGGCGGACGGTGGATGCCGGCCGGGTCGGCCGTCGCCACGGGCATGCGGATCTCCCTGCACAACGATCCGCCGGTCACCCCGGAGGAGCCGCTGCGCAACATCAGCGTGGCCGTCACGCGGACCGCGCCGAGCGGCCGTGTGCTGGCGCCCGAAGAGCGGCTGACCGTCGAGCAGGGGATCCGGGCGCAGACGATCGACGCGGCGTGGCAGTTGTTCGCCGACAACGTGATCGGATCGCTCGAGGTCGGCAAGTACGCCGACCTGGTGATCATCTCGGCCGACCCCCGCGCGACAGCCCCGGAGAGCATCGCCGACCTGGAGGTACGGGCCACGTTCCTGGCCGGTCGGCAGGTTTATCCGAAAGCCGGTTGACGGCTCGCGCGCCGTGGCACGCTCTGGGAATGTCAGATTTGCCGGTTCCGCAGTTTCTCGACGAACGCGTCGCCCACTGGGCGGCGACCAAACCTGACGAGGAGGCGATCACCTACCTCAGCCGCTCCTGGACCTGGTCGCAGTGGTACGACCGGATTCAGCGGCTGACCGGTGCGCTGAGCGCGTGGGGCGTCGGCCGTGGTGACGTTGTCGCATTCCTCGACAAGAACCACCCGGCGTGCGTGGAGCTGACGCTCGCGGCCGCGTCGCTGGGCGCGGCCAACGCCATCATCAACTTCCGGCTCGCCGCCGACGAGTTGGATTACGTGCTCAACGACTGCGGCGCCAAGGTGTTGGTGGTCGGGGAGGAGCTCCGGGGAGGCATCGACGCGATCGCCGATCGGCTCACGTCCGTCGAGCACATCCTCACGGTGACTCCCGAGGGCGGCGACGGGGACGAGTACGAGGCGCTGCTCGCCGGGGCGTCACCGGCCGGCCATTCGCCGGACGCGCAGCCCGACGACACGTGCATCATCATGTACTCCTCGGGCACTACGGGCCGGCCCAAGGGCATCGCGCTGACCCACACCAACGTCATCTCCCACACCCTCAACGCTTTCGAGGGCTGGACGCTCAGCGCCGGGGACAAGAGCCTGGTCGCCATGCCGCTGTTCCATGTCGGTGGGTCGTCCTACGTGCAATGGGGGCTGCACCACGGCGCGCCGTCCTACATGACGCGTGATGTCGACGGCATGGCGCTGGCCGGCGGAATTCTCGCCGGGGCCAATCGCACCTTTCTCGTGCCCGCCGTGCTGGCCAAGGTGTTCGACACCGGCGAGGACGCGGTGAAGCTGTTCGGAGCGCTGAAGACCTTCGCCTACGGTGCATCGCCAATGCCCTTGCCGCTGTTGCGTTCTGCGCTGCAGGCGTGGCCGGAAACGGAGTTCATCCAGGTCTACGGACTTACGGAGGTGTCCGGCGCGATCAGCCGATTGGGGCCCGACGATCACCGCGGGGCGAGCGAAGCGCGGCTCATGAGTGCGGGCACCGTCGTCCCCGGCAGCGAGGTCAGGGTGGTCGACCCGGACACCGGCGCCGACGTTCCTGTAGGCGAGCAGGGCGAATTGTGGTTCCGCTCACCACAATTGATGAAGGGGTATCTCAACCGGCCGGAGGCCACGGCGGAGTCCATCACGCCCGATGGCTGGTTCCGCACCGGCGACATCGGCCGCGTCGACGACGGCGGGTACATCTTCGTCGAGGACCGGCTCAAGGACATGATCATCTCGGGTGGCGAGAACATCTACTCGATCGAGGTCGAGCGCGTACTGGCCGAACATCCCGCGGTCACCGAGGTCGCGGTGATCGGGGTGCCCGACGCAAAATGGGGCGAGTCGGTGAAAGCCGTTGTGACACTGGACGGGGACGTCAGCGAACGGGACCTGATCGCGTTCGCCCGCGAGCATCTGGCGGCCTACAAGTGTCCCAAGTCGGTCGATTTCGTCGACGAGTTGCCGCGCAACCCCACCGGCAAGATCCTCAAAAAGGATCTGCGCAAGCCGTACTGGGAGGGTCGCGACCGCGCCACGGTGTAGGAATCGGCCGCCCGCTGCTCTTCATTTCCTGTTCCGACCGGAGTAGTTTCGGGCGCATACGTGTGCGCGGAGATGTGGGGTGCGGACATGGCAGATGCGCATGGATTGCGGAAGTTCTTCCGCGGCTTCGGGATCCTGACCGCCCTGGTCGTGGCAGTAGCCGGCGGACTGCTCGGACCACCGCCGACGGCAAGTGCCTGGTCACGGTCGGGTTTGCCGGTCGAGATGCTCACGGTGCCGTCAGGGGCCATGGGCCGCGACGTCAAGGTGCAGTTCCAGGGCGGCGGGTCGCACGCGGTCTATCTGCTGGACGGCCTGCGGGCCCGAGACGATTTCAACGGGTGGGACATCGAGACCCCGGCGTTCGAGTGGTTCTACCAATCGGGGCTGTCCGTGGTCATGCCGGTCGGTGGCATGTCGAGCTTCTACACCGATTGGTACCAGCCCGCCGCGGGCAACGGCGGGGTCTGGACGTACAAGTGGGAGACGTTCCTGACCAGTGAGTTACCGCAGTGGCTGGCGGCCAACAAGCGGGTGTCCTCGTCGGGCAACGCGGTGGTCGGACTGTCGATGTCGGGCAGCTCGGCGCTTATCCTCGCCGCCTACTACCCGGGGCAATTCCGCTACGCGGGGTCGTTGTCGGCGTTCCTGAATCCGTCTGCCGGCCCGTGGCCCGGGCTGATCGGGCTGGCGATGGGCGACTCCGGTGGCTTCTCGCCCACGGCCATGTGGGGCCCGCCCGGTGATCCGGCGTGGGCGCGCAACGATCCGACCCTGCAGGTGGGGCGATTGGTGGCGAACAACACTCGCATCTGGGTCTACTGCGGTTCGGGGACGCCAGGGGAGTTGGGCGGTAACGACGTCGCCTCGACCTTCCTCGAAAACACGGCGCTGCAGAGCAACTTCAATTTCCGTGACCAGTACGTCGCGGCGGGCGGGCACAACGCGGTGTTCAACTTCCCGCCCACCGGCACCCACACCTGGGGTTACTGGGGTGCGCAGCTCAACCAGATGAAACCCGACATCCAGCGGACACTGGGCGCCGGCTGACCGGTTTGGGCATCATTGACGGCGTGATTGACGCGGCGCCGGAGTTGGACGACCTCTTGGAACGGCTTCACGTCGTGGCCCTGCCGATGCGGGTTCGCTTCCGCGGCATCACGGTTCGTGAAGTGGCGCTGATCGACGGCCCGGCCGGCTGGGGCGAGTTCGGCGCGTTCCTCGAATACGAACCGCCCGAGGCCGCGGCCTGGCTGGCCTCCGGGATCGAGGCCGCGTATCAACCGGCACCCCCGGTGCACCGCGAGCGTGTCCCCATCAACGCCACCGTGCCCGCGGTGCCTGCGGCCCAGGTGCCCGAGGTGCTGGCGCGGTTTCCCGGTGCGCGCACGGCGAAGGTCAAGGTCGCCGAGCCGGGGCAGACCCTGGCGGACGACGTCGCGCGGGTCAACGCCGTGCGGGCGCAGGTTCCGGTGGTGCGGGTCGACGCCAATGGCGGCTGGACGCTGCCGCAGGCGGTCGCCGCCGCCACGGCGCTGACCGCCGACGGACCCTTGGAATACCTGGAACAGCCGTGTGCGACGGTCGACGAGCTGGCCGCACTACGCCGGCAGGTGGCGGTGCCGATCGCCGCCGACGAGTCGATTCGGAAGGCGTCTGACCCGCTGCGGGTGGTGCGGGCCCGCGCCGCTGACGTCGCGGTGCTCAAGGTGGCGCCGCTGGGCGGGGTGTCCCGGATGCTCGAGATCGCCGCACAGATCGACATCCCGATCGTGGTGTCCAGTGCGCTGGATTCCGCGGTCGGCATCGGGCGCGGACTGCTGGCCGCTGCCGCTCTGCCCGAGTTGACGCACGCGTGCGGGCTGGGCACTGGCGGGTTCTTCGTGGAGGATGTCGCCGACGTGTCCGCGCCGGTCGACGGGTACCTGCCCGTCGAGGTGGTGGTGCCCGACCCCGCCCGGCTGTCCGCGCTCGCCGCGACGCCGGAGCGGCAGCAATGGTGGATCGATCGCGTGCGGGACTGCTACCCGCTGATATTGGGGTAGGTGCCTACTCTAGGGAAGTCGGCCTGCGCGTTCGACACTCGCTGAATGACTCGATTCCGCGTCGGCATCATGGACCCCACGATCGCCGCACGACCCACCGTGGACACCTTCACCCGGGCCAACTACCTGAGCGCGGTCGCCGGTGGTGTCGACTCGTTCTGGGTGCCTGACCATCTCAACGCGCTGTTCCCGCGGACGCTGTGGCAGCCGAAGTTCTGCGGCGGGGCCAGGATGCTGCCATCGGCCGATGCCTATCTGGAGCCGTGGACGATGCTGGGCAATCTCGCTGCCCGCAACCGGGTTGCCCGCCTTCGATTGGGAGTCGGGGTGACCGACACCGGACGGCGTAACCCGGCCGTCACCGCCCAGGGCGCGGCGACCATGAACCTGCTCACGAAAGGCAGGTTCATCCTCGGTATCGGCGCCGGGGAGCGTGAGGGCAACGAACCCTACGGTGTGGAGTGGACCAAACCGGTGGCCCGGTTCGAGGAGGCGATGGCCACCATCAGGACGCTGTGGGATTCGAATGGTGAACTGGTCAACCGGGATTCACCGTTCTTTCCGCTACACAACGCGATCTTCGACCTGCCCTCGTACCGCGGACGCTGGCCCGAGATCTGGATCGCTGCGCACGGGCCGCGGATGTTGCGGGCCGCCGGCCGGTACGCCGACGGGTTCTTTCCCGCATTCCCTCATGCGCCGCAGGAGTATGCCCAGCGCCTCGATGCCGTGCGGTCGGCGGCTTCCGACGCCGGACGCGATCCGATGGCCATCACCCCTGCCCTCTGGATGATGGTCGTGCCGGGGCGCACGCCCGACGACCTCGACGAGGCGCTGGATTCCGAGGTCATCAAGGCCGGTGCGTTGAACGCGCCTGACGATTTCTATGCCCGACACGGCTCACAGCACCCGCTGGGCGTCGGTTTCTCGGGTGCGCAGGACATCCTGCCCCAGGACTGGGATGAGGAGACCGCGCTGTCCTACATCAAGGCCGTTCCGACGTCATTGCTCCGGGAGATGTACCTGTGCGGGACGGTGGACGAAATCGTCGAGCAGGCGGCGGAGTGGCGCCGTCACGGTGTCGGGTATCTGGTGCTGGCGAATGTCGGCCCGTTGCAACGCAGTCTGCGCAAGGGCATGATGTCGCAATTGCTGTACAGCCAGGTCATCCGCAAGCTCAAGAAGCTCTGATCCCGATGGGTGGACTGCAGGTCGGCCTGCTGGACCTGATCACCGCGAGCAAGCCGGCCGCGGACACGTTCACCCGTGCCAACTATCTGTCGGCCGTCGGTGCCCGGGCCGATTCCTTCTGGGTGCCCGATCATCTCAACGCGATATTTCCCCGCGCACTGTGGCAGGAGAAGTACTGCGCGGCGGCGAAGTTGGTTCCATCGGTCGACGCCTGTATGGAGCCGTGGACGATGCTGGGAAAGATCGCGGCGCGCAACCGCCTCGCGCGGCTGCCGCTCGGCATCTGTGTCACCGATGCCGGGCGCCGGAACCCGGCCGTCAGCGCGCAGGCGGCGGCAAATATGCAGCTGCTGACCAAGGGTCGCTTCATCTTCGGCATCGGCCCGGGCGAGCGCGAGGGCAATGAGCCCTACGGGGTGGACTGGGCGAAACCGGTGGCCCGGTTCGAAGAGGCGATGGCCACGATCCGCGCGCTGTGGAACTCGAACGGTGAACTGGTAAACCGTGATTCGCCGTTCTTCCCGCTGCGCAACGCGATCTTCGACCTGCCGCCCTACCGGGGCAAGTGGCCGCCGATCTGGGTCGCTGCGCACGGCCCCAGGATGTTGCGTATCGCCGGACGCTATGGCGACGGGTTCTTTCCGGCGTTCCCGCACTCGCCCCAGGACTATGCCCAGCGGTTGGACGTGGTGCGCACGGCCGCGTCCGACGCGGGCCGTGACCCCATGGCCATCACCCCGGCGCTGCTGGTGATGGTGGTGACCGCGCGCACCCGCGCCGAGGTCGACGATGCCCTGGAATCCGAGGTGATGCGCGCGGGTTGCCTCAGCGCGTCCGATGAGTACTTCGCGCAGCGCGGCGCCGAGCACCCGTTGGGGGTGGGATTTTCCGGAGGGCAGGACATCCTGCCCCAGGACTGGGACGAGCGGACCGCGCTCTCGCACATCAAGGGCATCACGCCTGACCTGATGCGCGACATGGGGCTGATCGGCACGCCCGACGAGGTCCTGGACCGGGTGGCCGAGTGGCGGGATTGCGGGGTGCGGCACCTGGTGCTGACCAACGGCGGCCTGATGCAGCGCAGCCTGCGGCGCGGCGTGGCGACGGTGCCGTCGTTCTACCGGGTGGTGCGCGGGATCAAGAGGCTCTAGAACTCTGCGGCAACACTCGTCACACCAGTACCGCTCGGCCGGGTGAGATGTGACCTGGAGATGTGGTACCGCCGGTGATACCAGGTTTCGAGATCGGCTATGCCTTCCAGGCCGGGGTCCACGGCCACTAGTAGAGATCAGCCAGCGACACCGAAGGGCGACTCACGAGTTTCTGAACCACCCACTGGTTCAACGACACTCCCTGTTCGGTGGCCTCCACAACGAGTCTGGCGTGCAGCGACGGCGAGACCCGCACCATGAACTTGCCGCTGTACCGATGGTCGGTCAACGACCGCGGTGGGGTGTCGTCAGCGGCCTGGATGAGCGCCAGCTCTTCGCTCACCAGCTTCTCCACTCCCGCGATCGCTTCGTGCGCCGTCAGGCCGTTGGATGACAGATTCGGGAACTCAAGGCACAACCCCTGGTACCAGCCATCCTCGTACGACCATTGCGCGCGATAGGTGTACTCCGTCATGCCGCCGATCATCGCGACGCGGTCCGACAATCCACCCGATGTCCTGATTTGTGGGGTACGTGGCGTAGACGCCATCGCCGAGGTCGCGAACACTGAAGAGGTGACGCGATCGGTGGTGATCCTGGGCTACGCCGGGGTGCAGGCCCTGGACCTGGCCGGGCCCTTCGACGTGTTCTCCACCGCCACGCTGGCCCTGGCCGGCCTGGGCAGATCCGGCGACGGCTATGCCGTCACCCTGACCGCCGTGGACGGCCGGCCCGTCAGCACGCTCACCGGGTTGGAGTTCGTCGCCGCCCCGTTGCCTGACCCTCGCACTCCGATCGACACGATCGTCATCCCCGGCGGTATCGGTGCCGACGCCGCGCGGGCCGATCCGGCCGTCGTCGACTGGATCAGCACCGCCGCGCGCCACGCCCGCCGCGTCGTCAGCGTGTGCACCGGAGCGTTCCTGGCCGCGCAGGCCGGACTGCTCGACGGCTGCACCGCCACCACGCACTGGTCCTCGGCCCGGCGGATGGCCGACGAGTTTCCTTCGGTGGCAGTCAATCCCGATCCGATCTTCATACGAAGCTCCGAGCAGGTGTGGACCGCTGCCGGGGTGACGGCGGGCATCGACCTGGCGTTGTCGCTGGTCGAGGACGATTACGGCACCGACATCGCCCAGACCGTGGCCCGGTACCTGGTGCTCTACCTGCGCAGGCCCGGCGGTCAGACACAGTTCGCTGCGCCGGTGTGGATGCCACGGGCCAAACGCGCCCCGATCCGTGAGGTACAGGAGTTCATCGAAGTCGAACCCGGTGGGGTGCACAGCATTTCCGAGCTGGCCCGGCGTGCGGCGATGAGCCCGCGGCATTTCACCCGGGTGTTCACCGACGAGGTCGGGGAGGCCCCGGGCGCCTACGTGGAACGCATTCGCACCGATGCCGCGCGCCGCCAGCTCGAGGAATCCGATGACACCGTCACCGTCATCGCCGCCCGCTGCGGGTTCGGGACCGCCGAGACCATGCGACGTAACTTCGTTCGGCGCCTTGGCATTTCACCAGACCAGTACCGCAAGACTTCGGCGCACGCCAGAAGCGCAGATTTAACCGCCTGAAAGGAACAAGCCATGCAGATCGCAATCGTGTTGTACCCCAGCTTCACCGCGCTCGACTTCATCGGGCCCTACGAGGTGCTGCGCAACCTGCCGGACACGGAAGTGCGGTTCGTCTGGCACGAGCCGGGCCCCGTCACCGCCGACTCCGGTGTGCTGCTGGTGGGTGCCACCCACAGTTTCGACGAAACCCCGTCGCCCGACGTGGTGCTGGTGCCCGGCGGGCCGGGGACCACCATGGTGGCCCGCGACGAGAAGGTTCTCGACTGGCTGCGTCAGGTGTATCCGGGGACCACCTGGATGGCCTCGGTGTGCTCGGGTTCGGTGGCGTTGGCCGCGGCGGGCCTGCTGGACGGGAAGCGGGCCACCTCGCACTGGTCGGTGCTGAGCGCGTTGAAGCTGATGGGTGCGACACCGGTGGGGGATCAGCGCATCGTGCGCGCCGACCCTGACGGCAAGGTGATCACGGCGGCGGGTGTCTCGGCGGGGATCGACCTGGCGATGTGGCTGGCCGGCCAGATCGGCGGCGAGGCGAAGGCCAAGGCCATTCAGCTGATGATCGAGTACGACCCGCAACCGCCGTTCGATTCCGGGCACATGTCCAAGGCGAGCGCGGCCACCAAGGCCGGTGCCACCGCGCTGCTGGGCAAGGACATGATCAAGCCCGAACCGCTCAAAGCCGGGGTATTGCTGGCCTGGGATCAGGCGGTCAGAAGGGTGCGTGGGCGCCGCACCGCGTGAGAGCCATCAAGTAGCGTCGGCCGGATGAACTTGGCTTATGACGACCGTGGCAAGGGCGTCCCCGTGGTGTTCATCGCCGGACGGGGAGGGGCCGGCCGCACCTGGCATCTGCATCAGGTACCCGCGCTGCAGCGCGCCGGTTACCGCGTCATCACCTTCGACAACCGCGGCGTCGGTGCGACGGAGAATGCCGCGGGTTTCGGCACCGAGCAGATGGTGGGCGATACCGCCGAACTGATCGAGATGCTGGGCGCGGGCCCGGCGCACATCGTGGGTGTGTCGATGGGCTCGTTCATCGCCCAGGAACTCATGCTGGCCCGGCCCGATCTGGTGCGGTCGGCGGTGTTGATGGCCACCCGCGGCCGTCACGACGGGGCTCGTGAGTTCTTCCGCACGGCCGAGCGTGAATTCGCGACGTCGGGCGTCCAGTTGCCGCCGAAGTTCGACGCCAAGCTCCGGATGTTGGAGAGCTTCTCGCCCAAGACCCTCAACGACGACCGCCAGGTGCGTGACTGGAGCGAGATGTTCACCATGTGGCCCACCAAGCAGACCCCGGGCCTGCTCACCCAGCTCGACGTCGCGCCCGTGGACAACCGGCTGCCCGCCTACCGGTCCATCACCGCGCCGGTGCTGGTCATCGGGTTCGCCGATGATGTGGTGCTGCCCGTCCATCTGGGCCGTGAGGTGGCCGACGCGATCCCCACGGCGCGCTACCTGGAGATTCCTGACACCGGTCACCTCGGCTTCATCGAGAAGCCCGACGTGATCAACGCCGCACTGCTGGAGTTCTTCGCCGATCAGAAGTGACGGAGAACTGACGAATAAGGTGGAGTGGTGAACCCATCGACGGCACAGGCGCGCGTAGTCGTCGACGAACTCATCCGCGGCGGCGTCCGCGACGTCGTGTTGTGCCCTGGCTCGCGCAACGCCCCGCTGGCCTTCGCGCTGTCCGACGCCGATCGTGCCGGACGGATCCGTCTGCACGTCCGCATCGATGAGCGCACGGCCGGCTATCTGGCCATCGGGCTCGCGGTCGCGGAGCGGGCGCCGGTCTGTATCGCGATGACCTCCGGCACGGCGGTGGCCAACCTCGGCCCCGCTGTCGTCGAGGCCAACTACGCCCGGGTGCCGCTGATCGTGCTGAGCGCCAACCGCCCCTATGAAATGTTGGGCACCGGCGCCAACCAGACCTTCGAACAGCTGGGTTATTTCGGTACCCAGGTGCGGGCCAATATCAGTGTGGGCCTTGCGGAGGAGTCACCGGAGAAGCTCGATTCGCTCAACGCCCAGTGGCGCTCGGCGACCTGCCGGGTGCTCGCGGCGGCCACCGGATCGCGCACCGCCAACGCCGGCCCGGTGCAGTTCGACATCCCGCTGCGCGAACCGCTGGTGCCCGACAACGCGCACGGGGACACCTCGTTCCCGGCGGGCCGCCCGGACGGCAAGCCGTGGACCTACACCCCGCCGGTGAGCTTCGATCAGCCGCTTGAGATCGACCTCACGCCGGACACCGTGGTGATCGCCGGGCACGGCGCCGGCGTGCACCCCAACCTGGCCGGGTTGCCGACGGTGGCCGAGCCCACCGCACCGCTTCCGGAGAACCCGCTGCATCCGCTGGCACTGCGCCTCGTGCACCCCAAGCAGGTCATCATGCTGGGCCGGCCCACCCTGCACCGGCCGGTGTCGGCGCTGCTGGCCGATCCGGCGGTGCCGGTGTACGCGCTGACCACCGGTCCGCGCTGGCCCGACGTCTCGGGCAATTCGATGGCCACCGGCACCCGGGCGGTGACGAGCGGGGCTCCGGACCCGGCCTGGCTGGCCCGCTGCGCCGAGCTCAACCGGCACGCCTTGGCGGCGGTGCGCCAACAACTCGCGTCGCACCCGCTGACCACCGGTCTGCACGTGGCCGCCGCTGTTTCCGATGCGCTGCGCCCGGGCGACCAGCTGGTGCTCGGGGCCTCCAACCCGGTGCGTGACGCCGCCCTGGTCGGGCTGGACACCGAGGGCATCAAGGTGCGGTCCAACCGCGGTGTGGCCGGTATCGACGGCACGGTGTCGACGGCGATCGGCGCAGCGCTGGCACATGACGGCCGGACCATTGCCCTGATCGGGGATCTGACCTTCGTGCACGACAGCTCGGGCCTGCTGGTCGGGCCCACCGAGCCGACGCCGCGCAATCTGACCATCGTGGTGTCCAACGACAACGGCGGCGGCATCTTCGAGCTGCTGGAACAGGGTGATCCGCGGTTCTCCGACGTGTCGTCGCGGATCTTCGGTACCCCGCACGACGTGGACATCGCGGCATTGTGCCGCGCCTATCACGTCGAATGCGGCCAGGTGGAGGCCGACGCGCTTGGTGCCGCATTGGCCGAACCGTTCGACGGGATGCGGGTGCTGGAGGTGAAGGCCGACCGGTCGTCGCTGCGGGCCCTGCACGCGTCGATCAAGGCTGCCCTGTGAGGCCCGCGCAGATCGCCGCGCGGTTGCGGGCGTGGGTGCAGCCGCTGATCCCGCACCTGTACGGCGAACCGGGGGAGACGCGGTCGCAGCGGATCATCCGGCGGGTGCGGATCGGTGTGGTGATCGCCGCCTGCCTGGTCACGCTGCAGTCGGTGCTGCTGGTGGTGGGCGCCTGGCGCAACGACCAGCAGATCGAGAGCAACATGGGGGTGGCCGCGGCCGAGGTGCTCAGTGCCGGGCCACGGCGCTCGACGATCGAGTTCGTCACGCCCGACCGGGTGACCTATCGCCCCGAGCTGGGCGTGCTGTACCCCTCCGAACTCGACACCGGGATGCGGATCTACGTCGAGTACGACAAGAACAATCCCGACCTGGTGCGGGTCCGTGACCGCGATGCGTCACTGGCGATCATCCCGGCCGGGTCGATCGCGGTGGTGGGCTGGCTGGTGGCGGCCGCGGCGCTGGCGCTGCTGGCGTTCCTGGAGCGACGGCCCGGCCGCCGGGTCAGCTCTGCGGTGTAGCCAGCAGCTTGGCCAGCCAGTCAGGGTCGCTGGTATCGATGACCTGCTCGCCGACGAGGTCGTAGATCGCCGGGGTGGACACCTCGTACTGGGTTTCGCTGAGCAGTTCGGCGTTGGCGTCGTTGAGCTCTTCGGAGTCGATGATCTGCTCGCCGGCGGCGATCTTGTCGGTCTGCTCGGCGCCCACGCCGCTGTCCGACGCCATGGCGGCGATGGCCTCGTTGGTCGGGCCGGGCGAACCCTCGGGGTCCTGGTGGCTCCACAGATCCTGCACGAACGCCTGGAACGCGGTTCCCGTGGTGTTCGGGCCCGCGGCCAGGAACAGGGCGTTGGCGACGTGCGCCGAATACTCGGTGCCCAAGCTGTCCAGGAAGGTCAACGGCCGGTACGTCACCGCGAGCCGGCCCTGGCCGACGGCGGCAGCGATGGCGTCGCCGGCCTCGTGTTGCAGGTGCGCACACGCCGGGCACTGCGGTTCGGTGAAGAACTCGATCTGGGCGGGCGCGTCCGGATAGCCGATCTGGATTCCCGAGCCGTCCTCGGTGATCTCGCTGCCGGGCTTGTCGCCGCTGGCCTGCGCGGCACCGTCGACCAGCCGGCTGCAACCGGTGGTGGACCCGGCAACGGCCAAGGCCAGCACGGCCAGCATCGCTGCAGCAACGCGCGACAATCGCATGTCGCAACACTAGACCCGCGCATCAGGTTTTAGCGTGTCGTATCCCCGGACGCTACCTCGGCGACAGGTGCCGCTGCGACCATTCGGTTGTGCGCGTTGCGATCGTTGCAGAGTCCTTCCTCCCGAATGTCAACGGCGTCACCAACTCGGTGCTTCGGGTGATCGAGCATCTCCGCCGCACCGGCCATGAGGTACTCGTCATCGCTCCGGACACCCCGCGGGGTCAGCCGCCCGCCGACCGGGTTCACGACGGTGTGCGGGTGCACCGGGTGCCCTCACGGATGTTTCCCAAAGTGACCTCACTGCCGCTGGGCGTGCCGCGTTTCCGGATGGTGAACGTGCTGCGCGGCTTCGACCCCGACGTCGTGCATCTCGCATCGCCGGCACTGCTCGGCTGGGGCGGTGTCCATGCCGCCCGCTACCTGGGTGTGCCGACGGTGGCGGTGTTCCAGACCGATGTCGCCGGTTTCGCCGAGAGCTACGGCGTCGGCGTCCTCTCACGTGCCTCGTGGGCGTGGACGCGTCGCTTGCACAGCAAGGCCGACCGCACTCTGGCCCCGTCCACCTCGGCGATGGAAAACCTTGAAGCCCACCGGATTCCCCGGGTTTTCAAGTGGGCGCGAGGGGTCGACATCACGGGTTTCGCGCCGTCGGCCCGCGATGAGCAGCTGCGCGCGGCGTGGTCTCCGGAGGGCAAGCCGATCGTCGGGTTCGTCGGGCGGCTGGCACCGGAGAAGCACGTGGAGCGGCTGGCCGCACTCGCCGGGCGCGACGACCTCCAGCTGGTGGTGGTGGGCGACGGCGTGGACCGCGCCAAACTCCGAACAGTCTTGCCCACAGCTGTTTTCACCGGAGAACTGCACGGCCCCGAGCTGGCCGCGGCCTACGCCAGCATGGACGTCTTCGTCCACCCCGGTGAGCACGAGACGTTCTGCCAGGCTGTGCAGGAGGCGATGGCCTCCGGCCTGCCGGTGATCGCTCCCGACGCCGGTGGCCCCCGGGATCTGGTGGCGCCGTACCGCACCGGGCTGCTGCTGCCGGTCGACGAATTCGAGTCCGCCCTGCCCGCTTCCGTGGAACATCTGATCGCCGAGCGGTCGCGCTATTCGGTGGCCGCGCGTCGCAGTGTGCTGAGCCGCACCTGGCCGGCCATCTGCGATGAGCTGATCGGGCATTACGAGGCCGTGCAGGGCCTGCGCCGGCTGCGCGCTGCCTGATTACCCTTCGGACGCAACCGGTTTCAGGAGCGTAGCCACTCCAGCAGATCGGCCATGATCGTCTCGGCCTGGGTGGTCGGCATGCCGTGCGGGAAATCGGGGTAGCTCTTGAGGGTTCCGTTGGGCAGCAACTTCGCCGAGAGGGGACCGGAATCGGCGTACGGCACGATCTGGTCGTCTTCGCCGTGCATCACCAGCGACGGCAGGGTGATCTTCTTGAGGTCCTCGGTGAAATCTGTCTGGGAGAACGCCACGATGCCGTCGTAGTGGGCCTTGGGGTCGCCCATCATGCCCTGGCGCCACCAATTGGCGATGATCGCCTCGCGGGCAGGCTGCGGGGTCTTCTCCTGTTCCCGGTTGAAGCCGTAGAACGGACCCGACGGCAGGGCGCGGTAGAACACCGAGCGGTTCGCCGCCAACTGCGCCTGCAGATCGTCGAACACCGACTTGGGCAGGCCGCCCGGATTCGCATCGGTCTTGACCATCAGCGGCGGCACCGAACTGATCAGGACCGCATGAGCGGCCCGGTCCAGCCCGTGCCGCGCCAGGTAATGCACCAGCTCGCCGCCGCCGGTCGAGTGTCCGACGTGGATCGCGTCGTGCAGGTCCAGGTGATGGACCACGGCGGCGAGGTCGTCGGCGTAGTGGTCCATGTCGTGGCCGTCGGCCACGTGGGAGGAGCGTCCGTGACCGCGCCGGTCATGGGCGACGACCCGGTAGCCTTGCTGCAGGAAGAACAGCATGAACGTGTCCCAGTCATCGGCGGACAAGGGCCAGCCGTGGCTGAACACGATCGGCTGGCCCGAGCCCCAGTCCCGGTAGAAAATCTCGACGTTGTCAGAAGTCGTGATCGTGGGCATGTTTTCAACCGTACGCCGGTCGGCGTTGCTGCAAACCGGGTCGCTGAGAGAAATCAGCCCTGTGCCAGGACCGACACCGGCTGCCACTGCTCCCACGTCGCCAGCCGGCTCTCGTAGTCGGCCTTGGCCAGCTGCAGGGGTAGCTCGCCGAAAAACACACGCAGCGGCGGGTTTTCGGCGTCGACGATCTTGAGCACCGCCTCGGCCGAGGCCTTGGGATCGCCGGGCTTGGCGCTGCGCTGTGCGCGGGCACGTTGGGCGGCGGCGCGGGCCTCGTCGTAATCCGCAAGCGGCGCAGCATGTCTGGCCGACGATCCGGCCCAGTCGGTGGAGAACCCGCCCGGCTCGATCAGCGTCACATGGATACCGAACGGTGCGACTTCGGCGGCCAGCGACTGCGAGAACCCTTCCAGCGCCCACTTGGACGCGTGATACGCGCCGACCAGGGGGAACGCGGTGATGCCGCCGATCGAGGACACCTGGATGATGTGCCCGCTGCCCTGGGCGCGCAGGTACGGCAGCGCAGCCTGGGTGACCCACAGCGCGCCGAAGACGTTCGTTTCGATCTGATCGCGGGCGTCGGCCTCCGACAACTCCTCGATGAACCCGAACTGGCCGTAGCCCGCGTTGTTGACGACGATGTCCAACCGGCCGAACCGGTCGTGGGCCTCTTTCACGGCGGCGAAGTCCGCATCGCGGTCGGTCACATCCAGCCGGATCGGCAGCAGCGCGTCGCCGTACTTGTCGGCCAGGTCGGCCAGCGTCGCTGTGTCGCGCGCGGTGGCGGCCACCTTGTCACCCCGGTCCAGGGCCGCGATCGCCCATTCCCGCCCGAAACCCCTCGATGCACCGGTGATGAACCACACTTTTTCGCTCATGATCAACCCTTCGACGTTTCGTTCTCTGCGGTTCAAGGCCACGGACGTCCCGCCCATTCCCGCACCATCCGACTCGCAGGGAGTCCACAGGCAGTGGCGACCAGGCGCCAGGGTTTCGGTCACTGTCAATGTATTGAGCGCCGCCCGGTAGCGTCAGCACTGTGAGTCGAGCGAGCCTGGAGAAGAACCCCCACGAAGTGGCATCGATGTTCGATGCGGTGGCGCGACGCTACGACCTGACCAATACGGTGCTGTCGCTCGGGCAGGACCGGTTCTGGCGCCGGCAGACGCGTGCGGCGTTGGGGATCGGCCCCGGCGACAAGGTGCTGGACCTGGCCGCGGGCACCGCGGTGTCGACGGTCGAGCTGGCCACCTCGGGTGCCTGGTGTGTGGCCGCGGACTTCTCCGTGGGCATGCTCGCCGCGGGGGCGTCCCGCCCGGTGCCCAAGGTCGGTGCCGACGCCACCCGGCTGCCGTTCGCCGACGGAGTGTTCGACGCGGTCACCATCAGCTTCGGGCTGCGCAACGTGGTCGACCATGTGGCAGGCCTTCGTGAGATGGCCCGGGTGACCCGGCCCGGCGGCCGGCTGGTGGTGTGCGAGTTCTCCACGCCGACCAACGGTGCGTTCGCCACGCTCTACAAGGAGTACCTGATGCAGGCACTGCCGCGGATGGCCACCGCCGTGTCGAGCAACCCGGACGCCTACGTCTACCTGGCCGAGTCGATCCGGGCCTGGCCGGATCAGGCCGAGCTGGCCCGCCGCATCGGCGAGGCGGGCTGGTCACAAGTCAAGTGGCGCAACCTGACCGGTGGCATCGTGGCGCTGCACGCGGCGACCAAGCCGTCCCCATAAGCAGCACCGCGCGATAAGCAGCACCGCGAGCGACCGTGTCTGTACGTTGACACGCCGCAAATCGCGTACCGCAACGGTCTTTCGGCCTGCCGCATGTCAGTGGTGGGCGTTGGTGACCAGCTTGTCGACGATGGTGGCTGCCTGATCCTGGACGTCGAAGCCGCACACCTTGGCCTCGAGCGACATCGTGGGCACCACCGACAGGGCGTGCTGGCACGCCCACCCGTCGGTGCCGGCCCGCGTGGCGGTCTGTTTGATCAGATCGCCGTCGACGACGAGATCGCCGATGGTCCAGGTGCGTTCGCTGGTCTCTTCGCCGTGTTTCTCGCGGAGCGGGATCGCTGATCCCGCGCAGTCGCGCCATACCTTCTCCGCGATTCGGCGCATGGATTGCGTCTCGCCCTCCGACGCGTAGAGCACGGCCGCCTGTTGCACCCAGTGGCGATGGTCCGAGTCGGGGTCCTGGGCCACCTGGGTGCGTACCGCCGTCCAGTACGTGAACCGATAGTCCATGTCCTCGGCGGGAAAGAGTGCGGCCAGGCATCTTTCGTCGCGAATCTTCCAGAAGTTGTTGTTCATGTCGGCGGTCTTGCTGGTGAACATCAGGTTGTTGGCGCCGACGATCGGCTTGAGTTCCTCGATCGGCAACATGATCTGCTCGAGCTTGTTCTCCTCGGGTGACGGAGTCCTCTTCAGCGCGGTGCCGGACACGACGCTCGTGCAACCGGTGAGGCCGGCCAGTGCTGCTGCCGCGACGATCACACACCACATTCGAGTTCTGGGCACCCGGTGATTCTCGCCGACCACGAGTGCGGCCCGTCAACCCTCAGGACAGGACCCGGCTGACCACCGCGAATCGCCGCAGCGAGCGCCGGTCGCGAGCGCTGACCTCGATCCCCGTCAACTCGGCGGCCCGCGGATGCTGCATGGCCCGGATCGCCCGGCGCGGCACGGCCCGCGGCCACCAATCCGTCGGCGCGAACATCTGCCGGCGGAACGGCTCGAAGTGCTCACCCGCGGACAACCGGGTACGGCACTCGTCCTCGAAGTACTCGCAGAACTCGGGCCAGCTCGCCGGCATCGGTCGCGAGGAGATGCCGTAACGCCGGTACCACGCGCAGCACTCCTGGTAGAGCTGTTCGTGTTCGCGTCCATCCAGCTCTCGGATGAAGGTATTGACCATCATCACAAGGCTTTCCACGTAGGTGGCGTGCTGGAAGTGGAAGACCTCGGGGTTCAGCGCGTGGTACTTCTGCCCGGCCGGGTCGCGGCCTTTGACCTCTTCGTGTGCGAACCGGATGTAGGGTCGCATGTCGACGTCGGCGGAGGCGATCCTGATCGCCTGTGTCACTGTGCGTTTGTGGTGCAACCAGACTCGCCGGTGCAGCAGTGCGTGCTGCGAGATCCCGGTGGCGATCGTCGGATGCAGGGACTGCAGGCAGACCGCCCTCGGCAGGACGAACAGGAACCGCCGGTCCCGGAGATACTGCGACAGCAGCGTGTCCTGGACCGGTTGGGTGGCCGCCCTGCTCAGATCAGGGCTTTCTTGCGGCGGATCCGGCGGCGCAGATCCTTCAGCAGCACCGCATAGTTGCCCGTGCGCAGGGACTTCGGCAGGAACCGGTTGACGAACGCCACGAACAGAAAGAGATGCTCGAAGCGGCGCCGGTCGGTTTCGGTCCACTCCAGTTCCATCGCGTCGCGGAACACCGGCGCCAGGAAGCCGATGGTCAAGAAGCGCAACAGCGGTGCCAGCATCATCCGCATCGGCCAGTTGATCATCCGCAACTCCACCAGAACCATGAGGTAGTCCCGCACGAACGGGGTCATCGCGACGCGTTCGCACGCGGTGTTCCAGTACGCGTCGAAGTCGGCCCTGGTGGCCGGCCACATCTCCTCGAGCACCTGCAGAGTGGTGCCGATCGTCATGGCGCTCTGGTAGAAGCCTTCGGCCTGCTCCTCGGTCATCGTGCCGTAGAGCAACTGATGGGTGTCCTCGTAGAAGATGAAAAGGCATGCCGCCACCCACAACTGCAGTTCGCGGTTGAACGCGTTGTACTTGACCGGACTGTCCTCGGTGGAGCGGACCTGCCGGTGAGCGACGTTGACCGCCTCGCGATAGGCGTTCTTCTCCTCGTCGGTGCCGAGGATCGCGACGGTCAGGTACTGCGCGGTGGTGCGCAGCCGCTTCCACGGGTGATGCACCAAACTTCCTGATTCCACCCGGCTTTCGGAGACGCCGTAGCCGACCTCCGGCCAGCTCATCTGCATGATGACGTTGGCCGCCGCCCCGGCCGCGGACCAGAAGTCCAGCGCGTCGGACAGGTCGACGTCCTTCTTCCTGATCCACCGCGGCACCCGCTGGGTGACGGTGATGCGGGTTTCGGCAGTGGTCAACCGCGGCTCGGCGGCCAGATCCACGTATGTCGCTGGCATGGGGCTCCTCTCGGGGGTGAAACGGCGGGGTTACACGGTCTGCACGTCGTCGACGATCCAGCGGTCGCCGCTGCGCACGAGCTTGACCACCATCCGGTACTTCTGGTTACTGCCTTGTGGCGCGGTCACATTGGTGACGTGTTGGTCGACGAACGCGACGACCGTCGCGGTATCGCCGTCGAGCGAGTCGACGACGACGTGATCGGCCGTGGCGGTCGCGACACCCTTGCTGGTCACCACGATTGTCGCGAAGCGCCTTGACCATCTCGTCGTACTTGGCGGCGAACCCGGGGGTGGAGTTGGCGACGATGTGCTCGCGGTTGGCGTCCATCTTCTGGTAGTCGAACGCGGCCATCGCCACCAGATAGTCACGCGACATCTGCACGGCCTCGGTGCGCAGAGATTCGTCCTGGCGGTGCTGGTACTCGCCGATCGACAACACCACCAGCGCGGCCATGGCGGCGACGGCCACCAGTGCGAGAAGGCCTGCCACGAGGCGGCGCTTGAGCCCGCTGGACGTGACGGTTTCGTCGGGCTCGGCCGCGTCGGCGTCGTCTGCGTCGTCTGCTGTGCCTTCTGCGGGATCCTCCAACGTCAGCACCGATTCACCGTGTTCGTCCACGGTGTCGTCGGTGCCATCGGACTCGTCGGAATTGCTCACTGCGGGCCACCTTTCAGGATGCTGCGCCATTTGTAGGCCAGCTGGGCCAGGGTCGGGATCTTGACCGGGTCGTTGACCACCTCGGGTCCGATCGGATATCCAGGGGTCTGGGAGTTCTGCAGGCCGAGATCGTTGGGTCGGGGTGCGTTGACCGCGCCCCGCATCAGCATGTCGGGTGCGGGCGGGCAATACATGACCAGGTTGGGTTCTTTCGCGCTGACATCGCCGATGGCCCGGCGGTCGACGTCGTAGTTGCACACCGGCCCCTGGGTGGCGATCAACGAGAAATCGGCGCGGGTCTGGCCGGTGGCGTCCACCTTCACGATGGAGGTCAGATCCTGCAGGCCCTTGGGGATCGTCGCGAGCCCCGTCTGCAGCGAGTCGGTGCGGTCCCCGATGATCGGGGTGACGGTGGCCAGGTTGGCCAGGGTGGCGCCGAACGTGCCCTGATAGGTGTCCAGAACCCGCTGCAGGCGACTCAGCGCAGCCGGCGAGCGGTCGGTCAGGTACAGAAATGCCGGGCCGCTGCCGTCCAGCTGATTGGCCAGCCGTGCGCTGGCGCCCATGCCGCGCACGAAGGGATCGCCCTGGCCGGCCATGGTGGTGACCAGTTCCGCGGTGCCGTCGATGAGAGGCTGCAGCTGACCGGTCTGGTTGCGGATTCGGGTGGACATGTCCGACGCGTTGTCGATCAGCATGGCGAGATCGGGGCCCAGCCCGTCGAAGGCGTTCGACAGTTCGGTTCCGACCGACTGAACCGCCCGGGTGTCAATGCCTTTCACCAGTTGCGCGGTGTCACCCATGATGCGGTCCATCTGGATCGGTTGCCGGTCGGCCGGTGCGGCGATGGTGTCCCCGGAGGCCAGGTACGGCCCGGCGTCGGACTGCGGCATGATGTCGACGCTCTGAATGCCCGCCGCTGTGCCCATCCCGACCGTCAGGATCGCGTCGCGCGGGATCCGGGTGTCCGGGTCGATCGCCAGCCGCACCATCGCGGTCCCGTCGGGAGTCAGCCACACGTCGTCGACCGTGCCGACCTGCACGCCGCGCACGGTGACGCTGGTCCCCGCGGTCAGGCCGAACGCGTCGGTCATCGTCGCGGTCAGGGTCATCGGGGTCCGGAAGCCCTGCGGCCCGGCCACATAGCGGATTCCGAACGGGATGACCAACGTGGCGATCGCCGCGAAGATCGCCAGCTGAACCACTACCAGGCGTCTCAATTCAGACCTCCCGACAAGAACCCCTCCAGGGCCACGTCCCCGGTGATCGGGGTGCCGTTGACGATCAACCCTCCGGTCAGCAGTTTGTCGATGGTGCCCGGAATGTCCAGGGCGCCATCGAACATCAGGTAGTCGCCGTGGACCGAGTCACCGAACTTCTCCAGGAAGGTGTTCATCGAGGTGAGCATCCCGCCGAGCCGGTCGTTGAACGTGCCCATCATGCCGACGACGGTGCCCGCGTCGGTCACCATGGCGTTCAGGTCGGTCGACGACAGCACGTTGTTGGCCGTGGCGGCCAGTGCGGTGGTCGAGGAGAACAGCGTCTGCAGCTTGGCGCGCTGCACATCGAGCATCGCCACCACCTTGGGCACCGCGTCCAGGTAGCCCGTCACGGTCTTCTGCTCGTGGTCGAACTGGCCGGTGATGTTGGCGGCCAGGCTCATCGCCTCATCGAACTCGCCCTGGTGCTCGGAGGCCTTGGCCGCCAGCAGTGACATCGAGTCGATCAGCCCGCGGACCTTGTCGGCCCGGCCCCCGAACGCCTTGTCCAGTTCGGTGACGATGGTGGCGAGCTGGTCGACACCGCTGCGGGACAACAGCGCCCCGAAGGTGGCCAGCGCACTTTCGATCTGCGGTCCGAGCTCGGTGTGGCTGGGCGGGATCACGTCGCCGTCGCGTAGTGCACGCTGGGGTGCCAGCTGTGCGCTGCTGAGCCGGACGAACGGATTGCCAAGGGCTGACGGGAGTTCCACGCTGGCGACGGTTCCGGAGTCGAGGCCGTCTGCGTCGGCCAGGCTCAGCTGCACCGAGGCGCCCGAGGCGGCCAGGTTCATCCCGCTGACCCGGCCCACCACCTTCTGCCCGTTGCGGACGTCGGCGCCGATGGTGATGCCGTCGGCGGTCGGCAGCACCACCGTGACGGCCATGGTGTCGGTGGGGGAGGTGCGGCCCAGGGGAAGATCCTGAATTCCGATATCGCTCAACGCCCACACGCCTGCGGCGGCCACGACGACAGCGCAGCCGGTCGAGAGGCGAACCAGGAATCTAGACATGACCGTTCACCTCGGGTACTTCGGGTTCGGCGGCGGGGTGTTGCCGGTGACCGCGGTGACGATGCCCAGCGGGTCCGACCGGCTGATCGGGTAGGAGATCGGGTTGGTGATCCCGGCGCCCACGCACATGGGCAACATGTTGCGGTCGCAGAAGTTCTGGGCCGCGGCGAACTGGGTGAGCACCGTGGACACGTTCAGCCGGATCCGGCCGCGCCGGTCCTGGCCGACGGTGTTGGACAGGTTCTGCATCATCAGCGGCACCAGGTCCATGAACTCGGCCAGCTGCGGCTGCTTGGCCGTCAGCACGTCGCCGACCGCGTTCAGGTTGGCCGCGATGGTGCCCAGGTCGTCACCGTGCTGCGCGACGAAGGTGTCGACCTGATCGAGTACGACCTTGAGATCGGCCATGGGCTGGGCGATGTCGACGTTGGCGTCGGCCCAACTGCCGCCGACCTGGCCGAGTTCGTCGACCATCTGGTTCAGCGAGACCTGGCGCTGGTTGAACGCGGCCATCAGCGTGCTGAGGTTGTCCACCACCGCGCCGATGTCCTCGGCCCGCGCCCCGAGCACGCCGCTGGCGGCACTGAGGTTGCGCATCGCGGAGTTGAACAGCTTGCCCTGGTCGTGCCACTGCTCGGCACCGCGGGTCAGCACCGCACCGATGTCGCCCTGTTGTGGCCCGATGGCCGAGGTGAGCGTGCTCAGGCTGCCCAGCATGCTGTCGAAGGTGATCGGGGAGTGGCTGTGGTCGGCCCCGATCACATGCCCGTCGGTCAGGGTGGGCCCGGTTCCGCTGTAGGCCGGGCCGAGTTCGACGCTGCGGTCGCTGATCAGTGCGGGACTCACCACGTAGGCGTCCGGTTCGGCGGGCAACGCAACGTCGTCGGGCAGTGTCATGGTGACCCGCACCGTGGTGCCCTGCGGCGTCACCGCGGTGACGCGTCCCACCGGCACCCCGAGCACGGTGACCTTGCTGCCCGGGTAGATGCCGTTGATGTAGCCGAAGTCGGCGTGCACGGTGCGGGCCCGGTCGGTGCGGCCGAACACGTACCAGCCGCCGGCGGCCAGACAGAGGACCACAATGAATGCCATCGCAGCTTTACGGTTCATCGGCACTCCCGCTGAACGTTGAGGAAGCACAACAGGTTGTCGGGCATCACCACGGACGGCGAGTTGACGTCGGCCCAGTTGCCGTTGCCGGTGGCGTTGGTTACGGCCCGGATCGCCGGGGGCATCTGCTGCAGGGTCTGGTCGATCTTGTCCACGTTGGCTTTCAAGGTTCCGGTGACCGCGGTGAGGCCGGCGATCAAACTGCTGAAATCCGCCTGCTTCTCGGTGTAGATCGCGGCCAGGTGCCGCATGATCGCGGTCAGATTGTGAACGATGTCGGTCAGCGCCTGACGGCGCGCGGCCAGTGAAGACACGATGTACTGCGCGTTGGCCGCGGTGTCGGCCAGTGAATCCGTCTGGTGGGACAGCATTTCGGCCATCGACCGGCTGATCCGCAGGATCTCGTCGATCTTGTCCCCGTTGTCGGCGAAGGCCGAACTGGCCGCGCTGATCCCGGCCAGTGCCTGTCCGAGCTCGGTGCTGTTGCCCGGCATCGTTTCGGCCAGGGTGTTCATCATGGCCGTCAACGGCTGCTGGTCGACGTGCTCGGCGGTGTCGGCGGCCTTACGCCCCACCTCGTCGAGGCTGTAGGGAACCGTGGTGCGCGACAACGGAATCACGTTGGAGTCCATTCCATTGACGGTTCCGGCAGGCATCACGTCGAGGAACCGCTTACCAAGCACGGTCCGCAGCCGCACGGTGACCGTGGTGCGGTTCCCGAGTGCCTGGGCCTTGTCCAGCCGGAAGCCGATGCGCACCCGGTCGCCGGCCAGGCCCACGTCCTCCACCCGCCCGGCAGGCACCCCGGCGACATACACCGGGTCGCCGCCGGACAGACCGCTGGCATTGGCCAGCTCGGCGATGTACGCGTTGGTCCGCACGTGGTAGACCGCGCGCGGAATCCCGATCGAGACGACCATGATGGCGATCAGGGTGATGGTGCCGATCATGCCCAGTGCCAAGGGGATTGACGGGTTGTGTTTGCGCTGATCTTTCACGAAGAGGAAGATCACCGCGCCGACGAAGAGGTCGATCAGTTTGACGAGGAACATCTACAAACACACCTCGGAATGTCTGCTGCCGAAGATGTTGGCTTCGTGGCTGCGAATCTTGAGGGTGAAGTTGCACAGGTACAGGCTGACGAACCCGCCGTAGCTGGAGGTCCGGTTGATCGCGTCGCCGAACTCCGGCAGCCGGGCCAGCAGAGTGGTGAACTGCTCGGTGTTGGGCTGCCAGGTCTGCAGCATGGAGTTGAGATTGGTGATGGTGTCTCCGTAGGCGGCGCTGGAGTTGTCGACCGTGTTGGCCAGAGTGGCCAGCACGGCGTTGCCCTGGTCGATGAGCGTCTCGAACTGCCGGTCACCGGAGGTCACCGCGGCGCTGAGCCGGTTGAGCCCGTGCAGCATCTGCTCCAGTTGCGGCTGCCGGGTGTTCATGGTGCGCATGAGCGCGGACATATTGTCGATCAGCTGGGTGAAGATCCCGGCGTTGTTGGTCAAACTCGATGTCATGGCGGCGATCTGGGTGAGCAGCGTCGTCAGAGTTTGCGCCTGGCCGCTGAAGGTCTCGACGAATCCCCGCGTGAGGGTGTTGACCTGCTCGGGGGCCAGCGCGTCGAAAAGCGGCTTGAACCCGTTGAGCAGCGCGGTCAGATCCACCGCCGGCGAGGTCTGGGCCAGGGGGATGACGCCGCCGGCGGCCAGCCTGGTCGGTGGTTCGTCGGTGGAGACGTCCATGATGGCGCCGCCAGGGTCGGACAGGGCGACGTAGCGGGCGCCGAGCATGTCGCCGTAGCGCACCGCCGCGGTGACGTTGCCCGTCAGGGTGAAGTCGGAGTTGACCTCGATGTCGACGTCGGCCCGGCTGGTGCCGTCGGCGTTGGGGGCGAACCGGATCGAATCCACCCGGCCGATCCGAATACCGTTCATGGTCACCGGGTTTCCGACGTTGAGGCCCTCGACGCTGGTGAACTGCGCCTGGTAGGTGACGGTGCTACCACGCACCGGCACCGACAGGGTGTTGATCACCAGCACCGCGCTCAGCATCCCGGCCGTGCCGAAGGCGCCCAGCTTGGCCCACGACTGCCACCCACCGTTGCGGTTCATGAGACCTGCACCTCCGTGCCGCGCACGAGCGGGCCCAGCATGAGCACCGTGGCGATGTTCGGTTGGGTCGAGGGGGCTCCGGCCGGGGGAACCAGTTCGTCCTGCAGGACCGCCAGGGCATGGGCTTGGCGGTCGGCGTCGACGACGGCGGACGCGGGCGCCGCACCCGGAACCGCCTCGGCGGGCAGCGGTTCCGTGGGGATCGGCGCGGACTGCGGCAGCCCGGGGCCGGGCGGGAGGGACGAATTCGTAGGCAGGTGCGGGGCCGGGGCGGTGAACGGCGTGACGGGCAGGTCGGCGGCCGGGCGGGCCAGCACGTCCTCCGATTGATCCGGTACCTCACCCGACGGTGCGGATTCGGCGCAGCGGGCGCCCTGGGTGTTCCCGTACACCGGACAGTCCTGCAGCGAGTACGGCATCGGTCCGGCGAAGGTTGCCACGGCGGTGATGTTGAACTTGCCCGTCGCGAACACCTTGGCGCCGGCCTCACCGAACGACTGTGCGCCGGCCAGGGTGTCGACCAGACCCAGGGGCTGGGCGGCCGTGGTCGCCATGATCTTTCCGGCCGAGTCGACGACGGTGATCAACTGTTCGCGGTGATCGGACATGAACGAGGTGAGCACGGAGGAGAACCGGGCGAAACCGTCGATGGCCGAGGCGAACTTCTTCTGGTCGTCGACCATCCGGTTGGACACCGAGGTCGCCGCCGACAGCGTCGAGATGATGTCGGGGGTCGCGGTGTTCAGCGAGGCCATCACATCCCGGAACTGCGGTGTGGTGTCGAGGAATCGCACCAGCGACGGCGTGAGCACCTGCGCGCTGGCGCTCAGATTGTCGATTGTGGTGCCCAGCTCGGTGCCGCGGTTGCGCAGCGACTGGCTGATCGCGGTGAGGGCGGTCTGCATGCGTTCGGGTTTGATCTGTGAGAACAGTTCGACGATCTTGGTGAACACGTCGTAGAGCGCCATCGCGTCGGGGCTGTCATCGACCGCCACGGTGTCTCCCGGCTTCAGCCCGGTGGCCGACCGGTTGCCTTGCGGGTCAACGAGTTGCAGATAGATGTCGCCGAAGAAGGTGCGGGGCACGATCCGCGCGACCGCCGAGGACGGGATGATGCCCAGGCTGTCGGGTTCGATCGCCAGCCGGACCCGTGACGTGCGGGTGCCCGACTCGATGTCGGCGATGCGCCCGACGTTGACACCGTGGTAGCGGACCGGGGATCCGCCGGTGATCAGCCCGGCCGACACCGGCACCCCCACGAACACGTCGGCGCTGCGTTCCAGATGTCCCGAGGCCCGGGCCACCAGCACGGATGCCACGGCCATCGCCACGGCGGCCGCGGCCAGGCCGCGCAGCGCCAGCCGGGTCCGGCCGGGTTCGGTGCGCCGCTTCACATTCCCATCCCGGGGATCTCGGGGACCAGGCCCCACAGCGCGAAGGTCAGCAGCACGTCGAGGATTCCGACCGCGAGGATCGCGGTGCGCAGTGCCCGGCCCGCGGCCTGCCCCACCCCGGCGGGACCGCCCGAGGCGAAGTAGCCGTAGGTGCAGTGCACCAGCGCCACCACGATCGCGAAGACGATGGCCTTGATCCCGGAGTAGAGCAGGTCTCGCGGACCGAGGGCCAAGTGGAAGAAGTAGTCGTAGGTGCCGGGGGAGGCGCCGTTGAAGATCACCACCACGGTGCGGGTGGACAGGTAGCTCGCCAGCAGTCCGATCATGTAGATCGGGATGACGCAGACCACCGAGGCCAGCACGCGGGTGCCGACCAGGTAGGGGATGGAGCGCAGCGCCATGGCGTCGAGTGCGTCGATCTCGTCGGAGATCCGCATGGCCCCGATCTGGGCGGTGAATCCCGTTCCGACCTTGGCGGCCAACGCGATTGCCACCACGACGGGAGCCAGCTCGCGGGTGTTGGCGATCGCGGCGAGCATGCCCGAGAGCGTGTTCATCCCGACCAGGTCCAGGCCGCGCTGGGTCTCGACGCCCAGCATCATGGCCGCGGCCAGCGACATGGCGAACACGATGCCGATGGTTCCGCCGCCGGACAGCAGCGAGCTGGTGCCGAAGGTGACCTCGCCGATCTGGCCGAGGGTGTGCTTGCGGTAGCGCACCAGGGCGTACGGCAGGGACCCCAGGACCTTGGCGTAGAACGTGACGTGCTGGCCTGCGACGGCGAGTGCGTCGTACCCGGCGACAGCTGGCCGCGAAATCCGGTGCAGGGCAGCGCTGCTGGTGATCGCGGTCACCGGTAACTGCCCACGGCCGGAACCACCACGGTGTACAGCGCCGACATCGTGGTGTTGAGGATGAAGACCAGGGCGAAGGCCAGCACCACGGCCTCGTTCACCGCGTTGGCCACACCGCCGGCCCCGCCCTTGGTGTGCAGGCCCTTGAAGGTGGCGACCAGGGTCGCGGTCAGCCCGAACACCGCCGACTTGATCAGTGCCATAACGAAATCCGACACCTGTCCGTACTGGCTGAAGGTGGCCAGGAATGTTCCGGCGGGCAGGTGCTGCACGCTGATGTGGTACAGGTAGCAGGCCATCACGCCGCCGAAGGTGACGATCGAGCACAGGGCCAGCGCGACGATGACGGCGGCGACCAGGCGGGGTGCGACGAGGCGTTCGATCACATCCAGGCCCATGACCTCCATCGCATCGATCTCCTCGCGGATGGTGCGCGATCCCAGGTCAGTGCAGATCGCCGAACCGGCCACGCCGGCCATCATCAACGCGCACACCAGGGCCGCGGCCTGGCCGACGATGATGAAGGCCACCACCGCGCCCGAGTAGCCCCCGGCCCCGATGCGCCCGGCCAGTTCACCGACCGACACCGCGATGAACACGCCAATGGGCATCATCAGCAGCAGGGCCGGTCCGGTGCACACCCGGCCGATGAACAGGGTCTGGGCGACGACCTCGTCGAGCACCAGACGCCGGCGGACCACCGCGGTGACGACGCTGACGAGCGCCTGCACCGAGAAGCCGAGCACGTAACCGCCCTGGACCAGGACATCCCGTACGGGGCCCTTGGACGCCGGTAGCTCGTAGGTCATCGAGTTCCTTCCGCGCTGTGTCGTGGCATGCGCGGGGCCGGCCGGTGGCACCGGCTGTGCTGAGCACCGTTTCGACCCCCCGGTCGCCTGTGGAGCATGTCACATTTCATGACCTCACCGCAACAATTAAGTGAATGGTCATTCTCGAGTCGCCGAGCCCTTCTTGTGCGGTCTGTAGTGGTTCAATCCCGGCCGATGTAATCAAGCGATCGGTTCAAGGTGGACTGAATTCAAGTCGGCGTGTCGGCCCTGCTCGTTCGAGAATCACCATTAACTTAGCGCCCACAGGGATTGCCGAACTGAGGTGGTGTCGGTATGTCGGGTGGGGTTGGGGAACGTCATATTTCACGGCGGTCGTTTCTGGCCGGAACTGCCACGGCGGGGGTGGCCGCGGCGGCGCTCAGCAGACCGGGAACCGCGCGCGCGGCGCCGGGATCGACGGTGGCGATATTCGGTGCCGGGGTGGCCGGCCTGACCGCCGCGCACGAACTGGCCGAGCGCGGGTACCGCGTCACGGTGTTCGAGCGGAAAGCGCTGGGCGGCAAGGCGCGGTCGATCCCGGCGCCGAGCGCGACGGGCAGCCCGTTGCCGGCCGAACACGGCTTCCGGTTCTTCCCGGGCTTCTATCGCAACGTCACCGACACCATGCGGCGCATCCCGTTCGCCGGCAACACCTTCGGGGTCTGGCAGAACCTGACCCGGGCCACGTCCTATCTGCACTCGGGGCTGGGACGGGCGGATCTGACCATCCCGCTGCCGTTTCCGATCCCGACGCTGCCCAACCCGATCACCCCGAAGGCCTTCATCGAGTCGGTGGCCGCGGTGTTCCAGACGTTGTTCCGGTTGCCGCCACTGGAGGCGGTGTACGCCGCGCAGAAACTCGCGGTCTACGTCACCAGTTGCGACGAGCGCAAGCTCGGCCAGTGGGACAACATGACGTGGGAGAAGTACATCGGGGCGGACAAGAAGTCGGCCGAGTACAACCGGTATCTGGCCGACGGCATCATCCGGAATCTCGCCGCCTCCAAATCCAAAGACGCCAGCGCCCATTCGATCGGTCTGGTCGGTGAGGCCTCGGTGTGGTCGATCCTGCTGCTGGGCAACGACATCGACAACAAGGGATTCGACCGGGTGCTCAACGGGCCCACCAGCCTGCAGTGGATCGACCCCTGGGTGGCGCACCTGCAGTCACTGGGCGTGACGTTCCGGCTCGGGCAGGCGCTGGCCCGGCTGACCCCCAACGGCCGCCACATCGCTTCGGCGACGGTGGTCGACGGCAACGGGGTGGCTCAACCGGTGGTGGCCGACTGGTACATCTCCGCCGTGCCGTGCGAGAAGCTGGCCGCGGTGTTGACGCCCGACGTGATCGCTGCCGATCCCAAGCTGGCCTCGGTCGCCGCGCTGCGCACCGAGTGGATGAACGGCCTGATGTTCTTCCTGCGGGAACGCGTCGACGTCACCAAGGGACACGTCAACTACGTCGACTCCGGTTGGGGGCTCACCTCGATCAGCGAGGCGCAGTTCTGGAAACGGCCGCTGACGTCGTACGGCGATGGAACGGTCAGGGACTGCCTGTCGGCGATCATCTCGGACTGGAGCACCCCGGGGAACTTCAACCGGCTCAGTGCCCGGCAGTGCACACCACCGCAGATCGCGGCCGAGGCCTGGGCGCAGATCAAAGCCCATCTCAACGACACCAGCATCGTCGTCACGGACCGGATGGTGCACTCGTGGTTCCTCGACCCGTCGATCATCGACTCGGGCACACCCAATGTGCGCAACGACGAGCCGCTGTTCATCCAGGACCCGGGCTCGTGGGCGCGCCGGCCGGAAGCCACGACCGGGATCGACAATCTGTTCCTGGCCGGCGAGTGGATCAAGACCGACCAGAACGTCACGACGATGGAGGGTGCGAACGAGGGCGGCCGTTACGCCGCCAACGGGGTGCTGGCGGCGTCGGGCTATCAGGGGCCCAAGGTCAAGATCGTCGAGCTGTTCCAGGCGCCGTGGTGGGGTCCGTTCAAGGCCGCCGACAAGGCGCGGTACCGGGCCAAGCTGCCCAACGCGCTGGACATCGTCGACACCCGCTGGCCAACCTGACCCGCTTAGTGAAAACAATTCCCAATAACCCTACGATGGCCCGGTGGTGTCCACCGGATCAGTACCCGTGCTCGCGGTCGCCGGGCACCTGGGCGCGGGCAAGACCACCCTGCTCAATCACCTGCTGCGCAACAGCCGCGGCGTTCGTATCGGCGCCCTGGTCAACGACTTCGGCGCGGTCAACATCGACGCCATGCTGGTGGCGGGTCAGGTCGACGCGATGGCGTCGCTGTCCAACGGGTGCATCTGCTGCGCGGTCGACGGCGAAGAAGTGGGCGAGATGCTCGGCAAGCTCGCGGCCGTCAAACCCCGGCTGGATCTGATCGTGGTCGAGGCCAGCGGCGTGGCTGAACCGGCCTCCCTGGCCCGCACCGTCATCACCCTCGACGACCCCCGCTTCCACTACGCCGGGTTGGCCCTGGTGATCGACGGCCTGCAACCCGACCTGAGCCACGGGCTGCCGGTCGCCGACCTGGTGGTGCTCAACAAGGCGTCCTCGTGCCCCGACGTCGACGGACTGCTCGCCCGGATCCGCGAGCTCAGTCCCCGGGTTCCGGTGCTGCCCACCGACTTTGCCCGCATCGACCCCGAGATGCTCATCGACCCGCCGCAGCGGACGCCGCAGGCCCAGCTGTCCTTCGACGAGCTGCTGCGCGACGAGCACGATCATGCCCATCCCGAGTATCAGAGCATCGAGTTCCGCACCGACGCCACGCTGAACCCGCGCTTGTTCATGGAGTTTCTGCGGGATCGCCCCGCTGGGCTCTATCGCGCCAAGGGTTTCGTGGACTTCGGCGCTCAGCGTTTCCTGCTGCAGCTGGTCGGCAGCTCGCTGCGCTTCGAGAAGCGGCGTTCGGGTACCACCGAATTGGTGCTGATCGGCACCGGGATGGACATGTCGGCGGTGCGGGCCGAGCTGGAGCGGTGCGCCGGTGAGCCGGCCGACGAGAACGCGATGCTCGGGGTGCTCAAATACGTGGTGTAGCTGGTCGCAGCTGTTTTTGGCCCGGGTATCCTGACCGCTCACCCGACTTCAAGGAGCCGCATTGTTCAAGGTCAACGAGTACTTCGGTGGCGACGTCGCATCGATCGGCTTCACGACGCCGGAGGGGCCCGCGACCGTGGGCGTCATGGCCGTCGGCGAGTACGAGTTCGGCACCACCCAGCTCGAGATCATGCGGGTGGTTTCCGGTGCGCTCACCGTCAAGCTGCCCGGCAGCCAGGAGTGGGAGACCTTCGCGGCCGGCACTCAGTTCACCGTGCCCGCCGACAGCAAGTTCCAGCTGCGCGTCGAAACCGAGACCGCCTACCTGTGCGAGTACCGCTGACGCGAATGCGTCCTCCTCGGCCGTGCCGTTTTCTACCGCAGGGATGTTCGGAGTCGGGTATCACGACCCGGGTGTAGAAACCGGCGACCGGCCCGCACGTGTGCGGACCACCCGATCGGGGTAACAAGCAGGCATGCGACCGATCACCCTGGCCAAGACGGCCTCCGCGGCACTGACCACTGCGCTCGTCGGCGGGCTGGCCAGCAGGCCCGCGCAGTCGAGCTGGTACGAGTCCTTGCGCAAGCCGTCGTTTCAGCCTCCGCGACAAGCCTTTCCGATCGTCTGGCCGATCCTGTACGCCGGGATCGCGGTGGTATCGGCCCGCACGATCGACCGGCTACGTGCCGACGGTCGTCCGGACGAGGCTCGTGCATACACCGTGGCACTGTCCGGCAACCTCGCGGTCAACGCCGCGTGGTCATGGGTGTTCTTCTCCCAGCGCAGGCTTGGCGCCGCAGCCGTCACTGCCGCGGCACTGACCGCCAGTAGTGCGGATCTGACCCGTCGTGCGGTGCAGGCCCAGGGTGCCCCCGGCGCCATCCTCACGCCGTATCCGCTGTGGTGTGCCTTCGCGACCGCGCTGTCCACCCGGATCTGGATGCTCAACCGCGATTGACCGCGATTGACCGCGATCAGCTGAACGGCTTGCGCTGATCCAGGCGACGCGACGCCAGGCCCGCACCCCGCCACACCCGGGCGACCCAGTCGTCGTCCTCTTCGGTGACCAGATTGCCCATCACCCGCACGGCGATGTTCATCAGGAACGACGAGCGGACCGCGAGCGGGCCGGAGGCCGGCAGGAACCGGGGCAGGGTGAGCAGCAGGGCCAGCCGTCGGGCGATCGAGAACCCCTGGGCGTAGTGGTCCTGCAGGAGTGCGGGCCAGGCGTGCGAATAGTCGCCGGAGCCCAGCAGTTCGGCCGCCAGGCGGCCGGTTTCCAGGCCGTAGTCGATGCCTTCGCCGTTGAGCGGGTTGATGCAGGCCGCCGCGTCGCCGACCAGCATCCAGTTGGGCCCGGCCACGCCGGACACCGCGCCGCCCATCGGCAACAGCGCCGACAGTGCGGCCCGTGGCTCCCCGGAGAATCCCCACTCCTCGCGGCGCAGCTGGGTGTAGTACGACAGCAGCGGCCGCAGGGCGGCGTTGGCGGGGCGCTTGGCCGTCGCCAGGGCGCCCACACCGATGTTCACCTCACCGTTGCCCAGCGGGAAGATCCAGCCGTAGCCCGGCAGCACCTGGCCTTCGGGGAGCGCAGCTCCAGGTGCGAGGTGATCCACGGTTCGTTGGCGCGCGGTGTGGCGATGTAGCCGCGGATGGCGGTGCCGTAGACGGTTTCCTTGTGCCACGTGCGGCCCAGCACGCGGCCCAGGGTGGAACGGGCTCCGTCGGCCACGATCAGATGGTTGCAGCCGATGGTGGCGCCGTCGTCGAGCTGGACGGATTCGACCCGCCCACGGGAGTCGTATTCGACCCCAACGACTTTGGCGCCCAAGCGCATCTTGGCGCCGTCGTCGGCGGCGACCGAGCGGATCCGGTCGTCGAGTTCTGTGCGCGGGACCGCACTTCCGGTGGACGGGAACGATGGACCGGGCCAGCGCACCTCGACGTCGGCGCCGAATCCCGACATGCGCAGGCCGTGGTGCCGGATCCGGGTGTCGAGCCACGGGCCCATGCCGAGCCGTTCCAGCTCGGCAACCGCGCGCGGCGTCAGTCCATCGCCGCAGGACTTGTCGCGGGGAAACTGCGCCGCGTCGACCACCTGCACGTCATGACCGGCTCGAGCCGCCCATGCGGCAGCCGCCGACCCGGCCGGTCCCGCGCCGACGACGACCACGTCTGCCTTGATATCCATTGCTCCCAGTATGTTGGACGAATGAGGACACCAGCGACTGTGGTGGCAGGCGTTGATTTCGGGGACGCGGCGTTCGCCGCCGACGTCCGGGACAGCGTCGCCAGGATCGAACAACTGATGTCTGATGAGCTGGGCAAAGCCGACGAGCTCATGGCAGAAGCCGTCCAGCACCTGTTCCAGGCCGGCGGGAAACGGTTCCGCCCGCTGTTCACCGTGCTCTCGGCGTCCCTGGGCCCCCGGCCCGACGATCCTGAGGTCGCGATCGCCGGTGCCGTCATCGAGCTGGTGCACCTGGCCACGCTGTATCACGACGACGTGATGGACGAGGCCCAGATGCGGCGCGGGGCGCCGAGCGCCAACGCCCGGTGGGGCAACAACATCGCCATCCTGGCCGGCGACTATCTGTTCGCCACCGCCTCGCGGCTGGTTTCGCTGCTCGGACCCGACGCGGTCCGTGTGATTGCAGACACATTCGCCCAGCTGGTGACCGGCCAGATGCGCGAGACCCGCGGTGCGGCCGAGCATGTCGACTCCGTCGACCATTACCTCAAGGTGGTCTACGAGAAGACCGCCTGCCTGATCGCCGCGTCGGGCCGGTTCGGTGCCACGTTCTCGGGCGCCGACGCCGACCAGATCGACCGGCTGCACCGGCTGGGCGGCATCGTGGGCACCGCCTTCCAGATCTCCGACGACATCATCGACATCGACAGCGATCCCGACGAATCGGGCAAGGTTCCGGGCACTGACCTGCGTGAGGGCGTGCACACCCTGCCGGTGCTGTATGCGCTGCGCGAGTCGGGCCCGGATTCCGAGCGGTTGCAGGAGTTGCTGGCCGGGCCGGTCGAGCGCGACGAGGACGTCGCCGAGGCGCTGACGCTGCTGCGGCGATCGGCCGGTATGGCACGCGCCAAGGAGACGGTGGCCGAGTACGCGGCGCAGGCGCGTGAGGAGTTGGCGGGCCTTCCGGCCGGGCCGGGGCGTGACGCGCTGGCCACTCTCGTGGACTACACGGTCAATCGTCACGGCTGATTCCGGAACCACGGACGGTAACTGAGCGTTTAATCAGCGATGGTTGCCGAGTAGTTGCCTAGGAGGAAACTGCGATGACGTGGAACCCGCACGCGAACCGGATCAAGACATTTCTGCTGCTGGTCGGTTTCTCGGCGTTGATCGTGTTCGTCGGTTCGTTGTTCGGCCGCAACGTGATGTACCTGGCGGTGCTGTTCGCCGTCGGCATGAACGTCTACGTGTACTTCAACAGCGACAAGATGGCGCTGCGCGCGATGCACGCCCAGCCGATCACCGAGGTGCAGGCGCCCGAGATCTACCGGATTGTGCGGGAGTTGGCCACCACGGCGCATCAGCCGATGCCGCGCCTGTACATCTCCGACACCGCCAACCCGAATGCGTTCGCCACCGGACGGAATCCGCGCAATGCCGCGGTGTGCTGTACCACCGGCATCCTGCAGCTCCTCAACGAGCGTGAACTGCGCGCGGTTCTCGGCCATGAGCTCTCACACGTCTACAACCGCGACATCCTGATCTCGTGTGTGGCAGGGGCGATGGCGTCGGTGATCACCGCGCTGGCCAACATGGCCATGTTCGCCGGAATGTTCGGCGGCAACCGCGAGGGCAGCAATCCGATTGCCATGCTTCTGGTTTCACTGCTGGGTCCCATCGCGGCCACCGTGGTGCGGCTGGCGGTGTCGCGCTCGCGGGAATACCAGGCCGATCAGTCCGGTGCCGAATTGACCGGTGACCCACTGGCATTGGCCTCGGCCTTGCGCAAGATCTCCGGTGGGGTCGAGGCGGCTCCGCTGCCCCCGCAGCCCCAGTTGGCCGATCAGGCGCACCTGATGATCGCCAGCCCGTTCCGGGCCGGTGAACGCATCGGCAAGCTGTTCTCGACGCACCCGCCGATCGACGACCGGATCCGCCGCCTGGAGGACATGGCCGGCCGCGGCCCCGGTCACTACTGACCGAGCTAGGCGCCCTCGTCGCCGTCGCGCAGGGAACGGATCATGCTCTGCAGGAGCCGGAACGCGTCTGACTGCTCGGTCTCGGTCATTCCGGCCAGCATTCTGACCTCGACGGACCGGACCGCCACGGTCGCCTTGTCGAGGCTGCGCCGGCCGCGGGGCGTGAGCCGGGTGGGAAGAGCCTTCCCGACGGGTGCCTCGGCGGGCCTGGTCACATAGCCCTCTCGTTCGAGGGTCTGGAGCAGCACGTTCATCGACTGCCGGGTCACGAAGGCGCCCCGAGCGAGCTCGGAGTTCGACAAGCCCGGTCGTTGCGCCAGCAGCTCGAGGCAGGAGTAGCGCGTGACGTTCATCCCGAGCGGCCGCAGCGCCTCCTCCATGGCCGCGCGCAGGACACTCGACGCCTCTTTCAAGAGGTAGCCCAGTGACGTCTGAAGGTCGACGCCGTCTTGACTCATGTCAGTATTCTGACATAGGTTCGGCCGTGTCAGAAAACTGACACGAAAGGAAGATCATCATGCCCGCCACCGGACCCGACTTCATCTCGCTCCAAGCGCGCGACCTCGACGCTTCGCAGGCGTTCTACGAGCGCTACCTCGGCCTCGTCCGCTCGCAGGCCGGACCTCCCCACGCCGTCGTCTTCGAGACCAAACCGATCGCGTTCGCACTCCGCGAGGTGATTCCCGGGACCGACCTCGCGTCCGTGGCTCAGCCGGGCATCGGTGCCGCGATCTGGCTGCACGCCACGGATGTCCAGGCCATTCACGATGCTCTCGCCGCCGACGGGCACCCCATCGTCTCCGCGCCGATCGACGGACCCTTCGGCCGGACGTTCACCTTCGCCGACCCTGACGGCTATCAGGTCACTCTGCACGACCGCGCCTGAACGACCGGAGGACTGACCAAACACCGCGAGCGACCGCGCAAGTACGCAGATCTCGGTGTGTCGGCGTACAAACACGGTCGCTCGCGGTGCAAGCGGTGAGGAGGGAACCTACGCGGCGTCGGCCAGGGTCTCGACGTGCGTCGGCGTCACCCGCAGCACGCCGGCGCTGGCGATGTCGTAGAACAGGCCGATCACGTTGACCCGCCGCGCCAATGGGTGGGCCTGCAGGGTCTGCACCTGCACCGCGATGTTGACCATCGACAGCTGATCGACCATCCCGAAGCCGGCCTCGGCCGCTGACTGGGCCACCGGATGGCGGCCGTTATCGAACGCCGCGAGGGACGGATTGCCGTGGGCCAGCCAGGATTCCAGGTGCTTGTCGCCCGCGTCGGTCTTGCCCAGCATCGCGGTCATCGCGCCGCAGCTCGAATGTCCGCACACCACGATCGAGGAGACGTTGAGCTTGTCGACCGCGAATGCGATGGCCGCCTCGATCGAGGCATCGGCCTGTCCGGCCGGCACCATGTTGCCGACGTTGCGCACCGTGAACAGGTCTCCCGGACCGCTGCTGGTGATGACGTTGGGCACCACCCGCGAATCGGCGCACGTGAGGAACAGCGTCTCGGGCCGCTGCGCATGTGCCAGTTCCTGCATGTGCGGGCGCAGCACCGGGGCGGTGCGCCGGTGGTAGGCGGCCAGGCCGTGCAGCACGGACGCCGACTCCTCGCCCTGCCAGGAACTCCACGGCACCACGCCGGAGCGCTTGTCGAACGGTGTGAAGCCGCGCATCGGCGGGCCGGCGACGGCACTGCTCATCTCGACCACGCCGAGGTCGTGGATGTCGACGGTGCCACCGGTGGCCACGTGCTGGCGCTGCCACTCTTCGATGGTCTCGTGGGCGGCGTGGTCGATGAAGTCGACCGACAGCTCCACGGTCACCGAGGCGCCCGACGGCACCCGCGCCAGCGCGCTGGTGAGGGTCGGCAGGGACAGGAAGGTGCAGGAGCCCTCGATGGCGACGCGCCAGGTGTTCTCACCCGTGGGCTCGGAGACGATGTTGGTGCGCACCACTCGCCACACGGTCAGTGCGATCGCCAGCGCGAGTCCGATCAGCACGCCTTCGAGCAGGTTGAGGAACACCACGCCGAGCACCGTCACCGCGTAGACCGCGAGATCGCCTGTGCGCTTGGCGGTTTCGATGTGTGCACGCTTGACCAGCTGGCAACCGATGACGATCAGCAGGCCGGCCAGGGCGGCGGTGGGGATCATCTGGGCCAGACCCGCGAACGGCACGGCGAAGATCAGGATCCACACACCGTGCAGGATCGCGGCCGCCCGGGTGCGGGCCCCGGCCGCGACGTTGGTGGAGCTGCGCACGATCACGCCGGTGACGGGCAGGCCGCCGATGGCGCCCGACGCGATGTTGGCGGCGCCCTGGCCGATCATCTCGCGGTCGAAGTTGGTGCGCGGGCCGGTGTGCATCCGGTCCACCGACACCGCCGACAGCAGGCTCTCGACGCTGGCGATCAGTGCGACGGTGAGCACACC
>NZ_HG322951.1:1626681-1639434 GCF_000455325.1 Mycolicibacterium septicum DSM 44393
CAGGGCCAGCGCGTCGATCAGCGAGCCGTTGATCTGGATGCGGGTGACGTCACTGAACGCGGCCAGGAGTGACAGCGCCGTGACGCCGACGATGGCCACCAGCGGACCGGGCACCTTCTTCACGGCCTTGGGCGCCCAGCGCCAGGCCACCAGGATCGCGATCACCAGCGCGCCGAGGACGACGCCGTGGCCGTGGGCGTTGACCAGCTGACCGGGCAGTTCGGTGACGTTGGCCCAGGCCGAGCTGTTGGAGCTGCCACCGAGCAGCACGTGGATCTGCTGCAGCGCGATGGTGATGCCGATACCGGCCAGCATCGCGTGCACCACGACGGGGGAGATGGCCAGTGCGGCGCGCGCCACCCGGCTCAGTCCGAACAGCACCTGCAGGATGCCGGCGCACACGGTGATGGCGCAGGTGACCTTCCAGCCGAACTGCGAAATCATGCTGGCCACGACGACCGTCAGGCCGGCCGCGGGCCCGCTGACCTGTAGCGGTGATCCGCCCAGGGCGCCCGCGACGATGCCGCCGACGATGGCGGCGATGATGCCGGCCAGCACCGGAGCGCCGGAGGCGACGGCGATACCCAGCGACAACGGCAGGGCGACAAGGAACACCACCAGGGAGGCGGGCAGGTCGTATCGCAGAACGGCCCGGGCCCGTTCGGCGAGTTGGGTGGTTTGCTGCATGACGCGCCTCCGTCTGGAGTTGGTGATGCGCGGACCCGCCTCGTTGCGAGTCCGCACAGAGATATTGACGCCGTTGTCGGTAACAACCGCGAAAGGTGTTGGAGCACAGCGCGACACATGTCGACTTATGGCTCATATGTAGCTGGGCAACACCCAATTGCTGTGGGCGAGCGTATTTATCGCTGTGGGCCCGTGCAAGGAAGTTTGGGCCATGCATAGAGAACCCAAATGTTTCGTTGGGGTATCGGAGCCAGTGAATATGCCTGGTGCGCAGGGGAAATCATTCAACAAATGGCGATCGGCGGCACCAATTGTTCATCTACTCGTTTGAAACTGTATGTATCGCAATATGTTTGAGCCAGGTCACCACAGGTCACAAAGGTGACGAAGGTCATAGAAGAATCATAGAAACAGCATTCCCTTAGAACTCCATATGAACTCCGTGACAACACTCTGTGCACTCCGCACAATGGAAACATGACGACGATGTCCGTTTCCCCCCGCGCCCAGCAACCCCGCCAGGCCATCCTCGGACAGTTGCCGAAGATTCACCGCGCCGACGGATCAGCTATCCGGGTGTTGCTGGTCGATGACGAGCCGGCGCTGACCAACCTGGTGAAGATGGCCCTGCACTATGAGGGCTGGGAAGTCGATGTGGCGCACAACGGCCATGACGCGGTAGCAAAGTTCGACGAGATCGAACCGGATGTGGTGGTCTTGGACATCATGCTGCCCGACATCGATGGGCTGCAGATCCTGCAGCGGATGCGTGAGGCCGACGGCTACACGCCGACGCTGTTTTTGACGGCCAGGGATTCGGTGCTGGACCGGGTGTCGGGGCTGACGGCCGGGGCTGATGACTACATGACCAAGCCGTTCAGCCTGGAGGAGTTGGTGGCGCGGCTGCGTGGGTTGTTGCGTCGGTCCAGTCACACCACGCCGCCGGCCGATGAGACCTTGAAGGTCGGGGACATGGTGCTCGACGGCGCCAGTCGTGAGGTCACCCGGGCTGGTGAGCCGATCAATCTGACGGTGACGGAGTTCGAGTTGTTGCGGTACTTGATGCGTAATCCGCGCCGGGCGTTGAGTCGGGCTGAGATCCTGGATCGGGTGTGGAATTACGGGTTCGGCGGGAAGTCCAGCATCGTGGATCTCTACATCTCCTACCTGCGCAAGAAGGTCGACACCGACCGCGAGCCGATGATCCACACCGTGCGCGGGGTGGGTTACATGCTGCGACCTGCGTCGTGACCCGCTGATGCCGCCCAAAACCAAATGGTGGTGGCCGCGCTCGCTGCGCCGCCAATTGGTGCTGGGTGTCAGTGCGATCGTCACGGTGGCGCTGGCCGCGGTCGGTGCCTTGTCGGTGTACAGCCTGCACACCTATGTGTCGACGATGAGCGATGCCGAGGTGACGCGGTCGTTGGCGGCGTTCAGCCACTCCTACGAGAAGTGGCGCGAAGGTCAGGCCGGACACGTACTCACCGCGGACGCCGAGGCGCTCACCGCGTTCGTCGGACAGGCCCCCGGCAACCTGATCGCGGTGCTGCACGACGGCGAGGTGATCCAGTCGGCGGTGTTCTCCGATGGTGAGCCGCACCCGGCTCCGGTCTCGGTGACGCGCGCCCTCGACCAGTACGCCTGGACCGACGAGCACCCCCGCACGGTGAAGCTCCCGGCACTCGGCTCGTACCGGCTGGCCAGCCAGCCGGCGGGCAACGGCGATGTGCTGGTGTCCGGGGTGTCCATGGAGAGCGCGAACCTGGTGATCGCCCGCAAGACGGTGACGGTCGCGGTGATGATCGTCGTCGCCCTGATCGCCACCGCACTGGGCACGGTCGCGGTGGTGCGTATCGCCCTGCGGCCGTTGCGCCGGGTGGCGGCCACCGCCGCCAAGGTGGCGACCCTGCGCTTGGACGGTGGTGATCACCGCATCACGGCGCGGGTGCGTGACAAGGACACCGATCCGGACAACGAGGTCGGAATCGTCGGGGAGACGCTCAACCAGCTGCTGGCCAACGTCGACAGTGCGCTGGCCGAGCTGGCCGCCTCTGATCGGCGCACGCGGCAGTTCCTCACCGATGCCAGCCATGAGCTACGCACCCCGCTCGCGGCGATCCAGGGATATGCCGAGCTCACCCGGCAGGACAGCGCGACCCTGCCGCCGACCACCGAATACGCGCTGGCCCGTATCGAGGCCGAGGCGCGGCGGATGACGGGGCTGGTCAGCGACCTGCTGTTGTTGTCCCGGCTGAGCGAGGGCCAGGACCTGGAGACCGACGACATCGACCTGAGCGATCTGGTGGTCGACGCGGTCAACGACGTGGCGGTGGGCGCACCCGAACATCACTGGGTGGCCGAACTGCCCGACGATCCATTGTGGGTGCGCGGCGACCTGGCCCGGCTGCATCAAGTGGTCAGCAATTTGTTGACGAATGCCCGGGTGCACACACCGCCCGGTGTGACGGTCACCATTGCATTGACCGAGGCCGATGAATTTGCGGAATTAACGGTTACCGACGACGGTCCGGGAATAGATGCGGAATTGTTGCCGAATCTATTCGGAAGATTTGTCAGGGCCGATAAATCGCGGTCGCGAGAATTGGGTAGCACCGGGCTGGGCCTGGCCATCGTGGCGACGATCGTCGAGGCTCACCAGGGCACCGTCGCCGTGGCCTCGAAGCCAGGTGAAACGGTGTTTACTGTGCGTATCCCACTGGACCGCGAGTCCGCTCCGGATGCCGCTGCCGGGCACCTGAAAAATATGAATCCCGCATGAATATTCAATGCGTGACAATTCATATGCGTTCCTTCGTATGTGTTCAATATGAGTTGATGGACTCGGGCGAATTACCTGCATAGGCTGAAATCAATTCAGCAAGGAAGGCAGGTAGTTCAATGAGGAACACCGTCAAAAACACCGTTGTCGCCACCATCGGAACCGGCTTGGCCGTGGGTGCGCTGGCATTGGCCGGCCCGGCTGCTGCGGCACCGAGCGGAACGGGGTCGGCCCAGCAGACCATCAAGCAGCTGGAGGACGAGGGCTACCGCGTCATCTTGTCCCGCGTCGGCAGCGGCTCGATCAACGACTGCAACGTCAAGGCGGTCCGTCCGGGCCGTGACATCACCGAACTCAAGGCAGCGCCTCGGGGCAACACCGAGGAGCGGGTCCGCTACACCACGGTGTACGTCGACCTCGCCTGCGGCGGCAAGTAGCCGAACCCCGGAGCGGTGGACCGCACTACCGCCCCGGGTTAGGGTGGCCGCGTGCTGAGCAGAGTGGTGATTGGCCTGGTGAGCGTCGCGGGGGCGGCAGTGATGAGCGTGCCCGGCGTGGCGGTCGCGGACCCGGAACCCGCGCCGGCCGCCCCCAATGTCAACGCGTATCCGCCCGTCAAGACCTCTGAATACGCGGTGATGGACAACAACTGGTACGCCTTCAGCATCCCCGAGGGCATCACCTGCGTGTTGCAGCGCAGCGGCACCTACGGTTGCAGCGGCCCGATCCCCGCCGCACCCAACGGTGCGAATCTGGTCAGCGGCGGGCCCGGAGTTCCCGGGTTCGCCAGCTCGCCGGCCCCGGTGTTCGGCGTCGTGGAGAATCCCAAGCCGTTGCCGCCGAACTCGCGGATCAGCTACCAGACGATCAGCTGCGGCACCGACGGTGTGTCGACCTCATGCATCGACGGGCGCAACCAGGCCGGTTTCGTGATCAGCCCGTCGGGCAGCTTCGTCATCGGTAAGCAGGAATCGGACTTCAAACCCACCTTCCAGATCGGCTGACGCTCAGCCGATTCCTTCGAGCGTCTCCATGTCGCTGGTGCCGATCTTCGCGATCACTTCCGGTGACCGGCGCTTCAGAATCCAGTACCAGGCCAGCGCGGCGGCAACCGTGGCCAGGAACAGCCACGGGATCACGTTGAGCGGGTAGGCCGGAACCGGATACACGTTGGCGTAGAACACATATGCCATCGATCCGATGGCCAGCGCGGCGGCGGGCCAGACCAGCGGGACGCGGACCTTGATGCTGCGGAGGAAGACGACGGCCGCGATCGCGGCAGCGGCGTAGGCCACCATGTAACCGTAGGTCCCGTAGGTGTCCACCCAGGTCACGACGTCCATCGCATCGACGCCGCCCAGGTACAGGACCACGGGCACCGCGATCACCAGGGGGCTGACCGAGATCAGGGCGCGGTGCGGGGTCAGGTGGGTCGGGTGGGTCCGGCCGATCGCCGACGGAACCACACCCTCTTTGCCCATCACGTACAGGATGCGTCCGATGACGTTCATCGGTGCGACCACCACGGCGAAGAACGATGCGGCGATACCGAAGTTGAGGATCGGGTTGAACCAGCCCGGCATGCCGACCAGGGTCGCGAGATCGTTGAGCGGCTGGGCGGATTCGCCGAGGTCGGGTCCCAGTGCGGCCACCTGGGTGTAGGCGGCGAAGACGTAAAGCACACCCACGCCCGCGGCGCTCCACATGATCGCCCGTGGCACCGCGCGGTAGGGATCCTTGGCCTCCCGGGCCAGGGCGTCGGCGCTGGAGAATCCGACGAAGCCCAGGATCGCCAGCACCATGCCCACCGCGATTCCCGACGGCTTGGCGCCGGTCAGGTCGAACTGGTCGGCGTCGAACGCGTTCGCCCCGAGGTGTACCAGGGTGAAGACCAGCAGCAGGGTGATGATGGACACCGAAATCAGTTCCAGCACAAGCGAAACTCGTGCGGAGAGCCGGATACCGCGGATGGTGAACAGGGTGGCCAGCGCGCCGAGGACGACGGCCAGCACGATCTGTGCGGCCACCCCGTGGACCGGAATGCCGAGTTGGTTGAGCAGGGTGGCGGTGTAGGCCACCGAGCCGCTCAGTGAACCCGCGGCGATCCCGAAGCATCCGATGATCAGGCTGACGCCGGTCAGGTAGGCGCCGAACGGTCCCAGTGCGGTCGCGGCATAGCTGTACAGCGAGCCCGCACTCGAGCGGCGCTTGGCGAACTGCGAGATGCAGTAACCCACCGCCAGGATGACGACGGTGGCCAGCGCGAACGAGACCCAGGTGCCGTTACTGGCCGTGGTGTAGATGGCGGCGGCGGTGAACGCGATGACGGCACTGGGCGCGATGTTGGCGATGGCCTGCGCGGCGAGTTCGCCGCCACCCATCACCCCGCGGCGCAGCCCGGCATCCCCGCTCGGGCTCTCGGCCCGGGTCTGAAGATCTTCAGTCACTTGGGATCTCGATTCTTCTCAGGCGTTCGGGACGAGGAGTTGGCGCAGTGCGTGGCCGGCGGCCAGATCGTCGAGGGCGGCCGCGGCTTCGGCCAGTGGCCGCCGGGCGGAGATCATCGAGGCCAGGTCGAGGTTGCCCGCCATGACCTCGTCGACCAGTTGCGGGATGTCACGCTCGGGCACCGCCGAGCCGTAGTTGGAGCCCAGGATCCGTTGATCGGCCTCGGCCAGCGCGAGCGGGTCGAAGCTGGCGCGTTCGCCGGCCGGCGGCAGACCGACGATGACGGCGGCGCCGCCGAGGCCCAGCGCGGCGATGGCCTGCTCGGTGGTGGCGATCTTGCCGATGGCGTCGAAGATGTAGTCGTATCCGTCGGGCAGCACCTCCCGCAGGGCGGCCACCACGTCCTCGACCGCCGAGGCGTCGACGGTCTCTGTGGCCCCGAGTTTGCTTGCCAGTTCGAGCTTTTCGGCGACGACGTCCACCGCGACGATGCGCGAGGCGCCGGCCAGGCGGGCGCCCTGCACGCAGGCCAGTCCGACCCCGCCGCAGCCGATCACCGCGACGGTCGAACCGGGTTGTACGCCTGCGGTGTTGCGCACCGCGCCCACTCCGGTGGCGATCGCGCAGCCCACGATCGCGATGTCTTCCAGGGGTGCGTCCTTGCGGACCTTGACCGCGCCGCTGCGGGGCACCACGACCTGCTCGGCGTAGGAGGACACCCCGAGGTAGTGGTGGATCTGGCCGCGTTCGTTGGACAGCCGGGTGGTTCCGTCGTACAGGGTGCCGCCGGTGGCCACGACCGACGCGACCAGCGCGCACTGGGCCGGCCGGCCGGCCTGACAGGCGCGGCATTCGCCGCAGCCGGGCACCCAGCTGAGCACCACGTGGTCGCCGGGTTCGAGGTCGTCGACGCCGGGCCCGACCGCGGTGACGACGCCGGATCCTTCATGGCCCAGCACTACCGGCGCCGGGATGTCCCAGGCTCCGGTGGTGACGTGCAGGTCGGAGTGGCAGACGCCGGCGGCGGCGATCTCGACCCGGACCTCGCCCGGGCCGGGGGCGGCGAGGTCGACGTGCTCGATGCTGATGGTCCCGTTGCCGTCGAGGACGGCGGCCTGAATCCGCGTCGACTCGCCGTTGGGTTCGGTTGCAGGTGCAGACACCGCGTGCCTTTCTGTGCTTCGGGGGGCACCGCCACGTGTAGGGTTCAATGCCATAAAACGATGGAACGTGTTTTACACCACTAAACGAACGGGCGTCAACAGGAAGGGGCAGCTGCAGTGGGGGACGGCCAGCAGACCGGCACGGAGACCGGCATGGGACGGGCCGGGGCACGGCTGCGCGAATTCCGTGGTCAGCGCGGACTGAGCCTGACCGAGGTGGCCGCCCGGGCCGAGGTGACCAAGGGTTTCCTGAGCCTGGCCGAGCGGGGGATGACCAATGTCTCGGTCCCGGTGTTGATGCGGATCTGCGACGCCCTGGAGATCGGCGTCGGCGACCTGTTCGAGTACCCGTCGGCGCCGGTGGTGCGCAGCGGGGCCGGGGCGCCGCTGGAGATGGGCGGCCACGGGGTCCGGGAAGAGTTGCTGACCCCGAAGTCCGAACACCACGTGCAGGTGATGCACACCGTCATGCGCCCGGGCGGTGGTTCCGGCGGGGCCTACCGGCTGGATGCCGCAACGGTTTTCGTCTACGTGCTCAAGGGTGGGCTCAGCATCACCGTCGAGGGGCAGACCACGTCGCTGGACACCGGCGACAGCATGACCTTCGGTGCGACCCAACTGCATGACTGGCACAACCCGACCGACGGCGAGGCCGAGGTGCTCTGGACCATCGCTCCGCCGGTCGGGGCCGAGGACTTCCGCGCCGCGGTGCGCGGCGCCTGACGGCAGGATTGCGCGAAAGGAACGCAGTGGTTGTTTTCAGTGAGGCACGACCACAGCGTCACTCTCGGCGCAGAAAACTCAGAACCCGGAGCCGTGCACCTCGTGGCCGGGCTTCTCGACCATCAGGCCGTAGTAGGCGTCCTCCACCTTGGCGCCGTGGTTGATCACACTGTCCACCTCGCGGGCGATGGGCATGTTGAGCCCGTACTTGTCGGCGAACTCCATGATCACGCTGGCTGCCTTGACGCCCTCGGCGACCTGATTCATCGAGGCGATGATCTCGTCGACCGTCTTGCCCGCACCCAGTTGCTCGCCGACATGGCGGTTGCGGCTGCGCTGGCTGGTGCAGGTGACGATGAGGTCTCCCATGCCGGCCAGGCCGGCGAAGGTGTCGCGATGCCCGCCCATCGCCTCGCCGAGTTTGGACATCTCCCGGACCGCCCGGGCCATCACCATCGCGCGGGTGTTCTCGCCGATGCCCAGTGAATAGCCCATGCCGACGGCGATGGCGTAGACGTTCTTGAGCGCCCCGGCCATCTCCACCCCGATCACGTCGTCGGTGGTGTAGGTGCGAAATCGCTTGGTGCGGAACAACTGCGCCAGGTTGGCTGCCAAATGCTGATCGGGCATGGCCAGCACGGCGGCGGCGGCATAGCCTTCGGCGACCTCGCGGGCGATGTTCGGCCCGGCCAGGATGCCGGCCGGATGTCCGGGCAGCACCTCGTCGACGATCTCACTCATCCGCCGGTTGGTGCCCTGCTCCAGGCCCTTGACCAGGGAGACCACCGGGACCCACGGCCGCAGTTCACGGGCCAGTTCGGTCAGCACCCCGCGGAAACCGTGTGACGGCACGCCCATCACGATCACATCGGCACAGTTGGCGGCCTCACTGAAATCATTTGTGGCCTTGAGGCTTTGGGGGAGTGCGACTTCGTTGCCCAGGTAGCGCGTGTTGCGGTGGTTGTCGTTGATGTCCTTGGCGGTCTCCTCCGAGCGCACCCACTGCAACGTCGGCCCGCGCCGAGCACAGATGGAGGCCACGGTGGTGCCCCAGGATCCTCCGCCGAGGACGACGACGTTGGGTTCGCGTTGCGCTGGTGCCATGGCGATCAGAGTATTGCCGGGACGCCGTTGCTGAGCCCAAGTTGTCGAACTGGATCAGCCCGTGGTGGTCCGCCGACGGTCGCATCTTCGGTCGATCGCGATGATCGAGGCCATCTACTCCGCTGGACCGGTGATTCCCCTTCCGCGAACCATGACCATACTTTAAAGTATGGTCATGGTCGGGATCTGCGGCATCAGCCGGGCGGACGAGTGGCCCGCACGAGATCCGCCGAAACCCGACTGACATCGCCTGTAGTCAGTAGACTTCGGCGCAGCGGCGAGCCCGGCACCGGGCGCCATCCGCCGGCAAAATTCCGGGACCTTTTTCCACGGTTTCGACATGATCGGCAAAGTTAACGGGCATGCGAGGCACTGATTTCGTGGTGAGTTCGTCTGCAGGGCGCGTAATCGTGACCGATCGGGGTGCGACCCTTACGCGGGCGTCAATCCGAAGGACGTCCGCTGTGGCCTGAATGCACTGCATTTACAGGTGATACAGGAAGTGACAAGCACGCGCCCGCGCGTTGGAGCGGAACCGGCGATGCGCTGGGGGGATGGCTACGGATTTGCCGGAAATTGATGAGCCAACCTCGCTAAGTGAATGATAATTCGGCAAAACATTGACGAGGGATGAGCGCCGACGTTACGGTGCCAACCACTGCGAGTTATCCGGCCGGCGGTGGCCATATCTCGGCCTGGGGAGGGATTGTCTGTGTTCGTTCTGCTTCTTAATGAGAGAGGATGACGGCGCCGCCTGAGAGTGTGGCTGATGGGGTCGAACCGGAACGCGGAATCGACGCCATCGAGAACTGGGCCACCGGCTATGCCAGGCGTCATCCGCTGGCATCGCTCACCACGGTCGGGGACCAGTTCGTACTCGGAGTCCGGACCGTCCAGATTCTGTTCCTCGACCTTCTGACAGGTCGCTTCCAATGGCAGGAGTTCGTCCGCCAGGGTGCCTTCATGGCTGGTACGGCCGTGCTTCCCACCGTGCTGGTGGCCCTGCCGATCGGCGTCACCCTCTCGATTCAGTTCGCCCTGCTGGCCGGTCAGGTCGGCGCGACGTCGCTGGCCGGTGCGGCCAGCGGGCTGGCCGTGATCCGGCAGGCCGCGTCGCTGGTCGCCGCCGTTCTGATGGCCGCCGCAGTCGGGTCGGCGATCACCGCCGACCTGGGCTCGCGGACCATGCGGGAGGAAACCGATGCCATGGAGGTCATGGGCGTCTCGGTGATTCAGCGGCTGGTCGTGCCGCGCTTCGTCGCCGCGATCATGATCGGCGTCGCGCTCACCGGGGTGGTGTGCTTCGTCGGCTTCCTGGCGAGCTTCCTGTTCAACGTCTACTTCCAGAACGGCGCCCCCGGCAGCTTCGTGGCAACCTTCGCCTCGTTCGCTACCACCGGCGACATGATCGTGGCCCTGGTGAAGGCGGTGATCTTCGGCGCCATCGTCGCCGTGGTGTCGTGCCAGAAGGGGCTGTCCACCAAAGGCGGTCCCACCGGTGTGGCGAACTCGGTGAACGCGGCGGTGGTGGAGTCGATCCTGCTGCTGATGGTGGTCAACGTGGCGATCAGCCAGCTCTACATCATGTTGTTCCCCCGAGTGGGGCTGTGACATGACAGCCTCGACATTCGTCCCACCGTTACTCGCACCCTGGGTGCGGCTGTACAAACGGGCCTCCCAGCCGGTCATGCGGCTGGGCCACATGATGGTGTTCTTCGTCCGAGCACTGACAGCGGTACCGATCGTGCTGCGGCACTACCGCAGTGAATTCGTCCGGCTGCTGTCCGACATCGCCTGGGGCAATGGCTCACTCGTGGTCGGTGGCGGCACCATCGGGGTGGCGGTGGTGCTGGGCATCACCATGGGAGCGCTCGTCGGCATCGAGGGATACAACTTCCTCGACCTCCTCGGGCTCGGCCCGGCCACCGGCATCATCTCGTCATTGGTGAACACCCGTGAGCTGGCGCCGATCGCCGCGTCACTGGCCTTCGCCACCCAGGCCGGTTGCCGGTTCACCGCACAGCTGGGGTCGATGCGCATCGCCGAGGAGATCGACGCGCTCGATTCCATTGCCATCCGCCCGATCCCGTACCTGGTCACCACGCGGCTGATGGCCGCGGTGATCGCGGTGATCCCGCTCTACGCGCTCTGCCTGGCGGTGAGCTATCTGACCACCCAGGTGGTGGTCTTCCTGATCAGCGGCGGCTCGAGCGGTTCCTACCTCCACTACTTCAGCCTCATGCTGTCCGGGCAGGACATCCTCTACTCGGTGCTGAAGGCAGTCATCTTCGTGTGGATCGCCTCCACCGTGCAGTGCTACTACGGGTTCTACGCCTCGGGCGGACCGGTGGGCGTCGGCGTGGCCGCCGGCCATGCCATGCGGGCCAGCATCACCGTGGTGGTCATCGTGAACATGCTGCTCACCATGGCGCTGTGGACGGTCGATTCAGGAGCGAGGTTCGGCGGCTAGATGGGCAACTCGCTGGAAATGGACGGGCGCGGCCCGACCGACCGTCAACTGCTCGCCTGCGGTGCCGCGGTACTTGGTGTGGCAGCACTGGTTTCGACGTTCCTTCTGGTGAAGGCCACCGGGCGGCTGGATGCCCGGGTGCCGGTGGTGGCCGCCCTGATCAATGTCGGCGACGGTCTGCCGCAGCGGTCCGACGTCAAGTATCACGGCGTACTCGTCGGGATGGTCGACGATGTCGTCCCGGCCGCCAACGGCGACCCCAACTTCGTCCACATCGACCTCAAACCCGAATACGCCGGCTCCATCCCCAATACGGTGACCGCACGCGTGGTGCCCAGCAATGTGTTCGCGGTGTCGTCGGTCCAGTTGGTCGACCGCGCCGGCGGGCCGGCAGATGGTTCGAGTCCGGGTGCCGCAATTTCTGCGGGTGCTCAGATTCCCGAGGACACCGAACTGCCGACGGTGTTGTTCCAGACCACGATCAGCAAGCTGCGCGACGTGCTGGCCGCCACCGGGCGCGGTCGTGAGGACAAGACGGTGGGCATCCTGGCCGCGGTGAACGCCGCGACCGAGAATCGCCGTACCGAATTGCTCACCAGCGGAGCGCAATTGAACCGGCTGATCGATCAGCTCGACTCGGTGGTGGCCACCGAACCCGAACAGACCACGGTCTCCGCCCTGATCGACGCGACCCACGGGCTGCAGCAGACCGCGCCGGATCTGCTCGATGCGCTGCACAAGGCCGTGCAGCCGATGCAGACCCTGGTCCAGCAGCGCTCACAGCTGAACACGATGATCAACGGCGGGATCAACACGGTGGGTACGGCCCATACCGCGCTGGACAACCACACCGATCAGCTGGTCAAGACCACTTCCAACCTGACGCCGGTGCTGGGTGTGCTGGCCGACACCTCCAACAACTGGGTTCCGGCCTTCGTCAAGCTGAATCAGTTGTCGGGCAAGTTCTTCGACAACGTCTGGATCCCCGAGCATGACTTCGGCAACATGCGGGTGAACCTGTCGCTGACGCCGAGCTACGCCTACACCCGGGCCGACTGCCCGCAGTACGCCGGCCTCAAGGGCCCCAGCTGCTTCACCGCGCCGCTGGTGCCCACCCGTCCCTCGCTGCCGGACGTGTTGCTGCCGGAGAACTTTCAGCCGCCGGCCGATCTCGCACCGCCCGCCGGAACGGTGCTGGGCGCCAACGGGAATCTCGTCGCGGTCGGTCCTCCGTTGGTCAATCCGAACCCCAACCTGGCCGACCCGAACCCGCCGCTGCCGCCGTGGATGCCACCGGCCGGGCCGGTGCCGGGGACGGCGAATCCCGCGCTGATGCCGACGCCACCCCCGCCGGTGCCACCGTCGCCGGTCGCGCCGGT
>NZ_HG322951.1:1639540-1678494 GCF_000455325.1 Mycolicibacterium septicum DSM 44393
CACCCGCTGCCGCACAGTCCGTTTCGGGAGAGGCAGGCCAATGAAATACCGCGGTGCGGCGATCGGCCTGTCCCTGTTCATGGTGGTCGCTCTGACGCTGACCTGGCTCGTGTACGTCACGCTGCGTCGTGACGTGGCGGGTAAGACGGTGCCGTATGCGGCGCTGTTCTCCGATGTATTCGGGCTGCGTGAGGGCGATGACGTCCGGATGGCCGGGGTCCGGGTCGGCCGGGTGGAGAAGATCGAGCTGGAGGGCGCTCTGGCGAAGGTGTCGTTCGTGGTGCAGGACAATCAGCCGATGTACGGCCGGACGGTCGCGTCGGTCACCTACCAGAACATCGTCGGCCAGCGCTATCTGGGCTTGTCGCTGGGGAACATCGGTGACCCGGGCCCGCTTCCGGCCGGCAGCGTCATCCCGGTCGAACAGACCGATCCGTCGTTCGACGTCGGGACGCTGCTCAACGGATATGAGCCGCTGTTCAGCGTGCTCAACCCGCGCGACGCCGACAACCTCACCAAAGGGGTGATCGCCTCGCTGCAGGGCGACAACGCGTCCATCGTCGCGCTCGTCGACCAGACCTCGCAGCTGACCGATTCCTTCGCAGGCCGGGATCAGGAACTCGGCGAGGTGATCAACAATCTGAACGCGGTGGCCAAGAACCTGGCCCAGCACAACGACAGCCTCGACGAGGTGATCACCCAAACCCGGGGCATGGTCGCCACCTTCGACGCCCGCAGGCCCGAGATGGTGAACTCGCTGGGTTCGATCTCCAAGGTGGTGCAGCAGCTGTCGACCATCAGCGATCAGGTGTACCCGTCGCTGAACGAGCTCGTGACCCGGCAGCCCGGGTTCGTCTCGCACATGGTGGGCATCGAACCGCAGCTCGCGTTCACCGGTGCGAATCTGCCGTTGCTGCTCAAGGGATTCGCCCGGTTCACCAACGAGGGTGCCTACGCCACCACCTATGCGTGTGACCTGAATGCGACGGGCTTCTTCCCGGGCCTCAACGACGTCACCCCGATCATCGTCGACGCCGCCACCCCGGGGAACAAGGCGCAGTACACCCCCAAGTGCAGGAACATGGCCAATGGTTGACCAACTGACGAAATCGGAGACGCCGCAGGCGCCGAAGGCGCGGAAGAAACAGCGCCGTCCGCTGGAGACCTACAACCGGACCTGGCTCGGGATCATCGCGGTCGCCGTGGTGGCCGTGCTGATCGGGGCGATGCTGATCGTCAAGGTCGCCGATGTCGGCTACCGGCAGTACACCGCGCGGTTCCAGCAGGCCGCCGCGCTCAAGGCGGGCAACCCGATCACCGTGGCCGGTATGCCGGTGGGCGAGGTCAAGAGCATGAAACTGGCCGGCGACCACGTCGAGGCCAAACTCAAGGTGCGCGACGACGTCCCGCTCGGCGAGGACTCCCGGGCCGTCATCAAGATCACCACCATTCTGGGCTCCCGCTATCTGGCCCTGCAGCCCGCGGGTTCGGGTTCTCTGCCCGACAACACCTTTGACCTCACCCACACCGAGGTGCCCTATGACCTGCAGGAGGCGCTGGGGGACGTCACGACCACCTTCGAGCAGGTCGACTCCGACAAGTTCGCCCAGACGCTGAGCATCCTCGGAAAGCAGATGGAAGGGTTGCCGGAAGTGGTGCCGCGGGCACTGCAGAACACCCACACGCTGGCGACCATCATCGCCGACCGGCGCGACCAACTCGGATCTCTGCTGGAGACCACCGACATCGTCGGCAACACCCTGCGCCGCCAGCAGTCCACCATCGGCAACCTGGTCAACCAGGGCAATGACCTGGTCGGCGAATTCGTCGAGCGCCGGGCCTCATTCCAGGCCATGCTGGCGGCGCTGACCAATCTGGTCCAGACCCTCACCGGCATCGTGGTCGACGACCGGCCACAGCTCGAGCAGTTGCTCACCAATCTCAAGGATCTGTCGAACATGTTGGGCCAGCACGATGATCTGCTGCGCAGCGTCCTGCAGTCCGGCCCGGTCGCCCTGCGCGGACTCGCCAATGCGACAGGCAACGGCAACGCCGGGGAGATGCACGTCGGCAACGGGCTGCTGATCGACTCCTGGATGTGTGCGATCAGCGGCAGGGCCAAGCAGTTCAACATGATCCAGTACTACAAGGACTGCAAATGAGCATGACTCGTAGCAAGCTGCTGGCCCTGTGCGTGGCCGGTGTGGTGCTGGTCGCCGCGGTGGCCGGCGCCGGCTGGTGGTTCCTCAAGGACCGCACCAACACCATCACGGTGACCGCCCAGTTCGACAGCGCGGCAGGTCTTTACGAGGGCAACACGGTTGCCGTGCTCGGCATGCAGGTGGGCCGCGTCACCAAGATCACCCCCAAGGGCAACTACGTCGAGGTCGAGTTCACGGTCGACAAGGACGTCCCGGTGCCGGCCGACGCGCAGGCGGTCACCATCTCCAATTCGATCCTCACCGACCGCCAGATCGAACTGACCCCGGCCTACCACGGTGGGGCGACCCTGCAGAACCACGACACCATCGGCCTGAACCGGACCAAGACCCCGGTCGAGTTCGCCCGGGTGCTCGACGTGCTGGACAAGCTGTCGTCCTCACTGAAGGGCGACGGTAAGGGCAACGGACCTCTCGCCGACGTGGTCAACGCCAGCGCCGCGATCGCCGACGGAAACGGTCAGCAGATGAAGGACGCCCTCGGCGAATTGTCAGACGCGTTGCGGCTCAGTTCCGATCGAGGAGCGGTCACCCGCGATCAGCTCACCACGATCGTGCGCAACCTGAGCTCACTGTTCGACGCTGCCGCCCGCAACGACGCCACGCTGCGCGAGTTCGGCTCGACAGTCCGTCAGCTCAGCCAGATCCTGGCCGACGAGAACTTCGGCAGCGGCACCACCGGCAACAAGATCAATCAGGTGATCACCCAGGTGGGTGAGGTGCTGCAGGACCACCGCGACGAGGTGAAACAGATTGTCCTCAACGGCAATACCGCGCTGACCACGTCGGTGGACCAGCGGCGGGATCTGGCCGAGTTTCTCGATCTGGCCCCGTTGACGCTGGACAACATCTACAACATCGTCGACCAGACGAACGGCTCGGCGCGGGCACACGTTCTGGTGGACAAGGTGCTGTTCGATTCGCAGACAGTCAAGGAGGTCTGCAACATGATGGGGCTGCGGCAGTTGGGGTGCAGCACCGGAACAGTGCAGGACTTCGGTCCTGACTTCGGGCTGTCCTACATGCTCGACGGCATGGCGGCGATGGGGCAGCGATGATCAGACCGGTGCGCAAATATGTTCTGCCCGTGGTGATGACGGCCTGTCTCACGATTTCGGGTTGTGCCTCTGAAGGCCTGGCCAGCCTGCCGTTGCCGGCTCCCGGCGTGGGCTCGGGTGGTTACAAGCTGACCGCGATCTTCTCCAACGCCCTGAACCTGCCGGCCAATGCCAAGGTGAAGTTGGCCGGTGCCGATGTGGGCGAGCTCGAGTCGATGGTGGCCAGCAACTACACCGCGGTGACCACCCTGCGCATCATGGACGGTGTCCGGCTGCCCCGTGGCACCACCGCCGAATTGCGCTCGGCGACACCGCTGGGCGATGTGTTCGTCTCGGTCAGGCCGCCGAGCCCGGTCGACCTGAACGCCCCGCTGCTCAAGGACGGCGACACGATCGGTCTGGATTCGACGCGGGCCGCCGCGACCGTGGAATCGCTGCTGGGATCCGCGGCGATCCTGGTCAATGGTGGGGCGGTGCGCAACTTCACCAACATCATCAACGGCATGGGTAAGGCCACCGGTGACCAGGGGCAGGCCTTCGGAAGCCTGATCGCCAAGACGAACCACACGCTGGGCACGCTCAACGCGCGCTCCGATCAGCTCTCGACCGCGATGACCGAGACGTCGCAGCTACTGCGGCAGATCGAGGACAAGAACCAGACCGTCAGTGAATTGATGGACGCGGCCGGGCCGGCCACCGACACACTGGCCGAGCACACCACCCAGATCGCGGATCTGATCACCCAGATCGGCGACACCTCGGCACAATTGCGCAAGTTCCCGTCGATCGCGGGGACCGACACCAGCGGGCGCAGCGCGATCGCCGACGCCAACAAGGTGGCGGGTGCCTGGAACGATGTGGCGCTGTCCCCGGATGCCTCGCTGTACGCGCTGAACCGGTTGATGCCGCCACTGGTGAAAGCGACGTCCGGCAGCGGACTTTCGGTGCGTGCCAGCATCGACCGGCTGATCCTCGGGTCGATCCCGGATATCGGGTTCGCCGGTGACCCGGGATTGCACGGCCCCAAGCGCTACAACTGGCATCAGCTGGTCGGCTCCCTCCAGTACACGTTGTTGCGGTTGCAGGAGCGCGTCGTGGGTCGCGGCCCGGCGGTGCCTCAGATGCCGGTGATCCCCAGCCCGACCGAGCCAGGCGAGATCGTGCCGGCTCCCGCGGCTCCTCCCGAGGCGCCGGGTCCGGTACCGCCTCCCGAGGTTCCGCCTGCTCCCGCTGAGGCGCCGGCGGCGGAGGCGCCGCGATGATCAACACACTCGCGGATTCCGTGGTCAACGTGGTCCGGGCCGGATACCGGCGCCGATCCTGGCTCTCGGCAGGCGCATTGGTGATGACCCTGGTGGTCGCAGGCGCCTACCTGATGGTCGGGGCGCTGCGGGTCAAGCCGTTCGACTCCAGCTACCGCATCACCATCGAGCTGCCGGAATCGGCCGGCCTGCTGCCCAACCAGGACGTCACCCTGCGCGGCGTGCGGATCGGGAAGGTGGAACGGCTCAACATCACACCCACCGGGGTCCAGGCGGTGGTGAACGTGAATTCGGCAGTGTCGATTCCGAAGTCCAGCGACGTGCGGGTGTCGGGTCTTTCCCCGGCAGGTGAGCAGTACATCGACTTCGCGGCGAACACGGCAGACGGCCCGTTCCTGGCCGACGGCAGCGTGATCGGCCTGGGCAAGGCCACGGTGCCGGTCAGCCTGGCCCAGTTGCTCGCCGACGCCGACGGCGCGCTGTCCCAGGTCAATGTCGACAAGCTCGAAGTGATCCGCCGGGAACTGAGCATGTCGCAAGCCGGCCCCGGCAAGCTCGCCGATGTCATCGACGGCGGCACATTCCTTCTCTCGACGCTGGATTCGGTCCTGCCCGAGACGGTGAGCATGCTGCGCAACAGCCGCGTGGTGTTCAACCTGATGGCCGACAAGAACGCCGGCATCGTGGTGGCATCCGACAATCTCGACTCGACGTTCGTCGGGATCAACAGGATGCGGGACGGCTTCCGCCGGCTCACCGATCAGACCCCGGGTGCGTTGAACTCCGTCGACAACCTGTTCGCCGACAACTCCGACACCATGGTGCAGCTGCTCGGAAGCCTGGCCAGCACTTCACAATTGCTGTATCTGCGGGTGCCGGCACTGAACGCGCTGTTCCCGAACTACCGCACGTCGGTGCTCGACGCACTGGGCAGCGTCATGCACGACAACGGGCTGTGGGCCACCGCCGACATCTACCCGCGCTATACCTGCGACTACGGAACACCGCGCCGGCCACCGGCGTCGGCCGACTACCCGGAGCCCTACATGTACACCTACTGCCGGGACGATCACCCGGGCGTCCTGGTCCGCGGGGCCAAGAACGCACCGCGCCCGGCGGACGACGACACCGCGGGGCCGCCGCCCGGGGCCGATCTCGGGCGCACCACCGACCCGACTCCGCGAGGTCGCTACACCATCCCGACTCCCTACGGCGGCCCGACCCTGCCGATCGAACCGCCCCGCTGATCCACCCAACCTCACCCAAAGGAGATGACGGTGACCGTGACCGCTGACAAGCACACCGACGACGACAAGACCGAAATCGTCGACGACGCAATCGGTATCGAAGAGACGGCCGACGAGATCGTCGAGCCCGAAACCGAGAATGAGGCCGAGGCCGAAACCGAGGCCGAGGCCGAGGCCGACGACGACCAAGCCGAGCCCGAGGCGGAGGGCGCGACCCGCGGCTGGCGCCGGCGCGCGCTCGTCGGCGCCGTGGCTGCGGTATTCGTTGCCGCGTTGGCACTTTCAGGCTTCCTGGGGTGGCAGGTGTGGCAGACACACCAGGTGGCGCAGGCCGGAAAGCAGGCCCAGGATTCCGCGGTGACATACGCCCAGATCTTGACGAGTATCGATTCCAGCAAGGTCGACGAGAACTTCAACGAGGTGCTGGCCGGTGCGACGGGCGAGTTCAAGGACATGTACTCGCAGTCGAGCATGCAGCTGCGCCAGCTGCTCATCGACAACAAGGCCTCGGCGCATGGCGTGGTGGTGGACTCGGCCGTGCAGTCGGCGAGCAAGGACAAGGTCGTGGTGTTGTTGTTCGTCGACCAGTCGGTGTCCAACACCACCGTTCCCGATCCGCGGATCGACCGCAGCCGCATCAAGATGACGATGGAGAAGGTCGACGGGCAATGGCGCGCAAGCAAAGTGGAACTCGCCTGAGCCGGCCATGATGCGCATCGGCAAACTGATCGGCGCGGCAGCCCTGGCCGCGGGCTCCTTGGTGGCCGTCGCGACCGCCCCGCCCGCGGCGGCGTCGGCGGCATCGTTCTGTGACGAACTGGGCGCCCAATGGGACGGGCAGTCCTGCCATACGTCGGTGACCTCGGACCGAAACGCGGTTCGTGACATCAAGATGGCACTGCCCGGCGATCTGGTGGAGAACTCCGTCATCCGGCAGTACCTGACCAACCTGATGAACAACTGGCGCAACGCCGCGCAGAAGATGGCCCATGACAGCTTCGGTGAGGAGCAGTTCGAGACCTTTCAGCACGGCGACGCGACGACGGCCGTCTTCCATGAGATGTACTCAGGGACGGTCGGTACCGATGCCCTGTCACACCCGAACGCGCCCATCGTCAGCGACGCGTACCGCACCTTCACGTTCGCGGGCGGGCGGCAGTTGCAGCTGGCCGACCTGTTCAAACCGGGTGCCGATTTCCGGGCCGAGATCCCGCGCCTGGGGGAGCCGTTCATCGTCGCCGCGCTCGATGCCGCACCGCCGCCGCATCAGCCCGGCACCTATCCGTTCACCCCGGACCGCTGGACCCCGGACAACGTCTACTCGGGCGGATACAAGGCCTGGGCGCTGACCCCGGACGAGCTGATCCTCTATATGCCGGATTACCCGGTCGGGCGTGACAGTCCGATCGATTTCACCCCGGGCAGGATGCAGTGGTCGATGGACGGCGGCACCGTGCAGGCGCACATTCCGCTCTCGGCGCTGGCCCCGGTGCTGCAGCCGCAATACGGCGGGGCCTGATCTCCAGGCTTGAGCCTTTCGATTCTTCGCGAGGCTAATGGGTTACCCGGCCTGAGTTTGTTGCCACCATGAGTCGCACCAATCAGTGCGACTCCATGGGGGACAACGGCCATGCGCCTTTTCAGTTCGGTACTCGCGATGCTCAGCGCACTCGCGTTGGTACTGACCGCGTGTGGCTCGTCCGGTGAGTCGGCCCGCACCGAAGACGGCAAGACCGTGGTGCGTTACCAGGGCTGGGCCGGCGAGGTTCGATTCCAGGAACTGGCCGAGGAGCTCGGCTACTACCAGACGATCAAGCTCGATTGGGTGGGGAACACCACCAGCGGGCCGCAGGACATCCAGTCGGTGGCCACCGGCGATATCGACGTGGGTGAGGCGTTCAACGGTGCCGTGGTCAAACTCAACGCCGCCGGTGCGCCGATCACCTCGGTGCTCAGCTCCTATGGCGCCGATGAGGGCGAATACACCGGCTACTTCGTGCTGGAGAACAGCCCGATCCACTCGGCACGCGACCTGATCGGCAAGAAGGTCGGGATGAATACCCTTGGCGCCCACCACGAGTTCCTGACCCGGGAATGGCTGGCCAAAGAGGGACTGACCAACGACGAGATCAAAACGGTGACCCTCACGGTGGTGCCGCCGGTCAACACCGAGCAGGCGTTGCGGGAGAAGCAGATCGACGTCGCGGCGCTCAACGGGATCTGGCGCGAGACCGCGCAGCAACGCGGAGGGATCCGGCCGCTGTTCACCGACAAGTCACTGTTCGGGGCGTTCAGCTACGGCACCTATGTGGTCCGTGACGAGTTCCTGGCCAAGAACCGGGATGCGGTCGCCGATTACGTCCAGGGCACGGCCCGGGCCATCCGCTGGACCCAGGTGACCCCGCGCGACGAGGTGGTGGCCAAGTTCCGCGAGATCATCAACAAGCGAAAGCGCAACGAGGACACCCAGTCCATCGAATACTGGCGCAGCTCGGGCATTCCGGTACCCGGCGCGGTGATCGCCGAACGCGAACTACAGACCTGGATCGACTGGCTGGTCCGCAACGGCGAGCTCAAGGAAGGCCAGCTCAAGGCCAAGGATCTCTACACGAACGATCTCAACCCGTACGCCAACGGAACCTATCCCGAAGGCAGCGGTCCGGACGGGAAAGTGCTGGCGCACAAGTGAGTACGCAACCCAAGCTGCGCCTGCGCAGCGTGACCAAGCAATTCCCGATCCGTGGTGAGAAGACCAGCTTCACCGCCATCCAGGACATCAGCATCGACGTCACGGCAGGTGAGTTCCTGGTGCTGGTCGGGCCGAGTGGTTGCGGCAAGTCGACGCTGCTGGACCTGCTCGGCGGGCTGACCCAACCGACGTCGGGGGAGATCCTGCTCGACGGCAAGCCGATCACCGGGCCCGGGCTGGATCGGGGCATCGTCTTCCAGCAGTACGCACTGCTGCCGTGGCGCACCGCCCGTAAGAACATCGAATTCGGTCTGGAAGCAAAGGGTCTGCCCTCGGCCGAGCGGCGCCGGCGGGCCGAGGAGTACCTCGAGCTGGTGGGGCTGCAGGGCTTCGCCGATCGCTACCCGCACGAGCTGTCCGGTGGGATGAAGCAGCGCGTCGCGATCGCCCGCAGCCTCGCGTTCGACCCCGAGGTGCTGCTGATGGACGAGCCGTTCGCCGCGCTGGATGCCCAGACCCGGGAATCCCTGCAGGACGAACTGCTCAGGATCTGGCAGGCCACCGGTAAGACCATCCTGTTCATCACCCACGGCATCGACGAGGCGCTGTACCTCGGCCAGCGGGTCGCGGTGCTGACGTCACGGCCGGGCCGGATCAAGCAGATCGTCGACGTCGACATCGACCGCAACACCGACGACGTCCGCTCCAGCGAGGGATTCCGGGCGCAACGCCACCACATCTGGTCGCTTCTTCACGACGAGGTGGAACGCGCCCGGTCCGAGGAGGTCCAACATGTCTAGCGCCGTCGCGGTGGCTCCCGTCGAGTCGCACGCCGAAATCCCGACCGAGGCGCCGGCGGCGGCCGAACCCGAGCATCGCGGGCGCCGGCTGCAGGCCCTCACCTGGCGGGTGTTACGTGCCACCGTGGTCGTCGCCGCGTTCCTGGCGCTGTGGGAGGTGGCCCCGCGGATCGGGCTGGTGGACAAGGTCTTTCTGCCGCCGTTCTCCGAGGTCGTCAGCGCGTGGTTCACCCTGCTGAACAACGGCCAACTGTGGGAGCATGTCTCGGCCAGCCTGTCGCGCGCGCTGGCCGGTCTGGCCATCGCGATCGTGGTCAGCATCCCGTTGGGAGTGGCGATCGCCTGGTACCGGCCGGTCGCCGAGTTCCTCAACCCGATCCTGGAGCTGTTCCGCAACACCGCCGCACTCGCCCTGCTGCCGGTGTTCATCCTGATCCTGGGGATCGGGGAGACCTCCAAAGTGGCCCTGGTGATCTATGCCGCGTCGTTCCCGATCCTGCTCAACACCATCTCCGGGGTGCGCACCGTTGACCCGCTCCTGATCAAATCGGCTCGTTCCCTCGGGCTTTCACCGATCAGGCTGTTCCAGAAGGTGATCCTGCCCGCGGCGGTGCCCACCATCTTCACCGGCCTGCGCATGGCGGCGGCCTCCTCGATCCTGGTGCTGATCGCCGCCGAGATGGTCGGCGCCAAGGCGGGATTGGGTTACCTGATCACCGCATCACAGCTCAACTTCCAGATCCCCAACATGTACGCCGGCATCGTGACGATCGCGCTGGTGGGCGTCATCTTCAACGGCATCGTGGTGGCCATCGAGGGGCGGTTGTCGGGCTGGCGGGCCACGACCTGAACACCGGACATACGAAACGTACGAGAACTCGACAAGGATCTTCATGACGCGACAACTTCATCTCAACGCCTTCCTCATGGGAGTCGGGCACCACGAGGCAGCGTGGCGGCACGAGCGCACCGACGTACGAAACCTGACCGACGTCAAGCACTTCCAGCGTCTGGCCCAACTGGCCGAACGCGGCAAGCTGGATTCGGTGTTCTTCGCCGACGGGTTGGCCGTGGGGCCGCGGGTGAAGCACAACACGCAGGCGATCTTCGAGCCGATCACGCTGCTCACCGCGATGGCGACGGTCACCGAGCATGTCGGCCTGATCGCCACCGCGACCACCGGCTACATCGAGCCCTATACCCTGGCCCGCAGCTTCGCCTCCCTGGATCACATCAGCGGAGGCCGGGCCGGGTGGAACATCGTCACCTCGGCGGGGGAGGACGAAGCGGCCAACTTCGGCGTCGAGGGCATCCCCGACCATGGCGGCCGCTATCGGCGTGCCACTGAATTCGTCGACGTGGCAACGGCTTTGTGGGACAGCTGGGAAGACGACGCACTGGTCCTCGACGAGGCCAGCGGTACCTTCGCCGATACGGAGCGGGTGCACCGGATCGACCACGACGGCGAGCACTTCAAGGTCCGTGGCCCACTGAACACACCGCGTTCGGTGCAGGGCCGACCGCTGTTGGTGCAGGCCGGGTCCTCGGAGTCGGGCAAGGATTTCGCCGCGCGCTATGCCGAGGCGATCTTCACCGCGCAGCGCTCGGTGGCCGACGGCAAGGCGTTCTACCGCGACGTGAAAGCTCGCGCCGTGAAGTTCGGCCGCAGCGCCGACGAAGTGAAGATCCTGCCCGGCATCGTGCCGTTCATCGGCCCCACCGAGGACGCCGCCCGCGAACTGGAACAGCAGTTCACCGACCTGATCTCGCCCGAGTACTCGTTGCGCCAGCTGTCGCAGATGCTCGGAGTGGACCTGACCGCGCATGCGCTCGACGCACCGTTGCCCGCGCTGCCGCCCATCGAGCAGATCCAGGGCAACAAGAGCCGCTACCAACTGGTGAAGGATCTCGCCAGCAGCGAGTCGCTGACCGTACGGCAGCTGATCGCCAAACTCGGTGGGGGCCGCGGGCACCGGACCTTCGCGGGGACTGCCGAGCAGGTGGCCGACAACTTGGAGCTGTGGTTCAGCGAGGGCGCCGCCGACGGTTTCAACATCATGCCGCCGTATCTGCCGGGCGGGCTGGAGGATTTCGTCGAGCAGGTGGTGCCGATCCTGCAGCGGCGCGGACTGTTTCGGACCGACTACACCGCGACGACGCTGCGCGGACACTACGGGCTGGCGCACCGGCCCAGCCGTTACACGGTGACGGCGGCCGAAACCAGCGCGTGAGCGAGGGCGTCCCGCTCCGCTCTCTGGCCACCACAGTCTTCCTGCCGTCCGCGATCTTCGGGATCGGGCAGGGCGCCGGCGCACCGGTGATCGCGCTCATCGCACGGGATCTCGGTGCCTCGGTGGGCGTGGCCGGGTTCGTCGTCGCGCTCGTCGGTCTCGGTGCGGTGTTCGGCGACCTGCCCGCCGGGCGAATGGTGGCCCGGTTCGGGGAGCGTCGGTCGATCATCGCCGGGTCCTCGCTCGGTACGGCGGGTGTGCTGCTGTCCCTGGTCGCCTGGAATCCGATGGTGCTGGGCGTCGGTGCGCTGCTGACCGGGTTCTCCAGCGCGGTATGGGGTTTGGCGCGGCAGAGCTACCTGGCCGAGGCCGTGGGTGTCGAGAGACGGGCCCGCGCGATGGCGATGTTCGCCATGACGTGGCGGCTGGGCTACTTCGTCGGGCCGCTCATCGGGGCGGCGGTGATCCTGGCCGTCGGGGCTCGGGGCGGCTTCGTCGTCCAGCTGATCGGCATCGTGGTGTCGGGGTTTCTGATGGCGCGGCTGGCCGATCCGCCGCGTGCCGAGGGCGCGGTGCCCGGCGGGGCACGGCTGGTCGAGATCGTGCGCACGCACCGCGCGCTGCTGGGCACCCTCGGACTGGGCGCGCTGATGATGGGGGCGGCACGGTCGTCCCGGGATGCGGTGCTGCCGCTGTGGGCCGATCACATCGGGCTGAGCGCGGCGACAGCCTCATTGGTGTTCGGCGTCGGTGCGTTGGCCGACCTGTTGTGTTCCTACCCGTCCGGGATGGTGATGGACCGCTATGGGCGGCGGGCGATGGCGGTGCCGTCACTGTTGGTGATCGGTGCGTCGTTGTTCGCGTTGCCGTTCGCCGCCGGGGTGATCGGCTTGACGGCCGTGGCCGTGTTGATGGGTGTGGGCAACGGGCTGGGCAACGGCGTGATCATGACGCTGGGCGCCGACGTGGCGCCCACGGCGACCCGGGCAGAGTTCCTGGCCGCCTGGCGGCTGATGCACGACAGCGGGATGTTCCTCGGGCCGCTGGCGGTCGGCGGGGTGGCTGCGGTGGCCCCGCTCGGCGTCGCGGCGGCTGCCCTGGGCGCGGTGTCGTGCGCCGGGGCGGCCACCATGCACCGCTTCATCCCGAGGTTCTCACCCTGGCCGACGCGCTGAGTGTGCCGAGTGTGCGCTCAGAGCGCGATTTCGTCGTCAAACGCGATCTGAGCGCACACTCGACAGGCGTCCCCTAGCGGTAGTTGACGAACTGCAGCGCCACGTCGAGGTCGGCACCACGCAGCAGCGCCTGGACGGCCTGCAAGTCGTCGCGCTTCTTCGAGCTGACCCGGATCTCTTCACCCTGGATCTGCGCCTTGACGCCCTTGGGGCCTTCGTCGCGGATGATCTTGGTGATCTTCTTGGCCTGCTCGCTGCTGATGCCCTGCTTGATGTCGCCGGACACCTTGTAGGTCTTGCCGCTGGCCTGTGGTTCGCCGGCGTCGAAGGCCTTCATCGAGATGTCGCGGCGGACCAATTTCTCCTTGAACACGTCGACCGCGGCCTTGACGCGCTCCTCGGTGCTGGAGGTGAGTTCGATCACCTCTTCGCCCTTCCAGGCGATGCTGGTGTCGGTGCCGCGGAAGTCGAACCGGGTGGACAGTTCCTTGGCGGCCTGGTTGAGCGCGTTATCGACCTCCTGACGGTCGACCTTGCTGACGACGTCGAAGCTGGAATCCGCCATTGGACGCCCCTCCTCTTCCCTCGATAATCCTGCCGGTTTGTAACTTAGGTACATCCTCGTTGTACCCTGCTAGTCGCACCAAACCGGAAACGGGGCGGGGCGACACCAGGCAGATTGCCCGAGCGGCCAATGGGAGCGGACTGTAAATCCGTCGGCTTACGCCTACGCAGGTTCGAATCCTGCATCTGCCACCCAAGTCAGGCCCCCTTTCGAGGGGGCCTGTTTTGGTTTTGTGGGCTGACTGCCGAGGTTGGTGCCTATCGACGGTCGTCGGACCTCTGGCATCCGCTCGCCGGGTCGGCTGCCGTCCGCTGGCCGGCAGTGTCGGCCGCCCACCAGTCGAAGCGATGGACCTCAAGGTGGTGGTCCGGTTCTGCGTGCGCCTCGGCCCACCGCAACGCGGTGCGTTTGCGCCAGAACCCGGCGATGGGCATCACGCCACCGTCAGGGCGGTACATGAAGACATACCAACCGAGTTTCACCGCATCCCCCGATGCTGAGCCTGCCTAAGTGATCTGAACTCCATTCTGGCGCGGGAGTACCGTTCCCTCAAATCCGGCGCAAGCCCTGCGTCACGCAACACTCCTCGAGAAACGGTGAATCCGTCTCTACGCAGGGCGAATCCGTCAACCCGCTGGACTGTGATTCCCGGCAGTCGGCCGGCGTAAACAATCCTCTCGACAGTGTCGGGAGAATCGAGGTCATGACTACGCACCGCGTCGTCGACCACAAGCTGTTGAACTTCGCCAGCCACATCGACGACAACACCATCGAGCAGGCGAAGCAGACCGCCTCGATGCCGTTCGTGCACCCTCATGTCGCGCTGATGCCAGATGCCCACAGCGGGAAGGGGTCGGCCGTCGGCACGGTCATCCCCACCATCGACGCCGTGATCCCGGCTGCCGTCGGCGTCGACATCGGGTGCGGGATGATCGCCGCCCGCACGGAATTCACCGCCACCGACCTTCAGGGCCGTGACCTGGCTGCGCTGCGTACCGCGATCGAGACGGCGATTCCGCTGTCGCCGGGCAATTACAACGACACGCTCGCGCGGTTCCCGTTCACGGCGGGCCGCATCGCAGACCTCGAGCACTTGGCGCAGGACGGCGGAATCGACCTGTCGCACTCGCCCAAGTGGCGCGAGCAACTCGGTTCCCTCGGCGGCGGCAACCACTTCATCGAGTTGTGCCTGGACCAGGCCGACCGGGTGTGGCTGTTCCTGCATTCGGGTTCTCGTGGTGTCGGAAACAAGATCGCGCAGAAGCACATCAAGATCGCGCAGAAGCTCATGAAGCGGTGGTGGATCGAGCTGCCCAACCCGGACCTGGCCTACCTACCGCAGGGCACGCTCGAGTTCACCGACTATCTGCGGGAACTCAACTGGGCGCAGCGATTCGCGTTCGAGAACCGCGCCGAGATGATGGACCGCTACATGTGGGTGTTCGCCGCGTGGATGGGTTATGCCCATTTGGATCAGCCGAAGACTGCGGGCGACTTCGAGGTCGAGCGGATCAACTGCCATCACAACTACACCCGTAAGGAACACCATGGTGGCCGCGACGTGTGGCTGACCCGCAAGGGCGCGATCGATGCCCACGCGGGCGTCATGGGGCTGATCCCCGGCAGCATGGGCACCCGTTCGTATGTGGTGCGCGGCAAGGGCAACCCCGCCGGCCTGTGCTCGGCTCCGCACGGGGCCGGGCGCCGGTTCTCCCGTAACGAGGCCCGCCGCCGGTTCACCGCGGACGACCTCGCGGCGCGGATGCAGGGCATCGAGTACCGGCACGGCGAGCAGTGGGTCGACGAGATCCCCGATGCGTACAAGGACATCGACGTCGTCATGGCCGACGCTTCGAGCCTCATCGAGGTCGAGCATGAGCTGCGTCAGGTGCTGAACGTGAAGGGCACGTAGGTCCTGGCCGTCCGGTCGGGACCTACGTGGGCAGCAGGCACAGCTGCACCATCGCCAGCGAGCGGGGGCTGCGCAGGCTGATCCCGGTCGCCTCCTCGAACCGGCGGATCCGGTTCATCACGGTGTTGCGGTGGCAGTAGAGCTCCGACGCGGTGTCGGAGACCGAACCGCTGCCGGCGAACACCTGGATCGTCTCGACGATCAACTCGTAGTCGTGAACGTCGTGGAGCGGACCGAGCACATACCCGCGCAGGTCCTCGATCACCTCTGAAAGCTGCGTGATCGACAGCTGTGCCCATGACCGGCGCAGCGTGGTCGACTTCAGGTCCAGATCGACAAGCATCCGAACCGTCGCGGCGGCTCGGTGTATCTCCGGCAGGGTCACCGCCCGGGGTGCGACGGCGCCGTCGAGATCGGCGAGCAGGTCGGTCACCAGCGCCTCGTCGTCGGGCCAGCGTGGGTCGGCGGCCACCAGGATCAGCGCGACGCCGTGGTCGACGTAATCCAGCGAGGTCAGGTGTCGATTGAGCAGGCGGCGGGTGACGGTGCGCCCGGCCTCCTCGCCGGCAATCCCGATCACCCAATAGGTGGCCGCCTCGTCGAGGCCCAGGATCTGGGCCGCGCGCCGAACGGTGGTCGGTGCGGGCTCGCCGGAGAACAGTTCGGACAGGCTGTGTTGTTGCTCGAGGGTGCTGGTCCTTGCCATCGACAGCCGCTGGTCCAGATAGCCGCGCTGCACTCTGATCGCGAAGTCGTCGACGGCCTGCCAGAGCACGTCGACGTGCAGCGCCAGTACGGCCATGTCGTCGTCGCCGGCCAGCTTCAACAGCGCCGACCACGCGACGAGGAAGTCGGTGCGCACCGCGGCGGTGAGGTTCTCCAGCGCGATGCCCTGGGTGGCGCGCAAGGCTCCGACCGCTGCGGGGAACTCCGCCAGCTCGGCGCTCATCGGTCGTTCCAGGAGGGCGGCCAGCAGGTAGCGGAACGCCAGCCGCGCCGCGCCGAGAAGGTCGTCTTCCTCGGGGACGCTGTCGTAGAACCGGGCACCCCGGTCGATCTGCGTCAGGTACTCGGCGGCCAGGTCGTCGTCGAGGTTGTCGAGCTGCGCGAGCAGCCAGCGCCAGCGAAGCCGGGTGTCTTCGCGGCGGCCGGACAGATTGCGCATCTCGGGCAGGCTACTGCAGACCAGACGGGTTCGTAGGGTGAGCGATCGGAACCGTTCCCGCCCGCGGTTGGGCCGCCGTGCCCAATTCGGGGCAGGAAACCCGGGTGGATACGGCGCCTGGGTGTGCGTGTGCACAATTTGTGCGGGCCGATACGTTGCACGGCGGCTATGGGCCGGATCACGTTGGCGGCCATACGATCTGTTGCCATGTCCACGACGTACATCCGCGGCGGCACCGTCGTTTCCCCCACTGGTAGCCAGGCGCTCGACGTGCTCATCGACGGCGAGCGCATCGCTGCCCTGGTCGATCCGGAGCTGGCTCCCTTCGGCGATCCCGACCGGACTTTCGACCGCGTGCTGGATGCCTCGGGCCGCTACGTCATCCCGGGCGGCGTCGACGCCCACACCCACATGGAGATGCCGTTCGGCGGCACCGTCGCCTCCGACACCTTCGAGACCGGCACCCGCGCGGCCGCCCACGGCGGCACCACCACGATCATCGACTTCGCGATCCAGCGGCAGGGGGAGCGGGTACAGGACACCCTGGCCGCATGGCACACGAAGGCCGCGGGCAACTGCGCGATCGACTACGGCTTCCACCAGATCCTGGGCGGCGTGGACTCCGATGCCCTCAAGGCGATGGACGAGCTGGTCGCCGAGGGCGTGACGAGCTTCAAGCTGTTCATGGCCTACCCCGGGGTGTACTACTCCGACGACGGTCAGATCCTGCGGGCCATGCAGCAGTGTGCAAGCAACGGCGCGCTGACGATGATGCATGCCGAGAACGGCATCGCGATCGATCAGCTGGTGGCCCAGCACATCGAACGTGGTGAAACCTCGCCTTACTACCACGGGGTGTCCCGGCCGTGGGAGCTGGAAGAGGAGGCCACCCACCGCGCGATCATGCTGGCGAAGGTCACCGGGGCGCCGCTGTATGTGGTCCATGTTTCGGCCAAGCAGGCCATGGAGCAGATCGCCACCGCTCGGGGTCGCGGCGCCAACGTCTTCGCCGAGACCTGCCCGCAGTACCTGTACCTGTCGCTGGAGGAGCAGCTGGGCGCCGCTGGGTTCGAGGGCGCCAAGTGGGTGTGCTCCACCCCCTTGCGCTCCCGCGAGGAGCGGCACCAGGACGAGCTGTGGCGCTACATCCGCACCGGCGACGTGGCGACGGTGTCCACCGACCACTGTCCGTTCTGTTTCAAGGGGCAGAAGGAGATGGGCATCGACGACTTCTCCAAGATCCCCAACGGGATGGCCGGTGTGGAACACCGCATCGACCTGATGTACCAGGGCGTGGTCAACGGCAACCTGAGCCTGGAGCGCTGGGTCGACGTGTGCGCCACCACCCCGGCCCGCATGTTCGGGCTCTACCCGCGCAAGGGCATCATCTCGCCAGGGGCCGACGCCGACGTCGTGATCTATGACCCCAACGCGCACACCTCGATCGGCTTCGACAAGACCCACCACTCGAACCTCGACCACTCCACCTGGGAGGGCTTCGAGATCGACGGCGGTGTGCAGACCGTGCTGTCGCGCGGCACCGTCGTCGTCGACCGTGGTCAGTACCTCGGCGGGAAAGGCCACGGCAGCTACCTCAAACGCGGGCTGTCGCAATACCTGATCTGAGCGGGATCGACCGCATCGTCAAGCGTCGCCGATGCCCGCGACGTTCATTCAACGTGCCTGGAGGAAAACCTTGACCGCACAACACAACAACACCGAACTGCGCATTCGTCTCGACGCCGGCCGCGACCGCGAGTTCCTGGACTCCTGGGCGGAACTCGCGGCCATCGGTGAGACGCCGGCCGGTGGCGTAGAGCGCCAAGCAGCCACCGCCGAGGACGGGCAGATGCGGGACTGGTTCTCGCAGTGGCTCCGCCGGCGCGGCTTCACCGTGGAAGTCGACCGGGTCGGAAACCTGTTCGGCCTGCTGGAGTTTCAGCCCGGCGCGCCCTACGTCCTGGTCGGATCGCACCTCGACAGCCAGCCCCGCGGAGGCAAGTTCGACGGCGCCTACGGCGTCTTCGCCGGTGCCGCCGCCGCCGACCGGATCCGCCGTCAGGCCGCCGAATCCGGTGTGACACCGATGTACAACGTCGCCGTCGTGGACTGGTTCAACGAGGAAGGATCGCGGTTCAAGCCGTCGCTGATGGGCAGTGCGGTGTTCACCGGCGCCGCCGATCTCGAAGACACGCTCGGCATCACCGATCAGGACGGCATCACCGTCCGCGACGCCCTGACCGCCATCGACAGCATCGGGAAAACGGATGTGTTCCCGGACGGTGACGTCACCCGGCGGCTGGCCGCCTACGCCGAGATCCATATCGAGCAGGGCCGTGAACTGGAGAAGCACAATGTCTCCATCGGGTTGGTGGACCGCACCTGGGCCGCCAACAAGTACGAGTTGAATGTCATTGGTGTCCAAGGGCACACCGGTGCCACCGCGATCGACGACCGCCAGGATGCGCTGCTGGGTGCGGCGCTGATCGTGGTGGCGCTGCGCGACATCGCCGACGAGTTCGGCGAGGAGCTGCACACCAGTTGCGGGCAGTTGACCGTGTTGCCCAACTCTCCGGTGGTCGTACCGCGCGAGGTCCACATGCACCTGGATCTGCGTTCTGACAACGACGAGTTGCTCGCGGCAGCCGACGCCGCGCTGCGGAAGCGCATCGCAGAGGCCGAGATCCGGGCCAAGGTCAAGGTCGAGCACCGCAAGGCCCACGTCTGGCCCGGCCACCACTACCAGCCGGAAGGGGTGGAGCTGGCCCGCACCGTCGCCGATGACCTCGGAATGTCGAGCATGCTCGTGCAGACCCGGGCCGGCCACGACTCGACCAACATGAAGGAGATCGTGCCTTCGGTAATGCTGTTCGTTCCCAGTGTGGAAGGCATCTCGCACGCCGAGGCCGAATTCACCTCGGACGAAGACCTTTGCACCGGTGTGGATCTGCTCACCGAGACGCTGGCCCGCATGCTCGACGGCGCTTTGGACTCAGCCACCGCCAACCGCGTCCGTTGACGCGCAACCACAACCACGAATAGGAGACCAAACATGGACCTGGGACTGCAAGGCATGCGGGCACTGATCTCCGGTGCCAGCGACGGCATCGGACTGGCCACGGCGGAGTTGCTGGCCGAAGAAGGTGCCGACGTGGCGCTGGTGGCCCGCCGCGCGGACGCGCTGAACGAGGCCTGCACCTCGATCTCGGCCAGGACCGGCGTCAAGGCGGTGTCCGTGGCGGCCGACCTCAGCGACAAGGCGGTGTTCGATTCGGTGGTCACCAACGTCGTCGACGAACTCGGCGGCCTGGACATCCTGATCAACAACGCCGGCGCGTCATCCTTCGGGGGTTTCGGCGATCTCACCGACGAACAGTGGGTCGCCGACATCAACCTCAAGTTGTTCGGATTCATCCGTATGACCCGAGCGGCGTTGCCGCACCTGCTCAAGAACGGCAGCGGCCGCATCGTCAACGTCGCGGGGAACTCCGGCAAGCAGGCGCTGGAGTACCACATGCCCGGAGCCGCCGCCAACGCCGCGATCCTGAACTTCAGCAAGTCGTTGTCGCTGCAGGTCGGTGCCCAGGGCGTGATGATCAACACGGTGTGCCCCGGCCCGGTCCGGACCGCGCGGCTGGTCAAGCAGTTCGCCACCAACGCCAAGGACTGGGGTTGCACACCCGAAGAGGCCGAGGAGCGCTACCTGGAGAACCTGCCGCTGTCCTACATCCCCAGCGCGCGGGACATCGCCTACTCCATCGTGTTCCTGGCCTCCCCGCGGGCCGCGTACCTGAACGGGACCACGATCACGAATGACGGTGGAATCACGCGTGCCGTCTGATTTTTCGCGACCCACCGCGTGGCGGGTGGCGCGCATCGGAATGATCGTGCCGTCGTCGAACACCTGCCTGGAGCCCACCACGTACCGGATGCTGGGGGAGCGGACCGACGTCAGCGTCCACTTCACCCGCATCCCGGTCGGCCGGGTCGGGCTCGACGGCGCCTCCGACGCCCAGTTCGACACGGCCGGAATGGAAGCCGCGGCAGTCCTGCTGGCCACGGCCGACGTCGATGTGATCGCGTGGAACGGTACGGCGGGGTCGTGGCTGGGCACCGCGCACGACCGCGCGATCACCGACGCCATCACCACCAAGACCGGTGTGCGGGCACTCACCAGCACCCAGGCCACCCTGGCGGCATTCGCGGCACTGGACGCCCGCAGCGTCGGCCTGGTCACGCCCTACCCCGATGACATGAACGCCAGGATCGGTGAGTGCTACCGCGACGAGGGCATCACGGTGACCGGTTCGTACGGCTTCGGTCTCACCGAGACCACCGACATCGCCCGCATACGAGCCGACGAGCTACTGGCTCCCACCCGTCAGGTCGCGCGAAGCGAACCGGACGCGGTCGCCTATGTCTGCACCAATCTGCACGGTGCCGATGCCGTCCAGGCCGCCAGAGCCGAAAACGGCATCCCGGTGGTCGATTCGGTGGCCGTCACGCTCGCGGCATGCCTGGCCATGGTGGGAGCCGGTCCGCTGAATCCGCGGTGGGGGCCGGACCTGGCGGGCACTCTCGGGTTGACCAGTGGAACCCTTGCCGGGCCGTGAACCCGGCGGGCGGTGGCAGGTCCTGCTCGAGAAACTGGCGGGTATCGATGACCAGCTCGCGGCCGAGTATCTCGAACGCATCGACGGCGGCGCGCGGTACTACGACGGTGTTCCCGACGAGCATGATCTGAAAGACAGTGCCCGCAACGCATTTCGCTATCTGCTCGGGTGTCTGTTGGCCAGGCCGTTGTCTGCCGAGCTGATGGCTTTCCCGGCGCAAATCGGGGCGTTGCGGGCCCGTCAGGGAATCGCGCTGGAAAACCTGAGCGCGGCGGTCCGCAACGACTTCCTCGTGGCGTCGTCGGCATTGCTGCGTCTGGCCGATGATGCCGACATGGAGGTGCTGGCCATGCATGTCGGTCAACTCTGGACCGTGGTCGATGATTTCGCCGGTGCGATCCAACGGGGCTATATGGATGAGCGACTGCAGATGGCGCGCACCGACATCATCGAGCAGCAGCAGAGTCTTTCCGACCTGTTCTCCGATGAACCCGGTCCCACCGTCGTGCACCGCGCAGCGGAGGTACTCGGTCTCGACGAGACCGCGTCCTACTGGGTCGTGGGCGTGACGGCCGAAGAGGCGACCTCGGCGGTCAACCGGCGGCTGGCCGGTCTCGGCGGTGTGGCGCTGGACCACACGAGCAAGGGCCTCACGCTGATCCTGCTGTCTGCGCACAGCCGCTGGCCCGATGACGAGACGCTGGCAGCTGATCTCCTCGCCGGAGTGACGGGGGCCGTGGCCTCGCGAACCGTCCAGTTACCGAACGTCTTCCGGGCGGCGACGACCGTCCGGATGCTGGCGCAGCTGGGCCTGCCGGCGACGACGCTTCGCCGTTCCTGGGCCAAGTTGTCCATCGCGCAGTTGTGCACCGTGATCGACGACCTTCGCAGCTACGTCGAGGTGCCTCTGGCCGCGATGAATGATCGCGACCTGCTCGTGGAAACCATGCTGGTGTACGCCGAGAGCGGGTCGGTCTCGACCACGGCAGCCAAGCTCTACTGTCACCGCAACACCGTGCTCAATCGAATCCGGAAATTCGAGGAGGCCACCGGCATCAGCCTTCGGACGCCTCGAGCGCAAGCCATGGTGCAGCTGTGCCTGCTGCGTTCATGATTTCGCGTGCGCATCCGCAGTTGTGCAGACGCACACTGTGTGAGCTGGATCGCGTTGCACCGCGACTATGGGTGCAGCCATATTGCCGCCCTAGCATTTTCGCTATGACCAGCACCCACCAGAGGACCATATGAACCCTTCAGTTCCTGCTGCAGACACAGACGCTGCCGCCGCGAAATCGCGTCGCAGGCGCACCATCATCGCGAGCATGGTGGGCACCACGATCGAGTGGTACGACTTCAACATCTACGGGTCTGTCGCCGCTCTGGTGTTCGGCAAGATCTTCTTTCCCGATGTGGATCCGGCGGCGGGAACATTGTTGGCGCTGGCCACATTCGGGGTCGGGTTCGCTGCCCGCCCGATCGGCGGGATCATCTTCGGCCACATCGGTGACCGGATCGGGCGCAAGGCGGCCCTGATCGCGACCATCTTGATGATGGGTGCCGCGACCGTGGCCATCGGACTGCTGCCGACCTACAGCTCCATCGGCATCCTGGCACCCGTCCTTTTGGTGCTGTGCCGCCTGATTCAGGGCATCGGTCTCGGTGGTGAATGGGGCGGCGCCGTGCTGATGGTGGTGGAGCAGGACGAGTCTGTGGACAGCCGGGGGCGGGCCGGCAGCTGGATGCAATCCGCATCGCCGTTGGGCTTCCTGCTGTCCACGGCCACCTTGGCGGCGGTGAGCGCGCTGATGACCGAGGAACAATTCATGGCGTGGGGCTGGCGCGTTCCGTTCCTGCTCAGTGCGCCACTGGTGTTGGTGGGTCTGCTGATCCGGGTCAAGATCGTCGAGTCCTCCGTCTTCACCCGAAATCATAAGCAGCTCAAGGAGAAAGAGGCGAAGGCCCCGATCCTGCAGGTGCTTCGCCACGCCCCGAAGATGATCTTGCTGGTCGTGCTGCTCGGGCTCGGCCAGCAGGTCGCCTACTTCGTGATCAACGTGTTCTCGTTGTCCTACGTCACTCATCACACCGATATCTCGAAGGCGACAGTCCTCAACGCTGTCGCCATCGGCGCGGTCGCCCAGCTCTTGTCGATTCTGTACTTCGGACGGCTCAGTGACCGGGTGGGCCGGCGCATTCCCTTCCTGATCGGCGGCGTCGGGATGGCGGTGTGGGCCTTCGCGGTGTACCCGCTCATGGGTACCGGCAACTTTGGGCTGATGGTGTTGTCGGTGTCGGTCGCGATGGTGTTCCAGGGTGCGATGTACGGCGTCCTCGCTGCGTTCATCGCCGAGCTGTTCGACACCAGCTACCGCTACACCGGCGTCTCGCTGGGCTACATGCTGATCGGCATCGTCGGTGGTGGGTTCGCACCGCTGATCGCGTCGACGCTGCTGGACTCCACCGGTTCGGTGACATCCGTCGCGATCTACATCTCGGCGTCGTCGGTACTGACGCTGATCGCCGCCTACTTCGCGCCGGAGACCTCGAAGCGCAACCTCGACAATCTCCTCGACGACGGCGCCATCACCGATCCCGCGCCTCAGCGCGGTCAGAGCGTGGCGCACACCGGGTAGGTGCAGCCGAGGGAAACGGATCTGCCGTTGCCTGGCCGAACATGGCCAGGCAACGGCCGACTCAGGACCTGCGCCCGGCGACCAGATAGACCGCGGGCAGCACACCCGAGGTGCTCAGCAGGCCGAGCGCGCTGCCCCACAACCATTTCGGTCCGTTGATCCGGCTCGCGTCGCGACCGGCGAGGTCGCGCAGTGCCCAGGCCCGCAGGCCGGCGTCGACCGCGGCCGCCGCGATGACGGCCTTTTTGGCGGTGGGGGACAGGTCGTTCCAGCGCTTCTTTGCCACTGCTGCGTTCCTTTCGGGGGTAAGCGGACGTCAGTTTCCAAGGTAGATGTCGGTCAAGTGCACTGGGTGTTGCCAGCTGACGAGCGGATCATGGAGAGCATGCTCCGGACGGTTCTGCGTGGCGCGCTGCTGGTGGCTACGGGAGTGGTCGTGCCGCTCGTATCGGCGCCCGTGGCATCCGCCGGCGCCGACGAGGTGATCAGCGATCTGGAATCACAGGGCTACACGGTCAACATCAACTGGACCAACGGATTCGACACCAAGCCGCTGTCGGAGTGCTGGGTCACCGGCGTCAACAATCCCGGTAACCAACAGCCCGGCCCGACGACGTTCGTCACCGTCTACGTCGACGTCGCCTGCCCGAATCACGACTACTGAGCGGGGACCGATCGGCTACGGGCTGCCCGGCATCGTCGTCACCGGCGAGCCACCGCTGCCGCCGTAGCTGCCGCCGCTGCCGCCGTAGCTGCCGCCGCTGCCGCCGTAGCCGCCGCCGCTGTCGCTGCCGGAGCCGCTACCGCGACCGAAGAGTCCGCCGGACGAACCACCCTCACTTGACGACGATCCGCCGCCCGAGGATGAACCGCCGCCAAACGGAGACTGCGGCGCCACCGTCGGCACCGACGCTTCCGTCGACGTGTGCGTCGGCGGAACAGTTGTCGTCGGCGGCGCCACCGTGGTGGTGGGCGGTGCCGTCGTCGTGGGTGGCGGCGCTGTGGTCGTCGTCGGTGGCGCGGTTGTGGTGGTCGGTGGCGCAGTCGTTGTCGTCGGCGGTGCCGTTGTGGTTGTCGGCGGTGCCGTCGTGGTGGTGGGCGGTGCCGTTGTCGTGGTGGGTGGCCTCGTCGGCACCCATGGCGACGGCAACGTCGGCCACACGACCGGCGGGATCGGGATCGGCACGGGCACAGGTATCGGAACAGGAACCGGAACCGGGCCGGGTGCAACCTCGACAGGTGGGGGAGCAGGCACCACGGGCGGTGCCTGAGGCGGCGCCACCTGCGGAGCCTGGTTGCCGGTGTCCGAGCGCACCTTGGGCGCTGCCGGAGCAGCGGGCGGCGGGGTCAGCACCGAGACGGGCAATGCCACCGGATCGGGTTCGTGCGGCACCGGCGGAAGGTAGTTGCCGGGCACGGTGGCCGCCTGCTCGGCGGGTGCCGGTTGGGCTCGCACGTCGGCCGTGGGCCGGACATTGATGGCGACCGCGGTGGCCAGTGTGGCGAAGCTGACCACCACGAATGCCAGGGCGCTGCCCATCAGCAGCATCCGCGGCGGTGGCGGCGCGATGACGGTCGTGTAGTCGGGATCGTCGTCCTGCTCGGGGATGAACTCGTTGACCGCGTCCATCGGCATCTCGTCGGCCCAGGGTTCGTCCTCGGCCTCCTGCGAGTACGCCAGGTCCGGTCCGACCGCGGCGGAGTCCCCGCGGGCAGGTGCCATCTGGGTGGCGTCGGCAGCCGGGGCCATCTGCGTGGCATCAGCGGCGGCGGGAGCCATCTGCGTCGCATCCCCGGCGGCAGGCGCCATTTGAGTGGCATCTGACACGGGTGCCATCTGCGTTGGATCCTGTGGCACGCCGACGACGGGTGCCATCTGGGTGGATGCGCCGGCCGGCGCGATATCGCCGACCAACCGTGCGGCGCCGCGGGCGATCGCATAGCCGGCGTCCGGTGCCACCTCGACCGGTGCCGTCGAACGAAGTTCTGCCGCAACGGAATCAAGATCGAGGCGTTGCCCGACCAGCAGCACGCGGCCCGGGGCTTCGTCGGCGGGCACCCGCTGCAGGACGGCCGCGCATGCGGCGGCGGCGCCGGCGGTGCCGATCGGCATGGTGGCCAACGTCGTCGTTGTCGATGCAGGGGTCCCGGTGGTCTGACCGACCGTCGTCAGCGACACGGTGTCGTCGTCGGCCAGCAGCAACGCGGCATCCGCACCCACACTGCGGGCCAGGGCCGCGGCAGCCTCGGCCTCGGTCACCACCTCGACGTTCGGCACTCCGGCGTTGAGCACGGTCTGACGCAGCGTGTCGGCGGCCGAATCGTCGGGCAGGCACAGCCGCGTGGCGGCGACCTGGTTACCCGACTCGGTCACCGCGCGGTAGGTGCCGATGATGGTCTCGGCCAGCTCGGACATCTCGGCGACCAGGTCGTCGGGCAGGTCGAGCGCGTACTGGTCCAGAACCTGGCCGCCGCTCGCGGGCGAACCGATCATGGCCAAGCGCGCCACACGCCCGGTGACCGCCACCCCGAGGACTACGTCCACGGCTCCACTCCTTGCTCTATGGATCTCGTACGAGCCCCGACGGACAAATCCAAGCTACCGCACAGCTGCGACGGACCTCGGTGGTCGAACGACCGCGGCTGCCAGCGCTGCTTGTGCGCCGGAGCAAAAGTGAGCACGCTGGTTGGGATCCGTGCGTTGTCACTCATAGAGGGGAATCGGTACGTGAGCGACGAGCGTTACGACGCGTCCGCCACCGTCCAGGTGGCGACGGTGGCCGCGCCGGTCGTGGAGCGCCCGCCCCGGGTCGGCTACGTGCCCACCCGGACCAACCGGGTGCGCGACGGCCTGGCCGTGGCGTTGCTCATCGCCGGGTTCCTGCTCCCGTGGAACCTGGAATTCGGCCTCGGCATCCCCGGCAGTGCCGGCTCGACGTTCGTCGTGCTGGCCGTCGTCACGCTGCTGGCCGTGGCCGCCGCTCTCGCGCCGCACCTCGGACCGTTCCGCCTGGCCTCCCCAAAATCCGATGTCCGGAGCACGAGCCGGATCCGGCTCGTGCTCAGCGCGGCCTATCTGGTCGTGGTCGTCTGCTTCGTCGGCTATCACCTGGTGCAGACGGTGCATAGCGGCGGGACCGGGGCCGTACCGCCGGGTGTGGGTCCGGGCATGCTGCTCGGCGTCGCGGGTGCGCTACTGGCGGGACAGCCGCCGATTACCTCGGTCACGATCGAGGACAACAAGTTCCGGCGCTGGTATGCCGTGGCTCGGGTGATCGGCTTCGTTTCGATCGCGCTCGCGACGCTGTCGGTGGCGTTCAACCTGTACTGGCGGCTGCGGTACCTGTTCGTCACCCAGGTCGAGTTCGGCGGTCACGACATCGCCGTCATCGTCACCACACTGCTCTACGGCGCGGAGGCGATGATCGCTCTGGTCATCGCCTCGCGCTGGCTGACCGAGCGCACCGGCGCGGCGCGGCTGGCCACGACCGCCATCGGTGTCTCGGGCGCGATCGCCGCCACGCTGGTGTGGCTGTGCGGCATCGGCCGCGACATCGACGCCTTTCACGGCATCGCCCAGAACACCTCGACAGCTGCCGTGGGTTACGAGGGCTACCTCGCCTGGGCCGCCGCGGCTGCGATCGTGGCGCCGACGACGCTGTACGCCGTCTTCCTGATCAAGCCGCCGACCATCGGGGCCTACCGCGGCGCCGCGCAGAAGTGCTTGACGCTCATCGCCTTCTGGGCTTTCGCGGCCGCGGCCCTGCGCATCGTGGACTTCCTGATCGCCCTGTCGCTCGATCTTCCCCGTGCGCTGTACGACACCGTCGCGATGACGGTGTTCAACCTGGTCACCGCACTGGTCGCGCGGTGGCTGCATCGCCAGCTCGATCAGGGGCTGACGTCGACGACCGTGGCGGCCGCCTTCAGCGCGGTGCTGTTCGTCTTCACCGTGGCGAATGTGGCCATCGGCGTCGCGCTCGCGCCCCGCTACGCCGGCCCGGCGCCCGCGGCGATCTACGGCAACAACCTGGCCCAGCAGATCACCAGCACCTTCGACGTCACGGTGTGTGCGCTGAGCCTTCTCGTGCTGGCGGTGATGGTGTTCACCGGACCGTTCGCCGGCTACCTGGTGCGACGCGAAACCCGTTCCGCCAAGCGGGTGCCCGAGCCGCCGACGGAGATCGTGCCGTCCAAGCCTGCCGCCGACAGCTCCGCCCCGCCGACCATCGCTCGGCAACCCCGAGCGGCGGCGGTGCCGAGAATCGTTCGCCTGAAAGAGGACTCGACGACCGTGCTGGCGGCCCCGCCGACCACCGACCTTCAGGTCCCGACGCAGGCGCTGCGGATTCAGCGTCGTCCGCAGCGCCCGCCGTCGGGGCGTTAGCCGGCCTTCGCGCTCTCGTGTTTCGCGGGCCGGTCGCGCTGAGCGTCAGCCGGCTTCGCGGCCTGCTTGGCCGCACGCTTCGCGGCACGAACGGACTTCCGGTCAGGCTGGTCACTGGCCGACGCGGTGTCCGTCGCGGACTCACGGGTTGACTCGCCGGCCGGCGAGGCCTTCCCGTCGCGCGCCTGCGAATCGTCCGTGTCCCGGACCACCTTCAACCGCGGCGCCGAATCGGTGCGCGGGGCGTCCGAGCGGGTCCGCGCGTGACGACTCAACAGACCGGACTTCGGCTCCTTGTCGGTCTCGACCTTGGCATCGGTGTCCGTGGCGGCGTCCGCATCGGTCTCGACCTCGGCATCGGTCTTGACCTCGGCGGCGACCTTGCTGTCGATCGTGGCGGCAATCGTGTTGTCCACCTTGACTTCTGCCTTGACATCCGCCGGAGCGGGGCTCGTGGCCGGGACCACCGTCGTGTGCGGCGCTGTCGCGCCGCCGATGGCCTGCAGCACCTTGGCCAGTGGCCGGGTGGCGTCCGACAGCGCCGCTGCGACCTCCTCCACCGTGTGGCGCACCCCTTGCTCGAACGGCGAGTTGCCCACCGGGTCGATGGGATGTTCGGTCACCGGGGTTTCGGGCTCGACGTCGGAGACCACGGGCTGCGGCAGCGTGGGCGTGTACTTCTCGCCGCCCAGGATCGCCAGCGACTGTGCGAACGCCCCCGGGAGCGCGTTGAGTGCTTCGTGAATCTTCTCTTCAGGGGTGACCCAGCTGAATTCCTTGACCTGGCTGGGATCTGCGGTGCGGTCGTATCCCATTTCGACGAAGACCCGCAGGATCGGGTCCAGGGCGTCGACGAATCGTTCCGCGCCGATCAATGAGGCAGGAATGCGCAGCGGTGCCAGCAGGGGCAGGTACTGGGGCAGCATCACGTAGGTGGTGTTGCCGACCTGGGTGGTGACGGCGTTGGGGGCGTCGGGATGCTCCAGCACGTAGCCGGGAAAGACGTGCTGGAACAGGATCCCGGCGACGGCGTTCGCGACGGACAGCACGTTGAAATACGCTGGGAAATCAGCGAAGCCGTCGTACTGGTTCTGGTAATAGGTCGTCTTGAAGGGACTGTCGGAGGGTCCCGGCCGGCCGAACGGGAAGATGTCGCCGAGCACGGGCAGGTCGCTCCACGAGGTGAAGCGGGTCAGGATGCCGCCGTTGGGCTGGTACGGGTCACCGATGAAGACGAACTCGTAGTTGTCCGCTTTGGCAACATAATTCGGGTCTTTGGCCATGGCGGCCCGCACGATCTCGGCGACCTCGGTGCCCTGCGACATTCCGATGATCGTGACCTTGTCGTCGGCCGGTGTGTTGGCGATGTCCTGCTGGAGGTAGCCCGCCCCGATCTGCTCGGATCGTTTGAGTGACTGCGGCCAGTACGGAATGTCGGACAGCCCGGGCAGATCAGAGATGATCGGGATGCTGAGGGCGATCTGTGCGGGGTAGGGGACCGTGTGGAACGAGTCGCCTTCGGGCACCGTGCTCCCGTAGAAGAACAGCGGGACGCTCATCCCGAATCCGTCAAAAGAGGGCCCCACGCCGATCGTCGTGCCGATCAGTCGGATGGCGGCACTGTAGGTGGCAGTCGGCGTGCTGACCGTGACTCCCGCCGACACCGCGACGACGACACCGCCGGCCATCAACATCGACCCCCAGCGGCGCGAACCGCGCTGTCGGCGCGCACTCCGCGACGACTCCCCCCGACCCCAACCCCTCATGCTGTTCCTTCTTTCCTCATCGTGGTGAGTCGGCCATGCTCGGCCGGAACATCTGGGCCTGCGACCAGCGCGTCGACGACGGAATGTGACGGGCGCCACGTCGCATGCTGCCGGAAAGTTACCAGTGGGTAGCGATGTATGACAAGAGTCACTTTTTGAAACAAGAGCTCTTGTTGCAAACCGGAGTTTGCAGATTCAGCGGGTGGACGCCGCGATCCCGGCGCGAACCACCGCCACAAAACTCGCCAGATTGCCGATCAGGGTGTCGATGGTCGGCGCCGGATCGCTGCCGGCCTCCCGCTGGTGCAGCCAGTCGGCCACGCTCTCGAACAGCCCGCCCACGGTCGACACCGCCAAGGCGTGATAGTCGACCGCGCCGGTATCGGGCAGGCAGGGAAACTCGCGCTGCCGCCACAGATTCTCGAGAAACGCCGCAGTCCAGCGGCGATTCTCGCGGCGCAGCCGCTCGACCCGCGGCGAGATGCCTGCGCACTCGCCGAAGGCCACCACGGCCACCCGGGGATCGTCGACGAGTGCGTGGGCGAAGGCCGACAACAGCCGGTGAACCGTTTCGTCGGGATCGTCCGGCGCATCGCCGAGGGCCTCGACCGCCTGCTTCTCGATCTGTGCCGCGATCTGGGCGAGCAGGGCCAGGTAGCAGTCTTCTTTGCTGTCGAAGACCTCGTAGAACGCCTTGTTGCCGACATACGCCGTCTGGCAGATCTGCTCGATCGAGGTGTTGGCGTACCCGTCGCGCGCGATCAGCTCGAAGGCGGCCGTCAGCAGTTGCTCACGGCGATGGGCACGACGCTGTTCGGCGTCGAGCCCGCGGATCGTGCGCTGCCCGCGGGGCTTCGCAGCCTGCTCCGACGTTGCGCCTGCGCCGGGCCCCGCCGGCGGTCTGTCCATGGCCCGGAGTGTAGTGCGGGCACCGTCCCGCGGTCGGTCGGTTAGCCCGCCTTGTGCTCGGAGGGACGATGGCGCTGAGCGGGTGCGGACTTCGTGGCTTTCTTGGCCGAGCCGACAGCCGAGCCAACCGATGAGCGAACTGTCGAGCGCAGGTTCGAGCGAACAGAATCCCGGTCGGTGCCCTTCGACTGTGGGACCGCCCTCGACCGCTGCACCGAATCGCTGCGGGGCGAGGGCGATTGCGTGCGCGCCTTCGGGCTGCGCAGTGACGTCGGCGCGGAAACGGCAACGGTCTGCCCGATTTGCCCGGTCGGGCCGGTCGGGCCGGTCGGCTCAACGGTCTTCTGCGTCCGCGTCGCCTCGCCGATGGCTTGAAGCACCTTGGCAAAAGGCCGGGTGGCGTTCGACAACGTCGCCGCCATGTCCTCCACCGCGCGGCGTAGGTCCTGCTCGAACGGCGAGGTGCCCACCGGCACGATGGGATGTTCGGTCACCGGGGTTTCGGGTTCGGTGCCGGACACGACCGGCTGGGGCAGCGTAGGGATGTACTTCTCGCCTCCGAGGATCGCTAGCGATTGCTTGAACGCGCGCGGCAGTTCGTTCAGCGCCTCCTGCACTTTCTCCTGCGGCGTGACCCAGCTGAATTCCTGGGCGTGACTGGGATCTGCGGTGCGGTCGTATCCCATTTCGACGAAGACCCGCAGGATCGGGTCCAGGGCGTCGACGAATCGTTCCGCGCCGATCAGGGATGCGGGTATGCGCAGCGGCGCCAGCAACGGAAGATACTGGGGCAGCGTCACGTAGGTGGTGTTGCCGATCTGTGTCTTCACTGCGTTGGGGGCGTCGGGATACTCCAGGACATAGCCGGGAAATGCATGCCCGAACAACTGCCCGGCAAACGAGTTCACCAGCGACAGCACGTTGAAATAGGCCGGGAAGTCGGCGATACCGTCGTATTGGTTCTGGTAGTAGGTCGTCTTGAAGGGACTGTCGGACGGCCCGGGACGGCCGAGCGGGAAGATGTCGCCCAGTATCGGAAGGGTTCTCAACGATGCCAACCTGGTGAGGATGCCGCCGTTGGGTTGATAGGGGTTCCCGATGAAGACGAACTCGTAATTCGCGGCATTGGCAACATAATTCAGGGTTTTGGCCATCGCGGCCCGGGCGAGCTCGGCGACCTGGTTGCCCTGCGATACGCCGATGATCGTGATCTTCTCACCGGCCGCCGTATTGGCGATGTCCTGCAGCAGGTAGCCGGCGCCGACCCCTTCGGATCGCTTCAGGGACTGCGGCCAGTACGGAAGACCCGACAGCACCGGCAGATCCGAGATGATCGGGTAGTTGAGGTTGATCTGCGCGGGGTAGGGGAGCGTGTGGTACGAGTCGCCTTCCGGGATGGTGCTTCCGTAGAACAGCATCGGGACGGTCAATCCGAATGCGTCGAAAGAGGGCCCCACGCCGATCGTCGTGCCCACCAGCCGAATCGCGGCACTGTACGTGGCTGTCGGCGTGCTGACGGTGACTCCTGCCGATACCGCGACCACGAGGCCGCCGGCGAACAGCATCGAAGCCCACCGATGCGAAACCCGCTGCCTGCGCGCACGGCATGACGATTTCCCCCGACCTTTCATTCATGAATTCCTTTCCTAAGAGTTCTCTTTGGTTCTTGAGGGACCTGTATGCCTCCGCTTGCTCGGGGCGCGCTCAATGCTGTCCTATGTCACTCTGAATTCGTGGGGAAACTCGGAAGTGCCGGTTTGGTTGCCGTCATGGCGGGGGCGGCTTCCGTGATGGGCAACGTGACGATGCCGTCCGCCAGTGCGGCACCGTGTCCGGATGCTGAGGTGATATTCGCCCGCGGCACCATGGAAGCGCCAGGCGTTGGGGATACGGGAGAGGCGTTCGTTAACTCGTTGCGTGCCAACGTCGGTGCGAAGTCGGTGGGGGTGTATCCCGTCGATTACCCCGCTACCACCGACTTTCCGACTGCGGTCCAGGGAATCGCCGACGCGCGCGCACATATCTTGGCCACCGCGGCCAATTGCCCGGACACCAAGATGGTGCTCGGCGGATTCTCTCAGGGCGCAGCGGTTATCGGTTTCGTAACTGCGAGCGTTGTGCCCGATGGGATTTCACCGGCAGAGGTGCCTGCGCCCATGCCGCCGGATGTAGCTGACCACGTGGCAGCCGTCGCGTTGTTCGGGAAGCCGTCGCCGCGATTCATGAAGGTACTCAACAATCCCTCGGTCGTGGTCGGGCCGAGTTACACGGCCAAAGCCATCGATCTCTGTGTCGACAACGACCTGGTGTGTGATCCGCAGGGCAGGAGTTTCGGCATCCACACGCAGTACGCCGAAGCCGGCCTGGTGAACCAGGGCGCCGCCTTCGCGGCGAGCAAGCTGCAGGACGACTGGGAGCAGCAGGCGATTCCGCCCGTCGTTCCGCCGGCGACGCTGGCGGGCGCAGGCCCGTCGCAGCCGTCGCGGGTCCAGCCTGCGCAGGCCGCACAGCCTGCTCAGCACATGGGGCCGGCGCCGCAGAATCTTCCCGGTCCGGCGCCCGCTCAAAGTCCGGCGGCGCCAACGCCGACCACGCCCGCGCCCGTTGCACCCGCACCGGCTGTGCCGGCGCCGGTCGCGCCGCTGGCCTGAGGCGGGCCAGGCGCCTAGTGCGTGGTGCTACCGAACAGGTAGACGCCCGTGTGATGGCCGATGAAGTTGTTGGCGATGAACAACACGCCGGTGACCACCACGATCAGCACCAACGCGAAGAACACCCAGCTCAGACCGACCAGCAAGCGTCGCCGTCCGGCATTTGAGGGCCCGTCACCCGCGATGTGCAGCCGGACGCCGATCGCGAACAGGGTTGGCACGGAGGCGCCCACTGCCAGGCCGAAGAGCAGGATCTTGCCGACGGCCACGAGATTGATCCAGTTGTTCATGAGCCCCGTCCCTACTTGCTCTCGGCCTTGCCCTCGACCGCGGTCAGGCTGCCCTGCCACGCGTCGTTGACGTTGTTGTGGTCGATCGGCGGCTTGCGCGACTTGAGCCAGATGGGCACGGTCGAGGCGATCAGAGCCACGAACCCGACCAGCGGTCCGGCAAAGCCGCCGATCCCGTGCACCAGGACGTACGTGAGCGCGCCGACCAGGCCCGCGGCCGGCAGGGTGATCAGCCACGCGACGGCCATGTTGCGGGCGACGGCCCAGCGCACCTCGGTGCGACGGCCCAGTCCGCTGCCGAGGATGGACCCGGTCGCGACGTGCGTGGTGGACAGCGAGTAGCCGAAGTGGCTGGACAGCAGGATGGTGGCCGCTGAGGAGACTTCGGCGGCCATCCCCTGCGGAGCTTCGGTGTCGACCAGGCCCTTGCCCAGGGTGCGGATGACCCGCCAACCACCCGAGAGCGTGCCGAGTGCGATGGCGACGGCACAGGCGACGATCACCCAGAACGGCGGCATGCTCGCGGATTCGTCGACGGCGCCGTAGGAGATCAGGGCGAGGAAGATGATGCCCATCGTCTTCTGGGCGTCGTTGGTGCCGTGTGCCAGTGAGATCAGGGAGGCCGAACCGATCTGTCCGTACCGGAACGCGGCGATGGTGCGGTCCTTGGGTAGGCCGCGGATCAGCCGGTAGACCAGCCAGCTGGCGATGCAGGCCACCACACCGGCGATCAGTGGCGACAACACCGCGGGCACGATGACGGTGGAGACCACCCCGTGCCAGATCACGCCGTGGCCGCCGACGGCGGCGATCATCGCGCCGACGATGCCGCCGATGAGTGCGTGCGACGAGCTGGACGGGATGCCCATCAGCCAGGTGAACAAGTTCCAGAGGATGGCGCCGACGAGCCCGGCGAACACCAGCTCCAGGGACACCAGATCGGCGTCGACCAGACCCTTGGCGATGGTTGCCGCCACAGCGGTGGACAGAAAGGCGCCGACCAGGTTCAGCAGTGCCGACAGGGCTACCGCTGTTCGGGGTTTGAGGGCGCCACTGGCGATCGAGGTCGCCATGGCATTGCCGGTGTCGTGAAACCCGTTGGTGAAGTCGAACATCAGGGCCGTGAAGACGACGATGCACAGCAGGAGGAACTGTAACGACACGGTAAACAATTGTTGAACACAAACGCTACGGGAACCTAATTAACTGGCTGAGGTCTCCGTCACTTTTGTAGCCCCCAATGGGGGGTGTCGGTGCGGCATCGCTGTATAGACCTCGACCGCGAGCAGCAGCAGGGCTGCGGCGGCCAGGGCGGCGCCGATCCACGCCACCGCGGGGTAGCCGAAGCCGGCGGTGAGCGCGAGGCCGCCGAGCCATGGGCCGAGGCTGATACCGAGGTTGAACGCGGACACACTGCCGGCCATGGACAACGTGGGTGAGGCCGGGGCGATACCGACAACCCTGGAGTTCAGCGCGGGGTTGGTGCCGAACCCGGCCAGGCCGAGCAGGAACACTCCGATCACGACCGGCACGACGGCCGCGGCCGTCAATGCGATGAAACACGAGACGACCAGTAATCCGGTGAATCCGGCGGCCAGCACTCCCACGGGAAAGCGGTCGGCGATGTGGCCGCCCATCGCGATTCCGATGATCGACCCGGCGCCGTACGCCAGCAGGACGAGCGGCACCCATCGTGGATCAAGTCCGGTGGTGTCGATCAACATCGCCGCGAGATACGAGAAGGTGCCCAAGAGCGCGGTGGTGGAGACAGCGGTCATGGCGTACGACAGCCACAGTCGCGGCGTCGCGAGGCCGCGGATCTCGGTGGCCAGATGTGGGGGAGTTCGCGGCTTCAGATCGGGCACGCCGGTCAGGATCGCGACCGCTGCGACGGCACTCATCGCGGCGATCACCCAGAATGTCCCGCGCCAGCCGAGGTGCTGGCCGATCCAGGTGCCGGCGGGCAGGCCGATCACGGTCGCGACGGTCAGGCCTCCGGCGACGATGCTCATCGCCCGCCCGCGCCGTTCGGGTGTCACCAGCGCCATGGCGGTGGCGCCGCCGACCGCCCAGAATCCGGCGTAGACGAATGCCGCCACGAACCGGGTGACGAACAGGATGGCGTAGTCATCGGTCAGCGCCCCGACGATGTGCACGACGATGAACACGGCGAGAAAGGCCAGCATCGTCCGGCGCCGTGGCAGTCGAAGCGTCGCAATGGCCAGCACGGGCGCGCCGACCAGCATGCCCAGGGCGAATCCCGTGATCAACAGGCCCGCCTGCGGAATGCTGACCGAAAGGTCGGCGGCCAACCCGGGCAGGAGCCCGGCGAGAACGAGTTCGCTTGTGCCCTGGGCGAATATCGCAAGGCCGATGATCCAGATGGCGGTGGGCATCAGAGCATCGACCCGCCGGTGGCGTCGATCCACTGCCCGGTGACCCACCGGGAATCGTCCGATGCCAGGAAGGCCACGATATCGGCGACGTCTGCGGGGTCGGCCACCCTGTTGAACGGCGATTGGGCGGCCACCGCTGACCGCCCCTCGGGTGTTGCCAGCCGGGCGGCATTCATGTCGGTGTCGACAGTGCCCGGCCCGACCGCGTTGACGGTGATCCGGCGTGCGGCGAGTTCCTTGGCCAGGGTGGCGGTGAACGCGTCGATCGCGGCCTTGGACATCGCGTAGGCGAGCAGGTCGGGGATGCGCATGCCGTGGGTGAACCGGGTGGAGATGTTGACGATGCGCCCGCCGTCGCGCAGTCGGGTCAGGCCCTGTTGCACCACGAAAACCGGTGCGGTGGTGTTGACCGCGAGCACCGTCTCGAACTCCGCCCGGGTGAGGTCGGTGAACGGTGTTCGGGTGCCGAGGATTCCGGCGTTGTTGACCAGGATGTCGACGCCGTCGGCGTGCTGGTCGAAGCCCGTCCATAGTTGGTCGGCGTCACCGGCGACGCCGAGTTGTGCCCCGAATGCGAACGCTGTCCCGCCGGCATCGCGGATCTGCTGCGCCGTCTGCGCAGCCGCGTCGGCTCCCGTGCCGTAGTGCACGCCGACCCGCGCCCCATCCGCTGCGAGCCGCTGTGCGATCGCGCGGCCGATGCCTCGGCTGCCCCCGGTGACCAGCGCCGTCTTGCCTTTCAGTGCGTCCATGAGCCCCGTTCTTTCTTTAGCGGTCGTTACAAAACGTGACGCTAGCATATTTTGAAACGGTCGCTATAAAATGGCTGCATGGCGACGACGCGGGGACGGCCCCGGTCCTTCGATCGGGACGCGGTGCTGGACAAGGTGATCCGGATGTTCTGGCAGAACGGGTACGAAGCCACGTCCATGCGCGATCTCATCGACGAGGTCGGCGTCGCCGCACCCAGCCTCTACAACACTTTCGGCGACAAACAGCACCTGTTCGCCGAGGCCGTCGAGGTGTATGACCGGGAGTACGGCGGATTCATCGATGCCGCACTGGCGGAGGAGCCGACCGCGCGTCGTGCCGCGGCCAGGGTCTTCGCCGAGGCGCCGGCCCGGTATACCCGCCGCGGGCTGCCCTTGGGCTGCCTGATCGTCAGTGGCGACGCGGGGACCGCCGACCCGGTCGTGCAGAAATCCATGCGCATGGTCCGCGAACGAAAGATCGCTCAGTTTTCCGACAAGATCCGCGCCGATATCGCGGCCGGGGCCCTGCCGTCCTCGACTGATCCGGACGCCTTGGCCCGCTATGTGATGGCCGTGCTCAGTGGTATCGCCCAGCAGGCCCGGGACGGGGCCGCACGGGTCAAACTCGATCGGCTCGCCGCGGTCGCCGCCGGTCTGTGGCCCTAGCGCTTCGGGATGGCGACGCCCAGCAGCCTCAGCGCGTCCTTGATGTGCAGATGAGCCTCGTCAATGGTGGCGCCCAACTTCATCAGCCGGCCGGAACTGTTTGCCGGCGTCAACCCCACGCATTGGTCGGCCATGCTGCGGTAGCCGTCGAAGCCTGCCTGCAGGGCCGTGTTGACCTTGATGTCGGGCCCGGGCAGGACCTTGTTCTGCACCGAGTCGAGGTAAAGGCGCATGTCGTTGCACGCGCTGTGCAGTGCGCCGTAGTCGGTCTTGTGGTCGGCGGTCACCATCGCATTGCCGATCGGACCCATCTTCGAGCCCAGGCCGGCCACCGCATCCATGACGGCCTGCCGCCATTCGTTGGTCACCGGGGCCATCGTCGGCGTGCCCGCGACGGCACATCCGGCGAGCACGGATGTGGTGGCCAAGATGGCGGCGATGTACCTCATATGCAGCGAGCTTATGGTGTGCCGCAGCAGGAGTGCGGGCCGATGCCGGATGGGGGAGTTTGCGCGTAGATCGCCGCACCCACCTGTAAGCGGCGTCACACCGGTAACCTGAACAACGACTGACTAGGCAGATCGGGGGATCGGTATGGATCTCGTGCTCGGCCTCGCGATGACTTCGAGAGCCGTTCGGTGGGTGCTCGTCGAAGGCACGACGGGCGAGGGGCGGCCGGTCGATCGTGGCGCGATCTCCCTCGAAGACGTCATCGGTTACGACCCCGACGGACTGCTGCGCGGCCTGGTGGACGACACCGAGCTCGAAGGCGGACACCGCATCCACGCGATCGGCGTGACGTGGACCAATGACGCCGCCCCACTGGCCGGGCACATCATGGAAGCCCTGGACACCCGCGGCTACGGAAACGTCTTCGCGGTCTCGGAGATCGAGGCGGCCGGCATGCTGGCCAGTGGTATCGCCGAGATCACCGAACACGACGACATCGCGGTCTGCATCGTCGAACCCGACGCCGCGGTGGTGGCGATCGTGACGCCTGACGACGTCAGCGCCGACCGGATCGAGCGGTCCGAGACGTTCGTGGCCGATATCGCCGGGCTGCTGGCGCTCACCGGCAGGCCGGTCAGCGCGATGTTCATCCTGGGCTCCGATGCCCACGATCCGACGGTGGCCGAGCTGGCCGACTCCATCCCGGCTGCGGTGATCACTGCCGCCGAATCCGATCTCGCGTTCGCCCGAGGTGCGGGGCTGGCGGCGGCGCTCGCGGTGAATACCGTTGCCACTCCGGTCAAGGCGGTGCACTGGACCAAGGTCGGCGCATTGTCGTCGGTCGTGGGCGGGGCCTTGGTGACGCTCGTCGTCGCGACCTCGGCCGCCATCGGCCTGCACCTGCATCCGGGCGCGGTGTCGGAAACCGCGCACGCCGCGAGCATTCAGGAATCAGCGCCCGAAGCCGGGCCTGCCCCGAGACCGGTGCAGAAGCCCGTCGACAAGGCCGCCACCAAGCCGGCGCCTGCCGCTCCGCCACAGACTCCCGCGGCTCCGCCGCCGGCCCAGGCGGTCGAGGCCGCCAACCCGCCGGCGCACCAGCCGCCCGCCCAGGTCCC
>NZ_HG322951.1:1678799-1681042 GCF_000455325.1 Mycolicibacterium septicum DSM 44393
GCGCCACCGCCGGCACCGGTCTACACGCCGCCGCCGTATGTTCCTCCGGTTGTGACCTATCCGCAGCCGCGGCTGCGGGACCGGATCATCGAACGCATCCCGATCATCAACCGCTTCCACTGAACTTCGCGGTCAGCCCGGCCCGGGCCAGACGTACCTGCTCGGCCCGCACCACCTCGTCCTGATGCGGTGGGGCCTGGTCGGGATGATGTGCCAGGCGGCGGATCGGCTCGTCGACAGTGCCCCTGGCCAGTAGCCGGTGCACCCGCACGGTGTGCAGTTCGCTGAGTCGCTGGGTGCGCCCGATGACCTGACGCTCGGTGCGCGGCTGCCACTGGGGTTCGGCGAGGATCAACACCACCGGCGCGTTGAGCCGGCGCAGGTCCAGCGCGCCTGCACCGATGTGAGCCAACAGGTTGGCCGGGCCGCGGTCGGTCGCGAACGCGTCGACGACAGCCTGCTGATCGGGTACCGATGCGTCGACGGTTCCGAAGATATTGCCCGGCAGGGCTTTCCGGATCACATCGAGAACCGCGGGATAGTGGGAGAACACCACCACCCGGGCCCCGTTGATGTGGGCTTCGTTGGTGAGTTCGATGAGCCGGTCCAGCTTGGCGCCCGGCGTCGGTGCACCGGACGGCCAGGCGCCCTGCCGGATCGCGCTGAAGTTGCCGCTGGAGACGGCTTGGCGATACCGCTCACGGTCGGTGCGGCTGAGCCGCACCCATTCCTCGGTGGCGATCCGCGCAGGCAGTTCGTCGACCACGTCGCGGTAGTCGCGGCGCAGGTGCACCCGGTCGACCGCGCGGCGGAAGGCGATCGATCCTCGTTCGCCCGCGTTGGGCGCCACCTTGCCCGCGACGTCGGGCTGCAGGAAGTCGGCCAGATGACGAAAGCCGCCGATCCGCTGGTGCATCGGTACCCCGGACAGGAACAGCACGCGGTTGTCGGAGGTCAGCACGTTGCGCACGGCGCGGGCCCGGTCGGATTTCGGGTCGCGCAGCAGGTGCGCCTCGTCGACGACGACCAGCGTGGGGCGTTCGGGCAGTTTGATGCGCTGCAGGGTGTCGTAGGAGACGATGGCCACGCCGCCGGAATTCTTCCAATTCTCAAGGCGCGCATCGCGTTCACTGCCGCGGATCTCGATCGCCCGCAGCGCGGTGTGTTTGGCTGTTTCCGCGGCCCAATGGATTCCGGTGTTGGGCTGGCAGACCACCAGGGTGTGGCGCAGCTGTTCTGCGGCGGCCAGGTGTGCGGCCACCGCCAGTGCCTGCAGGGTTTTGCCCAGCCCCAGGTCGTCGCACAGCAGGGCCCGCTCGCGGGCCACCGCGTAGCGGGCGCCGAATTCCTGGTAGCCGCGCAGTTCGGTGCGCAGCAGTGAGCGGTTCAGCACCGTCTGCTCGACCTGCGCGGCCACCTCCGCCCCGACGAATCCCTGGGCGGCATCCACATCGGTTGTCCCGGAGGCGAATTCACTCAGTAGCTGGTCGATGGGGCGCGGATCGGAGCGGTAGATCGCCCACACGTCGCCGTCGCTGTGGTGGGCGTCGTCGATGCGGTCGAGCAGCCCGCTCACCGACTCGAGCAACTGATCCGATGCGGTGTGGCTGCGCAGTCGTGGCATCAGCCGGCGCAGCTGCTTGACCGGTGCGTCGGCCTGAACCAGTGTCAGCAGTGAGGTCAGCAACTCGGTGTCCTGCTCGGCCCGCAGCCGGGGCCGCGTGGTGGTGCGGATGTGGTCGGCCATGGCCTGGGCTGCCGCCTGCACCGACTGCGCGGTCCCGATGTCGACACCGGGCACCTGGGTCAACACCCGGGCCGGCACGGTGTGGATGGCTCCCACGGTGCGGTACTCGGAATTGGCCAGCCCGCCGAGGCGGGCGCCGCGCGCCAGATAGGGGCGCAGGTGCTGCAGCGGCGCCGATTGCAGCGTCTGGGTCACCACCTCGTCGGTGCTCGCGCGGATGCGGTCGGCGATCTCGGCGCGAAGTTTGCCGACACCTGCGAGTGAGGCGTCGGCACGGCGGATCAGCTCGGTGGGATCGGCGCTGTCCATGACACATCATCATGGCACCTCACCGTCGTTGCCGGATGCACGGATTATCCGGAATTCCTCGTCGCGATCTCGCGTCCGCTGGGTTTCGCTGCGGGGAATGCCGAGGTCACAGGGCTCGGTTAAGTCAGGACCTATGTCGCCTACCGACGCTGCGGCGAATGCGTAGGTTTCTGGGCCAGATTCACGC
>NZ_HG322951.1:1681976-1695779 GCF_000455325.1 Mycolicibacterium septicum DSM 44393
CCACGGATGTTTCCTCGACAAGCTACACACTCGCCACAGGGCCGTGACCCGACATCATCAGCCCAGAAATCAGATCATGTCGTTCTTGGTGAGCCAGCGCATCACCGGCCAGCCGATGAACACCGGCAACCAGCAGGTCAGCACCCGGTAGAGCAGTACCGCGGGCACCGCGATCCCGGCGGGCACACCGAACGCCGCGAGACCACCGATCAGGGCGGCCTCGACCGCGCCCACACCGCCGGGCGTGGGCGCCGCAGAGGCCAGGGTGCCGCCGACCATGGTCACCACGGTGACGGTGATGAATGAGGTGGTTCCGCCGAACGCCTCCACGCTGGCCCACAGCGCCAGGGCCGCACCGAGGGTCGTGCCCGCGGCGCCCAGCACGATCAGTGCCAGCCGTTGCGGTTCGCGGGCCAGCTTGACCAGGTCGTCGGTGACCTCTTTGAGCTTCGGACGCAACGAGGACGACAGCCAGCGCCGCAGTTTGGGCACCGCCAGGAAGGCCCCGATGAGCCCGAGCGCGAGCCCGGCGATCAGGTAGAGGACGGTCGAGCTCGGGACGAAGTGCGACAGGTCGGCCGAGGCCCCGGCCATGGTGCTGAAGAAGATCAGCAGGATCACGTGCACGATCACCTGCACCGACTGTTGCAGTGCCACCGCTGCGGTGGCGCGTGCCGTGCTCAGCCCGCCCTTCTGCAGGAACCGGGTGCTCAGGGCCAGGCCGCCCACGCCCGCGGGCGTGGTGGTCGCGGCAAAGGTGTTGGCCACCTGCATGATCGAGAGGTTGCGGAAACTCACCAGCCCGTCGGCGCACGCCCACAGCGCGGCCGCCGCACCGACATAGGTCAGCGCCGGGACGGTCAGCCCGAGCAGGGCCCACGACCAGTCCACGGTGCGCAGTTCGGAGAAGAACGTCGGCACCGTGCTGATGAACGGGTAGGCCACGTAGACCAGGGCCACCAGCAGCACCAGCTGGATCACCTGGGTGCGGGTGAACCGGGTGATGGTCTCGGCCTGGATCTGGTCGGCCCCGGTCTGGCGCTTGACCTCGTCGCGCGCGGAGGTCATCACCGCTTTGGCGTCGGGGACGGCGTCGCGCACCCGGGATGGCACCGCGGCCTTGGTGAGTCGGCGCGACGCGGTGAGCACGGTGTCGCGGCCGAACGCGTCGATCGCCGCGGTGACCGCCGCTTTCGGGTCGTACAACGCTGAGGTGGTGACGAGCAGTTGCGCGATGTCGGACTGCAATTGAGCGTCGGTGGCGCCGTACTCGGCGTTGCCGAATCCACCGAACAGCACGGAGCCGTCGTCGACGGTGATCTCCTTGCTGCGCAGGTCTCCGTGGGAGATCTGGTGGTCGTGCAGCATGCGCAGCGCACTCCAGACGCGGCCGACGGTGGTCTCCTCGGTGCTCTGGTCCAGGGGGACGCCGCGTTTGCGGTTGTGCGCGTACAGCGTCCAGCCGCGGTCCAGGCCGGCCACCGACATGGTCGATGTGCTGGCCAGACCGAGGTCGCCGATCGCGATGGCCATCAAGGCCCGGTGCTCGACGGCGCGGCGCATCGAGGTCTGCAGGGGCGCCGTCTCATTGGAGCGCAGCCGCATTTTGCGCCACACCTGACGCACCGCGCCGCCGCTCTGCTGGTTGGGGCCGTACAGCTCGACGACGGCGCTGGAGTCGGGATCCGGTGACTGCGCGATCAGCGTGAGCGGGCCGGCGCCGGCCGGGCGCACCACGTTGAACGCCGAGACGACGAACCCGCGCCGGGCCAGCGCGCGCACCGCGCCGTCGAGCGGGACTTCCAGGGCGGGGGTGCCGACGAGCCACACCACCAGGGCGCCGACGAACCAGCCTGCGGTCAGGCCCAGCAGCGAGCGGGCCGGCACGACGGCGCTGACCACCAGGTGGATCGGGACGAACGCCAGCAGCAGCGTCCACCACCAGCGGCGCAGCCGGCGTGACAGCCACGGCCCGGAGACGGTGAGCACCGCGGCGAGCATGCCGATCCAGCGCGGGTCGTCGAGGAACTGCGACAACTGGGAGCTGAGCCGGTCGGAGAGATCGAAATGCCATCTGGGGGCGGCGATGCCGTTGGCGGTGATCGACAGCGACAGCATGGTGATCAGGGCCGCAGCCGCATAGGCGCCCAGCAGTTTCCACTGCCGCCCCAGGATCAGGCTGACCAGGATCACGAACGGCAGCGCCAGGATCGCGATGCCGTAGGCCAGGTAGACCAGATTGGACTGGGTCGGGGTGAGCACGCCGACGATCCTGGAGATCGACTTCTCCAGGGCCACCCACTCGTAGCGGGTGATCAGCGAGCTGGTGATGACGGTGGCCAGGAAGATCGCGGCCAGAATCAGCCGCAGGATGTCGTTGGTGCGTCGGGTCGGCGGTTGCAGGAGACTGCCGGTGACGGTGATGTCCCGTCCGTCAACGCGCATGTTCCCCCTTTCCCACCCCGTTATCGAGACCCGCTATCAAAGCCCGCGACCAAGGTAGCGGGATCGGAACCCGATATCGGCATTTGGTGCGGATCTGGACCGTTACGAATTCACATCGGTCTCATTTGTCACCGCGGGCGACAATTTTTGCCAGCCCGATGTGATCTGGACCGACGCATGCGGCAAACGTGATGTAACTTCGATCGAATGCCAACGCCGAATTGGCCGCTCCGGAGGAGTTGAACGGTGGATTCGACCCCATTCGGGCACTATCAGCTGCAAAAGCTGATCGGTCGGGGCGGGATGGGCGAGGTTTACCAGGCCTACGATTCCGACACCGATCGCATCGTCGCGCTCAAGGTTCTGCCGCCGCACCTGGCGCAGGACGCGACCTTCCAGGAACGGTTCCGCCGGGAGTCGCACGCCGCGGCGGGGGTGAGCAATCCGCATGTGGTGCCGATCCACGGCTACGGCGAGATCGACGGCCGGCTCTATCTGGACATGCGGCTGATCGAGGGACGCAACCTCGGCGCCATGCTCACCAAGACCGGCAAGCCGTTGGACCCGACCTTCGTGGTCGGCATGGTCGAGCAGGTGGCCGAGGCGCTCGACGGGGCGCATGCGGCCGGGCTGATCCACCGCGACGTCAAGCCGTCGAACATCCTCATCGCCGACAACGACTTCGTGTACCTGATCGATTTCGGCCTGGCCCGCACGGCGGGCGACTCGGGCATGACCACTGCGGGCAGCACCCTGGGGACGCTGGCCTACATGGCGCCGGAGCGGTTCGACGCGGGCAAGGTCGATCCGCGTTCGGACATCTACGCATTGGCGTGCGTGCTCTACGAATGCCTGACGGGGGAGCGGCCGTATCCGTCCGACAGCCTCGAGCAGCAGATCGCCGGGCACATGGTGTCCCCGGCGCCGCGCGCGTCCGACAAGGATCCGCGCCTGGCGGCGTTCGACGAGGTGATTGCCAGGGGCATGGCGAAGAAGCCGTCCAAGCGATATCAGAGTGCCGGTGCCCTGGCCGCGGCGGCGCGGGTCGCTCTGGCGGTGCCGGTGCGCAACACCGGGCGGTCAGGCAGGCATTCGGCGCAACGCGTTCCGACCCGGGTCCGGGTGTCCAAGAAGGTGGCCGCGATCGCGGGCGCGACGGTGGTGGTGGCGGCGCTGGGCGCGGTGGGGGTGTGGCAGCTGCGCGACGACGGTTCGGATCGCGTCGCCAATGCGGTCGGTTCAGCCGGGTCCGGCCCCGTGCAGGCGCCGACGGGTGCCGTCGACGCGATCGCGCGGACGGTGCCGTCGGAGATCCGGGACTCCGGGCGTCTGGTGATCGGCGTCAATGTGCCCTACGCACCCAACGAGTTCAAGAATTCCAGCGGTGAGATCGTCGGGTTCGACATCGATCTGATGAAGGCCGTGACCCGCACCATGGGGTTGGTGCCCGACTTCCGTGAGACCGGGTTCGAGGGGATCCTGCCGTCGGTGCAGGACGGCAACTTCAACGCCGGGATGTCCTCGATCACCGACACCGCCGAGCGCGAGCAGCAGGCCGACTTCGTCACCTATTTCCAGGCGGGCACGCTCTGGGCCCGGCGGGCCGGGACATCGGCCGATCCCGGATCGCCGTGCGGGCTGCGAATCGGCGTGGCGTACAGCACGATTCAGGAGACCCAGGAGATCCCGGCCAAATCCGACGCCTGCGTGGCGGCCGGGCTGCCGCCCATCGAGAAAGTGGTCCGCACCCATCAGGACGAGGTGACGGCCGCGCTGATCGCCGGCGAGGTCGATGCCATGACCGCCGATTCACCCGTCACGGGGTTCGCGATCAAACTCAGCGGCGGCGCGCTGGAGCCGGCCGGTGAGGTGTTCGACTCCGCGCCCTACGGTTGGCCGGTCGCCAAGGGGTCGGGTCTGGGTGAGTCGCTGCGGTTGGCGCTGGAGCACGTGATGAACACCGGCGAGTACCGCACCATCGCCACCATGTGGGGTGTGGAGAAGGGCATGATCACCCAATCGGTGATCAACGGGGCGTTCCAGTAAGGGTTTTCGCGTCTCAGACCGCGTTGCGGCCGGCGATCGCCTTGGCCAGCTGCACCACCTGGCCGTCGGTCAGGTCGGTGCCGGTGATCCGTACATCGACGACGACGTTGTCCACGGCCAGGATCGCGCGGCGGCTGCCCTGCTGGGGGCTGGCCGGTGACTGCTCGTTGGTGACGTCGATGTCGTCGACGACGCTCGGATTGCCGAGCGCGAAGACGCTGGGCCGGCGATTGCCGCCGTAGCTGATCGTCAGGTTGTCCCCGGCGCACTGGCGCCAGGTGTCCACCGTGCGGGTGACGAGAGTTTTTGCGGCCGTGGGGGTGTCGAACGCCGTGACGGCCTGGTCGACTTCGAGGTCGTTGGTCTCGTCGGCGAACAGCGACTCGCGGAACTGCTGGAATCCGCTGTCGCGGTACACCTCGTCCATGGCATTGCCGATCACGGCCAGGCATACCGGACGCGAGGCGTGCTCGTCGGCGTCGAGCCTGGCGGGCTGACGCAGCGCGGTCTTGGGATGCAGGTCCGTCGTGGCCAGGATGGTGTTGAGTTCTGATTCGCTGGCCAACATGCTGCCGAGGACATCGACCTGTGGGCCGGCGTCCTCCTCGGTTTGCTTGGTGCCGCAGCCACTGAGGGCCGAACCTGCCAATGCGATGGCCGCGATGGCCGGTACAACCGCCCGCTTCACGTCCATGTGACCCCCTTGATCCCTGTTTGCTGATCGTAATCGGTCAGTGGGGTCGGGCGCAGCGCTGACGTTTGCGCGGACATCTGCAATCACACGGGTCACAGCGGCACCAGGGAGTACCGGTTTGCGGGCAGGGCAGACCCGCTGCAGTTGACAATGCCTATGGTGCAGCGTTGACTGGTGCTCTGGCCCGGATCCCGCCACTAGGCACAATCGATCCAAGCGCTAGCGGAAAGCAATCAGTTTTCTTGCGGTATAGCGAAATTCGGTTCAGTTCATTCACGTCGGTCTTGACGTGCTCGGAGTAGCCCGAGATGTCGGCCGTGAGCCGAAGCGAGGGCAGTCATCACGCACATCACCGAGCCGAGGGTAATCGGCAACCACGCAGATATGGGACCGTCGGGGCCGAAAGGTGCTGACGATTCGCAAGTTTCAACCGCGGCCCTGACCGCCGTGGAAGTCCGTCGGGCCCAGATCATGTCGGTTTCATCTTGACCGCACCATCCGTTCTGCATGTGCCCGCCGGCCCTACAGCGGTGCGCGTCGATCCCGACCGTCTCAGGGTCGGCATGCTCAGCACGTATCCGCCGACTCCATGCGGTCTGGCGACCTTCAGTGCAGCGCTCGCCGGCGGTTTGTCCGCGACCGGTGCGGAAGTGGGTGTCGTCAGGGTCTCCGATGGTTCGCCATCTGGCGCCGGTCGGGTGGTCGGAGAACTGGTCAACGGATCCGCGGGATCGCTCGCGGCCAGTTCGGATCTGCTCAATCAGAACGACATTGCCGTCATCCAGCACGAGTACGGCATCTACGGGGGATTGGACGGTGACGAGGTTGTCGACATCATCGGTGACCTCGACATCCCGTCGATCGTCGTCGTGCACACCGTCCTCAAAGATCCGACGCCCCACCAGCGTTCACTACTCGAGGTGGTGGCGGCGCTGGCGGACCGGGTCGTCGTGATGTCTGAGTCGGCCCACCGGCGGTTGTGTCTCGGGTACCACGTCGACCGGCACAAAGTCACCACGATCCCGCACGGTGCGGTGGTCCCGGCACCCGTGCAGACCAAGCGCGGCGGCAGGCCCACCCTCTTGACCTGGGGGTTGCTCGGACCAGGAAAGGGTATCGAGCGGGTCATCGACTCGATGGGCGACCTGCATCGGCTCAACGGCCGACCTCGGTACCTGGTAGCCGGCCGGACACACCCAAAGGTGCTCGCCGCCGATGGCGAGGAATACCGTGAGTTCTGTATCGAGAAGGCACGGTCGAGTGGCCTGTCCGACTCGGTGCACTTCGACCCCGGCTACCTCGACGCGTCGTCGCTGAGCGCTCAGCTCCGGGCCGCGGCCGTGGTGGTGCTGCCGTACGACTCGACCGAGCAGGTCACCTCCGGGGTGTTGGTCGACGCGGTCGCACATGGGCGGCCCGTTGTCGCCACCGCCTTTCCGCATGCCGTCGAGCTGCTCGGGAGTGGGGCAGGCATCGCGGTCGAGCATGGGAATCCGGAGGCGCTCACATCCGCCTTGCGCAGCGTGCTCACCCAACCGCGCCTCGCCGGCGCGATGGCCGCCGAGGCGCGTCGGCTGGCGCCCACGATGTCGTGGTCCGTCGTCGCCAATGCGTACCAGTCGGCGGCACGCCAGATCCTGGCCGATCGGTCGAAACGCCGGTGACCGAACTGCCGATTCCCAGGTTCGACCACCTGCTGCGGATGACAGACGGCAGCGGAACCTTCGAACATGCCCGATTGGCTGAACCGAGATCTGAAAATGGTTACTGCACAGACGATATGGCGCGTGTACTGGTCGTCGCCACCCGTGCGCCCGGTCCTGACCGGGACCTGAACCGACTCGCGGGGGTGGCGATGCGCTTCCTCAACGAGGCGCAGACCCTCACCGGCGCTTGCCACAACCGGATGGACAGTACCGGCGCGTGGGTCGACGAACCGGCGCTGGAGGACTCTTGGGGGCGCTGCCTGTGGGGCTTGGGAACCGCCGCTGCGCACAGTGATGTCGGCATGGTCCGCCAGATGGCTGTCGGCCAGTTCAAGCGCGCCGCACAGCAGCGGTCGATATGGCCACGGGCGATGGCGTTCGCCGTTCTGGGAGCGGCTGAGCTGCTCTCCGCCCACCCCGGGCACAGCGCCGCCCACTCACTCATCACCGACTATGTCGCCGGTGTCCCTGCACCCACCGGAAACCCGGACTGGCCCTGGCCCGAACCGAGACTCACCTACGCCAATGCGGTTCTCGCCGAGGCCATGATTGCCGCGGGCGTCGCGGTCGACGACTCGGCGCTGTACAACCGGGGCCTGGACCTGCTGGCATGGCTGGTCGAGCGCGAGACCGCCGACGATCACCTGTCGGTCACGCCCGCCGGTGGCTGGGGCATCGACGACCCTCGGCCGGGATTCGACCAGCAACCGATCGAGGTGGCCGCACTGGCAGACGCGTGTGCCCGCGCCGCTGCTGTCGATCCGAGCGCCATCTGGCCAGAAACCGTGCGGGCCGCTGCCGCCTGGTTCCAGGGTGCCAACGATGTCGGCGAGTTGATGTGGGACCCCGAGACCGGTGGCGGATTCGACGGGTTGCACGCCGACGGGGTGAACCGCAACCAGGGTGCCGAGTCGACACTGGCGGCGCTCTCGACTTTTCTTCAGGCGCAACGCTTTTCCCATGCCACCCCATGACATCGACCCGGCAGGTAGCCCTCACGCGCAGTCCGCAGTGGTTGAGAGCTGACCATTCGCGGGTGATCACGCAGCTGTTCGTGCCGGGCCAGGAGGGTTTCGAACATCAGGAATCCCGGGCGGGCAAGGTTCTCACGCGGATCCTGGATCTGGACGAGACTCAGGTGCAGGCGGCGCTGGACGACGTCCTTCTCAGATACGGTGATCGCCACCGCGGACTCACCGACACATTTCGGCGCCACGCCGCCGAACTGGCTGACCGGCTCGCTTCCGGGTCGAAGCTGTCCGAGCCTCGCATGTTGCTGCTTGGCGCGGTGTTCACCAACGAATACGCGATCGAGGGTGCTGCACTGTGCAACCCCAGCATCGTCGTGCATCCCGATCAGTCCGGAACCGCCACGGGCAGTGTGCGATTCGTGATGAGTGTGCGGGGTATCGGCGAGGGGCACCGGTCGTCGATCGGCTTCCGGACCGGCACTGTCGATGCTGCCGGCCGCGCCGTGGTCGACGACCCGGTACCGTTCGCCTCCGTCGGTGCAACCGTGCCGACGCTGCACGAAGCGGATGTGTTCCGCAGCGAATTGGCCTGGCTGCACGGTGGCGGCGAGGCGTCCGACTATGTGCTCGATGCGCTCGGGGATCGGTTCACCCGTGCCGACCTGGATGAGCGGCTCGAGCAGTTGCAAAGACATCGCAGCACGCGCCGGCATGCACCGGCGACGATCGCGTCGATCCGCGCTATCGCGGACCGCGCGTACGGGGTCGAGTTCTCGAGTGATACCGCACTTTCCGAACGTGTGCTGTGGCCCGCTACGAGCGCCGAGGCCGCCGGGATGGAGGATGCGCGTTTCGTGCGTTTCGTCGACGACGACGGTGCGGTCACGTTCTACGCGACCTACACCGCCTACAGCGGCTCGCAGATCAGCCAACAGCTTCTCGCGACCACCGATTTCCGGTCGTTCACCTCGGTGCCGATGGTCGGACGGGCCGCCGCGAACAAGGGACTTGCCCTGTTTCCGCGCCGGATCCGTGGACGATTCGCGGCCATGTCGCGATCCGACCGGGAAACGAACACGATCGCCTACTCGGACCACCCGGCGGTATGGACGAGCTCGTCGCCGTGCCAGCAGCCGACGCAACCCTGGGAAGCGCTTCAGCTGGGAAACTGCGGTCCACCCATCGAGACCGAGGATGGATGGCTGGTGCTCACTCACGGCGTCGGACCGATGCGCACCTACCGGATCGGGGCCATCCTGCTCGACCTGGACGATCCGACCCGGATTCTCGGTCGGCTCGCCGAACCCCTGCTGAGCGCGGCGGACGACGAACGCGACGGCTACGTGCCCAATGTCGTGTACTCCTGCGGCGCGTTCGTGCACGCCGGCACCTTGGTACTGCCGTTCGGGGTCGGTGACGCCGCAATCCGCATCGCCACCGTTCCCCTGCCTGAACTGCTGGGCGCATTACGCCCGTAGCGAAGCATGGGCACCGGTCATCGGTGCCCGACCTGGTGTGGTGGCAGGGATCCCTGTCACCACCTAGGCTGAAAGCACTTTCACCCAGGTGGCCCGGACCATGCCGCCGTACACAGACGGACCGGGAATTCTGACAATCAGAGATATCGCGGCATACGCCAAGTTGAGCGGCGCGGACATCGACGCGATCGGTGCCGAGCTCGACACCATCCGCAGCGACATCGAGGAGTCGCTGGGGGCGAGGGACGCCGCCTACATTCGGCGCACCATCGTGTTCCAGCGGGCGCTGGAGGTGGCCGCACGGCTGCTGATCGCAGGCACCCGGTCGAAGTCCGGCCTGCTGGCCGGCACGGCTGCGCTGGCCTACGCGAAATCCGTTGAGAACATGGAAATCGGGCACAACGTCGGCCATGGCCAGTGGGACTGGATGAACGATCCCGAGATCCACTCCGCCACCTGGGAGTGGGACATGGTGGGCCCGTCGGCGCAGTGGCGCTACTCGCACAATTACCACCATCACGTGTTCAGCAACGTGCTGGGCGTGGACGACGACCTCGGCTTCGGCATCCTGCGGATGAGCCGTGACCAGCAATGGGAACCTCAGCACCTCGTGCAGCCGTTGCGAAATATTTTGTTGGCCATGATCTTTGAGTGGGGAATCGCCCTGCACGACTTCTACTCCGCCCGGGACCGGGCGGAGACAGAAGACGGCAAGGACGCCGCCCGGCAGCTGCTGCGTGCCAAGATCGGCCGCCAGCTCACCAAGGACTTCATCGTCCTGCCGGCGCTGAGCGGGCGGCGCTGGAAGCGGACCCTTGGCGCGAATCTGGGCGCGAACGTGCTGCGCAACCTGTGGGCCTATCTGGTCATCTTCTGCGGGCATTTCCCCGACGGCGCGGAGCGGTTCGACCCGGAGACGCTGCAGGAGGAGAGCCGCGGCGAGTGGTACCTGCGGCAGATGCTGGGTGCGGCGAACTTCAAAGCCGGTCCGGTGCTGGCCTTTTCAAGTGGAAACCTGTGCTACCAGATCGAGCACCACCTGTTCCCCGACCTGCCCAGCAACCGTCTGGCAGAAGTGAGCGTGCAGGTGCGCGAAGTGTGCGAGAAATACAACCTGCCCTACACCAGCGGACCTCTGGCCCGGCAGTATCTGCAGACTCTGCGGACGATCTTCAAACTCGCCGTGCCCAATGCGGGGTGGCGATCACTGTTCCGAGCTGCGCCACCCATCTGACCGGGATCCCAGAAGGGAACATTGCTTCCAACGTCCCTGTGCCGTTGGTGGTCGAACAGGGAGAAGCTGTCGATCAGCGGGTGGCGCGCCCTGTACCCCCAGTACACGCCGTTATGGGAGCTGTGTCAACGGTGCCGGGTAGTCAGTTGTAATCCCTTGCGGTGCAGTCTGTTTCTGCTGTTTCAGGCAGCGCTGGTCAGACCCGTTCAGTGCCATTCGGCGATGGGGCGGAAATGCCGCAGGCCGAGGCGAATTGCGCGGGGTTGAGACCGTCGGCGGAGTTCATGTCGCAGTTGCCGAAAGGTGGTGCACCCTGCGGCAATCCGGGGCTGAACCCCCCTCCGTCGGTGTACTGGTGGGCGACCTTGCCGGGATAGTCGGGATTGCTGCCGTAGGCCGCGATGATGAGCCTGATGCCAGTGGGTTTGGTGCGCCACATGTTGTTCAGGTCGCCGACGTTGCCGTATCCGATGATGCGGGCCCGGGTGCCGGTGTACTCGGCCAGGTTCCAGTACAGCCGGTTGATCCAATCCGACCCGTCACCGCGGGGGTTGCCGCCCTGTTCGACGTCGAGCATGAGCGTGACGCGGGGGTGCAGGCCGCCGTTGGCCTCGATCATCGAGCGCACGGTGTCGGCGTTGGCCTGCCAATTGGGCCGGCAATAGGTGTAGACGATGCCGAACACCAGCCGCCCGGTATCCAGCGCGTCGCGCATCCAGGCGTAGTTGGCCGCGAAATTGCGATCCCGGTAGGTGCCGTCACTGACCCGGATCGACAGCACCTGGTAGGGATAGCTGTCGTCGACCGTGCGTTGCCACTCGGAGACGTCGGCGAACAACGTGTCGGTGATGACGGCTGCGCTGCGCACGATCCACCGGGAACGCAGGGTCCTCGGCCCTGGGATCCTTCGTTTCACAGCGTGGCCGGCCATGGTCGTCGTTCTCGCACTCCCCTGACCAGCGTAGTTGGTCAGAGCGCATTGCGTCCGGCGATGATCTTCGCCAGCTGGACCGTCTGCCGGTCGGTGACGTCGTAACCGCTGATCCGCAGGTCGACCACGAAGTTGTCGACGGCCAGTATCGCGCGGTGGGTGAGGCGGTCGGCGACATCCAGCGGTACGTCGTTGGTGATGTCGACACCGTCGAGCGCGGTCGGGACGCCCATCCGGCGGGCGTCCTGCGTCCCGCCGCCGTTGTAGCTGAAGGTCAGGGTGTCGTCGCCGCAGCGGCGCCAGATGTCGACGGTGCGGTCGACCATGGCCTGAGCCACTTTGGGGTTGTCGAATCGGGAGATCGCCTGGTCGACCTCGACGTCGTCGGCGTCGTCGGCGAGCTGGGTTTCACGGAAAGCCCGGTAGCCGCTGTCGCGGTAGACCCACTCCATCCCATTGCCGATGACGACGATGCACTCTGGGCGGGAGATGGGCTCATAGTTGGCATTGGTCATCGGGCTGCGCAGCGCGGTCTTCGGCCGGACCTGGGCGTGCATCACGGTGTTGATCTCGGACTCGCTGGCCATCATGCTGCCCAGGACATCAACCTGTGGGCCGCCCGAATCGGGGACGGTGGGGGTGCAGGCGGCGAGCAGGGCCGCGCACAACGCCGAGCCGGCCACCTTGAGATCGATGCCCATCAGGACCCCCTTGGATCTGTTTGCTGATCCTAACCGCGTGTGCGGGTCGCGTCAGACGGCATTTCGGTGACCAGCGGGTGACATCTGGTCCGTTCCCCCGATCGGGGGACACGAGGTTCGTCCGGTGGATAGGCCGGTCGGTCGATACAGCCGCGGGCCGGATCGGCGCATTCTTATTTCAACGCCGGAACACACCGGAGAAAACACCAAAAGCCTTATCCGACAAAGGAGTCGACATGAGCACCATCACTCGCCGCATCGCCGCCGGTTTCACCCTCTCCGCCGCCCCCGCGTTGATCGCCCTGGGCGCCGCCACCGCTCACGCCGACGCCTCCGTCGCCAACACCGGCCCGTCGGTCAGCTCGCACCAGGCCTTCCCGAACCAGCACAACATGCCGCAGCCCGGGTCCGCGACCCATCACCACCACCAGCGCAACCACGCCAAGTAAGCCTGGGGGAGGCAGGGCCCGGACGCAGCCAGCGTCCGGGCCACTGGCGTCTTCCGCTCCACCGGCGCTCTGCGGCTCGTAGGGTGGAGGAATGGTGGGGTTACCTCCGGGGCCACCGTTGCCCCGGTCGGTGCAGGGCGTGTTGATGTTGCGGTACTGGCCGCGATTCGTGTCGGCCTGCCGACGCCGCTACGGCGATGTGTTCACGGTGCGGGTCCCGGCGATGGGCACCATGGTGTACCTGGCAGATCCCGCCGACATCAAGGTGGTGTTCGCCGGGGATCCGACGATCTTCCATGCCGGGGAAGCGAATTCGGTGCTGAGTTCCCTGCTCGGGGACAGCTCGGTGCTGGTGATCGACGAGGATGAGCACCACGAGCGCCGCCGCCAGATGCTGCCGGCGTTCCACCGCGACGCCGTGGCCCGCCAGACCGAGATCATGACCGAGATCGCCGCCGCCAACATCGCGGACTGGCCGGTGGGCACCACCTTCCCGGCCGCGCCGAAGATGGCCGAGATAACCCTTGAGGTGATCCTGCGGACCGTGATCGGGGCGTCGGATCCGGCCCGGCTGGCCGCCTTGCGGTCGGTGATGCCGCGGCTGCTCAGCGTCGGCCCGTGGGAGACGCTGGCCCTGGCCAGCCCCGACCTGCAGCGCCGGCGTCCCTGGCGGGCCCTGCAGCGCAACGTCGAGGAGGCCGACCGGCTGCTGTCCGCCGAGATCGCTGATCGGCGGGCCGACCCGGAGGTCGCGACCCGCACCGATGTGCTGGCCATGCTGGTCCGTTCGGCCAACGAGGGCGGGCACACCATGACCGACCGTGAGCTGCGCGATCAGCTGATGACGCTGCTCGTCGCCGGGCATGAGACGACCGCGACCGCACTGTCATGGGCGCTGGAGCGCTTGACCCGTCATCCCGCGGTGCTGGACAAGGCGGTGCGGGCTGCGCGCGCCGGCGACGACGACTACCTCGACGCCGTGGCCAAGGAGACGCTGCGGATCCGGCCGGTGGTGTTCGACGTCGGCCGGGTACTCAAGCGGCCGGTCGAGCTGGCCGGCCACCGGCTGCCCGCCGGGGTGATGGTGGCGCCGGGCATCGGGCTGGTCCACGAGAGCGACGACATCTATCCCGACGCCGACCGGTTCG
>NZ_HG322951.1:1695805-1699818 GCF_000455325.1 Mycolicibacterium septicum DSM 44393
TGGTTCCCGTTCGGCGGCGGCAACCGCCGCTGCCTGGGGGCGACGTTCGCGATGGTCGAGCTACGCGTCGTGCTCCGTGAAATCCTGCGCCGGGTAGACCTTTTCACCACCACAGCTGCCGACGAACGCCAGCGCGTCAAGCACGTGACGTTGGTCCCGCACCGTGGGGCGCGGGTCTGTGTGCGGGCTTTGCGGGAGCCGGCCGAGGTCGAGTCCGAGCGGGCCGAGCCGGCCCGCCGCTAGCCGATCCGGTAGTCGGGCAGGTCGAGGTCGTCGCGCACGCTGCCGGCGAACAGGCCCGCCACCGGGCGGCTCAGGTTCATCGCCCGTAGCGCCACATTGCGGAACCACAACCCGAATCGCGTTCTGGTGGCGAAGAAACCCAGCATCCGTTCGGCCCCGGCCTGCTTGCCCTCGATGAATGGCCGTAACAGCGACTCGTAGCTTTCGAAGGCGGTTCGGTGATCGCCGCCGGCGCGGGCGAGTTCCCCGGCCAGGGCGTACGCCTCGGTGATCGCGAGCCCGGTGCCCTCGCCGCCGAGCAGCGAGATGCAGCCTGCGGCGTCACCGATCAGCAGCACCCGGCCGTCTGACCAGCGGTCCATCCGGATCTGGCTGACCACGTCGAAGAAGAGGTCATCGACGCCGTCCACTGCGCCCAGGATCTGCCGGCATTCCCAGCCGGCGTCGTCGAACTGCTTGTGCAGCTGCTCTTTTGGCGTCATACCGTGGTCGTCGTGTTCGTCGCGGAACACGAACAGGAACATGGTTCGGTTGTTGCGCAGCGTGAACTGCCCGACCTGCCGGCCGGGAACGGCGTAGGTGAGGTACGCGTCGGAATCGGTGCCGCCGTCGTACCCGTCGACCACGCACGCGGCGACCTTGCAGCCCAGGTAGTGCTCGAATCGCTCCTCGGACCCGAAGATCAGGCTGCGCACGTTGGAGTGCAGGCCGTCGGCGCCGATCACGAGGTCGAAGTCGTCGGCCGGGCCGTTTTCGAAGGACACCCGCACCCCGTCAGGGTGTTGGTCGATGCCGGTGATGCTGTCGCCGAAGATCGTCGGGACGCTGTGTTCGACAGTGCGGTAGATGGCGGCGGCGAGGTCGCCGCGGGGCAGGCTGGTGAAGTCGTTGCCGATCATGCGCCGGAACACGTCGACGCGGAGTGCGGCGCTCGTCATGCCATCGGGCCCGACCGAGCGCACGCAGTGCACGTCGTAGCCCGCGTCGCGGATCGCCGGTTGGATGCCCATCTGCCGGGCTACGCGGTATCCGATGCCCCAGAAGTCGATCATGTAGCCGCCGGTGCGAAACGCCGGAGCTCGCTCGATCAGTGTTGGAGTGTGGCCGCTGCGATGCAGCCAATGCGCCAACGCTGTACCCGCAACCCCGGCTCCACTGATGGCGATTCGCATGACAATTCGAGGTTACGTGAGTGGCCGTTTCGGGCTTGTCGAGCGCCCACGTCGAAAGGCCCGGACGCTGTTACGTCCGGGCCCCTCCTACCCCCTGGCTTATCTGGCGAGCCGAGTCTCAACGCCTCTTGTGGTGGAGGACTTCCTCGGTCGAGTGCGCGTCGACTGCCTTGTCCCGCTTGGCCGCGCGTTTCTCCTTGAGCGACTTGCCCGATTTCTTGGTCATGCTCTGGCGCGGCGACTTGTCAGCCATGTTGGCCCCTTTGACTTGGGGGCCTGTGTGGTCCCGATGGCTCGACCCTACGCGCGGCCCACCGCAACCGCAACGATGTGTGTCAACAGTGTTGACACGCGATGTAGTCTGACGCTCCAGCCATATGGAGGAGCCTCACGATGGTCAAACAGGCAACCGCGCCTCGGCGCGGGGCGGAGGGTCAGATCAACCGATCGGTGATCCTGCGATCTGCCCTGCGACTGGTGGACCGCGACGGTGTCGATGGCCTGTCGATGCGTCGGCTCAGTGAAGAGGTCGGCCGGGATCCCGCCGTTCTCTACCGGCATGTGCCCAACAAGGCCGCGTTGCTCGACGGGGTCACCGAGATGGTGATCAGCCAACTGCGCGTGGACACCGCCGACCCGGACTGGGCCGGTCAGCTGCGCACGGTGGCGCACGAGTTTCGGCAGCTGGCGCTGGCGCATCCAAATGTCGTGCCGCTGATGGTGACTCGTCCGCTGGCCACCCCGCTGGGACAACGCCCGCCGGGAATGCTGCGGCCACTGGAGGATGTGCTGGCGCTGCTGACGGCGGCCGGATTCTCCGGGACTGATGCCCTGCACATCTACCGGATGCTGTTCGGCTACCTGCACGGCCACATCCTCACCGAGTTGCAGGAGGTCGTCGAACGGCCGGAAGAGTCCGACGACGTGCTGCGACTGGGGTTGCACCGACTGTCCATCACGGAGTTCCCGCGAGTGCGCGCACTGGCTCCTGCGCTCGGGTCCTACGACGGTGCCGCCGAACTCGACCGCGGACTCGACGTGCTGTTCATCGGGTTGGAGACCACCATGGGCAAGAGTTCTCGAACGTCCGGTTGATTGTCAGGCGGCCGTGCCAAGCTGGGGTCATGGCTGCGAAACGCTCCCCGCACCGTGCTGACCTCGTGCTTTCCGGAGGCGGGGTCAAGGGCATCGGCCTGGTGGGCGCCGTCGTCGCGCTCCAGGACGCGGGGTACGCGATCGAGCGGATCTCGGGCACCTCGGCCGGATCACTCGTCGGCGCGGTGGTGGCCGCCGCGGTGCAACGCAAGGACTTGAGCAGTGACCAGTTGCGGGACTTGGCGCTGAGCGTGCCGTACCGCAAGTTCCGCGACAGCGGGCCGATCGAGAGCATCCCGGTGCTCGGCACCGCGTGGGGTCTGCTCCGCGAGACCGGCATCTATCGCGGTGACTTCGCCTACGACTGGATTCGCAGCGAGCTGAAGAACCTGGGCGTCAAGACCTTTGGCGATCTGGCCATCAAGGACGACAGCCTGCTGCCTGAGCGGCGCTACCGGCTGACAGTCACGGTGACCGACGTGACCACCGGCCAATTGGTGCGGCTGCCATGGGATTACCGGCGGGTCTACGGCCTGGATCCCGATGAGCAACTCGTCGCCGACGCGGTGCGGGCCTCGATGGCGATCCCGTTCCTGTTCCATCCCGTCACGCTGGAAACCGCTGACGGAACACCGTGCACGTTGGTGGACGGCGGGGTGCTGTCGAACTTCCCGATCGACTCCTTCGACCGTCCCGACGGTGCGGAGCCGCGGTGGCCGACGTTCGGGGTGACGGTGGTGCCGTACCTGCCCGCCCCGTCGGCCGAGCAGCTGATCCCGGGGCTGGGCCTGCTGACGTTCGGCCGTCCCTCGCTTCTGGAAAGCCTGATCACCACCATGCTGGTCGGTCACGACCAGGCTTATCTGAGCCAGCCGTGGGTGAAGGTGCGTGCGATCCAGGTGGATTCGACCGACGTCGGGGTGCTGGACTTCGACATCAGCCGCAATGAGGCCGAGGCCCTGTACGACAAGGGGTACGCGGCGACGACGGAGTTCCTGTCGACCTGGGACTGGCCGGCGTATATCGACCGCTTCCGCCGGGCACATCGGGTGGGCCGCCAAGTCGAGTAGTCCGCTACTCATTACAGGCGACGGCGGCAGACCAATACTTCAGCTAGCAGCTGAAGTATTGGGGTGGTCCGAGATGGGGACGTCGGGGAACTGCAGGCGACGCGCGGGTGCGGCCGTGGTGGTCGCGGCTGTCTGCCTGGCTCTCGTCGGTGGGACAGGTCAGGCGCTTGCCGATCCGTGCGCCACGACGACAGAACCGACGACAACGGAACCGACAACCACCGAGCCCACCACAACGGAGCCGACGACAACCGAGCCGACAACCACCGAGCCGACCACGACTGAGCCGACGACAACCGAGCCGACGACTACGGAAGCGCCCATCACGGAACCGCCCATCAATTCGTACATCGTGATTCCGCCGAACTTCCCGTCGCCCACCCCAACCCCGTCGTTCAAGCTGAATTCGTTCACGACCTGCGATACCGATACG
>NZ_HG322951.1:1700040-1735332 GCF_000455325.1 Mycolicibacterium septicum DSM 44393
CAAGCTGAATTCGTTCACGACCTGCGATACCGATACGCCGACCGCGGTGTCCACGCGCCCCAGCACTCCGGCGATTGTTGTGCCGTCGCAGCCATCGCCCACGTACCCGAGGGCCACTCCTTCATTGGTAGGACACGACACCCCGCCGCCGCCGACCAGCAATCCATGGATGCCCCTGTTGGTGTTGTGCGCCTTGGCGATTGCCGCCGGGCTGGCGGGGCGGGCATGGCGCCACCGGGGTGAGAAGTTCGTCAAGGCGCACGTCACCGTTGAGACCCATCCCGGTGCGCCGGTGCCCTTCGATGTCCGTCCCGCCGACAACTCCGACCGTGACCACGTTCTCTCCGTGGTCCCATCCGAGACATCGCGTTCCACCACGGTCGAGGAGATCCGCTCATGACGACGTCACCGATGACCGAAACGTCCCTTGGCAATTGGATGTTGCCGGAGTCGCGGCAAACCCAGGCCAGGATCGAGCATGCCGTCGCACAGACGACGGCCAACAACCCATCCGCCGGGCCGCTGCGCACCCTCGGTGTGGTGGCACGCCGGGCCCTGGCCCAGGAGATCGAGGCCTCGCTGCGGGCGGCGCTCAACGAGACGATGGCCGACCTCATCCTCGAGGGCTGGCACACCTACGACGCCATCACCACGGCGATCAAGAAGTCGCATGTGCAGCCGCGGGTGAAGCAGATCGTGCCCCTGCATACCCACGTCATCACCGCGGACCGCGAGCACAACCTCGACATCGAGGTGGACAGCTTCCCGGTGATGTCCCTGGCCGCCAAGGCCGCGCTGCGGCTGCAGCTGTTCGCCGCGGTGGCCGTGGTGATCGACGGCCACATTGTCGCCATCCAGTCGGGTCAGGCCACGGCGAACGGCGCGGTGAGCGTCAATGGCGTAGAAATCTCCCGCAAGACCCTGGCCTTCCCGTTGCAGGTCGAACTGGGTTGGCGCCGGCCACCGCAGATGGTGGCTGCCACCTAGCCTGCGGCACTAGGGTTCGGCTATGACGGTCAGATACTCCGCCCCGGGCCGGATCAATCTGATCGGCGAGCACACCGACTACAACGCGGGGTTTGCGCTGCCGATTGCCTTGCCGCAGAGAACATCTGTCAACTTTGATCCCGACCCGGCGGGTGTGCTGTCGGTATCGAGTTCGCTGGGCGACGAGCCGGCGGAGATCGGTCTGGATACCGTGCCCGGGGAGGTGACCGGTTGGGCGGCGTACATCGCCGGGGTGGTGTGGGCGCTGCTGAACGCCGGGATTGCCGTGCCCGGCGGAACGATGACGATCACCAGTGAGGTTGAGATCGGGTCGGGACTCTCGTCGTCGGCGGCGCTGGAATGCGCGGTGCTCGGTGCGCTGCTCACCGCGGTCGGTGTCGATCTCGATCGGATCGAGCAGGCGTACATCGCCCAGCAGGCCGAGAACGAATATATCGGGGCGCCAACGGGACTGCTCGATCAGCTGGCGTCGTTGTTCGGCGAACCGGGGCAGGCGATGCTGATCGACTTCCGCGATGTCACCGTGCAACCGGTGCGCTTCGATCCCGAGGCGTCCGGGGTGGCGCTGCTGTTGATCGACTCAGGGGCCCGGCATGCACATGCCGGTGGTGAGTACGCGGCCCGGCGGGCATCGTGCGAGCGGGCTGCCGCCGATCTCGGGGCGGCCTCGTTGCGTGAGGTCTCTGACGTTTCGGCGCTCGGGGCGGTGAAAGATCCGGTAGATGCCCGTCGGGCGCGTCATGTGCTGACCGAGAACCAGCGGGTGCTCGATTGTGTTGCCGCGATGGACTCTTCGGACTTCGCGGCGGTCGGTGAGCTGTGGACCGCATCGCACGCCTCGATGCGCGACGACTTCGAGATCACCACGCCCCACCTCGATCTGATCGCGGCGAGCGCCGTGCAGGCCGGTGCGTTCGGGGCGCGGATGACCGGCGGCGGGTTCGGTGGTTGCGTCATCGCGCTGGTGCCTCGTGAGCGGGTCGACGCGGTCGGCGAGGCGGTGTCGCGGGCGGTGCGGGATGCCGGATATCCGGAGCCGGTCATCACCAGAACGCACGCGGGTGGTGGCGCAGGGCCTGCTTAACGCAGCTTGACCATGCGCGTCGTCGAACTCTCGTCCAGCTCGACGACATCGGAACGCGACCGCAGGAAATCACTGAACGACTTGAAACCCAACGACTTCTCACTGAAGGACGGGTCCATCCGCTTCATCTGAGCCTTGACCGCGGAGTTGTGCAGCCACTCGACGTCGTCCTTCTCCAGGCCGATCTGCAGGGCCCGGGTGAGCAGCGCGGTGGCCTCTGCCTGCGGGTCGGGTTCTTCCTGCTTGCGCGTGCGCTTCTGCGGTTTGGTTTCGGGCTCGGTGGTGAGGGAGGGGACGCCGGGCAGCGAGTCGTAGACGACGAACTCGTCGCACGCGGCGGCCAGCACCCGGCTGGACGATCCGGCCACTCCGATGCCGACGACGTAGCGGCCCAGGCGCTTACACCGCTGGGCGAGGGGAATGTAGTCAGAGTCGCCGGCCACGATCACCACGTGGGTGAGGTCGGGGAGCCGGAACATGTCCTCGACCGTGTCGACGGCCAGCCGGATGTCGGCGCCGTTCTTGCCGTACGCGGCAGCGGGGAAGAGCTGCACCAGGTCGACGGCGCGACCGACGAGCTGCTCGCGGTATCCGGCGTTGAGGTCGGCCGACCAGTCGGCGTAGGCGCGGGTGAGCACCAACGTGCCGAAGGACGAGGCGAAGTCGAGGATGGCACCGAGGTCGACAGTGGCCTTGGCGAGCTTATCCGGTTCCAGGCCTTTGGCCTTGTCCTTCTGAAAAGAGTTGCGGCCGTTGACCTGGTCGTAGCGGGAGATGACGATGTTGTCGAAGTCGAGGTAAACCGCGACGCGGGTATCGAGTTCGGTCACATCAGTCCTCTGCCTCAGATCGCCCGATGAGGTTCCGGGCACCGGTAGGGCCGAGCAGTTCCCGGAACGCCTGCACCGTATAGCCGATGATAGTGGCGTCGGTCTTGGCGCGTGCGGTGGCCGACCTCGGCAGGCTGAACAACGGCCCCATCTCCCCGAAGTAGTCGCCGGGACCGACGACCTTGATGACTTCCTCACCACCGCTGGCCAATTCGCGGGCCAGCTCGATCTCGCCGGAGGTGATGATGTAGATCAGGTCACCCATCTCGCCCTGGGCGAACAGCACCTCGCCTGCTTCGATGGACACGGTTTCGGGGCCCTGATGCTCGACGGCGACGTGCGGAACGAGCTCCACGACCTGGTCGGCCAGCGGAAGAATGCGGGTGTCGTGGGTGGCGACCACGACGACGCGTTCGTCGCTGGCGAGCTCACGGATGAGCCGCAGCACCTCCTCGACCTGGATGAAGTCCAGATGGGCGGTGGGCTCGTCGGCCAGGATCAGCGGTGGGTCGAGCGCGATCGCGCGGGCCACCGCGACGCGTTGTTGTTGTCCGCCACTGAGATTGCCGGGGCGGTGGTGGAGCCGGTGCTCGAGCCCGACGCGGGTGAGCAGCTCCATGGCGCGTTCGCGGGAGCCGTAGCGGCTCATGCCTGCGGCGCGCAGCGGCACCATCACGTTCTCCATCGCGGTCAGGCTGGGCACCAGGTTGAAGGCCTGGAACACGATCCCGACGGTGTCGCGCCGGTAGTCCGACAGTGCTTTCTTGTTCAGGGTGGTGACGTCGACGTCGCCGAACTCGATGCGGCCCGCCGTCGGTTTGAGGATGCCGCCCAGACATGACAGCAGGGTGGTCTTCCCGCACCCGCTGGGGCCCAACAGGATTGCCAGTGATCCGGCGGGGACTTCGAGGTCGAGGCCGTCGATGGGGCGTACCGCGTAGCCGCCGCTGGAGTACTCCACGACGAGGTCTTTGACGAGCAGGTCGGCCATGTCAGGGTCCTCGGAACGCCAGGGCGGGGTCGATGGTGACGGCGCGGCGCAGCCCGGCCACGCTGGCCAGCAGGCCGATCACGACGGCGACGATCGGCAGCGCGACGAACGCCAGGGTGGGGACGTCGCAGCGCATCGGGAACGGCGGCCCGAGCACGAGCGAGAGCCCCGCACCCAACAGTGCGGCGAGCAGGGCGACGGCGACGGCCTGCATCGCCAATCCGGCCATGATCGATCGGGTGGCCACGCCGACGGCCTTGAACACCGCGAAGTCGCGGGTGCGTTCCAGGGCGGACAGGTAGATCACCGAGCCGACGATCAGCGCCGCGACCGCCCACAGCAGGCCGGCCATCAAGCTCATCGCCTGGTTGGCGCCGCGCAGCGGGCGGACCATGTCGTCGATGGCGCCGGCCCGGTCGACGATGCGGAACTCCGGAGGCGCCGCGCCCGGGTTGCCGACGATGCCGACCGACGAGATCAGCTTCTGCCCGGAGAACAGCAGTTGTTGGGCGCCGGGAACCGTCAGATAGATGTTGTCCTGGGCGGCCAGGGCGGTGAGGTCATCGACCAGCCCGACAACCCGCAGTTTCGACGCGCCGACGTCGACATCGGCTCCGACCGGGCGACCCATCGTCGTCGACACCGCGACCTCGTCGGGCGTATGCGGCGCCCGGCCCTCCTTCAATGTCGGCGTGCCCGGGCCCTGTTCCGGCACGCCGAACACGTTCACGTTCCGCGGGGTGCCGCCGGCGGGGATGGTCGACGAGCCGTACACCAACGGGACGGCGGTGACGACACCCGGAAGCTTCGCCGCCCGTTGAACGTCGGTGAGCGGCAACGGCGCTGAGCCGAGGAACGGACCGGCCGCACCTTCCTTGATCATGAACGCATCGAGGTGGAGGGCGTCGACACTGCGTTCGGCTTCGACGCGGAAACCGTTCGCCAGGCCCGTCAATACCAGCGTCATGGCAAAAACCAACGCGGTGCCGACTGCGGCGATCATGAATCGCCGTCGGCGCCACTGCAGATCGCGTAACGCCGCGATCAACACGTCGGTGCCCCGCTCATCACGTTCGACGTTACCGAGATGGGTGTGGCGGGTGGCGGTTATTGGGGCATTTGGTGTGGGGAGGGTTGCTAGGCCGGGGGTGCGGCGTGACCGGGGCGCTCAGGACTAGGGAGACGTACTTTGCGCCGTTCCGGGGTCGATGGCGAGCGCGACGAGGTGGAGAAGTCCGATAGCCAGCAGTACCGTGCCGCTGATCATGAACCACGTCCCGTTGGACGGCTGCGACGGTGGCCGGTCCTCGGAAGCGCCAGCGATTTCCGGGTGAAGCAATCGGTAGTCGTCGTGCCGGACCCAACGGGTGTGGGCTATGCGACGGCGGATCCCGAGGGTCAGCAACAACCCACCGACAACGGGCCAGAGTATTGCGCCGATCGTGGAGCCGATCTGATATGCGATTCCGCCATCTGCAAGCAGGATTTCAACCATGACGCCCCCTCTGGCGGCAACGCTAGCGCGTGCCGTCTACCGACCGTCGTACGCTGAGCAACATGCGACTTGCTGCCGCCGCTCTGTTGGTTGCAGTGACGGCCGGGCTGAGTGGCTGTACCGGTGCACCGGATCGCGAGCAGGAAGCACTCGATATCCGAAACCGCATCGCGGAGATGCCGGGTGTATCGGACGTCGACCTGACCTATGACAACGGCGTCCTCGAGGGCACTCGGTTCGAACTCGCGGTCGACATGGAGCAGGCCACCGATCAGCAGGTCGGCGCGGTGGTCGCCCAGCTCGACGAGCTGCGCGGCGATGACTTCGCGAGGTTCAACCAGCGGATGAAGATCCTTGTGGCCCAACAGACCTCGCTCTCCGGGGGCGCCGATCTGCCAGATGACGCCGAGCACGTGACCGGCCTGGTGCGTCGCCTCCGTGCGGACACTCCAGCCGGGGAAATCATGTGGTCCGGCGCCGCGCCTGATACGTCGAAGGTGCGAATCCAGGAGGCCGAGAAACCTGGTGCCGCAGTCGACGCCGTCCTCCGCATCTTCTCCGACCGGCCACCCAGCGAAATCGAGGTCTCCGCAGCCGATCGGGTCGCCGATCCGCACTGGATGGTCTTCAACCCGCTGACACCCACCGACAAGCAACGCATCGACCGGCAGCTGGCCGCGGCGGCACCGGCCAACCCCGGGTGGATCGGCATCCGCGACGGACAGGTGGATCGCCTGACCTTCAGCGTGCCGACGCCGGCGACGGCGTATGAGGATGTGGTGCGGACCATTCACGCGGTCGAGGCCGGTCCGGCGCATCCGGTCAGCCTCACCTGGGTCCGGGCAAACGATCCGGCCCGCTACAACGAGCCACGCTGGGCGGGCAGCGCCATGATCGGCAAGTGCGACTACCCGAGTGGCGACCGCACCAAGTCCGAACCGCTGGTGCCTGATGCGTTGGCGCTGCAGCAGCGCATCCGCGACGAGTTCGACACCTGCCTCAAGTAGCGGTCAGCTTGATCGCGGTGAGGTGCTCACGGTCGACCGCGTCGATGAATTCCTCCACGGTGGGGATGCGCTGATCGCGGAACGTCAGCCCCATCATCCGCTGGGCGCGTTTTACGCCGTAGGACACGGCGCAGCGGTGGAAGAGGTCGGCGACGGTCGCGCGGTCCGTGATGAGTTCGCCGCGCATGGTCGTTATCTTGCCGTCGTGCAGGACTTCGGCGTTGGCGCCGTCACGGAAGTTGTGCTTCCACCCGGCGTCGGTCATCGCGTAGAGGGTGTTGTCGATGAAATGCGCACTCAACGGAATCGCGTACTGCTGTCCGGTCTTTCGGCCGCGGACGGTCAGCACCATGAACTGCTTGCGCGCGGCGCCGGCAAACGGCGTGCGCAGCATCAACCGCAGGGCCGGGTTGACGACGCGCATCATCCCTTTCGGCGGATGAGCCACGGTGATCGCGGGTGACTGCTCGGTCATGACCTCACGCTAGGCCGATTGTTGGACGTTGCCCAGGCCGCGCGAGACCATGACGCTATGGCCGGTTTCGTCACCGTCCGGACCTACGCCGAGCTCAACGACTTCCTGGAACCTGGGTCGCGGGGCCTGTCCGTGCGCCGGCCATGCCAAAGTCATCAGACGGTCAAGGACGTGCTGGAGGCGATGGGCATTCCGCACACCGAGGTCGACCTGATTCTGCTGAACGGGGATCCCGCCGGCTTCGAGCGCCGCCCTCGCGTCGGTGACCGCATCGCGGTGTACCCGATGTTCGAGGCGCTCGACATCGGCGCGACGGCGCGGCTGCGTCCGGTGCCGCTGCGGGATCCGCGGTTCGTGATCGACGTGAACCTCGGCCGACTGGCGCGGCTGCTGCGCGTCCTCGGGTTCGACGTGTGGTGGTCCAGCGAGGCCGACGATCAGGCCCTGGCCGATATCAGCGTCGAGCAGCAGCGGATCTTGCTCACCCGCGACCGTGGCCTGTTGAAGCGTCGCGCGATCACCCACGGGTTGTTCGTCCACTCCCAGCAGCCCGAGGAGCAGACGCTGAGGGGCTGCGGCGGCTGGATCTGCGACGTCGGGTGGCGCCGTTCACCCGGTGCGTGCGATGCAACGGCAAACTGGCGGCGGTGCCGAAGGAGGCGGTGATGGACCGTCTGGAGCCGTTGACCCGCCGCTACTACGACGAATTCAGTCACTGCCCGGACTGCGGGCGAATCTATTGGGCCGGATCACATTTCGCGAGATTGACGGGTCTGGTCGATGAACTTCTCGACCGACTCTGATCGTCAGTGCCGAATCGGATGGGCTGGGCGCGAAAGAGTTTGGATCTGTTCCCACTCTCACTATACGGCGGGGGGTGGGGCTTGCGGCAAGGCCCCGGACGTGCTGCACAATCTGTCGGTCCGTGACGAGATGGGGGATGTTGTGACGAGTACGCCGAAACCGTTTGAGGTGCACGAGTCCGGTGCGCTGCTGCACGGCACCAAGGCTGACCTGGCGGTGGGTGATTGCTTGGTGCCCGGGCGTGAGTCGAACTACGAAGCCGGCCGGATCATGAACCATGTGTACGTCACCCGGACATTGGATGCCGCGGTGTGGGGAGCCGAGATGGCCGTCGGCGAGGGGCGGGGCCGTATCTACGTCGTCGAACCCGAAGGCGAGATCGAGGACGACCCGAACGTGACCGACAAGAAGCTTCCCGGAAACCCGACTTGCTCCTACCGAACCCGTGAGCCGGTGAGAATCGTCGGGGAGATCACCGACTGGGTGGGGCATTCACCGGAGCAGCTGCAGGGCATGCGCGACGGCCTGGCGGACCTTCGGCGGCGAGGGCTGGACGTCATCTACGACTGACATCTCGAGGGCCGCACCGTTGTGCCGCCGTTCGCCGGATGAGGGGATTTGTGCCCACCCGCCGTACCCTTCCATCGTGAACGCGATCGACCCTGAGCAGCTCAGCACGTGCCTGCGGGTGCTGTCCGAGGTGGACAAACTGCCTCCCGAGCACCCCGACGCCGTTGCTGTGCGGCTGGCCACCGCGAAGATGTTCAAGGCGTTGAAGAAGGCTCGCCGGACTGCCCGACGCGACGCGATCGCGGCCGCTGACCGCGCTGTCATCGCCGCTACCGCCACCGGCGCGCCGGGTCGGATCGACGACGAAACCCAGGGCTTGCCGCTGGTGTCCACCGCGGTCGGGGCCAGTGCGGGCACGCTGCTGCGCTCGCGGGCCTGCTACATCTGCAAGACCCACCACACCGTGGTCGACGCCTTCTACCACCAGCTTTGTCCGGATTGTGCCGCGATCAACCGGGCCAAGCGCGACGCCCGCACCGACTTGACCGGGCGCAGGGCCCTGCTCACCGGCGGGCGCGCCAAGATCGGCATGTACATCGCGCTGCGGCTGCTGCGTGACGGTGCGCACACCACGATCACCACCCGGTTTCCCAACGACGCGGTGCGCCGCTTCGCCGCCATGGAGGACAGCGCCGACTGGTTGCACCGGCTGCGGGTGGTGGGCATCGACCTGCGTGACCCTGCCCAGGTGGTCGCCCTGGCCGACGAGGTGGCCGCCCAGGGGCCGCTGGACATCCTGATCAACAACGCCGCCCAGACGGTGCGCCGCCCGCCGGGCTCGTATGCCGCGCTGGTGGAGGCCGAGCGCACCCCGCCGCCGGCCCTCGTGGACGTCGTCACCTTCGACCACGTCAGTGACGCGCATCCGCATGCCCTGGCCGGGAGCCTCGGTGAGCATCCCGCCTCGCACGCGCTGACCGAGCTGGCCCTGACCGCCCGCAGCGCCTCGCCGGAGCGAATCGCCGCCGGGACGGCCATTGACGCGGGTGGGCTGCTGCCCGACACCGCGTCGGTGAACAGCTGGACCCAACGCGTGCACGAGGTCGACGCGATGGAGCTGCTCGAAGTGCAGCTGTGCAACCAGACCGCCCCGTTCATTCTGGTGAGCCGGCTGCGCCCGGCGCTGGCCGCGTCACCGGCCCGCCGCAAGTACGTGGTGAACGTGTCTGCGATGGAAGGCCAGTTCGGCCGCGGCTACAAGGGGCCCGGGCACCCGCACACCAACATGGCCAAGGCCGCGCTGAACATGCTGACTCGCACCAGTTCCGGCGAGATGTTGGAGCAGGACGGGATCTTGATGACCGCCGTGGATACCGGGTGGATCACCGACGAGCGTCCGCACCCGACGAAGCTACGGCTGGCCGAGGAAGGTTTCCACGCACCGCTGGATCTGGTGGATGGTGCTGCGCGCGTGTATGACCCGATCGTGCGTGGGGAATTGGGCGAGGATCTGTATGGGTGTTTCTTGAAGGATTACTCGCCGGCCAGTTGGTGACGGCTTCCTCGCTCGGAGCCAACGGCATCTAGCGGGCGCAGCGTGCTCGCAGCAGGTCGTGCTGCGCAGTCGACTCTGGACACCGGTATGCGGCTTTCCTTGTCCCTGCGCGCAATTCGGCGATGCGGTCGATGACGTCGTCGTAGCTCGATCCCGATTCAGCGAGCAGGCACCCGATCACTGTGCTGGTCCGGCCCTTCCCGCCCCAGCAGTGCACGTATACGTTTCGGCCGGCGTCCAACTCGGAGTGGATGCGCGCAAGGATTGCGTCGTAGCCCGCATCATCGATGACGCCGTAGTCGGGAATCGGATGCGAGAAGTACCGCACGGTGCGCCCGGAATTCTCGGCGGCCGCGCGAAGAATTTCCCGGTAGGGCGTCAGATGGTCAGCTTCGGTGGTGAGGTCGATGACGGTGTCGATTCCGGCGTCGAGCAGGACGCGGATCTTGGATTCTGCGTTCTCGGGGGTGGAGGCACCCGGGTATTCACCGGCCAGCAACCGGTTCGGCTCAACCCACCACGCGTGAAGGACGTCGTCGTGCGGCCACTCCATGACGCAGAGGTTAGCGATCCCGTCAGGCGAGCTGACCGAGCGCCGCCGCGACCGCAGCGCGCACGGTGGCGGAGACGGTGTCGGGGGAGGACGCGTCGAACTTGCCGTCCAGGTGCAGGAAGGCCAGGCCGTGCACGAGCGCCCACACCGCATTCGCCATCGCGTCCGGGTCTGATGTCGGAATTGCCTGCTGCACAATCGATCTGAGGTACGCGCTGATCGCCTCCACCGCGGCGACCCGTTCGGGGCTGGTGGGATCGCACGGTTCGGCGAACATGGCCCGGAACAGGCCGGGGCGTTGCAGTGCGAAGTTCACGTAGGCGATGGCGATGTCGGCGAGGTCGTCGGGTGTTTGCGGTGACGGGTTCGCCGTCGCCAGCTGCGTGGCCAGGTCGCGGTAGCCCACCGCGGCGACCGCGGACAACAGGGCGTCGCGGTCGGCGAAATGGCGGTAGGGCGCGGCGGTCGAGACCCCCGCGCGGCGGGCGGCCGCGCGCAGCGACAGCTCGGTCGCACCACCCTCCTCGAGCAGCTCCAGGGCCGCTTGCACGAGCGCGCTGGGCAGGTCGCCGTGGTGATACGACCGCGTTGACGTGGGCATCCGGGACTTACCTCACAAGTGTTGACACCGCTTACATATTGGTCGTATGTTAGCACCCGGTAGAAGTAAGCACTGTCAACATCGGTAGGGAGTTCCCATGTCGAAAGCGTCGGAGGCGTTGTTCGCGCCCCTGCAGCTCAAATCCGGCCAGGTCTTGGGCAACCGGATCGCCAAGGCCGCCATGGAAGAGGGCATGGCCGGGCGGGCACAGCTGCCCGATGAGCGCCTGATCGCGCTGTACCGGCAGTGGGGCGCCGGCGGAACCGGCCTGCTCATCACCGGCAACGTCATGGTTCACGCCGAGGCGATGACCGGACCGGGTGGCGTCGTGCTCGATGCCGACTCCCCGCTGGAGCCCTTCGCGGCGTGGGCGCGCGCCGGCAAGGATGACGGTGCAGCGATGTGGATGCAGATCAGCCATCCTGGCCGCCAGGTCCAGGCCAACATGCCGGGCGTGGTGTGGGGACCGTCGGACGTCGCAGTCGATATCGGCCGCCACTCGAAGCGGTTCGGTCAGCCGGTGGCGATGACGGCCGAGCAGATCGCCGACACCATCACCCGCTTCGCCACCACCGCGCGCCGCGCCGAGCAGTCCGGGTTCGACGGCGTCGAGGTGCACGCCGCGCACGGATACCTGTTGTCGCAGTTCCTGTCTCCGCTCGTCAACACCCGCACCGACGAGTGGGGCGGCTCGCTGGAGAACCGCGCGCGGCTGCTTCTGGAGATCGTGCGCGCCATCCGGGCCGAGGTGGCGCCGGGCTTTTCCGTTGCGGTGAAACTGAATTCAGCGGACTTCCAGCGTGGCGGCTTCGATGCCGACGACGCCCGCAAGGTGATCGACATGCTCGCGCCTTTGGGTGTCGACCTCGTCGAGCTGTCCGGTGGCAGCTATGAAAGCCCCGCCATGACGGGCCGCCCCACGGATGACCGCACCGCGGCCCGCGAGGCGTACTTCCTGGAATTGGCGGCCGAGCTCGCGGTGAGCAGCCCCATCCCGCTCATGCTGACCGGCGGGATCACCCGGCACCAGACCGCCGAGCGGGTGCTGGCCAGTGGCGTCGCGGTGGTCGGCATGGCCACCGCGCTGGCCGAAACCCCCGACCTGCCCGCGCGGTGGCGCCGAGGCGCGGAGGCGACCGGACGGCTGAAGCCCGTGACCTGGTCGGACAAGCCGCTGGCCTCCATGGCCAGCATGGCGATGGTCCGCTACCAGATGCGCCGGCTCGGCGCGGGAAAGAAGCCAGCGCTGAACGTGGGGCCGGCCTTTGCACTGGTCGCCGATCAGCTGGTGTCGCGACGCGCCCTTCGTGGGTACTCACGGTGGTTGAAGGCCCGGCCGCGGCCGGCTCGCGTTGTTGGTACCCAACACATTTAAGGGGAGACGGACCATGACGAAAGTTCTGATGGTGATCTCGGCGGCCGACCGCTGGACACTCAACGATGGGACGGTCCATCCGTCGGGGTACTGGGCCGAGGAGGTGGCGCGGCCCCACCAGATCTTCACCGAGGCCGGGTGGCACATCACGGTGGCGACGCCGAGCGGTAAGGCGCCGACGCTCGACAAACTCAGCCTCGGCATCTCCGGCGGCATGCCGTGGAAGCGCCGCGAGGTCAAGAGCTATCTGGACAGCATCGCGAACGTGCTGGCCCATCCGGTGGCGCTCGACACCGTGAATGCCGACGACTACGACGTGGTGTTCTACCCCGGCGGGCACGGCCCGATGGAGGACCTCGCCTACAACCCGGTCTCCGGTGCACTCGTGGCGCACCGGCTGGCGTCCGGTAAGCCACTGGCCCTGCTGTGCCACGCGCCGGCGGCGATCCTGGCCGCTGCGGGGCCGGATGGGGCGTCACCGTTCGCGGGACGGCGGATGACCGGGTTGTCGAACCGGGAGGAGCTGCTGAACCGGTTCGCGCGCAAGGCGCCCTGGCTGTTGGAGGACAAGCTGAAACAGGCCGGGGTCGACTACTCCAAGGCCTTGTTGCCGCTGCGTCCCCATGTGGTGGTCGACGGGAATCTCTACACCGGGCAGAACCCGCAGTCGTCGGAGAAGCTGGCGGAGCGACTGGTGTCCGACGTGGGGAGGGGCTGATGTCTGTTCAGGATGTGGTCGAGGTCGACCTCGGTGGGCACCTGGTCACCGTGCCCAAAGGTGGCCTGTATGAACGCTTTCGGATGCGCACCGACCTCGATGAGGTGGAGCGCGATCCCCGGGTGTCCAGTGTCGACTTCTTCCGGAAGTTGCCCAAAACCGAGGTGAACTCAGCGATCGGCCCCACGCTGACCCCGAACTTCTACTACCGCATCTCGACGGCACGGCTGGTGATGCTGGCCCGCTCCCGGGACATCCGCACCCGACTGCCCAAAGCGCTTGCACCCCTGGAGGTTGCGCCCGGCCTCGGGTTGGTGTCGGTGATGTTCTTCCGCTACGAAGTGTGCGACATCGACTTCTACACCGAGGCGGCTGTCGGGGTCGCGGTGCGGCCGGCGCGGCACGGCAAGCTGGGGTTCGCCGACCTGGCCAGCAGCCTGGCCAACGATCACCTGCACTCCTATGTGCTGTCACTGCCGGTGAGCACACAGATCGCCCAGGTGCGCGGGCATGACGGGTATGGCTTCCCGAAGTGGGTGACGGAGCTGGATGTCTCTATCGACTCCGACCGGACCGTTGCGCGTGTTGCGAATGACGGGGACGGGGTGGATCTTGCATTGTCTGCGGTGACCCCGCCTCAGGTGAAGTATGAGACGGGGGAGCGCGTTTCGACGCTTACGTCCTACACGTCACTGGGCGGCGCCTGGCAATCCACGCTGAGCCAGACCAACGTGTTGTCGGCCGGGACGGCGCGGTTCCCCCGGGGTGTCGACCTGCAGGTCGGGCAGGGGAGGATGGCTGACGACCTGCGGGCGTTGAAACCAATCAGGACCATTCAGTTCGATGTCGTCACGGAAGGTCAACTTGCGCTGCACATGCCCGTGCCGGTGTCGGTGCGGGATTGAGGTGAAGGTGCGTGCGGGAGGGGCCCGTCTGGGCAATGTGTGTTGTCGAAACTGCGTCGACTGAACCTTCAGGTACCGTGCCGAACCATGATCGCGATAGATCTGCAAGGTGCGCAGGATGCGATTTAATCGCTGAACCGCGGCGAGGCGTGGTTCAGCAGCTCGACCGATCTGACCGGCAAGGGGTGGGCTGAGATCAGCGGTCGCAACTGGCAGTGTTCAGCTCGATGCCGCCGTGCGGGGCGAAGTTCTCACCGACGATCGAGATCGACTTCGGTGTGGTGCGCATCGACACGGAGAAGTGTCCGTGATGGAGTTCGCCCTGCTGGCCAGCAAGGCTGGTCAGCATACCGCGCGTAATGGTGCGGGCCGTCGGTGTGCCTACCTATCCTCACGGCATGAACACTGGTGGGCGGGTTGACTCGCTACTTGGCGCGTTGTCGAAGGCGCGGATTCCGGTGGAGAACCACCAATTCATCCGCGAGTTCACGTCCGCCGTCGGCATTACCGAGTTCCAGGCCGTCGAGCGAGCCGATCAGCCGTACGTCGTTGCGACGAGGAGCGACGGGATGCCCGATCTCCACATCTTTTACGGGTACACGAACGGGTTCACTTCCGAGGAGGAGATCGTCCGCGTCGAGGGCAGTGGGGTTGGACGTGCACCCAGTTCGCGGAAGGGAACGTGGTATGTCGAGCATCCGATAACCCGCGTTCACCGTGGGAGTGTGCGGTCTCGCGATGTCCGTCGCACGGCGGGGTTCTGCAGTTGCGGGATGCAACTGTCGGTGACTGGAGTCTGCGGGAACTGCGACTAGAGGGCACGGTCAGGGAAACCCGGGGGCGCATCGAACATTGTTCTGACAGTTCCGATTTGACGCGCGGATGGCCACCCGACTTGTGCCGGCCTAGCTGTAGCTAGAAGGCGACCGGCCGACGCGCCAACTGCTTGGCTTATGGGAGCGCATGCTGTCCCTCGCGATCTCGTCAGCGAGGGTTTCGGCAGCACTTTTTGGAGATCGCGGTGCGGGCGCGAGCAGTTCCTTGACCCGTTTGCGGACCTTCTCGGGATCCGCTTTGGGCCTAGATTCGCGATCGACCTGAGACTTGGTGATTGACGGGATCCCCAACTGCGATGCCCAAGGTGTCGAGGTAGTCCTCGGCTGCCGTTCGGCCCTCGTTATCTCCTGCCACGGCCATTCTGGCATCGACTTTGACGTGTACGCCTCCCGTTTCTTCCGCCTCTTGCTGCCCGCCGGCTTCTGCTTGGCGGGCTTGACGATGCTGCGCTTCGACTGACTCGTCCCAGGGACCTGCCGTTTGCCTGCATGCCCGACGGAGGCACTCGCGCTGCTCCTGCGTTTCCCGCTCTGAGCGTTTGCGCCCGGCCGTGGACCTTGAATGGCCTGTTTGCATGGGCTCGCGTCATGCACACTAGTTAGCGGTGCACCCGGTCCCGTAGTGGCCGCTATCCCGATGAGCCTTCGGCAGTCTGCCGATATGCGCCACACTACGTCCGCTCCACGTAGTTCGAAACCACCATCCGAGCACTGAGTGATGTCGCCCGGCAGGGAATCCTTGACTGATGAGCGAATCGCCTCGTCCAAATCTCCGTCGGATGTTGAGCCCATCTCGCAAAGCTTGGCAAACGCCTGGCGTACTCGCGCGGTGAGGTAAATATGGGCCGGTTCGAACGACTTGGGAAAGGCGTCCAAGTCCACCGCCGGTCCTTCGTCCGGTGCGGGGCCCGCCGCGGTTCGGACTAATCCGCCACTCTTGAATCGAGACCTGACACCGGCTTTGACCTGCTCCCAGGTCCGCTCACGGTGCACTGTGCCGTATCCACGAATTGAATCTCCGTTTGGAGTGACGACGAGTACGAATCCCTCTCGTGAGAGCTGCACGAGTCCCGACTTCAGTGTCCGTTTCGCAGACTTCAGGATGAAGTCCTCGAGCATCGCCTGCATCTGCGCTTGTGCTTCGGCTTTGCCTCCACCGTGGTGGGAGCGAAAGCTGCTAACTGCCCTCGCGGTGACGTGTGCGTTCGCGACCTCGTCAATCGCAAGTTCGTCGACGGACACGTGATGTGAGTTGCCGATGCGCTTGGCGGGTCCGTTCGGTGCATGTTTGACGGCCGGCGATGCGGTCGGATCCGCTCGATTGAAGCCTGGGCATTCGGGCTGACGGCACCACCGGTCGACGTTGTCTGTCTCATTCGAACAGGCGGTCCCGTCCGCTCGAAACCGGTTACAACTCTTCACGAAGCGGATTGTGCCGCAAGCGTCGGACAAGTGATGGTGAATCGGATCGCCTTTTTGGCGCTTCTCGGCCCAGTTGCCATCCAGAACCTTTGCGCAGTCGAATGGCCCGCCTGCGATGAATGACAGAACCGAATCTGTGCCCACTGTCATTCCGTCGCGCTACCCTCCCGGCGTGGATGTAGGCCTATATGAATCCCTGCTGACGGAGCGACTCAACCATGCTCTGGCGCAGCGGCCCGACCTTCGGCCAGAGTTCAGCACTGTCGACGACGCCGAGCAACCGATCACGATCGCACGGCATCTGACGCCGCTGATCGAACGGCAGCTGAAGGCGGCCGGTAGCCCCGAGGCACGTGCGGCGCTGCTGCGCAACATCCTTGGAGTGCTTGGCGATACCGATGCGCAGCAAGAAGTGTTGCGTCAGGACAATCCCGCGAAAATCCTTCGCCTGGACGCCGTAAGTCCGAAAACCCTCGGCACGGTCCAACTCCCACGTCCCGCGACACCGTTGTCTGACGCCGCGCTCATGACGAACGCCCGCAATGAGCCGACGCTGGCGGCAGAGTTGCGGGCCGAGCTGGGCAGCGCAGACCACGTCGACCTGCTGTGTGCATTTGTGAAGTGGCAGGGTCTGCGCTTGCTGGAACGTGAACTCATCGAACTGCGTGAACGAGGCGTGCCGCTTCGGGTCATCACCACCACATATTTGGGGGCCACGGACGCCCGCGCCCTCGATGCCTTGGTCAACGATTTCGGCGCTGAGGTGCGGGTCAACTACGAGACTGACCGAACCCGGTTGCACGCGAAGGCATGGCTGTTGCGGCGCAACACCGGGTTCCACACCGCGTATGTCGGCTCGTCCAACCTCTCGCATGCCGCGCTTGTCGACGGTCTGGAATGGAATGTGCGGCTCTCGGCGATCTCCACCCCACATCTGTTGGACAAGTTTCGTGCGACGTTCGACTCGTATTGGGAGAATCGCGAATTCGAGCTCTATCGCCCTGCTGAAGATTCAGAGAAGCTCAGGCTGGCGTTGGAGGTGGCCTCCGGTAAGAAGCAGCGGGACCCGTTGGCGGTCACGCTGTCCGGGCTGGAGGTCACCGCCAAGCCGTATCAAGCCGAACTGCTCGAACAACTGGACGCTGAACGCGTGCTGCATGATCGCCATCGCAACCTGATTGTGGCCGCCACCGGTACTGGAAAGACCGTGATCGCCGCGCTGGATTACCGCCGGCTCGTCCGAGAAGTTCACGGCCGCGACCTCACGCTGCTGTTTGTTGCGCACCGTAAGGAGATCCTGCAACAAGCGCGTCGGATGTATCAGGAGGTGCTTACCGACCCCCTGTTCGGTGAGTTGCTGGTCGATGGCGATCAACCGACCCGCTGGCGTCATGTGTTCGCCAGCATCCAATCCCTCACCGCGGACCGGCTTTCCAGCATTGAGCCCAACCACTTCGACATCGTGGTGATCGACGAGTTCCACCACGCCCAGGCCGCGTCCTACCGCCGCTTGCTGGACCACATCGCGCCGGCGGAACTGCTCGGACTCACGGCGACACCGGAACGTGGTGACGGTATCGACGTGCGGGCATTCTTCGGTGGACGAGTGGCTGCTGAACTGCGGCTGTGGGATGCGCTTGAGCAGAACCTGCTGTGCCCATTCCACTACTTCGGCATCCACGACGGCACCGACTTGGAAACGCTGCAGTGGAAGCGCGGCGGCTACGACCTGGCAGAGCTGAACGAGATCTACACCGGCAACGACGCCCGGACGCGCATCGTGCTTGATCAGCTCCAAGACAAAGTCGCCGATGTCGGAGCGATGCGGGCGCTCGGCTTCTGCGTGAGCGTCGAGCATGCCCGATACATGGCCGACCAGTTTGTCTCGGCCGGCATCGCGGCCCGAGCCATCGTTGGACTCGACGATTCTGCCGAGCGGCGCACGACCCTGGCTGCGCTCGGCAACCGCGACATCAACGTGCTGTTCACGGTCGACCTGTTCAACGAAGGCCTCGACATCCCACTGGTCGACACCGTGCTGTTCCTGCGGCCCACCGAGAGCGCGACCGTGTTCCTCCAGCAACTAGGGCGCGGCCTGCGGCTTGCACCCGGCAAGACTGTGTTGACAGCGCTCGACTTCGTGGGTCACCAGCGCAAAGAGTTCCGGTTCGATCAGCGGTTCCGAGCGCTGACTGGGCTGGGCCGTAAGCAGCTGGAAAAGCAAGTCAAGGAAGGGTTTCCGTTCCTGCCGTCGGGCAGCCAGATCGTGCTGGACACTGTGGCCCGGGAGCTGGTGCTGGAAAACGTGCGCCAGCAGGTATCGCCAAAGAAGGCTGTCTTGGTATCCGAGATTCGGGCGCATTCCGACGACCGACTGGCGTCGTATCTGGACGAGTCGGGCCGCGGGCTCGAAGACATTCTGCGGACGGACCGGTCGTGGACCACGCTGTGCCGAGACGCCGGGAAACTGGGGGAGCAACGCGGAACCAGGGAAGCCGACCTGATCAAACGAGTGAAGGCGTTGGCGCACGTGGACGACCAGCGTCGCTGGAAGGCCTACAGCGGGTTCCTGCAGGATTGCCAAGCTGAGTACGGTGTCACCGAGTCCCGGTTGGCGGACATGCTCTTCTACTCGTTGTTTCCCAACGGTGGTGGGTTCGGCAGTGTCGCAGAAGGACTCGGTGTTCTTCGCGGTGAGGCGGTAGCTCAGGAGATGCGCCAGGTCATCGATATCGCGTTCGATGCTGCCCATCGCAGCACCTATGGCCTGTGGAATATGGGTGAAGAATTCACGGACGTGCCCCTGGCGCTGCACGCCAGCTATTCGCGGGAGGAGATCCTGGCAGGGCTGGGCTTCGCATCTCAGAAGCGGACGCCGAGCACGATGAGGGAGGGCGTCGCGTGGTGCCCGGAAGTCAACGCTGACGCGTTCCTCATCACGCTGAAGAAATCCGACACCGACTACTCGCCGACCACCATGTACCGGGACTTCGCGCTGAGCACGGAGTTGTTCCACTGGGAGTCACAGTCCACGACCTCGGCGGCGTCACCGACCGGGCAGCGTTACATCCATCACCGTGAGCGCGGGTCCCACATTCTGCTGTTCGTCCGCGAGACCAGGACCAATGCGCTCGGGGCCGCGCCGTACATCTTCCTGGGGCCGGCGAACTACGTGTCGCATGAGGGCGATCGGCCGATGGCGATCACGTGGCGCTTGCGTCAGGCAATGCCGGCGCAGGTGTACTTGGGGGCGCGGGCCGCGGTGGTGTGATGAAGTCCGCACATTCGATCAACTACGTGAGCAACTGTTAATCGGATTAACGATTGACATACCGAGGAGGGGTTAGTACCGTTGCCCATATGTCAATCGTTAATCCGATGCACAGTGGATTTGTAAACAAATGCGCTTCACATGTTGTAGGGTCTCTTCCACGTAAGAACCACGCGCTGCGTGGTCGTCGACTGGTAGTTGTCGACGTTGAGAACGTGGTGGGGGGTGCCGTGCTCGTACCAGGCAAAGCCAGCGATGTGCGCGGCCGGATCGATGGTGCGATCAATCTGAAACCCCGAGACCAGATCGTTATCGGAACCAGCCACGTAGGTCTGCTCGCCACGGGTGTGGGCTGGCCAGGGCCGCGCATCGTGGTGAGGTCCGGTGAGGATGGAGCTGATCTCGCCCTTCTCGAAGTGCTCCTTGATGAGCGAGTCAATGAGCGGTTTGAGGAGGTAGTCGTTGTGTCTGGCGACGCCATCTTTGCCGACGCGGTCGCGCGCCTCGGTGAGTTGGGGGTGACAGTGACGGTCGTTGCACGGCGTGAAGCGTGCGCGAGGCGACTACGCTTCGCTGCTGCCCGAACGGTATACCTGCGGGGCGCGGCCGATGGATTGGGAGGTGCTGCTTGACCCAAAATGACGACGGCCTGGTTTCCCCTAGTGATATCGCGGACGTCGCAGCAGTGTCACGTGCAGCGGTAAGTAATTGGCGAAGGCGGGGGAAGAACTTTCCACAGCCGGTCGCCGGCACCGCCAGTAAACCACTGTTCTCGAGGGCGGAGGTTGACGACTGGCTCGAGCGTCACGCTAGCAGGACCAAGAATGAGTCACTTCTTCCGTCCTCGGCAGATGGCCTCGGCATGCGTGTCTGGGCCGTTCTCAACACTCTTCGCGGAAGCCTCACGGCCGAGGCTGTCGCCGAGCTTGTATTGAATCTGGCCGTAGCTCGAAAGGCTGGTGCCCCTCTGCCTTTCGAGGCTGAGGGCGTCGATCCGTCTGCCTTGATGCAGTTGGAGCGAGTATTGGATGAGATACCCGTATCCAAACTGGCGGAAGTGGTCGACTTCTCGCTGGCGCGACTGGCTAGGTCGCAGGGGAAAGTCGGTGCCGAATTCGGATTTGTGGGATCGCGCACCACTACGATGCTGGCGAAGCTGGCGGCGTCCTGCAAGGGTGGCGTGCTTTATGACCCGGCGTGCGGAATTGCCGCAGCGCTCGTTGAGGCAGTGGAACGTGGTGCCAGCCCCGACCGGATTGTCGGACATGACATTAGCATTCGAGCACTTCACATTGCCGAGCAACGAGCTGTTCTTCACGGTATTGACCTTGAGTTGACGCGTACCAACGTGCTGACTGAAGATGCGGATCCTTGTCTTAGGGCTCGTACTGTGATCCTCGAGCCACCGTTCAGCCTCAAGTGGGACGCACCCGAACGGCTGATGGACCCAAGATTCGACTTCGGCCTACCTCCACGATCAAACGCTGACACCGCCTGGCTGCAACATGCGATTGCCCATCTCGATGACGACGGGCGAGCATACGTGTTGGGCCCTGTTGGCACCCTCTTCCGGGGCGGTGTGGAAGGGCGAATTCGTACCGAGATGATCCGTCGAGGATGTGTTGAAGCGGTTGTCGGGCTGCCCGGAAAGCTCTTGCCGCACACCTCGATCCCCTTGGCATTGTGGGTGTTGCTTCGACCGTCGGATGTTCGTCCGAATGAAACTGTCCTGCTAATCGACGCTTCCAGAGCGACGGCACCCGAAGACAATGTCGCCGACTGGCTTACGAGGTCCGAAGCACGGGATGGCGTTCCTTGGGTAGATGTCACCGTCGCCGACTTGATCGACGAGGATTCGGTCCTACTGCCGCAGCGTTGGGTCGATCGCACCGACAATCACCCCGAGGATATCGCGGGGAACTACTTGGCGAGTTGGGCGGCGATCAGGGAAACCGTGCACAACCTCCAGTCGGCCGTCACGCCTACAGAGGTTCTACGCAACCCCTCCAAACCGCGGGTGCTGACGGTGAGCAACTTGATCGACCAGAACGTACTCGAGCTTCGGATGGGTAGATCGAAAGATCGGTACGTTGACGCACCTGACACGCTGCAGAACCGTTTCGCGACGGCCTCCGATGTCCGTGACGGAACGCTGCGGAATGCCGGCCTGTGCACTTCTTTCCATGACTATCCGGAGCTCACACAACGTGGGGACGTCCTGGTAACAACGATGAACACCGTGCGGGCCAGAGTTGACGACGTAGGTGGGCACCTCCCGTCGACAGGCGTCTACCGGCTTCGGGTGTCCAACCGGGAAGTGCTCTCCCCGGAGTACCTCGCCATCGTTCTGGCTGGCCCGTGGAACGAACGGTTCCAGGGCGGAACCACAATCCATCGCGCACCCATCAAAGAACTCGAGGTGCCGCTGGTTCCGCTAACTGAACAGCAGGAAATCACTGAGGCGATGCGCTCGGTCCACTCGGTTCTCGCCGGGTCTGCGCGCCTTGAAGACAACGCGCGCAGCGCCGCTGCTGCCATGCTCGATGCTCTGCGTTACCACGTAGCGCTGCTGGAGCCGGCTGGTGCACTTGGTACCTCCGTCCAGAATGGCCGCGAAGAGTCCAAGGAGAACAGGTGACGACTGACAGGATCACATTGCCGGAACTCGAGCAGTACCTCGGGAAGGCAGCAGATCTGTTGCGCGGCAGCATCGACCAGGCTGATTTCAAGGCCTATATTTTTCCGCTGATGTTCTTCAAGCGAATCAACGACGTCTACGCCGAGGAGTTCGCGGAGGCGCTAGCCGAGTCCGATGGCGATTATGAGTTCGCGGCGTTCGCCGAGAATCATCGCTTCGCCATCCCCGGAGGCAACCTGTGGTTCGATGTTCGCAACCACACCGAGAACATCGGCAGCGCGCTGCAGACAGCCTTTCGCGAGATCGAGAAGGCCAACCCCGAGACTCTGTACGGCATCTTCGGCAACGCCAACTGGACCAATAAGGACAAGCTGCCCGACCGCAAACTCGCCGACTTGATCGAGCACTTCTCCACGAAGATTCTGTCAAGCGCGAACGTCACGCCCGACGTGTTCGGCAATGCGTACGAATACCTCATCAAGCGGTTCGCTGACCAGTCGAACAAGAAGGCCGGCGAGTATTACACGCCGCGCTCGGTGGTTGGACTGCTGATCAACATCCTTGATCCGCAGGAGGGCGAGAGCGTGTACGACCCGGCGTGCGGAACCGGCGGTATGTTGATCGAGGTTATTGAGCACGTCAAGTCTGCTGGTGGTAGCCCAAAGACATTGTGGGGTAAGCTATTTGGGCAAGAGAAGGTACTCGCGACCTCTGCGATTGCCCGAATGAACCTTTTGCTGCACGGCGTCGAGGACTTCAAGATCATTCGTGAGGACACTCTGCGCAACCCGGCCTTCTACACCGGAAATCATCTGGCACAGTTCGACTGCGTCGTTGCTAATCCGCCTTTCTCACTGAAGAACTGGGGCGAGGGTGAATGGGCGATCGATAAGTGGGGTCGCAGCCAACTTGGCGGTGTCCCGCCAAAGGGGTACGCAGACTGGGCCTGGGTCCAGCACATGCTCACCTCCGCCAACCCCAACACCGGCCGCGTCGCGGTAGTCCTACCGCAGGGCGCCTTGTTCCGACCGGGCGCCGAGGCTCGCGTCCGCACCCACGTGCTCAAGGCCGACAGGATTGAAGCAGTCATCGGACTCGCTCCGAACCTGTTCTACGGCGCCGGTCTCGCCGCGTGTGTGCTGATCCTCCGCCACGCCAAGCCCGCGGACCGCAAGGGCAAGGTGCTCTTCATCAACGGCGAGGACCTGATGAAGAAGGGCCGCAACCAGAACACCCTGGAACCCGGGCACTCCCAAGAACTGTTCGAGGCGTACCGCGGGTTCATGGACATTGACGGCCGCGCCCGCGTCGTGGGCCTCGATGAGATCGAGGACAACGACTTCAACCTGAACATCCCGCTGTACGTAGCCCCTGCAGACGCCGGCGAGAAGCTCACTCTCGCCGAAGCGCTCACCAACCTCGGAGCCGATCATGCCAGGGCCACTGAGACTCGCGCTGCACTGGAAGCGGAGCTGGCCAAGTGGGGGTTGAGCGCATGACCAAGCAGATCAGCCAACGCGAGCTGGAGTCGTATTTGTGGGGTGCGGCCATCGTGCTACGGGGCCTCATCGATGCCGGCGACTACAAACAGTACATTTTCCCGCTGGTCTTCCTGAAGCGGATCTCCGACGTCTTTGACGAGGAGCACGACGCCGCGATGAAGACCTACGGCGACGAGGAACTCGCCAACCTTCAGGAGAACCACCGCTTCGCCATCCCTGATGGCTGCCATTGGGACGACATCCGGTCCGTCACAGAGAACATCGGAGCGACCGTGCTACAGGCGATGCGAGCGATCGAATCTGCCAACCCCGAAACCCTGCCCGGCGTCTTCGGCGACGGAGATTGGGGCAACAAGAACCTCTTACCCGACTCCACCCTGGCGGACCTGATCGAGCACTTCTCCACCAAGACGTTGTCGATCGCAAACCTGCCGGAGGACGAACTCGGCAACGGTTACGAATATCTGATCAAGAAGTTTGCCGACGACTCCGGCCACACCGCCCAGGAGTTCTACACCAACCGGACACTCGTGCACCTGATGACCCTCATGCTCGAACCCCAGCCCGGCGAATCAGTCTACGACCCGACCTGCGGCACCGGCGGCATGCTCATCTCCACCGTCGCCGAGCTCAGACGCCACGGAGAGGAGTGGCGCAGCGTGCGGCTCTACGGCCAGGAACTCAACCACGGGACCTCGGCGATTGCGCGAATGAACCTATTTCTCCACGGCATCACCGACGGCCACATCGTCCACGGCGACACCCTCGCCCGTCCCGCGTTTCTCAACAGGAAAGGCGCCCTGGAGACCTTCGACGTGGTGCTCGCTAACCCGCCCTACTCCATCAAAGCATGGAGCCGTGACGTCTTCGCGAAAGATCCCTACGGCCGCAACATGTGGGGCGTCCCGCCACAGGGCCGCGCCGACTATGCCTTCTTCCAGCACATCGCCAAAAGCCTCGACCCCAAGACTGGTCGCGCCGCCATCCTTTTCCCGCACGGCGTGCTCTTCCGACGCGAGGAGACGACAATGCGCGAGGCGCTGGTGAAATCCGACCTCATCGAGTGCGTTCTCGGACTGGGCGCCGGGCTGTTCTACAACAGCCCGATGGAAGCCGTCGTCGTCACTTTGCGTGCCACCAAGCCCGCCGATCACAAGGGCAAGGTGCTATTCATCAACGCGGTCAATGAAGTCGCCCGCGAGCAAGCACAGTCGCTCCTTCGCGACACTCACAAGCAAAAGATCGTTGATGCTTACCGCAGGTTCACTGATATCGACCAGTTCGCCGCGGTTGCGACCATCGATCAAATCGCTGGCAAGGACCACAGCCTCGCCATCCCGCTGTACGTCGTGGGAGCGAGGGCCGCTGAGACAGGCGAGCAGGTCGATGTCGCCGATGCCGTCGCCGACTGGCGTGCCGCGGCTGGGGCATGCGACACCGCTATCTCCGAGGTACTCGCTCTGCTCCGAGCGGAGGTGACGGCGTGAGACTCGACCTCGACAAGTCAGCGTGGAAGCGCGTCGTCTTCGGAGATGTAGTCCGCAACGTCAATCAGACCCTGCGCAACCCTGATGAGGCCGGTATTGACCGGATCATTGCTATGGAACACCTGGATCCTGGCGAGCTGAAGATCAGCCGGTGGGGATCGACTGAGAACGGCACCACCTTTATCCGACGCGTGACGCCGGGCCAGACCTTGTTCGGCAAGCGCCGCGCCTATCAGAGGAAGATTGCCTACGCTGAGTTCGCCGCCATTTGCTCCGGCGACATCTACACCTTCGAAGCTGACGAGACCCAGATGCTCAGCGAGTTCCTGCCGTTTCTCGTCATGTCGAATGAGTTCTTCGACCACGCCCTCGGTACCTCGGCTGGCTCCCTGTCTCCCCGTACAAACTGGCGCGATCTTGCCAACTTCGCGTTCGACCTACCACCCCTCGACGAGCAGGATCGCATCGCCAACCTCCTCTGGGCCGTCGAGAGTCACCACCGAGCTCTGTCAGAAGAACGGCGCGCGTTGGAATCGGCGCTCGGAGTTTTCTTGGATGAGACATATCGCGCAGCCGAAGGGCCAGAAGTTGCGATCGACAGCCTTTGTGCGCACATCGTCGGTGGCGTATGGGGCTCGCCAGAGGGCGAGAATGACGTTGATGTACTCGCGCTGGGACCACGTGTCTACGCGTCCGGTGAACCCGAGCTAACGACAGATGGCTCGCCAGTTCGTTCTGTGTCTGAGAGTCAAGCCGCGTCGCGTTTGGTGCGTCCGGGTGACATCGTTCTTGAGCGTTCCGGTGGAACGTTCACCCAACTTGTCGGCCGAGTCGTGATTGCGGGCGACGTTGTTGGAGCGTGCATACCGACCGATTTCCAGCGGCTTCTCCGACCGGCCGAGAACCTAGTGGAACCGCGCTATCTGTTTTGGCGTCTCCGCCGAGACTGGCTGGCCGGTGTTCCACGTGACTACTCGAAGCGGACAACCAACATCGCGAATCTGTCCGTTAAGCAATACCTTGCTCGAAAGATTTCGCTTCCTGCCAAGGATGCGCAACTTGAGGTATTGGACCGCATCAGTGAGTTTCAGACAGCCCTCGCGACGCTCAACGATGAGGCGAACGCTCTTGGCGCATTCAACTCGGCCTTGTTGGACATGATCTTCGGAGGTGGTTGATGTCGCAGTTCAACGAGGCGAACAGCGTGCGCGACTTCGTCCGCGACCTGGTGAAGTCGACAGACGTGCAGATCTTGTCTGGGAACGAGTTGCCTCGTCGCACCGACGAGGTGCTACTTGAGGGGTCGGTCAAGGACGCACTGATTCGGCTGAACCCTGAAATCGAGGCTGACCCGCGCAAGGCAGATGAGGTCATCTACGCACTGCGGGCGATCCTCATCTCGGCGCGCACGACTCCGCATCCGGTGGTGGCAAACGAGGAGTTTATGGCGTGGCTGACCGGGCAGAAGTCGATGCCGTTTGGCTCGAACGGCGAGCACACCACGGTCCGCCTAATCGACTTCGACCATCCGGAGGACGACTCCTCCAATCAATGGGTGGTTTCGACTGAGGTGACCTATCAGATTGGACGGGTGGCCAAGCGCTTCGATCTGGTGTTGTGGTGCAACGGATTTCCACTGGTCGTCGGTGAGGCGAAGTCTCCGATACGAGCGGCGTACTCGTGGATTGACGGTGCTGCGCAGGTGCACGACGACTACGAGGCCAGCGTGCCGCAGTTCTTTGTGCCCAATGTGTTCTCCTTCGCAACCGAGGGCAAGGACTTCCGTTACGGAACAATCGGAATGCCGGTCGAGCTGTGGGGCCCGTGGCGTGAGGAGGAGACGGATCCCGATGCGCCGGCCAAGGTGGGGTTGCAGGTCGTCAAGGAGGCCGTCAACGGTGTGCTCAAACCCGCCGCTGTGTTGGACTTTCTCCGGTTCTTCACGATCTATGCGACTGACTCAAAGCACCGCAAGATCAAAGTCATCGCCAGGTTCCAACAGTTCCAAGCTACGAACCTGATCGTGGAGCGCGTTCTGCACGGCCAGATCAAGCAAGGGTTGATCTGGCACTTCCAGGGCTCGGGTAAGTCGCTGCTGATGGTGTTCACTGCGTTGAAGCTGCGGGCGACGGCCGAGCTGACCAACCCGACCATCCTGATCGTCGTCGACCGCATGGACCTCGACACCCAGATCACTGGAACCTTCAACGCCTCCGACGTACCTGGACTTGTATCTACAGAGTCCCGCAAGGAGCTGCAGACGTTGTTGAGCCAAGGTGCGCGCAAGGTCATTGTCACTACGATCCACAAGTTTGGTGAGGCCGACGGCATGCTCGACGACCGCCACAACATCATCGCGATGGTCGATGAGGCTCACCGGTCCCAAGAAGGCGACTACGGCCAAAAGATGCGTGAGGCGCTGCCTAACGCATTCTTGTTCGGGCTGACCGGAACCCCGATCAACAAACGCGACCGCAACACCTTCATGTGGTTCGGATCCGCGGAGGACGAAGGGGGCTATCTGTCTCGATACAGATTCCAGGACTCCATTATTGACGGCGCAACGCTACGACTGCATTTCGAGCCCCGCCTCTCTGAGATCCACCTCGACCAGGAGAAGATCGACGCTGCTTTCGAGGAGCTTGCGGTCGAACGCAATCTGACTGAGGGTGAGAAGATCACGCTCTCGAAGAAGGCGGCCTCCATCGAGGTGCTCATCAAGGCGCCCGACCGCATCCGCCATATTGCCGCTGACGTTGTCGATCACTTCACCACCAAGGTCGCGCCCGAAGGCTTCAAGGCACAGCTCGTCGCCTACGACAAGGCGTCATGCGTGGCCTACAAGGAAGCCCTCGACACCATGCTTCCGACCGAGGCTTCGACCATCGTGATGTCGAAATCGCGCACTGATCCTGTGGAGTGGGCGCAGTGGACTCCCCGCACCGAGGAACTGGAACAGGTCGTCGCGCGCTTTAACGATCCGGCCGATCCTCTGAAGATCATCATCGTCACCGCGAAGCTACTGACTGGGTTCGATGCCCCGATCCTACAGACGCAGTACCTGGACAAGCCGCTCAAGGATCACACGCTCCTGCAGGCCATCACCCGCACCAACCGCGTCTACCCGCCTAACAAAACCCACGGCTTGATCGTCGACTACCTCGGCATCTTCGACGACGTCGCCAAGTCTCTCGCGTTCGACGAGGCGGCTGTCCAGCAGGTCGTAACCAACATCGAGGAACTCAAGGACCAGCTCGCCCCTGCAATTGCGGCAGCGATCGCTTTCTTTCCCGGGGTCGACCGGACGGTCGGCGGGTACGAGGGGCTCATTCAGGCGCAGGCCGCGATCGCGGATGACGCCACTAAAGACGCTTTCGGGCTGGCTTACAGCGTGGTCTCTCAGTTGTGGGAGGCACTCAGCCCCGATCCGATGCTGAAGGCATTCCGAGACGATTATAAGTGGCTCAGCGATGTGTACGAGTCCGTTCGGCCCGCCGATATCACGGGTCGACTTGTCTGGCATGCACTCGGTGCCAAGACCGTCGAGCTGATCAACGAGAACATTCACGTTGAGATCCCGGAAGGCACTGAGACCATCGTTCTCGACGCGCAGACGATCGAGGACCTGATGTCCGGCAAGCACAAGAACGTGCCGGTCGTGGAGATCGAGCAGCAGATCACGGCCCGCATCGCCCGACACCTCAACAATCCGGTCTTCGTTGAGCTTGGCCAGCGCCTCAACGCCCTGCGCGAGAGATACTCAGACATACAGCAATCCAGTCTGGACTTTCTCCGCGAGCTCTTGGAGCTGGCCAAGGACACTGTCGCTGCCGAGAAAGCCATTGACGAGGTCCCCAGGGAAGAGAAGGGCAAGGCAGCCCTGACAGAGCTGTTCGAAGCACTCAAGACCGACGAGACACCGATCATTGTGGAGAACATCGTGAACCGCATCGATGAAGTGGTGCGAGGCGTCCGGTTCGAGGGCTGGCAGTCGACAATTCGAGGTGACCAGGAAGTTCGACAGGCGCTGCGCAAAACGCTGTACGTGCAGTTCAAAATCCGGGATAACGATGTGTTCGACAAGGCGCTTGGTTATGTGCGTGAGTACTACTGAACCATGCTGTATCCGTCGGGTATTCGGAGTTCTAGGTTGCTAGTATCGAATTTCTCTGGTGTGCAAGTTAATTCAGGACTGATGCTTCCACGGGTCGAGTGAAACCTGGGCCGGTTCAACTGGTATTGTCCGGCGTCCCGGTCGCCAAATCGCGCAGTCCGCTGCAACTTACATGTTCGGAGGTAGCTTCCGGAATTCGTTGGGGTGACATTCCAGAAGATTGATGATCTTGTCGCGCGTCGTACTGTATTGGTCGGCATGCCCATGCCCATGCCCATGCCCATGCCCATGCCCATGGCCGGTGGTGAAGAGTAGTTTTCGTGCACCGAGAAGGCGCGCCTTGAACTTTGGACTCGCGAAGAGCGTCTTCCACTCCGCCTGAGCGCATTCGGCGCGAACAACGTATGTCGCGTGGCGTCCTGCCAGTGGGCTGATGGCGACGGCATTTTCGCTAGATCCGTTGGTGGACTTGATAGCTAGAACGAGATACCTGTTGTGAACAAGCGCTGGGACCTCGACGATGCGGGGTAAATGGGATGGGTACCCCGCAGCTAGCAATCTGCTAGCTGAAGGCAAGCGATCAGCGTACGCTGAGACCGTGCGAACTCTGCATCTGCGGAATGTCCCCGACGAGGTCATGGATCGACTCGAACGGATGGCGCGTGCTGCGAGCACGTCAGTGACTGCGGTCGCGATCCGGGAACTCGACGCTGCAACCCGCCGAGTCGACAACGCGGCGCTGGTTGCCACGTTGCCCGATCTCGACATCCCCGCGGAGACGATCGTCGAGCAGTTGGAATCCGAACGCAGGTGATCGTCCTCGACGCGTCGGCAGCAGTCTCTGCGTTATTGCATGACGGGCCGGCCCGGAGACTTCTTGCTGCCGAAGCGATTCATGTACCGCACCTGGTGGACGTGGAAGTTGTCAGTGTGCTGCGTCGGCAAGCCGCAGCCGGACTGCTGGGTGCGGGGGATGCGCGTCAGGCTCTGAGTGTCTGGCGAAGACTCGGGCTGATTCGGTACGCCGCTGCACCGCTTCTGGAACGTGTCTGGGAGCTGCGGATGACGGTAACGGCTTACGACGCAATGTATGTCGCGGTTGCCGAGAACTTGGACTGTGCGTTGGCGACCGCGGACTCACGGCTGTCTGGGGCCACCGGACCGCGGTGCGCCATCACGGTTGTGCCTCGGTAAGCGTCGCAATACGCCTCGGATTACTGCTCAATACTGACCGCAATCCGAGGCGTTGGACGGGCCGGCGGGGCATGGAAGCTGCCACGACATCGCCAGATCGACTAGAAATGCGAAGAAGCAGGCGGTTCGACGCTCGAGATCTTCTGCGGCCGCTTGTACAACCACATGAGCACGGCCGCGAACCCGATCACCCCGAGGACTTCAGCCAAGGTCCCGTCATTGCCCGTGAAGATCGCGAACGGATCATCACTCCCGGTGCCGGCGACGAACCCGGCAAAGACCACGCCGTAGAGGCTCTCGCCGACGATCATGCCGGTGGCCAGCAGCACGCCGAGGCGCTTCTTGCGTTCCACCTTCCCACCGGTGCGGTCGGCCCATTTGTTGTAGAACCACCCCAGCAGCGAGCCGAGAGGGATGATCAGCGTCAGGCTCATCGGCAGGTACATCCCCATCCCGACGGCCAGCGGCGGTAGACCGAATCGGGTTGTGCGGGTCAGGATTTCGTCGACGATGACGATCACCACCCCGATCGCCGCGCCTAGCCCGATCAGCGACCAGTCCAGGGATCCGCCGAACACGCCTTTGGCCAGTGAAGAAATCAGGGCGGCTTGCGGTGCGGCCAACGCGTGATCGGTGGCGCCCGGTGCGCCCAGGAACCCGAACGCCCGTTGCATCAGATCGAGTACCGGCGGGATTATCGCCGAACCGAACAGCACGCCAATCACCAACGCCACCTGCTGTTTCCATGGCGTGGCGCCGACCAGCTGACCGGTCTTTAGGTCCTGCAGGTTGTCGTTGGAGATGGTGGCCACCCCGAACGTGATGGCCGCGACGAACAGGGTGAAGGCCACCAGCGCGAGGGATCCGTCGTCGGAGGTCGGGCCGTACACCAGCTTGATCAGCAGTGCGGCGATGAGCACCGTGAGGATGCCGACGCCGGAGATAGGGCTGTTCGACGAACCGATCAGACCGGCCATGTACCCGCACACCGCGGCGATCACCAGGCCGATGATGAAGATGAACACCACACTCGCCACGATGATCCCGGTCGAACTGCCGTGCAGCACGGTCGAATGACTGAAATCCCACAGCAGCACAGCAATTGGGATCAGCATCGCCACCGCGATGCCCACCACGATCGGGAACGGGATGTCGCGCTGGGTGATGTCGACGAGCTGGCCCTGCCGGCGGTCACGCGCCGAGGTCAGCGCCTCGCGGATGCCCTTGATGATCGGGCGCAGGATCTTCAGCAGCGTCCACACCGCGGCCACCGCGATCGCCCCGGCCCCGATGAACCGGACCTCGTGCACGAACACCCCGTCGATGACATCGGCCACCGACTCGTCGGTCCCGAACGTGCCGATGGTGCGGATCGGCAGCAGCACCCCGAACGAGATGACCAGTCCGACGAGCATGGCGATGCCCACGGTCATCCCGATCAGATGCCCCACCCCGACCAACGCCAGGGACAGGCTGGCGCCGAACATCGAACCGCCGGCCCCGACCCGGAAATACGCCGCCACGTAATTGGCGAGCACCTTGAGGTTGGCCAGCAGCGCGAACCCGGCCGACACCAGCGAGCCGAACGCGATGACCCGGATCCCGACACGGTTCTCTTCGACACCGCCGCTGCTGTCGCCGACCTTGAGCACCTCGGCCGCGGCCACGCCTTCGGGATAGGGGAGATCCGACCCGGTCACCAGGGCCCGGCGCAGCGGGATGGAGTACATCACGCCGAGGATCCCGCCGACCGCGCACACCGCCACCGTGATCCAGTACGGGAACCCGGTCCACCAGCCGATCATGATCAGGCCGGGCAGCACGAAGATGATCGCCGAGAGCGTGCCCGCCGCCGAGGCGATCGTCTGCACGATGTTGTTCTCCACGATGGAGTGGTTGGCGAAGTTGCGCAGCAGTGCCATGGAGATCACCGCGGCCGGGATCGCGGTGGCGAAGGTCAGGCCGACTTTGAGCCCGAGGTAGACGTTGGCGGCGGTGAACACCAGCGTGATCGCCCCGCCGAGCAGGATCCCGCGGAGGGTCAGTTCGCGCAGCGTCGGGGTGGTGGGTTCTGCGACGGCCAACTCGGCATCCTCTCGGTTGCTGCTGCTTACACGCCGGTCCTGCGAACCCGACGATTCGGTGAATACACGGTAAGTACTCGGAGGCGGTATCGCTGTGTGATCGGCTCACAGACACGAGCGAATCCAACGGGCTGAGCAATCCGGCGGCGTACTGCAACAACGGGCTTCTGATGGCCGTTGACCAGCGTTTTCGCGCAGGGCGGGGTCTGCCCATATTTGTGCAGCGCGAAAATGCTTATCGCAAAAGCGAATTGGTCGGACCGGCGCGCAAGTCGCCTTCGCGCATTCGACGCTTACGTCAGTTCTGCCGTACGGTCGAAAATATGGCTGTGTACAACCTGGCTTTCGAATGGACTGATACCAATCGCCATTGGCTCATCGAGGTCCCGGTTCGAGTCGCGGCGTACATCGTCGTTGCGTTAATCATCCGGTATTTGCTGCATCGGATGATCGACCGTGCGACCACCGGCAGGCCCAAGAAGTCCAGTAGCACAGAACTGGAAGGGCAAGCAAAAAAACCTCCGCTGCTGCGCTACTTGCGCGACCGGGCTTCGGCCACGACCAACGGCATCCGGGCGGCTGAACGCCGCCAGCAGCGCGCCCAGACCATCGGATCGGTCCTGAAGTCCACGACGTCCATCGTGCTGCTGGTGTGGGTCGTGCTGGCGATCCTCAGCGTGCTCGGGGTCAACATCGCGCCGTTCATCGCCTCGGCCGGGGTGGTCGGCCTCGCGATCGGCTTCGGCGCCCAGAATCTGGTCCGCGATTTCGTCAGCGGCGTGTTCATGCTGCTGGAGGACCAGTACGGCGTCGGTGACAACGTTGACCTGGGCGAGGTGTCCGGCGAGGTGCAGAGCGTCGGTCTGCGGATCACCACGGTCCGCGATATCGACGGCACGCTCTGGTACGTCCGCAACGGCGAGATCGCGCGCGTCGGGAACATGAGCCAGGACTACGCGGTCGCTCGGATCGAGGTGCCTGTCTCGCTGACCGCGGATGTGGACCGCGCCGAGCAGGTCGCCGTGGAAGCCGCCCATGAAGTCGTCGCCGACCCGTCGATGGCAGGCAAGGTCATCGGCGAACCGGAGATGCTGGGTGTGCAGTCGCTGACTGCGGACCAGCTCACGCTGCGGATGACGCTGAAGACCCGGCCGAACGCGCAGTGGTCAGTGCAGCGCAAGCTTCGCCGGGAGATCTTGCGCGCTTACGACGAGAACGGCATCGACCTGCCCTACCCGCAGGGACGCATTCACGCCTATGTCGGCGGTAAGGAGACTAACGGCGCGTAATTGGCCGGGTCGGTCTGCGTCTCACCCTTGAGTGCACCCCAACTGACGATCCTGACAAATTTGTCGGGCGCAGCCTGTTAAATCTTTGCATGCCGCAAGAGGGTGGGGCGGGGCTCGAGGCCGCCGCCGGTGCTGAACAGTCCGTTCATGACGTCATCTTGGAATTGCTCGGAAACGACGACGCGTTGTCCGACGGGGCCAAGGACGTCGTGCTCAGCGCCTTGGCCGAGGTGTCGGGCGGTGCGGGCGAGAAAACAGAAACAGGCACGGCTGCAACATTTCTCAGCTCGATCTCGGTCTCTGGATTCCGTGGCGTCGGCCCAGCTGCGCGGTTGGACCTGTTTCCCGCGCCGGGCCTGATGGTGGTCAGCGGACGCAACGGCTCGGGAAAGTCCAGCTTCGCCGAGGCGCTGGAGCTGACCCTGACCGGCACGAGTTACCGCTGGTTCAACAAGAAGGAGAGCCTGTGGTCGGAGGCCTGGCAGAACCTCCACCACCCCGACCCATGCGAGATCGAGGTCGGGTTCACCCGCGAAGCGGCCGAGCCCTTCACCGTGGGAGTGCGATGGGACCAGGGCGAGAAACTGGAGAACTGCACGACCTGGACGCAGGCCGGCGGAGGCAAGCGGGTCAACGGCACGGATGCCCTCGGGTGGTCGCGGGCCCTGGAACTGCACCGCCCGCTGCTGTCCTATGAGGAGCTCGGTCGGCTCTTCGACGGCGGGCCGTCCGCGCTGTACGACGCGCTGGCCAAACTGCTTGGCCTCGACGCGCTCGCCGACACCGAGAAGATCCTCACCACACGCCACAAGGCGATCAAGACCGCCAGCGATGCCGCCGATGCCGAACGCAAACGTGTGCAGAGCGCACTCGCCGGACACGCCGATGAACGCGCCGAGCGCGCCGCCAAACTCCTACGCAAACGCGCGGTGCCCCTTGACGATGTCCGCGCCCTGGCGACCGGAGCGGGGGAGGCTCAATCCGACGTCGCGCCTGCCCTGCGCGCCCTGACTCAGCTGGAGACGCCGGCTATCGACACCGTCGAGGACGCGACCCGGCAGCTCCGTGCAGCGGTACAAGCCGCCGCCGAGACCGCGACCACCGCGATCGACCTCACCAGCCAACGCGTCGAGCTGTTGCGCACTGCGCTGCGGTTCCACGACCAGGGCGGCGACACCGACTGCCCCGTGTGCGCACAGGGCCGCCTCGACGCCGACTGGGCCACCGCCGCGCAGGAAACCATCGCCAGCAGCGAGGACCTGCTGGACGAATACCGCGCCACCGCAATGCAACTCAAAACCGCACGGTCGGCCCTCACCACGATGATTCAGGAGCTCTCCACCGCGGCTGCGGCTCCCGGCGTCGAACTCCCAGCGCTTGCGACCTACAACGACGCGGTCTCCGCCGCCCGGAAGTTCCCAGTCGGTGACGAGGCCCTCGCGGCCCATGCCGAGGCGACGCTGACCGAGGTGATTGTCGCCGCCGAATCTCTGCGCTCACATGCGGCCGACGAACTCGCGAGGCGCGAAAGCGCGTGGGCGCCG
>NZ_HG322951.1:1735358-1749612 GCF_000455325.1 Mycolicibacterium septicum DSM 44393
CCCAACTGGGCGGCTGGGTCGGCCTAGAGGAGCAGGCCCGAGCGGTGGACGACGAGCTCAACGCCGTTGCCGGGGCCAAGAAGTGGGTCAACGAGCATGCCGCCGCCTTCCGCAATCGGCGGCTCAAACCCATTGCCGAGCAAGCCCGCGACATCTGGCACCAACTCCGTCAGGAGAGCAACGTCGACCTCGTCGAGATCTCGCTGGAAGGCACCGCCACCCGGCGAAAAGTGGTCCTGGAAGGGGCGGTTGACGGCAAGCCCACCAAGGCCTTGTCGGTGATGAGTCAGGGCGAACTGCATGCCCTTGCCCTGGCTCTGTTCCTGCCGCGGGCGACCTCGGCCAAGAGTCCCTTCCGGTTCGTCGTCCTCGACGATCCGATCCAGGCGATGGACCCATCGAAGATTGATGGCTTCGTCCAGGTGCTGTGCCAGATCGCGAAGACCCATCAGGTGATCGTCTTCTCCCACGACGACCGGCTGGCCTCGGTCATCCGGGAAACCGGGGTTGACGCCAGGCTCATCGAAGTGGTCCGCGAGAAGGGATCGCGGGTCACCGTGCGCGACAACGTCAATCCGGCATTGCGGCAGCTGGGCGATATCTTCGCGTTGATCAAAGATACGAACATGCCCGAGGACATCAAAGGCCGGGCCGCGCCGGCGCTTTTCCGGATGGCGCTGGAATCCGCTGCCAAGCAGACCTTCTACGCCAAGCAGGCGCTGGCCGGCCGCACACTCACAGAGTCCGAGGATAAATGGTTGTCGGCCAAGAAAACTTCCAGTCGACTGGCCCTAGCGATCCACGGACATTCACGGGCTGATCTGACGCCATGGCTCAAGGATGAACGCCAACGGGCATTGCGTATCTGCAATGCCGGCGCGCATGGCGATGCGAAGCCGGTCTCCATCCACGACGCCCGGGACTTGGAGAAGACCGTGCTCGAAGTGCTGGCGTTGCGATGAGCCCGATGAACCTGCTCGGCCAGGCGCAGCGCGTCCTGGGGGCTCCCGGTTCAGCAGAGGGGTCGTCGTCACGGGTGGCAGCGTTTCTGGCCCGTCAGGCTTTGGAGGAGATCATCGATCAGCGGTGCGCGTCACTCAACGTGCATGCTCCCTGGGCGAATGCGCGCAGCAAGCTCGTTGTGCTCAAGTCCCTGGACAGCGCCGAGGCCGCCGATCGCACGGCACTCGCGTGGAACCGGCTCAGCGTGGCCTGCCACGTCCATGCCTTCGAGATGCAGCCGTCCACCGCAGAGGTTGAGTACTTGTGCGGGGTGGTCGCCTCGCTGATCCCGGTCAGCGGATGAGGCCTGTCTGACATGCGCATTTAGACCTCGACAGCACCGAAGCTGAACTAAACTCCCCACATGGCTCGGGCCATTTTGGTGCTGTTGTCAGGAATCGTGATCGCGGGCGCTGTCGCGGCATCCGCCCACGCCGAACCAGCACCACCCTGCGCCTTCACGTTGTCACCGCCGTCCGTCGTTCACGTCGATGGCGCCGACATGGTCAGCGTGACCGTCTCGCCGGACGCCTGTGGAGCGCCGGCAAACCCCCGGTTCAGCGTGGCCTGCGTGCAGCGGCAGGACAACGCCTCACCCATCCAGTGCAATCAGGGCCGGGGAGCCCAACCGGCGCAGGTGCTGACGCCCTTCCGGCCCGGCGCGACCTACGTGTCCACCGGCCGGGGATGCGGCGGGTGGATGGGCATCGCGGAGATCGCCCCGCAATGCCAGGTGCTCGGCCCGCTCTCGACGCCGTTGTAACCGACGGAGAATCCGTCGCCGTCCGTTCACCTGCGAACTCCCTGTCAGTCACCTGTACGCGCCAAGCTCGTCCGACGCATCGGCAGAACTGAAGAGGGTGGCGAATGACACGGGCGAGAGCGGCCGCGGCAATGACCACGACGGCAGCGCTGATCCTGGCGGGGTGCTCCACCGAGGGCAAGAAGTCAGGGGAGACCCCGAAGGCGACCTCGCCGATCGATTGGAGCCTCCCAGCCCAAGAGAGCTACCACCGCACCGCCACCTACCCGGTGTACCTCAACAAGCCGGCGGAGGACCCGGTCGACAAAGAGACCGTCGCCGAGATCTCCACCGTCACCCCTGACGGCAACACGCTCATCTACACCGACGCCGCCGCCAAGCGCATCGGCTTCGTCGACATCACCGACCCCGCCAAACCCGTTGGCAAAGGCACGCTTTCCCTCGCAGAGCTGGGTCACAAAGACGATCAGCCCACGTCGGTGGCGGCAGTGAACGACCACGTCCTCGTCGTCGTCGACACCACCGGCGGTGACTTCGCGCATCCGTCCGGCCGCGTCGACATCGTCAAGACCAGCGACCGCACCCGCGTGCACAGCGTCGATCTGGGCGGTCAGCCCGACTCGATCGCCATCAGCCCCGACGGCACCTTCGCCGCGATCGCGATGGAAAACCAGCGCGACGAGGAGTTCACCCCGCCCGGCAAGGAGGAAGGCGACCTTCCCCAGCCGCCGACCGGGTTCGTGCAACTGATCGACCTCGCGGGCGCCCCGAACACGTGGACGCCGCGCAAGGTCGACTTCGATGCGGAGGCGGCACGAAAAGCCGGGCTCGACACCCCAGAGGACCTCGAACCCGAGTACGTCAGCATCAACTCCCGCGGCCAGGTCGCGGTGACCCTGCAGGAGAACAACGGCATCGCGGTCATCGACGGCCGCACCGGCACGGTGCAGAAGATCTTCAGCGCCGGAAGCCAATCCGTCGAGGGCATCGACACCAAAGAAGACGACGCGATCGACCAGACCGGCTCGATCAAGGACACCCCGCGCGAACCCGATGCCATCGGCTGGATCGGCGACGACCACTTCGCCACCGCCAACGAAGGCGACTGGAAGGGCGGCACCCGCGGCTGGACGATCTTCGACGCGAGAACCGGCGAGGTCACCTGGGATGCCGGAAACTCCCTCGAACAGCTCGCGGTGCGCACCGGTCTGCACATCGAAGGCCGGGCCGAATCCAAGGGGCCCGAGCCGGAAGGCCTGGCCATCACCAACATTGACGGTCACCCGACCGCGCTGATCGCCTCCGAACGCAGCAACTTCGTCGCCGTCTACGACGTCAGTAACCCCAAAGGGCCGGAGTTCCGGCAGATCCTGCCGACCACGCCCGGCCCCGAAGGGGTCCTGCCGATCCCGTCGCGCGACCTGCTGGCCATCTCCTCCGAAGCCGACGACGCCGAAGCCAAGGTGAGGGCCTCGGTCAACCTCTACGGCTACGGCGAATCCTTCGCTACCGCAGGCAAACCGAGCTTCCCGTCGATCGTCTCCGCCGATCGAGACGGTAAGCCGATCGGCTGGGGCGCGCTCGGCGCACTCTCGGCAGCCCCGAAGGACCCCAACCGGCTCTACACCGCCACCGACATCGCCTACGGCCCGGCCCGCATCCTCGGCGTGGACGTGGCCCAGAAGCCGGCCCTGATCGACACCGAACTGCCGATCACCGAAGACGGCAAGCCCGTCACCCTCGACACCGAAGGCCTTTCGGCCCGCCCCGACGGCGGCTTTGTCCTGGCAGTGGAAGGCGAAGACGGTCCCGGTAACCAGCTGGTCTACGTCGCCGCCGACGGCCAGATCGAGAAGCGCGTGCCGCTGCCCAAAGACATTGCGGCGCAACTCGGCAGCAACGGGCTCGAAGGCGTCGCCGTCGAAGGACACTCGGTCTGGGTGGCACTGCAGCGCGAACTCAAGTCCGATCCAAAGGGTGTAGTCCGCATCGGGCGCTACACGCCGGACGGCGACAAGTGGGAATGGTTCGGCTACCAGCTGGACTCCACCAGCACCGAGGACGACTGGATCGGCATCTCCGAAATCTCCATCCACAACGGCGAATTGCTGGTCCTCGAACGCGACAAGCTCAACGGGCCCGACGCACGCCTGAAGGCGCTGTACCGGGTCGCGATCCCCGAGAGCGCGGCGGCAGGCAAGCTGCAAGTCCTGCCGAAGACCTTGGCCCGCAACCTCGTCCCGGATCTGCAAGCCACCAACGGTTATGTGCAGGAGAAGGTCGAAGGCGTCGCGATCGCCGGAAACCAGAACCTGTACGTCGTCACCGACAATGACGGGCTCGACGACGCAAACGGTGAAACCGTGTTCCTCGATCTCGGACCCGCGGCCGAGGCGTTGAAGAGATAGGGCACTTGAGCCCGGCCTCCGTGTCATGATGACGCGCATGAGGACGGCGTTCATCCGATCCGACAGGCTGTTGATCTTCGGTGGCCTGGCCATCTGCATCGTGGCGGGGCTGTCTCATTACGGCGGCTGGCCGCACCTGGTCGCGTTCGTCGTCAGCGCGCTGGCCGTGTGCGTCCTGGCCTCCCTGGTCGGTTTGGCCGTCGACCAACTCGGGGACCGGTTCGGCCCCGGCGCAACCGGGGTGCTGCAGTCCGCGCTCGGCAATCTGCCGGAACTGTTCATCTGCATCTTCGCGCTCAAAGCTGGCTTGGTCGACGTGGTGCGGGCCGCGCTGATCGGTTCGATCCTCGCCAACCTGCTGCTGGTGCTGGGATTGGCGTTCCTCGTCGGCGGACTGAAGCACGGTCCGCAGAAGCTCGGCTCCGCGCAGGTCCGGACCATCCTGGTGCTGATGGTCCTGTCGGTCACCGCGATGGCGATCCCCTCGATTGCCCACGAAGTGCACGCCCCCGCCTCCGAACACGAAGTGTCGTTCTCGATGATCGTCTCGGTCGTCCTGCTGGTGCTGTTCGGACTGTCGCTGCCGTACTCGTTGAGCCGGGACAAGAACAAGACCAGTGACCCTGTGCCGCAGGCGCATAAGGAACCGCCGCGGTGGCCGGTGGGGTTGGCGATCGGCATGCTGGCCATCGCAGGTGGGTCGGCGGCGTTCGTCTCCGATTGGTTTGTCGCGGCGTTGGAACCGGCGATGGACTCGCTGCACATCTCGCAGGCGTTCGCCGGTCTGGTGATCGTGGCCATCGCGGGCAACGCCGTCGAGAACGTCGTCGGCGTGCAATTGGCGGCCAAAAACCAGTCGGAGTACGCCTTCTCGATCATCCTGAACAGCCCGATCCAGATCGCCCTGGTGCTGGCCCCGGTCCTGGTGCTGGTGAGTCAGATCTTCGGGCTGGCGTCGCTGACCCTGGTGTTCGGGCCGATGCTGATCGTCGCGCTCCTGGTCGCCGTGGTCCTGGCGGCGATCATCGCCTTCGACGGGGAATCCACCTGGTTGGAAGGCGCAGCGCTGATCGCGCTGTACTGCATCATCGCCGCCTCGTTCTGGTGGGGATGAGCCGACGAATGAGGTAGTCGGTTACTCGTGTGCCCGCACGGTTGTGCTCGTCAATCTGTAAGGGCGCGGAAGGATTCACGCCGTAGGCGTGGCAGCCGAACGCGTCCGACAACGAGTCAACTGGGGGTACTGCCATGGAAACTTCATCTGGCCGGCGGGCATTCGCCGGCGCGGTTCTGACGGGCGTGTGTGCGATCGGGGTGATGTTTGCGCCGCCGGCACTGGCTGCGTCGCCGAAAGCCAAGCTCGTCAACACCCAAACCGGTCTGTGTCTGACCATCGCCGGTGGGGAGAGCACCGACAACAACGTTCACGCACTGCAGTTCACGTGCGACTCGCACCCGTCGCGCCAGTGGTTCCTGGACGACATGGGCAACGGCACCGTGCAGATCAGAAACGTGCAAACCAACAAGTGCCTGACCATCGCCGGCGGGGTGAGCCGAGAGAACAATGTTCCCGCACTGCAGTTCACCTGTGATGATCACCCGTCGCGCAGTTGGGTTTTGGACGACCAGGGTGACGGGACCACGCAGATCAGGAACGTCCAAACGCAGAAGTGCGTGACGATCGCCGGCGGCGTGAGCCACGACAACAACGTCGAGGCCGTGCAATTCGATTGCGACGACCACCCGTCGCGGACCTGGCGCATCGTTTACCAGGGCGGGTGACCTAGACGGCGAACGCCAACCAGTAGCCGATCGGGATCATCGCGACATACCCGAGGATCCCGACGGGAATCCCGATCAGCGGCGTCCACTTGCGCCGTTCGGCCACCGCGGCACCCGCGACGGCCAGGACGGTGCAGGCCACCAGACACATCCACGGAATCCACACGAGGACGTTCTGGCCCTTTGCCGACAGCTGGCACACCTTGTCGGTCACGCCTTCGTGACAGGGGTCGGTCGCCATGGCCAACGGCAACATCAACACGACGGCCGCCAGGAACCCCAAAACACCCATGACGCTGAGCAACCCGACGAACCACACCCAGTGCTTGCCGTAATTGCGCTCGGCGACAGGGGGTTCCGGGGCGGTCATCGTCAGCCTTCGGCTGCCACCAACGACCCGAGCTTGACGTCGGGGTTGTCGCGCTGGAAGCCTTCCAGCCGCCACGGCGTCGAGAACAGCACGAGCATGACGCCGTCGCTGCGCGTCAAAACTTCCGCCGACACCTGACGATTCACAAAGTCGGCATCTTCGGGGCGCACGACTCGCGCGACCTGATAGGGCAGGTTCTCCAGTGCGATCGGCGCGCTGAGCTCGGTGGCCATCCGGTGGGCGGCCACCTCGAACTGCATCGGCCCGACCGCGGCGAACACCGGCGCCTGCTCGCCACGCTTGTCGGAGCGCAGGACCTGCACGACGCCTTCCTGCTCGAGCTGCTCGATCCCCTTACGGAACTGCTTGTGCTTGCTGGGATCGGTGCCGCGGGCCACCGCGAAGTGCTCGGGGGAGAAGCTCGGGATCGGCGGGTACACCACCGGGATGTCGCGGTACAGCGTGTCGCCGGGGCGCAGCGCCGCGGCGTTGGCCAACCCGATCACATCGCCGGGCCAGGCGTCATCGAGCGTCGAGCGCTGCTGACCGAACACCGACTGCGCGTACTTGGTGACGAACGGCTTCCCGGTCGCGGCGTGGGTGAGCACGTCACCGCGCTCGAACGTCCCCGAGACCACCCGCGCATAGGCGATGCGATCGCGGTGCGACGAGTCCATACCGGCCTGCACCTTGAACACGAACGCGCTGAACGGCGAATCGACCGCCCGCCGCACACCGTCGACATCGAGCGACCCGCTGGGCGCCGGGGCCAGCTCGACCAGCACGTCGAGCAGCTGGTTCACGCCGAAGTTCAACGCGGCCGAGGTGAACAGCACCGGGGAGGACTCGCCGGACAGGAACGTCTCGCGGTCGTAGTCGGACCCGTCGATCGACAGCAGCTCGGATTCCTCGACGGCGGTATCCCAGTCGTCACCGGCGGCAGCGTGGGCGTCGGCCGCGGCGATGTGCTCCTCGGGGGCCGCGGTCGCGCCACCCGCGGTGCGGGTGAACCGGATGAACTTGTTCTCCCGGCGGTCCATCACACCCTTGAAATCTCCGGCGATACCGACGGGCCAGGTCAGGGGAGTGGTGCGCAGCCCGATCCGCTCGTGGATCTCGTCCATCAGCTCCAGCGCGTGCCGGCCCGGGCGGTCCCACTTGTTGATCACCGTGATGATCGGGATGCCGCGGTGCTTACACACCTGGAACAGCTTGAGGGTCTGCGGCTCAAGGCCTTTCGCGGCGTCGATGAGCATGACCGCGCAGTCCACCGCGGTCAGCACGCGGTAGGTGTCCTCGGAGAAGTCGGCGTGCCCGGGGGTGTCGAGCAGGTTGATGACGCAGTCGCGGTAGGGGAACTGCAGCGCGGTCGAGGTGATCGAGATACCGCGGGCCTTCTCCATGTCCATCCAGTCCGACACCGTGGAGCGCCGGCCCGCCTTGCCGTGGATCGCGCCGGCCTCGGTGATCACCCGTGCGTGCAGCGCGAGCGCCTCGGTCAGCGTGGACTTACCGGCGTCGGGGTGGCTGATGACGGCGAAGGTGCGGCGACGGGCCGCCTCAGCGGAGATCTTGGCAGCTTGGGCGGTGTTGGAGGCCTTGGGAACCAGGGCGTCATCGAGGGCTTTGTCGGTCATGTCGACTAGCGATGGTATGGGGGTTTGAGCGCAAACCCGTAATCGAGCGGGGCCGACGGGTGGTCCGCGGCCCGTGGTACCGCCGGTGATACTGCATTTCCAGATCGCCTATTGGTCCCCTTCCCGGTGCTGATGTGACACCTGTGGTCACCGCCCGATACGCCCGCGCCGGAGGGCATGATCGTTCGTGATGAACATCTGCGTCTTCCTCTCCGCCGCCGACCTCGACGACCGCTACACGGAGCCGGCGCGTGCCTTCGCCGAACTCCTCGGCACGGGAGGCCACACGCTGGTCTGGGGCGGCTCCGATAAGGGGCTGATGAAGGTCGTGGCCGACGGGGTGCAGAACAGCGGCGGCAGGCTGGTGGGGATCTCGGTCGAGTTTCTGCGACAACAGGCGAGGACGGGCGCCGACGAGATGGTGATCACCGCCGACCTCGCCGAGCGCAAGGCGACGCTGCTGGCGCGTTCCGACGCACTGGTGGTGATGGCCGGTGGCCTGGGCACCCTTGATGAGGCCACCGAGATCCTGGAGCTACGCAAGCACCGGCGCCACGACAAGCCCGTGGTGCTGCTGAACACCGCCGGCTTCTACGACGGCCTGGTGATCCAGCTGCGGCGGATGGAGCAGGACGGCTTCCTGCCCCTGCCGCTGGACGAGCTGGTGTACGTCACCGAAGAGCCCGACGCGGCGATGACGTACCTCCAGAGCAGTGTCGGCGGCGCTGCCTAGCATCGGGCCATGCCATCGGAGCGCCCCGCCGTACCCGCCGCAATCAAGCGCGCGGTACTGATCGAGGCAGGCCATCGGTGCGCCATTCCGACGTGTAGGCAGACACCGGTCGAGATCGCGCACATCGAACCGTGGTCGACGGTGAAGGCGCACGCCGTGGAAAATCTGATCGCGTTATGCCCGACCTGTCATACGCGGTACGACAACGGCGATATCGATCGAATCTCGATGCGCCAATACAAAGCCAACCTCGCCATTCTGAATAACCGATATACCGAGACCGAACGCCAGCTGCTGCGGGCCTTCGTGCGGAAACTCGAAATGGCCAGGCGACTCGAGCCGTCCGTCACCGCCTCCGCTCTGGCCGGCTTCGCGGGAATCGGCAGGGTTCGCATCTATTCGGAGATGGATTGGATGCTGGTCAACCTCGTCGACGACGGGCTGATCACCTTCCGTGAACTTGGCCGCCGCGACCTCGAAGCGCAGGAACGCGCGTTGAACTCGAAAGTCGTCGAGCTGACGGCCAAGGGGGCGGAATTCTTGGAGCATTGGACGACGGCGGAGCCGCTGGGCTAGGTGTGTGTGCCGCACCGCTGCGTCATCGCAACGAGACGATCACGACTCGCCTACAGCGGGTGGCCGTTGCGCCGAAGCTCAGGGCGTCCGGTTAGGATTGAGGCACTGATCGGGTTCCCTATCAGACCTAATCAAATTGGCCCTCGCCGAACCACATTGGAGTGAAGTTGACGTCTGTTCGTCGTGCCTACCTGGCGGCCGCACTTGCTGTGCTGGCCGTGTCGGGTGGTGTCGTTGTTTCGGCCCTGCCGGACTGCGCCGAGCACTGCCAGACGTTGGCCGCCGCGCCACAGGGCGCCCCGCAGCCGTCGCCCACCGAGCCGGCCAAACTCAGCATCGTGCCCAAGCCCGACGCCGAGGTCGACCCGCTGGCCCGGGTCATGGTCACCGCCGACACCGGCACCGTGGCGCGCGTGACGATGGTCAACGACGCGGGCAAGGAGATCCCCGGCGTCCTCACCCCCGACGCCCGGACCTGGAAGCCGACCTCCACGCTCGGCTACGGGCGGACCTACACGCTGAAGGTCGACGCCCGCGGCCCCGGCGGCATGCCGACCCGCAAGACCACCACCTTCTCCACCGTGACCCCCGGCTACCAGGCCCGCGTCTACCTCAACGGCACGAACTACTCCCCGCTGCAGGACGGCGCCACCTACGGCGTCGGCATGGTGATCGTCGCGCGCTTCGACGAGCCGATCACCGACAAGGCCGCCGCCGAGAACCGGATGAAGGTCACCACCGAGCCCAAGGCCCTGGGCTCCTGGAACTGGATCGACGACCAGACCGCGCACTGGCGTCCGCAGAAGTACTACGCCCCGGGCACCAAGGTCACCGTCGACGCCGGCATCTACGGCGCCAAGCTCGGCGACGACCTCTACGGCGCGCAGGACGAGAAGGTCTCCTTCACCATCGGCGCCTCGCACGTCACCGTCGCCGACGACACCGACAAGCAGGTCAAGGTCTACGAGAACGGCAAGCTGGTCCGCACCATGCCGACCTCGATGGGCATGGGCGGCACCGAGACCATCGGTGGCACCACGATGAGCTTCTGGACCCCGCGCGGCATCTACACCGTGATGGACAAGGCCAACCCGGTGATCATGGACTCCTCGACCTACGGCCTGCCGGTGAACTCTCGGCTGGGCTACAAGACGACGATCCCGTGGGCCACCCGCATCAGCATCGACGGCATCTACCTGCACCAGCTCAACGCGACGGTGTGGGCGCAGGGCAACACGAACACCAGTCACGGCTGCCTCAACCTCAACGGCGACAACGCCGAGTGGTTCTACAACTTCTCGGTGCCCGGCGACATCGTCGAGATCCGCAACACCGGCGGCGACCCGCTCAAGCCGACCAACAACGGCGACTGGTCGGTGACCTGGACCGATTGGGTCAAGGGCAGCGCGCTGCGCTGACGCTCGAAAGGTCTACTTCGGCGCCGGCAGCTTGGCGGCGATCCGGTCGATGACCTGATTGGCCTGCGCCGCTGAATCGCCGTCACCGCACACGATCGACTCGACGACGGCGCCGCCGTGGGCCAGGACGGCGTGATAGCAGTTGCGGGCCGGGGCTTCCTGACGCTGGACTCCGCCGCCACCGCGGGCGGTGTCGCGGCGCGGATCGGGGAGGGCCTCCGGGTTCTCGGCGGTGACCGGCCCGGCCGTCCAGTGCTGTGTGACGTCCTTGGCGGTGGTGGTGAACACGACGCCCTCGCGGCACTGTTCGTCGTTGATCATCCGGACGGTATTGCCGGCCACCCGCAGTGCCTGCCGCCCGGGCTGGGGCCACACCGGTGACGTTTCCGGAAACACCTGGATCAGCTGGGCGGCCGACTGGCCCCGGGCGCCGCGGTTGTTGTCGCCGACGACACCTTGGTAGCCGTCGGCACCCACCGCCTCCTGGAACAGCAGGCGGGCCGCGCAATCGCGTGGCTCGATGCCCGCCGATGCCTGCCCGGGCTGGGTGAACGTGGCGGTCTGCTGCACGTCGGTGTCGCCGATGATCTCGCCCAGCTCGCCGGGCGGCAGCAGTGCCGCACGGGCCGCCTCGACCGGGTCGGCCGCACCGGGGGACGGTGTCTGCGCGGCCACGGTGGTCGATTGTCGAGACGACGCCACGACGTCGCCATCGGTGCTCTCCGAGCATCCGGTCAACAGCAGACCGATCCCGAGCAAACCAATCACAGCCCGCACTGCGCCCCCTCGTAATACCTGTTGACCGCGATGGAGCCCAGCTTCACCGGCCAGGCTCCGCGATAGATCTTGCCCCAGCAGCGGGGGACGGGGATGCGGCAATTTGTCGCCATGCGGGCCGGGTGAATCGGAAAATTGGTGCCTGCGGACCGCGTTGACGGCGGTTAGGATTTTCACGGTTGCTGCCCGGTGGCTACCAGACACCACGCGAAGGTCTGGTCGGTAGTGAATTGATTCGGGGGATGCGGTGCGATCGACGCTGGCTATGGGGATGAGCCTGTGACGGGCGGGGGCTTCGGCGGTCCCAATCCGTTCGGTGGTCAACCAGGTCCCGGTCCGCAGAACCAGCCCCCGCAACAGCCCGGATGGGGCGGGGGCCCCGGCCCGCAGTATCCGCAGGCACCCACCGGCGGGCAGCAGTTCGGCACGCCGCTGCCGCCACCACCGCCTCCGCCGCAGTGGGGCGCGGGACCATCGCAGCCCGGCCAGTTCGGCAACCAGCCGCCGTTCACCGGGCAACCTTCCGGTCCCCCGGGATACCTGCCGCCGATGCCAACCCCCAAGCCCGCGCGCAAACCACTCCTGCGACTGCCGTCCACCAAGCGAGGTCGGCGGATCCTGCTCGGCACCGGTGCCGGCGTCTTGGCGGTCGCGCTGATCGTGGGTGGCGTCGTGGTGTTCAGTGGCGGCGAGAACGACGGCGGCACGGGTAAAGCCAGTGAGGCGGTATCGGCCTATCTGGAGGCGTTGCAGCGTGGCGATGCCAAGGCTGCGTTGGCGCTGGGCCGCGATCAACCGCCGGATACCTCGATGCTCACTGACGAGATCCTCAAGCAGCAGATGGAGAAGTTCCCCATCACCGACGTCAAGATTCTCGGTGACATCCCGACCACCGACGGCGGCGCCATGGTGCACGTGATCGCCAAGGTCGGCGGTATCGACAGCGACGAGCGCATCACGCTGGAGAAGCCCCCACCCGGCGAGGGGTGGAAGCTGAAATCGGCGGCGATGTCAGTCGAATTCAAGATCCAGGACATGAATCCCGGTCTGGCCAAGTCCATCACGGTCTGGGATAAGCCTGTCCCCAAGAGCGGCAAGGCGTACGTGTTCCCCGGGCTGGTCGAACTGGGTAGTTCGAACCCGGCTCTGGAGGTCGGCAATTCGCCGGCAGTGGGCAATGCCGACCCGACTCTGTACGAGATCTCGACCATGAGCAGGGTGGTCTATCCCGAGGTCAAGGTCAGCGACACCGGCCGGCAGATGGTGCGCGACGAGTTGAAGAAGGCGTTGGACAAGTGCGCCGAGAGCACCAGTCTCGAACCACCGAAATGCCCGAACAAGGCGGCTCGGTCCGATTTCGTGGCCGACTCCGCGAAATGGACAGCCCCGTCCGACCTCGAAGCCGTGACGATCAACTTCATGGACCCGAAGACGGGCAAGGCCATGATCATCGGTAACGCCGAATTCGGTATCTCGGTCCGCACCCAGTCGGGCGAGACCGAAACCGGGACGTTCTTGGCGTCGGTCTTCGGCAACGCCGACATGACCCAGAACCCGCCCGTCGTCGATTTCGACAGAGCCTGAGCGCGGAGAAACCAACGTGACGAATTTCTCGAACTGGCCCGGGCCCGACGCGACGCGGGGTGCCCCGCCGCCACCGCAGTTCAACCAGCCGCCGCCGCAACCGCATTGGGGTGGTCCTTCGGCCCCGCCCGGTGACCTCAAGCCGCGACCGGCCAAGAACCGTAAACCACTGATCATCACCGCCGCGGCGACCGTGGCCGTTCTCACGGTAATCGGCGTCATCGTGGCGTTCCTGATGGGCAGCGGCGATGAGGGCGTCAGTTTCAATCCCAACGGCTCGCCGACGGAAGTCGCCAAGGCCTACATGGAAGCCCTGTCGCGGGGCGACGCGCAGGCGGCGCTTGACCTCAGCGCCACTCAACCGGCGACCACCGACCTTCTGACCGACGACATCTTGAAGAAGCAGCTGGACAAGCTGCCCATCACCGAGGTCGAGGTGATCGGGGAGGCGGACCGGAAACCCGACGCCGACAAACGAACCGCCGCGGTCAAGGTTGCCGCGAAGTTCGGTGGTCAGCGCACCGAAGGCAAACTCGACATGGTCGTGGTCGACAACCAGTGGAAGCTCTCGGCGGCGTTCGTCGATGCCACCACCGAAGAGATCCACGGGTACGGGGACCCCGAGGCGGCCGAGGCGTTGACAGTGTTCGGCAAGCCGCTGCCGCAGAGCCGCCACTTCTACGTTTTCCCTGGCTATCTCGAAATGGGCACGGCCACCCCGTATGTCAAGGTCAACGAACTGCCACCGACAACGCTCGACGATGTCTCCGCGTTGAAGGACACGGGAGTCGAGCCGAAGTTCTCGATGGGTCCCGATGGCCTCAAAGCCGCGCAGGACGCCGTACTGGCCTGGATCAACAAGTGTTTCAACCCGGGTGACCACACCGGGTGCGGCGATATCATCACCGGCACCTGGACCAACACCTACGACATGAGCACGATGCGGGTGCGCGGCCCGGTCGACCTGCCCCCGGACATCTTCCGGCTTCCCGATCACACCACCGTGGTGCAGGTGGGCGGCCTCAACGTTCCCTTCACCGCCAACGAGAAGACGACCGGGCGGGTCATCGACAACTCGGTCAGCATCTCGGACCAGGTCGAGGTGAACATCGGCGTGCAACCGCCGAAAGTGGCCTTGAACAGGTGAAGATGACGCCGACCGACCGGGAGACGCCGTGACCAACTTCGGGGGAGACAATCCCAT
>NZ_HG322951.1:1749638-1774787 GCF_000455325.1 Mycolicibacterium septicum DSM 44393
CCTTGAACAGGTGAAGATGACGCCGACCGACCGGGAGACGCCGTGACCAACTTCGGGGGAGACAATCCCATCGGCGGCGATGCATCTCAGCCGCCGCAAGGCTTTCCACCTCCGGCGCGTCCGCAGTCGCCGGCCCCCGGACCGTTCTCGCCAGGGCCCCCGCCGTTCTCGGGCGGTGGATACCCGAATCCGCCAGGGAACGCGCCTTTTCCGGCCGGCCCACCGGCGTTCGGTGCACCGGCGTTCGGTGCCCCGTCCTTCGAACCTCCGTCCTACGCCGGCGCCCCACCCAAGAATCGCCGCAAGCTGTTCGGCATGATCGCCGGCGCCGTGGTGCTCGTGGTCGCGGTGGTGGTCGGGATCATCGTGGTCGTCGGTGAATCCGGCTCGGATGCCACGACCGCCAGTGGTGCGGTCGAGGGTTACCTGAAGGCGCTGGCGAAAGGCGACGCCGACAAGGCGCTGTCGTTCGGGATCAACGAACCTCCCGACAAGACCTACCTCACCGACGAGGTGCTCAAGAAGCAGATCGACAAGATGCCGATCACCGACATCAAGATCCTCGGCGAGGATTCCACCTCGGTGCATGTGCTGGCCAATTTCGGCGATGAGGCCGTCGACCAGGAAATCCCCGTCAAACAGTCTGGCGACGGCACCTTCAAGGTCGAATACCCGACCTACGCACTGAATTTCGAGAAAGAGAAAGCCAAAGGATCGACAGCGCTGCTGGATTCGTTCAGCATTTTCGGCAAGCAGCTGCCGTCGTCGGGCATCGCCTACCTCTTTCCCGGCGCGATCGAGGTGAGCACCTCGAACCCGAACATCACCCTGAAATACCGCCGGGATTCCTACCTGCAGTCGGGCGCCTCCTACAAGCAACCCGAAGAGAACGCCGACTACGAGCTCGAAGTCAGTGACGAGGGCAAGGAAGCAGCCGACAAGGCGATCCTGGACGCCATGACCGAGTGCGCCAAATCGACCTCTCTGGCACCGCCCAACTGCCCCATGGACGCCACCCGCGCCGCCTACGGGCTGACCGACGGCACCGCCCGTTGGACCGCGCCGACCAACACCGACAAGGTGACGCTGCGGATGCCGACGCAGGTCTTCGGGGAGGGGCTCAGTGGTCACGTAGAGGTCAGCGGTGCCGTCGACATGAAGTTGTCGGCGCAGTCCACCGAGCCGATGTTCAACATCAACGACGAGACCGTGCGAGTCAGCATGGGCGGCTACGTCGATCTCACCAAGAGCCCCCCGACCTACACCTACGAGAAGGGTTACTGAAAATTGGAGCTTCAACAGCCCGGCGTAGATGCGGGGGAACGGACGACACTGACCAACCGGGTCCAGCCCGGTAACCAGGAACTGCAACTCGCCCTGCAGGCGGTGCGCGAGATCGGCTATGCCTTCGGCGCCAAGGTGGTCGGGCAGGAGCAACTGCGCGAGACCTTGTTGATCGGCCTGCTCGGCGGCGGGCACATCCTGCTCGAAAGCGTGCCGGGACTGGCGAAAACCACGGCGGCGCGCACCCTCTCGGATGCGATCGCGGGCACTTTCCAGCGGATCCAGTGCACGCCGGACCTGCTGCCCAGCGACATCCTCGGCACCCAGATCTACGATGCGACCACCGCGGAGTTCAAGACCCAGCTGGGCCCCGTGCACGCCAACATCGTGCTGCTCGACGAGATCAACCGGTCCAGCTCGAAATCGCAGAGCGCCATGCTCGAAGCGATGGAGGAACGCCAAACCACGATCGCGGGAACGACATACCCGCTGCCCGAGCCGTTCCTGGTGATCGCCACCCAGAACCCGGTCGACCAGGAGGGCACCTATCCGCTGTCGGAGGCCCAGACCGACCGGTTCATGCTCAAAGAGGTGCTGCGTTACCCGACGCCCGAGGAGGAGGTCGAGGTGTTGCAGCGCAGGGACCGCGGGGTGTACGACCGCACGGGTGTGCCGAGGCCGGTCGTCGACCTGGGAACCATTCGGCGACTGCAGGTCACCACCCGGAACGTGCACATGGACCCGGTGCTGATGCAGTACGTCAGCCGGCTCGTCCACGTCACCCGGGAGCCGCAACAGTTCCTGCGCCCCGAGGTGGCCCGCGTCATCGAGTACGGGGCCAGCCCGCGCGCGACGATCGCCTTCGTCAACGCGGCGCGCGCCGCCGCGCTGATCGCCGGCCGTAATCACGTGCTGCCGCCGGATATCCACAAGGTGGCCTACCGGGTGTTGCGGCACCGGCTCATCCTCGGCTTCGAGGCAGTCAGCGCCAAGGTCACCCCGGAGTCCGTGATCGATCAGGTGCTGCAAGCGGTTCCGGTCCCCGGATAGTCCGGCGATGGGCAGGCACCTCAACCGTTCGCGGCAGTTCTTCGGCAACGTCAGCCGCAGCATGCTGCAAGGCGGCAAGCACGCGTTGCTACACACCCGCACGCTGGAGTTCGACGACCTGCGTCCGTACGTGCCCGGCGACGACATCCGCGACATCAACTGGAAGGCCTCGGCGCGCTCCAACGACACGCTGGTCACCAAGTTCGTCACCGAGAAGCACCACAAGATCCTGCTGGTGTGCGACACGGGCAGGAACATGTCGGCGCTGGCGCCCAGCGGTGAGTTCAAGCGCGACATCGCCGGTGTGGTGGCCGGTGTGATCGGGATGATCAGCATGAGCCGTTCCGATGAGCTCGGCATGGTCTACGGGGATGCCCGCGGCAGCGCCGCGGTGCGAAGCCGCAAGGGGGAGAACCACATTGAGGGGATGCTCGAGCAGTTCGCGGCCCACAGCGTCGGCGACGTCGGGGAGAGCCGCATCATCACCCAGCTGAACTACGTGGCGCACAGCCATCGGTCACGGCTGTTGACGGTCGTCATCGCCGACGAGCCCGAGATCTCCGCCGAACTGGAGGAAGCCGTCAAGCGGCTGGCCGGGCGCCACGAGCTGCTGTGGGTGGCGATCTCGGACATGCCCGCCGTCGGCGCCGACCAGGGGGAGATGGACGGGTACGACGTGGGCACCGGGCGGTTCGTCCCCGACGGCACCACGCTGGGTCAGTCCGTCGTCGACGCATATCGCCGTGCAGAACAACAGCGAGTGGCCGAGCTCGACCGGTTCTTCGAAAGGATGGCAGTGCCTTTCGTCCGGATCGGCGGCAGTGCCGAAGTCCGGAACCGGATCACGCACCTGACGGAGGTGTACAGCAATGCCCGGTGATGACCTGCTGAGGTTCATCGGCGGACCGCTCGCCCCGTCGGGTTGGTGGCTGGTGCTGGCCGCGGTGATCGTCGTCGCGCTGCTCGCCTGGTGCGCCGGCGTGGTGATCTGGACGCTGCCGCCGCAGCGGTTGCGGTCCATCCCCGTCCTGCGTGACTGGCATGCCCAGCTGACCCGGCGCCGGTTCACCCGGGCGATCGAAGAGACCACCGCGCGCTACGGCCGACGGGAGCTGACGCGGGAAGGCGCCGCCACCGCCTACAACCACACCCTGCGCAGCTTCCTGTACCTGCGCACCGGGGTGTACGCGAAGAACCTGCTGACCGACCACCTAGCCCAGGGCGAGCTGTCCGATGCCGTCCCGCTGCTGACGGTCCTCCACGACGCCCAGTTCAACCCCGAATCCCGCGCTGACGTACTGGCTTTGGGGCGCTCGGCCGAGGAGTTGATCCACGCATGGACCTGAGATGGAGCTGGCTGCTCATCGTCGGCGTGCTGGGCCTCGCCGTTGCCGTGCTCATCGCCTGGCGACTGCCGGTGGCCAAGGTGCAACGGCGGATGCGTCCGCTGGCCAACGTCAGCCGCCTGACGCGGCTGCCCGAGTTCGCCCGGGTGCAACGCATCTACCTGATCTCGATGGCCGTCGTGGGATCGATGGTGGCCATCGCCTTCCTGGGCGCCATCGTCGCCGCAGCCCGGCCCGCCAAACTCGCCTCGGCCAACGACGGCTACGACGCGGCGTACCCCCGCGACATCATGTTGTGCGTCGGACAGCCCGTCAACGACCCGACCACCTCCGATTTCCTGAACTACTGGGCCGAGAAGGCCAAGGGCGCCACCAATACCTCGTTCGGGATCACCTCCCAGAACCTGCGGGCGCTGCCGATCACCCGTGACAGTGCCTATGCCGAGCAACGGATGCGTTACTTCGCCGGCCTGGCCGGGATTCAGCAGAAACTCGACACCCACCAGAAGGTGCCGGTGGAGCAGAAACTCGAACTGTCCGCCGGACTCGAGTCGTTCGCCCGGCCGATCAAGTACGCCGACTACGCGCCGAGCCTCGAAGACACTCTTGCCATGTGCCTTTCGGGATTCGGGCCCAGCAGCGGATCTCACCGCCGCCAGCTCGTCTACCTCGGCTACAGCAAGTTCCGCGCCGACGGCGAGAAACGGCCCTCCCTCTACGACCAGTCCCAGGTGCTGGCCATGGCGCAGCGCCAAGGGATCCAGATCAACGCCGTATCGCGGGCCGACGTCGAACAGATCAGTCAGGCCGGCAACGATTCCCTGCGCGCCCTGACCGAGGCCACCAAAGGCCGGTTCTCCCTATACAACCCGGCCGGTACCGGATCCTCCGACGGCGCCAACGAGATTCTCAACGGCGCCCTCGACAAGATCGACCAGGATCCGCCCGTCCCGATGTACCTCGGGGTCAATCAGGATTCGAAGCGATACTTCGACATCCCGACGATCCCCCTGGCGATCGCGGTCGTGGCGGCCCTGGCGCTGTCGGTCGGGCTGGGGGTGCTGCGCCGATGAATTTCGCCCCGGTCCTGCCTGTCTACCTGCTCGCGATCCTGGCTTTCCTGATCGTGGCCGTTCGGGTGTTCACGCTCTACCAACTGCTGATGCGCACCACCCCGGGCCGCTACCGTCCCGTCGTATTGCGCTGGCTCGGACTGACATTCGCCGCGCTGCTGCTCGTACTGGCGGCGTTTCGGCCCGGTACCGCCGACGACGGCGACCGGAAGGCGTCCGCGGCCGGGGCGGCGGTCTCCGACATCAACGTGTTCTTCGTCGTCGACCGGTCGGTGACCTCGCGGATACCCGATTACGGCAACGGGCAGGCGCGCATGGAGGGCATCCGAGCCGATATCGCCGCGCTGATGGAGAAGTACCGAACGGCCCGCTTCGGCATGATCGGGTTCGCCACCAAGGCCAAGGTCAACTGGCCCCTGTCACCCGACACCGACAGCTTCGAGGCCTACGCCAAGAACCTGTCGGCCTACTCCCTGACGCCGTACGACTCCTACAATTTCATCGACCCGGTGGCGGCGAATGATCTGCTGCGCGAACAACTCGAAGCGGCGAAGAAGGCCTACCCCGAGTCGAAGAGCATCGTGTTCTATTTCGGTGACGGAGCCAAAGGCGACCAGGCCAAGCCGGGCGCGTTCGACATCTCAGAGGATCTCTTCAAAGGCGGGGCCGTGCTGGGATACGGCACCCCGGCCGGAGGGCCGATTCCGCAGAGTTACGCCAACGGGCGCAAGAACTATCTCGGCGACCCGGCCACCGGCGCGATCATCCGGTCCGGACTCGACGAGGCCCGCTTGCAGGAGATCGCGAAAAGCCTGGGCGTCAAATACTTTCACCGTGAGGCCGGCCAAGAAATCGTGCCGGTGCTGCCGCCGGTCGCCTCGGGCGGCATGGTCGACGGCGGCGAGGTCAGTAGTGGCGAGGATCCGCTGGTCGGGCGCACCGAGTGGTACTGGGTGTTCGCGTTGATCAGCGCGGCACTGCTGTCCATCGAGGCCGTGCTGATGGTCCGCGAGGTCCGGCGCAACCGGTTGTCCCGCAGCGACCTCACCGCAGAGGACGTGGTGGCCCAATGATGTTGCGTCAAAAGCCGAACCAGATCCTCCCGTTCCTGCGGCACCTGCTGCAGATCGCCCGTCACCGCACGGTGGCGTGGTTCAACCCGTCGCAGCGGCGGCTGCGGCTGCGACGTCGGCTCTTCCTCTACACCGCGCCGGTCGCCGCGCTGCTGGCGCTGGTGGTCGCCGGGCTCATCTCTGTGGTGATGGTCGGCAATTCGGCCGTGGACTCGTTCGACAAGCACGACATCGAGGCATTGCGCCTCGACGTCGACAAGCTGAAAACGTTCGGGGTGATCGAACCCGGCAACATCGCCTTCGCCGAAGGCGATCTGCTTGTGCTGGAAGGCAAACTCAACGACGCCGAAACGCGGTTCAGTGATGCGCTGGAACGCTTCGACGGCGACGACTCCTGCCCGGTGCGGATAAATCTCGAACTCGTACGGGAATCGCTGGCCGACCTGGCCGTGCGGTCCGGACGCCCCGAGGATGCCGACCGGCTGTACAACGCCGCCCTGACCGTGGTCAAGGAAGCCCCCGACGGATGCTTCCTCTACAACACGGATCCCAACGAAGAACGACGGGCAGTGCGTGCCGACGCCAAGCCGCGGCTGGAACGCAAACTCGCGGCGATGCATGCCCCGCCCCCGCCACCCCCGACAGGTCCCGCGGTGGTGACCCCCGAACCGCCTCCGCCTCCACCGGCTCTGCCGCCCCCACCGGGGCAAGGAGGCCTCGGCCAGGGGGACAGTCCCGGCCAAGGCCCGGGTCAGGTTCCGGGACAACAACAGGTGCCCGGCCAGGGTCAAGGTCCACCTCCTCCGCCGCAGGGGCCGGGTCAGGCGCCGGCGCTGCCGCCACTCGGGCAGGGTGGGGCACCCGAGCTACCGCCGCTCGCACCTGGTGGTGGTCAATCGTCAACGGAGACTCCGCCGTTGCCGTCGCTGCCGGGGGAGAACCTGCCGGCGGCACCGCCACCACCGCCGGGTCAGCAACCGGCACCCGGCGGCCCCGGCGATGGCCCACTGCAGATGGCCGACCCCGGCGCGCCCAACCCGGCGCAGATCCTCGGACCGGTTGGGCCCGACGGTCTGCCGTTGGGGGACAAGAACACCAGTGCCCCGGACCTCCATCTCGGTGAGCGCGAAGGTGTCGGGTCGGGCCCGGAGGGCAAGCTGCAAGCCATCTTGGAGGACTCCAGCGCCTACGGCGGTGAGCGCGAGTAGCCCGGCGTCGCTAGGCGGTTAACGCCTTCAAGTCGTTCATCGTCGATGTGACGATCTCGCCCAGCCCGGCATCGGTGCTGTCGTGCACCCATCGGACGAACGCGACCTTGAACACCGCCATCCCGGTTTCGGCGGCCAACCGCGCGGCCGCATCGTCGATGCCGCGGGCACGCAGCGCCTCGGCCATCTCGTCGGACAGCGTGGCGAGCTTGATCAGCTCGCGCTCCTGCAGCGCGGGGTTGGCGTCGATGATGGACTGCCGGCGCAAGGCATGGTCGCGCCGCCCGTCGAACACCGGGCCGAGTGCGGTCAAAGCGGCGCCGACCACATCGAGTGGCGGCGCGCCGGCAGGGGCGTCGGCGATGGCGGCGGTCAAGAGTTCGGTGAGCAGGGTCTGTCCGCCGAAGAGTGCCTCGCGCTTGTCGGCGAAGTACCGGAAGTAGGTGCGCTCGGTCAGCCCGGCCCGCTCGGCGATCTCGGCGACCGTGGTCTGGTCGAACCCGCGCTCGAGATACAGCTGCAGGGCCGCCTCCTGCAGGCGGTCGCTCGCGTTGGGCTCCCAGCGGCTCATGGATGTGATCCTAGGGAATGTCAGTGACTGTCATCGCGTTGGCAGTGATGACAGTTACTGACATCAGGAGGATTCCATGAAGGTTTTCGTCACGGGTGCGTCGGGTTTTGTGGGCACTGCGGTGCTTCGTGATCTGGTTGCCCACGGTCACGACGCCGTCGGCCTGGCTCGCTCGGATGCCGCGGCCGCCGCGATCAGTGCGGCCGGGGCCCGCGTCCATCGCGGCGATCTGAACGATCACGACAGCCTGCGTACCGCTGCCGACGCCAGCGATGGCGTCATCCACCTGGCCTTTCATCACGACTTCGACAACTTCGCCGACGCCGGAGAGCTGGACCGTCAGGCCATCGAGGTCCTCGGTACGACCCTTGCCGGCTCCGACCGTCCGCTGGTCGTCACCTCCGGCGTGGCCGGGCACAGTGCCGGTCGGGTACTGACCGAGAACGACCCGTTCCAACCCGGGCTGCCCCGGCACTCCGAGCCCGCGGTGCTGGCTTTCGCCGACAAGGGAGTGCGGGCCTCGATCGTGCGGCTGTCACCGACGACGCATGGAGAGGGTGATCACGGGTTCGTGCCACGGCTGATCCAGGTCGCCCGGGAGAAAGGTGTCTCGGCCTACATCGGTGACGGGTCCAACCGCTGGCCGGCGGTGCACCGCCTCGACGCCGCCCCGCTGTTCCGGCTGGCCGTAGAGCAGGCGCCGTCCGGCACCGTTCTGCACGCGGTGGCCGAGGAGGGTATCGCCGGCCGTGACATCGCCGCCGCTATCGGTCGCCATCTCGGGCTGCCGGTGACCACGGTCCCGGCCGACCAGGCCTTCGAGCACTTCGGCTGGATCGGCGGGATGTTCGCGCTCGACGTCCCGACGTCGAGCGCGCTGACCCGGCAACGGTTCGGCTGGCAGCCGTCCGCAGTGGGCCTGCTCGAGGATCTCGACGGCGGGCACTACTTCGAATGAGCGGCGCTACTCAGAACACCCGACGCGGCGGCGGTGGCTTCTTCACGATGGCCGGCAGGACGAAGGTCTCGATGTAGCGCCGCGCCACCGCCGGGTCGTTACGGACCGGCACGGCGTTCACCAGGAAGCTCAGCGCGGTCGCAATGATGAACTGCGCCAGATCGTTCGGGTGTACGCCGGACCGGAACTGGGCGGCGTCGTCGGCGATGATGCCCTCGACGGTGACGGTCACCATTTCGGTCAGCTCCGAGTCCTTGGCGATCAACGATGCGATCGTGCCGTCGGGGGTTTGATCGGCGATGGTGTTGAGCAGCGGATCGGCGACCAACTCGGTGGCCACGATGACCATGCTCTCGACCAGAAGCTCGATGGGCCCGGCGTTCTCGGGGATGCGCGTCAGGATCGAGGCCATGTGCCGCTGCGTGGTGCGCTGCACCATCGCCGCGATCAACTCGTTGCGGTTGGCGAACTGACGGTAGATGGCGGTACGCGAATAGCCGGCCTCGTGGGCGATGACCTCCATGGTCGAGGCCCGGTAGCCGCGCGTGGTGAACAGGTGCTCGGCGGCATCCATCAGCACTTCGCGAGCCTGCTCGGCGCTGTTGCCGCCGCCTACCGGGCGCCCGCGGGGTCGGCGTGTTGGTGCTGACAATCGACTGTCCTGATCGGCGGTGTAATCGGGGTTTCAGTATGCCGGACGGGGAGGCTCGGTCTCTGCAGCATTAAAGAAACATTTTTGGCAATGTGTTCCATTTCCCTGCGGGCGATCGATGCCGCCGGTTAGCGTGCCTGCGTGATCAAACGGGGGAGTGCAATCAAAGCGGTGTCGGCGATGGGGTGGGGCGTGCTGGTGGTCGCCCTATGGATGGGTCTGATCGCGGCCACGGTGACGACAGCACACGCCGACCCTGGCGGTGGCAAATCAACGACACAGTCCGCCAACGACTCTGACAAGCCGTCGGCGCGGCGTGACAAACCCGCACGCGTCGGCCCGCGCAAGGACAAGCCGCGCCGGGTTGTCGCCGCGAAGGCGGACAGCGCGCAGGCTGACGACGCATCGCCGCGGGAGCGCCTGCGCCTGTCTCTGCCGAAACCGCTGTCCAAGGCGGTCGACGACATCGAGACCAGAACCCGGACCGCGCTCGCCGACCTTGCCGATCGCACACCGAACCTCCAGACCGCGCAATCACTTCCGAGGTCCAAAGCCACGCCGAAACGTGTCGCGCCAGAGGTGCCCGCAGCCGCCGACGCCATCGCGGTCGAGAAGGCCACGCCGGACATCGCCGACGCGATCGACGCCATCACCCACCCCGTTGATGCGAAGGCGCCGCTCGCGCAGGTGAACACGGTCGTCGACCGCATCGCCGACGGCATCGCCGACCGGGTGTCGACCGCCCAGGCCTCGCGACCGATCGCCCAACTGGCCGCGGCCATCAGCACTCCCGCGGCCGAGCAGAGATCGGTCCCGTTGGTCAACATCGTCGGTTCGTTGGTGTTCAACGTGGTCGGCGCTGCGCTGCAGGTGTTCTCGGGCCCGCCGGTGCTCCCGCCGGGAAGCAACGTCACCGTCCGCAGTTCGACGCTGGACATGCCGGGCACCAACCAGACGGTGCGGGCCGACTGGTACTTCCCCGAGGACCCGGACTCGGCGACCGGTGTCATCTACCTGCAGCACGGGTTCATGGCCACCGGTCCGATGTACAGCTACACCGCGGCATACCTGGCCGAGGAGACCAACAGCATCGTGGTCGTGCCGACGTTGTCGTCAAACCTGTTCGACCCCAGCGGTGAATGGATCGGCGGAGAGCCGATGCAGCAGTCCGTCGCCGACCTGTTCGCCGGCGATCGGACCGAGCTGACCGCGAGCGCCAGTGCGGCGGCAGGCCATCCGGTCACGCTGCCGTCCACGTTCGTCCTGGTCGGCCATTCCCTGGGCGGGATGCTGGTGACCGGCGCCGCCGGACGCATGGTCGACAACGGCGCGGTCGACGACCTGGCCGGAGTGGTGCTGCTCGACGCGGTGGACACCCACAACGACATGCCCGAGGCGCTGGATGGCCTGAGCGGGGCCAATTACCGCCCGGTGCTGCTCATTTCATCCGAGCGGTATGTGTGGAATCGCAACGGCAACGTCGGGGACGAACTGCAGGCTGCCCGGCCCGGGCAGTTCAACGGCGTCATGCTGGTCGGTGGGCGGCACATCGACGGTCTGCAGGGCGGCAACGTCATCTTGCAGTTCGCGGAGTACCTCATCGCCGGCTTCTCGCAACCGCAGAACACCGAAGCGGTCAAAACGATTGCCGCAGGCTGGATCAACGACATGTACGACGGCACCGACACCGGTGTCCACGGCGAGCCGCAGGAGAGCATCGAGATCCCGACCTCGTCGGGCACCGCCACCGCAATCGTGCTGCCGTTCACGTCGTCCGAGCCGGTGCAGGCGACGCCGTGGGACGGCCTGGTGGGCCCGATCCTGGATGCCCTGTTCCAGTACGCGGTCTACGAACCGCTGGCCGGTCAGTCTGTTCCGGTGACCGTCTGACCGCTGAAATCGGTGCGTGTCATCCCATGAATCGGCCCATATCCTGGTGAGGACGCCGAACCAAGGGGTTGCCGTGGGGGAGACACCGCCAGAGGAATACCCACACGAATGGGTGGACCGGTACGGGCCCCGGGCGCACGCGCCACAGGCCTACCCGCCGCAGGCCTATGCCCAACCGGCCCCTGAGGCCAAGCGGCACTACCAAGCCACGCTCGCCATCCGCTGCTTCGTAGGGATCATCGGCGGCGGCGCCGCGGTGCTCTGGGCTCTGGTCGTCTTCGTCGTGCTCAGTTCGGCCTTCGACACGAACCCGGCCACCGATCCGCACGGCTACGGGATCGTCTTCGGCGTCCTCATCGCCGTGCCGTTGAGCCTTTTCTGGGCCCTGGTGTTGCCGTTCGCGGCACCCAGACACCGATGGGGGCGCGCCTTCGCGATCTCGTTGCTGACCCTCGTGGCCCTCAACGCGCTGGTCTTCTGGGCGCTGAGCGTCTCGGGCGCCGGGTAGTTCCGCGCCCGGGTTCGCTGACGCGCGCTGAACAAGGCATATACCAAGCTCAGCTATACATTTTGCCGCGAAATCGTTAACCGAATTGGTGCGCGATCCGTATGTGATTCAGCTTACGGAGGATGTACATTGTGATCGCTGTCATAAGAAAGGGCGTGCAATGTTCGGTGCAGTTGTAGGCGTACTCCTGCTGGTGCTCGGCATCGGCGCGGTCGCCGGCGTCGTGACGGCTGTGGCGATGGGCTTGCCCACCCTGGCCATCGTGATCGGCCTCATCTCCGGCGCGTTTTTCGCCGGACGCGCCGTTTAGAGCTTCAGCCGCTTTCGCAGGCCGGTCGCTCGGACTGCCTGCCGGGCGATGGCCGCGCGGATTTCCGCTTCGGAACCCACGACGCGTACCCGCGTCTTGGCCCGGGTGACCGCGGTATAGAACAGCTCCCTCGTCAACAACCGGGAGTCTTCCGGTGGTAGCAGCACGGTGACCTCGTCGGCCTGGCTGCCCTGGGACTTGTGGATCGTCATGGCGTGCATGGTCTCCACCTCGGTGAGTCGGCCCGTCGCGAATGACGCGGACCCGCCCACGGTCCCACCCACGATGGCCCGCAGCCCGTCCGGGGTGGCGACCGTGACCCCGGTGTCGCCGTTGTAGAGCCTGAGCCCATAGTCGTTGGCCGTCACCAGGATTGGCCGTCCGACGTACCACGAGGCCCAGGTGGGCTCGCCGGTCGCCTCGGCCAGCCACCGCTGCACCTGACGGTTCCATTGCGCGACGCCGAACGGACCGTGCCGATGGGCGCACAACAATCGATGCTCGTCGAGGATGGTCAGCGCCGCGCCCGCATCCCCCAGGATCGCGGCCTGTCGCAGCGCAAGGGCATGCGGCACAAGCACTTCCCGCAGCCGCTCGGTCGGCTCGGCGGACACCCACTCGACGTGCTCGCCACCGGCCGCCAGCACCTCAACCGCGTCCGAGGCGTCCCCGGCCCGGATAGCTGAGGCCAGCGCGCCGATCGACTCGCCGAACCGGTGCGAGGTTTGCAGCGCCGCGACCCCACGTGACCCGAGCCCCTCCACAAGATCGGCCAACACCGCGCCGGCTTCCACCGAGGCGAGCTGATCGGGATCACCGACCAGCAGCAGGCGGGTTTGCGGCCGCACCGCCTCCAGCAACCGGGCCATCATGGTCAGCGACACCATCGAGGTCTCGTCGACGACGATCACGTCGTGCGGCAGACGATTCGCCCGGTGATGGCGGAACCGTGACGACGTGTCCGGGCGCGACCCCAGCAGCCGGTGCAGCGTGGTGGCCTGCAGGCCCGAGATCCGCTCACGGTCCACGGCATCGAGCCGGTTCACCTCGAGCTGCACGGCCTCCTGCAGCCGGGCGGCGGCCTTACCGGTAGGCGCGGCCAGCGCGATTCGCAGGGACGGACGACCGGCCAGCGCCGCCTGCTCGGCCAGCAGCGCCAGCAGCCGCGCCACCGTGGTGGTCTTGCCGGTGCCCGGCCCACCCGTCAACACCGTCAACCCCTGCGACAACGCCACTTTCGCCGCGGCCCGCTGCTCCTCGAAACCCGGCGGGAACAGCCGCGCCACATCGGGCGCCGAGCCGCCCGGCGGGGTGCCCACCAGGGTCAGCACGTCGTCGCAGACCTGCTGTTCCTCCAACCAGTACCGGTCCAGGTACAGCAGGTCCCCGAACAACCGCAGCACCGGGGGAGTGCCCGTCAGCGGGCTGGCCGCTACCGCCGCCGGCCACTCGTCGGGCTGGGGCCACGGGAGCTCGGGCAACTGGGTCTGCTCGGCCACCGTACGCAGGTCCACACACACCGAGCCGCCGCGCAGGGCCCGCACCGCCAGGGCCAGCGCCAGGATGACAGAGGGGTCGGTCTCGTCGGCCAGCGTGCTCAACCGTTGGGCCACTTGCACATCGGCGGGCTCGAGGATCTCGGCGAAAGCGTCCAGCATCACGCGGCTCCCTGATCCAGCAGCTCCGAGAGCGCGATCACCAGCGCCGCGGGCGGCTCCCAGCTGAACACCCCGGCCGGGTGCCCGTCGACGACGGGTGTCTGAGCCCCGCACATCCCGCGCACGAACAGGTACATCACGCCGCCCAGATGGGTGGCCGGGTCGTAGTCGGGCAGCCGCCACCTGAGGAACCGGTGCAGCACAACGCTGTACAGCAATGCCTGCAGCGGATAGTCCGAGTGCAGCATGGCCTCGACCATCCGGTCCCGCCCGTAGTCGGCCGCGGTGAGCGTCGCGTCACCGGTGCCCAGCCAGTTGGTCTTGTAGTCGACGACGACGAAGCGCTGCCCGATCCGCAGCACCACGTCCACCGAACCGGACAGGTACCCGCGCAGCGGCTGGCGGCCCAGCAGCCCCGTCGACAACCGGTCGGCATAGACCGCCATGGGATCGTCGGCCGGCAGATGCTCGTCGAGCAGCGCCCCGACGTCGGCCAGCCGCGCGAACTCGCCGCCGCGCAGATCGCCGCCGGCCATCGGGAACTCGAAATCCAGCTCGCACAACCGGTCCCGCAGCCCGATCTGGCGCAACGTCACGCCGGGCGCCAACGGGCCCAGCGGGGTGTCATGCATCGGCACCAGCGCCGCCGCCAACTCGTCGACGGAGACCTCGACCGGCCAGCGGGCCGCGTGCCGGCCCACCTCGGCGTGCAGCTCGGCCGTCAGGTCCGCTGCCAGCGGGTCGGTGGTCTCCAGCACCGCGTGCACGAGCGAACCGAACGCGGCCCCGGTGGGCAACGACGCCATCGGCGACGGCACATCGGCACCCTGGGCCGGGGCGACGACGGCGATGTCGGTCGACTCGTCGTCGAGCTCGGCGACCTCGGGCTCGCTGGACACCCCGGTGTTCCCGTCCTCTTCGGCGGCCCGCAGCAGCCCCGAGTACGACGTGCGCCGCCATGCGGTGTCGATGGAACGGTGAAAATGCCGTGCCGCCAGATCATCCGGTACCGCAAGCATGGGCACGGGTGTGGCCGGGCAGATCACCGACTCCTCCAGCACCGGACCACCCACGGCCTCCCACGCCCGCAACCGGGCCAGCGCATCGTCATCGGAGACCTTGGCCGGCGCGCACCGGTCCGGCACCGCGTCCTGCCCGGGGGCGCGCCCGCGCAGCAGCCGGGACAGGCCACCGTTCGGCTCGTCGTTCGACGGTGCCCACCACGCCACCACCTGTGACTGGGCCCGCGTCATCGCCACGTAGGTCAGGCGGCTGTCATCGGCGGCCGCCTCGGCCCGACCGGCCCGGGTCACCGCCGGATCCGGCCCGCCGATCTGCAGGCAGCGCACGCCCTCGTCATGGAACAACACCAGATCCGGCTCCGGCACATACCGATTGAACGCGAACGGCAGGTACACGATGGGGAACTGCAGGCCCTTGCTGACCCACACCGTCATGATCTGCACCGCGGCCGCATCGCTGTCCAGACGTCGGTTGCGTTCGGACGTGCCGCCGCCCTCGGAGCGCTGCGTGCGCAGCCAGTCCCGCAGCGCGGCCAGCCCGAACCCCTCCCGGTGCGCGGTGTCGCCGAGCAGTTGGGTCACGTGGGACAGGTCGGTCATCAACCGCTCGCCGCCCTGCCAGGACAGCACGCGCTTGCCCATGCCGGCCAGTTGCGCGGCCTCGAAGACCGCCGCCACCCCGCGTTCGCGGGCATGGCCGGCCCAGGTGCGCAGCGTGTCGGCGACCCGGTCGGTCAGTGCATCACCGCCGGCGGCAAGGGTTTCCGCGGTCTCCCCGAAGAACATCGTGGCCGCCGCGGCCCGCACCAACCCGGGGCGGTGCGGCTGGTCGAAGGCCTCCAGCAGATACAGCCAGTCTTCGGCGGCCTCGGAATTGAACACGTCCGAATCCCCGGTGTAGACCGCCGGGATACCGGCGTCCAGCAGTGCGGTGTGGCAGGCCCGGGCGTCCTTGTGGGTCTCGACGATGACCGCGATGTCGCGGGCCTGCAGCCTGTCGCCGTCGAAGGTGGCGCCGCTGGTCAACAGGGCACCGATGTCGGCGGCCAGGTCCTTGCCGATGTGGTCGCGCAGATCGGCGATCGGAATCACCTTGGTGCCGGCGCGGTTCCGCGTCACCACGCGCAACCGGAACGGATCGTTGTGCGGTGCCCCGGCCAGCCGGTGGCCCTGGTGGTTGGCCTGCACGTCGTGCACCACGATGTCGGGTCCGCCGAGTTCGGCGCCGCGCAGCACCGCCTGCAGGCGGTCCACCAGCACGCTGTCGCTGCGCCAGTTGGTGCCCAGGGTCTGCTTGTCACCGGCGGTGGCCGCGGCCCGCAGATAGGTGTCGATGTCCCCGCCGCGGAACGCGTAGATCGCCTGCTTGGGATCACCGATCAGGATCAGCGTCGACCGCCCGGAGAAGGCCCGCTCGATCACCTGCCACTGCACCGGGTCGGTGTCCTGGAACTCGTCGACCATCACGATCGGCCAGCGCTGTGCCATGCGCACCCGCGCCGCTGAATCCTCCGCGCCGAGTGCTCCGGCCAGCCGGGTCAGCAGATCGTCATAGCCCAGCACGCCGCGGCGGCGTTTGCGAATCTCCAACTCGGCCAGCACTGCCCGCGCGAACCCGAGCCGAATCCCCGCCGGGGACTCCGGCTCGGGATCCAGCGGCCGCAGCTCGGTCGCCGGATTGGCCACCACGACCCGGGCCAGCCGCAGCGCCTCGGCATACCCGAGCTCCGGGACATCCCGCTGAGCACCGAAGTGGGCGAGATACAGATCGTCGACGATCTCGGACACCAGCTCGTCAAGACTCTCGACCAGCGTCACACCCGAATCACTGTCCCCGGCCACGCCGAGGGATTTCAGCACGATCTGGCAGAACTGATGCGTGGTCGCGATGGTCGCCGCGTCGAAACCGGCCAGTGCGTCGCGCAGCCGCTGCCCGCGGGCTTGTTGGTCCTCGGCGACCAGGTACCGCAGCAGATCGTTGTCGGCACGCGAGGGATCCTCCAACGCCACGAGCGCGCCGACGATCTGGGCGCGGACCCGCTCGCGCAGCTCCTGGCTGGCGGCCCGGCCGAACGTGATGAGCAGCATCTGATCCAGCGTCGCCGCACCCTCGGCCACCAGCCGGGTCACCAAACCGGCCAGCGCGAACGTCTTGCCGGTGCCCGCGCTGGCCTCCAGCACCGTGGTGCTGTTCTTCTGCGGTAGCGGGCCGAGCAGATCGAAGACCTTCACGATGGTGACCTCTCGGCCCGCAGCATCGGAAGCCACAACCGCTCCGAGTACTCGCCCAGCCCGGCCAACCGACTCAACGGCACGCCGCGGCCCCACGCCCGCACATGGGCGGGCGCCTCGTCCTCACCGGGGAATCTGGAACTACGCCAACGAAATCCCGCTTCCCGTTCCGGGTCGTCACCAGCGTGCCGCGCAGCCGCCCACGCATACGAGGTCTTGATGGGCAGCGGCAACGGCTCCCGGCGGCCCGCGTCGTAGATGGCCACCAGATCGGCCAGCAGTGCGACCGGATCGTCCGGGCGGCCCAACCCCGCGACGCGCGGGTTGTCGCCGCGCCGGGGGCGCCCGATGCACACCGCCGACCAGTCCCGCCCCGGCTGCCCGGCGGCCAACGCCAACAACGGGATCCAGGATTGCAGCAGGTGCTTGCCGTCGAGCTTGGAGTACGTCACCGACACCAGCCGGTCACCGAACACCGGGGAGACCGTACCGGTCAGCCGCCGCCCGGTGCCCAGATCGATGTCGACGTCGTAGGCCTGCGGGTCGGTGCCGCGGTGTCGCAATGCCTCGGCGGCCAGCAGCGCGCACTGATCGCGCAGCGCGATCGCGCGGCGCCAACCCAACTGGCCCGGCGGCAGGGTGCCGCGACGCCACTCGGCCTGCTGGGCGTCGGCCGGGGTCATGCCGCGCAGGATGTCGTTCAGCATGCGATCGCCGACGGTCCATTCCTCCAGCGCGTCGATGTCGACCGGCATCACGTCCGACACCCCGTCCACATCCCAGGGCAGCGTGTACTCCAGTGCGCGGAAGAAGCCCTTCACCGGATCCTTGAAGAACGTGACGAGATCCTCCAGCGCGACGTCCCCGGTCGGTGGTGGCGGCAGCGGGTGGGCGAAGAAGGGCGGCCGGTCGGCCCGCTGTCCGGCGCTGGCCTGGGCCGCGGTGAGCACCGTGGGGTCGAACGTGAACGGGCCGCCGGGCCGCAGCGCGCCCGGGGTGACGTTGCGGATGTCGAAGGGCTGCAACGGGTGTGCGGTCATCACGTCCACGGGTTGCTCGGCGGTGACCTTGAGCGTGTCGAGCAGCTCGGCCAGCGGCACTGCCGGCGGGCGGGCCTGGCCGGAGTATTCGTTGGCACCGGTATAGGTGACGACGAGGGTCTGGGTGGCCGCGCCGATCGCGTCGAGCAGCAGCTGGCGGTCCTCGGAACGGATGTCGCGTTCGCCGGTGCGCGGGTCGCGGGCCAGCGCGTCGTCGCCGTCGACGGCACCCAGCCGGGGAAAGACGCCGTCGTCCAACCCGACCAGGCACACCACCCGGTGCGGCACCGAGCGCATCGGCACCATGGTGCACACCGTCAACGTGCCGGTGCGGAAGTTGGCCCGTGTCGGCCGCCCGGCCAGATGCCGATCCAGCAGTGCGCGAACATCGCTGAGCCGCATGGGCGTAGCGGGCGCGCCCGCGGCCTCGGTGATCTCGGTGAACTCGCGCTGCACCTGGGCGGCAGTCCACTCCTCGTCGGAATAGGCGAGCGCCTCGATCCCGGTGCTCAGCGCCGACAGCCACTCACCGAGGGGGCGAACCCCGCTGAGCTGATCGACGGCTTGCCTGAGCTTTTCCACGAAGTCGGCGAACCGGCCGGCCAACTCGACGCGGTTGCTGCTGACGTCGTCGAGCGGCAGCGTGGTGCCCAGCCACGCGTGCGAATCGTCGGACATCGCGACCCCGGCCAGCACCCGGTCGATACCGAAACGCCAGGTGTTGTGCAGGAATTCGACGCCGTAGGGGCTGCGATGCTCCTGATCGAAACCCCACCGGATGTTGGCCTCACGCACCCAGGCGGTGATGGCCTCCAGGTCGTCGTCGGTGAAACCGAACCGGGCCCGCACCGGATCCGACTCGGCCAGGTTGAGCACCTCACTCGCGGTGGCCCGCCCACCGGCCAGGGTCAGCACCGACGCCGCCACCGACAGCAGCGGATTCGTCTGCACCAGGGCGCGATCGGCCAGCCGGACCCGCAGCTTGTGTGCCGGATGGGCGCCGCGCACCACATCGCCCAACCCGAAGCCGGCCGTGATCAGAGGCGCATAGGTCTCGATGTCGGGGCACATCACCAGGATGTCGCGTGGTTCGAGGGTGGGATCGTCGGCGAGCAGGCCCAGCAGCACCTCGCGCAGCACCTCGATCTGCCGGGCCGGGCCGTGACAGCTGTGCACCTGCACCGAGCGGTCCTCAGGCCGGTGGACCCGCCCGGCGGGGCGAACCGCGTTGGCGGCGATGTCGGACTGGAGCCAGCCCAGCACGGTGTCCGGATAGCCCGCGCCGCTGAGGTATTCGTCGGTGTCCGGGGCCGGCAGGCTGCGCTGCAACTCCCGCAGGTCCCGGCCGAGGGTGGCCAGCAGCGGGTGGCCGACATCGCGGTGGCTGCTGTCCTCACGGCGGGGGAGCGGTCCGGTGTGCGCGGTCAGGGACTGCCACAGGTCGTCACTGGGGTGTGGCAGCCACAGATGCAGATCGTGATGGGTGGCCAGCGCGGTGAGCAGTTCGATCTCGGTGACCGGTAGCCGGGTGTGGCCGAACAGCGACAGCCGCTCGGGTAGGTCACTCGGTGATTCAGCCAGCCGGGCAAGGGTTTTCGCGTGTCGGATATGCGGCGGCTCGGCGTCGATCCGCTCGGTCAGCGCCTGCCACAGCGGGGCCTGCCAGGACAGGTCGTCGGGCAGGCCGTCCCAGTCGACCAGGAGTTGCGGGCGCTGCCGGGCATAGGAGGCGAACAGTCCGGCCAACCGGCGGGCCACCGCATAGCGCCGGCCCTGACGCAGCTCGTACTCGTCCCCGGTCTCGAAGTGACCCAGGTGCGTGGCCACCGGTCGGCACCATGGCTGGTCCAGGTTGTCGTCGATGACCGCCAGCAGGGGCCAGGCCATCGCGTCGGCAGACCACGGATCCTCATCGGCGGTCCCGGTCAGCTCCGCGATCAGCGAACGCGGGTTGCGGAACTCGACCGCCGCGCACACCCCCAGCCGGTTCGACAGCCGCTGGCTCAGCCAGCGCTCCACGCCCTTGGCCGGCACCAGCACGAGCTCCTGGGCGAACGGATCAGCCGGGGGTCGAGACAGCAGACCGGCCAGTCCGTCGGCGAGCAGATCGGTGCGCTCGGCCCGGTGCAGGTGCAGTGCCATCGACACACACGATAAGACCGCGGGCCGACACCGAAAACCCCAGGCCGACGATCCTGAGCAAATCGACTGACAGCCCGGCCGCGGCCGCCGCACACTGATTGGGATGCGCGTTGTGGTCGGCGGTACCTGCGACGGCGCCGACGCCGCTATCCGGGCGGAACTACGGCGGAGGGGACACCCGCTGTCCGAGGCCGGCAGTGTCGTCGTGCGGCTGGAATCCCGCGTCATCACGGTGACGCGGGATGCCGAACTGCGCGTCGAGCTGGCCCCGGTGCTGGGCCGGGAGTCGGCCGGTGCGACACGCCTGCGGTACGCCGCACCCGTCCTCGTCGGGGCCAGGAACCGGCCCAACCGGGTGCAGTTCGTTCACCCCGACGACGTCGCGCGCTTCATCGCCGACGCCGTCGAAAACCCGGACTGGGCCGGGGTGGTGGGCCTGGCCGCCGGCCCGCTGCCGCTGCGGCAGGTGGCCGCGCTGCTGGGGAAGCCGTACTTCGAGCGGGCCGGCGAGGTCGACCCCGAACTGGACACCACCCGGCTGAGCGCCCTCGGATTCCGGCCCGCCTGGTCGGCGGCAGACTGCGCGCGGGACTTCGCCAAAGCCAACCGGGCCCACATCGTCGTGCGCGGTAGGCAGATTCGGCTGCCCTGGCGCTACCCGTGGGTGCGGGTGCCCACCCGGGCGCCGGCGCTCCGGCATCCGGCGAGCGATGCCCGCGGCGAATTCGACACCGAAATCGATCCGCGCTGGCCCGCATACACCGCGGTGAACACCACCGAGGCGTTCCCGGGGCCGATGACGCCGTTGTCGCTGGAACTTTCGCTCGACGGCATGCGGGCCATGGGGGTACACGCGGTCGAAGCGATGAGCGTGGACGGTGAGTTGCGCCGCGCGGTCATCGAGGAGCAGACCGGGGCCTTCGGCCACCGCATCTACGCCAACCTGACGGTGCTGTTCGCGGCCGGCGCCATACTGCCCGCCGCCGGGCCCGCGGGCTGGCGCGACAAGCTGTTCGGCGCCGACCATGACGACGACGGTGCCGAGACCACGCAGGCAGGGCTGTGGGCCAAGGCGCGCCGGTTGCCGCGGCTGCTGGTCTTCGTGGCATCCTCCGGTACCGAAACCAAGCGGATGGATGCCGGCGCGCGCAGCAGGCAGCGCGGTGCCGCGTATTACGCCCGCCGGTCCGACGTGCGACTGCGCGACGAATTGCGTTGTCTGCACGACGAAGTCGTCGACGCCTGGGGAACGGCCGCGCTCATCACCCTGGCCTCGGTGTCGTTCACCGGTGTTCTGGAGATCCTGGCCCGCCGCTCACTGTCCACCGAATTCTTCGGCGGGATGGAGAAATTGGCGAGCGCGGGCCTCACCATGGCCACCCGTTCGTTGGCCGCCGCTGTCGCGGCGGACCCTGCGATCGGGGCCGTCCTCGGGGAACACCTGCCCGCGTCGGCCATCGAACTGCTGAGGACGCAGCACCCGGAGTTCGTTGCACGGCTCGACGATGTGGTCGCCGCGTGGGGCCACCGGGGACCGGGGGAGAGCGAGCTGGCCAACCCGGTCTTCGCCGACGATCCGGCGGTGTTGCTGGAGGTGGTCGGCAAGCTCGCGGGCGCTGTCCAGCATCGCGTGCCCGACCCGGCGATGTCGCCGTGGGTGCGATTGCTGACCTGGGTCGGGGCGTGGTTCCAGCGGTCCAGGGAACGCGGCCGCGACGCCGCGATCCGCCTCACCCACGAATATCGGCTCGCTGCCCGAGAACTGGGCGCACGGCTGGTGGCGCAGGGCGTCATCGCCGACCCCGACGACGTGTTCTACCTCGTGCTCGACGAAATGCTGTGTCCTCCGCTGGACGTCCGGTACCTGGTGTTGCGCCGGCGGGCCGAGCGGGCGCGTCTGGAGCGCGAGCGGCCACCGCTGGACTTCGTCGGGACCTGGACACCGAGTCCGGAGACCGTCCCCGAAATCGGATGTGGCGAAGCGCTTTCGGGGATACCGGCGTCCGTCGGTTCCGTCACGGGCCGCGTCCGGGTGGTGACCGTGGAATCGCTGCACCAACTGAGCCCTGGCGAAATCCTGGTCGCCGACAGCATCGACGTCGGCTGGACGCCGTACTTCACCTATGCGGCCGCCGTGGTCCTGAGCACCGGGGCCACCATGTCGCACGCGGCGATCATCGCCCGGGAGTTCGGCATCCCGTGCGTGGTCGGATCGAAGACCGCCAGCCGGGTGCTGCGCACCGGCCATATCGTCGAGGTCGACGGGGCCGCCGGACGCATCGTGCGGGTGGCCTGAGCGTCAGGCCGCCACCGGGTTTGGTGCCGACAACGCGGCCGGGCGGGCGGCCAGGGTCACTGCCAGCGTCACCGCACCGGCGATCATGAACGCCACGCGCACGTTGAACACGTCGGCCGCACCGCCCAGCAGTGCCGCCGCGAACGGGCGCGACCCGAGGAAGCCGACGAGCCACAACGCCATGATGCGGCCCCGCAGTTCTTCGGGGGCCCGCTCCTGCACGACGGTGCTCAGACCGGTCATCGCCCAGCCGAATCCCAGCCCCGCGATCGCGAAACCTGTCAGGGCCAAGGCCGTCACGGTGCTCATCGCCAGCAGGCCGGACCCGGCGACCAACATCCACAGCCCGATCGCCGACACCCGGGCAGCGGCCACCCGTCCGCGCAACGAGGCCAGCACCACCATGCCGACGGCCGCGCCGATGCCGAACGCCGCCGACAGCGCACCCACCAGATGGGCGCCGCCGCCGAGGTCCTCGGCCATCGACGGGGTGAGCGTGATGGACGGATCGGAGGCGAAGCCCACCGTCGTCACGGCCAGCAGCGCCAGTAGCAGTGGGCGGTCCCGCCAGACGTAGGCCAGCGCCGCGCGCACCCGGTAGTCGCCGTCCGGGCTGCGTTCGGGCCGGGCCGGGAAGGTGACCAGCAGCAGGAAGATCGCGAACACCATGTGCAGGCCCGCGCTGATCGCGAAACCCGGCGCCGCGCCGAGGCGGGCGGCCAGGAACGCGCCGATGGCCGGGCCCAGGATGCGGCCGATGGTCATCGGAATGCTGTTGAGCGCCATGGCCGTCGGCAGTTCGCCGTCGCGGATGAGGCTCGGCACGACCGACTGCATTGCCGGGCCGCCGATGACGAATCCGAAGCCCACGAGGGTGGAGCCGACGAGTACCGGGACCGCCGCGGCGGTGCCCTGCAGGTCGGGCGACAGGTACAGCCAGAGTGCGGTCGAGCCGGAGCCGATGATGCACAGCACCCGGCCCCACAGGATCTGGCGGGCCGGGTTGCCGACGTCGGCCCACTTACCGCTGGTCGGGCTCAGGATGAGCTGGGGGAGGAACTGGGCGACGCCGACCATGCCCACCATCACCGCCGAGCCGGTGGCGTCGAAGATCACGATGGCCGCCACGATGCCGTGCGTCCACACCGCGACGACGGAGAACATCTTGCCCCAGAACAAGGCGCCGAAGACCGGGTCGAACATCAGCCGCAGGGCGCCGCGCGGCTGCGGGCGGGCAGTGGTCTGGGCCGTCACGAACAGATCCCCCGCTCGAAATCGGTCACCAGCTGCTCCAGCAGGTCGACGAGTTTGTCGACGTCGGACTCGGGCCAGTCGGCCACGGTCTCGGCGACCATCTCGCGCCGCCGTTCGGTGACGTCGGCCAGGGCCCGGCGGCCCGCGTCGGTGAGGGTGAGCACGCACCGGCGCTGATCCTCGACGTCCTGGCTCTTGGTCAGCAGCCCGGCGGCGACGACATTGGCGACGGTGCGGCTGGCTGTGGAGTGCTCGACGGCCATGTTCTCGGCGACCTCGCCGATCGAAGCGCTCTGCCCGGCCTTCTCCCGCTGCTCGACGGCCCGCAACACCCGCAGCGTCGACAGTGACGGGACACTGCCCGATGCGTCGATCAGCCGGCGCCGCCACCCAGGGCGTTGCCGGACGGTGTGGATGCGCACGAGGAGCTCATCGAGTTGGTTGTAGCGAGGCACTATATGTGCATAGCACATACATGTATTGGCGCGATCGGCGGTGCGGGCGCGGAGTCGTGGGGACCGTCCCTCCGCGTTCGTAACGTCAGGGCGAAGAATCGCGCGTTTGACCGCCGTGGCATTACGAACGCGAGGGAGACCACCCCGTCGCCGGGCGAGATTGCCGTCAACCACCGTGGTAGCGGGCCATACGATTGTTGGATGTCAGAGGGGACGGTCCGGCCCGTGCGTTGGCTGGCCCTATCGCTTCTGTGCTGGCTCGTGCTGATGGCGGGTGGCTGTGCGCCGCAGCCGGATGTGATCGCAACCGACGATGACAATGGCGGTCACGTCCAGGTCCGGAGCGGCCAGCTCTTCGACATCGTGCTCGCCGACGATTACGACCAAACCGGTTGCCAGTGGCGCAAGGAGGACAACTCCGCCCCCGACGTCGCGGAGTACCTGGGCCAGCTCTACCAGCCTGCCCGGAAGCCGCCCGCGGGAAACGGCAATGGCACCAACACCATGAGGTACCGAGCGCAGCAGACGGGAACTGCGCAGGTCAGCCTGGTCGAATCCGACAATGGTGACCGGGTGTGCCGGCGTTACGCGGTGACCGTCACGGTGGGCCCACCGACCTTGTGGGACGGCTTTGCCTCAGGCGCCAAGTCCGTTCTGCCGTATGTGGCCGCGGTGGTGGTCCTGGTGACGGTGTTCGGGTTGATCGGGCGCCTGGTGTGCCTGCTGGTGCGGCGCCTGCGTGGGTGACCCTGTGGGACAGGGCCGACCGGAAGGCGTCTAGCCCGCGAATTCCTTTGCCAGCCCGTCGATTCCGGCGCGAATCGCGGTGATGGCCTCGGCGCGGGCCTTGAGCTTGCTGGCCACGTGCGCACCGGTGTTCAAGGTTGCCGCGGCTTCGGCGGCCACCTCCTGGGCGCGGGACAGCACCGCGTCGGCCTCGACGACCTCGTCGAGCCAGCCGCCCGCGATGGCCGCGTCGCCGGTGAACACCGCGGCCATGGAGACTCCGCGCTGAAAGGCGGCGCGGGTCAAGCGCATCCGCATGATCTCGATGGCCGAGATCGGCAGCGTCATCCCGATCTTCACCTCGTTGGCCTGGCACCGCGACGTCACCGAGCCGACCCGAT
>NZ_HG322951.1:1774866-1924953 GCF_000455325.1 Mycolicibacterium septicum DSM 44393
ACCGAGCCGACCCGATGATCACCGGAGAGCAGCAGGAACGAGCCCATCGCGATGGCATGTCCGGTCGCGGCCATGATCACCGGCACCGGGAAGGTCAGACACCGCACCGATAGCTCGAAGCCTCCGGCGAGCATGGCCAGGGTCGCCGCCGGATCGCCGGCCGAGAACACGCTCAGGTCGAACCCGCCGCTGAACACCTTCGAATTGCCCGCCAGCACCACGGCTTTCACGTCGCCGGCAGCCGCGCCTGCGGCCGCCTGATCCAGCGCCGCGTTGATCTCGGCCTGCATCGCAGGCGACAGTGCGTTGACTTTGCCGTCGTCCATCGTGATCGTGGCCACGGCATCGTTGAGCTCGTAGCTCACCAGGCTGCTCATCGCACTGATGCTAGCGAGTGGCCTCAGGCCCGATGACGCCTGCCGGAGGTTGCCGCCGGTTTGATCAGGTCGGTCTCGGGATCGTCATCGTCGTAATCGTCGTCGTCATCGTCATGACTGGCCTCGTACCGGTCGCGCCAGCGGGACCGCACCTCGGTGCCCAGGGCATTGATGCGGTTGATCTCGTTCCGCAGCGTCTGCTCGTCGGACTCCTTGGCCGCGTACTGGAAATAGGTCAGCACACCGCGCAACAACTCCAGCTTCTGCTTCTCCCGGCGCGCCTGGTCATGGGTGGTCAGCAGCTCCATGCGGTCCACCGGCGGCAGCGTCGCCCAATCCAGCACCGCGGTGTTGCGCAGCTTGCGGCCGCTGGGCTTGCCGGGTGAGCCCGGCTCGTCGTAGTAGGTGACCGCGCCGTCGAAGCGGGACGCGATCGCCTCGCCCAACTGCTTGCGGTCCAGCGCCGAATCCCACACGATGCGCCACTCCTGCGACGGCGCCAGGTACGGGATCTCGGCGGGCAGGTTCAACGGCACGATGTCGACGAAGTTGTCGTCGTAGGAGCTCTCGTACTTGCCGACCGTCGGCGGGTTCGCGAACTCGAACCGCAAACCGTAGGCCGGCCGTTGCCCGTAGTTGCGGACGACGAGTTCGACCAGGTGCCAATCGGCACTGCTGGGCTCCATGAACATCGACACGTTCGGCTGAGTCAGCTCGGCCTGCCGCTCCTTGGCCTTCAGATACTGCCGCCACGCATAGATCAGCGCGATGACGACGACGATGATCGCCACCCATGCTGCGAGCGCAGTCCACGCACCCGGTTCGAAACTAGCCAACTCACGCCCCCGCTCCGTGACTGAATCGATGATCCCCACCAAGTGGGTATATCACGGACATCAGGTGCGGGCAGCGGTCCGGCTCAGCAAACTCTGGCCAAAACCGGCCGTCTCACGAGGCGATGGCGGTGAGGATGTCGCGCTGCACGGTCGGGGTCACCGGCCTGTGCACCAACCGCTCACCACGGGCCAGCCACTCGGTATCGGCCCATTCGATACGCGCGGGCAGTCGCCGCCAATAGTGCGGGTGCGAACGCAGGTACACCTCGACACTCGCGTGCACCTTCGCGTCCAGCGGCGCCCGGCACCGACCGATCGCCGATGCGGTCCCGGCCAGAGCGTCGACGTCGGTGGGGCAGGCTGTGTTGTCGACGACGTGCAGCCCGGCGGCGATGGCCCCGTCCAGCATCCAGTCCAGGGCGATGTCGGCCAGTGGCCAGCACGCACCCGTGCCACCGGTGACGTCGCAGCGGGCTCCCCGGAACCAGACTTCGTCGAGGCGCTCGCTGTACCGCACGGTCCGGCGCCCGCCGTCCACGCCCACCGCATGCCGGCCCGATTCCACCGTCGGCAGCGGACCCATCTGCTGTTTGGTGCCCGGAGTGGCCGTCGCGTTCCACAGTCCGACGAACCGCACCGGCACCGCGGGGTCGCGGTCGCCGACGAGTTGCGCCGCCAGCACCCTGATCTGCCGCCAATCCTGTGGGGTGCGCGGGGTGCGGGGCAGTACGTAGGTGGCGAGCGCGTAGTCCAGTACGTCGTCGGAGTGGGCCGGCAACAGGCCGACCGTGCCGAGCAGGGTGGCCAGCTCGCCCGCGCGATGTCCGCCTTCGCCACCGCCGAACACGAAGATCCGGTCGCCTGGATCCCAGGCGTCCCCGAGGAATCGGTATGCCTCGACGATGGCGGCTCGGGCTTCGCTGACGGCATCGCCGCGGCGGCCCGGCGTGATTCTTCGGCCGTGTCGTATGGCCGTGCCGCTGTGATACCAGTTCAGCTGTTCGGTGTCGTCCAGCAACCGAAACAGCATCTCGGTATTCGAAGCGTCACGGAGCCCGGGATGTTCATCTGTGTGGTCGAAGCACAGCACGATGTTCTTCACGATGACCCCCGCCGGGACTGTCAACTACTGCTCAACTATTGCTGACAGTTACTTTGCCGGGTCCGCAAGCAGATGTCCTGAGTATTGCACTACTCGAATCGCGGAAAACGGTGCATAGTTCCTATTGCAACCGATTTGGCAACGAAATCCGTGGCAGTAGGTCGGTAGCAAGGTGCAATTGCCCCGTTGCGGCGGCGTTAATTCAGCGGATTCCGCATTTGGCCCGACTGAAACGATTCATCAGCCGCCCATCAACATGCGCCATTGGTCGAGGTTTGACGCCCGATACACGTAGTTGCTGCGTTTGACCTCATCGAGCGGGGCGCTCGGTTCTTCCGAGTACCAGTGCCCGGGGAAGACGGTGGGGTCTCCGGGCAGCTTGGCCAGCGCCTGGAGGCTGCGGAACATGTCGTCGACATTGCCGCCGGGAAAGTCGGTGCGCCCGCATCCGTCGAGGAACAACGTGTCCCCGGCGACCAGTCGGCCGCCCAACAGGAAGCACTGGCTGCCCGGGGTGTGACCGGGAGTGTGGAGTAGCTCGATCTCCACCGCGCCGACCGAAACCTTGTCGCCGTGCACGTGCTCGGTCAGCTCGCTCTGCGCGATCCCGGTGACCTGGGAGACCCAGTTGGCCTCGTGGGTGTTGACGTGGACCGGCACGCTCTGGCGTTCCAGCAGCTCGGCGAGGCCCTTGAGGGAGAAGCCCGCCATCGTGCCGCCGACGTGGTCGGGGTGGTGATGGGTGACCAGCACGCCGGACAGGTGCATGCCGTCGTTCTCGAGCGCGTCGACCAGATCGTTGGCCGCATACGCGGGGTCGACGACCACGGCATCGCCGGTCTCGCGGTCGCCGATCAGGTACGAGAAGTTGCGCATCTGCTGGGCGATCACGTCGCCGGCCGCGTAGTCGCGACCTGACAACAACTGCCGGAAGTACAAGCGGTCATCAACCGTGGGCTCGGACATCAGTCAAGACTATTGCGGCCCGGTTCGGGCATCCTCGCAGGTCTAAAAACCGCACGTCATGACGTGTTTGAACCCACATCCAATAAAACTCGCATCAAAAATGCGGAATTACTAGCGTGATCGGTATGCACCTCACCCGGTTCACCGACCTAGGACTGCGCACGCTGATGCTGCTGGCCTCGGGTGAGTCCGAGGACCGCCGCATCACCACCCGCACCATCGCGTCAGGGGCCAACGCGTCGGAGCATCACGTCGCCAAGGCGGTGTCCAAGCTGTCCGAGCTGGGCATGGTGCACGCCCGGCGGGGCCGGGTCGGGGGACTGATGCTCACCGACGCCGGGCGCAACGCCTCGATCGGCTGGCTGGTGCGCGAACTCGAAGGTGATCGCGAGGTCATCGAATGCGGCGGGGATTCCCCGTGTCCGCTCATCGCGGCCTGCCGGCTCCGCCGCGTGCTGGCCGACGCCAAGGAGGCGTTCTACCGGGAGCTCGACCGCTACACCGTGACAGACCTGACGGCAGACAACCGCCTGCCGATTGTTTTGCAACTCACAACCGAAGGGAATCTCCGATGACCGTCACCAGCCCCGAGCCGTCTGCGGTACGCGACGAACTGGAGCCGCACCACGCCGAGATCGTCTCGGCGACACTGCCTCTCATCGGCGCGCACATCGACGAGATCACTTCGGAGTTCTACCGGCGGCTGTTTGCCAACCACCCCGAGTTGCTGCGCAACCTGTTCAACCGCGGCAACCAGGCCCAGGGTGCCCAGCAGCGCGCACTGGCGGCCTCGATCGCCACGTTCGCCACCCACCTGGTCAACCCGGACCTGCCGCATCCGTCGGCCCTGCTGGCGCGCATCGGTCACAAGCACGCCTCGCTCGGCATCACCGCCGACCAGTACCCGATCGTGCACGACAACCTGTTCGCCGCGATCGTGGAGGTGCTCGGTGCGGAGACCGTGACCGCCGAGGTGGCCGAGGCCTGGGACCGGGTCTACTGGATCATGGCCGACACCCTGATCGCGCTGGAGCGGGATCTGTACGCGGGTGCCGGCGTCGAACCCGGTGACGTCTTCCGGCGCCTGCGCGTCGTCTCCCGCGTCGACGATCCGTCCGGTGCGGTGCTCGTCACGGTCCGCGCCGCCGAGCCCGTCAACTTCGCCGCCGGACAGTACGTATCGGTCGGCGTGACGCTGCCCGACGGTGCCCGTCAGCTACGCCAGTACAGCCTGGTCGGCGCACCCGGGTCCACCGATCTGACGTTTGCGGTCAAGCCGGTGGACGCCGTCGCGGACCAGCCCGCGGGCGAGGTGTCGTCGTGGATCCGGGCCAACCTCTGCGTCGGCGACCTGCTCGACGTCACGGTGCCCTTCGGCGACCTGTACAACGGCGGCCGGCCCGACGGCCCGCTGGTGCTGGTGTCGGCGGGGATCGGGGTCACCCCGATGGTCGGCATCCTGGAGTTCCTGGCCGCCGAGGCACCCGACACCCACGTGCGGGTCCTGCACGCCGACCGCAGCGACAACGGTCACCCGCTGCGGGAACGTCAGCACGAGCTGATCGACGCACTGCCCAACGCGAGCCTCGACCTCTGGTACGAGGACGGCGTCACCGGAGGGGCGGCCGGTGTACACGCCGGCCTGCTCAAGCTCGACGGCATCGAACTGCCCGCCGACGCCGCCTACTACCTGTGCGGCGGGGCCGGCTTCGTCGAGGCGGTCCGCACCCAGCTGACCGGGCGCGGCGTCGCCGTCGAGCGGGTGCATTGCGAGCTGTTCGCACCCAACGATTGGCTCCTGGACTAGCCGACCAGGGAAAATAGCTCCTCGGCGGCCGCGTTGACCTGCGGTTTGGTGCGGCTGCCGGGGAGGTTGTACCCTCTTTAAGGCCCCGCAGCCGCAACGCCGCGGGGACAAGCCCCCTTAGCTCAGTCGGCAGAGCGTTTCCATGGTAAGGAAAAGGTCAACGGTTCGATTCCGTTAGGGGGCTCGGTGGACGCCAGGCGAGCGAAGCGACGCGGGAGTATCCGGACGTGGAGCCCCACCTGGGACCCTCCGGGGCGGTGTAGCTCAGCTGGTTAGAGCGCACGACTCATAATCGTGAGGTCGGGAGATCGAGCCTCCCCACCGCTACAGGAACATCAAAAGCAGAGCGTGATTTTGAGCAGGGAGAACTGACGTGGCGTCGAGTACCGACGTACGGCCGAAGATCACTTTGGCGTGCGAGGTGTGCAAGCACCGCAACTACATCACCAAGAAGAACCGCCGCAACGATCCCGACCGGCTCGAGATCAAGAAGTTCTGCCCGAACTGCGGCACGCACCAGCCGCACAAAGAGTCGCGGTAGCCATTCGCTGTGGCTCTTTCGACCAGCATCGTCGGGATGCACTACCGGCATCCTGAGCACTACGAGGTCGGGCGCGAGAAGATCCGCGAACACGCGATCGCGGTCAAGAACGATGGTGCGTTCTACCACGACGAGGCTGCCGCAGCCGAGCTCGGATACGACTCGGTGCTGGCGCCGCTGACCTTCATCTGCATTTTCGGTTACCAGGCGCAGTGGGCCTTCTTCGAGTGGGCCGAGATCGGCATCCAGGATGCTCAGATCGTCCAGGTCGACCAGGAGCTGAAGTTCCACAAGCCGGTCAAGGCCGGCGACAAGCTGTACTGCGACGTCTACGTGCATTCCGTGCGCAAGGCGCACGGCACCGACATCATCGTGACCAAGAACATCATCACCAATGACAATGGTGAGGTGGTCCAGGAGGCCTACACGACCCTGGCGGGGCGTGCGGGCGACGGAGAAGAGGGTTTTAACTGATGGCGCTGCGCGAGTTCAGTTCGGTCAAGGTCGGCGACACGCTCCCCGAGCGGGTGATCCCGCTGACCCGTGGAGATCTGGTCAACTACGCCGGTGTGTCCGGTGACCTCAACCCGATCCACTGGGACGACGAGATCGCCAAGCAGGTCGGCCTCGACACCGCGATCGCCCACGGCATGCTGACCATGGGCCTTGGCGGCGGCTACGTCACCGAATGGGTCGGCGACCCGGCCGCGGTGACCGAGTACAACGTCCGCTTCACCGCGGTGGTGCCGGTGCCCAACGACGGTGTCGGCGCCGAGATCGTCTTCAACGGACGCGTGAAGTCCGTGGATCCCGAAGCGAAACTGGTCACCGTCGCCATCTCGGCGACCGCAGGCGGAAAGAAGATCTTCGGGCGGGCCATAGCGACCGCGAAACTGGCGTAAGGAGTTCTGGGCCATGGCACTCAAGGCTGACATCCGGGGAATGGTCTGGAAGTATCCGCACCCGTTCCTGATCGGCCGCGAGCAGATCCGTCAGTACGCCAAGGCCGTCAAGGCCATGGACCCGGCCAGCCACGACGAGGCTGCCGCCGCCGAACTCGGCCATGACGCCCTGGTCGCCCCGCTGACTTTCGCCTCAACGCTGGCGCTGCTGGTGCAGGAGCACTTCTTCCAGAACGTCGACATCGGCATGGAAACCAAGCAGATCGTCCAGGTGGACCAGAAGTTCGTGTACCGCAAGCCGCTCAAGGCCGGCGATCAGCTGCACGCCGTCATGGAGATCACCTCTGTCGAGGAGCGCTTCGGCGCCGACATCGTCGTCACCCACAACGTCTGCACCGATGACGACGGGGCAGTGGTCCTTGAGGCGATCACCACGATGATGGGTCACGACGCCGACGATTCCATCCAGGTGAAGTGGGATCCGGAAACCGGCAAGGTCGTGCGGAAGGCCGCCGGGGAGTAGCAATCGATTAGTAGATGGCACCTACGCCGGGGTACACTCGGCATTCGGGGTTTTTCCCATTTCAGCGCGCTGTCCGTCGGCTTTACCATCGAACGGGCCGCGCGCGAATTGTGTAAGCCTCGACGCAGTACGGTGACGAAAGCGCCAGAAAGTCACCAACAGAGGGGCGTAGCTCAACTGGCAGAGCAGCGGTCTCCAAAACCGCAGGTTGCAGGTTCAAGTCCTGTCGCCCCTGCTCAAACTGAATACTCGACAACGTGTGGACACTGGAAGGTGAACACACAAACCAGGATGAAAGGCATGCGGTGAGCGACGAGCGCGAAGGTGCCGGCTCCGCAGACGACACTGGAACCGACGCTGGCACCGACACCGGGGCAACGGACACCACCCACGGCCAGACCGCTGTGGTGACCCGGCCGCTGCGCCCGACCGGCAAGCGGACCCGTCGTGGCGTGGCTGCTGAGGCCGACGGTGACGAGGCCGCCGAGGGCGACGCGTCGGGCGACGACGTCGAGGCCGACTCCGGTAAGTCGAAGAAGGCCAAGAAGAACGCGAAGGCCACGAAGGCCGGGCCGTCGCGGAACCCGATCATGTTCGTCGTCAACTACCTGCGGCAGGTCGTTGCCGAGCTCCGCAAGGTGATCTGGCCGAACCGCAAGCAGATGGTCAGCTACACCACGGTGGTGCTGGTCTTCCTGGTGTTCATGGTTGCGCTGATCTCCGGCGCCGACCTTGGACTGGCGCGGCTGGTGTCGCTGGTGTTCGGCACCTGATCCGGAATTTGAGAGAGGACTGACAACGTGACCACGTTCGACGGCGACGAGACGGTCGCCGACGAGACCGTTGACGTCGACGGCGTCGAGTCGCAGACCGACGATTCGGCCGAGGGCCAGGAGGCCGTCGAGGCCGCAACGGTCGACGAAACCGAAACGCCGGAAGCCGAGGTCGCCGAAGAGGCGGCTGAGGCACCTGCAGCGGACGAAGCCGACGAAGACGAGGACCCGGCAGTCGCGCTCAAGAAGGAACTGCGACTCAAGCCAGGTGACTGGTACGTCATCCACTCTTACGCCGGTTACGAGAACAAGGTGAAAGCCAACCTCGAGACCCGCGTGCAGAACCTTGACGTCGGCGATTACATCTTCCAGGTCGAGGTGCCCACCGAAGAGGTCACCGAGATCAAGAACGGCCAGCGCAAGCAGGTCAACCGCAAGGTGCTGCCGGGCTACATCCTGGTGCGCATGGAACTGAACGACGAGTCGTGGGGCGCAGTGCGCAACACCCCGGGTGTCACCGGTTTCGTCGGCGCCACCTCGCGGCCGTCCCCGCTGTCGCTGAACGACGTGGTGAAGTTCCTGCTGCCGCAGGGCGCGGCCAAGAAGCCCGCCAAGTCCAGCGCCGCCGCCGCGGCCGGTGCCAGCACCGAGGCCACCTTGGAACGTCCCGAGATCCTGGTCGATTTCGAGGTCGGCGAGTCCGTCACCGTCATGGACGGCCCGTTCGCGACGCTGCCCGCCTCCATCAGCGAGGTCAACGCCGAGCAGCAGAAGCTCAAGGTGCTGGTGTCCATCTTCGGCCGCGAGACACCTGTCGAACTGACCTTCAACCAGGTCTCAAAGATTTAGTCGCCACAGCGGCTAGAAACAACGGGCGTTTCACGCCCTTGGATGAGCAAGTAAAGGAACACCAGAAGCATGGCCCCGAAGAAAAAGGTCGCCGGGCTCATCAAGCTGCAGATCCAGGCCGGGCAGGCCAACCCCGCCCCGCCGGTCGGTCCTGCACTTGGCCAGCACGGCGTCAACATCATGGAGTTCTGCAAGGCGTACAACGCCGCGACCGAGTCGCAGCGCGGGAACGTCATCCCCGTGGAGATCACCGTCTACGAGGACCGCAGCTTCACTTTCGCACTGAAGACCCCGCCCGCCGCCAGGCTGCTGCTCAAGGCCGCCGGTGTGCCCAAGGGTTCGGGCGAGCCGCACAAGACCAAGGTCGCCAAGGTGACCTGGGACCAGGTGCGCGAGATCGCTGAGACCAAGAAGGCCGATCTCAACGCCAACGACATCGACGCCGCGGCGAAGATCATCGCCGGGACCGCCCGCTCCATGGGCATCACCGTCGAATAACTCGGAACGCGTGGCAGGGCTGGCATCGGCCCGCAGGACCACGACTCCAACAGACACGATTGGATTCACAATGAGCAAGAACAGCAAGGCATACCGCGAAGCCGCGGAGAAGGTCGACCGGGACAAGCTCTACACCCCGCTCGAGGCCGCGAAGCTGGCCAAGGAGACCTCCTCCAAGAAGCAGGACGCCACCGTCGAGGTCGCCATCCGCCTCGGCGTCGACCCCCGCAAGGCTGACCAGATGGTCCGCGGCACCGTCAACCTGCCCCACGGCACCGGTAAGACCGCCCGCGTCGCCGTGTTCGCCGTCGGTGAGAAGGCCGAGCAGGCACTGGCCGCCGGCGCCGACGTCGTCGGCAGCGACGACCTGATCGAGAAGATCCAGGGCGGTTTCCTGGACTTCGACGCCGCGATCGCCACCCCGGATCAGATGGCCAAGGTCGGTCGGATCGCCCGCGTGCTGGGCCCGCGCGGTCTGATGCCGAACCCCAAGACCGGCACCGTCACTCCCGATGTCACCAAGGCTGTGGCCGACATCAAGGGCGGCAAGATCAACTTCCGCGTCGACAAGCAGGCCAACCTGCATTTCGTGATCGGCAAGGCGTCCTTCGACGAGGCCAAGCTGGCCGAGAACTACGGCGCCGCCCTCGACGAGGTGCTGCGGGCCAAGCCGTCGTCCTCGAAGGGTCGTTACCTCAAGAAGGTGACCGTCTCCACCACCACGGGCCCGGGCATCCCGGTTGACCCGTCGGTGACCCGGAACTTCACGGAGGCGTAGCGCAGCGGAGCCGACCATCGGCTCTGTGGCGTAGTCCGTCTGTCCAGTGGCCAGTTACGGCACAAGATTCTCTGAATCGCGTGTCATAACTGGCCATTCGGCGTTTCTGGAGCGCATTCGGCGAGCCGGCGCCGCATGAAGGCCCGGGCCGGCTCGGACCCGGAGCCTTCGCCCTCAAGTGCGATGCGGTACCAGCGCCGGGCCTCCTCCAAGCGGCCGGCCCGACGCAGAAGATCCGCGCGGATCGGCGCCACCGCATTGGTGCGGGCCAGCCGCGGATCGTCGGCCACTTCGTCGAGTGCGGCCAGGCCGGCCCCGAAGCCGTCGCGAAAGCCAACGGCGAGTGCGCGATTGGCGCGCACGACGGGGGAGTCCGTCATCGCGGCCAACCGGTCGTAGGCCAGGCAGATGGTGGCCCAGTCGGTGTGCTGCCAGGTGGGAGCGGTGGCGTGCAGCGCCGCGATCACCGCTTGCGGGAGATATGTGCCGGGTGCGCCTTCGGCCAAGCGCAACTGCTCCAGGCCCCGCGCGATACGTCCCCGATCCCAATGACTGCGGTCCTGCTCGTCCAGCGGTATCAGCGCACCGCCCTCGTCCACCCGGGTGCGACGGCGCGAATCATGCAGCAGCACAAGCGCTGCGAGCGCGCGGGCATCCTGGTTGTCCGGCATCAACGCGCACAGTTCGCCGGCGAGCCGGACACCCTCGTCGCAGAGTTCGTCGCGGATGGCCGACGGTCCGCCGGTCGACCAGTAGCCCTCGGTGAACACCGAATAGATACAGCCGAGCACATGTGGTGTGCGCTCCTCCAGAAGGTCCGGTGGCGGCACCCGCAGCGGGATGTTGGCCTGCCGAATCTTGTTCTTGGCCCGGGTGATTCGCTGCCCGACGGCGGCGTCGGACTGCAGCAGGGCGCGGGCGATCTCGGTGACGGTGAGCCCCGAGATCAGCCGCAGCGTGAGGGCCAGCTGCGAACTGCGGTCCAGCGCAGGGTGAGCGCAGGTGAACATCATCCGCAGCTCGTCATCGCGCACCGGGTGCAGCTCGGCATCGCCGCCCGACGCGCTCACCTGCTCGTACACCGCTGCGAGTTCCTTTCCGGGACGGGAAGATTCACGCCGCAGCCGGTCCAGGGCGCGGTTGCGCGCCACCGTGATCAACCACGCGCCGGGATTGGCGGGCACACCCTCGGCGGGCCATGTCTGCAGCGCCTGCGCACAGGCCTCCTGGACGGCGTCCTCGGCAACGGTGAGGTCACCCGACCAGCGGGCGATGGTGGCAACCACCGGGCCCCACTCGCGCCGGAAGACGCCGTCCAGCTGGGTCACCGAGGACTACAGGCCCGAGACGCCCGCCAACTGGCGGACCTCGATGGCCGATGCGGGGATCATCGACGCCAGTTTGACCGCCTCCTCACGATCGGAGGCACGCAGCACATAGAAGCCGTTGGCCACCTCGGCACCTTCGATGTAGGGCCCGTCGGTCAGCAGCACCTTGCCGTCGCGCACGCGCACCGTCGTCGCGGTGGTCGGCGGATGCAGCGGCGCGCCCGACAGCGTCCTGTCGCCGATGGTCTTGGCGAGTTCGCCGTGCTTGGCCGCCTGCGCGTTCCAGTCGTCGGTTCCGGGCGTGTTGACGTCCTCGGGCCGCTCCAGCAGCAGGGCCAGCCAGTCATTGCCCAGCGGCTGCTCGGGGGCCTGCCAGTGGACCATCGGCCACACCTCGACCGCGCCGAAATGGGCGACCGGGATTTCGCGGGCCAATGCGAGGGCGTCATCGAGATTGTCGGCCTCGAACACGTAGTAACCGCAGGCGACCTCGGCACCCTCGGCGAACGGGCCGTCGGTGACCGTCGGGTTGTCCGGCCCACCGGCGATGCGGGTGGCGGCGGCGGACTTGTCCAGCGCGTCGCCGGCCCGGATCGCCGACGCCGCCTTGGCGTGGAAAGCCTGGAAGGCAGCCATGCCCTCGGCTGCCTCGTCGGGGGCGAGTTCCACGTCGCGGCTGATCAGTAAAGCGAAGTAATGCATCGTCATCTCCCGGCGTCAGCGAGTGGGAACCCTCTGTTCCACTCTCTACCTATCCGACGAACGACGGTGCCGGGATCCGACAGACCGCGCGAGATTACTTCTGACTACTTCTCGCTACTTCTGCAGCGTGAACTGATGCACGCTGATGTGGCCCGAGGCGAAGTACTTCTGGCAGCCGTTGAGGTACTTGTCGTAGCGGTCGTAGACCTCTTGGCCCTGGATCGCGATGGCCTCGTCCTTGTGGGCCTCGAGCGCGTCGGCCCAGATCTTGAGGGTCCGGACGTAGTGCGGTCCGATCTCCTGCAGCTGGGTGACCTTGAACCCGGCCTCGGTCGCCTTTTCCTCCTCCATCGTCACCGAGGGCAGCCGGCCGCCGGGGAAGATCTCGGTCATGATGAACCGGGCGAACCGGGCGTCGTCGAACGTCATGTGCAGGCCGAGCTTCTGGCCCTGCCGCAGGTCGAACCCCGTGATGTTGTGCAGCAGCATGGTGCCGTCGTCGGGCAGCGCGTTGTAGGCCGTCTCGAAGAACGCCGGATACCGCTCGAATCCGAAATGCTCGAACGCGCCGATCGACACGATGCGGTCGACCTTGTCGTTGAATTCTTCCCAGCCCTGCAGCCGAACCTCGACATTGCGCTCGGTGGGCACCTTGGAGAGCTTTTCGATGGCGTATTCACGCTGCTCGCCACTCAGCGTCAGGCCGATGACATTGACGTCGTACTTCTCGATCGCCCGCGCCATGCACGCGCCCCAGCCGCAGCCGATGTCCAGCAGCGTCATCCCCGGTTCGAGGCCCAGCTTGCCGAGCGCCAGATCGAACTTCGCGATCTGGGCCTCGTCGCCGGTCATGTCCTCGCGCTCGAAATAGCCGCATGTATAGCCCATTGTCGGGCCTAGAAACAGTTCGTAGAATTCGTTGGAAATGTCGTAGATCGACTGCAGTTCTTCATATTTCGGTGTCAATTTGGACATATTCGATATGCTCCAAGCCTTAGAGTTCTCCCCGCGGATCTCAGGGTACCGCAGCCATCGGCCACCATCCTGTTGCCGCTACCGTCAATGAATTTCGTCGGCAAACAAAATTCCCTCGCAGCAAGAGAATTTGTCCGGCGTTGCCTGCGGAGATGCCTCGGGTGGTGTCTCGTTGGCGAAGGAAATCAACCCGCGACATGCAGGGTGAACTGATTGACGTCGATGTACCCGGTCCGGAAGCTGCTCGCGCAGCCCGTCAGGTAGCGCATGTACCGGTCGTAGACTTCCTGCGACTGGATCGCGATGGCCTCGTCGCGACGTTCCTGCAGGTTGGCTGCCCAGATGTCGAGGGTGCGCGCATAGTGCGACTGCAGGGACTGCCGCCGGGTCAGGGTGAACGCGGCCCGGGCGGAGTGCTCCTCGACCATCTCGATCGACGGCAGCCGCCCACCGGGGAAGATCTCGGTCACCATGAACTTGACGAACCGGGCGAATTCGAACGACAGCGGCATCCCGCGGTCGATGATCTGCTGCGGTTTCAATCCGGTGATCGTGTGCAAGAGCATCACGCCGTCGGTGGGCAGGGCATCGTGGGCGAAGCGGAAGAAGTCGTCGTAGCGGTCGTGGCCGAAATGTTCGAACGCGCCGATCGAGACGATGCGATCCACGGGCTGGTCGAACTGTTCCCAGCCGGCCAGCAGCACCTGCTTGGAGCGGGGGCTTTCGGACTCGTCGAACCTCCGCTGCACATGGGCGGCCTGGTTGCGGCTGAGGGTGAGGCCGACGACGTTGACGTCGTAGCGCTCGATCGCGCGCATAACCGTTGCGCCCCAACCACATCCGACATCGAGCAAGGTCATCCCCGGTTGTAGACCGAGCTTGCCCAATGCCAGGTCGATCTTCGCCAGCTGGGCTTCCTCGAGCGACATGTCCTCGCGCTCGAAGTACGCGCAGCTATAAGTCCTGCTCGCGTCCAGGAAGAGCGCGAAAAAATCGTCGGACAGGTCGTAATGGGCTTGTACGTCGTCGAAATGGGGTTTGAGTTGGTCAGGATTTTTGGCCATGCGGCGCCTATCGGGAGGAGTCCCACCGGCGAGAGCTGCGCTATGCCACGTCTTGACCTAGCCGCCCCCCCAGACTGCTGCACTGAAGCGTAGATGCAGTTCGGCCAGCTACCGAGTTTTCAGGCCCCGGCAAAGGGGTGATCGCGATATTAACGTTGCGGATGCAGAAACTAGGCGGAGTCGGCGAAGTTCGTCTTGAGCTCGCCGACGATCTCGTCCCACACCGGTTCCGGTAGCTCGTGGCCCATCCCGTCGATCAACACGAGGCGGGCACCGGCGATCGCGCGGGCCACCGCGCGGCCGCCGAACGGTCGCATCAGCCGGTCGGAGCGACCGTGGATCACCACGGTCGGCGCGCTGATCCGCTTGTCGTGGTGGCGCAGGCTGCCGCTGCCGAGAATGGCATCGAAATGCCGGGCGATGCCGGCGGGGTAGTAGGCGCGGTCGTACAGCTCGGCGGCCTGGGCCCGGATCTCCTCTTCGGGAGTGGGGTAGCCGGGGCTGCCGTTGATCCTGCTGATCCGAACGGCGTTGTCGATGATGGCTTCTCGCGACGAATTCGCGGGCGGGCCGGTGATCACCGACAGCAGCTGCTTGATGCCGGGCGGCGGCAGCAGCGGCTGGTTGTTGCTGGAGAAGATCACCGCCAGCGACTTGGTGCGCTGCGCGTACCGGGCCGCGAACACCTGGGCGATCATGCCGCCCATCGAGCCGCCGACGATGTGGGCGTTGTCGATGTCGAGGTGATCGAGCAGGGCGGCAGCGTCATCGGCGACGTCTTCGAGCGTGTAGACCGACGGACTGCGCAGGCCCAGAAACGACCGGGCCATCCGCACCGACAGCGGGGAGTCCACCCGCCGGCCGGACAACTTTGTGGACAGGCCCACGTCACGGTTGTCGTACCGGATGACCCGCAACCCCTGGCTCACCAGTTTTTCGCAGAAACCGGTGCGCCACAACAGCATCTGCGCACCCAGGCCCATGATCAGCAGCACGGCCGGATCGTTCGGGTCACCCATGTCCTCGTAGTAGAGGTCGACGTCGCCGGGTTCCGCGGATGACTTGGCGAATCCGGACCGCACCTTCATGCCGGCCACTCAGTCCTCGATCCCGTCGTCGGGACCGGCTGAATCCTTGTGTTCGCGGCTGATATCCACCATGAAGTTGGCGAAGTACCCGGTGAGCTGGGGGTCGTTCATCATCTGCCACGTCGGTGCCAGCAGCTTCATGTAGCGCTCGACGTAGAGGAACTGCTTGCCGATCAACACCAGTTCGCGGGGCAGTTTGACGTCGTAGGCATCGGCCAGCGCCGAGAGTTGCTTGCCGATTTCGGCGTAGGACATATCCCCGAGCGACTTCATCGTGAGCGGGGTAGCGAACTTTTCCAGGTCCTTGGCGGCCTGCGCTTCGGGCTTCACCGTCCCCACCGCCCCCATCAGCACCACGATCTTGCCCGCGGCCGCATGGTCCTTCTTGACCAGCAGCGCGAACACGAGCTCACGCAACAGCCACCGGGTCCGCGGGTCGATGCGGCCCATGATGCCGAAGTCGAAGAACACGATCTTGCCCGCGTCGTCGACGTACAGATTGCCCGCGTGCAGGTCGCCGTGGAACAGGCCGTGCTTGAGGCCGCCCTCGAACACGCTGAACAGCAGGGCCTTGACCAGCTCGGTGCCGTCGAAGCCCTTCTTGCGGATGGCGGCCACGTCGTCGATACGCACGCCGGTGACCCGTTCCATCGTCAGCACCCGCTGGCTGGTCAGGTCCCAGTACACCTGGGGTACCCGGATGTTCTCGCCGAGCGGGGAGGCGTGCATGTGTGACACCCACGCGTCCATCGACTGGGCCTCCAACCGGAAGTCGAGCTCCTCGGCCAGATTGTCGGCGAAGTCGGCGACCACATCCTGAGCGGACAGCCGCCGGCCCAGCTTGGCGAGCTCCACGAGCTGCGCGCCCCGTTTGAGGATCTGCAGGTCGGCGGCGACGCGGCGACGGATTCCGGGGCGCTGGATCTTGACCACGACCTCCTCGCCGCTGTGCAGCGTGGCGTAGTGCACCTGCGCGATCGAGGCCGACGCGAACGGCTTCTCGTCGAAACTCTTGAACAGGTTCGTGGGCTCGTCGCCGAGTTCCTCGACGAAGAGTTTGTGCACCTCGTCGGTGTCGGCCGGTGGCACTCGGTCGAGCAGGCTGCGGAATTCGCGGCTCAGCGGCTCACCGAAGGCGCCGGGGCTCGACGCGATGATCTGGCCGAACTTGACGTACGTGGGACCCAGGTCGGAGAAGGTCTGCGGCACCTGCTTGATGATCTTGTGCTGCAGGGACCCTTTGCCGAACATGTTGGCGGCGACGCGGACCCCGGTACGGGTGATCTGCCATCCGGTGGCGCCGATACGGGCGGCCTCCACAGGCAGCGGCACCCGGCTCAACCTGGCGACCTCGCGGTGCTTGGTTTTCGGCGGCGTAGTGCTCATAGCTGCAGTGTCTCAAAGGCCACGGTGCGGCCAAAAACATCTGTGCCGTGAGTCACACCGATGCGAAACTCTCTTCGACCGCTTCGCGGCTGAGAATCGGGTCGCTGCCGGGCACGTAGGAGGGCTCGGTGTGCGGCACGGTGGTGCCGCCGGCGACCCGCTTCTGCGCCGCCCGGAACTCCATCGTGGTGCCCGCCGCGGTGTGCAGTCCGTTGATGATCGACCACACCAGAGCCCGCCGGCCCGCCCGTTCGATCGGCTTCGGATCGGTGTGCCCGATCAGCTGCTTGGCCCACGTCGGCATGGTGTCGCGGATCGCCCAGTCCACGGCGCTCTGCGGCATCGGCAGGTTGGGGCCGGTGGCCATGGCGGCCCCGTGGGTGAGCGCCAGCTTGGGCAGGTAGGAGTGCAGGCAATCCAGGGTCTCGGCCTTGGTTTCCGGCAGGTCGGTGCCGCCGAGGGCATGTCCGACGCGGATGAACTCCCCGTAATAACGGTCGAGTTTCTTACCGCGCAACGGGTTCGGGTGGTAGATCTCGTGCGCGGTGGCCAGCCCCCACACCACGGTCGCGTAGTTCCAGCGCAGCCAGTCCGGATCGTCGGCGTCGTAGGCCGCGCCGTCGGGGCGGGTGCCCTTGATGGTGTGGTGCATGGCGCGCACGGTCTTGGCCACCCGTTCGGCGGTCTCCGTGTTGCCGTAGGCGGTGCCGATGAAGAACGCGATGGAGTGGCCCAGCCGGACGGCTGCGCCCTGCGGGTCGATGACCGGAATGGCCGTGCCGTTCTCGTCGCGCTTGACCAGGCGCGAATGGTGCATGCCCATCCAATAGATCGACGGATCGAGGCGTTCGATGAAGGCCGCGCACTGCAGGCCGAAGATCAGCGCCTCGGTGTGGGAGTGGACATGCCAGACGGCGCTGCCCGGACCGAACCATCCCGGATCGCCCGCCGGCCCGGCGAACTCCATGCCACGGAAGTAGTGCTGACGAATGTCCTTGTCGAACTTCCGCTGCAGCATCTGCTCGAGCACCTGGTGCGGCATGTCCACCGTGGACCCCCTTCTGGTTACGTCTGTAGCCAGAATACATTTTGGGTACGGGTGTGACCAGATCTAGTCTGGAGGAATGTCCAGCCCGACTCGATGGGCCGGCGTCCCGCTGACGGACCGCCGTGCCGAACGCCGCGCGTTGCTCGTCGACGCGGCGTTCCGGCTGTTCGGGGACGGTGGGGAGGCGGCGACGTCGGTGCGCTCGGTCTGCCGCGAATGCGGCCTCAACACCCGCTACTTCTACGAGAGCTTCGCCGACACCGACGATCTGCTCGGTGCGGTGTACGACCAGGTGAACGCGGCACTGGCAGCCGATGTCGACGCGGCGATGACCGGGGCCGGGGACTCCCCTCGGGCCCGGACCCGTGCCGGAATCGCCGCCGTGCTGGGCTTCAGTTCGGCCGACCCGCGGCGGGGACGGGTGCTGTTCACCGACGCCAGGGCCAACCCCGTCCTGGCCGCCCGGCGCGCGGCGACCCAGGACCTGTTGCGCGAGGCCGTGCTGTCGGAGGGTGGCCGGCTCAATCCGGGTTCGGACCCGGTCGCCGCCCAGGTCGGCGCGGCCATGTACACGGGGGCAATGGCCGAGCTTGCCCAGCAGTGGCTGGGCGGGAACCTGGGCGACGACCTCGGAGTTGTGGTGGATTACGCGCTACGGCTGGTGCTCGGCAGCGGCGGCGGCGGTGCCGCCAGTTGAGCCCGGTGCCGCCAATTAGACTGCGGCAGGCCGCCAGCGCTTGATCCACTCGGTCTCGGGCCACTGCTCCTCGGCCGCGAGCAACTCGTACATCGTTGCGCGGTCGATGGATTCGCGGATGATGTCGGCATGGCCGGCGTGCCGGCTGAGTTCCTCGATCAGGTGCATGGCCACCCATCGCACCGACCAGTTGTCGACGTCCTGTGGGAACCATGGCACATCGTGGGGTACCGGAACGGCGGTGTCGAGGTCCCGTTCGGCGAAAACCCGTAGCGTCTCGGCGTTCTGGGCCTTGAACGCCTCGAGCAGGCCGGCGAGGGTCTCGTCCTCGCGCATCACGTGCAGATCGGCGTACTCGGCCGCCCGTTCCTCGAACGGACGGGGGTCCGGCGGCGGGAATTGCGGTGCATGCTCGGCGCGGTCGGCCCAGCCCTTCTGCACGGCGGTGACGTGCTTGATCAGGCCACCGACCGACAGCGCGCTCACCGACGGGGTGGATCGGGCCTGCTCATCGGTCAGGCCGTGCGCCACCGCGAGGAAGGCGTTCTGCTGAAAGGCGACGAACTCGATCAGGGTCTGGCGTTCGTCGGTGGCCGGCAGGGGCATTCCTGGCATGGCTCGGTTCTCCTTGATGTTGTGGGCTGTTTGGTTGGAGTGCACGTAAAGGTCGCGGATGCAGGCGATTTCGGCGCCGTGGTGGATTACCTCCCGGTTGATGTGCAGGACCAGCACCGCCATCGGCTCATTGCTGTACGGACCCTCGGCGGGCCCGCACGGCTTCTGCAGGTCGGTTTCGTCGAGGCGTCGGACCCCGTCGATCCAATGTCGGTATGTGTCGTCGAGTTGTTTCAGGGCCGTGGCCGCATCGGTGGCATACGGCCAGGACTCGTAATCGGCCGGCGGGCCGCCGAAGTGTGAGTGGTTGCGCATGGCGAACACGCCGACGATCACGTGCGCCAGTCGCCACGCGATGGTGGTGAACGGTTCCGGTTGTGGTGGTGGATAACTGAAGTCGATGGCGCCGTCGGGGTGAACGGTCCAGCAGTCTTTCACGGGCTGCCAGAAGTACTCGTCGTCGGTCAGGCCGTCCAATCGCGGCCTCAGCTGGTGGGTCCAGTGGAAGTCCAGTTGGTCGGCCAGGAGGTTTGTCCACATGGGAATACCGTCTCACGCATATAGGACAGTTTCGGTCCTAAAAGTGCGGCACACTTGTTGCATGGCTGTGAGCAGCGAAACCACCGGCCGGGTGCTGCAACTCCTCGGATTGCTGCAGTCGCGCCGGGTGTGGACGGGTGAAGAGCTGGCCGAACGGCTCGACGTCACCACGCGCAGCGTCCGTCGCGACATCGAGCGGTTGCGTGAACTCGGGTATCCCGTCCACGCCAGCAAGGGGCAGGGCGGCGGCTACCAACTCGGTGCCGGTGCGGCGCTGCCACCGCTGCTGCTCGACCCCGACGAAGCCGTCGCGATGGCCGTCTGCCTGCGGTTGGCCGCCGGCGGAAGCGTCGCGGGCGTCGGGGAATCCGCCCTCCGGGCACTGTCCAAGCTCGACCAGGTCATGCCCGCACGGTTGCGTTCGCAGGTCTCGGCGGTGCACGACGCGACCGTCACCCTGACCTCCAACTCGTCGGACGCGCCGGTGGAGCCCGAGGTGCTGATGACCCTGGCCCGGGCCTGCCGCGACCATGAACACGTCAGCGCCGACTACACCGACATCCGGGGCAACCACACCCAGAGACGGTTGGAGCCCTATCAACTGGTGACCACTGGACGGCGCTGGTACCTCATGACCTACGACCGTGACCGCGAGGATTGGCGCAGCCTGCGGCTGGACCGGATGTCGGCGGTCGTGGCGCGAGGGAGCACGTTCACGCCGCGGGACGCACCGGACGCGGCCGACTATGTCCGCCGCTCGATCAGCTCCTCGCCCTACCGCTACAGCGCCCGGGTGCGCTACCAGGCGCCGCAAGCGGTTGTGGCACAGAAGTTTCCACCGTCGTCGGCCACCGTCGAGGCGGACGGTCCCGATGCCTGCATCGTCACCGCCGGCGCCGACGACCCCGAACGCATGGTGCTGTACTTCGCCACCGTGGGCTACGACTTCGAGGTGCTGGAACCGCCCGAGGTGGCGGCCGCCGTCGGAGTCGTCGCCGCACGCCTGCACGCTGCCGCTCAGGGGAACTAGGTGATGCCGAGCCGGTCGATGAGCGTCAGGAACGCGGCGGCGAAATCGTTGTCGGCGGTCGCGACCCGAACCGCATCCCAGTCGACCTGCTCGCGCACCGCACGGACGGCGGGCAGCATCGCCGCGAAGTCGCAGTGGTGTTCGTTGAGGGACCGCAGCTTCTCCGTCACCACGACCGTGGGCGGCAGGACCGGCATCCGGATCGCCAGGACGTCGAGCACCGTGGCGCATTCGAGGGTGGCCGCATCGACCGACGCCCCGTTGAGTTGGTAGAGCACGTCGACCAGGACGTCGTCGTCGGGATAGGCCTTGAACAACCAGTCCTCGGGGACGTGCACGATCTGGAACCCGGCCTTGCGCAACGTCACCTCGGCCGCCTCGGCGTCGGTCTCGGCGACCACGAAGTCGACGTCGTGCACGGGTTCTGGCGCACCGTAGGCCCACAGCGCGTAGCTGCCGGCCAGCGCGAACCGCGGTCCGTGCGCCTTGAACGCCGACGCGGCGCGCTTCAACGCGTCACGGAGTGCGTCGTTGCGGTCGAGCATGTGCGATCCAAGGTCTGTGGGGCGCCGGATGATGGAGCCGACGCCGTTGTGGGTACTGAGTACCCATGCGGCTGGCCACTTTCAACATCCTGCACGGGCGCAGTGTCCACGACGGCGACGTCGACCTGGGCAGACTGGCTGCCGCGGTGGCCGAACTCGACGCAGACATCCTCGCGCTGCAGGAAGTCGACCTGGATCAGCCGCGCTCGGGCAAGGCCGACCTGACCGCCGTGGCCGCCGAGGCGATGAACGCCGTGCACCACCGGTTCGTTGCCGCGATCTCCGGAACACCCGGTGCCACCTGGATGGCCGCGACCGGACGTGAACAACCCGGGACCGCCGCCTACGGCATCGCCCTGCTCACCCGGTACCCGGTCGAGCACTGGCAGGTGCTGCGGCTCCCGCGGATACCGGTCCGGTTCCCGATGTACGTCTCGGGGATCCGCCGGTTCCGGATCGTTCACGAGGAGCCCAGGGCCGCGATGGTGGCGCGCGTCGATACGCCGCTCGGCGCGATCTCGGTGGCCAACACCCACCTGTCGTTCGTGCCGGGGTGGAACCGGGTGCAACTCCGGCATCTGCTGCGCGACCTGAGCGGCTTCCCGGGCCCGAGGATTCTCATGGGCGACCTGAACTCGGGCGCACCGGAGCGCTGGCGTCCGCTCGGGGCCGCCCCGACCTTTCCCGCCGACACGCCGACGACCCAGCTCGACCACATCCTCACCGACGACCCCACGCTGGCCGCCACCGCATACGCCGCACCGCACCTGCCGATTTCGGATCATCGGGCACTGGTCGTCGACATTTCGGTGCCTTGAAGTCGTAGGGTTTTCCAGATGCACGTCACGTCAGTGGAGACGACGGAGCTGTTTGCCGGGCCGGAGGATGCCCCTCGGCAGCTGGTGCGGGTGCGATACGAGGGCTGCGCCGCGCCGACGCCCGTGCGGGTCAGCGGGGACGGGCTCTCCGGTGAGGCGATCGCCGCGGCCGGAGACGGCACCGTCGAGGTGCCGGTGGACGTCGAGCGCGGCGTGCCCGGCGAGATCCGGCGCGCACGGGTCGGCTCGACCGACTTCGAGTTCACCGTCGCCGAACCGGGCTGGACCATGTACATGATCAGCCACTTCCACTACGACCCCGTCTGGTGGAACACCCAGGCCGCCTATACCAGCCTGTGGACCGAGGATCCGCCCGGGCAGTGCCGCCAGACCAACGGCTTCGACCTGGTGCACGCACACCTGGAAATGGCCCGGCGCGAACCCGAATACAAGTTCGTACTGGCCGAGGTGGACTACCTCAAGCCGTACTGGGATGCCCGTCCCGAGGACCGGGCCGATCTGCGCCGGTTCATCGCTCAGGGGCGCGTCGAGATCATGGGCGGCACCTACAACGAACCCAACACCAACCTCACCAGCCCCGAGACCGCGATCCGGAATTTCGTGTCGGGCATGGGCTTTCAGCGTGACGTGCTGGGTGCCGACCCTGCCACCGCCTGGCAGCTCGACGTGTTCGGGCACGACCCGCAGTTTCCCGGGATGGCGGCCGACGTCGGCCTGACCTCCAGTTCGTGGGCGCGTGGGCCGCATCACCAGTGGGGTCCGATGCAGAACGACGGCGACCCCGAGCGCATGCAGTTCGCGAGCGAGTTCGAGTGGATCGCGCCCTCGGGCCGCGGGCTTCTCACCCACTACATGCCTGCACACTATTCGGCCGGGTGGTGGATGGACTCCTCTGCGTCCCTGGCCGAGGCCGAGGAATCCACCTACTCCCTCTTCACCAAACTCAAGCGAGTTGCGTTGACCCGCAACGTGCTCCTGCCGGTCGGCACCGACTACACCCCGCCCAACAAATGGGTCACCCAGATCCACCGCGACTGGAACTCGCGGTACGCCTGGCCGAAGTTCGTGTGCGCGCTGCCGTCCGAGTTCTTCACCGCGGTTCGGGCCGAAGTCGACGAGCGTGGGATCACGCCGTCCCCGCAGACCCGCGACATGAACCCGATCTACACCGGCAAGGACGTCTCCTACATCGACACCAAACAGGCCAACCGGGCCGCCGAGGACGCGGTGCTCGATGCGGAGCGGTTCTCGGTGTTCGCCGGGCTGCTCGGCGGCGCGGACTATCCGCAGGCCGCAATGGCCAAGGCCTGGGTGCAACTGGCCTACGGTGCGCATCACGACGCCATCACCGGATCGGAGTCCGATCAGGTCTATCTCGACCTGCTGACCGGCTGGCGCGACGCGTGGGAGCTGGGCGTCACCGCCCGGGACAACGCGCTGGGCCTGTTGTCCGAGGCGGTCGGCGGTCTCGGCGGGCAGGAGCGCAGCGACCCGGGGATCAATACCGTGATCGTGTGGAATGCCGTGGCGCACAACCGGACCGACATCGTCACCGTGCACCTGGACACGCCGTTCTCCGGTGCGGTGCTCGACAGCGACGGTAACGAGGTGCCCGTACTCGTCGAGCATGACGGAGCCACGGTGAGCTGGCTGGCCCGTGACGTGCCGTCGCTGGGCTGGCGGTCCTACCGCTTCGTCTCCGGGGCGGCGCGCGGCTGGAAACCGCTGGCCGGGGACGAGATCGCCAACGACCGGTACCGGCTGCGCGTCGATGCCGCCCGTGGCGGTGCGGTGTGCTCGCTCGTGGACGACGGGTGCGAGCTCATCGCCGACGGCAGCGTCGGCAACGAACTGGCCGTATACGAGGAGTATTCGGCCCACCCCCAAGCCGGGGAAGGGCCCTGGCACCTGCTGCCGACGGGGCCCGTGGTGTGCTCCTCGGCCGGCCCGGCCGACGACGTGCAGTGCTATCAGAGCCCGCTCGGGCAGCGGGTGATCGTGCGGGGCCGCATTCCAGGCCTGTTGCGCTACACCCAGATCATCACGCTCTGGTCGGGTGTGGACCGCGTCGACTGTCGCACGGTCATCGACGAATTCGTCGGTGCGGACCGCCTGGTGCGGCTGCGGTGGCCCTGCCCGGTGCCCGGCGCGTTGCCGGTGAGCGAGGTCGGCGACGCGGTGATCGGCCGCGGATTCGGGCTGCTGCACGACGGTTCGGATCATCACGCCGTCGACGCCGCGCAACACCCGTGGACGCTGGACAACCCGGCCTACGGTTGGTTCGGGCTGTCATCGGCGGTCCGGGTGCGCATCGGGTCGGCGGTCCGGGCGGTCTCGGTGGCCGAGGTGGTCGCTCCCGACGGGGCGAACCCCCGCGACCTGATGGTGGCCCTGGTGCGGGCCGGCGTCACCGCCACCTGCAGCGCCGCCGACAAGCCGCGCTACGGCGATCTCAGCGTGGACTCCAACCTTCCCGACACCCGGTTCGCGCTCGGCGGTCCGGACGAAAATCCCTTCACCGCTGCTGTTCTCGCCGAGGCGGACGTCGCCTACGCCGACGAACTCAAGCGTCAGATCGACGCAACCGGATCGGCTCGCGTGTGGGTGCCCGCCGCGGCGCCGTTGATCGAACACTGGGTACCCGGTGCCGATCTGCGCGGGGTACGAACCCTGCCGGTGCTGATCCTGGCCGGCGACCTCGATGCGGTGGTCGATGAGCTGGGCGGCGCCGAGATCGTCGTCACCCAACGAGCCTTCGCGGCGGCCGAGCCGTTCGAGTCCCGCACGGTGGCACTGCTGAACCGCGGTGTGCCGAGCTTCGCGGTCGAGCCGGACGGCACCCTGCACACGTCGCTGATGCGGTCCTGCACCGGCTGGCCGTCCGGCACCTGGATCGACCCGCCACGGCGCACGGCGCCGGACGGATCCAACTTCCAATTGCAGCACTGGACACACACATTCGACTACGCACTGGTCAGCGGCTCCGGTGACTGGCGAGCCGCGGGGGTCGCCCCCAGCGCTGCCGAATTCAACCGTCCGCTGCAGCCGGTGGTCGTCGACTCCGACGCCGGAGGCGGGCTGCCCGCGTGGGGATCGCTGCTGGAGATCGAGCCCGCCGGGGCTGTGCAACTCGGCGCGCTCAAGGTTGCGGGCAATCCGCTGGCGTCGGGCAGCACGCGCAGCACCGACCCGGCCGACGGGGTGACGGCGCGTCTGGTGGAGATCACCGGTGGTGACGCGGAGGTCACCATCCGCTCCGGCCTGCGCGCGGTCTCGACCGCCGCGAACCTGAACCTGCTGGAGGAGCCGGCGCCGGAGCAGCCCTCGGACCTGAGGCTGCATGGCTACCAGATCGCCACGGTGTCCACGCAGCTCAACCTGCCCCGGATGCTGCGCGCCGAGCACCGGCAGTTGGCACCCGAGGCCGAGGCGGCCCAGCCGCTGTACGCCCGGTACTGGCTGCACAATCGCGGCCCGGCACCGTTGGGCGGCCTGCCCGCCGTGGCGTATCTGCATCCGGAGAGCATTGCCGGACAACCCGATACCGAAGTGATCGTCCGGCTCACCGCGGCCAGCGATTGCACCGACGCGGCGCTGCACGGCCGGGTCAGACTGTCCACCCCGCCGGGATGGGAGGTGCAACCCGCGGAGCTGCCCTACGTGCTGCCGCCCGGTGAGCATCTGGAAACCGATGTGGTGCTGGGCATCCCAGCCGGGGCCCAACCCGGGCTGTACCCGGTGCGCGCCGAACTCGCGGTGACCGGCGGAGGTGCGGCCCTGCCGCCGTCGTGGCGCCAGGTGGTCGAGGACGTCTGCGTCGTCACGATCGGTGAACCCGGTGCCGCCCAGGTGCTCAAACTGGTGTCCGAGCCGGATGCCGTCGACGTCAAGGCCGGTGAGACCGCGCGGCTGTCCATCACGATCGGTACCGACGCACTCGCCGACCTGACCGCCGAGGCGCACCTCATCAGCCCGTGGGGAACGTGGGAATGGATGGGGCCGGCCGCGGCGGGGGTCGAAGTGCCCGCGGGCGGCACGGCGCAGATCGGATTCGATGTCGCACCACCGTCGTGGGTCGAACCCGGGGAATGGTGGGCTTTGATCCGGGTGGGTTGCGCCGGACGGCTGATCTACACACCGGCCGTGAAGGTCACGGTGCGATGAACCAGGTGGCTTGGGCGGCGCAGGTGGCCGGAAAACCCGTGTCGATCAAGGAGATCGACGACCGGGAGGCAGCATTGCGGGCGGGCAACCGGGCGTCGGCGCTGCCCCGCCCGGGCACCAGCGAGGGGCGTCAGTTGCGTCGCTGGCTCACCCAGTTGGTGGTTGCCGAACGGGTGATCGACGACGAGGCCCTGGCGCGCGGACTGTCCGACGAAGGTGCTCCCACCCTGGACGAGGTGCTGCCCGATACCTCGGCCCGGCTGCAGATCGGCAGTGTCGCCGCCGCCACGCTGGGTGCACCTTCGGCCCGAGCGGTGTTTGCCGATGTCACTGCCGCGGTGGACGTCTCGGATGCCGAGGTGGCCGCCTACCACGCACGCAATCCGCTGCGATTCGCCGAGACGCAGACCGGGCCGCACGGATGGCGTACGCGTCCTGTCGTGCCGTCGTTCGATGAGGTTCGCGATCGGATCGCCGCCCACCTGCGGGCCGCCGCGCGCAGGCTGGCTTTCCGGCAGTGGCTCGATGCGCGTTGCGCGGCTCTGGTGCAACTGGCGCCCGGATACGAACATCCCGGCGATCCCCGCCAACCGGACAACACCCACAAGCACTAGGGGGACCTTCCGATGCCACTGACCCTGGCACTCGACATCGGCGGCACCAAGATCGCCGCCGGCCTGGTGGATCCCGACGGAAAGCTGGTCCATCGGGCCCAGTTGCCGACCCCCGACGGTGATGCCGAAACCGTGTGGGCCGTCGTGGAGAAGCTGCTCGGCGAGACCGTGCAGGCTTCGAACGGAGCCGCGACCGGCGTCGGCGTGGCCTCGGCCGGGCCGATCGACCTGCCCAATGGCACGGTCAGTCCCATCAATATCGCCGAGTGGCAACAGTTTCCGATCGTGGAACGGGTTTCGGGCGTCACCCGGTTGCCGGTGCGGCTCGGCGGCGACGGGCTGTGCATGGCGCTGGGTGAGCAATGGTGCGGTGCGGGCCGGGGTGCGCAGTTCCTGCTCGGCATGGTGGTGTCGACCGGGGTCGGTGGTGGCCTCGTGCTCGACGGCGCACCGTACGACGGCCGCACCGGTAACGCGGGGCACGTCGGCCACGTCGTCGTCGCCCCCGACGGCGGTGACCTGTGTACGTGCGGCGGGCACGGCTGCGTCGAGACCATCGCGTCGGGCCCGAGCATGGTGCGGTGGGCCCGCAGGCAGGGCTGGGACGGTACGGACGCCAAGGCGCTGGGCGATGCGGCAAATCGAGGAGATGATCTGGCCGTCAAGGCGTTTGAGCGCGGCGCCCGCGCGGTCGCGGCCATGATCGCGTCGGTGGGCGCGGTGTGCGACCTGGACCTGGTGGTGATCGGCGGGGGAGTGGCCAAGTCCGGGGCATTGCTGTTCGACCCGGTCCGTGCGGCGCTGGCGGACTACGCCGGGCTGGACTTCCTGCGCGGGCTGCGGGTGGTGCCGGCCGAACTCGGCGGGGACGCCGGCCTGGTCGGCGCGGCCGCCCTGGCCCGTGGCTGACGCTTGCGCTGCTGAATCTCCATGTGGGTGCGGCCCCATTCGCACAATGCGCCCAATACCGGCGCCAGCGTCTTGCCGTACTCGGAGATCGAATAGTGCACGCACGGTGGCACCGTGCCCGCATCGTGGCGCTCGATGATCCCGGCGTCGACCAGATCGTGCAGGTGCCGGATGAGCATGCGCTCGGTGATGTCGGGAATGCTGCGGCGCAGCTCAGCGGTGCGCATCGGCCCGTCGGCCAACCGCCACAGGATGGTGCCCTTCCAGCGGCCGTCGATCACCGACAACGTCGCGTCGATCGGGCACTCGCCGACCTCTTTCTTGGAAACCGCCATACCCGGCCCTTCGAATGCTGACTAATTTGTCAGTACCTTGTTTTTTGTCAGCGTACTGACCAGGCTCGATGGTGTGAAGGAAATCGTTCAGATTCTCGCCGTCATCGTCACCGGGCCGCTGCTCGGCGTCGAGTTCGGAGTCGCCGCGTTCACCAACCCGATCCTGCAGCGATTGCCCGATGCCGCCTATCGGCAGGCCCGAAGCACCGGCGGCCGGATCCTCGGGACGGCGATGCCGTTCTGGTACATCGGGGCGGTGGCTCTGCTGATCGCCGCCACACTGTGGAGTCCCGGCCCGTTGCTCATCACCGCGGTGGTGCTGATGGGGCTGGTCATGCTGCTCACCCTGACCACACTGGTGCCGATCAACAACCGGGTCGCGGCAGGATTCGGCGGCGACGGCGCAGGTCAGGACCCCGAACAGTTCCACGAACTGGTCAGCCGCTGGGACCGTCTGCACTGGGTGAGGGTCGGACTGCTCGCGGGAGCGTTCGTACTGCTGGTGCTGGCCGGCAGCGGGGTGTGACGCACCGCGAGCGACCGCTCAGGTACGCGATTTGCGGCGTGTCTGCGTACAGACACGGTCGCTCGCGGTGCAAGGAGGAGGCTCGTTTTGGCTGATTGGCGGGTGCTCGGCTACTCTGGTCGGGTTCCACCGAAGACCGTCGGTCACCGAGTAATCGGTTGAAGGTCCGGGAAATGTCCCGGCGGCCCACGCAGGAGGACGAGGCTAGACCAGTTTCGTACTGGATATCTCTGCGCCCCGACCTGTCTGCGTCGGGGCGTTCGTCATTTCACGGCCCCAAGTTGGTGGAGCGCCCGATACCCACCACAAGGAGGCATGCATGGCCAAGGCTGACAAAGCCACGGCGGTTGCCGACATTGCTGAGCAGTTCAAGGCGTCGACGGCCACCGTCGTCACCGAGTACCGCGGGCTGACTGTGGCGAACCTGGCTGATCTGCGTCGTTCACTCGGCGACTCCGCCTCGTACACCGTCGCCAAGAACACTCTGGTGAAGCGCGCCGCGTCCGAAGCCGGCATTGAAGGTCTCGACGAGCTGTTCGCCGGTCCCACGGCGATCGCGTTCGTCAAGGGCGAGCCCGTTGACGCCGCCAAGGCGATCAAGAAGTTCGCCAAGGACAACAAGGCGCTCATCATCAAGGGCGGCTACATGGACGGCAAAGCGCTGTCCGTCGCCGAGGTCGAGAAGATCGCCGACCTCGAGTCGCGCGAGGTTCTGCTCGCCAAGCTGGCAGGTGCCATGAAGGGCAACCTGTCCAAGGCCGCAGGCCTGTTCAACGCGCCCGCTTCTCAGGTTGCCCGCCTTGCCGCGGCGCTGCAGGAGAAGAAGGCCGCTGAGGAAGCTGCTTAACCGTCGCTGCTGCTTAATCGCAACCGCACAAACCACCCAACATCTGTAAGAAAAATTCAGGAAGGACCATAAACATGGCCAAGCTGTCCACCGACGAACTGCTCGACGCGTTCAAGGAAATGACCCTGCTGGAGCTCTCTGAGTTCGTGAAGCAGTTCGAAGAGGTCTTCGAGGTCACCGCTGCTGCTCCGGTCGCCGTTGCCGCCGCCGGTGCCGCCCCGGCCGCCGCCGAGGCCGCCGAGGAGCAGTCGGAATTCGACGTCATCCTCGAGGGTGCCGGCGAGAAGAAGATCGGCGTCATCAAGGTCGTCCGCGAGATCGTCTCCGGCCTGGGCCTGAAGGAAGCCAAGGATCTGGTCGACGGCGCTCCCAAGCCGCTGCTGGAGAAGGTCACCAAGGAGGCCGCCGAGGACGCCAAGGCCAAGCTCGAGGCCGCCGGCGCCAGCGTCACCGTCAAGTAGTCCAAAACTGGACCGCAAGAACCCCCGAATCCCTACGGATTCGGGGGTTCTTTGCTTGTATGAGCAGGATTGGTTCGCCCAGGGTCCGGGTACTCCCGGATATTGGGAGACAAGCATGTGTGGGCGGTGCCCCGTGCGCTATGGTGACTCAAGCCACAGGCCGCAGCAGGTGGCGGGGTGAGCCGTAGGCGGAAGGATCTTTATGGGCGTCCAGATCGATGTGACGGGACTGAGCAAATCTTTCGGATCGTCAAAGATTTGGGAAGACGTCACATTGACGGTTCCCGAGGGCGAGGTCAGCGTGTTGCTGGGCCCGTCGGGTACCGGTAAATCGGTGTTCCTGAAGTCCCTGATCGGCCTGCTGCGCCCCGAGCGCGGCTCGATCGTCATCGACGGCACCAACATCCTCGAGTGCTCGGCCAAGGAGCTCTACGAGATCCGCACCCTGTTCGGTGTGCTGTTCCAGGACGGCGCGCTGTTCGGCTCGATGAACATCTATGACAACACCGCCTTCCCGTTGCGCGAGCACACGAAGAAGAGCGAGAGCGAAATCCGCAACATCGTCATGGAGAAGCTCGACCTGGTCGGTATGCCCAACGACGGTCACAAGTTCCCCGGTGAGATCTCCGGCGGTATGCGCAAGCGCGCCGGCCTGGCCCGGGCCCTGGTGCTCGACCCCAAGATCATCCTGTGCGACGAGCCGGACTCGGGTCTGGACCCGGTGCGTACCGCCTACCTGTCCCAGTTGCTGATCGACATCAACGCGCAGATCGACGCCACGGTGCTGATCGTGACGCACAACATCAACATCGCCCGGACCGTGCCCGACAACATCGGCATGCTGTTCCGCAAGCAGCTGGTCATGTTCGGCCCCCGCGAGGTGCTGCTGACCAGCGAGGAGCCGGTGGTCAAGCAGTTCCTCAATGGTCGGCGTATCGGGCCGATCGGTATGTCGGAGGAGAAGGACGAGGCGACCGCGGCCGCTGAGCAGGCCATGATCGAGGCCGGTCAGCACGACGGCGGTGTCGAGGAGATCGAGGGTGTGCCGCCGCAGCTGATGGCCACTCCGGGTATGCCCGAGCGCAAGGCCGTGGGCCGGCGCCAGGCCCGGGTGCGCGAGATCCTGCACACCCTGCCGCCGGCTGCGCAGGCCGCGATCCTCGACGACCTCGAGGGCACGCACAAGCTGCCGGTGCACCAGTTCGGCGACGAGCCCACCGCGCGTCACCACCGCCCGGTCGAGGACGACGCACCGACCGGAGCCATCGAGGTTCCTCACCAGAGCTGAGTTTCGAACAAGTCAGGCCGGGCCTTCGGGCCCGGCCTGACTTGTTTCGTGGGCAATGATCCGCACCGCGGGCATCGTCGACGCCGGACGGGCCGACCGGCCGGCGACAGCGGGCCTGTCCATCGGGCCCGACGGCCCCGCGTTTCAGCTCACAGCGCAGGGTCTTGCGCCTGGGTTGGTTCCGGCATAGGCGGGCTCAGCAGGCAGTTTGCCGGAGTTGCAGCCCCGGGGACAGTTCGCCGCACCAAACCGCGCGTCACCTCTTGACGGACGGCCATGGACAGGCCAATCTGTTGGGCAGCATGTGTGAAGGGTTTAGGGACGCCAGCCAGCGCCGGGTGACCCAATTCATGCAGTGGATATGTGGTGGTTGAGGAATGCGCCGTTCTGCGCTATTGTTGGACGTTGCGCTGGCTGCACCCTGCCCACCCTCACCTGATCTGCACATAATGTTCTAGCCTGAGCGTTGCTCAGCATCTAGTCCTGTGCCGTGCGTATGGGGTTCTGGACAGGCCAAAGCCAGCCGAACCGACGCAGAATCGCGGCCAACGGACCGGCGTACCAGCTCTCCGGAAAGTCGCATGAGGTGCTGGAAGGATGCATCTTGGCAGTCTCTAGCCAGAGCACAGCGAACGCTAACACCAATAACTCCGTCCCAGGAGCACCGAACCGAGTTTCATTTGCAAAGCTCCGTGAACCGCTTGAGGTTCCGGGGCTACTCGACGTTCAGACCGATTCCTTCGACTGGCTCGTCGGAGCGGACGGATGGCGCCAGAAGGCCGTCGATCGTGGCGAGACCAACCCCAAGGGCGGTCTCGAAGAGGTGCTCGAAGAGCTCTCGCCGATCGAGGACTTCTCGGGCTCGATGTCGTTGAGCTTCTCTGACCCGCGCTTTGACGAGGTCAAGGCTCCGGTCGACGAGTGCAAAGACAAGGACATGACGTACGCGGCTCCGCTGTTCGTCACGGCCGAGTTCATCAACAACAACACCGGTGAGATCAAGAGCCAGACGGTCTTCATGGGTGATTTCCCGATGATGACCGAGAAGGGCACCTTCATCATCAACGGCACCGAGCGTGTCGTGGTGTCCCAGCTCGTGCGTTCTCCCGGCGTGTACTTCGACGACAGCATCGACAAGTCCACCGAGAAGACGCTGCACAGCGTCAAGGTGATCCCCGGCCGCGGTGCGTGGCTGGAGTTCGACGTCGACAAGCGCGACACCGTCGGTGTGCGCATCGACCGCAAGCGTCGTCAGCCGGTCACCGTGCTCCTGAAGGCACTGGGCTGGACCAACGAGCAGATCGTGGAGCGCTTCGGCTTCTCCGAGATCATGATGGGCACCCTCGAGAAGGACAGCACCGCTGGTCCCGACGAGGCGCTGCTGGACATCTACCGCAAGCTGCGTCCGGGCGAGCCGCCGACCAAGGAGTCCGCGCAGACCCTGCTGGAGAACCTGTTCTTCAAGGAGAAGCGCTACGACCTGGCCCGCGTGGGCCGCTACAAGGTCAACAAGAAGCTGGGCCTGAACGCCGGCCAGCCGATCACGTCTTCGACCCTCACCGAGGAAGACGTCGTCGCGACCATCGAGTACCTGGTGCGTCTGCACGAGGGCCAGACCACGATGACCGTCCCCGGCGGCGTCGAGGTCCCGGTCGAGGTGGACGACATCGACCACTTCGGTAACCGTCGTCTGCGCACCGTCGGTGAGCTGATCCAGAACCAGATCCGGGTCGGCCTCTCCCGCATGGAGCGCGTCGTGCGTGAGCGCATGACCACCCAGGACGTCGAGGCGATCACGCCGCAGACCCTGATCAACATCCGTCCCGTCGTGGCGGCGATCAAGGAGTTCTTCGGCACCAGCCAGCTGTCGCAGTTCATGGACCAGAACAACCCGCTGTCGGGCCTGACCCACAAGCGTCGTCTGTCGGCGCTGGGCCCCGGCGGTCTGTCCCGTGAGCGTGCCGGCCTTGAGGTCCGCGACGTGCACTCCAGCCACTACGGCCGCATGTGCCCGATCGAGACCCCTGAGGGTCCGAACATCGGTCTGATCGGCTCGCTGTCGGTGTACGCCCGGGTCAACCCGTTCGGCTTCATCGAGACGCCGTACCGCAAGGTCGTCGACGGTGTGGTCTCCGACCAGATCGACTACCTGACCGCCGACGAGGAGGACCGCCACGTCGTGGCGCAGGCCAACTCGCCGATCGACGCGGACGGCAGCTTCACCGAGGACCGCGTGATGGTCCGCCGTAAGGGTGGCGAGGTCGAGAACGTGGCCCCGTCCGACGTCGACTACATGGACGTCTCGCCGCGCCAGATGGTGTCTGTCGCGACCGCGATGATCCCGTTCCTCGAGCACGACGACGCCAACCGCGCCCTGATGGGTGCCAACATGCAGCGCCAGGCGGTTCCGCTGGTGCGCAGCGAGGCCCCGCTGGTCGGTACCGGCATGGAGTTGCGTGCCGCGATCGACGCAGGCGATGTCATCGTCTCGGAGAAGGCGGGCGTCGTCGAGGAGGTCTCGGCGGACTACATCACCGTGATGGCCGACGACGGCTCCCGGCACACCTACCGGATGCGCAAGTTCGCCCGGTCCAACCACGGCACCTGTGCCAACCAGCGTCCGATCGTGGACGCCGGGCAGCGTGTCGAGGCCGGCCAGGTCGTCGCCGACGGTCCGTGCACCGAGAACGGTGAGATGGCCCTTGGCAAGAACCTGCTCGTGGCGATCATGCCGTGGGAGGGTCACAACTACGAGGACGCGATCATCCTCTCGAACCGCCTGGTCGAAGAGGACGTGCTCACCTCGATTCACATCGAAGAGCACGAGATCGATGCCCGCGACACCAAGCTGGGCGCCGAGGAGATCACCCGGGACATCCCGAACGTCTCCGATGAGGTGCTGGCCGATCTCGACGAGCGCGGCATCGTCCGCATCGGCGCCGAGGTCCGCGACGGCGACATCCTGGTCGGCAAGGTCACCCCGAAGGGTGAGACCGAGCTGACCCCGGAGGAGCGCCTGCTGCGTGCCATCTTCGGTGAGAAGGCCCGCGAGGTTCGCGACACGTCGCTGAAGGTGCCCCACGGTGAGTCCGGCAAGGTCATCGGCATCCGCGTGTTCTCGCGTGAGGATGACGACGAGCTGCCCGCCGGTGTCAACGAGCTGGTCCGCGTCTACGTGGCCCAGAAGCGCAAGATCTCCGACGGCGACAAGCTCGCCGGACGCCACGGCAACAAGGGCGTCATCGGCAAGATCCTGCCGGTCGAGGACATGCCGTTCATGCCCGATGGCACCCCGGTGGACATCATCCTGAACACCCACGGTGTGCCGCGTCGTATGAACATCGGCCAGATCCTGGAAACCCACCTCGGGTGGGTGGCCAAGGCCGGCTGGAACATCGATGTGGCCGAGGGAACGCCGGAATGGGCGAGCAGGCTGCCCGACGGTCTGCACTCGGCCCCGGTCGACAGCATCGTGAGCACCCCGGTGTTCGACGGTGCCCGCGAAGAGGAGCTGGCCGGCCTGCTCGGCTCGACGCTGCCCAACCGCGACGGCGACGTCATGGTGAATGCCGACGGCAAGGCGACTTTGTTCGACGGCCGCAGTGGCGAACCGTTCCCGTACCCGGTGACGGTCGGCTACATGTACATCCTCAAGCTGCACCACCTGGTGGACGACAAGATCCACGCTCGCTCCACTGGCCCGTACTCGATGATCACCCAGCAGCCGCTCGGTGGTAAGGCGCAGTTCGGTGGCCAGCGATTCGGTGAGATGGAATGTTGGGCCATGCAGGCCTACGGTGCCGCCTACACCCTGCAGGAACTGCTGACGATCAAGTCCGACGACACCGTCGGTCGCGTCAAGGTGTACGAGGCGATCGTGAAGGGCGAGAACATCCCCGAACCCGGTATCCCGGAGTCGTTCAAGGTGTTGCTCAAGGAGCTGCAGTCGCTGTGCCTCAACGTTGAGGTGCTCTCCAGCGACGGCGCGGCGATCGAGATGCGTGACGGTGACGACGAGGACCTGGAGCGCGCTGCTGCCAACCTCGGCATCAACCTGTCACGCAACGAGTCCGCCTCTGTCGAAGATCTCGCCTGAGTTGTTTTCTAGTCCCGAAAGGGGAAAGGGAGTTACGTGCTAGACGTCAACTTCTTCGATGAACTCCGCATCGGCCTCGCCACCGCGGACGACATCCGTAACTGGTCCTTCGGCGAGGTCAAGAAGCCGGAGACCATCAACTACCGCACGCTGAAGCCTGAGAAGGACGGCCTGTTCTGCGAGAAGATCTTCGGACCTACTCGCGACTGGGAGTGCTACTGCGGCAAGTACAAGCGTGTCCGCTTCAAGGGCATCATCTGTGAGCGCTGCGGCGTCGAGGTGACCCGCGCCAAGGTGCGTCGTGAGCGGATGGGCCACATCGAGCTGGCCGCACCCGTCACGCACATCTGGTACTTCAAGGGTGTTCCGTCACGGTTGGGCTACCTGCTCGACCTGGCCCCGAAGGATCTGGAAAAGATCATCTACTTCGCGGCCTACGTGATCACCTCGGTCGACGACGAGATGCGCCACAACGAGGTGTCCACGCTCGAGGCCGAGATGGCCGTCGAGCGCAAGGCCGTCGAGGACCAGCGTGACTCCGACCTGGAGGCCCGCGCCCAGAAGCTCGAGGCCGACCTGGCCGAGCTCGAGGCCGAGGGTGCCAAGTCCGACGTGCGCCGCAAGGTGCGCGACGGCGGCGAGCGTGAGATGCGTCAGCTCCGTGACCGGGCCCAGCGTGAGCTGGACCGGCTCGACGAGATCTGGACCACCTTCACCAAGCTGGCTCCCAAGCAGCTCATCGTCGACGAGGTGCTGTACCGCGAGCTGCAGGACCGCTACGGCGAGTACTTCACCGGCGCCATGGGCGCGGAGTCGATCAAGAAGCTCATCGAGAACTTCGACATCGAGGCCGAGGCCGAGTCGCTGCGCGACACCATCAAGAACGGCAAGGGCCAGAAGAAGCTGCGCGCCCTCAAGCGTCTGAAGGTCGTCGCTGCCTTCCAGCAGTCGGGTAACTCCCCGCTGGGCATGGTGCTCGACGCCGTCCCGGTGATCCCGCCGGAGCTGCGTCCGATGGTTCAGCTCGACGGTGGCCGTTTCGCCACCTCCGACCTGAACGACCTGTACCGCCGTGTGATCAACCGCAACAACCGGCTCAAGCGACTGATCGACCTCGGCGCGCCCGAGATCATCGTCAACAACGAGAAGCGCATGCTTCAGGAGTCGGTGGACGCGCTGTTCGACAACGGCCGTCGTGGCCGTCCGGTCACCGGGCCGGGCAACCGTCCGCTCAAGTCGCTGTCCGATCTGCTCAAGGGCAAGCAGGGTCGCTTCCGTCAGAACCTGCTCGGTAAGCGCGTCGACTACTCGGGCCGTTCGGTCATCGTGGTCGGTCCCCAGCTCAAGCTGCACCAGTGTGGTCTGCCCAAGCTGATGGCCCTCGAGCTGTTCAAGCCGTTCGTGATGAAGCGTCTGGTCGACCTGAACCACGCGCAGAACATCAAGAGCGCCAAGCGCATGGTGGAGCGTCAGCGTCCCCAGGTGTGGGATGTCCTCGAAGAGGTCATCGCCGAGCACCCGGTGCTGCTGAACCGTGCACCTACGTTGCACCGCCTGGGTATCCAGGCCTTCGAGCCGCAGCTGGTGGAAGGCAAGGCCATCCAGCTGCACCCGCTGGTGTGTGAGGCGTTCAACGCCGACTTCGACGGTGACCAGATGGCCGTGCACCTGCCGCTGTCGGCAGAGGCCCAGGCCGAGGCCCGCATCCTGATGCTGTCCTCGAACAACATCCTGTCCCCGGCGTCGGGTAAGCCGCTGGCCATGCCGCGTCTGGACATGGTGACCGGTCTGTACTTCCTGACCACCGAGGTCCCGGGCGACACCGGCGAGTACGTGCCGGCCGCCAAGGATCGTGCGGAGCAGGGCGTGTACAGCTCGCCGGCCGAGGCGATCATGGCGCTGGACCGCGGTGCCCTGTCGGTGCGCGCCAAGATCAAGGTGCGGTTGACGCAGCAGCGTCCGCCGGTCGCCGTCGAGGCCGAGCTGTTCGAGAACGGCTGGAAGCCAGGCGAGGCCTGGACCGCCGAGACCACGCTGGGTCGCGTGCTGTTCAACGAGCTGCTGCCCAAGGGCTACCCGTTCGTCAACGAGCAGATGCACAAGAAGGTCCAGGCCCGGATCATCAACGATCTGGCCGAGCGCTTCCCGATGATCGTGGTGGCGCAGACCGTCGACAAGCTCAAGGACGCCGGTTTCCACTGGGCCACCCGTTCGGGTGTCACGGTCTCGATGGCCGACGTTCTGGTGCCGCCGCAGAAGCAGGAGATCCTGGAGCGGCACGAGGCCGAGGCCGAGGCGATCGAGCGCAAGTACCAGCGCGGTGCGCTGAACCACAACGAGCGCAACGAGTCCCTGGTCAAGATCTGGCAGGACGCCACCGAAGAGGTGGGTAAGGCGCTGGAGGAGTACTACCCGGCCGACAACCCGATCATCACGATCGTGAAGTCGGGCGCCACGGGTAACCTCACCCAGACCCGCACCCTGGCAGGTATGAAGGGTCTGGTGACGAACCCGAAGGGTGAGTTCATCCCGCGCCCGATCAAGTCCTCGTTCCGTGAGGGCCTGACGGTGTTGGAGTACTTCATCAACACCCACGGTGCTCGTAAGGGTCTGGCCGACACCGCTCTGCGTACCGCCGACTCGGGTTACCTGACCCGTCGTCTGGTGGACGTGTCGCAGGACGTCATCGTTCGCGAGACCGACTGTGAGACCGAGCGCGGCATCATCGTGCACCTGGCCGAGCGCGCCGCTGACGGCTCGCTGATCCGGGATGCGCACGTCGAGACCTCGGCGTTCGCCCGGACCCTGGCCACCGACGCGGTCGACGCCGACGGCAAGGTCGTCATCGAGCGCGGCCATGACCTGGGTGACCCGGCCATCGACGCGCTGCTGGCTGCCGGCATCACGCAGGTGAAGGTCCGCTCCGTGCTGACCTGTGCCTCGGCCTCCGGTGTGTGTGCCAAGTGCTACGGCCGCTCGATGGCCACCGGCAAGCTGGTCGACATCGGCGAGGCCGTCGGCATCGTCGCCGCCCAGTCCATCGGTGAGCCCGGTACTCAGCTGACCATGCGTACCTTCCACCAGGGTGGTGTTACCGGTGGCGCCGACATCGTCGGTGGTCTGCCTCGCGTGCAGGAGCTGTTCGAGGCCCGTATTCCGCGGAACAAGGCGCCCATCGCCGACGTCGCGGGCCGGGTCCGGCTGGAGGAGAGCGACAAGTTCTTCAAGATCACCATCGTCCCCGACGATGGCGGCGAGGAAGTTGTCTACGACAAGCTCTCCAAGCGTCAGCGTCTGCGCGTGATCACTCACGAGGACGGCTCCGAAGGCGTGCTGTCCGACGGTGACCACGTCGAGGTCGGCGACCAGCTCATGGAAGGCTCCGCGGATCCGCACGAGGTTCTGCGTGTCCAGGGCCCCCGCGAGGTGCAGATCCACCTCGTCAAGGAGGTCCAGGAGGTCTACCGGGCCCAGGGCGTGTCGATCCACGACAAGCACATCGAGGTCATCGTCCGGCAGATGCTGCGTCGCGTCACGATCATCGATTCGGGTGCCACGGAGTTCCTGCCCGGCTCGCTCACCGAGCGCGCCGAGTTCGAGACCGAGAACCGTCGGGTCGTGGCCGAGGGCGGCGAGCCCGCGGCCGGCCGTCCGGTGCTGATGGGTATCACCAAGGCATCGCTGGCCACGGATTCGTGGCTGTCGGCGGCGTCGTTCCAGGAGACCACGCGCGTGCTCACCGATGCGGCGATCAACTGCCGCAGCGACAAGCTGCAGGGTCTGAAGGAAAACGTGATCATCGGCAAGCTGATCCCGGCCGGTACCGGCATCGCCCGTTACCGCGACATCCAGGTGCAGCCGACCGAAGAGGCCCGCGCTGCGGCGTACACGATCCCGTCCTACGAGGATCAGTACTACAGCCCGGACTTCGGCCAGGCCACCGGTGCTGCGGTGCCGCTGGACGATTACGGATACTCGGACTACCGCTAGTAGTTCACGGAAAAGCCCCCGCCCTGTGCGGGGGCTTTTTCGTGCGCCGCGTGTGTGCGAGTGGCCAGTTGTGCCACTCCGCAAGCCATTTCGCGTGTCACAAGTGGCCATTCGGCGTCATTCGTGGCGGCCGACCCCCTGGATGCGGGGATGATGCCGGGATCGTCGGCGATTTCGTGTCGGGACGGCGGCCTAGACTTGGCGGCGTGCTCATCGGTTCGCATGTAGACAACACCGACCCACTGGCAGCAGCCGCCTCGGACGGCGCCGACGTCGTGCAGTTCTTCCTCGGCAACCCGCAGAGCTGGAAGAAGCCACAGCCCCGTGAGGACGCTGAGCTGCTAAAGGCGTCGACGGTGCCGCTGTACGTGCATGCGCCGTACCTGATCAACGTGGCGTCGGCCAACAACCGCGTGCGGATTCCGTCCCGCAAGATCCTGCAGGACACGTGCGACGCCGCGGCCGAGATCGGCGCCACCGCGGTGATCGTGCACGGCGGACACGCCGATGACAACGACATGGAGGCTGGGTTCGAGCGTTGGGTCAAGGCCCTGGATGCGCTGAACACCGATGTGCCGGTGTACCTGGAGAACACCGCGGGCGGCGATCATGCCATGGCACGGCATTTCGACACCATCTCCAGGTTGTGGGATCGCATCGGGGACAAAGGAATTGGCTTCTGCCTCGACACGTGCCATGCGTGGGCGGCGGGGGAGGCGTTGATCGACGCCGTCGACCGGATCAAGGCCATCACCGGGCGCATCGACCTGGTGCACTGCAACGATTCACGCGATGCGGCCGGCTCCGGTGCCGACCGCCACGCGAATTTCGGTGCTGGGCAGATCGATCCGCAGTTGCTGGCCGCGGTGGTCAAGGCGGCCGATGCGCCGGTGATCTGTGAGACCGCAGAAGAGGGACGCAAGGACGACATCGCGTTTCTGCGCGAGCACGCCGGCTGACACGTTCGCGACCTGAACCGTTTTCAACGGCATCGTGAAGCAAAGGTGAACTAACGTCACCTCTGTGACCGCGGTTGATGACTCGGTAACGGAAGAAGCCCCAGCGGAATGGGGCGCCACCAACCGTGCCCGTCGACTGCGAATTCTGCGGTACGTCGCGATCCTGGTGTGGGCGGCCGTGGTCGTCTACCGCACCGCCACCGACGGTTTCGCGTTCAACCGCGAACTGTTGCTGCTCTATATCGCCACCGGTTTGCTGGCCGCGAGCATCGGGCAGGGCAGGCGGATGCTCTACGTGATCAGGGACTGGCTGCCGTTCGCCGTGGTGCTGGCCGCCTACGATCTGAGCCGCGGCGCGGCCACCCTGGTCGGCCGGCCCACCATGTGGCACTGGCAGGTCGACGCGGATCGCTGGATGTTCTTCGGCACGGTGCCCACGGTGTGGTTGCAGGAACGGCTGAAACTGCTGCACCCGCCGTGGTGGGAAGTCGTGATCAGCACGGTGTACATGTCGTTTTTCATCCTTCCCTACGTCGTCGCGGGTGTGCTGTGGCTGCGTGACCGCGAGGAGTGGAAGCGGTTCGTGCGGTTGTTCGTCGGGCTGTCGTTCGCAGCCCTGATCATCTATGCGCTGCTGCCTGCTGCTCCACCGTGGGCGGCGGCGCGGTGCAGCGCCGATGACGTCGACGGCGGCCCGTCCGGCCCCGGATGCATGTTCCGATCGGCGCGCGAAGCGGTCGACGGTGGACTCCTCGGCGTCATGCAGGACGGTCGCGACGGCGCGCACGAGTGGATCGAACGGATCGTCACCCGTGGCTGGGGCAAGCTCAATCTGCACACCGCAACGGCATTGATCGATCAGGGACAGGCCAGCGTGAACCTGGTCGCGGCGATCCCGTCGTTGCACGCGGGACTCACCGCTGCGGTCGCGGTGTTCTTGTGGAGCCGGGTGAACCGGGGATGGCGGCCGGTGCTGGTGGCCTATCCGCTGATCATGGCATTCACGCTGGTGTACACCGCCGAGCACTATGTGGTCGACATCCTGCTCGGCTGGGCCCTGGCGGGCGTGGTGCTGTTCGCGCTCAATCGCTACGAAGCGCGCCAGACGCGTGCCTGCGGGTCCGAACCGCCGGCCGCGAATGTGGACCCGATGCCGGACCCCGGCCTGGAGGTCGCAGACCCTTCCCGCTCGTGAATCCGGCGTTTATCGAGTAGTCGACTACGCGTGCCGAATGCGATCGGTGGAATTTACGGTCATCACCATCACCCACCAGGTGAGGAGATAATCGTGATCATCACGAAGGCGCCGCCGGCCCCGACAAACCCGCTGCCCCGCATCGATGCCGTCCGGTCGGTTGGGGGACCGGTCTGGGTGGCCTGGCGAGAGAGCACGCTGACCCGGGCATATGAGCTGGAGACGCTCACCGACTACCTGTCGCAGGCCAGCTCGCGCGACGTCGATGCCGCACTGTCGAAAGCAATCAAGTGTCACCTGAGCGCGGCGAGGGACGCGGCGTCGGGCAAGAAGCCGGAGCTCGGCAAGCGAATCAGGCTGTCGCGCAACGGCCCGCTGCTCGAACGCGCGATGAGCAATCTCGACGCTGCCGAGGCGCAGTTGCTCAACCTGGCACCGACCGAATATCTGGCCGGGCAGCTGCCGTCACTGCTGCGGCACGTGCAGCGTCATCTCCGTTCGACCGACCCTGGCCGGCAGGAGTTCGAGCGGCTGGTGAAGAACCTGTCCGGTGATCGTGAATCGTCGTTGAACAAGGTCGAGGCTGCGCGCGATCAGATCGTGGCAACCGTCCGCGCTGCCAGTTCCGCGGCACTGCGGGAGAACATCCGGCTGCGCAGCTTTCGCAACATCGTGGTCAGCACCACGCTGTTCTTATCGCTGCTGGTTGTGGTTCTGGCGGTGATCGGCTTGCGAAACCCGACGTTGATCCCTATGTGTTTTGCCCCGCAGGGGGTCTCTGAGCAGTCGGTGGTGTGTCCGACCAACGCGTCCGCACCGTTCGTCCCTCTTCGGGCCGGGGAACCGGGCAACGGTGTGGACATCGGCGACGTGGTCGCCGACACCGCCAAACGCACCGACATCATCGTGGTCGAGTTGATCGGACTTGTCGCCGCGGCCATCGCGGCTGCCGCAGCGATCAGCCACGTCCGAGGCTCGTCGGAACGCTACGGCATTCCGGTGGCGCTCGCGGCACTCAAGCTGCCGACCGGAGCGCTGACGGCGTTCCTCGGCCTGCTCCTGATGCGCGGGCAGTTCGTTCCGGGCCTGAATGCGCTGGACACCTCGGCCCAGATCCTGGCCTGGGGTCTGGTGTTCGGCTATGCCCAGCAGCTGTTCACCAGGTTCATCGATCAGCAAGGGCAGACCGTGCTGAACAGTGTGCGTGGCGCCGACACCGTCCCGCCGCCGCAGGTCCGCAAGGCGGAGACCTGAACAGACATTACAAGTATTGTGCGGTTGTCGTGAATTTGTAACACTGGGTGCATGGCCACGCACGTCGTCACCAATCAGGTCCCCACGCTGGAGGACTACAACCCCGCCACCTCCCCGGTGCTCGCCGAGGCCCTCATCCGCGAAGGCGGACAGTGGGGCGTCGACGAGGTGCACGAACTCGGCGCGATCAACGGCAGCGCCAAGGCTCAGCGCTGGGGGGAACTGGCCGACCGCAACCGCCCGGTGCTGCACACCCATGACCGCTACGGGTTCCGGGTGGACGAGGTCGAATACGACCCGGCCTACCACGAGCTGATGAATGTGGCCGTCACCCACGGTCTGCACGGTGCCCCGTGGGCCGACGACCGCGAGGGCTCCCACGTCGTGCGTGCCGCCAAGACCTCGGTGTGGACCGTCGAACCCGGGCACGTCTGCCCGATTTCGATGACTTACGCCGTCGTGCCCGCGCTGCGGTTCAACCCGGAGCTGGCCGCGATCTACGAGCCGCTGCTGACCAGCCGGGTCTACGACCCCGAGCTCAAGCTCGCCACGACGAAAGCCGGTATCACCGCGGGCATGTCGATGACCGAGAAGCAGGGCGGCTCCGACGTTCGCGCCGGCACCACCGAAGCCACTCCCAACGGCGACGGCACCTACTCGCTGCGCGGCCACAAGTGGTTCACCTCGGCCCCGATGTGCGACATCTTCCTGGTGCTCGCCCAGGCGCCGGGCGGTCTGAGCTGTTTCTTCCTGCCGCGCATCCTGCCCGACGGCAGCCGCAACCGGATGTTCCTGCAGCGGCTCAAGGACAAGCTGGGCAACCACGCCAATGCCTCGAGCGAGGTCGAGTACGACGGCGCCACCGCCTGGCTGGTGGGCGAGGAGGGTCGCGGCGTGCCGACCATCATCGAGATGGTCAACCTCACCCGGCTCGACTGCACGCTGGGCAGCGCCACGAGCATGCGCAGCGGCCTGACCCGTGCCGTGCACCACGCCCAGCACAGAAAGGCGTTCGGCGCCTATCTGATCGATCAGCCGTTGATGCGCAACGTGCTCGCCGACCTGGCCGTGGAGGCCGAGGCGGCGACCATGCTGGCGATGCGGATGGCCGGTGCCACCGACAAGGCGGTCCGAGGTGACGAGCGCGAGGCACTGCTGCGCCGCATCGGGCTGGCCGCCGGCAAGTACTGGGTCTGCAAGCGGGCCACCCCGCATGCAGCCGAGGCGATGGAATGCCTGGGCGGCAACGGCTACGTCGAGGACTCGGGCATGCCCCGGCTGTACCGGGAGGCCCCGCTGATGGGTATCTGGGAAGGCTCGGGCAACGTCAGCGCGCTGGACACCTTGCGCGCCATGGCAACCCGGCCGGAGAGCATCGAGGTGCTCTTCGACGAACTCTCCAGGACCGCCGGGCAGGACCCGCGGCTGGGCCGCCACGTCACCACGCTGCAGAACGATCTGCAGGATCTGGAGACCATCACCTACCGGGGCCGCAAGGTCGCAGAGGACATCTCGCTGGCGCTGCAGGGCGCGCTGCTGGTGCGTCACGGACACCCGGCCGTGGCCGAGGCGTTCCTGGCCAGCAGGCTCGGCGGGCAGTGGGGCCAGGCCTTCGGCACCCTGCCGACCGGGCTGGATCTGGCGCCGATCCTCGAGCGTGCCCTGGTCAAGGCTCCGCACGCGAGGAGGACAGACAACGTATGACGGTCGACACGCTGAAGACGATGACCTACGAGGTCACCGATCGGATAGCGCGAATCACCTTCAACCGCCCCGAAAAAGGCAACTCGATCGTCGCGGACACCCCGCTGGAGCTGCAGGCCCTGGTCGAGCGGGCCGACCTGGACCCGAACGTGCACGTGATCCTGGTGTCCGGCCGTGGTGAGGGTTTCTGCGCCGGATTCGATCTGTCGGCCTACGCCGACGGGACCGGCGAGGCCGGGGGCGCCCGCTACGACGGGACCGTGCTGTCGGGGAAAACGCAGGCCGTCAACCATCTTCCGGACCAACCGTGGGATCCGATGGTCGACTATCAGATGATGAGCCGCTTCGTGCGCGGCTTCTCCAGCCTGATGCACGCCGACAAGCCGACCGTGGTCAAGATTCACGGCTACTGCGTGGCCGGTGGCACCGACATCGCGCTGCACGCCGACCAGGTGATCGCCGCCTCCGACGCGAAGATCGGCTACCCGCCCATGCGGGTGTGGGGCGTTCCGGCCGCCGGCCTGTGGGCGCACCGGTTGGGCGATCAACGCGCCAAACGGCTTCTGTTCACCGGGGATTGCATCACCGGTGCGAAGGCCGCCGAATGGGGCCTGGCCGTCGAGGCGCCCGAACCGGAAGACCTCGACGAGCGCACCGAGCGCCTCGTCGCACGCATCGCCGCCATGCCCGTCAACCAGCTCATCATGGCCAAGCTGGCCTGCAACTCCGCGCTGCTGCAGCAGGGGGTGGCGACCAGTCGGATGGTGAGCACGGTGTTCGACGGCATCGCGCGGCACACTCCCGAAGGGCACGCCTTCGTGGCCGACGCAGTCGAACACGGCTTCCGCGAAGCGGTGCGCCATCGCGACGAGCCGATGGGCGACCACGGGCGCAGGTCTTCTGAGGTCTGACATGCCCGCGCTCACTCGGATGACGGCCCGGTCGGTGGTGCTGAGCGTGTTGCTCGGTGCCCACCCGGCCTGGGCCAGTGCCGCCGAACTGGTCAGGCTGACAGCCGATTTCGACATCAAGGAACCAACCCTGCGGGTGGCGTTGACCCGCATGGTCGGCGCCGGTGACCTGATCCGTTCGGAGGACGGCTACCGGCTGTCGGACCGCCTGCTGAACCGCCAGCGGCGCCAGGACGACGCGATCGACCCGAAACTGCGGGACTACGACGGGCAGTGGCAGGCACTGGTCATCACCAGTGTGGGCACCGACGCCCGCACCCGCGCTTCGCTGCGGAATGCCCTGCAGCAGTATCGGTTCGGCGAGCTGCGCGAGGGTGTGTGGATGCGCCCGGACAATTTGGACCAGGTGCTGCCCCAGGAGATCACCGGCCGGGTGCGGCTGCTGCATGCCAGGGACGAGGATCCGGCCGGCCTGGCCGCCACGCTGTGGGATCTGCCCGGCTGGCGGCGCACGGGCGAGCAGCTACTGGAGGAGATGGCCGCCGCGACCGACGTTCCGGGCCGGTTCGTCGCGGCCGCGGGGATCGTGCGTCACCTGCTGGCGGACCCGGTGCTGCCGGACGGGTTGCTGTCGGGCGAGTGGCCGGGTGCTGAACTGCGTAAGGCGTACAACGACTTTGCCGCCGAACTGGTCGTGCGGCGTGACCGTACCGAACTGATGGAGGCGACGTGACCGAATCTGTCCGGGTCGAACGCAACGGACCGGTGACCACGGTCATCATCGACCGGCCGCATGCCCGCAACGCGGTCGACGGCCCCACTGCCGCGGCGCTGTACGCGGCGTTCGAGCAATTCGACGCCGACGAGGATGCCGCCGTCGCGGTGCTGACCGGTGCCGGTGGAACATTCTGCGCCGGAGCAGATCTCAAGGCATTCGGCACGCCGGAGATGAACCGGCTGGACCCCGCCGGGCCGGGACCCATGGGGCCGAGCCGCATGGCGTTGTCCAAGCCCGTGATCGCTGCGATCGGCGGCCATGCGGTGGCCGGCGGGTTGGAACTGGCGTTGTGGTGTGACCTGCGCGTGGTCGAGGAAGACGCCGTGCTGGGGGTGTTCTGCCGCCGCTGGGGAGTGCCACTGATCGACGGTGGCACCGTGCGGCTGCCCCGGCTGATCGGGCAGGGCCGCGCCATGGACCTGATCCTGACCGGGCGCGCCGTCGACGCGGCCGAAGCCCACGCGATCGGCCTGGCCAACCGGGTGGTACCCACAGGGCAAGCCCGCGTCGCGGCAGAGGAACTGGCCGGCGAACTGTCCCGGTTGCCTCAACAGTGTCTGCGGGCCGACCGCCTGTCAGCGCTGCACCAGTGGGGTGAATCCGAGCAGGCGGCAATGGAATTCGAATTCGCCAGCGTCGCCCGCGTCGCGGAAGAGGCCGCCCATGGCGCCGGTCGGTTCGCCGCCGGAGCGGGCCGGCACGGCGCCAGCGCCGATTAGCCCTTGTTGACCTTGTTGTTGCTGCCGGTGTTGGTGACCTTCGGGTCACCCGCCGCATAGGTGACGGTGTTGTTCAGCCCGATGATCGTCAGGCCCTTGTCGATCCGCTCGAAGGTGATCTTGTTGTCGGATCCGCCGATGTTCACATTGGCGCAGGTGCCCTTGACCGTCAGCGTGTTGTTGGTGCCACCGACAGTGAGCGACTTGCCGTCGGCGCAGTCGATGTCGGTCGTGGTGCCGACCGACATGTAGTTGATGGTGTTGCCGACTTCGACGTTGACCCCGGACTGTCCCGCGGTGGCGCTCGGGGTGGTGGTGTCCGAACTTTCGGAACCACAGGCCGCGAGGGTGAACGCCGCGGCGGCGGCGCCGATCCCGAGGATCAACTGGGTGTGGGGGAAACGGGTGAACACGGTAAGTCTCTGCTTTCTGCCTCGGGCGTTGATCAGGCGGGGACGCGACTGATCTGGTTGGTCATCCCCAGTTCACGGCCACGGTCGACGAGTATCGGATCACCGTTCTTGAAGAACACGGTCTGGTTGGAGCCGTACACGGTGACGTCGTTGATGACGTTGTCCGCGACGATCACGTTTGACGACCCCTGCACGGCAACCGCCCAACAGGTGCCCAACGCGGTGATCCGGATATCGGTTCCATTGACGATCAGCGTGGCGTTGTTGCAGTCAATGGTTTGTTCGATGCCCTGGCCGGTGATCGTGGTGTCACCGTTCTTGGCTGCGGCGCCGGGCGCACCGACGGTGAGCGCCAGCGGCAATGCGAGCGTGCCGGCCGCCAGCCCGACAATCATCCTCCGGCCCACAGCTGTCCAATTCACGGTGAATTCCCCTTCCGATCCGCTGCCGAGAAGAGTACGTGGCGCACTTCTCGTCGCGGTAAGTGTTGACCAGTTTGACGGGCGTTCGCCGACAGGTCGCGTGCTGTGTCGGTGCTGGGTACCGTGTTCAGCAATGCGTCGGTGTGTTGTTCAGGCTGCTGCCGTGGCGGTCACAGCCGTGGTGACCGTCGCGGGGTGTTCGCACACCATCGACGGGGCTGCCCAGCGCGCGTCGGCCGATACCGCCGATCCCGACCGCAGTTTCGGATACGTCGACGACCGGTGCGGGCTGCTCGTCGACAGCACGATCCAGGAGATCCTGGCCGCCGACAACGTGGTGCGCCCGTACAGCGGTGCGGTCTGCCAGTACGTGCTGTCGCGCAAGACCCAGCCCGGTGCCGAGCCGAATGCGGGCTCGCCCGCGATGCTCGACGTGATCTTCTCCTGGTTCGAGAAGGGCTCGCTGGAGCGCGAGCGGGCGGTGGCGCGCAGCCGGGATGCGCAGATCACCGACGTCGTGGTCGAGCGGCACCAGGCGTTCGTGGCGCGCCGCGACGTGACGGGCGCGGCCTGCTCGGCGACCGCGTCGGCCGGGTCGGGCGTGATCAGTTGGTGGGTGCAGTTCCGCGGTGCGGGTGCAGCCGGGCAAGCCACCAAGGGCGATCCGTGCCAGGACGCGAAGAAGCTGCTGTCGGCCACGCTTCAATCGGAACTCTGACCGTGGCGCACCGCTACCTCGCAGTGAGGTGTCTGACCGGCGTCGCAGCCGCTGCGGCGCTGCTGACGGCGTGTGGATCGACGGACGCCCCGCCGGCACCGGAGTCGGCTCCCGTCGGCGGCGGTTTTCACGGCGCGGATTGCAACGGTGTCACCGACGCCGACATCGCCGATGCCGTCGGCTCCTCGATGTTCACCAAGGCCGTGGTCAGCGATACCGGGTGTTTCTGGCAGGAGAACTCGGTGCTTGGCACCTTCGGCGCCGGGATGGGCATCTCCACCTGGTGGTACCGGGGGAGTGACATGGACACCGAGCGGACCCTGGAGACCCGCGCCGGACGCACCCTCACCGAACTGTCCATCGACGGCAATCAGGGATTCCGCGCCGCGGACGCGAATGTGTGCAGTATCTATGTGGCCAAGGGTGAGGATGTGATCACCTGGTCGATTCAGACGATGAACCCGGCCACGCTGCCCGATCTGTGTCAGGTCACCGAGAAACTCGCCCGGCTCAGTCAGGGCCGGATGAACTGATCTGCGCTGTCAGAGGGGCTACAGTTTCACGGCGACCCCATCGGGGGACGTCAATCACTTCGACTCGAAGGCAGTGCACAAATGTCAGCTCGGCCGGAGCCACAGGTGGCCGGCGCCCGACGTTCCCAGTCGCGGCCGGCTCGGACCACCAAGCTCAGCCGTGACGCCATCGTCAACGCCGCGCTGACGTTCCTGGACCGCGAGGGCTGGGATGCCCTGACCATCAATGCTCTGGCCGGCCAGCTCGGCACCAAGGGCCCGTCGCTCTACAACCATGTGCAGAGCCTTGACGATCTGCGTCGCACAGTCCGGATGCGGGTGATCGACGACATCATCGAGATGCTCAACACCGTGGGTTCCGGCCGCACCCGTGACGATGCGGTCGCGGTGATGGCAAGCGCCTACCGCAGCTACGCCCATCACCATCCCGGTCGCTACTCGGCGTTCACCCGGATGCCTTTCGGCGGAGACGATCCCGAGTACTCGGCAGCCACCAGGGCGGCGGCCGGTCCGGTCATCGAAGTGCTGACTTCCTATGGGTTGCAGGGCGAGGATGCCTTCTATGCCGCACTGCAGTTCTGGTCGGCTTTGCACGGCTTCGTCCTGCTCGAAATGACGGGTGTGATGGACGACATCGACACCGATGCGGTGTTCACCGATATGCTGCGACGACTGGCCGCAGGTATGGGGCAACGAGAGTCGTAGCGTCTGACCTGGGATTAGGTTCTCGTTAGCGGGTTTGGTTCGGCACGGCCAGCCCTGGTATCGTGGTAGATCGTGCCTGGCCGGAAGGCGCATGCGGCTGAGTGTTTCGCAAGCGTGCCCGCACGCCGGGCCAATTTGCATGTCTAACACGCATCGGAATTCCACCGGTGTAAGCACGTGCGACACGCCCGGACGCGGGGTACGCGGCCGGGGGATAACTGCAGTACAGAGACTTAGAACAGCAAAAAAGAGCAGAGCAACACAGAGAAAGCCGGTACATGCCAACCATCAACCAGCTGGTCCGCAAGGGTCGCCGCGACAAGGTCGCGAAGGTCAAGACCGCGGCCCTCAAGGGCAGCCCGCAGCGCCGTGGCGTGTGCACCCGCGTGTACACCACCACCCCGAAGAAGCCGAACTCGGCGCTTCGCAAGGTCGCCCGCGTGAAGCTGACCAGCGGCGTTGAGGTCACCGCTTACATCCCCGGTGAGGGCCACAACCTGCAGGAGCACTCGATGGTGCTGGTGCGCGGTGGTCGTGTGAAGGACCTCCCCGGTGTCCGTTACAAGATCATCCGCGGATCGCTCGACACCCAGGGTGTCAAGAACCGCAAGCAGGCCCGTAGCCGCTACGGCGCCAAGAAGGAGAAGAGCTGATGCCGCGCAAGGGTCCCGCGCCGAAGCGTCCGTTGGTCAACGATCCGGTCTACGGGTCGCAGCTGGTCACCCAGCTGGTCAACAAGGTTCTGCTGGACGGCAAGAAGTCACTCGCCGAGCGCATTGTCTACGGTGCGCTGGAGCAGGCTCGCGACAAGACCGGCACCGACCCGGTCGTCACCCTCAAGCGCGCGCTCGACAACGTCAAGCCCGCCCTCGAGGTGCGTAGCCGCCGCGTCGGTGGTGCCACCTACCAGGTTCCGGTCGAGGTCCGCCCCGATCGTTCCACCACCCTGGCCCTGCGCTGGCTGGTCAGCTTCTCCAAGGCTCGTCGCGAGAAGACCATGATCGAGCGCCTCGCCAACGAGATCCTGGACGCCAGCAACGGCCTGGGTGCCGCTGTGAAGCGTCGTGAGGACACTCACAAGATGGCCGAAGCGAACCGGGCTTTCGCGCACTACCGCTGGTGATACCCGCGCCCGGCATCCAGCGTCGGGTGCCGGTACGCGCGCAATCGAACACCTAATCAAGCAAGCGAAAGAGTTGGGAAGACTTCCGTGGCACAGGACGTGCTGACAGACCTGAACAAGGTCCGCAACATCGGCATCATGGCGCACATCGACGCCGGCAAGACGACGACGACCGAGCGCATCCTTTATTACACCGGCGTCAACTACAAGATCGGTGAGACGCACGACGGTGCCTCCACCACCGACTGGATGGAGCAGGAGCAGGAGCGTGGTATCACCATCACCTCCGCAGCCGTCACCTGCTTCTGGAACAACAACCAGATCAACATCATCGACACCCCCGGGCACGTCGACTTCACCGTTGAGGTGGAGCGCAGCCTGCGCGTGCTCGACGGTGCCGTTGCCGTCTTCGACGGCAAGGAGGGTGTTGAGCCGCAGTCCGAGCAGGTGTGGCGTCAGGCCGACAAGTACGACGTGCCCCGGATCTGCTTCGTCAACAAGATGGACAAGCTCGGTGCGGACTTCTACTTCACCGTGCAGACCATCAAGGACCGCCTCGGCGCCAAGCCGCTGGTGATCCAGTTGCCGATCGGTGCCGAGAACGACTTCGAGGGCATCATCGACCTGGTCGAGATGAACGCCAAGGTGTGGCGTGGCGAGACCAAGCTCGGTGAGAGCTACGAGACCGTCGAGATCCCCGCGGATCTCGCCGACAAGGCCGCCGAGTACCGCAGCGAGCTGATGGACACCGTCGCCGAAACCGACGAGGCGCTTCTGGAGAAGTACCTCGGCGGCGAAGAGCTCACGATCGATGAGATCAAGGGCGCGATCCGCAAGCTGACCGTGAACAGCGAGCTGTACCCGGTGCTGTGTGGCAGCGCGTTCAAGAACAAGGGTGTTCAGCCCATGCTGGACGCCGTTATCGACTACCTCCCCTCGCCGCTGGATGTCGAGTCCGTCAAGGGCCACGTCCCCGGCAAGGAGGACGAAGAGGTTCTGCGTAAGCCGTCGACCGACGAGCCGTTCGCCGCGCTGGCATTCAAGATCGCCGTGCACCCCTTCTTCGGCAAGCTCACCTACGTCCGCGTGTACTCGGGCAAGGTCGAGTCCGGTGCCCAGGTCATCAACGCGACCAAGGGCAAGAAGGAGCGTCTGGGCAAGCTGTTCCAGATGCACGCCAACAAGGAGAACCCGGTCGAGTCGGCCTCCGCTGGTCACATCTACGCCGTGATCGGTCTGAAGGACACCACCACCGGTGACACCCTGTGCGATCCGAACCAGCAGGTCGTGCTGGAGTCGATGACCTTCCCCGATCCGGTGATCGAGGTGGCCATCGAGCCCAAGACCAAGAGTGACCAGGAGAAGCTGGGCACCGCGATCCAGAAGCTCGCCGAAGAGGACCCGACCTTCAAGGTGCACCTGGACCAGGAGACCGGCCAGACCGTCATCGGCGGTATGGGCGAGCTGCACCTGGACATCCTGGTGGACCGCATGCGTCGCGAGTTCAAGGTCGAGGCCAATGTCGGTAAGCCCCAGGTGGCCTACCGCGAGACCATCCGCCGCAAGGTGGAGAAGGTCGAGTTCACCCACAAGAAGCAGACGGGTGGCTCCGGCCAGTTCGCGAAGGTGCTCATCGACCTCGAGCCGTTCATCGGCGAGGACGGTGCCACCTACGAGTTCGAGAACAAGGTCACCGGTGGCCGCATCCCGCGCGAGTACATCCCGTCGGTGGATGCCGGTGCGCAGGACGCGATGCAGTACGGCGTGCTGGCCGGCTACCCGCTGGTGAACCTGAAAGTGACGCTGCTCGACGGCGCCTACCACGAGGTCGACTCCTCGGAAATGGCGTTCAAGGTGGCGGGTTCGCAGGTGCTGAAGAAGGCCGCGCAGGCGGCCCAGCCGGTCATCCTGGAGCCCATCATGGCTGTCGAGGTCACGACGCCCGAGGATTACATGGGTGAAGTGATCGGCGACCTGAACTCCCGCCGTGGTCAGATCCAGGCCATGGAGGAGCGCAGCGGTGCGCGTGTCGTCAAGGCACAGGTGCCGCTGTCGGAGATGTTCGGCTACGTGGGCGACCTTCGGTCGAAGACCCAGGGCCGGGCGAACTACTCCATGGTGTTCGACTCGTACGCCGAAGTTCCGGCGAACGTGGCGAAGGAAATCATCGCGAAGGCGACGGGTCAGTAAGCTCGTCGCGGCAGTTGTCGCGACACACAACTGAACACATCAACACTGCTTTTAGGAAAAGCACCAACAAGTCCAGGAGGACACCACAGTGGCGAAGGCGAAGTTCGAGCGGACGAAGCCGCACGTCAACATCGGGACCATCGGTCACGTTGACCACGGCAAGACGACGCTTACTGCAGCAATCACCAAGGTTCTGCACGACAAGTACCCCGAGTTGAACGAGTCGCGCGCATTCGACCAGATCGACAATGCGCCTGAGGAGCGTCAGCGCGGCATCACGATCAACATCTCCCACGTGGAGTACCAGACCGAAAAGCGGCACTACGCCCACGTGGACGCCCCCGGTCACGCCGACTACATCAAGAACATGATCACCGGTGCCGCCCAGATGGACGGCGCGATCCTGGTGGTCGCCGCGACCGATGGCCCGATGCCGCAGACCCGCGAGCACGTGCTGCTGGCCCGCCAGGTGGGTGTGCCCTACATCCTGGTGGCGCTGAACAAGTCGGACGCCGTGGACGACGAGGAGCTCATCGAGCTCGTCGAGATGGAGGTCCGCGAACTGCTGGCCGCTCAGGACTTCGACGAGGATGCCCCGGTTATCCGGGTCTCCGCGCTGAAGGCGCTTGAGGGTGACCCGAAGTGGGTCAAGTCGGTTGAGGACCTGATGGACGCGGTCGACGAGTCGATCCCGGATCCGGTTCGCGAGACCGACAAGCCGTTCCTGATGCCCGTCGAGGACGTCTTCACCATCACCGGTCGTGGCACCGTGGTGACCGGTCGCGTCGAGCGTGGCGTGATCAACGTCAACGAAGAGGTCGAGATCGTCGGCATCAAGCCGACCACGACCAAGACCACCGTCACCGGTGTGGAAATGTTCCGCAAGCTGCTCGACCAGGGCCAGGCCGGCGACAACGTCGGTCTGCTGGTTCGTGGCATCAAGCGCGAGGACGTCGAGCGTGGCCAGGTTGTGGTCAAGCCCGGCACCACCACCCCGCACACCGAGTTCGAGGGCAGCGTCTACATCCTGTCCAAGGACGAGGGCGGCCGCCACACGCCGTTCTTCAACAACTACCGCCCGCAGTTCTACTTCCGTACCACGGACGTGACCGGCGTGGTTACCCTGCCCGAGGGCACCGAGATGGTGATGCCCGGTGACAACACCGACATCTCCGTCAAGCTGATCCAGCCCGTCGCCATGGACGAGGGCCTGCGCTTCGCGATCCGCGAGGGCGGCCGTACCGTCGGCGCCGGCCGGGTCACCAAGATCAACAAGTAATTGTGATCTGACCTAGCACTGCGAGAGCGGCGCTCACCTTCGGGTGAGCGCCGCTTTTGTTTTCCGGCCAGCGGTGCGCGCCGACGGACACGAGCGTGGCGTGCGCGCGGATGATAGTTTGGCTGAGGCGACGTCGTTGACTCCGCAACGTTCGGGACCATTGATCGTTACGGGGCGAGCTATAGATGGACGTTGATGTGACAGAACCGATTCCGGTGTCAGCACCGCTGGCCGAGCGGATCCGGAGCCAATTGAGTCCGTCCCGAGTCGTCGCGGGGGTGTCCACGACGGTCGCGGTCGCCGCTGTCGGTGCACTGGTGTGGGTGGTCGGACAGGAGCCGGAAACACCTGCGATCGAGAATCCGAAGCCGGCGGCGGCCGCCTTGTCGGCACCTGCCCCACACGCGCAACCGGTAGCCGCCCATTCCGCACCGTCAGTGATTCCGGACGTGCTGCCTCCCGTGACGCCTGCGCCCAAACCGCGGGAACGGCCTGCGTCTGCGTTGCCGGCCACCGGCGGGTCCAGTTGGAGTCCTGCCATCGCGAGCCGTTCCGAGCCTTTCGTTCCGTCGTTGCCCGAGGCGCCGGCAGAGGTGCCCAGCATTTCCTGGCCGCAGTTCGACGCCGGAGCCATGCAGCCGCCATGGTCGGCTTTGATCGACACGAACGCACAGAACACCGCGGGCGCCATCGCCTCTTCGGTCTCCGGCGGTGTCGGTGGCATCGGCGGCGGCGCACTGGACTTCCTGGGCGCCGTCATCACCGCTGCCAGTTATGGCAATCAGAACGGCGGGTTGCCGTCGCCGGATGGATTGGCAGCGCTGATGCTGGGGCCCACCGCGGCTGCGAGCTTGCCGGCCCTGCCGCCTCCGCCGCAGTTCGACTTCTCGAAGCTGCCGCCTCCGCCGCAGTTCGACTTCTCCAAGTTGCCGCCTCCGCCGCAGTTCGACTTCTCGAAGCTGCCGCCTCCACCCCAGTTGCCGCCGCCGCCTCCGCCGCCGTCGTTCGACAACCCGCTCACCCACCTGCCGAGCATCACCAAGGCGGTCGGCCTGCCGTTCTGACCGGCCTGCACCCTGGTGCTCTGGTTACCGTTGGTGGCTGATGTAACGCACGTGGCCCGTGAGGCGATGCACCCCACATAGGTAAAGGGTATGGGGGTCCGGTGATGTTTCGACGGATAAGTGCACTGGTAGGCGCGGGTGCGGTCGCCGGTGCGGCACTGATCAGCTTGGCAACAGGCCCGGCACAGGCAGCGCCAGGCTGCCCCGACGTGCACTGGATCGGTGTCGCGGGTTCGGGAGAGCGTGACGATCCGAGTGTCGACGCCGGCATGGGCCGCGTGGTCTACAACTCCCTGAGCGACCTGTCCAGGTGGGTGCAGCAAGACGGCCGAACAATGACCGCAGAGGCCGTGGTCTACCCCGCGGCGCCGGTACCGGCCGACGGAGACCTGCTGGGCTGGGGCGGCTTCATGAGCAGTGTCGACGCCGGGGTGGCGGCGCTGGGCAACCAGTACGCGGCCTTCACCCAGCAGTGCCCGGCCAGCGAGGTCGTGCTGGCCGGCTATTCGCAGGGTGCGATGGTGGTCCACCGCAATCTGACGGCGTTGTCGGCGAGCCCGAACCTGGCCGCCGCCCTGTTGGTCGCCGACGGTGACCGGTTGCCCGCCGACCCCACGGTCAATCTGGGCACCGCGACGGCGTTGCCCGGAACCGGTAAGGGCGTCGCGCAGGACTGGCCGATCCTGGCTCACGCTCCGGCCGCGCTGCCGGTGTCGGTCGGCAGTCGCACGATCAGCGTGTGCGATCGCGGCGATGCGGTCTGCGACTACGACGAGGACGCCGACGAGGTCACCGCCACCGCGATCGCCGTGCACACCAGTTATGCCCGGTCGGCCAGTGGGGGATACCGGTGGACCTGGCCGTTGTACCGGATGCTCGGCCCGTCACCGATGCAGCAGCAGGTGGTGCCGACGGGTGGCTCGGCGGATGGAGTCGTTCACTCCTGATTTGAGCGGTCTCGGGCGTTAATCTGATGGCGCCCAACCGACGACAGGAGCCTGCGATGTCCACATTCTGGCGGTACGTGCGCATTCAGTCCTTCGTACTGTTGTGTGGCATCGTCGGTCCGATCTTCCTGACCATCTACTTCGTCAGCGGCGGTGATCCGATGATGAAGTGGATGTTCTGGGTGGGTCTGTTGATCACCGCGATCGATGTCCTGATCGCGCTGGGGCTCACCGCGGCCGGGACGAAGTCGGCGGCGCAGAACGAGAAGCTCGAACAGGTCGGGGTGCTGGCACTGGCCCAGGTCACCGGCATTCACGAGACCAACACCCGCATCAACGAGCAGCCGCTGGTGAAGCTGGATCTGCAGATCTCGGGGCCGGGCATCGCGCCGTTCGCGAGCCAGGACCGGGTGCTCGCCTCGGTGTCGCGGCTGCCGATGATCACCAACCGCAAGTTGGTCGCCCTGGTGGACCCGACCACCAACGAATACCGGATCGATTGGGAGAGAAGCAGTCTGGTCAGCGGTCTGATGCCTGCGACGTTCACCATCGCCGAGGACAACAAGACCTACGACCTCACCGGACAGTCGGGCCCGCTGATGGAGATCCTGCAGATCCTCAAGGCACACGGCATCGGTATCGACAACATGATCGACCTGCGGGCCAATCCCGCGGTCCGCGAACAGGTCCAGGCGGTGGTTCGGCGCGCGGCGACATACTCTTCGCGCGAGCGCTCATCGGCGGCACAACAGGCGCCTACCACGTCGGTGGCGGCATCGGAACCGGGCGCGCCGTCGGCACCGTTTCTGGCACCGCCCGCGCCGTCGACCGCGCAACGCCTTCAGGAACTGGAGACGCTGCGTGCGACGGGTGCAATCAGCGAAGACGAGTACACGGCGAAGCGACAGCAGATCATCGCCGATCTCTGAATGCGTTCTGGATGAACCCGGTTGGCACGTTTGCCGTCTGCCTTCCGCGAGTTCACCAGCCGTTTGCTGACCGTGTTTTATGGTTACACCGGATTCACGATCGTCCAGGCTCCGTCCAACAGACAGCGAAAGACGAGATATGACAACGGCTGAACCGAAGACCGGTGAGGTGAGCGAGAAGGTCAGCCTGCCGACCCTGACCGCGATGGTGGTCGGATCGATGGTCGGCTCGGGGGTGTTTCTGCTGCCCCGCCGGTTCGGCGCGGAGTCCGGGGTGCTGGGCGCGATCATCGCCTGGGCCATCGCCGGTACGGGAATGCTGATGCTGGCGTTCGTATTCCAGCGGCTGGCCACCCGCAAGCCCGAACTGGACGCCGGAATCTTCGCGTACGCCAAGGCCGGGTTCGGCGACTACGTCGGCTTCAACTCGGCGTTCGGATTCTGGGCATCGGCGTGCGCGGGCAACGCGTCGTACTGGGTGCTCATCATGGCCACCACCAGCGCGTTGTTCCCGCAGCTGGGCGATGGCAGCACCGTGCTCGCGGTGTTGGTCTCCTCGGTGGGCGTGTGGCTGTTCTGCTACCTGATTCTGCGCGGCGTCAAGGAAGCGGCGGTGATCAATCGGATTGCGACGGTTGCCAAGGTCGTTCCGATCCTGGTGTTCATCGTGATCGCACTCGTCGCGTTCAAGGCCGGGGTGTTCGCCGACAACTTCTGGGGCGGTTGGAAAGCCGAGGGCGGTCCGTCGGCCTCGGTGTTCGAACAGGCCAAGGGCACGATGCTCATCACGGTGTTCGTGTTCATGGGCATCGAGGGAGCCAGCGTGTATTCGCGATACGCGAAGAAGCGCGAGGACGTCGGCCGGGCGACGGTCATCGGATTCCTGTCTGTGCTCGCGGTTTTCGCCTTGGTCACCTTGGTGTCCTACGGCGTCCTGCCGCAGTCCGAACTCGCCACCGTCAACCAGCCGTCAATGGCCTCGGTGCTCGAATCCATTGTCGGTCCGTGGGGTTCGGTGTTCATCCGGGTGGGTGTCGTGCTCTCGGTGTTGGGGGCATACCTGGCCTGGACTCTGATGGCTGCCGAGATTCTCTACATCCCGGCGAAATCCGCGGACATGCCACGCTTCCTGGCCCGGACTAACAGCCACGGTGCGCCGGTGACGGCCCTGGTGATGGCAGGCGGCCTGGTGCAGCTGCTGCTCATCCTGCTGCTCTTCACCTCCGAGGCACTGGATTTCATGCTGGACCTCACCGCGGCTCTGGCTCTGATTCCCTACTTCTTGGCGGCCGGCTACGCACTGAAACTGGTGCTGACCCGCGAGACGTACGAGGACCGCAAACCTCTGCTCGCCGACGGTGTGGTGGCGGGGCTGGCCACGTTCTACACGCTGTTCCTGGTGTACGCGGCCGGGTTCGATCACCTTCTGTTGTCCTGCATCCTGTACGCGGCCGGTGCCGTCCTGTATGTGATGGCCCGCCGCGAGCGCAGCCTGCGGGTGTTCTCGGCGCCGGAGGCGGTGCTGTTCGTGGTCATCCTGCTCGGCGCGGTGGCCGGAATCGCGGGTCTGATCACCGGTCAGATTCAGATCTAGTGCCACCCATCGGGAAAGGAAGATGATGCCGAATCCGTCCGCCACGTATGGCGTGCACTCCGAGGTCGGGAAGCTGCACAAGGTGTTGGTGTGCTCGCCGGGGCTGGCCCATGAACGGCTCACCCCGACCAACTGCGACGACCTGTTGTTCGACGATGTGTTGTGGGTGCAGAACGCGCGCCGCGACCACTTCGACTTCATGGACAAGATGCGCGACCGTGGGGTCGAGGTCGTCGAACTGCACAACCTGCTGACCGAGACGATCGAGATCCCCGAGGCCAAGGCGTGGCTGCTGGACCGCAAGATCGTGGCCAACGAGGTCGGCGTCGGGCTGGTCGACGACACCCGCGGGTTCCTGGACTCTCTTCCCGAACGCCGGCTCACCGAATTCCTCATCGGTGGACTGTCCACCCGGGATCTGCCCGCCGAGGTCCGCTCCGGGTACCTGGCCCTGGCCCGCGAGGACACCGGCGTCAACGAGTATCTGATGCCGCCGCTGCCCAACACGCTCTACACCCGCGACACCACCTGCTGGATCTACGGCGGACTGACGCTCAACCCGTTGTTCTGGCCGGCTCGGCATGACGAAACCTTGTTGATGAAGGCGATCTACCAGTTCCATCCCGACTACGTGGGTTCGACGGTGTGGTGGGGCGACCCGGAGAAGTCCTGGGGCCAAGCCACTCTCGAGGGCGGTGATGTGCTGATTCCGGGCAAGGGCGTGGTGCTGATCGGCATGAGCGAGCGTTCCTCGCGGCAGGCCATCACCCAGGTCGCCGCCGAACTGTTCGCCGGCGGTGCGGCCGAGAAGGTGATCGTCGCCGGCATGCCCAAGCTGCGTTCCGCGATGCACCTGGACACGGTGTTCACCTTCGCCGACCGCGATGTGGTGACCATCTACCCCGAGATCGTCAACAGCATCGTCGCGTTCACCCTGCTGCCCAGCGATACCGAGCCAGGTGTCGAGGTGGTACCGGAATCCAAACCGTTCATCGACGTGGTCGCGGCCGCGCTGGGCCTGCCGAAGCTCCGGGTCGTCGAGACCGGCGGCACCGCCTACGACTCGGAACGTCAGCAGTGGGACAGCGGCAACAACCTGGTCGCTGTAGAACCGGGGGTGGTGTTCGCCTACGACCGCAACACCCACACCAACTCCCTGCTGCGCAGGGCGGGCGTAGAGGTGATCACGATCGTCGGTGCCGAGCTGGGTCGCGGCCGAGGTGGCGGGCACTGCATGACCTGCCCGATCATCCGTGATCCCATTGAGTGGTAGGAGTCCAGGAACACGTTCTACTTCTGCTGTTAGCCTGTGGCCAGACTCACTGAAAGGACCCTGGCATGGCTGCAGGTAACGCAACACTGGAAGGCCGGGTGGCATTCGTCACCGGCGCTGCACGCGGCCAGGGGCGCGCGCACGCGGTGCGGTTGGCCAACGAGGGTGCCGACATCATCGCGATCGATGTCTGCCGGCCCGTCGACGGCTCGATCACCTACCCGGCCGCGACATCGGAGGATCTGGCAGAGACGGTCGCGGCCGTGGAGGCCGCGGGCCGCAAGGTGCTCGCTCGCGAGGTCGACATCCGCGATCTGGCCGCCCAGCAGCAGGTGGTCGCCGACGGCGTCGAGCAGTTCGGCCGGCTCGACATCGTGGTCGCCAATGCCGGGGTGCTCAGCTGGGGACGGCTGTTCGAGATGTCACCCGAGCAGTTCGACACCATCATCGACGTCAACCTGAACGGCACCTGGCGGACCATCCGGGCCGCGGTGCCCGCCATGATCGAGGCCGGCAACGGCGGCTCGATCATCATCGTCAGCTCCTCGGCCGGGCTCAAGGCCACGCCGGGCAACGGCCACTACTCCGCCTCGAAGCACGGGCTGGTCGCGTTGACCAACGCTCTGGCACTTGAGGTGGGGGAGTTCGGAATTCGGGTCAACTCGATCCATCCGTACTCGATCGACACTCCGATGATCGAACCGGAGGCGATGGCCGAGATCTTCTCCAAGTACCCGAGCTACCTGCACAGTTTCGCCCCGATGCCGTATCACAAGGTGACCGACGGCAAGAACGAGGGACTCGCGGCGTTCATGGCGCCCGAGGAGGTCGCCGACGTCGTGGCATTCCTGGCCGGTGACAACTCGGCCACCCTGTCGGGCAGCCAGATCGCCGTCGACCGGGGTGTGCTCAAGTACTGACGGTTCCGGAGCGGTCAGCCCGGGAGGACGAGAACCGGAACCGGGCTGTGCCGCAGGATCTTCGATCCGTGTGAGCCCAGGAACACCCGGGCGACCGCGCCGCCCGGCGAGGTTCCGATCGCCAGGATCTCGCCCTCGAGCCAGTCGATGGCATCGAGTGCTTCGCTCCAGTCGTTGCCGGTGACGACCAGCAGCTCCACGCCGTCGCCGATGATCTTCTCGTCCTTCAACCGGGTCAGCGCCTGCTGGGCCTGTTTCGCCCACTCCTGCAGGATCGCGTCCTCGGCGTGCAGCCCGACGGTCGGCGGGTACATGTTGCGTCCCCGGACCGCGAAGGTGACCACGCGCAGGGGGGTATCCAGTCTTCGGCTCAGGTCGGTCACCTGCTGGACGACGGCCACCGCTTCGGGGGAGCCCGGGTAGGCACAGGTGATGCGTGCCAGCGCACCGGATTTCGGCCTGCGGTAGCCGTGCGGGCTGATCGCCAGCGGAACCGGGCAGGAGTGAAGCAGCCGATCCGCGGTCGACCCCACCACCACCTGGCCCAATTGGCCGTCCGATGCCGAGCCGAGGACGAGCACCTCGGCGCCGAGCTCGTCAACGGCGTTCAACAGACCGCCGGATACCGAGCGGTGCGCGAATTTGTGGAAGCTGACGTCGAGGCGATCGTCGAGTGCGGACACGTGCTGCCGAGCCTGTTCGGCCGACGATGCTGCCAACTGTGCTGCGTACTCGGCATATTCGGCGTCGACGCGGGCCGGTGACGGGTTCAGCCACGGACGCGGGACGACGGTGGCCACCGCCAGCGAGGTGTTCAGGGTGCGGGCCGCACCGACCGCGAGGTGCAGTGCCGATGCCCCGCCCTTTCCGGCCAGATACCCGACGACGACGGTCATCGGGTCTCCTCGGCGCCGGGGGTGGTCATCACGTCGTCCTCCCCGGCTGCCGCACCGGGGATGTATCCGTCGCCGCCGTCGTTGAGGGCACTGTGGTGCCGGCTCCACAAGAGATAGAACGCGAGGACGAGCGCGACCCAGATGCTGAACCACAGCCAGGTGATGTGCGGCAGGCCGTAGAGAACGAACAGGCAGGCCAGCACGGACAGGACCGGCGTCACCGGGTAGCCGGGAACCTTGAAGGACCGGGGCAGGTCCGGCTCCCGCACCCGCAGGAGGATCACGCCGATGGACACCACGATGAACGCCACCAGCGTGCCGATCGAGACCAGATCCCACAGGTAGTCCAACGGCACGAATCCGGCCAGGGTGCCGGTGACCGCCGCGACGACGATGGTGTTGTTCACCGGAGTCATGGTGCGCGGGTTCACCTTTGCGAACATCGGCGGCAGCAGGCCGTCGCGGCCCATGGCGAACAGGATGCGGGTCTGGCCGTACATCACCACCAGGGTCACCGAGAAGATCGAGATCACCGCGCCGAAAGCGAGGATGCTGCTGGCCCACGTCTGCCCGTGCAGGATGTTGGTGAGCATCACCGACAGTCCGGCTTCGGACTGTTCGTCGGAACCGAATTCGTCGGCGGATTGGGTGCCCAGGCCGGCGAACGCGACCAGGATGTAGATGCTGGTGACGACCACCAGGGCGCCGAGGATCGCCCGCGGCATGGTCTTCTGCGGGTTCTTCACCTCGTCGCCGGCGGTGGACACCGCGTCCAGGCCGATGAACGTGAAGAAGATGGTGCTGGCGGCGGCGGTGATCCCGGCGAATCCCTTGTCCCAGAAGCCGGCGAAATGGTCGGTGGTGAATGCGGTGAACGCGATGGCCACGAACATGCCGAGCACGGCGAGCTTGAGGATCACCATGACGGTGTTGACCGCCGCGGACTCGCTGGCACCGCGGATCAGCAGCAGGGCGCACATGATGATCAGGACGGTCGCGGGAAGGTTGATCAGGCCGGGGTTGTCGCCCCACGGTGCCGCGGACAGGGCGTGCGGCAACCGCCAACCGAACCAGTTGTCCAGCAGCTGATTGAGGTAGCCGCTCCAGCCGATCGCGGTCGCCGACATCGATACGCCGTACTCCAGCAGCAGGCAGGCTGCGACGCCCATCGCGATGAATTCGCCCATCGTGGTGTAGGCGTAGGAGTAGGTGGAGCCCGAAACCGGCACGGCCGCCGCCATTTCGGCGTAGCAGATCGCCGACAACCCGGCGGCGACACCGGCCACCACGAACGACACCAGCACTGCGGGACCGGCTTTGGGGACGGCCTGCTGCAGCACGATGAAGATGCCGGTACCGACCGTCGCGCCGACGCCGAACAGGGTCAGCTGGAACGTGCCGATACTTCGTCGGAGGTGGTCGGAGGCGCCGTGTGCGACCGGAGCACCGAGAACGGGCCTCCGTCGCAACATCTGGCCGGTCAAGCTGTTGGCTGGGGCGGACATGGTGCCTCCTTGGTGCCGATCAACCGATTATCGGCGCGCCTCGGTCAGGGTGTCAGCGAATTGGTCAACGGCCCAGTCGAGCTCGTCGGCGGTCACCACCAGGGGCGGGGCGAACCGCAGGGTCGAGCCGTGGGTGTCCTTGACCAGCACACCGCGTTCGGCCAGCGCGAGGCCGAACTGCTTGCCGGTACCCAGATCCGGGTCGATGTCCACCCCGGCCCACAGGCCCATGCCTCGCACGGCGGTCACCCCGTGCCCGACCAACCCGGTGAGCCGGCTGTGCAGGTGTTCCCCGAGTTCGGTTGACCGGAGCTGGAATTCGCCACGGCGCAACATGCCGACGACCGTGGTGCCGATCGCCGTGGCCAGCGGATTGCCGCCGAAGGTGGAGCCGTGTTCGCCGGGGTGCAGCACGCCGAGTACGTCGCGGTCGGCCACCACCGCGGACAGCGGTACCACGCCACCGCCCAGGGCCTTGCCGAGCAGGTACACGTCGGGAACCACATCCCAGTGATCGCAGGCGAAGGTGCGTCCGGTGCGGGCCAGGCCGGACTGGATCTCGTCGGCGATCATCAGCACGTTGTTGCGGGTGCAGATCTCGCGAACCCGGGGCAGGAAGTCGTCGGGCGGGACGATGATGCCCGCCTCACCCTGGATCGGCTCGATCAGTACCGCAGCGGTGTTCGCGTCGATCGCATCGGCGAGGGCCCGGTGGTCGCCGAACGGCACCGAGCGGAACCCGGGTGTGTAGGGGCCGAAGCCCCGGCGCGCGGACTCGTCATCGGAGAAGCTGATGATCGTGGTGGTGCGACCATGGAAGTTGTTGTGCGCCACGACGATGTTCGTTTCGCCGGCGGGCACGCCCTTGACGTCGGCTCCCCATTTGCGGGCCACCTTGATGCCGCTCTCGACAGCCTCGGCGCCGCTGTTCATCGGAAGCACCATGTCTTTGCCGCACAATTCGGACAATGCCTGCGCGAACGGACCGAGCCGGTCGGAGTGGAAGGCGCGGCTCACCAGGGTCAGGCGGTCCAGCTGGGCGTGCGCGGCCGCGATGATCTCGGGATTGCGGTGGCCGAAGTTGACGGCCGAATAGGCGGCCAGGCAATCGAGGTAGCGCCGGCCGGTCACATCGGTGATCCACGCCCCCTCGGCGGTTTCGGCGACGACCGGCAGCGGTGAGTAGTTGTGGGCGACATGGCGATCGTCGAGTGCGATCGCCGATGCGGTCGCGGAATCCGGGGTGGCCTGATTGTCCACACTGTCCAGCATGGTCATGGATGCCGCTCCAGGGTGCAGCATTTGACGGATCCGCCGCCTTTGAGGAGCTCGGACAGATCGACACCGATCGGCTCGAATCCGGCCCGGCGCAGTTGGCCCGCGAACCCGGTGGCGGCCGCGGGCATCACGACGTGCCTGCCGTCGGACACCACGTTGAGACCGAGGACATAGGCGTCGGCCGAGCCCACTTCGATGGCGTCGCCGAACAGTTCGCCGATACGCCGGCGGGCGTCGTCACTGAAGGCCGGGGGATAGTAGGCGATCGTCGAGTCGTCGAGCACGGCCAGTGCGGTGTCGAGGTGATAGAAGCGCGGGTCGACGAGTTCCAGGCTGGTCACGTCCAGACCGGTGATGGTCGCGATCTCGTCGTGGGCGCGCCGGTCGGTGCGAAAACCGTATCCGGCCAACAGGTTCTACCCGACGAGCAGCAGGTCGCCCTGGCCTTCGTTGACGTGCTCGGTGCGGGCCGTCCGATAGCCGGCCGCCGCCATCCACTCGGCGTAGGCATCGGCCTCGCCGGCCCGCTGCGGGAAGGCGAAGCGGGCCACCACTGCGGTGTCCCCGACCAGGAAACCGCCGTTGGCGGCATAGACCATGTCGGGAAGTCCGTCGAGCGGTGTCACCAGGTCGACGCTGTGGCCGAGTTCGGCGTACACCCGGCGCAGCGTGTCCCACTGGGTCAGTGCGAGTGCGGTGTCCACGGGCGTGGAGGTGTCCATCCACGGGTTGATGGCGTATTCGACGGTGAAGTATTCGGGAGCGGTCATGGCGTAGTGGCGGTTGGTCGGGGTCCGTGTCGGCGCTACCGCGCCGCCGGTTTGAGGCACGGTGCCGTGCACGACTTCGTCGAAAATCGTCATGAATCGACGATATGAAGTGCCAACGGCGCAATCAATCGCTTCTTGTTGCGTGATATGTAGGGATATATTGCAGAAATCGTCAGCTGACGATGGTTTGTTGCGTGGAGGTCGATGTGGAGCGCCTGGACGACACCGACGAGCGGATTCTGGCCGAACTCACCCAGCACGCCAGGGCGACATTCGCCGAGATCGGGCAACGGGTGAATCTGTCGGCGCCCGCGGTCAAGAGGCGGGTGGACCGCATGGTCGCCGACGGGGTGATCCGCGGCTTCACCACTGTTGTCGACCGCAATGTGCTGGGCTGGAGCACCGAGGCATATGTGCAGGTGTTCTGCCAGGGCACCATCGCGCCGGATCAGTTGCGCGCAGCCTGGATCGACATCCCGGAGGTGGTCAGTGCCGCTACGGTGACCGGTACTGCCGACGCCATCCTGCACGTGCTGGCGCGCGACATGCGCCACCTCGAGGAGGCCCTGGAACGCATCCGCTCGACAGCTCGGATCGAGCGCAGCGAGAGCATCGTGGTGCTCACCAATGTCATAGACCGGGGCCGGTCGTGACACCGCGCACGCGAGGAGCAAAATCGGCGGTGGGTCACCGGCCTGCGCAAACGTAGGGTGCCCTACAACGCTTAACCCCGATCGTGTAAAAACCCCACGTGACTACTTCTACGGGATCAGCGGCGGGCATCGTCATCGTCGGCGGTGGCTTGGCTGCGGCCCGGACGGCCGAACAGCTGCGCCGGTCGGAGTACGCCGGGCCCATCACGATCGTCAGCGACGAGGACCATCTGCCCTACGATCGGCCGCCGCTTTCCAAGGAAGTGCTGCGCGCCGAGACCGACGACGTCACGCTCAAGCCGGCCGAGTTCTACGCCGAGAACGACATCACGCTGCGGCTCGGCTCTGCCGCGCGATCGGTGGACACCGCCGCCAAGACGTTGAAGCTCGCCGACGGCACCGACGTGGCCTACGACGAGCTCGTCATCGCCACCGGACTGGTGCCCAAGCGCATCCGGTCCTTCGGCGATCTGGCCGGCATCCATGTGCTGCGGTCCTACGACGAGAGCATGGCCCTGCGCGAACACGCCGGCAAGGCCCAGCGCGCCGTGGTGGTCGGAGCGGGCTTCATCGGCTGCGAGGTGGCCGCGAGCCTGCGCAAGCTGGGTGTCGAGGTGTCGCTTGTGGAGCCTCAGCCGACACCGCTGGCCTCGGTGCTTGGCGAGCAGATCGGCGCCCTGGTGACCCGGCTGCACCAGGCCGAAGGCGTCGACGTGCGCTGCGGTGTCGGGGTGTCCGAGGTACGCGGCGCCGACAAGGTCGAGCAGGTGGTGCTCGGTGACGGCACCGAGCTCGACGCCGATCTCGTGGTGGTCGGCATCGGTTCGCACCCGGCGATCGAGTGGCTCGAGGGCAGCGGGATCGAGCTCGACAACGGCGTGGTGTGCGACGAGGTCGGCCGGTCCAGTGCCGCGGGCGTGTGGGCCATCGGAGATGTCGCGTCGTGGCGCGATCACGTGGGTGATCAAGCGCGCGTTGAGCATTGGAGCAACGTCGCCGATCAGGCGCGCGCCATGGTGCCGGCGATCCTGGGCCAGGAGGCCTCACCTGTCGTTTCGGTGCCGTACTTCTGGAGCGATCAGTACGACGTCAAGATCCAGTGCCTGGGCGAGCCCGAGGCCGACGACGTCGTGCACGTGGTCGAGGACGACGGCCGTAAGTTCCTGGCCTTCTACGAGCGCGACGGTGTCGTGGTCGGTGTGGTCGGCGGCGGCATGCCCGGCAAGGTGATGAAGGCCCGCGGCAAGATCGCCGCAGGCGCCCCCATCTCCGACGTCCTGGGCTGACTCTCTTTGCGATTTGTGCACCTGCCGTAACGCCAGGCGTTACCGCAGGTGCACAAATCGCTCTAGATCTGGCCGAGGTAGAACCGGCCGCCCTGGTCGTCGGTGCACTCGGCCATCAGCCCGTAGTCCTGTCGTGACGGCTGCTGCAACACCGTGCCGCCGGCCTCGACGACGCGGCTGACCGCGGCATCGATATCGGCGACCGTCCACATCGGCACGGTCACGGCCTGTGCGGCGCCGCCGGCCATCCCTGACATCGGTTGGCTGCCCTGAACTCCCCAGCCGTCGTCGATCCGGCCGGATTCGAAGGTCCAGAAGAACAGCCGGCTGTAGAACGCCTTGAACGCGGTCGAGTCGGGTACTTCGTAGGTGATGTACGAAAGCTCGCCCGGCCCAGCACCGTTGAGCTTGGGGCGGGGGATGACGGAGGTCGGCTGGAACACCGCGAAGGCGGTTCCGGCCGGGTCGGTGGCGTCCAGCACGGTGCCGAAGTCGAACTCCTGGGTCTCTCCGGGTTGGCCGCCGCCTGCCAGGATGGCCTGGCGGGCCCCGTCCAGGTCGGTCACCGCGTAGCAGCAGAAGAGGGTGGGCGGACCGTCGGCGTTGAAGATGCCGATGTGCTGTTCGGTGTTGGTGACCTGGCGGGTGGCCGGGTCAAAGGTCCAGCCCAGCACGTGGCCGTAGAACCGGGCGGCACGCGCGATGTCGGGTGCCCAGACCGAGACGTAGCCGACGTCGCCGTGCTGGATGGGGGTGACGGCTCCGGTCGCCGCCCCGGTCAGCATCCAGCGATGGCCGGACGGGTCGATGATCGCCGCATTGCGGGTGCCGTAGCTCTCGTAGGGCTCGCGCTGTACGAGTGCCCCCAGGTTCCTGGCGCGTTCCAGCACCGCGTCGGTGTCGGGCACCGCCAGCATCAGGCTCACCGAGTTTGCTTGTGGAGCAGGAGCTTTCAATCCCAGCTCGGGGTACTCGTCGGCCAGGTAGAGCACCCCGCCGCCCAGCTCGAGTTCGGCGTGGCCGATGCGGCCGTCGTCCATCACCACCGGTTCGCCGACCTGTACGGCCCCGAGGGCTTCGATGTACCAGGCGATGGCAGCGCGGGCGTCGGGTACGGCCAGGTAGGGGATGGCAGCGGGCCGCGGGGGCGCCGGGGTGGCCGCGGGCTCGTTCAGTTCGGCGATGGCAGTGTCGGTTCCGCTCATGTCAACTCCTTCGGCGTGGGTGGGCAGGGTGAGGGCCGATTCCAGCCGCGCGCGCAGCCGGGCCGCGAACGCCGGATCGGGGGAGACCGGGTGGTCGTTGCCGTTCAGCACGGTCAGCGGATCGTGGCTGTTGATCACGACGTCCCTCCCTCCGGTGTCGGGTACTGGGACCTGAAGGCGCGGCGGGCCCGCACCAGCAGGGCCTCGGTGGCGTGCACCGTGCGGCCGATCAGCTCGGCGCATTCGGGCACCGAGCAGTCGTCGAGGTAGCGCAGGACGAGGACGGTGCGGTGCTGTTCGGGAAGCCGGGCCAAAACCGATTCGGCCACAATGCGATCCAGTTCGGCGTCCCAGTCGTCCACCGGATCCACCGGTTCGGGCAGCTCGGCCACCGGCACACTGAACCGGTCGTGCCGCCTGCGGTAGTGATCGGCCAGTTTGTGCCTTGCCACCCCGATCAACCAGGGCACCGAGATCGGCGGCGGCGACGGTCTGCGGGCCGCGTCCATTGCGGCCAGGAACGTCTCCGACGTCAGGTCCTCGGCGGTTCCGCGGTCACCACAGCGTCGTACGAAGTAGCCGTACACCACTGGCAGAGCCTCGTCGTAGCACCTCGGCAGCACCCGCGGAGCGTCAGTTTCGGCGCTCACACCCTTATCGTCGCCGCCGGGGGCCGAACTCCGACGGGGTTGGGTCAAGAATTTTCGCCGGAAAATGATTGGCCCCGGTCGGGCCTGGTGCGTCATGGTGGTCGGCGTGGTGAACGTCGACGCATTCAAGCGGGACGGGTTTGTCAAGATCGAGCAGGCCGTTGCGGCCGAAATCGCCGATGCGGCCAGGCATCTGCTCTGGACGCAGATCGGGCTGTCCGCGGACGACCCGGCATCGTGGACCGCCCCGGTGGTGTGGGCGGCGGATCTGACCGGTGCAGGCGCGTTCGGGCAGGTGGTGGGCAGCGCCCCGCTCGCCGACGCCCTGGACCGGATCTGCGGAACCGGCGGCTGGCTTCCGCGGGGCTCTCTGGGCAACATCCCGGTCCGGTTTCCCGTAGATCCGCCCGCGCAGGACCGGGGCTGGCACGTCGATGCCAACACCCCGCTGCCCGGAGGTCAGTGGGCGGTCAGCGGCCGCCCGCACACCGTTCTGGTGCTGACCCTGCTGTCCGAGGTGGGACCCGACGATGCGCCGACGCGGGTCCGGGTGGGTTCGCACCGCGACGTGGCCGGGGTGCTCGGGCCGGAACCGGTCGACTTCGTCGAAGCCGGTGCCCTGGCGGAGGAGGCGAGCCGAGCCCGGCCGGTGGCCCACGCCACCGGACGGCCCGGTGACATGTATGTGCTCCATCCCTTCACGGCCCATGCGGCGGACGTACATCGTGGTGGCACACCGCGTTTCATGTCGCAGGGGCCCGTCATGCTCACCGAACGGCTCGGCCCGCGAGGTCCGGAGGCGCTGGCCTGTGTGTGGGACGAGCTAGCGCGGGGCTAGCGCCTCCAGCCCGGGCCGGGCCACCTCGAACGCCTCGCCGATGGCGTCTGCCAGGGCGACCGACTCGTCGGCGAGCCAGTGCTCGTACGCCGAGAGCGCGACGCCCAGCATCAGCCAGCCCACGGTCTGGGGCATCAGGTCGGCGGGTGCCGCTCCGATCCGCTGCGCCACGTAGGCCGCGATGACCTCGCGCCAACCGGCGTACATCGTCATCGAATATGCCTGCAGTCCAGCGGTTTCCAGGATCACCCGCATCCGTCGGCGGTGTTGGGCCATCTCCTGGTCGTCGTAGGTGTTGAACGACAGCAGGGCCTCGCGCAGGGCATCGGCGAGTGGGATCTCGGTGCTCAGGGAGCCGAGCAGGTCACGCAGATGCTGCAGGTGGGCGTCGAAGTCCCCCCAGGGGATGGCGTTCTTGGAGGCGTAGTAGCGGAACAGCGTGCGCCGGGCGATGCCGGCCGCCTTGGCCACGTCGTCGACGCTGACCTCGTCGAAGCCCCGGCTGGCGAACAGCGCCAGGGCGACGTCGGTGATGTGGTCCTGCGTGGTGGACGGGCGCCGACCGACGCGGGGCCCGGATGCCTGCCGCATGAAATCCGCCCTTCCATTTGTGCACTCGATGCCATATTCTTGCGACTCAGGTCACAATTGTCGAGACCCACAGTTGCAGGAAAGGTGCGATTCATGGATCAGAACCCGCAGGTCGAAACCGAAACCCAGCTCGTCACCGAGACGCTCGTCGAAGAGGTCTCGATCGACGGTATGTGCGGGGTTTACTGACAGTGTCCGCAGAGGTTACCGATATGGCTGGGCGCACTGGCGTCGTATTCGACCCGGATGTCAGCTGGCGGTTGCACCACCAGGTGGCGGTGCGGCCGGAGCCGTTCGGTGCCCTGCTGTATCACTTCGGAACCCGCAAGCTGTCGTTTCTGAAGAACCGGACGGTCGTCGAGGTGGTCAACTCTTTGGCTGATCACCCCGACGCCCGGTCCGCGTGCCGCGCGGCCGGTATCGCCGACTCCGACCAAGGCCCGTACCTGCACGCGCTGAGCGTGCTGGTGTCCTCGAAGATGCTCATCCCCGGGAACTCACAATGACTTCTGTCGCGCCTGTGCGCACGCCCGTCCCACGGCTCGTCGACCAGTTCGAAAGCGGACTCGACGCCCCGATCTGCCTGACCTGGGAGCTCACCTACGCCTGCAACCTGGCGTGCGTGCACTGCCTGTCCTCCTCGGGCAAGCGGGATCCGCGCGAGCTGTCCACGCAGCAGTGCAAGGACATCATCGACGAGCTGGAACGCATGCAGGTGTTCTACGTGAACATCGGCGGTGGCGAACCCACTGTGCGCCCGGACTTCTGGGAACTGGTCGACTACGCGACCGAGCACCACGTCGGGGTGAAGTTCTCCACCAACGGTGTGCGCATCACGCCCGAGGTCGCCGCGAAGCTCGCCGCCAGCGACTACGTCGACGTGCAGATCTCCCTGGACGGCGCCAACGCCGAGGTCAACGACGCGGTGCGCGGCAAGGGCTCGTTCGACATGGCCGTGCGTGCGCTGGAAAACCTTGCCGCCGCTGGCTTTTCCGATGCCAAGATCTCGGTGGTGGTCACCCGCCACAACGTCGACCAGCTCGATGAGTTCAAGGCGCTGGCCGACCGCTACGGCGCCACGCTGCGGATCACCCGGCTGCGCCCGTCGGGCCGCGGCGCCGATGTCTGGGACGAGTTGCACCCGACCCCGGACCAGCAGCGCCAGCTGTACAACTGGCTGGTCTCCCACGGTGAGCGCGTGCTCACGGGTGACTCGTTCTTCCACCTGTCGGGCCTGGGCGAGCCCGGTGCGCTGGCCGGGCTGAACCTGTGCGGTGCCGGCCGGGTGGTGTGCCTGATCGACCCCGTGGGTGACGTCTACGCCTGCCCGTTCGCCATCCACGACAAGTTCCTGGCCGGAAACATCCTGGAAGACACAGGTTTTGGGGCCGGATTCCAGAACGTCTGGCAGAACTCCCCGTTGTTCCGCGAGCTGCGCGAGCCCCAGTCGGCCGGCGCCTGCAGCGGCTGCGGGCACTACGACGCCTGCCGGGGCGGCTGCATGGCGGCCAAGTTCTTCACCGGTCTGCCGATGGACGGACCGGACCCCGAGTGCGTCGAAGGCTGGGGCGAGCCGGCCCTGGCACAGGAGCGCACCAAACCCAAGCCCAGCGGTGACCACTCCCGCGGTACCAAGCAGGGGCCGGTGGCACTCAAGCTGCTGACCAAGCCCCCTGCCCGAATCTGTAACGAAAGTCCGGTGTAATCCATGGCCCGTGATACCTGGTTCGAGACCGTCGCCATTGCCCAGCAACGGGCGAAGAAGCGGCTGCCCAAGTCCGCCTACTCGTCGCTGATCTCTGCCAGCGAGAAGGGTGTGACGGTCTCCGACAACGTGGAGTCGTTCGCCGAGCTGGGTTTCGCGCCGCACGTGATCGGTGCCACCGAGAAGCGTGAGATGTCGACAACCGTGATGGGGCAAGACATTTCGATGCCGGTGATCATATCGCCGACCGGCGTTCAGGCGGTGGACCCCGACGGCGAGGTCGCCGTTGCCCGCGCCGCCGCGGCGCGGGGGACCGCCATGGGGCTGTCGTCGTTCGCCAGCAAGCCGATGGAGGAAGTCACCGCCGTCAACGACAAGATCTTCTTCCAGATCTACTGGCTCGGGTCCCGTGACGAGATCGCCGAGCGCGTGCAGCGGGCCAAGGATGCCGGCGCCGTCGGGCTCATCGCCACGACCGACTGGAGCTTCAGCCACGGCCGCGACTGGGGTAGCCCCAAGATCCCGGAGCGCATGGACCTGCGCACGATGCTGCGGATGTCCCCGGAGGTGCTCACCAAGCCCCGCTGGCTGTGGAGCTTCGGCAAGCACCTGCGTCCGCCGGACCTGCGCGTGCCCAACCAGGGCCGCCGCGGCGAGCCCGGGCCGACGTTCTTCGAGGCATACGGGCAGTGGATGGGCACCCCGCCTCCGACCTGGGAGGACATCGCCTGGCTGCGTGAGCAGTGGGGCGGGCCGTTCCTGCTCAAGGGCATGGTGCGCGTCGATGACGCCAAACGTGCGGTGGATGCGGGTGTTTCGGCGATCACGGTGTCCAACCACGGTGGCAACAACCTGGACGGGACCCCGGCGGCGATCCGCTGCCTGCCTGCCATCGCCGACGCGGTCGGCGACCAGGTCGAGGTTTTGCTGGACGGCGGGATCCGCCGCGGCAGCGACGTCGTCAAGGCCGTGGCGCTCGGCGCCCGGGCCGTCATGATCGGACGTGCCTATCTGTGGGGCCTGGCGGCCAACGGCCAGGCGGGCGTCGAGAACGTGTTGGACATCCTCAGCGGTGGCATCGACTCCGTGCTGCGCGGGCTGGGCAAGTCCTCGATCCACGACCTCACGCCGGACGACATCCTGATTCCGGAAGGGTTCACCCGAACCCTCGGGGTTCCGCGCGCCGACGCCTGACGGTTGCCCCGGGCGCGCCGGGGTGCGGCGTGACAGGGGTGGCAGGAGAGACGTACGTGATGCTCACGGCCGGTGTGGGGAAAGCCAAGGCAAATCAATTGCTGCCCGTGCTCCAACAATTGGCGCACGGTAGGTGAATTCGGCCTACGATCGGCACGTGGCTTTCCCCAGCGGGCTCGGGAACTCAACGTCGAGACAGCTACGCAGCGTGTCGCCAATGTTGATCATCCCGGTGGGCTCTACCGAGCAACATGGTCCGCACCTGCCCCTGGACACCGACACGCGCATCGCCTCGGCCGTCGCCCACGAGGTCCTCGAGCACCTCGGCGGCGGTCCGGCCGGCGACTGGATGGTCGCACCTCCCGTCTCCTACGGCGCCAGCGGCGAGCACGAGGGCTTCCCCGGCACGGTGTCCATCGGCACCGCGGCTTTGCAGTTGTTGCTGGTCGAGTACGGAAGGTCCGCATCGAGCTGGGCCTCGAAACTCGTCTTCGTCAATGGTCACGGTGGGAATGTGGAGGCGCTGGCGGGCGCCGTGTCCCTGTTGCGCCGGGAGGGCCGCGATGTTGGCTGGGCCCCGTGCATTGCCGCGGGCGCCGACGCGCATGCGGGGCATACCGAAACATCTGTATTGCTACATATTTCGCCCGGCGATGTCTGGACTGACGACCTGACCGCGGGGAACACCGCCCCGCTGGCCGAGCTGATGCCCGCGATGCGCAGCGGCGGGATCGCGGCAGTCAGCGAAGTCGGTGTCCTCGGTGACCCGACAACCGCCACGGCTGCCGAGGGGGAGCGTATCTTTGCTGAAATGGTCAACGGCTGCGCCGGTCAGATTCAGCGGTGGCAGCCGGACCGGAACGGATTGCTGACATGACCGGACCGAGGCTGCCCGACGGTTTTGCCGTGCAGGTGGATCGCCATGTCAAGGTGCTCGGGGCCGGCGCGGCCCTCCTCGGCGGGTCACCGACCCGGTTGCTGCGGCTGGCGCCGACGGCGCAGACCATGCTCAACGGTGGCCGCTTGGAGGTGCACGACGCGCAGAGCGCGCAGCTGGCGCGGACTTTGCTCGACGCCACGGTCGCCCATCCCCGTCCGCCCAGCGGGCCGTCGCACCGCGACGTGACGGTCGTTATTCCGGTGCGCGACAACGTATCCGGACTGCACCGGCTGATCGCGGCGCTGCGGGGCCTGCGGGTGATCGTGGTCGACGACGGCTCGGCGGTTCCCGTAGCGCAATCGGAGTTCGCCGGGATGCACTGCGACGTGCAGGTGCTCCGGCACCTCCGCAGCAACGGTCCGGCGGCCGCCCGCAACACCGGCCTGGCCGCGTCGGAGACCGACTTCGTGGCGTTCCTCGACTCCGATGTGGTGCCGCGGCGCGGGTGGCTGGAGGCATTGCTCGGACACTTCTGCGATCCGGCGGTGGCGCTGGTCGCGCCGCGCATCGTCGGTCTGCACACCGCCGACAACGTGGTCGCCCGGTACGAGGCCGTTCGTTCGTCGTTGGATCTCGGGGTGCGCGAGGCGCCGGTCGTGCCCTACGGCCCGGTGTCCTACGTCCCGAGCGCGGCCATCATCTGCCGGCGGTCGGCACTGGCGTCGGTGGGCGGGTTCGACGAGACCATGCAGTCCGGTGAGGACGTCGACCTTTGCTGGCGCCTGGTCGAGTCCGGCGCCCGATTGCGGTACGAGCCGATCGCGCTGGTGGCCCACGACCATCGGACCGATCTGCGAGAGTGGTTCAACCGCAAGGCTTTCTACGGCACATCCGCGGCACCGTTGAGCGCCAGGCACCCGGGCAAGACCGCCCCCGTGGTGATCTCCGGATGGACGTTGATGGTGTGGCTGTTCCTGGCCATGGGGTCGTACGTCGGGTATCTGGGCTCCGTGGTGATCGCGATCATCACCGGTCGGCGCATCGCCCGCTCCCTCAGCACCGTCGACACCGAGCCCACCGAGGTCGCCGCGGTGACCGCGCGCGGACTGTGGTCGGCAGCCCTGCAGCTGTGTTCGGCGATCTGTCGGCACTACTGGCCGGTGGCGCTGATCGCCGCCCTGCTGTTCCGGCGGGCCAGGCACGCGGTGCTGGTGGCCGCGGTGCTCGACGGCGTGGTCGACTGGGCGAGCCGGCGCGGCAACGCCGACGACGACACCAAACCGGTGGGCCTGCTGGCCCATATCCTGCTCAAGCGCCTTGACGACCTGGCCTACGGGATCGGCTTGTGGACCGGGGTGGTGCGAGAACGTCAGCTGGGCGCGCTCAAGCCGCAGCTGCGGAGCTAAACCCAGTTGCAACTGTCATCCAGTCCTCCTCGCGTGCGGGACGTCCTGATCATCGGTGCCGGAAGCGCCGGATCAGTTCTGGCTGAACGGCTTTCCAGCGATCCCGGCTGCAACGTCACGGTCGTCGAGGCCGGTCCGGCGCCGAGTGACCCGCGGGTGGAGGCGCAGATCACCGACGGCCTGCGGCTGCCGATCGGGGCCGCCAGCTCGGTGGTGCGCCACTACGCGTCGGTGCTGACCGAGAATCCGCCCCGGCACACCGAGATCATCCGCGGCTCGGTGGTGGGTGGCTCCGGGGCGGTGAACGGCGGCTACTTCTGCCGGGGACTTCCCACCGACTTCGAGACCTGGGCGGTGCCGGGCTGGGGCTGGCAGGATGTGCTGCCGCATTTCCGTGCCATCGAGACCGATCTGGATTTCGACACCCCGCTCCATGGCGACAGTGGCCCGATCACCGTTCGGCGGGTACGCGAATTCGATGGTTGCACAGCATCATTCGTCGACGCCGCAACCCGGTCGGGGTTCGGCTGGATCGATGACCTGAACGGTTCGGATGCCGGTGCGGTGCTGCCCGCCGGCGTCGGTGCCGTGCCGTTGAACATCAATGGCCGCAACAGGGTTGGGCCAGGAGGTGCTTATCTGAAGCCGGCGCTGGAGCGGCCCAATCTCGAGGTGCTGACCGACACGCGGGTTCATCAGGTGTTGTTCCGCGCGAACCGCGCGGTCGGGGTGCGCTGCGATGACGGTGCGGTTCTGCGCGCTGATCGAATTGTGCTGTGTTCCGGTGCGATCGGATCTGCTCATCTGTTGCTGCTGTCGGGTGTCGGGCCGGCGGCCGACCTTGAGGCGCTCGACGTCGAGGTGGTGGCCGGCCTGCCCGTCGGAATGCACACCGTGGACCATCCGGAGTGGGTGCTCCCGGTCTCCTGGGTGCCGACCCATGACCTGCCGCCGCTGGAGGCCGTGCTCACCACGGCCGAGGGTATCGAAGTGCGGCCGTACACAGCGGGATTCGCTGCCATGGTGCACGGACCCGAACATGATCCCGCCGAACTTCCACACCTCGGTGTGGCGCTGATGCGACCGCACTCCCGCGGCCGGGTCCGGTTGGCCTCGGCGGATCCGGCGGTGGCACCGGTGATCGAGCACCGGTACGACAGCGTGGCCGAAGACGTCGACGCGCTGCGCCGGGGTGCCGAGCTGGCTCGTGAATTGGTCAGTCACACAGCTGAAGTCGGTGACGCGTTCTGGTCGACATCGCAGCATCTGGCCGGCACCGCGCCGATGGGGACCGGGCCCGACGCGGTACTCGATCCGACCTGCCGGGTGCTGGGGGTCGAGGGCCTTTGGGTCGTCGACGGGTCGATCATGCCCGCCATCACCAGCCGCGGCCCGCACGCGACCATTGCCATGATCGGTCGTCGGGCCGCTGAGTTCCTCTCGACCTGAGCCCCCGGATCACGGACAGCTGCCGACCGTCGCGGCCGGGCGCCCAGATGCTTACGAACGCCGCGGCCACTCCCAGCACCACCGCCATCACGAGCAGGGCCGAATTCGTCGCATCCAGGAACGCCTGCTTGGCCAACTCGGCGATGGCTGTTCCCTGTGGACCCGACTGCGCGGCCACGGCGAGGGCTTCGGCCAATGAGCCCAGGATTGGTTCGCGTACCTCGGCGGGCAGTCCGGTCAGCTTGGGCCCCAGGTGATTCTGGTAGTTCGCGGCCAGGATCGAGCCGGCCACCGCGATGCCGAGGGCGGCGCCGACCTCCCGGGTGGTGTCGTTGACCGCGGAGGCCACCCCCTGCTTCTCGTCCGGAACGGCTCCCATGATGGCCGATGTCGTCGGCGCCGTGCACAGGCCGATGCCGGTGCTGATGATGATCAGCGGCCAGGTGTAGTCGAGGTAGCCGGAGTCGAGCTCGAGCAGGCGCATACACATCAGCCCGGCCGCGATCACCAGCAGGCCCATCGACACGCACAGGCGCAGGCCCAGCCGGGGCAGGTACCAGTGTGTGGTGGCGCCGAGGGCCAGCACGGGAAGCATCAACGGGCACAGGGCGATTGCGGTTTGGATCGGGCTGTAACCCATGACCAGCTGGATGTACTGCATGCTGACGAAGAAGTAGCCGAAGTTCGCGAAGAACAGGAAGGTCACACCGACCGCCCCGGTGGCGAACTCGGGTTTTCTGAAGAGCCGGATATCCAGCAGTGGGTGTCGGTGTTTGAGTTGCACGACGGCGAATGCGGCGGCCAGGGCGACGCCGCCCGTCATGCAACCCCATACGAACGGGTGCGTCCAGCCGCGCACGGGAGCCTCGACCACCCCGAGCACGAACACCGCCACCGCGGCGCCGATCAGGATCGCGCCGATCCAGTCCAGCGGTGCGGCGTCCTCGTCCCGCGAGGAGGGCACGGTGCAGGTCAGGATGAACAACCCGGCTCCGGCGATCGCGAAGGTGGCGAAGATGGACTGCCATCCCCAGAAGTGCAGCAGCCCACCGGTGATCAGGAATCCGAAGACGGCGCCCGATCCGACGACGCCCGCCCAGATGCCAATCGCCTTGTTGCGCTCGGATTTCGGTACCGCCGCCGTCAGCAGCGACAGGGTGGCCGGCATGATGAAGGCCGCACCGGCTCCGGCCACCGCACGTGCGACGATCAGGTGGACGGGGTCGTCGAACACCATCGGTGCCACCGAGGCCAGGACGAACACGGCGAGCCCTGTCAGCAGGGCGCCGCGTCGGCCATAGCGGTCGCCGATCGCGCCGGCCGGGAGCAGCAGGCAGGCCAGCACCAGGGTGTATCCGTCGACCACCCAGGTGAGTTGGGCTTGGGTGGCCGCGGTCTGGCGGGCGATGTCGGGCAGCGCGGCATTGAGCGCCACCATCGATGCGATCACGATGGAGACATCCATGCAGGCCACCGCGAGCAGCCAGTACCGCTGCCGGATCGGCAGATAGGCCATGCCCGGGTCGATATCCTGGCTGGACTCGACAAGGGTGGCGGACATGCTGTGCCCTCCTTCGTCGGCAGAGTTTTGAGACTAACAGTCTCGGAGCGAGACGGTAAGTCTGTTTTTTGGAGGTGTGACGGCGAATGACACCGGAGAGCGGCGACCCGCGCCCTGCCCGATCCCGGGCCCGGCTGCTGGAGGCGGCGACGGCGCTGTTGCGGTCGGGCGGGCCCAGTGCGGTCACCGTCGACGCGGTGACCCGGGCCGCCAACGTGGCCAGGGCGACGCTGTACCGGCACTTTCCGAGCGGAAACGACTTGCTGGCAGCGGCATTTCGCGCGCTCATCCCGGCAGCGCCGATGCCGCCGGATGAGGGCACGCTGCGTGACCGGCTGATCGCGCTGGTGCAGGCGCAGGCCGACTCGATCGCCGAGGCGCCGATCAGCATCACCGCGATGTCATGGCTGGCGCTGGGCGGTGACATGGAGCAACTGCCCTGGCGCTCTGGCGACAGCGCCGAGGTACGGACCCTTCGTGAGCGGGTGGCCGAGCACTATGCGGTGCCGTTCGAAGCCATCTTCGACAGCCCCGAGGCCGTTGCCGAACTCGTCGAGGTGGATCGCACGCAGGCCGCGGCCCTGCTGCTGGGCCCGATCGTGCTGGGCAAGCTCAGCACGTTGTCGGAGTTCGACTACGCCTCATGCGTGCGGGCCGCGGTGGACGGCTTTCTCGCCACCCACCGCAGGCCCGCGGCGGACGTTCAGCGCAGCGAGTAGCGAATCGGCAGGTGCTTGAGGCCGCCGACGAACGTGGTCGCGGAAAGCTCTGGCGTCCCTGCCAATTCGATGGAGTCCAGCCGGCCGAGCAGCTCGGTGAACAAGCTGTTCATCTCCATCCGGGCCAGGGCCGCGCCGAGGCAGAAGTGCACGCCGTAGCCGAACGCCAGGTGCTTGTTCGGATCCCGCCCGACGTCGAAGCGGTGCGGGTCGTCGAACACGTCCTCGTCACGGTTGCCGGAAACGTAGGCCAGGTAGACGGAATCGCCCTTGGCGATCGGTACGCCGCGCACGGTGGTGTCGGCCGTGGCGGTGCGCATGAACTCCTTGACCGGGGTGGACCACCGGATCATCTCCTCGACCGCCGTGCCCATCAACTCCGGTTGCGCCTTCAGCCTGGCCAGCTGATCCGGATTCGCGATCAGCGCGTGCAGTCCGCCGGAGATCGCGTCCTTGGTGGTGTCGTGTCCCGCACTTGCGACGATGACGTAATAGGAGGCGGTGTCGACGTCGGACAGCGGTTCCCCGTCGATGGTGCCGTTGGCGATGGCCGACGCCAGGTCCTCGGTCGGGTTGGCCCGGCGGGACGCGGTCAGTGTCGAGAAGTAGGTGAAGAAGTCCATCAGTACCGCGAGCTGGTCCTCCAGTGAGCCACCGTCGCGCTTGTACTCGTCGTCGTCGCCGCCGAACATCTCCTGGGTGAGCATGTGCATGCGGGTGAAGTCTTCTTCGGGCAGCCCGAGCAGCGACATGATCACGTAGAGCGGGAAGTCGACGGCGATCGCGGTGACGAAATCGCACTCGGGGCCGATGTCGCGCATCTTGTCGACATAGCGTTTGGCGAGCTCGTCGACCCGGACCTTGAGATCGCGCATTGCCTTGGGGCGGAACCAATCCGCGCCGATAGCCCGAACCTTGCGGTGGTGCGGATCGTCCATGTGGATCAGCGTGCGCAGGCCCATGCCGGCCTCGAGCTGTTGCTTCGCGAGGTCGTCGGCCGCCGCGGTGGCCAGCAGCGGCCGTGGCTCGCTGATGAACAGGTCGTTGTCCCGCTCGACGGCCATGATGTCGGCGTGTTTGGTGATCGCCCAGAAGGGGCGGTAGGGCGCGTTGTCCACCCAGGCCACCGGATTGTTCGCGCGCAGATGGGTCAGCGCGGTGTGCAGCCGTACGTCGTCGGCGTAAGCCTTCGGGTCGGCGAGCACCTTCGCGGCGTCATCCATCGTCGGCGCACTCATACGGACTCCTCACATGACCGGTACTTGACGGGTGTCAATTACAACCATATGTGATCGGCGACACGTAAGGGAGGCGATTCTTGCGATCCGCCCCGTACGCTCGCAGCCATGCGGTCGGGGCGGCGCGCTGTCGCGTTGCTGGCAATGCTGGCGATGCTGGTTGCAGGCTGTGTGCGTGGTGGCGGTGAGGCGGTGACGCCCGGCCATCCGCCGGGTCCCGCGCAGGGGCACGCCCAGGGGCCGGACCCGGCCCTGGTCCGGATCGCGGCCGGAACCCTGCGCGGCGCAGTGGTATCCGACCACCGGTTGTTCGCCGGGGTTCCGTATGCCGCGGCGCCCGTGGGTGCGATGCGATTCGCCGCACCGGCTCCCGCGCCGGGATGGCCGGGGGAGCGCGACGCCACCCGCCCCGGCCCGCGGTGCATCCAGGACCCCGATTCGGATCCCGAACGCGGAGCCAACTCGGCCGAGGACTGCCTGAGCCTGAACGTCTGGACCCCGCCGGTGTCGGACGAGAAGCGGCCCGTCATGGTGTGGATCCATGGCGGCGCGTTCGCCGGCGGCAGCGGTGACATCTACGACGCGGGGCGACTGGCCGCGCGCGGGGGCGTTGTCGTGGTCACGGTCAACTACCGGCTCGGCACCCTGGGCTTCCTCGCCCACCCGGCGCTGGGGGCTGGTGGGGACGTCGGGAACTACGGTCTGGCCGATCAGCAGGCGGCGCTGCGGTGGGTGCGGGACAACATCGCCGATTTCGGCGGTGATCCGGAAAAGGTCACTGTCGCCGGTGAATCCGCGGGCGGCATGTCGGTGTGTGATCATCTGGTGTCGCCGGGCTCGGCGGGGTTGTTCCGCGCCGCGATCCTGATGAGCGCCCCGTGCCAGGCCCAGGCCGATCTCGCCGCCGCGACCCCCCGGTCCCTGGATTACGCGGCCGCCGCCGGATGTCCCGACCCCGCGACCGCCGGCACCTGCCTGCGCGCGCTCCCGGTGGATGCTCTGCGAAAGCCGGTCTGGTACTTCAATATCGGCAGTGACGAGCTGACCGGTCCGGTCACCGGATCGGCACTGATCCCCCAACCGCCGCTGGCGGCGTTCGGCACCGACCGGGCCGAACGGGTGCCGGTATTGATCGGCACCACGCGCGATGAGTTCACGCTCTTCGTGGCCTTGCGCTATCTGCGGCATGGGCAGCGTTACACGACAGGGGATTACCCGCGGTTGCTGGCAGACACCTTCGGCGCCGATGCGGCGGCCGTCGGTGCGCACTACCCGATTGATCGCTACGGCGTTGTGGCGCAGGCATATTCGGCCGCCGTCACCGACGGTGCCTTCGCCTGCGTGTCGGACCGGATCGCCGGTGAGCTGTCCCGCACCGGTCCGGTCTACGCCTACGAGTTCAACGACCGCTCAGCGCCTGCACCGGAGGTCATGCGGACCCTGCCCTTCCCGGTCGGGGCCAGCCACTCGCTGGAGCTTCGCTATCTGTTCGACGTCGGCGGGGCGCCCCCGTTGAACCCGGCGCAGCAACAGCTCTCGGATCAGATGATCGACTACTGGAGTGCCTTCGTGCGTTCCGGTGATCCCGCGGTCGACGGCCAACCGGACTGGCCGGAGTTCGACGGCTCGGGCACGCCTACCCGAATGTCGTTGCAGGCCGACGGCAGTCGCGTCGACAATGGCTATGCGCACGTTCATCAATGCCCGTTCTGGGCGGGGCTGAGGGAGAAGTGAACTCGATGGCGACACCGGATCCGCAGGCATTCGCCGAAGAGTGGGTGAATGCGTGGAACGCACACGACGTCGAGGCGGTGCTGGCCCATTTTCACGACGACGTGATGTTCAGTTCGCCCGTCGCGGCGCGCGTGCTGCCCGAGACGGGCGGAGTGGTGCGGGGCAAGGACGCGTTACGTCACTACTGGACGACGGCCTTGGCTGCCTATCCCGATTTGAACTTCGAGGTGCTGGGCACCTATCGCGGCGAATCGGCGCTGGTGATCCATTACCGCAATCAACTCGGCGGACTGGTCAACGAGGTGCTGCTGTTCGACGGCGCCCTGGTGCGCGAAGGTCACGGCACCTACCTGGACTAGAGCGTCAGGCCGGCGTCACCCAGGTGGTGATGTCGGCGTGCACCACTTCCACGCCGTTGCGGTCGGTGATGCTGACGGGGACCACGACGTCGGTGCCCTCGGTGATCGTGGCGAAATCCGGCGGTGCGAGCTCCGCGGTGGCGCGCAGTGAGGTAGTGGCCTTCGCGAGGTACTGCACGTTCATCGCCTTGGGGATCCAACGGTGCGTCGTCGGCACGGTGGCCTCCATCAACATGCCCATGGCCATCTCGGCGGCGTTGCACGACGCGATGGCGTGCACGGTGTGCAGATGGTTGTAGACGTAGAACCACTTGGGCACCGTCACCTCGGCCAGCCCCGGTTCCATGCGCACGACGTGCGGCAGGATCGACGCGAAGTAGGGCACCCGGGCCATGGCGGCGGCGGAGAACGCCCAGCTGCCACCGGGTAGCGATGACAACTTCTTCCACGCTCTGTAGGTCGGGCTGGGCTGCGTCATGTGCCAAACCTTACTCAAGAGTAAGTTCGGTGCGGGGAGCCGGGTCCGCGCCGCGCTCGTAATGTGGTGGCGGCCGCGGGCGACTTTTTCCGCCGTGGCGTCACGTACGCGGATCGCGGTCGCCGGAGCGCCGGGATACTGCCTGGAAATCCGGAAGCCGGACGCCGTTTTTCCCGGCCACGTCGACAGGCTCCGACCTGCTCGATCGCGGATTTGGAGGACGCCCGGATCTAAGGCATACTGTTCGGGTTGCCTTGCGCCGGGTATTCCTGGCCGGGCATCCGACCCGCGCCCCCACGGGCGCATCCGGTCCCAACACTAGATCGCGACTGAATTTCCAGGGCGAGAAAGTGTGCGCGAAGGCGACACGCCCGACCGCGGGGGCCGGTGGACCACAGACAGGTAAACAGCGGCGGCAACTCTCGGCGCAACCCGCGCCGGGCACCAGGCCCGACGGCGTTTCGATGGGATTCCCCATCGGGACTCCGATACGGCCGGCCGATGTACGAAGTAGAGGTAGGAGAAGCGTGGCGGGACAGAAGATCCGCATCAGGCTCAAGGCCTACGACCATGAGGCCATTGATGCCTCGGCGCGCAAGATCGTCGAGACGGTCACCCGTACCGGTGCCAGCGTGGTCGGCCCTGTGCCGCTGCCGACCGAGAAGAACGTGTACTGCGTCATTCGGTCGCCGCACAAGTACAAGGACTCGCGGGAGCATTTCGAAATGCGCACCCACAAGCGACTGATCGACATCCTCGACCCGACGCCGAAGACGGTTGACGCGCTCATGCGCATCGATCTGCCGGCCAGTGTCGACGTCAACATCCAGTAGGAGACCCGAGAAAAATGGCTAGAAAAGGCATTTTGGGCACCAAGCTGGGCATGACGCAGGTGTTCGACGAGAACAACAAAGTCGTCCCGGTGACGGTCGTCAAGGCCGGCCCCAACGTGGTGACCCTTATCCGTACCCCCGAGCGCGACGGCTACAGCGCCGTGCAGCTCGCCTATGGCGAGATCAGCCCGCGCAAGGTCAACAAGCCCGTCACCGGCCAGTACGCCGCCGCTGGTGTCAACCCGCGCCGCCACCTGGCTGAGCTGCGGGTCGACGAGGCTGCTGCCGCCGAGTACGAGGTGGGCCAGGAGCTGACCGCCGAGATCTTCGCCGACGGTGCTTACGTCGACGTGACCGGCACCAGCAAGGGCAAGGGCTTCGCCGGCACCATGAAGCGTCACGGCTTCGCCGGCCAGGGCGCCTCGCACGGCGCCCAGGCGGTGCACCGCCGCCCCGGCTCGATCGGTGGCTGCGCCACCCCGGGCCGCGTGTTCAAGGGCACCCGGATGTCGGGCCGTATGGGCCACGACCGGGTGACCACGCAGAACCTCAAGGTTCACAAGGTCGATGCCGAGAACGGCGTGCTGCTCATCAAGGGCGCCATCCCCGGACGCAACGGTGGTCTGGTGGTTGTCCGCAGCGCAATCAAGCGAGGCGAGAAGTAATGACTTTGAAGATTGACGTTAAGACGCCGGCCGGCAAGACGGATGGTTCCGTCGAGCTGCCCGCCGCACTGTTCGACGTCGAGCCGAACATCGCGCTGATGCACCAGGTGGTCAACGCACAGCTGGCCGCCAAGCGCCAGGGCACCCACGCGACGAAGACTCGCGCGCAGGTCTCCGGTGGCGGCAAGAAGCCGTACCGCCAGAAGGGCACCGGCCGGGCTCGTCAGGGCTCGACCCGCGCGCCGCAGTTCACCGGTGGTGGCGTCGTGCACGGCCCGCAGCCGCGCGACTACAGCCAGCGGACCCCGAAGAAGATGATCGCGGCCGCCCTGCGCGGAGCGCTCTCGGACCGGGCCCGCAACGAGCGGATCCACGCGATCACCGAGCTGGTCGAGGGTCAGAACCCGTCGACCAAGAGCGCCAAGGCGTTCCTGAGCACGCTGACCGAGAACAAGAAGGTTCTCATCGTCATCGGTCGCACCGATGAGGTCGGGCTCAAGAGCGTCCGCAACCTGCCCGGTGTGCACGTGATCTCGCCGGATCAGCTCAACACCTACGACGTGCTCAATGCCGACGACCTGGTGTTCAGCGTCGAGGCGCTGAACGCGTACATCTCGGCGAACACGAAGGACGAAAAAGAAGGAGCGTCGGTCTGATGGCAACAATTACAGACCCCCGCGACATCATCCTGGCCCCGGTCATCTCGGAGAAGTCGTACGGGCTGATCGAGGACAACGTGTACACGTTCGTCGTGCACCCGGACTCCAACAAGACGCAGATCAAGATCGCCATCGAGAAGATCTTCGACGTCAAGGTGAGCTCGGTGAACACGGCCAACCGGCAGGGCAAGCGCAAGCGCACCCGCTCGGGTTTCGGTAAGCGCAAGGACACCAAGCGCGCCATCGTCACCCTGGCTGCCGGCAGCAAGCCGATCGAACTTTTCGGAGCCCCGGCGTAACGCCGGGAACTAAGAGGATTTAACTGATATGGGAATTCGCAAGTACAAGCCGACGACCCCGGGTCGTCGCGGTTCGAGCGTCTCCGATTTCGCCGAGATCACTCGCTCGACTCCGGAGAAGTCGCTCATCCGTCCGCTGCACGGCACCGGTGGGCGTAACGCGCACGGCCGCATCACCACCCGGCACAAGGGTGGCGGCCACAAGCGCGCATACCGCCTCATCGACTTCCGTCGCCACGACAAGGACGGCGTCAACGCCAAGGTCGCTCACATCGAGTACGACCCGAACCGCACCGCGAACATCGCGCTGCTGCACTACCTGGATGGCGAGAAGCGCTACATCATCGCGCCCCAGGGACTGAAGCAGGGCGACGTCATCGAGCAGGGGCCGAACGCCGACATCAAGCCCGGCAACAACCTGCCGCTGCGCAACATCCCCGCCGGCACCGTGATCCACGCTGTGGAGTTGCGGCCCGGTGGCGGTGCCAAGCTGGCCCGTTCGGCCGGTGTGAGCATCCAGCTGCTGGGTAAGGAAGGCACTTACGCCTCGCTGCGTATGCCGTCCGGTGAAATCCGTCGCGTCGACGTGCGCTGCCGCGCCACCGTCGGCGAGGTGGGCAACGCCGAGCAGGCCAACATCAACTGGGGCAAGGCCGGCCGTATGCGGTGGAAGGGCAAGCGCCCGACCGTCCGTGGTGTCGTGATGAACCCGGTCGACCACCCGCATGGTGGTGGTGAAGGCAAGACCTCCGGTGGCCGCCACCCGGTCAGCCCGTGGGGCAAGCCCGAGGGCCGCACCCGCAAGCCCAACAAGCCGAGCGACAAGCTCATTGTCCGTCGCCGGCGCACCGGCAAGAAGCGCTAGGCCGCGGAAGGAGTAGCAGCGATGCCTCGTAGTCTCAAAAAGGGTCCGTTCGTCGACGACCATCTTCTCAAGAAGGTCGACGTTCAGAACGACAAGAACACCAAACAGGTCATCAAGACCTGGTCGCGTCGGTCGACCATCCTCCCCGACTTCATCGGGCACACCTTTGCGGTGCATGACGGCCGCAAGCATGTCCCGGTGTTTGTCACCGAGGCGATGGTCGGGCACAAGCTCGGCGAATTCGCCCCGACGCGCACCTTCAAGGGTCACATCAAGGACGACCGGAAGAGCAAGCGGCGATGAGTACCACAGTCACTGAATACCCGTCCGCACAGGCGAAGGCGCGCTTCGTGCGCGTCTCGGCGAGCAAGGCCCGCCGCGTCATCGACCTGGTCCGCGGCAAGAGTGTCGAGGAAGCCCTCGACATCCTGCGGTGGGCGCCGCAGGGCGCCAGCGAGCCGGTCGCCAAGGTGATCGCCAGCGCTGCGGCCAACGCGCAGAACAACGAGGGCCTGGACCCGACGACGCTGGTGGTCGCGACCATCACCGCCGACGAGGGCCCGACCGCCAAGCGCATCCGTCCGCGTGCCCAGGGGCGTGCGTTCCGGATCCGCAAGCGCACCAGCCACATCACCGTGATCGTGGAGAGCCGTCCGCCCAAGCAGAAGGGTGCGTCCGCCGGTTCGGCGCGTAGCCGTCGTGCTCAGGGCAGCAAGGCCGCCGCCGCGAAGGGCACGGCCGAGACGAAGGGAGGCTCGGAGTAGTGGGCCAGAAGATCAATCCCCACGGTTTCCGGCTCGGTATCACCACCGAGTGGAAGTCCCGGTGGTACGCCGACAAGCAGTACAAGGACTACGTGAAGGAAGACGTCGCCATCCGGCGTCTGCTGGCCACTGGTCTTGAGCGCGCCGGCATCGCCGACGTGGAGATCGAGCGCACCCGGGACCGGGTCCGCGTCGACATCCACACCGCGCGTCCCGGCATCGTCATCGGTCGCCGTGGCACCGAGGCCGACCGCATCCGCGCCGACCTGGAGAAGCTGACCGGCAAGCAGGTTCAGCTCAACATCCTCGAGGTGAAGAACCCTGAGTCGCAGGCTCAGCTCGTCGCCCAGGGTGTCGCGGAGCAGCTGAGCAACCGCGTGGCGTTCCGTCGCGCGATGCGCAAGGCGATCCAGTCGGCCATGCGTCAGCCCAACGTCAAGGGCATCCGGGTGCAGTGCTCGGGCCGCCTCGGCGGTGCTGAGATGAGCCGCTCGGAGTTCTACCGCGAGGGTCGGGTTCCGCTGCACACGCTGCGTGCGGACATCGACTACGGCCTCTACGAGGCCAAGACCACCTTCGGCCGCATCGGCGTGAAGGTCTGGATTTACAAGGGCGACATCGTCGGTGGCAAGCGTGAGCTCACCGCCGCCGCGCCGGCCAGTGACCGGCCGCGTCGTGAGCGTCCGTCGGGCACCCGGCCGCGTCGTAGCGGTGCGTCGGGCACCACGGCGACGAGCACCGAGGCCGGCCGCGCCGCGACCGGAGACGATGCACCGGCCGCAACCGAGGCCGCGGCTGCTTCGGCGCCCGCAGCTGAGAGCACGGAGAACTAATCATGCTGATTCCCCGCAAGGTAAAGCACCGCAAGCAGCACCACCCACGGCAGCGTGGCATCGCCAGCGGCGGCACGTCGGTGAGCTTCGGTGACTACGGCATCCAGGCCCTCGGCCACGCCTACATCACCAACCGGCAGATCGAGTCCGCTCGTATCGCCATCAACCGGCACATCAAGCGTGGCGGCAAGGTGTGGATCAACATCTTCCCGGATCGCCCGCTGACCAAGAAGCCCGCCGAGACCCGCATGGGTTCCGGTAAGGGTTCGCCGGAGTGGTGGATCGCCAACGTCAAGCCCGGACGCATTTTGTTCGAGATCAGCTACCCGGACGAGAAGATCGCCAAGGAAGCTCTGACTCGCGCAATCCACAAGTTGCCGATCAAGGCACGCATCGTGAGTCGAGAGGAGCAGTTCTGATGGCAGTGGGAACTACGCCTGGTGAACTGCGCGAACTGTCCGACAACGAGTTGAAGGACAAGCTGCGCGAGTCGAAGGAAGAGCTGTTCAACCTGCGCTTCCAGATGGCGACCGGTCAGCTGGCCAACAACCGTCGGCTGCGCATTGTGCGCCAGGAGATCGCACGGGTCTACACCGTGCTGCGTGAACGTGAGTTGGGTCTGGCTTCCGGACCCGTTGGTGAGGATTCGTAATGGCAGATACCAAGGGCCCCAAGCACACCCCGGCCACCGAGACGCCGCGCGGCCGTCGCAAGACCGCCATCGGCTACGTGGTCAGCGACAAGATGCAGAAGACCATCGTGGTCGAGCTGGAAGATCGTAAGAGCCACCCGCTCTACGGCAAGATCATCCGGACCACCAAGAAGGTCAAGGCGCACGACGAGAACGGCGATGCCGGTATCGGCGACCGCGTCTCGCTGATGGAGACCCGGCCCCTGTCGGCCTCCAAGCGGTGGCGGCTGGTCGAGGTTCTGGAGAAGGCCAAGTAGCCTTCTCTGTTCCGCGCGAGCAGACTGAAAAGTGCCCCAAACCTTCGGGTTTGGGGCACTTTCGTGTATCGGGCTAGCCGGTGGGCGGCATGAGCACCGTGTCGATGAGATAGACGGTGGCATTGGCGGTGTGGACCCCGCCGCACACCACCGATGCGTCGTTGACCTTCAGTGCGTCACCCGAGCCGGTCACCGTGACGGGTGCACCCTGCACGGTCGGCCGGCTGCCGACCACCTTGGCAGGGCTGGCCTGTCCGGGCACGACGTGATAGGTCAGGATCTTCGTCAGCATCGCGGAGTCCGTCTTCAGCGTCTCGATGGTGGCCGGGTCGATCTTGGCGAACGCGTCGTCAGTGGGCGCGAATACGGTGAACTCACCTCCGTTGAGGGTGTCCACCAGATTCACGTTCGGATTCAGCTTTCCGGAGAGAGCCGCGGTCAGCGTCGTGAGCAGCGGGTTGTGGGACGCGGCGACGGTGACCGGGTCCTGTGCCATCCCGACCACCGACCCCGGGCCGGACGGCACCTTTTCCGCGTAGGACGCGCAGCCCGGGCCGACCAGGTCCGAGGCCGGGTCGGCGGCCATCGCCGGCGCACTGGTGGCCTCCGGCGTGACGGGTGCGGACTGTGCGGTGTCGTTCGAGCAGGCGGGCAGCGCGAACATGGCCGCGGCCGACAGTCCCGCCACCGCGGCCATCTTGTAGTGAAGGATCAACATTTTCCGACTCCCTGTGAGTGATTGACGGTGACCGCCGTCACTTTCTCGGTCGATGGGTATTCGGAGCCGACCCGAATCCGGATGGGTGCCGATTTCGACCAATCCGGCAGAACCTCGGTGCCGAATACCCGGCATGTACACCTTGGTGCTCATCGGATTTCTCGGCGGACTCATCACCGGCATCTCGCCGTGCATCCTGCCGGTACTGCCCGTGATCTTCTTCTCCGGAGCGCAGAGTGCGCGCGTCACCGAGTCGAACGGCACGACGATCGTTGCGACGAAACCGGCACTGGCCGACACGCTGCGTCCCTATCGGGTGATCGCTGGCCTGGTGCTGAGTTTCAGCGTGGTGACCCTCGCCGGCTCGGCACTGCTGCAGCTGCTGCACCTACCTCAGGACGCGCTTCGCTGGGCGGGGCTTCTGGCGCTGACCCTGATCGGGCTGGGCCTGATCTTCCCGCGCTTCGAGCAGCTGCTGGAGAAACCGTTCAGCCGGATCCCGCAGAAGCAGTTCGGCTCTGGGAGTAGTGGTTTCGGGCTGGGGTTGGCGCTGGGCCTGCTCTATGTGCCGTGTGCGGGTCCGGTTCTCGCGGCGATCGTCGTCGCGGGCGCAACCGGTTCGATAGGTGTCAACACCGTTGCACTGACCCTGTCGTTCGCCATCGGCGCCGCGCTTCCCCTGCTCGTCTTCGCTCTCGCGGGACGTCGGGTTGTCGAGCGGGTCAACGCATTTCGCCGCCAGCAGCGCAAGATCCGGCTGATCGGAGGAATTGTGATGCTGGTGTTCGCGGTGGCGTTGGCCGCCGACGTGCCGGCGAAGTTGCAGCGGGCGATCCCGGATTACACCAGTGGGTTGCAGGACCGGGTGGCGGGCGCGGGCGACGTCCAGGAGCGACTGAGCCCGACCGGTAGTGGACAGTTGTCGGATTGTCCAGAAGGTGCAGAGGAGCTCCAGAACTGCGGTCCCGCACCGGATATCACCGGTATCACCGGCTGGCTCAACACCCCTGCCGGCGCGCCCGTCGACCTCAAGTCGCTGCGCGGCAGGGTGGTGCTCGTCGACTTCTGGGCGTATTCGTGCATCAACTGCCAGCGGGCGATTCCCCACGTTGTCGACTGGTACGGCAGATACAAGGACTCCGGTCTGACCGTGATCGGTGTGCACACACCCGAGTACGCGTTCGAACGGGTACCCGGCAATGTCGCCAAAGGTGCGGCCGACCTCGGCATCACCTATCCGGTCGCCCTGGACAACTCGTACTCCACCTGGACGAACTATGAGAACCGGTACTGGCCGGCCGAGTATCTGATCGACGCGAACGGCGTTGTGCGGCATGTGAAGTTCGGTGAAGGCGGCTACGACGCGACGGAGCGGTTGATTCGCGAGTTGCTCATGGACGCCAAGGATGCCGCGTTGCCGGCCCCGGTGAACGCGTCCGACGTGACACCGACATCGCCACTCACGCCGGAGACCTACCTCGGAGTCGGTAAGGAGATCAACTACGCCGGTGGCGGGACGTACGACGAGGGCGAGGCGGTGTTCGACTATCCGACCAGCCTGCCTGCCGACTCGTTCGCGCTACGAGGGCCGTGGCGCCTGGACTACCAGGGTGCGACCGCTCAAGGCTCCGGCTCGGCCATCAAGCTCGATTACCAGGCCCGGCAGGTGTATCTCGTCGTGGGTGGCACCGGCACCGTGACCGTGCTGCGCGGTGGTGAGACGACGAGCGTGCCGGTGAGCGGACCGCCCACCCTGCGCCAGATCGTCAGCGATCGCGACGCGCATCGGGGTGAGGTCGAGGTGCGGTTGAGCCAAGGGCTGCAGGCTTTCTCGTTCACCTACGGGTGATCGGCGATGAGCACTGTCGACGCGGCGTTAGGCTACCGATCGATGGCACGCACGCCGGAGGTGAGCAACGTACTCGACGCCCAGCTGCGCCGGGTGGCCCGTGGCGACGCCGAGGCGTTCGCCGGGCTGTACGACGCCACCAGCGCCCGCATATACGGATTGGTCATCCGGATCCTGCGCGATCCCGGTTACAGCGAGGAGACCACGCAGGACGTGTACGCCCAGGTGTGGCGGTGTGCCGCTGACTATGACCCGGAGCAAGGTTCGGCGCTGGCGTGGCTCATGACGTTGGCGCACCGCCGTGCGGTGGACCGGGTGCGGGCCGAGGTGGCTTCCAGCCGGCGCGAGGCGCGTTATGTCGCGTTGAGCTCCGAACCCGACACCGATGTGGTCGCCGACTCGGCGATCCGCTCCGACGAACGCCGGCAGGTGACCGACTGCCTGGGATCGTTGACCGACCTGCAGCGGCAGGCCATCGAGCTGGCGTACTACGACGGCCTGACCTACCCGCAGGTGTCCGAACGGCTGTCGACCAGTCTGGGCACCGTCAAGACCCGGATGCGCGACGGACTGCGCAGGCTCCGCGACTGCCTGGGGGTGACATGACCAGCGATTCCGAGCTGCCGGACCTGGCGACGGCATACGCGTTGGACGCAGTTTCCGACGCTGAGCGCGTCGACATCGAACGCCGGCTGGCCGATGCTCCCGTCGAGATCGCCGAGGCATTCCGCGCCGAGGTGCGTGCGGTGCGCGAGTCGATGGCGATCGCGTCGTCGACGACGGCGACGACTCCGCCGGCGTCGCTGCGCCAACGGGCACTCGCGGTGTCCCGCGATTCCCACCGTGACCGCTTCCGTTGGCGCACAGGGCTGGTGGCAGCCGCCGCAGCCCTCGTGGTCGCCGCGGGCGGCTTCGGCGCGGGGCTGGCATTCCGCCCGGCGAGCGGGCCGACCACCGCAGAACAGGTGTTTTCGGCAGGTGACGTCCGCACTGCCACCGGGCAGGTCGGTGCCGGTGGCACCGCGACGTTCGTGTACTCGCGCGATGAGCGGACCGGTGTATTGGTGATGAACAACGCGGCCCCACCACCGTCCGGGATGGTCTACCAGATGTGGCTGATGACCGATGAGGGGCCGAAGTCCGCGGGGATGATGGCGACCATGCTGCCGTCGACCACGGCCATGGTGCGGGATCTCGGGGATTCGACCGCGTTGGCGTTCACCATGGAGCCCGACGGCGGATCGCCGCAGCCGACGGGGGAGATGATGGCCCGGCTGTCGTTGACCTGAGTCGCGCTCCGCCGGTCAAGGAATCGCGGAAGATCGCGATTGAAACGCCGGGTCTTCGCCGAAGATGCGCCGACGGCCCGGAAGTTGGGCCGTCCTCCCGGCCGGTTGTTTCGTGGCGGGTTTGCTGAATCTGCTCCGGGCCGGGAAATCGGTGGGTGAGCACCTCGTGAGGGGTTTGCTATCGGTGTTGGTTGCCCTAGCATCGCGCACATGCGAGCCCGGAAACCGCATGTGGTTGAAGAGCATTGGCGCGGCCTGGGCCGAATACGCATATTTACCATCGCGTTAGCCACGGCCCTGATTTGTCCTCGGCGATGACCGCGACATCCTCTACGACACCCGCAGCGGCGTCCCCGCCGCGGGCCCCGTTCCTGGCGTGGTACTACAACGTCCATCCGGCCTATCGGCTGACCATCCGATGGGCCTTGATCCTTGCTCTCACCGCCTTCGCCTTCCGCGCCAGCTTCACCAGCCTGGTGGTCACGACCCGGGAAGGCGGAATCGGGGGATACGTGTGGACGGTGCCCGTCGCAGCCGCACTGGTGGCGGTGGGAGTGGCCCGCCGCAACCGTACGGAGCTGCCGATCCACGACCGTCAGACCGACATCATCGTCGGCATCATGGGTCTGGGACTGGCATTGATGATCCAGGCCGTGCTGCTCGACCGATACGCACTGTTCTTCCATCTGCTGCGCCTCGACCTGGTCGCGGCCTGGCTGTTCGTGCTGTGCTGTTGCATCGTGCTGTTCGGCCTGCGCCCGGTGTTGCGGTTCTTCTGGGTATGGGCGCTGTTCGTGATGGGCTTTTCCCTGCCCTACTACTTGACCGTCGTCGTCCTGGGCGGCGGGAAGTTCGCGGCGGGCGCCACGACGCTGCTGATCGCCGCCGTCGGCACCGGAACCGCGGTGGGTCGTACCTTCCGCCGCGGGGTGGTCGGCTCACTCGGTGCCTGGGTGGTCGGATTCGCCGTGCTCATCACGATCGGCATCGGCTTTCCCGCGACGCCCCTGCTGGTCTATCAGCAGGCCCCCGCGTTGACCGCGATATGTGTGGTGGGGATCGTGATGTATCTGGCATCACGGCGCGGAGCTCCCAAGCTGTGGCTGGACCGCAAGGTGGAACCTCTTGCCGCCAAACAAGTTTGGTCCGGCGTTCCGCTGGTGGTGGCGGTTGCGCTGGCGCTGTCGGCGTGTGCGCTGCCGACGCAGGTGACCACCGCGCCGATCAGCCGGTCCAGCCCCGGCACGCTGGCTCCTGGTCGGCCACTCGTCCCGCCGCCCGGGTGGTCGACCATCAAGCGAGAGGACTACCCCAAGGTTCATCGGCTCTACGGTGACGGCGCGATTCTGGTGCGCCAATACCTGCGTGCGGACTCCGGGAGTCCGAAGTGGGACAAGCTGGGCAAGCCACGGACGGTCGTGATGGACAGCATCGTGAGCCGGCGCCCGTTCACCTTCGGTGTCTATCCGGCGCGGGTGGTGTACGGCTTGACCGGCGCGCGGCTGAGCACGTTCCGGCAGGTCGATCTCGGGATGGGAGTGCGCGCCCAGCTGCTGTCGGTGGTCGACGACGACTTGTTGGTCACCTGGAACTCGCTGCAGTTCGCCTGGGGCAACAATGATCTCGCCCAGCGGGTGACGATCTTCGCCGTCGACAACCACGAGCCGGACGCACCGTTTCCGCAGCCTTCAGAGAGCATCGTCTCCACCCTGCGGACGCTCATCACGCTACTGTTCCGCGGCAACGCCGTGCTGGACGAGCGCACACCGGTATACAAGGACGCAGGGCTGCTGACGACGTTCGCCAGGGCACTGGTGGCGGCGCAGGCGCCCTGCGCAGCCAGATGCCCATGAGTTCCGGCCCGCCGTCCGCGATCACCCAGATCCCGGAATTATCGCCCCCGAAAGGGAGTTGCCGAGGTTTACCGATGTGCCGCAGACAATTTGTTGAATGAGCCAATTCCTGATGACGTCTGGTTGCGGGTAAGTGAACCGCAGCAAATCGCCGGATGCGGTTTGCCATCGTCACCCGGTGCGGATCTGGCCCACGTCGTGAGCAGACTGGGGTGGCGATTGCCGTAAAGGCGGGTGTATCCGCAATGTCCAATCTAGACTGACGCGGGTGACTTCCCGCATATGGTCCCTGTTTGCGGCCACGGTGCTCATTGCAGGAACGGCAGTCGCACCTGCGGTGGCGACTGCCGCTCCAGAAGATGACATCTCACTGGTGAATTCGCCGACGCTGAATCTGCGGACGCTCGGTGCGAATGCGGATATCGCGCTGTATGGAATTCAGGGTTCGCAGACCCTGACAATTCCGGTGCCGCGCGGACTGATTCCCGCCGAGCTGGCGGCGACGGTGCAACTGCCGGTCAATACCCGCGGCGGCACCCTCGAGGTGACGCAGGACCAACGCGTTCTGTCGCGCGTTCCGCTGCCCCCGGACCAGGCGCCGATCACCATTCCGCTGACCGGTGCCCGGGTGGTGGAAAACGCTCTGACCGTGCAGTTGAACAGTTACCTGACGATGCCCGACGGGTATTGCGCGTACGACCCGACGAACCCGCTACGGCTGATGGGCACCGATGTCCGGTTCACCGGCGCAGAACAGCCGCCGACGGTGATCGCCGACTTCTTGCCGCCGGTACTGAGCAAGCTCACGCTGTTCGTCCCGCCGAATCCGTCGCAGTCGGAATCCGATGCCTCGATCCGGATTGCGACCGCGGTGGTGGCCCGGTACGGCCTGCAACGTCCTTCCGTCGACATCGTGACGACCGATGGCGGTCCGGTTGCGCCGCCGCAGCCGCTGGAGCGGCAGGTGATCGTGCGTGAGGGGGAGGCACCAGGATTGAGCCTGCAGGGGCCCAATGCTGTTCCGGCCCTACTTATTTCGGGCCCTGCCGGCGAGGTCGCCAACCAGGCCCGGTTGCTGTCCAGTGACATCTCGAAACTCGCAGTGCAGTCGAAGGCTGTGGTGGGGCCGCTGTCCAACACTCCGCAGCTGCCGAGTGACCACACCACGATCCGTCAGCTCGGCCAGCCCGGCGTCAACGCCACGGCTCTCGTCAATCCCCGCGTCACGGTTCCGTTGGACCAGACCAGGCTGGGCCGAGCGGTTCACGATGTCCGGGTGCATCTGCAGGGTTCGTACACCCCGCTGCCTGCCAGCGTCGCAGGCCAGGTGATGATCAGCATCGGTGGGCAGACGATCGACCGTTGGCCGACCGAGGCGAGCGGCCGGATCGACCGGTGGGTCGACGTGCCGGATTGGCTCCTGGAGCGCTACACCAACGTGGACATCGCGATCGACGCGGCAGGCAACACCGGTCGCTGCGGCGAGTTCCAACCCATCACGTTGACCATCGACGGCGAGTCTCCGGTGGAGAGCAAGCTGGCCAAACCTCCTGTCCCGACGGGCTTCCAATCGTTGCCACAGGCATTGATGCCGCGGTTGGCGGTCGGGATGGAGCCGGGGTTCGCCAACCTGCGCCGTGCGGTGCAGATCCTGACGGGGCTGCAGCGCCTGAGCTCACGCCCCTTCGACGCCGAGGTCCGTTCGCTGGCCGACGCTGTCGCTTCGCCCAACCCCGCCTTGCTGATCAGCGCCGACGGCTGGAACGACGAGCGGATCGCACTACCCGTGGCAGTGAATTCCGACGGTCTGATCACCGTCGAAAACGTTGACGGATCGGGTAAATCCTCCACTCTGACCCTCGATCCGAAGGTCGGCTTCGGATCACTGCAGACCGTCTACACGGGAGGGCGCTCGGTGCTGATCGCCACCTCCAGCGGGGCTCCGGGGGAGCTGGACCGGCTGCTGGGCTGGTTGGGGGCCGATGTGCCGCGGTGGTCGGGCTTGTCCGGCAACGCCGTGCTCGCGATGCCGGGACGCGATCCCGTCACCCTGACCACTCCTACTGCCCAACCGGAAAGTGCGACCGCCACTGACCACAAGTCACTACGGCTGTGGGTCGGCGCTGGGGTCGTGGTACTCGCGGCGCTCGGGGCCGGGCTGGTCGCACTGCGTGGGCGGCGGTCCCGGGGACAGTCGTGACGACGACGCTGCAGGGCACCCGGCGCGATTGGGACCGGCTGGCGCAGTGGTGGTTCGGCCTACCCCCGACCGTCCGGCTGGTGGGACGCTGGGCGCTCATCGCCGTGCTCACGTTGGTGGCGTTCCGTGCGAGTCTGCGCAACCTGGTCCAGACCACGCTGGAGGGTGGTCTCATCGGCTATGTCTGGATGGTCCCGATCGCGGCCGCTCTCGCGGCCGTCGGGGTGAACTTCCGGCGCCGTACCGAACTACCGATTCATGACCGGCAGACCGACATCATCGTCGGCGTGATCGGACTGGGTCTGGCGCTCATGGTGCAGGGGGTTCTGCTCAAGCGGTACTCGGAGTTCTTCCACCTGATGCGGCTGGATCTGTTGGCGCTCTGGCTGTTCATGGTCAGCAGTGCCCTGGTGCTGTTCGGAGTGCGGCCGGTGGCCAGGTTCGGATGGGTGTGGCTACTGCTGTCGCTGATATCCGCCCTGCCGTATCAGGTCGTCGTGATCGCGCTGGGGGGCGGCAACTTCGCCGCAGGCGTCGGGACCCTGTTGATCGCCGCGGCGGCCACCGCGATCGCGGTCGGCCGTACCCGCAAGCGTGCGGTGGTCGGCGCGCTCGTCGCGTTCGTGTTCGGTTTCGCGATCCTCTTCGTGATCGACAAGCTGTGGCCGCACGTGCCGGTGATCGTGTACCAGATGATCCCGTCGCTCGCGTCGATCCTCGCAGTGGGCATTGCGGCGCGGCTGTACACGCGTCGTGGTCAACCGAAGAAGCTGCTCGACCGCAAGATCGAACCACTTGCTGCCAAACAGATCTGGACGGCAATTCCGCTGGTGGTCGCGGTCGCGGTCGCCCTCGCGTTCATGCCGTTGCCGCAGCAGCGCAGTGCCACGCTGATCAGCCGGAGCGCGCCGTACGATCTGACACCCGGTATGCGACTGGTGGCACCACCCGGCTGGTCGATCACCGGCGAGCAGCAGTACACCGGGGTGAAGAGGTACTACGGCGACGAAGCCGTCCTCATCCGCCAGCGGATGACCGCGGACGTCGGCGATCCGCGGTTCGACAAACTGTCGGCACGGCGAAACCTCATGGTGGACAGCATCGTCAGCGAGCTGCCGTTCTCGTTCGACGCATATCCCGGGCAGGTGCTGTATGACACCACGGGAACCCGGCTCAGCACGCCACAGCCGGTCGATCTCGGCTACGGGGTGACCGGGGAGCTCTTCTCGGCGATCGATGACCGGCTGTTGGTGAGCTGGGACGTACTACGCTTCGCCTGGGGCGACCAGGAAGAGGATCAGGTGGTCGACATCTTCGCGGTGGACAACCATCTGCCCGACGCGCCGTTCCCCGATCCACAACGTGGGTTGGTTTCTACGCTGCGAAACCTGTTCACCGTGCTGTTCCGCGGCAATTCCGTGTTGGTGCAGCGCAGGCCGGCGTACAAGGACGCCGAGCTACTCACCGAGTTCGGCCGCGCCCTGGTGGCGGCACAGTTCGTGAAGGGCGCCGGCCAATGACTTTCGACGAGACGTTCCACCCCGAGACCGTCACCGCGGAGCAGCGCGACTACGCGCTCAATCGGGCGATCAACGGTTTGCGTGAGGACGATCCGGTGCACTCGGCGTCCAAACCGTTGATCGGTTGGCAGAAGCCGGTGCTGGTGGCCCTGCTGGTGATTGTGATCGCCTTCGGGATCTGGCGGCCCCTGCAAACCACGGTGACGCTCATCGGGTTGTGCACGCTGGCTTATCTTTTGACCCTCGGCGACCGGGTGTTGATCTTCAAGCGCGGGCTGGCGTCGCGTCCCATCGTGATCCCCGACGATGTGGCGCGCGCGATTCCCGATGAGGATCTCCCGGCGTACACGATCCTGGTGCCTGCCTACAACGAGCCGGAAGTGGTCGCCGACCTCATCGCGGCCATGGATGCCCTGGAGTACCCGAGAGACCGGCTGCAGGTTCTGTTGCTGCTGGAAGCCGATGACCAGATAACGATCGACGCCGCGAAGGCCTGTGGCGAATCCGACGTCATCACCATCCTTTTGGTGCCGCCCGCCGAGCCCCGCACCAAACCCAAGGCGTGCAACTACGGTCTGCATTTCGCCACGGGCGATATCGTCACGATCTTCGACGCGGAAGATCTGCCCGAGCCGCTGCAGTTACGCCGGGTGGTGGCGGCCTTCCGCGACCTACCCGACAACGTGGCGTGTGTGCAGGCCAAGTTGGTGTATCACAACGGCCACCAGAATCTGCTGACCGCCTGGTTCACCGCCGAATACGCGCTGTGGTTCGGCTATCTGCTGCCCGGCATGATGGTGAGCACGTCTCCGATTCCGTTGGGCGGGACCTCCAATCACCTCCGCCGTGACATCCTGCGGAAAATCGGCGCCTGGGATCCGTTCAACGTCACCGAAGATGCCGACCTCGGCCTGCGCATCGCCTCGAACGGATATCACACCGCGGTGATCGACTCCTACACCCTCGAAGAGGCGAACAGTGACGTGATCAACTGGATCCGTCAGCGCTCCCGGTGGTACAAGGGCTACCTGCAGACCTGGCTGGTACACACCCGCGAGCCGGTGAAGTTGTACCGCACGTTGGGATTACGCAGTTTCGTCCGGTTCAACCTGGTGCTGGCGGGAACTCCCATCATCGCGGTCCTGAACCTGCTGTTCTGGTTCATCACCGTGCTGTGGTTCCTGGGTCAGCCGGCCGTCGTCGGCTCGGTGTTCCCGGCACTGATCTACTTCCCGGCACTGATCGCGATGATCATCGGCAACTTCACGGTCATGTACATGAACATGATCGCCCTACGCGAGGACGATCGATCTGATCTGCTGCTCGCCGCGCTGAGCGTGCCGCTGTTCTGGCTGATGATGAGCATCGCGGCCGCCAAGGGCGCTTACCAGATGATCAGGCAGCCGTCGTTCTGGGAGAAGACCTTTCACGGACTGGCCGAGCGTCCGGAGGACAAGGCTGCCCACGAGCAGATGGCCTCCTCGGCGTGATGTCAGCGGCGGCCGGACGGTCGGATTTCAGGCTGAAGCTGACGATCTTCGTCGCCATGCTCTTCGTCTACCTCGCGGTCGGACACTGGCTGCAGGTCCAGCACGGGTTCATCATGGGCGACACGTTGTCACGTGTCGTGGCCACCCAGTCGGTGCTGTTCAGCCGCGATCCGCACCTGGCTGCCCTCGGGTTCATCTTCACCCCGGTGGCCGCCATGGTGCAGATTCCGGCGGTCGCGCTCGGCGCGGTGTGGCCGGACATCGCGGGCCGGGCGTTCGCGGGCACGATCATGTCGGCGACCTTCATGGCAGGCGCCGCGGTGCAGATCCTGAGTATGGGCACCGATCGTGGTCTGCCCCGGGCATATTCGGTGACGCTCACCCTGTTGTTCGCACTCAACCCGATGATCATCTTCTACGGGTCCAACGGGATGAGCGAAGCGCCGTTCATCTTCTTCATGACATGGGCGGTGCGCCGGCTCATCTTGTGGATGGTCGACGACGATGTGCACCATCTGGTGGCCGCGGGCGGCATCGCGATGGGATTGGCCTATCTCACCCGGTACGACGCGGCGGCCTGCGTGGCGGCGGCCGGGTTCCTGGTGGCCATCACGACCTATCTCCGGGCCAAACCGCCGCCCCGGTTGCGGCGCGCCTTTCTGGACATGTTGATCGTCAGCGGCCCCGGCTTTCTGGCGTTCCTCGGCTGGGCGGCCGCCGGCTGGCTGATCACCGGTGAGGCGTTCGCGCAGTTCACCTCGCAGTACGGCAACACGGCGATCCTTGAGCAATCCGGGCAGACGGCGCCGAATCTGTTCGACGGCCTGATGTTCGCGGCGGTCTGCATCATGCTGTTGGCGCCGACCATGCTGCCGTTGGCGTTGTGGGCGGTGATGCAGCGATGGGGCCGGCCGAACTGGCAGATGTTGATCGTGCCCTTCGCATTGTTCGGTGCGGTGCTGGTGTTCCAGTCGTACAGCTACGCGTCGGGATCGACGTTCCCGTTCCTGCGGTTCTTCATCATCGCGATACCCCTGTGCGTGACCATGGCGATGCTCGGGGTTCCGGACGGGGTCTTCAGGACGCCGACCCGCCGGGGCAGATATGCGCCGCCGGCTCCGACCGCCGAGCCGGTCAAACCCAGGTCCGCCGCGCCGTATGTCGCCGTTGCCGCGACGGTCGCCATCGGTATCCCGGTGACGATGCTCGGTATGGCTCAACCCAAATACGCGCCGCAGGAATACGGACTCGGTGCGGTGCTGAATCCGGATCCGTACAACGTGACCGAGCGGAAGGCGATCGAGCACCAGATCGCCCGGACGTTCAAAACCGAGCGGGATATCGCCCAGTACCTGGAGAATCTCGACCTGCCGGACAGCTCCGTGATCACCGATACGGTGTACGGGTTCGGAATCCTGGCTGCGTCGAGCCGGCCGCAGGTTTTCGTGATTCCGTCAGACCCGGATTTCACCGAGTTGCTCAATGATCCGACCGCCAACGGGGTCAGATATCTGCTCGCGGTCCCGGCGACCGGGCGCGGCACATCGGATGCGCTCAATGTGCGCTACCCGACCTTGTACGACACGGGTGCCGAGGTGGCCACCCTGGAGCTGGAGGTTCCCAATGACGGTGACGGCCAGCCGGATTGGCGGCTCTACCGGGTGAACGAGCCGGTAGGCAGGAGATAGCCGGTCGTCACGGGTGGGCCGCGGTGAACGCCGGGCAATCATTGGCTGCCGGGACCGATTTCATCCGATCGTTGAGCCAGCCCACCGCCGCAGCGGGTTGGACCTGTTCGCGTGTCGCATCAGGCCAGAAGGCGATCTGGATGCCGTCACCCATCTTGCAAGCCGCGGTGAGCGCCCGCTCTGTGGAGGCGGCCGGGATCACCGAGTCCTTCCCGGCATAGATGACATACATCGGTGCTTTCGTGGGTCCTTGCGGCAGGTTCGTCTTCTGGATGTAGCCGCGCAGCGTCTTCAGCGCTTCCGGGTTGGCGGGGCGCAGATCATCGGCACTCAACTTGTCTGCCAGTGACTTTCGCTTCGCATCGTCATTGCAGCTGAGCAAGGCGTCCCAATTCTCCTGGGCGGCACCACGACGGTAGTCGTCGACTTCGAAGTCGTAGTAGTACTGGTCTTTCAACGCGGCGAGATAGGCGACGTAGGCCAGCTTCTGATCGGCGTTCAGGGTGCCTGCCATCGCCCCGTCCGCGAGGGCATCGATATTCGCCATCGGCGCCAGAGATGCAGTGGCGACCAGTTTGAGGTCGTAACCGTAGTTGTCGATGAGTTCGTTTGCGGCCCAGGTGGCCTGCCCGCCCTCGCGAGCGCCCAGTGCCGCCCACGATGTGGAGGTGTTCGGCACGATCGTCCGAGCCGCCCGTACCGCATCGATCACGTTGTAGCCGGCCGTGGTCGAGTCCAGATACGGGTGGAAGTCGTAGTCATCGGGTTTGTCGGGCTTTCCCAGGCCCTGGTAGTCGGGCACAGTGACCACGTAACCGGCGTTGAGCAACGCCACCACCGTCGTTGCCTCGCCGCGCAGATCGGGTGACAGCGAGGGAGCGCAGTCCGCCGACGTCCCGGTGGTCGAATGCCCCAGGGCCACCACCGGAAAGCCCCCCGCTGGTGGGTTGCCCTTGGGTACGAACACCGTGCCCGTCACGTGTGAGACCGCATCGTTGACACCGTTGCGCGAGGCGTACGTCATGATCTTGGCTTGCGCGGTCGCGTCACGCAGCGCCGGCACCAGGTTGTCCAGGGGCGCTTCGGAGACGACGTGCCCGGCGCTGTCCGGGTCGCCGGCCGAGCCCTGGGTCGGCGACCCGCCACACGCCGTGAGAACGGCGAGGGCAACTGACAGCAGAACAGTGACTCGAACCATCGAACGTCCCCTACCTGGTGATCCGTAGCTGGTTGGCGGGCAGCCCCCATCTTTTCATCGGAGTGCGGGTGAGGTCTGGCAGATTGGGCACCATGTCTGTGATCGATGTGACGTCGCACGGCGCCACCGGGGACGGAACAACCGACGATCATGCGGCCGTGCTGCGCGCTGTTCGCGAAGCGGCCGACGCGGGTGGCGGCACGGTGTTCTTCCCGCCGGGCGAATATGCGTTGTCGGATTCGATCGGTAACGGCGACGACGGCTTCTCCCACATCTGCCTGATCGGCGCGGGAGAACGCGCTGCTCGATTGCGGGTGACGGCCGATGTCGCGCCGATCAGCGGACGCTGGATCGAATGCCGGATCGAAAACCTCAAGATCGATGCGAACTCTCAGGGTTCACCGGGATTCGACGTCGACTTGGACAAGAGCTATGTCAGGCATTGTTGGATCCTGGGCTGGACCGACTACGGCATGCGGCTCAACGCCAACACCGAGGGTCTGCTGAATTGGATCGACGACAATTTCATCGAACAGAGCACGGGCTACGGCATCTACACCACGTATCGGTTCTTCGATTCGTGGATCGTGAACAACAACATCGGGTCGACAGGCCCCAACCTGTCGATCGAGGCAGGCCCGGTACGCATTCTGGCCAACCACCTCGACGGGGCCCCGCAGAACAACATCGAGCTGCGCGGCAACAAGCAACTGACGATCATCGGCAACATCTGCGAGGGCGCCCGGAAGGAGGCCATCGTCTTCACGATGCCGTCGTGGCTGGAGTCCGATGACGAACAGGTGGCGATTGTCGGTAACAACATCACCAACGGCGGTAAGGGTGCGCCGTACAAGTATCCCGCCATCGGCATCTATTCCGTCGACGCCGACCACCGCACCAAAGGCTTCAACGTCACCGGAAACTTCATCGCCAATACCGACGAGGGGGCCGGCTGGAGCTACGCCGTGGATGCCCGGTACGTCGATGACATCGCGATTTCGGGAAACCAGTGGGACAACAACGGATACAGCGAGGCGCCGGTACGGGCCGAGGGGCGCAACGTCGGGATCGCGGGAAACACGTCGGGAAACCTGACGCCGTCAGCGCGGCGCGCGGTCGTCACGTTGTCGGCACCCGGCACCTTCGAGAGTTCGCCCGACGCCGAATATGTCTATCTGCTCGCCGCGGGAGCTTCGAAAGCCAAGCTGCCGTCTGCCCTGCACAACACCTGCCGCTACACGGTCAAGAACGTTTCCGGCGCCGACGCGAAACTCGGTGCGGTCAAAGGGCAGGCGATCGACGGTAAACCCGAATTCGTGCTTGCCGATGGCCAGGCAGTGGACGTCATCTCCGATGGGGCGAACTGGTGGACGGTGTGAGCGGTCCACTCACGTCCCCGTCGGATGCCACGCGCTCACTCATTTCGCGCGAGGGATCTGCGCCGATTCTGTAATCGGATTCTGACTCAGCAATCCGACACTCGTTTGCTTGCTGCGCGATTCGATTTTCCAGCAACGTGCCGGTAGGGGGTGTGTTCGTCGCCGGAGTTTGGTCGCTCGGGTGAATTGCACTCGAATTATGCGATTCGGCGGCATAATTTACGTGCATGGATCCCAATTCGAAGTCGTATCAAGCCGATAAGCCTCACGAATTGCGAGCGCAGCTTCCGCGGCGCAGGATGCTGGGCGGACTGGCGGTGGCAGGTGTCGCCACCTCGTTGATCGTCGCATGTGACGACAAGTCTGCCGGTGGATCATCCGGCGGCAGTGGGGAATTGAAGACCGACAACGGCGTCAAAGGTGCCACCGAGGCGACCAAGGCCGCGAACAAGAAGGTGCTCGACAGCTTGCCGTTCAACGAGCGCGGCGACTTCGAGGATGCACAACGGAATCTGGTCGGACGGCCGGATACGTTGACGATCAAGAATGCCGACGGCGATGTGGTCTGGGATCTGGAGGAATACAAGAAGTACATCTCCGACGACAAGCCCGCGCCGGACACGGTGAACCCGAGCCTGTGGCGCAACGCGCAGTTGTGCATGGAGTACGGCCTGTTCAAGGTGGCCGACCGCATCTATCAGGTGCGCGGTTACGACCTGTCGAACATCACGTTCATCCAGGGTGACACCGGGTGGATCGTGTACGACACCCTGATCTCACCCGAGACCGCCAAGGCCGCTCTCGACCTCGCCAATCAGCACCTCGGTGCCCGCCCGATCGTCGCGGTCATCCACAGCCACTCCCACGTCGACCACTACGGCGGTGTCCGCGGCATCATCAATCAGGCCGATGTCGATTCCGGCAAGGTGAAAGTCATTGCCCCGCAGGCGTTCGTCGAAGACGCCGTCAGTGAGAACGTGATCGCCGGAAACGCGATGGGGCGGCGGGCGGTCTACATGTACGGTGCGCTACTTCCGCGCAATGCCGAGGGCGGCGTCAACGGAGGCCTGGGCATGACGGTTTCCACGGGTCTGCCCACACTCATCATCCCGACGGACATCATCACCACCACCGGCCAGAAGATGACCATCGACGGCGTCGACCTCGAGTTCCAGATGACCCCCGGGACCGAGGCGCCGACCGAGATGAACACCTTCTTCCCGCAGTTCAAGGCCATGTGGATGGCCGAGAACACCACCAACACGATGCACAACCTGCTGACCCTGCGCGGTGCCCAGGTGCGAGACGCCCGGATCTGGGCGAAGTTCCTCGACGACACCATCAATACCTACGGGCCGAACACCGAGGTGAAGTTCCAGAGCCACCACTGGCCCATGTGGGGTCACGACAAGATCATCGACTACTGGAAAAAGCAGCGTGACATGTACAAGTACATCCACGACCAGTCAGTGCGGTTGATGAACAACGGTCTGGTCGGCTCCGAGATCGCCGAGGAGATCCAGATGCCGCCCGAACTCGGCAACTTCTGGCCGGACCGCGGCTACTACGGCACCCTCAAGCACAACTCCCGGGCGGTCTATCAGCGGTACATGGGCTGGTACGACGGCAACCCGTCCGATCTGGATGACCTGCCGCCGGCCGACGCTGCCAAGAAGTACGTCGAGTACATGGGCGGCGAGGACGCCATCCTGGACAAGGCGAAAAAGGACTTCGACGCGGGTAACTACCGATGGACGGCGATGGTGCTCAAGCAGGTGGTGTTCGCCAACCCGGACAGTGTGAACGGCAAGAACCTGCTGGCCGACAGCTACGAGCAGATGGGCTATCAGGCCGAGTCCGGGCCTTGGCGCTCGGTATACCTGCAGGGCGCGTACGAACTGCGCAACGGAGTGCCCACGTCCGGCGGCACCGATGTTGCGAGCCCGGACACGATCAGCGCGATGCCGCCCGAGATGATGTTCGACTACCTGGGTGTGCGCCTGAACGGCCCCAAGGCCGCAGGCAAGAACATCAAGCTCAACGTGACCTTCGACGACCTGAAGAAGGACTACACCCTCGTCGTGGAGAACGGCGTGCTGAACTACGCGCCGGGCAAGATCCCGAACGCCGACGCGAGCCTCACGCTGTCCAAGGACGCGATGAATCAGATTCAGATGGGCAAGCTCAAGCTCAACGACGGTATCGATCAGAACAAGGTCAAACTCGACGGCAACCGTCAACCGGTGGAAGACTTCGTGGGCATGCTCGATACGTTCCCGTTCTGGTTCAACATCGTCACGCCGTAGCCGACCGCCGGTGCGCCGGCCGGTAACGTGACGGCGTGACCGACGAACTCGTCGCGGTGTACGACGCCAACGGGAATGTGGTTGGCGCGGCGCCACGTTCGCGGGTGTATGCCGAGGGGTTGTGGCACGCAAGTGCCGGTGTGCTGGTGCGGTCTCCGGATGGGACCCGGATCTACGTGCACCGCCGCACCATGACCAAGTCGGTGTTCGCCGGGATGCACGATTGTCTGGCCGGTGGGGTCGTCGACCCGGGGGAGACGCCGGTGCGCGCCGCAACCCGGGAACTGGCCGAGGAACTCGGTATCGGCGGCGTGCCGTTGACGGCGCTGGCGTCAGAGGCCTGGGACGGACAGTGGGCCGGAAAACCCATGCGCTGTCACCTGTTCGCGTTCGAGGTGAGCTGGGACGGCCCGATCAGGCATCAGCCCGAGGAGATCGTGGACGGATGGTGGTGGACCGATGAGGAGCTCGCAACGCATCTGGCCGATCCGGACTGGCCCTTCGTGCCCGACACCCGGGTGCTGATCCCGCAGCTGCTGCGCTTACGTCAACACCCTTGAGGTAGCGCTGGGGATACGTCTTACTGGGTAGTACCTCACTGTCCAGGAAGATACCCGTGCAAACCGTTTTCGAACGAAATTCCCCCGCAACCAGCCTCGTCGACCGCTCGTTGGCCACGACCGCGCTTCAGCCTTTCTGGCTCGACGACATCCCTGGTCAAGCCCGCTACCCGGGGTTGACCAAGCCGTCGTCGCGCTACGACCTGGTCGTGGTCGGCGGCGGGTACACCGGCCTGTGGTCCGCCTTGATGGCAAAGCAGCGTGACCCCGGCATGCGGGTCGCCCTCGTAGAGGGACAGACGATCGGGTGGGCGGCCTCGGGCCGCAACGGCGGTTTCGTCGAGGCGTCGCTCACCCACGGCGCCGAGAACGGCCGCAGCCGCTGGCCGGACGAGATCGACGTTCTCGACCGGCTGGGGCTGGAGAACCTCGACGGCATCGCGAAGACCGTCGATTCGCTCGGCCTTGATTGCGACTTCGAGCGGACCGGCTCGATCGCGGTGGCGGTCGAGCCCTACCAGGCAGCCGAACTGGCCACCGCGGCGCTGCGGCCGGATCAGGTCTACTTCGACCAGCAGGCGATCCGCGCCGAGGTGAACTCGCCCACCTACCTTTCCGGAGTGTGGTCCAAGGACGCCGCCGCGCTGGTTCACCCGGCCAAACTCGCGAGTGAACTCGCCCGCGCCGCAAGTGAACTCGGTGTCGAGATCTACGAGAACAGCAAGGTTCTCGGCCTGGGTCAGGACCATCGGGGCGGGCCGTTGTCGGTGCGCACCGAGCGGGTGACCGCGTACGCCGACCGAGTGATCTTGGCGACCAACGGTTTTCCGTCGCTGCTGAAGCGATACCGCTACCACACGGTGCCGGTGTACGACTACGCCTTGATGACCGAGCCGCTGACCGATACCCAGCTGGCCGAGATCGGTTGGGGCAACCGGCAAGGCATCAGTGACATGTCGAACCAGTTCCATTACTACCGGTTGTCGAAAGACAACCGCATCCTGTGGGGCGGATACGACGCCATCTATCACTTCGGCGGCCGGATCCGGCCTCAGTACGAGGACCGCGATGCCACCTACCGCCGGCTCGCCGGCCACTTCTTCACCACGTTCCCGCAGCTCGAGGACGTCAGCTTCAGCCACCGCTGGGCCGGGGTGATCGACACCTCGACGCGGTTCTGTGCCTTCTTCGGGTCCGCGTACGGCGACCGCGTCGGATATGCCGCCGGGTTCACCGGGCTCGGCGTGGCGGCCACGCGTTTCGCCGCCGAGGTGATGCTCGACCGTTTCGCCGGTACGCCGACGGTTCGCACCGAACTCGAGATGGTCAAGTCCATGCCGGCACCGTTCCCGCCGGAACCGTTGGCCTCGGCCGGGATTCAGGCGACCCGCTGGTCGCTCGACCGTGCCGACCATCGTGAGGGCCGCCGCAACGTGCTGCTGAAGGCGCTCGACTCGGTCGGGCTTGGGTTCGACTCGTGAGCACATGTGTCGACGCCGTAGGCCTGGAGCTCGACCACGCGCCGCTTCCCGGTGAGTCGGTGCTGGACGGCGCTCCGACGACGGGGCATCGTGACGTGACCTCTTTGGCCGACGTGACGGTGGGCGTCTGGGAACACACCCCCGGCGTTTCCCGGGACGTGGAGTCGGACGAGGTCTTCGTCGTCCTGAGCGGGGACGCCAGTGTCGCGTTCGACGACGGCACTCCGACGATCGATCTCCGGCCCGGCAGCCTCGTTCGCCTGCACGCCGGGCAGCGCACCACCTGGACGGTGCGGGAGACACTGCGAAAGGTCTTCGTCGCATAGCGTTTCTGTGGGCCGGGCCGCGGCCGGGCCGCACAATGGGTCGAAGGCGTTGATGTAAGCGCCGGGAGGCAGTGCGGATGGGCCGAACATTGAAGTCCGAGTCGCCGCGGCGACGACGGCGACAGACGAAGCAGGGCGTCGTGCTGTCCGAGGAGCTCATCGTCGAGGCTGCCCTGCGGGTGTTGCAGTACCACGGTGCGGCCGGCCTGAGCGTCAGGCGCCTCGGCGTCGCCCTCGGGGCTGACCCCACCGCCCTGTACCGCTACTTCCGCGGCATCGAGGACGTGGTGCTGGCCATCACCGACGAGCTGTTGCGACGAGTGGTCGAGGGGTGGGAGCCGACCGGTCACTGGCGGGAGGACATGCGGGAACTGGGGCTGCGCCTGCACCGCGTCTACGTCGAGCACCCGCAGGCCGGTGTGCTGGCCGCGAGCCGGGTGACCGGAGGCGCCCACGAGATCCAGATCATCGAGACGGTTTTGGGTTCACTGCGGTCGGCCGGTTTCCCCGAGCGGGAGGCGGTCGAGGTGTATCACGCCTTCATCGACCAGATGCTGGGGTTCGCCGCTCTGGACGCCGCCTTCGAAGCCCTGCCCGCAGAACACCAGAAGCGCGATGACGACAGGTGGCGTGACACCTACGCGCAGCTGCCCGCCGAGAACTATCCGAACATCGCGGCCACCAGTGGTCTGCTCGACGAGTCGATGCGGCGCAGCGCGGGTGAATCGGCTCTGGATCTGCTTCTCGACGGCGTGGCCGCGCGGCTGGAGGCCCGCCGGCCGTAGCCGGTGCTCACCCTGCTTTCGCTGCGATGCCGTCGAGCAGTTGACCCAGGCCGGAACGGAATTCGGCCAGGGGGTCGTCGTCGGTCTGATCGAACACCCCGGCGTCGATGGCGGCTGCCAATGCGGGGAACCGGTCCGGTCGGACCAGTCGTCGCAGTAACGCTGGGTACTCCCGGTCGTCCACGTCGCGCGCCTCGATGGCCAACGCCGCCGAGCCCCGGGTGAAAACCAGCACGGCGATGACCGCGGTGAGCTTCTCGCGCTCGGTCAGCCCCGTGCCGGACAGGGCGGCCAGGCCGGCGTCGAGCCAGGCCAGTTGACCGGGATCTGCGGGCAGGCCGGCCGACGCGGCCTGCAGGATCCACGGATGGCGGTGGTAGATGGCCCACAGTTCATGAGCCCAATTCGACAGTGCACCACGCCAATCCGATCCCTCGGGCGTCGTCGGCGGCGGGCCGGGTCCGGTGGCGAGCATGAACGTCACCAGCTCGTCTTTGTTGGCCACGTGCCGGTAGAGGGACATGGTGCCGCATCCGAGACGCTCGGCCAGTCGTGCCATCGACAGGGCGGCGAGTCCGTCGGTATCGGCGAGTTCGACAGCCGCCGCGACGATCGCCTCCCGCGTCAGGCCACGCGACCGACTCGGCGCCGGGTCTTGTTGCCAGAGCAGGCGCAACGCACGGGGGAGCGGTTCATCGGGGCCGGACATCACCGCTCAGAGTAATCAGTGACAACCTGATGCGTATGCCATACCCTTTTGCGTATGACATACGCATCAGGGCGATCGAAGCGGCCGGCCGCGGCGCTCGCGGTGATCGTCGTGGTGTTCCTGGCGTATTCGCTACCGCCGTACCTCACCGGCGGCACCCGGGTGCCGTCCACCTTCGGGCTGCACTATCCGCTGCTGGTCGCTCACGTTCTCTTCGCGAGCGTGGCGATGGTGTGCGCCGTCGCGCAGATCTGGCCGGGCTTGCGGCATCGCCACCCGGCACTGCATCGGCGCACCGGCCGCGTCTACGTCGCGACGGCGATTCCGGCGGCGGTCTGCGCGATGGTGATCGGGGCGGCGACGCCGTTCGGTCCGATACTGCGGGTCAGCGACGTCGCACTGGGGGCGCTCTGGCTCTGGTTCACGGTCGACGGATTCGTTGCGGCGCGCCACCGCAGGTTCGGCGTACACCGCCGCCAGATGCTGCGGAGTGCGACGCTGGCGCTGTCGATCATCACCAACAGGATCTGGACGCCCGTGCTGTATCTGACCTTCGACCCGTTGCGCGACAGCGTCTTCGGCGGGGACGAGCAGAAGTATCTGTGGGTCGTCGCGGGTGTGGGTGCCTGGTTGGGCTGGACGATTCCGCTCCTGGGACTGCAGCTGTGGTTGAGTCGGCAGGCCGCACGCACCGGGGCTCGGCCACCGTCATTGAGCGGGGTCTGAGGTGGCGGTGATCCGATCGATCACCGCCAGCAAGCCGTCGTCCTCGTCGGCCTCCACGACGTGGCCGCCGAGTGCGCGGTGCAGAGCGCTGTAGTACAGACCGTCGCCCATGAGCTTCACCGCGCGGGCCACGTCGAGGTCGCCGAGTGCATCGTGCAGGACGTTCAGCCAGTCGGCCGAAACGGTCTCGATGACGGTCCGCGCGTGACCGTCACCCGCCTGCTGCAACCGGGACACCGCCACCAGGGTCCGATCGAGCGGCGTGCCCGCGTAGTGAGAGGACCGGATGTAGTAGCGCGCGGGTCCCTCCGGAGCGGTCCGCATCGCCTGCACATCCTCGGCCGCCAGTGCCAGGAGCCGGTCGCACAATGCGGCGGCGAGACGGTCCTTGGACGGAAAGTGGTAGAGCAGACCGCCTTTCGACACGCCCGCTTTGGCGGCCACCGCGTCGAGGGTGGCGTAGCGCTCGCCTTCGACGGCCAGGACATCCTCGTAGGCGTCGAGGATGCGGTCCCGCGACGAAGCCATTCCGAGAGCTTACGACAATTCAGTGGAACTGTACCGTCTGGACGGTATAGTTTGGGCCGGTCACGTCGGTCGAGTCACATGGAGAAGCTGGTCATGCGGGTGTATCGCGACGTGCTCCGGACTCCGGGCGTACTGAACGTGACTGCTTCCCAGCTGTTCGCCCGACTGCCGCTGGGCATGCTCAACCTGGCGATCCTCATGCACGTCCAGTCCAAGACCGGGTCCTACGCACTGGCCGGCGCCGCGGTGGCATGCGTCAGCATCGGGGAAGCGCTGGCGATGCCCGTCACCGCGCGCATCGCCGGACGCGCCATGGTGATCACCCTGATCGCCGCGGCCCTGACGAACGGCATCGCCATGCTGGCGCTGGCGTTCGCCGGTGCCTCCGGGCCGCTGCTGCTGATGCTCGGGGTGCTCATCGGGGCATCCGTGCCGCCGCTGATGCCGGTGGTCCGGGCGCTGTATCCGCAACTGGTGCCCAGCGACGGGGTCCGCGCGCTGTTCGCGTTCGACACCACCGCACAGGAACTGATCTGGGTTGTCGGCCCGGTGGCCACGACCTTCCTCGCCTCCGCGCTGTCGACCGCGATCCCGTTGGCGGTCTCCGCCGGCGTCACGGTGGTCGGCACCACGTGGTTTCTGCTGGGCGCCAGGCATCTTCGGCCGCCTACGGGCATGGCCGCGTCGGCCTTCGGCCGAGTGATCGCCAACCGGGCGGTCATCCTCGCGATGGTCGCCAGCCTCGCGCTGGTCGCCTCGTTCATGGCCCTGGAAGTCGGTATCGTCGCCGCGCTCGGACGCACCGGTGTCACCGCCGGACTCGCGATCGCGGTGGCGAGCGTGGGATCCCTGGTCGGAGGCTTGATGTTCGGGCACCGGCGATTCAGGCTCGCCGGCCTGGTCGCCGCGCTGGGAATCGTGGCTGCCGGCACCGCCGTGTTCGGCCTCGTCGGCAACCTCGCCCTGCAGTTCTGCGCATTGTTCGTGTCGGGACTGGGCTTCGCCCCGGCGATGTCCGCGCTGTATCTCATGGTGTCGCGGGAGATCGAGGAACACTCGGCGGCAGAGGCGTTCGGCTGGCTCAACAGCGCGGCGCTCGTGGGCGGGGCGTCGGGTACCGCGCTGGCCGGCGTGGCCGCCGACGCGCACGGCGCCCACGGTGCCGTCGTGGTGTCGGCGGTGCTGGCCACCCTGGCCGCGGGTAGCCCGGTCGTGGCCCGGATGGCCGGTCCGCTCAGAGGTCTCGGCGATCAACCGGATGCGCCGACCCCTCAGGGCGGCCACGGTCCGGACCCGGCGTGCAGTGGAGAAGATCTGGAATGCGCCTGCCCCGGTCAGGTCACCAGATCCCGATGAGTTTCATCCAGCCGCCGCCGATGAGCGTCCAGATCAGGATGATCACGATGCTCATCAGGAACCCGACCCGGAACAGCTCGCTGGTCTTGACGTACCCGGAGCCGTAGATGACACCGGCCGGGCCGGACGAATAGTGGGCCAGACCGCCGAACAGGTTCCCGATGAACCCGAACACCAAGGCCGAGAACAAGGGTGGGGCGCCGGTGGCGATCGCCGCCCCGACGAACACCGCGTACATCGCGACGATGTGCGCCGTGTTCGAGGCGAACAGGTAGTGCGAGTAGAAGTAGACCAGGGTCAGGATCGCGAACGCGACGAGCCACGGCAGGGACCCCACCGCCCCGGCCACCGAGTCGCCGATCCAGTCGATCACGCCGAGTTCGTTGAGTTCGTTGGCCATTCCGACGAGTACGCCGAAGAACACCAGGGTGCTCCAGGCAGAGGTGTTGTCCGCCAGGTCCTTCCACGACAAGACGCCGGTGATCAGCAGGATGGCGATACCGGTGAAGGCAGCCGTCGTCGCGTCGACCCGGAGCAGATCGGTGAGGCACCACAGCACCAGCAGCAGGATGAAGGTGGCCGCCATGATCCATTCCTTGCGCGACATCGGGCCTGCCTCGCGCAACTGCTCACGTGCCTGCTGCGGCGCATCAGGGGTCTTGGTGACCGTCGGCGGATACACCTTGGACATCACCCAGGGCACCGCCACCAGGCTCACCACGCCGGGGACGATCGCTGCCAGTGCCCACTTGCCCCAGGAGATTTCGACTCCCAGCTTTCCCGCGGCCTCCTGCGCGACGGGGTTGCCCGCCATCGCGGTGACGAACATCGCCGAGGTGATGACGTTGACCTGCAACGCGGTGAGCGTCAGATATGCGCCGAGGCGTTTGCGCGACTCCTCCGGTTCGGGATGTGAATCCTCGAGATGGCTCAGCGAAGCGACGATCGGGAACACCACCCCGCCGCAGCGGGCGGTGTTCGACGGAGTCGCCGGCGCGAGAATCAGGTCCGTCAACGCCATCCCGTAGGACAATCCGAGGGTGGAGCGGCCCATCCTGGTGACAAACATCAGCGCGATGCGCCGCCCGAGTCCCGTGATCAGGAACCCCTCGGCGATGAAGAACGCCGCGACGATGAGCCACACCGTCGTGTTGGCGAATCCCGACAGGGCACGTGCCGCCGTCTCGGTCTTGGTCAGCATCGCCGCGGTCATGCCGATCAGCGCCACCGCACCAGTGGGCAGCGGCTGCAGGATCAGCGCCAGGATCGTGCCGAGGAAGATCCCGAACATCCGCATGCCGGTGGGCTCCACGCCCGCGGGAACCGGCAGGAAATACACCACCACCGCCACCAGAATCGGGATGCCGGCCTTCCACAGATAGGGCACCCACCGTGGGGTCTTGGGCGCCGTGGCAGCCTCTGCGGTGGTGGTCATCGGCGCAGTCCCTTCGCTCAGTCAGTTCCTGGGGCCGCGCAGTCGGGCCCGCACCACTTCGCGATTGACCGCGGCGACGGCGGTGAGCGGAATGCCCTCGGGGCAGACCTCGGAGCATTCGCCGTAACTGGAGCACGGCCCGAACTCGCGCTCCATCTGCCCGACGAGAGTGGTGGCCCGGCGCGACCGTTCCTGCCGGCCCCGGGTGACGGTGCCCAGATGCAACAGCTTGGCCCCCGCGAACAGGTGTGCCGCTCCGTTGGGGCAGGCCGCCACACATGCCCCGCACCCGATGCAGGCCGCGAAATCCAAGGCGTATTCGGAGTCGTCGTGCGGCAGCGGCTCGGCATCGGCGTCGGCGGCCGTGCCCGCGTCGACGGCGATGTGCCCGCCCGCGGCGATCATCCGGTCCAGTGCCGAGCGGTCCACCACCAGATCGCGCACCACCGGATAGGCAGCCGAACGGAACGGCTCGATGCGGATGTGCGCGCCGTCGCGGTAGGACCGGACGTGCTGTCGGCAGGCGGGCGTCTTGGGCACGGGCCCGTGCGGTCGTCCGTCGACGGTGATCCCGCAGGATCCGCACACGCCCTCGCGGCAGTCGGAATCGAAGGCCACCGGGTCCCGGCCGTCGGCCACCAGGGTGTCGTTGAGCCGGTCCAGCAGCTCCAGCAGCGACATCTCGGGCGTCGCGTCGTCGACGGTGTACTCCTCGAATCGGCCCGCCGAGGCGGTGTCGGGTTGGCGCCAGATCTGCAACGTCAGCCTCATACGTAGTTCCTCGTCTGCAGTGGAACGGCTGCGAACGTCAGCGCCTCGTCGCGACGGACCGGCGGACTGTCCGGACGATGCTCCCAGGCCGAGACGAAACACCACCTGTCGTCGTCGCGTTCGGCCTCACCGTCGGCGGTCTGGTGCTCGACGCGGAAGTGCGCGCCACACGATTCGTCACGGTCGAGCGCGTCGATGCACATCAGCCGGGCCAGGCCGAGGAAATCGGCCACCCGCCCGGCTTTTTCGAGTTCCTGGTTGAACTGTGCGCCTGACCCGGCCACCCGCAGGTCGGACCAGAACTGCGCGGTCAGCTCGTCGATGGCGGCGATCGCGTCGGTCAGCCCCTGTGCCGATCGGGACACTCCGCAGCCGGTGTAGAGCACGTCGCCGAGCTTGCGGTGGAACCGGTCGGGTCCCTGGCTGCCGCCCACCGCCAGCAGACGCTCGACGCGTTGGCTCACCTCGCCCAGCGTGCGGGTCACCGCCGGATCGTCGGCGGCGGGCGGTGCCGTGCCGAGCAGGCCAGCCAGGTAGTCGGGTACCGAGTACGGCAAGGTGAACCACCCGTCGACGCAGGCCGACAGCAGCGAGTTCGCGCCGAGGCGGTTGGCGCCGTGGTATCCCCAGCCGGCCTCGCCCGCGACGAAAAGGCCTGGGATGGAAGTCATCTGGTCGAAATTGCTCCACAGGCCACCCATCGAGAAGTGGGCGCCGGGGGCGATCCGCATCGGCACCTGGTACGGGTCCTCGCCGGTGGCGTCGCGGTACATCGAGAACAGGTTGCCGTAGCGCTCGGCGATCTTGTCGGAACCCAGACGGGCCAGCTCATCTCGGAAATCCAGGTAGACGCTGTTCTTCAACGGGCCGACGCCGCGCCCGGCTTCGATCTGGGTGCGGGCCGCCCGCGACGAGACGTCGCGCGGGGAGAGGTTGCCGTACGACGGGTACATCCGTTCGAGGTAGTAGTCCCGCTCGTCTTCGGGGATGTCGTTGGGGTCGCGGTCGTCACCCGCGCGCACCGGCACCCAGATTCGGCCGTCGTTGCGCAGCGACTCACTCATCAGAATGGTTTTCGACTGCCACTCGGAGCTCACCGGCAGCGCCGTCGGATGGAACTGGATGAACGCGGGGGAGGCGAACAACGCGCCCCGGAGGTGGGCCCGCCACGTCGCGCTCGCGTTGGAGTTACGGGCCAGGGTCGAGCGGTAGAAGACGTTGCCGTAGCCGCCGGTAGCCAGCACCACCGCATGACCGGTGGTGGCGCGGATCTCCCCGGTCACCAGATTGCGGGTGACGATCCCGCGGGCGCGGCCGTCATCGACGATGACATCGAGCATCTCGGCGCGGGTATGCAGGGTGACAGTGCCGGCCGCAACCTGCCGCAGCAGTGCCTGACTGGACGCGATCTGAAGTTGCTGGCCCGTCTGTCCGCGGGTGTAGTACGTGCGTGATACCTGTACGCCGCCGAACGAGCGGGTCGCCAGGCTGCCGCCGTACTCACGCGCGAACGGTGCCCCGATGGCGTTCATGTGGTCGATGACACGGGCGGATTCGCGTGCCAGACGGAAGCAATCCGCCTCGCGGGCCCGAAAATCGCCGCCCTTCACGGTGTCCTTGACGAACCGTTCGACACTGTCGTTGTCGACCTTGCGGGCCCGGGCCGCGTTGATGCCGCCTTGGGCCGCCACGCTGTGCGCCCGGCGGGGTGCATCGTGGAAGGTGAAACATTCGACGTGATAACCGAGTTCGCCGAGCGCCGCGGCGCAGCCCGCGCCGGCCAGGCCGGTCCCCACCACGATGACGGTGAACTTGCGCCGGTTCAGCGGGCTGACCAGCCGGTAGTCCAGGGTGCGCCGCTGCCAGGCCAGGGCGGGGTCACCGTCGGGTACGCCACCGCTGATCGGGCCGCCGACGGTGCGCAGCCCGGCGAGCGGGTCCGTGCGTGATCCGGTTTCCGTTTCCGGGCGGGTCATGACACCAGCCCGGTCCACACGGCGATCGGAATCGTCATGTTGCCCACCATCACTGCCAGTGCGAGTACACCCCCGACCACCACGCCCACCTGGCGGGCCCGCGCTCCGGTGACCCCGAGATCGTTGACCGCGGTCCACAATCCGTGCAGCAGGTGGGCACCCAGAACCGCCATCGCCAGGAGATAGAACACCGCCACACCGGGCCGGCTGAAGCTCGCGATCAGGTTGTCGTAGGCATGGCTGGTGGACTCGGTGGCACCGGCGAAGGACGCGCTGGCGAAGGGCCGGGTTCCCACGGTCAGGTCGAGGATGTGGAACACGATGAACAGCAACAGGACCAGTCCGCTGACCAGCATGGTGCGCGCCGTGAACGACCGCAGTCCCAGTCCTCGCCTGCGGAACCGTCCCCGCGCCACGTGCGCCCGGCGGGTCAGCAGCACCGCGCAGCCGACATGGGCGATCAAGCAGCCGGCCAGCACCACCCGGAAGATCCACAGTGCCCCCTCGTAGGGCAACAACGGTTCGAGCAGCGTGCGCAACCAGACCGCGTAGTCGTCGAAATGCCGCGCGCCCGTGTACACCTTGAGGTTGCCGATCATGTGCACGAGGACAAAGAGGGTGAAGACGATCCCGGTGCCGGCCATGACGAGTTTGAGGGTGACCGAGGAAGGCTCGACGCGCCAGGCCCAGTGCGGGCGGGCGACAACGGGACCCCGGGGTACCTCATGCCCGGCGTCGGCATCGGAAACGGTCTCGGCGTTGGCAGTCATCGCATGCAGACCTCCTGCGGCAGCGACGCTACCGGGCCGCCGATGAGGTTGCAGGGCAATTGGCACCCTGGTCAATAGGAATTCGGTTCCCGCGTATCACGCCCTGAACAGGTGTAATCTCCGGGCGGTCAGTCTTACCGGTGCCGAATCGCCAACCGGGAGGAAGGTAAGCCCATGGCCTCCGGGATCAATTCAGCGTTCAACGGCAAGATCGAAACGGATATCAGGGATTCCGAACCGGACTGGGGGCCCTACGCGGCACCCACCGCTGTCGAGAACGCCCCGAACGTCCTGTATCTGGTGTGGGACGACACCGGCATCGCCACGTGGGACTGTTTCGGCGGCCTGGTGGACATGCCGGCGATGAGCCGGATCGCCGAACGCGGAGTTCGGCTGTCGCAGTTCCACACCACGGCACTGTGCTCGCCGACCCGCGCGTCACTGCTCACCGGACGCAACGCCACCACGGTCGGGATGGCCACCATCGAGGAGTTCACCGACGGATTCCCCAACTGCAACGGGCGGATTCCGCTCGAGACCGCCCTGCTCCCGGAGGTGCTCGCCGAAAACGGCTACAACACGTACTGCGTCGGCAAGTGGCATCTGACTCCGTTGGAAGAGTCCAACCTCGCTGCCACCAAACGGCATTGGCCTTGCTCGCGGGGGTTCGAACGGTTCTACGGATTCATGGGTGGCGAGACCGATCAGTGGTACCCGGACCTGGTGTACGACAACCATCCGGTCGACCCTCCGGGTACGCCCGAGGAGGGGTATCACCTCTCCCGCGATCTGGCCGACAAGACCATCGAGTTCATCCGGGACGCCAAGGTGATCGCCCCGGACAAACCCTGGTTCACCTACCTGTGCCCGGGCGCCGGTCACGCCCCGCACCACGTGTTCAAGGAGTGGGCCGACCGGTATGCGGGGCGGTTCGACATGGGCTACGAGGCCTACCGCGACATCGTGCTGGAGAACCAGAAACGGCTGGGTATCGTTCCGCCCGAGACCGAGCTGTCACCGGTCAATCCCTATGCGGATGTCAAGGGACCCAACGGTGAACCGTGGCCCGCCCAGGACACGGTGCGGCCGTGGGACACCTTGAGCGACGACGAGAAGCGGCTGTTCGCCCGGATGGCCGAGGTGTTCGCCGGCTTCCTGTCCTACACCGACGCCCAGATCGGCCGGGTACTGGACTTCCTGGAAGAGACGGGGCAACTCGACAACACGATCATCGTGGTGATCTCCGACAACGGGGCCAGCGGCGAGGGTGGGCCGAACGGGTCGGTCAACGAGACGAAGTTCTTCAACGGCTACATCGACACCGCCGAGGAAGGGCTCAAGTTCATCGACCGGTTGGGGTCGCCGGAGACCTACAACCACTACCCGATCGGGTGGGCGATGGCGTTCAACACGCCCTACAAGCTGTTCAAGCGTTACGCCTCCCATGAGGGTGGTATCGCCGACACCGCGATCATCTCCTGGCCCAACGGTATTGGCTCCCACGGTGCGGTGCGCGACAACTACGTCAACGTCTGCGACATCACGCCGACCGTCTACGACCTGCTCGACATCACGCCCCCGGCGAGCGTGCGCGGGGTTCCGCAGAAGCCGCTGGATGGCATGAGTTTCAAAGTCGCACTGGATAATCCGGATGCCCCCACGGGCAAGGCGACCCAGTTCTACACCATGCTCGGCACCCGCGGCATCTGGCACAGGGGCTGGTTCGCCAACACCGTGCACGCCGCCACCCCCTCGGGGTGGTCGCACTTCGACGCCGACCGCTGGGAGCTGTTCCACATCGAGGCCGACCGCAGCCAGTGCCACGACCTGGCCGCCGAACAGCCGGACAAACTCGCCGAACTCCAAAAGCTGTGGTTCAGCGAGGCCGACAAGTACAACGGCCTGCCGCTGGCCGATCTCAACATCCTCGAGACGATGACCCGGTGGCGGCCCTATCTGGTCGGGGAGCGGTCCCGCTACACCTACTACCCGAACACCGCGGAAGTCGGCCTGGGCGCGGCCGCCGAGCTGCGCGGGCAGTCGTTCACCGTGCTTGCCGACGTGACGGTGGACGGCGATGACGCGCAAGGCGTGTTGTTCAAACAAGGTGGCGCGCACGGCGGTCACGTCCTGTTCATCGCCGGCGGGCGGCTGCACTACGTCTACAACTTCCTCGGTGAACACGAGCAGTCTCTGGTCTCACCCGATCCGATCCCGTTGGGGCGGCACATATTCGGTGTGCAGTACGAGCGGACCGGCACCGTCGAGGGCAGCCACACCCCGCTGGGGAACACCACCCTGTATGTCGACGACGCCGCGGTGGCCACGCTGGACGGAATGCAAACCCACCCCGGCATGTTCGCGCTCGCCGGGGGCGGCATCTGCATCGGCCGCAACACCGGATCGGCGGTGTCGCAGCAATACCGGGCACCGTTCGCGTTCGGCGGCGGCACCATCGGGCAGGTCACCGTCGACCTGTCGGGCGAGCCGTACCGGGACCTGGAAAGGGAACTCGCTATCGCGTTCTCCAAGGACTGAGGGGACTGAGGGGGCTGATCGATGAGAGGGAAGACCATCGGGGTGGGCGCGTGTGCGTTGACGCTGCTCGCGCTGTCGGGCTGCGGGGGCGGCGTCGACATCCTGGATCCACTCGCCGAAACCACGACGGCGGCGGCGCCCGTCACGACGCTGCCCGTGACAACGCCTCAGCGGGAACGTCCGTCGGAGTTCGCGGTGCCGGCTTACGGGGTCGAGCCGACCACCACGAGGGTGCTGGCCCCGGGCGAGGTCACCTGCCCGCCCCCGGCCGGCCCGACCGTCACCGCCGGGAGCCAAGCGCCCGGCTCGCCGAAGCTCACCGTCGCCGTGCCCGAGGGGTTCGCCGAGGTGACACCGCATGCGGCAGCGGTACGGCTGACCGGCCCGGCGGGGATGGCCGCCGAGATCACGCTCACCCCGACGACGCGGACCGCCCGGGCGGATTTCGAGCAGTACGCCGACGACCGCGTCGCGAAGTACCCGATCAACAGCGTCAGCGTGCTGCCCGGGGACCTGTGCGGTTACAGCGGGCAGAAGCTGATGGGCATCCTGGCCGAACGGCCGGGAAAGGGCATCGAATATGCCGACCGGATCGTGCACGTGTGGACCAATCAGGGTGCTTTCCTGGCCGTGGTGCGCCTCGAAGCTCCTAGTGAGACGCCGGGATTCGACGAAGCGAGTTCGGCGATGCTCGCCGACTTCGGAATCGCCATGCCGAGCTGAACAGGCCGATGGCCGGGCCCGACTAGCCTCGGTGCCGTGGTGACCGAACTCATCGAGCTTCCCGGCGGGACCTTCCAGATGGGTTCGACGGCGTTCTACCCCGAGGAGGCCCCGGTCCACACCGCGACGGTCGCCGCATTCGCCATCGAGAAGCATCCTGTGACCACCGCCCAGTTCGGCGAGTTCGTCGAGGCCACCGGATACGTCACGATCGCCGAACAGCCGATGGACCCGGCGCTCTATCCCGGGGTGGACGAGGCCGATCTGGTGCCCGGCGCCCTGGTGTTCATGCCCACGAACGGCCCCGTCGACCTGCGGGACTGGCGTCAGTGGTGGGACTGGGCGCCCGGCGCCAGCTGGCGGCGCCCGTTCGGGCCCGACCGGGACCCGGCCGCCCCCGACCACCCCGTCGTACAGGTGGCCTACCCGGATGCGGCGGCCTACGCGGCCTGGGCCGGACGCCGGTTGCCCACCGAAGCCGAGTGGGAGTTCGCGGCGCGCGGGGGAGTCGAGGGCATCTACGCCTGGGGCGACGAGGTGACCCCGGGCGGAGTGCTCATGGCGAATACCTGGCAGGGCCGGTTCCCGTATCGCAACGACGGCGCGCTCGGCTGGCGCGGCACCTCGCCGGTCGGAAGCTTCCGGGCGAACGCATTCGGCCTGTCGGACATGATCGGCAACGTGTGGGAGTGGACCACCACCCGGTTCACGGGGCAGCACCGGCCCGAGGCCGACGCCCCCGCGTGCTGCCCGCCTTCGGGAGCCGCCCGGCCGGCGACATCGGAGCTCGCCGCGGATCCCACGGTGAACCAGGTGCTCAAGGGGGGTTCGCACCTGTGCGCCCCGGAGTACTGTCACCGGTACCGTCCGGCGGCGCGGTCCCCGCAGTCGCAGGACAGTTCGACGACACACATCGGCTTCCGCTGCGTGGTGGGCTGAGGCCCGGACCCACGCTCGACGGGTAAAGTGCCGCGATTTGGCGCATTCGCCGTGCTCACCTACTATGTAGGGGTTGCCTTGGGCAGACCTCGGTTGACTGCTGTTTCAGAGTCGGCCCCGCGTGCCCTTCGGAAACAAAGACCGCGCACGTCCAGGTCGGTATCTGGCGTGCATACAAACCCAGGTCAGGAGATCGAGTGATTCAGCAAGAATCGCGGTTGAAGGTCGCCGACAACACGGGCGCCAAGGAAATCTTGTGCATCCGCGTGCTCGGTGGCTCATCGCGACGCTATGCCGGCATCGGCGACATCATCGTCGCGACTGTCAAGGACGCCATCCCGGGCGGCAACGTCAAGCGTGGCGATGTCGTCAAGGCCGTCGTGGTGCGCACCGTCAAGGAGCGCCGCCGCGCCGATGGCAGCTACATCAAGTTCGACGAGAACGCCGCCGTCATCATCAAGGCCGACAACGACCCCCGCGGGACCCGCATCTTCGGGCCGGTCGGTCGCGAACTGCGCGAGAAGAAGTTCATGAAGATCGTCTCGCTGGCTCCGGAGGTTTTGTAAATGAAGGTCCACAAGGGCGACACCGTGCTGGTGGTCTCGGGCAAGGACAAGGGCGCGAAGGGCAAGGTCATCGAGGCCTACCCGACCCGCGACAAGGTCCTGGTCGAGGGCGTCAACCGGATCAAGAAGCACACCGCGCAGTCACAGAACGAGCGCGGCGCATCGTCGGGCGGCATCGTCACCCAGGAAGCCGCGATCCACGTGTCCAACGTGATGGTCGTCGATTCCGACGGCAAGCCGACTCGTGTGGGTTACCGCGTCGATGAAGAGACCGGCAAGAAGGTCCGCATCGCCAAGACCAATGGCAAGGACATCTGATGACCGCACCTGAGAAGGTTCAGCCCCGGCTCAAGCAGCGCTACCGCGAAGAGATCCGTGAGTCGCTGAACAAGCAGTTCGAGTTCGACAACGTCATGCAGATCCCGGGCGTCGTCAAGGTCGTCGTCAACATGGGCGTCGGTGACGCCGCCCGTGACGCCAAGCTGATCAACGGCGCGGTTGCCGATCTGGCCCTGATCACCGGCCAGAAGCCGGAGATCCGCAAGGCCCGCAAGTCCATCGCACAGTTCAAGCTGCGTGAGGGCATGCCAATCGGCGCGCGCGTCACGCTGCGCGGCGACCGGATGTGGGAGTTCCTGGACCGGCTGATCTCCATCGCCCTGCCCCGTATCCGCGACTTCCGCGGCCTGAACGGCAAGCAGTTCGACGGCACCGGTAACTACACCTTCGGCCTCAACGAGCAGTCGATGTTCCACGAGATCGACGTCGATTCCATCGACCGTCCCCGCGGCATGGACATCACCGTGGTCACCTCGGCGACCAACGACGACGAAGGCCGTGCGCTGCTGAAGGCGCTGGGCTTCCCCTTCAAGGAGAACTGAGCACATGGCAAAGAAGGCGTTGATCCACAAGGCCAACAAGAAGCCCAAGTTCGCGGTTCGCGCGTACACGCGGTGCAACAAGTGCGGTCGCCCGCACTCGGTCTACCGCAAGTTCGGGCTGTGCCGTATCTGCCTGCGCGAGATGGCGCACGCGGGTGAGCTGCCCGGCGTGCAGAAGTCCAGCTGGTAATCCAGCAGACATCTGCGCAGTAGACCACACAGACCCAATCCAACAGGTTGCGGAAGGCCCTTACCAGGGAACCGCCGCGAGGAAGGTGAGCCGGTTGTCATGACGATGACTGACCCGATCGCAGACTTTTTGACACGTCTGCGCAACGCCAATTCGGCGTACCACGATGAGGTGACCCTGCCCCACTCGAAGATCAAGGCGAACATCGCCGAGATCCTCAAGAAAGAGGGCTACATCTCCGATTACCGCACCGAGGATGCCCGCGTCGGCAAGTCCCTGGTGGTGTCGCTCAAGTACGGCCCCAGCCGTGAGCGCAGCATCGCCGGCCTTCGCCGCGTGAGCAAGCCCGGTCTGCGGGTTTACGCAAAGTCCACCAATCTGCCTCGGGTGCTCGGCGGCCTGGGCGTGGCGATCATCTCCACGTCCTCGGGCCTGCTCACCGACCGTCAGGCGGCACGATCCGGCGTGGGCGGCGAAGTCCTCGCCTACGTGTGGTGAGGGGATAGAAGACATGTCGCGTATTGGTAAGCAGCCGGTCCTGGTTCCCGCCGGGGTCGATGTGACGATTGACGGCCGCAACGTCTCGGTCAAGGGCCCCAAGGGCACTCTGACGCTGGACGTCGCCGAGCCGATCACCGTCGAGCGCAACGAAGACGGCGCCATCGTGGTCAGCCGTCCCGATGACGAGCGGCGCAGCCGCTCCCTGCATGGGCTCTCCCGCACCCTGGTGGCCAACCTGGTCACCGGCGTGACCGAGGGCTACACCCGCAAGATGGAGATCTTCGGCGTCGGCTACCGCGTCGCACTCAAGGGTTCCAACCTGGAGTTCGCGCTCGGTTACAGCCACCCCGTGGTGATCGAGGCGCCCGAGGGCATCACGTTCGCCGTCGAGACGCCCACCAAGTTCTCGATCACAGGTATCGACAAGCAGAAGGTCGGTCAGATCTCCGCGGTCATCCGCCGCCTGCGCCGCCCCGACCCGTACAAGGGCAAGGGTGTGCGTTACGAGGGTGAGCAGATCCGCCGCAAGGTCGGAAAGACAGGTAAGTAATCATGGCTGCAAAGACTGAAGCTGCCGCCGTCCGCAAGCCGGTGGGGCAGAACATCTCTGAGACCCGCCGTAACTCCCGGCTGCGTCGGCATGCCCGGTTGCGCAAGAAGGTCGCCGGCACCGCCCAGACCCCGCGTCTGGTGGTCAACCGTTCGGCACGGCACATCCACGTGCAGCTCGTCGACGACCTGGAAGGCGTCACCTTGGCGGCTGCCTCGTCGATCGAGGCCGACGTGCGTGCGGTGGAGGGCGACAAGAAGGCGCACAGCGTTCGGGTCGGTCAGCTGATCGCCGAGCGCGCCAAGGCTGCCGGCGTCGACACTGTCGTGTTCGACCGTGGTGGCTACACCTATGGCGGCCGGATCGCCGCGCTGGCGGATGCCGCGCGCGAGGGCGGGCTGAAATTCTGATGACTGTCAACGAGAGGACTGCATGATGGCCGAGCAGGCAACTGGTGCCGGCGGCCCAGGCGCTTCCGACAACCGTGGTGGCCGCGGCCGCCGCGACGACCGTGGTGGCCGTGGTGGCCGCGACAGCGGTGAGAAGAGCAACTACATCGAGCGCGTGGTGACCATCAACCGCGTCTCCAAGGTGGTCAAGGGTGGTCGGCGCTTCAGCTTCACCGCGCTGGTCATCGTCGGTGACGGCAAGGGCATGGTCGGTGTCGGCTACGGCAAGGCCAAGGAAGTTCCGGCCGCCATCGCCAAGGGTGTCGAGGAGGCTCGCAAGAGCTTCTTCCGCGTCCCCCTGATCGGTGGCACCATCGTCCACCCGGTCCAGGGTGAGGCTGCCGCCGGTGTGGTCATGCTGCGTCCGGCCAGCCCCGGTACCGGTGTCATCGCCGGTGGTGCGGCCCGCGCCGTACTGGAATGCGCCGGGGTGCACGACATCCTGGCCAAGTCGCTGGGCAGCGACAACGCGATCAACGTGGTGCACGCCACCGTTGCCGCGCTGAAGATGATCCAGCGTCCCGAAGAGGTTGCGGCCCGTCGCGGTCTGCCCCTCGAGGACGTGGCGCCGGCCGGCATGCTGAAGGCCCGGCGCGAGAGCGAAGCGCTGGCTGCCGCAGCAGCGCGTGAGGGATCGGCATAACCATGGCAGAGCTGAAGATCACCCAGGTGCGCGGAACCATCGGCGCACGCTGGAAGCAGCGCGAAAGCCTGCGGACCTTGGGGCTGAAGAAGATTCGTCAGTCCGTGGTTCGTGAGGACAACGCGCAGACCCGCGGTCTGATCAAGGCCGTTCATCACCTCATCGAGGTGGAGGAAGTCAAATGAGCGTTATCAAACTGCACGACCTGAAGCCCGCTCCCGGGGAGAAGAAGGCCAAGACCCGCGTTGGTCGTGGTGAGGGCTCCAAGGGTAAGACCGCCGGTCGTGGTACCAAGGGCACCAAGGCACGCAAGAACGTCCCCGCGACGTTCGAGGGTGGCCAGATGCCGATCCACATGCGGCTGCCGAAGCTCAAGGGCTTCAAGAACCGCTTCCGGACCGAGTACGAGGTCGTCAACGTCGGCGACATCACCAAGGCCTTCCCGCAGGGCGGCACCATCGGTGTCGACGAGCTGGTGGCCAAGGGCCTGGTTCGCAAGAACAGCCTGGTGAAGGTTCTGGGCGACGGCAAGCTGTCCGTCAAGGTCGACGTGACCGCCAACAAGTTCAGTGGTAGCGCCCGTGAGGCGATCACCGCTGCCGGCGGTTCGGCCACCGAGCTGTAATTGGCGGCCCGCCGCCGTGCTGTAGTTCTTTCTGCGTCAGCAGACACAAAAGCCCCCGCTTCGGCGGGGGCTTTTTGCGTTGGCTCGCCAGTCTCAGCTCAGCTGCGGGATCACGTCGGCGGCCAGCCGCTCCAGCTGCTCGCGGTCCTCGGCGACGCTTGCCCCCGTCGGATTGAGCACGATGGTCTGCGCGCCCGCATCGAGAACCTCGCGCAGGCCCCGCGCCACCTGGTCCGCCGTGCCGGCCACCGCCACATCTCCCAGACCGGACCTCTCCCCGTAGATCCGTGCCAAGCCCGCGTCCACTCGCTCCCGCGCGCGGGCGCTGTCGTCGTCGACGATGAGATACACCCGCTTGCCGATCCGGAAGGTGTCCGGGTCCTTGCCCTGTTCGTCGATCTCCCGGCGCACCGTGCGGACGGCCTCGGCGAAGGCCGCGGTGGTCGAGGACCCGGCCCCGAGAAACGCGTCGCCGTGGCGGACCGCGCGGGCCAGCGCGGCCGGGGCGTTGGCGCCGAACCAGATCGGCGGGTGCGGACGCTGAACGGGTTTGGGGCTGATGGCCAGGTCATCGACGTCGCGGAACCGGCCGTGAAAGGTGATCCGGGGTTCATCGGACCAGGCGGCCTTCATCAACTCCAGCCCCTCGGTGAAGCTGGAGATGAACGTCGAGGAGTCCACCCCGAAGGCCGGGAACTGCCGGAAACCTCCGCCTGGCGCCACCCCGACGTCGAGGCGGCCGTGACTGAGCCGGTCCACCGCGGTGATCGAGGAAGCCAGCTGCAGCGGGTCGTGCAGGGAGGTGACCAGGACCGCCACGCCCAACCGCAGCGTCGTGGTGACTGCGGCGGCATACGACAGCAGCTCCAGCGGGGCGATCGTCGGTGCCGGGCCAACGGTCTGCTCGATGGTCCAACCGCCCTCGAACCCGAGTTCCTCGGCGCGAGCCAGATACGCCTTGAAACCCGCGTCGTCGAAACCGTCGTGGTCGAGCTGCGGGAGCGAGATGGAGAACGTCACCCGTCTCACGCTACGACGGCAGGTCCGGTGGGCGGCGGGTTCTCGTCGACGCGCGCAGAACCCGCGGATCGGTAGGCTCGGTTTCATGTTCGCTTTTCTCCCAGGGATTCCCGGCAAGGACGAACTCAAGACGTGGGTCCGGCGCGTTGACACCGCCCGGCACAACGGCGTTCCCGGCGGCTGTGTCCTGGAGTTGGACCTGCTGTCGATACCGCCTGAGACCAGCGGCTTCGACCCGCTGGCCGTGATCGCGGGCGGGGGGCGCCCGATGGTGCTGCGGCAGACCGTCGCGGCGATCCACCGCGCGGCCAAGGACGACCGGGTGGCCGGGCTGATCGCGCGGGTGCAGCTGCCCGCCGCCGCACCCGGACCCGTGCAGGAGCTGCGCGAGGCCATCGCGGCGTTCAGCGATGTCAAACCTTCGTTGGCATGGGCGGAGACCTACCCCGGCACGCTGTCCTACTACCTGGCCTCGGCGTTCCGTGAGGTGTGGATGCAGCCGTCGGGCACGGTCGGTCTGGTCGGTTTCGCCACCAACGCGACGTTCCTGCGCGACGCCCTCGACAAGGTGGGTATCGAGGCCCAGTTCGTCGCGCGTGGTGAATACAAGTCGGCGGCAAACGTTTTCACCGAGGATCGCTACACCGACGCCCAGCGCGAGGCCGACGGCCGGATGATCGAAAGCCTGCAGTCGCAGGCATGGCAGGCCATCGCCGAATCGCGGCAACTGACCACGGAGGCCATCAACGCACTGGCCGACAGGGCGCCGGTGCTGCGTGATGACGCGGTGACCGCCGGCCTGATCGACCGGATCGGTTTCCGGGACGAGGCGTACTCGCGGATCGGTGAACTGTCCGGCGGCCCGGTCGAGGCCGGTGCGGATGCCGACAACCACCCGGATGCCCTACCGCGACTTTACCTTTCGCGTTACGCCCGGACGTCTCCGAAGGTGCCCGCACCACAGATCCCGGGACGCAAATCCAAGCCCACCATCGCGGTGGTGACGCTGCACGGTCCCATCGTCAGCGGGCGGGGCGGCCCGCAGGTGTTGCCACTGGGGAACTCCAGCGCAGGCGGGGACACCATCGGCGCGGCCCTGCGTGAGGCGGCCGCCGACGACGAGGTGTCGGCGATCGTGCTGCGTGTGGACAGTCCCGGCGGCTCGGTCACCGGGTCGGAAACCATTTGGCGCGAGGTGGTCCGGGCCCGCGAGCGGGGCAAGCCCGTCGTCGCCTCGATGGGCGCGGTCGCCGCGTCGGGCGGTTACTACGTGTCGATGGCGGCCGACGAGATCGTGGCCAACGCCGGCACCATCACCGGATCCATCGGTGTGATCACCGGCAAGCTGGTCTCGCGCGAGCTCAAGGACAAACTCGGGGTCGGTTCGGATTCCTTACGCACCAACCTCAACGCCGACGCCTGGTCTTCCAACGCGCCGTTCACCGACGAGCAGCATGCCCACGTCGAGGCCGAGACCGAGTTGTTCTACGCCGATTTCATCTCGCGGGTGGCCGATGGGCGCAACCTGTCGGTCGAGCAGGTCCAAGAGGTGGCCCGAGGCCGGATATGGACCGGCGCCGATGCGAAGGATCGCGGTCTGGTCGACGAACTCGGCGGGCTGCGTACCGCGATCGCCCGGGCCAAGGTTCTGGCGGGGCTGGATCCGGACACCAAGGTTCGGGTGCTGAGCTATCCCGGTTCGTCCTGGTTGGACATGTTGCGGCCCAAGCCGTCCTCGCAACCGGCGGCGGCGTCGTTGCCGCAGGCGGTCGGCAACCTGCTCGGGCAGTCGGTGGTCGGAGTTCTCGAGAATGCCGGGCGCACGATGACCGGGGTCAACGCACTTTGGCTGGGCGAACACCGGTTTTGACGCAATTGATAATTGCGGCGCGCTGACGCGGCTGTGCATCGGCTGCCGGGGGACTGTAACGTCAGACCTTGGCAACTGATGAATTGTCGACGAAATGACGGCCTGGCCCTGCGGTGTTCAACCCAGTCAGAGCAGCCGTAACGAGTGCGCGGCGGGGAACGGTGTCGTCAGACACATGGAGGACTCGTGCCCGCGCATAAAAGCCCGATGAAGGGCTTTGGAGACAAGCCAGACCTCGACCACCGCGAAGCCCCAGAGAATCCGCCGGACTCCGGCATCCTCAGGCGTGCCATCGCCGCATCGGCGATCGGGAACGCCACCGAATGGTTCGATTACGGTATCTACGCCTACGGCGTGAGCTACATATCCGCCGCCATCTTTCCCGGCGACGCCCAGCAGGCCACCCTGTTGGCGTTCGCCACGTTCGCCATCTCCTTCTTGGTGCGCCCACTGGGCGGCCTCGTGTGGGGCCCGCTGGGCGACCGGGTCGGCCGCAAGCACGTGCTCGCCATCACCATCGTCCTCATGGCCGGCGCGACGTTCTGCGTCGGGCTGATTCCGTCGTACGCCTCGATCGGCTTGTGGGCGCCGGCGCTGATGGTCGCACTACGCATGATTCAGGGGTTCTCCACCGGCGGTGAATACGGCGGTGCCGCAACGTTCATGGCCGAGTATGCGCCGTCGCGCAGGCGAGGATTCCTCGGCAGTTTCCTGGAATTCGGCACCCTGGCAGGCTTTTCGGCGGGTGCCTTGTTGATGCTGGGCTGCTCGGTGCTGCTCGACGACGAGCAGATGGGTTCGTGGGGTTGGCGGTTGCCCTTCCTGGTCGCGGCGCCGCTCGGCCTCATCGGTGTGTATCTGAGGTCCAGGCTGGAGGACACCCCGATCTTCCGCGAGTTGGAGGAGTCCGGAGAGACCGAACAGGGTGCGGTGACCCAGTTCAAGGATCTGGTGTCGGAGTATTGGGCGCCGGTCCTGCGGTTGGGCGGTGTCGTGGTGGCGCTCAACGTGGTGAACTACACCCTGCTCGCGTACATGCCGAGCTATCTGGAACAGACCATCGGACTGTCGAGCAGTCACTCGCTGATCGTTCCCATCATCGGCATGCTGACGATGATGGTGTTCCTGCCCATAGCCGGGCACATCTCCGACCGCGTGGGGCGCAAACCGATGTGGTGGTTCTCGCTGGTCGGCTTGTTCATCGCCGGGGTACCGATGTTCCTGTTGATGGCGACGAACATGCTCGGCGCCATCATCGGTTTCGCGGTTCTCGGACTGCTCTATGTGCCTCAGCTGTCCACCATCTCGGCGACGTTCCCGGCGATGTTCCCGACCCAGGTCCGCTACGCGGGATTCGCCATCGCCTACAACGTGTCGACGTCGCTGTTCGGCGGCACCGCACCGGCGATCAACGACTGGCTGGTCGGGCTGACCGGCGACAAGTTGGTGCCCGCGTACTACATGATGCTCGCTTGCGTGGTCGGGATGATCGCACTGGTCAAGGTCCCCGAGACGGCCCGATGTCCGCTCAACGGCACCGAGATACCCGGGACCCCGGAGGCACCTGCCCAGCTGGAATACGAGCCGGGTTTCGAGGCCGATTCCGAGGCTGACATCACCGTCGGTTCCGGCACGCCGACGGCATCAACCGGCGGGTAGCCGGGCGATCAACCGGTCGACGGCGTCCTCCATGTGGGCCAGCATCAACTTGTCGGTGAGGGCGACGTCGCCGGATCGGATAGCGCTCGCCAGGCTCTGGTGCTCGTTGACCCGGTCGGTCGCGGCGTCGTAGGTGTCGGCCAGCGCGTGCACGCACATCCTGGTCTCGACCAGGAAGGTCTGGTGCAGGCGGGAAAGCCGTGGGCTGCCTGCGAGTTCGACGAGCACCTCGTGGAAACGCATGTCGGCTTCACTGACCTCGTCCAGGTCCCTGGCCGCCGCCATCTCGTCGACGACGGCGAGTAACGCGTCCCCGGCGCTCGCGTAGTCGCCCTGCAGGATCTGGCGGCTCGCGGCGCGCTCGATCGCCTCGCGGGCCAGGTACATGTCGCGGATCTCGCCGGAGTCCATGGTGTTGACGAACACTCCGCGGTTGCGGATCGCGATGAGCAGGCCTTCCTGGGTGAGGCGCTGCATGCCCTCGCGCACGGGACCGCGGCTGACGCCGAACTTGCGCGCCAACTCGGCCTCACCGAGTTGCGTACCGGGTACGAGTTCGCCGTAGGCGATGGCCTGCCTGAGCTTTTCGGCCACGATGCCCGGTGTCGACTCCTGCTCGACGGGAGTGATGAAGTCGGTCACGGTCTCGCCCCGAACAGGCGGCCCAGTCCGGGCAGCGGCGGCACCGGCCCGATCAGCTGCAGGCCCTTCCAGACCGTGACCTGATTGGCGGTGAGCACCGTCTTGCCGACGGCGGATTCCAGCTGGTCGATGAAACCCATTGTGTGCATGGCGGTGTCGGGTACGAGCACGGCCTCGGCGTCCGGGTGGTCGGCGGCCCGGACCATGGCGAGCACCTGCGCCTGCCCCAGCAGGCCCACCTCGGCCGCGGTGACGATGCCGTGGCTGCCCATCGACACCACGTCCACACCGCCGCCCGACAGAAATGCCACGAAGTGCGCCGCCACGTCCTCGGGATAGGACGCCGCCACCGCCACCCGATGTATGCCCAAGTACTGCAACGCATCTACGAAGGCGATCGACGTCGACGAGGCCGGGACGCCGGCCTCGGCGGCCACGTCGTCGGCCTGACGGCGGGCACCGTCGCGGCCGAAAACGAAACTGCCGGAGGTGCACGCCCACATCATCGAATCGGGGCGCGCCGCACCCAAGCGCACGACACCGTCGGCGAGGCGTTCGGTCCGGCCGAGGTCGAGCAAGGCATCTACGCGATGGGCGTCCTCGCCGACCGAGGTGATCGCGACGGGCAGGCGGACCGTCGCCTGCAGGCGTGCCTCCAGCGCGCCGAAGTCGTCTTCGGCGCTGTGGCCGGGATAGAGGATGCCCACCGTGGCCATGCAGTCTCCCTTCACCGGCCCATGTCAGGTTTCCAGCAGCCGCTGACCGGCACCTACGGCCTTGCGGCCGGCGACGGCCAGCGCCGCCCACATGGTCACCTGATTGGCCGTGACCACGGGCTTGTCGAGGTCACGCTCCAAACGGGCGATCAGATCGTAGGTCGGCAGGTTCGTGCAACTGATGACGATGGCCTCGGCGTCGGAACAATCTGTGGCACAGACCAACTCGGCCGTCCTCTCGTAGGGCACCGCCCAGATCTGGGAGGTCATACCCAGGCCGGCGGTGGCGGCCACCTCGATCCCGGCCTCCATGAGGTAGCTGGTCAGCCCGCTGGTCAGGTCTGCGGTGTAGGGGGTGACCGTGGCGACCGTCTTCACGCCGAGGTGCCGGAGGGCGGCGAGCATGGAGCCACTGGTGGTCACCGCGGCCGGGGCTCCGGCCGCACGCATCGCCGCGACCAGAGCGGCCTCGCCGGCCATTCCCTTGACGAAGCTTCCCGCGGTACACGCATACGCCGTGACCAGTGGCGACACCGCGAGCACGTTGGCGGCACCGGCCTCGACCTGCTCGGGTTCGGAGACATGCACCGCCATGTCGACGGTCACCGGCAGCGGGGCGTACCGCAGCCGGGTGACGTAGAGGCTGACGTCATTGGGCACCCAGCGCCACAGTTCACGGTCGAGCGCGAAGTCGTAGGGCGTCACGACGCCTATCCCCACCTGCTGCAACGGTGGGGGAGGAACGATTTCCTCGAGCGTCATGTCCATAGTGTGAGGCCGAGTCGGCCAACCGGCAACAGATTGTTGACAATCCTACGAAGGCCTTCCTAGCCTCGGAACCGTGCCGCCCCAAGCTGCCCGACCGGTGATCGCGGTGCTGTGTGAGCGCGCGACCGACCGGGTGCCGGGCCTGGCCTGCGTGGACGCGGAGTTCCGCTACTGCGATGCCGACGGGTTGGGGCAGGCAGTCGAGGGTGCGCAGGCGTTGCTGCTGTGGGATTACTTCTCCACCGCACTCAGTGCGGTCTGGACGCATGCGGATGCGCTGGAGTGGATTCACGTCGCCGCCGCCGGCGTCGACAAGTTGCTGTTCGACCAGTTGCGGGAATCCGACGTCGTGGTCACCAATGCCCGCGGCGTATTCGACCGTCCCATAGCCGAATACGTGCTCGGCGCGGTACTGGCCCACGCGAAGGGGAGCCGGGCCAGCCTCGAGTTCCAGCGTCGTCATGAGTGGCGCTACCGCGAGACCCGCAGCATCGCGGGCGCCCATGCACTCGTGGTCGGGACGGGCGGCATCGGCCGTGAGATCGCCCGCCTGCTGCGCGCGGCCGGAATGTCCGTACGGGGCGCGGGGCGCGTGGCGGTCGACGAGGATCCGGACTTCGGAACGGTGGTCACCACCGACGATCTGGCCGCGGCCGTCGGCTGGTGCGATCACCTGGTGCTGGCCGCCCCGCTCACTCCGGCGACCCGGGGTCTGGTCGACGCGGATGTACTGAAGGCGATGAAATCCGATGCGCACCTTGTCAATATCGCGCGGGGGCCCATCGTCGACGAGGATGCGCTGCTTGCCGCGTTGACCGAAGGCCGCATCGGCGGGGCCACCCTCGACGTGTTCAGCATCGAGCCGCTGCCCGCCGGACATCCCCTGTGGGACGCGCCGGGTGCCGTCATCACCGCGCACATGTCCGGCGACGTCGTCGGATTCCGCGAGACTCTCGCCGATCAGTTCGCCGACAATGCGCGACGCTGGCTGGCCGGGCAGCCGCTGCGCAACGTGGTCGACAAATCGCTGGGCTACGTACCGGGAGGTGCGACGTGACGATCCCACAGGCGGTCGAGCTGCTCGAGGCCTACCGCACCAGGACGATCTCGCCGGTGGAGGCGACCGAGGCGGCCCTGTCGGCCATCGATCGCCACAACGACGCGGTCAACGCGTTCGTACTCGTCGACCCCGAAGGTGCGGTGGCCGCTGCGCGCGAGTCCGAAAAACGTTGGTACGACGGACAACCACTGGGGCCGGCCGACGGGGTCCCGACGTCGATCAAGGATGCACTGTGGACCCGCGGCTGGCCGACCCTGCGCGGCAGCTGGCTCATCGACGAGGCGGGTCCGTGGAACGAGGATGCGCCCAGCGTGGCGCGGCTGCGGGAATCCGGTGCGGTGCTGCTCGGCAAGACCACGACACCGGAGTACTCGTGGAAAGGCGTGACCGACTCGCCGCGCTACGGAGCGACCGGCAACCCGTGGGATCCCGCCGTGACCGCGGGCGGGTCGAGTGGTGGCAGCGCCGCGGCGGTGGCCCTCGGCATGGGGGCATGGTCGGTGGGCACCGACGGCGGGGGTTCGGTGCGCATCCCCGCGGCGTTCACGGGCACCGTCGCCCTCAAGCCCACCTACGGTCTCATCCCGCTGTATCCGCCGAGCCCCTTCGGCACGCTTTCGCATGCCGGCCCGATGGCCCGAACGGTCGCCGATGTTGCCGCGCTGCTGGACGTGATCACCGGATTCGACGCGCGCGACTGGTCGGCAATGCCCTCTCCGCGTTCGGCTTTCCGTGCCGCGCTGGACGGCGGGATCGCCGGGCTGCGGGTCGCCTACTCTTCGAACCTCGGCTTCGGGGCCAACGACCCTGAGGTGGACGTCGCGGTGCGGACGGCGGTCGAGGCGCTTGCGGCGGCCGGGGCGCACGTCGAAGAGGTCGACCCGGGCTTCGCCGACCCCGTGCACGCCTTCCACGTGCTGTGGTTCTCCGGGGAGGCAAAGGTATTGGGAGGCAGTCTGAACGGCCCGGCGGACGGGCGGGTCGATCCGGGCCTGCGCCGCACGGCAGAAACCGGGACGACCTTCACCGCGTCGGACTATCTGGACGCGACCGCCGTGCGGATGAAGCTCGGGGAACTGATGGGCCGGTTCCATCAGACCTACGACGTCCTCGTCACGCCGACCCTGCCGCTGACCGCCTTCGCCGTCGGACAGGATGTCCCCGACGGCTCGACCTCACCGGACTGGACGAGTTGGACGCCCTACACCTACCCGTTCAATCTGACTCAGCAGCCCGCACTTTCGGTGCCGTGCGGGTTCAGCTCGGGCGGCCTGCCCATCGGGCTGCAGATCGTCGGCCCCCGGCATGCGGATGCCTTGGTGCTCCGGGTGGGGGAGGCTTACCAGGGCGCCACGGACTGGCATCGCCGGGCACCCGCGTTGCTGACAGAGGAGGTCGCATGAGCCGGTTGATCACCGTCTCGCTGGACAAGCGTGGCGTCAGTTGTGTTGCCCGGCTCCTCGATGAAGCGGCACCGCGAACGTGTGCCGCCGTGTGGGATGCCCTGCCGCTGGCCGCGCAGGTGTTTCACGGCAAGTACGCCCGCAACGAGATCTACACTCTGCTACCGGCGTTCGGCGCCGACCCCGGTAAGGAGAACACCACCGTCACCCCGATACCGGGCGACCTGTGCTGGTTCTCGTTCGACTCCGACGATCTGGGTAACCCGGCATACGGATACGAGAACAGTGCAGGCACGGGAACCACGGGTGCGATCGTCGACCTGGCGTTGTTCTACGGTCGCAACAATCTGCTGATCAACGGAGACCAGGGTTGGGTGCCCGGCAACGTGTTCGGCGAGATCGTGGACGGGCTCGAGGAGATGGCGGCCGCGTGCCAGGACTTGTGGATGGGCGGAGCCAGAGGCGAGACGCTGAGCTTCGCCCGGGCGTCCTGACCGGACCTCAGCCCAGAGTTCCGCGTCGCCAGCTTGGATTCAGCATCGACGCCGCGGATCACTGCTCAATGCTGACCGCGATCCGCGGCGTAACCACGATGCCACGAGGCGGGCCGAACCAGACGCCGGTCGAACTCAGCCCAGAGTTCCGCTGATGTAGACGATCTCGCCCATCGGGTCGTTCTCGTCGCGGTCGGGAACCGGCAGGCCGTGGCGGACGAACAGCTCCGACCGGACCACGCCGGACATCTGCCAGCCCTTGGTACTCAAGTAGTCAGCGGCCGAATGCCTTTCGCCGTGGTAGATCAGCGAGGGCATGTCCATGTTCAACCCCATCTGGCTGAACGTCGCGGTGGCGGCGCGGGCCTTCTCCGGGTCGAAGTCCTTGAGCCCGGGCACGAACTCGGTGGCCACCGCACTGCCCGGTGCGCTCAGTGCGGCGATGTTGTCGAACAACCGGTCTTGGGCCTCCGGCGGCAGGTAGATCAGCAGACCCTCGGCACACCACGCGGTCGGGGCGGCCGGATCGAATCCCGCTGCCTTCAGGGCGGCCGGCCAGTCGTCACGCAGGTCGATCGGTACCGTCCGTCGTTCGGCCGTCGGTGCCGCCCCCAGGTCCGCGAGCGTGCGGGTCTTGAACTCGATCACCTCGGGCTGGTCGATCTCGTAGACCACGGTGCCCTCGGGCCAGGGCAGCCGGTAGGCGCGGGAGTCCAGACCGGAGGCCAGGATCACCGCCTGCCGGACGCCCGCCTTGCCTGCGGCGATGAAGAAGTCGTCGAAGAACCGTGTGCGCACGGCCATCTCGTCGATGTTGGCGCGGGCCCGGTCGGCGGCGTCGGGTGCGAAGGCGGTCAGAGTAGCCAGGTCCAGCTCACCGTCGACCATCTTGGTGAACACCTCGATGCCCACGGCGCGGACCAACGGCGCGGCGAACGGATCGTCGATCAGCCCGTGGGCATCCCGGCTGGCGATCGCCCGCCCGGTCGCCACCAACGTTGCCGTTGCGCCGACGCTGGAGGCCAGATCCCAGCTGTCGCCATCGGTGCGTGCCATACGTGCGCCTCCCGGTTGTCTAGTTCGGTGTCTTCAGTGTCGCTGACAGGTAACCAGAATCGCCCGCGAGATCGTCGAGCTCCTCGGGATAGGGGAAACCGTGCGACGCGTAGGCCGCCCGGGTGGGCTGCACCGTGGCGTCCCAGCCCGACGCGGTGAGGTGATCGCGGGCCGATGTCCGCTCACCCGAGTAGAACAGGTCCATCAGATCCACATCGGACCCGACCTTCTTGGACCATTCGCTGACCCGCTCGGACCACTTCTCCGTGAGCGAGGCGGCGTCCATGTGTTCGGTGGCCAGCCGGCTGCCCGGCGCGCTGAGCGCGGTGATGTTGTCGAACAGCCGGTCCTGGGCTTCCGGCGGCAGGTAGATCAGCAGGCCTTCGGCAATCCAGGCCGTCGGGAGCTGCGGATCGAAACCGTTGTCACGCAGGGCTGCCGGCCAGTCGTCGCGCAGATCGATCGGCACGGTGTGCAGCTCGGCGGCCGGCTCCGCCCCGAGGTCGGTGAGCGTGCGGGTCTTGAACTCCAGCACCGCAGGCTGATCCACCTCGAACACCACGCTGTCGGCAGGCCAGGCCAGCCGATACGCGCGGGTGTCCAGGCCGGACGCCAGGATCACGGCCTGGCGGATCCCGGCGTCTGCGGCCGCGAGAAAGAAGTCGTCGAAAAATCGGGTGCGGACGGCGATCTGTTCGCACATCCGCTCCCGGTCGAGCATCAGGTCGCCCTCGACGCACACCTCGCCGTCGGCGAGCCGGATGCTGTGTTCGAGACCCACCGCGCGCACCAGCGCATCGGCGAACGGGTCATTGATGAGCGGGTCGGGTTGCTTGGTGGCCAGCGCGCGGGAGGCCGCGACACCGGTCGCGGTCGCCCCGACGCTCGTAGCCAGATCCCAGTTGTCTCCGTCGGTGCGTGCCATTGATGTTCCTAATCTTGTCCGGCGTCTCGTATCGCGATGACGGCCTGTGAATTGCGTTGCGGCTCGGCGGCTTCTCCGGCGGGGAACTCGCGGCCGTAGTCGGCGAACAGCTCGGGCCGCCGCCGCGCGGTCACCGACCATCCCCGGTCGGTGAGGTACTCGAGCACCGAGTTGCGCTCGCCGTCGTACCAGAGGTTGGCCAGATCGAGATCGAGGCCGTGCCGGCGCCACTGCTCGCTCAGGACCTGACCGCGCTCGCGGATGTTCGCCGCCATGCCGGGGAGGTGGTACTCGGTGGCCAAGCGGCTGCCCGGGGCGCTGAGTGTGGTGATGTTGTCGAACAGCCGGTCCTGGGCCTCCGGCGGCAGGTAGGCCAGCAGGCCCTCGGCGCTCCATGCGCTCGGTGCCGTCGGATCGAATCCGGCGGCGCGCAGCGCCGCGGGCCAGTCCTCGCGCAGGTCGATGGCCACGGTGCGGCGCTCGGCCGTGGGTGTGGCCCCGATCTGGGTCATGGTGGCGGTCTTGGCTCCGATCACCGCGGGCTGGTCGATCTCGTAGACCACGGTGCCGTCGGGCCAGGGCAGCCGGTAGGCGCGGGAGTCCAGGCCGGAGGCCAGGATCACCGCCTGCCGGATACCGGCGTCGCCCGCCGCGGTGAAGAAGTCGTCGAAGAACTTCGTCCGCACCGCCATGATCCCGGTCATCAGCGCGGCGCCCTCGGCCAGCTGACCGTCGAGGTCGACCTCCCCGTCGACGAGCTTGGTGAAGAACTCCACCCCCACGGCGCGCACCAGGTCCGCGGCGTACGGGTCGTTGATCAGCGGATCAGGTTCGGCGCTGGCGATGGCGCGGGCCGCGGCGACCATCGTCGCCGTGGCACCCACGCTGGAGGCCAAATCCCAGGTGTCGGTGTCGGACCGGGTCATTCGGGTTCTCCTGACTTCTCGACTTCTCGGCGTTACCGCTCGGCTGCTATTTCTCGGCGGCGATGTAGAGCACCGATGCCGCGTGGGCCTCGTCCTCGACCGGCGGCAGGCCGGTGCGGATCAGCAGATCGTTCGACGAGATGCCGGTGGTCTGCCACGCGTGGCCTTCCAGATACGTCGTCACGTCGGCGCGGTCGCCGAGGAAGATCAGCTCGTTGAGGTCCATGTCGAGGCCGTGTGCCCGCCAGCGGTCGGTGAACTCCTGCATCCGGGCGCGGATGGTCTCCTCGTCGTTGGACTCGGTCGCGGGCACACCCTCGACACCGAAGCGGCTTCCCGGCGCGCTCAGCGCGGTGATCTGGTCGAGCAAACGGTCCTGGGCATCCCCCGGTAGGTAACCCAGCAACCCCTCGGCGATCCACGCCGTCGGCGCCGACGGGTCGAATCCCGTCTCGGCCAGCGCGGCGGGCCAGTCGAAGCGCAGGTCGATGGCCACCGTCCGGCGCTCGGTCGTCGGCACTGCGCCCAGACCGGCCAGGGTGGCGCTCTTGAACTCGATCACCTCGGGCTGATCGACCTCGTAGACGACGGTGCCGTCGGGCCACGGCAGCCGGTAGGCCCGCGAGTCCAGCCCGGCCGCCAGGATGACCGCCTGCCGGATACCGGCGCGGCACGCGCTCAGGAAGAAGTCGTCGAAGAAGCGGGTCCGGGCGGCCATCCCGTTGGCGAACCGGATCAGGCCGGTCGCCGCCTCTTCGTCGAGACCCTCGGTGGTGAAGTCTTCGTCGGCGAGCTTGCTGAAGAAATCCATCCCCACGGCGCGAACCAGGGGAGCGGCGAACGGGTCGTCGATCACCGGATCATCGGCGTTCGTTGCCATCGCGCGCGCTGCCGCGACCATCGTCGCCGTGGCACCCACGCTGGAGGCCAGATCCCACGAGTCGTCAGCAGTCCGGGCCATGAATTCCCCTTTGTTCAGTCAAAATCAACGTGTTAGTTAGGTGATGTAATGAGCTGTCGCCGACTGTACGCTCCGATTCTGAAGAGAAGCTCTGCTCTGCGGCGCGGCTGTACCCCGGACGGATCGGGGAGGGTCGACGTCGGTGTATGCCGGGTGCATGCAGGGGTGCTCTCCAGGGCAGCTGTTACTCTCGTAGACTGATTTGACGGCTGAGTCCGCAGGCTGCGCGCCTGCAGGGCGGTCGGACATGACTTGACCATTGACGCTGGCTCCACCAGCCCCATTTGGCACGCCGCGCTGAGAAGTCGGCTGCGCAGGAGGAAGAGTGCTTTCGGCTTTCATCTCATCACTGCGGACGGCCGACCTCAGACGCAAGATCCTGTTCACGTTGGGCCTGGTGATCCTGTACCGGGCCGGCGCGTCGATCCCGTCTCCGGGGGTTAACTACCCGAACGTCCAGAAGTGCATCGAGCAGGTCAGCGGCGGCGATTCGGCGCAGATCTACTCGTTGATCAACCTGTTCTCCGGCGGCGCACTGCTGCAGCTGACGATCTTCGCGGTGGGCGTCATGCCCTACATCACCGCCAGCATCATCGTGCAGCTGTTGGTCGTGGTGATCCCACGGTTCGAGCAGCTGCAGAAGGAAGGTCAGGCCGGTCAGGCCAAGATGACGCAGTACACGCGTTATCTGTCGGTCGCGCTGGCCATCCTGCAGGCCACCAGCATCGTGGCGCTGGCCGCCAACGGCGGGCTGCTGCAGGGCTGCAGCCTCGACATCATCCAGGACAGCTCGATCTTCGGCCTCATCACCATCGTGCTGGTGATGACCGCGGGCGCAGCGCTGGTGATGTGGATGGGTGAGCTCGTCACCGAGCGGGGCATCGGCAACGGCATGTCGCTGCTGATCTTCGCCGGTATCGCGGCCCGCATCCCGTCCGAAGGCCAGACCATCCTGGAGAGCCGCGGCGGCCTGGTGTTCACCGCGGTCGTTGCCGCGACGCTGCTCATCATCGTCGGCGTGGTGTTCGTCGAGCAGGGGCAGCGCCGCATCCCGGTGCAGTACGCCAAGCGCATGGTGGGCCGCAAGATGTACGGCGGCACCTCCACCTACCTGCCGCTCAAGGTCAACCAGGCCGGCGTCATCCCGGTGATCTTCGCGTCGTCGCTGATCTACATCCCGCACCTGATCACCCAGCTGATCCAGAGCGGCAGCTCCAACCCGGGCACGGGTTGGTGGGACAAGTTCGTCGCCGAGTATCTGACGAATCCGGCGGACCCGGTCTACATCGCGATCTACTTCGGCCTGATCATCTTCTTCACGTACTTCTATGTGTCGATCACGTTCAATCCAGATGAGCGTGCCGACGAGATGAAGAAGTTCGGCGGATTCATCCCGGGCATCCGGCCCGGTAAGCCCACTGCGGACTATCTGCGGTATGTGCTCGGCCGGATCACCCTGCCGGGGTCGATCTACCTCGGCACGATCGCCGTCCTGCCCAACCTGTTCCTGCAGATCGGAAACACGGGCTCGGTACAGAATCTGCCGTTCGGCGGAACCGCGGTTCTCATCATGATCGGTGTCGGTTTGGATACCGTCAAACAGATCGAGAGCCAGCTCATGCAACGTAACTACGAAGGGTTCCTGAAGTGAGAGTCGTTCTACTCGGACCGCCCGGTGCGGGCAAAGGCACGCAGGCGGAAAAGCTGTCCGAGAAGCTCGGCATCCCGCAAATCTCCACCGGGGACCTGTTCCGCAAGAACATCGGTGACGGCACCCCGCTCGGCCTGGAGGCCAAGCGCTACCTGGACGCCGGCGACCTGGTTCCCGCCGAGCTGACGAACCGTCTGGTGGAGGACCGCATCGACCAGGCCGACGCCGCCGACGGGTTCATCCTGGACGGTTACCCCCGCTCGGTCGAGCAGGCCGGTGCGCTCAAGGACATGCTTGCCGCCCGCAACACCCAGCTCGACGCGGTGGTCGAGTTCCAGGTGTCCGAGGACGAGCTCCTGACCCGCCTGAAGGGCCGTGGCCGCGCCGATGACACCGACGAGGTCATCCGCAACCGCATGAAGGTCTACCGCGACGAGACCGAGCCGCTGCTGGAGTACTACCGCGACGACCTGAAGACCGTGGATGCGGTGGGCGCCCTCGACGAGGTGTTCGCCCGCGCGCTGCAGGCACTGGGTAAGTGATCAGATTGCCGGGGTTGCGCAAGCGCAAGGTCGTTGCGCAGCGCAGCGCCGGAGAGTTGGACGCGATGGCCGTGGCCGGGGCGCTGGTCGCCTCGGCGCTGCGCGCGGTGCGCGCCGCCGCCGCCCCGGGCGTGTCCACACTCGAGCTGGATCAGATCGCCGAGTCCGTCATCCGTGACGGTGGCGGCACCCCGTCGTTCCTTGGCTACCACGGGTTCCCGGCCAGTATTTGCGCATCCGTCAATGACCGTGTCGTGCACGGCATTCCGTCGGCCGGCGAGAAACTGGCCGCCGGAGACCTGGTGTCCATCGACTGCGGCGCGATCGTCGACGGCTGGCACGGCGACTCGGCGGTCACCTTCGGGATCGGCGCGCTCATCGCGGCCGACGAAGCTCTTTCTGCGGCAACGAAATCGGCCATGGAGGCCGGCATCGCCGCGATGCTGCCGGGAAATCGGCTCACCGACGTCTCGCACGCGATCGAGGTCGAGACCCACGCCGCCGAGGCGCGCCACGACCGCAAGTACGGGATCGTCGACGGCTACGGCGGCCACGGCATCGGCCGGCAGATGCACATGGACCCGTTCCTGCCCAACGAGGGATCGCCGGGGCGCGGCCCGTACCTGGAGCCCGGCTCGGTACTGGCCATCGAACCCATGCTCACCCTGGGCACCACCGAGACGAAGATCCTCGATGACGACTGGACCGTCGTCACCGTCGACGGGACCCGCGCGGCGCACTGGGAGCACACTGTCGCCGTCACCGAAGACGGCCCGCGAATCCTCACTCAGTAATTAACGCCAGCAATCACTACCCGAATCGCGCGCCCGCGCTGGTGTACGCCCGCGCGCAAAGGTAGTAATTGAACCGGATCGCCACCAACGTCGTATCACAGACGGAGGTAGGGAATGGATGATCCGGAGGCCGCCATGATGCGGGTGCTCTACGACGAGCATGCTGCCGCGCTCTGGCGCTACGCGCTTCGGCTCACGGGTGACCGTGCCCGGGCCGAGGACGTGGTGCAGGAGACTCTGCTGCGTGCATGGCGTCACCCTGACGTCACCGCCGACACCGATCGATCAGCACGTGCCTGGTTGTTCACCGTGGCCCGCAATATGATCATCGATGAACGTCGGAGTGCCCGGTTCCGAAACGAAACCGGGGTGCCCGACCCGGAACAGGTGGCAGACCATGCCGGGACTGTTGCGACTCCCGACCAAGTGGACAACGCGTTGGATCGAATCTTGCTGAGCACGGCGCTGAGCCAACTCTCCGACGAACACCGGGCCGTGGTCCGCCGGGCGTACTACCAGGGCTGGACCACCGGGCAGATTGCCGACGACCTAGGGATACCTGAAGGCACCGTGAAATCACGGCTTCACTACGCGGTACGCGCGCTACGACTGAACCTGCAAGAGATGGGGGTGACACGATGACACAGTTCGGTGTACCCCACATTCCTGATCCGGTCGAATCCGACCGTTACCGGACCTGGGATGCGGCCTACGTGCTCGGATCGCTGGAAAGCAGCGAGCGACGCGAGTATGAGGCCCATCTGGAGGGCTGCGCGCGGTGCCGTTCCGCGGTGGCGGAGTTGACCGGAATGCCCGCACTGCTGGCCATGCTCGACCTCGACGACGTGCTTGCCCTCGAATCCGAACAGCCCGATCCGCCGCTGCGCCCCGAGGTGCTGCAGTCCGTGCTGGCCAAGGTGAGCTGGGGACGGCGCCGTTCGCGGTGGGTGACCACGGCGGCCGTTGGCGTGGCCGCGGCACTGCTGGCGATCGGTGTGGTCGTCGGTGTCCGTCCGGAAGTGTTCGGCCTGCACAGCGGCACCGAACAGCAGGCCTCGGAGATGCTGGCGATGAGCAAGGTCTCCGAAACGCCCATCAACGCCAGCATCGCCATGACCAGTTACTCCTGGGGCACCCGGATCGACATGGCGTGCAATTACGGGAGCTGGGGCAAGCAGGATGCACCCCCGCAGAACCTGGGCATGGTCGTGATCGGCCGGGACGGCAGCCGCAACGAGATCGCGACGTGGCTGGGGTTGTCCGGCGCCACCGCGCTGCCCAGCGGCAATACCCAGATGCCGAAGGCGGATATCGCTGCGGTGCAACTGGTTACGTCACCCGAGGGCAAGGTGCTGCTGGAAAAGCAGCTCTGAGCCTTCCGGCTCTGCCGGCCGGCCATTCGCCGCTTCGTCACGCTGGGGTGGCCCTCAGACCAGAGGGTCACTCCAGCGTGACGTTCGGCGTGGTGCCCTCCTTGCGATGTCCTGCGATATCGCGGGGAGTTTGCACAAATCCGTTATCCGGGTGAACCACCGCCGCCCATGGGTCGTGTCACTGGCAGAGCACGGAAGTAGGTGACACATGGTCGAGACGCACAGGGTGGTGGACCACATCGTCGGCTATCTGGCCGCGAATGGGATCTCGCACATCTTCGGCGTGGACGGTGCCAACATCGAGGACCTCTACGACGCGGCGTACTTCCGTGACGACATCACCGCGGTGCTGGCGAAACACGAATTCTCCGCTGCCACAATGGCGGACGGGTACAGCCGCAGCGGCGCCGGGATTGGCGTGGTGGCGGCGACCTCGGGCGGTGGCTGCCTCAACACGGTGCCCGGGCTGGCGGAATCGCTGGCCAGCCGGGTCCCTGTGCTGGCCCTGATCGGGCAGGCACCGACGACGCTCGACGGCCACGGTGCCTTCCAGGACACCAGCGGGGACAACGGCAGCCTGGACGGGCACGCCCTGTTCTCGGCGGTCTCGCTGTACTGCCGCAGGGTGCTGAAGCCCGCCGACATTCGCACGGCTCTCCCGGATGCGCTGGCCGCCGCGCGCACCGGTGGTCCCGCGGTGTTGTTGCTGCCCAAGAACATTCAGCAGGCAGAGCTGAGATTGTCCGGCGAGACCGATGGCAGCGGCAACGGGCGGGCCGGGGCCGGCGGGACGGGACCACGCCACTCCGATCTGGGGCCGCTCGAGCGGGCCCTGCGCGGCGTCGACGGCCCGATCACGATCATCGCCGGTGAACAGGTGGCGCGTGACGACGCCCGCGCCGAACTGGAACGACTGCGGGCCACGCTGCGTGCGCGGGTGGCCACGGTGCCCGACGCCAAAGACGTGGCGGGCACCCCGGGACTCGGCTCGTCCTCCGCGTTGGGGGTGGCCGGTGTGATGGGCCACCCCGGGGTGTCCGTTGCCGCAGCCCAGAGCGCGATATGCCTGCTGGTCGGCACCCGCATGACGGTGACCGCCCGGGCCGGTCTCGACGAGGCGCTGGGCCGGGTGGCGACGTACTCGATCGGCTCCCAGGTGCCGTTCCCGGCGTGCACGCATGTCCACTCCGACGACCTGCGCCAGTCGCTGACGCTGCTGGCCCGGGCGCTGTCGGGTCCCGGCCGGCCGGTTCAGGTGCGGGTGCCCGATCTGGTGCCGCGCACCGAACTGCGGCCGCCGGCCCATGACGGCCCGGGCATCCGGTACCGCGACGCGATGGCCGTGCTCGACAAGGCCCTGCCCGACGGCACCGACATCGTCGTCGACGCGGGCAACGTCGGGGCGTCGGCCATCCACTACCTGCCGGCCCGGCGTGACGGGCGGTTCATGGTGGCGCTGGGTATGGGCGGGATGGGCTACAGCTTCGGTGCGGGCATCGGGATGACGTTCCACCGGGCCGCCGGCGCGGACGCCGTGACCAACCGGCGTACGGCCGTGATCGCCGGTGACGGCTCATTCTTCATGCACGGCATGGAGATTCACACCGCGATGCAGTACCGGCTGCCGATCACATTCGTGCTGTTCGACAACCACGCCCACGCCATGTGCGTAACCCGTGAACAGCTGTTCTACGACGATCGCTACTCCTACAACAGGTTCGGCCCGAGCCGGCTGGGCGCCGGCCTGGCGGCGATGTTCCCCGGCCTGCCCGCATACGACGTCACCGAGATCCGCCAACTGCCCCGCGCGCTGGGCATGGCACTGGACACCGACGGCCCGTCGGTTCTGAGCATCGAATGTTCAGCCGACGAAATCCCGCCGTTCGCAGCGTTTCTGACCACAACCGACAGCACACCTTCCATCGCACAGGAGAACAGGTCCCATGTCACTGCCCGCGCTTGAAGACATCACGGCCCATCGGGCCACCCGCACCCCGCTCGACGGACTGATCCGGATCGAGACCTCGCCCAAGGAGCAGGCCACGCCGATCATCATGGACATGATGCGGTCGGTCTATCCGCACGACCAGGTGTTCGGTCAGTTCTGCACGGTCAACGACTACGTCGAGTGCCCGCCCGACGAGTTGTTCGACTACATGTCCGACACCCGCTGCCTGGAGGAGTGGACCTACAGCCTGCGAGGTTTCACCCCGACCGAGGAACCCGGGCTGTGGCTGGCCCACGACCGGCTCGGCGCCGGGCCGTCGGGGCCGGGCAGCGCGATCTACACCCGCACCGTGGCCAACCGCGACGCGCTGACCGTCGACTACCACTGCGCCTGGGATCAGGGCAAGCATCTGTGGATGATCTACCTGATGCGGATCGTCGATGCGCAGGTGGTCTTGGACAAGCCGGGATCGGTTGTGCTGTGGACGAATTGCCACCATCCGTTCTACGACGAGAACCCCTACCCGGAGACGGCGCCCCCGGCGCGACCGGTCTGGGTGGGCGACTTCTGGGACATGTTCGGTCCCGGCCACCTGCTGGAATTGCGGAACCTCAAGGCAATCGCCGAATACCGGCACCGCAACGGCCTGCCGGTCACGCCGGCGTGGATGAAGTGAGGTACGGCCATGACTGCGAATATGTCCACGAAGAACCCCGTCAGCCTCATCGACGTGTCCACGTACCTGCCCGGTGATCCGATCGGCGCCGACTACTACGCCGGGTTCGCCGAATCAGATGAGTTGGCCGAGAACGTGATGTTCCGCGCGCCGAAGTTCCGTCACCATGTGGCGCCCGAGGAAACCGCGATCGACATGGTCGAGCGGGCCGCGGCCGGGTTGATCGAGCGGCACGGTTCCGACGTCATCACCGGGGCCGATGTGCTGATCACCCACACCCAGCTGCCCGACATGCCGTTCTACGGTGGCGGTGGCGGCATGGCGCACCGGCTGGGGATGAAACCCGACTGGGTGATCGACCTGCACAACGGCGGGTGCGCGGCCTTCGTGCTCGGGCTCAAGGTGGCCCGCACGCTGTTGAGCGCGGGGGAGGCCCGGACCGCGGTGATCGCGATCGCCCAGAACGCCGCGGGCACGGTCTTCGACCAGCCGACCGTCCGGCGCAAATCCCAGGCCTCGGTCCCCGGTGACGGCGCGGCGGTCGCACTGGTGACGCTGTCGGACTCCTCGCCCATCCTCGACATCGAATGCCGCACGTACGGCGAGTACGCGGGTGACATGACCCTGGCAATCGACCCGCCGGCCAAGTGGTGGCAGGCCCGTACCGGGGAGGCCTCCATCGGCTTCACCGAGAGCAAGATCACCAAGGTGCTGGCGCGGGGCAACCGGCAGGTTCCCGAGGTGTCCTATGCGGTCTGCGACCGGATCGGTGTGCAACCCAAGGACATCGACCTGTTGGTCACCAACCAGCCCAACCGGGTCTTCCTGCGCAACTGGCGCGAGGCGCTGGAGCTGCCGGCCGAACGTCACGTCGATACTTTCGATGACTGTGGAAACCTTTTCGCCGCAGGCATTCCCGTCAATTTCGACCGGGCTGTCACCGACGGGCGGGTGAAGGCAGGCGATACCGTGCTGATGGCCGCCTTCGCCCACGCCGGTGACTTCGCCGGGGCCGCCGCGGTGCGGTGGGGCGGGCGGGCCGGCAACGGCAGCGACCTGGGGAACGGGTGATGGTGGCACCCCGCACCGCACTGTCCGACGTCGTCGGCGCGCTGCCGCAGGCGGTCAATCCGTTGGCGCTGTCGCTCAACGAATGCCCGTTTCCGCCGCTGCCCGCGGTGCGCTCAGCGCTGCGTGCGTGCGATGAGGCGGCCAACCGTTATCCCGAATTCCTGCCGCAGCGGTTGCGCTCGCTGATCGCCGATCACGACGGGATGGCCGAGGAACAGGTGATCGTCGGTGCCGGTGCCACCGGGGTCATCATGCAGGTACTGCATGCGGTGACCAGTCCCGGCGACACCATGGTGATGGCGGAGCCAACGTTCGACGGGTATCCGATCTTCGCGCAGATGGCACGGTTGCGGACGGTGACGATTCCGCTCGACGCGCACGGCCATCATGACCTGGACGCGATGGCCGAGGCCGGCAAGGGCGCGCGGGTCGTGGTGGTCTGCCGGCCGCACAACCCGACGGGCACCATCGAACCGGCCGTCGAGATCGAGCGCTTCCTGACCCGGCTTCCCGAGGACACCGTCGTGCTGCTGGACGAGGCATACGTGGAGTTCCTGGCCGCCGGACAGCGCATCGACGGGCCGAACCTGGTGGCCCGGTTCGGAAATGTCGTGGTGGTGCGCACTTTTTCGAAGGCCTACGGACTGGCCGGGCTGCGGATCGGCTATGGCTTCTGCGCCCCCGATCTCGGCCGTCAGCTGTGGCGGATGCAGCTGCCGTTCGGGATCGGGCTCAGCGCCCAGGTGGCCGTCGCCGCCTCGTACGATGCGGAAAATCAACTGCGCCAACGTATCCGGATGATCGCCGCGGAACGGCGCTACCTGCAGACGCGGTTGCGGGCGCTGGGTGTCTACAGCACGGACGGGCAGGCCAACTTCCTGTACCTGCCCGGCGGGTCCCTGCCGTGGCCGGAGGTGTTCGAGGGCACCGGACTTCAGCTCCGTCACTATGCCGACGGCGGGGTGCGGATCACCATCGGATCGCGGCAGTCCACCCGTGCGGTGCTGGGTGCGGTGACAGCGGCCGCCTGATCCGCAGAATGCGCGCGGAATGCGTGGTGCCCGCGCGGTGATGCGGTAAGAAGAGGCGTGACCTCGCCACCGGACAAACGTGACCCCATCGCGCAGGCCCGCGCGAACTGGGAGGCCGCCGGATGGGGCGATGTGGCCGGCGGGATGGTCGCGGTGACATCGGTGATGCGGGCCCACCAGATTCTGCTGGCCCGGGTGGAGTCCGCGCTGCGGCCTTACGATCTGAGCTTCTCTCGGTTCGAACTGCTGCGGCTGCTGGCCTTCAGCCGATCCGGCGCGCTGCCGATCACCAAGGCCTCCGACCGACTCCAGGTACACGTCACCAGCGTCACGCACGCCATCCGGCGCTTGGAGGCCAACGGTCTGGTGGAGCGCATCCCGCACCCCACCGACGGGCGCACCACGCTGGTACAGATCACGAAGCTCGGGCGCTCGACGGTCGAGGACGCCACCGTGACCCTCAACGAGCAGGTGTTCGCCGATGTCGGGATGTCGGATGAGCAGTCCCAGGCGCTGGTGACGTCGATCGAGACGCTGCGCCGACACTCCGGGGATTTCTGAGGCGGGTCTCCGGGCGGGAGCCCCACTACCCTCGAACGTAGTTGAGGGGAGCGAGCATGCAAGCCAAGCGGGTAGCCGCGGCGCTGGGCTCCGTCGTCGTCGTGTTGACGGCGGCCTGTAGCACCACGACCACCGGGACAGCGACCGCTCCGGACGACGTCGTGCCGTTCACGTCGGAGTCGAAGGCGCCCAAGCGAACTGCCCCGAAGAGTCCGCCGACCGCAGGGTCACCGCGCGGTACGGCGGGGTTGCCGCCGGAGGCGTTCGCCGAGGTGCGCGCCGCCGGCATCGAAGGTTCCGACCGCGCGATCGGGAATCAGGTGATGATGGCCTGCATCATGGCGGCCGGCAGCTTCAACAAGACCAGGCAGGATGTCGTCAACGTGCTGATCCAGATGGGCAGCAAGCTCCCGCCCGACGCGCTCACGACCATCGTGAACGTGGCGCTCAAGTACGAGTGCCCCGAACTCGCCGGGAAGCTCGGCGGTTAGT
>NZ_HG322951.1:1925316-1955483 GCF_000455325.1 Mycolicibacterium septicum DSM 44393
GGCGGACGACCACCCATCAGTCGGCTTGCCGCCTGACAACGACGTGTCAGGTCACGACAGTTAGTCCGCGATCTTGAGGCTGAGGAATTCCGGGGCCCGGATCACCCAGCGCAGCATGAAGGCGATGAACACGGGCATGTCGCCGGCCTTCTCGTCGCGGTAGACCTCGGGTGCGGTGAGCCGGTACCGATGGCGCCGGGCCTCCAATTCGCATCCGTCCGCGGCCAGCACATTGCGGACCCAATCGGCCTGCGAGCCGTAGGTCAGGGCGATGACGAAACCGCCCGGCCGTCGAAAGGCCCACAGCGGTGTCCGGAAGGTCCGGCCGGACTTGCGTCCGCGGTGGATGACGACTGCCCAACCCGGCGCCCACGGGGCGATGAACCGGGTGAGCTGATTCAGCCCGAATTTGTTGGCGTAGGCGACCCATCGTGGAGCGGGCATCGTATAACTCCTCAGTTGTGGAATTAATGATTCGAGCGTAGACCTGGCCCGATCGAGAAGTCAACGGTTGTAGAATTTCGGAATTATGCCGCCCCGTGGACGACGGCCGGGACAGCCCGGCACCCGTGAGGAGTTGGTGGCCACCGCCCGGCGGATGTTCGCCGAAGGCGGCTACGACAAGACCTCGCTGCGCGACATCGCGGCCGCCGCGGCCGTGGACCCGGCCCTGATCCGGCACTACTTCGGCAGCAAGGCCGAGCTGTTCCGGGCCACCGTGGGCTGGCCGTTCGACCCCGCACAGTTCAGCGGGCGAATTCTCGACGACGGCCCGGCCGGCCTGGCCGAACGGCTGACCCGGGCCTTCTTCGAGCTGTGGGAACAGCCCGACACCCGTGCGCCCCTGCTGGCCATCCTGCGTGGTGCGGCCACCCACGAGGAATCCGCCGCCCTGGTCCGCCAGTTCATCGAGCAGCGGCTCTACCCGCAGATCGCCACCGCACTCACCGGTGCCGACGCCGCACTGCGGGTGGACCTGGCCATGGGCCAACTACTCGGTATCGCCTACCTGCGCCACATCCTGCGGATCGAGCCGATCGCAACGCAGTCGACCGAGGAGCTGATCGCCCGTGCGGTGCCCGCGGTACGCGTGCACCTGGGAGAGGGCGGGTGACTACTCGCTGACCGAGGGCAGGGGGATGACCGCGGTCACCGTGGTGCCCGCACCCGGTCGCGACCGGATGTGCAGCCGGCCGCCGACGATCTCGGCCCGCTCGGCCATCGACAACAACCCGTAGCCGCCCATCTCGTCACTGCCCAGCGGATGCTCGAACGTGTCGAACCCCTTGCCGTCGTCGACGATCTCGAGCCGGGCGACACCGTCGTCGACGGCGAAGGTGAGCCGGGCCCGGTCCGCCTCGGCATGTTTGACCACGTTCTGCAGGCATTCCTGGGCGATCCGGTACAGGGCCAACTCGATGTGGTCGGGCACCCGGGTCTCGGCGAGGTCGACATCGATCTCCACCCGTGGGATCGACCGGGCCAGGCTGGCCAGCCCGCCGGACAGTCCGAGGTCGTCGAGCACGGGCGGCCGCAGCCCGCTGATCGCGGCCCGCGCCTCCTGGAGCGTGAGGGCGACCAGTTCTCGTGCGGCGGCCAACTGCTCGGCCACCGCCTGCGGCTCGACCGCGCGCGCTGCGGCGTCGAGCCGGTAGGACAGCGTCACCAACCGCTGCGAGATGCCGTCGTGAATGTCGCCGGCCAACCGGCGCCGCTCGAGTTCCTGCGCCTCGATCACCTGCTCGACGAAATTCTCGTGCGCCCGCTCGCGGGCCACCAGCTGGCGGTGCAGCCGGGCCTGGTGCAATGCCCCGGCGATCAGCCGGCCGATCACCAGCAGCAACTCCACGTCGCGCGGGGTGAACTCGCGGCGGTCGACGGTGTGCACGTTGAGCACTCCGACGAGCCCGCCCGGCCCGGTCTCCATCGGGACCGACACCATGGAGGTGAAATCACGCCCGCGTAGCGACTCGAACGGCTTGTAGCGGGGATCGGATTCCTTGTCGTGGCTGATCACCACGGGCTGGCGGTGGTCGGCCACCCAACCGGAGATGCCCTGCCCGAGGGGGAGCCGGATCTTGCCGATCTCGGCATCGAACGGCGGCGTGGCCCCGGCCAGGGTCAGGGCGCGTTCCGAATCGTCGAGTACGTGGACGAAGCACACGTCGGTGGCGGTGGCCTCGGTGATCATCCGGGCTGCCGCGGCGGCCAGCGGTTCCACACCCGGGCCGCTGGACGCGGCCCGGATGAGTTCGCGCAGCAGGGCCAGTTCGCGGTCGGCGGTGAGGTCGATCGGGCCGAGTTCACGTGCGGGTTTGTCGGTCATTGGTAGATGCCTTCACGCAGTGCCGTCGCCACCGCGCCCGCCCGGTCGCTGACCCCGAGCTTGCGATAGATGGAGCGCAAATGGGTCTTCACGGTTTCCTCGCCGATCACGAGCTTGTTGGCGATCCCGCGGTTGGACAGGCCTGCGACGACGAAGGACAGGATCTCGCTCTCGCGCTGGGTCAGCCCCTGCCGGACCCCCGGCCAGAACTCGTCGCGCTGCAGCCGCGCCGCGGTACCGGCCGCGCGGGCCGCCATGCCCGGATCGATCGCGGTCTGGCCGCTGTGGGCGAATTCGAGCTGACGCACCAGTTCGTCACTGCTGATGCTCTTGAGCAGATACCCCGAGGCGCCCACCCGCAGCGCCTGGAACAGGTATTGCTCGTCGTCGTAGACCGACAACATGACCACCTTGCGGTCGGGATCCCGCTCCCGCAGCACCCGGCACAGGTCCAGCCCGCTGGAACCCTCCATCCGCACGTCACACAGCACGATGTCGGGGTTGAGCGTCTCGATCACGCTCAGGGCACGCTCGGCGCCCACGGCCTGGCCGACCACCTCGACCCGGTCGTTGAACGCAGCAAGCATGGCCTTGAGACCCTCGATGACCATCTCATGGTCGTCGACCAGCACAAGGCGCACTGGATTGGAGGGCGCCATGGCATCACCCTAGAGGTGGTGACGGGCTGGGTAGATGAACTTGACCGGCCCAATCCCCCCTACGGGGGACGCGCCACCTGTGTGACGTAGGCCACTCTCATGTGGTGCCCTCACTACAAGAGAAGTCATGGCGTGCCGGACGGTTCTGGTGGGACTGTCCGCAGACCGAAGCCCCTGCCCATCCGCTACGTGCGGTGGTCTTCGACCTCGACGCACTGTCGGACCTCGACCTGGAGGGGCATCGCGTCGTCTTCAACGCGGCCTTCGCTGCGCACGGTCTGCCCATCCAGTGGAGCGTCGGCCGGTATCAGCAGCTTCTCGCGCTGCACGACGAGCGTCAGCGGGTCACCGCCGAACTGCGTAAGCGGTGCGTCGGCACGGAGTGCGATGTGCTCACCGAGGTGCTCGCCGACGAGATCTGCATGACCAAGGACATGATGTTCGACGAGATGATCCTCGAGGCCGGCCTGACGCCCCGGCCTGGTCTCGATGATCTGGTGAACGACGCGTTCCTGGCCGGTCTGCCGGTCGCGGTCGTTGCCGCGGGCCGTCGGCGCTGGGCCGAACCCCTGGTGCGCCAGCTCGTCGGTGAAGGCCTGGTGGAAACCGTCGTCACCACCGATGACGTGAGCGCCACCGGGGCCGAGCTGTACCGGCACGCCCTGGCCGAACTGGGAGTGGCGGGCCACGACGCGTTGGCCATGGCCGGCTCTGCCGCGGGCCTGCGTGCCGCCAACGGCGCCGGGATGGCCAGCGTCCTCATCGACCCCGACGCCGGTGCCGGTTCGTACGCCGCGGTTGCGGTGCGGCCGGACTTCGTCGGCGCCGACGCGCTGCGCCTGCCGGTGTGCCAGCGCCTGCACAGCCAGTGGTGGGCTCAGCGCAGCCCGTCAGCCGCGTAGATCTCGCCGCGCATCCGCGTTCGTAACGTGGTGGCGGCCAAACGCGGTTTTTTCCGCCATGGCGTTACGAACGCGATGATGTCGGTGGGCGCGGGCACACTTTTCCCGCATGGTGGAACCGTTCATCGGCAGTGAGGCGATTGCGGCCGGAGGCCTGACCCGCCACGACCTGCGCGCCCGGTTCACCGCCGTGCACCACGACATCTATGTCCCGCGGGGGACTCGGCCTACCGCGGTACTGCGCGCCAAAGCAGCCTGGCTGCGATCACGGCGGCGGGGAGTGCTGGCCGGGTACTCCGCGGCGGCGCTGCACGGAGCCCGTTGGATCGATGCGGGGCTGCCCGCCAACATTCTCGACACCAATCGGCGGCCGACCCGGGGAGTCGTGGCGTGGGCCGACGTGATCGAGAATGACGACATCTGCCGAATCGGCGACATCAGATTGACCACCCCGGTTCGTACCGCGGTGGATCTGGCGTGCCGACTGCCAGAAGACGCCGCCGTGGCAGCGATCGATGCGCTGGCTCGCGCCACTCGCCTGAAAGTCGCAGACATCGAACTGGCCGCGCAGCGGCACAGCGGACGCAAAGGCATCAAACAGGCACTCGCGAGCATTGCCCTGGTCGACCCTGGAGCGGAATCTCCGAAGGAAACGTGGTTGCGGCTGTTGGTTGTTCGCGCGGGCTATCCGCCGCCGCAGACGCAGCACCCGATCTACAACGAGTACGGCGCGTTGATCGGGGAGGTCGACACTGCGTGGCCTGAGTTGAAGATCGCCATGGAGTATGAAGGCCTGCACCACACCGATCCTGATGTCCTCCGCAAGGACATCGCCCGAATCGACGAAATGATCGAGATGGGCTGGATCGTCATTCGGGTCACCTGCCGCGACGGCGAAGCGAATGTTCTCGGTCGGTTGGCCAAGGCCTGGGCTTCGCGTTCGTAACGTGGTGGCGGCGGAACGCGAATTCTGGCGCCACCACATTACGAACGCGAAGACGAATCAGCTGCGCAGCGTCTCGATGACCGCGCTGAAATCCTTGTCCGCGTGGTCGACGGCGAACTTCGCATAGATCTCGGCGGCGTGCGTGCCAAGCGGAGCCGACGAACCCGTGGACTCCACGGCGGCCATCGCCAGGCCCAAGTCCTTGTTCATCAGCGCGGTGGCGAACCCCGGCTTGAAATCGTTGTTGGCCGGGGACGTGGGCACCGGGCCGGGCACCGGGCAGTTCGTGTGCGCGGCCCAGCAGTTGCCGGTCGCGCCCGTGATCACGTCGAACAGCGCCTGCTTGTCCAGGCCCAACTTCTCGGCCAGCACGAACGCCTCACCGACGGCGATCTGCTGCACCGCCAGCACCATGTTGTTGCACACCTTGGCGGCCTGGCCGGCGCCGGTGGCACCGCAGTGAATGATCTTGCCCGCCATGGGATCCAGCACCGCGCGGCCACGCTCGACCGCCTCGTCCTCGCCGCCGACCATGAAGGCCAGCGTGCCCGCCACCGCGCCCTTGACCCCGCCGGAGACCGGGGCGTCGAGCTGGGCGAAGCCGTGCTCCAGTGCAACCTTGTGCACCTCGCGGGCATCGTCGACCGAGATCGTCGAGCTGTCGATGAACAGTGCCCCCTCGGCGGCGGCAGGCAGCACCTCGGCGTAGCAGCTCTTCACCAACGCGCCGTTGGGCAGCATGGTGATCACCACGTCAGCACCGGCAACGGCCTCTGCGCCGGTGGCGAACACGTTGACGCCGTTGGCCTTTGCCGCCTCTTGCGCGGCGGGAACCGGATCGAAGCCGCGCACGGTGTGCCCGGCGGTCACCAGGTTGGCGGCCATCGGCCCGCCCATGTTGCCCAGCCCCAAGAACGCGATCGTGCTCACTCAAGTCTCCCTATCCGGTGGCGCGGGCCCGGGCCGATTCGGATCGGCCGATGACCACGCGCATGATTTCGTTGGTTCCCTCAAGAATGCGGTGCACCCGCAGATCCCGGACGATTTTCTCCAGACCGTACTCGCGCAGATACCCGTAGCCGCCGTGCAACTGCAGCGCCTGATCGGCCACCTCGTAGCACGTGTCGGTGACGTACCGCTTGGCCATCGCACACAACGTGACCTTGTCGGGGTGGTTGGCATCCAGCGCGGAGGCCGCCCGCCACAACATGTTTCGTGACGTCTCCAGGCCGGTGGCCATATCGGCGAGGGTGAACCGGATGGTCGGCTCGTCGAGAAGAGCCCCGCCGAACGCCTGGCGGTCGGCCAGATAGCCCAGTGCCTTGTCGTAGGCGGCCTGTGCTCCGCCGAGCGAGCAGGCGGCGATGTTGATCCGCCCGCCGTTCAGTCCGTTCATCGCGATCCCGAAACCGGTGCCCTCGGTGCTGCCCAGCAGGGCCTCGGCCGGAACCCGGACACCCTCGAAGATCACCTGAGCGGTGGGCTGGGCATTCCAGCCCATCTTCTGCTCCTGTGCGCCGAAACTCAGCCCCGCCGCGTCCTTTTCGACGACGAACGCGGAAATGCCCTTGGGGCCGTCGGCGCCGGTGCGGGCCATCACCACGTACACATCGGAACTGCCCGCACCGGAGATGAACTGCTTGACCCCGTCGAGGACGTAATCGCTGCCGTCGCGGACCGCTCTGGTCCGCAGCGCCGCGGCGTCCGAGCCGGCACCCGGTTCGGTGAGGCAGTAGCTGGCGATGGCCTCCATCGACGCCAGCCTGGGCACCCAGGTCTTGCGCTGCTCCTCGGTACCGAAGCTGTCCACCATCCAGGCGCACATGTTGTGGATGGACAGGAACGCCGCCAGGGTGGGGTCGGCCTCGGCGAGGGCGGTGAAGATGCGCACCGCATCCAGTCGGCGCAGCCCGCTGCCTCCCGCGTCCTCACCGCAGTAGATGGCGCCCATGCCGAGTTCGGCCGCCTCGCGCAATACGTCGGTGGGGAAGTGATGGGTCTCATCCCATTCCAACGCGTATGGCGCGATGCGCTTCTCGGCGAACGCGGCCGCCGTCTCGGCGATCACGCGTTCGTCTTCGTCCAGGTCGTGCAGATTCACCGGTGTGCTACTTCATGGTCGGGATGACGAACTCGGCGCCATCCTTGATGCCCGACGGCCACCGCTCCGTGACGGTCTTGGTCTTGGTGTAGAACAGGATCGAATGCGGCCCGTGCTGGTTGAGATCGCCGAATCCGGACCGCTTCCAGCCACCGAACGTGTGGTAGGCCACCGGAACCGGGATCGGCACGTTGACGCCGACCATGCCGACCTGCACGCGGGAGACGAAGTCGCGCGCGGCATCCCCGTCACGGGTGAAGATCGCGACGCCGTTGCCGTACTCGTGCTCGGACGGCAGCTTGAGGGCTTCCTCGTAGTCGTGGGCCCGGACGATGCACAACACGGGACCGAAGATCTCGTCGGTGTAGATCGACATGTCGGTGGTGACGTTGTCGAACAGGGTCGGGCCGATGAAGTAGCCGCTCTCGAGGCTGGCGTCACCGAAGGTCAGCTCGTTGCTCGCACGCTCGCGGCCGTCGACCACGAGTTCGGCGCCGGCCTCGACACCCTGGCCGATGTAGTCGCGCACCCGCTCGAGGGCCGCGCCGGTGACCAGTGGCCCGTAGTCCGCCTTGGGATCGAGGCTGTGTCCGACCCGCAGCTGATTGACCCGCTCGACGAGCCTGGCGCGCAACCGGTTCGCGGTGTCTTCGCCGACCGGCACCGCGACGCTGATGGCCATGCAGCGCTCACCGGCGCTGCCGTAGCCGGCGCCGATCAACGCGTCGACGGCCTGGTCCAGATCGGCATCGGGCATCACGATCATGTGGTTCTTGGCGCCGCCGAAGCACTGTGCGCGCTTGCCGTGCGCCGCTGCGCCCGAGTAGATGTACTGCGCGATGTCGGAGCTGCCGACGAAACCGACCGCCTTGATGTCGGGGTGCTCGAGGATCGCGTCGACGGCTTCCTTGTCGCCCTGCACGACCTGGAACACGCCGGCCGGCAGACCGGCCTCGATGAACAGCTCGGCCAGCCGCAGCGGAACCGAGGGATCACGCTCGGAAGGCTTGAGCACGAACGCATTTCCGCACGCCAGCGCGGGGCCGGCCTTCCACAGGGGGATCATCGCCGGGAAGTTGAACGGGGTGATGCCCGCGACCACGCCCAGCGGCTGGCGGATGGAGTACACGTCGATGCCGGTGCCCGCGCCCTCGGTGAACTCACCCTTGAGCAGGTGGGGGATGCCGACCGAGAACTCGATGACCTCAAGGCCGCGCTGGATGTCGCCCAGTGAGTCGGCGACGGTCTTGCCGTGCTCCAGGGAGAGCAGCTCGGCGAGCTCATCGGAATTCTGGTTCACCAGCTCGATGAACTTCATCAGCACCCGGGCGCGGCGCTGCGGGTTGTAGGCGGCCCATTCTCTCTGGGCCTCGACGGCGCCGGCCACCGCGGCGTCGATGTCGGCGACCGAGGCCAGGACCACCTGTGCCTGCACCTCGCCGGTGCTGGGGTTGAGCACGTCGGCGGTGCGGGTCGACCCGGCGGTGGTGCGCTTGCCGTTGATGAAGTGGGGGATCTGAGTGGTCATGGCGTTCCGTCCAAAGAGAGATGCGCGATGCGGAATTTTGATTCAGCAGTGGAGCCCGGGGATTACCCGAGATACTTGCATATCCTAGTAATCGGTCAGAGCTCTTGGCAAGGGGTCGACGGGAATCGGCAACAGCGGGGATGTTCTCTCTGCGGACCCGTTTGCGGACCCGTGTAGTCAGGGCAATCGCGCGGCTGGCACCGACGGGAACGATCGTTGTTGTCGGGGCTGCTCAAGCGGGTCGTTTGGCCGGTGCGGGTTTGAGTTCGACCACCACTTTGTGCAGTTCGCCGGTGAACCGGAACGGCACATCGTAATCGTGGTTGAGCGGGGTACCGCTGTCCTCGCCGACGTCGAACGTCTCGTCGGCCGACACTCGAACCGGGATCGTCCTGTCGATGCGGCCCTGGGCCACCTGGGCGTTGTCGACGAAGACCGTCGCCATCCCACCGCTGCCGGGATCTCCGCCGTCGTAAGCGAAGTCCACCCGGACGTCGTGCTTGCCCGGAGTCAGGGCAGCCGGTGCCTCGACCCTGTATTTGTGCTCGGGGTAGTGCGAAGCGGCAGAGGCGAATACGGGCTTTCCCTTGAGCAGATACAGCGCGTTGCCACCGAACCAGCCGCCCTGGGTCATGAGGATGCCCTCGGCGCCGCCGGGCGGTATGGTGACCGTCCCGGTGATCGAGTAGGACGTGTTCTTCATGTTCGGGGCCATGCCCTCGGTGATGCGGGTGACTCCGTCGAAGTACGTGTACACATTGCGGCCGGCGTTGTGCTGGGGCCGGTTTTCGGGACTCAACCGCTCGAGATAGCGGTCATCGAGCGGAAACACCTTGTTCTTCTCTGCCTCGCCGAGGAACAGCTTCCGCAACTCCTCCAGCTTCTCGGGGTTGTCCTTGGCCACGTTCTTGGACTGGGTGAAGTCGTCATTCAGGTTGTACAGCTGCCACTCGTATTCCTCGAACGGGTCCGGGTTGGTCGGTCCGCGGCCCTGCCAGGGCAGCCGTTTGGGTGCGGTGTTGGCCATCCAGCCGTCGTGGTAGATGCCCTGATTGGCGATGACCTCGAAGTACTGCGTGGTGTGGTGCTCGGGTGCGTCGGCCTTCTCCATCGAGGGGATCAGACTGGCGCCGTTGAGCGGCACCTGCTCGATCCCGTCGATCGAGGTCGGCATCGGCAGGTTGGCGGCCTCCAGGATGGTCGGCACGACGTCGGTGATGTGGGTGAACTGGGACCGCAGGCCGCCGGGATCCTTGATGCCCTTCGGGTAGGAGATCACCATCGAGGTGCGGCTGCCGCCCAGATGTGAGGCGATCTTTTTGTCCCACTGGTACGGCGAGTTCATCGCGTGGGCCCAGCCGTGCGAGAAGTGGTTCTGCATCCACATGCCGCCGAACTGGTCGATGTTCTGCACCATGAAGTCGTCGCGGTCGTCGATGCCGTTGCCCAACGTGACTATTTCGCTGGTCATGCCGCGGCCCGAGGGATCCTCCGCGCTGGAGCCGTTGTCGCCCTGGATGTAGATGATCAGGGTGTTGTCGAGCTCGCCCATCTCCGCGATGGCGTCCACGACGCGACCGACCTGGTGGTCGCAGTGCGACAACGCCGCGGCGTAGCACTCCATCTGCCGGGCGCACACCCGCTTCATGTCGGGCGACAGATCGTCCCAGCGCTTGTAGTCCGCGGGCGTCGGGTTGAGTACGGCATCGGGCGGGATGACGCCGAGTTCCTTTTGCTTCTCGTACGTCATCTCCCGCTGGCGGTCCCAGCCGTGGTCGAACTTGCCCTTGAACTTGTCGAGCCATTCCTGCGGGGCGTGGTGCGGAGCATGGGCGGTTCCGGGGGTGTAGTACGCGAAGAACGGCTTGTCCGGGTTGACGGCCTTCTGCATGCGCATCCAGTGGATGGCCTTGTCCGCCAGATCGGCGTCGAGGTGGTAGGTGTCCTCGCGGCCCAGATACGGATCCACCGGCAGGTTGTTCTCGTAGATCGCCGGGCGGAACTGATGCGCGTCGGCGCCCAGGAAGACATAGGAGTACTCGAACCCGAGCCCGGATGGCCACAGGTTGAACGGGCCGGCCGGGGTGGTCAGCCAGTCCGGCACGTTGTGGTTCTTACCAAACCATGCTGTGCCGTAACCATTTCCGGTCAGCACCTCGCCGAGCGTGCCGACGCTGCGCGACACGATGCTGTGATAGCCGGGGAACGGGGTGGAGAACTCCATGATGATGCCGGTGGACGCCACATGGTGGTTACGGCCCGTCAACAGCGCTGCCCGCGACGGCGAGCACAAGGCTGTTGTGTGAAAGCGGTTGTAGCGCAGCCCGTTCTCGGCCAGACGTGCATAAGTCGGGGTGGGGATCGGGCCGCCGAACACCTCCGAAGCGCCGAATCCGACGTCATCGGTCATCACCAACAGGATGTTCGGTGCGCCCTCTGGGGCGGCCACTTCCTTGGGCCATTCGATCGGGTCCGACCCCTTCACCGTGCGGTCGATCTTGCCGACCTTCTGGTACGGCTCGATCGGCAGCTTGCTGCGATCCGGCCATTCACCTGACGGTGGCTCTCCCGGTGTCTGGCCCGGCCCAGGGCCGCCTTGGTTCTCGCATGCGGCCAGCAGCGCAACGGCTGCCGACCCTCCGATTCCCAGGACCGCCAGACGGCTCAGTGCCGCGCGCCTGGACAGGCCCCGCCGACGCTCGGACACCACCGCCTCGACGCTGTCGGATTCCTCAGGGCCGCCGTTCGAAGGTCTTTGCGCCATGTGCTTCGAGGGTAGACGCCGAAATCGGCGCCCGCGTGGATAACTGGTTCCTGATCTGGGCCGGCGGGTGGCGTGGTTCAGGCGGACTGGATGTTGCGCCACCGCAAGGGCGGTGCGCCGTACCGGCGCTGGAACGCACGGCTGAACGCGGAATCGGATGTGTAGCCGACGGCTTGCCCGATCCTGCTGACCGAGGTGGTGGTCGAGCGGAGCAGGTCCGCGGCACGGTCGAGCCGACGCTCCGTGACATAGGCGGCCGGGGACTGCCCGAACAGGCGGGTGAACCGTTCGGCGAACGTGGACCGCGAATGTCGTGCGAGGTCGGCGAGTTCGGCGACCGACCATGGATGTGCCGGATCGTTGTGCACAGCGGTGAGCACCGGACCCAGTTGGGGATCCATCGCCGCGGTGAGCCAGCCCGGCGCCGCATCGGCGGACCTGGACCACTCCCGCAGGGCGTGGATGAACAACAGGTCGAGAATCCGGGAGATCATCACTCTCGCGCCCGGCCGGGGTTCCGTGGTCTCGGCTAGCAACAGCTGCAGGCTCAGCGGCAGCCACTCGTGGCCAGGCGTGTCGGCCCGGATCATGATCGCAGGCGGCAGCACCGACAACAGCGGGTCGGCAACCGCGCTGTCGACGGCGAAGATTCCACTGAGCCAGTGCGGCGAGTCCGGATCCTCCTGCCCGGCACCAGGATTGCGGTCACGTCCGGACAGCGGTCGGGCAGCGGCGCTATCGCCGTGGGAGATGCTGTGCGTGTCGCCGCGGGCCAGCAATGCCATGTCGCCGGCGTTCATCGGCAGGGTCCGGTCGTCCGATGTGCAGCGTGAGTCCGCCGGTCTCGGCGATGTGCAGTACCCGGGCTGCGGCCGGAACGGTCACGTGGAAAGGTGTGGCGGGCGACCACCGCGTCACGGCGTCCCCGCGGAGGCGCACGGTGCGCAGGATCTCCGACAAGGCGTCCGAACCAGCTGGGCTGGAGGGCGTCAGACCCAGAGGATCGGCTAACTTTTCCGGCGAATCGATCATGGCTGTTGCCTCATCCTCCAAATATGGTGGAACCGTCACGGGTGGTCAACGCCTGGGGTTCCGAGACCGAGGAGGGTCCGAAGATGACCGACAAGCCGGCAGTCGTTCTGGTGCACGGGTTTTGGGGTGGAGCGGCGCACTGGGCGAAGGTGATCGTGGAACTGCGCAAGCGCGGCTACGACAAGCTGTATGCGGTGGAGAACCCGCTGACGTCCCTGCAGGACGACACGCACCGCACGCAGCAAATGGTCAAGCAGGTCGACGGGCCCGTGCTGCTGGTCGGTCATTCGTACGGTGGGGCGGTCATCACGGAAGCGGGGGATCTGCCCAATGTGGTCGGGCTGGTCTACGTCGCGGCGTTCGCGCCCGACGCGGGGGAGAGCCCCGGCCAGATCAGTGAGCAACAACCACCGGCGGCGTTCGACAACATCGCGCCCGACTCGGATGGCTACCTGTGGATCAAGCAGGACAAATTCTCCGAGAGCTTCGCCCAGGATCTGCCCGACGACGAGACCCTGGTGATGGCGGTGACCCAGAAGGCGCCGCTCGGTTCGACCTTCGGTGACGCCGTGTCCACCCCGGCCTGGAAGAGCAAGCCCGTCTGGTATCAGGTGTCGACCGAGGACCGCATGATCCACCCCGACAACGAGCGCCGGATGGCGCAGCGGATGAACCCCCGCAAGATCATCGAACTCGACGCGAGCCACGCGTCGTTGGCGTCCCAGCCCACCGCGATTGCGGATCTGATCGACGAGGCGGTGGCCGAATTCGGCGGCTAGCCGAGCGGCTCGGCCGGGCCCGCATGGGCGGACTGCACCGCGCCGATGCTCGCGACGGTGACCAGGGCGACGCCCAGATAACCCAGTAGGCCGATCTGCTGGCCGAGCACCACGAGCCCGGCCAGCGCGGCGGTGACCGGGGACAGGCAGGTCAGCACCGCGAAGGTGGCAGGCGTGAGGCGGCGCAGGGAGATCAACTCCAACGAGTACGGGATCACCGAGGACAACACCCCGACCGCCGCGCCCACCCCGAGCACGCGCCAGTCGAGTGCGTCCAGGTGCACCGAGGTCACCGCGAACGGGGCGACGACGAGGGCGCCCATGACCGTGGCCAACGCCAGACCGTCGACACGACGGAACTCCGCGGCGGTCCGCGCCGACGCCAGGATGTAGCCGGCCCAGGCCACGCCCGCGGCGGCAGCGAAGGCGAATCCGGTGGCCTCGAAGTGTCCGCCGCCCCCATGCGGCAGACCCAGCATCGCGACCCCGGCGAAGGCCAGCACGGCCCACAGCCACGCGACCCGGCGCGTACTCGTCACCACCGAAAGGATCAGCGGGCCGAGGGCTTCGATGGTCACCGCGATGCCGAGCGGAATCCGGTCGATGGCGAGGTAGAAGCAGAAGTTCATCGTGCCCAACGTCACAGCGAGTGCGATCGCCGCGCCCCATGCCTGTCGCGTCAGGCCCCGCACCGACGGGCGGGCCGCCGCGCACAGGATGACGCCGGCGACCGCGAAGCGGGCGAACAACGCCCCCACGGTGCCGACCGCGGCGAACAAACCGACCGCGAATGCCGCGCCCACCTCCTGGCTGACCGCGGCGACCACCACCAGCAGCGCGGCCCCGAGCGGGGCGCGGGTGGTCAACCCGCCACCGTCACACCGTCACCGTCACCGGCAGCTGAGCACCCGTGGCCAGTTCGGCATAGCCCCGCATCAGCCGTAGCGCGGTGGCGCGGTCGAGGTCCGGGTCCCGCGCCACGATGCGGTACCCGAGATAGTCCTCCATCGCCATGAGCGTCATGGCGATATCGCGTGCCGGTGAGGCCAGCGTGAAAGTTCCTGCAGTGGAGCCTGTTTCGAGGATGCGAACGTAGAGGCTCACCTGTCGGTGATAGATGTGCTGGATGTCGTGGCGTTGGTTGAGTACGAAGCCGGCGGCCAGCACGGCCCGCCAGATCGCCCGCCACTCGACGTCCTCCGGTCCCGACGGCAACCCGGCGGCGATCATGAACGCGATCTGATCCCGGGCATCTTCGGTGCGTTCCACCACGGTGAGCCGGTCATCGTAGAACTTGCTGTCCGAGCGCTGCGCGAGCGCCGAGAGCAGTTGGTCCGTCTCCCGGAAGTAGTAGCGCACGGCGTTGGGGGTCAGATTGAGCTCAGCGGCGACGTCGGCGATCCGGAACGTCGTCAGATCCTTGCGCTCGATCAACGCGATCGTGGCGTCGAGGATCTCTTCACGTCGTTGAGCCTGTCGGTTCGGCCGTCCCACGGGTCCCATCCTTCACGACTTCGTCACTTTAGTTGACGCCGGTGGTTACCCGCCGCCATTATTTTCCAATCCTGAAAAGAATTTGGCCACAACTTTCCGGAGGACGCATGCTGGACTGCTCCTCTCGGCGTCCGCGCGCCCGCGACATCGGCGTCGTGATCGGCGAGCATCCCACGGGCCCGAACAACGCCATCACCGATGTGGCCGGCGTACGTGTCGGGCACACCACGATCCAGCGGCCCGGACCCAACCCGGTCAACACCGGCGTCACCGTCGTGATCCCACACCCCGAGATCTTCACCGAGCCGGTGTTCGCCGGTGCGCACCGGCTCAACGGCAGCGGCGAGCTCACCGGACTGGAGTGGATACGCGAGTCCGGCGAACTGACCACACCCATCGGCCTGACCAACACCCACAGCGTCGGCGTCGTCCGCGACACACTGGTCCAGGCCCAGGTGCAGGCCCGCGGTGACGGGCTCTACTGGTCCCTGCCGGTTGTGGGCGAGACATACGACGGGCTGCTCAACGACATCAACGGCCACCACGTCCGCCCCGAACACGTGGGCGCCGCACTGGCCGACGCCACGGGCGGCCCGGTCGCCGAGGGCAACGTCGGCGGCGGGACCGGCATGATCTGCCACGGCTTCAAGGGCGGGATCGGAACCGCGTCGCGGGTCACCGAGACCGTGGCCGGTCCCTACACCGTCGGCGTGCTGGTGCAGGCGAATCATGGCCGGCGGGAACGTCTTCGGGTCAACGGGGTGCCCGTCGGCGAGATGGTCGGCCCCGAGCTGGTGCCGACCCCGAACCTTCCGATCCCGTATCCGGCGGGGTCCGGCTCGATCATCGTCGTGATCGCCACCGATGCGCCGTTGCTGCCGCACCAGTGCACCCGGCTCGCGCAACGCTCGGCCCTGGCCGTCGGCCGGGTCGGCGGAACGGGTGAGCAGTACAGCGGTGACCTGATGCTGGCCTTCTCCACCGGCAACCGGGGGATCCCGCCGTACGGCTGGGACGAGAACCCCGACGCCAACCGCCCCGAGATCGCGGTGCGCATGGTCGCGCCACAGCTGATGACCAGGCTGTTCGACCTGGCCATCGAGGCCACCGAGGAAGCCATCGTCAACGCGCTGGTGGCCGCCGAGACCCTGACCGGCCGGGGCGGGTTGACCGCCCATGCGCTCGACCACAAGCTGCTGCACTCGGCGCTGGTGCTGGAAGGTCATTGACCTAGGTCGGCGGGGCCGCACGGCCGGGGGAGGAACAGCGACCAGCACATGTTCGGAGGCTGCCAGGGATACGGCGGCGGCGGGTTGTCGCCTTCCCACACAGTGGACGAGACGTTGCCCTGACCGCTGTTGACGTAGTGGTAGCTGTGGCAGACGTTCCAGTCCCAGTTCGGCCGGGCGTCCGCCGGCGAATTGAACCCGCCGCCGTACCCGCCCGGTTCATCGCCGGGACACCACTGGTACGGCCCGGCGGCCTGGGCCGCACCCGATCCGAGGGCCAGACCGGCCAGCGCCAGGCCGCCTGATACGAGCAACGTCGTCGCCAATCGCGAGGCTCGGTTCATGGTGGTCTCGTTTCGTCGGGCGCGAGTCGCGCTGATGCGCCCATCGTCGCCCCGCCGGGCGACCCCGTATGCAGTAGCGGACTACCTCATTCAGCGCTGGACGCGGGCGCGCAACTCGTCGGCGAACGCACGGGTGTCGTCCCACGTCGGCAACAGCCCCGCAGCCCGGACCTGCCCCAGCGTCGGGGCGGCCGCGTCCCGGTCGGACAGCACCGGCTCGCCCTCGATCGGCCAGTCGATCCCCAGGCCGGTGGCCAAGATCGTGTGCTCCCGATCCGGGCTGTACGGCGCCGAACACAGGTACATCACCGTCGAGCCGTCCTGCAGCGACAGGAACGCGTGACCGAGACCCTCGGACAGATACACCGAACGCCGGTCCTGGTCGTCGAGCAGCACCGAGTCCCACTGTCCGAAAGTCGGGGAGCCCACCCGGATGTCGACCACCACGTCGAGTACGGCCCCGCGCACGCACGTCACGTACTTGGCCTGGCTGGGCGGCAGTTGAGCGAAATGCACGCCGCGCAGCACTCCGGCCGCCGACACCGAGCAGTTGGCCTGTCGCATGTCGAAGCGGTGGCCGGTCATCTCGGCGAACCCGGCCTCGGTGAACCATTCGAAGAACATGCCGCGCGCATCGCCGTGCAGCTTGGGCGTGATCTCCCACGCGCCGGGGATGGTCAGCTCGCGCGCGGTCACTGGCCACGCTCCGCATAAGCGCCTTCTACGGCCTCTTTCAAAGGACCCCACCAGGATTCGTTGTCGCGGTACCAGTCGATGGTGGCCTGCAGGCCCTCGTCGAAATCGGTGTGCTTCGGTGCCCAGCCCAGTTCGTCGTGCAGGGCCGACGGGTCGATGGCGTAGCGCAGGTCATGCCCGGCCCGGTCGGTGACATGGTCGAAGTCGTCCGGGTCGCGGCCCATCAGTCGCAGCAGGGTGCGCATCACCGTGAGGTTGTTGCGCTCGCATTCGGCGCCGATCAAGTAGGTCTGCCCGCTGCGGCCGTTGGCGAGAATCTCCCACACCGCCCGGTTGTGGTCATCGACATGGATCCAGTCACGGACATTCGCGCCCGCGCCGTACAGCTTGGGACGCCGGCCGGTGAGGATGTTGGTGATCTGGCGCGGGATGAACTTCTCGACGTGCTGATACGGGCCGTAGTTGTTGGAGCAGTTCGAAATCGTCGCGCGCACACCGTAAGAGCGCACCCAAGCCCGTACCAGCAGGTCGGCAGCGGCCTTGGTGGACGAGTACGGGCTCGACGGGTTGTACGGCGTTCCCGGGGTGAACCGGGCCGGGCTGTCGAGCTCGAGATCGCCGTACACCTCGTCGGTGGAGATGTGGTGCAACCGGACCCCGTGTGCGCGGACCGCCTCCAGCACTGCGAAAGTGCCGATGACGTTGCTGTGCAGGAACGGCTGCGGATTCGCCACCGAGTTGTCGACGTGGGTCTCGGCCGCGAAGTGCACGACGGCGTCGGCCTCGCCGACCAGCCGGTGCACCAGCCCGGCGTCGGCGACGTCGCCCTGCACCAGCCGAATCTGGTCGGCCACCGGTGCCAGGGATTCCTGGCTGCCCGCGTACGTCATCGCGTCGAGCACGGTCACCGATGTGGTGAGTGCCTCCCGTAGCGCGAGATGCACGAAGTTCGCGCCGATGAACCCGGCGCCGCCGGTGACCAGTAGCCGCATGGGTCAACCCTAATGGGCAAACCCCTCAGCTTTTGAGACCCAGCGGCCCGGCCAGCTCCGTCAACGTCGGGATCAGCTTGTCAGCGCCGCCGAGTACCTGGATCGCGACGTGGTCGGCGCCGTTGGCGACATGTTGCTGCAAACGCGCCGCGATGGCGTCTGCCGTGCCATGCGCGACGACCGCGTCGATCAGTTTGTCGCTGCCGGGCTTGGTGATGTCGTCTTCGGTGAAACCGAGCCGGCGCCAGTTGTTCAGGTAATTGCTCAGATTCAGATAGAAGTCGACCGTGTCGCGTCCGATGGCCCGGGAGGCCTTGGCATCGGTGCTCAGCACCACCTTGTGCTCGGGCGCGAGGAACACCGACTCGCCGATCACGTCGCGGGCATGCGCGGTGTGCTCGGGCGTCGTGAGGTAGGGGTGCGCGCCGGCGCTGCGCTGCGCCGAGAGCTTGAGCACCTTGTCGCCCAGCGCGGCGATCACCAGACGGCTGGTCGGTACTTTGGCCGCGTCCAGCACGTCGAGGTATTCGACCAGTGCCTCGTACGGCTTGCGGTATTCGCCGGTGTGCTCGGGATGTCCCACCCCGATGCCGAGCAGGAACCGGCCCGGGTAGGCCGCCTCGATGCGGTGGAACGATTCGGCGACCGCGTTGGCATCGGCCGTCCAGATGTTGACGATGCCGGTGGCCAGCTGCAGCGTCTCGGTGCGCTCGAGAATGGGTTCGGCGAACGCGAGGTCGGCTGCCGGAGAACCGCCCACCCACAGCCCGCCGTAACCGAGCTTCTCGATCTCGACGGCCTGCTCCGGTTGCACCGCCCCGAACGTCCACACCCCGTAACGACCCAGATCCGGCTTGAGCGAGAGCGATTCGGTCATTTGAGAGTCCTTGTCTGTGGTCCTCTAAGCCAGGCCGAGCGGCCCGGCGAGTTCAGCCAGTGCGGGTACCAGTTTGTCGGGTGAGGTCAGCACTTGTACAGGCACGTGGTCGGCGCCGGCATCGCGATGCTGCCGCAGCCGGGCGGCCACCTCGTCCACTGTGCCGTACGCGACGACGGCGTCGATGAACCGGTCGCTGCCCGGTTTGGCCAGATCCTCGTCGGTGAAGCCGAGCCGCTTGAAGTTGTTGAGGTAGTTGCTCAGTCCGAGGTAGATGTCGAGTGCCTTGCGGCCCAGGGCGCGTGCCTTCTCGGTGTCGGTGGTGAGCACCGCCTTGTGCTCGGGAGCCAGAAACGCGTCGGGACCGATCAGCTCGCGTGCCTGCGCGGTGTGTTCCGGTGTGGTGAGGTACGGGTGCGCACCCGCCGAGCGGGCCGCCGACAGTTGCAGCACCTTGGGGCCCAGAGCGGCCACGACCCGACGGTGCTCGGGAACGCCGTACTCATCGAGCTTGTCGAGGTAATCGGTGAGCGCGTCGAGCGGCTTGCGGTACTCGCCGATGGCCTCGCGGTGGCCGACCCCGATGCCGAGCAGGAACCGGCCCGGGTAGGCCGCCTCGATGCGGTGGAACGACTCGGCGACCGGGCCCGCGGCCGCACTCCAGATGTTCACGATGCCGGTGGCCAGCTGCAGGGTATCGGTGGCGGCCAGGATCGGATCGATCCACTCGAGCTCGGCGGGTGGCGATCCGCCGGCCCAGATCGCGCCGTAGCCCAGTCCTTCGATGTCTCGCAGCTGCTGCGGCGACAGTTGCTGGAACTGCGAGTAATGGCCGAACGCGCCGTATGTGCCGAGATCGGGCTTGCCGCCCGTTGTGGTCTGGGTCATGAACGTCTCAACGGGGGTGCACGCGGGGGCTATTCCGGGTGAATCACGCTGATTCTGGATCTGGCCGGGCGTTTACTCGGCCGCTTCGGTCTCCGCGGCCTGGGTTTCGGGCGCGGGGGCCTGCAAGGGCAGCAGCACGATGAAGCGGGTGTCGCCGGGCTTGGACTGCACCCGCAGATCGCCGTGGTGCTTTTCCACCACGATGCGCCAGGCCAGGTCCAGGCCGAGACCGGTGCCCTCGCCGAACGGCTTGGTGGTGAAGAACGGCGTGAAGATGCGGTTGATGTCCTCGGCGGGGATACCCGGCCCGTCGTCGCAGATCTCCACCCGGATCATCTCGTCGGTCTCGCGGGAGGTGCGCAGGGTCAGCGTGCCGTGGCCGCCCATCGCCTGGATGGCGTTGTCGATGATATTGGTCCACACCTGATTGAGATCGCCCGGGTAGCAATGTAATTCGGGCAGGGATTTGTCCAGTTCCTTGCACAGGCTGACCGGCTTGTCCTTGCCGATCTTGTCGCCGAACATCATCAGCGTGCTGCGCAGCCCTTCGTGGACGTCGGCACTTTGATAGGAGCCGCGGTCCATCTGTGAGTACTGCTTGGCGCCGGCCAATAGCGCCGAGATCCGCTTGCTCGCCTCGGCGATCTCATTCATCCGCAGCTCGGTGTCGATGGTGTATTTCAGCCAACCGAGGGCCGCCTGCAGGGTGGCCGAGGCCTCCCCGTCCTTGAGTGCATCATCGACGGACGCCGAGATGCGTTCCAGCCAGTCGATGTCGAGACCGGCCTCGACGAACGTCGGGGCGTAATCCCAGGCGAACGCGATGTCGTGGTCCTCGAGCCAGTCGCCCATCTCGTCTTCGCGGTCGGATGTCTCCAACGCGGTGAGCTCCAGCCCCTTGTGCTTGGCGACCTGTTCGGCGACCTCGTCTTGAATGGTCACCAGCATCCGCAGCGCCTGTGGGGTGAACTTGCCGTCGGCCAGCATCGCCAGCTTGTGCCGCATCTTGCCGACGCCTTCGCGCAGGTCGGCCACGGCGCGGGCGGTGGCGGCCGCCGGGTTGTTGAGCTGATGGGTCAGGCCGGCGGTGATGTTTCCGAGGGCCAGCAGCTTCTCGCGCTGACCGATGATCTGGCTCTGGCGCCGGCCGCCGACCTTGTGGCCCTCCAGCAGATGCACCGCCATCGGGAACTGGGACTGCATGAACCCCGCGAACGCATTGGCGTCCAGCACGAACACCCGTGACGGCTTCGTCAGGCGTACCGACGCCTCGTAGACGTGTTCCTCGCCGGGGATGTAGGCCGACCAGGCGCCGAAGTAGACACCCCGCATCGAGGTGCGGTTGGTCTGGATGTCGACGCCGCCGGAGCGTTTCGACATCACCAGCTCACCGTCGAGCATCACGTAGAAGCACGTGGCCGGATCGCCTTCGGTGACGATCGGTCCGGCCGGGAACGTCTCGATGCTGCCGGCCTGGCACAACGTGTCGAGTTGCGCGTCGGAAAGGTGCTCGAACAGGAACAGTGTCCGTAGTTCGTCCCGCACGCAGGTCTCGCCCATATCCGTCCTCAACTCCTCAGGCCTTGCCGGCCGTCACGCTTCTGCCAGGTATCGGTGCACGAGCATCACAGCCATCGACCCTTCGCCGACGGCGGCAGCCACCCGCTTGGCGGACTCGGCACGCACATCTCCTGCAACAAACACACCGGGCACACTTGTTTCCAGGTGATGCGGCGGACGTTCCAGGCTCCAGCCGCACACGTCGCGCAGATCCGGGCCGGCCAGGATGAACCCGTGGTCGTCACGGGCCACCACGCCGTCGAGCCAGTCGGTGCGCGGGGTGGCGCCGATGAAGCAGCACAGCCGCGAAGCACGCACGTCCTCGTGCTCGCCGGACTGCCGGTCCACCAACTCCAGGCCCACCAGGTGGTCGTCCTCACCGACGGCACCGACCACCTCGGTGCAGGTGCGCACGAAGATGTTGGGCGTCTGCTCGATCTGCTGGATCAGGTAGTACGACATCGACGCTTCCAGCGACGGTCCGCGCACCAGCAGCGTCACCGACTTGGCCTCGCGCGACATGAACATCGCGGCCTGCCCGGCCGAGTTGGCGCCGCCGACGATGTACACGTCCTCACCGCGACATTCGGAGGCGTCCGACACCGAGGCGCCGTAGTACACACCCCGGCCGACGAAGTTGTTCGGATTGTCGGGATCGGCGAAGCACCCGGGCACCGGGAGCTGGCGGTACTCGACGCCGGTGGCCAGGATGACCGCGCGGGCGCCGATGGTCTCGCCGTCGGCGAAGGTGATGGTGCGGGCCGCGCCCGCGATGTCGAGGGCGACGGCTTCGCGGGTGGTGATCACCTCGGCGCCGAACCGCTCGGCCTGTCTGCGGGCCGACGTGGCCAGTTCGGCGCCCGACACCCCGGTCGGGAAGCCGAGGTAGTTCTCGATCCGGGAACTGCGGCCGGCCTGTCCGCCGGTCGTGGTGCCCTCGATCAGCACTGTGCGCAGCCCCTCGGAAGCTCCGTACACCGCGGCGGCCAGACCCGCCGGGCCACCGCCGATCACCGCGAGGTCGTACATGGTCAGCGACGGCGTCGTCGAGAGCCCCAGCATGTCGGCGAGCTCGCCGTCACTGGGTTCGACCAGGGTCTCGCCGCCCTCGGTGATCACCACCGGCAGCTGCAGACCGTCCAGGCCGGCGGCGTCCAGGAGCTGACGGCCGACGGGCTCGTCGGTGGTGAACGCGCGGAACGTGTGCTGGTTGCGGGCCAGGAACTGGCGCACCTCCCAGGACCGCGAGCTCCACTGGTGCCCGATGACCTTGGTGTGCGGGATGGCGCGGTCGCCGACGGCGTGCCAGGCCTCAAGCAGGCCGTCGACCACCGGGTAGAGCTTCTCCTCGGGCGGATCCCACGGCTTGAGCAGGTAGTGGTCGAGGTCGACGACGTTGATGGCGTCGATCGCCGCGGTGGTGTCGGCGTACGCCGTCAACAGCACGCGCCGGGCCATCGGGTACAGATCCATCGCCGATTCGAGGAACTCGATGCCGCTCATCTGCGGCATCCGGTAGTCGGCGACGAACACCGCGACGGTGTCGCCGCGCAGCTTCAGCTCGTTGAGGGTCTCCAGGGCGTCCGGGCCGGATTCGGCACGCACGATCCGGTAGCGCTCGCCGTAGTGGCGGCGCAGATCGCGTGCGACAGCGCGCGAGACCGCAGGATCGTCGTCGACGGTCAGGATCACGGGTTTACGGGGCTGGGAGGCGGGGCCAGTCATCGCTACCAATTATGCGCCCCGCCGCCAGCAGTTTTCTCAGCTCGGGTGTGAGCTGCTCCCGTTGTTCGCGTTGGAACCCTGGAGCATGGCCGCCACGTCGATGCCCGAGGCCTTGAGCGACTCCAGGATGTTGGCCACCGCCAGCGGGCTGACACCGAGCAGGCCGCCGACGGCGTCCTGGGTGTCGCGTGACCCACCGATGATCGACAGCCGCTCGATCTCGGCCAGGGGAGAGGCGGCCGCCTCGGTCGCCTTGACCACAGAGGCCAGCACGTCGGGCAGCATCAGCAGGCGCGCGGCGTCGGCTGTGTAGCCGTTGAGAGCTGCGGCGATCTCCTTCTTACCGTTGGCCTCGGCCAGCAGTTTGGCCTCGATACCGGCGGCCTCGGCCTGCTGCTCGACCCGCAGCGCGTCGGCCAGTTCCTTCTTACCGGCGGCCTCGGCGACCAGCTTGGCCTGCAGGCTGTCCGCCTCGGCCTGCTTCTCGACCCGGAGTGCGTCGGCGGCGGCCTTGCGGGCGTCGGCCTCGGCCTGACCCTTGCGCCGCTCGGACTCGGCCGCGGCTTCGGCGGCCAGGATCGTGGACTGGCGCTGGCCTTCGGCGATGGCGATGTCGGCCTGTCGTTTCGCCTCGGCGGGCGCGATCACGTCGGCCTGCAACGCGGCCTGGGCCTGCTCGGCACGACGCTGCTCCACCTCGATGCGGGCCTGCACCCGGGCCGCCTCGGCCTGCTCGGTGGCGATGCCGACGTCCTTCTGCGCGCGGGCGTTGGCCAGCGGCCCGGCCTGGTCGGCCTGGGCGTTCTCGGCCTCGGTCTGCGCGCGCAACCGGGCCAGCTCGACATCGCGCTTCTGGTTCGCGGTGGCGATCGCGGTGTCGGCCTCGGCCTGGGCGATGGAGCCTTCCTGGCGGGCCTTGGCCGACTGGATCTGGGCGTCGCGCTCGGCCTCGGCGGTGCCGACCGTGGCGTCCCGCTTGACCTCGGCGATGCGGCGCTGGCCGAGCGACTTCAGATAGTCGTTGGCGTCGGAGATGCCGGCGATCTTGAGCACGTCGACCTCCATGCCGATGCGGGCCAGGTCGCCGCCGGCCTCCTCGACCACGCTGCGGGCCAGGCTGTCGCGGTTGGAGTTGAGATCCTCGACGGTCATGGTCGCGGTGATGCCGCGCAGGCTGCCGGCCAGGATCTCGTTGATCTGGCGCTGCAGCTCATTGAGGTCGGAGGTCAGGAAGCGCTGGACCGCGGTCTGCACGGCCTCGTCGGCCGAGCCGATGCGGACCAGTCCGACCGCCTCGACGTTGACCGGCACACCGTTGTTGGACAGCGCGTTCTGCAGGTTGATGCTGACGTTGAACGGCTCCAGGCTCATGATGTCGACCCGCTCGATGCCGGGCATCCGGAACCGGGCGCCGCCGCGCACCACCTTGGGCGTTCCACGCCCGGTGAACACGGCCACCTCGTTGGGCGGCACCTTGATGTAGTTCTTGACGTAGACCAGCGGTATGACCACCAGGATCAGGATGGCGGCGATGGCGGCCAGGACGACGATGAGCAGCAGGGACACGGTTGTGCCTTTCTGAAGGTTTGGTGCTCGGGACGACTCAGGTTTCTGGAACAGCGACGACGTGAACGAAGTCGGGGTCGATGTCGGCGATGTAGACGCGGGTGGCCTTGGGCAGCGCGGCCGTCTCGTCGCTCCTGGCGCGGGAGAACACGCGGTTGCCGTCGGCGTCGACGAAGGAGACCTCACCCCATCCGCCCGGCGGAACCTCGAGGGTGACCGTGCCGAGCAGGCCCACATAGGAGGACCGGCCCCGATGTGAGTTGGACTGCTGGCGGCGCATGTAGGGCAGCAGCAGTCCGTTGAGGGCGGCCACCAGTACGACGGCGCAGGCCGCCGCCAGCGCTGCAGTCCAGACGGTGCCCAGCCCCAGCCAGGTGCCGATCATGCCCCCGGTCCCGGCGCCCAGCAGGGCGACCGACAGGCCGGTGAGGCTCAGGAACGGCATCCCGTCCCCGTGCCCGACATCGGCGAGGAGCAGGGCGGCCAGTACGGCGACGCCGCCGACGACGAACGCGGCCAGGTAAACAGCCATCACGTGCTCGAGATCTCCGTTCGCCGGGCACCGGATCGGTCCGTACCATTCTCGCTTGATCCGGGGCTTCGCCGCGCACCAAATTTCGGTGGAGGTATCGGGCGGCCAGAGCTGTTCAGCCGTGATTTTGGCGCAGGCCGTTGAGCGGGTATTGTGGACCAACGGTGCGGCTATCGTGCCGACTTTTTGCGTGCCCCGTCTTGGAACTGCTGAATTTCTGCAATTTCGTCTGGATCCGGCTCACGTTTCTAGTTGGTCGCCGGCAGCATCACGACGGGCTGCATTGCGACTGATGAAGCTACGAAACGAAAGCAAGGATCGCCGAAGAGTATGGCCAAGAAAGACGGTGCCATCGAGGTCGAGGGTCGCGTGGTCGAACCTCTGCCCAATGCGATGTTCCGCATTGAGCTGGAGAACGGACACAAGGTCTTGGCCCACATCAGCGGGAAGATGCGGCAGCACTACATCCGCATCCTGCCCGAGGACCGGGTAGTGGTGGAGCTCTCTCCCTACGACCTGTCCCGGGGCCGCATCGTGTACCGGTACAAGTGACCCGATAGAAGCCCGACCAGTAACGACGAGACCGGTGACGTGCGCACGTGCACGCCACCAACAGAGCCAGAAGGATCGAAAAGCCGTGAAGGTGAACCCGAGCGTCAAGCCCATCTGCGATAAGTGCAGGGTGATCCGCCGGCATGGGCGGGTCATGGTGATCTGCAGCGATCCGCGCCACAAGCAGCGCCAGGGCTGACCCGTCCCTTTCGGGGGACGGCACACAACTGAATGATGAACCCCCAGCACCACTGAGCGGATACGCCGCTCATCTGCGATGCGAGCCAAGTGCGAGCATTCACGTCCGGAACGGAGGCCGGACCCCGGAGAGCCCTTAGGGGCTGATGGGAACGGGCTGGGACCAGACCTCCGCAGAGAAGAAGGAACACCGCCACATGGCACGCCTCGTGGGCGTCGATCTTCCGCGCGACAAGCGCATGGAGATCGCGCTGACTTACATTTTCGGCATCGGCCGTACCCGTTCGAACGAGATCCTCGCCGCGACGGGCATTGACAAGAACATGCGCACGAAGGACCTGACCGACGATCAGGTGACCGTTCTGCGTGATTACATCGAAGGCAACCTCAAGGTTGAGGGTGACCTGCGCCGCGAGGTGCAGGCCGACATTCGCCGCAAGATCGAGATCGGCTGCTACCAGGGCCTGCGGCACCGCCGTGGTCTGCCCGTGCGCGGTCAGCGGACCAAGACCAACGCGCGTACCCGCAAGGGCCCCAAGCGCACCATCGCCGGCAAGAAGAAGGCTAGGTAACCCCGATGGCACCACCGAAGAAGGCCGCGGGCGCCAAGCGCGGTAAGACCACCCGTCGCCGGGAAAAGAAGAACGTTCCGCACGGCGCCGCACACATCAAGAGCACCTTCAACAACACGATCGTCTCGATCACCGATCCCCAGGGCAACGTCATCGCCTGGGCGTCGTCGGGTCACGTCGGCTTCAAGGGTTCGCGTAAGTCGACCCCGTTCGCCGCGCAGCTGGCCGCCGAGAACGCTGCCCGCAAGGCGCAGGAGCACGGCGTGAAGAAGGTCGACGTGTTCGTCAAGGGCCCGGGTTCGGGCCGCGAGACCGCCATCCGCTCGCTGCAGGCCGCAGGCCTCGAGGTGGGCGCGATTTCCGACGTCACTCCGCAGCCGCACAACGGCTGCCGTCCGCCCAAGCGGCGCCGGGTCTAGGGAGGATCTGAACAATGGCTCGTTATACCGGACCCGCCACCCGCAAGTCGCGCCGTCTCGGCGTCGACCTGGTCGGTGGAGATCAGTCGTTCGAGAAGCGCCCCTACCCGCCCGGCCAGCACGGCCGCGCGCGGATCAAGGAGAGCGAATACCGCACTCAGCTGCAGGAGAAGCAGAAGGCTCGCTTCACCTACGGCGTGCTGGAGAAGCAGTTCCGCAAGTACTACGAAGAGGCCAACCGCAAGGCGGGCAAGACGGGTGAGAACCTGCTCCAGATCCTGGAGAGCCGCCTGGACAACGTGGTGTACCGCGCCGGCCTGGCGCGTACCCGCCGGATGGCCCGTCAGCTGGTCAGCCACGGCCACTTCACCGTCAACGGTGTCAAGGTGAACATCCCGAGCTTCCGGGTGTCGCAGTACGACATCATCGACGTCAAGGAGAAGTCGCTCAACACCCTGCCGTTCGAGGTTTCTCGGCAGACCGCGGGTGAGCGTCCGATCCCGTCGTGGCTGCAGGTCGTCGGCGAGCGTCAGCGCATCCTGGTGCACCAGCTGCCCGAGCGTGCGCAGATCCAGGTGCCGCTCGCAGAACAGCTCATCGTCGAGTTCTACTCGAAGTAATGACTTACCGGCCGACTGGCCGGTAAGTACCCAGACGGCATCAAATAGCGGGTGCCGAGAAGGAGAAGAACACCATGCTGATCTCTCAGCGACCCACACTGGCCGAGGAAACCCTCGCCGACAACCGCTCCAAGTTCGTCATCGAGCCCTTGGAGCCCGGTTTCGGTTACACGCTGGGTAACTCGCTGCGGCGCACGCTGCTGTCGTCCATTCCGGGCGCAGCGGTCACGAGCATCCGCATCGACGGTGTGCTGCACGAGTTCACCACCGTTCCCGGGGTGAAGGAAGACGTCACCGACATCATCCTGAACCTCAAGGGTCTGGTCGTGTCCTCCGAGGAGGACGAGCCGGTCACCATGTACCTGCGCAAGCAGGGCCCGGGTGCGGTCACCGCCGGTGACATCGTGCCGCCGGCCGGTGTGACCGTGCACAACCCGGACATGCACATCGCGACGCTGAACGACAAGGGCAAGCTCGAGGTCGAGCTCGTCGTCGAGCGTGGCCGTGGCTACGTTCCCGCCGTGCAGAACAAGGCCTCGGGTGCCGAGATCGGCCGTATCCCGGTCGATTCCATCTACAGCCCCGTGCTGAAGGTGACCTACAAGGTTGAGGCCACCCGCGTCGAGCAGCGCACCGACTTCGACAAGCTGATCCTCGATGTCGAGACCAAGAACTCGATCAGCCCGCGTGACGCCCTGGCGTCGGCCGGTAAGACCCTGGTCGAACTGTTCGGTCTGGCACGGGAACTCAACGTCGAGGCCGAGGGCATCGAGATCGGCCCGTCGCCGGCCGAGGCAGACCACATCGCCAGCTTCGCGCTGCCGATCGACGATCTGGACCTGACCGTCCGTTCGTACAACTGCCTCAAGCGCGAGGGTGTGCACACGGTGGGCGAGCTCGTGGCCCGCACGGAGTCCGACCTGCTGGACATCCGTAACTTCGGCCAGAAGTCCATCGACGAGGTGAAGATCAAGCTGCATCAGCTGGGTCTCTCGCTGAAGGACAGCCCGGCCACCTTCGATCCGTCCGAGGTTGCCGGCTACGACGCCGCCACCGGCACCTGGACCAGCGACGCCAGCTACGACCTGGACGCTGACCAGGACTACGCCGAGACCGAGCAGCTTTAAAGAATCCGTCCCGGTCCTACCTGATACGGGGACCGGCCCCATTTAGGAGATAGTCGCAATGCCCAAGCCCACAAAGGGTGCCCGCCTCGGCGGGTCGTCCTCACACCAGAAGGCGATCCTGGCCAACCTGGCCACGTCGCTGTTCGAGCACGGTCGCATCAAGACGACCGAGCCGAAGGCCCGGGCGTTGCGTCCGTACGCCGAGAAGCTGATCACCCACGCCAAGAAGGGTGAGCTGCACAACCGGCGCGAGGTGCTGAAGAAGATCCGTGACAAGGACGTCGTGCACGCCCTGTTCGCCGAGATCGGTCCCTTCTTCGCCGATCGCGAGGGTGGCTACACCCGCATCATCAAGGTCGAGAACCGTAAGGGCGACAACGCCCCCATGGCCGTCATCGAGCTGGTGCGGGAGAAGACCGTGACCTCCGAGGCCGACCGCGCTCGTCGCGCTGCCGCCGCGCAGGCCAAGGCCGCCGAGGCTGAAGCTCCCAAGGCTGAAGAGGCCGAGGAAGCCGCCGAGGAGACCCCGGTTGCCGAGGTCGAGGCCGAGGACGAGGCCATCGCCGACGCCCAGACGGCTGAGGCTGCGGCCGAGGATGACGCTGCCAAGTCGTAGCGACAACATGAACATGCCCGCCACCGGAACCGGTGGCGGGCATGTTCGTTTGCGCCTGGACATCGCCTACGACGGCACCGATTTCGCGGGCTGGGCGACGCAGGCCGGTCAACGCACCGTCGCCGGCGTGATCGAGGACGCACTCTCGACGGTGTTCCGGACGCCGGTGGTGACGCGCACCGCGGGCCGAACCGACACCGGGGTGCATGCCACCGGCCAGGTCGCCCACGTCGACATCCCCACCGACGCACTCCCGCACGCGTACCCGCGGACCATCCGCCCTGCCGATACCGAGTTCACCCCGCTGGTACGGCGATTGGCGCGGCTACTGCCGACTGATGTCCGGATCCGCGACATCGTCCGGGCGCCTGCGGGTTTCGACGCCAGGTTCTCGGCACTGCGCCGGCACTACACCTACCGACTGAGCCTCGCCCCCTACGGGGTCGAGCCGGCCGAAGCGCGGTTCGTCACGCCGTGGCCGAAGCCCCTGGACCTCGACGCGATGGCTGCCGCATCACGGGAACTGTTGGGGCTCAACGATTTCGCGGCGTTCTGCCGCCGCCGTCCCGGGGCGACCACGATCCGAGATCTGCAGCGGCTGGAGTGGGTGCGCGACGGCTTCTACGTGACGGCGTACGTCACCGCGGATGCCTTCTGCTGGAACATGGTTCGCTCGCTGGTCGGCGCGATGCTGGCAGTGGGGCGGGGCGGCGGTCACCAGAGTGGACCGCCGGGCTGCTGGGCGAGGCGAGCCGGTCGAGTGATTTCGCCGCCGCTCCTGCCCGCGGGCTCACACTCGTCCAGGTCGACTACCCGGCCGACGAGGAGCTCGAGGCCCGCAACTTGATCACCCGTGACGTGCGGACCGCTGACTGAGCACCTGGCCTGCGCTTCGGTGCCCGGGCGTCCGGGTTCGTACTTCCCTATTCCGACCCTGCGACGAATGTGTATGTTGTTGCGGGTTTTTGGCCGATCTGCCGCGAAAGGGTGCACACTCGCTGCAGTGCCATTGGCCGGTAGATGACCTGGGTGCGCTCGGTGTCTGATGCTCCATCGCTCGGTGCGTGTGCTCAACCTCCAGTGCCTGCGACGAATGTGTATGTTGTTGCGGTTTTTTCGCCGG
>NZ_HG322951.1:1956442-1963668 GCF_000455325.1 Mycolicibacterium septicum DSM 44393
GCACATGAGCCCAGAACTCGCGGACGACCGATGGTGGATGACCGGGACGCATCAAACAACTCCTCAGGCGGGAGCTGTTGCACTAGCCCCTTGAACCCAAGGCCGATCTGCCGCGAAAAGGTGCACACTCGCTGCAGTGTCGCCAACCGGGTAGGTGTTTCTACTCGCGGCGTGCGGCTGCCAACAACTTTCGCCGCACCCGCTCTACGATGCCGTTCTTGCCTGACACCATCGACTCGGTCACCCAGAGCACGGTCCAGTCGTACGATTCGAGTTCGGCCGTGTGCGAGTGCACCCATGCTCGGTACGCAGCTGAGTCCTTTTCCTCATCGCACTCGACGGCCAACTTCCATCGAGGCCAGCCCATCGCCGCCCGGTTCCACACCAAACCCCACTGGTCATAGAACGGGATCTGAGTTTGGAGCCCCGGTATCCCCGTGCGGCGTAGCAGTAGCCGAGTTCGCGACTCAAGCGGTGACTCGGCACCGCCATCGGCCTGCGCCAGCGACATCCGCAGGCGGTCGACACCTCGAATCCCTGGATTCGCATCGGCCAACGACCACACCGTCTCTCGGTCGATTCCGGACTTGTTGATCAACGCGTCCAACACCGGGACGGCATCTGCGCAGGGCAGCAACCGGCCAAGATCGAAGATCGTCCGGGCCACGGTGGTGACCCGCATCCCGTCCACGTCACAAATATCTTCAGGTGCAAGGACATAAGAGCGCACCTGGAGCCCGTCCGGCGCGCGTCGATTGCTCCGTACGACCTCGGCCGGCGCGTTGACGTCCAGCCAGCTGACGCCGTGCACCGCGGCCGCCGAAATGCCGCTCAGGACAGCGTCGGGACCGGCGAACAGCCATGCGGCCCGGGCCCGTAATCCCGGTGTGAGAGCGACGTCATCGGGGAGATAAACATCGCGGTAGACGGCGCGATAACTCGTCCGCAGATCGTGGGCGGAGAGTAGTCCGGCTGCTATTGCGGCGCTGCCCAGGAAGGGACTGGGCCGACTGCCGGGAGAAAGGCGTTGTTCGTCCACGGGGCCAGCATCGGCGCGCCTACCGACAATCGACCTGCCCCGGACGGAGGTTATCCACAGCCCTCAGAGGCGAGCGGAGACGAACCTGGCTGCTTGGGCCACCATGCCTGACCGGATGTAGCCGGGCGCCAGGTGATCCTGCCAGCCGGCCTGCCACTTGTACGGGCTGCTCGGATTGCAGATCGGATCATCGGAGTGGCACAAGTCGATGGTGCGGTTCTGATAGGCCGGGTTCAACAGCGTGATCGGTGCGGCCCAGTTGGCGCCGTTGCCGAACAGTGCCACCGCCGCGACGTGCCGGTCGGTGCCCTTGGGAAGCGGACTGTTGAAGGTGAACGCCGAGATCGGCATCGCCAGAATGAGATCGGTGGCGACGGCGCCGAGCGAGTATCCACCCAGGATGAGCCGGGTGTTCGGACAGTTGCGGGTCATCCACTGCACGTGGCGGCTCATGTCGTTGGCAGCCACATCGGCCTGGGTATCGGCCGGATACCTCACCGAATAGAGGGCGACATTCGGGCCGCGCAGCGTGCGCAGTGCGTTGACGAAGGCGGCACCGACTTGTCCTGGACCTGGGGGCTCCATGCGGCCGCGGGCGAACACCACCTCCGCCGGTGGGCATGTGGCGGCCTTCGCGGCGCCAATCATGCTGGGCGCCACCGTCATTGGTACCACAACGGCAGTCAAAGCGGTGATCAGTGCGGCCGACATTCGACGGCCAATCACGCGTTAGATGGTATTTACGGCGCCGTCGAGAATAGGTGGCGGTCCGGCAACGATCCGGCGACGAAGTTCATCTCGGCGAGCGGCCGGGGCCGACTCAGATACGCCCCGCCACGAAATCCGCGGCCTGGTTCACCATTCCGCCGTCGATGTAGGCGCCGGCCAGGTGATCGGGCCAGTTGTTCTTCCAGGTGTCGGGGTCGGCGGGGTTGCAGATCGGGTCGGCACCGTGGCACAGCTCGATGGTCCGGTCGGCATAGACCGGGCTGAAGCGGGTGATGGGACCGACCCACGCGGCGCCGTTACCGAACAGGGCGACCGCGGCGATGTGGCTGTCGGCGCCTGCAGGCAGCGGAGTCTTGAAGCCGAACCCGGTGAACGGGACGGCCAGCACCACGTCGGCGACTGCCGCGCCCAGCGAGTACCCGCCGACCACCAACCGGGTGTCCGGGCAGTTGTCCATCATGTACTGGATGTGCCCGCTCATGTCGTTGGCGCCGATGTCGACTTCGGTGTCGGCCGGATACTTCACGGCATACACACCGATGTTCTTGTTGGCCTTGGAGCGCAGAGAACTCACGAACGCGTTCCCGAGGGTGCCGACGCCGGCGGGTTCGGTGCGGCCGCGGGCGAAGACGACCTCGACCGGTGGGCACGAGGCGGCGTTGGCGACCGACAGTGAGCCGGGCAGGACGGCCGCAGTGAGCGGCAGGACAGCAAAGGCCGTCGCGATGATGGCTGCCACACCGATACAGCGCCGAACCAGTCGGGCTACGTGGCTTCCTGGGTGACTCTGGTTAGGAAGTTCGACCACCTCAGCGATCGTAGCGGACATCGACTACAGGAGTCCGGCGACGAAGTTCGCGGCGTCGTTGGCTGGGCCCTCGTACGCCCGGTGTGCCTGCACGCTGTCACCATCACCGCAGATCGGATCGCCCGGGTTGCACAGGTCGATGGCGCGGCCTCCGTACACCGGGCTGGAGGTGAGCGGCAAACCGAGCTTGGCCGACGGGTTGCCGAAGACGGCGACCGCGGCGACGTGCTCAGGGACGTTCGGCGGCAACGGCGCGTTGAAGCCGACGGCCGGGAACGGGACGGCGGCGATCACGTCGATGACCGCGGCGCCCTGCGAGTATCCACCCAGTACCAGGCGGGTGTTGGGGCAGTTGTCCACCATCCACTGGATGTGCCCGGAGGCGTCGTTGGCGCCGCCCGCCGCGGCCAGGAAGTCGAAGCTGGCCGGGTAACTCACCGCGTAGGCGCCGACCGAACGGCCGCCGACCTTGTTACGCAGCGAATTGACGAACGCATTGCCGATCCGGCCGAGACCCGGGGTGTCATTGGTGCCGCGAGCGAAGACCACCTCGATGTCGGGGCAGTCCGCGGCCTTGGCCGTGGGAAGGCCTACGCCGAGCCCCGCGGTGGAGGAGGGCACCACAGCCGGTGCGACGACGGCGGCAGCAGCGGTGAGCGCTGCCGCCACGAACACGGTGCAGCGACGAACAAGATCAATAGCCACACCAAATCCTAACGTCTGTTGTTGACTAGACGATTCCCGCGACGAAGTTGGCGGCCTGCTCTGCCATGCCTGACGTCACATAATCGCTGTGCGCGAACGGGTTCCGGCCGCGCGAGCAGATCGGGTCCCCGTCCTTGCAGAGGTCGATCGCCTTGCCGCCGAACACCGATGAGGTCAGCGGGATCCCGAATTTGGTGGAGGGGTTTCCGAAGACCACCGCTGCGGCGACCTGAGGGACCAGATCGCCGGCCAGGGGTGGTGCCGATCCGACTTCCCCGACCTTGTTGCCGAGCGGCGGGATTCCGGCCAGCATGTCGACGACCGCGGCGCCCTGTGAGTAGCCACCGAGCACAACCCGGGTCGACGGGCAGGTGGACGCGAGCGTGGCGATGCGGTTGGCAGCGTCGTTGGCGCCGTCGGCCGCGGCCAGGAAGTCGTAGCTGGCGGGATAGTTCACCCCGTACGTGGACACCGTGCGGCCGCCGACCTGGGAACGCAGCGCGTCGGCGAAGGCCTGCCCCGGACGTCCCAGATCTGGGAGATCATTGGTGCCGCGGGCGAAGATGACCTCGATGTCGGAGCACGGCGCAGCCGCGGCGGGTGCTGCGAGCGCCAGCGGGAAAGCTGCGCTGACCAGGGTTGAGACGATCGCGGCCACCCGGGCCGACTTCCGGAGGAGACTCACGGGGGACATAGTCACACAAAATGCTTAGCCGCGGCTAATCGATTGCGCGTTCGGACGTCTCCTGCAGCGCCATATCGGGCCAGGTCGCAAGCTCGACCTGAGTGGCCGCGCCGGGGTCCGCCTGCTCGCTGCGGTCACCTTGGCGGGCCAATGCCAGACCCACCAGGACCACGGCGCCGCCGATCGCCTGGCTCACCGACATGGCCTCACCGAGCATGATCCAGGCGATGAGGACGGCGAACAGCACCTCCGAGAGCCCGACCAGCGAGGCGAAGCGCGGCTTCAGCCTGGCGATACCGACGATGCCGAGGGTGTAGGCCAGGGCGGTGGGGATCAGGCCCAGCGCGATCACCGGCACCAACCAGGCAGTGGTGTGCCCGGCGATGGTGACGGGGTTGGTGGTGAAGGTCAGCGGCATGACGCCGGTGACGCCGAGGAGCGCCACGGCCGCGGTGCCGACGATCAGACCACCGGCGGCCAGGCTGATCGGGCTGAGTCCGTCGCCGTCGGCGCTGGCCTTGTTGGACATCATGAAGTAGCAGGCGGCGCACACCGCAGCGGCCAGGCCCCAGGTCACGCCGGCGAGGTTGATCTGGGAGCCGCTGAACACGTCGAGCACCAGGACGATGCCGGCGACGGCGACGGCGACGCCACCGAATGTCATGGCGCTGGGGCGGTGCCGGGTGGTGGCCCAGACCCAGCCGACGACCAGGATCGGCGCGGTGTACTCCAACAGCAGGGCCACGCCGACCGAAAGGTGTGCGACGGCGTTGTAGTAGCAGAGTTGCGCGCCGGCGATGGGGATCAGGCCGTAGCCGACGACGGTCTTGGCGTGGCCGAGCACCTCCCGGATCCAGCCGGGCCTGACGACGCTGGCGAACGCGGCCATCATGAGTGCGCCGCCGGCCAGCCGGGCCGTTACGGCGGCGGTGGGGCTCCAGCCGGATTCCATCAGGGCTTTGGCGAACGGGCCCGATGAGCCGAAGGCGAGTGCGGAGCTGACGGCGAACAATAGGCCGAGCCGGAAGTGGTTATCGGCGGTCGTGCGGTCGAGCTGGGCTTCGGCAGTCATCGGTACACCTCCCCTGGGGCATGTCATGAGTAAAATTGATTATGCTAATGACAGTAGGGTAGAACTTACGGCGACAGGGGGTCATGAGTCAAATGCTTTTTACCTATGACACGGAGCTGACGCTCCGGGCTGCGATGGTGTTGGTGAACACCGATCGGGTAGAAGGCGAACAACTGTCTGACCAGGCCGACCTGAACGCCTATCTGGATGACTTCGGCTGGACCGGCCGGCGTGACCGCGACGACGCCGAACTGGAGGCCGTGCGCGCGCTGCGCAGGCGCGTCGGGGAGATCTGGGCCGTGGCCGACGACGAGGAGGAGACGGTCCGTCGGGTCAACGCGCTGCTCAGCGATACCAAGGCGGCGCCGTGGCTGACCCGGCACAAGGAGATGCCCGAATGGCACCTGCACCTGGCCTCGGTCGACGACCCGCTGGCGCAGCGCATGGGCGCCGAGATGGCGATGGCGCTGGCGGACCTCATCCGCGGCGGCGAGCTGCGCCGTCTCAAGATCTGCGCGGCCCCGGACTGTGAGGCGGTGCTGACCGACCTGTCGCGTAACCGCTCGCGGATCTTCTGCGACACCGGCAACTGCGGCAACCGCCAGCACGTCGCGGCCTATCGCCAGCGCCAGCGCGAGGACTGAATCGGCGCAATCACGCTGTCCCCAGCCGGGTTAGGGTTGCGCACGGGGGACATATGGCACGGCGATCGGCCACTCGATTACAGCTCAGCGGGCATCGATTCCTGCTGCGGCGAATGGCTCATGTGTTGGTTCGCGGTGACGCCCGCATGCTCGACGATCCATTGCGCGCACAAGCGGTGGCCTACGGGGCGGGGTGCGTACTGGCGGCCGTCGCGATCTCGGTGTGCGCGGTGCTCGCACTGATGCGTCCGGGCTCCGCGCCCGGCGACGCGCCGATCCTGATGACGCGTGACACCGGCGCGCTGTATGTGCGCATCGACGACACCGTGCATCCCGTGCCCAACCTCGCTTCGGCGCGGCTCGTCGTCGGCACAGCGGCGAATCCGGTTGTGGTCAACGATGCTGTGATTGCGAAGTTCCGCCGCGGGCCGCTGGTCGGGATACCGGGTGCTCCCACCCAGATCGGCCGGCCGCTGAACCTGGACGAGTCGAGTTGGGCGACGTGCGATGTCGCCGAACCCGCCGAGACCGTGCTGGTGGCAGGCCGGGCCGGCCTCGATGTCTCGCCGCTGCTCAGTGGTCAGGCCCTGTTGGTCTCAGCACGCGCGGTGGGAGGGGCGACCTACCTGCTCGCCGACGGGTGGCGGGCACGGGTGGATCTTCGTGACATCGCCGTCGTGCGGGCGTTGCACCTGGAAGGTGTTTCCGCCCAGCCGGTTTCGCAAGCCCTGCTGGACTCCGTACCTGAGGCTCCCGCCTTGCAGGCGCCCGCGATCCCGGGAGCGGGTTCTCCCGGGCCGGCCGCGCTGGGCGGACTCACGGTGGGCACCGTGATCCGCGTGGTGCGTGCCGGTCCCGCCGAGTTCTACGTGGTGCTCGCCGACGGGCTGCAGCGCATCGACCGGGTGGCGGCCGATGTCATCCGCTTCAGCGTGGCGCAGCCACATGACGAACCGCCCGTCGTTCCCGCCGACGTGGTGGCCGACGTGCCGGTCGCCGCCGGACTCGCTGTGGCCCGGTTTCCGGAGCGGGTACTGCCTCGTGGACGTGCGGTGGTGTGCGCCCGTTGGGATCCGAGGCAGCCTGGACCCGATACGAATACGACTGTGACCATGGCTGACTCGCTGCCGGGTGGCAGCGTGCAACTCGCACAGGCTGATGGGGAGGGACCGAACATCGATCGTGCGCAGATCCCGGCCGGCCGCAGCGTGCTGCTGGAGGCAGCCAGTGTCGTCCGCGGGGCGGCCGCCGGTGGACCGCTGTACCTGTTGAACGATCTCGGTGTGCTGTTCGGGATCCGCGACGGGGAGACCGCCGAACAACTCGGTCTGGGGACCAGCGCTGTCCCCGCGCCATGGCCGATGCTGGCCATGCTGCCGCGTGGCCCCGAACTCAACCGGGACGCGGCATCAGTCGTTCGGGACACCGTGCCCGGCATCCGGGCGGCGCCGGCGTAACCGGTTGGCCGCCAGAATCAATGCGGTCACGACCGTCGCGGCGACACAAATGGCCGCGCCGCCGAAGGCGATGCGCCGCGGCAGGGA
>NZ_HG322951.1:1963694-2049596 GCF_000455325.1 Mycolicibacterium septicum DSM 44393
GAAGGCGATGCGCCGCGGCAGGGGATCGATGGGTACCGGGACAGTCGGTGCCACCGAAACCGGAGCGGTCGGCGCGGATGCGGGCGGCGTTGTGCTGTCACTGACCGCGGCCAGGGCGTCGACGACGCCGTGCCCCACGTACGGATTCCAGCGGTCGGCCGGCGGGCGTGCGGTGTCCTCGATGCGGCGCATCACCTCTCGTGCGCTCAACTGAGGAAATCGGGAGCGCACCAGTGCGGCGATCCCGGCGACGACTGGCGCGGCGTAGCTGGTCCCCGAAATCGGGGCTTCGCGTCCGACGGTGCGGATCAACTGCTCGCCGTCGGGATGCAGCGACACGAGGTTTTCGCCGGGGGCGGCCACATCCACCCACGGACCGGCCAGGCTGAAAACCGATGCGGCGCCGCTGGACCCGACCGATCCGACGCACAACACCAGGTCGTCGTACCAGGCGGGGCTGGACACCGAGCGCACGCTGTTCCAGTCGGGTTCGCCGGGCGGCCCGACCGGACCGTCCTGTTGGGTGCAGCCCGCGCCGACGTTGCCCGCCGCGACGACCACCACGACGTTGCGCACGTCGACGGCGTAGCTCAGCGCAGCGCCGAGGGCGCGGTCGTCGGGTGCTTCGGTGGCGGGTACGCACGCAGGAGACGAGATGTTGATGACGGTCGCGCCGAGATCGGCCGCGGTACGGACCGCCATGGCGAGGGTTTCGAGGTCTCCGACACCGGTGGCCCCACCGTCTGCGGCGAACTTGTTGCTCGACTGCCGGATTGACAGGATGGCGGCATCGGGGGCAACCCCGCTGAAACCGGCGCTCGGTGCGGCGGCGGCGATTCCGGCGACGATCGTGCCGTGACCATCGCAATCCGCGGTGCCGTCACCGTGGGACACATAATCGCCGCCGCCGATCAGGCGCGGCAGCAATCGATGCCGGGCGACCCCGGTATCGATCACCGCGATCTTCTGGCCCTCGCCACGAGAAAGCGGCCACACCGCGTCCAGATTCACTGGGCTGCCCGCCGCGCCGGTGAGGCCGACCGCGGATTGGTAGCAAGGCTGGCGCTGCTCGGTGGGTATGACGGGCGCCGGCGGAGCGGGTCGCGGCAGCAGGGTAGCATCGACCGCGGGTGGTACGACCGCAGCGGCCGGCGCCACGGACAGCAGCGGAAGCCCGGCGACCAACGCCACGATCAACCGGCCCGAACGTTTCACCGCAATCCCAGGTCGCGGACGAGGTCGAAGGCACCGGCGAGCCAACACGCCAACGGCACCACCGCGGCCAGTGCTCCGTATTCGACGGCATCGGCGAGCCGCGCTGCCACGGGACTCTGGACCGTGACCGGCCAGAGCACGGCCACACCGGCACTCACAGCGAGGATGCCCGCCCAACTGCCCCGCGTGGGATCCCATGCCACCATGAGGGCGAAAGCCGCAGTGAGCGAGAGAAATCCGCAGATCGTCGGAGCTGTGCGGCAGTGCCCGGACGCGTAGGTACGTGAGCGCAGCAGCAGGGCCACGCCCACGGTCGCGGCGAACACCACCTCGACGGCGCTGACCCGTCGAGCACCGGCGAGCGCGAGGATCGTGGTGCCCAGTGCGGCGGCGACCGAACAGCCGGCTACCAGGCTCACGAGGTTCCGGTGCCCGTGGAGGGCACGTGCTTCGGCGTCCGATTCTTCGTCAGCCGCCACTTCATCCTCCGCAACGGGGTACCCGGGCACCGGAGGCGTCAGGCCGGCGAGAGCGATGGACAATCGCGGGGCAAATGGCAGCAGGCCCAGCCCGAGCGCGCCCACCACCGCACCCCACACCGTTGTGGCCGGCGGCCACAGCACTGCGAAACCCGCGGGCAGGGCAAGCAACCCGGCGACCGTCACGACCGCGAGCAGGATCTGCCGACTGTCACCGGATACCCGGATCAGCACCGCGCCCGCCGATCCCGCGGCCGTCGTGGCGAGAAAGAGATTCGCCGGCGCGGGCCCGCCCGGAACTATGAGAAATCCCAGAACCGCAACGGACGCCACAGCCGCGACGTCGAGCGTCGCAATCACGGCCGAACTCAGACCCAGGCGAGGTGCGGACACGGCGATGGCCATCACCGCGACAGTCACCACCGCGATGGCGGCGAGACGATCCGGTCCCTCGCTGCCGAGCCCGGCCAACATCAATGCCAGGAGTCCCAGTGTGCAGGCCGACAAGCAGGCGGCGATTCGCAGTCCGACGGGGAGGCGGTCATCGGTCGAGGTGAAGGTCGGCGCGCCGATCGGTGGCCACTCGGGTGAGGGCTGTTCGCAGTAGCCGGCCAGCACCAGCAGATCGCCGTCTTGAATATCGTTCTGCACCAGGGTGGCTGAGTCATCCAGGTGGCGGCCGCCGAGGTGTGCCAGCTGCCATTGGCGTGGTGTGCCGTCCCCTGCGCCGAGTGCATCGACGATCCATGGCAGCAGTTCGCCGACAGTCATCGCGGCGGGCAGGGCCAGGTCAACCGTGGCAGCGTTTCCGGCTTCGGCCGAAGACCCGCAATGAACCGATACGTGGCGCAACGAATCCGGCATCGCATCACCCCCCGGTAGACGCCGATGCATGTCACGCTAACTGACCCGGCATGCACCCCTGCGCACCAAAATTTCGGCGCGAAAGGGGAACCCGACCGGCCCGGCGCGCGTCCAAACGTCGATGGAACCCATCCGCACACCAACCACTACCCGCGCGCTCCCGGCAGCCGAACAGACTGGGGAGGTGGTGATCGATGCGCCGCCCGCGCTGCCTCGCCACACTCCGGTCAGCCCGTTGACCAGGCTGTTGCCGCTGGTGCTCGTGGTGGCGGTGGCGGGCATGATCGCGGTGTACGCAACCTCGGGCGCGTTTGCCTCGCGGGGTCCGGCGTCCATGATGTTCCCGATCATGATGGCGGTGTCGGCGATCGGCACGGTCGCCTACAGCTTCCGGGGCAACGGCCGCGCATCACAGCTCCACCGGGACCGCTGCGAGTATCTCCGGTACCTGGACGGGATCGACGCCGCGACCGGAGAAACCGCCCTTTCTCAGTGGCTGGCCCTGACTGCGGAACACCCCACACCGGGACGGTTGTGGACGTTGGCGGGGGGCGCGCGGATGTGGAAGCGCCGGCCCGGTGACCCTAAATTCTGCGAGGTGCGGATCGGAGTGGGGGACCGGCCGCTGTCCACGCGGCTGGTCGCCGGGGGTACCGATCTCGGGCGCGATTCAGATCCGGTGACGGCATCGGCTCTGGCACAACTGATCCGGCGTCGGTCGTTGGTCGCTGACGCCCCGGTGACGGTGAACCTGTGCAGGCTCGGTCACGTGACCGTGAGCGGGCCGCGCGCATCGGCCCGGGCCCTACTGCGGGCCGTGGTCTGCCAACTGGCCGTGGCCCACAGCCCGCGACACGTCCGCATCGCCGCCGTGGTCGACGGATCGACGACGGCGGACTGGGAGTGGTTGAAATGGCTTGCCCATCATTGGTATCCCGACGGTCGCGCTGCGGCCACTGCGCTGCGGCTGAGCACCCTTGCCGACCTACCTGCCGCGGCGCCCCCGGTGCACACTGTCGTCATCGTCGACTCCGCCACCGCGTCGGCGGCGACACCGGTGCCCGGTGCGGGTGTCACGCTGGTGAGCGTCGTCGGCCCGGCCGACGCTGCCGCAATCGCCCGCTCCGATCTGCATCTGGACCTGGGCGCCGACGTGGTGCGATGCGAAGTCGCTCCGCTACAGCCCGATCAGATGAGCCAGGAGCAGGCCATCACGTGTGCGCGGAGGCTCGCACGGTACCGGTGCGCGCCGGTACCCGACGACTCCGGTTGGCCGGCGCTGATCGGTATCGGCGATCCGGCCGCCATCGAACCGCCGAACAACTGGTCGACATCGGATCCCCAGCGGTTCCTTCGCGTTCCGGTCGGCCGATGTGCGGATGGCGCTCCGCTGCACCTCGACCTCAAGGAAGCCGCGCATGACGGCATGGGCCCGCACGGGCTCTGTGTCGGAGCCACCGGGTCGGGGAAATCGGAGTTCCTGCGGACGTTGGTGCTGGGGCTGATCACCACGCATTCACCCGAGGAGCTGAACCTGATCCTCGTGGATTTCAAAGGCGGTGCAACGTTTCTCGGCCTGCAGCGGGCGCGCCACATCAGCGCGCTGATCACCAATCTGGCCGAGGAGGAGTTGCTGGTGACCCGGATGGCCGATGCGCTCGCCGGGGAGATGACCCGTCGCCAGGAGTTGCTTCGGGCGGCCGGAAACCTGTCCAACATCGCCGAGTACCGGCGCCGGACGGATCTGCCCGCATTGCCCGCGCTGCTGATCGTGGTGGACGAATTCTCCGAACTTCTCCAGCAGCACCCGGATTTCGCCGAGTTGTTCGTGGCGATCGGCCGGCTCGGGCGCTCACTGGGCATACACCTGCTGTTGGCCAGCCAGCGACTCGACGAGGGCAGGCTTCGCGGGCTGGACAGCCACCTGTCATACCGGGTGTGCCTCAAGACCTTCTCGCCCAACGAATCCCGATCGGTGCTCGGTGTCGCGGACGCGTACGAGTTGCCCAACACCCCGGGAGCGGCCTATCTCAAGACACCGTCCGGCGAGATCATCAGGTTCCAGACCGCGTTCGTCTCGGCCCCGAGCACAGTACCCGAATCGCTGTCGCAAATACCGCAGGCGCCGTTGCGGCCGCGGCGATTCACCGGGTCCTGGGCGGGGGCCGATCCTCGGCCCGCCGTACCGGCGACGACCACAGTGCTGCAGCAGGTTGTCGACCGGCTGGCCGGGCATGGGACACCGGCGCATCAGGTGTGGCTGCCCCCGCTGCCGCGTGCCGTCCCGCTCAGCGACGTGCTGTTGTCCGATTCGGAGCCGCTGGAGGTAGCGATCGGCCTGATCGACCGTCCTTTCGAGCAGCGCCGGGACCGACTGATGCTGGAGCTGGGCGGCGCCGAGGGCAACGTGGCGATCGTCGGTGGTCCCCAGTCCGGAAAGTCCACGGCTGTCAAGACATTGGCGGTCGCGCTGGCCGCCACTCACCATCCCCGTGACCTCGCGATCTATTGTCTGGACTTCGGTGGGGGAGCATTGAATGCACTGCGGGCGCTGCCACACGTGGGTGCGGTGGCCGGGCGTGCCGACACCGATCTGGTCCGGCGCACCGTTGCCGAGCTGCATGCGCTGGTGAGCGCCCGTGAAGCGCGGTTCACCGCCCTCGGCATCGGGTCCATGGCTGAATACCGGATACGGCGTGGTGGCGGGGACATCGATGATCCGTTCGGCGATGTGTTCCTGATCATCGACGGTTGGTCGACGTTCCGCGCAGAACTCGACTCCCTGGAGCCATCGATCACCGCACTCACCGTGCAGGGGCTTTCGCTCGGAGTCCATGTCGTGGTGACGGCTTCCCGGTGGGCGGAGTTCCGTCCGGCGCTCAAGGACCAGTTGGGAACCCGCATCGAACTGCGGCTCGGTGATCCGGCCGAATCCGAGATGGACCGCAAACGCGCCCGGCTGCTCGTCCAGAGTGCGCCGGGGCGGGGCCTGACCCGTGAGGGCCGCGAGCTGCTGATCGCGCTGCCCCGGTTGGACGGCACTCCGAGCGATGCCGGCATCGGTACGTCACTGACGCGGGTCGGAGACACCCTGCGCGCCCAGTACGGTGACGCCCGAGCGCCCGCTGTCCGGTTGTTGCCGACGCGGGTGCGCCGGCCCGAGCTGGGCCCGACGCCGCGGGCCCGGCCCGCCACCGAAGTGCTGCTCGGTGTCGGTGAACGCGAACTCGCCCCGGTGTTGGTCGATTTCGCCGCCCAGCCCGATCTGATGATCCTCGGTGACACCGGTTGCGGCAAGTCCACCGCGCTGCGCGCCTTGTGCCGCGACTTGGTGGCCGTTAACGATCCGTCGAATGTGCAACTGCTCATCGTGGACTTCCGCCGCGCCCTGCTGGGAGCGGTCGAATCGGAGCATCTTGCCGGATATGCGTCCTCTGCCGGGGCACTGGATATAGCGCTGCCGAGAGTGCTTGAGACACTGCGGAACCGGATGCCCGGGCCCGAGGTGGCCCAGCGGCAGCTCCGCGACCGCTCGTGGTGGACCGGACCGGAACTCTATGTCGTGGTCGACGATTACGACTTGGTGACCGGCGGCGGGACGAGTCCGCTCTCGCCGCTGTTGCACTACCTGCCGCATGCCCGTGACCTCGGACTGCACCTGGTGCTGGCCCGCCGCTCCGGAGGTGCGGCGCGGGCGATGTTCGACCCGGTCCTGGCCGGGGTGAAGGACCTCGGTTGCATGGGCCTGATGATGAGCGCGAGCCCCGACGACGGTGTCCTGCTGGGATCGGCACGGCCGGTTCGGCTTCCGCCGGGACGCGGCACACTGATCACCCGCTCGGCGCCCGATCAGTTGGTCCAGGTCACGCTGCCCGACGGGGTCGATCCGGGGTGAGGCCGGCCGTCGTCGAGGTGGGCCCGGTGACCGTGCGCGGACCCGGCGCGGTCTCGGACCTCGCCGCGGTCGCAGTGGCGAGTATCGACGACGAGATCACCCTGGTCGATGACGAACCCGTTGCGGTATCGGAGCTGTGGGTCGACGTGCTCTCCGCGGCGCGTGCCGGGGCTCGGGATCTCGTCCTGGTATGCCCGACCTGGTGGACCGCCGATCGGCGTGATCGGGTGCAGGCCGCCGCGATGCGCTCAGGTGCTGAAGTGGTTGTGATACAGCGGGTTCAGGCCCTGAGTGCGGCGTTGTCGTGTGCATCCTGGGCCGTGGTGGAGATCGCCGACGAGGTCGTCATGGTGTCGGGCGCCGATGCCCGAAGCGTCACTCTGGCCCGCCACGCTGAGGACGATCTGGACCCGGAGGCGGTGATACGCACGGTGACAGCCATTGCCGGGGTATCGGCCGAAGTAGCCGTTGATGCGCCGCCGGAGGTGGCCGGAGCAGCCACGTTGGGTAACGCGGTGATGGCCGGATTGCGCGGCCGGGGCGCAACGGTCACCTTGGCCGGGCCCCAGACGTGGCGCGCTGAACCGAGCACCCCGCACACCCCTGATGTTCCTGCCGGCGCCGGGCAGGCCGGTACGCGGGCGGGCCGGGTGGCGGTCGGTGCCGCAGCGGCCCTGGCAGTGGTGCTGGGCGTCGTCGCCTTCGCCACTCGCGGCGACCCGGCGGACGCCGTGGCGATGACGATCCTGGTCGAGGGCCGGGTCGGCATGCAGATCCCGGCGGAGTGGTCCGTCCGGCGGATCACCGACGGACCGGGATCGGCTCGGGTTCAGGTGGTTTCGCCGTCCGACCCGCAGATGATGATTCATCTGACTCAATCCGGGGTCGCGCAGGGCGCGGTGGCGGACACCCTGCAGCGGGCTCTGCGGGAACAGCCCGCGGGGGTGTTCGTCGACTTCGACCCGTCCGCGGTCGTCGCTGCGCGTCCGGTGGTCAGCTACCGGGAGGTCCGCGCCGGGAGGGAAATTCGTTGGGCGGTGTTCGTCGATGGCGCGGTGCGCATCGCGGTCGGGTGCCAGAGTGCCCCGGGGCAAGCGGAGGCGGTGCGGGTGGCGTGTGAGGCCGCCACCCGCTCAGCGCACGCGGCGTTCTGAAATCGGGTGGAACCAAAGTGGGTCGCGCTGCGTCGAATTGATATATCCCGCAAGACAAGACCAAAGGGGGTCAGAGGACATGTCACCAGGACTGACGGGGCCGTTGGGCACCGACCTCGATGTGATGACGCGCGTGGCCGGCCGGATCGACGTCCTCAACGACGACGTCCGGGCCATGCTGCAGACGTTCATCGGGAAGATGAGCAGTGTGCCGCCGTCAGTATGGGGCGGTGCGGCTGCGGTGCGGTTCCGTGACGTGGTCGACCGCTGGAACGGGGAATCGCTGACCCTGCACACCACGCTGGTCCGGATCGCCGAGACCATCCGGATCAACGAGCGCACCCTGCGCGCCGCTGCCGACACGCACGCGCAGCGACTCGGCGCCGTCGGCGACGGAATCTGATCGGAGCCGGCGATGGATCACGTTCTGTCCTACGACTTCGGCGAGATCGAGTACTCGGTCCGTCAGGAGATCCACACCACCTCGCGCCGGTTCAACGCCGCCCTCGACGAATTGCGTTCGCAGATCGCGCCTCTGCAGCAGGTCTGGACTCGTGAAGCGGCGCAGGCCTATGCCGTCGAGCAGGCCCGATGGAACCAGGCCGCGGCGGCACTCAACGACATCCTGTTCTCCCTGGGCAATGCGGTGCGTGACGGTGCCGACGAGGTGGCCGCCACCGACCGCAGTGCCGCCAACGCGTGGGGAGCCTGAGGCCGGTCAGCCCCGAAGACATGTGCGGTCCCGTTCGGTGGAGAGGACCGAACGGGACCGCACACTTTGTGTCTAGTTGGGGCTAGCGGCCCGAGCCGGAGTCGCGGCGGGGACGGCGGTGTCCACCACCGCGCTGTTGTCCGCCTGCGCCTGCGCCGGCCCCGGAACGGGCCGACGGTCCGCCGCCGTTGCGGGAGGACCCGTTCGGACGGTTGCGACCCTGCTGCTGACCCGACTTGCCCGGCTGCCCGGACCTGTTGCCCTGGCGCCGCGGCGCCGGAGCGGCCTGGGCGACCGGCTCGGGACGAATCGGATCACCGAAAACGCGCTCACCGGGGGCGATCTCGCGAAGCACCGGATGATCGGTCCCGTTCACCCGGGTGATCGTGGGCTTGACCCCGGCCTTCTTGGTCAGGGTGCGGACATCGGAAACCTGCGCGTCGTGCATGAGGGTCACCACGGTGCCCTCGTTCCCGGCGCGGGCGGTGCGCCCGGACCGGTGCAGGTAGGCCTTGTGCTCGACCGGCGGGTCGGCGTGCACGACGAGGCTGACGTCGTCGACGTGGATACCGCGGGCGGCGATGTCGGTGGCCACCAGCACTGCCGCCGATCCGTCGGAGAACGCGGTCAGGTTGCGGGTGCGGGCATTCTGAGACAGGTTGCCGTGCAGCTCAACTGCCGACACGCCACGCGAATTGAGCTGACGGGTCAGGTTTTTTCGCGCCGTGCTTGGTGCGGGCGAACACGATGGTGCGGCCCGGGGCGGCGGCCAGGTCGGCCACCACGTTGACCCGTGCGGCGTTGTCCACGTGCAGCACGTGGTGCACCATCGCGGTCACCGGGGACTGCGCCGAATCGACGCTGTGCACCACCGGGTCGTGCAGGTAGCGCTTGACCAGCACATCGACGCCGGCATCAAGGGTGGCCGAGAACAGCAGGCGCTGGCAGTCTTTCGGGGTCCGGTCCAGCAGTCGCTTCACGCCGGGCAGGAAGCCGAGGTCGGCCATGTGGTCGGCCTCGTCGAGCACGGTGACCTCGACTGCGGACAGGTCGGCGTGGCCCGACCGCATGTGGTCTTCGAGCCGGCCCGGGCAGGCGATCACGATGTCCACGCCGCCGCGCAGCGCGGAGATCTGCGGGTTGGCGCCCACGCCACCGAAGATGTTGACCGACCGCAGGCCGGTTGCCGCGGCCAACGGGGCCAGCGAGGCTTCGATCTGGGTGACCAGTTCGCGGGTCGGCGCCAGGATCAGCGCGCGCGGCCGGTTCGGTGCCCGCCGGGTGCCGCTGGTCGCCAACCGCGCCACCAGGGGCAACAGGAACGCGTAGGTCTTGCCGGAGCCGGTGCGGCCACGGCCGAGGACGTCGCGGCCCTTGAGTGAATCAGGCAGGGTCGCGGCCTGGATCGGGAACGGGTTCTGGACTCCGTTCGAGGCCAGGGTCGCGACGATCTCGGCGGGCAGGCCGAGTTCAGCGAATGTGGGCACAGCGGTGCCAGGGGTTTCTTGGACAGACAAAATGAAAGCTCCGAAAAAAATAGAGGGCGGTCGTCCTGCCCGGCGCGAGTGAGATCTCGCGGCGCTCGGTGTGACGATCGAGAAGGCGGCAAAGGCAGAACAGACAAGCCGCCGTGCCCCAACTATACGGGTAGCGGGGTGGATTCCCCGATTTCTGCTGGTTGACCTGCCGGTGGTATCCATCACAGGTCGGGCTGGTCAACTATCCTGGCGGTTACGCGTGAATGCCATACCGAATGGCCCGACGCCGGGAGAGATGATCGCCGTGGCCGCATCGAGCAACGCGGGAGGCCGGATGTCTGCCCGGGCACTGCCCGCGAAGGTGCGCGCTATCCATGACCTGTTCATCGAGGGCCAGGTCGACGCCGATTCCCTGGATTCCACCCCGGTGCGCCGCGTCATCATGGAGAGCTGGCAACGCAGCCTGGCCACCGGCGTCGACCCCGATCTGGGCACCCGGGCGGCCGCCGCCGCGGCGGCGCTGACCGAATTGCGCAACACCCATCCGCTCGCGCCCACCCTGCCGCTGATCCGTCGCCTGCTGGTCGACGACGCCGTCGGCGCGGGGGTGGTGGTGGCGATCACCGCGGCCGACGGCACCCTACTGTGGGTCGAGGGAGACCCGGGCGTGCGCCGCAAGGCCGAGGCGATGAACTTCGTGCCCGGCTCGGACTGGAGCGAGCGGGCGGCCGGAACCAATGCGCCGGGCACCGCGCTGGCGCTGGACCGCGAACTGCAGATCCTCGGGTCCGAACACTTCTCCCGCACCGTGCACTCCTGGAGTTGCACCGCGGTGCCCGTCCACGACCCGGCCACCGGGGTGCTGCTGGGCGCCATCGACCTGACCGGCGGGTCCGCGGTCGCGACGCCACAGACATTGGCGCTGGTCAGGGCCACCGCGGTCGCGGTCGAGAACCAGCTGGCCCTGCTGCGTCTCACCGGGCCCATCGCACCGGCCGCCCCCGAGGGGGCACGGTTGACAGTGCTGGGCGCCGACCGCCCGCGCTGGCAGGTGACCGACGCCGCGGGCCGGCCCGAATCCAGCGGGCTGACCGGGCGGCACGCCGACATCCTGGTCCTGCTGATCCGGCACCCCGAGGGGTTGAGTGCCGATCACCTGGCCATGCTGCTCGACGACAAGGACCTCGACGTGGTCACCGTGCGGGCCGAGGTGTCCCGGCTGCGCCGGGTCATCGGCAGCAGCTACATCGAGTCGCGGCCGTACCGGTTGCTGGCGCCGGTGGCCAGCGATATGGGCGATGTGTTCGACGCGTTGCAGGCCGGCAACGTCTCGGCCGCCCTGGACGCCTACACGGGGGCGTTGTTGCCGCAATCGGTGTCCCCGGCCGTCGCGCGGCTGCGCACCGAGCTGAGCGCGAGCCTGCGCGAAGCGGTGCTGGCCGGGGGCAGCCTGAGCCTGCTGCGGCGCTGGCTGGCGCTGCCCGACGGCCGTGACGACCGGCAGGGCTGGCGGGTGCTGCACGACCACGCCGAGGCGGACCCGCTGGCGCGGGCGCAGGCCCGCGGCCACCTGGCGGGAATCGACTCCGAGCTGGCCTGATCCGGTCCACGGACGTGCCGAATTGTCGGCCCGCCGACGCGTGCAACGTTGCTTTTGATCAGTGCAACTGTGCTGCAACCTACTGCTGACTACCTTTAGTGATGACCGACACATCTGGTGTCCGATGCAGGAGATTGCCATGACTGTTTATGCACGTCCGGGTGCCGAAGGCGCCCTGATGTCGTTCGAGGCCCGCTACGACAACTACATCGGTGGAGAGTGGGTCGCGCCCGCCGAGGGCCGCTACTTCGAGAACCCGACCCCGGTCACCGGTCAGGTCTTCTGCGAGGTGGCCCGCTCCACCGAGGCCGACGTCGAGAAGGCGCTGGACGCCGCCCACGCCGCCGCGCGGGCCTGGGGCAAGACCTCGCCGGCCGAGCGGGCCGTCGTCCTCAACAAGATCGCCGACCGGATCGAGGAGAACCTCGAATCCATCGCGCTGGCCGAGTCGTGGGACAACGGCAAGCCGATCCGCGAGACGCTGAACGCCGACATCCCGCTGGCGGTCGACCACTTCCGGTACTTCGCCGGTGTGCTGCGCGCCCAGGAAGGCTCGCTCTCGCAGATCGACGAGGACACCGTCGCCTACCACTTCCACGAGCCGCTCGGCGTGGTCGGCCAGATCATCCCCTGGAACTTCCCGATCCTCATGGCCGTGTGGAAGCTGGCCCCGGCGCTGGCCGCCGGCAACGCGGTGGTGCTCAAACCCGCTGAGCAGACCCCGGTTTCGGTGCTCTACCTGATGTCGGTGATCGGGGACCTGCTGCCCGCCGGTGTGGTCAACGTGGTCAACGGGTTCGGTGTCGAGTGCGGCAAGCCGCTGGCCTCGAGCAACCGGATCGCCAAGATCGCCTTCACCGGTGAGACCACCACGGGCCGGCTGATCATGCAGTACGCCAGCCAGAACCTGATCCCGGTGACGCTGGAGCTGGGCGGCAAGAGCCCGAACATCTTCTTCTCCGACGTGCTGGCCGCCGCCGACGATTTCCAGGACAAGGCCCTGGAAGGGTTCACCATGTTCGCCCTGAACCAGGGTGAGGTGTGCACCTGCCCGTCGCGGTCGCTGATCCAGGCCGACATCTACGACGAGTTCCTGGAATTGGCCGCCATCCGCACCAAGGCGGTGCGGCAGGGTGACCCGCTGGACACCGAGACCATGATCGGTGCACAGGCCTCCAACGATCAGCTGGAGAAGATCCTGTCCTACATCGAGATCGGGAAAACCGAAGGCGCCCAACTGATCACCGGTGGCGAGCGGGCCGATCTGGGTGGTGACCTCAACGGCGGCTTCTACGTGGCGCCGACGATCTTCACCGGGCACAACAAGATGCGGCTGTTCCAGGAGGAGATCTTCGGCCCGGTCGTCGCCGTGACGTCGTTCAAGGATTACGACGACGCCATCTCGATCGCCAACGACACCCTCTACGGCCTGGGTGCCGGTGTGTGGAGCCGCAACGGCAACACCGCATACCGCGCAGGCCGGGACATCAAGGCCGGCCGGGTGTGGACCAACTGCTACCACGCCTACCCCGCGCATGCGGCGTTCGGCGGCTACAAGCAGTCCGGCATCGGCCGCGAGAACCACAAGATGATGCTCGATCACTACCAGCAGACCAAGAACCTGCTGGTGAGTTACGCCAACAAGGCCCAGGGCTTCTTCTAGACCGTCGAGGTCGACGAGTCAGGCCCGGAAAGGTCGTCATGCTGCCGCGCGGGCAGCACCGGTGCGTGCCGGTGCTGCCAGCGGAATCGCATAACCGAATAACAACAAAAATCGGCTGCCAGCAACACCTTTCAAGGATGGGAACGACTCATGACCCAGACTCTCGACGACAGCGTCGGCGCCAACAGCACTGGCCGGATGCGTGCGGCGGTGGTCACCGAGTTCGGTGCGCCGCTGCAGATTTCCGAGCTCGACCTGCCGACGCCCGGACTGGGTGAGGCATTGGTCAAGCTCGAGACCTCCGGCGTGTGTCACACCGACCTCCATGCCGCACATGGCGATTGGCCGGTGAAGCCGAGCCCGCCGTTCGTGCCGGGGCACGAGGGCTACGGCACCGTGGTGGCGCTGGGACCCGGTGTGACCGACCTGAAGGTCGGCGACAAGGTCGGCAACGCCTGGCTGTGGTCGGCCTGCGGCACGTGCGAGTACTGCCGCACCGGCTGGGAGACCCTGTGTGAGCAGCAGCGCAACGGTGGCTACAGCGTCGACGGCAGCTTCGGCGCCTACATGTTGGTCAACGCCGCCTACGCCGCACGGATCCCCGACGGCGCCGACCCGGTCGAGGTGGCGCCCGTCCTGTGTGCCGGGGTGACGGTCTACAAGGGCCTCAAGGTGACCGACACCCGGCCCGGCCAGTGGGTGGCGATCTCCGGGGTCGGGGGACTGGGGCACGTCGCGGTGCAGTACGCCCGTGCGATGGGCCTGCGGGTGGTCGCGATCGACATCGACGACGCCAAGCTGGAACTGGCCGGCCGGCTCGGTGCCGAGGTGACGGTGAACGCCACGACGTCCGACGTCGTGGCCGAGGTGCAGAAGGCCACCGGTGGCGTGCACGGCGTGCTGGTGACGGCGGTGCATCCGCAGGCGTTCGGCCAGGCCATCGGGCTGGCCCGGCGCGGCGGCACGATCGTGTTCGTCGGTCTGCCACCGGGAGACTTCCCGGCGCCGATCTTCGACATCGTGCTCAAGGGGCTGACGATCCGCGGCTCGATCGTGGGTTCGCGCCAGGACATGGTGGAAGCCCTCGATTTCTACCACCGCGGCCTGATCCACCCGATCGTCGAGACGACGTCACTCGATCAGATCAACGAGGTGTTCGAGCGGATGGAACGCGGACAGATCGACGGCCGGATCGTCATCGACTACCGGTAGTCGATGGCACGTCGATGGTGTCGCGAGGGGCCCCCGGGGCCCCTCGTGGCCTCGTCGTGTCGACGTATTCGTTAATAACGTTGGTGGACAACATGATTCGGTACGACTGTGACGCTGGACAAATTCGGCCCGCAGGGTGATACTTCTTACTCAAAGGTTGGTTTACAGACCTTTAACGTGATTCGCCCGGTACTGGAGGCCGGCATCACCGAAGATAAATGCGTTGCAAATAAAGGAGTTTGAAATGGCGGGTGTGGAAGAACACCTGGAGAGCGCTGACTATCTGAACAAACGTCAGCTCAAATCCGGAAGCGCCGGGTGGCTGCTGTTGGCCGGCCTCGGCGTCAGCTATGTGATCTCCGGCGATTTCTCGGGCTGGAACTTCGGCCTCGAGCAGGGCGGCTTCGGTGGACTGCTGATCGCCGTGGTGGTCATCGCCGCCATGTACTTCTGCATGGTGCTGGGCCTGGCCGAACTGTCCTCGGCGCTGCCCGCGGCAGGCGGTGGTTACACCTTCGCCCGCCGCGCCCTTGGCCCGTGGGGCGGCTTCGCCACCGGCACCGCGATCCTGATCGAATACTCGATCGCCCCGGCGGCGATCGCCACGTTCATCGGCGGCTACGTCGAATCCCTTGGCCTGTTCGGCATTCACAAGGGCTGGTGGGTCTACCTGGCCGCCTTCGTCATCTTCATCGGTATCCACCTCGCGGGTGTCGGTGAGGCGCTGCGCCTGATGTTCGTCATCACCGCGATCGCGCTGCTGGGCCTGGTCATCTTCGCCGTGAGCGCCATCGGCCACTTCGACGTCGCCAACCTGACCGACATCGCCCCCGACACCGCCGCGCTCGGTGCGTCGAGCTTCCTGCCGCACGGCTACCTGGGCATCTGGGCCGCCATCCCGTTCGCGATCTGGTTCTTCCTGGCCGTCGAAGGCGTCCCGCTGGCGGCCGAAGAGACCGCGAACCCGGAGCGCAACGTGCCGCGCGGCATCATCGCCGCGATGACGGTGCTGATCGTCACCTGCGTGACGGTGCTGTTCCTGACGGCCGGCGCCGGCGGCGCCGACGCGATGTCCACCGTGGACGATCCGCTGGTGCAGGCGCTCGGCGGTACCGGCACGGCGGCCAAGCTGGTCAACTACATCGGCCTGGCCGGGCTGGTCGCGAGCTTCTTCTCGATCATCTACGCCTATTCGCGGCAGACCTTCGCGCTGTCGCGGGCCGGTTACCTGCCCACCTCGCTGTCGGTGACCAACAAGCGCAAGGCCCCGACGCTCGCGCTGATCGTCCCGGGCATCATCGGCTTCCTGCTGTCGCTGACCGGTCACGGTGACCTGATCCTGAACATGGCGGTCTTCGGCGCCGCGCTGAGCTACGTGCTGATGATGATCAGCCACATCGTGCTGCGGGTCCGCGAGCCGGAGATGAAGCGGCCGTACCGCACTCCGGGCGGCATCGTCAGCACCGGCTTCGCCCTCGTCGTCGCGGTCGTCGCGCTCATTGCGACCTTCGTGGTCAGCCCGGTGGCCGCGGGCCTGTGCCTGGCCGTGTTCTGCGCGTTCATGCTCTACTTCGCGCTCTACAGCCGCCACCGCCTGGTGGCCAACTCGCCCGACGAGGAGTTCGCGATGCTCGCGGAAGCGGAGAGTGCCCTGAAATGAAGTACCACCAGCAGGTTTCGGGGGTGACCTACAGCTTCGACGGTCTGGTCGAGGTGATGGCCAAGGCCACCCCGCTGCGCTCCGGCGATCAACTCGCCGGCTGCGCGGCCGAGCACGACGGTGAACGCGCCGCGGCCGCCTGGGTGCTCGCCGACCTGCCGCTGGACACCTTCCTCAACGAGGAACTGGTGCCCTACGAGACCGACGAGGTCACCCGGCTGATCATGGACAGCCATGACCGGCAAGCCTTTTCGGAGATCTCGCACCTGACCGTCGGCGGGCTGCGGGACTGGCTGATGGACACCGCGGCCCATGACCACAGCGCCGAGCGGCTGGCCGCCGTCGCACCGGGACTGACCCCGGAAATGGTTGCGGCGGTCAGCAAGATCATGCGCAACCAGGATCTGATCGCGGTGTCGGCCGCCGCGGAGGTGACCGCGGCGTTCCGGACCACCGTCGGCGCCCGCGGCACCCTGGCCACCCGGCTGCAGCCCAACCATCCCACCGACGACCCGCGCGGGATCGCCGCGGCCGTGCTCGACGGGCTGCTGCTGGGCTGCGGCGACGCGGTGATCGGGATCAACCCGGCCACCGACTCGCCGCAGGCCACCGCGGACCTGTTGTATCTGCTCGATTCGATCCGCACGCGTTACGACATCCCCGCCCAGTCCTGCGTGCTGTCGCATGTCACCACCACGATCGGGTTGGTGGAGGCCGGTGCGCCGGTGGACCTGATGTTCCAGTCCGTCGCCGGCACCGAGGGGGCCAACTCCGCGTTCGGGGTGAACCTGCAGCTGCTGCGGGAGGGTAACGAGGCGGCGCGCAGCCTGCGCCGCGGCACCGTCGGCGACAACGTCATGTACCTCGAGACCGGGCAGGGTTCGGTGCTCAGTTCCGGTGCGCACCTGGGCGTCGGCGGCAAGCCGGTGGACCAGCAGACCCTGGAGGCGCGTGCCTACGCGGTGGCCCGCGACCTGCAGCCGCTGCTGGTGAACACGGTCGTCGGGTTCATCGGGCCGGAGTACCTCTACGACGGCAAGCAGATCATCCGGGCGGGCCTGGAAGACCACTTCTGCGGCAAGCTGCTCGGCCTGCCGATGGGGGTGGACGTCTGCTACACCAACCACGCCGAGGCCGACCAGAACGACATGGACAACCTGCTGACGCTGTTGGCCGCGGCCGGAGTGGCCTTCGTCATCACCGTGCCGGGTGCCGACGACGTGATGCTGGGCTACCAGAGCTTGTCGTTCCACGACGTGCTGACCACCCGGCGCACCCTGGGGCTGCGGCCGGCCGCCGAGTTCGAGGCATGGCTGCGCAGCGTGGGCATGGTCGACGACTCCGGCAAGCTGACGCCGTTCGACCTGGAGCGTTCGGTGCTGCGGTCCCTGACTTCCGCGGAGACATCATGAGTACCAATGAGATTGCGGTTCAGGAGTTCTGGGATGAGCTGCGCAAGACCACGCAGGCCAGGATCGGGCTCGGCCGGGCCGGCAACGCACTGCCCACCCGCCGGGTGCTGGAACTGGCCGCGGCCCATGCCGCGGCCCGCGATGCCGTGCACGTGCCGTTGGACGTCGACAAACTCGCCGCCGAGGTCCGGGCGGTGGGCATCGGTGAGCCGACAATGGTGACCAGCAAGGCCACCTCCCGCGACGAGTATCTGCGTCGGCCCGATCTGGGGCGCGAACCCGCCGAGGGCATGCAGGTGCCCGACACCCCGGCCGACATCGGCTTCGTGCTGGCCGACGGGTTGTCGCCGACCGCACTGGATCGTCACGGCGCGACGCTGCTCGCGGCGTTGGTGGCCGAACTGCAGGATCGCTACACCCTGGCCCCGCCGGTGATCGCGACGCAGGCCCGCGTCGCGCTCGGCGACCACGTCGCAGCGCAGGCCCACATGCGGACGGTGATCGTGGTGATCGGGGAGCGGCCCGGGCTGAGCGTGGCCGACAGCCTCGGCATCTACCTCACCCACCTGCCGATGCCCGGTCGCACCGACGCCGACCGCAACTGCATCTCCAACATCCACCCGCCCGACGGCCTGGGATACGCCGAAGCCGCGCGGGTGGCAGCCGGATTGGTCGACGGTGCGCTGGCCCTGGGCCGCTCCGGCGTCGACCTGAAGGACGCCTCACGGACCTCGGCGCTCGGCGCCCCGGGCCTCGCCGAACTGACCTAGTCGAACTCACCTGAACTGACCAGACAGGAACCCCTTGATGACCTCACGCGCACCGCTGTCCCTCCTCGTTGCCGCGGTGACCGCGGTGCTGACCGTCGCCGGGTGCGGCTCCGGCACCGAGTCGGCGCAGTCGTCGGGCTCGTCGGCCGAGACTCCCGCCGCCGGCTGTCGCACGCTGGCCGAGAACCCCGGTTGGTACGGCGACAACCGGGACCGGATCGACGCGATGCTCGCGGAGTTGGGGACCTGCGGGGCCAACGGCTCGGTGGCCGACGGCGCACCGCTCGCGCTGTTCGATTGGGACAACACCGTGGTCAAGAACGACATCGGCGATGCGACGTTCTTCTGGATGGTGCGCAACGGCAAGCTGCGGGCGCCCGCCGGTGGCGATTGGTCGACCACGAGCCCCTACCTCACTCCGCAGGCCGCGGCGGCCCTGGCCAAGGCGTGCGCCGCGGCCACGCCGGGCCAGCCGATGCCCACCAACACCGACCTCGGGTGCGCCGACGAACTGCTGTCGGTCTACACCGACGGAGAGACGCGGGCGGACGAGCCGGCATTCGCCGGGTTCAACGCCCGCCGATTCGAACCGTCGTATGCCTGGGCGGCGCAGATGCTGGCCGGCTGGCACGAATCCGAGCTGACCGGTTTCGCCGAGGCCGCTCGCAAGCAGAACCTCGACGCGCCCGAGGGCACCGAGCAGAAGGTCGGCAGCGGTGACGAGACCGGCTGGGTGCGGTACTACCCGCAGATGCGGGATCTGGTGGAAACCCTGCGCGCCAACGGTTTCGACGTCCGCATCATCTCCGCGTCGGCGGAGCCGGTGGTGCGGGTGTGGGCGGCCGACCTCGGTTTCACGCCCGACAAGGTGATGGGGGTGCGGACCGAGCGTGACGGTGATGTCCTGACGTCGAAGTTGGTGTCGTGCGGCGGCGAGACGGCCATCCCGTACATCGAGGGCAAGCGGTGCCGGGTCAACGAGGACGTCTTCGGGGTCAAGGGGCCCGCCGCGTTCGAGCAGCAGGCCGAGCCCAAGCGCGCGGCCTTCGGCGCCGGGGATTCCGACACCGACGTCACGTTCCTCACCGATGCCACCGCCCTGCGCCTCGTGCTCAACCGCAACAAGACCGAGTTGATGTGCTCGGCCTACGACAACGCCGACGGTCGCTGGGTCGTCAATCCGATGTTCATCGAGCCGAAGAAGAAGCAGGGCGACGCATACGAATGCGCGACGGAGGGCTACATCGAGCCCAGCGGTAAGGAAGCCCCGCTGCACCGTCCGGACGGAAGCGTGGTGCCCGACCAGCAGGACGGGGTGTCCTGACTCCGTGAGAATGCTGGCGTAACGCTCGGAGTTTCCTGGCTCAGCAATTCCACAGCCCGGTGGCGGGGTGCCCTACAGAATTCGGGCGTCACATATGCGCCATGAGTACACATGAGCGGCAGCTGAAGCTCAAGGGGCACAGTCGGATACAGGTAACAGGCATGTTACTTGGTGTCGCTGCCATCTCGGCGATGACGGTGTTCGCTTTGGGGCATCCCGAGGAATTGCCTGCGGGGCAGGGCAAACCGCTCGCCGGATCCGGCGATGCCCCGACGAACACGGTTTTCACCCAGCCGGTGGTCGGCCCGATGAAACTCGGCGGCACGGTCACCGATACCACCCCACCGGTTGCGAAATAGGCTGTGGTGGAACGCATGTCAACGCGCATTCTCGGAGTGGCGGCGGCCTTCGCGGCTCCGCTGGCGGCTCTGGTCATGAGCGGGGTCGCACACGCATCCTCGCCCGATGTCGTCGGCCAGAAGTACAGCGACGCGTCGGGCACTCTCAGCGGAGCCGGGTACTCACCCGTGGTGGAGACCACCGTCGGTGACCGCGAATCCTGGTCGGACTGCGTCGTCACCCGTCAACAGGACCGCACCGTGCAACCGCCGCCCAACACCACGGGCTCGGCCACCAATCAGACGCTGGTGTCCCTCAACTGCGACAAGTCGGTGGCATCGGCGACCGGACCCGGCAACTCCGCGGCCAGCCCGGAGGGCCGCGCGGCGATTCAGGCTGCCCAACAGCAGGCCGCGCAGGACCAGGCGCAGGCCGAGAAGAAGCACTAGACCCCGTCTCGGCAACGGTCGTCCGTCACGGCAGGGCGGCCTCCTCTGACGGCAGTGCCGCCGGGCCGGTGATGTTCGGATGTGCCTTCGGCGTCGCCATGGCCAGCGGTGCCCGAACGCCCGTGGTCGTTGTGGCACCCAGCGTCATGGCCGGCGAGGCCACGGTCGGGGGAGGCGGGGGTGCATGGAGAGCCACCGACCCGCTTTCGCCGGCCGGTGTCACGCTCAACCAGGTGAGCGCCGCCACGGCGCCTGCGCCGGCGATCGCGGCAATCCGTCGGATCCTGAGGTTCTTTTCGGCAGTCACGGTGGTGGGCCCTCGATCCTGCGGTTGGATGACGTTGAGCCTTCGGTCACCCCAGTTCACGCCCGGAATCTGGGAGTTGCGATGTGTCCGCGGTGTGAGTTCTCTAGGAGGCGGCACGCGCGCCGGGTGACGTGGGACGGGGCTTTGCGGCCCAGGCTGTTCGCCCAGCCCTCAAGGGCGTTTTGACCTGCCGCGACGCCGCCCGGTAAGCTGCTCCGTTGGTGTGTGCTGCCCTTTGGGGCGAGCGGGTCCTGGGTCAATGTCGGTCGCCGGGAAAACCGAGTACATGCGCCGCGACCGGCACCCGGATCAGCTCCGGGGTCCAACCCGAGATAAAAGAGGTATGCGCTGTGCCTACGTACACGCCGAAGGCGGGTGACACCACGCGTCAGTGGTACGTCATCGACGCCCAGGACGTGGTGCTCGGCCGGCTCGCCGTCGAAGCAGCCAAGCTGCTCCGCGGCAAGCACAAGCCGACATTCACGCCGAATGTCGATGGTGGCGATTTCGTCATCGTCATCAACGCCGAGAAGATCGCCGTCAGCGGCGACAAGCTCACCAAGAAGTTCGCTTACAGCCACTCGGGTTACCCGGGCGGTCTGCGCAAGCGCACCATCGGCCAGCTGCTGGAGAAGCACCCGACCCGCGTCGTCGAGAACGCGATCATCGGCATGCTGCCCCACACCAAGCTCGGTCGTCAGATTCAGAAGAAGCTCAAGGTCTACGCCGGTCCGGATCATCCGCACGCCGCGCAGCAGCCGGTTCCGTACGAGATCAAGCAGGTGGCCCAGTGACCGAAACGATTGAGAACGGCGACGTCGTCGAAGCCGTGACCGAGAGCGTCGAGGTGGAGCAGGAGCACCGCGAGCCGGTCATCATCGACCGCCCGATCCAGACCGTCGGCCGCCGCAAGGAGGCCGTGGTGCGCGTTCGCCTGGTGCCCGGCACCGGCAAGTTCAACCTGGACGGCCGCACCCTGGAGAACTACTTCCCGAACAAGGTGCACCAGCAGCTGATCAAGGCCCCGCTGGTCACCGTCGACCGGGTCGAGCACTTCGACATCTACGCCCACCTCGATGGTGGCGGCCCCTCGGGTCAGGCCGGCGCCCTGCGCCTGGCGATCGCCCGTGCGCTGATCCTGGTGCAGCCGGAGGACCGGCCGGCACTGAAGAAGGCCGGGTTCCTGACGCGTGACCCGCGTGCCATCGAGCGCAAGAAGTACGGCCTCAAGAAGGCCCGCAAGGCGCCTCAGTACAGCAAGCGCTGATCTGTCGCCTTTACGGCCGAACGAACCCGCCGGGTGTGTCACGTACACACCCGGCGGGTTTGTTTTATGTCCGCCTCCAGACGAATTTCAGGGGGCTGACCTCGGCAGACGATCAGGCTGGGCAGTTTTCTGCTGATTCCAGGTTTGAGCGGCGGTGTGGCGGGAAGCCCTCTGGCGGAGAGCAGGGGGCCGCTTTGTGTCCGCAGGGTTGTGCACCGCAGGACCTTCCTGCCACCGGTGAAACGTCGTACCGACGTCGGGGGACCGGGGCCGCTTTCCCATCGGAAGGAGCAATTGTGGGGAACTTCGTGAAGACTGCGACCGCGGGCGCGATGCTCGGCGGATCGCTGCTGTTTACGGTCGGCCTGGGGATCGCCAACGCCGCGCCTGACACGCTCGGCGACGGCAAGGTGAATCTCACCCTCGGTAACGTCTCGGTCCTGGAGAACGTCGACACCGCCGCGGCGGCACAGATCGCGGCGGGGGTGTGCGATAACACCGACACGTCGTCGCTGACCACCGCTGTGCAGGGTGTCGACACGAACGGCGCCGACCACGTCGTGTGCACCAACAACCTGGGGACCATCTCCTTCAGCCAGAACGGCACCACCGAGCGGCCCGGCAACGCCGCAGAGGGGATGGCGCCGCGTAGCGTCGCGCCGACAGCGCCGACGACGCCTCAGGCGCCTGGAGCAGCCCACTCCCCGTCCGATAGCGAAGGCAGCTAGCGACTCGTCGCCGACCCTGCCCGCGGATCAGCCGCGGGCAGGGATCCGGTGATCGTGCATCCGAGGATCACGAACGAGTATCGATCTGGCCCCGGGATGGTCGCTGACCTCGTCGGTTGTGTTTCCGGCAGCCAATTATGAGAAGTTTAAGGGCATGGGTCGACTGTTCGGCACCGATGGGGTGCGCGGGGTCGCCAATCGCGATCTGACTGCTGAACTGGCAGTAGCACTCGGTTCGGCGGCCGCCCGGCGTCTCGGCAACTCCGTGGGACCTGGCCGGCGGGTCGCCGTGGTGGGCCGTGATCCGCGCGCCAGCGGCGAGATGCTGGAAGCCGCGGTGATCGCCGGTATCACCAGTGAGGGCGTCGACGTCCTGCGCGTCGGTGTCCTGCCGACGCCTGCGGTGGCGTATCTGACCAGCGCTTATGACGCGAACTTCGGAGTGATGATCTCCGCGTCGCACAACCCGATGCCCGACAATGGCATCAAGATCTTCGGTCCCGGCGGGCACAAGCTGGACGACGCCGCCGAGGACCGCATCGAGGACCTCGTGCAGGCGGGTCCCGGGAGCAGGCCCACCGGTGCCGGCATCGGCCGGGTTCTCGACGCCGAGGACGCGTTGGACCGCTACCTGCGCCACGCCTCCAAGGCCGTCACCACCCGCCTCGAAGGCCTCACGGTCGTCGTCGACTGCGCGCACGGCGCGGCATGGGCGGCCGCTCCGCGGGCCTACCGGGCCGCCGGAGCCAACGTCATCGCGATCAACGCCGCGCCCAACGGCCTCAACATCAACGACGGCTGCGGATCCACCCACATGGATGTCCTGCAGGCCGCGGTTCTGGAGCACGGCGCCGATCTGGGCCTCGCCCACGACGGCGATGCCGACCGGTGCCTGGCGGTGGACGCCGCGGGCCGGCTCATCGACGGCGACGCGATCATGGTGGTGCTGGCGCTGGCCATGCAGGAGGCCGGCGAGTTGGCCTCCGACACGTTGGTGGCCACCGTGATGAGCAATCTCGGTTTGCACCTGGCGATGCGGGCGGCCGGTATCGAGGTCCGCACCACAGGTGTCGGGGACCGCTACGTGCTGGAGGAACTGCGGGCCGGCGAGTTCTCGCTCGGTGGTGAGCAGTCGGGTCACATCGTGTTGCCCGGTCTCGGCACCACCGGTGACGGCATCGTCACCGGCCTGCGCCTGATGTCGCGGATGGCCCAGACCCGCAGTACCTTGGCTGCGCTTGCCGAGCCGATGCGCACGTTGCCGCAGGTGCTGATCAACGTTGCGGTCCACGACAAGGCCGCGGTGGCCACCGCGCCGTCCGTGCAGTCCGCCGTGGCCGAGGCCGAGGCTGAACTCGGCGACACCGGGCGAATCCTGTTGCGGCCCTCGGGTACCGAACAGGTGGTCCGGGTGATGGTCGAGGCCGCCGACGAGAACACGGCCCGACTGGTCGCGGTACGCGTGGCCGATTCGGTCAGCGGCCAGTCAGCCTGAGGGAACCGGACCGCGCCCGGCTGCGTCTAAACCGGGCATGGGAGAGGTAACTACCGCGCGCGTCGACGCTGCGGCGTTGCAGCAGGCGGCACGACAGTACGATGCCGTCGCCGGGATCGTCGATTCCGGCATCCGAATGCGCCTGCGATTCGACGGCGCGACGGCCGGGCGGGCGCATACCGCCTCGGGTGAGTCGGTGCGGGCCGCGCTCGACGAGTGCACCGCGCCCCTGCGGCAATGGGCCCGCGCTGCGGGTGAGGTCGCCGCGGTGCTGCGGAGCACCACCGACCGGTACATCGCCGCGGATGCCGACGCGGCTGCCCGGGCGGGTTGACGCATGCCCCAAACCGTCGATGTCGCAGCACGTTTGGATCAGGGGCAGCCCACGGTCGAGACATTTGCCGAATTCGTGTGGGCCTGTGGGCTGCTGGGTTACCAGCATCCGGACCTGACCACACATGTCGGCCAGGTGCATGACTGGTACGCCACCGAAGACGGCCTGGACCTCGCGACGTTGGACAGCGACTGTGCGGCCCTGGCGGCGGCCGCGGGCTCGGCCGAGCAGGCGCTGCGACTGCAGGACGATCAGCTGACGGCTCTCACCCAGGCCTGGCAGGGAGGCGGCGCGCAGGCAGCGCGTGAGTTTCTGCTGCGTCACGGTGGGGCGGCGCAGCAGGCCGCGGCCGCCGTTCGGAGAGCGGCCGACACCATGGCCGCGTTGCGTGATCAGCTGTACCGGGCCGTCGACACCAAGGTCGCGGCCACCGAACGCATCGCGACGCGCTGTGCGGCACAACGCGATACCTGGCTGGCCGCGGCCCGCACCGTGCGGACCGGCCTCGGAGATCGCGCCGCCGCCAGCGAACTGATCGATGCGCAGGTGAAACCGTTCGTCGACAACGACATCGGTGCGGACTGGGTGGCGGCGATGCGTTCGGCGACCACCGCGGTGGACGACGCCTACCGTGCCGCGATCATGGCGCTGACGGATCGCCCGGTTCCGGTGTTCGAGATCCCCGGTGATCTCGGACCGTCGTGGACGCCCCGTATCGGTGCGGCGGTTTCTGCGGACCCGCCGGTGAGCAGTGCCAGAACGGTTCCCGCCGGATTCATAGCGCCCGTCGCCTCCGGCGCGGCGCCGGTGCCGGGCCCCGCCGCCTCGGCGGGCATGCCGCAGATGGTCCCGCAGACTGCCGCTGCAGCACCGCCTTTCGCGTCGGCGGCCGCCGATCCGATCCCGCCGTCTGCTCCACCGGCCACCAATCCTGCCGCGTCCGATCCCGCATCGGGATGGGGTTCGCCGCTCGGCAGTGGACTGTCCGGGGCCGGGTTGTCGGGCGCGGGATCCGGGTTGTCCGGGATCGGTCAACAACTCGCAGACTTGTTCGGCGGGTTGATCGGATCGGCCTCGGACGGATCGCTGGGTCCGGACACCGACACTGCGCTGCCTGGGCAACTCGACACACCGGCGACATCTGACACGGTCGACGACGTGGATGACGCCGACAATCTCGACGATCCGGACGACGAGGAGGACGACCGCGAGTCGGACGACGAGGCGCCCACAGCCGAAGACGCTGCCACCGAAGCGGACACCGACACGGCTGCCGGCGACCAAACGGTCGAGGAGAATTTGCCCGACGAGCCCGCGCCCGTTGACCCGTCCGCCGCCGTCGAACCGCAGCCCGTCGTCCCGCCGCCGGTCGCCCCGACCCCGCCGGCCGCGCCGTTGGTGGCACCTGCCGACAAGACACCGTGTGAGATCGCTGCCGACGAGCTACCGCAGGTCGGCGGCTAGACATCCGCGCCGAATCGGATTTCGATCCCTGCCAGTGGGACTTTCGGCCTCGGAGTGGACACCCGAGTGTTAGACCTTGTTGTGACGTGAAGCACAGTCACCGCGAGATTTCGGAGGTGGTTCTCGATGGCAATGGAATCCGAGTGCGAGGTGCGCGAGATCGAAGCCGAAGCGCCGCCGATGCGTTTCGCCCGCGGCTGGCACTGTCTCGGACTGACTCGCGACCTCGGTGACGGGGAACCGCACTCGATCAACGTCTTCGGTCAGAAGCTCGTCGTGTTCCGCAGCGGCGACGGCAAGATCAACGTGCTGGACGGATACTGCCGGCACATGGGTGGTGACCTGTCCCAAGGCCAGGTCAAGGGCAATGAGATCGCATGCCCCTTCCACGACTGGCGGTGGGGCGGCGACGGGCGCTGCAAGAACGTGCCGTACGGCAAGCGCGCCCCACGCCTGGCCCGGACCGCCACCTGGACGACCCTTGAGCAGGACGGGATGCTGTTCGTCTGGAACGATCCCGAGGGCAAACCCCCGCCCGCCGATGCGACGATTCCGCGCATCGAAGGTGCCTCCAGCGACGAGTGGACCGATTGGCATTGGTACACAACGGTCGTCAACGCCAACTGCCGTGAGTTGGTGGACAACGTGGTGGACATGGCGCACTTCTTCTACGTGCACGGATCGATGCCCACCTACTTCAAGAACATCTTCGAGGGCCACATCGCCACCCAGTACATGAACGCCGATACCCGTGCCGACCGTGACGATGTGGGCGGCTCCACGATGCTGGGCACCACATCGGTGGCGTCGTACTACGGACCGGCCTTCATGATCGACGACCTGACCTACCACTATCCCGACGCCGACCACTACAGCGTGCTGATCAACTGCCACTATCCGATCGACGCGAATTCGTTTGTCCTGCAATACGGCATCATCGTCAAGAAGGCCGAGGGGCTGTCCGCCGAGCTGGCCATGCAGAACGCCGTGGCACTGGGCGACTGGGTCAAGATCGGCTTCGAACAAGATGTGGCGATCTGGAAAACCAAGGCACGCATCGACAACCCGTTGCTGTGCGAGGAAGACGGACCGGTGTACCAGCTGCGCCGTTGGTACGAACAGTTCTACGTCGACGCTGACGATGTGGCCGCCGACATGGTCGACCGGTTCGAATACGAGGTCGACACCACGAGCGCTCGGCACGCGTGGGCGCAGGAGATCGAAGACAACATCGCTGCCCGCGCCACCGCCCAACCCGTACCATGACCGTCCGCCTCGACCCTCGTCTCGAAGAATTGCCGATGATGCCGGTGTCGTGCCGAAGCTGCGGCGCAGTTGTATTGGCCCGCAAGAGCAGTTGGCAGCAGACCAGCGTGCAATGGAATGCCGCAGCCTCCGGGCAGTGTCCTCAGCGTCGCGACGCCGACGCGCTGGCCGGTCACGGCAGCCGCGGACTGTTCCTCGGCTGCGATGCGATGGCTGCCTCGGTCGTGGCGGCCACCATCGACGGCGTGCTGCCCTTGGCCGACGCTGATAGCAGGCCCGACGCCCCGTCGATCAGGCGAGGATCGACGCGAGCCGGCTGATGCTGTCGCGGATCGCGGCCTCGCCCAGTGCGCCGTATCCGATCACCAGGGCCGGCGGCGCTGAACCTGGGTCGGCCCAATTCCAGCGGGCACCGTCCAGACGCAGTCCCTGGTCCCGGGCGGTGGCGACGACGGTGTCCTCGTCCGAGTTGCCCGGCAGCCGAAGGTAGACGTGCAGGCCGGCATCGATTCCCGTCGGCTGTGTCTGAGGCATCGACGCGCTGATCGCCGCGAGCATGGCGTCGCGTCGCCGGCGATACATCGGGCGCACCCGCCGCAGGTGGCGAGTGAGCCCTCCGGTGCCGATGAACCGGGACAGGGCCAGTTGCTCGAGCGCGGAGTTGCCCATGTCGTCGTACAGTTTTTCGGCCGCGACGGAGTCCACCAGCCAGGGCGGCAGTGCCATCCAACCGAGTCGCAGGGCGGGAGTCAGCGTTTTGCTCACGCAGCCCGCATAGGCTACGCGATCTGGATCGAGTCCTTGCAAGGCGCCGACAGGGCTTCTGTCATAACGGAATTCGGCGTCGTAGTCATCTTCGATGATCAGCGTGTTCCGGTCGCGGGACCATTCGATCAGCGCTGCCCTGCGGTCCGCGGCGAGGACGACACCGGTCGGATACGAGTGGGCGGGAGTCACCAGCACGCCGTCGACGTCGAGTTCGGCCAATCGCGCAACCTCGAGCCCGTTCTCGTCGACCGGTACCGGCACCACCCGAAGCCCGGCGCGTGCGATGGCGTCGCGGTGAAATCCGAAACAGGGGTCCTCGACGGCGAGGGTGCGGCATCCCCGCGCCCGCAGTGACCGGGCCAGCAGCACGATCCCCTGTGTGAGACCCGATGTGACGATCATCCGGTCGGGTGTGGTCGCTACTCCGCGTACCCGGGCCAGGTAATCGGAGAGGGCTTCGCGCAGCGGGCGCGTTCCGAGCGGGCCGGGGTAGCCGAGCTGGGCGTTGGGCACCTCGGTGAGAGCGTTGCGGTAGTGCCGCAACCATTCGGTACGCGGAAACAAGGCGGCGTCCGGCAGGCCGCCGCCCAACGGCGCGGCCGGATCCCGCGCTCGACGTACGCGCGGAGAGGGTTGTGGGGCAACCTGTTTGACCCTGGTTCCGGAACCTTGGCGTCCGGTCAGGTAGCCATCGGCGACCAGATGTTCGTAGGCGGCGACGACGACGCTGCGGGCCACGCCGAGCTGTGCTGCCAGCGCGCGGGACGGCGGTAGGAGTGAACCCGCCGCGAGCCGGCCCTGCTGTATCCCCACGCGGAGTTGATGTTGCAGCTGCATCGCCAGCCCGTCGCGCGACGTCCGGTCCAGGGCGACCAGAAGATCCGGGGGAAACCCGGCATCGGCAGAATTGGTCTGCTGATTGCCTCCATGATTGGACCCTGACATAGACCAATACTAGGAGCGATCGTGATGGCATGTCTTCGATCAACAACCTCGCCTCAGCCGTCGTCCGACCGCTGATCGTCTCCTGGATGCCCGGGCCCGCCTCCGCCGGGGAGCGGCCAGTCGTCGTCAGCGTGACCGAATACGCCGCGCATTCTCTGCGGCACCTGCCGGGCGTCGCCTACAACGGGATGCGGATGCGGGAAGGCTGGTATGCCATGCCGGGCGCGGTCGGCCTCTGGTTGTGGAGCCTGCCCGCGTCGGGCCTCAGTGGGTCGATCTCGGTCTGGACGGATGCCGAAGCACTGCAGCGGTTTATCGGGCTGCCGCACCACGTCGACATCATGCGCCGCTACGGGGACCGCGGCGACGTCCGGTCGACCACGTGGGAGGCCGACACGTTTGATCGGGCGCGCACCCTCGCGCGGGCCCGGGAATGGATCGGGCAGTAGCCGCGACGGTTGGTCGGCAGCGCTGTTGACAACTGACGTGGTCACCCCGGAGCCCGTATCTCTGCGTCAAGATGGTCCGATGAGTGCGCCCAAGACCGCCAGAACCGGACCGGGACGGCCCGCCGGTATCGACAGCGGCGACACCCGGCAACGGGTCATCGATGCAGCGTGTCGATGCTTTGCGCAATTCGGCTACGGACCCGCGACCAACAATCTGATCGCTGAGATGGCCGGTGTGACGGCGGGCTCGGTCTACTACCACTTCGGGACGAAGAACAAGTTGTTCGAGGCGGTCTGCGATGACGTCTACGGCAAGATCCTGGCCAGTGCCGCACCGGCCATGGCCGGGCCGCACTCGATGGACGAACTGCTGCGCGCGGCATTGACCGAATCGATGCGGATCAACCGCGAGTTTCCCGAACTTGCCGGCTTCGTCGCGACTGCACCGATCGACGCCCGTCGGCATCAGGAGCTGGTCGCGGGTTACTCGAAGCAGGGTGCTCGGATGACCGACGCGCTGGCCCGCTCTGTCATCGCGGGTCAGCGGGCCGGGCGGATCTCCGCAGAGTATGACCCGGTCCAGGTGGCGCGGGTGATCGGTGCGATTGTCGACGGTTTCGCGCACGCCGCGGCTGTCACCGAACCGGGGGAGATGGCCGGCGTGAACCAGCTTTTCGAATCGTTGGTGCTCGACGCGACACTCGGCAAGCGCGCGGTTCCCAACAGGCCTGGCTGACGGCAGCGACCCTACTGGCCCACCGCCTTCTTGAGATTGTCGCGAACCTGGGCGGCGGCGTGGCTGATGTCCTTGCGCACCTTGGTGATTGCATCGCGTACTGGCTTCTTCCTGGTCGGGTTCGCGGTGCTCTTGGTCGTGGAACCGTCGGTGTCCGCGGATCGGACGATGGTGCGTCCGTTGCCGAAACTCGCCTGATTGTCGGCCGCAGTACGCACATTGCTTGAGGGGACGAGCGCACCGGCGATCTTCTCGGTTTCCTGCCGCGCGACGGTGGTCACCGAGCCGATCGCACCCAGCTTCGCCAGCGACGGCGGAGTGGGACTCGTCGCGTCGTACGGGTCGACGTGGGCGTCGGCGGCGTCCGGGTCGCCGAACACGGCCTTCTGAACCTGTGTGGCCCCTTCCTGGAGGGCGGCACCGACGTCACCGCCCTCGGTGGCCGCGAGGATGGGTTCCTGGATGGCGGATACCGCCGAGGCGCGGACATATGCCCCTACCTGAAAAGCCGTGGCACCAAGCCTTTCCGACGAAAGCAGCAGTTGCTCGACGACCTCGGGGGCGCCCGCCTCGGTGAGGTTGGCGACCACCTGGTTGACGGCTACGACCGTCGCGGGCAGGACGGCGCCGTCGACGATCCGGCGCAATGCGTAGTCATGGGCGTCGCCGGGGTTGCCGGTGGGCTCCACGTCGGCCGGAATGTAGAAGCCGGGGACGAATTCGTCGTAACCGAGCCCGAATTTGGTGTTCAGCGCCCCGGTCCAGATGGATTCCGAGGACTCCTGTGCCAGAAGGAGAATCGTGGGAATCCGGGCGGGAGACGCCACGGACAAGAACGCGGTCACGAACGGAAGCACTGCCTCACCGACCACGGCCACCGTGGCGCGATTGGCCGACTGCCCGATGCCGTCAGCAAGGATCTGGGCGTTCTCGGTGAGGAACGTGACCGGGTCAGTCGGTGCGGCCGTCTCGTTGGCGGCGCGGATCGTGACCACCTGTAGACCCGGGGGAGGCGTCGAGGAAAAGGCGACGGACGCCACGCGCACGGCCCGCATGTCGATGCTCGCGGCGTGGGCTTCCGGCGGGGTTGCGACCACCAGGCCCAACGCGAGGATGCCTGCGCCTGCGACAGCACCACTGGTGCCGAGGTACGAACGAACCATCTCTCATCTCCCTTGGGGCGGTGTGACCCGTTGATGGTCACGTGTCCCAAGGGAGATGATGTGAGTAGTCGGGTACTGCAATTGTACGAACCGTCAAATTTTTGACGGGTGCTACTGGGTGAGCGAGACGAGCTCCTCGCAGAACTTGACCGTCTCGGCGGTATCGGTGGCCAACGGGTGCACCAGCATCGTGGTCACGCCGGCTTCGGCGTAGGCGGCGAGCCGCTCTTTGACGAACCCCTTCGGTCCGACGAGCGATACGTTGCGCACCAGGTCGTCGGGGACGGCCGCGATGGCCTCGGCCTTCTTGCCCGCCAGGAACAGGTCCTGGATGTGGTCGGCGACCTCGCCGTAGCCGTACCGGGTGGCCAGCTTGTGGTAGAAGTTCTGCCCGCGTGCGCCCATGCCGCCGATGTACAGCGCCAGTTGGGGTTTCGCCCAGGCGAGCCGGTCATCGACGTCGTCGCCGATGGCCAGGCTGGCGCTGACCATGACGTCCAGCGGTCCCAGCTCCGGATCACGCTTGGCGGCCCCGGCCCGCAGGGCGTCGCCCCACACGTCGTCGGCCTTCTCCGGGAGGTAGAACACCGGCTGCCAGCCCTCGGCGATCTCGGCGGTCAGCTCGACGTTCTTCGGTCCCAGTGCGGCGATGGTGATCGGAATGCGCTCACGGACAGGGTGATTGATCAGGTGCAGTGACTTACCCAGGCCGGTGCCGCGGTCGGCGGGCAGCGGCAGCTGGTAGTACTTGCCGTCGTAGTCCAGGTTCTCGCGGCGCCACACCTTGCGGCAGATCTCGACGACCTCGCGGGTGCGGCCCAGCGGCGCGTCGAACGGCACGCCGTGGAAGCCCTCCATCACCTGCGGGCCGGAGGTGCCGATGCCAAGGCGGAACCGTCCGTCGGACACGTAGTCGACGCCGGCCGCGCTCATGGCCATCAGGGCCGGCGTGCGGGTGTAGATCGGGACCACACCGGTGCCTAGCTCCATGGTGGAGGTCTTGGCGGCCAGGTAGCCGAGCTGGCTGATCGCATCGTAGGAGTACGCCTCGGCGACCAGGGCGATGTCGATGCCCACCTTCTCCAGTTCGACGACTTGGTCGGCAGCCTCTTTGAAGCCGCCGGCATAACTCAGGAAGATGCCAGTGCGCATCGCAGGAGTGTAGCAACCCAACTAGTTGGTTGGGAGAGTGGCAGGCAGGTGGGCCGGTTCGGGTGGCTGTACGTCCGACACACCCCCGGTGTCCATCACCGCGTCGAACACCCGCATGAAGTTCAAATCCCTGTCACCAGGCACCCAACCCGTCACCAAACCGTACGCATTCAGCGACGAGGCGAGTAGCCCACAACTGCAGCTCTGGGATGGGACTTTCGTGACAAGACGAGCGGCGGTGGTCGGACCGCTCGTTGACTGACTTACGTGGGATCGTCGTCGCACGCGAGATATCAATGTGGGCAACGCTATTGGCGGAGAGGTTGGTTCACGGACATCGACTGGGTGAACCTGTTCAGCGCCGGCACCATCGTTGCGAAAGTCGGCAACCGCAATTATTCTCGCGGTCGTCGCGAAAAACGACCTGTTGACATCGAATTGGCAGCGCGGTCGCATGCACGGCATTCCTGCTTGATTGAAGGATGTCCAGCGTCTCCGAATACGGACCCGACTACATCCCGGGTCTACGTATGTCCTCACCACCGGTGAGGCTGTTTACAGGAGCGCAGGAGTGACGAATTCAATCGCGATCATCGGCGCCGGACTGGGAGGGCTTACGCTCGCCCGGGTGCTACACACCCATGGTGTGGCTGCGACGGTCTATGAAGCCGAGGCCGGCCCCGACGCCAGGGGGCAGGGCGGTCTCTTGGACATGCATCTCGACACCGGGCAGGTCGCTCTCGCGACCGCGGGTCTGTTCGACCCTTTCCTGCATCTGGTTCGCCCCGGTGAGGATGCCAAACGCATCGTCGACCGTGACGCCAACGTCCTGTTGGACCGCCCCGGTACGGATCGAGGGACCCGACCCGAAGTGGACCGCGGTGAACTCCGAAGAATGCTGCTCGACTCGTTACCGGCCGGTACCGTCCGTTGGAACCACAAGGCCGTTGCCGTGACGCCGAATGATGATGGGCGGCAGATCATCACGTTCGGCGATGGGCCCTCGCTATGCGCTGATCTGATCGTGGGGGCTGACGGCGCCTGGTCGGTAGTGCGGCGACGTCTTTCCGGTGCAGAGCCCACGTACACGGGCACGTGCTTCATCGAGCTGCGCATCGACGGCGGACCGCAGCATGCCGCGTGCGCCGAGATCGTCGGTCGCGGCACTCTGATTGCGGTCGCATCAGGGCGAGGCATCCTGGTGCATCACAACCGCGATGGCACGCTGACCGGCTACGCGGTCGTGAATACGGCACTGGACCGGCTCACTTCGATCGATTTCAGCGACACGACGAATTTGTCTCGCTACTTGGCAACGGAGTTCGACGGTTGGTCGCCTCGACTGACCGGCTTTCTTGAGGTGAGTCGCGCCGAGCCGGTGCTGCGTCCCATCTACGTGCTTCCGGTCGAACACAGGTGGAACCGGTTGCCGGGATTGACTTTGTTGGGTGACGCGGCCCATCTGATGTCGCCTTTCGCGGGACAAGGTGCCAACCTGGCCATGTACGACGCGGCCGAACTCGGCCAAGCGATCGCGGCCCAGGCCGGGGACATCGAAGGTGCGCTCGACTCGTACGAACGCGACCTGTTCTCGCGCAGCGTGGAATTCGCCCGGGAAAGTGCGCGCAACCTCGAATTGTTCTTCGGAGACGACGCGCCGCACAGCGTCGTGGAGATCTTCAGTCGCGCTGTGGGGTGAAGTCGTTGGCGTGCTACGACCCTACTTGTGTGGCGCCCGTAGCGAATGCGTGCAATCGAGCTCTCGGACTACCGCTGAACTCTCGCGAAATACCTCACTGACCGGCCTCGATCTCTGCCACCTTGGTGGCTGCCTCTTGTCCGCAGAGACGTTGCAGGTCGACAGGTCCGGCGGCGAGGAGCGCATCGATGCGCGTGTGCAGATCGCCGGAGGTGAGATGGGCGTAGAGGTTGGCGCCGGGGCAGGAGGTATCGGCGAAGTCCCGGTGTCCGCCCAGGGTGCCGCTGGCCACATGGAATTGTTGGACGGCCCAGGCGAATGCCGTTGCTACACCGGCGAGTTGGGCGACGCTGACGGGTTCTTGGTCGAAGTCGCCCTCGCATAGGACGAGGAAGTGCCCGGCCGGGTCGTAGTTGGTCGCGGTGTCGCCGGCGAGTTCCGGGGTGCGTAGTTCGTAGATGTTGCCGTTCCGATCGACGCCGACGTGGTAGGCGATGTCGATCCATCCATGGTCATTCTGGTGGTAGCGCTGGTGCTGACGTAGCCGGCTCGGGGCAAGTCGATTCTCGCCGAGAACAACAGCGCTGTGGTGCAATGTCATTCGCGTGATGGTGTGCGGACGTCCACCAGCCCGGGCGGGTGCCGCACCCCACGCCTGCCGGCAGATCTGGGCCATGGGCTGTTCACTGGACATCGTGGTGGCTGGGACCGGCTCCAGTGGCAGCGGAGTCACGGCAGCCGGTTGCGGGGGCGGGGCCGGCGTGGCGTTGGTTGACGAGGCGGTCGGCGCGGATGCCGGTTCGATTTCACCGGCGCAAGCACCAAGCGTCGCGGCCAACCCGAGGCTGCCACCGATCTGCATCAGCCGCCGACGACTCAGTGCATCGAGCCGCGTCCCTGGTCCACGGCTGGACTGCGTGTCCATCGTGGTCACGATACGTAGCCGCCGGGCCCGACACAGGCCCTTCGAAGCAGCGCGTATCAAATGCCCGTCAGAACACGCTCAAGTGCGGCCCGGCCTACCGGGCCCCAGTTCGGCTTCCCACCGGGGACGCCCCGGTCTCCGTTCTGCCCCATGAGCATCAGGAAAAGGCACTTCATGGCGGCCAGCCCGCGGGCGCGCCGGATCGCCGCCTCATCTGCTTGCGCGTACCGGTCGAAGAACCGTGAGGCTGTGCCCGCGGGTAGTAGTACCCATGCCGCCGCGAGATCCCACGCGGGATCGCCGGAAAACATGTCGCCGAAATCGACGATGCCCGAGAGCGTTCCGTCCGAGACGATGGCGTTCGCGGGATGGAGGTCGCCGTGCACCCACACCGGCGGGCCCTCCCATGCCTGGGCCGCAACGGCCTCATCCCAGACGTTCCGGACGTCGGCAGCGATGTCGTCGGGAACAACGGCCTGGAAGAAGTTCTCGAAGCCGTCCGCGCAGTTCCTGGGATGGGCTCCGCGGTCTGCGGCGATCGGTGCCTCGGCGGGTGCCTCCACATGGAGCGCCCGCAGGAAGCCCGCCAGCGTGTCGGCCGCATGGTCGCCGCGGCTGATCACGCCGTGGTCCAGCGGCTCCCCAGGAACCCACGTCATCACGGTCCAGTGCTTGGGGAAGCGGACGGACGGTTCACCGAACCGCACCGGAGTCGGCACCGGGAGCGGCAGGCGCGGGGCCAACACGGGTAGCCATCGTCGCTCCTTGAGCTGGAGTTCCGGGGTTCGGTCCATGCGCTGCATGCGCACGGCCAACTCATCGCCGAGGCGCCACATTTGGTTGCCCCAGCCGCCCGCCACCTCGCGGATGGTCAGCCCTGCGAGGTCTGGATGTTGGTCCTGCAGCAGGTCGCGGACCAGATCTGCGGTGATCTCGATCTCGGGGTCGGTCACGCGAATTCAGTTTACGGAGGCGCGGCGGACGGCACTATGTGATCAATTGCTTGATTACCCGAGCGGCCCGTCACTACGCTGCTGCCATGACAGTGACCGCCGGCGCGGTGACCCAGCTACTGATCGATGGCCGGTTGGCGCCCGGTGGTGGCGGCGCGTTCCCGACCATCAACCCGGCAACCGAGGAGCTGCTCGGCACGGCTGCTGACGGCGACGCCGCCGACATGGACCGTGCCATCGATGCGGCGCGGGCCGCATTCGACGAGACGGACTGGTCACGCGACGTCGCGCTGCGGGTGCATTGCCTGCGGCAGTTGCGCGACGCGCTCAACGCCGACATCGAGAGGCTGCGCGACATCACCGTCGCGGAGGCCGGCGCGCCGCTGCGGCTGACCCAGAGCGGACATCTGCAGGGCCCGATCAACGACCTGGCGTTCCCCGCCGACACTGCCGAAAGTTACCCGTGGCGCGTCGATCTCGGTGTGGCGGAGCCGCTTGGAGTGCCGACGCGACGCACGCTCGTGCGCGAGGCGTTCGGTGTCGTCGGGGCGATCACGCCGTGGAACTTTCCGCATCAGGTGACCTTCGCCAAGCTCGGCCCGGCGCTCGCGGCCGGAAACACGGTGGTGCTCAAGCCGGCGCCCGATACGCCGTGGTGTGCGGCGGAGGTCGGCCGGATCATCGCGGACAAGACCGACTTTCCGCCGGGTGTCGTCAACATCGTGACGTCGTCGGATCATCGCCTGGGCGCCATGCTCGCCGAGGATCCGCGTGTCGACGTCGTTTCGTTCACCGGATCCACCGCGACGGGCCGCTCGGTGATGGCGGCGGCCTCGCAAACCATCAAGAAGGTCTTTCTCGAACTCGGCGGCAAGTCGGCGTTCGTCGTACTCGATGATGCCGACCTGGTTGCGGCCTGCACGAGGGCCGCTTTCGCCGTGACGACCCATGCCGGACAAGGTTGCGCGCTGACCACTCGCCTCGTGGTGCCCCGGAGCCGGTACGACGAAGCGGTCACCGCCGCCACTGAGGCGATGGCGCAGATTCCAGTGGGGGATCCACGGGACCCGAATGTCCTTTGTGGACCACTTATTTCAGCCAGGCAGCGAGACCGGGTGCAAGGGTATCTGGACTTGGCGCTCGAAGAAGGCGGCACGCTCGCCTGCGGTGGCGGCCGGCCCTCCGGCGCAGGCTTCTTCATCGAGCCGACCGTGATCAGCGGGTTGACCAACGATGCACGGGTGGCCCAGGAAGAGATCTTCGGACCGGTCCTGGTGGTGCTGGCCCACGACGGCGACGCCGACGCGGTGCGCATCGCCAACGATTCACCCTACGGGCTGTCCGGCACCGTCTTCGGTGCGGACCCGGAGCGGGTGGCCTGGGTCGTAGCGCGGCTGCGGACCGGGACGATCAATGTCAATGGCGGCCAGTGGTATTCGCCCGATGTGCCGTTCGGGGGCTACAAACAGTCGGGCATCGGCCGTGAGATGGGCCTGGCCGGCTTCGAGGAGTACCTGGAGACCAAAGCGGTTGCCGAGGCGGTGAATTGACTGCCGGCGTCTCAATCGCCGCGCGCGGGCAGTACCGTCCCACGGATCAGTTGCCGGGCCGCATCGGTGGTGGCGCGGTAGGCGCTAGGTGAGAGATTGGCTGCCTGCGCGGTCAAGCCGCGACTGAGTGCGTAGAGCGCGTCGGTCGCCCCGGCAGCGTCGGCGTCGTCGGCCAACACGCCCTCCCGCTGCGCGTCGCCGATGATCTCGCGAAAGATGTTGTGTAGTGCCTCGAATCCGGCGTCGGCACGAGCGTCACCTCGGGGCAGCGCTGAACCTTCCGCTCGCATTTCCTGCTCGAATGCGGCGAGGTGGGGATACTCACGCGACAATTCCTCGGATGCGTCGAGGACCGCATCGAGCCGATCGATGACGTCGGTGCGGCTCTGGGCGGCGGCCCGCAACCGGGGCAGGGTGATCTCCTGGATTCTGGTCACCGTGGCGTCCAGCAAGTCCGACTTGTTCGAAAAATAGTGGTACAGACTGCCGCTGGTCATCTCTGCGGTGCGCGCGATCTCGCGAATCGTGGCCTTTGAGTAGCCGACCTCGGCGACACATCGCATGGCGGCGGCAATGATTCGCTCCCGGGTCGCTTCGCCGCTGGCGCCCACCGGGCGGCCGAGCTGCGGAGAAGGCGCCGTCATGGGCCCAGCATATGTCGGCTGTCGAGCCGACGGGCCGTTCGACCGCCGCTCCGGTGCTGTTTGCGCGCTACCATCCGAAGGACGATCGGGCCTGCGTGCGCAGGGCCCAGACCGGAGGGAGCCGGCGATGGCGACACCCCAATTGGGTCGCCCAGTCGGCGCGAACGGTGAAGAGACGCGCCGGCGGATCATCGCTGCGACCATGCACTGCGTGGCCGAGGTCGGCTACGCCAGGGCGACGATTCGGGAGATCGCCCGCAGCGCGGGAATCACGAGTGCGAACCTGTACAACTACTTTTCGACCAAGTCGGAGTTGATGGAGGCCGCGATCGCGGCTCGGGCCGACATCGCGCTTCCACGGCTGCGGGGCGCAGCGCAAGCACCTGGCGATGCCATCGACCGGATCGATGCCGTGCTCGACGAGTCCGGTCGGTTGATGCGGGAGTATCCCGAGCTCGCTGCGTTCGAGTGGGCCGTTCGCGGTCAGAATGCCGTCGCCGTCTATCCGGACGGCACCGGTGGCGGTGGTTTCCAGGCTTTGCGTGGCATCGTCAAAGGCATCGTCAACGATGCCTGTCGGGACAGCCCCGGGGGAGCGCAAGGCGATGCGACGGTCGAGGCGATCTATGCCCTGGTCTACGGCCTCACGGAACTGGCCGCGACGCAGTCGCCGCAGACGTACCAGCGGGCACTGAACTCTGCCAAGCAGATGATCCGCGGAACCCTGTTCGTAAAACGCTGACCCACGTGCAGCCTGCGGGAATGCCGTCTCGACCATTGATGTGATCAATTGGTTGATTATATAGTCGTGCGGGCGTGACCAGTCTGGAAGAAGGTGCCACGGTGACCGACGTTGACGGCTCGAACATTGACGTCGATGAGTTGCGCCGGAAGTACGCGGCCGAGCGCCAGCGACGGCTGAGGCCCGATGGCATCGCCCAATACGTGGAGATAGCCGGCAGATTCGCCGGCTTCGGTGAAGACCCGTGGGCAGACCCGCACTTCAGTCGGGAACCGCTCGCCGACGACGTGGACGTGGCGATCATCGGCGCCGGATTCGGTGGGCTGTTGATCGGAGCGCGGCTGCGCGAGCTCGGAGTCGAGAACGTGCGACTGATCGACAAGGCGGCCGACGTGGGCGGCACCTGGTACTGGAACCGGTATCCGGGTATCGCCTGCGACGTCGAGTCGTACGTGTACATGCCGCTGCTGGAGGAGCTCGGCTACGTTCCCACCGAGAAGTATTCGAAGGGCGCGGAGATCTTCGCGCACTGCCAGCGCATCGCCCGGCACTACGACCTGTACCGCAATGCGTGCCTGCAGACCGAGGTGCGCGAAATCCGCTGGATGCCTGAGCAATCACGGTGGCTCATCACCACGAACCATGGCGATGCGATCAGGGCCAGGTTCGTGGCGATGGCCAACGGCTACCTGCAGAAGCCCAAGCTGCCGGGTATTCCGGGAATGGGGTCGTTCCGCGGGCACACATTCCACACCAGCCGGTGGGACTACGGGTACACCGGCGCGCATCTGGAGAACCTGGCCGACAAGCGGGTCGGCATCGTCGGTACGGGCGCGACCGCGATCCAGTGCGTCCCGCGGCTGGCCGCCGCGGTGGGGCAGTTGTACGTCTTCCAGCGCACCCCCTCGACGGTCGACGTCCGTGCCAACCGGGCCACCGATCCGGAGTGGGCGGCCTCGCTGGAGCCCGGTTGGCAACGGCGCCGCATCGAGAACTTTCAGATGCTCACCGCCGGTGGACAAGCCGACGAGGACCTCGTCGACGACGCGTGGACGAGCCTCACCAAGAAGCTGCCGATTGTGCGGCACAACGCGGACGGTGGCCCGAGTACCGCCGAGCTCGCGGACTTCGCCAAGATGGAAGAGATCCGGGCCCGGATCGATGCCGTCGTGACCGATTCGGCTACCGCGCAGGCGCTCAAGCCGTGGTACGGCTACTTCTGTAAACGCCCCTGCTTCCACGATGAGTACCTCCAGGCGTTCAATCGCGAGAACGTCAGCCTCGTCGACACCCGCGGCAGCGGTGTCCAGCAGATCGGCGAGCGCGGCGTAGTCGTCGATGACGTCGAATATCCCTTGGACTGTTTGATTTTCGCGACGGGTTTCGAGGTGGGCACCGAGTACGCACGCCGCACCGGGTTCGAGATCATCGGCCGTGACGGCCTGACGCTCACCGAGAAGTGGGCCGACGGTGTGCGCACGTTCCACGGCTTACAGGTCAACGGCTTCCCGAACTGTTTCATCGAGAGCATCGCCCAATCGGGCTTCACGGTGAACTTTCCCTACCTCATCGACACCCAGTCCCGTCACATCGCCTGGACGATCGCCTGGGCGTTACAGCACGACGCCGCCGTGATCGAAGCGACCGCCGACGCCGAATCGGCATGGGTCGACACCGTGGTGGAGCGTTCCGATGTCATCGCCGGCCGACGTGAGTCGTGCACGCCGGGGTACTACAACCGCGAGGGCCAGGCCGACGTGCGATTGCGTCAGGGCAGTTTCTTCTTCGGCAGTCCGATGGAATACGCGGACATCCTGGCTGCGTGGCGTACTGACGGAAACCTGGATGGCCTCGACATAGCCGGTGCGGCTATGCGATCCCGAAATCGATGACGCCCCTGATCAATTCACCCTGGGCGAGGTCGGCGTAGGCGTCGTTGATGTCGTCGAGGCGATAACGCCTGGTGATCATCTCGTCCAGCTGCAGCAGCCCGGAATCGTACAGACCCGCCAGACGTGGGATGTCCGCCTTCGGATTGCAGGAGCCGAAGACGGTGCCGCACAGGTTCTTGTTCATCAGGACGACGTCCTGAAGATTGAAGTCCAACGGTCGGGTGCCCGGTGCCGACATGGCGGTGAGCACGCACGTCCCGCCCTTGCGGGTGAGACTCAACGCGTCGACGACATCGGATTCGCCGATCTCCGAAGGGGACACGACGACGCTGTCCGCCATCACCCCACGGGTGAGTTCGCGGACCAGGTCGAATGCCTCGTCGGCGGCGGCCGCCACGTGGGTGGCACCGAAGGTCAGGGCCGACTTCCGTTTGAACTCAACGGGATCGACGGCGACGATCGACGCGGCACCGTTGATGCGGGCGGCCTGTACGGCCGCGGTGCCGATCCCGCCGACGCCGATCACCACGACGGTGTCGCCGCCGCGCACTCCGCCCCGATAGGCGGCCGAGCCGTAACCGGTCGGCACCGCACAGGCGAGCAGTGCACCCGGGACCAGGGGGAGGTGTGGCTCGATCTTGACCAGGGAGGCCGCCGAAACCACTGTGTGTTCGGCGAAAGCCCCGATCTTGGACACATGGGCGAGGTTGCCGCCGTCGAGGGTGTGGTGCCGAAAGGTCCCGTCCGTGGGCATGCCGGGCATCAGCGTTCCGGCCCCGGCATCGCAGATGTATTCCATGCCGGTTGTGCACCATCGGCATTCGCCGCAAACGGCGACAAACGACGTCACCACGTGGTCGCCCGGGGCGAACCGGGTGACGCCGTCGCCGACCTCGACGACCACGCCTGCGCCCTCGTGGCCGCCAATGCTGGGGGTCATCGGTGGGCGGAGGCCGCCGTTCTGCGGGGGAACCATGATGCCCCGGCGGATGTGGTCGTCGGAGTGGCACAGCCCGGCGGCGGCGAGCTGCACCAGTACCTCGCCGGCCCGCGGTGGGTCGAGTTCGAACTCTTCCACCTGCCATGGGCCGCCGTATTCGTAGACGATGGCGGCTCGACTTCTCATCGGCGTCCGTCTCCGATCTATGTGACAGGTCAGGGTCGCGCAGAAAGTGCCGAATTAATGATCAGTTGATCATATCGACCGGCGGGCGGACTCAGGCCGTGTCACACGGACTGCATCACGGCTTGAGAAGCGCGACGACCTTGTCCTCGAGCGCGACCGGATCGGCGTTCGGGTCGGCCGGCTCGGTGTGCGGCAGGTCGCCCTCGGGGTCGGCGAAATCGCGGTAGGTCTTGTCGCCGGCCAGCGTGGCCAGCAGATACCCGGTGAGCAGGCCGCGAACGATCTTCTGGGTGTCCCGGTCGGCGCCGGGCAAGCCGATGAATCGGGCCAGCCGACGGCCCTCGACCAGCCCACCGGCCTGCGCCTTGCTCACCGTCCGCAGCGTCGCGCCCTCCCAGGCCCGGGCCAGCTCCACGGCATTCGAGCGCAGCGTCATCGGGTCGCCGGGGGCGGTCAGCACCAGCCCGGGCACCTTCAGCGTCGACGCCGGTTGTTCGGCCGGTGGCTTGGTCACCGTCGGGAACAGCGACACCACGGCTTTGGGGCGGTGCGCGTCGCCGCCCATGCCCGCGGCGGCGAACACGGCGGCGGACCCGCCGAAACCGTGTCCGACCACACCTCGCTTGCCCGGGTGCACGCTGATCTTGCCGGTCCCCAGCCGCACCCCGGTGATGATCTCGAGGGCCGCGCCCAGGTCGAAGGCGAAATTGAGCACCGACGGCGCCAGGCTCGTCTCGGTGTTGGGGGCGGCCGCCACGATGCCCCAGGAGGCCAGGTGCTCCAGCGTGTGCGTGTAGTTGTCCGCCTGCGTCATCCACTCGTGGCCGAACACCACGCCGGGCAGGTTCAGGCCGGACTCCGGCGTGTACACCACTCCCGGCATGCCGGCGAACGCCAGGTCACCACGCAGAACGCGATGCGGTCCGCGGCGGGTCAACCCTGCGAAGAGCTTCTTTGTGCTGGCCACGCGTTGACCGTAGCGCAGCGGGCCGAATCTGCGCCTGGGTGCTTTCGCGGTGATATGTGTCAAACGCCGTCGCGCAGAATCGGGCCAGGGCTCCGACTGCACTACCCTGGGACCCTATGTGTGGAATCGTCGGCTACGTCGGGGCGCGCCCGGCCCGCGGCATCGTCGTCGACGCGCTGCGCCGGATGGAATACCGGGGTTACGACTCCGCGGGAATCGCGCTGATCGACGACAACGGCGGGTTGACGGTACGTCGCCGCGCCGGACGCCTGGCCAACCTGGAGACCGCCCTCGCCGAGACCGACGACGGCGTGCTGACCGGCACGACCGGCCTCGGCCACACCCGGTGGGCCACCCACGGCCGGCCCACCGACCGCAACGCACACCCGCACCGCGACGCCGCGGGCAAGATCGCCGTCGTCCACAACGGCATCATCGAGAACTTCGCCGTCCTGCGCGCGGAGCTGGAAGCCGACGGAGTCGAGTTCGCCAGCGACACCGACTCCGAGGTGGCTGTCCACCTTGTGGCCCGTCAGTACGCCAACGGCGACACCGCCGGCGACTTTCCGGCGTCCGTCCTGGCCGTACTGCAGCGCCTGGAAGGCCACTTCACCCTGGTGTTCGCCAGCGCCGACGATCCGGGCACGATCGTGGCGGCTCGCCGGTCCACCCCGCTCGTCGTCGGCATCGGTGAGAACGAGATGTTCGTCGGGTCCGACGTGGCGGCGTTCATCGAGCACACCCGGCACGCCGTGGAGCTCGGCCAGGACCAGGCGGTGGTGCTGACCGCCGACGGCTACCGGATCACCGACTTCTTCGGCCGCGACGACCTGCAGGCCGGCCGGGACTACCGGGAATTCCATATCGACTGGGACCTCGACGCTGCCGAAAAGGGTGGCTACGACTACTTCATGCTCAAGGAGATCGCCGAGCAGCCCGCCGCGGTCGCCGACACCCTGCTGGGGCATTTCGTCGACGGCCGCATCGTGCTCGACGAGCAGCGCCTGTCCGATCAGGAACTGCGCGAGATCGACAAGGTGTTCATCGTCGCCTGCGGCACCGCCTACCACTCGGGCCTGCTGGCCAAGTACGCCATCGAGCACTGGACCCGGCTGCCGGTCGAGGTCGAACTCGCCAGCGAGTTCCGGTACCGCGACCCGGTTCTGGACCGCAGCACCTTGGTGATCGCCATCTCGCAGTCGGGCGAGACCGCCGACACGCTGGAAGCGGTGCGGCACGCCAAGACCCAGAAGGCCAAGGTGCTGGCGATCTGCAACACCAACGGCAGCCAGATCCCGCGCGAGGCCGACGCGGTGCTCTACACCCGGGCCGGGCCGGAGATCGGTGTGGCCGCCACCAAGACGTTCCTGGCGCAGATCGCCGCGAACTACCTGGTCGGGCTGGCGCTGGCACAGGCCCGCGGAACCAAGTACCCCGACGAGGTCGAGCGCGAGTACCACGAGCTGGAGGCCATGCCGGACATGGTCAGCCGGGTCCTGGCCGGCATCGAGCCGGTGGGGCAGTTGGCGCAGCGGTTCGCGACGTCGCCCACGATCCTGTTCCTGGGGCGGCACGTCGGCTACCCGGTGGCGCTGGAAGGCGCGCTCAAGCTCAAGGAGCTGGCCTACATGCACGCCGAGGGCTTCGCCGCCGGTGAGCTCAAGCACGGTCCGATCGCCCTGATCGACGAGGACCTGCCGGTCATCGTGGTGATGCCGTCGCCCAAGAACGCGCAGATGCTGCACGCCAAGCTGCTGTCCAACATCCGAGAGATCCAGGCCCGCGGCGCGGTGACCATCGTGATCGCCGAGGAGGGTGACGACACGGTGCGGCCGTACGCCGATCACCTGATCGAGATCCCGGCGGTGTCAACGCTTTTCCAGCCGTTGCTGTCCACCATCCCGCTGCAGGTGTTCGCGGCCGGGGTGGCCCGGGCGCGCGGGTACGACGTCGACAAGCCGCGCAACCTGGCCAAGTCCGTCACCGTCGAGTAGTTCTGCCACTCGACGCGGAGGTCTGATGGATCTGCGGGTTCCCACGGTCAACATCGCCGGGCGGTGGGACCGCAGTGGGCTGGGAGCGTTCGTCTCCGACGCCGCGTTCGAGCATTTCCTGGGCGCCTACCGGGCCGGGATGGCGGCCTTGCCGCCGTTCGAACTGTTCGACGTGCCAACCTCATTCGGGACCGTGCGGGCCTACCGCTTCGCCGGGCCGGGGGATGGCACCCCGGTCGTCCTGCTGCCGGGCCGTAACGCGTCGACGCCGATGTATGAAACCAACCTCGGGCCGTTGCTGGAACGCCGCACCGTGTACGGCATCGATCTGCTCGGTGAGGCCGGTCTGTCGGTGCAGCACAAGCCGATTCGTGATGCCCGGGACCAGGCACAGTGGCTGGATGAGGCGCTGGCCGGCCTCGGGCTGGACAAGGCCCATCTGCTCGGGGTGTCGATGGGCGGCTGGACGGCCGTGAATGGTGGTGTACACGGATCCGGCCGGATCGCGTCGCTCACCTTGTTGGACCCGGTGTTCACCTTCTCCGGTGTTCCGGTCAAGGCGATACTGGCCTCGGTGGCATTGTTCGCGCCGGGCGTGCCCGAGCGTTGGCGCAGGCGCGTGCAGAGCTGGATTGCCGGGGGTGCCGATGTGGATGCCGCCGAGGTGGTGGCCGCACTGATCTCCGCGGGTTCAACGGATTTCACGCTGCGCACGCCGATGCCGAAGCTGTTCAGCGATGAGCAATTGCGGGGGATCGACGTGCCGGTGCTGGCGTTGATCGCGGGCCGCAGCGTCATGCTCAACCCGACACGCGCCGTCGCACGGGCGCGAGAGATGTTGGCGCGTGGTGAGATCGAGCTCTGGTCCGACGCTTCTCACGCCATCAACGGCGAATACCCGGATGAGATTGCGCAACGGGCGGGCCGGTTCTGGGACGGTCTTCAGGTGCGGATCACCGATGGCCCCAGCGCTTCATAGCGCTGTGCTTCCTCCGCGGGCAACTCGGTGCCGGTGACGACCGACTCGAAATCGGAGACGTCTGCGAACCGGCAGAAACTCGTTTCCCCGAACTTGGAATGCGCCGCCACCAGTACACACCGTTGCGTAACCTTGACCGCTGTCTGCTTCACCGCTGCCACTGCGGGATCCGGTGTGGTGAGGCCGTGTTCGACCGTGATCCCGTTGGTGCCGAGAAAGGCGATGTCGATCACCAGGCTGTTCAGTCGCTCCACCGCCCACTGGTCGACGGTGGCCAGGGTGCGTCCTCGCATGCGGCCACCGATCATCAGGACGGTGACGGTCTCGCTGTGTGCCAGCGCCTCGGCGGCCAGCAGCGATGATGTCACCACCGTCAGTTCCTCGTCGGCGAGCTGTTCGGCGATCAGCCGTGGCGTGAAACCCTCGTCCAGGTAGACGGTTTCGGCGCCGTGCAACAGGTGTGCCGCCGCGGCAGCGATGCGGTGCTTCTGGGCCAGGTCTACCTGGCTGCGGTATTCGACGGTGGATTCGAACGCCGCGGTCTCCAGTGGGATCGCTCCGCCGTGTACACGTTTGAGCAGCCGTCTCCCGGCCAGTGCCTTGAGGTCGCGGCGGATGGTCTCGGCCGCGACGTCGAGTTCCTCGGCCAGCGTCAGCACGTCGACGCGGCCCCGGCTGCGCGCGAACTCGACGATGCGACTCTGGCGGGTATCTGAATCCACGCTTGCCATTCTGGGGCACCCGGGTGCGGCGTCGGCTATTTGCTGTCGGAAAGCACCGCGCGCACGTCGTCGGCGCTGGTCGCCGCCCGCAGCCGGGCCACCTCGTCCTTGTCGAGGAACACGTGCGCGATCTTGGTCAGCAGTGCCATGTGGTCGTTGCCCAGTCCGGCAATGCCGACGACGAACTCGGCGGGCTTGCCGTTCCAGTCGATCGGTTCGGGGTAGCGAACGAACGAGATCCCGGTGCGGCGGATCGCGGTCTTGGCCTCGTTGGTGCCGTGCGGGATGGCCAGACCGTTGCCCATGTAGGTCGACACCGACTTCTCCCGCTCGTGCATGGCATCCACGTAGGCCGGCTCGACGGCGTCGGCAGCGACCAACAGGGCACCCGCCTCGTCGATGGCGGCGTCCGCCGAGGTGGCGGTGCCGGCCAGCACGATCGAATCGAGGGGCAGCAGGTCGTCTGCTTTGTCCACGGGTTCCTCGGGTGGCGCTGCACCACTGGCAGAGTTCGTGTCACCGAGCATCTCGACGATCTCGTCGTAGCGGGGTGAACTCATGAAGTCCTCCACCGAGACGTGGACGGCCGAACCGGTTTTCAGGCGGGCCCGGTCGGTCAGGTCGCGGTGGGTGACCACCAGGTCATAGGTGTCGGTGAGATTGGCGATCGACTGGTTGGTCACGGTGATGTCGCCGAATCCCGCGGACCGGATCTTCTTGCGCAGCACGGACGCTCCCATCGCCGAGGATCCCATGCCGGCGTCACAGGCGAACACGATGTTGCGCACCGGACCGCGGGGCGTACCGACCAGGGCGGAAGCCACGCTGGACTTCTTGCCCTTGAGCGCCTCCATCTCGGCGGTCGCCGCGGCGAGATCGGTTTCGCTGTCGGCACGATCGGTCTTGAGCAGCAGTGAGGCGACGGCGAACGAGACGGCGGTGGCCGCGAGCACCGACAACGTCACGCCGAGGAAGCTGCCGCTGGCAGTCTGCGCGTAGATCGCGATGATCGAGCCGGGTGCGGCCGGGGCGCGCAAACCGGAACCGAACAGCACGTTGACGAAGACGCCGGTCATGCCGCCGAGGATGGTGGCGGCGATCAGCTTGGGCTTCATCAGCACGTACGGGAAGTAGATCTCGTGGATGCCGCCGAAGAACTGGATGATCGCGGCGCCCGGTGCCGAGGCGCGGGCGGCGCCCCGGCCGAACACCATGAACGCCAACAGGACTCCCAGGCCCGGACCGGGATTGGTCTCAAGCAGGAACAGAATCGACTTGCCGGTGTCCAGTGCCTGGGTGGTGCCCAGCGGGGTCAGCACGCCGTGGTTGATGGCGTTGTTGAGGAACAGCACCTTCGCCGGTTCGATGAGCACCGAGGTCAGGGGCAGCAGGTCATTGTTGACCAGGAAGTCCACCGCGTGTCCGGCGGCACGGGTGAACGAGGACACGATCGGTCCGATACCGAAGAAGCCGAAGATGGCCAGCAGCATGCCCAGGATGCCGGCGGAGAAGTTGTCGACGAGCATCTCGAAACCGGGCCGGATCTTGCCCTCCCACAGCGCGTCTGCCTTCTTCATCGCCCAGCCGCCCAGCGGCCCCATGATCATCGCGCCCATGAACATCGGGACGTCGGCGCCGGCGACCACCCCCATGGTGGCGATCGCGCCGACGACGGCGCCGCGGTTGCCGTGGATCATCCGGCCACCGGTGTATCCGATCAGGACGGGCAGCAGGTAGGTGATCATCGGGCCGACGATGCCTGCGCCGTCATAGCTGCCCCAGCCGCCGATCCTGGCCACCCAGCCGTCGGGGTCCCTGAGTCCGGAGAAGATGGCCTGCAGCCAGCCCTGCTCGATGAACAGGGCCGTGATCAGGCCCCAGGCGATGAAGGCGCCGATGTTCGGCATCACCATGTTCGACAGCGAGGTGCCCAGCTTCTGCACGTGCACCCGGACCCCGGTGCGTGGCGCTTCGACAGTGGACATCTGACGACCTCCGATCTTGCCGGCTGCTGGGTGACGCCGGTCACATGTACACCCAGTACACCGCACAAGTGGGCACTAGTGCAAGCAATCGGGCTTAAATGGGCGCCAGAAAATGTGGTTTTGTGACCGGATTGGCGTTAGGGTGCTGATACCAACCCGGTGACCTAGTCCCTGTGAGTCGAGAGGACCGCCATGAAAGCCCTGCGCTACTACGCCCCAGAGGACGTCCGCCTGGAGGATGTGCCAGAGCCGCAGTGCGGCCCCGACGAGGTGAAGATCCGGGTGCGCAACTGTTCCACCTGCGGCACCGACGTCAAGATCCTGCACAACGGGCACCAGAACCTGACGCCGCCGCGCACCATCGGCCACGAGATCGCCGGTGACATCGTCGAGGTGGGGGCCGACGTGAATTCCTCCTATGGCACCGATTGGGCCGAGGGCGACCGAGTTCAGGTGATCGCCGCGGTCCCCTGCGGAGAATGTCACGAGTGCCGCAAGGGCTGGATGGCCGTGTGTCAGAACCAGACATCGATGGGCTACCAGTACGACGGCGGGTTCGCCGAGTACATGATCGTTCCGCGTCAGGTGCTCAAAGTCGACGGGCTGAACCGGATTCCGGACAATGTCGGCTACGACGAGGCGTCGGCGGCAGAACCGTTCGCGTGCGCGATCAACGCGCAGGATCTGCTCGGTATCGAAGAGGGCGACACCGTCGTGGTGTTCGGCGCCGGCCCCATCGGCTGCATGCACATCCGCATCGCGCGCGGTGTACACAACTGCGGCCCGGTCTATCTCGTCGACGTGAACGCCGGCCGGCTCAAGATCTCTGCCGACGCGGTGCATCCCGATGAGGTGATCAACGCCGCCGAGGTCGACGTCGTCGAGAAGGTGATGGAACTGACCGGCGGCCGCGGCGCCGACGTCGTCATCACCGCCACCGCGGCCAACGTCACCCAGGAACAGGCCATCGCCATGGCGGCCCGAAACGGGCGCATCTCGTTCTTCGGCGGACTGCCCAAGACCAACCCGACCATCACGTGCGATTCGAATGTGGTGCACTACCGGCAGTTACACATCCACGGGGCCAACGGCTCCGCGCCGGAGCACAACAAGCGTGCGTTGCAGTACATCTCGACCGGTCAGGTGCCGGTGAAGGACCTCATCACGCGCCATATCCCGCTCGACGACGTGCTCGACGCGTTCTCGATCGTGCAGAACGGTGAGGCCATCAAGGTGACGGTCGAGCCTGCCGCAGCCACAGCGTCGGTCTGACGGCGCGGTCCGTCGCCCAGGCCCCATGCGAGCCCTGCGGCAATCAATCCGATACCCGCCCACACCGCTCCCGCGGGCAGTGCGCCGGTGACGGGTATGCCGATCACGGCGGCGGCTACCGGCGCCACTCCCGTGAGCAGCCCGGCCCGCCCGGCGCCCAGCGTGCGCACGCACGTGTACCAGAGGACGAACGCGACGGCGGTGACGCACACCGCCAGATAGCCGATCGCCAGGATCTCGCCGGCGTTAAAATAGCTTGCCGCCCTCCATCCCTCGGTGCTCAGCGCGAGCACGCCGAACATCGCGGCGGCCATCCAGGTGGTGTGCACCGATACACCCGCCGGACCCTGCGAGGACAGCACCGGCACGGCCAGCAGCGTGAAGCCGGCCTCGCAGCCGAAAACGACCACTGCCCAGAGCAGTCCGATGGCATCGGCGCGGCCCAGGCCCTCGACGATGACCGCCCCGACGCTGACGACCACAGCGGCGGTCAGCACCCGGGTCCGGGCGCGGTGCCCTTCGAGTAGGGGGCCGAGGGCGGCCAGTGCCAACGGCACGCACGCCACCGCGACCGCCAGGACCGCGGGCTCGGCGTGGCGCGATCCGTGCACGAGGGCCACGTTGAACAACACCAGGCCGGTGACGGTGACGCCCAGCAGCCAGAGCCACTCCGTGCCCTGCGGGCGACGCAGGTGCCGGCCGGTCAGCCGGACCCACGCGAGCAGCAGCACGCACGCAATGGCGTAGCGCAGGGCCTGGGCGGTGTGCAGTGGCGCGTCGGCGAGCACACCCGAGACGGCCACGCTGCCGCCGACGAACATCATGCCGAGTGCGCCGGACAGGCCGGCGCGGGTGGGGCTGGACATGCTCCCAGGCTGGCGCCAATATGGTCCAACAAGTAGATCCAAGTTTGGACAACTGTCATGGACCAAATTGTGGGTGCAGATTTTCTGCAGCTCGACCCGGCGACCGCCCCGGCGCGCGGACTCACCGACTGGCTCGCGGATGCGCTGCGCACCGCGATCGCCGACGGGAGGCTCACCCCGGGCACCCGCTTTCCGCCGACCCGGGCGCTGGCCGGCGAACTCGCCGTATCCCGCGGTGTGGTCGTCGAGGCCTATCGGCGCCTGGCCGACGAGGGTCTGGTCAGCGGGCACTCGGGAGGGGGCACCCACGTTCTCGCGCAGCCGGTCCGGCGGCCCCGGGCAGAACCCACGCCGCCGCCATCGACGGTGTCGCGTCTGCCGCGGCCCCGCCTGCCCGCCGGTGAAGGAATCGATCTCTCGCCAGGTGTGCCCGATCTGTCGGCGTTCCCGCGCAGCACCTGGCTGCGCGCCGAGCGCGCGGTGCTGGCCGAGACCTCGCCGGAAGACCTCGGCTACGGAGACCCCCGCGGTCATCCGCGGCTACGGGCGGCACTCGCGCCATGGCTGGCCCGGGCCCGCGGCCTGCGGATCGAACCCGACGAGATCCTGGTGGTCGCGGGCGTCGCCCAGGCCGTCGCCCTTCTCGCCCGGCAGCTCTGCGGCGAAGGCCTCGACGCGATCGCCGTCGAGGATCCCGGCTCGCGCGGGGCGGTCGACGAACTCGAATACTGGGGTCTGCGCCCGGTGCCGGTCTCCGTCGACGACGACGGCATCCGCATCACGGAGCTGGCCGCCACCGGCGCACCCACGGTCTTCCTGACCCCGGCGCATCAGTTCCCGACGGGCGTGGTGCTCGGTCCGCACCGGCGCCGGGAGCTACTCGAGTGGGACGGGGAGCTGATCATCGAAGACGACTACGACGCCGAATATCGCTATGACCGGGCACCCGTCCCGGCCCTGCACCCGTCGGCGCCCGATCGGATCGCGTACGCCGGCAGCACCTCGAAAAGCCTGGCGCCCGCGCTGCGCCTGGGTTGGGTGATCGCGCCGCCGCGGCGCCGCCCGGACCTGGTGGCAGCCAAGCACGCCACCGACCTCGGCAGCCCGACCCTGCCGCAGCTGGTGCTCGCCCGGTTGCTGGAGTCGGGCGAGTACGACCGGCATGTCCGGCTGATGCGCACCCGGCACCGGGCCCGGCGCGACGCGCTGCTGGACGTGTTGTCGGTCGCGATGCCCGCGGCGAAGGTGAGCGGTGTTGCCGCCGGTCTGCACCTGCTCGTCACGCTGCCCGACGAAATCGACGATGCCGCGTTGGCCGACGATCTGCGAGCCGCCGGCGTCCTCGTGCATCCCGTGTCGTGGCACCGGCGGCTACCCGGACCACCCGGCCTGGTCCTCGGGTACGCGTCGCACCCACCCGACCGGTTGCGCGAAGCCGCAGCCACCATCGCGCGGATCGCGCGAAAGTGACGCAGTGGTCGTTCCCGCGCGTCGGTAGCAGCCATAGCGTCACTTTCGGTGACGTCCCGAGCAAACACACGTAACCTGTTGGCGCGCGGCAAAGTCGAACACATCTCGAGTGGAACGGGAGCTGATGCGGTACTACTACTCGGCCGATGCGATCCGTGCCGCCGAGGCCCCACTGCTGGCATCGCTGCCCGACGGTGTGCTGATGAGCCGCGCCGCGTATGGGCTGGCGACGGCGATCGCCATCGAACTGAAGCTGCGTACCGGTGGTGTTGCAGGGCGGCGCATCTGTGCGGTGGTGGGTTCCGGTGACAACGGCGGGGACGCCCTGTGGGCAGCGACGTTCCTGCGCCGCCGCGGAGCGGCCGCCGACGCCGTCCTGCTCAATCCGGACAAGACTCACGCCAAGGGCCTGGCCGCCTTCCGCCGCGCCGGGGGCCGCGTGGTGTCCGGTATCGCCGCAGCAACCGATCTGGTGATCGACGGAGTCGTCGGTATCTCCGGGCGCGGCCCGCTGCGTCCCAACGCCGCGGCGGTTTTCGAGGCCAACACCGCACCCGTCGTCGCCGTCGACATCCCCAGCGGCCTCGACGTGCAGACCGGGGCCGCCGACGGCCCGCATGTGCGTGCGGCCCTGACTGTCACGTTCGGCGGTCTGAAACCCGTACACGCACTGGGCGAATGCGGTCGCGTCGAACTCATCGACATCGGCCTGGACCTGGCGCCCAGCGACCTGGCTGGGTTCGAGGTGGCCGATGCCCGGGCCCGCTGGCCGATCCCGGGCCCGCACGACGACAAGTACACCCAGGGCGTGACGGGTGTGCTGTCCGGTTCGGCGACCTATCCCGGTGCGGCCGTGTTGAGCACCGGAGCCGCGGTGGCCGCCACCTCCGGCATGGTCCGGTATGCGGGAAGTGCTGGACCGCAGGTGCTTTCACACTGGCCCGAGGTGATCGCCGCGCCGAGCCCGCAGGAGGCCGGCCGGGTCCAGGCCTGGGTGGTCGGGCCCGGACTGGGCACCGACGAGACGTCGAAGGCCGCACTGCGGTTCGCGCTCGAATCCGATCTGCCGGTGATCGTCGACGCCGACGCCCTCACACTGCTGGCCGCCGACCCCGGGCTGCTCAGTGGACGCAACGCACCGACCGTGCTCACCCCGCATGCTGGCGAATACCAACGGCTGGCCGGTGATCCACCAGGTACCGACCGCGTCGCCGCCACCCGCGGCCTGGCCGAGCGACTCGGCGCCACCGTGCTGCTCAAAGGCAACGTCACCGTCATCGCCTCCGCTGGCGGAACCACGTATCTCAACCCGGCCGGCCAATCCTGGTCTGCCACAGCCGGATCCGGCGATGTGCTGTCCGGGATCATCGGTGCCCTGCTGGCGGCCGGACTGCCCGCCGGGGAAGCCGCCGCGGCGGCAGCCTTCGTCCATGCCCGCGCCGCCAACCTGTCAGCCGCCGATCCCGGTCCCAACCCGGCGCCGACCTCGGCGTCACGCATCCTCGCCCATGTCCGCGCCGCGATCGCCGCGCTGTAACGAAAAGGATCCCCATGCCGCACAAGCACCCTCGCACCCCGCACATCTCGCCGGCCTACACCGGCAGGTTGGCGATGTCCCCGGTTCCGTCGCTGCGCCTGCCTGACAAGTCGATGGATCCCGATGCGGCGTACCGCTTCATCCACGACGAGTTGATGCTCGACGGCAGCTCGCGGTTGAACCTCGCCACGTTCGTCACGACGTGGATGGACCCCGAGGCCGAGAAGCTCATGGCCGAGACGTTCGACAAGAACATGATCGACAAGGACGAGTACCCGGCCACCGCCGCGATCGAAGCGCGCTGCGTCAGCATGGTCGCCGACCTGTTCCACGCCGAGGACCTGAGCGACGAGGATTCATCGGCGGCCTGCGGAGTCTCGACCATCGGCTCCAGCGAGGCAGTGATGCTGGGCGGCCTGGCCATGAAATGGCGGTGGCGGGAGAAGGTCGGTAAGGACTGGAAGGGGCGGACCCCCAACCTCGTGATGGGCTCCAACGTCCAGGTGGTGTGGGAGAAGTTCTGCCGCTACTTCGATGTCGAGCCGCGCTACCTCCCGATGGAGGAGGGGCGCTACGTCATCACCCCCGAGCAGGTGCTCGACGCGGTCGACGAGGACACCATCGGCGTCGTCGCGATCCTGGGCACCACCTACACCGGGGAGCTGGAGCCGATCGCGGAGATCTGCGCGGCGCTGGATCAGCTCGCGCAGGACAAAAACCTGGACATCCCCGTCCACGTCGACGCCGCCAGCGGCGGATTCGTCGTCCCGTTCCTGCACCCCGACCTGGAGTGGGATTTCCGGTTGCCCCGCGTGGTGTCGATCAACGTCAGCGGCCACAAGTACGGGCTGACCTACCCGGGCATCGGGTTCGTGGTGTGGCGCAGCAAGGAATACCTGCCCGAAGACCTGGTGTTCCGGGTCAACTACCTCGGCGGGGACATGCCGACGTTCACCCTCAACTTCTCGCGGCCCGGCAACCAGGTCGTGGGCCAGTACTACAACTTCCTTCGGCTGGGCCGGGCCGGATACACCCAGGTGATGCAGTGCCTGTCGCAGACCGCGCGCTGGCTGGGGGACGAGCTGCGCGACAGTGAGCACTTCGAGCTGATCACCGATGGTTCGGCCATCCCCGTCGTCAGCTTCCGGCTCAAGGGCAAGCCGGGCTACACCGAGTTCGACGTATCGGAGGGGTTGCGCTCCTTCGGCTGGCAGGTGCCGGCCTACACCATGCCCGAGGGCGCCACCGACGTCGTGGTGCTGCGGGTCGTCGTGCGCGAGGGGTTCTCGGCCGATCTGGCCCGCGCGCTCAAGGAGGACACGATCACCGTGCTCGGGCGTCTCGACAAGCTGAAACCGAGCGGAGCGTTCGACGACCTGCAGCCGTTTGCGCACTAAAAAAGGGGCTACCGGTCCGCTGATCTGCCCCGATACCTGGCTCTGGGACAATGGTCGGCGGTGATATGACATGCAGACGACCGAACTCGAGACATCGCTGAACCCGCACGCATCGCCACAGGCGATGGTGGATCTCGGCGCGATCGACCACAACGTCCGCCTGCTGCGCGAACATGCCGGCGGCGCCCGGGTGATGGCCGTGGTCAAGGCCGACGGCTACGGGCACGGCGCCGTCCAGGTGGGCCGGGCCGCCCTGGCCGCCGGTGCGGCCGAACTCGGGGTGGTGACCATCGCCGAGGCGGTGGCGCTGCGGGCCGGCGGGATCACCGCTCCCGTGCTGTGCTGGCTGCACCCACCGGGCACCGACTTCGCCCCGGCGCTCGAGGCCGATGTGCAGGTCGCGGTGTCCTCGGTGCGCCAGCTCGGCGATGTCGTGGCGGCCGCGCAGCAGACCGGTCGCACCGCGACCGTGACCGTGAAGGTCGACACCGGGCTGAGCCGCAACGGCGTCAGCCCCGCCGATTTCCCCGATGTGATCGCCGCGTTGGGCCGCGCCCAGGCCGACGGTGCCGTCCAGGTGCGCGGCATCATGAGCCACCTGGTGCACGGCGACGAGCCGGACAACCCGTTCAACGACCTGCAGGGCAAGCGGCTCACCACGATGCGCGAGCAGGCCGCCGCCCAGGGCGTGGTGTTCGAGCTGGCCCACCTGTCCAATTCGCCTGCGGCGATGACCCGTCCGGATCTGGCCTTCGACATGGTGCGGCCCGGCATCGCGGTCTACGGCCTTAGCCCCATCCCCGAGCGTGGCGACATGGGGCTGATTCCGGCTATGACGCTGAAATGCCCTGTCGCGCTGGTGCGTTCGGTGCACGCCGGCGACGGGGTGTCCTACGGCCACCGGTGGATCGCCGACCGGGACACCACCCTGGCACTGCTTCCGGTGGGCTACGCCGACGGCATCTTCCGCTCGTTGAGCGGCAAGATCGAGGTGCTGATCAACGGCAGGCGCCGCCCGGCCGTCGGACGGATCTGTATGGACCAGTTCGTCGTCGACCTCGGGCCGGGCGGCACCGACGTCACCGAAGGTGATGAAGCGATCCTTTTCGGCCCCGGCTCCCAGGGCGAACAGACCGCCCAGGACTGGGCCGAACTGCTCGGCACCATCAACTACGAGGTGGTCACCAGTCCGCGCGGGCGGATCACCCGCACCTATCTGCAGGCAGGTCGCGGGCGTTGAGTCGCAATGCTCAGTGGCTGGCCGGTGCCGCCGGGCTCACCGCTGTGGGCACGGTGGCGGGCCGGTCGGTGGCGCGGTCGCTGACCCGCCGCAGGGCCGGTGAGGATCCTTACCTGGGTGAGGATTTCGAGCGCCTCGATGCCGACCGCAGTTCCGTGGTGACGACCGAGGACGGGGTGCCGCTGGCGGTTCGAGAGGTCGGCCCCAACGACGCACCGCTGACGGTGGTGTTCGCGCACGGTTTCTGTCTGCGCATGGGAGCCTTCTACTTTCAGCGCACCCGGCTGGCCGAACAGTGGGGTCCGCAGGTGCGGATGGTGTTCTACGACCAGCGGGGCCACGGTCAGTCCGGGGCCGCGTCGCCGGACACCTACACCGTCGAGCAACTCGGACGCGACCTGGAAGCCGTTCTGGCTGTGACGGTTCCGCGTGGGCCGGCGGTACTGGTCGGCCATTCGATGGGCGGTATGACGGTGCTCTCGCATGCGCGGCAGTTCCCGCACCGCTATCCGAAACAGATCGTCGGTGCCGCGGTGATCTCCTCGGCAGTCGAGGGTGTGGCCCGTTCGCCGCTGGGCGAGATTCTGCGTAACCCGGCGCTGGAGGCGGCGCGGTTCCTGGCCCGCTATGCCCCCGGCGCGGTGCATCGCACCCGCGGTGCGGCCCGATCGGTGATCGGGCCGGTCCTGCGTGCGGCGTCCTACGGCGACGAGGCGGTCAGCCCCAGCGTGGTCGAGTTCTCCCAGCGGATGATGCACGGCACCTCGATCACCACGCTGGCCGAATTCCTGCATGCCCTCGAGGTCCACGACGAGGCCGGGGCCCTGCGGGTGCTGGCGAAAGTGCCGACACTGATCGCCTGCGGTGACCGTGACCTGCTCACCCCAATGGAATACTCAAAGGCCATGGCCGCACAGCTACCCCGCTCCGAACTGGTGATCGTCGGGGGAGCGGGTCATCTGGTCCAGCTTGAGGAGCCCGTGGTGATCGACGACGCACTGGTCCGTCTGGTGGAGCGGGCCACCCCCTCCAAACTGGTCAGCCTGACCCGCCGGGTCCGCGACCGGGTCCGGTTCCGTGGCTGAACGCAGCGCGGGCACGGCCCAGTTGGCCACCACCGAGGACACCATTGCCCTGGGGGCGACGCTGGGTGCAGGGCTCAAGGCCGGTGACGTGGTGGTGTTGTCGGGCCCGTTGGGGGCGGGCAAGACGGTGATGGCCAAGGGCATCGCCCAGGCCATGGATGTGGACGGACCGGTGGTCTCGCCGGCGTACGTGCTGGCTCGCGTGCATCGCGCCCGCCAGGCCGGCCGGCCGTCGATGGTGCACGTGGACATGTACCGCTTGCTCGACCATCCCGGTGTCGATCTGCTGGGAGAACTCGACGCGCTCGACCTCGACACCGACCTGGACGACGCCGTGGTGGTGGTCGAGTGGGGCGAGGGTCTGGCCGAACGTCTTTCCGAACATCACCTGGACATCCGTATCGAGCGGGACACCGAAACCGAGACGCGCACGGTGATCTGGCAGTGGAGCGCCCCATGAACGTGTTGACCATCGACACCGCGACCCCGGCGGTCAGTGCCGGCGTGGTCCGTCGTGCCGAGGACGGCACGGTCGAAACCCTCGCCGAACGGGTGACGGTGGACGCCCGCGCCCACGCCGAACAGCTCACGCCGAATGTCCTGGGAGCTGTGGCCGACGCCGGGATCGCGGTTGCAGATCTGGACGCGGTCGTCGTCGGCTGCGGACCCGGCCCGTTCACCGGGCTGCGGGTGGGGATGGCCAGCGCCGCGGCGTACGGCCATGCGCTGGGCGTTCCGGTGCACGGGGTGTGCAGCCTGGACGCCATCGGAATCCACACCGACGGCGACGTTTTGGTGGTCACCGACGCGCGGCGGCGTGAGGTGTACTGGGCGCACTACCGTGACGGAGTCCGGGTCGACGGCCCCTCCGTCAACGCACCGGCCGATGTGGCGGCCGTGCTGCAGAGCTCGGTCGCCGCGGTGGCCGGTTCGCCCGAGCATGCCGCACTGTTCACCCTGCCTCGGCTCGACGTGGTGTACCCGACGCCCGCGGGCCTGGTGCGCGCCGTGACCGATTGGGATGACCCGCAGCCGCTGGTTCCGCTGTATCTGCGCCGGCCCGACGCCAAACCTTCTGTGGCGGCCCGGAAATGACCGTGTTCGACGCGCTGACCCGTGCCGACGCCGCGCGGTGCGCGGAGCTGGAAGCCAAGCTGTTCGTCGGCGACGATCCCTGGCCGGCCCGGGCGTTCCTGGCCGAACTCGACGCCAAGCACAATCGCTACATCGCGGCCCGCAGCGAGGGCGTGCTGGTCGGCTACGCCGGTATCTCCCGGCTGGGCCGAATGCGCCCGTACGAGTACGAGATCCACACCATCGGCGTGGACCCCGAGTTCCAGGGGCAGGGTATCGGGCGTCGGCTGCTCGACGACCTGCTCCACTTCGCTTCGGGCGGAACGGTTTTCCTGGAAGTTCGTACCGACAACGAACCAGCCATCGCTCTGTACGAGAGCGTCGGATTCGTCAACATCGGCCTGCGCAAGCGGTACTACCGCGTCAGCGGGGCCGACGCCTACACCATGCAACGCCTTCCCCAAGGGGACCCGAAGTGATCATCCTGGCCATCGAAAGTTCTTGTGACGAAACGGGAGTCGGCATCGCCGACCTCGCCGAAGATGGGACGGTTCGGCTGCTCGCCGACGAGGTCGCCTCCAGCGTCGACGAGCACGCCCGGTACGGCGGCGTCGTTCCCGAGATCGCTTCGCGCGCGCACCTGGAGGCACTGGGGCCGACCATGCGCCGGGCCATGGACACCGCGGGCATCGAGCGGCCCGACGTCGTCGCCGCCACCATCGGACCCGGGCTGGCCGGCGCGCTGCTGGTCGGGGTGGCCGCCGCCAAGGCGTACGCGGCCGGATGGGACGTCCCGTTCTACGGGGTCAACCACCTGGGTGGACACCTGGCTGCCGACGTGTACGACCACGGGCCGCTGCCCGAGAGTGTCGGCCTGCTGGTCTCGGGCGGGCACACCCATCTGCTGCATGTCCGGTCGCTGGCGGAGCCCATCGTCGAGTTGGGCAGCACCGTCGACGACGCCGCCGGTGAGGCCTACGACAAGGTGGCCCGACTGCTCGGGCTGGGCTATCCGGGCGGCCGGGTGCTCGACGAGCTGGCCCGCACCGGTGATCGCGACGCCATCGTGTTCCCGCGCGGGATGACCGGCCCGCGGGACGACCCGTACGTGTTCAGCTTCTCCGGTCTCAAAACCGCGGTGGCCCGCTACGTCGAGGCCCACCCGGAGGCCTCGCAGGCCGACGTCGCGGCCGGCTTCCAGGAGGCCGTCGCCGACGTGCTGACCGCCAAGGCCGTGCGGGCGGCCACCGACCTCGGGGTGTCCACCCTGCTGATCGCGGGCGGCGTGGCGGCCAACTCCCGGCTCCGTGAACTCGCCGAGGAACGCTGCACGGCGGCAGGGCTGACCCTGCGGGTGCCGCGGCCGCGGTTGTGCACCGACAACGGCGCGATGATCGCCTCGTTCGCCGCGCACCTGATCGCGGCCGGCGCGGCACCGTCGCCGCTGGATGCGGCCAGCGATCCCGGTCTGCCGGTGGTCAAGGGGCAGGTGGCGTGAGCCAACCGGCCGCCGCGACGGTGCGGCGGACACAGGAGGAGTGAGTGCGGATGTACGAAGACAAGCTTGAGGTCACCGAGCTGCTGTACCGCTATGCCGAGCTGATCGACGCCGGCGACTTCGACGGGGTCGGCGAGCTGCTCGGTCGCGGCGAGTTCATGGGGGTGGCGGGTGCACCGGCCATCGCCAAGCTGTTCGCCTCGACGACGCGTCGGTTCCCCGAGCACGGCAACACCCCACGGACCAGGCATTTGGTGCTCAACCCGATCGTCGACATCGACGGCGGGCGTGCCACCGCCCGCTCGACGTTCTGCGTCGTGCAGAACACCGACACCGTGTCGCTGCAACCGATCGTGGTCGGCCGCTACGCCGACGTGTTCGCCCGTGACGAAAACGGCTGGTATTTCACCGAGCGCAAAGTCGACGTGGAGATGGTCGGGAACGTGTCTGACCACCTCATGATGGATCCGAGCGCTTTCGCCCGGTAATCAGAGGCCACCCTTGAGTGCTAGCACTCGCATGTATAGAGTGCTAGGTGGCATGCGGCCTAAACCCCAGCGCCGGCACCCGCGACGACGGAGCGAGGGCACGGACGCTTGCCGAACACCTGGTAACCGGCATCTGGGGATCCCCCCGGATCCACACCCCGAAAAGTGGAGGGCTTCCATCGTGGCAGTCAACATCAAGCCACTCGAGGACAAGATCCTCGTTCAGGCCAACGCGGCCGAGACCACGACCGCTTCCGGTCTGGTCATCCCGGACACCGCCAAGGAAAAGCCGCAGGAAGGCACCGTCGTCGCAGTTGGCCCCGGCCGCTGGGATGAGGATGGCGAGAAGCGGATCCCCCTGGACGTTGCCGAGGGCGACACCGTCATCTACAGCAAGTACGGCGGCACCGAGATCAAGTACAACGGCGAGGAGTACCTGATCCTGTCGGCACGCGACGTGCTGGCTGTCGTTGCAAAGTAGTTCCGTAAAGGACCTCGTGTAACCGCCCCGGAGATCCCCGTGTTCAGCACGGGCGGTTTCCGGGGCGGTATGCGTTAGGAGTCATGAAAGAGACTTATGAGCAAGCAGATTGAGTTCAACGAGACTGCGCGCCGGGCCATGGAGGCCGGCGTCGACAAGCTCGCCGATGCGGTCAAGGTGACGCTGGGTCCGCGCGGCCGGAACGTGGTGCTGGCCAAGGCCTTCGGTGGCCCGCAGGTCACCAACGACGGTGTCACGATCGCCCGGGAGATCGACCTGGAAGATCCGTTCGAGAACCTCGGCGCCCAGCTGGTGAAGTCGGTGGCCACCAAGACCAACGACGTCGCAGGCGACGGCACCACCACCGCCACCGTGCTGGCACAGGCCCTGGTCAAGGCCGGCCTGCGCAACGTGGCTGCCGGTGCCAACCCGATCGCTCTGGGTCTGGGTATCGGCAAGGCCGCCGACGCGGTGTCCGAGGCCCTGCTGGCCGCCGCCACCCCGGTGTCGGACAAGACCGCCATCGCCCAGGTCGCCACGGTGTCCTCGCGCGACGAGCAGATCGGTGAGCTGGTCGGCGAGGCCATGACCAAGGTCGGTCACGACGGCGTGGTCACCATCGAGGAGTCCTCGACGCTGAACACCGAGCTCGAGGTCACCGAGGGCGTCGGCTTCGACAAGGGCTTCATCTCGGCCTACTTCGTCAACGACTTCGACGCCCAGGAAGCGGTGCTCGAGGATGCCGTGGTGCTGCTGCACCGCGACAAGATCAGCTCGCTGCCCGACCTGCTGCCGCTGCTGGAGAAGGTCGCCGAGAGCGGCAAGCCGCTGCTGATCATCGCCGAGGACGTCGAGGGCGAGGCCCTGTCCACGCTGGTCGTCAACGCCATCCGCAAGACGCTCAAGGCCGTCGCCGTCAAGGCGCCGTTCTTCGGCGATCGTCGCAAGGCGTTCCTGGACGATCTCGCGGTCGTCACCGGCGGCCAGGTCGTCAACCCCGACGTGGGCCTGGTGCTGCGTGAGGCCGGCCTGGACGTGCTGGGCTCCGCCCGGCGCGTGGTGGTGTCCAAGGACAGCACCGTGCTCGTCGACGGCGGTGGCTCCAAGGACGCGGTCGCCGACCGCGTCAAGCAGCTCAAGGCCGAGATCGAGACCACCGATTCCGACTGGGATCGCGAGAAGCTGCAGGAGCGGCTGGCCAAGCTGTCCGGCGGTGTCGCGGTGATCAAGGTCGGCGCGGCCACCGAGACCGACCTGAAGAAGCGCAAGGAAGCGGTCGAGGACGCCGTCGCGGCGGCCAAGGCTGCTGTCGAGGAGGGCATCGTCACCGGTGGTGGCGCCGCACTCGTGCAGGCTCGCTCTGCCCTCGAGAAGCTGCGCGGCGAGGTCAAGGGTGACGAGGCGCTCGGCGTCGACGTGTTCTCCTCCGCACTGTCGGCTCCGCTGTACTGGATCGCCACCAACGCCGGCCTCGACGGTTCGGTCGTGGTGAACAAGGTCGGCGAGCAGTCCAACGGGCAGGGCTTCAACGCCGCCACGCTGTCCTACGGCGATCTCGTCGCCGAGGGCATCGTGGATCCGGTCAAGGTGACCCGCTCCGCGGTGCTCAACGCCGCATCCGTGGCACGCATGATCCTGACGACCGAAACGGCCGTCGTGGACAAGCCGGCCGAGGAAGAAGATCACGGGCACGGCCATCACGGCCACGCTCACTAGAAGTAGTTCGTAGAACACCCCCGGTCCTGTTGGGCCGGGGGTGTTTTCGTCTGAGTTGGCGCACCGTGCGCCGAGTGTGCGCTGAGATCGCGTTTGACGACGGCGAAATGACGCTCTACGCGCACCCTCGATGATCTATGCGCAGACTGGCTGGATCTGCGCCAATAACCGCAGTTCAACCGGTGCGGCGATCTAGCCTCGCGGCATGGACCGGATCTTTCAGTGGGTGTGGGATCGGCACGGGCCGACGTACTCCTGGGCGATCTGCGCCCTCGTCTACCTTGCGGGGCTGTCGGTCCATCTCGCCTTCCCGTTGATCATCGTCGCCTTCGAGGGGTCCGATCGCTACGTGGAGGCGGCCATCATCACCTGTGTCGCGATGCTGGTGCGGGCATACCTGCTGGTTCTTCCCGGTTCGAAGCGGTTGCGCATGATCGAGAAGTGGGTAGCGGGCCACACGGTCGATCCGATGGACGCGCTTCGCGCCACCTACACCTACGCGCGAAGAACGACTGTTCGGGCGCTCGCCACCGACGTGGTCTGGGTGCCTTGCTTGGCGGTCGTTGTCGCCACCATCGCCGGGGCCACCGAGGGGCGACTGGTCCAGTACGCGATTGTCGGTGTCGCGTACGGAGCGGCCACGGGAGTGTTCGGTGTGCACAGCTTCAGTGAAGGATCACTGCGGCCGGTGAGGGCCGCCATCGCCGGTGACACTGGAATCGGGGACTCCCTGCCGCGCTCTCGCCCGACCTTTGCCGCGTGGTCCAACATCACCGTGCTCGCGATGTCGTTCGCTTTCGCGATCGGGGCCGCGATCACGGCGTCCGTAATCGACCGTGCCCGCGAGGATCCCGTCGTCTCCGTCGTGATCGGGTGCGTGCTGATGCTGATTTCCGGGCCCATCGCGGTCATGACGATCTCACCGATCTTGCGACCGATTCGCGACCTCGCACAGGGGACTGAGCGCGTTGCCGTCGGCGACTACAGCCAACGCCTGGCGGTGGTTCAGGACGACGACCTGGGTGCACTGTCGGCGTCGTTCAACCGCATGCAGGCGGGTTTGGCTGAGCGGCAACGGCTTCAGGCCGCGTTCGGGACGTATGTCGATCCGGTTTTGGCGGCGCGGCTGCTTGAGCAGGGTGACGACGTGTTCACCGGCGAGCGCCGCGAGGTGACGGTCTTGTTCGTCGACATCCGCGACTTCACGCCGTTCGCCGAGGCGAACACCGCCGAAGACACCGTTGCCCGGCTCAATGCGCTGTTCGAGATCGTGGTGCCCGCCGTGGTCGACGCCGGTGGGCATGTGAACAAGTTCCTCGGTGACGGTGCCTTGGCCGTCTTCGGGGCACCGAATGCTCTTGAACACCATGCCGATGCCGCGGTGCGCGCCGCCATGCTGATGCAGCGACTGGTTGCCGAATGCTTCGAGGGGGCGCTGCGAATCGGCATCGGCATCAACACCGGTGTGGTGATCGCGGGCACCATCGGCGGTGGAGGCAAGCTTGAGTTCACCTTGATCGGTGACACCGTCAATGTGGCGGCCCGCGTCGAACAGCTCACCAAGACGACAGGTGACTCGATCCTGCTGACCCAGCCGACCGTCGACGCCATGGATGCGCCCCCGCCCGGACTCGCCGACCGGGGGCTGCACGAACTGAAAGGCAAGTCGGCTGCCGTGAAGATCTTCGGGCTCAATCTGTAGTCCCGCCGAGTCTGCGCTGAGATCGCGGTTTTCGGCGAAAAAGCGATCTACACGCAGACTCGATGATCTACGCGCAGGCTCGATGAGTTTGTGCGCCACCGTCGGTCGGTACGGGTATGACTGACAACACCATGAGCACCGCATGCACCATCAACGCGCCGGCCGAGACCGTGTTCGCGGTGCTGGCCGACCCGACCACCCATCAGGCGATCGATGGCACCGGCTGGGTGCGAGAGTCGCTCGACGGCAAGCAGCTGACCGGCGCCGGCCAGGTCTTCCGGATGGCGATGTACCACGACAACTACGGGGGCATGCACTACGAGATGGCCAACCGGGTCGAGGTGTTCGAGCCTCCGCACGCGATCGCGTGGCTGCCGGGCCAAGGCGCTGACGACGCCGACCTCGACTTCGGCGGCTGGATCTGGCGTTACGACCTCAAGCCGCTCGGCGACGACCGGACGGAGGTCACCCTGACGTACGACTGGTCGGCGGTTCCGGCCGCCACTCGCGAACAGATCGAATTCCCGCCATTCGACCGGCAGCACCTTGACAACTCGCTCAAGCATCTCGCCGAGCTGGCGCAGGGCCGGGCGTAGTCCGACTAGCGCGTCGGCTGAATCGACACCAGCCGGAACGCGTCGGGCCGGGAGTCGTCGGGTGTGAACCGGACGAGGAGACTGCCGGGCGGAAACTTGGTGGCCAGCTCATTCAGCGTCCTGGGCAGAAACACCTTGGCCTTCGCATTGCCGTACCAGTTGGGGTCGGCGGGGGAGGTGTCGAGGTTGCTGACGCTGTCGATCTCGGCGTCCCAGCGTTGAACCGGGTCCGGCGGTGTGTCTCCGAATCCCGCCGACTTCAGGTACGCGTCTGTGGGCCCGGCAAGGGTGACCGCAGCCCCGCCGCCATCCGGCGTCCCGGTGATCGTGCCGTCGACGACATCGGCGGTCACCGAGGTCAGCCGGGCTGCGCAGACGTTGTCGACGACGCTGGGCGGTACGCAGAAACCGGGCAGCGGATCCCCGTGGGCCGGCGCGACATTCAGGAGTGCCGGGACGACGAGCGCAGCCGTGGTGGCACCGATGGCGGTCATCGCACGGCGGCAATTGTTCGGCATCGCGGTATCCCTCCTCCAGTTTGGGCGTGGTCGATCCACTGAACTGTATTTCGGCTCGTACCCCGCAGGAGTTACCCGAAGCCGCCCGCCGGGGTAAAGCCGCAGCTCAGTGTCGAGGATCAGGACACCAGTCGCAGGTGCCGGCGCGCGCGAGTGTGGTCGGCGACATCAGTGCGCGAGTGAACGGACACCAGCGAGCCCGAACGCACCGTTCCAATCGGTCCAGCCTTGGCGAAACGTGCTAATTCCGTCGTGCGCAAGGTGATTCCCGCTTTCGCCTGACGGTAACCGATGCGCACGCCCGTGGCCCCCACGGCGAACAGACCGCCGAGCCCGGGCAATGCCGCGGAGATCAGCGCCCACAGTGACATGGCCACAAGGGCGGTGACCGCTTTCTGGGTCGGCGTGGCCTTCGCATTGAAGGGACGCCACGCGTCGGCGAGCACCGGGGCGGCGCCCTGCAGCATCGAGGTCAACGAAGTGATGACCTCGTCGAGGCTGAAGTCCGACGCCAGGGCATCTGCGGGAGTAGGTGATCCGACCTTCATCGATGACGAATACGCCAGGATCTTCTTCAGGAGAGTGACGATCGAGTTGTACGAAAGTGCGGTCAGCGGCTGCGCGGCGCCGGCAGCGGGCGTAGCCCACGAGAGGCCGAACATGTCGCAGATCTGTGACGCCAGTTGGATGACGGCGTCGACCGTCGACGACACCAGCATCCTCAAGAGGTAGACGATGGCATGCCGGACCTCGGGTGTCGTGGCCTGCGTAGCCGGCTGTTCTGACACCAAATCCGATGTTGCCGCCGGGTCTGCGGCAGGCGCAGCGTCCGTGGCGGCCACGGTGTCAGGGGCACTGGCAGGGGCAGCGCTCGACGCGGCATCCGGCGTCGTCGCCGAGTTCGAGGTGGTGCCGTCGCTCTCGACGTGTGACGTCGGTTCGGTCGTGCTCAGGGCAGCCGCGGGCGGTGTGTTTTCGACGGTGTCCGAGCCGGATGTCGATTCGGACTCTGCCGGGGCGGACCCGGAGGCCGACGGTGCCGGAAGGTCGACCACCACGGGATCCAGATTCAAGGTGGTCGGGATCTGTGGGTCGGTCGAATCAACGAGACTCCCGAGTGTCCCGGTAATCGTTGACGGCTCGGATTTCGTGGCACTCGAGTCGTCGGAAGAACTCGACGTGGACTCTGAGGTGCTCCCGCTGACCCCGGTGTTCGTTTGAGCCGAGACGGTCGAATGGGGCCGATCATCGCTCTGGCCGGCACCGGAGGTGCTGGTTGTCGTGTGTGGCGCATCGGTGGTGTTCGACGAGGTCAACGCGGTGCTATTCGTGTTCGACGAGGTCAACGTGCTGCTGTTCGTCGACGAGGCGGTATCGCTGTCGCTGTCCGAGTTGTTGGTGGCCTGATTCGAATCTGACGAAGAATCGCCGTCGGCGCGGGCCAGAGGGACCGTAACGCTCACACTGCTCATCACGAGTCCGGCAGCCACCAGGCACGCACCCGTAAGCAGGTGAAAACGTGTGTGAATCGCGGTCTCCTTGCAGCGGATGTCATTCGTTTGGCCACTGCAGCGGAGATCAGGTGTGACGTAGCTAACAGTAGTGCTCAATTTTGGAGCCGAATCGAGAACCCTGTCAATAACGAAAAAGGGCGGTTACAGCCTCAGCTCTCGATCGGCGCGTACCAGTCGGCGTTGGTGAGCAGCACCCGCGTCCCCAGGTCGCGGTTCCACTCCGGCTCGATGCCGTGGCGTCGCACGATGGGGAACACGGTCTCGTCGAGCAGCCGGGCGACGTCGCTGAAGTACAGGTCCTCCTTCGCGCCATCGCTGAGCTGGTTGTATGCGTCCTCGTCGAAGTTCTCCGGCTCGAACGCTCCATAGCCGACGTAGGTGCTGCCGTCCTCGATCAGGCGGTCGGTGTCCTGACTGTGGAAGTAGATGAACCCGCTCCAGTGGCGGCTGTCGTCGCGCTCGTCGCCGATCTCCGCCGAGGCGCAGGTTCCGCAGCAGGAGAAGTCGGCGCGGGCGATGACGCCGTTGGCGTTCAACTCGTCGAACGCCGCGCGGGTCCGCGACCGGTAGTCGCCGATCTCGGTCTGCTGGCGCAGTCTCGCCTCGCGCAACGCGGCGAAGGAAGTGGTGAGCTGCTCTTCGGTGAGTTCGTAGTCCTCGGCATAGGTCTCGAGGAACTCCTCGACGTCGTCGTTGCCGGTGACCAGCATGCCCCAGATCTCGGAGGTGAGAGTCGCGCGGTCCTCTGCGTCCAACGGAAGATCGGGCAGTGTGGCGTGGGCCGGGACGGCGTTCGGGTTCGACGATGCGCTCACGCGCTGGCCTCCAGGTGTGCTGTCGGAACCGGGCGAATTTGCCCGGCGGTGGCGATCGTAGCGTCGGGCGGTGACGAATCGGTTGTGGGACTCCCGGCGCGACACGCCCTGCTACGCGGCGGTTTTTGACGCTGAGTAGCTCACAATGCGGACATGACGGAACCGCGGGAGTCGCCGCGTGGTATCTCACGTCAGACGTTCCTGCGGGGCGCCGCCGGGGCATTGGCCGCCGGAACGGTGTTCGGATCGACCCGGGCCAGTGCCGATCCCAGGGCCTCCGGTTGGGGTGATCTGGCCGCCGCAATCCGGGGGCCGGTGATACTGCCCGACAGCGGCGGGCAATTCACCTCGGCCAAGGCGGTTTTCAACACCAACTTCAACGGCCTGGCGCCCGCGGCGGTCGTCGCCCCGAGTTCGGTGGCCGATGTGCAGAGGGCAATGGCCTTCGCGGCCAACAACAATCTCAAAGTCGCTCCGCGCGGCGGCGGGCACTCGTATGTGGGCGCGTCGACGGCGAACGGCACCATGGTCCTCGACCTGCGCCAGTTGCCCGGCGACATCAACTACGACGCCGGTACCGGACATGTCACGGTGACACCTGCGACCGGTCTGTATGCGATCCACCAGGCTCTCGCGGGGGCCGGCCGGGGAATCCCGACAGGTACCTGTCCGTCGGTGGGCGCGGCCGGCCATGCCCTGGGCGGCGGGTTGGGCGCCCAGTCACGCCATGCGGGCCTGATGTCCGATCAATTGGTGTCGGCGACGGTGGTGCTCCCCGGTGGCGGGGCCGTGACCGCCTCGGCGAACGAGAACCCCGACCTGTTCTGGGCGTTGCGCGGCGGGGGCGGTGGCAACTTCGGAGTGACGACGGCGCTGACCTTTGCCACCTTCCCGACCAGCGATGTGGATGCCGTGAGCCTGCACTTCCCGCTGCAGTCTTTCGCGCAGGTTCTGGTCGGCTGGCAGGCCTGGCTGCGTACCGCTGACCGCAGCACCTGGGCACTGGCCGACACCGTCACCGACCCGGGTGGCGCGCACTGCCGCATCCTTGCGACCTGCCTGGCGGGATCGGGTGACGCCGTCGCGGCCGGCGTCGTCAAAGCGGTCGGGCAGCAACCGACCGGCGTCGACAAGCACACGTTCAACTACCTGGACCTGGTGCAGTACCTGGCCGTCAACAACCTCAACCCGTCGCCGCTCGGCTATGTCGGCGGATCCGACGTCTTCCAGTCGATCACCCCGGCCGTCGCGCAGGGGATCGCCGCGGCGTTCAACGCTTTTCCCAATGGTGCCGGCCGTCCGTTGGTGATCATGCATACGCTCGACGGTGCGCTCGCCACGGTGGGTCCGGGGGACACCGCCTTTCCGTGGCGGCGGCAGTCCGCACTGGTCCAGTGGTACGTCGAGAACTCCGGCTCTCCGGCGGCGGCGTCCCAGTGGCTCAACACCGCCCACCAAGCGGTCGCGCCGTATTCGGTGGGCGGTTACGTCAACTATCTCGAGGCGAACCAGCCGGCATCGCGATATTTCGGCGCCAACCTCTCTCGGCTGGCCGCCACCCGGCAGAAGTACGACCCGGGTCGGATCATGTTCTCGGGCCTGAACTTTTGATGTAGCCATCCTCGGTTCCACCCGCGTATGGACGGAACGCGCGCTGCGCGGCGTTATGTTGATCATGGGTTCTGGGAGAGAAGGCGCGATGGACGAGACGGCTCCGCAGACACCGGCGGCTACAGCGGCCCTTGCAGTGGCAACACGGTTCTACTCGCCCGCGTTGCTCAATCACTGCATCCGTTCGTACCTGTGGGGTGCGACGTACGCAGCGGCACACGGCATCGCCTTCGACGACGAGCTCTACTACGTCTCGGCGTTGCTGCACGACATCGGTCTGACCGACCCGTTCGACAGTCACCGGGTGTCGTTCGAGGAGGCGGGTGGGGATCTGGCCTGGGTGTTCGGGGTGGCCGCCGGCTGGTCTGCCGACCGGTCGGCCCGGGCGACGGAGATCATCGTGCTGCACATGCGCGACGACGTTTCGGCGGCGGCCGATGCCGAGTCACATCTCTTGCAGGTGGCAACGGCGTGGGACGTCGTCGGACGACGACCAGAGGAGTTTCCCACCGCAGTGAGGGCCGAGATACTCGCTCGCTATCCGAGGAAAGCGTTCGGCACCGAATTCATTGCGTGCTTCGAGGATCAGGCGAAGCGCAAACCGGGCGGCGCCGCAGCCGCGTCGGTGGCCAACAACGGTGCCGAACGCATCAGGGCCAATCCTCTGGACACCTAGGTCCTATGCCGGTGCCTGGAAGCCGCCGATCTGCTGCTCGAGCAGTTCGGCCAGCCGCAATGGCGTGCGGTCCTCGAACATCGGACCGATGAGCTGCACACCCACCGGCAGTCCCTCGGCGGACTGCCCCGCTGGTATGGCGGTGGCTGGCAGGCCGGGCATTGTGGCCAGACCGGCCCAGACGAGCTGGTCGAAATAGGGGTAGTCGGTGCCGTCGATGTCGAGCCGACGTGCCAACAGATCTGGATCGTGGTCGTGGGGGAACGCCGGAGTCGGTGTGATCGGACAGACGACGGCATCGAATTCGCCGAACAGTTGTCGCCAGCCCTGTCGGTGGATCTCGCGCCGGTTGTTCAGTTCGATCCAGTCGCGGTGGCTCAACACCATCCCGCGCAGCCGTGCCGCGTCGAGGCTCTGGTTCTCAGGACCGAGGCCGGCGGCGCGGGTCCGCAGTTGCTCATATGAGTCGACGGGGAATCGTGCCGTGGAACCGGAAAACAGCAACTGGGTATACAGCGCTGCGGCTTCGGCGAGATCGGGCAGCGCCGGACTGTGTCGTTCGACGCGGGCACCGCCGGAGACAAGGGCGTCGGCCACGCGGTCTATGGCGGCGCGCACCGCGGCACCTGTGGCAATGCACGGATGCTCCTCGAGGACCAGGACCCGGAAGTTGCCGAGTCTCTCGTGGCGCGGGGGCGGCAGCGTCATGGTGTGTGCCAGACCGAGCGTGAGCGGGTCCGGTCCGGCCATCACGTCGAGCAGGAGGGTGAGGTCGCGGGCAGTGCGCGCCATCGGACCGACGACAGCGAGGTCGTGGTCGGTGGGCAAGGCCGGTGCGGGCGGCGCGGTCATCCCGCGCATCGCTGTCAGCCCGAGTGTTGGCTTGTGCGCGTAGACGCCGCAGAAATGCGCGGGAGTACGCAGCGAACCGGCGAGGTCGGAGCCGATGGACAGCGCACCGAATCCGGACGCCAGGGCGGCCGCCGATCCACCCGAAGATCCGCCCGACGTACGACTGTGATCCCACGGATTGTTGGTGGTGCCGTGGATCTCGTTGAAGCTCTGCACATCTTGGAGTCCGAACGGCACGTTGGTCTTACCGAGCACCACCGCGCCGGCAGACTTCAGCCGCGACACCTGGACCGCGTCCTCGGCCGGTACGAAATCCCGGAACTGCGCCGTGCCCCAGGTCGTCGGCAGCCCGGCGACGTTGTAGGACTCCTTGACCGTCAACGGAATACCGAGCAGCGGCCGATCCTCACCTCGCGCGCGCGTGTGGTCGGCACGCCGCGCGGTCTCGCGCGCGCGCTCGAAGTCGCGCACGCAGATGGCGTTGATCGCCCCGTCATCCCGCTCGATCCCAGCGATCGCCGCCTCGGTCAGTTCCGCCGAGGACACCTCACCAGCGCGCAACGCGGCCGCCAATTCTCCGGCCGACCGAAAATTCCACTCCATGAATCCGACGCTAACGACTCACCGCCGAAGCCATAAAATCCCTCTTCCCGCAACGGAAAATCCGTGGAGACCGGTCCGATGGCCGATCCGCGTTGCGGGCGGAAATGCGTTCATCGTCGTGCGAAAGCGCCCCCGAATTGTTTTCCGAGTCAACAAGAGTCGGGACAAAATTCCCTGCAAGGGCGTCAATACTCCACATACTCGCTGGTAGTGCGGTATACATCCGTGCATATGGGTTGCTGGACCCCGGCCGAACTATTTGAGGGGGCGGGCGTGCGAACATCACAGCGCTACCTGGTTTTGGGACTGTTACCGGCGATGCTCCCGTTCGGGGTCGTCACCACCATGGCACCGCCGGCGAGGGCGGAATGCACAACTTCGGGCTATGCCACGGTCTGTGCGCAGGGGGACGTGCGCGGTGCAGATGGAGTGCCGCGGGCAGCTACACCGGTCGTGCCCTATCCCTGTGATTACGACTGGTATTGCGACACCGGGTGGGATCTCGACGTCATCTGGGACCCGGGCCGTCCCGGCGGACCCGGCGGACCCGGCGGACCGGGCGGGCCTGGTGGTCCTGGTGGTCCCGGAGGCCCGGGCCGTCCGGGTGGCGGTGGCGGCATCGGACCGCGTTGAGGAACTACGTCATGAACCGTGGACAACTTGCTGAAGGAGCCAACATGTCGCTCTCACGTCTCACCCGCCATTCAGTCGGCGCCGCCATCGGTGCCGGTGTCTTCGCCGGTCTGTCGCTTCTGAGCGCTGTTGCAGCCACGGCGGATCCACCCGTGCCGCCACCGTGCACGGCCGCCGAGATGGCACGCGTGATGTCGGGTATCTCCTTCGAGACCTCGAGCTATCTGACCGCCCACCCCGACGTCAACGACTTCTTCACCAGTCTCAAGGGGCAACCGAAGGATCAGATCGGAAATCAGGTCCGCAGCTACTTGGACGCCAACCCTGCCACCCGGCAGGATCTCGACCGCATCAGGCAACCGGGCGCTGACTTCCGGCAGCGCTGCGGACTTCCCGCGATTCCCTGATGATTTGGTGTCCGTCGACCCGGAGCTGAGGTGAGCGATGGGTGGCTTGACCCTGCCGGGCCTGTGGTTGTTCCTCGCCGTGGTCCTCGCCGCGTCGGCTCTGCTGGCTGTCGGGAGTGTGTGGATTGCCAACAAGACGGTGTACCGGCCGGGCGCCAAGAAACAGACGGGGACTCTGTCGCCCTTTCTGACCACCGTTGCCCTCGTTTACGGTGCGCTACTGGGTTTCACGGTCGTCGTCGCGTGGGAGCAGTTCTCGTCGGCAGAGGAAAACGTCACCAATGAGTCGTCGACTCTGGCGACGATGTACCGGCAGACGGTGAGCCTGCCGGGGCCCGAACAGGTGCGGACGCGGGAACTGCTGCGCACCTACACTGTCGCCGCGCAGGCCGAGTGGGATACCCGGCAACGCGATGCCGCGAGTGATGCGGCGCGAGGGGCGATCACCGACATGTACCGCGTACTGGGTCAGCAGACGCCCAACGCCCATCCGGTCAACGCCGAGATCCGCGATCAGCTCAATGTCTTGACATCGCAACGGAACACGAGAATTCTCGATGCGCAGCCCCGGATTCCAGGGCTGCTGTGGAGCGGTCTGCTGTTCGGGGCAGTCCTTCTCATCGGGCTCATCGGCTTCACTTACCTCAGCAATACGGTGAGTCACATGGTCCTGTCGAGCGCGATCGCCATCCTGCTCGGTCTTCTGCTGTTCCTCATCTTCTGGCTGGACCATCCGTTCGGGCAGCAACTCGGCGTTACGCCGGCATCGCTCGACTACGCGGTGCGGGTCTTCGACGGGGTCGATCACGGAAAGTAGGCGTGGCTCACCACGTGACCGGAAGTTCTTCCATCCCATAGATTTCCTGCTGGTTCTGAAACGGCAGTTCGTCGACAGGGACGGTCAGACGGAGTCCTGGCAGTCGGCGGGCCAGGGTGGACAGCGCGACCTGCATCTCGACCCTGGCGAGGTTCTGCCCGATGCACTGATGCACCCCGAATCCGAAACCCAAATGCCCACGGGTGTTCCGGTCGGTGTCGAGGCGGGCGGGATCGTCGACGAACGCGGGATCCCAGTTCCCGGCGGGAAGGTTCATCAACAGGAAGTCTCCGGCGCGGATCGATTCGCCACCGAGGGTCAGGTCCTCCGTCGCGACCCGGTCCACCTGGCTGTGCACGATCGTGAGGTAGCGCATCAGCTCCTCGACGACGTTGGCGACGACGGCGGTGTCATCGGTCCTGCCGAGAAGCTCGAAGACGTCTGGATGTTGCAGCAACGCAACGGTTCCCAGGGAGATCATGCTGGCCGTGGTCTCGTGGCCCGCCTGCAGGAGGATCAGTCCGTTCATGGCGGCTGTCTCGCGGCTCAGTTCACCGGATGCGACGTAGTCGGTGATGAGGCGGCTCATCAAATCATCGCCGGGTTCACGTTCCTTGCGTGCGACCAGATCGAACATGTAGCCGAAGAGTGCCCCGATGGCCTGGGCCTTCTCGTCCTCGGACGACCGGGCATCGAGGCCGACCGTGCTGTGGTGTTGGAAGAACGCGTGATCGCTGTAGGGCACACCCAGCAACAGCGAGATGACGAGCGACGGCACCGGTAACGCGAAGCCCCGCACGAGATCTGCCGGCGGCCCTTTCTCGATCACGTCGTCGAGGAACTGGTCGACCAGCTCCTGGATCTGCGGTCGCATCGCCTCGGCACGCCGCCACGTGAAATCGCGGGTCATCATGCGGCGCAGCCGATTATGTTCGGGGTCGTCGGTGCGGGCAAAGATCACCGGTAGGGCATCCCCGGCGCCGACCTCACGGAGCCGCTGCTTGATCGTGTCCGCGCTGAGGCGCGGGTCGATCAACGATGCCCGGATATCTTCGTACCGGCTGACCACCCAGGTCGGCCGGCCCTGCCACATCACTCGTCGCAGCCCCTCCGAGTCCCGCCATTCAGAGAATTCGGGCGGCGGTGCCAGCGGGCATCCGGCGGGCCGGGGCCTCGGAATGGTGGGCAGGTCGACGGCGTCACCGAGGGTCTGGGTCATGGCCACGAACCCTATCTGGCCCGCAGAACAAATGTTAGGTTTTGAATTTCCATGCCAGGGCACTCGCACCGCGCGCACCCTTTGGTCCCCGAGACCACGCGCACCGGCCTAGCCTCGAGGCGTTGGGTCTCACTGCCTCCCGAACGAGTGAAGGAACCGAGCATGCGAGCAACCGTGATGTATGGGGCCGGCGACGTGCGCGTCGAGAACGTGCCCGACCCCATCGTGAAGGAGCCGACTGACGCCATCGTGCGGGTCACCCGTGCCTGCATCTGCGGCAGCGACCTGTGGCCGTACCAGTCGATGCCGCACAAGGACGGTGGCCGCCGGATGGGCCATGAGTTCATCGGCATCGTGGAGGACGTCGGCGCGGATGTGTCCGGATTCCGCCGCGGCGATCTGGTGGTGGCCCCCTTCGTCTGGGCGGACAACACGTGTGACTTCTGCAAGGAGGGTCTGCAGACATCGTGCCGCCATGGTGGCGGGTGGGGTGCCCCCGGCGTCGATGCCGGCCAGGGCGAGGCCGTGCGCGTTCCCCAGGCGCAGGGCACGTTGGTGAAGCTGCCGGTGGCAGCGGATTCGGCGCTGATGCCGTCCCTGCTGACCCTGTCGGATGTGTTCTGTACCGGTCATCACGGCGTGGTGACCGCCGGCGTGGGGCCGGGATCGTCGGTGACGGTCATCGGTGACGGCGCGGTGGGATTGTGTGCGGTGCTGGCCGCCAAGCGGTTGGGTGCCGAGCAGATCATCCTGAATGGTCGCCACACCGTCCGGACCGACCTGGGGCGTGAGTTCGGCGCCACCGACGTCGTCGCCGAACGTGGCGACGAAGCCGTCGAGAAGATCCGTGAACTGACCGGCGGTGACGGTACCCACGCGGTGATCGAATGCGTCGGTACCGAGCCCTCGGTAGTCACCGCACTGGACGCGGTCCGTGCCGGTGGCCGCGTCAGCCGGCTCGGGGTATCTCAATACACCGAGGTGCCAATGGGTTTCGGGACGTTCTTCCGCAACGTCACCCTCACCGGTGGCGTCGCTCCCGCCCGCGCCTACATCGAGGAACTCATGCCCGACGTTCTCGACGGCACCATCGAACCGGGGCTGGTGTTCGACCGCACCATCGGTCTCGACGAAACCCCCGACGGCTACCGCGCGATGGCCGACCGTGAGGCCCTCAAGGTGTTGATCGAGCCATGACGCTGCTGCTTCAAGATCGCGACGATCGCGGCGTCGTCACGCTGACATTGAACCGCCCGCAGGCCTTCAACGCATTGTCCGAGGCGATGCTGACCGCGCTCGGTGACGCTTTCGATGCGCTGGCTCGGGACGACACGGTGCGCGCCGTGGTGCTCGGGGCATCCGGCAAGGCGTTCTGCGCCGGGCATGACCTCAAAGAGATGCGGGCTGAGCCGTCCCTGGAGTACTACCAGCGGTTGTTCGCCCAATGCACCGCGGTGATGCTGTCGATTCAGCGGCTGCCCGTGCCGGTGATCGCGCGGGTCCAAGGCCTCGCGACGGCGGCGGGCTGCCAGCTCATCGCGATGTGCGATCTCGCGGTGGCCAGTGATGACGCGCGCTTCGCGGTCAGCGGTGTCAACGTCGGGTTGTTCTGCGCGACCCCGGGAGTGGCACTGTCGCGCAACGTGCCCCGCAAGGCCGCCTTCGAGATGCTCGTGACCGGCGACTTCGTCCCTGCCGAGCAGGCCCGGGTGCTGGGGCTGGTCAACCGGGTGGTGGCAGCGGACGCCCTCGACGACGAGGTCGAGGCGGTGATCGCGAGCATCGTGGCGAAGCCCCGTGTTGCGGTCGCGATGGGAAAGGCGTTGTTCTACCGGCAGATCGACGTCGACATCGAGTCTGCCTACGCCGACGCGGGCACGACGATGGCCTGCAACATGATGGATCCGAGCGCGCTCGAAGGAGTGCAGGCCTTCATCGACAAGCGCCCGCCGGCCTGGTCGGTGGCGCCGACGTAGCGGCCGAGCTGCCCCTCGTCAGGCGGCGCGGCGGTGGCCGGCCAGCGCTGACGACACTTCGGCGGCCGTCGGTTCGTCGTCGGGGACCACGGCCATTGCCCGGTCCTCGCCGGCGCTGCGGTAGTTCCTCAGATACCGATCCCTTTCATCCCGGCGCAGCGGGGTGGAGAAGATGCTCACGTTGTTGGCGGGGGCATCGGGTTGCCGGGCTTGGGCCAGTCTGCGGGCGCCGGTGCGGAAACCGGCCACGGCGCCGCCCAGGCACGCGATCAGCGCGATGCCGGCGACGGGCGCCAGATCGCTGCCCAATGCCAGGGCCGTGACGAAAAGCCCGAGCGACACGAACCCGACGAGCAGCAGAACGTACGCGATGTTGGGAACCGGAATACGGTCCGCACCTTTCAACATGTGATCACCTCACGAAAACTCGAACCTGCGGTAACTACGCTACGCGTAGCGTATCGATTGCTACGTATAGCGTAGCGCATGGCGGGTCCGAGATATTCCCGTCGACCGACGGACAGACCAGGGAGGGGACCCATGGCGCAGGGGCGGGTCGAAGACGGCATCGCTGAGTCGACGCTGTCCCTGTTGCGCTCAGGAGGTCCTCGGGCGGTGACGGTCGAAGCTGTTGCCGCGCACTCGGGAATCGCGAAGACGACGATCTACCGACGGCATCCCAATCGGCGCGACATGTTGGCCGGCGCGCTGTCGAGACTCGCCTCGCCGAGCCCACTCGATCCCCGTGCGAGTGCCCCGGATCGGCTCCGGTGGCTCATCACCCACGCGATCGAAACGGTCGAGGACGGCATCGGTCTCGGCGGGCTCGCGGCATTGCTCACCGAGGATGATCCCGAATTCGCCGCACTGTTCCGGCGGATCCTGATCGACCAGCGCGCGGCGTTGGCCGCCGTGATCGACGACGGCAAAGCCGACGGTTCGATCCGCGCGGACGTCGATGCCGAGACGCTGATCGACGGGGTGGTCGGTGCCTACATCGCCGAGCACGCCCGCATCGGTGCCATCGAAGACGGTTGGGAGGAGCGCTTGTTCAAGCTTTTCTGGCCCGCCGTGCGGGCAGGAAAATAGCCTGTTCCACCAAGTAGACCGGAGGTTGGCGCAGTGCCGTTGATCGATGTCACCTGCGGGGCCCGGGTCACCGATGCCATGCGGACGCGGCTGGCGGAAGAGCTACCGGCAGCGGTGTCGATCGCCGTGGCATGCGGCGACGAACCCTACGACGGCAACCTCCAACCGGGGACGTGCTGATCCGGTTCCACGACGTCGGGCCGTTCGACCGGTTCGACCTCGATGTGCTGATCGAGGTCAAGTCGAAGTTTTTTCCGGACCGGGCTGAGGACCGGCAGGCCGGTGCCGACGCCATACTGGCCGCCGCGCAGACCGCGATCGGTGCGGGTTGTCTGATCGGCGTCTATCTGACCCTGCCCGTGGCGGCCTGGTCGCAGACGGCGGTCAGCTGACGGTGTCGGCTGCGGTCAGCGGCGTTGCAGCTCGATGACCGGGATGACGCGGTCGGTCTTGGTTTGGTACTCGCCGAATCCCGGTGCCTTCTCGACGATGCGCGGATAGGCGGCGTCGCGCTCGGCCAGCGGCATCTCCCGCGCATGCACGTCGTAGGCGTCGGTGCCGATCTCGATGTGGGCATCGGGATGCGCGCGCAGGTTGTGCAGCCACGCGGGGTCGACGTCGGCGCCCGCGTAAGACCCGACGATGGCGAGCTTTCCGTCGAGGTCGAACGCCATCACCGGGTTGACCCGCTCCTTGCCGCTCTTGGCGCCGGTGGTGTGCAGCAGGAGCAGCGTCGCGCCTTCGAAGGGTCCTCCGACCTTGCCGCCGTTGGCGCGGAACTCGGCGATGATGTTGTCATTCCAGTTGTCTGCCATGGCTTCCTTCCTACGCCTGGGCAACGCGACGGTGCACGCGGATCACGAAATCGCGCGAACCGGTCGGTTCACCGCTCGGTCGTGGTGATGTGGACCGAGGAGGTCAGCGTCTGATGCACGGGGCAGCGTTCGGCGATGTCCATCAGTCGTTCTCGTTGACTGTCGTCTAGCTCGCCGATCAACTCGATCTCGCGATCGATGTGGTCGAGCATCCCCTTGGTGGTCTCGCAGTCTGCACAGTCTTTCGCGTGAATGCGTGAGTGCCGCAATATCACTCGTACTTGCTCAAGCGGCCAGCCCTTGCGGTTGGCGTACATCCGCACTGTCATCGACGTACACGCGCCCAAACCGGCCAGCACCAGGTCATAGGGATTGGGGCCGGCATCGTCTCCCACGGGAAGGGGTTCGTCAGCGATGAGCTGGTGGCGCCCGGCGGTGATCTGCTGGGTGTAAGTTCCCGCGCCGGTCTCCGCCACGGTTACGTCGGTGGTCATGCAGTCTCCTTCGCCGTGAAATGACTCAGGAACGGATCGTGCCCCGAGTGTGGGTGTCGGTACGCGATTTCGCCGAATTCCGCGCCGCAGACCCCCGTTTGCCGACCGGGCGTCAGTCCGCCGAGACCACGTCGACCGCCCGTCGCGGATGTCAAGGCGCCGTAGGGACTTCAGCTGGCCTGCCGGCGCGATGTCACGTTTCACCCGCGGCAAGCGTCAACAAGGTGAACCCCTTGAAATCCTTGGCGACCGAACAATGGAGGCGACAACCATGACCCTGCAACTCGGAATGGTCGCGACAGTGATCGTCGCGATCGCCATCGCGGCCAATGCGGCGATGGCTCTCGGAGACCTCGTCGGGGCCCGCTTCGTGCTGGCCAACTCCACGGAGGTCGGCGTCCCGCGAACCTGGGTACCGGTGCTCGGGTTGCTCAAGGGCGCGGGCGCCGTCGGGCTGCTCGTGGGCCTGTTCGCCTTTCGGCCGCTCGGCGTCGCCGCAGCGATCGGACTGATCGCGTTCTTCATCGGTGCCGTCATCACGCACGTTCGCGCGCAGGTGTTCTACAACATTGCTTTTCCCGCTGCGTTCCTCGTGCTCGCGGTGCTGTCACTGGGAGCCTTTGTCGCGGGCTGAGCCAACTGAAAAGGCCCCACCCCTCGCGGGATGGAGCCCTTTCAGCTCGGCGTATTAAGTTTGCTGTGTAGCTCAGGCGCTGCGGCGGATGCCCCGCTTGAGCAAGAGCTCGCGCTCCGACTCGCTCAGGCCGCCCCAGATGCCGTACGGCTCACCGACGGCCAGCGCGTGTGAACGGCACTGGGTGATCACCGGGCAGCTGCGGCACATCTCCTTGGCGCGCACCTCACGTTGGGCCCGGGCCCGTCCGCGTTCACCATCAGGATGGAAGAACATCGACGAATCGACACCACGGCAAAGTCCCTGCATTTGCCAATCCCAGATATCCGCATTGGGTCCGGGAAGCTGCTGCGGCTGCGGCATATGGAAAACCCCTCTCTGCTCGCCCATTTCGCCAACGCGGGCGGGTTTGAGTCGGTGGAACCGAACTGAGCTCATGTCGCCGATGACCGCTCGTGCACACAAACTAGGGGGACTGAATAAAGCGCGTCAATAGCCTGCCGGTGTGCTAAAGGGCATAACCGCAGGTCGAGAATTTACATCACGTTCATCGTTGTGAAGCCTTGACTGAGACATGAGTGTTAAGGATCTGGCCTGGGTCTTCGGGTTTCCCCTGTTCGGGCACATCGCGGCGTCGAAGGCAATTCCGGGCAGGCGATAGTTAGTTGACATGCCATTAACATTCAAGCCATCAATTGTTAACTAATGATCGCGGAGCAAAGTGAATTTCCCGTATCCGCCGGTACCGGGTTGCCCGGAGGGGTTGCAATGCCCTCGGTATTGATAGCGTCGCGAACCGATGACTGCACTCGCAGCGGCCACTACGGCCCTGGCTGACGCCGCGTTCGGGGCCGACCCCGGCCGGTGGCCCCTGCCCGGGGCGACCACCCCGCACGAACGCTGGCTGCGGGCCGTCGCCGCCGGCGGGCAGGGGCGTTACGCCTGCGCGCTCGCCGAGCTCTCCGAGATTCTGCGGTGCCAGGACTCCGGTTCGTTGGTGTCGCTGGCGTACAGCACGCGCGCCTCGTTCCTTCGCCAGCTGGGCGGTCATGCGCGTGCGCGGGGCGCCGACGGTCAGGCCTGGGCGCGCTGCGGCGACGATGACGAGGCCGCCGCCGACGCGCTCGTCGGCCTGGCCGCCGATGCCCTCGGGATGGGCCGGTTCGGCGTCTCGGCCCGACTGCTCGACCGGGCGCGCGCCATCGACACCCCCGCCGATTCGCGCCGGCGGATCCGGCTGTCGTGGGTGAGCGCCGAACTGGCGATGGTCCAGAGTGACGGTGCCGAGGCGGTCGAACATGCCCGGCGCGGAGTCGCGGCGGCAGCCGGGCACCGCTCGACGCGCCACGCCGTCAAATCAGATGTCGTGCTGGCCGCGGCACTGTGTAGTGCCGGTGAGTACGACGCGGCCCGCGAGGTCGCCGACGCTGCACTGCCGGCCACCGAGAAAGCCGGGTTGGTCCCGCTGCGCTGGGCATTGGCCTGCGTACTTGCCGACATCGGGAGCGCCGCGCACGAAGCTGCACAAATAAGCCGGATCCGTGACCTCAGCGCCGATACAGTGCGTCGCAGAGGCGGGGTGTGGGCCGGCGCCTAGAACCGCCACCGGCACGGTCACCACATCCCGATCGTTATTGTTTAGCTGAGCCAATCGCCGCGAGTGTCGGTGCAACGTAACGCTGGAGAGATCGCCCACGATGACAAGTTCGGGAGACCGTCTCGACATTGTCGTTGCTGAGGCAGTGGCAGGTGATCGGAACGCGCTCTCGGAAGTGCTGGAGATCATTCGGCCGATCGTCGTTCGGTATGTCCGTGCGAGGGTGGGGGCGACCGAGCGCAGTGGTCTCTCAGCTGATGACGTTGCGCAGGAGGTTTGCTTGGCCGCCATAACGGCGCTGCCGCGATACAAGGATCAGGGACGCCCGTTCCTGGCCTTTGTCTACGGCATCGCTGCGCACAAGGTTGCTGACGCGCATCGCGCGGCAGCCAGGAATCGCGCCGAGCCCACGGATGTGGTGCCCGAGCGGTTCTCCCTTGACGCGGGGCCAGAGCAGTCCGCGCTCGACACCGAATCTTCTGCACGGATGGCCAGGCTGCTGTCCGTGCTGCCCGAAAAGCAGCGCGAGATCCTGATCCTGCGTGTCGTGGTCGGCATGAGTGCCGAGGAGACCGCCGAGGCGGTCGGCAGCACCGCCGGCGCGGTGCGCGTTGCGCAGCACCGTGCGCTGGCGCGGCTGAAGAACGAGATCATGGCGACGGGGCGCGACCATGCCTGACTTCGGCCGCTGGACCTCAAACGGTGGTGATCCGTCCCTCAACGAGATCAACCGGTCCGAGAAATTCATCGAGGCGCTGTCCCTCGAGCATCAGGTCTATGCCACCGACCGGGAGGAAGCCGAGCTGGCCGTCCTGCTGGCCGGGTGGCGCGACGACGCACGGCGCACCCCGATGTCGGGTATCGCCACGCCGCGCGAGGCCGTGGCGGCGCTCGACAAGGCCACCGGGCACGGGCGGGTGCGCTTCCCGATGGCGCTGGTGGGTTCGATGGCCGCCGCGGTGCTGTGCCTCGGCGGGTTCGGTGCCGCCGTGTACGGCTCCGGCCCGGGCGACCCGCTCTACGGGGTGCGCGGGCTGGTCTTCGGATCGGCGCCGGTGACCCGCGACGTGGGCGTCGAGTTGGCGTCGAGTGAACTCAAGCAGGTGCAGCAGCTGATCGACGAAGGACAGTGGGAGCAGGCGCAGCAGAAGCTGCAGGTCCTCACCACGACTGTCGCCACCGTCGGTGACGAACAGCGCAAGCAGGAACTCGTCGACCAGTGGCAGCAGCTGTCGGTGAAGGTCGAGAACCGCGACCCGAACGCGACCGTGCCGCCCGATGCGCCGCCGGTCGTGTTCCCCGAGGTCACGGTGACGGTGACGCCGTCGTCGCCGTCCGAGAGCCCGTCCGGGGAGAGCCCGACGTCCACCCCGACGACCGGGCCGTCGACCTCGCCGACGGAGACCACACCGAGCTCCGAGACATCCAACCCGTCCGCGACATCCACGCCGTCGGAGACCTCGACGTCGCAACCGACGACCACTGCGCCGTCGACGCCGTCGTCCTCGTCCGCCACGCCGGCGCCGTCGAGCAGTGCCGAGCCGACGACGAGCGCGACGGCCCCGGCGACAGCGCCGTCGTCGCCGGCCTCACAGCCGTCGGCGACACACACGACGTCGGCGCCGACCACCTCGGCCGCTCCGGCGGCCGAACCGCCGGTCACCACGACCGTCGCGCCGGCGGTGGAGCCCACGTCTGTGCCGTCGGCGCCGCCGGTACGCACAACGCAGGCCGCGCCCATCGAGACCGGCAGTGGCGCAGGTCACGAGGGCGCGTCGAACGGGCGTGGTGGTGAGGGTCCGGCAGCGCCGGTGATCGAGGTGCCCCTGTTGCCGGGGCTAGGCGGCGGTCAGCGGTAGCCGTCGGTGTCCGACGTGGCCTCGTTGAGCGAAGCGTCGGCGTAGCCGCGGCAGTAGTCCCATGTCACGTAGGCGTCGGGCTCGGGGTCGTAGGCCGGTTCGTGCGGGCGCACAGTGCCGTCGACAAGCAGCTGCAGCAGGTTGGCCCGCAGCATGTCCCAGTCGTGGTAGTGGTCCTGCTGGCATTCGTCGCAGCACACGACGAGGCCACGAATTCCCTTGTGCGCCAACAACGCTTCATATACCGCTAGATCGGCGAGATCAGCCTCGACAGCCGTTCGTTCCTGGGGGTCCAGGGGCTGGCCCGGCTCGATGGCGTCCAGCGCAGCCGACGGATCGCAGGGATCGTCGGCAAACGGATCGGGCGGCAAACCAGGGGGGAGGTGGTCACGCACGAGTCCCACACTACGCAGCCGTACAGGTATCGCGCCAGCCGTCCCGATGTGTGCCGTGATGTGCAACGAAGCGGCAACATCATTGTCAATAACGGAGCCGATAGAATCGGATTACACGCCCCACGCCTGCCACTGGAGGCCCCACCCATGTCGATCGCTGAAAGCAGCGTTCCCATCGCCGTACCGGTGCCGACCGGCGGTGATGACCCCACCAAGATCGCAATGCTCGGTCTCACCTTTGATGATGTGTTGTTGCTGCCTGCGGCTTCCGATGTGGTCCCCGCCACGGCTGACACCTCGAGCCAGCTGACCCGCAACATCCGTCTGCGGGTGCCGATGGTCAGCTCCGCGATGGACACCGTGACCGAATCGCGGATGGCCATCGCGATGGCCCGCGCAGGTGGCATGGGGGTACTGCACCGCAACCTTCCGGCGGCTGAACAGGCCGCCCAGGTGGAGACGGTGAAGCGGTCGGAGGCCGGCATGGTCACCGACCCGGTCACCTGCTCGCCGAGCAACACCCTGGCCGAGGTCGACGCGATGTGCGCCCGGTTCCGGATCTCCGGTCTGCCGGTCGTGGATGAGGAGGGGCAGCTGGTTGGGATCATCACCAACCGCGACATGCGCTTCGAGGTGGACGAGAACAAGCCCGTCGCCGAGGTGATGACCAAGCCGCCGCTGATCACCGCGCAGGAAGGTGTCTCGGCCGAGGCCGCCCTGGGGCTGCTGCGCCGGCACAAGATCGAGAAGCTGCCGATCGTCGACGGGCACGGCAAGCTGACCGGCCTGATCACGGTCAAGGATTTCGTCAAGACCGAGCAGTTCCCGTTGGCCACCAAGGACAGCGACGGCCGGCTGCTGGTCGGCGCCGCGGTCGGCGTCGGCGACGACGCCTGGGCCCGGGCCATGCTGCTGGTCGACGCTGGGGTGGACGTGTTGATCGTCGACACCGCCCACGCCCACAACCGGGGTGTGCTCGACATGGTGGCGCGGGTGAAGAAGACCGTGGGCGACCGCGTCGAGGTGATCGGCGGAAATGTCGCCACCCGCGCCGCCGCGGCCGCTCTGGTGCAGGCCGGTGCCGATGCGGTCAAGGTCGGTGTCGGCCCCGGCTCGATCTGCACGACCCGCGTCGTCGCCGGTGTCGGCGCCCCGCAGATCACCGCCATCCTGGAAGCCGTCGCGGCCTGCAAGCCCTACGGAGTGCCGGTGATCGCCGACGGCGGGCTGCAGTACTCCGGCGATATCGCCAAGGCGCTGGCCGCCGGCGCGTCGACGGCCATGCTGGGATCGCTGCTGGCCGGCACTGCCGAGTCGCCCGGTGACCTGATCTTCGTCAACGGCAAGCAGTTCAAGAGTTACCGCGGCATGGGCTCGCTGGGCGCCATGCAGGGACGCGGCGGTGGCAAGTCCTACTCCAAGGACCGCTACTTCCAGGACGACGTGCTCTCCGAGGACAAGTTGGTGCCGGAGGGCATCGAGGGCCGCGTGCCGTTCCGCGGTCCGCTGGGTTCGGTGATCCACCAGCTGACCGGCGGCTTGCGGGCAGCCATGGGCTACACCGGCTCGGGCACCATCGAGCAGCTGCAGCAGGCGCAGTTCGTCCAGATCACGGCGGCCGGGTTGAAGGAAAGCCACCCGCACGACATCACCATGACTGTCGAGGCCCCCAACTACTACACCCGCTGATTCGGTGGGGCAGGAGACTAAGAGCAGTCATGCGCGACATGGTTGAAATCGGCATGGGCAGAACCGCCCGGCGCACCTACGAACTCGACGACATCACGATCGTGCCCTCGCGGCGCACCCGCTCGTCCAAGGACGTGTCGACGGCGTGGCAGCTCGATGCCTACCGCTTCGAGGTTCCGGTCATCGCGCACCCCACCGACGCGCTGGTGTCGGTGGAGTTCGCCATCGAGATGGGCCGGCTCGGCGGGCTCGGTGTGCTCAACGGCGAGGGCTTGATCGGCCGGCACGCCGACGTCGAGGAGAAGGTCGCGCAGGTCCGCGATGTCGCCGCGACCGCAACCGACGAGGCGGCCGCGATCCGGATGCTGCAGCAGCTGCACGCGGCACCGCTGGATCCCGAGCTGCTCGGCGCCGCGGTGACCCGCATCCGCGAGGCCGGGGTGACCACGGCGGTGCGGGTCAGCCCGCAGAACGCCCAGGCACTGACCCCGACCCTGGTGGCCGCCGGGATCGACCTGCTGGTCATTCAGGGCACCATCATCTCCGCCGAGCGCGTCGCGTCCGATGGCGAGCCGCTGAACTTGAAGACGTTCATCTCCGAGCTCGATGTGCCGGTCGTGGCCGGCGGTGTGCTCGACCACCGCACCGCCCTGCACCTGATGCGTACCGGCGCGGCCGGTGTGATCGTGGGCTACGGCTCCACCGCCGGTGTGACCACCAGCGACGAGGTGCTGGGCATCAGCGTGCCGATGGCCACCGCCATCGCCGATGCGGCCGCCGCGCGTCGCG
>NZ_HG322951.1:2049879-2151476 GCF_000455325.1 Mycolicibacterium septicum DSM 44393
CGTCGCGAATACCTCGACGAGACCGGCGGATGCTACGTGCATGTGCTGGCCGACGGCGATATCCACAGCTCGGGTGATCTGGCGAAGGCGATCGCCTGCGGCGCCGACGCCGTTGTGTTGGGCACGCCGCTGGCCGTGGCCGACGAAGCGCAGGGCGGCGGCTGGTTCTGGCCGTCCGCGGCGGCGCACCCGTCCTTGCCGCGCGGCGCGCTGCTGCAGGTGGCGGTCGGGGAGCGGCCCAGCCTGGAGCAGGTGCTCAACGGACCGTCCGACGATCCGTTCGGGTCGTTGAACCTGGTCGGTGGCCTGCGCCGGTCGATGGCCAAGGCCGGGTACTGCGATCTCAAGGAGTTCCAGAAGGTCGGCCTGACCGTCGGGAGCTGACGCTCGTCTTTACAAGTTAGGGCCTCCTGTCTAGAAGTTACCTGTCGGTAGCGTCATACTGATCACATGAAGCCTGACTACGACGTCTTGGTGATCGGTTCGGGGTTCGGCGGCAGCGTGAGCGCGCTGCGGCTGACTGAGAAGGGCTATCGGGTCGGTGTACTCGAAGCCGGCCAACGGTTCGCCGACCCGGACTTCGCCAAGACTTCGTGGGACCTGCGCAAGTTCCTGTGGGCGCCGCAGTTGGGCATGTACGGCATCCAGCGCATCCACTTGCTGCGCAACGTGATGATCCTGGCCGGTGCGGGCGTGGGCGGCGGATCACTGAACTACGCCAACACCCTCTACGTGCCGCCGGACCCGTTCTTCAACGATCCGCAGTGGAAGGACATCACCGACTGGCGTGCCGAGCTGATGCCGCATTACGACCAGGCTCAGCGCATGCTCGGTGTGGTCAAGAACCCGACCTTCACCGACGCGGACCGCATCGTCAAAGAGGTCGCCGACGACATGGGCTGCGGGGACACCTTCGTCGCAACGCCCGTCGGGGTGTTCTTCGGCCTCGACGGCGAGATGACACCGGGCAAGACCGTGCCCGACCCGTTCTTCGGCGGTGTCGGACCGGCCCGCACCGGGTGCATCGAGTGCGGCGAATGCATGACCGGTTGTCGCCACGGCGCCAAGAACACCCTCGTCAAGAACTACCTGGGACTGGCGGAATCCGCTGGGGCGCAAGTGCATCCGATGACGACGGTGACGAGTTTCGAGCAGCGCGCCGACGGGCTGTGGGAGGTCACCACCGTGCGCACCGGCAGCAAGCTGCGTCGTCGCCGCAAGACCTTCACCGCGACACACCTGGTCCTGGCGGCCGGCACATACAACACCCAGAAGCTGCTGTTCAAGATGCGCGATACCGGCAAGCTGAACAAGCTCTCGGCCAAACTCGGCGTGCTGACCCGCACCAACTCCGAGTCCATCGTGGGTGCCCAGACCCTCACGGTGACACCCGGCATGGATCTGACCCACGGCGTGGCCATCACCTCCTCGGTGCATCCCACCGCCGACACTCACGTCGAGCCGGTGCGCTACGGCAAGGGCTCCAACGCAATGGGGCTGCTGCAGACGCTGATGACCGACGGCACCGGGCCGCAGGGCACCGACGTGCCCCGCTGGCGGCAGTTCCTCGAACAGGGTCGCCAGGATCCGGGCAAGCTGATCCGTCTGCTCAACCCGCAGCGGTGGAGTGAGCGCACGGTCATCGCCCTGGTGATGCAGCATCTGGACAACTCGATCACCACCTTCACCAAGCGTGGGCCCGGGGGCAAGCGGGTCATGACGTCCAAACAGGGCCACGGCGAGCCGAACCCGACGTGGATCCCGGTGGGCAACGAGTTCACCAGGCGGATGGCGGAGAAGGTCGACGGGGTCGCGGGCGGCACCTGGGGCGAGCTGTTCAACATCCCGCTCACCGCGCACTTCCTGGGTGGGGCGGCCATCGGCGACAGCGCCGACCACGGTGTCATCGACCCGTATCAGCGCGTGTACAACTACCCGACGCTCTACGTCATGGACGGCGCCGCGATCTCGGCGAACCTCGGGGTGAACCCGTCGCTGTCGATCACCGCGCAGGCCGAGCGGGCCGCGTCGTTGTGGCCGAACAACGGGCAGAACGACGAGCGTCCGGCGCAGAATGAGCCGTACCGGAAACTGGCGCCGATCGCGCCCGCACATCCCGTGGTGCCGGCCGAGGCGCCTGCCGGACTGCGGCGGCTGCCGATCGAACCCGTCAACTCGGGCGGTTAGGTCCCGCCCCATTCCGGGTACCTAACCCTCGCCGGGCGGCGAGGTCCGGCCGGGAGGGGTGCGGCGCATGCGGAAGGCGTTCCACGACGAGTTGGCGGCACTGTCCACTCAACTCGCCGAGATGTGCGCGCTGGCGGTCAGTGCGATGCAGCGGGCCAACCAGGCCCTGCTCGACTCCGATCTGTCACTGGCCGAGCAGGTCATCGCGGACCACGAACACATCGCCGCCTACAACCACCGCATCGAGGAGTCGGCGTTCCGGCTCTTGGTCCTGCAGCAGCCGGTCGCCAGTGAGCTGCGCACCGTCGTCGGTTCGATGCACATCGCCGCCGATATCGACCGCATGGGCGCGCTCGCGGTGCATGTCGCCGACATCTCCCGGTTGCGCCATCCTGAATGCGCGCTGCCGGACGAGGTGCGGGCAAGTTTTGCCGAGATGGGCGCCCAGGCCGTGCAGTTGGCGCGCACCGCGCAGGAGGTGCTGGTGTCGCGCGATCCCGACGCCGCCGCACGCCTGCGCGACGAGGACGACGCCGTCGACGCCGAGCATCGTCACCTGTTCACCCTGCTGCTGGACCGTCAGTGGGACGACGGGGTGTGCTCGGCTGTCGACGTCGCGCTGTTGGGTCGCTACTACGAGCGATTCGCCGATCACGCCGTCGAGATCGGCAAGCGGGTCATCTTCGAGGCGACCGGCGGGCGGCCGGTGCACAAGAAGCTGGCCTGAGCCGCTACCGGCCGGGAGCTGGGCTGGATTCGAGCAGCGCGGTGAACAGCCGGGTGAGTGTGTCGACATCGACGGTCCCCGGTTGCAGCACCTCCTCGGTGGCGATGCCGGAGATGATGGTGACCACCAGTTGGGCGAGTGCCGACAGCTGGCGACCGGGCAGGGACGTACCGGCCTGTTCGACGATGCGCAGCGCTTGATCGGCGGCCGCGCGGCGGCGGGCCACCAGGCGTTCGCGGAGCTGGGGATCCCGGACCGCACGCAGCCAGTACTCGGTCAGCACGATCTGGTACTCGGTCTGATCGTGGATCGAATCCAGCGTTGACCTGCTCAATGCCGCGGCGATCGCGGCGGTGTCGCCGTGCCCACTGTCCAGAGCGGTTGCGATGAGGGCGCCGCGACTCTCGAACTGCCGGTCCAGCAGGGCCAGGAACAACTCGTCCTTGGATTCGAAGTTGGAGTACACCGCACCTTTGGTGAATCCCGCGGCGTGACCGATGGCGTCGATGGTGGCGCCGGCGAACCCTTCGGCCGCGAAAACCTTCAGCGCTGCGTCGAGGATCCGGTCGCGCACCTCGTCGCGGGTGGGACGGGTGCGGGCGGGTTTGACAGCCGACATGGGGAACACAATACTCGCTGGTATCGTTTGGATACCAGTGAGTATCGAAAGGTCGGAGATGGAAGATCAGGACGACGCCGAGGACACCCGGGCGTCCGAGGGGGACGACGCGACCGATGCGCCCGAGGCGGGCGCCGCGCAGGACGCGCCGCAGATCGTCACGGCCGGGTTGGGGGTGGACGGCGAGCACGGACCGTTGTTCTCGAACATCGACCTCGAGCTCACGCCGGGATTCCACGCCATTCAGATGCCCGGCGGCTGGGGCCAGACCGCACTGCTGCTCACGCTGGCCGGCCGGCTCAAGCCCACCAGCGGCACCGTGACGGTCTGCGGCGAGACCGCCCCCCGAGCGATCCGGCGGCACTGCGCAATCGCGGCGTTCGCCGACATCGACGAGCTGGAGGACTCGGTCACCGTGCAGACGGTGCTCGCCGAGCAGCGCCGGTGGCTGGCACCGTGGTATCGACGGGTTCCGATCGAGGCCGGCGAATCCGCACTCCGTGAGGTCTTCGGGGCACTGACGCCGCCGGCGGCCGCGACCTACATCAGCGAACTGTCCGATCTCGACCTGTTCCTGCTGAAAGTCACCCTGGCCTTGTTCTCGAATCGTCCGATCCTGGTGGTCGGCGACCTCGAACAGGTAAGGGACAACTCGCGCCGGGCGGTCGCAGTCGAACGACTCGGCGCCATCGCCACCCAGCGCACCGTCGTTGTCGGCGTGACCAATCCGCTCGGTGTCGAAGCCCCCGACCACGGTCTGCACGATCACCGCATCCTGACCGGAAAGAACGAATGATGTTTGCAAGACTCAACTTCGGAGCCCCGGCCGCCGGACTCGCCTTCGGCTCGGAAATCAAACGCTTCGGCCGCAGCCGGATGACCCGCGCCGCGATCGTGGTGCTGATGCTGCTGCCGCTGGTGTACGGCGCGCTGTACCTGTGGGCCTACTGGGACCCCTTCGGCCAGGTCGACAAGATGCCGGTGGCACTCGTCAATGCCGATCGGGGCGCGGTGGTTTCGGGCCAGCACATCAATGTCGGTGCCGAGATCGCCAAGAGCCTGACCGACGATGCGAGCCTGAACTGGCATGTGGTGGATGACGACGAGGCGCGTAGGGGCGTCGAGCACGGCCAGTACTACTTCATGCTCGAGCTGCCGGCCGATTTCAGTGAGGCGATCGCATCACCGCTGACCGGGAACCCCAAGCAGGCCAACCTGAATGCGGTCTACAACGACGCCAACAACTACATCTCGTCGAACATCGGCCGCACCGCGATCGACCAGGTGCTCAACGCGGTGTCGACGCGGATCTCGGGCCAGGCGGTCAACCAGGTGCTCTCGGTCGTGGTCAGCTCGGGCGCCGGGATCAAGCGGGCCGCGGACGGTGCGGCCCAACTCGCCGACGGGGCAGTGAAAGTCGATGACGGCGCCGGTCAGCTGGCAACCGGGCTTCACAGCGCCCGGTCCGGCTCGGCCCAGCTGGCCACCGGTGCCAAGCAGCTCTCCGACGGGATCACCAAGGCCACCGACCCGCTGGTCGCGGTGACGTCCGCGCTGTCGAAGGTCGGTGGCGACACCCAGAAACTGGAAGACGGCACCGCTGCACTGCGGCAGGCCAACGACCAGATCGGCGCCATCACCGGGGCGCAGGATTCCGCTGCGACGGCGCTGACGTCGGTGATCGATCAGCTCTCGGCCAGCCCGGATCCGCTTGCCAACAACGCGGCCGGAACGCTGCGGGGTGTCCAGGATGACCTTCGGGCCCACCAGTTCACCCCGCAGATCCGCCAACAGCTCACCGATGCGGAGAATGCCGCGATCTCGATGACGTCGTCGTTGCGCAACCCCGGCAGCCCGCTGAACTCCGCGCTCGATCAGGTCGGCAGCAAGAACTCCGATCTCAACGCCAAGCTGAACCAGCTGCGAAGCGGAGCTCAGCAGCTGGCCTCGGGCAATGCCGAATTGGCCAGTGGTATAGCCAAACTCGACACCGGTGCCGGGCAGCTGAAATCGGGTACCTCGCAGTTGCGGTCCGGATCGGCCGAGTTGGCGACCAAGCTCGCCGACGGCGCCGGCCAGGTGCCCGATTGGACACCCGCGCAGAAGGAGGCGATCGCCGACACCATCGGCGGTCCGGTCCACCTGCAGAACTCGGCCGAGAACGCCGCGCCCAACTTCGGCACCGGGATGGCGCCGTTCTTCATCACGCTCGCCCTGTTCTTCGGTGCGCTCGTGCTGTGGATGGTGTTGCGTCCGTTGCAGAACCGCCCGATCGCCGCGGAGGTACTGGCGATCCGAGTGGTGCTCGCCAGCTACGTGCCCGCCGCGGTGATCGGGATATTCCAGGCCATCATCCTTTACTGCGTGGTGCGGTTCGCCCTGGGCATGCAGGTGGCACATCCGGTCGCGATGCTGGGCTTCATGATGCTGATCTCGTGCACCTTCGTGGCGGCGACGCAGGCGATCAACGCCTTCGTCGGCCCCGCGGTGGGCCGGGTGCTGCTGATGGCCCTGCTCATGCTCCAGTTGGTCAGCGCAGGCGGGATGTATCCGGTGGAGACCACGTCACGACCGTTCCAGGCGTTCCACAACTACGATCCGATGACGTACGGCGTCAACGGATTACGTCAGCTCATCCTCGGCGGTATCGATCACCGGCTGTGGCAGGCGATCATCACGCTGCTGCTGATCTGGGTCGGTGCCCTGACCATCTCGTCGCTGTCGGCCCGGCGTAACCGGCAGTGGAACATCATCCGGCTGATGCCGGCGATCAAGATGTGAGTCAGACCGCCTGGAGCAGAGCGGCATCCGCGAGCGGCCGGCTGCGCTGCCCGTGGATGTCGACGGGCACGTCACCGGACAGCGTCACGCGGTGCATCACCCGGCGCTGGTTGTCGTAGTCGTCGACAGCGCGGTGCTGGGTGGCCCGGTTGTCCCAGATGGCGACGTCGCCGGGTGCCCAGTTCCAACGAATGGTGTTCTCCGGAACGGTGATCCGGCGCTGCAGCAATTCCAGCAGCGTCGAGGATTCGTGGCTGTCCAGGCCGAGGAAGCCGCGGGTGAAGTCGCCGGCCACCAGGGTGCGTTCGCCGGTTTCCGGATGCACCCGGACCACCGGGTGCTCGGTGCGGAAATCGGGCTTCTCGAACGCGGCCCGCATCTGCTGCTGTTCGTCGGTGAGCGAGGCCACCGGCGCGGCCGCGTAATCGAAGCGGTTGCTGTGGACGGCCCAGAGGTTTTCGGTGAGGTGCTTGAGCGGCTCGGGGAGCGCGTCGTAGGCGGCCGCGGTCGATGCCCACAGGGTGGATCCACCGTATTCGGGCAGCGTCACCGCTCGCAGGATCGAGATGGCGGGGTAGTCGGGCACGAACGTGACGTCCGTGTGCCAGCGGGTGGCCTTGGCGTACTCGGAGTCGAGGGGGGTGATGATCGGCGCATCGGCCTGCTTGAGCGCGTGGTGGCCGACCGGCTGGCCCAGCAGCCGCGCGAAGGCGTGGTGCCCTTCGTCGGTGAGGTCGTGCTGGCCGCCGAAGAAGATCACCTTGTGCTCCAGCAGCGCGCGCCGGATCTCGGCGACCGTGCTCTTGTCGAGATCCCCGCCCAGCTGGACCCCGTCGATGCGGGCGCCGATCCGGCTGCCGAGCTTCTTGACGGTGAGGGGAGCGATGGTGGAAGCGGTCATCGGATCAGTCCTTTGCGCTGGTGGGAACAACTGTAGTCAGGTGACTACACCTGCATGTGAGCTAGTGTAACCACGTGACTACACCGACGCCACCGGCAAAAGATCCGGCGAGCCCGGTGGGCCGTGACGAGGTGGTGGCCGCGGCACTGTCCGCGGCGGCCGAACTGTTCGCCGAGCGTGGGGTGGCGGCCACGTCGATCCGTGACATCGCCGCCAGGTCCAAGGTCAACCACGGGCTGATCTACCGGCACTTCGGCACCAAGGAGCAGTTGGTCGGCGCGGTCCTCGATCACCTCGGTGCCCGGCTCACCACGCTGTTGGACGACGGCGGTCCCGCCGACGAGATCGAGCACAACATGGACCGGCATATGCGCGTGATGGCCCGGGCGCTGCTCGACGGCTACCCGATCGGGCAACTGCAGACCCGGTTTCCGGGTGTCACCAGGCTGCTCGGGCAGGTGCTGCCGCAGTTCGACGACGAGCGCCGCGGACGGCTTGCCGTTGCGAACGCCGTTGCCCTGCAACTGGGTTGGCGCTTCTTCGAACCGTTCCTGAAGGCCGCGACCGGCCTGGATCCGATCACCGACGACGACGTGCGCGCCGCGATGAGCGCCGAGATCGCGCAGATCCTCGATCCCGGCGACGCATCTGCGGTTTGATCAGCTGCCGCTGCGGACTGACGATTCGATCTTCTCGCCCAATTGCTTGTCGACGTTCTTCCAGTACTCGAAGGCCCGTTCCAGGACCTGCTCGGAGACGCCCTTCGACAGGTGGCCGGCGATGTTGGAGACCAGCCGGTCCCGTGCCGCGTCGTCGAGCACGTCGCGCACCATGGTTCCGGCCTGGCCCCAATCGTCGTCCTCGGCGTGCAGCGTGTAAGCGGCGCGCACCATGTCGCCGTCGGCGCGCCAGACCGATTCGCCGGTGCGCGCCGGATCGGCCTGCGGCCCGCCGTACGAGTTCGGTGCGTACACCGGATCGGTCACATTCTTGATCCGCATCGCGCCGTCCTTCGAGTAGCTGTTGACCTCGACCTTCGGCGCGTTCACCGGGATCTGCTTGTAGTTGGTCCCGAGCCGGTGACGGTGGGCGTCGGCGTAGGAGAAGTCGCGGGCCAACAGCATCTTGTCCGGACTCAGACCGGTGCCGGCCACCCGGTTGTTCGGCTCGAACGCGGCCTGCTCTATTTCGGTGTGATAGTCCTCGACATTGCGGTCCAGTGTCAGCGTGCCGACATCGTGCAGCGGGTAGTCGCCGTGCGGCCACACCTTGGTCAGGTCGAACGGGTTGAACCGGTAGTCCTTGGCTTCCTCGAACGGCATGAGCTGCACCTTCAACGTCCAGCTCGGGAAGTCGCCGCGGTCGATCGAGTCGTACAGATCACGCTGATGGGCATCGCCGTCGACGCCGGCCATTCGGTCGGCTTCCTCCTGGGTGAGGAAGTCGATGCCCTGGTTGGTGATGAAGTGGTACTTCACCCAGGTGATCTCTCCGGCAGCGTTGATCCAGCTGTAGGTGTGACTGGAGTAGCCGTTCATGTGCCGCCAGTCCTTCGGGATGCCGCGGTCACCCATCAGCCACGTGACTTGGTGCGCGGATTCCGGCGACAGCGTCCAGAAATCCCACTGCATGTCGTGATCGCGAGTGTTGTTGTCGGATCGCCGCTTCTGCGAGCGGATGAAGTGCTGGAACTTCAACGGGTCCCGCATGAAGAACACCGGGGTGTTGTTTCCGACCATGTCGAAGTTGCCCTCGGTGGTGTAAAACTTGGTCGCGAACCCGCGAGGGTCGCGCCAGGTGTCTGGGCTGCCCCGCTCACCGGCGACGGTCGAGAACCGGGTCAGGGTCTCGGTCTTGACGCCCGGCTGGAACAGCGCGGCCTTGGTGTAGGCGCTGACGTCGTGGGTCACCTCGAAGTGACCGAATGCGCCGCCGCCCTTGGCGTGCGGCTGGCGCTCCGGGATCCGCTCCCGGTTGAACATCGCCATCTGCTCGATCAGGTAGTGGTCCTGCAGCAGGATCGGGCCGTCCGGACCGATCGTCAACGAGTGTTCGTCGCTGTACACCGGGATTCCGGCGTCGGTGGTTGTCGGCTTGGGCTGGGTACCGGTCACCCCGTCGCTCCTTTCGCTGTTCAGCGGAGGTCATCGCGCGCGGCGATACCACCGCTGTCACTTATAGGAGCCGAGTACCCAACGACGTTCCCCCTCCAAACCCCGTCGGGTGATCAATGTCAGTCGGAGTGGCCGGTGCGACGACGCACGGGCTCGCGCCCGAGCGGCTGGGGCGGCGCAGGCATCAGCGGGTGCCGGGGAACGATCGCGACGGTGGTCGGTTCGCTGGTGCTGAGCACGACGTCCTTCCCGGCGTGACGGATGGTCAGGGACCCGTCGGGCCCGTCGCGCAGGGTATAGGTGACGGCCTCGTGATGCGTATCGACGGTCACCCGGAATCCCTTCCAGCGCAGCCGGAAACGCAGGCATGAGATGCCGTCGGGCAGGTGCGGGTCCAGCGACAGGATGCCCTCGTCGTCGCGCAGTCCGCCGAAACCGCCCACCAATGCCGTCCACGCACCCGCCAGCGAGGCCATGTGCAGGCCGTCGCGGGTGTTCTGGTGCAGATCCCGCAGGTCGATCAACGCGGCCTCATAGGCGTAGTCGTGGGCCAGCTCGAGGTGGCCGACCTCAGCGCACATCACCGCCTGGGTGCACGCCGACAGCGACGAATCGCGGGTGGTGCGGCGCTCGTAGTAGTCGACGTTGCGGGCCTTCTGGTCCGGGGTGAACGCGTGGCTCTGCCACTGCATGGCCAGCACCAGATCGGCCTGCTTGAGCACCTGGGCCGGGTAGAGCCGGACGTACGGCTCGTTGAGCAGCAGCGGATAGGAGGTGTTGGCCGAGAAGTTCCATTCGGCCAGGGTGGTGAAGCCTTGGCACTGCGGGTGCACACCCAGTTCTTCGTCGTAGGGGATATGGGCGGCATCGGCGGCGTCACGCCAGGCCGCGGTCTCCTCGGTGGTCACGCCCATCGAGTAGGACGCCTCGGGATGGCGCATGCAGGCGTCGACGGCCACCCGCAGGTTGTGGGCGGCCATCAGATTGGTGAACACGTTGTCGCGGACCACCGCGGTGTATTCGTCGGGTCCGGTGACGCCGTCCAGATGCCAGATCCCGTGGCGGTCATGGTGTCCCAGCGACATCCACAGCCGGGCGGTGTCCACCAGAACCTCGAGGCCGCATTCCCGCTCCAGCGAGTCATCCCCGGTGACAACGCGATAGCGCTCGAAGGCAGCGGCGATGTCGGCGTTGATGTGCCATGCCGCGGTGCCCGCAGGCCAGTACGCCGAGCACTCCTCACCCCGGATGGTGCGCCACGGGAAACTGGCGCCCTCCAGATCGAGCTGGGCTGCGCGGTCGCGGGCGAGGTCCAGGGTGGAGGCCCGCCACCGCAGCGCGTCGGCTGCCGCCTGGGGCTTGGTGTAGGTCAGCACCGGCAGTACGAAACCCTCGGTGTCCCAGAAGGCATGGCCGTCGTAGCCCGTGCCGGTCAGCCCCTTGCCCGCGATCGCACGCCGCTCCGCGCGGGCGCTGGCCTGCAGCACGTGGAACAACCCGAACCGCACCGCTTGCTGGCAATCCGGATCACCCTCGACCTCGACGTCGGCGGAGTCCCAGAAGTCGTCGAGGTAGGCGCGCTGGGAGTCCAACAGCCCCTGCCACCCGCTGTAGCGGGCGCCGGTGATGGCGCCGGCGGCCTGATCGCGCAGCGCGGGACGCGAACGCAGGCTCGACCATCCGTAGCCGAGGTATTTGACGATGCGCAGCTTCTGTCCGGCTCGCAGTCCACAGATGATGGTGGTCCGGGCCAGGTCGTCACGGGAGTCGGTGCTCACCTCGACCCGGCCGGGCACTTCGACGTCATGGTCCATCGCGGCCGCCATCATCAGGCCGCTGCCGACGGTGCGGTGCACCAGAAGCGCACCGGTGTCGGTGTTTTCGTGGTGCACGGCGTGCAGCGGGTGTTTGAGCACTGCCGAGACGCGGGGGTCGCCAGAGGTCTCGGGTTGGTCCTCGTTGGTGACGAGTTCGGATTGCACTGTCACCCGCACGAATTCGCCCACGGCTTCGACGATGTACTCGATGGCGGCCACGCCGCGGTGCGCGAAGGACACCAGCCGGGTGGAGACCACCCGGACCTGTTTTCCCGCGGGGGAGCGCCAGTGGGCGAGGCGGGTCAGGGTGCCGGCGCGCAGATCCAGGGTGCGCTCATGCTCGATCAGATCGCCGTAGCGCACGTCGAAGGGCTCGTCATCGACCAGCAGCCGCATGATCTTGCCGTTGGTGACGTCGACGACGGTCTGGCCGGCCTCGGGGTAGCCATACCCGGCTTCGGCGTAGGGCAGTGGACGCACCTCGAAGAACCCGGCCAGATACGTGCCCGGCAGGCCGTACGGCTCGCCCTCGTCGAGATTGCCGCGCAGGCCGATGTGTCCGTTGGACAGTGCGAACAACGATTCGGACTGAGCCAGCAGGTTGAGATCCAAACGGGTTTCGCGCACCTGCCACGGTTCGACCGGGTACGCGTCGTGGGTGATCATCATGGCGCTACATCAACTCCGCCAGGTCGGTGACGACGATGTCGGCGCCGTCGCGGCGCAATTGCTCGGCCTGCCCGACCCGGTCCACGCCGACCACGAAACCGAACTTTCCGGCCCGCCCGGCCGCGACCCCGGCCAACGCGTCCTCGAACACGGCGGCCTGGGCGGGGGAGACGCCGAGGAGTTCGGCCGCGCGCAGGAAGCTGTCCGGTGCCGGCTTGCCCGGCAGGTTCTCGTCGCGCATCGTCAACCCGTCCACGCGGTGCTCGATGTATGCGTCCAATCCGGTGATCTTGAGTACCTCCTCGGTGTTGGCGCTGGAGGACACCACTGCCCGGCGCAGGCCGGCCTGTGTGACGGCCTGCAGATAGCGCCGGGATCCTTCGAACACCTCGACCCCGTCGGCCTGCAGGGTCTGGTGGAACATCGCGTTCTTGCGGTTGCCCAGACCCTCGACGGTGTCGGCGTCGGTGCCGTCGTCCGGTGTGCCCTCGGGTAACTCGATCCCGCGGCTGGCCAGGAACGAGCGGACACCGTCCTGCCTGCGTTTGCCGTCGACGTAGTTCAGATAGTCGGCGTTGATGTCGAAAGCGACGAAGGGTTCACCGGTGCGTTCGGCCCGTGCCTTGAGGAACTCGTCGAACATCGCCTTCCAGGCCTTCTTGTGCACGCTGGCGGTATCGGTGAGTACGCCGTCGAGGTCGAACAGGCAGGCAGTGATCTGTTCGGGCAGGCCCAGCACCGGGCACCTCGCTTTCGCCGACGTCTCCTTCATCATGCGTAATCACCACGCGGGCGGGGGTCTTAAACACGCCGTCTGCCGCGACTGCTGCGGGCCAGTTCAGCGCTGTCGAGACGATTTTTGCCCGTCTCGGTGGGCAAACGCGTCACCTCCTAGACTGTTGCGGTGACATCTGCATCTCCCCGTCCTGTCCTCGTCGTCGACTTCGGCGCTCAGTACGCACAGCTGATCGCTCGCCGGGTCCGTGAGGCGCGGGTGTTTTCCGAGGTCATCCCGCACACCACCACGGTCGAGGAGATCAAGGCCAAGGGTCCGCAGGCCATCGTGCTGTCGGGCGGCCCGGCCAGTGTCTATGCCGAGGGCGCCCCGCGCCTGGACCCCGCGTTGTTCGATCTCGACGTCCCCGTGTTCGGCATCTGCTACGGCTTCCAGGCCATGGCCCAGGCGCTGGGCGGCACCGTCGAACACACCGGGACCAGCGAATATGGGCGCACGGAGCTGAGCGTCAGCGGAGGTGACCTGCACGCTGAACTGCCGGGCACCCAGCCGGTGTGGATGAGCCACGGCGACGCGGTCACCGCGGCGCCGGATGGGTTCAATGTGATCGCCTCGAGCGCCGGGGCCCCCGTCGCCGGCTTCGAGAACCGGGCCCGCCGGCTGGCCGGCGTGCAGTACCACCCCGAGGTCCTGCATTCCCCGCACGGCCAGCAGGTGCTGAGCCGGTTCCTGCACGAGTTCGCAGGCATCGGCGCGACGTGGACCGCCGCCAACATCGCCGATCAGCTGATCGAGGCGGTGCGGGAGCAGATCGGCGACGGTCAGGCGATCTGTGCATTGTCCGGTGGCGTCGACTCCGCGGTGGCGGCCGCACTGGTGCAACGCGCCATCGGGGACCGCCTCACGTGTGTGTTCGTCGACCACGGTCTGCTGCGGGCGGGCGAGCGCGCGCAGGTCGAGCGGGACTTCGTCGCGGCAACGGGTGCCAAACTGGTCACCCTCGACGTCGCCGATCGCTTCCTTGAGGCACTGTCCGGGGTGACCAACCCCGAGGGCAAGCGCAAGATCATCGGTCGCGAGTTCATCCGGGCGTTCGAGCGGGTGGTTCGCGACACCCTGGGTGCGAGCGAGGGTGAGATCGAGTTCCTGGTGCAGGGCACGCTGTACCCGGACGTGGTGGAATCCGGTGGCGGCACCGGCACCGCCAACATCAAGAGCCACCACAACGTGGGCGGCCTGCCCGACGACCTGAAGTTCAAGCTCGTCGAGCCGCTGCGGCTGCTGTTCAAGGACGAGGTGCGCGCGGTCGGCCGTGAGCTGGGCCTGCCGGAGGAAATCGTTGGCCGCCAACCGTTCCCGGGTCCCGGTCTGGGTATCCGCATCGTCGGCGAAGTGACGGCCGACCGGCTCGACACCCTGCGCCGCGCGGATGCGATCGCCCGCGAGGAGCTCACCGCCGCCGGCCTGGACCAGCAGATCTGGCAGTGCCCGGTGGTGCTGCTGGCCGACGTGCGTTCGGTCGGTGTGCAGGGCGACGGTCGTACCTATGGTCACCCGATCGTGCTGCGCCCGGTTTCCAGTGAGGACGCGATGACCGCGGACTGGACCCGCGTGCCTTACGAAGTGCTGGAACGGATTTCGACCCGGATCACCAACGAGGTGCCCGAGGTGAACCGGGTGGTGCTGGATGTCACCAGCAAGCCGCCGGGCACCATCGAGTGGGAATAGACGCCGGTTACTCGGCAGCGTTCTCGACGTACTCGGTCAACATCTGACTGACGACCGATTCGATGGTCGACTCGATCGAGGCGGCCAGTGTCGCGCTCACCGCGGAGACGGCCTGCGTCCGGAACTGGATCAACATCGTGATCAGTTCGGCCACTTCGGTATCGGCGGGCAGTGACTCGCCGGGCTTGATCTTCTCGGACACCTGATCCACCCCGGCCTGCACCAGGATCGAGCTGATCTGGTCCAGGAGCGGCACGACCTGCTCGTGCACGTTGATCAGCGTGTCGATCGGCACGCCGTACCGCCGGACCTCGTTGAACGCCTCGATCAGCTTGGGCCGCACGACGATTGCCTCGTCCGAGGTCTTCTCGAGCTTGATCACGCCGTTGCCGACCAGCCGGTCGAACCCGGCGTCGTCATCGACCAGCCGTTTGGCTTCGGCCAGCGACATCCGCTCGGGTTTCTCGGTCGCCCAGTTGCCCGCGATGGCGTCCTCCAGGCCCAGCACATCGCCGATGTCCTTGCCCTGCTCCCACGCGCTGAGCATCTCGTGGACGTGCGCGATGTTGTAGCCCCGGTCCAGCATCGACGTGATCAACCGCAGCCGGGTCAGATGCGTGTCGTTGAACAGCGCGATCCGGCCGACCCGCAGCGGCGGGTGCAGCAATCCCCGGTCGCGATACACCCGGATGTTGCGGGTGGTCGTGTCGGCCAGCCGCGCGAGCTCCTCGATCCGGTACTCGCCGGACGCTGCGGCGCCGTGCGGTTGGACGGCGGCGTCGAACAGCTGGGACACCGCCGTTTCGATGACGTCACGCGATCCGCGCCGGATCTGCCGTGGCGCCCGGCGCAGACCGGTGAGGATCGTCGAGATGGCGCCCGCCGACTGCCGGGGCTGCTTGCCCGCCATCAGGCCGAAGAGCTGATCGGGACGCGCGCGTCCCGCACCGCTACGTCGTAGTCACCGAGCCGGAAATCCCGCATCTGTCGAAGATACTGGGTGGCGGTTCCGGGATACATCGACGCGTTGAATCCGTCCGCGGTCAGGTACCAGCTGGTGCACCCCGACATCCAGGTGGTTTTGGTCAGTCGCTGCTGAAGGCGGGTGTTGTGCCGTTGCTGCACGTCGGCGCGCACGTCGAGGTAGCGAAGGTTCTTGCGCAGGATCGTGCTGATGCCGGAGACGGCGTAGTCGATCTGGCCCTCGACGTAGACGAGCAGCGAATTGTGTCCCGGCCCGGAGTTGGGCCCGGTCATCAGGAACAGGTTCGGGTACCCGTGGGCGTTGATGCTCTTGTAGGCCTGAGCGCCACCCTTCCATTCGTCGGCCAGGGACCGGCCGCCGAGACCGGTGACCGGATAGGGCGGGCCGGTGAGATGGACGTCGAAACCGGTGGCGAACACGATCGCATCGAGGTGGTGTTCGATGCCGTCGCTGGTGCGGATGCCCACCGGGCTCATCGTGGCGATCGGCCAGTCGATCAGCTTGCAGTTGTCGCGCTGCAGCGCCGGGTAGTAATCGCTGGAGACCAGCATCCGCTTGCAGCCCGGGGTGAAATCCGGTGTCAGCTGCCTGCGCAGCCACGGATCGGAAACCTGCCGGCGCAGATGCGCCTTGCCGACCCGCGCCACCAGCCCTGTCAGCGGGGTGTCCCACACCATCGCCGTCGCGCTCGCCTCGTGACCCCAGAACAGGATCTGGCGGGCAAGCTGTTGCACGGCAGGCACTTTCGTGAACAGCGTGCGTGCCGCCGGGGGAGTGGCGATATCCAGACGTGGGATCACCCAGCCCGGGGTGCGTTGGAACACCTTGACGAAGCCCGCGGTCTTCACCAGCTCCGGGATGATCTGCACGGCGCTGGCCCCGGTGCCGATGACGGCGACGCGCTTGCCGGTGAAGTCGTAGTCGTGGTCCCAGTTTGCGCTGTGGATCTTGTGGCCCTCATAGGTGTCCAGTCCGCGGATGTCGGGCCACTTGTGGTCGGGCAGGGGACCGGAGGCCAGTACCACGGTCCGCGCCCGAAAGCGCTTACGGCCGGTGGTGTTGACCGTCCAGACGCCTTCGGTCTCGTCGAACGACAGACCGTTGACCTCGACACCGAACTGGATCCGGCGGCGCAGGTCGAACGAGTCCACCATGCCCTCGATGTGTTGACGGATCTCGCCGGCCGGGGAGTAGGCCCGCGACCACTCCGGGTTCTTGACGAACGAGAACGAGTACAGCAGCGACGGAATATCGCATGCCGCACCGGGATAGGTGTTGTCGCGCCAGGTCCCGCCGACGCGGTCCGAACGGTCCAGGATGACGAAGTCGTCGATCCCGGCCTCGATGAATTTGATGGCGGTGCCGATGCCGGTGAACCCGGCACCGACGATCAGCGTGTCGTAGGTCCGATTCACCATGTCAGGCCGCCGGCTCGTGGGTCAGCTCTTTGAACCAGCTGGGGATCGGCCGCAGCAGTGTCTTCGGATAGCGGTCCGAGGCCCACACCATGGGATTGGCGATCCAGTGGTAGGGGTGGCGCGGGTTGGTGACCATGCGGCCGTGCAGCTTGAGCAGCTGATAGGTCGGCACCCGCCAGGTGTGCTCACCGCGGCCGCCGATCTCCTTGAAGCGCATCATCGCCTTGTACAGTTTCTCGGGCTGCAGGCCCATGTCGACGATGTTGTTGCGCATCCGGTTGAGCAGCGGGACGTACATCAAGGTGCCGATGATGACCCCGGGAGACGCCACGTTGCCGACGAATTCGACCGCCAGTCGCCGCGCGGTGGAATTGCCGATCATGTTGAGCACTTCGAAATCGACCGCGATATGGCGGGATTCGTCGTTGTTGATCTTCTCGAAGACCTGATGACACACGGGGTCGTCGACCTCTTCGAGCAGGAACTTCAACAGTGCTCCGTCGAGAGCCACCTCGAGCATCGGGATGACGGTACCGAGCACCGACAGCGACATGTTGTCGGAGAAGGTGTCCAGCCATTCGATGGCCAGCCGGATGTTGACGTTCGGTTCGGGCATCTCGCCGTCTTCGAGCATGCCCCAGCGCTTCATCAGAGCCAGCTCGGCATTGGCGTGCCGCTGCTCTTCGGCGTGGAAGTAGCGGTAGATCTCGGCGATGGTCGGGGTCGGCGCCTTCTTTGCCAGCGCGGCGAACCCACGTGCACCGACGTTTTCGATCCAGCACAGGTCGGCCATGAAAGCCTTGAGTTTCGGTCGCATCTCGTCGGTGATGGTCTCGGCGCCCGGTGCGTCCCAGTCGATGTCGGCCAGGGCCCACTGCCGGTCCTTGATCTTCGCCAGCATTCGTTCCATGTCCATGGCCATTACGAAACCTCCTCGTGACTGGTGATGCGGGTGGTCAGGCCGACAGCGCGGGTGTACACGGTCGGGGTGAGTCGTTTGATGCCCCAACCGATCCGGGCATCGGGTTGTGGCATGCAGTAGAGACCGCCACGGTCGTTGGTGTCCAGGCACATCCGTGCCACCCGTTCGGGGGAGAACCCGGTCCACCGCATCAGCCGGTCGGCCAGCTGCGTCGATTGAGGTGTGATCCGGCCCGCTTCGACGATGTTGGTCTTGACGAACGTCGGGCACAGCACCGTGACGTTGATACCGGTGCCGGCCAGCTCGGCGGCCAGGGTCTCCGACAGCGACAGGGTCCCGGCCTTGCTGACGTTGTAGGCGGCCATTCCCGGAGCCGCGCCGAAGGCAGCGGCGGACGCCACATTGATGATGCCGCGGGGCTGATCCCCCTCTGCGGCACGCAGAATCGGCGTGAACACGTGGCAGCCGTGGATCGGTCCCCACAGGTTGATGCCGAGCACCCAGTTCCAGTCGTCGAGGGGGACCTCGCCGATCGGCCGGCCGCCCGCGCCGACGCCCGCGTTGTTGACGACCAGGGAGGGCGGCCCGTCGAACCAGGTTTGCGCGGCCTCGGCGAGGTGGGTGACCTCATCGATCTGTGAGACGTCGCAACGCACCGACATGGCCTGCCCACCGTCGGCGATGATGGCCTCGGCGGTCGCACGAGCCGCGGCCTCGTCGATGTCGCTGCACACCACCCGGCCGCCGCGGGAGGCCAGTTCGCGTGCGAAGGCGGCGCCGATGCCGCTGCCCCCGCCGGTGACGACGGCGTCGGCGTGCCGGCTGCGCTTGCGGCCCGATCCGAAGATATTCATCCGGCCACCTCGACGGTCTTCTCATCGGCGTTGCAGCGCAGGGATTCCGAGATGAAGCGTGCTGCTTGTTGCATGGCCGGGACGGCTTCTGGGCTGAGCCGGGGCAAGGCCTGGAAGACGTGTACCTGATCGGGCCAGACCTGCAGGTCGGCATGACCGCCCGCGGCCCGGATGTCCGCGTCGAGCGAGCGGGCATCTGCGAGCAGCATCTCGGCGCCGCCGGCCTGGATCAGGGTTCGCGGTAACTGACGCCCGCCCGCGACGTCCAGGTTCAGCCGAGGATGACTGACATCCACTTTCCCGCAATACAACTCGACGAGGCGAGCGGCGTCGGCGACGCGAATCGCCGGGTCGGGCTGCAGGCTCTCACGGGTGCGGGCGAGCGTGAAGGTCAGGTCGACCAGCGGGGAGAACAGCACCAACCCTGCCGGGTGGACGACGTCGGGCTGCAGGAGCAGATCCACGGCGAGGTGCCCGCCCGCGGAATCGCCTGCCATCACGATGCGGTCCGGACGGAGCCCGCGTTCGGTGCACAACCAATCCCACCCGGCGTGGACATCGTTGGCGGCGGCGGGGAACCGGTGTTCGGGAGCCAGCCGGTAGTCGATGCAGAACACGGGCAGTCCGGTCAGGCGCGACAGCCATGCGGTGAGCCGCCGGTGCGTCTGAGGTGAGCACAGCGCGAATCCGCTGCCGTGAAGGTAGTAGATGGCACGTTCGCCTTCGGTCACCCCGGGGCCGCGCACCCATTCGCCCACGACGCGTCTGCCGTCGGCCATGCGCACGTCGACATGTTCGACGCGGGTGCCTGACAGCGATGGACCGAAGGTGGCCATGATCCGCGCGATCAGCCTGCGTGAGGTCCACAGTCCCCAGCCGGTATCCGGCGGCAGAGCCGCACTGACCTGGCGCAGGGTGAGGCTGCTGACCTTGGATGCGCTGCGGGACCGCACGGATCCGCGTCGGGCCGGGTGAATTCCGGTGGTTCCGGACATGGGGCCTCCTCGTTGAAGCGTGTCTGGAGTACACCAGCAATTGATGACATTTGTCAATGTCACCAATTGACGATGGCGGACATTCGGTTCATGCCCGCCGAGGCTCAGCGCGCGGGGTCTCCGCGCCACCGAAAACTGTTGACGTACTTGCCCATATCCAGTGCCAGATCCAAGTTGGCGCCGGACGGAATGCCGGGACCGAAATCGGGGCCGTACGCGTGATACGGGCCGGTCGCGACGGCGATCAGTGCCAGGTCGTTCTTGACCGCCGCGAGAATCACCACCCGCAACCGCATGTAGTCGCCGGTGGCGTTCTGCGGCCAGCTGTCGAGGACCATCCCGTACCCGGGTTGGTAGCCGACCATGGCATTCGGGATCTCATAGTCCATGTCGGCGTCGGGGTAGGTGTCCTCGATCAGGGCCGTGGCGATCTCCTTCGGCGTCCTTCCGGCTGCGGGCTTGCTGATGAGTTGCATGGTGCCGCCGTCTCCGACCAGAAGATCCGCGGTCACCCCGTTATCGGCGGTGGTGACCGTGTAGGCGGCACCGGTGGCCGGATAGGCGACCGAGAACCCGCCATCCGGGGCGGTGAAGCGGGGATTCGTCGCGACCGGCTCGAACGTCGGCGGACGGCCGCAGTCCGGCGGGCATACGTAACGTTCGGGAGCGGGGCTGGCCAATGCCGAAACCCCGACGAGGGCCGCAGCCAACAACGCAACACCCGCGCCCCACGCCCCCAACAGCCGCCGGTTGCCGACCCGATGCGCCGGTGGCGACAACGCGCGGATCGCGACGCCACAGTTCGGGCAGAACCTCACATCGGGAACGGTGCGTTCGCATTGTGGGCACAGCAGCGATCCGTCTGAAGGAACGGCGGCGTCGGAGGTTTCATAGAGCAACGCGAGCTGCAGGCCGATTCGCAGCGCCAGCATCGCCAACGCCGTCACGGCCAGATGCACTGCCAACACCAACATCTGAGACACGGGCGCGACATCGATCAGCCCGAGCATCGCATAGCAGGCGGGGACGGTTGCGGCCGTCAATGCCACCGCCGTACGTACGGTCTTCGGGTTCTGCCGCGGGTTGTCCGGTGCCGGGGTGAACCACAAGGCGATACCGACGAGAGCTCCGGCGGCCCCAGCGGTCAAGGGCACCGCCACCGCCTGGATGCCGGCCTGTACCAGCAGCCCGCTCAATGGCCGGTCGTGGTCCACGATCCCGTCGTCGAACTGTGGAGCCAGCCGGCTCAGCGTGGCAGCCGCGGTGAAAGCCAGCGCGCTCACTGCGCCGATGGCAAAGCCGCCCAGCGATTTTCGTGGTCGCGGGGCGAACAGGCGGATCACCACTGCCGGGGTGAGCATCAGCAACATCGCGCCGAGCGGGACACCGAGGCCGTCGCGGATGATTCGGAACTGCGGAATGTCGACACCCATCGGCATGTCGTACTCGCGGGCCACCGCGGTTGCCGTCATGAGGGTCCATGCCGCGCCCAGCCCGGCGCCCAGGACGGCGGTCAGCAGCATCGTGCGTGCCGGAACATCGTGGGAGAAAACCGATCTGCGTAGGTATGCGACGAACAGCAGCGGCACCCCGAAAGCGGCGAGCGCGTTCATCGCCGCCGGCAGTCGCAGCAGGGCACACGCGGCCACGGCGACCACCAGCACCACTATCGCCAGCCGGAACGGTGCGCGCGAACGCTGCGGCAGTTGGGGGAACAGCGAACTGACCACCGACGGCCGCAGCAGGTGCTCGCGGCCCGCGCAGTACGCGCGGATTCGCAACCACCCGGGCCCATCGCGCCGCGGATCCAGATGCGCACCGCATCGGCCGCAGAATGTGCCCGCCGGAACCTCGGCCCGGCATACCCGGCATTCGATGGTGGGCAAGGTGTCGCCGGAGCCGGTTCCGGTGCTCATGGCGTGGGTGGCCGCACGGTCAACGGCCGGTATCCGACGGTGCTATTGCCGGTGGGGGCTGCCGATCCCGTGACGTCCGGTGGGCGGCGCCACCGGCTCAACGTGGGTGGGCGTGAACTTGTTGGCGCCGCCGGGGGAGACCTGCTTCTCGGTGGGCCCCGCGGGCGGCGGCGTTGTGGGGGTCGTCGTTGTCGTGGTGGTGGTCGGGGTGGGGCTCGTGGTCTCGGGTGCCTTTTCGCCCGTACCGCAAGCGCTGAGCCCGACCATTCCGACGATCGCGACCGAAGCCGCGGCGGCCGCGAGGCGACGAGTTGATGGGCGTGACCTCATGATTAGTCCTAACTGTCCCCCGCCTGGCGATTCGGGAACAGCGCCCGAATCGGATTGCCAGCAAACTCTAACCCGGCGCGGCCCGGCGTGGGCGTCAATTGTGAGTTTTCGATCGGCGGCGGCACCGTATCGAAAAGCTGGTTCAGCGGTTGGGATCTCCGCGCCAGCGGAAGCTGTTGACATATTTGCCCATGTCCAGCGCCAACTGCAGGTTCGCGCCCGAGGGTTTACTGGCGCCGGAGCCGGGGCCGAACTCCCGGTAGGGTCCGACGGCCGACGCGACGAGGGCGAGGTCGTCTTTCACGGCGACCAACACCAGGACCCGCATCCGCATGTAGTTACTTGTGGCGCCCTGTGGCCAGCAGTCGGCGACCAGCCCGAAGCCCGGGTGGTAACCGACCATCGCATTCGGGATGTTGTAGGCGGTCTTGGTGTCCGGAAAGGTCTTTTTGACCAGGGAATTGGCGATGTCCTCGGGGCTGCGCCCGCCTGCCGGTTCGCTGAACAACTGCAGCATGCCGCCGTCACCGGCCTGGAATTCCGCGGTGACACCCGTCGGGTTGGTGGTGACCTTGTACGCAGAGGAAGCCACCGGGTAGGAGACCGAGAAGCTTCCGTCTGGGGCGGTGAACACCGGATTGATCACCACGGCCTGCCCGGTCGGGGGCCGCCCACAGTCGGGTGGACACATGTAGCGGGCCGGGGACTTGCTCGTGGCATGGGAGACCCAGACCAATGCACCGGCCACCAGGGCGATTCCGGTGCCCAGGATCGCCAGCAGTTTCAGGGCCGAGGTTCCGCGGACGGCTCGGGTCCTGCCCGTGGAAATGGGTACCGCGTAGCCGGGAAAGAACGTGCTCATCCGGTGCCGGCCCCCGGATCACGTACCGGCCGGTGCTCGCGGCGTTCGGCCCGGGATGTGCGTGACGATGCGTGGGTGGCCGCACCGCAGTGGGGGCAGAACGACATGTCGGGCACGACGTGACCACAGCGTGGGCAGAAGATGGGTTGGTCGGAGGCGATCTCGTCCTGTGCTTCGTGCAGCAGCGCCAGATGCAGACCGACGCGCAGCGCCAAGATCGCCAGCAGCGCAACCCCGATGTGCACCGCGAGCTGGATCCACTGGGGGATACGGGCAACATCGACAAGGCCAAGCGCGGTGTAGATGATCAGCACCGCGAACGCGCAGGAGAACATCACCAGCCGGACGTAGCCGACGTGTTTGTCGGCCTTGGTGGCGGGGCGGGTGAACCACAATGCCGCGCCGATCAGGCCGCCGATGGCCGCTGCGGTCAAAGGTACGGCGACACCGCGGATTCCGGCTTCGACGATCAGCCCGGACATCGGGCGGTTGCGGGCCACCATTCCGGTGGTGAGCTGTGGTGCCAGCCGGGTCAGGGTGGCCGCCGCGGTGAATGCCGTCGCGCCGAGTGCGCCGATCATGAAGCCGTCCAACGATTCCCGGCTCGCCGGGCGCAGCACGCGGACCACGACGGCAGGTACCAGCATCAGGACCGCGCCGCCCAGCGGAATACCCAAGCCGTTGCGCACCATCCGGGATCCGGTCACCCCCACACCGAGTGGGACGCCGTAGGACTTGGCCATGGCGTGGCCGGTGAGGAGCACCCAGCCCACGCCCAGCGCGACTCCCAGCACGATGGCCACCGCCAGATTGACGCGGTGCAGATCGCGGAAGGCGTCGGACTCATAGAGGTAGAGCAGGAACAGCAATGGGAGCCCGAGTGCGGCAACCGCGATCAGGGCCGCGGGCAGCCGTAACAGCGCACACGCCACCAACCCGGCCAGCAGGACCAGCATCGCGATGCGGAACGGCATGCGGGACTGGTGCGACAGATGGGGGAACAGCGAGCTGGCGATCGACGGGCGTAGCAGGTGCTCATCGGGGGCGACGCAGGATGCGCTGAGGCGCAACCATTCCGGTCCGTCTCCTCGCTCCTTGTCGATCGGTACCCCGCACAGACCGCAGTACTTGCCGTCTGGCACGTCGATCTTGCAGACGCGGCATTCGGTGGTGGGGACGTCGGTGTCGTCGGGCGTATCGGTCATCGGCTCGCCTTCTGCAGGATGAGAAGGTTCTTGGCGAGGTTTTCCACGTCGGGTGTGCCCAGCCCGGTCACCAGGTCGTAGCCGGGTGCGGCACTGGCGACCGCGTTGCCGCCGAGGGTGACGTCGCGGAACGCCGGCAGCGGTGCTCCTCTGGCGATGCGGTACAGCAGCGGATTGAAATCGCCGAGCGCGCGGCCGCCGTTGGCGATCAGGTACTGATTCATCACCGCGGCCATCGCGGCCCACAGCGGTGCGGACTGCGAGGTCCCGCCCCCGACCAGAACCTGGCCGTTCAGAACGATTTTCACTCCGGTGAACGGGTCGGCGACGGCGGAGATGTCGGGAGTCAGCCGCTTCTGCTCGCCGCCGGCTTCGGTGCTGCCGGGGGCGGACAGCCCCTTCTGCCAGTCCGGGCGGTCGAACAGCGCGGACACGCCGCCGCCGGTGCCCTGCGACAGCGGAACGTCGAACCAGGCCTGCTCGGCCAGCCAGTCGCCGTCGGCGTCGGTGGACAGCGTCGTGCCGCCGACATCGGTGATCTCGGGAAGGGAGGCCACCGAGTCGAGGCCGATGTCGTCCTTGCCGGGCGCGGACGACCAGTCTTGTCCGCCTTTGCATTCCAGGCCGGCGAGGTCACCGCTGGCGTTGAATGCCGTGGTGCCGTGGGTGTGCGCGGTGGCCAGTGCGGAGCGGACGGGGGCGAGATCGGCGGCGGTGATCAACTTGTCGCAGCCCCAGCCGATCGAGAAGCTCCACACCGCGCCGGGGAACTGCTGGTCCGCGGACTCCAGCATCTTCCCGATCTTCTCGTAGGCACCGTCACCTTGCACTGTCTGCCTGGCGTTGACCACGACCTTCTGCGCGTCAGGGGCGACGGCGTGGGCGACCTGGAGGTCCATGGTGGTCTCACCACGCGGTGCGCTCGGTTGGCCGCCGACCACTGTCGGGGTGAACCTGGGCAGGCCGAATGTGGCGGCGAACGTGTCCAGATCGGCCTGGTCGAAACCGTCGAACGCGAAGAACACGATGGTGGTGCCCTTGCCGGTGAACCCCTGCTTCGCCAGGCCGGCAAGGTTGTAGGTGTTGAGCACCGCCTGTGGCGTCAGCCCTTGGTCCGGAACATCGGTGGGTAGGTTCCGCAGGTCCGGCAGCGACATCCGGTACGGCGTGTAGCCCAGGATGCGGCCGACTCCGGAGACCTCCCCGGCCAGCGGTTCGGGTACCGACGGCTGCTGCGGTGAGGCGTAGAACTCCTGACCGCGGCGGCCCCGGTAGTCATGGATGTCCACCCCGAAAGCGGATGCCATCGCGGCGGATCGGCCCTCGGCGATCGCCCAGGCATCACCGGGTCGCCACCGGATCGACAGTGAGCGCTGCTCGGCCCACCCGAACAGCGCAGCAGGCCGGGTGGCGCCGTGCAGCGTCATGGTCAGCTGTGCCGAGCCGGTGTCGGCCGGCCCGAGATCGGTTGAGGCAGAAAGTAGTTGGGCGTACGGACCCGTGATCTGGGTGGGTCCGTACGCCCAATTGCCCGTGGTGGGGCTGGTTCGCAGGTCGGAGACCAGCAGGACGCTGAACAGGATCAGCGCCAGTAACGCCCGCCCGGGGGCGATGTTCTTCCCGGCCATGGGAGAACGACCGACTTTCTGCGCTCCGCGTCTAGTTGTCGCCGGGGATCGCGGTCGGGGCCGGGGGTGCCTTCACGCCCGGGGTGAACAGGTTGCCGCCGGTGGGGTTGATCGACTTCTCGGTCGGCTCGACCGTAGGCGGCGGGGCGGGAGTGGCCGGCGTTGTGGTGGTGGTCGTCGTCGTCGTGGTCGGCGTGGTGGTCTCGGGACCCTTCTTCTCCTCGGTACCGCACGCCGCGGTGAACGAGATCATCCCGATGACTGCCGCACCGCCGGCGATGACGGTGAGCCGACGAGTCAACTGCCCAGACTTCATGATGCTGTCCTCACTGTCCCCCGTGCTGTTACAGAACTTGGCCTTCGGCGAATCGCAGTGGATTCCCACTACCTGCAACGCAAGTCGTGGCCAGTCCCATCCCGAAGCGGGTTCTGGTGAACGGAACTCTAACTTAAGGTCCGCGCGGTCGCAGAGCCATTCCGGCCGGCCCCGCCTTCCGGGGTCGGTGACCGCCCACCGCGGCTTGACGCTGTCGGGGGGTGGGTGTTTACTCGAGCCATCGAACATATATTCGAAAATGATGGCGAACAGATGGTGCGGGAGGTGTTGTTGTGACTGTTGCGGCGGAGCTCGATTTACACCGGCTCACCCGCTCCGAACAGGTAGAACACCTTCGGCGCAAGATTGCCTCGGTATCGGGGAAGGTTGGCCAGGCGCATCGCGGCATGCCCCGGGCCGCGGCGGTGATTCCGGCTCGGGAATCTTTGCTGGCGGAGCCTGAAACGCTGGTTGAGACGTTGCCGGAAGGCCTGCCGACGATGCTGCCGCGCGGGTCCGTCGCGGTGGCCGCGGGTGCCCGATCGCTGTCGCTGGGCATGGTGGCGGCGGTGACGGCCGCGGGTGGGCATGCGGTGATCGTCGGCCAACCCGATGTCGGACTGTTGGCCGCGGTGGAGATGGGCGCCGATCTGAGCCGGCTCGCAGTGATCCCCGACCCGGGCGCCGACCCCGTCGAGGTGGCCTCGGTGCTGATGGACGGGATGGATCTGGTGGTGCTCGGGCTGGGCGGACGTTCGGTGCCGCCGAGCCGGGCCCGGGTGATGGTGGCACGGGCCCGGCAGAAAGGCTGCACCCTGCTGATCACCGATGGTGACTGGCAGGGCGCGTCGGCCCGGCTGGAGGCCCGGGTCTCCGGCTATGAGGTGGCCGGCGCGGGCCGGGACACCCCGATGCCAGGACGCGGCCGGATCAGCCGGGTCCGGCTGGCCATGCGTGCCCGGGGGCGGGGCACCGGATCGGCCTGCGCGGTAGGCGGATAGCTCGTGCCCGCGGAATCCAGGGTGCTGGCCCTCTGGTGTATGGACTGGCCGGCAGTGGCCGCGGCGACGGCGGCAGGATTGACGTCGACGGTGCCGGTCGCGGTGACCCTGGCCAACCGGGTGATCGCCTGCTCGGCGTCCGCGCGCGCGGCCGGGGTCCGGCGGGGACTGCGGCGCCGCGAGGCGCAGGCCCGGTGCCCGCAACTGCACGTCGTCACCGCCGATCCGGCCAGGGACGCCCGCCATTTCGAGAACGTGACGCTTGCGGTCGACGATCTGGTGCCGCGCGCCGAGGTGCTGCGTCCGGGACTGTTGGTGCTCTCGGTGCGTGGTGCGGCGCGGTACTTCGGGTCCGAACCGGTTGCGGCCGAACGACTGATCGATGCCGTCGCAGCGGCGGGGGCCGAATGCCAGGTCGGTATCGCCGATCAACTTTCCACCGCGGTCTTCGCCGCTCGGGCGGGGTGCATCGTCGAACCCGGGGACGACGCCCGGTTTCTCTCCGGGTTGTCGATCCGGCAGTTGGCCACCGAACCGGCCCTGGCCGCTCCCGGCCGCGAGGACCTGGCAGACCTGTTGTGGCGGATGGGTATCCGAACCCTGGGGCAGTTCGCCGAGTTGTCCCGCACCGATGTCGCCTCCCGGTTCGGGGCCGATGCGGTGACGGCGCACCGGTTCGCCTGTGGGGAACCGGACCGGGGCCCCTCCGGGCGGGATCCGGCCACCGAACTCGATGCCGTGATGAACTGCGACCCGCCGATCGAACGGGTGGATGCCGCGGCCTTCGCGGGACGGTCACTGGCCAGTGATCTGCATCGTCATCTGGAGGCGGCCGGGGTGGGCTGTACCCGGTTGGCCATCCATGCCGTCACCGCCAATGGTGAAGAGCTGGAACGGGTCTGGCGGTGTGCCGAACCGCTGACCGAGGATGCCACCGCCGACCGGGTGCGTTGGCAGCTGGACGGCTGGCTGAACCGCCGTACCTCTGAGCGGCCCACCGCCCCGGTGACGGTGTTGCGCCTGCGCCCGGTGTAGGTGGTCTCGGCCGCGGCGCTGCAATTGCCGCTGTGGGGCGGGATCGGGGAAGAGGACCGGCTGCGGGCCCGGCGTGCGCTGCTGCGGGTCCAGGGTCTGCTCGGCCAGGAAGCGGTGCAGGTGCCGGTGCTCAGCGGCGGCCGCGGGCCTGCCGAGCGCATCACCTTCACTCCGTTGGGGGATGAGCCGGTACCGCGAGCCGATCCGCGCCAGCCGTGGCCCGGCCAATTGCCCGAACCCTCGCCGACCGTACTGCTCGACGATCCGGTGGAACTTCTTGACGTACAAGGAAACCTGGTTCGGGTCACCAGCCGCGGGTTGTTCTCGGCCGATCCGGCACAGCTTGCCGGTGCCGGCCGCCGTGACGGCAGGCTGCGCTGGTGGGCGGGGCCGTGGCCGGTCGATGAGCGGTGGTGGGATCCGGAGAACCGAGGGGCCGGACGCACCGCGAGGGTCCAGGTGCTGCTGGGCCGCGACGAGAGAGACGGCGGGGGAGATCAGGCTCTGTTGCTGTGTTACCGGCAGCGCCGGTGGTATCTGGAGGGTGCCTATGAATGAGGGCGCCGGCGCCCTCAGCTCAGACGTTGCGCGAACTCCCCGACCCGGCCGATGAACCGGTCGAAGAACGCCGTCGGGTCGACCTCCGTGCCGACGAGCGCATTGGGCGGGCGGCCCCAGTGTCCACGCCAGTCGGCCACTGTCATGCCGCGGGTCAGGGTGCCCCTCAGTTCGACATCGACCGTGGTTTCCCGGCAATTCACCAACTCCGGGTCCAGCGCGACCGCGGCGGCGAGGGGATCGTGCAGGTGGGCCAGGTATCCGTCGCCGGTGTCGAAGTGGAACTCGAAGTAGAACCGCATGGAGTCCTCGAGGACGCGGATCAACGGATTGTCCGCCGTCGACCGCGTGCCCCGTTCGTCGAGCACGCTCATCGGTGCCGACGGCGATCCGGCCGCGGCCGCCAGCCGGTTCAGCAGCGCGGGCGTCATCGCGATGTTCTCGGTGAGGTTGAGGCCCAGCACGATCGGCACATGTGTCGCGTCGTCGAGACCCCAGGCGGCGGTCCAGCCGCCGAACACCTCGGCGGCGGACTCGGGATCCACACTGATGTTCCACTCCGACACAGGCGTGGTGTTTCCCCGGTAGTCGAAGGCCCCGCCCATGATGACCAGCCGGCGCAGCAGCTTGGGCAGGGTGGGTTCGGCGCGCATGGCCAGGGCCAGGTTGGTCAGGGGGCCGGTGGCCAGCCCGATCAATTCACCCGGATACGCACGTGCAGCGCGTACCCAGGCCTCGGCGGCATCGTGTGCGGTCAGCAGCCGGTCGGTCTCGAGCAGCTGCGCGTATCCCAGGCCCTGTGGCCCGTGGGTGTCCTCGGCGGTGCGCAACGGTGCGCTCAGCGGCCGCTCGGCTCCCTTGGAGACCGGTATCCCCGTCACTCCGCACAGTTCCAGCAGGCCCAGATTGTTGGCGCAGACCTGTTGTACCGGAACGTTTCCCGCGGTCGAGGCGATACCGACCAACTCGGCTTCGGGGCTGGCGAGCAGATATGCCAGCGCCATGGCGTCGTCGACACCGGTATCGACATCGGCGAACACGGGTAGCGACGTCACGTCGCCAACCTTAGGCGTGGGCGGGCTCACTGCTCAACAAATCGCAGGCCGACCAAGCCCACCGCGATCAACGCGATGAACGTCACCCGCAGCGGTGTCAGCGCATCTCCGAACAGCGCCACGCCCGCAATGGTGACCCCGACCGCGCCGATTCCGGCCCACACCGCGTACGCCGTGCCCACCGGAAGGTGTTTGACCACCAGGGCCAGGATCACGAAGCTGACCACCGCGGCGATCACGCACACCACGCTCGGCCACAGTCGGGTGAAGCCCTCGGACTGTTTGATGGCCAGCGCCCAGACGATCTCCAGCAGTCCGGCGAGGACCAGCAGAACCCACGACATCGTTGCCTCCCGGCCGTCAGGCGTTGTAGCCGCCGTCGACGGTCAGGGTCGTGCCGTTCACGTATTGCGCGTCGGGACCGGCGAGGTAGGCGACAGCGGCGGCGATTTCGTCGGCCTGCGCGAAGCGTCCCAGCGGAATGTTCGGAAGGTCGGCGATGGCCTCGGGACTGTCGGCCGGATTCATCTCGGTGTCGGTATTGCCCGGCTGTACCACGTTGGCGGTGATTCCACGTGGCCCGAGATCACGGGCCAGTCCTCGGGCCAGCGCGCCGACGGCCGCCTTGGTCGTCGAATACAGCGTGACGCCGGGAAAGGGGGTGCGGTCGGCCAAGTTGCTGCCGATCGTGATGATCCGGCCGCCCTCGCTCATGGCCGCCGCGGCGGCCTGACTGAACAGGAACGGCGCGCGGATGTGCAGATTGATGGCCTGGTCGATATCGCCGGCGCTCACCCGATCCAGCGGGCCGTTGGGGAAGACTCCGGCGTTGTTCACCAGGATGTCCAGCCTGCCGAACGCGTCGAGGACGGCATCGACCGCATGCGGTGCCGCGTCGGGCGCAGCGCTGTCGAGCTGTAGTGCAAGGGCTTTCGCGCCGAAGCCGGTGATCGCGTCGACCACGTCGGCCGCTCGCTCGGGCGATGAGTGGTAGGTGAAGGCCACGTCGGCGCCTTCGGCCGCGAGGCGGCGCGCGATTGCCGCACCGATTCCGCGGCTGCCACCGGTGATGAGTGCGGCTTTGGATGTCAATGCCTTCAACGCCATACGTGGCTCCAATCCATTTTGTAATAGATACTACAAATATAGACTGTCCGTATGCCCCGTCAACCCACCGCACGCCGCGGCCGGCCACGTGCCTTCGACAGGGACACCGCGCTGCAGGCGGCACTGGACGTGTTCTGGGAGCGCGGCTACGAGGGCACCCGGGTCAGCGACCTGACGGCGGCGATGGGCCTCAATGCCCCGAGCCTGTACGCCACGTTCGGCTCCAAGGAGGACCTGTTCCGCGAAGCGGTGGCGTACTACAACGCACCGGACCGCTCACCGACCACGATCGCGCTGCAGCGGCCCGGTCCGGTGCGGGGTGCCGTCGAGGCCATGCTGCGTGACAACGTGCGCGACTACGCCGATCCGTCGACTCCGCCGGGCTGCATGATCGTGCTCGCCGCCATCGCCTACTCCGCCGAAACCGAGGTGATGCGTGACCTGCTCAGGACTTGCCGCAGCGAGGACCGTGCGCGGCTACTGGCCCGGATCCGCGGCGGGATCGCCGACGGTGAGCTACCTCAGGATCTCGATGCGCAGCGCCTGGCCTCGTTCATGATCACGGTGCTGTACGGACTTTCCATCCAGGCCAGGGACGGCGCTTCCCGCGCCGACATGGATGCGACGGTGGACCTGGCAATGATCGCCTGGGACAACGCTGTTGGGTGAGCGCACCGGCCGTCGCGATGCGACCTACCAGTGCACCCCGGGCACCAACCGCACCGCCCGCTTGACCGGGCGCGCCACCGCCCGCGGGACCCGAATGTTCCGGGTGCTGCGGACCGGGCGCTTCGGGCGTCGTTGCGCCTCACCGCAGTCGGGCCGGTCGGCGCCGTCGCCGTCCAGTCCGCGCGCGGCCGCCGAGTCCGGGTAGCCCAGATACAGCTGATGCAGAACGCGGCGGGACAGTTTCGGGGTCAGGTAGGTACCGAAATCGGCCACGGTCCCCAGCGGGGTGTCGATCCTGGCCGGCTTTTCCACCAGGCCGCGCACCACCATGGCCGCGGCGTGCTCGGCGGAGATCGGGGGCACCGGGTTCAGCTTGCGCGACGGTGCGATCATCGGCGTCTTCACCAGCGGCATATGGATATTGGTGAAGGTGATGTGATCCGACAGGGTCTCGGTGCCGACCACCTCGGAGAACGCGTCCAGTGCGGCCTTGGTCGGTAGGTAGGCGCTGTACTTCGGGCTGTTGGCCTGTACACCGGCGCTCGACACGTTGACCACGTGGCCGAACCGGCGTTCACGCCAGTGCGGCAGCAGCGCGAGCACCATCCGGACCGAGCCGAAGTAGTTGACCGCCATCACCCGCTCGTAGTCGTGCAGCCGGTCCGTCGAATTCACCACGGAGCGCCGGATGGACCGGCCCGCGTTGTTCACCAGGTAGTCGACGTGGCCGAACCGGCCGAGGATGTCCTTGACCGTGTGCTCGACGGACGCCGAATCGGTGACGTCACAGGTGAATGCGTAGGCCTGACCACCGGCCGCGCGGATCTCGTCGACCAGGCCGTCGAGCGCGTCGCCATTGCGCGCCAGGGCGAAAACGCAGCCGCCGCGTTCGGCGACGGCGATGGCCGAGGCCCGGCCGATGCCGCTGGAAGCGCCGGTGATGATGACGTGCCTGCCGACCAGGGGGCCGGACGGGTCGTCGCGCCGTGCTCGGTCCGGATCGAGGTGCTGGGCCCAGTACCGCCAGAGTTTCGGTGCGTACGAAGAGAATTCGGGAACCGCGATCCCGGTGCCGCGCAGCGCGGCGGTGGCGTTGTCCGCGGTGAAGGTCGGCCGCAACTCGACCACGTCGAGCACATCGCCGGGGATACCCAGCTGGGTGGCGACGACGTTGCGCACCGCCTTGACCCGTCCCCGTGCCCGCAACACCGGTGCCGCGGTGGCCCGCGGCAGGGATCCGCGCAGCGGCGGCAGCCCTGCCTCGGCGGCGACCCCGCGGTAGATCTCGCGCAGCCCAATGGTCTCCGGCGCGGTGAGGTGGAACGTCTCACCGTCCTTGCCCTCGACGTGCATCAAATGAACGACCGCTTCAACAACGAAGTCCACCGGGACGACGTTGGTGCGGCCGCTGTCGGGCAGCATCATCGGCGTGAACTTGGGCAGGCCGGCCAGCCGTGCCAGTACGCCGAAGAAGTAGTACGGGCCGTCGATCTTGTCCATCTCACCGGTCTGCGAATCGCCGACCACGACCGCCGGGCGGTACACCCGGTAGCGCAGGCCCGGTGTCGAGCGCACCAGCAGTTCGGCCTCGAACTTGGTCTGGTGATACGGCGTGGGCAGATCCTGTGCGACGTCGAAATCGGCCTCGGTGAACACGCCCCGATGGTTTCCGGCCACCGCGATCGAGGACACGTGGTGCAACGTGGCGTCCAGGCGCCGGGTCAGCTCGATCACCGCACGGGTGCCGTCCACGTTGGCGGCGCGTTGCTCGGATTCGCCGACGGTCATGTCGTAGATGGCCGCACAGTGCACGACGTGCGAGATGTCACCCAGCTCGGCGATATCGGTGTCGCTCAAGCCGAGGTCGGCCGCGGTCAGGTCACCGACCAGCGGTTTCACCCGCTCGTCCCAGTCTTGAGCGAGCCGCTCGAACCGTGTCAGCGACCCACGGCGCACCAGCACCCACACCTCGGCACCGGGATCGCGGGACAGAATCCGGGTGATCACTCGGCGGCCGATAAACCCGGTACCGCCGGTAACGACATAACGCATGCGAGCCATCGTGGCCCGAGATCGGGCAAACGTCAACAGGGGCGGTCGACTCAACTATCGTCGGCACGCATGCCTCTCAATCCGGACGCCATTGGCGAGACGACCGATCCGATTCCGTTCGCATGGACCGACCGCGACACCCTGCTGTACGCCATCGGCGTCGGCGCGGGCACCGATGACCTTGCCTTCACCACCGAGAACAGCCACGAGATCGAACAGCAGGTGCTGCCGACCTATGCGGTGATCGCGTGCTCGGCCTTCCCGGCGGCACTCAAGATCGGCACCTTCAACTTCGGCATGCTGCTGCACGGCTCCCAGGAGATCCGGCTGCACCGGCCGCTGCCCCCGTCCGGAAAGCTCAGCGTGGTCTCCGAGGTCGCCGACATCCAGGACAAGGGTGAGGGCAAGAACGCGGTGGTCATGCTCAAGGGCATCGGTTCCGATCCGGCCAGCGGCGAGGTCGTCGCGGAAACCCTTACCACCGTGGTGATTCGGGGCGAAGGCGGATTCGGCGGGCGGCCCGGGCAGCGTCCCGCGGCACCGCAGATCCCCGACCGCGAACCCGACGCCCAGGTGGTGCTGCCCACCCGTGAGGACCAGGCGCTGATCTACCGACTCTCCGGGGACCGCAACCCGCTGCACAGCGATCCGTGGTTCGCGCAGAACCTCGCCGGTTTCCCGAAGCCGATCCTGCACGGGCTGTGCACCTACGGTGTGGCCGGGCGGGCGCTGGTCGCCGAGCTCGGCGGCGGTGACGCCACGAAGGTTCATGCGGTGGCGGCGCGGTTCAGTTCGCCGGTGTTCCCGGGCGAGACGCTGACGACGTCGATCTGGCGTACCGAACCGGGACGGGCCGTGTTCCGCACCGAGGCCAGCGGACCCGACGGTGCCGATGCCCGGCTCGTCCTCGAGGACGGCGCCGCCGAGTATGCGCAGTGATCCAGCCGGTCCGGCAATTTCGTAGAACCCCTGCACGTCGCGTGGTGGGTTGACAGGATCGACCCACTACGGTCGCACGGCGCGGTGCCGGGATGGGTGGTGGCAGATGACGCAGGCGAACCTGGTCGTTGGATATCTGGCCACTCCCGGTGGCGCCGATGCGTTGGCCTTGGCAGTCCGGTTCGCCCGAACCCTGGACGCCCAGATCAACATCTGCATCGTGCTTCCGCCGGACACCGCGCCGCCGGGCACCGTGCCCAAGGGCGGCGGCTACGAGGAAGTGTTGGCCGAGCAGGCGCAGGGCTGGTTGGACGACGCCCTCGCCCTGGTGCCCGACGGCGTTGTGGCGCACCCGCATCTGAGCTTCGATGAGTCGTTCGCCGACGGCTTGATCCGCGAAGCGCTGCGGTTACAGGCGATCGCCGTCGTGGTGGGCGGTGCCGGCGGGGGACTGGTCGGCAGCTACTCACTGGGATCGGTGGTCAACGAACTGCTGCACTCCTCGCCCGTGCCGGTCGCGGTGGCGCCGCGCGGAACCCGCGACTCGAAGATCGAGCGGGTGCACGAAATCACCTGCGCCATAGGCCAACGCCAGGGTTCGGATCTGTTGCTCGCCACCGCGGTACGGGCCAGTCGGGCCGCGGACATCCCGCTGCGGCTGGTGTCGCTGGTCGCGCTCGATCCGACCTTCGGCTCGCTTCGCGGCGACGACGAGGCAGTTCGGGCCCACGCGCTCGCGCACGCGGAACGGACGTTGGAGGCCGCCAGAGACGAACTGCCCGCCGACTTTCCGGTGACCTCCACGATCGTGAACGGGCCCAGCGTCGAGGCCGCGGTCGAGCAGCTGGGCTGGGACGAAGGCGACATCATCATGGTCGGATCCAGCCGGCTCAGCGCACCGCGGCGGATCTTCCTCGGTTCCACCGCGGCCAAGATGCTGCGGGTGCTGGACGTGCCCATGGTGGTTGTGCCCAGGGATGAACTGAAAGACGGCGAGGACCACTCATGACCGAGTCCGCATCGGAATCCGCGGCCCATCAGAAACTCGAGGCAGCCGAGCAGACCGGCGGGCTGGTCTCCAAGGGGCTCGCCGCGGGCAAGGTCGGTACGTTCTCGGGTGCGATCCTTGGGATCTCGTGTGTGGCACCCGGGTACACGCTGACCGCGAGCATCGGATTGATCGTGGCAGCCGTCGGACTGAAGATGCCGGCGATCTTCATCGCCGGATTCATCCCGATGTTCCTGACCGCCTACGCCTATCGCGAACTGAACTCGCGTGCACCCGACTGCGGCGCGTCGTTCACGTGGTCCACAAAGGCATTTGGCCCATACGTCGGCTGGATGTGCGGGTGGGGCATGGTGATGGCCTCGATCATCGTGCTGTCCAACCTCGCCGCCATCGCAGTCGAGTTCTTCTACCTGTTCATCGCCCGGGTCACCAACCACCACGCGATCGCCGAACTGGCCGACAACAAGGCCATCAACATCCTCACCACACTGGTGTTCCTGGCCATTGCCACCGCCATCGCCAGTCGCGGTATCACCACCAGTGAACGGGTGCAGTACGTGCTGGTCGGGTTCCAGATGGTGGTACTGCTGGCGTTCGCGGTGATGGCGTTGGTGCATGTGGGTCGCGGCGACGCTCCGGCCGGGCTGTCCTTCGACCTGGACTGGTTCAACCCACTCACCGGACTTACCTTCGGCGTCTTCGCCGTTGGTGTGACCGGGTCGATATTCGCGTTCTGGGGCTGGGACACCTGCCTGACGCTGGGGGAGGAATCCAAGGACCCGACGAAGGTGCCGGGCCGGGCCGGCCTGTTGTGCGTGCTGTCCATCCTGGCGACGTATCTGCTCATCGCGGTGGCGGTGATGATGTACGCCGGTGTCGGTGAAACCGATCTGGGCCTGGGCAATCCCGACAACGCGGAGAACGTCTTCGCCGCGCTGGCCGACCCGGTGCTGGGCACCTATGCCGGGCCGCTGTTGTTCCTGGCGATCCTGGCCTCGTCGGTGGCGAGCCTGCAGACCACGTTCCTGCCCGCGGCACGGGCCATGCTGGCCATGGGGGCCTACAAGGCCTTCCCGCCCAGATTCGCCGAGGTCAGCCCGCGTTATCTGGTGCCCACTTTCGCCACCGTCGTCGCCGGCGTGGTCACCGGGGTGTTCTACACCGTGGTGAGTCTGCTGTCCGAGAGTGCGCTACTGGATACCATTGCCGCCCTTGGCATCATGATCTGCTGGTATTACGGCATCACCGCGTTCGCCTGCGTCTGGTACTTCCGCGGGGAGTTGTTCGCCAACATTCACAATGTGCTGTTCAAGTTCCTGTTCCCGTTGATCGGCGGCCTGGTGCTGGCCTGGGTGTTCATCCTCGCGATCAAGGAGAGCATGGACCCCGAGAACGGCAGCGGCGCCGCGATCGGCGGTATCGGGCTGGTGTTCTTCATGGGCTTCGGCATCCTGCTGCTCGGCGTCGTGCTCATGTTCGTCTGGCGGTCGGTCAGCCCGACGTTCTTCAGGGGCGAGACGTTGCGGCACGACACACCGTCGCTCGTGGAGTAGGCCCGCCTGCGCGAACTATCCGGCCGCGCCGCCGATCCCGGAGTTGCCCTTGTTGTGTGCCAACTCGAACGGATCGAGGAGATCCCACACGGTTGCGACCGCCTGGACCTTGAGGGCAGCGCCCGGCTCTTCCAGGTTGATCAGGTCGGCGATGATGTCGTAGCCGTAGTACACCGCTGAACCCGGCGGGGTGGTCTTGATCAGCTCGGTGATGATCGTCTGCCGGGCATCGCGGGCCGCGTCATCGTCGCCGAGGGCGGGCGCCAGGCTGGGCAGAATCTTGCTGATCGGAATCACCGCGTTCACCCACGGCACGATCTGGCTGCCCCGGTAGATCTGCTCTGTCGCCTCACGCACGAAGGGATCGAGTTCATCGGGTGACGCATCCATCAGTGCGTTCCGGAGATTCATGATCGCCTCGGGGAGATCCGTCGGCTCCGGATCGTCGGCCCGGAACGGGTTGGGGTTCCACGGTGTATCCGCCTGTGCCTCAGGGGTATCGGCCTGGGTCTGCACCGCGCCGACCTTCGGGGTGGCCAAGGTCTTGCTCTTCGGCAGCGCGACGGACCCGGTCTCCGGCTGGTCCTCCACCACGGGCGTGGGCTTGGGAGCCGCGGCCTGCTTGGGGGTGAACAGGTCCTTGAGCTTGGCGACCTGCTCGGCCTCGAACTCCTTGGCACTGGGCTTCGGCGTGAGCTTGGCCGACACCGGCTTGGCAGGCTTGGCGTCCTGGACGGCCTTGGTGACGTGTGCGGCCGCCTTCTCGATCTTGTCGGCCTGCTTGTCGATGTTGTCCTTGACGCTGTCCTTGAACGTGGACAGGGGCTTGGCCGGTTTGGTGTCACCGGTCTTGGCCGCGACGCGTTTGGGTCCGGCGTTGACGTGCTGCGATGTGCTGCTGGTCGAGTCCTTGGACGCCTTGTCCGTCGAATCAGCGTGTGCGGTGCCCTGGCCGGCCACGGCGATCGCCGCACCGACTCCCGCCGCTACCGCGACACCTCCGACGTAGCCGATGTACCTCGTTGACGCCATTGCCGTCCTTTCACAGCCGATCCCCAGCCCACGGGAATCGTAGGGGGCGGCGGCGTGATCGGCATCACGAGGTGACGTTCTGGGCACTCAGCGGATGGACATCCCCGGCTGAGCCAGCCACTCGGTGAACTGCCGGCCCTCGTCGGCCGCCCAGCGCGATGGCGGAGATGCGTCGAGATACGACTCCAGGATCCGTTCGGTCTGGTCCGGTCCGCGGGTCTCGATCAGGCTGCGCAGCAGATCGGGCCGGGCCAGGGTGAGTTGGCCGAGCCGGGCCCGGTCGGCCAGACCGCGCAACAGCTGCATGGCCGGATCATCGGTGGGCGGCTCGGCGCTCGCGCGCGCCGTGTACGCCGCCAGCTGTCGTTCCCACTCCCGGGTCCCGGTCAGGTCGTGATCGGCGCGGGGGCCGACGGGCGCTCGGGGCACCGACGCGGCCGGGCGAAACGGCTGCTCGACCGGCGTGCCGTCGCAGATGCGATGCAGCGCCTGCAGGATCGCCCGCAGGCCGGCCGCACCGAGCGACACCATCGAGGTGGGCACGGCCTCGAACACCACCGCGCGCAGCTGCGGCAACCGCGGGACCGTGGAAGCCAGCAGGGACAGCAGTTCCAGATCCGGACCGCCGATATGGGCATCGAGGTAGTAGCCCTCCAACTCGAAGCCGCCCGCGACGTGGATCTCCAGCACCTGGTCCAGTGGCAGGGTGTCGAGGACGTCCTCGACGGGTTGGCGCCCGTTGCGTTCGTTGGCCAGCAGGTTGTGCAGGTCGAGCAGGATGCCGCAGTCGGCCCGCTGGGCGATCTCGGCGATGAAGGTGCCGTCGGCCAGCTCGCCGGGGCGCGGCCGAAGATAGTTGACTCCGGTCTCGATGAGAAATGGCCGCTCTGAACAGGTTTGGTAGCTCGCGATGTGCTCGACGGCCGCGTCGACTCCGGTCGAGGTCTGCGCCGGCGGCAGCAGGAACCCGGCGTCGAGGTCCTGCCCCGCGTGACGTACCTGGTTGAACGACAGATGTTCGCTCCAGTGCGTGGCCCCGAGCCGGTCGGCGCAGCGGGCGGCCAGCGTCACCCCGGCCGGGTCCGGGGCTGTGCAGCCGCCGACCGGGAAGCCCACCCCGTGCACCAGCGTGGGACGGTCACGGCTCTCGACCCAGTCGAACGCGGGTTCGTTGATGTCCCAGCCGGTTTGGCGTGGCGTCCACATCGTCTGCGGCTCGATCTCGACCACGTCGATGAGGTCGGCGACCTCGCTCCAGACCAGATCCAGTCCGGTGGTGGCGATGACACCGACGCCGAGATCGAGCCGCGACATCGACCGCTAACCCGTGGTGGGCGTGGCGACGCCCTCTTCGTTGATGACGAAGTCGGAGAATCCCTGCCAGTGCAGGTCCAGTCCGGAATGGCAACCAGGGCAGCCGGCATGGCCGAGCACGCTGGCCTGTGCCTTCTGGAACTTCTTGAGGTCGAACAGCACCGAATCGGGGGCGCTGATCCGGATCCGGTCCCGTGGGGGCAGCGGCTGGGGGTTCAAATCGGCCATGATGCGAGTCCTTTCCTGCGGTGACCGGGGAATCCGGTGATAAGCCGAGGTTAGGAAGGTGGGCGGGGCGCAGTCGCGGGTAGTTGACTACCTGATTCAGCCCCTGGATGTATCGAACAAATGTTCGATACACTGGCGAGGTGGGATGGCATAACGGGCCGCCGAGCTGGTCGGAGATGGAGCGGGTGCTTACCGGCAAGCCCCGACGTTCCGGCCTGCCGTTGGAGCCCGCGGGCGACGGCGGGGATAGCCCCGCCTGGTCGCGTAAGCGCGGGAGCTATCAACCACCGGAGCTCGACCGGCCGCGCACGTCGGTCCGCTACGCCGAGCTGCACACGCATTCGGCGTACAGCTTCCTCGACGGCGCGAGCACGCCGGAGGAGTTGGTCGAGGAGGCGGCCCGGCTGAACCTGCGGGCGATCGCGCTGACCGATCACGACGGGCTCTACGGTGTGGTCCGGTTCGCCGAGGCGGCCAGGGAGCTGGACGTGGCCACGGTCTTCGGCGCCGAGCTGTCGCTGGGGAACATTCCCCGCACCGAGGACCCCGACCCACCGGGCCCGCATCTGCTGGTGCTGGCCCGCGGTCCGGAGGGCTACCGGCGGTTGTCCCGCGAGATCGCCAAGGCGCACCTGGCCGGTGGTGAGAAAGGCAAGCCCCGCTACGACTTCGACGGCCTCACCGAGGCCGCGGGCGGGCACTGGCACATCCTGACGGGCTGCCGTAAAGGCCATGTCCGCCAGGCGCTTTCCCGGGGCGGTCCGGAAGCTGCCGCCGCCGCGCTGGCCGATCTGGTGGACCGTTTCGGGGCCGACCGGGTCAGCGTCGAACTCTCCCATCACGGCCATCCGTGTGACGACGAGCGCAACGCCGTCCTGGCCGGGCTGGCCCCGCGGTTCGGAATACCGGTGGTGGCCACCACCGGTGCGCACTTCGCCGCCCCTGACCGGGGCCGGCTGGCCATGGCGATGGCGGCGATCCGGGCCCGCAACTCGATGGACACCGCCGCCGGGTGGCTGGCCCCGCTCGGCGGGTCTCACCTGCGTTCGGGGGAGGAGATGGCCCGGCTGTTCGGTACCGAGATCGTGACGGCCGCAGCGGATCTGGGTGAGCAGTGCGCCTTCGGGCTGGCGCTCATCGCCCCGCAGTTGCCACCGTTCGACGTCCCGGCCGGGCACACCGAGGACAGCTGGCTGCGGCATCTGGTCATGGCGGGTGCGGCCGAGCGGTACGGGCCCGTGGACAACGCGAGGAAGGCCTATGCGCAGATCGAACACGAGCTGCGCATCATCGAGCAGTTGAAGTTTCCCGGCTATTTCCTGGTGGTGCACGACATCACCCGGTTCTGCCGGGACAACGACATCCTGTGCCAGGGCAGGGGATCGGCGGCAAACTCGGCGGTCTGCTACGCGCTGAAGGTCACCAACGTCGACCCGATCGCCAATGAGCTGCTGTTCGAACGGTTCCTGTCCCCGGCCCGCGACGGTCCTCCCGACATCGACATCGACATCGAATCGGACCTGCGCGAGAACGTCATTCAGTACGTGTACGAGCGTTACGGGCGTGACTACGCCGCGCAGGTCGCCAACGTCATCACCTATCGCGGCCGCAGTGCGGTCCGCGACATGGCCCGGGCGCTGGGTTTCTCCCAGGGACAGCAGGATGCCTGGAGCAAGCAGCTCAGCCGATGGAACGGGCGTCCGGACTCTCCGGAGGCGGAGGACATCCCGCAGCCGGTGATCGAGTTGGCCACCCAGATCGCCAACCTGCCGCGGCACCTCGGCATCCACTCGGGCGGCATGGTGATCTGTGACCGCCCGATCGCCGACGTGTGCCCGGTGGAGTGGGCCCGCATGGCCAACCGCAGCGTGCTGCAGTGGGACAAAGACGACTGTGCGGCAATCGGTTTGGTCAAGTTCGACCTGCTCGGTCTCGGGATGCTCTCGGCGCTGCACTACGCGATCGACCTGCTGGCCGAGCACAAAGGCATCGCCGTCGACCTGGCCAAGCTGGACCTGTCCGAACCGGCGGTCTACGAGATGTTGCAGAAGGCCGACTCGGTCGGGGTGTTCCAGGTGGAGTCCCGCGCGCAGATGGCCACCCTTCCCCGGCTCAAGCCGAGGGAGTTCTACGACCTCGTGGTGGAGGTGGCGCTGATCCGTCCGGGTCCGATCCAGGGCGGTTCGGTACACCCCTATATCCGTCGCCGCAACGGTCTGGAGGAAGTCACCTACGACCATCCGTCGATGGAATCCGCACTCAAGAAGACGCTGGGCATCCCGCTGTTCCAGGAGCAGCTCATGCAATTGGCAGTCGACTGTGCGGGTTTCACCGCGGCAGAGGCCGACCAGTTGCGCCGGGCGATGGGCTCCAAACGCTCGACCGAGAAGATGCGAAGGCTGCGCAACCGGTTCTACGACGGCATGGCCGAACTGCACGGGATCACCGACGAGGTGGCCGAGCGGATCTACGAGAAGCTGGAGGCGTTCGCCAATTTCGGTTTCCCGGAAAGCCATTCGCTGAGCTTCGCGTCGCTGGTCTTCTATTCGTCGTGGTTCAAGCTGCATCACCCTGCGGCGTTCTGCGCGGCACTGCTACGGGCCCAGCCGATGGGGTTCTATTCGCCGCAGTCACTGGTCGCCGACGCGCGCCGGCACGGGGTGACGGTGCACGGACCCGATGCCAACGCCAGCCTGGCCTACGCGACGCTGGAGAACGCCGGCCTGGACGTGCGGCTGGGGCTGGGCAGTGTCCGTCACATCGGTGACGAGTTGGCGGAGCGCCTGGTCGATGAACGAAATGCCAACGGGCCGTTCGAAACCCTGATCGACCTGACCGGCCGCGTGCAGCTGTCGGTACCCCAGACCGAGGCGCTGGCCACCGCCGGTGCGCTGGGTTGTTTCGGGATCAGCCGGCGTGAGGCGCTGTGGGCTGCGGGTGCGGCGGCCGGTCAGCGGCCGGACCGGCTGCCGGGGGTGGGCTCGTCCTCACATGTCCCGCCGCTGCCGGGGATGAGCGCCCTGGAACTGTCGGCCGCGGACGTGTGGGCCACCGGTGTCTCGCCGGACAGCTATCCCACCCAGTACCTGCGCGCCGACCTCGACGCGCTGGGCGTGATTCCTGCCGACAAGTTGCTGGGTGTCGTCGACGGAACCCGGATCCTGGTTGCCGGGGCGGTAACTCACCGGCAGCGTCCGGCGACCGCGCAGGGCGTGACATTCATGAACCTGGAAGACGAGACCGGGATGGTCAACGTGCTGTGTGCGCCCGGGGTGTGGGCGCGCTACCGCAAGCTGGCGCAGACGGCGCCGGCACTGGTGGTCCGCGGCATCGTGCAGAACGCCAGTGGCGCCGTCACCGTGATCGCCGACCGGATGAGCCCGGTCGAGCTGAGGGTCGGCTCGCGGTCGCGCGATTTCCGCTGAGCTCGCCGGCGGTCAGCTCGGGTCGGCGCCGGAGACGCTGGAAACGGTAGAGACGCTGCGGGTCGTGGTGTCCTCAAGCCCGGTCCGCAGCAGCGACCATGCCAGCCGCCGCGCGTCGGTGGCCCGCTCGTGCAGCAGGCGTTGGACCGCGGGGATGGGATTGGTTTCCGGGGTCCGTCCCTCGACCACGTCGGCGTGCAGATCCTCGGCAACCTGGATCGCCAGCAGCACGGCGTCGTTGACCCGGTTCAGCGCATCCTGCAGGCGGTCGTCCTGGCTGAGCAGATGGGCGTTGTCCAGTTCGACCGAAACGTTGCTGACCACCTGACTGATCTGTCCGAAGAGCGCGTTCATCACGGTTTCCCGCTCGTCGCGGTCCGGGTTGCGCAGTTGTGTCGCACCTTCGGTCCACAGCGTGGCGAGCATCCGGGTGTGTGCGCCGACCGCACGTGACACCTCGATCATCGCCTGCTTCTGCAGTTGTTCGAGCAGGTTGTTGCGCTCGATGCGGGCCAGTTCCTGTTGTGCCACCAGTTCGGCATCGTGCAGCTTCTGCTGGGACTCCATCTGGGCCCGATGCCATTTCTGGGTCAGCGCGAGTTCCAGCGCCGAGCGTTCGTCGGCGGCCGCCAACTCACGGCGCAGACGATCGTCGGCTTGGGCGATGTCATGTTTGGCCTGACGCTGGACGGTGAGGGTCAGCCACATCGTCACCATCACGACGACGAAGATGACGGCACCGAAGAACCACTCGGCCTTGCTTCCGCGTTCGCCCGGGCTGAGCAGCAGGTACCAGACGATGGCCAGGCTGCTCAGGCCGCCGCACACCAGCCAACCGATGCCGGCCTTGGGATCGATCGACAAGGCTTTGGGGGCCGGGTCCCGATCGACCGCAGCCACCCGCATCGGTTCAGTCGTGTCACCGATCTGGCTGTAATCCAACGGGGCACCCCCTGAAGACTCAGCGACCCTTGTCGATTCAGTTAGTCCGGCCATGTCGACCTCCCATCGGCCAAGCCTGCCACCGTGCAGGCGTTCAGAGTAAGGCCAACCTCGGCAGCGGGTGCTACCGGCCGGTGGCACCCGCATTCGCATACTCTGTTTTTCGTCATTCTTCAAGTGCCCCTAGCGATGACGAGCCGCGCGGTAACCGCTAGTGTCATCGGCGTGCTCACCGCGAGCGGCGGTGGATCGGCCCGACAGGTCCGGCAACCGGCCGCTCACTTTTCTGTTGATCTGTTCGCTTGAGAATTGAGGGCCCATGGGACAAAACGCGACGCTGGAAGGTGATTCGGCGGTCATCGTCAGTCTGTCGGAGGCGGCGATGCACATGTATTCCGCCGCGATCGATGCACTGCCCTTCCCCGAGGACAAGAAGTTCCACAAGCGCGCCGACGTCGTCCTGTCCGGCCTGCGCAAGCTGCGTGCCTCCCTGTCCGAGGCGGCCAGCAGCAACCGGCCGTCTCCCGCGGTCATCGTGGCGCTGAGCGGGGTCCGTCAGCGGTATGACTCGCTGATGGCCCACGCCGCTTCGGCGCCGGGATCCTCTCTGGGACAGCAGATCTACGTCACCCGCGTCCACGCCAAGCTGTCGGCCCAGGAAGTGGCCAACGGTGCCGGCCTGCGCGACGGACTGCTCGACGAGCTCGAGGCCGGCGCAACGCCGACCGACGCCGAGGCGACCAAGATCCGGGACACCATCGCGGCGCTGGGCGGGTTGCCCGGCGACGATCACGGCATCCATGCCGTCCCGTCCTCGGCCGACTACGGCTCCTCGGACGAGCCGCAGGCCAACGGCTGGGAGCCCGTGCTGGTATCCGAGAACGCCGGCTGACAGACCCCGTGCACCGTCGTCGATTCGGCGACGGTGCGCAACCTTCATCGGTTAGCTGAGTTGTACTGCGGCGCACGATGATTAGGAGCTCCCCAGCAAACTGCTGGGGAGCTTCTGGTTTCTGTCGAGCGGTTGTAGTCTCGCGGCATGACAGCCGAACCAGCCCTGAACTTGACCGTCGACGAACTCCTCACCACCACCCGATCGGTGCGCAAACGGCTCGACTTCGAAAAGCCGGTGCCGCGTGAGGTGCTCACGGAGTGCCTCGACCTGGCTCTACAGGCCCCCACCGGGTCGAATGCGCAAGGCTGGCAATGGGTTTTCGTCGAGGATCCGGCAAAGAAGAAGGCCCTGGCCGACATCTACCGGGCCAGCGCCAACCCCTACCTGGACATGCCCAAACCCGAGCGCGGTGACATCCGCGATCAGCAGGCGGACGCCGTCATGAGCTCCGCCAGGTACCTCACCGACAACTTCGAGAAGGCGCCGGTGCTGATGATCCCGTGCCTCGAGGGTCGGCCCGACGGTGCCCCCGCCGGCATGTCCGCATCATTCTGGGGATCCCTGCTGCCCGCGGTGTGGAGCTTCATGCTGGCGCTGCGCTCGCGCGGCCTCGGGTCGGCCTGGACGACGCTGCACCTGCTCGGTGACGGCGAGAAGCAGGCGGCCGAACTGCTGGGCATTCCGTTCGATCGGTACGCCCAGGCGGGGCTGTTCCCGATCGCCTACACCAAGGGCACCGACTTCAAGAAGGCCAAGCGCCTTCCGGCTGAGCAGTTCTCGCACTGGGACAGTTGGTGAGCCCGGTGGGCCCTGGGGCAGCTGTTGCCCTCCGATGCAATTGTGAAGCCGGTGTATGAACTCTCTGTGAGATTCGGGCGTGGGTCGCGTGGCGGCCCACGCCCGGGGCGTAACTAGACGCCGCCGGCGAACCCGTGTTGGCGCCATGCCTCATAAGCGGCGACGGCCGCGGCATTGGACAGATTCAATGACCGCCTGCCGTCGAGCATCGGAATACGTACCTGCGCGGTGATATTCGGGTCGGCCAGAGTTTGTGCGTCCAGTCCGGTGGGTTCCGGGCCGAACATCAGCACATCTCCCGGCTGGTAGGCGATATCGGCGAACGAGGTCGACGCGTGGGCGGTGAATGCGTAGACCCGGGCCGGCATCAACGCGCGCCACGCGGCCGCCAGGTCGGCGTGCACGGTCACCGATGCCAGGTCGTGGTAGTCGAGGCCGGCCCGGCGCAGCTTGGGTTCGGACAGATCGAAGCCCAGGGGCTCGACCAGATGCAGCTCGCACCCGGTACCTGCCACCATCCTGATCGCATTGCCGGTGTTGGGTGCGATGCGGGGAGAAAAGAACAACACCCGGAACATCCGACGATGATCGTACGAACGCCCGCCCGGGGGCGAATCGGGATGTAATTGAGGTCCGAATCGGCACGCGGAATAGAAGTGGAAATCGGCACGCGATTCGGCAAGGACAGCGCTGTTTGCTCGATTACCACACAACTGCGCTACGGCTCGGTCACGAACTCTGTCTGTTCAGTAAGAATTGTGGAAACGCTCGCGAGCTGCTGTCATACTCGTGCAATTGCCAAGGCGTTTGACGCCCGCCCCAGCGTGGGCGGAAACAGCAGGAAGTCTTATGAATCACGCCCCACGAGTAAATTGCGGCCACGCAGCCGGTAGTGCGGTTGGGCGCCGATGACTGCCTTCACGCAGCTGAAACAGGCTGACGGCACCCTCGTCGAATTCTCCCCAGCACCATCGGCTCCGGCCAAGCGCCCCTCGCGCTGGTCACCGGCCAACTGGCCGGTCAGTCGGAAAGTCCTCGCCATTGTCGTCGTGCCGTTGATCCTGGCGGCGACGTTCGGTGGCTTGCGCATCTATGCCAGTGCCAGTGCTGCCGGAGATCTGCGGTTGGCCGCCGATCGCGCCGAAGTGATTCCCGACGTCGACCGCTATATGGCGGCGATGGAGGGTGTCCTCATTGCAGCTACCGAAGGTGGCGACGGACAGTCTGCGATGTCCACGTTCAATGAGCGCAAATCCGATTTGCAGCAACGGGTAGAAGCCACCGATGTGTCCGAGGATGTCGGTCAGGCCATCACCGGCCTTCTCGGCAAGGGGCAGCAGCTCGTCGACGCGGTGATGTCCGATTCGATCGATCTGCGGCAGCGCATTCTTGATTACGGCCCGCTGCTGCTGACCGGGGAAGCCGCGATCACCGGCTCGGTGCACAGCACACAGCTGACGGTTCAGGCCCAGGTTGAGGCGCTGGCCCGCGCGGTCGGTGCCCGCGGGCAGATGGCGATCCAGCGGATGCTGGTCAACCGGGGCGGCGACGAACCGGAGCCGCTGCTGCGCACCTCGATGATCACGATGGCCGGAACCGAGCCGTCCACCGTCGCCGCGCTGACGAAGGTGCTCGGAGGTGGCTCCGAGGAGGCGGCGACGCTTCGGGCCGAGATGGTCAAGCGCATGGCGATGATGTCGAATCCCGGCATTCCGCTGGTCGGTAATCCGGACATGCTGGCCTCGCTCGAGGCGACCAACAAGATCGCCGGACAGATCGTCGACGACACCACCGCGTCCATTCCGGCCGCCGTGGAGGCCCAGGCCAACGATGCCCGCAACGACGCGATCCGGGACGCCATCCTGGTGGCGACCGCGATCGTCAGCGCCATGGTCATCGTGTTGTTGGTGGCCCGCTCACTGGTGCGCCCGCTGCGGACGCTGCGCGACAGCGCGCTCAAGGTTGCGCACCAGGACCTGGCCAAGGAGATCGAACGGGTCCGCGCCGGCGGCGAGTTGGTGCCGGTCACCCCGATCCCGGTGCAGACCACCGAAGAGGTCGGTCAGGTGGCCCATGCCGTCGACGAGCTGCACGAGCAGGCGGTGTTCCTCGCCGGGGAACAGGCTCAGCTGCAGTTGCAGGTCTCGGACATGTTCGAGACGCTGTCGCGGCGCAGCCGCTCACTCGTCGACCAGCAGTTGTCGCTCATCGATCAGCTGGAGCGCAACGAGGACGACCCGGAACGCCTGGAGAGCCTGTTCCGGCTCGACCACCTGGCGGCCCGTATGCGCCGGAACGGCGCGAACCTGCTGGTGCTGTCCGGATCCAAGCTGGCGCGCGAGCACAGCCGTCCGGTGCCGCTGGCGACCGTGATCAATGCCGCCGCTTCTGAGGTGGAGGACTACACCCGTGTCGTCACCGCGTCGGTGGCCGACGTCGAGATCACCGGCACGGCGGCAGGCGACCTGATCCACCTCCTGGCCGAGCTGCTCGACAATGCACTGCGCTACTCGCCGCCGATCTCGCAGGTGCGGGTGTCGGCCGTGCACGCGGCCAAGGGCGCGTTGGTGATCGAGGTGAGCGATGTCGGCCTGGGTATGACCGAGGCCGATCTGCGGGTCGCCAACACCCGTCTGCAGTCCGGCGGCGAGGTCAATCCCTACACCGCGCGTCACATGGGTCTGTTCGTGGTCGGGCGGCTGGCCACCCAGCACGGGCTGGTGGTGCGGCTGCGCAGCACCGTCGCCGAAGAGCCGAGCTCGGGCACCACGGCAGGGGTGTACATCCCGGCCACGCTGCTGGCCCGCGACGGCGGCGACTCGGTCGACGACCTTCCGTACGGCAGGCCCGTCGACGCGCATGCCGGGATCGCAACGGCGTTGTCGCTGGACGCCGATCCTGCCGATGCGTCGGTGTTCGGATCCGGCGCCGACGAGCCCCACCTCAACGGTGCGGACATGCCGTTCGACCTGCTGCCGCAGCGCAGTCCGGGTGCCAGTGGCATCTCGGAGCTGCCGGGCACGCTCGCCCCGCAACCGGAGGAGGCTGCCGAGGCGCAGGCCGAGGAGCCCGCGGACGAGCCGGTGGGTGAGTGGCCGCAGCAGTGGCCGGTGCACACCGAGGAGAGTGCGGCCCTGGCCAAGGGGGAAATCGCGGGAGCTGCCGACACGGCAGCCACCGACGAGGCGACCGACGATGTGGAGGCCGGACGTCAGACGCCCACCAACACCTCATCGTTCTTCGCGTCCCGAGGGCAGGCGGCCACCAACGGTGTCAACGGTGCCGCGGGCCTCAACGGTCTGAACGGTCACGGCGACCTCAATGGGGCAAGTGAGCTCAACGGTCACAGCGGCCTCAATGGCGTCAACGGTCTAAACGGTCTCAATGGTGCGGCTCATCAGGTCGAGCACGCACCCGAGGAACCGGTCGAACCCGCCGCGGCCCAGGACGACAACCCCGATGTCGAGGGCGACTCGATCTATCAGTCGATGGTCTCGGAATTCGAGATCGATCCGACGACCCACGTGCGCAGCGCCGACCTGGACTGGAAGACGGTCTGGGAGAAGGGCTGGTCGGTGGCCGCCGCGGCGCAGGATGCGCCCGTCGAGCAGCACACCGAGGAAGGCCTGCCCATGCGTACGCCGGGTGCCCGCCTGGTGCCGGGTGGTGTTGCCGCGGCCGTGGGGGTGGCCGGTGAGTCCAACGGCCGTCACCGCAACGGTGGAGTACACCGTAACGACGACAGCGTCGAGACGGTAGCATCGGCAGACGAACCTGACAGCGGCATGTTCGCGGCGTTCAAACCGCGTGACCCCGAGGCTGTCCGTACGAGCACCAGCAACCTTTTCGGAGGCGTGCACGCCGGACGATCGCATGCCCGTGAGACCAGAGGAACCGATAACGAATGACCCGTCCGACGCAGCGCGACTCCCTGGACTGGCTCGTGTCCAAGTTCGCCCGCGAGGTATCCGGGGTGTCCCACGCGGTGCTGGTTTCGGCCGACGGACTGCTGATGGCTGCCAGCGAACACATGCCGATCGAGCGGGCCGACCAGTTGGCCGCCGTCTCCTCCGGACTGGCGAGCCTGGCCACCGGAGCCTCCCAGCTGTTCAACGGCGGCCACGTGATGCAGTCGGTGGTCGAGATGGAGAACGGCTACCTGCTGTTGATGCGGGTGGGTGACGGGTCCAACCTGGCCACGCTGACCGCCCCGTCGTGTGACATCGGCCAGGTCGGCTACGAGATGGCCATCTTGGTCGAGCGGGTCGGCGCGGTGGTGCAGTCTTCGCGCCGCACACCGCAACCGTCCTGAGTCCCCGCCCCTTCTGCCCTTCGCGAGGTGCCTGTGGACGAACCGGAAACTACTGACCGTCCGAGTCTGGTGCGGCCGTACACGCTGACGGCCGGCCGCACCGACTCGCGCGTGCACCTTCCGCTGGAAGCACCGATACAAAAAACCGACACGACACGTGAACCGCGCTGGACTGGGCACGATGTGCGCGCACAGATCGTAGAGTTGTGCACCGGCAGTCCTTCGGTTGCCGAAATTGCCGCTCATTTATCTCTCCCGCTCGGCGTGGCGCGCGTGCTGATCGGGGACTTGGTGACGCAGGGTTATCTACGGGTGGAAGCCACCCTTGATGACTCGGCTAGCTTCGACGAACGCCGCGAATTGATTGGAAGGACCCTGCGTGGCCTACGAGCACTCTGAACCCCGCTCGGCCTCCGGCGGTGGCGCCCCCCGACGTGGGGCCGCCTCGACGAAGATCGTTATTTCTGGCGGGTTCGGGGCAGGGAAGACGACATTCGTCGGCGCGGTCTCCGAGATCATGCCGCTGCGCACAGAAGCGTTGGTCACCAACGTGTCTGAGGGCGTCGACGCCCTGGACGGCACCCCGGACAAGCGCACCACCACGGTAGCGATGGACTTCGGCCGGATCACGCTGGACGAGGATCTGGTGCTGTACCTGTTCGGCACACCCGGGCAGCGCCGGTTCTGGTTCATGTGGGACGACCTGGTCCGTGGCGCCATCGGTGCGATCATCCTGGTCGACGTGCGCCGCCTGCAGGACAGCTTCGCCGCGGTCGACTTCTTCGAGGCGCGCAAGTTGCCCTTCATCGTCGCGGTCAACGAGTTCGACGATGCGCCAAAGCATCCCACTCAGGCGGTGCGCAAGGCCCTGGCGCTGCCGGAGCATATCCCGGTGGTGGCCGTGGACGCCCGCGATCGCAACTCGGCCAAGGCCGCGCTGATCGCGGTCACCGAGTACTCGCTGAGCACGCTTTCCGCGTTGCCTGGCTGAGGCGTGGTAGCTGACGAAACCGCCTGGGCGGACAGGGAATTCACAGGTCACGATTTCCGTGAGGAAGACCTGAGCCGGTTGCGCACCGAGCGTGTGGTGTTCACCGAGTGCGACTTCAGCGGTGTGGACATGTCCGAGTCGCAGCATTTCGGCTCGGCGTTCCGCAACTGCACGTTTCGCCGCGCCACGCTGTGGCACAGTGCGTTCACCAACTGCAGCCTGCTGGGATCGGTGTTCACCGAGTGCCGGCTGCGGCCCATCAAGATCGTGGAGTCGGACCTGACCCTGGCGGTGCTCGGCGGCTGCGACCTGCGCGGCGTCGACCTGTCGGACTGCCGGATGCGCGAGGCCAGCCTGGTCGGGGTGGACCTGCGCAAGGCGGTGCTACGGCAGGCGGACCTGACGGGGGCACGGGTGCAGGACGCCAAGCTCGACGAGGCCGATCTGCGCGGCGCCCGCGTCGACCCCACCTTCTGGACCACCGCGAAGCTGCGCGGCGCCAAGATCGACATCGCACAGGCGCTGGCCTACTCGGCCGCGCACGGTCTCGACGTCCACGGCGGATAACCCCTTCCTGCCGAGCAGTCTCCCGCTTGCGGGGGACTGCTCACGGGAGGACTCAGCCGGCCTTGAGGCGGATCCGCCAGCGAACGAATCCGGTGTAGATGATGCAGAGCAGCAACAGGATGCCGATGTTGATCAGCCACACCGTCGGGGTGTGCTTCCAATGCGAATCGGCGGGCAGCAGCGGCGGCGGCACCAGGCGGGTCAGGTCGATGGTCGACGCCGAGGACGCGAAGCCCCAGCGTGCCGGGGTGATCCAGGACAGCTGATCGAGCACCACGCGGTCGGTCACCGGGATCATGCCGCCGGAGAACACCAGCTGACTCATCACGGTCACCACCAGCAGCGGCATGATCTGCTCGGCCGAGCGGGCCAGCGCCGACAGGGCCAGGCCCACCATCGCCGAGGCCACACACGTCATCGAGATGTCGATGAACAACTCCAGGTTGCGGCCGCCGATGAAGGCCCCGCTGTCGACAGCGCCCGGGCCCCAGCCCTTTCCGACGATCGTGATCACTGTGACGATGGCCGACTGGACCACCGCGAACACTGCGAAGACCGCGATCTTCGCCAGTAGGTAGGCCGTCGTCGACAGACCGACCGCCTGCTCGCGACGGAAGATCGCCTGCTCGCCGATCAGCGCCCGGATGGTCAGCGCGGTGCCCATGAAGATCGCACCCACGTTGAGCATCACCAGGATCTGGCCCGGTTCGTTGGGTGCCTCGCCGCCCTGGACGGCAGGCACGGGCAGACCGAACCCGACATCACCGGGCACCGACAGCGACAGCACGCCCATGATGAACGGCAGCATCAGCAGGAACGCGGTGTAGCCGCGGTCGGACACGATCAGCCGGACCTGCCGGCGGGCGATCGTGGAGAGCTGCCGGAACAGGCTGGTCTTGGCCGGCTCGCCCAGGTCGCCGGGCTGTGCCGACGACGGTTCGGCTGCCGGGGCCGGGCCGGTCCGAGCCAGATACTTGCGGTGGGCTTCGGCCGGATCGCCCGCGACGCTGCTGAAGATGTCGGCCCAGTTGGTGGTGCCGAGTTCGGGTCCGATCTGGTCGGGCGGTCCGCAGAAGGCGGTCTTGCCGCCGGGGGCCAGCAGCAGCACCTGATCGCACACGTCGAGGTAGGTCAGCGAGTGCGTGACGACCAGCACCACGCGGCCGGCGTCGGCCAGCTGGCGCAGCATCGTCATCACCTGACGGTCGAGCGCCGGGTCCAGGCCCGAGGTGGGCTCGTCGAGGATCAGCAGCGACGGGCCGGTCAGCAGTTCGAGGGCGACCGAGGCACGCTTGCGCTGCCCGCCGGACAGCTTGTCGACGCGGGTGTCGAGGTGCTTGGTCATCTCGAGTTCCTCGAGCACCTGCATGACGACCTGTTCGCGGTCTTCCTTGGTGGTGTCGGGCGGCAGCCGCAGTTCGGCGGCGTACATCAGCGCCTGCCGGACGGTGAGCTGACCGTGCACCACGTCGTCCTGCGGGACCATGCCGATCCGGGAACGCAGCGAGGCGTACTCGGCGTGGACGTCGTGACCCTCGAACGTGATGGTGCCGGTCGTCGGATGGGTGTAGCCGGCGACCTGTTTGGCGAACGTCGACTTGCCGGCACCCGACGGGCCGATCACCGCGGTGAGCGTCCCGGGCCGGGCATCGACGGAGATGTTGTCGAGCAGCGTCTTGTTGCCCTCGATCGTCCACGTCAGGCCCCGCACCTCGAGGCCGCCGGTGCGGGTGTCGGCTTCGGTCTCGCTGCGCCGGACCAGGGTCCCGCCGCTGAACACCAGGTCGACGTTGCCGATGGTGACCACGTCACCGTCGTGCAGGATCGCGCTGTCCACCCGCGCGCCGTTGACGAAGGTGCCGTTGATGCTGCGCTCGTCGCGGATCTCGGTGCCGCCGGTCAGCGGGATCAACGTGGCGTGGTGGCGTGAGGCCAGCACGTCGGGGATGACGATGTCGTTGTCGGTCGCGCGGCCGATCTTCACCGCTCCCGCGGGCGCCGGGGACGTGCGACCGGGCCGCAGGATCTTCATCATGCTGGTCGCGATGTTGCCGCCGGCCTCGCTGCTGCCGCGGTCCGAGGTGGCGGCGGGCGCCATCGAAGTCGCTGCCTGGGACGGGTTCGCCGGGGCCGGGGTGCGAACCGGTTGCGACTGGTACGCCTGGGGGCCGCTGGGATATCCCGACTGCGGTCCGCTCGGGTAGCCACCCTGAGGACCGCTCGGATACCCGGTCGGCGGGGTCGGGTAGCGCGGCTGCGGGCCGGACGAGTAACCGGGGCGCTGGGCGGCCGGCGGCTGACCGTACTGCTGACGCCCGGGGGGCGCCGCCTGCGTGGGCCACGCACCGCTGGGCCGGTTCCCGATGGGTACCGCGGCGGTCGGTGTCCGGCCGACGGAGCCCTGGTGACGTCCGACCTCGAAGGTCACCTGTGGTCCGTCCGGGTTGCCGATGTTGACGACCTGGCCGTCGCGGATGTCGATCGAGGGCACCCGGCGGCCGTTGGCGTACATGCCGTTGAGGCTGCCGTTGTCGATCGCGATCCATCGACCTTGGTCGAAGCGCAGCACCAGGTGGGCACGCGAGATCAGCGGGTGGGCGATGCGGACGTCGGCGCGGAGGTCTCGGCCGATGACGACATCGTTGCCCGGGGCAAAGGTACGGGTCGATCCGTCGTAACGAACGGTCAGCGCAGGGCTCATCGCGCTCAACTCTATCTGTACTTTTCACCGGGGCTGGGCCGTTGCGGGGGTGTCGCGGCGTGTGACTATGGCTCACATGGGTTCTGAAGGGTCGCAGAAGGCGGCCGAGCGGGTTCTCGGCGTGCTGCGTCTGCTCGGCACGGTGCTGGCCGGTGCGGCGGTGGTGTTGTTGGTGTGGGCCGCGGCGCTGGGTACATGGGCGCGGCTGGTCGCGCCGCGCAGCGCGGGGGAGGGCTCCTGGTACGTGATCGGCCTGCACCGCTGGGGTGAGGCCCTGCCCAACCGCATGGCGCTGGTGGTCGTGGTGATCGCGGTGGTGGCGATCGCGGCCATGGCCTACAGCGTCTGGCGTGGGCAGACCGGCCGTGATCTGGCGGCGACCCCGGCCGGCGCGGCGGGCGTGGCGGCGGTGCTGGTCATCGCCTACGTCTCGCAGGGCATCCCGGCGTTCTACCGGACGGCGATGATCAATTCGCCGGTCACCGCGGCACTGCCGGCCGGGATGGCGGCGTGGTGGTTGTGCCTGGGCGGGGCGGCGGCGACGTTCCTCGCGGCGCGGGCGTTCCCCCGGTTGGACCGCGGCGCGGTGAAGTTGCTGGCCGTGGGTGCGGCGATTGCTGTCGTGGTTGCCGCGGTGGTGACCGTGGGTGCGTTGCGCGCCGGTGATGACGGGCGCTTCGTCGATGCGGCGACGGCGGCAGCTACTGATGCGCCGGCGGTGCCCACCGCGTTGGGGAAGCGGACGTTCACGGTGTCGGTGCCCGACGCGTTCGTCGACAAAGGCGTCCCGACGTACGACATCGGTTCTGCCGGCGCCGGTTTCGCGGTGTACCGGGACGGCCGCATCACGGCCTACGGCCCCGACGGCAAGGAGCGCTGGCACTACGCGCGGACCGGGCCCGGCGATGTGGGCGTCACCGGGATGCGGGTGCTCGACAACGGCGCCACGGTCTTGGCGTTCATCGACGGCGGGCTGGTCGGCCTGGACGCCATCACCGGGCAGCAGTTGTGGGTCGGTGCCGACGCGGCCCTTCAGGAAGCGGCTCGTGGGCGTTTTCGTTTGGCGTCCGGGCCGTTCATCGTCGGGTGGAACGACGAGCGCATCTGGACCCGGTATGACGGCCGGACGGGCCACGCGATGTGGAGCGTGCCTGCCCCGCATCCCGGTTGCGGCTTTGTCGAACCCGTCGTGACCACCGCGGGAATCGTGTCGACAGTCCAATGCCAGGACGGCAAGGTCTGGTTGAGTGTGCTCGATCCCGAAACCGGGCAAATCGGCTGGGACACAGTGCTGACGGAGAAGAAGATCGACCCGGCGGTGCCGATCGAACAGCGCTACCTCAAACTCGGGGCCAGGCCGGCCAACGGTGCCGGAGTCTTCGTTTCACTGACGGGTTCCGGTGCGCCGGACAGTGCACTGTATGCCGACATCGTTCACCGCAGTGTGACCCCGTTGCCGGCAGACGGACGACCTGCCGAATCCTACGGTCCCAGTGAGGATTTCGTGGTGTGGTACCTGACGGACCGAACCACCCGGCTGACTCTGCTCGGACCTGACGGGCACCAGCGGTGCCAGGTTCCCGACGGCGTCGAACCGGTTCGGGTCAACGTGCCGAGCCTGCGAGTCGATCAACCTGCCTTCGTCGCGTTCCCCGACACCCTGCTGCTTGCCGACCGCGGCGCCCGCGGTGCCGCGGGATCGCTGCGCAGTTTCGACGCGAAGACCTGCGCTCAAACCGCCACCGTGCCAGCCGAATCGGTAGAGGGCCTGATACCGGCTCCGGGTGCGGTGCTGGTGTTGCGCCGTGATGGGCAGGCGCTGCAGATCGACGGGTACACCGCCTAGCGGTCGTCGATGAGGACGTTGATGACGTCGGTTCCGTTGCCGGGTTGGGATTCTCGGGTGAGCACGCGGACGGGGATCGAGCCTGTCCGCCTGAGCGAAACGTGCTGGCGGTCATCCTCAGCCACCAGTCCACTACCAATGGTGCATTCGGGTTGCGGAAAGATCAAAGGTGCGTCGAAGATGAGTCGCCCTAGGCCGGTGGTGTCGGTCCCCCGGTAGACGTGGACGTCGGCAGTGCGATCAGCGTGTTCGTCTTGGTCGTCGGCGAAGGTGAAAACATGAATGCTGGATTCGTCGGCGATGAACTCCACTGGGTAATCATCGAGTTCCGGAACGCTCCTCGAGCCGAGTGCGGCGAAACGTACCTGGTGGTAGGCGGGGATAATCGTGGCTTGAGCGAGTAGTTCGTTCCCTGTCATCGGGACCTGCCCCCTTCTGCCTCAGTTGGGCTTGGCGTGGTGTTTCTTACTCTTCTTGTCTTTCTTGGGTTTCTGCTTCTTCTGGTCATGGTTCTTGTTCGACGAAGACGCCGAGCGGTTGCCGTTGTCATTGTTGCGGCTTTCCCGCGTGGAGATCATTCCGGCCTTCTGCATCGCGTTGAGGCGTTGGCGGCTGGTGACCGCGCTGGCTCGGTTGGCGTCGAGGGCACGCTGTTGGGCGGGGTTGGACGGGCGCAGCTGTGGTTGCCTCTTGAGCAGGTGGCGTTGTGCGCAGTCGCGGCACCTGATCTGGCCGACGCGGTCGCGGAATACCACCTCGGCCTTCTCGCCAGCCTTGAGCTGGTATTTCTCTCGTACGTGCATCCAGACATTGCCCTCAACTGAGGACGCTTTGGGATTCAGGTATCGCACGTTGGGGGGACCATTGCCCCGGTCGGCGCTCATAGCGAGTGGTTTCTCATCTCGGGCGAACCCCGATCGCAGGGGGAAGCCTTTCATGGCCTCTTTGCGGTTGGCGTCTCTCGCTGCGTCGTCGGCGATGGTGAAAGGACTGGGCTGGTCGAGGATCGCGGCCTCGTAGTGGTCGATGAAAGGTCCCTGGCCGCCCATCTTGGTTTCGTCGTATACCCCCGCCGGGTGCTGGGTGGTGCACCCGCAATCCAGTGGGTGCCCGGGAGGAACGTCTCTGGGGGTCTTGGCTGGGGGCCCGTTGGGGATCTTGGGTGTGCTCACACCCGGCACAGGCGCGTTCCTCGTACCCGCGGCGGTGACCTCACTCGCGAGTTGCGCTGGCGGGGTGGGTGCGGCTTTGGCGACGTCAACAACGTCGTCGGCATGTTTGGCCAGCTGTTCCCCGGCGATCTCCACGCCTTCTTTGACAACCTTTTTGGCCGCCCCCTGTGGGGTCAGTGCGCTGGCGATGTCGAAACCGGTGGCGATGTTGCCCAGTACCTTGTTGTCTGGCATTGCCGCAGCGGCGATGTCGAGCCCAGCCGAACTCAGGTTCACGGTGGCTGCGGCGATCGCCGCCGCGCCGGCCGGGCCGCCGACGCCGGTCACGGCCAAGGCGACACCGCCGACGAGCATGGCGGATTCGAGCGGGTTTTCCTTGACGAAAGTGCCGACAGCTTTCGCTCCGGAGACTGTGGCCGACACCGCGGTCGCGGCGGCAGAGCTGACGGTGTCGGTCATGGAGCTGACGGTGTCGGTGATCGAATCGAAAAACCCCTGCGGCAGTGGGATTCCACCGGACCCGGCCAGGTGCAGGGGTGGGTCGACGTAGACAGGCCAGATGGTGTCGGGTCTGGGGTCGATGACCTCGGTCAGCGCATACAACTGCGGGGCGAGTTGCTTGATCACATACGAACTCGGCACCAAAGCGCCGGTGGCGTCGCGGGTTTCAGCTGGGGAGAACATGCCGATGGTCTCAGCCGTCGGGGTGGCCCGGTTGATCGTGAGGTAGCCGTTGGTGTGCGCCAGCATCACGGTGTCGGCGGGCGTTCGCACGAACGTCGTGACCATCCGCGCCCCAGCCGGATCGTTGATTCGGGCGACGGTGCGGGTGCCGGTGGCGGTGTTTTCGGCCAGCATGTCAAAGCCGGCCCCCGCATTCGGGTAGACAACCTGGCCGCCTGAGGTGTGCTGAGCACGCCCGAGGCCACCCGGTAGTACGACCTGAACCTGGCCGGCTGGGGTGTGCGAGGTGAGCCCGGACACCGGATCGGTAGGCAAGTCCGCTCGTCGCTGCTGCGGCGACAACAACGGATCGGTACCCACCGCTGAGTCGCTGAAAGCCGCTACTGCCGCGTCGGCGAACCCCTCGTGCGCCGAGACGGCGGCCACCTCGCCCTCGACCCGAGGTGGGGTCGGGCTGATCAGGTGCAGTCCGCCGACGGTGACCGCTACCGCGCAGAGCACGGCCAGCCACCGAGCCGGCCCGCCCAGCCAGATGCTTTGCTGAGTGTCGGGTAGAAGATCCTGTTTAGTCCGCGTTCGGCCACGGCGAGTGTTCATGCTATCCCCCGATCAGCAAATCACCGTTGCATGCCAGCGCCTACCGTGCATGCATGGATCGACACGCTAATCATCGCTGGTAGACATTGTCAATCGCACGCGGTCGGCTGATCTGGAATGAGCAATACCGTCAGTTTTTCGACGCTTAGGCAAACGGCAGTTCGCCTGCAGATTGCCGCTGCGCGATTGTTCGGGCCACGCTTGAGGGATGCCAGAAATAGCGCCGATGAGTTAGCTCACGGTGTAGCCGGTTACGGCGTGGCGTTGGCCAGCGTGGGAACGGCTTCCGCCGGGTAGCGGTCCTGGGCATCCCAGACGTCCCAGGTCTGCACGGCCCAGAACACCGCGAACAGCACGATCAGGATGAGTTCGACGGTGATCACGCCGAAGTGCCAGCCGAGAATCAGCAGCACGATGCCGGCCACGACGGTGATCAGCATGAGCGCGGCGATGGTCGCGTAGAACCGGGCCAGGTGCTGGCGCACGGCAGCCCGGGCGTAGCACGCGTGGTAGACCGCCACCAGCGTGATGGCCAGGAACATCGCCACCGCGGCGATCACATGTGCGTGCTGGGCGAACCAATCCCACAACATCAGCGGGGCCCCGGCGACGGCGATCACCAACAGCGCTGCCGGAAGCCATTTTTCGACCCGAAGCAGCGCGGTGGCGACGGTCTTCCACAGGGTGGCGGCCTCGTCGCAGGACGGGACCGACGCGACAGGTGGCTCTTGTGGACGCCGCCAGCGGCCGAGCGCCAGGTACATTCCGGTGCCGGCGGCCACGGCGACGAACAATGCGGCGACGTTGTTCGCGACACCGCCGAACGGGTCGGTCACGCTGGGAAGCCATGGCTGGCACAGGTCGTCGGGGCCGGTGGGCACCAGGGCGACGATGAATGCCATGAAACCGGAGTAGTTCAGCAACGCGTCCTCACCCACCCGGCTGCCCTTGTACGCGATCAGGCAGATGCCGATCGCGCACAGCGAGGCCAGGAACACCGCGTGGGTGCGGGTGTAGAAGAACGCGCTGATCGACCCCTGCGGGCAACTGTGCGCCCACGTCAACGCCAGTGAGGTCAACAGGAACACCACCAGTGCGACCAGGCCTACCCGCACGTACCGGTAGGTGACCATGGTGTCGCTGGCGTCGCTGACCATTTAGCTATTAGCTCACGAGTGAGTCCGGGGCTCCCGTCACCACGCAGTGAGTGTGGCTGTAGATCGTCGGCATGCACATGTTGCAATGCGTACAGAGCGATTTGACCGAGCCCTTGGCTTCCTCGGCCTGGATCCGGTTGAGCAGGTCCGGCTCGGCGAGCAGCGCGCGCCCCATCGCGATGAACTCGAAGCCCGCCGCCATCGCCCGGTCCATCGTCTCGCGGTTGGTGATGCCGCCCAGCAGGATGATCGGCATGCTCAGCTCGGCGCGGAACTTCTCGGCGTCGCGCATCAGATACGCCTCGTGATACGGGTACTCGCGGAAGAACTTGTTGCCGCTCATCCGGATGCCCCAGCTGATCGGGGGCTTGAAGTTCGCGGCGAACTCCTTGACCGGCGCACCGCCGCGGAACAGGTACATCGGGTTGACCAGCGAGCTGCCCGCGGTCAGCTCGATGGCGTCCAGGCCGCCGTCCTCCTCGAGCCACTTCGCCGTCTGCAGGGACTCGTCGATCGGGATGCCGCCGCGGACACCGTCGCTCATGTTGAGTTTGGCGATGACGGCGATCTTCCGGTCGCCGTGCTTGTCGACGGCGTCGCGCACCGCGCGCACGACGCCACGGGCGACCTTGGCCCGGTTCTCCAGCGATCCGCCGAACTCGTCGGTGCGCCGATTGATGAGCGGCGACAGGAAGGAGCTGGCCAGGTAGTTGTGACCGAGGTGTACCTCGACCGCGTCGAAACCGGAGTCGATGGCCAGCCGCGCGGCGTTGGCGTGCGCTTCGGTGACGTCGCGGATGTCGTCGATCGAGGCCTTCTTGGCAAATCGCATCGACAGCGGGTTGAAGAACCGGACCGGCGCCAGCGCCTTGGCCTTGTTCGTGCGTGAGTTGGCGACCGGCCCGGCATGGCCGATCTGGGCACTGATGGCGGCACCCTCGGCATGGATGGTCTCGGTCAGCTTGGTCAGTCCGGGAACGGCCTCGGGCCGCATCCAGATCTGCCAGCCGTCGGTGCGGCCGCCGGGGGCCACCGCGCAGTAGGCGACGGTGGTCATGCCGACACCGCCGGCCGCGGGCAGCCGGTGATAGTTGATCAAATCCTCCGTGACCAGCGCATCAGGCGTGGACGCTTCGAAGGTGGCGGCCTTGATGATGCGGTTGCGCAGCGTCACGGGGCCGAGCTTGGCCTCACTGAAAACATCAGTGAACACATTGGGCTGGGTGTTCATATGCTGAGCCTGCCACGCGACTGACACAATGGGGACCGTGGGTTCCATTGTGTTGGACGGTAAGGCGACGCGCGACGAGATCTTCGTCGACCTCAAGCAGCGTGTAGCGAAGTTGGCCGAAGCCGGCCGGACACCCGGTCTCGGGACCGTGCTGGTAGGTGACGACCCCGGTTCGCAGGCCTATGTCCGCGGCAAGCACGCCGACTGCGCAAAGGTCGGGATCAACTCGATCCGCCGTGACCTGCCCGCCGACATCACGCAGGCCCAGCTCGACGAGACGATCGACGAGCTCAACGCCAACCCGGAGTGCACGGGCTACATCGTGCAGCTGCCGCTGCCCAAGCATCTGGACGAGAACGCCGCGCTGGAGCGCATCGATCCGGCCAAGGACGCCGACGGTCTCCATCCGACGAACCTCGGTCGGCTGGTGCTCGGCAAGGAAGCGCCTCTGCCCTGTACTCCGCGCGGCATCGTGCATCTGCTGCGCCGGTTCGACGTGCCGATCGCCGGGGCGCATGTCGTGGTGATCGGACGTGGGGTCACCGTCGGCCGGCCGATGGGCCTGTTGCTCACCAGGCGTTCGGAGAACGCCACCGTCACGCTCTGCCATACCGGCACCCGGGATCTGCCCGCGCTGACCCGTCAGGCCGACGTCATCATCGCCGCGGTCGGTGTTCCGCACATGGTCACCGCGGACATGGTCAAGCCGGGCGCGGCCGTCGTCGACGTCGGCGTGAGCCGGGTGGACGGCAAGCTGACCGGCGACGTTGCACCCGACGTCTGGGACGTGGCCGGGCATGTGTCGCCCAACCCGGGTGGGGTGGGACCGCTGACGCGCGCGTTCCTGCTGACCAACGTCGTCGAGCTCGAAGAGTCGAAACTGGCGTGACAGTCAACGAGTTCGTCCGCAAGGTGTTCGCCGGACAGTGGCCGATCCTGGTGGTCGGGCTGATCTTCATCGCGGCGTTCGTCTTGGTCGTGGCGGGCTACTGGCGCCGCGGCGCACTGTTCATCGGAATCGGGGTGGGGGTGGCGGCAGCGCTGCGGCTGGCGCTGACCGACGACCGGGCAGGTCTGCTGGTGGTGCGCTCGCGGACCATCGATTTCGCCACCACGGCGACGGTGAGCGCCGCGGTGCTCTACATCGCCTGGACCATCGACCCGCTGGGCACCAGCTAGCGGACCGCGGCGAACAACGCCGCCCACTGTTGGGCGGACAGGTCCCGTGGCAGCGCTGACGGATGAATTCCATTGGCCTGCAACCACCGCCGATCCACGTGAGGCCGCAGGATCTGTGCCAGGCCGCGGCCCCGCCCGGTGAACACCTCGTGGGCCAGTGCCTGATACCGGCGACGCTCGGCCCACGGGATCAACGGTTCGTCGCGGCGCGTGATGGTCAGCAGCCCGGCGTCCACACCGGGGCGTGGCCGAAACGCGTCCGCGGAAACCTTTCGTGCCAAACCGAATTCGAACCACGGCCACCACTGTGCGGTCATCATGGTGGCGCCGCCGACAGCGGCCCGCCGCCGGGCCGCCTCCCACTGCATCAGCAGTACGGCGTCGGTCCATCCTGGTCCGTGTAACAGCCGCCGCAGGATCGCGGTGGTCAGGTGGAAGGGTAGATTGCCCACCACCACGTGCGGCGTCTGGGGCAGCCGGTACCGCAGGAAGTCGGCACTGACCACCTCGGCCGAGGTCCGGTCCGCAAGTCGTCTGGCCCTCCGGCGGTCGATCTCGATGGCGGTCAGCGGCCGATCCAGCCGTTGCAGCGGCAGGGTCAGCGCGCCGTCACCGGCGCCGATCTCGACAATGGGACCTGTTGTGTGCGCGACGATTTCGACGATATCGGCGACCACTCGACGATCGCACAGGAAATTCTGGCCGTACTCATGCCGGCCGTGATGAGTTGAAGACACGAATGCTCCGCGCTCGCAGGGACAAAGCTGCTGCGGCGGACGTTCCTGGAAAGTGAAGCTCCGCCGGCTATGTGATGCGCAAGCGGATGTAGGTCACTGACATGGCTGCCACGGTAGGCGCGGCGGCGGCCCGGCGTCGACTGATTTTCACAGGAAATGCCCAGGAGGCAATATTGCCCAATAGGCAATATTTGATCTACCGTGAAGACATGGCACCCGGACTGCGAGAACGCAAGAAGATCGATACCCGCAGGGCGCTGAGCGATGCCGCGCTGAGCCTGGCCTTCGAGCGCGGCCTGGAGAACGTCACCCGCGAGGACATCGCCAACCTGGCCGGGGTCTCGCTGCGCACGTTCACCAACTACTTCGCCGGCAAATACGACGCGCTGGCCTACCGGCAGCAGGAACGCATGCGGCGCAGCATCGACCTGCTGCGCGCGCGTCCCGCCGACGAGCCGCTGTGGACGGCCATCACGGAATCGGTGCTCAAACCATTGGACGCCGACATGGCCGACGTCTACGGTGTAGAGAACGCACTGCCGACCCGTCAGCAGCTGGGCGAGGTTCGAAAACTGCTGATGATCCCTGAGATTCGGGATGCCACCTTCCGCGGGATGGTTGACGAATGGGTGGCGGCGATCGCCGAGCGGACCGGTACCGATCCCCAGCGCGACATGTACCCGCGGCTCGTGGCCGCCGTCGTGCGGGCGGTCGGTGATGTCGCGATGGACGAATACGGAAACTCAGATCCGCCGGTGGCTTTCACGTCACTGCTGCGCAAAGGGTTCGCGGCGGTGGCCGCGGGCCTACCCGAACCGGGAGGGGACAAATGAAAGATCAGGTAGACGTCGTCATCTCGGGCGCGGGTCCCAACGGCCTGCTGGTGGCGGGGGAGTTGGCCCTGGCCGGGTTGCGGCCGGTGGTGCTCGAGCAGCTGGCCGAGCCCAGTCCGGAGCTCAAGGCCAATGGCATTGTCGGACAGGCCAATCGCGTGCTCGACCTACGCGGCTTGTATCAGACGCTGAGCGGATCGGATGAGCCTCCGCAGCAGATGGACGGCTACATCTTCGCGGGCATGCAGGTGCCGTTCACCGACGTCGTGGACAACCCCATGTACGGCATGCTGATTCAACAGCCCCGGGTGGTGCGCGCACTGGCCGACTGGGTTCAGGGCCTGGGGGCCGAGATCCGGTGGGGACATGAACTCACCGATTTCGAGCAGGGTTCCGACGGCGTGGTCCTCGATGTCTCTTCGCCCGAGGGGAACTACCGCTTGCCGGCCACCTACCTCGTCGGTGCCGACGGCGGCCGCAGTCCGGTCCGGAAGAAGGCGGGCATCGACTTTCCCGGGCTGACCACCGATGTCGTATCGCGGGTGGCCCACATCAGCCTGCCGGACGAGTTGCGCACCGGCTACGGTGCGCTGGACATCCCCGGTGTCGGGCGAATCCCGTTCGGTCACAATCGGTTCGAAGGCGGTGTGCTGATCTATGCGGAGTTCCAGGCAGGCCGCTCGATGCTCGGGACGATCGAATACGGTTCGGTCCTGCCCGACGACGCTCCTGAGTTGACCTTCGACGAACTGCGCGAGAGCGTGAAGCGGGTGGTCGGCGCCGATCTGCCGATACAACCGCCGAGCGGGCCGGGGCCGCACGCCCTGCGGCGGATCAATGGTCAGAACACCCGTCAGGCCGCGCAGTACCGCGCCGGCAACGTCTTCCTGGTGGGCGATGCCGCCCACGTCCATTCGGCGATGGGCGGGCCCGGCTTGAACCTGGGCATGCAGGATGCGATGAACCTGGGCTGGAAACTCGCCGCCGCCGTGCAGGGGTGGGCACCGGACGGCTTGCTGGACAGCTATCACAGTGAGCGCTGGCCGGCCGGGCAGCGGGTGATGATGCACTCGATGGCGCAGGCTGCCCTGATGGCTGCCGGTCCCGAAGTCACGGCGCTCCGAACACTTTTCGGTGAGCTGCTGGCGACACCGGACGGCTCGTCGCACATCGCCGGCGTGCTTGCCGGTGCCGATGTCCGCTACGACGTCGGCGATGAGCACAGGCTGTCCGGACGCTTCGTCCCGGCGTTGACGTTGTCCGACGGCCGCCGGATCGCGCAGCTGTTGCACCGGGGACGTCCCGTGCTGCTCGACCTGTCCGGCAGCGGGTGTGCCGACGCGGTCTCGGGCTGGCGGGATCGGGTCGACGTCATCGAGGCGACCGTTGCCGATCGGCCTGCCGCGGCGTTGTTGATCCGGCCCGACGGCTACGTGGCCTGGGCCGCAGACGAATCCGACCACGACGGTCTGCGAGCGGCGCTGGAGCGCTGGTTCGGCCCGGAGGCCGAGGCGGCCGCGCTCAGCGCCTGAGGGCGCGGCGCAGGACGCCGGGATGGCGGACGAGTTTCGGTCCGAGCCGCATGGCGAACACCGTGGTCGCAAGCCACGGCCGCAGGTGCGGACGCAGGCGTCGGATCCGCCCGCTCCCATCGAGTTCGAACACCAACGCATCGGTGATCGTGACGCCCGCAACCCGGCCCTCGCTGATCGCGACGCGGGTCGGACCATCGCCGATCACTTCGTCCCAGGTGAGGTCCCGCAGGTCCCCGTACACCGCGCCGAGGAGCTGCCGAAGATCGTCATGCCCCCGGAACACCATTCGGCCGGAGAGCGGTGAGACCAGCTCTGCGTCGGGCGCGAGGGTCGCGACGAGCGCGTCGAGGTCGTTGGTGCGGGTGGCGTCGCAGAACGCGGCGACCGAATTGGTAGTCGTTGTCATGCCCTGTCCTCACCTGGATTGCGATTTGCAACCTACTCAACCGCAGTTCATTGCGAATTGCAATGGACTACGGTTGAGGGGTGCCGAAACAGTCCTTCAGCGACATCTCGTGCTCGATCGCACGGGCTGTCGAGGTGGTGGGGCAGCGGTGGACGCCGCTGGTCCTGCGCGACCTGTTCGCGGGGATGACGCGGTTCGAGGACATCCGGCGCGATCTCGGTATCGCGTCGAACATCCTGGCCGCACGCCTGGACGAACTCGAACGCCACGGTGTGGTGGAACGGCGCCAGTACCAGAGTGCGCCGCCGCGCTACGAGTACCTGCTCACCGACAAGGGGCGCGATCTGTACCCGGTGATCGCGACACTGCTCGCCTGGGGAGACAAATGGCTGGCCGGCGCGGAGGGACCGCCGGCGCTCATCGTCCACAGCGAATGCGGTCGCGTCACGACGGTCAAGACCGTGTGTGCAGAATGCGGAGGCGAACTCGACGCGGCGACGGCAACGGCCGCCCCGGGCCCTGGGGCCCGGCCGGGCCCCGGCACCGCCGTCATCGGCGAGTTCATCCTCGGCCGCCCGGCGGGCTAGGCCAGAGTCGCCCGGATGCCCACCGTGACGTAGGGCAACGCCAGCCCCGACGAGTTGGCCAGCGCCGGGTGCGTGGCCAGCAGTTCGCGGACCTGCTCCAGTGTCCGGGTACGCACCTGCTCCGGTGAGGTGATGCAGTAGCTGCGAGAGGCCACCAGATCGATGAGGGCCTGGGGTGTCAGGTAACTCGTCCACTCCACCTGATGCCGTTCGATCTCTCCGAACGGCTCGGCCAGCGTCACCTCGTTGTTGAACGGATCATGTTCGGGGCCGATGATCCGGCCCAGATCCTTGACCCAGCCCAGCCTTTCGTCGCGCGTGTTCCACACCAGGCCCAGCCGGCCGCCGGGGCGCAGCACCCGGCTGACCTCCTTGACGGCCCGCTCGGGATCGAACCAGTGCCAGGCCTGAGCCACCAGTACTGCGTCGACGCTGTTGTCGGCCAGTGGGATCTCCTCGGCCGTGCCCAGCAGTGCCGGGGTGTCCGGCAGTGAGTTCGACAGCAGCTCAAGCATTTCCGGGATGGGATCGACGGCGATCACGTCCAGCCCGCGCTCGACGAGCCGGGTGGTCAGCTTGCCGGTGCCTGCGCCCAGGTCCAGCACATCCTGGGCTCCCTCGGGGAGCAGCCAGTCGATCGTCTCCGGCGGATACGACGGCCGGCCGCGTTCGTAGGCCGCGGCTTCTGAGCCGAAGGACAGGGAACGCTGCTTGGGCGAGCTCACCGTTGTGCCAGCTCCAGCGTGCGGCGGATCAACTTGCCCACCACTTCCGTCTCGACCAGGAAGCCGTCGTGGCCGTACGCCGAGTCGACGACGTCCAGGCCGTTGCAGCCGGGCAGCAACTCGGCCAGTTCCTGCTGTAGCCGGATGGGATAGAGCCGGTCGGACGTGATCCCGCCGACGATGACGGGCACGGGACAACCACGCAGCGCACTGGCGACTCCGCCGCGGCCACGGCCCACATCGTGGGTGGACAACGCATCCGAGAGAGCCACATAGGTACCCGGATCGAACCGGCGGGCCAATTTGCCGCCCTGGTATTCCAGGTAGCTCTGCACCCCGTAGCGCCCGCCGGTGGTCGGATCCTCGTCGCCCTGGGCGTCGTTGCCGAACCGCTCGTCGAGCTCTTCCTCGCCGCGATAGGTCAGGTGCGCGAAGCGCCGGGCGATCTCCATGCCGGCCAGCGGGGCCCGGTCGGTGCCGTAGTAGTCGCCGCCCTGCCAGTCCGGATCGGCCTTGATCGCGGCCACCTGGGTGCTCTGGGTGCCGATCTGATCGGCGGTGGCGCGGGCGCCGACAGCCAGGACCAGTCCGGCCCGGACTTCGTCGGGGTGCCCGACGAGCCATTCCAGCGCGCGGGCTCCACCCATCGACCCGCCGACCACGGCAGCCACCTCGGTGATGCCGAAGGCTGCCAGTGCGGCCCGGTCGGCCTCCACCTGGTCGCGGATCGTGATCTGGGGAAACCTTGAGCCCCAGGGCTTTCCGTCGGGGGCGAGCGAGCCGGGCCCGGTGGACCCGCGGCACCCGCCGAGCACATTGGTCGAAATCGCGCACCACTGGTCGGTGTCGATCGGGGCGCCCGGTCCGGCCACCCCGTCCCACCAGCCTGCGGTCGGATGTCCGTCGCCGGCCGGTCCCGTGACGTGGGAGTCGCCGGTCAGTGCGTGCAGCACCATCACCACGTTGTCGCGTGCGGGTGACAGTTCACCCCAGCGCTGCACGGCGATCGACACGTCGGGCAGGACGGTGCCGTTCTCGAGCGTCAGGGCACCGATGTGCACCACGCTGATCTCGCCTTCGGCAGGCAGAGGCAGGGTGGACACGGCTGGTTCTTCGGTGATCGTCATGCCGGTCTTCTCTCGCCGTCCTACACCGTCGCCGCAGTCTGCGGGACGCCGCTGAACGGACGGGCGGCGGCGAATCCCTGCTTCAGGTCGGCCAGGATGTCGTCGATTCCCTCGATACCGACGGCCAGCCGCACGAGGCCGGGGGTGACGCCGGTCGACAGCTGCTCTTCGGGGGAGAGCTGCGCGTGGGTGGTCGAGGCGGGGTGGATCACCAGGGACCGCACGTCACCGATGTTGGCGACGTGGCTGTGCAGGGTCAGGGCGTTGACGAACGCCTTGCCGGCCTCGATCCCGCCCTCCAGCTCGAAGGCGAGCACGGCGCCGGTGCCCTTCGGGGCGATGGTCCGGCCCAGCTCGTACCAGGGTGAGGTGGGGAGTCCGGCGTAGTTCACCGAGGTGACGCCGGAGTGCCCGGCGAGGAACTCGGCGACCTTCTGCGCATTGGCCACGTGGCGTTCAACACGCAGTGACAGCGTTTCCAATCCCTGGGCGATCAAAAAGGCGTTGAAGGGGGCGATCGCGCTGCCCAGGTCGCGCAGCAGCTGCACCCGGGCCTTGAGCGCGTAGGCGGGCGGGCCGAGCTCGGAGAACACCACGCCGTGGTAGCTGGGGTCCGGTGTGGTGAACCCGGGGTGGCGGCCCTGCGTCCAGTCGAAGTTGCCGCTGTCGACGATCACGCCGGCGATCGCCGAACCGTGGCCACCGAGGTACTTGGTGGCCGAGTGCACGACGATGTCGGCGCCGAGCGCGATCGGCTGGATCAGGTATGGGGTGGCGATGGTGTTGTCGACGATCAGCGGGACACCGTTCTCGTGTGCCACGGCGGACACGTTCGGGATGTCGAGAATGTCGATCTGGGGGTTGGAGATGGTCTCGGCGAAGAAGGCCTTGGTGTTCGGCCGCACCGCTGCCCGCCAGCTGTCCAGGCTGTCGGGGTCCTCGACGAAGCTGACCTCGATGCCCAGCTTGGGCAGCGTGTAGTGGAACAGGTTGTACGTGCCGCCGTACAGCCTGGGGCTGGACACGATGTGGTCGCCGGCGCCGGCCAGGTTGAGGATGGCGAACGTCTCGGCGGCCTGGCCCGAGGACAGCAGCAGCGCGGCGACGCCGCCTTCGAGTGCGGCGATGCGCTGCTCGACGACATCGGTGGTGGGGTTACCGATACGGGTGTAGATGTTGCCCGGCTCGGCCAGCCCGAACAGGGCGGCGGCGTGGTCGGTGCTGTCGAAGGTGTAGGACGTGGTCTGGTAGATCGGCAGGGCCCGGGCCTTCGTGGCGGCATCGGGGCTCTGACCCGCGTGGACCTGCTTGGTCTCGAACGACCAGTTCGCGACGATTTCAGGGTTTGTCATGGCTGGGGTGTCTCCTCCGTGAAGGGGATGAGGAAGGTAGTTAGTGCGGTCGGCTACCGGGCGCCGGGCCTGTCGTCGATCACGACGGGCGGACACCAAGGGTTCACTGACACATACACATGGCTGGCCTCCATCAGGTTTCCCTGTCTGTCTGGGGGCCCGTACCTTCGGACCCGCGCTTGCCTTGCAGCCGCGTACGACTGCTCAACCTGGTCATCACCCGGGGCACCCCACCGCGGTTGGAGGGTTGCCGGCCAGCAAGCCGGGGCTTGATGCTGACACTCATGACCGGCCTGCAGCTTATCGCAACGCGCTGAGGCGGTGCCAGTCGGTTCTTGGAAGTGTTTGCCGGTTCTGCAGCGACGGGACTGAAACACGTTCAGTCCAGTGGGCGCGCCGAGGCGGCGGACGGCTCGCCGTAACCCAAAGTTACTGGTCAGTAATGAAAGCTGCTCCTTCGCGGCCGTTCGCGCCCTTGTAGTCTGGCCCGCGATACAGAGCAGCGAATAACCGCGGGTGAGAACGAGTGATCCTCGTCGAACCCAGACTGACGCCGGGAGAGCAACCATGACTGCCCAGCAGCCGACCATCATCTACACGCTGACCGACGAGGCGCCGCTGCTTGCGACGTACTCCTTCTTGCCGATCGTCCGCGCCTTTGCAGAGCCGGCGGGTATCGATATCCAGACCAGTGACATCTCGGTGGCGGCCCGCATCCTGGCCGAATTCGGTGACTATCTGACCGAGGACCAGAAGGTCCCGGACAACCTCGGTGAGCTGGGCCGCCTCACCCAGCTGCCCGAAACCAACATCATCAAGCTGCCCAACATCAGCGCTTCGGTCCCGCAGCTCGCCGCTGCGATCAAGGAGCTGCAGGAGAAGGGCTACGCCATCCCGGACTACCCGGGTGACCCGAAGACCGACGAAGAGAAGGCGATCCGGGATCGCTACTCGAAGATCCTCGGCAGTGCGGTGAACCCCGTTCTGCGCGAAGGAAACTCGGACCGTCGTGCACCCAAGGCGGTCAAGGAGTACGCGCGCAAGCACCCGCACAGCATGGGCAAGTGGTCGCAGGCCTCGCGGACCCACGTGGCCACCATGAAGGACGGCGACTTCTACCACGGTGAGAAGTCGATGACCCTGGACAAGGCGCGCAACGTACGCATGGAGCTGGAGACCACCTCCGGCGAGACCATCGTCTTGAAGCCCGAGGTCAAGCTCGACGCGGGCGACGTCATCGACTCCATGTACATGAGCAAGAAGGCGTTGATCGAGTTCTACGAGGAGCAGATCGAGGACGCCTACAAGACCGGCGTGATGTTCTCGCTGCACGTCAAGGCGACCATGATGAAGGTCAGCCACCCGATCGTGTTCGGCCACGCCGTCAAGGTCTTCTACAAGGACGCCTTCGCCAAGCACGAGAAGCTCTTCGACGAGCTCGGCGTCAACGTCAACAACGGTCTGTCGGATCTCTACAGCAAGATCGAGGCGCTGCCCGCCTCGCAACGTGAGGAGATCATCGAGGACCTGCACCGCTGCCACGAGCACCGGCCCGAGCTGGCCATGGTGGACTCGGCGAAAGGCATCTCGAACTTCCACTCGCCCAGCGATGTCATCGTCGATGCGTCGATGCCGGCGATGATCCGCCTCGGCGGCAAGATGTACGGCGCCGACGGCCGCACCAAGGACACCAAGGCCGTCAACCCCGAGTCGACGTTCTCCCGGATGTACCAGGAGATGATCAACTTCTGTAAGACCCACGGCCAGTTCGATCCGACCACCATGGGCACGGTTCCCAACGTCGGTCTGATGGCGCAGAAGGCCGAGGAGTACGGCAGCCACGACAAGACCTTCGAGATCCCGCAGGCCGGTGTCGCCAAGATCGTCGACATCGACTCCGGTGAGGTGCTGCTGAGCCAGGAAGTCGAAGAGGGCGACATCTGGCGGATGCCCATCGTCAAGGACGCCCCGATCCGGGACTGGGTCAAGCTGGCCGTCAACCGGGCCCGGTTGTCCGGCATGACGTGCGTGTTCTGGCTCGACGACGAGCGCCCGCACGAGAACGAGCTGCGCAAGAAGGTCAAGGCGTACCTCAAGGACGAGGACACCGAGGGCCTGGACATCACGATCCTGCCGCAGGTGTGGGCCATGCGGTACACGCTTGAGCGCGTGATTCGCGGCCAGGACACCATCGCCGCGACCGGCAACATCCTGCGGGATTACCTGACCGACCTGTTCCCGATCCTGGAGCTGGGCACCAGCGCCAAGATGCTCTCGATCGTGCCGCTGATGGCCGGCGGTGGTCTGTACGAGACCGGTGCCGGTGGTTCGGCGCCCAAGCACGTTCACCAGCTCGTCGAGGAGAACCACCTGCGCTGGGACTCGCTGGGCGAGTTCCTCGCGCTGGGTGCCAGCCTCGAGGACCTGGGCAACAAGCTGAACAACGACAAGGCCAAGGTGCTGGCCACCGCGCTCGACACCGCGACCGGTGAGTTGTTGGACGAGAACAAGTCCCCGTCGCGCAAGACAGGTGAGCTCGACAACCGCGGCAGCCAGTTCTACCTCGCGCTGTACTGGGCGCAGGCGCTGGCCGAGCAGACCGAGGACAAGGAGCTGGCCGCGCACTTCGCGCCGCTGGCCAAGGCGCTCGGCGAGCAGGAGCAGGCCATCGTCGCCGAACTCAATGCGGCGCAGGGCAAGCCGGCCGACATCGGCGGCTACTACTACCCGGACCCCGAGAAGACCGCCGCGGTGATGCGTCCGAGCAAGACGCTCAACGACACGCTGGCGGCCTCCGAGAGCTGAGATCGGGGCTCGGCGCGGCCATCGTCCGCGCCGAGCCTGCGCTCAGATCCCCGAGCCTGCGCTCAGATCGTCAAAACGCCCGAATTCTCGATCTCTGCGCAGACTGGATGCCCTGCGCGCATGGTCGATCATCCCGTCGCGCGCGTTTGACCGATGTGCCGGTCGACGAACTCGGTGATCACCCCGGTGATGGTGTCGGGCGCCTCGAACATCGGGACATGTCCCACTCCCTTGAGGGTGGTCACCACCGCGTCCGGAGCCAGGCTCCTGGTGAAGTGCCGGGTGAATCGTGGTGCCGGCAGCACGCGGTCCTTCTCGCAGATCACCAGCTGGGTCGGCGTACGGGAATCGCCGATCTCCATCAGCCCCGCGGTGGTCAGTGCCTTCACCATGAGCTTGAAGTAGGCCGGGCAGTGTGCCAGATCGTCGATCAGATCGCGACGGTCGCTGTCGTTGAGCACCTCAGGGGTCGCGCTCACGGCCAGATATGAGATCTGCTTCGTCATCGGGAGTTTGAGCAGCTGCTGACGCAACACCGCAGTGGACAGCACGACCGGCAGGGCCGCCACGAACTTGGCGATGATCTCGTACTTCGCCAGCGTGTGCATCGACCATCCACCCGCAGGGGCGATGCCGGTCAGCGTGCGGGCCCGGCCACGGCGTTCCAGCTCGAAGGCCACCCAGCCGCCCAGCGAGTTCCCGACGATGTGTGCGGTGGTCCAGCCGAGCTCGTCGAGCCGGCGCTCGACATCGTCGGCCAGCGTTGCGACGTCGAGGAGCATCGGTGCGTGCGCGCCGCCGTGGTGGCCGGCCATGGTCGGGGCGAACACGTCGTAGCGGCCGGTCTGTGCGAGCTGCGGTGCGACGTACTTCCACACGCTCTGCGACAACAGGAACGGATGCAGCAGCAGGATCGGATCGCCGTCGGGAGTGCCGAGGTGGATCGGAGCACGTTCAGCCATGCCGCCCGACATTAAGGTGATACCGCCGGTACCGCAAGAGGCTGTCAGTGGGTGTCGGCGGCGGTCGGTAGGGTCTGGGCCGTGGCATCTCCGGCACCCCTGACCGTCAGCACCATCAACGTCAACGGTATTCGCGCCGCGGTCAAGCAGCGGTCCACCGACAACCTCGGCCTGCTGCCCTGGCTCAAGGAAACCGAGGCCGACGTCGTGTGTCTGCAGGAGACCCGCGCCGATGACGAGCAGCTCAACGATGCCTTGACGCCGGCCCTTGCCGACGGCTGGAACGTCGCCTCGGCCGAACCGCATGTCAAGGGCCGCAACGGAGTTGCCGTGTTGTCCCGGCATCCCATCGAGGCGTCGCGGCTGCTGGTCTCCGACGAGTTCGAGGCCCACGGGCGCTACCTCGAAGTCGATACCGCGGGAGTGACGGTGGCCAGCGTGTACGTCCCGACCGGGGAGGCCGAGACGGACCGGCAGCTGGAGAAGGAACGGTTCATGGCCACCATCGCGGCCCGGATGGCCGAGCTGCACGGCCGCGACGCGGTGCTGTGCGGTGACTGGAACATCGCGCACACCGAGAACGACATCAAGAACTGGAAGGGCAACCTCAAGAAGGCCGGCTTCCTGCCCAGTGAACGGGCGTGGCTCACCGAACTGCTGGGGACCGGCTGGGTGGACGTGGTGCGGGTACTGCATCCCGATGTGGCCGGGCCCTACAGCTGGTGGTCGTGGCGCGGCAAGGCCTTCGACAACGACGCCGGCTGGCGCATCGACTATCACCTGGCCAGCCCGACGCTGGCGGGCAAAGCCACCTCCGCGCGGGTGGATCGGGCCGAGCTGTACGCACTGCGGTGGTCGGATCACTCACCGGTGACGGTCAGCTACGGCTGACGCCAGTCCGGGCGCCTGCCCAGATGTAGCAGTACCTTGTCGAAATCTGTTGCCGCCGAGGCACTGACGGCCCGGTCGAACGGTGAGGCCGGACTCTCGCGGAAGTCGCCGTCGGGGATCGCCATGACCAATGGCAGGACGGCAGCGACGACGTCATCGGGCAATTCGTAGGCCGCACCGAGGCTGGCCGCGACATCCCAGCCGTGCACCGCGTAGTCGACGAGGTGGAATCCGATCGCCAGCGCGCCCGGGAACGTCGCATCCGGTCCGAACTCGGGTAGGGCGAACGTCGCCTCGGTGATCCCGTCGGCGGCGAACGCGTCCAGCACGTCGTGCGCGGCCGCGGCGTAGGTGCCGGTCGGGTCGGCACGCACGGCGTCGGCCACCGTTTCGACGTTCCAGTGCGCTTCGTCAGAGCCGTGTCCGCGGGCGGCGGCGGCGAACCCGCGATGCTGCACGGTCATGTGGGCCAGCAGATCGCCCAGAGTCCACCCCGCGCAGGGGGTTGGGCTGTCCAGGTCGGATGTGCCGACAGCGTCGACGACGTCGACGGAACGCAGGACGGCGACACGGTGCAAGGGGCGTAGATCGGTCTCAATAGTAGGCATACGCTTACGATAAGCGTGAGCACATCATATGGCAACGCTTACGCTGATCGAATGTCGAAGCGCCCCGACCTGGCGGCCATGCTCGCCCCGTTGTTGCGCGAGATGATCGCCGCCGAGCAGCCGGTGCTCGACGCCCATGGCCTGTCGATGTGGGGCTACGTCGTCCTGCTCACGTTGGATCGCTCCTCGGTGCGGACGCAGGCGGCCCTGGCCGATGCGATCGGCGCCGACAAGACCCGCATCATCCGCACCCTCGATGACCTGCAACAGCAGGGCTTCATCGAGCGCGAGGCCGACCCCGACGACCGCCGGGTGCGGCTGCTGGCCATCACCGAGGTGGGTCGCGCGGTCAAGGATGCGGTCCAGCGGGACATCCAGCGCGGGGAGGAGCGTTGGCTGGGTGAACTGACTGCCGATGATCGGAAAGTGTTCCTGCGGGTGCTGCAGCAGCTGACCCGCGAAGAATCCGGATGACGCCAGTGCGAAAATCAGATCATCATGAGTAGCGGAAGCAAACAGGTCGTATTCTCGGGCGCCCAGCCCACCTCTGACTCCCTGCACCTCGGCAATGCCCTGGGTGCCGTCACGCACTGGGCGCAGCTGCAGGACGGTTACGAGGCGTTCTTCTGTGTCGTCGACCAGCACGCCATCACCGTGCCGCAGGACCCCGAGACCCTGCGCCGGCGCACGCTGGTGACCGCCGCGCAGTACCTGGCACTGGGCATCGACCCGACACGCAGCACCGTGTTCGTGCAGAGCCATGTCCCCGAGCACAGCCAATTGGCCTGGGTGCTCGGATGTTTCACCGGTTTCGGTCAGGCGTCGCGGATGACGCAGTTCAAGGACAAGTCGCAGAAGCAGGGCGCGGACGCCACCACTGTGGGGCTGTTCACCTATCCGGTGCTGATGGCCGCCGACGTGTTGCTCTACGACACCGATCTGGTCCCGGTCGGGGAGGACCAGCGCCAGCATCTGGAGTTGGCCCGGGATCTGGCGCAGCGCTTCAACGCCCGGTTCCCGGACACCTTCGTGGTGCCCGAGGCGATGATCCCGAAGGCCACCGCCAAGATCTACGACCTGCAGGACCCGTCGGCGAAGATGAGCAAATCGGCGGCCAGTGACGCCGGGCTGATCAGCCTGCTCGACGATCCGAAGGCCACGGCCAAGAAGATCCGTTCGGCGGTGACCGACAGCGAGCGGGAGGTCCGGTTCGATCAGGAGAACAAGCCGGGCATCTCGAACCTGCTGACCATTCAGTCCGCGGTGACCGGTACCGATGTCGACAAGTTGGTCGAAGGTTATGCGGGCCGTGGCTATGGCGATCTCAAGAAGGAGACCGCCGAGGCCGTGGTGGAGTTCGTCACGCCGATCAAGACCCGCGTCGACGAATTGCTGGATGACCCGGCCGAACTCCAGTCGGTTCTTGCCGCGGGAGCGGAACACGCCCGGGAGGTCGCCGGGAAGACCCTCGCTCGGGTTTACGACAGGATAGGGTTTCTCCAGCAAACGCCATAAGCGCCAGGGAGGGGTTGGCGGTGGACGAGCCCGAGAAGCCGGGACTGCTCGACCGTGTGCGTGCGCGCTTGCCCTGGTTCGACCATGTGATGCGGGCGCAGGAGCGCTACAACGACTGCAACGGCAACTTCTACGCCGCTGGCATCACCTATTTCACGATCTTCGCGCTGTTCCCGCTGCTGATGGTCGGCTTCGCCGCCGGCGGTTTCCTGCTGTCGCGACGGCCTGATCTGCTCGAAGAAATCGAGCAGCGGATTCGGCAAGCGGTGTCGGGCGATCTCGGCCAGCAACTGGTGACCCTGATGGATTCGGCCATTGCCTCGCGCGGCACGGTCGGCGTGATCGGTCTCGCGACCGCGGCGTGGGCCGGCCTGGGCTGGATGGCGAACCTGCGCGAGGCGCTGAGCCAGATGTGGGAGCAACACGCCGAGTCCAACTTCGTCGGCAACAAGCTCTCGGACCTGCTCGCCCTGGTGTCGGCGTTTCTGGCGATGGTGGTCACCATCGGGCTGACCGTACTCGGCGACCCCTCGTTGATGCGGAAGGTGTTGCGCTGGATCGGCCTTCACGACGGCGCGCTGCTCGGTAGCGGGCTGCGCGTCATATCGATCGCCGTATCGGTCTCGATCTCGTGGCTGTTGTTCAGCTGGATCATCTCCCGGTTGCCGCGCGAACCGGTGCCCTTCCGCCGGTCGATCCGGGCCGGCCTCCTGGCGGCGGTGGGCTTCGAGATCTTCAAGCAGGTGGCGTCGATCTACCTGCAGTCGGTGCTGGGCGGGCCCGCCGGGGCGACGTTCGGCCCGGTGCTGGGCCTGATGGTGTTCGCCTACGTCACCGCGCGGCTGATCCTGTTCGCGACGGCCTGGGCGGCGACGTCCACAGAGAGCCTGGCCGAGGCGCCGGTGCCACCACCGAACCCCGCGCAGATCGTCACCAGGGTGCAGGTCCGCGAGGGGATCGGGGTGTCCGGCGCTTTGGCCGCGGCCGCCATGGGAGCCATTGGTGCTCTCGGGCTTTCGCGATTACTGCGGCGTTAGTGGCTGACGGCCTTGAGGCCGACGATGCAGCCGACGACGCCGAGCATGAGCACCACCTTGATCACCGAAGCGGATTCGGCGCCGGTGATCATCGCGTAGCCGACGGTGAGCACCGCGCCGATGCCCACCCATATCGCGTAGCTGGTGCCAGGGGGCAGGCTGCGCATCGCGATGGCCAGTCCGACCATCGAGAACGCAAGCGCCACGAAGAACACGACTGACGGAACCAGGCGGGTGAAGCCCTCGGTCTTGCTCAGGGCGGTCGCCCAGACGGCTTCGAGGACACCCGAGATGACGAGAATCAACCAGGCCATGGCACACCTCCAAACACCCCGTCTTTTCGCTGGCCGGGTACGGGTGCGCCTCGTCCGGTGCCATGTGTTGGCGATCCCCATTGTAACAACGACGTAACATTGCAGGCTGTGAGCTTGGCAACCACCTGGTCGCGGTCGATCGGCATCGATGTCCCCATCGTCAACGCGCCGATGGGCGGCGCGGCCGGAGGCCGGCTGGCGTCCGCGGTCTCGGCCGCCGGCGGCCTGGGCATGGTCGGGATGGGCAGTTCGGCGACAGCCGAGCAGTTGGCTGCCGAACTGGCGCAACTCGATGCGCAGCGATTCGGAATTGGCCTGGTGCACTGGGTCGCCCAGGACCGGCCGGATCTGTTCGACGTCGCGCTGGCCGCCAGGCCTGCGTTGCTCAGCGTCAGCTTCGGGCAGGACTGGGATTGGGTGCGCCGGGCACACGATGCCGGCCTGACGGTGACGACCCAGGTGGCCACGGTCGATGCGGCCCGGCGCGCCGTCGATGCCGGCGTCGACGTGCTGGTGGCACGCGGAGCCGAGGGCGGCGGTCACGGTGAGCCGACGATGGGCACGCTGCCGCTGCTGGCCGAGGTGCTCGACGCCGTCGACGTTCCCGTGCTCGCGGCCGGCGGGATCTCCTCGCCCCGGGCCGTGGCTGCAGTGCTGGCCGCCGGGGCGGGCGCCGCCTGGGTCGGCACAGCTTTCGCCGCATGCGCCGAGGCGCTGACGCCCGTGGTGGCGCGCGACGCGCTGCTGGCGGCCGAGGGTGAGGCGACCGAGCTGACCACCGAATACGACGTCGCGGCCGGATATCGGTGGCCGGCGACCATCCCCGAGCGCGTGCTGCGCGGATCGCCGGTCAATGCGGGGCAGGGTGTGGGGCTGGTTCGTCAGCAGGCGGGCGCGGCCGAGATCGTCCGATCGCTGTCCGAAGGGGCCGAGCAGCTACTCGGGCGCTGGCATGGGTGAGCCTGCCAACCCGCCGAGAGCGGCGGCGGATTGGCAGGACCGCGATGTATTTAACTTGAGTGGCAATTATTTGTCAGTCGAACCCGCGAAATCGCTGAGTCTCAGCTGAGCACCTTCTGAACGGCTGCGAGAACCTCGCCCGCACCGTCCTCGGCAGCGATGGCTGCCGCCATCTTCGCCGCCTGGTCGCCGAAGCTGTTATCCGACAACACGTCGCGGATCGCTTCACCGAGGTTGTCGGCGCCGAGTCGACGTTGCGGGATCGGCCGGGGGCTGACCCCGAGGTCGAACAACCTCCGCGCCCAGAACGGTTGGTCGCCGTAGGGGCCCGGTGCCGCGATCGCCGGCACACCGGCACGCAGTCCCGCCGCGGCAGTGCCCGCGCCGCAGTGGTGCACAACGGCCGTCGCCTGCGCGAACAGCCAGTCGTGGGGCACCTCGCCGACCGCGATCACGTCGTCCCCGTTGACGTCGAGCCCCGCCCAGCCGGCCTGGATCACAGCACGGGCGCCCGCGACCCGAACCGCCTGTGCGACAAGCGTGGACAGCCGTTGGGCCTCGGCGCGGCTGTTGACCGTGCTGCCGAAGCCGATGACGACCGGTGGCGGGCCGGCGTCGAGGAACTCCACCAGCTCGGTGGGCGGTTGCCATCCGGTTGCGTGCTCCGGCCACCAGTAGCCGACGACGTCGATACCCGGCCGCCAGTCGGCCGGCCGGGGCAGGACGGTGGGGGAGTAGCCGTACAGGATCGGCCAACGAGCATCGGTGCGCTGACGTCGCAGCACCCGGGCCGGAGCCGTCGGGAGACCGAGTTGCGCACGAAAGTGGTTGACGGTCCTGCCATACAGTCCGTCGATCATCGCCTCACCGATCCGCGCTGCCGCCCTGTTCCCGAACCGCCCGGCGGACCACGCTCCCAACACCGCCGGTGGATGGTCGGCGGTCGCCGAGAACGGCTGCAACCGAACGCCCATGCCGGGAACAGCGAGTGCGTCGGCAAGTGGATGGCCGGCCAGCTCTGCGAACGGTGACAGCAGTAGCGCGTCCACCGGTTCGTCACGGATGGCGGCCAACACGCGATCGCCCAGCGTCTGCATGCCGCGTGGTGAGAGGAATGCCGCCATGGCCTTCGCGGCTTGGCGTGCTGACACGTCCGACAGATCGGATGACGGGTTGTCGAGTTCGTCGGCGAGTCCGTGAAACTCCAGCCCGCATCCGGTGACGAGTTCGGCGAATGCCTGATACGCCACCACGATCACGCGATGCCCGGCTCGTTGCAATCGCGCACCGACCCCGGTCAGCGGTGCCACATCGCCGTGGCTGCCGATGGCGATGATCGCGATGGTCGCCATCTATCCGCCCGGGGTGGCGAAGACGAACAACGCCATGAACGCGATGTTGATGAAGAACGTCGCCTCCACGAGGCTAACCGTGATGAAAAACGGTGTGTACAAGCGCGCTTGGGCTTCTGGCTGGCGGGCCACACCGGCGATGAACTGCGAGCCGGCGAGTCCGTCGCCGATGCCGGCGCCGATCGCTCCGCCGGCCAGCACGATTGCCCCGGCCAGCAGGGCGTTACCCATCAATGCGTCACTGGCCATGGTGTACCTCCTGTGATCGATCGAGCAGTTCGGTGATGCGGTGCGTTGCCGACCCCGCTCCGTCCTCGCCGGCGAGCAGCGTCGAGAGCTGTTGAGTGCGCGCCCGATACGACGGATCGCCGCACACTTCGCGCAGGGCGGTGGCGAGTTCGGGGGCGGTCACGTTGGCGCGCGGAAGGGCGGCAGGTGCGGCGCCCAGGAGTCGCAGGCGCTTCGCCCAGAACGGTTGGTCCATGATTCCGGTGACGGGTATGGACGGGACACCGGCCCGGAGCGTCGCGGCGGTGGTGCCCGCGCCGCAGTGGTGCACGACTGCCGCGACCCGGGGAAACAGCCATGAATGCGGAAGCTCGTCGACCATCAGAACGTCGTCGCCGGTGCAGTGCAGCCCGGCCCAGCCGCTCTGCACCACGGCCCTGGTGCCGGTGGCACGCAGCGCTGAGCCGATGGCGTCGGACAGCTCGGGTCCCCGCGCCGTTGCGGTGCTGCCGAGACCGACGAATACCGGTGGCGGACCGGCTTGCAGAAAGTCGACCAGTTGCGCAGGCGGCGACCAGTTGTCGGGCTCCGACGGCCACCAATAGCTGGTGACCTGCAGGTGCGCCGGCCAGTCCGCGGGCCGCGGCACCACGTGCTCACTGAACCCGTGCAGGACGGGCCACGTGGCCGCGCGTCTGCCTTGATACCCCGCCAACGTGGTCGGGCCTAACCCGAGTTCGGTGCGTAGCTCGTTGATCAGCGCAAGGTGTGCTTTGTCGCCGAGCGCGCCCAACCGGCCGACGATGCGGTTGCCCCAGCGGCCGAGCGATCGGGCGCTGAGCACCGACGGCAGGAAGTCGCCGGTGGGTGCGGTCGGCTGTAGCAACACCCCGACGCTGGGGATGCCGAGTCCTTCGGCGACGTGGTATCCGAGCAGAGCCGCGACGGACGGAAGCAACAGCAGGTCAGCGTCTTTCGCGACCTCGATCAAGCCGCGGCCCAGCTGGCGCAGATCCTCGCGCATCTCGTCGAGCAGTTCCCGGGACGGCCGCATCCTGGCGCCGTCGACGAACGCCTGCGCGGCCGGTGAGGCCTTGGTGGCGCGTTCGGTGTCCCCGGGCAGTGAGCGGAATTCAATTCCGCAGCCAGACACCAGTTCCCGGTACGGCTCCTGGGCCGCGACGGCGACGCGGTAGCCCTCGACGGCGAGTCGTTGCGCCAGACCCGTGTACGGGGCCACGTCCCCGCGGCTGCCGAAGGCGGCGATGACAATGGTGGTCACGGGGCGGTGGCCTTCTCGAAGACATCGACGAGCACTTCACCGTGGGCGATGACGTCGTAGTCGGGGTCGCGGGCGTACTCCTGGGCTGCGCTGTCCAGCGCGCCGCGCAGGATGTTCTTCATGAACAGCGGTGACAGTTCCCGGAACTCACCGCCTTCCACCCCGGCGGCGAAGATGCTCTGCGGGTCGAGAGCGGCCAGGTCTCCGGTCGGGGGATTCTCCTGGACGGCTTTGGCCGCGGCCTGGTCGACCCGCAATCCGTCCGCGTCGCGGTATCCGGAGATGAGCTCGAGCATCGCCACGGCCGCTGACCGGTTGGCTGCGACGAACGCGATGTTGGCCCGGATGTAGGCGGACAGCTTTGCCGCCGCGGTGGTTTCGGCGTTGACCGCAGGGACGATCACCGCGGCGCCAAGGTTGAAGATTTCCGTGAAGACCGCCTCGACCACTTCTGACTTGTTGGTGAAGTGATACAACACAGCGCTTTTCGCGATGCCGATGTGTTCGGCGATGCGCGCCAGTGACGCCTGTGGATAGCCCTGTTCGGCGATCACCTCCAGGGCGCCTTCGACAATCTGCCGACGGCGGGCCTGTTCGGTAAACGTCTTCGTCCGCTCTGACCGCATGGTCTGAGATTAGACCGATCGGTCAGAAAACGGCAAGGGGTAGCCGCGAGCCGGCGTATACCGGCTGGTTGGAGGCCTATCGGGAGGTGTTGATCAGCGAGCGGGACGGCGATTCAGGGACCGTGCGCCCATGATCAACAGGAACACGATCACGGCACCGACCACGGCCACACCGACTCGCACCGGCAGTGAATCGGCCGGCGGCAGCACCGACGCCGCCTGGGCCGAGGTCGGCTCGTCGGCCTTGGGCGTGATCAATGACGGATCGGGGTCGACGAGGGTTCCGACCTTGGTTCCCGGTGGGGTCGCGAACCCGTAGTCGAGCAGGTGTGCTGCCTGCTCCCACGGAGCGATCGGCACTCGCGTGCCCTTCATCAGGATGGCCACCAAGCGCCGGCCGTCGCGGTTGGCGGCACCGACGAAGGTCTGGCCCGCGTCATCGGTGTACCCGGTCTTGCCGCCCATCGCGCCCGGATAGTTGTAGAGCAGCTTGTTGTCGTTCTCCACCGGATAGGACGGATTGCCGTCGCGCCCGGGGAAGTCGTAGGTCTGGGTCGCCACGATGTCGGCGAATGCCGGGTTCTGCCAGGCATATCGGTAGAAGAGTCCGATGTCGTAGGCCGAAGTGCTCATGCCGGGGCCGTCCAGGCCCGATGGGGTGGCGGCGCGGGTGTCGCGGCCGCCGAGCTTGCCCGCCAAGATGTTCAGCTTCTGCAGTGCGGGGTCCATCCCGCCCAGCTGGGCCGCGAGTGCGTGCGCGGCGTCGTTGCCGGAGTGCATCAGCAGGCCGTGCAGCAGGTCGTTGATCGTGTAGCGGCCACCGGGGCCGACGCCGACGCGGGTGCCCTCGGAGTTGGCGTCGTCCTGAGTGCCCGCGACCAACTTGTTGAGGTTCAGTTCGTTGAGGGCGGCGGTGGCCACGAGCACCTTGATGATGCTGGCCGGGCGGTGGCGTCCGTGCGGGTCCTTCGCGGCGATGATGTCACCGGTATCCAGATCGGCGACCACCCAGGCCTCGGCGGAGACATCGTTGGGCAGCGGTGGGGTGTTCGCCGCGGTGATCACGCCGCAACCGGAAAGCGCTTCGCCACCAATCGTCTTGGTGGGCACCGGCAGCGGTCCGGGGGCGACCTCGCCGGGTTTGGGTGCTTCCGACGCGTCGACGGCCGGAGGGGTCGTCACCTTGTAGGGGCACTCGGGCGCAGGGTCGGCATTGGCCACACCGGCCGTCATCAGGGGTGCCGTCACCATCACCAGTGCCGCGAACGCCGACACGGCTCGCTGGGTAGTCCTCCGCAAGGTCGCCATCGTGTCCGAAGATTAGGCGATTGTCGCCCGATTTCCGGTTTGCCACGCTGTGACGTGTGTGACTGGTGTTAAAACTGGGTACATGGCGGTGGCCCCCGCCTACGGGTGCGGGGGCCACCACCTGTGGAGCGGATCAGTCGTCGCTGCCGGCTTTGTCATTCTTGTCGGCGGCGGCAGCATTGCTGGCCGCGCTGCTGGCGGCGGTCTTCTTCTTGCCGACCTTCGAGATACTGTCGCTGACCTTCTTAACGGACTTTTCGATATCGCTGCGCAGCTTCTTGACCCGCTTGTCGACCTGGTCGGTTGCGTTCTGCACCGAGGATCTCAGCTGTTGACCCGGACGCGCCACTGTGCCGGCGGCATTGCTGGTCTCGGTCTTGGTGCCGTCCGAAAGCTCGGTCGTGCCAGTGGAATTGGCGGTGACGGCCGTCATGGCTGCAGTGGTGGAGTCCTCGGGCGCGGCAGCGGGTTCGGCGGCCGTGGTATTCGCCGATGCCGCACTGGCCGCCGGACCGGTAGGTGTTGGATTTGCCGGCGGCAGTGCGGCAAGTGTGGGCGCGGACTCGACGACGGTGTCGGTTGCCGCGGGCAACTCGGCAAGCGCGGCTGCGGCTGTCGTCGGGATCGCTACCCCATCGGCGATGGTCCGCGGCAGCTTGATCAACAGGTTCAGGACGGCGCCGCCTTGTATGAAGCATTGGCACGTACCCCCCCGCCGAAAGTTGATCAGCCCACCCAAGCCGTTGAGTGTGTTGTCAACCAGATCCGCAGGAATGTTGGCGATGCCCGATAGTCCACCGGCGATGTCACCGGTCTCGAATGCGTCCTGGATGCCCTGCGCGCTGGTGCCGAGCGCACCGATTGCGAGGGTTAGCTGCCCAAGGGGAACGTTAACAAGATTCGCGAGTGTCGTAACGGAGACTATGTCTTTCGCGACGCTGTAGGCGTGATCCAACATCAAGTTCGGGATCTTGAGTAGATCCATCGCCGGAACCAGTGCGAACGGCAAGTAGCCGAGGAAAGTGTTGATTGTTGCTGCAGCCTGTTCGAACTGTCCGGCTTGCATTTCCCCGATGGCCTTCTGGATGCCAGGACCCGCATAGGTATTCGCCCAGTTCTGCAAGTTGGTGGCAGTTGCTGGCAATGCAGTAGCCACCATTCCGGCGTAGGTCTGCAGGTTCTTGATCACCTCGGTGGCGATCGGCAGCGGCCTGTCCATGTAGTAATCGGCGAGATTGCTGAGACTGGTGGTGGAGGTTTGAATCACCTCGACCCAGCGGGTGAGGGGGTCGACGGTGGACGTAAGGGCGACCGACGCGGTCGAGACTTGCATGGTCGATGCCGCAACCGGTGGGGGTGCGATCGGCGTTGCGGCGATGACACCCGCCCCCATGAGCGCTATGCCGGCCGTGGTGATTGGCCGCAGGGCTAATTGCATCGATGGTTCCTTCCTGGAACGTGGCTGAACGACCAGAAAAGTAGCGGAACGAGAGGCTCTAGGCCGCGATGTCGGAGAAAGTTCAATTCAAATCGCGACGCGCGTCTGTGTGCTCATATGCTTTCTGAAATGGAGATACTGTCCTGCTAGCGCCGCTACAGCAACGCGCACAGACCTTCAAGATTCAAATATGGTGCTACAGGAGCCTTGCTATAAGCCAGAACTGCAACCCGTTCCAGTGCGGGATTCAGCGCTCGATCAGCGAGAAGCGCGCATCCTGGTTTGTGACGGCAGCTCGCCGAACAAGCTGCGGTATCGGGCGGACATGCGACCGAGTTCGCTGATGCCCCACCTGTTGGATACGTCGGCGATCGTGGCTCCCGGATCACTGCCGGCGAGCAGATCGGACCGGATGCGATGCAGGCGCATCCGCGCGATGTAGGACTGCGGCGACTCACCCAGGGTTTCGTGGAACGACCGGGCGAGGGTGCGACGGGAGATCCCGGCGAGCCGAGCGAGGCCTTCGATGTCGAGACGTTTGTCGAGGTTCCGGTCGATGTGTGACCGGGTCATCTCGACGATTCTTTGACGTTGCCGCAGCGTGAAAGCGGGCAACGGCGCCGGCTGCCGGGCGAAGTGACCGATGAATGCCGCGACGATGTCGGCCAGTGCCGCTGAGCCTAGCTGCGCGTGGTCGCCGCCCCGGTGCACCCGAGCCAGGTGGGCCGAGATGGCGGCGAGATGTGCCTGCTCCAGGGGTTGGGGTGGATACCGGTGCGCCGGAAAACGTTGGGGGAGAGGCTGAGTCCATACCGCTCGGCTTCGCTTTCAAGCGTCTCCTCGCGCAGGGTGACGACGGCGTAGAGCGAATCGACATCGTGAAAGGCTTCGTGCTCATCGCCGGGGCGAAACATCGTGACGATGCCCGAGTCGATTTCTCGCAACAGCAGCCGGTTCCTGGGTGGAATCCGCAGGCCGACGGCGATGGAGACGCCATCGGCAGACAACGGGCCACGGATCTGTACCCGGCTGTCGAAGCGGCCGGAACTGAACGCGATTCCGCCGTCGGCGGCATGAATCAGACTGCCGCGCGGCGGTTCACGCGACATCTGGAACGCGCTCAGCCCGGCATCGTTGACCGCATTGCGCAGGTCCTCGAGTTGGGTGATCCGGGTCCGGACCAACGGCACGTCCATGGATCGGCAGTGTAAGACGCAACTGGGCTGTCCCATTCTGCATAGACCGATATTTCTGGCTGGGCTGTGATCTTCCCAGCGGTCGCCGGGTCGGCGGCCTCGCGGCGAAGGAGCAGTTCGAGTCGATGCTGGCAATTGAATCCCCAAACTCCCGAGGAGTACTGGATGTCAGTGATGAAGAATGGCGGCACTGGGGCAACTTCGGTGAGTCCGCCGAGATGCTCTATCGGGAGATCAACGCCGCTCTCATCACCAGGCACAGTCTCGCGGTTCCCGACGTGCATCTACTCAATCTCCTCAACGAGAACGTGCGCCGACGTATGCGAATGGGCACTCTGGCCGACGCGCTGGTTCTCGCGCCGAGCCGGGTGACATGGCAGGTCCGTCGGCTGGAGGAACGCGGGTTGGTCCGCAGATTCCGCAGCCGCGAAGACGGGCGAGGCGTCGTCGTGGGGATCACCCGGCACGGTCAGGAGCGCCTGCGGCCGGCGTTGCGCACCTACGCCATGCTGGTGCGACAGTTCTACCTCGCACCGCTGAATCGGGAGCAGATGACCGCATTGGGAGACGGCGCGCGACGTGTCAGCCATGCCTTGAAGAGTGGCGGCGCCGCAACGCACTAAGTCAGGGCGGCGAGTTCGGTGTAGGCGAGTGCCGGGAAGGCGATCGTCGACATCCACAGCTTGCCCGCGGATTCGACCAACCCCGTGACGGTGCCGAAGTCGGGACGTGTCATCTGCACACCCGCGACCACGTCCCCGGAGCCGGCGTCGAACGCCAGGACCCACACCTGCGGACGGATCTGCGGCTGGAGCCGATCGGGCAAATGCCACAGGACTTTTCGGATCACCGGCGCCCGGGGTGCGAGCCATTCGGCCGCGGCGTTCGGCGGGGATACCATCGCGACCCAGATCCGGCCGTCGGCACCGGTGGAGATGTTGTCCGGGTACCCCGGCAGGTGGACCGCCAGCGGCGTCACGGTGCCGGCCTGCGGCCCGCTCAGCCAGTACTTCGACAGCCGCCGGCCCTGGGTCTCGGCGAACACCAACGCTGATTCGTCAGCGGTGACGGTCACGCCGTTGGCGAAGTACAGGCCCTCCAGCAGCGTGGTGACGGACCCGTCGACACCCAGCCGGAACAGTCCGCCCCGCCCGCGGGCTTCCATGATGGCTCCGGAGAAATGCTCGAACTGAAAGTGGCTGGTCGACTCGGTGAAATAAATTGTGCCGTCGGATGTTTCGGTGACATTCGAACAGAACTTCAGCTTCCTGCCATTCACCGATTCGACCAGCGTCGTGATCGTGCCGGTGGTCGGGTCCAGTGCCAGCAGCCCGCGGTGGCTGTCGCAGACCAGTACCCTTCCGTCGCGCGCGACATGCATGCCGAGCGGGCGCCCACCTGTATCGGCGACGACTGTGGCGGCGCCGTCGGGGGAGACGCGCACGATTCGCCCGTCCACCAGTCCGGTCCACAGCTGTCCGGCTGCGTCGGCGACGACGTCCTCGGGTCCGTCCCCGGGCACCGGCACGATGGTCAGCTCGGCAGGCCCGAAGGCGGGAAGCGGGTCGATCGGAGGTGGTGTCCAGCGGACCGGATCGATGGGTGGCTTGCGTGGCATCCGGTCATTCTCGTACCGAGACTGCGGTGAGATCGTCATTTCGTGACGAAGCGCGATCTCACCGCAGGCTCGAGCCAAAAACTAGAGCAGCTTTCCGGCTTCGGAGAGCACGCCGTGCAGGACCTCGTAGATCGCGTCGAACTCGGCCTGCCCGCTGATCAGCGGTGGGGCCAGCTGGATCACTGGGTCGCCACGGTCGTCGGCGCGGCAGTACAAGCCCGCTTCCCACAGGGCGGGGGTGAGGAACCCGCGCAGCAGCCGCTCGGACTCTTCGTCGTTGAACGTCTCCTTGGTGGCCTTGTCCTTCACGAGCTCGATTCCGTAGAAGAAGCCCTCACCGCGGACATCGCCGACGATCGGCAGGTCGTACAGCTTCTCCAAGGTGGCCCGGAACGCCGGAGCGGCCTCCTTGACGTGGGCGTTGATGCCCTCGCGCTCGAAGATGTCGAGGTTGGCCATCGCCACCGCGGCCGAAACCGGGTGTCCGCCAAAGGTGTAGCCATGCCCGAACACCGTCTTGCCGTCGTTGAACGGCTCGAACAGCCGGTCGCTGGCCACCATCGCGCCCAGCGGTGAGTAGCCCGACGTCAGGCCCTTGGCGCTGGTGATGATGTCGGGCACGTAGCCGAAATCGTCGCAGGCGAACATCGAACCGATGCGGCCGTACGCGCAGATCACCTCGTCGGACACCAGAAGTACGTCGTACTCGTCGCAGATCTCGCGGACCCGTTCGAAGTACCCGGGCGGCGGCGGGAAGCAGCCACCGGCGTTCTGCACGGGCTCGAGGAACACCGCGGCCACGGTGTCGGGACCCTCGAACTCGATGGCCTCGGCGATGCGGTCGGCGCAGTAGCGGCCGAAAACCTTTTCGTCGTGCGCGTATTCGGCGGGCGCCCGGTAGAAGTTGGTGTTCGGTGCTCGGAAGCCGCCGGGGGTCAACGGCTCGAACGGAGCCTTGAACGCCGGGATTCCGGTGATCGCCAACGCGCCCTGCGGCGTGCCGTGGTAGGCGATGGCACGCGAAACCACCTTGTGCTTACCGGGTTTTCCGGTCAGCTTGAAGTACTGCTTGGCCAGTTTCCATGCGCTCTCGACGGCCTCGCCGCCGCCGGTGGTGAAGAAGACCCGGTTCAGGTCACCCGGTGCATAGTTGGCGACGCGCTCGGCCAGTTCGATGGCCGGCGGGGTGGCGTAGGACCACAGCGGGAAGAAGGACAGCTTCTCGGCCTGCTTGGCCGCGGCCTCGGCAAGCTCCTTGCGGCCGTGGCCCACCTGGACGACAAAGAGACCGGACAGGCCGTCGATGTAGCTCTTGCCCTTGTCGTCGAAGATGTGGACGCCCTCGCCACGGGTGATGATCGGCGGGGTGATGCCCTCCCCGTGGCGGGCGAAGTGCCCCCACAGGTGGCGGTTGGCTTTGGCTCCTAGATCGGACTTTTCGGTGACGCTCATCGAGTTCCCCAATTGTATTGCTGTTTGACCAGTTTCAGATAGACGAGGGTTTCGGTGGTTATCACTCCCGGCAATGAGCGGATCTGGGTGTTGAGAAGTTCCAGCAGGCTGTCGTCGTCCTCGCAGACCACCTCGCAGATGGCGTCGAAGGACCCGGCCGTCAGCACGACGTAGTCCACGGCCTCGATGGCGGACAGCTTCTCCGCCAACTTGAGGGTGTCGCCGGTGCAGCGGATGCCGATCATCGCCTGCCGGGCGAACCCGAGTTGCAGCGGATCGGTCACCGCGACGATCTGCATGACGCCGGCGTCGACCATGCGCTGGACGCGCTGGCGCACCGCGGCCTCGGACAGGCCCACGGCCTTACCGATTCCGGCATACGAACGGCGGCCGTCGGCCTGCAGCTTCTCGATGATCGCCTTCGACAGTTCGTCGAGTTGAAAGGCGGTGCGAGAATTGTTCACGCGCAGTGGCACGGCCTGAAGGTCGGGACCATCAGGGTTGGTCATGCACCGATTGTGCACGGAATCCGTCGTTTAGGGCAACCGAATCGATGAAATCCCTCGTTTGAACCGGGCCCGAGCGCGGGATTGCGTAGAGATCGGATCGCCCATCGGTTACCGTGGGGCTCCATGAGCGTGGCAGTGAATGTGACGAGCAGCTGGATCAACGGTGCACCTGTGGCGACGGCCGGGGCCACCCATCAAATCATCGACCCCGCCACCGGCCGGCCTGTCGCCGACTACGCGCTGGCCACTCCGGCGGACGTGGACGACGCCGTGGATGCCGCCCGCAAGGCATTCCCCGCCTGGTCGAGGGCGACGCCGGCCGAGCGGTCGGCGGTACTGGCCAAACTGGCCAAGCTCGCTGATGAGCATTCCGACCAGCTGGTCGCCGAAGAGGTGAGCCAGACTGGCAAGCCGGTACGCCTGGCCACCGAATTCGATGTCCCCGGCAGCGTGGACAACATCGACTTCTTCGCCGGTGCGGCACGGCACCTGGAAGGCAAGGCCACCGCCGAGTACTCCGGTGATCACACTTCGAGCATCCGGCGCGAGGCCGTTGGCGTCGTCGCAACCATCACGCCGTGGAACTATCCGCTGCAGATGGCGGTGTGGAAGGTGATCCCGGCCTTGGCCGCCGGCTGTTCGGTCGTCATCAAGCCCGCCGAGATCACCCCGCTGACCACCCTCACCCTGGCGCGGCTGGCCACCGAGGCCGGCCTGCCCGACGGCGTGTTCAACGTCGTCACCGGCGGTGGCGCCGACGTCGGCACGGCGCTGGCCGGACACCGCGACGTCGATGTCGTCACGTTCACCGGATCCACGCCGGTGGGCCGCAAGGTGATGACCGCCGCCGCGGCGCACGGCCACCGCACCCAGCTCGAGCTGGGCGGCAAGGCCCCGTTCGTGGTGTTCGACGACGCCGACCTGGATGCCGCCATCCAAGGCGCCGTGGCCGGTGCGCTGATCAACACGGGCCAGGACTGCACCGCCGCCACCAGGGCGATCGTCGCCCGCGATCTGTACGACGACTTCGTCGCCGGTGTCGCCGAGGTGATGAGCAAGATCGTCGTCGGCGATCCGCACGATCCCGACACCGACCTGGGCCCGCTGATCTCGTTCGCGCACCGCGACAAGGTGGCCGGCATGGTGGCGCGGGCGCCCGAGCAGGGTGGCCGCGTGGTCACCGGTGGCGTGATCCCTGATCTGCCCGGCGCGTTCTACCGGCCCACCCTCATCGCCGATGTCGCCGAGACCTCCGAGGTGTACCGCGACGAGGTCTTCGGTCCGGTGCTGACGGTGCGGGCCTTCGCCGACGACGATGACGCGATCCGGCAGGCCAACGACACCGTCTACGGCCTGGCGGCCTCGGCCTGGACGCGGGACGTGTACCGGGCACAGCGCGCCTCACGTGAGATCAACGCCGGGTGCGTGTGGGTCAACGACCACATCCCGATCATCAGCGAGATGCCGCACGGCGGCGTCGGTGCGTCGGGATTCGGCAAGGACATGAGCGACTACTCGTTTGAGGAGTACCTCACCATCAAGCACGTGATGAGCGACATCACGGGTGTGGCCGAAAAAGAATGGCACCGAACGATTTTCAGCAAGCGCTGAGCATCCGGTCGGGAGGTTGCCCGCAGTGACCATGACGTGCGTGGTGATCGGTGCGGGTGCCTGGGGTCTGCCCGCCGCGGCGGAACTGGCCCGCCGCGGGCACCGGGTGACGCTGATCGACCGCTACGGCCCGCTGAACGGATTGTCTTCCTCGGCGGGGTCGACCCGGTTGTGGCGGCTCGCCGATCCTGATCCGCTGCGGGTGCGGACGGCGCAGCGTGGTGTCGACGCCATGCACCGCCTCGCCGAGCGGGCGGGAACCCCGGTGTTCCTCACCCGTGGTCTGCTGTGGCGCGACGACGAGTCGCTGCCGGCCGTGACGTCGACACTGGACGCCTTCGGGGTCGCGTACACGAGCGTGGCTCCCGGTGACGTGGATCGGTTCTTCCCGGGTCTGCGCGGCGACGGGAGGGACGCTCTCTGGCAGCCGGTGGCCGGCGTCGTGCTGGCCGCCGCATCGCTGCAAGCTCAGCTGATGTTGTTCCAGAGTGCCTCCGGTGCAACGCTTCTCGAACGTGACGTGGCCGGCGTGGAGAGATCCGCCAATGGCGTCCGGGTGGTGCTGGCCGAGGGAGACGTGATCGACGCGGATGTCGCGGTGATCGCAGCCGGCCCGGGGGCCGGACACCTACTGTCGCCACTCGGGCTGGACCTGTCGCTACACCCATACCTGGAACAGGTGGTGTACTTCGGCGATCCCGCGAATCCGGCTGCCACCGAAGACTTTCCATGCCTGTTCGATGGGCCGTCGGCCGACCGTCCGGGGATCTACGCCATGCCGTCGCCCGGTGCGGGCTACAAGGTCGGTTTGGACGCACCGCTGCGGGACTACCGGGCCGACGATGTCGACCGGACCCCTGACGGTGGGCGGACGGCGGTGCTCCGCGATCGGATCCAGGCCGACATACCCGCTGTTGTTCCGACGGTGCTCGATGCTCAGGTCTGCAGTTGGACCGACTCTCCCGATGGCACCTTCATCGTCGACCGGCTCGAGGGTGGAATCGTCGTTGCATGCGGCGACTCGGGGGAGGGTTTCAAGTACTCCGCGCTGATGGGCGAGGTGCTCGCCGATCTCGCGGAAGGGCGCACGCCGGACCCGGATGTCGCCCAGTGGTCGCTGAGCCGCTTCGCGGCGGGTGTGCCTGAGCGCACCGGCCCACACGTGCTCGGCAGGCATTAGGCACCCTCAGTCGCACCGCGAAATCGGTCGTGAAAAGCGATTGTCGCTGCGGGAATCGTGGGTCTGCCACTGGGTAATCGACGATAACAGCGCGTGTGTGGTCTACATCACAATCCTTGGTTGATGTGATCGAAGCCTTGCGAATCGCCGTCAAACGGACATAGGGTTCGGCTTGAGCGAACAAAGTGTTCGCTGAAAACAATCCTCTTGCTCTTTTGAGACGAACGGATGTTTCGATATGAGTGCGACCGTCGAGCCGGATCCCGCTGAAACGGCAGACACCGTGGTCGGAGGCCGGATTCGTCAGTTCCGGGCCGCGCGGAAGATGTCTCTTCGGCAGCTGGCCGATCGTGCCGGTATCTCCCCGGGCTTTCTCAGCCAGGTGGAGCGCGGGCAGGTCAACGCGAGTGTCGGAACCCTGCGCCGCCTGGCTCAGTCGCTGGGCATCGTGCTTCCCGACTTGTTCACCGACGACGAGGTCACCGACGTCCGCATTCTCCGGAAGGCGGCGCGGCCGACCATCGAGGTGTCAGAGTTGAGCTCGAAATACCTTCTGTCGCAAAAGCCGCTGCGAAACCTCGAGGTCTACGCGGGTGAACTGGCGCCCGGGTCGAGCGCAGGCGAGGCCTACGTGCACGGTGACGCGCAGGAGATCCTGATCGTCATCGCGGGCACTCCGACCCTGGAGCTCGACGGCGAGCGCTACGTGCTCGAGCCGGGTGACAGCGCGGAGTACCGCACGTCCATGCCGCACACCGTGCACAACTTGAGTGACGCGCCGGTCGAGCTCATCTGGATTGTCAGCCCCCCGACCGACTGGCCGACCTGACGGGCCGCTCGTCCCGTTGCGGATGTGCCCATGTCCGCGAACACCTTTCCGCCCAGATCCGAAGGAGATCCCCAATGAACATGTCGCCTGCCGCTCGCAGTGTGTCCGCCTTGATCGCTGCCGGGGTCCTCCTGGCCACCGCGTGTACGCCTGCGGGTCCCGGCCAAGCGGCCGACGTCGATCTGGGCAGCGGACCACCGCAGGCCGGCACCGTCAAAGAAGGCGCTCTCAAGGGCATGACCCTGACGTTCGTGTCGTACGGCGGCATCTTCCAGGACGGGCAGACGAAGGCGGCGATCGAACCGTTCGCCGCGCAGTCCGGCGCAAAGGTGTTGCAGGACGGGCCTACCGAGAACTCGAAGATCAAGGCTCAGGTCGACTCCAAGAACGTGACCTGGGACGTGGTCGACAGCACCAACGTGTTCACCGCCAAGAACTGCGGCACGCTGTTCATGCCGCTGGACACCAGCATCGTCGACATCAGCAAGCTGCCCGCGGGCACCAAGACCGACGACTGTTCGGTCCCCGCAATGGGTTACGGGCTGATCGTGGTCTACAACACCAAGAAGTACGGGGCGAATCCGCCGAAGACCTGGACCGATTTCTACGACACCGCGAAGTTCCCCGGTAAGCGCGCCATCGAAGGCGTGCCCGGTGAACTCGACCCCGGCGTCCTCGAGGGTGCGCTGCTCGCCGACGGTGTCGCCCCGGAGGCGATCTACCCGATCGACATGGACCGGGCGCTGGCCAAGATGAACAGCATCCGCAACGACACGGTCTTCTGGACCACCGGCGCACAGTCCCAGCAGCTCATCGAGTCCGGCCAGGTCGACATGGCGCTGGTGTGGAGCGGGCGCGCATACTCGGCGGTCAAGAACGGGGCGCCGTTCGCTCCGATCTGGGACCAGTGGATGCCTGAGGCCGACACGATCGCCGTTCCCGTCGGCGCCAAGAACCCCAAGGCGTCCATGGCGCTCATCAACTTCTACCTCGGCGCCCAGCAGCAGGCCAAGCTTGCCGAACTGACGTCCTACAGCCCGATCAACGTCGATGCCAAGCCGCAACTCGACGACCTGGCGCGGTCGTACCTGACCACCACGCCGGAGCGCGAAAAGGACCGGTTCCCACTCGATCTCGGGTACTGGGCCGAACACCAGGAAGAAATCGCCAACAAGTACACGTCCTGGCTCGCGGGCTAGGAGGTCTCGTTCCATGACGATGGTCGATGTTCTGGCGGGCGGAGCGCCACCCAAGACCCAGACCACTCCCAGCACCTCCGGTCGGAGGCTCGGCGACATCGGTTTGTTGGCGCCGTCGGTTCTGCTCGTCCTCGGGGTGTTCGGACTGCCGCTGGCCATCATGTTCTGGCAGGCGTTCAGCGACCCAGAACTCGGCTTCGGCAATTTCGCCTGGTATCTGGGCGATTCCGTGCAGCGCAGCGTCCTGTTGCGCACCTTCACGACGGGCCTCGAAGTCACGGTGATCTGCCTGGTGCTCGGCTATCCCTACGCATACGCGATGGTCGCTTTCGGGCCCGCGGTCCGCATCGCGCTGACCCTCATCGTGCTGGTTCCGTTCTGGACCAGCCTGATGGTGCGCACCTTCGCCTGGGTGATCCTGCTGGAGGACGGCGGGCCGCTCCAAACCCTGCTGTCGTTCGTCGGGCTGGGCAGTGTGCCGCTGCTGCGTACCAACCTGGGCGTGGTCATCGGCATGAGCCAGATCCTGTTGCCGTTCATGGTCCTGCCGTTGTATGCCGTGATGTCGGGCATCGACCGGCGGCTCGTGCTCGCATCGTCGAGTCTCGGTGCGCGACCGGTCATCTCGTTCGCCAGAATCTGGGTGCCGCTGTCGCTGCCCGGCGTCGGGGCCGGCTGCCTGATGGTTTTCATCAGCAGCCTCGGCTTCTATGTCACGCCCGCGCTGCTCGGCGCTCCCGATGACGCTCTGATCAGCCAGCAGATCTACGTACAGGTCACCAGCTTGCTGGCCTGGGGCAGGGGAGGGGCGATGGGTGTGGTGCTGCTGCTCGTCACCTTCCTGGTGCTTGCCGCCCTGCTGTACCTGCTGCGCCGAAACCGCAAGGAGCGCACGGCATGACACGGTATGCGAAGACGTTCTGGAACGTCCTGCTCGGGTTGTTCTGTGCGGGGGTCGGCTTGTGGTTGGTCGCACCGTCGTTGATCGTGGTGCCGCTGAGCTTCACCGACCGGCCGTCGTTCGCCTTCCCGCCGACCGGATGGTCGACGCGCTGGTATCACACGTTCTTTGAGGATCCGGCGTGGATCGCCGCACTGAAAGCAAGCCTGGAGGTCGGGATCCTGGTGGCCGTCTTCGCCACCGTCTTCGGCACGGCCGCGGCGGTGGCGCTCAGCCGTACCCGACTGGCCGGGCGGCAGGGCATCCGCGCATTCCTGTTGGCGCCCATGGTTGTTCCGGTGATCGTGGTAGCAGTCGGCCTCTACGCGTTGTTCCTGAGGCTGAACCTGCTCGGAACCCTGTTCGGTTTCGTCGTCGCGCACACCATGTTGGCGCTGCCGTTCGTCATCGTGCCGGTGATGGCCAGCCTGCAGGGATTCGACCGGCGCCTGGAGGACGCGGCCGCGATCTGCGGTGCCGGCCGATGGACCACGTTCCGGACCGTCACCCTGCCACTGGTGGCCCCGGGGGTGCTCTCGGGCGCGCTGTTCGCGTTCGCGACGAGCTTCGACGAGGTCGTTCTGTCGCTGTTCATCCAGAACCCGTACCTGCAGACGCTGCCGGTCAAGATGTACGCCTCGGTCACGCGCGACACCGATCCCACGATCGCTGCGGCCGCCACTCTCATCCTCGCCCTGACGACATGTCTGACCGTCGTCGCGGCCATCTACTCGCGCAGGAGGAATCGTGTCCGCTGACAACACCCCGCACGGTGCGTCGATCACCTTGCGCGGCCTGACCAAGACCTACGGGTCGGAAAAGGCCGTCGACGCCATCGACCTCGATGCGCGGCCCGGTGAATTTCTCACGCTGCTCGGCCCCAGCGGCTCGGGTAAGACCACCACCCTGAACATGATCGCCGGCTTCGTCGACGTCACCGCGGGCGAGCTGCTGATCGACGGCAGGCCCGTCGCTGATCTCCCGCCGTACCGGCGCAACATCGGCATGGTTTTCCAGCACTATGCGCTCTTCCCGCACATGACGGTGATCGACAACGTCGAATACCCGTTGCGCCAGCGCAAGATGCCCAAGGCGCTGCGCCGCGAGAAGGTGGCCGCGGCGTTGCGCACGGTCGGCCTCGACGGCTACGGCAAGCGGATGCCCAAGGAACTGTCCGGTGGTCAGCAGCAGCGTGTCGCCTTCGCGCGGGCGATGGTCTACGAACCGCGCGTCCTGCTGATGGACGAGCCGCTGGGCGCGCTGGACAAGAAGCTCCGCGATTCGCTGCAACTCGAGATCAAGCGCATTCACGGCGAACTCGGCACCACGTTCGTCTACGTCACGCATGACCAGGACGAAGCGCTGGTCCTGTCGGACCGCATCGCGGTGTTCAACAAGGCGCGTATCGAGCAGATCGGCTCGCCGACCGACCTTTACGAGCATCCGCAGAGCATCTTCGTGGCCCGCTTCCTCGGCGAGTCGTCGCTGTTCCACGGAAAGCTCGAGGACGAGTGCATCGTGAACGCCTACGGCCGGCGGATCGTGGCCGCCCAGGGTGAATCGACGCGCGGTGATTCGGTGGCCGTCGTGGTGCGGCCGGAACGCATCCGCATCGTCACGGGTGACACCGAGCCCGCGGTCGTCAATGCGGTGCCCGGCACCGTGATCCAGGAGATCTACCTCGGCAGTTCGCGCAAGGTCGAGGTCAGCCTGCCCGACGGCACCGTCGCACTCGTCCGCGAAAGCGCGGACAGCATCACGCCGATCGAAGCGGGACAACAGGTTTGGTTGACGTTCGACCCCGAGGTCGCCACCATCCTGCCCGCCGACAACTAATCAAACCGCCACGAGTACAGGAGAACCAAGATGTCCCCCGACGGTCGCACGACCAGCGGTCTCGCCAATGACTTCGTGAACGGCAGTGTGTCGTTCTGGTACCGGGCAGCGGGCTGGCCCGAATCAAGACCCGCCCTTCCGGGTTCGCTCGAAGCCGACGTCTGCATCGTCGGGGCCGGCCTGACCGGCCTGTGGGCGGCCTACTACCTCAAACGGGAGCAGCCCGACCTCCGGATTGTCATGCTGGAGAAGGAGTTCGCCGGGTTCGGAGCCTCCGGCCGCAACGGTGGGTGGCTCTCGGCCGAACTCGCCGGTTCCCGCGACGCCTATGCGTCCACCCACGGGCACGACGGTGTCGTCGAGCTCATGCGCGCCATGCGCGGCGCGGTCGACGAGGTCATCGGGGTCACGAAGTCCGAGGGCATCGACGCCGATGTCGTCAAGGACGGTGTGCTGCATGTGGCGCGCAACCAGGCGCAGATGGGTCGGCTTCGCGAATCGCTCGACTACGAGCGGAGCTGGGGTGCCACAGAAGACGACTTCGTCGTCCTGACCGGCGACGAATCCAACGCCCGCATCCGGGTCGAGCGCGCCATGGGCGCTCTGTTCACCCCGCATTGCGCCCGGGTGCAGCCGGCCAAGCTGGTCGGTGGCCTGGCTCGCGTGGTGGAGGGCATGGGCGTCGCCATCTATGAGCAGACCGAGGTGACCGACATCAAGGCGGGTCGTGCCATCACCGGCCGTGGCGATGTCCGCGCCCCCGTGATCCTGCGCTGTCTGGAGGGTTTCACCGCGACGATGCCGGGCCAGCGCCGGGCGTGGCTGCCGATGAACTCATCGATGGTGGTCACCGAACCTCTGCCCGAATCCGTGCTGCAGCAGGTCGGCTGGAAGGGCGCCGAGCTCCTCGGCGACTACGCGCACGGCTACATGTACGCGCAGCGTACGGCCGACAATCGAATTGCCCTGGGCGGCCGGGGAATCCCCTATCGGTACGGGTCGGCACTCGATCATCGGGGAGCCACCCAGCAGTGGACCATCGATGCCCTGCGGGCTCTGGTGCACGACATGTTCCCTGCCGCTCGCGATGTTCCGATCGAGCACGCGTGGTGTGGTGTGCTGGGGGTGCCGCGCGACTGGACGGCCACCGTGGACTTCGACCGGGCGAGTGGGCTCGGCACCGCCGGCGGCTATGTCGGCAGCGGCCTGACCACCACCAACCTGGCCGGGCACACCCTTGCCGATCTCGTGCTCGGACGCGACACCGCGCTCACCCGGCTGCCCTGGGTCGGGCGACGGGTCCGCAAGTGGGAACCGGAGCCTTTGCGCTGGCTCGGGGTGCAGGCCATGTATGCGCTGTACCGCACCGCTGACCGGCGCGAGTCCACCCGCGGCCTCGCCGGCACCAGCGGGCTGGCACGCGTGGCCAACAAGATCACGGGGCGCTGACCCGATGGAGACGACGAGTGTCAGCCTGTTTTCTGTTGCCGCGTCCACGGTCGAAATGCCTGAGCCGCAACCGAAACCGACGAGCGTCAGTGGTCAGCTGGAATCCTCGCTGGAAGTCTGGGGCGACGCGGTGACCGACACCGGGGTGTGGGAATGCGACCCGGGTGAGTTCACGGCGGACCGGTCCGGTGCGACCGAGGTGTGCCACATCATCTCGGGCTCCGGCACGGTTGTCGGTGAGGACGGAACGAGCGCGGACATCGGGCCCGGCACGCTGCTCGTGCTGCCCCGGGGCTGGCGGGGAACGTGGTTCGTCAAGGAGGCGATCCGCAAGACCTACGTCATGGTGGGTGCCTGAGGCGTCGCTTGTTCGTTCCGCCCTAAACTGGGGTCTATGACCGCGAGCGCTCGGGTCGGCGAGTTCGAGGAGCTGCGGCCCCATCTGCTGGCTGTGGCCTACCGGCTCACCGGAACCTTCGCCGACGCCGAGGACATCGTCCAGGATGCGTGGATCCGCTGGGAAGCCAACCGCACGCAGATTGCTGACCTGCGGGCCTGGCTGACCACGGTGGTGAGCCGGCTCGGCCTCGACCGGTTGCGGTCCGCGGCGCACCGGCGCGAGGCCTACTACGGGGAATGGCTGCCGGAGCCCGTCGTGACCGGGCTCGACACGAATGACCCACTCAATGCGGTGGTGGCGGGGGAAGACGCCCGGTTCGCGGCGATGGTGGTGCTGGAGCGGCTGACCCCCGATCAGCGGGTTGCCTTCGTATTGCACGACGGGTTCGGGGTGCCGTTCAGCGAGATCGCCAGTGTCCTCGGGGTCAGCGACGCATCGGCCCGCCAGTTGGCCTCGCGGGCCCGCCGCGCGGTCGCCGACGATCCGCCGCCGTCATCGCCCGACGATTTGCACAACCAGGTCGCCGGTGAGCTGATGGCCGCCCTGGCAACGGGGGAGCTCGACGCGGTCGTGAAACTGCTCCATCCCGACGTCACGTTCACCGGCGATTCGAACCGCCGCGCCCCGACCGCGGCCCGGGTCATTCACGGTCCGGACAAGGTGGCCCGGTTCATTCTCGGGCTGGCCAAGAAGTACGGCCCGAATTGGCTGGCGGGCAGTCAATTCGCGCTCGTCAACGGCCAGCTGGGCGTCTACACGGCAGGCGCGCCCGCCGGTGACGGCTACCCGGAGCTGATGCCCCGGGTCACGATCTTCACCGTCCGGGACGGGAAGGTCTGTGCGGTTTGGGATATCGCGAACCCCGACAAGTTCACCGGATCTCCGCTTCGTGGAGATGCTGACCGTGGAGGTGCACAGTGATGCCGAACGAGCCCGGAACCCTGGCCCACACGTTCAGCCGAATGATGTTCCGCGGCATGGACAAGATGCGCCACCGCGACGCCTTCGACGTCGGGCCGGCCACGGGAACCACCTTCGCCGGGTTCGAGAACTACCGGCAGATCGTGCTGGTGACGTTCAAGAAATCGGGGGAGGCGATGCCCAGCCCGATCAACCATGGCATCGCAGACGGAAAGCTCTATGTGCGCACGGATCCGTCGACCGGGAAGGTCAAACGCATCCGCAACAATCCGAAAGTCCTTGTGGTGGCGAGCAATCTGCGCGGCAAGCCCAGCGGACCCGTGGTGGCCGGCGTGGCGCGCATCCTGCCCGAGGCGGAGCATGCGCATGCGGAGGCGGTGATCGCCGCCAACTGGAGCGCGCCGATGAAGCTGTTCGAGCGCAGTCTCGACTACGGCAGCGAACTGGCCGGGATACCAACGGCTTACATCGAGATCACGCCCGCGCAGGCGTGACGCATTCCGGCGTCACAAGACGTACGGGATCAACGCCTTGCGGTCGGTGGGGTACTCGGGGAACTTCTCCTGGTACCAGGTGTGCGTGCCCAGCGCCCGGGGAATCAGATTGCCTGCGGTGATCAGCAGGATGACAACGCCGGGCAGGGCCCAGGTCAGTAGCGCGAAGCCGGACCAGGCGATGAGCTCGCCCAGATAGGCCGGGCTGGTGACGAATCGGAAGCCGCCACCGAACGGAATCCGGTATTCCGCACCGTCGGGATTGTTCTTGTCGCGCAGGTTCCGCACGATCGATTCGGAGTTGACCAGCAGCACGAACCCGCACAAGTAGATCACCAACCCCACCAGGAATCGCGGGTCGGTCAGCCATGCGGTGGTGTACTGCCCGAAGAAGTCCTGGCTGAACAGGGTTCCGTTGAGGTAGCCGTGCATGGAGGTGACGAGCATGCCCATGACGATCACCGAGATGTTGAACGTGCCGCGCTTGCCGGGCACCTGGCGGATCGCGAGCGGGAAGAACCAGCCGCGGTTGGCGTAGTGCAGCAGCCAGATTCCGGCGAGCACCAGGGACGTCGGCTCGAACCGGTTCGGCCCGGCCAGGTAGCTGATCAAGAACACCACGGTCGCGGGGATCTCCATCAGCCACCAGCCGAGCTTCGGGTTGAGGTTCAGGCCGAGTTTCGTCGTCGAGAAGCGCCCGTAGGAACTCTGGGCGAAGAACCCGCCGATGATCACGAACGCCGCGAACGCGAAGGCCGCGGTCAGCACCGTGTCATAGAACGTGTTGCCGGTGTACCAGTGCATGGCTGATTCCTAGGTGAGCGGGTGGTTGCAGCGGCTGCCAACCGCTATTTCTGTAACGTGTTCTACCACCCGGTCTCGGCCTCAGGCCAGCGACACGGTCACTGGGCCCACGGAACGCGGCACGCATCTCCGGAGTTGAAGCCCTGCTCGGTGATGCCCAGGGCCGAGTACATCCGGGACCGCATGTTCTCCACACCGATCTGGTAGGTCAGCTCGATCACGCCGTCGTCGCCGAAGCGCCGGCGCAGGTCGTCCACCTGCTCGTCGGTGACGGTATGCGGGTCGGTCGTCATGGCGTCGGCGTAGGCGATGGCGGCGCGCTCGTCGTCGGTGAACAGCGGCGAGGTGGCGTAGTCGTCGATCGACTTGAGCCGCTCGACGTCGAGGTTCTCCAGCCGCATGAGCATGGAGCCGAAGTCCACGCACCACGAGCAGCCGACGGTGCGGGCGGTCCAGAACACCGCGAGCTCGCGGACCGTGGCGGGCAGCTTCTTGGAGCCACCCTGCAGCAGCATCTCGTGCACGCCGTTGGCCACGAGCAGCCGCGGATGGTTTGCGGCAACCGCGAACGGCTCGGGCACCTCACCGAACTCGCGCTTGGCGTACCAGTACATGGCGCGGGTCAGCAGGCCGGCTTGTTTGGGGGTGACAGCGGGGATTCGGGTCTTGGTCTCGGTCATACCCGTTAGACGAGACAGCCCCGGAATGTGTGACAGTGCAAAACGGGCGCCGACTCTGCGCTCAGATCGTGATTCCCCTCGAAAACACGATC
>NZ_HG322951.1:2151800-2232378 GCF_000455325.1 Mycolicibacterium septicum DSM 44393
AGTGCAAAACGGGCGCCGACTCTGCGCTCAGATCGTGATTCCCCTCGAAAACACGATCTGAGCGCAGAGTCGACGCCCGCCAAGCAGAGTCGACGCCCAGAGAATCAGCGCGCGAACATCAGCGCGCGCTTGACCTCCTGGATCGCCTGCGTCACCTGGATGCCACGGGGGCAGGCCTCGGTGCAGTTGAACGTGGTGCGGCAGCGCCACACACCGTCGACCTCGTTGAGGATGTCCAACCGCTCGGCGGCCGCCTCGTCACGCGAATCGAAGATGAACCGGTGCGCGTTGACGATCGCAGCCGGCCCGAAGTACGACCCCTCGCTCCAGTACACCGGGCAGCTGGTGGTGCAGCACGCACACAGGATGCACTTGGTGGTGTCGTCGTAGCGGGCCCGGTCGGTGGCGCTCTGGATGCGCTCCTTGGTGGGCGGGTTGCCGCTGGTGATCAGGTACGGCTTCACCGCGCGGTAGGCGTCGAAGAACGGCTCCATGTCCACCACGAGGTCCTTCTCCACGGGCAGGCCGCGGATCGGCTCGATGGTGATGGTGAGCTGCTTGCCCGCCTTCTTGGGCAGCAGGTCCCGCATGAGCACCTTGCAGGCCAGCCGGTTCACGCCGTTGATCCGCATGGCGTCCGACCCGCACACACCGTGGGCGCAGGAGCGCCGGAAGGTCAGCGTGCCGTCCAGGTAGCCCTTTACGTAGAGCAGCAGGTTCAGCAGCCGGTCCGAAGGCAGGCAGGGAACCCGGAAGCTCTGCCAGCCTGCGGCGTCGGGGTCCTCGGGGTTGAACCGGGCGATCTTGAGGGTGACCATGACCGCGCCATCGGGGACGGGCGGCAGTTCCGGGTCGCCGGCTTCGGGCTTGTCGATGACTGGGGCGCTCATCAGTACTTCCGCTCCATCGGCTCGTAGCGGGTCTGGACCACGGGCTTGTAATCCAGCCGGATATCGGAGAGCAGGTCGTTGCCCTCCTTGTACGCCATGGTGTGCCGCATGTAGTTGGTGTCGTCGCGGTCGGGGTAGTCCTCACGCGCGTGCCCGCCGCGGGACTCCTTGCGGTTGAGCGCACCGACCACCGTCACCTCGGCCAGCTCCAGCAGGAAGCCCAGCTCGATGGCTTCGAGCAGGTCGCTGTTGTAGCGCTTGCCCTTGTCGTGCACCGTGATTCGGCTGTACCGCTCCTTGAGTGCGTGGATGTCGGTCAGCGCCTGCTTGAGCGTTTCCTCGGTGCGGAACACTGCGGCGTTGTTGTCCATCGACTGCTGCAGGGCGGTGCGGATGTCGGCGACGCGCTCGTGGCCGTGCTCGGACAGGATGTCACCGACCCAGCCCACGACCATGTCGGCCGGGTTCTCCGGCAGGTCGACGTGATTGTGGTTGGCGGCGTACTCCGCGGCGGCGATACCGGCGCGGCGGCCGAACACGTTGATGTCCAGCAGCGAGTTGGTGCCCAGGCGGTTGGCGCCGTGCACCGACACACACGCACATTCACCGGCGGCGTACAGGCCCGGGATGACGTTGGTGTTGTCGCGCAGCACCTGGCCGTGGATCGTGGTCGGGATGCCGCCCATGACGTAGTGGCAGGTCGGGTAGACCGGCACCAGTTCGGTCACCGGGTCCACACCCAGGTAGGTGCGGGCGAACTCGGTGATGTCGGGCAGCTTGGCTTCCAGCACGTCCTCGCCGAGGTGACGCACGTCGATGTAGACGTAGTCCTTGTTCGGTCCGGCACCGCGGCCTTCGAGCACTTCGAGCACCATCGAGCGGGCGACGATGTCACGCGGCGCGAGGTCGACGATGGTGGGGGCGTAGCGCTCCATGAAGCGCTCACCTTCACCGTTGAGCAGACGCCCGCCCTCGCCGCGCACGGCTTCGGAGATCAGGATGCCCAGGCCGGCCAGGCCTGTCGGGTGGAACTGGTGGAACTCCATGTCTTCCAAGGGAAGTCCCTTGCGGAAGATGATGCCCAGCCCGTCGCCGGTCAGCGTGTGGGCGTTGGAGGTGGTCTTGTACATCCGGCCGGAACCGCCGGTGGCGAAGACGACCGCCTTGGCGTGGAAGATGTGGATGTCGCCGGTCGCCAGCTCGTAGGCGATGACGCCGGTGGCCACCGGGCCCGTCGGGGTGTCGGTCAGCGCGATGTCCAGTGCGTAGAACTCGTTGAAGAATTCGACGTCGTGCTTGACGCAGTTTTGGTACAGCGTCTGCAGGATCATGTGGCCGGTGCGGTCGGCGGCGTAACAGGCCCGGCGCACCGGGGCCTTGCCGTGGTCGCGGGTGTGCCCGCCGAACCGGCGCTGGTCGATGCGGCCCTCGGGCGTCCGGTTGAACGGCATGCCCATCTTCTCGAGGTCCAGCACCGCGTCGATGGCCTCCTTGGCCATGATCTCGACGGCGTCCTGGTCAGCGAGGTAGTCGCCACCCTTGACGGTGTCGAAGGTGTGCCACTCCCAGTTGTCCTCTTCGACGTTGGCCAGCGCGGCGCACATGCCGCCCTGGGCTGCGCCGGTGTGGGATCGCGTCGGGTACAGCTTGGTCAGCACGGCGGTACGGACGCGCGGACCGGCCTCGACGGCTGCGCGCATGCCGGCGCCGCCGGCACCGACGATGACGACGTCGTAGCGGTGTTCCTGAATCATTGGTTAGCCCCCAATATTCGGGTCGAAGGTGACCAGGACGTAGGTGCCCAGAACCAACGTGAACCCTGTCGCCAGCAGAAGCAGCGAATTCAGGTAGAACTTCGTGACGTTCTTACGGGCGTAGTCGCCGATGATGGTGCGCAGGCCGTTGGCCCCGTGGATCATCGCGAGCCACAGCAGGGCCATGTCCCAGATCTGCCAGAACGGGGAGGCCCAGCGCTGTGCGACGTAGTTGAAGTCGATGCGGTACACGCCGTCCTGCCACATCAGCATGATGAACAGGTGGCCCAGCGCCAGAAAGACGAGCGCGAGACCCGAGAACCGCATGAACAGCCAGGCGTACTTCTCGAAGTAGGGGATACCGCGGGGACGACGGGGCGCGCGCGGGTGGTCCAGCGCGGCCGGCCGGTCGTGCTCACGTTCCATCACCGGTGCCGGACGGCCCAACCGCGACTCGCCCGCTCCTGGCGCGCTCACAGGAACCGCTCCGCCATGTGCATACCGAGAACTCCTAGTGCTGCGATGAGGACCACGGCAAAGACGCCGACGGCGACCGCGAGCATCTGCCGCTGGTAGCGGGGACCCTGCTGCCAGAAGTCGATGAGGATGACACGGATGCCGTTCAGTGCATGGAATAGCACTGCGGCGACCAAGCCCATCTCCATCAATCCGACGATGGGGGTCTTGTACGTCTCGATAACCTCGTTGTAGGCCTGCGGGCTCACCCGGACCAACGCGGTATCAAGGACGTGTACGAACAGGAAGAAGAAGATCGTGGCACCGGTAATACGGTGCAGCACCCAGGACCACATTCCCGGATCACCGCGATAAAGGGTGCGCCGTCGTGCTTTCCTGGGTTGCGGAGCCGGTACCTCCGTCTGAGTACTCATCGGGCCCTCCAACGCCATCGGTGGGACGTCTGGGACTGCCTGTTAATTAGCCCCAAACCTCGGGGCGACTCTAAACCCATTTGTAGTGGCGAACGAATTACGGTTGAGCAGTTCGACCCGCTAAACACGCAAAAGTTAGGCTTACCTATCTTAATGTGCGGGTCAGGAATTGAGGTTTCGGAATGCATTCAGAGCCTACGTCCGGGGTTGTCGCATGACGATCGAAATCGACTGGAAACTATTGCGTAACAAGGCAATCGAAGTTTCAACCCGCGCCTACGCGCCTTATTCGGGCTTTCCGGTGGGGGCGGCGGCTCTGGTCGACGACGGCCGGATCGTGGCCGGATGCAATGTGGAGAATGTCTCATATGGCCTAGGTCTCTGTGCCGAGTGCGCTGTGGCCTGCGCCCTGCATTCCGGGGGTGGCGGAAGGCTCGTCGCGCTGGTGTGTGTGGGCCCGGACGGGGGTCTGCTGATGCCCTGTGGGCGCTGCCGGCAGGTGTTGCTCGAACACGGTGGGCCGGAGCTGCTCATCGACCACCCGGGCGGCGCGCGACCGCTGCGCGAGCTGCTGCCCGACGCCTTCGGGCCCGATGATCTGATGCGCAGGTAAGGCCAAGTGGTCCAACAACTCCGGGGCCCGGTTAGTTACCGGCGAGTAGGTTGACGGCCATGCCTCATCTCGACGCGCCGACCGTCATCCGGACCAAGCGTGACGGCGGTGTGCTGTCCGACGCCGCAATCGACTGGGTGATCGACGGCTACACCCACGGCCGGGTCGCCGACGAGCAGATGTCGGCGCTGCTGATGGCGATCTTCCTGAAAGGCATGGCACCGGCCGAGATCGCCCGGTGGACGGCGGCCATGGTCGACTCCGGAGTGCGGTTCGACTTCACCGATCTTCGTCGTGACGGCAAGCCGCTTGCCCTGGTGGACAAGCACTCCACCGGTGGGGTGGGGGACAAGATCACCATTCCGCTGCTGCCGGTCGTGATGGCCTGCGGTGCCGCCGTTCCGCAGGCGGCCGGGCGTGGGCTCGGGCACACCGGGGGAACGCTCGACAAGCTGGAGGCGATCCCGGGATTCACCGCGGAGCTGTCGAAAGCCCAGATCCGGCAACAACTTCGGGATATCGGTGCCGCAGTCTTCGCGGCAGGCGAGCTGGCGCCGGCCGACCGCAAGATCTACGCGCTACGCGACGTCACCGGCACCACCGAGTCGCTGCCGCTGATCGCGAGTTCGGTGATGAGCAAGAAACTGGCCGAGGGCGCGCGATCCCTGGTCCTGGACGTCAAGGTCGGCCGCGGCGCGTTCCTCAAGACCGAGGCCGAGTCGCGCGAGCTGGCATCCACCATGGTCGGCCTGGGCAATGCCAACGGAGTCCCCACCCGGGCCCTGCTGACCGACATGAACTGCCCACTCGGCCGGACCGTCGGCAACTCGGTGGAGGTCGCCGAATCGCTGGAGGTGCTGGCCGGCGGCGGGCCGCCCGACGTCGTCGCACTGACGCTGGCGCTGGCGACGGAGATGCTCGACGCGGCCGGCATCGACGGCGCCGACCCGGCCGAGACCCTGCGGGACGGCAGCGCGCTGGATTGCTTCCGTGCGCTGGTGGAGGCCCAGGGCGGGGACCTGAGCCGCGAGCTGCCCATCGGGGCGGCCAGCGAGACCGTGACGGCCCCGCACGGCGGCTTCATGGGCGATCTCGATGCCATGGGCGTGGCGCTGGCGGCCTGGAGGTTGGGCGCCGGACGTGCTCAGCCGGGTGAACCGGTGCAGTTCGGCGCGGGCGTGCGGATCCACCGCACACCGGGGGAGCCGGTGGCCGCCGGAGAGGCGCTGTTCACCCTGTACACCGAGACCGCTGAGCGGCTGCCCGCGGCGCTCGCCGAACTCGACGGCGCCTGGACGATCGGCGATGCCGCGCCCACCCGGCGGCCATTGATCATCGACCGCATGTAGGTATCCACAACTTTCGGTGAATCTCGCCGTCGCCGCTCTGGCCAATCGGGTGCCCAACTGCTAGGCACAGATGGTGCCCGACGACGATCTCTCGGATTTCCAACGGTCAGAGTTCACCCACCAATCCAAGACCCGCACCATCTTTCGGCGTGGCGACGGCCCGGCGGTCATCGTCATCGCCGAAATGCCCGGTATCACCCCCAAAGTCCTCGACTTCGCCCGCCAGGTCAGCGGGATCGGTTGCACCGCAGTCCTTCCGCACCTGTTCGGAGTGCCGGGGCGGGATCCCGACCCGGACGCACATGGCCGGGTCGCCTTCTTGGCGAATGCGGTCGGCACCCTCGTGCCAGCCTGCATCAGCCGGGAATTCGTCACGCTGGCGACCGGCCGGACCTCTCCGGTCATCGACTGGCTGCGTGCGCTGGCCAGGCACGAACACGAGCGGTGCGGCGGGCCCGGTGTCGGCGCCGTCGGCATGTGCTTCACCGGTGGCTACGCCCTGGCAATGGCGACCGACGAAGTCTTGCTCGCCCCGGTGCTGTCGCAGCCGTCGATGCCGATCGGGCTGACGGCCGGTCAACGTGGGTCGATCGACATCTCTGCGGACGACCTGGCCGTGGTCAAGCAACGCTGCGCCCGCGGCCTGACGGTGTTGGGTCTGCGCTTCACCGGGGATCGGTTGGTGCCGCAGGACCGCTTCGGCTTCTTGCGCGAGCAGCTCGGCGACGCATTCGTGGCGGTCGAACTCGACGATGCCGACGCCAACCCCGCCGCGACGATGCCGCCGCATTCGGTGCTCACCGAACACCTCATCGATGAGCCCGGGCAACCCACCCGAGCGGCGCTCGACCAGGTGCTCGACCTGTTTCGTCACCGATTATTGAGCGGGTCGCAGCCTGAATGATCGGTGCCGACCGCCCGCTGTGCGCATGATGGAGTGATGAGTACGCCGCTGAGTCTGGACAAGATCCAGCACGCTCCCAAGGCCCTGCTGCACGACCACCTGGACGGCGGACTCCGACCGTCCACCGTGCTCGACCTGGCCGGTCAGCTGGGCTATGACGATCTGCCGGCCACCGAGGTCGACGAGCTGGCCACGTTCTTCCGCACGGCCGCCCACAGCGGCTCGTTGGTGCGCTACCTGGAGCCGTTCGCCCACACCGTCGGAGTCATGCAGACCCCCGAGGCCCTGCACCGCGTCGCGTTCGAGTGCGTCGAGGATCTGGCCGCGGACAACGTCGTCTATGCGGAGGTCCGGTTCGCTCCCGAGCTGCACATCGATCGTGGACTGTCGCTGGACGACGTAGTCGACGCCGTGCTGGCCGGCTTCGCCGACGGCGAGAAGGCGGCCTCGGCCGAGGGGCGCACCATCACGGTGCGCTGCCTGGTCACCGCCATGCGCCATGCCGCCCGCTCCCGTGAGATCGCCGAGCTGGCAATCCGGTTCCGGGACAAGGGCGTTGTCGGCTTCGACATCGCCGGGGCCGAGGCCGGATACCCGCCCACGCGTCACCTCGACGCGTTCGAGTACATGCGAGGAAACAACGCGCGCTTCACGATTCACGCCGGTGAGGCGTTCGGCCTGCCGTCGATCCACGAGGCCATCGCGTTCTGCGGGGCGGACCGGCTCGGGCACGGGGTGCGCATCGTCGACGACATCACCGAACTCGACGACGGGACGCAGCAGCTGGGCCGGCTGGCATCCATATTGCGCGACAAGCGAATTCCGCTGGAGATGTGTCCCAGCAGCAACGTGCAGACCGGGGCGGCGCCCAGCATCGCCGAGCACCCGTTCGACCGGCTGGCACGGCTACGGTTCCGCGTGACGGTCAACACCGACAACCGGCTGATGAGCGACACCACCATGAGCCAGGAGATGCTGCGGTTGGTCGAGGCCTTCGGCTACGGCTGGAGCGACCTGGAGCGGTTCACCATCAACGCGATGAAGTCCGCCTTCATCCCGTTCGACGAGCGCCTCGCACTGATCGACGAGGTGATCAAACCCCGGTACGCGGTGCTCGTCGGCTGAGTCACCGCGTTGGCCGAATCGCCGCGCCGGGGCGGGCATTGGCTCAGGATGTAGTGGTAACAGCGGTGGTCCACGAGGAGTAGCCATGGCCAGACCCATCACAACCGTGTTGTCCGGTGCAGTTCTGGCTTGCGCCGCGGTGTTCCTGCCGGTCGTCGTGGCTGCCCCGGCGGGTGCCGACGTGTGCGCCGGGGCCGACGGTCGCCACTTCTCCGCCGGTGGATGCACGAACGTCGCTGGCGATGTCGCCACCGGCGCTGCGGTCGCGGCGGCACACGTGCCGTACGTGCCCGGCGAGGTCCCGTGCTACACCGTCGAGGGCGTGCCCTACTTCACCCCGCCCGGCGACCCCTGCTAGACCGGCTCGCCGGTCAGCGCCGCACGTAGCGTGTCGGCGAAAGCCCCTGGGGCGCCCATGAATCCACCATGGTCACCCGGGAACATCACCGGACGCGTACCCAACAGATCGGCGAGCGCCGTCGTCGTCCGCCGGGTCAACAGGTGCCCCGATTCCTCGCCGAGCCCGAGCAGCACCCGCGCGTTCTTCAGCGCCTCGAGGTCGGGCAGGTAGCGGGTGGTGGGCCGCAGTTCGTGGTTGAAGAAGTGCGCCGCGTCGCGCAGCTCCTGCTCGCTCGGTGCGGGCATCTCCGGCCCACCGCTCGGCATGTCGAAGCCGGCGTTGGCCATGAACTTCGCCCACGCCGCGAACATCCCGTCGCGGGAGAACGTGGCGATGATGTCGTCGGTGGCGGCCCGCTGCTCGGCGGCGTCGGGCAACAACTCGAGCAGCGGAGGCTCGTGCGCCACGAGAATGCCCACCCGGTCGGGGTGCCGGGCGACCAAGTCCAGCCCTGTCACCGCGCCGCCGGACGAGCCGAACACATCGGCTGAGGGAGCGTTCAGGACATCGAGGATCGCCACGACGTCAGCGGCCCGCAGTTCCGGCGTCGAATCCTGCTCGGGATCGTCGAGAGGACTGCCGGCCACGCCGCGCGGGTCGGCGGTCACCACGGTGTGGTCACCCGCCAGCGCGTGGGCCAGCGGCGCGAACTCGGCGGCCGCCATCGGGGCGCCGAGGATCAGCAACAACGGGCCGGTCCCACGGACCTCATAGTGCAGACGGGCGCCGGGAACCGTGACGGTGTGAGTGGAGAGGCTGGTCGATGCGGTCATGAGGGTTCTGACCGCTGACGCGGCCAGAACTCATCGCCGCAACGGCTACTCCGCCCGCAGGCGCGACTCCACGAAACGCTCCAGCGCGTCCCACTGCTCGACGGCCTCGGCGTACGGGGCCTCGGGCTGGCGGGCGTTCTCGTCGCCGAGGACGTAGTTCACGAACTTGCCGAGCGCCTTGGTGCCCGCCAGGGTCTCGTCGACGGTCTTGTCCTCGGAGTAGTCGCTGACGTCGCGCAGCAGCTCGACGGCCAACTCCAACTGGTCGTGGTCGACCGCGTCGGGTCCGTCGGCGATGTCGTCGGAGATGCCGCTGAGGACGTAGATGTTCTCCTCGGCGACGTCCACCCGCAGCGAGCCGTCGGTGGCGGCGGTCCTGATGTCGTCGTAGGTGGCCAGGTCCGACAGGTCGTGGTCGTGTTCGTCGGCCAGGTAGCGGGCCAGTGCGCGCTCGGAGCTGAACACGCTGATGCGACCGTTGCGGCCGAGGAAGACCGGATCGTCGTCGAGGTAGCAGCGCAGGGTGTAGACGGTGCCCGAGCCGGTCATGATGCGCACCGGGTCGATACCGACCTTCTGCCAGAAGTCCTCGTCGCCACCGAGGACGGCGGTGTCGGCAGCGCTGCGCACAGGCTCGACTGCGTCCGCGGTCTCGTCCTCGTCGCCCTCTGCGTCGTCGGTGTCCACCGCGAGGTCGTCCTCGTCCTCCTCCGGCGCCGGTTCCTCGAGCTCGGCCTCGGCCTTCTTGACCGCGTCGGCGTCGATTTCCTCGGGAATGGTGACGATCTCGTCGATGGCGTCGAGCACGCCGTCCCAGCCGCGGGCGACCACGGCTTCGATCTCGGCCCAGCGCTTGCGTCCGGAGCGACCGGTGAAGCCTTCCAGCCCGCCACCCACGGTGCCGAGGATGGGGTTGCCGTTGAAGAACTTGCTGATGGCCGCCAGTTCGCACACCGAGCCGAGCGACGACACCACCACCAGAGTGCGGTGCAGGCTCGCGACGGACTCCTCGGTCGGCTTGTCGGCGACCAGGTCGGGCACGCCGACGACGTCGTACTCGCGATCCTCCGACGGCTGCAGCTTGTGCGCATTGGCTGCGGTCAGCTTGCCCCACGCCGGGTGGTCGGCCAGGTCGTTGTCGCTGTTGGTGCGGACGAACGCCGCCAGGTCGGCGACCGATTCGAACGCGTAGAGGGCGTCACCCTCGCCCAAGAAGGCCTCCCACTCGTCGCCGGCATCCCGCCAACGCGGAGCCCACAGTGTGTAAAGGTCGCCCTTGGTCAGCCCGAGCCGGACCGGCACGATGTCAGCAGCCATGCGGCACAGCCTAATGGGGTGCCCTGGACGCCAGTCAGGTTGTCTCCCCTTCGGGGCGCGGTTCGGCGGTACCGGGCCGGCAACGAATCGGCGGACACGGCTGACCTGCGGTGAAACAATATCGGCGTGGCCGAGGTCGGGGACCGCGAACCGGCAGCCGCCGATCTCTCCTGCGGGGCATGCGGCGCTCAGGTAGGTGCGACCGCCAAGTTCTGCAGTCAGTGCGGTGCGCCGATCGCACGCACGGCGCAGCTGGCGGAGTACAAACAGGTCACCGTGCTGTTCGCCGACGTCGTGCACTCGATGGACATCGCCGCAGCGGTGGGTGCCGAACGGCTGCGCGAGATCATGACCGACCTGGTGACGCGGTCAGCCGCGGTGGTGAGCCGCTACGGCGGCACCGTCGGCAGTTTCACCGGCGACGGAATCATGGCGGTGTTCGGCGCGCCGCTGGCGTTGGAGCATCACGCCGTCCACGCCTGTCTGGCGGCGTTGGGTATTCAGGACGAAGCGGAACGGCTTGCGGTCGAGATTCACCGGCACGACGGTGTGGAGCTGTTGCTCCGGGTGGGCCTGAACTCCGGTGAGGTGATCGCGGGAGAGATTCGTTCGGGTTCACTCGGCTACACCGCCATCGGCGAGCAGGTCGGGATGGCACAGCGGATGGAATCGGTCGCGCCGCCCGGTGGCGTGATGCTGAGCGCGTCCACCGCGCGACTGGTCGAGGGCAACGCGATTCTTGGTGAGCCCGAGTGGGTGCGGATAAAGGGTGCCGACCATCCGGTGCCGGCTTGCCGGCTGATCGGCATGCGGCAGGATCGGATCATCAAGCGGGCCGAGTCGACCCTCGTCGGTCGACGGTCGGAGATGAGCGCCGTTGACGTGCTGTTGGACCGTGCCATTGCCGGCGATGGCGCGGTGGTCGGCGTCGTGGGGCAGCCGGGCATCGGGAAAGCCGCTTGGTGCGCGAGCTTTCGGCCACCGCGCTCGCGCGCGGTGTCGGAGTCTTCACGACCTTCTGCGAGTCCCACGCCGGCCAGATCCCGTTTCACGTCGTCGCTGGTTTCTTGCGCGCGGCCACGGGAACGGCCGGGTGCGATGGGCAGACTGCTCGTGATCGATTGCACGACAGCTTCTCTGGGGCAGATCCCGAGGACCTGGTCCTCCTTGCCGACCTGCTGGGCTTCGCCGATCCCGATGAGCCGTTGCCCCGGATAGATCCGGACGCACGGCGGCGGCGATTGACCGCACTGGTGCACGCCGCGGCGATGGCACGGGAGAGCCCGGCGCTGTACCTCATCGAGGATGCCCACTGGATCGACGAGGTCAGCGAGTCGATGCTGGCCGAGTTCCTCACGGTGATCGCGCAGACGCCCTCGTTGGTCGTCGTGACGTACCGCCCCGAGTACGGGGGAGCGCTCACCCGGGTGCCCGGCGCGTCGACGCTCGCGTTGGAGCCGTTGAGCGACGGGGAGACTGCCGCGCTGGTGTCGCAGCTGCTCGGTTCGGATCCCTCGGTGGCAGCCATTAATCAGATGATCATCGAAAGGGCCGCGGGCACTCCATTTTTCGCCGAGGAGATGGTGCGGGACCTGGCCGAGCGCGGGGTGCTGCGCGGTGAGGTCGGCGCATACCGGTCGACGGCAGCGGTCGCCGAGGTGACGGTGCCCGCGACCTTGCAGGCGATCATCGGTGCGCGCATCGACAGGCTCGACGCGAAATCCAAACGCGCGCTGACCGCGGCGGCGGTGGTCGGTTCACGATTCGGCGGTGATCTGCTGATGACGTTGGGCGTCGAGCCGGAGGTCGACAACCTCGTGACGGCCCAGCTCATCGACCAGGTCGGGTTCACCCGACAACCCGAGTACGTCTTCCACCATCCGCTCATTCGCGCCGTGGCCTACGAGTCGCAACTCAGATCCGATCGCGCCGAGATGCACCGGCGGGTGGCGGCCGCACTCGAACGGCGTGAACCCGCGTCGATCGATGAGAACGCCGCCCTGATCGCCGAGCATCTCGAGGCCGCAGGCGATCTGCACGCCGCGTACGGCTGGCACATGCGCGCCGCGACGTGGGCCAGGGGCCGCGACATCACCGCAGCACGACTCAGCTGGGAGCGGGCCCGAACGATCGCCGACGCGTTGCCCACCGGCGATCAGGACCGCGCGGCGATGCGCATCGCCCCGCGCGCCATGCTGTGCGCGACCGCCTATCGATTGCGTGCACATGGCGCCGGTGCCCGCTTCGCCGAATTGCGCACGTTGTGTACGGGAGCCGGGGACAAGCCGTCTCTGGCGATCGCCATGGCCGGGCTGGTGATGGACCACGCGTATCAGGGCCAGATTCGTCAGGCATCGCAGTTGGCATCGGAAGCCATGGCCCTCATCGAGTCGGTCGCTGACGAGACCTTGACGGTAGGTCTGTCCTACCCGGCGGTCTTCGCCAAGGTCGAAAGTGGGGAGTACGCCGACGTATTGAGGTGGTCGCAGAGAATGATCGACCTGGCCGGCGGCGATCCGTTCAAGGGCAATTTCATCTTCGGGTCCCCGTTGGCGCTTGCGCTGACATCGCGGGCGACAGCCCGCTACTGCCTGGGGCTTCCTGATTGGCGGGACGACCTGCGCCATGGCATCGCCATGGCCCACACCGCCGACCCGCTGACCTACGCCGCGGTTGTCGCGGTGGGTTACTTCCCGGGGATATCCAATGGCGTGTTGTACGCCGATGACCGCGCGGTGCGGGAGAGCGAGGATGCGTTACGGATTGCCGAACGATCCGGCAATGACATGGCGCTGGCCTTCGCGCGGTTCGCCCTCGGTATCGCGCTGGTGCATCGCGGGCCGGCCGCGGAGCGTGATCGCGGGCAGGTCCTCCTGGCCGAGGTCAGCGAGGTGTTGGAACGCCAGCGGCACAACCTCGGGGAACTACCACTGGTCAACGTGTACCTGGCGCGCGAACGGGTCCGCAATGGAGACCATGACCAGGCGATACCGCAGATGTGTGCTGCCCTCGACCAGATGGCCCGCGAGGGGCAACTGCTCGCGTGGGGCACCCCCACCACAGCTGTTGTCGCCGAGGCACTGATCGATCGCGCGGCCGAGGGCGATCTCGCCGCTGCCGAAGCCGTGATCGATCGGTTGGCCGCCGCGCCGGCCGACGACGCACTGGTGGTGCGCGACATCTGGCTGTTGCGGGTGCGGGCACTGTTGGCCAGGGCGCGCGGCGACGAGGCCACCTACGTCGACTATCGGGAGCGCTATCACGCGATGGCCGCCGAGCTGGATTTCGAAGGGCACATCGCGCTCGCGGCGGCGATGCCGTGATGCTCACTCACACCGTGGGCCGCCAGAATCCCTGAAAGCCCTGACCGGCGTTCGTGGTTCGGACGGGTGACAACTTCACCGGATCGCCGGCTTCGATCATCGTGTTCGCGCCGACGATCATCGCGACGTGCCCGTCCCATACCGCCAGGTCGCCCGGCCGTAGCGTTCCGGGTGACACCGCCTTGCCGATGTCCTGCTCCTGTGCAAGCCGCGGAATGTCCAATCCGGCTTCGTGATAGGCCCACTGGGTGAGCCCGCTGCAGTCCAGGCCGACGCCCGGTGTGGTGCCGCCCCAACGGTAGGGCACGCCCAACTGGGTGAGCGCGTGCCGTACCGCGCTGGCCGCCACGGCATTGGGTGCCACGGACGTGCTGCCGTCGGGCAGCCGCACCGCCACGCCGTCGCCGAACATGCCCGGGTCGCGTAGCCCGACTGCGGCTTCGGCGCGATCACCGATTGAAGCTGCCGGGAGATCTGCCGCTGCACCCCAAGACCGCCCAGCCGAGGCCGGCGCGATACCGCCCGAGCCTGCCGAGAACCCCGCTGAGGCCGGGCGCATTCCGGCCGCCGGCGACGAGCCCGAGGCCGGGGCGGCAACCGCGCCCGCCTGACGGTCCAGTTCGGCACGCAGTTCTTCGACGACGGACGAGGCCTCGGACACCGCGCGTCGCGCCTCGGCCTGCAACTCCTGCGCCACCCCCGGTTCATCGAGGTGGGGGGTCAGTGCCGCGGCACGTTCCTCGAAGTGCGCGATGATCGTCTGCAGCCGGGACCGGGCCTGGGCCACAGCCGAACCCGCGTCCCTGGCCGCGACGCTCAAAGCCTGCGCACGCAAGGCCAGGCTTGTGGCTTCCGCCGCGGTGTCCGAGGCGAAGTACGCCGCCGCCGTCGCCGACGTCCCCGACCAATCGCCCGCGGTGCGCTCCCACGACCGCGTGAGCGCGACCGCGATATTCGACAGGGCGGCCTGCGCCCCGTCCAGTGCGGTCGCGGCGGGGTTGTGGGCCGGCCAGCCGTCGCCGACCAGAGCCCTCAGCTCGTAGAGCGGCGCGGCCAGCGCGATGGCGGACGCGGGCACGGCTACACCCGCGGCAACAGCTGAGCGGCCCGCTGACCGGCAGCGTCGAAGCCGGCGGCGGTGTTCCCGGCGCTGACGGCCCCGGCGCCGGTACACGAACCCAGCGCCGCGACCGCATCACTGTGGGCGTCGACGGCGTCGGCGAAGGCGGCCGCGAACCGATCGCCTATCGGACCGAGAGCAGCCCCTGGTGACGGAATCGACCGCAGGGCAGCGACCACGGCGCTGAGATCGGCGGCGTGCGCGTCGAGGGCATCGCCAAGGGTGCGGATGGCCGCCATGTCGGCGCGCAGGATTTCGGCGGGCATGTGGTTAGGACGCCCGCCGGCCCCGATCGGTTCCCCTGATCTGGCTTCAGATCGCGGTGCCGCCACCGTCTGCATGCAGCGTCGAGCCGGTGATGAACGCTGCCCGCGGTGAGGACAGGAACAGCACCGCGTGGGCGATCTCTTCGGGGGTGGCGGTGCGGCCCAACGGCAGGGCGCGGCCGAGTTCCTCGTTGGTGTCGCCCCATTGGGCCTCGACGCCTTCGGTGCGGGTCGGCCCCGGTGCCACACTGTTGACCCGCACACCGCCGGAACCGAATTCGGCGGCCCAGGTGCGGGTCAGCGATTCGACGGCCGCTTTGGAGGCGCTGTAGGCCGAGGCGCCGGGCACCCCTTTCGACGCGACCATCGAGGTGACGTTGACGATGCTGCCGCGACCGCGGTCGAGCATGCCGCCCACCAGTTGGGCCACCAGGAAGTAGGTGCCGCGCACATTGGTGTCGAAGGTCTGCTCGAACGAGGCGACGTCCTGGTCGACGGTGAGTGCGCCGGGAAAGGCGGCTGCGTTGTTGACCAGGATGTCCAGCTGATCACATTGCCGGGCAAGCGATTGCACCGAATCCAGGTCGGCGAGGTCGGCACCGATGAACCGGACGTCGCCGCCGAGTGCGGCCGCGGCGTCACGTCCCCGCTGTTCGTCCCTTCCGGTGATGGTCACCGTGGCGCCCGCCCGGGCCAGCAGGTCGGCGCAGGCCAATCCGATGCCGGCAGTGCCTCCGGTGACCAGCGCGCGATATCCCGTGAGTTCCGCTCCGGATTCCATGGCGTCCTTCCGTTGTTCTGTCATGCGACACGTCGGGTGTCGTCGTCTTCGTCGCTCAAAGCCGCCCTCAGCCGTTCGCGGCTGCGAGCGATGCGCGACATCACCGTTCCCACCGGGATCTCCATGAGTGCGGCGGTTTCGGCGTAGGTGAAGCCCTCGATGTCGGCGTAGTACAAGACCGTTCGGAAACCCTCGGGCAGCGTCAGTACCGCATCCCGGATCCTGTCGTCGCAGAACACGTCGAGCGCCCGGTCCTCGGCGGAGCGCTCGGCGGTCGTGGAGTGGAGTGCATTGCCGAACATGTCGCTGTCGGTGATGTCGGCGACCGCGAAGGTATCCGGACGGCGCTGCTTCATCCGGTGCGCGCTGATCCACCGGTTGTGCATGATGCGGAACAGCCAGGCCCGCAGATTGGTACCCGGCTCGAACCGTCGGAAACCGGTGTAGGCGTTCATCAGTGTGTCCTGAACCAGATCCTCGGCATCGGCCTGGCTGTGCGTCAGTCGCCGCGCACTGCGCAACAGGACGGTGTGGAACGGCATGGCTTCCCGGACGAACCTGGCTGCCAGTTGCGCGTCAGACTCGGCGCTGAGGTCTCCGGCGCCGATGGTCAGGGTCATCGGACGGGTGTGACATCGGTCGACGGGGCGGCAGCGACTTTCGTCATGATCGGATCTCCAGAGTCGGGGACAAAAATTGAGCGTCACCTCAGACTGGTTCGCAGAACTCCATGGCGGACCCTTGAAAACCCGTAGTCCGTGGTCCGTGGAACCGTGCCCGGATCCACCTGCACGGCAGCGGCACCGACCGTTAAGGTCAGCGCATGGATGTACGCGTCGTCGACCACCCCCTGGCAGCCGCGAGGCTGACCACCCTGCGGGATGAGCGGACCGACAACGCGGGGTTCCGTTCGGCACTGCGCGACCTGACCCTCATGCTGGTGTACGAGGCAACTCGTGACGCGGCATCCGAGCAGATCGCGGTGCGCACCCCGGTGACCGACACCACCGGTTCGCGATTGGCCAATCCACCGCTGCTGGTCCCGGTGCTACGGGCCGGGCTGGGGATGGTCGACCAGGCGCACGCCCTGATCCCCGAAGCGCAGGTGGGATTCGTCGGGATGGCGCGCGACGAGACGACGCATCAGCCGACGCCGTACCTGGCCTCGCTGCCCGAAGACCTGAGCACCCGGTCGGTGTTCGTGCTCGACCCGATGCTGGCGACCGGTGGGTCGATGGCCTACACGATCGATCTGCTGCGGGAACGCAACGCCGTCGACATCACCGCGGTCTGTGTGGTGTGCGCGCCGCAGGGGATCGCCGCGATAGAGAAGGTCGCCCCCGAAATGCGGCTGATCACCGCCACCATCGACGAAGGCCTCAACGAAGCCGCCTATATCGTCCCGGGACTCGGCGACGCCGGGGACCGCCAGTTCGGCCCGCGCTGAGGCCGGACTGAAGATTCGCCGCTACCAGCGCGCCGCGGCGTCGGCGAGGTCCTGACTGAGCTTCTGGGCATGGGCCCGGGCGGTATTCAGATCATCGGTCGGTGCGCAGCGGACTTCGGTGTAGGACTTGAGTTTCGGCTCGGTCCCCGAAGGGCGCACCACCACCCGGACCGACGTGCCCGCGTCGCTGCCGGTGAAGATCAGCGCGTCGGTACGTTGCTGGCCGCGCCGCTCCAGGAGATCGTCGACGGTGACGGCGATGCCGGCCAGCTCGGTCGGCGGGCCGGAGCGCAAGCGCGCCATCGCCGTCTCGGCGTCGTCGACGTGGCGGCTGACCGCACCGGTGACGTGCACGCCGTGCACCTTGGCCAGGGAGTCGAGGGCATCGAGCATCGTGCGGCCCTGATCGCGCAGTGCGGCCACCAGATCGCAGGCCAGGATCGCCGCTGTGATCCCGTCCTTGTCGCGGACCGAGGCGGGGTCGACACAATGCCCGATCGCCTCTTCGTAGGCGTAGACCAGGGTGGTGCCGGGCGTCTGGGCGCGGGCCAGCCATTTGAATCCGGTGAGGGTTTCGGCGTGCCGGGCTCCGTGCGACGCGGCGATGGAGGCCAGCATCCGGGATGACACCACCGTGCTCGCCACCAGCGCGGCTTCGCTGACCGGGCCGGGCTCGAGCTGGGACAAGATGTAATCGCCCAACAGCCAGCCGGTTTCGTCACCGGTGAGCATGCGCCACCCGTCCGGTCCCGGCACCCCGACGGCGCACCGGTCGGCATCGGGATCCAGTGCGATCGCGATCTCGGCGTCGACGTCGTCGGCCAGGGCCAGCAGTGCGTCGACCGCCCCGGGCTCCTCCGGGTTGGGGAAGCTGACGGTGGGGAAGTCCGGGTCGGGGTTGAACTGTTCCTCGACCACATGCACGTCGTCGAAACCGGCCAGGGCCAGTGCGTCAAGGGCGTATTCGCCACCGACGCCATGTAGCGGGGTCAGCGCGACCCGCACGGAGCCGGTGCTGCGGCGCACCCGCGCGGCCCGTTCCAGATAGCCGTAGATCTGCTTGCGGCCGCTGGTTTCCACTGCGGCCCTGCGGATCTCGTCGGCGTGCGGAGCCCGGGCCACTGCGGCCTCGATCTCGCGGTCGGCGGGGGAGATGATCTGCATACCGCCGTCGAGAAAGACCTTGTAGCCGTTGTCCGTCGGGGGATTGTGCGATGCCGTGATCTGGATGCCTGCCGCCGCGGGCAGGTGCCGCACGGTGTACGCGACCACCGGCGTCGGGACCGACGCCATCATGAGCAGGACGTCGAAACCCTCGGCGGCAAGCACTTCGGCGGCGGCGAGGGCGAATTCGTCGGACTGGTGCCGAGCGTCGCGGCCGACCACCACGTGGGACCCGCCCAGGCACCTGTCCTTGAGGACCTGGGCCAGCGCCCACGTGGTGCGCATGACGACGGCCAGGTTCATCGCATCGGGCCCACCCCGCAAGGGGCCGCGCAACCCGGCGGTGCCGAAGGTCAGCGGATGGCTGAATCGGCGGTCGAGCTCATCGGGACTGCAGGCGGACAGTTCGGCCGCGGTTCGCGGGTCGGGGTCATGTGCGATCCAATCGGCGGCGGCGGTCGCGATGGAGGTCATGGTCCAAGTGTGCCCGCAGCGGCGTCCGCGTACGCCAGCTTGCGCAGGACCGGTGCCACCAGCATCAGCAGGTCGAACTCCAGATCCGTCAGGTTCTCCCGCATGGTCGCGTGCAGCCAGGCGTCGCGTTCGGCGCGGTCGGCCTGCAGCAACGCCGTGCCTTCTGGGGTGATCTCGATGAGCTGGCGGCGACGGTCGTTGTCGTCGGGACGCCGGGCGATCAGGTCACGGCGGACGAGTTCGTTGATGCTGTCGGTCAGCGACTGCGCCCGCACGTGCAACCGGGCGCCCATCTCGGCCGGAGTGGTGGTTCCGCTGCGACTGGCCTCGCCGAGCAGCTCCAGCTGGCTCAAGGTCAGGCCGTGATCGGGACGGTGTCGCCGCATCTGGCGGGTCACCGCCATCATCGACTCACGCAGTTCAGTCGCTGATGTTGCAGACATAGACAAGTTATACCTTGGCATTGCCGCTTATCGGAGCATTAGCTGCCGTCCCGGACGCGTAAAGTGCAAAGGAATCCCTTACTATTTCGATAGGAGGTGCGAGACGGGGATGACGCGGATTCTGCGGTGGGTGCTGCTGGTCATCGCGACTGTCGCCGTCACCGTTCCGCTCAACCTCGTCGGCGTTCCGTCGGCCGCCCTGTTCGCTGGGCTCCTGGTGGGCGTCGCGCTGGCCTTGGCCTCGCTGGCCCCGGACCGGATGCCGCCCCCTGCCGGGGTGATCGCCCAAGGCGTGCTGGGTGTCTACATCGGAACGATGGTCCGTCAGGACGCCGTCGGCGCGCTCCGCTCGGACTGGCTGATCGTGCTCGTGATCTCCGTGGCCACGTTGCTGCTCAGCGTCTTCGCCGGTGGATTGCTCGGCCTGCACCGCGATGTCAGCCCGCTGACCGGGTCACTGGCGCTGGTCGCCGGTGGCGCGTCGGGCCTGGTGGCCATCGCCCGCGAACTCGGCGGTGACGATCGCGTCGTCTCCGTCGTCCAGTACCTGCGGGTGGCACTCGTCACCGCGACCATTCCGCTCGTGGTGACCCTGGTGTTTCACGCCGATCGGTCGCATCCGGCAGCCAACCCGGCCGGGTCTCCGGATCAAACCGATTCGGCACCTTGGTATCTCAGCCTGCTGATGTTGGCCGCCATCGTCGCTGTCGGCATCGTCGGCGGGCGCTGGGCCAAGCTGCCCGGCGCCGGACTCCTGGGCCCGCTGGCCCTGACGGTGGCACTGCAACTCAGCGGTCTGTCCTTCGGGCTGACGGTCCCGGTGCTGTTGGTGCAGGCGGCCTACATGGTGATCGGCTGGCAGGCCGGCATCGCCTTCACCCGCGAATCGCTACGCGCGATCGGGCGGATTCTTCCGCTGGCACTCACGCTGATCGTGGTGCTCGGCGCGGCCACCGCGGGCCTCGGCGTCGTGCTGGCCAATGTCACGGGAATGACCCAACTCGAGGGCTACCTCGCGACCAGTCCCGGCGGGGTTTACGCGGTGTTGGCCACCGCGGTCGAAACCGGTTCCAACGTCACCTTCATCATCGCCGCCCAGGTGCTGCGGGTCCTGCTGATGCTGTTCGCGGCGCCGCTGATGGCCAGGGTCATGGCCCGGATGGCAGGTCAGAGGCGTGCGATAACCGAAGCCAGCAGGGAACCCATCCGGGTCGCGGACTGACGCCCGGCCTCGAGCACCTCGGCGTGGCTGAGCGGCTCACCCGTCATCCCGGCGGCCAGGTTGGTCACCATCGAGATTCCCAATACCTGCAGGCCCGCCGCCCGGGCGGCGATCGTCTCGTGCACCGTCGACATGCCGACCAGGTCGGCGCCCAGGGTGCGCAGCATGCGGATCTCGGCCGGGGTCTCGTAGTGCGGGCCCGGCAACCCGGCGTAGACGCCCTCGGCCAGGGACGGGTCGATCTCCCGCGCCAGAGCCCGCAGCCTGGGGGAGTAGGCGTCGACCAGGTCGATGAACTGCGCCCCGACCAGCGGCGACCGTGCGGTGAGGTTGAGGTGGTCGCTGATCAGGACCGGCTGGCCGACCTGGTAGTCGGCACGCAGGCCGCCCGCGGCGTTGGTGAGCACGACCGTGGACACGCCCGCGGCCGCGGCGGTCCGCACCGGATGAACCACATGCTGCAGGTCATGGCCCTCATAGGCATGGATGCGCCCGGCCAGCACCAGGACCCGACGGTCGCCGACGCGCACCGAGTGCACCTGGCCGCCGTGCCCCTCCGCGCTCGGCGGCGTGAAGCCCGGGACCTCGGCCATCGGCACCGATGCGACCGGGTCACCGAGTTCGGCCACCGCGGGCGCCCAACCCGAGCCGAGCACCACCGCGACATCGTGGCGTTCGACGCCGGTGCGTTCTGCGATGGCTGCTGCGCACGCGAGGAGCGGATCTGGCACAGCTGCCTGGGAATCGGTCACGATAGGCGAGCTTAACGGCGATGAACACGCAGTGAGATACTGCGAGGATGCCGTCTGCCACCGCCTCGCTGAGCGTCGAGGAAGCCGTCAACCGGCATCGTGGCGACCTCATCGAGCTCTCTCATTCGATCCATGCCGAGCCCGAGCTGGCCTTCGCCGAGCATCGCAGCTGCGCCAAGACCCAGGCGCTGGTGGCCGATTACGGATTCGAGATCACCAAGGCGGCCGGCGGGCTGGACACCGCGTTCCGGGCCTCCTACGGCAGCGGCCCGCTCGTCGTCGGGATCTGTGCCGAGTACGACGCCCTTCCCGAGATCGGGCATGCCTGCGGACACAACATCATCGCCGCCTCGGCGGTCGGCACCGCGCTGGCCCTGGCCGACGTGGCCGACGTCCTCGGCCTGACCGTGGTGCTCGTCGGCACCCCGGCCGAGGAACTCGGCGGCGGAAAAGTGTTGCTGCTCGACGCCGGAGTCTTCGACGACATCGCGGCAACGGTCATGCTGCACCCCGGGCCGGTGGACATCGCCGCGGCCCGGTCGCTGGCGCTGTCCGAGGTGACGGTCAATTACACGGGCCGGGAGTCGCACGCGGCCGTGGCGCCCTATCTGGGGGTCAACGCCGGCGATGCGGTCACCGTCGCGCAGGTGGCCATCGGCCTGTTGCGTCAGCAGCTCATGCCGGGACAGATGGTGCACGGCATCGTCACCCACGGCGGGCAGGCCACCAACGTGATCCCCGGCCGGGCCGAGATGCGTTACACCATGCGGGCCACCGACATGTCCGCGCTGCGTGAGCTGGAAGACCGGATGGCCGGGTGCTTTTCGGCCGGGGCACTGGCGACGGGTTGCGAGCACCAGGTCACCGAGATCGCCCCGGCCTACGCCGAGCTGGCGCCCGACCCGTGGCTCTCGGAGACCATCCGTGCCGAGATGTTGCGACTGGGCCGTAACCCGTTGCCCGAGAACGTGGAGGCGAGTGTGCCGCTGGGCAGTACCGACATGGGCAACATCAGTCAGGTGATGCCCGGCATTCATCCGGTGATCGGGATCGACTCGGGTGGGGCCGCGATCCACCAGCCGGCGTTCACCGCCGCGGCGGCGGGCCCGAGTGCCGACAAAGCCGTGTTGGAGGGTGCAATCATGTTGGCCCGCACCGTGGTTCGGTTGGCCGAAGCCCCGGCGGAGCGAGATCGAGTGTTGGAAGCGCTGCACCGGAGGGCGGCCGCATGAGCGTGTTGCAGCATGCCGCTGCCCGCTGGTTGTCGGCCAACTACGACGAGATGGTGTCGTGGCGGCGGCACCTGCACGCCCATCCCGAGCTGGGGCGCCAGGAGTTCGCCACCACCGAGTTCGTCGCGCGCGTTCTTGCCGAGGCCGGACTGAACCCCAAGGTGCTGCCCGGTGGTACCGGATTGACCTGTGATTTCGGGCCGGAGGAAGGTCCGCGGATCGCGCTGCGCGCCGACATGGACGCGCTGCCGATGGTCGACCGGACCGGCGCGCCCTATGCCTCGACGGTGCCCAATGTCGCGCATGCCTGCGGGCACGACGCGCACACCGCGATACTGCTGGGCGCCGCGATGGCCTTGTCGTCGGTGCCGGAGTTGCCGGTCGGGGTGCGGCTGCTGTTCCAGGCGGCCGAGGAGCTGATGCCCGGCGGCGCGATCGACGCGATCAACGCGGGTGTCCTGAACGGCGTGAGCCGGATCTTCGCCCTGCACTGCGATCCTCGGCTGGCCGTGGGGCAGGTGGCCACGAAGCCCGGGCCGATCACTTCGGCCGCCGATTCCATCGAGATCACCCTGCACTCACCGGGTGGGCACACCTCCCGGCCGCACTTGACCGGCGATCTGGTCTACGGGCTGGGCACGCTGATCACCGGGTTGCCCGGCGTGCTGTCCCGTCGCATCGACCCGCGCCACGACACCGTCATGGTGTGGGGTGCGGTCAACGCCGGGGTGGCCGCCAACGCCATCCCGCAGATCGGCACCCTGGCCGGGACGATCCGCACCGCCAGCCGGGACACCTGGCTGACCCTGGAATCGATTGTGGAAGACACGGTTTCGGCCCTGCTGGCGCCGCTCAACATTTCCCACAGCCTCAACTACCGGCGCGGGGTGCCGCCGGTGGTCAACGAAGAGGTGTCCACCCGCATCCTCACCCACGCCATCGAGGCGATCGGCCCCGACGTGCTGGCCGACACCCATCAGTCCGGCGGTGGCGAGGACTTCTCCTGGTACCTCGAAGACGTGCCCGGTGCGATGGGACGACTCGGCGTGTGGAGTGGGCAAGGCCCACAGTTGGATCTGCACCAACCCACGTTCGACATCGACGAGCGTGCACTCGGTGTCGGCGTGCGCACGATGGTCAACATCATCGCCGCGTCTGCCTAGCTGTTTCCCTGCACCGCGAGTTCCCCTGCACCGCGAGCGACCGTGTCTGTACGGCGACACGCCGCATTTTGTGTACCGCACCGGTCGCTCGCGCAGTGGCGAAGCCACTTATCCACAGCTTCAGAAACTTTGACTATCGCTCGGCCATGACGAATGCCCACGATCGTGGGCATGGATCAGCAGCTGCAAACGATCTTCCAGGCACAGGGCGGCGTCGCGACCAATGCTCAGATCCTGTCCCGCATCTCACGACGTCAACTCCAGTCGGCAGTGAATTGCGGTGTGCTGGAACGAGTGTGGCAGGGCATCTACTGCCTCGGCGCGCCCGACTTGCTGACACGTCTGCGTGGCCTGGACCTGTCTTGCGGCGCCCGGGTCCCCGTATGCCTGGGAACTGCCGCGGCAATCCACGGGTTCGACATCGAGCAGCCTGCCGACCTGCATGTATTGGAACCGATTGGAACGCGATTGCGCTCCTGCGACGGATTGGTGGTGCACCGGCGTGACGGCGCTCCGCTCAACATCGTGCAGGAGCGGCTGGTGACGACCGCGAGTTGGACCGCGATCGAGGTCGCCCGCACGCTGCGGCGTCCGCGCGCCCTGGCAACACTGGACGCGGCGTTACGAAGCGGGACCTGCGCCCGGTCCGATCTTTGGCGCGCAGCCCTTGATCAGGCCGGCCGTCGCGGCATCGTCGCTGTTCGCAATCTGATCGCGTTGGCCGACGGACGTGCCGAGTCGCCGATGGAAAGTGAGGCGCGGCTGGGCATGATCGACGGCGGTCTTCCGGTGCCCGAAGTGCAGTACGAGGTCATCGACGGCAACGGCCAGGTACGCCGCCTCGACTTCGCCTGGCCCGAGCAGCAATTGGCTGTCGAGTACGACGGTGTGGACTGGCATGGCAGTCCCGACGCATTGCGGAAGGACCGTCGACGCACCGCGGCACTGATGGATGTCGGCTGGAGCGTCATCGCGATCGTGTTCGAGGACGTTCGGTATCGCCGAGGGGAGATGGTGGCGCGTATCAGCCGGCAGCTGCGCGTTGCCCAAGCCGCGTGAGCGACCGTTGCGGTACGCAAAATGCGGCGTGTCGCCGTACAGACACGGTCGCTCGCGGGGCAAAAAGAAGAGCTACGGACCGATGTTGCGGGCGGGTCGGGTGCGCAGATCGTGCACATATGTGTCCGGTGCCCCGGCGATCTCCGCGGCGTCGGCCATCACCCCGAGGTAGCGGGCCGAGGGCAGACCGCCCTCCCAGGCGTCGACCACGTACAGCCAGGCCAGCACCGGGTCGGTGGTGGTGTCCGACGACAGCCGGTCCACCCGGCAACGGATCTTCTTGTGGAACCCGAGCTCGGAACCTTCCCAGTGGTCCAGGCTCTGCTCGTCGGCTGACGTCATGTCGTAGAGCACGACGAACACCTTCGACAGCGGGTCTTCGACGACGGTCGCCAGAGCGCCTTCCCAGCCGATGTCCTCACCGCCGAATGTCAACCGCCAGCCATGCAGCCACCCGGTACCCGCCATCGGCGAGTGCGGAGCCCGCTCCTGCATTTGCTCCGGGTGCATATTTGATCCATACGCGGCGTACAGCGGCACGGTAAGACAGCTTAATCGGCGAAGTTGGTTAGGTTAGTCCCGTGGCTACCCGCATCGTGATCATCGGCGGCGGACCCGCCGGCTATGAGGCGGCGCTTGTCGCCGCTGCCCGCGGCCCGGAGGTCGCCCACGTCACCATCGTCGACTGCGACGGCATCGGCGGCGCGTGCGTGCTGTGGGATTGCGTGCCGTCCAAGACGTTCATCGCCTCCACGGGTGTGCGCACCGAGCTTCGGCGGGCTCCCAACCTGGGCTATTCGCTGGATTTCGAGCAGTCCAAGATCTCGCTGCCGCAGATCAACGAGCGCGTGAAGAACCTGGCCACGGCGCAGTCCGACGACATCGCCGAGCGCTTGCGCAGCGAGGGCATCGAGTTGATCGCGGGCCGTGGCGAACTGATTGACGACGTCCCGGGCATGGCCCAGCACCGGGTGAAAGTCACCGGCCCGGACGGCGTGGTCAGCCAGCTGACCGCCGATGTGGTGTTGATCTCCACGGGAGCCAGCCCGCGGGTGCTGCCCAACGCCGCGCCCGACGGGGAACGCATCCTCAACTGGCGCCAGCTCTACGACCTGGAAGCGCTGCCCGAACACCTCGTGGTGGTGGGGTCGGGTGTCACCGGTGCCGAGTTCGTCAACGCCTACACCGAGCTCGGAGTCACCGTGACGGTCGTGGCCAGCCGCGACCAGATCCTGCCGCACGAGGACTCCGACGCCGCCGCGGTGCTGGAGGAAGTGTTCTCCGAACGCGGTGTCACGCTCGTCAAGAACGCCCGTGCCGAGTCGGTGACCCGCACCGACAGCGGGGTCCGGGTCACCATGGCCGACGGCCGCACCGTCGACGGCAGCCATGCCCTGATGACGGTTGGTTCGGTGCCCAACACAAGTGGTCTCGGGCTTGAGCGTGTCGGCATCGAACTCGGGCCTGGCAACTACCTCAACGTCGACCGCGTGTCGCGGACCCCGGTGCCCGGTATCTACGCGGCGGGGGACTGCACCGGTCTACTACCGCTGGCCTCGGTGGCGGCCATGCAGGGACGTATCGCGATGTATCACGCCCTGGGCGAGGCAGTGGCCCCGATCCGGCTGCGAACCGTCGCCGCGGCGGTGTTCACCCGCCCGGAGATCGCCGCCGTCGGCGTTCCGCAGGCCGCGATCGACGATGGGTCCGTGCCGGCCCGCACCCTGACGCTGCCGCTCAACACCAACGCCCGGGCCAAGATGTCCAGCCTGCGCCGCGGCTTCGTCAAGATCTTCTGTCGTCCCGCCACCGGTGTGGTGATCGGCGGTGTGGTGGTGGCGCCGATCGCCTCCGAGCTGATCCTGCCGATCGCGCTGGCCGTGCAGAACGGCATTCCGGTCGACGAGCTGGCCCAGACGTTCTCGGTGTACCCGTCGTTGTCCGGTTCGATCACCGAGGCGGCGCGTCAATTGATGAAACACGACGACCTGGACTAGAGAATCGGGCGGATCCCACGTCGTCCACGTAGCCTGGGAATCGTGACTGACCCGATCTCAGCACCGGGCGACGGGCAAACCTTCCTCGGACCGCAGCAAAGGGCGCAAGCCTGGCAACGACTCGGCAGTGAACAATTCGACGTGGTGGTGATCGGCGGCGGTGTCGTGGGCGCCGGCGCGGCGCTCGACGCGGCGACACGCGGCCTCAAGGTCGCCCTGGTCGAGGCCCGTGACTTCGCGTCCGGCACCTCCAGCCGCAGCTCCAAGATGTTCCACGGCGGCCTGCGCTACCTCGAGCAGTTGGAGTTCGGGCTGGTGCGTGAGGCCCTGTACGAGCGTGAACTGAGCCTGACCACGCTCGCACCGCACCTGGTCAAACCGCTTCCGTTCCTGTTCCCGTTGACCAACCGGTGGTGGGAGCGGCCCTATGTGGCGGCCGGCATCTTCCTCTACGACCAGCTCGGCGGAGCGAAATCCGTTCCCGCGCAAAAGCATCTGACCAAATCCGGGGCGCTCCGATTGGCTCCGGGGCTCAAGCGCAGCTCGCTCATCGGCGGGATCCGTTACTACGACACCGTCGTCGACGACGCCCGGCACACCATGACCGTGGCACGCACCGCCGCCCACTACGGCGCCGTGGTGCGCTCGTCGAGCCAGGTGGTGGCGTTGTTGCGCGAGGGCGATCGCGTCGTGGGGGTCACGCTGCGTGATTCCGAGGACGGGGCCATCACCGAAGTGCGGGGCCATGTCGTGGTCAACGCCACCGGTGTGTGGACCGACGAGATCCAAGCCCTGTCCAAGGAGCGCGGCCGGTTCCGGGTGCGCGCCTCCAAGGGCGTGCACATCGTGGTCCCGCGCGACCGGATCGTCAGCGAGGTGGCGATCATCCTGCGCACCGAGAAATCGGTGCTGTTCGTGATCCCGTGGGGTACGCACTGGATCATCGGCACCACCGACACGGACTGGAATCTGGACCTGGCGCATCCCGCCGCGACCAAGGCCGACATCGACTACATCCTGGGGCATGTCAACACCGTGCTGGCCACCCCGCTGACCCATGACGACATCGACGGCGTCTACGCCGGGTTGCGTCCGCTGCTGGCCGGGGAGAGTGAGGAAACCTCCAAGCTCTCGCGTGAGCACGCCGTCGCGGTGCCCTCACCGGGGTTGGTGGCCATCGCGGGCGGGAAGTACACCACCTACCGGGTGATGGCGGCCGACGCGATCGATGCTGCCGCAGAGTACATCCCGGCCCGGGTGGCGCCGTCGATCACCGAGAAGGTCCCGCTGATGGGGGCCGACGGGTACTTCGCGTTGATCAACCAGACCGAGTTCGTCGGGAAGCATTACGGGCTGCACCCGTACCGCGTCCGGCACCTGCTGGACCGCTACGGCTCGCTGATCGGCGAGGTGCTCAAGATGGCGGAGGACAAGCCCGAACTGCTGGCCCCGATCACCGATGCGCCGGTCTACCTCAAGGTCGAGGCCTACTATGCCGCCGCGGCCGAAGGGGCACTGCATCTGGAGGACATCCTGGCCCGCCGGATGCGGATCGCGATCGAATACCCGCACCGCGGCGTCGATTGCGCCCGCGAGGTCGCCGAAGTGATTGCGCCCGTGCTGGGATGGACGGCCGAAGACGTCGACCGCGAGGTCGCCACCTACATCGCCCGGGTGGAGGCCGAGGTGCTTTCGCAGACCCAGCCCGACGATGAGTCCGCCGATGCCCTGCGCCAGGCCGCGCCCGAGGCCCGCGCCGAGATTCTTGAGCCTGTGCCGTTGAATTGAGAAAGCCCGGTTCCCAACGCTCTTCGCGCAGGCGGTCATCGCCGCCGCTGCCGGTGCGTGACGGACTCGGCCCGGCGCGGCTGCGGTTGTTGGGCGGCAATGTGTACGACGAGTTGCAGACGCGGTTCGGCATCGGCGCGAAAGTGCTTGCCGGAGAAGTGGTTCTGCCGGACGGGACGCCGGTCGATGCGACGACGACACTGCCCGCGGGTGCGCACGTCTACTTCTACCGGGACCTGGTCGACGAGGTGGAGGTGCCGTTCGACATCCCCGTCCTCTACCGCGACGACGACATCGTCGTGGTCGACAAGCCACACTTCCTGGCCACCATGCCCCGGGGTGGCCACGTCGCGCAGACCGCGCTCGTGCGGCTGCGTCGCGAACTGGACCTACCGGACCTGAGCCCCGCGCATCGGCTGGACCGGCTGACCGCGGGCGTGCTGCTGTTCACCGTGCGCCGCGAGGTCCGGGGCCAGTACCAGCGGCTGTTCGCCGAGGGTGGGGTTCGCAAGACGTATCTGGCCCGTGCTGACGGGGTGGCCACGGTGTCGTTACCTGCCACGCTGCGCAGCCGGATCATCAAGCAGCGCGGTCGGTTACAGGCTTTCGAGGAACCCGGTGAACCCAACGCCGAGACCTATGTCGAGGACATGGGGAGCGGGCTCTACCGGCTGTCGCCCCGCACCGGGCAGACGCATCAGTTGCGCGTGCACATGGCCTCGATCGGGCTGCCGATCATCGGTGACTCCTTGTATCCCAACGTGATCGACGTCGCGCCCCATGATTTCGGCAATCCGCTGCAATTGCTGGCCCAGCGCCTGGCGTTCACCGACCCGACCACAGGAGAGGACCGCGAGTTCGTCAGTGCCCGCGTAGTGGGCCGAAGCCTTGCGTGATCGGACCGCGGTGATGTTCTACTGACGGGGTGAACCGTGAGACTTTTGACCATCTGTTCGACATGACCGACCGGACCGTGATCGTCACCGGTGGCACCCGTGGCATCGGATTGGCTCTCGCCGAGGGTTTTACGCTGGCCGGTGCGCGCGTGGTGGTTGCCAGCCGCAAACCCGAGGCCTGCGAGCGGGCCGCCGAGCATCTGCGTGAACTCGGCGGACAGGCGATCGGGGTGCCCACCCACAGCGGCAACATCGACGACCTCGGCGCACTGGTGGAGCGCACGGTCGCCGAGTTCGGCGGGATCGATGTGGTGGTCAACAATGCGGCCAACGCGCTGGCCCAACCGCTGGGTGAGATGACGCCGGAGGCCTGGGCCAAGTCCTATGAGGTGAACCTGCGTGGGCCGGTGTTCCTGGTGCAGCACGCATTGCCGCACCTGAAGGCCAGCCCGAAGGCCGCGGTGCTGAACATGGTGTCGGTCGGGGCGTTCAACTTCGCGCCCGCACTGTCCATCTACGCCTCGGGCAAGGCCGCGCTGATGTCGGTGACCCGGTCGATGGCGGCCGAGTTCGCGCCGCTGGGCATCCGGGTGAACGCGATGGCCCCAGGACCGGTCGACACCGACATGATGCGCAACAACCCGCAGGAGGCCATCGATCTCATGAAGGGCGGGACCCTGATGAAGCGGCTGGCCACGCCCGACGAGATGGTCGGCGCGGCCCTGCTCATGTGTTCGGACGCCGGCAGTTACATGACCGGGCAGGTGGTCATCGTCGACGGTGGCGGGACACCTCGCTGACCTCGGCCAGGCTCCCGGTGCCGACGGACAGGATCTGACTGCGGTTCTCCACGTGCAGCGCTGTTTCCAAGCAGCCGGCGTCGAGGTTCGCCCAGAGCACCTGCTTGGTCGATTCCAGCCCGAATTTCCCGTAGCCGCAGAGGGTTTCAGCGATTTCGAGGGCCGCGTCGAGCAGGTTCGCGGTGTCGTCGACGATGCGGGTGACCAGCCCGAGCCGCAGCGCCTCCGGCGCCTCGACCGCACGCGCGGTGAGGATCAGGTCGAACGCCGGGCCCGCACCGATGATCCGGGGCAGGGTGTAGCTCACCCCGATGTCACAACCGCCGATGCCCAGCTTGATGAACTGCGTGCAGAACTTCGCCGACGGGCCGGCGATGCGGATGTCGCTGGCCGCCGCCAGGGCGAAGCCGCCGCCGTATGCCGCGCCGTTGACTGCGGCAATGACAGGTTGGCGGAGCCGGTGCAGTTTGACCGTCAGGTTCGCGATGCGTTCCTGCCACCGCATGCCCGAACGGGGAAATTCGGTGCCGCCGCCGGCCTCGGGCGGATTGGGATCGCTCAGATCCAGTCCCGAGCAGAAGCCGCGACCAGCGCCGGTGAGCACCACGACGCGGCACTCGTTGTTCGCCGCGATCGCGTCCAGGGTGGCGTGCAGGGCCTCGACCAGTTCGTAGGACAGCGCGTTGAGTTTCTCGGGGCGATTGAGCGTGATGACGGCGATTTCGGGCCGCGGATAGGCAACATCGAGTGGCTGTGCAGGGGGCATGAGCGGACCCTAGCCGGTGCTGCGCCACCCATTGACGCCAACGGCGATCATCCGTAGTTGTTTGACCGCGGTGCGGTGGATCGCCTCGACCGCCGCCGCGTCCCCGGCATCTTCGAGGCTCTCGGCTATCGAGATCATCGCGTTGACGAAGAGGTTGGCCAGGATGTTGAGATCCTCGCTGCTCCAGTCCTTGAGGCCGGGGAAGCGGGCCAGGTCGATCGCCAGCTCGGAGGTGATCAACCGGATCTCGGTGCGAATCGCGTAACGCAGCACCGACACACCGCTGGAACGTTCGCGGGCGATGAACCGCCAGTGCTCGCGCCGGTCGTTGAAACTGCCGATCAGAATCTCGGCGGAGGATTCGATGACGTGATGCGGGTCGAGCTTGCCGGCCCGTGCACCGCGCAGCATGTCCCGCAGGGATCGGAACGACTCGTCGATGAGGACCAGGCCGAGCGCATCCATCGAGTCGAAGTGCCGGTAGAACGCGGCGGGCACGATGCCCGCCTCCCGGGTGACCTCCCGCAGGGACAGTGCGCTGAAGCTGCGGTCTTCCAGCAGGGTCAGCGCCGCGGTGATGATCGCGCGCCGGGTGGCCTCTTTGCGTTCTTCCCGGGACAGCGTGTCCCGCGACCGCGACGACGATTCGGTCCGTCGCGTTCGTGACGTGGATGTTCGTGAATTGGGCGTACGTTTGTTCACTGGTGTGAACCCTACCACTTGCAGGGTTTTTATCGTTGACAGAGTCGGGTGTGCACGCGCACTGTGTACACATGTTCACTCAAACATTGGCTGAAGGTGTTGGCCGGCGGCTACTGTCCGGCCCGCGAATGAGTGCTCTCGCGAACCTGCTTACCGGCCCCCACGGAGTCGACCGCTACACCGAGCTGGTCGAGCCGACTTGGACCCGCGGCGACGCCCGGGCCAAGGTGGTGGCAGTGCGGCGCCAGACGCCGCGCAGCGTCACGCTGACCCTGGAACCGAATGCGGCCTTCGCCGGATTTCGGGCGGGTCAGCACATCAACCTCTCCGTCGAGATCAACGGTCGGCGCCGCACCCGGTGCTACTCGCCGGCCAACGCCGAAGGGGCGGGCCACCTCGAGTTGACCGTCGGCCGCCACGACGGTGGCTTGGTCTCGACCTACCTGTGTGACCACGCGTACCCGGGCATGGTGCTGGGGCTCGACTCGGTCGGCGGAGATTTCGTCCTGCCCGAGGCGCTGCCGCAGCGCATCCTCTTCGTCTCGGGCGGCAGCGGCATCACCCCGGTGCTGTCCATGCTGCGCACCTTGCGTGCACAGGGGTTCACCGGGGAGGTCGCGTTCCTGCACTACGCACGCGGCGCCGACGAGGCCTGTTACCGCTCTGAGCTGGCGGCCATGCGTTCGGCCCGGGTGCGGGTCCTGCACGGCTACACCCGCGACGGGGCCGTCGGTGATCTGGACGGGTACTTCGGTCCCGCACACCTGGCCGCTGCCTTTCCCGGCGCCCAGCCGGACGCCGTGTTCGTCTGTGGCCCACAGGCGCTGGTCGATGCGGTGCGGGAGTCGCGTCCCGACGCGCAATCGGAGAGCTTCGTCCCACCCGTGTTCGCCGCTCCGACCGGATCCACCGGAGGCACCGTTCGGTTCGCCGACAGCGACGTGGAGGTGACCGACGACGGTCAACCGCTGCTGGTGCAGGCCGAGGCCGCCGGCCTCACACCGGAAAGCGGTTGCCGGATGGGCATCTGCCACACCTGCACCCGTTTCAAGACCAGCGGCGCCGTCCGCAACCTGATCACCGGCGCGATCTCCACCGCCGACTGCGAAGACATCGAAATTTGCGTCACCGCACCCGTCGGTGACGTCGTCATAGACCTGTAGACCCGAAAGGCGCAGCCATGACTCACTACACCCTCACCCCCGAGCAGTTCGAAACCTTCGGCGCCGAGCTCGACGCCATCCGTGAAAAGGCGGTTGCCGATCTCGGTGAGCGCGACGCCACCTACATCCGCGACATCATCAAGATGCAGCGCAAGCTCGAGATCGGTGGTCGGGCGCTGCTGTTCCTGCCGCCTGCCTGGCCGGTCGGCACCGTGATGCTCGGACTGTCGAAGATCCTCGACAACATGGAGATCGGCCACAACGTCATGCACGGGCAGTACGACTGGATGGGCGATCCGGCGCTGCGCGGCCAGAACTTCGAATGGGATTCGGCCTGCCCGTCCAATCAGTGGCGGCACTCCCACAACTACATGCACCACACCTACACCAACATCGTCGACATGGACCGCGACATCGGCTACGGCGTCCTGCGGATGAGCGAGGACCAGAAGTGGAGCCCGTACTACCTGGGCAACCCGCTGTACGCCTTCCTGCTGATGGTGTTCTTCCAGTACGGCGTGGCCCTGCACGAGCTGGAGACCGAGCGGATCCGCACCGGTGAGATCAAGCTGCGTGACAAGAAGGACATGCTGCGTGAGATGTGGGAAAAGGTCCGCAAGCAGACCGTCAAGGACTACGTGGCCTTCCCGCTACTGGCCGGCCCGTTCGCGCCATTCGTGTTCGCGGGCAACATGACTGCCAATCTGATGCGCAACGTGTGGTCGTACACGATCATCTTCTGCGGACACTTCCCGGAGGGCACCCACGAGTTCACCATCGAGGAGACCCAGAACGAGACGCGCGGCCAGTGGTACTTCCGCCAGCTGCTGGGTTCGGCAAACCTGTCCGGCGGCAAGTGGTTCCACATCTTCAGCGGCAACCTGTCGTTCCAGATCGAACACCACCTGTTCCCGGACATCCCGGCGCACCGCTACGCCGAGATCTCCGAAGAGGTCAAGGAGATCTGCCAGCGCTACGGCCTGCCCTACAACACCGGCCCGATCCACAAGCAGTTCGCCTCGGTGGTGCGCAAGATCGTGCGGCTGGCGTTCCCGTGGGGCGGCAAGCCCAAGGATCCCGAGCCGGTCGCCGAAGAGCCTGCACAGGAACCGGCTTCGCAGCCGATCTGCGAGCCGGAACTCGTCAACTGCTGACCGTCAGGCTGCACTGCAGCAGCACCGTGTCCAGCCATCGTCCGTGCTTGTAGCCGACCGCACGCAGTCGCCCGGCCTCGGTGAAACCGTGCTTGCGGTGCAGGGCAAGGGATGCCGCCGCCTCGTCGGTGTCGGCCACCACGGCGATGACCTCACGGATGCCTGCTGCGGTGCAGCCCTCCAGAAGTCCTTGCAGCAGCAGGGCTCCGAAGCCGCGACCGGCGCACTGCGGCGTGAGGTAGATCGAGTTCTCCACAGTGTGCCGATAGGCCGGGCGCAACTTCCACGGTGAGCAGTAGGCGTAGCCCACGATCTCGTCGTCGAGTGTCGCGGTGAGGAAAGGCAATTCACGTTCGCGGGCCGTTGCGAGCCGATGCTCCCACTCCTCGCGATGCGGCGGGATCAGCTCGAACGTGGCTACCCCGGTCTCGACATGGTGGGCGTAGATGACGCTGATCGCGTCGAGGTCATCCGGTGACGTCGGGCGGACGACGGCGTTGGTCATGTTTTCACCCTAAGGGGCGTCTACCCGGTCGGTTGTCTGACTTTCTCCTAAGCTGTCGCTCAGTTGAGGAAGGGATTCCGATGGCCTACGTCAAGGCAGCCGAGCGTCACGAGCAGATCGTCGAGGCGGCGATCCGGGTGCTCAGCGACGTCGGCGTGCCGGGAACGACGCTGCGCGCCGTCGCGGCCGAAGCGGGTATCCCGCTGGGCACGTTGCACTACGTGTTCCCGTCCAAGGACCAGATGCTGCGCGCCGTCATCGCCGCGGTCATCGACGATGTCGTCGCCACCGTGCATGACAGCCTGCAACTCGACCAGGGTCTGGCGCACGCACTGAGCCACGGCGTCACGACGTTCTGGGACGCCCTGGTCGAAGGCGACGTCGGTGTGCAGGTCATGCAGTACGAACTGGCGATGTACTCCGTGCGCAGCGAGGGATCGGGGGGACTGGCGCGGCTGCAGTACGACCGATACACCGCGCTGGTCACGGAGTTCTGCGAACAAGCGGCGAACGCCGCCGGTGAGCGCTGCGCCGTGGACTTCGCCACCCTGGGGCGGCTCGGGCTCGCGATGCTCGACGGCTTGATCATCCAGTACGTGGCCAGCCGGGACGGTCAGCGCGCGCGCCGTGATCTCGACCGTGGGATCCAGATGCTGGTGACGCTGGCAGATCCCCAGCCGGTGGCGGGTCCGCGCGGCTAGCTTCCCCGGATCGGCTCCGGCGCGGGCTGTCGTCCGTGGCGGTTCCGTGCTATAAAAGTCGGACGGTTGACCGACTTAGAAACGGAGATCCGATGACGGCACCAGGCAGTGCGACGGACGCCACGGTGGTTGTGGTCGGCGCTGGAATATCCGGGCTGACCGCAGCCCGTGAGCTTCATCGCCGCGGCGTCGACGTGGTGGTGCTGGAAGCGGCCGACCGGCTCGGCGGCCGGACGATGAGCGAGACCACCGCACTGGGATCGACGGTTGACCTCGGCGGTCAGTGGATCGGCCACGATCACCACCGACTCATGGCGTTGGCCGACGAGCTCGACCTGACCCGGTATCAGATGCACACGGGGCCGATGCCGGGACTGATCGACCGCTCACGCCGGTTGTCGGTGGTCTCGCCCGCGGTACTCACCGCCGTAGCGGCCCTGGTGGGTGTCGAGGTGTTGTCTCGCACCGGCGTCCCGCAGCGATGGAGTGGCGGGACCGTGGAGTCGTGGCTGCGCCGGGTACCGGGCCGCACCGCTCGCCGGCTGCTGGAAGTGATTGCCGAGGTGTCCTGGACGGCAGATCTGGACCGGCATTCGGTGTACGCGATGGCGCGGATGATCCGCCTGCAGGGCGGGGTGCGCACCATGCTGTCGACCAAAGGGGGCGCGCAGGACTCCCTGCTCGTCGAAGGTATGAGAGGACTCGCCGACGGTTTGGCTGCCGACCTGGGTTCCCGGATCCGCTTGGGGCACAAGGTCGTATCGATCGGTCGCGACAACTCTGGGGTGACGGTGCAGACGACGGCGGGGGACTTCCGGGCAGCCAAGGTCATCGTCACGGTTCCGGCGCCCATGGCCGGCTCCATCGCTCACCAACCACCGCTGCCGTTGGAACGGGCTCGGCTCGCGGACGACACCTATATGGGTTCGGTCTACAAGGCCATCGCGGTGTACGAGCGGCCGTTCTGGAGGCAGGGTAGAGGCGGCGAGCTGATCGTCCTCGACGGTCCGGGCAGCGGTGTCTTCGACACCAGCCCGCCGGACGGTCCGGGCCACCTGTGCGTGCTCATCGGTGGACCTGCGGCCCGTGAACTCGATGGTCTGACTCCCGACGAACGGCGACGGGCTGTGCTGGAGCCCTTGGTCAGCCAGATCGGGCCCGATGTTCTCCGGCCGGTCAGCTGGCACGAGAAGTCGTGGCATACCGACGAATACGTCGGCGGTGGCTATATGGCGCTGCCCGTCGCGGGCTGCCTGGAGGGCCTCCTCCCGTTGCCCTCCGATCCCGTCGGTGACATCCACTGGGCGGGAACCGAAACCGCGGCCGATCACCCGGGCTACATCGAAGGCGCGATCGAATCCGGTGTCCGCGTGGCGCAGGAGGTTATCCGGGCGCTGTCGGCCATTCGCGACTAGCGTCGTCTTCTCCCGGTGGGTGGAAGTACCCTCGCGTCATGCCCTCAGTTCTTGTCACCGGAGCCGCCCGCGGTATCGGTAAGGCCATCGTCGAGCATCTGGCCGCCACCGGGTGGGACGTCATCGCCGGAGTCAGATCGCACTCCGACGGTGCCGCGGTGACGGAACTCAACCCGCAACGCATCTCGGCGGTGATTCTGGACGTCACCAATGCGGACCATCTCGCCTCGTTGCCTGCTGCGCTCCCGGAACGGCTCGACGCGGTGGTGAACAACGCGGGCATCGTGGTGGCCGGTCCGATCGAGACCCTGAGCCCTGAGGACTGGCGCAAACAGTTGGACGTCAACGTGATCGGCCAATTCGCGGTGACCCGGGCAGTGCTGCCGAAGCTGCGGGACTCCCGCGGCCGTGTCATCTTCATCTCCAGCGTGAACGGGCAACTGTCAGCGCCGCTGCTCGGGGCATATGCGGCGTCCAAGTTTGCCTTGGAAGCGGCAGCCGACGCGCTCAGGATCGAGGTACGCCCGTGGGGGGTGCGGGTGGCGGTGGTGGAGCCGGCGCAAACCGATACCGACATGTGGCGCACCGCCGACGACATGGTGGTGGAGCTGGAAACCTCGATGTCCGCAGAGCATCACGCCCTGTACGACAAGCACATTGCCGGGATGAAGAAGTTCATCCCGCTGTCGAAGAAGTTGGCGGTGCCGACTTCCAAGGTGGTCGCGGTGGTCGAGACGGCGCTGACCGCGCGCCGCCCTCGAGCTCGTTACGTGGTCGGTCTCGGGAGCAAGCTCCAGACGTCGATCATGACAAACATCCCCGCGGCACTGAGTGATCGCATCATTGCGGCGGTTGCCGGCGTCCCACGTAGGCCGTAGGGGGCGCTCCGGCGCGACCGGTAATCGGATCAGGTCTGGCAGCTCGGGCACCAGTACGTCACCCGCTCGCTCCCGGCGTCGGTTTCGATGAGCGTCCCGCAGCGGCGGCAGGGTTCACCGGAGCGGCCGTAGACCCACAGCTGGCGGCCGTTCCGCGTGTCCCCGGTGGTGGTGCGATTCCATCGGGACCTGTTGAGCCACAGCATGTCCCGGGCGCGTTGCACGACGCGTAGCGGGTCGGTCAGGGCATTGACGGGTGAGGTCGGCAGCCGGCCGAAGACGAAACACAGTTCATTGCAGTAGACATTGCCGACGCCGGCCATCACACGCTGATCCAGCAGGGCCTGAGCCAGCGGACGGTCGGGATCGGCAGTCAGGTTGGTCGCGGCGGTGCGGGGCTCCCAGTCGGGGCCGAGCAGGTCCGGCCCGAGGTGCTCGACCGCCGCCATGTCCGTGTCACGGTCCAGGACTTCGAGAACGCCGAGGTCGATCCCGGTGGCCCGGCTGTCGGCGGTCTCCAACACGGCGCGGATGCGGTGCGGCGCGACTTTCGCCCACCCGATGCGCCAGCTGCCCTCCATCTTGAGATGCGAGTGGATGCTGGCCGGGCCCACCCGGATGAAGAGGTGCTTGCCTCGGCTGAGTACCTCGTCGACCACCTGCCCGGTGAGATCGACCGTGGCATACCGGGGCACCCTGATGTCGCAGCGGGTCAACGTTTTGCCCGCCAGCACGTCACGCAGCGCCGTGGCGGTGTGGAAGACGGTGTCGCCTTCGGGCATGCCCTATTCAACCAGCTTCAGAGAATGCTCCCAGAGTCGTTCTGCGTTGGACGGGTCCAGCGCATATCGGGCGACACCGGATATGCCGAACTCATCGCGGCGCTCAACGACTCGCGCTTCGTTGCAATCGTCGAAGTACCGGCCGCTGATGCCTTCCAGCAGTGGTGAGGCCGCCAGCAGCACCGAGGTGGCGGCACCCTGCTCCACCGTCTTGAGCCGGCTGCCCGCTTCCTCGAATCGTTGAGCTGCCTGGGCGCCGTAGGCCGGATCAAGGTGGCGCTGCAATGCCGTGAGAATGCCACCGGGCATCAAGGAGTTCGCGGTGATGCCGTCGCCGGCCCAGCGGCGGGTCGCCTCCACGGCGAACAACACGTTGGCGGTCTTGGACTGGCCGTATGCCCCGAACGGGTCGTAGTCGCGGAACGCATAGTCGATGTCGTCGAACACGACGGGGGAGCGCAGGTGCCCGGACGAGCTGACCGAGACCACACGGGCGCCCCCGGCCGCGGCAAGGGCCCGGTGCAACCCGGTGGCGAGCGTGAAATGGCCGAGATGATTGGTCGCGAACTGCAGTTCGTGACCGGTGGACGACAACGTGCGCTCCTGTACCGCCATCACCCCGGCGTTGTTGACCAGAATGTGCAACGGCCCGGACCAGGCACGTGCGAACGACCGCACGCTGCCGAGATCGGTGAGGTCGAGGGTGGCGACCGTGATTTCGTTGTTTCCGGTCGACGCGCGCAGATCCGCGGCGACGCGATCACCCGCAGCGGCGTCCCGGACGGCCAACGTCACGGCGGCGCCGGCGGCGGCAAGCGCTCGGGCCGTTTCGGTGCCGATGCCCGAGGCCGCGCCGGTGACGATGGCCGAGCGTCCGGACAGGTCGACTCCGGCGATCACCTCCGAGGCGGTCGATTCGAAGCCGAAGGGCGTGGTGATGGGAGCGGTCATGCGTGTCAACAACAACGCATGCCCGGGCACTGTTCCCTACGGCTACCGAAGCCGCAGGCCGCGCGGGGTACGGGAGAATCCCGCCCCGGTCAGCGCATCCTGCACGGCGGCACGGTCGGCGTCGACGCCGGGATCGAGCACCGCGACCCCGTTGATCCGCTCGACCAAGAGCGACGGCATGCGCCCGGTGCTCACGAGTTCGGCCAGAGCGCCCGCGGCGGCCCGCTGGGTGTCGGCGTCCGAGGTGAAGCTGAGCAGGGTCCGGCCGCCGCGCTCCAGGAACCACACCAACTGCCCGTCGACCAGCGCGACCAGGGCTCCGGCCTTCCGGCCGGGTCGGTGGGTGTCGTCGCCGCCGCGATCGGGCCAGGCCAGGGCCGCCCCGTAGGGGTTGGCCGGATCGGTCGCGGCGAGAACGACGGCGTGGTACTCGGGGCGCTGAGGGTCAACCCCGTCGAGGTAGGACCGCAACCGGTCGACCGTCGAGGCTGCCGCGAACTGTGCCCCGCCCAGCGATTCCACGAAGTAGCCCCGCTGGCAGCGGCCGGCGTCCTCGAATGCGCTCAGCACCTTGTACAGGGTGGCGAACCCGCCGGGCACCCCCTCGGCTGCTGCCGCCCCCTTCGTCAGCACCCCGTGCCGATTGAGCAGCAGCTCCGCCTGGAAGTGGGCTCGCACCGTCGAATCCGGTTCTGCGCCAGGCAATGCCGACCATCGGCCGGACACCATTGGATCGGCCGCCCGGGCATGCGGACGCGCCACACTGTAGCGGCTGAGCCGGGGCGGCCGTTGGCGCTGCCGGTGCGCCGGGCTCCCCGATCGCCGCGGACCGGACAGCATCGCCCGCACAGGGGCGAACGTGTCCCCGGTGACCCATCCCGCCCAGATCAGCTCCCACAGAGCGGTTTTCAGTTCGGACTCGGCGGTGTCGTCGGTGAGCTGGCGGAAGAAGTACGCCCCGCCGTGCCCCAGTGTCTCCATGATCGCCCGGTGGGTATCGGTGAATTCGATCTCGGCGGGAACGGGCAGCGTCAGCGGCGCGGTCTCGGCCAGATGGAACGTCACCCAGCCGTCGCTGCTGCCGATCTGCCCGGCGCCCGACCACATGACCTCACCCGAGGCCAGCAGCTCGTCGAGCATGGCCGGTTGGTAATCGCGCACCCGTTGACCGAAGACGAGCGACTCCACCGCCGACGCGGGAATGGGGACACCGGCCAACTGCTCGATCACCGCGGCCAGGCCGTCGATTCCCGCGCTGTGGGTGGATCCGACGTGTTGCCAGGCCGGCAGGAAGCGACCGTAGGCCGCAGTGCTGACCGGTTCGACCTGGGCGCGCAGCGCGGCCAGGGAACGGCGGCGCAGGATCCTGAGAACCTCGGCGTCGCACCACTGATCGCCGGGGAGATCGTCGACGAACTCACCGCGAACCAGCCGGCCGTCGACAGCCATGCGGCCCAACACATCTGCGGTCACCCGCAGACCCAGCCCGAACCGGGCGGCCACCTCCGCGGTGGTGAAGGGCCCATGGGTGCGGGCATAGCGGCCGATCAAATCTCCGAGCGGGTCGTCGACGGATTCGGTGAATGCCGCGGGCACCCCGACGGGTACCGGTGCGCCGACCCCGTCGCGCAGCAAGCCGATGTCTTCCACCGCCGCCCACCAGGTCTGGCCGGCATAGGTCACCGGCAGCGCACGCTTGGCGGCGTGCAGCCCGTCGAGCCAGCCGCCGATCGTGTCGGTGGTGGCGCGTGCGGCGATTTCGGACTCGGTGAGTGGGCCCAGCATCCGCAGCAGATCGGCCACCGCCTCGGCGTCCCGGGCGGCCCGCTCCTCGGTGAGGTGTTGCAGCTGTGCCGCGGTTGACGCCACCACCGCCGGATCCAAGAGCTCGCGCAGTTCGATGCGGCCCAGCAATTCGGACAGCAGCACGGTGTCCAGCGCCAGTGCCGCGGCCCGTCGCTCGGCGAGCGGGCTGTCGCCCTCGTACATGAACGCGCCCACATAGCCGAACAGAAGCGAGGCCGCGAACGGTGACGGGGTGGCGGTTTCGACCTCGACCACCCGCAGCCGGCGCTGAGCCACCCGCCGCATCAGGTCGGTCAGGGCGGGCACGTCGTAGACGTCCTGCAGGCATTCCCGGACCGTTTCCAGCACGATCGGGAAGTCCGGGTACTTGCGGGCGATGTCGAGCAGTTGCGCGGCGCGCTGCCGTTGATGCCACAACGGGGACCGCTTGCCCGGGTGCCTGCGTGGCAGCAGCAGGGCACGCGCGGCGCATTCACGGAACCGGGAGGCGAACAACGCGGAGCCGCCCACCTCCGCGGTGACGATGGGCTCGACCTCGTCGGCGTCGAACACGAACAGGTCTGCGCCCGGAGGGTTTTCGCCGCTGTCGGGTAGCCGCACGATGATGCCGTCATCGGAGGCGGTCGGCTTCTCGTCGATGCCGTAGCGCTCCCGCAGCCGTCGGCCCACCGCGAGGGCCAGCGGCCCGTGGACCCGCAGCCCGTACGGGGAATGCAGGATCACCCGCCAGTCACCGAGCTCGTCGCGGAAGCGCTCGACCACAAAGGTGCTGTCGCTGGGGACCACACCCGTGGCTTCCCGCTGATCGTGCAACAGCTGATACAGGTTGTCGGTGGCGAAGCCGGCGAAACCCATTGTCTGGCAGCGGTCATCGAACTCGGCGCGGCCGAGTGCGGCCAGTTCTCCGGTGAACGCCCCGACCGCCTCACCCAGCTCGGCGGGCCGGCCCACACTGTCGCCGCGCCAGAACGGCAACCGGGCGGGCTGGCCCGGCGCCGGGATGACCAGCACCCGGTCATGGGTGATCTCGGTGATCCGCCAACTGGTGGCACCCAGGGAGATGACGTCGCCCGGGCGCGACTCGTACACCATCTCCTCGTCGAGTTCGCCTACCCGGGACGGTTTTTCGGAATCGGTGGCCAGGTAGACGGTGAACAGGCCGCGGTCGGGGATGGCCCCGCCGGAGGTGACGGCAAGGCGCTGGGCGCCCGGGCGGGCGGTCAGGGTCCCGTGGTCGCGGTCGTACACCAGCCGGGGACGCAGCTCGGCGAACTCGGTGGACGGATACTTCCCGGACAGCAGGTCGAGGGTCGCCTCGAAGGCGCTGCGCGGCAAGGTGGCGAACGGCGCGCTGCGCCGTACCGCGTCGAACCAGGCATCGGCGTCCACCGGTTCGAGGGCGGCCACCGCCACCGTGTGCTGGGCCAGCACGTCGAGCGGATTGGCCGGGACGTGCATGGTCTCGATGTCACCGGAGCGCATGCGTTGCACCGTCACCGCGCAGCCGATCAGATCGGTGCGGTGCTTGGGGAACAGCACACCCTGGGAGATCTCGCCGACCTGATGCCCGGCACGCCCGATGCGCTGCAGTCCGCTGGCCACCGACGGCGGCGACTCGACCTGGATCACCAGATCGACGGCACCCATGTCGATGCCCAGCTCCAAGCTGGAGGTGGCGACCACGGCGCGGAGCCGCCCGCTCTTGAGGTCGTCCTCAACCTGGGCCCGCTGTTCCTTGCTGACCGAACCGTGGTGGGCCCGCGCCAGTAGCGGCAGCGCGCCGTTGGCCTGACCACTCGCCATGAGCTGGGCGGGGGCACCGCCGCCGACCTGGGGATTGTGCGTGGACGGCAACTCGATGCCGGACCGCTCGGCGTGAATCTCGTTGAGACGTGAGGTCAGCCGCTCCGCCAGCCGGCGCGAGTTGGCGAACACGATCGAGGACTGGTGCGCCTCGATCAGATCCACGATGCGTTCTTCGACGTCGGGCCAGATGCTGTTGTTGTCGAGGTTGGCCATGTCCGGAACCGGAACCTGCACCGACAGGTCGAAGGTCTTGGCGGCAGGCGGGGCCACGATGGTGGTGGGGGCCTGCCCGGACAGGAACCGGGCCACCTCCTCGGGCGGACGCACCGTCGCGGACAGCCCGATCCGCTGGGCGGGCCTGTCGAGAAGCTGATCCAGCCGTTCGAGCGAGAGTGCCAGGTGTGCACCGCGTTTGGTGGCGGCCACGGCGTGAACCTCGTCGACGATCACGGTCCGCACCGACGCGAGCGTCTCGCGGGCCGCCGAGGTCAGCATCAGGAACAGTGACTCCGGGGTGGTGATCAGGATGTCGGGCGGCTTGCTCAGCATCGCGCGGCGCTGACTGGGCGTGGTGTCCCCGGACCGGACCCCGACGCTGATCGACGGGGCGGCCACCCCGTGCCGCTCGGCGACCCGGGTGATCCCGGTCAGCGGGGTGCGCAGGTTGCGCTCGACGTCGACGGCCAATGCCTTGAGCGGCGACACGTAGAGCACCGTCGTGCCCGAACGCGGTTCCGCACCCGCCCCGGCCAGCTCGTCGATGGCCCACAGGAACGCCGCGAGGGTCTTGCCCGAGCCGGTCGGCGCGATGACCAGGGTGTTGTGCCCCTCGGCGATGGCGGCCCAGGCCTGCGCCTGCGCGGCCGTCGGCGCTGGGAAGGCAGCCGTGAACCACTCCCGGGTCAGTGCACTGAACCGGGCCAGCGGATCGACCGGCTTGGTGGCCACCTAGCCCATACTGCCGCGCAGCACCGACAAGTAGGCGTCAGCGGTGTTCGCGAGCGGCGGCGCAGACCAGTTCGGCCGGTAGCCCGGGCACCCGGCCGACGGCGTCTAGCAGGGCGTGCGCACAGCTGTCGGCCACAAAGCCCGCATCGATCGACGGATCCTTGAGCCTTTGCCGGCACATCTCGAAGGTCAGGGCCAGCCAGCCGTAGACGGTGGCCCGGAGATCACGTTCGACCTTGGCGTCCAGCGGTTCGGATACCGCGTCGGCGATCCGGCCCATGATCCGGTCCGCCTGCCGATCGTTGTCGACGTCGTCGACGCCGCGCAGCACCGGGTCGGTGCGGCCCAGGCCCATGTACGCCGCCCACGCCCCGTGCGGATGCTCCTCGTCGTAGCGCAGGTAGGCCAGCACGCCGGCGCGCAGCTGGCCGAACAGGCTCTGGCCAGGCTCGGGAGGTGTGCTGGTGGCCTCGAACAAGCGCTCGCCCTCGGCCTGGACCACGGCGGCGAAGAAGGCCCGCTTGTCGGGGAAGTAGTGGTACATCAGGGCTCGCGACACCCCGGCGCGTTCGGCGATCTCGTCGATGCGGACCTCGTCGTACGGTCGTTGGCCGAACACCTCGGCTCCCAGCGCCAGCAGCTCGTTGCGTCTGTCGGCGGGGGAAAGCCGGCGTCTCGACTCGGCACCCACGTGAGCAGCTTAACTTCACGGCTGTTCATCGCGGCGAGGCTCGGCGGGTGACGGACCGTCACCCCTTACTTGACACATGTACAACAAGGCCGGAATCCTGGTGTCATGACCGTCGCGGACGCACGGACCTCACAACCCGAGAATGTGAAGTATCCGAAACTGCCCCACCCGCCGCGACGGGTCCCGTTGCTCGGTGACGTGCTCGGATTGAAGCCCGACTCGTCGATGCAGAACGCGATGGGCATGGCCGAACTCGGGCCGATCTGCGAATTCCGGTTCCTGGGTGCCCGCTACGTCGTCGCCACCGGTGCCGACGCGGTGGCCGACCTCAACGACGAGACCCGGTTCTGCAAGCATGTCGGACCCGACATCGAAGCACTGCGGATCGTCGGCGGCGACGGGTTGTTCACCGCGTACAACGACGAACCCAACTGGCTCAAGGCCCACCAGCTGTTGATGCCGGCCTTCAGCCAGGCCGCGATGCGCCGCTATCACGGGGTGATGTTCGACGTCGCCGGTGAGCTCACCGACCGTTGGGATCGGCGCGCCGATGCGGGCGACACCGTCGATGTCTCGGGTGACACCACCAGGGTGACGCTGGAGACGATCGGGCGGTGCGCGGCCGGGTATTCGTTCGGGTGCTTCCGGGACGACGCGTTGCACCCCTTCGTCGCCCACATGGTGTCCGCGCTCCTGGCATCCGACCGTCTCGGGGTGCTCCGCGAGACCTTCCTCCCCGCCTTCGTCTACCGGCGATACGAGCGCCGGGCCCGTGGCGACGCGAGGTATCTGCACGAGCTGGCCGACGACATCGTCGCCCGCCGCCGCGCGCAACCATCGGGCGGTCACGACGACCTGCTGCAGATCATGCTGGAGTCCGATCTCGATGCCGCGAACATCCGCTACCAGCTGATCAATTTTCTGATCGCCGGCCACGAAACCACATCTGGTGCCTTGTCATTCGCGCTGTACTTCCTGTCGCAACATCCAGAGGTGTTCGCGCGCGCCCGTGCCGAGGTGGACGAGGTGTGGGGCGAGGATCAGCGGCCCGAGTTCGAGAAGATCGCAAAACTGCGGTATGTCCGGCGGGTTCTCGACGAATCGTTGCGGTTGCAGCCGACGGTGCCTGCGTACTACCGCGCTGCCCGCCAGGACACGGTGCTCGCCGGAATCCACCCGATGCGTAAGGGTGACTGGGCCTTGGCGCTGACGTCGACGTCGCACCGCGACCCTCGCTGGGGCTCCGACCCGGAGGCATTCGATCCGGACCGGTTCGCCCCAGAACAGATGCGGGCCCGCCCCGCCGGCCTGTACAAGCCGTTCGGTACCGGCGAAAGATCGTGTATCGGAAGGCAATTCGCCCTACACGAGGCAATCCTGATGCTGGCGGTGCTGATCCGGCGCTATGACCTGACCGCCGATCCGGACTACACGCTGCAGATACAGGAGCGCCTCACCATGATGCCGTCCAACTTCCGACTGGGCCTGCGACGGCGCTAGCTCGCCGTACGAGGCGTGAAACACCCCGAATCGGGGTACCGTCATCGTGGACAGACCCGCAACGTCGGCAGGTCCGCGCATGGAATGGTTCATCGCAGACGAATATTGGTTGGCCAGACAGGTGTTGCAGCGGGGGACCGCCGCAATCTACCTGATCGCGTTCATCGTGGCGGCCCGGCAGTTCCGCGGGCTCCTCGGTGAACGGGGGCTGCTCCCGATACCCCGGTTCCTGGATGTCAACTCGTTCCGGCGCGCCCCGAGCCTGTTCCAGTTCCACTACTCGGACCGCTTTTTCGCCGCGGTGTGTATCGCCGGGGCGGTGATCTCCGCGGCCCTGTTGGCGGGCTTCGGGGACCTGGTGCCGCTGTGGGCCGCGATGCTGACCTGGTTGTTGGTGTGGATGCTGTACCTGTCGATCGTCAACGTCGGCCAGACGTGGTACTCGTTCGGCTGGGAATCCCTTCTGCTCGAAGCCGGGTTCCTGGTGATGTTCCTGGGCAACGACGACGTCGGGCCCCCGCTGCTGGTGCTGTGGCTGGCCCGCTGGCTGTTGTTCCGCGTCGAGTTCGGTGCGGGACTGATCAAGCTGCGCGGTGACCCGTGCTGGCGCAACCTGACCTGCCTGTACTACCACCACGAGACGCAGCCCATGCCCGGGCCGCTGAGCTGGTTCTTCCACCACCTGCCCAAGCCACTGCACCGAATCGAGGTGGCCGGCAACCACTTCGCCCAACTCATCGTGCCGTTCGCCCTGTTCGCCCCGCAGCCGGTCGCAAGCGGGGCGGCAATCATCGTGATCGTCACCCAACTGTGGTTGGTCGCTTCGGGGAACTTCGCCTGGCTCAACTGGATCACCATCGTCCTGGCGTTCAGCGCGCTCTCGGACTCCACTGCCGCGGTGCTGCTTCCGTTACCCGAGCACGAATACAGCCAGGCCCCGGTGTGGTTCGTCGTCGTCGTGCTCGGGTTCACCGCGGCGGTGGCCTGCCTGAGCTACTGGCCCGCGCGCAACCTCGTCTCCAAACGGCAGCGGATGAACGCCTCCTACAACCACTATCACCTGGTGAATTCCTACGGGGCGTTCGGCACCGTCGGCCGTACCCGCGATGAGGTGGTGTTGGAGGGCACCTCGGACCCGCTGTTGAGTGATCACACCGTCTGGAAAGAGTACGAATTCAAGGGCAAGCCAGGCGATGTCCATCGGTGGCCGCGCCAGTTCGCGCCCTACCATCTGCGGCTGGACTGGCTCATGTGGTTCGCGGCCATCTCGCCGGCCTATGCCCACGGCTGGCTGCGCATGCTGATGACCCGGCTTCTGGAGAATGACCGGGACACGCTGAAGCTGCTGCGGTGCAACCCATTCCCCGACGAACCGCCACGTTACGTCCGGGCCCGGCTATACCGCTACGAGTTCAGCACCTGGACCGAACTGCGCCGCGATCACGTCTGGTGGAACCGCATCTCGCTCGGCGTGTACGTCCCGCCGCAAACGCTGCCCTCGGCCGGGCGTTCAGCGGCCGGCGCGCAGTGACCGTTGGTAGCGGCGCATCCCGGCGATCCAGCGGTCGTAATCGGAGCCCTTGTGGCGGTACATGTCGAGCACCTGGGGGTGCGGTAGCACGAGAAAGCTGCCGGACCGCACGGCCGCGACGGTGGCCGCCGCGACGTCCTGCGCACTGATCACCTCGCCGGACTGCACGATCGACGCCGCACCGGCCGCCGAATCCGGATCCGCCGAAGAACGCACCGCGTCGAGCAGCGGGGTGTTCACCCCCAACGGGCACACGCAGCTGACCCCGACGCCGTCGTCGCCGTACGTGATGGCCAGCCATTCGGCGAATCCGACCGCCGCGTGTTTGGTGACGGCATATCCGGCCGCGCCGATCTGGGACAACAGGCCGGCCGCCGAGGCGACCGAAACGAAGTAGCCGCCGCCACGCGACAACCACTGCGGGACAAGCACTTGCGCCGCCCGGACGTGGGAGCGCAGGTTGACGTCCAGGATCGAATCCCAGTCCTCGTCGGTGCCGAGGCCCGGTGCGCCGATGATTCCGGCGTTGGCGACGTAGATGTCGACGGGGCCGAACTCGGTGGCGGTCAGCGCCTCGATGTCGGCGGTGACACCGGCGTCGGCCCGGACTCCCAGCGCCTGCCCGCCGCCGGACCGGATCTGAGCGGCGGTCTGTTCGGCCGACTCCGCGTCGATGTCGGCAGCCACCACGCGGGCGCCTTCTGCCGCGAAGGATTCAGCCAGCGCCCGGCCGATACCTGATCCGGCGCCGGTGATGACCGCAACCGTCTGTTCGATGTCCATGGCCCCTTGCCTACCGAAAATCGGGGGCGAGCGCACTTGTAACCCGGCCGTGTCCGGAGTTCATCGAGCGGAAACAAAACGTCCCTAGGTTATGGATCCAAGCTTGGATCCGAACATGAACGGCTTCCCATCAGAGGAGAACACATGATCGCGCCGACGGCACCCGGGATTCACATAGGGGGACTGACGAAGCAGTTCAAGGTGGGCCGATCTGTCGTCACCGCACTCGACGGCGTCGACATCCAGTCCGACCAGGGTGAGTTCGTCACGCTCCTGGGGCCGTCCGGATGCGGTAAGAGCACCGTGTTGCGGATCCTGGCCGGCCTTGAGGTGCAGAACGCGGGCACCGCCCTGGTCCACGGCGAAACCCCGCAGGACATGCGCAGGCATCACCATCTGGGCATCGCGTTCCAGGACTCGGCCCTGTTGCCGTGGCGATCCGTCCGGTCCAACATCCGGTTGCCGCTCGAGGTGTCCAAGCAGTCCGTGTCCGACGAGTTCGTCCAGGAACTCATCGATCTGGTCGGACTGACCGGCTTCGAGGCGGCCCGGCCCGCCCAACTGTCCGGCGGTATGCGTCAGCGGGTCTCCATCGCGCGGGCCCTCGTCGTCAAACCTCGGGTGCTGCTGCTCGACGAGCCGTTCGGCGCCCTCGACGACATGACCCGCCAGACGCTCAACGTCGAACTGCTTCGGATCTGGACCGAACGACCCGCGACCACCCTGATGGTCACCCACGGCATTGCCGAAGCGGTGTTCCTGTCCGACACCGTCGTGGTGATGAGCGCCCGGCCCGGCCGGGTGGTGAAGTCGGTTCAGATCGACCTGCCCAGGCCCCGGCTGCCGGAGATGATGCGCACCAGCGAGTTTCACGAGTACGTCGACCTGCTGTCCTCGATCCTGTTCGGCTCGCGTTCTGACGAAGCCGAGGTACGTGTGCCGGTGGGCCGATGAACCACAACCGTTTTGCCGGTCTGGCCGGCTCGCTCATCGTGCTGTCCGTATGGCAACTCGTCGGCATGACCGGCATTCTCGGACCCGCCATCGTGGCACCGACCAAGATCCTGGCAGGGGTGATGTCCGACGGCGCTGCCTTCTACGGCATCCACATACCTGTCACGCTGGCGTCGGCGTCCGTGGGGTACTTCTGGGGCAACCTCGCCGCGATCGGCTGCGCTGCCCTCGTGACCACCGTGCCCGCGCTGGAGAAGTTGGTGCTGCAGGCCGGGATCGCGTCGGCGTGCATCCCGCTGATCGCGATCGCTCCCATCCTGGCGGCCTGTTTCGACGGCATGGTCACCTCGGCCATCATGGCGGCCGTCTCCGTGTTCTTCACCACGCTGGTGGGAACGATCAACGGGCTGCGCCATGCGGATCCGCTCAGCAAGGATCTGGTGCGCGCCTACGGCGGCGGCAGGTATCTGGTGCTGCGCAAGGTCGAGTTGCTCTCCGCGTTGCCGAGCATCCTGACCGCGTTGAAAGTCGCTGTCCCGGCGGCGATCCTGGGGGCGATCATCGGTGAGTTCATGGGGCAGGAGCGTGGCCTCGGGGCTGCGCTCGTGGTCGCGCAATCCTCCAGTGATGTGGTCCGGACCTGGGGCATCACCCTGGTGTCGAGTCTCATCGCGGGCCTCGCGTTCGTTTTCGTCAACACCGTCGAGAAGGTCCTCACGCCGTGGGCCGCCGGGATGGCAGGAGGAAGAGCATGACGACTCTGCAGAGGCCGATGGCCCGCAGCGCCGCACGTACGCTGGTGACCTCGGGCGGCGCGGTGCTCGCGATCCTCGCGGTGTGGACGGTGTTCATCGGTCTGGCCGACGTGAGCTCCTATGTGGCCAAGTCGCCGGTCGACGTCTGGAACTACCTGTTCGCTGACGCTGACGCTGCGGCCCACCGGGCAGGTATCGCGACGAATCTTGCCAGGACCGCTGTCGACGCCTCGTACGGATTCGTCCTCGGGCTCGTTCTGGCGGCGGGTGTTTCGCTGCTGTTCTACTTCTCCAGGACCGTCGAGAGCATGTTCCTGCCGGCCGTCACGGCGCTGCATGCGATCCCGATGGTGACCATCGCTCCGATTCTCGTGCTGATCTTCGACCGCGGTGCGCTCGGAACCGCTGTCATCGGAGCGGCCATCGTCGTGGTACCCGCGTTGCTCACCATGCTGCACGGGATACGCAGCACACCGCGGACCGACGTCGAGATGATCGTCGCCTACGGCGGCTCCAACTGGTCGGCGTTCCGCAAGGTTGCCCTGCCCCACGCGATTCCCACCTGGTTCGCAGCCGCGCGCGTCGCGGTGACCACCTCCGTAGTCGGTGCGCTGCTGGCCGAATGGCTGGCCACCGGCGAGGGGCTGGGCGGTCAGATGCTCCGCGATGCCAACGAATTCGAGTTCGCGCGGCTGTGGGCATCGGTCGTCGTACTCACGGTCGCCTGTGTCGTCGTCTACCAGATCGTCAGCGTCGTCGAGGCCGCTGTCACCGCCCGCATGAGTGCTCCTCGCTGAGCACGCCACCACTCACCCTGAACGGACGTATCTGATGAACAATCATCTCGGTCGACGCCAGTTCCTCACCAGAGGCCTCGCATTCGGCGGCCTGGCGCTGGCCGCACCGGCGGCGCTGGCCGCCTGTGTCTCGGGCGAATCAAGCGGAGCTGCAGACGGATTCGGTGTGGCCTCCCAACGGCTGTCCTGGATCAAGAACACCCAGTTCGCCGGCAGCTTCATCGCCGACAAGAAGGGCTACTACACCGACGCCGGCTTCAGCGGCGCCGACCTGGTCTCCGGCGGACCGACGGCCCCACCGATCGAATCGGACGTGCTGTCGCGCACCTTCGCCGGGGTGTCGCAGGTGCCGATCGTCGGATCGGCGGTCGCCAAGGGAGCGCCGCTGAAGATCGTCGGTGCGGTCTACAGCCGCTATGCGGGCTGCATCATGTCCATGGCGGACAAGCCGATCAAGAGTCCGGAGGATTTGTACGGCAAGACAATCGGATGTGCGTCGTCGAGCGAGCCTGTCTGGCGCAACTTCATGGCGGCTCTGAAGCTGGACTCCTCCCGGATCAACACGGTTCCCGTCCAGGGAGATCCCATCGGTATGACCGCCGGCCAGATCGACGGCTACCTCGGTTTCATCAACAGCCAGGTTGTCGACCTCCGGCACAAGGGGTTCGACATCAACACCATGCTGCTGGCCGACGTCGGTTTCCCGCTCGTAGGGCAGACCTACATCACCACGCAGGAGAACATCGACAAGAACCGGGACAAACTCAAGGCGTTCCTGCACGCCGAGATTCGCGGGTGGCGCGATGTCCTCGACAACCCAAAGATGGCAACGGACCTCACGGTCAACGAGTACGGCAAGGACCTGCATCTGAACCCCGAGGCCACCTACGACTGCTGCCTGGCGGGCAACGAACTGATCCGCAATGGCAAGCCTTCGCAGCAGATTGTGGCGATCTCCGACGAGACCGCCGCCGCGAACGTCGAGGCCATCGCCGCGGGAGGGCTGAACCTGTCCGTCGACGACCTGTTCGAGCTCGGCCCCATTCGCGAAGTCTACGAACAGAACCCGGACCTGGCTCTGACCTAGCTCGCACTCGACGCATCGACCGCCCGAACAGAAAGGTCGTGACATGACCGCTCCACTGACCCCGGACCTCGTCGTAACCGGGGGCACCGTGGTGTCCCACGATGGGCGCCGCCGCCAGGACGTCGCCGTGGCCGACGGACGCGTCATCGCCGTCGGCGATGACCTTGCGATGGAAGGGGTTCCGACCGTCGACGCGGCGGGGCTGCTGGTGCTTCCCGGCCTGGTCGACGTGCACGTGCACCTCCGCGAACCGGGCATGACCGAGAAGGAAGACTTCGCGAGCGGCACGTCGGCCGCGGCCGCTGGCGGGGTGACCACCGTCGTGGACATGCCCAACACGAAACCGCCGGTCGCCACAGCGGAGCGTTATCAGCAGAAGCTCGATCTGGTGCGGAACAAGGCATACGTGGACTTCGGGCTCTACGGAATGCTCGATCACGACAACGCAGACGAGATCGCGGGTATGGCCGAGTTGGGCGCCATGGGATTCAAGCTCTTCATGGGACAGACGACGGGCGACAACCGCTGCCCCAACGACGCCGCGATATTCCGTGGTCTGGAAGCAGCCGCCGCTGCGGATCTGGTTGTCGGTGTCCACGCCGAGAACGACCACCTGCTGCGGATGTTCGGGGACCGGCTGCAAGCCGAGGGCCGGCGGGATCCCCGTGCCCATCTGGAGGGCAGGCCGGCGTTCGTGGAGGTCGAGGCGATCACCCGGATCATCACCATGGCCACCGAGGCCAAGACCAAGCTGCACATCCACCACCTGTCCACCGCCGCGGGCCTGCAACGCGTGATGGACATGCGGGCGCAGGGGCACCGGGTCAGCATCGAAGCCCTGGTCTCACACCTGTTCCTCGACGAAAGTGCCTACGACACCTACGGAAACCTGATCAAGCTCAACCCGCCGATCCGCCCGGCGGCCGACGTCGCCGCGCTGTGGGCGGGCATCGACCGGGGCGACGTCGACGTGGTCGCGACCGACCACGCTCCGCACACCGTCACCGAACAGGCCGAGACCGACGTGTGGAAGGCCTACGGCGGATTCATCGGCGTCGAGACGATGCTCCCACTGATGCTGACGGCCGCCGCCCAGGGCAGGCTGACGGTCGAGGACATCGTGCGATTGTGTTCCTACACCCCGGCACGGCGCTGGTCGATGGCCGACAAGGGCCGGATCGCACCGGGTTTCGACGCCGACCTCGTGCTCGTCGATCCCGGCGCCGAGGTGGTCCTGGATCAGGCCAGCCTGCACTCCAAACACAACGTCACGCCCTATCACGGGTGGGAACTGACCGGCAGTGTGGTCGCCACTTATCTGCGCGGCCAATTGGTCTACGAGAAGGGCGAGGTGGTCGGTGCGCCCGCCGGCCGACAGGTGAAGCCGGTACGGGAGGGCATGCGATGACCCGGACGACGCTCCTGGAGGCCGACGGCGCGGCGACGATCCGTGCCGCCGTGGTGCGGTGCATCGACGAGGTGCGAAGCGTTTCATCCGGATTGTCATCCGGATCGGCGGGGCCGGATCCGGCCGTGATCGCGGGAATCGGCACCACGGCCGCGCATGCGCTGAAGGGCAGGCTGCTGCACGACGCACTGCTCGCCGAGAAGGTCGACCTGGCCGGCATCGTTCATTTCGACAGTCCCGTCGAACTGTTGGGCGATTCGCGCTGGTCCCTGGCGCTGGTGCTCAGCCCGTGGAAACAAGCGGTCGCGCCTGCGATACCGACTTTGACCCCGTCGGCCGCCCAGACCGGCGTGGTCGACACCATCGTCCGCGGGGCCGGAGGCGCGGTCGGAGTCAACACCAACAGCTGGGCGTCCCAGGCAGCCATGGAAACCCTGATGGGCGGCAGGACTCCGGAGTCGGTTCTGGTGCTGGGCTCGGGCGGCTCGTCGAACTCGGTGGCGCTGGCCTGCAGGCGGGCATGGCCGCAGACCCGGTTGATCGGTTCGGCACGCAACGCCGGGGCACTCTCCACCTGGGCGCGGCGATTCGGCGCCGAGTACAGCAGCCCGGCTGCGCTCGCCGAACTGCTGGGAGACGAGTCGCCATCGCTGCTCGTCAACACCACGACCTGGGGGGAGACCGACGCCTCGGAGGACGCGCCGTTCGCCTTCGACCTCGGCCGGCTGACCTCGCCCGGCAACCAGTTCTTCGACCTGAACAACCGGGTGAGCGCTTTGCAGACATCGGCGCTGCAAGCGGGTATGAACGTGATGTCGGGCACCTTCATGCAGCGCGCGACGAACGCCTGCCGCGCCGCATTGTCGAGAGCGAGGATGAGATGAGCCCCTTGGACAGTGCCCTCGCCGATTCCACGACCGGCGAACCGCTGAGCGTGCGTGAGCGGGTGTACCGCTACCTCCGTCAGCAGATCACCACCGGTGAATACGCGGGTGGGATCCGGCTGACCGAGGAGGAGATCGCCGAGGATCTCGGGGTCAGCCGCACGCCGATACGTGAGGCGCTGCAGCGCTTGACGAGTGAGGGGCTCGTCGAGCGGATCAGGCGCGGTCAGCTCGTCGTGGTTGAGGTCGACGCCGCCGCCCGCGCCGAACTGCATGAACTGCGGGTGGCGTTCGATCAGGTCGCCGCCAAGCTGATCACCGCCAAATGCGCTGAAGTGGACTGGGATTCGCTGTACGCCAGGCTGGAACCGCTTGCGGCCGCGCTGCGTGAGTACGGCGTTGTCAGCCCGCAGTATGCGATGGCGCATCTGGAGTTCCACATGGCCATCAACCGGGCCGCCTTCTGCCCGATCACATCGTCGTTTCTGGAGCGTCAGGCATTCCTGTATCCGACCGACGATTACGTCCAGCAGTCAGGCCACGAGCCGATCTCCCAGCACCGCACCCTGCTCGACGACCTCGCCAGTGGCGACCTTGATCGGGCCGCCACCGCCATGCGCGTGCACGCGCTACGCGGCCACGGCAACACCACGTTGAGCTGAACCTACCTTCCCTGATGGAGTTTTCATGTCACACGAGACTGTCCTGATGTTCGTCAACGGCCAGGCCATGACCGGTGGGCCGCTCAACGATGCCCTGGCCTCGGCCCGGTTCGTCGGTCCGGTGCGCACCGCGCCGGCATACCGGTTCTTCTCCTTCGGCGACGTGTTTCCCGGGCTGGCGCCGGTGCGCGACGGCGGCTGGTCGGTGCCCGGGGAAATCTACGAGATGACGTATGCCGAACTGCGCGAGAATCTGTTGCCGCGCGAGCCCGCCGAGCTTGAGCTCTCGGTGATTCAACTCGAAGACGGCCGCGGTGCACTGAGCATGGTGTGCCGATCGTTGCCGGCCGACGATGACCTGGCGCGTGAGATCACCGCGCCCGGTGGGTGGCGACAGCACCTCGGCGAGCCCGCCGGATCGCGGTGATGCCGATCCTGCAGGCCGGCATCGACCCAGGAACCGCCCAGCACTATCTGTGGTGCAACAGCGAAACCATCAGTTGGGGAACGCTTCCCACTTCCGAGACGGCACCGGTGCTGACCGTGGACAGCGGCCGGACCGTCACCTTCGACACGGTGTCGCAGGAAGGGCTGATGGAGGACCAGGGCCGTGACCCGGTCGCCTACTTCGGCCGCCACGGTGTCGAGCGCACCGACGTGCTCGCCGACGCCATCGATCTGGCCGCGTCCGACCTGCGCAAGCCGGTACCGCCGAAGGCGCCGCATATCGTGCTCGGGCCGGTTCACGTTCGCGGTGCCCGACCGGGCGACTGGCTACGTGTCGATTTCCTGGATCTGCGACCGCGCGTCCCCTACGGCGTCGTCTCCAGCCGGCATCAACGCGGTGCACTGCCGGATCGGCTGCCGCGAGAAGCCGACGGCAGCATCCCCGCGGTGTTCAGCAAGTTCTGCCGGCTCGACGGAAACGGAACTCGTGCCGTGTTCGAATTCGGCAGTGGCCGAGCCACAATCGGGGTCCGACCGTTCATGGGGCTGTGCGGGGTGACCCCTGCGGGCCCGGAGGCACGTAGCACCATCCCGCCGGGTCCGTTCGGGGGCAACATGGATGTGCGGGACATCGTGGTCGGCAGCTCCCTGTACCTACCGGTCCAGGTGCCCGGCGCGGGTTTCTACCTCGGGGATCCGCACTTCGCGCAGGGCAACGGTGAGATCGCCCTGACCGCACTCGAAGGGTCGTTGCGGATCACGGCACGCCTTACGGTTGTGACCACGCTGACCCCGGCCCGCGCACCGATGCCGTTCGTCGACACCGACGATCACTGGATCATTCTCGGAATGGACGAAAGCCTCGACGAGGCGATGCGTCAGTGTGCTCAGCTTTCGGTCGACTTCCTCTCGTCGCACACCGGGATGATGCCCAGTGAGGCCTACCTCTATCTCAGTGCGGCCGGCGACTTTTCGGTCACCCAGGTAGTCGACATCGTCAAGGGTGTGCACTGCGCGATTCGCAAGAGTGACTTCTGCTAGGAGTGTCATGGAACAAGCATCCCCGGTAGCCCACGGGCGCGCCGTCCCGCTACTGCACAACGCCACGTTGCCGGACGGCCGCGTCGTCGACGTGCACCTCGAACGGGGAAGAGTGCGCGAGGTGGTCCCCGCAGCGGGACGGCCGGCGGTCGGAGATGAACTCGACCTCACCGGACATCTGCTGCTGACCGCTCCGGCGGAGCCGCACGCCCATCTGGACAAGGCCCTGTCCTTCGACGAGATCCGGCCTCCCATGGGAGATCTGGGTGCGGCGATCGCCGCGTGGGAAAACCACACCCCGACCCTGACCGTCGAGGGGATTGCCGAGCGTGCCCGCAGGGCTGCGCTGCTGTTGCTCGGCAACGGCACCACCGCGGTGCGCTCGCACGTCAACCTGCTGCGCGGAGACGATCCGCTGCGCGGCATCCGTGCGCTGGTCGACGTCCGAGCGGACCTCGCCTCGGTCATGGACATCCAGATCGTCGCCATGGCGCCGTACTTCGCCGAGGACGCGGCCGTGCACGCGGCCCTGGACCTTGGCGCCGATCTGGTCGGCGGTCATCCGCACCAGACCCCGGATCCGAGCGGAAACCTGCAGCGGTTGTTGGCGATTGCGCGATCCCGCAACGTCGGTGTCGACATGCATACCGACGAACAGCTCAACCCGATGATGCTGACGCTGGAGGAACTCGCCCATTCGGTGCGGGACTGGCCGAAGTCGATGCCGGTGACGGCCGGGCACTGCGTCAGTCTTGGGATGGTGCAAGCCGACGTGCTCGATCGGGTGATCCGCGCGGTGAAGGACAGCGATGTGGGGATCGTCAGCCTCCCGATCACCAATCTGTACCTGCAGGGCTGGGCCGATCCTGTGGCCACACCGCGCGGGCTCACCGCCGTCCGCGCGTTGTTGGACGCCGGTGTCCGCGTCGCCGGCGGCGCGGACAATGTGCGCGACCCGTACAACCCGCTGGGCCGCAGCGACGCGCTGGAGACCGCGATGCTGCTGGTGACTGCCGGGCATCTCTCGGTCGACGAGGCCTACCGCGCCGTCAGCGAGACCGCACGCGACATCATGGGTCTGCCGGTGGCAGGGGTGGCTGCCGGGCTGTCCGCGGATCTGCTGGCCATCCGGTCGTCGAGCTTGGAGGAGGCGGTGGCCGGCGCACCGCAGGATCGAATTGTGCTGAGCCGCGGCAGGTTCGTGTCGATCAGCCGCACCAGTCGGTCCTGCGTCGCCGCGTCATAGCAGCCGATCCTCCTTGAGGGCCAGTGCCGTGGTGCCCCTGGTGTAGCTGACTTCCCGGATCCCCAGGACGTCGCGCAGCCGGCCGGCCGGAAGGGTCAGCGGTTTCGGTGTTGCTCCCTCGCCGGGATGCGGCAGAGGATAGGCCGTGGTGGTACCGCTGTAGAACGTCACATTGCCCTCGGTCCTCGAGAACAGCTGGTGGACATGACCATTGAGGCAGGTGACCGAGGCGAACCGGCGCAGGTGGCTCAGCGCCTTAGCGGCGTCGTCGGTACCCCAGCCCCAATCCGGGTACATCGCGAACAACGGAATGTGGCTGAACACCACGATCGGGGTGTCCGCGGACAACGAGGCGACGTCCTTCTCGATGAATTCGAGCTGATCGACACCGAGGTGTCCGAGTTTCTTCAGGTTCAGCGTGTTGACCAGCCCGATGACATGCACCCCGGCGATGTCGAAGCTGTACCAACCGCCGCCGCGGGAGCCCGCGCCGAACACCGACCGGTACTTCTGGCCCGCATCGTCGACAGAGTCGTGTTCGCCCGGAACGGTGAACACATGCGGTGTGTCGATTCCCTGCATCATCTGCTTGACCTGATCGAACTGGGCGGGGGTCGACAGGTGGGTGAGGTCGCCGGTATGGATCACGAAATCCGGTGTGTAGTCCAACGAGTTGATCTGCTCGATGGCACGGCTGAATGACCCGACCACATCGGGGTTGGCGGTGCCGGCGAATCCGATGTGGCTGTCGCTGATCTGAGCGAAACGCACCGTCGGCCCGGCACCGTCGGCGGTGCGTGAGGTGGTGACGTGTGAGATGACCTCGCCGCCGACCACGGCGAGACCGACCGCTGCGCCGAACCAGGCGCCGTGCCGGATGAGCTGGCGGCGCGTCATGGTGTGGGGGTCGGTCATGGGGTCACCACCACGGTGCCGTGCATGACGGGGTGGATCGAGCAGACGTAGTCGTAGCTGCCCGGGTTGGCGAAGGTGAAGCTGAAAGTTGCGTTGGTGTCCATACCGGGGGAGCGGAAGGAACCGTCCTCGGCGGCGACGGTATGGGGTTCCTCATCGTGATTGGTCCACGTCACCGTGTCGCCGCGGTGCACCGTCAGCATGGCGGGCGCGAAGGCGAAGTTGTCGATGCTCACCGCAGTGCCTCCGACAGGAGCGGCCGGTGTGCTCGCCGGCGCCGCCGGGCTCATCGGGGCCATTCCGTGCGTCGGCGGTGCGGCGGACGGCGCGTTCGAGCACGCGGATGCGGTCACCACCAGGGCGGCGATGGCGGCAGATGTCGGGAATCGTCGGACCATCGGGACCTCCGTTGGCTCTCGAAGCGGTGCAAAACGGTCACCACGAGATAGCGCACCGGGTTACACGGGGTGGATGCTGGTGGGGTGCGAACGGCGTTCGCGTGTAACCGGCTGCCCTATCTAGGTGTGGTGCCCTGTGCAGGGCTCCGCCCGACGAAAGGTGGGTGGCCGGTGATGGTGCAGATGTCGCCGCCGGAGATCGCGGGGATGCCCGATGCCGGCCCGACGTGACCGCCCCGAGCTGCGGATCGTGCCGGAGGCGTGTTACCCCAGCTGGGAAGCCATATACGACGACAACGTGACGTGGGTGTACCGGCTGCTCTATGCGCGGCTGGGCAGCCGCTCCGACGCCGAGGACCTCACCTCCGAGGTGTTCCTGGCCGCGTTTCGGCCGCTGCGGCTCTCGGCGAGCGTGGCCGAGGTCCGCTCGTATCTGCGTGCCACCGCCCGTACCGTGCTCGCGGCGCATTGGCGGGCCACCATGGGACGCGAGATCACCGTCATCGACGATGACGTGGCCGCGCCCGACCCCGGTCCGGACGACGAGACCAGTACCGCCCCGCAGCGCGTCGCCGCAGTCCTGGCGCAGCTGCCACCCCAGTACCGCCGCGTGCTCGAACTACGTTTCCTGCAGGACCGTTCGGTTCGGGAGTCGGCGAACGACATGGGAGTCAGCGTCGCCAACGCGAAGGTGCTGCAGCACCGGGCGTTGCGATTGGCAGCTCAGATCAACGAGGGAGAGTCACGGTGACCAGGCGCGGGGTACGCAAATACGTCGACGATCTACTCGCCGGGCGTCGGCCGGAACCCTTCCCCGCCGACGATTTCGACGCTGCCCAGATCCGCACGGCGATCGAACTGCGGGCAGCCGGGCCCGACGGGGACGAGCCACGGCCCGAGTTTGTCGACGACCTCAAGAACCGTATCGCCCAACAGCTTTCCCAGAGGCAGCCGGAAGAACGGGGCCCGAACCGCCAGGGGTTGTCGGCGACGCGGCGACAGGTGATCGTCGGCACCGCGGCGGCGGCGACCGCGGCCGTCGCGGCCGTATCGATCGAGCATGTGATGACCGGCCGGGGTGCGTCGCCGGGTTCCGAACAGGCCGGATCTGAACTGGTGCCCAGTGAAGGCGCATGGCTGCCGGTCGCGAAAAGCGCTGACCTGGCGGAGGGTTCGGTGCTGCCGTTTGAACTCCCGACGGTGTCGGGATTCGTGCGCCGGGTGGCGGGCGGCAAGGTGGAGGCGGTGTCGGGGGTGTGCACCCATCAGGGCTGCAAGCTGTGGTTCGACGACTCCGCCGACAGTCTGCGTTGCCCGTGCCACGTGACATCGTTCTCACCGGCCGGCCAGGTGCTCACTCATCAACTACCGATCGCCCCGAAGCCGTTGCCACGCTTCGACGTCCGTGAGCGTGATGGGAGCATCGAGGTGCTGGCGCCGCGGCCACCGGCCCGGCCGGCCTGAACCGGGTGTAACCGCACTGCGTATCGATAGGTGAAACCTACTTACGCGGGAGGGCCGCCAGATGAACAGATCGATATGTGCAGTCACGACGACGGCGGCACTCGCCGGAGCCATCTGGACGGCCGCGCCCGTCTCGGCGGCACCGACCGGCGGCACCAGAGCCCCGGATGTGGTGCAGGAGTTGACCGCCGCCGGCTATGCCGTCCAGATCAACGGGGACAACGGGGTTCCGCTGTCGCAGTGCACCGTGACCGGCGTGCACGGGGTGCCCGCGGCGGGCGTCACCGCGCTGCAGTTCACCACGGTGTACGTCGATGTCGAGTGCGAATCAGAAGGTTGAGCACTACCCGAAGTGCACGCCCTGGGCCAGCGGTAGCTCCGAGGAGTAGTTGACCGTGTTGGTCGCGCGGCGCATGTACGCCTTCCACGCGTCCGACCCGGATTCGCGCCCTCCACCGGTGTGCTTCTCTCCGCCGAACGCGCCGCCGATCTCGGCGCCGGAGGTCCCGATGTTGACGTTGGCGATACCGCAGTCGGATCCGTCGGCGGCCATGAACCGTTCGGCCTCACGCACGTCGGTGGTGAAGATCGCCGACGAAAGTCCCTGTGGTACGGCGTTGTTCAGGGCGATCGCGTCGTCGATGTCGTCGTAGGTCAGCACATAGAGGATCGGGGCGAAGGTCTCGGTGTGCACGACCTCGGTCTGTGCGGGCATCCGGACGACCGCGGGGGCGACGTAGAACGCACCCTCGTCTCCGAGGTCGTGACGCTCACCGCCGAAGACCTCGCCGCCGTCGGCGCGGGCCTGCTCCAGCGCCCCGACCATGTCCCGGTAGGCGCGGGTGTGGATGAGTGGGCCGACCAGGGTCCCGTCGGTGCTCGGGTCACCGACGGGCAGGCTCTGATAGGCCGAGACGATCCGGGACAGCAAGTCGTCGGCGATGGAGGAGTGCACGATCAACCGGCGCAGCGTGGTGCAGCGTTGTCCGGCGGTCCCCGCGGCGGAGAACACGATGGCGCGCACCGCGAGGTCCAGATCGGCCGAGGGCGTCACGATCGCGGCGTTGTTGCCGCCGAGCTCGAGCAGTGCCTTGCCGAACCGCGCGGCGACCCGCGGGCCCACCTGCTGGCCCATCCGCACCGAGCCGGTCGCGCTGACCAGGGCCACCCGTGGATCGTCGACCAGCCGCTCACCCAGTTCGCGCTCGCCGAGGATGAGCCGTGCCACCGATGCGGGCGCGCCGACGTCGGATGCGGCGCGTTCGATCAGCGCCTGGCAGGCGATCGCGGTGAGCGGGGTCAGCTCCGAGGGTTTCCACACCACGGTGTCGCCGCAGACCAGCGCGACCGCGGTGTTCCACGCCCACACCGCCACCGGGAAGTTGAACGCGGTGATCACGCCGACGACGCCCAGCGGGTGCCACGTCTCCATCAACCGGTGACCAGGACGTTCGGACGCGATGGTGCGGCCGTACAACTGGCGTGAGAGACCGACCGCGAACTGGCAGATGTCGATCATCTCCTGCACCTCGCCCAGCGCCTCGGAGGTGATCTTGCCCGCCTCCACCGTCACCAGGGTCGCCAGATCTGACTTGTGTTCCACGAGCAGCTCACCCAGGCGGGCCACCAATGCGCCGCGCACCGGTGCCGGAGTCGTGCGCCAGGTCGAGAAGGCTTGTGCGGCATCGGAAATCGCGGCATCGACCTGCTCAAAACTGTCTTCGGGCAGGGTGAACAGGACGTCCCCGCTGATCGGTGTGCTGGCGTGCAGGCCACTACCCGGAGCGGCCGGCTCGCCGAGTTCCGCCCTCGCACCGACGGCATCGAGGGCCTGACGTACCCGCCGGCGCAGTTCCTCTGCGGTGGGGAGATCGGTCCGTTCGGTGGTGGTCATCGTGTGCCTTTCTGGGGTCGCCGAAGAGTTACAGTGCGGGCCATGGGTGAAGCCGACGAATACGTGCTGGACGAGACCGATCGGACTCTGGCCCGTGCGCTTGCCGCTGACGGCAGGGCGACGCTGGCACAGCTGGCATCGGCGGCCGGGCTCTCGGTGTCGGCGGTGCAGGCGCGGGTGCGCCGGTTGGAGTCGCGGGGTGTCGTGACCGGATACGCCGCGCGGCTCAATCCCGAGGCGCTGGGCAACATGCTGTCGGCGTTCGTCGCCATCACTCCTCTCGATCCGTCCCAACCCGATGATGCACCCGCGCGGTTGCAGCACATCCCCGAAATCGAATCGTGCCACTCGGTGGCGGGCGAGGAGAGCTACGTCCTGCTGGTCCGGGTCGCCTCGGCCCGGGGTTTGGAGGACCTGCTCCAGCGGATCAGGACCGCGGCCAACGTCCGGACGCGAAGCACCATCATTTTGCAGACATTTTACAGCGGCCGAGACTACATTCCGTAACGGTTACGGTCATAGGGGGCGTAGACCGTAAAGATTCCGTTAGTATGGCGCCATGACCGCAGTGCTGACGACCACGCCGCACGTAACGCCTGACCGGGTGCGAGCGGTCTTGGCGCGCAGCATCCTGACCGACGGCTTCGACTTCGTCCTCGACCTGGACCGCTCCCGGGGGTCCTATCTGGTGGATGCGCGCACCGGCGAACGCTTCCTGGACATGTTCACGTTCTTCGCCTCGTCTGCACTCGGGATGAACCACCCGGCGTTGGCCGACGACGACGATTTCCGCGCCGAACTCGCCCGGGTGGCGGTGAACAAGCCGAGCAATTCCGATATCTACAGCGTGCCGCTGGCCCGGTTCGTCGACACCTTCCGCCGCGTGCTCGGCGACCCGGACCTGCCGCATCTGTTCTTCGTCGACGGCGGAGCCCTGGCGGTCGAGAACGCGCTCAAGGTGGCGTTCGACTGGAAGAGCCGGCACAACGAGGCCCGAGGGCTCGACCCCGCGCTGGGTACCAAGGTGCTGCACCTGCGCGGAGCGTTCCACGGCCGCAGCGGCTACACCATGTCGCTGACCAACACCGACCCGGTCAAGGTGGCTCGCTTCCCGAAGTTCGACTGGCCCCGCATCGACGCTCCCTACGTGCGGCCCGGTGCGGATATCGCTGCACTCGAAGCGGATTCGCTGCGTGCGGCCAGGGCCGCGTTCGAGGCCAACCCGCACGACATCGCCTGCTTCATCGCCGAGCCGATCCAGGGGGAGGGTGGTGACCGGCACATGCGGCCGCAGTTCTTCGCCGCGATGCGTGAGCTGTGCGACGAGTTCGACGCGCTGCTGATCTTCGACGAGGTGCAGACCGGGTGCGGGATCACCGGAACCGCCTGGGCCTACCAGCAGTTGGGCGTCGTCCCGGATGTGGTCGCCTTCGGAAAGAAGACGCAGGTGTGCGGGGTGATGGCGGGCGGGCACGTCGATGACGTCGCCGACAACGTCTTCACCGTGAGTTCCCGGATCAACTCCACCTGGGGCGGCAACCTCGTCGACATGGTGCGCTCACGGCGCATCCTCGAAGTGATCGAGTCCGAGGATCTGTTCCGCAACGCCGCGGCAACGGGGGACTATCTTCTCGGTCAGTTGTTGGCGCTGGCAACGGATTTTCCGGACACGGTGCTCGACCCACGTGGCCGCGGCCTGATGTGCGCGTTCAGCCTGCCCACCGCCGCGGCGCGCGATGAGCTGGTGCGGCGATTGTGGGGCCGTCGCGTCATCATGCTGCCGAGTGGGGCTGACTCCGTGCGGTTCCGGCCGGCGCTGGGCGTGACGCGCAAGGAGATCGACGAGTGCCTCGACGCCGTGCGGGAGGCGCTGAGATCGCCGCTCGCGGGCTAAGGCTGGTCGGTGGCCGGTTCTGAAGCTGCCGTACGGCGCAGGATCGACTTGAGCCTGGGGAGGTCGGTTCCGCCCACCAACTCGCAACCGTGAAGTTCGGCGAGTTTGCGTGCGGCCGGGGTGAATTCGTTGTTGGTGACCACCATGGTCCTGCTGCAATCCTGCATCGGGGCGCCGGCGACAACCTCCTGCACCGCGCTCGCGCCCACCGGCCGTGACAGCCGTTTGCACTGCACGGCAATCCGATTCGGCCGGTGCCCGACGATCAGATCCACGCCCCAGTCCCCGGTGAGCGGAGTCATGATCACCGGTAACCCGCAGTTTCGGGCCACGCGGGCCACGTGGTCCTCGAACTCCAGCCCGGTCATCTCGGTCGCCGGTTGCTCGCGGGCGCTGGGCGTGCTCGCGCCCCGTACGGCGCCCAGCAGGAACCGCGGGGTGGCCGCCAAAACCAGTGGCACCGCGACACCGATCGCCAGGCTCCATGCTGTGTCGACGCCGGCCAGGTGAGCCGCGATCGCGGCCGCCGCGCCTGCAGCGATGAAGAGCTTGATCCTGAGCCGTCCCACGGCGACGAATGTAGAGGTCGCCTGTGACAAAACGGGTGAGCCGACGTCAGCCTGGCGCGATAATCTCAAGCTGTGACGAGTGATCCCGCCACCGGAAGCGCCGAGTCGCCGATCGAGCATGCATTTGCCGGCGGCGAGGCGCAGCGCGTCGGTTGGTTCCGGTTCTACTTCGCTGACGAGCGCTGGGAGTGGTCACCGCAGGTGGAGCGGATGCACGGGTACGAGCCCGGCGCCGTGCATCCGACGACCGAACTGGTGCTTTCCCACAAGCACCCCGAGGACTACGGGCAGGTGGCCGCGACGCTGCTCGAGATCCGCCGCACCTCGGGTGCGTTCAGCACCCGGCACCGGATCATCGACACCGCCGGCGATGTCCACCACGTCGTCGTGGTGGGGGATCAGCTCTTCGACGACGCCGGCGATGTTGTCGGGACGCACGGTTTCTACGTCGACGTCTCACCGTCGGTCTCCCAGGCGCGAGAGGACGCCGTCACCGAGGCGGTGGCCGAGATCGCCGAGGCGCGTGGTGCCATCGAGCAGGCCAAGGGCATGTTGATGCTGATCTACCGGATCAACGCCGATGCGGCGTTCGAGCTGCTGAGATGGCGGTCGCAGGAAACCAACACCAAGCTGCGGCTGTTGGCCGAACAGCTGGCAGAAGACTTCCTGAATCTCGATTACACCGAGACGCTTCCCACCCGCGCGGTCTTGGACCGGTTGCTGCTCACCGCCCACCAGCGGGTCCGCCCCGAGGTTTAGCCCGACCCTGTCCAGGGAAGACTCCCCGCGCTGATCCGAAGCGAACCGGGAGGTGAATTGATGACTGCCCCGACCCTGACCGCGCTGGCCCTGGTCTGCAGTCTCAAGCGCCGCCCGGCGGAGGCGCTCGACGCATCGGGTACACCATCCAGGCCCACGGTTGCACGTTCCCGCGGCACGCGATGCGGTGCACCTGACCGGACTGCTCAGGGCGGGCCAGTACCCGCGTTACGAGTGAGAGGGAGAAATGATGAAAGGTCCCGACGACCCAGTCGATCACACCAGGACGACTCGGCCGCACGCCGGCGAGGCGATGAAGGACAACCGCAACATGCCCGCGCTGGTCCTGGTCGGGCTGGGCGTGGTGATGTTCGTCGCTTGTCTGGCCGGCTTCGCCACCGGTAACGCCGGGGTAGGAGTGGTGCTCGCGATCTTGGCGGCTGTCGGTCTGCTGGCCGGCGGGCTGTGGCTCGCGATCGCCCACCTACGTGTGCGCCGGATCGAAGAGCGTTGGTACGCAGAGCATCCCGAGGTGATCAGGCAGGCACCCAACAGTTGACCTGTTGAACCCAGAACGCGAGATGGCCCAGCCAATGTTGGCTGGGCCATCTCTTCAATCAGGTCCGGACGAGATTCCGGTTACGGCCGTTGGTGAGCCTGCTCACGCTTCTCGGCGGCCTTGGCGCCCGCCCGGGCCGATTCGGCTTCGGCCTCCTTCTTGGCGGCATCCTGCTGGGCGTCGGCCTTGTCCTGCTGGGCCTTGCCCTCACGAACCAGGTCGTCACGACCGGTCACGGTGCCGATAGCTTCTTTGGCCTTGCCCTTGACGTCCTCGACGACGCCCTTGATGGCTTCTTCGGGTCCTGAGTTCTTCTCGGTCATGCCTTACCTTTCCGCTACTGGAGTGGATTGGTGATCACCGCACGGCATCTCCGCGCACCCCCTGGATTTCCACCGGACGGTGGGACTAAACGTGCAATCCGATGTGGCCAATCCCAAGTTTGCGGAGTGTGCGAATGGGTACCGAGTAGGGGTGCTTTCCCGAAACAACGAGATGGCCGTCGAGGCCATTGCCGTTGGCGCCGAGAACGTTTACCGGCCGCAGCAGGATTCGTGGCTGCTGATCGACGCACTGGAGCGCAGTGACGCGGTAACAGGCCGACGCGTCGTCGATCTCTGTTCCGGAAGCGGAGTAGTGGCCATCGCCGCAGCCGAGTTGGGTGCCAGTGCGGTTACGGCGCTGGATATCTCGCCCCATGCAGTCCGCTGTACACAGGCCAATGCGTTGGCCGCGCAGGTCGATGTGGAGGCAATACTCGGATCCTGGACTCAGGTTCTGGAACACGAGCCGTTCGATGTCGCAGTCTGCAATCCACCCTATGTCCCGGTCGGTCCGGAAACCCACCGGGGTACGGTCTCGGCGACCGGCCCGATGGCTTCGTGGGACGGCGGTCCCGACGGTCGACTGGTGCTGGACCCGCTGTGCCGGTCAGCTGCGGCCATGCTGGCCGAGGGCGGGTCACTGTTTCTGGTGCAGTCCGATTTCGCCGACACCGAGCAGTCGTTGACCGCGCTGCGTGCAGGCGGTTTGGAAGCGAAGATCTTTGCCACACAACGAATTCCCTTCGGCCCGGTGCTGCGCGGTCAAACGCGTTGGCTGCGGGACAGCGGACGGTTGCTGCCTGGTCATGTCGAAGAACGGCTGGTGGTCATCCGAGCGGACAAACCATGAACGAGCTACGGACCGTACGGGTGGTAGAGGGCGGGCCGATCCTCGTCGAGGGTCCGGTGCGGATCGAACTGCCGAACGGGAACACGGTGGAATCGGATCGGTTCATGGTGGCGATCTGCACCTGCCGCCGGTCCAAGATGTATCCGCTGTGCGATACCAGCCACCGCAAGTGCGCGCGATCAGGTAAGCGGTCGGCGTAGCGAACTTCGGCCGGCCTGCCATCTCGCCATCAGGTGGGCCGCCAGCCGGTCTTCCAGGGCAACGAAGGCTCGCATTCCGAACACCACATCGGCGTCCAGTCCGGGTTCGCGACGGACCAGATCGCCGATCACGTCGTGCCGTACCACCTGTTCGTGTACCGCATCGGCCTCGACGTGCTCGCGATAGAACCGCACGCAGGCTTCGGGAGCTTCGAGCCGCTCCAATGCGGTCACGAGGCGCTGAGACCCCGGGGAGGACGTGATCTCGGTGGCCGCGAAATGTCCTGCGGCCGCCCCGCGGAGCCGGCGGTGCAGGCCGAACATCGACATCAGGTTGACCACCGCGAGGGCCTCGGCCGGCACCGCGTCCAGGTAGCCCAGGTAGCTGCCGTCCAGGCCGGCCGCGCCCATCAGGTCGCTGAACAGTTGTTGGTGCACACGTGCAGCCGACCCGGCCCCGTACTCGTCGAATTCGACGGCCACGAACGAGGCTTTCGCCTGTCCGCCCAGTCGTGGAATCAGCCAGGCGTGCGGATCGCCTTCCTTGAGGTGATACAGCGACCGGTGGACGAAGTACTCCCGCATCTGCGTCCAGGTGCCTTCGTCGCGCAGGTGATACGACGGACCGGACCCATCGGCGGGTTCGGTCGACAACCGTGCCATCTCACGTTCTGCCGTGTCCTCCGGATCAATGGCCCCGACCTCGCGGCGCACCGCCGACAGGAAGGAGCGTTCCAGCTGCGAGCGCGAATGCAGCAAGCCGGCGTTCCACTCCCAGTTCTGGTCGACGCCGGCGAAGCCCTGGTAATGCAGTTCGTAACAGACATACAGGGCCAGCTGCAGATCGAGTTGGAGCGGGTCGGCGTCGCGCAGCGGCACCCAGACGGGCTCGAGATGATTGTGCGGGGCACGGTCACCCAGGCTCTCGATCACCGCCCGGGAAATCGGACCCTGGGCGCCCGGGAGCCTCGGTTGGGTGGTGGCGGGAAAGGCGGTCATCGCGCGTCAGGTATTCCCGTCGGCGCCGTTCGTAAACCCCGTCCACATGCGCCGCCCAGCGTGATCTTGGTTTGTCGCCCTCCACCTCCGGGTATTTCCGAAGGAGGGGTCAGAATCGAGGTCACCATGGCTGGGGCAGCGCAACCCGATCGGTACGAGTTAGAGCTCATGTTCGAACAGATCGCCGAGGTCATCGACCGGCAGCAGAGGTCGGCGCTGACCGAGCACGCGATGGCCGAGCAGCTGTGGCAGTGCGTGGCTGATGCGGTCACCGAGTGCGCAGGGCCGGAGAGCGTCGTTCATAGCCGGCACGCAGCGTGATGTGGTCGGGCCCGACCCCGGCCACATCGCCCCAAGCCGCCAGGAATGTGTGCCGATGCCGCCACTTGGCGATCGCAGCGATGAGGGCTGGGGCATCGAGCCTCGTGCGTTCGTAACCGAGATAGGCCGAGCGGGTTCGGGGGCTTACCACCAGGCCCACCACTTCAGGAGCCGACGAAGGTTCGGCACCGAGCCTGAGCCGCACGTCGATCACTGTTCCGACCGGGTGACGGCCTGGATCCAGTACGCGTAGCCCGAGGAGGTTACTCAGCTGCATGGCGGCCTCCGGGGATGCGGGCCACGATGTGATCGCGCAACCAGCGCTCGACCCAATTCGTGTCGAATCGGGTTTCAGTTGGCGTCAACCGCACAGTGACACCGACGGAAGACACCAGTTTCCAGGGAATCTCGTGCAACAGCGAGCGCGGCGGGGCGCCGCCGAGAATGCGGGTCATCACGACGTGGCCGGAGAGTATCGCGGTCACGCGCGGCGGGGGACTACCCGGTTCGATGTCCCGCCCGAATTCGATGCCGTCGATCTCGAGATCGTCGACGATGCCGACCGGATCACCGTCGTGGTCGAGCAGTTGACGGTCCAACAGGTGCAGACGCGCGTCGAGTGTGACCGGCCCGGTCATTGACCCGCTCCGGTCACGATCATCAGCGGTATGGCGGCCAGCGAGGCAACGACGATTATCACCAGATATACCGAGCCGAACATGTTGAGCAGCCTTCCGTTCGTCTTGTCGCCCATGTATTCCGGATCGTTGGCCACGATGAGGATGGGCAGGTAGGTCAGGGGCAGAGCGATGGCCGAGAACACCACCGAGTACTCGGTCACCATGACGGGGTCGACGCCGGTGAACAGGACAGCGGCACCGGTCACGATGCTCACGAACATCACCACGTGGAAGCGCGACGCCTCGGCCGGGCGGCGGAACTTGCCCCAGGGCCATCCGAAGAACTGGGCCAGGGTGTAACCGCTGGAGAGCGTGGTCTCAAGGGCCGCACCGAATGTGGCCGCGACGATACCGATGATCGCGAACGCCAGTGCCAGTTTGCCGCCGGCCTCGGCGACAGGCATCACGACTTGGGACAACGACGTCACCTCGATCTGATTCGGTAACAGGACCAGCGTCGCGCAGGTGGCGATGGCGATCGACAGGATGCCGCCGAGCGGAAAGCCCACCAGGACGTTCAGCCGTGAAACGCCGAGATCTTTGGTCTTCCAATGCTCCTCGACCGCACCGGAGGAGAAGAAGAACACCTCATACGGCGTCATCGCGGCACCGAACAGTGCGATCGCGTAGTACCAGTACGTCGCCGAAGATTCAGACTCCGGGATCGCCGGCTGCACCGCCTGATGGGCCAGTCCGTTCCAATCGGGTTGCAGGGCAAAAACTGCGACAGCGAAAACGATCAGGCACAGCCCGGCCAGGCCCGCGGTATTCTCCATGACCGAGAACTTGACCCGCCAGATCACCAGCCACACCGCTGCGGCCGCCACCGGGATCCACAGCATCCGCCCGGCATCGGTGGCCAGCTGCAATGCCAGTGCAACGCCACCGATCTCGGCCGTCAGTGTCATCAGGTTGATCAGAAATGAGGCCGTCAGGTTCGCCGCCGCGGCACGCGGGCCCAAGCGCTCCCGGATGATCTCGAATGTGGCCCGCCCGCTGACTGCCGCCACCCGACCTGCCATCTGGGCGAAAAGGCAGATCCCGACCACGCCGACGAGCACCACCCAGACCAGCGCGAGGCCGAACCGGGAGCCGACCACGGCGTTGGTCACCAGATCACCGATGTCGAGAAACCCGCCTATCGCGGTCAGGATTCCCAGCGCTACCGCGAAGAACTTCTTCATCAGCGGTACCCGGCTTCCAGCGCATCGGCCGAGGCCACGAGCTGCCCGCGAAGCGCGGACAACTCGGGCGCGGTGGCCACTTCGCGGACCCGCGCCGACGCGGTATTGAGTTGGCCGATCGTCGTCGTCATGGCTTCGGTGAGGATCCGCTGGCGGTCGAGGTCGGCCGGATCGTCGGCACGCAGATCGGCAATACCGTTGTAGGCCTTGACCACTTCGTCACGTGCGTCGGAGATTTGGACGCTGACGAGTTGTGGTGTGGACCGGTCCCGCATCCGCAGGTCGATCGCATAGGCGCCGCTGCGGGCGGCGGCCACGGTTTCTTCCATGGCCTGGGAGAGTTGGCCGGACATACCGTCGCGGTTGGCCGGACAGCGAGTGAGAAGCAGGCCCAGAGCGATGAGCAGCAGGACTGCCAACAGTGCGGTCCGTATTCGTCGCGGACTGTCGTCAGGGTCTCCGTCGTCCGCCATGGCGGCCCCCTCACCCGGGCGGTGCCTAACCGCCTTCGCGGTCGAACTCGTCGAGACCGGAATCCTCCGCGGCCATCTCACGTTGTTCCCGCCAGTCGGGGTCGGTCGCCTCCAGTGGTGGGCCGTCCAGGTCGGAGACCGGGGCTTCGGCGTCGAGTACCGGTTCGCTCTGCTCGCGTTGCTGCTCGAGCGCGTCGGCAATGGGCACCTCGTCGGGCACGTCTTGGCGTGTCATGCGGGCGGAATACCCCGTGGCCACTTGCTCAAACGGTGTGACAGGCCGGTCATGTCGTCCTGCACGCCTTCCGGATCAGGCGGGCGGTACTGCCTTCCAGAATCGCCTGGCGTTTGTCGCGGTTCCGGGCACGGGCGGCGCGCCGAGCACCGGCGGCGATTGTGCGCCTGTCGCGGTAGGCCTCGACCACACGGGGATCGACGTACGCGCTGCGCGTGACCGCGGCGGTGTTGCCCAGTGCCTCGGCGACCTCACGCATCACCGCGGATTCGACGCGTTTGATCACCTTCTCGTCTGCAGGAGGGTCGGCCTCGACGAACGCCTCGGCCGCCAACACCGTGCCGTGCCAGGTACGGAGATCCTTCACGGTGTAGTCGTCGCCCACCATTTCCTTGAAGCGGACGTTGAGATCCTCGGCATGCACCTCCGCCCACTCTGATGAGTCCCGGAAGGCCAGCAGCCGATCACCGTTGCTCCGGCTGCGCTGCAGGGACCGCACGGCACGGATCACCGCGGGATCCTCGACCTCCAGTGTGCGACGCACGCCGCTCTTGGCTGGGTAGTCGAACTCGACTGCATCCGAACGCAACACGACGTGGTCGCGCAGCAGCGTGGCAATTCCGAATGAGTTGTTCTCCTCGGCGTACTGATCCCCGCCGGCCCGGAAGTATCCGAGGTCCAGCAGCCGCAGTCCGAGCGCCAGCACGCGATCGCGGGTCAGCCCTCGCCGTCGCAAGTCACCGGCGATTTCGGCGCGCCAGTCAACCAGCGCCGCCGACAACTCAAGCACCCGGTCGAATTTCTCCTCGCCGCGGTCTTCCTGCCATTGGGAGTGATAGATGTACTGCCGCCTGCCCGCGCCGTCGGTACCGACGGCTTGGATGTGGCCGTTGGGATATGGACAGATCCAGACTTTCCGCCATGCCGGCGGGATCACCAGATCCTCGATCCGCTGCAGTGTCGTCGAATCGGTGACGGTGTCACCGCTGTCGTCGAGATAACCGAAACCGCGGCCACGGCGCACCCGGCGCAATCCCGGCCGGTCTACGGCGCTGCGACGCAGCCTCATTGGGCCGGCCATCCTGGTTTAGCTACCAGAAGGCTGTGGGTACGCACTGAGTATGTCATCGCCAGGCCACGCATCGAGGCCCCCGCTGACTGTTATCCATGGTCGGCGAATACCCCACGGGGGATCAGGTCACACGCGCGGACCGCGAGCTGTCGAACTTCGGGTGCCCGCGCGAACGGAGGCGCTCGCCCTGCTGAGAGCGGTGACGATCTGCTTGGCGAATTATGAAGAACTGGACGACAGCAGCGCAGCGGACCTGGCCTTGGCGGTCGATGAAGCGTGCACCGTGCTGATCGACATGGCATCGCCCGGTGCGACTCTCTTGTTGGTCGAGGACCCGAGCGCACGCGAACTCTGCCTTCGCGTGTCGACCATCTGTGACAGTGTCGACAGCGATCCTGACGCCATCGTCTTGAACGGTTTCAGCCGCCGAGTGCTCGAGGCGCTCGCCGAAAAGGTCGAAACCTTCGCCGATGACGGCGTTTTCGGTCGCGACGGCACCAGCCGGCCAGCGTTCGGCATCGCGCTGACCGTCCGGCGGACATGGGCTTCGGCGCGTGCTTAGCGAGCCATGTTCACCATCTGCAGTTGCCGGGGCTGATTGCGCAGCGACGACAGGGCGGCGGGCAGATCGGTGGATGTCGGCAGAGCACCCGCGGGATCGCAGATGCCCAACACCCGCGAGACGGCCACGCTGGGGATCATCACCCAGTCGATGCTCTCGCCGGCGCAGCGCACGTTGAGGGTGTGCAGGCAGGCGAAGCAGCCCGCGCCGAAGAACTCGACTTCACTCATATCCAGGACGAGCTGTCCTCTCGGCCTGCTGTGCCGGATTCCGCATTCGGTGAGGTCGGTCGAGTTGGACGCATCCAACTCGCCGTGGACGCTGATCACTGTGGTGGCCGGCCACAACCACTGGGCGCAGAACTGCGCGCGGGTGTGGTCGTTGTGGGATAGTGCGGCGCGTTCCGCCACGTTTGCGATGGACATCGGTGACTCCTCAGTAGAAATACTGTGGTCACGTCACGCTTCAGGCTCTGTGGGCTCAAAACCCCTGGGTACAGGGAGTGTCACGACTCTGCACCCGATGACGATTCCGGGGCGGCTGTGAACTCAACCTGCATTGGACACTACGCCCCATCGTGATCTCGAACAATGCCCAGGGCTTCTTCCGCCCCACCTGCCACGTGCGCCACGCGGCTGGGAAGCCCCGCATCACCCGCCGAGGGCGACGTGGTCAGAGCCTGCTGAGCAAGGTGGCCGCGCCGGTGCCGGCGAGCTCCTCGGCCGCCTGGCGACGGCCGGTCATGGCTAGCAGTAACGCCTCGCCGGTGCCGGTGACTTCAGGGCCGCTGCCGTGTTCCCACTCGATATCGTTGGCGCGCAATCGAAGCCCTTTGATGCGCCGGCCCGCCCCGAGTCGCGGGTTGCCCGGCACCAGCGGGAGGATTCGTTGCAGGCGCTGTGCAGGCACGGTCCGCGGACGGCCGAGCGCACGGCGGATGTCCTGATGATGGACGGTGCCGTCGACCAGGCCGATCATGCCGCCGAAGCCCGCGGTCAAACCCTGCGGCCGCAGGTGGCGGTTGAGGAACTCGAGCAGTTCATCGGTCGACATGGTGGAGTATTCGGCCACTCCGACTTCGTTGGCATGCACCACTCGCCCCTTCGCGAAACGCTTGAGTAGTCCGGCGAGATTCAGCTCTTCATAGCTGACTACGTGGGCCACAACATCTTTCACGGTCCACCCGGCGCACAGGGACTCCGCGTGCCACTGTTCGGGGGTCAGGGTGGCCAGGAATTCGGCGAGGTCGGTCCGCTCGTCACGCGCCAAGTCCATGAGTGACGGCTCGTCGGCGGTCATCTATCACCTCGCCTGCCTCTGATCTTGACTCTACGCTCGCGTAATGCCCGGTAGAGGACTCGGCTGCCGGATTTCTCATGTTTGACCCTCGCGTCAGCGGGGTACATCGCATGCCATGAGACTTGGTGGATTATTCGGAACACTCGTGCTCATCTGGCTGATCGTCGGTGTGGTGGCGGCTTGGCAGCGCGACTATTTCCATGGTGGATCAACGAACTGCGCGACTGCCGGTGCCATAGCGCTGACGGTCCTTGCCGGTCCGCTCAACTATGCGGGCGTCAATCCGAAGGTGGACGAGTGCCGTTTGCCGCAACCCAGCGCGATGGACTCCATCGCCGCCGTGAAGTGAGGTAGCCATGATTGTTCTCGGGGCAATTCTGCTCATCCTCGGATTGATCTTCAACGTGTACCTGCTCTGGGTGGTGGGAGTGATCCTGCTGGTCATCGGTGGCGTGTTCTGGCTGCTCGGTGCGGTCGGACGGCCGGTCGCCGGGCGGCGAAGCTGGTACTGACCAAGGGAGGTGTGTTTGATGCCGAATCCGTCGATCAAGGACGAGAGGCTCTACGAGGAGCTGCGCGACGAAGGCAATTCGAAGGAGAAAGCCGCGCGGATCTCCAACGCCGCCGCTGCGAGGGGCCGTTCGAGTGTCGGTCGCGCCGGTGGTGAATCCGGTTCGTATGACGACTGGAAAGTCGACGACCTGCGCAGCCGGGCCAAAGAGCTTGGCATCAAAGGGTATTCCGACAAGAACAAGCGTGAGTTGATCGGAATGCTCCGTAACCATTGAGTGATTTGACCGGGCCGGGAGGGCCACCCACGACCCCGCTGCATCGCAGCGGGGTCGTGGTGCGTATGCCCCGGTCAGGGCGCATTGTCTGGCCCCAGGCGGAGCGACTGCAGCACGATCATGGTGTTTTCCTCGCCAGACCGGTCCAGGAGATCTACCGTGGAGACAGCCCATGCACGGCAGGTGGGGCTAGTAGTGGCGGAAGGAGCAGCCATGCACGGCCCAAAAGATCCAGTTGACCATTCCCGGACGACCCGGCCACATGCCGGCGAGTCGATGAAGGACAACGTCATCATGCCCGCGCTGATCTTGATCTTCGTCGGGTTGGTGTTGTTCGTCGGCACCTTGGCGGCGTTCGCCACCGGCCACTCCGATGTCGGCCTGACGGTAGGCACCTTGTCTGCGGCCGGGTTCGTCATCGGATCGATGTGGCTGGCGCTCGAACACATGCGGGTCCGCCGCATCGAGGATCGCTGGTACACAGACCATCCCGGCGTGATGCGCCAGCGCCCCAGCAGCTGAGGCGTCCGCCGACCGACCCGGCCGCGCCGCGGCCGGGTCCCTGTCTGGTGATGCGGTGTGTGCTCAGAAGGTGAGCGCAAGTACCGCGAAATCTATTGCCAACAAAGCTAATCCGACCACCGGGACAAGTACGCCGTACCGCAGTCGCGAGGTGAAGATCGATACGGCGATGGTGACCACGGGCACCACGGGCGCGCCATAGAACAGGATCCCGAACCAGAATTCTCCCGGCCCCTTGCTCGCGCACCCCGCGCCGGTGCAACCGGCCATGCTCATCACCGCTGCCATGCCGTACAGGTACACCGCGACGGCAGCGGGCACCGTCAACAGGACCAGTACCCAGGTCAGCGAGATCCGCATCCGCCGCCCGCTGTTGTGTTGTGTCTGCACGGTCTGTGATTCGGTCATGGCGTCCGCATACCCAGTTTCGGGGACTTCTGCACGGGTATTCCAGCGCCATGGCCAGATTCGGATACACCCTGATGACCGAGCAGAGCGGCCCGCGGGAGCTTGTCGACTACGCGATATCGGCCGAGCGGGCCGGCTTCGACTTCGAGGTGAGTAGTGACCACTTCAGCCCATGGCTGGCCAGCCAGGGGCACGCCCCCAACGCGTGGCCGGTGCTGGGCGCGGTCGCCCACGCCACCGAGACCGTGGAGTTGTACTCGTACGTGACCTGTCCGACGATCAGGTATCACCCGGCGATCGTCGCCCAGCAGGCAGCCACCGTGCAGATCCTGGCCGACGGCCGGTTCACCCTCGGCCTCGGTAGCGGTGAGAACCTCAACGAACATGTCGTGGGTCAGGGCTGGCCCACGGTGGAGCGTCGCCTCGACATGCTGGCCGAGGCGATCAAGCTGATCCGTGAGCTGCTCACGGGGGAGCTGATCGACTTCACGGGCGAGTACTTCGAGGCCGCCTCGGCACGCATCTGGGATGTGCCCGAGGTTCCGGTGTCCATCGCGGTCTCGATGACCGGTGAGAGGTCCGTCGAGAAGCTGGCCGTGGCCGCCGATCATCTGATCAACGTGGCACCGGACCGGGCGGTTGTCGACGGCTGGCATCGGTGTCGGCAGGCGACCGGGGTGCTGCCCGAGGGGCGGGTCATCGGGCAGGTCCCGGCGTGCTGGGATCCCGACCGCGATGCGGCAGTGAAGCGGGCGCATGACCAGTTCCGCTGGTTCGGCGGTGGCTGGGCGGTCAACGCAGACCTGCCGACCCCCGCGGGTTTCGCCGCGGCAAGCCAGTACGTGCGTCCGGAGGATGTGGCCGAGTCGATCCCCTGCGGGCCGGACCTGGATGCGATCGTCGCGGCCGTTGCCCCGTTCGTCGACGCGGGATTCACCGATGTCGCCCTGGTCCAGATCGGTGATCAGGGCCAGCAGCGATTCCTCGACGAGGCGGCGAAGCCGCTACTGGCCGCGCTGCGCACCGAGTTCGGCTGAGGGTCTGGTCGACATCGGATGACCCAGACGCATCGCGAACGGCAGCGCCAGCCAGACCCCTGCGAAGGTTGCAAGGGCGATCGCCCCGGCGATCAACCCGGCTTCGCGTCCGGCAACTGTGTCGAAGATCAACTCGGTCACCCCGGTCATCGCGAGCCCGAGCATCACCAGCCCAATGAACGCGCACCGGTGCGCGGCGGAGACCAGCAGGTTCAACCGGTGCCTCCGGAACAGGATGCGATGCATGCCCACGGGGGCGACCAGCAGGGCGGTGGCAGCGGCCGAACAGGCGACGGTCACGAGATAGACGATCCGCATGGGCTCGTCGAGCATCGAGAACCGTTCCTGGAAAGGCAGAGTCAGCAGCAGGCCGGTGAGCAGCTGAACACCGGTCTGCACGACGCGCAGTTCCTGCAGCAGACTGCTCCAGTTGCGATCCAGCCGCTCCGCTTCCGTTTCGTGGCGGGCGGTCTGGTCCCAAGGCTGATCCAGCTCGGGACGGTCCGGCTCCATACCGTCGATAATCCCACGTTCATCAAAGGTTTCGGATTGCGCCGCGATGGGCACCCCTGCCCGGGGACCCCATGCGTGCCCCTGTCAGGGTGCAGGAAAGGAGTGCCGGTGTCGAAGGCGAGGCCTCCCGGCTGGGATACTGTCGATCCGATATGTCGGGAGGTGAGATGGCCGAGGAAGAGGGCCAACCGAAGCCGCTGAGCCGCGCGGAGCGGTCAGTGGAGATTCGGGTCGCGGCGAGGCTGGAGAATCTGGCCGTAGTGCGCACACTGGTCGCTGCGATCGCAGCATTCGAGGACCTTGACTTCGACGTCGTCGCCGACTTGCGGCTGGCCGTCGACGAGGCCTGCACCGCCCTGATCCGGGCCGCAGTCCCGGAATCGAGCCTGCACCTGACCGTCGACCCCGGTGACGAGACGGTGGTGATCACCGCCTCCACCACCTGCACGGGTGCCGAGGTGGTCGAGCCGGGCAGCTTCAGCTGGCACGTGTTGAGTTCGCTGACCGACGAGGTCAAGACCTTCACCGACGGTGACGGACCCGACACCGGCCAGGTATTCGGCATCACCCTGATGACGAGGCGAGCGAGCCTGCTGCGGTGACGTCGGAATATGCGGACGTTCGCGAGATGTTCCGCGAACTCGGCGGACTGTCCGAGGACTCGTCGGCCTACGAACGTCAACGTGAACGCATTGTCGAGCGGTGCCTGCCGCTCGCCGATCACATCGCGCGGCGGTTCGACGGCCGCGGTGAACCCCGTGAAGACCTGATCCAGGTGGCGAGGGTCGGATTGGTCAACGCGGTCAACCGATTCGATGTGGACGCCGGATCGGACTTCGTGTCGTTCGCGGTGCCGACGATCATGGGGGAGGTCCGGCGCCACTTCCGGGACAACAGCTGGTCGGTGAAGGTGCCGCGGCGGCTCAAGGAACTGCATCTGCGCCTCGGCGCGGCGACGGCGGAGCTTTCTCAGCGGTTGGGCCGTGCTCCGACGGCCTCTGAGCTTGCCGTCGAACTCGACATGGACCGCGAAGAGGTGATCGAAGGTCTGGTTGCGGGCAGCTCGTACAACACGCTGTCGATCGACAGCGGCGGCGGGGGTGACGAGGAGGCGCCGGCGATCGTCGACACTCTCGGCGATATGGACACCGGCCTGGATCAGATCGACAATCGAGAAACGTTGCGGCCGTTGCTCGCTCAATTACCTGAGCGGGAACGGACGGTGCTGGTGCTGCGATTCTTCGAATCCATGACGCAGACGCAGATCGCCGAGCGGGTCGGGGTCTCGCAGATGCACGTGTCGAGACTGCTGGCGAAATCGCTAGCGCGACTTCGTGACCAGCTGCAGTAGCGACGTTTTGCCGTTCAGGCTGGACAGTGCCGCAGCAACGCTGTAGCACGTGCGCAACGCCGAATCCGGGTCGCAGACACGCAGCAGGCGCGCTACTGCCTTGCTGGGCACCAGCGTCCAGTCGATATTGGCTGCCGAGCAACGCACTTCGATGGCCATCAGGGCGGAAAATCCTGCCGTACCGAAGAATTCGACATCGGTGAGGTCGACGGCGACCCGCTCGGCCTTGGTGGTGTTCCGCAGCGCGTAATCGGCGAAATCGGCTGCGTTGACGGCGTCGATCTCGCCGCGGGCGCTGATCACCGCCGTTGACGGCGGCAGCCAGCGCGTCGCAAACGCCGCGGGCGATTCGTCGGTCCGGTCGATCAGTGCATTCGTCGAGAAGACGGTCATTTAGGGCTCCATCAGTCGGAATACGCGTATTCGTACTGTTGGTGCGGCGCCGATCGACAACGATACGAGTTCCCGCGCGTATGTCGATGACGCTCGCTGCGGCTGTGAACTCAACCTGTATCGGACCCTACCGCGATCAAGGTCACCGGACAATTTGTCTGAGCGGATTCTTATAGTTCAAGGTCAAACTGTTCGCATGCCGAACACCGACGCCGTTGCCGGGGTGCTCCTGGCCGCCGGCGCCGGCAGCCGATTCGGAATGCCGAAAGTTCTTGCTGAAGAAGGTGATTGGCTGGCGCGGGCGGTCACCGCGCTCGCCGGCGGTGGCTGCGACGAGGTGATCGTCGTGCTCGGTGCCGCTGTGGTCGATGTCCCTGCGCCCGCGCGCGCTGTGGTGGCCACACGCTGGGCAGACGGCATGAGCGCGTCGGTGCGCGAGGGGCTGGGGGCGGTCGGCGCGGCCGAGTGGGTCGTGCTGCACACCGTCGACACCCCCGATGTCGGCGCCGACGTCGTGGCCCGGGTGCTGGGCGCAGGGCGCGGTTCGGGCTCCGGCCTGGCCCGCGCCGTCTACCAGGGCCGCCCGGGTCATCCCGTCGTCGTGGCCCGCAGGCAGCTTGCGGCGCTCGGCGCCGCGCTGCACGGCGACCAGGGGGCCCGGGCGTTTCTCGGTGGCCGTGACGACGTCATCGCCGTGGAATGCGGTGACCTGGCCACCGGTGTCGACATCGACGAGCGCTGACGGCCCCCCGTCAGCGGAAGGCGTATCCGCCGTCTGGGAAGAGGGTGGAACCGGTGGTGATCCGGCTGCTGAGCAGGTAGCCCACCGACTGCGCGATCTCGTCCTCGTCGGCCAACCGCCCGATGGTGGAAGCGTCGCGATAGGCCGCGAACGCCTCTTCTCGGATGGCGGGATCGCGTTGGCTCCACAGATTGCCCTCGACCGTGCCGGGGGCAATCGCGTTGACGGTCACCGGCGCCAATTCCACAGCCAGCCCACGGGCCAGGCCTTCGATGGCCGCGTTGGCCGCACTGTACGCGGGAGCGACCGCAGCGGGGCGGGCACTGGCGGCGCCCGACATCAACACGATCGCGGCGTCAGGGCTCAGCACCGGAATCGCCGACTTGACCACGCGGTACTGACCCCAGAACTTGGAGTCGAACGCCGTGGCCGCCTGATCGATGCTGAGCCGGGCCATCGGACCGGTCAGGTAGTCGGCGGCGGTGGTGAACAGGCCGTGGACGGAGCCGAACCTGGTACCGACGAAATCGAAGAACGCGTCGATCGAATCCTGGTCAGCGGTGTCGACCCGATGCCAACCGGCTTGTGGGCCGAGGGTGGCCGCGGCCGAGGCCAGCCGCTCGGGCGTGCGCCCGCCCAAGACGACGGTGCCCTTCCCGGCAACGACCAGGCGGGCGGTGGCCAGACCGATGCCTGAGCCGCCGCCGATGAGGACGATGTTGCGGCCCGCAAACGGGTGAGCCGAAGGACGAGTTGGCATGCGCCGAGGTTAGGAGCGCGCAGTGCGGCCGAGCCGCCGGCACAGGGCAGTTCAGGTTGCCGGCTGCCTATTCCACACGATTCACGGTGGGTGAAAGCGCCCAGGGGCT
>NZ_HG322951.1:2232404-2257481 GCF_000455325.1 Mycolicibacterium septicum DSM 44393
CCTAGTTCCACACGATTCACGGTCGGTGAAAGCCGTCCCAGGGGCTACAACAGACCGAGCCGTTCGACCGCGTGGCGCTCGTCGAGCAGTTCGGCCACCGACGCGTCGATACGGGCCCGGGAGAACTCGTTGATCTCCAGGCCCTCCACGATCTCCCACGCGCCGTCGACCGCGCGCACCGGCAGCGAGGCGACCACCCCCTCGGGGACCCCGTAGACACCGGGGGACGGCAGTGCCACCGACGTCCAGTCATCGGGGTCGGTGCCATCCACCCAGTCCCGGACGTGGTCGATGGCGGCGTTGGCGGCCGACGCCGCCGACGAGGTGCCCCGCGCCTCGATGATCGCGGTACCGCGGGTGGCGACGGTCGGGATGAAGTCGTTGGTCAGCCAGTCGGTGTCTGAGGCGAACTCCGAGCCGGGCCGCCCGTCGACCACCGCGTGGAAGATGTCGGGGTACATGGTCGGGGAGTGGTTGCCCCACACGGTCACCCGGGACACGTCGGTGACGTGCACACCCGCGTGGGTGGCCAGGGCGGCGACGGCCCGGTTGTGGTCGAGCCGGGTCAGCGCGGTGAATCGCTCAGCCGGGATGTCAGGGGCGTGCGCGGAGGCCACCAGTGCATTGGTGTTCGCCGGATTGCCGACCACGACGATGCGCACGTCGTTGGCCGCGCCGGAGTTCAGGGCCTTGCCGGAGTCGGCGAAGATCGCGGCGTTCGCGGCCAACAGGTCCGCGCGCTCCATGCCTTTACTGCGCGGCCGGGCCCCGACCAGCAGCGCGACGTCGACACCGTCGAACGCCCGCACCGGGTCGTCGTGAATCTCGATGTCGACCAGCAGGTCGAAGGCGCTGTCGACCAGCTCCATGACGACGCCTTCGGCCGCACGCACCGCTGAGGGCAGTTCCAGCAGGCGCAGCTTCACCGGGACGTCACGTCCCAGCAGGGCACCCGCCCCGATGCGGAACAGCGCGGCATAGCCGATCTGGCCGGCCGCACCGGTCACCGTGACGACCTTGGGGTTCGCGGGCGTGCTCACGTGTGCACCTCCAGTCCGAGCACCTGCGTCGCATAGCGGCGCACGGTGTCCTCCGAGATGGCGGCGGCGTCCTCGAAGCCGGGGCGGCCCCGACTGCTCAGGAAACCGGTGACGGGATCGAGGACGACCTCGGCGAGCAGCTCACCGGTGGTCGGTTCGCACACCGCCCAGGTGTACCGGGTGTCATCGGCCCAGCCGTCCGTGGCGTCGTGAACGTAGTCCAGGTCGTCCTCGCCCAGGTCGGTGAGCGCTGGCCGGTCGTCGACACGGTCGTCGGCGCGCAGTCCACGCAGATACCACTGGCCGTTGTTGATCTCCACAGGTTCCACAGCACCAGCGTTCCATAGCCGCCCGCCTGAAACGCCGCGAGGCTGCAGCCACCGGGTGCGGTGACTACAGCCTCGCGGAAAAAGACCGGGCGTTACTTGATCTCGGCGATCACGGTGCCCTGGGTGATGGCGGCACCCGCCTCGACGGCCAGGCCGGTGATGACACCGTCCTTGTGGGCCGTCACCGGGTTCTCCATCTTCATGGCCTCCAGGACCACCACGAGGTCGCCTGCGGCGACTTCCTGGCCCTCTTCGACGGCCACCTTGACGACGGTGCCCTGCATGGGTGCGGTCACCGAGTCACCCGACGCCGCCGTGGCGCCGCCGCCACCGCGCTTGCGGGCCTTGGGCTTCTTGCGAAGGACACCGCTGGCACCAGCGCCGCCACCGCCACCGCCGAGCGCGAGGTCACCGGGCAGCGACACCTCGAGGCGACGCCCACCGACCTCGACGACCACGGTCTGGCGAGGAACGGTGTCCTCTTCCTCGATCGGGTCGCCACCGGTGAACGGCTCGACCGTGTTGTCCCACTCGGTCTCGATCCAGCGGGTGTGGACGTCGAACTTCTCGCCGTCGCCGATGAAGGCCGGGTCGGCGGTCACGGCGCGGTGGAACGGGATGACCGTTGCCAGGCCCTCGACGTTGAACTCGGCCAGGGCGCGCCGCGAGCGGGCCAGGGCCTCTTCACGGGTGGCACCGGTGACGATCAGCTTGGCCAGCATCGAGTCGAACTGACCGCCGATGACCGAACCGCTCTCCACACCGGAGTCCATCCGGACGCCCGGGCCCGTCGGGGCCTCGAACTTGGTGACCGGGCCGGGGGCGGGCAGGAAGCCGCGGCCGGCGTCCTCGCCGTTGATGCGGAACTCGAACGAGTGGCCGCGCGGCGTCGGGTCCTCGGTGATGTCCAGGGCCTCGCCGTTGGCGATCTTGAACTGCTGCAGTACGAGGTCGATGCCCGAGGTCTCCTCGGTGACCGGGTGTTCCACCTGCAGACGGGTGTTGACCTCCAGGAAGGAGATCAGGCCGTCCTGGCCGACCAGGTACTCAACGGTGCCGGCACCGTAGTAGCCGGCCTCCTTGCAGATGCGCTTGGCGGACTCGTGGATCTCCTTGCGCTGCGCGTCGGAGAGGAACGGCGCGGGCGCCTCCTCGACCAGCTTCTGGAAGCGGCGCTGCAGCGAGCAGTCGCGGGTGCCTGCGACAACGACGTTGCCGTGCGTATCGGCGATCACCTGCGCTTCGACGTGGCGCGGCTTGTCCAGGTAGCGCTCGACGAAGCACTCGCCGCGACCGAACGCGGCGACGGCCTCGCGCGTCGCCGAGTCGAACAGTTCCGGGATCTCCTCGATGGTGCGGGCCACCTTCATACCGCGACCGCCACCGCCGAAGGCGGCCTTGATCGCGATCGGAACGCCGTGTTCCTTGGCGAACGCCACGATCTCGTCGGCGTCCTTGACGGGCTCGGGCGTTCCGGGCACCAGCGGCGCCTGGGCGCGCGCGGCGATGTGGCGGGCGGTGACCTTGTCACCGAGATCGCGGATCGACTGCGGGCTCGGCCCGATCCAGATCAGCCCGGCATCCAGCACGGCCTGGGCGAAGTCGGCGTTCTCCGACAGGAAGCCGTAACCCGGGTGGATGGCGTTGGCGCCGGACTTCGCGGCGGCGTCCAGGATCTTCTCGAAGACCAGGTACGACTCGGCGGAGGTCTGTCCCCCCAGGGCAAAAGCTTCATCGGCGAGCCGCACGTGCGGTGCATCGGCGTCAGGTTCGGCATACACGGCCACGCTGGCAAGTCCAGCGTCTTTGGCGGCACGGATCACCCGGACCGCGATCTCCCCGCGATTGGCGACCAGCACCTTGGAGATCTTTGAGCTGGCGTGGTTGGCCACGGTGCCTCCTCGGCAGTTCTCTAAGAAACGTCTTTAAGAATCTATCGCGGGCAGTTTATGCGCCGCACCTTGAGGCTTCCCAATCCGGTATCGGTTACCGGTGAGTAGGTTTTGGCGGAAATCTGTCGATGAACCCATCGGTCCTGTTGACGCACGAAATTGCCGTCTGAACCGACACGCCGACGCTATTACTGTTGGCCCGTGGGTGCGGGGATTTTGGTCATCGTCGTGGGCGTGTTGGTGGGCGGGGTCATGGCAGCCTCACCGAGGCGCATCTGGTGGGCCACCCAGTCCTGGAAGTTCAGCAATCCGGAGGCCAACGAGCCGAGCGACGCGGCCTATGGGATGACCCGGGCCGGCGGGGTTTTCGTGATCCTGCTGGCGCTGTTTGTGGGCGCTTCGGTCATCCACAGTGACTTCCAACGGAAGAACCGCCGCGAAGCGAAGGAGCAGCGGCAGGCGGCTGAGGCCGCCTTTGTCGTCCCTGCGCCGGAGAAGCGCGGACAGCTGCCGGTGATCGGCTATTTCGTCGAGGAGTTCCCCGCAGGGCTCGCGGTAACCGTGTATTACGTGGCGCCGGGAGATGCGGTGCACGACTACATCCGCAGGATGTCGGACAGGTTCAGCTATCCGTGCTACACCTCGGCCGACGTGGTCAAGGCCGATGGCGATCGAATGGCCGTGCGCCCTGAACTCACTTGGGCACCTGAACAACTCGGCGATTTGAAGCAGAACGACCAATGCCACACTGGTATCGGTCGCAACATTCACAAGGTGTCGCTGAACGGTGCTGCGGCAAGCACCACGGTCGTCACCGACTCGGCCATCGTCGATCGCAACGGCAGCGAGATCCTGCCCGCGGCGCCGGGCAACGTCGTCCCCAAACTCAGCGAGGGACTCCGGACAGACCCGTGAGAGCGCTCAGGCTCCGCGCAGGCGGCGTTTGATGCGGGTCAGCATCGCCGACATCCCGCGCAGCCGCAGCGGGCTGATCAGGGCGGCCAGGCCCAGCGCGGTGTAGAAGTCGTCGGGCACCGCCAGGATGTCATCGGCGGACTGGCCGTCGAGGCCGGTGGCCAGGATCGCGGCGAACCCGCGCGTCGTCGGCGCCTCCGGGGGAGCGCTGAAGTACAGCCGCACTTTGCCCCGATCGGACGCGTCGACATCCAGGAACAACGGAGACTGGCACTCCGGAACGGGTTCCATGGCCGCCTCTTCGAGATGAGTCGGCAAGGGCGGCAGCTCGTTGGCAAACTCCAACAGCAGCTGCAACTTGTCCTGGCCGGTCACCTCCTGGAAGTCGGAGACCACCTCTGCCAAAGCGGCCGGCATCGAACTCATGAGGCGCTCGGGGCGTCACCTGGGTCCGGGCCGACGGCGACCGGCACGCGCACGGCGTTGCCCCATTCGGTCCACGAGCCGTCGTAGTTGCGCACACCGGGCAAGCCGAGCAGGTGAGTCAGCACGAACCAGGTGTGGCTGGAGCGCTCACCGATCCGGCAGTACACCACCGTCTCGTCGTCGGGGCTGAGGAAGCCGTAGAGCTCCTCGAGCTCGGCGCGGCTGCGGAACTGACCGCTGTCCCTGGCGGCCTTGGCCCACGGGATCGACTTCGCGGTGGGGATGTGCCCGCCGCGCAGCGCGCCCTCTTCCGGGTAGTCGGGCATGTGGGTGCGTTCGCCCGTGTACTCCTGGGGCGAGCGGACGTCGATCAGCGGCTGCTTGCCGAGGATGTCGAGCACGTCGTTCCGGTAGGCGCGGATCGGGGCGTCGTTGCGCTCCACGACCGGGTAGCCGCTGGACTGCCGGGTGGGCACCTCAAGGGTGGTGTCGCGGCCGTGGGAGACCCACAGGTCGCGGCCGCCGTCGAGCAGGCGCACATCGGGGTGACCGAACAGGGTGAACACCCACAGCGCGTAGGCCGCCCACCAGTTGCTCTTGTCGCCGTAGATGACGACGGTGTCGTCGCGGCTGATGCCCTTGCGGTCCATCAGCTCGGCAAACTGCTCACCGTTGATGTAGTCACGCACGTTGGGGTCGTTGAGGTCGAGATGCCAGTCGATCTTGACGGCGCCCGGGATGTGGCCGGTGTCGTAGAGCAAGACATCCTCGTCGGACTCGACGATGGCCAAACCGGGCCGGCCCAGATTGCTGGCCAGCCAGTCGGCGGTGACCAGGCGCTCCGGATGGGCGTACTCGGCAAGAGTGGGGCTGGGATCAGCAGGCAGCGGCACACCAAGAGCGTACCGTCGGTCCGGATAACCGCGGCGTGGCAGTGCCCACGACCGGCGCAGATTGCCGCATCGGGGGCCCGGCGTGCGGTCTTAGGCTGTTTGCCGTGGCGCTTGCGATCCTCTGCCTGGTGATCGGCATACCGCTGGGCCTGTTCATGCTGCTGCGGCCCAGGAAGATCTGGTGGGCCACCGAATCGTGGAAGTACGAGAACCCCGAAGCCAACGAACCCAGTGAGGCCGCGTACGGAATGCAGGCTCTCGGCGGCTTGTTCGTCATCGTCGCGGCGGTGATTCTTGCCGGGCTCGCGTGGTCGACGGAGCGTGACAAGGTGGCCGCCGAAGCCGAGCAGCAGAAGAAGGACGATTGGGACAAGGCCGTCGCGGCGTATCAGCCGCCGCCGCCCGAGAGTCGCGGCCCGCTACCGATCATCGGCTATGTGGAGAAGCCGCAAGGGCGGTCGCCCGGGGTGGACTACGAGGTGTTCTATCTGAAACCGCCGAACATCTTTACGGGCGATATCAAGAGCCTCGGCACACCCAAGGGCTGGTACCAGTGCGTCACCCGCGTCACGAGATATGCGCCGCGTGGTGTGAATCCGGTTCCCGTGCACGCAAATCTGAGCTGGGAACCCGATGTGCCGCAAGTCGACAGTGCCGCATCCGACGCGTGTACCACTCGCGATATCGCGCGGTCGAACGAGATCAAGTCGCAAACCGTCTATGTCGATGCCGGGGCGGGGCTGGTCACCGACTCGCCGATCGTCGACGCGGACGGGACGGTGCTCGTGCCTGGCAAGCCCGGCAATGTGATTCCGAAGCTCGACGCGGCGCCACGGCGGTGAGTTACGCGGTGAAAGCGACCTCGTAGGCCACGGCGAAGCGGCGGACGCCGTTGTTGGCGCGGAAGAGTGAGCCGCCGTTCTGTGACCAGGTCACCACGCGCAGCAGCCGCTTGCCCGGAGACAGGCGCTTGGAGATGATGTCGGCGAATGCGGCGCGCAGCCGCTCCAGGTCGCATGTCTCGAAGTCGCGTGCCACGCGAACATCCCACATTGTTTCTTCGACTGGCATCGGCCCAGTGTCAACCCGTGGTTGAGACTATTCGGGACGTCAGCGCGGCGCGCCGCCATTCAAAAGGTTGCAATTTGGTCACTCTGGAGTCCGGGCCACCGCTGGTCAATCCGTGACGACGTGTGCCAGATGCTGTGACGAACGTGTAGCTTTTCGCGCCGAGTCCGCGAAATTTCAACGGGGACCGGCACACTCGTCGCAGTGCGCCGATTCGGTCACTCCGGCCGGCTTGCCCACAGATCCGCGATGGAAAGACCTGCGGTCGCAAGCATCCTGCGCAGCAGCGGCAGGCTCAACCCGATCACATTGGACGGATCGCCGTCGATGCCTTCGATGAACCAGCCACCCAACCCGTCGAGCGTGAAACCGCCTGCGACACCGAGTGGTTCGCCGCTTTCGAGATACGCCTCCAGGTCCGTGTCGGTCGGTGAGCCGAAATGCACTGCGGTGATGCCGGTGTCAGCGATGCGATATGCGACGGCCCCGTCACGGACGACGAGCACCGCGTGGCCCGAATACAGCTGAGCCGTCCGGCCCGACATCGACTGCCATTGCCGGCGCGCGGTATCGACATCACCGGGCTTGCCACACAGCTGCCCGTCGAGAAACAGCATCGAGTCGCAGCCGATGACGACACAGTCCCCGGCGACGGCCGCGGGCAGGTGGGTGAACACCTCGTCGGCCTTGGCGGCGGCCAGTGCGCTCACCACCTGCTCGGGCGGGGCATCGGCCAACGACGCGATGACGGCGTCCTCGTCGACACCGGACACCACCACCAACGGATCGAGGCCGGCCTGACGAAGAACGCCAAGCCGGCCTGTCGATGCCGAACCCAGAACAACCCGGGTCATTTAGTGCTGTTTCTTCTTCGCGCGAGCGCTCATCAGCGCCGCATGTGGGTGCGCTCCCACAGCGTGATGCGCTGCCAGCTGAAGATCGAGTAGCGCAGCTTGTCCACCGGATGCCCCCACAGGTTGCGGTCGCGCACCACGGGGCCCTCAGCGCCGCCACCGGCGGTGCCGAGGACGGCCATCAGTGCGGCCATCTCCGCGTCGGTGGGCTGACCGCGCAGCACCTTGATATGTGCCTGGTGGTCGGCCTTGACGTCTTCGGTTGCAGTCTCGTCGGCCACACTCGCCTCGCTCACAGTGGAATGTTCCCGTGCTTCTTCGGCGGCATCTGGATGATCTTGCGCTCCAGCAGTCGCAGGGCGTTGGCCACGTAGCCACGGGTGTGCGACGGGGGGATGACCGCGTCGACGTATCCGCGCTCGGCGGCGATGTAGGGGTTGACCAGAGTGTCCTCGTAGGTCTGCTGCAGCTCCAGACGCAGCGCATCGACGTCCTCGCCGTTCTTGGCTGCGTCGCGCAGTTCGGAGCGGTACACGAAGCCGACCGCGCCCGAGGCGCCCATCACGGCGATCTGAGCCGTCGGCCAGGCCACCACGACATCGGCGCCCATGTCCTTGGAGCCCATCACGCAGTACGCGCCGCCGTAGGACTTACGGGTGATGACGGTGACCTTGGCGACGGTGGCCTCACCGTAGGCGTAGAGCAGCTTGGCGCCGCGCCGGATGATGCCGTTGTACTCCTGGTCGGTGCCGGGCAGGAAGCCCGGGACGTCGACCAGCAGGACGATCGGGATGTTGAAGCAGTCGCAGGTCCGGATGAACCGGGCGGCCTTCTCCGAGGCGTTGATGTCGAGGCAGCCCGCGAACTGGGTGGGCTGGTTGGCCACGATGCCCACCGGGCGGCCGTCGACCCGGCCGAAGCCGACCACGATGTTGCCGGCGTAACCGGCCTGCACCTCGAGGAACTCGTCGTCATCGAGGATGCGGGTGATGACCTCGTGCATGTCGTACGGCTGATTCGGCGAATCCGGGATCAGCGTGTCGAGCTCGATGTCCTCGTCGGTCAGGGTCTCCTCGATCGAGCCCTGCGCCGGGGCCACCGGGTAGTGCGGCGGCTCGGCGTAGTTGTTCGGGGGCAGGTAGCTCAGCAGGTCGCGGACGTACTCGAAGGCGTCCTGCTCGCCGGAGGCGACGTAGTGCGCGGTGCCGGACTTGGCCATGTGGGTGTGGGCGCCGCCCAGCTCCTCCATGGTGACGTCCTCGCCGGTGACGGTCTTGATGACGTCCGGGCCGGTGATGAACATCTGGCTGGTCTGGTCGACCATGACGATGAAGTCGGTCAGCGCGGGGGAGTAGACGTGGCCACCGGCCGCGGCACCCATGATCAACGAGATCTGCGGGATGACACCCGAGGCCTTGATGTTGTTGTGGAAGATCCGGCTGTACAGGCCGAGGGAGACCACGCCCTCCTGGATGCGGGCGCCGGCGCCGTCGTTGATGCCGATCAGCGGGCGGCCGGTCTTGATGGCCAGCTCCTGGACCTTGACGATCTTCTCGCCGTAGACCTCACCGAGGCTGCCGCCGAACACCGTGGCGTCCTGGCTGAAGATGCAGACGTCGCGGCCGTCGATGGTGCCGTAGCCGGTGATCACACCGTCGCCCAGCGGCCGGTTGTTCTCCAGGCCGAAGTTGGTGCTGCGGTGCTTGGCCAGCGCGTCGAGTTCGACGAACGACCCCTCGTCGAGCAGGGCAAGGATGCGCTCGCGGGCGGTCAGCTTGCCCTTGGCGTGCACCTTGTCCACGGCGGCTTCGCCGACGGGATGCAGCGTCTCCTCGGCCCGCCTCTTGAGGTCAGCCAGCTTGCCTGCAGTGGTGTGGATGTCCACCTGGTGCTCGGCGGACGGCTCGGTAACGCTCGTCATGGGTCCCGATGTTATCGGTAACCCTAAGACTGGTCTAAGAGAGGTGGGCGTGGCGCGCGTCACTCCGGTGGGGGCAGTGTGCTGTGGCCTGACGCCGGGGTGGGCTCTGGGCCTACGCTCTCGATCATGACCTCGGCGCCGGTTCTGCTCTCTGAACTGGGCAGCGATCCCGCATCGGTGCTTCGGCTCGTCGCGCAGTTCGACGCGCTGGAGGAGCAAGAGGCCAACGCTGATGCGGCGGTACGGTTTGCCGCGCTGATCGCCGGGTGCCCGGTGGGTGTTCGTTGGCCGGGCGGCACCGTCGTCCGTTACGACGCGTCCGGACGCCTCGATCCGATCGACGACGGCGCCTCGCCGGCATCCGATCGCCACGAGACCGTCGTCTGGGTGGAACGTGACGGATCCGGGCATCCCTTGGACGAGGTGCTCCTCGACCGTCTGCGACGACTGGTAGGTCACCTCGCTGCGCGGACCGGTGTGAGCGGGACTCCGCACCTGGGTGATCCCGCGCTGCTCGAGGTGGTGCTGTCGGCCAAAGAACATCGCGAAGACCGGGCCCGGGCGATTCGGCTCCTGGGCCTCGACGAGACCAGGCCGACGTGCGTGCTGGCGGCCTCGGGACATTCGCCGCGGGAGACCCTGCGCCTCATCACCGATGAACTGGCCGCGCTGACGGTGCGGTCGGCGGTGATCGGCAACGCGACCGCCATCGTCTGTCAGGGATCGTTCGACATGCGGGAGCTCTCGGACCGCCTGGAGCGCCTCGTCGTCGAACAGTTTCCGGCGGTGGTGAACACCGGCACGGCGTCGGGTCCGTGGATCGGAATCGGATCGGTGGGCAACGCATTCAGCGCGTCGACCTCATGGCACGAAGCCGTACGCGCACTGCGGTTCGCGTCATCGACCGGATTCGGCAGGCGCGTGGTGGCCTACGAGCGGTTGAGCTCGCTGGAGCTGCTGGCCGACCTCCCGATCGACCGGGTGCGACGCAATCGAGATGTGGCCCGTATCAACGAGATTGCGTCAACGCCCGCCGGGGATCTCGATGTGCGGACCACCGAGGCGTTCTTCGTCTATGGCTCGCTGCGGCGGACGGCCGCCGAACTGCACGTGCACCACAGCACGGTCGCGGCCCGGTTGGCTCGGGTACAGGCCGCGATGGGGTGGGATTTCGAGGATCCGGTGGACCGCTTCCTGGGCACGCTGGTGCTCATGGTGCGGCGCATCGCGATGTCGTCGGCCGAACTGGCCGATGCGGACCTGCTCTAGGCGCGGAAATCGGGAGCTCGACCGTCCGACAACTGTCGGATGAATTGGCGGAATCGACCGACGTATGGCGGGTGACGGGCATCACGTGATTGGCCAGGATTGCGGTGCAGCCCACAACAGCCCACTGCAAGCTGACCGACACAAGGAGGCCGCCATGGCCATCATCGACCCGACCAAGACCTGGGTCCCCGTGGAAGAACGTCTCGCCGTCACCACCAACGAGCGGCACCGGCAGGTGCTCGGCGTCGTCCTCGAGCACATGAAGGCCGAGGCTGAGCCCGATATGGACCGGCTCATGGCGACTCTGAGCCCCAACCCGGACTATCACTTCTGGTACGCCAACGCCGACATGGGCCCCAAGACCACCGAGGGTGTGCGCGCCTATTACGAGGCATTCGTGGCCAGCGGCGCCAACCACCTCGTTTTCGAGATCGATCGCCTTGCCGTCGACGATGATCTGGTGATGACCGAAGGCTGGATGAAGATGATCTATCCGGGCGCAGCCGCGCAGGCGATCGGCGTCGAGGTCGACGACCCGGACGGCGATTACCTGCTGCTGTTCCGTCAGCTCATCAACTGGCCGATCGACGCCGACGGCCTGATCGTCGGTGAGGACGCCTACCAGACCGGCCCGGTCAGCGTGACCCGGCTGAGCCAGGAAGACCTGCCGCAGGCCTACATCGACCAGAAGCGCGCCGCCGCCGAGGCTCATGCCTGACGCAGTGCGCGACTCGGTCGCCCAGATGCTGCTCGACCGCGTCGGCGATCAGCATCTCGGCCTGCGCACCCGCGAGCGGGACTGGACCTGGGACGAGGTGGTCGCAGAGTCCGCCGCACGCGGAGCGCTGGCCCAGTCGCTACGCGCTGACGGCCCCTTCCATATCGGCGTGCTCCTCGACAACGTGCCGGACTTCGTGTTCTGGCTGGGCGGTGCCGCCCTCGCCGGGGCGACGATCGTGGGGATCAACCCGACCCGCGGCGCCGCTGAGATGGCGGCCGAAATCCGCCATGCCGATTGCCAATTGATCGTCACCGATATCGCCGGTGCCCAGCGTCTGCAAGGCCTGGACCTCGGCCTGCCACCCGATCGGTTCCTCGTTGTCGACGACCCGGCCTATCAAGACGCGATTTGTGCACGAAAGTCCGCGGTAAGCGCGGAAAACCGTGCACAAATCGCGGCTGAGTCTCTGCTGTTGCTGCTGTTCACGTCGGGGACGACGGGTGCGTCCAAGGCGGTCAAGTGCAGCCAGGGCAGGCTGGCCCGGATCGCCTACGCGGCCGCGGAGAAGTTCGGCCACGTGCGCGAGGACGTGGAGTACTGCTGCATGCCGCTGTTCCACGGCAACGCGATCATGGCGTTGTGGGCGCCTGCGCTGTCGGTCGGCGCGACCGTGTGCCTGACACCCGCGTTCTCGGCGTCCGGATTCCTGCCGGACGTACGGTATTTCGGCGCGACGTTCTTCACCTACGTGGGCAAGGCGCTCGGCTACCTGATGGCCACTGCGGAACAACCCGACGACGCCGAGAACTCATTGGTCCGCGGCTTCGGCACCGAGGCCTCGCCTGACGACCAGAACGAGTTCCGCCGCCGCTTCGGTGCCGAACTGTTCGAGGGCTACGGCTCGAGCGAAGGCGGCGGGGCAGTGGTCCTGGCCCCCGACATGCCACCGGGCGCACTGGGCCGCCCCGCCCATCAGGGAGTGGCGATCATCGACCCCGAATCGCTGAACGACTGTGTGCCGGCGGTTTTCGATGAGCACGGCCGCGTTCTCAACCCCGACGACGCCGTGGGCGAGATCGTCGACAAGTTCGGCACCCGCACGTTCGAGGGCTACTACAACAACGACGAGGCCAACGCCGAACGTATCCGCAACGGCTGGTATTGGACCGGCGATCTCGGCTACCTCGACGAGGCGGGGTTCATCTACTTCGCCGGCCGCCGCGGGGACTGGATCCGGGTGGACGGTGAGAACACCTCGGCGCTGAACATCGAGCGGGTCCTGCGCCGCCACCCGGAAGTGGTGGCAGCCGGTGCGTACGCGGTCCCCGATCCGCGTTCGGGCGATCAGGTGATGGCCGCGATCGAGGTGGCCGATCCCGACGGCTTCGACGCCGCTGCCTTCGTGTCCTACCTGGCCGGCCAGGATGACCTGGGCACCAAGGGAATTCCACGGTTCCTGCGGGTTTCGAAGAACCTGCCGGTCACCGGGTCCAACAAGGTACTCAAACGCGAACTTCAGCAGGATCGCTGGCACACCGACGAGGTGGTGTACCGGTGGGCGGGACGCGGTGAGCCGGTGTACCGGGCCATGGACGACGATGACAAAAGGTCGCTGGACGACGAGTTCGCGCAGTACGGGAGGCAGCGTTACCTATGAGGCGGGCCGCATGAAGTGGACAGACGAATGTGACGTCCTGGTCGCCGGGTCCGGCGGCGGTGGCGTGGCCGGCGCCTACACGGCGGCCCGCGAAGGGCTGTCGGTGATCCTGGTGGAGGCCAGCGACAAATTCGGCGGCACCACAGCGTATTCCGGGGGCGGCGGGGTGTGGTTCCCGTGCAACCCGGTGCTCAAGCGGGCAGGCACCGACGACACCATCGAGGATGCGCTGGAGTACTACCACGCCGTCGTCGGTGACCGCACCCCGCGGGAACTGCAGGACACCTACGTCCGCGGCGGCGCCGGGCTGATCGAGTATCTCGAAGCCGACGACAATCTGAAGTTCGCGCCGATGCCGTGGCCCGACTATTTCGGCAAGGCACCCAAGGCGCGCACCGACGGTCAACGCCACATCGCGGCCCGGCCGCTCAAGGTGGAGAAAGCCCCGCACCTGCGCGAGCTGGTGCGGGGCCCGCTCGACGCCGACCGGCTCGGTGCCGAACAGCCCGACGACTACTTCATCGGCGGCCGGGCGCTGATCGCCCGGTTCCTCAAAGCCATCGAGCAGTACCCGAATGCCTCGGTGCGGCGTAACACCCCGCTGGTGGAGTTGGTCGTCGAGGACGGCGTCGTGACGGGTGCGATCGTCGAATCCGACGGTGAGCGCCAAGCCATCCGGGCCCGGCGCGGCGTGCTGCTCGCCGCCGGCGGCTTCGAGGGCAACGACGAACTGCGCCGCGAGTACGGCGTGCCGGGTGTCGCCCGCGACACCATGGGGCCGCCGGCCAACCTGGGCCGCGCGCATCAGGCGGCGATGGCCGTCGGCGCCGACGTCGACCTGATGGAGCAGGCCTGGTGGTCGCCGGGCCTGACGCACCCCGACGGGCGCTCCGCGTTCGCGCTGTGGTTCACCGGCGGCATCTTCGTCGACCAGAACGGGCAGCGGTTCGTCAACGAGTCGGCGGCCTATGACCGCATCGGCCGGGCGATCCTGCCCCGGCTGGCCGACGGTTCGATGACGTTGCCGTACTGGATGATCTACGACGACCGGGAGGGGGAGGTCCCTCCCGTCAAGGCCACCAACGTCTCGATGGTCGACACGCAGCGCTACGTCGATGCCGGGTTGTGGCACACCGCCGACACCCTGGAGGAACTGGCCGCCAAGATCGGCGTCCCGGCCGAGAACCTGACCGCCACCGTGGCCCGCTTCAACGGTTTCGTCGCCGCCGGATCGGACGAGGATTTCGGTCGCGGTGACGAGGCCTACGACCGTGCCTTCTCCGGTGGGGCGTCCCCACTCGTCGCGATCGAGAAGGGTCCCTTCCATGCCGCCGCGTTCGGCATCTCCGACCTGGGCACCAAGGGTGGGTTGCGTACCGATACCGCGGCCCGGGTACTCGGCGTCGACGGACAGGTGATCGCCGGTCTGTATGCGGCGGGCAACACCATGGCCGCCCCCAGCGGCACCGCGTATCCGGGCGGCGGAAATCCGATCGGAACCAGCATGCTGTTCAGCCACCTGGCGGTCAAAGACATGTTAGGACGAGATGTATGAGTGACATCCGGGAAATCGACGCCGGCGCGGAGATGACGCGGTTCGCCCGCGGCTGGCACTGCGTCGGGCTCGCTGAGACGTTCCGCGACGGGCAACCGCACGGCATCGAGGCTTTCGGTACGAAGCTCGTCGTCTATTCCGACTCGGCCGGCGAACTGCACGTGCTCGATTCGTACTGCAGGCACATGGGCGGCGACCTGTCGATGGGGTCGGTCAAGGACGACAACCTGGCGTGTCCGTTCCACGACTGGCGCTGGGGGAGCGACGGAAAGTGCAAGCTGGTGCCCTATGCCAAGCGCACTCCGCGGCTCGCGCGTACCCGCAAGTGGCCCACCACCGAGGTCAACGGTCAGCTGCTGGTCTGGCATGACCCGGAAGGCTCCGCGCCGGCCGCCGAGCTGACCCCGCCCACGATCGAGGGCTACGACGAGGGCATCTGGTCACCGTGGCAATGGAATTCGATCCTGATCGAAGGGTCGCACTGCCGCGAGATCGTCGACAACAACGTCGACATGGCGCACTTCTTCTACATCCACCACGCCTACCCGACGTACTTCAAGAACGTCATCGAAGGCCACACGGCGAGCCAGTTCATGGAGTCCAAGCCGCGTCCGGACTATGCCACCAGAGAACTCTGGGACGGTACCTACCTGCGTTCGGAGGCAACGTATTTCGGCCCGGCCTACATGATCAACTGGCTGCACAACGATCTCGCCCCGAATTTCACCGTGGAGATCGCGCTGATCAACTGCCACTACCCGGTGACGCACAACTCGTTCGTGCTGCAGTGGGGAGTCGCGGTCCAGCAGAATCCCGCGCTGTCGGCGGACAAGGCCGAGAAGCTCGCCGCGACCATGAGCCGGACCTTCGGCGACGGCTTCATGGAGGACGTCGAGATCTGGAAGCACAAGGCCAGGATCGACAATCCGTTGCTGACCGAGGAGGACGGTCCCGTCTATCACCATCGCCGGTGGTACGAGCAGTTCTACGTCGACGTCGCCGATGTCACACCGGACATGACCGATCGCTTCGAGCAGGAGGTCGACACCAAGCACGCCAACGAGCTGTGGCATGAGGAGGTCGCGGCCAACCTGGCCAATCGGTAGCTGATTACCGGTGCGAATAAGCTGACGGCCCATGGATGACCGCCAGCCGAACCGCCCGCCGCTCGATGCCGCCGCCCTGCGGGAATCGTTGAGCGCGCCGTGGCATCAACTCGACGTCGTCGACGAGACCGGATCGACCAACGCCGATCTGATCGCGCGGGCGGCGGACGGTGAGGAGATCGCCGGCTCGGTGTTGTTGGCCGAGTACCAGAACGCCGGGCGCGGCAGGCATGGCAGGCAGTGGTCGGCCCCGCCACGGTCACAGTTGGCACTGTCGGTCGGAGTCGACGCGTCAGGGGTTCCCGCGGATACCTGGGGGTGGCTGCCGCTGGCGACCGGCGTCGCCGTCGTCGACGCCGTCGCCGAGGTCACGGGCGTACGCGTCGGCCTGAAATGGCCTAACGATGTGCTGGTCGGCCCGGGCGGCGGGAAGCTGGCCGGAATCCTCGCCGAGGTGGCGTCGCCCGCGCCGGTCGTCGTCGTCGGGCTCGGCTTGAACGTGACGATGACCACCGACGAGGCGCCCGACCCACGGGCCACCTCACTGACGCAGCTCGGCGCCGGAACGGTGGACCGCAATCCGCTGGCTCAGGCGCTGCTCCGGCATCTGGCCGCCCGGTTCGCCGGCTGGCGCAATGGCGATCCGGGGCTGGCCGCCGATTACCGCGCTCGCAGCGTCACCATCGGCAGCCGGGTCCGCGCGATCCTGCCCGGCGACAACGAGTTGGTCGGCACGGCCGTCGACGTCGACGAACTCGGGCGGCTGATCATCGACACCGGTGCCGAGCGGGCCACGGTTTCTGCAGGCGACATCACGCACCTGCGCCCCGATGCGCCGTAGAGTGCTGCCGTGGGGTACCCGGAGAATGTGCTGGCAAACGACGAGCAGGTGGTGCTGCACCGGCATCCGCACTGGAAACGTCTGATCGGTGCGGTCCTGATCCTGGTCCTGGCCACCGCGGCGTCGGCGTTCGTCGCCGCCGTGGTCAACACCATGGACTGGCAGGCCACCGCCAAGAACGTGCTGTTCATCGTGATCGGGGCGATCTGGCTCATCGTGGTCGGCTGGCTCACCGTCTGGCCGTTCCTGAACTGGTGGACCACACACTTCGTCATCACCGACCGGCGGGTGATGTTCCGGCACGGGGTGCTGACCCGCTCGGGCATCGACATCCCGCTGGCGCGGATCAACAGTGTCGAATTCCGCCACGGGCTGACCGACCGGCTGTTGCGCACCGGCACCTTGATCATCGAATCGGCGTCGCAGGATCCCCTTGAATTCCACGACATTCCGCGCGTGGAACAGGTGCATTCACTGCTGTATCACGAAGTCTTCGACACACTGGGGTCCGAAGAGTCGCCGAGCTGACGCGCCGTCGCGTGGCGGTTCCGCCGACGTAGGGGTGTCACGGGGCGGGTGTGAAACCCGGTGAAAATGGCTACCTATCAGGCATGACCGCACGGGTGAACCCATCGGCGACCTCCTTCGATCAGGCGATCGTCGTCATACCGGCCCACAACGAAGTGACTCTTCTGCCCCGCTGCCTGCGCGCGGTGACCACGGCGGCGGCCTGTTGCCCGATGCCGGTTCTGACCGTCGTCGTCCTGGATTCCTGTGACGACCGCAGCGCCGAGCTGGCGGGCGAGTTCGGTCACGACGTCCACTTCGTCAGCGTGGAGGAGGGCAACGTCGGTGCGAGCCGGGCCGCCGGATTCGCCTATGCACGCTCGCTGTGCAACCACGTCGACGACTCCCGCGCCTGGTACGCCACCACCGACGCCGACAGCCAGGTGGACCCGGACTGGCTGCTGCGGCAGACCGCGTCGGCTGCCGCCATGGTGCTGGGCGTGGTGCGGGTGGCCGACTGGCGGCGTCACCCCGTCGCGCTGGTTCGGCGGTACACGCGTTCCTACGAGTCGAGTGCGCGGGACCCCAAGGGCCACAACCACATCCATGGCGCCAACATGGGTTTTCGTGCCGACGCATACTGGGCCCTCGGGGGCTTCCGCCCCCTGGCCACCGGGGAGGACGTCGAACTGGTCGAAAGGTTCGAGAACGCCGGCTACCGGATAGAACGGGACTCGACGCTGTCGGTGACCACGTCAGCGCGCCGGAACGGCCGGGCGCCCGGCGGCTTCGCGAGCTACCTCCGTGATATGTCGCGGTCGGTATTTCGTTCGGCCGAAAAGGATCCCGCATGACGGCCGGTCTGGTTCGGAGCTGGCTGGAGTCGGGCCGGTTGGACCTGCCGCTGCCGGGTTCCGGTGCGACGGTGCGGCGTTGGCAACGGCTTGCGGAGCTGGCGGAGATCGATGTTGTCGCCGGGCGACTCGCGGAGGCGCACGTGGATGCCGTCGCGATCCTCGACGAGCTGGGTGCCAAACCTCCTGCGCCAGGCGAGCTGTGGGCGGTGTGGGCCGCCGAAGATCCGGACGCGGTACTCAATGCGCACACCACCGGCGACAGTGAAACAGAAGCGGTCAGGCTGTCGGGCACCAAAGCGTGGTGCTCGGGGGCGGGCTTCTGTACACACGCGTTGGTGACGGCCCGCCTCGGCGACGGCCAACGCGCGCTGTACGCGGTGGAGACGAGCAGCAGAGGGGTGCGCCCGTTGCCCAGCACCTGGAGGAATCCGGGCATGGCGGCCAGCGATACCCGTTCGGTCCAATTCAGCGGCGCGGCCGCGGTGCCGGTCGGTAGTCCCGGTGACTATCTGGATCGCCCCGGGTTCTGGCACGGTGCGATCGGCGTCGCGGCGTGTTGGGTCGGTGCTGCCCGCGCGGTCGCCGGGCCCCTGTACGACCGCGCTGCCCGAGGCGCAGCTGATGCCCACGTGCTGGCTCACCTCGGGGCTGTCGACGCCGCGATCGCGGCGGCCGACGCGATGCTGGCCGCGGCGGCCGAGGCGATCGACGCTGACCCTTTCGACCGGTCCGGGTCCGCCCAGTTGCTGGCCCGGCGAACCCGTGCCGTCGCCGAGACCGCTGTCGATACGGCGATCACCCGGACCGGTCGCGCACTCGGGCCCGCGCCGCTGTGCCAGGATGCCCAACACGCACGTCGCGTCGCGGATCTGACGATCTACGTGCGGCAGAGCCACGCCGAGCGTGACCTCGCCGCGCTGGGAAAGCTGGCAGGGGAGCGCCGATGACAGCCGCAGAGCACGCTGAACTGTGCGGCAACGAAGCGCGGTTCGGGGCACGGCCACTGACCTGTGGGGGCACTCCAGGGCATGCCTGGACGACCTGGAGCCGTTCCTTCGGTGAGCTGGACCTCGCGGCATGCCCCGCGCTGGTGGTGGTCGCGCCGCATCCCGACGACGAGACCCTTGGCTTCGGGGCGACCATGGCGCTGTTGGCGGAGCGGGGTATCGATGTCCGGGTGGTGTCTGTCAGTGACGGCGGTGCCGCCCAGGAGGTTCACACCCCGCTCGAACGTATTCGACTAGAACGCATCAGAAACGCCGAGTTGAGAAAGGCCGCAAGGATTCTCGGTGTGGGGGAGCCGATCAGCCTCGGATTGCCCGACGGCGAACTCGCCGGCCACCAAGACGCGCTTGCCGATCTGCTGACCGGGATCCTCGAGGCGTGCCCACCGGGCACCTGGTGTGTGACGACATGGCGCGGCGACGGGCACCCCGATCACGAAGCGGTTGGGCGAGCCGCTGCCACCGCTGTGCACCGTACCGCGGCGATTCTGTTGGAGTACCCGGTCTGGATGTGGCACTGGGCTACCCCCGGAGACCCCGCAGTGCCCTGGGACCGGGCACTCATGGTGCCGTTGACGGCTTCCGCCGTGGGACGCAAACAAGCTGCCGCGCAATGCTTCCGCAGCCAGTTCCTCCCGCCGGCGCTGGGTACAGGCCCCGTGCTGCCGCCGTTCGTGTTGCCTCGGCTGCTCGCGGTCGGGGAGATGGTGTTCCGGTGACGGAGCGCCTGCCCGACTCGTACTTCGACCGCATGTACGCGAACTCGGCCGACCCGTGGCGACTGGCCACCCGTTGGTACGAGCAACGCAAGTACGCGATCACGCTGTCGATGCTGCCGCAGCGGCGTTATCGGCATGCCTTCGAGCCGGGTTGCTCGATCGGCACACTCACGGCGTTGCTCGCCGAGCGCTGCGATCACGTCACCGCGATGGATGTGGCGGGCGCCGCCCTGGACATCGCCGACGCGCGGCTGCGTGCCGACAGTGGCCGCGATGAGCTGCGGGATCGTGTCACCCTGTCGCGTGGCTCTCTCGACGATCCCTGGCCGCCAGGACCTTTCGACCTGCTGGTGCTCTCCGAAGTGGCGTATTACCTGGGGGAGGGGTTGCTGGCCGCGCTGCTCCGCCGCGAGTGTCCGCGGTTGACCCGCGGCGCGACCGTGATCGCGGCACACTGGCGCCACGAGGTGGCCGACTATCCGCTCAGCGGTGACGAGGCCAACAGGGTCATCGCGGCGACGCCGGGGCTCAATTCGGTCGGCTGCTACCGCGACCGCGATGTTGTCATCGAGGTTTTCGACACCCGTGACGCAGCATCCGTTGCCGCGCGCGATGGCGTTCCGGGTGCCGGCTGACCGAGGCTCCCACGGACGGTTAGACATCGTCGGGATGGGTATCCGATGGCTGGCAGCGTGGCGAACATCGTTCCCACGCCGAGTCATTCCCAGGTCGCGAACCCGCGGCATGGCAACACCCGGATCGGGAGGAAGCGCATGAGCGCCGTCGACAAGGCCAAGAACAAGGTCGAAGAGTTGGCTGGGAAGGCCAAGGAAAAGGTCGGGGAGGCAACCGGAGACAAGGACACCCAGGCCGAGGGCCAGACGGATCAGGCCAAGGGAAACCTCAAGCAGGCCGGCGAGAAGGTGAAGGACGCCTTCAAGGACTGACGGGGGTCACCCCTGCGGTGTCACGAAGTCTTCGACACCCTGGGGCCCGAAGAGTCGCCGAGCTGACGCGCCTTCGCGCGTCGGCTCGGCCGTCGTAGCGGGGTCACGTTGGCGGACTTGTGTTCGGCATGGTCCTCGAACGCCTCGGCGAAGCCACCGCCAGTGAGTGTGGATTCCAGCGCCAGGTCGGGCTTGTCGACGAACTCGTCGGGGAACACCCAGCGGCGGAACGCCCAGAACCGGAACGCCATCTGCAGCAGGTTGCCCACGATGTAGGCCGAGATGAAGTCGGCGATGTTCTCGACTGTGAGCGAGACCTCGGGAACCCGAAGGCCGAGGACGTAGCTGGAGAAGTACAGCGGCAGCATCGACAGCAGCACGCCCACGCCACTGAACGCGAAGAACAGCAGGGCCTCGTGGTGGCGCTCGCGTCCGCCGCGGTTCTGGAAGCTCCACTCCCGATTGAGAATGTAGGACGCGATGACCGCGACGACGCCGGCGATGATCTTGGCGGTCACCGGCTTGGGTTCAAGAACCGTGAGCTTGAGGGTGAAGAAGATCGCCGAATCGATGACAAACGTCGTCGCGCCGACGATCGCGAACTTGATCAGCTCGTGATGCCGCTCGGCGTAAGGACGGACGAATCGCGGCAATCGAGCGATTGTCGCATCGGCGAAGGACACAGGTAGGCAGTGTACGTAAATGCGCCGTTCGATGCCGAATCGTTGTGAAGCCCGACCTTAACCGCAGGTCAATGCGCCGGTCACGGCGAGGACATGAATCCGCTCATGACACCATGGAGGGCGTGCCGACAACTCCCAAGAATCCGCCTGTCGTGGTGATGATCGGTGGCGGCCAGCTCGCGAGGATGACCCACCAGGCGGCCATCGCGCTCGGACAGACCCTGCGGGTGCTGTCCGCCGGGCCGGACGAATCCGCCGCGCAGGTCACTCCCGACGTCGTCATCGGCTCCCACACCGACCTGGACGCGCTGCGCCGGGCGGCGGACGGGGCAACGGCGTTGACGTTCGACCACGAGCACGTGCCCACCGAACACCTGGAGACGCTCGTGGCCGAAGGGGTCACGGTCAACCCGCCGCCGCAGGCGCTGGTGCATGCCCAGGACAAGCTGCTGATGCGCCGCAAGCTGCACAGCCTGGGTGCTCCGGTGCCGCGCTTCGCCGAGATCACCTCGGTCGCCGACGTCGAGGAATTCGTGCGGCAGATCGACGGCCCCGTGGTGATCAAGACCGTGCGTGGTGGCTACGACGGCAAGGGCGTGGTGATGGCCGACGACCTCGACTCCGCACGCGAGGTGGTGGCCGGCTACCTGGCCGACGGGGTGGCGGTGATGGCCGAGGAGCGCGTCGCGATGCGCCGGGAGCTCGCCGCGCTGGTGGCCCGCTCGCCGTTCGGGCAGGGCGCGGCGTGGCCGGTGGTGGAAACCGTGCAGCGCGACGGTATCTGCGTCGAGGTGTACGCCCCGGCGCCCGGACTGTCCGACGAACTCGGCTCGGCCGCACAGGAACTCGGCCTGCGGCTCGCCAACGAGCTGGGCGTGGTCGGGGTGCTCGCGGTCGAGCTGTTCGAGACGGTCGACGGCAAGCTGCTGGTCAACGAGCTGGCCATGCGTCCGCACAACTCCGGGCACTGGACCATGGACGGCGCGGTCACCAGCCAGTTCGAGCAGCATCTGCGGGCGGTCCTGGACTACCCGCTCGGCGACACCTCGGCCATCGCGCCTGCTGCCGTGATGGCCAACGTGCTCGGGGCGCCGCAGACGCCGACGATGTCGATGGACGAGAGGATGCACCACCTCTTCGCGCGGATCCCCGACGCGAAGGTGCACCTGTACGGCAAGGGTGAACGGCCCGGACGCAAGCTCGGGCACGTCAACATCATCGGCACGAACATGGACGAACTTCGCGAGCGTGCGGTGCGGGCAGCGCACTGGTTGTCACACGGCGAGTGGACCGACGGATGGGATGAGCATGCCGGGAACTAGTGCCAGGGTCGGCCTGATCATGGGCAGCGACAGCGACTGGTCGGTGATGTCCGACGCGGCCACCGCGCTCGCCGAGTTCGAGGTGCCGTTCGAGGTCGGTGTGGTCTCCGCGCACCGCACCCCGCAGCGCATGCTCGACTACGCCAAGACCGCGGCGGACCGGGGTATCGAGGTGATCATCGCCGGAGCGGGAGGCGCCGCACATCTGCCCGGCATGGTGGCGTCGGCCACGCCGCTTCCGGTGATCGGAGTTCCGGTGCCACTGGCCCGGCTAGATGGCATGGACTCCTTGCTGTCCATCGTGCAGATGCCCGCCGGGGTGCCGGTGGCCACGGTTTCCATTGGTGGAGCACGTAATGCGGGCCTGCTGGCTGTGCGGATCCTCGGTTCGTCCGATACCGCGCTGCGGGACCGGATGGTGAGATTCCAGGCAGACCTGGAAACCATGGTGTTGAAGAAGGATGCGGCGTTGCGCGATCGCCTGTTGGGTGACGGCTGAATCGGACGGCTGACTCAGTCGCCGATCAGCTCGCGAATGCGGGGGGTCAGCGACTCGATCGGTTCGTCAGTCGACATCACCACAACCGCGGTGCGGCCACTGCCGCCCCGGTAGATCGGCCACGTCGCGGCAAGAGCCTCGGCCAGGTCCGCGCGTGGGTTGGCCACGTCGCCGCGCAGCCACCGGCGCAGAACGTGGTTGTGTGCCACGACCACGGCGTTGGCGAATAGTTCGGCGCGCAGGTCCGCCGTCCGATCCTCGGTCGGCGCGGTCCGCAGGTGTTTGGTGAACAGCCGGACGTACCGCGACACCACGGCTGTTTCGAAGTCGCGCAGGGCAGGTACCGAGCGGGTGAGCCGATACCGCGTCCGCGCACGCTCACCCTCGGCGAGGTAGTTCTCGAATACCGAGGTTGTGGCCACCGCGATGACCTCGGCGGGCAGCGTTTCGGCCGGCACCGCCGACAACCTCTCGTCGGCGCGGCGCAACAACGCCTCGTGATCGGGAAAGATCAACGCCTCTTTCGATCCGAACTGGCGAAACGCGGTGGTGCGTCCAACCCCAGCCCGCGCCGCGATGTCATCGACGCTGGTCACCTCGTAGCCGCGTTCTTCGAACAGTTCGAATGCCGCGCTCACCAGACGCTCACGAGTACTTGGCAGGTCGGGCATGATGCACCTTCCGTGGGACTGAGTGCCGATGCTATGGTACTGAGTACCAAAAGTAGCAGGGCGATGTACTCGATGTGCAGTCCGCGCAACGATTGATCCAAGAGAGCCGAGAGCTGAAAGCTAGGGAGAAGATCATGGCTGGCTGGGGCGGTAACCCATCTTTCGATTTGTTTCAGTTGCCTGAGGAGCACCAGGAGCTTCGGGCGGCGATCCGGGCGCTGGCGGAGAAGGAAATCGCCCCGCACGCTGCCGACGTCGACGAGAACGCCCGGTTCCCGGAGGAAGCCCTGCAGGCGCTGAACGCCTCGGGCTTCAACGCGGTGCACGTCCCCGAGGAGTACGGCGGCCAGGGTGCCGACTCGGTCGCGGCCTGCATCGTGATCGAGGAAGTGGCCCGGGTGGACTGCTCGGCCTCGCTGATCCCCGCGGTCAACAAGCTGGGCACGATGGGCCTGATCCTGCGCGGCTCCGACGAGCTGAAGAAGCAGGTGCTGCCGTCGCTGGCCTCCGGTGAGGCGATGGCCTCCTACGCGCTGTCCGAGCGCGAGGCCGGCTCGGACGCTGCGGGCATGCGTACCCGCGCCAAGGCCGACGGCGATGACTGGATCCTCAACGGCACCAAGTGCTGGATCACCAACGGCGGCAAGTCGACCTGGTACACCGTGATGGCGGTGACCGATCCGGACAAGGGCGCCAACGGTATTTCGGCGTTCGTCGTGCACAAGGACGACGAGGGCTTCAGCGTGGGCCCCAAGGAACGCAAGCTCGGCATCAAGGGCAGCCCGACCACCGAGCTGTACTTCGAGAACTGCCGCATCCCGGGCGACCGGATCATCGGTGAGCCCGGCACCGGTTTCAAGACCGCGTTGGCCACCCTGGACCACACCCGCCCGACGATCGGTGCGCAGGCGGTCGGTGTCGCCCAGGGCGCGCTGGACGCGGCGATCGCCTACACCAAGGACCGCAAGCAGTTCGGTACCGCCATCGCCGATTTCCAGGCCGTGCAGTTCATGCTGGCCGACATGGCGATGAAGCTGGAAGCTGCGCGCCTGATGGTCTACCACGCCGCGGCGCGCGCCGAGCGTGGCGAGACCAACCTCGGGTTCATCTCGGCGGCGAGCAAGTGCTTCGCTTCCGATGTGGCCATGGAGGTCACCACCGATGCGGTGCAGCTGTTCGGCGGGGCGGGCTACACCGTGGACTTCCCGGTCGAGCGGATGATGCGTGACGCCAAGATCACCCAGATCTACGAGGGCACCAACCAGATTCAGCGCGTGGTCATGAGCCGCGCCCTGCTCAAGTAGTTCCTCGAGTCCACGTGAATGTGCCCGGTCTCCTCGGAGACCGGGCACATCTGCGTTCTGCGTGTCGCGCGCTAGCT
>NZ_HG322951.1:2258346-2321619 GCF_000455325.1 Mycolicibacterium septicum DSM 44393
CCGCGGGTGACCTTCTCCGTCGTGCGACGCCGTTCCTGTGCGCCCGCATCGGGATTGGCCACCTGGACCAGTGACGCCCCGGCGGCGAACACCGCGACCAGATTCGAGATGAGCTCCTCGGGCGTGGTCCAGCCCGCAGTGGACAACACGCGGTCGCCGGCGGTGAAACCCTGTGCGGCCGCGGCATTCCGGGCAGCTTCCAGCACCTCGGCGACCGACTGCCCGGCCAGGGCCGGGCCGGGAACGCGCTCGGGCACGATCTGGTCGCCGTGCACCCGCACCGCGGTGGCGTAGTCGGTGACCCCGATGGGCAGGTCCGGAGCCGGCTTGCCGAACGGGTCCAGCGACAGCACCGCGACCTCGCCTCCGGAAACCGCGTCGTCGGCCTCATCGAGGCGCTCTCGGGTGCACAGCGCTGTGTCGGCCTCCCCGTCCAGAACCACCTCGGCACCGATCCACCAGATCCCGAACAACACCGCCGCGGTCTGCCAGTGCGCGGGCAGCAGCACTGCCACCCGCGTGCCCGGGCCTGCCCCCATCTCGTCGCGCAGCAGGTTGGCGGTCTTGGCGGCCCAGTTGGCCATGGTCACCGTCGACAGCTCGATCCGCTCACCGGTGGCGTCGTCGTAATAGGTGATCCGTGGCCCGGCCGGGTCCGCTGCCAACAACGGATCCAGGACGGCAGCGCTGACTGTGCTCATAGCCTCGTTCTACTCGAGGGTGATCAGTTCACACACTTGGGATCGTCCGAACCCGCGTTGAGGATCGGCGACGGCGGTGGCGGCGGGCTCTGCTCGCCGGTGTCGCTGTAGGTGTCGCCGACCGACGCCGGGTCCACGATGCCCGCGGACGGATCCATGCCGTCGGAACCGGGTCCGGTGTAATCCGCCGCCAGGACCACCCGCACCGCGCCGGGCGGCAACGACGAATCCTCGTTCACCGGCAATCCGCCGAGGTCCTTCGCCACCGCCTGGGCGCCGAGGTCGTCGCTCTTGGCGGCCAGTACCTGGCTGGACACCGGCGGGGCGCCCTCGTGGTTGCCGGTGGTGCCGGGCAGGAACCCCTTGTTGCTCAGCGTCTGTGACACCGCGGCCGCCAGGCCGTTGATGTCGGTGCCGTTGACCACCTCGACGGTGGTGTTCTCCGGTGAATAGCTGAGCTGTTCGGTCTTGCCCGCGTCCTGGTCCTGCAGCAGGCTCGACACCCACTGGTGGACCTCGTCGGGATCCACCCGGACCACGCTCTGCATACCGTCGTCGCTCCAGCCGTCCTCACGCAGGATCGGGATGGTGGCGAACGCGACGCTGCCGGCCGCCAGCTTCTGCAGCTGCTCGACGAAATTCATGATGTCCCAGCCGTCGGAGATCACCACGGAGCGCTGCACGGCATCCTGCAGCCGCCCCAGCGTGCCGGGGCTGGACAGCGTCTTGCTGGAGATCACCTCGTGGGCCAGTGACGCCATCACCGACTGCTGGCGGGTCACCCGGTCGAGGTCCCCGCGCGGCAGGTCATGGCGTTGCCGAACGAAGCTCAGCGCCTGCGGGCCGTTGAGCTTCTGCCAGCCCGCCGGGAAATCGGCGCCCGAAAGCGGTTCGTAGACGGCATCTTTGAGGCAGACATTGACGCCGCCGAGGGCGTCGGTGATCAGCGCGAAGCCGAGGAGTCCGATTTCGGCGTAGTGGTCGACCGTGACGCCGGTCAGTGAGGCGACGGTCTGGATCAACTCCTCGCGGGCCGCCTCGGTGGCCTTGGGCTCGGCGACGGCGGGATCTTCACCCTCGACCTCGACGAGCTGTTTCATCCGGTCGAGCTTGACGTCCCCGAACACGCCGTTGATCTTCATCTTTCCCCAGCCCGGTGCTTCCACGTACGAATCGCGGGGGATGGAGATGGCCGTGGCCGACTTCCCGTTGTTGGGGATGCGGATCAGGATGATGGTGTCGGTATTCGTCGAGACGTCGTCGCCGGCGCGCAGGGTCTCCAACTCTTCGGCCGACAACGGGTTGCCGTGAGCGTCGGTACGACTGTCCATACCGACCAGCAGGATGTCGATGGCACCGTCCTCGCCGCCGCCGCCGAGGGCCGCCGAGCTGATGTGGTTGATGCCGGATTCGAAGGAGCGGATCTGGCTCCAGGCCACCCCGGTTCCGAGCACCACGGCCGACGCCGTGGCGACAGCGAGGGAGCGAAGGACAGGGAAAGGCACGTGCCCAGGCTACTTGCGGCTCGGACGTGAGCCGGGTAACGCAGACCGGCGTGCCAGACTCGGCGCATGGCGCAACGGATTGTGATCACCGGGGGTGGCGGCATGGTCGGCCGAGTATTGGCTGATCAGGCCCGTGGAGAGGGCCGTGACGTGCTGGCCCTGACCTCGGCGGAATGTGATATCACCAACGTTGACACGGTGCGCGCGTTCGTCGAGCCCGGCGACGTGGTGATCAACTGCGCGGCATATACGCAGGTCGACACCGCCGAGACGGACCAGGACAGGGCCATTGCCGTCAACGCCGTCGGCCCCGGCAACCTCGCCGCGGTGTGTGCCCGGGCCGGCGCCGACCTGGTGCACATCTCCACGGACTACGTGTTCGGTGCGTCCACGGAACGTCGCACCCCCTACGAGGTCGATGACCAGACCGGACCGGTCAACGTCTACGGCCGGACCAAATTGGCAGGGGAACAGGCGGTGCTGGCCGCCAAACCCGACGCGTACGTCGTCCGCACCGCCTGGGTGTACCGCGGCGCCGACGGAACCGACTTCGTGGCGACCATGCGCCGGTTGGCGGCCGGGGACGGTCCGGTCGATGTGGTCGCCGACCAGGTCGGGTCGCCTACCTATACCGGCGACCTGGTCGCGGCGCTGCTGCAGATCGCCGACGGCGGTGTGCGGCCCGGCGTGTTGCACGCCGCCAACGCCGGGGCCGCGAGCAGGTTCGACCAGGCGCGAGAGACCTTCGCGGCCGTCGGTGCCGATCCGGAGCGGGTTCGGCCCGTCGGGAGTGACCGTCACCCGCGGCCCGCGCCGCGTCCGGCCTACACCGTGCTGTCGGCGCTCCGGTCCGCCGAGGCGGGCCTGACCCCGCTGCGGGATTGGCGAGAAGCCCTGGCAGCAGCGGTTGGAAAAGAGAGCCCGTCCGGCCCGCTACCCTCTACGCCGTGACTGAGGATGCGGCCCGCCCGCTCGTGGTGGTGACGGTGACGTACTCGCCGGGGCCACATCTGGACCGTTTCCTGGCCTCGCTCGCCCTGGCCACCGACCGGCCGGTGACCGTCATCATGGCCGACAACGGCTCGACCGACGGGGCACCCGAACGAGCGGAAAAGCGCTACCCCAACGTGCGCCTGATCCGTACCGGCAGCAACCTCGGCTACGGCAGCGCGGTCAACCGCGGCGCCGAACAGATCTCCGACGGCGACTGCGCGGAATTTTTCATCGTCGCCAACCCGGACGTGCAATGGGGGCCTCGGTCGATCGACCTGCTGCTCGACGCGGCCCAGCGGTGGCCGCAGGCCGGTGCTCTCGGACCATTGGTCCGCGATCCCGACGGCTCGGTCTACCCGTCGGCGCGTCATCAGCCCAGCCTGGTCCGCGGCGGCATGCACGCCGTCGTCGGCCCCTTCTGGAAATCGAATCCGTGGACCGCGGCCTACCGGCAGGACCGTCAGGAGCCCAGTGAGCGCGAGGTCGGCTGGCTGTCCGGTTCGTGCCTGCTGATGCGCCGGGCCGCCTTCGACGCCGTCGGCGGATTCGACGAGCGCTACTTCATGTATATGGAAGACGTCGACCTGGGCGACCGGATCGCCCAGGCCGGCTGGCAGAACGTCTACGTGCCGTCGGCCGAGGTGCTCCACGACAAGGGGCACTCCACGGGCCGCGATCCAGCGCGCAACTTGGCCGCCCATCACCGCAGTACCTACACTTTTTTGGCTGATCGATACCCGGCGCCCTGGCAGGCGCCGTTACGGTGGACAATTCGGGGCGCGCTGGCAGCACGTGCGGGCCTGGTGGTCGGTAGTTCTCGACGTAAACAGGCGAAAGGGCACTGACGTGATCAATCCCGCGGAGGTGGACGCTGTCGTCCTCGTCGGTGGACGAGGCACCAGGCTCCGGCCGTTGACCCTCTCGGCGCCCAAGCCGATGTTGCCGACGGCAGGCGTTCCGTTCCTGACCCACCTGCTGGCGCGAATCTCGGTGGCCGGCATCAAGCATGTGGTGATGGGCACCTCGTACAAGGCCGAGGTTTTCGAGGAGGCGTTCGGCAACGGCTCCGATCTCGGGCTCGAGATCGAATACGTCACCGAGACCGAGGCGCTCGGCACCGGTGGCGCCATCGCCAACGTGGCGGACAAGCTGCGCTACGACACGGCCATGGTGTTCAACGGCGACGTGCTGTCGGCCGCCGACCTCGGCGCGGTGCTCGAGTCGCATGACACCCACCAGGCCGACGTCACGCTGCACCTGGTGCGCGTCAGTGATCCGCGTGCGTTCGGCTGCGTGCCCACCGATGCCGACGGTTTCGTGACGGCGTTCCTGGAGAAGACCCAGGATCCGCCGACCGACCAGATCAACGCGGGCTGTTATGTGTTCAACCGCGACGTCATCGACCAGATCCCGCGCGGCCGGGCCCTGTCGGTCGAACGCGAGATCTTCCCCGAGGTGCTCTCCCGCGGACTGAAGATGTGCGGGTACGTCGACGCCTCGTACTGGCGGGATATGGGCACGCCCGACGATTTCGTGCGCGGATCGGCCGATCTGGTCCGTGGCATCGCACCGTCGCCTGCGCTCAACGGCCGTCGCGGTGAGTCCCTGGTCCACGAAGGTGCGGCGGTTGCGCCGGGCGCCTTGCTGATCGGTGGCACCGTGGTGGGCCGCGGCGCCGAGATCGGTGCCGGCGCGCGCCTCGACGGCGCGGTGATCTTCGACGGGGTGCGCGTGGAAGCCGGTGCGGTGATTGAACGTTCGATCATCGGCTTCGGGGCCCGCATCGGCCCGCGGGCGCTGATCCGCGACGGCGTGATCGGCGACGGTGCCGACATCGGTGCCCGTTGCGAACTGTTGCGCGGTGCGCGGGTGTGGCCCGGGGTGGCCATTCCCGACGGCGGTATCCGGTACTCGACCGACGTCTAGGTTCCGGCTGCTGCGCCGAAACCACGCTTTCTGACGAGAATTGGCGGAAATTCGCCATAAAGGGTCGTCTCGGCGTGGTCAGCCGGTCTGATGCAAGTCAACGTCGGACGGTGAGTATTCGGCACCCCCGCCGAATATTCCTGAGGGCGTGGCTGTTTCGATGGTGGCGGCCTCGTCCATCCCTCCCTCAGGATCTTCGATCGAGGTTTTGGTACCCAAAAGCGGTACAACCATCGGTGTCGTGAAGGCGGGATGGTCTACTACGGTGAAAATCCTCAGCACCGGGTGGTCGCCGACCAATTCCTCGATCGAACCCCTGGCGGCGAACTGAGTCTCGGTGCACAGTGCCTTGCCACCACCCACCCAATCATGCAGCCCGCGTGCTTCTTCCATGAACCCGGCAATGTCCTCGGTGTACGACTTCTTGGGTTCGTAGCAAGTGCGGGTGTCCTGCACTGCGCGGCGCGTTACGGCGACGATGTTGACGCCCATTTGGACCAGTCGCACCGTCTGCGGGTTGATATCTATCATCATCTGGGCGCCTGTGGTGGACCCGGGCGCCAGAAACCTCCCTGCGGCGCCGATACTCCCCGCATACAGCAACTTGGAGTTGCTGGGCACGACTGGGATCTGGCGATAGTCGCCGAGCATGCTTCCCACCGGATCCAGGTACGAGGCAACCGTATTGGTGGTCGCAGGCTCTTCCGGCACACCGAACGGGTATGCCCTTACACGCATGACACCTGCCGGGATGTCGACTGCTACCGAACTGCGATTATGCAGGGTGAGCTTGGCCGACAGGTGGATGATCGAACCCGAGGAGCCCACCGGCGTCAGTTCTGCCTGTACATCCACCAGTGGAAGTGAGCGCGCCGGCAGGTAGTCCGATTGCAGCCAGAACTGGACCAGCCCCAGCACCGGGAACAACGAGACGATCACCACCGCGCCCCGGTTGATCGCTCCATGGGCGTAACGGGCCAGATAGATGACCCAGAACAGCGCGATAGCACCGAACAGCAGTGCCACTCCGGTGATGCCGATGAGTTGCCGGACCGGGCTGCGCTCATCGACCAGCCACACATATGCGGCCAGACACACCACAAAAATCTGGCTTGTCATCGCGGTGAGGAAGGCGCTCGACGATCGTCTGAGTATCGCGCCGATGGCGAGCGCGCACGTGATTCCGATACCGAGAAGGAGTGCAGCGCCCAAAAGATCCCACGCCGAACGGGTCAGGGTGGCGTCCCACACTGCGAGCCAGAGCACTACTACCGCGTTCACTGTCAACCAGCTCAGCAGTAGCCCTTGCACCGGTCTGGAGAGGCTGGACACGGCGGTTTCGACTTGGGCGCTCTGCTGCTCCGACGGTCCGTCGCCGTTCTTGCCGGAGGTGGAATCTTCGGCCGGGGAGTCGATCTGCAGGCTCATGGTGCCTCCTACCCGAGTTTCCGTGGCGTACCCACGGTAGGGCGATCGCGCTCAGCAGCGCTTGAGTAGTCGACTACCTAACTTTGGTGAAAAAGTGTGTTTGCCGGCCCTCTCCGCGCCTTACGCTTTGATGGGCGAAGGGGGAGGGGCCATGGTCAACGGGCTGTTCGACGGATTGCGGCGCAATGTACTGGCGTCGATCGCGGCGGCGATGGTGCTGGGGACGCTTTTTGGGGTCACCGCCCCTCAGGCGGCGGCTTGGCCGGTACCGCTGACCGCGGAGGACACCAACTACCTCAAGGCCACGCGCGGAGTCTTTCCCGGCGATGACGACCAGTTGCTGCTGGTGGGCCGTGAGATGTGCCGCCTGCTCTACACGGGGACACCGGCACAGGCGGTGATCGACCAGATGTCCGGCCAGTACGCGGCCACCCCGCAGCAGACCGCGGTCGCGCTACGGGCTGCCCGCCGCGCGTACTGCACGCAGGCCCCGGGCTAGGCGCCGACCATCTCCAGGCTGCGGTCCCAAAGTTGTTGTGCCAGAACAGGATCGTTGGCCTGCTTGTTCGGTCGACCGGGCTTGCGTCGGGCGTAGTACTGTCCGGAGGTCCAATCGGTGCCCGGGGTCGACGTGGCCAGCCATACCAACTGATCTGCCCCTTTGTCCGGGCTGACCAGGATGAGCTTCTTCAGCGGTGTGCGGTAGAGGAGTTCCAGCGCCGGGTTGTTGGCCTCGGCGCCGAAGTTCGAGGCCACCGAGCCCGGGTGGAACGCCGCCGTGGAGATCCCGTCCGAGTGGTGGCGGCGGTGCAGTTCCTTGGTGAACAGGATGTTGGCCAGCTTTGCGTCGCCGTAGGCCTTCTGCGCCTTGAACCCGCGTTCGTGGTTGAGGTCGGTGATGTCGATGTGGCCGAACAACCGGTTGCCGACGCTGGAGGTGTTGATCACCGATGCCTTGGCTTCGATCAGGCGATCCAGCAGCAGGGTGGTCAGCAGGAACGGGGCCAGGTGGTTGACCTGGAAGGTCTTCTCGAACCCGTCGACGGTCTCCTGCCGGGTCCGGTCCAGGAGGCCGCCGGCGTTGTTGGCCAGCACGTCGATGCGCGGATACCGATCCAGCAGCTGGGTCGCCAGGTCGCGGACCTGGGCGAGTTCGGCGAAGTCGGCAACGAGGTGGTCGGCGCCGAGCGGACCCGCCACCGCCGCGGTCTTGGCGGGTGAGCGGCCCACCACCACGACATTGTCGCCGCGCCGGCTCAACTGGCGGGCGGCTGCGGCACCGACGCCGTCACTGGCGCCGGTGATGACGATGGTCCTGCGCTCCGGGTTCACCGGCCCAGACTAGACCGTCCCGGTGACAGAGTCGGCGAGTTGTTGAAGGCCGAAGTCGGTGCCATCGGGCAGCGCATCCAGGGGCCACCAGCGTAGGTCCAAAGACTCGTCACTGCAGGCGATCTCGGCTCCTGCCGGGGCCCGGACGACGAACTGCATGTCGAGGTGGCGGGTCGGAACGCCCAGCGAGCAGGTCACCGGATGCACATGCAGCGCCGCCAGGTGCGGGTCGATGGTCAATCCGGCGATGCCAGACTCCTCGGTGGCCTCGCGCAACGCCGCCGAAGCCATGTCGGAATCCGATTCCTCACAGTGCCCGCCGAGCTGCAACCAGCGGCCGAAGCGAGGATGCAGGGTGAGCAACGTCTGGGTTCCGGTGTGATCGACGACCAGTGCCGAGGCGGTGATGTGGCCGGGCACGCACGCTCGCAGGCAGGCATCTGGGCGGGCGGCCAGGAACGACAGCACCGCGTGCCGCAGGGTGTCCTGACCGGGATCGGCCGTCTGCCAATGCGTCAGCATCTCGACGGCGGAGGCGTGCAGGCTCTCGGCGCTCACTTCACGACCAGCAGGCCGTCGGTGGGCACCGGGTCGCGCGGCGGTTGCGGGTCCGCGGCGTGACCGATCGCGATGGCGCCCAATGGCTCCCAGTCCGCGGGAAGATCGAGTTCGGCACGCACCAGGTCACCGGCGAAGATGGTCGAGCCGATCCAGCAGCTGCCCACGTCGCGTACCGCCAGCGCCACCAGCAGAGCCTGCACCGCGGCGCCGACCGCGACGGTGAACATGGTGTGCTCGGCTTGGGTGCGGGCCTCGTCGGGATAGCTGTGGGCGCCGTCGGGAACCAGGAAAGGAATCACCAGTTCCGGAGCGTCGTACAGGATCTGACCGCGGTTCACGCGCCGCTCCACGGACTCCGGGTCCCGGCCGTCCCCGGTGAGATCGGTCCGCCACTGGTCCTTCATCCGGTCCAGCAGCCGGGTGCGGGTGGCGTTGTCCTGCACCCAGACGAAGCGCACCGGACGGGTGTGATGCGGCGCGGGTGCGGTGAGTGCCTCGCTGACGGCAGCTTCGATGAGTGCGTGGTCGACCGGCTCGTCGGCGAACGTGCGCACTGAGCGACGCAATAGCTGAGCCTGGTTGCGCCCCATCTCGATTGCCTCGGCGGTACCGAGCCAGAACAGGTCGTCCTCGCCGGACCGCAGCAGCGTGCGGGCGTTCGATCCGTCGTCGATCAGCTCCAGCCCACGCACCACCGCGACGGGGATCGCGGTGAGCTTGCCCTTCACCAGATCGGCTGCCGCAGCGATCTCGTCGGCCACGGCCACCTCGGTGACCAGCAGTTCGTTGCCGTGCCGGTCGCGTGCGCCGGCGTATCCGTGCAGGACGGTGAGCCCGGACGCACCGATCGCGAAATCAGCTTGGCCGTTGCGCCAGGCACGGCCCATGGTGTCGGTGATCACGACGGCGAGGTTGACGCCGAGTTGCTCACGCAGGCGTACGCGCAAGTCGCGTGCGCTCCCGTCGGGATCCACCGGCAGTAGCGCCAATTCGTTCGAGTCGACGTTGGACCCGTCGACGCCGGCGGCGGCCTGGACCAGGCCGATGGCGTTCTCGGTGATCAGCGTCCGGCCCTTGCGGGCCAGTACCCGGACCGCTTCGGAATCGATGAGCTTGCGCCGCAGGGTATCCCGCTCTTCCGGATCGGAAGGGGCGGTGACGATGCGGCCTTCGCACTTGGACACGATCTTGCTGGTGATGACCAGTACGTCCCCGTCGTGCAGCCATGGCGCCGCGTCGGCCAGCGCGGCGGCCAGGTCATCCCCGGGCCGGAATTCGGGGAGCCCTGGAACCGGCAGAATCTCGACGCGGCCGGCGGACCCGTGCTCGGTGTTCGCGTCGGTGGTCACAACGGCACTCCTGCGAGATCGAGACCGGCGCGCACCATCTCGGCGGTGGTGGGCGGGTCGGTCATCAGCAGTGGCACGGCGCGCACCTTCACGCCCTCGATCTCGGCGTCATCGCCTTCGTGTACCAGCCAGCCGTCCAGGATTCCGGTGCCCGACCGGGCGCCGAAGTGCTGACCGACGGCCTGTGACGTGGATTCCACACCGATGATGGAAAGGCACTCATCTGCCATGCCGCGCAACGGTTTTCCGTTGATGATGGGGGAGTAGCCGACCACCGGTGCCGCGGTCGAGCGCAGTGCGCCCCGGACTCCCGGGACCTGCAGGATCGGTCCGATGCTCACGACCGGATTTGACGGCGCCAGCAACACCACGTCGGCATCGGCGATGGCCTCGGCGACACCCGGCGCCGCGGTTGCCTGTTCCGCACCGACGAACGCAAAGCTGTGCGAGGGCACCTGTGCGCGGTAGCGCACCCACCACTCCTGGAAGTGGATCGCGTGACGAGCGCCGGCCTGATCTCCGGGGCCGGGGTCGGTGATCACCACGTGGGTCTCACTGCGGTCGTCGGTGACGGGCAACAGCCGCGCCCCGGGTGACCAGCGCTTACACAGCGCCTCGGTGACCTGCGACAGGGGGTAGCCGGCGCGCAGCATCTGGGTGCGGACCAGATGGGTGGCGAGGTCCCGGTCGCCCAGGCCGAACCAGTCGGGTTGCACGCCGTATGCGGCCAGTTCTTCCTTGGCGTGCCAGGTCTCATCCTTGTGACCCCAACCGCGCTCGGGGTCGATACCGCCGCCCAGGGTGTACATGCAGGTATCGAGGTCCGGGCAGATCCGGACTCCGTGCATCCAGGCGTCGTCGCCGACGTTCACGATCGCTGTGAGTTCGTGCTTGCTGTCGCTCCCGGCAAACTGGCCGAGGCCCAACAGGTGCTGCACCCCCAGCAAAAACCGGGCGCCTCCGACGCCGCCGACCAGAACGGTGATCTTCACAACGTCCGACCCTAAGCGTTCCAGGCTCGCGGATGGAAACGACGTCGTCACGGGCAGGACACGCCGATGTCGCGACGCGCCGATTTGACATTACGAGATGGTATGAATTCGCGTCCTGGCGCTTGACCCTGGCAGCTAACACGTGTGTAATCACAGATGTGTCATTTCCCGGTCGGTGACTGATTCCGGTGTCGCAGACCGAGATTCGATCATTTGTTCGAATGGGGTGACCGCATATCGCAATAGTGGGGCTCCACTTAGGATCTACGAGACCGAGTGAGGAGGCGGGGGATAATGTCTTATGAGAGCGGCGATTTCGATCGTGTGGTCCGGTTCGACAACCGGCTACTCGGCTCACTGGACAACGCACCGCACATCAATGCGGCACCGGCACCGCTGGGGGAAGCTGGACGTCCTCAGCTGAGTTTGGTTCCCGAGCACATTGATGTTGATCCGGAAACCGAAGACGACCAATGGCAGGAACGTGCGCTGTGCGCGCAGACCGACCCGGAGGCGTTCTTCCCGGAGAAGGGCGGGTCTACCCGCGAGGCCAAGCGCATCTGCCTGGGTTGCGAAGTGAAAGACGCATGCCTGGAGTACGCGCTTGCGCACGATGAGCGTTTTGGTATTTGGGGAGGCCTGTCCGAACGGGAGCGTCGTCGGCTCAAACGCGGCATCATCTGACGCTCCAGCTCGACGGAGCGCTCACCGCAGGGTGTGGCGCTCGGTGTCAGTCGTCGTCGATCGTCGGGTCGATGACTGACGGTTCTACTCCCAGATAGGTGGCCACTTGGGCCACCAGGATTTCATGCAGTAGGTCCGCGAGCTCATCGGGTCCTTTGACCCGGCGCTCGATGGGCTTGCGGAACAAGACAATTCGAGCCCGGGTCGCATTTCCTCTGACATCGACCCCGGCAGGTATCAGCCGCGCCAATGCGATCGGTCCATCGGCGATGACCTCGGGTGGCCATTGCACACTGTCCGGATCTTTCGGAGACATCCGCGGAATCTCGTCGACAGCGACATCGAGTTCTCGCAGGCGCGACGCCCACCGACGTTCGATCGGCTCGTAGGCCTCCAGCACCGCCATGTCGAACCGCTCGGCCCGGCTACGCCAGCCTGGGACCGAGCGTGGAAGTAGCGGCCCGCGCATATCGCGGCCGCGGCGCGATCGCCATGGGTTCCGCTGGGCCACGGCGATGATCGTAACGGTTCGGGATCGGGGCCCCGACGGCCGCGTGTCCGGCGGCGCACAGCGATCGTCCAAAGTAATCTCTGGAGCGTGAATGTTCCCCGTCCGCTGCTGCCGGCCCGGGTGCCCGCACTATGCCGTGGCGACGCTGACTTTTGTCTACTCCGACTCCACGGCGGTAGTCGGACCCTTGGCCACGGTGTCTGAGCCTCATTCCTGGGATTTGTGTGTCGGCCACGCCGGCCGTATCACGGCGCCGCGGGGCTGGGAGCTGGTCCGGCACGCCGGGCCGCTGCCCACTCATCCCGATGAAGACGATCTGGTGGCGTTGGCCGATGCGGTCCGCGAAGGCCAGCCCGGTGCGGTTCCCCGGGGCGGGGTGGTGGCCGGATTCTCCGATCCCGCCACCGGTCTGGGCACCAGCGCGGTGATGGCACCGCAGGCGCGCCCGGCGGAGACCAATGGACGTCGTCGCGGGCACCTGCGGGTGTTGCCGGATCCCACCGATTGACCCTGAACAGACGACGACCGGCCCAAGAGTAGTGAACGTGTCGACGCCGCCCGACGGTTAGGCTGGCGCCAACGATTCCGTTTCACAAGGAGCTATATGTCTAGGCCAGCGGCGGCTGTTCACGATGTCATCAAGGCCTATGACGTCAGAGGTCTGGTCGGCAGTCAGATCGACGAGGCGTTCGTGACCGAGGTCGGCGGCGCATTCGCTCGTCTGGTCCGCGGCGAAGGTGCCACGCAGGTGGCGATCGGTTACGACATGCGGGCCAGTTCGCCAACGCTGGCAGCGGCATTCGCCGACGGTGTCACCGCCCAGGGCCTGGATGTGGTCCGCATCGGCCTGGCCTCCACCGATCAGCTGTACTTCGCTTCGGGCCTGTTGGACTGTCCCGGGGCGATGTTCACCGCGAGCCACAACCCCGCCGCCTACAACGGGATCAAACTGTGCCGAGCCGGGGCCAAGCCCGTGGGCAAGGACACCGGACTGTCGGTCATCTCCGACGAGGTGATCGCGGGGGTGCCGGCCTACGACGGCAAGCCCGGAGCTCTCTCCGATCGAGACGTGCTGGACGACTACGGCAGCTTCCTGCGGTCCCTGGTCGATCTGAGCACGCTGCGGCCGCTGCGAATCGCGGTCGATGCCGGCAACGGCATGGCCGGCCACACCACCCCCGCGGTTCTCGGGCCGATTCCCGGCGCCACCGTGCTCCCGCTGTTCTTCGAACTCGACGGCACCTTCCCCAATCACGAGGCCAACCCGCTGAATCCGGCCAACCTGATCGACCTGCAGGCCCATGTGCTGGCCACCGGTGCCGACATCGGCCTGGCGTTCGACGGCGACGCCGACCGCTGCTTCGTGGTCGACGAACTCGGCCGTCCGGTGTCGCCGTCGGCGGTGACGGCATTGGTGGCCGCCCGCGAGCTCAAGCGGGAGATCGGTGCCACGGTGATCCACAACCTGATCACCTCACGTGCCGTTCCCGAGTTGGTGATCGAGCGTGGCGGCACCCCTGTGCGGTCCCGGGTCGGACACTCTTACATCAAGGCGCTGATGGCCGAGACCGGCGCGATCTTCGGTGGGGAACACTCGGCGCACTACTACTTCCGTGACTTCTGGGGCGCCGATTCCGGCATGCTCGCGGCCCTGCACGTGCTGGCCGCACTGGGTGAGCAGGACCGCCCGCTCTCGGAGTTCATGGCTGACTACCAGCGGTACGAGGCCTCCGGCGAGATCAACTTCACCGTCACCGATGCCCCGGCATGCGTGGAGGCCGTGCTGAAATCCTTCGGCAGCTCGATCCAGTCCATCGACCACCTCGACGGGGTCACGGTCGATCTCGGTGACGGCAGCTGGTTCAACCTGCGCACGTCGAATACCGAGCCACTGCTGCGGCTGAACGTGGAAGCGCGCACCGCCGAGGACGTCGCCGCGCTCGTCGACAGAGTTTCGGCACAGATCCGTGGGGTGAGCGAGCCGGTGCCGTGAACGCCGTGGACGCCACGGTCGATCTAGACGACGGCGACGGACTTGTCGCCGCCGATCGCAACGGTCTGCTGCGGGCCGCGGCCATGGCGGGCGCCCAGGTTCGGGCCACCGCCGCCGCGTTGGCGGAGGGTCTGCTCGACCCGCTGCGCGCCGATTACCCACCGCGCACGGTGATTTGGGTTGCCGGCCGCGGTACTGCCGAGAATGCCGGGGCCATGCTGGCCGCCGCGCTCGGCGCGTCGGTCTCCGCACCCATCGTGGTGGCGGCCGAGACCCCGCCGTGGCTCGGCGCACTCGACGTGCTGATCGTGGCCGGCGACGACCCGGGTGATCCGGCCCTGGTGAACGCGGCGGCCACCGGCGTGCGCCGCGGTGCCCGGGTGCTGATCGTGGCGCCGAACGAGGGCCCGTTGCGTGACATCGCGGCCGGGCGCGCGGTGGTGCTGGCGCCGCGGCTGTGGGTGCCCGACGACTTCGGGCTGACCCGGTATCTGGCCGCGGGACTGGCCGCGCTGCATGTCGTGGATCCGGGGATGCGCGTGGATCTGTCCGCGCTGGCCGATGAACTGGACGCCGAGGCGCTGCGCAACAGCGTCGGGCGAGAGCTGTTCACCAACCCGGCCAAGACGCTGGCCGAGCGGATGTCGGACAGCGCGGTCGTGCTGGCCGGCGACAATCCGGCCACCCTGGCGCTGGCCCGGCACGGGGCGACCGTGATGCTGCGCCTGGCCGGGGAAGTGGTGGCGGCAGCCGGACTGGGTGACGTGCTCGCTGCGATAGGCAGTGGCGCGGTCGGACCGTCCGCGGCCAGGTCGCTGTTCCATGACGAGGAGATCGACGGGCCGCTGCCACGCCGCATGCGTACGTTCGCGTTGATCACCGACACCGAGCGACCGGTGGTGGGGGCACGCGTCAACGGATTCGACGACATCGCGGTGATCGGCGCCGAGGATGTGCCGGAATCGGCGGAGACGACCCTGCCGGTCGGGCGCCCGGAACAACAACTGGCGATTCTGGCTGTCCGCTTGGAGATGACGGCCGTATATTTGAAACTGGTTCGAGGATAAGAAGTGCATCTGCTACGGGGCGCGGTGCGGACCTATGCCTGGGGTTCGCGTACGGCAATCGCCGATTTCACCGGAAGGCCCAGTCCGACAATCCATCCGGAGGCCGAACTGTGGCTCGGGGCGCATCCGGGCGACCCGGCCTGGCTGCAGACCGAGCACGGTGAAGAGTCGCTGCTTCAGGCGGTTCACGACGACCCCGAGGGCCAGTTGGGCAGCGTGGCGATCGGCCGGTTCGGCGATGCACTGCCGTTCCTGGTCAAGGTGCTGGCCGCCGACGAACCGTTGTCGTTGCAGGCTCACCCCAGCGCCGCGCAGGCCCGGGAGGGCTTCGACCGCGAGGATCGTCTGGACATCCCGGTGTCCTCACCCATACGTAACTACCGCGACCGGAGCCACAAACCCGAATTGCTGGTCGCGCTGGGACAATTCGATGCGCTCGCCGGATTCCGCACGGTGGACCGCACGGTCGAGCTGATGCGCTCACTTGCGGTCTCGGATCTGGACCCGTTCATCAACCTGCTCTCCGATCAGTCCGACGCCGACGGGTTGCGGGCTCTGTTCACCACCTGGATCACCGCGCCGCAGCCTGACCTCGACGTGCTGGTGCCCGCCGTTCTCGACGGGGCGGTCCATTACATCCGTTCGGGGGCAAAGAAATTCGCCGCCGAGGTCAAGACGGTGCTGGAGCTCGGTGAGCGTTATCCCGGTGATGCCGGTGTGCTGGCCTCCTTGTTGCTCAACCGCATCAGCCTGGGCCCCGGGGAGGGCATCTACCTTCCTGCCGGAAACCTGCACGCATACCTGCACGGTGTCGGTGTCGAGGTGATGGCCAACTCCGACAACGTGCTGCGCGGTGGGCTGACCCCGAAGCACGTGGATGTGCCCGAGCTGCTGCGGGTGCTGGACTTCACCCCGACCCCGGAGGAGCGGCTCCGCCCGGAAACCGTCACGGACGGGGCGGAAACCATCTATCAGACGCCCGCACAGGAGTTCGCGGTGTCGGTGCTGGCGGTCGATGGTGAACACATCGGTGCCGAGATCGACGTGCACTCCCACCACGATGGCCCGCAGCTGCTGCTGTGCACCGAGGGCGCCGCGGTGGTCTATGCCGACGACGACAAGCTGACCATGCAGCGCGGCGCGGCGGCCTGGGTGGCGGCCGAGGACGGCCCCATCCGGTTGACCGCCGCCGAGCCGACGAAGCTGTTCCGGGTGACGATCGGGATCTAGCGGGTACCGGTCACGGCACGGCGTCGAGGACGCCGACCTCGCTGTCTCGGGTCTTGCGCCCGGCGACCCATTGCTTGACGTTGTTGCGCATCGCACGGCCGATCAGGCGGGGTGTCGGTACCAGATAGAGGCTGTCGAGCAAGCTGGTTCTGCTCAAGAACCATTCGGCCAGAACGGGGTCGGTCTCGGCCGCGGAGACAAACTGAGTGAAGAGTTCGTACGCCGGCCGGTACCACCAGGGGCGGTCGCCCTGCGCCCCGTGTTCGGTGTGGTCCGCCGCGCCGTTCATCATCCACACCGGCCAGATCGTCTTGGCGTTGCGGAACGCCAGCCGCCACATCACGTTGTCCATGCCCTCGGCCAGCGCCCGGCGCAGATTGCCGGCCTGCAGTGCGGCCATCGTCACGCCCTGCCCGAACGTGGGGTTCAGGCTGGCGATGGCGTCCCCGAACGGCAGGATTCCCGTGGGAAATTTGTCGATCCGCTCGTAGCGGCGCCACTTGCTCGTCGGGTACCGGTGCACGTTCATCTCACCGACGGGAGTCCCGGCTCGCAGCGCGGCACTGATCTCCGCCGGCAGCAGCTCGTCGGCCAGCGTGCAGACCTCCGCGAAGTCACGCGGCGGTTCGGCCTTGGCCACCCCGAATGCCGTCACCATCCAGATGCCGTCCTCGTGGAACAGCATGCCCATCCCCAGTGGGCGGTTCCGGGTGGCGCCGACGATGACCATCTTCTGGGGCATCATGCCGTCGGGGATCTTCACGCGGTGCGAGGCGTAGGTGACTCCCACCTGTACCGAATCCTCGCGTGGGCGCTCGAATCCCCACTGCTGCAACCACGTCGGAAGCCGGCTGCCGCGGCCTGACGCGTCGACCACCAGATCGGCCGGCGTGACATCACCGTTGTCGAGGACGACGCCGGTCACCCGCTCGGCTGCCGGGTCGTACTGCGGATGCGCGACGGCTCGGTGCGCGATCTCGATGCCGGGCATCGCGCTCACCCTCTTGCGGATCTGCCATTCGAGGTGACCGCGGCTGGGCACATAGGCGACGTACTTGTCGTCCAGTCCGGTTTCCAGGACGTGGCCGGCGGCGTCGAAATGGATCAACTCGCTGCGGTTGCGTATCACCGGGACGCCCGAGGCCGCCATCTCGTGGAGCAATCCGGGGAACAGCGCTTCGAGTTCCTGAGCGCCACGGGCCATCAGCAGATGGACATGCTGGCCCTGCGGTATGGCGCTGCGATTGACCGGCTGGTCCGGCAGCTCGTCACGTTCGTAGAGGGTGACGCGGTCGAAATGGTCGGCGAGCACCCGGGCTGCGCACAGCCCGGCGATGCTCCCTCCGACGACAACGGCATGGTTCGGCGAAAGTTGGTGATTTCTGCGCATATGACGGCTACGGTACTGCGAACAAAGCGTGAGCCGGGTCGGAATGAGAGGCAACGTCAATTGCCTGTCGTTCGGTCGTCGATCAGCTGCGAGAGTGCGTGCAGCTCAGGTGAGGGGCTTTGGTGCCGGCGGCTGAACGGGATTGCAACAACTCGTGGCACAATGCCGTGGCTGAGGGCGTGATATGGCTCTCAGGTTGGTACCCTCTGCAAGGCAGCTCACGCATCAACGGATGGGGAAATGACGACGGTCAGCGAGTCGGACGACGCACCAGAGGACCTCTACATCGATACAGTGGAGGCCCTCTCTCGTGCGACCGTGCGTCGCAGTTTCGACCCCTACGTTGATATTGACTGGGATGCACCTGACAACGTTCTGGACGACAACGATCCACGTTGGCAGTTACTTACCGATACCAATCCCCTCGCGTCGACCGATTGGTATGCCGAGCAGCCGGTGCAGAAGCGTGTGGATATCGGCCGGTGGATTACCGCCAACACATTCAAGGTCGGAATTCAGTTCGAAATGATACTGATCCGCGGCGTAGTTCACTACGCCGGGAAGCTATCCAATTCTGACCCGGTGTTCCGATATCTTATGCATGAGGTCACCGACGAATGTAACCACATCCAGATGTTCCAGGAGTTCATCAATCGAAACGGCCAGGACGTTCCTGGTATGCGTCGGATGTCGCGGATCTTGGGCCCGGTCGTAGGCTTCCTCAGTGGATACCTTGGCGTGCTGCTCTTCATCGGTGTACTGGCTGGTGAGCAGCCAGTACACTATCAACAAACCCTTCTTCTGCGGGGAACGCAACGCCTTCCTCCGTTGCTGAACAGGATTATCTACATCCATTTGGCAGAAGAGGCCCGGCATATTACTTTCGCCGATGACCATCTGGCTGAGCGCATCCAGTATTCGGGGAGGTGCAAGCGGGCGGCTTACGCAATAATGTTCCCTCTCTTTCTTCGATGGCTGATGGGTGAAATACTCACGCCGCCGAGGTCATTTGCGCGGCAATTCCAAGTACCGCGCCAGACTTTCAAAGCCGCATTCTGGCGGAGTGATCAGTCGCGCCAGATGCTGGCGGAGTCCGCTGCGGACGCCAGGCGGGTGGCAGACAGTCTTGGTCTTCGGACCATCTGGTCGCGTTGGATCTGGCGGGTGCTTGGTATTGATGGGCGTCTCCCACGTTTTCGTGGTGAGCCGAATCGGCTGCTTGAAGGCTCCACGACTGCGCAGCTTGTCGAGATGTGGACAACGATGTGGGCACGCGTTACGGCGGCTGCGATCATGGCGGCTGTCGCACTGCTGGCGACGCCGGATGGGCTACGGATCATCGCGGTCGCTACTGCAGGGGCGTGTGTGTGGGCGATGTATCACGCACTGCAGGAACGTCGCGGCGGCGTGATGGGCAACCAGCCCTTTGAATGGCCAAGGCTGTTCGTCTGGGTGGCCGTATGCGTGATCATGATTCCGGCGGGTGGGCTGATCGGCCTCGCCTTGGTGGTGTTCACGATCCTTGCGGTCGCCGAGTTCATGCCCACCCTCTGATCGCACGTATGACTGAGCGGCGACAAGCGCCGCTGGTAAAGGATTTTCGTTGAGTCCGGTGGCGTCAGGCCGGCTTGTGGAACGTGTAAACCCGGTACTGAATGAAGCCGAGCTTGGACAGCCACTTCATCCATCGGGTGCCTACAGTCAGCACTTGTTGGGCATCAGCTGAGCCCTGTTCGCGGCAGAACTTGAGTATGAACGGGTACGTCGGCAACGTGTTCTTCCGAATATTGCGGTTCGTTTCGAGCTGCAGTCCCGCACGTTTGCCCATGGACTTGTAGCCGCGCAGGGGAATATTCCCAAGCGTGCCGTAAGACTTGGCGATCTGGGTTCGGATCGCCATCCAGAACGGGGTTTTGCCGAAGAGGGTCAGAGTGGGTACGAAGTCGGACACCGCCAGGTAGCCGCCCGGCTTGAGCACCCGCGCCGCCTCCGCGAGAAACTTCTCACGGGACGGGAAATGGAAGATGCACTCGACGGCAAGGACGCGGTCGAATGAGTTGTCCTCGAACGGCAGCTGGCAGGCGTCGGCTTCGACCCAGCCGATCTTGTTGCCATTGACCGGATTGGTTTGGGCTTCGGCGGCCGCAAGCTGACGCGGGTCGATATTCAGGCCCGTGAGGTCCATGTTGGAGTAGGTGCCGTTGATCTGCTGGATGGTTCCGCCGAACCCGCAGCCCGCATCCAACAGCTTCTGTCCGTTGGCCACCTTTCCGGCCTCGAACAGCACGACGTTCATCTGCTCCATGGCGGCGATGTAGTCGTCCCGGGTGCCCTTGGCGGACTTGGGGTCCTCCCAGTAGCCCCAGTGCACCTGGTTTTCCCACAGTTGGCCGGATTCGCCACCGTCCTGCCTTTCACTAATGAGCAGGTCAAAGTAGGGAAGCTCAGCCATGCGCGGACCGTATCACGATCGGGGCCAAGTATGACGTAGACCCCACTTGGGCCGCAGGGCACGGTTCGGCGAAGTTTGAGAGTCCTACCTGTTTCACCGCCACCGTGGTGGGAACATTGCGTGACCCAGGACAGGATGAGAGGCAACACCACATATGTCTGCCCTTCGGCGAACGAAATCTGTCGAGCAGTCGATAGCCGACACCGACGAGCCGTCGACGCGGCTGCGCAAGGACCTCACGTGGTGGGACCTGACGGTGTTCGGGGTCTCGGTCGTGATCGGCGCGGGCATCTTCACCATCACCGCGTCCACGGCGGGCAATCTGACCGGGCCTGCGATCTCGATCGCCTTTGTGATCGCCGCCGTGGCCTGTGGTTTGGCCGCCTTGTGCTACGCCGAGTTCGCCTCGACCGTGCCGGTGGCAGGCAGCGCCTACACCTTCTCCTATGCCACGTTCGGCGAGTTCGCCGCGTGGATCATCGGGTGGGACCTGATCCTTGAGTTCGCCGTCGCGTCCGCGGTGGTGGCCAAGGGCTGGTCGAGCTATCTCGGAACGGTGTTCGGGTTCGGCGGCGGGATCGCGGACTTCGGCGGTCTGGCCGTCGACTGGGGCGCGTTGGTGATCATCGCGCTGGTGACGGTCCTGCTGGTGGTCGGCACGAAGTTGTCAGCGCACTTCAGCCTGGTGATCACGATCATCAAGGTGTCGGTCGTGCTGTTGGTGGTGATCGTCGGCGCGTTCTATATCAAGGCCGCGAACTACACCCCGTTCATCCCGCCGAACGAGGCCGGCGAGGGTGCCAGCGGCGCCGACCAGTCGCTGTTCTCATTGCTGACCGGGGCCGCAGGCAGTCACTACGGCTGGTACGGAGTGCTGGCCGGCGCCTCGATTGTGTTCTTCGCGTTCATCGGGTTCGACGTCGTCGCGACCACGGCCGAGGAGACCCGCGATCCGCAGCGCGACGTACCCCGCGGCATCCTGGCCTCGCTCGGCATCGTCACCGTGCTCTATGTCGCGGTGTCGGTGGTGCTCTCGGGCATGGTGTCCTACACCGTGCTGCGTGACGCGCCCGACGGCCACGCCAACCTGGCCACGGCCTTCGAGGCCAACGGTGTGCACTGGGCCGCCAAGGTCATCTCGATCGGAGCGCTCGCAGGCCTCACCACGGTGGTGATCGTGCTGATGCTCGGGCAGACCCGGGTGCTGTTCGCCATGTCGCGCGACGGTCTGCTGCCGCGCCAACTGGCCGTCACGGGCAGTCATGGGACACCGGTCCGCATCACCGTGATCGTCGGTGTGCTGGTGGCCATCGCTGCCTCGGTGTTCCCGATGGGCCGGCTCGAGGAGATGGTCAACATCGGCACGCTGTTCGCCTTCGTGCTGGTCTCGGCGGGCGTCATCGTGCTGCGGCGGAGCCGCCCCGACCTGCCGCGCGGATTCCGCGTGCCGTGGGTGCCGGTGTTGCCGATCGCGGCGATCCTGGCGTGCCTGTGGTTGATGCTCAACCTGACCGGATTGACCTGGATCCGGTTTCTGCTCTGGATGGTGATCGGCGTGGTGGTGTACCTCGCATACGGCCGCCGGCATTCGGTCCTGGCCAACCGGGACGTCGCCACCGTTTAAGGACAACGGCGCCCGGCGGAGCCACGCCATCGAAACTGAAGCCAGGGACAAATACAGCGCCGATTTTGTCCCTGGCTTCAGTTTCGATGCGGCGACATCCTCCACCCCTCGAATCTCGCTTGCAGGTCGCACACGGCCCTACCTGCATTGTGACCCCGCGCACTCATGGCTCTTTACAAAACATAGTCAAATGTCTAGACAGGCGACACGTCGCCGCATATAGTCAAGCCATTGCAGTGATAGCTCTCACACAAGGAGGCTCATCGTGGTGGCGGAACTCTCGAACGGACCGGACGTCGCAGACGTCGGGCAGTGGCGGGACAAGAAGCGGCGTCTGTGGCTCATGGGCCTGATCGCCCCGACGGCGATCTTCGTGATGCTGCCGTTGGTCTGGGCGCTCAATCAGGCCGGCTGGCATGTCGCGGCGCAGGTGCCGCTGTGGATCGGCCCGATCCTGCTCTACGTTCTGCTGCCGCTGCTGGACCTGCGGTTCGGACCCGACGGCCAGAATCCGCCCGACGAGATGATGGAGCAGCTGGAGAACGACAAGTACTACCGGTACTGCACCTACCTCTACATCCCGTTCCAGTACGCGAGCGTCGTGATGGGTGCGTACCTGTTCACCGCGTCCGACCTCAGCTGGCTCGGGTTCGACGGTGGGCTGGGCTGGCCGGCCAAGATCGGCATCGCATTGTCGGTGGGTGTGCTCGGAGGGGTGGGCATCAACACCGCACATGAGATGGGGCACAAGCGTGACTCGCTGGAGCGCTGGCTGTCCAAGATCACGCTGGCTCAGACCTGGTACGGCCACTTCTACATCGAGCACAACCGCGGGCACCACGTGCGGGTGGCGACTCCCGAGGATCCCGCGTCGGCGCGGTTCGGCGAGAACTTCTGGGAGTTCTTGCCGCGCAGCGTGTTCGGCAGCCTGCGCTCGTCGTGGGAGTTGGAAGCCCAGCGGTTGCGCAGGCAGGACCGCTCGCCGTGGCACTGGTCCAACGACGTGCTCAATGCGTGGGCGATGTCGGTGGTGTTCTGGGGCGCGCTGATCGCGATCTTCGGCGTCGGTGTGCTGCCGTTCATGGTGATTCAGGCGATCTACGGCTTCAGCCTGCTGGAGTCGGTGAACTACCTCGAGCACTACGGGCTGCTGCGGCAGAAGACCGCCAACGGCCGCTACGAACGCTGCGCGCCGGTGCACAGCTGGAACTCCGACCACATCGTGACCAACCTGTTCCTGTACCACCTGCAGCGACACAGCGATCACCACGCCAACCCGACACGCCGGTACCAGATTTTGCGCAGCATCGACGGCGCGCCCAACCTGCCGAGCGGGTATGCGTCGCTGATCGGGCTCACCTATCTGCCGCCGTTGTGGCGCAAGGTGATGGACCACCGGGTGCTTGAGCACTACGACGGTGACATCACCAAGGTCAACATCCAGCCGCGGCTGCGGGAGAAGGTCTTGGCCAAGTACGGCGCACAGTCGGAGGCGCAGCGATGAGCGCCTTCCAGTGCCCCGGGTGCGGCTACATCTACGACGAGACCAAAGGCGCTCCGCGCGAAGGATTTCCGGCCGGCACGGCATGGGATGACGTACCTGACGACTGGTGCTGCCCCGACTGTGCCGTACGGGAGAAGGTCGATTTCGAGGCAATAGGAGTAGTGACGTGAGCGAGCCATACAAGCTGTTCGTCTGCGTGCAGTGCGGATTCGAGTACGACGAGGCCAAGGGCTGGCCCGAGGACGGCATCGCCCCGGGCACGCGCTGGGACGACATCCCCGAGGACTGGAGCTGCCCGGACTGCGGTGCGGCGAAAGCCGATTTCGACATGGTCGAGGTCGTGCGGCCTTGACGGCTTCGAGCGACGCGCTCGAAAGCGGCCCGGAAAGCGATATTGTCGCCCGTGTGAGTCGGCCGCGAGACAAGCAGCGCATCCCGTATGCGGAGGCGTCGCGAGTGCTGTTGCGCGATTCGATTCTCGACGGCATGCGGGAGCTGCTGGTGACCCGCGACTGGTCGGCCATCACGCTCTCGCACGTGGCTCAGGTCGCGGGTATCAGCCGTCAGACGATCTACAACGAGTTCGGTTCACGCCAGGGCCTGGCCGAGGGATATGCCATGCGCCTGGCGGACCGCCTCGTCGATGCGGTCGACGAGGCCATCAACAACAACGTCGGAGAGGTGCACGCGGCGTTCCTGGAGGGCTTCCGGGCGTTCTTCCTGGAATCCGCCGCCGATCCGCTGGTGATCTCGTTGCTCACCGGGGCCTCCAAGCCCGACCTGCTCCAGATCATCACCACCGGCAGCGGCCCGATCATCTCCCGATGCTCTGCGCGGTTGACCGGAACCTTTCAGAACAGCTGGATGAAGGCCAGTGACGAGGACGCCGGGGTGCTGGCCCGGGCGATCGTCCGGCTGGCGATGAGTTACGTGTCCATGCCGCCCGAGGCGGACCACGACGTGGCCGGTGACCTGGCCCGACTCATGACGCCTTTCGCAGAGCGCTACGGTGTCATAGATACCCCGTAGCTGTCAGAGCGCCGCCGCCGTTACTCCGCATGAGCGCCTGTCCCGCGAGCCCGCAGGCTAGAGGTATCTGCGTGTGGCGTCGCCGTTGGGCGCGTCTGTGCGCGTGCAAGCAATCACGACTGAAAGAGGGCTCTAAATGACCGAGTTGAAGGCCGACAGCCTCAACGGTATCGACTACAAGGTGGCCGACCTCTCGCTGGCCGAATTCGGCCGCAAGGAGATCCGCCTGGCCGAGCACGAGATGCCCGGCCTGATGGCGCTGCGTCGCGAGTACCACGACGTGCAGCCGCTCAAAGGCGCTCGCATCTCCGGCTCGCTGCACATGACCGTGCAGACCGCGGTGCTGATCGAGACGCTGGTTGCTCTCGGCGCCGAGGTTCGCTGGGCCTCCTGCAACATCTTCTCCACCCAGGACCATGCCGCCGCGGCGATCGTCGTCGGTCCGAACGGCACCCCGGAAGAGCCCAAGGGCACCCCGGTTTTCGCCTGGAAGGGCGAGACGCTGGAGGAGTACTGGTGGGCCGCCGAGCAGATGCTCACCTGGGAGGGCGAGCCGGCGAACATGATCCTCGACGACGGCGGCGACGCCACCATGCTCGTGCTGCGTGGCGCCGAGTACGAGAAGGCCGGCGTGGTGCCGCCCTCCGAGGAAGACGACTCGGCCGAGTGGAAGGTCTTCCTGTCTCTGGTGCGCAAGCGCTTCGAGACCGAGAAGGACAAGTGGACCAAGATCGCCGCGTCGGTCAAGGGTGTCACCGAGGAGACCACCACCGGCGTGCTGCGGCTGTACCAGTTCGCCGCCGCGGGTGAACTGGCGTTCCCGGCCATCAACGTCAACGACTCGGTCACCAAGAGCAAGTTCGACAACAAGTACGGCACCCGGCACTCGCTGGTCGACGGCATCAACCGCGGCACCGACGCGCTGATCGGTGGCAAGAAGGTGCTGATCTGCGGCTACGGCGACGTGGGCAAGGGCTGTGCCGAGTCGCTGGCCGGTCAGGGTGCGCGCGTGCAGGTCACCGAGATCGACCCCATCAACGCCCTGCAGGCGCTGATGGACGGTTACGACGTGGTGACCGTCGAGGAGGCGATCGGCAACGCCGACATCGTGGTGACCGCCACGGGCAACTTCGACATCATCCTGCTCGACCACATGAAGGCGATGAAGGACCACGCGATCCTTGGCAACATCGGCCACTTCGACAACGAGATCGACATGGCGGCCCTGGAGAAGTCGGGCGCGGTGCGACTGAACATCAAGCCGCAGGTCGACCAGTGGACCTTCGGTGACTCGGGCAAGTCGATCATCGTGCTGAGCGAGGGCCGTCTGCTCAACCTCGGAAACGCCACGGGCCACCCGTCGTTCGTGATGAGCAACAGCTTCTCGAACCAGGTGATCGCCCAGATCGAGCTGTGGACCAAGAACGACGAGTACGACAACGAGGTCTACCGCCTGGCCAAGCACCTCGATGAGAAGGTGGCGCGCATCCACGTCGAGGCACTGGGTGGTTCGCTGACCAAGCTCACCAAGGAGCAGGCCGAGTACATCGGCGTCGACGTCGACGGCCCGTACAAGCCGGAGCACTACCGCTACTGAGTTACCCCTTTCTGCGCGAGCAGATGCGAAAGTCCCCGAGATCCAAGGATCTCGGGGACTTTTGCGTAGGTGGTGGTGCCGGTCCCATGTTGACTGCGCCCTTTCCGGCTCGGGGACCGAGCGGCAGGGTGGAGGCATGAAGTTCGGTGTCAGCACATTCCTCACTGACCGGGGCCTGGCGCCCACGAAACTGGCGACAGCACTGGAAGAGCGGGGATTCGACTCACTCTTCGTCGCCGAGCACACTCATCTGCCGGTGGCCGGGCCGGTTCCGCCTGAAGGTGACCTGCCGCCGCACGATTACTACCGGTCGCTCGACCCTTTCGTTGCGCTGTCGGCGGCCGCCGTCGTCACCGATCGACTGATCCTCGGTACCGGTATTGCGTTGGTGGTGCAACGGGATCCGATCACGCTCGCCAAGGAAGCGGCGAGTGTCGATCACCTCTCCGGCGGTCGTTTCCAGCTCGGTGTCGGCGCCGGTTGGCTGCGTGAGGAGATGCGCAATCACGGTACCGAGCCGAGGACCCGGCTGGCGTTGATGCGCGAGCGGGTGCTGGCGATGAAGGAGATCTGGACCGCCGAAAAAGCCGAGTTTCATGGCGAGTTCGTCGATTTCGACCCGATCTACTCATGGCCCAAGCCGGTCCGGCGGCCCCACCTGCCGGTGCTGGTCGGCGGCAACGGTCCCACCGTATTGGAACGGGTGCTGGAATACGGTGACCAGTGGGCGCCGAATCTGGTTGGCACACCTGAGGAACTGGTGACCCGGGTGAAGGAACTTCGGCGCCGAGCCGACGAGCGCGGACGCGAACGGATTCCGGTGACGCTGATCGGTGCCGACCAGCGAGGCTACCTGGGGCCCGACCGGCAGGGCACCATCACGCCGTTGACCCGTCGCGAGCTCGAGGTGTTGGCCGACGGCGGCGTGGATCACTGCGTGTTCTTCCGCGATGCCGCGGCCGCGGAGACCGAGGCGTTGCGCTATCTCGACGAACTTGCCGAGCTGACCGGGCCGTTCCGCGATTGAGCCTGCATCAGGGCAGCGAGCCGTTCGTCGGTACCGGTCCCAGGTCTCGGGTTGTAGAGCACCAGGTGCCGGCCCGGATGGTCGGTGACGGCCAGGGTTGTCTTGTCGAACACCAGCTCGCCGATCCGAGGATGCAGCACGGCCTTGATCGCCTGTGAATGGTGACCCACGTCGTGCCGTTCCCAGAGCTCGACGAAGTCGGGGCTGACGGCGCCGAGATCATCGACGATCTCGGCGAACCGGACATCGTCGGGATACCGTGCCGCATCGGCGCGGAACGCGGAGACCACCCCCGGCGCCGCCGCTGCCCAGTGGAGGTACATGTCGCGGTAGCGGCTGTTGGTGAAGAACGTGACGAGGCAGTTGCGATCGGTGGCGCCGTAGCCGAACACCCGCTGGGTCGCTTCGTTGACCGCGAGCAGATTCCAGTACCGGTCCTGCAGCATGGCCGGTCGCGGCGACCACGCCTCGAGCAGATGGAGCAGCTCGGGAGTGACTTCGGTCGCGCGCTCGCCGGCCGGCGGGGGATTCAACCCCGACAGCGAATACAGGTGCGAGCGTTCGGGTTGCGAGAGCTGTAGGGCAGTGCTGATCGCGTCCAGCACGCTCGACGACACGTTGATGTCGCGACCCTGTTCGAGCCACGTGTACCAGGATGTTCCGACACCGGCCAGCAGGGCGACCTCCTCGCGGCGCAGTCCCGGGGTCCGCCGTGCGCCGCCGACCACCAACCCCACGTCGGCCGGCTTGAGCCGGGCACGACGGGTACGCAAGAAATCGCTCAGCTGCTCGCGCTTCATAGATCGATGGTAGAAGTGCCGCCAGGTTCGGCGCCCGCATCGGCCTGGTGGTGTCACCACCAGGATCGGTCTCGGGCGAGGTGTCCGAACGCGAGGTGGGCCCCTCCGGAGAGGGGCCCACCGTCGTGACGCCGGCTTGGTTACTTCTTGTCGTCGTGCTTGCTGTTGCTGCCGGCGTCCTTCTTGGCCGGGCTGTCCGAGCCGGTGCTGGAACCGCTTGAGCTGGAAGTGGATTCGCCCGACTTGCGGCCGCTGTTCGCTCCCAATCCGTTGCGGACGTTCTTCACCGCATCCTTGACGCCCTTGACCAGGTTGCTGCGCGGGGTCTTGTCCGTCGTGGTGGCGGCCCGAGTCTTCGGCGCCTTCACCCCGGTCTGGACCTTCGACGTCGTCTTCCCGGCAGCCGTCGCATCGTCGGCCGATTCCGTTGGTGCCCCGGCCTTCTCGTCGGTTGCACCGGTTTCCTCCGCGACGGGTGTCGTGGTGGCGCCCTCGGCCGGTGCCGGAGCGCTCGGCTTCTCCACGGACACGGCGACCGTCTTGTTCGTGGTCGCATGTGTCAGCTCGGTGGCTGCGGCAACGCCGGTGGAAGCGGCGGTGTCGGTGCCGTCGACCGTCGCGGCGACGGCAGTGGCGCTGTCAGCCGCAGCCTCGGTGCCGGGGGTCAACCCCTGCAGCTTCTTGACGATGTCGTTGACGGCGGCGGTCTTGAGCATGTCGCGAAGTTTGGTGACGCCGGCGCTTTCTGCGGTGTCGCTGAAGATGTCACCGGCCGCCAGCGGCTGCAGCCCGAAGAGCGGGGGCTTGGGGGCGGGGGCATTGCCCTTGCCGTCCCAGTCGTCCCAGCCGTTGCCGAGCAGCACGCCGACCGTCTGCGACAGGCCTTGCAGCGCCCCGATCGGGCCGACCGCCTCGCCCTTGACGGAAATGGGGATGCCGGCGAACTTGATGTCCAGACCGAGGCTGTTGAAGATCGATCCGCCGACCGAGGGGATCGTGACCTTGTTGCCGTCTTCATCGGTGTACTCGTACGTGCTCCGGTCGGTGGAGCCCGTGGTGAGCAGACCGCCGAAGGCGATGTTGATCCCGTCGATCGCGACGGTGTCCTTGATCAGGCCCGCATTGTTGATCATCGGCGCCAGTGCGTCGAGATTGAGATTGGCGCCGTTCAGGAAGGCGTCGACCATGCCGGCCGGAACTCCCAGCAGGCTGGAGAGCGCGGTCGTCGAATCGCCGGCCTGGAGCGCGTTCGAGATCGCCACGGCACTGTTGAGCAGCGCCACGGCGGGGCTGACCACCGGGCCGATGGATCCGATGAGGACGCCGCTCAGCGGCGAGGCCAAGATGCCCATGACCGCCGAGAAGGTGTCGACATCGACGCCGTCGGCCAGGAACGACGGGAACATGTCGAGCGCCATACCGTGCAGACCGCCAAGGGTGTGCTTGAGCACCGCGTCCTTGGTGGCCTCATCCGCGCCGATCAGCGTGAGCCCCGTCGCCACCTTCATCACGTTCGCGGCGAACTGCTGTGACACCGCCTCGAAGCTCGACGGGTCGTCGAACAGCTGCTTGGCGTAGCCCAGCTGGTTGGCGATGGCCTGCTGCAACCCGACGCCCGGAGCCAACAAGAAGTTGTCGGCCAGAATCGTGCCGCTGGCCTTCGCGGTGTCGAACGCCGCCTGCAACGGGGCGAAGGGGTCCCAACCAGCGGTGAGCCTGACCGCGCCGGCCTGGACGTCGTGTTGAACGCCCGCCGGGACAGGGGCGATCCCCGGGGCGGCAGCGATCACGGCGGCACTGGCCAAGACGGCACCGGCGGTGAGCCAATGACGGTTGACTTCTTGCTTTGCACCCACAGCGGTGTGGGGCTGAGCAACGAGATGCACGGCATCTCCTTTCGCATCTGTAAATAACAGGGACAGACCATAGCCTGAGAATTGATTGAGAATGCAAGAACTTGGCAATCTTCCTAGCTGCTTTAACCGTCCGGCCCGCCGAGCAATGTCCGACCGCGGGAGTCCCCGCTGATCACGGCTGCTGATGCTTGCGATGGCAAATATTTATAGTTTTTCTAATGTTTCAGGTGCGACTGGGATCGGGTCCGAGAACGGGCGAGTGCGGTCGCCGCAGCGCGCAGCCCTGGTGCGCTCCGCCGATGTTGCTGCGGTGGAGCTGATCGGCGGGCCGATTGTGGCAGGCACGGACAGATTGCTTGTCCCAGAATGTAATTCGCAGACCAGATGCATCGGCCGGTGCACGCGTGATATGGCAGGCGCATGTGGCGATGCCGAGCGCGAAGGGCCGGGCTGGCCCGCGGTGCGCCCGGTGCGGACGCGTCGGGTCAGCGCACTCTTATCGATTCATCGCCACGAAATCAGGTGCGATGGATGGACGGGCGATGTGCTGGTTCTTTGCCGCTGCATCCGCAGGGGGTGCGACCCCAGGTGCCTCCGCGGCTACGGATTCAGCAAATAATTCAACACGGGCTAACCCGGCTCAGGCGTGGCTGGCGGCCTGCTGACGGGCTGCCTCGGCCTTGATGAGCTCGGCGATCTGGACCGCGGCTTCGAGTTCTCTGGCCTTGGCGAGATCGTCGAGCGCCGACGCGGTCCGCGATGACGCCACGGTCGCGATCTCGCCGTCGAGGAACTGTCGTCGGCACTGCCCTCGCTGAATCTTGCCGCTCGACGTGGTGGGGATCGACAGGTGTTGCACCAACAGGACCGAGTTCGGCTCGAGCCCGTAGCGGTCGGTCACCGCCGTACGGATCGCGACGGCGACATCGGAGAGGTCGACCGCGGGGTCTCGATCGCGATGCACCTCCTGCACGACGACCAGCTGTTCGACCGCCCCGAGGCCGGGGGTGAACGCGAAGACGGCGCCACGCCCGGAGACCAGCACCGGATGGCAGTCCTGTGCCGTTCGCTCGATGTCGTTGGGGTAGTAGTTGCCGCCGCGGATGACGACGAGGTCCTTACAGCGTCCGGTGATGAACAGCTCGCCCGAGCGCAGGAAACCCAGATCGCCGGTACGCAGGAACGGACCGGCAGGGGTGTCCGGCAGCACCGCCGCGAACGTCTCCTCGGTCTCGGCCGGCCTGGCCCAATACCCCCAGCCCACGCTGGGGCCCGCGATCCAGATTTCTCCGACCTCGTCGATCTCGCATGGCCGGTGGGTGACCGGATCGACGATCACGATCTGTTGGCCGCCCCTGGGCCGGCCGCACCCCACCAGCGCCACGGCGGAGGGATCTCCGGGTTCGGCGTCGACGACGCGGTCCGCTTGCAACGCGATGCGATCGATGCGCTCGACCACCGGCAGCGCGGAGTCCGAGCCGCCGGAGACCAGCAGGGTTGCTTCCGCGAGCCCGTACACCGGACAGAACGCCTCCGGCCGGAACCCGGCCGGGGCGAACGCGTCGGCGAAGCGGTCGAGGCTGGCGGCCTGTACCGGCTCGGCACCGTTCATGGCGGTGGCCAGACTCGACAGGTCGAGTGCCGCACGTTCCTCCGCGGTGCTGTCTTCGACACACCGGTCGTAGGCGAAGTTCGGTGCGGCCGTGAAGGTGGCGCGATGCCTGGATATCGCCTCCAGCCATCCCATCGGTCGCTTGACGAAGGACGACGGCGACATCAGGTGGGTGGTGCACCCGACGTGGAGCATCGAGAGGATCGCACCGATCAGACCCATGTCGTGATGCGATGGCAGCCAGAACACGCTGATCGCGCTGTCGTCGCCGTGCCACACCTGGCGGATCGACTCCATGTTGTGGAGCAGGTTCCGGTGCGTCAGTGCGACGCCCTTCGGCGTGGTGGTGGACCCGGACGTGTACTGCACCATGGCGATCGTGTCGGCGGGCAGATCGGGCGCCGCCCAGTTCTCCGCCCGGCCGGCGCCGTCATCTTCTCGGTCGGTGCGGATCCACCGCAGGTCGCGACCTTCGGCAAGCTCGTCGATCGCGGCCTTGATCTTCGACTGCGTCTCGGCGGTGGCCAGGGCGAAGCGGGCGTGCGCGTCGGGCACGACCGAGGACAGGCGCGGAGCCAGTCGCTCGTGTACCGGTATGGCGACAGCACCCGCGTAGATGCAGCCGAAGAAACCGGCGATGGAGTCAAGGCCCGGCCGGCACAGCACCAGGACGCGTTCACCGGCGGCGCCCTGTTGTTGCAGGTCCGACGCAATCGCCCGAGCCCTGAGATCCAGCTCCCGGTAGGTCAGTTGCGTGAGGTTCTCGCCGTCGCCGTCGTAGGAGAAGCTGAACGCGACCTTGTCCCGGTAGGTCTCGGCTCGCTGCCGCAGCAGGTCCATCAAGGTGGCAGCGGCCGGCTTCTCTGTCGGCGCTGTTTCCTGGTACATCCCACTACCTCGTCCGTCGGCGATCTCGGGCACCGAGCGACGGTACCGGAAGAAAATGCTAAGCATGGCTATCTTTGCGGGAACGTACGCCGGCGTTAGGCTGCCCGCGTGCTCATAGCGATCGAGGGTGTCGACGGCGCAGGCAAACGTACGTTGACCAACGGACTGCGGGCGGCGTTCGAGGCCGACCACAAGTCCGTCGGCAGCCTGGCGTTCCCGCGCTATCACCACTCGGTGCCCGCCGATCTGGCCGCCGAGGCGCTGCACGGGGCGCACGGGGACCTGGCCGATTCGATCTACGCGATGGCCACCCTGTTCGCGCTCGACCGGGCCGGTGCGCGGGATGAGATCGAACACCTGCAGGGCGCCTACGACGTGGTCATCCTGGACCGCTACGTCGCCTCGAATGCCGCCTACAGCGCGGCCCGGTCGCACCAGGGGGCGGACGGCGAGGTGGTCGCCTGGGTGCGCGAGCTCGAGTTCGACCGCCTCAAACTCCCCAGGCCGGATTGGCAGGTGCTGCTCGACGTCCCGACCGAGCTGGCCGCACAGCGGGCCGAGCACCGGGCCAACACCGAAGCCGATCGCGCCAGAGACGCGTACGAGCGCGACGGCGGGCTGCAGCAGCGCACCGGTGAGGTCTACGCCGGGCTGGCCGCGGCCGACTGGTGCGGGCGATGGGCCATCGCGGGCCCGGATGTGGACCCGGACGCCCTCGCGGGTCGGCTAAGCCGCAGATAAAGCCGAGAAACCCGCGTGTGGTACCCCGGTTTTATCGCGATCGGGTGACACCATGGACACCATGAGGCAAAGGATCCTTGTCGTCGACGACGACCCATCGCTGGCCGAGATGCTCACCATCGTCTTGCGTGGTGAGGGATTCGACACGGCGGTCATCGGGGATGGCAGCCAGGCGCTCACCGCGGTCCGCGAACTGCGGCCCGATCTGGTCCTGCTGGACCTGATGCTGCCCGGCATGAACGGGATCGACGTGTGCCGGGTGCTCCGTGCCGACTCGGGCGTGCCGATCGTGATGCTGACGGCGAAGACCGACACCGTCGACGTGGTGCTGGGCCTGGAATCCGGCGCCGACGACTACGTGATGAAGCCGTTCAAGCCGAAGGAGCTGGTCGCCCGCGTGCGCGCGCGGCTGCGCCGCAACGAGGACGAGCCTGCCGAGCTGCTGTCGATCAACGATGTCGAGATCGATGTGCCGGCCCACAAGGTGACCCGTCAGGGCGAGCAGATTTCGCTGACACCGCTGGAGTTTGACCTGCTCGTGGCGCTGGCACGCAAACCACGCCAGGTGTTTACTCGTGATGTGCTGCTCGAACAGGTGTGGGGATATCGCCACCCCGCTGACACCCGTTTGGTGAACGTGCATGTCCAGCGGTTGCGGGCCAAGGTTGAGAAAGACCCGGAGAACCCGCAGGTGGTGTTGACCGTTCGAGGAGTGGGATACAAGGCCGGACCCCCGTGATCTTCAGCTCCAGACGGCGCATCCGTGGTCGCTGGGGAGGTTCCGGCCCACTGTTGCGCGGATTGGGGACGCTCGGCAGAGCGCTGAGCATGGTGTGGCGTCGTTCGCTGCAACTGCGCGTGGTCACCCTGACACTGGGGCTGTCGCTCGCCGTCATCCTGGTTCTCGGTTTCGTGCTGACGAGCCAGATCACCGACCGCATTCTCGAGGTCAAGGTCAAGGCTGCCACCGAGGAGGTCGAGCGCGCCCGCATCACCGTCGGCGGCATCGTCGGCGGTGAGGAGAGCCGCTCGCTCGACAGCAGCCTGCAGCTGGCCCGCAACACCCTGATCGATCGCAAGGCCGACGCCCGTGCGGACGTGGCGGGGGCGTTCGACGCGGTGCTCATCGTTCCCGGCGACGGCCCGCGCGAAGCCGCCGCGGCCGGGCCGGTGCAGCAGGTGCCGAAGGCGTTGCGGGACTTCGTCAAAGCCGGGCAGGTCAGTTACCAGTACGCCACGGTGCACACGGATGCGTTCTCCGGACCGGCGTTGATCGTCGGCAGCCCGGCGTCCTCGTCGGTGCCCAATCTTGAGCTCTACCTGATCTTTCCGCTGAACAACGAGGAAAGCACCATCTCGCTGGTGCGCGGCACCATGGCGACCGGCGGCGTGGTGCTGTTGGGTCTGCTGGCCGCCATCGCCCTGGTGGTGGCCCGGCAGATCGTGCAGCCGGTGCGCTCGGCCTCGCGGATCGCCGAGCGGTTCGCCGAAGGCCACCTGACCGAGCGGATGCCGGTGCGCGGTGAGGACGACATGGCCCGGCTGGCGGTGTCGTTCAACGACATGGCCGAGAGCCTGTCACGCCAGATCCAGCAGCTCGAGGAATTCGGTAACCTGCAGCGCCGCTTCACCTCTGACGTCAGCCACGAACTGCGCACCCCGCTGACCACGGTGCGCATGGCGGCCGACCTGATCCACGACCACAGCGAGGATCTGGACCCCGCCTTGCGCCGGTCCACCGAACTGATGGTCAACGAACTGGACCGCTTCGAGACCCTGCTGGCCGATCTGTTGGAGATCTCCCGCCACGATGCCGGTGTTGCCGAGCTGTCGGTGGAGTCGGTCGATCTGCGCTCCACGGTGCAGAGCGCGCTGGACAACGTCGGGCACCTGGCGGCCGACGCCGAGGTCGAGCTCGACGTCAACATGCCCGAGGGCGAGGTGATCGCCGAGGTGGATCCTCGCCGGGTGGAACGGATCCTGCGCAACCTCATCGCCAACGCCATCGACCACGCCGAACGCAAACCGGTGCGAATCCGGATGGCCGCCGACGAGGACACCGTCGCGGTCACCGTCCGCGACTACGGTGTCGGCCTGCGTCCCGGCGAGGAGAAGCTCGTGTTCAGCCGCTTCTGGCGGTCGGACCCGTCGCGGGTCCGGCGTTCCGGTGGTACCGGGCTGGGCCTGGCCATCAGCATCGAGGACGCGCGCCTGCACCAGGGCCGGTTGGAGGCCTGGGGGGAGCCGGGCAAGGGCGCCTGCTTCCGCCTGACGCTTCCGCTGGTGCGTGGCCACAAGGTGACCACCAGCCCGCTGCCACTCAAACCCGTTGCGCCGCAGCAGAAGCAGCGGCAGCGTCCCAACCGTGACCGGGAGCATGCGGAGGAGAACGTGTGAAGCGCCTGCTGACGGTGATGATCGTCGGTCTGGTAGTTCTGGTGTCCGGGTGCGCGGGAATTCCGAATTCGTCTTCCCCGCAGGCGATCGGCACGGTCGACAAACCGGCACCACCGAACCTGCCCAAACCGGCGCCGGGAATGGACCCCGACGTGCTCCTGCGTGAATTCCTCAAGGCCACTGCCGATCCCGCGAATCGTCATCTGGCGGCCCGGCAGTTCCTCACCGAGTCGGCGTCCAGCTCATGGGACGACGCCGGTAGCGCGCTGCTGCTCGACCGGGTGGTGTTCGTCGAAACCCGTGGCTCGGATCGGGTTTCGGTGAACATGCGGGCAGACATCCTCGGGTCGCTGTCCGATATGGGAGTGTTCGAGACAGGGGAGGGGGCACTGCCCGACCCCGGTCCCATCGAGCTCGTCCAGACCCCGGGCGGCTGGCGAATCGACAAGCTGCCCAACGGAGTTTTCCTCGACTGGCAGCAGTTTCAGTCGACCTACAAGCGCAACACGCTCTACTTCGTCGACCCGACCGGAACCACCGTCGTGCCCGACCCGCGCTACGTCGCGGTCTCCGATCCCGACCAGTTGGCCACCGAGCTGATCTCCAAACTGGTGGCCGGACCACGTCCGGAGATGTCCAGGGCGGTGCGCAACCTGCTCGAAGCGCCGCTGCAGCTGCGTGGCCCGGTAACCCGGGCCGACGGTGGCAAGACCGGGGTGGGCCGTGGTTACGGCGGTGCCCGGATCGACCTGCAGAACCTCTCGACCACCGATCCGCACAGTCGTCAACTGCTTGCCGCGCAGGTCATCTGGACCTTGTCGCGGGCCGGGATCAGCGGGCCCTACGTGATCAACGCCGACGGCGCACCGCTGGACGACCGGTTCGCCGACGGATGGGAAACCTCCGATGTCGCGGCCACGGATCCGGGTGCGGTGCCCGGTGCCGCCGCAGGCCTGCATGCGTTGGTGGGCGGCTCACTGGTGGCGCTGGACGGGCAGAGCACCAGCCGGGTGCCCGGGGCCTTCGGTTCGGCACCCAATCAGAAGTCGGCCGCGGTGTCGCGCAATGGTCAGAACGCGGCGTCGGTGGTCGTGCTGCCCGATGCCCCGGAGGCGACCGCCGCCTCCTTGTGGATGGGGCCGCTGGGCGGGCCCACCGCCATGGCCATCGAGGGCCGAACCCTGACGCGGCCCAGCTGGTCGCTCGACGAGGCGGTATGGGTGGTGGTCGACGATGCCAACGTGGTGCGTGCCATTCGTGACGCATCCGGTGTGCCGGCCCGTATTCCGGTCGATGTGGCCGCGGTGGCCACCCGCTTTCCGGGCCCGATCACCGAACTGCAGCTCTCCCGCGACGGCACCCGCGCGGCGATGGTGATCGGCGGACAGGTGATCCTGGCCGGGGTCGAGCGGACCCCCGAGGGACAGTTCCTGCTGACCTACCCGCGGCGCCTCGGCTTCGGCCTGGGCAACACCGTGGTGTCGCTGTCCTGGCGCACCGGCGATGACATCGTGGTCAGCCGCACCGATCCGGCGCACCCGGTGTCGTACGTCAATCTCGACGGGGTGAATTCGGACGGGCCCAGCCGCAATCTGGTGGCCCCGGTGGGCACGGTGGCCGCCAATCCGTCGACGGTGTACGTCGCCGACCAACGCGGTGTGATGCAGCTTTCCGCGTCGGTCAGTGAGGACAACCCCGGGTGGGTCGAGGTGCGCCCGCTGATGGTTGCCGGCTCGCTGCCCGTGCTGCCCGGCTGAGGCGCTGGGCCAAATCGGCTGAGGCCCTGAGGCTCTGCACAAAAGAGGTGTCGCTACCCGCTCACGGTCGGACATAGGCTGGGGGCCGACCGAGGGGGCGGCATGGCAGAAGATCGTGACGACGCGTATCCGGCGATGACGGCCGACGAGATGGCGCATATTCGGCGCCTCACGCTGGAGGTGCTGGCGGCGCGCCGGGTCGAGGCGGTGTTCGACGCGGACGGTGCCACGGTGAAGGTTTCCGACGGGTCGAGTTACGGTCTCGACAACCTGGTCCGCTCGTGTCGCAATGCCGGGCAACAGGATTGGCCCGCGCTGGTGGACAAGCACTTCGCGGACATGCTCGCCGCGCGGGACCGTCCCCGGGTCGAGGACATGGACTTCTCCGAACTGCTCGAACGGGTGCGGGCCAGGGTGCTGTCGGCCGAACAGGTCGAGTCCTCACCAGGGGACATGCTGTCGTACGGATGGCCTGTCGCCGACGGCCTGACCGAGGTGCTGTGCATCGACTACCCGGACGTCGTCGCCTACCTCAACACCGACCAGGTCTCGGCCCGCGACGCAGGCAGGTTGCGTGAGGCGGGTCGGTGCAACACCGTCGCCGAGCCGATCGACGAGGTCATCCGCCGCAGTGACGATGATGCGGAATTCTCGATCCTGGCCGGCGAATCGGTGTTCGTCGGCTCGAAGATTCTCGACATCGGGGCCTTGGTGCCCGATTACCTACCGGTGACACCGCACGGGGTGATCGTCGGTGCGCCGTCGCGAAACCTGCTCATGGTCCATCCGATACACGCCGCGGGTCCGGTGCTCGCGGCGGTGAACGCCATGGCGCACCTGTGCCAGACGCTCAGTGCCGGCAACCCGGGCCCGATCAGCGGCGACCTCTATCACTGGAACGGTGACCTGCAGCGGATCACCTCGCTGGACCCGCAGACCCGGACCATCTCGGTACTGGCCCAGGGGGCGTTCGGCGATGTGCTCACCGCGCTGACGCGCTGAGCGCCGCGGCATGTTCGACCTCGTCCTGCCGCGGGAATGCGGCGGCTGCGGCGCGCCGTCGACCAGATGGTGCGCGTCGTGCGCCGGACAATTCCGGGTCGGTGACGACGAGCCGCACCTGTTCACCCCGCGAGCTGATCCGGGAGTCCCGGTGTTCGCGCTGGGGCGCCACGCCGGTGCCCGCAGGCGCGCCATCGTGGCCGTCAAGGAGCACGGTCGGACCGACCTCATCGCCCCGCTGGCCGGCGCGCTGAATACGGGCCTGCGGCACCTGCTGACCTGGGGCATCATCGGCACTCCGGTGACCGTCGTACCGGCTCCCACCCGGCGCGCCGCAGCACGTCGGCGCGGTGGTGATCCGGTGGGCCGGATCGCGACCTCGGCGGCCGCGGGGCTGCCGGGCGTTCACGTCGTGGCGGCCCTGCGCCTGCGGCCATGGGTGCGTGATTCGGTGGGCCTGTCGGGCGCCGCACGCCAACGCAACATCGCCGGCCGGGTCCGCCTGATCAGACCGATCGCGGGCGAGGTGGTGTTGGTCGACGACATCGTCACCACCGGGGCGACGGCGGCCGAATCGGTCCGGATGCTCATCCGCGCCGGGGCGCAGGTGTCTGCTGTGCTGGCGATTTCGCACGCCTGACGCGTCTGTCATTTCGGTGGGATCAAACCCACATGAAGAACTGAAAACACGTATTTGAAATTGGTGGCACGAGTGGGTGAACACGGACTACCGTCGGCAGCAACCACCCGTGAATGACTCACGGCGGCGCTCCCGCAACGCAGCGCCACTTCACCGCCAAACGGTAGGAGGTGAGTACCCGACACCTTTCGCCGATGGGTGGAGCAAACTATTCGGCCCATCGGCACCAATCACGATTCGTTGAGAAGTAGGGCACGCGCAACGCGTGTGACAACTGAGAGAAACGAGTTGCCGAGTATGTCAACCCATTCCCCGGAAACAAGCGCCACCATGGTGGTCGACCCCGACGAGCAGGTCGGCGACGCCACCCCGGAGCCGAACGCAGAGGTTGTGGTCAAGGGTCGAAACGTCGAAGTCCCGGACCACTTCCGTATCTACGTCTCGGAGAAGTTGTCGCGCCTCGAGCGGTTCGACCGCACCATCTACCTGTTCGACGTCGAGCTCGACCACGAACGCAACCGCCGTCAGCGCAAAAACTGCCAGCACGTCGAGATCACGGCCCGCGGCCGCGGACCGGTGGTGCGCGGCGAAGCCTGCGCCGACAGCTTCTACGCCGCTTTGGAGTCAGCGGCCGGCAAACTCGAGAGCAGGCTGCGCAAGAGCAAGGACCGCCGCAAGATCCACTACGGGGACAAAACCCCGGTCTCGCTGGCCGAAGCGACGGCACACGAGACTCTTTTCGAGAACCAGCCGACGGCGACCGCCGACGCCGGACTGGCCGACGGCCTGGACGACCATGAGCCGGGCCGGATCGTACGGACCAAGGAACACACGGCGAAGCCGATGACCGTCGACGACGCCCTCTACGAGATGGAGCTGGTGGGGCACGATTTCTTCCTGTTCCACGACAAGGAGAGTGACCGGCCGACGGTGGTGTATCGCCGCCACGCCTACGACTACGGGCTGATCCGCCTGGCTTAGCGCGTCTCGGCCAGAGACCAAGAAACAAAACCGCACCTCGGAGCATTCCGGGGTGCGTTTTTGTTTCTTCGCGCCAGCAGAACCAGCGACTTCGACCGGTCACCTACGATGGAGGCCAACAAGCCCGACCGATCCCACCCACGGGATCCATCGAACCCACAGGGGAAATAGCGTGCTGTCGAAGTTGCTCCGTCTCGGTGAAGGCCGCATGGTCAAGCGCCTCAAGAAGGTGGCCGACTATGTCGACACCTTGTCCGACGACGTGGAGAAGCTCTCGGACGCCGAGCTGCGAGCCAAGACCGACGAGTTCAAGAAGCGGATCGCCGACGGTGAAGACCTCGATGACCTGCTGCCCGAGGCGTTCGCCGTCGCCCGTGAGGCCGCCTGGCGCGTGCTGAGCCAGAAGCACTTCGAGGTCCAGGTCATGGGCGGCGCGGCCCTGCACTTCGGCAACGTCGCCGAGATGAAGACCGGTGAGGGCAAGACCCTGACCGCGGTGCTGCCCGCCTACCTCAACGCGCTGAGCGGCGAGGGCGTGCACGTCGTCACGGTCAACGACTACCTGGCCAAACGCGACAGCGAGTGGATGGGCCGCGTACACCGGTTCCTGGGCTTGGACGTGGGCGTCATCCTGTCCGGGCTCACCCCCGAAGAGCGCCGCGCGGCGTACGCCGCCGACATCACCTACGGCACCAACAACGAGTTCGGCTTCGACTATCTGCGTGACAACATGGCGCACTCGGTCGAGGAAATGGTTCAGCGCGGCCACAACTTCGCGATCGTGGACGAGGTCGACTCGATCCTCATCGACGAGGCCCGTACCCCGCTGATCATCTCGGGCCCCGCCGACGGAGCGTCCAACTGGTACAGCGAGTTCGCCCGGCTGGCCCCGCTGATGGAGAAGGACACCCACTACGAGGTCGACATCCGCAAGCGCACCATCGGTGTGCACGAGCTGGGTGTGGAGTTCGTCGAAGACCAGCTGGGTATCGAGAACCTCTACGAGGCCGCCAACTCGCCGCTGGTCAGCTACCTCAACAACGCCATCAAGGCCAAGGAGCTGTTCCAGCGCGACAAGGACTACATCGTCCGCGACGGCGAGGTGCTCATCGTCGACGAGTTCACCGGCCGTGTGCTGCTGGGCCGGCGCTACAACGAGGGCATGCACCAGGCCATCGAGGCCAAGGAGCACGTCGAGATCAAGGCCGAGAACCAGACTCTGGCCACCATCACGCTGCAGAACTACTTCCGCCTCTACAACAAGCTCTCGGGCATGACCGGTACGGCCGAGACCGAGGCCGCCGAGCTGCACGAGATCTACAAGCTGGGCGTGGTGCCGATCCCGACCAACCGGCCGATGGTCCGCCAGGATCAGTCCGACCTGATCTACAAGACCGAGGAAGCCAAGTACATCGCGGTCGTCGACGACGTGTCCGAGCGCTATGAGAAGGGTCAGCCGGTGCTGATCGGTACCACCAGCGTCGAGCGCTCGGAGTACCTGTCGCGCCAGTTCACCAAGCGCAAGATTCCGCACAACGTGCTCAACGCGAAGTACCACGAGCAAGAGGCGAACATCATCGCCGAGGCCGGCCGGCTCGGCGCCATCACCGTCGCCACCAACATGGCCGGCCGCGGTACGGACATCGTGCTCGGCGGCAACGCCGACTTCCTGGCCGACAAGCGGCTGCGCGAAAAGGGCCTGGACCCGGTGGAGACCCCCGAGGAGTACGAGGCCGCCTGGGACGACACCCTCACGACCATCAAGGATGAGGCCGGCAAGGAGGCCGAGAAGGTCGTCGACGCCGGTGGGCTGTACGTGCTGGGCACCGAGCGCCACGAGTCCCGGCGTATCGACAACCAGCTGCGCGGCCGCTCGGGCCGCCAGGGCGACCCGGGCGAGTCCCGGTTCTACCTGTCGCTGGGTGACGAATTGATGCGACGGTTCAACGGCGCGACGCTTGAGTCGCTGCTGACCAGGCTCAACCTGCCCGACGATGTGCCGATCGAGGCCAAGATGGTCACCCGCGCCATCAAGAGCGCCCAGACGCAGGTCGAGCAGCAGAACTTCGAGGTCCGTAAGAACGTCCTCAAGTACGACGAGGTGATGAACCAGCAGCGCAAGGTCATCTACAAGGAACGCCGGATGCTGCTGGAGGGGGAGAACCTCCAGGAGCAGGCCCACGACATGCTGGTCGACGTGATCACCGCGTACGTCGACGGTGCCACCGCCGAGGGTTACGCCGAGGACTGGGACCTGGCCAAGCTGTGGGAGGCGCTCAAGACGCTGTACCCGGTCGGCATCGATCACCACGACCTGGTCGACACCGATGCGGTGGGCGAGCCCGGCGAGCTGACGCGTGAGGAACTGCTCGACGCGTTGATCAAGGACGCCGACCGCGCCTACGCCGAGCGTGAGAAGCAGCTCGAAGAACTGGCAGGCGAGGGCGCCATGCGTCAGTTGGAGCGCAACGTCCTGCTCAACGTGATCGACCGCAAGTGGCGCGAGCACCTCTACGAGATGGACTACCTCAAGGAGGGCATCGGCCTGCGGGCGATGGCGCAGCGCGATCCACTGGTCGAGTACCAGCGCGAGGGCTACGACATGTTCGTCGGCATGCTCGATGCGCTGAAGGAGGAGTCGGTCGGATTCCTGTTCAACGTTCAGGTCGAGGCCGCGCCGGCACCTGCCGTCGCACCGGTGGCCGCGCCCAGTGGTCTGGCCGAGTTCGCCGCGGCCGCCGCGGCGAAGGCCGGTGAGGCCACGGCAGCTGACGCGGATTCGGGTGCGGTGGCCACCAAGGAGCGGCCGGCGCCTGCGTTGCGTGCCAAGGGCATCGAGAACGACGCGCCCCCGCTGACCTACACCGGACCGTCCGAGGACGGCACCGCCGAGGTGCAGCGCTCGGGCGGAAGTGGACGGCATTCCGCCTCCTCCGGTGGCACCCGGCGTGAGCGTCGCGAAGCGGCCGCAAGCAGGCCAAGACCGGCCGGCCGGCGAAATCGCACCGTAAGAGCTAGCCCAGCTGTAGCGCAGTGAGTTGCCAACGGCCACTGCGCAATTCGATACGCCCGGCGATGGCGCGCACCCGCGCCCCGCGGGTGTAGGTGGCGAACAGCTCGGCAGCCTCGGCCGAGGCTGCCGGGCGTAGCCCCACCCGGCGCAGGCTCGCCGTGGTCCGGTGGCGTGCCCCGGCAGCGGCGACGACCGCATCGACCAGCAGTTGGCTCATCAACGACCTCAGCTGGGCCGGCGGCCTGCGCCGGTCGACGACTTCGAGGACCCGGCGCAGTGCCATGTCGGCGAACTGCGCGGCACTGGGCTGCAGTTGCCGTTCCGGTTCGGGGCCGACCAGACGCAACCGGCGCGGGGCATGCCCGCGCAGCACGGTCGGTGCCGGACAGGCGGCCGGCGGTGCTCCCAGTGGCAGCGCGGGTGGCTCGCAGTCGATGACCGGCGAGGTCAGCGCGACGGGTTTCGGGATGGGCACAGGCAACCTCCAGCGGTCGGCATTGCGGACGACATCTGCTGGAGAGGTGCAGACCTCCTCATGATCGCATGGGTTCGGCGTGCTGGAAGCACGGATCATCGGGCACCCAGTTTCGCCGGTTAGCGTGGCGAGAGTCGTCGAACCAGGGGGACACATGGTTCAGCCCAGCATCGATTGGCCGGCCGAGCCGCTGCGCTCGCTGATGTGGACGTTGCAGGCGTGGGTGATCACGCTCGTGGTGTTCCTCGCCGTGGCGGTGCTCGTCGCGAGGTTCACCCGGTGGGGACGGCAGTTCTGGCGGGTCAACGCACCGTTCTTCAGCGGGCGGGCCAGCTGGCGCACCTGGGCGCTGCTGGCGTTCATGCTGTGGCACACCGTGTATGCGGCGCGGGTGGTGGTGATCTTCACCTACCAGTACGCGGATCTGATGAATGCGGTGCAGGCCGGTTCGGAGGCGCTGGCCACCCACGACCCGGCCAAACTGGATGCCGCGCGCAGCGCGTTCATGACGTCGTTCGCGATCAGCGGGATCCTGGTGGCGCTCACGGTGATCTATACGGTGGTCGACCTGTTCCTGCGCCGGGTCTTCTCGATCCGTTGGCGGGTCTGGCTCAACGCCCGACTCGTCGACGACTGGATGGCCGGCGACGCGTTCTACCGCAACCGCTTTCTGGACCCGCCGGTGGAGAACCCCGATCAGCGCATCCAGACCGATGTCGAGACTTTCACCACCAAGTCGGTCGACCTGAGCATCGGGGCGGTGAGCAAGTCACTGCTGATCGTGATGTTCACCGGTGTGCTGTGGCAACTATCCGGCCCATTGCAGTTGGGCGGCTGGGTGATTCCACGGGCCATGGTGTTCGTGGCGTTCATCTTCTCGATCACGGTGACCGTCATCGCCTTCTGGATCGGCCGCCCGCTGGTGCGGCTGAACTTCCTCAACGAACGGTTCAGCGCCAGTTTCCGGTATGCGCTGGTGCGGCTGCGGGACAGCGCCGAGCGGGTGGCCTTCTACCGGGGCTCCGAGCGGGAGCGCCAACTGCTGCACTCCCGGTTCGCCGAGGTGATCGCCAACATGTGGCGCATCGTGTTCGCCCAGCTCCGGCTCAACGGCTGGAACCGCGGCGTCGGCGACGTGACGACCGGCATGATCCCCTACATCGTGCAGGCCCCCAGGTTCTTCACCGGCCAGATCACTCTCGGCGGTCTGCTGCAGACCGTCGCGGCGTTCGGAAATGTCTGTGCCGCAATGGCGTTCTTCCGTGACAGCTATGACGAGTTCACGGTGTACCGGGCCGCCCTGATGCGCATCGATCAGATGCTCGACAGCGATCACCGGGCCAGGGAGCTGCCCCGCATCTCGGTGGGCGCCACGCGAGATGCGCTCGGGCTGACCGATGTGCAGGTCGGTGACCTGCAGGGGCGCCCGCTGATCACCGACCTCACGATGATGCTGAACCCGGGGGACAGCGTGGTGGTGAAGGGTCCGTCGGGGTGCGGCAAGACCACCCTGTTGCGGAGCCTTGCCGAGTTGTGGCCGCGAACATCGGGTCTCGTGGAGTATCCGCCCGGATGGGCGACGCTGTTCCTGCCCCAGCTGCCGTACCTGCCGCTCGGCGACCTGCGCGCTGCGGTGGTGTACCCGCTTCCGATAGCCGACGTGAGCGACAGCGAACTCCGGGACACGTTGCGCGCGGTGGCCCTCGGACATCTGACGCAACGGCTGGAGGAGGAGGCCGACTGGGCATCGGTGCTGTCGCTGGGCGAACAACAGCGCGTCTCGATCGCGCGGGTGCTGCTGGTGTGCCCGCGGGTGGTGTTCCTCGACGAGTCCACGTCGGCGTTGGACGAGGGACTTGAGGACGCCATGTATGAGTTGATGCGTGAGCGGTTACCCGGGTGTGTGGTGGTCAGTGTGGGGCACAGGTCCACGATCGATCGTCATCACCGGTCCCGGCTGAGCCTGGAGGGCGATGGGCGATGGGAGCTCTCGGCGATTTCGGCATGAACGATCGGGACCTCCGGCATGAGCGCCGGCACGAAATTGACGCGCGGCAGCACCCGTGATGCGCGGTGGCCGAATCGCCGGTTAACGTGACGGGGTTCAGGGGGAGTGAGAAGGGGAGGTTGGCGCCGCATGGTGAACAGACTGTCGGCGTCTGACGCAGCGTTCTACCACTTGGAGAACACCGCGACGCCGATGTACGTCGGGTCTTTGTCGATCCTGCGCAAGCCGCGTGCCGGGTTGAGTTACGAGAGCCTGCTGGAGACCGTCGAGCGCCGTCTGCCGCAGATTCCGCGTTACCGGCAGAAGGTGCGTGAGGTGACGCTGGGCCTGGCCCGGCCGGTGTGGGTGGACGACCGGGATTTCGACATCACGTACCACATCCGGCGCTCGGCGCTGCCGTCTCCGGGCAACGATGCCCAGCTGCACGACCTGATCGCCCGGCTCGGATCGCGGCCGTTGGACCGGACCCGGCCGCTGTGGGAGATGTACCTGGTCGAAGGGCTGACGAAGAACCGCCTCGCGATCTACACCAAGACGCACCAGGCCCTGGTCAACGGCATGACCGCACTCGAGATCGGGCATGTGATCGCCGACCGCGCGCAGAAGCCGCCGGAGTTCGGCGAGGACATCTGGATTCCGGCGCGCGAACCCAGCGACCGCCAGTTGGTGCTCGGCGCGATCGGCGAGTGGATCGCCCGGCCGACCAGCCAACTGGCCGCGCTGCGGGACACGGTGACCGAGGTGGCCACCAGTGCCAGCGAACTGGCCGCGGTGGGCCGCCGGGTCGCCGATGTGGCCCGCACGGTGGCGCGCGGCACCGCGCCGAGCAGCCCGCTGAACACCACCGTCTCGCGCAACCGCAGGTTCTCGGTGGACCAGCATCGGTTGGAGGACTACCGGCTGGTGCGGGCCCGCTACAACTGCGACATCAACGACGTCGTGCTGGCCGTGGTGGCCGGCGCGCTCCGCAACTGGCTGCTGTCACGTGGCGAGCCGGTGACCCCGACCACCACGGTGCGGGCCATGGCGCCGATGTCGGTGTATCCGGACGCCGAACTGGACTCCTCGGGTCCGGGGCAGGCCATCAGCGAGGTCTCGCCGTTCCTGGTCGATCTCCCTGTCGGTGAGGGCAACCCGGTGGTGCGGTTGTCGCAGATCGCCCATGCCACCGAATCGCATTCCACCGCGGCCAGCCTGGTCGACGCGCGCACCATCGTGACGCTGTCCGGGTTCGCGCCGCCGACGTTGCACGCCATGGGTATTCGCGTCGCGACAGGTTTCTCGGCGCGGCTGTTCAACCTGTTGATCACCAACGTGCCCGGCGCCCAGAAGCAGATGTACATCGCGGGCACCAAGTTGCTGGAAACCTACGCGGTGCCGCCGCTGCTGCAGAACCAGGTTCTGGCCATCGGGGTCACGTCGTACGACGGCATGTTGTATTTCGGGATCAACGCCGACCGGGACGCGATGAGCGACGTCGACGTCCTGCCGAGCCTGCTCCGCGAATCGCTCGATGAACTCCTGGAGGCGGCCAAATAAGGCCCGGGGGTATTTGACCTCAGCACCCATTCACGGTCTGATGAATTCACCATGACTTCTGAGATACGAAAAAATGGGTCCGACGAGCAAACGGATACGGGGTCGAAAACGCAGCGGGTCATCGCCTCGCCGACCGGCGAAGTGGTGCCGCACCATCCCATCCTCGATGTGCCGGTGGAGCAGAAGGCCTACACCCGCCGGGCGGGTGTGGACTGGGTGGTCTTCGGTGTCACCGCCGCGATCGCCGTCGCATTTCTGATCTGGGGTTTCGTCAGCACAGATTCGCTCGCCGCAGCCTCGGCCGGAGCCCTCGACTGGGTGATGGCCGACGTCGGCTGGCTGTTCGTGTTGACCGCGTCTGGATTCGTGGTGTTCGTGATCTGGCTGGCGATGAGCCGGTACGGCAACATCCCGCTGGGCCGCGATGACGATGAGCCCGAGTTCCGGACCGTGTCCTGGGTGGCGATGATGTTCAGCGCAGGCATGGGCATCGGGCTGATGTTCTTCGGCGTGTCAGAGCCGCTGTCGCATTTCGCCTCGCCGCCGCCGGGAACCGGGGGACCGGGCAATCCCCGGGCCGCCGAGACCGCGATGGCGACCACGATGTTCCACTGGACCCTGCATCCGTGGGCGATCTACGCGGTCGTCGGCCTGACCATCGCCTACGGCGTCTACCGCAAGGGCCGGCTGCAACTCGTGAGCGCGGCATTCGAGCCCCTGCTGGGCAAACACGCGAACGGCCGGTGGGGCAAAGTGATCGACATGCTGGCGATCTTCGCCACGCTGTTCGGCTCGGCCGCATCGCTGGGGCTCGGTGCCTTGCAGATCCGAAGTGGTCTGCACATCGTGGCCGGGATCGGCGAGGTCGGAAACACCGTTCTGATCCTCATCATCACGGTCCTCACCGTGGCGTTCGTGCTGTCGGCGGTCTCGGGCGTGGCGCGCGGGATTCAGTGGCTGTCCAACATCAACATGGTGCTGGCGCTGGCGATGGCGCTGTTCATCTTCCTGGTCGGCCCGACGATGTTCATGCTGAACATGATCCCGACCTCGATCGGCAGCTATGTGGATCAGCTGGCGCAGATGGCAGCCCGGACGGGCGCCGAAGGCCCCGACGTGAGTGCCTGGCTGAAGGACTGGACCATCTTCTACTGGGCGTGGTGGATCTCCTGGACCCCGTTCGTCGGGATGTTCATCGCCCGTATCTCCCGCGGCCGCACCATCCGGCAATTCGTGACCGGGGTGCTGCTGGTGCCCAGCGTGGTGTCGGTGGTCTGGTTCTGCGTGTTCGGTGGTGCGGCGATCTTCGAGCAACAGAACGGTGTGGATCTGGCCGGTATGGGCAGCCAGGAGCGGCAGTTGTTCAGCCTGCTCGGCGAGTATCCGATCGCGACCGTCACCAGTGTGGTGGTGATGGTGCTGGTCGCGATCTTCTTCGTGTCGGGCGCCGACGCCGCGTCGATCGTGATGGGTTCGCTGTCCGAGCGCGGCACCATCAAACCGACCCGCCCGACGGTGATCTTCTGGGGTGTCGCCACCGGTGCGGTCGCGGCGGTGATGCTGCTGGTCGGCGGCGCCGACGCGCTCAACGGTCTGCAGTCGATCACCATCATCGTCGCGGTGCCGTTCGTGCTGGTGATGATCGGGTTGGCGGTGGCGCTGGTCCGGGACCTGCGAAACGACCCGTTGGTGGTCCGCCGCCAGTACGCGGTGGAGGCGGTCAACGATGCCGTGGTCGCCGGTGTCACCCAGCACGGCGACGACTTCGTCATTTCGGTGGAGAAGGATCCGCAAGCCGACGACCGAAAGGACGCCGAAGCCGATTAGTGTCGCGGTGTGCGCGTCTACATCCCGACGACCCTGGTCGCCCTGCAGCAGCTTGTCGCCGACCGCCACCTGCTCGTCGTGAACGGGACCGCTTTCGCGGTCACCCCGACGCTGCGGGAGGCCTACGCCGAGGGCGACGACGACGAACTCGCCGAGGTGGCGTTGCGGGAGGCCGCGCTGGCCTCGCTGCGCTTGCTCGGGGGTACGGATTTGCAGCCGGGCTCCGGCCTGCCGCCGCGCCGTGCCGTGGTGGTGGCCGATACCGGGGCCGACGTGGAGGTGACGATCCGGCCCGACCTCGACGACGCCGTCGTGCGGTTGTCGGGGCCGTTGCCGCTCGACACGGTCGTCGCGGTGTACGTCGACAACGCCGACGCGGAGCCGGCGGTGCTGGCCGCTGTCGACGCCATCGACGACGCGGATCTGGGGGACGAGGACGCCGAACTCACGGTGGGCGACGCCCAGGATCACGACCTCGCGTGGTACGCCCCGCAAGAATTGCCGTTCCTGCTCGAACTGCTCTGACCGACCAGACAAGGATCTTGATGCGCGCATTCGGGCTGTTGGCGTCGTTGGCTGTGATCCTGGCCAGTGTGTCGTGTTCGGCCGGCGACGGAGACACCTCATCGGCCGGCTCGTCAGAGCCCGGCCGCCCCGCGGACTCCGCGCAGGCTCCGCCGCCTCCGGTACCTCCCGCCGGCGGGGTGGCCACCACGGACTTCCGCAACGTCAAAATCTTTGACGGGCACAGTGATCGGCTGTCGGCGCCGTCGAACGTGCGGGTCAAGGGCAACCGGATCGAGCGGATCTCCACCGAGGCCTTGCCGGACGAGCCGGGGGCCACGGTGATCGACGGCGGCGGCCGGACGTTGATGCCGGGGCTGATCGACAACCACTGGCACACAATGCTGGTGAGGCCGCCGGTGACACAGTTGACGACGTTGGACCCGGGGTACCTCAACCTGTTGGCCGGCGCCGAGGCCGGCGACACCCTGATGCGCGGGTTCACCACGGTCCGCGATCTCGGCGGCCCGAGCTTCGGTCTCAAGCAGGCCATCGACGAAGGCGTCATCGACGGACCGCGCATCTACCCGTCCGGCGCGATCATCACGGTGACCAGCGGCCACGGTGACTTCCGCACGCCCGCGGACCTTCCGCGCAATCCGGGTGGCCCGCAGTCGCGCCAGGAGGAGCTCGGCGCCGCCATGGTCGCCGACAGCCCCGACGAGGTGCGGATGCGCGCCCGCGAGCAGTTGTTCCAGGGCGCGTCGCAGATCAAGCTGACCGCCGGGGGCGGGGTGTCCTCCCCGCACAGCCCGCTCGACGTCACCACCTTCACCGAACCCGAATTGCGGGCGGCCACCGAAGCCGCGGGCAACTGGGGCACGTACGTGGCGGTGCATGCCTACACCCCGCAGACCATCCAGCAGGCGATCCGCGCCGGCGTCACGTGCATCGAGCACGCTCATCTGATGGACGAGGCGACGGCAAAGGAGATGGCGGACAAGAACATCTGGCTGAGCACGCAGCCCATCCCGGCCGAGATGATCGGTGCGTTCCCGCCGGGCTCCGACGAGGCCGCCAAGGCCAAGGAGATCGTCGACGGCGTCAACAACGTCTACCAGTTGGCCCGCAAGTACAAGCTCAAGACGGCCTTCGGCACGGACATCCTGTTCTCGCCGCAACTGGCGCCGAAACAGGGGGCGTTGCTGGCGGGGCTCGGCAAGTGGTTCTCGCCCGCCGAGACGTTGACGATGGCCACCGGAACCAATGCCGAACTGCTGGCGATGTCGGGCAAGCGCAACCCGTACGCCGGAAAGCTGGGTGTGGTTCAGGAGGGTGCTCTGGCGGATCTGCTGCTGGTCGACGGCGACCCGTTGGCACGGCTGGACCTGGTCGCCGATCCGGAACGAAACTTCAAAGTGATCATGAAGGACGGGAAAACTTTCAAGAACACTTTGGCTTCCTGACCTGCTACAGCAGACGTGCGACTAGCTACGTGGCAGTAACCTACGGTACCGTAGGTTTATGGCCAAGAACGATATCAAGGTCTCGGCCAATGTGGCCGACACGCTCCGTCCCGCCGTTGCCGGCGCCGAGCGGCGTCCCGCGTGGAATGTTGTCCGACGGATCGTCGGCCAGGTGACCACACCGCTGCTGCCCGACGACTATCTCAAACTCGCCAACCCGTTGTGGTCGGCGCGAGAGTTGCGCGGCCGGGTGGTGGAGGTGCGGCGGGAGACGGCGGACTCGGCGACGCTGGTGATCAAACCGGGCTGGGGATTCTCGTTCGACTACGAGCCCGGCCAGTACGTCGGCATCGGGGTGCTGATCGACGGGCGCTGGCGCTGGCGGTCGTATTCGCTCACCTCGACTCCGGAGAAGACCTCCGCCGATGGTGCGCGCACCATCGCGATCACGGTCAAGGCGATGCCCGAGGGGTTCTTGTCGACGCACCTGGTCGATGGTCTGCGGCCCGGCACCGTGGTGCGGTTGGCGGCCCCGCAGGGCAACTTCGTCATGCCCGATCCGGCGCCCGCGACGGTGTTGTTCGTGACGGCCGGCTCGGGGATCACCCCGGTGATGTCGATGCTGCGCACCCTGGTGCGCCGCGACCAGATCACCGACATCGTGCATGTGCATTCCGCGCCAACGGAATCCGATGTGATGTTCGGCCAGGAGCTGGCCACGCTGCACGACGAGCACCCCGGCTACCGGCTGCTGTTGCGCAGCACCCGGACCGAAGGCAGGCTGGATCTGGCGCACATCGGCGACGTCGTCCCGGATTGGCGTGAGCGTCAAACCTGGGCGTGCGGGCCGGAAGGCATGCTCGATGACGCCGAACGGGTATGGGCGGGCGCGGGTGTCGCCGACAGTCTGCACCTGGAACGGTTCGCGGTGTCGCGGGCTGCCCCGCACGGCGCCGGGGGCACGGTGACATTCGAGCGCAGCGGCAAGGAGGTCACCGTCGACGGCGCGACGCCGTTGATGGACGCGGGGGAGCAGGTCGGGATCCGGATGCCGTTCGGCTGCCGGATGGGGATCTGCCAGTCGTGTGTGGTGGGCTTGGTCGACGGCCATGTGCGCGACCTGCGCACCGGTGTCGAGCACGACCCGGGCACCCGGATCCAGACATGTGTTTCCGCCGCTTCCGGCGACTGTGTTCTGGACGTATAGACTTTACTGGCTAGTAACCTACGGTATCGTAGGTTACGCTACCGTAGGTAATTGAGAGAGGAGGCTGACGATGGCAATTACCGACGTTCCTGCATTCGCGCATCTCACCGATGCCGATGTCGAGAACCTGGGCATAGAGCTCGACGCGATCCGGCAGGACATCGAAGACTCCCGCGGTGAGCGCGATGCGCGCTACATCCGCCGCACCATCGCGGCACAGCGTGCGCTCGACGTCGCCGGCCGCGTCATGCTCGCGGCGAGCTCCAAGCGTTCCGCGTGGTGGGCAGGCACCGTAACCCTGGGCGTGGCCAAGATCATCGAGAACATGGAGATCGGCCACAACGTCATGCACGGCCAGTGGGACTGGATGAACGATCCCGAGATTCACTCCTCGTCGTGGGAGTGGGACATGAGCGGGGCGTCCAAGCACTGGCGGTTCACCCACAACTTCATGCACCACAAGTACACGAACATCCTCGGCATGGACGACGACGTGGGCTACGGCGTCATCCGCGTGACCCGGGATGCCAAGTGGAAGCCGTTCAACCTCTACGGCAACCTGCTGTTCAACACCCTCCTCGCGATCGGTTTCGAGTGGGGCGTGGGCCTGCAGCACCTGGAGCTCGGCAAGATCTTCAAGGGCCGCGACAACCGCAACGCCACGCTCGTCCGCGTGCGTGAGTTCGGCGTCAAGGCCGGGCATCAGCTGGCGAAGGACTACGTGGTGTGGCCGGCGCTGACGTCGCTGTCGCCGGGCGCGACCTTCAAGTCCACCTTGAAGGCCAATGCGGTGGCCAACGTCATCCGCAACGTGTGGGCCAACGCGGTGATCTTCTGCGGCCATTTCCCCGATGGCGCAGAGAAATTCACCAAGACCGACATGGTCGGTGAGAGCCGCGGCCAGTGGTACCTACGGCAGATGCTGGGCAGCGCGAACTTCAACTCGGGTCCGGCGCTGGCCTTCATGAGCGGCAACCTGAGCTTCCAGATCGAGCATCACCTGTTCCCGGATCTGCCGAGCAATCGGTACGCCGATATCGCGGTCCGGGTGCGGGCGCTGTGCGACAAGTACGACCTGCCCTACACCACGGGACCGTTCCTGGTGCAGTACGGCAAGACGTGGCGCACCATCGCCAAACTGTCGCTTCCCGACAAGTTCCTGAAGGACACGGCAGACAACGCACCCGAGACCCGCAGTGAGCGGATGTTCACCGAGCTCGAAGGGTACGGGGTCACCGATCCCGCGACCGGGCGTCGACGTGGCCTGAAGACGGCCATCGAGACGGTGCGGGGCTGGCGCCGCAAGTAGTCTCACCCGGCTTTTCAAACGAATGTGGGCTTGTGTCCGAGGATCCGCCGAGATCTGAGAACACAAGCCCACATTCGTTCGTGGGCCGATTGCCCGAATTCCAAGCAACCACCCGCCGTACTCCCAGGGTCCTCGCAGACGCCGCCAATAACCTTCTGCCTCACAGGGCGGGGACAGGCGAATCGGAGGTTGTTATGAGGAAGCTGCTCGCGGCTGCCATGGTGCTCGGCGCTTCCGCCGTACCGATCGGTGTGCTGGCCACCGGGGTCGCCGCAGCCGACGACTATGCCGGCCAGAAGTACTCCGACGCGCAATCGGCATTGGCAGACGCCGGGATGAAGGGTGTCGTCGCGACCCGCTCAGGCGACTCGGAGGCCGACGACGACTGCGTCGTCGCCAGCTCCGAGAAGGCGCCGTGGCTCAAGGGCGACAACTTCTCGCCGGTCACCGACACCGTGCTGCTCAACCTCAACTGCAGCGCGGGTGTGGCATCGGCGAAGACACCGGGCAACTCGGCCGCCAGCCCCGAGGGCCGCGCCGCGATCGCGGCGGCCAAGCAGCAAGCCGAGGAGGAGCAACAGCAGGCGGAGGCCGATCAGGCCAAGGCCAAGCACTGACGCTTCGCGTCACATGTTCAGCTCCCAGACCTTCGGCCAGTCCCTGCCGCGGACCGCGGCGTCGATGCCGCCGTCGACGAAGATGACCGACCCGACGAAGTAGCTCGCCTCGGGACCCAGCAGGAACGCCACCAGTGCGGCCACCTCTTCGGGCCGCCCGCCGCGCCCGGCCGGAATGGTCTTGAGGAATTGCTCCATCCCCGCACCGGTCAACGGATCCTTGCGGCCCTCCTGGGTCATCGGGGTATCGATGAGCCCCGGTGCGATCGCGTTGAGCCGGATGCCCTCGGCGATGTACTCCGCGGACTTGGTGCGCGCGTAGTACGCCAGTGCGGCCTTGGTCGCCGGGTAGGCCTGCAGTGCCGCGAAGTCGCCGTAGGTGGAGGCGACGGTGTTGGCGCCCACCTCGTCGCCGGCCAGGCAGGCGTCTGCCAGCTCGACCGGCCAATTGGGCTGAGTGGTGGTCGAATTCGAACTGATCAGGACCACCGACGCGTTCTCGCGGTTGGCCAGCAGCGGGCGCAGGCCTTCCAGCAGCTCGATCGCGGCGAAGTAGTTGACGGCGATCAGCAGATGCGCGGGACGGCCGGTTGCGGCGGCCAGCCCGGCGAACGGGACGAAGCCGTCGATGCCGCCGTCGGCCAGCTCGGTGACCTTCGCGATCGCCTCGGCGCGCCCGTCCGGGGTGCTCAGGTCCACGTTCACGTCGGCATCGCGCAGGTCGACGCCGATCACCCGATGTCCGTCGGACTCCAGCCGTTTCTTGGTCGCAGCGCCGAGTCCCGAGGCGCTGCCGGTGAGAACGTAAGTAGCCATAATCAGCGACCCTAGCGCCGCGCGGTCGCCGATCGACGCGATGTGCCGCCCAGCGGTACGCGGGAAACGGTCAGCTCTCGTTCAGGACCGCCAACAGGTGCCGAGCCGCGCCGACGCGGCCGGCTGCCGGGCCGGACAACGTGTCCAGGGCGCACTCCGGGTCGGCGGGCGGGCCCATGTGGCCGCAGCCGCGGGGGCAGTCGTCGATGGTCTCCGCGAGATCCGAGAACGCCTGGATCACGTCGTCCGGCTGGATATGGGCCAGGCCGAACGAGCGGATCCCGGGGGTGTCGATCACCCAGCCGGTTCCGTCGAGCGGCAGCGCGATCGACTGGGTGGAGGTGTGCTTGCCCTTGCCCACCCCGGAAACCTCACCTGTTGCCCGGTCTGCCTCTGGGACAAGACGATTCACCAGGGTGGACTTGCCGACCCCGGAATGGCCGAGGAACACGGTGACCTGATCGCTCAGCATGGGTGCGACCACGTCGAGCGGATCCTCGCGGCCGGCGGTCACGATGGTCAGGTCGAGATCCGCGAACTGTGCGGCGAACGGCTCGGGGTCGGCCAGATCGGATTTCGTCAGGCACAGCACCGGTTTCAGCCCACCGGCGTACGCGGCGATCAGTGCGCGTTCGACGAACCCGGTGCGCGGGGGCGGGTCGGCCAGTGCCACCACGATCAACAGCTGATCGGCGTTGGCGACCACGACGCGTTCGGTCGGATCGGTGTCATCAGCGGTGCGGCGCAACACGGTTCGGCGCTCGCCCCGGCGCACGATGCGGGCCAGGGTATCGGGCCGCCCGGACAGGTCGCCGACGATGTCGACGTCGTCGCCGACCACGATCGGGGTGCGGCCCAGTTCGCGGGCCCGCATCGCGACCACGCGGTGGTGCGGGTCGCGGTCGAGCGCGCAGCCCCAGCGGCCGCGGTCGACGGTCACCACCATCGCCGACTGGGCGTCGGCGTGGTCGGGGCGGGTCTTGGTGCGCGGACGCGAGCCTTTACCCGGCCTGATCCGGACGTCGGACTCGTCGTACTCCCGCGCTCCCAAGGTGGTTTACTTCCCCCTCGCCTGGGCGTCGCCCGCCAGCATCTGCACCCACATCAGCGGGAAATCGGGCAGGGTCTTGGCCGTGGTCTCGATGTTCTCCACCTCCACACCGGGCACCCGCAGACCGATGATCGCCCCGGCCGTGGCCATCCGGTGATCGGCATACGAGCGCCAGGTCCCGCCGTGCAGCGGCCGCGCCGTGATGAGCAGGCCGTCCTCGGTTTCGGCGCAATCACCGCCGAGCCCGTTGATCTCGGTGGTCAGCGCCGCCAGCCGGTCGGTCTCGTGCCCGCGCAGATGCGCGATGCCCCGCAGCCGCGATGTCGCGCCGTCGCGGGCCAGCGCAGCCAGGGCCGCGACCGTGGGGGCCAGCTCGCCCACATCGTGCAGGTCGGCGTCAAACCCGTCGTAGCCTTCGGCGCCACTGACTTCCAGATGTGAATCACGCTGGTGGACGGTCGCATTCACCTTCGTGATCAGGTCGAGGATCGTGTCGGCCGGTTGGATGCTCACGGTCGGCCAGCCGGCGATCCGCACCGTTCCGCCGGTGACGATCGCGGCGGCCAGAAACGGCGTGGAGTTGGACAGATCCGGCTCGATGTCCCAGTCCCGTGCGGCGACCGGGCCGGGGGACACCCGCCAGCGATTGGGGACCGAGTCGTCCACCTGCACGCCGGCGTCTCGCAACATCGCCACCGTCATCGCCACATGCGGGGCCGAGGGCACCGAGGTGCCGGTGTGCACGATGGTGAGCCCGTCGGCGAATGTCGCACCGGACAGCAACAGCCCGGAGACGAACTGCGAGGAACCTGACGCGTCGATCTCGACCGTGCCGCCGGCCACGGCGCCGCGGCCGCGCACCGCGAACGGCAGCCCGTCGCCGTCGACATCCACGCCCAGACCGCGCAGCCCGTCGAGCAGCGGGGCGATGGGCCGGGACCGGGCCTGCTCGTCCCCGTCGAACGTCACCGAGGTGGTACTCAGCGCGGCGACCGGCGGTACGAACCGCAGCACCGTGCCGGCCAGTCCGCAGTCGATCCGGGCATCGGCCGCCGGCGCGATACCGCCGCTCACGGTCAACTCTGTGTCGTCGTGTTCGGCCGGTTGCACGGTGACGCCCAGGCCGCGGATCGCGTCGATCATCAGATCGGTGTCGCGGCTGCGTAACGCGCCCCGGACCGTCGAGGGGCCCTGCGGGGTGGCCAGCGCGGCCAGCACGAGCGCGCGGTTGGTCAGAGACTTCGAACCGGGAACCGTCACCGTGGCATCGACCGGGGTTGTCGCCGACGGCGCCGGCCAGTGCTCCAATTGCTCCTGACGTCCGCTCACGCTGTACATCCTGCCTTGTCCGCGGACTCTGCAACCATGGGCACTATGTGTGGACGTTTCGCGGTGACCACCGATCCGGCGCTGCTGGCGCAGAAAATCCAGGCGATTGACGAGAGCGCGTCGAGTTCGGGGGACAAGGACGTCACGGGCGCCAATTACAACGTCGCGCCCACGACGACCATCAGCAGCGTCGTCAAACGGCACTCCGAACCCGAGGACGAGTCGACGCGGCGGGTCCGCTCCATGCGCTGGGGGCTGATCCCACCGTGGGTGAAAACCGCCGAGGGTGGCGGCCCGGACACCAAGGGCCCGCTGCTGATCAATGCGCGCGCCGAGAAGGTCACCACCTCGCCGGCATTCCGCAACTCCGCGAAGAACAAGCGCTGCCTGATCCCGATGGACGGCTGGTACGAGTGGAAACCGAATCCCGGTGGCGACGGAAAGAAGACTGCCAAGACCCCGTTCTACATGTACGGCGCCGACGGTGAGCTGCTGTTCATGGCCGGACTGTGGACCACGTGGCGCCCCCAGGGCGCGCCGAAGGATGCGCCGCCGCTGCTCAGTTGCACCATCATCACCACCGACGCGGCCGGTCCGCTCGCCGACATCCACGACCGGATGCCGCTGACCATCAGCGCACCGGACTGGGACCGCTGGATGGATCCCGACGCCCCGATCGACGAGGGCCTACTGCGCGGGCACGGCGATCTGGACCGGATCGCGGTTCGCGAGGTGTCGCGCTTGGTCAACAGTGTCCGCAACAACGGCCCGGAGCTCATCGAGCCGGCCGAACCCGAAGAGATGGGGCTGTTTTGAGCGGGACTGGGGGAGTCGTCGACCCTGGTCTTGTCGATGCGATCGGTGCCGATCTTCGTTCGGCCGGATTCACCACCGACGGGGTGGCCGAACTCCTGGGCGCCGATGCCAACGCCGCGCTGAGCCGGGGTGTGTGGTGGCCGGCCCTGCGGGCGACCCACGCCGCGCAGGCCGATCGTCAACGGCTGGGCGTGTTGGTGCGTCTGCTGCTGTTGGGTACCGAGGAAACGCCCGAGTCGGTCGAGGCGGCGTTCCCGTCGGTCGGCCTGCAGACCCTGGTCGCCGACGGGGTTCTCGAATTCACCGGTGACAGGGTGCGCGCTGCCCTGGACATCCGCCCGCACAGTGACGGGGTCCGGGAGTTCTACGTGGTGTCCGATCAGGACGCCGCGGTGCGGCGCGGGCCGTTGCACCACGATCATGTGCTCGGTATCGGCGGGGCGTCGGTGTCACTGGCCCGTGCGGTCACGCGCAACCCCGTCGGCCGCGCGCTCGATCTCGGTACCGGATGCGGTATCCAGGCCCTGCATCTGAACGCGCACTGCGACGAGATCGTCGCGACCGACACCAACGAGCGGGCGCTGGCATTGGCCGCGATGACCGCACGGCTCAACGGCATGTCGTGGGACCTGCGGCATGGCAGCCTGTTCGAGCCGGTGGCCGGTGAGCGGTTCGATCTGATCGTGTCGAACCCGCCGTTCGTGGTGGGCTCGGGTGCCCGTGACTACATCTACCGCGACTCGGGTATTGCCGGGGATGCGTTGTGCCAGAGCCTCATCGAGCAAGTCGGCGATCATCTGTCGCCGGGTGGCACCGCGCACATCATGGCCAACTGGCTCGTGCGGGACGGTAATGAAGGCGAGACCTGGCGCCAACGGGTTTCTGGCTGGCTGGCAGGCACCGGCCTGCACGCCTGGGTGGTGCAGCGCGAACTGGCCGACCCGGTCAGCTACGTGTCGCTGTGGCTGGCCGATGCGGGTGAGGATCTCGAACGGCAGGCGCAGCGGGGCGGGCAATGGCTCGACTGGTTCGCCGAACAGGGCATCGCCGGAATCGGCATGGGCATGATCTCGCTGCGCGTCCCGCGCGACGGCGATCCGCCCGAGCAGATCCTCGAGGAGATCACCGGCGCCGACGAGGCGCTCACCGGCTCGGAAGTGGACGCGTTCTTCGCCCGGCGGGCCTACCTGCGCGACACTTCCGACGATGCGCTGCTGGCGGCCCGGCTGTCCACGGCGCCGGTCTTCCTGGAGGAGCAGTCGCTGCCCGGACCAGAGGGCTGGCAGGAGGTCGGGGCCGCGGTGCGCCGCCCGGGCGGCCCGGCTGCGGTGATCGGGGTCGACGAGGTGCTGCGGGCGCTGCTGGCCGGTTGTCGTGGCGAGGTGCCGCTGGGCACGTTGATCCAGCTGCTCGCCGCCCATCACGGGGTGGATTCCGATGCCTTGGCGCAGGCCGCGCTGCCAGAGGTCCGTGAGGCGATCGGTCGCGGAATCCTCTATCAGGCGGAGTGACAGGGTTCTAGAGGATTCCTCGGTCTTGCTAGAGTGTTTCTCGTGCCACCGTCCAGGGCCAGAGGTGCGCGAGACCGGTTGATGTCGGTTGCGCGCCGTCGTTTCGCGGCCGAGGGGACCATCGCCCCGACGCTGGACGAGGTGCGGCGCGAGGCCGAGGTGAGCGTCGGATCGCTCTACCATCACTTCCCCGACAAACCCGCGTTGGCGGCGGCGGTCTACGCGCAGCTCATGGCCGAGTACCAGGTGGGTTTCCTGGCCATGCTGCGCGCACAGGCCACCGCCGAAGACGGGATCCGGGGCGGTGTCCGCAACCACCTGAACTGGGTCGCGGCCCACCGCGGTGAGGCGGCGCTTCTGCTGGGCGATCGGCTGGACAGCCCGGAGCTGCGTGCCGCCAACCAGAACTTCTTCGCGACCATCCGGGACTGGTGGCGCCCGCACCACACCTACGGGGCGCTGGTGGAGATGCGCCCGGGTATCACGGCTGCCCTGTGGCTCGGTCCCGCACAGGAGTACGCCCGCTACTGGGTAGCCGGTGATACCGCCGACATGGACAGCGATGTCGTCGAGACATTCGCCGATGCGGCATGGAAAGCACTGCAGGCCAGACCAGTTGAGGAGGTCTCGTGATGGACAAGCCCTTGTATCGCAGCATGGTGGCCGACGGGGACGACCCGGACGCTCCACAACGGATTCTCGTCGACCGCCGCGGTGATCGCGCCGTGGTGACTCTCGATGAACCCGACCGGCTGAACGTTCTGTCCGCACCACTGGTCCGGCAGTTGCGCCGGGCCCTGGAAGATCTGGCTGCCGACAACGACATTCGCTCCGTGGTGCTGACGGGCGCCGATCCGGGCTTCAGCGCGGGCGGCGATCTGCGCATGATGCGGGCCGCCATCGAGAGCCGGTACGAGGGCGAGGGAACCGCGGACGTATGGCGCTGGATACGGCGCGAATTCGGAGGTATCGCCCGGCTCATCGCTGGTTCGGACACCATCTTCGTGGCCGCCCTCAACGGGCCTGCGGCGGGCGTCGGGCTGGCCTGGGCGCTCACCTGCGATCTGACCATCGCCAGTGAGAAGGCCGTCATCGTGCCCGCTTTCGCGCGCCTGGGATTGATCCCGGAGGTCGGCACCAGCTGGGCGCTGACCCGGCGGCTCGGCTATCAGGGCGCGCTCGCCTACTACCTCAAGGGTGAGCACATCGACGCCGAAACCGCGCAGCGGCTGGGGCTGGTGCATGAGGTCGTCGCCCACGAGAAGCTCCTCGAAACCGCAGATGTGTGGTGCTCGCGGGTCGCTGCGCTGCCGCCGCACGCGGTCGCGATGGCCAAACCCCTGTTGCGCGCCGCGGCTGACGCCAGTTGGAACGATGCGCTCACGCTCGAAGAGTTCGCCGAGCCGACCTGCTTCACCACCGCGGCCTTCGCCGGCAGCGTCGAGACCATGCTGTCCGGCGGGACGCGTCCGAGCTAACCAGGCGTCTCGGACGAAAGCTGTTGCAGGACAGCGTGGGCCGCGGTGATGCGGGCGGGGATCGGATAGTTCTTGTTTGCGACCATCACCAGGCCGATCCGTTTGTCCGGTACGAACACGGCATACGCGCCGAAGCCATCTGTAGAGCCGGTTTTGTTGAACAACTTCGGAGTCGAGGTGGGTTGGGGAGTGACCGGCGTAGCCGGGTTCGGCTGCATGGCCATGGTGGTCGAGTTGCCGGCCAACAGCCGGTCGAGCGTGACCGGGTAGGAATACTGTTCCCAGCCGAGCCCTTGGGTCATGTCTCCTGTCTTGAAATATCCGACGTGCGTTCCGTGGACTGCATCGCGCATCGGTGCCTCAAGATCGTCCGGCGCGATGTTGGTCTCGACGAAACGCAGCAGATCGGCGGCGGAGGACTTGACGCCGTAGGCTTCGGCTTCGAAAACGCCTGGGTTCACCCGAATCGGCTCGTTGTCGGCGTTGTAGCCCCAGGCGTAATCGTCCATCTGGGATAGCGGCACTCGGATGTAGCTGTGGTGTAGCTGCAGCTTCGGGAAGATCTCTCCTTCGATCAGGTCGCCGAAGTCACGGTTCATCGCCAGTGCGGTGAGGTGGCCGAGCAGGCCGATGCTGGGGTTGGAGTATCGCCGCTGCCGACCGGGGGCGGCATCGGGTTCCCACTGCTGAAAGTAGGTGAGCATCTGGGCGTCATCCGTGACATCCGGCGGAAACTGCAGGGGCAATCCGCCCGCGGTGAACGTGCCGAGGTTGAGCAGGTCGGCCTTGTCGATGGCACTGCCCGTCAACTGCGGCAGGTAGGTGCTGGGGTGATCAGTCAGCGAGATCCGCCCGAGTGCGCGTGCGTAGGACGCCAGTGTCCCGGTGAACGTCTTGCTGACCGAACCGATCTCGAAGAGCGTGTCCTGGGTTACCGGGGCGCCGCTCTGTTTGTCCGCGACTCCGAAATCGAAGTAGCGCTGTTGGCCGTTGACCGTCACGGCTACTGCCATGCCCGGTATGTCGTACTGGGCCATGAGCGGTCGAAACGCACGGTCCACGGTGGCCGCGAGCGCATCGGGGCTTCCGGAAGCGGTCGCGTTGGCGAGCGCATAGAGCAAGACGACGACGGCGAGTATTCGCGGGACGGCTTTGGTGCTGTTCCTCATGTCATGCAGCACGTTTCATGCGTGGCGGCGCGCGGTCACCACCGCATAGGGTGCGTCGAAGGCCACCCGGCCCTCACTGTCGGCCTGTGCACTCAGCGCGGCGGTGAACGCGTCGAGCAGGCGGCCCCGCATCGGCTCGTCCAGCCGGCTCAGCAGGTCCACATGCATCGGTGATTCGTCTGCGATGAAGCGCGCCGCGGACTCGACGGAGTCGAATTGCCAGGTATGTGAACCGGTTTCGAATTGCACGTCGTCGAACCCGGCGGCCAGCCGAGACTGCACGACGTCGAGGTCGCCCCACTGATCGGGTGAATACACCGAGGCCGGCGGCCGGCCCAGGGTCTCGACGATCGGGGTGAAGAACGGGTTGCCCGCCTCATCGCGGACCCAGGTGGAGAACGCAAACACCCCGCCCGGGGTCAGCAGCCGGGCGACCTCGGCGACCAGGCTCGTGGGCTCCACGAAGATGATGCCCATGTTCGACACCACCGTGCCGAACCCGCCGTCGGGCAGGCCGCTGTGCGCGGCGTCGGCGACCACCCACTGCACCGCGTCGGCACCGGGCCGCTCGGCGGCGATGGCGATCAACTCGGCGGTGAGATCCACGCCGGTGACCCGGGCGCCGGCTTCGGCGGCGGCCAGCGCCGCGCTTCCGGTACCGCAGGCCAGATCGACGAGCGCGGTGTCACGCACCGGCCGCAACCGATCGGCTGCGGCGATGACCTCATCGGCGATGACGGCGATGCGTTCGGCGACGGCCTGGTAACGGCCGGCGGCCCAGTTGGTGGCTTGTGGGTCAGGCATGCAGACGAGCCTAGATGGGGTATGCGATGACCGGGGTGATCGAGTTCGATTAGTACGGCGGGGGTTTGTCGAGTTCGGTGTTGAGTCGGCGTTCGGTGTTGATGCGTTGGGTGCGGGTTTGTTGGCGTGTGTGTTGGCGGACCGGCATTTTCGTGTGTCGGTCGATGGTGGCCGTTGGCGCGGACTTGGCGGGTGGGGCCGGGGTGTGGATGGCCCAGTCGGGGAACAGGATCTGGCTGAAGGGTGTGGTCTGGTAGGTGTGGCCGGTCGGTGCGGTCCAGGTGTGGCTGCCGTCGGGGTGTTGAACATCGGTCCAGCCGCCCTTGCCGGTCTCAAAGGTCTTGAGGAGGTGGTGGGTTCGGCATTTGGGTCCGAGGTTTCCGGGGTGGGTGGCACCGGCGGGCCATGCGGTGGTGTGGTCGAGGTCGCAATGGTGGGCTGCTACTCCGCAGCCGGGGAACATGCAGACGAGGTCGCGCATTTGGACGAACGCGGCCAGCTTTGATGTGGGCCGGTAATGCGGTTGGGTGGTGAGGTCATCGGGGTGGGTGAGGTGTTTGACGGTGGCGCCGGTGGCGATGAGTTCGGCCAGTAGCGGTGCGGGTACGACGCCGCCGCCGAGAAGGACTGCGGGAGGCCCGGTTACGGCTGGTGTGCGGTCGGCGGGGTAGTCGTTGGGGTCGGGTTTGCCGTGGATGCGTGGGTCCCGGGGTGGTTGCGCCGGGCCGGCGGTGGGTGTCTGGGCTTCGTCGTCACTGTGGGCGT
>NZ_HG322951.1:2322168-2344073 GCF_000455325.1 Mycolicibacterium septicum DSM 44393
GAATGATTCGAACATATGTTCGATTGTAGTCGTGAACTCGCACGCCAGCAACGTTTTTCAGGTTGTCGCTGAAGTCGCCGCGCCCGGCTACGACTGGACGTATCCCGGCGGGTTGGGGGTGTCCACCCACAGGTCCACACCGAGGTCCGATCCGGGCACGCAGTCGTACACCGACAGATCGGTAACGCCGTTGTCGAGCAGCACGTCCTCACACAGCAGGCTCTGCCCGGTGTACTCCCGCGCCGGCTTGTTGAACACCGTGTAGGCGGCGTCGGCGTAGACGTCGGGCTTGCGGGCCCGGCCCATCGCCTCGTCGCCGCCGAGCAGGTTCTGCACCGCTGCGGTGGCCACCAGGGTTCGCGGCCACAGCGTGTTCGAAGCGATGCCGGCCTCACGCATCTCCTCGGCGATACCCAACGCACACAACGTCATTCCGAACTTCGCCATCATGTAGGCGGTCGGCTTGAGCCACTCGGACTCCAGCCGGATCGGCGGGGACAGCGTGAGGATGTGTGGGTTCTCGCGGCCCTTCATGTGCGGGATGCAGGCCTGCGACACCGCGTAGGTGCCGCGGATCTGGATGCCGTTCATCAGGTCGAAGCGCTTGAGCGGGACTTCCTCGATAGAGCCGAGGTTGATGGCCGAGGCGTTGTTGACGCAGAGGTCGATGCCGCCGAACTGCTCGACGGCCTTGGCGACCGCGGCTGCCACCGAGTCACCGTCGCGGACGTCACCGACGATCGGCAGGGCCTGCCCGCCGGCCTCCTCGATCTCCTTGGCCGCGGTGTAGACGGTGCCTTCGAGCTTGGGATGGGGCTCGGCCGTCTTGGCAACCAGCGCGATGTTGGCGCCATCGGCAGCGGCCTTCTTGGCGATGGCCAGGCCGATACCGCGGCTGGCGCCGGAGATGAACATGGTCTTCCCGGACAGAGTCATAGACACACGATATGCGACCGATTTGTATTGATTTCGCGGGTTCACCGCATGGAAAGCGAGGACGATGGGACCAGCCCGCCGGCCGCAGACAAATTGGAGGAGTCATGAGCGTTGTCCCGGCAGGGACGGTGCTGACCTGCGCTCACCAGGGGTGTGGGTGCCGGATCCGCGTCGAGACCGAGTGCCATTGCGAAGGCCCGGAAAGCAGCTACAAGTGCACGTGCGGCGCCGATATGGTGCCGGTCACCGAATAGGTCAGCCCGCGGCGTTGGGCTGCAGCGGGGGACAGTTGCCCGCCGGGTCGGCGACGAGTTCGAAGTGCCACAGCTCGTTGGCATAGATCTGGCACAGCCCGAAGCGCGCACCGTTGGCGATCAACCAGTGATCGGCCTGCGGACCGCCGACGTCGACAGCCTCACCGGTCACATGCCGGGACGCGGTCGGCGTCTGGACGTACTGGCGTGCGGCCGCGAGGCTGCCGTACGTCTGCACCCCCTGGTCGAGCAGCGACTGCTGGAATTCGGCCGATCGCCACCCCGAGTTGATCGTCATGGTCACGCCGTCGGCGGCCGCGGCATTGGCGGCGTTCTGGATGGCGGCCAGCAGCCGTGGATCCAGCCGGCCGATCGCCGGATTCTGCACGTCGAACGGGGTCAGGACCTGCCCGTCGGCCAGTGAGCCGTCCCCTTGGGTCATCGGGACGGTGTCGTCGACGAGACGGATCTGCGGTGCGGGTGCCGACGTGCCGAGCAGGGCCGCCAGTGCGGCGACGCTCGAGACCACACTTGCCCCCACCATCATCGGCATCACCGGGACCACATTACTGCGCCCGCGCGCGCGTCAATACCACCGCCAATTCAGCCACTATCGCCTCGATCTCCGCCGGGTCCTTCAGCCGATCGGGCACCCAGGCCAATGCGATCCGGGCCGGTGACCAGGTGCTCTCGTCGATGGGCACCAGCGTGAAATCCGGCGGGGAGAAGATCTTGCCGATCAGCGATTCGGGTGCGTAGGGCACCAGCGCGACGAGGCGCCGGTTGGACACCTGGGCGGCCATCTCCAGCTCGCCGCCGAACTGGTTGGTGGTGCGCACGATGCGCGTCACCCCACGAGCGTTGAGCGCACGGGTCAGCCCGGCCAGCATGACGGGATTGGGCCGGGCGAAGTCGATCACGACGTCACGATCACGCAGCTCCTCGATCGACACCAGATCCTTGGCGGCCAGCGGATCGTCGAAACGCACCGCCACCGCGCCCTGGAAGGTGGCCACCACGCGGTACTGCAGCCGCTTGTCGGAGGTGGGCAGGTGGATCAGGCCGAGGTCGAGGTGACCGGACACCAGCTTGGCCGTCACCTCCGCGGCCGAGCCGGGCACGCTGAATTCGGTCGGCACTGACAGGCCTGCGACGGCGGTCTCGACCTGTGCCACGAAATCCGATGGTGCGTAGGCGGTCGCCCCCACCCGGATCGTCGCGGCTCCCTCGGTGAGCCGGACGGCGGTCGCCTTCAATTCGTCCACCTGGCGCAGGATCTCGCGGGCGGGACCGAGCAGTTTCGCACCCAGCGGCGTCAGGCGGACCTCGTGGTAGTTGCGCTCGAAGAGTTGCCCGCCGAGTTCCTTCTCCAGCAGCTTGATCTGCTTGCTCAGCGGCGGCGGGGTGATCATCAGCCGGTCGGCGGCGCGCTTGAAGTGCAGTTCCTCGGCGACCGCCACGAAGTAGGAGAGTCTGGTGAAGTCCATGCGGTCATTTCCGGCTGTGCGAGGGCGGTATTCGACGGGGTGTGATCCACGAATCGTACGAGACGCGTGATCAGCGTCCCGCCGCTTGCACGGTCTGTGGAACTTCGAGGACCCCCGCGGCGATCAGTTCGTCGATCGCAGCGTCGTCCATACCGAGCAATTCGGCGGCGATCTCGCGGGTCTGCTCGCCGAGCAGCGGGGCCTGCAGCAGCGGCGGATCAGCGATGCGATCCGAATGGATCTGCACGTTCTCCATCGTGAACGGCTCGTCGGCGTGCGGGTGCAGTTCCTCGCGGAAGGCGCGGCGCTGCACGTAGTAGTCCCAGTCGGCGACCTCGGCCGCACGCAGCGCGGCGCCGGCCGGAACACCGGCCGCCTGCAGCAGATCCATCGCCTCGATCGGCGGGCGCTGTGACGTCCAGGCGCGCACGGCCTCGTCGACGCGGCTGCGGTGGGTATCCCGTCCGGTTCGGGTCGCGAGCTGCGCGTCGGCGCCCAGATCCGGACGGTCGATCACCTCGCACAGCGCGCGCCAGTCGGCGTCGTCGCGCACCGTCACGGCGAGCCACCGGTCCTCGCCGGCGGCCGGGAACAGGCCACACGGCGCATCGTGGACCGGGCGGGTCGAGGCCTCGTGCCCGCGCCGCACCAGGACCTCGGCCGCGATCTCGCCGGCCAGGTGGCTGAGCATCACCTCCGATTGCGCGACGCTGACCGAGCCGCCTGCACCCGTGCGCTCGCGACGCAGCAGCACAGCCAGCGCGCCCAGTGCACCGATCCGGGCGGCCACGTGATCGGGGTAGACGGTGACCGTGTCGCAGAACGATTCCGGTTCGCCGGGGTAGACCCACAGGTCCGTGAACCCCGCGGCCGCACGCACCAGCGGGCCGTAACCCATCCGCTTCGCCCACGGCCCGGTGGGCCCGAACGCCGAACTGTCGACCACCACGATGCCCGGATTCACCTCTCGCAAGCTCCGGTAGTCCATTCCCAGCGTCTCGGCCACGCCCGGTTTGAAGTTGGTCAGCACGACATCGGACTGGGCGACCAGCCTGTGCGCCAGTGCCCGGCCCTGCGGTGTCCGCAGGTCGATGCCGATCGAGCGCTTGTTGCGGTGGCCGGCGGCGTAGGTCTGCGACATCGAGTTCGGGTTGCCGCGCAGGCCGTCCGGGAACGCCGAGTTCTCGATCTTGATGACGTCGGCGCCGAGGTCGCCGAACAGTCGTCCGGTGTCGGACCCGACGACGATCACGCCGAGGTCCAGCACCCGCACACCCTCCAGCGGAAGGCCCTCGTCGCGGCGTCGGCGACCGCCGAGCAGCGGCGCGACATCGATGCGGCGCGGATGGCCGGGACCTGGGTGGTCGGACACGTTGATCGGGTTGGCCCGGTGCCCGTCGATCTCGACGACGCCCGCAGGCACCGGTGCAGAGATTCCGGGGGACAGGTCGACCTCGTGGAAGTACCCGCGGCTCTTGACCTGTTCGGTACCAAGGGTTTCGGCCAGGGTCAGCACCGCCGCCGTCGGCACCCCGTGCCGCTGGCCGGCGACCTCCAGCTCGGCCCGGGTCTGGCCGGCGCAGAACCGCCCGATCTCAGACATCAGCTCCGGCGAGCTGAACCGCACCCGCAGCCGGTCGAACGACGGATCGGCGAACTGAACGGGGCGGCCCATCCACTCGAACATGCCGTGCCACTGGCGTTTTGCCAGCAGGCAGATCCGCACGTGCCCGTCCTTGCACGCGATGATCGGGTACCGGAGGCGTTCGGCGTTCCAGTCGCGTCTCTGCGCGCTCAATGCCACACCGGCCGAGGCCGTGCCTGCCGTCCCGTACGGAGGATCAAGTGTCTGCATGGCCCCGTCGAGGATCGAGAAGTCGATGAAATCGCCTTCACCGGTGCGCAATCGGTCCAGGTACACGCTCGTGGTCATCACCGCGGCCTGCGCCGCCGCCACGTGATAGGGCAGTTGCGCGGCGGGCGGCACCAGGGGCTCGCGTCCCGGGATGCCCGAACGGGACAGCTCACTGGTGAGTGCGTGCAGCACCGGGGTGGTGGCGTGCCAGCCGCGGTAGCTGGTGTCCCGGCCGAAATCGCTGATCGACAGGATCACCAGGCCCGGGTGTTCAGCGTGAATGTTGCGCGCCGCCAGGGCTCTTTCGGCATCCGAGCCGGGCCGGGTGTCCTCGATGAGGATGTCGGCCCCGGCCAGCAGTTGCACCCATCGGCGTTGGTCGTCGGGGGTCGACAGATCGACCACGACGGTGTCCACGCCGTGTCGGTTGATCGCGATGCCCACCGATTCGGGATCGACTCCGGCGCCCTCGGCGATGGGGCCTGCGGGTTCGTCGGTGACGCCCGGCAGGTGCACCTGGGTCACCGCGGCGCCGAGGTCGGCCAGCAGGCGTCCCACCGCCGTCATCGGGCCGCGCGACAGGTCGAGGATGCGAACCTCGGCCAATGGTGGGTCGTAGCCGTCCGGATTGGCCATCGGTGTCAGCTCCGGCGGGCCTGGCGGAACGGGATGTCGCGATCGACCTCGGGTTCCTTGGCCAGTCCGAGGACCCGCTCGCCGATGATGTTGCGCTGGATCTGGTCGGTGCCGCCGCCGATCGACGTGAAGAACGCGTTGAGGGTCAGGAAGTTGATGTCGTCGGCTTCGGGGTTGTCGGGGCCCGCCAAAAGTGCTTCCGCACCGATGATCTCGGTCTTGAGCCGGGCCTCCGCATGCAGGATGTTCGACATCGCCAGCTTGCCCAGCGACATGATCGAGCTGGATGTACCTTGTGCCGCTGCGGCTTTGGCGCGGGCGTTGTTGAGGGAGTTGAGTTCACGCAACGCCAGCACGTTCGCCAGTTCCTTGCGGACAGCCGGATCCTCCAGGCGGCCGTGCTCGCGGGCCAGGCCGATGAGGTCGTCGGCCCGGGTCCGGTTGCGCGAGCCGCGTCCGCCGTCGCCCATGATGGACCGCTCGTAGGCCAGCGCGGTCTGCAGCACCCGCCATCCGTTGCCCTCGCCGCCCAGGAGATAGGCATCGGACACTCGCGCGTCGGTGATGAACACCTCGTTGAAGTGCGATTCGCCGGTGATCTGAACCAGCGGACGGACATCGATGCCGGGCTGACGCATCGGAATCATGAAGAAGCTCAAGCCTTTGTGCTTGGGTACGTCCCAGTCGGTGCGGGCGATCAGCAGCGCGTACTCCGACGTGGTGGCACCCGATGTCCACACCTTCTGGCCGTTGACCACCCACTCGTCACCGTCGCGGACCGCGGTGGTGCGCACCGCCGCGAGGTCCGATCCGGCGCCTGGCTCGCTGTAGAGCAGGCAGGTGCGGATCCGTTCGGTGAGGAAGTCACGCACCAGGTCGTTCTTGAGTCTGTCGGTGCCGAACTTGAGCGCGGTGTTGGCCGGGATGCTGTATTTGTCCTGGCGCGCCCCGGGGGCCTTGACTGCCCGGAACTCTCGCTCGATCACCGCCGCCAGCGCGTTCGGGTATTCGCGGCCGAACCACTCGGTGGGGTATGTCGGCACGGCGTAGCCCGCGTCGAGCACCTTCTGCAGCCAGGCCACCCGCTCGGGGGAGCTGACCCACGGATCGGTGGATTTCGGTAGCCCGGACCAGTTCTGGGCGAGCCAGTCGCGTACCTCGGTGCGCAGTTGATCGGCGCTGGGCAGGTCGTTGGCGGTCATCGTCAGGCGCCTTTCGCCGAGAGGTATCGCTCGCGATGCAGCGCCGAGCCGCCGAGCAGTTGAAGGCCGGTGCGGGCGCGGCGCAGGAACAGGTGTGCCGGGTGCTCCCAGGTGAAGGCGATACCGCCGTGCATCTGGATCGCCGACAGGGCCGTGGTGTGGTAGGCCTCCGCGCACGCGAATCCGGCCAGAGCGGTTGCGCCGCCGGACTTTTCGCTACCGGACGCCTGCTCGGCCGCGGCGTGCTGGGCGGCCGAGGTGGCCGACTCCACCTGCACCAGCAGGTCGGCCGCCATGTGCTTGAGGGCCTGGAAGCTGCCGATGGGGCGGCCGAACTGGATCCGGGTCTTGAGGTAGTCCACGGTGATGTCGAAGATCCGCCGTGCCCCGCCTACCTGTTCGCCGGCCAGCGCGATCACCGCGAGGTCGAGGGCCTGCTGCACCGCGTCCCATCCGGCGGTGCCGATCCGGCGGGCCGGGGTGCCGTCGAACGTGTATGTCGACAGGGGGACGGTCGGATCGAAAACCGTTGCGGCTGAGCGCTCGAAGCCCTCGGCATCGGGTGCGATCTGAAAGACGCCGAAGTCTCCGTTGGTGCGGGCCACCACCAGGATCACGTCGGCCACCTGACCGTGGATGACGTAGTGCGCATTGCCGGTCAGCGTGTGGCCGGCGTCCCCCGGGGCATCCGCGGCCGCGGCGCGTACCGCGACGCCCTCCCGCGCCCAGGTGCCGCGGGCGCCGGTCACCGCGACGGTCCCGACCGATGTTCCTTCGACCAGCCCGGGTAGCAGGCGCTGCTTGTCGGCGTCGGTGCCCGCCGCCTCGATCAGTGCCGATGCCAGGACCGCGCTGGACAGGAACGGTGCCGGCAGCAGCGCCGCCCCGGTCGCCTCGGCGACGGCCTCGAGCTCGAGGGCGCCGAGACCGACCCCGCCGTACTCGCTCTCGACCAGCAGACCGGTGACGCCCTGGGCGGCGAGCTTGCGCCACAGATCGCGGTCGAACCCGTCGTCGGTGCCGATCACCCGGCGCACGTCCTGCTCTGTGCATTCGCCGTGCAACAACTCGGAGACCGCGGCGGCCAGTTCCGCCCGTTCGGCCACGCTGATCGTCATGTGCACCCGCCTTCCTCGTCGGGTCCATGCAATCCGGCCGGAGCCGTGGTGTAAATCACTGATCGGCACACCGACAGGTTTCCGATTGCGACATGCCGATGCCGCGGTCTCCCGGTTCAGGCGGGAACGCCGATATCGGCCGTCACCGCCGATGTCGCGCGGATCAGGTCCTCGGGTGACAGCGCGACGTCCAGGCCGCGTTTGCCGGCGCTGCAGAGCACCTTGTCGAAGGCCAGCGCCGACGTGTCGACGACGGTCGGCAGGCGCTTGCGCTGGCCCAGCGGGGAGATCCCGCCCACGACGTACCTCGTGGACCGCTGAGCGGCGACCGGGTCTGCCATTTCTGCCTTCGGAACGCCCAATGCGGCCGCCGCTGCCTTGAGGGACAGCTTGCGGGGCACGGGCAGGACCGCCACCGCCAACCCTTTGGGCAGTGCGATGACGAGCGTCTTGAACACCTGCTCTGCGCTGATGCCGTCGGCCGCCAACTGGGCCACGGCCTCGTCGCCGAACGACTCGTTGCGGGGGTCGTGCTGGTAGGCCACCACTTCGTGGTCGATGCCTGCCGCCACCAGAGCGGCGATCGCGGGTGTCGCTGCACGTGCCACGGCGCTCAGCGTAGCCGGGAACATCATGGCCCCCGCATGCTGTTATTGCTCTCGACACCTGCTCAGCGCTACTTGTCCGTAGCACGCTCTAGGATCTGTAAGGAGGATTCTGGTGCCAACCGTATGCCTGGAACGGTCGCCGGATACCCAGTGGTATTCCGGAGCTCTTGGTGGCGCCGTGACAGAAGGGAAGGTGTTTCCCACGATGACTGACGTCGAGCAGGCTGAGCCTGACACGCCGCAGCCGACTGCCGAAACGGATGCCGAGCTGACCGCTCGGTTCGAACGCGATGCCATCCCGCTGCTGGACCAGCTCTATGGCGGCGCCCTGCGGATGACCCGCAACCCCGCCGACGCCGAGGACCTGCTGCAGGAAACCATGGTCAAGGCCTACGCCGGCTTCCGGTCATTCCGCGAGGGCACCAACCTCAAGGCATGGCTGTACCGCATCCTGACCAACACCTACATCAACAGCTACCGCAAGAAGCAGCGCCAGCCCGCTGAGTACCCGACCGACGAGATCACCGACTGGCAGCTGGCAGCCAATGCCGAGCACTCGTCGACCGGTCTGCGATCGGCGGAGGTCGAGGCACTCGAGGCGCTGCCCGACACCGAGATCAAGGCGGCGCTGCAGGCATTGCCCGAGGAATTCCGGATGGCGGTGTACTACGCCGACGTCGAGGGTTTCCCCTACAAGGAGATCGCCGAGATCATGGATACTCCCATCGGGACCGTGATGTCCCGACTGCACCGCGGCCGCAAGCAGCTGCGCGAACTACTGGCGGACGTGGCCAGGGATCGCGGCTTCATCCGAGGTCAGCAGGTTGGTGCGCCGGAGGAGGTGTCGTCATGAGCGAGAAGCACGATGAGGACGAACGCTGGACCCCGCCGGTCGGTCCCGTTGATCCCGAGCACCCGGACTGTGCCGCGGTGATCGCCGAGGTATGGACGCTGCTCGACGGTGAATGCACAGCGGAAAGCCGCGACAAGCTCAAGCATCACCTCGAAGAATGCCCGGCCTGCCTCCGTCATTACGGGGTGGAGGAGCGGGTGAAGCGGCTGATCGCGTCCAAGTGCAGCGGTGAGAAGGCCCCTGACGGGCTGCGGGAGCGGCTGCGCATCCAGATCAGCCAGACCACGATCATCCGGGGCTGACGGGGCGCGTAGCCCCTGGTGGCCAGACGACAAACCGCCCGATCTCCTAAGGGAGTCGGGCGGTCACAGTCAGCCTGAGTGGCTAGCGCACTGACTTCGAACCGGCGTTGGGGCGCTTGCCGTGGTTCGCCTTCGAGTGCTTGCGGTCCCGCTTCTTGCGGCCACGCTTCGCCATGATGATCCTCCAGATGGTGTAAGAGCTTGCTCCCTAGTGTCTCATGACCCGGGGGCGGCGCTGACCACCCGGGGTTGTGGTTCGATATAGGCCGCACAAGTAGTCGGGTTAGCAGCCGTAGTGAAGTGGGGTGAAGATGGCCGAGGACGTTCGCGCCGAAATCGTGGCCAGTGTGCTCGAGGTCGTGGTTCACGAGGGCGATCAGATCGGTGCGGGGGACACCCTGGTGCTGCTCGAGTCGATGAAGATGGAGATCCCGGTCCTCGCCGAGGTCGCGGGCACTGTGACCAAGGTCAACGTCGCCGAGGGTGACGTGATCCAGGCCGGCGATCTCATCGCGGTGATCGACTGACCTGCGAGACGGCTGATGTCCACCCTCGGTGACCTGCTCGCCGAGCACACCGTGCTGCCCGGCAGCGCGGTGGACCACCTGCATGCGGTGGTCGGGGAGTGGCAGCTGTTGGCCGACCTTTCGTTCGCCGACTACCTGATGTGGGTGCGTCGCGACGATGGCGTCCTGGTGTGCGTCGCGCAGGTGCGCCCCAACACCGCCCCCACCGTATTGCTGGCCGACTCGGTCGGCACGCTGGCGGCGGCCGCAGACCTCCCCGTCGTCACCACGGCTTTCGAGTCCGGGGCGATCGGGCGGGGAAACGGTGGTACGCAACGACATTCGCCCGATCTGCCCGGCCTGAACGTGGAAGCGGTGCCGGTGCGGCACCGCGATCACGTGGTGGCGGTGCTGACCCACCAGACCGCGCTGGCCACCCGGCGGATGGCCAGCCCGCTGGAGGGCGCCTACCTGGACTGTGCGAGCGACCTGCTGCACATGCTGTCCGAGGGCACCTTCCCCAATGTCGGCGACCTGGCCATGTCGCGGTCCAGTCCGCGGGTGGGCGACGGGTTCATCCGCCTCGACGGGGTCGGCGACGTGGTGTTCGCCAGCCCCAACGCCATTTCGGCCTATCACCGGATGGGGCTGGCCTCCGAACTCGACGGGCACAATCTGGTGACCGTCACCCGTCCGTTGATCTCCGACCCGTTCGAGGCCCAGGAACTGGCCAACCACGTGCGTGACTCACTGGCCGGCGGTTCCAGCATGCGGATGGAGGTCGACGCCGGTGGTGCGGCCGTGTTGCTGCGGACGCTGCCGCTGGTCGTGCACGGCGACGCGGTCGGTGCTGCTGTCCTGATCCGCGACGTCACCGAGGTCAAACGCCGCGATCGCGCGTTGCTGAGCAAGGACGCCACCATCCGGGAGATCCATCACCGGGTGAAGAACAATCTGCAGACCGTGGCGGCCCTGCTGCGCCTGCAGGCGCGCCGGACCAACAATCTGGAGGCCCGCGAGGCACTCATCGAATCGGTGCGGCGGGTGTCCTCGATCGCGCTGGTGCACGACGCGTTGTCGATGTCGGTCGACGAGGAGGTCAACCTCGACGAGGTGATCGACCGGATCCTGCCGATCATGAACGATGTCGCCTCGGTGGACACCCCGATCCGGATCAACCGCGACGGTGCCCTCGGTGTGCTCGACGCCGATCGCGCGACTGCGCTGATCATGGTGATCACCGAATTGGTGCAGAACGCCATCGAGCATGCCTTCGACGCGAATACGCCGCAGGGATGCGTGACGATCCGGTCCGAGCGGTCGGCCCGCTGGCTCGATGTCGTGGTGCACGACGACGGGCGGGGAATGCCCGACGGGTTCAGTCTGGAGAAGTCCGACCGGTTGGGTCTGCAGATCGTCCGCACGCTGGTGACCGCGGAATTGGACGGCTCGCTGGGGATGCACGACGTCGACTCGGGAGGAACCGATGTGGTGCTTCGGGTGCCCATCGGGCGGCGCGGTCGCGGGATTCAGTGAGGCCGGTCGGTGAGGTTCACAGGACCTCCACAGTGGGACGTCAGTACCACTGAAGCAATTACGCAGTTGCGTCAATACGAAATGTGACGACAATTACGCAATTTGCTACGGAAATTGTCACAAAAATAAGCTATGGCCCCGACATTCGTCGGGGCCATAGCTTGCGTCGGGATCTGGACCGAAGGTCAGACTCCGGTGCGGGCCTTGGTGCGGGCGTTGCGACGCTTGAGCGCACGACGCTCGTCCTCGCTCATCCCGCCCCACACGCCGGCGTCCTGGCCGGAGTCCAAGGCCCAGGTGAGGCACTCAGTGGTTACGGGGCAACGGTTGCACACCAGCTTCGCGTCAGCGATCTGAGCGAGCGCCGGGCCACTGTTTCCCACGGGGAAGAACAGCTCCGGATCTTCGTCGCGACAGACGGCCTTGTGGCGCCAATCCATAATGATCAAACTCCTCGTTAGACATGTCATGCGTGCGCGGCGAAGCGCACTAGATTTTCTTCGGCTGTTAACGCGTGCACACGAATGTTTCTGCACTGTTGCATTGATGCTTTCACAGGCTGAACAGATGTCAATAGCATTGAGTTAACACGTGGGCAAAGTCACTGGCGGGGTCGGTGTCCCAGGCCCTCACTCCTGTGTACTACACTTCCGATCTAGCTGCGCCCTAATTCCACCTTAAGCGGTGTGTTTGCGCAGGTCAATCAGTTTTCTTCGTCGGTGCGACGACGCTCAGCGCCTCGGGGACCGACGTGAACGTCATGGTTTCGCGCTCGCCGATGTAATCTCCGTCAATCTGGCACGCGGCAGGCGTGTTACTCGTCACGGTGACCGACGAGACGTTGTCCTCACGGATCAGGTGCTTGGCCTCCAGGCGCGGATTGCGTGCCACCATCTGCCGGACCAGTCGCAGATTCGCCCAGACGTTCATGCTCGTGGTGGCGAATACACCCAGGCCGGTGTCGAACGTCGTATCGGGATTCGTCCACACCGGGCGGCTGTTCGCATACGTCCACGGACTGGAGTTCGACACGAACGCGAAGTGCACCCCGCCGACCGGGTCGGCGCCCGGCAGCTGCAGCGTCAGGGTCGGTTCCTTGCGCGCGCTGGCCAGGAACTCGCGGATGGCCACCCGGATGTAGCGCGATGCGGTGACCTTGCGGCCCTTCTCGCGCTGGGCCTCGACGGCCGCCACCACGTCACCGTCCACGCCCATGCCCGCAGTGAACACTCCCCAGCGCTCGCCGCAGTCCATCAGGCCGATCCGGCGCCACGGACGTCCCATCCGATAGCCGCCGAGCAGGTCGACGAGTTGGTTGGTGGCCTCGATGGGATCGGGGCTGATGCCCAGCGCCCGGGCGAAGACGTTGGCCGAACCTCCCGGGACGACGGCCACCGCGGGGGCCAGGGCGGCATCGGGGCGGGTTCCGCAGTCCCCGAGCACGCCGTTGACCACCTCGTTGACCGTGCCGTCGCCGCCGTGCACGATCAGCACATCCACCCCGTCTCGGGCGGCGTCACTGGCGATCTCGATGGCGTGACCTCGGTGGTTGGTGTGTTCGACGGTCAGCGTCACCCGGCTTTCCAGCGCATGGGCGAGCAGGTCACGACCCGCCGGGGTGGTCGAGGTGGCGTTCGGGTTGACGATCAGCACGGCACGCACGGGGCATGAGCCTAACCGGGCGAGGTGTCCCGCCGTTATTCGTAGATCTCCCCGTCCACGTAGCGCCACTCACCCTTCACCCGCTCGAAACGGCTGCGTTCATGAAGGATGTGCCTGCTGCCGCCGTGGACGTATTGGGCGCGGAACTCGACCACGCCGGTGGCGTCGGCCTCATCGCCCGCGTCGGTGTCGACGATCTGTAACCGCCGCCACGTGATGGTCTCGTCGAGGGTCAGATCGGCCGGCCGGGTGTCGGGATGCCATGACGTCAGCAGATAGTCGACGTCGCCGACGGCGAAGGCGCTGAACCGTGACCGCATCAGTGCGACGGCCGTCGGGGCCGGGCGGGCGCCGGCGTGCAGCGGCCCGCAGCAGTCGGTGTAGGCGCGGCCGGTACCGCACGGGCAGAGGTTGACGCTCGACACGCGGTCAGTGTGGCAGGCGTGCGTCTTGCCTGCGGGGACCCCTGCGCCGGTACCGTACGGAGGTGACCGAACGCCCTGTGAAGCCTTGTCTGTTGCTCGTCAACGGACCGAATCTCAACATGCTCGGCACCCGGCAGCCCGAAATCTACGGGTCCACCACCTTGGCTCAGATCGAGCAGCGGGTGGCCGAGGTGGCCGCCGGGTTCGGCTTCGAGGTCCGCGCGGTGCAGAGCAACCACGAGGGCGTGCTCGTCGACGCGATCCAGGCGGCCCGCGGTGACTGCGCGGGCATCATCATCAATCCCGCGGCCTACAGCCACACCTCGGTGGCGATCCGCGACGCGCTCAGTGCCGCCGAACTGCCGGTCGTGGAGGTGCACCTGAGCAACATCCACACCAGGGAGCCGTTCCGGCACCACTCGTATGTGTCGGCCGTCGCGCAGGTCGTGATCGCCGGAGCGGGTCCGGCCGGATACGAGTACGCGGTGCGCTACCTCGCGGAGCGGCAGTCGTGATCCAGCCTCCCTCCATCCGGTACGCAGGATTTCTGACCGCCGCCGAAGGGATCGCCGCGCTGATCATGGCGGTCGTGCTCCTGGTGCGCGCGGTCGCCGGTGCCGACCAGCACATCGTCAGTGGTTACGGCACCGCGATCTGGTTCGTACTGATCGGTGCCGGGGTGCTCGCAGGCGGTTGGGCGCTGATCACCGCTCGGCGCTGGGGCCGGGGGATAGCGGTACTGACCAACCTGCTGTTGCTGCCCGTGGCCTGGTACGTGATCACCTCGCACCACGTCGTGTACGGCGTCCTGGTCGGATTGCTCGCCCTGGTGACGCTGGGTCTGCTGTTCAGCCCGTCCTCGGTGGACTGGATCACCCGGCGCGGTTAATCGCCGCGTTCGGCGGCCAGCGTCGAAAGCTCGGGTTCCGATACCCGGTAGGTGGTCCACTCGGTCTGCGGCTTACCGCCGACGGCGTCGTACAGCGCGATGGCGTTGACATTCCAGTTCAGTACCGCCCAGGTCATCCGGGTGTAACCCTGCTCGATGCATTCACCGGCCAACGTGGACAACAGTTTCCGGGCCAGCCCGCGACGCCGGAATGCCGGACGCACGTACAGGTCTTCCAGGTAGAGCCCGGCGACGCCGTCCCAGGTGGAGAAGTTCAGGAACCACACCGCGGTCGCGGCAACCTGCCGGTCGATCTCCACCATGTGCGCATAGGCCACCGGGCGGTCACCGAAAAGCGCTGTGTGCATCTGCTTTTCGGTCACCGTGCATTCGTCGGCGGCCCGTTCGAACTCGGCTAGTTCGCGAATCATCGCAGTGATCTCGACCTCGTCGCCGGGTCGCGCCCGGCGGATCAACTCGCTCATGTCGCCCCTAGTCCAGTCAGGATGGTTCGGAATTTCGTGGTGGTCTCGTCGACCTCGTCGTCTGGATCGGATTCGGCGACGATACCGCCGCCGGCACTCGCCAGTGCCGTGTATCGGTCTGCGGACAGAACCGCGCAGCGGATCGAGACCACCCAGCGTCCGTCTCCTCGGCTGTCGCACCAGCCGACGGCGCCGGCGTAGAACCCGCGATCGCCCTCCAGTTCGCCGATCAGGGCCGCGGCGCGGTCGGCCGGAACCCCGCCGACCGCGGGAGTGGGATGCAGTGCGAGTGCCAGATCGATTGCCGTGGTTCGCTTTTCGCGTAACGTCCCCACCACCGGGGTGCTCAGGTGCCACAGTGCGTCGGTGCCGTGCAGCTCGGGTTCTTCGGTGATCTGCAGATCCACGCACAACGGATCGAGAGCTTGGCGCAGGACGTCGACCACCAGCTGATGCTCATGGCGGTTCTTGGCCGATGCGGCGAGCGCGGCCGCGTTGGCCGCATCGATCTGCGGATCGGCCGATCGCGGTGCCGACCCGGCGAACGGCCGGCAGATCACCTTCTCGCCCTCGCGCGCCACCAACAGCTCGGGACTCGCACCCACCAGGGCGGTGCCGGCATGGGCGCCGCCGGCCGCGGACAGATCCGCCAGGTAGACGGTGGCGGCAGGATCGGCGTCGGCCAGCCTGCGCAGCACGCTTCGCACGTCCCACGGGGCGTCCGCGGTCAGCCGCAGCGCGCGGGCCAGCACCACCTTGTCGATCGGGATCCCCGGGTCGCGCAATTGACGGATCGCCTCGGCCACCCGTCCGCGGTGCACCGGACCGGGCGGCAGGGTTTCGCGATCCACCACGGCCGGAGGCGGGCTCGCGTGCCAGTCCGGCAGTGCCTCGGTGAACCGAACCGTCTCGGGTTCGTAGAGGGCAGCGGGTGACGTCAGGTCGAACGGCAACGCGCCCAGCACAATTGGTGTTCCGGCACGTAGCGCCTCCTGGGCGTCGGCGATGTCGGCGAATCCGGCGCGCACACCTTCGGCGAGGACGGCGCCGGAGGGACCGGCCAGCACGAACGACGGATTCACTGCGACAGGCACGGGTTGGGGTGACCGGTCAGGCCCAGCGCGGTGATCTGGCGTACACCGTGCTCGAAACCGCACACCGCGAGAGAAGCGGGCACCATCGATACCCGGATGCCTTCGGCCACCGGCAGTTCCACCCAGCGGGTCAACATCGCGCGGGAGAAATGTCCGTGCCCGACGAACACCACATCCCGGTGGGGTACGTGCTCGAGCGCCATCGCCACGGCCCGATCGGCACGCTCACCGACCTGCGCGACGCTCTCCCCGCCGGGGCAGCCGTGCGTCCACACCAGCCAATCGGGCACGGTCTGACGGATCTGCGGGGTGGTCAGTCCCTCGTAGTCGCCGTAATCCCACTCGGACAGCACGGGGTTGACCTCGTCGACGTGCAGGCCCGCCAGCTCGGCGGTGGCCAGCGCGCGGCGCCGCGGGCTGCTGATCACCAACGGGTCGGTCAATTGCAGTTCGGCAAGTGCGGGGCGGGCCAGTACGGCCTGCTCGCGGCCGGTCTCGGTGAGTTCCAGCTCGGTGCGGCCGGTGTGCCTGCCGGTCGCCGACCACTCGGTCTCGCCGTGGCGGAGCAGGATCAGGCGGTGCAGGCGGTCGCTCACAACGGCGATTCTGCCGCACGTTCCGGCAATGCCGCCGAGAGCGTGCTTGGATGAAGGTGTGACGCGAGTATTAGCGGTCGCCAATCAAAAGGGTGGGGTAGCCAAGACGACCACGGTGGCGTCGCTGGGTGCGGCGATGTCCGAGCAGGGGCGGCGGGTGCTGCTGGTCGATCTGGATCCGCAAGGCTGTCTGACGTTTTCATTGGGACACGACCCGGACAAACTTCCAGTTTCGGTACATGAGGTATTGCTCGGCGACGTCGAGCCGGGGGCGGCCCTGGTCGAGACGGCCGAGGGGATGACGCTGCTGCCGGCCAACATCGACCTGGCGGGCTCCGAGGCCATGCTGTTGATGCGGGCCGGGCGCGAGTATGCGCTCAAGCGGGCCCTGGCCAAGGTCGCATCCGATTTCGACGTGGTGATCATCGACTGTCCACCGTCGCTCGGTGTGCTGACGCTCAACGGACTGACCGCCGCGGACGAGGTAATCGTGCCGTTGCAGTGCGAGACCCTGGCGCACCGCGGTGTCGGCCAGTTCCTGCGCACCATCACCGACGTGCAGCAGATCACCAATCCCGAGCTGGCGCTGCTGGGCGCGCTGCCGACGCTCTACGATTCCCGCACCACCCACAGCCGGGACGTGCTGCTGGACGTCGCGGACCGGTACGAGCTGCCGGTCTTGGCCCCGCCGATTCCGCGCACGGTCCGGTTCGCCGAGGCCAGCGCCTCGGGGTCCTCGGTGCTGGCCGGGCGTAAGAGCAAGGGCGGGCTGGCCTACCGCGAGCTGGCCCAGGCCCTGCTCAAGCACTGGAAGTCCGGCAAGAAGCTTCCGACTTTCACACCTGAGGTGGTCTAGGGCGGCGCCCTTGACCTTGCCCCACGGGCAGACCCGATGCTGACAACATGAACGAAGACCTGCTGAGCATCGGGGAGTTCGCGGCCCGGACCGGGTTGTCGGCGAAGATGTTGCGTTCGTATGCGGCGTCGGGGGCATTGGTGCCGGCCGCAGTCGATGAACTCACGGGATATCGGTACTACTCGCGGGGCCAGATTGCTCAGGCCCGGACGGTGGGGTTGCTCCGTGGAGCCCAGATACCGGTCGCCGAGATCGCCGGATTCCTGCGGGACCCCACCGAGCAGCAACTGGCTGCCTGGCGGACGGCGCTCGATGATGAATATGCGCACCGCCGTGAGGCCCTCGTGATGGCCCGCGGCGCGCTGCTAGCTCACACTTCTCCGGTGGCAGGGGGTCACCGGAGTGACGAGAGGACGGTCTGGATGGCTTCGGTGTTACGGTCCGCGACGGCCACCGATCAGGGCCCGGTACGGGAGAGCAACCAGGATTCACTGCTCGCCGACGGCATCCTGTACGCGGTCGCCGACGGTTTCGGGCCCGCCGGCGAGCACGCGAGCCGGATCGCGATCGAGGTACTGGCCGCCGGATTCGCCGCCGCACCTGACCGCGACGGGCTCATCGGCGCGGTGCAGCAGGCCAACGAGCAGGTCTTCGCACACGTCAGCGCGTCGGGTACCAGCTCGGGCGCCACGCTCACGGTGGTGGCGATTTTCGGCGACGAGCAAGGCGGACCGATGGCCGTCAACATCGGGGATTCGCCGTTGAACCGGATTCGCGACGGGGTGATGTGTCAGCTCACCGACGATCACAGCGTCTCGGGGGAGCTGGTGCGGGCCGGTGAGATCACCCGGGAGGAGGCCCGTTTCCACCCGCATCGTCACCTGCTGACCCGGGCGCTGGGTATCGGCCCCTTCATCCGGCCCGATCTGTTCGATCTCGACTGCCGTCCCGGTGACCGGTTCCTGATCAGCAGTGACGGATTGTTCGCGGGAGCCGAGGACGCCGACATCGCAGGTGCCGCCATCGATGACGAACCCGAGGTTGCGGTGCGGCGGTTGGTTCAGGTGGCCAACGATGCCGGCGGCAGTGACAACACCACCGTCATTGTCATCGACATCGGCTGAGACAGGGCCACGCTGAGTCTTAGGCGGGGCCCAGCGCCACCAGCTGCGCGCCGCGCTGTTCGAGCACGGTGTCTCCGGCCACGACCGGTACCACGGGCGACACACTGGGCGTGCGCGGCAGTGCGATGTGGCGCTGCCCGGTGCCGGTCTGCTGATCGAAGACGTCATAACCGTCGTTGACCGGAACCAGGAGCTGCCCGGCCATCACCGTTGCAGGCCCGACCGGGAAATGCGGTCCGGATGGGGTCACGGTGAACTTGTACTGGAGGCCGGCCGTCCCGGTGGTACTGAAGACCAGCACCGAATCGCCGGTCCACCAGCTGATCAGGTCCCCGGCACGGGTGGTCGTCGACTGCGGCGCGGCCGGTTTGGCCAGCGGCAGGCTGGCCAGCGTCTTGCCGGTTTCGTCGATGACGTTCACCATCGGCTTCGGGGTGGGCAGGTACACCGCGGTGGTGGTGCCCGATACCGCGACCACCTGGGCCCCGGATTCGTCGGTGATGTCCTGCAACTCGACGTAGCGCACGTCGGGGGTGTCTTCTTCGTCGGCCGGGCGCAGCAGCGTCAGCCGGATGAACTTGCTCTTCGGGCAGGATTCCAGCACCGACACCGCCGAGGAACTCGCCGCCGCCGACAACTGGCGGCACACGGGTGATGCCGGCACGTCGGGCTTGATGCGCGCGTCCAGCGCGCCGTAGGACAGCATCCGGACCATGTCGGATCGCCACAGCTCGAGGCGACTGTCCCCGGCAGAGAGGACTGTCGAGCCGTCGGAGGACAGCCGGACCTCGGGGTCGGCGTAGGCGGTGCGGGCCGGCCCGCGCGTGCCGGTTTTGCCGTCGACGGTGCTGACCTGTCCGCAGCCACGGACATCCGGATACACCGCGACGGCGTACTGGTACACCGCCGTGACACCGCACAGTTCGAGATCGCGGGCATAGCTCCACAACACCGCTCCGCTGACGGGGTCGCGGCCTTCGACGGTGGATCCGTCGCCGGTCACCACCGATCCGCCGGCGAGGACGGGTTCGGTGGTCTTCGGGCTTGCGGTGGTCCACAGCTCCTGCAGACCGGCAGGCACTTCGCGCGCGGGAGTCAGGTACGGAACCGGTGATGCGGCGGGCCGGCTGATGGTGGCCCGTGCATCACTGGTCCACCAGATCAGGCCCGCCGCCAGCGCGACGATCGCGACGATTGCCGCCGCGGCGGCCATGTCGCCGCGGGTGCGGCGTTCGGGTTTGACCATGGACTGGTGCCGTCAGGTCTTCCTTCCGGTGTCAGCCGGCCGTGGCGGTCTCGGTCTTCCGGGGACGGCGCCGGCGACGACGACGTCCGGCGGTCGACGCTTCGCCCGCGGTGTCCTCCGACTCGGTCACCGGTGCGGAATCGGCGCTGTCCTGCGCCGGAGCCGTGGTGCCCTCCGGATGTCCGGTGGCCGACTCGCCGCCGCGGGTACGCCTGCGGCTGCGGGTCCTGGTCTTGGCCGGACGATCCTCGTCCGTCGAGGAGATGCGCTTCTCGTCGGGGCTGCGCTTGGGCTTGGCCTTGCGCGGTTCGCCGATCCGGCCGGTGGCATCGCTCGGGATGCCCAGCTCCTCGTAGATGTGCGGTGAGCTGGAATAGGTTTCTGCCGGATCGGGGCAATTCAGGCTCAGCGCCTTGTCGATCGTTTCCCACCGGGCCAGTTCGTCCCAGTCGACGAGGGTGATCGCGACACCGGTCTTGCCGGCGCGGCCGGTGCGTCCGATGCGGTGCACGTAGGCCTGCTCGTCCTCGGGGCACTGGTAGTTGATGACGTGCGTGACGTCGTCGATGTCGATACCGCGCGCCGCGACATCCGTCGCGACCAGCACGTCGACGGCGCCGGTGCGGAACGACTTCAGGGCCTTCTCGCGGGCACCCTGGCCCAGGTCACCGTGTACGGCGTCGACCTTGAACCCACGCTCGGCGAGCTCGTCCGACACCTTCTGTGCGGTGCGCTTGGTGCGGGTGAAGATCATCGTGGCGCCGCGGCCCTCGGCCTGCAGGATGCGACTGACCAGCTCCGACTTGTCCAGGGCGTGGGCCCGGTAGGCGAACTGCTCGGTGGTGTCGTGGGTCGCCGCCGAGTGCGGGGCCTCGGCCCGGATGTGGGTCGGCTGGTTCATGAACGTGCGGGCCAGCGTGATGATCGGGTCGGGCATGGTGGCCGAGAACAGCATCGACTGCCGGTCGTCGGGGGTCAGCCGCAAGATGCGCTCGATGTCGGGCAGGAAGCCGAGGTCGAGCATCTCGTCGGCCTCGTCGAGCACCAGCACGGAGAGACCGCCCAGCTGCAGGTGTCCCTGCTGTGCCAGGTCGAGCAGCCGGCCCGGGGTGCCGACGACGACGTCGACGCCCTTGCGCAGCGCTTCGATCTGGGGCTCGTACGGGCGTCCGCCGTAGATCGAGGTCACCGCGAATTTCCGGTCGCCCGTGGTCACGTACTTGGCTGCTCCGGCGAGGTCGCCATAGACCTGAATACAGAGCTCACGGGTGGGCACGACGATCAGGGCCCGGGGGGTGCCGTTGAGCGGGCGGGTTTCGTCGGTGGAGATGCGATGCAGCAGCGGGACACCGAAGGCGTAGGTCTTGCCCATACCGGTGCGGGCCTGACCGATCAGATCGTCGCCGGCCAGCGCCAGCGGGAGGGTCAGTTCTTGGATGGCAAAGGGGTGTTCGATACCGGTTTCACGCAGGGCCCGGACGATTTCGTCGCGGACGCCGAGCTCGGCAAACGTTTTATTTACATGAGTCATGGTTGGAGGAGGTGGCCTTTCACTGTCAAACCTCATGGGCATCCAGCGCACACGAGTTTGACGGTGAAACGGTCGGGTTCGCCCGGATACGGTTCATATCCGTCGGCGCTGCCGATCCGTTGGGCCCAGCTCCACAGGGCGGGCCAACTGCGTGCACGCACATTTCCTGGTAGCGGTTCGGGCGCTGAAACAGTCGGCTCGAAGCCGTTACCAGATGCCATTGTAGCTGGTCGCGGGATCTGGACCCATTTGCCAGCAGATCACGGTGCCCCGACGGCGTCTAAGAGTTGGCCTCATGAATTCGCCTCAGCCTGCCGCGGACCAGATCGCCGAACCGGTCGACTCGGGCGTGACGGCGGATCATCCCGGGGTCAACGAATTGTTCGCGGTGCTGGCCTACGGCGAGGTCGCCGCGTTCTACCGGCTCACCGAAGAGGCGCGTATGGCGCCGAACCTGCGCGGCCGGATCAACATGGCGAGCATGGCCGCCGCTGAGATGGGCCATTACGAGCTGTTGCGGGATGCGTTGGAGCACAGGGGAGTTGACGTCGTTCCCGCGATGACGAAGTACGCCTCGGCGTTGGAGAACTATCACCGGATGACCACGCCGAGCACGTGGCTGGAGGCGTTGGTCAAGACCTACATCGGCGATGCGCTCGCCGCGGACTTTTATCTGGAGATCGCCGACGCACTGCCCGAACAGG
>NZ_HG322951.1:2344099-2368192 GCF_000455325.1 Mycolicibacterium septicum DSM 44393
GGTCAAGACCTACATCGGCGATGCGCTCGCCGCGGACTTTTATCTGGAGATCGCCGACGCACTGCCCGAACAGGTGGCCTCGGTGGTGCGTGCGGTGCTGTCCGAAACCGGGCATTCGCAGTTCGTGGTCGCCGAGGTGCGTGCCGCGGTGACGGCCAGCGATCGTCAGCGGCACCGGCTCGCGCTGTGGGCGCGTCGCCTCCTCGGAGAGGCCGTCACCCAGGCCCAGTTCGTGCTCGCCGATCACGACGAACTCGTCGACCTCGTGATGTCCAGCGGTGAGGGCCTGACGCAGCTGGCCGAGTTCTTCAGCCGGCTGCAGAACACCCACCAGTCCCGGATGCAGGAACTGGGCCTGGCGTAGTTCCGCCAGACCCAGTCGGCACTGCTCGGTTCGGTCGCTACTGCGTGCAGGTGGTGATCATGGTGTTGTTGGCCTGCGCCACGAGCACGGCGCCGGACGCGTCGGTGATCGAGCAGTTGAGCTGCCCTGCGACGCTCGTCGCGGTCACCGACTTGAGCGTGACACCCGGGTTGAGCACCACGGTCTTGGCCCAGGGCAGCGCGACGTTGATGTCGGTCTGCAGTGCGCCCTGCTCGTCGGTGTAGACGATGGTCACCAGGTCGATGAGCTGGCGGTTGCCGGTCACGCGGTAGGTGACGGCGTTCGGGGTCGCAACGCCCGCGGGCGGGGCCGCTTCGGGCGGCGCTGCCGGCGCGGGTGCGGCGGTCGCGCTGGGTGCCGGCGTCAAGGTGGTCACGGTCTCGGGTGACAGCGGCGCCGTCGGCGCTGCCCGTGGCGGAACCGGCTTCGTGCTGGCGTCCTGGGCCGGTTGGGTGGTCTGGGTCGGCTGCGCCGAGGGCGAGGTCAGCGTGGCCGATACCGAGCCGCTGTCGCCGCCGCCCAGGATCACCACGGTGCAGATCACCGCGACCAGCAGGATCGCGCCGGCGACGGCGGCCACCCAGATCCAGCGCCGGTCGATGGGATCCTCGTAGAACGTGACCTCGTCGTCGTAGTCGGCGTCGTACCCGTAGTCCGTGTCGGCGTCGGTCGAGTAGTCCGTGTTGTAGTCAGGGGTCTGGCCGGAGTACCCGCTCGGCTCATACGGGCGGTCCCCGAACCGCTCGGTCGAGGTGGTGTCGTACGGCGAATAATGCCTGGTCATGCGGGTGCCCCAGTCGTCTCGTCCAATATCGAAACTGATGCTATCGAGGCAGAAGTGACAGATGAGGTTGAGCTCGGTGCGTGTCGGTCACGGTCCGGACTCGGTTCGGTATCTGCGTTTCGCGCACGGCGTACCTCCGGGCCAGACCGCTGGCGGCGGCGGGTCCCCGCTGTCCACTAGCCTGCTCAGGGAAGTCGACAAACGACGCGAGAAAGAAAGAAGGGTCCAGCGTGGAGGTCAAAATTGGTGTCACGGACAGCCCGCGCGAGCTCACCTTCAACAGCGCGCAGACACCCACCGAGGTGGAGCAGCAGGTAACCGAGGCACTCGCCAAGGATTCGGGTGTGCTCGCGCTGACCGATGAGAAGGGGCGGCGATTCCTGGTGCAGAACAGCCGGATCGCCTACGTCGAGATCGGCGCCGCGGATGTGCGCCGGGTTGGTTTCGGGGTCGGAGCGGAATCCGCCTGAGATCAGGACCGGGTGAGTGGCACGTGTGACAGTCCGCCCCAGGCGAACTGCACCGTGCCGTCCACGGCCGTGTTCCGGTCGATCGGCCGGTCATTGGTCAGCCAGTACCGCGCCGAGTCGACGCTGATGGCCACCAATCCGACCGCGATCATCCTGGCGCGGTGCGCCTCCAGACCGGAATCCCGGCTGATCAGATCGAATACCGCGTCGGTGCACGCCTCGGTGGCAACCTTCACCTGCGCCGCCACCTGTGGCTCGCTGACATAGTCGTTCTCGAAGATCAGCCGGTAGCCCTGGCTGTCGTGCTCGATGAAATCGAAGAACGCCTCGACTGCCGCGCGCAACCGCTGCCGGTTGTCGGTGGTGGTGCGCAGCGCCTGGCGCACACCGGACACGAGATTGTCGACGTGCCGCTGAAGCACCGCCAGGTACAGCTCGAGCTTCGACGAAAAGTGTTGATACAGAACAGGCTTGCTCACGCCCGCGCGTTCGGCGATCTCGTCCATACCCGCTGCGTGGTAACCACGTTCGACGAACACCTCACTGGCGGCTGCCAACAGCTGTCCCCGCCGCTCATCACGAGGCAGACGATTGCCGCGTCGACCACCGGTCGCCGGCTTGTCACCTCGCCTCTCGGCGGTGTTGGCGAGATCGCTCATCAGGTCCTCAATCTGTATTGCTCTGGCGCACTTGGACATGTTCTTCCGAGCCGCTGATCGCACCGACACTACTACCGTGGCGGTCCACTTTCGCCGCGCGGTCGTCAGAGAAACGGGGACGAGTTTCGAAATGACACCGGCGAGGTCACGGCATAGCTGCGCTGAGAACCGATCCACAGGAGTCTGTGCCATTCTGGTCCGGTGACCTACGACCCGGGACGTCGCGGGGGTGGCCGTGTCCCGGCGCTACGCAATGAGTGGCGGGAGCCGCTACGCGCTCAGCGAGATCCGATTGCCGCCGATTCAGGACGTGCGAGATCCAATCGGGACGACCACCAGCAGTGGCGTAAGCAGACGTGGATCGGCCGCTTCGTGTCCACCTACGGCTGGCGCGCGTATGCGTTGCCGGTGCTGATCGTGCTGACCGTGGTGGTGATGTACCAGACCGTCACGGGCACCAGCGCCCCACACTCCGCCCAGGAGGAGGAGGGTCCGGTGCAGGGCCCGCCCACCATCGACGTGGCCAGCACCGCGATCATCGGAGCACCGCCCAAAGGGCTGACCCAGTTCGACGCGAACCTGCCCACCGGGATCCTGCCCGCGGGCGGTCAATTCACCGAGGCCGGGGCGCGGACCTGGCGGATCGTGCCGGGCACCACCCCCAAGATCGGTGACGGCACCACGAAATCCTTCACCTACACCGTCGAGGTCGAGGACGGCGTGGACACCACCGCATTCGGCGGCGACGAAGGTTTCGCCCACATGGTCAGTGAGACCCTGGCCAACCCGAAGAGCTGGACGCACAACGGGCTGTTCGCGTTCACCCGCTTGGATGCCGGCAGTGGCGTCGAACCCGATTTCCGGGTGTCACTCACCTCCCCGATGACGGTGCGGGAGGGCTGCGGGTACGACATCGAGCTGGAATCGTCGTGCTACAACCCGTCCTACGACGGGAATCAACCCAGGGTGTTCGTCAACGAGGCCCGGTGGGTCCGCGGCGCGGTGCCGTTCCAGGGGGACATCGGCTCCTATCGGCAGTACCTGATCAACCATGAGGTTGGTCACGCCATCGGCTACCAGCGGCACGAGGCCTGCGAGGCCAACGGAAAGCTGGCGCCGATCATGATGCAGCAGACGTTCTCCACCTCGAACGACGACGCCGCCAAGTTCGACCCGGGAACCGTCAAGGCGGACGGCCTGACCTGCCGGTTCAACCCCTGGCCCTACCCGATCGCATAGCTGCCCGGCCTGTGGTGGGATTCCCCACGCCGTGCCGACGTCGTGACCCGGGCCCGAAGTGTCTTGTCCACGGTCGCGGTAGCCGGACGGCGGGAAGCATGGGCACCGGATTACCGTTGTGGATACGAGCAGCTGGGACGATGAACTGACCAGTGAAACTGAGGAGACATACGGTGTCCGCGAATTTGGACGTGTCGTTACCGCCGTTGGTTGAGCCGGCCGCCGAGCTGACGCGGGAAGAGGTCACGCGCTACAGCCGGCACCTGATCATTCCGGACGTCGGCGTGATCGGGCAGAAGAGGCTGAAAAACGCCAAGGTTCTGGTGATCGGGGCCGGGGGACTGGGGTCGCCGACCCTGCTGTACCTGGCCGCGGCGGGTGTGGGCACCATCGGCATCGTCGAGTTCGACGTGGTCGACGAGTCCAACCTGCAGCGCCAGATCATCCACGGCCAGTCCGACATCGGCCGGTCCAAGGCGCAGAGCGCCAAGGAATCGGTTCTGGAGATCAACCCGCTGGTGACGGTGAACCTGCATGAGTTCCGGTTGGAGCCGGACAACGCGGTGGAGCTGTTCAGCCAGTACGACCTGATCCTGGACGGCACCGACAACTTCGCCACCCGTTACCTGGTGAACGACGCCGCGGTGCTGGCCGGCAAGCCCTACGTGTGGGGCTCGATCTACCGGTTCGAAGGCCAGGTGTCGGTGTTCTGGGAGGACGCGCCCGACGGGCTGGGCCTCAACTACCGCGACCTCTATCCCGAGCCGCCGCCACCGGGCATGGTGCCCTCGTGCGCCGAGGGCGGGGTGCTCGGCATCCTCTGCGCGTCGATCGCGTCGGTGATGGGTACCGAGGCCATCAAGCTCATCACCGGCATCGGCGAACCGCTGCTCGGCCGCCTCATGGTGTACGACGCACTGGAGATGTCGTACCGGACCATCCGAATCCGCAAGGATCCGGCCACACCGAAGATCACCGAGCTCATCGACTACGAGGCGTTCTGCGGTGTCGTCTCCGACGAGGCTGCGGCCGCTGCGGCCGACTCCACGATCACCCCGCTGGAGCTGAAGGAACTCATCGACTCCGGGAAACCGTTGGCGCTGATCGATGTCCGCGAACCCGTCGAGTGGGATATCAATCACATCGAGGGTGCCGAGCTCATCCCGAAGCCGACGTTCGAGTCCGGTGACGCGTTGGCCAAACTCGCGGTGGACCGGACACCGGTGCTGTACTGCAAGACCGGGATCCGTTCGGCCGAGGTGCTCGCCATCGTCAAGAAGGCCGGTTTTTCCGACGCGCTGCATCTGCAGGGCGGAATTGTGGCCTGGGCCAAGCAACTCGAGCCCGACATGGTGATGTACTGACGGCTGGTTTGCCGGTCAACACCTTAGGCTGAGGCTGTGAGTGTGGAACGGCCGCCGGAACATGTGCTGGCGGCGTTCGGCCTGTCCGGGGTGCGCCCGGTACCGCTCGGCTCTAGCTGGGAGGGTGGCTGGCGCTGCGGCGAGGTTGTGATGTCGATGGTGCCCGAGCACGCCCGTGCGGCGTGGTCGGCGAAGGTGCGGGAGTCGCTGTTCATCGACGGCGTGCGGCTCGCCCGCCCGGTGCGCTCGACCGACGGTCGTTACGTGGTCGCCGGATGGCGGGCGGACACCTTCGTCGCGGGCACGCCCGAACCCCGTCATGACGAGGTGGTATCGGCGGCAGTGCGATTGCACGAGGCCACGGCGAAGTTGGAGCGGCCGCGCTTCCTCACGCAGCCACCGGTCGCACCCTGGGCCGATGTCGACGTCTTCATCGCCGCCGACCGGGCTGCGTGGGAGGATCGGCCGTTGCACTCGTTGCCGCCCGGTGCCAGGGTTTCGCCCGGCTCGTCGGACGGCCAACGCTCTGTGGAGCTGATCAATCAGTTGGCCGGTCTGCGCAGGCCGACCAGGAGTGCGAGTCAACTGGTCCACGGCGACCTCTACGGCACAGTGCTTTTCGCCGGGACGGCGGCGCCCGGGATCACCGACATCACGCCGTACTGGCGCCCGGCACCGTGGGCCGCGGGCGTGGTGGTGGTCGACGCGTTGTCCTGGGGCGACGCCGACGACGGCCTGATCGAGCGATGGCAGTCGCTACCGGAATGGCCGCAGATGCTGTTGCGGGCGTTGATGTTCCGGCTGGCCGTGCACGCGCTGCACCCCCGGTCCACCGCGGCCGCCTTCCCTGGCCTGGCGCGCACCGCCTCGCTCGTGCGGCTGATCCTGTAACTCGCCTGCTCGCGGTCAGAACCGGTGCCGGTACTCGGACAGGCGTACCCGCCCGTCGACGGCCAGCACCCCCTCGGCGCGCAGCCGTTCCAGCTGCCGGGTCGCCAGATGCGGTGCGGGACGCCCCGAGGCGAGAATCACCCGGTGCCAGGGCAGGTCCGACGAATCGGTCCGCATGATCCAGGCGACGATCCGTGCGCTGGAAAGGTCTGCGGCATCGGCGATGTCGCCATAGGTCGACACCTTGCCGGACGGGATCGCGGCGACCAGCGCCCGTACGGTCTCCACCTGTTCCTCGGTCACGGCGGGCATGTCAGCCCAATTGCTCGAGGATCAGTTTCGCGGTCTCGGCCGGTTTGGCCTGGGCCACCATGTGGTCGCAATCCCAGTCCAGCAGAGTGAAATCCGGACCGAGGTGCCCGCTCAGCGCGCCGATGAGACCGTCGCGCGCGTATGGCGGGCTGGTGCGGGTGGCGCGGACCAGGACCGTGGGAGTGCCCTTGTGCGGCAGGGCAACCGGGCGGGCCAACTCGCTCCAGTAGGACATCATGGCCGGGACGCTGATCCGCCACCCGTAGCGGCCGTCGGGAAGTTCGACGAGATGCTCGTCAAGGTCACGCTCCAACTCTTCCGGGGCCACCTCGCCCCACGAACCGTTGGCTTTCTCGGCGCGGGCCTCGGCGCGGTCGGGATAGTCGGGCGAGGCCATCATGCTGTCGGCGATCTCACGCATCCATTCGCCGTCGAGCTCGACGGCGGGGTCCAGCAACACCAGCCCGCTGACCAGATCCGGATGTGCGGCAGCGAGATTGAGCGCCACCGCACCACCGAACGAATGCCCGGCCACCAGGGTGGGGCCGTCCAGTAGCGAGGCCAGGGCCTCGACGTTGGCGTCGAGCGTCCACGGGGCAGCCCATGACGAGCGGCCGTGCCCGAGCAGATCGGGGGCGAGCAGCGCCAGCTCGGGCAGGTGCTGTTCGGCCAGGGTCTTCCAGCGTTGGCCATGCCCGGTCAAACCGTGGATGAGCAACAGCCGGGGCGGCTGGTCGGGGCCGTAGCGGTGGACGTGCAACTTCTCGGCTGACATTCCATAGATGCTGCCAGAGCTCGCGCTCCGCTACTTGTCGGGCCATTCGCTCCAATCCGCTCCGCTACTTGTCGGTCCCTTCTGGTGTCATGCATCCCATGACCGCACACCACGTCCAGCCCGCCCTGGCAGGCACCGAGCTGCTGGTACCAGGGCGCGACGGTGTGGTGCGGGTGCTGGGCGGCCCGGGCACCGGCAAGAGCTCGCTGTTGGTCAGCACCGCGGTCGAGCACATCGCGGCAGGCACCGATCCCGAGTCGGTGTTGTTGTTGACCGGTTCGGCCCGGATGCGCTCGGAGGCCAGGGCCGCCATCACCGCGCGGCTGCTCGGGGCCGGGACCCACGGTGTGGTGCGGGAACCGCTGGTGCGCACCGTGCACTCGTATGCCTTCGCGCTACTGAGGCTGGCGGCCCAACGCAACGGTGATCCGCCGCCGCGGCTGATCACCACCGCCGAGCAGGACGGCATCATCCGCGAGCTGCTGGCCGGCGACCTGGAGGACGGTGCCGATTCGCCCGTGGGCTGGCCCGAGCAGCTGTGGCCGGCGCTGAGCACCGCGGGTTTCGCCACCGAGCTGCGTGATCTGCTGGCCCGCTGCACCGAGCGCGGTGTCGATCCGCGTGCCCTGCAACGGCTGGGCCGCTCGGCCGGGCGTCCGGAATGGTTGGCGGCGGGCCGGTTTGCCCAGGCGTATGAGCAGATCATGCTGCTGCGGTCGGCGGTGGGCATGGCCGCACCGCAGGCCACGGTGCCGGCTCTGGGCGCGGCCGAACTCGTCGGCGCGGCGCTGGAGGCGCTCGGGACCGACGCCGACCTGCTGGCCGCCGAGCGCTCGCGGATCAGCCTGCTGCTGGTCGACGACGCTCAGCACCTCGACCCGCAGGCCGCCCTGTTGGTCCGGGTGCTGGCCGCCCGGTCAGGCCTGACGGTCATCGCAGGCGATCCCGACCAGTCGGTGTTCGGGTATCGCGGCGCCGATCCGATGTTGTTGCGCGATCACGGCGGCGAGGACACCCCGGCGATCACCCTCACCCACTCGCACCGCTGTGCCCCCGCGGTGGCCTCGGCCATCTCGGGTATCGCGCGCCGGCTGCCCGGCGTCGGGCCCGGCCGCGTGCTGGAGGGCAACCCGGAGCGCGGGCAAGGAGAGGTGACGCTGCGGATGGCGGCCACACCGCACGCCGAGAACGCCTTCATCGCCGATGCCCTGCGTCGCGCCCACCTGGTGGACGGCGTGCCGTGGTCGGAGATGGCTGTGGTCGTGCGTTCGATTCCGCGGGTGGGTGCGGGGCTGGCGCGGGCGCTGAGCGGGGCCGGCGTGCCCGTGCAGTCGACGGGCGGCGATCTCGGGCTCGCGCAACAGCCCGCGGTCGCCGCCCTGCTGACGGTGCTGGAAGTGACCGCGTGCGGGCAGCTGGACGGCGACAGCGCGGTCAGCCTGCTCACCGGTCCGATCGGCCGGGTCGATCCGGTGACCCTGCGGCAGTTGCGCCGGGCGCTGCGCCGGGCCGATGGTTCCACGCCGCCACGGGATTTCACCGATCTGCTGGTCGCCGCGATCGGCACGGAGCCGGCCGGTTTGTCGGCCGAACACGTCAAGCCGCTGCGCCGGCTCCGCTCGGTGCTGACCGCCGCCCGCCGCAGCCGGCGTGACGGCGCCGATCCGCGCTACACCCTGTGGCAGGCCTGGAACGCGTGCCGGCTGCAGCCGCGCTGGCTGGCAGCCAGCGAGCGGGGCGGCACCATCGGAGCGCAGGCGGACCGGGATCTGGACGCCGTGACGGCATTGTTCGATGTGGCCGACCAATACGTGAGCCGCACCGCGGGGGCGTCACTGCGTGGGCTCGTGGACCACGTGGCGACGCTGGGAACGTCGATGTCGGCCTCGGATCCGAGCCCGCAGACCGAGGCGGTTGCGGTGCTCAGCGCGCATGCCGCCCTCGGCCGGGATTGGGACTTCGTGGTGATCGCCGGCGTGCAGGAAGGGTTGTGGCCCAACACTGTTCCGCGTGGCGGCATCCTGGGTACGCAGAATCTGGTGGATGTGCTCGACGGGGTGGCCGCCCCGGATGACCGTGCGGTGTCGACCCGGGCACCGCTGCTGGCCGAGGAGCGACGGTTGTTGATGGCCGCCATGGGCCGGGCCCGGACCCGGCTGTTGGTGACCGCGGTGGACAGCGACGGTGGCGACGACTCGCTGCTGCCCTCGCCGTTCTGTGCCGAACTGGCCGAGGTGGCGACTGAATCCGTACCGCTGCCACCATTGGCCGCGCCGCGGGTGCTGCTGCCCTCGGCGGTGGTCGGCCGGCTGCGGGCCGTGGTGTGCGCGCCGGAAGGGGCCGTCGATGACGAGTCCCGGTCTTGTGCGGCAACTCAATTGGCCAGGCTGGCCGCCGCAGGGGTGCCCGGGGCCGACCCGTCGCAGTGGCACACCATGACTGCGCTGTCCACCGAGGAGCCACTGTGGTCGGATCCCGAACACGTGGTGAAGCTGTCGCCGTCGACACTGCAGATGCTCACCGACTGCCCGCTGCGTTGGCTGTTGGAGCGCCACGGCGGCAGCGACGGGCGCGATGTACGCTCGACGGTCGGGTCGTTGCTGCACGCGTTGGTCTCCGACTCCGGCAAGACCGAGAGCCAGCTGGTCAACGACCTGCAAAAGGTCTGGGAAGACCTGCCTTTCGAGGCGAAGTGGTATTCGGACAACGAGTTGTCGCGGCACCGGGCGATGCTGGAGACCTTCACCCGCTGGCGCGCGGACTCGCGGGACCAGTTGACCGAGGTCGCCACCGAGATCGACGTCGACGGCGTGATCGTCGAACCGGGACCCGACGGGCCGGGCGTTCAGGTACGGGGCCGGCTGGACCGCCTCGAGCGTGACCGGGCGGACCGGCTCGTCGTCGTCGACCTCAAGACCGGCAAGAGCCCGGTCACCAAGGGCGACGCGCAGAAGCACGCCCAGCTGGCCACCTATCAGCTCGCGGTGGCCGCGGGGTTGTTGCCGCACGGCGATGAGCCGGGCGGGGGCCGGTTGGTATACCTGGGCAAGGCGGGGGCGGCCGGCGCCACCGAACGCGAACAGGATCCGATGACACCTGACTCCCGCTCCGACTGGTTGGGCACCGTGGCGACCGCGGCGGCCGCCACGGCCGGGCCGCAGTTCGCGGCCAGGGTCAACGACGGCTGCGCGAACTGCCCGGTGCGTTCATCGTGCCCGGCCCAGGCTGTCGGGGACCGGTCATGACGGGAACCGCTCCGGCCGGCGTGCGCTACAGCCCGGCCGAATTGTCCACCGCGCTGGGCCTGTTCCCGCCGACCGAGGAACAGGCCGCGGTGATCTCCGCGCCGCCCGGGCCCGTTGTGGTGATCGCCGGCGCGGGCGCCGGTAAGACCGAGACCATGGCGGCGCGCGTGGTCTGGTTGGTGGCCAACGGCTATGCCACGCCATCGCAGGTGCTGGGGCTGACCTTCACCCGTAAGGCCGCAGGCCAGTTGTTGCGCCGGGTCCGCACCCGGCTGGCCCGGCTCGCCGGAGCCGGTCTGGCTCCGGTCGCCGGTGGCGCCGACGAGACCGCCACCGTCAGCACCTATCACGCATTCGCCGGCACGCTGCTGCGCGAGCACGGGTTGCTGCTCCCGGTCGAACCGGACACGCGGCTGCTCAGCGAAACGGAGCTGTGGCAGCTGGCGTTCGAAGTGGTGTGTGCGCACCCGGGGGAGCTGGCCATCGAGAAGACGCCGGCCGCCGTCACCGACATGGTTCTACGCCTGTCAGGTGCGCTCGCCGAGCATCTGGTCGACACCGACCAGCTGTGTGACACCCATGTGGAGCTGGAGCGCCTGGTGCACACCCTGCCCGCCGGGCCGTATCAACGTGACCGCGGGCCCAGCCAGTGGCTGTTGAAAATGCTGGCCACCCAGACCGAGCGCACCGAACTGGTGCCGTTGATCGATGCGCTGCACCAGCGGATGCGTGCCGACAAAGTGATGGATTTCGGTATGCAGATGTCCGCGGCGGCGCGGCTCGCCTCGAAGTTCCCGCAGGTCGGTGAGCAACTGCGCCAACGTTTCCGGGTGGTGCTGCTCGACGAATACCAGGACACCGGGCACGCGCAGCGGGTGGCGTTGTCCTCGTTGTTCGGTGGCGGCGTCGACGACGGCCTGGCGCTCACCGCAGTAGGTGATCCGATCCAGTCGATCTACGGTTGGCGGGGCGCGTCGGCGACGAACTTGCCCCGGTTCACGACGGACTTTCCGCTCGCCGACGGGACGCCGGCCCCCACCCTGGAACTGCGGACCAGCTGGCGCAACCCGCCGAGTGCCCTGCATCTGGCCAACGCGGTGTCGGCGGAGGCGCGCCGCCGTTCGGTGACGGTGCATGAGCTGCGGCCCCGGCCTGACGCCGAGCCCGGCACCATCCGGTGCGCACTGCTGTCCGATGTCGAGACCGAACGTGACTGGGTGGCAGACCATATGGCCGGGATCTATCACGGCGCGGTGGCTCAGGATGCGGCCACACCCACCGCTGCGGTGCTGGTGCGACGCAACGCCGACGCCGCGCCGATGGCCGAGGCGCTGAGCTCCCGCGGCGTACCGGTCGAGGTGGTCGGTGTGGCCGGACTGCTGGCCGTGCCCGAGGTGGCCGATCTGGTCGCGATGCTGCGGCTGGTGGCCGACCCCGCCGCGGGGTCGGCGGTGATGCGGGTGCTGACCGGGCCGCGATGGCGGTTCGGAGCGCGGGACATCGCCGCGTTGTGGCGGCGCGCCAGGGAATTGGACGACAGGTCGGTGGGGGAGCCCAGCCCCGCCGAGATCGTGGCACAGGCCGCCCCGGATGCCGACTCGGCCTGCCTGGCCGACGCGATCTGCGATCCTGGTGTCGCCGAACACTATTCGCCGGCCGGCCATCGGCGGATCGAGGCACTCGGGCGCGAGCTGACCATACTGCGTGCGCATTTGAGCCACCTGCTGCCCGAGCTGGTGGCCGAGGTGCGACGTGTCGCCGGACTGGATGCCGAGGCTCGCGCGGCGCGCCCCGTGGCCGCGGGCTGGACGGGGACCGAGAACCTCGACACGTTCTGTGACCTCGTGGCCGATTTCGCCGGTCGGCCCGGCGGGTCGGTGCTCGCGCTGCTCGCCTATCTGGATGTGGCAGCCGAAGTGGAGAACGGTCTGGCCCCTGCCGAATTGACGGTGTCACACGATCGGGTGCAGATCCTCACCGTGCATGCCGCCAAGGGACTGGAATGGCAGGTGGTGGCCGTTCCGCATCTGAGTGGCCGGGTGTTCCCGTCGACGGCGTCGGCCCGCACGTGGCTGACGGACCCGTCGGATCTGCCGCCGCTGCTGCGCGGTGATCGCGCGACCGAATCGGAGCTCGGTGTACCGGTGCTCGACACCTCGGACATCAACGACCGGAAGATCCTGTCGGACAAGATCTCCGATCACAAGGGGAGCCTCGAACAACGCCGTGTCGACGAGGAGCGTCGGCTGCTCTACGTGGCGATCACCCGGTCCGAGGACACCCTGTTGATCTCAGGGCACCACTGGGGTGCGACCGAGAGCAAGCCGCGCGGGCCGTCGGAATTCCTCTGTGAGATCAAGGCCATCGTGGAGGATGCCGCCGCGCAGGGGCACCCGTGTGGCGAGATCGACCAGTGGGCTCCGGATCCGCCGGCCGGTGAGGTGAACCCGTTGCGGGACAAGGCTGTCGAAGCGATCTGGCCTGCGGCGCCGGCCAGGGCCTCTGACGTCGACCGGGGCGCGGCGCTGGTGGCGCAGGCGTTGGCCGGCGACGGTGGCCACGACGGCAGCGCGCCCGACGACGTGGCCGACGGGGAGGGCTGGGCCGCCGACGTCGATGCGCTACTGGCGGAACGGGATCGCGCGCCGCAGGTCGCCCCGGCCGAACTGCCCGGTCAGCTTTCGGTCAGCACGTTGGTGGAGCTCAGCCGTGATCGGCAGGCCGCCTTGCAGCGCCTGCACCGGCGGTTGCCCCAACGTCCGGACCCGCATGCCCTGCTGGGCACCGCCTTCCACGAATGGGTGCAGCGGTTCTTCCACTCCGAGCGGCTGTTCGACCTCGACGACCTGCCCGGCGCGGTGGACGGCGACAGCGGGCGCGCCAGTGCAGCCGAACTGTCCGAGCTGCAGGACGCCTTCGTCATGTCACCGTGGGCCGCACGCACCCCGATCGAGGTGGAGGTGCCGTTCGACATGGCCATCGGGCGGACCCGGACCACTGTCGTGCGTGGCCGCATCGACGCGGTGTTCGCGCAGGAGGACGGCACCACCACCGTGGTGGACTGGAAGACCGGCGAACCCCCGGCCACACCGGAAGCCATGGCGCAGGCGGCAGTTCAGCTCGCGGTCTACCGCCTGGCGTGGGCGGCACTGCGCGGGTGCCCGCCGGAATCGGTGCGGGCCGCGTTCCACTACGTGCGCTCGGGAAAGACCGTCAGCCCCGAATCGCTGCCCGGTGAGGACGAACTCGTGGCATTGCTGACCGACCCCACGACCGGTTCGCCGGATCTCGCGCAGCAGTCCTAGCCGTCGCCGGCCGAGGTCAGGTTGGCGATCTCGGATCCCCAGACCGACCGTGCGCCGAGATCACCGATCCGGTAGATCTGAACGATCGAGGTCACTCCCACGACCACGGCGACGACCGCGACAACGCTGTTGTACGCCAGCCGTCGGCGGTCGTCGCGCCGTTCGGCGAAATGCAATCCCACCAGTGCCAGTGCGACGACCAGTAGTGCGAGCGAGAAGTAGATCATGGTGTCGCCGCGCTCGGCGTGCTCTTCCAGCACGGCATCGTGAGCGGGTCGCAGGTCGTAGAGCCATTCGCCGGCGTATGTCGTGAGCGGCGTCAAAACCGTTGTCACGACGGCCAGGACGAGCGTGAGCCACAACAGATGACCTCTGCGGGCGGCCGGCCACAGCGCGCAGAGCATCTCCAGCGCCGCGGTCAGCGGCACGAGTACGACCAGTGCGTGGACGAGCAGGACGTGGGCGGGCAGGCCGTTGAAGACTGTCACTGGACTCCTTGGCTGGTCGGGATGATGCGAAGTGGTCAGGTGATGGCGGTCCCCACCAAGAGGCCGATCAGATAGGTGATCACCAGGGCCAGACCGCCACCGATCACGTTGCGCAGCACCGCGCGTCCCTGCGGTGCTCCACCCAGCCCGGCCGACACCGCCCCGGTGAGCATCAGCGCCAGCAGCACCGCCACCACGGTCACCGGGATGCGCCATGTCGTCGGCGGAATCAGGATCGCCATCAACGGCAACAGCGCACCGATGGTGAACGACAGCGCAGAAGACGCGGCAGCCTGCCACGGATTCGTCAGATCCTTGGGATCGATCCCCAATTCGACCTCGGCGTGCGCGGCGAACGCATCGTGGTCGGTGAGCTCCTCGGCCACGGTGCGCGCGGTCGTCGTCGACAAGCCCTTCGCCTCGTAGAGTGCGGTCAACTCGTCCAATTCGGCGGCCGGGTCGTCGCGCAACTCGCGGCGTTCCTTGCGCAGCAATGCTCGTTCGGTGTCACGCTGCGTGCTCACCGAGACGTACTCACCCAACGCCATCGACACCGCGCCCGCGGCCAGGCCGGCGATACCGGCGGTCAGGATCGGCGCCTTCTCCACCGTGGCGGCTGCCACGCCCACGACGATGCCGGCTGTGGAGACGATGCCGTCGTTCGCGCCCAAAACTCCGGCGCGAAGCCAGTTCAGTCTCGACGCCAGTGAACCCACGTGCGGCTCGGACGGATGGCTGGGATTCGTCACGGTCTGACGATATCGGCGAAAACCACACGCCACCAGCAACGTTAGCCTTGCCAAACTTGGCCGAGGCGGCGCTCGGGGCCGGGCCGGGCAACGAAACAGGCTGCCGCCCAGACATTCTGGGCAGCCGGCGAGTCAGGTGTATGCGACTAGGAGTTGCGGTACACCCGCAGAGCCCAGGTGATCATCGGGATCTGCAGCGGCAGCCGGGCGATCGCCACGATCCGCATGGGCCATGGCTTGTCCCACCACAGCCGGACCATGTTCACGTTCCCGGGGAACACGGCGATGAACAACGCCACGGCGGCCAGCGCGCCGAGCCGCCGGGTGCGGGGCACGGCCACCAAGGCACCGGTGGCCAGCTCACCCACCCCGGAGGCATAGGTGTAGAAGCGGGCGCTGCCCGGTAGCTCGGCCGGGATGATGGCGTCGAACGGCTTGGGCGCGACGAAGTGCAGCGTGCCCATGCCCAGGAGCAGGGCTGCCATGCGTTGGGCGGCGGGTGCGGAGGAGATCCGCTGAGGCTGGGGTGCGGTCATGGTTACATTGTGGCGTGCGTCTGATCAGATTGATCCCGGCGCGTCCCGGGGCGCTTTGCTCGATGATGGGGTCGCGTGGCTAAAGGCAGGCTGCGGCGCCGCCTCGCCGCGATCGACTCGAACCTGACCTCGCGCCCGGACGCCGCGCTCGTCGATGTGTTGCGCATCCCCGAGCCGTTCGTCAGTCCGGCTCGCAAGATCTTCATGCGGGTGCTGTACGCCTTGGGGGCGTTGTTCGCCGCAGTGCTCATCGTCTACGCGGATCGCTACGGCTACCGGGACAACGACAGCGCCCCGGACGTCAACAATCCGCTCTCGTTCCTGGACTGCCTCTACTACGCGACGGTGTCACTGTCGACGACCGGGTACGGCGACATCACGCCGTATACGGATTCGGCACGTCTGGTCAACGTCATCGTCATCACGCCGCTGCGGGTGGCCTTCCTGATCGTTCTCATCGGTACCACCGTGGAAACCCTGACCACCCAATCCCGGCAGGCGCTGAAGATTCAGCGATGGAGGAACAAAGTGCGTAACCACACCGTCGTCGTCGGATACGGCACCAAGGGCCGCACGGCGGTCGCGGCGATGGTCGGCGATGAGGTCTCCCCGGCCGACATCGTCGTCGTCGACGAGAACGCGGCCGCACTGGAACGCGCCAAGGCCGCTGGGCTGGTGACCGTGCACGGCGACGCCACCAACTCCGGTGTCCTGCGACTGGCCGGGGCCCAGCACGCCAGGTCGATCATCGTGGCGGCGGACAACGACGCCAGCGCGGTGCTGGTCACGCTGACCGCCCGCGAATTGGCGCCCAAGGCCAAGATCATCGCGGCGGTGCGGGAATCGGACAACCTGCATCTGCTCAAGCAGTCCGGTGCGGACTCCACGGTGGTGTCGTCCGAGACCGCCGGTCGGCTGCTCGGTATCGCGACGCAGACCCCGAGCGTGGTGGAGATGATGGAGGATCTGCTGACCCCAGATGCCGGCTTCGCCATCGCCGAACGTGAGGTGACGCCCAAGGAGGAGGGCGGCTCACCACGGCACCTGCACGACATCGTGCTGGGTGTGGTGCGCGGCGGCCGTCTGGTGCGGGTCGATGCGCCGGAGGTCGATGCGCTGGAGGCCGGGGACCGGCTGCTCTACATCCGCAGTGCGGACGCCGAGCGATGACGGCCGGCGGGCAGGAGCGCAGCGACCGGGGGATGACCGAACGCCTCACCTTCGGCCTGCGCAACGTCCCCCTGCTCTCGCGGGTCGGTGCCGATCGTGCCGATGCGCTGCGCACCGATATCGATGCGGCAACCGAGGGCTGGCAGGACGCGCTGTTGCTGCGGGTCGACCGACGCAACCAGGTGCTGATCTCGGGTGGCCAGGTGGTGCTCGGGAAGGCCTCGAGCCTGGGCGCCGACAAGCCACCGGAGCACGCGGTGTTCCTGGGTCGGCTGGGCGATGGGCGGCACGTCTGGGGAGTCCGCAGTGCGCTGGAGGCGCCCGACGACCCCGATGCGGCCGCCGAGGTGCTCGATCTACGCCGGGCCGGTGAGGTCTTCGACGACGTCAGCGCGCAGTTGGTGGCGACCGCCACCGCGCTGCTGAACTGGCATGACCGGGCCCGGTTCAGTGCGGTGGACGGTGCGGCGACGAGGTCGGCGAAAGGCGGCTGGTCGCGGGTCGACCCGGTCAGTGGGCATGAGGAGTTCCCGCGCATAGATCCGGCGGTGATCTGCCTAGTCCATGACGGCCACGACCGTGCGGTGCTGGCCCGGCAGACGGCGTGGCCCGAACGGTTGTTCTCGATCCTGGCCGGATTCGTCGAGGCCGGAGAGTCCTTCGAGACCTGTGTGGTGCGCGAGATCGCCGAGGAGGTCGGCCTCACGGTGACCGATGTGAAGTACCTGGGCAGCCAGCCGTGGCCGTTCCCGCGGTCGCTGATGGTCGGCTTCCATGCCATCGGCGACCCCGAACAGCCGTTCTCGTTCAACGACGGCGAGATCGCCGAGGCCGACTGGTTCACCCGGGCCGAGATCCGCGAGGCGCTCGATCAGGGGGACTGGAGCGCGGCCGACGGCGATTCGCCTTCGAGGCTGCTGCTGCCCGGTTCGATCTCCATCGCCCGCGAGATCATCGAGTCCTGGGCGGCCCTGGACTGACGATCAGCTGAGCTTGGCCTTGACCTGCTTGATGGTGGGGTTGGTCATCGTCGACCCGTCGGCGAACTTCACGGTCGGCACCACATGGTTGCCGCCGTTGACGGAGCCGACGAACTCGGCTGCGGCCGGATCCTGCTCGATGTCGACCTCGGTCCACGAGATGCCCTCGGACTTCAGCGCGGTCTTGAGCCGCGAGCAGTAACCGCACCAGGTGGTGGTGTACATGGTCAGAGCAGTCGGTGTAGCAGTCATAGTGCACATAACGTAGCCGAACCGCCGTCCCATGCCCGCGGTGACGCAGGTCTCCGGCCTACGGCGGTAAGTTGCTAATCCGCAGTGGACGGAGCTGAACATGACCAGGTTGGTGCCGCCGGTAGCCGGCGACCCGCATGCGCTCGACGAGTTGCGGCTGCAGGTGCGGGAGTTTGTCGCCGAGCAGCAGCAGGCCGGCAAGATCGGCCGGTACGCGGACAGTTGGCTGACCGGTTGGGACGAGGACTTCAGCCGGGCACTGGCGGCCCGCGGTTGGCTGGGGATGACGGTGCCGGTCTCCTACGGCGGGCACGGGCGCAGCCACCAGGAGCGGTTCGTGGTCACCGAGGAACTGCTGGCCGCCGGGGCTCCGGTCGGGGCGCACTGGATCGCCGACCGCCAGATCGTTCCGTCGTTGCTCAAGTACGGCACCGAGGAACAGCGGCGAAAGTTCTTGCCCGCCATAGCCAAAGGCGAGTGCTACTTCGGAATCGGGATGAGCGAGCCGGATTCCGGATCGGATCTGGCCAGCGTGCGCACCAAAGCGGTCCAGGTGGACGGTGGTTGGTCGATCACCGGCGCCAAGGTGTGGACGTCGGGGGCGCATCTGGCGCATGCGTTCATCTGCCTGGCCCGCAGCGCACCGGTGGATCCTGCGCACCGGCACGACGGCCTGAGCCAGTTCATCGTCGATCTGCGGGCACCGGGCGTCGACATCCGGCCGATCATCTCGATGAACGGCAAGCACCATTTCAACGAGGTGATCCTCGATGAGGTGTTCGTGCCCGACGCCATGGTGTTCGGCACGATCGGCAACGGCTGGCAGCAGGTGACCTCGGAGCTGAGCTTCGAACGCAGTGGGCCCGAGCGCTTCCTGTCGACGTTCCCGCTACTGGCCGACATGGCTACGCACATGCGTGACGGATCTCTACCCCGCCATACCGACCTGGGGCGCTACCTGGGCCGCATCACCGGTCTGCACCAGATGTCGATGGCGGTCGCCGGCGCGCTGGAGCGTCACGAACCGGCTGATACCGCGGCGGCGGTGGTCAAGGTGCTGGGCACCTCCACCGAAGGTGACATCGCCGATTTCGCCGACGTACTCGGTGAGACCGATGACGAGGGGTACCGGTCGATGTTGGCCGATGCGGTGGTCCAACGTCCGGGGTTCACTCTGCGTGGCGGTACGAACGAGGTTTTGCGTGGTGTGATTGCGCGGGGACTGGGGTTGCGCTGATGAGCGCTTGCGCGAAGAAGAGAGGGTGCTGATGAGTGTCGTCGACGCCGAACTCGTCGAGATGATGTCGGCGGTCTTCGCCGCGCACCGCGAACAGCATCAGCCTGGTGAGGGCATCGCCGAATTGTGGGGCCGGCTGGGGGAACTCGGGCTGGTCCGGCTCACCGGGTCCGAGGAGTCCGGAGGCAGTGGCGCCGGCTGGGCCGAGGCAGTCGAGCTGCTGCGAGCGGCCGCCTCGCACGGGGTGAGAATCCCGCTGGCCGAACATGATCTTCTGGCCTGCTGGTTGTTGGAGGCGGCGGGGCTGGGGGTCGATGACACGCGACGCACCGCGTGTCTGCTCGACGACGCCGGTGTCGCACATGGTGTGCCCTGGGCGGCGGACTCCGCGCGGGTGGTGCTGCTCTGGCGTGACGGCACCGGCTATCGCGTGACCGATGCGGACACCGCGTCGCTGTCGGTCACCGCAGGACACAACAACGCGGGGGAGCCTCGCGACGAGGTCCGCGCGGACCTCTCGGCCTTGACCGGGAACCCGGTGCCCGACAACGTCGTCGGACAGTTCACGCAGCGGGCCGCTCTGGTGCGCGCTGTCCAGGTGTGCGCCGCGCTGGACCGGATCCTGGAGCTGTCGGTGGCGCACGTCCGCGAACGCACCCAGTTCGGCCGTCCGTTGGCCAAGTTTCAGGCCGTGCAGAATCTGGTGGCCGACATCGCCGCCGAGTCGGCGTTGGCCCGGGCGGCCACCGACGGTGCCCTGGCCGAGGCGTTGCGATCGGACTGGTCCTCGCCATACCTGGATTTCTTTGTCGCTGTGGCACGTTCGTGCGTCGGACATGCCACCTCGGTCGTGGTGCGCAACGGCCATCAGGTGCACGGTGCGATCGGCACCACGGTTGAACACCGGTTGCACGAGTTCACGATGCCCGCGCTGTCCTGGCGCTCGGAGTACGGCTCGGTCGCGCACTGGGACCAGGTGCTCACCGACCATGCCACCGCCGCCGGGGCGGACGGTCTCTGGGCGTTGGTCACCGGCACCGGCAATTGATCGGCTCGCCGTCGGGGATTCGGGATGTCGACGATATGACACCCGTTGTCCTATGGGACCATGGGCGGAGCGGGCGTCGTGAGCAGGAGGTGTTATGAGCGCTCTCTTGCGTGCCGTGCGCCAACAGCGGGGCATGACCCTTGAGGAACTCGCCGAGGCGACCGGGCTGACCAAGAGCTACCTGTCCAAGGTCGAACGACAGCGATCCACCCCGTCGATCGCGGTGGCGATGAAAGTTGCCCGTGCACTCGAGGTCGATGTCGCACAGCTGTTTTCCGAGGATCCAGCTGTCACCACGTTGTCGATCGATCGTGCCGGCGAGCGGGGGGACAACCGGTATCAGGCGGTGGCCGCCGGCATGCTCGGAAAGTCGATGTCGCCGTTCATCGTCCGGCCGACACTCAAGTTCGCGGAGCACCCGCATCCAGAACACGCCGGGCAGGAGTTGGTGTTCGTCCACGCCGGCGTGGTGGAGCTGCGTTACCAGGACGAGTTGGTCACCTTGGAAACCGGCGATTGCGCGTACTTCGACGCCTCCTTGCCTCACCAATTGCGGCAGCGGGGAAGCACGCCCAGCGAGGTTCTGGTGATCACCCACACCGAGTACAGCCGCAACCGCTGACGGCTGACGTCCTTGCGACGCAGGCGCGGTTCGTCAGCATGTGAGGTTGACGTGCACCGTCTGGATGGGTTCGAAATCCGGCAGGCCGTGAATGGTGACCGTTTTCGCCTGCGGGCGTACGACGACGGCACGGACATCGGTCACCGCGCACTCACTGAGCGGGCCGCTGCCGACTCTGTTGATGATCACCCGCTTGCCGTCTGCCTGTAGACGCGCGATGGTTTCGGCTGTCTGCATTTGGGATGTTGACGGTAGGACACAATGTGTCCTATGGTCGAGATTGTGTCGCCGGTCCCTCAACGCGAAAGGTATGCCGAGATGACCACCACGCTTGGTGATTCGAAACAAGTTCTGATGCAGCGCGCACTCGATGGTCTGTCGACCCATATCGAGGAGTCCACGCTGACGACGCGGCAGAAGCTGGCCCTGACGTGCCGGGCCCTGTTCGACGCCGGCCACGACTCAGGTCTGGCGGGCCAGATCACCGCGCGAGCCGAGAAACCGGGTACCTACTACACCCAGCGACTCGGTTTGGGTTTCGACGAGATCACCGACGACAATCTGCTGCTCGTCGACGAGGATCTGAACGTCCTCGAAGGTGGGGGAATGGCCAACCCCGCCAATCGTTTCCACACCTGGATCTACCGCGCGCGGCCGGATGTGCAGTGCATCGTGCACACCCATCCGTTCCACGTCGCGGCGCTGTCGATGCTGGAAGTCCCGTTGCACGTGTCCCAGATGGACATCGCACCGTTGTATGACGATTGCGCCTTTCTGGCCGACTGGCCCGGAGTTCCTGTCGGCAATGAAGAGGGCGAGATCATCAGCGCCGCACTGGGAGACAAGAAAGCCATCCTGTTGGCGCACCACGGTCACGTGATCGCCGGAGCCAGCATCGAGGAGTCGTGCTCACTGGCGATGCTGATCGAACGCGGCGCCGAACTGCAACTGGCTGCCATGGCAGCGGGAACGATCGCCGACCTGCCGCCGCGACTGGCCCGCGAGGCCCACGACTGGACCCTGCGGCCCAAACGCAGCCAGGCCAACTTCGCCTACTACGCCCGCCGCGCGCTTCGCAATCATCCCGACGCATTGACCAGCTGACCCTGAAAACAGCCCCCCGATCGCACCGAAAGAAGGACCCGAAACATGCCATCCAGCACCGAGATCCACGGAATTCTCGCTTATCCGGTGACGCCCTTCACCGAAGACCACAAGATCGACACGGACCAGCTTGCCGCCCTGGTCGACCGTTTGGTGACCGGCGGAGCCCATGGGATCGTCCCGCTCGGCAGCACCGGTGAGTCGGCATATCTCACCGAGGCCGAGTTCGATGCAGTCATCGACACCACGATCGGCGTGGTCGACAGTCGGGTGCCCGTCATCATCGGGGCCTCGGATCTGACCACTGCCAACACCATTCGCCGGGCCCGGTACGCCGAGCGGTCCGGCGCGGATGCGGTGATGGTGCTGCCCATCTCCTACTGGAAACTGTCCGAGCGGGAGATCGCCCAGCACTACGCGGCGATCGGCGCCGCGATCGGCATTCCGATCATGGTCTACAACAACCCGGCCACCAGTGGCATCGACATGCGGCCCGAACTGCTGGTTCAGATGTTCAACGACATCGACAACGTCACCATGGTCAAGGAATCCACCGGCGACATCACCCGCATGGAGCGCCTGTCCGAGCTCACCGGCGGCCAGCTGCCGTTCTACAACGGCAGCAACCCGATGATTCTCAAGGCCTTCAAGGCGGGGGCCAAGGGCTGGTGCACGGCGGCGCCGAACCTGCTGCCGCAGCCGTGCCTGGACCTCTACGCAGCGGCACAGGCCGGAGACTGGACGAAGGCCGAGGCCATCTACACCGAACTCAAGCCCTTCCTGGAGTTCATCGTGGCAGGCGGCCTGCCCACCACCATCAAGGGTGGACTCGATCTGTTGGGTCAGGGCGTCGGAGACCCGCGTCTCCCGTTGTTGCCGCTCGACGACGGCGGCCGCGAGGAGTTGCGCCGGCTCCTGCTATGAGCTCTGCCTGCCCAACAGCTTTCGGGTGCGTGCAGGCGCCGCGGTCGGAATGTCGGCGAGGATGTCGGCGAGGGTGACGCCGTCGAGGCTGGCCCGCCAGGCCTGGTGGGCATCAGCCATTTTCACCGCGAGGATGCACTCGTGGCGACACCAGCTGCTGGGGAGGGCGCCGCGGCCCTGCTTGCGGATCTCGCGGCATTCGTACGGCGCCGATGCGCCGTCGACAGCCTCGACGATGTGCAGCAGTGTGATGTCGGTGGGTGCCCGGCCCAGCCGGAAGCCGCCGCGGGGACCGGTTGTCGCAGTCAGTACGCCCGCGCGGGTCAGCGCCTGCAGCTGTTTGGCCAGATAGGCGGCGGGCAGGTCGAAGTACTCCGCGAGGTCGGCAGCCGATGCGGTGGTGCCCGGCTCGAGCTGCGCCAGTGACGTCGCGCAATGCAGCGCCCACTCGGTGGCCACGGGGAGTTTCACAACTCGTACTTTATTACAGATATTACGGACCTATATAGTCCGAGATAGGTGGTCACACGGAACGGGAGGCATCATGCGAATCGCAGTGGCAGGCGCGACGGGAAACATCGGGGCGCGGGTGGTCGCCGCCCTGCAGGGCGCAGGACACGAGGTGGTGGCGATCAGCCGCTCGAACGGGGTGGACCTGTCCACGGGCCAGGGTCTGGACGCGGCACTGGCCGGGGTGCGCGCGGTCGTCGACGCGATCAGCGCCCCGCCCACCGACCGGGACAGCACCGTGGATTACCTGGGCACCGCCACCGCCAACCTGCTCGCCGCCGAGGACCGGGCCGGGGTGGCGCATCACGTGCTGTTGTCGATCGTGGGGATCCACGACATCGACGGCAATCCGCACTACGCCGGAAAGCGTGAGCAGGAGCGGCTGGTCGCGGCGGGGCCGGTGCCGTGGACGGTCGTGCCCGCCACCCAGTTCCATGATTTCGCCGAGATGGTGGTGGGCTGGACCGAACAGGACGGCCCCGACGGTGCCACCGCGCCGATCGCGCCGCTGTTGGTGCAGCCCATCGATCCGGACGACATCGCGGACGTGCTGGCCGAGGTCGTGGTCGGCGACCCGCAGGGCCGCCATGCCGACGTGGCCGGCCCGCAGACGCAGGATCTCGTGGACATGGCCCGGCGGACCCTTTCGGTTCGTGGCAGGCAGGTGACGCTGGTGCCGACGTGGTCGTCGATCTTCGGTGTCGAGATGGCGGGCAATGCGCTGCTGCCCGGCGACGGCGCGCGCATCGCGCCGACCACCTTCGAACAGTGGCTGAGCCGGCAGCAGTAGGCCCGGGCCACGCCGGGCCCGAGACTGTCACCGGTCCCTGACATCATGGACCGCATGCCGTTGGAGGCTCCCTCGCCCGCCCTGGGCGATCTGGACGATGAGCAGCGGGAGGCAGTACTGGCCGCCCGCGGCCCGGTGTGCGTGCTGGCCGGCGCGGGTACCGGTAAGACCCGCACCATCACCCGCCGGATCGCGCACCTGGTCGCCGGCGGTCACGTCGCGCCCAGCCAGGTGCTCGCGGTGACGTTCACCGC
>NZ_HG322951.1:2368218-2390009 GCF_000455325.1 Mycolicibacterium septicum DSM 44393
GTCCGGGGTGAACACCGCTGCGGTGCAGGCGGTGACGTTCCACGCCGCGGCGCGCCGGCAATTGCAGTACTTCTGGCCGCGTCTGGTCGGCGACACCGGGTGGGAGCTGCTCGACAGCAAGTTCGCCGTCGTCGCGCAGGCCGCGAACCGCGCAGGCATGCAGACCAGTACCGACGACGTCCGTGACCTGGCCGGTGAAATCGAGTGGGCCAAGGCGTCTTTGATCACACCGGAGGCCTACAGCACCGCGGTGGCCAAGGTCGGGCGCGACATCCCGTTCGATGCGGCCAAGGTCGCCGCCGTCTATTCGGGGTACGAGGCGCTCAAGGCCCGTAGGGACGGCTCGGCGCTGTTGGATTTCGACGATCTGCTGCTGCATACCGCCGCGGCGATCGAGAACGACGCCGCGGTCGCCCAGGAATTCCGCGACCGCTATCGCTGTTTCGTCGTCGACGAGTACCAGGACGTCACGCCACTGCAGCAACGCGTGCTCGATGCTTGGCTGGGGGAGCGCGACGACCTCACCGTGGTCGGTGACGCCAATCAGACGATCTATTCGTTCACCGGGGCCACCCCGCGTTTCCTGTTGGATTTCTCGCGCCGCTTCCCGGACGCCGCGGTGGTGCGGCTGGAGCGTGACTACCGCTCCACACCGCAGGTGGTCTCGTTGGCCAACCGGGTGATCGCGGCCGCCCGCGGCCGGATGGCGGGCAGCAAGCTGCACCTGGTGGGGCAGCGCGACCCTGGTCCGGAGCCGACGTTCTCGGAGTATCCCGACGAGGTGGCCGAGGCCAATGCCGTTGCCCGGTCCATCAAGAAGCTGATCGAGAACGGAACGGAGCCGGCCGAGATCGCGGTGCTCTACCGGATCAACGCGCAGTCCGAGGTGTACGAGGAGGCGCTCACCGAGGCCGGGATCGCCTTCCAGGTGCGCGGTGGTGAGGGCTTCTTCAGCCGTCAGGAGATCCGCCAGGCGTTGGTGGCGATGCAACGCTTCGCCGACCGTGACATCCCCGAGGACGACCTGCCCGCCCTCGTGCGCGAATTGCTCGAGCCGCTCGGCCTGACCGCCGAACCACCGGCCGGCACCAAGGCCCGCGATCGCTGGGAAGCGCTGACGGCGTTGGCCGAGTTGGTCGACGAAGAGGTCGCGGTTCGTCCCGAGCTGGATCTGCGGGCCCTGGTCGCCGAGCTGCGCCAGCGGGCCGACTCCCGGCATCCACCAGTGGTGCAGGGCGTGACGTTGGCGTCGCTGCACGCGGCCAAGGGCCTGGAGTGGGATGCGGTGTTCCTGGTCGGCCTCGCCGACAACACCTTGCCGATCTCGCATGCCCTCGCGCACGGGCCCGACAGCGAGCCGGTGGAGGAGGAGCGTCGTCTGCTCTATGTCGGGGTCACCCGGGCCCGGGTGCACCTTGGGCTGAGCTGGGCGCTGGCCCGCACCCCCGGCGGGCGCCAGGGCCGGCGACCGTCGCGGTTCCTCAACGGCATCGCGCCGCAACTGCAGAATTCCGCCGGATCGGGCCCGGACCGGGCGCGTCGTCCGCGCGGCCCGGCGCCGCGGTGCCGGGTGTGCAATGCGCCGCTGTCGACTCCGCCGGCGATCATGTTGCGCCGCTGCGAAACCTGTCCGTCGGACCTCGACGAGGAGTTGCTCGCCGAGCTCAAGGAGTGGCGGCTGCGCGTCTCCAAGGAGATGAAAGTGCCGGCGTACGTGGTGTTCACCGACAACACCCTGATCGCCATCGCCGAGTCGATGCCGGCCGACGAGGCCGCACTGGTGGCGCTCCCCGGAATCGGTGCGCGCAAGCTCGAGCAGTACGGCCCGGACGTTCTCGAGTTGGTCCGCGGCCGCCAAAATACGTAAAGATCGAGCCAAAACCGCAGGTAGAAAATAGGTTGTGCGATTTGGCTGTTAGGCTTTAGCCTCGTAACACAGCTCTGGTGACGAGACGGAAGGAGGGTGCCCGCAATGGATAACAACATCGAATTCAGCGGTGTAGCGGTTGCTGGCATGCCGTCGTCCGTGCTCGCCGTCGCCGCTGCCGCGGTTTCCCCGGCAGTTCGCCGGCACGCCGCACCCGCTGCCCCCGCCGCCGGATGGCCGGCTGGCGCCGCTGCTATTGCACCGCAGCATAAGCGCCGTGCCGCCGCCGCGACTGGCACGTCCGTGGATCGGAGCCCCTACTAGGTAGAGCTCCCATCACCAGCCAAATGGCCACGGACCGCAGTCAAAACGGATCCGTGGCCAATTTTTTTGGGAGTCGTTCTCCACCCCCAGAAACCTGGTCGCAGATCCATCGAAAGACAGATCGCAGACAACTACGACCAGGAAGTAGGGGGATAAGCACATGTCCATTGCGATGACCGCTCCGGAGGTGAGCGTCGCGCCGTTGACATGCGAGGAGCGGCTGCCGGCGGTGCCGTGCCACATCGGGAATCCCGATCTGTGGTTCGCCGAGAGCCCAGTCGATCTGGAGCAGGCCAAGGCGCTGTGCGGGGATTGCCCGATCCGCAACGCGTGCCTGGCCGCCGCGCTGGAACGGCAGGAGCCGTGGGGCGTTTGGGGCGGCGAGATCCTCGACCGCGGAACCATCGTGGCCCGCAAGCGGCCGCGTGGCCGGCCGCGGAAGAACGCCGCGGGCAACCCGGCCGCCGCGTGACGCCTGAAGACACCGACGGCGCCGAGTGCGAGACACTCGGCGCCGTTCGGTGCTTCGGCGTGCGGCGAAATCCGTTGCGCTAGGCCGCTTCCTCGGCGAAACCCGGAACCAGTTCGGTGGCAATCGCTTTCATCGGCACATGGGCATCCAGCTGGCAGCACATCGCGATGGTCGAGGCGATCACCCGCAGCGGGATGGCCAGGTTCGGCGGCAGGTCGAGCTGGCGGGCCGTTCTGATCTGGGCCACCCAGTTGTCCATCTGCCCGGCCGCCATCCGCTGAATCCACCGGCGGTTGTAATGGAAGACGTCGACTTCGATCGGTTCGACGTACTGGCGCAACATGTCGTCGACTTCTTCGATCGAAACCTGTTCGCCCTTCTGGATGAAACCGGCTTCCTCCATGGTGGGCAGCAGCTCGTCGTAGTTCTTGTCCCGGGCCAGCCGGATGCACTCACCCAGGGCGATCGGGAAGCCGTCGGGCAGCGGTGCGACCGCGCCGAAGTCGATGACGCCCATCCGACCGTCGGGCAGCAGCATGAAATTCCCGGGGTGAGCATCGCCGTGCATCATCTGCAGGCGTTTGGGGGAGTCGAAGGTGAGCTCGGACAACCGGGTGCCCATCAGGTCGCGCTGCTCGGGGGTGCCATCGCGGATGATCACCGACATCGGGATGCCGTCCATCCATTCGGCGATGACGACCTTCGGCGCGCTGGCGACGATGGCGGGCACGGCGAAGTGCGGATCGTCGCGGTAGGCCTTGGCGAAGGCGCGTTGGTTGTCCGCCTCCAGCCGGTAGTCCAGCTCCATCTCGGTGCGTTCGAGCAACTCGTCGACGATGCCCTGGATGTCCACACCGGGGGCCAGCTGCTTGAACACGCCGACCATGCGCTGAATCGTCTTGAGGTCGGCGCGCAGCGCCTCGTCTGCTCCGGGGTACTGAATCTTGACGGCCACCTCACGACCGTCCGACCAGACCGCCTTGTGCACCTGACCGATGCTGGCCGAGGCCACGGGGGTGTCGTCGAACGAGGTGAACCGCTCCCGCCACTTGGTGCCGAGCTGCGCATCGAGCACCCGGTGCACCTTGGCGGCCGGCAGCGGCGGGGCCTCGCGCTGCAATTTGGTCAACGCTTCGCGGTACGGCTTGCCGTACTGCTCGGGAATGGCGGCCTCCAGCACCGACAGTGCCTGGCCCACCTTCATCGCCCCGCCCTTGAGCTCGCCGAGCACGGCGAACAATTGTTGAGCGGCCTTGTCCATCAATTCGGCAGTGACTTCGTCCTTGGACTTGCCGGTCAGACGCTTGCCGAAGCCCAGCGCGGCCCGACCCGCCATGCCGCCGGCCAAGCCGGCGAGCTTCGCATTCCGTGCCACGCTTCCACGTTTGATGTCAGACACCAGACCATCATCCATGACTCGGCTGAATCGCCCACAACCAACTGGCAACAAACGTTTTCAACACTGACAGTCGGGGTGGCGGGACCAGTGCCGCGCGACGATCGAGTAGCCCTCGGCGTCGAGTTCCAGGGTGGTGTTCAGCGTCGGCGGTGCTTCGGGCGCGGGTTGGCCGTCGCCGGTGTGCCCGACCGCCCGGATCACCAGGTCCACCTGGTGCATCGCCAACGCGGCGGTGGCCAGGATGGTCGCCCGGCTGGCGCTGCCGACGGCGCCCCGGAGCTGGCTGGCCACCGCCGGCCACGCCGCATCGCGATCGGTGCGGTGCAGGTCAGCGCAGTGCAGGCAACTCGTCAGACCAGGGATCACCAGGGGGCCCACCAGCCCGGCGCCGTCACGGACCCGTACCGGCAGGTGGGCGATGCCGCCGCGATGCAGTTCCCGCACCAGCCGCGGGTCGGTGATCAGGTAGTCGGCCAGCACCACCAGGTCGGTGGTGGCTGCCACGTTCCTGGTGTGCGGGTTCGTGCTGTGCCTGACCTTGGCGCCCGAGCAGCGCAGGCCGTTGGCCAGCAGCTCTGACAGCGGGCCGCGACCGTGGACGCGGATGGAGGCCGAGCGGGTCCGCCGTGAGCCTGAGACGGCCGGCGTGGTGAGCACTCCGGTCCGGGTCAGTGCGTCGAGCAGCTCATCGATGGCCGCCGCGGCACCGAATGATTCTGCGGCCATGCCCAATTCGTCCCGGGTGGTGCCGGCCTGCAGTGCGCGGAGCAGATCCGCCAGTTGTGTCTGGGTCATGTCGCGCGGGGGACGCACCAGCACCGCGCGCCGCGGATCCCAACCCAGCTGCACCGCCCCGTCGGGACGCAGCAGGATCGGCCGGTCCGCGGCCAGCACCAAGCGCGTCATCCGATGACTGTGCCACGGCGACGGGCACGGCCGTTTCAGTTATCCACAGGCCGTGCGGGGCTCAGGACTCGCTGTCGCCGTCCTCGTCGCGGCGCGTGCCCTGCTCCTTCTCCAGATCGGCGATGGCCTGTTCGAAGGCACTGTCGATGCCGCTGGTGTCGCCGCCGATCATCCGGTCGATGAAGCCTGCCGGCTCGTCGAGATCGGCCGAGCTGGGCAACAGGTCCGGGTGCTGCCAGACACCGTCGCGGACGTCGGTGCCCACCGCCTCGGTCAGCCGTTCCCACAGCACCGCGGCCTCGCGCATCTTGCGGGGGCGCAGTTCCAGGCCGACGAGCGTGGCGAAGGTCTGTTCGGCGGGCCCGCCGGTCGCCCGACGGCGGCGCAGTGTCTCGGCCAGTGCGGAGGTGCCGGGGATGCGATCGCCCAGCGCGGCGGTGACGACGGTCTGCACCCAGCCCTCGATGAGCGCGAGCAGGGTTTCCAGCCGCTCCAGGGCGGCTTCCTGCTCAGGGGTGGCCTTGGGCTCGAAGATGCCCTGGTTGAGCAGCTGCTCCATCTCCGACGGATCGCCGAGGGAGGCCGGGTTGAATCCGCGGGCGAAGTCCTCGATGCCCGTCATGTCGACCTTCATGCCCTTGGCGAAGGCCTCGACCGTGCCGAGCAGCTGGCTGGACAGCCACGGCACATGGCTGAACAGCCGGTGGTGGGCGGCCTCGCGGGCGGCTAGAAAGGTCAGGATCTCGCTGCGCGGACGCTCGAGCCCCTCGGCCAGCGTTTCGATGGCCTCGGGCATGAGCGCGGCGACACCCTTGGGACCCAGCGGCAGGCCGACATCGGTGGACGTCAGCACCTCGCGGGACAGCTTGCCCAGCGCCTGGCCCAGCTGGGAGCCGAACGCCATACCGCCCATCTGCGACATCATCGCCAGCAGCGGACCGGCCATGCTCTTGGCCTCTTCGGGCAACGCCGACGCCCACACCGACGAGATCTGCTCGGCCACCGGGTCGCACAGCCGCTTCCAGGTGTCCAGGGTGTTGTCCAGCCAGTCGCTGGGAGTCCACGCCACCGACCGGGTGGTGCCCGCGGGCAGCGGGGTGACCCCGTCGAGCCACGTCTCGGCCAACCGCACGGCGTCGGCGACCGCGCCGATCGTCTTCTCCGGCACGGGGGCGACGAACCCGATCGAGTTGGACGCCAGCTGCCGGGCCAGGTCGTAGTTCACCGGGCCGGACTGTTTGCCGCCGCCCATCGCACTGCCTGCGCCGCTGAACATCTCGCCGAGCTTGGTGAAGATCTGCCCGAGGTCGCCCATGTCGAAGTTGGCTCCGCCCATGCCGAAACCGAACGGATCCGATCCCGGACCTGGTCCGGAGTTGCCGGAACCGGATCCCGAATCGGGGTCCTTCTTATCTTTGTCTCGGTCGGGGTCATTCCCGGCGGAGAAGCCGAAGGGCAGGTCAGCCATACCCACAACGGTACTCATCACCGGGTGCCCGGGTGCGGCTGCGGGTCACGCTGTGGGTGAACACGATGGAGAAGGCTTTACTGTGGGCGGCGTGAACAGGCGGATTTTGACGCTACTGGTTGCGCTGGTGCCGATCGTGGCGTTCGGCGTGCTGCTGTCGGTGGTGACGGTGCCCTTCGTCTCGTTGGGGCCCGGTCCGACCTTCAACACCCTCGGCGAGGTCGAGGGCAAGCAGGTGGTCGACATCGAAGGCCCGGACGCTCACGTGCACCCCACCTCGGGGCACCTGAACATGACCACGGTGTCCCAGCGCGACGGCCTCACCCTGGGCCAGGCGATGGCGTTGTGGATGTCGGGCCGTGAGCAGCTGGTTCCGCGCGACCTGGTGTACCCGCCGGACAAGTCCAAGAACGAGATCGACGAGGCCAACAACTCCGATTTCAAGAAGTCCGAGGACAGTGCGGCGTACGCGGCGCTGTCCTTCCTGAAGTACCCGGTGGCGGTGACCGTGCAGAGCGTCACCGATCCCGGTCCTTCGGCGGGCAAGCTGCATGACGGCGACGCGATCGACGGGGTGAACGGCATTCCGGTGGCCAACCTCGACGAGTTCCAGGCCATCCTGAAGAAGACCAAGCCCGGTGACCAGCTGGTGATCGACTTCCGTCGCAAGAATGCGCCGCCCGGGGTCGCGACCATCACGCTCGGCGACAACCCCGACCGGGACTACGGCTTCCTGGGTGTGGGCGTACTCGATGCCCCGTGGGCGCCGTTCGACATCGACTTCAACCTGGCCAACATCGGTGGTCCGTCGGCGGGGCTGATGTTCAGCCTGGCTGTCGTCGACAAGCTGACCACCGGTGACCTCAACGACGGCAAGTTCATCGCCGGCACCGGAACCATCACCGGCGACGGCAAGGTCGGGTCCATCGGCGGCATCACCCACAAGATGCTGGCCGCCAAGGAGGCCGGGGCGAGCGTGTTCCTGGTGCCCGCCGACAACTGCACCGAGGCGCGCTCGGAACCCCAGGACGGCATGGATCTGGTGAAGGTCGACACGCTGACCCAGGCGGTCGACGCGTTGCACACGATTTCTGCCGGTGGCGAACCGCCTCGCTGCTAGACCGCACGCGGCCCGGGGATGGCTAGAGTTGTAGAAAATCGGGCGGCCCCGTCGGGCATGTCACGAGTCCACCGAGGCTGAAACGGGAGTTCACGAGTGGGGATGCGGCCCGCGGCGAGGATGCCGAAGCTGACACGGCGTAGCCGGGTACTGATCGGGCTGGCACTGGTGGCGGTGCTGGCGCTGTTGATCGGACCTCGGGTGGTCGACGGGTACGTCGACTGGTTGTGGTTCGGCGAGCTGGGGTACCGCTCGGTGTTCACCACGGTGCTGGCCACCAGGCTCATCGTGTTCCTGGTGGTGGGACTGCTCATCGGCGTGGTGGTGTTCGCCGGGCTGGCGCTGGCCTACCGCAGCCGTCCGGTGTTCGTCCCGGCCGCAGGCCCGAACGATCCGGTGGCGCGTTACCGCACCACGGTGCTGGCCCGGCTGCGGCTGTTCGGGATCGGGGTGCCGGTCTTCATCGGCCTGCTGGCCGGGGTGATCGCGCAGAGCTACTGGGTGCGGGTGCAGTTGTTCCTGCACGGCAGCGATTTCGGGATCGCCGATCCCCAGTTCGGCCGGGATCTGGGCTTCTACGCGTTCGACCTGCCGTTCTACCGGCTGGTGCTGACGTACCTGTTCGTCGCGACGTTCCTGGCGTTCGTCGCGAATCTGCTGGGGCACTACGTGTTCGGCGGGATCCGGCTGACCGGTCGCAGTGGGGCGCTGAGCCGTGCCGCGCGCATCCAGCTGATCAGCCTGGTCGGCTTCCTGATCCTGCTCAAGGCGTTCGCGTACTGGATGGACCGCTACGAGCTGCTGAGCAATACCCGCGCAGGCAAGCCCTTCACCGGTGCCGGCTACACCGACATCAACGCCGTGCTGCCGGCCAAGCTGATCCTGTTGGCCATCGCGCTGATCTGCGCGGTGGCGGTGTTCTCGGCGATCGTGCTGCGCGACTTGCGGATTCCCGCCATCGGTGTGGTGCTGCTGCTGCTGAGCTCGATGGTGGTGGGTGCCGGGTGGCCGCTGATCGTCGAGCAGTTCAGCGTCAAGCCGAACGCCGCGCAGAAGGAAAGCGAGTACATCAGCCGAAGTATCACCGCGACCAGGCAGGCCTATGGGCTCACCAACGACACGGTGACGTACCGCAATTACGAGAGCAACGGTCAGACGACGGCCGCGCAGGTGGCCGCGGACCGGGCGACCACGTCCAACATCCGGCTGCTGGATCCGACCATCGTCAGCCCGGCATTCACCCAGTTCCAGCAGGGCAAGAACTTCTACTTCTTCCCGGACCAGCTGGCCATCGACCGCTACGCCGGCCCTGACGGCGGTCTGCGCGACTTCGTGGTCGCCGCACGCGAACTCAACCCGGACCGGTTGATCGAGAACCAGCGCGACTGGATCAACCGGCACACCGTCTACACCCACGGCAACGGATTCATCGCGTCCCCGGCCAACACGGTGCGCGGTATCGCCAACGACCCCAACCAGAACGGCGGCTACCCCGAGTTCCTCGCCAGCGTCGTCGGCGCCAACGGCAAGGTGGTCTCACCCGGACCGGCACCGCTGGACCAGCCCCGGGTCTACTTCGGTCCGGTGATCGCCGACACCTCGGCCGACTACGCGATCGTCGGCAAGAACGGTGACGTCGACCGCGAATACGACTACGAAACCAACACCGACACCAAGAACTACACGTACTCGGGCACCGGCGGTGTGTCGATCGGCAACTGGCTGGCCCGGACGGTGTTCGCCGCCAAGTTCGCCGAGCGGAACTTCCTGCTGTCCAACGTGATCGGTGAGAACAGCAAGATCCTGTTCAACCGCGACCCGGCCGAGCGGGTGGAAGCGGTGGCGCCGTGGCTGACCACCGACACCAGCGTGTACCCGGCGATCGTCAACAAACGCATGGTCTGGATCGTCGACGGCTACACCACGCTGGACAACTACCCGTACTCGGAGCTGACCACGCTGTCGAGTGCGACGGCCGATTCCAACGAGGTCGCGGTCAACCGGCTGGCTCCGGACAAGCAGGTGTCCTACATCCGCAACTCGGTCAAGGCCACCGTCGACGCTTACGACGGCACCGTGACGCTGTACGCCCAGGACGAGCAGGATCCGGTGCTCAAGGCCTGGATGAGCGTGTTCCCGGGCACCGTCAAACCGAAGGCGGACATCTCCCCGGAGTTGCAGTCGCACCTGCGTTATCCCGAGGATCTGTTCAAGGTGCAGCGTTCCCTGCTGACCAAGTACCACGTCGACGATCCGGTGAAGTTCTTCACCAACGCCGATTTCTGGAACGTGCCGCTCGATCCCAACCCGACGGCGAGCAGCTATCAGCCGCCGTTCTACATCGTCGCCAAAGACCTTGTGAACAACGATGGTTCACCGTCGTTCCAGTTGACGAGCGCGCTGAACTGGCTGCAGCGGGAATTCCTGGCCGCCTATGTCAGTGCCAGCTCGGATCCGTCGACCTACGGCAAGATCACCGTGCTGACCATTCCGGGTGAGGTCAAGGGCCCGAAACAGGCATTCAACGCCATCAGTACCGACACGGCCGTGACACAGGACCTCGGTGTGATCGGACGCGACAACCTGAACCGGATCCGTTGGGGCAACCTGTTGACCCTGCCGGTGGCCGATGGCGGATTGCTGTATGTGGCGCCGGTTTACGCATCACCGGGTACCAGTGACGCGGCCTCGACCTACCCGCGGTTGATCCGGGTGGCCATGCTCTACGGCGACAAGGTCGGCTACGGTCCGACCGTCAGTGACGCCCTGACCGAACTGTTCGGGCCGGGGGCCGGCGCCACCGCAACGAACGTGGCTCCCACCGACAGCAAGCCGCAGGCTGCTGCCGGCACACCGGAAGCGCCGCCGGCCGCCCAGCCGCCGGCCAATGCGGATGGTCAGGCACCGCAGGTCGTTGCGCCGCCGGCCGCGGCGATCCCGCCGGGTGAGCCCGTGCAGCTGTCACCGGCCAAGGCCGGCGCCCTCAAGGAGGTCGAGTCGGCGCTGTCGGCGGCGCAGGATGCGCAGCGCAGCGGTGACTTCGGCAAGTACGGGGAGGCGTTGCAGCGCCTGAACGACGCGATGAACAAGTTCAACTCCTCGAAGTAGCTCTCCACTTCACGCGAACAGACGCATAGGTACCCCAGATCTCGGGATTTCGGGTACCTACGCGTCTTCTCGTGGTAGCCGCCGCGCCGAATATTGGTGCGTCACCGGGCCGGTGCGGCGGGGGACAATGGGTCCGTAGTCGGTGGATGACGGGCGGGTGGGGAGTCGCTGGTGGCGGTGACGATTTCGCAGGTGTTGGGCAGCAATCCCGAGCAACTGGTGTCGGCGGCCGGTGACGTGGCCGCGGCCGCGGGTGACATCGACGATCAGATCGCCCGCGAACGCATGCAGTTGACCCGGTTGGCCTCGGACTGGCGGGGCACCTCGTCCGACACCGCACAGGGCCACGCCAACGAGATGTTCGGCGATCAAGAGGTCTACCGCGACAGGCTCAAGTTGCTGCACACCGCGATGTCCGCCGGTGGTGCGGAGCTCGGCGGTATCCGGGGTCGCCTGAACGCTCTGGTTTCGAGTTCGGCGGCGGGCCTGTTCGACATCTCTGACGAGGGGCGAGTCTCACTGGGATGGCGGCTGAAGTTCTTGGTGTCGACCAATCCGGTGCTCGCGGTGATGTGGGGGATGCGGCGGATGGCGCTGCAGTCGGCCATTCAGGCTGCGTTGGCCGAATTCGACGCGGCGGACAAGTCGACGGCCAACAAGATGGACCGGATCAACAAGGGGCTCGTGAAATGAAGCCCTGGGACGCCGGCTGCGTGACATGAGTGACGCCACGCTCTACGTCGATGAACAGACGATGCGCGATACGGCGTCGACCTTCGACAGTGCGGGCCACGACGTCAGCGGCAATCGCGGCGGATCCGCCATTTCCGGTGCGGCCGGGGCGATGCCGTCGCTGGCGGTCGGGGCGGCCTGCGGGACGATCGGATCCACACTCACCGAGCAGGCGAAGCTACTCGGCGGCGATGTGACGGTGTACGCCCAGAAGCTGCGGGTGGCCGCTGACCGCTATGAGCGCGGCGACGACGAGGCGGCCGAACGCATCGACTTCACCGGGACGGTCGAGTTACCGGATCTCGGCGAGCATCCGCCGGTCAGTGTGTACGAGAAGGCACTGCGTGATGCCGGGCTCCTCACGGGACCGGTGGTGCCGGGTTCGAAATACGCTCAGTGGCTGGAGAATGCGTCCAAACACGGGGTTGATCCGCAGACCATGGTGGACATCGCCCGTCAGCAGAACATCACTCCGCAATCGTTCGACGTGCTCGACGGACTGCAGGAAGTCAAGGACAAGGACGGCAAGTCGTTCTTCATCCTGCCTCCCGGTACCAGCAAGGAGGACGCGAAGAAGGCTGTGGCGATGACCTACATCCTCAACGCGGGCACCGACTACGACGCCGCCGAGGCGGGCAAGGACGGGGTGCTGGGCACCGCCGACGACGTGCAGAACGATTTCGAGGAAACGCCCTACTCGGCTGCCGAGGTGCAGCGCATCATCGACCGACAGAACGCGAACTCCTGGAGTTACGACCAGATTTTCGACAAGGGCGGCGGGGGATCTTTGGCCACTACGCCCAACGGCATGCTGATGGGGTTGGGAGGCCCGGTGATGGACAAGATCGGCGTCCACGGCGGGACGACATACGGCGACCTGTTCGTGGTCAACATCGACGGATCCAAGGATCCGGCCGCCCAGCTGAGTCAGATCATCCAATCCGGGGCCGGCTGGAACATGCGCGACGACGGTACGCCGTTTCAGGGCAGACTCGACCTCGATCGTCTGTTGCATCACGAAGAGCGCCATTCTGAACAGTGGGCGCAGAAGGGGTTCGCCGGGATGGCACGGGATTACGGGCTGGGTGCGCTCATCGAACAGAAGACGGGCGTCAACCCGCTGGAACGCGATGCGGGCCTGTCCGACGGGGGTTACTCGTGAGGCCGTGTCTGGCCGTCTTGTTGACGCTGCTGATGGCCGCGGGGCTCACCGCTTGCCGGACCGGGGACCGCCCGTGGTCGGATGCGCCGTTCGCCGCGCCGATGCAGCCGGCGTTCGGTGCCCGGGTCACCGACGGCAAGCTGGAGATCTGGATGCCGCCCGGTTGCGTCGGGGTGCGGTCGGTGGAGGTCGGGTTTGGATTCGGCCCGAAGCTCGTGTTGACCGATACCTCCGGTACGGCGACTCTCGACCGGTTCACCGTCGGCGGACCCTATCCGGGTCTGACCGCGACCGAAGCGCCGCCGCCTGACTTCGATTGGCGCACAGAAGAATATTTGTTTCTCGATGTGCAGTCGACGCCCGGGGGGTACCCCGCGACCGCTCGGACGGCCGAGGTCGTCGCCGGATCGGACAGTCACCCCGCCGACACCTTCTTCTTCGATGGCGTCGGTTGGCTCGATCCCGCGGGTGTCGCCGAGAAAGAAGGCAAGGAATTCGCAGGGGTGTGCACGCCTCAAAAGAAGTGACGCGCCGTAGATTATTGCCTCCCTGAGCTGGCCGCCAAGTCAATGCCAAGTCGCCCCGGTGATGCTGTGCGCCGAGAATTCGCACAACTTTGCCGAGAGGACCCCGATGACCCTGACCGACCTTCCACATGAGGGCCTGGACGACGCGCTGGAGGGGCTACGTGCCCACGTCGCCGCCCCCGTCGCTCTGCCGGGAGAGGCCGGCTACGAGCGCGCCACCCCGTGGAATGTGGCGGCCACCGTGGAGCCCGCCGCCGTGGTGCTGGCGACATCCGCCTACGACATCGCCAACACCGTGGGCTTCGCCGCCGCCCGGGGTTACCGCGTGAGCGTCCAGGCGACCGGACACGGTGCCCTTTCCGTCGCCTCCGACACGATCCTGGTGGTGACCTCCGGCATGACCGACGTCACCGTGGATCCGGTGGCCCGCACCGCGCGGGTGGCGGCCGGGGCGACGTGGCAGCACGTGCTCGACGCCGCGGCGCCGCACGGCCTGGCGGGTTTGTGTGGATCCTCGCCTCAGGTCGGCGTGGTGGGATTCCTGACCGGCGCGGGGATCGGGCCGTTGGTGCGAACTGTCGGGTTGTCGTCGGACTACGTGCGGTCCGTCGAGTTGGTCACCGGCGCAGGGGAGTTGCTGCGCGCCACTCCGGAGGAGAACGCCGAGCTGTTCTGGGGGCTGCGCGGCGGCAAGGCGACGCTGGGCACCGTCACCGCTGTCGAGATCGAACTGCTGCCGATCCCTGAGTTCTACGGCGGTGCGGTGTATTTCGACGGGGCAGACGCAGCGGTGGTGCTACGTGAGTGGGCCCGCTGGTGTGCCGACCTGCCCGAGTCGATCTCGACTTCCATTGCGCTGCTGCAGCTCCCGCCGCTGCCCGGCATTCCCGGACCGCTGGCCGGCCGGTTCACCGTCGCGGTGCGCTACGCCGCCACTGGTGACTTCGCCGAAGCCGAACGACTCTTGGCTCCGATGCGTGCGGTCGCCACCCCGGTGCTCGACACTGTCGCGGTGCTGCCGTATGCCGCAATCGGTGCGGTCCATGCCGATCCGGTCGATCCGATGCCGATCTACGAACACCACACGCTGTTGCGGGAATTGACCGCGGAGACGGTGGAGGTGCTGCTGGACGCGGCCGGGCCGGATTCGGGCTCGGTGCAGACCATCGTGGAAGTCCGGATGCTCGGCGGGGCGCTGGCGCGTGAGGCACAACACCGCAGCGCGTTCTGCCACCGCGACGCCGCCTTCTCGGTGGCCGTCATCGGGGTTCTGGCGCCCCCGGTCGCCGAGCTTGTGGTGCCGCAGGCCGGCGCGCTCATCGTGGCGCTGTCGCAATGGTCCAGTGGCGGTCAGATCGCCAACTTCGCTCCCTCCGAGGACCCGGGGCGGCCCGTGCGGGTCTACGACGATGAGACCCGGCACTGGCTCGCCGCGCTGGCCGAGCGGCACGACCCGGCAGGGGTGTTCCGGTGCGGTCAGGTGGTGCGTCTCGCGCGCTGATTTCCGGTCGTTTTCGGGCCGGAAACCTCTCTGAGCACCCGATTTGGAGCTGTGCGTAAGACCCCGGTAACCTTGTATTCGCAACGCGGGGTGGAGCAGCTCGGTAGCTCGCTGGGCTCATAACCCAGAGGTCGCAGGTTCGAATCCTGTCCCCGCTACTAGGTAAAACGGCCCTCGGAGTCTACTCCGGGGGCCGTTTTCATGCCCTTTGTGAACGAATTTGTGAACGTGGACGGCTGGTCGCGACGGCCGGCATTCATAATCCGCCCCCGCAGGACGGTTGAGGTTAATGTCAATGGCGCGCAATGCGCACGGCCGTCGCGCCCGCCGTTCGGCGCAGGTGCTCTGTGATTACGAGAGCGAGCAGGTGCGGGCGTAGCGTGCCCTCGCTCTCGGTTTACCCGGAGTTGCAATCTCGCGGTTAGGGTCGGGGATGGGCAGCGCGTCCGTGATCTTGAGTTGCAGCGCAAGCGCCAGGCCGCGTCACGGGCGGCGCGTCGCAAGGCGCGGTCTTTGGAACAAAGTAGCGGGCAGGCGACTTGGTGACTACCAGATTTCGCACCGGCAGACGCTGAGAGGCGAATCTAGGTCAGTCGCGACGTGACTTGCCGGCAGCGTTCAAATATTCGCCGCGATGGGCTTGGCCGCAACGGGGTGGCTGGTCGGAGGTGCAGTGTTCGCAGTCGTAGATCACTTCGTATCCCTCTAGGAACCGCGTGGCGTTTCGGGGACGAACCCGCCAGGAGGTACTGGGGTTCGTCGTGGCGAGAGATCATCTTCTCGCCGCACTCTGTGCACCGCCACGTCTCGTTGTAGACCTGATGGTGTTCGCATGGTGTCGCATCACTCATGGCCGGTGACGGTAGCGGCAAGCACCGACATAGTGTCACGAGCCGCACTCGGGACTCGCCGGACGGTGAAGTGGCGGCGCGAACGAACGTCCGCGGCGCGTCTGGGGCACAAAACGGTCGAGGCGGCTCTGCGCTATCAGCACAGCTAAGACGGTAGGGACGTTACCGTTGCTGCGAACCCCGAGCGCGAATGCGCTGGCGGAACTGGCAGCTGCCGCGGAGAAGGGTCGACCGGAACCTACTTGAAGGGGTCGATACTTCCGCTCGCGTAGCGGATCTTAGGCCTTGGGCGAGGAATCGGGCCAACCCTGTTCATCGATCCTTTTGATTACCGACTGAAGGCCGCTGAGAAACAACCCAGCCTGTTGGGCACGTTCGCGGTAGTCGCTGACACCCTTGTGGCCAAAAGCCTCGTTGTCCGACTGCAGAGTTCGGTCAACCTTGTCCTTATCCCAGTGCAGGTAACTGATGAGCCAGCCTTGCGCCATGTCCATACTGGCCGGGGGTCTCGTACCGAAGCCGTTATGAACGTGTGTGAAGTCAGTCAGTGGACTTTCGGGGGTCGATAGTGTTGATACCAGTGATGCGTTCGAGTCGTCATCGAACCACGGCAGGCCAAACTCCAGTCTGCGAGAGCGTACGTAGACATTCACAACAGACCAAGTCGAAAGCACGCGTGACCACAACTTTTGCAGCTCATCGATATTGCCGACTTTCTTTGTAACTAAGTCGATTTCGGACTTGAACTTGGGCTGCTTGGCTCTGAGGTACGCAATGAGTTCGTCGTACCGCTCCTGAGTAGGAGTAACAAAGGGCTCTTCGCCACGGTATTCGCTGAGTTTGGCGAAGATCTCTTCATACAGAGGGTAGACGTCGGTGAGGGTATCGTTTAGCAGAGCACTCCGTCGTTCGGAGGACGCGTATTCGAGTGCTGCGCTCTGGAAATCGCTCCAAGCTGCTGCTGATATCCGCTTTGCTTTGGCAAGCTCGATATTGTCCTCACGCCGCCCGAGGACAGTTTGGAGGACCACCAACGCAACCGGTACTCCAACGAGGAACCCCGTGATGCCCGCAAGAATGTTTGGAATATAGGCGTGGCTGCGCAGCCACTCGCCGTTGTAGCGGGTAATGATGTGCGGCTGCGAGAAGCCGATTCCCACGTCTGTGAGCCAAAGTGACACGCAAAGAACGATTCCGGCGACAAACATCAGACCAAGCACGGCCAACGTCCAGCGACTGAAACCGAGCGCCGTCTCGATCTTGTCCCAGCGGCGTCGAATTCTCCCCACGGTCAAATGCTAACGAACACCGCGTGCGGATAGTTAGCGCATAGGTAGCCAGCCGACGTCTGGGCAAGTCTGCGCTGCTAGGACATCGCACAGACCGCTGTAGCCACTGCTATCCATTCGGTGCGAAACGGGGCACCTTGCACCGGTCGGTAAAAGGTGGACCGCGTTCGCGTGCCTGCCGAAGGGCCGTGACGTAACGCCGTGTCGTTTGCATCCGACGTTGGATGCTCACCCGGAAGGGGCTGTGCCGTGAATGCGCGCTCTGACTTGCCGTGGTGTCGCCGGAAGAGCAGCACAATCGGACAACACATCAGAACATTGCGCTGGTGCGACTCCCCGTTAGTGGCTAGCCGCTGAGATGGGCAATGCGCACCGCGTCGGCACACACAAAGTGGGGCTCAAACCGGACTTGCGAGAATGTGTAGGCATCGATGAAGCTATACATCGCCCAACGTTCGTCAATATCCGCACTTTCAGTCCCAGTGGCTATAAAGACGACTGATTTGGATTCAGCCACAGCGGGAAGCCAAACAACCATCGCTTCCCTGCCAACCCGCGAACCTAGTTTCTCGGCAAGTTCGGCTTCGCGAACCCTTCGTTGAAGGGCGACCATCGACTTAGCAGCATGATTTGCGCCGAAGTTCGAATGAATCCCAGCTAGCTCTTTCTCGTACGACTGTTGATATACAGGATTGATGAGGACGCCCGCCGTGTGATAGCGGTACTCGCCTTGGCGCAGGGGTACATGCATGATCTTCACGTCGAAATAGCGTTGCGCCGGTTGCGCCGGATGCGCGACGTTAGAGATGCGATAGAGCAGATTGCGATTAATGCCGGGCGGAGCACCGGCCAAGATCATTGTGAGCTTACCGAGTTCGTCATCGTCCCTGCCGGCCATTAATTCATTCCCGCCTAACACCAGAGACTGGGCCGCGTCTTCAACCGTTCTTGCGCCACGCAGTTTGTGCACAATCCACTCGGAAATCGTGCATTGCCCAGCGCTGTCCGTGAATGCCATTCCACTGAAGCCGACCACCATGTGTTCGCACCAAATGACAACTTTGTTTGCGGGGCTTTCGAACGCCTTTCCACTCGGAAACGTCAGTTGCCTGTCCGACACCTGAAGCACTCCCGTAGGCGTGAGTAAAGTTTGTACGAGCGTCACAGTTGAATCCTGTCATGCCATGTCACTCAGAAGGGCGGCTCGAGAGACGCCCGAAGCACGACCTCCGCTGGGACTACTAGCTCCACACACGAGACGTCAACAGAATCGCTGATGGAGAACTTGGCTGGTGTTTAGTGTGGAGGTGGTCGGGTGAGGCACCCGGCTTGGTAACTGGGCAGGTGGCAAGGGACGCCACAACGATGTACGGAGCCGTACGCGACGTGTCAGTCCGGCGAATTACGATGGCGGACGTGACGCAGGAAGGACGGGCACTACTGGGCGGGGACGGGAATAGCGATGCTGAGGTTCTTCGGCGTTGGCTCGACCACCTAGCGCAGTTCATCTCATCGCTGGATGACGTAGAAGGTGACGACGACCCGTTCGACTTCATCGAGAACGTTATGGAGGCATATCAAGGCGGTGTGTCGCCCGATACCGCTCCATCTCCGACAAGTCCAGCAATGCTGATCATCGTCGAATCAATGCGAACGCTGGCGCAGGCGATGAACTCAGCGACTGGAGATTTCTACGAAACTCCAGACGCCAGAGACCGCGTCACGCGTGCTGTCGCGCAGCAATCCCTGGCTAGGGCTCTCGACGGTGTCCGGCAGGAGGGTGAAAGCTGGCTCGCCGAAGTAATGCCGACCGCCGAACAGGTTCGGCAGCGAATCGCGTTGACGGGGGCAGCTTTTACCGCCGCGCTGGACGCCGGTGCACAGCAGATGGCTGAAATGGATGAGGAGGATGCAGAGGCCGAAGCGGACCCCTACGGTGCCATGCTCCTTCACTCGGACCCGAGCCGATCCGATGCCCCAATTTTTGAGAAGGTGTGTTCGTTCACTGAAGCTGAGCACAAGCGCTATACCGACGCACACAGAGCCCTCGAGAAGATGCTGGATGGTGATCTGTACCTGCATGTTTCAGACGAATGCGCCCGACTCTGCGACGTGCTGGCCGGTATCATTCTTGACCTACACAGTCGCAGGCTGTCGCTGACCAATACCGGCTCGATGGATGAACGCCGGCGCCAAATGCGGGCTGCGTTGATTTCGTTCACCAACGCGCTACAGATTCATGAGGAACAAACGATCAAGAGGGCAGAGGAGACTTTCGGGCGATACGCGGCTCAAACTCGGAAGATCCGAAAGTTGTTCAGCGATCTGAAGAAGACGTCCTTCGACTACCGCTGGCTCAGGGTGCAAGGCGATGCCTTGCAGCATGTGGATATCAACGGCTTCAAATACAGCATCAATGACAGCTTGGACGGTCCGTCTGAGGTTATCGTCGAAGTTGACCGTCAAGCCCTACTTGAGTACACGAACAGGTCATGGAATCAGCCGTGGATGAAGCGTAAAGAGCTGCAAGACATGGACTCTGACCCCAGTGTGCAAGTAATGATCCAGAATATCCAGCCGCTCATGAACGAGATGCACACCGAGATCACCAAGCTGCTGTTTCCGAACGTGGCCCGCGATGTAGCGATAGTCAAGGAACTCATTGGCCGTTTTGAGGGCAGGCGAGGTATGTACGCATTGTCGACCGGTCCTGGTTTCACACGGCGTAGGCGGACACTACAGTTCAGCCCGCTGGCCACACACGTCCTGGCATTCGCCGACAACTACGAAGCATCATGAGTTGTCGACCGTGAAGATCGGTGCCTCTAGGTCTCGGGCGTCGACTTTGATCAGCCTGCCGATCTTGACGCACCGCAGCTTGCCGTCAGCGATGTACTGGCGGATCGTGCCGGGAGACACGTCCAGGTATTCAGCGGCCTCCGTGGTGGCGATGAGGTGCCGGTCGGGCAACGCGGAAGCGGGGTTGCGACGGGGCATGACAGCGAACCCTTGGGCGGCATGTAGGAAAAGATAGATTGCACGGTGAGACTCAGCTGATCTCTAATGATGCCGACGCAACCCGATCTAGGGCTCGCCCACGGTGCTCTGTGGCGGGCGACCGGCAGCCAGGTTAGCCGACTGAGTGGTGTGAGCGAAGTGCCCGAAAGCCGTCGCAGCACTCTGACCTCAAAAAACGATTCGATACTTTCCTATATGGAGCCAAGAGCGCTGCTGCCCGATACTAAAAGCGCATCGCGATACAGCCCCTGCAACGGTGGTGGCGGCGCCTGCTGTCGCAGCAATCGAGAGCTGGCCCGCCAGCGGCGACGAGATAAGTTCCGGATAGATAGTGGTGCCGAATTTCGGATATTTCCGCTGGTAGAAGCTATGCTCCCAGCAGGATTCGAACCATCCAGCACCCCGCGCACAGCAGCTCGTGGGCGCGGCGTCTCGCACGTTCTTCAGCCTCGTATTCCAGGGCGAGCGGCGGCTGTTACCCGTCCCCAAGCAGAAACGCAGCCGCCTGCTCAGCAGCCTCTCTGTCGTCGTTCTTGAGCACATGGGCGTAGGTCTGCAGAAAAAACCCGACGTCTGCGTGCCCGATGCGCTCGCTCACAATCTTGGGACTGACTCCAGCCTTCAGAGCGGCGGTCGCGTATGAGTGCCGAAGATCGTGGAAGGTGATTCGTTGCAGGCCGGCGGCGGCCGCCAAGCGGTCGAAACGTTGACGGATGGAATCTGGGTGCGGTGGTCGGCCGTCTTCGAACGTGAAGACGTAGTTCCCGGGGTGATAGTCCGACCCGAAGAACGCCCGCTCTTCATTCTGAAGCTCGCGCCACATGCCAAGTGCCGCAGCGGTGGTTCGGTCGATCGCGATTGTTTGATCGGCGTTGCGGGTCTTGCCGCCGGCCTTATCTTGCGCATGCCCGCCAACTACGACTCGGTTGTCGTGCACCGTGATCTCGCGAGCGTCCAGGTCGACGTCGTGCCATCTGAGGCCACAGATCTGCCCACGACGTATGCCGGTGGTGAGTTCTAGAAGAAAGAGCGCGGCGAAGCGGTCGTGACTTACCGCCCGCAGAAACTTCTGGATGTGCTCCGGGTTCCATACGGTGCGCCGAGCCCGGGAACGTTTTGGCGGCCTCACGTTCGCTGCGGGATTGTGAGCCTTGTACTTCCACGCGACGGCATCGACCAACGCCCGGTGGATCATGGCGTGAATGTTTCGAACGGTCTTTGGTGCCAGTCCAGGATCCACCCTTTTCGGTACGATTCCTGATTTGTACCGACGGACAGCGGCACGAGCGGCGTGAATCGTTGTGCCACAGGCGTTAGCGACTTCACGGGGCGCCGGCGATTCTCCGGCGACCGCATGGCTGAGCCAATAGCGATACATCTCGTAGTTTTGGTCTTGCTTGATCCGACCTTCGGCAAGGAGCTTGGCGTACAGCTTCAGCAGTTGTGGCTCATCGAGCTTCTGGAGTTTTTCTGCCCCGATGTGCGGCACCACGTAGCTCCTCGCGTAGTCCTTCCAGTTCTGCCACGTTGTGGCATCCATGGATGCCTCAACGGCGACGAACCATTCCGCGAAGAACTGAGCAACCGTGCGGGTAGAGGGTCGGACGACGCGACCCTGATCGGCATCCCGCATGGCATCGCGACACGCCTTCCATGCTTCCTTCTCAGTCGAAAATCCGCCCTTCGAGATCGTGGGATATTCGCCGGTGGACGAATCTCTTTCAGGCGCTCGGAAACGGTATGTCCATGTCCGCCCACGCTGATAGACGGCTCCCTTCACGAGGCGATCAACTCACGCAGCTCGGCAGTGACGATGTAGACGCGTCCTCCCAGCCTGCGCACTGGAAGCTCGCCAGATGCAGCGAGCCGGTAAGCAGCAGCGCGGCTAATTCCCAGAATGCTGGCTGCGCGGGGGACCGCGAGGAGCAGCGGAAGATGATCAAACACGTTTGACTCCATTTGATTTCACCTCCCCTCAGCCGTCGTTGAATTGTCTCCAGACACTGATAGCTTCTGAGGGCTGCATCGCGGGCAGAACTCCGCTGCT
>NZ_HG322951.1:2390458-2428842 GCF_000455325.1 Mycolicibacterium septicum DSM 44393
CCGCTGCTTATGTGCCGCCCGCCTGTGTGACTGTGATCGTGCGCGACAAGGGGTCTTCGCACTCGCCGCACCACGGCCTCTTTCGCCGGACGGAGAAGGTCGGTGGGGTTGGCAGCTCTGATAGCCGCGACGCAAGAACGGCAGCGGGATTACGGACTCCCTCAGGCCGGGATGAAAGGTGGGCCAACAACGTTTGCGATGTCCAGCCCGCCGCGAATGCCTCCTCGATTGCCGGTGACAGTCTTTTCGCTTCTCTCCTGCTAATTCGCCACGGCGTGGGAAGAGACTCGAGCACGGAGGCCGATGATGGTTCGGGTGGTGGTTCTATTGAAGGGTTCAAGGGGTCCGCGAATTGGACCTCCGGCGGTCCGGGAGGCGAACCGTCTCGGTCTGGAGATTGGACGGTCCCGGTCGCGTTGGCGGACTGAGGGAGTCCGACATCAAGACTGGGGCGCGAGTGCGTCGCATCGGGAACTTTGAGGAGGTAGTGACTTGGGCGTCTGGCTCCGGATTTGTGGTACTGAGCAACTCGCACAACGAGCCCGGCGTCTTCCAGCTTGTTGAGCGCCTTTAGGACCGTGCTTCGCGCAGCACAAGATTCCGACACGAGCGTACCTAGGGACGGGTAGCAGGAGAGGCTTTGGTCTGCGCGGTTCGCTAGCAGCACGAGGATAAGACGCTCGATAGGAGTCTCGACCTCGATACTTATTGACCAGTTGAGTGCTATCCAACTCATCTATCGCCCCTACTTACCAAAATCATTGCGTCGATCATTCGGTTTCCACACTCTCTCGAACGGCTAAAGGCGAACGCTCGGACGGACGTCGTGCACGCTCGCTCCGGCTGTCACGAGCTGTAGCAATCTCGGTTAACCGGAACGTAGTTGAACGGATGAAACGGCGTCCACTACGTTGGGCAACTTAGTCAGATTTCAATGCCTGTCGTCATCCCGCCCGGACAAAAGGCGAATCTGGAACGGTGCGGGGCGCTCCGCCGCGACCGGCCATGTCGTCTGCGCAAGCGGGCATCAGAAACATCCACGCAGGGACCGCAGATATGCGTCCCCCTGTGGTCTACCCGTACGAGCCGGGCAACCCGAAAATAGTTTTGCAGCAGCATGGTTGATCACTAGTTGAGTGCTAGTTGACCCCTAGTTGGCGACTCATTGTGCACTGGTGAAGCATTCATTAGTCCATGAACGTATGCGTCCCTGATAGTCAGCCGGGGGCGACCAGTACTGTTGTTAGGTAATATATTTGGATTGGTGGTCAATCACCGCGCTGTACCGGTAGCCTGGGGGTGTGTACCGCACCACGTCGGCTGCAGGCTTAGGGCGATGCCAGTTGAGCCCCGTCGAACGCGCGCGCCTCGTCGTTGTGGTCACGGTGACAATGGGTCCGATTGGCTTCTCCGAAGTCACGGAGGCATGTTGTGAACGATGAACTGAGTCAGGCAAATAACCGCGGATTCGAGCTCGGCAGGAGACATGCCGCACTTGCGGATGTCATTGGACAAGCAGCACTCTGGGCAAGATCTTTCGGGGTTTCAACCGCCGAGGTCCTACCTGATGGGTCGGTGTTCATGACATACCCGCTCACGCAGCATGCTGACTACCTCATGGAGCTTTGGAGGCTTCTTGGGGGCGCGTGCGTCAACCTGGCCTCCTCTTTCGAAGGCCGCATGAGCGCCCAGGAAGTGTCAGTAACGCCACTCAGTTACGGGGCTGCGATCCAGTCACCGACATACGTGATCGGCGCAGACTTCGTACACGTCCTTCAATCAAGAAGCGCGCATCGCTCGACTTTGCAGGATCTTTGGCGAAATGAAGTGACAAACGCAGCAATGTATCTCAGTGTTTGCGGTATTCGCACTGACGGGCTGGAGCGGTATGCCTCGATCTCACAAGCGCTCTTCGACGACGCTTCGACAGTGGTTCGTGAAGCCTACGCACACTCGGTGGCGGTCACCTATGGGCGGATTTGGGCTCGTGCTTCCCAGGCCAATGAGGGACGGGTACTCATGGCATGGATGAAGGCACTGGCTGACGGAGGGTTCAGCTTCGAGGAGTGCGTCTTGGAACTGCGCGACCTAAAAGTTGCATCGCCGGAGGCGGTGTCCTGTTGCCTCAATAGCAAGAGTGCTTGGCTGCACGAAGAATGAGCGTCCTGATTCTGGCGGGCATTCCTAATACGGAGTTCGATGTCCGAGTTGCGTTGTTTGATTTCAGATATCAAGGACGGTGTTGTGTGCGCTGCAGGTAAGGACGTCGGGGTCGGTCGGAGCGTCCCTGGTCGAAAGTCTGTCGATATTTTGCTCTCGGTGCCTGAAGAATTGAAAGAGCGCATGGTCAACACCATCGCGTGGACGCGGCCCCATACCGGCATCAGTACTCAACAACAGTTCATCCGCAAGGCAATGGCTGATCTATGTGACCAGCTCGAACGTGATTACAACGGCAGCAGAACATTTGAACCACCCGTAGTTCTCGACGAGTGAAGGCATTCCTCGCAGACTCGGCGGCCTGGCTCCCTCGTAGATGCGCGGCGAGCTCGCCGCAGTCGACGACCTCGGCGGGTCAGTCCGTCGTTTGTCCCCTGCGAGTCGGAGGTAGCGGGAATTTCATCCGTTAGTGTCTGACCTCGGTATGCCGTAGCGAGCGTGGATCTCCTCCTCGCTGAGCGTGCTGTCTGCTTCTGACTCCTGCAGCGATCCTCACAGGTCTGCCTCATTGATGGGCCAGTCATCGTCGTCGAGTGCAGCGCTTATGTCCTCGTCGGCCGGGTCAGGCTCTTCCCACACCGCGACTTCGGTAGGGGGTAGCGGCTCGTCGAAGTCACCTGGGATAGCGAGTTCGGGCAGTTGACCGAAGCGGCGCGGGGGAGTTGGCGGCAGAGAAAGCTCTGATCCAGCGTTACCGTCCTCGCTTGTCACCCCTCCAGGATAGGGAAGTTGGGACATCCGGCGCGGGAACGGACGGGCTCATCGTGGTGGGCGACGCACTCAGGCGCTCGCTTCTGGCTTTCGCCTCGTTGTCGTCGAACTTCGATTCCACTCGCGAGGTTTCACTGCTCAAATCTCGGCCACTTCAGGCACACCCTCCACCAGCGCTGATTTGTCGAGTGTTACCTATAGGCAACAGAACTGCGGAAATTTGCTCTTTCGAATGTGCCCTCGGCGGTGGCCCGGTGTCACTCGCTCGCGATACCGTCGTGTCATGACCATGAGGGGCCGGTGGCGTCATCGCACCGGGATCACCGCCGCGAGGGCGGCGTTCGCGGTCGCAATAGGTGCAGTGGTGACCAGCGGCCTGGCCCTCACTCATCCGGTCGAACCGAGCCAGCACACGGTGAACGTGGTTCCCTCGCCGCCACCCACCTACAGCAGCAGCGACACCGCGGCCGCGAAGGCGGCGGCCTGCTCGGAGTGGGATCGGGCGGCACGGTCGACGGCGTTGGCGAGCAGGTCCAGCGCCGAGGCGCTGGAGCAGAGCTGGATAAGCCCGGAGAGCCTCGCCGCGCTGGCCACGGAGAAACGTACCGGTATGGCCGCGGTTTCGTACCTGCGTACGCAACTGACTCACGCCACACCGGCTTCGACAGCAATACCGCTGCACGATTGGATGGCGGCCAACATCGACATGTTGCACGCGCTGAACATGCGGCACTGGGACGAGGCCGCTCGCGAACTAAAACGCGGTAACGATCTGATTGATGTCATCACGTCCGAGTGCGGGTTGCGCTGATGCCGGCTGTCGGAGGGTCTGACGGATCGTATGGGCGGCTGATCGTTACGCCGGACATGGAGCCGCCGGACGCTACGCACTGGGACATTCAGGAGCAGACCTACCGGGCCGGTGCGACGTCGTGGGACGGAATCCACCAGCAGATCGTCACTGACAGCGCGGAGTTTCGCGATGCCGCGGATTCGCAGGGCTTCGACGAGGTTCATCGGGTGAACGCGGTGTTGGCCGAGGAAGCCAAGACGATCGCTGAGTGGCACGACAAGTGCGCCAACAAGTGCGCCGATATCGCCACGGTGCTGCGCGATACGCGCTCGGGGCAGGAGCAGCTCGTCCGCGAGGCAGACGCCAAGATCGCGAGCGCGAAGCTCCCAGGCGAAGCCGAAGTCCTGGTGACCCAGTACCACGGCATAGCCCGATACCAGACCGAGGCGGGAGTGACTGCCGCAATGGCATCGCATACCTCGTTCAAGGCGAGCACCGAAAACACAAGGGCACTCGACCTTTTGACGAAATGGGGCGACGTTCCCACCGCTCCACCAGTCCAGCCCGTCGACCACACGTCGCCCGGTATTGAACAGGACGAAAACCCCTACCGCTACACCGAAAAGCGGGAAGCCGGGGCTGACGCACCCGAGGCTGTGGCCGACGCGCCGACCGATCCTGCAGGTACGTCAACCACGCAGCCTGGAGTTAGTCCCGGCAGCAAGTCGGCCGCAGGTGATGAGGGGATCAATGCTGCGACCGGGCCGGAAACGCAGCCGACGCCTGACGTGACTTCTTCGTCAGCGGCTTCAGCGCTCGGCGGCGCCGGTATGCCGTCTATGGGCGGCATGGGTGGCGGCGGGATGGGTTCCGGTGGGGTTCCGAAGATGCCCGGCGGTCTGGGAAGTGGCGGCATGCCGGGGATGGGGTCTAACCCGCAGAGTGGCGGTCTCGGTCAGATGCGCGGCGCAGCAAGTGGTTTGTCGAACTCAGGAGCCGTGTCAGGTGCGGGCAGCGCGTCGCCGTTGTCGTCGGCGTTCAATCAGGGAATGTCGACGACGGCGGGGATGGGTGGCGGAATGCCGTCTGCACCGCCTCCAGCGCCGGCGAGTCCGTCTCCGGCCCTATCGGCGGGTGGTGGGCATGCGGCACCCCCGGTGTCGGCGGCTCCCGGTGGGGGCGTCTCGACGGCCGCGGTGCATCCGGGCATGGTGTCGCCCGCCGCCCCGGCTGCCTCGCCTACCGGCGCGGGGACCGGTGGCGGTGGTGCGCCGATGATGTTGCCGCCGGGTTCGATGGGTCCCCCAGCGGGTGCGCCGCCCCCGGCGCCAACCGTGCCCGTGGGCACTTTCGGCTCGACGAATGCCCCGGCAGCGCCCGCCCCGTCCGCAGCTAGTGCGGCTGCGGGACCGACTCTGATTCCGGCCAGTGTGGTCGCTGCGGGCCAGACAGCGGCCGCGCGGGAGCGCCGCGAGTCGGCTGACGCAGCGGCAGCCAGGGAGTTGGTCTGGAAGCTGCAGCACGCGGCCTACATGGCGCGCAATCCCGCGGCGGGGTGGTCGGTCGGGGTGTTCCGGTCTCCGAGCGACACCGAGACGGTCATCACTTCCAATGACGGGTCCAGCTACATCCCGGCGGGGGTGTTCGTTCCGCGCTCGGTGCGAGTACTTTCCATAGATCCGTTGCTGGACGATGATTTTCGGCAGAGGTGGTTTGGCTGGAGTGATCCTGCGCGGGTTCTTGTCGAGTACGCCCAGCTGCGCGCGCAGTGGGGCTGGAAGCTGGTCGCAGCAGCCACCACGGCGGGGGTCAGCGTCTTGCGTGATGCCGGGGTGGAGCATCCACCGTCGTGCTCAGGCGAGGTCAATCCGCTGCTGCAGCCAGGCGTCGATGTGCCCGCCCCGGTGCTCGACGAGATGCACGTGCATCGGCTGGCGGTGCTGTGGCCCGAGGTGTATCCGCGGCTGCTGCGCATCATGGACGCCCACCCAATTTTTCAGGACCGGATCGTCTCGGCGGTGACCGCGGCGCTGATCGCTGCAGCGACAACCCAGGCCCAAGTCATCGAAGGCGGGATCCACGATGCGCTACGCGGGGTCTGGGCGCTTCGCGGTAGCGACCGAGAGCCAACCCTGCAGCAGTGGGCGGACTATGACAAGGCGGCCAAAGCCCTCAACGTCATGACCGCGATGCGCCGACCGGCTTACGCCACCAACACCGGCGCAGACGCCGATCCCTGCGACACCACCGAATTTCTGGCCGACTACCGGGCGCACTGGATCGCTGCGCGCACCGCCGAACACATTGGCGGGTGGTCCAGGCGCCCGCTGCCGCTCCCCGACATGTGTTACGCCGCAGCCGCTACCGGCGACCCTCACCTGCGCGACATGATCGTCAAGGCTCTCGTCAGCGTTGAAGAGGACCTCCAATACGTGGCTCCCCGATGACGACTCCAGAGGGAGCGGACGGCGCGGCCTGGAGAATTGAGCTGGAGCGCTGGCATGCCGAGCTGGCCAACACCATCGACCAAGCATCTCTGTGGGCACGGGAGTTTCACGTGTCCACCGGGGACGGTCTCTTGGGCGATACCTCGGCACCGCCGAGCTATCCGCTGACCGGGTACGCCCACCGGCTGGAACAGATCGGTGCGACGCTGAAGATGGTGTGCGCGAACGCCTCTCTTGACCCGCCCGTCTTGAGTTGGGATCGCACCACACTGGAAGCACCGCCGAGGATCCGGATATCTGGGCGCGACCCCGATTGGCGAGAGGCCGACTACACCGAGGGCGGCCAATATCTCCTGTACATCCGGCCAAGCGCCCCAAATCCCGATATCTCTACTGCGCAACAGCATTGGCGCGCTGCGCTTCAGTTCGCCGCTCCGTCGGTGCTGGAACGCGAGTTCGGGATACCGCAGCTCGCTACCTACGCGGAGCAAGCTCAAGGACAGTTCGACATCGCCCATGACACGGTGCGTGCGGCATTCCTTGACAGCGTGGCCGCCACCTACGGCCGGATATGGGCCACGTGGCCCACAACCGGTGAAAGTGCACGACCGCTGATGATGTGGATGACAGAGCTTACGCAGTTCGGCTGTTCAGTCGAGGAGTGCGAAGCTGTGTTCCGCGATATCGAGGTGTTCGACCCCCAGGCCGTGGCGCACTGCCGCACGGGCCACGAATGGTGGCACCCGGAAACAGCTTGACCGCTGGAATTATGCGGCGGTGATGGCGTGTCCGTCAGTCGATGTCGAGGCCGTGTCCGCGGTCGCGATTCCTGCCCCGATCGCGTGTGGGTCCGGTGGTGAGGGTGCGCCAGCTGCGGGCGGCGAGGGCGCGGTGTTCGTCTGCGGCGGCGGCAAGTCTGGGATTGTCGATGTCGGGTGCGGGGCGGGTCTTTTCAGCCCAGGGGAGGCTGAGTCCGTCGAGGAGTCGTCGGGCGGGTCCGGGCTCTCCGTTGTCGATGAGCAGGAGTCGGCCGTGTGCGGAGACCAGGGCGGTGGCCACGGCCGCGAGGGCGTCGGGGTCGGCGGCCGCGGCGTCCTCGACGAGAATGACCGGCCCGCGCCGAGTGGGTTCGTGGATGGTGATCTGCTCGGCGAGGTGGTTGAGGCTCAGCCGGTTGGGTTGTGGTGTCGCGGTGACGCGGACGTGGTGGCGGTTGGCGTCGGTGGCCGCTGTGTGGATCGCTTCGGCGAGGTCGGGGGTGTAGCGCTCGGCCACCACAGTGGCCACGACGTAGGGCACCGACAGCGCGACCGCGGCAGGGTCGGTGAGCGGCCGCGGGAGGGTGAGCGGGTCGGCGTTGCGCCAGGAGGCGGCCAGGACCTCGACGAGCGCGCTCTCCGTGGCATGCATGCTTGCGCGCGTGCCGTCGCCCTGGGCGGTGGCAGGGTCGACGACGTGCCGATCGGGTAGGGCTGCGGTGGGGGACAGCGCGTCGGCCAGTCGCCACCACAACGCCGCGGCGGGCATTTCATCGGGCAGCGGTCCTCGCTGGGCCGCCGCGGTGATCGCAGCGCGAATGTCGTTGCCGCGGGCGGCTCCTGTGAGGTGGGCGGCCAGGGTGGGCCAGTAGGCGTCGGTGCGGATGCGGGGGTCGACCTTGTCGAGAAGGTCGTTGAAGCGGGTGGGGTCGGCGCCATCGCGCTCGATCGCGTCGGTGCCGTGGCGGTGCAGCAGGTCTTGGATTGCGCGGGTGGCCACCGGGTATTGGTGCGGGCCGGTGAGGCGGGTGTCGGCGTCCTGGACCCCGGTGGCGGCCCGGAACACGGCGATTTCTGCGGCCAGGGCGGGGTTTGCCGTGACTAGGGGCTGCGCCCAGTTCGGCGCGGTGTCGGGGGTCCAGGCTCGGGCTTGTTCGCGGATCTGCGCGGCCAGCTCCTCGACAAGGCTTTCGCGGCGGCGCAGGTAGTCGCCCCATTGCGGGTCGCCGGCCAGGGCGGCGGGGACGGCGGGCAGCCAGCGCAGCGGCCCGCAGTCGCTGCCGGCGGAACCGGTGGGGTCGATGCGGTAGTCCAGCACCGCGGCCGCGTCGGCGGCATCGTCGAGGCCGCCTCGAGCGTGGGCGGCGGCCAACAGTTCGCCGGGATCGGCTCCAGAGAGCGCCCGGATGGCCAGGCGACGACGCAGCACGGTCCACGCCGCGCAGGTACTGAGGTCGGTATGCACGGATTCAGCGAGGGCGTCGAGACGGTCGCGGGCACCCGCGCCGAGCTGGTGCTCGGCCGCAGCACCGAGGGCGTCGGTGAACATGTCGGCGGCCGCGGCGAGCCTGCGGGTCGGGTCGGCGGCCTGGCGGGCGGCCGTAGTGGCTGAGACCTGGCCGCCGTCGCGGGCCACGATCCGGGACAGAACGTCTACGGCGGTGTCGGGGTGGGTGGCCTTGGGAGCCAGGATGCGGTGCGGGTCGGCTTCGGCGGTCGACAGGTAGAGATGGTTTTCGGCGCGGCCGCGGGTGAGGGCGACGTAGAGCTGTTGGCGGGTCAGGTGCTCAGCACCTACCACATGGCAGCTGTGTCCGGCGGTGGAGCCCTGGGCGCCGTTGATGGTGGCGGCGTAGCCGAGGGTGACGTGTTCGGTGACGTAATCGGCCGGCAGGGTGATCTCCCGTCCGGTGCCGCGATGACGAGCCCGTAACGCCCCGTCACGGGCGACATCGAGGATTTCGAAGGTGTAGCCGTTGCGGACGTAATCAGTGCCCGACAGGGGCAGCCAGCGGGCATTGCGGCGGGTGCGGATGACGTCGCCGACGCTGGCACGGAGTTGGTCGGCAAGCACGGTTTCCCGACCCTGCCGCCAGTTCGGATCCGCGTCGACGAGGGCGGCCAGACGCGCAGTGCGGGCGCGGGCGTTGAGGTCGTCGACGATCGCGTTGGTGGGTCCCAAGAGCAGGCTGTCGCGCCCGGCGTCAAGGTCGGCCAGCCACGCCGAAAACGCGGTATCCGCGGCGGTCTGTTCGGTACCGACGTGAATGCGACCGGAGTCGATGTAGAAGCCGATCCCGGCCGGATCGCCGCCGCGCAGCGCCAGCGACGCCGCGGCCTCAGCGCGGGAGTGAAACCGCACGACTTCCGAAAGCGTTAGCGCCCCGGTCTCAGTAGCGATGTCGCGCAACACCCCGCCAGCCGAAATTGACGTCAACTGGCAGTCATCAGCAACCAGCCGCACACTCGCGCCCTTGCGCTGCGCGTCGGCGATCATCGCGTCCAGACCCGCGGTCGAAGCCATGCCGGACTCATCGACGATGATTAACGTGTCCGGTCCGATGTCGTTGAACCACTGCGGTGTTCCGAACGTCGCGGCGTTGTCCGGATCAGCGCAGTGGACGTACTTGTCGAGGGTGTCGGTGGTCGCGCCCAAATCCTCCCCGAGCACGATCGCCGCGGCCGCGGTCGGGGCCAATCCGAGGACATGTCCACCCGAGCTGCGCCACGCATGCGCCAGCGCGGCCATGGCCGTGGTCTTGCCCGCCCCGGCGGGCGCCAGCGCCAATGCGACGCGGCGTCCGCTGGTGGCCATCTGCTCGACGAGCGCGGCCTGACCGGGGTTAAGTGGCTTGCCGCGGGCGGCCGAGTCGGCCAGCGCGATATCGACCTCGGAGGTGGTGGCGACGCGGCCGTCGCAGCGTGCGACAGCGGCCAGGATGCGCTGCTCTGCGGCGAGAACTTCGCGGCTGGTGTAGGTCGCCACGCCGTGGCGGCTGTAGACGCTTGAACCGTCGCGGCGACGCAATGCGACAGGCTCACCCAACTCGCCGTCCTCGACACGGGCGTGAGGCACCGAGAACGCCTCAGAAAGTGCTGTGTCGGTGAGCCGTTCGACAAGCTGCGACACGTGTGCGACACCCGCGTTCCGCACGACCCGAAGGGCTTCGGCGCGCACGTGGTGGGCCTGCCAGGTCGCGCGCGATTCGGACACGGTGGCGATGATTGCGACAGCACGCGACGCCACCCATTCCGCGGTGATCTCCGGTGCCTTCTGGACGCGCCGGGGGCCCAAAACTGTGGCCAGCATGCGTTCCAATCCATCGTGGCCGAGGACCTCGATAGCTTGGGTGCGCCAGGTGGTGCGCTGCTCTGCGAAAGAGTGCGGTTCGTGCTTGGCTTCGCGCGATTCCAGGGTCGCTTGTTGAGCCAATGCGAGGGATTCGATGGTGGTGGGTTCGCGGCCGTGATTGTGCTGGAACTGCTTGGCCAGCTCGGCGGTGCGGGCCTTGATCGCGATGCCGCGACTCGACCAACGCATCATCAATTCCGCTGACATCCCAACGATCTCGCGCACGGGTCGTTTACCCCGTCCACGGGACGCCTCGGCGAAGTCCACACCGAGCCGGTCGATGGTGTGAACTTCCATGCGGGTGTTGTACATCTCCGAAGCCGCCACGATGAGCCGGTGCAGCGGTTGACCATCCAGAGCGAGCCAGCGGCGCACCCCATTTTGGTCGAGGTAAGACACCTTGTTGGCGATCGCTACATGGGTGTGTAGATCGGGGTCCCCGGCACGTGAATCGCGATGGGTGAACACCGCGGCGATGAGCCCTTCGGTGTCGACTTGTGCGACACCGTTGGTGCCGGTACGGGTGAAGGCGGCGTTGTCTTGCAGCCACTCCAACACGTCGGCCACCGCGGCTTCGTGAGCGGCCTCGATCTGCTCGGCAATCTCTCGCGGGGCAATCGCCCACAGCGCCGAAATCGACTTCACCGGAGAGAACGTCAAGTCATAGCCGGCCACCGCTGTAGTGCGTGCCCTGGTGGCCCGCGCGACGAACCCTGACAGCTCCCGTTCATCGGCGGGGTCACGGCCAAACTGCTCGGCGAACATCTCCCGAGCCACCTGTGTACGGATGCCTGCCCGCACGTCATCGTCGATAGTGGCGTTGCCCGCCAGACCGGCCCCGATGTTGTGAGCGCGGAAAGCTTTCCCGACACGACGGGTGAACTCCGACGAGCGCTCGTCCCGCACAGGGTATTTACGGCCTAACTGTGCGGCCGCGGTCGCGGGTTGAACGCGCAATCGCGGGGACAGATGGGCAAAAATTTTGTCGGCGTTGGGGTGCCAACCCAGCCCAAACAAGGCTTTCATTTGCTCCTCGGTGACCACCGATCCGCCTTCGACGGCCCACACGTTTCGGCGCACTTCATCGCTGACCTCACGGGCTCCTGTGTCGGCCAACGCAGCCAGGCCGCGGCCCATCCAGCGGCCCGGCGATTCGCCCTTGGCCGAGTAATAGTCAGCCAGGCTGGAGCGGCCCCGCTCGGTGCTGTCGGCGGCAGCGACCTGCCGCACCAGGTACAGGTAGCCGTCCCCGGCGGTCAGCTTGTGCATCGACATCACCGCCGCATGCACCCCTTGGCCCGCATGAGCCCGAAAGTACGGAGCCAGTCGCAGAAAAAACCACCACCAGAAGCAACATTCCCAACCGCCGTTACCAAACCGTGACCTTCATGCAAGAGGTGTGTTGGCTTTACGTCTGTGGAAACGGGGGTGCGGGCGAGTGGAGCTGAGGTAAGTCAGTGGGGTGGCGAGCGCGTACCGGTGAGATGCGTTGAGCAGGAGGTTAATTCGATGACGGAATGGGGGAGCGCGGTTAGGGATGAGGTGGGTGTAGCGGTGGCGGCGGTCGATGGCGGTGGCGTTGCGCCCGGAGCGCGGTGGCAGCGTCATGGGTGGCGTGCACTCCGGGGTGGTCCTGGGAGCTGACGAACAGCACGCCATCGCGGCGGGTGTGAGAATCCGACCCTCGCTGACGATGACCGCGACGACCGACCTGGCGCTACCTGTTCCGCCAGAACCAGGCCTCAGGCCACGTCTACCTGCTGTCGCCGTAGATCGTTACCCGCGCCTTGCACCCGTTACGCTGGTTTTGCAGACCTGCTGCACGTACAGCAGGCGCAACCCATGAGCGACGGCATAGCCGTGCAACGCGACCCGCCGCTGCACCGCGGCGAGATCACTACTTGTCTTGCCGCCCAGCAGGGGTCAGCAGTGTGCGCGGCTGCTTGCGTTGAACCGCCAGCACGACCACGAGAATGATCGCGGCAAACACCGCTAGGGGCAACTAGATTCACAGTTCACAGTTGGTCGTCGGATCGGCCGCGCATAGTTAGTCGCGGGCCGTACGTCTTGTCGGCGTTCGCGGGGTCACTGTTGAACGCTGTGGCCAGCTGCACGTATCCGGCGTCGAGACTGCTCGCTCAGCGTTTCGGGCTGGGTCGGGGCTCGCTGGGGGTGGGCGTCGCCATCCTTCAACAGTAAGCCGCGGTGGTGCCGCTGGACGTGGGTTGAGGGTGCGGCGGGGACGTGCGGTAGGGGGGGCTGCGTTGACCACGCTGAGCGCGCCAGTTAGATCACGTCTCGATGGCCGCGATCCGATGCCGCGACACATCGTCAAGGCACAAAGCTGCGGGCGACCGGACCTATCGCTGACTTAGCGACCAACTCGGGACGGGTGATCATGGACCGCGGGAGTCCCGGCAAAGTACTCGTCCATGGCAATATGGCCTGGTTGCGATGGGGGTTGCTGGCCGTCCGCGATCAAGCGATACATGGACTTGGGACGGGGCGAGATGACGACTGAACCAGTGAGGACTGTAGCGGCTGTTTTGGAGCGGTTTCAGTCGGCGGCGTTTTCAGATTTCGCCGCCGCATTCAACGAGGGCCAATACGTTCTGTGGCTTGGCTCTGGAATCTCTCGCGAGAGAGTGCCGAATGTCTATGAACTCCTCGAGCGCGTCGTAGAGCACCTCCGTTCGAACATCATCGACGGCAAAACGGACTGCGTTTATCACGCAGCCCTCGATGAAGTGTTGCGGCTCACCGGCATGACTCGCGAGGAACTAGACAGCATCGACCTCTCTATGACGGTCGGAGATTGGCCGCTTAAGGACCGTATGGTCTCGACGCTGGTCACGAAATACTCCCAAGTGCTTGAAATTGCCGTGGGCGACGAGAACCCCGACGACTACCTTGTGTGGACAGGTCTTGACGTCCCGACGACGTATGGGTCACCGGGTCTTGAGCCGGATGTGGAGCACTACTGCATCGCGATCCTCATGCTCGAAGGGCTCGTCACATCTGGGGTCACGGCGAACTGGGATGGCCTCATTGAGAAGGCCTTGGATGAACTGACTCCGGCGTTCGGTTCACTGGTTCGGGTGGTCGTCAAAGGAGACGATTTTCGTATCGCCGGGCGGCGTATCGAGGTCATCAAGTTACACGGCTGTGCCGTGCGGGCCCGAGCTGACGAGGCCGGGTATCGAGGGCTCCTCGTCGCTCGCGAATCACAAATCTCGGGATGGACTGAGCAACCCGAGAACAGGCCGATGCGCAAGCGCCTCGAGGTGCTGTACGCGGACCGGTTGACGTTGATGGTGGGCCTATCGGCCCAGGACGCGAACCTTCATACGATGTTCGCAGCCGCCGCCCAAGACTTGGCTCGGCCGTGGCCGGCGTCGCCGCCTGCGGTTGTTCTCAGTGAGGAGCGACTGGAGCCGTATCACCGAATTCTGCTCAAGAGTACGTACGGTTCGAATCACCAGGGGAACGCCGACGCTATCGCACGGTCGGCACTTCTTGGCGCATATGGCAAGCCAACATTGCTGGCGCTGGTCTTGGGGTCGCTCACCGACAAGTTGAGTTACCTAATTGAGCACGTGGTAGGAACGTCGTGGGGTCCGGCTGCTGTCAAGCAATTACAGACAGACCTCCTCGGCCTCCGTAACTCGGCAGCCACTCATGCTGACCCCGACAACTACGAAGCGCTTGAGCATTCGGAAATCGCACAGTTTCAGCGGGAATTTCTCGCGCGTCTCATCGACGCGGTCAATTCGGCGCTAACCGTGTTTCGAACGGGCTGCATCCCATCTCACGATGAACGCCGCTATGACCCGTTGTCGGACCGTCCCGCTAACCAGGCGGTTCATAACGCTGACTTTCCGTCGAAGCAGTTCGGGTGGTTCGGTGTTGCGCTGGCGCTGATTGGTCACGGTCTGGCCCAGGGTGTTCACTCGCCCATTCGACAGTTGTCCACCCAACCGATCATGATCGCCCGACATGGGAGACAAGACAGGAAATGAGACAACGTTAACTGCGGATACATCCGGTCGGCACTGGCGTCGGCTGGCTGTCTCGTTTCTACAAACGAGCCAACGCGTGACGGCGGGGTCACATGCTGCAATCGTGGTGACTAGTCAGATTGGCTGGGAACCGTCGCCCTCCGAGACAGAAAACGTAACGAGACGACGACGGGGATTCATGGGTTTCCGCACAACTCCTGGTGGCTACCGGAATCCGCTTCGGCTTTGTCATGCCGGTACGGTCGTGAGATGGCCGGGCTGAGATGGCCAGGCCGAAGCTCATATGGCAGGTATCGCTAACAGCTCGGTGGCGTCGTCGTCGGTGTTGGGCACGCGCTTGTTCATCCGGCTAAACGTTAGTCTGAGCCTCGGTTGGATTGCTGCCGAACATATTTGGCGTATGTACGCGGCGGAACGTCGCCTTTCCATCTCTTGAAGGCGGAGGTGAAGCTTGGTGTGTCGGCATAACCCAAACGTCGGCCGATCTCGGCGACGCTGAGTGCGCCGGTGGCGAGGAGTTCGTCGGCGAGACGCTCGCGAACTTCATCGACGAGGCTCCGGTAGGAGGTTCCTTCTTTGGTGAGGTTGCGCCGCAGCGTGCGCGAACTCATGTGAAGTTCTGAAGCGACGGCCTCCAAGTCGGGCAGATTCCCCGGCTGTTGCACCAATCGATCGCGGACCTGTCCCGCGTACCCGGATCGCGCACGACGTTGGGCCAGCATGTGTCGGCATTGCTCTTGGGTGGCCGCTGCCGCGTACGGGTCTGCCTGCGGGAGGGGCAGGTCGAGTATGTCGCGGTTCAACTGGATGAAGTTCGAGTCCGCGTTGAACGCGGGCAGCGGCACGAACGCCCGATACGATTCGAGCGGCGCCGGCGCGGGATGAGCGACGACTACCTCGACATACCGATGGCCGACCTGCTCGCCGAACCAGAAATCGTCACCATCATCGACGGCCTCCGGCTCGGACAGCGGGCGCCAGCCTGTCCACTGCTGGTCGTGGCGCCCGTGCACGACCAGTTCATCGACATCGCCGACGTCGATGGGCAGGTCGATCGCTACCTCGACGCCGGGGCGCACGTGCAATATCTACGCGACCGGCTCAGCGAGCACATCACCCTGATGCCCTTGTCGACGCCGACAGCGCTGGAGTGGCTGACCGACCGCATCGCCAGACGGCCGCTTCCCCCACCGGGCATCAAGACGGTGTGGTCGACAGCAGCGTCGCTAAACGGAATACGCGGACTGCTCAACATGGCTCTCGTTGCCGCGAAGGTCGTCTTGGGCCGACGGCTCACCCCCCGGTCCTGGAGCCCACCACCCGCCGACACACGAGATCGCCGACCCGCGGCCTAATGACGACCTGCTCGGCCTTGAGCCGCGACATCCGTACACCGCGGACATGGTCACGAAAAACAGGGTTTCGGCTGGCGGCTCACCCAGGACGGCGTGTGTGGTATCGGCGGAGTGCACGTTGGCCAGCGTCGGCGGCCAGGAGGCCGCGCTGTTCCTGAACCGGGGTCAGTGGCTGGCCAAACTGCTGCTCGCCGACAAACTGCTGCGGCTCAAGAGCGTTCCGATCTCCCTCGCGCTGCCGTGGGGACTGAACATCGGCGACCTGGCCGGACACATTCCGCTGCCGGCCAAGATCGCGCTCGAAGTACGAGACCCGATCGACGTGGACGGCGACGACCAGGCCGGGCACGACAAGGTGATGGCCAGCTTGCAAGCCGGCGTGGACCGGCTGGCCGCCGAACGTCGTTTCCCGGTGCTCGGCTGATGCGCGTCGAGCGCCGGTGCGTGGTGACCGCCGACCGCGACACCATCTGGAAAGTGATCGGCGACCCCGACTGCTATCCGACGTTCATGGCGAACCTGGCGCGGTGGGAAACGATCACCGACGGCCCGGCCCGGATTGGAGCTCGCTACACCGCGCACTGGAAGATCGGTTCAGTGCCGGTCGGTGGCCTGATCGAAATCGTCGAGTTCGGCGAGCCGCGCGACCTGGCTTTCATCGGCATCACAGGCGTGACTCTGCGTGGACGCTTCCGGCTGCGCGACGACGGGGACGGCCGGACCCAGATGACATTCCGTCTGTCGTATCAGGCGCCGGGCGGTGTGCTGGGCCTGATTGCCGACCGACTCGCGACCCGCCAGGTAGGGCATACGCTCGCTGAAGCGCCTTAAGGCACTGGTCGAGTCGTAGCGCATCAGCCGGGGGACATACCACTTGCCGAGTTTCGGCGCGTGACCGCTTCGCACGAACACCGTGTCGGCGTCGAGCTCGAACGAGTCGCAGTCGCCGAGGTTTCGGCAAAGCTGATAGTGCCGGCTTTCGAGGATGTGCGGCGTTGAAGGTGACACGGTGGACGACGGCGCGGCGCCTGACCTGCGGCGCATTGGTACGGGGGCCCTATACTCAGCGGACAACAATTCAACGGAACGGTCCCTCCGTGAAGTACCATTTACTCTTCCTGGCCAACGGACACGGTCTGTCGGGATCGCATGACGTTGTCGAATGATCCGCAGGCAGCGGCCGGTCAGTCGCTGCGACTGCGGTTGCCGCCCTCGTTGCTGCGTGCCGTTCGGGACGGACTGCCCCTGCTTTCGCAGCACACCATCGCCCGTGTCCTGACCGAGGTGCCCGCCTATGCCGATGCCGTCGGCGCTCAGCGGCGCCTAATCGAGAATGCCGTGGATCAGACCATCACCGTCTTCATCGAACTCGTCGCCGAGGGGAAGGACCCCGACACGTCACCAGCGCAGGATCCCGCTTTGGACGGGGGCTACTCGTTGGGCAGGGCTGAGGCCCGCGCTAGTCGCAGTCCGGAGATGTTGTTGGCGGCCTATCGGGTCGGCGCTCGTACGGTCTGGCGCCAGTGGAGCAGCCTTGCCGTCACTCACGATTTGCCTGGAGATCAGCTCGCCGTGTTCGCGGAGCTGATCTTCGCGTACATGGACCGGTTGTCGGCGGCGGCGGTGTCCGGGCATGCCGACGAACTCGCCAAGACGGGTTTAGCTCGCCAACGCGCGCGGGAACTGTTGACACGCCGCTTGATCAGTTCGGCGAGCGCCGAGGAGTTGCTCGTCAGCGCGGAGCGCGCCGACTGGTCGCCGCCGCGAACGTTGACAGCCGTGGCGGTGCGCAGCGGCAGGGCGGTGGTTACGGCGATGATGATCGATCGTCGCACCCTGGAGGTGCCCGACGACGCGGTGGGGCCCATTGAACGCCCGATGTCGTTGGTGTTGGTCCCCGATGTCGGGGGTTCCGCACGTGAGGAGTTCCTATCGTCGTTCTCCATAGAAGGAAGTGTCGTCGGGCCAGCGCGGCCGTGGATGCAGGCAGGCCAATCGGTGCGTCGGGTGGCACGGGCACTGGTGATGAACTTGGATGCTGGACCGGTCACCGACACCGAACGCCTCCTGACCGAGTTGGTGCTGGGAGCCGACAGCGAGGCGCTAGCAGATCTCCGTTCGCAGACGCTGGCGCCGCTAAGCGAGCTGCGCCCCGTCGTGCGCGACAACCTCATCGTCACCTTGCGATCCTGGCTTCTTCACCATGGACGACGAGATGACATCGCTGCTGAACTGTTCGTCCATCCGGGGACCGTGCGCTATCGTCTCGGCCAGCTGCGTGAACTCTACGGTGGACGTTTGAACGATCCCCGCACGATCCTCGAACTGACGGTAGCGTTGGGCGTCGAGCCAACACAGTCCCGCCAAACACTCTCAGTCTCAGCATCCGATGAGCGGATTGACGGTCCTGGGGGTGGGCAAGCCGATCGGTGATGAGCTGTTCTGCCTCCAGGACAGGCCCTCGCTGCGCACTCCATGGCTTGGTCCTGCCCGATGTCGTGTATGTGTCGTGCGGCGGCGTCCAAGCGCAGTCGGCCGGTCGCGTCGACGTCGGCAACGCGAAGCGGCCACGATCGATCGAAGACGTCGGGGTGTCCTTCGGGCATCGGCGGCAGCGGCTCGACAAGGCTCATCGATTCGCCTGCCCCCCGTCCGGTGGGCGTCGAGCACGCAATGTCGGGAGCAGTACATCGTTGCTCGGTCATCGAACGGGCCGGTGCGGTTGCGTCAAAAAGCCGCTTCGTCGAGTTCCATGATGTCGATATCGAGGTTGTCGAGAACCCCGCGGGTGCTGGTGAGCTGGGGCAGGACGTTCTTCGCGAAGAACGACGCCACCGCGATCTTGCCCTCGTAGAAAGCCTGGTCTGCGCCGCTGGCGCCTTGGCTGGATGTCGCCGGCAGCCCGGCTCCGGCGTCGAGCGCCTTCATCGCCACTGCAGCCTGCTGCAGCAGTAGCCACCCGATGAGCAGGTCGCCGACGCTCATCAGGAAGCGCACCGAGCCCAGGCCGACTTTGTACAGGTTGGTCATGTCTTCTTGGGCGGCCATCAGGTAGCCGGTCAACGCGGTCGCCATCGCTTGGGTGTCGGCCAGCGCGGTGGCCAGCAGGGCGCGCTCGGCCTTGAGCCTGCCGTTGCCAGACTCGTTCTTGATGAACTGCTCGATCTCTCCTGCGACGTAGCCCAGCGCAACACCCTTGTCGCGGACGATCTTCCGGAAGAAGAAGTCCTGCGCCTGGATCGCGGTGGTGCCCTCGTAGAGCGAGTCGATCTTGGCGTCGCGGATGTATTGCTCGATCGGGTAGTCCTGGAGGAAGCCCGAGCCACCGAAGGTCTGCAGGCTCTCGGTCAGCTTGGCGTAGGCCTGCTCGGAGCCGACACCCTTGACGATCGGCAGCAGCAGATCGTTGATCTTCACGGCCAGGTCGGCGTCGATGCCGTGCAACGCCTCGGCGACGCCGTCCTGGCCCTGGTAGGTGCTGGTGTAGAGGTACATCGCACGCAGGCCCTCGGCGTAGGCCTTCTGCGTCATCAGCGAGCGGCGCACGTCCGGGTGGTGAATGATGCTCACGCGCGGCGCGGCCTTGTCGGTCATCTGGGTCAGGTCGGCGCCCTGGATGCGGGTCTTGGCGTACTCGAGTGCGTTGAGGTACCCGGTCGACAGGGTGGCGATGGCCTTGGTGCCGACCATCATTCGGGCCTGCTCGATGACGTCGAACATCTGCGCGATGCCTTCGTGGGTCTCGCCGACCAGCCACCCCTTGGCCGGGACGCCGTGCTGACCGAGGGAGAGCTCGCAGGTGGCCGAGACCTTGAGGCCCATCTTGTGTTCGACGTTGGTGACGAACACGCCGTTGCGCTCACCGGGCTCGCCGGTCTCGAAGTCGAACAGGAATTTGGGCACGAAGAACAGCGATAGACCCTTGGTGCCTGGTGCGGCGCCCTCGGGGCGGGCCAGCACCAGGTGGAAGATGTTCTCGAACAGGTCGTCGGAATCGGCTGAGGTGATGAACCGCTTCACCCCGTCGATGTGCCAGGAGCCGTCCTCCTGCTGGACGGCCTTGGTGCGGGCCGCACCGACGTCGGAGCCCGCGTCGGGCTCGGTGAGCACCATTGATGATCCCCAGTCGCGCTGGGAGGCGATCTTCGCCCACTCCTTCTGCTCGTCGGTGGCTATGTCGGAGAAGATTTGGGCGAACCCGCTGCCGAGGCAGTACATCGTGACGGCGGGGTTGGCGCCCAGCACCTGCTCTTGCAGCGCCCATACCAGCGCGCGCGGCACCGGGATGCCGCCAAGTTCGGCCGACACGCCCACTTTGTGCCAGCCGCCGTCGAGCACCACCCGCGCTGATCTCTTGAAGGCTTCGGGCAACGTCACGCAGTGGGTCGCGGGATCGAACACCGGCGGGTTGCGGTCACCGTCGGCGAACGAATCGGCGATCGGCCCCTCGGCCAACCGCACCATCTCTGCGAGCATCTCGCGTACGGTCTCCACGTCCAACTCGCCGAATCGGCCGACACCGAACACCCGGTCCACGCCCAACACCTCGAACAGGTTGAACTCGATGTCACGGATGTTGCTGCGGAAGTGTCCCATGGTGAAGTCGCTTTCCTGCGTCCCTTGGTTCGACGCGCTCAATCGGGCTGGCAACCGCCACTTGACGTGACGCGATCATGGACGGCTGCTGATCACCGAACCAAATTCCCGGCGGTTGCTCACGTACGCCCCTGTTTGTCCCGTCGTTTGTAAAGTGTGGCGGAAAATTGGAACAAAATCTTGCCCGCAGGGGTCAACGATTCCGGGATGTTTTGTCGCCTGCGGCCAAAAAACGTGGTTGGAGGTGGCTCAACGCGGCACGCTTATTTCAACCGCGCGGAGCGACCCGGAGCCGGTGCTCCAGTTGAGCCAGACGTTAGGCCGCGGGCTGGCGATCTTCTACATCAACGGGGTGCTGCTTCCACGACCGGGGCGTCAACGTTCGACCCATGAGGACTCGGATTGCGACGTGCGCCATGGCGAGGAGTCCGCGCATCCCCGATGGCGACGCTGCTGTCGACCACACCGTCTTGATGCCCGGCGGGGAAAGCGGCCGTCCGTCGATGCGGTCGGTCAGCCAATTCAGCGCTGTCGGCGCCGACAGGGGCATCAGGGTGATGTGTTCGCTGAGGCGGTCGCGCAGGTATTGCACGTGCACCCCGGCGTCGAGGTAGCGGTGTACCTGGCCGTCGACGTCGGCGACGTCGATGAACTGGTCGTGCACTGGGTGTAGCACCAGAAGCGGGCACGTCGGCGCGCGCATGCCCAGCCGCAGGTCGTCGATGACGAGGGCGACTTCCGGTGAGGCCAGGAGGTCGGCGAGCGGGACGTCGATGTAGTCGTCGAGGTCGTCGTACCGGAATCGTTTGATGGCCGCGATCGTGCCCACCGTCGTGATCTCGTCGAGTCGGCGCAACCCGGTGGGGGTGACGTGGATGTCGAGCAGGCGGTCCAGGGCGGGATAGACGTGGCGGATCGCTGCGATGACCATCGTGGGCAATCCGGCCAGCCAGGTGCCGTTGAGTTTGAGCAACGTCTGTCCGGGATCGCCCACGGGGGCGCCGAGGACGGCGCCGACGATGCGAAGTTCGGGCGCGTACGAGGGAGCCATTTCGACGGCCCACGAGCTGGCCATGCCGCCCCCGGAGTAGCCCCACACCGCGACCGGCGCATCCGGATGTAGGAGCAGCGGCTCGAAGGACGTCGCCGCGCGGATGCCGTCGAGCACCCGATAGCCCGGCTCGCGCGGTGCGCCGAAGTGCCCGCCGCGTCCCTCGTGATCGGCGATCGACACCGCCCATCCGCGGCGCAACGCGTTGGCGATGACGAGCAGTTCGAATTGCGGGACACAGCCGGGTGATCGGGCGCCGCGGCGCAGCGCATACGACGGGAAGTGCCGGTCGACGACCGCGTCGATCGCGCACTGGTAGGCCAACACCGGTCGCGGCTCGCGCGGATCGGCGCAGGCGGGCAGCAGAACCGTGGTCACTGCGGCGTCCGGACGCAGGTTCAGATCACTGCTGCGGTATAGCAGCTGCCACGCCGAAACCCTCTGCAGCACAATGCCGAACAACGCGATTTCGATCTCGCGGGCGCGTAGGACCGTGCCCGGCGGCAACGCTTCGAACCCGGCCGGCGGTTCATGAAACGGATCCTCACCGGGAAGCAGCGGCGACGGACCGGTCCGCGTCGATTTCTGCTGTTCGTGGCTGGGATGAACATTCATCCGTTGGGCCTTCCTCATCGTTGCCGGCGTCGCCGCGGGTACGGCTGCGCCGTTGTCGCCGTTCGTATATCCGGTCGACCACGGCGTTCGATCTAGGGTTTTTGGACTGTCTCACGATGCTTACACGGCCGTCTGTCTCGCGAATCGCTTCGTTTCCTCCACAGGGCCGCCGAACTCGATTCGGCCCTAGGCACCGCGCGGGCTGAGGTGCTCAAAGATTTGCCGCGAGGGCGACGGGCCGAGGTCTCATGGCTCGGCCGGGGACTGGGCCAAGCTTCGCCAGGTGCGCGGAACCACTCAGCGTTAGACGGCGATCAACGGGCGCGTGATGGTGTCGTCCTCGACCGGCTGGTAGGGGCCGGGTTTGGCTGCGGGACTGCCGCCGGGGAATGCCAGCCGGAGGATGGTGCGTTGCACCGACCCGATTTGCCGGCCGAACCGACCGCTGTTGTAGGGCAAACCGTAGCGCTGGCAAATGTCTTTGACCTTCGGGGCGATCTGCGCGTACCGGCTTGCCGGCATGTCCGGGAAGATGTGGTGCTCGACCTGGTAGCCGAGATTGCCCGAGAGGACGTGGAAGATCGGCGAGCCCTCGATGTTGGCAGCCCCGAGCAGTTGACGGATGTAGAACCCGCCCCGCGTCTCGTCTGCGACCTCTTCCTCGCTGAAGGTGTAGCACTGATCGGGGAAGTGACCACAGAAGATGATCGCGTAGGACCACCCGTTGCGGATGATGTTTGCGGTGAAGTTCGCTGCGAGGGTCTTCTTGAAACCCTTCGGACCCGACAGCAATGGAAAGGCGATGTAGTCCTTCACGATCTGGCGCCAGGCTTTGCTGCCCATCCCGCGGAGTTGGCGGCGCAATTCCTCTTTGTCTTTGGTGCCTGCCTTGATCGCGTCGCGGTCGAGGTCGTGGGCCGCGACACCCCATTCGAAGAAGGCGGCCAGGAGCAGGTTGTAGAGCGGCTGCAGCAGATAGATCGGGCGCCATTCCTGGTGCGGATCTATCCGCATGACGTTGTAGCCGAGGTCCTTGTCCTTGCCGCGGATGTTCGTATAGGTGTGGTGAACGTAGTTGTGGGAGTGCTTCCACGCCTCCGGGGTGGAGGCGGCGTCCCAGTCCCATGACGCGGAGTTGATCCGCGGGTCCTGCATCCAGTCCCATTGGCCGTGCATCACGTTGTGCCCGATCTCCATGTTCTCCAGAATCTTGGCGATCCCCAGCACCGATGTGCCGAGGATCCACGCCGGCTTGTAGCGGGAGCCGAGCAGGATCGCCCGGGACAACAGTGCGAGTTGGCGGTGCAGCGCGATGATGCTGCGGATGTAGTCGGCGTCGCGGTCACCGAGACTGTTGAAGACCTCCTCGTGAATGGCGTCGAATTCCCTACCGATCGCTTCGATCTCCTCGGCGCTGAGGCGGGCCAGCGGGCTTTCGATCATCGATTCGGACATACCGTGTCTCCTAAAGCTCAATAGTGACGGGGCCGTCGGGGCAGTTCAAACAGGTGCGGATCTCGGTGCCGGCCCCAGTGACGTCACCGGTGCGCAGGTCGCGCACCGATCCGCTGCTGAGCTTGCCGATACAGGTGTGGCAGATGCCCATTCGGCATCCGTAGGGCAGGACCGCGCCGGCGGCTTCGCCAGCGACCAGGATCGGCGTCCTGCCGTCGCACTCGGCAGTGACCCCGCTGCCTGTGAAGGTGACCGTTCCACCGTCGCCGGTGACGCCGCCGATCAGTAGGTGCTCGAAAGACTCGACGTGCATTCGCTCGGCAATCCCGGCGGCGTTGAAGTGAGCCTCGAACGCCTCGAGCAGCGCTGGTGGAGTGCTCCCGCTGCTTCCGGTCCTCGGCGGCTCGGGATTGCCGTTGATTCCGTTCGGTACGAAGGCGATCAACGCGCTGAACCTGACTGTCCCGGCGGCGACCGCGACCACCTACATCGTGGGGGCGCCGCAGCTCACTTTCACCTATTCCGGCACCGGCTCGAGTCGCCACGTCTTCGCCCAGCTGGTCGACGACACCACCGGTCTGGTGCTCGGAAGTCATGTCACTCCGATCCTGGTGACGTTGGACGGGCAGACGCGTACGGTCACCGTTGCGCTGGAGCAGGTGGCGCAGACGCTGCGGCCGGGGGAGACGGTGACCCTGCAGCTGGTCGCCTCGGCGGGCACGTACCAGCAGATCATTCCGACACTGGGTGTGCTGACTGTGTCGAGCATGCAGCTCGGGCTGCCGACCAAAGACGCCGCGGCTGTTTCGCCGTCGTCTGTGGTGCAGCTGACAAGTGCCGCGTAGGAAGATCGAGGGTGGCACCTTGCGCGAGCGTACGAGAGCGCTGGGTGTCCGACGCTGTCCCTGCTCCATGTGCGGGTCAGTTCTAGATCCACCTACAGCGACCGCGATGGCGGTCGGCGGTTCAATAGTTTCGCGTGTCGCGGCGTCGACACGTGGGGCCGTTCGAACTGCTTGGTGGCGTCAGCAGGGCCGACCCAACAACAGCGACTTAGCTAAACGGGCCAGACGGATATCTGTCGCTGAAAACTGCCGGGTGAAAAGGATTGCGCAGCAGTCTCCCCCTGTCGCGACGGTCCCAGCTCCCAGCGACTCGACACCGTGGCGCGCCGTGAACACCATGTCGACTGGTCGTGTGGTGATCTAGACACCATGGCACCGCAACGTCCGGCACCCAGGAGGCCTCCCGGCGGCAGTCAGGAGCGCGCCGAGCGCAGCCGCGCACTGGTGATGCAGGAGACGGTGCTTCACTCGCCCATTCGACAGTTGTCGGCCCATAATGTCCTGATCGGATTCACGGAATTTCCAGAGGTTTTCTGGGAGCCGAGTTGCGCTTGAAATCTACTTGAGTGTGAGCGACGTGCCTCCGGCCGTCCGCACGACCGCCATCACCGGGCGAGCAACACCCGCAGCAACACCCTCCGTTGACACACGCATCAGGTGACGTGCGCGCGTGAAGTTTCCTGGGCATCGAGCAATGGTCAGGTCGCCAAATTGGAAAGGCCCGGCGCCCGTAGAACGCATTCCGTCAACGGTCCTTATCGATGTAACTACTGATGACGTCGGCGAGTATCGCTCTGTCGCTGGCGGTATCGACGGGTCGGGCCATGATCAGCTGGGTCGCGACCAGTCCGCGAAGGTTGCTCAGCAGAAGGTTGCCAAGGGCGACGCTCTGCGTGGCATCGAGGTCCGCGGCGACCGCACTACCCAACGCCGCAAACGTCTTTGCAAGACGATTCAGATGCTTGGCGGCCGCGGTTCCCCGCGTGGCGCGGGTTCCGATCAGAATCTCGATCGCAGCCCGTGACGTAGCGCTTGACATCGCCTCCCATGCCGCATTCACCACCTGATCCAGCCGTTGTCTGGTGTCGGTCTCCGCGGCGGGCGGCGCAAGCGCCCGGAGCGTGGCCAACAGGTCGGCGAAGCCCTGGTCGACGACGGCCATCAGCAGGCCATCGCGATCACCGAAATGGTACTGGATGACACCCCAGGTCATTCCGGCCCGCTCGGCGATGTGTTTGGCGCTAGCAGCAGCAAACCCTTCCTCCAGCACGCATCGCACGGTCTCATCTATGGCCAGGGCACGGGTGCGCTCAGCACGTGCCTGGTTGCCATGCGCGGGTCGGCGTGGAGCAGTTCGGGGAGCCATACCGTTAAGGGGACCACACCGGCCGCGGCCCAGAGAAAACATTGACACCAAAACATTGATAGCTTTATGGTTCTGACACTGGTGGTCGGCGCCGCAGCGTCGGTCGGCTTCGGCGTCGATGCGAAGGAGAAACCGTGGGCGATCCCCTGGCAAACGGCAAGCGGTACAAGGTGATCCTGTGGGCCACCGGCACCATCGGACGGTTCGCCATCCGCACAATCCTTGACCGGCCCAATCTGGAATTGGCCGGAGTGTGGGTGCATTCGGAATCAAAGGACGGCCAGGACGCCGGCACGTTGGCTGGTCTGGACGCGATTGGCATCGCCGCCACCCGCGACGCCGAGGCGCTGTTGGCGTCTGACGCCGATTGTGTGATGTACGTGGGGCCCGGCACGTCGCGGCCCAAAGAGGCCCGCGACGATTTCTGCCGGATCCTGCGGGCGGGCAAGAACCTGGTCACTACGTCGATTCCGGGCTTGGTCTACGAGCGTGGCTCGCTATCGGCCCGCTACACGGGCCCGCTGCGCGAAGCCGCGCTTGCCGGAGGAAGTTCGTTGTTCTCCTCGGGCGTGGAGCCAGGATTCGGCTGTGACCTACTGCCGATCGCGCTGACGACGATGTCACACACCGTGTACTCCATCCGGGGTCTCGAGATCACCAACTATTCGGAGTATCCAGTCGCCTTCGATGTGCGCGACACCTTTGGGTTCGGCATGCCGCTGGATTATCAAGGGGGACTTCGCACTCCGGGCGCGTTGAGGTTCGGGTGGGGCGCAGCGGTGACCATGGTGGCCGACGCCATGGGCGTCACGCTCGACGAGATCCGGGAATCGTGTGAGTTTGCACCGGCGACACGACGCATCGATGCGGCGTCCGGGGTCGTCGAGGAGGGCAAAGTCGGAGCGGTGTGGACGCGCTGCATCGGCGTCGTCGACGGCGTGGAAGCGATCACCATCGAGCACATCGACCGGATGGCCGACGACTTCGCGCCGGACTGGCCCAAAGGTCGTGACGGCGGCACCGACGGCATCTGGCGGGTCATCATCGACGGCGAACCCAGCTTCGACGCCGAGTTCCAGGTCGGGTTTCGGCCCGGCGAAAACACCAGTAACCAAGGGCTGTTAGCGACGGGAATGCGGGCGCTCAACGCGATCCCGTGGGTGTGTGAGGCCGAACCTGGCATCGTCGACGCCCTACACCTTCCACTTACCCCAGCGGTGGGCGGCATGCGACCGCACCGCGACGGCATTCGCGCCTTCTGAGCAGAGAAGAGAGACACCGATGGGTTCACTTGACGGAAAGATTGCGATCGTCACCGGCACCAGCCGCGGCGTCGGGGTCGGCATCGCCCACGAACTGTTGCGAGCGGGCGCCACCGTCGTCGGCTGCTCGCGCAAGCCGCTCGACACCATCCCCGGTACCGACGAACATCCAGATTGGGCGGACCGCTCGGCGCAGCTGGTGTGCGACCAGGGCGACCACCAGGCGATCGATGCCATGGTGCAACAGGTGGCTGACACCTACGGCCGCATCGACATCCTGGTCAACAACGCCGGCGGCACAGTACCCGCGCCACACGCAGAAGACATTCCCGAACTCGTGCAGAAGATCCAGGGCGCGCCGCGCAGCGACGACGACTACGAACGCACTGTGCTGTTCCACGCGTTCGCCATCCAGATGAACCTCACCAGCCCGCTGTGGTTCGCCATCAGGGTCTATCGGCAGATGCGGCGCCAAGACGGCACCGGTTGCATCATCAACATCTCCAGCGGCGCCTCGCACCCGGCCGGCTCGCCGACGTTGGTGTCCTATGGCGCGGCCAAGTCCGGCCTCAACCACCTGACCCGGTCACTGGCCGAGGAATGGGGACCACACGCGCGCGTCAACGCGATCGCTCTTGGGCCACACATCACCGAGAACTTCCGCTCGTTCGTGCTGCCCAACGACGATCCCACCGGCGCCAACTACTTCGCCAGAATCCCGCTGCAGCGAGGAGGCGAGCCTGAGGAGGTCGGGCGCACCTGTGTGTTCCTCGCCGGTGGCGGAGCCGACTTCATCAACGGCACCACCATCGAGATCGACGGCGGCATGATGCCCGGCGTGCTCTACGAAGCCGGTCTGAAGACGATCACCGACCTGCTCTGAAGGGACGATTCTGATGAAACGCAAAGTGATTCAATTCTCCACCGGCAACGTCGGCGAGCATGCACTGCGCGCGCTGATCGGCCGGCCCGATCTCGAACTGGTCGGCGTGCACGCCAACGGAACCGACAAGGTCGGCCGCGACGCCGCCGAACTGTGCGGGCTGACCGCACCGACCGGCATCACCGCGACCGACGATCTCGACGCGCTACTGGCGCTGCACGCGGACTGCGTCGTCTACACCTCACAAGCCGAAACCCGCCCCACCGAGGCCATCGATGAGCTCAGCCGGTTCCTGAACGCTGGCGTCAACGTGGTGGGCACGTCGCTGGTTTGGATGGTCGCCCCCCAGCATGCCGACGCCTGGTTGCGCGAGCCGCTGGAGCAGGCCTGCAAGCAGGGCGGCTCCACGTTGTACGTCAACGGCATCGACCCTGGCTTCTCCGGCGACACGCTGGTGCATGCGGCCCTGAGCCTGTCCACGCGGGCCACCGCGGTGACCGTGCAGGAGATCTGCGACTACGGCAGCTACGACGACGCCGAATTCACCGGCGTCAGTTTCGGATTCGGCACGACACCGGACCACACGCCGATCTTGTTCGCGCCCGGCGTCTTGACGTCGCTGTGGGGCGGACAGGTGCGCACCCTCGCCGACAACCTCGGCATCAAACTCGACGAGGTGCGCGAGCGCCACGAAAAGTGGGTCACCGAGCGACGCATCGAATGCACGATGATGACGGTCGAACCCGGCCAGGTCGCCGCGGTGCGGTTCGGCGTCGAGGGCGTAGCCAATGGCGACGTCGTGATCACCATGGAACACGTCAACCGGCTCACCGATGCCGCCGCGCCGGACTGGGCCTTCCCGCCCGACGGGCGGCCTGGCGTGCACCGCGTCGTCGTGGACGGCGATCCCGGGGTCGAGATCAACACCCACGTCGGGATAGGCATCGACCACAACCAGGGGGGCGTCACCGGCACAGCAGCGCGTGCGGTCAACGCCATCAGTGCGGTCTGCGCGGCTCCGGCAGGCATCCTCGCCGCACACGATTTACGGCCAACCGATCACCTACGCGGCACCATGTGGTGACGCCAGTTGCAGGGTAAGTCGGTGGCCAGCAACGTCATTGGCAGGCCCAGTACCGTCATCTCCGATTCGTCGAGTGCGAAGCCGTCACCGTCTCGATGCTGGCGGAACCCGGTGACCGCCCCATACCGGGCGGCCACCTGCTCAGCGGCAGCCATGTCGGCGACCCGGATCGCGACCGAGTAGACGCCGTCGCCGCGGGAGGCGAGAAACTCGGCCACCGCGCTGCTGCGTCCCGCCTCGGTGTCCAGCGGGCTGATCAGCTCCACCCCTCCGGTCCAATCCACCCTCACCTGCAAACCGACGTCTCCCAATTCGACGGCGGTGAAGGTGAATCCGACTTCGGAAAAGAACGCAGTGGCCGCCTCGAACCGCTCGCGGTCAACGGCATAGATCACGTGATGCATTCTCGGCGATGCGGTCACATCGGCCTTTCCGACGGTGCAAAGGTGGACATCTTTCAGACCCCGACGATGCTCTGGATAGCCTGGCCGTAAACCGCGACGACCGCGGCGGGATCGTCATCGCGCAACGCTTCATCGGACATGCTCAGCGACTGCAGCAGCCCACCGACCTGGGCGGCCATCAACCTTGCACGCAGCACCGGATCCGGCCCGGGCAGCCGCTCCCTCAGCAGCTCGATGAACGACGAGTCCACGATCTCGTAGAGCCGCGCCCGCACCGCCGGGCTGTCGGACGCCCGCACCAACGTGGTATGCACCCGCAGCATCTTTCCCGACGCGCGACTGAGCACGAAATCCACCAGCCGGGTACCGAGCGTATCCAACGGGCCGGCCAACACGTCGTCCCAAAACCCTCGCACCGGGAGCGTTTCGAGGAATAACTCCTCCTTCGATCCAAAGTGGCGGATCACCAACGCCGGGTCGACGCCGACGTCCGCGGCGATCGCGCGCACCGAGGTCGAGGCGTAACCGTCGCGCCAGAACCGTCGGGCCGCGCAGCGCTTGATCGCTTCGGCGGTCGTCATGGACCGACCGCGTCGAGGCGCCGACTTTGTGGCTGCCTGCGCCATCGTGGTCCTCCTTGGGACTCGAAGTGAATGCCCATCCTGCCCTCGGCTCCCCATCTGGTCAACACTGTTGACGGGTACGGGGTCAACGGTGTTGACTTGGTGGAGTCACCAGCATCGAGGCAGGAGTTGTTGCACCATGACCAACCCGTTGGACAACATCGATAGGACCTACAAAGTCGTAGTATGGGCGACCGGCCGGGTCGGTAAGCTGGCCATTCGCTCGGTTGCCGGCCGCCCGAATCTGGAACTCGTTGGAGTGTGGGTCCATTCGGAATCCAAGGACGGTCAGGACGCCGGCACGCTCGCCGGGATCGACCCCCTCGGCGTCGCCGCGACTCGTGATAAAGACGCGATTCTGTCCGGTGACGCCGACTGCATCATCTACACCGGGCCGGCGACCAACCGTCCACGTGAGGCGTTCGAGGATTTCTGCAGGATCCTACGGGCGGGTAAGAATATCGTGACGACGTCGGTGCCGGGGATGGTCTACCCGCGTGGCTCGTTGAAGCCCTCGACGCTGCAGCGGATCGTCGATGCCGCTCACGAAGGCGGTAGCTCCATTTACTCCACGGGCATCGAGCCTGGCTTCGGATGTGATCTTTTCGCGGTGGCGCTGTCGTCGATGTCGAACCGGGTGTATTCGGTTCGCGGCTTGGAGATCACCGACTACTCCCGCGACAGCACGATCTACGAGATGCGCGAGCTGTTCGGCTTCGGTCAACCGCTGGACTATCAGGGCGGCGTGATGATCCCAGGCGTCATCAAATTCGGTTGGGGTGCGGCGGTGACGATGGTCGCCGACGCGTTCGGGGTGCAGCTCGACGAAATCCGTGAGGACTGCAAGTTCGCGCCTGCGCCGCGCCGACTCGAGACGCTCTCCGGGGTCATCGAGGAAGGCACCGTGGGCGCCGTCTGGTTCCGCTGCATCGGCGTGGTGGACGGCCATGAAGCCATCACCATCGAGCATGTCGACCGGATGGCCGACGATATCGCCCCGGACTGGCCGAAGAGCCGCGCCGGCGGAATTGACGGAGTGTGGCGCGTCATCATCGAGGGCGAGCCGAGCTTCGATGCCGAATTCGAGGTCGGATTCCACGACGACGAGGACTCCACAGATCACGGCTTACTCGCGACTGGCATGCGGGCCATCAACGCCATCCCGTGGGTATGCGCTGCCGAACCCGGCCTTGTCGATGCATTGCGCATCCCGCTGACCCCTGCGATCGGGTCGCTGCGTCCGAAAGAAGAAGGCATCCGGGCAATCTGACTGCATCGCATGTCTTCAGCACACGTCGATCCATTCCCGAAAGCCAGTTGCTTCGGCGATCGACAGGAGGCCGGCTGCACCAAGCCCGCGGTGCAGTCGGCCTCGCTCGTGGAAGTACCTAGCAGGTCAATTCACCACTCGAACAGGGATCGACAATGACAATTGACACCGGACCGCGGACACGGCCAGATGTCGACCTGACCGACGGCACGTTCTACGCAGACAGCAGCACTCGCGATGCGTACCGGTGGATGCGGACCAACGAGCCCGTCTTTCGCGACCGCAACGGGCTGGCCGCGGCGGCGACCTATCAAGCAGTCCTCGACGCCGAGCGCAACCCCGAGTTGTTCTCGTCCACCGGCGGCATCCGGCCCGACCAGCCCGGGATGCCGTACATGATCGACATGGACGATCCCGCCCATCTGTTGCGGCGCAAGTTGGTCAACGCCGGCTTCACCCGCAAACGGGTGATGGGCAAGGTGCCCTCGATTGAGCGGCTGTGCGACACGCTGATCGACGCCGTGTGCGAACGCGGGGAATGCGACTTCGTCCGCGACATCGCCGCACCACTGCCGATGGCGGTCATCGGCGACATGCTGGGCGTGCTGCCCAACGAGCGCGCGAAGCTGCTGCAATGGTCTGACGAGCTGGTGTGCGGGCTGAGCTCCCACCTCGACGAACAGACCGTCCAGAATCTGATGGACACCCACGCCGCCTACACCGCGTTCACGATGGACGCCATCGCCAAGCGCCGCGCCGAGCCCACCGACGACCTGTTCTCCGTGCTCGTCAACGCAGAGGTCGAGGGCGAGCGAATGAGTGACGACGAGATCGTCATGGAGACGTTGCTGCTCCTGATCGGCGGCGACGAGACGACCCGACACACCCTCTCAGGCGGCACTGAACAGCTGCTACGCCGCCGCGACCAGTGGGAACGCCTGGTCGCCGACCCAGAGCTGGCGCCCGGTGCTATCGAGGAGATGTTGCGCTGGACGTCGCCGGTGAAGAACATGTGCCGCACGCTCACCGCCGACACCACGTTCCACGGGACCGAGATGCGCGAGGGCGAGAAGATCATGCTGATGTTCGAGTCGGCTAACTTCGACGAGACGGTGTTCGGCGACCCGGACAACTTCCGGATCGACCGTAATCCGAACAGCCACATCGCCTTCGGCTTCGGTACGCACTTTTGTCTGGGTAACCAACTCGCGCGACTCGAACTCAAACTCATGCTCACCCGGATATGGAAGCGGCTTCCGGGCTTGCGGCTGGCCGACGAATCGGCGCTGCCGCTGCGCGCGGCGAACTTCGTCAGTGGCTTGGAATCGATGCCGGTCGTATTCACACCCAGTGAACCCGTCGGCGCAGGTGAGTGATTCGTGGTCACCAAGCATGGGGCGCGAGATCGGTCCAATCCGATGACATTCGAGGTTGAGCGGCACGTGCTCCGCGTCGCGCAGTGGACGACGGGCAACGTAGCTGCGGAGGTTGTGCGCGCCCTGACGAGCCGACCGGATATCGCCGTGGTCGGCGTATACACCCGTTCGCCGGAAAAGGCCGGGGTAGGCCTGGGCACGCTGTGCGGCCTGGGCAGGGAGCTTGGCATCCGAGCTACCATCGATGCGGATGCCTTACTCGAATCGCGGCCTGACTGCGTTGTGTATACGCCCTTGTACTTCAACCTTGCTGAGGTGCAACGCATACTACGAGCCGGTGTCAATGTCGTCACCAGCGCGGAATTCATGACAGGTGTCAATCTGTCCAGCGATGACCGTGCAGCGCTCAATTCTGCTGCACTCGCCGGTGGTTCGAGCATTTTTGGCAGCGGAATGAATCCGGGATTCGTGCAGCTTGCCGCAGCGATCGCCAGCGGTGTCTCGACGAACGTGCGCAGAGCATCAGTATTCGAGTCGGTTGACGTCTCAGAGTTCATCGGAGATGCCAACTTCGCGAGGGTCGGCTGGGGTCGGCGCAGGGACGACCCGGGCCATGTGGAGGACGTACGCGCCGGGACGGCCGTGTTCGCCGAAGCGGTCGACGTGTTGGCTCGCATGCTACGCGTTGAGCTCGACGAGATTTCCTGTTCGGTTGAGTTCGCGCACGCGACACAGGAGGCCGTCGCCGACGGCGTCCTGATTCGCGACGGCCATGTCGGGGGTATCGAGGTCAGATGGAGCGGACACCAGGCTGGCCAGGAGGTGGTTTGTGTCCAGCAGCGATGGGCCGCCACCCCGCTGCTGGAGCCAGCGTGGCACATCGAACACGGCTACCTCGTCGATATTTCCGGTGACCCGAACGTGCGCATGAAGATCGACCTGCTGCCCACCGATGCAGATCTCGCCGATTGGTCACCGCAACGCATGCGCAACATTGGCTTACGGATCACCGCCGCACCATTGGTGAACGCCATTCCGGCGGTGTGCGCGGCGCCGCCCGGCATCGTCACCTACGCTGAACTTCCCGCGATTGCAGCGCTTCTCGTACCCGAGTCCGAAGCAGGTCACAGACGGCGCACCGACGAGGTGATCGCATGATCCGAAAGTCCTTCTGCCGAATCTGCACATCCGCATGTGGAGTGCTCGTCGAGGTCGACGACGAAGAGCGTGTGCTCAGCGTCCGCGGCGACGCCGATAACCTACTCTCGCACGGCTACACCTGCTCCAAGGGCCGGGCCATGGGACACGGCCACCACCGCGAGGACCGGCTGCTGTATCCGAAGATGCGCAACGGCGATGCAATGGAGCGGGTTTCGTGGGATGAAGCGCTTGACGACGTCGCTGCCAAGCTGCGCGCGATCATCGACAAGTCCGGACCGGACGCCGTCGGCATCTTCCTCGGCGGCGGCGGGTACCTCGACAGTGCCGCCTACGCGACCGCGCAGATGATGCGCAAGGCACTTCGCACTCGCTCCTACTACAGCGACATGACGATCGACACCGTATCCAAGATTCTCGTGGGCGAGATGATCGGCGGCTTTGCCGCCTTGCCGCGTCCGGACTTCGGCCGCTGCCGGATGACGATCTACGTCGGCACCAATCCCCTTGTCTCACACGGACACACCGCGATGCTGAGCAGCCCGGCCGTGCGGATGCGGGAGTTCACCACTGAGGGGCAGGTGTGGGTGCTCGACCCGCGCCGCTCGGAGACCGCGGTCAAGGCGACGCGACACCTGCAGACCAGGCCGGGGACCGACTACGCGGTGCTGGCCTACCTGGTGCGCGAGCTGCTGCGCGACGGCGCCGATCGCGAATACCTCGACCGGCACGCGCAGGACGTCGAGGCGCTGGCAGAGGCCGTCGAGGGCTTTACGTGCGCCCGGGCGGCGGCGATCAGCGGCATCGCGACCGAGGTCCTGGAAGAGTTCTCGGCCGCAGTACGGCGCGCCGGCAGGGTCAGCGTCGAGTCGGGCACCGGCGTGTCAATGTCGCCTGCGGCCAACGTGACCGCGTGGATGACCTGGGCGCTGATGATCGTCACCGGGTCGCTCGACCGCGAGGGCGGCGCCTGGTCGAATCCCGGCATGCTCACCCAGCTCGACAACCGCCGCATCCCGACTGCGCCGGAGGAGGGGTTCCGCGGGCCCGGGCCCGCGAGCCGTCCCGACCTGCGCTCGGTCGCAGGCGAATACCCCTGCGCGGCAATGCCGGACGAGATCGAGAGTGGCAACCTGCGCGCGCTGATCAACCTCAGCGGCAACCTGATCACCTGCATGCCGGGAACCGAGCGGATCACCGCCGCGCTGCGACAACTCGAGGTCCTGCTCACGGTCGAGATCGCCGACAACGCGACGACGGCGCTGTCCACTCACGTGTTGCCCGCCAAGGATCAGCTGGAACGTCCCGACGTGTCGCTGGGTACAGACTTTTCGTTCCCCGAGCTCGGTGCGCAGTTCACCCCCGCGGTGGTAGCGCCGCGAGGTGACGTCCGGTCCTACTGGTGGATCCTGACCCAAATCGGAAAGCGGATGAGTCTGGACTTCTTCCCCGGAGTGAACCCAGACACCGTCACCGACGACGACGTGGTGGCTCTACTCGCGCTGGGCGCGCGGACGCCCATCGACACCAGCGGCGAAGCGAACTACACCGTGGCGGCGGACCGGGCATTCGGCTGGCTGCAGTCACGGGCCGACGAGTTCGGGGGCTGGCGGCTGGCGCCAGGCCCGCTTGTAGCTCAGCTTGCCGAGCTGGCCCCCGGACCCGACCTCGTGCTCATCTCGCGACGGCAGAAGAACCAACTCAATTCCCGCAAATCGGCCGACCATGGCACCACCGGTATATACGTCAATCCCGACGACGCCGCCAAACGCGGTCTGAACGATGGGGACATCGCGGTCGTCCGAAGCAGGCACGGTGAACTCACGGGCTCCGTGACGATCGATCCCACGCTTGTATCCGGCGCCCTTTCGGTGCCGCACGGCTTTGAGGGCAGCTGCAACGTCAACCAGCTGACCAGCGCCGACGACATCGACCCGATCACCGGGATGCCCATCTTCTCCAACCTGCCCGTGGAGCTCGCTAGAGCGGGCAACCCCTAGAGGTAGCGAGCGGCCTCATACCGCCGAGTCGGCGAGACGATTCGGGGCGAACTTCACCCACGGTCGACCGGGCTGAACCTGGCCGACCTCCTGGAGGCTCCCGCTCACAAGATCACGTCCCCGGCTCTCTCCAACCAAGACGCCGGTCGATGAAACCGGCTGTGACGGCGCTCAACTAAGACAGTGCAGCTGAGCATCAATCCGTCAATCAGAGTTGACAGCGCGATACACTGGCCGCTCGTTGTAAGTCAAAGGGGCTGTCAGATTAACGGTGGATCCGACCTTGGCATCTGTTAGTTGCCGGTCGGGGTGATCCGGCCTTCGAAGGTGATCGCGAACGCATTGAGCGCTGGCTTCCACCTCATTGCCCATCGTGCCTTACCGCGGCCGGTGGGGTCTAGGGAGCGGGTCACGAGGTAGAGACACTTCATCGCGGCCTGCTCGGTCGGGAAGTGCCCGCGGGCGCGAATCGCTCTGCGGTAACGGGCATTGAGGGATTCGACGGCGTTGGTCGAGCAGATGACGCGTCGGATCTCGACGTCGTAGTCCAGGAACGGCACGAACTCGCTCCAGGCGTTCTCCCACAATCGGATGATCGCCGGGTACCGGGCACCCCACGTCGCGGTGAACTCGGTGAAGCGTTCCTTGGCCGCGGCCTCCGACGCCGCGGTGTAGACCGGGCGGAAGTCCTTGGCGATCTGGTCCCAGTACTTCCGCGACGCGTATCGAAACGTGTTGCGCAGCAGATGAATAACACATGTCTGGACGATGGCACGGTCCCACACCGTGGTGATCGCTTCGGGCAGCCCCTTCAGGCCGTCGCACACCACGATGCACACGTCACCTGTGCCGCGGTTCTTGATCTCGGTGAGCACCGCCAGCCAGAACTTGGCGCCCTCACCACCGTCGCCGGCCCACAAACCGAGGATGTCGCGTTCCCCGCCGCAGGTGACTCCGATGGCCACGTAGACCGGCCGGTTGGTGACCTGGCCGTCGCGGACCTTGACGTTGATGGCGTCGATGAACACCACCGGATACACCGCCTCCAACGGACGGTTGCACCACTCGGCCATCTCCTCGATCACCTTGTCGGTGATCCGGCTGATGGTGTCCTTGGACACCGTGGCGCCGTAGACGTCGGCGAAGTGCGCCGACACTTCCCCGGTGGTCAATCCCTTGGCCGTCAAGGACAAGACGATCTCATCGATACCGGTCAGGCGACGTTGGCGTTTCTTGACGATCTGCGGCTCGAACGAGGAATTCACATCCCGCGGCACGTCGATGTCGACCGGGCCGATCTCGGTGAACACCGTCTTGGATCGCATCCCGTTACGGGAGTTGCCGCTGCCCCGCCCGGTGGGATCATGCCGGTCATAACCCAGATGTTCGGTCATCTCGGCATCCAACGCGGTCTCCAGCACGTTCTTCGTCAACTGGTTGAGCAGCCCGTTCGGGCCGACCAGCTCGACGCCTTGCTCCTTGGCCTGCGCCAACAATTGTTCGGCAAGCTGCCGTTGATCCAGTTCAGTCGCCACGGGATCGAGTGTTTCTGACATTGGTGATCCTTCCCGCCAAGCTCACGCTCGGCGTGTCACACCAAGATCAGATCCACCGTTTCTCTGACAGTCCCAAGTCAAACGACCAGCCAAGATCAGACAGAATCCGTGGGACGGTCTGTTCAGGTGAACCCGTTGCGTCCCGCGAGTTTCCGTGGCATCGAAACAACGACGTTGGCTCCGGAGGTTTCGTGCGTGAGTTCGGTGATCACCGCTGACAGCGTCCTTATCTTGCTTTGCAGGTGAGCATTCTCGTTGGTCAGTTCCTGGTTGTGCTCACGGGCCTGTGCAAGTTGTCGTTGCAGCGCTTCGACATTCGGGGGAACGGGTCCGCACCCGACCGTCGCCTTGAACTCGTTGAGCAGATCGCCGTGATGTTCATAGAGTCTCTGCCGCGATACTCCCGATTCGGCTGCCAAGGCCACCACGGTACGCGCGCCGTTGCTCTGCTCGGCTTTGTCGTCTCGGAGGCGGCTCATCGCGGCCAGCACCAGCTGGCGTTCTCCATCGTTGCGTGCGGCAGCATCACCCATGAGGGTCATTCGTCGTCCTCGTCCTGCTGGGGGTTTGTCGTCGGTCGGCTGGATTCGTGCTCTGCGAGGGCCTTTCGGTGCTCGATCAGGCGAACCTGAACTCGCTGCCGCAGCGGTTCGGGAAGTTCGAGAGTCGCCAGATCGCGTTGGAGTGCTTCGACATGCTGACGAAGGTTGGCGGCGTCGCGGTCGGTGCGGGCGGCGTTGACGCAGCCAAGTCGGCACCGACTCCAGAACGGTTCAACAGAGCTGTTGTCGGTAGGTTCCAGGCAGGCTGCGGTGGCGCGCCGGAACACGCACGTCACGACCGCGCCGTGGTGGATCTGCACGTCGGGGTTCGACAGTGCATTGTTGATCTGACTCTTGGTGGTCACTGTCAAACCCGCGAACGTGCTTGCCCGAGCAACGCGGGCCCGGTACTCATCGGCAGCCGGACCGGAGACGTGCTCGCCGCGCTCGAGTCGATGGTTGTCGTCGTGGATGATCTCGGCACGGTGGAGGAATTGTTCGAAGGTGATGTCGTCGAGGAATCCTGCATCAGCTCCGCCGGCATAACCTTGGATCATTTGTGTGTGCAGGTGGCCGTATTGCGTTGCGCCGGCGATGGTTCCGCCGGGCCGCCGGACGATGTGCCATGCCAGTGTGCGTCGCA
>NZ_HG322951.1:2428868-2467173 GCF_000455325.1 Mycolicibacterium septicum DSM 44393
AATTGTTCGAAGGTGATGTCGTCGAGGAATCCTGCATCAGCTCCGCCGGCATAACCTTGGATCATTTGTGTGTGCAGGTGGCCGTATTGCGTTGCGCCGGCGATGGTTCCGCCGGGCCGCCGGACGATGTGCCATGCCAGTGTGCGTCGCAGGCGCGGCACTTGGATTGTGCCGTGCGGGTCGGCGCCGATCTGCGGATGGATGCCTGCTGGAGCGATCGCGCGATTGAACCACTCGATGAAGCTGGTGATGTCGGCGTTGATGGAGCCGGGTGTTCTGGTCCGGTTGGCGCCGAAGAGGAATCGCTGTTGGGAGCACATGTTGAAAGCCGGAAACAGCAGATCGCTCACCGTGATCTGCTCAAGAACGGCGACGGCGTGGGCGGTTTCGTCGGTCACGACCCAGGGGATGGTGGCGGGTGATCGGTGTCGGCGCCGGTCATCGGCCTTCAACTGGTGACCGGACATGAGTGTCAACGCCAGTTTCGAGTCCCGGCTGATGCAGCCGCGCCGGAGGTTGAGTGCCTCGCCGGTCCGAACACCCGAGAGGTAGGCGATCACGAGGAAACAGGCAGTCGTGACGTGGCGCAGCAGTTCGACGAGTTCACTCGCGCCGACGGGGGCTTCGCGCCAGCAGTGCATGCCGGTGGCGCTGAATGTGGTGGCGCGCAACATGTCCACTTCGATCGGCAATCCATGCTTGGCTACCAGGACCGGTGTCTCTTTCATCCGCCTCAGTTCGGTGTGGTTGAGCCATCCACCCACGGCCAACCCCATCAGATCGACACTGGTCGTGTCGCCCGTCCGGATACCTGGAAGTGAGGCGTCGTTGCGGCCTAGTGCCGCGAGCAGGCATTCGAGTTGCTGCTTGGTGGTCTCGAACACCGACACCGTGCGAGTAGGAGCCCGACGAATGGCGGGTGCGATGCGATGGGCCAGGTATCGCATCGCGAGAAGGCTGCGTGCTGCGGGAAGTAGATCGGTGGCGATCGTGTGGGTCACCATCAATGCTGCCGAGAGTAGCGGCTCCATGATGTCGGGATGAATACGCGGGGTGGTGTTCGGTTTGCCCCAGGATGACTCGTAGTTGGCGAGGCCTCGGGCGCTCGCGCCGCCCCACAACGGGCCCGGGGGGAGCCGGCAATGCGTGGGCAGGGCATCCCGGTACACGTGCAGACGCTTGATGGCCTGTAACGCTGAACGTTTGGATTCGGCGCTGACGCCGCTGGTCTCGGTGACGTGGCACAGATAGTCATCGAGATGTTCGGCGCCGACTCGGCCGAACGATGTCACACCCATTTTCGCCAGCCACGTCGTGAACCTCCGCAACGGCACCAGCTCACCCAAGATCGTCTTGATGTGCGGATAGAGCGATCGGGAACTGTCAAGGCGGGGTGCGTCGTCGACGATGTTGAGCAGGGCGAACAGGTAGAGCTTGCAGGCGTGACGAAATGGCGTTGGGAACCCCTCCCAGTGCACGGCTTGTCCTGCACTGTGGCGGTCCTCGATCGCCGCGGACAAATCCCACACCGGGTCGCCGAATCGGCATCGAATCCCTGGGACGTGAAGGGTGCGGTTGATCACGACCTCTGTTGCGGGGGCGACGTGGACACCTGCCACGACGTCGAAAGCTTCAGCTGTATGGGTCATGACGCTTCGAGGTTTCCTGTCAGCAGAAGGTTGACCGTCCGGTGATCGCTGTCGGTGATCTCGGCGCGCGCGGCGCTCAACTGGGCCTGCTCGTACTCGGCGAAGATGTCGTCGAGTTGCGCGAGAGGACCCGCGTGATCAGCGATCCACTGCGCGGTGGGCATCTCTTGGCGCAGGCCGCGAAGCCGGTCGGCGACGACCAATTGCACCGGTAGGTGGCGCGGGAAGGCTCGGGCGTTGCTGCAGTCAAGGCATGCCATGAACGACTGGCGGCACCGTTGACCGTCGACCGGCGAGTGCTCGAAATCAGCGCACGTGCCCAGCACGGCGTCTTGGCCGGATCCGTCGTCGTGGGTGTCCGGTTGCACCGTCATCGAGCGTCGGGCAAGTGCTCGTGCGACCTGCTCATCGAGGGCCTCGGCGACGATCTGGAATCCCTCGTTGCGCACGGGGTCCATGCGACTCAGATAGCGAGCCAACGTGGCCTGGGTGTGGGATGTGGGCTTTCTGACCTGCTCCAGGTAGGTCTTTCGCAGCCGATCCATACTGATCCCGAGGAGCAAGCCGTCATGCTCGGCGTCACCGGTCAGCCACGGCGCCATCCACCGCCGCCGAGCATTCACGCCGGTGCCTTTGCTGCTGGTTCCGTATCCGAAGAGTTTCTGCTCGACACGGTCGGGCTGGGCGCTGTAATAGATGAATGCGCGCTGAGACCCCGTCAGCGTGCGGGCCGGTTCGGTCAGTTCCAACAGCAACATGAAGACCCCGTACGCGGTAGTCAGCGACGTGTTGGCCACTGCGGCGCGCCGATTCTGCCCACCAAGTGGCCGCAGTTCGGGGCGTAGCGCAGTCACCGGCACCGTCATGCCCGACCGTTTCCCACGGCGGGGCTTGTCGGCGTTGACGAACACGATGCCGGGTTCATCTGGGCTGCTGGCTCGTCGGTGTGGTGCGGGCAGCGAGTCCAGCGTCGACAGGTTCAGGCCGGTCAGTCCGGCGAGGAGAACACCGAATGCCCATGCCTCGCCCGGGTTGAGATGCAACAACGACTGAAGACGGCATCCACCGGCCGCGGCCGCTACCCGCCGGGTCACGTAAGCCCTTGCGCCCGAAGCGGTGCGGGGAAAATCTCCCTCACGGGCGCAGTGATCGAGCACTTCGGCCAGACTACGATTGGGGTCCGTGCGGGGGAGGTGATCGAGCCGTCCCGCACGATAGTCGTCGACCATCTGCCAATGAGTCTTCAGCCGGGTACGCGCCCGCCGCACCATTCCCCGCGCAACGACGGTGATGCGGCGAAGCTCATCGGTGGAATAGGGCTGGCGTGCCGTGTTCGTCTTCGGGTGACGCACGCGCGTGAACGCCTGCCGTGCCTCATCGGAGACGACAGGACTACAACGCAGCAGAGTCCTCAGGCTATGCAACGGGCCAGGACCGCTGGGTACCCGACACGACAAGGCGAGGAGCCGGGCATCCGACGCTGATAAGTCTGTCAGCCCCCTTAATGCTGGCCGGTTTTCGGCGAGCCAGCAGCAGGCGTGCCGGGCAGATTGCCACAGCGCGCCAGCGCCCCTCAACCGCTTGGATACGCCCAGCACACCAGTGGCGTCCTCGAACGCGATCGCGAAATCGTGGCGGATCCCGTCAACGCCCGCCAGCGAACCGAAGTCGAAGTCCTTCGACTGAGTGCCGTCCTCGCTGACGAACGTCACGATCAGCCCGCGTCGCCGCAATACAGGCTCCCACTCCGAATCCGGCTGCGCCGCGCGGTGACCCGTCACGTTGGGACCGTCAACACGCGAGACTCACCGACACCCACTGCTGCGACGAGACGCTCAAGAGATTGCCGATCATCGGCATCCATCAGCGCGATGAGCTCCTCGACCTGCAGCACCTGAAACGGCTCGAGATAAACGCTGCGTGTCACCTCGGCACTACGATGTCCAAGAAGTGTCGCCAGCAGGAACCAGACATCACCAAGCTGATTGCGGAAGTCGCGCTGCTCCTGCTTGGTCAACATGTCGGTACGGCGCCACGCGACGAACGTGGCGATGCAATACCACCGCAGCGCAAAGGAATGCCTCAGCATGTGGGGACGGCACCACAGCGGCGTACCGCCCACTTGGACGAGCGCCTTCGCGACCCTGGCGTTCGCACGGTCGAACGTCTTGTACCAGGCGTGCTTGGGACGAGGTGTCCCGTCGTCATTCAGCCACAACCACATCGGCTCCAGGCCATCACGACCCTGGCGGAATAACCTCATTCGCGTCGACGGCCCAAGTGCGTCCAGCCGGACCATACGACGCGATCCCTTCTCATCTACAACCTCCAGTTGCCCATCCCGGCGAACCCGTTCAACGACCCAGAGATCCGTAACCTGCCCGTACCGGCCAGCACGTTGCGCGCGGGCGATGGCAGCAGTGCGACTACCTTCCTCCAGATAGAAGTGCACTTGCTGGGCGACGCGACGCCGCATCCAGAACGCCCGCCCGCTACCACCCTTCGCGCAATGAGAAGCCACCCGCGAACGCATAAGCCCCTCAGAGCCCGGTTTGGGCACCTCTATAGTCAACATGCTGGACCACTCGCCGATTCGTAAACCCGTCCCGAACAACCCCTCCACGAACGCGATGTCGCGATCCTCAGTCGCGCCCCGCCAATCGTGGCGCGGCACGCCCTCCATCGTAAAACCACGCAACCCCAGGTTCCGCCACAACCGAAATGCCTGTGGAGTAAGCCATTTCACGTCAGCCCTGCGCATCCCGGAGGGAGTGCTCTCCAACACGACGTGGCCACCGCCCATCCACGACGTAGCAATCACGCGGGCTCGGACGGGGTTGTCAATTCCGTGCTGCTCGGCCGCCCACGAATAGAAACTGCGGATCGCCGCGCGATCGACACAGAAACTATTTGGACTCACTTGCCGGGGGTTCTTCTCAGCCGACAAACGCCACTCCTTGAACGCAGCCAGTTCTGACCGCGACGCCTGATCCCACCGAACGCCCACCGCGTGCAGAAAATCCAGCCACACCTTCAACGACAGCGCGTAACGACGCAACGTCCCCGTTGCCCGTCCCCGCACCAGCGGATCCCGCCAGTAGGCGTTCACCAACGCATCCGCCCGGCCCCACGGGTCCAGAAAGAACGGAGTGCCATCACGCACACCATTGCGCTTCGCCCAGGCTTCGACATCACCCACCCCCGGAACGACGTCCTCCACCGAGACGAACCGCTGCTGAAAGTCGTAGAAATGAAGGGTCCAACCATCAGCCGAATCACCAGCCATCCCGGGACTCCCCTCACCTCACGGGCATCGCACCCATCATCACCGACACCATTCACAAACCGTGTTCGACACGCCTGTCGGGCAGAGAACCGGAGACTGGTTGGCCGTGCCGGGCAATAGCAAGGATCCCGGCGATGGTGTGGTTCGACTGGTCACCGGCCAACAGGATGCTCGGGTGTTTCTTGTCAAGGACGCCACGACGTCAACCAAACTTGAACTACAGGGCTCGTTCGACGACGGCGATGAGAATGTGCTGATCGTGATCGCCGATGAGGAGTCTCCTCGCTTCACCCGGTCCCCAAAAACCCCGCTTCGGGCGTGACGGCAAAATCGGCCCTGGTCGTTTCAGTGTCGCATCGAGCATCAGCGATACAGACTCGGTCGATGATCTGTATGAGGCGTTTAGACTGGCAGGAGGGTTCTGATGACAAGCGTTCAAGAAGTCCTCACGGTGCTGGAGAACGCCGGTTTCGAACGTCTTCCGAAGCCACTAACAGTGGCCGGTACAGAGTTCGACTTCGACGCCGCCGCTCGCGGGACCGGCAACTCCCATGACCTGGTTCTGGTCGCAACCGGTCAAGTTCCCCGCCGGCGTCTGCAGCGTCTCGTCGCAGGTTTGGCCCGTTCTCTTGACACAGCCGCATCGCGCCGACCCATGAGTCTTGTGATCGTTGGCGGCGTCGCTGCATCTGACCGAAACGAACTGGAGCGGTATGTCCGCGTCCTTCCCATCGCGTCTGCAACGCCCGATGTCACCGAAATAGAAGCGGCTGTCGCTGTTCTGCTGCCGCTCAAACTGCCGAGTCCGGACCTGGTCCGCGGCGGCGATCCGGCCGACGAGGTGATGGCGGCGCTCGGTCCACTGAAAACAACACCGGACCATATCGCGCTCATCGAGGCGGCGGCCGATGGCTCTGGCGCAGTAAGAGAGGCGCTCCGCCGATACGCGAACGAGGGAGCGGGATGGACTGACGAGATCGAGGACGACGATGAGTGACGTTCCGATCCGACGTTTGATGGTCTCCGACTTTCGTTGTATCGAAGGCACACGTGATCTGCCGTTCGATGCCCCAGTCGTCCTTATTCACGGCCCGAACGGCACAGGCAAGACAAGCATCCTCTCTGCGCTCGAGCTCGCCTTGACTGGCCACATCCGGAGCATGGAACGACAATCCGATCGCTACCGAGCACATCTGCCGTTCTTCGGTCAGTCCTATGCAACAGTTCGAGTCGACGTCGCCGACTACCTCCAGGCGGACACTCCCGGCGTCCCTTTGACAGTGAACGGAGCCCGTTTAGAGGGCACTCCGGCGTTTAGCAGCGAAGCCGCCAACTTCTACTCTGAGCGGTGCTACTTGGACCAGTCGTCTCTCGGACGCCTGCTCGACTTGTATCAAGCCAGAGAGCGAAACGAACAGACCGCACTCGAAAAGTTCGTGAACGAGCTGCTCGGCCTTGAGAAGCTGGACGCCCTGCGCGACGGGCTTAGCGACGCACATGACCTCAGGCTCCTGAAGAAGCTCGCAATCGGCGTTGACGAAGCCGACCGCGAAGCGAAGGTAGCGGCGACGCAACTCAACGAACAGAGCGCCGAGCGCGCCAAGGCTCGGACTGAGGTCGATACCGCGCGGGTCGCGGTCCGTGAGGCCATCGTCGGACTCCACTTGAACACGGCTGACGGCATGACTGATAGTGATCTTCTCGGGTTCATCCGGTCGGCACTCAATGACCAAACCGCTCGTGCCGACGCTGTGGCTGCCGCGAAACTCCACCAGGAAATCATCGCCTTGGGCGGTCGCATCTCAGCGCTGACGGAACGCGCGACGACGCAACGAATCCAGGAAGCCCGCGCTGCGGTGGAGGCTGCGACCGCCGATCAACAGGCGTGGGAGGGCGCGGAAGGGGCAAAGGCCCGGGCGTGGGAAGCAGCCGCCCAAGCCGCAGGTGCGGACACGCGCAGCGAACCACGCATCGCTGTCGAGCGCGCTTCGAGCCTTGCCCTCCAGGAGTTGGAAAATGACTCCAACATTCGCGCAAGGGCCGAAGTCGTCAGCACTCAACTGGCCGCTGACCGAAATGAGTTGGACGAGCTTCAGACGCGACTCGCCGATGCTCGTGAGCATTCGAGTGCTCTCATCGAGAGCCTGGCCGCGCTCAGTACCGTCATCGACAACAGCAACGTGTGCCCGGTTTGCGACCGCAACTTCACGGAAACCGGCCCCCACAGTCTCATCGCGCACGTCGAAACGAAACTTGCCGAGCTCACCACACACGGACAGCAGCTCATCGACCTTCGTAACGAGCGCGACCAATTAGCGGCACGGGTCACGCGGGCGGGAACTGATTACACGCAGCTCACGGTCCAACTCCTGCCCGCCGACCAGCGGTTGGCCCTCGAACAACGCCACGCAACACTTGTCGATCTCACCGCGCAGGTCGGCGAGATCGAGGCTGCTAAATCCCACGGCGCGGACCTCACCCAGCGTGTCAATGACCTGCGGCAATCACTCGACAGCCTTGAGTCGGCGTCATCAGAAGAGCGCCACATCGGCAGCGAACTTGCCAGATACGCGGCCCGACTCCAGATAAAGGTGTCCCCGGCGTTCGATTCGTTCCACACAATGTCGACTGAACTACTCGACCGGGCCGAGGCAGAAGTCGCCCGCCTTTCCGATGTCGCTAACCGGCGACGGACCCTCGACACCGAAGCAGCAGGTTTCGCAGCTGCCATCAAACGCGAATCCGCCATTGTTCAGCATCTCGCTGACCTCGCCGAACACAAGAAGCAGTGGGACGACCGTGTCACTGAATCGAAGAGGCGACAAGTAGTGGCGAAGGATGTCCACGAAGCCGCAACGCAAGCACGCAGCAATATCGTCCATCGTGTCTTCACTGAGTCCCTCAACGAAGTCTGGAAGGCCGTGTTCACCAGACTCGCCCCGAGCGAAGGCTTCATCCCCAGCTTCGGTATCCCAAGCGCTACCAAGAAGACATTCGACATTACGTTGGAGACAACCCACCGAAACGGCGAAGCCAGCGGCCCGCCGCAGATGATGCTGTCTGCGGGCAATCTGAACACCGCCGCGCTCTCCTTATTTCTCGCGCTCCATCTCGCGGTCGAACCCATCGTCCCGTGCCTCGTCTTTGACGACCCGGTGCAGGCCATGGACGAAGTCCACGTCGCACAATTTGCTGGCCTCATCCGCCTCCTTGCGAAACAGAACGAGCGGCAAGTCATCGTCGCCGTCCACGAACGCGAACTGTTCGACTACTTAACCCTCGAACTCAGCCCGGCATACGAAGGTGACGAGCTGATCACTATTGAGCTCGGTGGACGCGCTAACGAGGAAGACCACGGCGTCACGCGCCACGTCTGGGTGCCAGATCCTGCGATAGCTAACTAAATGCGACGCTCATCGACACTCTGCTGGGTTATCCCTATTCTGTCGCCCCCGCCGATAAGGTTTCCCGGGTGAAGCGGTTGTGTTCGCCACTGGTGCTTGGATCGCGCCCGCGCGCGCCTAAAGCGGGGCGGCGATGAAGCATGACTCTCCATTGTGGAAGGTCATGGGCGAGCCGGCGAGCCCTGCTGAGGCGGCCGCGCTCGATGCCTTCCGTGAGGTTCTGCCGGAAGATGGCATCACCACAGCCTGGGCGAACCTGACCTTCATCAACGACCAAGGACGCACCGCCGAGGTCGATGTACTCCTGCTGACGGCTCAGGGGATGTACCTCGTCGAACTCAAGGGTTGGCACGGCACGATCCGCGGAAACTCGCAGCGCTGGAACCAAGGCCAACGCAACGTCGAGAACCCACGATTGGCTGCTGACCGCAAGGCGAAGTGGTTGAAGGGTCTCCTTCAAGATCGAGCGCCGAACCAATCTGCCAGGGCCATGTTGCCGCGCATCCAAGCCGTCGTGGTCATGCACGGGGAGGGCAGCACCGTCGAGATCGCGGCTCCGGGCGACATCGGGGTGCTGACTCTCGACGGATACCGCGTCAACTCCAAGCCCCGCCTCCTGAAATTCTCCGATTTCCTTGCCCAGCCGCCACACGACTTCCGCCAGCCGATCGACCTCCAGCGAGCAAGGCAAGTTCGCTCGCTCTGCGACGCAGTCGGATTCACTCCGACGCCCAAGGTCCGGATGGTCGGCGACTTTGTCGTTGCCGATGACGAGCCGATAGCGCAGGGACGAGATTGGCAGGACGTGCTCGTCAATCTCCCGGCGTTGCCCGACGTCAAGCGCCGACTGCGGCTGTACGACGTGCCGGCGACGGCATCGCCTGCCGACCGCCAGCACATCGAGCAGCTTGCACAGCGCGAGTTCCAGCTCACCCAGGGACTGCGGCACGGCGGCATCGCGGTACCGATCGACTTCAAGCGAACCGATGACGGCCCGGCTTTGGTGTTCGAGCATGACGCTCAGGAACTCCCGCTCGACGCGTACATCGCGGGCGAGGGCGCCGAGCTGGATCTTGACCAGCGCATCGCGTTGGTGATCCGGTTGGGCGAGATTCTGCGGTTCGCCCACAACGTTCATCTACGGCACCGGGCGCTGTCGCCACGCCGTGTGTGGGCAACCCCCGTCAAGGACGCCCTGCCGACCCTCACGATCCGTGATTGGTACTTCGCCCAGCGCGACAGCTCGACCCGCAACGTCTCCCGCCTGACCGCTATCAGTGCAGGGGTTGACGACCTCATGGGAGTGGCCGACCAGGACGACTGGATCTGGCTCGCACCGGAGGCCCGCCATTCCGTCGAAGGACTCCCGCCGATTCCGCTCGACGTCTACGGATTCGGAGTCCTTGCCTATCTCCTCCTGACGGGGAGGCCACCCGCCGAGACGATTGTCGAGCTGGAGCAGCGGCTGTCGGAGGCGGGCGCACATGACCCGCGCGCGGCGTCGCCGGGCATGCCCGACAGCGTGGCCGACGTCATTGCGATGGCGACCCGCTCTGTCGAATCAGAACGATTGTCGACCATTGAGGAAGTGCTGGAACTCCTTCGGGTCGCGAGCGACGAGCTTCGTCGAGGGGACCAAGTCGACGACCCGACACCGGTGGACGACCCCGTCGACGCGCAGAAGGACGACATCGTCGCCGACCGCTTCATCGTCACCAGCCGTCGTGGTGAAGGTTCCAGCGGAGTCGCACTCGCCGTCCAGGACATCGACTCCGAGGACCCCGGCCGCGAGCTCGTCCTCAAGGTCGCTCGCACTGAGTCAGCGGGGCGCAGGCTCTCGCTCGAAGCCGACGCGCTGAGAGCACTCGACCACCGCCGGGTGGTGCGACTCGTCGCAGGCCCGCTCGACGTCGGGGACAGACGCGCACTTCTGCTCACCGACGCCGGCAAGGAAACCCTGGCCACGCGGCTGTCCAAAGAGGGTCGGGCGACGGTGGGCCAACTTGAGCAGTACGGCAGCCAGTTGCTGGAAGCGATGATCTACCTGGAGTCCCAGGGTGTCTTCCACCGAGACATCAAGCCGGCCAACTTGGGCATCACCCCGGATCCCGGCACTAGAAGGCCGTCTCTGGTTCTGTTCGACTTCTCGCTAGCAAGCGAGAGCGTGGACAACACGGCATCTGGAACGCCGAGCTATCTCGACCCCTACCTCGGCCGTGGTCGGCGCCAGAAGTACGACCGCGCGGCCGAGCTGTGGGCTGTCTCGATCACCCTCTTCGAGATGGCGACCGGTCAGCTGCCGTGGTGGGGCGAGGGTGCGGGACGCCCCGCCGATCCCAGCGACCCGCCGATCATCGAGCCGACGAGCTTCGAGCCAGCCGTCGCGACTCAACTCACTGCTCTCTTCCAACGTGCTCTCAGCCCGGGCGCAGGAACTAGGTTCAGCAGTGCCGATGAGTTGGCAGTCGCTTGGCAGGGCGTATTCGCTGCCCTCGACACGGAGGAGGACGGCGCGGGTGGAAGCGACGACCTCGCCGACGCTGCCACGCTCGACACTCCGTTGGAGCGCGCGGGTCTGTCCGCTCGGGCGTTGTCCGCCGTCTCGCGGCTCGAGGTGGCGACTGTGGGGCAACTCCTGGGTGTTCACCCGACCCGGATCAACTCGATTCGCGGTCTTGGGGAGACCTTCCGCAAGGAGATTCAGGCGAGGATTCGCGGCTGGCGTTCACGGCTCAGCGGTGCGGGAGAGGTCACCGCTGATCAGCCGATGGGCACAGAGCGACTCGTCTCCTTGCTTCTGGGCCAGCTCAAGGGTGCAGAGCTGACTGTGATCGAGCGACTCCTCGGGCTGGCGGGCGGGGTGGCTCCAGGCGAATGGCCGTCCACGGGGGACACAGCCCAATCGCTTGGGATTACTCGCGACCGGGTCGCGCATGCCGTGGACCAAGCAGTCACGACGTGGGGCAAGAAGGTCGGCCCTGCCATCGACGGCGTGATCGCTGAAGCAGCCACCCTCCTCGCCCGCGGCGGTCGAGTGATGGCGGTGACGTCCCTTGCGAACGCTTTGGTTGCCCAACGCGGTTCCCTGCTCGACGGGGAGGAGCGACTCCGGCAAGGAGCGGCCCTGCTGCGCTCGGCCTATGAGGTCGATGCGCGCATGCCCGAGCCAACGTTGGAACTTCGGCGAGGCATCGGCAAGCGCGCGGATGTCATTGCCCTACGCGAAACTGCGGACCCTGACGAGTCAGGGCAAGAGTTCCCGCCAGCCGACATCCTGACGGAGACGGCTATCGAGCTGGGACGCAGAGCCGATGAACTCGTCGTGAGCGGTGTCGTTCCCTGCGCAACTGCGAACGCAGCCCTGTGCGACATCGTGACCGAATCTGGTGCTTCGACGCTAACCGTCCTGACCGGCCGTCAACTGCTCACCCTGGCTGCCTCTATCTCGACGAAGGCTGCAGTCTCGGGATTCGATGAGCTGTACCCAGTCGATCTCGATCCACAGCAGGCGGCGGAGCGGGCACTACGCGGGAAACCTGGCCGGCGCATCAGCGAGTCCTCCGTCAGGCGCAGCGTGGCTGCTCGTTTCCCGCAAGTAGAGCTCCCGGCCGCGTCGCATCGACTCGACGCTCTCGTCTCTGCGGTGCTGCCCGGGGTGGTGAACCGCAACGGCGTCTACGAGTTGGCTTCCGAGGCGCGGTCTACCACCCGTACCGGCACGGGCCTCACAGTCTTTGCGCCGGTCGATGTCGCCGAGGCGGCGACGAAGCTGGAAGAGTCGCTCTCACGCAACGGCGCACTCACTCTGACCACGCCACCTAAGCGATATGTGAAGGCGGCACACGAACTCCCGAAGCGGTACGGCGTCGAAGTGCTCGATGTCGCGTCACTTGTCGTGAATGCGGCGCGCGCACTCGCCGAACAGGGCGGAGCAAGCTGGGAGGTCGTTCTCGGCGCAGATGCCAAGCAGAAGGGCAGCGAGGACTGGTCGATACTCGTCGGTCTTGTGCAGCAGGCAGTGATACCGAACTGGGAGGAAAGGCGCGCAAGCGCCAAGCCGTTACTCATCCTCAATGCTGGCCCCCTTGTCCGATACGGCATGGCTGGGCTGCTCTCAACTCTGCTCGATGTGGGCACGCCGCGCCCCGCGGCCCGTTGGCTGCTCGTCGCCAAGCAGGGCAACCAGGCTGTCCCGTTGCTGGAGGGCAAGCCCGTGCCGCTCGGTCCAAGTGGCTGGGTTGAGCTGCCCGCAGACCTCTCGCTGCTCACGGAGCCCGCACTCACTCGCAGTACCCCAGGAGCCCGAAAGTGATCAACTCGTCCACCCTCCTCGCCGACCTCAAGGGCCAGCTCAAGCTCCTTCAAGCTGACCTGAAGCAGCGCGCAGAGGACCCGTCGAACGCCTGGGGCGTGCGGTTAAAGGAGGAGTACGCCGAAGCCTTCCGCCGTGAGCGCACCGGCTGGTCCTGGGTGGACTGGCGCGACAACGAAGTCGACCAAGCCGCCGTCGCGTGGATCGTCTCGACGACCTTCCTGCGCTTCTGCGAGGACAACGACCTAGTCGTCGGCGCCAAGATCGACGGACTGCCGACAGCGGTCGGCTGGATCGCCGGCCCCGGTGATCGGGTGCAGCGCGCAGAGGAGAACCTCACCGCGTACTTCCGCGACAACCCCACTCACAATCGTCGTCACTGGCTCCAGCACGGCTTCGGCGTGCTCGCTGCGCAGCCTGCTGGCGCTGCCCTAGTCGACGTGAAGCACAACCCCGTGTGGAAGGCCGAGATCAGCCCGGAGTCCGCGACGGCGCTAATCGCGTTCTGGCGTCGCACGAAAGACGAGGGCACCCTGGTTCACGACTTCACCGACTCCAACCTGGAGACCCGATTCCTCGGCGACCTCTACCAAGACCTCTCCGAGCACGCCAAGAAGACCTACGCACTTTTGCAGACGCCGGTGTTCGTGGAGGAATTCATCCTTGACCAGACGCTGACCCCAGCGGTCGCGGAGTTCGGACTCGACGGGCTCAAACTCATCGACCCGTCCTGCGGCTCCGGCCACTTCCTGCTCGGGGCGTTTGAGCGACTCAACCAAGCATGGCTTGAAGCTGCGCCCGGTCTCGACGCCAAGGAGCGGGTGCGTCGTGCGATGGCGTCGATTAACGGTGTCGACATCAACCCCTTCGCAGTAGCGATCGCACGGTTCCGCCTTACCGTCGCCGGCTTGAAGGCGACCGGAGAACGCTCCCTGGTAGGTGTGCCTCCGATGGGTTTCCGGCTTGCCATCGGTGACTCCCTTCTTGGTGTCCGAGGCAGCCTGGATCAGACCTTCGACTTCGATGACGACGAAGCTGGGCCTGCGTTCAGCTATGACACCGAGGACCTCAACGAGTACTTCGGCATCCTCCAGCCAGGTCAGTACCACGTCGTTGTCGGTAACCCGCCGTACATCACCCCCAAGGACAAAGCGCTCAACGCGCTGTACCGGATCGCCTATGAGACGGCCGTGCGGCAGTACGCTCTGTCCGTCCCATTTATGGAGTTACTGTTCCGGCTGGCGATTCGAGGCGAGCAGGGCCAGGGGGCTGGTTACGTAGGGCAGATCACCTCGAACTCATTCATGAAGCGCGAGTTCGGCAAGAAGCTCATCGAGTACCTGTTCGCCGGCCACGACATCGGCAATCCAGTCGACCTGACCGCGGTAATCGACAGTTCTGGTGCCTGGATGCCCGGACACAACTTTGACGGCACTCCGACGGTGATCCTGTTTGGCCGGCGTCGCAGGCCGGTTTCTCAGTCTGTGCGGGCAGTGCTTGGGAAACGGGACGACCCCGGGAAGCTCGATAATCCGGCGACGGGTCCGGTATGGACTGAGCTCAGCGAGCACCTTGAGGGACCGGGATTCGACGGCGACTATGTCACCGTTCTAGACCTCGATCGCGCTCTCCTAACAACCCACCCTTGGTCTCTCAGTGGGGGCGGAGCGAGTGATGTGTTCTCTGCGATCGAAGTTGCCGCCGCGAAACGCTTGGAGAATATGCTCGACGTGGGAGTAGGCGGTGCAATCCGGGCCGGTGCAGACGAAGTATTCATGCGCTCAAGGCTTCTCGCTAGAGAGCAACAGATTACTCCTTACATGCGCGCATTCGTCGTTGGCGAGAACCTGCGAGACTTCGCTATGAAGGGGACCGAGGCCATTGTTTTTCCTTACGAGAGCGATCTGAGTCCTAGCACCGCGTTGGATTGCCACCTCTGGCCGTGGCGAACGCCTTTGGCCGACCGGCGAACTTTCCAAGGGAAGATGGCGGATGCTGGCCTCCGTTGGACCGAATACATGCAGTTCACGCGTTGGTCTGCGCGAGCATCTGTAGCAATCACCTTCGCTGAAATTGCGACGCACAACCATTTTGTCCTAGACCGCGGAGGGAAGGTATTCAAGCAGACAGCGCCAGCGATCAAGCTCGCGGCCGGTGCGACCGAGGAGGAGCACTTAGAGCTGCTGGGGGTCCTGAACTCCTCGACGGTGTGTTTCTGGCTCAAGCAGGTTGCTCAGAAAAAGGGCGGTGACGCGGACACGCCTTGGCTGCGAACGTACGCCTTCAACAGTACAAACGTGGCGCGCGTTCCGCTCCCTTCAAAGTTGCTTCTAGACCGCCCGAGGACGCTCGACACTCTGGCGCGACAGCTATGCGTCACCACACCGGCGGCGTTGGTCGAGACCTGGTCCGCCGAGAAGACGGTTAGTCTTATCGATGCGCTGTTGATGGCGGAAGCCGAGTGGCGTCGGCTTCGGGAGCGACTGTTTTTCGAGCAGGAGGAGTTGGATTGGGGGGTCTACCGGCTTTATGGCTTGATTGATGCCGACCTCACGTACCCCGGCTCCGCGATCGACGGGATTTCGTTGGGCCAGCGGGCGTTTGAGATCGACCTTGCCCGTCGTGTCGACGATGGTATTGAGGAGGCGGCTTGGTTCGAGCGTCATGGTTCGACTCCGATCACTGAACTGCCCGACTCGTGGCCGGAGGACTACAAGGCCCTCGTACAGCGTCGGCTTGACTTGATAAAATCCGACAAGTCCATTCGATTGTTGGAGAAGCCGGAGTTCAAGCGCCGCTGGGCCACCACCGCATGGGACACGCAGCGCACAGGGGCTCTGCAAGCTGCAATCCTTGACCGGCTTGAGGATCCAGTGCTTTGGCAGGACCCGCAGGGGCCAATCGCTAGGTCGGTGGCCGACCTCGCTGACTTGCTCCGTGCAGACACGGTGCTCAAGGAACTCTCTCGTGCACTCACCGGCACTGCTGAGCCAGATCTTGCCGCCGTGATCGGAGGTTTGATTGCAGATGAGGCGGTGCCGTTCCTGGCTGCCTACCGGTACAAGCCCGCAGGTATTGAGAAATACCGGGTGTGGCAGGAGGTTTGGGGTTTGCAGCGGCGAGAGGACGCTGGCGAGAAGGTGACCATCCCGGTGCCCCCGAAGTACAGCCAAGGCGATTTCGCGAAGGCGACGTACTGGAAGGCCCGAGGCAAGCTCGATGTCCCGAAGGAACGCTTCATCGCCTACCCGGCCGTCGCGAGAGAAGGCGACCCGACGCCGGTGCTCGGCTGGGCCGGTTGGTCCCATCGCGACCAAGCGCTGGCGCTCGCCCGTGAGATTCCTGCACAGCAGGCGCTCGGCGCCGACGATGCCGCCCTGGTGCCGCTGGTGGCGGGGCTGGTGGAGTTGGAACCCTGGCTGGCGCAGTGGCACTCGGAGATCGAGCCGCAGTTCGGAGCCAGCCCGGCCGCGGTCATCGCGGGCGTCGTTGACCAGTACCTTGCCCGTATGGAGAAGACGCGCGATCAGGTGACGGCATCGACGCCGCCGGCCGCGACCCGTGGACGGAGGGCGTCCAGATGACCGACTTGTCATTGCCGTTGCGGGACGCGATCGACATCCCGCTCGCCGTCCATGACGACGACTTCGTCCTCCAGATCCACCGCGCGCAAGAGGCCGCGTCTCAAACGCTCGCTGACTATGTGGTCACCGAGTCGATCGCGGAGTCGTTCGAGAAGGGGCTGACGCTGGTCGAGGCCACCCTGTCGAGCGGTTCGTCCAAGGGTGCTTTCATCCACGGCTCGTTCGGATCCGGTAAGTCGCACTACATGGCGGTCATGCATCTGCTGCTTTCTGGCAACGCGCAGGCTAAGGCACTTCCTGGACTCCAAGCCCAGGTCGCCAAGCACGAGGCACTGCTCAGCCGCAAACTGCTCGCGATCGACTACCACCTCATCGGGGCGGAATCCTTCGAGTCGGCCCTTTTCGGTGGCTACCTCGCCACCATGAAGAAGCGGTATCCCGACGCGCCCGCTCCGGTGTTGCACCGTTCGGATTCGTTGTTCGAGAACGCCGATCAGTTGCGTTCGCAGCTCGGCGACGAGCAGTTCTTCGCTCGGTTTGAGGCGAGCGGCTCGGGTTCGTCTGGCTGGGGCACGTTCGCCGCCACCTTGACGCCTGACTTGTATGACGCCGCCCGGGTCAAACCAGCAGGAGACGCCGACCGTCAGCGTGTGGTCGCCTATCTTGTTCGTACGTATTTCCCAGCCTTTGAGAACACCGGGACCTGGCTGGAGATGACGGACGGTCTCCAAGCGATGACCGAGCACGCCAAGGGCCTCGGCTACGAGGGGGTTGTGCTCTTCCTCGACGAACTTGTGCTGTGGCTGGCAAACCACTTGCGAGACACCGCCTTCATTCAGACCGAGACCTCGAAGGTTGCCAAGCTCGTCGAGACGGGCATCGGTGCACTGCCGATTCCGTTGGCGTCTTTTGTTGCTCGTCAGCGCAATCTGAAGGACTTTCTGGGCGGTGGCGCGGTTGGCGCCGAGCAAGTCGCGCTGGATGACTCGTTTCAATGGTGGGAGGGCCGGTTCGAGAAGATCACCCTGGCTGCGGCCAACCTTCCTCAGATCGTGCACAAACGACTGTTGGAGCCGACTGCCGAGACTGGGCGAGATGCCCTTGCCGCCGCCGTCGCTCGCGTGCGCGCGAACCCGGTGGCCTTCAAGCACTTGCTCACCGACGAAGCTGGTTCCGCCGCAGTCGATTTCGAGCAGGTCTACCCGTTCTCACCCGCTCTGGTGGATGCGATGGTCGCGCTCTCGTCGATCATGCAGCGAGAACGCACCGCGCTGAAGATCATGAGCGAGTTGCTGTCGCGGGGTCGTGACGAGTTGACCGTCGGTGACGTCATCCCGGTCGGAGACCTCTTCGACGTGGTCGTGCTTGGCGATGCCGAGCCGCTGACCGACGACATGAAGAACCTGTTCCGTGTTGCGCGCACCTTCTACACCCGCAAGATGCGCCCGTATCTCCTGAACAGGCACAGCCTCACTGAAGTGGAAGCGAAGCGGTTGGCCCGGGACCACGCCTTTCGTCGTGACGACCGGCTTGCCAAGACGCTTCTCGTTGCGGCCATCGCCCCTGGGTCAGCCTCGCTGAAGGATCTCACCGCCTCGAAGTTGGCGGCGCTCAACTTCGGCACCGTGGTCTCGATGATTCCTGGCCATGAAGCGGTCCAGGTCGTCGCGCTTGCACGCGACTGGCGGGCAGAGTTCGGTGAGATCACTGTCGGTTCGCAGACGAGTGACCCAGTCATCACCTTGCAACTGTCTGGTGTCGACTATGACTCGGTTCTCGTCCACGTCCAGAACGAGGACACCCACGAGAACCGGCGCGGCCTGCTGCGGCGCCTGCTCGCCGAGCAGGTGGGTGCTTCTCTGACGGGCGTGTTGGGTAGCGAGTATTCGTTGACGCACGTATGGCGCGGTCAGAAGCGGGAGGTCGACGTCGTCTTCGGCAATGTCCGTGACGCACGCGCACTTCCGGATGCTGCGCTGCTAGCGACGGATGGACGCTGGAAGCTTGTCGTCGACTTTCCGTTTGATGATGCCGGCCACCCGCCATCTGACGACGTGCTTCGCCTCGTGCAACTCAAGCAGGATGGTCTGGAGAGCGACACGATCGCGTGGCTGCCTCACTTCCTGACCGCCACCCGCATGGATGACATCGGCAAGCTTGTCGTCCTCGACTACCTGTTGACCGGGGCACGGTTCGACCAGTATTCGACGTCTCTACCGGTAAACGACCGAGAACCCGCCCGGCGTCAGCTCGCCAACCAACGGGACTCGCTGCGCGACCAGATCGTGCTCGCGTTGCGCCAGTCTTACGGCATTGACGCGGCGACTGACGACCATCTCGGGGAGCGGGTGCCGGAAGGGAACACGTTCGTCACACTTGCGCCTGACTTCGACCCGCAGAAGCCGTCTTCACCTTCCTTCGCCGACGCTGTTGTCGCGGTCCTCGGCGGCGGCCTTGATGCGCGTTTTGCGAAGCATCCCAACGTCGATCGAGGTACTGACGAGGTCCGCAGGGCTGAGTTCACCGCCGTGCTCGACCTAGCTCGTGAGGCGATGGTCAAAGGCGGCCGCATCGACACCGTTGAGAGGAACACTGCGGGCAAGGTGCGGAGGGTGGTCGATGCGTACGGGGTCGGCACCCTGAGTGAAGTCACCTACGTTCTGGATACGGTGCGCTTCGCGTGGCATGACGCCTTCACCAAGGCCCTCGCCAGCGGTGACCCGACCGTCGGCACATTGCGAGCCGCGCTTGCGCCCACCGGCATGACTGCCGATGCCCAGGATCTGTTGATTCTCGCGTGGGTGGCGCTCACCGACAGGCAACTCCTCCGCCACGGGTCGCCGGCAGGGTCGCCCGGAATCGGCGGATTGGCCAACGACATCACCCTCCGGGAGCCAGTCCTCCCGAGCCAAGAGGATTGGACCAACGCGCTTAGGCGGGTCAAGGCGATCTTTGGCATGGGCGCCAATGAGCACCATCTCTCTAGCAGTGCAGTGCAGCGACTCGGGGACGAATTGGCGACAAAGGTGCGCCAACTCGATCGGGGCGCGACTGACCTTGTCGGCGCGCTGGAAGCCCACAGTGATGTGCTCGGCCTAGGAGATGTGAGTCCGCGCCTGGGTACCGCCCGTCGCGCTCGGGACGTTGTCGAGGCATTGCGCGATGTCGACCACGTCGACCGGATACGGGTGATCGCCGAGTTCGACCTTCCCGATGAACTTCAACCCCTCGCCCGGTCACTGGCCTCCGCAGCGGACGTTGCGGCGGCTCTTCAAGGTGCCAATTGGCAGCTCCTCAACCAACTTCCCAGCTTGACGGGCGAGCGGGTCGTCACCGCACTTGCCGGGTTGCGGAGCGCCGCCGAGGCCGACCAGATGCATGTCGACCTGGCCCCCGCGCTTGCCGCGGCAGCTCACGAGTTCACGCAAATTCTCGTCGACCAACGTGGCAAGGGAACCCCGCCCGACGACGATCCCGCAGCCGAGCAGGAACGGGCGCGTCGTGCGCAAGAGGATCAACTTCGACGCGAGCAGGAAGAGGAACTCAGACGGCGCGAGCAGGAGGCCGCCGACCGCGAGCGTCGCTTGCGCGAACAGGAGGAGGAGTTCCGTCGTCAGCAAGAAGAGGCACAGCGGGAGACTGAAAGACGCGCGAGCCAGGAACACACGGTCGAGGTTGAGCGAGTGGCGCAGCTCGAGACTCTCCTTGCGGAGCTTGTAAAGGAACTCAGCCGTCCTGTTGAGGGCAAGAAGCTAAGGATCGACTGGCGATGGCTCTGAGCGAGCAGGTCCGCACCGTCAGCGTCTCTCCGGCGATGGTGCAGCAGCGAGCAGCAGACCTGGTCAAGTCGGACGCCCAAGTCCTTCTCCTTCGCGCTCGTCCCGAATGGCGCCACGGAGATGTCAAGGTCGGAGACGATGTCGTCCGAGTCCTTCCCGGCGTATCCCAGCTTGCCGTTCTCGACATCCTTGCCTCGCTGGCAACCGACGAGCGGGCCATCGTCCTGACCGACCGGCCGGCAGAGGACCTTGGCGACGCTGTGCTGTCGCGCTCCTACAAGTATGGAATCGAACTGCCAGACGAATGGCAGGCCGTGCCTCGGCTGTTCTCTGGGGCGATCGAGGTCGGCCGCGACCTCCGACGTCTGGACTGGGCGGCAACAGCATTACTGGATCACCAGCCACCAGGCGGATGGCCGCGATCGGTTGAACCTGCGCTGACCGCCCGCCACGCCATCGGCTCTCTCCTCGCGCGTGTTCTCGGTCTTGGTGCTGACGCTCAGCTTGACGCCGTTCTGCTCCTAACGGCTCTCGGGCGACGGAACGTGCGTGCTGCGTGGGTCGTGGTTGATGCGCAGCTGAGGCGGCATCTGATTGATTGGGCTGGGACCGAGTTGGGCGATCCGGCAGCACTTGCGTTGCAGATCGCTCAGCGCAACGAGCATGTCACCCCACTTGCCGTCGGCCTCGCCTTGGACGTCATGTGGCCCGAGGACGGCGCTCCGCCCACCGAGACACAGGTTTCAGCGAGGGTGCGGGTCGAGGGCTTCGTCGATGGGAAAGCGGTGGCCGTCGACGTTGCGAAAGCCATTGCGAGACTAGCCAAGGCGGCAGTGCTGCGCCTTGAGGTGGACAACTCTCCCGAGCTGGGTGTCGCCTTACAACAAGCCGAAGCATTGCTCGGTGACCTGGGCTGGCCTGAGGGAGCCGAGCAGTCGGCCGTCCTCCGTCCTGGGTATCTGGCTCGTGTTCGGGCACTTGCATCGGCACTGACTTCCGGTGACAAGGTCGAGGAAGCCCTCGTTCGCGTCCTAGAGCACCGTGATGCACATGCTTCGCAGGCTCCGACGATGGCAGTGCGTCTTTATCGTTGGCTTGCCACCGCCGAGAATGCCTCGGCATCGCTCGGCAGTGATCTCCAACGGCAGATGAACGACGGTGCATGGGTAGACGCCGCCGTCGGTGCCGTGTGGAACGGCTCCAATGATCTCGTTGTCACGGCGGCATACCAACAGCTACTCGCCAAGGTGCACGTTCGCCGCAAGCAGCGCGACAGCGCTGCGGCATCGAGGCTGGACCAAGTCAACGGGACGGACGGCCAACGAGCGGTTGGCGTTGAGCGACTGTTAGCCGAGATCGTCGATCCATGGCGCCGCCAAGGCGGTGCACTTCTCGTCGTGCTGGACGGAATGAGTAGTGCGATAGCCACAGCACTCTCATCCGAGGTTGCCCGGCTGGGCCTCGTGGAGTGGGTCCCCGCCCCAACGCACGCGCGGCAGTCACTCGTCGCGGCATTGCCTTCGCTTACCAACGTCTCTCGTACTTCGCTGTTTTGTGGTGAGATCCGCTCAGGCACAGGTGAGGACGAGAAGCGCGGGCTGGCCACCGCATTCCCGGGCGCAAAGCTCTTCCACAAGAACGACCTTCGATCAGAAGGCGGTGCTTCGCTGCCTGGCGATCTGACCGCTGCGATCCGGGACACCGCGGTGCCCGTCGTCGGAGTGGTGATCAACGCAATCGACGACGCGACCCACAAGAACGACATGTCAGCGTGGGATTGGGATCTGCGTTCGCTCGATCCACTGCGAGCGCTCCTGGAGGCCGCGATCTCCGCTCGGCGCGCGGTCATCCTGACGTCCGATCACGGCCACGTTGTCGAGCGCGGTACAGAGGCACTGAGCGTCAACGGTGCCGAGTCCCGTTGGCGACAAGTCTCGACCGGCGCTGCTGGAGATGGCGAAGTACTTGTGTCCGGTCCGCGAGTGGTCGCACCATGCGGTGAAGCGGTGCTGCTCTGGCGCGACGACGCGCACTACGGTCCTCGACACGCGGGCTACCACGGTGGCGCCAGCCTCGCGGAGCTGACGATCCCCGTACTCGTGTTTCAAGCTGCTGCCGTAGCGACCGGGGCTGCCGGGTGGGAGCAGGCCGCACCGCAGGTCCCTTTGTGGTGGAACGATCCCATCGGTCGCACCCCGGCCACCGAGGCACCGGTGTCCACCCGGCAGCCCAAGAAGGCGAAGAAGGCGGCAGCACCGGGTCAGGGCGATGGGTTATTTGAGCTCGGCGAGCTGCCCACCGCACCGGCAGCACCTACCGGACTGGTCGAAGCGGTCCTGGCATCGACGACGTACGCGGAGCAGAAGCGGATGGCAGGTCGGCGGGCGCTTGACGACAGGACCGCCGAAGCGGTGTTGCGCGCCCTCGTGGATCGCGGTGGCCGCGCTCACCAAGACACGGTGGCCGCCGTTGTCGGAATCCCCACCGCCGATGTAGGACAGGTCTTTGCGGCTGTTCGTCGGTTGTTCAACGTCGACGGGTACGGCGTCATCGAGCTCGACACCGATGGCGTCACACTGCGGCTCGACGAACACCTCCTGCGTGAGCAGTTCGAGGTCGGAGGCGCGCGATGACCGAGGTGTCGGGCAGCTTCAGCCCCCGTCGCCGCAAGGACATCATCGACGCGCTGCGGCGCGGCACCGTGCCTCAGCAGGGCCTCGACGTCCTCGCCGTCGGACTGGCACGCTTCGAGGACGTCGTTGATGAAGAGTTGCAGACCGTCTCCGGTGGCGGCGCCGTATTCAAGGCCGTCCGTGGCGAGTACGGCTCCGGCAAGACTTTCTTCTCCCGCTGGCTGACAGAGCGAGCCAAGCGAGCAGGGTTCGCCACCACCGAGGTGCAGATCAGCGAGACAGAAACGCCCCTGCACAAGTTGGAGACCGTGTATCGGCGCATCACGGAGAACCTCTCTACTTCGACCACCCAGTCGGGTGCCCTCCGAGACGTCATTGACGGCTGGTTCTACATCCTCGACCACGACGCCAAGGATGGATCCGCACAATCACCAGGCTCAGGAGGAACGCTCGACCTCCTCCAACGTCGACTGTCCGACGTCTCGAAGGATGCGCCGGCCTTCGCCGCTGTTTTGCGGCAGTACCGGCTGGCGCAGACTGCGGGTAACTCTGCGGAGGCGGATGGACTGTTGGCGTGGCTCGGAGGCCAGCCTCACGTAGCGGCCTCGGTGAAGCGTGCCGCCGGAGTTCGTGGCGACCTCGACCACTTCGGTGCACTCGGCTTCCTCCAAGGGCTGCTCACCGTCCTTCGCGATTCGGACTACGCGGGACTTGTCATAGTCCTCGATGAAGTCGAGACGTTGCAACGCATGAGAAGCGATGTCCGAGAGAAATCGCTGAACGCTCTTCGTCAGCTCATGGACGAGATTGACGGCGGCCGGTTCCCTGGGCTGTATCTAGTCCTCACCGGAACACCCGCGTTCTTCGACGGGCAGCAAGGCGTGCAACGTCTTCCGCCGCTGGCCCAACGACTTCAAACCGACTTCACCACGGACGCACGCTTCGACAACCCGCGCGCAACGCAGGTCCGGCTCGCAGGCTTTACGCCAGAGTCGCTGCTGGAGTTGGGCAGCCGTGTACGTGATATCTACGCGTCCGGCGCCAAAGATCCTGAGCGTGTCAGGAGCGTCGTCGACGACGATTACTTGCGAGACCTCGCAGCCGCGGTCGGCGGTGAGTTGGGCGGTCGAACCGGAATCGCGCCTCGACTGTTCCTCAAGAAGTTGGTCTCAGACGTCCTCGACCGTGTGGACCTCTTCGAAGACTTCAACCCACGCCGCGACTACCACCTCACCGTCAGCGCCGACGAGCTGACGCCGGTGGAGCGAGAGATGCACGCGCGGAGCAACCGCGCTCCGACCGAGAGCGTCGACGAAATCGAGTTGGACCTCTAGCTGATGTCGGCTCCCACTGGCCTCGACGCGGCCATCGAATATCACATCGTCAACTCGCTCGGTTGGCCTGGACTCAGACCACTCCAGGTCGACTCGGTCGAACCGGTCAGGTCAGGTACGGATTGCGTCCTCGTCGCACCGACCGCCGGGGGCAAGACCGAGGCCGCTCTTTTTCCTCTGCTTTCTGAGATGGTCGAAGGCAACTGGTCAGGTACGACCATCCTCTATGTCACGCCACTTCGTGCGCTCCTGAACAACATTCACCCTCGCGTGAGCGCCTATTGCTCCTGGCTCGGCAGGACGGCCGGGTTATGGCATGGCGACATTGGGCAGTCCGAGCGTCGGGGCATGCTCGCCGACAGGCCAGACATCCTGCTGACGACCCCGGAATCCATTGAGGCCATGCTCGTGTCGCGACGAGTCGACCATGAGCGATTCCTCGGGTCCGTCCGGGCTGTCGTGATCGACGAACTTCACTCGTTCGCTAATTCCGACCGAGGCTGGCACTTACTCGCCGTGCTGGAGCGCGTCGAACGGATCGCTAAGAACAGGATCCAACGCGTCGGGCTTTCCGCAACCATTGGCAACCCAGAGGCGGTTGGCACGTGGATGCAGGGTTCGACCGAGGGGCGCAAGCCGGTCGTCGTGGTGCGAGAGGACTCATCGCCGACGGTGAGCCCAGAGGTCACCATCGACTATGTCGGGAGCATGGACAACGCCGCCACGGTCATCTCTCGGCTCCATCGGGGCGACAAGCGACTGGTGTTCGCCGAATCACGGCGTTCCGCCGAGGAACTCGCCTTCCTCCTGCGCGAGCGTGGCGTCCAGACGTTCGTGTCCCACTCGTCGCTCTCCGTCGACGAGAGGCGACAAAGCGAACGTGCTTTCGCCGAGGCCAAAGACACGGTCATCGTCGCGACATCCACGCTTGAGCTTGGTATCGACATCGGCGACCTCGATCGAGTCATCCAGATCGACGCGCCGCGCACCGTTTCGTCGTTCCTACAACGACTCGGCCGTACCGGCAGGCGACCGGGCACGAGCCGCAACACTCTGTTCCTCGCCACCAGTCTCGACGGACTACTCGACGCTGCTGCCGTTCTACTCCTGTGGAAGCGCGGATTCGTCGAGGAGGTAGTCGCTCCACCACATCCACGCCACCTTGCTGCCCAACAACTTCTTGCGCTGGCGCTCCAAGAGGGATCGTTTGGAGCATCGGACTGGTCGCGTTGGTGGGGGGACCTTCCGCTCATGGCGGATGGTGCGGAGGTGCTCGCCTACCTGCGCGAGCAAGAGTTTCTCGTTGAGGACTCAGGGTTGCTGATGATAGGCCCGCGCGCGGAGGAGGAGTTTGGCAAGCGACACTTCATGGACCTTCTCTCGACTTTCGTTGCCGATCTTGAGTTGCGGGTCGTGGCCGGTATTAAGGAGATCGGATTCGTCTCGCCGCTTGCCATTCCGGCCGGGAAGGATCGCGAGCAGCGACCACTCGTTCTCGCAGGTCGAGGCTGGTTAGTCCAACACGTCGACTGGGAGCGCTTCACTGTATGGGTCGAGGAGATCCCGACCAAAGGTGACGTGAGGTGGCCGTCCGGTGCAGTCACGCAATCGTTCGAGGTGTGCCAGGCGAAGAGGGAGGTGCTGCTTGGGGCGGTGCCTGACGTCGAGTTGTCCAAGCGCGTTCCGGTAGCGATGGAGCGACTCCGCGAAGAACGCGCCACGGAGGTCAACGACAACGGCTTTGTGCTGCATCCTCGCGGTGCGGGAGGTGCGCGCCTGTGGACGTGGGCCGGCCTAAGGGCCAACGCGACACTTCTCGCAGGGCTGGGCCTCAACGCGAGCGGGGTGGAGAACGAGAGCGTGCTTCTTCCAGAAGGCATCACCGGAGATGACGTCAAGGCTGCGGACTCCGACGCCGTTCCGCGCGTCGATGAGGAGGCCATCTCAGGGCTCAAGTTCTCAGTAGCGCTGCCGTTGGACCTCGCCGCCAAGACGCTTGGTGAGCGGCTGGCTGACCCGCGTGGCGCTAGGGAGACTGCCCGAGCCCACATCGTTCGGTATCGAGCAGGGTGACGTCACAGCGGCTCGTTCGACCGGCTGGTGTTTTCGTCTCTTGGCCAGTGTCCCAAGAGGGATCAGATTCGGACGGCAAATCCCTGAGCTTCCTGTGGGACAAGCGTTTGCAGGCTTGGGGCGAATGGATCGATGTGAACGGATTTGTGAACGAAACCGTGCGCAACGGGGCAGACCGCTTCGACACGGCGTGACATACGAGACGCGAAATGGCGACCGACCTGCACGTTAGCGACGTAGGTAGAAGTGCAAGACCACAACCGGCCGGCTCATAACCCAGAGGTCGCAGGTTCGAATCCTGTCCCCGCTACCAAGAGGAAATGGCCCTCGGAGGATACTCCGGGGGCCATTTTCATGCCCATCGTGGGCTGGTTCGGGTTCCGGCTTACTTGGTCAGCTTGTCCCGCATCCCAGGCGCGAGAACGCCGGCAATTGTGTCCCAGCTCACCGTGACCGGGTAGTAGTCACCGAGCACGTGGGCGACCGGGATGTAGACGACCAGTCCGTCGTCGTCGGGCAGCCAGTTGGCGAGCTGATCTGCAACTGGTTCGGGCGCAGACTGGTTGGCCAGCTTCTCCTCGGCCGCCATTGCGGACTTGATCCCATCGACCAGTGCGGTCAACCCGGCGGTCTGGTCGGCGAACAGGTCGGTGATCATGATCGGCTGGGCGGTGTGGGCGTCGATCACCGTGGTCGCGACGGCGTTGAACGGATGCGCCGCGTGGTCGACGAAGATGTTGAGCAGCAGCACGCCGGCCACCGCGCCGGTGCCGATGTGGCTCACCTCGCTGCGGTCGTCCTCGTCGAGCACCCCGGGCGCGACGGTCACCGGGGTGTTGTCCTCGGTGGGCTTGAGGTAGTCGTCGAGGGCGGCGCGCATCCCGGAGTTGAACTTGTCGCGGACGGCGGCGTCTCCGCCTTTCAGTTGGGGGAGCTCCGCCTTGTAGGTGACAGTTCCCGCGGTGCCGTCGAGGGATTCGACGAAACCGGTGAACGGCGCGGCGTCGGCGGTCGCAGTAGCGCTCATGGTCGTCGTCTGCCCGGGCTGGGCATTGTCGGACGTGCATGCCGTGCCCATACCGGACATCGACACGACGACCGCTGCCGCCGCCAGCCTGCGCACCACCCTTGTGTCGCTCATTTTCCGACCCTAACCCCGGGTGGGCCCTGGGGAATGCCGATTGGCGCGTCCGTCAGAAACGTTCTCGCAGTGGACGGTCGGCCGGGGTGCTGCGATAGATACCGCGGTCGATCAGCCGTGGCACCACCTCGTCGATGAACTCCCGGATGGATTGTGCTCCGGCGGAGAACATCAGGTTGAATCCGCCGACGTTGCCGTCGGAGTGCCAGGCTGCGAAATCGTCGACGATGTCGTCATAGGAGCCGACGAACTTGCGGTGTGTGGCACCGCCGCGGCCGACCGCCTGGGCCACCACGTCGCGCACGGTCACATCCGGGCGCTCCTGAATCCAGTTGTACAGCCCCACGTAGTTGCCGAACGTGCTCTTGATCGTCTTCTCGACGTCGGCGGGAACCGGCAGTGCTGCCACCGGGAACGGCGCATTGATGTCCTCGAGTGGGATGTCGATACCGAACTGGCCCAACGCGAATGGTGCGATGGGCGCCCAGTCGACGTAACTGTCCAGTTCGCGCAGTTTCTCCTCGGCTTCCTTCGCGGTGTGGCCCAGGTAGGGGATGAGTCCGGGGATCGGTGGAACCGAGCCCGGGGCCCGCCCCTGGTCGACGAGCGCCTTGTCCAGCGTCTCCCGGTAGACCGCCGCGCTCTCGCGAGTGGACGAGTTGGTGAACACCATCTCGGCATGTTTGGCGGCTACCTTGATGCCTGCTCCCGACCCGCCCGCCTGCGCGATGAGCGGCCGGCCTTGCCGGCTGGGGGCGATGTTGAGCGGACCCGAGACCTGAAACAGATTGCCCCGGTGGTTGATCGGTTCGGCATAGAACCGCGTACGGCCATCGGGGTCGCGCCGCAGTTCCCGGTTGTCCCACAGCGAGCGCAGCACATCGAGGAACTCATCGGCACGCTGATAGCGCTCCTCGCGGTCCAGATGCTTGGCCAGGCTGTAATTCAGCGCGAAGTCGTCGATGACGGACGTGACCGCGTTGTATCCGGCGCGACCATCGGAGGCCTGGTCGAGTGAGGCCAGCAACCGGGCCAGGTTGTACGGGTCGTAGAACGTCGTCGATGCCGTTGCGATCAGGCCAACATGCTTGGTGTGCTGTGAGATTGCGGTCAGCGCGGTGATGGGTTCTGCCGGTCCGCCGTCGAAGGCCGGCGATCCCTGCATGCCGGGGATGTCGCCGACGAACAGCGCGGTGAACAAGCCCTCGTCGCCGAATGTCCCGTACTCGAGCAGGCGTTCGAAGGTGCTGCGCTCGGGTACACCGTTGGCCTGCTCGTACCCGTGCGCGCCTTGGTGCAGGTTGATGTCGTTGGCTACCAGGTTCAGATGCAGATAGCGTCGATCGGGCATGGGGGTGTTCCTGTCCTAGTGAGGGATTCAGCGCATGGTGGCGTACAGGGCATCGGTCATCGCCTCGATGGCGGCCTCGCGGTCCAACGGCCAACCGTCGACGAGCCACAGATGCATGAAGGAATCCACCATCGTGTACATCATCGCGATGGCCAGCCGGAGCTGGGCTTCGGTGGCGCCGGGCATGGCGTTGTTCTGGATCCAGTCATCGACGTTGGCTTCCATCGTGGCGCGATGGGCCGTGGCGAATTCCGGATCGGCGGCCCGGGCCTGATGCAGCGCCGTGTAGAGCTCCGGCGCGGAGGTGTAGAAGTCGACCACCTTCTCGAAGAAGGCGCGGATCGAGGGCCGTCCTGAGGGGCCGCCCCGCGGTGCGTCCTGCTGTGACCACACCGTCATTCGGGTGTTGCGAAGTTCGCGGAGCACTGCGGCCTTGCTGTCGAAATGGAGGTAGAACGTCGCGCGCCCGATCCCGGCGCGCCGCACGATGTCGTCGATGGTCACCGGGACGTAGCCGCGTTCGGCGAAGGCTTCCAGGGCGGCGGCCATGATGTGCTCGCGGGTCATGATGCGGTGCCGGTCGCGCATCGTGAGCTTCGGTGCGGCGCTGGTGGTTTCGGTGACCTGGGTGGCCTCGGTCATGTGAGGGTCACCCCCTCCAACTCGCCTGTCGATCGCCATTTGGCCAGCATGTCGAAGAAGTCGACGGGTTTCCCGCCGAAGTTGTTCGCCAACATGCTGTGTGGGTTGTCCTTGTCGCCCTCGGAGCTCAGATAGCTCGGGGTGCAGTCGGCAAAGAAGGCCTTCGGTTGCACGGTCGACTCGTTCATCTCCGACAACCACTCGTCTTCGGCTTCCTGAGTGGCCTCGATGACTGCGGCGCCACGCTGGGCCCAAGTGCTGACCAGGTAGACGAAGTGGCGGGCGCGTTCCTCAGCGGTGTGGGTGTAGTTGGGAGAGACCCCGGACTGCGTGTAGCCGAGGAAGAAGCAGTTGGGAAAACCGTGGCTCTGCAGGCCGTGCAGCGTCCGCATGCCCTTGGACCACTTGTCGCTCAGGCGCACGTTGTCTCGGCCGGTGATCTCGAATCCGAGGCGCCGGGTGAACTCGGTGCCCACTTCGAAGCCGGTCGCGAAGATCAACGCGTCGAGTTCGTAGTGCACCCCGTCCACGACGGCGGCGGTCGAGGTGAACCTCTCGACTCCGCGCCCGTCGGTGTCGACCAACTCGACGTTGGCGCGGTTGAACGTCGGCAGATAGTCGTCGTGGTAGCCCGCGCGCTTGCAGTTGAGCTTGAACCAGGGCTTCAGGGCTTCGGCGGTCTTCGGGTCATGGACGGTCCGGCTGATGCGGGCGCGCAGGCGCTCCATCGCCACGTAGTCGGCGCGGTACAGGAACGCGTCGATCTCCTCCGGCGTCATCTCCCTGCCGAGGCGGGCCGTCTCGCGGATCACCGCGGGATCGGTGAGCTCAAGGGCGTTGCGGGTCCACCCGTCATCGGTGAGATCGAGGTCCATCTCGACACCGCAGGTGACCCTGGTGAAGTTCTCCATGCGCTCTCGCTGCCAGCCCGGGGACAGGCTCGCCGCCCAGACGGGATCGGTGGGCCGGTTGCCCCGTTCGGCGACGGTGCTCGGCGTCCGCTGAAACACGTAGAGCTGCTGTGCCCACCGACCGAGGTGCGGTATGCATTGCAGCCCCGTCGCGCCGGTGCCGATGATCCCGACGCGCTTGTCCCGCAGTCCCGTCAGCCCACCGGACTCGTCACCGCCGGTGTAGCGGTAATCCCAGCGGCTGGTGTGGAAGGTATGCCCCGAGAACTCGTTGATGCCCGGGATCCCCGGGAGCTTCGGCCGCGTCAGGGATCCTGGCGAGACAGCGACCAGCGACGCGGTGAGCGCGTCGCCGCGATCGGTCGAGACCCGCCAGTGCCCGGCCTCGTCGTCCCATCGCATGCCGGTGACGGTGGTCTGCAGCAGGGCGTTCCGGTACAGCCCGTAATGGCGTGCGATGGCCTGCAGGTGCTCCCGGATCTCCGGACCGTGGGCGTACCGCTCGGTTGGGGTGTAGCCCAGCTCTTCGAGCAACGGCAGGTAGATGTAGGACTCGACATCGCACTGGGCACCGGGGTAGCGGTTCCAGTACCAGGTGCCGCCGAAGTCGCCCGCGGTGTCGACCATCCTGATGTCGTCGATACCGGCTTCTCGCAGCCGGGCCGCCGCGATCAGGCTGCCCAGGCCGGCCCCGATGATCAGCACCGTGACGTGGTCGTGCACCGGTTCGCGTTCGAGAGGCTCGGCCCACGGATCGTCGGCGTAGTGCGAAAAGTCGGCAGTGACCTCGACGAATTGGTTGACGGCGTCGCTGCGAAGGCGCTTGTCGCGTTCCAGGTCGTACTTCGCGCGTACCCACTGGGCGTCGTACTCCGCCGGCTGAGGCCCCAGGGAAGTCGCCGTCTCTGGCATCGCGTGGCGCTCCTCGCATGATCAATTTCGCTGGACAGTCTGTCTCGTCAACAGACTGTGCAGCATCTTGCCAGACAATGCGTATTTTGTAACGGTCACGCCCAAGGTCACGCCGGCCGGCGCGCCGACGCGAACAGGTTGATCCCGGTGGCTTCGCGCCGCACCTCGACAGGCGCGTGCCCGAACTCCGATTGCGCGAACAGATCGGCCAGGTCTTGGGGCGACCGGTGGATCAGCTTCCAGTCGAGCAGGTGGTCCATGAACGCCCGGTCCGGATTGTCGACATCGAAGTTTCCGACGATCGCTGTGCCGCCGGGACGCAGGCGATGGTGGATCCAGTCGAGCAGCTTGATGACGAGGTGATCGGCCAGGTAGTCGATCAGGCCGATCGAATAGACCAGATCCTGATCGCCCAACTCCAGCGATTGACGTCCCAGGGCCAGCTTGACGACGTTGGCCTGCACGAAGGCGACTTCTCCGGTCACACCGACGCTGTCCGCGATGCTCTGGGCGTAGGCCAACGCCTGGTCGTCGATGTCCAGGCAGGTGGCGATGATGTCCGGGTGGTCGGGCTCGCCGAAGATGTCGAAGATCTCCCGGGCGGGCCCGCAGGCCAGACTCGTGATCGCGACCGGCCTGCCCTGGCATGCGCTCGCGGTGTCGATGATGATGTCGCGCAACAGCTGTCGGCGATTCTTGACCGCGCACGAGGCCGGTATGCCGAGAAACCACCGGTCGATGTAGGGGCCGAGTCTGCCTACACCGTCGGGCTGGTCGTCGTACACCATCTGCAAGGTCAGGTAGTCGCCGGCGTAGCCCCGCGGCTTGGTGTACGAGCGGTCGATCAGGGTGCTCAATCCCAGGTACGGGTACGTCTCCCGGTGGACGAAGGCGCCAGTTTCCTCGGCGTCACGGGTCCCCGGCCGCAAGTGGATGTGGATCTCGTCGGACAGGGCGTTGCAGGCGGCCGTAACGCGGGCCTGCACTTCATCGTCGGTGGCCCGACCGTCGATGATCAGCCTGTCCGCGTCCGACATCGCCGCCTTGAAACTCGCTGCGGTGTGGGTGAGGGGGTGTGGCATCCCATTGGCGGACAGTGGGAATGAGGGGACGGTGCCGTCGAGGTTCGGTGCCGCGTCGATGATCGTCATTGCCCGATGCTCTCGGTTCGCCGTCGCGACGTATGCAGTAATGCACTACCCCAATTTCTGCCGACGTCAATTTCCGGCGGGGCGACGACGGCGAAAACTGGTTTCCCTGACGCGGGGTGTCCCACCTACCCTGGGTGGCTGCGCAGTCGACGCTCGGGGGAGCAAGGGGAGTGAAATGATGACGGGCCCGAGCACGGGGGAGATCGCGGCGCAGCCGCGCGCCCAGTCGAGCGCGAACGTCATCATCGGGCTGCTGGTCGGTTCGGCGTTCGTGATGATCCTCAACGAGACGATCATGAGCGTCGCGCTACCCGCCCTGATCGTCGACCTGGACATTTCGGCGAGCACGGCGCAATGGCTGACCAGTGGCTTCCTGTTGACGATGGCTGTCGTCATCCCGATGTCGGGTTCGTTGTTGCAGCGCTTCCCGGTGCGGAGCATCTACCTGGCGTCGATGACGTTGTTCTGCACCGGCACGCTGGTGGCCGCGCTGGCGCCGGGGTTCGCGGTTCTGCTGGCCGGCCGGATCGTGCAGGCGTGCGGCACCGCCGTGATGATGCCGCTGCTGATGACGACGGTCATGACGTTGATCCCCGCCGAGCGGCGCGGGCAGATGATGGGCACGATCTCGATCGTCATCGCCGTCGCGCCGGCGATCGGGCCGACCCTGTCGGGGTTCATCCTGCGCTCGCTCGACTGGCGGTGGATGTTCTGGATCGTGCTGCCCATCGCGCTGGTGGCGCTCAGCGCCGGTCTCGCCTGGCTGCGGGTCGACGATGAACGGCAGGAACCGACCCCGATCGATCCCGTCTCGGTACCGCTGTCGGCGATTGCGTTCGCGGGCTTGGTGTTCGGGCTGTCCCTGATGGGCGAGTCCGCCCACGGCCGGCAGGGGATACCCGCCTGGGTGCCGATGGCGATCGGCGCGGTGGCGATGGCCCTGTTCGGCGCGCGGCAGATACAGCTGCAGCGACGCGACCGCGCGTTCCTCGATCTTCGGCCGTTCACCTATCGGCGGTTCTCGGTGTCGCTGGGCCTGGTGGTCCTCGGCTTCATGGGGCTGTTCGGCGCCATCATCATGGTCCCGCTGTATGTGCAGGACGTGCTGGGGCAGAGCGCTTTGGTCGCCGGACTGACGAGCCTGCCGGGCGGACTTCTGATGGGCGTGGCCGGTCCGCTTGTCGGCCGGGCCTACGACCGGCACGGCGCCCGGCTGCTGGTCGTCCCGGGGTCGATGATGCTGTGCGTGGCGCTGTGGGGGTTCACCATGCTCTCGGCCGCATCGCCGGTCTGGGAGCTCGTTGTCCTACAGACGATCATGATGGTGGGGCTGTCGATGATGTTCACCCCGTTGATGACTGACGCGCTCAGCGTTCTGCCCGACCGGCTCTACTCACATGGCAGCGCCATCCTCACGACACTGCAACAGGTCGGGGGCGCGGCCGGTACGGCCCTGTTCGTGACGGTCATGACCAAGGCGTCGCAATCCGGTGGGGCCCCGGATCTTCCCGGTGTGCATGCGGCGTTCATGGCCGCGGCGGTGATCAGTGTGATCGCCTTGGCCACGGCGTTCTTCACCGCGCCGCGCCCGAGTCCCGCGGGCGGCACCCCGACGCACTGAGGCCCGAGTCCTGATGGAGTAGCGCACTACGCGTGTGCGGGGCCGTGACCGCGGATGACATTGGGAGGGCCCATCGACCAGGGGGCATCGGCACTCGACGCAGGAGTTCAACATGAGCTGGAGATGGACGGGTAATCACGGGGACGCACCGTCGGCGGCGGCCGCGGCCACCGCATCGGGAGCAGGCCCCGGTGAGGCGATCTTCGAGGTCAATGACGGCGGGACCGTCGGCCTCTACATATTCGACAACCACACCGGCACCGGCGGCCGTGCGTGGAACTGGACCGGCAACCACGCCGATGCCCCGTCGGCGGTGGCGGCTGCCAACGCCGCAGGCGCCGGCCCCGGTGAGGCGGTCTACGCGGTGAATGACGGTGGCACGGTGGGTCTTTACCTGCTCCGCTGAACTTCCTCGCCTCGGCGCAACCGGCGATCCCGGATGCGCCGAGGCGAGGTCGGGCACAATCGAACCCGTGCAGAAAGTCGTGATCATCACGGGCGCGGGCAGTGGAATCGGCCGCGCGACAGCCCGGGTTCTGTTGGATGCCGGGCATCAGGTGGTGCTGGTGGGCCGCCGGTCCGAACCGCTGGTGTCCGTTGCCGACGGGAACCCGAATGCCCGCGTCGTCCCGACCGACGTCACGGATTCCGCCTCGGTGCAGGCGCTGTTCGTCGACGTGGCCGCCGCCTTCGGGCGCGTCGATGTGCTCTTCAACAACGCGGGTGTGTTCGGGCCGTCGGCTTCGATCGTCGACATCGACGACCAGCAGTGGCACTCCACGTGGCGCACCAACGTCGACGGCGCGGTGTTCTGCGCCAGGGAAGCCGCGCGCGTCATGGCATCCCAGTTACCCAGGGGCGGGCGGATCATCAACAACGGATCGATCTCCGCGCACCGGCCTCGCCCCAACAGCCTGGCCTACACCGTCACCAAACACGCGATGAGCGGGCTGACCGCGTCGATGTTGTTGGACCTGCGCGATCTCGACATCTGCGTCACGCAGATCGACATCGGTAACGCCGCCACGGACATGACCGCCGGCTTCAGTCACCAGACCTTGCAGGCCGACGGAAGTCTCGCGGCCGAGCCGACGTTCGACGTCGAGCATGTGGCCCGCGCCGTCGCGCATCTGGTCGACCTGCCGCTGGAGGTGTCGGTTCCGTCGCTCACCGTGATGGCCCGGGCCATGCCGTACTTCGGCCGCGGCTGACGGTTCCCGCACAAAAGCAACAGAGCCGGGGCCCTCGGGCCTCCGGCTCTGTAAAGCGGAATCGGTGCTTCAGTGCTGTGCGTCTTGAAGCTCGTACCGCTGGACCACTGCGATCAACTCTTCGCGAACCGATGAGTTGGGCAGTTCGTTGATCCGCGCGTAGAGGCGGCGCCGCATGTTGGCCCGCTTCTGGTTTGCACGGAACTGTGCGAACGACATTCTTCTCACTCCTCAAAAGTGCCCCGGATCACGGGTACTCGTTGTTTTCGACATCCACATCGGGGATCGCCCGAAGAAAAGGACACCTCCATGCTCCCGGTCAGCGGTGATTAAAACCAATTCTTAGAGTGTGAGTTTCGCTACAGCTCAACCTCATTCGCCGCAGGCGCGTGCTCGCCGTCACAATTCCCCGCCGGGGTGACGCCGGTGACCGCCGAAAAGGAGTAAGACTGCTTCTGTGGCGATCACCGTGCGGGACCTGGCCGAGGTCGACAGCCTCGGCCTTGCCGTGGTGGCCGGGGCGCGCAACGCCGACCGCGAGATCGCCTGGGCGCATGCGATCGAGCTGCCGGATCCGACCCCCTATCTGGCCGGTGGTGAGCTGGTCATGACCACGGGTATCAACATCGGTGCCGACGCCGCCGCGCAATCCGCCTACGTCGCGCGCCTGGCCGCGGCCGGGACGGTCGCCCTGGCCGTCGACACCGGCACCACCATCGCCGACGTCCCCGCCGCCGTGCGCGCTGCCGGCGACGAATTCGGACTGCCGGTGCTCGAGGTGCCGGCCTCGACGCCGTTCATCGCGATCGCACGGGTGGTGATCGATGCGCTCAAGGCCGACGAACTGCGCTCGGTGCAACGCGTGGTCGACGCTCAGGAGGTACTGGCCCGGGCGACGCTGCGGGGCGGTATCCCGGGAGTGGTCGGGGCGCTGGCCGATTCTCTGTCGGCGACGGTCGTCGTGGTCGACACCGACGGCACCGTGCTGGCCGCCGGGGGAGGCGAGCGGGAGCGGTTGATCGCCGTGCTGAGCGAGCAGGACCCGCCCTCGCGCCGGCATGGTGCCCACGTCACCGTCGACGGGGACTCTTACGTCACGATCCAGAACCTTCGGGCGGCCCAGCCGGTTCGCGGTCGGCTTGCGGTGCGCACGCCCGGCCCGATGTCCAATGCCGACCGCCTGTTGGTCGCTCACGCGGTGTCGCTCATCTCGATCGCGATCGAGAAACCGGCCCGGGTGGTCGATGCCGAGCAGCTGTTGCGAACGGCGGTGACGCGCGAGTTGCTCACCGGCTCAGGCGCTGTCGACGGTGCGGTGTTGCGCTACTTCGGTTTTGAGCCCGACGGCGACGTCGTGGTGGCGTCGTTCACCGGAGCGGGGCCGGTGTTGGCGGCCGAGCACGTCCTGGACCGTGTGCTGACCTCATTTCTGATGGCGCCGGCCGGCGAGGAGATCGTGATCGTGGTTCCGGCCGGCGGGAGCCGGGGCCGTGTCCGCACCGTCGTCGAGGAGCTCGAACGGCAGACGGGTATCGCGGTCAGCGGCGGCATGAGCCTGCCGGTCCGTCTGGATGATCTGAATACCGCGGTCGAGCAGGCTCGCATTGCGGCGCATTCGAACGCCGGGCGATTCAGCGAGTTCGGTGAGCTCAGTCCGATGGGAGTGCTGCTCGAAGGGCGCAGCGTCGCCGAACTGCGCGTGCTGGCAGCGCCATTGGATGCACTGGCCGGTGGGGACGAGTTGATCCCCACGCTGGCCGCGTTCCTCGCGCGCAACGGTCAGATGGAGGCCGCGGCCGCCGAGCTCGCGGTCCACCGCCACACCATGCGCAACCGGATGCGGCGCATCTCCGCGTTGTTGGGCGACGACCTGGAATCGGCCGATACCCGGGCGCAGCTGTGGTTGGCCCTCAAGGCCTGGCAGCTGCTGGCGTCTCGCCGGCCGGGCTGAGGTCACCGATGTCCACCTGGTCGGCGCCCAGCGCGGGCGGCCCGCTGCGGTAGGTGACCGGTGTCGCCGACAGCGTGATCGGGTTGGCCACTTGGGGTGTGGACGACCCGGGCACCGGGACCGTCGCCTCGATCCCGAGCTCGCCGGCGAACGCGAAGGCCTCGGAAAGGTCGTTGATCGGCCCGGCCGGGACACTCGCGGCGGTCAGCACCGAGTACCAGTGATCGGCACCGTTCTTCTTCATCGCGGTTTCGATGATGGCGCACAACGCATCCCGGTGGGCGACCCGCTGTGGGTTGGTGCCGAATCGGGGATCGTCGGCCAGCGCCGGCTCACCGATGGCGGTGGCGAAGGCCCGGAACTGTTTGTCGTTGCCGACGGCGACCGCGATCGGACGGTCGGCGGTGTCGAATGTCTGATACGGCGCGATGCTCGGATGTCGATTGCCCATCATCTGCGGGACCGCACCGGCCCCGAGATATCCGGACGCCTGGTTCACCATGGAGGACAACAGCACCGAGAACAGATTGGTGTCGACGCGCTGCCCGGCTCCGGTGCGGTCGCGGTGCGCCAGCGCCGCCAGGATTCCGGTCGACGCGTGCAGGCCGGCCAGCACATCGACCAGTGCCACCCCGGCCTTGGTCGGATCGCCCGGCTCGGTTCCGGTGACGCTCATCAACCCGCCGACCGCCTGCACCAGCAGGTCATAGCCCGGCAGTTCGGCGCCGCCGTCGCGGCCGAATCCGGTGATCGAGCAGTAGATGAGATCGGGACGGATCGCGCGCAGGTCCTCGTAGCCCAGTCCCAGTTTCTCCATGGTCCCCGGCCGGAAGTTCTCGACCACGATGTCGGCGCCGGCCACCAGCGACCGGGCACGTTCCCGGTCGTCCGGGTCGGTCAGGTCCAACACGACCGATCGCTTGTTGCGGTTGACGGCGTTGAAATACGTTGCCACGCCCGATGAATCGTAGGGCGGACCCCACGCCCTGGTGTCGTCGCCGGTGCCCGGCCGTTCGATCTTGATCACCTCGGCCCCGAAGTCGCCGAGCATCATCGTCGCGTACGGCCCGGCCAGCACCCGGCTGAAATCCACGACGACGATTCCGTCGAGGGCACTCATACTCATGCTCCCGCCCGCCCGCCGCGCAGGTACACCGTGGTGGTGTGGGTGAAGAATTCGCGGGCAGCGCCGCCCTGTTCCTTGGGGCCGAGACCGCTCTTCTTGGCGCCACCGAACGGTACGTGCGGATCGGCGCCGGCCGACTCCGAGTTCACATGCAGCACGCCCACGTCGATCTGCTCGACGGCCTGCAGTGCCCGGGTCAGATCCTGGGTGAATATCGCTGCCGAGAGCCCGAAC
>NZ_HG322951.1:2467199-2475969 GCF_000455325.1 Mycolicibacterium septicum DSM 44393
CAGCACGCCCACGTCGATCTGCTCGACGGCCTGCAGTGCCCGGGTCAGATCCTGGGTGAATATCGCTGCCGAGAGCCCGAACTCGCTGTCGTTGGCCATGACGAACGCGGCGTCGGCATCGGCGGCCCGCCGGACGGCCAGCACCGGTCCGAACAGCTCTTCGGTCCACACGTCGGCCGGTGCCCCGTTGAGTTCGACGATGGTCGGCGCGATGAAGTAACCCTCGGACAGCGGGCCTTCGGTGTAGGGAAGCCCGCCGGTCAGCACCGCGGCACCCTGCGCCGTCGCAGCGTCGATACCGGACGAGATGGACTGGTGCGCCGCGTCGTTGATGACCGGACCCATCTGGGTTGCGTCGTCGGTCGGGTCGCCGACGGCCAGGGCCGCCGCGCGCTCGGCCAGCGCGGCCAGGAACTCGTCGGCGATCCCGTCGGTGACGATCAGGCGGGAGGTGGCCGTGCATTTCTGCCCGGTCGAGCGGAAGGCACCCAGCATCACCTGCTCGAGGGCCAGTTCGATATCGGCGTCATCGAGGACGACGGCGGCGTTCTTACCGCCCATTTCGGCCTGCGCCGGAATTCCGCGCGCGGCAGCGGCAGCCGCGATGCGGCGGCCGACACCGGTGGAACCCGTGAACGTGACGGCGTCGATGCCGGGGTGGTCGACGATGGCGTTGCCGACGTCGGATCCGCCGATCAACAGATTGAGTACTCCCTCGGGCAGGCCGGCCTCGGTGAGAGCCTGTGCCAGCCGAATCGCCAGCAGCGGAACGGTGCTCGCCGGCTTCCACACCACGGTGTTGCCGTAGATCAACGCGGGGGCGATCTTCCAGGCCGGGATGGCGATGGGGAAGTTGAACGGGGTGATCACCCCGACCACGCCCAAGGGCTTGCGGGTGACCAGGATCTGCTCACCGGCCCGGGGCGAGGAGAAGATCTGTCCGGCCTGCCGGTCGCCCTCGTTGCCGTAATAGCGCAGGATCTGCGCGGCCCGCCGAACCTCGCCGATGCCTTCGGCTTTCGTCTTGCCTTCCTCGCGGGCCAGCTCCAGGCCCCACGTCTCGGCGTTGCGGTCGACGATGTCCGCCGCGCTCAGCAGCACCGTGCCGCGGTGATGCATCGGGGCGGCGGCCCAGGACGGGGATGCCTTGCCCGCGGCCCGCACGGCGGCGTCGACGTCGGAGGTGCGGGCGTTACTGCCTTGGGCCACAATCAGGCTCGGCCGCGCCGGGTTCACGCTGAGTAGCGCATCGCCGGCGCCGGGCACCCATCGCCCGTCGATCAGGTGCTCGATGGCGACGGTCATCAGCGGAAGGCCGCCTGCCCGGTCAGCGCCTTGCCGATCGACAGCAGATGCATCTCGGAGGTGCCCTCGTAGGTGAGGACTGATTCCAGATTGTTGGCGTGCCGCAGCGGCGAGTACTCGAGGGTGATTCCGCTGCCGCCCAACAGGGTCCGGCATTCACGGGCGATGGCCAGGGCTTCGCGGACGTTGTTGAGCTTGCCCAGGCTGATCTGCTCGGGCCTGGCCCCTTCGGCATCCTTGATGCGGCCGAGGTGGATCGCCAGCAGCATTCCCTTGCCGAGTTCGACCGTCATGTTGGCCAGCTTCTCCTGGGTGAGCTGGTAGCTGGTCAGCGGCTTGTCGAACACCTCGCGTGAGCCCGCGTAGTCGATCGCGGTCTCCAGGCTGTCACGGGCCGCACCGAGCGAGCCGAACACGATGCCGAACCGGGCCTCGTTGAGGCACGACAGCGGGGCCGACAGTCCGTCGGCCAGCGGCAGTTGTGCCGAGGCGGGCAGCCGCACGTTGTCGAGCACGAGCTCGGAGGTCACCGAGGCCCGCAGGGAGAGCTTGCGATGAATTTCGTTGGCGGTGAATCCGGGGGTGTCGGTGGGCACCAGGAAGCCCCGGATGCCGTCATCGGTCTGCGCCCAGACCGTGGCCACATCGGCGAGGTTGCCGTTGGTGATCCACATCTTGGTGCCGTTGAGCACCCAGTCCGACCCGTCGCGGCGGGCCCGGGTGCGCATGCCCGCGGGGTTGGAGCCGAAGTCGGGCTCGGTCAGGCCGAAACAGCCGATCGCGTCACCGGTGGCGAGCCGGGGCAGCCATTCGTTCTTCTGTTCCTCGGATCCGTAGCGGTAGATCGAGAACATCGACAACGAGCCTTGCACGGAGACGAAACTGCGGAACCCGCTGTCGCCGGCCTCCAACTCCATACACGCCAGGCCGTAGCTGACAGCGTTGGTGCCCGCGCAGCCGTAACCCTGAAGATGCATGCCGAGCACGCCGAGCTTGCCGAACTCCTTGGCCAGCTCTTTGGGCAGGGTGGCCTCTTCGAACCACTCGCCGACATTGGGCTTCAGCCGGGTGTCGACGAACTGGCGCACCGTCGCGGCGATGTCGCGCTCGTCGTCATCGAGCAGCCGGTCGGTGTCGAACAGCTCCAGCGGCCGGTAGGTGGACTTCTTGGCAGCCGGTGCGGTGGTGGCGGTCATGAGTCAAGGTTAGATTTGCCGGGCAGATCTGCCTATGGCCGGTTTGTATAACGGCGACGACAAAGCTGTCCGAAACGGCGAATTGAGATGCCCGCCCACCGACCTCGACCACCTGTTCCGGTGGCCTATGCTCGGTGCGTTGAACGGCGTGCCCCAGGGTGAACTCGTCGTCAGTGACCGGCGAAGACGGCCCAGGGAAAGTTGACCGTGCAGGTAATTGTTGGCGATCCGGTTCGCATCCCTGCCGTAGGGCAGCGGGTTCGCGATGACCTGATCGGGTTGTGTGGCGTGGCCATCGTGCTGGTGGTGGTCTGCCATTTCTGGTTCGGACGGGCGTGCGGCGGCCTCGATGTCCTGCTGGTCCTGTCCGGCTTCTTCGTCGGCGGCCGCGTTCTTCGCCACATCGATTCGGCGCGCCCGATGGCCCTGGCCGCCGAGGCGGGCCGGGCGGTGCGCTGGCTGGTGCCGCCACTGGTTCTCGTGGTGGTCGTGAGTGCGGTGTTGACGGTGCTGGTCCAGCCGCAGACCCGGTGGGAGGCATTCGCTGACCAGACGCTGGCCGGCCTGGGCTTCTACCAGAATTGGCAGCTACTCCAGTCGGCGGACGACTACGTGCAGGCCGGCGAGGCCGTGACCCCGCTCCATCACCTGTGGGCGATCTCGGCGCTGGGCCAGTTCGTGCTCGCGTTCTTCGTGCTGGCCGGCACGGTCATCGCGGTGACGGTCCGTCGGGGTCGTGGCGCGCGACGCGCGATCCTGATCGCCACGTCTGGCGTCGCGGCGGTGGCATCGCTGTATTACGCGGTCACGACGCAGTCGGACAATCCGATGCTCGCCTACTACAGCACCGCCGCCCGGGCCTGGGAGGTATTGGTCGGAGTGCTGGCCGCGGCTCTCGTGGCCGGCCCGGTGGGGCGGCTCCGGTGGCCGGGCTGGTTGCGGGCCGGTGCGGCTGCGGCGGGGCTGGCCGCCATCCTGGTGTGCGGCGCCCTGACGGAACGGACCATGCAGTCCCCGGGCGTCTGGACGTTGATTCCGGTGGCTGCCACCGTCCTGGTCATCGTCAGCGCGGCCCAGGGGACGCCGCCGAGGACGAACGAAATCCTGCGCAGCACCCCGCTCGTCACGATCGGGGCGGCGGCCTATCCGCTGTACCTGTGGCACTGGCCGCTGCTGATCTTCTGGTTGGCCACCATCAACGACGACGCCGTCGGCCTGGTCGATGGCGGCGTGGTCCTCCTGGTGGCGGTGCTGCTGGCATTGCTCACCGCGCGGTGGGTCCAGCTGCCGTGGCGCCGGGCCACCGACGTGCGACTGGTCTCGAGTGCGGTCGTCGTGTTGGTCGCGGTGGTGCTCGTGGCGACATCGCTGATGTGGCAGGGCCAGGTGGTACTCGCCCGGGCCAGCGGTGCCGAACTGGGCATGCTCTCGATTCGCGACTATCCGGGCGCACAGGCGCTGATCGAGAATCGTCGGGTCGCCAAGCTGCCGATGCGTCCGACTGTGCTGGAGGCCGATGACGACATCCCGCCGTCGTCGATCGACCACTGCGTCACGGGATTCACCGGTGCTGAGGTCATCACCTGCGTGTACGGAGACCCCAAGGGCACCCGCACGATTGCGCTGGCCGGCGGGTCGCATTCGGAGCACTGGCTGACCGCCCTGCATCAGATCGGGCGTCAACACGGCTTCAAGGTGACCACCTACATGAAGTTCGGCTGCCCCTTGACCACCAAACGCATGCCGATCATCGCGGGATCCTTCGAGGCATACCCGTCGTGCCGGACCTGGTCGGACAACGCACTGGCGAAGATCATCGCCGACCGGCCGGACTATGTGTTCTTCACCTCGACCCGACCGATCCTCAACAGCCCGGGCGACTACGTGCCCGACTACTACCTCGGAATCTGGGATGAGTTGTCCGCCAACGGGATTCCGATGCTCGGCATGCGTGACACGCCGTGGATGATCCGGGACGGATGGTTTTTCTCACCGGTGGACTGCCTGGCCAAAGGCGGTGACGCCGACTCCTGCGGGCTGCCGCGGGAAGACGCCCTGGCCCAGCGCAACCCGACCCTCGACTACCTGGCCGACTATCCGCTGATGAAGGTCCTCGACCTCAGCGACGCGGTGTGCCGGCCCACCATCTGCCGCGCTGTGGAGGGCAACGTGCTGGTCTACCACGATGCCCACCACCTGTCGGCGGCCTATGTGCGCACACTCACCACCGAGTTGGCGCGGCAGATGTCCGGCGCCCTCGGATGGTGGTAGCCGTCATTCGACGATGAAGACCGGAATCTGTCGAGTGGTCTTGGTCTGATATTCGGCGTACGGCGGGTAGGCCTCGACGGCCAGCTTCCACCAGTGCTCGCGCTCGTCACCGGAAAGCTCACGAGCGGTCAGCGACGCGGTCTTGTCGCCGTCCTGCACCGTCACGGCCGGGTTGGCCTTGACGTTGAAGTACCAGGACGGGTGCTCCGGGTCGCCGCCCTTGGACGCCACCATCGCATAGCGGCCGTCCTCCTCCACGCGCATCAGCGGTACATACCGCTTCTTGCCTGACTTGGCGCCCGTGGTCGTGAACAGCACGATCGGGCGGTCCAGCACCTCGACTCCGTCAGTGGTGCCTTGTTCCAGGATGCGTTGGGTCTGGTCGCGTACCCAGTCGGTCGGGCTCAGTTCAGCTTGCTCACTCACGCACCCCGCAACACCCGCCACGTCGCTGCTATTCCGCGCCGCCCCGGATTGTTTGCGGCGTCAACCTCCCGGCGTGATCGGGGTGAGGACGAGTTGCCGGGCCTCCGCGGTCACGATGGAGAACGTCTCGTTCCAGTCGGGCAGCGAGATCGTCAGCACATCGCGGCCGGGTTGATGCTCCACGGACCAGCTGCCGGAGCGACGGACACCGCGGTCATCGGGTCCCGGTGTACCTACGACGGCGTCGTGGCCGGGCAGCAGGGTGAAGGTCGTTCGCCCGCGCGACGGCGGCAGCGGATAGTCCGCAGGCCGGAAGGTCTGGGTCGCTCCACGGTCCTCCTCGTGCGAATGCGTCCACGACCCCAGGACCTGAGTTTCATCGATCACGGCGGGCACCCTTCGAGGCCGGTTGCGGCGTTGTCGCCGGTTCCATACTCGCCCGAAAGCACGGCGCGCGTGGCGACAATGTGACAGACACCTAGCCCAGCGCCGCGGTCACGAAAGCCACATTCATGCGCAGGATCTCGACCGCCAGGTGTACGTCGATGAACTCCATGGTGTCGGCTGCGCTGTGAACGTGGTCGTTGGCGCCGTCGGCGCCCTCGATGGTCAGGACGGCCGCAATCCCTCGATCGATGAACGGCACGTGGTCGCTGTTGAACGGATTGAGACTGGTCTGCACGGTCAACCCGGTGTAAGTGTGTGCCGCGTCGGCCAGCCCGTCGATCACCCGCTGCGACACTGCGGCCCCCTCCAGCAGCACCGTGGGATCTGCGGTGTTGAGCGTCGCGATCATGTCCATGTTGACCACTGCGCGGATCCGGGACCGTTCGGTCGCGCTCAGGCTCGCAACGTAGGCCAGGCTTCCGAACAACCCTTCCTCCTCGCCGCCGAAGAGGATGAAACGCACATCGTGCCGGCCAGAATGATGTTGGACGGCACGGGCAATGGTCAGCACCCCCGCGCTGCCCGACCCGTTGTCGTCGGCGCCGGGCGCGGGTGCGGCCGGGCCACCGGCGAGATTGATCGAATCCAGGTGTGCGGTCACCAGCACCACGTCCCGCGGACCGGGCGCCGAGCCGTCGCGTTCGGCGATCACGTTGCGGCTGGTCCTGTCTCCCACGTCGATGGTCTGAGTGCGGGTGCGGTAGCCCGCGGTTTCGAGTTCGGCTTGTGCCCAGTCGGCTGCCTGGCCGAACTGCGCGCTGGTGGAATGCCGGGTGCCGAAGCCGACCAGTGTGCGCAGATCGAACTCGTACCGTTCGGCCGACACGGCGTCGACGCATTTCTGTACCGCGGGCTCGGGCTCGCGGGCAATCCGCCGCCTGGTCTCGAAAACGGCGCTGCCCCAGGGCACATCGCGCACGCTGTAGCACGGGAAATCGTCGGCGGTGACGTCATCGGACGGGTCGGGGCCGACGTCGACCACCAGATAGCGTCCCTTGTCCGAGATCACGGCGACGTCGGGATGAGCCTTCTGGTAGAGCCGGCCGTGCTGAACCACCAGGCGCAGCTGTGCCGGCCGGCCCCGTGCTGCGGTGCGTGTCGCGGCGCGGCGCACTACGGTGTCGCCCAACCGAACCCAGTCGGCGCCGGCGAACTCCTGAACCCGGGGCAGCAATTCGGCCAGTGATCCGATATCGCCACCACCTCCGCCGGGTGGCCGAACCTGGATGGCAGCGAGGCCGAGCGTGCGCGCAGCCGCGACGTGTGCGGGGTTCTCTGTGATGAACAGGACGTCGGCGAATGCCAGCGCGGGGTTCGCCTTGGCGACGGCCTTGGCGAAGAACTCCCTGGTCGGCTTGTGCGCACCGACTTCACCCGACAGCGTGACGTGTGTGTCCACCGGTTCGAAAAAGGAACGGATGCCGAGAGTTTCGAGGATCTCGTAGTACTGCTGCGCGGGCTCGTCGAAGTCCGAGGCGAGCCCCAGCAGCACGGGGTTGCCGTCACTGTCCCGGAGTTCGGCGATGCCGGTCAGCGCCTCGAACGCCCCGGGTAACAGGACATCGCCGTCTTCGAGGGTCTGGCCGAGGTCGAACAACACAAGTTTCATCGCATCTGCCTGCTCCGGCTAGCTGCGGGCGACCAGGGTGGCGATCTGGGCGAGGACGGACCGCAGTTGTGCCACCTCGCGACGCAGCTCACCGACCTCCGCATCGGCCGAGGCGGTGGCCGGGGCGGGGGCGACGGCAGGTGCCGGCGATGCCTGCGGGGCTTCGGCTCCATTGCTACCGACCGTGGCGCCGACCAGCACCCGGGGTTGCGCCGGCTCGGCCTGGGTGGCGGTGCGTGCCAGGAATGAGGCACGCGGGCCCTCCAGCGTCGCCGACATGCGAACCGATTGACCCGCGGTGAACATGAACATCCCCGCGTCGTCGGTGTAATCCATGTAGTTCATGAACATGTCGCCGTTTGGGCCGTTGCTGCAGGTGACATGGGGGAAGGTGGGCCTGCCGAAATTCGCCCGGGCCTGATTGGGTGTGTCATCCACCAAATCGCCACCGCTGCATCCAGATCCGTCGTCGCCCCAGATGTGGCGCAGACTCAGCCAGTGGCCGATCTCGTGGGTCGCGGTGCGTCCGAGGTCGTACGGTGCGCTGACCGTGCCGGTGGTGCCGAAGAACGTGTGCGCGATCACCACACCGTCGGTTTCCGGTGGCCCACCGGGGAACTGCGCGTAACCGAGGATGGCCTGCCCGCCGCTGCGCAGCTCGCCGCAGACCCAGAGGTTGAGATAGTCCAAGGACGGCCAGGCGTCGACGCCGCCCGTCGCACTCGATTTCACGTCTTCGTCGTCGGCGGTGAAGAACGTCTTGTCCGTCGCGGTGCGGGTGACGCCGTCGGTCGGGTTGCCCTCTGGGTCGACGGTCGCCAGCTGGAACTCGACCTCGGCGTCGGCGATCAAATGCGTCCAGACCGCCGGCACACCTACCCGGTCGGGGTTGGTGGCCCGGAAATCCTGGTTGAGGACGTCGATCTGGCTGTCGATCTGTTCCTTGCTGATGTTCTCGGCCGGCGACGCCGGGTTGTGGAGGACGTGGACAACGACGGGAATGGTCACGATGCCGCGTTTGGGTGCGCGCATCCCTGACTCGTACGCCATCGCCCTGTTCTCGAACTGATCGCACCGTTGCCGGTAACTCTCGCTCTTGTTGAGCAGGTTGTAGTGGATGGCCATCGTGGCGCACAGTTGGCGCGACAATGGAACCTGTTGTTCGTCCATGGCCGTTCCTTTCGGCGAACCGGGGGCGTCGTGCCCGCTTAAAGTATTGGCGGGACGAACTTTCCGGACACGCGTAGTCGACTACTCGACTTTGAGGAACGGCGTGGTCTGCGCTGGAGGTCAGCGCAGCTTCAGCACCACTTTTCCTTTGGCACTGCGGTTCTCCAGCGACGCGATGGCCTGGGCCGCCTGCTCCAGCGGGTACACCTCGGGCTGCGGTGCGGCGACCGCGCCGGAGGCCAGCAGCGGCTGCAATTCCGCCCACTGCTCCTGCAGGTAGCCGGGGTGGGAGAACGTCCAGGCGCCCCAGCCGGCACCGATCACGTCGACGTTGTTGAGCAGCAGG
>NZ_HG322951.1:2476603-2521971 GCF_000455325.1 Mycolicibacterium septicum DSM 44393
GATCACGTCGACGTTGTTGAGCAGCAGGCGATTGACCTTGACCGTGGGGATCTCGCCGCCGGTGAATCCGACCACCAGCAGTCGCCCGCCCACGGCCAGCGACCGCAGTGAGTCGGTGAACCGGTCCCCGCCGACCGGGTCGAGGACGACGTCCACGCCACGGCCGCCGGTGAGTTCCTTTACCGCGTCGCGGAATCCCTCGGCCAGCACCACATCCGATGCGCCTGCGGCCCTGGCGATCTCGGCCTTCTCCTCGGTGGACACCACCGCGATGGTGCGTGAGGCCCCCAGCGCCGGTGCCAGCCGCAGGGCCGAGGTGCCGATCCCGCCTGCCGCGCCGTGTACCAGGACGGTCTCGCCCTCGGCCAGCCTGCCGCGGGTGCGCAACGCGAACTGCACCGTCAGGTCGTTGAACAGGATGCCTGCGCCGGCCTCGAAAGACACGGCGTCCGGCAGCGCGAACACCCGCTCGGCGGGCAGTGCCACGACTTCGGCCATGCCGCCGGACAACATGGTCAGGCCCAGCACGCGGTCACCGGCACGGACATGGGCATCGGCCGGGGCGCTGCGCACCACCCCGGCGACCTCGGCACCCGGGGTGAACGGCAGGTCCGGCTTGTACTGGTAGAGCCCACGGGTCAGCAGGGTGTCCGGGAAGGCGACCCCGGCCGCGTGCACGTCGATCACCACGGTGTCGTCGGCAGCGGGTTCCGCCACGTCGGCCACCCGCACAGCGTCGGGTCCGTCGAGTCGGGTGATCTGTGCTGCACGCATCGGTGTCTCCTTCAGGTGGGGTCGCCAGCCAATTGTGACAGGTGTCAACTCGGTGGTTAGCATCACCGGATGCTCAACGCCCGCGCCGCGGTGGTGCTCGACGCCGGGGCCGATCCACGGCTCACCGACGTTCAGATCCGGGAACCGCTCGGCGACGAAGTGCTGGTCCGCATCGACGCGGTGGGTATCTGCCACACCGACGTGAGCGTGGCCGCGCGCTTCCGCAAGCTGCCGATGGTGTTCGGCCACGAGGGCGCGGGCACCGTGGTGCAGGCCGGGCAGACTGCCACGCCGCGGGTCGGCGACCAGGTGGTTCTCACCTTCGCCAGTTGCGGCGCCTGCCGCAACTGCCAGGCTGATGCCCCGGCGTACTGCGAGCGTTCGACCGACCTCAACATGCGTGGTGGCCGCCGCGACGAGTCCAGTGCACTGCACGCCGGCGGTGCGCCCATCGGGGCTGGATTCTTCGGCCAGTCCAGCTTCTGCACCTATGCGATCGCCGGCAGTCGCAACGCGGTGGTGCTGTCCGAGCCGATCGACCCGGCGCTGGCGGCCCCGCTGGGCTGCAGCGTGCAGACCGGTGTCGGCGCCGTACTCAATGTGCTCGCGCCGCAACCCGCGGACGCGCTCGTGGTGTTCGGTGCCGGCGCTGTCGGGCTTTCGGCGGTCATGGGCGCCCGCATCGCGGGGTGCCGGACCATCGTCGCTGTCGACCCGATCGCGCAGCGGCGCACGCTGGCAAGCGAATTGGGCGCGACCGCGACGATCGACCCGACCACATCCGACACCGCTGCGGTCATCCTCGAGCTGACCGGGGGAGCAGCGGCCGCGGTCGACACCACCGCGCGGCCCGATGTTCTCGCCGTGGCGGTGGGAGTGCTGCGTGAGCGCGGAACCCTGGCGCTGCTGGGCCTCGGCGCGCTGACCGCCGATCTGCCCGTCGCGGCCATCATGGGCAAGGGCCTGACCGTGCGCGGCGTGGTGGAGGGGGACAGCGATCCGCAGACCTTCATCCCGCGCCTCGTCGATCTGCACCGCCGTGGCGAACTTCCGCTCGACAAGTTCGTGAGCCGGTACCCGTTCGACGACTTCGACCGGGCCTGGGCTGCCGCCAAGGCCGCTGACGTGGTCAAACCCGTGCTGATCACCGGCGCGGCAAGCTCATGAATCCCCAGTTTCGCTTGGCGACGGCGCCTATGATCGGAGCAGCATGACCCTTCCTCAGCTACCACCGGGACGCAACGTCGAGGTTCGCGCCATCGACGGAGTGCGGCTGCATGCCGAGGTGTTCGGGCCCGAGGACGGCTACCCGATCGTGCTGGCCCACGGCATCACCTGTGCCATCGGGGTCTGGGCCCACCAGATCGCCGATCTGGCCGCCGACTACCGCGTGATCGCCTACGACCATCGCGGGCACGGCCGCAGCGAGACTCCGCACGGACGTCACCGGTACAGCCTCAACCACCTCGCCGCCGACCTGGACGCGGTGCTCGACGCCACGCTGAAGCCCGGTGAGCGGGCCATCATCGCGGGACATTCGATGGGCGGCATCGCGATCACCTCATGGTCGCAGCGCTATCCGACCCGGGTGGCCGCCCGTGCCGACGCGGTCGCGCTGATCAACACCACCACCGGGGACCTGCTGCGCCATGTGAAACTGGCGCCCGTCCCCGCCCCGCTGTCGGCGGCGCGCATCCGCGCGGCCGGCACCTTCCTCAAGACCTTCGGTGCCACGCCGGTGCCCCACCTCGCCGACGGACCGAACAAGCGGTTTGTGGCCTACCTGGCCGTGGGCCGCGACGCCGAACCGTGGGTCGCCGAGTTCGTGCACCACCTTTTCGCCGCCACGCCACCGGCCAGTCGTGGCGGCTGGGCCCGCGCTCTCGTGGACAGTTTGGGGCCCACGCACATCTCGCTGCGTAACCTCGTCGTCCCGACGCTGGTGATCGGCAGCACCAGGGACCGGCTGCTGCCGATCGTCGCCTCACGCCGCATCGCCACCGACGCGCCGAACCTCGCCTCCTTCGTGGAGCTGTCGGGAGGTCACTGCGCGATTCTCGAGCGGCCGGACGAGGTCAGCGCCCACTTGCGTCGTCTTACCGAATCCGTTGCGACACAGCGCCGTATCGGCTGAGGCTAAATCAGCCGGCCAGCAGCCCGGCCACCTCGTCCGCGGCTCGCTGTCCCGACCGCACCGCACCGTCGAGGAAACCGGTCCACACATCGGCGGTCTCGGTGCCGGCCCAGTGAATGGCGTCCACCGGTTCGCGCAGCCACCGACCGTACTGCGTCCACGATCCCGGCGGCACCGCCGCCGTCGGCCCACCGGGTGCGAATTGTTCTGTGCTCCAACAGTGATCGACGTAGTCGGTCGGCTGTAGCGCCGCATCGCCGAACAGGGTCGCGAACCCGGACAGGGCCTGCTCGCGTCGTTCATCCGGTGACAACCGGTCGAACGTGCGGGAATCGGTGAACCCGAGCAGGATTCCGGGGCCACCGTCGCCCGGGCTGACATCGAAGGTGATGAACACCGGGCCCTCATCGGACAATGCCTCGCCCGAGCAGCCGTTGGCGCGCCAGAACGGTCGGTCATAGGCGGCGTAGGCCTTGCTGAGGTTGCCCTGCGGCCAGTTCGCCGCCAGTTCGGCGTAGGGCTCGGGCAGCGGTGGGCTGAACTCGATCCCGGTCCGGTGCTGGGGCGGGATCGCCACGATCACCGCGCGTGCCTGCACCTCGCCGGCCGGGCTACTCACCGCCACAGTGCCGTCGGGGCGTCGTTCGATGCGGCCCACCGGGGAGTTGAGCACCACTCGCTCTCCGAGTTCCTCGGCGATCTTGCACGCGATCTGCTGGGTACCGCCCGGAAACCGGTCCTGCTGGGCGCCGCCGCGGACGTCGAGCATGCGGTCCAGCCCGCCCGCGGCCTTGACGTAGCGGGCGGCGTGCAGCATCGACACCTCGTCGGGCTCGGCGCCCCAGGTGACCCGGGACATGATCGCCATGAGGTTGCGCGTCGATGCGTTGGCACCGGCCGAGCGCAGCCACTGCTCCAGCGTGAGCTCGTCGAGTTTCTGGGCGTTGGGGCTCTTCCACGGCTCGTTGACGCGGATCAGCCGGCAGAGCCGTTCGAAGCGCCACTGGATGCGGGAGACGTCGAAGAGTTCCATCATCGACAGGCGGGGGATGGTGCTGCGGTAGGCCCGCACCCGCCCGTGCCACAGGATCAGGTTCTTGCCGCGGTCGTAGGTGGGCACGGTGTCGCACCCGAGTTCGTCGGCCAGCGCCAGCACAGCGTCCTGGGTGGGGCCGACGAACGTGCCGCCCAGGTCGACCGGCACCCCGGCGATCTCGGTGGTCGACGAGCGCCCGCCCACGCGGTCACGGCCCTCCAGCACCACCACCTGGTGTCCGAGCCGGACCAGGGCGCGGGCGGCGGACAAGCCGGCGAAGCCGGCGCCGACAACGACGACGTCGGTGCTGGTTGGGATGCTCACCTGTCTAGGCTCTCACGCGTGAAGGTCATGACAGCGTTGTTCGGGCCGCAAGACGCGATCGGCCGTGCCGCGGCCCTGCGCGAGGCCGGTGCCACCGGAGTGTTCACGTTCGAGGGGCCACACGATGTGTTCACCCCCTTGACGCTGGCGAGCACCGTCGGGGGTCTCGATCTGATGACTAACGTGGCAATTGCGTTTCCCCGCAACCCGATTCACCTGGCGCACCAGGCCATCGACCACCAGATCCTGTCCGGCGGGCGGTTCACCCTCGGGCTCGGCACCCAGATCCGCGCCCAGATCGAGAAGCGGTTCGGCGCGGAGTTCGACCGGCCGGTGGCCCGGATGTCCGAGTTCGTCGCGGCGTTGCGGGCGATCTTCGCGGCCTGGGACACCGGCGAGCGGCTCGATTTTCGGGGCGAGTACTACCGGCACACCCTGATGACTCCGACGTTCACTCCCCGGGACAACCCTTACGGTCCGCCGCCGATCTATGTCGGCGCGCTGGGGCCGCGGCTGACCCGGGCCACCGCGCAGTTCGCCGACGGCCTGCTGGTGATGCCGTTCGGGTCCAAGCGGTTCCTGCACGAGGCGACGTTGCCCGCGGTGCGGAACGGGCTCGCCGCCGCCGGACGTGACCAGGGGGAGCTGGCCATAGTCCCGGAGATCATCGTGTCGGCCGGCGACGATCATGACGCGGCGCGACGGCTGCTCGCCTTCTACGGCTCGACGCCGGCCTATCGCCCGGTGCTGGAGGTACACGGGTGGGGCGATCTGCAGCCCGAGCTCAACGCGCTGTCCAAGCAGGGGCGGTGGCAGGAGATGGGTTCGCTGATCGACGACGAGGTGCTGCACACCATCGCGGCCTGCGGTAGCCCCGCCGACATCGCCGCCCACATCCGGGACCGGGTGGGCGGGGTGTCCGACCGGATCTGCCTGTACCAACCCGGTCCGATCGCGGTGGATTCGCTTGCCCAGATCGTTGACGCGCTGCGCGACTGAGCACATAGGGTGGTGGTACTGCGCGGGACCAAAGGAGGTTCGCCATGGACGGTGCGCGTCGCGCTGCGGATCCGGACTACTCGGATGTGCTCATCATCGGGGCGGGGATCTCAGGGTTGGGCGCGGCCTACCGCGTCCATGAGAAGAGCCCCGGGCTGACCTACACCGTGCTGGAACGCCGGGAGCGGATCGGTGGCACTTGGGACCTGTTCCGCTACCCGGGGATCCGCTCCGACAGTGACATCTTCACGCTGAGCTTCCCGTACCAGCCGTGGACCAAGCCGGAGAACGTGGCCGACGGTGACGACATCCGCGACTACCTGACCGAGACCGCCCGGGCGCACGGCATCGACCGTCACATCCGGTTCAACACCCATGTGCTGTCGGCGGATTGGGATCCGGACACCGACACCTGGACCGTTCAGGCCGAACAGGACGGCCAGGCCGTCACCTACCGGGCCCGGTTCCTGTTCTTCGGCACCGGTTACTACAACTACGACGAGCCCTACACCCCGGAATTCCCCGGTATGGAGAACTTCGGCGGCGAGGTGGTGCACCCGCAGTTCTGGCCGGAATCGCTGGACTACTCCGGCAAGCGTGTCGTGGTGATCGGCAGCGGGGCCACCGCGGTCAGTTTGGTGCCCGCGCTGGCACAACAGGCCGGCCACGTGACGATGCTGCAGCGGTCACCGACCTACATGGTGGCGGCGGACCGCGTTGTTCCATCGGTGCAAGCGATCCGGAAATACCTGCCGCGCAAGCTATCCCATCAAGTTGTGCGGTTCCGCAACGCGATGATCCACGTGCTGAGCTATTTCTTCTTCCGCAAGGCACCCGGTCTCGGTCGCAGCTACCTGCGCAAGCAGATCGTGGCGGCATTGCCCGAGGGCTATCCCGTCGACGTGCATTTCAAGCCGCGCTACAACCCGTGGGATCAGCGGTTGTGCCTGGTGCTCGACGGTGATCTGTTCGCGGACATCAGTGACGGCCGGGTCGAGGTCGTCACCGATCACATCGACCACATCGATGCCACGGGCATCGTGCTGAAATCCGGTGCGCGGGTGGACGCGGACGTGATCGTCACCGCGACCGGCCTGCAACTGCAGGCGCTCGGCGGCATCAGGATCGCGGTCGACGGGAACGAGGTCAAGCCGACCGAGCGGTTCGTCTACAAGGAGTTCCTGCTGGAGGACGTTCCGAACCTGGCCTGGTGCATCGGCTACACCAACGCGTCGTGGACGCTGCGGGCCGACATGACCGCCCGGGCCTTCGCAAACCTGCTGGCGTACATGGGTGCTCACGGCTACACCCATGCCTATCCGCACAAGGGTGCGGCGCCGATGCCGGAGAAGCGCACGTGGGATCTGGAGGCCGGCTACATCCAGCGTTCCGAGCACGCGTTGCCGCGGTCGGGCACCAAACGGCCGTGGCACGTGCGGCACAACTATGTGCTCGACGCGATCGACCACCGCTTCGACCGTATCGACGAGTCCATGGTGTTCGGCCGCGCACCCGTCACTGCCGCTTCCTAGGCACCGCGAGCGACCGTGTCTGTACGCCGACACGCCGCATTTCGCGTACCTGTGCGGTCGCTCGTCAGGGGGTGCGGATGCGCAGTCCCGTCGTCAGCAGCTGTGTCGCCGACAGCCCGAAGGTGGTCTTGAAGGTGTCGGCCAGGTGCGACGGGCTGGCGAATCCGGAATCGGCCGCCGCTGCGGTCAGATTCTGTCCTGCCGCCACGGCGGTACCCGCTGACACGAGCCTGCTCCACATCCGGTAACGGCGGAGGCTGGTGCCGGCCTCACGCCGGAACAGATGCAGGAACCGCGACTCGGACAACCCAGCGGCGGCCGCGAACTCACGCGCCGATACCGCTGCCGCCGGGTCTTCGCGAATCTGCTTGGCCACCAGCTCGATCCGGGGATCGATCCGATGGGGTGTGTCCGGGGCGGCCAGGTCCAGCCAGCGCCGGGCGGCGTCGTCGTCGTCCGGCCTCGCCGTCAGGACGTGCTCGGCGGCGTGACCGACGCCGATGCTGCCGCGGAAGTCGGAAAACTGCCGACGGCACGACGCGCTGCGCTGCGAACTGGGATCGAGATAGCACGACACCAACCCACCCTGCATCGACAGGTGATGGGTGAGCCGCGGTGGGATCAGCACGCTGCGAGCGACGATCGCGTTGCCCTGCACCGTCACCGTCAGCGGTCCGTCGACCCCGGCAGCCATGCACCACACGGATCCGGAATGCGGCTGCAGACCGAGACCGGGCCCGGAATAGAGCGCCTGCCCCGGCCACAGCCACACCGTGGGGCAGCAGGTTTGTGGAAGCGCAGGCACGGGTTCAGTCTGCATGCTGAGCGGGACAACGTGAACAGGAGGCTTACCGTGGTCGTCGCAGTGATCGTCGTGGTCGGGGTGTTCTTCCTCGGCATGGGTGTGTACGCGCTGGCAGCTCCGCAGGCGATCCTGCGTCCCTTCGACTACGACCTGAGGACTGCCGCGGCCCGCGCGGAAGTCCGTGGCGTGTACGGCGGCTTCGGTCTTGCCATCGCCGCGGTGCTGGCTTACGCGGCGATGGCGCCGGGGGAGGTGCGCACCGGGATACTGATCACGGTCGGTGCCGCACTGGCCGGAATGGCAGTCGGCCGTGCCGTCTCGGCGGTGTTCGACGAGCGGACGGCCTTCTACCCCAACTGGTTCTACTGCCTGGTAGAGGCGATCGGCGCGGGCGCGCTGTTCTGGGCGGCCTAGCCGTCCTGCCGAGCAGACGCATATGTACCCGGAAACTCACAATGTGGGGTACATACGCGTCTGCTCGCGCGAAGAAATGTGACCTACGGGGCGACGGTGAGCCAGTCGGCGAAGCCGGACGGATCGTGCCGGCCGAGTGCGCCGTGCTCGAACAGGCCCCAGCCTTCCACCGGCGCACCGTTGCCCTCGGTGCACAGGGCCCGTCCGACGTGGTCGATCACGCCGAACGCGGTCCGGCCGACGACCGCGGGGTCGTTCATGTCGTAGGTGCGGCGCTCGGTGAACTTCTCGCCCTTCCACACGCCGTGGATCCAATCGACGTCGCCGCCATAGCCGCCGCCGACGTGAATCGGCACGGGCAGTTTGGATTCCACGTCGAACCGGACGGGGGTGCCGTCGGGCGCGGTGGCCTCGATGGTGGCCCCGGTCGGGATCCGGGTGCCGGAGCGGTAGTGGATCTTCACCCGCGGCCAGCCGAGCTGCTCGACGCGGCCGTCCTTGAAGACGCGGCTGCAGTCGTTGAGCGAGCGGAACCCGCTGGGGTCCTCCTGGATGATGAAGACGATCGAGAAGTCGTCGAAAGCCATCGGCACGTACAGCCACCACATGCCTTCGAACGGCGGGTCGGCCGGACGTCCGGCCGGTTCGGCCTCACCGACCGGGCGGATGCCCCATGACCGGTCGCGCGAGCCGATCCAGGTGTCTGGGGTGACGTCGATGTGCTGGCCGTCGATCTCCAGATGGCCACTCCAGGAACCCAATTGGGCGAAGCGCTGGGCGTCGAGAGTGACCCGGTTGCCCTGGCGCATCAGGTGTGGCTGTTCCTGGACGACGTCGAACAGCCCGTCCCAGGTGAGATCTGCGGCGACGCCCTCGGTCTCGTCGAGCACGATGCGGATCTTCTTGAGCGGCTCGGTGACCTCGACCCGGTAAGCGCCGACGTGCTGGTTGAGCCGGTCCTGATCGATCGCGTCGGACAGATGGACCGCCGTCTGCTCATCGCCGCGCCGTACGAGGAAGTACGCGTCCTTCACCCCGAGGTTGGGGTAGTAGCCCAGGCCGGTGATGACGAAGATGTCGCCGGTGCGGTCATGGGCGTTGAAATACGAACGGTCGTAGAAGTTCCGGTCGGAAGACCCGGGCCAGGCGATCGGCTGGGGGACTTGGTGGACCGGGAATTCGTCCATCGGGCCGAGCATGTCAGGACTCCTCGATCAGACGCCGCAGCAACGGCGCGTGGTAGAACATCGTTTCGACGTCGTCGGGCTTCTCGGTCTCGCCGAAGTGCACCCGCCGGGCGCCGGTGCGCATGAACACGCAACACCAGATGACGCCCGAGTAGATGTAGAACCAGCGCAGGTCGCCGAGTTCTGCCCCGGTCAGCTCGCGGTAGGTGGCGCGGACATCCTCCTCGCGCATCACGTCGGGCAGGCCGGGCAGCCCCGCCATGCCCGCCAGCTCCTGAAACACCATGTGCGCAAAGATGATCCAGGAGACGTCGAGTTCACGAGGGCCGATGGTGGCCATCTCCCAGTCCAGCACGGCAGCCGGCCGGAAGTTGTCGTAGAGCACGTTGCCGATGCGCGAGTCGCCCCAGATCAGCACGGAGTCCGTCCCCGCCACATCCTCGGGGAAGTTGTCCTCGAGCCACTGCAGTGCCCGCTCGACCAACGGGGAACGGCCGATATCGGGAACCGAGTACTCGTACCAGCCCTTGAGCCAGCCGAAGTGCCGGCGCAGCGGGGTGTCGCCGGGAGGATCGATCTCGGACAGGAACCCGAACCGCTCCGCGGCGTCCGGGATCGCGTGCAGTTTCGCGAGCACCTCGACGGTGCTGTCCTGCAGTTCGCGCTGGCGTTCGAGCGGGGCATCGGCGAACCAGTTGCCGCCGAAGGTGTAGGGCATGACGTCGGGCGGCACCTCGCCGTCGACCCGGTCCATCAGGAAGAACGGAGTGCCCAGCACCTCGCCGGTGGTGTCCATCCAGCGCACGTTGGGGACCGGCACATCGGTGAGTTCGCCGACCTGACGCATGACCTCGAACTGGTGATCAAGCCGGTACGACGAGAACACCGGGACATCGTCGGCGGTGGGGGCGACGCGGGCCACCCACTTCTGCTCCTTCGGCTCGCCGTTCTCGTCCCAGCGCCCGGTCAGCATGATCGTCTCCGAGGACATGCCGTTGGAGTCGACTCCGCTCTCCACGGTGATCTCGGGGGCGACGCCGCCCGGCATCACGGTGGACAGCCATTTGGACAGCACCGTCGGCAGGGTGGTGACGTCACGGCTGGAGCGTTGCAGGTGGTCGACGTTCTCCACAGGAGCGTCCACGGCCTCGTTTGCCATTCAACTGTTCCTTACGGCCACAATTACGATACTGTTAGTAGCGTTATGAAAGCAGAGCCATCATCAGTTGGCAAGAGCGCCGGAGCGGGACGCCCCCGCGACCCGCGCATTGACGCTGCCATATTGCAGGCGACCGCGGACCTGCTTGTCGAAATCGGCTACTCGAACCTGACCATGGCGGCGGTCGCCGAGCGGGCGCAGACCACGAAAACCGCGCTGTACCGCCGGTGGTCGAGCAAAGCGGAGTTGGTGCACGAGGCGGTGTTCCCCGCTGCCGCGACCGCGTTGACCGCGCCGGCGGGCGACATCGCCGCGGATATCCGGGCGATGATCGGTGCCGCCCGCGATGTGTTCACCAGTCCGGTGATGCGTGCGGCGCTGCCAGGACTGGTCGCCGACGTCGTCGCCGACACCGACCTGAACGCCCGGGTGATGCAGCGCTTCGCGGGGACCTTCGTCACCGTGCGCGCGCGGATCGTCGACGGCATCGTGCGGGGTGAGGTCCAACCGGATGTCGACCCGGACCGCCTGGTGGAGCTCATCGGCGGGTCGACCATGCTGCGGATGCTGTTGTGGCCCGATCGCGAACTCGACGACGAGTGGGTGGCGCAGACGGCGGCGATCCTGGTGCACGGGGCCACCGTCGGAAAGTAGCGTCTGACGCCTTTGCGTCAGCCTGAGGGCAAACCTTCCGGGCCGTTCGAACCCCGCATAGCCTGCGGCCACGTGACTGTTACCGACCCACGTTCCGTGGCCACCGCCAAGCCGAGTGCGCGCACCGTCGCGCTGGGCAGCGCGGTCGGCACCACGATCGAGTGGTACGACTTCTATCTGTATGCCACTGCCGCGGCCCTGGTCTTCAAACCGTTGTTCTTCCCGAACATCTCGTCGACGGCCGGCACGCTGGCCTCGTTCGCGACCTACGCCGCGGGGTTCGGTGCCCGGCCCTTGGGCGCCCTGATATCTGGTCACTACGGAGATCGGCTGGGGCGCAAGGTGGTTCTGGTCGCCGCGCTCGTGGGGATGGGGCTGAGCACCTTCGCGATCGGACTCCTGCCGACCTACGCCCAGATCGGGCTGCTCGCGCCCGCACTGCTGGTGGGCCTGAGGCTGCTGCAGGGCCTGGCGGTGGGCGCCGAATGGGGCGGTGCGGCACTACTTTCGGTGGAGCATGCACCGCCAGGTCGCCGCGGCCTGTTCGGCAGCTTCACCCAATTGGGTTCCCCGGCCGGCATGTTGCTCTCGACGGCGATCTTCTACGTGACGAGAACGGTCACCGGTCCCGAGGCCTTCCTCGCCTACGGTTGGCGAATCCCGTTCCTGCTCAGTGCCGTCCTGGTGGTGATCGGTCTGGTGATCCGCCTGAGGCTCACCGATGCCGAGGTGTTCACCGAGGTCCGAGACCGTGGTGAGGTGGCACGGTTGCCGGTGCTGGAGGTGCTGCGCACCCAACCGCGAAATGTGTTGATCACCACCGGACTGCGGTTCTCACAGATCGCCCTGTTTGTCCTGCTGACCACGTATTCCTTGACCTACCTGCAGGATTCGTCGTCCGCGGGCAGCCAGGTCGGCTTGACGGCCGTCTTGATCGCGTCGGCCATCGGCCTGGTCAGTACCCCGGCCTGGGCAATGCTGTCCGACCGGATCGGCCGACGCCCTCCGTATCTGTTCGGTGCGGTGGCCGGTGTGGTGGCCCTCATCCTGTTCTTCGTCGCGGCGGGCACCGGGTCCCACATCGCGATCGTGTTGTCGATCGTGTTCGGGGTCAACATCGCTCACGACGCCATGTACGGGCCGCAGGCCGCCTGGTTCGGCGAGCTGTTCGATACTCGGGTGCGCTACAGCGGCGCCTCGTTGGGGTATCAGATCGGTGCCGTGCTCTCGGGCGGTTTCGCACCGTTGATCGCGGCGGCGCTGCTGGTTGCAGGTGGCGGCAGCCCGTGGCTGATCGTCGGATACTTCGTGGTGCTGACGGCGATCACGTTCGCGGCGGCCTATTTCGCGCGCGAAACGCATCGGGACGAGATCGGGGACGCGCGATGAGCAGGATCTATCTCAACGCCTTCGACATGGCCTGCGTCGGACACCAGTCCGCGGGTTTGTGGCGCCACCCCGAAGACCAGGGCTACCGGTACCGCGAACTCAAGTACTGGACGGATCTGGCCCGCACGCTGGAGGCCGGTGGCTTCGACGCGTTGTTCCTGGCCGACGTGCTCGGCGTCTACGACGTGTACGGCGGATCGCGGGATGCCGCGGTGGCCGACGCCGCACAGGTACCGGTCAACGACCCGACACTGGCCGTTTCGGCGATGGCGGCGGTCACCGAGACCCTGGGATTCGGTGTCACGGTGTCGTTGACCTACGAACAGCCCTATGCGCTGGCACGCCGGTTCTCGACACTCGACCACCTGACCGACGGCCGCGTGGCCTGGAACATCGTCACCTCCTATCTCGACAGCGCCGCCAAGAATCTGGGTCTGGACGCCCAGATTCCGCACGACGAGCGCTACGAGATCGCCGAGGAGTACCTCGAGGTCTGCTACAAGCTGTGGGAGGCATCGTGGGAGCCCGACGCCGTCGTCCGGGACCGGGAACGAGGTGTCTTCACCGATCCGGCGAAAGTCCATGACATCGAGCACAAGGGCCGCTACTTCAGCGTCCCGGGGCCGTTCCTGTGCGAACCGTCTCCGCAGCGCACCCCGATGCTGTTCCAGGCAGGCGCCTCGCCGCGAGGCGTCCGGTTCGCCGCGGCTCACGCAGAGGCGGTGTTCGTGTCGGGGCCGACGCCCGAGATCGTCGCCAAGCCGGTCAAGGCACTGCGTGCCGCCGCGGCCGAACAAGGACGAGATCCCCGGTCCATCAAGGTGTTCACGATGCTGACGCCGATCGTCGCCGAGACCCGTGAACTGGCCGTCGCCAAGTTGCACGAGTACCGGCAGTTTGTCAGCCCGGCCGGGGCATTGGCTTTGTTCGGCGGCTGGACCGGCGTCGATCTGGCCGAGCTCGAGCCTGACGAACCGCTGAAGTACGTCCAGACCGAGGCCAATCGTTCTGCGCTGGCGTCGTTCACCACATCGGACCGGAACTGGACGGCGGGGGAGCTGGCCCACGAGGTCGGTCTCGGTGGCCGGGGCCCGGTCGTGGTGGGTTCGCCCACCGAGGTGGCCGATGAACTCGAGCGGTGGGTCGACGAGGCCGGTGTCGACGGGTTCAACCTGGCCTACGTCACGACGCCGGGCACTTTCGTCGATTTCGCCCGCCATGTCGTACCCGAGTTGCGTCGTCGCGGCCGGTTACCCGAACAGGCTGAGCGGGCCACCCTGCGTGAGCGGCTCGGTGGCGCCGGACCGCTGCTGGCTCCTGGGCATCCGGGCGCGGCCTACCGGCCGGAGGGCTGGGGTTGACATGAACCAATGTTGAGGTCCGACACTGGTCTGGTGAACGCGAAGGATCAACAGGACATCAGGGCCGTCATGGACGCCGCCACCGACCTGTGGGTAGCGCACGACATGGAGGGCTGGGGCCGGTATTTCACCGAGGACGCCGACTTCGTCGCGCACAGCGGCCTGTGGTGGACCTCGCGCGAGGACAATGTCGCGGGGCACCTGGATGTGCCGGAAGCCGTTGTCGGCCAGAAGCACAACTACACCCAGCAGGTCGAGGCCATCGCCGAGATCGCCCCGGGCGTGGCGCTCGTGCACACTCGCTGGGACTGGCCCGGCCACGTGCCGCCGGGAGCCCAGCCGGAAGACCGCAGCGGAATCATCAGCTATGTCGTCGTCGAACACGACGGGCGCTGGCTGATCCGCTCCGCCCACAACACGCGGGTGAGCTAGCCATGGCGGTGCAACCTTTTCCCGCCGATTGGCAGACCGCGCTGGTGCTGGTGCCGCACCCGGATGACCCCGAGTACGGGGTCTGCGCGGCGGTCGCGAAGTGGACCGCCGCGGGCAGGACCGTGCACTACGCGTTGGCGTCGCGGGGCGAGGCCGGTATCGCCGGTATGCCGCCGGAGCAGGCCGGGCCGCTGCGGGAAGGGGAGCAGCGCAGGTCCGCCGCGATCGTCGGGGTCGACGACGTGGCGTTCTGGGATTTTCCGGACAGCAACATCCGCGACACCCCTGAGCTGCGCGCGAAGATCGCCGAGACCATCGTCGCGCTCCGTCCCGACGTCGTGATCACCATCTACAGCGGTCCGGCCTGGGCGCCCGATGCGCCGAACCAGCGTGATCACATCGAATTCGCCCGCGCGGTGGCGGCGGCCTATGACAGCCTCGTCGACCCGCCGGCGTGGCTGTTCGAGAACGGGCCGGAGCCGACGCATTGCGAGGTGGTCGACGGGTACACCGACGTAGCAGTGAATTCCCTTGCTGCCCACGACGTTTACCTGTCAGTGCTTGATCCGGAGACGCCCGTCGTCGAACAGGCCCGCCGGCAGGTGGAGATGTCCACACCGGCACTACCGGGACTCGGCGAGCGGACCGTCGGCTTCATTCTGAAGCGGCATCGCTGAGCCTGCCGGAGTCGGCCTACCATCGCAGCTGTGCGTGCTGTGATGTATTCCGAGGTCGGTGTGCTGCCCGCTGTGGTCGAGGTGGCCGACCCTGGATGTCCCGACGACGGGGTGATCGTCGAGGTCGTGGCCACCGGTGTGTGCCGGTCTGACTGGCACGCGTGGCGGGGGCATGATCCGGTAGCCCTGCCGATCATCCCCGGGCATGAATTCGCCGGAACGATCGTGGCGGTCGGTCCTGGCGTATCGGGCTGGCAGGCGGGTGACCGGGTGACCGCACCGTTCGTCCTGGGCTGTGGGCACTGCGAATTCTGCGTGGCCGGTGACGCCCAGGTCTGCCCGAGCCAGCTGCAGCCCGGGTTCACCCTGCCGGGCTCGTTCGCGCAACGGGTCGCGGTGCCGCGGGCCCAGGCCAACCTCGTGCGGCTGCCCGACAGCGTCTCGTTCGTCGCGGCGGCGTCGCTCGGGTGCCGCTTCGCGACGTCGTTCCGGGCCGTGGTCACCCACGGCGGGGTGCAGCCCGGCCAATGGGTGGCGGTTCACGGCTGCGGGGGAGTGGGCCTGTCGGCGGTGATGATCGCGAAGGCGTTCGGCGCCAGGGTTGTTGCCGTCGACCGCGACGCGCAGGCGCTCGCCACCGCCGGTCGCCTCGGAGCCGATGAGCTGATCAACGGTACCGAGATCCCCGATGTCGCAGCCGAAGTCGTTCACCGGACCGGAGGTGGCGTGCACATCGGGGTCGACGCCATCGGCCATCCCGCCGTCGCGGCAGCCTCGGTCACCTCGCTGCGCCGCACGGGCAGGCATATCCAGGTGGGGCTGCTGCTGGGCGACGCGGCGCAGACCGCCTTCCCGATGGACCGGGTGATCGCCCAGGAACTTTCGATCCTCGGGTCGCACGGCATGCCCGCCGTCGACTATCCGGCGATGCTCGACCTCCTCGCGTCCGGCGCGCTGCAGCCGGAGTTGCTGGTCACCCGGCTGATCGGGCTGGACGACGCGGGCGCGGCGATGGCCGCCATGGATGCACCCTCGGGATCGGGAATGACGATCATCGAACCCGGCCGGGCGGCCTAGTCGTCGATCTGTCCTCGGTTCCGTTGGGCCACAGCGCGATAACGGTCACCGAGGCCGTCGAAGTCGCGCGTCTGCGCACCGGCGATGGCCTGCTCGGCGGCGAGTGCCGGACTGATGAGGGGATCGCTGCCGCGGGTGTAGATCTCCTTGAGGCCGGCCATGGTCGGGCCCGGAACTTCGGCGATCTGACCGGCCAGCTCCAGCGCCCGGTCCAGTAACCGCTCGTGCGGTACCACCTCGGTGACCAGACCCAGGCGTTCGGCGCGGGCGGCGTCGACGACTTCTCCGGTCATCGAGAGCCGGCGGGCCATCGCGGCGCCGACAACGTGGGGGAGCCGTGCCGTCATCCCGCCACCGGGCAGGATCCCGACCCGGGCGTGGGTGTCGGCGAACACCGCGCGTTCGGAGGCGATCAGGAAATCGCAACCCAGGGCCATCTCCAGCCCGCCGGTGAACGTCGCACCGTTGATGGCCCCGATGATCGGGGTGCGGAGTTCGCCGGTCTTGGTGATGCAGTTGTGGGACCGGAACTTCGCGAAATACTCCATGCCGAGCGTTTGCGCCTGTTTGAGGTCGACGCCGGCGCAGAACGCGGGGTCGGTCCCGGTGAGCACGATAACGCGCACCGTCTCGTCCGCGTCGGCGTCGTCCAGGGCGCTGTAGAGCTCCTCGATCAACTCACGGCCCAGAGCGTTCCGCGCCTCGGGGCGATGGAGGGTGAGGACCCGGACCGCGCCGTGGTCAGCTGTGAGGACGGTCGTCATCGTTCGAATGTAACGGACCTCACCGCAGGAAGGTCTCGGCGTTGTTGGCCAGATCGAGCAACGGCTGCGGCAATGCACCGAGCGCGAACGTGATGGCCGCGGTGACGGTGATGACGGCGGTGGTGAGCCTGCTGGGGACGACCACCTCGGGTGCGTCGTCGGGTGGATCGGTGAAGAACATCAGCACGATCACCCGCACGTAGAAGTAGGCCGCGACGGCACTGGCGATGACGCCGACGATGACCAACGGGATCGCCCCGCCTTCACCCGCGGCCTTGAACACCGCGAACTTGCTGACGAACCCGCTCGTCAGCGGAATCCCGGCGAACGCCAACAGGAACAGCGAAAACACTGCGCCGACAATCGGATAGCGTCGACCCAGCCCGGCCCACTGGGCCATGCCGGTGGCCTCCTCGCCGGTGGCGTTGCGGACCAGGCCGACGACCGCGAACGCCCCCAGTGTGCTGAAGCCGTACGCGAAGAGATAGAACAGCGTCGCGGACACCCCGGCGGGGTTGGCGGCGATCACGCCGGTGAGGATGAAACCCGAGTGTGCGACCGCGGAGTACGCCAGCATGCGTTTGACGTCGGTCTGGGTGACGGCCGTGATGGTGCCGACCACCATGGTCAGGATGGCGATCGCCCACAGGACCGGCCGCCAATCGTCGCGCAACTGCGGCACTGCGACGTAGAAGATCCGCAGCATGGCGCCGAACGCGGCGATCTTGGTGGCCGCGGCCATGAACGCGGTGATCGCGGTGGGGGCACCCTGGTACACGTCGGGGATCCATGAATGGAAGGGGACAGCACCGACTTTGAACAACACCCCGACCAGCAGCAGGGCGATACCGATCAGCGCGAGCGGGGTGTTGGGTGCCTTGGTGACCACGGCGTTGGCGATGCCGTTCAGGTCCAGGGTCCCGGCGTAGCCGTACAGCATGGCCGCGCCATACAGGAAGAATGCCGACGAGAATGCGCCCAGCAGAAAGTATTTCAGGGATGCTTCCTGCGACAGCAGCCGCCGGCGGCGGGCCAGCCCGCACAGCAGGTACAGCGGCAGCGACAGCACTTCCAGCGCGATGAACATGGTCAGCAGATCGTCGGCGGCCGGGAACAGCAGCATGCCGCCGATGGCGAACATGGTCAGCGGAAAGACCTCGGTCTGCATCACACCGGTCTTCGTGGCCAGCTTCTCGGCCACACTCCCCGGTACCGCCGACGCCTGCGGTGTGAAGCCGTCCAGACCGCGGGGATCGCCGGAAGTCTCTGAGGCAGGCTGGCGTTCGGCGATGAGAAGGATGCCCAGTATGCCGACCAGGGCGATGGTGCCCTGCAAGAACAACGCCGGGGCATCGAGCACCACCGAGCCCAGCACCGCGGGCCTGCCGGGGGTGCCGTGCAGGTCGCGGGCCAGCAGCGCGACCGCCACCACGGCGGCCACCAAGCCACCCAGCGCAAGCGTGACCTGTACCCGATACCGGGCCGCCCGAGGCAGGAAGGCCTCGACCAGCACACCGGCCACCCCGACCCCGAACACGATCAGCATGGGGGAGAGCAGGCCGTACTCGATGCTCGGCGTTACCATGATCAGCGGCCCCCCTCGGCGATGGTCGGTGGTGCGCTCGGCACCGGATCACTCTGTCCGATGGTGGTCAAGGTGTGCTGCACGGCCGGATTGATCACGTCCAGAGCGGGTTTGGGATAGATCCCCAACACCAGTAGCAGCGCGATCAACGGTGCCACGACGATGAGCTCGCGTGGCACCAGATCCCGTACCTTGTTCTCACCGTCGAGCAGCTCGTCGCGGACCGGACCCGTCATCATCCGCTGGTACATCCACAGGATGTACACCGCGGACAGCACCAGCGCGGTGGCGGCGAACACCGCGACCACCGGATAGCGCGTGAATGTGCCGATGAGAACCAGGAATTCACTGATGAAGGGCGCCAGACCCGGCAGCGACAACGTCGCCAGGCCGGCCACCAGGAACGTGCCGGCGAGCACCGGGGCGACCTTCTGCACGCCGCCGTAGGCGTCGATCAAGCGGGAACCGCGCCGCGACACCAGGAACCCTGCAATCAGGAACAGTGCGGCCGTGGAGATCCCGTGATTGATCATGTACAGCGTCGAACCGGACTGGCCCTGGCTGGTCATCACGAAGATGCCCAGGATGATGAAGCCGAAATGGGAGATCGACGTGTAGGCGATCAGGCGCATCACATCGGTCTGACCAATTGCCAGGACGGCGCCGTAGATGATGCCGATCACCGCCAGCGTGATGACCAGTGGACGGAAATACGTCGCTGCATCCGGAAACAGCGGCAGGCAGTAGCGCAGCATGCCGAAGGTGCCGACCTTGTCCATGATCGCCATCATCAACACCGCACTGGCCGGGGTGGCCTGGACCGCGGCATCGGGCAGCCACCGGTGGAACGGCCACAGCGGTGCCTTGACCGCGAACGCGAACATGAAACCGAGGAACAAGAAGTTCGCCACCGCGGGGTTGATCGCGAACTCGCCGGACGACACCGCCGCGACGATGGCCCGGAAATCAAAGGTGCCCGAATCGAATGCGTCGCTGCCCGCCGTGACCACGTACAGCCCGATCACCGCGGCCAGCATCACCAGACCGCCGAACAGGTTGTACAGCAGGAACTTCACTGCCGCTTTCGAGCGGTGTTCCCCGCCGAACCCACCGATCAGGAAGTACATCGGGATCAGCATGGCTTCGAAGAACACGTAGAACAGCAGGATGTCCAGAGCTACCAGAGACATGAATACCATGCCCTCGACGGCCAGCGTCAGGGCCAGGTAGGCCTGCACGCCCCGGCCGCCGAGCCCGGTCTGGTGGGCGGCATCATTCCAGCCCGCGATGATCAGCAGCGGCAGCAACACCGCGGTGAGAACGACCAGAGCGAGGGCGATCCCGTCGACCCCGAGGATGTAACCGGTACCGAAGGACGGGATCCAGCGGTGCGATTCGACGAACTGATACTGCTCGCCGGCCGGGTCGAAGCCGACGGCAATCACGCCCGCCAGGCCAAGGGCTGCCAGCGAGATCGCCAGTGCCAGCCATTTCGCCAGTGCCCGTTGTGCGGCCGGGAGCAGCATCACCACCGCGGCCCCCACCGTCGGGAGCGCCCAAAGCGCCGTCAGCCACGGAAATGTGCTCACCACAGTCGCACCGCCAGGATCGTCGCCACCACCAGAGCCGCCCCGCCGAGCATGGACAGCGCGTAGGACCGGGCGAAGCCGGTCTGCAACTGGCGCAGTCCATTCGACGTTCGGCTCACCAGAGCAGCCAGCCCGCCCGCGGTGCCGTCGACCACCTTGTCGTCGACGGCGACCAGCGCCGCGGTCAGGGTCTGGCCGCCTCGCATGAACACCGCCTCGTTGAATGCGTCGCCGTACAGATCGCGGCGGGCGGCCACCGTCAGCGCCGACCCGTCGGGCACCTCGGCCGGGACCGGCCGCTGCGCGTACATCCGGTAGGCCACCGCGATGCCGACCGCGACGACCGCGAGCACCATCACCGTGACCACCCACGCCGGGATCGCGTGGTGTGCCTCGTGAGCCCCGACCACCGGCTCGAGCCAGTGCGACAGCGTGCCGCCGATGGCCAGCGCGCCACCGGAGACCACCGAGCCGACCGCGAGCAGGATCATCGGCCAGGTCATCACGGCCGGGGCCTCGTGCGGATGTGCCTTCTCATCCCAGCGCGGCTCGCCGAAGAAGGTCATCAGCATCACCCGGGTCATGTAGAACGCGGTGATCCCGGCGCCGAGAATCGCTGCCCCGCCGAGGATCACGCCCCGGATGCCCCCGGCACCCAGCGCCGCCTCGATGATGCTGTCTTTCGAGAAGAAGCCCGCCAGCGGCGGTACCCCGATGATGGCCAGATAGCCGAGCCCGAAGGTGGCGAACGTGATCGGCAGGAGCTTGCGCAGCCCGCCGTAGCGGCGCATGTTCACCTCGTCGTTCATGGCGTGCATCACCGACCCTGCGCCGAGGAACAGGCCTGCCTTGAAGAAGCCGTGGGTGAGCAGGTGCATGATCGCAAACGCGTAACCGGCCGGGCCGAGCCCGGCGGCCAACACCATGTAGCCGATCTGGCTCATCGTGGATGCGGCCAGGGCCTTCTTGATGTCGTCCTTGGCGCAGCCGACGATCGCACCGAACAGCAGCGTGACGGCACCGACGATGACCACACCGGTCTGGGCGCTCGGGGCCAGATCGAAGATCGGCCCGGACCGCACGATCAGGTAGACGCCGGCGGTGACCATGGTGGCGGCGTGGATGAGCGCCGACACCGGGGTCGGGCCCTCCATCGCATCTCCGAGCCAGGACTGTAGCGGCACCTGGGCTGATTTGCCGCAGGCGCCCAACAACAGCAGCAGCCCCATCGCGGTGAGCGTGGGCTCGCTCAATGACGGTGCGGCGCTGAAGACCCCGGCGAACGAGATCGACCCGATGGTGGCGAACATGATCATCAGCGCGATGGCCAGGCCCATGTCGCCGACGCGGTTGACGACGAACGCCTTCTTGGCCGCGGCGGCAGCCGAGGGCTTGTGCGACCAGAACCCGATCAGCAGATACGAGGCCAAGCCCACGCCTTCCCACCCGGCGTACAGGCCGAGGTAGTTGTCCGCGAGGACGAGCAGCAGCATGGCTGCCAAGAACAGGTTCAGATACGCGAAAAACCTTCGCCGATCAGGATCTTCGGCCATGTACCCGATCGAATAGATGTGGATCAAGGATCCGACGCCGGTGATCAGCAGCACGAAGCACACCGACAGCTGATCGAGCTGCAATCCGAAGTCGACCTGCAGGCCGGCGACCGGCACCCAGGAGAACAGCGATTCGCCGATCGCACGGTGCTCGCCGTCGCGGCCCAGCATCTGGGCGAACAGCACGGCCCCGAGGACGAACGCGCCCAGCGCCGTCGCGCAACCCAACAGATGTCCCCACCGATCGGAACGTCGGCCGCTCAACAACAGCACAACGGCTCCGGCGGCGGGCAGGGCGATCACGAGCCATATGGGAATCGTCATGTCGCCCTTAGTGCCTCAGCAGGCTGGCATCGTCGACCGAGGCCGAACGGCGGGTGCGGAAAATCGTCATGATGATCGCCAGGCCCACCACCACCTCGCAGGCGGCGACCACCATGGTGAAGAACGCCACCACCTGCCCGTCGAGCTGACCGTGCATGCGGGAGAACGCCACGAACGCCAGATTGGCGGCGTTGAGCATGAGCTCGACGCACATGAACATCACGATGGCATTGCGTCGCAACAGCACTCCTGACGCGCCGATGGTGAACAACAACGCCGACAGGTACAGATAGTTGTCGGGATTCACGGCATCACCCCTCCCCGTTCGCCGAGTTACTCATCGTGCGGTGCGGCAGAATGGCGCTGACCGATGACGCCGCGTCGGAGCCGTCGGGCAGCCGGGCCGGGACGTCGACCGCGTTGTGGCGGGCATAGACGCCGGGGTTGGGCAGCGGGGTCGGATGCCCGCCGGCCTGGAACCGCTCGACGGCCAGTTCGCGCTGGGTCTTGCGGCGCTCGACGCGCTCCCGGTGTGCGAGCACCATCGCGCCCAGCGCCGCGGTGATCAGCAGTGTGCTGGTCAGTTCGAATGCCCACAGGTAGCGGGTGAAGATCAGCGCCGCGAGCCCCTCCACATTGCCGCCGCTGTTGGCCTGCGCCAGCCCGGTGAAGCCGGCAACCGATACATTGCCGATCCCGGCGATCAACAGGATGCCGAATCCGGTACCGGCGGCGAGGGCCGCAAGACGTTGGCCGCGCAGTGTTTCCGCGAAGGATTCGGACAGGTCGACCCCGATGAGCATCATCACGAACAGGAACAGCATCATCACCGCACCGGTGTAGACCACCACCTGGACCACCCCGAGAAACTGGGCGCCCTGGGCGATGTAGAGCACTGCCAGCGAGATCATGGTGCAGGCCAGGAAGACCGCGGAGTACACCGCTTTCGGTGCGGCTACCACTCCGATGGCGCCGAGCACCGCGACGATCCCGAGGATCCAGAACAGAACTGCCTCCGACGTCGACGTGCTCGCGGCGAGTAGCACGACGTCGGGGCTCACTGGACGTCCTCGGTCAACGGGTTGATCCGGCCGAGGTAGTAGTCGTCGTCGGTGCTGCCCGGTGCCATGTCATGCGGGGGCGCCTGCATGCCGGGTTGCAGCGGGGCCAGCAGCTTGTCCTTGCCCCAGATCAGATCTGCGCGGTTGTCGTCGGCCATCTCGTACTGGTTGGTCATCGTCAGGGCGCGTGTCGGGCACGCCTCGATGCACAACCCGCATCCGATGCAGCGCAGGTAGTTGATCTGGTACACCCGGCCGTAGCGCTCACCTGGCGAGAACCGTTCTGTGCCGGTGTTGTCGGCGCCTTCGACGAAGATGGCGTCGGCCGGGCAGGCCCAGGCGCACAACTCGCAGCCGATGCACTTCTCAAGGCCGTCGGGGTAGCGGTTGAGCTGATGGCGGCCGTGATAGCGCGGTGCCACCGGCCCGGGTTTCTCCGGATACTGCTCGGTGAGTGTCTTTTTGAACATCGAACTGAACGTGACCGCGAATCCGGCCAGGGCGTCGAGGAATTTAGGCATCGACGGCCTCCTTCCCAGCGTTCGGCAGCGGCGGTACCGGATAGGCCCCGGTGCTCTGCTGCGGTATCGGCTGAACGGTTCTGCCGCGCAGTGCCTTCCACAGCGCGACGGCCAGCACCGCGACAACCACCACCGCGGTGGTCACCAGGCCGGTGGCCCAGTTGTGGTAGCCGTGCTCGCGCAGGCTGTGGGTGACCGCGACGACCATGATCCAGACCAGCGACACGGGGATGAGCACCTTCCAGCCCAATGCCATGAACTGGTCGTAGCGCAACCGGGGCAGGGTGGCCCGAAGCCAGAAGTACAGGAACATGAACGTCCACACCTTGGCGGTGAACCACAGCAGCGGCCACCAGCCGCTGTTGGCGCCGTCGATCAGGTTGAACGGGAACGGTGCATGCCAGCCACCGAGGAACATCGTGGTGGCCAGGGCGGAGACCGTGGTCATGTTCACGTACTCGGCGAGCATGAACATGGCGAACTTCAGTGACGAGTACTCGGTGTGGAACCCGCCGACCAGTTCTCCCTCGGCCTCGGGCAGATCGAAAGGCGCCCGGTTGGTTTCGCCCACCATCGAGGTCACGTACACCACGAACGAGGGCAGCAGCAGGAACACGTACCAGGTGCGGTCCTGCGCCGCGACGATGCCGGAGGTGGACATGGTGCCCGCGTAGAGGAACACCGCGGCGAACGACAAGGCCATCGCGATCTCGTACGAGATCACCTGGGCGCTCGATCGCAGGCCACCCAGCAGGGGGTAGGTGGATCCGGACGCCCAGCCGGCCAGGACGATGCCGTACACCCCGATGGAGGTGACGGCGAGGATATAGAGCACCGCCACGGGTAGATCGGTCAGTTGCAGTGCGGTGCGGTGACCGAACACCGAGACTTCGCCGCCCATCGGGATCACCGCGAACGCCATGAACGCCGGGATCACCGAGATGATCGGCGCCAGAAGGTAGATGGGCTTGTCGATGCCGGCGGGGGTGAGGCCCTCCTTGAGGGCGAGTTTCACGCCGTCGGCCAACGACTGCAGCAGACCCCAGGGGCCGACCCGGTTCGGGCCGGGCCGCAGCTGCATGCGGCCCAGCACCTTACGTTCGATCAGGATCGCGGAGAGCACCGTGAGGAGCAGGAAGACGAACACCCCCAGCGCCTTGGCCAGGATCAGCCACCACGGGTCGTGACCGAACAGAGTGGGGTCGGGGTAGGTCATGACTCGGCCCGCCCGATCGAAACCAGTGCTCCGGCGGTCACCCCGAGTTGGCGATGGATCGCCGACCCCGGGGAATTGGTCGGCACCCACACCACCCGGTCGGGCATCTCGGCGATCGACAGCGGCAGAGTGACAGAACCGCGATCGGTGCTGACGGTCACCGGATCTCCCGGCGTCACACCGAGTTCGGTGGCCGTGGCCGGGGAGAGGCGCACCACGGGGCTGACCGCGGTGCCGGCCAGGTACGGTTCGCCGTCCTGAAGGCGTCCCGCGTCGAGCAGCAGACGCCAGCTGGCCAGCACTGCCTGTCCCGGGCCCGGGGCAGGGGGCGGCTGGGGTGCCGACGACGGACCGGCGGGGCGGGGTCCGGTCCAGGTGCCGAGCCGGGCCAGCTCGCTGTCGGCGGCTTCGGGCCCGGTCAGGCCGAGGTCGACGCCGATCTCGTCGGCCAGGTAGTGCAGCACCCGCAGGTCGGGGATCGCGTTGGTCTGCAGTGCCGGCTCGAACGGACGAATCCGGCCTTCCCAGTTGAGGTATGCGCCGCCCTTCTCCACCACCGGAGCCACGGGGAAGACCACGTCGGCCAGTTCGGTGACCTCGCTCTCGCGCAGTTCCAGGCTCACCACGAACGGAGTGGCGCGCAGTGCGGCCAAGGCCGTGGCCGGGTCGGGCAGGTCGGTGACCTCGACGCCGCCGACGATGAGCGCCGAGAGCCGTCCGTCAGCGGCCGCAGCCAGAATGGCACCGGTGTCGCGGCCCGCGGCGCCGGGCAGATCGGACGTGTTCCACACCGCGGCAGTCTGGTTCCGCGCCTCGGCGTCATCGACGGGGCGCCCGCCGGGCAGCAGGTTCGGCAGGGCGCCGGCTTCCAGCGCGCCGCGCTCGCCGGCCCGGCGGGGAATCCAGGCCAGCCGGGCGCCAGTGGTCGAGGCGAGCCGCAGCGCGGCCGACAGTGCACCTGGTGAGGTGGCCAGTCGTTCACCCACCAGGATCACCGCGCCCGGGCGTCGCAGCCGCTCGTCGGTCTGCAGCGCATCCAGTGCGGCAGCTTCGGTCCCGGGAACCGCCGGAATCAGGGTGCCCGCCATCTTGGTCAGCCCACGGCTGGCGAAGGGTGCCACCGCGAGTACCTGCTGGCCGTTCTTGCGGGCGGCCTTGCGCAGCCGAAGGAAGACGATCGGGGATTCCTCTTCGGGCTCCAGCCCGACCAGCAGCACCGTTGGTGCCTTCTCCAGTTCGGCATAGCGCAGCGTCATGGGTTGTCCGGCGATGCGTGCCGCGAGGAAATCGGCCTCCTCGGCGGAGTGCGGCCGGGCCCGGAAGTCGATGTCGTTGGTGCCCAGCACCATTCGGGCGAACTTCGAGTACGCGTAGGCATCCTGCACCGTGGTGCGCCCACCCACCAGCACCCCGGTGTTCGTGCCCGCGGCCAGCAGTTCGGCCCCCGCCACGGTCAGCGCCTCCGACCACGAAGCCGGCCGCAATACGCCGTCCTCACGGATCAACGGCGTGGTGATCCGGTCGCCGACGGTCGCGTAGCTGAACGCCCATCGGCCCTTGTCGCAGTTCCACTCCTCGTTGACCTCGGGATCGTCGCCGGCCAAGCGGCGCAGTACCTTCCCGCGTCGATGGTCGGTGCGCTGGGCGCAACCCGACGCGCAGTGCTCGCAGACACTGGGGCTGGAGACGAGGTCGAACGGCCGGGCCCGGAACCGGTAGGCCGTCCCGGTGAGGGCGCCGACCGGGCAGATCTGCACGGTGTTGCCGGAGAAGTACGACTGGAACGGTTCGCCCGGGGCGATACCGACCTGTTGCAGCGCACCGCGTTCCAGCAGCTCGATGAACGGGTCACCGGCGATCTGTGCGGAGAACCGGGTGCAGCGCGCGCACAGCACGCACCGTTCACGGTCCAGCAGTACCTGGGAGGAGATGTTGATGGGCTTCGGGTACGTCCGTTTGACGTCCTCGAACCGGGTCTCCGGGCGCCCGTTGGACATCGCCTGGTTCTGTAGCGGACATTCGCCGCCCTTGTCGCAGATCGGGCAGTCCAGCGGATGGTTGATCAGCAGGAGCTCCATCACGCCGCGCTGCGCCTTGTCGGCCGCTTCCGAGCTGTACTGGGTGTGTACCACCATGTCCGGGCTGACCGTGGTGGTACACGAGGCCATCGGTTTGCGCTGGCCCTCGACCTCGACGAGGCACTGCCGGCACGCCCCGACCGGATCGAGTAGCGGATGATCGCAGAACCGGGGGATCTGGACGCCCATCAGTTCGGCGGCGCGGATCACCAACGTGCCCTTGGGGACACTGATCTGTTCACCGTCGATGGTCAGCGACACCATCTCCACCGGCGGGGTGTCCTTGGTCGGCTCAGCCAATGTCATGCACGCCCCCCTTTGTTAGGCCGAGCAGACGCGCAGGTACCCGAAATGCCCGCATCCGGGGCACCTACGCGTCTGCTCGCGGGATGAATCATCGGTCTACGCACCCGCCCCTTCGGTCGCCATCAACGTCGAGGCGTGCGGATCGAACGGGCAGCCCCCGTCCAGGTGCGCCACGTACTCGTCCCGGAAATGCTGGATCGAGGACATGATCGGGCTGGCCGCACCGTCTCCCAATGCGCAGAACGACTTTCCGAAGATGCCGTCGGCGATGTCGAGCAGCTTGTCGATGTCGGCCTGGCTACCCGCCCCGGTTTCCAGCCGGGCATAGATCTGGGCCAGCCAGTAGGTGCCCTCACGGCACGGTGTGCACTTCCCGCAGGACTCGTGGGCGTAGAACTGCGTCCACCGCCGCACGGCCCGCACCACACAGGTGGTCTCGTCGAAGATCTGCAGCGCCTTGGTGCCGAGCATGGACCCGACGGAGGCCATGCCCTCGTAATCCAGTGGCACGTCGATGTGTTCGGCCGTCAGCAGCGGTGTCGACGAGCCGCCCGGGGTCCAGAACTTCAGAGAATGGCCAGACCGGATCCCGCCCGCGTAGTCGAGCAGCTCGCGCAGCGTGATCCCGAGCGGCGCTTCGTACTGACCGGGCCGGTTGACGTGACCCGACAGCGAATACAACGTGAAGCCAGGGGATTTCTCCGATCCCATCGACCGGAACCAATCCACACCGTTGACGAGGATGGGCGGGACGCTGGCGATGGACTCGACATTGTTGACGACGGTCGGGCACGCGTAGAGGCCGGCGACGGCGGGAAACGGTGGGCGCAACCGTGGCTGGCCGCGCCGGCCCTCCAGGGAATCCAGCAGTGCGGTCTCCTCGCCACAGATGTAGGCGCCCGCACCGGCATGCACGGTCAGTTCCAGATCGACGCCCGAACCCAGGATGTTGTTTCCGAGATATCCGGCCGCATAGGCTTCGTCGACGGCGGCCTGCAGACGCCGCAGCACGGGCAGCACCTCGCCGCGTACGTAGATGAACGCGTGGCGGGCCCGGATCGCATAGGCCGCGATGATCACACCCTCGACCAGGAAGTGCGGAGTGGTCAACAGCAGCGGAATGTCCTTGCACGTACCGGGTTCCGACTCGTCGGCGTTGACCACGAGGTAATGAGGCTTGGCGCCCGCCCCGTCTTCACCCTGCGGGATGAACGACCACTTGGTCCCGGTCGGGAAACCGGCGCCGCCGCGTCCACGCAGCCCGGAATCCTTGACCAGCGCGATCACGTCGTCCGGCCCCATCGCCAGGGCCCGCTCCAGCCCGCGGTAACCGTCGTGGCGGCGATAGGTGTCCAACGTCCACGGTTCTGGTTCGTCCCAGAATCGGCTGAGTACCGGGGTCAGTGCGGTCATGTGGTCGGACCTGCCTCAGGAGTGGACATTCCGCGCTTCCGGGCCTCGCGTAGGCCGGCCAGGGTGGCCGTCCCAGGGGCGCCGCCCGGGACATGCGGATCGGTCAGACCGGCCAAGGTGCGAGCCGTTTCCCGGAAGGTGCACAGCGGTGCCCCGCGGGTCGGTGCCGGGGGTGTTCCGCCGCGCAGGCCGTCCACCAGATCCCGTGCCGACGAAGGAGTCTGGTTGTCGTAGAACTCCCAGTTCACCATCACCACCGGGGCGTAGTCGCATGCCGCATTGCACTCGATGTGTTCGAGGGTGACCCGGCCGTCCGCAGTCGTTTCCCCGGCGTGGATGTCCAGATGATCCTGCAGTGCGTCCAGGATCGCGTCGCCGCCCATGATCGCGCACAACGTGTTGGTGCACACGCCGACGAGATAGTCGCCGGTAGGCGTGCGCCGGTACATCGAGTAGAACGTGGCGACCGCGGTGACCTCGGCATCGGTCAGTCCCAGCAGCCCCGCGCAGAAACCGATTCCGGCGGGGGTGAGGCATCCGTCCTCGGCCTGTACCAGGTGCAGCAGCGGCAGCAGCGCCGAGCGGGCGTCGGGATAGCGGGCGGTGATCTGTTCGGCGTCGGCAGTGAGCCGGGCTGTCACCTCCTCCGGATATGCCGCGGGCCCGTTGATCGGCGGGCCCGCTTCATCGGGGCGTTGCCCCAGCTCCAGGAACACTTCAGTCATCCGTGCTGTCTCCTCTTCGCGCAAGCGCTCATGACGCGTTTCCTCTTCGCGCAAGCGCTCATCAGCGGTCCACACCGCCCATGACCGGATCGATCGACGCCACCGCCGCAATGGCATCGGCCACCATGCCGCCTTCGCACATCGCCGCCACCGCTTGCAGATTCGTGAACGAGGGGTCGCGGTAGTGCACGCGGTAGGGCCGGGTGCCGCCGTCGGACACCATGTGCACCCCGAGCTCCCCACGAGGGGACTCCACCGCGACGTAGACCTGCCCGGCCGGTACCCGGATGCCCTCGGTGACGAGCTTGAAGTGGTGGATCAGCCCCTCCATGGAGTGGCCCATGATCTTGGCGATGTGCTCGGGGGAGTTGCCCAGTCCGTCCGGGCCGACCTTGAGATCGGCCGGCCAGGCGAGCTTCTTGTCGGTGATCATCACAGGACCGGGGCCGATTTTCGCCAGCTTCTCCAGGCACTGCTCGACGATCTTCACCGACTCCCGCATCTCCTTGACCCGGATGATGTACCGGCCGTAAGAGTCGCAGCCGTCATCGGTGATGACGTCGAATTCGTAGTCCTCGTAACCGCAATACGGTTGCGCACGACGCAGATCGTGGGGGAGTCCGGTGGAGCGCAATACCGGACCGGTGATCCCGAGCGCGATGCACCCGGTCAGATCGAGATACCCGACACCGACGGTGCGCGCCTTCCAGATGTAGTTCTCGTTGAGCAGATCCTCCAAGTCCTGCAAGCGGTTCGGCAGCAGATCGACCAGTGCCCGGACCTGGCTGACCGCGTCGTCGGGCAGGTCGGCCGCCAGCCCGCCCGGCCGGATATAGGCATGGTTCATGCGCAGGCCGGTGATCGACTCGAAGACCCGCAGGATCTCTTCGCGTTCCCGGAACCCATAGAACATGGCCGACATCGCACCCAACTCCATACCGCCGGTGGCCAGCGCCACCAGATGTGAGGAGATCCGGTTGAGCTCCATGAGCATCACCCGCACGACGCTGGCCCGCGGCGGGATGTCGTCGGTGATGCCGAGCAGCTTCTCCACACCCAGGCAGTACGCCGTCTCGTTGAAGAACGGCGAGAGATAGTCCATCCGGGTGACGAAGGTGACGCCCTGGGTCCAGTTGCGGTATTCCAGGTTCTTCTCGATGCCGGTGTGCAGATAGCCGATGCCGCAACGGGCTTCGGTGATGATCTCGCCCTCGATCTCCAGGATCAACCGCAGCACCCCGTGGGTCGACGGATGCTGGGGACCCATGTTGACCACGATGCGTTCGCCGGCGTGCTCGCGGGCCGCGGCCACCACGTCGTCCCAGTCCTGTCCGCCGACCACCACGACGGGGGATTCGGTGCTCATCAGTTGTATGACCTCCGCTGATCGGGCGGCGGAATCTGCGCGCCGTGGTACTCGACCGGAATCCCGCCCAGTGGATAGTCCTTGCGCTGGGGATGTCCGACCCAGTCGTCGGGCATCTCGATCCGGGTCAACGCCGGATGCCCGTCGAACACGATGCCGAAGAAGTCGTAGGTCTCGCGCTCGTGCCAGTCGGTGGTGGGGTATACCGAGAACAGCGACGGGATGTGCGGATCCCCGTCGGGCGCCGCGACTTCCAGCCGGATCCGGCGGTTGTGGGTGATCGACATCAGCGGGTAGACCGCATGGAGTTCGCGGTCGGTGTCGTCGGGGTAGTGGACCCCGCTCACACCCAGGCACAGCTCGAACCGCAATTGGGGATCGTCGCGAAGGATGCTGGCCACGGCGGGTAGTTGGACCCGGCTGACCTCCAGGGTCAGCTCATCTCGATGAACCACCACGCGCTCGATCGAGACCGCATAGCGCTCCTCGCCGAGGAGTTCGGCGAGCCGGTCGACCACCTCGTCGAAATACCCTCCGTAGGGCCGGGGGGAGCTGCCGGGCAATGCCACCGAACGCACCAACCGGCCGTATCCGGACGTGTCGCCCGTGCCCGTGGCGCCGAACATGCCGCGGCGCGTCCCGATCACCTCGGGCCCCTGACCGGTGCCCGCGTCGGTGCTCTCGCCGCTTCCGTTGACCGTGCTCACCGCAGCAGGCCTTTGAGTTCGATGGTGGGGGTGACGGCCAGTGCGGCCTGTTCGGCTTCCCGGATGGCCTCCTCGCGGTTCACCCCGAGCGGCATCTGCTGAATCTTGTCGTGCAGCTTCAGGATTGCGTGCAGCAGCATCTCCGGTCGCGGTGGGCAGCCGGGCAGGTAGATGTCCACGGGAACCACGTGATCGACGCCCTGGACCACGGCATAGTTGTTGAACATCCCGCCCGAGGAGGCGCAAACCCCCATGGCCAGCACCCATTTCGGCTCGGCCATCTGGTCGTAGATCTGGCGCAGCACCGGCGCCATCTTCTGACTCACCCGGCCCGCCACGATCATCAGATCGGCCTGTCGCGGCGTCGCCGAGAAGCGCTCCATACCGAACCGGGCGATGTCGAAACGTGGTCCGGCCGTCGACATCATCTCGATGGCGCAGCAGGCCAGGCCGAACGTGGCGGGCCACAACGACCCCTTACGCACGTAGCCTGCGACTGCCTCGACCGTCGACAGCAGGATTCCACCGGGCAGACGTTCCTCTAGTCCCAATTCAGGCCCCCTCGCCGCCAGACATAGGCGTATGCCACGAACACCGTGAGCATGAACAGCAGCATCTCCACCAGCGCGAACAAACCGAGGCTGTCGAACGCCACAGCCCACGGGTAAAGGAAGACGATCTCGATGTCGAACACGATGAACAACATCGCGGTCAGGTAGTAGCGGATCGGCATGCGCTGACCGGTCACGCCGGCGGCCCCGGGCTGCATCGGCTCGATCCCGCATTCGTAGGCCTCGAGTTTGGACCGGTTGTAACGGCGCGGGCCGATCACGAGCGCGATCCCCACGGAACCCACGGCGAAAGCGGCCGCGATCGCTCCGAGAACCAGGATGGGCGTATATAAATTCATGCCACTTATCGCTCCCTCGCTGGGCTGTCGATGTGAGCTAACCCACAGCCTAGCGAGGTTTGCGGCCTGTGCCACACATTTTGGTTAGTATCGTTTCATATCGGGGCAGCGTGTCGCTGCGGCCACAGCCATGCCGCGAACAATCAACGGCAACAGGGCAATTCGCGGAAAAGTTACTGGACCGGGGTGCGCAGCAGCGACACCACCGCGTCGCCCAACCGGATCGGGTCGATCGGGTGTGGCACCGCCGCCTCGGCCTGTGACCAGCTAGCCAGCCAGGCATCGTCGGGCCGCCCGGTGAGTACGAGGATCGGCGGGCACTTCGCGACCTCGTCCTTGAGCTGTTTGGCCACCCCCATGCCCCCGGCGGGGGTGGCTTCACCGTCGAGGATGGCCAGGTCGATACCGCCGGCGTCCATCCGCGAGACCACCATCGGTGCGGTGGCGATCTCCACGTATTCCAGTTCGGGCAGTTCCGGATGCACGCGTTTGCCCAGGGCGAAACGTACCTGTTCGCGGGTGCGCGGGTTGTCGCTGTACACCAGGATGTGCAGCGGCGCGGGGCCGGCCATGACGCCGATGCTACTGCGCAGGGCGCCGTAGGCCGGACAACTCAGCGAATTCTGTTGCGGGGCATCAGACTCGGGTGAACACAAGTTCACCCGACAGGACCGTCGTCGGACCGACCATCCCGAGCAGGTCTCCCGACACGCCGAAGTCGTCTCGCTGAACCTCACAACGGCCCGACAGTCGCAGCGCGCCGTCGTCGAGTACCTCCGTGTCGATCGGTAACTCGACGGGCTTCGACACTCCGCGAACCGTCAGGACCGTCGTCAACCGCACGCTGTCGTCGGACGGCTCCAAACCTGTCACCTGCACGGTGATGTCGGGATGCGCCTCGACATCGAAGAAATCGGCCGACCGCAGATGGTTGTCCCGCTTACCGATCCCGGTGCGAACCGATGCCGCCGCGATCACCACCCGGCCGTTCACCCCGGCGCCGGCGGACCCTTCACCGGTGAACTCGGTGAACCTCCCGGTGACCGTCGCCAGGCCCCACAGCGTCTTGTTCCGGAACGTCACCGTGGACCGATCCGGGATCAGCGTCCAGTTTCCGGCGCTTGCGGTCAGGATGTCGCTGGTCGTGGCCATGACACCTCCATTTCGTCGGTTCGGTGCGGGTGGACGTTCAGGTGAACAGGGGCGCGATGTCCTTCGGATCGAAATACTCGTCGATGCGATGGATCAGACCGTCGGTACCCACTCTGATCACGATGCACACCCGCAGTGCGATCAATGTGCCGTCACGGGCACCGGCGTGCAGGACATGTTGCTGGACGAAGCCGCCGTCGAAGAACTGCCGGTCCAGCACCTCGTAGCGGCGCTCGCGGGTGGCGTTGATGAACCAGTCGATGACCTTCAGCGCGCGGGTCCGGTCGTTGTCCTTCGGATCGCCCGTGTGCCATACCGCGACGTCGTCGGCCCACAGTTGGGCCACGCCCGCCTTGTCGCCGCGCTCGATCGCAGCGAACAGTCGGTGCGCGACGTCGTCGACGACTGAAACTTCGGCAGGGGACATCATCGGCTCCTCGGTTAGGGCTTGACCTCAATGGCCATTCAGGTTTCAGACTCGAATCATGAACTCCACGCCCGCACATTCGCTGTTCGACGAAGCCTACGAGTCGCGTTCCGCGCCGTGGGTCATCGGCGAACCGCAACCGGCCATCGTCGAGTTGGAACGCACGGGCCGCCTGGGCGGCAAGGTACTCGACGTCGGCTGTGGTGCCGGCGAGCACACCATGCTGCTGACCCGGCTCGGCTATGACGTGCTCGGCATCGACTTCTCCGAACATGCCGTCGCCCAGGCCCGGGAGAACGCCGCGCAGCGGGGTATCGACGCGCACTTCGCCGTCGCCGACGCCACCCGCCTCGGCGAGTCGCCGGGCCCGCGGTACGACACCATCGTCGACAGCGCGCTGTTCCACGTCTTCGACGATGCCGACCGGCCGCGCTATGTGGCCAGCCTGCACCGAGCGGCCCGTCCCGGTGCGACGGTGCATGTTCTGGCACTGTCCGACGCGGGCCGCGGATTCGGGCCGCAGGTCAGCGCCGAGGTGATCCGCCGGGCCTTCGCCGAGGGCTGGGAACTGGAGGCCCTGGACACCACGACGTACCGCGGCGTGGTCGGCGCTGCCCATGCGGAGGCGCTGGGCGAGCAGGTCGGAGCCCGGGTGGACGAGCCGGCGTGGCTGGCCCGGATCCGCAGGCTCTGACGGGTTCACTGCTCGTCGTAGCCCGGATGTGCGGCGGCAAGCCGTTGACGTACCAAGGCCCGCAGGCAGGCGGTGACGTCGTCGGGTCGGTCGTCGAGTTCACCGGTCCGGATCGCCGTGGCCAGCGCGGCCTCATCGGTGAACCCGAGATCCGCCAGGGCCGTCGTGGCTGCCGCAGGGGTGTCGGAGGCCAGCAGTTCGCGTTCGACCATGCGTAGCGCATTGGCCGCGACCCTGGCCTGAAATTTCACCGGAGCCGCGACCGTCTCACTGTCGCGCACCTCGGTGTCGAGGAATTCGGCGACCGCGGCGACGAGCTCGGCCGCCGTCGGCCGTCCGTACAGGTTGCTCACCAGCTGCTCCCGTCCAGCAGAGTCAACAGGTCCCACTCGGTCTCGCAGACCCGTCGGCCGATCGTCGCCAGCTCCACCGACCGGGTCTGCCCGCTCAGGTGACGTTCGGCCTGATAGCGGCAGATGACGCCCCAGCGCAGCGTGGCAAGCACGAGCCACCACCGGATCGCGGACCTGTCGAGGGTGGCGCCGCCGGCTTCCTCGTAGGCGTTCAGAAAGCTCTCGATGCTGCCCAGCCCACCGGCGCCGAGGGCGGCCGGGGCCCCGAACCGCCAGGCCCGGATGCAGAACCAGGTCAGGTCCTCGTACACCTCGCCGAGGTGCACCAACTCCCAGTCCAGCACCGCGGCCAGGCCCGAGTCGTCGACGATCACATTGCCCATCCGGAAGTCGCCGTGCACCAGCCGCAGTGGCGACGCGGGCGGCCGGTTGGCGGCCAGCCAGCGAAACGCCCACTCGAAAGTGGCCGTGGTGTCGCCCATCTCGTCGAGCTGTTCGCGCCACTGGGACAGCTGGTCCTGCTCGACGAGACCGGGTAGCGCGGGCGGCTCGGCCCGGTGGATGGCGGCCAGCGCCTGTGCGCACTGGGCGAGCAGCCGGGTCCGGCCGGCATCGTCGAGCCGGCGCTGGATGCGCCGCACGATGGTCTCGCCACCGATGAAGTCACAGATCAGGAAGGGATCACCCAGCGCGGCAACGGAATTGTCGGCGACCAGAACGTGGGGGACCGGCGCCCCGGCCAGCGCCGCCGCCCGTTGGGCACCGGCCTCCAGTTCCATCCCGGCGTGGATCTCGTCGGGCGCGCCGGTGCGCAGGATCAGCGCACGACGAGCCGAGTCCGTGACGGCGTCGAAGGACCACGTGGTGCGGCTGGCTCCGCCGGTCAGCTCGCGCAGGTTCTCCACCGCCGGTTCGTCGCCCAGCACCGGCGCGAGGACGTCGACCAGCCGCGGAACGAGAAGGGCGGCCTCGCTCACCGTTTGGCCTTGCCGAACCCGAACAGCCGCTGCGCCACCCGGCGCATCTGGATCTCCTCGGCACCTTCGGTGATGCGGTAGCGACGATGATGGCGGTAGATGTGCTCGAACGGTTCGTGACGGCTGTAGCCGATGCCACCGTGCACCTGCATGGCCCGGTCGGCGGCTTCGCACACCAGGCGGTTGGCGCGGTAGTTGGCCATCGACACCTTGTCGGACACCTCCATGTGGTGGTTCTGGTCCAACTGCGTTGCGGCGTATCGGACCAGCAGCCTGACCATCTGCGCCTCGGTCTGCAGTTCCACCAACGGCCACTGCACGGCCTGGTTCACCGCCAGCGGCTTGCCGAACACCATGCGCCGGTTGGCGTAGTCCACCGCGCGGTCGATACAGAACTGGGCCGCGCCCAGGCTGCTCGCGGCCTGACGAATCCGGTTCTCGTGCAGGAACGTCTGCCCGACCTCCAGGCCGCGGTCGATCTCACCGAGCACCGCATCGGCGGGCACCCGCACGTTGTTCAACTCGACCTCGCCGTGATCGGTGGGCATGTTGAACGTCCACCAATAGAACGGGACGGTGAATCCCGGCGAATCGGTGGGAACCAGGAATGCGCTGATGCCTCGGGCCTGCCCGGGTTCGCCGGAGGTCCGGGCGAAGATCAGATCGTGGGTGGCCCGGTGTACTCCGGTGTTCCACCGCTTGCGACCGTTGATGACCCAGCCATCCCCGTCAGGTATCGCGGTCGTCTCCAGCCAGGTCGCATCCGAACCGTGGTCGGGCTCGGTCAGACCGAACGCCATCGAACGCTTGCCGGTGAGCATCGCCTCGACCCATTCGGACTTCTGCGCCTCGGTACCGAACCGGTCCATCATGATCACCTGTGGGAAGTTGCCCACGATCGAGGATTCGTCCTGCAGATCGTTGTGCAGCCCGAGGCCCTTGTGCGCCAGGTGTTCCCGGATGACCGCCATGTCCAGGTTGCTGCCGTCACGCCCACCGAACCGGGCGGGCAGGCCGTACCGCAGCCAGCCGGCGGCATCGGCACGTCGACGCATCTCGTCGAGCAGGTCCTCCCAGGCGCGGGCGGGCACTCCGCCGTTCTCCCAGTCGGTGCGGGCATATTCGCGGCGCTGGTCGAAGTACTGCATGTGCTCACGCTCAAGCGGCTTGATCTCGGCCTCGATGAACTCGTCCATCTCGGTGAGCACAGCTGAAAGATGGTCGGGCAAAGCGAAATCCACGATGATCTCTCTTTCTCGGGTCTGAGGCTCGGGTCAGAAGCCGTACAAGGTTCTCTTCCAGATGGTGGACAGGGTGGCGATGGCGTCGGCATCGCCGATCTCGATGCCGAGCCCGGACTGGCCGACGAAGACCGTGGTGAAGTTCTCGAACAACAAGGCGATCGCCGCGCCCACATGTTCCGGCTGCAGTCCTTGAGCGTGGCCCTGTTCCTGGGCGTGGCGCACCGACGCGATGACGATGTCGATGCCGAACCGCCGGAACTTGTTCTGCACGTCGGCGAATCGCTGTTGGGTGGCCGCCAGCTGGGCGACCGCGATCATGATGCCGATGTTCTGTTTGAAGATGTTCCAGTAGCCGGTGACCACCGTGGTGAAGAAGTCGGTGTCGTCGGGGGAGTCCGGCAGGTGCAGATTCAGTCCGGATGGTTCCACGACGTCATGCAGGAACGATTCGGCCAGCGCCGCCAGCAGATCCTCTTTGTCGGTGAAATACCGATAGAACACCGCCGGGCTCTTGCCCGCGGCCGAGGTGATGTCCGACAGGGTGGTGCCGTGAAAGCCGCGCTCGGCGAAGAGCTTCCGTGCGGCCAACTCGATGGCAGACCGGGTCTGGCGGCCCTTGGTGCCCAGCTCGGCGGCGGTCATCGACGCCTCAGCCCAGGATCCGGTCGCCGGCCCGCAGCAGCGCGCTGGGAAGTTCATGGCCCACGGCATCCTGGGCGACACGGGCCGCGTCGATGGCCGCAGTCAGGTCGACGTCGACGTCGATATCGCTGTCGCGCAACATGTAGACCAGGTCTTCGGTGGCGATGTTGCCGCTGGCCCCCGGTGCGAACGGGCAGCCGCCCAAACCGCCGACCGACGCGTCCAGGCGGGTGACTCCGGACTGGACGGCCGCATAGGCACTGGCCAGTCCCGCTCCGCGGGTGTTGTGGAAGTGTGCGCCCAGCGGCAGGTCACCTATCAGCGGCCGGACCTTCTCGATCAACGAGCTGACCCGGCGCGGGGTGGTCGTGCCGATGGTGTCGGCGATCGCCAAGCGGTTCGCTCCGAAACCGACAGCAGCCGAGGCGATGTCGAGCACCCGCTGCGGATCGGTCGGGCCGTCGAACGGGCAGTCCCACGCGGTGGCGATGATCACCTCCACCGAGGTGTCGCTGTCACCCGCGATGGCCACGATGTCGGCGATCTGTGCCGTGGCCTCGGCCGAGGTGCGTCCCACGTTGGAATGGGAGTGGGCATCCGAAGCGGACACCACGTACTCGATCGAGCGCAGGCCGGCGGCGATGGCACGTTTGGCGCCGTTGGGGCTGGCCACCAGCGCGGAGAACTCCACCTCGGGGAATCTGTGTAGTTCTTCGGCGAGTTCGGCCGCGTCGGCCAGTGCAGGCACTTTCGACGGGGAGACGAATGCCGTGGCCTCCACCTCCCGCACCCCGGTGGCGACGATGGCTTCGAGGATCGCAACCTTGGCGGACAACGGAATCGGCGTCTCGATCTGCAGGCCGTCACGCAGGCATACCTCGCGGATATCGACCTTCGCCGGCAGGTTCATCTCACAGCACCCCCTCTGTGCGCAGGGTTTCCAGGTCTTGTGCACTGCGCCCGAGCAGGTCGCCGTACACCTCGTCGTTGTGCTGGCCCGGTCGGGCTGAGCCGGCGTTGCGGATCGTGCCGGGTGACTCGGAGAGGACCGGGACCACGCCCGGGCCTTTCACGGTCCGTCCGATGCGCTCGTCGAAGTGGTCGGCGATCATGCCACGGGCCTGCAACTGCGGATCCTGCACGACCTCGGCCACGGTGTTGATCGGCCCACTGATCACTCCGGCCTGCGACAGGGTTTCGATGATCTCCTCCGGCTGCCGCTTGCCGGCCCAATCGCCGATGATCTTGTCCAGCTCGTCCTGATTGCGGCCACGGGCAACGTGATTGGAGAACCGGTCGTCGGTTGCCAGCTCGGGGCTGCCCATCGCCGCGCACAGCCGGCGGAACACGGTGTCCTGGTTGGCGGCGATCACCACCCAGCTGCCGTTGGCGCTCTGGTAGATGTTCGACGGCGCGATACCTTCCAGCCGCGTGCCCGACGGCCCGCGTACCACCCCGCCGATGTCGTAGTCGGGGATGGTGGATTCCTGTATCGCCAGGCAACTTTCGGTCAGCGCGGTGTCGACGATCTGCCCCTCGCCGGTGACGGTCCGCCGGTACAACGCGGCCAGGGCGCCCTGGGCGGCGAACATGCCGGCCAGGCTGTCGCCCAGCGACAGGGCCAGCCGCGGCGGCGGGCCGCCGGGGAACCCGTTCATGTGTCGCAGCCCGCTCGACGCCTCGGCCACCGAGGCATAACCGGCCTTGCCGGCGTCCGGCCCGGTCTGTCCGTATCCGGACACCCGCACCAGGATGATGCCTTTGTTGCGTTCGCGCAGAACGTCGTAGCCCAGATTCCACTTCTCCAGGGTCCCGGGCCGGAAGTTCTCCACGATGATGTCCGACTGCTCGACCAGCTCCAGGAACAATTCCCGGCCCTTGGCCGTACGAAGGTCCAGGGTGACGGCCTTCTTGTTGCGGGCGTGCACGGTCCAGAAGAAATGGTGCCCGTCGAGTTCAGCCTGCCCCCAGGTGCGCAGCGGATCCGGGGTGGACGGAAGTTCGATCTTGATGACCTCGGCGCCCATGTCCCCGAGCAGCCTGCCGGCGAACGGGCCGGAGATCAGGGTGCCGAGCTCGATCACCCTGATGCCGTCCAAAGCTCCGGTTGTCATGCCGGATCCAGCGACTGTGTTGATCCCCGGTCGCTTCGCTCCTGCCCTCCGAATCCGCGCCGGTGCAGCCAATCCGTGCAGATCGCGACGGCCTGGCGCAGGGTTCCGCGCTGATCCGGGCCCGAGTAGTAGTGGTTGGCGCCGGGAATCTCGTGCATCTCCTTGTCGGAGTGGCCGATCGCTTCATAGAGCCGGCGGGTGTGGCTGGGCGTACAGGCGTCGTCGGCCAGGTTCCCGATCACCAGCGCGGGGACCGCGATATCCGGACCGGCCTTGACCGCGTCACCGTTGGCGTCGTCGTAGCTCCACTGCGACAGCCAGCTGCGCAGCGTGCAGAATCGCGCCAGGCCGACGGGGCTCATGTTGACCACCTGGGGATCACCCAGATAACAGGTTCCGGGTTTGCGATCGTTGGGATCGACGGTGGGGTCCAGCCATCGCGGGTCGGCCATGGTGCCGTGCACGACGAACGCGAACTCGTCATCCGGCCGCCCGGCGGCCCTGAGCTCGGCGAGCTTCTCTTTGACCCACTTGGTGATTCGCCGGTTGCGGGCGATCTGGGCCTGGTGGTAACGCTCCAGGAACTCCGCGGTGTAGGGCGGCTGGTTGGGATTGTCCGGGTTGTAGAGATCCAGTTCGGGGTCCCGCTTGGTCGGGTCGTTCTCGTCGAGGATGGACGCATCCATCCATTCGGTCATGGTGCCGTGCCGGCTGATGTGCGCGGCCAGCAACATGATTCCGTCGGCGGGGATCAGGCCGAGCTTGGTGAGGTCGGGCCCGTCACCGGACGGGCTCGCCGTCACGGTGGGGTTCTGCGCCTGCTGTTGGTAGAACACCGACAGCGACCCACCGCCGCTCCACCCGGCCAGCACCACCTTGTCGTACCCGAGCCGGTTCTTAGCGTCCTTGATGCACTCGCCGAGATCCTCGACCACCTTCTCCATGAGCAGTGCCGAGTCGGTACCTCGGAACCGGCTGTTGCAGTAGATGACGTGGTGTCCGGCGCGGGCCAGGGCATTGATCATCGGCAGGTACGCACCGCCGCCGATCGGGTGCATGAACACCAGCACCGTGTCGGAAGGTTTCGATTTCGGCCGCAGCAGGTAGCTCTCCAGCACCACGAGCTCGGCGACTCCGCCGTACACGTCGCGCACCGACGAGTTGTTCTGGTAGGCAACCAGATACGGGATGCGGTCGTACTCGTGCTTCACAGGTGCTTCAACAGTTGTCATCTCTAGTGCTGCCCCAGATCGTTGGCGAGGATTTCGGCGGACGGGATGAGACGGCGACGGGTGTCGATGGCGATCACCGACCAGTCGACCCGGTCGTAGTCGTCGAACTTGCGGCGGGCGCGTTCCCGCGCCTTCTCGGGTGCCCCGTGGTGAACGCCCTGCGGCGCATGGGAGACCAGGCCGGGCGGCATCGGGATGCCGTAGAGCGAACCGCTGTGGAAGAACGCGATCTCGTCGTAGTCGACGTTGCGGTGATACCACGGGGTGCGCTCGGTGCCCGGCACGCTCTCGGCGGGCTTGGGCAGGAAGTTCATCACGTACACACCGGTGGCCTGCATGAAGAGGTGCACGGTTGGTGGCAGGTGCACGCTCTCGGAGGTGATGACGGTGTAGTCCTCGATATTGAAGGTGAAGGGGAAGTTGTCGCCCCGCCAGCCTTCCACGTCGAGGGGATTGTGTTGGTAGAACAGCGAAGTCGGTCCACCTTCATGGATCAGCCGAACCTCGTACTCGTCTCGCCCGTCGTCGTCGATGGGCTGCGGTTCGGGGATGGTCACCTGCGCCGGGTCGAAGGGGAAGTGGCGGCCCAGGGTGCCCGCCGGCGGGACCCGGAAATCATCGGTGGCCTGGATCATGAGCCACGTGCTCTCGGTCTCGGGCACCTGGCGGAACGTGCAGGCCTTCGGGATGTAGACCCAGTCGCCCTCGCGGTAATGCAGTGGGCCGAACTCGGTCTCCAGCAGGCCCGATCCCTTGTGTACGAACAACAGCAGGTCGCCGTCCACGTAACGGACGAAGAACGGCATCTCCTCGGTGCGCCGGCTCAGTAGTACCTGGCAGTCGGCGTTGGAGAACATGAGCAGCGGGCCGCCCTGGGCGTCGGTGGCGTCGCTGGGCTTGAGCTCACTGGACAGCACGTCGGTGGGGCGCAGCGGGCCGACGGAGCGGTAGGCGGTGGGGTCGTTGCGCCGGTACATGTTGGCGGTACGGCCGACGAAACCGCCGCGACCGAGTTCGTCGTCCTTGAGGCCGTCGAGGTCGGCATGCACCCGTTTCGGGGTCTTGCCTTTACGCAGGTGGACGAAGGATTCCATGCTCGACTCCTGAAGGGTGCGGGCTAAAAACTGAAAGTGACTTTACTTTTTGTTACGGCCGGTGACAAGAGGTGTGCGGGACTGAAGTTCCGCGTTTCGGGCTCCGCTTCCCCGGGTAGCCCTCGAGCGGGCGCCCAGGCTCACTGCTGCCCGTCGGTGTCAACGAAAGGACTGTCATGAGAAAGGAATTGGAAGGCCGCAGGGTCGGGATCCTTGCCGCCGACGGTGTGGAGCGCATCGAACTCGAACAACCGCGCGCGGCCGTCGAGAACGAGGGTGGCCACGTCGAGCTGCTGTCGCTTCGGGCCGGCGAAATCCAGGCCCGCGATCACGATCTCGAACCCGCGGGCACCTTTCCGGTAGACCGCACGGTCGCCGAGGCGAAGGTCGATCAGTTCGACGCGCTGATCCTGCCGGGCGGGACCGTGAACCCGGACAAGTTGAGGCTCGACAAGACCGCGGTGGCCTTCGTCCGCGATTTCGTCAGGTCGGGCAAGCCCGTCGCGGCGATCTGTCACGGTCCGTGGACCCTGGTCGAGGCGGACGTGGTGCGCGGCCGCACGCTGACCGGCTATCCGAGCATCCGCACGGATCTCGGCAACGCCGGTGCCACCGTGGTGGATCGGCAGGTCTGCGTCGACGGCAACCTGATCACCAGCCGCGCTCCCGGCGATCTGCCCGCGTTCTGTGAGGCGATCACCGAGGCGTTGGCGTGTACTCCGGCCCAGACCTGAGCGCCGGTCAGGCCCCGGCGGCGCGGGCAACTTCCCGGGCCAGCTCGACTGCCTCCGCGCGCATCTGTTCCCGTTCAGCGGGTGTCCACCGGGTGGTGGGCTCCACGACAAGCGTGTCGACGCGGTAGCCCAGCATCCCGAACACGTACTCCAGATACGGCTTCTGGAAATCCTGCAGCTCCGGGTGGCGCCCGTCGTACGCGCTGCTGCGGGTCAGGATGAGCTGCAACGGTTTTCCCTCGCCGAGAGTGCCGACGTGTTCACCACGCTCGTTGAGGGTGAAGCTGGCCACCGGTTGCACGATGATGTCGATCCACGCCTTGAGCGCATGCGGCACATGCCAGTTCCACATGGGGGAGGACACCACCAGGCGGTCGAAGCCGCGCACCCGCTCGATCTCCCCGAGCACCTGCCGCCATACCGCCTGCTGATCCTCGGTGATCGGTTCGCCGAACAGTTGCGCGAACTTCGCGACCGCCGCATCCCGGCCGAACCGCAGCGCATCGTCGTCCCATACCGAGAACCGTTCCACCACGCCGACGCCGTCGGCGGCATCCAGATAGGCCTGCGCCAACTGTGAGGACAGCGCGTCGTCCCCTTTTGGGCTGGCCTCGATCCACAGAGTCCGCATCAGTTCAGCTCCGTCAGATCATGGACGTACGGGGGATCTTCATCCCGAGAGCCAGAGCACCGGCCAACTCGCGGCTGGTGTCGTAGTCGAACACCACGTGGCCCGACAGGACGTCGACATCGCGTTTGAACCGCTGCAGTGGGCTGGACAGGAAATGGATGCTCGCACCCCCTGCGCCCAGAAGGTCGGCGATCACCGCCTTGGACTCGCTGACGATGTGCGCGGCCGACAGCCGGGCCTGTGCCCGCACCGGCTTGTCCACCGAGTCGCCCGACGCCACGATGGCCTCGATCTCGCCGACGGTGTCGGCCAGTAGGGCGCGCAACGCGCGCACCCGTACCTGAGCCCCGGCCAGATGGGCCTGCGCGATCGGCTTGTCCTTCTGTATGACGCCTTCGTAGGGCAGCACGCGTTCGCCGAGGCGTTGCGCGTAGATCTCGGTGACCCGCTCGGCGCTGCCGAGGGCGGGCATCGCCGCGAGCAGGGCCAGGGCGGGCACCATCGGCCAGCGGTAGGCGGTGCTGTCGTGCAGTCCGGCGCCCGGGGCCGTGCCGGAGTAGATGTCGAGCACTTTCACCAGTCGGTGCGTCGGCACGAAGACATCGGTGGCGATGGCGTCGTTGGAGCCGGTGGCCCGCATGCCGTCGGTGTGCCATACGTCGGCAACGGTCACATCGCCGATCGGCAGCAGCGCCAGCGCCGGATACAGCGCGTCGTCGGGTCCGCACAGGGCGGCGACGATGATCCAGTTCCCGTGCATGACGCCGGTGGCCCAGGACCACCTGCCGGTCAGGCGGATGCCGCCGTCGGCCGGCAGCCCGCGCCCGGTCGGCGCGAGTGGGGCAGGGGCGAGGAACGGGCGGCTCGCGAATGCCTCCTCCTGGGCCTGCTCCCCGAACAGCGCCAGCATCCAGTTGTGCAGGGCCAGGAAACCGATGGTCCAGGCGCTCGACGTGCAGCCGTGAGCCATCCGGCGCACGGGATCCAGGATTGCCGGGAAATCGGCCTGCAGGCCGCCGAAGCGGGCCGGCACCAGGAGCTCGGTGAAACCGGACTCGACAAGGTCGGTGACCGTGGCATCGGGAAGCCGGCGCAACTCCTCGGCTTCGGCGGCGCGGTCGGCCAGTCGTGCGACGAATTCGGGGCTGATGACGCAGCCGGCGGTGGGGGGCGAGATCATGGCCCGAAAGCTACCATACTTTTTAGTATGGTCCGGGTTTGAGGCCGTGGGAGGGCTGCTGGCGGGCATTTCGAAAACCGGTTGGCGACGATCGGATAACCCTCCGGACACCAGTTGTGAACGGAAAGGCATCGGCGTTCATCGGGTGCCGCTGGTGCCGTCCGGGGGTGGGAGGCGTTTTCCCAGCTAGATCGCCTGTGCGGCGGTGATAGATAAAGCCGAATTCACTTTTTTGAATCCGAAGATATGCAGTTCGGCGGCGCGCGGCGGGTTTTCCCCCGTCGTGGGCCCGTGATTTACTCATGGCGCAACAACTGAATTCTTCGGTCCGCTCTTCAGAGGCACCGGCTCAGACGGGCGGGCGTGACAGTGCAGTGACTTCGTCGCTGCGGTGTCGCTTGGCGATGCTGATCGCCGACCGCGCAAATGGCGTAATGACCGGAAGACGGATGGATTCGCAGTATGACCTTCATTGACAAGATTCGTGGCCATTGGGCCCGCCGCATGACGGTGGCGGCTGTGGCAGCGCTGATGCTGCCTGGCTTGATCGGCGTTACCGGCGGATCGGCGACCGCGGGGGCATTCTCCCGGCCGGGCCTGCCGGTGGAGTACCTGATGGTCCCGTCGCCGTCGATGGGCCGTGACATCAAGATTCAGTTCCAGAGCGGTGGGCCGGGTTCGCACGCGGTGTACCTGCTCGACGGCCTGCGCGCCCAGGACGACTTCAACGGCTGGGACATCAACACCAACGCGTTCGAGATGTTCCTGAACAGCGGTCTGTCGGTGGTCATGCCGGTCGGTGGTCAGTCCAGCTTCTACACC
>NZ_HG322951.1:2521997-2525014 GCF_000455325.1 Mycolicibacterium septicum DSM 44393
CACCGACTGGTACTCGCCGGCGTGCGGTAAGGCCGGCTGCGTCACCTACAAGTGGGAGACCTTCCTGACCAACGAGCTGCCGGCATGGCTGGCAGCCAACCGCGACGTCGCAGCCAACGGCAACGCCGCAATCGGTCTGTCGATGGCCGGCTCGGCCTCGCTGATCCTCGCGACCTACCACCCGGACCGGTTCATCTACGCCGGATCGATGTCGGGCTTCCTCAACCCCTCCGAGGGCTGGTGGCCGTTCCTGATCAACATCTCCATGGGTGATGCCGGTGGCTTCAAGGCCAACGACATGTGGGGTCCGACGGAAGACCCGAACAGCGCGTGGAAGCGCAACGATCCGATGTTGCAGATCCCGACGCTCGTCGCCAACAACACCCGCCTCTGGATCTACTGCGGTAACGGACAGCCCAACGAGCTGGGCGGCGGCGACCTGCCTGCCACCTTCCTCGAAGGCCTGACCATCAAGACCAACCGCACCTTCCAGGACAACTACATCGCCGCAGGTGGCACCAACGGTGTGTTCAACTTCCCGGACAACGGCACGCACAACTGGGCCTACTGGGCCCGGGAGCTGCAGGCCATGGTTCCGGACCTGCAGCGGGTGCTCGGCTAAGCCGAAGAGCACGCGATAACGAAATCGCCCAGAACACCAAGTGTTCTGGGCGATTTCGTTTGTGTGGGGGCGTCCGCGCGGTCTAGAAGCCGCCTGCCACCTTCACCACGGCGCGGCCGGAGTACCGGCCGGCGCGGACCTCGTCGAGCACCTCGACGACATCCTTGACGTCGATCTCATGCGTGAGCTCATCGAGGTGACGCGGTTTGAGCGGTCCGCCCAGCTGTGCCCACAACTCGCGCCTGGGCTGGATGGGTAGCTGCACCGAATCGATGCCCAGCAGCGATACCCCGCGCAGGATGAACGGCATCACCGTGGTGTTCAGGGCCGCACCGCCCGTCAGCCCGCTGGCGGCCACGGCCCCACCGTATTCCAGGGTGCTCAGCACATCGGCCAGCGTGGCACCGCCGACACAGTCCACCGCCGCTGCCCACCGGGTCCGGCCCAGGGGACGGGGTCTGGCGTCGGGGTCGACCGGGAGGCGGCCGATCACCTCCGATGCCCCCAGTGCGCGAAGGTGATCGGCCTGCTCGGGCTTTCCGGTCGACGCCACCACCTGATAGCCGGCGGCGGCCAGCAGGTCCACGCTCACCGAACCGACCCCGCCGGTCGCGCCGGTCACCACGATCGGTCCGTGCGGTGGCTTGATACCGCGGCCGACGAGAGCGAGAACACTCATCGCCGCGGTGAACCCGGCCGTGCCGATCGCGGCACCCTCGCGGGGGCTCAGTGCGCCCAGCACGACCACCTGATCGGCGGGCAGCCGCGCATATTCGGCGTAGCCGCCGTGATGACCGGTGCCGATCTGATAGCCGTGGGCCAGCACGAGATCGCCGGGCACGAAGTCCGGGGACTCCGAGCTCACCACCTCACCGGTGAGGTCGATGCCGGGGACGATCGGATAGTCGCGCACCACACCGCCTTTGGGGGTCAGCGCGAGCGCATCCTTGAAGTTGACGCTGCTGTACAGCACCCGGATGGTGACCTCGCCGGCAGGCAGATCGGATGCCTGCAGTGTCTCGACCGCCGCGACGATGCCGTCGCCGTCCTGCCGCGCTACCAGTGCTTGAAACGATTCCATGTCTGGAACGCTAGTTCACCCTGGTTGGCCGGGCAGATGCAAAACTGCCCAAAACCAGGCGGTTTTGGGCAGTTTTACGTCTGCTCGCGCCGAAGAGCTACTTGAGCTCGGCCGAGGACAGTCCCAGCAGGCGGCGGGCGACCACCAGCTGCTGGATCTGCTGCGTGCCCTCGAAGATGTCGAGGATCTTCGAGTCGCGAGCCCACTTCTCCAGCAGGGTCTGCTCGGAATAACCCACGGTTCCGGCCATTTCGACCGCCTTGAGGGTGATGTCGCTGGCCACCCGGGCGGCCTTGGCCTTACCCATCGAGGCTTCCTTGGAGTTGGGGATGCTGTTGTCGGCCTGCCATGCGGAGCGGACGGTCAACAGGTACCCGGCCTCCCAGTCGGCCTCCATCCGCAGGAACTCCGCCGCGGGGGCGCTCTGCGCATGGGCCGGCTTGTCGTAGGAGATCTCGATGCCGGCATCGGTGAGGATCGCGCGCAGGTCCTCCAGCGCGGCCCGGGCGATGCCGACCGCCATGGCCGCCACGATCGGCCGGGTGTTGTCGAAGGTCTCCATGACCCCGGCAAAACCCTTCTCCACGTGGATCTCCGGATCGCCCAGGAGGTTGTCCTTGGGGATGCGGGCGTTGTCGAAGCGGATCACCGCGGTGTCGGACGCCTTGATGCCCAGCTTGTGCTCGAGGCGCTCGACGGTGACACCGGGGTGCTCGCGCGGCACGATGAACGACTTGATCGCCGCGCGGCCCAGCGACTTGTCCAGCGTCGCCCACACCACGATGTGGGTGGCCCGTGAACCCGCGGTGACGAAGATCTTCTCGCCGTTGATCACGTACTCGTCGCCGTCCAGCACCGCGGTGGTGGTCACCGCCGCCGAGTCGGATCCGAAGCCGGGTTCGGTGATGGCCATCGCGGCCCACACGTCCTTGCCCAGGCGCTCGAGTTGATCGGGGGTGGCCACCGAGGAGATGGCCGCGTTGCCCAGGCCCTGACGCGGCACCGACAGCAGCAGGGCGACATCGCCCCAGCTGATTTCGAGGGCGTTGAGCAGGGCAGACATGTTGGCACCGTTGACGGTGACCTTCTCGCCCTTGGTGTTGGCGTCGTCGCGGAACGCCTCGGCGCCCGCGAACGAGATCGTCTTGGCCTCCGAGATGCCTTCGAACAGCGTGGCCAGCGTGTCCAGCTCGACCGGGTAGGCGTGCTCGGCGAGGTCGTACTTGCGCGAGATCGGGCGAAGCATCTCGGCGGCGCCCTGGTGGCCCTTCTCGATGACCGCCTGCAGCTTGCGGGGCATTTCCAGATTGATTG
>NZ_HG322951.1:2525040-2543606 GCF_000455325.1 Mycolicibacterium septicum DSM 44393
CTTGCGGGGCATTTCCAGATTGATTGCCATGATTAGTCTTTCAGCTCAGGAAGAGTAATGACACCGGGCTAGATAACGACGACACCCTCGGCGACGCCGATGGCCCGCAGATCGCGGTACCAGCGCTCGACCGGGTGCTCCTTGGTGTAACCGTGACCGCCGAGCAGCTGCACGCCGTCCAGGCCGATCTGCATGCCCTTGTCGGTGCCGAGCTTGCGCGCGAGTGCGGCCTCACGGGCGAACGGCAGGCCCTGCTCGGCGCGGGCGGCGCCGCGCCAGGTAATCAGCCGCAGGCCGTCGAGCTCGATGGCGATGTTGGCGGCCATGAACGCCACCGACTGACGGTGGGCGATCGGCTCGCCGAATGCCTGGCGCTCCTTGATGTAGGGGATGACGTAGTCGAGCACCGCGTGCGAGGTGCCGACGGCCAGCGCGGCCCAGCCCAGCCGGGACAACGCGATCGCCTCGCTGTAGTCCTGGTCGGTGGCGCCGTCCTCGCCCAGCCGGTTGGCCAGGGGCACCGCCACGTTGTCGAGCTCGACCTGGCCGAGGGCGGCGGCACGGATGCCCATGCTCGGGTCGGCCTTGACCGTGAGGCCCGGCGACGAGGCCTCGACGATGAACAATGCCGGCTTGCCGTTCAACTGTGCTGCCACGATGAACAATTCGGCATCGGCGGCGGCCGGAACCAGCGACTTGACGCCGGACAGGCGGTAGCCGCTGGGGGTGCGTACCGCGGTGGTCTTGAGCGCGGTGGGGTCGAACAGGGCGTGCGGTTCTGCGATGGCCACGCAGGCCTGCGGCACGTTCTCGCCGGCGAATTCCTTGAGGTAGGTGGCCTGCTGGTCGGCGCTGCCCCAGTGGGTGAGCGCCGCGGCGACGCCACCGGGCGCCAGGATCGGCAGGGCCAGGCCCATGTCGCCGTAGGCCAGTGCTTCCGCGACGAGCGCGTTGGTCACGGTGCTGCGGTGTTCGGCGATGCCGTCGAAGTCCTCGGGGACGTTCACGGCGGTGATGCCCAGTTCAGCGGCCTTGGCGATGAGGTCCGCGGGGTAGGCCGCGGCTTCGTCGGCGTCGTGCGCTGCGGGGCGCAGGATCTCCTCGGCGAACTCCCTGACCGTCTCGACGATCATCTGCTGGTCTTCGTCGGGGGTCAGGTCGAAGTAGTCGGCCCCGCTGGCCTTCAGCCGGGTCGGCGCCTTGCCCAGGCCCTGGACCCGCTGGAACTGCCGGGTGGCTGCGCCTGCGGCGGAAAACACCTGCTTCACACCGTATTTCAGGCCGCGATTGAGCGGATCGCGCAGGCCGTAGCGGTCCAAAAATTCCTGGCCGACGATGGGCGTGATCAGCGCCAACCCGATGTCGGTCGCTGTCCGCTTGTGCTTGTGCAGTCCGACAGCACTTTGCTGGCCGGAGCTGGAGGGACGGGAGGGGGTGCCGTTCTTGGACGGCAGGGTGTTGGTCATGTCAGCTGCCTCTGCTGGTCGTGGCGACGCATCTGACCGTATCTTACTCCGGAGTAAGGTACGGCATCTGTTACCAACTTCACACCGTCTGGATCAGGGTTCCGGCACCGAAAGCCGGTCGTGCTGCTCGCGGTTCGCGCGCACCTCGTCCATGTGGGCCTCGGCCCACGACTTGATCCCGATCATCACCTGGTGCAGAGATAAGCCCAGGTCGGTGAGCTCGTACGTGACGGTGACCGGCACGCTCGGGGTAACCGTCCGGGTGAGCAACCCGTCGCGTTCGAGGGAGCGCAGCGTCTGGGTGAGCATCTTCTGGCTGACTCCGGCGAGGCGCCGCGAGAGTTCGGAGTAGCGCATGGGGTGCGGTTCGCCGGCGTCGCCGACCCCGGGGCGCGGACCGTCGCCACCGAGGGCCGCCAGGATCAGCGCTACCCACTTGTCGCTGATCCGGTCGAGCAGCTGGCGGCTGGGGCAGTTCGCCAGGAAGGCGTCGTATTCCAGCTTTGCTCGTGCCCGCTTCTGGGCCGCGGTTGTGGTCGGCACGTCTGCTCCGTTCGATCCGGGTGAGTTACGCACTTCCGAGTGCGTACTTCCCATTGGAGAGTTACCCCTCCATCGTGGAGCAGGAGAGCAGTTCACCACAAGGTTCTAAAAGGAGTGAATTTTCATGTCTGTTGCCACGTTTCGCACCGCGGTTGTCCGTACCCCGGGCGGACCGGACTCGATCGAGATCGTCGATGCCCCCATGGTCGAACCAGGTCCCGGCCAGGTCCGGGTGAAGGTCGCAGCGGCCACGGTCAACCCAGTCGACCTCGCTGTGGTCGCCGGCGTCTTCCACGATCTCGGGCTGGTGGACCAGCCGAACTGGACCGGGCTCGGCTGGGATTTCGCGGGCACCGTCGAGTCTGCCGGTCCTGGTGTGGATCTGGCCGTGGGCACGCGGGTCGCCGGGGTGGTGGCCGGATTCGACCGGGACTACGGCACCTATGCCGAGTACCTGGTGGTGTCCGCCGCCGACGTCGCTGTCGTGCCCGACGGGCTGGGCTCGATCGCCGCATCGACGGTGCCGCTCAACGGATTGACCGCAGCCCAGATCCTCGATCTGCTCGGCGACGCGCCCGCCGATGGTCGCCGCCTGCTGGTCACCGGTGCAGCCGGCGCGGTCGGGGGTTACCTCATCGTGCTCGCCCAGGAGCGCGGCTGGGAGGTGACCGGTCTGGCCCGCGAACATGACGAGGAGTTTGTCCGCAGCCTCGGAGCAGACTTCACCGCCGATGCCGAGCCGGGGTGGGACGCGGTCGCGGACGCCGGTGCGATGCAGCAGGCGGCGCTCGCGCTGGTCCGCGACGGCGGGCGATTCGTCGGAGTGCAGCCGAGTTCCCAGTTGCCGACCGAACGCGGCATCGCCGTCACGGCCGTGGTGGCCCACCCCGACGGCACCCGGCTTGCCGACCTCCTGGCCCGTACGGTGTCCGGGCAGCTGCCGGCCCGGGTGCATTCCGTGCTGCCGTTGGATCAGGCGGCCGATGCCCACCGGACGCTCGCCAAGGGCGGCGTACGTGGCCGGGTCGTCATTCAGCCGTGAGCTCAGTTGCCGGCGAGCCGGTCCAGCACGGCGGCGTGGAGCGGCCCGTTGGTGGCCAGCGCACTGCCGCCGTGCGGGCCCTCGGCGCCGTCGATGCTGGTGAAGGTGCCGCCGGCCTCGCGGATGAGGATGTCGAGGGGGGCGATGTCCCACAGTTTCACCTCGGGCTCGCAGGCGATGTCGACCGCGCCCTCGGCGACCATGCAGTACGACCAGAAGTCGCCGTAGGCGCGTACCCGCCACACCGCGTCGGTGAGTTCCACGAAGCGGTCGCGACGGTGCTCCCACCCCGTCGTCAGGTCCGAGTACGACAGGCTTGCCGACGCGAGGTCCGTGACGCCCGACACCGACAACTTGCGGGTCGCCCCGGCGAACGAGCCGAACGCGCCCTGACCCAGTCCGGCCCACCACCGCCGCGCCAGGGCCGGCGCACTGACCACCCCGATCGTCGGGACGCCGTCGTCGAGCAGTGCGATCAGCGTGCACCACACCGGGACACCGCGGACGAAGTTCTTGGTTCCGTCGATCGGGTCGATCACCCACTGGCGACCGGTCAAAGTCGTTGTCCCGCCGAACTCTTCGCCGAACACCGTGTCGTCCGGACGGGCCGCCGCCAGTGAGGCGCGCAGAGCTTCCTCGGCGCCACGGTCGGCGTCGGTGACCGGGGTCAGATCGGGTTTGGTCTCGATGTGCAGATCCAGGGCGCCGAAGCGGTCCATGGTCAGTGCGTCGGCCTGGTCGGCCAGTTCGAGGGCCAATGCCATGTCATCCGCGACGGAACTCATGGCTGCAGTCCTACCATGGCCTCGTGTGGGAATTCGGCATACTCCTGTTGCTCGTGGGTGCTCTGGTGCTGCTACTGGCGCCACGGATCATGCGGCGCCGGGGAATTCGCGGTGAACTGGCGCACGGCACCCTGCTTGTGACCGGGGTGAGCCCGCGTCCGGACGCGACGGGGGAGCAGTACGTCACCATCACCGGCGTCATCACCGGACCGACGGTCAACGAGCACGTCGTGTATCAGCGGATGGCCGTCGACGTGAACAACTGGCCGGCCATGGGAACCCTGTTCCCGGTCGTCTACTCGCCGAGCAACCCGGACAAATGGGCGTTCGCGCCCGCGGAGCCGCCGCCGGACGGACCGCCGCCGGCCTGATCAGGCGTGCGCGATCCGGAGCAGCTCGGCCACGCTCGCCAGCTTCACCCGGGGGCGCCCCACCGATTCGCCTGCGGCGCGCTCATGCGCGTCGATCAGCTGCCAGTGGTCGCCGGTGACGAGGGCGGGCTGGTGTTCCAGCAGCCATTCGGCCAGTTCGCGGTCGTAGTCGGAGCCACGCTCGTCGACTCCGCCGGCCCGAAGGTCTTCCAGCAAGGTGTCGACGGTGTCCTGGGAGTCCTTCTTGTTGCTGCCGATCACGCCGGACGGTCCCCGCTTGATCCAGCCGACCACGTATTCGTTGCTGCTGCCGTCGATGCGTCCGCCGGTGTGCGGAATGGTGCCGGAGCGTTCGTCGAACGGCAGCCCCGGTGTGGGCACGCCCCGATAACCGACCGCCCGCACCACCAGCTGGACGGGTAGCTCTTCGCGGTCGCCGGTGTCCTTGGCCACCACACGGCCGTCCGCGTCACGGACAAGTTCGTTGCGGCCCAGCACAATCGACTCGACACGATCCTCGCCGCGCAATTCGATGGGGGAGGTGCAGAAGCGGAACACGATGCGCCGCTTGGCTTCTCGTGGCTGCTCATCGACGTACTTGCGCAGCACCCTGATGTTCTGCTTGACGGTCTTGCCTGCCGCCTCGAGGTCTTCGTCGGTGATGCCGTCGAAATCGGCCGGGTCGAGGATGACGTCGACGTCGCCCAGCCCCTCGAGGTCGCCGAGTTCGCGGAGTTCCAGCGTGGTGAACGTCGCCTGCAACGGTCCGCGGCGCCCGATCACGACGACCTCTTCCACCCCGCGGGTGTCCAGTGAGGCCAGCGCGTGGTCGGCGATATCGGTGTTGGCCAGGGCCTGTGGGTCGCTGACCAGGATGCGGGCCACGTCCAGGGCGACGTTGCCGTTGCCGACCACCACCGCGCGTCCGCCCGCCAGATCGGGTGCCATGCCGTCGAAATGGGGATGGGCGTTGTACCAGCCGACGAAATCCACCGCGGCGACGCTGCCGGGCAACTCTTCCCCGGGGATGTGCAGCGCCCGGTCGGATTGCGCACCGATGGCATAGACCACCGAGTCATAGCGCTGCGCCAGCTCGGCCGGAGTGATGTGCTCGCCGACCTTGATGTTGCCGAAGAACCGGAACCGGGCATCGGCCGCGGTCTTGTCGAACTGCGCGCTGATCGACTTGATCTTGGGGTGGTCGGGCGCCACGCCCGAACGCACCAACCCCCACGGGGTCGGCAGCATTTCGAGCATGTCGACTCGCACGTCGCGATCGGAGTCGGGCAAATCGGCGAACTTGAGCAGCGATGCGGCAGCAAAGAATCCCGAGGGGCCGGAGCCGACGATCGCTACATGATATGGGCGCATACCCTGCCTTCTTAGAGCGGAAAAGCCGTCACAGCCCGACTCAACTGCGTGCTGTGACGGGTACCACCCGATGCTAAACACAGATCGTCTGCGGTGCCGCCAGTCGGAGAGAACTGCCGCCGAAATGCCGCCGGGTACCCTGAACATTCGTGGATCCAGACCGCCAAGCAGCCGTAGCCGCACTCGACACCACCCTGACGACCGTGGAGCGGGTGCTCGACATCGATGGCCTGCGCCAGCGGATCGACATGCTCGAGCAGCAGGCCTCCGATCCGAAGCTCTGGGACGACCAGTCGCGCGCCCAGAAAGTCACCAGTGAGCTCTCGCATGCGCAGAGCGAGATGCGCCGGGTGCAGGACCTGCGTCAGCGCGTCGACGACCTGCCGGTGCTGTTCGAACTCGCTGCCGAAGAAGGCGGTGAGGACGAGCTGGCCGAGGCCGACGCCGAGCTCGCCAAGCTTCGCGAGGAGATCGAGACCCTCGAGGTCCGCACCCTGCTCTCGGGTGAGTACGACGAGCGCGAGGCCGTCGTGACGATCCGCTCCGGCGCCGGTGGCGTCGACGCCGCGGACTGGGCCGAGATGCTGATGCGGATGTACATCCGATGGGCCGAGAAGCACGACTACCCGGTCGAGGTGTTCGACACGTCCTACGCCGAGGAAGCCGGGATCAAGAGCGCGACCTTCGCCGTGCACGCCCCGTTCGCCTACGGCACCCTCTCGGTCGAGCAGGGCACGCACCGGCTGGTCCGGATCAGCCCGTTCGACAATCAGAGCCGGCGCCAGACGTCGTTCGCCGACGTCGAGGTGCTCCCCGTCGTGGAAACCACCGACCACATCGACATTCCCGAAGGGGATCTGCGCGTCGACGTGTACCGCTCCAGCGGTCCCGGCGGGCAGTCGGTGAACACCACCGACTCCGCTGTCCGGCTCACCCACATCCCCACCGGTATCGTGGTGACCTGTCAGAACGAGAAGTCCCAGCTGCAGAACAAGGTCGCGGCCATGCGCGTGCTTCAGGCACGGCTGCTGGAGCGCAAGCGATTGGAAGAGCGCGCCGAGATGGATGCGCTGAAGGGCGACGGTGGCAGCTCGTGGGGTAACCAGATGCGGTCCTATGTTCTGCACCCCTATCAGATGGTGAAGGATCTGCGCACCGAGTACGAGGTCGGAAACCCGGCCACGGTGCTGGACGGAGACATCGACGGATTCCTGGAAGCAGGGATCAGATGGCGCAACAGAAAAGATGACGACGACTAATACAGTGCTAGCCCTTCCCCTCGCCGAACGCTGGCACGATTTCTGGCACGGCGAGATCGGCGTATGGATCCTGACCACCGGGCTGCACATCGCCCTGCTGCTCATCGGCGGCCTGCTCGCGGCGCGCTTCATCAACTGGGCCGCGCAGCGCGTCGTGCGCCGGATCGACGCCGAGTATCAGGAAAGCGACGCGCTGGTGCGCTCGGAGAGTGCCAAGCACCGGCAGGCCGTCGCCTCGGTGATCTCGTGGGTGTCGGTGGCAGTCCTGTTCATCATCGTGCTCGTCGAGGTCACCGATGCCCTCCAGGTGCCGGTCGCCTCCCTGGTCGCCCCGGCCGCGGTGCTCGGCGCCGCGCTCGGTTTCGGTGCGCAGCGCATCGTCCAGGACCTGCTCGCCGGCTTCTTCATCATCACCGAGAAGCAGTACGGCTTCGGTGACCTCGTCAGGCTGACGATCGCTGCCGCCAACGAGGCGGAGGGCACGGTCGAGGACGTCACGCTGCGCGTCACCAAGCTGCGGTCATCCGAGGGCGAGATGTACACCGTGCCCAACGGGCAGATCGTCAAGGCGCTGAACCTGTCCAAGGACTGGGCGCGGGCGGTCGTCGACATCCCGGTCCCGGTCAGTGCCGACCTCAACGTGGTCAACGACGTGCTCAACGAGGTGGCCGAAAAGGCCGCCGAAGACGGCGAGCTGTCCAAGCTGCTGCTCGACAAGCCCCAGCTGATGGGCGTCGAGAGCATCGGGCTGGACACCGTGAACCTGCGGATGGTCGCCCGGACCTTGCCGGGCAAACAGTTCGACGTGGGCAGACGGTTGCGGGTACGGGTGGTGCGAGCGCTGCGCCGCGCGGGTGTGGTGACGTCGTCCGACGCATCGGTCGCCGCGGCGGGAGACGTCATCCACCCGGCCGCGGTCGCTGAGACGGTCGCGACACCGCCGGCCCAGGAGCCGAAGAAGTGAAACTCGACTTCACCCGGGTGACCGATGCCGTCACCAAGTTCTGGCACAGCCGTGTCGGCCGGATTCGCACGTCCACGGTGGTGCTGCTCATCGTGTTCATCGCGCTGTCGTGGGTGCAGCAGGAGTACCGGCCGCAGCAGCCCGCACCGCAGTCGCCCGACACCCAGGTGGTGCCGCCCGGATTCGTGCCCGATCCCGACTACACCTGGGTGCCGCGCACCAAGGTGCAGGCGCCCCGCACCACGACGCCGCCCGAGACCCCGGAGACCACCGAGACCACGATCCCGACGACCACGACGCCGACCGAGACGCCGGAGACCACCGAGACCACCACTCCCGGTGCGCCGACGAGTCCGACCACGACGCCGCCGCCGGGTGCTCCGCGGACGACGGTGTTCGATCCGGACGGTCCCGGACTGCTTCCGCCCATCACGTTGCCGGTGCTCCCGGGGGCGCCTCCCAGTCCGACGGTCGAGCAGCAGCAACCGGGCATGGAGCCGGTGGCGCCGACATTGCCGCGATAGCCTGACCAGCCCGATGTTCTCGCCCCGCTACACTGGCGTGCCGTGATGATCACCCTCGACCACGTGACGAAGCACTACAAGTCTTCGGCGCGCCCAGCGCTCGACGACGTCTCGTTGAAAATCGACAAGGGTGAGTTCGTCTTCCTGATCGGTCCCTCGGGTTCGGGCAAGTCGACGTTCATGCGGCTGCTGCTGGCAGCCGAGACGCCCACCTCGGGTGACATCCGGGTGTCCAAGTTCCACGTCAACAAGCTCCCCGGCCGGCACGTCCCGAGCCTGCGCCAGGTCATCGGCTGCGTGTTCCAGGACTTCCGGCTGCTGCAGCAGAAGACGGTGTTCGAGAACGTGGCGTTCGCCCTTGAGGTGATCGGCAAGCGCGGCGAGGTGATCAACCGGGTGGTCCCGGACGTGTTGGAGATGGTCGGCCTGTCCGGCAAGGCCAACCGGCTGCCGAGCGAACTGTCCGGTGGCGAGCAGCAGCGTGTCGCTATCGCGCGGGCCTTCGTCAACCGCCCGCTGGTCCTGATCGCCGACGAGCCCACCGGAAACTTGGATCCCGAGACCAGCAAGGACATCATGGATCTGCTGGAACGGATCAACCGCACCGGAACCACGGTGCTGATGGCCACCCACGACCATCACATCGTCGACTCCATGCGCCAGCGGGTCGTCGAACTCGAACTCGGCCGGCTGATCCGTGATGAGCAGCGCGGCGTCTACGGAATGGATCGCTAAGTGCGCTTCGGCTTTCTTGTCAATGAAGTTCTGACCGGACTTCGTCGCAACGTCACGATGACTGTGGCGATGATCCTGACCACCGCGATCTCGATCGGGTTGTTCGGTGGCGGTCTGCTGGTGGTGCGGCTGGCCGACCAGTCCCGCGACATCTACCTGGACCGCGTCGAGAGCCAGGTGTTCCTGACCGACGACATCTCGGCCAACGATCCCAACTGCGACGAAGAAGCGTGCAAGGCGCTGTACCGCATGATCGACGACCGCGACGACGTGCGCTCGCTGAGCTTCCTCAACCGCGAGCAGGCCTACGACGACGCGATCAAGAAGTTCCCGCAGTACAAGGATGTCGCGGGCAAGGACGCGTTCCCGGCGTCGTTCATCGTCAAGCTCAACGACCCCGAGCAGCACGAGGCGTTCGACAAGGCGATGCAGGGTCAGCCCGGTGTGCTCAACGTGCTCAACCAGAAGGACCTGATCGACCGATTGTTCGCGGTGCTCGACGGCCTCAGCAGCGTCGCCTTCGCGGTGGCGCTGGTGCAGGCGATCGGCGCGGTGCTGTTGATCGCCAACATGGTTCAGGTGGCTGCCTATACGCGGCGCAACGAGATCGGCATCATGCGCCTGGTCGGCGCGACCCGCTGGTACACCCAGTTGCCGTTCCTCGTCGAAGCGATGATCGCGGCCCTGATCGGTGTGGTGATCGCGATCGTCGGGCTGATCGTGGTGCGAGCGGTATTCCTGGAGAAGGCGCTCGACCAGTTTTATCAGTCGAATTTGATTGCCCGGGTCGACTACGCTGACGTGCTCTACTTCAGCGCACCGTGGATGCTGTTCCTCGGCCTGGCGATGTCCGGCATCACCGCGTATGTGACGCTGCGGCTCTACATACGAAGGTAGTCGTGAACTAGTGGCGACCAAGAAGTCCAGCCCCGCCGGCAATAAGCAGATTGTGGCCAGCAATCGCAAGGCGCGGCACAACTACATGATTCTCGATACCTATGAAGCGGGTATCGCGTTGATGGGCACCGAGGTCAAGAGCCTGCGCGAAGGCCAGGCCTCACTGGCCGACGCGTTCGCCACCGTCGACGACGGCGAGATCTGGCTGCGCAACGTGCACATCGCCGAGTACCACCACGGCACCTGGACCAACCACGCGCCGCGGCGCAACCGCAAACTGCTGTTGCACCGCAAGGAGATCGACAACCTCATCGGCAAGATCCGCGACGGCAACCTCACGCTGGTGCCGTTGTCGATGTACTTCTCCGACGGCAAGGTCAAGGTCGAGCTGGCGCTGGCCCGCGGTAAGCAGGCCCACGACAAGCGCCAGGACCTGGCCAAGCGCGACGCCGACCGGGAGATCACCCGCGAGTTGGGCCGCCGCGCCAAGGGCATGTCCTGAGCCAGCTTGTCCTGAGCACCGCGAGCGACCGTGTCTGTACGCCGACGCGCCGTAATTTCCGTACCTGGGCGGTCGCTCGGCAGGCGTGAGCGACACGAAAATGCCGCGGAATAATGGCTTGGCGTTCGCCGTTGGGTCTGGCGTACCATTGACTGTCCTGCCGAGATTCGGCAGGGATGCGAGGGGCTGATCGGTTTCGACTTCGCGCATCGAATCAAGGGAAGCGTGCCGGTGCAGGCAAGAGACCACCGTAAGCGTCGTTGCAACCAATTAAGCGCCGATTCCAATCAGCGCGACTACGCACTCGCTGCCTAAGCGACTGCGTGTCTGTCAGACCGGGAGCGCCCTCGGCCCGGACCCTGGCATCAGCTAGAGGGACCCACCCACGGGTTCGGTCGCGGGATCCGTGGGGACATCAAACAGCGACTGGGATCGTCATCTCGGCTTGTTCGCGTGACTGAGAGATCCGAGTAGAGGCAAAGCGAACTGCGCACGGAGAAGCCTCGAGGAAGTGCCGTAGGACCCGGGTTCAATTCCCGGCAGCTCCACCGGAAAGATGCAGGTCAGGGATCTAATCCCTGGCCTGTTTTCTTTTCCGTCACCATCTCGTCGCCGCGCCGCCCCTACGAGTCGTCCCGGCAAGAATGTTCATTCCTGCTGGATACGGGTTAGGTTGAGGAATGTTCTCTCGCCGCATACACAGCCCTGGTACGGGCAGTGCGCGGTCAGGTGGTCGCTGGGTCGGGCTTGGCGCTGCTGCACTTCTCACCTCTGGTATCCCACTCGTAGGACTCTCCGCACCGCCGATAGCGGCTGCCGCCGACTGCGCCGATGCGGAGGTGGTCTTCGCGCGCGGCACGGATGAGCCGGCCGGTATGGGCCGGGTCGGCGACGCCTTCGTCGACTCGCTGCGCAAGCAGACCGCCGGCATGAACATCACCTCCTACGGGGTGAACTACAAGGCCAGCAAGCTGCAGCTGCACGGTGGTGACGGCGCCAAGGACGCGATTTCCCACATCAAGTCCACGCTGTCGTCCTGCCCCGACACCAAGATCGTCCTCGGCGGCTATTCGCAGGGTGCGAGCGTGATCAACATCGTGGCCGGCAACCCGCTCGGTGGCATCACCTGGGGCGATTCGCTCCCGGCCCAATACGCGGACAACGTCGCGGCGATCACCACCTTCGGCGACGTGGGCACCCGCACCAAGCAATCGATCTCGACCCAGAGCGCGCTGTACGGGTCCAAGGCGGTCGACCTGTGCAACCCCATGGATCCGATCTGTCACGAGGGCCAGGGCAACGAATGGAGTGGACACACCGAGGGCTACGTGCCCGTGTACACCACCCAGGCGGCGGCTTTCGCCGCATCCAAGTTGCTGGCCGGCTCGGGTCAGGCGGTGCCCGGATACGGGCCGGCACTGCCGGATTACGGGTACGGACCGGAGACGCCGGGCTACAGCCAGTACCCGGGCTACGGGTCGGCACCGGGGACTGACCCCAACACCTCGCTGCACGGTCCGCAACCGGGGTACCGCCCCGAGACGCCCGGGTACGGCGGCTTGCAGCCGCCTGGGTCCGGCTCGTCGACGCCGCCGCCTGCCTCGCCGCCCACCGGAATCGGATGGGTCTGAGCGGTTTCAGACCGCTGTCTGCGACGGTAGGGAGATCGCGATCTCGGTGCCGCGGGCATCGTGGACGTCCAGCACGCCGCCGAGGGCCAACACCTTGGCGCGAATCGACGCGAAGCCGATGTGACCGGTTTCGACGCTCAGCGCGAGGCGCTCGGGTTGGATGCCGACGCCGTCGTCCGCGATGCACAACGTGGCTCGACCTTCGGACCGCTGCAGGGTGAACCTCAAGTTGTCGGCCTTGGCGTGCTTGATCGCATTCGTCGAGAACTCGCGCGCCGCGCTGTAGAGCAGGTGATCGGCGTCGGTTCGCAGGTCATCGGGCCAGTCGTCGAAGTCCACGTGGACGGCCAGGTTGGTGCGGGCCGCGATGCCGTCAGCAAGTGAGGTGATGGCGGCCCTGAGCCCGGCTCGCGCCAGCACCTCGGGGTGCAGTTCACGGACCACGTCGCGAAGCAGTCGGGAGCACTCGCCGAGAGCCAGATCGACGCGGTCCATCGATTCGGCGGATCCTTCGCGAACCTCTTCCATCTCCCGGCGCGACGCCAGGACATACTGCAGTGCCCCATCGTGCAGTCGCTCGGACAGGGTTTGCCTTTCGCGCTTTTCGAGAGTGACGATCTCCTCGAGCAGTCGACTTCGTTCCTGGGCCAACTGGACGATCGTCCGCTCTTTCGACTGCTGGATCCACGACAGCGTGACCGACCCCGCGGCCAACCCGAACAACACTCCCGTCGTGGTGAGAATCGAACCCCACGGCTCGTCGCCGTTGGCGGCCTGGTCTACCCAGAGCACGACGACGTATGCGGCGACGGTGGGGACGGCGATCACCGCACTCACGAAGGGATCGAGCTGAGCCGCGGCGATCAGTGGGATCAGGAACAGCCCGTAGTGGAGCACATCGGAGGTCCAGGTGTTCGGTGAGCTGAGGCCTGATTCCACCGAAAGTATCGACACCACAGCGACATCCGCGAACAACATGAGCAGTGCAACTGAACGCCGGGCCTCGATTCCGGCATGATTGGCCGGCCGCATCGCCCAGAGGCCCCAACAGGCGATCGCTGCGATGTAGCCGATCCAGATCAGTCCGTAGGGCCAGCGGTAGGTTTCGGGCGGTTGCAGGAACAGCGCGAAGAAGATGAACGCCACCAACAGAATCCGCAGGGCGAACTGCAGCAGCAGCCCGCGAAAAGCTGCGCCCTGGGAGTATTCCCTCAAAGCCGTTGCCGCCGCGCGCCTGACCATTCTCGACTCCCGCCAACCGCAAGGTTCGGCAGGAGTATAGGGCGATTCGATCGTGTCCTGAGGCAGGTTAATGAAGTTTCCCCACTTGCCTGCGATCATGGATGACGGTTCCTGCGTGTGACGAGACGGGGGAGTTGATCGAATTGTTCTCTGCGCAGCGCGAGTTTTCGGCGTACGGCCCGTCGCACTGGGTCGTGCTGGCGGTGTTCGCAACGGGCGCCGTGCTTCTGGTGATGATCGGCCGCAGGCAGACCGAATCGCAGGCCCGAATCCTGAGCCGTGTCCTGGCGGTCCTGCTCATCGCGGCGTTCGTCGTCGCCTTGGCCTACAAGCTGGTCGATCCCACCATCGACACCTCGGTGCCGCTGCAGCTGTGTGATCTCGCGGAACTCGCGGCCGCCTATGCCTTGTGGTCGCAACGGCATTGGGCCTTCGTCCTCACCTATTACTGGGGCCTCGTCCTGAGCTCGCAGGCATTGATCACCCCCGATATCGGTACGCCGAAGGAGGGCGCTCCCGACTTTCCCCACCACCTCTTCGTCACCTTCTTCACGCTTCATGTGCTGGTCGTGTTGGCTGCCGTCTATCTGACGTGGGGGAGAGGTATGCGGCCGCGGTGGCGCGACTACCGCTTCGCCGTCATCGCGACCCTGGGATGGGCGGCATTCACCCTCGCCTTCAACGCGGTCACGGGAGCCAACTACGGCTATCTCAACCGGAAGCCCCCCACGGCGTCGCTGCTGGACGTGCTCGGTCCGTGGCCGGTGTATCTGCTGGCTGAGGTCGCGATCGTGCTGATCGTGTGGGCGCTGATGACCTGGCCGTGGGAGCGGGTGAGGCAGCGCGCGACGACGGCTGCGCCCCAGCTGTGAAATTGCTGTCAGTAGACGTGCAAAGTGATTATTGACACCGACACTTTGACAGGCTAGGTATATTACGCGCGTTTGCGAATGTGTATCGCTTGCGACCTGTCCCACCCAGGCGACAGTGGCCTGATCGAAGGGGCGGGTTGTGTGCAGACCACGGCATCACGTGAACGCGCGGAAGATCGCACCCCGGAGCACACGCGATGAGTAGCCACAGCAGCGGCACGCAGGACAGGTCGGGCATCGCCCGGGCCATCCGCGTGCTGGCGGTGCCCATCGTGCTCGGCTGGATCGCCCTGACCGTCCTGACGAATGTCCTCGTCCCGCCGCTGGAGAAGGTCGGTGAGGAGCACACCGTCGGGCTGAGCGCCAATGACGCCCCGGCGATGATCGCTATGCGCAAGATCGGCGCCAATTTCCAAGAGTTCGATTCCGACAGCAACGCCATGGTGGTGCTGGAGGGCGAGCAGCCGCTCGGCGACGACGCGCACCACTACTACGACGGCGTCGTCGACAAGCTCGAGGCCGACACCGCACATGTGCAGCACGTCGCCGACTTCTGGGGCGACCCGCTGACGGCCTCGGGCGCGCAGAGCAACGATGGCAAGTCGGCCTACGTCCAGGTCTATCTGCGCGGCAACCAGGGCGAGACGCTGGCCAACGAGTCGGTGACCGCTGTCCGTGACATCGTCAACCAGTCGTCGCCTCCGCCGGGGGTCAAGGTGTACGTGACCGGCGGCGCGCCGCTGATCAACGACCAGCACCACGCCGGTGACAAGAGCATCGCCAAGGTCACCACCATCACGCTCGTGGTGATCGCCGTGATGCTCGTGCTCGTCTTCAGGTCTGTCGCCACGATGATCCTGGTGCTGGTCATGGTGTTCATGGAGCTCGGCGCTGCCCGCGGCATCGTTGCGTTCCTGGCCTACACCGACATCATCGGGCTGTCGACCTTCGCGGTGAACCTCTTGACGTTGATGGTCATCGCGGCCGGCACCGACTACGCGATTTTCGCGATCGGTCGCTATCAAGAGGCGCGCGGGGCCGGCGAAGACCGAGAAACCGCGTACTACACGATGTTCCGCGGCACCTCTCATGTGGTCCTGGGTTCCGGCATGACCATTGCCGGTGCCATGTTGTGTCTCAGCTTCACGCGCCTGCCGTATTTCCAGACCATGGGTGTGCCGTGTGCCGTGGGCACGTTCGTCGCGGTCGTCGCCGCGCTGACGATGGGCCCGGCGATCATCGTGATCGGCAGCCGGTTCGGGCGTTTCGAGCCCAAGCGCAGCATCCGGTCCCGCGGCTGGCGTCGCGTCGGCATCGCCGTGGTGCGGTGGCCGGGCCCGATCCTGGCCGCGACGTTGGGCCTGGCGCTTGTCGGCCTGCTCACGCTGCCGGGTTACAAGACCAATTACGACGCCCGCAAGTACCTGCCCTCCGACCTGCCTGCCAACGTCGGATATGCCGCGGCCGAACGGCATTTCAGCGCCGCCCGGATGAACCCCGAACTGCTGATGGTCGAGGCCGACCACGATCTGCGAAACCCGGCGGACTTCCTGGTGATCGACAAGATCGCCAAGAGCATCGTGCGGGTGCCCGGTATCTCCCGGGTGCAGGCGATCACCCGGCCCAACGGCCGCCCGATCGAGCACACCTCGATCCCGTTCCTGCTCAGCCGGCAGGGCACGACGAACACGATGAACCGGAAGTACCAGCAGGACCGCATGGACGACATGCTGGTTCAGGCCGATGAGATGCAGAAGTCCATCGACACGATGGAGCAGATGTCGCGGCTGACCCAGCAGATGGCCGACATCACGCATTCGATGGTGGCCAAGACCAAGGTGATGACCCTCGACATCGCCGAATTGCGCAACAACATCGGCGATTTCGACGATTGGCTGCGTCCGCTGCGTAATTACCTCTATTGGGAGCCGCACTGCGCCGACATCCCGCTGTGCTGGTCGCTTCGGTCGATCTTCGACACCCTCGACGGCATCGACGCCCTGACCGATGACGTTCAGGAGTTGGTGCCCGAGCTGGAGCGGCTGGACACGTTGATGCCGCAGTTGGTCGCGTTGATGCCCGAGCAGATCGAATCCATGAAGTCCATGAAGACGATGATGCTGACGCAGCGGGCCACGCAGGCCGGTCAGCAGGATCAGATGGCCGCGATGCAGGAGAATTCGACGGCCATGGGCAAGGCCTTCGATGAGGCCCGCAATGACGACACGTTCTATCTTCCGCCGGAAGCCTTCGACAACAAGGACTTCAAGCGCGGCATGAAGAACTTCATCTCTCCCGACGGAAAGTCGGTGCGGTTCATCATCAGCCACGAGGGCGATCCCGCGACGCCCGAAGGCGTCAACCATGTCGACCCGATCAAGCTGGCGGCCAAGGAAGCGCTCAAGGGCACGCCGCTGGAAGGTTCCAAGATCTATCTGGCCGGCACCGCGGCCACGTACAAGGACATGAAGGACGGATCGTTCTACGACCTTCTGATCGCCGGAATCGCCGCAGTATCACTGATTTTCATCATCATGCTGCTCATCACGCGCAGTGCGGTGGCGGCGGCGGTGATCGTCGGTACCGTGCTGCTGTCCCTCGGCGCGTCATTCGGATTGTCCGTGCTCGTCTGGCAGCACCTTCTCGGGCTGGAACTGCACTGGATGGTGTTGGCGATGTCGGTCATCCTGCTACTGGCGGTGGGTTCCGACTACAACCTGCTGCTGGTGTCGCGGTTCAAGGAAGAACTGTCCGGTGGCCTGAAGACCGGCATCATCCGGGCGATGGCGGGAACCGGCTCGGTGGTGACCTCGGCGGGCCTGGTGTTCGCCTTCACCATGGCGTCGTTCGCATTCAGCGATCTCAAGGTCATGGCACAGGTCGGCACCACCATCGCACTCGGCCTGCTGTTCGACACTCTCATCGTGCGGTCGTTCATGACGCCTGCGATCGCGGCGCTGCTGGGCAGGTGGTTCTGGTGGCCGCAGGTCATCCAGTCGGCGGCGTCGAAGCGGCGACTGGCCGAGCTGCAGCGCCGACCCACATACAAAGCCTCCGCACAGCCCTGACTTAATAAGCAGAGCTAACCTAATTGGTGGAAGCCGGAAAACATCCGCTTCCGCTGACTCTGGACCGACGGGGCGATCCACAGTCTGGTTCTGCAAGTTCAGAGGGGTTGGAAGATGCTGAAGTCATCGCCATCAGCGCCGCAGCGGCCGGCGCACTGGGCCTGGCCGCACTCGGGATCGGCACGGGGGTGGCCAATGCGGCCCCTGCGCCGGTCGCCGGATCGGGAGTCGGTTGGGCCGAGCACCCCGGGTGGGGCTACGGCCCCGGCCCGTGGGGCCCGCCGCCACCTCCGCCGCCCGCGTACGGGGCCGGTTGGGGTTATGGCGGCTATGGTCCGCCGTCGGTCTGTGCCACCGGGCCGTTCCGGCTGGTGCAGGTCTGTAGCTGACAGGCAAAACGAAACTGCCCATGTGCGAGCCGAAAACTCTCGCACGTGGGCAGTTTCGTTCAATTACTTCTTGTTGCCCCCGGGCCGCGGAGGTGGCGGCGGCTTGGCCTTGGTCGTCGGCTCGAACTTGCCGCCCTTTTTCGGATCGAATGTTCCGGCCATGGTGATCCCTCTCGCTCGGTTCGATAGTTCCACCACTTCCCACCGTAACCACGATGGCAAGGCCCGGCGGGGCGAACGGCGATGAACAGCTGAGAGTTCTGTGTGAAGCGTGCAGGTGCCAACGCCTTTCGTGGCGGATCGGCGCGACGAGACCGGCGAGAATCACGATGAGCTGAACGTAGCCAGCGCCATACCAGGTCGCCGCGGTGGCGCGTGGCAAGGCAACACGCCGGGTCTGGTTGCGACACGATCACGGGACGATACCTATCGGTACATCACCGGTCACATCGGCAACATTGATCACTAACGTCACATCAGCCAACTGTGACGTCATGTCGACGTCCCTGCATTGGGAAGGTGTGACATGTCGCGACGTCCTCGAGGTGCTTCGACGATGGCAGCGGCGGCCGCAATCGGACTTGTCGTCGCCGTCGGTATAGCGCCCTCGGCATCGGCTGAACCCTGTGAAGGCGCTGCTGCGGCCGCGCAACCCCTCCCGAACCAGGCCTTCCAGATCCCCAAGCCGTCCAGGCTCGCTCCGCTCAACCGGCCGATCGGGCACATGCCCGCCGGGGCCAACGACCGGGCTCCGCTGCCCAAGCTCGGGCAGTTGCCGCTGGCCCTGCTCAAGGCGCTGATGCCGAATTCCGGGCAGGTCAGGCAGAAGGCGGCGGTCGTCCCGGCGCCCAATCCCGGCGGCGCCCAGCCCGTCCCGAACGCGGCACAGCCGGCGCCGGCCCCGG
>NZ_HG322951.1:2543632-2552496 GCF_000455325.1 Mycolicibacterium septicum DSM 44393
CGTCGATCGTCGGGTGGGTGACCGGCCCCGACAGCCCCAACCAGACGATCAAGCGCTTCGCCATCACCGGCACCGACCTCGGAATCATGTGGGACAACGGGGATCCGGTGAACCGTCAGGTGTTGATGGCCTTCGGTGACACCAACGGATACTGCGGGATTCCCGGCAAGCAGTGGCGATACAACGCGCTGTTCCGCAGCCAGGACGGTTCGTTGTCGCAGACCGTCGCGGTGCCCGACGGTGTGGTCGCCAACAAATACTCGGGTTCTCCGGTGTGGCGCCAGGGCATTTCCAAGCAGATCATCAACAGCATCGGCCGCGCGCCCGAGGAGACGGGGATCATCCCGACCGCGGGTGTCGCCGTCGGGCGCAACCAGTATCTGAACTTCATGTCGATCCGGAACTGGGACAGCCCCGGAGCATGGTCGACCAACTTCTCGGCGATCGCGATGTCGCCGGACAACGGTGAGAACTGGGGTGTCTACCCGGGGACCATCCGCCCGCCCGGTGGAGGCAACGAGAACTTCCAGATGGGCGCATTCCTCAAGCCCGGCCCGGGTGATCCGTACATCTACACGTTCGGCACCCCGAACGGGCGCGGCGGGTCGGCCTATATCGCGCGGGTGTCCCCGGCCTTCATCCCGGACCTCACGAAATACGAGTATTTCAACGCCGACAACAATGCCTGGGTGCCGGGCAATCCGGCGGCGGCGACACCGGTGATCCCGGGTCCGGTCAGTGAGATGTCAGCCCAGTACAACACCTATCTCAAGCAGTACCTGGTGCTGTACGGCAACGGGATGAACGATGTGGTGATGCGGACCGCGCCGGCACCCCAGGGGCCGTGGAGCCCAGAGCAGTTGATCGCACCGTCGTCACAGATCCCCGGTGGCATCTACGCGCCGTATCTGCATCCGTGGTCCACGGGCAAGGAGCTGTACTACAACCTGTCGCTGTGGTCGGCCTACAACGTCATGCTGATGAAGACCGTGCTGCCTTGACCCGTCCATTGATCTGTCGCCCAGGTGACAGCGGCGCCAGCATCGCCTCGAGGCCGTATTCGAATACCGCGTCGTAGTCGGTGGGGGACTGCAGGGCCGCGACGAGTGCCTGATCGGGCCAGTCCGCGGTCCACAGGGACGGGTCCTCCTCCTGGTGCCGCGGGCCCCGCACAGCCGAGAACAGCATCACCGCAGAGGCGGTCACGTGCACCTGCACGGCCCGCAACACCAGTGCGGCGCGGGTCCCGGTGACGCCCGCCTCGGCCAGCTCGGCGGCGAGTTTCTGCTGGACCGGCAGGAACAACGTCGGCGTCCGGTCCCGCTCGTGGGCGATCGCCAGCAGATGCTGGCGACGGATCAACAGGCTGCGCTGGTTGCGGGCAAGTGCGGCAATCCGATTCACCGGAGTGTCGCCCTCCATGGGCAGCCCGGCCATCTCGGCGACCAGGCGATCGACCAGGCTGTCGAAGAGCGCGTCACGGCCACCGACGTGCCAGTAGATCGAGGTGACGGCCACGCCGATCCGCTCGGCGAGCCCGCGCATCGAGAATGCCTCCACCCCATCGGATTCGATGAGACCGGCCGCCGCGTCGAGGATGACGTCGGCGTCGATCGGCTTTGCCTTCGGACTCATCCGCCGGCTTCCGCCTCGGAGATGCGTTCGGGCCCGGGCAGGTCGAGGTAGCGCTCGAGATTGCGGTGCATGTTGATGATTCTCCGCTCCTCGGCCGAGAGCACCAGATGGGTGAACCCCGGCTGGTGCAAACCGCGCTGCAGGCCGGTCAGTACGGCGATGTCCTGGCTCATCACCACGCCGGGATGGGCCTCCTCGGCGCCCATCCGGACATCCGTCGGCCTCACCCGCGGCGCCTGCGCCGGCATGCGGGTCATCAGCGTCATCACGAGCTGCCCTCGGTCGGGGTCGGGCCCGGGCAACGACGTCATCACCGTCAGATGGTCGGCGCTGGCCAGCAGGGTCAGGTTGGGGAAGATGTTGTACTGGTGCAGGCACATCACCTGGTCGGTGCTGGCCCAGCCGATGTCGACGCCGCGCCCGGCCGCGAATTCCTTGATCTGGGTGGCGATCACGTCGGCCACCGTCTGGCCGGGGGCCCGCCGGTCACGAGGGAAGGGCGTGCCTTCCGCGACGCCCATCAGCGCACCCTGGGTGTACACGTAGGCGTCCCACACTTCTTCGTCGCTCAGCGATTCCGCGAGCCGCGGGCTGGGAACCCCGTAGAGGGATTCGGATTTGCCGGTGTGGCCCCAGATCTTCTGCGGTGCGAAGACGTCGTCCATGCACCGGTGCAGTTCGGGATGCAGGGTCTGGACGTGATAGGTCTCGCTGTAGCCGTCGGCGATGGTCTTCCAGTTGGCGTCGACGTCGATGGTCATCGTTGCGTAGCAACGGAAGTCGCCGAGGCCGCACCAGGCGATGTCGCCGGGGACCGCTTCCAGGTAGTCGGCCAGGGGCATCGCGTCGGGGTCGAGGTTGACGAAGACCAGTCGTTCCCAGGTGTCGACCCGCACCGGAGCCAGCGGAAACTCCGACATGTGCACCGACCCGAACCCCTTGCGATTCGGTATCCGTTTGAGCGCGCCGGCCAGGTCCCAGGTCCAGCCGTGATAGCCGCATTTCAGTTCCCGCAGAGAGGAACCGGCGCCGGTGCACAGGGCGTTGCCGCGATGGCGGCAGGCGTTCTGGAAGGCGCGCAACTCACCGTCGTCCCCGTGGACGATCAGCACTGAATAGGGGCCGCAACGGTATTCGAAGTAGTCGCCCGCCTCGGCCACGTGATCGACCGTGCATGCGGCCTGCCAGACCCGCGGCCACATGCGCTCCACCTCGAGTTGGGCGAATGCCGGTGAGACGTAGCGTTCGGCCGGCACCAGGGTGGGGCGCGCCGGTGGATCACCGATCGCGTCCACCCGCCGTGGGTTGTCGGTGTGCGTGGAAGTCGGGGCCATGGAATGCCTCCCATTGAGAAGGACAAACTCGGGACGGTGGCAATGTAACGGTGTTACATTGCCACCGTAGCGGCCTGAACGCCTCAAGGGAGCAAAAACGTGTTCGATCTCAAAATCACCGGCGGCACCGTCGTCGACGGGACCGGTGCGGACCGGTTCACCGCCGATGTCGCGATCAAGGACGGCAAGATCGTCGAGGTGCACCGGCGCGGCGCCGACGACCCGGCCCTGGGTGGCGACGCGGCCGAAACCATCGACGCCACAGGCAAGATCGTCGCCCCCGGCTTCGTCGACATTCACACCCACTACGACGGCCAGGTCTCCTGGGACGCCGTGCTCGAACCGTCCAGCAACCACGGCGTCACCACCGTGGTGGCGGGCAACTGCGGTGTCGGTTTCGCACCGGTCCGGCCCGGCCAGGAGGAGTGGCTGATCTCCCTGATGGAGGGCGTCGAGGATATCCCCGGCACGGCGCTGACCGAGGGCATCACCTGGGGCTGGGAAACCTTCGGCGAATATCTTGACGTGATCGGACAGCGCGAACTGGCTGTCGACATGGGTACCCAGATCGCCCACGGTGCCATCCGGGCCTACGCCATGGGGGAGCGTGGCGCCCGCAACGAGCCGGCGAACCCCGATGACATCAAAGCGATGGCGAAGCTGGTTCAGGAGGCCATCGAGGCCGGGGCGCTTGGCTTTTCGTCGTCGCGCACCATTGCACACACCGCCATGGACGGCGAGCCGGTGCCCGGCACTTTCGCGGCCGAAGACGAGTTGTTCGCCCTGGGCCGGGCCGCGGCGGCCGGTCGCGCGGCGGTGTTCGAGCTGGCCCCGCAGGGCGCAGCAGGCGAAGACATCGTCGCACCCAAGAAGGAACTCGAATGGATGCGCCGCCTCGGTGAAGAGATCGACTGTGCGCTCAGCTTCGCCCTGATCCAGGTCGACGCCGACCCCAATCTGTGGCGCGACCAGCTCGACCTGTCGGCGGCAGCGCACAAGGCCGGTAGCCGGTTGTTCCCGCAGGTGGCGGCGCGCCCGTTCGGCATGCTGCTGGGCTTTCCCGGCCACCACGCCTTCACGCATCGCCCGACCTACCGGCGCCTGCAGGCCGAATGCACGCCCGAGGAGCTCGCCGAGCGGCTTGCGGACCCGAAGGTGCGCGCGGCGATCCTGGCCGAGGAAGACCTGCCGATCGACCCGAACAAGCTGTTCGACGGCATGTTCATGCTGGCGCAGAATGTGTCAAACCGGCTGTACCACATCGGTGAACCGCCGGACTACGAGCCGACCGACGAGCGCACCGTCGCGGCGATCGCCAAGCAGCGCGGCTTGGACCCGCTGGCCGCGATGTACGACCTGATGCTCGAGGCCAACGCCGGCGCCATGCTGATGTACCCGATGTTCAACTACTCCGACGGCAACCACGAGGCGATCCGCGAGATGCTCACTCACCCTGCCGGCGTGCTGGGCCTGTCCGACGGCGGTGCGCACTGCAGCATGATCTGCGACGCCTCGTACCCGACGTTCCTGCTGACGCACTGGGCCCGCGACCGCCATCGCGGCGAGAAGCTGCCGCTGGAGTACGTGATCCGCAAGCAGTCGCACGACACCGCACAGCTCTACGGGATGTCGGACCGGGGCGTCATCAGCGTGGGCAAGAAGGCCGACGTCAACGTCATCGACCTGGACGCGCTGACCTTGCACGCGCCGAGGATGGCGTATGACCTGCCGGCAGGTGGAAAGCGGTTGGTGCAGGGCGCGAGTGGTTACGACGCGACCATCGTGAGCGGCACGGTGACCCGTCGGCACGGCGTCGACACCGGTGCCCGACCGGGCCGGCTGGTGCGCGGGATCCGCTGATCCGTAAGGTCTTTCGCCATGGCGGATTTTCGTTACGATCCGCGTCAGCGCCCGGCGCAACCTCCGGCGCCGGCCGCTGACGCTTTCACCATCCACACTGCCGTTGTTGCCGAAGGGGTTTCGCTGGCATTTGTCCGCGAGGGCATCGGCGGTGTGCCCCTCCTGCTGGTGCACGGCTATCCCGAGACCAAGCGGATCTGGTGGCGCAACATCGAAGCCCTGGCCGCGGCCGGCTTCGAGGTCATCGTCCCCGATCTGCGCGGCATGGGTGACAGCTCGATCCCGCACGACGACCGGCACGACATCGTCACGTACTCCCGCGATCTGTATGCGTTGGTGCACGACGAGCTGGGGCACGAGTCCTGCCTGATCGCCGCGAGCGATGTCGGGGCTGTGGTCAGCACCGACCTGATTCACCGGTTTCCCGGATTCGTCACGCACTTCTGTGTTTTCAACACCGTGCCGCCCATGGCCGTGGACTATTCGGGAATCGGCACCCGGCATCCTGGATCGGTCGGCGGCGCGGCCGACCCGACCGGTGACTACAGGTGGATGCAGGGTGCCTTTCCCGACGAGCTCGCCGCGATGCTGACCACGCCCGAGGCGCGCAGGCAGTGGGTGGCGGCGATGTACACCAATCGGTTGTGGGGCTCGGCCTACGCGTTCACCCAGTCCGACGTGGATTTCATGACCGAGCCGTTCGCCGACGAGGCGCGGCTACGCGCAGGCTGGGCGTCCTACCAACTGGCCTACGGCCGCGCGATGTCCGAGATCCCGTTGATGGATGCGGTCGAGGTACCCGCCTTGGTGCTGTACGGACCCGACGATCATGTGGTCGGCGAGGATTTCGTCCCCCGCACCGAGCGCGCGTTCCTCAATCGCATCGGGCCGTTGGTGATTCCGGGCGCGGGTCACTTCCTGCAATGGGAGCGTGCCGACATCTTCAACCGGTTGATCCCTGCGGTGTTCGGCGACGTCATCGCGAACCATCGGCGGGCTGCGCCAGAATCGACCCGCCCAACCAGCGTCTGACGAAGCGCCTCAGCTCCTCGGGGCTGCGGGTGGGATCGTTCGGCGCGACGAAGAACGACAGCATCGTGCGCAGGGTGAACTCCACCAGGTCGCGCAGCGATGATTCGTCGTACCCGTACTTCTCCCAGTCGACGTCGAAGCGCGTGATCATCCGCATGCCGAACGCCTGGCCTTCGTCGGAGGCCACGTTGACCGAACTCGCTGCGGCCTGGGGACCCGACAGCATGATGCGCAGGTGCGGTATCCGGGTGACCTCGGCCAGGGTGAACATGACGCCTTCGGTCATCGCCTCGGCGGGATCGGTGATGCCGCGCACGCTCTCGGCGAGCCGGTCGAGAAACCCGTCGACCGTGGCGATGGCCGCCGCGTGCATCAGGGCCTCGGCCGTGGGGAAGTAGCGGTACACGGTCTGGCGGATGACGCCGAGCGATGCCGCGACGTCGGCGATGCTGATGCTGGTGCCGGTCTCGGCGATCAACCGCACCGCCGCGGCCACGATGCGTTCCGAGGCTTCCTCGTCGCTGCCGGGCGGCTGCCCGTCCCACCCCCGCCTACGCGCCACGGTCTGGATTCCTGGCCGGCAACATCTCTGCAGGATATCGCCACCCATCGTTGACGGGCCGCATCCGCGTGTAGTAATCATACAAATCAAGCGTTGCTTGTATGATTACTTTCGAGATCAGCAGGCAGCCGCGGTTCGAGAGTCTCAAGACAAGGCGAGGTGGCACCGATGACGGATCTGATCGTGCGGAAGATGAGGTTCGCGTTCGCGGACCACCGCGTCCCGTTCCTGTGGAACGAGACCAACCCGGCGTTCTCGTCGATGGCCAACGCGGTGTCGTTCCTGGCCATCGCGTTCGAGAAGATGATCGGCCAGATGATCACCGAGGCCATGCCGTTCATCACCGATCCGGCGGTGGCCGAGGAGGCCCAGGCCTTCGTGCGGCAGGAGGGCCAGCATTCGATGGCCCACCGGCAGCACGCCAAGGGATTGATCAAGACCTACCCGGCCCTCAAGGAAACCCTCGACGAGGTGATCAAGGCCTTCGATGACCTGACCGCCGAGACGCCGCTGAAGTACCGGCTGGCCTACACCGCGGATCTGGAGGCGACGTTCACCCCGGTCTTCAAGTTGATGCTCGATCATGACGACACGCTGTTCGCTCCGGGGGACGACCGCGTGGCGTCACTGTTCCTGTGGCACTTCGTCGAAGAGGTCGAGCACCGCAGTTCGGCCCTGATCATCTACGACGCGGTCGCGGATGACCCGTGGTACCGGATGCGGGTCGCCCCGTCGATCTTCAAGCATGTCTGGGCCGTGATGAAGATTGCCTGCGAGGGCTTCAACAAGCACGTTCCTCTGGAGGAACGGCAGATCGACGCGTTGTCGATGTTCGGCATGCAGGCACGGAAAAAGTCACTGCTGCAAAAGCTTCCATTCGGCAACGCAGCCTATGACGGACCGATCGCGAATGCATTCGCGCACCTGCCGGTGCGCGAGATGCTGACCGCCCTTGTAGGTGTTGTCCGCAGCCAGGTTCCAGGGCACAATCCGGCACACGAGAAGTTGCCGGTGCTGGCCGACGAGTGGTTCCAGCGCTACCAGGACGGCTACGACGTGACGCTGTGGTACACCGCAGGTGACGCCGCGGACAGCGCTGCCGACAAGAAGGAAGAACCCGCCGATGTCTGATCTGTGTGCCCCGACCTTCTCAGGTTTGGCTGAGCGCCTGGGCTTTTCGTGTGACACCGCTGGAGGGCTGGTCGAGTTCCGCAACCCGTTCGGGCTGGAGAACTGGACGCTGCCGGTGCTGGAGATCACCGTGATCGTCGGCGCGGTGCTGGCCTTGGTGTACGCCGTCGTGCGGCTGCGCCGTCACAACGATCCCACCAACCTGGTGCTGTGGTTCGGTGCGATCGCCTATCTGCTGATCATCGAACCGCCGCTGTATTTTCCGGGCGCGTTCGGGATCGCCGACCATGTCGACACGATGTTCGCGCACAACGTGTTCACGGTCGACTTCCTGTGGGGCCGGCTGCCGCTCTACATCGTGGCGATCTACCCGATGATGGCGACGGTGGCCTACGAGATCGTCCGGATCCTCGGGGTTTTCCGCCGGCGCGGTGTGCTGGTCGGCGCGATCTGTGTCGGGTTCGTCCACCACGCGTTCTACGAGATCTTCGACCACATCGGGCCGCAGCTGCGGTGGTGGGAGTGGACCCTGGACCATCCGATGAACCAGCCGTTCTTCGATTCGGTGCCGCTGCCCAGCGTCGTCGTGTTCGCGGCCCTGTGGCCGATGTCGTTGGCGTTCTGCGTACAGCTGTTCGTCGGCCGCCACGTCCAGGACGGCAAGACGTTCACCGGCTTGCAGATCTTGTGGCGCACCGTGGTGGTCGGCGTGCTGGCGTCGATCGGCACGGCGGTGCTACCCCTGCCCGCCACGCTCGCCGCGACGATCTCGGGGAGTACTGCGGTAGGCGGGGTGGTCTATGCCGCCGAACTCGTGGTGCTCACCGTGGTGGCGATTCCGGTGCTGTTCAGTCAGTGGTCGAGCCTGCGCAAGGACCGCGACCCGGCCGCCGAGCGGTATTCGAACCCGCTCATCCTGGGCTACGCCGCGGTGTATCTGGCCGTCATGACGGTCCTGTGGCTGACGGCCCTGCCGGCGTACTTCGGCGCCGTCGACGGTGTCACCTCCAACGGTGATCCGATCGGCAGCCTCGCCTACGCGGTGATCTGCGTGCTCATCGCTGGATTGTCGATCGCCGCGGCCGCTACCGCAAATCCCGCTGACCAGCAGCAACGCCCCGATGCGAAAGCGCCGGAGCTGGCGGGCGAGCGGGAATGAGAAGCGAACCCACAGGCGCGCCACCCGGCTGACCGCGTGGGTGATGGGGCAGAATTGCGGGGGTGCCGACACCGCCGCAACGCCCCGGTGAGCCCGGCCGGCAAGGCCGCGGCCCGGTGCCGCCGCCCGACCCGGCCACCCGGCGGCTGCC
>NZ_HG322951.1:2552522-2567807 GCF_000455325.1 Mycolicibacterium septicum DSM 44393
GGCCCCCGGAGGCGGCGACCGAGAAAATCGCGCAGAACCGTCCACCGGCCGCGCCCCGGCCCGGGGGGCCACCTCCGCCGCCGCTGCCCCCGGTCGAGCCCAATCGGCCGCCGCCTCCTGAGCCGGCCAAGCTGTCGTCACGATGGCGCAGCCCGCTGGCGATCGTCCTCGCGGCCGTCATCGTCGTCGCACTTGTGGTGATCGGACTGACCGGCGCCGAACTGTACGCCCGGCACAAGGCGGGCTCGGTGCTGGTCGCGGTCACCGAATGTGTGGTGGAGGACAGTGCCACCGTCTCGTTCGGGGTGAAACCGCCGTTCCTGTGGCAGCACATCACCGGCCACTACACCAACATCTCGGTGGAAACCGGCGGCAAGCAGGTGCAGGCCGCCAAGGGCATGACCGCAGACGTGGCGCTGTCCGACATCCGCTTGCAGGGCACCGAGGATTCCAAGGGCACCATCGGATCGTTGAGCGCCACGCTGAGCTGGACGTCGGCCGGTATCAAGGACACGGTGGCCGAGAACCTGCCCGGCGTCGGCTCCCTGGTCACCGATGTCAGCACCGACCCGTCGGCGGGAACCATCACCATCGAGGCGGTGGGGGACACCAAGGTGACGGCAAAGCCGTTGGTGAACGACGGACACCTGAACCTGGAGATCACCGACGTCAGCGGTCCGTTCGAGAAAGGCACCGTGCAGGCAGCGCTCGACGGCCTCATGACGAAGCTGAACGACGCCTACCCGCTCGGGATCCACGCCGACAGCGTCTCGGTGACCGACACCGGCGTGGTGGGCAAGTTCTCCAGCCAGAACGCGTCCATCCCCAACGACGAATCCGACGACGCCTGCTTCTCCCAGCTGTGATGCCGGCCCGATTCGCAACGGCCGGCGTGCTGACCCTCGCGGTGCTGTGCGGCACTCCACTCGCCCGCGCACAGGACCCCAGCCCGCTACTGCCGCTGGTCGACGCCGCAGCACAGCGCCTGCAGACCGCAGACCCGGTGGCCGCCAACAAGTTTCGCAACGGTGGGTCGATCGAGGACCCGCGGCGCGAACAACAGGTCATCGACGCCACCACTGCCGAGGCGGGCAACAGGCACATCGACCCGGCCTACGTCGGGCAGGTGTTCCGGGATCAGATCGACGCGACCGTCGCCGTGGAGCACGGCCTGTTCGCGCGATGGAAGCTGGATCCGGCAACCGCTCCCGCAAGTGCCCCCGATCTCGCGGCGTCGAGAACTACCATCGACGCGCTCAACCACACGATGGTGAACGAGATCGCCGAGCAGTGGCCGGTCTTGCACTCGCCGTCGTGCTCGGCCGACCTGGCGGGCGCCGTCGACGGCGTGGCCACGGCGCGAAATCTCGATCCGCTGTATCGGCAGGCGCTGGACTACGCCACCAGGTCCTATTGCCGCTGACCGTCGAGCGCATTCGGGAATTGACGTTTCTGTCGACGGTGCGCGGGTACTCCTGGCCGCAGGAGGTCTTGAAATGCCTACATGGAGTTGGATCGTCATCGCCGTAGTCGTCGTGGTGATCGTGTTGCTCGCGGTGATCGTGGCCGCATCGATGATGCGTCAGAAGCGCAGCGAGCGGCTCAAGGATCAGTTCGGCCCGGAGTATGAGCACACCGTCGAGAAAGCCGGTGGTCAGCGTGCTGCGGAGCGGGAACTACTTGCGCGCGAACGCAAGCACAACAAATTGGACATCAAGGAGCTGGCGCCGGAGTCCCGGGTGCGCTACGTCGAGGCATGGGGCGTCACGCAGGCCGGGTTCGTCGACAACCCCTCGAAATCGGTCGGTGACGCCGATCGTCTGGTGACCGAGGTGATGCGTGAACGGGGTTATCCGGTAGACGATTTCGAGCAACGTGCTGCAGACGTCTCGGTCGATCACCCCAAGGTGGTCGAGCACTATCGGGCGGCGCACATCCTTCACCTCGCGCAGGAGCAGGGCGAGATCGGCACCGAGGCCCAACGTGAGGCGCTCGTCCACTATCGCGCGCTCTTCGAGCGATTGGTCGGAGCTGAACCCGAAACGCCTGCAGAACGCGAGACGCCGACCCAGCGTGAGACACATGCCGAGACGGAAACCGGTACGGATTCGCCCAAGGAGGCGCGAGCATGACGACCCACGAAGAACAAGCGACAACCGTCTCGCCTCAGGGCACGGATGCGCCGGAGTTCCGGGATGCGGACACGGACAAGGCGCAGCCCGCCCGCGAGGAAGTTTCAGAAGCCGCCCAGGCCGAGCCGTCGAGCGAGGACAACACGCTGTTGTTCGCCGGCGAGCATCGGTCGGGATTGCACTCGCGCTGGAACGACGTCCAGGCGGCGTTCGTCGACGACCCGAAAGAGTGTGTGCAGAAAGCGGACAACCTTGTGGCCGAAGTCGTCGAGGAGCTCACCGCGAGCTTCGCCGACACCCGCTCTCGGCTTGAGGCGCAATGGTCTCGAGGCGAGGAGGCGTCCACCGAGGATCTCCGCGTGGCCCTGACGCGCTATCGCGATTTTTTCCAGCGGCTGCTGTCGGTGTGAGGCCCGGGAAGGGCTACAAACTGTCCACGATGGCGTTCTTCAGGGCCTCGGAACTGGTGCCGAACACCGCCTGAACGCTGTTCCCGACCTCGATGACGCCCGCGGCGCCGAGGGCCTTCAGCCGGTCTTGGTCGACCTTGCTCTTGTCGGCGACCTCCATGCGGAGTCGGGTGATGCAGGCATCGACATTGACGAGGTTCTCCCGGCCGCCGAATGCCGCGACGATCTGTTCGGCCTGAGTGTCCGCGCGCGCGGGTGCGGTCAACGTGCCGGTGCCGCCTGCAGTCACCGTGGTGGTGGAATCGGCGCCCTCACTCAGGTTGGCCCGTTCCTCGGCCTCGAACTCCGTCTCGGGTTCACGACCGGGTGTGAGCATGTTCCACCTCTTGATCGCGACGTAGAACAACACGAAGTAGACGACCGAGAACACCGCTCCCATCACGATCAGCAGCCAGATGTTCTTCGCCGCGGGCGCCCCGCCGTACAACAACAGGTCGAGGAGCCCGGCCGAGAACGAGAAGCCCAGGTGGATGTCGAGCAGATAGGCGATCGCCAGGGACAGCCCGGTCAGGACCGCATGGATGACGTAGAGCGGGAACGCCACGAACATGAACGCGAACTCGAGCGGTTCGGTCACGCCGGTCAGGAACGCGGTGAGGGCGGCCGCCGAGAGGATGCCGACCGCAACTTTGCGTTGCTTCTTGTTCGCGGCGAGGATCATCGCCAGCGCCGCGGCGGGCAGGCCGAACATCAACACCGGGTAGAACCCCGAGGTCAGGATGCCCGCGGTCGGGTCGCCCGCCGCGAACCGGGTGAGCTCACCGGTGACCACCGTGCCGTCCGCGTTCTGATAATCGCCGTAGAGGAACCACACGTAGGAGTTCGGGATGTGGTGTAGGCCCAGGGGAATCAGCATGCGGTTGGCGAATCCGTAGACGAATGCGCCCAGCGCGCCACTACCGCCGATGAACCGGCCGAGCCCGGTCAGTCCCGCATCGAAGATCGGATAGAAGTAGCTCATCAGGAAGGCGATGAACAAGCTCGCCACGGACACCACGATCGGGACGAACCTCCGTCCCCCGAAAAAGCCGAGATAGGACGGCAATTGGATGGTGTGGTACCGGTCGAACAACCATGCCGTCACCAGGCCCACCACGATTCCGGCGAACACGCTGTAGTTGATCTGGGCTTGATCGCCTGCCTTGTCCACCTCGCCGGCCAGCACGATGGGAGACATCGTCTTGAAGACGGCCGCCATCACCAGGTAGCCGACCACCGCAGCCAGCGCCGTCGAGCCGTCGGCCTTGCGGGCGAAGCCGATCGCGACACCGACCGCGAACAGCAGGGGCAGGTTGGTGAACAGGGCGTCGCCTGCGGCACTCATCGCCTTGAAGAAGGGGCCGATGACGGGCGAGTCGATCCGCCCCAGCAGGTCGGGTTGGCCCAGCCTCAGCAGGATGCCGGCAGCGGGCAGCACGGCGATCGGCAGCATGAGGCTCTTGCCGAGTCGCTGCAGTTGCGCAAACGCGGGTATACGCAGACCGGATTTCGCCTGTGCAACTTCAGGTTTCGTCGTATCGCTCATCGCCTTCTCGCCCTCCTGGCCACCCAGCGCGACCCGCCGCGAAGCTGAGCGGAAGCTTAGACGAGAACCCGTAAACTCGAGGCCGTCTTCCGGCCGCGCTCGTATTGTTTGTGGCACGAGCACCCCGCGCCCAAAGGAGCCCGACAAGTGAGCAGCACGCGAGTACTCGCCCCGGTTGCGGGGCGCGCAGTAGCACTCGGGGACGTTCCAGACCCCGTGTTCTCGGCCGGCATGGTGGGGTACGGCGCCGCGGTGGACCCACCGCGCGGGGTGATCGACGCTATTGCCCCGGTCAGCGGCAAGTTGTTGAAACTGATGCCGCACGCCTACGTGATCATGACCGCCGACAACGTCGGGGTCCTGGTCCACCTCGGGCTGGACACCGTCGCGCTGAACGGAGAAGGCTTCACCACGCATGTGAGTCAGGGCGATGAGGTCACCGCCGGCCAGGTGGTGATCACCTACGACGTGCCGGCCATCGAGGCGAAAGGCCTGAATCCGATTGTCCCCGTTGTGGTCATGGACGAGCGTGAGCCCGGCAATGTGACAGTGGCCGACCCGGTCGCCGCAGGAGCCGACATCGACTCGGGTGCAGACCTTTTCACGGCGAACAAGTAGATGGAAGTCATCATCCTCGCCGATGCCGCGAAGATCGGCGGCGTGGCCGCCGATGCGGTCGGTGCGCTGCTCGACCGCAAACCGGACGCGGTGCTGGGCCTTGCCACCGGCTCGTCGCCGCTGGCGATCTACGACGAACTCGCCGCGCGGTGCAGCGCGGGGCAGATCTCGTTCCGGCAGGCCCGCGGTTTCACCCTCGACGAGTACGTCGGCCTGCCCGCCGACCATCCCGAGCGCTACCGCAACGTGATCGACACTGTGTTCGTCTCGCGCGTCGACTTCGCCCCGGGTGCGGTGCTGGGCCCCGACGGCCTGGCGACCGACATCCCGGCGGCATGTGCGGCATACGAGGATGCCATCCGCGGCGCGGGCGGAGTCGATCTACAGATCCTCGGCATCGGCACCGACGGACACATCGGCTTCAACGAGCCCGGATCCTCGCTGGCGTCGCGCACCCGCATCAAGACGCTGACGCAGCAGACCCGCCTCGACAACGCCAGATTCTTCGGAGACGATCTGGACGCGGTGCCGACGCACTGCCTGACCCAGGGGCTGGCCACCATCATGGCGGCCCGGCACGTGATCCTGGTGGCGCTCGGCCGTAGTAAGGCCGAAGCCGTGCACCATCTGGTCGAGGGCGCCGTGAGCGCCATGTGGCCGGCGACCATCCTGCAGCATCACCCGCACGTCACGGTCCTGCTCGATGACGCTGCGGCACAGCGGCTTCAGCTCATCGGCTACTACCGTGAGACCTACCGCTCGAAACCGGATTGGCAGGGCATCTGAATGCTGCTGACCGCCGGCACGCTGATCACGGGCGCAGAAGTGTTGCGGCCGGGATGGATTGACGTGTCGGGCGACCGGGTGACGGCCGTCGGCGCCGGTGCCCCGCCCCGGCCCGCCGATCGTGATCTGGGCCCGGTGACCCTGGTGCCGGGGTTCGTCGACACCCATACGCACGGCGGTGGCGGCGGCAGTTTCTCGGTCCCGTCGGAGGCCGACACGTCGGCCGCGGTGGCGTTGCACCGTCGGCACGGCACCACCACCATGATCGCCTCCCTGGTCACCGCGAGCCCGGACGATCTGCTGCATCAGGTGAGGGCTCGGGCCGAGGACGTCCGGGCCGGGCGGATCGACGGAATCCACCTCGAAGGTCCGTGGCTGTCGACCGTGCGGTGCGGGGCCCATCAACCCGCGCTCATGCGCGACCCGGATCCGGCAGAAATCGACCGGGTGCTCACTGCCGCCGCCGGGACGATCCTGATGGTGACGATCGCGCCCGAACGGAGCGGTGCGCTCGCGGCGATCCGGCAGTTCGTCGACGCCGGTGTGGTGGTGGCCGTGGGTCATACCGAGGCGACCTACGAACAGACCCGCGCGGCGATCGCGGCCGGGGCCACGGTCGGCACGCATCTGTTCAACGCCATGCGCCCGATCGACCGGCGCGAACCGGGCCCGGTCATCGCACTGCTCGAAGATCCCTCCGTCACCGTGGAACTCATCACCGACGGGGTCCACATCGACCCGGCCATCTACCGGCATGTCACGCGCTCGGTCGGCCCGGACCGCGTTTCGCTGATCACCGACGCGATGGCGGCCACCGGCATGTCCGACGGGCGGTATCACCTCGGCCCGGTGCCGGTCGACGTGGTGGACGGGGTGGCGTTCGTCGGGGGCACCGACACCATCGCCGGGAGCACCGCGACCATGGACCGGGTGGTCCGATTCGCGGTCACCCATTGTGGGCTGCCCCGCGACGAGGCGCTGCTGCTCGTCGTTCGGCAGGCCTCGCTGAACCCGGCGCGCGCGATGGGTCTTCCCGGTGACGGCCTGATCCCCGGGGCCGCAGCCGATCTCGTGGCGCTGGGGGCGGATCTGACCGTCGCGGCGGTGATGCGCCGGGGCGGGTGGGAGTTGGAACCGGCGGTGTAGGTCGCTCGTCGCGCGCCGTTCGCCCGAGAAGTGTTTTCTGAGGCAAACATTCGCGTTGCGGCGGCGGTGATTAGCCGTTACAAATTCTTGCACCGGCGTACCGTCACCGGGGTAACGCCGCAGAGCATCTGGGGGTCGTTTTTGTCGGACTGGCCATTTGTCGCACGGGATGTCGAGTTGCGCGAAGCCGCGCAGGCGCTGCGGGGCGGCTCTCGTGGGGTGGTCCTCGCCGGAAAGGCCGGAGTCGGGAAATCGGCGCTGGCGCGGGTACTGGCCGAGGGCCTGGAGGCAGACGGTTGCCCGGTCCGGTTCGTGCTGGGCACCGAGACCGGCCAGGCGGTGCCGCTAGGGGCATTTCGCCACGCGCTCACCCTCACCGACGCGCATGACCCGACGGTGATGCTCGCCGTGGCACACGAGATGTTGGCCTCCGATCCCGACCTGGTCATCGTCGTCGATGACGCGCAGCACCTCGACCCGTTGTCGGCGCTGTTGGTCCAGCAACTGGCGGTGCATGGCTCGCCGAGACTGATCGTCACCATCGGGAACGGCGCGGCCACATCCGATGCGGTGACGGCGCTGTGGAAAGAACAGCTGCTGCTGCGGCTGGACCTCGAACCGTTCACCCGGGCGCAGACCGCTGAGTTGGCCGCGGCGGTGTTGGGCGGCGAGGTCGACGAGCGCACGGTCGCCGAACTGCACCGGTTCTCCTCGGGAAGCCCGCTCTACCTGCGGGGTGCGCTCAACGCGGCCCTGGGCGATGCGGTGCTGGTCTGTGATCAGGGCCGCTGGCGGCTGCGCGGGCAGCTGCGGGCGAGTGCCGATCTGCACGCACTGATCAATTCCCGGTTCGACACCCTGACGCCGGACGAACGCGATGTGGTGGAGGTGGTCTCCACGGCCGAGGTGCTCGATTGGGACGTGTTGGTGGGTGCCTGCGATCTCGACGCGATCGCCCGGGTGGAACGCAGGGGAGCGATCCAGGTGCTCAACGACGCGGCCTGCACCCTCGTGCAGCCGGGCCACCCCATCATCGGCGAAGTGGCCCGCAGCCGGTGCTCGAAAACTCGTTCCCGGCAGATCAATACGCTGTTGGCCTCGCTGCTGGGGGCGCACCTGCAGTCGCCGCACAGCGGCAGGCTCCCTGACGTCCGGGGACGCATACAGCTGGCGCGGTTCATGGCGGGAGGCAACGGTCCGACGGACCCGGGCGCCATCGCCGACGCCGCGGCCAGTGCGGTCACCATGTCCAACCTGGCGCTGGGAGAAGAGCTGGCGCGATACGCACTGGACCACGGGGCCGGGGTGCGAGCGGCGATCGTGCTGGCCGACGCGATGAGCTGGCAGGGACGCGGCGAGCAGGCCGAGGAGTTGCTGGCCCGGTCGGTGCCACCGGCTGAGGACGAACCGATGCTGGCGCGGTGGGGCTGCCTGCGGGCGTCCAACCTGTTCTTCGGATGTGCCCGCCCTGATGCCGCGCGGTCGGTGCTCGCCGTGGTGCGACAACAGGTGCACTGCCCGCAGACGTTGAGCCTGGTCGTGGCGATGGAAGCGGTTTTCGCGTTCTTCGCCGGTGAGCTCGCCGGTGCGATCGCGCTGGGCACCGAAACTCTGGGCGCCGAGGTGTTGTCGACGGCCAACGGGTCGACGGCGAACGTATGGGCGGCACTGGGCACCTCGAGTGCGCTGGCCTTGTCGGGCCGTTCGGGCGAGGTTGCCGCGGTGGCGCAGGCGGGTGAGTTGGCCGCCGAGGATTGCGAGTCGGGGCCGCAGCGGTACTGGCTGGCTTTCGCGCAGGTGTCGGCCGCCGTGGCCGAAGGGGAGCTCGAGCGGGCGCAGCGGGTCTGTGACCGCTACGCCGTGCTGGCGGCCGGTTCTCCGCAGGCCGAGGCCATTGTCACCGCGCTGAGTGGGCGGGTGGCATTGGCCCGCGGTTGCCTGCCGTCGGCGGGTGAAGCCCTGCAGGCCGCGGTGTGGGCCACCCCGCAGGTCCTCCCGCCGGGTGGCTGATGGTGGTCGCCGCATGGCTGGCCCAGGTCGAGGGGATGCGCGGCAACGGCTCCGCCGCGGGCGCCGCGCTGCTCCGGGCCGAGGCTGCCGCAGCCGGGCCGCTCGAGGTGTTCCGGCCAGAGCTGGACTTGGCCAGGGCCTGGACGGCCGCAGCGATCGGTGACACGAGATCGGCCGTGGATCACGCTGCCCGGGCAGCGCAGTGCGCCAAGGCGGGCGGTATGGACACGGTGGAGCTCACGGCCCTGCACACAGCATTGCGATTCGGGGAAACCTCGGGTCAGCGCAGGATCCAGCAACTGGCGCGCCGCCACGGTGGCCGGCTGGCCGAGGCCATCGCCGCGCACAGCCGCGGCCTGGCCCGCCAGGATCCCGATGAACTCGTCGCGGTCACGGACCGGTTCCAGGTGATCGGTGCGCTGGGGTTGGCCGCCGACGCAGCCGCCCACGCGGCCAGAGAGCATGCCCGGGCGGGTTGCCGCGGCGGTGAACTGGAATCGGCCGCGCGGGCGCTGTGGCTGTCGGGCCAGAGTGGCGCGCTGACCCCGGCCCTGTGCTGCGCCGGTGACCCGCTGCCGCTGACCGAGCGGGAGTGGGAGATCGCCAACCTTGTCGGTATCGGGATGAGCAACCGCCAGATCGCGGGCGAGTTGTGCCTGTCGGTGCGCACCGTCGACGGCCACCTCTACCGCATGTTCGCCAAGCTCGGTGTGGAGGACCGCGACCACCTGGCCCGGCTGGCGCGTTTCGGCCCGGCCAGCTGATCAGGCGGGGCGTTCCGGGTCCTCGCTGGAGGTCCGCGCACCCACGAAATCGAACAGTCGCGGATCGGTGGAGGTGAACCGGTCCACTTCCTCGCCGCCGTCACATCGCAGCAATGCGATCGTGAGACTGTCCGCGGTGCGGGTGAGGACGCACCAGTGTGCGCCGGAATCTTCCCAGCGCCGCAGATCTGCCACCCGATCGAGGCTCATGCCTCCTACCATGGCATGTCATGGCCGAGAAGAACCGTGTGCGGCTGGCCCGGGTGTACACCGAACCCGAACCCGATGAGGGGCAGCGGGTCCTGGTCGACCGGCTGTGGCCCAGGGGCCTGAAGAAGACCGATCGGCGGGTGGGGCACTGGCTGCGCTCGGTTGCCCCGTCGACGGAGTTGCGTCACTGGTACGACCACAAGCCGGAGCGCTATGACGAGTTCGCCGCGCGCTACACCCAGGAGCTGCAGTCCGGCGAGGAGGCCGCGGGGCTCGATGAGTTGCGGGCGCTGGTCAGCGAGGGCCCGGTCACCTTGGTGACCGCCACCCGCGAACTCGACCTGAGTCACCTGACCGTCCTTGCCGAGCTGCTGACCTGAGTTCGGCGGCGGGGAGGAAGGTAAACCTACCCTCAGTCGCTACGGTAGGCTCGGCGCTCAAATGAGCGATATCGATACCGACTTGCCGGGTACCCCCGTGCTCAAGCGCGAGCTGACCGACATCACCGATGAGGTGCGCGCAGTCGACGCCCCGTCCACCCCGGTCCTGGCCGAGCCGTACGACATCCGGGTGGCCGACGCCGGTGCCGACGCCGAACTGGTTTCGGAATGGATGAACCGCCCGCACCTGGTGGAGGCTTGGGAGTACGACTGGGCGCCGGACCGCTGGAGCCGGTATCTGCAGGCTCAGCTCGACGGTGAATACTCACGGCCGTTCATCGCCAGCTTCCGCGGCAAGCCCGTCGGATATATCGAGTTGTACCGGGCGGCCAAGGATTCCATCGCACCGCGGTACGCCGCCGATCCGTATGACATCGGGATGCACGCCGCGATCGCCGATCTGAGATTCGTCAACCGCGGCATCGGCCCGATCCTGTTGCCGCGCATCGTGGCCAACGTGTTCGAGCTCGAACCGAACTGCCGACGGGTCATGTTCGATCCGGACCATCGTAACAACGGCGCCCGCCGGGTGTGCGAATGGGCGGGATGCGAGTTCTTGGGTGAGCACCAGATGTCGAACCGGCGGATGGCCCTCTACGCGCTGCCGCGCACACCCGACGACGCTCTGGGCGCCGCCGGGTAACTCCGAGAACCTGTTCAGGCTCCGGCGAATTCGGCGTAGCCGTCGTAGTCGGGCTTCATGGCCGCGGCCACCAGCTCCCACAGCACCTCGTCCGTGCCGCCGCCCACTCGGGCCAGCTTCATGTCGCGCCACCACTTGCCCAGTGGCGTCTCGTCGACGAGATAGCCTGAGCCGCCGAAGATGTGCATGCACTCGGACGCGACCTCTTCGCCCAGCCGCGCGGCGGTCACCTTGAAGGCAGCGGCGGCCCGGAGGTCGAGTTTGCCCTGTGCAGCCGCCCCGGCCAGAGCGTAACGCAGCAGATCGACGCGGGCCTGCAGATCGGCGATCCGCATCCGCAACGCCTGGTGCTCGTAGAGGGTGTGGCCGAACTGCCGGCGTTTCATCATGCGCGCCAACGTGATCCCGAGGATCCGTTGTGATCCGGCGGCCACCTGCCCGGCGATCGACATACGTTCGTGGGCCAGTCCCCACGAGATCGCCGCCAGTCCGGTGCCGGCCCGGGCCACCAGATGATCTGCGGGCACCCACGTGTCGATGTGCACCGCGGCCGTGGCCAGGGGGCCGTTGCCGACCTTGCGATACGGCGTCTGGATCTCGACCTGTGAGGTCGGCACCGCGATGACGACGACGTTGCCGTGCCTGCTGGTCGGATCGTGGTCGACGTTGCGGGCCACCACCATGATGTGGTCGGCGATCGTCGACAGCGAGACGAACTTCTTGATGCCCTTGACCTCGAATCCGTCACGGGCCGTGCGGACTTCGGTCTCCACGATCTGCAGGTCCGAACCGCCGGATTCCTCGGAGGCCGCGATGCACAGCACGGCTTCGCCGTGGATGGCCTGTTCGCAGATGGTGCGCAGGTGGTCGGATTTGCCGAAACGGCGCAGCAGGGCGATGGCCGAATCGTGCAGGCTGACACCCACGCCGATGCCCGAGGAGCCGGTCCGGCCCAGAGCGGAGGCCAGTTCGATCAGCTTGGCCACGTCGGGTTGTTGTCCGTCGCCCCACTTCTCGCTGAACACTCCGTTGCGGCCGAGGTGTTCGATGAGCTGGCGCGGAAAACTTTCGGTCTCTTCGGCTTCGGCCGTCCACGTCTTGACCTGGTCGTCGAACACCCGATCCAACAGATCGCGGTACTCGTCGAGCGTGGTGGTGGCCGGCGTCGGTGTGGGCGTGAGAGCGGTCATGACTTCGCTGTCTCCAATTGTCGTTTGACCTCCAGGCGGCGCAGCTTGCCCGAGGAGGTGCGGGGGAGTGACCCCGGCGTCAGGAACACCACGTCGGCGGGCACGATGCCGCACTCGGATGCCACCTGCTGGATGACCTGGCTGCGGGCTCCGGCCTCGTCGGGGCCCCGGAACTCGGCCGCGATCACCAGGCCGGAGCGGACGGAGTTCTCGCCGGCGCCCACGGCCACGACGGCGCCTTCACGAATACCCTTGACCTGAGCGGCAACCCGCTCGATCTCGGTGGGGAAGATGTTGCGCCCGGCCACCGTGATCAGTTCCTTGGTGCGTCCGCAGACCACCAGCCCGCCGTCGACGAAATAGCCGAGATCGCCGGTGGCGAACCAGTCGTCGGGGTTCAGCGGCGTCTGACCGAGGTAGCCCGACATCATCGAGGTGCCGCGGATCTCGACTTCGCCCACCTCGCGGTCGACGATGCCCGCGTTGTCCTCGCTGGGCCGCAGGCGCACTTCCATCCCGGGGATGGCGTCACCGAGGACCGCGAGTTGCTGCCGGTTGGATCCGGCGTCCGTCGCGACGGTGATCTCGTCGAGAACCACACCCAGACCCGGAACGGGAACCGTGACCGCGCAGGATGATTCGGCCATACCGTAGGACGGCGAGAGGGCTCCGGGGTTGAAGCCGAAGCGGGAGAGCTCGGTGCCGAACCGGCTCGTCGCCTCGCAGTCGACCGGCTCGCCGCCGTTGAGCGCGAACCGCACCGCCGACAGGTCCAGATCGGTCAGGCGCCTGGAGTACTTGCCGATCAGGCCGTAGGCCATGTTCGGTGCGGCGGTCAGGGTGGCGCGGCTCTCGGTGAGCCATCGCACCCAGCTGAACGGTGAGGCCGCGAATGCCATGGTCGGGGCCTGCCACACCTCGATGCCGTTGACCGCTCCGGCCAGCAGGAAGGTCAGGCCCATGTCGTGGTACAGCGGCAGCCACGAGCACCCGATATCGCTGGGCGACAGGCTGATCCGCTCGCTGAGTCCACGAAGGTTGGCCAGCACCGCCGACGGTGTCAGCTGTGCGGTGCGGGGGGTGCCGGTCGACCCGGCGGTGCCCTGCAGGACCGCGAACTGGCCGGTTCCCAGCACCAGCGTGGTGGAGCGTCGAGCGTGGGCGACGACGGCGTCGTCGTGGATCCTCAGCGAGGTCTCGACCGTCCGCAGCAGATCCAGGTAGGGGCCGTGGCTGAACACCGTACTCACGCCGATGTCGGAGAATCGCTTCAACGTGGACTGCGCCCACGTGTCCGCGTCCGCACCCCGGATCGGGCCGGGCAGAACGGACAGTGCCGCGCCGGCCAGGAGGGCGCCGACGGCCGTCGCGATGCCCTCAACGGTGGGCTCACCGACCACGCCGACACCGGTCGAACCGTCCTGGCCGATCTGTTCGGCGACGTTCTCGGCGCGCGCGTACACCTCGCCCCAGGGGTGGCGGGTCCAGGTGCGAGACTCGTGGTCGTACACCACGAGGTCGGCGGCAGTGGTGGTCAGCGACGCGGCGAGCGCCGATGCCAGCACGCTCACTGGCTGCTCTGCGCGGCAGGCACTTTCGCCAGGATGGCCGCCTCGAGGTCACCGACGGTGTCGCAGCTGAGCAGGTCTTCCTCGGAGAGGGCAACCCCGAGCTTGTCCTCGATTGCCACCATGCCGACGGCGAATGCCACCGAGTCCAGACCGACGTCGTCGATGAGTCGGGATTCCCTGGTCACCCGGCGGACATCGACGTTCATGTCGTCGCGAAGGATCTCGGTGAGGGCGGCGCTGACCGCTTCGGGTGTTGTCGACTGCATGGGGTGGCACGGTACACGGCAGAGCAAAGGTAGGCTAGCCTTACCAGCCTGGCTGTGAGGTCAGTAACTGAAGCGCGCCAGGTCGGTCCCGCCGAGGCGGTGGCCGGCATCGACAACGGTTGCCGAGGGCACCATCTCGGCGCTCACCACACCATGCTCACGGGTGATTTCGTCGATGATCTCGAACGACGCGGCGATCCGCTGCGGTGTGTCGACCACGATGGTCGTCACCGGCACTTGGCGTCCGAACTGAAACAGCTTGTCCCCGTGCGGCTTGCCCTCGCCGGTGAAGCCCCAGACCGCGCGCAGCACGGTGGCGCCGCCGGCGGTGCCGGACTGGAGCAGCCTGCGGACGATGGCCCGATGGACCGGCACCCCGTCGTGTTGTGCGGTCTCGGACGTGTGGACCATCAGCTTCTGCCACAGCGGACGGCCCTCGGCGTCGGTGTCGGGCAGTTCGGCCGGGCGTGCCAGCAGCTGACCGCCTTGCTTGCACAGCTGCGCGCGCTCGACGGTGAGCAACGGGTTCTCCAGGAGTTCGGTGAGTTCACCGAGCACGGCGTTCACCTGGGCACCGGTCCCGAGCCCGATGATCATGAGCGGTACCTCGGTGTTGCGGCTGAAGAACCCCGCGCGTCGACGCTGGCCGTGTGCGGTGCCGTCCACTCCCAGGAACACGGTCGCCTCCGCGAAGCCGCGCCGGTACAGCAGGTCGCACACCGCACGGTAGGCCGGAACTCCGCCGATCCGGTGATGGCGGCCGACACAGACGGTCAGCTTGCAGAAGTCGGTGACCGTCGGCGCCGGCGACTGGCGGCGGATCAGCTGGGCCCGTTCCAGGGTGATCAGGCCGCGGGGAACGAGCTGCACCGTCTGCTCGGCCAGTGCGGAGATCTTGTCGGCCGCATCGACAGCTGCGATGGCGATCGGGGGATCCTCCGAGGCGCTCAGTGTCTCGTCGGTGCGCAGGTGGTGGTGCGGACCGAAGCTGGAGATCCCGCGCAGCATCACGCTGATTGTGATGTCGCTGCCGCCATACAGATCCAGGAGCGCATCGGCGACGAAGCGGTGCTCGTGGCGCAGCCGCTCGGCGAAGTAGGCGGTCAGCTTGAGGTAATCGGTGGTGGTCACAACCGTCCTCCCAGCGACATGCCCAGCCACGCCGCGGCCAGGCCGAGCACCACGCTGACGACGATGTTGCCCACCGCCGGCCAGATCCGGCGTTCCTCGCCCAGGCGTTGCGTCTCCAGCATCCAGGTGGAGAACGTCGTGTAGGACCCGACGAATGCGGTGCCGGCCAGCAGCGCGGCGTGCCGGTCCAGGGCCAGGCCGCCCAGGAACCCGAGCAGGAACGCCCCGCTCAGGTTGACCGCCAGGGTGCCGAACGGGAAGCCCCGGGTGTGGCGGGCGGACACCGCGCGGTCGAGGACGAACCGGCAGACCGCCCCGACGCCGCCCAGCAGCAGCACCCCGGCCCAGACGACGGCGGTCATCGCACCGCGGCCCGGCGCACC
>NZ_HG322951.1:2568187-2680743 GCF_000455325.1 Mycolicibacterium septicum DSM 44393
GGCAGCCAGCGCCCAGTTTCCGTGCTCGAGCATCGTGACCGTCTCGACCTGCATCGTGGAGAACGTGGTCAGCCCGCCGCACACCCCGGTGCCCAGCAGCGGCCGGCGATAACTCGACACCGGCAGCCGCTCCAGCAGTCGCGTGGTGAAGTACCCCAGCAGAAACGCGCCGACGATGTTCACGATGAACGTGGGCCACGGCCAATGGCCGGGTTGAGGCGCGGCGAGCACCGCCAGTCCGGCGCGCGCCAGCGTGCCCAGGGCGCCGCCGACGAAGACCGCGGCCAATTCTCGGGGGTCATGGCCAAACATGAAGTAAAAGTATGGCGTCTGGTGTGTGAGTGCCGGGCACCGACATCCGATCGGGAGCACAATCGGGTCCATGGCTGCCAATCCCCGCGCCGGACAACCGGCTCAACCCGAGGATCTCATCGACATCGCCGCGGTGGTGACCGCCTACTACACCCGGCGGCCCGACCCCGATGACATTGCGCAGCAGGTGGTGTTCGGAACCTCCGGGCACCGCGGCTCCAGTCTGGACACCGCGTTCAACGAGGGCCACATCCTGGCCACCACCCAGGCCATCGTCGAATACCGCGCCGCGCAGGGCACCACGGGCCCGCTGTTCCTCGGCCGCGACACCCACGCCCTGTCGGAACCGGCCTGGGCCTCGGCACTCGAGGTGCTGGCCGCCAACGATGTTGTGGCGATGATCGATTCGGCCGACCGCTATACCCCGACGCCCGCGGTCAGCCACGCGATCTTGACCTTCAACAGCGGCCGCGACACCGACCTGGCCGACGGCATCGTCGTCACCCCGTCGCACAACCCGCCGCGCGACGGCGGCTTCAAGTACAACCCGCCCAACGGCGGCCCCGCAGACACCGATGCGACAGGGTGGATCGCCAAGCGCGCCAACGAGATCCTGCGTGACGGGTTCAAGGACGTGAAACGCATGCCGCTGTCGCGGGCGTTGCAGACGGCGCAGCGTCACGACTACCTCGACGCCTACGTCTCGGATCTGCCCAATGTGGTGGACCTGCACGCGATCCGGGCCGAAGGCATCCGCATCGGTGCCGACCCGCTCGGCGGGGCCAGTGTGGACTACTGGGGCGCGATCGCCGAGCGGTACGACCTGGACCTGACCGTGGTGAACCCGCTGGTGGACGCGACGTGGCGGTTCATGACCCTGGACACCGACGGCAAGATCCGGATGGACTGCAGCTCACCGAATGCCATGGCATCGCTCATCGCCAACCGGGACTCGTATCAGATCGCCACGGGCAACGACGCCGACTCTGACCGGCACGGCGTCGTCACCCCGGACGGCGGGCTGATGAACCCCAACCACTATCTGGCCGTGGCGATCGACTACCTCTACACCCACCGGCCGAACTGGCCTGCGGCCACCGCGGTTGGCAAGACCGCGGTGAGCAGTTCGATCATCGACCGGGTGGTGGGCGGGCTGGATCGCAAGCTGGTCGAGGTGCCGGTCGGGTTCAAGTGGTTCGTCGACGGTCTGATCGGCGGCGGCATCGGGTTCGGTGGCGAGGAGAGTGCCGGGGCCTCGTTCCTGCGTACCGACGGGTCGACGTGGACCACCGACAAGGACGGGATCATCCTGGCGCTGCTGGCCTCGGAGATCCTGGCGATCACCGGGTCGACGCCGTCGCAGCGGTATGCCGAACTGGCCGAACGCTACGGGTCGCCCACGTATGCGCGCATCGACGCCCCGGCCGACCGCGAGCAGAAGGCGCGGCTGGCGAAACTGTCGCCCGAGCAGGTGAGCGCCACCGAACTGGCCGGTGAGCCCATCACCGCGAAGCTCACCTCTGCACCGGGCAACGGCGCGGCGCTGGGCGGCCTGAAGGTCACGACGGAGAACGCCTGGTTCGCCGCGCGGCCGTCGGGAACCGAGGACGTCTACAAGATCTACGCCGAGTCCTTCCTCGGCCCCGACCATCTTGCGGAGGTGCAGGAAGCCGCCAAGGACGTGGTTAATACAGTCATTGGGTGAGCCTTACGGAGGACGACTGTCAGAGCGACACCAAGTCGAAGCTGCCTGGTGAAGTCTGGGTCCTGATCGTCGCCAACGCCGTCATCGCGCTCGGCTACGGCGTGGTGGCGCCGGTGCTGCCGGCCTACGCCCGCCACTTCGGGGTCAGCATCAGCGCCGCGACCTTCGTCATCACCGCATTCGCGCTGATGAGGCTGTGTTTCGCGCCGGCCACCGGGGTGCTGATCCAGCGGCTGGGGGAGCGCCGGATCTACGTGTGGGGCCTGCTGATCGTCGCCGTGACCACCGGGGCGTGCGCGTTCGCGCAGACGTATTGGCAGCTGCTGCTGTTCCGGTCGCTGGGCGGCGTCGGCTCGACGATGTTCTTCGTCTCGGCGCTGGGGTTGATGATCCGCGTCAGCCCGGAGGACGCCCGCGGCCGCGTGGCCGGCATGTTCTCCTCGGCATTCCTGGTCGGATCGGTCGGTGGGCCCGTTCTCGGCAGCCTCACCGCGGGGCTCGGCCTGAGCGCCCCGTTCGTGATCTACGGCGCCGCGCTGTTGGTGGCGGCCGCCGTGGTGTTCATCAGCCTGCGGCACTCGTCGCTGGCCGCGCCCGCGCCGGACGAAGGTGCCACGGTGACCGTCCGCACGGCGCTGCGCAACCGCGCCTACCGGGCGGCGCTGTTGTCGAACTTCGCCACCGGGTGGTCGGCCTTCGGGCTCCGAATTGCCTTGGTGCCGTTGTTCATCGTCGACGTGCTCCATCGCGGCCCCGGGATGGCAGGACTGGCGCTAGCCACCTTCGCCGTCGGCAACGTGTCCGCGGTGATTCCCAGCGGTTACCTCTCCGACCGGGTGGGACGACGCCTGCTGCTGATCGTCGGGCTCACCGCGGCCGGGATCTCGACCGTGATGGTCGGGTTCACCGATGGGCTGACGCTGTTTCTCGTGAGCGCCTACATCGCGGGTTTCTCGACCGGAATCTTCACCGCACCTCAGCAGGCCGCAGTGGCCGACATCATCGGCAACAAGGCCCGCGGCGGCACCGCCGTCGCGACGTTCCAGATGATGGCCGACGTCGGTTCGGTCGGCGGCTCACTGCTGGTCGGGCTGATCGCGCAGTACCTGTCGTTCTCGTGGGCCTTCGTGATCAGCGGGGTGATCCTGCTGATCGCCGCCGTCGGCTGGATCTTCGCTCCAGAGACCCGCGGACGGCCCTCCGCCGAGCACACTCCGGCCCGCGCGCTCGGCCCGGAGGCCGGTGGAGAGGTCCCCTGACCAGCGATTTTGAACCTGGGGTAGCGGTGGTGTAACTTCGTGGGGCACGACAAACGGGGCTATGGCGCAGTTGGTAGCGCACCACACTGGCAGTGTGGGGGTCAGGGGTTCGAATCCCCTTAGCTCCACGTTTGTAAAACCCGCTCTGACTTCGGTCGGGGCGGGTTTTTTGGTTTGCGGATCAGGCAATGCTGAGCAGATGCCCAGCAAATCGGTGACGCAGCCGTCATCCTGCGGTAGCTTGCCCTGCATGCCCTTGGAGCTGGCCTCGTTCTTTCGGACAACTCTGCCGCTCGATCTCAGCGGGCTGGGCGACCTCGATGATGGCCGCTACCACTCCCTTTGGCTGCCCGATCACCTGGTGAGTTTCTGGCCGGACTCGATCTGGACGGCCGAGTTCACCGACCTCGCGGAGCTGTCGCCGTCACCGCACCGCTACCTGGACACCCTCAGTCTCGCCGGTGCCGTCGCGGCACGCACCACCCGCACCCGGCTTGCCACCAGCGTTCTCGACACCGTTCGACGCCACCCGGTGATGCTGGCCCAGTCGGCACTGACCCTCAGCCATCTCTCGGACGGCCGGTTCATCCTGGGACTGGGCGCCGGCGAGCGCGAGAACCTGACGCCATACGGCTTCGACCACCGGTGCGCGGTGAGTCGGTTCGCCGAGGCACTCCGGCTGATCCGGCTGCTGTGGAACACCGACGGACCGATCGACTTCGCTGGGCAGTACTTCACGCTGGAGCACGCCCGGCTGGATACCGAGCTGCACCACACCGGGCCGCCACCCATCTGGATCGGGGCCAACGGCCCCCGCATGCTGCGGCTGGTCGGGGAATTCGGCGATGGCTGGTGGCCGACGGGCAGCGCCGGGCCGGAGAGCTATGCCAACCAGCTGGCCGGCATTCGGGAGGCGGCCGAACAGGCCGGGCGCGACCCGGAGGCGATCACGCCCGCGAAGATGGTGGTCTGCCTCATCGGTGAGCCCGACGAACTGAGCGTGATTGTGCAACGCCCGCTCGTGAAGTCGCTGGTGCTGCAACTGACGGCAGACGCGCTGCGAACCACCGGTCACCGCCATCCGATGGGGGAGCACTGGCGCGGCATCCAGGACATCGACCCACGCGTGTTGACCCGCGACAGACTGCTCCGGCTCTTCGAACAGGTCGACCCGGCCGCGATCCTGTCCGTCGTTCCGCACGGGACGCCGAAGCAGGTCGCCACGCAGATCGCCGAATTCGCCGAGGCGGGTGCCCAAGTCGTCTCGGTGCTCGACTACAGCGGAATGGCCGGGCAGGCCTACGCCGCCGAGTCGGCACGCAAAGTTCGCGAGGTCGAAGACGAATTGCTGAAGCTCACAGGAAGCACACCATGACAACCTTGGACACCGACGTCCTCATCGCCGCCGCGCAGAAGTCGACCGGGCTCACCGACTTCGGCGACGAAACCCTGCCCGCCCGCGTGGCACTGGTCGTCGACAGGATGAACAGCGCCCAACTCGACGAAACCGGCTCGCGGGCAGCTGCATTGACGATCGACGGACTGCTCACGAGCCGCCTGCGGTTCATCGCAGACCATGCCCGCCTGCCGCTGCAGGCAGAACCGATCACGGCCCCGCTCTTCGCCACCGGCGAGCCTCGGTCGGGAACGACGCTGCTGCATGCCCTGCTCGCCGAGGACGAGGATTCCCGCGCGCTGCGGTTCTGGGAGGTGATGTATCCCTCGCCACCACCCGGCCCAGCCGGCGTCGACGACCCGCGCCGCGCGCAGGCCGATGCCGACTGGCGGGAGATCCTCGATCGCATCCCGCCGTGGATCGTCAGCCACCCGTACAACGATCTGCTCGGTGCCGGGCTGCCCGAGTGTGAACGTACGTGGGCCTTCGACTTCCGTGCGACCAACCCGAGCGCCTGGTGGCGGGTCCCGCTCACGATCCAGAACTTCGGCCAAGACCATCGCGCGCAATACGCGCTGCACCGCATGATGCTGCAACACATCCAACACTCGCGCCCGCCGAAACGCTGGGTGCTCAAGGGCTTTCACGGCCGACGCCTGCGCGCGCTCTTCGACACCTACCCCGACGCGCGCATCGTCTGGGTACACCGTGACCCGGTGCAGGTGCTCGCCTCCCAGATCGTGGCCTTCGGGCGGATCAACGAGAGTCTTGCCGGGGCGCTGGATTGGACGCAGTATGCCAAGGACACCATCGAGGGGTCGCGGGCGAACTTCCACGCCTACCTCACCGACCCGCTGGTGGACGACCCGCGTATCCACCACGTCCGCTACCGCGACTTCGTCGCCGACCCGGTCGCCGCGATCGGGGGTTTCTACGACTTCGCCGGACTTCCGTTGACCGCCGCCGCCGAAAAGGCGATGCGCGACTACCTCGTCACCAACCGCAGCGACCGGTACGGCAAGTTCACCTACTCCACCGACGTCCTACCGGTCCCCGTACAGCAGCTGCACGACGAGTTCGCCGGATACCGCGAGCGATTCGGCATCGACATCGAGACGAGGCACTGATGGCGTTCGGCGACACCGCGGACGACGCGGCGCTGCGTGCGGCGTGGCACGACTTCTGCGACCGGCTCAAGGTCGCCGGAGATCTGGCGTTCAAGGACACCTCGCCGCCGAATGCGTTGCAGCGCGCCGACGCTTTCCGTTACCTCACGCAGAATCTCGGGCAGGCATACGATCTCGCCCTGGAGACCAAGAGCACCCGCTATCCGATGATCCATCCGTTCTGCGGGCCGAGCCGCAAGCTCGGCGGCGACAACGCCGACTTCGTCTATCTACAGGCCTGGATCGACGGCGCATCGACGTATCGCGTCGAAGGTGATCGGGGGACTGCGCGTTTCATCAACTTCACCGTGCAGGGGCCGCGTCCGGAAAAGGACGTCTACTACGGCGCCGATCACCCCAATCTGCATGAGCCCTTCGGGGATACCCCTGAGGCGAACATCACCGGTGATGAGCTTGTCACCGAGCCCGACGGCAGCTTCGTGCTCTACGTCGGAGGGGAACGGCGAGAACCGAATTGGCTGCCCACGACAGCGGGCTCACGCAAGCTCTTCATGCGGCAGGGCTTCGACTCCTGGGCGGAGCGCTCGGCGCAATTCAGCATCGAACGCATCGACATGGACGAGCCACGTCCCGTTCCGACCCCGCAGGATCTCATCGCGTCGATGCAGTGGGCCGGCGACTTCCTCACCGGGGCGATGACCGACTGGCCGGACCGCGAACTGCAGATCGGCTCGCTGTTCGGCGAGCCCGAGCCCAACGTCTTTCCCGGCGCGCGCTTCGCCGGCACGGCTGAGCAACGCGATGCGCGCCGCGGCCGGCTCATCGTCACCATGCCATGGCGCCTCGGGCCGGACGAAGCGCTGCTCTTCGAGTTCGCCGACGACAGCGAGTTCTGGATGCTGACCAACATGGGAGCATTTTGGAACAGCATGGACTACCTGTATCGGCCGGTGAGCCACACCCCGAGCAGATCGGCGATCGACTCCGACGGCCGTGTGCGAATGGTGCTGGCCCACAACGATCCCGGCGTGCACAACTGGATCGACACCCAACGTTTCAGTGAGGGCTATCTCACCATGCGTGTCATCGGCAGCAGGCAGGTGCCCGACGTCAGCACCACCGTAGTGCCGTTGACCGAGCTGGACACCGTGCTGCCGGCCGAAACCCGGCGCGTCACGGCCGACGAACGCGCCGCGCAACTGCACGCTCGCTTCGACGCCATCCGCCGCAGGTACAGGATCTGACATGGACCCCAGACTCGACACGCTCGCCGCGTCGGCCTTCGACAACGTCTACCACGTGGGCCACCTCGTACCCGACCTGGCGACAGCCATGGACTCTGTGTCGGCAGCCATGCAGATCTCCTGGGCGCCACCGTTCGAGATGCGCAGCGGCTTCACCCGGCCCGACGGGTCCGCGGACGACCAGACCGTACGCATCGCGTTCTCCGCGTCCGGCCCGCCGTACCTCGAACTGATCGAAGTTGTCGCTGATCTAGATTCGATCTTCGCCGAACCGAAGTCCGGCGGCATGCACCACCTCGGCTACTACGCGGAGCGCTGGCGCGACGACGTCGCCCGGCTGCAGGCAGACGGTTGGGAGTTGGAGCGCACCGGTGCCGGGGTGGCGTTCCTGCGCGACCCGCGCAGCGGACTGCGCGTCGAGGTGGTGAGCTTCAAGGGCCGCGACTTTCTGACCCGGATACTCAACGGTGAGATGGCGCAGAACTATCCGCTGACCGAGCGCTCGTGACCGCCGTCGCGCACACCTCGTACGGAGCACTGCGCGGCGACGGGCACGGCGACGTCATCGTCTTCCGTGGTGTGCCGTACGCGGCGGTGCCGACGGGTGTACATCGTTGGTGTCCACCACAACCCGTGCCTTGCTGGACCGGCGTGCGGGAGGCGATAGCGTTCGGCGCGATCGCCCCGCAGGACATCGCGCCCGAGCGGCTGGCCAAGCGCGGCCTGACCATGAGCGAGGACTGTCTCACCCTCAACATCTGGACCCCCGCGGTCGACGACCACCGCCGGCCTGTGCTGGTCTTTCTGCACGGCGGCGGGCAGGCTCAGGGCCACGGTTCGGCACCGCTGCTCGATGGTGCGCGACTGGCCCGGCGCGGCGACATCGTAGTGGTGACAGTGAATTTCCGGCTCGGGGTTCTGGGTTCGCTCTACGCGCCGGATTGGCACGGGGCCGACTCCACCAACCTGACATTGCGCGACCAGTGCCACGCGCTGCGGTGGGTGCACGCGCAGATCGGCGCTTTCGGCGGCGACCCCGACGCCGTCACGGTGGCGGGGCAGTCCTCGGGCGCGATCGCGGTATCGGCCTTGCTCGCCGGCGGGTGCCGCCTCTTCGACCGCGCGATTCTGCAAAGCGGCGGTTTGGAACGCGTCCGCTCGACCGCAGCCGCCGCGGCCGTGGCTGAGAAAGTCATCTCATCGGTTGGCCGAGAACCGGACGTCGAGCAGATCCTTACCGCACAGAGGCGCATCGACACCGGATTCGTGCCGCCGCAGGGCCCGTTCCATCCCTGCATCGACGGCGACGTCATCGTCGATCACCCGTTGGTGGTCGCGCGCACCCGCGCCATGCCGGAGACGCCCATCCTCGCCGGAACGACGCGCGACGAATGGCGGATCTTCGACGCGGCGCTGGATGAGCGGGTCTTCACCGAGCAGTACGTGCACGACAGGGCGCGGGCACTCGCCGGGGACGGTCACGACCCGGGCGCGGTGGTGGCTACCTACCGCGCCGACCAGCACACGCTTCGCGATGTCGCCAGCGCGATGGTCACCGATTACCACTTCACCGCGCCTACCGAGCAGTTCGTCAGGGCCCACGCCGAGCGCGGCAACCCGGTGTTTCGCTACGAACTGCAGTGGCCTTCTCCGCGCGCCGGGTTCGGGGCCTGCCACGATTCGTGTCTGCCCCTGCTGTTCGGCACGCTGGACGCCGCGCCCGCACTGGCCGGTGCCGACGAGGCGGCCCTCCAGATGTCGGATGTAGTTCAGCAACTGTGGCTGGCGTTCGTTCGTGGGGGAGAGCCCTGGGATCGCTATGACGGGGTCGGCGGGCTCACGATGCTGCTCGGCCCCGAGACCCGAATCGTCCGCCGGCACCGCGCGGAGCAACTCGCGATCTGGGAGAATCGCTATCCCGCCTACGGGTAGGCGACTTTGGCCGGACGCTCCGGGGTTGCGCCTTATGCCAAGTCGGACAAGACCTTTCGCGCAGCTTCGAGTTCTGCTTCCAAGGCGGCCACTTTGGCAGCCTGTTCGGAGCGGGCCGCCTCGATCACCTCATCGATCGGGGTGGAGAGGTCCTCGTGTAGTTCCTTGGCGGCCCGGGACACTGCGGCGGCCGCGACCGCGACGTTGCGCGCAAGGTAGGTGGTGCCCTGCTTGAGCTCGGCGTGCCATTCGCCGTCGGCCGTGCCGGTGACGGTGAGGGTCAGCTCGATGGTCTTGGCCTTCTTGCCCGGTGCCTTCTTGGCCGGGGTCCGCTTGGGCTTCTCGTCGGCGGGCGCTTCGGAGGCAGGTGCGTCGGTCTCGGGCGTACTCTCTGCCGAGGAGATCAACGTGTCGGGAGTGTCGGAGTCGATGGTCAACGTTTCTGGCGCCTCAGTGTCTACAGTCATCGTCACGGCGAACTCCTTCTAAGCATCGCTTGCGCTGGGCGGGCTGGCGGTCGCAGATATTAGAACACACGTTCGACGCCCGCGGTCAAGTCGACGCGCCCGCCGCGCTCACTTCGCAGAATGGACAGCTTCGCCGATGAGAGTCCCGATGGCCGTCCCGTCAAGATGCTGTAGCAGTTCGAGCGGATCGTCGAAAACGGCCTGCGCACCGGCCTTTTCGATCTCGCAGTCGGCGACCCCACCGGAACGTAGGCCGATGAACGGCACGCCGGCGCGACGGGCGGCTTCCCCGTCCCACACCGCGTCACCGACGAAGACCGCCCGATCGGCGGATACGCCGGCCCGTTCGAGGGCCACCTTGACGATGCCCGGGTCGGGCTTGGCGGTGTCCACGTCCTTCGACGACGTTGCCGCCACGATGGCGTCGTCGCTGTCGAGAACCTTTCGGGTGATGGCGAGTTCGTCTTCCGGTGCGGAACTGGCGAGCACCACCTGCACCCCGTTGCCGGCCAGATGGTGCAGCAGTTCGCGGGCGCCCGGGAGGCGCACGATCAGGTCCGCGCTGTCCTTGTAGAGGCTGCTGTGGCGGTCCTTGAGCCGTTGCTGCACAGCATCACTTGCGTCGCCTGAGAGGTTTGCCACCAGGGTGCTGCCATCCATGCCGATACTGCGATGTATCCGCCAGGAGTCCACGTCGACGTTCTCCTCGCGGAACGCGCGCACCCACGCATGAACGTGCAGGTAGTTCGTGTCGACGAGGGTTCCGTCGACGTCGAACAGGACCGCAAAAGGTCTCGACATCGGCATGCGCGCGGTATACCCGCCTGCCCGCAGATCAAACGGCTCAGCGGTAGTGAGCCAGTTGCTCGGTCAGCTCCTGTGCGTACGCCAGCTGCCGGGTGAGCTTCACGCAGGATTCTTGTGCTCGGGTATGGCATTCGGCCACATAGCTGGTCGCCGCAGCGCGCTGCGTGGTGTTCGCGGCGGGGGAGTTGAGGGTGTCGAGGGCATCCAGCAGCTGCCGCATCTCATCGAGGCTGAAGCCCAGCGGTTTCATCCGGCGGATCGCCAGCAGCCGGTTGACGTCGTCGGCGGTGTAGAGGCGGAAGCCACCTGCGGACCGAGCCGAGGGCACGACGAGACCGACCTCGTCGTAGTGCCGGATCGTCTTGATGGACAACTCTGTTCGTGCGGCGACCTCGCCGATCTGAAGGTGATCCAGACTGCTCAACGATTCCCCCTGGCGGTTCAGTGCGCCGCGGCCAGTTGACCGCTGAGCCGGGCGTGACGTTCTGCGCTGTTCTCGTTCATCCCGACAATGGTGACGGTCTTGCCCTTGGCAGCGTATTTGGTGGTGATGGCGTCCAGGGTGGACACGGTGGACGCATCCCAGATGTGCGCCTGGCTCATGTCGATGACGATGTTTTCGGGATCGCCGACATAGTCGAATTGGTAGACCAGGTCGTTGCTGGAGGCGAAGAACAACTCGCCCCGGACCGCATACACGCGGGTGTCCTCGTCCGGGTGGTCGATGTCGACGACCTCCGTGAAATGAGCGACGCGCCGGGCGAAGAGCACCATGGCGATCAGCGTGCCCACGGCGACGCCGTAGGCCAGGTTGCTGGTCGCCACGGTGACCGCCACCGTGGCGAGCATGACGGCGGTTTCGCTCTTTGGCATGCGCCGCAGTGTTTTCGGGTTGATGCTGTGCCAGTCGAGGGTGCCGACGGAGACCATGATCATCACGGCGACCAGTGCCGCCATGGGGATTTGGGCCACGATATCGCCGAGCCCGACGACCAGGCCGAGGAGGAACGCGCCGGCCAGGAATGTCGAAATCCGGGTGCGCGCGCCGCACGCCTTCACGTTGATCATGGTCTGCCCGATCATCGCGCAGCCACCCATGCCGCCGAAGAATCCGGTGACGATGTTGGCCACACCCTGGCCCAGCGCCTCGCGGGACTTGTCGGAGTGGGTGTCGGTGATGTCGTCGACAAGCTTGGCCGTCATCAGCGATTCCAACAGGCCGACCACCGCCATGGCGAGCGCGTAGGGCGCGATGACACCGAGTGTTTCCAGGGTGAACGGGACGTTGGGGATCAGCAGGGACGGCAGGCTCGACGGCAGCTGCCCTTCGTCACCGACGTTGGGAATCGACCAGCCGAATCCGACGGCGGCCGCGGTGAGCACCACGATGGCCACGAGCGGTGCGGGGATCGCGGTGCTCAATTTCGGAAGCGCCACGATGACGGCGATGGCGACCACGACCATCGGGTAGACCAGCCACGGCACGCCGAGCAGATGCGGCAACTGGGCCAAAAAGATCAGGATCGCCAAGGCGTTCACGAAGCCGACCATCACGCTGCGCGGCACGAACCGCATCAGCTTGGCGACTCCCAGGCCGCCGAGAATCAGTTGCAGCACTCCGGCCAGGATGACCGTGGCGATCAGGTAATCCAGGCCGTGACTGCGTACCAGCGGCGCCACCACCAGTGCGACGGCTCCGGTCGCGGCGGAGATCATCGCGGGCCGCCCACCGACGAGCGCGATGGTCACCGCCATCGTGAACGAGGCGAACAGGCCGATGCGCGGATCCACGCCGGCGATGATCGAAAACGAGATCGCTTCGGGGATCAGCGCAAGGGCCACCACCAGGCCGGCGAGAACCTCGGTACGCAGCCGGCGGGGAGAACGCAGTGCGGCCAGTACCGACTGCTGCTCGCGCGGCGTCACCGTATCGGTCGATCGATTCAACACAACTCCGTTTCAAGTCCGCGCGGCGACTCAGCGCGGCAAGTAGGCACAGTTGATCCACGCGTCACTGCGTGAAAAGTATTGTCAGAACGTTCAATTGGAAGCGCCGGAGGTGGGCCCGTGTGGGCGAGGCGATGGCCACGTTCTACATCGACGGCAACTCTACCCCTGGGGGAGGGTTGCATTTCAAATCAGCGCGCACGGATGTGCTCGATGCCACACCCGGTATCAGTCCTCGAGCCCGTATTCGTCGAACCAGTAGGCGAGCTTGCCGCGCCGGCTCACCGCGCGCAGCCTGGCCTCGGCTGCGGTCCGTGTCTTGCTGGTGGTGACGATGAGCAGCTCGTCGCCGACGGCGATACGGGTGTCCGGTAGCGGGACGAACGTGCGGCCGTTGCGGATGATCAGGGTGATCACCGCTGGATCGGGCAGCCGCAGTTCGAGGATCGTCACGTTGTGCAATCGGGAATGGGGTTGCACGGTCATGGTCAGCAGCTCGGCGTCGAGCACGTCCAGCGGTGCGGCTTCGACCTGGATCTCGCGGGTGATGTCGCGGGTGATCAGCCCGAGCGCGTTGGCCACGAATCGGATGCTGGGCGCCTGTATCAGGGTGAAGATCACCACGAGGACGAACACGATGTTGAGCAGCCGGTAGCTGTCCGGCACGCCGGCGACGATCGGGAACGTGGCCAGCACGATCGGCACCGCACCGCGTAACCCCGCCCAGGACAGGAAGAGCTGTTCGCGCAGCGGGATCCGGAATCCGGCCAGCGACAGCACCACCGACACGGGTCGGGCGATCAGCAGCAGCACCAGCCCGATGACGATCGCAGGGATGACGTCGCCGGCCAGATCGTGCGGGTTCACCAGCAACCCGAGGAGCACGAACAGCCCGATCTGGGCCAGCCAGCCGACCCCCTCGGCGAAGGAACGGGTGGCCGACTTGTGCGGCAGACCCGAGTTGGCGAGGACCACCGCGGACAGGTACGCGGCGATGAAACCACTAGCGTGGGCGCTGCCCGCGGCGGCGAACGCGATGAAACCCAGCCCGAAGGTCGCGATCGGGTAGAGACCCGAGGCGGGCAGCGCGATGCGGCGTAAGGCGAACGCGCCGGCGAACCCGACGGCCAAGCCCAGCAGGGCACCGGTGATCAGCTCGTAGAACAGATCGGTGATCGCGCCTTCGGGGTGGAACACGAACGGCACCACGCTGAACGTCAGCACGAGGATGACCGCGGGCGCGTCGTTGAAACCGGACTCCGCCTCCAGGAGGCCGGCCAGCCGTCTGGGCAGCGGCAGGATCCGCAGCACCGAGAACACAGCGGCCGCGTCGGTGGAGGAGACGATCGCCCCGAGCAGCAGCGCGAGTTGCCAGTCCATGCCCAGTAGCAGATGCGCGCCGACGGCGGTGATCGCGGTGCTGATGAGCACGCCGACCGTGGCCAGTACGCCTGCGGGTGCCAGCACGCCGCGGATATCAGAGAAACGTGTGGTCAGGCCACCCTCGACGAGCACGATCGCCAGTGCTGTGGTGCAGACGTTGCGGGCCAGTTCGACGTTGTTGAAGTCCAGCCCGATCCCGTCGACGCCCAGCACCATGCCGACCAGCAGGAAGAACAGGAGGCTGGGGAACCCGATCCGGGTCGCCACCCGCGTGCCGATGATGCTCGCCAGCAGCACGACGCCGCCGGTGAGCAAGGTCAGGTACAGCTGGTTCAGACTCATCGGGAATCAGTTAATCAGGACGAAGGCCCGTGAGTGCGCCGTGCGAATGGGCGAAAATGGTTGGGTGGCGGAACGGAATATGCGAGTAGTGGTTGCCGGCGCGGGCAATGTGGGCCGCTCCGTTGCGCGTGAGTTGGTCGAGAACGGCCACAAGGTCCTGCTGATCGAGCAGCTGCACCGCCGATACGAGCCGCACACCGTGCCGGGCGCCGACTGGCTGCTCGCCGACGCCTGCGAACTCTCCGCGATGGAGGAGGCCGGCATCGAAACGTGTGACGTACTGATCGCGGCTACCGGTGACGACAAATCCAATCTCGTGGTCGGGTTGCTGGCCAAGTCGGAATTCGGCGTGCCGCGGGTGGTGGCCCGCATCAACGACATCCGAAACCAGTGGTTGTTCGGACAGGACTGGGGCATCGACGTCGCGGTGTCGACGCCGGGTTCCCTGGTGGCAGGCATCGAGGGTGCCATCGACGTCGGGCACCTGGTGCGATTGATGACGCTGCGCGGGGGGCGGGTGGAACTGACCAAACTCACACTGCCCGAAGACAACCCCGTCGTCGGTCAGCGGGTGGACCGATTGGACCTGCCGGTCGACACCGCGCTGGTCACTGTCGTTCGCGGCAACAAGGTGCGCTTTCCCAAGCCCGACGACGTGCTCGAAGCCGGCGACGAGTTGCTGTTCACCGCCAATCGCACCTCGGAGAATTCGCTGCTGGCCGCCATCCACGGCGGGGAGTTCCTCAGGGAAGTGGCCTCGGACGAACCGTGAAGCGTGGTGCTCGCGCGGCTAATTGATTGCCGGCGGTGGTTGGGGTTGGAAGGGTGGGTACCACCACCAGTGGGCGCGTTCCCCGGTCGGGCCGGGGCACGGCGCGACATCGGGTGGGGGTGTGGTCGGAGGACGGGCCAACGATCCGCCGTGCAGCGGTCTGCCGGCAGTGTCGGTGACCACCAGCCGGTTGGCGGGTCCGGTGATCGTGATGAGGCGTCGGTGGTGCAGCCGGTGGTGATACGGGCAGACCAGCACCAGGTTGTCCAGTTCGGTGGGTCCGCCGTCTTCCCAATGGATGATGTGGTGGGCGTGCAGACCGCGGGTTGCCCCGCAACCGGGCACCACGCAGCAGCGGTCGCGATGCTCCAAAGCCCGGCGTAGCCGGCGGTTGATCTGCCGGGTGGTGCGCCCGGCGCCGATAACCTGACCGTGCCGTTCAAACCAGGTTTCGTACGTAGCGTCGCACAGCAGCTCACGTCGTTCGTCCTCGGTCAGCACCGGGCCCAGATGCAGTGCGGCGACCGATTTGTCGCCGCCGGTGTCGAGGTTGACGTGTACCACCACGGTGGTGTGCTGTCCATGCGGGCGACGCGCCGCCTCCACATCCCAGCCGACCTCGATGACACTCATGAACGCATCCACACCGTTCGGGAACGGCGGCGCCTGAACATCGTCCGCATCATCGGACTCGGTGTCGTGATCGTGTTTCCAATCCGCGACCAACCCATCGTGATGAGCCTGGCGGGCCGCGTCGAACCTGGCGGCCTCCAACCGGGTCAACCGGATCCGGTAGGTGGTGTACGTACCATCCTCGGTCTTGGTGATCGACCGTCCAGGGTCGGGACCCGGCACCGGCTTGTGGTCTGGTTCGGGGCGCGGTTCCAGCTTGACCGCGGTACGCAGCTGAGTGACCGTCGCGACCGCGGCCAGCTCCGCGTAGTGCTCATCGGATCCGTCGGCGGCTTTCTCGGCGATCACCCCGACCTGATCCAGCGACAGCCGGCCTTCCCGCATCCCTTGCGCACACCGGGGGAACTCGTCAAGCCGCCGCGCGATCGCCACCACCACCTCGGCGTTGCGCGGGGTCACACCGGTCTTCCAGGCCACCAGCGCCTCCATCGATCGGACGCCGGTGGCACCGCATAATTCGTCACGGTCCATCTCGGCGACGATCTCCACAATGCGACCGTCGATCGCATTGCGCTGACCGATCAGCTCCGATACCTCGGCGAACAACCTCTCCAGGCGCTGCGCAGGACTCTCCGCAACATCGAAAGTGGCTGCGGTGGAAGGCATGACCCCATCATCGCAGAGGGGTACGACAAGTTCTGGATCAAGCTTTAGTCTGCTACCCATGGACGCCGAAGACGCCGAACCGGAACGCCGGCTGGTCATCAGGGTCAACTCGAACGCCAAGATGTCCCGCGGCAAGGCCGCGGCGCACGCGGTGCATGCCGCGCTGAAGCTCTACGGCATCGAGTACGACCACCCGGTCATCGTGATCGGCGGCAAGCCCGACGAGATCCTCGCGCAGACGGTGCACGTGCGCGACGCCGGGCGCACCGAGTTGGAGCCCGGCACGCTGACCGCGGGGGCGAGCTGGGAGTACAAGGACCGCAGCCAACCCGACGAGGCAGACGAGTAGCCGCTATCCCGTTGCGGCCGTGTGCTCCCCGTGTCCGGAGAGCTCGGGCAGAGCCAGCCCCAGATGCTCGCGCAGGGTCGTCCCCTCGTAGTCGGTACGGAACACGCCGCGCTCCTGCAGTAGCGGGACGACGCGGTCGACGAACGGGTCGAGCCCGTCCGGGGTGACGTGGGGGACCAGGATGAAGCCGTCGCTGGCGTCGGATTGCACGAGATGGTCTATGGATTCGGCGATCGTGGCGGCCGAGCCGACGAAGTTCTGCCGCCCGGTCACCTCGACGATGAGCTCGCGGGTGGTCAGGTTGTGTGCCTCGGCCTTGGCGCGCCATTCGTTGGCGACCGCGATCGGGTCGCGGTGCATCCGGACACTGGCCCGGCCCTTGGCGATGGTGTTCTCACCGACCACCGGGTCGACCGCGGGCAACGGCCCATCCGGGTCGTGATCGGAAAGTTCGCGGTTCCACAGCTGTTCGAGGAATTTGATCGCGGTGGCGGGGGACACCTGGGCCAGCCGCACTTCGTGGGCCAGGTCGGCAGCCTCGTCGTCGGTGTCCCCGAGGACGAAGGTAGCTGCGGGCAGGATCAGCAATTGGTCGTGACGGCGGCCGTATTTGGCCAGGCGACCCTTGACGTCGGCATAGAACTTCTGACCATCCTCCAGCGTCCCGTATCGCGAGAAGATGGCGTCGGCGGCCGCCGCGGCGAACTCGCGCCCGCGGTCGGAGTCCCCGGCCTGGAAGATCACCGGACGCCCCTGGGGGCTGCGGGGAACGTTGAACCGGCCGCTGATGTCGAAATGATCGTTGCGGTAGGCGAACTCGCCGGCCGCCGGGTCGGACAGGAACATGCCTCGGTCTTTGTCGGCGACGACTTCGTCACCGTGCCAGGAGTCGAACAGCGTGTGGGTGGCGGCCAGGAAGCTCTCGGCCCGTTCGTAGCGCTGGTTTTCGGGCAGGAAGCCGCCGCGGCGGAAGTTCTCGCCGGTGAAGGCATCCCAGGAGGTGACGACGTTCCAGGCGGCCCGGCCGTCGGATAGGTGGTCCAGCGAGGCGAATTGCCGTGCCACCTCATAGGGTTCGTTGAACGTCGAGTTGATCGTGCCGGTCAGACCGAGCCGATCGGTCACCGCGGCCAGCGCGGCCAGCACCGTGAACGTGTCCGGGCGCCCGACGACGTCGAGGTCGTAGATCTGGCCGCCTTGTTCGCGCAGCCGCAGGCCCTCGGCCAGAAACAAGAAGTCGAACTTGCCGCGTTCAGCGGTCTGCGCGAACCGGACGAACGAATCGAATTCGATGTGGCTGCCGGATTTGGGGTCGCTCCACACCGTGGTGTTGTTGACCCCCGGGAAATGTGCGGCCAGATGAATCTGCTTGACGGGCTTGCTCATGGGCGTTTCCTGATCCGTGTCAGACGGTCGTGTAGCGGTTGGCGGGGCGGGTGAGGCCGAGCAGGCCACGCAGCGTGGAGGCTTCGTAAGCCTCGCGGAACAAGCCGCGGCGTTGCAGGTCGGGGACCAGTGCATCGGTGATCTGCTGCAGGTCGTGCGGCAAGGACGCCGGGCGCAGCCGGAAGCCGGTGGCGCCGGCGGTGTGCCAGGCCTGCAACAGGTCGGCCAGCTGACTCGGTGTTCCGACGAAAATCTCGGCGTCGCTGCGGTATTCGGTACCGGCCAGCTCGTCGAGACGGTCTCGTCGGGCCTGCGCCGCATCAATCGTGTCGTCGAGGAAGACCACCAGGTCGGCGAATACCCGCACCGGCGGAGCCTGCGTGGGGCGGAGCGCGGCGATGGTGTCGACCAGGGCAGTGACCTCGTCGGCGCTGTGCGGGGTGACGAACCCGACGTCGGTGCTGCCCGCGATGAGCTGGTAGGCGGGGTCGACGTGGCCGAGCGCGGCCACGATCGGTTGCCCCTGCGGCGGCCGCGGGGTGATCGACGGCCCCTTCACCGAGAACGACGCGCCCTCGAAATCGATGTAATGCAGTTTGTTTCGGTCGACGAACCTGCCACTGGCCACATCGCGGATCTCGGCGTCGTCCTCCCAGCTGTCCCACAAGCGACGCAGCACTTCCACGTAATCCGCGGCCTCGCTGAACAATTCGGTGGTCAGCACGGCACGATCCTCGGGCAGTGCGCGTCGGCCGAAGTGCGCGGCGGCATCCCGACGAGAGGACACCTGGACCCGTACCCCGGCGCGGCCGGTGCTCACGTAGTCGAGTGTCGCGATGGCCTTGGACGCATGGAACGGCTCGGTGTGCGTGGTGACGACGGTGGGCACCAACCCGATGTGTCGGGTGCGGGGCGCGACACGCGCGGCGATGAGCACCGCGTCGAGACGGCCGCGCACCCGGTCGATGCGGTCATCGGGGCGGAACGGGTGATCGGACTGCAGGGTGAGTCCGTCCTCGATCGTGACGAAATCCAGCAGGCCGCGTTCGGCCTGGATGACCAGGTCGGTCCAGTAGCGCGGGGAGAGCGTTTCGGCGGGGCGGGCCAGCGGCTCGCGCCACGATGCCGGGTGCCAGCCGGTGCCATCGAGTGCGACGGCGAGGTGCAGAGAGGTGCCCATCGACGGTTCTCACTTTCAGTCGCGGTCTCTGGCGACAACGCGAGCTCACACCCGGGTAATCCCGGGCGGGAGCCGCTGCGAGTGTCCAACCCAGTTTGACCTGCCTGAAGAGATCCACGCAGGGTGATGCGAAATTGCGATCGGCCGCTACTGACCGTCGGGGCGAACGACCGGGCGGACAAGGTCTCGGCCCGGCCGTTCGGACGCATCGAGCTACTGCTGAGCTGCGGTTGCTCGCTGACGTGCGGATTTGATGGAGTCGGACAGCGTCCAGAAGGAAAGGCCGAGCAGTGGAATGTCTTTGAGTAGGAACTCGCCGGTCAATGACAACGCGGGAAACCCGCCGCCCTTGGGTTCGGTGACACCCGGAGTGGTGAACAGAAAGCTGACAGTGGCGAGGAAGAGCAGTATCGCCAGCAGGCTGCCGGCTATCGACAGCTTCGGTGCGATCGGCTTGATCGCGATGAGTGTGGCCGCGGTCAGCTCGAATACGCCGAGCAGCGCAGAGAAAGGGTAGACCGGAAGAAAGTTGTACAGCCAACCCATGAACGGGCTGTGTGCAACCAGGGGCTGGATCTGATGAGCTTCGAAGTCCGCGAACTTGAGGGCGCCGATCCACCCGATGACCACTACGAGCCCGTACCGGCCCACGATCGCCGCGATGGTGTCGATCGTCGAAATATGGACTGCATCAAGTAGTTTCGTCCGGTTTGCCGATGTCGTCATGGTGGTTCCCCTGCCAATTGGTCGTGCTGATGGGTTTTGTGGATCGATGTAACCCACAAAATGGGTTGCGCAACCCAATATAACCACCCGGGCGAAGGAGATGTGGCAGTCCTGGTGCGACCGATGTCGAAGAATGCGCCGTCCGCGGCGTCCGGCCGCATTTTTGGAGGAAGTATTGGGTTAGGTGACCCAATCGGGATATGATTCGGGCGTCACTGGGTCCCGGGGGAGCGGAGGGTGCCGCGTTGGCTGTGCAGCGATCACGCCCGGAGCGGGTGGCTTTGTTCTCCGATGCCGTGTTCGCAGTGCTTATCACCATCCTGGTGTTGGAGTTGAAACCTCCGTCCGCGGACACGTTTGGAGCGCTACTGACGCTGTGGCCCACAGCGCTCAGCTATGCGGTCAGCTACCTGTTCATCGCGATTGTCTGGATGAACCATCACCATCTGTTGAGCTATGCGCAGCCAACGACGGCCCGGTTGGTCTGGTCCAATTTCCTACACTTGTTCGCGGTGTCGTTGATCCCCTTCAGTACGGAGTGGATCGCGGATACTCAACTGGCGTCGGCCCCCGTCGCCCTGTACGCATTGATCTTTGTTGTCGTCAACGTGACCTATGTGGCGTTGTGTTGGGAGGCCGTGGACCAACCGTCGCACGAGGCGGCTTCCGCCAGACTGCGCCGCCTACTGCGCATGCGTTCGGTTGTCACGATCGGGGTCTTCGGCGCTTCCGCTGTAGTGGCGATTTGGTTCCCGGCGACGGCGATGATCCTCATCTGTGCCTGCCTGGTGCTTTATCTGCGTCCTGACCCGGTGCGGGCAGAGGGGCGGCGTGCGGTCGACCGAGCGTGAGAGCGACCCTCGCGTCGCTGCGACTGCCCTGGCGGTTTTACAGGTCCAAGACCAGATCACTGGCGGGCGCAGCGCAACAGATGAGGGCCGACCCTGGTGCGGGTGGGGCAAGTGGATCGGTCACGTAATCGAAGCTGCCAGTGATCACCTCGGTCACACAGAGATGGCATACGCCGCTCCGGCAGGAGTACCGCGTCGGGACGTCGCAGGCCTCGGCCAGTTCCAACACGGTGCGGTGTCGCGGCGACCAGGGCACGGTCAGCCCTGAGCGGGCGAAGGTCACCGCGGCGCCGCTTCCGGGTTCACCGGCTGGAGGGTGCGGGCGACGTACCTGCGCTGTCGGCAGGGATCCTGGATTGACGGCCTGCCGGGCACCGAACAATTCCGAGTGGATGCGCGTGATTCCGGCAGCGGTCAGCGCAGCGGCCATGTCTTCCATGAAAGCCGACGGTCCGCAGAGGAATGCGGTGGCGTCAACCGGCAACGCGAGCGCGGCGATCTGCACGTCGCCAAGCCGTCCGCCCGCCGCCGAACTGTAAAAATCATGCCATTCGGCATTCGGCAGTGCCGTCAACAACGTGGCGATCTCGTCGCGGAACGCGTGCGAGGACTCGTCATGCGTGGTGTGAACCCAGATGACCCGTCGGGAACTGGACGTGGCCGCCAGGTGATGCAGCATCGCCAGCACTGGCGTGACACCTATGCCGGCCGACATCAGGATGAGCGGGCCCGGGGCATCGACAAGCCGGAAATCCCCGTGCGGGGCCCCGACGTCCACAGAGGTGCCGACGGTGGCCGTGTGATGGAACCATTGGCTGACCAAGCCGTGAGGCTCTCGCTTCACGCTGATTCGGTACCTGTCACCCGTTGGGGCTCCCGATAGCGAATAGCTGCGTAGGGCCGGGGGCTGCCGGGGTGCAGCGATGCGGATAGTCACATACTGGCCCGGCAGCGGAGCAGGGAGGAGGCCGTCCGCTCGCAACTCGAATGACGCCACGTCGCTGGTCTCGCGGCGGATGGCGCCGATGCGCATCGGACGAAAACCCCGCCAAGCCGGTTGGGGTTCGGCGGGGGGATCCGCCGACAGCAGCTCATGGAACGACTGTGCCCATCCAGGGCTCAATGCAGGGATTTCGGCGGCCAGGCGCATGCCGTGTTTGTCGGGATCTGGAAGGTAGAGCATTGCGTCGACCGCCGCGACCGACAATCGGTGTCGGCCCTGCCGGGTTTGGACGATCTGATCGCCGGCGCAGACCCGTCCTTCGGTGACGACCCGGAAGTAGAACCCCGGGCGGTGATGGGCGACCAGAAGTCGCGGCATGTCCGCTATTCCGAGGCGCATACCCACTCTGAAACAGGTGACGCGAGGTTGAGTCACCTCGAATTCGGCATCGCCGATCCGATATCGATCTCCGATACACACGGTGTCGTCCGGCAGTCCGGATACGGTGAAGTTTTCGCCGAAGTGCCCGGGTGACAGGTCATCGCGCCCCAACTCGCGCCGCCAGTAGTCATACGACTCGGCCTGATAAACCATGACCGCCCGGTTCTCGCCGCCGTGACCGTTGAGATCGCCCTGTCCATCGCCGTCGACATTTAGGCGGCGGACCTGAACGGGTCCCTCGACGGGCTCTTTGTAGATCGCGGTATGGATCGTCTTGCCCTGCCACGAAATATCTTTGGGCATTCCGACATTCACAGAAAGCAGCCGTGGCATGCCGCTCCTTCCCGATGCCGTGCTGCGCGCTTGACGTGTCGCCAGGCGGCAAGGGCAGGTGGCCAGGCAGTTTGGGTTTTCCATCCCAATATGGCACCGCCCATGGGTGACGTCAATCGCGAGACGGATCAGCGGTCTGGGTGACGTTCCGGGCTCCTCCGCCTCAAACGTCAATCTCAGCATATGGGAGGGCGGTAAACTGATCGGCAAATGTACACAGCAGGCCCTTCCACAGGATTTACGGCCAAGGGCCGTGCCACCCGCGAACGCATTCTGCAGTCCGCCGCGCGGGTCATCCTCGATGATGGGCTGTCCGGGCTGAGCCTCGACAAGGTTAGGCAAGTCGCCTCGGTCAGCGGTTCGCAACTCAGTCACTACTACGCCGACAAGCAGGCGTTGATCCGGGCGGTGATGGAAAGGCAGATGGAGGTCGTGCTCGGTTTCCACCGCCAGCCGATGCTCGGTGGGCTGGACACCTTCGACGACTTCGAGCGCTGGCTCGACCTCAACATGCGCTACCTGCGCAAGATCGGCTACACCGGAACGCCGACCTACCACGCGCTGGCGGGGCAGCTGATGAAGTCCGACGAGCAAACTCGGCAGGCGCTGGCCGCCGGGTATGAACAATGGATCTCCCAGCTGGAGCAGTCGTTTCAGCGCATGCTGGATCGCGGGGTGCTGGTGACATCGGCGGACCCCAAGGCGCTGGCGATGGTTGTCGTCGCCGGCCATCAGGGTGCGGGCACACTCACATTCGCCTACCGCCAGGAGTGGCCGCTGAGTGACACGCTCAGGTTTGTGGTCAATTACCTGCGCCTGTTTGCCGCTGATCCCGCCGAGCGGGTCGCACGTCCTCCGCGTCGGCGACGCGACCGGCGCAAGCCGACGGTTGTGGTTGATGACGCCTCGCAGCGATTCACGCGTAAAGGCCTGGCGACCAGGGCTCGCATCATCGACGGTGCCGCTGAACTGATGTTCCGCGACGGGGTCGGCGGCACCAGTCTCGATGATGTGCGCCGGGCCGTCGGCGTGAGCGGGTCGCAGATCGCCCACTACTTCACCGACAAGCGGGACCTGACCCGGCAGGTGATCGCGGCACGCGCAGACGATGTCCTTGAGTTTCACCGGCAGCCGGAGCTGGCGGCGCTCGGCAGCCTCGCTGCGATTCGTGCCTGGGCCAAAGCGTGTGAACGCCAACTGGAGACGGTCTATCTCCGTGGCGGGTGCATCTACGGCTCACTGACCGGCGAGCTTCTCGAAGAAGCCGAAGTCCTTGATGACCTGGCCGCCGGCTACGAGAAGTGGATCGACCTGTTCTGCGCCGGGCTGAGTGCGATGCGCAGCAATGGCGAACTCGTTGAGCAAGCCGACCCGCATCACCTGGCAGTGGCGCTTGTGGCTGCACATCAGGGTGGCACCATGCTGGCTTTCGCCACCGGTAGGCCCGAGCCGTTCCGTGCTGTGGTGGGAGCGGCGGTCGACTACGTCGCATCCTTTGCCCTGGCACCCGAGAAGCGTTCAGGGCGAGTGCCTTCCCGGCGCACTGCCAAGGCCTAACCGATCAGGACGTTCTGTCCGGGTTGCGGATTCACCCTGGACAAAAGTGGGTGGTGTGACCCAGAATATTGGGTTATAAGACCCAATGGGCGAAATATGTTGTCTGCAGGCTGCGATCGGTCGATGCGGGCGGCCAACTCGAGAGCGGGGAAGACTCGATGGGACTGGCTTGGCAGCAGGGCCCACTGGCCTCCGGGTCGGTCGGACAATTTCTGACTCCGGAACCCTTGCCGAAACGGTTACTGTTCGCTGAGCCGCTACGGCGTCGAATGCGGGTCAAGTTGGGCGACAAGTGGATTGCCGACAGTCAAGACGTTGTACTGCTGCACGAGCCGGGCCGCTACCCGGTCGCTTACTTTCCTGCGGACGACCTCAGTCCGGGAGTCCTTGATGTCGAAGGGGTCGTCACTGATCACCCCGAGCTGGGGCCGGTGGAGTGGTTCAGTGCCCGGTCCGCCGATCGCTCGGTCAAACGGGCCGCCTGGCGATTCAGTTCTCTCCCTTCGCACGCGGGTGTTCTCCAGGACCGGTTCGCATTCGCTTGGCGGGCGATGGACGCGTTCTTCGAAGAGGATGAGCGCGTTGTCGGTCACGCCGCCGACGCATACCACCGTATCGACATCCGATCGACGTCACGGCACCTGGTCGTGCGTGACGGTGAGCGGGTCATCGCCGAGACGCGCCAGCCGCTGGCGCTATATGAATCGGGATTTGCCGCCCGCTGGTACGTGCGTCGCGAGGATATCGACGAATCCGCCCTCAAACCGGTTGAGGGTCAGACGTTCTGTCCCTACAAGGGATTGGCTGATTACTACGACGTCGGCGACCGGCACCGGGCGGCATGGTCGTATACACATGCGTGGACAGAGGTTGCCCGAGTGCGCAATCTCATCTCGTTCGAGCCCGACAAGGTCGATGTATACCTCGACGGTCGGCAGCTGGAACTGGAGCCTGGCCAGAACGTCATGCCACACGGCCTTGACCGCGGCCTGGACCCCGCAGAGGTTCTCGGCCGGTCAGAAGGCGACCGGTGACGATCCAGGCCAAACTGGAAGTCGTCACCGTCCCGGTGGCCGACCCCGACCGGTCGCTGCACTTCTATCGGGACCAGGTCGGATTCGTACTCGATGTGGACTATGCACCGACGCCTCAATTTCGCGTCGTCCAACTGACGCCGCCCGGGTCGGGCACGTCAATACAGTTCGGAGTCGGGTTGACGGACGCGATGCCGGGCAGCCTACGCGGCATCTACCTGGTGGTATCCGATATCGAAGGCTACCGGGATGAGCTCATCGGACGCGGTGTCGCCGTCGGCGACATCGTGCACAAAGACGCCGACGGCGGGTGGCGTGGTTGCTTCCGGCCCGGTGTTGATCCGAACCGGTCGGATTACGCGAGCTTCGCCGACTTCCTTGACCCCGACGGCAACTCCTGGCGCCTGCAGGAACGTGACTATCCCCCTACGACGACACACGGAACGGATTGACCATTGACCATCCAGACCTCCGAATCACACATGCCCGACACTGGTGCTTATGACGTCATCGTTCTGGGCGCCGGTCCGGTGGGGCAGAACGTCGCAGCGCGGGCCCATGCCGCCGGCCTGACCGTTGCAGTCATCGAGCGCGAACTCGTCGGCGGTGAATGTTCTTATTGGGGTTGCGTTCCGAGCAAGGCGCTCTTGCGTCCGGTACTCGCGATCGCCGACGCCCAACGCATAGACGGTGCGCGCGAGGCGGTTTCGGACCCGATCGACACGAAGGGCGTGTTCGGCCGTCGGGACCGTTACGTGACCGAGTGGAATGACGCTGGTCAGGCCGACACCGTTTCCGCCATGGGCGTCGACCTGATCCGGGGGCACGGACGTCTCGACGGCCCGCGCCGTGTCACGGTGGCCGCGTCTGGCCGGGATCCACAAGTTTTGACGGCCCGCAACGCGGTGGCGGTATGTACGGGCAGCACGGCGGCGCTACCCGACATACCCGGTGTGGCCGAAGCGAAGCCCTGGACGAACCGCAAAGCCACCGACAGCAGTGAGGTCCCCCCACGGTTGGCGGTGGTCGGTGGCGGGGGAGTCGGAGTGGAGATGGCGACGGCCTGGCGCGGCCTCGGTTCTGAAGTCACGTTGTTGGTGCGCTCTGCTGCCCTACTGCCCAAGATGGAGGCTTTCGTCGGTGACCATGTCCGTCAGGGCCTTTCGGCTGCCGGGGTGGATGTGCGTACTGAGGTGACGGTGACCGAGCTGCGGCGCACGTCGCCGGCCGAACCTGTGGAAGTGATCCTGAGTGACGGCGGCCGTCTCGAAGTCGATGAGATTCTCTTCGCCACCGGACGTACGCCGAACACTGCCGACATCGGACTGGAGACGATCGGTCTGTTGCCCGGATCATGGCTCGACATCGACGACTCATGCACTGTCCGCGGGGTCGAAGGCGAATGGTTGTATGCGCTAGGCGATGCAAATCATCGCGCCTTGCTGACTCACCAGGGCAAATATCAGGCGCGGATCGTCGGCAACGTCATCGGCGCACGAGCACAAGGACTTCCGCTTGACACATCACAGTGGGGTCCGCATCGCGCCACGGCGGACACCCTTGCGGTGCCACAGGCATTTTTCACTGACCCGGAGGCCGGCTCGGTGGGATTGACCTACGCGCAGGCAGCCCGGCAGGGAAGTCGCGTCAAGGCCGTCGATGTCAACATCGGTCAAACCGTTCCCGGAGCGAACTTCTACGCGGACGGCTATACCGGGCAGGCAAGGCTCGTCGTAGATCTCGAACGCGGAATCCTGGTCGGGGCCAGCTTTGTCGGTCCCGGCGTCGCCGAAATGCTGCACTCGGCCACCATCGCGGTAGCGGGCGAGGTCCCCATCGAACGACTCTGGCATGCGGTGCCATGCTTCCCGACCATCAGTGAGGTGTGGTTGAAGTTGCTTGAAGCGCATCGCGACTCCGACCCGTTAGACTGAGGATCCGGCCCACGGCGTGACCCGCGGAATCCAGCGGGGCACGTGCCGGCGGTAGGCCTCGTATTGCGCGCCGAACCACAGCCAGGGTGAGGCCGTGGCGACGGCTGTGCCGAGCACCTGGTCGCCTGGATGGGGCCGACCGTACAGCGCTACCTGGCGGATCCGAATCCCTGAGTCCGTAGTCGAGTCAACCAGGGGTGGTCGGGGTAGAGCCGGGTCAGCCAGCTCAGGAGCCGTGTTCGTCCTGTGCTCGTCAGTCGTGGTGCCGTGCGGCGGAAATCCTGCTCGTCTTTGGTCGCGGTGCGGTGCGCCTTGAACAGCAGCGCGACTTCCGGCACCAGGTAGGGGATTCCGTCGCGGATGCCGATCAGTTCCCGGTAGGGCAACGTGATCGACGGATCGCGCCGGCACAACCATTGATCTCCGGTGTGCGGTTCGCGGAAGACATCGAGGTGATACCGCCCGGTGGTCGGGTCGCGGCACCAGGTTTGGTGTAGGGCGGGGTGATCGCTCACATCCGGGTAGGGCCACAACCGGCCGGCACCCGCCACGTCCCAATCGAATCCGTCCAGTGCGGCGGCGATCTGCGGAAAGTCCCGGCGGGGGACGGCAATCTCGATGTCGGCGTGTGGCCGCGGCGGATCACCGAGGTACAGGTCGATCGCCCATCCTGCGGCCACACACCACGGAGCATCGACACCGGACAACCGGCGGGCCACCTCGGCCGGAGACCATGGGTCCCAAAGCTCGTCAGCCTCATCGGCGCTGATTGCCACGCCGTGCGGGGGAAGGTCATCAGACATCGGCATCCACTATCCTCTGTGGCCGTAGCCGTCCGCGCAGCACGGCCAGGAACGGCCGCGGGTCGGCGCGCCCGTCGCGGCGGAACGGCATCGAATCACGGGACGCACTGAACCACTCGGAACGGATGGATCTGGGTGTAGTCGGCATAGATTCGGGCCAGCCGGTAGGACAGCGTGCCGTCGTCGATCTCGCTGCCTTCGTCGGCGAGCCTGCCGATCTCGACGTGCAGGGCCTCCAGGGCGTGTGGAATGCGTGCGCACAGGCCGAAAGAGCTGTCACCCTTGCGGAGTTCGACGATGCGCGGTTCGCCTGCCCAGGCGTAGATTCTCTACCCGGTTTGGCGCTGTTGGTCCGGCCCTCCATGCTCTAGCGGATCAGGCAAACATTCGTTCCCCGGCGTGGTAGGCAATGGCAGGTGGGAACCCCATTGCCCTTCATGCCGAGAGAGCGGCCGGTAGCCTGCGGACGACGATCGCGGCCGCGGGTCGCTGACGTCGGACTCGGAGTTGGATAACACCCTAGAGGTGCAGCACGAAGCGGCGATCGTGCATTACTCGGTCTAATCAACGAGCCCGTCCGGAGATGATCATCGCCGTGTTGGGTTTCGTCTGAAAGCTCAGCGCGCTGTACGGTCGTACAGCTATGGTTAGTCGCACGCGGGAACAATCTGCGAACAAGGCTATTCGGAGGGCTGATGGAGAAGTTGCGCGTAATCCAGTGGACGACGGGGAAGGTCGGGAAGCTCAGTACCCGAGCGATTCTCGATGATCCGCGGCTTGAACTCGCCGGTCTGTACGCCTACTCACCTGACAAGGCCGGGGTGGATGCAGGCGCTTTGTGCGGACGTCCAGATACTGGGGTGCTTGCCACGACTGACGTTGACGACTTGATAGCGCTGGACGCTGACACCGTGTTGTACACCCCGTTCATGGCTGACGTCGATCACGCCGTCCGTCTGCTGGAAAGTGGGCTCGATGTGATCAGCACCAATCTGTTCCTCAACGTGGGTGGTATTCAAGGAGAGACTCGGGATCGAATTGCCGATGCGTGTAGTCGGGGCGATAGCTCGTTCTATGTCACAGGCGTCAATCCGGGGTGGATCAATTCGATGACCGCGCACATGACCGCGGTTTGTCGGGACGTACAGCAGGTTTCGGTCTTTGAATCTGCCGACGTGTCGGTGTATGAATCGCCCGAGACATGGCAGGCCCTCGGCTTCTCGCTGATGGAGGCCACGCCTGCAGTCATCGAGGTGGCCAAGATGTGGCTGAGCACTTTTTACGATTCGGTGCAGCGCATGGGCACAGCGTTGGGTTATGCACTCGATGACATGGAGTTCTTTGTCGACTATGCGACGGCCTCGGAGCGCGTCGACCTGGGATGGTTCGCGATGGAGAAAGACACGATCGCGGCCATTCGGGCCGGGTGGAACGGGAAAGTGAACGGCAAGACGGTATTGCAGTCCAACGTCGCCTGGTATCTGACCAAGAAACTCAACGAAGGGTGGGAATTCGACGACGACCACTACCACGTGGTCATCAAGGGGGAGCCCGACGTCGACGTCCGGATCCGCTTCATCCCGCCGAAATCGTGGGGCAATCATGAGTGGGACACGATGACCGCGCTGCCGGCGGTGAACGCTGCCTTCGACGTAGCGGCAGCTCCGGCAGGGATCTTGACGCTCAAGGAGGCCGGATTGTCAAGTGCGCCAGCGGGAATTTGGACCGAAGAACGGAGCGAGCTCTTCGCCTAGTGATCGCCACCGGGGCTGGTTGAACCGGCCCCGGTGGCGTTCGATTGTTCAGGTGCAGCCGTTTGGCCATGCGTTCGGTGTCTGCGGATGGCCTTGTTGGTCAGCCTTTTCTAGCGTGAGTTCCCCGGCGGTTGCATCCTGCTGCTGACTGGCCTGCCGAGCGGCCTCGGACATCGGCGTCGGATGCACTGCCTTTTCGAGCTCGGCGCCGACCAGGGGATCCCGGGCGGCCTCGACGATCTTTTGCACGCCGGGCGCGCCGAATCTTTCGACTGTCGTCTCCAGGGAGTAAATCGGAATTCGCATTGCGCCCAACCCGGAGAGCATACGAACGTCGCGTGTCAGGGTGGTGAGATCGTCGTAGGGCTTCTGGCCCCCGATCCCGAGTGACACTTGACCGGCTGGACCGAAGTATTGGCTCATATCGGCGTAGTACGAAGCCGGATAGCTTGAGCCGGGGTCAGTTCCAGCCTGCGCTACTGCGCTGCGGTAGGCCATGAGATAGAGCTGGTCGTAACCGGATGAGGAGCCTGCGATGTTGAGCGCATCTTGTAAGGCCAGATCTCCATCACGCAGGTCGTCGGCGACCATCGGTGCCTCGGCCGCGTTTACGGAGATTCCGCGAGACTTCGCCCACTCCACGAGTTGTGCGTACGTCTGGAACGCGCTGCATTGCGATGTCGGATCGATGTTGGCACGCAACCACGAGTTGAGCCGGCCGGTATCGGCTGCCGTCACATTCTCGACGTAGGTTGGCAGATCCTGCCAGGAAAATTCCTGGTCTAGCGCCACCGACTCGAACTGCAACCGCTCGGAATCCTTCCAAGACGCCCACTCTCGCACCGCATCGAAGATCTCCGCGGCATTGGTCTCACTGGCCCAGTAACCCTTCTCGACCGGCACAACGAGCCAGGCGATGACCGGTACATTGAGCTGATTCGCGTGGCGCACCAGGTCGGCGGCTGTGCTGTCTACACCCGTCGGGACGGGCCCGAAGTCGCGCCCGTACCGAACGTTGAGATACAGCGGCACACGTTCTTTGGCGAGCACAGCCCAAGTCTCGGGCGTGAGCGCTCCTTCATAGGTTGGCTCGTAGTAATTGTCTTGATTTGGCGATTGCCGACCCTGCGGGGAGGCGACGTCCTCCCCGGCCCAAAAGCCAACAACCGCCGGCGGTTGTTGTGCCTCCGGCATGTTGTGAAGATCTGGCTCACCAAGTGCTGGTGAAGCGCACGGCAACAGCATCAGCGAAGTGGTGACGACGGCGTAAGCGCCACGACGCAGATGCTTGATCATTGATGAAATATGCTGTGCCACAGATGAACTTGCCTACTCTCACTTCTCGGGTACAGGTTGAAATGTTTGCCGAGCTGCAAGGATGATCGGTTGGGCGTGTGTAAGTGCGCTTCCCTCTACGGTATAGCGCAGTCTCAACGAGCTCGTAACGCCGTGGCGTGGAGCACCGGCGCCAGTGGGCTACCCGAACTGGGTAATGCCGCCATCAACGGCCAAAGATTGACCCGTGATGTAGGCGGCCTCGCCACTGAGCATGAAAACCGTGGCGTAGGCGATATCCCATGCCGTGGCCTGGCGTCCTAGCGGCCAACGGATCTTGGCTCGGCGCTCGACCGTGGCGTCCCCGACCCGACCGAGAGGGGTGTCAACCGGGCCGGGTATCACGTGATTGGCCCGGATGCTGCGGGGAGCGCCTTCCAGGGCGACGTGCCGACAGAGGCCAAACAACCCCGCTTTGGACGCGTCGTAGGCGGGCAATCGAGTACCGCCTTTCACCCCGGCAACCGAGCCGATAAACACGAAGGCGCCGCCATCGGCCAGTAGCGGCATCGCAGCCCGGGCGACGAGAAAGTGGGATCGGATGTTCAGCGCAAAAAGGTCATCCCACACCTCGGGTGTAGTGCCGGCAAGTCCCTGGCCCGACCCGAACCCGACGTTGGCAACAACACCGTCGAGACCCCCCATTTTCTCGTGAGCCTCGTGCACCAGGCGCTCACAGGCAGCCGCGTCTCGCACATCGGCAACTACTGCAAGGCTTTGGCTGCCCTCCTTTGCGCACAAGTCGGCCGTTGTCTTCGCGGGAGCCTCATCGATGTCGACGCACACCACCTGCGCGCCTTCCCTGGCCGACAACACCGCGATCGCCCGGCCGTTGCCCACTGTGACCTCAGGGTCGGTCGAAGGTCGCGATCCTGCACCGACGACTACGATGCGCCGGCCTGCGAGTCGACCGCGGCCGGGGGCTGTGCCTGCTGATTCGGGGGTGAGCGTCATATATCGAACGTAGCACCGGTGCTGTACGACAGTACAGTGTGCCTATGACGTCGCAGCATCATTCTGAGTCAACCCCGAGGATCACGCCGCTGCCCATCGCGGAATGGGACGAGGAGGCCACTGCCGCAGTCGCTTCCGCATTCGGAACCGCCGGTGTGAAGGCCTTTCAGAGGGCGGGTGCGGCCCCAAATGTACTCGCGACGCTGGTGCATTACCCCGGACTGGCCGCGGCGTTCAACCGACTCGGCAATGTGCTGCTGAGCAAGCCTGCGATCGGGCATCGAGAACGCGAACTGATGCTGCTGCGCGTCGCCTGGCGCACCGGGGCGCAGTACGAGTGGGTCCATCACGTACTGCAAGCGGAGCACTATGGCCTGGACGAACTCGATATCCAGGGGGTCATCGACGGGGGCTGCGCCAAGTGGTCGCCGCTCGAGGCGGACCTGGTAGCCGCAGCCGATCAGCTTCTCGACCGCTACCGCATTGACGACGCCACATGGCAACGCCTGGCCGTTCATCTGGACAACCGCCAACTGGTCGAGCTTCCGTTCATTGTCGGGACATATACCTGCCTGGCGATGGCGTTCAACAGCTGGAATCTCCAAGTGGAGGACGGGGTGGACGCCAGTGACGTCCCACCTCTGCCGCACTGACTGACCTGGTGGCGTGTCGACCGTCACATGTTGTACGGTCGTACAGCGCAGCTGTGGCGCGCAGGTAGAAGGGATACGAGATGGCCAGTTATGACTACATCATCGCCGGAGCGGGGTCTGCCGGCTGCGTACTGGCCAATCGCCTTACCGAGGACCCCAGAGTGCAGGTCCTGCTGCTGGAGGCCGGCGGCGGCGACAGCAATCCACTGTTCGTTGTCCCCAAGGGATCGGGCAAGCTGTTCGAGAGTCCGAAACACATGTGGCACTACCAGACAGTTCCATTCGGACCAGACGGGCATTCCGAGCAGTGGATGCGCGGCAAGGTGATCGGCGGATCGAGTTCGATCAACGGCATGATCTACAACCGGGGCCAGCGCGCCGACTGGGACGAGATCGAGCAGTTGGGCAACAAAGGCTGGGGCTGGGACCAGATGCTGCCGATCTTCACCGGGTTCGAGGACAACGCATTCGGCCCGTCGGCTACCCGCGGCGTGGGTGGCCCGCTGCACATTTCGGTTCCTCAGGATCCCGATCCGCTATGCGAGGAGATGGTCGCCGCTGGAGCCAATTTGGGGTTGAGCAGGGTTCAAGACATCAATGAATCCGACTGCGAACGCATCGGATACGCCACCTCAACGATCAGGAGTGGCCGGCGCGTCAGCGCGGCAAGTGCATTTCTGAAGCCTGCGATGCGTCGGCCCAACCTGACCGTGCAGACCAACACGGTAGTGCGTCAGCTGGTTTTCGAGGGGGGTCGAGCGGTCGGGGTGCATGTCGCACGCCGAGGTGCGACCGCGACGATCCGAGCCGCCCGGGAAGTCATTGTCGCCCTCGGCAGTCTCAATACTCCGATCCTGCTGCAGCGTTCGGGGATCGGTCCACGAGAAGTTCTCGCCGCCGCCGGGGTGAAGGTGTACCTGGATCGCTCCAAGGTCGGTAGAGGTCTCCGCGAACACCGCTGTGCCACACTGCGTTTTCAGCTCAAGGAAGATCTCGGCTACAACCGCCTGCTGTCGAGTGCGTTCGGACAGGCGGTTACCGGTGCAAAGTACTTGGCTACCCGAAAAGGCCCTTTGGCGGCACCCTCGTTCGACATCGTGGGTTTCGCCAAATCTAGGCCGGACGTCGAACGTCCGGATGGGCAATTGATGCTGGGTCCGTGGACCATCCCTCCTTACAACCTCGGTGAACCGGTGGCCATCGAACGACAGGCGGGTGTCTCCTGCCTGGGCATGATGCTGCGCCCGACCTCGCGCGGCTCGATCGAGATCACCAGTGCCGATCCGCACGCTCCGGCGCGAATCGACCCGAACTACCTTGGAACCGAACATGATCGCCGCACCACTGCCGACTTGGTTCGGCGGATGCGCGACCTGTTCGATCAGTCGCCGATCGCCGAGCGCATCAGCCACGAGACCTATCCCGGATCGGGTGTGGACTCTGACGAGGCGCTCGTGGACTCTGTGCTCACTGGCGGTTACTGCGGCTACCACGCGGCCGGCAGCTGCGCGATGGGACCCGACCGCGAAGACGTGGTCGACGACCAGCTCAAAGTGCGCGGCGTAGAAGGTCTACGTGTGGTGGACTGCTCGGTGCTGCCCACCATGGTGGCCGGCAACCTCAACGGTCCTATCATGGCTGTGGCGTGGCGCGCGGCCGAACTGATCCGCCAGAATGCTTGATCGGTCGCCGATCTGGTCCGCGAGAACGTCTCTATCGCAATACGTTCACACGATTCGCCTGCGCTCACTCGCGTTCTAGCTATACGGTCGTATAGCGCCTGCTATTGATGGGACCTTGGCGCAGTGCGAGCCGAAACGCGCTCGCATGTATCGCAAGAGATGGGACATGCTCGTGAATACTGTGACATTGAGGACTGCCCTGACTGTGACTGCGTCAACAACATTGATCGCCTCAGCGATGGCGACCTCCGGCCAGGCAATGGCCGACCCGAGGGTTCCTAACGACGTCTGGATCCAGTGTGCCGGGTTCTCCGGGCCCAATACGCAATGGCCGCACGCACTCTCGGGATGTACGTCCAGGAGCAAGGACAACGGAGCTGGGCAGACAGTGCGCACGGCGCCGGGGACCGAGACGATCCAGTGGTTCGCACCGTTTGAGAGCGGGAAGAGCTTTCAGCTGGTGAACATCGCCAACACCGTCCTGGGCCCATCTGCGGACTGTCCGACTGACCACCCGGTCAAGGCCAACGTGTCGGGCAACATCGAGGCCGGCGGGCAGTACGGCGGATCTCCCGTCACCGCTGTCATCTGTGCGAACGCCACCGACTTCCTTCTACAACCCGGAACGCTGTTCGTCATCCACAAGGACTGATCAATGGCGGGGCATGGGCTATGCGCACGCTGCCCGATGCTATACGATCGTATAGCCCATGTGGCCCGTCTCCGGCGTGCCGGAACGGCCATTGCCTGAATCCCCAAGGAGTTTCATGACCAGCCGATTCTCATTAGAGGGCCGCGTGGCCGTCATCACCGGTGGCGGCACCGGAATCGGCCGCGGAACGGCACTTGTGCTCGCGCAGCATGGTGCTGACGTGGTTCTGGCGGGACGTCGCCCCGACCCGCTGGAGGCCACGTCGAAAGAGGTCATCGATCTGGGGCGACGGGCCCTTCCCATCTCGACCGACGTCACCACCGCCGATGCCTGTAATGCGCTGATTGACAAGACGGTCGACGAGCTCGGGCGAGTTGACATCCTGGTCAACTGTGCCGGCGGTGCGGAAACGAAATCGATCATGAAATTCGAGGAAGAGGAGTTCGAGAAGGTCCTCGCGCTCAATTTCAAAGCCGTGTGGCACCTGTCGAAGGCCGCGGCGCGGCCCATGATCGCTCAGGGCAAAGGATCGATTGTCAACATCTCCTCGGGCGCAAGCCTGTTGGCAATGCCTCAAGCAGCCCCGTATGGCGCGGCAAAAGCCGCCGTGAACAACCTGACCGGTTCGATGGCGGCCGCCTGGGCCAAGAAAGGCGTACGTGTCAATGCGATCGCGGTGGGTGCGGTGCGAGCTGCGACGCTGACCGACGATGCGGCACGGTACGGTCTCGATCCCGAGGCGATCGCCATGACCAACGGACTGGGTCGGCTCGGCGAGCCTGATGAAATCGGCTACGGCGCCTTGTTCTTCGCCTCAGATGCCTCCAGTTTCTGCTCGGGCCAAACGCTGTACATGCACGGCGCCCCGGGTCCCGCAGGGGTATGAACGCATGAAGTTGGGCCCCGACAGTGACTGTCGGGGCCCACCTTCTTTGTGCTGTGTGCCGCTATTTAACGGCGAATCCTGCGTCGACGGGAAGCGTCATGCCGGTGATGTAGCGGGCGGTGTCGCTGATGAGGAACAACACGGCGTTGGTGACGTCGATAGGCTCGACGAACGGGACGGGCAACAGATTGCCCGACATCGCGCTGGACTCGGGATTGGCCTCGAACACGCGGGCCATGTGCTCATTGAAGATCATCGGAGTGGCCACCCCGGTCGGGTGAATCGAGTTGACCCGGATCTGGTGCGGTGCATAAGCGTAGGCAGCTGAGCGCATGAGGCCGACGACACCGTGTTTGGACGCCGCGTAGGCGAAAGTGGCTGCGCTGCCGTCGCCGCCGCGTCCGACCAGTCCCTGCATCGAGCTGATCAGGATGATCGACCCGCCGGCCTGTTTGCGGATCATCGAGGGCGCTGTCGTCGCGATCGTGTGCCAGGCGCCGTTGAGGTTCGTCTCAACGATGTCGTGGTACACCTGGGCATCGAGGGGATCGGACAATCCCATACCCACCACGCCGGCGTTGGCTACGACCACATCGATATCGCCGAATTCAGCGATGCCGGCATCGATTCCGGTTTGGAGTGCATCCAGGTCGCGGACATCGGCGACGACCGTCTTGATGCGCCCGCCTGCCTCAGTGACCAAGCGGGCGGTCTCGTCCAGGTCGTCGGCGGTCGCCAGTGGATAGGGGATCGATTCGATGTCGGCGCAGCGGTCGACGGCGATGATGTCGAACCCTTCGCCGGCCAGGGTCACTGCGTGGCTGCGTCCCTGGCCGCGGGCAGCGCCGGTAATGACTGCGACGCGGCGAGATGCTGCAGTCATGTCAGGACACCACCGCGGGCATGCTGTCCCAGCCGCGCACCGTCGATGTGCGTGACCGTCGGGCTCCCGACATATCGATCTCCCATTCGGGCCACCGTTTCAGCACCTCTTCCAGTGCCACCCTGCCTTCGAGGCGGGCCAGGGGGGAACCGACGCAGAAATGTGGGCCGCGGCCGAAGGTGAGGTGGCCTCCGGGCTTGCGATGGATGTTGAACGTGTCCGGGTCGTCGAAGTGGCGTTCGTCGCGATTGGCCGAGGCGAGCATCAGCAGCAGTGGCTTGCCCGCCGGCACGATCTGGCCTTGGAAGCTCACGTCGTCGGTGGTGATGTAGCGGGCGACGTGGGGCCCGGGCGGTTCATATCGGAGCAGCTCTTCGATTGCGGTAGGAATCAGTGAGTGATCGCCGGCGAGTTCTTTGCGCTGGTCGGGGTGCTCGGCGAGCACCTTGCCCATCCAGCCGAACAGGCGTCCGGTCGTCTCCACGCCGGCACCGGCCACGACGGCCAGGAACACGATGAGTTCCTGTTTGGTCAGCTTGCGCGTTGTACCGTTCTCGTCCTCAAACTCGACATTGAGCAGTTCGGTGATGAGATCATCGGACGGGTTTTTCTCCCGCCATTCGACGTACTCGCCGAACATCTCACCGGTGAAATACCGGTCCTTCTTGATCTCCATAGGCTTGCCCGGCTCGTTGCGCAGGACGTTGTTGGCGTGCTCGCGCACCGCGGGCTGTTCGGCGTCTGGAATGCCGGCAAGCATGCCGATGGTCCGCATGGGAAGCTCGGCGCCTAGATCCTCGACAAAGTCGAATCGGTCCCCGCCGACCAGCGGATCGAGGCAGGCGACGCAGAACGCGCGGATCTTCTCCTCGACCGCACGCATCTTCTTCGGCGTGAAGGCTCGCGACACGATGGCGCGGTGGATCGTGTGCAGTGGCGGATCCTCGTTGATGAAGATGCCCGGTGGCATCACCGGGTCTGTCATCACCACTTCGAGGATGTCGCCCTTGGCCGAGCTGAGCCGGGCGGTGTCTTTGAGCGCGGCGTCCACATCGGCATAGCGGCTGATGCCCCAGAAATCGTGGCGCTCGTTGTAGTACACCGGGCACTCATCGCGCAGTCGGCGATAGGTGGGGTAGGGATCCAGGTCGATGTCGAAATCCCATGGGTCATAGTACAAATCAGTCAACATCGGCTCCTCGGCAGCGGACATTCATGCGCACAATACGCGCCTGCTGTACGACTGTATAGGACCAACTGTGCCGTGGGCAACAGTCTTGCGGCGCCTGGAGGGGCTGCACGCGGCTTGCCGCAACCGGCTCCGTTGTGCAGCCGAGCTTGTGTGGCGTCACGGCATGCGCTATACATGCGTACAGCATCAGTGATGGTGGCCACAGTCGAGGAATGGTGTGAGTTGAGCCGAACAGCAGTGGTAACCGGCGGTGGGTCCGGTTTGGGGCAAGCGATCAGTGTGCAACTGGCCGCTGACGGCCATCGGGTGGCGGTGATGGACGTCAACGTCGAAGCCGCCGAGAAGGTAGTCGCCGAGATTCAGTCGGCCGGCGGTAAGGCGGCCGCGGTGGCTGTGGACGTATCGGATGAGTCGTCGGTAATCGACGGATTCAATGTTGTCCGTGACACTTTCGGCCCGGTCGAAATTTTGGTGACCAGTGCTGCGATCGCGGGATTCACCCGGTTCGACAAAATTACGCTGGACGAGTGGAACCGCTATATGGCGGTGAATCTCACTGGGACGTTTCTGTGTGCCCGCGCCGCAGTGTCTGACATGGTCGCTACCGGCTGGGGCCGGATCGTGACGATCTCCTCGGCGGCCGGCCAGCAGGGCGCCCCTGCTCAGGGGCACTATTCGGCCACCAAAGGCGGGGTCATCGCGATGACCAAAACCCTCGCCCTGGACTACGCGCGCAAGGGCATCACAGCCAACACTGTGCCGCCATTCGTCATCGACTCGCCGATGCTGCGTCAGCAGCAGCAGGAGGGCAAACTGCCCGCGACTGAGCACCTCACCATGGCGATCCCAGCGGGTCGTCTCGGCGCTGGCGCTGACGTTGCTGCGGTGTGTTCGTTCTTATGTTCTGAGGCTGCCGGCTACGTGAACGGACAGGTGATCGGAGTCAACGGCGGGGCTGTCGTGTGATGAGTCCAGATCTGCTGCCGCAGGGAATCTCGTTGCTCAGCAATCGATGTGGGAGGTGAATGTGCGCGTCAGAGTAGATCCCGCACGGTGTCAGGGGCACACGCTGTGCGCGATGATCGCGCCGCAGTCGTTCGAACTCGACGATGTGGACGGCCACGCGCGAGCGGTCACTGAAGAGGTTGCCGACGAGCATCGTGAACAAGTGCTCGAAGCAGTGCATTCCTGCCCAGAGCAAGCCATTGAAGTTCTGGTCGAGCGCGTGGTTTCCGCGCGCGCCGCCCACGGCCGACGATCGGGGATTTGACGTGAGTACCCTCTCTGACCAGTCGATGGACCCCTCGACCCCTGTCGAGCCATCGCGGTATCACTTCGACCGTCACACGGCGGATTACCGCGAACACTTCCTTGATATCACCCATGAGATGCAGCAGCGGTGCCCGATCGCGTGGACCGATACCTACGACGGGCACTGGGTCGCGGCGGGCAGCCAGGAGGTGTTCGAACTGGCACGATGCCCCCACATCTCCAATGACCACGACGTGCGCAACGAGCGCCGGGGTTACAAGGGAATCTCCATACCGCTGATGGTGGAAGCAGAGAACTTCCGGGGCGGCATGCTGGAGATGGACGACCCCGAGCACCGCTACTACCGCACCGCGCTCAACCCGTATCTGTCACCGGCGGCAGTGCGCCGCTGGGAGCCATTCGTCGACGAGATCGTGCGGGCCTGCATCGATGACCACATCGAAAGCGGGCACATCGATTTCGTCGACGACCTGGCCAACGTCGTGCCTGCAGTGCTCACCTTGGCCATGCTGGGAGTGCGGCTGGAAAAATGGACGCTCTATAACGAACCAGCGCACGCGTCGGTGTACACGCCGCCCGATTCTCCTGATGCGCCCCGAGTGCGCGAGCTGTATATGGCCATGGGGATGGACTTGTTCGCCAACCTCGGCGAAATCCGTGAACAGCCCCGCCCGGGCATCATCGACGCCCTGGCGAGACTACGGATCGATGGCGAAGCGCCGGAGGACATCGAACTGCTCGGCATGCTCAACCTGCTCATCGGTGGAGGTTTCGATACCACCACCGCGCTGACCGCCCATGCACTGGAGTGGCTGGCAGAGCATCCCGAGCAGCGAACCCGGCTCAGCGACAATCGAACCGAGCTGCTGAACCCGGCCACCGAAGAATTCCTGCGCTACTTCACCCCCGCGCCGGGCGACGCGCGGACGGTGGCCGAAGACATGACAGTCAGCGGCTCTGTGCTCAAAGAGGGTGACCGCTTATGGCTGTCCTGGGCGATGGCCAACCGCGATCCGGCCGTGTTTACCGACCCCGATGAGGTAGTCATGGATCGAAAAGGTAACCGGCACTTCAGCTTCGGACTCGGTGTGCATCGATGCATCGGCTCCAACGTAGCGCGCACGGTGTTCAAATCAATGCTCACCGCCGTGCTCGACCGGATGCCGGACTACCAATGCGTGGCCGAGGGCACCGTGCACTACGACACCATCGGCGTCATCCAGGGCATGCGGCACCTGCCGGCCACCTTCACCCCGGGCAAACGGCTGGGACCCGGCGTCGCCGAGACCGTGCAGAAACTGCAAATCATCTGCGATGAGCAGGGATTGGCGCGACCGATCACCGAATCCAAACAAGCAGCGAAGATCACCGACTGATGGCCCCAGGAATCGACGAGCACACACAGGACGCGCCCGTTGCCGTGGTCACCGGCGCCAGCCGCGGCGCCGGCGCCGGAATCGCGCACGCGCTGGGTAGCCATGGATGCACGGTCTATGTCACCGGCCGCACCCGCGACGGCTCTGCCGACCCACGCGCCGGCACCATCGACCAGACCGCGGCCCGGGTCACCGCCGCGGGCGGGCACGGCATCGCCGTGGCGGTCGACCACGGCGATGATGAGCAGGTCAAGGCGCTGTTCGAGCAGATTCGCCGCGACCACGGCCGCGTCGACATCCTGGTCAACAACGCTGCGATCATCCGCGACGAGATGATGGGCCGCACGAAGTTCTGGGAAGAGCCGCTCAATGTCATCGACACCTTGGATGTGGGCTTGCGCAGCAGCTACGCCGCCACCGTCTATGCCGCCCCGCTCATGCTCGCGCAACGTAAAGGGCTGGTGGCCTTTTCGTCATCATCGGGTGCAGTCCACTACGCCTTCGGCCCGGCGTACGGAGTCCCGAAAGCTGCCACCGACAAGATGGCCGCCGACATGGCCTTCGACCTGCGTGAATTTGACATCGCAGCGGTCTCCATCTGGATGGGGTCACTTCTGACCGACCGGGTACGCGCGATCATCGCTGCCAAGCCCGAAAAGTTCGGTCATATCTTGGATACCGCCGAAACACCCGAACTGACCGGGCATGTCATCTGGGCGCTGTACAACGACCCGGACTTGATGCAGGTCAGCGGCCAGACTCTCATCGGGGCCGAACTGGCGGTCAAGTATGGGATCGTCGACGAGGACGGGCGCCAGCCCCCGTCCTACCGCGACATGTTCGGTGTGCACCCGCACACGCAGTACGCGCATACGATGCGTTGAGGGGAACTGCGTGCGCATCGGGTTGACCGGCGGCGGGGCCACCGTCGACAAGATCGTGGCCCAAGCCGTTCAAGCAGAGTCAGATGGCTTCAGTGCCTTGTGGTACGCCAGTGGCGTAGCAGGAGATCCCTTGGTGGCCATGGCTCTGGCCGGGAGGGCCACCACATCGATCGAGCTGGGCACGGCGGTGCTGCAGACCTACCCGTGCCATCCGTTGCTGCAAGCTAATCGCGTGGCTGCGGCGGCCAACGCGATGGGACGGCCGGGACTGACTCTGGGGCTCGGCCCGTCACATGCGCCTGTGGTCCGCGATGTGCTCGGTTTGTCCTATACCCGCGTTGCGGAGAACACGGAGGAGTATCTGCGCCTCACTACCGCGCTGTTGCGTGGAGAAGCTGTCGATTTCACCGGCGCGCACTGGTCGTTGCACGGTCAGGGGCGGATGGCTCAGACCGAGCACCGGGTCCCGGTTCTTGTGGCCGCCCTGGGGCCGCAGATGGTCCGCATTGCCGGTCGGCACGCCGACGGCGTAGTGCTGTGGATGGCCGCCGCCAGGGCGATCGAGGAACGAATTGCACCTGCGCTCAGCGAAGCTGCCACCCGCGCCGAGGCGCCGGCCCCCCGCATTGTGGCCGGCCTCCCCGTGGCAGTGCACACCGACGCCGATGAAGCCCGCCGAGCCGTGGCCGCGACCTCGTCGGGCTACGCGAACATGTCCAATTACCAACGGATCATCCAAGCCGGCGGCGGATCTTCGGCAGCCGATGTGGCCATCGTCGGTGATGAGGAAACCGTGCGCGACGGCCTGCAACGTCTGCTCGATGCCGGGGCAACCGATATTTGGGCCCAGCCGGTGGCAGTCGGCGCCGACCGTGATGCGCGGCGGGCATCGGCGCGCCGAACTCTCGCGCTGCTTGGCGAGCTTGCACGCAGCTAGCGCCCTAGATGCATCACTAGGAATGCATTTCTAGGAATGTATCCTGGTGCGGTGGACCGCCAGAAGCTGCACCGCCTGGGCAAGCGGCTCATTGCGCTGTCCAAACAAGTCGAGCCGCAACCAGGAGACGACATGCCGGGCCCGGCGGAGCAATTGATCCTCACCGACGTCGTTCTCTACCCGGGCAGCACCATTCGCCACATCGTGGCCCGCACCGGGTTCACCCAGGGCTACGTCTCTAAATGTGTGGCCACGTTGGCCGCACAGGGCTTGCTGACCACCACCGTCGATGGCAGTGACCGCCGCCGCACTTTGGTGGCACCGAGCGCCGAGCTGGTGCAGGCGGTCCAGGACCGCACCATGACCATGGAGCAGCTCATCGCCGATGCTCTGCCCGCCGGCAGTGACGTCGCGCGCACTCTGGCCTTGCTCGACGAACTCTCCGAGCTGTTCCTGTCATGAAACTTGCGTCGCTGCTCGGGGTGATCGTCCTGTGCCTTGCGGCGTGTACGACCCCGTCGACAGCGTTAACTGAATGCGCGACACCGGAAGGGGATACCGCCATGCGCATCGTCTCAGACTGCCTCGACCCCCAGTTCGCCACGGCCGTGATCGACGCAGAGGACGACCTCACGGAACCGATCGTCCATCGCCGCGTGAAAGGACACTTCGAGGGCACCAAGGTTCGGTTCGCGGTCTACCTGCCCACCCGTGACCACTGGCATGGCCGTTTCTTCCAGAATGTCTACCCGCTCGAAGATGAACAGATCACCGAGCGCAATCTACGATTCGCCGAGGCTAGTGGTGGTTACGCGGTGCAGACCAATGCCAGTGCCGGATACCGTGGGGACGCGGCGGCGGCCAGATTCTCCCGCACAATCGCCGGTAGCTACTACGGGACTGATGCACCGATCCATGGCTACATCTGGGGCGGCAGTGGTGGTTCCTACCAGACGATCGCCGCGATGGAGAACACCGACGGGGTCTGGGCAGGCGGCGTGCCGTTCATAGTCGGGGATCCCACATCGATTCCGAACAACTTCTTCATTCGCTCGTACGCCCGGCTTCTGCTGCGGGACAAGGCTGCCCAGATCGCTGACGCGGTCGCACCCGGTGGCGACGGGAATCCCTACGACGGTCTCGATGAGGCAGAACGCGCAGCGTTCCACGAGGTGACCAGCCTCGGCGTGCCGCTGCGCGCGTGGGAGGACAGCCGCTACGTCCTGGGCCTAGACGCACCCGACGGTCTGCTCGGCTTCGCCTCCATGATCAAACACATGGACCCCGGGTTCAGCAACGACTTCTGGACCCAGCCCGGATACCTGGGCACAGAGAACTCTGCGCTGGGGAAACGAATCCGCGACGCGCGAATCGATCAGACGGTCACCATCACCGGGGTGGACACCCGCGAGGGTCGGACGCTCATGTCGGTCGACGGCATTGTCGACCGCGGGTATCAAGGCGGCGTCGATGTTTCGCCGGCCGGGGCAGGGGAGGCAGACGCGGTGATGGGTCAGTGGGACCCGCTTGCCCGGACGCTCATAGTCGGCCAAGACACTCCCGAAGCCACTCGCGTGGCGCTACATGTCGGAGCGCGGGTGCATCTGAACAACAGTTGGTATGTGGCACTAACAAGCTATCCCCGCCACCAACTGCCAGCCGCAAGCGCCGGATTCGCCCCCTATGACCAATACCGAAACCCCGATGGCAGCGCGCGGTACCCGCAGCGCCCACTACTGGCCGGAGCGACCATCTCCCAGCAAGTCAGCGAAGGGGGCGCCCACACCGGCGCAATTCACGGCAAGGTCATCGCTGTGAGCAACCTGCTCGATACCGATGCGTTTCCCTGGCACGGCGACTGGTACGCCCATCAAGTCCGTAGCGCGCTCGGCGACAACTACGACGACAACTTCCGGTTGTGGTACAGCGACGACGCCGATCACATTGCACCACAACGCACACCGCGGCTCATCGACTACACCGGAGTAATCGAACGCGCGCTGCTCGACGTCGCAGCATGGGCTGAAGACGGCGTTGCGCCCCCTGGCTCCAGCCGTTACACGGTCACTGACGGCCAAGTGCATCCGTCGAGCGCCGACGAACGAGGCGGGGTGCAACCGATCGTCGACCTCACCGTCAAGGGCGACCGCCGCGCGATGGCGCACGTAGGTGAGCAAGTTCGTTTCGATGCCACCGTCACGCTTCCACCGGAGGCCGGTGTGATCACCGAGGCCGCATGGGATGCAACTGGAGACGGCCACTTCGCCCCCATCGACACAGCGGTCGACAGGCAGCACCTGTTGACTCACACCGCCAGTTACTCGACGCCGGGCACCTACTATCCCGCCGTGCGAATCAGATTGCACCGCAACGACGCTCCGCAATCAGCATTCACCGGTGTCGATGGGCTGGGTCGCATGCGGGTAGTCGTAGTTCCCTGAGCTGCTCGCCTCCACTGGTTCGAAGGTCGCCACGAGCCGAGCAGGCGCCTCGCCTGTTCACCAGACAGACCGACACTATTCCCACCCATGCTGTACGGGTGTACAGTGCCGTGCATGGGCTCGGATGTTTGTGCGGAGACGATCGACGTCGACCGATTGATCGACGCGGCGATGGTGGCGACCGGATTTGAGGACTTCGGCTCCGACGACTGGCACGAAGGGCTGCGGCGACTGGTAGACGCCCTGACTCACGAGGCGGCACTCAACGCCGTCGGTGTGCTCGCGGCGCAGAAAGAACTGAAGTACTTGCTCACCGCACGCCTGGGCATCGTGGCCTACCGCAAGACTCACCCGCAGATCGCGCAGGCCGAAGTTACCCCACCGGTAGTCATTGTGGGTCAGGCGCGCACCGGTACCACGATCCTGCATGACCTGTTGGCTCAGGATCCGGCCGCCAGGGTGCCTCTCACATGGGAAGTGGAACGGCCCTGTCCGCCACCGGAATCTGCTACCTACGAGACGGACCCGCGCATCGCTGCTGTCAACGCACGCATCGGTGCCGTCGGAGCGGCGATGCCTGAACTGTTCGGCATGCACCCCATGGGGGCGCAGCTAGGGCAGGAGTGCGTGTGCCTGACCACCTCCGCCTTTCGCAGCATCCTGTTCGCCACCGAGTACCGCGTCCCCAGCTACGCGGACTGGGTCTTCGATGAGGCCGACCACCGCCCTGCCTACGAATGGCACCGAACCTTTTTGCAGCATCTGCAATCCCGACACCCGGCTAGAAGATGGGTGTTGAAGTCGCCTGGTCACATCTGGACCCTGGGTGAACTGAACACCGCCTACCCTGGTGCGCTGCTAGTGCAAACGCATCGCGATCCGCTGCGCATCATCGCCTCGGTGACCTCGATGTACACCACGCTGCGCGGCACGACCAGCAATCACGTCGACCCCACCGAGATCGCCCGCGAGTGGGCTGAGCGCATCATCGACGGCTTGAACCGGTCGGTGATGGCGCGCCGCGATGGCACGGTGGACCCCTCCCGAGTCGTGGACATCCGATTCGCCGATTTCATGCGTGACCAGGTCGGCACCGTCGAACACGTCTACAACGAATTGGGAATGCCGTTCACGGACGACGTGCACCGCCGCGCCACCGACTTTCTGGCCGCAGATCAGCACGACAGGCGCGGCGGGCACCGCTATACCTTTGCGGCCACCGGCCTGGACCCGCAGGAGTGGCGCGAGCGCGCCCGCCCCTACCAAGAATTCTTCGACATCCCCTCCGAGACTCTGGACTGAATTGTGACCGACGGAATACTGAGCGGGCGTGTACTTTTCCTGGCCGGCGCCGGCCCACAGATTGGAGCTGCCACCGCCCACATCGCCGCACGCGAAGGCGCGCGGGTGGCCCTGGCCGCTCGCAGCATTGAGGTTGCCGAGAAGATCGCCGCCGAGGTTCGGGCGGCGGGCGGGGACGCGATCGCCGTTCGTTGCGATCTCACCCGCGACGACGAGGTGCAGGCAGCCCTCGATGCCACCCGCGCCCAGTTGGGCGCCATCGACACCGTGTTCTTCAACGCTGCCTTCTACGACAACAGGCAAGCCTCCATCGACATCGATGACGACGTCTGGGATACCTCCATGGAGGTGAATCTGAACTCTGCGGTGCGCATTGCCCGCCGTACGGTGCCCGCCATGATCGAGCGTGGCGGCGGATCGTTCGTGCTTACCTCGTCAGCGGCCTCGATTGTGGCCGGAGACACCCGATTCGGCTACCAAGTCTCCAAAGCCGGCCTCAACGCCGTGACCCGTTTCATTGCCGGAAAGTATGGCCGCGAAGGCATCCGCGCCAACGCCGTGCTGCCCTTTGTGCTGGAGGGGCCCGTCGGAGCGGCAGCAGCGGAGCTGAATTGCCTCGGACGCTCGCCGACTGCCGAGGAGATCGGCGAGGCCGTGGTCTTCTTGCTGTCTGACCGCGCTTCCATCATCACCGGCCAAGTCATTCACCTCGATGGCGGACTTTTTGTCCGGGCGCCATGGCCGACGCCGGCAGCCAAACCGCGCCCATGAGCATCGATCTCAGCGGCGGCCTGGGTGCGGATCGCGAGTACTTTCTCGTCGACCCGCCCGCGCCTGAGATCCGCGATTCCACCAGTTTCTGGGCCTACGACGACAGCGGATTCATCGGACTGCCCAGGATCGGCATCGAAGCCGTCGGCGCGAAATGGGCCGAACATCAATACCAGGTGAATCTGGCGTTCGCTGACGGGCGAGTCTTCCGCGTCCGACAATCCGGCCCAAGACATTCACCGCTTGCCGCAGACGGATCGGCCAGCGTTCTGGGCGCCGGCCCCTTGCGGTTTCACTGTGTCGAACCCTTCGCGGTGTCGACAGCGACGTTCGACGGCACGGCGACGGCCACCACCACGGCGGCGCTGCTGGCCGGTGACCGAGGCGGTCGGCCAGCGCATCTGCAATTTCATCTGCGCGCCACCATGGTCGCCCCACCCTGGCTCAATGGTTCGCTTTCGGTGGCCGCTGCCGAACACCTCAAGTCCGCCGTACAAGGCGGATTCATGGGAGGAAATCGGTTCGAACAACTCTTCCGCGCCGAAGGGTATGTCCGCGTCGATGGCGAGGAGCATGCCTTCAGCGGAAGCGGCACCCGCGTTCGCCGCCAGGGCCCGCGCGACATGGCCGGCTTCTGGGGGCACTGTCAACAATCGGCTACGTTTCCCAGCGGTCGCGGGTTCGGCTATGTCGCCTACCGGCCGAACCCCGATGGCACGGGCACCTACAACGAGGGCTATGTGTTCAACGGCGACGGCAAACTCGTTCCGGCACGCGTCGTCCGGGCGCCGTGGCTTTCAGCTGCACCGAAGATCGGCGACGATGTGTCGCTGGTGCTTGAGTCAGAGCTGGGAACAGTGAACATCGACGGCGTGACCACCGTGTCGGTTTTCAACCTCGGCGATCCTCATTCCGACAACGCGCTGGCCGCACTGCACCAAGCCGGTGTCCGGTACCGCTGGGGCGAGGAAACCGCCTCCGGAGCCCTGGAACGCTCCACACCGCCGCGGGAAATCCCGGCGCTGCTCGCAACCTGGAAGCCGTAGCGGGAGCCCAGATCCCAGATTTCCGTCAGACAGCACCCACTAATGCCATACATTCGTACAGCATCCCATTCATTGCTCACGCGGAAATGAGGTACCCATGCCCAAGCGCATGATCTTCACCCTGTTGCTGATGGACTCGATCGGCCATAATTTTCACGGCATTTGGCGCCACCCACGCGCCCGGAACCGAGACTTCAGCAGCTTCGATCTGTGGGTCGATCTGGCCAAGAAGGCTGAAGCAGCGAAGGTTGACGCGTTCTTCTTCACCGATGTGATCGGTGTGCAAGGTGAATACAACGGTTCGCGCGACGTGATCTTCGAGATGGCGATGAACGTGCCGATCGGGGACTGCACCATGGTGATCCCGGCCATGGCCCAACAGACCACCGATCTGGGCTTCCTGTACACGAGTTCGGTGATTCAACATCACCCGTTTGTCTTCGCGCGCGCGGTGTCGACGCTGGACAGTCTGAGCAACGGCAGGATCGGATGGAACATCGTCACCTCAGCCAACGAAAAAGCCTTCCGCAACTTGGGATTGCCCACCAGTCCGTCGCATGAGGAACGATATGCCTGGGCCGCGGAGTATGTCGATGTCACCTACAAACTCTGGGAAGGCTCCTGGGATGTCGATGCCATCGTCAACGATCCCGACGCCGGCGTCTACGCAGACCCGACAAAAATTCACGACATTCACCATGAGGGCAAGCGATACAGCGTCGAAGGCTTCAACCTCATGCAGCCCTCGCCCCAGCGCACCCCGGTGCTGGCCCAGGCGGGCGGATCGCCGGCGGGCCTGGAGTTCGCCAGCAGCCACGCTGAACTGATGTTCCTTTCCGCAATGACTTTGGAAACCATTACCCAGCAAGTCGATACGGTCCGCGGATTGGCGCGCGAGCGTGGCCGACAAGACGGCGACATCCTCTTCTTGCAGGGCATGATGTTCATCATCGGATCGACTGATGAAGAGGCCTATCGCAAATGGGCTGAACTGGAAGAGTTCCGCAGCGCGGAAGCTCAGACTGCCTACTTCGCCAGCCTCAGCGGGTTAGATCTGGGCCGCTACGACCCCGCCACGGCGCTGGAAGACATCATCGATGAGATCCCGGGTATACGAGGTGCGTTCCTGTCAGTGATCAATGCCTGGCCCGACGGCGCCACGCCGACGATCAAAGACTTCCTGACCTCGCTGTCGCTGCCCCAGATGGTGGTGGGTTCTCCGGAAACCATCGCCAAACGGTTGTCCGAGTACCAGAAAGCCGGCGTCGACGGTGTCCAGGTGATGAACGCATTGATGCCCGAAAGCTACGACGACTTCTTCACACACCTGGTTCCGGTGCTTCAAGACAAAGGCTTGATGCAGAACGAGTACCGGCCGGGAACGCTGCGGGAGAAGTTATTCGAATCTCCCACCGCCGACATCAGCCAACGTCACCCGGCGTACGGCTACCGCGGCATGTTCAGCAACGGATGACCGCCAAATCTTGCCCCACCACGATCCTGGTATTGGTCGGCAGTCTGCGTGCGGCGTCGACCAATCGAAGGCTGGCTGAGGCCATGACCGCGAACGCACCGCCCGGCGTCACGATGAAACCCTTTGAACACATCGCCGAATTGCCCCTGTACAACGAGGATCTCGACCACGCCGAGGTGGCGGGCGCCGTCGTGCAACTGCGCTCACTGGCCACGCACGCCGATGCGCTGCTCGTCGTGACCCCCGAATACAACGGCACCATCCCAGGCGGGCTGAAAAATGTCATCGACTGGCTGTCGCGCCCGTACGGCCGTAGCCCGCTGAAGGGCAAGCCGGCAGCGGTAGTAGGCACGTCCCTGGGCCAGTACGGCGGTGTGTGGGCCCACGACGACACGCGAAAGGCGTTGAGCATCGCCGGCCCCCGCATCATCGACACCGTTCACGTGTCAATACCCGCCAAGGCGTTGGAGGACAAGCCTTTCGAGGTGCCACCGGTACTGCTCGCCGACCTGAGACAGGTGCTTGGCGACCTGAGCGCGGCAGCGCACCCCTCGTGAAGCGTTGTCGTTCTAAACGTTGTCAATGGTGAGCTCTCGACGATAGGAGACGTGGTGCAGCTCGAATTCGATCAGACCGTGGAGGAATTCCGTGCCGAGTTCACGGAGTTCCTGGATGCTCATCTGCCCGACGCGCTGCTGGCGTGCGCAGAGCGGCCCTCGTCCAGCTCGCACGTGCCCGGCTGGGCGCGTCAATGGCAGCGGCTCATGTTCGATCACGGGTGGCTGCAGCCCGGGTACCCACCCGAGTTCGGCGGTCGCAACGCCACTGTCATCGAGCAGTATGTCTATTTCGAGGAACTGTCCAAGCGGCGCATCTACCAAACATTCAATCCGCAAGGTGTGGGCATCATTGCCGCTTCGCTCATCCACTTCGGCACGCCAGATCAACAGAGCCGTTGGGCCATCCCGATCCTTCGTGCCGAGATGACTGCATCATTGGGAATGAGCGAGCCGGGTGCGGGGTCTGACCTGGCATCCTTGCGTACACGCGCAATTCGCGACGGCGACCATTTTGTGGTCAACGGACAGAAAGTATGGACATCGGGAGCGCATGACGCCGATGTCCTATTCACCCTTGTTCGGACCGACCCGGATGCCCCAAAACACAAGGGCATCAGCGTGTTGCTCATTCCCACGGATCTGCCCGGCGTTACCCGCCGGCCGTTCCCCTCCGCGTGCGGACTCGACGACGTCGACTTCAACGAGGTGTTCTTCACCGATGTGCACGTGCCCGCCGAGAATCTCGTCGGAGAACTCAACGGCGGCTGGCTCGTTGCCAACGGGTCGTTGGGACACGAGCGCACTCTGCTGTGGCTCAGCTACGCTGATCGGCTCAAAGAGTTCATCGATGACTGGGTTCCGGTCACCGATCTGGACCGCGATGCCTATGCGAAGTTGGTCATGGATGACTGGGCGCTGCGCCTGATGGGTTCGGCAGAACTCTCACGCGCAACGCGAGGAGTGGGAGACCCCTCGACGATGTCAGTGTTGAAACTGATGGGATCCGAAGCGATTCAAGCCGCTGCCGATGCGGCTTTCAACGGGCACGGGGCCGAGGCGCTGCGTGATCCCGCCATGACAAGCCCGTTCTCGCCGTATCATCTGGAGAGTTACACGACCAGCTGGTTCACCCGGTATCTGCGCAGTTTCGGTGCGACGATCGCAGGAGGAACCTCAGAGATTCAGCGCAACATCATTGCCCAACGAGTGTTGGGTCTTCCGCGCGAGTAGGTGATCGACCTGCTATCCCGCAGCTGGAGCCTTACGCCGCCGCGGCGAGGCCTTCTTCTTCGGAGGTGCCACTCGCGGCTCCACCGCGTCCAAGTAGCGCTCAAAGGCTTCAGTAACCTCGGCGTGCGCCGACTTCACGCCGATACCTTCCTCGAGATTGAGGAACTTGGGAAGGCCGGACAACAGAATCTGCAGCGCAGGCAGCGACAGATCACCGACCGGTCGGGCATCAGCGCCAAACTTGGCGACCAGTGCCTCCAGTTGCATTGTGCGTACCGTCTCGGTGACCTTGGCGATCTCAGCCCGGATCGACTTGCGATGGTTGCCCAGAGCCATGAACTCGGTGATCAAGGCGCCGCTGGCCTCCTCCCAGCTGTACTCCCAAACCGCGCGCAGCGGATCCTCGGCACGCTGGTCAAGCAAGGCGCCAAGATGGGCGATGCCACGGTCGGAATACCGCCGGATCGCGGCGATGAAGATGTCGTCCAAAGTCGGGAAGTAGTACTGCACCAGACTGGGCGTGACCCCGGCTTTTGTCGCCAGTGCGCGATAGCTCACGCTCGCATAGCCCTCGGTGAGCATCATCTTCTCCACCCAGTCCAACAAGCTATCCCTGGTCTTGGAGGTGGCGGCACCCACCCGTCGCGACGATGCTGGCATGGTCTCCCCGTTCGGTCGGTATAAGCATTTTGACACTCGCCTCCTGCTGTACGGTCGTATAGTCTCATTTCATCGTCACCGCCGCACCCACGGCGCGCGGTATAAGCCACCCGACATACCAGGAGTCCGATGACTATCGATGCCACCTTGGACACGCTGCAGCGCGATGTGCGCTACCTGCTGGATCGCACCGAGATCCTGGACTGCGTAGCTCGACATGCTCGCGGCTGCGACCGCCACGACATCGATCTGATCACCGCCGCCTACCACCGCGATGGTGTCGATGAGCACGGTCATGCTGTCAACGCGGGACCCGAGTATGGAGGCTGGGCCAATGCGACTCACGCCGAAACCTCCCGCGTGCACACCCACAACATCACCACGCACACCTGCGAAATCGCCGGCGACACCGCGCACGCGGAAAGCTACGTCATCGTCGTGCTCATCGGAACCGACGGCAAGAGCGCACAATTCATCACCGGTCGATACATCGACCGGCTTGAACGCCGAGATGGCCAGTGGCGCATAGTTGTTCGTCGATCGACGGTCGAAGGAATGTTTTTGGCGGATGCGAGAGTGCTGCAGTCAAGCTTCTTCACGGAAAAGGGCTACCTAGTCGGGACGCGGGATCGCACAGACCTGTCCTACCAGCGCCCGTTGACCATCGAGACCCCGGCGCCCGCGCGCTGGTAGCCAATTCGAAATCCAAGGTAGATAGGCAAAAATGATGGCAGTTGACACTGACTCCGGGATCTTAGCGGGCGACCCGAGGATGCTCATCGGTGGCGAATTACACATCACTGATGATGAGTCCTTGTTCGACGTCGAGCACCCGGCTACCGGAGAAGTCGTCGGCCAGGTATCCGACGGGTCGGTCGCCGACATGCACCGTGCCGTCGCCGCCGCCGCCCATGCGTTCGAGACCACCGACTGGTCCCGCGACGTCGATTTTCGGTATCACTGCTTGACCCAGCTCCATGAGGCGCTGGAGCGCGAGAAAGAGCACCTTCGTCGCGTCCTGATCACCGAAGTTGGTTGTCCGGTGTCGGTGTCCGGCAGCCAGATCGAAGACCCGATCGCTGAGGTGAAACACTGGGCCGAGCACGGCCGCGCCTTCGAATACCTGCAAGACACGGGTATCCACGACACACATCTCGGCCCCGCTCGGCGCAAACTGCACTTCGAACCGGTTGGAGTTGTCGGAGCGATCACGCCCTGGAACGTCCCGTTCTACCTCAACATCGCCGAAACCGTGCCGGCTTTGATGGCGGGCAACACGGTGGTGCTCAAACCGGCCCAGCTGACCCCCTGGTCGGGAACCGAACTGGGACGCATCGTTGCCGAACACACCGATATCCCGCCGGGGGTCTTCAACGTCGTCACTTCCAATGCCAACGAAGTGGGCGCCGCGCTGACTGCTGACCCGCGGGTGGACATGATCACGTTCACCGGATCCACCGCCACCGGCCGATCCATCCTGGCCGCCGCCGCGCCAACGGTCAAAAAAACCCTGCTCGAACTCGGAGGGAAGTCGGCCCACATCGTCCTTGATGACGCCGACTTCAACTCGGCACTGCCACTGGCCGCGATGATGGCATGCGTGATGTCAGGACAAAGCTGCATCTTGCCCAGCCGAATTCTGTTGCCACGCAGCCGCTACGACGAAGGCCTGGCGATCCTCAAGACATCGATGGAGAACTTTCCTGTCGGAGACCCCTGGATGCCCGGCATCATGCAGGGTCCCCAAATCAGTGCGGCTCAACAACGAAAAGTTCTCGGGCTTATCAAGGAGGGCGTGGAATCTGGTGCGCGCCTGCTCACCGGCGGTGGCATCCCAGAGGGTCTGAGTGCCGGGTACTACACCCAGCCCACCTTGCTCGCCGATGTCAACCCTGATGCGCACATCGCCCAGGAAGAAATCTTCGGCCCAGTCCTCACCGTCACGCCTTACAACACTGACGATGAGGCCGTCGCGATCGCCAACAACACAATCTACGGACTCTCCGGAGAAGTCAGCAGCGCAGACACCGATCGTGCAATGGCTATCGCCAAGCAGATGCGGACCGGCAACGTGACCATCAACGGCAAGAGTCACTTTGGGATCACCAGTCCCTTCGGCGGCACCAAACAGAGCGGCCTGGGCTACCGCAACGGGCCACACGGTTACCAGGAGTATCTGGCCATCAAAACCATCGGCCTACCCGAATAGACAGCCCACCTATGAGTAGTGACATTTGGGAGGTCATGGCCACCGCGCGTTCGATCCGCCGGTTCACCTCAGAGCCTGTTGATGAGGACACACTGGACCGGTGCCTGGAAGCCGCGACGTGGGCTCCCTCGGGTGCCAACGCGCAGTGCTGGCGCTTCGTGGTGCTGCGGTCGCCCGAGCTGAGGGCGGCGGTCGCCCGTGCGGCGGTCCAGGCTCTGTCCGTTATCGAGCCCGTCTACGGCATGAGCCGTCCCGATGCCGCCGACCGCAGCGCTCGTGCTCGGTCCTATCGCGCGATATACGACCTGCACGACCGTGCGGGTGAACACACCTCGGTACTCTTCGTCCAGCAGAAACTGCCAGCCACCAGCGACTTCCTCCTGGGCGGCTCCATCTTCCCGGCTATGCAGAACTTCCTGCTTGCCGCCCGCGCGCAAGGATTAGGTGCCTGCCCTACCAGTTGGGCCGCCTATGGGGGAGAGCAGCTCCTGCGACAGGCTGTCGGTGTGCCCGATGATTGGGTGATCGCCGGCCACGTCGTCATCGGATGGCCACGGGGCAGCCACGGAGAAGTCAAGCGTCACCCATTTCGTGAGGCCGTCGACATCGACCGTTGGAACCACCGATCGCGCACCTCGCTTGACCGCAAAGTCGCAGAGCGCAGCGAAGCAGCCACTACCGCGGCTGAGGAGGTTTAGGTGAAAGCCCGGGCACTTAACGAGTTCGACCGGCACCTGCTTCACTTCTTTCTGACCTGGGCACCGTTCGGCGGGCCCAGCGATGAAGACACATTCCCGCGATTCGGATGTGACGCTGCATCCGGCCGACGACGGTTCGAAAGAGTAGCTACGGCGGCGTGTGCCGACCTGCCATGCTTCTGCGAAGAAGATGCCGCGCTCGTGCAACGTGCAGTGAAATGGGTGGCGGCCCAACAGTTAGGACGAGTGCAACAGGCACTGGCCTAACGACTTCGAGGAAGTAACGATGCCGGACTCTGCCACTACTGGCTGACGACGGAGTCGCCGCGCAGGTGGATTGCAGCCTGAACGATCGCACTGGTATTGCGCTCCAAACCGTGAAGCGTCAAACCCAACGAAGGTCGGCTGTGAGACTGAGGAGGCTGGCTAGCTGGGAACCGTTGCAAGAAGGCTCCGGCGACGAGCCGCATATCGAGGGTGATTCTGCGTCAGTCAGAGTGTTTCGGTAACGGACTCCTGCGTCACGGTGAACGTCCGCAGTCAGGACGATGCGAGTTTGTCGTACCAACGCATAGCCCAGCGAGCATCGGCCAGCGCGGTGTGGCGCTGGGTGAATGTCGGCGGTTTCACTCCGCACTGTCTTGAGAGACAGTCGAAGTCGGGATTGGGTTGCTGCCCGCTCGCCTCAACGGCAGCTCTGGCGAGAGTAATCACATCTACGAGGTCCGGTCGCCAGGAAGGCTCGAGGCCGCTACGGCTGAGCATGTCCGCCAGACATATTGTGTCGAATCTTGGCACCACACCGACGACCGTCGCGCCCTCCGTCCAGTGTTGCACGATTCTTGCAGCGTCACCTGCTCGGTACACCCTCGGGAAATGTCGTGGTCGAAGCCGAACTTGCGGATGGCGCTTCTGAAATCCGCTGATCCTCAAGCCAACTGGGTCAGCATTCTGAATATCCAGATCATCGATGTCGACACATAGCAGTAGGCGTGAGTGACTATCTTCTACCCGACGGATTATCGCGATCTCCCACGGCCGCCGGTCCCGGTGTAGGCCGGTGGTCTCGGTGTCAAGAAATACCAACGGATACTTCGCGTCAGAAGTGTTTGGACTCTCGCCGGTACGACGAGTGCTCAGCATCATCGTGTCTCGGCGGCAACAGTCTGGGCCAGGGCATGACGCTCGGCTTCGTCGGGCTCGGTCACCATGTCGAAAACGTCGATGTCGACGCCAGGTAGTCGAGTTTGCGCCGGACCCCGGTGAGTTCGCGGCCGATGCTGCGCAGGGCGGTGCGGTCCTGCGGTGAGAGTTCTGACAGTTCGACCCGCTCGGGGAAACCGGCCGAGTCGCCGCCGGCGGCCGGCCAGCGCGCGGCCCGCACCCGCCAGCGGATGCTGGACCCGATGGCGTGACATTTCGCGAGCACCCGGGCATCGTCGGCGTCGAGGTAGCGGGTGCCGGCCGCCGCGGCGATCCGGTCGGCGGTGGGCAGTGCGTCGGATCCGCAACTGAGTGCGGCCCAGCGCGCGATGCGGACCACCGGGTCGACGGCTGCGAGCTTGATGTCGATGCGACTGTCACTGGACGTCAGTACGCGCAGCCGGGACGGGACGTAGGCGCGGGCGAAGGTGGAGTCCTGCAGCATCGCCGCCAGCGCGGCGGGCTGCGCCCGGGCCGCGATACCGGCCTGATCGCGGATATCGGGTCCGTCACCGACGGGGACGGCGTCGGCCAGCAGGCCGATCATCACCACGCCCCGATCGGCCGTGGGGTCGGCGGCCCACCGGCCGATGCCGACCGCCCAGTCCTGAGCCGTGCGGTTGAACCGCACCCGGGAGGCGACCGCGCCGTTGTCGTCGGCCCGGAATCCGCAACAGGCCAGAAGATCGTGGACGTGCGCGGCCTGATGCAGGGCCGACTCCGAGGTGACATCGGGGCCGCGGACCACCAGCGTTTCCAGGTCCGATCCGGGGAGGGCGTCCCCGCGGCCGATGCTGCCCGAGGCGTACCAGGCGATGCCGGGGGCCACCAGCCGCGCCGCGGTGGACAGCGCGGCGCGGGCCACGGCCGACCAGGCCTCGGCGACGGAGGCGGCACCGACACGGGTGTCGATCACGGACTTCACCGCATCGTGGGCTGCCGCGGCGGCCGCCACCAGGTCGCTCTCGCCGGCCGCCGACGCCATGCGCCGGTGAGCGTCGTCCAACGGAGCAACAGCCATGTCGGCGATTGTGACAGGCGACGGGTCCGGTGAGGATTCGGCAACGCAATGCTTACCGCTGGCTACACGAACGAAACACGTGGGTGACAGCTCGGACACGCCGAGGCGCTTATCTATCAAGTGACAGTTAAGGAGCTGGCGGCATCGCCCCCGAGCCTGAGAGAAAACGCCTATGACCAGCAGCGCTACCGCGGCGGGACGTGATGTGTCCGACAGTTCGGGCGACCACGACGACCTGGCCGAGTTCGGTTATGACCAGCAGTTGCACCGCCGGCTCGGCAAGTTCGAATCCTTCGCCGCGGGCTTCTCCTTCGTGTCCATTCTGACCACGATCTTCCAGTTGTTCGGACTCGGGTTCGGTTTCGGCGGCCCCGCCTTCTTCTGGACCTGGCCCGCGGTGTTCCTCGGCCAGTTCCTCGTCGCGCTGTGCTTCGCCGAACTGGCCGCGCGCTATCCGATCTCGGGGGCCATCTACCAATGGTCCCGGCGGATGGGCGGCGAGGTGATCGGCTGGTTCGGCGGCTGGTTCATGATCCTGGCCCAGATCGTCACCGCCTCGGCCGCGGCGATCGCACTGCAGGTGGTGCTGCCGTCGATCTGGTCCGGGTTCCAGGTGATCGGCGAGGATCCGGCCCTGACCTCCCCGAGTGGGGCGGCCAACGCGGTGCTGCTGGGCACGGTCCTGCTGGTGCTCACCACCACGATCAATTGCCTTGGCGTCAAATGGATGTCACGCGTCAACAGCGCCGGGGTGATCTGCGAGATCGTCGGTGTCATCGCCGTCATCGGAGTGTTCTTCACCCATGCCCAACGGGGCCCACAGGTGGTGTTCGACACCGGTCACGCCGGCGGCCAACCCGGATACGTCTGGGCCTGGATCATGTCGGGATTGATGGCGGCCTACGTCATGGTCGGTTTCGGCTCGGCGGGTGAACTCGCAGAGGAGACCCGCAACCCGCGTCGTGTCGCGCCCCGCACCATCCGGCTGGCGCTGTCGGTCTCGGCGCTGGGCGGCGGGCTGATGATCCTGGGCGCCCTGATGGCCGCCCCCAGCCTGACCGACGGACGCCTGGCCACCGAAGGTCTGCCGTACGTACTCGACACCGTGCTGTCCTCACCGTGGGGCACGGTGCTGCTGATCGACGTCTGCATCGCGATCACGATCTGCACCTTGGCAATCCAGACGGCGGCCTCCCGGCTGATGTTCTCGATGGCCCGCGACGGACGGCTGCCGGCCTCGTCGATCCTGTCCCGGGTCAACAGCCGCACCGGCACGCCGATCTGGCCTTCGGTGCTCATCGGCCTGCTGTGTATCGGGGTGCTGCTGGTCAACGTCGGCAACTCGGCCATCTTCGCGACCCTGGCCAGCGTCTGCATCATCCTGATCTACCTCGCCTACCTGCTGGTGACCGCGCCGCTGCTGTATCGCCGGCTCAAAGGCTGGCCCGCCCAACGCAACCAGGTCGATGCCGAAGGCCTGCCGCTGTTCTCCCTCGGCAAGTTCGGTGTCGTCGTGAACGTCCTGGCCGTGCTCTACGGCGCGGTGATGATCGTCAACCTGGGTTGGCCGCGTGCCGAGATCTTCAACCCCACCGGCGAATTGCCGATCCTGCAGTGGGCCGGACCCCTGAGCATCGCGGCCGCTGTCGTCCTCGGCGCACTGTGCTTCCCGCGCGGCAAGACCCACCCCAAACCTGTCACGATCGGAGCCTGACCGATGACCACCGCCACAACCACCGGTGCCCGCGACCACGCCCGCGCCCAGGCAGGCACCCTCACCGACTCCATGCCGGTCGTGCCGGCATCGAGCTGGCCCACCCCGCCACAAGGCGTTACACCCGAGCGACTGACATGGGCGGAGACAGTTCCCGGTGGCCGCTACACCAGCAAGGTGCTGGCCCGCGGCACCCGGCTGCGGCTGCGCGATCTGGACGGCGCCGCGTGCGCCCACCTGCTGCTGTGGCGGGCAGACGCACCCTGGGAGCGGCTCAATGTCGCCGACACCGTGAAAGTGCCCTGGCAGGCCTATCTTTCGGCAGGGCACCCGCTGCTGAGTGACCAGGGTCGGGTGCTGGCCACCTTGGTGTCTGACACCTCGGGCCACCACGACGCCCTGTGCGGCACCACGACCCTGACCGGCAATGCGGCCAAATACGGTGCGGGCGAGGTGGAGTCGTCCAGCCCCGCCGGGCGGGAACTGCTCGCGCTGGCCGCCCTCAAGAACGGGCTGACCCGTCGCGACGTGGCGCCCAGCCTCTCGTTCTTCCACGGCGTTCGGGTCGACGCCGACGGCGCGCTGGTGTCCACGGGGTCGGCCGGGGCCGATACCGCCGTCGAACTGATCACCCATCTGCCGCTGATCGTGGCGGTCGCCAATACCGCCCATCCACTGGATCCGGCGCCGCAGTTCACCGTCGGCTCGCTCGAGGTGCTGGCCTGGTCAGCGCCGGGTGACCTGGCCGAGATCGGCGCCACGGTCGGTGACCGCGATCCCGAATACCAACGCGCCTACCTGAATTCCGAAGATGTCTGGAGTGCCCGATGACTGTCACAGCTGCCCACACCGTTGTAGATGAAATCGTCGCGCCCCGCGCCCCGTGGTCGAAGATCGTGCGGGCCGGGGACGTGCTCACCATCGTCGACCTGCACGGCAACCAGGCCGTGGACACCCTGTTCTACGGGGCGGCCGATCACGGCGTGCGGTACAGCGCGCCGGCCACGATCGCGGCTCAGGGCAACATCTTCCTGACCACCGGATCGGTGCTGCGCGACAGCGACGGTGCACCGATGCTGACCATCGTCGACGACGAGGTCGGTAACCACGACACCCTCGGCGGGGCCTGCTCGCAGGAATCGAACACCCTGCGCTACGGGCACCACACCAAGCATCAGCACGCCTGTGTGGAGAACTTCATCGGCGAAGGCGCGCGGTGGGGGCTGACCAAGGCCGACATCGTCAGCAACATCAACTTCTTCATGAACGTCCCGGTGGACCCCGACGGCGCGCTGGGCATCGTCGACGGCCTGTCCGCTCCGGGCAAGACCGTATCGCTGCGCGCCGAGATCGACACCCTGGTGCTGGTGTCGAACTGCCCGCAGATCAACAACCCGTGCAACGGATTCGACCCGACCGCTGTGCGGATGGTCGTGACGCGCCCATGACCACGCTAGAGGTGATCCGGCCCGGCATGGCCACCACGGTCCAGGACTGGCCGGGGCGGACCGGGTACTGGCAGATCGGGGTGCCGCCCTCGGGGCCGATGGACGACGTGTCCTTCCGGCTGGCCAATATCGCGGTCGGCAATCCGGAGGGCGCGCCCGGTCTCGAGGCCACGATGGGCGGACCGGCGTTGCGGTTCGACACCGACACCTGGGTGTGTGTCACCGGTGCGCCCGCGCCGGTGACCGTCGACGGAACGCGGGTCGCGCAGTGGGTTCCCGTCCTGGTCAAGGCCGGACAGGTCCTGGACGTGGGAATGGTCGACGGCCCGGGCCTGCGGATCTACATCGCGCTCGCGGGCGGGCTGCAATCTGACGAATACCTGGGCAGCGCATCGACATTCACTCTCGGCCGGTTCGGCGGCCACGAGGGCCGGACGCTGGCCGTGGGGGACAAGCTGGAAACCCTCGACGCGGCCGGCGGAACACGGCGCCGCATCCTGTTCGAGGAGCAGCCGGCCATCAGCAACCACTGGTACGTCGCGGTGACCGTCGGCCCGCACTCCGCGCCGGAGTTCTTCACGCGCAACGACATCGACACACTGCTCAACCACGACTACGAGGTGCACTTCAACTCCGACCGCACCGGTGTCAGGTTGATCGGGCCGAAGCCGGAGTGGGCCCGCCCCGACGGCGGAGAAGCCGGGCTGCACCCGTCGAACATCCACGACAACGCCTATTCGGTGGGATCGCTCGACTTCACCGGGGACACCCCGATCCTGCTCGGCCCGGACGGCCCGAGCCTGGGTGGTTTCGTCTGCCCCGTCACCGTCACCGCTGCCGATCGCTGGAAACTGGGTCAACTCGCCCCCGGCGCCACCATCCGGTTCGTCCCGGTCCGGGCGTCCGCGGCACCCGCGCCGGCCACGGTCGGTCCCGCGCGGCGCGCCTCGATTCCCGCGGTGTTCTCCGCCGGCGGTGACGAGGACGACGGAATCATCGCCGGCACCACCTCTTCTGATGGGACGACGGCAGTCACCTACCGCCGGATCGGGGACGACAACGTCCTGGTCGAGTACGGCGAGATGCGACTGGACCTGGCGCTGCGGGCCCGTGCCCACGCACTGCATCACGCGCTCGAACAACACCGGCCCGACGGGCTGATCGACCTCACACCCGGGATCCGTTCGCTGCAGGTCAAGGTGGACCCGGACCGGCTCCCGCAGGCCAAGCTGGTGCCGCTGCTCACCGAGCTCGAGGCGTCGTTGCCCGCCGCGCAGGATCTCGTGGTGCCCAGTCGCACCGTGCGGTTGCCGCTGAGCTGGGATGACCCCTCGACCCGGGAAGCGATCGAACGCTACATGCACGGCGTGCGCGCCGACGCGCCGTGGTGCCCGTGGAACATCGAGTTCATCCGCCGGATGAACGGCCTGGCCTCGGTCGACGACGTGCACCGAATCGTCTATGACGCCGAGTATCTGGTGCTCGGTCTCGGCGACGTCTACCTGGGAGCCCCGGTCGCCACGCCGCTGGATCCGCGTCACCGTCTGGTGACGACCAAGTACAACCCGGCGCGGACCTGGACCCCGGAGAACGCGGTCGGTATCGGTGGGGCGTACCTGTGCATCTACGGGATGGAGGGGCCGGGTGGATACCAGTTCGTCGGCCGCACCACCCAGATCTGGAACCACCGGCACCCACTGGTGGCCCAGGGCTTCGAACCCGAACACCCATGGCTGTTGCGGTTTTTCGACCGCATCCAGTGGTATCCGGTGTCCGCCGAGGAGCTGTTGGACCTGCGTGCCGACATGGCCGCCGGACGCGGCCAGGTCGAGATCACCGACGGAACGTTCTCACTGGCCGAGCATGAGCAGTTCCTGGCCGCCAATGCCGAGGACATCGCGGCTACCCGCGCGGCGATGGAAGCCGCCCGGGGTGAGGAGCGCGAGCGTTGGGCGGCGGCAGGAGAATTCGCACGAAAGGAGTCCGCGTGACCCGCATTGCCGAGATCTACCGCGCCATCGCCGAGAGCGGACGCGACGAGGTGTTCATCCACCTGCGCCCGCAGGCCGAGGTGGAGGACGAACACCGCGCCGCGCTTGCCGGTGACGGCCCACTGGCCGGGTTGCTGCTCGCCGTCAAGGACAACGTCGACGTGGCCGGGATACCGACCACTGCGGCGTGCCCGGATTTCCGTTATATTCCCGATGCCGACGCACCGGCGGTGACCGCTCTCAAGGCCGCCGGTGCTGTCGTCATCGGGAAGACCAACCTCGACCAGTTCGCCACCGGATTGGTGGGGACACGCAGTCCCTATGGCGCCGTACGGGATTCCCGCCGACCGGACTACATATCCGGCGGGTCGAGTTCGGGGTCGGCGGTGGCCGTCGCGCTCGGCTTCGCCGACATCGCCATCGGCACCGACACCGCAGGGTCGGGTCGCGTTCCTGCCGGACTGCAGGGCATCGTCGGAATCAAAGCCACGGTCGGCCTGGTCTCCACCGAGGGTGTGGTCCCGGCGTGCGCGAGCTATGACTGTGTGACGATCTTCGCCGCTGACCTGGTCACTGCCCAGTCGGCGATGGCCGTGATGAGTGCCGGTGCGCCGCACCGGCCGTGGCCGGCCGACGTCCCCTTCGCCGCGCCGGTGACTCCCCGAATCGCGATACCGGACACATTGGCCGGGCTCGATGACGAATGGCAGGCCGCGTTCGGCGCTGCCGTGCGCCAGGCGAACGACGCCGGATTCGACACGGTCCCGATTCCGATGGATGACTTCTTCGCCGCGGCCGGCCTTCTTTACAACGGCGCACTTGTCGCCGAAAGGTGGGATGCGGTAGGGGAGTTCGTCAGCGCAGTCAGTCCCGATGCGAAGCTGGACCCGACCGTGGCGGCCATCATCAACGCGGCGGGAACGTATTCGGCGGCGGACCTGCTGCGGGACCGGCGGCGGGTCGAGGAGCTCCGCGGTAAGGCGCTGGCCCAGCTCGCCGGCTGTCACGCACTCATGGTCCCGACGGCTCCCGAGCATCCGCGCATCGACGACGTCGCGGCCGACCCGGTCGCGGTGAACTCCCGGATGGGCCGGTACACCAACTTCTGCAACCTGTTCGACATGTGCGCCATCGCGATTCCCGCGGGGGTGGTGTCCGACGGTGCGCAGTTCGGGATCACCCTGCTGGCACCGGGATTCCACGATGGCGTCATCGCCGATCTGGCAGCCCGGTTCCTCGACGTTCCGTCGGCGGAGACCTGGCCGGAGTCGGGCGGCGCGCCGTTGACCGAGCTCGCGGTGTTCGGTGCGCATCTGCGCGGGCAGCCGTTGGAGCATCAGCTCACCGGGCGGGGCGCGCGCTGGGCGGGTCCGATCACCACCGCGCCGCACTACCGCCTGTATGCGCTCGACACGGTTCCGCCCAAGCCGGGTCTGACCCGCGTCGGCGAAGGCGGGGCACCGATCGTGGGTGAGCGGTGGCTGTTGTCACCAGCTGCGCTGGGGGAGTTCCTGGCCGAGTTACCCGCGCCGATGTTGCTCGGGAAGGTGGAGCTCGACGACGGGCGCTGGATCACCGGATTCGGTTGTGACCACATCGCTCCCGCACAAGGCCGTGACATCACCGAGTACCGGGGTTGGCTGGCCGCGATGGCTTGATCCGGATGGGTGGCTCGTCAGTCTCCGGGGACGATCAGCGAGACCATCGTCTCGAGCTGGCGGGCCATCTGCCGGTAGCTCATCGCGCCTGTTTGTGCTTGCAGCAGTGCGCCCCAGAACACCGACTCCAGGGTGGCCAGTACCTCCGGCCACGCCCCGCCGCCCAAGGCCGTCGAGATCCGGCGGGTGACCTCGGCGGCGATCCGGGAGCGGACGTCGTCGACCATGTCATCGTCGGTACTCACCAACGCCTGGGTGCAGGCGCGGGCCAAGCGGGGCTCATCGGCCATCAACAGCGTGAGTGCCGTGAGCTGCTCGACGACTCGGCTGGTCGCGCCGGCCGCGGGATCGATGTCGAGCGGCAGCTGAACCACCCGGTCCAGGTAGAGCTCGGCGAAGACCACCTCGATGGACGGGAAGTGCGCGTAGAGCGCCGCGGGCGCGAGCTTGGCGCGCGCGGCCAGCTCCGGCACCGAGACATGCGAATGCGCATCGAGGAGTTGTGCCGCAGCGCCGAAGACGCGACGCTGCGTGCGTATGCGCTGACCGTGCGCGTCGTGTAGGCGAGTGACAGTTGCCACCACCGGCCTGGACATGTGTCCAAGATATAGATCCTCGGCGTGGTTGGCAATCGCTCCGTCAAATGGCCTGTATCGAGGCATTTTCAGCTCCGGCGTTCTTGAGGTTCGAACGCCGGTGAGCGGGTTCGCGAGTCTTCCGAGTCGATAAACCAGACAGGTGTCCAGTAGGATCTGCCCAGATCTGAAAGGGGAGGTCCGATGGCTTACGTGATCACGCAGAACTGCTGCAAGGACGCCAGCTGCGTTCCGGTGTGCCCGGTGGACTGCATCCGCCCGGCTGAGGGCGGGCTGGATTCCGCGTCGGCCGAGATGCTGTACATCGATCCGGAATCGTGCATCGATTGCGGAGCGTGCTTCGAGGAGTGCCCGGTCGGCGCGATCCACTACGAAGAGGACCTGCCCGGCGAACTGCAGCGGTTCAAGGACCTCAATGCCGCCTACTTCGAGCGTCATCCGCTCGAGCCGGTGACCGCACCTGCGCCGGCGTCCCGGGCGCGGGTCGAGGCGGGGGAACTACGGGTGGCCATCGTCGGATCCGGGCCTGCCGCCTGCTACGCCGCAGCCGAGCTGATCGATGTCGACGGCGTGGAGATCAACCTGTTCGAGCGGCTGCCCACGCCGTTCGGCCTGATCCGGGCGGGCGTGGCGCCTGATCATCAGCACACCAAGTCGGTCGTCGACATCTTCGAGCGGGCGTTCATGAACCCGCGGTTCGCCAGCCATTTCAACGTCGAGGTCGGCCGCACCGTCAACCACGATGAGTTGCTGGCCCATCACCACGCGGTGATCTACGCGGTGGGCGCGGCCACCAGCCGGCGACTGGGAATCGACGGCGAGGATCTCATGGGCCACCATGCGGCGGCCGAGTTCGTTGGTTGGTACAACGGGCATCCCGACCACGCCGCGCACCAGTTCGACCTGTCGGGCGAGCGGGCGGTCATCGTCGGCAACGGCAACGTCGCCCTCGACGTCGCCCGCGTGCTGTTGATGGACCGGACCGCGCTGGCCGCCACCGATATCGCGCAGCACACCCTGGATGCGTTGGCCGACAGCGCAATCCGGGAAGTGGTGATCCTGGCGCGTCGTGACATCGGGCACGCCGCGTTCTCGGCGGGGGAGTTCCTGGCGTTGGGGCATCTCGACGGTGTCGACGTGATCGTGGACCCGCAGGACCTACCTGCCGATGACGAACACGACGACGTCGAGACCTCGTTCAAGCTCGCCATCGCGCGCGAATACGCACAGCGCAGCCCGACTCCCGGACACAAGCGCGTGGTGTTCCGCTTCGGCACCTCCCCGATCGCCATCCACGGAACCGACCGTGCCGAAGGGTTGGAGGTCAGCAGCGAGGCCGGTGGCACCGAGGTGATCGAGACGTCGCTGATCCTGCGGTCGATCGGCTATCGCGGCCTGCCCGTCTCCGGGCTGCCCTACGACGAGGACTCCGGGACCGTGCCCAACGACTCGGGCCGTGTCGTGCCCGGCACCTACGTGACCGGCTGGATCAAACGCGGACCGCGTGGGGTGATCGGCACGAACCGGGTGTGTGCCGAGCAGACCGTGGCCCAGTTGTGGGCGGATTTCGATGCCGGCCTGTTGACCCGCGACGTCAAGGGCGTCGAGTCGCTCGATGCGTTGTTGGCCGCCCGGGGAGCAGAGCCGGTCGGATGGCCGGGATGGCGTGCGATCGACGCCGCCGAACGTGACCGCGGCGTGCAGGCGGCGCGGCCGAGGGTGAAGTTCGTGTCGATCGAGGAGATGCTCAGCGCGGGCCTGCGCGGCTGACTTCGGCCTCTACCTGCGGATCGGGGTCGCGGGGTGTGCGGGTCGCCAGGACCGACCCGGCGAGGATCAGCGCCAGCCCGGCGATGTTGTACACGGTCAGCGGCTCGCCGAGCACGACGACGCCGGCGGCCAGCGCAACGGCCGGGTTGATGTAGGTGAACACCAGTGCCCGCGCACCCCCGACTTCGCGGATCAACGCGAAGAACACCACGAAGGCCAGCGCGGTGCAGATCACGGCGAGCGCGGCCAGCGCGATGAGCACGCGCCGTGACGGCATCTGATCGGGCCAGGTCAGCAGTGCCGGTGTGGTGTAGATCAGTGCCGCGATCGTCAGACACGCCGCGGTCAGCGGGAGGGTGGGCACGTCACCCAGATAGCGGGCGGCGATCAGCGGAGCGATGGCGTAACACGTTGCCACCAACAGCACTTCGGCGATCGGCCAGCCGTGCCCGCCTGCCAGTCCGGGGCCGGCGAGCACGGCCACACCGGCCAGCCCGACCCCAAGTCCCGCGATTCGCTTGGCGCTCAGCCGTTCTCCACCGGTGATCCGGTCGAGAACCGCGGCGATGATCGGGGCGGTGGCGATCAGCAGGCCCGTCAACGAGCTGCTCAGGTGGCGTTCGGCATCCGAGAGCAGGTACCACGCCGCGATGATCTCGAAGAACGCGAACGCCAGCACGGGCCGCCAATGCCGCAGCACCGGCGCCCACGCCGCGCGCGACATCACCAGCGGCAACAGCACGGCTGCGCCGACCGCGGTGCGGGCCAGGACCAGCACGGGTACCGAGACGCCTTCGACGGCGATTTTGATCAGCAGGTACGGGATGCCCCAGATGATGCTCATGGCGCCCAGCAGCAGCCAGCCCCGCACACTCACCCGATCCAGACTACGGATCGCGCGGCACCGGTGTCCCGAACCGCCTTATGACGCGGTCAGATCGAGCGCGATGTCGACGAGCATGTCCTCCTGGCCGCCGACCATGCCGCGGCGACCGGCCTCTTCGAGCAGCGAGCGTGCGTCGACGCCGTAGCGCTCGGCAGCGGCTTCGGCGTGGCGCAGAAAACTCGAGTACACCCCGGCATATCCGAGCGTGAGCGTTTCGCGGTCCACCCGGACCGGCCGGTCCTGCAAGGGGCGCACGATGTCGTCGGCGGCATCTTCCAGGGCATGCAGGTCGCAGGCGTGCCGCCAGCCCAGTTTGTCGGCGGCCGCGACGAACACCTCGAGCGGTGCGTTGCCGGCTCCGGCGCCCATGCCGGTCAGCGACGCGTCGACCCGATTGGCGCCGTGCTCGACCGCGACGATCGAATTGGCCACGCCCAGCGACAGATTGTGGTGAGCGTGAATGCCGATCTCGGTGGTGGGGGACAGGACGTCGCGGAGCGCATCGACCCGGTCGGCGACATCGCGCATGGTCATGGCGCCACCGGAGTCGACGACGTAAACACATGTGGCTCCGTAGCTTTCCATGAGTTCGGCCTGACCGGCGAGCTTCGCCGGCGTGGCCATGTGGCTCATCATCAGGAAGCCGACGGTGTCCATACCGAGATCGCGTGCGGCAGCGATGTGCTGGGCCGAGATGTCGGCTTCGGTGCAGTGGGTGGCCACCCGCACGACGGAGGCGCCGGCGCGGTGGGCGTCCTTGAGGTTGTGCACGCTGCCGATCCCGGGCAACAACAGCGTCGCGACCCGGGCGTTGCGTACGGCCGCGGCGACCGCTTCGATCCACTCCAGGTCGGTGTGCGCCCCGAAGCCATAGATGCAGCTCGATCCTCCGAGACCGTCGCCGTGGGCGACCTCGATGGAATCCACTCCGGCGGCGTCAAGCGCGGCGGCGATGGTGGTCACCTGGTCGAGGCTGTACTGGTGGCGCACTGCGTGCATGCCGTCGCGCAGCGTGACGTCGCTGACGTACAAGTCGTGAATCATGATGGTGTGATGGCACTTTCGGAGGCGGCGATGCGTTCGGCGGTTGCTTTGGCGGCCGAGGTCATGATGTCGAGATTGCCTGCATAGGCGGGCAGGTAATGCGCGGCGCCGGTGACTTCGAGCATCACGGTCACCCGGGTCCCGCTGAACTTTCCGGTTTCCGGGATGTACAGAGGCCGTGCGGCACTGAACGTCTCGAATTGAACGCGTTGTTTGAGCCGGTATCCGGGCACGTAGCTGCTGACCCTGTCGGCCATGGCCACGACGTCGTTCTCGATGGTGTGCGGATCGGCGTCACCATCGACGAGGCAGTACACGGTGTTGCGCATCAGGACCGGCGGGTCGGCCGGGTTGAGGATCATCACCGCCTTGCTCCGCTGTGCGCCGCCGACGATGTGCAGTGCCGCAGAGGTGGTTTCGGTGAACTCGTCGATGTTGGCGCGAGTTCCCGGACCTGCCGACCGCGACGAGATGGACGAGATGATCTCGGCGTACGACACGATGCCCGCTTGCGCGACGGCGGCCACGATCGGCACAGTGGCCTGTCCGCCGCAGGTCACCATGTTGAGGTTGGGCGCGTCGATATGCTCCTCGATGTTCACCACCGGCACGCAGTAGGGGCCGACGGCGGCCGGGGTGAGATCGATCATCCGGACTCCGTGATCGGCCAGCCGGGCCCAGTTGGCGCGGTGAGCGCCTGCTGAGGTGGCGTCGAAAACCAGTTTGACGCCGGCGAATTCGGGCATCGCGAGCAGTCCGTCGACGCCGTCGGCTGTGGTGGGCACCCCGAGGCGGGCCGCGCGCGCCAGACCGTCGGACTGCGGGTCGATGCCGGCCATGGCGGCCACGGCCAGCGGCCCGTCGCTGCGCAGGATCTTGATCATCAGATCCGTGCCGATGTTGCCCGAGCCGACGATGGCGACCGGATAGCGGCTCATCGGCTGTCCCGATCGTTGACCAGGCGACGGGCCGCCTCGATCACGTTGCGCGCGTGCAATTCGAACAATGCGATGAGATCCACCGAATCGCCTCCGATCTCCTTGGCGATGAACAGTCCGTCGGCGCCCGCGATCGTGTAGGTGGCCAGCTGGTGGACCTGGGCGTCACTCAGGTCCGGCGCCCAGTCCAGGATTGTGTCGACGAGTTGGTTGTACGCCTGAGCGCGTGCCTGCAGGAACATGGCCCGGGCGCGTGACTCGACGGGACGGCGCTCCAGGGCGAGCATGAGCCCGAGCCGGATGAAGTCGGGGGATTCGACCAACGCCTTGGCGACGTTTGCGCCGAATGCGGTCGCTCGCTCTTCGGCGGTCCCGTCGGCCGGCACCTGCCAGGCTGCCAGCCAGGTCCCGAAGCTGCGCTCGATCACCGCCGCGATCAGGTCGTCCTTGTCCTTGAAATGCCAGTAGATCGAGCTGGCCGGTAACCCGCACTTCTTGCTGACCAGCGCGATGCTGGTGCCTTCATACCCGCGCTCGGCGGCGATCTCGGTGGCGGCGTCGAGGATCCGTTCCCGCGACTGCTCGCCATCGAGGCGGCGACGGCGCGGCTTGGGCTGCTCATCAGGGGGCATCAGGACTCCCGTCATTTTCCTTCTTGACTCTGTAGTGATCACTACATTACCGTAGCGATCACTACAGGACAACCCTCGATGACGAGATGAGGCCACCGTGACTGCAGACCTCTACGACGTGGCGGTGATCGGCTATGGGCCCACCGGCGCCACCGCGGCGAACCTGTTGGGCCGACAAGGTTTGAAAGTGCTCGTCATCGAGCGTGATCCAGACGTATACGGCAGGGCCCGGGCAATCAGTACCGATGAAGAGGTGCTGCGCATCTGGCAGTCGGTCGGCCTGGCGGACCGACTGCAGCAGGACATGCTGCCGGACCGGCCCGCGGCGTTCGTCGATGCCGACGGCGTGCCTTTCATCGAGACGACGATCTTCGCGCGAGGTTCGGGCCACCCGGCTCAACAATTCCTCTACCAGCCCGCGGCCGACCATGTCCTGCGCGAGGGGGTGGAGCGCTTCGACACCGTCGAGGTGCTGCTCGAACACGAATGTCTGCGCGTGCTGTCCCGATCGGATCACGTCGAGCTGATGCTCGCGGACCTTCGCACCGACACGTTCAAGAGGGTGCGGGCTTCCTATGTCATCGCCGCCGACGGCGGATCGTCCCCGACGCGTGGGCAATTGGGCATCGGGTACTCGGGCAACACCTACGCCGAACGATGGGTCGTCATCGACACCAAGGTGCTCACCGAATGGGATGCCCACGACCGGCTCCGATTCCACTGCAACCCGGACCGTCCCACCGTCGACTGTCCGACACCGCTGGGGCACCACCGGTGGGAGTACCCGGACCGGGCGGGTGAGGACGAGCAGAAACTGGTCAGCGAACCCGAGGTCTGGAAGGTGCTGGAGGATCAGGGCATCACTCGCGAGAACGTCGAGATCCTTCGGGCCGTGGTCTACAGCCACCATGTCCGGGTTGCCGACCGCTGGCGGGTCGGCCGCATCTTCCTGGCCGGCGACGCCGCGCACGCCATGCCGCCGTGGATCGGCCAGGGCATGTCGGCCGGGGTGCGCGATGCGGCCAACCTGTGCTGGAAGCTCGCCGCGGTGCTGGCCGGCCGGGCGCCCGATGCCCTCCTGAATTCCTATGAGGCAGAACGCAAACCACACGTCGTCGAAGTAACCCGCCGCGCCTGTCTCGTCGGCCGAGTGATCACCGAGCGCAACCGCGTGATCGCCGCCGTCCGTAACCACACCCTCCGGGCGCTGACCAAGCTGCCCGGAGTGCTGCGCGGCGGTCAAAAGCTCTACTGGATCCCGGACGCGCGCTACGGCGAGGGGTTCTTCGCCCGGCCCGGAAAAGACGCGGCCGGCTGGCAGATCCCACAACCGTGGGTCATCGACGACGCGGGCGCGACGGCCCGCTTGGACGACGTGGTGGCCGGGCGATGGACGGTGCTGCACACCGGAGTCACCCCTGCGGGCGTGCGAGCCTGGACCGAGCTGGGCGTGCCTGCCATCGCGTTGGCCGGTCCCGGGGACGCCGCGGGGCCCGGAGCGGTCCGCGACATCGACGGCACGCTCATCGCCTGGCTGCAGCAGAAGAAGGCCGCAGCCGTCGTGCTGCGCCCCGACGGATTCATCTACGCCGCAGCCGAATCCGGGCAGCGGCTACCCGCACCACCGGCCGGCTACGAGCTGGCACCGACCAGAACTGGAGCTCACACATGACCACCACCGCACTCACCGAGCACACCGTGACAGTCGCGGGCCGGGCCATCTTCTACGCCGAAGCCGGCACCGGACCCGCGGTGGTCATGCTGCACGGCGGCGGCCCCGGCGCCTCGGGGGTGTCCAACTACGGCCGCAACATCGACGCTCTCGCCGCACATTTCCGGGTCATCGTGCCGGATATGCCCGGCTATGGGCGCTCGGCCAAGGGAGTCGACAAGGACGATCCGTTCGGTTTCCTCGCCGACATGATCCGTGGCCTGCTCGACGAACTGGGCATCGAGACAGCGCATCTGATCGGAAACTCCTACGGCGGCGCAGCGGCATTGCGGTTGGCGCTGGATACCCCGCACCGCGTCGGCAAGCTGGTGCTCATGGGCCCCGGCGGCATCGGCACCACACGCGCGCTGCCGACCGCAGGTCTGAACAGTCTGCTGGCCTACTACACCGGCGACGGCCCGAGCCGCGAGAAGCTGGGCGCCTTCATTCGCAATTACCTGGTGTACGACGGCAGTTCGGTGCCCGACGAGCTGATCGACCTGCGGTACCGGGCGTCCATCGATCCCGAGGTGATCGCCGAGCCACCGTTGACCCGGCCGTCGGGGCCGAAGGCCTTGCGCACGCTTTGGCGCATGGACCTCACCCGCGACAGCCGGCTCAAGCACCTGCAGACCCCCACGCTGGTCCTGTGGGGCCGCGACGACAAGGTGAACCGGCCGGCCGGCGGCCCGATGCTGCTCAACGCCATGCCGAACGCCGAACTCGTGATGACCTCGCACACGGGCCACTGGATGCAGTGGGAACGCTCCGAGTTCTTCAATGAACTCGTCACCGAGTTCCTCGGCCAGACCTCGAAGCTCGCTCATGCCTAGCGTGTTCGGCAATGTCCGCCTCGGCTACGTCGTCATCGAAACCGAGAAGTTCGCCGATTGGCGGCGTTTCGGCCGCGACGGGGTCGGCCTCCACGTCGACGACGCACTGCCCGATGTCCTTCGGTTCCGGCTCGACGAGAATCAGTGCCGGTTTCTGCTGCAACGTGGACCGGCCGAGGACGTCACGGCGCTCGGGTGGCAGCTCGACGATCACGACACGTTCGACGACATCGTCGGACGTGTCGTGCGGCACGGCGTGCCGGTCAGCGAGGGAAGTGCGGAAGAGGCCGCCCTGCGTGGGGTGGAGCGGCTCGTGCGGTTTCCTGGCCCCAACGGGTTGACGCAGGAGATCTTCACCCGCGCCCGCCCTGCCGTCACACCACTGCGGATGACCGCGCGCGGTGGTTTCGTGACCGGTGACTGCGGTATCGGGCACGTCGCGATCACCACGAAGAAGCCGCAACAGATGCGGGGCTACTACAACACCGTGTTCGATGCTCGACTGTCCGATTTCATCGACGAGACGATCAGCGGCGTCAAGGTCAAGATCCGGTTCCTGCGGGTCAACCAGCGCCACCACTCGGTGGCCATCGCCTCGGTGAACCGCCTGCCCGTCAACCCGATCCGCACCCGCGTCCAGCACCTCAACATCCAGGTCGCCGACCTCGACGATATGACCACGTCCTACCAGCGGATCAAGGAACTCGGTTTCAGTATGGCGCTGGGAGTCGGGCAGCACACCAACGATCGGGAACTGTCCTATTACGCGATGACCCCATCAGGGTTTGAATGGGAGGTGGGGTGGAACCCTCTGGTCGTCGACGAGACGACCTGGAAGCCCACCACCCACCAGGGCATCAGCATCTGGGGCCACTCCCCGGAAGGGCAGACGATCATCGACAAGCTCGCCCAGTTCAAGACCGGCGCCCGCTCCGTGCTGCGGCGCGAGGACAGCGTCGCACCGCTGGCCGGTGCCGGTATCGCCGACCGCTAGGGAGGAAGACCATGAACCGAATCGACACCCATCACCACATGATTCCGGCCGACTATCGAAAGACGTTGCAGAAGGCGGGGATCGATGAAGCCGGCGGCCGCGCCTTGCCGGATTGGAGTCCGGAGGCCTCGTTGCAGACCATGGCTGAACTCGATATCGCCACCGCGATTCTGTCGGTGTCGACGCCGGGCACCACCTTTCTGCCGAATGCGTCCGACGCCACGGCGCTGGCCATCGACCTCAACGACTATGGAGCAGAGGTGTTCGCCTCGCAGTCGGATCGGTTCGGTTTCTTCGCCACGCTTCCCATGCCGCACGTCGAAGCTGCGACAACAGAGGCCATCCGTGCGCTCGACACACTCGGTGCCGACGGAGTCGTCCTGCTGGCCAACAACGCCGGCACCTACCTCGGACAGGATGGACAGGACGAATTGTGGGCTGCGCTCGACGTCCGGTCCGCCGTGGTCTTCATCCATCCGGCCGACCTTCCGGCGCCGACGGTGCCCGGTGTCCCACCGTTCGCCGCGGACTTTCTCCTCGACACCACGCGTGCTGCCTACCTGTTGGTACGCAATGGTATCCGGCGTAAGTACCCGAACATCAAGTTCATCCTCAGCCACGCCGGCGGGTTCGTACCGTATGCCTCGCACCGCATGGCGGTGGCAATCATGGCGGATACCGGCCGCAGTCCGGCCGACATCCTCGACGACTTCGCGAGTTTCTACTTCGACACCGCGCTGTCGTCGAGTGCCGCGGCGCTACCCACCCTGCTCGCGTTCGCCAAACCCGGCCACATCACCTTCGGTTCCGATTGGCCGTTCGCCCCGCTGCCCGCGAGCCAGCTGTTCGCCGCGGGCCTGGACACCTACGACGGGCTCGATGCCGCTGCCCGCCAGGCGATCAACCGCGACAACGCGCTGGCGCTGTTCCCGCGGCTCGGCACCGCCCCGGCGGCTCCGGCGCCCTCACCGCTGGATCAGGTGCGGCATCAGGCCACCCGGGCGGTGATGCGCGGAGTCGCCCGCCTCATCAACGCGAGATGAGCCCTGCTGGAACACCGAAACTGAAGCCAGGGACAAAATCGGCGCTGATTCTGTCCCTGGCTTCAGTTTCGGTGCGGTCTCACGGTTTCAGGCCCGGGTCAGCTCCGCGTAGCGGGCGACGTGGTAATCGGTTGAGCCGAACTCGTACTGCACCGCGGTGAGCCGCTTGAAGTAGTGACCGATCGCCAGTTCCTCGGTCATGCCCATGCCGCCGTGCAACTGCACGGAGTTCTGCCCGACGAAGCGCGCGGCCCGTCCGATGGTGGCCTTGGCCGCCGATACCGCCTTGGCCCGTTGTGCGGGTTCGGCATCGAGGTTCAGTACGGCGAGATAGACCGCGGCCGAAGCCTGTTCGACCTCCATGTGCATATCCACCATCCGGTGCTGCAACGCCTGGAAGCTACCGATGGGCAGGCCGAACTGCTGGCGCTGTTTGCAGTACTCGACCGTGTCGGCCAGCACCTTGCGCATTCCGCCGACGGCCTCGGCGCACACCGCCGCCGCCCCCTCGTCACGGGCCAGGTCCAGCGACGGCCAGGCCTGACCCTCGGTCCCCAACAACGCCCCGGCGGGCAACCGGACGTCGGAGAACGTCAGGTCCGACGCCCTGCGGTCGTCCACTGTGCGATACGGGTGCGCGGTGAATCCCGTTATCAACGAGGTGATGTCGACCAGGAACAGGGAGATCCCGTCGGTGTCGGCGCGTTCCCCCGAGGTACGCGCGGTCACCAGCAGGTGGGTGGCCAGCGGTGCGTCGACGACCATCACCTTGGCGCCGTCGAGCACCCACTCGTCGCCGTCTCGGCGCGCGGTGGTGGACACGTCGCGCCAGTTGTCCCCGGAAGTCGGCTCGGTGGCCGCCAAGGCGACGATGGCCGAACCCGCCACGATATCTTCCAGCAGTGCAGCGGCGGCCTTGTCGCCGGATCGGTGCAGCAGGCCGCCGGCGACCACCACGGTGTCCACGAACGGCTCGATCACCAGGGCGTGGCCCAAAGCCTCGGCGATGACCATGGTTTCGACCGGCCCGCCGCCGATGCCGCCGGCCTCCTCGGGCAGGGTGGCGCCCAGGATTCCCAGTTCGTCGGCGAAGCCGCGCCAGATCTCGGGCTGCCAGCCGGGGCCGGTCTTGGCCGCGGCGCGGCTCGACGCCAGGTCGTAGCGGCTGGCCAGGAACTTGGTCAGCCCGTCGCGCAGCAGTTCCTGTTCGTTGGTCAGGTTGAAGTCCATCTAGAGCCCCAGTTCTGCCTTGGCGAGGATGTTTCGCTGAATTTCGTTGCTACCGGCGTAGATCGAGCCGGCCCGGTCGTTGAAGTAGCGCAGCGGGGCGACCGCCTGCCACGGCGCTCCGCTGTGATAGCCGTCGGCGGGCGGTTCGTACTCGGCCACCGGGCCGCCCGGGAAGGTGGCGTGCGGTTGGTAGGCGCGGGCGAGCGGGCCCGCGGCCTCCATGGACAGTTCGGTCAGGGTCTGGCTCAGTTCGGTGCTCAGGATCTTGAGCATCGACGACGCCGTACCGGGATGACCGCCCTCGGCGACCGCGGCCAGCACCTGGTACTCCAGGATTTCCAGCACATCGGTGCGGAGCCGGGCGTCGGCGAGCCTGCGGCTGAAGGCCGGGTCGTCGATCAGCCGGCCACCGGCCGGTCCGGGCATATCGGAGGCAACCGCTGAGATTTCGTCGCCAAGCACCTGCAACGCCGGTGCGTTGGCGCCGCCGCCACGCTCGAATTCCAGCAGATACTTGGCGACGGTCCAGCCGTCGTCGATCGTGCCGATCACGTTGGACTTCGGTACCCGGACCTCGTCGAAGAAGACCTGATTCTGGACCTCTTCGCCGGAAGTCATGACCAGCGGGCGGATTTCGATGCCGGGGGAGGTCATGTCGATCAGCACGAAGGTGATGCCCTGCTGCTTCTTGGCGCCACGGGTGGTGCGCACCAGCGCGAACATCCAGTTGGCTTCCTGGGCGTGGGTGGTCCAGATCTTGCTGCCGGTGCACACCAGGTCATCCCCGTCGGACACCGCTGCCATCGACAGCGCGGCCAGGTCCGACCCGGCCTCTGGCTCGGAGTAGCCCTGGCAGAAGAACACCTCACCGGTCAGGATGCCGGGAAGGAAGTTGTCCTTCTGCGCCTGCGTACCGAATTTGATGATCGCGTGGGCCACCATGCGGATGCCCATGGGCGACAGTGACGGGGCGCCGGCCAGGGTCGACTCGCGACTGAAGATGTAGTGCTGCGTGAGGCTCCAGTCGCAGCCGCCGTGTTCCACCGGCCAGGCCGGGGCCGCCCAGCCACGCTCGTGGAGGATCTTCTGCCAGGCCATGCTGGCGTCGTGATCGGCATACACGCTGGTCATCAGCTGGCCCGCACGCCGGATCTCGGGAGTCAGATTCTTGGCGAGAAAGTCGCGAACCTCGTCGCGGAATTTCTGGTCGCTCGTCGACCACTTCAGGTCCATGCCTGCCCCTGTCTACTGGTGTCGCTCCACAGAGTAAACCTAGTTAGTCAAGTGGCGCAGGCCACCCCGACCCTGGGCGTCGGCTCGACCGGGGCGGGTCCTTACCGCACGTTGCTGGTCGGTGGTGGCACCTGGCCTGGGCCGCGGGCGATAATCGACTCGTGGAGCGTCGCCAGAGCGGTCAGGACCCGCAATCGCCGATGACACTGCTGCAGAACATTCCTGCGCTGGTGGTGCTGGAGCGGTTCCCGGTGCCGGTGTTGGCAATCGCCGAGGATGGGACGATCCTCTTCGCCAACAGTGCGTTCGGTGAGATGGTCGGCCGCGACACCGATGCAGTCAAGACCATGCAGTTTGCTGAGATATTCCATTCGCTGCCGGCCGACGAGTCGGCGGTCTCGGTGATGCGGGCCAATGCCGGGCTGCTGGTCGACCTCGTCCACCGCGACGGTTCGATCGTGCGGGCGCGGATGAGCAAGTCGGCGCTGCTGCGCGGCGACGACCCGGTGGTGCTGGCGACGTTCCAGGACCTCACCGAGCGGTTGTGGTCCGAAGAGTTGTAGGAGCTAGCCCGCGGCCTGGGTTCGGCGCAGCGATTCGCGGGCCAGGAATTCACGGAAGTAATCCAGCGATTCCCTGCTGACGATCGCGGGGAGCAGTAGGTCCCACGTGTGGGCGACACGTTCGCGTAAGTCGGTGCCTGTCGCGTTGGCACGCGAGAGGGCCTCGGCTCCCAGCATGGATCCGAGGATCACCTCGGCGGCGCCGGCGATGTCGAGGTTTTCCCGTAGGTCGCCTTCCTCGGCCGCCTGGATCAACTGCGTTCTGAGCTCATCGAGCCAGCTTGTGTAGACCTGGGTGGCGGCGGCGTTGATGCCGCTGAACGTCCGCAGCAATTGCATGCCGATCTGCGCGACCTTGTCCGAGCGGGCGAAATCGGCCACCACGAACAGCCCGTGGATGGTGTTTTCCAAAGCCGGCGACGAGGATTCGGCGATGGCGCGGAACGTGGCCAGCATCGCCGTGCCACCGTCGCTGATGATCGCCTCGGCCAGCGATTCCTTCGAGTCGAAGTGGTAGTAGAGCGCGCCTTTGGTCATCTCGGCCCGCGCGATGATGTCACCGAGCCCGGTCGCCGGATAGCCGTGCTCGCTGAACAGGTCGACGGCGGCGGCGATGATCTTCTGCCGGGTCAGCTCGGATCGGGCCTGGCGGGCCATGTCAGGATCGCCCGACGGCTGCGTTGGGTGCGCCGTCCGGTGAGTGGGGGCGCAGGGGGACTACCTTCTTGACGCCGACCGCGGTGCGGCGCCGGATGAACTGCTTGAGGTACGCGAGCCGCTCCGGTTCGACGAACCCGGGGAGCGCCAGCCGCCAGCCGTGCTCGAGCTCGGTGAGGAACCGCGGCGGATCGTCGAGGTCACTCGTCTGGCGCACGCCCAGGTAGAGGGACACCAACAACCGGGCGATCGCTTCCGGGTCGCTGTCGGCGGTGAAGTCGCCTTCGCCGATGGCGCGTTTGGCGATGCCCGCGAAACCCTGTACCCATTCTCCGAGCACCCGCGGCCCCAGGCCGTCGGTCCGGCCGATGGATTCGACCAGGTTCAGGGCTGCCCGGGCCATCGGGTCGCCGATGTCTTCTGCTGCCACCAGACAGGTGAGGTCGATCAACGTCTCCGCTCCCGACAGGTTGCGGGCCAGGACCTCCTCGACGGCCTTGTTGCCCTGCGCGGTGCGGTGCTCGACGATCGAGACCGCCAGCGCGTGCTTGGACCGGAAGTGGAAGTACAGCGCACCCTTCGTGACGGCGGCGTCGGCCAGGATGTCGTCGAGGCTCACCAGGCTGTACGGCGTGTGGGCGAACTGCCGCGCTGCCGCCTGCAGGATCTGGAGGCGGGTCAGCTCTGCTCGCCGGTCGAGCTGCTCAGTCACCTCGGGGCCTTCCTGACTCTGATCGGCCGGTGGTCTTGTCTGATTTCACCGTCGCCACCAGCAGACTCAAAGTCTTCACCGTACGTGCATAACATTCTAAAGGTATGTATCGTGCTTAGCGTGATAACTCTTGGTTCGTCGCGGGTTGCCCGCCCGGCGGTGGCGCATGCCACGGCCGCGGGCGCAGTGGCGAGCGCCACCATTTGGCGGTCGGCAGTAGCCAAGGGCTATCCTGGAAGCGTTGTCATGGCCTGCACCGGCAATCCCCCTCGAATCCCGGTGCGGGCCATGGCGACCCTAATTTCTGGTGCCTACCAAAGTGATTCGATCTTGATGATGCACCATGCGGTTCAGTCGGAGTGTCACTAGACGATGTGGGATGACGAAGTCGACGTCGTTTGCTGTGGCTCGGGCTTCGGTGCGTTGGCCGCGGCTGTCGCGGCAGCGGATGCCGGGCTCGACGTGCATATCGTTCGCCCAGCGGCCGCGAGCAACCCGCAATCGGTGACGCCGGGTGCGGAGGCACCGTGGCTGGGCGCGGGCATCCAGGATCCCGAGACCCGTGACTACCTCGACGAGTTGTCGGCGGACGTGAAGCCGGTCGATGACGCCGAGTACGACACCGCTCTGACGGTTCGGGCGGTCACCGACTGGACCCCGGTCACCGGACGCGGCCGGATCGCTCCGTTCTACGGCGCCCGGCTGCAGGACTGGGCGCAATCCTGCCTGACGTCTCCCTACGGCGTGCTCTACACCCGGTTGGCCGATCGGGGCACCACCTCGATGAAGACCCGCACCGGCGAAGAGATCCAGGTCAAGGTGCTCGGGACGCTGGAAGCCCAGAGTGAGTCCGGCGCCGCATCGATGGTTGGTGACTGGCTGTCGGCGCAGGCGCTCGACCGCCAGATCCACACCCTGGACAACAGCACGCTGCGACGCATCGTGTTCGAGGAGGGCGAGGTTCTCGGGGCGGTGTTCGACACCGCCGAGGGTCCGCTGGCGTTGCGGGCCCGCCACGGCGTGGCCCTGTCGACCGAACCCCGCGTCGGTGGCTCGGCGCCCGGTCAGCTCATCGAGCCCGGTAAGCCGTTGCAGGTGGGCCTGGTCGGTTACAGTGCCAGCAGATTCGGTCGCGTGGAACTGCTGGCCCACGAGCCTGACACCGGACGATCGGACTACTGCCGATCTGGCGGAGTGCACGACTCACCGCGTGAGTCGTACCGGTCACGTGCGCGGCGCGGCTGAGAAGTGCACCGGTACCCGCCCTTTGGCCAGTAACGCGGCCATCTCGTGGCCGAGGATCGGCTTGGACAGCAAGAACCCCTGGGCGCGGTAGCAGCCGTGTCTCAGCAGCGTCAGCGCGGCCCGTTCGGTCTCCACCCCTTCGGCCACCAGCTGTAGGCCGAAGGCGCCGGCCAGGGCGATCACCGCGCGCACGATCGGCAGGTCGCCCGGGTCGGATCCGAGTCCCGCGACGAAGCTGCGGTCGATCTTGAGGGTGTCCACCGGGAGCGATTTCAACAGCGACAGCGCGCTGTAGCCGGTGCCGAAGTCGTCGATGGCCACCTGCACGCCGACCTTGTGCAATCCCGTCAGGGTCGAACGAGTGGTTTCGATGTCCTGCACCACGATGCTCTCGGTGATCTCCAGGCAGACCGACCCGCGCGGGAGGCGGAACTCCTTCATGACCCCGGCGACCGACGCGACGAATCCGTCGGTCACCAACTGCACCGGGGACACGTTGATCCGCAGCACGATGTTGCGGCCGACGCCGTTGGCCCGCCAGCGGGCGAACTCTTCACATGCGTTGCGCAGCACCCAGCGGCCCAATTCGCCTGCCAGATTTATGGATTCGGCCACGCCGATGAAGGAGTCGGGGGACAGCAGCCCGCGGGTCGGGTGCTGCCAGCGGACCAGGGCCTCGGCGGCGAGCACCTCACCGGTGCGCATGTCGATCTCGGGTAGATAGTGCAACACCAGTGCGCCGCTCTCGATCACGCTCTGCAGGTGCAGCTCGATGTCGTTGCGGAAGTCGATCTCCATCGCCATCTCGTCGGAGAACACCGCGACCCGGTTGCCCCCGGAGCTCTTCGCCGTCAGTACTGCGTGGTCGGCCCGGTTGAGCAGGTCGGAGGTGGAGTCTCGGCCCGGAATGCCTTGCGCCAGACCGATGCTGACGGTACGGGTGAGCATCTCGCCTTCGATGGTCACCCGTTCGCGCAGAACCGACTGGAGTCGGTACGCCAATGCCGTGGCTGCCTCGGCCGTCATCGAGGCCGCGGGGACCACGACGAACTCGTCGCCGCCGAGTCGCGCGATGAGCTTGGGTGAATCGTCGCCGCGTTGCAACCGTTCGGCCAGGATGCTGATGAAGGCATCACCGGCGGTATGACCCAGATAGTCATTGATCGCCTTCAACCGGTCCAGGTCGAAGAACATCACCACGACCGGGCCGGGCTGGCCGGGAGCCAGCCGGGCCTCCAGGTGGGCCATGAGCGCCCTGCGGTTGTGCAGCCCGGTGAGGTGGTCGTGATCGGCGAGGTAACGCAACCGGTCCTCGGCCTCGATGCGGGCCTGCACCTGGGCGAACAGCGAGGCGATCGCCTTGAGCGCGTTGAGTTCGGCGGGTAGCCACTCGCGATCGCCGAACTTGACGAACCCCAGGACGCCGGTGGTGACGTCCCCGGACAACAACGGCACACATGCCATCGAGGTGCTGGCGATGTGGCGTCCCGCCTCGATCGTGCGCTGGTAGTCGTCAGTGTCCGGTTCCGGGCGGAAGACCGCCGGCTCCTTGAGGTGCTCGGCCATCGCGAACACCGGATCGGCGTCCGCGAAGTGGATGACCGCGATCGGGTCGGTGGGGCTGTCCGGCGGGCGCGGTGGCCACTCGGCCACCAACCGGGTCGCGTGCGTCTCGTGATCGTTGTGACGCAGGAAGCTCACGTCGACATCGAAGAACGAGACCAGTTCGGCCAGCACCTGCTGGCTCACCGCGACCGAGGTCGCGGCGTCGACCGCCATGAGTTGCGTCGCGACCGACGTGACGAGCAGTTCGAGGCTGCCTGGCACCAGATACCTCCGCATATACCTCTGCACCGGCCTCAGCTGTACTGCGGCGTCAGGCCGGTACGGGCTCGGCGTCGGCTCCGTACGGTCGGACGCGGTGCGTAGGACAGCCTGAGCACCAGCGCCTGTGATTCGTCGCGCTCGGTGTTGGTCAACCTGCGAAAAGCGTACTGCAGATCGCGCAGCGCATCGGCGTGACCAGGCGAGAGTGCGCTGCGGTCCCGGTCGTCGTGCGCGTACAGGAACGCCGGCGACACGGGTTGAACCGCGAGCCCGTGGCGCTGAGCGTGGATCCAGACAGCTTCGACCGCCGACCCGGCCAGGGCGTAGTCGGTCAACCGGCGGCCGCGAACCGAGACGACGGCCAGCCCCGAGCTCGAGGTGACCCGTTCGTAGGTGTCGTCGCCGAGTGCCGACCCGGCATCCCAGTCCGACAACTTCGCCATCACCTCGGGCCGACGCAGGATGTCGAGCACCACCAGGTCGGCCGGGTCCAACCCGAGCGTCGTCACGTCGATTCCGGCATCAGGGTCTGCATCGCCGGGCCAGCGCAGTTCCGACATCATCTCCCGGTGCAGGGTCGGGGTGAGGTACCGGATCCGGTCCGCCGCGGCGAGTAGGCGTGCGGCGGTTTCGATCTCGGCCCGATCGTCGAGGATCGTCAGTTCGGCACCCTCGTTTCGGGCGGCGGTCCGCAGATCGGCGATCACGTCGCCGGCGATCGGAGCCGATGTGCCCCGGAGCCTGTTCGTCTCCCTGGCCAGCATCGGCTCGTAGAGCTCAGCCAGTTCAGGTGCGCTGCCGGGGGCGAACTCCGCGACCCCGAACAAGGGCGTGCCCTCGTCGCCGCGGGACCACTCCACCTGCCCGGTCAGGCCGTGTGCGGCGGCAGCCACCCTGGCATTGAACGCCGCCGCCCCCAGCGCCACGGCGCTGCCGCGGTACCCGACGTCCATGGCGGTGGTGTATTTCGTCGCCAACCGGAGGTTGATCTGGTCGTCACTCGCCTCGAAATGCCACGGTTGGACGTTGCCGCCGGAGGGTGCGCGAGTCGCCGCATAGGTGAGGATCTCTGCCATCCCACCGGGTTCGGCGTCGGCCTCGGCGCCCGCGGGGGTGGGTGTGGATGTGGGTGTGGGTGCTGATCGGGTGACCAGCGGATCGCTGATGCCGTCGAGTGCGTCTGCGACGTCGACGCGCACTCGCCCCGACGGCATCGGCTCACCCAGGCCGATGCGTCGCACGGCATTGGCGATCACCGTCGCCCCGAGCACGACTTCGGCGGCGAGTTGGGGCCAGGTGCTCAGTGTCTTGCCGACTTCGACCAGCGAGGCCGCCATCCGGGGTGAGAGCTGGGGAGCGTCGAGAATGCGCAGCACGTGTGGCACCTTGTCCTTGCTGCTGAGCCCGGCCAGGTCGCGCGCGGCGATGTCGCCGAGCAGACCGTGCAGGATCGGCCGCGCGGGTTCCAGGTCGAACCGCTCCACATCGAGCAGCCCGCGGTCGCCCGTGGTCATCAGCACAGGTAGCCGACGGGCCCGGGCGGCCTCGCGGACAAGCACTTTCGCATCCAGCGAGTCGCATTCCTCGACGACGATGTCGAGCCCCCGCAGGAACTCGTCGATGGACTCGGGTACCGCACCGCTGCGATCGATCCGGACCGTGATGTACGGGTCGATCTCGGCGATCCTGCGTGCGGCCACCACCGCCTTGTTCAGCCCGAGGTCGAACACCGTGCCGGGGACCCGGTTGAGGTTCGCCAACTCGAGTTCGTCGAAGTCGGTGAGGCGGATCTCGCCGCACAGCCCCTCGGTGGCCAGGTTGTAGGCGATGGCGTGTCCCACGCTGAGGCCGACGACGCCGATCTTCAGGCCCGACAGCCGTCGCTGTTCGTCGGCGGTGACGAGGTTGCGATTGCGATCCAGGCGTAACCGATTGAAGGCGTCCGGACCCAATATGTGGACCAGGCTCCGGCGCCACGGGTAGTAAGCCCAGCGCGTCGGTTCATCGAGCAATTCCTGGTCCACCGCAGGGACGAGTGTGCGCAGCGCAGCCTGCTGTTCGCGACATTCATCGATGACCGTGATGCGCGGGTCTCGTCGAAGCTGGTCGACGGTGCTCCCCGGATGCCCTTCGTCATCGACGAAGATGGCTCGATATTGATCGGGGTCGTTGAGTTCGCTCGATTCGGAATTCATGTCGCCTCCGTGCAGTCCTTCGTGGGTCATCGTCCCGCCGCGGCGGAAGCAAGGGCGTCGACGTCGGCTGCGTGCGTGCGCGGAGTGATTCGCTGAGCCTCGGTGAAGTATCGCGACAGCTGCGCAGCGTCGGCGTGATTGGCGAATGTGCGGCTATCCCACCACATCATCTTCGTCTGGTAGCGTTCGTCCGGATATGGAGTTGCCGGGATTTTGGCCGCCAGCACCCCGCCCGAAGACAGCCAGCGTTTCAGGACGTATGCCGCCGCTGTGGCCATTGCGAACTGAATGTTGAGCATTGTCATGGAATGCAGTGGCATACGCGCAAGAGTATCGGTCAGTGCCCGGCTCTGTTCGGGGTCGTCACAGACCCAGGCTGTCTTCATTTCGACCACTCCGAACGGCAGGCGGTCGGCGATCATCTTTCGCACGGAATCCAGCCCGGGCTGTCCGCTCCATTCGACGACTGCATGGCTTTCGTCGACGCTTCGGTAGGGCCCTTTGGCCCGAAGGCCGCCGACAACCCGGCCGGAGGTATTGATCCCTACGCAGAACAACGCCGTATCGTCGCCCGTCTCTAGGGCTTTCGCGTCAAGTGCCAGTTCGACACCGTGTTTGCGGTAGTTCGACTCGGCCCCGCGGACGTATTCGGTCCACAATTCGCGCTCTGCGCCGGGCTGGGCCACGACGATGGTGCACTCGCTGTCGGGGTCCCACCAGCTTGGGCTTTCGTCCAGTGCGATGGCGGTACGGCCGGCGGCATCGAGTTGGGGAGCGGTCATCTGGAATCCATTTCGTCGGTCAGCCACGCCGTCCGACTGGAGTGGCTGATTTAGTGCGCAGCACAGGTTGTGCGAATACGTGTGATGAGTATCGCGCCGCTTAGCGGAGAAATTCCAGCGAGCCCGGAAAGATTGTCCAGGCGCGTGGTTAATTCTGTGCGGCCCTTGCCGATTTACTCGCGGGTACATGCAATTCTGGCAAATTCAGGTGCCGCTATTTAGCCCGTATAGGTGTGTCAAATCGGCGGGTGGCAAAATTTCGAAATTTGCGTTGGCGTCGAATGTAGTTGGCCGCGCCGGTTGGAGATGGCTTTGCTGTCATGGCGCTCAGCCAGCCCTGCCGCGTTGGTGTTCGAACGTGAACGAAGGTCGGCTTCACGTCGGCCCGGCCCTTGCGGAACTGTCATGCCTTGGCGGGGTTGCGCCTCGGCGCGGGTAACTCAGGTGAGATTCTGTTCGGTGATGACAGAGGAGTACCCGAAAGCAACCGCCCTGCCGGCTCGAGATGTCGGCAGGCTGCTGCTGCGTTGCGCGGACCGGCCCGGCCTGGTCGCGGCGATCAGCGGCTTTCTCACCGGCGCCGGCGCCAACATCGTGTCACTGGATCAGCACTCCACCGAGCAGTCCGGTGGCACCTTCATCCAGCGCACGATCTTCCACCTACCGGGGCTGGCCGCGGTGCGCGACGAACTCGAGCGCGATTTCCGGCGCCAGGTGGCCGAACCGTTCGAGATGGACTTCCGTCTGACGGAGGCCTCCAAGCCGAAGCGGGTGGCGCTGATGGCATCCCGAGAAGACCATTGCCTGCTGGATCTGTTGTGGCGCAACCGGCGCGGCGAACTCGACATGTCCGTGGTCATGGTCATCTCGAACCATCCCGACCTTGCCGAGCAGGTGCGCGCATTCGGTGTTCCGTTCCTCTACGTACCCGCGACCCGGGAGAACCGGGCCGAGGCCGAGCAACGGCTCCTGGAGTTGTTGCGGGGCAACGTCGATCTGGTGGTGCTGGCCCGGTACATGCAGATCCTGACTCCCGAATTCCTCGAAGCCGTGGGCTGCCCGCTGATCAACATCCACCATTCGCTCCTCCCGGCGTTCATCGGCGCGGCGCCGTACCGCAGGGCCAAGGAACGCGGGGTCAAGTTGGTCGGCGCGACAGCGCATTACGTGACCGGCGACCTCGACGAGGGCCCGATCATCGAGCAGGACGTGGTCCGTGTGGACCACCGCCACTCGGTCGGTGACCTGGTGCGCCTGGGTGCGGATGTCGAACGGCTCGTGCTGTCGCGTGCAGTGCTGTGGCACTGTGAGGACCGCGTAATCCGGTTCGGGAATCAGACCGTAGTCTTCTGACCACGGTTCGAGAGGAGTGAGCGTGAAAATCTTCAATGGTCTTGACGAATTCGTGGCCGCGAAGGGCAGCGAGCTGGGCCCTACCGAGTGGCTGGAGATCACCCAGGAGCGGGTGAATCTGTTCGCCGACGCCACCGACGACCATCAGTGGATCCACGTTGACCCCGAGAAGGCGGCCGGCGGCCCGTTCGGCGGGACCATCGCGCACGGTCTGCTGACGCTGTCACTGCTGCCGCATTTCACTCATCAGCTGTATCGAGTCGACAACATCGCGATGGCGATCAACTACGGCTACAACAAGGTTCGGTTCATCACGCCGGTGCGGGTCGGTTCCAAGGTGCGGGCCAGCGCGGCGATCGCCGATGTCGCCCAGCTCGACGGAGCGGTGCAGGCGACCATGACCGTCACCGTCGAGATCGAGGGCTCGGACAAGCCCGCCGCGGTCGCCGAGTCGATCGTCCGTTTCATCGGCTGACCTCAGGCCGGTTTCCGGCGCACTTTCCGACGAGCAGTCTCCCGTCCGGGGGACTGCTCGCGGCGTTTCTGACACTTGTCAGAATTCATTGACGTCCGTCAAAGTCCGCTGTTAGTGTTCTGCATCACAACGTGAAGGAGCACTGTGTTGCAGCGTTCACTGCCGCGGACCGCGATCATCGGCGCGGGCATCAGCGGGCTCACCGCCGGGAAGATGCTCAAGGACTACCGGGTGCCGTACACCACGTTCGAGACGTCGGACCGTATCGGTGGGAACTGGGCCTTCGGCAATCCGAACGGGCACAGCAGCGCATACCGCTCCCTGCACATCGACACCAGCAAGCATCGGTTGTCGTTCAAGGACTTCCCGATCCCCGAGCACTTCCCGTCGTTCCCGCACCACTCCGACATCAAGTCCTACCTGGACGCCTACGCGAATGCCTTCGGGCTGCTGGACAACATCGAGTTCGGTAACGGCGTCGTACACGCGGCCCGGATCGACGGTGGCGGTTGGGAGATCGAGGATCAGGCCGGTGCCCGCCGCGAGTTCGATCTGCTCGTCGTTGCCAACGGTCATCACTGGGACCCCCGGCTGCCGGAGTTCCCCGGGACGTTCACCGGTGAAGAGATCCATTCGCACCACTACATCGACCCGAAGGAACCGCTCGAGCTGACCGGCAAACGGATCCTGGTGGTGGGTATCGGAAACAGCGCCGCAGACATCACCGTGGAGCTGTCGTCCAAGTCCTTGCAGAACAAGGTCACGCTGTCCACCCGCTCGAGCGCCTGGATCGTGCCGAAATACATTGCGGGACAACCGGGTGACAAATACTTCCGCACCAATCCGTACGTGCCGTTGTCCTGGCAGCGCAAGTTGGTCCAGCTGATCGGCCCGATGCTGGGCACCGATCCCACGATGTACGGGCTGCCCGCGCCGAACCACAAGCTCTTCGAGGCTCATCCGACGCAGTCGGTGGAGTTGCCGTTGCGGCTGGGATCGGGCGATGTCATCCCGAAGCCCAACGTGTCCCGCTTGGACGGTGCCACCGTGCATTTCGAGGACGGGACCAGTGACGACTTCGACGTGATCGTCTACGCGACGGGCTACAACATCACCTTCCCGTTCTTCGACCGCGATGTCGTCGATGCCCCCGACAACCACATCCGGCTGTACAAGCGGATGTTCAAGCCCGGCATGGACGATCTGGTGTTCATGGGTTTCGCACAGGCGATCCCGACGTTGTTCCCGTTCGTGGAGTGCCAGTCCAGGCTATTGGCGGCCTACGCGGTCGGGCGCTACGCCCTACCGCCGGTGGCGGAGATGGAGCGGGTGATCGATGCCGACCAGCAGCTGCACGGCGGACATTGCACAGACCGGCCCCGGCACACCCAGCAGGTGGACTACTTCTATTACGAGCACGACATCCGCACGCGCGAATTGGCCGCCGGGGCCAAACGGGCGGCCGGCCGCACCGGCACGACGGCCGGAGTGACGGCATGACCTACACCGAGCTCACGTTCCATTCGGCCGGTGAGCGGTGCAGCGCCTGGCATTTCGCCGCGGCCGGTGATGGGCTCACCGGGGCGGCGGGACGTCCGGTGGTGGTGATGGCACACGGGTTCGGCGGAACCAAGGACTCCGGCCTGCAGCCGTTCGCGGAGCGGTTCAGCGCGGCCGGCCTGGACGTGGTGGCCTTCGACTATCGCGGCTTCGGCGCCTCCGATGGGCAACCGCGGCAGAGCGTTTCGGTCGAGCGCCAGATGGCGGACTACGGTGCGGCCATCGCTGCCGCCCAACAGCTGCCGGGGGTGGATCGCAGCCGGGTGGTGCTGTGGGGATCGTCGTTCTCGGGTAGTCACGTCCTGCGGGTGGCCGCACAGTGCGCCGATGTGGCCGCGGTGATCGGGATGACCCCGCTGACGAGTGGGCTGGCCGCCAGTCGTGCGGCCGTGGCGCACCGCGACGTCGCATCGGCACTGCGCTGGACACTGGCCGGGGTCAAGAGCCGGGTGGCGGTGGCGGCGGGCCGGGCGCCGACGTTGATGCCGCTGGCGGCCAAACCAGGGGAGGCCGGTGCGCTGGCCCTCGACGGTGCATACGACAGCTATCACGCCATCGCCGGGCCGACGTGGCGCAACGAGGTCGATTCGGCCATCGGGATGGAGCTGGTACAGATCCGCACCGGTGCCGCGGCCAAGGCACTGAAATGCCCTGTGCTGATTCAGATCGCCGACTTCGACCGGTTCGTGCCGGCCAACTCGGTGATGAAGACGGCCGTACAGGCCAGGGCTCAGGTCCACCACTACCCGTGCGATCACTTCGACGTGTGGCCGGGCCATGACTGGTTCGACACCGCCGCCGGGGACCAGGTGAAGTTCCTTACCCGGACGTTGGGTTCGGCCTGAAGCTACGGGCGGTACAGCGCCGCAACGTCTCCCGGCCGCACCTTGAGGGCTGCGTTGCGGGGGAGTGCGTCGACGACCGCCACCGCCACCGGCACATGATGGCTCGGTAGCGCCTCGCGCACCAGGTCCTTCAACTCGGCTTCGGTGGGTACGGCGGCATCGCGCCGCAGCTCGACCGCGGCGAACGGCACCGCGCCGAGACGGGCGTCGGGTACGCCCACCACGCAGGCGTCGAGCACACTGGGATGTGAGATCAGAACCCGCCGAACCGTTTCCGGGAGGATCTTGAAACCGCCGCGGTTGATCGCGCCGTCGCCGCGCCCGTGCAGGGTGACGAACCCGTCCTCGTCGACGGAGGCCAGATCGGTGGTGCGCACCCAGTCCGGTCCGATGACCTCGACGCGGGCTTCGAGCAGTCCGATGCTGCCCGCCGGAACCTCGGCGGAGGTATCGGGGTCGACGATGCGGACGCGCACGCCCGGCAGTGTACGCCCGACGCTGTCGGGCTTGTCCGCGCCGTACCGGCGGTACAACTCGGGTGTCCAGCTACACACCGATCCGGCGAATTCGGTTGCTCCGTAGGCCCATAGCAGCGGTATGCCGTAGCGGCTCTCGAACTCCGCCCGCAGTTCCGGCTCGAGCGGTCCCGAGCCGCCCGAGAGTCCTTCCAGCGACGCCAGATCCTCGGGCGGAACGTCGGCCTGCAGCAGCATCCGGAGGATCGCGGGCTGCACGCCCGCCCGGGTGATCCGGTAGGTCTTGATCGCCTGTACCCACTCGGGGACGCTGAACTTCTCCAGCAGCACCATGCGCTTGCCCGAGCACGGTGCGGCCAGCAGCTGGCACACGCCGATGCTGCCGAACGGCCAGTAGACCAGCGCGGGTGGAGTGTCGGGACCGACCACTTCGGTGCCCGCACCGATCGTCATACTCAGCACGGTGTGGGCGAGCACCTTGGTGGCGACCGGGATTCGCTTGGGTGGGCCGGTGGTGCCGCTGGTCAGGATATGCAGGCCGGACTGTTCCAGGGCGGGGTCGTGTCGGCTGCCGGGTTGCCGCGCCGCGATCACGCCGACCCCGAGCGCCCCACCGGACAACGAGATCCCGGCCGATCCGGCCGCGCGCACCGCGCCGTTGAGTTCCGGTGTCCAGTCGTCGATATCGGCGAGGATCGCCGGTAGTCCCAGGCTTTCGGCGTCGCGGGCGATCGCCGTGGCGGACTGGTACGAGTAGATCATCACCACCGGGCGCCGCGACGCGATGAACCCGAGGATCGCGGCGGCGTGGGCCACCCGGTTGCGCACGACGAGGCCGACCGGCTCGTCGGGCTCGACGCCGGCTTCCCGCAGCGCGACCGAGACCTGCTCGATGAACTGCGTGATCTCGTTGCCCGAATACCATTTTCGGTCGAACTCGATGAACGGCCGGTCACCGTAGGCGTCCAGCCCGGTGGCCAGGCCGTCGGCGAAGTCCGTGGATACTGGGCTGGACATGCCGGCCTAGAACTGGGTGGAGCCCAGATCGACGGCCACCCGGCTGGCGGTGACATACCGTGACTCGTCGCTCGCCAGCCAGATCGCGGCATCGGCGATGTCTTCGGGTTCGGCGATGTAGTCCGGCAGGAACGGCGTCACCATCTGCATCAGGCCGGGGTTGGTGTCGTTGGCCCGGTTGAGCGCGGCGAGCATGTCGCCGGTGCCCATCGGGGTGTTGACCGCACCCGGATGCAGGCTGTTCACCCGGATCTTGTGCTTGCCCAACTCAGCGGCGAAGGCCCGGGCCATGCCGGCGACGGCGTGCTTGCTGGCGGTGTAGTGCACCATGAACGGCTGCATCTTGATGCCGGCAGCCGAGCTGATCAGGATGATCGACCCGCCGCGGCCGCCGTCGATGATGTGCTGGGCACCGGCCATCACGGTGTTCCAGGTTCCGGTGACGTTGATGTCCATGACGTCGCGGAACGACTCCGGGGTGGTCTCGTTCCAGGGTTCGGGAACGGTGATGCCCGCGTTGGCCACGATGACGTCGAGCCTGCCGAACTCGGCGACGCCCTTGCCGACGATTTCCCGCAGCGCGTCGTGGTCGCGGGTGTCGGCGGCGGTGGCGATGATGCGCTTGCCGGTGGCCTCGACCAGGCGCACGGTTTCGGTCAGATCCTCGGGGGTGGCCGAGTCGTAGGGCACGCTCGGGGGCAGCGGACCGGCGATGTCGACGGCGATGATGTCGGCGCCCTCTTTGGCCATCCGGACCGCGTGCGCGCGGCCCTGCCCACGGGCAGCTCCGGTGATGAAGGCGACCTTTCCGGCGAGCCGCTCGGTCATGGATTCTCCTTGGTCGGTCTGTTGATTCGGTGGGTGGATTCAGTGCTGGCGCTGGGCGGCCTTGACCAACCCGCCGCCGATGATGAGTCGCTGGATCTCGCTGGTCCCCTCGTAGAGGCGCAGCAGCCGGACCTCGCGGTAGATGCGTTCGACCGGGACCTCGCGCATGTAGCCGGTACCGCCGTGGATCTGAACCGCGAGATCGGCCACGTTGCCTGCCATTTCGGTGCAGAACAACTTGGCCGCCGAGGGGGCGATGCGGCGGTCCTCGCCGGACACCCACTTGGCGGCGGCATCACGGACCAGAGCCCGGCCGGCCATCACCCCGGTCTGCTGGTCGGCGATCATCGCCTGCACCAACTGGAAACTGCCGATCGGTTGGCCGCCCTGAGTCGCCGCGGCGGCGTAGGCGACTGATTCGTCGAGCGCGCGTTGGGCGGATCCCACCGCGAGTGCCGCGATATGGACCCGGCCGCGCGCCAGGGAGGTCATCGCGGCACGGTAGCCGACGTCCTCACTGCCGCCGACGAGTGCGCTGTTCGGCACCCGCACGTCGGTGAAGTTGACGTCGGCGGTCCAGGCGCCCTCCTGACCCATCTTGGCGTCCTTGGCGCCCACCTCGACACCGGCGGCGCCGGCGGGCACGAGGAACACGGCGATGCCCGGGCCGTCGGCATCGGCGGGACGGGTGCGGGCGAACACGACGAACAGGTCCGCGGTCGGTGCGTTCGTGATGAACCGCTTCTGGCCGTTGATCACCCAGTCGTCCCCGTCACGAACGGCCTTGGTGTGCAGGCCCGCCGGATTGGATCCGGCGCCGGGCTCGGTCAGGGCGAACGAGGCGACGACATCGCCGGAGGCGATGCCCTCCAGCCACCGGGTCTTCTGTTCATCGGTACCGAAGCCCACCAACACCTGCCCGGCGATGCCGTTGTTGGTGCCGAACATCGACCGCAGGGCCAGCGAGGTGTAGCCGAATTCCATTGCCAGTTCGACATCTTGGGCCAGGTTGAGCCCGAGGCCACCCCACTGCTGGGGGATCGCGTATCCGAACAACCCCATGTCCTTGGCCTGCTCGCGCAGATCGTCGGGCACCTGATCGGTGGCCAGGATCTCGTTCTCGCGGGGCACCACGGCGGAGCGGATGAAGCTGCGGGTCTGCGCCAGGATCTCCTGGAAGTCCTCGTCGCTGACTTCGGTAGTGGCCGCGGTGGTGGTCACAGGGGAGCTCCATTTCGTCGCGCGGGATCCGCGGGGGTGATGAATCTCCAATATCGTATATGAAATATGATCTGGCTCAGACAGAGCCCCCGGGATCGAAAGTTAGGTGATCAGGTGTCGTTGCTGACCGGTCAAACTGCAGTGGTGACAGGCGGTGCCCAGGGTCTGGGCCTGGCCATCGCGAGACGCTTCATCGACGAGGGCGCCCGGGTGGTGCTCGGCGACGTCAACCTGGAAGCCACCGAGGCGGCCGCCCAGGAACTCGGCGGGCCCGAAGTGGCGACCGCGGTGCGTTGTGACGTGACGTCGTCCGCCGAAGTCGAGGCCCTCGTGCAGGCCGCGGTCGAACGGTTCGGCCGTCTGGACATCATGGTCAACAACGCGGGCATCACGCGTGACGCCACCCTGCGCAAGATGACCGAGGAGCAGTTCGACCAGGTCATCGCGGTGCACCTGAAGGGCACCTGGAACGGCACCAAGTCGGCCGCGGCGATCATGCGGGAGAACCAGCGCGGCGCGATCGTGAACATGTCCTCGATCTCGGGCAAGGTCGGCCTGGTCGGCCAGACCAACTACTCGGCGGCCAAGGCCGGCATCGTCGGCATGACCAAGGCGTCGGCCAAGGAACTCGCCCACCTCGGCGTGCGCGTCAACGCCATCCAGCCGGGGCTGATCCGCTCGGCGATGACCGAGGCCATGCCGCAGCGGATTTGGGATCAGAAACTGGCCGAGATCCCGATGGGCCGCGCCGGCGAACCCGACGAGGTGGCCAAGGTCGCGCTGTTCCTGGCCAGCGACCTGTCGTCGTACATGACCGGCACCGTGCTCGAGGTGACCGGCGGTCGGCACGTATGAGTACCCGCGAGGCGGTCATCTGCGAACCGGTCCGCACTCCGATCGGCCGCTATGGCGGCATGTTCGCGTCGCTGACCGCCGTCGAACTCGGTGTCGTCGCCCTCAAGGGCCTGTTGGAGCGCACCGGTGTGGCACCCGAGCAGGTGCAGGACGTGATTCTGGGCCACTGCTATCCCAACAGTGAGGCCCCGGCCATCGGCCGCGTGGTGGCGCTCGACGCCGGGCTGCCGGTGACCGTTCCGGGCATGCAGGTCGACCGCCGATGCGGTTCCGGGCTGCAGGCTGTGATCCAGGCCTGCCTGCAGGTACGCAGTGGCGACAACGATCTGGTCGTGGCCGGCGGTGCCGAGAGCATGAGCAACGTCGCGTTCTACTCGACCGACATGCGTTGGGGTGGAGCCCGAAGCGGCGTGCAGATTCACGACGGATTGGCACGCGGACGCACCACTGCCGGTGGTCAGTTCTATCCGGTGCCGGGCGGAATGTTGGAGACCGCCGAGAATCTGCGTCGCGAGTACGGCATCAGCCGCGCCGAGCAGGACGAGCTTGCGGTCCGCTCGCATCGAAGCGCCGTGGCGGCCCAGGAGTCCGGGGTTCTGGCCGAGGAGATCATTCCGGTGACGGTCCGCTCCCGCAAGGGTGAGACGGTGATCGACACCGACGAGCACCCGCGTGCCGACACCACGGTCGAGGCGCTGGCCAAGCTGAAACCTGTTCTGCTCAAGCAGGACCCGGAGTCCACCGTGACCGCGGGCAACTCCAGCGGCCAGAACGATGCCGCGTCCATGTGCATCGTCACCACCCCGGAGAAGGCCGCCGAGCTGGGCCTGCGGCCACTGGTGCGGATGGTGTCGTGGGGTTCGGCGGGTGTTGCCCCCAACGTCATGGGCATCGGCCCGGTTCCGGCCACCGAGGTGGCCCTGGCCAAGGCCGATCTGCAGCTCAGCGACATCGACCTGATCGAGCTCAACGAGGCATTCGCCGCCCAGGCACTGGCCGTGACGAAGGAATGGAAGTTCGGCGAGGCCGACTTCGAGCGCACCAACGTCCGGGGATCCGGTATCTCACTGGGGCACCCGGTCGGGGCGACCGGCGGCCGGATGCTGGCCACGCTGGCGCGAGAACTCGATCGGCGTCAGGCCCGCTACGGGCTGGAGACCATGTGCATCGGCGGCGGCCAGGGGCTGGCCGCTGTGTTCGAAAGGGTGACCCCATGACCAGACTCGCGCAAACCCTGGGGCTGACCGAGTTCCAGACCGAGATCGTCTCCACCGTGCGGCAATTCGTCGACAAGGAGGTCATCCCGACCGCCCAGGAGCTGGAGCACTCCGACACCTACCCGCAGGCCATCGTCGACCAGATGAAGGACATGGGCCTGTTCGGGCTCATGATCCCCGAGGAGTACGGCGGGCTCGGCGAGTCGCTGCTCACCTACGCGCTCTGCGTCGAGGAACTGGCCCGCGGCTGGATGAGCGTGTCCGGGGTGATCAACACCCACTTCATCGTCGCGTACATGATCCGCCAGCACGGAACCGACGCCCAGAAGCAGAAGTTCCTGCCGCGCATGGCGACTGGTGAGACGCGGGGTGCGTTCTCGATGTCCGAGCCCGAGCTGGGCTCCGATGTGGCCGCGATCCGCACCCGGGCCAAGAAGAACGACGACGGCACGTACACGATCGACGGCCAGAAGATGTGGCTGACCAACGGCGGCAGTTCAACCCTGGTGGCCGCGCTGGTTCGCACGGACGAGGGCGCCGACAAGCCACACCGCAACCTGACCGCGTTCCTGGTGGAAAAGCCCACCGGCTTCGGTGAAGTCGTTCCCGGCCTGACCATTCCGGGCAAGCTCGACAAGCTGGGCTACAAGGGCATCGACACCACAGAGCTGATCTTCGACGGCTACCGCGCGGGTGCCGACGACGTCCTCGGCGGTGTCACCGGACAGGGCTTCTTCCAGATGATGGACGGGGTCGAGGTCGGTCGCGTCAACGTCTCGGCCCGGGCGTGCGGCGTGGGAATCCGCGCCTTCGAGCTGGCAGTCCGTTATGCCCAGCAGCGGGAGACGTTCGGCAAGCCGATCGCCGAGCATCAGGCCGTGGCCTTCCAATTGGCCGAGATGGCAACCAAAGTCGAGGCCGCACATCTGATGATGGTCAACGCCGCCCGGCTCAAGGACTCCGGCGAACGCAACGACGTGGCCGCCGGCATGGCCAAGTATCTGGCCAGCGAGTTCTGTTCGGAGGTCACCCAGCAGAGCTTCCGGATCCACGGCGGGTACGGTTATTCCAAGGAGTACGAGATCGAGCGGCTGATGCGCGATGCACCGTTCCTGCTGATCGGCGAGGGCACCAGCGAGATCCAGAAGAACATCATCAGCAAGCGCCTGCTGTCCGACTATCGGGTCTGAACCGTGTCCATCCCCGATTTCGCTTCTCGGCCACAGCTGGCCGAGGATGTGGCGCGACTGATCCGGCGCCGGATCTTCGACGGCACCTATCCTGCGGGCAACTACATCCGGCTCGAGCAACTGGCGGCCGAGCTGGGGATCAGCGTGACGCCCGTGCGCGAGGCGTTGTTCGGCCTCCGCACCGAGGGGCTGCTGACCCAGCAGCCCCGGCGCGGGTTCCTGGTGCTGCCGGTCACGCGGCGCGACATCGACGACGTGGCGGGCGTGCAGGCGCACATCGGCGGGCAGCTGGCGTCCCGGGCGGCCGGCCAGATCACCGACGGCCAACTCGGTGATCTCGCCCGGATCCAGCGGGAGCTGGAGGACGCCTATGCGCAGGACGATCATGAGGCAGCGGTACGGCTCAACCATGCGTTCCACCGGGGCGTCAACCGGGCGGCCGAATCGCCGAAGCTGGCCCAGCTGATGTCCCAGATCACCCGGTACGCACTGGAATCGGTGTACCCGACAGTGGAGGGCTGGCCCGAGCAGTCCACCCACGACCACCGCCGGATCCTGGCCGCGCTCAAGGCGCGCGACGGAGATGCGGCCCGCGACGCCATGGCCGAGCATCTGTGTGCCGCGTCCAAACCGCTGACCGAGCACCTCGACCGGCTGGGCGTACTCGAGTAGCGAATTGACCCGCGAGCAGACGCGAAAGTACCTGTTTCAACGCAAAATTGGGTACCTCCGCGTCTGCTCGCCGAAGGAAGGGGCAGGAATGCCTGGTGTTCTCGACGGGATACGGGTGCTCGACTACGGCCGGTTCATCGCGGCCCCCTGGTGCAGCGCGATCCTGGCCGACATGGGTGCCGACGTGCTGCGGGTGGAGAAACGCGAAGGCGGGGAAGACCGTTGGGTGCAGGCCGTCACCGAGGGCGGTGAAGGCGGAACCTTCCTGCAGTGCAACCGCAACAAGCGCTCACTGACGCTGGACTCCACCACCGCCGAGGGCGCGGAGATCACCCGCCGGCTGGTGGCACAGGCCGACATCGTGATCGCCAACATGCCCGCGGCCGGGATGCGGGCCAGCGGGCTGGACTACGAGACGCTGAAGGCGGTCAAGCCCGACATCATCCTGGCCAGTGCGACGGCCTACGGCGAGGGCGGCCCGTACAGCGAGAAGATCGGCTTCGACGGCGCCGGACAGGTGATGTCCGGGGCGGTCTACCGGCAGGGACTGCCGGACCAACCGATCCGAACCGTGGTGCCCTACGCGGATTTCGGGACCGCGCTCACGCTCGCGATCGGCGTCATGATGGCGCTGTATCACCGCGACAAGACCGGGACGGGACAGCACGTCGAAGGCGCGCTGCTGCCCACCGCGCTGATGCTGTCGAACGCCTTCCTGATCGAGCGTGAACTGCTGCAGGTCGACAAGCCCCGGATGGGCAACAAAGGTGCGTCGGTCGCGCCGTGCGATCTCTATCGCACCGCCGACGACCAGTGGGTCCTGCTGCAGGTCGCCGGGCAACCGATGTTCAAGCGCTGGTGCCGGCTGGTGGGTCGCGAAGAACTGTTCGACGATCCACGTTTCACCAACGACGACATCCGTTGGGCCAACGGCGACATCCTCAACGACATCATGTCCGAGTGGTGTGCCGACAAGACCAAGGCGGAAGTGCTGGAACTGTTGGAGAAGGCGAAAATGCCCGCCGCCCCGCTGCATTCCACGCAGGACGTGCTCGACGACCCGCATGTGCAGGCCATGGGCTACCTACAGCGGGTCCCGTTCCCAGGCGCGTCGCGCGATGTGCCGATCATCGAGACGCCGTTCCGGATGTCGGCGACGCCGGGGACGATCCGTCGACGGGCTCCGCTGTTGGGTGAGCACACCGACGAGGTTCTTACCGAGATCGGTTATGACGCTGAGCAGATCGCCCAATTGCGGACAAACCAGATCGTGTAATGGCGAACCGTTGAGATTGCGTACAGGGTCGTGAAGTTCGTGGATTCACGACCCTGTACGCAATCTCAACATCGCACGACCGGGTGTGAATCTACAGCGCCTCGCCGATCGCATGAAGCGCCGTGAGTTGATCGCAGAAGTGTTCGGCGCTGCGCGCCTGCACCGTGCAGTTGGCGATCGTGGCGCCGGTGTCGCGCAACCGGCCCAGACGGCCTCGTGTGGAATCCGGGTCTCCCAGCGGGTCCAGTGCCACCCCGGGAGAGAGGACTATATCGAAATCCGCGGGCAGCTGATGTGGTGCGAGGAACTCAGCGATCGTGTCGGGTGAAAGGCCGAAAGGTACCCAGCCGGTCCCCAATTCGACGGCACGCCGTAGCGAGCGTTTGGTGCGCCCGCCCACCCAGACCTCGAGATCCATCGTGGTGGCGTGCGGTTCGATGACGAATCCGTCGACCTCGCGCTGCCCCCACGCGGCCCGCAGGCGGGCGATGTCGCGGTCGGCCGCGGCCCCGCGGTCCTCCCACTGGGCGCCGAGCAGTTCGAATTCCTCGGTCAGTGATCCGACGCCGACGCCGAGGATCACTCGTCCGCCGCTGAGCCGGTCGAGGGTCCCATAGCTCTTCGCCAGTGCCACCGGGTGGTGATAGGGCAGCACCACCACGGCGGTGGCCAACCGGATGCGCCGGGTCCGGGCTGCCAGGAACGACAAGGTGGCCAGCGGGTCCCAGTACACCGTGCCGCGCACCGCGGCGGCGGAGGCGGGTATTCCGGTGTGCTCGGCACACGTGAGGTGGTGAAACCCCAAGCCGTCAGCCGCCTCGGCGATCAAAGCCAGCTCGTCGGGGCCTGCGTCGGCCTCCCACGGCGAGAACTCACCGGGATGCTGCATGACGATGGGTGTGGACAGTCCGAGCTTCACGACGTTGCCTCCTTGGCCTGGATCTTCGCAAAGCTGACGGTGGCCACGACGGCCAGGTCATTGTCCGGGACCGTGAAGATGTCGACCTGGATCACCATGGATCGCTTACCGGCGTGCACGATGCGGGCCACGGCCCGTGCGGCACCGTCGGTCACCGGCCGTAGGTAACGCAGGTTGAGGTCCGAGGTCACCACGCTGTGGCCTGGTGGCAGCTGACGCATGGCGAGCTTGCCGGCCGCGGTGTCGACCAGGGTGGCAAGCAGACCACCCTGCAGACCGCCGTTGGTGTTGACCACGTGTGGGGCCACGGGAAGCTCGACCACGGCCTCGTCGTCGGAGCCCGGGGCGTCCCGATAACCGATCAGCTCGAACAGCTCGAAGATGTCGGCGGTCATCGGTCCGCCTCGGTGTAGCGGATGACACCGCGGATGTTTCTTCCCTCCAACATGTCCCGGTAGGCATCGTTGATCTGCTCGAGGCGATACTCGCGGGTCACCATGTCATCCAGATTCAACGCGCCCAGCTGATAGAGGGTCAGCAATTCGGGGATGTCGAACTGCGGGTTGCCGCCGCCGAACAAGCTGCCCTGCAAGCTCTTCTGCAGCAGCGTCAAGCCGGCCAGATTGAGCGTGGTGTCGGAATCGATCACGTTGCCCATCGCGGTGAGGACACACGTGCCGCCTTTGGCGGTCAGTTGCATCCATGACTCCACCTCACGGCCGTCGGCGCGACCGACGGTGACGATGACCTTGCGGCACATTCGTCCGCCGGTCGTTTCGGCCACTCCCGCCAACGCGGTGGCCACATCCGGGTATGCCTCACTCGCACCGAATTTCAGTGCCTGCTCGCGCTTCCATTCGACCGGGTCGACGGCGAAGATGCGCCGGGCGCCGGCGATCGCGGCGCCCTGTATGGCCGCCGTGCCGACACCGCCGATACCGATGACCGCCACGTCGTCACCTGGCCGGACGTTGGCGCTGCGTACTGCCGATCCGTACCCCGTCGTCACCCCGCACCCGACCAAGCAGGCCACCTCGAAAGGGATCGACGGGTCGATCTTCACCACGGAGGTCCGATGCACGACGACGTACGGGGAGAAGGTGCCGAGCAGCGACATGGGAATCACGTTTCTTCCCTTGGTCTGCACCCGGAACGATCCATCGGATACCGAAGCGCCGGCCAACAGGCCCATCCCGAGGTCGCAGAGGTTGCGCAGCCCCGTCTGGCATGCCGGGCAGCTGCCGCAGGACGGGATGAACGACATCACCACGTGATCGCCGACCTCGAGGCCCTCGGTGTCCGGACCGACCTCCACGATCACCCCGGCCCCTTCATGCCCGCCCAGGATGGGGAAGTCGGCCATCGGGATGTCGCCAGTCATCAGGTGATGGTCGGAGTGGCACAACCCCGCGGTTTCCAGGGCAACCTTCACCTCACCCTTGCGCGGGTCGCCGATCTCGATCTCTTCGATCGACCACGCCTGACCGAAGTCCCATACCAGGGCGCCTTTGGTTTTCATTGGTGCACAACCTTCCTCAACATCTCGCGCAGTGCGGCGTTGTCGACTTTCCCGGTGCCCCCGCGGGGGACGGCGTCCTCGTCGTCGAGGAGCAGCCACAGCGTGGGTACCTTGAACGAGCTGATGATTGCGTGGGTGGCCGAGCGCAGTGCTTCGACGGTCAGCCCATCGCCCACCACGGCCGCACCGACCCGGTTGGCCGGGCCGTGAGGAACGTTCACCACATGTGCTGCGCGGACCCCAGGGATGGACCGCAGCGCTCGCGCCACTTCACTCGGATACACCGTGGCGCCACGGACCTTGAACATGTCGTCGGATCGGCCGCGGTAGAACAGGAACCCGTCGGCATCCAGGTGCCCGAGATCGCCGGTCGGGTAGTAGCCGTCGGCGGTGAACACCTGCTCTCGGCTGCGCCGGCAGATTCCGCGCATCACGTGCGGGCCCCGGATCTGGATTGCCCCGGCTTCCCCGCGGGGCAGCGCAACGCCGGTCTCGACGTCGACGATGCGCACGTCCATACCGTCGAACGGTCTGCCGCAGCTGCCCCAGGCCGATTCCGGCATGTCGGCGTCGGCCCTGTATCCGCAGTACGGGCCGAACGATTCGGTCATTCCCAACAATGACGCCCGCGCCCCGGGCCGTGACCGCATCCCGTCGGGCAGCAGGGCTTCCAGGCTTCCGGGCCGCAATGAGCTCAGATCCGCGGCGCCGGCGTGGCGGGCCAGTGCCTCGGCCTGCTCGGGCCAACCCCGGAACAGCGTGACCTGTTCGCGCTGAAGCAGTTCGAGCGTGGATTCGGGGTGGGGACGGGTTCGGTGACCAGGGTGGCCCCGGCGACCAGGGCCGAGAGGATGCCTGCGCCGAAACCGCCCACCCAGAAGAACGGCATGGGCAGGTACAGCCGGGTGTCGGCGGTGATGCACCGCGCCTCGAGCCCAGAGCGCACCGCGCCCAGGGCGCTGCTGTGCGAATGAACGGTCCCCTTCGGTGGCCCGCTGCTGCCCGAGGTGAACATGATGACCAATGGGTCGCTTTCGCGTACGCAGGTGGCCAGCGCGTCCGCAGTGCCACGTGCTCCGCTGAATCTCATTGCTTCCCCGGCAGTCCACACTGCGCGCAGAGCGGGCACCTGATTCCGGTCCACCGGGTATCGGTGGCCACGGAATTCCTCGACCGTGACGAGGAACTGCACCGATGCCATGCGCAGTTGAGCTGTCAGTTCGCTTGGGCGCAGCAATGTGCTCAGCGGTACCAGGACGGCGCCGATCCGCATCAGTGCGATCGCGATCCGCACCCAGTCCACCCCGTTGGGCATGATGAGCCCGACCCGAGTCCCTTTGGTGATACCCGCCGCGATGAATCCGGAGGCCAGTTCGGCTGTGCTCGTGTCCAGTTCGGCGTAGGTGAGACGAGCATCAGGGTCGGTCACCGCGGACATCGAGGCCTTCGCCGACAGGGCGTGCGCGCGCACCAGCGCGTCGATGGTGTCGGGCTCCCGGTCAGGCACTGAACAGCCTGGCCAGTGCGGGTAGATCGAGCTTTCCGCTGGAGAGTGTCGGCACGTCGGCGGTACCGCATACCGCGAACACCCGGGGGACCTTGTAGGCCGACAGCGTGGTGCGCAGCGCGCTGCGCACCACGTCGATGTCGACGGGGTCGTCGGTGACGATGACCGCCGCGACGATCTGCCCGCGAGTCGTATCGGGCAGGCCGAGGACGTGCGCGGTGAGTCCCAGTGCCGCCAGCGCTTTCTCGACTTCGCCGGGCGTGACATTGGCGCCGGCGGTTTTGATCATCGCGCCCGCGCGGCCGAGGAAGTAGAAGTAGCCGTCGTCGTCGACGCGTACCAGATCGCCGGTGTGAAACCAGCCGTCGGCGTCGAAGCAGTCTTCGCGGTTGCGTCCGTAGTAGCCCTGCATGAGGTATGGCCCGCGAACGCACAATTCGCCGGAGTCGAGCACCTTCGTCTCGAATCCGGGTGCTGGCCGGCCATAGCTGCCGCGACGATGCTCGGGTTGGTCGCCGTCGTCGCCGTCGACCAGGACCACACTGCCGGTCTCGGTCATCCCCAGCATGTTGTGCCGTAGCTCCGGGTCGGCGGGCCGGCAGTCGGCCGCCATGACTGGGTAGAGGTTGCCTCGCGTTGCCGAGAAATGACGGTTCGGGTAGCTGGGATGGCTGCTGAGATGGCTGATGCCGGCGAGGAATCCATTGGTGACGGTGGGGCTCTCGGCCTCCAGCAGGTCGAGGGTGGCGCCCGCGTCGGTCGCGTTCGAGCAGATCAGGGTGGCCCCGGCGGTGATCGTGGCCAGCAGCCCGAAGGCGAAGCCGCCGATCCAGAAGAACGGTGAGTTGCAGAACAGTCGGTCGGCCGCCGTGAGGCCGCGGATCTCGTTGAGGTTTCTCTGATGTCCGATCAGTGATCCGTGGGTGTGGACCACGCCTTTGGGGGAGCCGGTGGATCCCGAGGTGTAGATGATCGCCAATGGATCGGACCCGTCCACATCGTCTTCGAATTCGGCCTGGGTCGGGACGTCGGCTTGCGGCAGATCGAACAACACCTGCCGCAGGCACGGTGCGTCGATACCCGCGAGGCGTTGCGTGTAGTCGTGATTGCGGAAACTGCGTGCCGACAGCAGGATCGCGGTGTCGCTGGCGCGCACCTGGGTATCGAGCTCTGCCGCGGTGAGGAAAGTGGAGTATGGCACCACCACCGCACCGATGCGGGCTGCCGCGAGCATCCCGACCACGAAATCGACCCCGTTGGGATAGAGCAGCCCGACGTGCGTGCCCTTCCCGGCGCCGAGCTCGAGCAGGCCACCCGCGACCTGGGCGGAGCGACGCTGTGCCTCGGCGTAGCTGATCCGTTCGTCATCGCAGATCAGCAGCGGGCGATCGGCGCACTCGCGCAGCAGCTCCGCAACGGTGTCAGACACGCGAGGCGAAATGGTCCCGTACGGCGCCGAGATCGGCTTTCCCCGAAGGAGTTCGGGGAATCGTCTCGACAATGGCGATGTCGGTGGGGATCTCGTAGCGGGCCAGCCGGCCACCCAGGTACTCGAGTAGCGCGTCGACGGTGGCCCTGCCGTGCAGTTCCACCATCGCCACCGGAGTCTCGCCGAGTCGGTCGTCGGATATACCGATTACGGCCGCACCGCGCACTGCGGGGTGGCTCTCCAGGGCGATGCGGACATCGTCGGGCATCACCTTGAACCCGCCGCGGATGATGGCCTGGTCGGCGCGGCCGAGGATCCAGACGAATCCGTCGGCATCGATACGGGCCAGGTCGGTGGTGCGCAGCCAGTCCGCATCGGCATCGAACTGTGCCGGTTTGACCTCGAGCAAGCCCTTCTCGTCTGGCCCCAGCGGATTGCCATCCTCGTCGACGACCCGTAGCCGGGCTCCTGGGTTTGCCCGGCCAACGCTGCCGCGCTTGGCTTTCCAGTACTGCTGGTGATCTGCCAGCGTCCAGCCGGCCACCCCACCGCCGAACTCGGTCGCGGCATACGAGGTCAACACCGGGATACCGAACTTCTCGGTGAACGCGTCGGCGTCATCGGCGGACAAGGGCGCGGTGCCGGAGGTGACTGCACGGACGCCGGCGAGGTCGTCGCGGGTCAGGTCGGAGTGCAGCACCATGCGGAGCGCAGCCGGGACCAGCGACACCGCCCGCGGCTGGTGCTCCCGTACGGCGTCGGCCCAGCGCGTGAGGTCGAATTTGGCCAGCAGCACGAATGATCGGGCTTCGGCGATGCACAGCAGCACCCGATACACGCCGCCGACGTGCACCAGCGGCGAGTTGACGATCGCCACGCCGCGCCGCAGTTCGGTTGGGGCCGGGCTATTTCCGGGGTCCCGGCCGATGACGCTGCGGGCCAGCATGTCGTAGGTGAGGTCCACCCGCTTGGGCGGGCCGGTGGTTCCGCTGGTCAGCATCCACACCGCCACACCCGGACGCCCCACATCCTGGGAGGGGTGCTGGGCGGGGCTGACCTCGGGTTCGGTGTCGAGGTCGCGGATCGTCACCGTTGTCGTCGCAGGCGAGGGGGTGGCCAGTGCGGCGATGTCCTCGGCCAGGCCGATGAGCACCGGCAGTCCGAGGGCTTCGATGTCTGCGCGGGTGCGCTCGTCACCGCGGGACGGGTTGATCACGACGACGGTGCCGCCCGCGGACAGCACCCCGAGCAGCGCCGCCACATGTGCGGGTTGATTGCGCAGCATGATGCCGACCCGCATGCCGGAAGACATCGCACCGATGTGCCGCGCCAGCGTCGCGACCTGCCCCCAGGTGTGCCACCGGCCGTCGTACTGGACGGCGTTCGCGGTCGGGTCCAGGTCGAGGACGTTGTCGATGCGCTGCGAAAGGGGATGGGCCATCAGCGGATCCGGGGTGCTGTCTTGGGCAGGGGACGCTCGGCCAGCTCGGCCTTGGCGATCGGGTTGCCCAGCCGGGTGTAGATGAGGCCCTGATCCATGGCGGCACGGTAAGGCTTGTCCAGGGACTCCCAGATCGCCTTCACGGTGCCCTGCGTGGCGGTCGGCGGCTTCGCGGCGATGGTGGTGGCGATCTGGTTCGCGCGGTCCCACAACTGGTCCCTGGCCACCACCTCGGTGACCAGTCCGATGCGCAGTGCGGTCTCGGCGCCGACACGTTCGTCGTTGCCCATCAACGCCATTCGCAAGGTATCGCCGAGCCCGACCCGCCGCATCAGGCCGATGGGCTCCAGCGCCGACACCAGACCGGCGCTGACGTGGGAATCGAAGAACGTGGCCTCCTGCGAGCAGATCACGACGTCGGCTTCGTTGACGAAATACAGCGCGCCTGCCGTGCACATGCCCTGCACCGCGCAGACCACCGGCTTCCACATCTTCTGCCACTTCGGGCTCAGCAGTTCGCCGGGATCCTCGTGGTTCCAGACGATCTCGGGCTGCCCGTAGCTGGACTTCACGTCCAGCCCGGCGCTGAACGCGCGGTCGCCCGCCGCCCGCAACACCACGGCATTGATGCCTTCGTCATCTTTGATGGCATGCCAGGCGTCGCGCATCTCATTGCACATGGCACGGTTGAACGAGTTCAGCGCTTCGGGCCGGTTCAGCGTGACCGTGGCGACCCGTGATCCGTGGTCGAAGTCGAGGAGAATCGTGTCCACTACCGTGCCTGCCAGTTGGGCTTGCGCTTCTCCACGAACGCCCGGGGCCCCTCCAGCGCATCCTCGGTCCGGACCACGCGCTCGCGGAACGTCTCGGCCAGGATCTCGCCCTCGTGCAACGGCAGATCCAGCGTCTTGTGAATGGCCAGCCGGGTTCCCCGGACCGCCAGCGGGGCGTTGAGGCAGACCGTGTCGGCGATCTCGTGGGCACGTTCCAGCAACTTGTCGTGCTCGACGATCTCGGTGATCAGTCCGAGTTCGTAGGCGCGCTCGACCGTCATGCGTTCGTGCTTGCCCATCAACGCCATTCGCAACGCCACCGACCGCGGCAGGGCCCTGGCCAGGCGCACCATCTCGCGGGCGGCGACCAGGCCGATGCTCACATGGGGGTCGAAGAACGTCGCCTTGTCCGAGGCGATGACGATGTCACCGGTGGTGACCCAATCCAGTCCGGCGCCGCAGCAGATTCCGTTGATCGCCACCACGACGGGCTTGGCCATGCTGCGGAACGGTGGGGTGCCCTCCTGCGGCGCCTCCCACTGCTCGTAGGTGGACAGGTAGGGCCGCTCGTTGACAACCTTTCCGTCACCGGGGATCTCCTTGACGTCGGCGCCCGTGCAGAATGCGCGACCGGTGGCGGTGACGATCATCAGCCAGACGTTGTCGTCATTCTCGGCTTGGTCGTAGGCGGCCCGCAACTCGGTGATCATGTGCGGCGACAGCGCATTGAGCGCGTCGGGCCGATTCAAGGTGATGGTGGCCTTGTGGCCGTCCACCTCGTACTTGATGGTGTCGTACGTAGCAAACGCAGTCATCTGTCCTCTTATTGTCTTATCGGCCTTGGAAATCGGGGTCGCGGCGTTCCCGGAACGCGGCCAGGCCCTCTTTGAAATCGGTGGTGCGGCAGGAGAGTTCCAGGTTGGACAGCTCCTGGTTGAGTGATTGGGAGAGCGTTGCGTGCTGGCCGTAGGCGATGGCCTGCTTGGCCAGCCCGATGGCGACGGTCGGTCCGGCGGCGAGCCGCGCCAACAAGGAGTCCACTGCCGTATCCAACTGGTTGGCGGCAACCGCATCGTGGATCAACCCCCAGTCGGCAGCCTGGGACCCGGTGACCTGCTCGCCGAGCAGCAGCATGCGTTTGGCCCGGGCCACCCCGGCCAGCCGGGGCAACAGCCAGGTCGCGCCGGAATCGGGGGTGAACCCGCGGCTCATGAACGGTTCCCAGAAGGTGGCGCCGGTGTCGGCGATGGTGAAGTCGGCGGCCAGCGCCAGGTTGCAGCCCAGCCCGACGGCCCAGCCCCGCACCGCGCACACCACCGGCAACTGGATGGTGGCGACCAGTTCGATGACGCGGTGCGCGGTGTGCGGGATCCGCCGGACCAGATCGCCGGTGCGGGGCCGCTGACCTGAGTCGTTGGTGGCGACCCAGTCGGCCCCGGTGCAGAAGTCGTCACCGGCCCCGGTGATGGCGATCGCCCGCAGGGAATCGTCGTAGGCGGCCGCCGACAAGATGCCGACCAGCTCGTCGATCATCTGATGGTTCAACGAGTTACGCCGTGCTGGGCGGTCGAGGGTGATGCGCAGCGTGGAGTCCGCGCGGGACGTGGTCACCGAACCGTCACTCACCTGGATTCCAGCCTTTCCCAATCCATACAGTTGCCCATACAGTAGGCGATGCGGTTACTATCTTGTACAAGTTAGCAAGGAAAGGTCGCTGATGGAAGGACGCGCGAGGCGCATCCGGCAGCCCCGGGTTGCCGAGATCGTCGCGTCCAAACTGCGCGACGACATCCTGTCGGGCCGCCTGCGGGAGGGCGACATCCTGCCCACCCAGGAAAGCCTGTTCCAGGAGTTCGGGGTCAGTCCACCGGCATTGCGTGAGGCCATTCACCTGCTGGAGACCGACGGGTTGATCTCGGTCCGCCGCGGAAATGTCGGGGGAGCGGTGGTGCAGATGCCGTCGGCAGACCGCACCGCCCACATGATCGGCATGGTGCTGCAGACGCGGGCCGCCACGCCGGCCGACGTGAGCGAGGCCCTGCTGCACCTTGAGCCGATCTGTGCGGGAATGTGCGCCGCACGGGACGACCGCGCCACCGAGGTGGTGCCATATCTGCGGGCTGAGATCGACCGGCAGACAGAGCAGTTCGACGACACCTCGCAATATGTTCCCAACGCCCGGCGGTTCCACGAAGCGTTGGTATCCCGATGCGGCAACGAGCCGATGATCTTGCTGATCGGCTCACTGGAGCTGATCTGGTCCACGCACGAATCCGGGGTGTGGACAAATGAAGGCGAGGCGGGCATGTCGGCCCCGACCATGCGGGCCGCGCTGCGGGACCACCAGCGGCTGGTGGACGCGATCGCGGACGGCAATACCGCCCGGGCGACCAAGCTCGCGGCCGACCATCTCACCGCGGCGCGGCGCACCACGCTGGCCGCCGACAACGACAAAACGATTGAAGCGAGGTTGATTTCGCATGACAGATGACCGGGTGCTCTTCGAGGTCGATGCGGACCACCGCATCGCCACCATCACGCTGAACAATCCCAAGCAGCGCAACTCCTATGACGCCGCGATGCGCGACGAGATCGCGCGCTACCTCGACATCGTGGCCGACGACGACGATCTGACCGTGGTGCTGCTGCGCGGGGCCGAGGGTGTGTTCAGTACCGGCGCCGACATGAACAACGCGTACGGCTGGTACGGCGATGAGCGCTCGCGCGAAGAGCAGAGTGCTGGAGCGAAAGAGGCTTCTCGGAAGTCACGGCCGAGCCAGCGACGCCGACTGACGGTGGACCGCAAGTCTTTTGGCTTCTACCACAACTTCATGGGCTTCCCGAAGGTCACCGTGGGCGAGATCAGCGGTTACGCACTGGGCGGTGGATTCGAGATGGCGTTGATGACCGACATCTCGGTGATCGCACGCGATGCCAAGATCGGGATGCCGGCCACCCGGTTCCTCGGCCCGGCGCTGGGCAGCCTGCACATGTTCTTTCACCGCCTCGGGCCGGTGCTGGCCCGGCGGATGCTGCTCACCGGGGACATCGTCGAAGCCGGTTCGATCGAGCACCTCGGCATCTTCACCGACACGTGCGATGCCGATCAGGTGACGGCGCGGGCGCAGTACTGGGCGGCCAAGGCGGCCAAGATGCCGGCCGACGGGGTGGTGATCGCCAAGGAGGCGTTCCGGCTCGTCGAGCAGAGTCAGGCATACCAGGGCGAGGAGGTGGCCAGCTACATCTTCCACGCCTACGGCACCAACCTGCAGTTTTCGCCAGGTGAGTTCAACTTCGTCAAGACCCGCGCGCAGCATGGCACGAAGGAAGCGTTCCGGCTGCGCGACGAGCATTTCCACGTCCCCGAACCGCAGTAGAAACCCGTCCTGATACCGTTACAGAAACACGATATAGCGTAAAGGTGGAACCATGCCAACACCCGTCATCGTGGGCGCTGCCCGCACAGCGATCGGCCGTTCCTTCAAGGGGACCCTGGTCAACACCCCGCCGGAAACCCTCATCACCACGGTGTTGCCCGAGGTGGTCCGACGCGCGGGTATCAATCCCGAGGCCATCGACGACCTGATCTTCGCCGAATCGAACTACGGCGGCGGCGACATCGCGCGCTATGCGGCCGACGCGCTGGGCTGGCAGTCCGTGCCCGGCCAGGCCGTCAACCGGCACTGCGCCGGATCGCTCACCGCGATCGGCAACGCGTCGGCCCAGATCGGCTCCGGCATGGAGCGGGTCCTGGTGGCCGGCGGCGTGCAGTCGCTGTCCTCGTCGCCGCTGATGAAGTGGCGGGTGCCCGGATTCGGGCCCGAGATCGAGTTCATCGAGCCGTGGATGACCCCGACGCATGTCGAGACCCCGGACGCGCCGATGCGCGACATGTCGATCACAGTCGGCTGGAACACCGCACAGGCCGCCGGGATCACTCGTGAGGACATGGACGCCTGGGCCGCGCGGTCGCACCAGCGGGCCATCGCCGCGATCGATGCGGGCAAGTTCCTCGACGAGATCGTGCCGTTGAAGGTGAACCAGCCCGACGGCTCGGTCATCGAGTTCAGCGTCGACGAGCACCCGCGCCGCGGCACCACCGCCGAGAAGCTCGCCGAACTCAAGGTCCTGCACCCGGAGATCGAAGGATTCTCCATCACCGCGGGCAACAGCAGCGGCACCAACGACGCTGCCGCTGCTGTCGCGCTGGTCGGCGACGACTATGCGGCCGCGGAGAACCTCAACGTGATGGCCAAGGTCCGGGCGTGGGGTGCGGTCGGTGTCGCCGCTCGTGACACCGGCCTGGGCGGCGTCGAGGTGATCGGCAAGGTCCTGGACCGGGCCGGGCTCAAGCCGTCGGATGTGGCGCTGTGGGAGATCAACGAGGCGTTCGCCTCGGTGCCGATCGCCGCGGTGCGCAAGTACGGCATCGACGAGGAACTGGTGAACTTCTCCGGCAGCGGCTGCAGCCTCGGCCACCCGATCTCGGCCTCTGGTGCCCGCATGGTCACCACCCTGATCTACGAACTGCAGCGCCGCGGTGGCGGTATCGGCGTGGCTGCGATGTGCGCCGGCGGCGGCCAGGGTGGCGGGCTGGTCATCGAGGTCTAAGAAAGTTGGCCCTGCGTCCCCGGTGCGAACATCCGAGAAGGATGTGCCGGGGACGCGGAGTCAGCTGGCCGCGGCCTTGCGGCGGGCGGGTGCCTTCTTGGCGGGTTTACCGGCATTCGCCTCGATCCGCTGCGCGGCGTGGTCGAGGATGCACTCCAGGCCGTACTCGAAGTTCTTCTCGTCGGCCGCCCCGATGCGGTGCCCCTCGCTGGTGACCTGTGCCAGCAGCGGAGTCACCTCGGGGTCGATGACCATGGTCTCTTCGTAGTCGCCGGGCGCGTTGTCGTTGGACCGGTTCTTCTCGTAGAGGCGGTGCAGCACAACCGACCCGCGGACGTGTACCGACACGGCCGAGTAGGTGTCGAAGGCGTCCTCGACGGACAGTCCGGCCTCGACGAGTCCGGAGATCGCGGTCTCCATCTCCTGCACTCCCAGGCGTGCGGCGCGCGGGCTCAGGGCCGAGCGAATGAGAATGAGATCACACAGAATGGGGTTACCCATGAAGGCTTTTCGCATGGTCCTGGCGTGGTTGGCCAGTGACTCGCGCCAGTCCTTGGCCTCCACGTAGGGGGTGGCGACGACGAACTCGCGCAGCGCGCGGTCGGTCATCGCATTGAGCAGGTCGTCCTTCTTGCGGAAGTACCAGTAGATGCTCGTGACACCGACGCCCAGATGTTTGCCCAGCAGCGGCATGCTGAGGTTGTCGATCGACACCTGCTCGGCGAGTTCGAATGCGCCGTTGATGATGTCGTCGGGATTGATGGACCCGCGTTCGCGCCGTTGACGTTTCTCAGCGGTCGGTTGCTTTGCCACTGCGGGCACCTCCATCGAAATCGAATCTGCTCAAGTCGTCCCTGTGCCGCGGGTCAATCGCTGGTGAATTTACCGCCGGCCGCCACCTGAACTGCGCCTATGCGCGCGTGTCGCGGGGTCTTGTCGCTGTCAACCTTACCGGTAGCCCTTCCGTGGGTGCCTTCCACCGTTGACGCCGACGCGTCGCTCGGGCGTGGCCGACGGGGTGCCGCCTTTGTACTGTAACCCCTATAGTAGGCTTTTCCGGGTTATTGGGCTTCGTGAGCGAAGGGGCAATTGGTGTCGGAAGTAGTTCTGCGGGAGCGTCGGGGTCGGACGCTCGTCATCACGATCAATCGTCCGGAAGCGCGCAATGCGTTCAATCTTGCGGTGGTCCAAGGGCTCGCCGATGCCATGGACGAACTCGACGACACCCCCGAGCTGTCGGTGGCCGTCCTCACCGGCGCGGGCGGCAACTTCTGCGCAGGCATGGACCTCAAGGCGTTCGCCTCAGGGGAGCTGCCCTACGTTCCCGGGCGGGGCGCGGGTTTCACCGAGCGTCCGCCGCGCAAGCCGCTGATCGCCGCTGTCGAAGGGTTCGCCCTCGCCGGTGGGACCGAGCTGGTCCTGGCGACAGACCTCGTGGTCGCCTCCAAGGTCGCCAAGTTCGGCATCCCCGAGGTCAAGCGTGGACTGGTCGCCGGGGGCGGTGGCCTGCTGCGGCTGCATCAGCGCATCCCGTACCAGAAGGCGATGGAACTCGCGCTCACCGGCGACAGCTTCACCGCCGAGGAAGCCGCCGCATGGGGTTTCGTCAACAAGCTGACCGAGCCAGGTGAGGCGCTCGACGGTGCGCTCGAACTTGCCGATCGGATCACCGCCAACGGCCCGCTGGCCGTGGCCGTGACCAAGGAGATCATCGCGTCGTCGGCGGAGTGGTCGGCCGACGAGATGTGGAAGAAGCAGGGCGAACTGCTCGGACCGGTCTTCTCCTCCAACGACGCCAAGGAGGGTGCGATCGCCTTCGCGGAGAAGCGCGCACCCAATTGGACCGGTTCCTGACGACCCTATGGATCTGGGATTCGCAGGTGCGGCCACCGTCGTCGTGGGCGGTGGCCGGGGGATGGGCTTCGCGACGGCTCGATGTCTGGCCGAGGACGGTGCGCGGATCGCGATCGTCGGGCGGTCCCGCGACGTACTCGACGCTGCCGCAACGGAGCTGGCCCGCCTGGGATCGCCGGAGGCGGTGGCGATCGTCGCCGATACCTCGGACAGCTCCCAGGTCGAGCGGGCCTTCGCCGACGTGGGCGAGCGTTGGGGTGAGATCAACGCGCTGATCAACACGGTCGGCCCGGGGGCCGCGGGCAACTTCGAGGAGTTGACCGACGACCAGTGGCAGGAGGCGTTCGACGCCGGCCTGATGGGCATGGTGCGCTGCGTGCGTACGGCGTTGCCGTTGCTGCGCAACGCCGAATGGGCGCGCATCGTCAACTTCTCGGCCCACTCCACCCAGCGGCAGAGCACGCGGCTGCCGGCCTATACCGCGGCCAAGGCCGCCGTGAACAGCGTGTCCAAGAACCTGTCGTTGTTGCTGGCCAAGGACGAGATCATGGTCAATGTGGTTTCCCCGGGCAGCATCTCGTCGGAGTCGCTGCGGGGCTGGGCCGGCACGGTGGGTGTCGACGGCGACGACCCGTATGCGTTGATGGCCGCCATCGACGAGCATTTCGGGCATCCCGCCCACCTGCCCCGTGCTGGACTTCCCAGCGAAATCGGGCCTGTCGCAGCATTTCTCGCATCCAAGCGCAACTCGTACATGACTGGTGCGAACATCAACGTCGACGGCGGTAGCGACTTCATCTGACCCAGGAGGAGCACGATATGGCGACAGCAGCCGAAGCGCGGGACTGGGCGCGCGGTGCACTGCGCGGAATCGGTGACTCGCTCTATACCCCGTTCTGCGGAACCGACGGCGACGACATCGACTGGGATGCCTATCGGCACCTGGTGCGCTACTGCGTCGCCGATCTCGGTCACCAGATGCTCTGGTGTACCAGCGGTTTGGCCGAGTTCTGGGCGCTGACCCTGGCCGAGCGCAAGCAGCTGCTCGAGGTGGCGATCCAGGAGGGCCGCCGGGCCAATCCGGATGTCGTGATTCAGGCCTGCACCGCGGCGGCGTCGGCCAAGGACTGTCTGGAGCTCACGCTGCATGCTCAGCAGGCGGGAGCCGACATCGTCTACATCCAGACGCCGATGATGGAGGCGCACGCCGGA
>NZ_HG322951.1:2680769-2718214 GCF_000455325.1 Mycolicibacterium septicum DSM 44393
TCCTGGTTCACCTGTTACCCGGGCCGCGCCGACTATTTCACCCACTGGGCCGACGCCTTCAAATACGCGGCCTCGGTACTCGGCCTGCCCATCGGCGACTACCCGCACTCCCGTCCGCCCCAGGCACTGCTGCCGGATGCTGCGAAGACCCAGATCGAGACCGCCTATCGAAAGCTCGGTTTGATCGACGCCTGAACCGTCTTTATGCAGGTCGAAGCGGCAGCGCCGGGCTTGCGGAATGCACTACCGATAGGTATACAGTATGTATGTCTGAACGGCTGGTGTGGCATCGGGAGGTAGCGGCGCATGACGGTCGCTGACAGTGTGGGAACCGAGGCGGTCCTCTACGAGGTCACCGACGGAGGGGTTGCCGTTATTACCCTCAACCGTCCCGATCGGCTGAACTCCTGGGGCGCGGACATCTCCGCCGGTGTCTACGCGAGTTTCGATCGCGCCGAAGCCGATCCGGCGGTCCGGGTGATCGTGCTGACCGGCAGCGGACGAGGGTTCTGCGCCGGCGCCTACATGGGTGCCGTGCGGGACCTCGGCGCCAGCATCAACGAAGACACCGATGTCAGCAAGATCGTCGGCGAACGTCACCCGCACTTTCTCACCGAGTTGCGCAAGCCGGTCATCGCCGCCATCAACGGAGCGTGCGTCGGCATCGGCCTCACCCACGCGCTGATGTGCGATGTCCGATTCGCGGCGGCCGGCGCGAAATTCGCCACCGCCTTCCCGCGCCGGGGGCTGATCGGCGAATACGGCATCACCTGGATCCTGCCCCGACTGGCCGGCTGGGGTGCCTCGGCGGACCTGTTGTTGTCCGGCCGGACATTCTTCGCCGAGGAGGCCGTCACGCTCGGGCTGGTGAAAGAGGTTGTCGCGCCCGAGGATCTGCTGACCCGCGCCCTGGAGTACGCGGAGGATCTCGCCCGCAACTGTTCGCCGGCATCAATGGCGGTGATCAAGGGTCAGCTCTACGGCGACGCCAATGACGACGTCGTCGACGTCAGCGACCGCGCCGAGAAACTCATGCACGAGTCCATGGTCCGCCCCGATCTCGTCGAGGGCATCACCGCATTCTTCGAAAAACGGCCCCCGAACTTCCCGCCCCTGAAAGAAGGTTGATGACATGACCGAAGCTCCCGAACGGCTTCCGTACCTCGCCGTCGACGTCGACAACCATTACTACGAGCCGATCGATGCGTTCACCCGGCACCTGCCCAAGGAGTTCCGGAGCCGTGGCGTGCAGATGGTGCAAGACGGCAAACGGACGTTGGCGATGTTCGGTGGGACGGTCAACCATTTCATCCCCAACCCCACCTTCGATCCGATCATCGAACCGGGCTGCCTGGACCTGCTGTTCCGTGGCGAGATCCCCGAAGGGGTGGACCCCGCGTCACTGATGAAGGTCGACCGGCTCGCCGACCATCCCGAGTACCAGAACCGCGACGCCCGGGTGAAAGTCCTGGACCGCCAGAGTCTGGAAACGGTGTTCATGCTGCCGACCTTCGCCTGCGGTGTGGAGGAAGGGCTCAAGCACGACATCGAGGCCACCATGGCCTCGGTGCACGCCTTCAACCTGTGGCTCGACGAGGACTGGGGATTCGACAGGCCCGACGGCCGCTTCGTGTCGGCGCCCATCATCTCGCTGGCCGATCCCGAAAAGGCTGTCGAGGAAGTCGAATTCGTGCTGAGCCGCGGCGCCAAGCTCGTCTGTGTGCGGCCGGCGCCGGTACCGGGTGCGGTCAGACCCCGCTCACTCGGTGACCCGCTGCACGAGCCGGTGTGGGCACGCCTGGCCGAGGCCGGCGTCCCGGTCGTCTTCCATCTGTCCGACTCCGGGTACATGGCGGTCCCGGCGTTGTGGGGCGGCAGCGGGGTGTTCAAGGGGTTCGGCAAGCGTGATCCGCTCGACATGGTGATCATGGACGACCGTGCCATCCACGACACCATGGCCTCGATGATCGTGCACCAGGTGTTCACCCGGCATCCCAAGCTCAGGGTCGTGAGCATCGAGAACGGCTCCTACTTCGTCTACCGGCTGATCAAGCGGCTCAAGAAGGCCGCCAACAACGCGCCGTATCACTTCACGGAGGATCCGGTCGAGCAGCTGCGCAACAACGTCTGGATCGCGCCGTACTACGAGGACGACGTGAAGCTGCTCGCCGACACCATCGGCGTCGACAAGATCCTGTTCGGTTCCGACTGGCCCCACGGCGAGGGGCTCGCGGATCCGACCACGTTCACCGCCGACATCCCGCAGTTCCCCGAGTTCAGCCTCGAGGACACCCGGATGGTCATGCGCGACAACGCGCTTACCCTGCTCGGTGACGTGAACCGGACCGCCCCTGGTGCCCGGCACCTCACGGTACCGGCGTAGTCGCCGGCATGGCCGAGTGGACGATCGGCGCCGTCGTCGATGCGATCGCCGAGGCGGTACCCGACCGGGAGATGACGGTGTGCGGCACCCGCCGCACCACCTTCGCGCAGGGGGCCGAGCTGACCCGGCGGCTGGCCAACTATCTGGCCTCGCGCGGGCTGGGTGCGTACCGGGAGCGGCAGGACCTGAACCGGTGGGAATGCGGTCAGGACGTGGTCGCGCTCGTGATGCACAACGACCGGTACCCCGAGATGGTGATCGGCTGTCTCAAGGCGCGGACGGTCCCGGTGAACGTCAACTACTACTACTCGCCGGGCGAGGTGGCCGACTTGCTGGCCTACCTGAAGCCCCGCGCGGTGATCTACCACCGATCGCTGGGGGCCAGGTTCAAAGATGTCCTCGGAGAAGGCACAGTCGAGGTGTTGATCTCCGTCGACGACGGTGACGGTGCCGAGTTGCTGGGCGCGGTGTCGCTGGAAGACGCACTCGCCCAGGGGGATACGGAGCGTTCAGGCTCGGCTTCGCCCGATGACCTGCTGATGGTCTGTACGGGCGGCACGACCGGCCGTCCCAAGGGCGTGATGTGGCGTCAGGGCGACATCTACGTGTCATCGATGAACGGCGCCGACCACGACCAGGTGAGCGAGATCCACGACAAGGTGGCCAATGCCGGCCCGCCGTGGTTCGCGGTGTCGCCGTTGATGCATGCCGCCGGGATGTGGACCGCGTTCTCCGGTCTGCTGTCCGGCCAGACCGTGGTGCTGCACGACACCAAGCCCCGCTTCGACCCGCGCACGGTGCTCGAAACCGCGCAGCGGGAGCGGATCGGGCTGATGACGATGGTGGGCGACGCCTACGCCGCACCGATCGTCGAGGAGCTCGGCCGGCGTTCCTACGACCTGTCGTCGATGTTCGCAATCGGCACGGGTGGTGCGGCCACCAACCCGAAACATCAACGCGCGCTGCTGGAGCACATCCCGCAGATCACAATCATCAACGGATTCGGATCTTCGGAGACCGGCAACATGGGATTCGGCCACACCCAGCGCGAGACCCCGACCGCCGAAACCTTCCAGCTGCGGGCCGGTGGGCTGGTGCTCGCCGACGATTACTCCCGCTTCCTCGATCCCGGCGATGCCGAGGTGGGCTGGGTGGCGCGTAACGGCCGAATCCCGCTCGGCTACTTCAATGATGAAGCGGCGACGGTGAAGACCTTCCCCGAGGTGGCCGGCGAACGGGTGGTGGTCTCGGGTGACCGCGCCTCGCTCGACGCCGACGGCACCTTGCGTCTGTTGGGGCGGGACTCGTTGGTGGTCAACACCGGTGGCGAGAAGGTGTTCGTCGAGGAGATCGAAGAAGTCCTGCGTGCACATCCTCAGGTGGTGGATGCGCTGGCCGTCGGTCGGCCCAGTGAGCGGTGGGGTGAAGAAGTTGTCGCGCTGGTCGCAGTGCGGGATGCGGTCGACGTAGCCGCTCTCCGGGAGCACTGCGCGACCCGGCTGGCCCGGTTCAAACTTCCCAAGGATGTGTTGTTCGTCGAGGAGATTCGCAGACTCGGCAACGGCAAGGCCGACTATCGCTGGGCGAAGAGCCTGGCCTCGGAACAGGCGGAGATCAAGGCATGACACGCACAGAGAACCGAGTGATCGACTGTCTGGCCAACGTGCACTTCGGTGAGACCGAGAACCAGCCGACCTTCATGAAGAAGGTGCGCGACGACTACTTCAAGGGTCCGAAGTCGATGTATGACCCCATCGACCTGTCGGAGATGCTCGACGAGATGGACACCCACGGTGTGCGGAAGGCCATCTTGATGGACAACTTGGCCAAGCCGTCCGTGACGGCGCGAAAGTTCGTCGAGGCGCACCCCGACCGCTTCGCGCTGGCGATGGGTGGGGTCAACCTGTTGCGCCCCATCCCGTCGCTGCGTGAACTCGCAGCCGTCGTGGCCGACCTCCCGGTCGCCTATACCGTTGTGGGCCCCAGCTTCTGGGGAGACGGGCAGTACCCGCCGAGCGACGCGGTGTATTACCCGCTGTACACCAAATGCGCCGAGATGGAACTGCCGCTGTGCGTCAACACCGGCATTCCCGGCCCGCCGATTCCGGGTGAGGTGCAGAACCCCATCCACCTCGACCGGGTCTGCGTGCGGTTCCCGGAGTTGAAGCTGTGCATGATCCACGGCGCGGATCCGTGGTGGGACATCGCGATCCGGATGCTGATCAAATACCAGAACCTGCGGTTGATGACGTCGGCGTGGTCGCCGAAGCGACTGCCGGAGAGCCTGTTGCACTTCATGCGGACCCGAGGGAAGGGCAAGGTCATCTTCGCCTCGGATTTCCCGGTGTTGCGGATGCAGCGCGTCGTGCCCGAGGCGCTGGCGCTCGACCTGCCGGCTGATGTGCTGGACAACTACCTCTACAACAATGCCGCGGAGTTCTTCCTCCCCGGTGAGAATCAGGAGAGCTGATGGACCGCCACGAACTGCGCAGGCTGGACTACAGCCTGACCGAGGACCACATCGACCTGCAGACCGCGTACCGGCAGTTCTTCAAGACGCACTCCGACATCGAGACGGTGCGGGCGGCCGAACCGTCGGGTTTCGACAAGAGTCTGTGGGAACGGTTGTGCGCCATGGGTGCCACCACGATGGCACTCCCGGAATCGGTGGGCGGTGACGGGGCGACACTGGTCGATCTGACCTTGGTGGCCGAGGAACTCGGCCGCTCGGTCGCGCCCGTGCCGTGGATCGACCATGTCGTGGCGGCGCGGCTGTTGGCCAGGCTGGGCGCGTGCGAGTCCGAGGAGATCGTGCAGGGCACGCAGATCGTCGGCTTCGATCCGCAGCAGGTGGCGCCGACCGGCGCCCGGCTGATCCCGATCGGGTCGATCGCCGACCACGTCATCGTCCGCGACGGACAGGATGTCGTGAAGCTGGAATTCTCCACGCGGCCGGCCCGCGTCGACAACATCGGCAAGCTGCCGATGGCCTGGGTGGACCCCGCCGCCGCAGACACCCGGCTGGTGCTGGCCAGCGGTGCCGACGCCCTGGCGGAATATCAACGGGCATTGGACGAATGGCGTCTGCTGACCGCAGCGGCGCTGGTGGGTCTGGTCGAGGAGACCATGACGATCGCCGCCGAGTTCGCCAAGTCCCGCTACACCCTCGGTGTGCCGATCGGGACGCTGCAAGGCATCTCCCACCCGCTGGCCAACATCGCCATCACCGTCCAGAGCGGGCGGGGCCTGGCACGTCGGGCGGCATGGTTCCTCGACAACGAGCCCGACGAGCGGCCGGAACTGGCCCCCTCGGCGTTCGTCTTCATGGCCGAGGAGGCGGCCAAGGCCGCCACCATGGCGGTCCACGTTCAAGGTGGACTCGGGGTGTCCGCCGAGGCGGCGGCCACCGCGTACTTGGTGCGGGCCCGCGGCTGGGCACTCGCCGGCGGTGACCCGGGTGCCACCGCCGTCCGCATTGCTCAGATCGTCGCGGCTCGCGAGAGCCGGGATGTGACAAAGGTTTAGGGGAACAAGCGTGGATTTCTCAACAGTCGAACTGTCCGCCGAGGACGAGGCGTTCCGCACCGAAGTGCGCGAGTTCCTCGATCGCGTGGTGACCGAGGACGTCATCCGTCACGACCGCGAAACGGGTGACAACTTCCACGAGGGCGTTCACCTGGCACTCGGTGCGGCCGGCTACCTGGAGAAGGAATTCAAGCCCGAGGTCGACGGCGGCTTCTCCCGGGTGCAGTCACGCATCTGGCAACTGGAGAAGCGTCGCGCCGAGGTGCCGTGGGTGACCTGGGGGACCACGGTCATGATCGCCCGGTCGGTGGCGAAGTTCGCGTCCCCCGAGATCCGCGACGATGTGTTGCGCGGGGTTTTCGACGGCACCGTGCGAATGTGCCTGGGTTACACCGAACCCGAGGGTGGCTCTGATGTCGCCACCTGCAAGACCCGCGCGGTGCGGGAAGCGGATGGGTCGAGCTGGATTATCAATGGATCCAAGATGTTCACCACCGGTGCACACAACTGCCAGTACGTCTTCCTGATCACCAACACCGATCCGGACGCGCCGAAACACAAGAGCCTCACCATGTTCCTGGTGCCGCTGGATTTGGACGGCATCGAGATCCAGGGCATCCGCACCGTCGACGGCGATCGCACCAACATCGTGTACTACTCCGATGTCCGGGTCGACGACAAGTATCGACTCGGTGACGTCAACGGCGGCTGGACAGTGGTCCGTGAACCGCTCGACGCCGAGCACGGCGCGGTCGCGGCTGCCGACGACGGCCTGGCCGACGTCGCGATCATGATGCATCAGGCCGGTTTCATGGCCGAGGCCGCGGATAATGTGGCCGCGCTGGTCGGTACCCCGGATGCCAGCGGGCGCGCTGCTGTCGACGACGGATCGGTCGCATATCGGTTGGGTCGCAGTGTGGCCCGACTGGAGGCGTCGCTGTCGGCACCCAGCATCTTCGGCCGGGTGGCGCTGGCACAGACCATGCGTGACATCGCGCCGGATCTGATGGATATCGCGGGATCAGTTGCGGCGCTGCCGATCGGGGCCGACGGGGGAGCCGATGACCGCAGTGAGTATGTCTACCGCTTCGCGCCCTTGGTCGGTATCTATGGTGGCACGCTCGAGGTGTTCCGCAACATGATCGCCCAGCATGTGCTCGGGCTGGGCAAGCCGAATTACTCGGCCCCCAAGGCGAAGGCTTCATAGCGCGAGCAGACGTGAATGCACCCCGGAACACGCGTTCCGGGGTGCACTCGCGACTGTTCGCAGAGGGGAAGTCAGCGGTGGGCCAGGCCTGACCTGCCACCCGAATCCGCCTCGGCGAGCTGCTTGTTCAGCTGGTCACCCTCGATGTCGAGGTTGGGCATGACACGTTCCAGGCGCTTGGGCAGCCACCACGCCTTTTCACCCAGCATCGACATCACGGCAGGCACGATTGCCATCCGCACGACGAAGGCATCGATCAGCACACCGAACGCCAAGGCGAACCCGATCTGCTTGATCATCGGATCACCGTTGAACACAAACCCGGCGAACACCGCCATCATGATCACCGCGGCTGCCACAACAACTCGGCTCGCCTGGGTGAAGCCGTGTTTGACCGCTTCGTCGCCACGGTGCCCGTGCACATGGGCTTCCTTCATCGAGGACACCAGGAACACCTGGTAGTCCATCGCGAGCCCGTACAGCACGCCGATCACGATGATCGGCAACAGGCTCAGGATCGGACCCGTCGCGGTCAAGCCGAACAACTGCTGGAACCAACCCCATTGGAACAGCGCCGTGGTGGCACCGAAGGTGGCCAGCACACTCAGCAGGAATCCGACGGTGGCCTTGATCGGCACCGCGATCGACCGGAACACGACCAGAAGCACCAGCAATGACAGGCCGACGACCACGCCGATGTAGAGCGGCACAGCCTCGGCAAGGCGGTCGGTGGTGTCGACACCCATCGCGGTGATACCGGTGACCCCGAGGTCGACGTTGCGCAACTCGGTCAGTGATCCGGTGTGTGCCCGGATGTCGCGTACCAGCTGTGCGGTCGCATCATCGGTGGGTCCGGTACTGGGGACGACCGAGAACAGGGCGAATTCCTCGTTGTCGCTGACTTTTTGGAGGCTCACGGATTCCACACCGGCCATCCGGCGCAGATCGTTGTTGGTGTCGACCAGGTCGGCCGCGGTGAGCTTGCCGTTGCCCGCCGCCGGTTCGGCGACGACGACGAGCGGTCCGTTGTAGCCCTCGCCGTAATGTGTGGCCACCAGGTCGTAGCTTTCGCGTTGCGGCGTGCCCTGGTTGTAGCTGGCCCCTGCGGGCAGACCCATCGACATGTTGAGCGCCGGCAGCGCCAACAACGCGGCGATGACCACGCCGCCGATGGCAACCGGGACACGATGGCGCAACACAGCACCGACCCATGCGGTTGCGAACCGGTGATTCGCGTCGTTGTCAGTGGATTGCTTCCGCCGGGTCTTGTCGGAGCAGATGCGCTCGCCCACCAGACCGAGCAGTGCCGGCAGCAGTGTGAGGGCGGCGATCACCGCAACGACCACTGTGGCCGCGGCGGCCAGCGCCATCGGGGTCAGCAACGAGATGCCGACCACCGTCAGCGCAACGAGCGCGATCACCACGGTGGTTCCCGCGAAAATCACTGCACTGCCTGCAGTTCCGAGCGCACGCCCGGTTGCCTCGGCGGCGCTGAGACGCTGATCGATGATCAGCCGTCGCTGGCGGTTGACGATGAACATCGCATAGTCGATGCCGACCGCCAGACCCAGCATCAATGCCAGCACGGCGGTCATCGACTGCATGTTCACCAGGTGTGAGAACAGGAAGGTTCCGCCGACGCCGACCGCAACCGAACTCAGCGCGGTCGCCAGGGGCAGACCGGCGGCGACCAACGAGCCGAGCGTGACGACCAGGACCAGGGCCGCAACAGCGAGACCGACGACCTCACCGACGCCGACGATCTCAGGCATCTCGACCATGCTCGCCGAGGGCAGCACGTCGATACCTGTGGTGGTGACGGCATCGCGCGCGGCATCCACCGCATTTTCAACGGTGCCCGAGGGCAACTCGGCAGTCTGCTTGTCGAACTGGAACTGGTAGAGCGCGGCCGCGCCGTCGCCGGAGATCAGGACACCGGGCACGGGCTGTCCGTTGACCACCAACGGCTGCGGCGTATCCGGGGCGGTCGGTGCGGACACCTGAGATCGGGCGATCGCAGCCGCCGAGGTCAGTGTCGGGCTGGCCGGCCCCTTGGCCATCTCGGCCCGGGCGAGTGCGCCAGGGTCCAGTACGTGCTCGGAATGGGATACCGAATCGACGGCACGCAGCAATGCCGCGCGGTTGTCACCGCTATCGATGCGCTGGCCCTCCGGTGCGGCAAAGGCGATCATCCCTTGCCCGCCTGACGACTCCGGCATGCGCTGCGCGAGGTCATCGATGACCTCCTGCGCCGGCGTGCCGTTGATGCGCATCTCGTTGGAGATCTTGGGTGGGTTCGTCACGAGCAGCCCAGCCACAACCGCGATCAGCGCGAGCCAGCCGCTGATCACCAGCCATGGGCGACTGAACGCAAAGCGCCCCAGTCGGTACAGATAGGTGGACATATAAGTGAGAGTAGACTCTCAATATGGGAGTAAGCTATCGTTTGTTGCGAAGCCCATGCTCGGTGCGCAGACATGACCTGCGCCACGTCCCCGGATCGGAAATGCCTGCCCGTACCACTCGCCGTCGCACCGACGCGTATGCCAACGAGAGCCGTATCGTCGCGGCTGCCCGTGAGGTCTTCGCCGCAGAGGGTGCGGCTGCGACACTGACCCAGATCGCCGCGCGTGCGGGCGTTGGCAATGCGACGCTGTATCGGCATTTCCCCAACCGGCAGGCGCTCGCCGCCGCGGTATATGAGGACGCGTTCGCCACTGAGGTCGAGCCGGTGATCCTGGCGCTGGTCGACAGCGATGCCCCTCGTGAGGCATTCATCGACGTGATCGAGCAGCTGGCCGAACTCATGTACCTCCAGCGTCCGTTGCTGCCGTCGCTGGATCACCTCACAGAGCTGACCTCCAGGCTGTTCAGCCGCAAGCGCGACCTGTTGGAGGCGCTCGTGACCCAGGGGCAGGCCGCCGGGGATCTGCGGGCCGACCTCACCGTCGACGATGTGCCGACGTTCGTCGCCATGGTCACCGCCGCCTCGGTCGCGCTCGAGCAACCTCCGCAGTTGCGTCGCCGGTACCTCAGCTTGATGCTCGACGCCCTCAATCCCGCTGATGCCCAGCCGCTTCCGCCGTTGCCAGACGATCCTGCCTAACCGATCGGTGCCATACCGGGCTGCACCGGCACCAGTACCTGCGGCGGCGCCGGTGACGGGGGTGGCGCCACCTGAAGGTCACCGCGGGGAACGAGTCCGTCGGGGACCCGGCCCGTCCCGCTGGCTTCGGCCGGCGGGGCCTCGCATTTCTGCTGGCCTTCGTTCCACACACCGCCGCTGTGTCGGCAGCAACCCTTGGTGTCGTCGATCTTCTCCTGCATGGATTCATCCAGGCCGTCGTTGAGGATATCGGTGCAGGAATCGAAGTCTTCGATGTCCCAGACGCCGGGCTCGGCCTGAGAGATTCCGGTGGGTGCCACGATGACGAACATCGCGGTAGCGGCAAATGTCGCCGCGGACGCCAATAACCGGCCTGCGAAAGTGCTTGTCCGAGTTGATGCGATTGTCGTTGTGTTCGGCATTGCTCTGCTCCCGTAGGTCAGGCATCCTCGGGTCTACCCGGCCAGGGTGCCTGTGCATCACCTGTATTGAATGCAAATAGTGTGCGCGCGGGCTCGGCACGGGACAAGCGCACTGGCCGCGTGTGTTTGCTGTGGCAAGGTTCTGGCAAACCGGGGGTCGTCAGATACGCAACAGCGCTTCGACGTTGTGGTGCGCGATCGCATGCATCTGTTGTTCGGAAAGCCCTGAGCTGGTGAGGAATTCGGTGACATTGTCGCGCTTGACGTACGGGAAGTCCTCGGAGTAGATGATCCGGTCGGCGCCCAGTTCGGCCACCACGTGGTCGAGCTGATGCTGATTGAACATCCCCGATGGGGTCACCCAGATCTGCTCGCGGTAGTAGTCACTGACGTTGCGACCATGTCCCGGGCGTACCAACGCGAAGGTCTCATCCAGCCGTTCGAGCCAGAACGCCATCACTTCACCCCAATGCCCGCTCAGGAGTTTCAGGCCCGGATGGCGATCCAGCGCACCGGACAGGATCAGGCGGATGACGTGGATGCCTGCCTCGGCGTGCCAACCGAATGCGGGTCCGGAGAACATCACTGCAGCGGCCGCAGGCCAATCGCCGAAGTAGTACGGCCGCGAGACCTGCGCATGGGGTAGCCCAGGATGCACGTAGATAGGCAGGTCCACCGCTTCCGCCGCGGCGAGTATCGGGTCGAAACGAGACTCGTCGAGGAACAGTCCCTCGAATGTTCCGGCGATCAACGTGCCGACGAACCCGAGGTCGCCGACGCAACGGCGCAGTTCCTCGGCGGCAGCGACCGGATCGTAGAGGGGTAGGGTGGCGAAGCCCCGGAATCGGTCGGGATGTTCGGAGATCTGTTGCGCCAGATCGTCATTGACCTGACGGCACAACTCCACCGATTCCGGTGCGGCCAAGGTGCTCGGGCTGCCGTTGCCGTGGGAGACCACCTGAACATCGACACCGACGGCATCCATGTGGGCCAGCCGATTCCCGCCGAGGCGAGTCGCCGCATCACGGTCGTCGTTGAACACCGAGCCGAACTCGGCGAGTTCTTCGAGTGGCAAGCCGCTGGGCGGGCCGCCCAGCTGGAGAACCTGCCGGCTCACCTCGGGGTGTTCGAAGTGTTCCTCGACGGTGATGATGCGCATCGGTGCCTCCTTGGATCTTCGCAGCTATGTCGGCCGGCGCCGGCTCGGTGACAGGACGTTCTGGATTGCCGGCGCGACGACGGCAACCAGCGCATCGGTATCGGCATCGACGAGCGTGGGAACGCCGACGATTCGGCGCCCCACGATGAGCCCGACCAGCATCGACGACGCCAGCCCGGCCCGCAGTACTGCGTCATCGGTCGCGCCCGGCCCGACGGCATCGAGCAGTCTTGCCTGGATGAACTCGCGAAGCTGTGTGTTCGCCAGCTCATTGACGACGGCGCCACGCAGCATCGCCATGAGGGGCTCCGAGTCCTGTGGCGCACCCTCCCACGCGGCCAGGAAGGCGCGGACCACCCGCTCGCCGAGCTGCTCGTCAGGCCCATCGAAAGCGCCGCTCAGGTGCGCCAATGTGTCCGGCGAGATCGACATCACGGCGGCGAACAGCTCGTCCTTGGACCGGAAGAACTGCATCACCAGCGAGGCGTCAACCCCGGCGTCGGCCGCCACCTGCCGAATGGTCGTCGCAACATAGCCGTCGCCGGCGAAGCGCGCACGAGCTGCATCGAGGATGGCCTGCCGGCTCGTGCTGATACCGGGCCGGCGTCCGCGTCGGCGCTCCGAAACCTGATTGCTGTTCGCGGCCACTCTGTGAACGTACTCCGCAAGCGCGTGTATATCAACAGCGGTTGATTTATGTGGCCGGCGCACCTACGATCGACCCGGCGCGAGGACGCGACCGTTGCGGAAGGGGTGGCCATGGCCCGGGAAGAGAAGCTGTTCACGCAATCCCACCCGTTGACGCCGGGTGATCGGTACGGAGTCCTGAGTGGGTTCGATCCGGGTAGCCGCACACTTCCGGCGGGGTTTCGCCTGGCACCTGTGTTCAAGGCGGTGCCGGTCGACATCGTGCTCGACAAGGACGTGCCCGTCACGATGCGTGACGGTGTGACCACGTACGTCGATATCCTGCGACCGGCGACTTCCGAGAAAGTGCCGGTGATCGTGGCGTGGAGCCCGTACGGCAAGGGTGAGGGCAGCGCCCCGGCGGCGATCGGAGTGTTCGGTCTGGTCGGCCTGGACAACGGGATTGTGTCGGGACTGCACAAGTTCGAGGGGCCCGACCCGGCGTATTGGTGTGCCCAGGGTTATGCGATCTGCAACCCCGATGTTCGCGGTGTCTCAGATTCGGAGGGGGACAGTGTCTTATGGGATCGGCAAGAGGGTGAAGACTGCCACGATCTGATCGAGTGGCTGGCTGTCCAGGACTGGTGTACCGGCAAGGTCGCGATGAGCGGCACGTCCTATCTCGCTGTTGCGCAATGGTTTGCCGCGTCCGAACAACCTCCGCATCTGGCGGCGATCAATCCGTGGGAGGGCGTCAGCGACGTCTACCGCGATCTGGTGATGCGCGGTGGGATGCCCGACACCGGATTCGCCAGGCAGCTACACGAGAACAGCTATTGGGGCAAGGGTCGCAAAGAGGACGTTCTTGCCGAGGCGCAGCGGTATCCGCTCATGAACGGCTTGTGGCAGAACAAGATCCCCCGGGTGGACCGGATCGAGATACCGGCCTACGTGGTGGCCAGCTATTCCAATTCGCTCCACACCGTGGGCACATTCCGAGCTTGGCGGGGGATGGGTTCACAACAGAAGTGGTTGCGTATTCACAACACTCAGGAGTGGCCCGACTACTACGACGAGGACAACCGGGAGGATTTGCGCCGGTTCTTCGATCACTTCCTCAAGGGTGAGGACAACGGCTGGGAGCAGACTCCACGCGTTCGGTACGCCCTGCTGGACCTACAAGGCGGTGACCACGTCAATCTGCCGGCGGATCACTTTCCGCCCGAAGGGGTCGTCTACCGGAAGTACTACCTCGACGGTCGCACCCGCGCCCTGGCCACAAAGGTGCCCGTGGAAGACGCGATCGCGGCGTACGACGTGGATACCGATCCGGGCCTGGCGTCGTTCATCGTCCGGTTCGACCATGAGACCACGATGGTCGGCTACCCCAAGGTGCGACTGTGGGTCGAGGCCGACGGCGCAGACGACATGGACCTGTTCGTGTTCGTCCAGAAGCTGAATGCGCAGGGCGCACCGCTGCAGGAGTTCACCGTGCCCAACCGGTCAGCGATGATTCACGACATCACCGAACGAGGAGCATCGATCCTGCGGTACAAGGGCTCCAGCGGTCGCCTCCGGGTGTCGATGCGGCACCTGGACGAGTCGGTCTCGACCGACGAAATCCCTGTCCACAGCTTCGACCGCGTCGAGAAGTTGACGCCAGGAGAGGTGGTCGACGTCGAGATCGACCTGTCCCCGATCGGTTTGGTGTTCTACCCCGGCGAGCAGTTGCGGCTGGTGATCAGTGCGAAGAATCTGTTCGGGTCGTGGATGCCCGGACTTCGGGAATACGTACCGCAGAACAGCGGTCACCACCTCATCCACACCGGGACATCCCGCGCCTCGTATCTGCAACTGCCCGTGAAGACGGACGGCTGAGGGTCAGACTTCGGCGAGCGACGGCGGTTTCACCGCATCCGGATCGGGGTTGGCGATCGGCAGGCCCATGAACCGCCGCGCGTTGTCACCCATGAAGTCATAGGTGCGGCGGGTGTCCATGCCCTCGGCGTACTTCCAGAAGCCCTTGGGCTCGGCCAGCCCTTCGGGATGCGGATAGTCCGAGCCGAACAGCACCTTGTCCCACCCGACCGTCTCCACCACATCGGACACGCAGCCCTCCCAGAACGGGCTGACCCAGATGTTGCGCCGGAACACGTCGTGCGGATGTTCGGGGAAGTTCTGCGGCATCTTCTTGTACAGGTCGGCGAAATCGTGGAACAGCGGGAAGATCCAGCTGCTGCCGTTCTCCACACTGGCGATGCGCAGCTTCGGGAACCGGGTCAGGGTGCCGTGGCAGATCAGTGCGGTGAGCATGTCGGCGATCTCGCGGTGGCCCAGCACCATCCAGCGGAATGCGCTCTGCGCCATGAAGTTCTGGGTGTAGGGCGGTTCCCACTTGTTGACGTAGTCGTCGAGCGGGGGATAACTGGCGTGCAGGACGATCGGCAGGCCGGCGGCCTCGACGTCGCGCCAGAACGGATCGAATTCCGGCAGGGCAGGCGAGCGCCAACCGTGCAGGCCGTTGACCGGGCCGGGTTTGATCAGGGCGACTTTCGCACCGTTGGCAAGGATGTAGTCGAGTTCGCGTTGCGCCGCATCGACTTCGGAGAGATTGATGATCGGTGTGGAGAACACGCGGTCGGCGTATACGAAACCCCAGTGTTCGAGGATCCACTGGTTGAGGGCGTGAACGATCGCCAGCGTCAGCTGCGGGTCATCGGCACTGGAGTGCTCGACCAGGCTGCCCAGGGTGGGGTAGTTCAGCGCCTCGACCACACCCTGGCGGTCCAGTTCCTTGACCCGGTCCTCCGGGTTGCGGGTGGCTTCGGGCGCGTCGATGGCCTTGCCCTGCATCTCGCGCAGGGTCAGGCCTTCAGTGTTCTCCCCGGCGAAGAACTTCTCGTGCGCCCCGGGTGCCGCGACGCGCTCGAAGGTCGGGTTGGGGATGAAGTCGGTGACCCGGTTGTTGATCACCACCCGGGTCTGGCGGCCGATCTGTGCGTACTGCACAGCGCGCGAGTACTTTTTCGGGCAGGAACTTGGTCAGCGCATCGCCGGTCTCGTACATGTGCTGGTCGGCATCGAAAATCGGTGCTTCCCTGAACTGTTCGGTGGGGTTTTCAGTCATGTCAGTGGTTCCTTTTCTCCCGCGAGCAGACGCGTAGGCACCCCGGAATGCGCATTTGCGGGTACCTACGCGTCTGCTCGGCCATGAAAATCAGAGCGTGAGGACGGTGGCGCCGGCGGTGCCGGGTGCGCCGTAGAGCTGGGCGAAGCCGACCCGCGGGTTGCCTGGCACCTGCCGGTCGCCGGCCTGTCCGCGCAGTTGGCGTACCAGTTCGTGGATCTGGCGGAGGCCCGAGGCGCCGATGGGCTCGCCGTTGGCGATCAGGCCGCCGTCGGTGTTGACCGGCAGTGATCCGCCGATCTCGGTGGCGCCGTCGGCCAGCAGTTTCTCCTGGTCGCCGTCGGCGCAGAATCCACATTCGGCCATATGGATGATCTCGGCGCCGGCATCGGTGTCCTGCAACTGCACGACGTCAACGTCTTCTGGTGCCACCCCGGCCTTTTCGAACGCGGCTCGCGCTGCGTACACCGTCGGCGCCACGTCCTCTTCGACCGGTGCGCAGGTGGTGTTGACCTCGTAGGCGCCGTAGCGCCGGGTGCGGACCTCGACGGCCTTGAGATACACCGGCTTGTCCGTGTAGCGGTGGGCGATGTCGGCGCGGCACATCACCACCGCAGCCGCACCCTCGTCGGGCGCGCAGAACATGTACTGGGTCAGCGGGTAGTTGAGCATCGTCGAGTTGAGGATGTCGTCCTCGCTGATCGTCTTGCGCCGGAACGCGTTCGGGTTCAGGGCACCGTTGCGGAAGTTCTTGTTGGCCACCTTGGCCAGCGTGCGCTGCGAGATGTTGTGCTCGTGCAGGTAGCGATTGGCCTTCATGCCGAAGAACTGGGTGGTCAGGTACTGGCCGTTCTCCGCGTACCAGCTGGGCATCCCGACCAGGGCGGGATCCTCGGTGAACGCACCGCGAGGATGCTTGTCCAGGCCGACCGCGATGCCGATGTCGTAGTCGCCGAGCCGGATCCCGTCGGCGCAGGCCTTGGTGGCACTGGCCGCGGTGGCGCACGCGTTGAACACGTTGGTGAACGGGATGCCGGTCAGCCCGACCATGCCGACGATGGCGTCCGGGTTGGCCACCGTCCAGCTGCCCCCGGTGGCGGCACCGATGTCTTTCCAGTCGACACCGGCGTCGGCGACCGCGGCGAAGATCGCGTCCACACCCATCTGCATCGCGGTCTTGTCGAATCGGCCGAACGGGTGAATGCCGACGCCGATGATCGCTACGTCATTGGTCATGTGCGCGGCCTCTCTAGACGGGCTGGAATGCGAAGGTGACAAGCTCGTTGCCCTCTTCGTCGGTGGTGAACGGGATCATGGTGAGTTCGACGTCCATGCCGAATTGCAGTTTGGCCGGGTCGTTTTCGGTGAGGCGGCCCTCGACGCGCAGGACCGGGCCGGTGTCGTCGGCGAGTTCGACCAGGCCGACGCCGAAGGGGACGAAGGCTTTCCCGGTGGGGCCCTTGTAGGGGGCGCCGGGTGGGAAGCCCTGGGTGGTCCAGGCGATGACGGTGCCGCGTCGGGGCAGCAGGGCTTGTTCGGTGTTGCCGCCGGAGCATTTGGGGCAGCGGGCCTGGGCGGGGAAGGTGGTGGCCGTGCAGTCGGTGCAGCGGCTGCCGATCAGCTGGGGTTCGGCGTCGGGCCAGGTCGAGATCTCCCGCGCGAGGGCCTTCTGCATACGTCCGATCCTCCGTGTTCGGCCAAAAATGTCTAGCAACTGTAACTCTTACAGTAACGTAGTCCAAGTGACCGAGCGCAAGGCTGAGTCCATGGCTGACACCAAGCCGACGTTCTGCCGGATCTGCGAACCGCTGTGCGGCATGATCGCGACGATCGAAGACGGCCGTCTGACTGCGCTGCGGCCCGACAAGGACCACCCGCTGTCGGCGGGATTTGCCTGTCAGAAGGGCATCGCGTTCACCGAGGTGGTCAACGACCCTGACCGGGTCACCAGACCTCTGAAGCGGACCGGGGACGGCTTCGAGCCCGTGAGCTGGGATGCCGCGCTCGACGACATCGCGGCCAGGCTCACCGAGATCCACCGGACCCACGGTTCGGGTGCGTTGGCGTGGTACATGGGGAACCCCGCGGCCTTCAGCTACTCGCACCTGTTCGCCGCGATGGCGTTCGCCAAGGGGATCGGTGGCGACAGCCATTTCTTCAGCTCCTCGACCCAGGACACCAGCAGCCGGCTGCTGGCCAACCAGTTCCTCTACGGGGCGCCGTTCCCCGTGCCCATCCCGGACCTGATGCGTACCGACCTGCTGGTCATGTTCGGCGCCAATCCGGTGGTGTCGCACGGCAGTTTCCTCACCGCGCCGCGGATCAAGGACCGCATGCACGACATCGTGAAGCGCGGCGGACGGGTGGTGGTCGTCGATCCGCGGCGCAGCGAGACCGCCGCGCAGTTCGATTGGCTCGGGATCATCCCCGATTCCGATTCGTATCTGCTGTTGTCGATCCTGCAGGTGCTGTTCACCGAGGGGCTCGTCAGCGCGCGGGCCAGGACGCAGGCCGAGGGCCTGGACTGGCTGCGGGAGCAGTGCGCACCGTTCACGCCGGAGCGGACGCAACAACACACCGGTATCGACCCGGAGACGGTGCGCGCGTTGGCCCGCGATCTCGCCGGCACCGAGCGGGCCGCGGTCTACGGCCGGCTCGGCACCTGCGTCGGCCGCAACGGAACGTTGACCACCTATCTGCTCGACGCCGTCAACCTCGTCGCCGGCAATGTGGACACCCCGGGCGGCAGCGTGTTCAGCACGCTGGGCATCCCCGGTCAGAAGTGGGGATCGATGGCGATGGGCGCCTCGCTGCGCCGCAGCTACCAGAACAAGCGGACGCGGGTTGGCGGGTTCCGATCGGTCATCGGGGCCGAGCCCGCGGCGTTCATGGCCAAGGAGATCACGACACCCGGCCGTGGTCAGGTGAAGGCGATGTTCATCGGTGCCGGCAACCCCGTGCTGTCGGTACCGAACGGCCTGGAGTTGGAGCAAGCGCTGGAGGCGACCGACCTTTCGGTCGGTCTGGACCTCTACGTCAACGAGACCACCGCACATTGCGATTACGTGTTGCCCGTGACGACGATGTACGAGCGGGACGACTTCGCGGTCACGTTCCAGATGTTCCAGGCCACGCCCTTCCGTCAGGCCACCGACGCGGTGGTGGCCCCGCGCGGCCAGGCCCGCACCGAATGGGACATCGTCGTCGACCTGATCAGCCGGATGAAGGTCCGCACACCGGTTTTCGTCGCACTTCGGCTGGCAGCCAAGCGGGCGGCGCGACGCGGGAAGCGGCTCAGCCCGCGGCCGGTGATCGACATGATGATCCGGATGGCCGAAGGCGGTGACCGTTTCGGGCTGCGCCGCGGCGGCCTGACGTTCCGCCGGCTGGCCGAACAGCATCCGCACGGTGTGGTGGTGGCACCAGACATCCGTACCGGCGTGCTCGGCGAGGTCGTGGTGTACCCGAAGGGGCGGATACGGCTGGCACACGATGACATCGCTTCGGAGATCACTGCCATGTCGCGACGAGCCAAGCCCGATGGCTACCCGCTGCGCATGATCGGCATGCGCGAACCGCGCTCGGAGAACTCCTGGTTGCACAATTCACCGCTGCTCATGCGCGGCAAGAGGATTCACCGTGCGCTCATGCACACCGAGGATGCCGCGGCGCGTCGCCTGGCCGACGGTGACGCGGTGCGGGTGCGGTCGCCCTACGGCCAGATCGACATCGCGCTGTCGCTCACCGACGACATCGTGCGCGGCACCATCGCGATACCGCATGGTTGGGGCCACCGGGGGAGCGGTGGCTGGCAGATCGCCAACCGGGCCGGCGGGGCCAACGTCAACCAGTTGATGTCGAGTGATCCGGCCGATGTCGAGGCGCTCGCCGGCATGTCCTGGCTGACCGGTGTGCCGGTCCAGGTGGAAGCCTGCTGATTTCTATACTGTAAGTGTTACAGTTGACCGCGTGAGCGAAGTCGTGGACGAGGCCGTCACCAGTGTGGACATCGGGCGGCGGGCCGCCGGGCGGGCCGAGAAACGCATGCTGATCGACGGTGCGCTGGTATCTGCGGCGTCCGGTGCGGAATTCGACAATCTCAGCCCCGCCACGGGCCTGGTTCTGGGGACCACCGCGGCCGCCGGTGCCGAGGACATGGATCGAGCGATCGGAGCGGCCCGGCGCGCGTTCGACGAATCCGACTGGAGCACCGACCGCGGATTGCGTCAGCGGGTACTGGCCCAACTGCAAGAGGCCATCGAATCCGAAAAAGCTGACCTGCGTGAGGAATTGATCGCCGAGGTCGGCTGCCCGGCGATGACTACGGAGAATGCCCAGCTGGACTGGCCGCTGGCCGATGCGCTGCGATACCCGGCCCGGCTGATCGACGAGTTCGAGTGGGAGCGCACGCTCGAGGGCGGCGGGCTGTTCGGTGAGCGCAACGCCCGCACAGTGGTCAAGGAGGCGGTCGGTGTGGTCGCCGCGATCACACCGTCCAACTTCCCGATCGAGGTGATCCTCAACAAGCTCGGGCCGGCGCTGGCGGCAGGCAACACGGTGGTGCTCAAACCCGATCCGAACACGCCGTGGAACGCCACTCGGCTGGGCCGGTTGATCGCCGAGCGCACCGACATGCCGCCCGGCGTGGTCAACGTCGTCCCGACGCCGTCGAATGAGGTTGCGGGACTTCTGGGTACCGATCCTCGGGTCGACATGGTGTCGTTCACCGGATCCACTGCCGTCGGCAGGCATTTGATGCGGGTCGGTGCGGACACCATGAAGCGCACCTTCCTCGAACTCGGCGGCAAGTCGGCGATGATCGTGCTCGACGATGCCAAGCCCGGCCACATCATCCCCGGAGCGATCGGGGCGTGCGTGCACGCGGGGCAGGCGTGTGCGGCCAATACCCGGATGCTGGTGCATCGCAGCCTGTTCGACGAAGCCGTCGCCAATGTGACCATGGCATTCGGTGCGGTGCCGGTGGGCGATCCCGCGTTGCCGACCACACTGGTGGGCCCGCTGATCAGTGCGGCGCAGAAGCAGCGCGTTCTCGATGCCATCGACGGTGCCCGTCGCGACGGAGCCGACATCGTGGTCGGCGGCGGCGTACCGGACGGACTGCCCGAGTATCTGACCGACGGGCACTTCGTCGCACCCACCGTCATCGTCGGGGCCGACCCGCGCTCGTCGATCGCGCAGGACGAGGTCTTCGGTCCGGTGCTGGTGATGATCCCGTTCGACGATGACGACGAGGCCGTGCGGATCGCCAACGACAGTGCGTTCGGCTTGGCCGGCGCGGTGGTATCGGCGTCGTCCGAGCGCGCGATGGGAATTGCCCGACGGATAAGGACCGGCGCGATTGGTGTCAATGGCGGCATGTACTACGGTGCCGACGCGCCATTCGGCGGGTTCAAGAACAGCGGTGTCGGACGGCAGTGCGGGATCGAAGGTTTCGCGCAGTACACCGAGACCAAGACCATCGGCTGGCGCCTGCCCCGCCAGTAACGCAGGGACGTTACCCCTGAACGGTGGCGAACGATGCGGCGCGATCGAGGATGCTGTCCAGAATGTGGTCGAAGTTGATGTCGTCGGCCATGCCGATCCGGTAACCCCGCCCGGGGATCGAGGCAATCAGCGGCATCGCCTCGGCGTCGAGCACCTGCTCCCAATACTCTCGGGGGAACTGGTCATCGGCTGTTCGGCTCTGCAGGCGCTGCAGCACGGCCGAGCTACGCACCAGCACGGAAATGGCCGTGTAGGTGTCGAGTGCCTGCTTGGCGGTGAGGCCGGCGGCCACCAGTGCGGCCACCGGCTTTTCGATCTTCTCGAGCGCGGGCCGGGCCGCCGGCATACCGCGGGTGCCGCGGATCAGGATGAGATCACACACGATCGGATTGTTGGTGAACATCTTCCGCATGCGGTGGGCATGGGCACGTAGGGATTCACGCCAATTGCCGGCCTCGATGGACAGCACGCTGAAGTCATAATCGAGCAGGACGCGCTCGGTCATCGCGTCGAGCAGCTCGTCCTTGCGGCGGAAGTACCAGTAGATGCTGGTCACCCCGACATCGAGATGGCGGGCGAGCTGCGGCATGCTGAGGTTGTCGATCGATACCTCGTCGGCCACTTCGAAAGCGCCGCGCAGGATTTCGTCGACGCTGATCGACCCGCGTTCGCGGCGCCGGCGTCCATTGGTGCTTGCGGGCGTGGCCATTGCAGTCCTTCTAGCGGATCGGCTCGAAGGTGACGGGTATGGCGGTGGGGGAGCGGAACGGCTGACCGAAGATGTGCGGATCGTCGTCGGTGACCAGGTTGATGTTGCGCACCCGGCTCAGAAGGCTCTCCATCGCCACCCGGGTTTCCATCCGGGCCAGGTGCAACCCCATGCAGGTGTGCTCGCCGGCCGCAAACGTGATGTGCGGAACCCGCTTTCGGAAGATGTCGAACTCCTCTGGCCGTTCCCAGCGGTTCTCGTCGCGGTTGGCCGACCCCATGCACACATCGATCACCGCACCGGCGGGCAGTGCCACGCCGTCGAGTTCGGTGTCCTGGGTGGTCGAGCGTTGCACCGTGGTGAGCGGGGTTTCGTAGCGCAGCCCCTCCTCGATGGCCTGGCCGATCAGCTCGTGGTCTGCCTGCACCGCGGCGAACTGCTCGGGGTGGGTGAGCAGCAAGTAGATCAGGTTGCCCGAGGAGCGGTAGGTGGTCTCCAGCCCCGCAGGCAGGAGCAATCGCAGGAACGAGAAGATGGCCTCGTCGGTCAGCTTCTCGCCGTCGATCTCCGCGGTGACCAGATCGCCGATGATGTCGTCGGTGGGATTGGAGCGGCGCAGATCGATCTGGCCGAGGAAATAGTCCTTGAGCGCCGCGGAGGCCTCGAACGCGCGCTTGTACTTCACCGTGTAGCTGATCAGTTCCACCGCGCGCTGCCGGAACCATGGCAGGTCTTCCTCAGGCAGACCCAGCAGCTTGGAGATGACCCGGGTGGGGAACTCGAAGGTGAAGTCGCGCACCAGATCGGCACTGCCGGACTCGATGAACTCGTCGACCAACGCCTCGCAGATCGGGCGGACGATCTCGGGTTCCCAGCGCTGTAGCGAGCGTGACTTGAAAGCCGCCGAGACCAGGTTGCGGTGTTCGCGGTGGGTCTTGCCCTCCATGGCCAGGATCGTCGGGCCGATGAACAGCCCGATGGTGTTGTCGTAGATCTTGGAGTTGAACGACTTGCCGTCCCGGAAGACGGTATTGACCGCATCGAAGGACACGGCGGCGAATTGATGTTCCGGCAGAAGCGATTCCGGTGTCTTCGACCAGTCCATGACCGAACCGCGAAATACGCCGTGCTCGGCACGGTGCCGCGCGAAGATCGGGTACGGATCGCGCAGCAGGGTGGCGGTGTCGTCGACCGGCCCGTCGACCGTCAGATCCTGCACTTCACTACCCACAGCTCACCTCACCGCTCGCAACGGACTCATCTCCCAGATCATATTACTGTAAATCTTACAGTAATATGATCTGGGCTGATTCGGGCAGATCAGAGCGCGATTGGGGCGCCGTTGCTCATCGCGGCGATGAAGCCGCCGTCGACCTGGATGTCCTGTCCGTTGATCCAGCGCGCCTCGGGGGAGGCCAGGAAGGCGATCAGGGGAACGATGTCCTCGACGTTGGCGTGCCGGCCGACGGTCGCGCGCACCATGTCGAGCACCTCCTTGCCCATGGTCTGCTCGAAATCGGACAGGATGGGGGTCTGGACCGGGCCCGGGCTCACCGTGTTGAGCCGCACCCCGTACTTGCTCCAGGCCGGCCCCGAGATCCGCTTGACGAACAGGATCGCGGCCTGCTTGGAGGTGGTGTAGACCGGGAAATCCGGATCCTGCCCGGTCTGCCACTGTGCCACCGCATCCCCGTCGGTGAGTTCGAGTAACCCGTCGAGGATGTCGATGCGCTGTTGCCAGCCCAGGGCCGCGGTCGACGCCACCGTGACGATCGAGCCGCCGTGGCGCAGCAGCGGCAGTATGCCTTCGACCATCAGTCGCATGCCGAGATAGTTGACCTTGAGGACGTCGGCGGCCGGCGCGGTGCCCGGCACTCCCGCGACATGCGCGAGCATGTCCCAGCCGTCGCCGATCTCGCTCAGCAGGCGCGCGATGTCGGCCGCGTCCCGCAGGTCGCACGTGGCGTGCTCCGACGCCGGGGTGTCATTGGGGCGCACGTCGACGGCGAGCACATGGTCGCCCCGTTCGAAGAAGTGCGCCGCGGTGGCCGCTCCGATTCCGGATCCGGCTCCGACGACGACGATTCTGCGTGCGGTTTCCGACATGCGACGACCTTCCACTGAATTAACGACAGTAAGGATGACTGTAAACATTCGGGCCACTCGGACAATCGACTTCGGCCTGCTCGGTGGGTGCTACCGTTAGCCTTACCGGAGGCGGCTCCGGAATGTGGGCGACGCGTGCCTGGCGAGGAGACGGATTCGATGAGCGCGATCGAGGAGCGTGCGGCAATGCAGCCGCAGCGCGACGGTCTGGATGAGCTGCTGGCAGCCCAGCGCCGATCGTTCATCGCCGATGGTCCGCCCGATGTCGCGCTGCGCCGCAACCGCATTGACCGGCTTCTCGCGATGGTGTTGGACAACTCCGAGGATTTCGTCGCCGCCACCGCGGCCGACTACGGGTCGCGGTCGCGCTCGGCTGCGTTCTTCGCCGAGATCCTGGGCATGCTCTCGGTCATCGAGCACACCAGGGCGCATGTGCCGCAGTGGATGCGCGCGACGAAGTTGATGCGGGCCGCCCGGTTCGCCGGGCTGCGTGCCGAGGTGGTGCCGAGCCCGCTCGGTGTCATCGGGATCATCGGACCGTGGAACTTCCCGATCCAGTTGACGGTGCTGCCTGCAGCTGCGGCCTTCGCCGCGGGCAACCGGGTGATGATCAAGATGTCGGAGGTCACCCCGCGCACCGCCGAACTGATGGCGGCGACCGCGCCGAAGTATTTCGATCCGACCGAGTTGCAGGTCGTGACCGGCGGGCCCGATGTCGCCGCGGAGTTCGCGGGCCTACCGTTCGACCACCTGTTCTTCACCGGTTCACCCTCGATCGGGGCGCTGGTGGCGCGCGCGGCCTCGGACAATCTGGTTCCGGTGACGCTGGAACTGGGCGGTAAGAACCCGGTGGTGGTGTCTCCCGGTGCTGACATCGAACGGGCGGCGAGCCGAATCGCCCAGGCACGCATGGTCAATGGCGGCCAGGTGTGCGTGTGCCCGGACTATGTCTTCGTCCCGGAGACGCAGGTGGACCGGTTCGTCGAGGTCGCGCGGAGAAGCCTGAGCAATCTGTTTCCCAGCATCATCGACAACGCCGACTATTGCTCCTCGGTGAACCAGGCCAACTTCGACCGGGTGGTCGGACTGATCGCCGATGCCCGTGCCCACGGGGCCCGGATCGACTCCGTCGTCCCGGCGGGGGAGGTGCTGCCCGATCCGGGGTCGCGCAAGATCGCCCCGACCATCGTGCGTGACGTCGATGACCGGATGCGGATCGCTGGCGAGGAGGTATTCGGACCGGTGCTGGCGGTGCGCGGCTACTCCCGGCTCACCGAGGCCGTCGACCACATCAACGCCAACCCGTCGCCGTTGGTGGCCTACTGGTTCGGGCCCGACGATGCCGACTTCCGCCACTTCGTCAGCCACACCCGCAGTGGCGGGGTGGCCCGCAATGACTTTGCCGCGCACATGATCCCGTCCGAAGCCCCGTTCGGTGGCGTCGGACGCAGTGGGACCGGCGCCTACCACGGCAAAGCCGGTTTCGATGCGTTCAGCCACTACCGTACGGTGGTCGGCACAGACCTCCCGTTCAGCGTCACGGGCCAGGCGGCCCGGCCGTTCAGCGCGTCCATGCGGGTCAGTGCCGAACTCAGCCTGCGCCGTGCCCGCAGCCGAACCGCAGCGCGGCTCAAGAAGTTTCGCTGACCGCCTGCTCGCGGGCCCACCGGTAGTCGGCCTTGCCGGCCGGGCTGCGCTCGATGACCGGGCGGAACACCACGGCCTTGGGCAGCTTGTAACGGGCGATAGACGATTCGGCATGCCGGATGAGCTCGTCGGCCCCAATAGTGTTGTCGGCGAGCGCGTCCTCGCTCAACGCAACGATGGCCACTACTTCCTGCCCCCAGCGTTCACTGGGCCGGCCGGCCACCACAACGTCCCGCACTGCCGGATGCGAGGCGATCGCGGATTCGACCTCCTCGGCGAAGATCTTCTCGCCGCCGGAGTTGATGGTGACGGAGTCGCGGCCGAGCAGCTCGATGGCCCCGCTGTCCAGATGACGCGCCCGGTCACCGGGTGTCGCATATCGGACGCCATCGATGACCGGGAACGTGGCCGCGGTCTTGGTGGCGTCACCCTTGTAGCCCAGCGGCACGAACCCGCGCTGTGCCAGCCAGCCCAGTCCCTCATGACCGGCGGAGAGGACCGCGGTGAAATCCTCGGTCACCACGCAGGTATCGGGTCCGGCGTTGAACGTTCCGGTCGACACGGCACCGGGGGCCGACATGTGGCTCATCTGGGCACCGGTCTCGGATGACCCCACCCCGTCGATGACGATGAGGTTCGCCTTGGCGTCGATGAGTTGTTGCTTGACGTGCGGGGTCAGCTGCGCCCCGCCGTTGGCCACCACGGACAAGGAGGACACATCCGCCGTGCCGTCTCGAAGGCCGGCCTTGATGGCATCGAGGAGTGGGCGCGCCATGGCGTCACCCACCACCGTGGCCACCAGCACCTGTTCGCGTTCGATGGTGCGCACCACGTCCTCGGCATCGAAACGGTCGACCACACTGGGGAATACGATGGTCTGCCCCGTGGTCACGGCCGTCATCGCCCCCCATTGTGCGGCGCCGTGGATCAGTGGCGGCAGGATCAGCAGCCTGGTGCCCGGATTGTCGACCGCACGCCCGACGATCTCCTCGACCGACTGCGCTTTCTCGCCGGTCACCATGTTGCGTCCGCCGAACGCGGTCATGAAGATGTCGTGCTGCCGCCACAGCACGCCCTTGGGCATGCCGGTGGTGCCGCCGGTGTAGAGCACGTAGAGGTCGTCGGGACTGGGCTCGACAGGAATGGTGGCGTCGGTCGAAGCGCCGACGATCGACTCGTAATCCACTGCGCCGTTGAGCAGTTCATTGCCGGAACCGTCGGCGATCTGGATCAGCACCCGCAGCGCAGGAAGATCGGGGAGTATCTCGGCCACGCGCGGTGCGAACGCGGCGTGGTACACGAGCGCGGATGCGCCGGAATCAGCCAGCAGATACTGCAATTCGTTCTTGACGTAGCGGTAGTTGACGTTGAACGGTGCGACGCGGGCCCGGAACGCGCCGAGCAGGGATTCGACGAATTCGGGACCGTTGTAGGCGTAGATGCCCAGCAGGTCCTGGCCTACCTCGTGGCCGGCCAGTTCGCCGCGTTCGGTCTGTGCGCCCAGCCCGCGCGAATGCAGATACGCCGCCAGCCGATTCGAGCGGTCCACGATCTGTCGGTAGGTGTAGCGCCGGTCGCCCTGGACGATCAGCGGGCGGTCGCCGAGGGCGGCTGCGACGGCTTCGGCGACGGCCGGAACGGTGAACTGCACGGGTTTCTCCTAAGGGCGGGGGAGGGTCTTGGGTCAGTGCTGCCAGGCGCGCAGCAGGTCCTCGGTTGTGGTGACGGTGGCAAGCAGAGACAGGGTGTTGTCGATGATCGCGTCGGCGTAGGCCGTCGGAATTCCGGCGACCGCGTCGCGGGGCAGCACCACCCGGTACCCGGCGTTGACCGCGTCCATCACCAGATTGATGATCGCGATGTTCACCGAGACTCCGACGGCCACGATGGTGCGCACCCCGAGGTTGCGCAGGATCGGGTCGAGGTCGGTGCCGCCCATCGGGCCCAGGCCGTGCCAACGGGACAGCACGAGGTCGTCCGGTTCCGGGCCGAACTCGGGAAGCAACATGGCGCCCGGTGTGCCTGGCAGAATGCCCACGTCGTTACGGCCGATGGCGAAGATCTTGGCGTTGTGGTTGGAACCCAGCCCATCCGGGCGTCGCTGCACCAGGCAGTGCACCACCCGGGCGGAGGCAGCCCGCGCTGCCGGCAGTAGTCGGGCGATGTTGGGTAGCGCCTCCCGGCGGGCCTCGTCGGCCAGTGCGGCCAGCCCCGCGTCGGGACCGACCACTGCGCCTTGGCATTCCTGGGTAATGATCGCGGTGTGCCCGGGGGCGACCAGTTCTGTCAGGTCCAGCTTCATGAGACGCTGACTACGCTCTCCACGGGTGGCACCTCGTAGAACTGGGTCGCCCACTTGCGCATGGCCATATACGGTTTCGCGTCGATCTTGGCCAGCGGCGGATGCTCGACGTACTTCTGGTAGCGCCAGATGTCGCAGTCCTCCCACACGGTCTTGAGGAACTGCTTCTCGACCTGCTTGCGGACCTGCTCGGGCGGGACGTCGGAGGTCTCACCCGGGAGTTTGGGCCACCAGATCGAATAGAACATGTCCGACACCTCGTCGTCGACCGGGGTGCAGGCGAAGATCAGCCGGTGGTTGGACGAGCCTTCGAAGGCGCTCATGGCGAAGCCGAGGCCGGAGAAGTGGCTGTGAATCCGCAGTGCCATCTTGTCCGGATCGTCGCTGCGGGCATCGGGCCAGCCCGTCAGGAACCGCCATTCCTCGTCGACGTGCTCCCAGTGCAGGCACACCGGGGTCACGGTCGCGCCGTGGACGTAGCGGAAATGTGAACTGTCCGGACCGTTCTCGGCCACGATCTGCGGGTGGACCGGGATCGCGTCAGCCCGGCTGGAGAACTCCGGGTAGGGCCGGTAGTAGGCATCCGGATCGGTTTCGAACTGCGGGAACTTGTGGAAGATGTCGGGCAGTTCCCACTGCGGCTCCTTGCCATCGGGCTGATACCACATGAAGATGCAGCCGTACTGCTCCTTGACCGGGTAGGAGCGCAGCCGCAGACCACGGTTGGGCTTGTCGGGCTGATAGGGGATGTAGGTGTTGTTGCCTTCAGGTCCCCACCGCCAGCCGTGGAACGGGCACTCGACGCAGTCGCCGACAACCTTGCCGCCGTGGCCGATGTGGGCACCCAGGTGCTTGCAGTGCGCTTCCAGCACATGAAGCTCGCCGGATTCGTCGCGATAGGCGGCGAGGTCCTCGCCGAAGTACTTCAGCGCCTTCACATCGCCGACCTCGTACTCGGCCGACCAGCCGATCATGAACCAGCCGGTGACCTTCCAGGTGAACGGCACTTTCATGTCCGCTGCCCTCCCGTTTCACTGCTCTCGCAATACGTACGGAAGACATTACAGTAGAGGTTTCTGCATAGAAAGTGGGTCTAACCGCGGAGCGGACGGCGGTCGAGGATGGCGCTGCGGGGACGGGCGTGCGTGCTGAGGTGGTCGCGAGAACCGGTCAGCGACGCAGTACGCCATCAACGGCACCGACGGCGAGTTTGGGTTCGGTCACCGCGACCGTACTCAGGGCGGTTTCGGCGAGCGCTACGATCTCGTCGTCGAGCGTGACACCGGAGGCCGCGGCGTTGGCGTACACCTGCTCGGGACGCGATGCCCCGGTGATCGCCGAAGCCACCTCCGATCGACGCAACACCCACGCCAGTGCCATCGTCGCCAGGTCCATCCCGGCGGCTTCGGCGATCGGGGCGAGCCGCTGCACGGCCGTCAGTACCTCGTCGGAATACCGGCTGCGCGCCACACCCATTGCCGGGCTGCCAAAGCGGCTGTCAGCCGGAACATCCCGTCCCGGGTGGTATTTTCCGGTCAGCACTCCCTGAGCGAGCGGTGACCAGACGATCTGGCGGATTCCGTGCGCCATGCACAGTCCGAACACTTCAGCTTCTGGGCCGCGCCACAGCATGGAGTACTGAGGTTGCGAGGCCACGAACAGTCCTTCGCCGCCGATCTCGATGGCGGCCCGGATTTGCTCCGGTGTCCACTCGCTGAAGCCGATGTAGCGAGCCTTGCCGGCGCGGACTACATCTTGGAAGGCCTCAACGGTCTCCTCCAACGGCACATTGATGTCAAAGCGGTGGGCCTGATACAGGTCGACGTAGTCGGTTCGCAGGCGCTGCAGCGACGCATCGACTTGCTTGTGGACCTGAGCGCCCGACAGGCCGAAATCGGCCGGGTCCTGGGACATGGGTGCGAACAACTTGGTTGCCAACACATAGCTGTCGCGCGGATGGACGGAGAGGATCTCACCCCACGCCGACTCGGCACTGCCCTGACCGTAGGCGTTGGCGGTGTCGAAGAAGTTGATCCCCGCGTCCAGCGCGGCAGCGGTGCAGGCTTTGGTCTGGTCGAACTCGATACCGCCGGAGAAGGTGAGCCACGACCCCAGCGAAATCTCGGAGACCTGCAGATCGGATGTGCCCAATTGGCGGTAGAGCATTGACTGCCTCTCAACGGTTCGATTCGGGAGTGCGTTGACGGGCGGCGGTAGCGCTACCGGAGGCGGTGAACGCCGCCAGGTCGTAGCGGCGGCCGACGCTGTGTGCGGTTTCGGCGGCCAGTGCACCAGCCAGGGACAGGTCCTCGCCGCGTGCGTAGAGACCGAGCATCTCGGGGACGGCCGCGTTGGCGGGGATACGGTGCGCGATCGCCATGACGGTCCTCAACAGATCGTCATGGTGCACTACCTGATTCACCAGCCCGAGGCGCAAGGCCTCGTGCGCGTCGACGAATTCGCCGGTGATCGACATCTGCCGTGCCTTGCGGACACCGACAGCGCGGGGCAGCAGCGCGGTGAGTCCCCAGGTCGGGATCACGCCGAGCAATGCGTGGGTGTCGGCGAACCGGGCCCGATCCGAGGCGATGATGAACGAACAGCTCAGTGCGACTTCCAAGGCGCCCGACACACATGCTCCGTTGACCGCGCAGATTGTCGGTGTCCGCATGGCGCGCAGGGCCATTGCCGGGGTGATGTCGAGTGGGCCACCGCTCTCGCCTGGCCCACGTTCGAGCTGTTTGAAATCGACTCCGGCGGAGAACACCGGATCGATGCCGGTCAGTACCACCGCGCGTACGGAGTCGTCGCGGTCGGCGTCGCCAAGGGCGTCGCGCAATGCGGAGCGCAGCGGCCCATTGAGCGCGTTTTTGGCCGCGGGACGGTCGATCGTGAGGATGCGCACTCCGTCGTCGTCGTGGATCTGCAAGTCCGGCAGGTTCATTCGTTGGCTCCTCTGCAAGTTTGATCAGGCCAGTTTGACCGGCATCCGCTTGATTCCGTGAATGACATTGCTGTTCAGGTATTCCGGAGTCCCAACCTCCACTTCGGTTAGGCGGGTGAGCAACTCGGCGAACAGTTGTCGTAGCTCCATCCTGGCCAACTGGGCGCCCAGGCAGAAGTGCGCACCGCCGCCGCCGAAACCCAGATGCGGATTGGGTGAACGGGCGATATCGAAAGTATGCGGACGGTCGAAGACTGCTTCGTCCCGGTTTGCTGAACAGTAGAAGATCCCGACCTTCTCCCCGGCTCTGATCGGGACGCCGGCCAGCTCGGTGTCTACGACCGCGTGCCGGGCGAAGTTAAGCACCGGCGTGGCCCACCGGACGAACTCCTCGACGGCAAGGCCGATGCGGTTGTCGAAATCATCCAGAAGCCAAGCCCGTTGGTCGGGGTTGTCGGTAAGTGCCTTGAACGCATGGGAGGTGGTCTGCTTGGTGGTGTCGTTGCCGGCGGTCGACAGGATGACGGTGAACGCTGCGATGTCGTCGTCGGACATCCGCTTCCCGTCGACCTCGGCATTCACCAGCGCAGTCATCAGATCGTCGTGGGGTTCGCGGCGTCGCAGCCGTGCCAGGTCCAGAGCAGTACTGGTAAGTACGCCGAGTTGGGTCAACGCGTGCGTCGCGCGGTCCTCGAGACTGGCGTAGTCCTCGTCGGTTCCGCTGAAGAGACTTTCGGCGGCGTAGGCGACCGCCTCCTGATCCTCGCGGGCGATGCCCACCATGTCCGATATGGTGCGCATCGGCAGTTTGGCGGAACACTCGGCGACGAAGTCGACTTCCTCGCCGTCGCGGAGACGTTCGATGAGCTGGTCGACGATCTCGGTAGCGTTCGCTCGAATCTGGCCTTCGATCCGGTGAATTTGCCTGGGCGTGAAGGTCTTGCTGATCAACCGGCGATAGAACGCGTGCTTCGGATCGTCCATCGCCAAGATGAAGCTCGCGGCTTGCTGCACCTCGGCCGGCATCGGGTCGACGCTGATGCCCAGCGACGACACGAAGACATCGTTGTTGACGCTGACGGTCTTGATGTCGGCGTGCCGCGTCACGGCCCAATAGCCGGTCTCGGTGTGCGGAAACACCGAGGAGGTGGGCGGCTGCCAGCTCAGTCCGCCCTCGGCCCGCAGTTCTGCGAAAGTCTGGTCTCTGGTTCGGAAATCTGCCGCCCAGAAATCCGGGTCCGAGATGTTCAACCGGTGGTATGAGCTCGCTGCGGTGGACGTCATCGTGAATCTCCCAGGTCGAGGCGCCCGAATCGGGGGAGCCGCCGTTCCATCAGTGACATTGCGCCCTCGACGGCGTCGGGGCGCCGAAGGGCCTCGGCGTTAAGCGCATTCGCCTCGTCGGCTGCGGAGCCGAGGTCCTGATGTAGATGCCGGTAGACCAGGCGTTTGGTGACCATCAGGGAATGCGGGGAGGCGTTGCGAGCCAGCTCCGCGATGTAGGCAACGCATTCGGAATGCAGTTGACCAGGCTCGGTCAAGCGCGTCATCAAACCGATCGACAACGCCTCCTCGGCGGCGACGCTACGTGACGACCACAGCAGGTCCAGTGCGTGAGAGGGCCCGATGATGCGAGGCAGCAGCCAGCTCACCCCCTCCTCGGCGATAATGCCGCGCTTGGAGAACACGGTGTCGAAACGGGCGCTGTGAGAGCCGAAGCGAAGATCACAGGCCATCGCGAGGATGAAGCCACCACCTGCGCACACTCCGTTGACCGCTCCGATGACCGGTTTGCGTATCGTCATCGGCCAGGTGAATGTCCGTTGTACATCGGCCATATCCGGGTCACCGGGGAATGCGCCATACCAGCCGTCGCCGTCAGCTCCACCCGAGCCGGGACCGTCCGCCACTGCACCCTGCAGCATCGCCACGTCAACGCCGGCGCAGAATGCACGCTCCCCGGCACCGGTGAGTACGATGCCGACGACACGAGGGTCGCGCTCGGCCAGATCGAATGCACCACGCAACTCCCGCAACGTGCGGCCGGTCAAGGAGTTGTGGCGTGCGGGCCGATTGATCGTGATCGTGGCCACCGGATCGTCGATGTCCAGTGAGATATCGGTCCATGATGCCGTCAACGGTGCTCCTCGTGCCATCACTCGCTGTCCGGCAGAGTGATTCGTACTAGCGCTTCGTGCCGGGAAGCCGTCACGTACAGCTCGTGCTCGGCGGCGCCGAAGCAGACATTGGTCGGCAACGCGCCCTCACCCACTGCGGCCCGTCCGACTACGTCACCGGTGGCGCTGACCAGGTCGAGTCGGTCACCGCCGGTGAGCGCCACCCAGGCGTTGCCGTCGTGTCCGACCGTCATACCGTCCGGCCACCCGTTATCGAACTGGCACAATGTTTCCCGTGCCCACGTGTTGACGTCGTAGGCATACAGGGCGGCCTCGCACGTGGAAGTGACCATCAGACGGGTGCCGTCGGGACTGAATCCGAGTCCGTTGAGGAAAACCGGGCCTGAGTCGAGGATCACCTCGCAGCTCCCGCTCTCGGGGTCAAGCGCCCACACCCATCCCCGCAAACTGTCGTCGGGGTTGAAGAAGTCGACCTGGCCGCGGGTATCGGTAACCCACAGCCGTCCGTCCGGCCCGAACACGAGGTCATTGGGGGCGCCCATTCCCGTGGCCAGGTACTCGACCGCACCGTCGCGGATAACCTGAACCCCGGCTTCGGCGGGTCCGCTGCCGCCGAAGACTCCGCCGTTCTGGGCAACGAAGAGCGTGTCGTCAGGACCGACTGCCAACCCGTTGGGTCCGCCACCGGTGATGATGCGCTCAGTGGTGCCCTCGGGGTTGAGCAGATACACGCAACCGTGACTGATCGACGTCACGGCGATTCGTTCGTCGGACAGGCAGACCGGGCCCTCGATGAAACCGAGGCCTTCGGCCACTACGTCGATTCTCATGTGCGCCTCAGCCACCGAGCAGCTCCGGGGCCCGCCACAACGGGAAGACCCGGTCTGGTTCGCAGTGTTCGTCGACGATCCACTTGCACATGCGCCGCACGGGTTCTATCGCGTCTTGAGGAATCTCGAAGTTGACACTGGCGGCGTAGCCCAGTGAGACAAAGCGTTGTGCCCCGAATAGCGCGAGCCGGTCTCGCAGTTCGGTTTTCAGGGACTCCGGATAGATTCCGATGGTTTGGGTGTAGGCATTGACCGCGTCGGTCACCTTCTCGATCGAGTCCACCGGCACGATGTTGGCGACCCGTCCCGACAGCAGTGTCGAGTAGGGTACCGGCTCGTCGAGCTGGGATACCACGATCGCGCCTTCGGCATCCTCGCCGCCGAAGACGCGGTACCAGTCCTCGGTCAGCCGCGACCCCTCGATGTGCTCGAGCAGGGTCTTGTTGACGACCTTCGGCTTCGTGCTGATGAACTCCGGCAGGCTGACCATTGCCTTGTAGACGAGCTCGCCGAGCCGGTTGGCGCGCGCCAGCCCTTCGTCGTCGGTCCCGGACAGCACGTAGATGACCCGTGCGTTGACGCAACCCTCCTGGTTGCCGGCTCCGACGTCGCAGGCGGCACGCTGCGCGACTTCCCGCAGCGTCTCGTCGTCCTCGAAGGCCTCGGCGCCGATGATGGTTGCGCTGCGTTTCGGGTCGAGGGCGATCAATTCCAGACCCGGCTGCAGGTAACGGGTTACGTGCTTCACCGACGCCAGCCCTCCCCAGGCCACGATCTTCTCGATGTGCTCGGGTCGGTAGAGCCGCTCCTCCAACTGCTCGTCACCGCCCTTCCAGTACGCCACGGCCAGGTGCCGGGTGATGGGGTGGTCGGGTGCGATGTCGTGCAATGTGCGGGCGATCGCCATCGCCGTGAGCGGATCATTGGACGGCGCCTTGATGATGGCGTCGCTGCGGGTCAATGCCGTCCGCAGCACAGTGATGCCCGACACCAGGCCACCGTTGCCGGCCGGGATGTGCAAAGTACGCGCCCCGAATGCCCGGACCCTGATCTGCCGGCCGTCGACCAGGCTGCGCGGGACCCAGCCTTCGAGATGATCGATCCCGACCTGGATATCGGCGAGCTCGCGCATCTGTTCCCGATTGAACAGTGCCGGAAGCGCCACATAGCCCGTGCGCAGAATGGATTCGGGCATCGGGTTGGACACCAGGCAGGCCTCGAACGCCTCCTGGATATGGACATTGGCGTCGAATGCCAGCGCATTGCCGAGTTCTGCGAGCACGTCCAGGATTTCGCCGAACGACACCTCGTACAGGTCGGTCATGTCGGCGGGACTGCGCAAGGGCAACCGGTCGATGTACTTCGCGGGGTCGGGTGCGGTGAACGTGTGGTCGAGCCGACTGGCGAACGGCACCAGGTCGTCGGTGATCAGCTCGCCGCGGATGAACAGTGGGACCGTGAACTCGCTCATCCCTGAAACTCCTTGAGGAAGTCGATGGCCTCGTTCTGCACCTCGTGGGTGGCCGCGCAGGAGATCTTGTCTTCCTCACCGTCCTTCTTCTCGCTGAACCGCATGATGTCGTGATCGATGGAGACCGAGGTTCGTCCGCACGGGCACGGCTCGGTGAACTCGATGGTGACCTCGTCGCCGGTGATCACACCACCCCAGTGGCTCTGGTTGTAGACGTCGTAGACGGCGAACCGGCCGGTTTGACGTCCGGAGCGGGGGAGTGGCTCATTGGTCACCGGGTCGAGCACGAACGGGATGACCCACGGCTGGATGTGGTAGCGATTCTGTTCACACGCGAAGTGCACGCCGTTGTGTTCGGAGAACGAGTAGCCCTCGTGGATTCGCGGAACGCCGTAGAACTCTCGGATGACATCCATGTAGTTGTCAGGCAGTACCTGCCCTTTGGCGCCGCCGCCGGCGAGAACGACAGAATTCGGGGCGAAGTTCGCGTGCAGCCCCTTCGCGAGACCCGCTGAAGCGACGGAGTACATCAAGGGATAAAGGTTCAGCATGAAGACGCGCTTGCCGGCCAACTCATATGTCAGGCGTTCCAGAAACTCGGGAACCTCGCTGGCCTGGCGCGACTGCATGGCAATGAGCTCATCTTTGCGGGCAGCCAGTTTAGGATCGAGTTCTAGGCGATCCAACTCGCCCTTGGCTGCAGCGGCGCGCATCTTGTTCGCAAGGAACATCAGGTCCGTTTCCATCGCGCCGGAATAGAGTGCATGGAAACGACTTTCGTTACCTCCGGTGAACTCGCGCTTGAGCCACGGCACCATTCGTGTCATCCCGAAGCGGCCCTCGCTGTAGTTGGGCCAGATGATATCGACCTCGGGACGTAACTCGTCCTCGGTCGGCTTCTTGCCGAAAGTCTGAAACACCATCATCTTCCAGATCTGCATGCCCTCTACTGTGGTTCGATCATCCTTGGGAATGATCGAGAACGTGCCGGTGGTACCTGACGAGGTCACCAGCTGCACGGGCGTCTGGCTTTCCAGGCAGTCGAGCCACTCGTCAATGCTCACTGCGCCGCTGACATCGACCTGCGACAGGTCGTAACAGGTCAGCTTGTTCAACCACCTGGTCAGCAGATCCCAGCGCTTGTTATCCAATAGCGCTGCAGGATACGACTTGTACGCGGTGTGCGAGAACATCAGCGGTACAACGTCTTCGAACTTAGCCACGGTCGATACTCCGAGGCGGGTAGCCAGTTTGCCCACCATCTCGATACTTTCGCGGTGTTCAGCGAACCGGCGCGTCATCGCTTCGCGCTGGAGCTCTTCGAGATCGGCACGGGGGATGCTGTGCATCTTCGTTACAGACTCCTCGCAGTACGCGAGTGGGCTGTTCATGAAGGTCTCTACGTCGTGGGAAGTCACTTGTCGTCTCCGGTTGAACTGGCAGGGAGTTGAGGTATCGCTGGTATGAACTGCCGTACGGGCAACCGCTGCACAGCCCCGACCAGATCAGCTACGTCAGAGGGATCTGGCGTATAGCCGGGGAAATAGCAGCAGACGTCGCCCGCGTACGAGCCGTATCGTTCATGGATCTGTGCGGCGCATTCTTCAGGTGTTCCCACCACGCCGTAGACCCGCACGGTGTCCTCGTCGATGAGTGCAGCCATCCCCGGATAGTCACCGGCCTTCGATAGCTCGTTGAGGCGAGGTTGCAGGTGCGCCAGGCCCTCGGCTTCCAACACCGGGAGGTAGTTGGGGGTCGATGCGTAGAAGGCAATCAGGAAGGCGACCCGGTTGATCGCGTGCACGAGCTGTTCCTCGGTGCTCCCCACCGCCACCATGGCCTGAGCCACGATCTGCAAATCGGTTGGGGTGCGGCCGGAACGCTGCAATCCGTCTTCGATCGCCGGGACGGTCCGCTCGCTGAAATGCCGTGCACTGTTGAACGGCATCACCAGCACGCCGTCCGCCACCTCCGCGGCTTTACGTGTCATCAGCGGACCGAGTGCCCCCATGAGCACCGGAGGCGGGCCGAACGGACTGGGGCCGGGATTGAAGTTCGGTGGCATCAGGGTGTGGGTGAAGTACTCGCCCCGAAACTCCAACGGGGCCTGTCCTTCCCACGTGGCGAAGATTGCCTTGACGGCTGTAACCGACTCGGCCATCCGGGCGGCCGGCTTGCCCCATTGGCTGCCATAGCGCTTCTCGATGTGCACGCGGATCTGTGAGCCGAGGCCGAGG
>NZ_HG322951.1:2718856-2794531 GCF_000455325.1 Mycolicibacterium septicum DSM 44393
TGCCAGATGTAAGGGGCTGCGTGGGCCGGCGATGGCGACATTGGTCATCAACTCCAATTCGGTCTCTGCCGCAGCGACCAGGAGTGGGAAGAACACATCGTGCTGACCTTCGAACGAGAACGCGCCGTCGGCCCCCAACTCGGCGATGTGGCGGGCGCTGCGGGCCGCCTTGTCCGGGGCTCCATCGACCTGTAGATGAATTTTCACGACGATCCATGTCCTTTCACCGGTGGCGGAGGTTCCGATCGACCGTTCATCGGCTCACTCGGATACGTAGTCATAGACATGCAAGGTGTCCTGATACTCCTTGTAGAGCACCACCTTGGAATCCCGGATCCGTATGAGGGAGTGGTAGAAGTTGTTGTACACCTTGCCGCTCTCGGGATCGGCGATACCGGTGGAGGTGGCCTCGACCGCCACACGGTCCTCCTCGGCGGTGAGGTTGAGGATGTCGAAGTGCATGTGACCGTGCTCGTCGGTCATTTCGAATGCTTCCTCGGCATCGGTCCCCTCGGTCGACGTGCCGAAGATGCCGGCGAAGAATGTCATCGATTCAGGCCGGTTCATCCGGGGCTTCGGGTGGGGAAGGTTGGTTCCTTTCAGACGGCTTGATTGCAGAGGCCGGAGCTCGTTGGGACCGTCGTCGGGCGCCACGGCGGTGTTCCAGACGAAATCTTCGTGCAGCAGCTCATCCATGTCGGGCAAGGATCGCTTGTTGATGATCTCGATGAACCTGCGGGCTAGGACCTTGTTTTCGGCGATGTTGTGGGCGGTCATTTGCGGCCTTTCAATTGCGCTGTTTCGTCGGACATTTCGCGGATGAGTTCGAGGACTCCGAGCTCGCGGATGGCGCGGCATGACCGACTCATCATGGCCATCAACATGCGCTCGGCGCGCTCATTAGGGGAGGGGGTAAACGCCGCCGCCAAGCCTGAGATCAGCGTTCCCTGCAGGATGCCCAGGCGGTAGTCATCCCAGCAATCCTGCTCGTCGTACTCAGCGACACCGTGGCTTTGTAACGCCGCGTGGTACACCGAAACCAGTTCCCGCTCGATCTCTGCGCGCAGTTCCGGCAGCAGGCTTGTGGCGGCGAAGTACCCGAGGTCGCGGCCGGGGAGGCCGACTGTCACGCTCTGCCAGTCGACGACCGATATCGCCGAGTCATCAGGGGCGAACAAGAGGTTGTCAATGCGGTAGTCACCATGCAGGATGCTGAACCGCTCGGGCTCCAGCAACAACCACGATTCGGTGAGCGCGGCAGCTTCAGTAAACGTGGCCTGATCCTCTGCGGCCATCAAATGACCGACCTCGCGAAGTCCGATTTCCGACGCGTTTGCCATGACCTGACCCAGTGCCGCCGCCGACTCCGGGCCTGGCCTCGGCATCACCGTGTGCGCGTAATCGGCGATTGTGGTGTCGCACCACAGGGGTCCGTGCAACCCGGCAATCGCACGGGCGGCCAGCCGCCCGCGTTCTGCCGAGCACCCATCGATCTGGTCACCTTGCTCGGCCGGCGCCTGGTCGGCCATCACCAAGACGAAATCCAAGTTGTCTTCACTGATTTCACAGTGGTAGGCGCGTGGCAGAGGAATCTCCACGCGTGAAGCGAGCTGACTGTAGAACGCGTGCTCAACGCGGTAGCTGCTGCTGACCTTGGCGCGGATCTCGGGACGCTGTGAGGAAAGCTTGACGATGAGCGTTGCCGGCAATCCAGCAGGATTGGCGGCGTATCGCACCGTGGCCCGATAGGTGGCACCGGCTTGGCCCGTCCCCACCGGTTCGAGCGCGACCGCGATAACCGACGTCGTCGGATGAGAGTCCTGGAGCGCCGAGGACAGCCACTCTGCAGTCACATCTGCTGAGCCAGACGGTATTGCGAGGCGGTTACTGATGGTCATGAGCGTGGCGACCGTGCGGTGAGGTTCATTGACTGCCCACTTTCATTGTGTGCACCGTGTGTGCGACTCAAACGCTTACCGTGACGTCGACGGTATGTATCTCTTTACGGCATGTCAATAGTTAGTTTGGATCTTCAAGTACTGACTGCTGCGCCGAGTCGTCCGCGGCAGAAGTCTCAAAAGTACTCTGTTGCAATGTATTTGGCGCACGATGGCTCATGCCCGTGGGATGGAAAGCAAACGCGGGCGTCAAGCGTGCGGGAGCGCCCGCGCCGGGAGGCTGGGACGGGACTAGTAGCTAGCCCCGGTCTGCTCGATGATCCGTTCCCATTCGGCGATGACGATGTTGTCGTTGTCGATGGTCTCGACCGGCATGCCCCACTTGAGCATCGCGCGGGTTCCGGTGATACATAGGACGGTGGCGCCGATAGCTGTCCAATAGTCACGGTCGTCCACGGCACGGCCGGTCTTGGCTTCCCAGTGCTCCCACGTTTCGTCGACGGTCGGTATACCGGTGGCGGGTCGGTCGGTCAGTCGGCGGGTGAACGCTTCGTGCATCAGGCAGTAGCCGACATCGGCGGCGGGGTTGCCGATGTAGGCAACTTCAAAATCAACGAGAGTGTGCACGGCATTGCCCGTCATCAGGGCGTTGCCCAGGCGAGCGTCACCCATGCAGAGGGCCGGATGGTCGTCGGCCCCGGCGGGAATGTGAGCCAGCAACCAGTCGATGACCGCCAGCTGTCGTGGAACCAGCTGTGCGGGCGCAGCATCGAGAAGGGATCGGCGCCAGTACCCGAGGAAATCGGCCAAGCCATCGCGGCCGTAGCGGGCAGGCACATCGACCCAGTCGACCGCGTGCAGGTCGGCGAGGGCATCGATGAACGACCACCACACGGTGCGTTGGTCGGCGGCGTCGGCATCACGGAACCAGCCCACACCGTGGAAACTGGCCGGAGTGTCCTCGGGTACGCCGTCACCGTCGACGTGCGCCATGACGAAGCATGGCACCCCCAGCACGGCACCGGATGAATCGACGGCGAGCACCTCGGGAACGGGCGCACCGACCTTCTTGGCGGCCTGCAGGATCCCTCCCTCGCGAGCGGCGTCGCATTCGTAGACCAAACCACCATTGTTCGGGGCTTTCAGCACGACCCGATGTGGGCCGCAGCGCGTTCTCAAGTCCAGCTGCCAAGCGCCACTGGAATTTCCACCGCCGATCCGGGTTGCCTCAATCCCGGTGAGCGTGGGTTCCAGCGTCGCCTTCAGCCACCCTACGAGTCGCTCGGTATCCACTCCGACCGGATCGCCGGCGGTCGCCGTCATTGCTGATACGCCTTGACGATGGGAGCGAGTTCGTGTGGTGTCGCGCCATGCATGATCACGCCGTCACATCCGATGTCGAGCTGACGACGCACCGCCGCCGCACATTGTTCCGGTGTGCCCGAGGCCGATGGCGCCAGCCACTCGTCCGGGAACAAGGTTGCGATGTGCTCGAGCTGCGCGGTGGAGGCAAGCCCGTCGATCGACCCGGGGACGCTCAATACCACGGGATCTTCACGGAACCGTTTCAGTACCGCCGGGTCCCAATCGTTGATCTCGACCATCAGATCGCCATAGCCCTGTAGATAGGTGGCAAGGCGACCAACTGACTTCTTGAGCCGCAAGGGTTCCGGGATGTGATCGCCGATCGTGGCAAAACATGACCACACCTTTACCTGGCCGGGATCGCGCCCGGCACGCTCGGCAGAGTCCTTGATCGTTCGGACGCAGCGCTCAGTGGCCTGGTCGGTGAAAAACGTGTGCAGGATGACTTCGTCGAAGCACCGGCCGCCCAACTCCTGAGACCGGGGGCCGAGCGCAACCAAGCTCATCGGCAGGTAGCCGTTAAGGGTGGAATCGAGTTGCAAAACGGGCCACGACCCGCAGGGGCCTTCGTGGCCGAGGATGGTCTCGCCGCGGAAGAGCCGCCGCATGATGCCGACGAAGTCCTCCATCTGCGCGGTGGTGATGTGCGGGATGCCGTAGATGTCCTGCATCAGCTTCACGCCGCGGGCCAGCCCGAGCACGAAGCGCCCATCGGAGAGGCTTTGAATGGTGCGCGCCATGCCCGCGGTGATCATGGGATGGCGGGTGTTGTGGTTGGTGGCGGCGCAATGGACGATGATCCGTTCGGTGACGGCGCCGGCGGCCCCACACAGTGCACCGATCTCTTTGAGGTTGAAGCGCTCCGAGATAAATGCTGTGCCCAGTCCCAACTCTTCTGCTTCGCGTACCTCGTCCAAACCAACCCGCGCGGACGTGGGCTGCCCGCCGAGCGCGTAGAAGCCGAGTTCGGGGAAATGGGGGCGGGCAGCGTTGTCAGTCATCAAATTTCCTTGGGGGTCAGGGCATCTCGCCACATGGTGATCATGGTCTTGTGCACGCCTTTGGCGCGCCGGTCCGAACCGGTGGTCCAGGTGTTCTCGATCAGCAGGCGTTGGCCGGTACCGGTCATCGAGGTGACCAGCGCCAGGACGGTGACGTCAGGCGGCAGCTCGGGATCGATCGAACCATCCTCTTGACCTGTCTTGAAAAGTTCGAAGAACGGGTCACCGGCGACGTCGGCGATGTTGGCCCGTTCAGCGTCCTCTTCGCCCGACAGGCCCTGTCCTCTGAAGGAGAAGTCGTAGTAGCTGAAGAAGCGGGTCATCTCGGGGTGGGAGCGTGCGTACTGGAAACTCAGGTCGAACCGTGCCAGCAACAGTTCGCGTGCGTTGGCCTTTTTCGGCAACCGCGGCTTCAGGTAGACCTCGAGTTCGGCAAGCAATGTGCGTGCGGTGTGCAGCACAGCAGCACCAAGGGTGGGGAAGTACTTGTAGAACGTTGGACGGGTGATCCCCGCGCGATCGGCTAGATCCGCCACCTTGAGCGGGATGCAGCCTTCCGCAACAAGATTAACGGCGGCACGTGCGACCGCGGTGCGTTGTTCGTCGGCCAGATCCAGCCAGCGTTGAGAGGGGGCTCGTGCGCTTTCTGCCATGAAATGGGAGATTACCATTGACAGTCTGTTAATGGATAGACCACGATCGTCGACATGTCACGTAATCGTTCGACCGCCGTCCACGGCAATCCCTCAGTGTTGGTGACAGGTGCCGGCCGTGGTCTCGGCCACGTCGCAGCTGTCAAACTCGCGGCGTCCGGCTGGCAGGTCCACGCGGGTGTTCGCAGTGCTGCCGACGCAGAGATGATGGCTGAAATCCCCAATGTAACACCGGTTATTGTCGATGTAACCAATGAAGAGCATCTGGCGAAGCTGCCATCGCAGCTACCGGAACGACTCGATGCATTGGTGAGCAATGCCGGTGTTGCGGTCGGCGGGCCCATCGAGACCCTGGCTCTGGACGACCTACGTTGGCAGCTCGACGTCAACGTCGTTGGCTCGGTGGGTGTGACCCAGGTGGTGTTGCCGCTGATCCGTAGAACGCGTGGACGCATCGTGTACATCTCGTCGACCAGCGGGCGGGTGGCTACACCGTCGCTCGGAGCGTACGGCGCATCCAAATTCGCCTTGGAGGCTATCGGCGACTCCTTGCGAAACGAATTGCGGCCCTGGGGAATCAAGGTGAGTCTCATTGAGCCCGGGCAGATCGACACCGATATGAGTAAGGGGTCGCACGAACAGCATGAAGAAAACATCGCCAAGATGAGCCCCGACCATCGGAAGTTGTACGCCAAGCACTCCGAGGGGATGCACAAGGCGATCGACCTCATGGACGGCGTGATCTCCTCGCCGGAGGAAATTAGTGTGGCCATCGAACGGGCGCTGACCGACAAGCGCCCCCGCGCCCGCTACCTCGTGGGCAAGGGCTCGAAGGCTCACGCCTACACCCGGATCCTGCCTTCGCCGATCACTGACATGATCTTTTCGAAGGCTACTGGAATCCCGAAGCGAGTTTAGGGATATGACTCGCACAGCACGAGAAGTTGTCGAGACCTATAACTTTGTGGTGTGGAACGAGCGCAACTTCGACCTCGCACACGAACTTTTCGCCGAGACCGTGATCCGCCACGAAGTCGGCGAAGCGCACACCCTCACTCGTGAGCAAGCCGTCAAACGTATCCAGGATGTATGGGCCTTGTTCGGCAACATGATCTTCGAGCTCCCGGTCGTCGTCGCCGGCCAGGACAACGAGCATGTCGCCATCGTGTACGACACAACGATGACCGGCAAGGAAGGCGACGTCGTGCACAGCGGCAGCATGGAGATCTTCCGGGTGATCGACGGACGCATCGCCGAGGTTTGGAACTGTGGGCGCAAAGAAGGGCGTTGGGACTGACTTCACCACCCGTCGCGAGGCGAGTCGAGTCCGTTACGGTATACATCTCCGTAACGGAACGGGAGGCGTTCATGTCCGACGATATCGAAGCGATCAAGCAGCTCAAGGCCCGGTACTGCAGATTCTTGGACACCAAGGACATCGACGCGTGGCGCGGATTGTTCGTCGACGAGGTTGTGGTGAAGCTCGACATGGCCGTCTCGACCGGGGGTGCCGATCCGCAGACGGCCCCTCCGCTGAACAGCTTCGACGAGTTCTTCCCTGTGGTGTGGGGCGGTGTCGAGCATGCAGCGACGGTGCACCACTGCCACACCCCCGAGATCATGCTGACCTCCGACACCACCGCGACGGGCATCTGGGCCATGGAGGACATGTTGTTCTTCCCCGACGGCAGCGAGCTGCACGGGGCAGGCCACTATCACGAGACCTACGAAAAGCGCGACGGCACATGGCAGATCACCAGCCTGCACCTGACCCGGACGCTGTTGAAGTTCAAAACCGCCTAGCCCGGTGAGTGGTCGCCGCGTGTGAAGCGCTGTGGCGAAGAATCGCGCGGATCACCGCCACAGCGCTACACACGTGATTCCGAGATATCCCGTGTTGCAACAAGATCCATCTCCGCGCCGAACGCCTTGATGTAGTCGAGCGCCGACTGCGGGCTGCTGCCGTCGACATGCACGACCGCCCAGGTGGCGCCGTGTCCGATGAGTTCGGCGAGGGTATCGCGGGCACGTCGCAGCGAGGCGGCGTCGTCCAGGTCGGTAGGTGGGCACACCACCTGGATGTCGACCGTCGACGGGTCCCGGCCGGCGTCCGCGAGCCGATTACGCAGTCGCGCTGCGGCGTCCCCGAACTGCTCGGTGTTCTCGATGGCCGCGGTGCGCATCGTCGACGCCATGCCCGCCGCGGCGATGATCGGCATCCACCCGTCACCGTGTTCGACGACGCGCCGAATGGCTGCGGCGCCGTTCCCGCCGATCCAGATCGGCGGATGGGGCCGCTGGACCGGATGTTGCAGATGGACCACGCCGACAGCCGCGAAATCGGCACCGGTGAACGGTGTTTCAGGTTCGGTCCAAATCGAACGCAGTGCCGTCAGGGCCTCGTCGAGCAGCTCGGCGCGGCGGTCGATGTCCACGCCCACCGCCGAGAACTCCGATCGTAGGTAGCCCGCTCCGACGCCCGCGATGAGCCGGCCGCCGGACACCAGGTCGAGGCTTCCCAGTGCCTTGGCCGACAGGTACGGATTTCGGAACGGGAGCACGTACAGGTTGGTCATCAACCGGATGCGCGAGGTGGCCGCCGCCATGAAACTCAACGCGGCGATCGGGTCGAGCGTGTTGTGGCCGCCGTTGCTGCGCCACTTGGCCGACGGGGCCGGATGCTCGCTGAGCGCGACGGCCGAGAAGCCCGCCGCTTCGGCCTGGGTGGCGACTTCGCGGATGACGTCCGGCCGCAGGAAATCGTCAGGTGCGGTGGGCAGCTCGCTGGGATATTCCAGGGTGTACTTCATGGATCTTTTCCGTTTCTGACCCGTTTCAGAGTGCTACTGAAAGCGTTACCGTAACATCCATCGTTGGTCGTCAACTGGGATGGAGTAGCGATGGATCGCCGGCGAAAAGTACTCGTGATGGGCGCAAGCGGAAACGTGGGAGCCTGTGTCACCCGTCAACTCGTCGAGCGCGGCGACGACGTTCGGGTGCTGCTGCGGCGAAGTAGTTCGACCAAGGGCATCGACGGTCTCGACGTCGAGCGGTGTTACGGGGACATCTTCGACACCGATGCGGTGGCGGCGGCGATGGGCGACCGGGACGTGGTGTTCTACTGCGTCGTCGACACCCGCGCCCACCTGGCCGACCCGGCGCCACTGTTCTCCACCAACGTCGAGGGCCTGCGCAACGTCCTCGACGTCGCGATGGACGCCGACCTGCAGCGCTTCGTCTTCCTCAGCACCATCGGAACGATCGCGGTCGGTGACGACGGCGCAACTGTTGATGAGGACACCCCGTTCAACTGGGCCGGCAAAGGCGGGCCGTACATCGAATCGCGGCGCCAGGCCGAAGACCTGGTGCTGTCCTACGCCAGGGAGCGCGGATTGCCCGCTGTGGCGATGTGTGTGTCCAACCCGTACGGACCGCCCGACTGGCAGCCGAGACAGGGCGCGCTCGTCGCGATGGCCGCATTCGGCAAGTTGCCCGTGTACGTGCGCGGTGTCGGCTCCGAGGTGGTTGGGATCGACGACGCGGCCGATGCGCTCATCCGGGCGGCCGAGCACGGCCGGATCGGCGAACGCTACATCGTGTCCGAAGGCTATATGTCACAGCGGCAGATGTTCACCACGGCTGCGGAGGCAGTGGGTGCGCGACCGCCGCGAGTCGGTATCCCCATGGCCCCGCTGTATGTCTTCGGCTGGTTCGCCGGCATGTCGAATCGGTTGTTCGGCACCGACTTTCCGATGAACCTCACCGCCGCGCGACTGATGTGGCTGACCTCGCCGGCGGACCACGGCAAGGCGACGCGTGAACTGGGCTGGAAACCGGCACCCACCGCCGAATCGATCGGCCGGGCGGCGCAGTTCTACGTCGACCGCAGGAACCGCGACGAGAAAGTCATCGACTTGTGAGCAACGCCGATTTCGATGCGATCGTCGTCGGTGCCGGATTCTCCGGCTTGTACGCACTGCACCGGCTACGGGAGCAGGGCCTGCGGGTGCGGATTCTGGAGAAGGCCGACGCCGTCGGTGGTACCTGGCTGGTCAACCGGTATCCGGGGGCGCGCTGTGACATCGAGAGCATCGAGTACTCGTACAGCTTCAGCGATGAGATCCAGCAGGAGTGGGTCTGGACCGAGACGATGCCGGCCCAACCCGAGATCGAGGCGTACCTGAACTTCGTCGCCGACCGACTCGACCTGCGCCGCGACATCGCATTCGGCACCGAGGTCGTGACGATGACCTTCGACGAGGCCACATCTCTGTGGGCGGTCACCACCGCCGACGGTCAGACGCTGCACTCGCCGTTCGTGGTGGCCGCCACCGGAATCCTCTCGGTACCACTGGAACCCGACATCCCGGGAATGAGCCGATTCACGGGCACGTCATTGTTCACCAGCCGCTGGCCGCGCGAGGGCGTCGACCTCACCGGCAAGCGGGTCGGGGTGATCGGCACCGGGTCCACCGGTGTTCAGCTGATTCCGGTGGTGGCCGGGCAGTGCGAACATCTGACGGTGTTCCAGCGGTCCCCGGCGTTCACCCTGCCGTGGCAGGTCCGGTCCTTCGAACCCGGGGAACTCGACGCGCTCAAGGCTGATTACGCGGCCATCCGCGCCGCGCAGCGGGAGCATCCGGTCGGGGCGGCTCGACTCAGTGCGTTCTCGGTGCTCCTCGAGATGCTGGTGCGGCCGCCGGTGAAATCTGCGTCGCCCGAGGAGAAGCGGCACGCCGTCGAGGAACACGGCGTCATGGGTGCCCTGAATTGGGGTGACGTCTTCTTCGACATCGACGCCAACCGGATGGCCACCGAACTGTACGGCCAGGCCGTCGCGCGCATCGTCACCGATCCGCGGACGGCGGCCTCGTTGACACCCAGTCACCCGTTCGCCTGTAAGCGGCCGATCATCGACCAGGGTTACTACGACACCTACAACCGGGACAACGTCACCCTGGTCGATCTGCGCAAGGGCGGCATCCGTGAGGTGACGACCACCGGGATTTCCACCGAGCAAGGAGATTTCGACCTCGACGTGATCGTGTACGCCACCGGATTTGACGCCATGACGGGCGCGTTGAGCCGGATCGACGTGCGTGGCCGGGACGGGTTGGTGCTGGGGGAGTACTGGTCCAAGGAGGGGGCACTGTCCTATCTGGGTTTGGCCGTGGCCGGATTCCCGAATCTGTTCACGATCCAGGGGCCGGGAAGCCCATCGGCGGCGACGAATTTCGTGGCGGCCCTGGAACAACACGTCGAGTGGATCGCGGAGTGCATCGCGTACCTGAGGGCCGGCGGCCATCGGAGTATCGAGGCGACGCCCCAGGCGCAGGCCGAATGGGTTGAGCACACCACAGCCCTGGTGGCGCCCACGGTGCTGGTGCATCCGAGCTGCAACTCCTGGTATAACGGCGGCAACGTACCGGGCAAGAAGCGGATGTACCTGGGATACACCGCAGGCATCCCCGAGTACCGTCGCCGCTGTGACGAGATCGCAGCTGATGGCTACCCGGGATTCACCATTGCTTAGGGCAACCCGCATAGCGTGGGAGCTCGGTGGCGTAGTGCCGCGCTCGGTGGGCGCTCTGGCAGGCGCGGGGGATTGGAATCCGCTGTCGGTCACCGGCCTGCGGCAGCTCGGCGAGGTCACCCTCGACGAGCTCGTGGTGACCGGTATGACGCTGACCGGTCCACCGCCGCAGCTGCCGCGTCCGCTGGGTGAATACCAGTGGGCCGCCGACGAACTGGGCGCACTCGACATCGATGCGGCGCACCCCCGCCCGGATGCGCTGGAGGTCAAACACATCCGGCCGCGCCGATTCGGCGCGCTGACATTCGAAGAGCTGGTCTTCGATCACGATCCCGCGCTGCCGGCCTCGGTGCTGGCCGACGGTCACGGCGGAGTCGCCACGGCCCGGGTACGGCTGTATCGCTGCGGCGACGATGCGCGGCCCTGGCTGATCTGGGTGCACGGCGCCGGTCAAGGCGATTCGATGGATCTTCTGGTGGCCCGGGTACGGCAGTTGCGGGACCTCGGATTCAATGTGGCGCTGCCCGTGCAGCCCGGGCATGGGCCGCGGCGCAGGTCCTGGCCGGAGTATCCCGCCCGCGATCCGCTGGCCAATGTCGCCGGCACGATGCGCGCGGTGTCGGAGGTGCGGGCGTTGATCGGCTGGCTCGAACCACAGGCATCGTCGATTTCGGTCGCTGGCCTGTCACTTGGCAGCGCGGTGGCGGCGCTGGTGTCACATCTGGACTCCCGGGTCGACGCCGTGGCGCTGTACACGCCGATCCTGGGTCTCAACACGATGATCGGGATGCACTTGGGCCGCTGGGGATCAGCGGGACAGCAGTCGGCGCAGCAGTTGCAATCGGCCACGGTGGCGGCGATGACCTCGGTGATCGACCCGCTGCGCAGCCGGCCGCATGCCGAGCGGCGTCTCATCGTCGGTGCCTGGCATGACCAGATGGCCATGCGCAGTTCGGCGTTGGCCATGCACGAGCAGTGGGGAGGAGAACTCCACTGGCACGACGGCAGTCATGTCGGGCACCTGTTTTCCGGTGCGGTGCAGGATGCGACCGAACGGTTCCTAACGACCGTAGCTTGACGTGATCCGGGCCCGAACACAGTCGATCTCATGGTCGAGATCGTGGTCCTCGGGCAGCACCACCCACTGGAAAGCGATACCGAAGATCGATCCGGTGATGTCTCGCAGCGCCATGTCGACATCGATGTCGGGTCGCAGTGAACCGTCGGCGATTCCGGCGCGCAGGCCGGCCTCGATCTTGACGGCGGCCCCGGCCAATTGGGTGCGCACACCGTCGCGCAGCGGCGACGTGGTCTTGACCGCCTCGAAGGCCGATACGAACATCGCCCTGGTCACCGCGGCATCCTCGGCATGAATCTCCTGCACGCGGTCGAAATGCGCCAGAACCTGCTGCAATCCGGCGGAGCCAGGTTCGGGGTCGGGGTTCAGGCGTGACACGTACACGTCCTGGAAGGCGTCGAGGATGGCGTCCTTGCTGCCGTAGCGGGCGTGCACCATGGCCCGGCTGTAGCCGGCCCGCCGGCCGATCTCAGCGGCAGTCGTTGCTTCCCAGCCCTTTTCGACGATCAACTCGGCGGCGGCCTGCAGCAGCCGGCGCGAGGACTGCTCGACGCGCTCCGGCTGGGTGAGGCCGTGGGCTGGGGAAGGCACCCTTGCATATTAGACGGTCGACAACTAACTTAGTTGTTCAGCGTCAAATTTCTGTGTGGAGGTCGACGATGACGTCAGTCGCAGTGCCCTTTTCCGGTTCGGTGCCCACGGGCATCGATGAGGTCACCGCGCCCTGGTTGACGGAGGCGCTGGGCGCGCAGGTAAGCGAGGTGCGGGCCGAGCGGATCGCTTTGGACACCGGTTTCTCCGCAGCGCTGTACCGGGTCCATCTACGCGGATCCTCCGATGTGCCAGAGACTCTGATCGTCAAACTGCCCGCCGACTCACTTGCCCGTGGGGGGATGGAGATGCTCGGCGGCTACCAACGTGAGCTGTACTTCTACCGGCACGTCGCGCCGGAATCTCCTATCGCCACACCGAACTGCTATGTCGCGCGGATGTCCGGTCCCGACTTCGTGCTGGTGCTCGAAGACCTGCGGGACTGGGAGAACGCCGACCACCTGGCCGGGCTGTCGCTGCCGCGTGCCCAGCTCTGTATCGAACAGCTGGCCGGTCTGCACACATGGTCGTCCGGCATCGATGATGCTGTACTGCAGGAATTCCCGAGCATCGACAGCTCGCTGACCAGGGACCTGTTCCTGCCCGCGTTCGCGCCCGGGTGGCAGCTCTACCGAGAGCACACGCGCCGGCCGGTGCCTCCGGCGGTCGCCGCGTTCGCCGAGCGGTTCGCCGAACTCGCACCCACCGCGCTCTCCGCGCTTTCGGACCGGAGCATGCTGCTGCACGGAGATATTCGAGCCGACAACATGTTCTTCCGTGATGATGCGCTGAAAGTGGTGGACTTCCAGTTGACCGTCCGCGGAGCGGGCGCGGCCGATATCGCGTATCTGGTCAGCCAGGGTCTGCCCACCGAGGTGCGCCGCGGCCACGACGAGCAGCTGGTGCGTGACTACGTCGGCCAGGTCGACGGGTACTCGTTCGACGAGGCGTGGCGGCATTACCGTTTCGCGACCGCGCTGCTGCTGTACATGCCGGTGGTCGCCCTACTCACCTGGGACGTCGCGCCCGAGCGGTCCCGGCAATTGTGTCTGACGCTCATCGACCGGGCCGTCGCGGCCATCGAAGACATCGACGCCCTTGAGGAGTTTGCATGACCGTTCGCACCGCGCGTGAAGTGGTGGAGCAGTACAACTGGGTGGTCTGGAACGAGAAGGACTTCGCCCTCGCCGATGAACTGTTGGGGGACACCGTCACCCGCCACGAAGTGGGTGAGGCGACGGTGCTCACCCACGAGGAGGCGGTCAATCGGGTGATCGACCACTGGGGGATGTTCGAGACGATCCGCTTCGACCTGAACCTGATCGTCGCCGGTGACGATGGCGAGCACGTCGCGATCGTGTACGAATCCCCGATGACATTCCCGGACGGCAACGCCATCACCGTCGGCAGTATGGAGATCTTCAGGGTGGTCGACGGCCGCATCACCGAGGTGTGGAACTGCGGCTACAAGCAGGGCGTATGGGCCTGAACCGGTTCCGGGTCGGGTTGATGGACCCGGTGATGGCGGCGCGGCCCACGGCCGACGCGTTCACCAGGGCGAATTACCTTGCTGCGGTGGCCAACCGGGTGGACTCCTACTGGGTCCCCGACCACATCAACGGCCAGACGCCGAGGCCGTTGTGGGACAAGAAGTACACAGTGGCCGCCAGGCTGATGCAGTCACCCGACGCGGCGATGGAAGCGTGGACACTGCTGGGCAGCCTGGCAGCGCGCCGCCGGTTCAGCAACGTGCGACTCGGCGTCGGCGTCACCGATACCGGCAAGCGCCACCCGGCTGTCACTGCCCAGGCCGCGGCCACCCTCAACCTGCTGACCAAGGGCCGGGCCATTCTCGGCATCGGCCCCGGCGAACGAGTCGGTAACGAACCCTACGGCGTCGACTGGAGCAGGCCGGTGGCCAGGTTCGAAGAGGCGTTGGCCACCATCCGCGCGCTGTGGAACTCCAAAGGCCGGCTGGTGAAGCGTGATTCGCCATACTTCCCACTTCGCGACGCGATGTTCGACCTGCCGCCCTACCGCGGAAAATGGCCCGAGATCTGGATCGCTGCGCACGGGCCGCGCATGTTGCGCGCCACCGGTCGTTACGGCGATGCCTGGTTCCCAGGGTTCGCGCACCGGCCCGAGGATTACGCGGCGAGGCTGGAGATCGTGCGCTCAGCAGCTTCGGATGCCGGACGGGACCCGATGTCCATCACGCCGGCGGTCTGGATCCCGGTCATCACAGCGTCCAGCCGCGATGCCGTCGACGAGGCGCTCGACTCGATGTCGGTGCGGGCCTGGTCTCTCAACGCACCAGCCGAGTTCTACGCCCATTACGGAGCCGAGCATCCGATGGGCGCGGGATACGCCGGGATGCAAGACCATGTGGCGTTCACCATGGACGAGCAGACCATCACCGAGAAGGCAGCGCAGGTTCCGGGCGATGTGGTCAGGAACATGATCTTGAACGGCAGTCCGGCCGATGTGCTGGAGCAGGCCGCGGTGTGGCGGGATCACGGTGTGCGCCACCTTGTCGTGGTGAACTTCGGCCCGATGGGACCCTCGTTGCGTACCGGCCTTGCTACGTTGTTGCCGTTCAACACCGTGGTGCGGCGACTTAAGAGATTGTGAACAAAGGGGTTTCGAATGTCAGAACCGGTTCTCGACGAACTTGGCTACTACCTGTTGGCCGGTGCGGGCGGTGAGGGCCCGGCCACGCTGATGGACGAGGCGCGCCGTGGTGAGGAGCTCGGCTTCGGTACCGCGTTCATCTCTGAACGGTGGAACGTCAAGGAAGCATCCTCGCTCGTCGGCGCCGCCTGCGCGGTGACCGAACGCATGCAGATCGCCACGGCCGCAACCAATCACAACACCCGCCATCCGCTGATCACCGGATCGTGGGCCACCACGATGCACCGGCTGTCGCGGGGCCGGTTCACCCTCGGCATCGGCCGCGGTGTTGCGGCCATGTACAACGCGTTCGGGGTGCCCGCGGTGACCACCGCGCAGATGGAGGACTTCGCGCAGGTCATGCGCAGGCTGTGGCACGGCGAGGTGGTTTTCAACCACGACGGGCCGATCGGCAAGTACCAGGTGCTGTTCCTCGACCCCGACTTCAACGAGGACATCCGCCTGGCGATCGTGGCCTTCGGACCGCAGACGCTGGCGTTGGGCGGGCGCGAGTTCGACGACGTCATCCTGCACACCTACTTCACCCCGGAGACGCTGCAGCGCGCGGTGAAGACTGTCAAGGAAGCCGCCGAGCAGGCCGGCCGTGATCCGGCGAGCGTCCGGGTCTGGTCGTGCTTCGCCACCGTGGGCGACCACCTGCCCGAGGAACTGCGGCTCAAGAAGACCGTGGCCCGGCTCGCCACCTACCTGCAGGGCTACGGCGACCTGCTGGTCAGCACGAACAACTGGGATCCCGCCGTGCTGCAACGCTTCCGGGAAGACTCCGTCGTCACCTCGATCCCGGGCGGCATCGACCACAAGGCCAGCGCCGAACAGATCGAACACATCGCGACCCTGATCCCCGACGAGTGGCTGGAGCCGTCGGCCACCGGATCGTCACGTCAGTGTGTGGACCGCATCCGCAAGGAGTTCGACTACGGCGCCGATGCGGTGATCATGCACGGGGCCACCCCGGACGAGCTCGAGCCGATCGTCGCCGAATACCGGGCCACCCGACAGTAGGGACGCTGGGCCGCGGTCACGGCATGATCAGGGTGCGGGACACCGGCTCGGCCACCGCCTGACGGCTGAAGATGCCGTGCTGCAGGGTGACCAGAAGCGCGTTGCGGGTCTCCTCGGGGGAGATGAGCTCATCGAAGCCGAGGTGACCCGCCGACCGGAAGGACGCCTCCAGCTCCATCCGCTTGAGCACCTCGGTGTAATCCTCGCCGGCATGGGTCGCGGCACTGAGTGCCGCCGCGCCCATCGCGCCCATGGTGGCACCTGGATAGGCGAACGTCGCCACCTGATCGTCAAAACCCAACAGAGACATCACCATCGAGCCGAATCCGAACGCCTTGCGCAGCGTCACGTGCAGCTTGAGCGTCGTCGCGGCGGTCTGGGCAGCGAACATCCGCGCACCGCTACGCAGCACCCCGGTGCGCTCGGAATGACTACCCGGCAGCATTCCCGGATTGTCGGCGAGGAACACGATCGGCAGATGGAACGAATCGGCCACGGTGATGAAATGCGCGGCCTTGTCGGCAGCGTCGGCATCGATCGAACCGGCCACCACCTGTGGCTGATTGGCCACCACGGCGACGGGATAACCGCCGAGATGGGCCAGCGCACAGATGATCGCCCGGCCGAACTTGGGCTGCACCTCGAACCAGTCGGGACGATCGAAGATCTCATCGAGGACCGCACGCATGTCGTAGATCTGGCGGTTGTCGCGGGACACGATGTCGAGGATTTCCGGGGTGAGTCGAGGATCAGCCGTGTCATCGGCGAGTCGGGTCGGTGGATACGACCATGCGCTCGACGGGAAATAGGACAGGTAGCGCCGGATGTCGTCGATGACCGTCTCGTCGTCCTCGGCGTAGTTGTGGATCACCCCACTCGGTAGCGCCACACCCGGACCGCCGAGGTCCTCCTTCGAAATCTCCTCGCCGGTAGCCTCTTTCACGACCGGCGGGCCGGCGGTGAAGATCGCCCCCTGACGGCTCATGATCGAAAAGTCGCATACCGGGGCCACCAGCGCGCCGTGGCCGGCCGACGGGCCGAGGATGGCCGATACGGTGGGCACCTTTCCGGAGCACTTCGCCTGCGCGATCAGATCAGTGGGGGTGCGTCCGTAGTGCTCCCCGCTCGGGCGAAAACCCGCGCCCTCCAACAGCATCACGAGTGGAATCTTGTTGCGCAGCGCCAACTCGGCGAGCCGGTACCGCTTGGCATTGCCGCCCGGGCCGATGCTGCCGGCCAGGGTGGTGAAATCCTCGGCACCCACCATCACCGGCGTGCCGTCGATTCGGCCGGCGCCCGCCACCAGACCGTCGGAGGCGATGTCACCGCCGACCAGGGTGCCGAATTCCTGGAAGGTGTCGGGATCGAGAAGGCGGGCGATCCGGGCGCGCGCGTCGAGCTTGCCCTTGCCGTGGTGCTTGGCCAGCCGTTCGGCTCCGCCCATGCCGTACGCACGTTCACGTCGGTTGGCGAGATCCTCAAGTGTCTCTTTCCACTCCGGGTCGTTCGTCATGCCGCCGTCCTTCTTGTCGAGCGTTCGCGCCTGGGTGCACAAGCCTACCGCCGTTGACCATACTGAATTGCTTACTGTAGCGTCGTTCGGGTGCTCGTTTTGCGCATGGTGAAACACGCTGGCAAAGGAATGCGTCGCCGATGAGTGACCCCGTTCCCCGCGCTGTCAAAGTCGACCGCGGCATCCCCAGCCGGCTGGCCGAAGTTCCGGACACCGCCCGTGAGCTGGAAGCTCACGGCTACGACGGGTGCTGGACGGGCGAGATCAACCACGACCCGTTCCTGCCCCTGGCGATCGCGGCCGAGCACACCGAGCGGATTCAGATCGGCACCAGCATCGCGGTGGCCTTCGCGCGCAACCCGATGACCACTGCCCAGCTGGGCTGGGATCTGCAGAACTACTCGGGCGGACGTTTCATCCTCGGACTGGGCACCCAGATCCAGCCGCACATCGAGAAGCGTTTCAGCATGCCGTGGAGTCACCCGGCGCGCCGCATGCGCGAGTACATCGAAGCGCTGCATGCGATTTGGGGCTGCTGGCGCGACGGCACCAAGCTGAGGTTCGAGGGCGAGTTCTACACCCACAAGATCATGACGCCGATGTTCACCCCGGAGCCGTCGGCCCTGCCCTTCCCCGAGGTGTTCCTGGCCGCGGTCGGCGAACTGATGACCGAAGTGTGCGGTGAGGTGGCCGATGGGTTGCTGGCCCACGCGTTCACCACTCGGCGCTATCTGGACGAGGTGACCACGGTGGCGTTGCAGCGCGGAATGGACCGCAGCGGGCGTGATCGCGCCGACTTCGAGTTGTCCTGCCCCGTCTTCGTGGTCACCGGCGCCGACGAACAGGAGATGGCCGCGGCTTCGGTCGCGACCCGCAAACAGCTCGCGTTCTACGGCTCGACACCGGCCTACCGCAAAGTCCTGGAACTGCACGGCTGGGGTGATCTGCACACCGATCTGCACCGGCTGTCGCTGGACGGCCAGTGGGATGCGATGGGCGATCTGATCGACGACGAAGTGCTCGGCACCTTCGCCGTCGTCGCCCCGATCCCCGAATTGGCTGCGACGTTGCGGCGCCGCTGCGACGGTGTCATCGACCGCGTGCTGCCAGGTTTTCCCGTCGCCGTGTCCCCGGAAACCGTCAACGCGGTGCTGCAGGAGTTTCGCGAATGCCCGCCAGTGAGGAGCAACGTATGACCGTCCGCACGATCGACGATGTCGCCAAGATGTTCGCCAGCCCGGCGGCGTACGCCGACGAGGTGACACTTCACGCGGACCTGACCCACCTCCGGGCCAACGCCCCGGTGTCCTGGGTCGAGGTACCCGACTATGCCCCCTTCTGGGCGATCACCAAGCATGCGGACATCATGGAGATCGAGCGTGCCAACGACATCTTCACCAACTCGCCGCGCCCGGTTCTGGTCACCCGCGAGGGCGACGAGCAGCAGGCCGCGATCGGCATCCGGACGTTGATCCACACGGACGACCCGCTGCACCGCGACCTGCGGGCCATCGGAGCCAACTGGTTTCGGCCGAAGGCCATGCGCGCGTTGAAGGATCGCGCCGATGAACTGGCCAAGCAGTTCGTCGACAGAATGGTCGACGAGGGGCCGGAATGCGATTTCGTGCAGCAGGTCGCTGTGAACTACCCGCTGTACATGATCATGACGCTGCTCGGTGTGCCCGAGTCCGACTTCGCGTTCATGCTCAAGCTCACCCAGGAGCTGTTCGGCAGCGACGACGACGAGTACAAGCGCGGCACCAGCATGGAAGAGCAGGGCATGGCGCTGCTCGAAATGTTCCAGTACTTCACCGAACTGACCGCCTCGCGCAGGGCGAATCCGACCGAAGATTTGGCCTCGACGATCGCCAACGCCACCCTGGACGGGGAGCCGCTGTCCGATATCGACACGGTTTCCTATTACGCGATCATCGCCGCTGCCGGCCACGACACCAGCAGTGCCAGCATTTCCGGCGGTATGCACGCGCTGCTGCAGAATCCCGACCAGCTGGCCCGGCTGCAGAACGACATGAGTCTGATGCCGCTGGCGGTCGAGGAGATGGTCCGGTGGACGACACCGGTCAAGGAGTTCATGCGTACCGCGCAACAGGACTACGAGATTCGCGGTGTACGCATCGCCAAGGGCGAGTCGGTACTGCTGTCCTATGTCTCAGGGAACCGCGACGAGGACGTCTTCGTCGATCCGTTCCGCTTCGACGTCGGACGGGATCCCAACAAACACATCGCGTTCGGCTACGGTGTGCATTTCTGCCTCGGTGCCGCACTGGCCCGGTTGGAGATCAACAGCTTCTTCTCCGAGCTGCTACCGCGGTTGCGCTCCGCAGAGCTCGCCGGCGAACCGCAGCACATGGCCACCACGTTCGTCGGCGGTCTCAAGCACCTGCCGGTGCGGTACTCACTGCGCTAGGAGCTGCGAAACAGCAATCAGGGCTGCTAACTGGAAGGGTCAGCAGCCCTGACTTCTGTCTCGAGGCGGAGTTGCCTACTCGCTTCCCGAGTTGCCCCTGGCCGCGGCATGAAGCGCATCGCCGCGGGTGCCTTGCTCGTGGTGGCTCAGCGCCTGGATCGAAACGTCATGACCCTCAGCGGCTTTGCGGAGCGCACCGACGGTGGCCTGCTCCCGCGAGATGTGCGTGAACGGATCGAACGAGTACCAGCGCATGGCGTTCTCGTGCGTCATCTTGTTGATCTCGTCGTCGGGCACGTTGTTCTCGGTCAGCACGTCCCACAGCTCCTCGGGGGCGCCCGGCCACATCGAGTCGCTGTGCGGGTAATCGGCCTCCCAGCTGATGTTGTCGATGCCGATCTTGTCGCGTAGCGCGACGCCGACCGGATCGGAGATGAAGCAGGTCAGGAAGTGCTCACGGAACACCTCGCTGGGAAGCTTCCCGCCGAAGTTCTGGTGCGTCCAGGTCGAGTGCATCTCGTAGGTGCGGTCGACGCGTTCCAAGAAATACGGAATCCAGCCCGTGCCGCCCTCGGACAAGCCGATCTTCAGATCCGGGTAGTCCTTGATGGGCTTGGACCACAACAGATCCGCGGCGGCCTGCACGATGTTCATCGGCTGCAGCGTGATCATCACGTCCAGCGGTGCGTCGGGTGCGGTGATGGCCAACTTGCCCGAAGATCCGATGTGCACGTTGAGCACGGTGTTGGTGTCGCACAACGCCTTCCACAGCGGAGTCCAGTAGTCGTCGTGGAAGCTGGGGTAGCCCATCGCGGCCGGGTTCTCGCTGAACGTCAGGGCGTGCACGCCCTTCTTGGACACCCGGCGGACCTCGGCGGCACATGCCTCGGCATCCCAGATGACCGGGAGCGCCATCGGAATGAAGCGGGCCGGGTAGGCGCCGCACCATTCGTCGATGTGCCAGTCGTTGTAGGCCTGGACCAGGGCCAGGGAGAACTCCGGATCCTCGGTGGCGAACAACCGGCCGGCGAAACCAGGGAAGGACGGGAAGCAGATCGAGCCGAGGATGCCGCCGGCGTTCATGTCCTTGACGCGCTCGTCGACGTTGTAGCAGCCCTTGCGGATCTCGTCGAGGCCCTGGGGTTCCAGGCCGTACTCCTCCTTGGGGCGGCCGGCCACCGCATTCAGCGCGACGTTGGGGATGACGATGTCACGGAACTGCCAGGTGTCGCTGCCGTCGGGGTTGTGCACCAGGCGCGGTGCCTCGTCGGCGTACTTCTTCGGAAGGTGATTCTTGAACATGTCAGGTGGTTCGACGATGTGATCGTCCACGCTGATCAGGATCATGTCGTCTTTATTCACGAACGCGCTCCATTCACGACTGCCTTACCGTATGGCTCACAGTTTAGCCTTGATGCTGGATTATCGGCCCGGAGTTGGGCCTACGTATCCGGGCGGATCGGCTGTGTCGACCCACAGGTCGACACGAAGATCGGCGCCGGGTACGCAGTCATAGACCGAGAGGTCGGTGACGCCCGATTCGAGCAGCACGTCCTCGCACAACAGGCTGCGACCGGTGAAGTCGCGTGAGGGCCGGTTGAGCACCGCGTAGGCGGCATCGGAGTACACCTCGGGGCGTCGGGAGCGCTTCATCGACTCTTCGCCGCCACGCAGGTTGAGGATGGCCGCGGTGGCCACCGAGGTGCGCGGCCACAGTGTGTTCGACGCGATCCCGTACGGTCGGAGCTCTTCGGCAAGTGCCAACGCGCACAACGACATCCCAAACTTCGCCATCATGTAGGCCGTCGGCGCAAGCCACTTCGGCTCGAGCCGAAGTGGCGGCGAGAGCGTCAGGATGTGCGGATTCTCGCGACCTTTCATGTGCGGGATGCAGGCCTGCGACACCGCGTAGGTGCCACGGACCTGGATGCCGTTCATCAGGTCGAAGCGCTTGAGCGGCACTTCCTCGATGGAGCCCGTGTTGATGGCCGAGGCGTTGTTGACGCAGATGTCGATGCCGCCGAACTGTGCGACCGCCTTGGCCACGGCCTCGGTCACGGTGTCCCCGTCGCGGATGTCGCCGACGATCGGCAGGGCGTGCCCGCCGGCTTCCTCGATCTCTTTGGCGGCGGTGTAGATGGTGCCGGGAAGTTTGGGGTGCGGTTCCGCGGTTTTCGCGATCAGCGCGACGTTGGCCCCGTCGGCGGCGGCGCGCTTGGCGATGGCCAACCCGACACCACGACTGGCGCCGGAGATGAACAGCGTCTTCCCGGAAAGCGACATACTGAATAGGTTACAGTATGCGCATTCAGCACTCTCGTCTCAGCAGCAGCGCGCGCCCGGATCGGCCTCCGTGTTGCGGTGCCGCATCTTCCAGTAATCCCGCTCGGACAGCACCGGCTCACCCGGGTGGGTCAGCTCCCGATGTGCGACGTAGCGCCGATAGTGGTTGTCGCCCATCAATGTTGACCAGTACCACCCGACGTGGCGTGCGGCCTGGCGTGTGCTCCGGGTAAGGCGTCCCACTGCTTCTGCACCTCCTTCTCGGCCGGTGTGGCGATCAGTCCGGACGGTGCGAAGATGCGCGAGGGCACCTCCTCGTCGACCGCCAGCGGGCGGCCGGCGCCACGCAGCGCCCGCAGCGCCATCACCACGCCCGCGATGAACACGATCAGCACCAGCACCGCGAACACCACCGACAGGGTGCCCTGGATGAAGGTGTTGCGGATGACCGCGTCGATCTGGTCGGGGTTCTTGGCGGCTCCGAACGATGACTTGCCCGCCTCCTGGGCCGCGACGTACTGCGAGTGCTGCTTCCAGTACCCGACTTTCGGGTCGGCGGAGAAGATCTTCTGCCACGACGCCGTCATCGTCACCGTCAGATCCCACAGCAACGGAACACCGGGAATCCACGCCCACTTCACCAGTCCGCGCTTGATCACCACCACGGTCACCACTGTCAGCGCGATCGCCGCCAGTAGCTGGTTGGCGATGCCGAACAGCGGGAACAATGTGTTGATGCCGCCCAGCGGGTCGGTGACACCCATCAGCAGGATCGAACCCCACGCGGCGACCACGATGATCGAGCAGGCCCATGCGCCCACCCGCCAGCTGGGATCGCGCAGCTTCTTCAGCGGCCCACCGAAATTGCCCAGGCCGTCGGAGAGCATAAACCGCGCGACGCGGGTGCCGGCGTCGACCGTGGTGAGGATGAACAAGGCCTCGAACATGATCGCGAAGTGGTACCAGAACGCCTTGAGGCTTTCTCCGCCGAACACCTGGTGCAGTACCTCGGACATGCCGAAGGCCAGCGTGGGTGCACCGCCGGTGCGCGACACGACCGAATGCTCACCGACGCCCTCGGCGGCCGCGGTGATCTCCTGCGCGGTGATCGGTTGACCCGACAGGCCAAGGCCGTTGACGTAGTCGGCCGCGGTCTGCGCGGTCGTCCCGGTGGCCGCCGTCGGCGCGTTGATCGCGAAGTACAGGTGCTGATTGAGGATGGCCGCGGTGATCAGGGCCATGATCGCGACGAACGATTCGGTGAGCATGCCGCCGTAGCCGATCAGCCGCATCTGGCTTTCCTTCTCCAGCAGCTTGGGCGTGGTGCCCGAGGAGATCAGCGCGTGAAAGCCCGACAGTGCGCCGCAGGCAATGGTGATGAACAGGAACGGGAACAGCGAGCCGGCGAACACCGGGCCGGTGCCGCTGGTGGCGAACTGCGAGATGGCGGGAGCCTGCATCACCGGCCGCGCGATGAGGATGCCGACGGCAAGCAGGGCGATGGTGCCGACTTTCATGAACGTCGACAGGTAGTCACGCGGGGCCAGCAGGAACCACACCGGCAACACCGAGGCCGCCAGGCCGTAGATGATGATGCACCACGACAGGGTGACTTTCGAGAGCGTGAACCAGTCGACACCCCAGGAGGTTTCGGCCACCCAGCCGCCGGAGATCACCGCGAGCAGCAGCAGGGCCACGCCGATGAGGGACACCTCCGACACCCGGCCGGGCCGGAAGAAGCGCAGATACAACCCCATGAAGATGGCGATCGGGATGGTCATCGCGATCGAGAAGACGCCCCAGGGGCTTTCGGCCAGTGCGTTGACCACCACCAGGGCCAGCACCGCCAGAAGGATCACCATGATCACCAGCACGCCGACGATAGCCGCAACGCCACCGACCACGCCGAGCTCGTCGCGCGCCATCTGACCCAGTGAGCGGCCGCGCCGGCGCACCGAGATGGACAGTACGAGGTAGTCCTGGACACAGCCGGCCACGACGGCGCCGACGATGATCCAGATGGTGCCGGGCAGATAGCCCATCTGCATCGCCAGTACCGGACCGACCAGCGGCCCGGCGCCGGCGATCGCGGCGAAATGATGACCGAACAGCACGCGCCGGTCCGTCGGCATGTAATCCGTGCCGTTCTCGAAAAGCTCTGCCGGAGTGGCATTGTCGTCGCGTGGCCGGACGATCTTCATCTCGATCAACCGGGCGTAGAACCGGAAGCCGATGATGTAGGTGCAGATCGCGGCGATCACGAACCAGACCGCGTTGACAGTCTCACCGCGGAAGAAGGCGATCACCGCCCAGGCGACGGCGCCCAGCACCGCGATGGCCGCGAAGATCGCCTTGTGCTTGGCGGTGATCGGCGACCGGTCGATGATCGCCACCGGCGGGAGGTCTTTGTCGGTGCGGACATAGGTGATGTCGCCGTCGTGCTCCTCGATCCGATCCGCCGGTGGGGCATCCGGTGTTGCCACGGTTTCTCCTCGCTCGCCCAGTGTCGTACGCGTCGTGTGTGATCTTTTCATCGAGCCAAACCGCGCGGCATCGAATCCCGGTTTCCGAACCGTAGCCGGGAAACCGTGGGCAGGTCAGGTGAGGAATGCGCGCACGGTATCGATCGTGTCCGCCTGATCCGGGGTCTTGTCGTCCCGGTAGCGCAGCACCCTGGCGAAGCGCAGCGCGACGCCGCCCGGGTACCGGCTCGACCGCTGGACGCCGTCGAAGGCGATCTCGACCACCTGCTCGGGCCGGACCGTGACCACCCAGCCGTCGTCGTCGACCTGCAGTTCGTGAAACCGCTCGGTCTGCCATGCCAGCATCGCGTCGGTCATGCCCTTGAACGTCTTGCCCAGCATCACGAATCCGCCGGTGTCCGGATCGCGCGCGCCCAGATGGATGTTGGAGAGCTTGCCGGTGCGCCGCCCCGAACCCCGCTCGACGGCCAGCACCACCAGATCGAGCGTGTGTATGGGCTTGACCTTGAGCCAGCCGGCCCCGCGGCGGCCGGCCTCGTACGGTGCCGTCGGCGCCTTCGCCATCACTCCCTCGTGCCCGGCGGCCAGAGTCCGGTCGAGGAACTGTTGTGCGACGGCGGGGTCGGCGGTGACGACGCGATCGACGCGCCGGTCCTGCGGTACCAGTGCGTCGAGGGCGGCCAGCCGCTGTTCGGTGGGCAGATCGAGCAGGTCCTGACCGTCGACGTGCAGCAGATCGAAGAAGAACACCGACAACGGTTCGAGATCCTTGGGGGTCTTGCGGCCAAACCGGGCGGCGGTGACCTGAAAGGGGTGCGGGCGGTTGTCCGGACGCAGAGCGATGGCCTCGGCGTCGGCGATCAGATCGGTGGCGGCCAGTGCCAGCGTCGCCTCGACCACCTCGGGCAGTCGGTGGGTGACGTCGTCGAGGCTGCGCGTGAACACCGACACCTCCGATCCCTTGCGGTGGATCTGCACGCGGGCGCCGTCCAGCTTGGCCTCCAGAATCGCTGTACCGCCGAGCCGTTCGAGCGCGTCGGCGACACCGGTCGCGGTCTGCGCGAGCATCGGCCCGACCGGGCGCCCGACCTGTAACTGGAACTCGGCCAAGGCGGTACGGCCACCGGTCAGCGCCACGGCGGCCACGGCGGGCAGATCACCGGCGAGCATCGCCGCGCGCCGGACCTCGGCCGCCGGTATGCCCGAAGCCCGGACCACCGCGTCGGCCATCACCCCGGTCAGGGCGCCCTGGCGCAGCTCGCCGCCCAGGAGCCGGCGCAGGAAGGTCTGTTCCGCGTCGGTGGCCGTGGCGAAGAGGTCACGCACCAACTCGGCACGCTGCGCCTGAGAGCCCTTGCCGGAGACCGTGCCGATGCGGGTGAACCGCGCGTCGACCCCGTCAACCGTCAGCGCTGGGTCTTCTGCAGGTGCGGGCAGTGAACGCAGCGCCGCCCACCCGACACCGATCTGGCGTTGGGGGAGTTCCCCGGACAGCCAGGACACCGTGACCGCCACCGTCCGGGCATCGCCCTCGGCGGCGGCCACCGACAGCAGGGCGGCGATGCGGTCGATCTTGGCCAGCCGCGCCGACGTCCCCGCGATGTCGGCAGAGGCGGCGGCGACGTCGGCGAGCAACACGCCCTCAGCGTGCCACGGGGCTCAGACAACCTCCGGCGTTTGGCCGAGCACCTGTGTCAGGACGGCGGCCTGCGATTGCAGGTCAGCTGCCCGTTCGTGATGCCCGTGCGCGATGTATTGGTCTGCTGCCGTGAGTCGTTCATCGACCTCGGCCTGAATGAGGCCGCGAATCTCACCATCGCTGAGCGTCCGGCGGGCGACCTCGGTCGAGCCCACGCCGGACACCGCGCCCGCGATCGCTCCACCGATGCGGGTATCGGTCTGGTCGGCCTGCGGCGTCTCCGCGTTGTCGATGGCGCTCAGCGCCGACCGGATGGCGGTGACGCCGGCGGTGTCGCGGGACTTGCGCGCCGACAGCAGGGACTCGCGCAGGTGGTCGCGCCAGTGCTGGGCAGGTGTCATGGCAGGCGAACTTAACGGGGTTGCGGGGTGGCGTCGAGGGATTTACGCACGCTCTCTGCACCGCGAGCGACCGCGGCGGTACGCAAAATGCGGCGTGTCGGCGTACAGACACGGTCGCTCGCGGTGCAGAAGGGAGCAGCACGGGAGCAGAAGGGAACAGCAAGGGGAACCCGAAAGGCTTACGGGAAGGGTCGATGGGATAGGTTGCTTTACGATTTCGGTCATTTTTGGAAAGGAAGCTAGATGGAGATCGAAGGCAAGAAGGCGATCGTCGTCGGCGGCGCGTCGGGCTTCGGCCGGGCCACCGCTGAGGCATTGGCCAAGCGTGGCGCCAGCGTGGCCGTGCTCGACCGGCCGCAGTCCAAAGGACAGGAAGTGGCCGACGCGATCGGCGGCTCGTTCCTCCCCGTCGACGTCACCGACTTCGACGGCACCGAAAAGGTGCTGGAAGAGGCCGTGGCCGCCCTGGGTGGCCTGCACATCATCGTGACCACGGCAGGTGGCGGCATCGGCGAGCGCACCATCAAGAAGGACGGTCCGCACAGCCTGGACTCGTTCCGCTCCACCATCGACCTCAACCTGATCGGTACGTTCAACATCAGCCGGCTGGCGGCCTGGCACATGAGCAAGAACGAGCCGGTCGATGCCGAGGCCGAAGAGCGCGGCGTCATCATCAACACCGCCTCGATCGCGGCGTTCGAGGGTCAGATCGGTCAGGTCGCCTACACCGCGTCCAAGGCCGCCATCGCCGGGATGTGCCTGACCATGGCGCGCGACCTGGGCAGCCTGGGGATCCGCGTGCTGGCCATCGCGCCGAGCCTGTTCGCCACCGGCCTGACCGAAGGCATCCCGGACGAGTTCGCCGCGGTGCTGACCAAGGACGCCGCGTTCCCCAAGCGTCTGGGTAAGCCCGAGGAGTACGCCAAGCTCGCCGTGGCGATCGCCGAGAACCCGATGCTCAACGGCCAGTGCCTGCGTTTGGACGCCGGACAGCGTTTCGCCCCCAAGTAGAGTGAATTCCGGCGTGATCGAGGGCGCGCCCGCGTCACCGATCACGCCGGAATCGCATACCGGGAGGCGTCATGGCGACGATTGCAGACCAAGTCATCTCCGCACTGACATTGAGCGGGGTACGGCGGGTCTACGGCCTTCCCGGTGACAGCCTCAACGGATTCACCGATGCCATCCGGCGCAGTGGCGACATCAGCTGGCAGCACGTCCGCCACGAGGAGACCGCCGCGTTCGCCGCGGCCGCTGACGCCGCGCTGACCGGGCAACTGGCCGTGTGTGCGGGTAGCTGCGGGCCGGGCAATCTGCACCTGATCAACGGACTGTTCGACGCGCAGCGCAGCCGCGTCCCCGTGCTGGCCATCGCCGCCCACATTCCGCGCACCGAGATCGGGTCGGAGTACTTCCAGGAAACCCATCCCCAGGACCTGTTCCGCGAGTGCAGTGTGTACTGCGAACTGGTCAGCACTCCCGAGATGGCACCCCGCATCCTCGAGATGGCGATGCGGGCAGCCGTCGAGGAGAACGGGGTGGCCGTCGTCGTCATCCCCGGTGAGATCTTTCTGCAACGCGCGGGGGAGACCGGCTGGACCACCCGTCCGGTGCGACCCACCCGGTCGATCGTGCGTCCGGACGACGAGTCGGTGCGCCGGGCCGCCGACATCCTCAACGCCGCCGAGCGCGTCACCATCCTGGGCGGCGCTGGTGTTGCCGGTGCGCACGACGCCCTGATCGAACTGGCGTCCACCCTGCAGGCCCCGATCGTTCACGCGCTGCGGGGCAAGGAACTCATCGAGTACGACAACCCGTTCGACGTCGGGATGACCGGACTCCTCGGTTTCGCCTCCGGTTACAAGGCCATCAAAGAAGCCGACACCCTGCTGATGCTGGGCACCGACTTCCCGTATCAACAGTTCTATCCCGAGGGCGCCACCGTCATCCAGGTCGACATCCGCGGCCGCAACCTCGGCCGGCGCACCCCGATCGACCTCGGCCTGCGCGGCAGCGTCGCCGACACCCTGCCCGTGCTGCAGCCGCTGCTGCGGCCCAAGGGCAACCGGGACCACCTGGACCGGTCGCTGCGCCACTACCGCAAGACCCGTGCCACGCTGGACTCGCTGGCCGTCAACGATCGCGACAAGACCCCGATCCGGCCAGAATACGTTGCCGCGCTTGCCAACCGGATCGCCTCCGACGACGCGGTGTTCACCTGCGACGTCGGGTCCCCGGTGGTGTGGGCGGCCCGCTACCTGACCATGAACGGGCGGCGCAGACTGATCGGGTCGTTCAACCACGGCACCATGGCCAACGCACTGCCGCACGCGATCGGCGCACAGACCGCATTCCCCGGCCGGCAGGTGGTTGCCCTGGCCGGTGACGGCGGGTTGACCATGCTCTTCGGTGAGCTGGTGACGCTGATCCAGAACCGGCTGCCGGTCAAGCTCATCGTCTTCAACAACTCGTCGCTGAACTTCGTCGAGCTCGAGATGAAGGCCGCGGGCATCGTCACGTTCGGCACCGACCTGGTCAACCCGGATTTCGCCGCGGTGGCCCAGGCCATGGGCATGTTCGGCAGGCGGGTCACCGAACCGGCGGACCTCGAACGCGCCATCGCCGATGCCTTCGCGCACGACGGCCCCGCCGTGATCGACGTGCACACCGCGCGCCAGGAGCTGTCGATACCGCCGGCGATCACCGTCGAGCAGGCAAAGGGCTTCTCGCTCTACGCGATCCGCACCATCTTGGCCGGTCGCGCCGACGAACTCCTGGACCTCGTCACCACCAACGTCGCCCGCCGGATCCTGGACTGATCGCTCAGGCCGGCCGGGGAATCGCCGCCGCCGTGCTCTGGCCCAGCCATTTCGGGATGGCCCGGCGGACGTCGGCGGATCCGGACAGCGCGATGCTGCCGTCGAGAACCGCCCGGGCCCAGCCGGCGTCACCGCGCCAGATCTCGATCAACGTGCGCAGGTTGGTCTGCACCGTCCCGGCGACGTCGTAGCCGGGATCGAAATCGCAGACATCGGCCTGCCCGTCGCTCACTGTCAGCCACCACCTCGACGCCTTGGGCACGACGCCGTCGAGAACAAACGCGATCGTGGTGCGCGACCGGGGCCAGTCGGCGATGGGAATGGTGCGGCGCATGTCCCACATCAGCAGGTGCGGATCGAGATCCTCCTCGCCGAGATCGCCGATCCACCGCACGCCCCACGATCCGAGCGCATCGACCACGCCGGCCAGTTCCTGCCCGGACTCGGTGAGTGAATAGCTTGTCCGGCCGTCGATCTCGGAGCGTTCGACGACCCCGGCTCGGGTCAGCGACTTCAGTCGCTTGGACAGCAGTGCAGGCGACATCTTCGGGACCCCGCGGCGCAGGTCGTTGAAGTGGGCGCTGCCCCGCAGCAGTTCCCGGACCACGAGCAGGGTCCAGCGTTCGTCGAGCAGCTCCATGGCCTTGGCCACGGGACAGAACTGGCCATATGTCGACATCGGCGGTCCACCTCCACGGAGAGTGCGCAGTGCCATAAGTACACCGCTGTCAGGGCCCGGAAGCCAGTACAGATCCAGAACCGGTGCCGCTACAGATCTGGTACTGGATTTGCCGCACCGAGTGAGATCACGATGAACACCATGACCACTGACAGCGAGCTTGAGGCCAAACACCGGGCGTTGTGGGCGCTGGGTGACTACGCGGCGATCGCCGCCAACATCGTGCGGCCACTGGGACCCGTACTGGTCGAAGCCAGCGGCATCGGCCCCGGTGACCGAGTCCTCGACGTCGCGGCCGGGACCGGCAACGCCGCCATCCCCGCCGCCGCGACCGGTGCGCGGGTCACCGCCAGCGACCTGTGCCCGGAACTGGTCGAAGAGGGACGGCGGCTGGGAGCGGACGCCGGCGTGACCATCGACTGGGCCGAGGGCAACGCCGAGGCGTTGCCCTACGACGACGATTCCTTCGACGCCGTGCTGTCCTGCATCGGGGTGATGTTCGCGCCGCACCATCAGCAGGCGGCCGACGAACTCGTGCGGGTCACCCGCCCGGGTGGGCGGATCGGTCTGATCTCCTGGACACCACAGGGGTTCATCGGACAGCTGTTCGCCACCATGAAGCCATATGTGCCCGCGCCGCCGCCCGGGGTGTCCCCGCCGCCGAAGTGGGGAGACGAGGACTATGTGCGGGGCCTACTGGGCGACAGGGTCGGTGAGTTGACCTGCGAGCGGCGAGAACTCGACGTCGCGTTGTTCCCCGACGGCGCGGCGTTCCGCGACCACTTCAAGGCCAACTACGGCCCGACCATCTCGGCCTACCGGGCCATCGCCGCCGATGCCGACCGGGTTGCGGCACTGGACGCCGACATCGCCGCCCTCGGCGACCGGTACCTCAGCGGTTCCACGATGCGGTGGGAATACCTGCTGACACTGGCGAACGTGCACTGAGCGGGAAGGGCAGCTGGCACCATGGCTGCATGCCCGACGATGTGCAGGAATTGCCGACTCTCAGTGCCGCCGATCAGGACGCCATTCAGCGGTGGTTGCAGGATGAGCGGATCGGAACAACCCTGACCGATGTGGCACCGCTGACCGGCGGGACCCAGAACATCGTGGTGGGCATGAGCGTCGACGGTCGCCGAATGGTGCTGCGGCGCCCACCTTTACACCCACGGCCGACCAGTGACAAGACCATGCTGCGGGAGATCGCGGTGCTGCGCACCCTGGCGGGCTCGGCCGTACCGCATCCGGGTTTCATCGCCGCCTGCACCGATCTCGACGTGATCGGCGTGGTGTTCTACCTGATGGAGGAGGTCGACGGGTTCAACCCGGGTACCGAGGTGAGTCAGGCCTACCGAGACGATGCCGAACTGCGCTACCGCGTCGGGCTGTCGTACGCGGGGAGCCTGGCCGAACTGGGCAACGTCGCCTGGGAGAACAGTGAACTCGCCGCCATCCGCCGGCCAGGATCCTTTCTGGCCCGGCAGGTTCCGCAATTCCTGGGGCTGCTCGAGAGCTACCGCCACGAGCAGTATTCCCCCGAGTCGTTGACGGGCGTGGGGGAGCTGGCGCAATGGCTGGAGGACAACCGGCCGGCCGACGCCGAACCGGGCATCATGCACGGCGACGCGCACCTCAACAACGTCCTGTTGCGCAGGGACACTCCCGAACTGGCCGCGTTCATCGACTGGGAGATGTGCACGATCGGCGATCCGCTGCTCGATCTCGGGTGGATGCTGGTGTGCTGGCCCGACGACCCCAACCCGATCAATGCGGGGTCGGCACTGGCCGCCCTCGGCGGTCTGGCCCACCGCAATGAACTCATCGAGGCCTACCGCGCCGCGGGAGGCCGCCAGACCGATCAGCTCGATTGGTATGTGGCGCTGGCCTGTTTCAAACTCGGCATCGTCATCGAGGGCACCTGGTCGCGGTACCTGGCCGGGCGGGCCAGCCGCGACGCCGGCGAGCAACTGCATGCCTCGGCCGAGAACCTTCTCGCGCTGGGGACGCGGGTCGCCAAGGGGGACAACCCGTTCAGCTGACTTCTCGCGCGGAGAAATCAGTAGGTGTCGAGCGCGAGCTTGACGGCAAGGGCCACGCCGGCCGCGCCGATCAGGAAGCGCAGCGGGGTGGCCGGCGCGTGACGCACGATCACCGGGCCCAGGCGTGAGCCGATCAGGCAGCCGGCACCCAACGGGATGACGGCCGGCCAGTACACCGGGGCAACCACGATGAACGCCACCGCGGCAACCGAATTGGCGACACCGAGGATCACGTTCTTGGCGGCGTTGGCGTGCGCGAGCGTCGCGCCGCCGGTCCGCAGCAGCAGCGCCAGCAGGAGCACCCCGGCGGCGGCCCCGAAGTAACCGCCATAGATGGTGATGAGGAAGATGGCGCCGGCCTCCATGGCGACCTTGATTCGATGTTCACGATGGTCGGCCACCCGTGTCTCCCGCTGCCGGCCACGCGGCAGCAGAATCGCCACCGACGCGAACGCCAGCAGGAACGGGACGATCTTCTCGAAGCCCTCGGCCGGCGTGCACAGCAGCAGGGCCGCGCCGAGTGCCCCACCGGCCACCGCGACCGGAATGATCCGTTTGATCCAGGCTGCCTGCCCGGCAAGCTCGGGCCGCGACCCCCACACCGAACCGACGCCGTTGAACACCAACGCCACGGTGTTGGTCACATTCGCGGTGACCGGCGGCAAGCCGATGAGCAGCAGTGCGGGGTAGGTGGCCACCGAGGCCAGCCCGGCGATACTGCCGGTGAGTCCGCCACCGATGCCGGCGACGACGAGCAGGACGACCTCACCGACGCTCATGCCGTTCCCACTCCGCCGAGACTACGGAGTCAAAGTGTTTGCGTGACTGGGCGGGCTGCGTCTAGCATCGCCAACGTGCCAAGGCGACTTGTAGTAGCAACCCGCAGCGGGGTCTGACCAGACCGACCCCTCGCTGTGGGTCGTTCGCTACTTCGTCGGTCACTTCCTCTGATCAGAGAAGACCGGCACATGCATCTCACTTCATCGGCACCGCAATCCGACTCGGCACCGTCGTTCGCCGCCCATTTCAGCGACCCGCTGCCGCGTGGCCTGCGCGAAGCCGGCCAGGCCGCCTCCTGGGACCAGTTCCTGGACGAATATGCGTCCGGCCCCGGAGCGTTGAAACTGGGCCAGTGGACCTGCACCGATACGGAGCGTTCAGCCAGCAGGCTGGGGCCGCAGGCTCGCCACTACCAGGCCACGCTGGCCCTGGGCGACACCATCAGTACCTTGACCGCGGCCGCGAGCGGACCCATCGCCGCATTGACCGAGATGCTCTACGCGCGGGGGATCACGGTCGAGACCATGTCGTTTCATCAGCTGCGCACCGGCGGTCGGACCGCGACGTTCATCGAAGGCTGCGACGGCCAGCACAGCGAGTGGGCCATGGGGCTCGCCGATGATCCGGAGCAGTCGGCGCTGTACGCCGTGATCGCCTGCGCCAATCGGCTGATGACCGCGGCGTGAAGGCGGCCGCGCGGCGCCGAATGGCCAGTTGTGGCACGCAAACTCCAGGAAAGCGTGCCACAACTGGCCAATGGGCCACTGAATACCTCAGTGCAGCGGGCGCAGCACGATCGGCATGCCGTCGATCGGGACCGGCATGCCGCCGTAGTCGTAGCGCGGCCGGTAATCCGGGCTGGCGAGCTCCAGCTTGTAGCGACGCAGCAGCCGGTGCATCACGGTCTTGATCTCCAGCTGGCCGAACACCATGCCGATGCACTTGTGCGCGCCGCCGCCGAACGGGGCGAACGCGTAGCGGTGGCTCTTGTGCTCGCTGCGCGGCTCGGCGAAACGCTCCGGGTCGAACTTGTCCGGGTCGGTCCACAGCTCGGGCAGCCGGTGGTTGATCGAGGGCCAGGTCACCACGCTGGTTCCGGCCGGGATGAAGTAGCCCAGCAGCTCGGTGTCGCGCACGGCCTCGCGGAAGTTGAACGGCAGCGGCGTCATCATCCGCAGCGACTCGTTGATCACCAGGTCGTAGGTTTCCAGCTTGTCCAGCGACTCGAAGTCCAACGGCCCGTCGCCGATCCGCGCGGAGTCGTCGCGAAGGCGCTCCTGCCACTCCGGATTGGCCGCCAGGTGGTAGGCCATCGTCGTCATCGTCGAGGTCGACGTGTCGTGGGCCGCCATCATCAGGAAGATCATGTGGCTGATGATCTGGTCGTCGGTGAAGGTCTGGCCGTCCTCGTCGGCGGAATGACACAGCACGCTGAACATGTCGGTGCTCTCCGAGCGCCGCTTCTCGCCGATGCTCCTGGCGAAGTAGTCCTCGAGGGTCTTGCGGGCCTGGATGCCCCGCCACCATTTCAGCGGCGGCACCGACGTCCGCACGATGGCGTTGCCGGCTCGCGTGGTGGTGGTGAACGCATTGTTGATGGTGGTGACCAGGGCCCGGTCTGTACCGGCGGGGACACCCATGAACACCTCGGAGGCGATGTCGAGCGTGAGCTCCTTGATCGCCGGGTGGAACAGGAACCGCGGGTCGTTGGCCGCCCAGTCATCGGCGAGCACGGCCGAGGCGACCGAGTCGATGTGCGAGATGTAGCCGCTCAGCCTGGTACGGGTGAACGCCTCCTGCATGATCCGCCGGTGGAACATGTGCTCGTCGAAGTCGAGCAGCATCAGGCCGCCTTCGAAGAACGGGCCGATCACCGGGTCCCAGGCGCGCTGAGAGAAGTCCTTGTTGCGATTGGAGAAGACCGCCTGGGTGGCGTCGGGGCCCAGCGCCATCACCGAGGACAGGGCGGGGGATTGCGCGTAGTACAGCGGACCGTTCTTGCGGTACTGCTCCAGGATGAAGTCGGGTCCGCCACGGAAGATCTCGATCATGTGGCCGATGATCGGCAAACCGGAGTCGCCCATGATCGGCTTGAGGCCGCTGCCGGCGGGGGGCTCGGCGAAGACGAACTGGTCCCAGTCCTTGGCCTTGAGGCGCTTTTCCAGTGCACCCATGCCCGGCAATGTGTTGGGCGTCGGGGTGAACCGGCGCTTGGCCTGATCGAGCAGGTAATTCGGGGTGCTGATGGTTGCCATGGGCCGCTCCTGACCAACAAAGTCCGACGAAGTGTGGTCGATGTCACCACTTGAGGCCATCCTGACTGTCAGACTTGACGCATGTCAAGTTTTGAACTGGCGCGTCGTGGATGCAAAGGTCTAATGCCATGACCGCCGAATCGATACCGGGGAGCAGCAATGGCTCCACCGGGCGTCCGCAGGCCCGTCGCAGCAGGGGCGATCGGCAGCGCGAGGCCATCGTCGCGGCCGTGCGGGACCTGCTCGAAGAGCAGTCGTTCGCCGATTTGTCGGTGAGCACCATCAGCGAACGTGCCGGGGTGGCCCGGTCGGGCTTCTACTTCTATTTCGATTCGAAGTACGCGGTGCTGGCCGTGATCGTGTCCGACGCGATGGAACAACTCGCGGCGTTGACGCACAACTACGCGCCCCGCGACGCCGGCGAGACACCGGCCGCCTTCGCCAAGCGGATGGTCGGCAGTGCGGCAACCGTCTTCGCCACCAACGACCCGATCATGTCGGCCTGCACCGTCGCGCAGAACACCGACGCCCAGATCCGGGAGTTGATGAACGACTACGAGGACGCTGTGATCGACCAGATCGTCGGCCTCGTCGAACAAGACGCAGGTGCCCGCCCGATCTCGGACGACCTCCCCGCGCTGGTACGGACCCTGGTTGCGACCACGGCGATGACGCTGTCGCACGACTCGGCCTTCGTGGGACGGGGCACCGACCCGGACCGTGCGCTCGACGTGGTCGAGCGACTGTGGCTCAACGCACTGTGGGGTGGCCAGGAGGGCTAGCGTCACAGGTAAGGTCACCGCTATGGGGAGTGATACCGCGGGTAACGCCCGGGCGGACTTTCGGGGCAAGAAATGTTTGATCACCGGCGCCGCCAGCGGAATCGGCCGCGCCACAGCGTTGGCCCTGGCGGCCCGGGGCGCTGAGTTGTACCTGACCGACCGGGACGAGGTCGGTCTGGCCCAGACCGTTGCCGATGCCCGTGCGCTGGGCGCCCAGGTGCCCGCCCACCGGGCTTTGGACATCTCCGACTACGACCAGGTGGCGGCGTTCGGTGCCGACATCCATGCGGCGCACTCGTCGATGGACGTGGTGATGAACATCGCCGGGGTGTCGGCATGGGGGACCGTCGACCAACTCACCCATCAACATTGGCGCTCGATGATCGACGTCAACCTGATGGGCCCGATCCACGTGATCGAGACGTTCCTGCCGCCGATGGTGGAGGCCCGCCGCGGTGGGCACCTGGTGAATGTGTCCTCGGCCGCCGGCATCGTCGCACTGCCCTGGCACAGCGCCTACAGCGCCAGCAAGTACGGGTTGCGTGGGCTGAGTGAAGTGCTGCGCTTCGATCTGGCGAGGCACCGCATCGGGGTGTCGGTCGTAGTGCCGGGTGCGGTGAAAACCGGTCTGGTGCAGACGGTTCAGATCGCCGGTGTGGACCGGGAGGATCCGAACGTGCAGAAGTGGGTGGACCGGTTCGCCGGCCACGCCATCTCGGCGGAGAAGGCGGCCGACAAGATCCTGGCCGGGATGGCGCGCAACCGGTTCCTGATCTACACCTCGGTCGACATCCGCGCCCTGTACGCCTTCAAACGCGCCGCGTGGTGGCCCTACAGCGTGGCCATGCGACAGGTCAACGTGTTGTTCAGCCGGGCGTTGCGGCCGAAATCCGTGCAGCCCTAGCGTTTTCCCCAATGCCAGGACGGCGTGTTGAGCATGCCGAACCCTTCCACCTTCGTCTCACCCCACTGCTTGTAGAGCTCCACCTCGATCGCCGTGCTCCGCTGCTCGTCGGCGGCCGGTGTGGTGTCCAGGAAATCCAGCAGCGCACGTGAGTGTGTCACGACGACCACCTGGGACTGTTTGGCGGCGGTCTTGATCAGGGCGGCCAGCGGCCGGACCAGATCGGGGTGCAACGACGTCTCGGGCTCGTTGAGCACCATCAGCGACGGTGGCCGCGGGCTGGCAAGTGCCGTCGCCCACAGCAGGAAACGCAGTGTGCCGTCGGATAATTCGGCCGCGCGCAACGGTCGCAGCATGCCGCGTTGACGCAGCTGCAGATCGAACAGGCCGTCGTTGACCGCAACCGAGACGGTGGCCCCGTCGAACGCGTCGGCCACCGCGCGGGCCAGGTCGTCGAAGGTCGTCTCGACGATCGTCTGAACTGCCGCGGCCAGATCGGAGCCGTCGTCGGAGAGCACCGGGGTACGGGTGCCGATGTGGGGCCGGCGGGCGGGCGCTCCCGCGTCGACCCGGAATCCGTCGTAGAACCGCCAGTCGCGCAGCCGATCCGAGACGGCCGACAGTTCCGGCAGCGCGTCCGGGTGTGCGTATTCGGCGAGCACGCTGCGGTAGGAAGGCAGCGAGCGGGTCAGCTCATCGAAACCCCGGCCCGATTGCGCGGCGACCTCGGCGTACTCGCGGGTGCGGCTCACCAGCGTCGAGGCCGGCCGCAGCACCGGCCCGGCGAACACCACTTCCCGTTTGATCTCGGGATCCTGGGCGAATGCCGACGGCTCGCCACCCGATCCGGCCATCTGCGGAAGGCCCAGATCCACCAGGTACCCGAAATCGTCTGCGGAGAAGCCGAGTTCGAGCGACACCGGGCGAGTCCGGACGGTGCCCTGGGTCTGCCCGTTCGGCTGCTCGGGGCCCGCCCACAAGACCGACTGCAGGCCGCCCTCGCGGGCCAGCGAGCCGATCACCTGGCCCCGGCCGCAGTCCGCCAGTAGCCGCAGCGCGCGGTAGATCGATGACTTGCCGGTGCCGTTCGCGCCGGTGACCACCGTGAGGTCGGTCAGCGGCAGGATCACCTCCCGCAGCGAGCGGTAGCCCCGGATCGCGATGGTCTGCAGCATGGGTTCGAGGCTATTGGTCGACTGTGACAACTTGGCCGGTGGGAATCCCGTCCATGGACAGTTCCAGCCGAACACCCAGCAGCCGGATCGGTCGGTCCAGCTCGAACTGGTCGAAAACCGCCAGCGCCGTCTCGGTGATGACGCCGGCGTCGGTGCTCGGTGCGGCCAGCTTGCGGATCTTTGTGCGCGTGTAGAAGGTGCTGGTGCGCACCGTGACCGCCACCCGCGTGACGATGCGGCCCTGTTCGACCACCTCGTCGAGGGTCCGGCGGGTCAGCTCGCGGATCGCGTCGTCCATCTCGCCGCGCTCGGTGAGGTCGGCGGCGAAGGTGATGACGTGACTGCGGGACCGCGGGATCCAGGGCTCGGAGCTCACCTCGGTGTCACCGCCGCCTTTGGCGAGCAACAGGATCCACAGCCCGGTGCTGGGCCCGAACGCCGAGGTGAGCACGGTCGCATCGGTGGCAGCCAGATCAGCAACCGTAGTGATGCCCAGCGCGGCAAGCTTTTTCGTGGTCTTCGGGCCGACGCCCCACAGCGCATCGGGCGGACGGTCACCCATCACCGACATCCAGTTGGCTTCGGTGAGCATGTAGACACCTGGGGTCTGATCTGCTCCTCGCGTGCGCGTCGGTTTGGCCAGCCCGGTCGCGACCTTGGCCCGTTGCTTGTTGTCACTGATACCTACCGAACACGACAGCCCGGTCTCGGCGGCGATGACGGTGCGGATGCGCTCGGCCAGCTCGACCGGATCGCTGACCTCGGCACCGAGATAGGCCTCGTCCCAACCCCAGACCTCCAACGGGTGGCCGAGATCGCGCAGCAGACCCATCACCTGTTCGGACGCCGCGTCGTAAGCGTCCGGGTCCGACGGCAGGAAGGTGGCGTCGGGGCATTTGCGAGCTGCCGTGCGCAGCGGCATGCCGGCGTGCACACCGAACTCACGTGCCTGATACGACGCGCAGGTGACCACCTTGCGCGGTTCGGTCGGATCACCGCTGCCGCCGACGATGACGGGCAGGCCCTCGAGTTCAGGGTGACGGCGCAGCTCCACCGACGCCAGGAACTGGTCCAGGTCGACATGCAGCACCCAGGCGCTCATGGTGCTAGTGGCCACACAACTTGCGGGCGGTGTCCTGCCACGCCGCTGTGAGCTCGTCGAGGCTCCGGCCGTGGGAGAGTTGGTGGGCCAGGTAGTCGGGGTCCAGCAGCGCGATCAGGGCATCGGCTTGCGCATCGAGATCACCTGTGGTGCCCGCGGTTTCGAGCAGCATCCGGACGTGGGTGCGGTGCAGGGTGAACGGGCCGGTGTAGCGCAGGGCGGGATCGCGGATGGCGTCCGACAGCAGCGCTTGGTGGCAGTGCACGAAGCGGAGGCGATCCGCGCCGTAGGCCAATAGCCGTTCCAGCGGGGGCGCGCCCGGTCCCAATGGGGGCGGGCCGAACATGAAGGCGTCCTGTTCGGCGGTCTCGTCCTCGTCGAGCAGCACCATCATCAGCCCCGCCCGGCTGCCGAACCTGCGGAACACCGTGCCCTTCCCGACGCCTGCCTCTACCGCGATATCGTCGGTGCTGACCGCGTCGGGTCCGCGTTCGGCGATGAGCCGGCGCGCGGCATCGAGAATAAGGGCACGGTTTCGCGCGGCATCGCCGCGTTCCTGTGGCGCCGGGTCGAAGCCCGCGAGCTGGGTCGGGCGGTCAGAGGCTGCCACAACTGCACTTTAACTCAGGTGGAATTAATCGGACCACAGTCCGGTTGATCGTTGCGAGAATCGGGTCAGACGAACAAGGGAGTGGTGAACATGGCCGATGTGAAGGTCCTGGTGTTGGTAGGAAGCCTGCGTGCGGCGTCGATCAACCGGCAGCTCGCCGAACTGGCCGTGGAGCAGGCGCCCGACGGGGTGGAACTGCGGATCTTCGACCGGCTGGGGGAGTTGCCTTTCTATAACGAGGACATCGACACCGACGACGTGGCCGAACCTGTGGTCGCGCTGCGCGCGGCGGCCGCCGAGGCTAACGCCGCGCTGGTGGTCACTCCTGAATACAACGGCAGCATCCCGGGTGTGTTGAAGAACGCGATCGACTGGCTGTCGCGGCCATGGGGCAACGGCGCGCTCAAGGACAAGCCACTGGCGGTGGTGGGTGCCGCGCTCGGGCAGTACGGCGGCGTGTGGGCGCACGACGAGACCCGCAAGTCCTTCGCCATCGCCGGGCCGCGCGTGGTCGAGGATCTCAAGCTCTCGGTGCCGTCCAAGACGCTCGACGACAAGCATCCGAGGGAGAACGCGGAGGTGGCCGAGGCGCTGCGCGACATTGTGGGCAAGCTCACAGTTGAGGTCGACTGAGGGTTCGTCGTCGCGTTTTGCCGTTCGCGCCGCTTTGCGGCAAAATCTTGCCGCCGGCTGGGTCACTCCGACCCGGCCGGCGGCTTTGCTATTGGGGGGTCTTGCGCTTTGCGGCGGCCGGGTTTGTCGGTGCCTGGTGGTACATCTAGGGGTGCGGCGCGACACGGTCTGTCAAGTCGGGCACGACACGCCGTCGGTGTGGTTGCTGGCAAGCTTACGACCAGGGAATTTCAGAAATGTTATTCAGAACATGTTGTATGGCTTCGAACTGTCGGCCACTAGGTGTAGTGTCTGTGAGACCGACAGGCCACCACAGTTCGGGAGCCCGCCGGAGCGCAGCGAATCCGGCTGAGTCGGTTTCAAGACCAGCTGGAGAGCGACTTCGACCGGCAGGAATTTTGGCGGCCCGAAGGTCGCTGAACTTAAGCGAAACGTAAGACCCGATCAGTTGCCAGTCACTGTCTAGTTTTTTCACTTTCCGCAAGAGGAGCCGTACCGAAGATGACCGTCACCGTGTACACCAAGCCCGCATGCGTGCAGTGCAACGCCACCTACAAGGCGTTGGAAAAGCAGGGCATCGAGTTCGAGAAGGTCGACATCACCCTCGACAGCGAGGCCCGTGACTACGTCATGGCGCTCGGCTACCTGCAGGCGCCGGTCGTGGTGGCCGGCAACGACCACTGGTCGGGCTTCCGGCCGGATCGGATCAAGGCACTCAGCACGGTCGCGGCCAGCGCGTAACGGAAGGTCATCAACGGGGGAGGACGGAGAACACGATGAGTCATCTCGTCTACTTCTCCAGTGTCTCGGAGAACACCCATCGCTTCGTCGAGAAGCTGAAGTGGCCCGAAGACCGAGTCACCCGGATCCCGCTGCACGGCCGCATCGAGGTGAACGAGCCCTACGTTCTGATCCTCCCGACCTACGGCGGCGGCCGTTCGACCCCCGACATCAACGACGGTGGCTATGTGCCCAAGCAGGTCATCGCGTTTCTGAACAATGAACACAATCGGTCGTTGATCCGCGGCGTCATCGCCGCGGGCAACAACAACTTCGGTGCGGAATTCGCCTACGCGGGCGATGTAATTTCGCGCAAGTGCGGCGTGCCGTACCTATATCGCTTCGAGCTCATGGGAACTCCGGACGACGTAGAAGCCGTTCGCACGGGGTTGAAAGACTTTTGGAAGGACCAGACGTGCCACCAACCGTCACAGCTGCAGAGCCTGTAACCACCGCCGCGCACGCGCTTCCCGGCGAGACGGATTACCACGCTCTCAACGCGATGCTGAATCTGTACGACGCTGACGGCAAGATTCAGTTCGACAAGGATGTGCAGGCCGCGCGGGAGTACTTCCTGCAGCACGTCAACCAGAACACGGTGTTCTTCCACAGCCAGGACGAGAAGCTCGACTACCTGATCGAGAAGGAGTACTACGAGCGCGAGGTGCTCGACCAGTACAGCCGCAATTTCGTCAAGAGCCTGCTGGATCGGGCCTACGCCAAGAAGTTCCGGTTCCCGACGTTCCTCGGCGCGTTCAAGTACTACACCTCCTACACCCTCAAGACCTTCGACGGAAAGCGCTACCTGGAGCGTTTCGAAGATCGCGTGGTGATGGTCGCGTTGACCCTGGCCGCCGGTGACACCGTGCTGGCCGAGAAGCTCGTCGACGAGATCATCGACGGCCGCTTCCAGCCGGCCACTCCCACGTTCCTCAACTCGGGCAAGAAGCAGCGCGGCGAGCCGGTGTCCTGCTTCCTGCTGCGCATCGAGGACAACATGGAGTCCATCGGGCGCTCGATCAACTCGGCCCTGCAGCTGTCCAAGCGCGGCGGCGGAGTTGCCTTGCTGCTGACCAATATTCGTGAGCACGGCGCGCCGATCAAGAACATCGAGAACCAGAGCTCGGGCGTCATCCCGATCATGAAGCTGCTAGAGGATTCGTTCTCCTACGCCAACCAGCTCGGTGCCCGCCAGGGTGCCGGCGCGGTGTACCTGCACGCGCATCACCCCGACATCTACCGGTTCCTCGACACCAAGCGCGAGAACGCCGACGAGAAGATCCGGATCAAGACGCTCAGCCTCGGCGTGGTGATCCCGGACATCACCTTCGAGCTGGCGAAGAAGAACGAGGACATGTACCTCTTCTCGCCGTACGACGTCGAGAAGGTCTACGGCGTGCCGTTCGCCGACATCTCGGTGACCGAGAAGTACCACGAGATGGTCAACGACGGCCGGATCCGCAAGACCAAGATCAAGGCGCGCGAGTTCTTCCAGACGCTGGCCGAGCTGCAGTTCGAGTCGGGCTACCCGTACATCATGTACGAGGACACGGTGAACCGGGCCAACCCGATCGCCGGCAAGATCACCCACTCCAACCTGTGCTCGGAGATCCTGCAGGTCTCTACGCCGTCGCTGTTCAACGAGGACCTGTCCTACGCCAAGGTGGGCAAGGACATCTCGTGCAACCTCGGTTCGCTGAACATCGCCAAGGCGATGGACTCGCCGGATTTCGCACAGACCATCGAGACGTCGATCCGGGCGCTGACCGCGGTGAGCGATCAGACCCACATCTGGTCGGTGCCGTCCATCGAGCAGGGCAACAACAGCTCGCACGCGATCGGCCTGGGGCAGATGAACCTGCACGGGTATCTGGCCCGTGAGCGGATCCACTACGGCTCCGAAGAGGGCATCGACTTCACCAACATCTACTTCTACACCGTGCTGTTCCACGCGCTGCGGGCATCGAATCTCATTGCGATCGAACGTGGTACGCGCTTCGGCGGGTTCGAGGACTCGAAGTACGCGTCGGGTGAGTTCTTCGACAAGTACACCGAGCAGGTGTGGGAGCCGGCCACCGACAAGGTCCGGCAGATCTTCGCCGATGCGGACATCCACATCCCGACGCAGGACGACTGGAAGCAGTTGAAAGAGTCGGTGCAGAAGCACGGCATCTACAACCAGAACCTGCAGGCCGTCCCGCCGACCGGGTCGATCTCCTACATCAACCACTCGACGTCCTCGATCCACCCGGTGGCATCGAAGATCGAGATCCGCAAGGAAGGCAAGATCGGTCGGGTTTACTACCCGGCGCCGTATCTGACCAACGACAACCTGGACTACTACCAGGACGCGTATGAGATCGGCTACGAGAAGATCATCGACACCTACGCCGCGGCCACCCAGCATGTGGATCAAGGTCTTTCGCTGACCCTGTTCTTCAAGGACACCGCCGACACCCGTGAGGTCAACAAGGCGCAGATCTACGCCTGGCGCAAGGGCATCAAGACGCTGTACTACATCCGGTTGCGGCAGATGGCACTGCAAGGCACTGAGGTGGAAAACTGCGTCAGCTGCATGTTGTGACGCTGTAAGCACGCACGTTCAATGGCCAGTTATTGCACGCAGATTGCGAAAAAGCGTGTGATAACTGGCCATTCGACATTCGGCAGACTGTGTGGAGGGCACTGAGCGACTCTGAGGGGGTACGACGATGGCCGCACTGGTAGGACAGCTGCTCTTCTTCGCGATGGTCGCGGCGCTGATCGGCGGTGTGATCTGGGCGGTGTTCGTGATGCGCGAGCCGCGCTCGCCGCTTGAGGACGACGACGATGGCGACGACGACGATGGCGATGATGGTCAGTGGTGACCCGATTCCTCGCGGCGCACGCAGCACGTAGGGACGGCCACTCTGCGGCAGGTACTGGAACGGCAGTGCCGCTGGCAAACATGGAGTTTCGCTCGGCAGCTATTATCGCGCGGTGACCGATAACGGCGTTCCTCCTCAGTACTCGCATGACCCGCAGAACCCCTACGCGGCGCAGAACCCGTACGGTGCGCCCAACCCCTACGGGGCGCAGAACCCCTACGCGACACCGAACCCCTACGGGGCGCCGGCACCGGGCCCGGTGGCCTTCGAGGTGCCCGAGAAGTGGCGCAGCCGTTTCGACTTCTTCTCCCGCTACGGCCAGCCCGCGTCCTCGCCCGAGGCGACGGCCGCGTTCAAGCAGCTCTCGTTCGGACAGCGGATGCGGCTCGGAGCGAACGGTCCGGCGTTCTTCTTCGGCCCCATCTACTTTGCGATCAAGGGGCCTTGGCGCAAGGGCCTCAGCCTCTTCGGCATTTCGTTCGTCGTGAGTTTCATCATCGCGATCATCGAGTTCGCCTTTAACTTCACCTTCCCGCCGGCTGCCTACGGCGCCGCGATCGGCGCGCTCTACTCCAGCACCGCGAACTGGGCCTATTTCCTCCACGTCACCCGCGGCAGTACCAGTTGGAACCCGTACGAGGGCGTGCCGCTCTTCCGTCGGAAGAGCTGAGGTTCTGAAACTCGGCCGAGCGGCAGCAGCTCGGAGGGGAAGAAGGTGATCCGATGTCGACAACCGTTGAGGCAATCCTTGTCACCGCTCTGGTTTTCGGGATCGTTGTCGCGATTTTCGGCCTGATTTATGTGTGGGAGAAGTGGGGCAAAGGGACGCGACTGGAGCAGCGCATCGATCGCTTCTTTGATCGCGTCAGCGACATCTTCGACCGCTAGTGGTCGTTTTCGGAATCAGCTCTTGCGGGCCTGCCCCGCACGCTGCGCCTTCAGGCGTCGCTGTTCGGCCAGCACGTTCTGATAGCTCTCGCGCTCGGCGACCAGCCATTCCGGCTTCGCCTCGAGCAGCTGATCGATCTGCTCGGTGGTGAGGGCATCCCCGACGGCGCCTCGCGCGAGGCCGGCGATCGAGATGCCCAGCTTGGCCGCCACGAGGTTCTTCGGATGCGGCCCGTCCTTGCGCAGATCCTTGAGCCACTGCGGCGGGTCCGCCTGCAGGGCGGCGAGCTCGGCGCGGGTGATCGCGTTCTCCTGGAACTCGGCAGGCGTCGCGGGCAAATACACGTCCAGCTTCTTCGCCGCTGTGGCGGGTTTCATGGACTGCGCGTTTGGCCTGCTCATGGATTCAGCGTATCGGTAACCTGATGCGGTGACCCCGCAGTCCCTCACCCTCGGGTATGTCCCCGGCGGGACGCCCGCGAAGTGGGCTCGGATCTGGGCGGAGCGGCACCCTGGCGTGCCGCTGCAGTTGTGCGCCGTCGACGCGGCCGAGGCGGCCGACGCGGTACGCGCCGGCGCCGTCGATGTGGCGTTGCTTCGGCCGTCCGCCGACATGTCTGGGCTGGCCCTCATCCCTCTCTACGAGGAGACAACGGTGGCGGTGATCCCGACCGATCACCTACTCAGCGCCGCCGACGAGATCACCGCCGCAGACCTTGACGGTGAGCCGACGCTGCTCCCACTCGACGATGCGGTTGCCTGGGCGGGCGCTCCCGGTACCGCGGTCGATCACCGGCCGGAGACCACCAAGGATGCAATAGAACTCGTGGCGGCGGGGATGGGCGCTCTCATCGTTCCGCAGTCACTGGCGCGGCTGTATCACCGCAAGGACCTCACTTACCGGCCGATCGCCGATGCACCCACCTGCCCGGTGGCACTCGCTTTCCCAGAAGGTCCGCAGCCGGAACTGGTCGAGGAGTTCATCGGGATTGTGCGGGGCCGCAAACCCGGCTCTTCGCGGGGGCATGCCCAGCCGGCACCGAAACGCACCGCACGGGAGAAGACTCTCGCGAAACAGGCCGCCCGTGCCGCCGCGGGCAAGGTCGCCCGCAAACCGGGCCCGACCAAACGCGGTCGACGCTGACGGACCGGGGCAAAGCCGCGTGAGCAGACCGGCGGAGAGCTGGCAAAGCCGTTGCGCCCGTCGGAGGCACGGATCGAGAATCTGTGGAGAGCAAGAATCCTGAGGTTTGCCAAATATGCGACAGTTCGTTTGTGTGGAGATTTTCGCGCCATTCGAATAGCCGACTCAGGGTGCGGATTCGAGGGCTACGAACCATTCTTCACATTGCTAACGACTGGGGATTACTTTCTCAATTCGGCATGCAAAAGCGTTAGCGGTCAGGGCTTTTTGTTCAGCGGCCACGCCTCGCGACAGGTCGATCGAAACTTGCTCTGACTGGCTGTTGCTTCCCCATCAAGGTTCATTGCGGGCCACCTGTCGAGGTTCGTCATGTTTGCCAAAATGGATGTGGCAATTGAACTGTCAGGGCGCTCATATTTGCTTATGAATTGGCAAGTGTGAGTTTTCGCGAACGATGGATAGGGCACTAACTTCCACATTATTCTCTGCTGGGTACGGGAGGTCGTCGGCGCCAGTTGTGACGGGTTTGGAGACCGTAGCCGTCGATTCTCGGGGGAGGAATCATGAGTGGAGACCCGTCGCTGCGATTACTGTCGATCGACCTGCTCGACGACGACGAGCACGACAGTCTGGATGTCTGGGGCAACCGTGCTGCCCTGACCCAGCCGGCGGGCGCGCCCGCATCAATTCCGGAGTTGTTCTCGGCTCAAGTGACCCGTACCCCGGGTGCGACGGCACTGGTATGCGGGGAACGGTCGTGGACGTACCTCGAGCTGGACCGGGCCGCGAACCTGCTGGCGCACGTGCTGGCCTGCCGCGGAGCGGGCCCGGGCGAGACTGTCGCGCTGCTGTTCACCCGTTCCGCCGAAGCGATCATCGCGATACTGGCCGTGCTCAAATCCGGGGCGGCCTATCTGCCGATCGATCCGGCGCATCCGGACGCGCGGATAGCTTTCATGATCGCCGATGCGGCGCCTGTCGCCGCACTCACGACAACCGATCTGCGCCCGCGGACGGCCGAATTCGGCATCCCGGTAATCGAAGTCGATGGCCCCGCCCAGGACGGGCCGGCCGACAGCCGATTGTCCGATCCGGCCCCCGAGGATCTGGCGTACCTGATCTACACGTCGGGAACGACCGGTGTGCCCAAAGCCGTTGCCGTGACGCATCACAATGTCACCCAACTGCTCCAGTCGTTACCTGCCGTCTTGCCGTCGGTGCCGGAACAGGTCTGGTCACAATGGCATTCGCTGGTCTTCGATGTGTCGGTGTGGGAGATCTGGGGTGCTCTGCTACACGGCGGTCGGCTGGTGGTGGTGCCCGAGTCGGTGGCAAGCTCGCCGGCGGACCTGCACGATCTGCTGGTCTCCGAGAAGGTGACGGTGTTGTGCCAAACTCCTTCCGCAGCAGGCATGTTGGCCCCGGACGGCCTGGACTCGACGACGCTGGTGGTGGCCGGCGAGGCCTGCCCGGCTGATCTGGTCAGGCACTGGGCGCCTGGGCGCGTGATGATCAACGCCTACGGGCCGACAGAGACCACGATCTACGCGGCGGTCAGCGCGCCGCTTTCGGGACATGTCAGCGTGGTGCCGATCGGCCATCCGGTGCCGCGGGGCGCAGCGTTCGTGCTCGACGAATTCCTGCGGCAGACGCCCGAGGGCGCGACGGGCGAGCTGTATGTGGCGGGGGCGGGGCTGGCGGTCGGATACATGCGGCGGAGCGGCCTGACCGCATCACGCTTTGTGGCCTGCCCGTTCGGTGCGCCGGGACAACGGATGTATCGCACCGGAGACCTGGCGCGATGGGACGGCAGCGGGCAGCTGGAGTATCTGGGGCGTTCCGACGAGCAGGTCAAGATTCGTGGCTACCGCATCGAACTGGGCGAGATCCAGGCCGTCCTGGCGGAGTCGGACGGCGTCCACCAGGCCGTGGTGGTCGCCCGGGAAGACCGTCCCGGCGACAAGCGTCTGGTCGGTTACATCACCGGCACAGCCGATCCGGCCGGGATTCGCACCGCACTGGCCAACCGATTGCCGGCGTACATGGTCCCGGCCGCTGTGGTGGCGCTGGAATCGCTGCCCCTGACAATCAACGGAAAGCTCGACCGGCGCGCCCTGCCGGCTCCGGAATACCGCAGCGGCGCAGATGAATTCCGGGCTCCGAGCACTGAGGTCGAGAGGATTCTGGCCGAGATCTATGCCCAGGTGCTGGGCCAGGAGCAGGTCGGCGTCGACGACTCGTTCTTCGCCCTGGGTGGGGACAGCATCCTGTCGATGCAGGTGGTGGCGCTGGCGCGGGTGCATGGCCTGCAGTTCCGGCCGCGTGATGTGTTCGTCGAGCAGACGGTGGCTCGGCTGGCGGCGGTGTGCCGCGCGGTCGGTGTCGATGACGCCGTCGACGAAGGCCTCGGCCCGGTGGCTCCGACCCCGATCATGCGGTGGCTGCAAACCGTCAAAGGCCCTGTCGGACAGTTCAATCAGACAGTGGTACTGCAGGCGCCCGGGGAAGCGGCCGAGGCCGATCTGATCGCTGTGCTCCAGGCCCTGCTGGACCGCCATGCGATGCTGCGGCTGCGGATTCGGGTGGAAGGAGATGGCTGGGCGCTGAGCGTGCCCGATACGGGTTCGGTGGATGCCGGTGACTGCCTGCGATCCGTCGAGACGCTGTCGGACGAGGCGCTGGCGACGGCACGGAACCGGCTTGACCTGTCCGCGGGCCGAACGCTCTCGGCGTTGTGGACGCCGGCTACCGGGCAGCTGGCACTGCTCATCCATCATCTTGCTGTCGATGGGGTGTCATGGCGGATCCTCTTGGAAGACTTCAATATCGCCTGGTCTCAATTGCGGCGTGGTGAGCCGGTGCAGTTGCCGACCGGTGGAACGTCATTCTCCCGGTGGTCAGCGGTACTGAACGACTACGCCGTTAGCCCCGAGGTGGCCGAGCTGGCAGACGCCTGGCGGCGGGTGATGTCGAGCCCGCCCGCCCTACCCGAAATCGACCCCGCCCGTGACACCTACGCCAACGCCGGGCACCTGTCGGTTTCGCTGGACGCCGAGACCACCGGCCAGTTGCTCGGCGCGGTGCCCGCTGCGTTTCGCGCTGGGGTACAGGACATCTTGTTGATCGCATTCGGATTGGCATGGAACGAATTCCTGGGATCCGGCGCGGCACCTGTCGGTATCGATGTGGAAGGCCACGGCCGGTACGAAGAACTGGCCTCCGATATCGATCTGTCGCGCACCGTGGGCTGGTTCACCACCAGGTATCCGGTCTCGTTGTCGACGGAGAGTTCGAGTTGGGAGCAGGTCGTTTCCGGTGCAGCCGCTGTCGGCTCGATCGTCAAAGCCGCCAAGGAGCAGTTGCGCGCCATGCCGGACGGCCTCACCTACGGACTGCTGCGACATCTGAACCCTGAGGTGGATCTGGATGGTTCGGAGCCGACCATCGGGTTCAACTACCTGGGGCGCGTCGGTGCCGGTGGGGTGGAGGACTCAGACGGTCTGTGGCGCATCGACCAGAAAGAGCTGGCTGTCGCCGACGCGGCATCGGCGGTGGCCATGCCGCTGATGCACACGGTGGAACTCAACGCGGGTACCGAGGACAGCGATGCGGGCCCGAGTCTCCGGGCTACGTGGACCTGGGCGCCGGCACTGGTGGACGAGGCGCAAGTGCTTCGGCTGAGCCAGTTGTGGTTTGAGGCGCTGACCGGGATCTGTGCGCATGTGTCCGGCGGAGGCGGTGGCCTGACTCCGTCGGACATCGTGCCCGCCCGGCTGAGCCAGCAGGAGATCGACGAACTGGAGCAGCAATACCGCGTCGCCGACGTACTGCCGCTGACCCCGATCCAGAAAGGACTGCTCTTCCACACCGGCATCGGTAATGGGTCCGATGACTCCGCAGCGGCCGATGTGTACACGGTGCAGCTGGATCTCACCGCCACCGGGGTACTGGATCGCGATCGGTTGCGCGACGCGCTGCACACCGTGGTGGGCCGGCACCCCAATCTCACGGCCAGGTTCTGCGTCGAGATGGGTGAGCCGGTACAGGTCATTTCCGGCGATCCGGTGCTCGCCTGGCGCTACGTCGATCTGCGGGAAGACGACCGCAAGCCCGACGCCGAGGTCGACCGGCTGTGCGCGGCCGAACGCGACGCGGTCTGCGACCTGCGCAGCCGGCCGGCATTTCGGGCGGCGCTGATCCGGACCGGGGGCAATGAACACCGGATAGTTTTGACCTTCCACCACATCGTCATTGACGGCTGGTCGCTGCCGATCCTGATGCAGGAGATCTGCGCCAGTTATTTCGGGCAGCGGTTGCCGGTGACCGGGGCGTACCGGGACTTCGTGAGCTGGCTGGCCGGACGGGACCACGACGCCGCGCGGGAGGCGTGGCGTCACGCGCTGGACGGATTCGGACATCCGACGCTGGTCGCTGCGCCGGCAGATCCCGGGCCGCGCGGTGTGGAGTCCTACCGCGTTTCAGCCGATGTCACGAAAGCCGTTGGGGAACTGGCACGCTCGTGTCACACCACCGTCAACACCGTGCTGCAGGCGGCGTGGGCGCAGTTGCTGATGACGATGACCGGCCGACGTGACGTGGTCTTCGGCACGGCGGTCTCGGGCCGCCCGGCAGAGTTGGCCGGGTCCGACACGATCGTGGGCTTGCTGATCAATACCGTGCCGATTCGGGCCCACGCCACGGCGGACTACACCGTCGCCGATCTGTTGCGCCAGTTGCAGAGTGCCCACAACGACACGGTCGAGCACGAACATCTGTCGCTGAGCGAGATCCATCAGCTCACCGGTCACGACCGGCTGTTCGACACGCTGTTCCTGTACGAGAACTACCCGCTCGACCTCAGTGCCTTCTCCAGCGCCAACGAATTGGCATTCACCGGCTTCAACACCCGCGAGTTCAACCACTACCCGCTGTCGGTGATCGTGATTCCCGGCAACGAGCTCGGCATTCGGGTGGAGTTCGACTCGGCGGTATTCGACGTGGCGAGCATCGACTTGCTGATCGAGCGGTTCCGGCGACTGCTGGGCGCCATGATCGAGGAGCCACGTCGGCAGTTGTGCGCCATCAGTGTGCTCGATGCGGCCGAGCGTGAGCAGCTCGACGAGTGGGCGCATAAGGCGGTGTTGTCCGGGCCGTTGGGCGCACCCACCTCCATTCCGCAGCGGTTTGCCGAACAGGTGGCACGGACCCCACAGGCACCAGCGGTGACGTTCGGGGGCCGCTCGATGAGCTATCGCGAGCTCGACGAGTCGGCTGACCGGCTGGCGAACCAGTTGGCGGTGCGCGGTGCGGGACCTGGTGAATTCGTGGCGCTGATGGTTCCCCGCTGCGCCGACGCGATCGTGGCGATGCTCGCGGTGCTGAAAACCGGGGCGGCATACCTGCCGATCGATCCTGCCGTCCCGCCCGCCCGGTTGAGTTTCATGATCGCCGATGCCGCGCCGATCGTCGCGGTCACCACGACAGAACTGCGTCCGCGGTTGGACAGCTTGGACATACCGGTCATCGAGGCCGACTCCGCGGCCGGTGTCGTCGGCCGCGCCACCGAACTGCATGCGCCCGTGCCCGGCGACATCGCCTACGCGATCTATACCTCGGGTACCACCGGAAATCCCAAAGGCGTTGCCGTCACTCATCACAACGTCACCCGGCTGTTCGATTCACTCGATGTCGGTCTCGCGTCGGCGCCGGGACAGGTGTGGACGCAGTGCCATTCCTACGGTTTCGACTACTCGGTCTGGGAGATCTGGGGAGCCCTGCTACACGGATCGCGGCTGGTGGTGGTCGCCGACTCGGTCGCCGCGTCACCGCGGGATCTGCACGAGTTGGTGATCACCGAAGGGGTCACCGTTCTGAGTCAGACGCCCGCTGCGTTGGCGGCGCTCGAACAAGCGGGTCTGGATTCGACGGCGCTGATGGTGGCCGGGGAGGAGTGCCCGTCGGAGGTGGTGGGTCGGTGGGCCTCGGGCCGAGCGATGGTCAACGGCTACGGTCCGACCGAGACCACGATCTATGCCGCGATCAGTGCTCCTTTGACGACCGGCACGGCCGTCGTCCCGGTCGGCTCTCCGGTGCCCGGGGCAGCGTTGTTCGTTCTGGACGACTGGCTGCGGCCGGTGCCGGCCGGCGTGGTGGGCGAACTGTACGTGGCCGGACTCGGCGTGGCTGTCGGATATGTCCGCAGGCCCGAGCTGACTGCGTCGCGATTTGTGGCGTGCCCGTTCGGCCGGTCTGGAGCGCGCATGTATCGAACCGGGGATCTGGTCCGGTGGGGCGAGGACGGGCAACTGCAGTATCTGGGGCGATCCGACGAGCAGGTCAAGATCCGTGGTTACCGGATCGAGCTGGGTGAGATCCAGTCCGCTCTGTCAGAGCTCGACGGCGTGGTTCAGGCCGCGGTGGTTGCCCGCGAGGACCGTCCCGGGGACAAGCGCCTGGTCGGCTACGTCACCGAAACATCCACCGGCAGGGTCGATTCCGCTGGGTTGCGACGTGCACTGACCGATAGGCTCCCGGCGTACATGGTGCCGGCAGCCATCATGGTGGTTGATGCGCTGCCGCTGACGGTCAACGGCAAGCTCGACAAACGTGCACTACCCGCGCCGGAGTTCCAGAGCACCGGTCAGTACCGAGCACCGACCACCGAGGCCGAGACGACGGTGGCCACCATCTATGCCCAGGTTCTCGGAGTCGAGCGGGTCGGCGTCGACGATTCCTTTTTCGAGCTGGGTGGTGACTCGATCTCGGCGATGCGGGTTGTCGCAGCGGTCAACACTGCACTGGACGCAGACCTCGCCGTACGCACATTGTTCGAAACGCCGTCGGTGAGCGGTTTGTGCCGGCAGTTGGACCGGGAGGCCGAATCGCGTGTCCTGTCGGGTGCCGGCGGTGGCGGCTTCGAATCCGTGCACGGCACCGGGAGCAACGAATTGCGGGCCGGTGACCTGTTGCTGGAGAAGTTCGTCGACGGGCCCACGTTGCGTACCGCCCCGACCCTGTCGCGCCCCGGCCGTAGGCCACATACCGTGCTGCTGACCGGGGCCACGGGCTTCCTCGGCCGCTATCTGCTGCTGGACTGGCTCAGACGCCTGCGCCGCGCCGACGACGCTGTCATCTGTCTGGTGCGCGCGGCCTCAGACGCCGACGCGCGGCGCAGGCTGGAGGCCACATTCGACACCGACCCGGTTCTGTACCGCCACTTCCGCGAACTGACTGACGGACGGCTCAAGGTGATCGCCGGCGACAAGGGCGAACCCAACCTCGGGTTGGATGAACCCAACTGGCATCAGTTGGCGGAAACCGTTGACGTGATCGTCGACTCAGCGGCGTTCGTCAACGGAATCCTTCCCTACAGTGAGTTTTTCCAACCCAACGTGGTGGGCACCGCCGAGCTGATCCGGTTCGCGATCACCACGAAGCTGAAGCCGTACACGTTCGTGTCGACCGCCGACGTACGCCATCAGATCGAGCCCTCGGCGTTCACCGAGCACGCCGACATTCGGGTGATCAGCCCGGTTCGTGCGCTCGACGGTAGCTTCGCCAACGGTTACGGCAACAGCAAGTGGGCCGGGGAAGTGTTGCTGCGTGAGGCCCACGACCTGTGCGGCCTGCCAGTCGCGGTGTTCCGCTGCGACATGATCTTGGCCGACACCAGCTACGCGGGCCAGCTCAACGTGCCGGACAATTTCACCCGGATGGTGCTGAGTGTCGTGGCCACCGGACTCGCGCCGGCGTCCTTCTATCAACTCGACCCCGATGGCAACCGTCAACGAGCCCACTACGACGCATTGCCCGTCGGGTTCGTCGCTGAGGCGATCACCACTCTGGGCTGGCAGATGGCCCGCGCAGGCTCCGCCGACTTCGAGACTTATCACGTGATGAACCCGCACGACGACGGGATCGGCATCGACGAATACGTCGACTGGCTGATCGAGGCCGGCTACCGGATCGAGCGCATCGCCGATTTCGGAGAATGGTTGCAGCGCTTCGAGACCGCCCTACGCGCGTTGCCCGAGCGGCAGCGCAGACATTCGGTGCTACAGATCTTGGCGTCGCAGTTCACAAGGGATTTGAAAGCCCCGGAGCCCACCCACGGATCGTATGGCCCGACCGATCGATTCCGGGCCGCGGTGCGAGAGGCCGGAATCGGTCCTGACAACGAGAATCCAGATATTCCACGCATCTCACCGCCCATCATCACCAAATACGTCACCGAATTGGAGCGGTTCGGCCTGCTTCCGCCGCTGGAACCGTCGGCGTAGCGGGTTGTGTGCCTGAGGTGGGACTCGAGTGTTCGGGAATCGCGAGCCGGTGCGCACGGTTCGTCCACATATGACAACAAACGGCGATGTTGCGTCGTTCGGTCCTAACGCGCCCGGATACGTATGGAAGTCGACAGCGGATGTCGAACCGATCGAGGTCTTTCCCGGAATAACCGTCCAGCCGCTCTGGCGGGGAGCCAACGGTGCGAAGGCGGCGGTGACAACCATCGCGCCGGGCGCTGTCTGGGACGGCGAAGACCTACACGACCCCGGCCCGGAAGAGGTCTATGTCGTCTCCGGTGTCTTCAACGACGGCGTGAACGACTACGCCGCAGGCACATTCCTGCACGCCCCGGCCGGATCGTGGCACGTTCCGCAATCGGCCGAGGGGTGTGTGCTGTTCCTCTTCTACCCAGAAGGCTAGGGAGTCGTTGAGCCCGAACGCCATTCGTCGTACATGGCGTCGATCAGCACCGTGACTTCGTCGTAGGTGTCCCAGGTGTCCGGCGCCTCGTATGTCGAGTCGTACCGGGCGACGGCAGGCACATTCCGATACTGCCGAAGGTACGGGCGGTAGGCCGCCGAGGCGAACGCGTTGCCGGTGTCGGTCAGCATGAACGGATCGATCTGGTCGACACAGTGCCGACGTAGATATTCACCCGGGGTGATCATCCGCTCGTGGAGCTCCGAGGGGGCATAGTCGGGCTGCGCCATGCCGTGCAATGCAAGCCATGCCATGAACATCCCGATGTGGGTGCTGGCGGCTGCCAGCTCCAGACCGTTTTCGATCGCCGTATCGTGATGCCAGCCGGCGTCGTCATACGTCATGGGTCGAGGCTATGCCCTGTGAGGTGCGCCCTGCTGCACCAATTTTCGCTGCTGCGAACTGTGACCGGCTCTCGGTGTGTTCACTCGGCAATTGTCGAAAATTCATTTGCTGATTTGGTACGGTCCCCGTCAATATCACTCTCGGGTTGGGGGACCCACGTTGACCATCACGCCTACTTCTCTTCTGCGTGCCAAGATCGCAGCCGGCTCTCTGGCGCTCGCCGTTCTGGCCGGAACCGCCGTTGCGCAGCCGCCCGACGTGACCGCTGCGGCCCAGCCACGTCACGTGGTTCAGATCGATGTGCAGCTGCTCACCGGAATCACCGACACTTCAACAGCTTTGGGGATTGCGGACTCGACTCTCTACAATCTCGACCAAGGGCAGCTGGTCGAGCGGCTCAACGCCATGAAGAGCCTCGGGGTCACAGACCTGCGCATCGGCGTGCCTTGGGTGTACATCCAGCCCACCAGTTCCACGTCGTATGACTGGACCAAGATGGACAACGTCGTCAACACGGCGACATCCATGGGCTTCTCGATCACCGCGGACATCACGGGCAACCCCGCGTGGGACGGCGTGGTCCTGGCGGGGGCACCCGACCCGACCGCGTATGCCAACTTCGCGTCGACGGTCGCCACCCGTTACGGCAACAAGATCTACGCCTACGAAATCTGGAACGAGCCCAACGGGGTCGTTTTCTACGCTCCCGTCAGCGCTGCTTCATACACCGCGGTGCTCAAGGCTGCCTACACCGCGATCAAGGCGGCCAACCCCGACGCGACCGTCCTGGCAGGCGCGCTCGGTGCGACCAAGACCTTCAACGGAATCAGTGTCAGCCCACAACAATTCCTCGACCAGATGTACGCGGCGGGCGCCGGTGGGTATTTCGACGCCCTGTCCTACCACCCCTACCACTACACGTTGCCGTTCTCAGCGGGGGAGGGCGTGACGGACTCCCCGCTGGAGCAGGTTCGCGCGCTGTACTCGATCATGGCCGCCAACGGCGACGGCGACCTGAAGATCTGGGCCACCGAGTACGGCACCGCCACGACTCCGGGCATCGGCAACACGCAGGCCGAGCAGGCCCAGCTCATGCAAGACTTCCTCACCGCCTGGTCCAGGATCTCCTTCGCCGGACCGGCGTTCATCTACACCGCACAGGACATCAGGACCGGTGATCTGAACGCCGAGGCGAACTTTGGTCTGTTCACTTCAGACGGTAAGCCCAAACAGTCCGCGCTGATTCTGGCCGCCCTCATCGCAGAGTTCGACAGCACCGGCAGTTTGACCGACTACACAGCGCCGAAGATGTCTCTGTCGCGGGAGGTGTACCTACAGCTGGCCTCCCTCGGCTTCGGCTTCGCCAATCTAGCGCTGATCATCCCCAACGCTGTCGTCGCAGCCGCACTCAGCGCGATGCCGGTGCCCGTTCGACAGGCGTTCGCCGCAGTTGCCGACGCCGTGTCAGTCGGGGTCGCCCGCGTGGTGACTGCCATCGCGCCCATAGCGCAGGCCGGCATCGACGTCCTGATCAACGCGGGACCCAACTTGCACAACGCGAAGATCACCGTCAAGCACGCGGCGCAGCAGATCGGCGATGTGATCACCGAGAACCTGCACAACACACAACTGACGCTGCAGAACAACGTTCGCAGCACCGGGCTGACTCTGGCCGGGGCGATTCGCGGTACGCAGATCACGCTGAGCCACCTGCACGACCTCAATGTGCCGAAAGCGGCTATCTCGCCAACCGATTCGATCGAGGCATCGTCACTCGCAGCGCAGCCGGATGCCCTGGATACCGTCGAACGCAGGTCGTCAGCAGGTGCAGATTCCACGAAGACTTCGTCTGCAGAACCGCAGTCGCCCACGCTGCGGACTCGTGTTCGCGCGCTCTCGGCGGGGGAGAAGCGGTCGGAACTGGGTGGGAGGCATCGAAAGGGTCTGACGATCACCTCGTCGGACGACGGTGACGGACGTGAGACCTTGAAACCTGATGCTGCGTCGATGAATTCAGGGGCATCGTCCGCGGCGAAGGGCAAGGCGAGCCACGCCCGCAAGTCCGCGGCCCGGCACGCGCGAACCGAACAGGCCGCGAAGGAGCCCGACTCCCAGTCATGACGGGTGAGGCCGCGTCGAACACGTCGGGGTGATCCTGCGGCCATGCACAGTGAGCCGGGGCCGGCGATGAATCAGGCGGGGAGCACCTTGAGGATCTCGGATGCAGCCCGGGTCCACGCTGCGACGTCGGGTGGCCCAGGGATGTTGCCGATCACGAGCACCACGTTGGCCAGGTACTTGTCGGTGGCTACCCGCATCACGGGGAAACCGCTTGGGGGCGTGAGAGGCTCGATGACCATGCGGCGTCCGATGCCGGGGACCTCGGTGGCCCCTGGTTCGCCGATGCCTGCGAGGAGTTCTTTGGTGATCACCCCGGTGGACGGCGCTTGGACCTTGATGTTCGCCGTGAAAGACAGGACGCCACCCGCGGTGGCGTAGTACTTGCAGCTGCGTCCGGTTGTCCCATCGGTGTTCTTGATGTCGGTATCGCGGCCGTCGTCCAGTTCGACGCCCGCGAGGACTGACATCTGCTTACCGGTGAGCAGGCAGTCCGAAGGCAGGACGTTATCGCGCCATGTCACGGTTGGGTTGTCCGGCGGCGGCGTGCCCTGAGCGTCACTATCGGCGTGTGGCTGCCCGGTCACGACGTGCGAACAGGCAGTGGCGCACGCGAGTGCCCCGAGGATCGCGGCTGATGCGCAGTTCTTGCTGAATCGGCGTAGCCCATGCACATGGCCACGCTAACCGCGGATCCGCTCGCAGGTGTTGCGACCGGCTCTGGATCGTGCATATAGTACGAATTGCAGATAATACGAATCTCGTAATAAATGCACGGAGGAGTCAGCCCATGGCTGAGAGATATCCGCCCCCACCATTCGGTGCCGTCATTCCCGATCCGTTCGTGTACGTGGGATGGAGCGTCGACCCGGTGCGAATCGGGCCGTTCTTACGGCCCAGCGCTGCCCGCCGGCTCAAACTTGTCCGGTTGCGGGCCGTCGCCCGCGACTTGTCCGAACATGCAGATGTGTTGGACGTGCGTCTGTTTCAGACGAGCGTCATCGTGCCCATCGCCGGTGCGCCGTTGCACGACGTGGTCATGCTGATACGTGTCCTCGACGTGCCGACCGCGGCAGCGGTGCTCAACGATGCGGCCCTGGCGGAAACCAGCCCGCTGACGGCATTCACAGCAGAAAATCGGGCGCGGTTCGGTGTCACCGAGGACGGTTCACCGACACCGAATATTCTGCTCAACCACTTCACCGGCCCCGCTGAAGAAGAATCCGCGATCGACACCTGGCGGGCGTTGTCGGCCTGGTTCGGCGCGAAGACCGGCGTCGACAACTCCACGCTCCTGGTTCCCGACCGGTCTGCGCCATACGTGTTGGTGAACTATGCCCGCATTCCCGGTGCCGTACCCGCATTCATGGCGCGACAACTGCTGCGTCCGAGCTTCTACCGGTTTGTGCGGCGGTTACTCGCTCAACACCACCTCACCTCGCTGCCGATCTTCGTCCGACCTGTCGACCTGAAAGGGCAGTGATGTCGAAACAACCACCTGGTGCCGGCAACGACGCAACCCTGCGTACGGCATTGCAGGACCTACGCATCGCGCTGGCATTGAGTACGCGAAAGGTAGCGGCCATCGCGGGTTTGAAGGATTCGGATCTGGAGGTGCTGGACGTCCTCACGCGCGGGGGACCGCAATCGCCGACGGCGTTGGCCCGCAGACTCTCGATGCAACCGGCCACCATGACCGGCGTACTGCGGCGATTGGAGGACGCCCAGTGGGTCGTTCGCCGGCACCAGGACCACGATCGTCGCAGCGTCGAGATCGAATCCGTGGGATTCGCGCGCTTGTCCGACATCTACCGCGACGGCAGCAGCCGGCTGGACGCCCTTCAGGCAAGCATGACCCCGTCGCAGGTGGCCGCCGTTCTGGCCTACCTCAACGATGCGTGCGCCCTGGTCGCGGAAGCCACCCGGGCACTGGATGATTCACCGCAGGCACACGGTGCGACGAAGGCGGCGCGATCGTGAAAGTTACCGTCTTCGGGGCCAGCGGCCCGACCGGTCAGTTGTTGACCGCGCGGATTTTGGCCGACGGCCACGATGTGGTCGCGATGGCACGACGTCCGACCACGTTCCCGGTCACGGCCGACGGGTTGCGTGTCGTCGGCGGCGACGCCACATCGCCGGAGGATGTTTCGGCGGCGATCGCCGGATCTGACGCCGTCGTGTCCGTACTCGGCGCCAGCTTCAGCCGTCACCCTGTTCATCTGTATTCCGCATCGGCACAGGCGATTTGTGCTGCAATGGCGCGGGTCGGTGCCGGACGGCTGATCGTCACCAGCTCCGCGGTCCTGAGCGACTGGACCGATCCGGAGTGGGGATGGGCCGAGCGGACCGTCGCCCGGCGAATCCTGGGGCGCCTGGGCCGCACGCTGTATGTGGACATGGCCCGGATGGAATCCATCGTTGCCGCCTCCGGTGTGGACTGGACGATCATGCGTCCGCTCGGGCTGGCCAACCTCGACCCACCCACCACCTACCGCATTGCCGAGGACCACATCGCCGGACGCCAGACTGCACGCCGCGATCTGGCGGCGGCAATCGTCGACCAGCTCACCCGAACCGACTATCACCGCAAGGCGGTCGCCGTCGCCACCACCAACCGGCACCAGAGCGTTGCGCAGACGATCTGGCGCGAAGGGATCAAACCCAACCTGCCTACCGCGCTTCACCGCGGCCGGGCCGGATCTCACAGCGGAAGAGAGAAGGTAACCCAATGACCCATCCCGGCAACAACTCTGACGTCGGAGATCAGACGCTGACCCTGATCAACACCGTGGACGTCCCTGCCGACCGTGTCGACGAATTCCTGGCCGACTGGCAGCAGCGTGCCACGTTGATGAGCACCCTGCCCGGGTTCATCGATTACACGCTGCACCGCGCGGTGGACCAGGACGCTCGATTCCAGCTCGTCAATGTCGCGCACTGGGAGAGCCGGGAAGCGTTCGAGGCGGCGCTGAGCAATCCCGAGTTCAACGCCCTGCGCGATGCCGCTCGTCAGGCATTCGATTTCACCGTGACCGCCACCCCTGCGCTCTACCGAGTGGTGGCGGCGAACCGGCGGAGCTGACGATGCTCGCCGCGAGAGCGCACTCCGGTTCCCCGGCAGTGCATCTCGACCAGATTGACGTTCCTGAGCTCGGACCCGACGAGGTCCTGGTCAAGGTCGCCGCGGCGGGAATCTCACCGGGAATGCTGCGGGTCTTGGAAATGGGCCGCTTCACGCACCTGCCGTCCACGCTGGGTCCTGACGGCGCCGGTACCGTAGTGGCCGTCGGTAGCATGGTCGACACCTTGAATGAGGGTGAGCGGGTGCGCATCCATCCGAACCTCAACTGCCGCAACTGTGTCCATTGCCGAAGTGACCGGGACATGATGTGCCCAAGGCTGGCGATCATGGGGCACGGGGCATTCGGCGACGGTCCGCTGCCGCTGTACGCGCGCTATCACGACGGGGCCCTGGCTGAGTACGTCCGCGTCCCGGACTGGCTCATCGATCCGTTGCCCGACCGTGTCAGCTTCGAGGTCGGCGCGAAGGTCAACCATCTGGCCACCGCCGCACGTGCTCTCACCTGTGCTCGCATCGCGCCAGGCGCTACCGTGATCCTCACGGCCGCCACCGGCAGTATCGGCGCGGCGACGGTGCTGCTGGCCAACGTCTTCGGCATCGCCCGCCTGGTCCTTGTCGGCCGAAATCGGCAGCGTCTCGCAGCGGTCAGCGCCCTTGGCGGCAGCGTCGCCACCGACCTCATCGCAACCGACGAACTGCCGTCGGGATGGGGCGCCGACGGTGCCCTGTCGCACGCGCTGAAAGTCCTGCTGCCCCATGGTGCGGATGCCGTCATCGACTACACGCCCAGCGGTCCGACGGTGGCGCAATCTGCTGGAGCCCTGTCCACCGGCGGATGCCTGGTCCATCTTGGGTCGAACGCCGACCCACCTCAGTGGCCGTTGAGCACGGTCATGATGAACTGCTGGACCATCGTCGGGATGCGTGGTGCTACGCGCAACGATTCGGACTACATCCTCGCCCTGCTCGGCAGCGGAGCCGTGAGTGCCGACACGCTGATCACCCATCGGTACCCGTTATGCGATACGCCAGAAGCGGTCCGCGCCTTGCGCGAGCGCGGAGGTGATCAGCCGATGTGGATGGTGGTGGCGCAGCCGTGAGTGCCGTTCGAAAACCAGTGGCGATCATGAGACCGAGCCCGCACGCTTGAGGCATGGAGGCCCACCTGCATCAGTCGCCGACCGACTTCGAAGCGGCCGAGCGGTCCGTGTACCGCCCGGACCCGGTGCTGTTCACCTTGGAGCTGACGACGCTGCACACGACGCCCTGGCCCGCCGAGCGGATCCTGTTGTCGGTCGCCAACGGAAACGGTGTCGCGGGCGCGGCGGTCCAGACGCGCGACTCGGTGCTGTTGGTGAACGGACTGCCGCCCGAGACTGCGCCGGCTGCGGCCCAGGCGCTGGCCGCCGCAGGGGTGAACCTGTCGGGGGTGCGTGGAACATCAGCGACGGCAATGGCTTTCAATCAAGCGTGGCATGCGGTTAGAGGTGTCCTCGCGAGTGAGTCATCCCGCGACGTGCTCTACCGGCTGGGTGAATTGGCAGTTCCGAGCGGCGTGGCCGGTGACTGGCGAACCGCCGGAACCGCGGACGCGGAGACCGTCGTGCGGTGGCTGAACGAGTTCTTCATCGAGGCATTCGACGAGCCCTCAAATGTCGAGGCGAGTCGGGCGATGCTCACCTCGATCGCCGATGCCGGTGACCACGTCCTGCTGTGGGTGGTGGACGGCGATCTTGTCAGCATGGCGCGGGTGCGCGCTGCCGTCGTCGGCGCCTCTCGTATCGGCCCGGTCTACACGCCGCCCGGACACCGCGGCCGCGGTCACCGCCGCTGCCGCGCAGTTCGCGCGTCGCGGAGGGGCGAGCGAGGTGGTGCTGTTCGCCGACACCGACAACCCGGTGTCCAACCGGGTGTATCAGCGCATCGGCTTCGAGGCCGTCGCCGAGGACGCGCGGTACACGCTGCGCGAAGGCTGACAGTCACCGGCGCTCGTCTTGTCGTCCGTGTATGCGGGCCTGATAGTCGCGTTTCTCCGTAGTCGCGGAGGAGGCCTCTAGACGCTGGCAACTTACGCGCATAAGCTCGCGGTGATTTGGCGCAGCGCGACGAAAGGATGATGGACATTGAGTAGCACCATTGCGGTCTTCAACCCGTCGAACGAGGAGCAGATCGCGGAGGTCCCTGATTCAGATCAGGCTGCCGTCGACGCGGCGGTGGCCCGGGCGCGGGAGACGTTCGAGTCGGGGGTGTGGCGCAAGTTGCCCGCCGCGCACCGGGCCGAGGTGCTCTTCCGGGCGGCCGAGATCATCAAGGCGCGCACGGAGGAACTCGCGGAGATCGAGGCGCGCGACAACGGCATGAACGCGTTGGCTGCGCAGCAGATCATCAAGGTGGCCAACGAGATGCTGATCTACTACGCGGGCTGGGTCGGCAAGATCCACGGCGAATCGGCCAATCTCATCTCCGACGGGCTGCTCGGCCATTTCGAGGAGTACCACACCTTCACTCAGCTGGAGCCGGTCGGCGTCGTCGGCCTCATCATCCCTTGGAACGGACCGTTTTTCGTCGCGATGCTCAAGGTCGCCCCCGCGTTGGCGGCCGGATGCAGTGCGGTGCTCAAGCCGGCCGAGGAAACTCCGCTGTCGGCGCTGAAACTCGAAGAGATCTTCCGCGAGGCGGGGCTGCCCGATGGTGTCCTCAACGTCATCACCGGCTATGGCGAGACCACGGGTGCGGCGCTGACGGCACACCCCGATGTCGACAAAATCGCGTTCACCGGGTCGACGGAGGTCGGGCGTCTGATCGTGCAGGCGGCTGCGGGCAATCTGAAGCGCCTGACGCTGGAGCTCGGTGGGAAGTCGCCGCTGATCATGTTCGACGACGCCAACCTCGACAAGGCGATCATGGGTGCCGGCATGGGCCTGCTCGCAGGTTCCGGGCAGAACTGTTCGTGCACTTCGCGAATCTATGTGCAGCGCAAGATCTATGACCAGGTCGTGGAAGGTTTGGCCGGGTTCGCCCAGATGTTGCCGATGGGTGGATACGAGGATCCCACCTCGGTGTTGGGGCCGCTGATCAGTGAGAAGCAACGCACGCGGGTCGAGGGCATCGTCAACGACGGCGTGGCCGGCGGTGCGGAGGTGATCACCGGCGGTAAGCCGATGGACCGCAAGGGTTATTTCTACGAGGCGACGATCGTCACCAACACCACCCCGGACATGCGGCTGATCAAGGAGGAGATCTTCGGACCGGTCGGTTCGGTGATTCCCTTCGACGAGGAAGAAGAGGCGATCGCGGCGGCCAACGACACCGAGTACGGGTTGGCTGGGGCCATCTGGACCGAGAACCTCAGCCGCGCCCATCGGGTGGCGAATGCGCTTCGCGGCGGCCAGATCTGGGTGAACTCGGCGCTGGCAGCCGACCCGTCGATGCCGATCTGCGGTCACAAGCAGTCGGGTTGGGGTGGCGAGCGCGGAAAGAAGGGGCTGGAGGCCTACTTCAACACCAAGTCGGTCTACATCGGCCTATAGCGATCCGCCCAAAAATGTGAAGCCTCTGCGACAACATCGCAGAGGCTTCACATTTGGTGCTCCGAACGGCTATGTGTGCTGTGGGCTCTGCGCCTTCTTGTACAGCGACTTGAGCAGCAGGTCACGGAAGGTGTGGTTGTCCAACGCCTTCAGGCCCGCGCCCGCGACCGCGGGATACCCGGCGAGCTTGTTGAAGAAGCGGCCGCGCCGGTATTCACGACCCCACGCCGCGCGCATCCGCTGCTCGTAGTTGGTGAAGTCGTCGGGCCCGCCGTTGGTGAGCGCGGCGATCGCGCACTCGCCTGCGGTCAAACCGGATTCGAGCGCCTTGGAGATACCCGCACCGGACACCGGCTTGCCCGCACCAAGCGAGTCGCCTGCGAACAGCACGCCCGGACGCCACGGCGGCCATGCCGTGAAGCCCATCGGCAATCGCCAGGCCCGCACGCTCTTGTTCTTCTTGAGTTCCTCGATCGGCGGCAGTTCCCATTCGGCCGGCAGGGTCCGCATGAAGTCGCCGAGGAACTGGGTGGCGTTGATCGACTGCCAGTTCTTGTAGCTGTTCACGTAGCCCAGGCCGATGTTGAACCGGCCCCCGCCCATCGGGAAGATCCAGCCGTACCCGGGCAGCTGATCGCCCTGGAACATCAGCTTGAGGTAGATCTCGAAGGCATCGCTGTCGGGGCGGTTGGCGTGCATCTCGGACCGGATGGCGATGGCCGAGTAGCCGTTGTACTCCGAGTCGATCTTCAGCGCGCGCTTGATGGGGGAGTAGGCGCCGTCGGCCGCGATGACCGCGTCGCCGTAGACCTTCTCACCACTCTTGAGCACCACGCCGACCACGCGGCCCTTGGCGTCGAACTCGGGTCCGGCGACCTCGGCGCCCTGGCGCACCTCGGCACCGGCCGATTCGGAGTGCTTGAGCAGCAGTGTGTCCAGTTCGGTCCGGCTCACCGTGTGGCCGTGGTCGGGCATGCCAGGACGCCGCGGGAAGGACAGATCCCACTCGCTGGGGCTGTACACGGTCACCTTGTTGACCCGATGGAACTTCGAGACCTCGTCGGACAGGCCCATCTTCTGCAGGTAGCTCACCGCGCGGGCGGTCAGCCCGTCACCGCAGGGCTTGTCGCGGGGGAACTCTGCCTTGTCCAGGACCAACACCTTGGCGCCGGTCTGAGCGGCCTGCCACGCCGCGGCGGACCCCGACGGGCCGCCACCTGCTATGACCAGGTCGTATCGCTGCGTCATGAGCCTCGTCTCATCGGTTGACTGTGGCTGCGATAGTACCCAAGCGAGGTGTCGATGGCTTGACGGGCGAACGCCCGGGTCAAACGGTACAACCGCGTGTTGTGAGGCGGTCTGGGCAGGTCAGCGCTATCAGGGCGGGTACAGTGATCGCGTGCGGCGAACGTCGAGATCACATTCCAGCGATAGCCCGGGCGTCAAGGTTGATGCCCGTAGCGAGCGCTGGCGTGAGCACCGAAAGAAGGTGCGGTCGGAAATCGTCGACGCCTCGTTCCGGGCGATCGACCGGTTGGGCCCCGAGGTCAGCCTGCGGGAGATCGCCGAAGAGGCCGGTACGGCCAAGCCGAAGATCTACCGTCACTTCGCCGACAAGTCAGATCTCTTCCAGGCGATCGGCGAGCGGCTGCGCGACATGCTGTGGTCGGCGATCTTCCCGGTGATCAACCTCGGAGCCGATCCGGCCCGGGAAGTCATCCGCCGCAGCGTCGAACAGTACGTACTGCTGGTCGACGAACACCCCAACGTGCTGCGGTTCCTTATTCAGGGCCGGTTCGCCGAACAGAGCGAATCGACCATGCGCGCACTCAACGAGGGCCGCGGCATCACCCTGGCGATGGCCGACATGTTCTCGAACGAACTGCGCGAGATGGAGCTGGACGGGGCCGCGATCGAACTGGCGGCGTTCGCCACCTTCGGTGCGTGCGCGTCGGCCACGGACTGGTGGCTGGGCACCGAAGAGGACAGCCCGCGCCGGATGCCGGCCGAGGAGTTCGTCAACCACCTGACCACGATCATGGTCGGCTCCATCAACGGCACCTGTGAATTGCTCGGCATCTGGATCGACCCGGATCTGCCGCTTCACGAGGGTGTCCAGCGTCGCCAGCACGCCAGCTGATCATCTCGTTGACAGTCGGGTCCCAGGTCCGGAGACTGGGAAATATCCGGTACCGCCGTTCCCAGAAAAGGACCTGAGCTATGACGGCTGCCCAACCCTCGCCGCAGGGTCAGCAACCAATCCACACCCGCGCCCTGATCATCGGCAGCGGGTTCTCGGGGATGGGGATGGCGATCGAGCTGCAACGCCGCGGCGTCGATTTCCTCATCCTGGAGAAGGCCGACGAGTTCGGCGGGACGTGGCGCGACAACACCTACCCGGGGTGTGCCTGCGACATCCCGTCGCACATGTACTCGTTCTCCTTCGAGCCGAAGGCCGACTGGAGCCACATGTGGTCATTCCAGCCCGAGATCCAGGACTACCTGCTGGGCGTGGCCGCCAAGTACGGGCTGCGCCGCTACACCCGGTTCAACACCCATGTGGACCGCGCACACTGGGACGACCAGGAGCTGCGCTGGCACGTGTTCAGCGACACCGGCCAGGAATTCATCGCCCAGTTCCTGGTCTCGGGCGCCGGCGGCCTGCACATCCCGCAGATTCCCGACATCGAGGGGCGCGAGGAATTCACCGGTGCGACTTTCCATTCCGCGGAGTGGGACCACAGCGTCGATCTCACCGGTAAGCGGGTCGCGGTGATCGGCACCGGTGCCAGTGCGATCCAGATCGTGCCCGAGATCGTCCGGGACGTCGCCGAGCTGCACCTCTACCAGCGCACCCCGGCGTGGGTCATGCCGCGAGTGAACAACAAGTTCCCGCAATGGATCCGGCGCACGTTCAGCTATGTGCCCGGGACCCGGGCGGCGATGCGCGCCGCTATCTACTGGATCCACGAGGGCGTCGGCTTCGCCATGACGCAGCAGCCGCGGCTGCTCAAGATCGGCGAGGCGATGGGCCGCTACAACATCAACCGCAGCATCAAAGACCCCGAGCTGCGCCGCAAACTCACACCGAGCTACCGCGCCGGGTGCAAGCGAATCCTCAACTCCGACACCTACTACCGCGGGATCGCCAACCCCAAGACCCAGGTGATCACCGAGTCCATCGCCCGGATGACACCCACCGGCATCGTCACCGCCGACGGCGTCGAGCACCCTGTCGACGTCGTGGTGTTCGCCACCGGTTTCCACGTCACCGACTCCTATACCTACGTCGACATCAAGGGTGCCGGCGGTGAGGACCTGGTGGACCGCTGGAACCGCGAGGGGATGTCCGCCCACCGCGGCGTGGCGGTCGCGGGAATGCCCAATCTGTTCTTCCTGCTCGGGCCCAACACCGCCCTGGGGCACAACTCGGTGGTGTTCATGATCGAGCAGCAGATCCGCTACGTGGGTCAGGCGGTCGCCGCCGTCGACAAGGCCGGGGCCGAGGCGCTCTCACCCAACCCCACCGCCCAGGCGGAGTTCAATGCCGAGCTGCAGCACGATCTGGCGCACACGGTGTTCAACACCGGAGGTTGCCGGAGCTGGTACATGGACGCCCACGGCGTCAACCGCACCCTGTGGAGCGGTATGACCTGGCAGTACTGGCTGGCAACGCGCAAGCTGGACCCGGCGGAGTTCGATTTCATCCATGAGGCGAGCGACACGAAAACACAAGGTGTTGCGGTCCCCGCGGGTCAGTAACCCCAGGGGTAGTGTCATGGGTGCTGTTCGGCAAACAAAAAGACCTGGTGAAAAGGGGTTCCGGTGAGCGAAGGCATGAAGCTGATCGACCGTGTCTCAGCGATCAACTGGAACCGGCTCCAGGATGAGAAGGATGCCGAGGTCTGGGATCGGCTCACCGGCAATTTCTGGTTGCCGGAGAAGGTGCCGGTGTCCAACGACATCCCGTCGTGGGGCACGCTCACCGCGCACGAGAAGCAGCTGACCATGCGGGTGTTCACCGGTCTGACGCTGCTGGACACCATCCAGGGCACCGTCGGCGCGGTCAGCCTGATCCCCGATGCGCTCACCCCGCACGAGGAAGCCGTCTACACCAACATCGCCTTCATGGAGTCGGTGCACGCTCGCAGTTACTCCAACATCTTCTCGACGCTGTGCTCGACGGCCGAGATCGACGATGCGTTCCGCTGGTCGGAGGAGAACCCGAACCTGCAGCGCAAGGCCGAGATCGTCATGCGGTACTACAAGGGTGACGAGCCGCTCAAGCGCAAGGTGGCCTCCACGCTGCTGGAGAGCTTCCTGTTCTACTCGGGCTTCTACCTGCCGATGTACTGGAGCAGCCGGGCCAAGCTGACCAACACCGCCGACATGATCCGGCTGATCATCCGCGACGAAGCCGTGCACGGTTACTACATCGGCTACAAGTACCAGCGCGGGCTGGCCCTGATCGACGAGGAAAAGCGTACGGAGCTCAAGGATTACACCTACGAGCTGCTCTTCGAGCTGTACGACAACGAGGTCGAGTACACCCAGGATCTCTACGACGAGGTCGGGCTGACCGAGGACGTCAAGAAGTTCCTGCGCTACAACGCCAACAAGGCGCTGATGAACCTCGGCTACGAGGCGTTGTTCCCCAAGGACGAGACCGACGTGAACCCGGCGATCCTGTCGGCGCTCTCGCCGAATGCCGACGAGAACCACGACTTCTTCTCGGGCTCGGGGTCCTCGTATGTCATCGGCAAGGCCGTCAACACCGAAGACGAGGACTGGGACTTCTAGCTAGTTGGCGTACGGGTTGCGCCCCTCCCCGGTATTGAGCAGCAGTGGGTTGTTCACATCGAGAGCATGGCTGCCGCCCGGGCTGAGGACGAACCCCGCTCCGTCAAAGGAATTGCTGCACACCGTCACCGTGCCGTCGGTCCCGCACGTCACATCGCGGAAGCTGATCCGTGATCCGGGCAGCAGCCGGTTCGGCAGCTTGTCGAAGACGAACAGCGGCCGATTGTCGCTGACGAACGTGGGCAACCCCCGTTGTCCGCCCGTGACCGCGTTGGCCCCATCCGGGGCCGCCGGCAGTGGGCCGCTGCAACCGTAATTGCCCGACCCGCGGCTGATGGCGCATGCGATGTCGCCGGGCACCGCAAATGCGTAGTACTCGCCGTTCTGCATCGCGAAATCCGACGGCTTCACCGGCGTCAGCGCGTTGAGATTGAGCGGCGGTGGGGGCGGAGGCGGCGGCGGGTCCGCGGCAGCCAGGCCGGGGACACCAAGGCCGGCGCCGACCGCGGCGCTCACCAGGGCCACCAGCATCATTGTGCGCATCACGTCACCATAAGGCGTCACAACCTGGCACGCAGTACTGCCCGCCCGCAAAGTGCCTGCCCCGGTGACCGCGGGTTTCGGCCGCTCCTTCAGCGTTCGCCCAGTGAGCTGACAGCTGGCGCTGATAGGAAATTGAGCTGATGCACCAGCTCATTTCGCAGATCTCGCTGATACACGGCTGGTTCCCCGTCGTCGTGCAGCTGATCGCCGCGCTGCTGCTGGGAACCGCCGTGGGCTGGCGTTCGCCGCGCTGGCGCTTCCGGATATTGCCGGCGCTGGTGGCCGCGGCGGCGGTGCTGGCGGGCGTGACCTACTGGTACATCGACTCGATCGGGGTGGCCGGCAACGCCGGCCCACCGGAGTTGTGGGTCTGGATCGCGCTGACCGCGCTGGCCGTCGGTGTGGCGCTCCTGGGATGGCTGAGTGCCCGGTGGTGGCGGCGCAGTGCGTCGGTGGCGGCGATCGGGGTCTGCGGGCTGGCTTGTGTCCTGACACTCAACATGTGGGTCGGTTATTTCCCGACCGTGGACGCCATGTGGAAGCAGCTCACGTCGAGCCCGCTGCCGGGGCAGACGGACCGGTTGACCGTGACCAAGATGCAGCTGGCCCACTTCCGGCCGCCGAGCGGTGTTCTGGTCCCGGTGACCATCGATTCGACGGCGTCCGGCTTCGCGCACCGTGGTGAACTCGTCTACTTGCCACCGGCGTGGTTCGCCAGCAATCCGCCGCCGCAGCTTCCCGCGGTGATGATGATCGGTTCGCAACTGAACACCCCGGCCGACTGGCTGCGGGCGGGCAACGTGCTGGGCATCATCGACGGATTCGCGGCCACCCATGACGGCAATGCGCCGGTGTTCGTGTTCGTCGATGCCACCGGTTCGTTCACCAACGACACCGAGTGCGTCAACGGGACCCGGGGCAACGCCGCCGACCACCTCACCAAAGACGTTGTTCCGTATCTGATCTCGAACTACGGTGTGCGCGCCGACCGCGACGGGTGGGGGATAGCGGGTTGGTCGATGGGCGGCACCTGCGCGGTGGACCTGACCCTGATGCACCCGGATATGTTCCGGTCGTTCATCGACATCGCCGGTGATCTGCGACCGAACACGGGAGACAAGACGCAGACGATCAACCGGCTCTTCGGCGGGGACACCGACGCGTGGGCGGCCTACGATCCGGTCACCATCCTGCGTCGTCACGGTCCGTACTCCGATGTCACAGCGTGGTTCGAGGTGCCCGTTTCCCGGCGTGGGGGAACCACTCACGATCCCACTGCGAATCCCGAGTCCCAGGATGTCGCGGCCACCACACTGTGCAACGCGGCCCGGACCGATGCGATCGCTTGCTCGGTGCAAACGGCGCCGGGCCGGCATGACTGGGCATTCGCCGCCAACGCCTTTGGCGCCGCACTACCGTGGCTGGCCGGTCAGCTCAACACGCCCGGCGTGGAAGAGACCGACCTGCCCCCGTCGACGGTGGGGCAGCAACCCACCAACGTCCAGGCTGCGCCGCGCTAGATCGACCGGGCTCGGCGAAACTAGCGGCCCCGCGCCGGCTGAGCAGCCGTGGACGCCGACGAGGACGGCAGCGTCGACGGACGCTCGATGATCGTCGAATTGGGCCCGCCCACCCGGTAACTGGCGCCGCGGTGCTCGTCGGCGAGACGGTCGCCGTGGCCCAGCAGCTTGTTGCGCAGGCTGCCCGGTGCGTACGTCGACTGGTACGCGCCGCGCTCGGTGAGGACCGGGACGACGTGCTCGATGAACTCCGCGAAGGATCCGGGCGTGATCGCATAGGCCAGGTTGAAGCCGTCGACGTCGGTCTCCTCGACCCATTCCTGCAGGGTGTCGGCGACGTGCACGCCGGACCCGACGATGCGCGGTCCCATGCCGCCGATCTCACCCCACTCGGCGATGTCGCGCACGTTCCACTCGCCGCCCTTGTCCGAGGCGGACTGAAAGGCCTTGACCGCGGACAGGATCGCGTTGGAATCGACGTTGCCGATCGGCTCGTCGAGGCCGTAGCGGGCCAGGTCCACGCCCATCCAGCCGGACATGAACACCAGTGCGCCCTCGGGATCTCCGTAGGCCAGGTACTCGGCATGCCTGGCGTGGGCTTCTTCGTCGGTTTCGCCGGTGATGATGGTGGTGAGGTTGAAGATCTTGGCCGCGTACGGATCCCGGCCCGCCAACTCGAGTTCTGCCCGGATCGTGGAAACCGTCTCGCGTAGAAGAGCTTTGGTGGGCGCCGCGGTGAAGATCGCCTCGGCGTTCTCGGCGGCGAATCGCACCCCGCGCGGTGAGGAACCGGCCTGGTAGATGACCGGGGTGCGCTGCAGCGACGGTTCGGCCAGATGTACCCCCGGGACGCTGAAATGTGTACCGGCATGGCCGATATGGTGCACCTTGGCCGGGTCGGTGAAGACCCCGCGCTCGGCGTCACGCACCACCGCGTCGTCTTCCCAGGAGCCTTCCCACAGCTTGTAGAGCACCTCGAGGTACTCGTCGGCATGGTCGTAGCGCGCGTCGTGTGCCGGCTGGTCGGTCTGGCCCATGTTGCGCGCGGCGGCAGGCAGATACCCGGTGACCACGTTCCAGCCCACGCGGCCGTTGGTCAGGTGATCGAGGGTCGACATGCGTCGGGCGAACGGATAAGGATGCTCGAATCCGGTTCCGGTGGTGATCCCGAACCCCAGGTTCTCGGTCACCAATGCCATCGCCGACACCAACAGCATCGGGTCGCCCACCGGGATCTGTGCGGCCTGGCGGATCGCCGCCTCGTCGCTGGCCCCGTACACGTCGTAGGTGCCCAGCACGTCGGCGATGAACAAGCCGTCAAAACGACCGCGTTCCAACAACTTCGCCAGCTCGGTCCAGTAGGTGATGTCTTTGTAGCGCCAGGACTGGTCTTCGGGATGGCGCCACAAGCCGGGCGATTGGTGGGCGACGCAGTTCATGTCAAAGGCGTTGAAACGGATCACGCGGGTCACTGCGCCAAGAATGCCGGGACGCGGGGAAACGGTCACCCGTTGCGCTCAGCCGGATTGTTTTGGCGGTGAACCACGAATGAATGGCCACACAACTGTCGGCGCGTCCAGTGGTGGGTTTGCCGGGCAGCCGCGAAACTTAGCCGGGTGTCAACAAAGTCGCTGCTGATCTCGGTCCTGAACTGGCTACGTGCCGGCTACCCGGAAGGGGTCCCTGGCACCGATCGCGTTCCGCTGCTCGCATTGCTCCGGGCCACACCGCTCACCGAGGAGCAGGTGGCCGAGGTGGTGCGCAATATCGCCGAGGCCTCGGCACCGGCCGACATCGACGATCCGATCGACCGCGACGCCATCGCGGAATTCATCGCCGATGTCACCGACCACGACGCGGGTCCGGAGAACATTGCGCGGGTGGCGGCCAAACTGGCCGCAGCGGGCTGGCCGTTGGCCGGCGTCGAACTGCAGTCGGACGCGGGCCAGAACTCAGAGGCCGGATAACGAGTTACGCGGCGGATTGCGGTCACTATGTGACCGCAATCCGCCGCGTTGACGACTGGGATCTAGCCGCGCAGCGAAGCGGTGTCGATCACGAAGCGGTACCGCACATCACTGGCCAGCACACGCTCGTAGGCCTCGTTGATGTAATCGGGCTGGATGACCTCGATCTCAGGGGTCACGTTGTGCTCGGCGCAGAAGTCGAGCATCTCCTGGGTCTCGGGGATGCCACCGATCATCGAACCGGAGAGGCTGCGGCGCATGCCTGCCAGCGGGAACGGCGGCACCTCCATCGCGTGCTCGGGCATGCCCAGCTCCACCAGCGTGCCGTCGACGGCCAGCAGGCCCAGGTACGCGCCAAGGTCGAGATTGGCCGACACGGTGTTGAGAATCAGGTCGAACTTGCCGCGCAGCTTGCGGAAGGTGTCCGGGTCGCTGGTCGCGTAGTACTCGTCGGCGCCGAGTCGCAGGCCGTCTTCCATCTTCTTCAGCGACTGCGAGAGCACGGTGACATGCGCGCCCATCGCGTGCGCGAGCTTGACGCCCATGTGACCCAGGCCGCCCAGCCCGATCACGGCGACCTTCTTGTCCGGCCCGGCGTTCCAGTGGCGCAGCGGTGAAAACAGTGTGATGCCGGCGCACAGCAGGGGAGCTGCCGCGTCCAGCGGGATGCTGTCGGGGATGCGCAGGACGTAGTTCTCGTCGACGACGATGGCCCCGCTGTAGCCGCCGTAGGTGGGGGAGCCGTCTCGTTCGGTGGAGTTGTAGGTGCCGTGCATGCCGTAATCGCCGGTGCAGTACTGCTGCAGACCGGCCTTGCAGTTGTCGCATTCCCGACAGGAGTCGATGAAACAGCCGACCCCGACGTGGTCGCCGACCTTGTACTTGGTCACCTCCGAGCCCACCGCGGTGACGACACCGGCGATCTCATGACCGGCCACCACGGGGTAGTTGGGGGTGCCCCACTCGCCCTTCACGGTGTGGATGTCGGAATGGCAGATGCCGGCGAAGTGGATGTCGAAGGCCACGTCATGCGGGCCTACTTCACGGCGGGTGATGGTGGTCTTGGCCAGCGGTTCGGTCGCCGAGTTGGCGGCATAGGCATAAACAGTGCTCATCAAAGCCCTCTTTGTTCGTCGTCTGTGCGTGTCCCGGAAAAGATTAGTCCGGTTAACTGACTACTGCCTGAGATGGCAGTGCGTAGCGTGCAACGACGCAGGCGGCGGCAGTAATCCCGCTACCAGGTGTGACATATCTCCCGGCTCAATGCCGGCGCGGTCACAATCCGGGAGCGCGGAACGCCCCGTTGAAGGAGGTGCGCTCGCAGCGGATCAGCCCGGCCAGGGTGTAGGGATCGCGGGCGATGAGGTCCTCGACCTGCTCTTCGCTGAGGTCCCCGGTGACGAGCACCGCGCCGGTCGCCGATTCGAGACGGCCGGCCAACACGATGCGGCCCGCGGCCACTTCCTCCTCGAGCCACGCGATATGGGCGGGGCGGGTCTGGTCGACGACATCGATGGGCTGCACGTAAGTCGTGGTGAGGACGTGGAACATGCCAAGCAGACTACGGGTCGGATGAGCCGTTCTCGTTATGCCTGTCGATTTCGCGGTGGCTCCGCGAACGCAGGGCCGCGGCCGCATCGTCGGGGATGCCCAGGACGCGCATACAGGCATCCGCCACGTGGAACGGCATTTCGGAACGTTCCGGACCCGGCGGCATCGACCACACGTTGACCAACGATTCGACGAGCCGGAACGGGAGGTCGGCGGCCGCTTCGTGAACGCCGGTCCGCCGGCTCAGCGCGCGACTCACGGACAGATAGTGCAGCCGTAGCCGCTCCCGGTCCGACCAGAACGGTTCGAGCTTGGCCTCACGCAGTTCGGGCAGCAGATAGAGCGCACCGAGATTCCACCGGCCCGACATCAGTTGGGCGCCGTCGAACGCCGCCAAGGCGTGCAGATGTTCATCGGCGGTCAATGCCGGTTCGGTACCCAGCAGGCTCGGGATGAACTCGAGGGTCGGCGCCACAGTCTGCTCGAGCAGTGCGCACAGGATGTCGTCCTTGGTCTTGAAGTAGTGGTAGAGGGACGCCTGGCGCACGCCGACCGCTTCGGCGATCGCTCGCGTCGATGTTCCCGCGTAACCGGTTGCGGTGAACAATTCCCCTGCGGCGTCGAGGATTTCGTCACGAGCTGTGTGCCCCTGCCGGCGCTGGGCGTGTACCCGTGGTCTTCCTGCCATAGGGCCATGGTTGGCGCTTCGGCCGCGAAGGGCCAGCGCACGGGGTATCGGTCACTCGATAGAAACGCGCGACACGTGACGGTTACCGGGCCCGTCAATTCCTTTACACCTCATTAACACCTGTGACACCCAGCGACGCGGCCTCCGGTGAAAACTGTCGCTCGACAGGCTGCGGCACATGGTGGTGGCGCGGAATTGCCAAATCGCTTCTGGGAGGCCCACGATGGCTGAGGTCACGATCGACATGACCTTCCCCGCGGATCTCGGCGCAGATGACCCCGCGACTGACGACTCGGCGGTACGCGCCGAAGCAGCGGCACTCTCACCCCCACAGCCGGTTGCCGCCATCGACGACCTGCGCGTCACCTTTCGCCGCAACGGCCGCGACGTCCACGCGTTGCGCGGCGTCTCCCTTTCCATCGCCCCGGGGGAGATAGTCGGCCTGGTCGGTGAATCCGGTTCGGGCAAAACCGTTCTGGGCTTCACGATGCTCGGCCTGCTGCCCGAGAGCGCCAAGATCGGCGGGTCGGTCCGGGTGGCGGACTCCGACATGGTCAACGGCGGAACCAAGACGTTGCGCAAGGTGCGCCGCCTCGACCTCGGCGCGGTGTTCCAGGACCCGATGACCTCGCTCAACCCGACGATGCGGATCGGCAAGCAGGTGGCGGAGGCGGCCGGCAGCGAGCAAGAGGCGCTGCGACTGCTCACCGCGGTCGGCATCCCCGAACCCATGCGCCGGATGCGGGCCT
>NZ_HG322951.1:2794557-2807404 GCF_000455325.1 Mycolicibacterium septicum DSM 44393
AGGCGCTGCGACTGCTCACCGCGGTCGGCATCCCCGAACCCATGCGCCGGATGCGGGCCTATCCGCACGAACTCTCCGGCGGGTTGCGTCAACGCGTGATGATTGCGATGGCGGTCGCGGGTGACCCCGAACTCGTCATCGCCGACGAACCGACCACGGCGCTCGATGTCACCGTTCAGGCCCAGGTGCTGCGGCTGCTGCAGCGGTTGCGAGACGAGATCGGTTGCAGCATCGTGCTGATCACCCACGACCTGGGTGTCGCTGCGCAGATCTCGGACCGGATCGCGGTGCTCTACGCGGGGCGTATCGCCGAGATCGGCCCCGCCGCCGAGGTGCTGGCCCGCCCCGCCCACCCCTACACCAAAGGACTCCTCGGCAGCCGGCTCACCCTGGAGACCGCACGGGACCGCAAGCTCGCGGCGCTGCCCGGCGCGGTGCCCAGCCCGGCGTCACCGCTGCCCGGATGTGCCTTCGAGCCGCGGTGCACCGCGGCCACCGGAGAATGCTCGACGTCACTGCCGGAACCCGTTGTCGTTGCACCCCAACGGGTCAGCGCCTGTATCCGGCCGATAGCGGACATCGGCGGCGTGGTGGCCTCATCGGACGTCGGCGAGTTGTTCCCGGTCAAGGAGCCTGACAGCGCCGACCAACCACCGGCTGTGGCGCTGGCCAATGTCACCAAGACGTTCGCGGTGTCTCGGCGGTGGCTGGACCGTTCGGCCGACAATCACGGAAAGCTGCACGCACTGCGCGGGGTGACGATGCGTGTGCGCCAGGGCGAATCCGTGGCACTGGTCGGGGAGAGCGGTTCGGGCAAGTCGACACTGTTGCGGATCATCGCCGGGTTGGAGAGTCCGACCTCGGGATCCGTCCAGGTGGCCGGCGGTCAACGCCCGCAGATGGTCTTCCAGGACGCGGGGGCCTCGCTGACACCGTGGCTGTCCGTCGGTGAGTTGATCGCCGAGCGGTTGCGGGCCACAAAGATGTCGGCGGCTCAGCGCCGTGCCGCCGTGGCGGAGGTACTCGAACGGGTCGGTCTTCCGGCCGAGGTGGCCAAAGCGCGCTCGGGAGAGCTGTCCGGCGGTCAGCGCCAACGGGTTTCGCTGGCGCGGGCCACCGTCGTGCCGCCGTCGGTGCTGCTGTGCGACGAGCCGACCAGCGCGCTCGACGTGTCACTGGCGGCGTCCGTCCTCAACCTGATCGGGGATCTGCGCCGCAGCCTGGACATGTCCGTCGTCTTCGTGACCCACGATCTGTCCGTCGCCCGGGTGGTGGCCGACCGAATCGCCGTGATGTACCTGGGTCGCATCGTCGAGATCGGACCGGCGGATCGGGTGATCGGCGACCCGGCCCATCCGTACACCCGGGCACTCGTCGATGCGATCCCCGACCTGGGCCGCGAATCACACGTACTGCCCGGCGAGCCGGCCAGCCCATTGTCCCCGCCGGACGGCTGCGCATTCCACCCCCGATGTCCGATCTCGGTACCGGCATGCGGGGGTAGCGAACTCGACGTCCGGTTGGAGGGCACACCGGGCAACCCCCATCACGTTGCATGTATCGAAAGGCGGGCGGTCTGATGGCGATAGCCGTTGCGTTCCCCACGCTGGCCAGCGGGCGTACCCGCCTGCGGTTGTCGTGGTCATGGCCACGGTCCACGGTGCTCAACTGGGCCGGATTCTCGATGGTGATCATGCTGACGTTGCTCGTCATCGCGGTGCCGCTGATCGCCCCGCACGACCCGCTCACACCGGTGGGTATGCCGCTGCAAGCGCCGGGCAAGAACGGATTCCTGCTCGGCACCGACAGCGTCGGCCGCGACATCCTGTCCCGCGTTCTCTACGGCGCCCGGTCCAGCTGGTTCGCCGCGCTGGTCGTGGTCGCCGTCGGCCTGGCGATCGGCGGACTGGTCGGCCTGATCGCCGGCGCGTCGGGAGGCTGGATCGACTCGCTGCTGATGCGGATCACCGACGCGTTCCTGTCCCTGCCCGCCCCGGTGCTCGCGATCGCCGTAGTCGCCGCGCTCGGACCGAGTTTCGTGCACACCCTGATCGCGGTGTCGATCGTCTGGTGGCCGTTCTACGCCAGGCTGGTACGCGGCGAGGTTGCGCGCCTGGCCGCCCGCCCACACGTCGAGGCCGCCAAACTCGCTGGGGTGAGCCGATTCCGGCTCGCGACGCGCCACCTGCTTCCGGGTGCGGTGCCGAACGCGCTCGTCGCCGCCAGCCTGGATCTGGGCACCCTGATCCTCACTGTGGCCGCACTGTCGTTCCTCGGGCTCGGGCAGGCCGCGCCGGCGCCGGAACTGGGTGCCGACTCGGCCCGGAACCTCAGTTATTTCCTGCAGCAGTGGTGGATCCCGGTGATGCCGGGTCTCGGTGTCCTGGTTCTGGCGCTCGTCGGCAACATCGCCGGGGATTGCCTGCGCAACCTGATGAAGAACCGCTGAGTGAGAGGAGTGCCTGAGTGAAGACTTTCGTTGCCTCCCGGCTGAGTGCGATGGTGGCCATCCTGATCGCCCTTACCGGAGTGATGTTCGTGCTCCAGCACGTCTCGCCGCTGGACCCTGTGAAGGCGCAGATGGGCGCACAGGCTTCGGCGCAAGCGGTTGCCGCCAGGCGCGAGGAACTCGGTTTGAACCAGCCGGTGCTCGTACAGTTCTGGCACTACCTGACCAGTGCGGTGACCGGTGATCTCGGAACCTCCTACCGCACCCGTCACCCCGTGTTGTCGGACCTCGGCAGCTTCCTGCCGGCGACATTGGAACTGGCGATGTTCGGGATCGCCATCGCACTGGTGCTGGCGGCCCTGCTGGCATTCAGCACCACGTTGAAGTGGCCTGGCGCGCAGGCACTTCGGGCGGTGTTGTTCACCGGTGCGGCGGCGCCGATGTTCCTGCTCGGCATCCTCGGGCTGATCGTGTTCTACCAGAACCTGGGGTGGGTTCCGGCCAATGGGCGCATCGCGGTGGCGAATCCGCCCACCGGGCCGACCGGCCTGCTCACCGTCGACGGACTTGTGCACGGCCGGTTCGACGTGGTGGTCGACGCCGTGCAGCACCTGATGCTGCCGGCCCTCGTGATCGCGATCGGGCCTGCCGTGGCGATCGGGCGGGTGCTGCGCAGCAGCCTGATGACCGACATCGACAGCGACTACGCGCGGACCGCCCGGGCCAAGGGGCTGTCCGAGGGCCGGATCCTGACGCGGCACGTGCTGCGCAACTCGGTCGGGTCTGCGCTGTCGATGACCGGTCTTCAAGTGGGCCTGATGTTCTCGGGCGTGCTCGTTGTCGAGCAGGTGTTCGGGTGGCCGGGCATCGGCCAGTACATCGCGCAGAGCATCCCGGTCGCCGACTTCCCGGCCATCGCGGGCGTCACCTTGATGTTGGGTGCGCTCTATGTAGTCATCAACACCGCCGTGGACCTGCTCCAGGCGGCAGCCGATCCCCGTATCGCAGTAATAGGAGGTTAGGTGCCCAAACAGCCACTCATCGTGGGTAATCCAGTTCTTGTCGTGGTCGACATACAGGAAGGCGGTGGAATGTCGGCCCAGGACGCCGGGATTCCGGTGATGCCCGGTCATGCCGAGCGCGTCGCCGTCGCCGAGAAGCTGCTCGCCGCAGCGCGTGCGGCGGATGTGCCGGTGGTGTTCTTCCAGGAGGTCCACCGGCCCAGCGGCATCGACTTCGGCCGCGAGCTCGACGGCACCGAGGGCGTCCACTGCGTCGAGGGGCAGCCCGGCACCGACCTGGAACCCACCCTGCGGCCGCTGCCCGACGAGTTCCACATCGTGAAGCGGCGTTACTCCGGTTTCATCGGAACGGATTTCGAGATCGTGCTGTCGGGCCTCAAGGCCTCGACGCTCATCCTCATCGGCGGACTCACCGACGTGTGTGTGCACTACACGTTCGCCGACGCCCACCAGCGTGACTTCTACGTCCGAGTCGTCACCGACTGCGTCGGCGGGTCGTCGCAGTACCGGCACGATGCCGCGCTCGACGCCATGGAGTACCTGCAGACCGGTGCACTACGAACCTCCGACGAGATCCTCGCCGCCTTCTCCGAACTCGCCACGTCCCAACCCGTTCTCGAAGGAGCCGCCCGATGATCAAGCGATGGAAGACCATGACCGCCATGAGTGCGGCGGCGGCGTTGATGCTGAGTGCCTGTGGCGGTGCGGATTCCGGGAGCGGCACACCCAGCGCGGCGCCGACCGACAAGGTGCTGCACCTGTCGTTCCTGCAGGACCCGGGCCAGCCGCCCGACCCTGACATCTACTACGCCGGCCAGGGTCTGCTGCTGACCACGAACATCTACGAGGGCCTGCTGCAGTACAAGGCGGGGACCGACAAGCCCGTGCTGGAACCTCTGCTTGCCACCGAGTGGAAGGTGTCGCCGGACAACAGGGTCTTCGATTTCAAACTGCGCGAAGGCGTCAGGTTCCATGACGGCACCCCGTTCACCGCGGATGCCGTCAAGGCGTCCTTCGATCGCAGACTGGCGGTCAACCAGGGGCCGGCCTACATGGTCAAGGACGTGGAATCGGTGACCCCACACGGTGATTACGACGTCACCGTCACCCTGAAGGCACCCAACGCGGCGTTTCTCGATTATCTCGCGTGCGCATACGGGCCCAGGATGATGAGTCCTCAGGGCCTCCAACAGAACGCGGGCTCCGATCACGCACAGAGCTACCTGACCAACCACGATCTGGGGACCGGCCCGTACACGCTCACCGCGGCCGAGGTCGGATCGCGCTACGCGGTGGCGTCGTTCCCGGAGTACTGGGGCGCCAAGCCGTATTTCGAGAAGGTCGAGATGCCGGTGATCACCGACGTTTCGGCGCAACAGCTCCAGTTCAACAACGGACAGCTTGCCGCGATCCTGCATGACCTGCCCTCGTCAGCGGTCCAGTCCTATCTGGACAACAAGGCATTCGCGAACTTCTCGCTGCCGACCATGATGTCCAACTACCTGTACGTGAACCCGCACAAGGGCATGATGACCGATGCCAAGAACCGCACCGCGGTGCTGCAGGCGATCAACGTCGACGAGCTGGTCAAGCAGACGTACTTCGGGCGCGGCGATGTGGCCGGACAGATCTATCCGCCCAACATGATGGCCTCGGACTTCGCCAATCAGGGTGTGGCTCACGATCCGTCGGTGCTCAGCGGCATCGCCGGGGGACTGCCCGCCGACCAGAAAGCCATCACGATCGGCTATGACTCGAGTAATCCCGATAATCAGCTGGTCAGCAATCTGCTTCAGACACAGCTTGCCGCTGCGGGACTGACCGCCAAGGTTCAGGCCTACCCGACGTCAGAAATCTACGGCTGGGTCGGTACCGACGGTCAGTCGGCTCCGGAGATCTTCACCGCCCTGGCCTGGCCGGACGCGCCGTCGCCGTACACCTGGGGGCACATCTCGTGGGATCCTGACGGCGGGCTGAACTACCTGGGCTGTTCGGCACCGCCGGTCACCGACGCGTTGGCCAGTGGCTTGCCCACCGGTGACTCCGCGGTGTTCTCGCGGGCCGGGCTGGAAGCGGTGAAGACCGGCTGCTGGCTCAACATCGCCGACGTCAACGACTTCATGGTGGCCCAGCCCTGGCTCAAAGGCGTCGAACAGTCCCACGTGGTGACCAATCCCAACTCTCTGCGGCTCGCCGCGCTCTCGGTGGGCTGATGGCGACGCTGGTCCGCAAGAGCGGAGTCCGCCACATCATCCTGCTCACCCTGGGTTGGGAGGAACTGCCGAAATCGGTGTCGGTGTACGGGGCGCCGGCCGCGGAGCGCATGCGCGAACCCGTTCCGGGCGTGTTGCTCCAGACCGATGGGGGCTGGGTGCTCCTCGACACCGGATTCAACACCGCGCTCGTGCGGGACCCCGCGTTGTACCGGCGGTTCTTCCCGACGGTGGAATACCGACCGGTGCTACCGGGGCCAGGTGAGCCGATCGAGCAGCGGCTCGCCGAGGTCGGAGTGGACTTCGACGACATCCACACCGTCGCGGTGAGCCATCTGCACCACGACCATGCCGGCGGGCTCAAGCTGTTCGCAGGCAAGGTCCCGGTGCATGCCCAGCGCCGCGAGCTCGAATACGGTCTGTCGAACCACCCTGAGCCGGAACGCAATGCGATCGTCCGGGTGGACTTCGACGATCCGAACATCGACTGGCGGCTGGCCGATGGGGAGGCCACGATCGCTCCCGGCATCTCCGCGATCCCGACGTACGGACACACGCCAGGGCATCAGAGTTCCGTGGTGGAGCTCGACGAGTCCGTCGGCGGAGGCGGGTTCGTGTTCGCGTTCGATGCCGCGGATCTGACGGAGAACATCGAGCATGAACTCCCCATCGGCGGGTACATCGACGTCGAGCCCGAGGAAACGGTCGAACCGATCCGCAGGCTCAAGAAGTTGGCGCGCGACAAGGGATACCAGTTGATTCCCGGCCATGACCCGGAGGTGTGGCCCGGTCTGACCGAGCACTTCCACGGGCGCTTCGGGCCCGTCACCGCGGAAGCCCATCATGGCTGATCTCGTGCTCCGGGCGCAGCGGGTGCTGATCGACGGGGAGCTCCGGCCGGCGTCGGTGGCGGTCACCGGCGGAGTCATCACGGACGTCGGGGAAGTGGACGCCGACGTGCGGGCACCGATCCAGATCGATGTCCCGGCCCACGCGGTTCTGCTGCCCGGTTTCGTCGACACCCATGTCCACGTCAACGAACCGGGCACGGACTGGGAGGGTTTCGAAACGGCAACCGCCGCGGCGGCCGTTGCGGGGATCACCACCATCGTGGACATGCCGCTGGATTGCCGTCCGGTGACGACCACCGTGGCGGCATTGCGGACCAAACAGGCGGTGGCCGAGGGGAACTGCCGTGTCGACGTCGGGTTCTGGGCGGGCGTCGTGCCCGAGAACCCCGGTGAGCTGGGGGCGTTGGCGTCCGCGGACGTCCGCGGGTTCAAATGCTTCCTCGCCGACTCCGGGAACCCCGACTTCGGGCATCTGACTCCCGCGCAGTTCCGTACCGCGATGAGCCGGATCGCCGAACTCGGTTCGGTGCTGTTGGTACACGCCGAAAGCCATCGGGTTATCGCCGGCAGCGCGCCGCCGCACGGGCGGCACTACTCGTCGTTTCTGCGTTCCCGTCCCGATGCCGCCGAAGAGGATGCGGTGGGGCTCGTGATCGATACGGCGGCCGCGAGTGGCGCCCGCGCCCACATCGTGCACGTATCCAGTGCGAACGTGCTGCCGATGCTTGCCGACGCCAAACGCGCGGGTATCCCGGTGACAGCCGAGACCTGTCCGCACTACTTGACGTTCACGGCCGAGGCGATTCCCGACGGCGGCACGGAGTTCGCCGCCTGCCCACCTGTCCGAGACGCCGCCAACCGCGACCGGCTGTGGGACGGCCTGCTGGACGGGACCCTGGACATGGTGGTGTCGGATCACTCACCGTGCTCCCCGAAGCTCAAGGCGGACGGGGATTTCGGGCGGGCCTTCGGCGGTGTCAGCTCATTGCAGGTCGGGCCGAGCGCGGTGTGGGCACATGCGGCGCAACGCGGGTTCGGACTGCCCGATCTGAGCCGCTGGATGTCGCAGCAGCCCGCCGCGCTGGCCGGGTTTGCCGACCGGGGGAGCATCGCGCCGGGTCTGCGGGCGGACCTGTGCGCCTTCGATCCCGATGCGGAGACGCCCGTGCGCACCGATGATCTGCGCCACCGTCACCGCGTGAGCCCGTACGACGGCGTGACGGTCCGGGGTGCGGCGCTGCAAACCTGGGTGGCCGGCGTGCCGGTGCTGGAGACGGTGGCCGCATGAGGATCCTGGTGCTCAATCCCAACACGTCGGGGTCGATGACCGCCGAGATCGCGGCTGCTGCCACCGAAGTGGCTCATGCCGGTACCGAGATCATCTGTCTGGCACCGCGGTTCGGCAGCGTGGCGATCGACTCGGCAGCCGAGAGCTACCTGGCCGCCGTCGGCATGATGGACCAGATCGCCAGGCTGACCGAAGCCGGCGAGTTCGATTTCGACGCCGTCGTCGTGGCCGGATTCGGTGAGCACGGCAGGGATGCCCTCGCCGAAATGCTGACCGTGCCGGTGTTCGACATCGCCGAATGTTCGGCTCACGTCGCGCATCTGATCGGCCGGAGGTTCTCCGTCGTGACCACGCTCGCCCGATCGATCGCGCCGATCGAAGACCGGCTGCTGCTGGCCGGGCTCGACGCACACTGTGCGTCGGTGCGGGCCTGCGGACTCGACACCGCCACAGTCGATGCCGATCCGGAAGGCGCGATCCAGGCCATCGTGGACGAGGCAGCGCGAGCGGTCACCGAAGACGGAGCCGACGTGATCTGCCTGGGGTGTGCGGGGATGTCCGGGGTCGTCGACGCGGTCACCGCCAAGCTGGGCGTGCCCGTCGTCGACGGGGTTGCCGCGGCGGTCGGTCTCGCCCAGGCGGTGGTCGGACTGGGGTTGTCGACCAGCAAGGCCGGGGTCTACGCACCGGGTCCGGACAACCCGCGCAGCCACTGGCCGATCTCGCATGCCCTCGGAGTGGACGGATGATCCCGGCAGTGCCGGGGGTGGACCTCGCCTCACGGGTCCTCGGCGGCAGCGTGGTGGCCGCCAGCGACGAATCGTTCGGCTTCAAGGAGCGGCTGGTCGATCCGGCCGAGCCGGCGTTCGTGCCGGGCACCTTCGATCTGCGCGGGGAGGTCGTCGACGGCTGGGAGACCCGTCGCCATGCCGGGCCCGGCGGCGACTGGGCGATCGTGCGTCTGGGTGCGCCGGGGCGGCTGTGCGCCGTCGACGTCGACACCCGCTCCTTCTCGGGCAACCATCCGCAAGCCTGCCGCCTGGAGGCGGCCGTGCTCGCACCGAGCGCGGACGCCACGGATCCCGGCGTGCAATGGACCACCATCGTGGAATCCACCGCGTTGAAACCCGATTCGAACAACCTGATGGCGGTGACCGACCGCCGTCGCTGGACGCATCTACGGCTGTCTCTGTCGACCGACGGTGGTGTGGCTCGGTTGCGCGCCTATGGCGAGGTGATACCCGACCCGGCGTTGTGGAATGACGTCACCATCGAGGTGTCCGGTCTGGAACAGGGCGGCCGTGTCGAATGGTGCAGCGACGCGTTCTATTCCGATGCCGGTTCGCTGGTGGCCCCCGACCGGCCGCGCAACATGGGCGATGGCTGGGAAACGCGCCGGCGCCGGGACGTCGGCCCGGAGGATCACGACGCGGTGGTGATCTCCTTCGCCGTACCGAGCGATCTGAAGCGCATCGAGATCGACACGTCCTGTTTCGTGTTCAACGCGTCGCTGGAGGTGGCCGTTCTCGGCACCGGGGTACAGGCGGACGACGAACATGGCTGGGCGGCGGTGCCATTCGACATTCCGGTGCTCAGCCGCGTCCGACTGGCCGCCGACGCCAGGCAGGTGTTCGTGGTCGATGCCCGTGGCGTCACCGCCTTGCGGGTGCAGGCGTATCCCGACGGCGGGATCGCCAGGGTGCGCGCGTCGGGAACGCCGACCGCCCAAGGGCTGCAAAAGCTTCGAGAGCAATGGACGGAGTGCTCGTGAGCGATGTTCTCGCATCGGACTGCGCGGGATTGTGGCGGCGCACCCTACTGATCGAGGCCGACGGATCACGTGACACCGGAACGGACGTCTTGTGGTTGCAGGCCGGCTGCGCCTACGTCGACTCCCGTGGCTTCGGCGGTGAGCTGGTCCAGCGTGGCACCGTGTTCTCCTGGCGACGCGATGTCGAGCTGACGCCGTCGGGCCCGGCTCCCGACGAGGGTGAGATGCGTTGGGACGGTGACACGCTGATCGAGGCCGGCGTGCACGAGGACTACGTCGAGCATTGGGTGCGCGATCGGTGTCCGACGACGCCTCACGGCGGGTTTTTCCTGCGCGCACCCGACGGAGACCAGGCCCTCTTGGTGCGGGTCGGGCCGATCTTCGGGTGGCTGGGCGCCGGTGAGGCGGTGATCGACACGGTGGGCGGACCGCGATGGGCCGCACTCGCCATCGCATTGGAAGATAAGCAGATTCAGGCCAACGGCGTGCTCTGGGTCGTGGAACGAACTGAAGGGACAGTGAATCTGTGAGTGGCACAACATCGTTGGCGGCGTTCATGTCCGTGCCGATCATCGACATCAGCGGGCTGCGTTCGCCCCGGCGGGACGAGCGGGAACGGGTAGCGGCCGAGATCGGCGCGGCGGCGCGTGAGGTCGGCTTCTTCTACATCAGCGGATCCGGCATCGAGGAAGCGGTATTCGAGCGGATGCTCGCCGCCACCAAGCAGTTCTTCGCACTGCCGCTGGAGGATAAGATGCGCAGCTACATCGGGCTGTCGCAGTGTCACCGCGGTTATGTGCCGGTAGGGGAGGAGGGCCTCGAATCCGACAGCCCTCCCGACCTGAAGGAAGCCTTCGACACCGCGCTCGACCTGCCGGCCGACGATCCCGACCATCTGGCGGGCAACCCGATGCTCGGCCCGAACACCTGGCCCGATCTCCCCGGATTCGCCGAAGCGGTGACGCCCTACTACCAGGCTGTGATCGACGTCGGCCGGCAACTGTTGTGGGCGTTCGCGGTGGCGCTGGGGGAGGACCCCGAGGTGTTCTCCCGGCACGCCACGAAGACACCCAGCCAACTCCGGTTGATGCACTACCCGTACAACGCCGACGCGCAGGACGGACAGGGTATCGGCGCGCACACCGACTACGAGTGCTTCACGCTGCTCAAGCCCACCGCGCCCGGCCTGGAGGTGCTCAACGGCGCCGGCGAGTGGATCGACGTGCCGCCGGTGGACGGGACGTTCGTCGTCAACATCGGAGATCTGCTCGAACTGTGGACCAACGGAACGTTCGTGGCGACCAGTCACCGGGTGCGCCGGGTGGCGCAGGAGCGCTACTCGTTCCCGCTGTTCTTCAACGTCGACTATCACACCGAGGTGAAACCGCTGCCCCGGTTCGTCACGGCCGACGGGCCCCAGCGTGCGGCGCTGCGAGCCGGTGAGCATCTGTTCGCCCAGACCGCGCAGACCTTCACGTATCTGCGCCGCCGCATGCAGGCGGGGGAACTGGTGCTACCCGACGGGTCGCTGGCCATCGGCCAATTCGGCCAGCAGGCCGTGTACGGAGTCGACGGCCGGATCAGTTGATCGGGGCGTTCACCCAGCGCAGGTCATCGAGGATGCCGCGGGCGGCCACGATGTTCTGACCGGTCTGCCAGACCTCGTTGTTCACCACGAACACCCGGTTGTCCTTGGCGGCGGACAGGGCCCGCCAGGCTGGGCTCTGCAGGATCTTGGGTGCGTTGTCCTTGGCCGCCGCGGATGCGAACGAGACGTAGACGATGTCCGCGTCGGCGATGCGGTAGTCGGCGTCGGCAGTGCCGAGCTCTTCGTAGGGTTTGTCGGTAAACCGTTGCGCGGCAGGGCGATCCAATCCGACCGTGGCCAGCACGCTGCCGGCGAAGGTGTCGGCGCCGTACACGCGGACGGTGTTCTCGGTCAGCTGCACCACCGAGGCCTGGAAGTGCCCGGCGTCGTTCTGGGCTCCGGTGTCGCGGGCGGCATCGTCGAATTTCGCGATCAGGTCGGCTGCGGCGTCCCTGCGACCCGTCGCCTCGCCCACCGCGCGCAGTGTGTCGCGCCAGGCGGCCCCGGGCGCCCCGGTGAACACGGTCGGGGCGATCGCCGACAGCGCGCCGAACGACGCAGGAGTGAGGCTCGCGGAGCCGAGGATCAGTTCAGGGTTGGCCGTCTTGACGGCCTCGAGGTCCGGCGCGTTCCGGGAACCGGCCGGGGCGACCCCGTGCACGACGGCGCCCAGATAGGAGGGCTGCTCGGACGAACCGTCCGGAAGTGCGGCCGCGACGATGCGGGACTGCAGACCCAGCGCGCACAACGCATCGAGCTGGTCTCCGGACAACGCGACGATGCGCTGCGGGTCGCCGCGCACCTCAGTGGACTCCGGAATGTCCGCGCCCTCTGCCCTGGCATTGCGGACGTCGCGCGCCGACTGATCGACGGCGGCCGGCTCGGCCGCGCAGGATTCGTCGGGACGGCGCTGATTACCCAGCACGCCGGAATCGGCGATCTTGGTGACACTGGTCGTCATCGACGTCTGCGCCTGCTGCGTCTGCTCGGCAGAGCCGCACCCACTGGCGAGGGTCGCGGCCGCGGCGATCACCGCGACTGCGGCGCGGGGTCGGTTGGTCAGCACCGGGCGACCGTAACATTCACCGCTTAGTCGCTGGTCAGGACCTCGCGGCCGAAAGACGCGGCGCTGCGGCGCCACGCAGTACGACAGTTTGTAGGACCCAGGGACGCCGAGGCCGCCGGGAGCGTTAGGATTCAGTTCGATAAGCGGGATTTCCCGACGAATCTTTGGAGGATCTCTTGGTAGCCGAAGCGCCCCCAATCGGAGAACTCGAGGCACGTCGTCCTTTTCCGGAACGGATGGGCCCCAAGGGCAACCTGATCTACAAGCTCATCACGACGACCGATCACAAGCTGATCGGCATCATGTACTGCGTCGCCTGCTTCGCCTTCTTCTTCATCGGCGGACTGATGGCGCTGTTCATGCGTACCGAACTGGCGATGCCTGGCCTGCAGTTCCTGAGCAATGAGCAGTTCAACCAGCTGTTCACCATGCACGGCACGGTGATGCTGCTGTTCTACGCCACCCCGATCGTGTTCGGGTTCGCCAACCTGGTGCTCCCGCTGCAGATCGGCGCGCCCGACGTGGCATTCCCGCGGCTGAACGCCCTGTCGTTCTGGCTGTTCCTGTTCGGCGCGCTGATCGCCCTCGGCGGCTTCATC
>NZ_HG322951.1:2807938-2839847 GCF_000455325.1 Mycolicibacterium septicum DSM 44393
CGGCGCTGTTCGGCCTAGCGGCTGACCGCCACCTGGGCGCACACATCTACGACCCCGCCAACGGCGGTGTCCTGTTGTGGCAGCACCTGTTCTGGTTCTTCGGTCACCCCGAGGTGTACATCATCGCGCTGCCGTTCTTCGGCATCGTGTCCGAGATCTTCCCGGTGTTCAGCCGCAAGCCGATCTTCGGTTACACCACGCTGATCTACGCCACCATCAGCATCGCGGCTCTGTCCGTCGCGGTGTGGGCGCACCACATGTACGCCACCGGCGCGGTCCTGCTGCCGTTCTTCTCGTTCATGACGTTCCTGATCGCGGTCCCGACCGGCATCAAGTTCTTCAACTGGATCGGCACGATGTGGAAGGGCCAGCTGACATTCGAGACGCCGATGCTGTTCTCGGTCGGCTTCCTGATCACCTTCCTGCTGGGTGGCCTGTCCGGCGTGCTGCTGGCCAGCCCGCCGATCGACTTCCACGTCACCGACAGCTACTTCGTCATCGCGCACTTCCACTACGTGCTCTTCGGCACCATCGTGTTCGCCACCTACGCGGGCATCTACTTCTGGTTCCCGAAGATGGTGGGACGTCTGCTCGACGAGCGCCTGGGCAAGCTGCACTTCTGGCTGACCTTCATCGGCTTCCACACCACGTTCCTGGTGCAGCACTGGGTCGGTGACGAGGGCATGCCGCGCCGCTACGCGGACTACCTGCCCACCGACGGCTTCACCACGCTGAACGTGATCTCCACGATCGGTGCCTTCATCCTGGGCATCTCGACGCTGCCGTTCGTGTGGAACGTGTTCAAGAGCTGGCGCTACGGCGAGCCTGTGACGGTCGATGACCCCTGGGGTTACGGCAATTCGCTGGAGTGGGCGACCTCGTGCCCGCCGCCGCGGCACAACTTCACCGAGCTGCCCCGGATCCGTTCGGAGCGCCCGGCATTCGAGCTGCACTACCCGCACATGGTCGAGCGGATGCGTGCCGAGGCCCACGTGGGCCGCACGCATCACCCAGAGCTCGAGTCTGCGGACAGCTCCAGCTGACGGGTGGCAGCATCCGGGGGTGAGCACGTCGAGGATGTTTCGATGATCGGTGCTCCGCGAGAGCGCTCGTCGGTACTGATCACCGTCACCGGAGTCGATCAGCCCGGTGTCACATCGGCGCTGTTCGAGGTGCTCGCCCGCCATCAGGTCGAACTACGCAACGTCGAACAGGTCGTGGTCCGCGGCCGGCTCACCCTGGGTGTGCTGGTCGCGGCGCCGGCCGAGACCGTCGACGGCGATGCGCTCCGCAGCGACGTCGAGACGGCGATTCACCGGCTCGGCCTGGACGTGACGATCGAGCGCAGTGACGACATGCCCGTCATGCGCGAGCCTTCGACCCACACCATCGTGGTGCTGGGCCGGCCGATCACCGCCGAGGCGTTCAGTGTGGTGGCCCGTGCGGTCGCGGGTCTTGGCGTCAACATCGACACGATCCGCGGCGTGTCCGACTACCCGGTGACCGGCCTGGAACTCCGGGTCTCGGTTCCGGCCGGAGCCGCGTACAGCCAACTGCAGTCGGCGTTGGCCCAGGTGGCCGTCGACGAAGGCGTCGACATCGCACTCGAGGACTACAGCCTGGCCCGGCGGGCCAAGCGGCTCATCGTGTTCGACGTCGACTCCACCCTGATCCAGGGCGAGGTCATCGAGATGCTGGCCGCCCGGGCTGGTATGGAAGCCCAGGTGGCCGCTGTCACCGAAGCGGCGATGCGCGGCGAATTGGATTTCGCCGAATCCCTGCACCGCCGGGTGGCGACCCTGGCCGGTCTGCCGGCTTCCGTGCTCGACGATGTCGCCGAGCAGGTGGAGCTGACGCCCGGTGCCCGGACCACCATCCGGACCCTGCGCCGGCTCGGCTTTCACTGCGGCGTGGTGTCAGGCGGCTTCCGTCAGGTCATCGAGCCCCTCGCGCACGAACTCATGCTCGATTACGTGGCCGCCAACGAACTGGAAGTCGTCGACGGCAAGCTGACCGGGCGGGTCATCGGCCAGGTCGTCGACCGGCCCGGAAAGGCCAAGGCGCTGCGCGATTTCGCCCAGCAGGTCGGCGTGCCCATGGAGCAGACCGTGGCCGTGGGCGACGGGGCCAACGACATCGACATGCTGGCGGCAGCCGGCCTCGGTGTCGCGTTCAACGCCAAACCCGCGTTGCGTGAGGTCGCCGACGCGTCGCTGAGCCATCCCTACCTGGACACGGTGCTGTTCATCCTCGGTGTCACCCGCGGTGAGATCGAGGCCGCCGACGCCCAGGACGGCGTGCTGCGCCGCGTCGAGATCCCCGAGGACTGACATCGCGAAGGGTGAACCGGCAGCCACCCTGAAGTAGGGTGTGGGCATGGCGAACCTGAAGCACACGGTCTTGGTTGGCGCGTTCGCCGTTGCGGCAGTCCTGGGACAGTTGGCGGTCGCGGCCCCGGCCGAGGCCAAGCGATGCCCGTCGGGAACCGTGCAGACAAAGTTCGACGGCGTGTGTGTGGCCGGTTCGTCCGGCGGCGGGATGGGTGCGGTGGCACCGCCGGTGATGGCACCCAGCGCCGGGGGAACCAACATCACCAACCAGCCGGGCCAGCTGCCGACGGTGAATGGGATTCCGTGCACGATCGAGCACTACAGCACCTGCTACGCGATGTCGCAGCAGCCCTGATCGCCGACTAGACCACCAGGGTCTGCGGTTGCGCGCTCAGCGTGCCGTTGATGCTGTGCCAGGCCCGCACCAGTAGATTCACGGCCTCTTCGAGTTCGGGTTCGGGCAGCGCGTAGGGCAACCGGATGAACCGCTCCAGCGTGCCGTCCACCCCGAACCGCGGGCCGGCGGGCACATCCAGACCGAGCCGCATCGCCGCGGCCGACAACGCCGTGCTCATCGGCGCGGGGAGCTTCACCCACAGCGACATTCCGCCGCGGCCGTGCCCGGGCTGCCAGTCCGGAAGTTCCCGGGCCAGCAACGCCACCAGGAACTCCCGCCGTGCCCGGATGATCTCGCGCCGTTCCGGCAGTACCTCCGCGCGCATCGCGAGCAACTGCGCTGCCGCGAGTTGTTCCAGGATCGGGGTACCGAGGTCCACCGAGGGCCGGATCGCGGCGATGGTGGCCAGCGTGCCGCGCTCGGCGCGGATCCAGCCGACCCGCAGGCCGCCCCAGAACGACTTCGACATCGAACCGATGGTCAACACCAGATCGGTGCGGGGCACCGAGGCCGCCAGCGGCTCGGGCGGCGCCTCGTCGATCCACATGTCGACGATCGATTCGTCGACGATGGTGCGCGTGCGGGTATCGGAAATGATCTGCCCCAACCGCTTTCGGTCGGCGGCCGGCAGGGTGAAACCGGTCGGGTTGTGGCTGTCGGGAACCAGGTAGGCCAGGCTCGGGGCGAGCTGCCGCAACGCGGCCTGCACGGCGTCGAGCTCCCACCCGTCCTCGGTGAGCGCGACTGGGACCGCCCGCGCTCCCGCCGTCGAGATCGCCGACAGCGCACCGTGATAGGTGGGCTGCTCGACCAGCACCCGGTCGCCGGGCTGGGTGTGGCTGGCCAGGATCAGTCCGATGGCGTGCTGGGCACCGCTGGTCACCATGATCTGGCTCGGATCGGTGGGCAAACCTCTGGCGCAATATCTTTCGGCGATCGCCGCGCGCAGTGGGCCGACGCCCATCAGTTCGTGACCGGGCTCGCGCAGATACGGCGCGATATCGCGAGCGGCTTCGGCGAAGGCCTCCAGTACGGCGGTGCCGGGTGCGGACAGGGCGGCGGCGGCCAGGCTCACGGTCGGTGTGGTGGCGTCGGGCTCGATGTGGCCGGCGGCCGGCAGGGCGGTGATGCTGCGGGCGCCGCGACGGGCGTGCAGGTAGCCGTCGTCGCGCAGCTGGGCGAAGGCCGCGGTGACCGTGGTGCGCGACACCCGCAGGGACTCCGCCAGCGCCCGTTCGCTGGGAATGCGCGACCCGACCGGAACCCGGCCGTCCACGATCAGCAGCCGGATGGCGTCGGCCAGACCGAGGTAGGCAGGTCCACTTTGGCTGGAGGTGCGCCAGTTGCCGAGTTCGCGGGCCAACAGGTCCACATCGAGGGCGCGAGCGGCCATATCTGTCGACATAATGAGGCCAGTATGTGCCAACTGGATATTGATGGGCAAGCCACATCGCCGTGATTATGGATGTATGGCTCGGAACTGGATTTCCCGATTGGCGGAGAATCTCCGCCGTGTGTACGACGCCGGCAACTACGCCCGAGAGTGCGATGTCGACGCCCGCCGGGTGCGCAGCGAGCTCGACGCGATCCGCGTCCGATTCCCCGACCACGCATGATGACGGCATTCAAACGCGGTGCCCTGCTCCTGATCGGCCTCTGCGGCTACGGCGCGTCGATGGCGATGATGGTGCGCGCCGGGCTCGGCCTCGATCCGTGGGACGTCTTCCACCAGGGTCTGACCCGGCACACCCCGCTGTCCCTCGGGATGGCCTCGGCCGTCGTAGGCGTCGTCGTCCTGCTGGCCTGGATCCCGCTGCGTAACCGGCCCGGGATCGGGACCGTCGCCAACGTCATCGTCATCGCAGTCACCGTGGACGCCACGTTGGCCGTCCTGCCCGCGCCCTCGGCACTGCCGGTACGCATCGCGATGATGATCGGCGCCGTCGTGCTCAACGCCATCAGCACCGTGCTCTACATCGGTGCCGGCCTGGGCCCCGGACCCCGCGACGGCCTGATGACCGGACTCGTCGCCCGCACCGGGTTGTCGGTGCGATTGGTGCGCACCGGAATTGAGGCGACCGTACTGGCCGTGGGCTGGCTGATGGGTGGCACTGTCGGGATCGGCACCGTCGTCTACGCGGTCGGGATCGGGCCGCTCGTGCAGCTGTTCCTGCGGCTGATGCCACGATCATTGTTGTTCCACGATTTCAGCGGCGGGCGTGCCCGAGCGGATCGGGAACCGGTCACTACGATGAGCGAGTGGCCTCAGGGGAACGCACCGACTCGACAATCACCGATGACGGAGACGGAACCGACCCCGACCTGTTGATCGACTTCGCCAGGGTGACCCTGCGGCGCGGCGGCAACACTCTCGTCGGGCCCATCACCTGGGCGGTCGAACTCGACGAACGCTGGGTGGTGATCGGCCCGAACGGGGCAGGCAAGACCTCGCTGTTGCGGATCGCGGCGGCCACCGAATATCCCTCGTCGGGCACCGCCTACGTGCTCGGTGAACGGCTGGGCCGCACCGACATGTCCGAGCTGCGCGCCCGCGTCGGACTCAGTAGCTCGGCGCTGTCGCAACGGATTCCCGACGACGAGGTGGTGCGCGATCTGGTCGTGTCGGCCGGCTACGCCGTGCTGGGCCGCTGGCGCGAGGATTACGAGGACGTCGACTACGCCCAGGCCGTCGACATGCTGGAGAGCGTCGGCGCCGAACACCTGGCCGAGCGGACCTACGGGACGCTGTCGGAAGGCGAACGCAAACGGGTACTGATCGCCCGGTCGTTGATGACCGACCCTGAACTCCTGCTGCTCGACGAGCCCGCGGCCGGCCTCGATCTGGGCGGCCGCGAAGAGCTGGTGGCCCGGTTGACCGACCTGGCTGCCGACCCCGATGCACCGGCCATGGTCCTGGTCACCCATCATGTCGAGGAGATTCCGGTCGGATTCAGCCACGCGCTGATCCTCTCGGAAGGCAAGGCGGTTGCTTCGGGTCTGCTGACCGAGGTGTTGACTGCTGAGAACCTCTCCAAGGCGTTCGGCCAGTCGATCGCCCTGGACACCATCGACGGGCGCTACTTCGCCCGGCGAACCAGGACCCGAGCGGCGCACAGGAGGCGTGAATGACAGGCAGCGACGAGCGCTCGCGCGAGGAGCCGACCGGCACCGACGATCCGCTGGTGGCCCGGCCTGCGGCGACCGTGATGCTGGTCCGCGATGTGCACCGCGGTGGCGCCGCGGACATCGAAGTCTTCATGATGCGCCGGCATGCGGCGATGGAGTTCGTGGCCGGGGTGATGGTGTTCCCGGGCGGGGGAGTCGACGACCGCGACCGCAATGCCGACATCGCCTGGTTCGGACCCGAACCGAACTGGTGGGCGGAGCGACTCGGTGTGGAAACCGGGCTGGCCGAGGCGCTGGTGTGCGCCGCGGCCCGGGAGACCTTCGAAGAATCAGGCGTGCTGTTCGCCGGGCCTCACAGCGGTTCCGGCGACCCGGGCATCGTGTCCGACGCCTCGGTGTACGGCGATGCCCGTGCCGCACTGGCCAACCACTCGCTGTCCTTCGCCGATTTCCTGCGCGACGAGAAACTCGTCCTGCGCGCCGATCTGCTCCGGCCGTGGGACAACTGGATCACCCCCAAAGAGGAACGCACGCGCCGCTACGACACCTTCTTCTTCGTCGGCGCACTGCCCGAGGGTCAGCGGGCTGACGGCGAGAACACCGAAACCGATCGGGCGTTCTGGAGCACCCCACAGGCCGGTCTCGACGACTTCGAGCAGGGCAACTCGTTCCTACTGCCGCCGACCTGGACCCAGCTCAACTCCCTCCACGGCCGTTCCGTCGCTGATGTGCTGGCAACCGAACGCAAGATCGTCGCCACCGAGCCCAACCTCTCCCTCGGCGAAGGGAGCTGGCAGATCGAGTTCTTCGACAGCGGCCGCTACAACGCGGCCAGGAACCACCGGGCCCCGCTGGGGCGGGGCGGGGAATCGGCTCAGTGAACGAGTTCGTCAGTGTGATCACCGGGGTGCCCGAGCAGGACGGCGTCGGCACCCTGATGCTGTCGCGGCCCCCGACCAACGCCCTGACCCGGCAGATGTACCGCGAGATCATCGAGGGCGCCCACGAGCTCGGCGCACGCACCGACATCTCGACGGTGATCCTGTTCGGCGGCCATGAGATCTTCTGCGCCGGCGACGACGTTCCGGAGCTACGCACGCTGAACACGGGCGAGGCCGCCGCCGCGGATGCGGCGTTGCGCCAGTGCATCGAGGCCGTCGCCGCCATCCCGAAGCCCACGGTCGCCGCGATCACCGGCTACGCGCTGGGCAGCGGGCTGACCCTGGCGATGGCCGCAGACTGGCGGGTCAGCGGCGACAACGTGAAGTTCGGAGCGACCGAGATCCTGGCCGGCCTGGCTCCCCGCGCCGGCGGCGGTGCGCGGCTGGCCGAGGTCATCGGCGCCAGCAAGGCCAAGGAGCTGGTGTTCAGCGGCCGGTTCGTCGGCGCCGAGGAGGCGCTGGAACTCGGGCTGATCGATCAGATGGTGGCACCCGACCACGTCTACGACGAGGCACTGGCCTGGGCGCGGCGATTCGTCGACCATCCGGTGGACGTATTGGCCGCGGCGAAGGCCGCCGTCGACGGACAGGTGGACCGGCCCTGACAGCGACCCCACCCGGGCCGTTAGGCTGCCCTGCATGACTGACATCAAGGATTCCGGTACCGACGCCGATATCGCCGGCATGCCGACTCCTAACCCGCACGCCACGGCCGAGCAGGTCGAAGCCGCGATGCATGACAGCAAGCTCGCGCAGGTGCTCTACCACGACTGGGAAGCCGAAACCTACGACGAGAAGTGGTCGATCTCCTACGACCAGCGGTGCATCGACTACGCCCGCGGCCGCTTCGACGCCATCGTCCCCGAGTCCGAGCAGCGTGAGCTGCCGTACGACCGGGCCCTTGAACTCGGCTGCGGTACCGGATTCTTCCTGCTCAACCTGGTCCAGTCCGGTGTGGCGCGGCGCGGTTCGGTCACCGACCTGTCCCCGGGCATGGTCAAGGTCGCCACCCGCAACGGTCAGTCACTCGGCCTGGACATCGACGGACGGGTCGCCGACGCCGAGGGCATCCCGTACGAGGACAACACCTTCGACCTGGTGGTCGGGCACGCCGTGCTGCACCACATCCCTGACGTCGAGCTCTCCCTGCGTGAGGTGGTCCGGGTGCTCAAGCCCGGCGGCCGTTTCGTCTTCGCCGGTGAGCCCACCACGGTCGGCAACAAGTACGCCCGCGAGCTGTCCACGCTGACCTGGCACGCCACCACCAACCTGACCAAGCTGCCCTGGCTGAGCAACTGGCGCCGGCCGCAGGCCGAACTCGACGAGTCCTCCCGCGCCGCGGCACTGGAAGCCGTCGTCGACCTGCACACCTTCGACCCGGCCGATCTGGAGCGGATGGCCACCAACGCCGGTGCGGTCGACGTGCGTACCGCCAGCGAGGAATTCACCGCGGCGATGCTGGGCTGGCCGGTGCGCACCTTCGAGGCCGCGGTGCCGCCGGGGCGCCTGGGCTGGGGCTGGGCCAAGTTCGCGTTCAACAGCTGGACCACGCTGAGCTGGGTCGACTCCAACGTGTGGCGCCGCGTCGTGCCCAAGGGCTGGTTCTACAACGTGATGGTCACCGGGGTCAAGCCGTCAGGAGATTAGGTCCCGACGCTGTTTGACACAGGAGCTGTCGCATACCTGCGCTCGGAGGCGGGAGCGCAGGCGCTGGCTGAGGTGGCCGGCCGCCGCCTCGCCGGGGCCAGCCTGGTCGGCGACATCGCCGCTGTCCGAACACAATTCGGTGACCGTGCCGGAATTCTCGTGGAAACCGTACAGCTGAGGCGCCGGGCCGCGGCCAAGTTCGACGACCCGGGGCAGTGGCTGTTCACCGACGAGGCGCTGCAACAGGCCACGGCCGCGCCGGTGGCCGCCCACCGGGCGCGCCGGCTGACCGGGGCGCGGGTGCACGATGCCACCTGCTCTATCGGCAGTGAGCTTGTGGCACTGCGTGATTGCGCCGCACAGCTGGTCGGTAGCGACCTCGATCCGGTACGGCTGGCGATGGCCGCCCACAATCTGGAGGGCGGCGGCCCCGCCGTCCCACTGTGCCGCGCGGACGCGCTGGTACCGGTCACCCGCGACACCGTGGTGATCATCGATCCGGCCCGCCGATCCGGTGGACGGCGCCGCTTCGACCCGCGGGCCTACACCCCGGCTCTCGACGCCGTCCTGGACGTCTACCGCGGCCGGGACCTCGTGGTGAAGTGCGCTCCGGGAATCGATTTCGACGCACTCACCGAGATGGGGTTCGGCGGGGAGATCGAGGTGACCTCGGTCGGCGGCAGCGTGCGCGAAGCCTGCCTGTGGTCACCCGGGCTGACCGAACCCGGTGTCCGCCGACGGTCCAGCATGCTCGAAACCGGGGAGGAGATCAGCGACGCCGAACCCGACGACTGTCCCGTCGCCCCGGCCGGGCGCTGGATCGTCGACCCCGACGGTGCGGTGGTGCGTGCCGGGCTGGTGCGCCACTACGCCGCGCGGTACGGACTCTGGCAGCTCGACCCCGACATCGCCTATCTGTCCGGTGACGAGTTGCCCGCCGGGGTGCGCGGTTTCGAGGTCATCGAACAGCTGCATTTCCAGGAGCGGCGGCTGCGGGCCGCGCTGACGGCCCGATCGGTGGGGGCACTGGAGATCCTGGTTCGTGGCCTGGACGTGGATCCCGACGCGCTGCGGGCCCGGATGCGGCTGCGTGGCACCGAACACCTGGCTGTGGTGATCGCACGGCTCGGTTCCGGGGCGGCCAGCCGGGCAACGGCATTCATTTGTCGCCCGTCACGATGACCGCCAAGTAATCTGGTCCCAAACACGCCGGTGGATCCACCGGTGTGAGTTGATCGCCTGCGAGGACGACTGACGATGCGATTTCCCCCTGTGACAGCGCTGCTGGCAGCCGGTGCGCTGCTCGGCTGGCTCGGCGTGCCCGTGGCGGCCGCGCAGTCGGCCTGCACCGACCTGGGCGGCAACGTCGACGGCGACCAGATCTGTCAGGTGCACACCGCCAATGCCACCTACACACTGGATTACACGTTCCCCGTCGGCTATCCGGATCAACAGGCTGTCGCCGCCTACCTGATCCAGACCCGCGACGGCTTCGTCAATGTCTCGGACATGCCCGGCTCGCGCGATCAGCCCTACGTCCTGGACGCCAAGGGCAACGCCTACAGCTCCGGGACGCCGGCGCACACCCAGAGCCTGGTCTTCGAGGTGTATCAGAACGTCGGCGGCGCTCACCCGCAGACCTGGTACAAGACGTTCAACTACAACGTGGCGACCCGGGCACCGATCACCTTCGACAACCTGTTCAAGCCGGGTTCCCGGCCGCTGGACGTGATCTTCCCGATCGTGCAGCGCGAATTGCAGAAACAGTCCGGGGTCGAACAGGCCATCACACCGGCGGTCGGCCTGGACCCCGTGCACTATCAGAACTTCGCGATCACCGACGACTCGGTGATCTTCTTCTTCGGGCAGGGTGAATTGATGCCCGAAGCCGCCGGAGCCAGCCAGGCCAGCGTCCCGCGGTCCGCCGTGGCGGCACTGCTGGCCTGAGGCGCGGTCAGGCCGGAGCGAACCCGTACACCTGACCGTCGCTGGTCGCGGTGACGATCCGATGGTCGTTGCCGATCGACACCCCGACAGGCCAGCCGGTGGCCTCCGGCACAGGATAGGCATTGAGGGTGTGCCCGTCGGCGGTGTCGAACACCAACAGCGTCTGGCCGTGCCCGCCCTCGCGCGCAACCGTGTAGCCGACACCGTCGGCGCGGCTCGACGTGGTCAGCGGCACGACATCGTCACGGGTCCAGGCCACCTCGCCCTGGTCCCCGTTGTCCCGCACCGCGGTCAGCTTGGCCTCCGGGCCTCCGCCGGCCACGATCAGCCCGTCGGGTGACACCGATGGCGGGGTCTGGGCGAGATAGTTCAGGGGCACCGACCATTTCGGCGAACCGTCGGCGGAGTTGAGTGCCCACAGCTTCTGGTCGCGGCCGTTGACGTACACCGTCGAACCGTCGGCGGACAACACCGGACTGGCCAGCGGCCCGCGGCCCACGGCGGTGCTGGTCCATTCCTGCGTCAGCAGCGTCTGCTCACCGGGGTGGTAGCGCAATCCGATCAGCACCGGCGCTTCCGCCCCGGGCTGCCACACACTGAGCACCACGATGCCGGCCTGACGGGAGAACGCGGGTGCGGCCGCCACCGGGCACCGCGACCGGGCCGGCTGGCAGTCGCCGAGACCGCGCTGCGAATCGGTCGGGTCCACACCGGAGACCAGATCCAGCGGTGTTCCCACAACCGTGCCCCGGTGGGCGTCGAACACCAGCACCTGACCCAGATGGGTGGCAACCAGCAGTTGGCCGTCATCGAGGAGCCTGGGCGTGGTCGGCATGCCGATCACCGGCTGGCGCCAGCGGATCCACTGTGTCGGCGGGAAGGACAGGATGGTGCCGGGCTGCCCGACGTAGACGTTGTCGAATCCGTCGAACAGGGGACTGGACCAGCCGCCGCCCAGCACCAATCGCGTGCACCAGCGCTGGCGGGCGTTGTTGTCGGCCTCCCACACCATCAACGAACAGCCGCCGGCCGTCTGCGCGTTGGCCGCCAGCCGGTTGTCCGTGCTCAACGCCACCTGGGCACCCAACTCACCCTTGACCGACCGGCTCCACTCCAACCGCAGTGCTTCGGGACCACGGGAGCGGGTGTAGCTGCTGTTGGCGGCATCGCCGTACTGCGCCGACCAGCCTTGTGCGGCGTGAGCGTCCACCCAGGAATCGGTGTTCTCGCAACCGGCGAGCAGGCCCGTGAACAGCACCGCGACAGCCAGTGCGAGGTATCGCCGGAACACGATGTCCTTTCGTCGCCGAACACGCGGGGCGCTCGTATTTGTGACCCTGGTGAGGGTAACCCGGCCGCCCCGCGGGCCGGTGCGCAGTGACCGGGACGGGCGTGGCAGTACATCAGCGGAATGACCCGGGACTCGGTCGAATGCCCTCGCGTAGGCTGTCCGGCCATGACGACGATGTGGGGCGCCCCGATTCACAAGCGCTGGCGGGGTTCCCGGCTGCGTGACCCTCGCCAGGCCGATTTCCTGACGAGAGCGTCGCTGAAATGGGTCATCGACAACCGCGCCTACACCCCGTGGTACCTGGTGCGGTACTGGCGGCTGCTGAAGTTCAAGCTGGCCAACCCGCACATCATCACCCGCGGCATGGTCTTCCTCGGCAAGGGTGTGGAGATTCAGTGCACGCCGGAGCTGGCGCAGATGGAGATCGGTCGCTGGGTTCACATCGGCGACAAGAACACCATCCGCTGCCACGAGGGCTCGCTGCGCATCGGCGACAAAGTGGTGCTGGGTCGCGACAACGTGATCAACACCTACCTCGACATCGAGCTCGGCGACTCCGCGCTGATGGCCGACTGGTGCTACGTGTGCGACTTCGACCACAAGATGGACAACATCGACATGCCCATCAAGGACCAGGGCATCATCAAGGGCCCGGTGCGCATCGGCCCGGACACCTGGATCGCCGCCAAGGTCACCATCCTGCGCAACACTTCGATCGGCCGCGGCTGCGTGCTGGGTGCCCACGCCGTGGTCAAGGGTGAGATCCCCGATTATTCGATCGCCGTCGGGGCGCCGGCCAGGGTGGTCAAGAACCGCAAACTGGATTGGGAGACATCGGCCGCCGAGCGCGCCGAACTCGCCGCCGCACTGGCCGACATCGAGCGCAAGAAGGCGGCCAACAGCAACTGACCGGGCCGCTCAGGCCCCGTTGCACACCCCGGAGTCGCGGATCACGTTCCCGTAGACATTCGCGGTGGCGATGTTGGCGTTGATGACCCCGGCCGGCTGCTGTTTCTGGATCTTGTCGCTGATCTGGGTCAGCTGATACCACAGGTGATAGATCGAGTCGCCGTTGTAGAGCGGTGAATACTGGCTCTGGTCCGGGTAATTGGTGATGTAGAGGGTGTGAGCCCGGGGATCCAGGAACGCCGCCGACTGATCGACGTTGGCTCTGACGGCGTTGCCCGCGGCCTGCACGCCGGGCGCGGTCCAATAGTCGTGCTGCGCGCCCAGGAAATTCTGGAAGCCCGCGATCTGACTCATCAACGTGCCGTACTGGGCGTTGAACCACTGACAGGACTCGCGCTGGGCGTCGATCTGCTCGGGAGTGACGCGCACCTGCCACAGGTTGTAGGGGAACACCGTGTAGTTCGGCGACCAGTCCGAGGGCTGGGGCACGAACGCGGGCAGTGAGGGCGCGGTGCCGCTGGGCTCGGCGGTCGCCGGTGCGGCCAGGCCGAGGGTGAGCGTCGCGCCGACGAATGCAGCGCAGGCCGTACGTAGATGTCTGCGGATCTGGACCACGCCTCGATTCTGCTTGCTGAGTGCGGTGCCGACAGCGGATCGGCGATTCTCGAACGCGCGCGTCAACCCGCCCAGTCGATGCCGAAGCGGGCGCTCAGGGCGGCGCAGCCCGAATCGGTCACCGTGAGCGCGCGGTGGCGCGGGGCGCGGCGCAGCCAGTCAGCGGCCAGGAAATGGTCCAGAACCGCCCGGCCCAATCCGCCGGCGAGGTGGTGCCGCTGCTCGGTCCAGTCGACGCAGTAACGCACCAGGGGCCTTGGGCCGGTGGGTAATTCGATACCCATCTGATGCAGCAGGCCGCGGCCGCCGTCGGTGAGCTGATAGGGCACGTCGTGGCCCGGACTGCTCAGCCGGTCGGTGCCGCCGGGATGAAACCAGCCGTCGCCGCCGGTGAGTACACCGCGATCGAGCAGGCTGCCCATGAGCTGGACGCCGAGCCGGCCGGCGATGTGGTCATAGCAGGTGCGGGCGGAGCGTAGCCGTGCCGCCCGGGTGCCCTCCCGCAGCGAGGTGACGGGCCGGGCGGGCGCCAGCCGGCCGAGTTGCTCGATGAGCGCGCCGACCTCGGGCCCGGCCAGCCGGTAGTAGCGGTGCCGGCCCTGAGTGCGGACGGTGAGCAGGCCGGCATCGGTCAGTTTGGCCAGATGGCTGCTGGCCGTCGGGCGGCTGATGCCCGCTTCCTCGGCCAGGACACCGGCCGGCAGCGCACGGCCGTCGTCGAGTGCCAGCAGCACCTTGCAGCGCGCCGGGTCGGCCAGCAGTGCGGCCACCGCCGCGATGTCCACCTCGGTCGCCGAGGCCAGTTCCTGCGCCTCACGCATGGCATGACTCCTTCCCGGCGGGTTGGTCGCGTCGTTCAGCCGGTGCCCGGGTGCGCCGCGTCAGCCGCAGCGCCAGCACCGCGCCGATCAACTGGCAGGTGGCACCGATCAGCAGTGCGGTCCGAACTCCTGCCGCGCCGCCGACGACCGTCATGGCACTACCCAACACCGCGACCCCGACAGTGATACCCAGCAGCCGGGCCAGATTCACCACCCCCGCGGCGAGACCCGCCCGGCCCACCGGGATTGCGTCCATCGCCAGTGTCACCGCCGGGCCCGTGTTGAGGGCCAGTCCGGCACCCGCGAGCACGAACGACAGCTCCAGCCAACCGATCGCGCCCAGTGGCCCGGCTGCGGCGTACAGCAGCGATCCGGCCGCCATCAGCGCCAGTCCCGCGGCCATCGCCGGGCGCGGGCCGGTGCGGCGGGCCCACCCGGTGGCCACGGGGATCAACAGCAGGTACACGATCGCCATCGGCAGGAACCACACGGCTGTCGTCAACGCACTGGAGCCCCGGAGCTGTTGGAAGGCAAAGCTGTTCACCAGCAAGAGCCCGTAGATACCGAACGTCATCGCGAAGGTGGCCAGCAGAGCGCCGACCAGCCGGCGGCTTCCGAACAGGTCCAGCGGCAGCATGGGGTGCGGGCTGCGACGCTGGGCGGCCAGGAATGCCGCGAACGCGGCCAGGGCCACCGCGCCGATCGCCACGGTCTGTTGCCAACGCCAGTCGTGACCCTCGACCAGCACGAGCGTGGCGGCGCCGAGCGCCAGGATGGCCAGGCACTGGCCCGGCAGGTCGATGCGCGCCGCGTCTGGATCGCGCGAGTCGGGCAGATGCGAGACGCTCATGATCAACGCCAGGATGCCGATCGGCACATTGACCCAGAAGATCCAGCGCCAGCCGATGGTTTCGGCCAGGACACCACCCAGCAGCGGCCCCAGTGCGGTGCTGCTCGCCGCGGCCATCGCCCACGCCGCGGTGGCCCGGGCCCGCCCGCGTGGATCCGGAAAGACCGCCGCGGCGATGGCCAGGCCCTGCGGCAGCATCATCGCCGCACCGAGTCCCTGAACCGCCCGTGCCACCAGCAACAGCGTCAGTGACGGGGCCAGCCCGCAGGCGATGGACGCCGCGACGAAGGTGGCCAACCCGATCCGCAGCATCCGGCGCCGGCTGAACCGGTCGCCGAGTGATCCTGCGGTCAGCAGAAACGCCGCGAATGTCACGTTGTAGGCGTCGATGGTCCATTGCGCACCGGTCACCCCGCCGCCGAGGTCACTGCCGATCGCGGGTAGGGCCAGGTTGACGGCGTTCGCGTCGACCAGGCCGACGAACAGCCCGAGGTAGGCGGCGATCAGGGTGAGGACGGGCGAACGTTGTGGTGCCATATCCGCACGCTAGGTGCGGATTGATTCGACGCCGGTCGAATCAGCGGTCGGGCAGGGCGTGCTCGACGATCGGCCGACGCGGATGTGGTTCGCGTTCGGCACGTTTGGCGGCCAGATAAACCTGGCTGGTCTCGGCGGCCACGGTGTGCCAGTCGAAGTCGGCGCTGAGCCGCTCGCGGGCGGCGATCGCCCGGCGCTGCGCCGCCTCGGGGTCGTCGAGCACAGCACGTACCGCCGCGGCCAGCCCCACCACATCCCGTGGTGCGAACGACATTCCGGTCTGGCCGTCGATCACCGCTTCGCCCAGGCCGCCCACGTTCGAGGTCACCAACGGGGTTCCGGTGGCCGCGGCTTCCAGCGCCACGATGCCGAACGGCTCGTAGTGGCTGGGCAGTACCGCGGCGTCGGCGGACTGCAGGGCCTGCAGCAGTTCCTCGTGTCCGAGCCGTCCGACGAACCGGGTCGCCTTGAGCACCTTGTGCTTCCGGGCCTGCTCGACGAGCCACTGCTGCTGGGTTCCGTCGCCGGCGATCGTCAGCGTGGTGCCGGGATGTGCACGCCGGATCCGGGGCAGGGCGGCGATGGCGTCGTGCACGCCCTTCTCGTATTCCAGGCGGCCGAGGTAGAGCAACTCAGGCGGACCCTGGCGGGGGCGTCGCGGCGCGAACGGCCAGAGATCGGCGTCGATCCCGTTGCGGATCACCCTGATCTCGGACAGTTCGGGTCCGAACAGTTCGGTGATCTCGTCGCTCATCGAGGCCGAACACGTGATCAGTGAATCTGATTCGCGCACCAGCCAGGATTCCACGGCGTGCACCTGGCGGCTGATCGGGCCCGAGACCCAGCCGGAGTGCCGACCCGCCTCGGTGGCGTGGATGGTGGAAACCAGTGGTACATCGAAGAATTCGGCCAGGGCGATGGCGGGATGGGCCACCAGCCAATCGTGGGCGTGAACGAGGTCGGGCACCCAGCGGTCGCCCGAATTGTCCTTGACGGCAAGGCCGGTGCGCACCATGGCGTGGCCCATCGCCAGGGTCCAGGCCATCATGTCCGTGCCGAACACGAACTCGTGCGGATCCTGGGCGGCGGCCACCACCCGTACACCCTCGCTGACCTCGTCGGTGGACGGGTGCGTGCTGGGATCGGTGTCGGTGGGCCTGCGACTGAGCACCACGATCTCGTGTCCGGCTTCGGCCAGCGCGGTGGCCAGGTGGTGCACGTGTCGGCCCAGACCGCCGACGACGACGGGTGGGTACTCCCATGACACCATCAGGATCTTCATGACTGCGGGCCTTCGTGCCGGTGCGAGTGTGCGCACAATGCTGGGGATTGCCGGGGTGTCGAGCGGCAGAACCGCACGCTCGCGCTGGTGGTCATTTTGGCAGACGCCGGGCGTCGAGGGCGCCGAACAGTCCGTCGGCCTTGTTCCAGCCGTCGGCGAGCCGTTCGGCGTGGTCGCGACGGCCCGAGGCCAGTGCGTCGGAGATCTCGCGGGTGGCGTGGGCGTGCAGATGCGCGCGGTAGCGCGCGTAGTCGGCGGCCGAATCCTTGCTGACCATGAACGGCCAGTCGCTCGAGACCGTCAGCAACGTCTCCCGCAGGATCTGATCGGCCACGCGGTCGCGCGGGGTCGGTGCACCGACCGCGGCGTGCTGGGTCAGCGCCTTGTCCACGGTGCTCAGTGCGCCGTCGACCACCTCGCTGTTGAGCTGCACCAGATCGGCCACCTTCTCGCCGTTCCAGACCTGCCAGTTCTTTCCCGAACCCCATGAGCTGGGCGGCAATTCGACCGGGGCACCGACATATCCGCCGGCCTTGGCGTCGGCGAGGGTGCCCACCCGCACGCCGGCCGCGGGCAGTGCCCGCAGCACCCGGCCCAGCCATTCCGGGCCCTCGTACCACCAGTGCCCGAACAGCTCGGTGTCGAACGCGGCCACGACGTGCGCCGGGCGGCCGATCCGCCGGCTCTCGCTGATCAGCCTGCGGCGGACCACCTCGACGAAGTCGGCGACGTGCTCGTCGATCGCGCGGTCGGCGCGCTGCGGATCGTAGGGCGCCTTCTCCTCGGACGGGACGTTGCGGCCGGTGACCCGGGCCGGTTTGAGGCCCGTGGTGTGGTCGTAGGTGTGGAAATCCCGGTACGCGGCATGACCGGGGTAACCGGACTTGGGCGACCACACGCGGTAGCTGACCTGCAGGTCGCGCCCGAAGGCCACCACGTCGGAGTCACCGACCGGCCGGCCGAGGGTGGTGTCGCCGTGCAACGACGGGCCGTCCACCATGAAATGCCCGACACCGGCCGCGGCGTAACCGGTCTCCATACCCGGTGCGTACGCGCATTCGGGTGCCCAGATGCCGACCGGGGTGTGCGCGAACCGCTGCTGCGCATCGGCCAGGCCTTCGCGCAGCGCGAACTCGCGCAGCCGCGGGTTCAGCAGCGGCTGGAACGGGTGTGACAGCGGGCCGCCGAGCAGTTCGATGGTCTCGGCGTCGATCAGCTGGCGCAGCAGCCCGCTGGCGCCGTGCCGCCAGTGGGTGGTGAATTCCTCGATGGCCGCACCGGCCTCGGCGTACTCGCGAATCCCGAACTGCTGCAAGGCTGGTTCCTCGCGCAGCGTCGTCGCCTCCTGGGCGCGCAGCTGCCAGTTGGCCAGCCAGTGGTGCATACCCGTCAGGCAGTAGGGGTCATCGAGCTGCGCGGTGACCACCGGCGTCATGCCGAGAGTGATCAGGTGGCTGCGGTCCTCGGCGGCCAGCCCGCGCAGCACCCGCATCAGCGGCAGGTAGGCCGCGGCCCAGGACTGGTAGAGCCATTCCTCGCCGACCGGCCAGCGTCCGTGGTGCGCAAGCCAGGGCAGATGGGTGTGCAGGACCAGGGTGAACAACCCGGGTACCGGTTCGGGTTCAGGCTCCTGAGTGGGATGCGTCACGGCCGCACCGCGATCGCGACCAGATCGAGGCTGTCATCAATGTTGCGTTCGTCGGCGGACGTGAGATCGAAGTCGTCGATGCCGACGGCGGCGACATCGGCGAGCAGCTGCTCGGGCCACGGAGCGTCGGCCACGGCTCGCTGCACCTGCGCCTCGATGATCGAGCCGCCGTGCCGGGCGTCGAGCTCTGCCAGCCCGGCGCCGTGAAAGACCCCGAGCATCGACTCGACGGTGAAACCGGCGTCGTGCAGCAGTTCGGTCAGCTCCGCGCCGTTGAGTTCACGGGTGTGGAACGGGTTGAGCGGGGTGTCGCGACCGGGGGAGAAGGTGATCCGGTTGGGGGTGGAGACCAGGAACACGCCGCCGGGCCGCAACACGCGGAAACACTCGGAGACGAATTGACCCTGATCCCACAGATGTTCGATGACCTGGAAGTTCACCACGACGTCGACCGACTCGTCGGCCAGGGGCAGCTCGGCGAGATTGCCGTGCTGGATCTCGACCCGCGGGTAGCGGGCGCGCACGTGTGCCACCGTGGCTTCGTCGTAGTCGAGCGCGACGACGCGGCGGGCCACGTCGGCGATCAGATCGGCGCCGTAGCCTTCACCGCAGCCGGCCTCCAGGACCTCACGATCGACGCAACGGCCGGCCAATCGCTGATACACCACCTCATGACGGCGAAACCAGTAGTTCTCCTCGGCCAGGCCGGGGATGGTCCGCTCGCCGGTCAGGGGTAGGGCCCGGGATTCGACGCCGTCCGGGTCTTCCACTAAAGCGCTCATTGGAAGGCAGGCTAACCCAGGCGAAGCACTGGTGGACTATCCGCGAACGGTTCCCCTACCTCAGGGGTGTGGTAGGGGAGGCCGGAATACAAACTCCGACCAGCTATGGTGATCCTGCGAACCATCAAAAGTTACCGACCGGTAACATGATGCTAGTTGCCTAGAACGTGATATGAGCCCGGGTCACCGGTCTCATCGAGGAGGACGAACCAGAGTCATGACGAACATCGTGGTCCTGATCAAACAGGTCCCAGACACTTGGTCGGAGCGCAAGCTGTCCGACGGCGATTTCACCCTCGACCGCGAGGCTGCCGACGCCGTGCTCGACGAGATCAACGAGCGCGCCGTGGAAGAGGCGCTGTTGATCAAGGAGCGTGAGGGCGGCGACAGCACTGTCACCGTGCTGACCGCCGGCCCGGAGCGCGCCACCGAGGCGATCCGCAAGGCGCTGTCCATGGGTGCCGACAAGGCTGTGCACCTCAAGGACGACGGCCTGCACGGCTCCGACGTGATCCAGACCGGGTGGGCACTGGCCCGCGCGCTGGGCACCATCGAGGGCACCGAGCTGGTCATCGCCGGTAACGAGGCCACCGACGGTGTCGGCGGCGCAGTCCCGGCCGTGATCGCCGAGTACCTGGGCCTGCCGCAGCTCACCCACGTGCGCAAGCTGACCGTCGAGGGCGGCAAGGTCACCGCCGAGCGTGAGACCGACGAGGGCGTGTTCAGCCTCGAGGCCTCGCTGCCGGCCGTGGTCAGCGTCAACGAGAAGATCAACGAGCCCCGCTTCCCCTCCTTCAAGGGCATCATGGCCGCCAAGAAGAAGGAAGTCACCGTGCTCACCCTCGCCGAGATCGGCGTGGAAGCCGATGAGGTCGGCGTTGCCAATGCCGGTTCCAAGGTGCTGTCTTCGACCCCGAAGCCGCCGAAGACCGCCGGTGAGAAGGTGACCGACGAAGGTGACGGCGGCACGAAGATCGCCGAGTACCTGGTTGCCCAAAAGCTGATCTAGCCCACCCACTTCCGAAAGACGTAACGAGAACTCATGGCTGAAGTACTTGTGCTCGTTGAGCACTCCGAAGGCGCATTGAAGAAGGTCAGCGCCGAGCTCATTACCGCTGCCCGCGTGCTGGGCGAGCCTGCCGCCGTTGTGGTGGGCAAGCCGGGCACCGCGGCCCCGCTGGTCGACGGCCTGAAGGCCGCCGGTGCGGCCAAGATCTACGTCGCCGAGTCCGACGACGCTGAGAGCTACCTGGTCACCCCCGTCGTCGACGTGCTGGCAGGACTGGCCGAGTCGGCCGCCCCCGCCGGCGTGATCGTCGCCGCCACCGCTGACGGCAAGGAAATCGCCGCCCGCCTGGCTGCGCGTATCGGCTCGGGCCTGCTGGTCGACGTGGTCGAGGTCCGCGAGGGTGCAGTGGGCGTCCACTCCATCTTCGGTGGTGCCTTCACCGTCGAGGCCCAGGTCACCAGTGACACCCCGGTGATCACGGTCCGTCCGGGTGCCATCGAGGCCGCCCCGGCCGACGGTGCCGGCGAGGTCGTCAACGTCGAGGTTCCGGCCCAGGCCGAGAACGCGACCAAGATCACCAAGCGCGAGCCCGCCGTTGCCGGTGACCGCCCCGAGCTCACCGAGGCCAGCGTCGTGGTCGCCGGTGGTCGTGGTGTCGGCAGCGCCGAGAGCTTCTCGGTCGTCGAGGAGCTGGCCGACTCGCTGGGCGGTGCCGTCGGTGCCTCCCGCGCCGCGGTCGACTCGGGCTACTACCCGGGCCAGTTCCAGGTCGGCCAGACCGGTAAGACCGTGTCGCCGCAGCTGTACATCGCCCTCGGTATCTCCGGCGCGATCCAGCACCGCGCCGGCATGCAGACGTCGAAGACGATCATCGCGGTGAACAAGGACGAGGAAGCGCCGATCTTCGAGATCGCCGACCTCGGCATCGTCGGTGACCTGTTCAAGGTCAGCCCGCAGCTGACCGAGGCCGTCAAGGCCCGCAAGGGATAATTCCCCCAAGGCGTCAACGCAGAACCCCGGTGCACCTCGGTGCGCCGGGGTTTTGTGCTGTCCGGGGCAACTGCGTAGGGCAAACGGGCGCGCACAACGTGCACCGGGTGTCACGCTGGAGTGGCGCTCGAGCCCGAGAACCACTCTCGCGTGACAAGGGGCGTGGCGGCGGTGCGGCCAGCCGGCCCGACTACGGACTTTCCAGGGTTTGGATCTCGGCACGCGGTGCCAGTGTTGGTCCTGTCAGCACGTCGAGAAAGGGATTCGCACAATGAAAATCACAGTCATAGGTGCCAGCGGCCAGATCGGGTCGCGGGTCGTGCGGTTGCTCACCGAAGCCGGGCACGACGTGGTGGCTGCCTCCCTGTCGTCGGGCGCCAATGTCCTGACCGGTGAGGGCCTGGTGGACGCGCTCAACGGCGCAGAGGTGTTGGTCGACGTGGTCAACTCGCCCTCGTTCGAGGACGGCGCCGTGCTGGACTTCTTCACCACGTCCGCACGCAACCTGGCGGCCGCCGCGAAGGAGACCGGTGTCGGGCACTACGTCGCGTTGTCGATCGTGGGCACCGACGGCCTGCCGGACAGCGGTTACATGCGGGCCAAGGTGGCCCAGGAGAAGGTCATCACCGAGTCCGGGCTGCCGTACACGATCGTGCGCGCCACGCAGTTCCAGGAATTCGCCGAGGCCATCACCGGGACGCTGGTGGTGGGCGGCGAGGTACGCGTTCCCGATGCCCGGATCCAGCTGATCTCCGTCGACGACGTCGCAGCCGAGGTGGCCAAGGTCGCCCAGGCCGCGCCGCTGGGCGGCATCGTCAACATCGGTGGGCCCGACAAGATCTCGTTTGCCGACATGGCACGTGCCGTGCTGGCCGAGCAGGGCGACGACAAGCCGGTCGTGATCGATCCGCAGGCAACGTATTTCGGTACCGCCGTCGACGACGACAGCCTGGTGACCGGCGACGACGGGATCCTTGGTGAAACCCGTTGGGTCGCATGGACCGGGGCGCACTGACATGCCTGTGACAGCGGAGCAGGAAAAAGCCCTCCACGATGCGATGACTGTGATCGCCACCGCGACGCCGCCGTTCATCCCGCCGAATGCCGAGGTGATGACGACCATCATCGAGTGGCCCGCGGGATCCCCTGGGGCGCCGCCGCACCGGCATCCTGCCGGACCCGCCTTCGGCTATGTGCTGGAGGGCGAGATGCTGTTCGAGCTGGAGGGCGAGGCGCCGCGGGTGGTCAAGGCGGGGGAGGCCTTCTGGGAGCCCGGCGGTGACGTCATCCACTACTCGGATGCCAACAACCGTGACGACATTCCGCTGAAGTTCCTCGTCAACATGCTGTGTGTGCCAGGTGAACCCATGCTCGTCATCGTCGAAGACGAGGAGCTCGAGGCCCGCAAGGACCGCCGGGTTCGCTGATGGCCGAGTTCGGAGACGTCGTCCGGTCGCGTCGTTCATCACGAATGTTCCTGCCGGACAAGCCTGTTCCGCGTGAGCTCCTGGATGAGGCGCTCGCGTTGGCGGTGCGTGCGCCGTCGAACTCGAACACGCAACCCTGGCACGTCTTCTTCGCCACCGGCGAGCGGCGCGTCCGATTGGTGGACGCGCTGCTCGCCGCGGTCGAGGCGGCACCGCCGGCGGTGGGTTCCGCGGGCCTTCCGCCGCGGTTCGCTCATCTGCGCCGGGAGAGCGGTGCCCTGGTCTACGGGGCAATGGGGATCGCCCGCGACGACGCCGAGGGACGCTGGGCCGCCCAGAAGCGCAACTGGGAGTTCTTCCACGCGCCTGTCGCCGGGGTGGTCTGCATGCACCGGGATTTCACGAATGTGGACGCGATGGGGGTCGGGATGTTCCTGCAGACCCTGCTGTTGGCGTTGAACGAACAGGGTCTCGGCAGTTGCGTGCAGGTGTCCATCTCGTTCTATCCGGACGTACTGCGCGAACAACTGGACATTCCCGACGATCTGACGATCCTGAGTGGGCTGTCGATCGGCTATGCCGACCCCCAATTTGCGGCGAATCACCTGGACACACCGCGCAACCCGATCGGCGAGAACGTGGTGTTCCTGCAGGACTGACCGGCAGCCCAAAAAGTCACCTGGCGCTCACAGACATGTCACACAGGCGATGCCGTATGGAGACCCGGCTGGGCGACCGTGCTGGTTATGAGCACTGCATCTGTACTCATCGCCGCTGATCACACCGACAGCGCGGCGCCCGATGCGCCGCGCTACACCCTGTTGTTGTCCGCCGATCCCGAGCTCATCGAAGCCGCCCAGCGGCTCCGCCACGACGTGTTCACCTCCGAACCCGGATTCGCACTCACCGGGGCTGCCGACGGACGTGACGCCGACCGGTTCGACGAGCATTGCGACCACCTGCTGGTACGTGAGGACCGCACCGGCGAGTTGGTGGGCTGCTACCGGATGCTGCCGCCGCCCGGCGCCATCGCCGCGGGCGGGCTCTACACCGCCACCGAGTTCGATGTGCGCGGCCTCGACGCACTGCGGCCGTCCCTGGTCGAGATGGGCCGTGCGGTGGTGCGAACCGACCACCGCAATGGTGCCGTCGTCCTGCTCATGTGGGCGGGCATCCTGGCCTACCTCGACCGTTCCGGGTACGACTACGTGACGGGCTGCGTTTCGGTGCCGGTCGCCGGGAACGCCGACGGCCCACCGGGGACCCAGATCCGCGGGGTCCGCGACTTCGTGCGGCGTCGCCACGCCGCTCCTGCCGAACACACGGTGTACCCGTACCGGCCGGTGATGCTGGACGGCCGAGGGCTCGACGACATCGACCCGCCCTCGCGGACCACTGTGCCGCCGCTGATGCGGGGCTACCTGCGCCTGGGCGCGCAGGTGTGCGGGGAACCGGCCCACGACCCCGACTTCGGGGTGGGGGACTTCCCGGCCCTGCTGGACAAGCGCCGCGCCGACGTCCGCTACCTCAAGCGCCTGCGCTCGGTGTCGGCCGCGGCCGACATGGCCGACGGGATCGCCGGGGGCGCGTCATGACCGCCTGTGATCATTCGTGGCTGCCCAAGGCCTCGTGCGACGGCAGTTGCGTGCATGCCGGCGGCGCCGACGCCGGCCGTCGGCTGGTGGTCTGGATCCGCACTTCGGTGCGGGTGGTGATGGCCGTCATCCTGGCTCCCGGCGTGCCCCTGCTGGCGGTGCCGATACCGGGCCGCTCACATGTGCAGCGTTTCTACTGCCGGTTGATGCTGCGCTGCTTCGGAGTCCGGATCTCCTTGTCGGGCGGACCTATTCGCAACCTGAAGGGCGTGCTCGTGGTCAGCGGGCACGTGTCGTGGCTCGACATCTTCACCATCGGTGCGGTGCTGCCCGGCTCGTTCGTGGCCCGGGCGGACCTGGTCGAATGGCCCGCGGTGGGCCGGCTGGCCCGGGTGATGAAGGTGATCCCGATCGACCGGGGCAGCCTGCGCCGGCTGCCTGCGGTGGTTCACACCGTGGCCGAGCGCCTGCGCGCCGGACACACCGTGGTGGCCTTCCCGGAGGGCACCACGTGGTGCGGCCTGGCCTACGGACCGTTCCGGCCTGCGATGTTCCAGGCCGCGATCGACGCGGCCCGGCCGGTGCAGCCGTTACGCCTGGTCTACCGCCACCGCGACGGCCGGCCGTCGACGATTCCGGCCTTTGTGGGGGAGGACACCCTGCTGCGCTCGGTGCGGCGGGTCATCACCGCACGTCGCACGGTGTGCCACGTCCATGTGGGCTCATTGCAGTTGCCGGGAGACGACCGGCGGGTACTGGCCGGGCGCTGCGAGGCGGTGGTGCGCGGTCACCAGGAGCTGCCTGGCGCTCCCGCGCACGTGCTGGCGGCCTGAGGCGGCTGGAGGGAGGGTCGCCTGCCAGCGGCTATCCTAGGAGGGTTATGGCCTCCATCCTGACCTCCTCCTCAGGCGGGCCGGTCTATCTCGATCACGCCGCCACCACCCCGATGCACGCCGCTGCCATCGAGGCGATGACCGCTGCGCTGGCCACCGTCGGCAACGCGTCGTCGCTGCACGGCTCTGGCCGGATGGCGCGCAGGCGGATGGAGGAGGCCCGCGAGACGCTGGCCCAGCTGCTGGGCTGTCGCCCCTCGGAGGTGATCTTCACCGCCGGTGGAACAGAGAGCGACAACCTGGCCGTCAAGGGCATCTACTGGGCCCGCCGCGATGCCGACCCGGCGCGCCGCCGGATCATCACCACTGCCGTCGAGCATCACGCCGTTCTGGACGCCGTGCAGTGGCTGGTCGATCACGAGGGTGCCGAGGTGACCTGGCTGCCGGTCGACGCCGAGGGCGCCGTCGCACCCGAGTCGCTGCGCGCCGCGCTTGAAGCCGGCGACGGCCCCGCCGACGTAGCCCTGATCAGCATCATGTGGGCCAACAACGAGGTCGGCACCATCATGCCGATCGCCGAGCTGGCCGCCGTCGCGACCGAGTTCGAGGTCCCGATGCACAGCGACGCCATCCAGGCCGTCGGCCAGATTCCGGTCGACTTCACCGCCGCCGGGCTGGCGGCGATGAGCGTCGCCGCGCACAAGTTCGGCGGCCCGATGGGCATCGGTGCGCTGGTGCTGCGTCGTGACACCGCCTGCGTGCCGCTGCTGCACGGCGGCGGTCAGGAGCGCGACGTCCGTTCGGGGACGCCCGACGTTGCCGGTGCGGTGGCGATGACCGCGGCCGCCGAGGTGGCCATCGGCGGGCTCGCCGAGCACAGCGCCCGGGTGCAGGCGCTGCGGGACCGGCTGATCGACGGTGTGTTGTCCACGATCGAGGACACCTATCTCAACGGGCCGCAGGGCGCCGGCCGGCTTCCCGCCAATACCCACTTCACCTTCCGCGGCTGCGAAGGTGACTCGCTCCTGATGCTGCTCGACGCCAAGGGCGTCGAATGCTCCACCGGGTCGGCGTGCACCGCCGGCGTGGCGCAGCCGTCGCACGTCCTGATCGCCATGGGCGCCGACCCCGCCACCGCGCGGGGTTCACTGCGATTCTCGTTGGGGCACACCAGCACCGACGCTGACGTCGACGCCGTGCTGGAGGTGCTGCCCGCGGCGGTCGAGCGGGCCCGGCAGGCGGCGCTGGCCAGCGCCGGGAGGACCTTCTCATGAGAGTCCTGGTCGCGATGAGCGGCGGCGTGGATTCCTCGGTGGCCGCCGCCCGGATGGTCGATGCCGGCCACGACGTCGTCGGAGTGCACATGGCGCTGTCGTCGGCGCCGGGGACGTTGCGCACCGGATCCCGGGGGTGCTGCTCCAAGGAGGACGCGGGCGATGCCCGCCGGGTGGCCGACATTCTCGACATCCCGTTCTACGTCTGGGATTTCGCCGACCGGTTCAAGGACGACGTGATCGACGACTTCGTCGAGTCATACGCCCGCGGCGAGACCCCGAACCCCTGTGTGCGGTGCAATGAGCGGATCAAGTTCTCCGCGCTGGCGGCGCGGGCGCTGGCGCTCGGTTTCGACGCGGTGGCCACCGGTCACTACGCACGGCTGGCCGACGGCCGGCTGCGTCGCGCGGTCGACGCCGACAAGGACCAGTCCTACGTGCTGGGTGTGCTGACCGCCGAACAGCTCTCGCATGCGCTCTTCCCGATCGGTGACACGCCCAAATCGCAGATCCGGGCCGAGGCCGCCGAGCGTGGCCTGGCCGTTGCGAAAAAGCCTGACAGCCATGACATCTGCTTCATCCCCTCCGGAGACACCCAGGCCTTCCTGGGTGCCCGGATCGGCGTTCGTCGCGGCTCGGTGATCGACAACGAAGGTGCGGTGCTCGCCGAACACGACGGCGTGCACGGCTTCACCATCGGGCAGCGCAAGGGTCTGGGCATCGCGGGACCGGGTGCCGACGGCCGCCCCCGCTACGTCACCGCGATCGACGCCGAGACGGGCACGGTGCGGGTCGGACCGGCCGAGGACCTCGAGATCTGGGAGCTGGTCGGCGACAAGCCCGTGTTCACCGGCGGGGCTCCGCTGCAGGGGCCGGTCGAATGCCAGATTCAGGTGCGGGCGCACGGCGGGATCACCGACGCGGTGGCCGAGCTGCGCGACGGCCGGCTGGCGGTTTCCCTGCGGGCACCGCTGCGTGGGGTGGCCCCCGGTCAGACCATGGTGCTGTACCGGCCCGACGCCGACGGTGACGAGGTCATCGCCAGCGCGACCATCGCGCGCGTGTGAGCATCGACGGATGAGCGTCTTCGCAGCGGCAACCGGTATCGGTTCGTGGCCGGGCACCCAGCCGCGGGCTGCCGCGGAAGTCGTCGTCGGTGAACTGCACACCCTGTCGCACCTCGTGGAACTGCCGGCACGGGGGATCGGCGCCGACCTGATCGGTCGGGCCGGGGCCCTGCTCGTCGACATCGGCATCGACACCGTGCCGCGCGGATACCGCATCGCCGGTGGCCGCAGCGCTGCGCTGCGACGCGCCGTGAGCCTGCTCGGCGAGGACATCGATGCGCTGGAAGAAGCCTGGGAGCGTGCGGGATTGCGGGGCAGCGGGCGCGCCGTCAAGGTGCAGGCGCCCGGTCCGATCACGCTGGCTGCTCAGCTGGAACTGCCCAACGGACATCGGGCCATCACCGATCACGGTGCGCTGCGAGATCTTTCGGCCTCCCTGGCCGAGGGGCTGGCGATCCACCGGGCCGAGGTGGCCCGGCGGTTGGAGACCCCGGTGGTGGTGCAGCTCGATGAGCCGTCGCTGCCTGCCGCGTTGGCGGGCCGGCTGTCGGGGGTCACCAGTTTCACCCCGGTCCATCCCGTGGACGAGCCGTTGGCGATGAACCTGATCGATGCCTGTGTCGCAGCGGCCGGCTCCGATGTCGCATTGCACAGTTGTGCACCAGAGCTGCCGTGGAAGGCCTTGTTGCGCAGCGCTGTTCACGCTGTTTCGGTCGACGTGTCGACCCTGACGCCGGCGGATCTGGACGGTGTCGGGGAGTTCGTCGACTCGGGACGTACCGTGCTGCTCGGTGTGGTGCCTACGATCGCGCCCGAGGGTAGGCCGTCGGTCGAAGAAATCGCCAAGGCTGCGGTGGCGCTGACCGATCGACTCGGGTTCGCCCGGTCCGTGCTGCGGGACCGCATCGGCATCACGCCGTCCTGCGGCTTGGCCGGGGCCACGTCGCAATGGGCGCGCACCGCGGTGGAACTCACGCAGAAGGCCGCCGACGCGTTCGCCGAAGATCCGGACGCCATCTAGAAACAGCAACCAAAAGGTTGCTCTTTGCCGCGCACAGTCCTAGGCTGAAGGGCAACTGAAAGGTTGCATATGAGTACTGATCGGATCGAGAAGGAAGTTCTGCTCAAGGCACCCCTGGACCGGGTGTGGCGGGCCGTCAGCGACTCTGGGGAATTCGGCCGCTGGTTCGGGGTCCGGTTCGACGGGCCGTTCGTCGCCGGGGAATCGGTCAACGGGGTGATGACGCCGACCGAGGTCGACGAAGAGGTCGCCGCCATGCAGGAGCCCTACGCCGGCGAGGCCGACGCATGGCACATCGTGGCGGTCGAGCCGCCGCATCGGCTGGCCTTCCGCTGGCACCCGTATGCCGTCGAACCCGGCTCCCGTGAGCCGGAGGCGCCGACCACCCTGGTGGAGTTCACGCTGGCCGAGACCGACGGCGGGGTCCTGCTGCGCATCGTCGAATCGGGATTCGACGCGATTCCCGCCGAGCGGCGGAAGTCGGCATTCGAGTCCAACAGCGAAGGCTGGGCCCATCAGGCCGAGATGGTGCGCAAGTACCTCGCGCTCGGTGAGTCGGTGTGACGGCCACCGTCGTCGAGCGCGCACCTCTGTTTGACGCGCTCGGCGATCCCAACCGGTTGCGCATCGTCACCCGGCTCTGTGAGGGCGGCCCTTGTTCGACGGTGCAACTGACGCAGGTGATTCCGGTGACACGTCAGGCCGCGACCAAGCACCTGCTGCTGCTGGAGGCGGTGGGTCTGGTGGCCAGCGATCGCAAGGGCCGCGAACGCATCTGGCGGATCCAGCCCGAGCCGTTGGTGCAGGCCAGTGACTATCTGACGGCACTGTCGCGACGCTGGGACGACGCGATCGACCGCCTGCGAGCCTTCGTCGAGGACTAGCTGCCGCGCAGTTCCCGGCGCAGGATCTTGCCTGCCGACGACTTGGGGATCGCGTCGATGAACTCGACCTGGCGCACCTTCTTGTAGGGCGCCACCAGGCCGGCCACGAACGCGATCACCTCATCGGCGCTCAACTCGGACGAAGGCTGTTTGACCACAAAGGCTTTCGGCACTTCCTCGCCGGATTCCTTGTCCTGCACCCCGATCACCGCGGCATCGGCGATGTTGGGATGGCCGAGCAGCACGGCCTCCAGTTCGGCAGGCGGGACCTGGTAGCCCTTGTACTTGATGAGTTCCTTCAGCCGGTCGACGACGTAGACGCAACCGTAGGAATCGACCTGGGCCAGATCCCCGGTGTGCAGGAACCCGTCGGCGTCGATGGTCTCCCGCGTGGCCGCCTCATTGCCGAGGTAGCCGGCCATCACATTGGGCCCCTTGAACCACAGCTCGCCGGTTTCGCTCAAACCCTCGGCGGGGATGTCGATTTCATGGCCGGTGTCCGGGTCGACCAGCTTGCTGACGCTGTTGGGAACGGTCCAGCCGCACGAGTCCAGCGGCGCGACCGTGCCGACCGACGCCAGCCCACCGTCGTGCGGGGTGATGTGGCTGACCGGGCTGAGCTCGCTCATGCCGTAGCCCTGGGACACCGTGCAGCTCAATCGATCTGCCACGGCGCGGCCCAGATCGGCATCGAGCGAGGCGGCGCCGGACAGGACGGCCCGCAGCGAGGACAGGTCATAGGAATCGACCAGCGGGTGCTTGGCCAGGGCGACGGCCACCGGCGGGGCGATGTAGACGAACGTGCACCGGCGCGTCGCGATGTTGTCCAGGAACTCGCCGAGGTCGAACGACGGCATGATGACCAGTTGTGCGCGGGCATGCAGGGCGGCGTTGAGCAGCACCGTCATGCCGTAGATGTGGAAGAACGGCAGCACGGCCAGCAGCCGGTCATCGGAGGTCAGGCCCTGCAGTGGGCGGATCTGGGCCACGTTCGCCGTCAGGTTGGCGTGGGTGAGCATGACGCCCTTGGGGTTGGCCGTGGTGCCCGAGCTGTAGGGGAGCGCGGCCAGGTGCGTGGCCGGATCGAAGCTCACGTCGGGAGCCGGGCCCTCGGCGCCGAGGCCGTCACCGTCGAGCACCACCACCTGGTCTTCGGTGAGGCCCGCCGCCAGGGCCCCCTCGAGGGCCTGCGGCAGCAGCGCGCTCACCGTGACCAGCAGGCGCGCCTTCGAATCCTTGAGCTGCTTGGTGATGTCCCGCGCGGTGAACAGTGCGTTGACAGTGGTGGCGGTGGCGCCCGCGCGCAGGATCCCGTGGAACGCGATCGCGAAACCCGAACTGTTGGGCGACAGCAGTGCCACCGCGTCGCCGACTCCGATCCCGCGGGCCGCCAGCCCGCCGGCGAACGCGTCGATCTGGCTCACCAACTCGCCGTAGCTGGTCTCGGTACCGGACTTGGCGTCCACCAGGGCGGTGCGGCCGGCATCGGCCGCCGACATGTCGGCGAAGAGATAGTCGTAGATGCTGACGGCCGGCAGGTCGACGTCGGGGAATGGACTGGCGAAACTCATGGGGCTTCCGATCAGTTCTCGTCGAGTTGTTTGATGAGTCGGCGCGAGGCGACCAACCGGAACGAGGCGTCGATGAGTTCGCGGACCTCGGCCCAATCTACCTTCGCCGCAGTGAAGTCCAGACCCAGCCAGCCGAAAGGGCCCATGTAGGCCGGAAAGAAGAAGCGGCTGTCCTGTTCGAGTGCTCGGCGGTCGCTCTCGTCGACCTTGATCAGCAGCGAGTGGGGAAAGGGCACCATCTCGCCCCGAACCTCGGGTTTGACGTTGCCTCCGTACATGGCGAACATCTTCGGCGCGCAGAACACCGGCCGGCCCCACGAGACCTTCTCGAAGGCCTCGGGAAATCCCAGGGCTACGGTGCGGAGTTCGGCCAGGCCCAGGTCGTCATCGCTGAACATGATCGGGTGCGGCATGTCGTCAGGTTAGCGGTAGGGGCCCGCCCCGCCGATCAGAAATTAGGCTAGCCTTACCTTGCTTAATCGCAGGAAGGTTGACATGCCCACGACTTGGTTGGATTCCCTCACCCGGCAAACCCGCCGGACGGGTGGTTATCCCTATCCCCATCAGGCCGCCTATTTCCTCAACAACCCGTTGCGCCGACTCAGCGGAGACGACGAGCGGGCCGTCAAGCGGCTGGACCTGACCGGCTTCGAGCGGGTACTCGAAATCGGGCCGGGCCCTGGATACTTCAGCGTCGCCATCGCGCGCAACCTGCACCGGGGGCGACTGGACCTGCTCGACATTCAGCTGGAGATGCTGGACAAATCGCGCAGCGCGCTCGACCGCGCCGAGTGCTACAACGTCAGTTTCCACACCGGCGATGCCGAGGAAGAGCTGCCGTTCTATGACGACAGTTTCGACGTGGCGTTCCTGGCTTCTACGTTCGGCGAGATCGCGGACAAACGGGGCTGCATCCGCTCCTTGCATCGCATTCTCAAACCCGGTGCGCTACTGGTGTTTCGGGAAGGATTCCCCGACCCGGACCGCCTCGGCGTCGACGATCTGCGTGAGTTGGTGGAAGCCGACGGTTTCGAGTTCTGCGATGCCACCGGGAACCGCTGGCACGACGTCGTCAGGTTTCGGCGCTTGCCGCTGCCTTGAGCTGTCGGTGGGCT
>NZ_HG322951.1:2840882-2847239 GCF_000455325.1 Mycolicibacterium septicum DSM 44393
GAGCACACCGCCAGGGTGTCCGGTGTCGCCGCGGTCGCCGAGCGGATCGCCTACTGGGGTGAGCACCGCCATGACGTCGACCACGAGATCGACGGTCTGGTCGTCAAGGTCGACGAGGTGGCGCTGCAGCGCCGGCTCGGCGCGACCTCGCGCGCACCTCGCTGGGCGGTGGCCTACAAATACCCGCCGGAAGAGGCCACCACGAAGCTGCTCGACATCCGGGTGAGCGTGGGGCGGACCGGCCGGGTCACCCCGTTCGCCTACATGGAGCCGGTGAAGGTGGCCGGTTCCACCGTCGGCCTGGCCACGCTGCACAACGCGACCGAAGTTCAGCGCAAGGGGGTGTTGATCGGCGACACCGTGGTGATCCGCAAGGCCGGCGACGTCATCCCCGAGGTCCTCGGCCCGGTGGTCGACCTGCGCGCCGGGTCCGAGCATGCGTTCGTCATGCCGACCAACTGCCCCGAATGCGGCACGGTGCTGGCGCCGGCCAAGGAGGGCGACGCCGACATCCGCTGCCCGAATACCCGCAGTTGCCCGGCGCAGTTGCGGGAGAGGGTGTTTCACGTCGCAGGGCGCGGCGCCTTCGACATCGAGGGGCTCGGCTACGAGGCGGCGACCGCGCTGCTGCAGGCCGGGGTGATCGCCGACGAGGGCGATCTGTTCACCCTGACCGCCGACCAGTTGCTGCGCACCGAGCTGTTCACGACGAAGGCCGGCGAGCTGTCGGCCAACGGCAAGCGCCTGCTGGCCAATCTGGACAAGGCCAAGGCCCAGCCGCTGTGGCGGGTGCTGGTGGCGTTGTCGATCCGCCACGTGGGGCCCACCGCGGCGCGGGCGCTGGCCACCGAATTCGCCAGCCTGGACGCCATCGTCGCGGCGAGCGAGGAGCAGCTCGCCGCGGTGGAAGGGGTCGGCCCGACGATCGCCGCCGCCGTCATCGACTGGTTCAGCGTCGATTGGCACCGTGCGATCGTGGACAAATGGCGCGCCGCCGGGGTGCGGATGGCCGACGAGCGCGACGCGAGCATCGAGCGGACGCTGGAGGGCCTGTCGATCGTGGTGACCGGGTCCCTGCCCGGGTTCTCCCGCGATGAGGCCAAGGAGGCCATCATCAGCCGCGGCGGCAAGGCCGCCAGCTCGGTCTCCAAGAAGACCGCCTACGTGGTGGCCGGTGACGCGCCCGGATCCAAGTACGACAAGGCCGTGGAACTCGGTGTCCCGATCCTCGACGAGGACGGCTTCCGCACACTGCTCGCCGAAGGCCCCCAGGCCGAGCCGGACGGGGCAGAGCCCGAAGAGGGCTAGCCCGCAGGGCGTTTCAGCGCAGGATCGTGGCGACGATCCCGGCCAGATAACCCAGCCGGGCCACCTCGGAGGGCCGGAACCCCGGACCGCCGGGACGGCCCAGCACCACCGCGGTGTTCGGGTCGCCCAAGGGTGCGGCGGCCAGTGTGGTGTCCATGTCGCGCCACACCTGCGGCACCCAATCCTCGGTGCCGTCGAGGGCGGAGGCCTGCTGCAACGGCAACCACGGCGCCGACTTCGCCTGAGTCTCGGGAGCGCCGTGACTCCCGGCGATGCGCTCGACGCCGGTTGCGGTGGACCGGACCACGACACACCAGCTGACGCGCAGCACCCGGGGTGCTTCCTCGGCGAGCACCTTCAGCCGCGCGGCCTTCGAATGCGCTGCGGCGACATGGTCGATCAACTCGAGTTCGCGGTGTGCCTCCAGCAGCCCGGTATGGGGGCGGATGCTGTCGACGAAGACGCCGGACAGGTTCTCGGCGGCGGTGATCAAGGTGTCGGGCATGGAGCCCTGCGGCAGGTCGACGACCAGATCGTCGATCGCGTAGCCGGTGCCGCGCTCGACGACGTCGAGCGACAGGATGTCGGCACCGACCGAGCCGAGCGCCACGGCGAGCGAGCCGAGGCTGCCTGGTCGGTCCTCTAGCTGGACCCGCAGCAGATACGAAGGCACGCGCATCACCTTTGCACAGCGGGCGCAGCGAGGCATGCCGGTGACCCGCCCGAAGCGCTGCCGAAGGACTGCCGAGGCGAGGCCGGTTTGGTGGCTTGACTAGGCTGCTTTGTCGTGTCGAAGATCTCCCGAGACGAGGTAGCCCATCTGGCGCGTCTGGCGCGTCTGGCGCTGACCGACGACGAACTGGACAGTTACGCCGGCCAGCTGGATGCCATCCTCGGCCACGTCAGCCAGATCCAGTCCGTCGACGTCACCGGCGTGGAAGCGACGGACAACCCGCTCAAGGACGTCAACGTCAGCCGGCCTGACGTTGTCGAGCCGTGCCTGACGCAGGAGGAAGCGCTGGCCGCCGCACCGCGTGCCGAAGACGGGCGCTTCGCCGTGCCGCGGATTCTCGGAGAGGGTGAATGACGAGCATGAGTGAGCTGATCCGCAGCGATGCGGCGACCCTAGGTGCCCAGATCGCGGCCAAGGAGGTCTCCTCGACCGAGGTGACCCAGGCCCACCTGGACCAGATCGCGGAGACCGACGAACGCTTCAACGCCTTCCTGCACGTGGCAGCGGATTCCGCGCTGGAGACCGCGGCGCGGATCGACGCCGCCGTGGCCGCCGGTGAGACGCTGCCCTCGCCGCTGGCCGGGGTGCCGCTGGCACTCAAGGACGTCTTCACCGCCACCGACATGCCCACCACCGCGGGCTCGAAAATCCTTGAGGGATGGCGTGCGCCGTACGACGCGACCGTCACCGCGAAGCTGCGTGCCGCGGGTATCCCGATCCTGGGCAAGACGAACATGGACGAATTCGCCATGGGATCGTCGACCGAGAATTCGGCGTACGGCCCGACCCGCAACCCGTGGAACACCGAGCGGGTGCCGGGCGGATCGGGCGGCGGTAGCGCTGCGGCGCTGGCCGCCTATCAAGCCCCGCTGGCCATCGGCACCGACACCGGCGGGTCGATCCGTCAGCCTGCCGCGCTCACCGCGACCGTCGGCGTGAAGCCGACCTACGGCACGGTCTCGCGCTACGGCCTGATCGCCTGTGCGTCCTCACTGGATCAGGGCGGTCCGTGTGCCCGCACGGTGCTCGACACCGCACTGCTGCACCAGGTGATCGCCGGCCATGACCCGCGCGACTCGACCTCCGTCGATGCCCCGGTGCCCGACGTGGTCGGTGCCGCCCGGGCCGGTGCGGCAGGCGATCTCAAGGGTGTGCGGGTCGGCGTCGTCAAGCAGCTGCGCGGCGAGGGATACCAGCCCGGCGTGCTGGAGTCGTTCAACGCCGCTGTCGCCCAGCTGACCGCGCTCGGCGCCGAGGTCACCGAGGTGGACTGCCCGCACTTCGACCACGCGATGGATGCCTACTACCTGATCCTGCCGTCGGAGGTGTCGAGCAACCTGGCACGGTTCGACGCGATGCGATTCGGGCTGCGCGTCGGCGACGACGGCACGCACAGCGCCGAGGAGGTCATGGCGTTGACCCGGGCCGCCGGATTCGGGCCGGAGGTCAAGCGCCGGATCATGATCGGCACCTACGCGTTGTCGGCGGGCTACTACGACGCCTACTACAACCAGGCGCAGAAGGTGCGGACGCTGATCGCCCGCGACCTGGAGCAGGCCTACCAGAGCGTGGACGTGCTGGTGTCCCCGGCGACGCCGACGACAGCGTTCCGGCTGGGGGAGAAGGTCGACGATCCGCTGGCCATGTACCTGTTCGACCTGTGCACGCTGCCGCTGAACCTGGCCGGGCACTGCGGCATGTCGGTGCCGTCGGGTCTCTCGCCCGACGACGGCCTGCCGGTCGGACTGCAGATCATGGCGCCGGCCCTGGCCGACGACCGGCTGTACCGCGTCGGCGCGGCCTACGAGGCTGCCCGCGGCCCGCTGCCCAGCGCGTTGTAGGCGGCGCGCCCTTATGCCCGGCACGGTTGTGTCAGGCGGGGCAAGATGGTGCCCATGCGCATCGGAGTTCTCACCGGCGGCGGTGATTGTCCTGGCCTGAACGCGGTGATCCGGGCGGTGGTGCGTACCTGCGACCAGCGCTACGGCTCGTCGGTTGTCGGATTTCTCGACGGCTGGCGAGGCTTGTTGGAGGACCGCCGTATCCAATTGGCCAACGACGACCGCAACGATCGCCTGCTGGCCAAGGGCGGAACCATGTTGGGCACCGCGCGGGTCAACCCGGACAAGCTGCGGGCGGGTCTGGATCAGATCAAGCAGACCCTCGAAGACAACGGGATCGACGTGTTGATCCCGATCGGCGGTGAAGGGACGTTGACCGCCGCGCACTGGCTGTCCGAGGAGAATGTCCCGGTGGTCGGGGTGCCCAAGACCATCGACAACGACATCGACTGCACGGACGTGACTTTCGGTCACGACACGGCGCTGCAGGTGGCGACCGAGGCCATCGACCGGCTGCACAGCACCGCTGAATCGCATCAGCGCGTCATGCTGGTCGAGGTGATGGGCCGGCATGCCGGCTGGATCGCGCTGAATGCCGGCCTGGCCTCGGGCGCGCACATGACGCTGATTCCCGAGCAGCCCTTCGACGTCGAGGAAGTGTGCCGGCTGGTCAAGAAGCGCTTCCAGCACGGATCGTCACACTTCATCTGCGTGGTCGCCGAGGGCGCGAAGCCGGCAGAGGGCACCATGCAACTGCGTCAGGGCGGCATGGACGAGTTCGGGCACGAGAAATTCACCGGTGTGGCACAGCAATTGGCGCTCGAGGTGGAGAAGCGGATCAAGAAAGATGTGCGCGTCACGGTCCTCGGCCACGTCCAGCGGGGCGGTACCCCGACGGCCTACGACCGGGTGCTGGCCACCCGGTTCGGCGTGAACGCGGCCGACGCGGCCCATGCCGGCGAGTTCGGGATGATGGTGTCGTTGCAGGGGCAGGACATCGGCCGGGTTTCACTGGCCGATGCGACCCGCCACCTCAAACTGGTACCGCAGTCCCGTTACGACGACGCCGCCGAGTTCTTCGGCTGAGTTTCCTGCGCGAGCAGACGCATAGGTACCCGTTTTCAACGGGTTTCGGGTACACACGCGTCTGCTCGGCCAAACAATCAGGCGCTCTTGAGCGCTTCGCGGCGTAGCAGCTGCCACATGGACGGGGTGTCGACCGTCGTGGAAATGGTCACGGTCGCACCGGTTTCCGGTGATTCGGCCAGCTTCAGCAGGTAGTCGGCGAGATCGGTGCGCGAGGTGAACGCTCCCACCGGATCGCGCCGGCCGGCAATGTATTCGGTGACGTCGGGCAGGTCGAACAGGCCCGACGGCCGCACGATGGTCCAGTTCAGTCCACTGCCGGCGACGATGTCCTCCATCCGGCGCATGTCGGCGTAGAGGGTTCTGCCGAAGATGCGGCTGATCACCGGCTGGACCACGCGCAGCGCGAACGGCGTATCGGTGCGGCCCGGGTAGTCGGCGATCGCGGTGGAGCTCACGACGGCCAGCCGATCGACGCCGGTGGCACGCATCGCGGTGACGATGTTGCCCACGCCGACCGAGTACGTGTCGACCGGATCCATGGTGAAGGTGACGCCCAGGGTGGACAGCACCGCGTCGGCGCCGTCGATCACGGCCGTGACCGCTGCTGAGTCGCGCACGTCGGCTTCGGCCACCGTGAGCGCGGCGCCGGTGATCGGGAACTGCCCGGGGTGGCGGGTGACCGCCACGACGGAGTGGCCGGCGTCGAGCGCTCGGCGGGTGAGCAGACGTCCCGTCGCACCGTTGGCGCCGAAAATGACGATTCGCATGAGGGCCTCCCAATTAGTCACTAATAGTGACAATCACGCTATATGACAATCACTGTGAGTGCTAGTGTTCGATCCGTGGCTGAGGAACCGATCGGGGTGTCCGCGCTCGACCAGCGCATTCCCTTTCTGCTGTCCCAGCTCGGCGCGTATGTAGCCGAGGGGTTCAAGGCCAGGCTTGAGCCGCTGGGCCTGCATCCGCGGGCCACTGCGGTCCTGCTGGCGCTGGCCGCGGTCGACGGGCAGTCGCAGCGCGAGCTGTACGGGCGCCTCGGTCTTCATCGCAACGTCATGGTCACGCTGATCGACACGCTGGAAGCCGAAGGGCTCGTCGAACGTCGGCCGCACCCCGAGGACCGGCGCGCCTTCGCGGTGTCGCTGACCGAGCGGGCGCGCGAGCTGATCCCGGCGCTCGACGAGGCGGGTCGTGCGCTCGAGGACGAGGTGACCGCGTCGCTGTCCGATGAGGAACGCGCCGTGCTGAGGCACACGCTGCGGCGGTTGTCGGCCGCTGCGGGTCTGATCCCCGGCGTCCACCCCGGACTGGCCTGAAAAGGCGCCCAACTAGGATCGACACCATGTCTGTCGCTACCGCTGAACTCGTCGACTACGACGACGTCAT
>NZ_HG322951.1:2847542-2887448 GCF_000455325.1 Mycolicibacterium septicum DSM 44393
TCGCCGCCTACGAGCCCGTGATGGGCATGGAGGTGCACGTCGAGCTGTCCACGGCCACCAAGATGTTCTGCGGCTGCGCCAACCGGTTCGGTGCGGAGCCCAACACGCTGGTCTGCCCGGTCTGCCTCGGGCTGCCGGGTTCTCTGCCGGTGCTCAACGAGGCGGCCGTGGAGGCGGCGATCCGCATCGGCCTGGCGCTCAACTGCGATATCGCACCGTGGGGCCGGTTCGCCCGGAAGAACTACTTCTACCCGGACCAGCCGAAGAACTACCAGATCTCGCAATACGACGAGCCGATCGCGATCAACGGATACCTCGACGTGCCGCTCGATGACGGCACCACCTTCCGCGTCGAGATCGAGCGTGCGCACATGGAGGAGGACACCGGCAAGCTGACCCACCTGGGCAGCGACACCGGCCGCATCGCGGGTGCGACGACCTCGTTGGCCGACTTCAACCGCGCCGGCGTTCCACTGATCGAGATCGTCAGCAGGCCCATCGAGGGGACCGGGGCGCGTGCGCCGGAGATCGCCCGCGCCTACGTCACTGCCCTGCGAGATCTGCTGCGCGGCTTGGATGTATCGGATGTGCGGATGGACCAGGGATCGATGCGGTGTGACTCGAACCTGTCTCTCAAACCGATCGGCGCCACCGAGTTCGGCACCCGCACCGAAACCAAGAACGTGAACTCGCTCAAGAGCGTCGAGGTTGCGGTCCGGTACGAAATGCGCCGTCAGGCAGCAGTTCTCAATTCCGGCGGCACCATCACCCAGGAGACCAGGCATTTCCACGAGGATGGCTACACCTCGCCGGGGCGCAGCAAGGAGACCGCGGAGGATTACCGCTACTTCCCCGAGCCTGACCTGGAACCGGTCGCTCCCAGCGCCGAGTTGGTCGAGCGGTTGCGCCAGACCATCCCTGAGCTGCCGTGGTTGGCGCGCAAGCGGATTCAGGAGGACTGGGGCATCTCCGACGAGGTGATGCGCGACCTGGTCAACGCCGGTGCGGTCGAGTTGGTGGCAGCCACCGTCGGGCACGGCGCCTCCAGCGAGGCCGCCCGCGCCTGGTGGGGCAACTTCCTGGTGCAGAAGGCGAACGAGTCCGATGTCGAGCTTGAGGCATTGCCCATCACCCCGGCCCAGGTGGCCGCCGTGGTCAAGCTCGTCGACGACGGCAAGCTGTCCAACAAGCTGGCCCGCCAGGTGATCGAGGGCGTGCTGGCCGGTGAGGGAGAACCCGAGCAGGTGATGACCGACCGCGGGTTGGCGCTCGTGCGTGATGACTCGGTGATCCAGGCCGCTGTGGACGAGGCGCTGGCCGCCAACCCTGACGTCGCCGACAAGATCCGTGGCGGCAAGATCCAGGCCGCCGGCGCGATCGTCGGTGCGGTGATGAAGGCGACCAAGGGCTCGGCGGACGCCGCCCGGGTTCGTGAGTTGGTCCTGGCCGCGTGCGGCCAGAGCGGGTAACCGCCCGTCAGCTCATCGGACCGGCGAACATCGTCATCGCCGCGGCGGCATACTGCTCGAGCCGCTCGCGCGGGTAGTTGTCCGGATCGTGCACGGCCAGGCGGCCGAGCATCTCGGCGAACGAGAGCAGGGTGTGGCCGAGCAGCTCGGGATCCAGCGTGGACAGCCGGGGGTCCACCGCGATGCCGGCTTTCGCCATTTGCTCGACCTGCGTGAGGATCTGGTTGCGGGCGTTGCGGACGGCCGCGCGGTAGTCCCGCGGAGCGCTGTCGGGCACGGTGAGGATGAGCCGCCAGCGGGTCGGGTTCTCCAACACGCAACGCAGGAACCCGGTGACGGTCGCGGTGTAGGCGTCCGTCGGGCCCGCGACGGACAGCTTCTTGGGCAGGGCGCTCAGTACCTGGCTCAGCCCGTTCTGGTGTTCGCGGATGAGCAGGGCGGTCACCAACTCGGTGCGCGTGCGGAACGCGGTGTAGAGGACAGGTTTGCCGACCCCGCCGGCCTCGGCGACGGCCTCCATCCTCAGCTCGTGCAAGGGGCAGTCGTGGAGCACGGTCATCGCCGCGTCCAGCAGTTGCTCGCGCCGTTCTTCACGCGGTAGCCGCGGTGCATATCTGCGGCGCTGGCGGTCAGGCACCCGGCCAATGGTACGTGATAGTCGAACCATTTCTAAGGGCGCGTTATGCGCGTTGTATGCATCTCGACCCGTCGCCACGGCTGTCTCCGGTCGGGACCGGAGGGGCGATCTAGAACGAAATGTCTTGTGGCTCAGGTGTTGTCGGCATTGCTGCGCGGGAAGCCGCCGCCCTGCGGGAAGAGCGGGAAGACGACGTCGTCGAAGCTCTCCGCATCTCCGGCCGTCCGGTTCACCGTCGCGCCCCACACGTTGCCGTCGGGGGAGAGCTGCAACGCCCACGCGTGACCGCGCACGTTCTCCCGGACCACCTCAGGGTCGCCGGTGACCGCGCCGGTGTCGGGTGCCAGCCGCACGGCGACGGTCTTCTTGGAGCTGACCAGGTTGACCAACACCGTGCCCTCCAGCGCAGCGCACCCGGCGACGCCGGGTCGGTCCGGCCACGTCCACACGGTGGACACCTTGGAATCCTTGGTGATCCGCTGCAGCCGATCCGCGCTGGGAGTGCGGTCGGTGACGTAGAGCGAGCCGTCCGACGCATCGACACACATGGCTCCGGCGGCGCCAAGTCCGCTGAGCGCCGTGGTGACCGGGGCCTGGTTGACCGTGGTGGGCTGCTCGATGCGCAGCACCTTGCCTGCCAGTGATGCGGGATCGGCGGCCAGTGCCGGATCGCCCGCATCGCCGGTCTGCACCAACAGGGTGGTCTTGCTGGTGAAGGTCAGCGACCCCATATTGCCGCTGGCGCCCTTGGGGATGCCGGTGAGAATCGGCTTGGGCACGTCGCCGTCGGCGATGCGGATCACCCGGTTGTCGGTCGGTGTGCTCACGTAGGCGTACATCAGCCGGTCCTGGCCGTAGGTCGGCGACAACACGATGTCCATCAGGCCGCCGTCGCCGGACGGATCGACGGGGATCATCACCTTGACCTTCGGCTCGGCCTTCACCGACACCTGCTTGACCGCGCCGGTGAGCCGCTCACCGACCAGCGCGGACTGGCTGTCGGGGAGCATGATCAAACCGCTGGTGCTGTCCAGGCAGCCCTGCATCACGCCCGTTGCCTTGCATTCCTTGGGGAACGGCTTGGCCGGCAGTGGTGGCGGTGGCGGCGGGGTCGTCGTCGGCCCCGGCTCCATCTTCGGTGCAGTGGTGAAAGGCTCGGACTGGGCCGCGTCGAATCGGGCACAGCCCGAACCGACCAGCATCGCGGCGCACAGAACGGCGGCCACCCCCGTCATCCGCCGGCGCGATTTCATGCCCGCAAGATTACGGATGCCTCGGCAGTGCGCGCCACGTCGGGACCGCACGTCCTTCCCATAGCAGCCCGATACCAGGCAGAAGCGCCGGGGTAAATACCCGGATCGAACCGAACTTGCACTTACCCTGGCAGCTGTGACCAGTCACTCGCAGGACCCGCAAGCCTGGCAACGACCGGGTTACTCGGACGATTCCGCCAGGCCGGCCGGAGCCAGCCTGGTCGACCCGGAAGACGACCTGCCGTCGGCGACGTACGGCGGGGACTTCGAAACCACCGCGATTCCGCGCTACGACGCCAAATCGGGCGACCAGGGGGCATTCAGCCTGGTCTCCGACCCTGAACCACTGCCGTATGTGCAATCCGGCGGGCCCGCCCCGATGGGGCCCTTCGCGGCCGAGCCGGCCGAGATCGAGCGCGACGAGTTCGTCGACGACCGCATCAAGGCTGCCGGGCGGCGGGGCACCCAGGATCTCGGACTGCTGATCCTGCGCGTGGCTCTCGGCGGGCTGATGATCATCCACGGCCTGCAGAAGGCATTCGGTTGGTGGGGCGGCCCGGGACTGGACGGGTTCAACACCTCACTGGGTGAGATGGGCTTCAAGAACGCCGACATCCTGACCTATGCCGCCACCGGCGGCCAGATCGCGGCGGGTGTCCTGCTGGTTCTGGGGCTGTTCACGCCGATCGCGGCGGCAGGCGCACTGGCTTACCTGATCAACGGGGTGCTCGCCACGGCGATGGCCGCCCACGAGCAGGCCCGGCTCTCGGAAGTCATCACCGACGGCACCGAATATCGGATGATCGTCGTCGTGGCCGCGGCCGCGATCATCCTGACCGGCCCGGGTCGCTACGGGTTCGATGCCGGTCGTGGCTGGGCCCGGCGGCCGTTCGTCGGATCATTCGTGGCGCTGCTGCTCGGTGTGGCCGGCGGCATCGCCATCTGGGTGTTCCTCAACGGCGGTAACCCGCTCGGCTGATCGCGGGGAACTGCTCAGGCGTACGGATTCGGTACGCGGCCGCCGCTCACCTCGGTCAGCAACGGCAGTGTTGCGAAGGTCACGGCGGGCAGGCGCAGGTCGGTTCCGTCGTTCAGATCGGCGATCGCCCATGACGACCGGTCGAACCGCAGCCCCTTGATATCGCTCCACGCCACCGTGCGGCTGCGCGTGAGAGACCGCGCGGTGACGGTGTCGGCATCGGCGGTGGTGCGGTACCGGATGATGGCCGCCGACAACGCAACCGGGATCACCAACAGCACCGAGAACAGGGTGGGATTGCTCAGAACCAGGGTCAGCAGGCCGAGCGTCAGGAAGCCGACTGCCAGGTGCGCCATGGGCGATATCCGGATGACGACAGGGGTGGTTGCCGATCGTGCGCTCACAGGTTCATCCTTGCACCACCGGGTCGGCAGGCCCGCCGGCCGTCACCCGGTGACGGCCCCGCGTGAAGCAATTTGACCTTTAACCTGTACGACAGCTACCGTCAAGTGCTATGCAGACCCCCGGATTGCTCGTAGTAATTGGTTGGCGCGTTGATGCCGCGCTGGCCCTCTGCCGGGCATAGCAAACCGCATCGACGCGCCACCCTCGTACAGCTGCCGGCTGACGGGGGTTTTTTATTTGCCCAACAAGCGCGCCGTAACCATTGAAAAATTGAAATTCCTGAACAGGAACGTGACGCAAACCGTGAAGAGGACATCGTGAGCGCACCGACAACGCGACCGCCGGCCCGGTCAGGAGCCGCGCCTGCCAATGGCGCAGCCAAGACCCAATCAGATTCGGGGCAGCCCAAGCGGGTTGCACCGCAGCAGCTCACCGGCGCCCAGGCGGTCGTCCGGTCGCTGGAAGAGCTCGGCGTCGACATCGTCTTCGGGATCCCCGGCGGCGCTGTGCTGCCGGTCTACGATCCGCTGTTCGACTCGCAGAAGCTGCGCCACGTGCTGGTTCGGCACGAGCAGGGCGCCGGCCACGCGGCCAGCGGCTATGCCCACGCCACCGGCAAGGTCGGCGTGATGATGGCGACGTCGGGCCCCGGCGCAACCAACCTGATCACCCCGCTGGCCGACGCCCAGATGGACTCCATCCCGGTCGTGGCCATCACCGGGCAGGTGGGTCGCGCCCTGATCGGCACCGACGCCTTCCAGGAAGCCGATATCACCGGCATGACCATGCCGATCACCAAGCACAACTTCCTGGTGCGCAACGGTGACGACATCGCCCAGGTGATGGCCGAGGCCTTCCACATCGCCAGCTCGGGCCGTCCGGGCGCGGTGCTCGTCGACGTCCCCAAGGACATCCTGCAGGGCCAGTGCACCTTCTCCTGGCCGCCGCAGCTGGACCTGCCCGGCTACAAGCCGAACACCAAGCCGCACAGCCGTCAGGTGCGCGAGGCCGCCAAGCTGATCGCCGCGGCGCGCAAGCCGGTGCTCTACGTCGGCGGCGGTGTCATCCGTGGTGAGGCCAGTGCCGAACTGCTCGAGCTGGCCGAGCTGACCGGCATCCCGGTCGTCACCACGCTCATGGCCCGCGGCGCGTTCCCGGACAGCCACCCGCAGCACCTGGGTATGCCGGGCATGCACGGCACCGTGGCCGCGGTGGGCGCATTGCAGAAGAGCGACCTGCTGATCGCCCTGGGCACCCGGTTCGACGACCGGGTCACCGGCCAGCTGTCCACCTTCGCCCCCGAGGCGAAGGTGATCCACGCCGACATCGACCCCGCCGAGATCGGCAAGAACCGGCACGCCGACGTGCCGATCGTGGGTGACGTGAAGGCGGTCATCACCGATCTGATCGAGGTGCTGCGCCGCGACGGAACGACCAGCGCCGCACTGAAACTGGACGGCTGGTGGGAGTACCTGTCCGGGCTGAAGTCGACCTACCCGCTGAGCTACGGCCCGCAGAGCGACGGCAGCCTGAGCCCCGAGTACGTCATCGAGAAGCTGGGCCAGATCGCCGGACCCGAAGCGGTCTACGTGGCCGGGGTGGGCCAGCACCAGATGTGGGCCGCGCAGTTCGTCAAGTACGAGAACCCCAAGACGTGGCTGAACTCGGGCGGTCTGGGCACCATGGGCTTCGCCGTCCCGGCAGCCATGGGCGCCAAGTTCGCCCGCCCCGAGGCCGAGGTGTGGGCCATCGACGGCGACGGCTGCTTCCAGATGACCAACCAGGAGCTGGCCACCTGCGCCATCGAGGGTGCGCCGATCAAGGTGGCGTTGATCAACAACGGCAACCTGGGCATGGTGCGGCAGTGGCAGACGCTGTTCTATGACCAGCGCTACAGCCAGACCGACCTGGCCACGCACTCACGCCGGATCCCGGACTTCGTCAAGCTGGCCGAGGCGCTGGGCTGCGTCGGGCTGCGCTGCGAGCGGCCCGAGGACGTCGAGGACGTCATCAACCAGGCCCGGGCCATCAACGACCGCCCGGTCGTCATCGACTTCATCGTCGGTGCCGACGCGCAGGTGTGGCCGATGGTCGCCGCCGGTACCAGCAACGACGAGATCATGGCGGCCCGGGACATCCGGCCGCTGTTCGACGAAAACGACGACGAGGGGCATGCCTGATGAGCAACACCACCCCCACTCACACCCTGTCGGTGCTGGTCGAGGACAAGCCCGGCGTTCTCGCCCGGGTGGCGACGCTGTTCTCCCGTCGTGGCTACAACATCCAGTCCCTGGCGGTTGGTGCCACCGAGCAGAAGCACATGTCTCGGATGACGATCGTCGTCAGCGTCGAGGAATCGCCGCTGGAGCAGATCACCAAGCAGCTCAACAAGCTGATCAACGTGATCAAGATCGTCGAGCAGGAGGACGACAGCTCGGTCTCCCGCGAACTCGCCTTGATCAAGGTGCGCGCCGACGCGACCAACCGCGGCCAGGTCATCGAAGCGGTGAACCTGTTCCGCGCCAAGGTCGTTGATGTTTCGACCGAGTCGCTGACAGTGGAGGCGACCGGTACGGCGGAGAAGCTGGAGGCCCTGCTGCGGGTCCTTGAGCCCTACGGTATCCGCGAGATCGCACAGTCGGGCATGGTGTCGGTCTCGCGTGGACCACGTGGTATCAGCGCAGTGAAGTAAGCACGTCAAGTAGCGTTAATCGGCTGTAGAGCTAGAAAGAGAAGGATAATTTCGCATGGCAGTTGAGATGTTTTACGACGCCGACGCGGACCTGTCGATCATCCAGGGTCGTAAGGTCGCCGTCATCGGCTACGGCAGCCAGGGACACGCGCATTCGCTGTCGCTGCGCGATTCGGGCGTGCAGGTCAAGGTCGGCCTGAAGGAGGGCTCGAAGTCCCGCGTCAAGGTCGAGGAGCAGGGCCTTGAGGTCGACACCCCGGCCGAGGTGGCCAAGTGGGCCGACGTGATCATGGTGCTCGCGCCCGACACCGCGCAGGCCGAGATCTTCAAGAACGACATCGAGCCCAACCTGGAGGACGGCAACGCGCTGTTCTTCGGCCACGGCCTCAACATCCACTTCGGCCTGATCAAGGCCCCGGCCAACGTCACCGTCGGCATGGTCGCCCCCAAGGGCCCCGGCCACCTGGTGCGTCGCCAGTTCGTCGACGGCAAGGGCGTGCCCTGCCTGATCGCTGTCGACCAGGACCCCAAGGGCGAGGGCCAGGCCCTGGCGCTGTCCTACGCCGCCGCCATCGGCGGAGCCCGCGCCGGCGTCATCAAGACCACCTTCAAGGAAGAGACCGAGACCGACCTGTTCGGTGAGCAGGCCGTGCTCTGCGGCGGCACCGAAGAACTGGTCAAGGCAGGCTTCGAGGTCATGGTCGAGGCGGGCTACGCCCCGGAGATGGCCTACTTCGAGGTGCTGCACGAGCTCAAGCTCATCGTCGACCTGATGTACGAGGGCGGCATCGCCCGCATGAACTACTCGGTCAGCGACACCGCGGAGTTCGGCGGCTACCTGTCGGGCCCGCGGGTCATCGACGCCGACACCAAGCAGCGCATGCGCGACATCCTGACCGACATCCAGGACGGCACCTTCGTCAAGCGCCTGGTCGCCAACGTCGAGGGCGGCAACAAGGAGCTCGAGGCGCTGCGCAAGGCCAACGCCGAGCACCCGATCGAGGTCACCGGCAAGCAGCTGCGCGACCTGATGAGCTGGGTCGACCGGCCGATCACCGAAACGGCATAACTGCTGCGTTCACTGGCCAGTTATTGCACGCGAGCATCGAAAATGCGTGCAGTAACTGGCCTTTCGGCTGTTCTAGACAAGTCGGTAGCCGATCGCGGCCAGCGTGCGGGCCACGTCCCTGCCGTCGGCACTGCCCGGAAGCTTCCCGGTGCCGTCGATCTGTAGAGCTTCACCGACGACGCCGTAGAGCTCGGTGGACACCGGGTCGTCGGGCTCGGCCGGTTCGATCCGACCGTCCGGGTGGATGCACTGCGCCCGCATGGCCCACATCGTCTGTGCGGCGGCGACGACGTTGTAGCCACACAGCGGCGGGCTCACGTGATAGAGCTTCATGTCGCCGACCGCGATGATCTTCATGACCGGATCGGTATGTGGCACGGAACCCACCAACCGAGCGATGCCAGTGTTCACCGCTCAAATCTAAGCGCCGGTGGGAGCGGCGCAGCGCAGCAGTTTTCGTCAGATCAGCTGGCGCAGCCGATGGGCGTCGGGCCGCCGGATTCTGCCGCGTCCGCGCACGCTTGCTTGAACCAGGCGCCGCCGGCGTTGCCGGTCGCGTATCCACCGCCGGCCGCGCCGCGTGCGTACCCGCCGCCGGCATCGCCGGTCGCGTATCCGCCGCCTGCGTCACCGCGCGAGAATGCGCCGCCGGCGTGGTCGTTGACGTAGCCGCCACCGCCGGGATCGCCCGGGGCGGCGAGAGCGGTTCCCGCCGGAACGAACAGCCCCGCCAATGCCAGCGAAGCGGCCGCAGCGGCTCCACCGAGAACCGACCTCAGTCGCATTGCCTTGTGCTCCATCATCGCCACCCCTGGTCGTGGCCCTGCGCGTCGCCGTCAGATCTGCCCAACTCGCACATGAGCGCTTGAGTAAGACTTTACGTGACGCACGTCACACTGGCCATCGTCGTCAGTGCGGGACGGCGACCTGCGGCGGGGTGGTGAACGGCGGCGTGGCCTTGGAGGTCTCCGGAGTCCGGGGCGGGGTCGTCGGCGCCTCGGTGTCACCGGCCGGGCCATGCGGCTCACCCGTTATCGTCTCGCCGATCGTCATCTGCGGGATGGTGACGTCTTCTTCGATGTTCCGCATCGGCTTCCCCGAGCCGCACGACACGACCAGTACCAACGCAACGGCGGCTCCGCAGGTGGTCGCCGCGCGGTGTAGGTATCGAGTGGACACCCCGTCACCCCCTCGATTTGAATGCAAGGCTCGACCAAACTCACTGTAGAGCGCCTCTGACCGGCTGTGGACGCCTTACGCGAAGTGGGTCACCGCGTCGCAGACTCCCTACGAACCGAGCCGCGCAGCCACACCGACCACCCGGCGGGCCAGGTGATCGAGCGCGTCGTAGGTGGCGTCGTCGAATTCGCCGATGTTGTCGTGGTTGGCGATCAGGCTCGCGCCGTACGGGTTGCCGTCGACGAACTTCAGCGGATCGGTGTAGCCGGGCGGCACGATGATCCCGCCCCAGTGCATCAACGTGACGTACAGCGTCAGCAGCGTGGTCTCCTGCCCGCCATGTGCGGTGTTGGTCGAGGTGAACCCCGCGTACACCTTGTCGGCGAGCTTGCCCTGCGACCACAGGCCGCCGAGCGAGTCCAGAAATGCGCGCAATTGCGAAGCGACGGAACCGAATCGGGTGGGGGAGCCGAAGATCACCGCATCCGCCCACACGATGTCGTCACCGGTGGCCGTCGGAAGATCTTTGGTGGCTTCGTAATTGGCGGTCCAGGCGGGATTGTGGGCGAACGACTGCGGATCCTGGGTCTCGGCGACATGGCGTAGGCGCACCTCGGCACCCGCGGATTCCGCGGTCGCGGTGACCCGCTGAGCCATCGTGGTGCCGTGGCCGGTTGCGGAGTAGTAGATGACGGCGACCTTGGGCGCGGAGTTGGTCATGGCGCCAGCTTAGGCAGATCCGTGATGCCGAACTCGCGTTTCAGTACGGTGCGAGCCGCGTAGAAGCCGGCCATCCCGTGCACGCCGCCGCCCGGCGGAGTCGCCGACGAACACAGGTACGCCTTGGGGATCGGTGTGGTCCAGGGATCGAACCGCGGGGTGGGCCCCAGCAGCGCGCTGGCCATGTTGTTGCCGCCGACACCGATGTCGCCGCCGACGAGGTTGGCGTTGTGTTCGTCCATCCGCGACGCGGGCACGCTGCGTACGGCGACCACCAGATCGCGAAAGCCGGGCGCGAACCGTTCGAAGATCCCGGTCACCGTCTCGGCCAGATCCAGCGTGGAGTTGTTGGGTACGTGGACGTAGGTCCACAGCGGGCGGCGGCCGGCGTCGTCGACGCGCGACGGGTCGGCGATATGGGGGAGTGCGGCCAGCACCATGGGCCACTCGGCGTGGCGGCCCGCCGCGATCTCGGACTCGGCCAATGCCATCTGCGCGCGGCTGCCACCCAGATGCAGCGTCGGCGCCTGCGCCAGACGCGGGTCACGCCAAGGTATCTCGCCGCTCAGCACGAAATCGACCTTCGCGACCCCCGGCCCGTAGGTGTATCGGCTCAACGCCCGGGCGTAGCGAGACGGCAGCGTCTTGCCGTAGATCGCCAACAGCGCGGTCGGTGCGGTGTCGTAGAGCACCACACCTGACGGTGGCTCGGTGACCTCGTGCCCGAGGACCAGTTCGCCGCCGTGTGCGGTGAGATCGGCGATCAGCGCATCGGGGATGGCCTGGGATCCGCCGATCGGGATGGGCCAGCCCACCGCGTGTCCCAGCGTCGCCAGCATCAACCCGGCGCCTCCCGAAACCAGGGACGGCATGGTTGAAATCGTGTGTGCGGCAACACCGCTGAACAGTGCGCGGGCGTCCTCGCCTTTGAGTGACCGCCACAACGGCGTGCCCTGGGCCAGGAGCCGGGGTGCGACGCGCGCCGCCGCGCCCAGCGACGGGGGAATCGAGCGCTTGTCGCCGAGGATGAGGCCCACCACGCCGTCGCAATCGGTGGCCAGTGGCCCGAGCAGTCGTCGCCAGGAATCGCCGGAGTCCAACTCGGCGCAGGTGCGCTCGATGTCGCGGTACCCGACGGCAGCGGGCCGGTCGGTCAGCGGGCTGGCATAGGAGATCTCGGGGACGGCCAGGCGCACCCCGCGGGCCTGCAGGTCGTAGGCGGCGAAGAACGGCGACGCCAGGGCCAGCGGGTGTACCGCCGAACAGATGTCGTGGCCGACGCCGGGAAATTCCGGATCGGGCAGGGTGCGGGCGCCGCCACCCGGGGTCGGCTGCGCTTCGATCACGCGTACCGACAATCCCGCTCGGGCGCAGATGACCGCGGCGGACAGGCCGTTGGGACCGCTGCCGACGATTGTGACGTCCACGCCCATCAGTACACCGCACGCGGTTCGGCTGTGGTAGGGCCCACACATTAGGCTGTCCGCGTGAGTCTTCCCGTTGTTTTGATTGCCGACAAGCTCGCGGAATCGACCGTCGCCGCCCTCGGTGACCAGGTAGAGGTCAGGTGGGTCGACGGTCCGGACCGCGAGAAGCTGCTCGCTGCCGTGCCGGAAGCCGACGCGCTTCTGGTGCGCTCCGCCACCACGGTGGACGCCGAGGTCATCGCCGCGGCCCCCAAACTCAAGATCGTCGCCCGCGCCGGTGTCGGCCTGGACAACGTCGACGTCGACGCCGCGACCGCCCGTGGGGTGCTCGTTGTCAACGCGCCGACCTCCAACATCCACAGCGCCGCCGAGCACGCCCTGGCCCTGCTGCTGTCCACGGCCCGGCAGATCCCCGCCGCTGACGCGACCCTGCGCGATCACACCTGGAAGCGGTCGTCGTTCTCGGGCGTCGAGATCTTCGACAAGACCGTCGGCGTCGTCGGCCTGGGCCGCATCGGGCAGCTCGTCGCCCAGCGCCTGGCCGCCTTCGGTGCGCACATCGTGGCGTACGACCCCTACGTCTCGCAGGCCCGCGCCGCCCAGCTCGGTATCGAGTTGCTGCCGCTGGACGAGCTGCTCGGCCGCGCCGACTTCATCTCGGTGCACCTTCCCAAGACCAAGGAGACCGCCGGCCTGCTCGGCAAGGAGAACCTGGCCAAGACCAAGCCGGGCGTCATCATCGTCAACGCCGCCCGCGGCGGCCTGATCGACGAGCAGGCCCTGGCCGACGCCATCACCAGCGGCCATGTGCGTGCCGCCGGCCTGGACGTCTTCTCGACCGAACCGTGCACCGACAGCCCGCTGTTCGAGCTGCCCCAGGTCGTGGTGACCCCGCACCTGGGTGCCTCGACCGCTGAGGCGCAGGACCGGGCTGGGACCGACGTGGCCGCCAGCGTGAAGCTGGCGCTGGCCGGCGAGTTCGTGCCGGACGCCGTCAACGTCGGTGGCGGAGCCGTCGGCGAAGAGGTCGCGCCCTGGCTGGACCTGGTGCGCAAGCTCGGTCTGCTGGCCGGTGCCCTGTCCGATGCGGCGCCGGTGTCGCTGTCGGTGCAGGCGCGTGGCGAGCTGGCCTCCGAAGATGTTGAGATTCTGCGTTTGTCGGCGTTGCGGGGCCTGTTCTCCGCGGTGGTCGACGAGCAGGTGACGTTCGTCAACGCACCGACGCTGGCCGCCGACCGTGGCGTGGCGTCCGAGATCAGCACGGCGACCGAGAGCCTGAACCACCGCAGCGTGGTCGATGTGCGCGTCGTGCACGCCGACGGCAGCGCGGTCAACGTGGCGGGCACCTTGTCGGGGCCGCAGCTGGTCGAGAAGATCGTCCAGATCAACGGACGCAACTTCGACCTGCGGGCCGAGGGCTACAACCTCATCGTCCATTACAACGATCAGCCGGGCGCGCTCGGCAAGATCGGCACCCTGCTCGGCGGGGCCGACGTCAACATCCTGGCCGCGCAGCTGAGCCAGGACGTCGACGGCGACAGTGCCATCGTCATGCTGCGGCTGGACACCGATGTGCCCGAGGATGTGCGTTCCGCGCTCGCCACCGCGGTTGACGCCACGACGCTGGAAGTGGTCGACCTGTCATGAAACTCGCTGTAATCGCCGGTGACGGCATCGGTCCTGAGGTCATCGCCGAGGCACTGAAGGTGCTCGACGCGGTGCTGCCCGGGGTGGAGCGGACCGAGTACGACCTCGGTGCGCGTCGCTACCACGCGACGGGGGAGACCCTGCCCGACGGCTTCGTCGAGGAGCTCAAGGGCTACGACGCGATCCTGTTGGGCGCCATCGGAGATCCGTCGGTGCCCAGTGGCGTGCTCGAGCGTGGACTGCTGCTGAACATGCGGTTCGCGTTGGACCACCACGTGAACCTGAGGCCGTCGAGGTTGTTCGCCGGGGTTTCCAGCCCGCTGGCGGGCGACCCGGAGATCGATTTCGTGGTGGTGCGCGAGGGCACCGAGGGTCCCTACACCGGAACCGGCGGCGCGATCCGGGTCGGCACCCCGCACGAGGTCGCCACCGAGGTCTCGACCAACACCCGGTTCGGTGTCGAGCGGGTCGTGCGTTACGCGTTCGAGAAAGCCCGCGCGCGGCGCAAGCACCTCACTCTGGTGCACAAGAACAACGTGCTGGCGTTTGCCGGCTCGTTGTGGAAGCGCACCGTCGACGAGATCGGTACGGAGTACCCGGACGTCGAGACTGCTTATCAGCACATCGACGCCGCGACCATCCACATGGTCACCGATCCCGGCCGGTTCGACGTGATCGTCACCGACAACCTCTTCGGCGACATCATCACCGACCTGGCCGCCGCGGTGTCCGGCGGTATCGGCCTGGCCGCATCGGGCAACATCGATGCGACGGGCACCAACCCGTCGATGTTCGAGCCCGTGCACGGTAGTGCACCCGACATCGCCGGGCAGGGGATCGCCGATCCGACCGCCGCGGTGATGAGCGTTGCGCTGCTGCTCACCCACATCGGCGAGACCGATGCCGCGGCACGGGTCGACAAGGCCGTCGGCGAGCACCTGGCCACCCGCGGCGACGCGAAGCTCTCGACCAGCGAGGTCGGCGAGCGGATCCTGTCGCTGCTGTAGTTTCTGCAGTTTCTGCGCCGGGTGTGCAGTGAGAGCGCGGTTTCGCATGTCTCGACGCTCTCACCGCACGCTCGATGTGGCCGCGATGAATCCGCGGGTGCCGACAGGTCTGTATGGGCATGGGACTCATCGAGATCGAAATGTTCGCAACCCTGGACCTCGTCGCGCAGGCGCCCGGCGGCCCCGACGAAGACCCCGAGGGGTTCTCGTTCGGCGGCTGGCAGGCGCCACTGATCGACGAGGTCTCGGGCGAACAGGTCGGCTCCGCCTACGAGGGCACCGATGCGCTGCTGCTCGGACGCCGGACGTACGACATCTTCGCCGCCCACTGGCCGCACCAGACCGACGAATTCGGCCGGCTGTTCAACAGCATCCCGAAGTACGTCGCCTCCCGCGGCACGCCTGATCTCTCGTGGTCCGGCTCCACGCAGCTCGGCCCCGACCTGGGTGCCGCAGTGCGTGAGATCCGGGACAAGCATGAACATGTGAAGGTCGTCGGAAGCCTGAACCTGGTCCAGACGCTCCTGCGCGAGAAGCTCTTCGACCGTCTGGACCTGTGGCTGCACCCGATCCTGCTCGGCGCGGGGAAGAAGGTGTTCGACGGTGGCGCGGTGCCCTCCAATGTCTCACTGCTGCAACCGCCCGCGGCGAGCCCCAGCGGCATCGTGTACCTGCGCTACGGCCTCGCCGACGGAACGCCGGGCACGGGGGACATGAGCGAACGGGACCAGTGAGCGTGATCGGGTCCGGTCAGGGCTCGGTCGGCCCGACCGCGACGGCGGTGGCGTCCACGTCCGCGATATGGACGCGCTGATCGCCCTGGCGGATGAACAAGCTTGTGACGGTGGACGGTTGGTTGGGCTGCTGTGCATCGGGCGGCCGGGGTACGCCGGCGATCACGACCGCATCGCCGTTGGGTAGTGGGTAATCGCGGTAGGTACCGTCCGGGGCGACCTGTGTCCACCGCATGCCATTCAGTTCCCATACGCCACCGTCCGGAGTGGGCTCGGACCGATTCGTCGGACACTGCCCGGCGCCGGCGGTGGCCCGCAGCCTCCCGTCGGGCGTCCACCACACCGCGCCGTTCTGGTTGCCGTAGAAGTAGGGCCTGGGCGTCGCATCGAAAGGGCCCTGTGGAAATCCGGCAGCCTGCTGACCGGTGGCCGAGTCGAACACCGTGACCTGGTGTCGGTCGCAGGCGCCCTTGTCGGCGCTGCCGGTCTCGTACGCGAATCGGGTTCCGTCGGGGCTGAAGTCCGCTGACATCCACTGCCTGGTCGGTTGGTGCGCGACATCGCGGACCGTGCCGTCGGGGTCGACGACGAACAGGCGGTCGGCCTGGGCGAATCTGTCGGAGCCGTACTTCTTGACGATGGCCACGCGTCCATGACCTGCACCGATCACATTCCCGGTGAAGTCTTGGGCCTCGGTTGGGACTGCTTGTTGCTCGGGTGTTCGCGGCGGCAACTGGACGGTGTGCCACACACTCGGCGTCGCATTCGGCCGGCTGACGTCCAGCTGCATCAGGGTCACCTGCCCGTCGGGAGCGTCCGCCGAAGACGGGGCCTGCCAGACGACTGTGCTGCCCTGCAACGCATATGGGGCGCCGGGCCGGCCCGGTTGTTGAGAATCCGTTCGTGATTCGGCCGGGATGTCCGCCTCGTGTGTCTGACGGCTCGCCACGTCGATCCAGACCAAGCTGGCGTGAATATCGCCGCCGTCATATGGATATCGACCAGCCTGCTCATCGGCGTACTGCGCAAAGGCGTACTTTCCGTCGGTGGTGAAGCCCGGTGCGCTCAACCCCACGAACCTGGATGCGCCGACCTGTTGGGTCCAGGTGGCAACGGGGTTCGGGCCCTGTGCCAGTACGAAACCCACCTCTCCGGAGTCGAACCACGGGGTGGTTCTGGGGACCGTGTAGGCGATCAGCGGGCCGTGAGTCTCCGGAGAAGTGGTTGGGGAGGGCGGGCCCGACGGCTGGTCGCGCGCCTGACATGAGGTGGTTGCCAGCGCGAGTGCCAAGACGGCGCCGACGAAACGGCCGGTTCTGGCGGGCCGCCACGAAGCCTCAGGTCGAGTGGAAATGCCCGATCTCATCAGAGCAGCGTATGTCTCACACCGAATCCAATCGGCGATCCCGGTTTACCGTGCCTCGACCACCGGATCGTCTGGTACCAGGGGGACCGCCAACAAGGGCAACAAAGCGCACACCGCGAAAGCCGCCGGGTAGCCCGCCACACCGATCAGCGCACCGAACAACGGCGCCGAGCTGGCGGTCGCCAGATGCTGGCTGGTGTTCTGCGTGCCCAGCGCGCGTCCGCTCCAGAACGGGCCGGCGATCTCGGCGATCGCCGTGAACGCCAAACCGTTGTCGGACACCGTGATCACCGAGGCGATCACGATCAGCGCGACACTGATCGGTGAACCCAGCCAATCGGTGAGTGCCAGCAGCCCCATCGTCGCTGCTGCCGCCAGCGCGATCGTCCGGATGGGCCGCAGCCGCCGGCCGACCACATCGGACCAGCGGCCGGCGGCGATCCGGCCTGCCGCGCCGAGTAATTGAGCGACGGTCACCAATGTGCCCGCCGACGCAGCCGACCAACCTCGATCGCTCATCAGCCACACCAGGGTGAACGTCCACACCATGCCCTGGGGCACCACCAACAGCACCGACACCGCATGGATGCGCCACAACACGTTTGAGCCGCGGTACGGGTTGGCCAGATGTTCGGCCGGCGCCTCATGGCGGGGCGGACGTGGCGGATCGAGCACTCCCACAGCGCAGATCACCGCCGACAGCACACACACCACGGCGGGGAACAGCAGCGCCGTCGCGGTGCCGTGACTCTCGGCCACGCGCGGAATCACCAACGCGCCCAGGCCGACACCCAAAGGCGTTGCCGTCTGCCGGATTCCCATCGCCAACCCGCGCTGTTCGGGTGGGAACCAGCCGACCACGACCCGCCCGCTGGCCGAATTGCTGCTGGCGGCAGCCATTCCACCCAGGAGCAGGAACAGTCCGACGGTCACCAGGGAGTGCGCCGCGGCGGCCCCGAACGCCGCCGCGGCCGTCAGCGCCGAGCCCACCGTCAGCACGATCCGTTCGCCCACCCGGTCGACGACGTATCCCCAGGCGATCAGGGTGATCACCAGTCCGAAGCTCGGCATCGACGACAGCAGACCGGCCTTGGCCAGATCCAGGCCGAGCTCGGCATGCAGGGTGGGGATCAGGAACGCCGCGCCGTTGATGAACACGTTGGCGCATGTGGTCGCGGTGAGTGCGATCGCCAACATCGACCAACGGCGGAACGTGCTGATCGACGAAACGGGCATGGGTGCATCGTTTCACGGATATCTCAGAATATTGAACTGTGATCTCACTATATGAGACGCGCACAAGCTGCCATAAGCTGTGGCGGTGAAGTTGTGGCTGACAGCAACCGTTTTGCTGATGTGTGGATTCCTGACGGCACCGACTGCGGCGGCGGCCGCGCCGAACTGGTCCGGCCTGGATGCTCGTCGCTACGACGCACCGATTCCCATGGCCGGCACGCTGATCGAGACGGTCCCGTTGGATCCCGCGCTGTCGGTTCCGGGCGCGGCGAGCGCCTACCGCATCCTGTATTCGACTGTCGATCAGCATGATTCGCCCGCGCTCAGTACCGCCGCGGTGTTCGTCCCGCAGGGCCAGGCACCCGAGGGCGGCTGGCCCACGATCGCGTGGGCGCACGGCACGGTCGGACTCGGTGACGATTGCGCACCGTCGGCGCAGCCGCGCAGCGCAAGGGATGTCGAGTATCTGACGCACTGGCTCGAACAGGGCTATGCCGTCGTCGGCTCCGATTACGCCGGACTGGGCACCCCGGGACTGATGAGCTACCTCAACAGCGTGGCCACCGCCCACAGCGTTGTCGACTCGGTGATCGCGATGCACCGCATGGACCTGCCGTTGTCGCCGAAATGGGCCATCGTCGGTCAGTCTCAGGGTGGCGGGGCCGCGGTCAACAGCGCGCGCTGGGCCACCGAATTCAGCCGGGGGACCGGTCTGGACTATCGCGGCGTGGTCGCCACCGGCACGCCGTTCAACGTCGAGAGCATCGTCAAACAGGCCGGGCCCGACATGGCGCTGCCGCCGAATCTCGGTCCTGCGGCCAACAGCTACACCGGGTACATCCTGGCCGGCGTGCGGGAGGCGCGGCCCGACCTGGACATCGACAGCGTGCTCACCCCGGCCGGGCTGGATGCGGTGAACAAGGCCGAGGTGTTGTGCAAGCCGCAACTCGACCAGGCGCTCGCCGGCATGACGCCGACCGGTTACTTCCGCGCGCCGCTGTCCACCCTGCCCGGCGCCGCGGAAGCTCTCGACGCCTACCTGGGCACGCCGACCAGCGGTTACGACCGGCCGATCTTCCTCGGCGTCGGACTCCTGGACCGCGATGTCCCGCCGAACATGTCGCTGCAGCTCGACGAGCAGCTGCGGGCAAACGGACAGAACGTCACCCTGAAGGTCTATCCCGACGAAGATCACTCGGGCACCGTGCTGGCGTCGGTTCCGGACTCCACGCCGTTCCTCGCCGCGGCGTTCGCCGGCTGACGGAGACTGACAGGAGGCGTCAGCACTGGCGGTAAGACGCTGCGCACTACCCTGGTCAAAATGCGCTTAGGTCGAATCGCCAGTCCCGACGGCGTCGCTTTCGTCAGTGTCGAAGGCGACGGTGCCGATGCCGTCTGCAAAGAAATCGCCGAGCATCCGTTCGGCAATCCCAACTTCACCGGACGGAGCTGGCCGCTGGCCGACGTCCGTCTGCTGGCACCCATCCTGGCCAGCAAGGTGATCTGCATGGGCAAGAACTACGAGGCCCACGCCGCGGAGATGGGTGGGGTGGCTCCCGAGGATCCGGTGATCTTCCTCAAGCCGAACACCGCGATCATCGGCCCCAACGTGCCGATCCAGCTGCCGGCCGACGCCCATCCGGTTCACCACGAGGGCGAACTGGCCATCGTCATCGGGCGTCCCTGCAAGGACGTGCCCGCCGCGCGCGCCGCCGAGAACATCCTGGGCTACACCATCGCCAACGACATCTCGGCGCGTGATCAGCAAGCCAAGGACGGTCAATGGATGCGGGCCAAGGGCCATGACACCTTCTGCCCGGTGGGCCCATGGATCGTCAACGACCTCGACCCGTCGGACCTGGAGATCCGCACCGAGGTGAACGGCGAGGTGCGGCAGCTCAGCCGGACCTCGCTGATGATCCATGACATCGGTGCCATCGTCGAATGGGTCTCGGCTGTGATGACGCTGCTGCCGGGGGACCTGATCCTCACCGGCACCCCCGAGGGTGTCGGCCCCATCGAGGACGGGGACACCGTGAGCGTCACCGTCGAGGGCATCGGCACCCTGACCAATCCCGTTGTACGCAAGCAGAAGTAGAGGTAAGTGATGACATCTCCCTCTGGTCATGTCAGGGTGCGGTTCTGCCCGTCGCCGACCGGAACCCCGCACGTCGGGCTGGTGCGCACCGCGCTGTTCAACTGGGCCTACGCCCGGCACACCGGCGGGTCATTCGTCTTCCGGATCGAGGACACCGACGCCGCGCGGGACAGCGACGAGAGCTACGCCGCGATCCTCGACGCCCTGCGGTGGCTGGGTCTGGATTGGGACGAGGGCCCCGAGGTCGGCGGCCCGTACGAGCCGTACCGGCAGTCGCAGCGCAGCGAGATCTACCGCGACGTGATCGCACGTCTGCTCGAGGCCGGCGAGGTCTACGAGGCCTATTCGACTCCGGAAGAGGTCGAGGCGCGCCATGTGGCGGCCGGGCGGAATCCCAAACTCGGATACGACAATTACGACCGCGACCTCACCGACGAGCAGCGCAAGGCATTTGCCGACGAGGGTCGTAAACCCGTGCTGCGCTTGCGTATGCCCGACGAGGACCTCGGCTGGACCGATCTGGTGCGCGGTCCGGTGAGCTTCCCCGCGGGCTCGGTACCGGATTTCGCGATCACGCGAGCCAACGGAGATCCGTTGTACACCTTGGTCAATCCGGTCGACGACGCGCTGATGAAGATCACCCACGTGCTGCGCGGCGAGGACATCATGCCCTCGACACCGCGTCAGATCGCGCTGTACCAGGCGCTGATGCGGATCGGTGTGGCCGAGCGGGTGCCCGAATTCGCTCATTTGCCAAGTGTTCTCGGCGAGGGCAACAAGAAGCTGTCCAAGCGTGATCCGCAGTCGAATCTGTTCCTGCACCGCGACCGCGGCTTCCTGCCGGAGGGGCTGTTGAACTACCTGGCGCTGCTGGGCTGGGGCATCGCCGACGATCACGACGTGTTCAGCCTCGACGAGATGGTGGCCGCGTTCGACGTGGCCAACGTCAACTCCAACCCGGCCCGCTTCGACCAGAAGAAGGCCGACGCGATCAACGCTGAGCACATCCGGCTGCTCACGCCGGAGGATTTCACGGCCCGGCTGCGCGCCTATCTCGATGCCCACGGTCACGACACCGGTTTGGACGACGCGGCATTCGCCGAAGCCGCCGCGCTGACCCAGACCCGCATCGTCGTGCTCGGCGATGCGTGGGGACTGCTGAAGTTCTTCGACGACGACTCCTACGAGATCGACGAGAAGGCCGCCGCCAAGGAGCTGCGTGAGGAGGCCGCGCCGGTCCTGGATGCCGCTCTGAGCGCCCTGGAGGGCGTGGGGGAGTGGAACACCGCCAACATCGAGGCAGCGCTCAAGACGGCGCTTCTGGACGGTCTTGAGCTCAAGCCCCGTAAGGCGTTCGGACCGATCCGCGTGGCCGTCACGGGCGCGACGATCAGCCCGCCGCTGTTCGAGTCCATGGAGCTTTTGGGTGCCGACCGCAGCCTGGCGCGGTTGCGGGCCGCACGGGCCCGGCTGTGAACGCCCCGGCGCGACGGGGCTTGGTAAAAAGCACTCGAAATCTTTGGTAGTCTGCTCGTCGGCCCGAAAAGCAAAACGGGGATGCCCCCGGTGAGCCGATCGGATCGAAATTGCCCGTGACCTGCGGTGATGGGCAATTAATGGGGTATGGTGTAATTGGCAACACTAGGGATTCTGATTCCCTCATTCTAGGTTCGAGTCCTGGTACCCCAGCCATCCGGACGGCATCAGACGGATTAGGTGAGCAGGACCGCCTAAGCTATGCTGACCATCCGGAAGTTCTAGCCCCCGTCGTCTAGCGGCCTAGGACGCCGCCCTCTCACGGCGGTAGCGTGGGTTCGAATCCCATCGGGGGTACAGAGGTAAAAGCGCTCAGTTCTCATGAACTGGGCGCTTTTGCGTTGTCCGGACGCATCTCCCCGCCCGCACTCCCTTCGCCATGCCAAAGCGGCTCTGGGTGTCCAACGTCACGCCGGCGCGACGGCCGTCGGGTTTCGACGCGACGACGGCCCGCCACGCCGGACGCTCAACCGCGTGCTGAGATTCGCCTCACAGTCGGCGGGTGAGCGCGTCGGCGGCGGCGAGCAGATCGGCGGCCCAGCGTGCTCCGGGGCGCCGGCCCATGCGGTCGATCGGTCCGGACACCGACACCGCGGCGATCACGGCGCCCCGGCCGTCGCGCACCGGTGCAGAGACGCTGGCCACACCGGGCTCACGCTCGGCGGCGCTCTGTGCCCAGCCGCGCTTGCGGACCTCGGCCAGCGTGCGGTCGGTGAACTTGGCGGCCGGCAGCACCGCCTGCTGGGTCGCCGGGTCGGCATAGGCCAGTAGCACTTTGGCGCCCGAACCGGCCGTCATCGGGAGGTGGGTGCCCACCGGCACGGTGTCGCGCAACCCGGCCGGAGGCTCCAGTGCCACCACGCAGACCCGGGACTGCCCTTCGCGCCGGTACAACTGCACGCTCTCGCCGGTGATCTCGCGCAGGCGGGGCAGGACCGCGGCCCCGGCCGCCAGGAGCGGATCGTTGACATGGGAGGCCAATTCGCTCAATGCCGGGCCGAGCCGCCAGCGTCCGTCGCCGTCGCGGGCCAACAGGCGGTGGGTTTCGAGCCCGGCGGCCAGCCGGTGTGCGGTCGCCCGCGGCAGCCCGGTGCGCTCGCAGAGTTCAGCCAGCCCGCAAGGTGACTCGGCCACGGTGTGCAGCACACCCACGGCTTTGTCGAGAACGCCGATGCCGCTATCATTTCTCACAGAGAGATACTAGCGTCTCGCATTGTGAGATGACAGATGAGATGGCGACAGTAACTCCCAGCCCTGGCGGACTCTTGATGCAAGCCCGCATTGCCGTTAATCGAATCGAGAAGTAGCGATGGACCAATCGACACAGACATCCGTGAAGCCGCGCACCCTGGCCGAGAAGGTTTGGGAAGACCACGTCGTGGCGCGCGGTGAGGGAGAGGGCGCAGCCAGAGAGCCCGATCTGATCTACATCGACCTGCATCTCGTGCACGAGGTCACCAGCCCGCAGGCGTTCGACGGCCTGCGATTGGCGGGCCGGCCGGTGCGACGGCCCGACCTGACGATCGCCACCGAGGACCACAACGTGCCCACGGTCGACATCGACAAGCCGATCGCGGATCCGGTTTCTCGCACCCAGGTCGAGACATTGCGGCGCAACTGCGAGGAATTCGGCATCCGGCTGCACCCGATGGGCGATGCGGAACAGGGCATCGTGCACATCATCGGCCCGCAGCTGGGCCTGACGCAGCCGGGCATGACGGTCGTGTGCGGGGACAGCCACACCTCGACCCATGGTGCGTTCGGCGCCATCGCCATGGGCATCGGCACATCCGAGGTCGAACACGTGATGGCCACGCAGACACTGCCGCTCAAGCCGTTCAAGACCATGGCGGTCAACGTCGACGGCGTGCTGCCGCCCGGCGTGAGCGCCAAGGACATCATCCTGGCCGTGATCGCCAAGATCGGCACCGGCGGTGGCCAGGGTCACGTCATCGAATACCGGGGCAGTGCCATCGAGGCGCTGTCCATGGAAGGCCGGATGACGATCTGCAACATGAGCATCGAGGCGGGGGCACGGGCCGGAATGGTCGCTCCGGACGAGACCACCTTCGAATTCCTCAAGGGCCGTCCGAACGCTCCCAAGGGGGCCGATTGGGACGCCGCCATCGCGGCGTGGAGCCAGTTGCGTACCGATGCGGGCGCCGAATTCGACACCGAGGTCTACCTGGACGCCGCCACGTTGAGCCCGTTCGTGACGTGGGGCACGAACCCGGGTCAGGGAATCCCGCTGTCGGCGTCGGTCCCGGATCCGGAGTTGATGGGCGACGACGGAGAGCGTCAGTCGGCGGAGAAGGCTTTGGCCTACATGGACCTTCGGCCCGGGATGGCGATGCGCGACATCGCCGTGGACACCGTGTTCGTCGGGTCCTGCACCAACGGCCGGATCGAGGACCTGCGGGTGGTCGCCGACGTGCTGCGCGATCGCAAGGTCGCCGACGGGGTTCGGATGCTGGTCGTGCCGGGCTCGATGCGGGTCCGGGCCCAGGCCGAATCGGAAGGTCTCGACCGGATATTCACCGCCGCGGGCGCCGAATGGCGTCAGGCCGGCTGCTCGATGTGTCTGGGCATGAACCCCGACCAACTGTCCGCGGGGCAGCGCTGCGCCTCGACTTCCAACCGGAATTTCGAGGGCCGGCAGGGCAAGGGTGGCCGCACCCACCTCGTCTCGCCGGCCGTCGCGGCAGCCACCGCAGTACGCGGAAAGCTGGCCTCCCCTGCCGATCTGCCTGCCGCGTCCCGCTGAGAGGAACCCAAGAATGGAAGCGTTCAACACTCACACCGGCATCGGCGTCCCGCTGCGGCGGTCCAATGTCGACACCGACCAGATCATCCCCGCCGTCTATTTGAAGCGGGTCACCCGAACGGGTTTCGAGGACGGATTGTTCGCCGCGTGGCGAGCGGATCCGTCGTTCATTCTGAATCTCCCGCCATTCGACAAAGGCTCGGTGTTGGTCGCCGGACCCGATTTCGGCACCGGATCATCACGCGAACATGCCGTCTGGGCGCTCATGGACTATGGCTTCCGGGTGGTTATCTCATCTCGTTTCGCCGATATTTTCCGCGGCAACGCCGGCAAGGCCGGGCTATTGGCGGCGGAAGTCGCTCAAGATGATGTCGAGCTCTTATGGAAGCTGATCGAGCAGAATCCTGGGCTGGAAATCACTGTGAATCTTCAAGATCGAAATATCGTCGCCGGAACGGTTGTGCTGCCGTTCAGAATTGACGACTACACGGCTTGGCGCCTGCTCGAGGGACTCGACGATATAGGCCTTACGCTGCGGAAACTCTCGTCGATCGAGGATTACGAGAAGCATCGGCCGACCTGGAAGCCGCGCACTCTCCCGGCCTGATCGAGGGCCTCGTACGGGTGCTTCTGCGCCCGAATTCGCCGCGTGCCGAACCGCTTCAGAACCCAACCGGGCGGAGTCCAAGTGGGGCAAGCGGATTGCCGGATTGTTCGCTAGCTACGCCTGAAATTGCGCGTGGCTCTTGGAAATCAGTGGTCACAGGGTTTACCGTGTCCTCTAGTCGGTCCAAGGAGGACCACTGGTTTCGGAGGTTTTGGATGAACAAAGCGGAGCTCATCGACGTACTCACAACCAAACTGGGCACCGATCGTCGGCAGGCTACCGCCGCGGTGGAGAACGTTGTGGACACCATCGTCCGCGCGGTGCACAAGGGCGACAGCGTCACGATCACCGGCTTCGGTGTCTTCGAGCAGCGCCGCCGCGCTGCCCGTGTGGCGCGTAACCCGCGCACCGGCGAGACGGTGAAGGTCAAGCCCACCTCGGTGCCGGCTTTCCGTCCGGGCGCTCAGTTCAAGGCGGTTGTTTCTGGGGCGCAGCGTCTCCCGTCTGACGGCCCGGCCGTCAAGCGTGGCGTCACCGCCGGCCCGGTCAAGCGTGCCGCCGTCAAGAAGGCCGTCGCCAAGAAGGTGGCTGCCAAGAAGGTGGCTGCCAAGGCTCCGGCCAAGAAGGCCGCGACCAAGGCTCCTGCCAAGAAGGCCGCGACCAAGGCACCGGCCAAGAAGGCCGCGACCAAGGCACCGGCCAAGAAGGCCGCGACCAAGGCTCCTGCCAAGAAGGCCGCGACCAAGGCACCGGCCAAGAAGGCCGCGACCAAGGCTCCCGCCAAGAAGGCCGCGACCAAGGCACCCGCCAAGAAGGCCGCGACCAAGGCTCCCGCCAAGAAGGTGGCTGCCAAGAAGGCGCCGGCCAAGAAGGGCCGCAAGTAATTACGGTAAAGGCACGTCGTGAGCGCTAGGTCAGCTCACGACGTGCCTTTCCTCGTGTTGGTCTAGCTGCCGGAAGGCAGCGGACTGCCGAGGTGGTCCGCAGCGATCAGCCGGCCGTCCGCCATCGACAGCACCCAGGTGCTGCCCTTGCGATTTCCGGTCGTCTGCGGGCGAACCTGTGAGCGCGAGCACCACCACGAGATGAGATCGGGAATCACCTTGCCCTGCGTGCAGATCACCGGGGTCCCCGCCCGGGTCGCGAGTTCGAGCACCCGGTTGCGACCGGCCTTGTGGTCGGAGTTGTAGGCCTCCTCGGTCAGCGCCGGCTCATTGTGGATGTCCACGCCGAGTTCCTGGGCCAGGGGCTCCAGGGTCTGATGACAGCGCAACCGATCGGCCGCGTAAAGCGTTGTGGCACCGAATGCCGATAGTTGGGCGACCAAAGCCTCGGCCTGTGCCCGGCCCTTCTTGTCCAGCGGACGCTTGCGGTCATCGCCCTTGAAACGTGATCGCCGCCCGGCCGTGCCGTGCCGGACGATCAGCACCGTCTGGGTATCGGGTGGCTGTTTTGCGAAGCGCCGCAACACTTTTCGATCGTGCGGGTAAACCAGCTGATCCGCTGCCGCATGCACCGGCAGCCAGATGAGCTTGTCCACCTCATCGTTGGGGGTGAAGTCACCTCCCGTCGCGCGGGCAGCCCAGTACCAGACCCGTTTGGTCCCCTGTGGGATGTCGTACGAGATCGAGCCGAGCCGGCGACCGAGCTGCGCGGTGTAGCCCGTCTCCTCGTGGACCTCGCGCACGGCGGCCACCGGATCGGTTTCGTCGAGCTCGACCTTGCCCTTCGGCAGGGACCAATCGTCGTACCGCGGGCGGTGGATGACGGCCACCTCGGTCACGGCTACGCCCGCGGCGTCTTCGCCGCCGCGCCACAACACGGCGCCCGCCGCGGGCACCAGCTTGGTGCCCGGCTTGGCCGCCTTCGTGCTGTCGTCGGACACCTCAACTCCTGCAGGTCATTCACCGGCCAGGGCAGTCGGCCCGGTGGGGATCAGGGGTGCCGGTGACGTTCCATCAGCGACACCTGGTGGTCGCGGACTGTCTGCCCCTCCTGGGGCAGCGCTGTCCAGTGACCATCGTGTCGCAACTCCCAGCACCGGGTGGCCGGATCCATCGCGGACTCGAACACCTCGTTGAGTTGCGCGGTCAGCCTCGGATCCTTGACCTGAGCCATCACTTCGACACGGCGGTCGAGATTACGATGCATCATGTCGGCACTGCCGATCCAGAACTCGTTGGTGGCGCGGAAGTGAATAATCCGCGAGTGCTCGAGGAAGCGGCCGAGGATCGAGCGCACCCTGATGTTGTCGGAGTATCCGGGAACGCCCGGGCGTAGGGCGCAGATGCCCCGGACCACGATCTCGACCGGGATGCCGGCCTGCGACGCCCGATAGAGCGCATCGATCACCTGCTCGTCGACCAGAGCATTGGCCTTCAACCGGATTCCGGTCGCGGCCCCCTCGTGATGCGCGGCGATCTCGCGGTCGATGCGCTCGATGATGCCCTTGCGCACACCCCGCGGCGCCACCAGCAGGTTGCGGTAGGAGTCCTTGCGCGAGTAGCCGGTCAGCGAATTGAACAGGTCGGTCAGGTCGGCGCCGATGTCGGGATCGGCGGTGAGCAGGCCGACGTCTTCATACAGCCGCGCGGTTTTCGGGTTGTAGTTGCCGGTGCCGATATGGCAGTAGCGCCGGATCGTCGACCCTTCACGCCGCACCACAAGGCAGGTCTTGCAGTGGGTTTTGAGGCCGATCAACCCGTAGACCACGTGTACCCCGGCCTGTTCGAGAGCCCTGGCCCACTTGATGTTGGCCTGTTCGTCGAAGCGGGCCTTGATCTCGACGAGTGCGACCACCTGCTTGCCGGCCTCGGCAGCGTCGATCAGCGCGTTGACGATCGGTGAATCGCCGGAGGTGCGGTAGAGAGTCTGTTTGATCGCCAGCACGTTGGGGTCGGCGGCGGCCTGCTCGATGAAGCGTTGCACCGTGGTGGAGAACGAGTCATAGGGGTGGTGCACCAGCACGTCCCCGTCACGCAGCGTCGAGAAGATGCTCTTGGGCGTCTCACGTTCGCCGAAAGCCGGTGGGGTGGCGGGCACGAACGGCCGATCCTTGAGGGCGGGCCGGTCCACGGCGTAGATCTGCCAGAGCGCGGACAGATCCAGCAGCCCGGGCACCTCGATCACGTCGCTCGGGGCCACATCCAGTTCCCGCAGCAGCAATTCGAGCATGCTCTCGGTCATGTCGTCCGACACTTCCAACCGGACCGGCGAGCCGAATCGCCTGCGGGCGAGTTCGCGCTCGAGCGCCTGCAGCAGATCCTCGTCGCGGTCCTCTTCGACCTCGAAGTCGGCGTTGCGGGTGATCCGGAACGCGTGGTGCTCGACGATCTCCAGGCCGGGGAACAACACCGGCAGGAACGCGGCGATGAGCTCCTCCATCGGCAGGAACCGCACCACGTTCGATCCGTCGGTCGGTGCGCTCAGCTCCACGAAGCGCCCGACGTTGTCGGGGACCTTGATCCTGGCGAAGTGCTGCCCGCCGTCTTCGGGATGTTTGACCGTGATGGCCAGATTCAGGCTCAGCCCACTGACGAACGGGAACGGGTGCGCCGGGTCCACCGCCAGCGGGGTGAGGACCGGGAACACCTGTTCGTGGAAGTAGGAAGAGAGCTTCGCGCGCTCGGCCTCGTCGAGCTCGGCCCAGTTGACGATGACGATGCCCTCTTCGGCCAGCGCCGGGCGGACCGAGCTGAGGAACACACTCGCATGACGGCTGGCGATCTGCTGGGTGCGTTCGTTGATCCGGCGCAGCTGCTCGCGCGGCGACAGACCGTCGGCCGAACGCACCGAAAGCCCCATCTCGTCGCGGCGTTTGAGGCCGGCCACCCGGACCATGTAGAACTCGTCGAGATTGGACGCGAAGATCGCCAGGAACTTTGCCCGCTCCAGCAGCGGCAGTGACGGATCGGCGGCCAGGGCCAGCACACGCGCGTTGAAGTCCAGCCAGCTCAGCTCGCGGTTGAGGTAGCGGTCCTCGGGCAGCGCGTCGTCCACGGCCGGCCAGGTGGCCGCCGGTGGTGCCTCCGGTGTCGCTGACACGATGGGCTGCCCCGGTGCGGTCGAGTTGGTGTCCCGTTCAGAGTTGTCGGACCGGGTCGTTGGCTCGGCTTCGGTGGCTTCGCTCATCTGTCCGATCATTCCCTATGCCAGGGGTGCGGGGCTACCTACTGGCATGCCTGCCCAGGGTGCGCGCGGTTGCGGCTCCGACACCGAGGCGTCGCGCCACCTGGAGATCGTCGGGTGTGTCGATGTCGCAGCGCAGACCGGGCCACGCGCCGGTGAGTTCGATCGCACCGGAGTGCCGATGGCGCGCAGCAGAATCGGATCCGAAGTGCGGAGCCAGCGAAGTGCCGAATGCGAACAGCGCAGAGGTGCCCGTGCCGTGCCGGTCTCCGACGAAGCTGCGTTGATAGCCGCGGGCCAGGGTCAGGGCCTCGGCCAGCTCCTGGGGCTGCAGGGCAGGCAGATCGCCTTGGAGAACAACGATATTCGGTGCGGTGGAGCGGAGTTCGGCCTCGGCCGCGGCGATGGCGTTGTTGAGTGGGTCACTATGACCGGGCGGTGTCGGGTCCATCAGAACCCCGGCGCCGAGTTGCCTGGCGGCGTCGGCCGCGGTGTCGTCGGGGGTCACGACTGTCACCGGGGCGATCGAGGACGCGGCAGTGATGGTGTCGACGAGCATCGCCAGCACCACGGCCTCGCGGGTGGCCGCGGAGAAGATGGGCGCCAGCCGGGTTTTTGGCGGCCGACAGCCGTTTCACCGCAATCACCAGCGTGACGTCAGCGGCCTGCGTTGCTGCTGCGGCGTTGTCGCTTCGGGAGCCGCTCATGGGTTCATCCTGCCAGCCCGGCCGGCTTCGGCGAGTGGCGCAGCCGCCGGGATAGGGTGAGCGGGTGGTAGAGGCTGCGGTGATGGGTGCCGGTGCGTGGGGGACGGCGCTGGCCAAGGTGCTGGCGGACGCGGGTAATCCGGTGACGATGTGGGCCCGGCGCCCCGAGGTTGCCGACGAGATCAACACCGAACATCGCAACAGTCGCTACCTGGGCGACGTCGTGCTGCCCTCGACGATCCGGGCCACCAGCGATCCGGCCGAGGCGCTGGCCGGCGCGTGCACGGTGCTGCTCGGGGTTCCGGCGCAGCAGCTGCGGGCGAACCTGGAGGGCTGGAAGCATCTGATCGGTGACGACGTGACGCTGGTGAGCCTGGCCAAAGGAATCGAACTCGGCTCACTCATGCGGATGAGTCAGGTCATCGTCCAGGTGACCGGCGCCGATCCGTCCCGGGTGGCGGTGGTGACCGGGCCGAACCTGGCCAGCGAGATCGCCGACGAGCAGCCCGCGGCCACCGTCGTCGCGTGCAGCGACTCCGGCCGCGCGGTAACACTGCAACGCGCCCTGGCCACCGGCTACTTCCGGCCCTACACCAACGCCGATGTCGTCGGTGCCGAAGTGGGCGGGGCCTGCAAGAACGTCATCGCGCTGGCCTGCGGAATGGCCGTCGGTGTGGGGCTGGGGGAGAACACCGTTGCCGCCATCATCACCCGCGGCCTGGCCGAGGTGATGCGATTGGGTATCGCGCTGGGTGCCACCCCGGCGACGTTGGCCGGGTTGGCCGGCGTCGGGGATCTCGTGGCCACGTGCACCTCCAGCCATTCCCGTAACCGCACCTTCGGTGAGCGGCTGGGTAAGGGCGGCACCATGGAATCGGCGTTGACCGCGGCAGGCGGACATGTGGCCGAGGGCGTGGCATCGTGCGAATCGGTGTTGGCGCTGGCATCCAGCTACGGCGTCGAGATGCCGTTGACCGACGCCGTTCATAGGGTGTGCCACAAGGGATTGTCGGTTCACGAGGCAGTCGCAGGACTGTTGGGGCGCAGCACCAAACCGGAGTGACAGCCTCCGGACGTGAGGAGGTAGCAGGTATGGACGGCATGTACGGCGATTCCACCCGGAGCGTCAAAGCCGTTGGTCTGGAATCGATTCCGGGACAACCCGTGGCCCCGATCCCGGTACCGGCGTCGACGTACCATCTCTCGCCCGACGAGACCGAGCCGCTGGACAGCTACGGCCGCAGCTCCAACCCGTCATGGCGACAACTGGAATCGGCACTCGCCGAACTGGAAGGGGCCGGCGCCGCGCTGACGTTCGGGTCCGGCATGGCCGCGATCACCTCGACGCTGCGGGTGCTCGCCAAACCCGGAACCACGCTGGTGGTCCCGGCCGACGGCTACTACCAGGTCCGCCGCTATGCGGTCGAATACCTTGCACCGCAAGGCATCACGGTGATCGAGGCGAATGTCGCCGATATCTGCGATGCGGCCGCCCACGCCGACGTGGTGCTCGCCGAGACGCCGGCCAACCCTGGGCTCGACGTCGTGGATCTGCACCGGCTGGCGATGACCTGCCGCGGTCGCGGTGCCACGCTCGTCGTCGACAACACCACCGCCACACCGCTGGGCCAACAACCGCTTTCGCTGGGCGCTGACCTGGTGGTGGCCAGCGCCACCAAATCACTGTCGGGTCACAGCGATCTGGTGGCCGGCTACGTGGCGGGCAGCCAGCCCGAGCTGATTGCCGCGATAGAGCGGGACCGGCTGCTGGCCGGGCCGATCCTGGGCGCGTTCGAGGCGTGGCTCGTGTTGCGCAGCCTCGGCAGCGCCGGGCTGCGTTTCGAACGGCAGTGCCAGAACGCCGCGGCCCTGGCGCTGATGCTGCGCAGCCATCCCGCGGTGCGCTCGGTGCGCTATCCCGGGCTGCCCGAAGACCCGGCGCACGAACTGGCGGCCACCCAGATGAAGCGGTTCGGCGGATTGGTGTCGATCGAGCTGGCCGACGCCGCGGCTGTGCATGGCCTGGTGGACCGCAGCGCCCTGCTCATCGCCTCGACCAGCTTCGGCGGGATTCACACCTCGGTCGACCGCCGGGCCCGCTGGGGTGACCCGGTACCTGCCGGGTTCGCCCGCATCTCGGCCGGGATCGAGGACACCGAAGACCTGCTGACCGATGTCGAGCAGGCGCTTCGGACATGAAAGCCCAGGTCAGGATCCGCCGAAATGCAGGGACCGACCGGGACGGTAGCCTCTCTAGGTTGTGACAGGGCGTAATCAGACCGGATCCCGCACGCGCGTCGCCGTCGTCTACGGCGGGCGTAGCTCGGAGCACGCGATCTCCTGCGTATCGGCAGGCAGCATCCTGCGCAATCTCGACCCCGAGCGATTCGAGGTGGTCGCGGTCGGCATCACTCCCGACGGTTCGTGGATGTTGACCGACGGGCGTCCCGAGACCCTCGCGATCACCGACGGTCAGCTGCCCGAGGTCACCGAGACGTCCGGTACCGAACTCGCGCTGCCCGCCGCCCCCAACCGCAGTGGCCAGCTGCTGGCGCTGAGCAACGGTCCCGGTGAGTTGCTGGCCGCCGTCGACGTGGTCTTCCCTGTGCTGCACGGCCCCTACGGCGAGGACGGCACCATCCAGGGCCTGCTGGAGTTGGCCGGGATTCCCTACGTGGGCTCCGGTGTGCTGTCCAGTGCTGCCGGGATGGACAAGGAGTTCACCAAGAAGCTCCTCGTCGCCGAGGGCCTGCCGATCGGCGACTTCGTCGTGCTGCGTCCCAGCGATGCCACCCTCGACCTGGAACAGCGGGAACGTCTCGGCCTGCCGGTGTTCGTCAAGCCCGCCCGGGGTGGCTCCTCGATCGGCGTCAGCCGGGTCGCGGCGTGGGATGAACTGCCCGCGGCGATCGAGCTCGCGCGCCGCCACGACCCGAAGGTCATCGTCGAGGCCGCGGTGCCGGGCCGCGAACTGGAATGCGGTGTCCTCGAATTCCCCGATGGCAGCGTCGAAGCCAGCACCGTGGGCGAGATCCGGGTGGCCGGAGTGCGCGGACGCGAGGACGGCTTCTACGACTTCGCCACCAAATACCTTGTCGACGCGGCCGAATTGGATGTGCCCGCCAAGGTCGACGACGACGTGTCCGAGGAGGTCCGCCGGCTGGCCGTGCGCGCGTTCACCGCGATCGACTGCCAGGGACTGGCCCGCGTCGACTTCTTCCTGACCGACGACGGACCCGTGATCAACGAGATCAACACCATGCCGGGGTTCACCACCATCTCGATGTTCCCGCGCATGTGGGCGGCCAGCGGCGTCGACTACCCGACGTTGCTGACCGCGATGGTCGAGACCGCGCTGGCCCGGGGCACCGGCCTGCGCTGACGCATCACCGCGCCGGGGCCGGTGCCGGTTCCTGGGCGGCCATGGTGCGGGCGATCTGACCGGAGATCTGCTGAATGGGTGTCGGCCCCGAACCGGCGGGCAGGGTCAGCGCGACGTACACCGGGCGGTCCACGGCGTACCACGTGCTGCGGCCCTGGTCGTCGGCGGCCGGGCCGGCTTCTCCCACTCTGAACCACTGGATCTCGTCGACCACCTGCAGCGGAGTACCCACGACGAAATCGGTGGGGCGTTCCAGCCCGCATCGCAGGACGACGGGCTCGGTGTCGGGCTCGGCACGCCAGGCCGCGGTGCCGGGAGGCGTGGGGTCGACGGTCGGGGCGCGGCGGAAATCACCGAGCTGCTGGGGGAGTGCGTTGAGCAGGTCGTGGCACTGCTGGCTGTCGGCCTGCGGTGCCGGTATCGCCGGGATGGCGACGGGTTGCTGCTCGGGTGAGCGCTGCCGGGACGCCGCGATTCCGAGGACGGTGATCAGCACCGAGACCGCGACGACGACCGCCGCGATCAACAGGGCGCGGGGCGGTCCATCGGTGGTGTGCGAGTCGGTCACACCACCAACTCTATGGCTGGCCGGCGTTGGCGATCGGGCAGGTCAGGGTCCGGGTGATCCCGGGTACCTGCTGCACGGCGGGGACCACGTCGGACTGCAGCAGCGCCAGCGTGTCGGCACTGATGCGCAGGACCACGTCATAGGGCCCGGTCACGTATTCCGCGGACACCACGCCCGGCAGGGCGGAGAGTTGTTTGGCGACGACTTCGGCGCGGCCCACCTCGGTCTGGATCAGCACGTAAGCCTCCACCACCGGCTGTCTCCTCCGTCTCGCTGCATAAACTGCTGGCCGCAGGCACCAAACGTACCGCAGGTCGGGTTCGGGTTCAGGACGCGGCAGCCGACCGGCAGGAGGCCATATGACCGGCGAGACCATCGGCAGCGATTCCGCTGACGACAACGACGACACCTTGGCGGGAGCCGGGGAATTCGCCGTCATCGACCGATTGGTCGCCGGACGCACGCAAGCCGACGCGGTGACCCTGGGCCCCGGCGACGACGCGGCCGTCGTGACGGCGGCCGACGGCCGCACGGTGGTCTCCACCGACATGCTGGTGCAGGACCGCCATTTCCGGCTGGATTGGTCGACGCCGCACGATATCGGCCGCAAGGCCATCGCCCAGAACGCCGCCGACATCGAAGCGATGGGCGGGCGGCCCACGGCATTCGTGGTGGCGTTCGGCGCCCCGTCGGACACCTCCGTCTCCGCCGCGGCGAGCGTGACGGACGGACTGTGGGACGAGGCGCGTCAGCTGGGCGCCAGCATCGCAGGCGGTGATCTGGTCAGTGCCCCGCTGTGGGTGATATCGGTCACGGTGCTCGGCGACCTCGGTGGCCGGGAACCGGTGCGCCGCAGCGGTGCCCGGGCCGGCGACACCGTGGCGGTGGCCGGCGAACTGGGGCGTTCGGCAGCCGGATACGCGCTGCTGCACCGCGGCATAGCAGGGTTCGCGGCATTGCGGCAGCGGCACCTGACCCCGCAGCCGCCCTACGGGCAGGGCGCCTGCGCCGCCGACGCCGGTGCCACCGCGATGACGGATGTGTCCGACGGCCTGCTCGCCGACCTGGGCCACATCGCGACGGCCTCGGGGGTCGGCATCGACGTGGACAGGCGCCTTCTCGACGGCGACCGGCAGGCGGTCGCCGAGGCCGCCGCAGCGGTGGGGGCCGACCCGTGGGAGTGGGTGCTCGGCGGCGGTGAGGACCACGCGCTGGCCGCGACATTCCCCGGAGCGCTGCCTCCGGGGTGGCGGGCCATCGGACGGGTGCTCGACGGCCCGCCGGAAGTCCTGGTCGACGGCGGCGCGTGGACCGGAAATGCGGGATGGCAATCGTTTGACTGAGGGCTCACGCTAAGTTGGCTTTCCGTGACTGCTGCGGATGCGACGAGCGATTCAACAGGTGCACGCCCCCTCAATGAACTTGTCGAGGACGGCTGGGCCCGCGCGCTCGAGCCGGTGGGGGAGCACGTCGCGCAGATGGGGGAGTTCCTGCGCGCCGAACTCGCCGCCGGCAGGCGCTATCTGCCCGCCGGTCAGAATGTTCTGCGCGCCTTCACCTTTCCTTTCGACAAGGTGCGGGTGCTGATCGTCGGTCAGGACCCGTATCCGACGCCGGGGCATGCCGTCGGCCTCAGTTTCTCGGTGGGTGCCGACGTGCGCCCGCTGCCGCGCAGTCTGTCGAACATCTTCACCGAGTACACCGAGGATCTCGGTCATCCGCAGCCGGCCAACGGTGACCTCACCCCGTGGTCGCAGCAAGGCGTGATGCTGCTCAACAGGGTGCTCACGGTGTCCCCGGGGACGCCGGCCTCACACCGGGGCAAGGGCTGGGAAGCGGTGACGGAGTGCGCGATCCGGGCGCTGGTGGCGCGCGAGCAACCAATGGTGGCGGTGCTGTGGGGCCGTGACGCCTCGACGCTGAAACCGCTACTGGCCGAAGGCGACTGCGCGACGATCGAATCGCCGCATCCGTCGCCGTTGTCGGCGTCGCGGGGATTCTTCGGGTCACGCCCGTTCAGTCGTGCCAACGAACTACTGCAGCAGAAAGGCGCCGACCCGATCGACTGGCGGTTGCCCTGAGCGGATCAGGGCATCGGGCCCGGCGGCTGCGGAATGGCCGGCGGAGCCGGAATGCCCGGTGAGGGGATCTCGATGGTGACGCTCCCGCCACCTTCACCTGGTGAGGTGGGCATCTCGGTCGTCGAAGACGTCTCCGAGGTGGGGTTGCCATCGGTGGAGGTGCCGCCACACGCGGTCAGCATCGAGCCGACCGCGATGGCGGCAGCGAATGTCCAGAGCGGTGCATGTGATGCACGACATAGGGCCATGACGGCAGGACATACCCTGCCGTGCCCTTGAATAAACGAGCCGGTGGCGCGCCGATCAGGCACGCAACGCGCGCAACGTCAGCCGCGCGAGACCTTGCCGGCCTTGATGCAGGAGGTGCAGGCGTTCACGCGCTGCTTGTTGCCACCCGGACGTGCCACGGCACGCACCGACTGGATGTTCGGATCCCAGCGCCGGCTGGTCCGCCGATGCGAGTGCGACACCGACTTGCCGAAGCCCGGGGCCTTTCCGCAGATATCGCACACGGCAGCCATATCAACAACTCCTCGAAATCAGTCCTTGGGGGGTCTGGGCCCGCTCGCCGCAAAACGGCGGGGCTCAACCCGACAACCTGATCAGAATACCGGGAGGCCAGAGGATCGCCAAAACGGCCCGTGAACACGACCCCAGGTTGTCCACAGCAGGCGGTGCTCTGATCAAGTTTGTCGCTGTCAGTCGATAGGCTGGCGCCCACGGCGGTGACCGCGGGGGATGGCCGCGGATTTCTGTGGGATCTGATGGGGATTGGGAGGTCCGATGTCGGCTCGGCGGCTGGATGCCCCCGCTCTGCGGGCATGGGCCCACGCTGCCGTCGATGACCTGATCACCCATACCGACGAGATCAACCGACTCAACGTCTTCCCGGTGGCCGATGCGGACACCGGGACAAACATGCTGTTCACGATGCGTTCGGCATGGGCGCATGTCGACGCCGAGCCGGCCGACGGGGACATCCCCGCGGTGGCCAGCGCGTTGGCGGCCGGGGCGTTGCAGGGGGCCCGGGGCAACTCCGGGGTGATCCTGTCGCAGATCCTGCTCGGGCTGGCCGAGGTCATCACCACCGCGGCGGCCCAGCGTGACGGCGACCTGCCGGCCGTGGATGCCGCGCTGTTCGGAGCTGCGCTGCGCCACGCCGCCGACCTGGCCGTCACCTCGATGGGTGAGCCCGTGCCGGGGACCATCGTGTCGGTGCTGCAGGCCGCGGCCGAGGCCGCCGCACGCTGCGCGGCCGAGGGCGGTCATATCGCTGACGCGGCCGCGGCCGCCGGCGAGGCCGCATCGGCCGCCCTGGATCGCACACCGGAACAACTCGACGTGCTGGCCAAGGCCGGCGTGGTCGATTCCGGTGGCCGCGGCCTGTTGGTCCTGCTGGACGCGATGACGGCCACCCTGGCCGGGCATGCGCCCCGCAGGCCGGTCTACACCCCGGCCTCACCGCAGGCAGCGCTTGCCGCCACAGAACTGGCCGCCACCCAGGCCCCGCCTCAGTTCGAGGTCATGTACCTGCTGACCGGATGCGGCGCCCCCGCCGTCGAGGGGTTACGGGCCGCGCTGGAGCAGATGGGTGAGTCGGTGGCGATCGCCGCTTCAGGCGGTGATCAGTACTCGGTCCACGTCCACGTGGATGACGCCGGGGCAGCGGTCGAGGCCGGGCTCGCGGTCGGGTCCTTGAACCGCATCCAGATCACCGCGCTGACCGTGGCCCCGGGCCTCAGGTCTGCCGGCGGCTGGGCTCGTGAGCGGGCCGTGCTGGCCGTCGTCGACGGGGACGGTGGCGTCGAGCTGTTCGCAGGTGAGGGCGCGCACGTGTTGCGGCCCGACGCGGGCGAGCCCGTCAACGCCCAGCAGTTGTTGCGCGCCCTGGTCGACGTGGGGGCTGCCCAGATCATGGTGCTGCCCAATGGGTACGTCGCCGCCGAGGAACTGGTCGCGGGCTGCACGGCGGCGATCGGGCGGGGCATCGATGTCGTGCCGGTGCCGGCCGGTTCGATGGTGCAGGGGCTGGCGGCGCTCGCCGTTCACGACGAGAGCAGGCAAGCGGTCGACGACGGGTACACCATGGCGCGAGCGGCCGCGGGGGCGCGGCACGGTGCGGTGCGGATCGCCACCGAAGAGGCGTTGACCTGGGCGGGCTCCTGCAAGCCGGGCGACGGGCTTGGCATCGCCGGCGATGAGGTGCTGATCGTGGGACCCGACATCACCACGGCTGCCGCCGGGTTGATCGACCTGTTGATGGTGGCGGGTGGGGAACTGATCACGGTGCTGACCGGCGACGGGGTGGACGGCGCCGTGGGGCAGGCGCTGAAGGCTCATGTGCACCGTGCGCACCTCGGCGTCGAGTTGGTGACCTATCACACCGGCCACAGCGGCGACGCCCTGCTGATCGGGGTGGAGTAGTGGTCAACCTCAGTGACCGCCTCGAGTTCGTGATCGGAAAGAAGAACGCGGACAAGCTGAACGCGAATTTCGGCCTGCGCACGGTCAACGATCTGCTGCGGCACTACCCGCGCAAGTACAGCGACGGCATGACGGTGCGCGGCGAGGGGGAGGCCCTCGACCTGGAGGAGGGTGAGCACGTCACCTTCATCGAGGTCGTCACCGAAACCAAGGTCGGCGACATGAAGCCGATCTTCAACAAGGCGACGGGCAGGCAGAAGAGCCGAAAGTGGTTGCGGGTCACCCTGGGTGAGCACCGGCCCACCGTGACGGCGACGTTCTTCAACGCCGGGTGGATGGTCGACAAGCTGGAGACCGGCACGCGGCTCATGCTCTCGGGCGAGGTCAAGTACTTCCGCAATGCCCTTCAGCTGGACCATCCGGCCTTCCTGGTCTTGAATCCACCGCCCGGCAAGCAGATCGGGACCAAGTCACTCAAGACCATCGCAACCGCATCGGGCGCCACCGGGGAAGAGATGCTCGCGGAGTTCGAGCGGGATTTCTTCCCGATCTACCCGGCCTCGAAGCAGGTGCAGAGCTGGGACATCTACGCATGCGTGCGTCAGACCCTCGACGTCCTCGACCCGGTCCCGGATCCACTGCCGGAATCCTTTGTGCGCGAACATAATCTGATGTCAGAGGATGCGGCCCTGCGGGCCATTCACCTGGCCGAGAACGCTGTTGAACGTGAGCGGGCCAGTGAGAGGCTGACCTTCGATGAGGCCATCGGACTCCAGTGGGGCCTGGTGGGCCGCCGTTACAGCGAGTTGAGCGAATCCGGTCCTCCCGCACCGCCCGTCGAGGGCGGGCTGGCGGCCGCGATGCGCAGTCGGATGCCGTTCGAGCTGACTGCCGGCCAATCTGAAGTGCTGGAAGTGATCTCGGGCGAACTGGCCTCCACGCGGCCGATGAACCGGATGCTGCAGGGCGAGGTGGGTTCGGGCAAGACCATCGTGTCGGTGCTGGCGATGCTTCAGATGGTCGACGCGGGCTACCAGTGCGCCTTGCTGGCGCCCACGGAAGTGCTTGCCGCCCAACATGCGCGCTCGATCCGTGACGTGCTGGGGCCGCTGGCGATGGCAGGGCAACTCGGCGGCGCAGACGCATCGACCGGTGTCGCGCTGCTGACCGGATCGATGACAGCACCGCAGAAACGTGCAGTGCGCGGCGAGGTGGCCTCCGGGCAGGCCGGCATCGTCGTCGGTACGCACGCTCTGCTGCAGGATGCGGTGGAGTTTCACAACCTCGGCATGGTGGTCATCGACGAACAGCACCGGTTCGGCGTCGAGCAGCGGGATGCATTGCGTGCCAAGGCGCGTGATGGGTTGACTCCCCATCTCCTGGTGATGACGGCCACGCCGATCCCGCGCACGGTGGCGCTCACGGTGTTCGGCGATCTGGAGACCTCGACGCTGCGCGAGCTGCCCCGTGGCCGTCAACCCATCACCACCAACACCATCTTCATCTCGCAGAAGCCGGCCTGGCTGGACCGCGCCTGGGCTCGTATCCGCGAGGAGGTGGGCGCGGGGCGACAGGCCTACGTGGTCGCCTCGCGTATCGACGAGTCGGACAAACCCGGAGACAACAAGGACGGGCGCGGCGGCCCGCCGCCCGTCACGGTGGTCGAACTGTTCGACCGGCTGAGTGCGGGCCCGTTGTCCGGGCTGCGGCTCGGGCTCATGCACGGCCGGTTGTCCGGCGACGAGAAGGACGCCGTGATGAGCGCGTTCCGGGCCGGCGAGATCGATGTCC
>NZ_HG322951.1:2887474-2893522 GCF_000455325.1 Mycolicibacterium septicum DSM 44393
GTCCTGGTATGTACCACCGTCATCGAGGTCGGCGTGGACGTGCCGAACGCGACCATGATGGTGGTGATGGACGCCGACCGGTTCGGCATCAGCCAGTTGCATCAGCTGCGCGGCCGGATCGGTCGTGGTCAGCATCCAAGCCTGTGTCTGTTGGCCACCCGGCTGCCCGAGACCTCCAAGGCCGGTGAGCGGATCACCGCCGTGGCCGGGACACTCGACGGCTTCGCCCTGGCCGATCTCGACCTCGACGAGCGTCGTGAGGGAGACGTGCTGGGCCTCAACCAGTCCGGGCGCACCATCAACCTGCGTTTCCTGTCCCTGCGGGATCACCTCGAGGTGATCCAGGAGGCCCGGGCGTTCTGCGAGCAGCGTTACGAGCAGAGTCCACACGATCCCGGGATGGATCTGCTGGCGGCACAATTCGTGAACACCGACCGCGTCGAGTACCTGGACAAGGCGTGACCCGCCGCCGGGTCTGGTGGCTGGCCGTGGCCGTCGCACTCGCGGTGGTGGTCGCCATCCAGGTGACCACGTCGACACCGCACTCCGTCCGGTTCGCCGCCCAGGCGCAACCGCCCAGCCTGGCACCAGGGGTGGATCTGCTGGCCGGGGTGTCAGAGGTGCCGGTACGGGTGCGCGGCAACGACTATCGCCGCGCGGCGTTCGGTGAGTCCTGGGACGACGACAACAGCGCGCCCGGTGGTCACAACGGCTGCGACACCCGCAACGACATCCTCAACCGCGACCTCGTCGACAAGACGTTCGTTGCGATCAAGCGCTGCCCGTCCGCCGTGGCGACCGGCACGCTGCACGATCCCTACACCAATGCGGTGGTGTCGTTCGTACGCGGCAATCAGACGGGTGCCGCGGTGCAGATCGACCACATCGTGCCGCTGGCGCTGGCCTGGGACCTGGGCGCCCGTGACTGGCCCGACGATCTGCGGCTGCGCTTCGCCAACGATCCGGCCAATCTGCTGGCGGTCGCGGGTAAACCCAATCAGGACAAGGGCGATCAGGAGCCCGCCCGTTGGATGCCGCCCAACCGGGCGTTCTGGTGTCAGTACGCGGTGCAGTTCGCCGAGGTGCTGCGCGGCTACACGCTCCCGGTCGACGCCGCGTCGGCCGGGGTTCTGCGCGAAGCCGCGGGCACCTGCCCCACGGGCTGAGCAGCCGCAGCTCTACAGATCCACTATCCAGTTCTGGCCGTTGAGGTCGTGGCCGAAACTGTGGTGGCGTTCCTCGTCGACGAGCCGGAATCCAAAGGACTGGTAGATCTTTCGGGCCGCCACGAGGACGTCGTTGGTCCACAGCGTGACCTGGCGGTAGCCGGCCTCTCGCGCGAATCTCAAGCACTCCGCGACGAGGCGCATGCCCAGTCCGAGCCCGCGGGCGTCCGGCGTGACCAGCAGGATCCGCAACTTGGCCACCGCGGGCTCGTCGCCTGCCATGCAGAAGATGCACCCCGCACGCTCGCCGTCGACCTCGGCGATCCAGCCAGCCTCGCGCGCCGGGGCGTGGTCCTCGGCGAAGTCGGCCACGATCTTGGCCACCAGTGCCTCGAAGTCGGTGTCCCAACCGAATTGGCGGTCGTAGATCTCGCCGTGAGCCATGACCACCCAGCCCAGATCACCGGGGTGGTCAGCGCGGCGCAGAACGACCTGCCTCTCATCCACGGCCTGCGACATGGTGGACCTCCGCATCGAATCACTGACACACTCGTTTCAGTAGCGGTAGGCTACCAACGTGCCCGCGGACACGACAACCCCGTCAGCCCGGCAGACCGAACTGTTGGAGGCCTCGTACCGATACGCACTCGCCCATGGTCTGGGTGACCTGTCGCTGCGCCCGCTGGCGACGGCGATCGGGTCCAGCCCCCGCGTGCTGCTGTTCCTGTTCGGTAGCAAGGAGGGTCTGGTGCGTGCGCTGCTGACACGGGCGCGCAGCGATGAACTCGCGCTCCTCGAACAACTTCGGGAGACCACAGGCACCGACCGTGTCGGCCTGGCCGTGGCGGTCGAAAAGATCTGGAGTTGGCTTGCCGCCGTGGAACATCGGCCGCTGTTGACACTGTGGGCCGAGGCCTATGCCCGCTCACTCGTCGAGCCCGACGGCGCGTGGGCGGGATTCGCGCGGGCCACCGTCGAGGACTGGCTGGAGGTGCTGTCCGAATGTCAACCGGTGCACGAGAAGAACAGCAAGAAGGGCGTGGCCGCCCGCACCCTGGCGTTGGCGGTGTTGCGAGGCGCCCTGCTCGACCTGCTCGCAACGGGAGAGGGGGAGCGGGTGACGCGTGCTGTCGGCTCATTTCTTGCCGGCCAGCAGACGTGAATGTCCCCCAGAAACTGGTTTCTGGGGGACATTCACGTCTGTTCGCGGAAGCGGAATTACCCCGTGAAGGTCGCCGGGTCCGGCCGGAACCGGGTGCCGTCATCGAGGGCGTTGAGGCTGTCCATCTGCTCGTCGGTCAGCTCGAAGCCGAACACGTCGAGGTTGGACGCGATCCGCTCCGGGTTGGTCGACCGCGAGATCACGACGTTGCCCAGCTGGATGCTCCAGCGGATCAGCACCTGCGCCGGGGTCCTGCCGTGCGCCCCGGCGATGGCCGTGACGGCCGGGTTGTCGAGCAGATTGCCGACGCCGAGCGGGCTGTAGGCCTCCGTGACGACGTTGTACTGGGCGTTGGCCGCCCGCCAGGCGCTCTGGTTGAGCAGTGGGTGCAACTCGATCTGGTTGACCGCGGGAGCGACGAACGTCAAGTCGACGATCGTGGACAGGTTCTCGGGGCTGAAGTTGGACACGCCCGTCGAGCGGGCCAACCCGGCCTGCTTGAGCGCCATCAGCCCACCCCAGCTGTCGACATACTTGCCGATGTCGTTGCCGGGCCAATGGATCAGGTAGAGGTCCACGTAGTCCAGGCCGAGCCGCTCCAGGCTGGCCCGCCCGGCATCCTGGGATGACGTGAAGCCCTGATCGGTGATGGCCAGCTTGGTGGTGACCGAGATCTGTTCGCGCGGAATGCCCGATGCCGCAATGGCACGGCCGACGCCGGCCTCGTTGCCGTAGGCGGCGGCGGTGTCGATCAACCGGTGGCCGGCCTCCAGGGCCGCCGAAACCACGCGCTCTGCCTCGGAATCCGAGAGTCCGCCGACGCCAAGACCGACGACGGGGATCGTACGGTCGTCGTTGAGCGTGACGGTGGGAATCGCAGCCCCGTCCGAGGAGGTCATGGCACCTATCCTGTGAAGTTGAAGGTTCGCGGATCGGGGCCCAGGCGGGTGTCCGTCTCCAACGAGGCGATGGCCGCCATGTCCGCTTCGTCCAGGTCGAAATCGAACACGTCGAAATTACTGACAATCCGCTCGGGGTTCACCGACTTGGGGATGACGATATTACCCAGATGTATATGCCACCTAATCAGTACCTGTGCGGGGGTTTTGCCGTGCCGGTCGGCGATGCCGGTGATCACCGGATCGGCGAGTAACGACCCCTGGCCCAGGGGGCTCCAGGCCTCGGTGGCGATGCCCAATTCGGCGTGCACCTCACGAAGCTCGTGTTGCGGTAGCAGCGGGTGCAATTCGATCTGATTGACCACGGGCACGATGCCGGTGGAGTCGATGAGCACGGTGAGGTGTTCGGGCGCGAAGTTGCTCACCCCGATGGACCGGACCCGGCCCTCATCGCGCAGGTGCGCGAAGGCCTTGAACGTGTCGACGTAGGCGTTGTTGGCCGGCACGGGCCAGTGGATGAGATACAGGTCGAGGTAGTCCACACCGAGCCGGTCCAGGCTGGCGTCGAACGCCGCCAACGTCGAGTCATACCCCTGGTCGCTGTTCCACAGCTTGGTCACCAGGAACACGTCCTCGCGGGGGACACCGGATTTGACCAGGCCGCGGCCCGTCTCGGGCTCGTTGCGGTACGCGGCGGCGGTGTCGATGTGCCGGTAGCCTGCCTGCAGCGCCGCGGCCACTGCGCGTTCGGTCTCTTCGGCAGGGGTCTGCCAAACCCCCAACCCGACCTGCGGTATCGAATTACCGTCGTTGAGCGTGACACGAGGACTCACAGAGGGATCAGCCATGACTGAAAGTCTGCCAGCAGAGCAGGCCCGAGGGGGATCTGACGGTCGCCCCGGGGACACCGTCAAACAGCAGCTGCTCGTGCAGGCGACCAAGGTCACGCTGGCCGCGATCCCGCGGATCTCCGACCGGGTCAAGCGCCTGTTGCTGGGCGGGCGTTCGGTGACGGTAGACGGCAACACCCTGGACACCACGCTGCAATTCACTCTGGCCGCCGAACACGCGGCCGGGGTCGGAGGCCTGGTCGCCGATCACAGCCCGGAGTCGGGCGTCGCCGTCTCGCGGGCCGCGCTGCGGGCCACCGCAGCCATGATGAAGGTCCGCATCCATGCGGACGTGAGCGAGATTTCGATTCCCGGACCGGCCGGGCCCATCCCGGCGCGACGATATGTCCCCGACGGCACGGGCTCCCCGGCGACATCCGCGCTGTTGCTGTACTTCCACGGCGGCGGCTTCGTGATCGGTGACCTCGACACTCATGACAACCTGTGCCGGCTGATCTGCCGGGACGGTGGAATCCAGGTGATCTCCGTCGACTACCGGCTCGCGCCCGAGCACAAGGCGCCGGCCGCCGTCGACGACGCGTATGCCGCCTACCGCTGGGCGCTCGACCACGCTGCCGGTCTGGGCGCCACGCGCATCGTGGTCGGGGGAGACAGCGCGGGCGGCAACCTGGCCGCCGTGGTGGCTCAGCAGGCCCGCGATTCCGAGCTGCCGCTGCCTGCGCTGCAGCTGTTGCTCTATCCGGTCACCGACATGTCGAGTGACACGCGATCCAAGACGCTGTTCGCCGACGGCTACTTCCTGAGCACGCGCGACATGCACTGGTTCACCGGGCACTATCTCGACGGTGCCGACGTGACCGCCGATGATCCGGTGATCTCACCGCTGCTGAACGAGGATCTCACCGGCTTGCCGCCCGCGCTGGTGGTCACCGCCGGGTTCGATCCGCTGCGTGACGAGGGCAACCGCTACGCGAGGGCGCTGCAGGACGCCGGGGTGGTGGTGGACCTCCGCGAGGAGCGCTCGATGATCCATGCGTTCGCCAACTTCTTCCCGCTGGGAGGCGGCAGCGCCACCGCGACGAGCGCGATGATCTCTGCCCTGCGCGCACATCTCAGCCACGCCGAAAGCTGACCTGGCAGCGCCGGTACGCTTGTCGACGTGGCCAAACCGAAGAAGACCGCGAAGTACGACCTCAAGGCGGCTGACCGCAAGCGCAACCTGTGGGTTCAGATCGGGCTGACAGCCGTTGTGGTGCTGTTCGCCGTCGGCCTGGTGCTCTACATCGTGACGACCGGCCACAAGCGCCCGGCCTCCGGCGAGGCCCGGGCCGTGCACGTGGCGGCGCCCAACGTGATCACCAAAGAGGGCACGACTGAGCCCAAGGTGACGCTGAGTCTCTTCGAGGACTTCCTGTGCCCCGCGTGCGGTCATCTGGAACAGCAGTTCGGCCCGACCATCAACAAGCTCATCGACGCCGGTGCGGTAGCCGTCGACTACCACATGGTGGCGATCCTGGACAAGGCCGGCAACGGCTACTCGTCGCGGGCCGGAGGTGCCGCCTACTGCGTCGCCGACGAGTCCATCGATGCCTTCCGTCGGTTCCACTCCGCGCTCTACACCCCCGGAATCCAGCCGGAGGAGGGCGGCGGCGTCTACCCCGACAACGCGCGGATCATCGAGCTCGCGCGCCAGGCCGGTGCCGCCGGTGAGGTGCCCGACTGCATCACCAAGGGCCGCTACGTGGAGATGGTCCAGGGCATGGCCGCAGCCACCGGGATCAACTCGACACCGACCGTTCGGTTCAACGGCGAGGAATACAACCCGACCACTCCCGATGCCCTGATCGCGAAGGTCAAGGAGATCGTCGGCGACCTGCCCGCCCTGAAGGGCCCGGCCCCCGGCCCCGAAGCGCCCGCCGCGCCCGCTCCTGGCGCACCGGCGGCACCGGCCGCGCCCGCTCCCGCAGCGC
>NZ_HG322951.1:2893699-3001889 GCF_000455325.1 Mycolicibacterium septicum DSM 44393
GGCCGCGCCCGCTCCCGCAGCGCCGGCCGCACCTGCGGCCCCGGCACCGGCGCAGCCATGACCGACACCGCCGCGTCCGAGCTAGACGAGTCGGGGACCGAGAAGGCCCCGGGAGTGGCCGTCGGCAAGGCCGGGGCGGTCTGGATCCTGATTGCCGGTGTCCTCGGTCTGGCCGCCGCGTTGGCGCTGACGGTCGAGAAGATCGAGCTGCTGATCGATCCGTCCTACGTTCCGACCTGCAGCATCAACCCGGTCATCTCCTGTGGGTCGGTGATGACGACCTGGCAGGCATCGGCCTTCGGATTCCCCAACTCGCTGATCGGGGTGGTCGCCTTCACGGTCACCCTGGTCACCGGTGTGCTGGCCGTGGCGGGTGTTCGGCTGCCCCGGTGGTACTGGTCCGGGTTTGCGGCCGGAACCCTGCTCGGTGCCGTCATGGTGCACTGGCTGATCTTCCAGAGCCTCTACCGCATCGGCGCCCTGTGCCCGTACTGCATGGTGGTGTGGTCGGTGACCATCCCGCTGCTCGTGGTGACGAGCTCCATCGCGCTTCGGCCGCTGCACACCAACGGGGTTGCCCGCGCGATCTATCAGTGGCGGTGGTCGCTGGTGGCGCTCTGGTTCACCTCACTTGTGCTGTTGATCTTGGTGCGTTTCTGGGAATACTGGTCAACGCTGCTGTAACACTTCCGAAATAACTTGTCGGTTAGGTCTACCCGTGATTTCCAAGCTGTTAGTCGCCAATCGTGGCGAGATCGCGATCCGTGCATTCCGTGCTGCCTATGAGATGGGCATCGCAACGGTGGCGGTGTATCCGTACGAGGATCGCAATTCGCTGCACCGCCTGAAGGCCGATGAGTCGTATCAGATCGGCGAGATCGGCCATCCGGTACGGGCGTACCTATCGGTGGACGAGATCATCAGGGTCGCCAGGCATTCCGGCGCGGATGCGGTGTATCCGGGTTACGGCTTCTTGTCGGAGAATCCGGAACTGGCCTCGGCCTGTGCGGAAGCCGGAATCACCTTTGTGGGGCCCTCGGCGCACGTTCTGGAACTGACCGGCAACAAGGCGCGGGCGATCGCGGCGGCGAAGGCAGCGGGACTGCCCGTGCTGGCATCCTCGGCGCCGTCGTCGTCGGTGGACGAATTGGTCGCTGCCGCACGGGATATGACGTTCCCGCTGTTCGTCAAGGCGGTGTCCGGTGGTGGTGGGCGCGGAATGCGCCGCGTCACCGACCCGGAGGCGCTGCCCGAGGCGGTGGAGGCGGCTTCGCGCGAGGCGGAGTCGGCGTTCGGCGACCCCGAGGTGTACCTGGAGCAGGCCGTCATCAACCCGCGCCACATCGAGGTGCAGATCCTCGCCGATACGCAGGGCAACGTGATGCACCTGTTCGAGCGGGATTGCAGCGTGCAGCGGCGGCACCAGAAGGTGATCGAGCTGGCACCCGCGCCGAATCTGGATCCTGCTCTGCGCGAACAGATTTGCGCGGATGCGGTGGCCCTGGCCCGCCAGATCGGGTACAGCTGCGCGGGCACCATCGAGTTCCTGCTCGACGAGCGTGGTCATCACGTGTTCATCGAGTGCAATCCACGGATCCAGGTGGAGCACACGGTGACCGAGGAGATCACCGATGTGGACCTGGTGGGCTCACAGTTGCGGATCGCGGCCGGGGAGAGCCTGGCCGATCTGGGTTTGAGCCAGGACTCGCTGGTCATTCGCGGGGCGGCCATGCAGTGCCGGATCACGACCGAGGACCCGGCCAACGGATTCCGTCCGGACACCGGCCGGATCACCGCCTACCGATCACCCGGTGGCGCCGGTATCCGCCTGGACGGCGGATCCAACCTGGGTGCGGAGATCTCCGCGCACTTCGACTCGATGCTGGTCAAGCTGACCTGTCGCGGACGGGACTTCTCCACGGCCGTCTCACGGGCCCGCCGTGCCCTGGCCGAGTTCCGCATCCGCGGTGTGTCGACGAACATCCCGTTCCTGCAGGCCGTGATCGAGGACCCGGATTTCCGTGCCGGACGGGTCACCACCTCGTTCATCGACGACCGCCCGCAGTTGCTGACCGCGCACACCCCTGCCGATCGCGGCACCAAGATCTTGAACTACCTGGCCGATATCACCGTGAACAAGCCGAACGGGGAACGGCCGACCGAAGTGTATCCGCAGGACAAACTGCCTGCGCTGGATCTGTCGTCGGTGCCGGCGCCGGGCTCCAAGCAACGCCTGGTCGAGCTGGGGCCCGAAGGTTTCGCGCGGTGGATGCGGGACAGCAAGGCGGTCGGGGTCACCGACACGACGTTCCGTGATGCGCACCAGTCACTGTTGGCCACCCGGTTGCGGTCCACCGGCCTGCTCAAGGTGGCGCCGTATGTGGCCCGGACGATGCCGCAGCTGCTGTCCATCGAGTGCTGGGGTGGCGCGACTTACGATGTGGCGCTTCGGTTCTTGAAGGAAGATCCGTGGGAGCGGCTGGCCGCCCTGCGGGAGGCGGTCCCCAACATCTGTCTGCAGATGTTGCTGCGGGGCCGCAATACCGTGGGATACACGCCGTATCCGGAATTGGTGACCTCGGCCTTCGTGGACGAGGCAACCCGCACCGGCATTGATATCTTCCGGATCTTCGACGCGCTCAACAACGTCGAGTCGATGCGTCCGGCGATCGATGCGGTCCGCGAGACGGGCACGGCGATCGCCGAAGTGGCGATGTCCTACACCGGGGACCTCAGCAACCCCAGCGAGAACCTGTACACGCTGGACTACTACCTGAAGCTGGCCGAGCAGATCGTCGATGCGGGTGCGCACGTGCTCGCGATCAAGGACATGGCCGGGTTGTTGCGTCCGCACTCGGCGCACACGCTGGTCTCGGCGTTGCGGTCGCGGTTCGACCTGCCGGTGCATGTGCACACCCATGACACTCCGGGTGGGCAGCTGGCGACGTACCTGGCGGCGTGGCAGGCCGGGGCGTCGGCGGTGGACGGTGCTGCGGCCCCGTTGGCCGGCACCACCAGTCAGCCTGCGTTGTCCTCGATCGTGGCCGCCGCCGCGCACACCGAGTACGACACCGGGCTGTCGCTGGACGCGGTCTGCGATCTCGAGCCCTACTGGGAGGCGTTGCGCAAGGTCTACGCGCCGTTCGAATCGGGACTGCCTGCCCCGACCGGGCGGGTGTACACCCACGAGATCCCCGGCGGGCAGTTGAGCAACCTGCGCCAGCAGGCCATCGCCCTGGGGCTGGGGGACCGGTTCGAGGAGATCGAGACCAACTACGCCGCGGCCGATCGGGTACTGGGCCGGCTGGTCAAGGTGACCCCGTCGAGCAAGGTGGTCGGGGATCTGGCGCTGGCGCTGGTGGGTGCCGGGGTCAGCGCGCAGGAGTTCGCCGCCGATCCGGCCCGCTACGACATCCCCGACAGCGTGATCGGGTTCCTGCGTGGCGAACTCGGTGATCCTCCTGGCGGATGGCCGGAACCGTTGCGCACCAAGGCGCTTGAGGGCAGGGAACCGGCCAAGCCGGTCCAGGAGCTCTCGGTCGAGGACGAGGCGCTGCTGGCGGCGCCCGGGCCCAAGCGTCAGGCGGCATTGAACCGGTTGCTGTTCCCGGCGCCGACCAAGGAGTTCGAGGCGCACCGCGAAACCTACGGCGACACTTCGAGCCTGAGTGCCAACCAGTTCTTCTACGGGCTGCGCTACGGCGAGGAGCATCGCGTCGAGCTCGAGCGCGGTGTGCAGTTGCTGATCGGTCTTGAGGCGATCTCCGACGCCGACGAGCGCGGGATGCGCACGGTGATGTGCATTCTCAACGGGCAGCTGCGTCCGATCACGGTGCGTGACCGCAGCATCGCCAGTGAGGTCCCGGCGGCGGAGAAAGCTGACCGCAACAACCCGAATCATGTCGCGGCCCCGTTCGCGGGTGTGGTCACCGTCGGTGTCGCCGCGGGCGACACCGTGGAGGCGGGCGCGACCATCGCCACCATCGAGGCGATGAAGATGGAAGCCGCTATCACGGCCCCCAAGGCCGGGACCGTCGAACGTGTCGCGGTGGCTGCCACCGCACAGGTCGAGGGTGGCGACCTGCTGGTGGTAGTGAGCTGACCCGCATCATCGCCGGTGCGCTCGGCGGGCGGCGGATTGCGGTGCCCCGCAGCGGCACCCGACCCACCTCCGATCGGGTCAGGGAGGCCGTGTTCAACGCGCTGACGGCGCGGCTGGATTTCGCGGGATTGTCCGTGCTGGATCTGTACGCCGGTTCGGGAGCGCTTGGCCTGGAAGCGCTTTCGCGTGGTGCGACCTCGGCGACCTTTGTCGAGGCCGACGCGCGCGCGGCCGGCGTCATCACCGAGAACATCGCCTCTCTGGGGGTTCGCGGGGCCACGGTGCGCCGCGGCAGTGTGGACACGGTGTTGGCCGGGGGCACCACGCGGCCGGTGGATCTGGTGTTCGCCGACCCGCCCTACGACCTCGACGACGCTGCGGTAGATGCGATGCTCACGGTGTTGGCCGACGCCGGGTGGGTGACCGCCGGCAGCGTCGTGCTGGTGGAGCGGCGCGCGTCGAGCCGGCCGGCGAGTTGGCCCGCGGGCTGGGATGAGCTGAGTACCCGGCGATACGGCGATACCCGCGTCGAACTCGCCGAAGTGGGCTAGCGGATCCGTCGATACGGCGGCCTGTACCGTCGTCACCCATGAGTGGCGCGGTATGCCCCGGCTCCTTCGACCCGGTGACCCTTGGCCATGTCGACATCTTCGAGCGTGCGGCTGCGCAGTTCGACGAGGTCGTGGTGGCGGTTCTGGTGAACCCCAACAAGAAGGGCATGTTCGATCTCGACGAGCGCATGGCGATGATCGCCGAGTCGACCACGCACCTGCCGAATCTGCGGGTCGAGTCCGGTCAGGGCCTGGTGGTCGATTTCGTCAAGACGCGCGGGCTGACCGCGATCGTCAAGGGTCTGCGCACCGGTACGGACTTCGAATACGAGCTGCAGATGGCTCAGATGAACAAGCATGTGGCCGGGGTCGACACGTTCTTCGTCGCGACCACCCCGCAGTATTCGTTCGTGTCGTCGTCGTTGGCCAAGGAGGTCGCCTCCCTGGGCGGCGACGTTTCTGCGCTGCTTCCCGAGCCGGTTAACCGCAGGTTGCAGGCCAAACTGAACGGCTGACGCCGGTTGCCGGGCATGGTCCGGCGGCGACACACCGATTGTGCTCCCAAGTCACAGGCGTAACACCAGGCACACTGGTTACTAACAACGACGACCTGGAGGGTTTTGCCGTGTACCGAGTTTTTGAAGCGCTCGACGAGCTCGGCGCGATCGTCGAAGAGGCGCGTGGTGTGCCGATGACCGCCGGTTGCGTGGTCCCGCGCGGTGATGTGCTCGAACTGATCGATGACATCAAGGACGCGATCCCCGGTGAGCTCGACGATGCCCAGGACGTGCTCGACGCGCGTGATTCGCTGCTGCGCGAGGCCAAGGAACACTCCGAGTCGGTGATGTCCAAGGTCAATGCCGACGCCGACGGCATGATCAATCACGCCAGGGGTGAGGCCGACCGACTGCTGGCCGACGCCAAGGCGCAGGCCGACCGGATGGTCGCCGAGGCCCGTCAGCACAGTGAGCGCATGGTCGGCGAGGCGCGTGAGGAGGCGGCGCGGGTCGCGACCGCGGCGAAGCGTGAGTACGACGCGACCACGGGCCGCGCCAAGGCCGAAGCCGATCGTCTGACCGAAAACGGCAACATCTCCTACGAGAAGGCCGTGCAGGAGGGCATCAAGGAGCAGCAGCGCCTGGTGTCGCAGACCGAGATCGTCTCGACCGCCACCGCCGAGGCCACCCGGCTCATCGACGCGGCGCACGCCGAGGCCGACCGGCTTCGCGGCGAGTGCGACATCTACGTCGACAGCAAACTGGCCGAGTTCGAGGACTTCCTCAACGGCACGCTGCGCTCCGTCGGCCGCGGACGTCACCAGCTACGCACGACCGCCGGCACGCACGACTACGCCACCCGCTGACGACGTTGCGCAGTTGTCGGTGCGCACTGCGTCGTGGCGTGATCTGACGCCGCCGTAGGATCGATGCATGGCGACGCATGCGAAATCAGCTGGACGGGGAGGGCCTGAGAGGCGCTTTGATTCCCGATCGCCGCTGGTGATCGATGTCTCCCGACTCGGCCGGCGCCCGGGTTCGTTCCTGGCCTACCAGGAGACGGTGCCGAGTCCGGTGCGGATCGGCGCCGAGCTGGTCGCCATCGAGAAGGGCGCACCGCTCGACCTCGACCTGCAACTGCAGTCGGTGTCGGAGGGCGTGCTGGTCAGTGGGACCGTATCGGCCCCCACGGTCGGCGAATGTGCGCGCTGCCTGACCGAACTCACCGGGGACGTCGAGATCGACCTCACCGAGCTCTACGCGTACCCCGACAGCACCACCGACGAGACGACCGAGGCCGACGAGATGGGCCGGGTGGGCGCCTCCGGTCATGCCGACACGGTGAACCTGGAACAGCCGATCATCGACGCTGTCGGATTGGCGTTGCCGTTCTCGCCGCTGTGCCGTCCGGACTGCCCGGGACTGTGCCCCGATTGCGGTGTCGCACTGGCCACCGCCGAGCCGGGGCACCACCACGACAAGATCGATCCCCGCTGGGCCAAGCTGGCGGCGATGATGCCCGACGACGAGCGCCCCGGCGGCGACGAGTGACCGACGCGACCGACTCGCATGCGGCGCTGCTCGAAGTACTCGGCGTCGACTTGCCCGCAGAACTGCTCACCATCGCGTTGACGCATCGCAGCTACTCCTACGAGAACGGCGGCCTGCCGACCAACGAGCGGCTGGAGTTTCTCGGCGACGCGGTGCTGGGGTTGACGATCACCGAGGAGCTCTATCACCGCCACCCCGAACGGTCGGAGGGTGACCTGGCCAAGCTCCGGGCCAGCATCGTCAACACCCAGGCTCTCGCCGATGTCGGCCGTGGGCTCACCGACGGCGGTCTCGGCAGTCACCTGCTGCTGGGCAAGGGGGAGGAGAACTCCGGCGGTGCCGACAAGTCGAGCATTCTCGCCGACGGCGTCGAATCCCTGCTCGGCGCAATATATCTGCAGCATGGCCTGACCACTTCGCGCGAGGTGATCCTGCGGCTGTTCGGTGAACTGCTCGACACCGCCCCGACGCTGGGCGCCGGTCTGGACTGGAAGAGCAGCCTGCAGGAGCTGACCGCCTCCCGCGGCCTCGGTGCACCCACCTATGTGGTGACCTCCACCGGGCCCGACCACGACAAGGAATTCTCGGCGTCGGTGGTGGTGGCCGATGTGGAATACGGCAGGGGCGTGGGGCGCAACAAGAAAGAGGCCGAGCTCAAGGCGGCGGCCGCGGCCTGGAACGCACTCGACAATGCGTGAGTACCGATGCCCGAACTGCCCGAGGTAGAGGTCGTCCGCCGCGGGTTGCAGGAACATGTTGCGGGCAAGACGATTTCAGCGGTACGCGTGCATCATCCGCGTGCCGTACGCCGCCACGAGGCCGGTCCCGCCGATCTGACCGCGCGACTGCTCGGCGCCCGCATCACCGGAACCGGACGCCGGGGCAAGTATCTCTGGCTGACGCTGGGGGAGGACGGCAGCGAGGCCGCGACCGATGCCCTGGTGGTGCATCTGGGGATGAGCGGCCAGATGCTGTTGGGGCCGCTGCGTGACGACCGGCATCTGCGGATCGCCGCGCTCCTCGACGACGGCACGGCCCTGAGCTTCGTGGACCAACGGACGTTCGGGGGCTGGCAGCTGGCCGATCTGGTGACGGTCGACGGCGCTGCATTGCCTGAGCCTGTCGCTCACATCGCACGCGATCCGCTCGACCCGCTGTTCGATCGAGACAGCGTGGTCACCGTGTTGCGGCGCAAGCACTCTGAGATCAAACGTCAGTTGCTCGACCAGACCGTGGTGTCCGGTATCGGCAACATCTACGCCGACGAGGCGCTGTGGCGGACCAAGGTCAACGGCGCCAGAACCGCCGCGCTGCTGCCGCGCCGCCGGCTGGCCGAGGTGCTCGATGCCGCCGCCGCGGTGATGACCGATGCGCTCAGCCAGGGCGGGACGTCATTCGATTCGCTCTATGTGAACGTCAACGGCGAATCCGGTTACTTCGAACGGTCTTTGGACGCCTACGGCCGCGAAGGGGAGCCGTGCCGGCGGTGCGGCGCGGTGATGCGCCGCGAGAAGTTCATGAACCGATCGTCGTTCTACTGCCCGAAATGTCAGCCCCGTCCCCGGGGCTGACCCGGACGGATCACGGCATGCTGGGCATGCCCGGCATATCGGACATGCAGATCTTCCACGATCCGCTTTCCTTGCGCAGGTACAACTTGCCGGGGCCCGCGCTGCTGGAGATGTCGACGACGGCCTTGCTCCCGTTCACCGTGATCTTGGTGATCTCTGCCGTCCCGCTGGAATCAGTGGTCTTCGGAATGTCGATGGCATCCAGACCGCCGATCTTGTCGAACAGGTCCTGATCGGCCTGGCAGAAGTAGGGCAGGGCTTCGTTGAGGTCGCTGCTGCTCGACATCACCTCATCGAGGAAATCCCGGACCTCCTGCTCGGCCGCGCTCTCGCTGGACGACTGTGACGACCCCGCATTGGTGCGGCTGTCCTTCGAATCGCCGCTCAACGCGAAGATGGCGACGCCGCCGACCAGGATCACCACGGCCAGCACCGCGCCGGCGATCGCGAGCCACTTACCGTTGCCGCTCTTGGGTGGCTGGGGAGCGGGATAGCCGTACGGCTGCTGCGGCGCGCCGTAAGGCTGTTGGGCTCCATAGGGCGAACCGTAGGGCGGCTGGGGCGCACCGTACGGAGCTCCGTACGGAGACTGGGGCTGCTGGGGCGCGCCGTAGGGCTGCTGAGGTGCGCCGTAGGGCGAGCCGTAAGGCTGCTCGGGCTGCTGAGGTGCGCCGTAAGGCGAGCCGTAGGGCTGCTGGGGCTGCTGGGGTGCTCCGTAGGGCGAGCCATAGGGCTGCTCGGGGTTGGCACCGGTGTTCGGATATCCCTGAGGCCCGCCCGGCTGATACTGCTGCTGCCAGGGCTCGGGGGAGCCTGATGGCGGGGTGGGCGGATTGCTCGGCGGGTACGTCACGGTGCTCCTCGGCGAAGTCGGTCTGCCGAGTCTATCGTCGCTGCATGGTTCACCGCTGTGGTGAACTGGGGCCCCCGAGCAGGGTGCGCGGCCATCACCGCTGGAATAACCGTGTGTCGCGACGTGTAGAAATACCGCATGACCGAACTTTGGGTTGACCGCACCGGCGTGCGCCGGTATGTCGGGCGCAGTTCACGCGGCGCAGAGGTACTCGTCGGCAGTGAGGACGTCGAGGGCGTGTTCACCCCGGGTGAGCTGATGAAGATCGCCCTCGCAGCGTGCAGCGGGATGTCCAGCGATCAGCCACTGCGCCGGCGTCTGGGCGACGACTACCCGGCGACCATCAGGGTGTCCGGGCCGGCGGACCGGGAGCAGGAGCGCTACCCGTTGCTGGAGGAGAAACTCGAAATCGACCTGTCGGGTCTTTCGGAGTCCGAGGTGGCCAGGCTGTTGACCGTGGTCGAGCGCGCCATCGACCAGGTCTGCACGGTGGGCCGCACCCTCAAGTCCGGCACCGAGGTGAAGTTCGAGGTCGCCACTCGATGACCGGCCCGGAACTCCCCGCGACCGGGCCCGACGCCGAAGTGCGTCTGAGCGCCTGGGTGCACGGTCATGTGCAGGGCGTGGGGTTCCGGTGGTGGACCCGGGCACGGGCGCTGGAGCTCGGTCTGACCGGGTTTGCTTCGAATCGGCCCGACGGCCGGGTGCACGTCGTGGCGCAGGGACCGCGCGTGAAATGTCAGCGATTGCTTGAGCTGCTGCAGAGCGGTGAAACCCCAGGGTCGGTGGACAACGTCGTCGCAGATTGGGCGGATGCCGACGCCCCGATGGCGGGGTTCAGCGAACGGTAGCCGAGTCGGCGGTAGGGTTTGACTCCGTGCACCTCAAGAGTCTGACGCTGAAGGGCTTCAAGTCCTTCGCCTCGCCGACGACTCTGCGGTTCGAACCCGGCATCACCTGCGTCGTCGGCCCCAACGGGTCGGGCAAATCGAACGTGGTCGACGCCCTCACCTGGGTGATGGGCGAGCAGGGCGCCAAGACCCTGCGCGGCGGCAAGATGGAGGACGTCATCTTCGCCGGTACGTCCTCGCGGGCGCCGCTGGGCCGCGCCGAGGTGACGCTGACCATCGACAACTCCGACAACGCGCTGCCCATCGAGTACTCCGAGGTGTCGATCACGCGCCGCGTGTTCCGTGACGGCGCAGGCGAATACGAGATCAACGGCAGCAGCTGCCGGCTGATGGACGTTCAAGAGCTGCTGAGTGATTCCGGCATCGGCCGCGAGATGCACGTCATCGTCGGCCAGGGCAAGCTCGCCGAGATCCTGGAGTCGCGTCCCGAGGATCGCCGCGCCTTCATCGAAGAGGCCGCCGGGGTTCTCAAGCACCGCAAACGCAAGGAAAAGGCGGTCCGCAAGCTCGACTCGATGGCGGCGAACCTGGCCCGTCTGACCGATCTGACGACCGAATTGCGCCGCCAGCTCAAACCGCTGGGCCGCCAGGCCGAGATGGCGCGGCGCGCGGCGACGATCCAGGCCGATCTGCGAGACGCCCGCCTGCGCCTGGCCGCCGATGATCTGGTGAGAAGGCAGGTCGAGTTCCACAACACCAACCAGGCCGAGACCACGCTGCGCCGCGAGCACGACGAGGCGACGGTCCGGCTGGAGACGTCGACGGTCGAACTGCAGGCGCACGAGGCCGCGGTGGCCGAACTGACCCGGCGCGCCGAGGCCGCTCAACAGACCTGGTTCCGGGCCTCGGCCCTGGCCGAACGGGTGAGCGCCACCGTGCGCATCGCGACCGACCGGGCTCAGTCGTTCGAGGCGGAGGCCGAGGTCTCCACCGGGCAGGACCCCGAGGCGCTGGAAGCCGAGGCCGACGAGGTCGCCGAGCTCGAGATGGAGCTGCTGGGCGAGCTCGAAGAGTCGCGCATCGTCCTGGAGAGCGCCCGCGCCGAGCTGGCCGAACGTGAACAGATCGCCGCGGAGGCCGAGCGGGCGCATCTGGCCGCGGCCCGGGCCGAGGCGGACCGTCGCGAGGGGCTGGCCCGGTTGGCCGGGCAGGTCGACACGATGCGCACCCGGGTCGAGTCGATCGACGACGGGGTCATGCGGATGTCGGTCAACATCGAGGAAGCCGGCGCCAAAGCCCAACTGACACGGGCCGAATTCGAGACCGTACAGAGCCGGGTCAGTGAACTCGATGCCGGGGAAGTGGGTCTGGACGAGCAGCACGACCGCTCGGTGGCAGCCCTGCGGATCGCCGATGAACGGGTGGCCGAACTACAGTCGGCCGAACGTGCCGCCGAACGGCAGGTCGCCTCGCTGCGGGCCCGCATCGAGGCCCTCTCCGTCAGCCTGGACCGACGCGACGGTGCTGCCTGGTTGCAGAAGAACCACAGCGGCTCAGGGCTTTTCGGCACCATCGGGGAATACCTGAAAGTGCAGCCGGGACATGAGGTGGCGGTGGCCACCGTTCTGGGGGCTGCCGCCGACGCGTTGGCCGCCGAGGATTTCGGTGTTGCCGCCGCTGCCGTGGCTGCGCTCAAGGAATCCGACGGCGGGCGGGCCGCACTGCTGCTGGGGGACTGGAAGGTCAACGGCTCGGCAGCATCGGGCACGCTTCCCGACGGTGCGATCTGGGCCAACGAGGTGGTCACCGTCCCGGATCGGTTGCGCGGCGCGATCACCGCGATGCTGGCCGGGGTGGCGGTGGTGACCGATCTGCCCGCCGGGGTGCAACTGGTGTCGGCGCGCCCGGACCTGCGCGCGGTGACCGCGGACGGTGATCTGGTCGGTGCCGGCTGGATCAGTGGCGGGTCCGACCGCAAGCCCTCCACCCTTGAGATCAGTTCCGAGATCGACAAGGCGAAACACGAACTGGAGATCGTCGAGCGGCAGACCGGTGAGCTGGCGGCCGCATTGTCGGGTGCGCTGACCGAGCAGGCGGCCCGACAGGAGTCGGCCGAAGAGGCGATGGCCGCGCTCAACGAATCCGACGCCGCGATCTCGGCCATCTACGAACAGCTGGGCCGCCTGGGACAGGATGCCCGTGGCGCCGGTGACGAGTGGCAGCGGCTGATCCGCCAGCGCGACGAGCTCGAGGCCGGGCGTACCAAGACGGTCGAGGAACTCACCGAACTCGAGTCGCGGCTGCACAACGCCGAACAGCTTCCGACGTTCGAGGCCGAGCCCGTGGACCGCCAGGCCTCGATGGCCGCCGCCGAGGCGGCGCGCTCGGTCGAGGTGGAGGCCCGGCTGTCGGTGCGCACAGCCGAGGAACGCGCGAATGCGGTTCGCGGACGGGCTGATTCACTACGCCGCGCCGCTGCCGCCGAGCGCGAGGCCCGGGCGCGTGCGCAACGGGCCCGGGAGGCGCGCGAACATGCGGCGCGGGTGGCCGCGGCGGTGTCCGAAGCGGGACGCATTGTGGCGGGGCGGTTGAGCGCCGTGGTGTCGGTGGCCTCGCGGATGCGTGACGAGCTGGCCACCGAGCGTCAGATTCGGGCCACCGCGCTGTCCCAGGTGCGCGAGACGGTCACCGAACTCACCGCGAGGATCACCGCGCTGACCGACGCGTTGCACCGCGACGAGATGGCCAAAGCGCAAGCGTCACTTCGCATCGAGCAGCTCGAGGCGCAGGTGCTGGAGCAGTTCGGGATGCCTGCCGCCGATCTGATCGCCGAGTACGGCCCACAGATCGCGTTGCCGCCCACCGAGCTGGAGATGGCGGAGTACGAGCAGGCGCGCGAGCGGGGCGAACAGGTCATGGCGCCCGCGCCGATGCCGTTCGACCGGCCGACCCAGGAGCGTCGGGCCAAGAAGGCCGAACGCGAACTCTCGGAGTTGGGTAGGGTGAATCCGCTTGCGCTGGAAGAGTTTGCCGCCCTGGAGGAGCGCTACAACTTCCTGTCCACGCAACTTGAGGACGTCAAAGCCGCCCGCACCGATCTGCTCGATGTGATCGCCGATGTCGACACGCGCATCCTGCAGGTGTTCACCGAGGCATATGTCGATGTCGAGCGCGAGTTCGAGCAGGTGTTTTCCACGCTGTTCCCCGGCGGCGAGGGCCGGCTGCTGCTGACGAACCCCAGTGACATGCTGACCACTGGCATCGAGGTCGAGGCCAGGCCGCCGGGCAAGAAGATCAAGCGACTCTCGCTGCTGTCCGGTGGCGAGAAGTCCCTGACGGCGGTGGCCATGCTGGTGGCGATCTTTCGGGCCCGCCCGTCCCCGTTCTACGTGATGGACGAGGTCGAGGCCGCGCTCGACGATGTGAACCTGCGCCGGTTGATCAGCCTGTTCGAGCAGCTGCGGGAAAAGTCCCAGCTGATCGTGATCACCCACCAGAAGCCCACCATGGAGGTCGCCGACGCGCTCTACGGTGTGACGATGCGCGGTGACGGCATCACCACGGTGATCTCGCAGCGGATGCGGGGACAGGAACTGGCGGCCAACCCGAGCTGATCGGGTGCCGAGCGTGGGGGTGAGATCCGGATTCCCCCGCGGATCCGGGTCTCACCCCCACGCTCGACCGATGTCCCCCTATGCCGCGCCGGAGTGTGCGGCGCGGTGGCTACGGCGCGGCTTCTCGTGTGTACCGCTGTCTTTCGCCTCCGCAGTTCCGGATGTGGGCTGGGCCGAACCGCTTTCGTCGGCGCGATGAACCCTGCGGGTCGGGCGCGAGTCGGAGCCGGATTCGTCGGCCTTGACGCCGTCGGATGCCTTGGGCGAGAGTGCCTGCCGCACCGACTGCCTGATTCGCTCGGCCGCCGATCTCGGCTTCGGTGGCGTCTTGGTCTTGACCTCGGTCTTGATGTCGCCCTCGGCTTTGACAGCCGTGTCCACGGACGTGTCGACGGCGGTGTCGGCCTCGGGATCCTTCGCCTCCGGATCGGACTTCGGGATGTCGGCGTCGGCTGCGGCGAGGACGTCGTTGTCCGTTGTGGGATGCACGCGGGGCACGTGCAGCCGGGTCGGCCCGGGCTGAGGCTTCTCCGGTGCCGAAACGCCGGTCGTCACCTTCTCCGGAGCCGACTTATCCGGTGCGGCAACGTCTTCCGTGCGGCGGTCGGCGGTGTCGGCGGTGTCGATCCCGAGGCCGGCGAGGGCATTGCGCACGCCCTCCTCGGCCGCGGCTTTCAGATCCGACGCCAACTTGTCGAGATCGACGTGGGGTATCAGCCCGGCGCGGGTCGGCACACCCATGTTGGCAGGCGTGCGGTCATAGGCGAGCTCGATCAACACCCGCAGGGTGGGCTCGACCAGGTCGATCACCGGCGCCGGGATTCCTATGTCGCGGAACGGCTGCAGCAGCGGAAGGTGCTCGGTGTGCACCAGGTAGTAGGTGGTGTTGCCGGAGGTGTAGGAGTCGTATGTGCTCGGATCGTCCAGGTCGACCACCGATGACCCGTAGTTCGGATGTAGGTAGACGTAGCCCATCAGGGCGTTGAGATCGGCCAGCAGATTGAGCGGATATTTGGGGAAGTCGGCGATCAGGTCGTACTGGCGCGCGACATCGATCGTCTCGTATTCGTCATCCGGGGTGGCGCCGTCGAAGCTGACCCCGAGGATCGGGATGTAGAGGCCCTCGAACCGGGCCAGGATTCCGCCGTTGGGCCGGTTGGGATTGGCCACGAACACGAAGGACAGCTCGTCAGGTGAGGGCACCGTGGCGCCCTGGGCGCGCAGCTCGGCCAGGTTCCGCTTCTCCCGGGTGGCGATGTTGGCACTCTGTGAGTAGCCGACGACGACCTTCTCGCCCGGCGTGCTCAGTACGGCGTTGTTGAGGCTGAGGACGCCGCGGGCGACCGAGGTGTCGAAGCTGATGTCGGTCAGGCTGGTCGCGGGCCAGAACTGCTCGGGTGTCTGCACCCATTTCAAGTCGTCCTCGTCGAGGTGCCGATCGGACAGATAGGTGTTGTTCACCTGGTCCAGGTAAGTGCCTGCACCCCATTGATGCGGATCTCCCAGCGCCTTCATTCCGGTTCCGCCCATGATGAGCGCTGTGGCCGCCAGTTGAACCAATGTCGTCATGCTCGCCGTCACGACGAGCCCGACGGTGCCGACCAGGGCGACCAGCGTCACTGCCAGCCCCCGAAGCACACGAATGTGCATCCTTTTCCTCCCTTTCGCGAAAAATCCCGAGGGAAGGACCACATGCCGCCCAAATGCTGAAGTCATTCCCGACCCACGTGGATCGTGAACCACATTCTGGCCTGATGTCAGCGAATTGAAAAAAGTGTGCTTGAAAACCGAAAAAGGACAGCTAGAAAGCGTTTTAAGAATGGTCGCCGTCATCACGTCAGCTAAGCCGTAGAAGATATCTACGGCTGGAGCAATCGGGTTCGTCCGGTGGCGTGGTGAATGAAAGATACCGCGTCGGTACGTGCATGTACCACGGTTTTGAGTAATCCGTTGAACCGAGGTTTCGCCGGGATCGATGGGCGCGACAATCGGCGGTAGATGGGCGGGCAACGGGGCCGGTCGTTCCCGCACGGCCGCCCTGAGACAATGACGGCGTGTCAGAAGGTGCGTTGTTGGGTCTGTGGATCGCTATCGCGGTCGTCGCCGTTCTCGTTGTCGTCGCTCTCACCGTGGGGCTGGTGCGATACCGCCGGCGGCGGATCAGCCTGTCCGAGCGTGACGCCGCGAAACCGATCGACCGCTCCGGCGGCTACACGGCTTCGTCGGGCATCACGTTCAGCCAGTCGGGCACCGCCACGGTCGAGCGCATCGACACCAGCGGGCTGCCGGCGGTCGGCGATGACGCCACCATTCCGCGCGACGCACCCAAACGCACCATCTCCGATGTGCAGCTGCCGGAGCCGCCGGTCGAGCCGGTCGAGCCGGTCGCACCGCAGACACCGGTCGAACCGGCCGAGCCGGAAGTGGCCGTCGAACCGGAACCAGCCGTTGAGCCGGCCGAGACCGCCGATCCGGTCGCTGCCGCCGTCGAGGACATCGCCCCGGCCGAGGGCCGGATGGACCGGCTGCGCGGACGCCTCGCCAAGTCACAGAACGCGTTGGGCCGCAGCATGCTCGGGTTGCTCGGCGGCGGCGATCTCGACGAAGACTCCTGGGAGGCGGTCGAGGACACCCTGTTGATCGCCGACCTCGGCCCGGTGGTCACCGAATCCGTCGTCGCGGCATTGCGTGAGCGGATGGCCAGCAAGAGCGTGCGTAGCGAAGCCGATGCGCGTGCGGTGCTGCGCGAGGTGCTGATGGCGGAGCTGCGACCCGAGATGGACCGTTCGATCAAGGCCCTGCCACATGCCGAGAAGCCGTCCGTGCTGTTGGTGGTCGGCGTGAACGGCACCGGCAAGACCACCACCGTGGGCAAGCTGGCGCGGGTGCTGGTGGCCGACGGCCGCCGCGTCGTGCTCGGCGCCGCCGACACGTTCCGTGCCGCGGCCGCCGACCAGCTGCAGACCTGGGCCGCGCGCGTCGGCGCAGAGGTGGTGCGGGGTCCCGAGGGCGCCGATCCCGCATCGGTGGCGTTCGACGCCGTCGACGAGGGCGTCAAGGCCGGGGCCGATGTCGTTGTGATCGACACTGCGGGCCGCCTGCACACCAAGACCGGCCTGATGGACGAACTCGGCAAGGTCAAGCGAGTGGTGGAGAAGCGGGCCGCCGTCGATGAGGTGCTGCTGGTGCTCGATGCCACCATCGGGCAGAACAGCCTGCCGCAGGCCAAGGTGTTCGCCGAGGTCGTCGACATCACCGGGGTGGTGCTGACCAAACTCGACGGGACCGCCAAGGGCGGGATCGTATTCCGGGTCCAGCAGGAACTCGGTGTCCCGGTCAAACTCGTCGGACTCGGTGAAGGCCCCGACGACCTCGCCCCGTTCGAGCCGGCGGCCTTCGTCGACGCCCTCCTGGGCTGAAAAACCGGTCGAAAAACCCCGGAAAACGCACGGTGTAACACCGGCGAAACGCAGCCTGGCTATCCGTTCACACGAGCGAAACGCAACGGCGCCGTGGCTGAAACATCCACTCAGCATTGTCTTGGACCAGGTCAATGGTCGTAAATCCTTGCGGCCGTGGCGTGGTGAAGGAGGAAACTGCGAGTGGAGCAATTCCCGATATTGGGCGCGCCGGACACCGGTGACACAGCATGGATGCTGGCCAGCGCCGCACTTGTGCTGCTGATGACACCGGGCCTGGCCTTCTTCTACGGCGGCATGGTCCGTGCCAAGGGCGTGCTCAACATGATCATGATGAGCGTCAGCGCCATGGGTGTCGTGACCGTCCTGTGGGCGCTGTACGGCTACTCGGTCGCATTCGGTGACAACACCGCCGGCGTGATCGGCAATCCGGCACAGTTCTTCGGTCTCAAGGGCCTGATCGGCGGGAATGGTTCGGCCGATGCGCCCATCGCGCTGGCCGGGACGATCCCGGCCTCCGTGTTCGTGGGCTTCCAGCTGATGTTCGCGATCATCACGGTCGCACTGATCTCCGGTGCCGTCGCCGACCGCATCAAGTTCGGCGGCTGGCTGCTGTTCGCCGCGCTGTGGGCGACCATCGTCTACTTCCCGGTCGCGCACTGGGTCTTCGATTTCGACGTCAAGGGCTCCGACGGCGAGACCGTGATTCACCACGGGGGATGGATCGCCAACCAGCTCAAGGCAATTGACTTCGCGGGTGGTACCGCGGTGCACATCAACGCAGGTACGGCCGGCCTGGTCCTGGCCATCATCCTCGGCAAGCGGCTCGGTTGGCCCGGTACGCCGATGCGCCCGCACAACCTCCCGTTCGTGATGCTCGGCGCCGGCCTGCTCTGGTTCGGTTGGTACGGATTCAACGCCGGTTCTGCGGTGTCGGCCAACGGAGTTGCCGGTTCGACCTTCGTCACGACCACGGTGGCGACCGCGGCGGCCATGCTGGCATGGCTGCTCACCGAGCGCATCCGCGACGGCCACGCCACATCACTGGGTGCGGCTTCTGGCATCGTCGCAGGCCTGGTGGCGATCACGCCGTCCTGCTCGTCGGTGAATGTGGTGGGCGCACTCGTGATTGGTGTTTCCGCAGGTGTGCTGTGTGCGCTGGCGGTGGGCCTGAAGTTCAAGTTCGGTTTCGATGATTCGCTCGACGTCGTGGGTGTCCACCTGGTCGGTGGCATCGTGGGCACGTTGCTGGTCGGCCTGGTGGCCACCAAGGAGGCGCCTGCCGCTGTTGCCGGTCTGTTCTACGGTGGCGGGTTCGATCAGTTGTGGCGACAGGCCGTCGGGGCGGGTGCTGTTCTGCTCTATTCGGCGGTGGGTACGGCTATCTTGGCGTTGATTGTGAAATACACCGTGGGCCTGCGCCTGGACAAAGAAGAGGAGGCTTCCGGTATCGACGAGTCCGAGCACGCGGAGAGCGCTTACGACTTCGTCGCTGTCGGAACCGGTTCTGTTCTTGGTCGTCACGGCGGGGAGGAATAAGGAAATATGAAGCTGATCACTGCGATCGTCAAACCGTTCACGCTGGAGGATGTCAAGACCGGCCTTGAACAGACGGGCATTCTGGGAATGACCGTCAGTGAGGTGCAGGGCTACGGCCGTCAGAAGGGCCACACCGAGGTCTACCGCGGTGCTGAGTACTCGGTCGATTTCGTGCCGAAGGTCCGGGTGGAGGTCGTTGTCGACGACTCCGCGGTCGACAAGGTCGTGGATGTCATCGTGCAGGCCGCACGTACCGGAAAGATCGGTGACGGCAAGGTCTGGGTCAGCCCGGTCGACACCGTGGTTCGGGTGCGTACCGGTGAGCGAGGAGCTGACGCGCTGTAGTCGGAGCGTCCGTCGAGACGCCTTCTCCCCGGCCAGCAATCGCGTGAGCACAACCCGGTGATCGGCCGGGGAGGAGTCGAAATGACAGAGAACAACGCAGAATCCGCCGGAGTCTCTCCCCAAGGGGCTCCGGCGGTTTCGTCCCGGCCCGCCAACGATCTGACGGCGGCCACCAAGCAGTTGCTCAGCGGGGGATCGCGCCAGCTGGATGCGGCCGCGCTGCGCAACGCGTTACTCGATCTGCACGAATTCTGGCTCACCACAAAGGCTGCCGAGATCGGTATCACCGCCACCAGTGGATTCTCGATCGTGGCCACGGGTGGTTTGGGCCGCGGCGAGATGTTGCCCTACTCCGACCTCGACCTCACCTTGCTGCATGACAACATGCCTGTCGAACTCGTGTCCGAAGTGGCCGAGAAACTCTGGTACCCCTTGTGGGACGCCAACATTCGTATCGATCACAGCGTGCGCACCGTGCCCGAGGCGCTCAAAGTCGCAGGTGAAGACATCTCGGTGGGTCTGGCGATGCTCGACGCGCGTCACATCGCCGGTGATGCCGATCTGTCGGCACTGCTGGTCGGCGGCTCACGCCGGCAGTGGCGGATCGGAATCGCTTCGCGGTTCGACGAACTCGTCGAGCATGCGCAGTCGCGGTGGGAGCGCAGCGGCCAGATCGCGCACCGAGCCGAACCGGACCTGAAATCGGGCCGGGGCGGTCTGCGGGACGTCCAGCTGCTCAACGCGCTCGCGATAGCGCAACTGGCCGACGTGTATCCGAGCCGGGCTCTGGCCTCGCCGACAGGAACTCTGGGCGATGCACACCTGGCGCTGCTCAATGTTCGGACCGAACTGCACCGGGCTTCTGGCCGGGGCCGGGAGTTGTTGCTGGCTCAGCACGCCGACGAGATCGGCGCGGCCCTGCGGATCGGGGACCGATTCGATCTGGCGCGCACCCTCTCGGATGCCGCGCGCACCGTCAGTTACTACGTCGATTCCGGGATTCGCACAGCCGCCAATGCCTTACCGCGGCGTGGCTTCGCCGCCCTGCGCCGCCCGGTGCGCCGTCCGCTCGACGAAGGGGTGATCGAGTACGCGGGCGAGGTGATCCTGGCCCGCGACGCCCGGCCGGAACGCGATCCCGGCCTGATTCTGCGGGTGGCGGCCGCGTCGGCCAGTACCGGGTTGCCGATGGCGGTGTCCACGTTGAGCCGACTGGCCGAAACGGCACCTGAACTGCGCACGCCCTGGCCTCGCCAGGCCCTGAAGGACCTGCTGGTGTTGCTCGCGTCCGGCCCCGCAGCGGTCGCCACCATCGAGGCACTGGACCGTACCGGTCTGTGGGGCCGGCTGTTCCCGGAGTGGGGCGCGGTGCGAGACCTACCCCCGCGGGATGTCGTGCACACCTGGACAGTTGACCGGCACCTGGTCGAAACCGTCTCGCGGGCAGGTGCTTTCACCACCCGGGTGTCACGTCCGGACCTGCTGCTGCTGGGTGCGCTGTGCCACGACATCGGCAAGGGGCGCGGCGGCGACCACAGCGTGATCGGTGCGGAATTGGCCACCCAGATCGGCACCCGGCTGGGTCTGTGGCCATCCGACATCGACGTGCTGTCGAAGATCGTCCGGTACCACCTGCTGCTGCCCGACACCGCGACACGGCGAGATCTGCAGGATCCCAAGACCATTGACGCCGTAGCCGATGCACTCGGCGGCGATATGGTGCTGTTGGAGCTGCTCCACGTCCTGGCCGAGGCCGATTCGCTGGCCACCGGACCGGGGGTGTGGGGGGACTGGAAGGCATCGCTGATCGGTGACCTGGTCCGCCGGTGCCGGCTGGTGATGGCCGGTGAATCGCTACCGAAACCCGATCCCATCGAGCCGCGGTTCATGGCGCTGGCCGCCGAAGCGGGTGTCCACGTCGAGCTCACCGAGGGCGACAGCCCACACATCTACAACGTGACGATGATCGCCGCGGACCGGCGCGGCCTGCTGTCCAAGGCGGCCGGTGTGCTGGCGTTGAACTCCCTGCGGGTCCACTCGGCCTCGGTCAACAGTCACGAGGGCTCGGCGATCAACACCTTCGCGGTGTCCCCGCATTTCGGTGCCCCGCCACCTGCCGAGCTGCTGCGTCAGCAGTTCATCCTGGCGCTCGACGGCGAACTGGACGTGATCGGTGCGCTGGAACGGCGTGATCTGGAGGCCGCCCAGCATCCGACGACCCGGGCCGGCGAGATCCTGGCCTCGGTACCGGCCAATCACGTGCCCGCCCCGCCGCGCATCCTGTGGTCGGCGGGCACCGTGCCCGAAGACCTGATCGTCCAGATCCGCACGATCGACCGGTCCGGCCTGTTGGCCCGCCTGACCGCGGTGTTCGAGCGGGACGGCGTGGATGTCTCGTGGGCGAAGGTGACCACGCTGGGCTCTTCGGTGGTCGACGTGTTCTGCATCACCGCGCCGGCACTGGCTGCCGACGAGGAGCGGCGGGCCGCGTTCCGCGAGGAACTGGAGCGCGACATGTTCGCGATCCTTCCCGCGCCGCCGCCGGCCAAACCGGCCAAACCGGCCGAGCACGCCAGCTGACCTCTGAGCGGGTTGGCTGGTGGGCTCACCACCCCGCCCGCGCCCGGCCGCTAGGCTTACCACGTGTTTGAGAGCTTGTCTGACCGGTTGACCGGAGCCCTGCAGGGCCTACGCGGCAAGGGGCGGTTGACCGACGCCGATATCGACGCCACGGCGCGCGAGATCCGGTTGGCCCTGCTGGAGGCCGACGTCTCGCTGCCGGTGGTGCGTTCCTTTGTCACGCGCATCAAGGATCGTGCCAAGGGCGCCGAGGTGTCGGCCGCGCTGAACCCCGCGCAGCAGGTGGTCAAGATCGTCAACGAGGAGCTGATCGGCATCCTCGGCGGCGAGACCCGTCAGCTGGCGTTCGCCAAGAACCCGCCGACGGTGATCATGCTGGCCGGCCTGCAAGGTGCCGGTAAGACCACCCTGGCCGGCAAGCTGGCGAAATGGCTTAAGGGACTGGGCCATACCCCGCTGCTCGTGGCGTGTGACCTGCAGCGGCCCGGCGCGGTCAACCAGCTGCAGATCGTCGGAGAGCGCGCCGGTGTGGGTGTCTTCGCCCCGCACCCGGGCACCTCGCCGGATGGCCTGGAGATCGGCGGCCACGGCGATCCCGTGGCGGTCGCGTCGGCCGGTATGGCCGAGGCCCGGGCCAAGCACTACGACGTCGTCATCGTCGACACCGCCGGCCGGCTGGGTATCGACGACGAGCTGATGGGTCAGGCCGCGGCCATCCGCGATGCCGTGAAACCCGACGAGACGCTGTTCGTCCTCGACGCCATGATCGGTCAGGACGCCGTCGCCACCGCCGAGGCGTTCCGCGAGGGCGTCGGCTTCACCGGTGTCGTGCTGACCAAGCTCGACGGCGACGCGCGTGGTGGCGCGGCCCTGTCGGTCCGCGAGATCACGGGTGTGCCGATCCTGTTCGCGTCCGCGGGAGAGAAGCTCGAAGACTTCGACGTCTTCCACCCCGACCGGATGGCCAGCCGCATCCTGGGCATGGGCGATGTGCTCACCCTCATCGAGCAGGCCGAGCAGGTCTTCGATCAGCAGAAGGCCGAGGAGGCCGCCGCCAAGATCGGCTCCGGCGAGCTGACGCTGGAGGACTTCCTCGAGCAGATGCTGGCCATCCGCAAGATGGGCCCGATCGGCAACCTGCTGGGCATGCTGCCCGGGGCCGGCCAGATGAAGGATGCGCTGGCCGCGGTCGACGACAAGCAGCTGGACCGCGTGCAGGCCATCATCCGCGGCATGACCCCGGCCGAGCGGGCCGACCCCAAGATCATCAACGCCTCGCGCCGGCTCCGTATCGCCAACGGCTCCGGTGTCGAGGTGTCCGAGGTCAACCAGCTCGTCGACCGGTTCTTCGACGCCCGCAAGATGATGTCGTCGATGGCCGGCCAGATGGGCATGCCGTTCGGGCGCAAGAACTCTCCGCGCAAGGCCGCCAAGGGCAAGAACAAGCAGGCCGGCAAGAAGAAGGGCCGCGGTCCGACCCCGCCGAAGAACCCGTTCGGCGCCGGGATGCCTGCCGGCTTCCCGGACCTGTCGAACATGCCCAAGGGCCTGGACGAGTTGCCGCCCGGCCTGGCCGATTTCGACCTGTCGAAGCTGAAGTTCCCCGGCCAGAAGTAGCGCTGTGCTCCACGTCCGGGGACGCGGCCTGCCCGACGGTGAACCCGTCGAGTGGTGGGTGGACCGGGGCGTGTTGTCAGCGGAGCCGATTGCCAACGCCGACACTGTTTTCGACGGTGGCTGGATCATCCCCGGCCTGGTCGACGCACACTGTCATGTGGGGTTGGGGCCCGGTGGCGCGGTGTCACTGGACGAGTCGGTGGCACAGGCCGAGACCGAGCGCGATGCCGGCGCACTGTTGTTGCGGGATGCCGGTTCACCGGTGGACACCCGGAGCTTCGACGAGCGCGACGACCTGCCGCGCATCGTCCGGGCCGGCCGGCATATCGCCCGGCCCAAGCGTTATGGGCACGGAATCGCCTTCGATGTCGAGGACGAGTCGCAGCTGCCCGACGCGGTGGCCCAGCAGGCCCGCTGGGGCGACGGCTGGGTGAAGCTGGTCGGCGACTGGATCGACCGGGGGATCGGCGACCTGGCCCCGCTGTGGTCCGATGAGATCCTCAAGGCCGCGATCGACGCGGCCCACGCCGAGGGCGCCCGGGTCACCGCGCACGTGTTCGGCGAGGATGCCCTGCCCGGGCTCATCAAGGCCGGCATCGACTGCATCGAGCACGGCACGGGCATCACCGACGACACCCTCGAATTGATGCTCGAACACGGCACCGCACTGGTGCCGACCTTGATCAACATCGAGAACTTTCCCGGTATCGCCGACAGCGCCGGCAAGTACCCGGCGTACGCCAAGCACATGCGCGATCTCTACGCGTCCTGCCGGGGCCGGGTCGGCGCGGCCCACGAGGCGGGCGTGCCGATCTTCGCGGGCACCGATGCCGGCGGCATGATCGCCCACGGCCGCATCGCCGACGAGATCGAGGCACTCAAAGGCATCGGGATGAGCCCCACCGCCGCGTTGGGGGCGGCCAGCTGGGACGCCCGGACCTGGCTCGGCCGGCCCGCGCTGGAGCACGGGGCGTCAGCGGACCTGGTCTGCTACACCGAGGATCCGCGTCACGGCGGGGTCAGCCACCCGGATCTGGTGATCCTGCGCGGCCGGGTGTACTGATCATTCGGCGAGCAGACACGTAGGTACCCGAAATTCCGCGTTCTCGGGTACCTACGCGTCTGCTCGCGGAGTAGGGCTCAGTAGACGTCCCGCAGGTAGCGGTGGGTCTTGATCAGGTCGTTGACGTAGGCGTGTGCGGCACCGGCGTCCATGCCGCCGCTCTCGGCGACGATCTTGTGCAGGGCGGCGTCGACGTCCTTGGCCATGTGGTCGGCGTCGCCGCACACATAGAGATGGGCACCGTCTTGCAACCAGGCGAACAGCTCTGCTGAATTCTCCCGCATACGTTGCTGCACATACACTTTGGTGTCCTGGTCACGGGAGAACGCCACATCGAGCCGGGTCAGCGCGCCGGACTCGACGAATCCCGTGAGCTCCTCGCCGTAGAGGAAGTCGGTGGCCCGGCGCCGGTCCCCGAAGAACAACCAGGACCGGCCCGACGCGCCGGCGGCCTGTCGTTCCTGCAGGAAGGCGCGAAACGGTGCGATGCCGGTGCCCGGCCCGATCATGATGATCGGCACCTCGGCGGCCGGCAGCCGGAAATGATGGTTGGGGCGCAGGTGAATCCGAACGGCCTGGGTGCGCTCCGCGAGGTAGGTCGAGGCCACGCCGCCGTGTTGACGGTCGGCGGCGGGGTAGCGCACCGTGGCCACGGTCAGGTGCACGTGATCGGGGTGCACCAGGGGGCTTGAGGCAATCGAGTAGTCGCGGAACTGCAACGGGCGCAACGTATCGACGACCTCATCGACGGTGAGGTCGGCGCGCTTGATGAGGTCGAGAACGTCCTCGCCGTAGGCGGCGGGACCCGCCACCTCCTGCAGTGCGCGCGACGGTGTCCGGATCTCGAGCTGCTCGGCGAGCAGGGTGCCCAGGGTCTCATCGGTTCCGGCGACGCGGTGCTCTGGGCCCACCTTGAGTTCGGCCAGGATCGCCGCGACCAGTTCAGGATCGTTGAGCGGGTGGACCGCCAGCGAATCGCCTGCCTGGTAGGCGATCCCGGAACCGGCGAGCTCGAGCTCGTAGTGGCGGACCTCCTTGTCGGATTCCGCCGAGGTGAGCAGTCGATTGACCCTCAGGGGTGCTTCGAAGGGGTGGTTGCGTTCCTGACTGCGTTGCGGGGGATCGGCCGGGGGGCTTTCGACGACGGTGACAGCACCGGTCGAGGGCGCGCTCTGGGTGGCTGTGAGCTGCTTGACGAGGTCAGTGGTCCAGGCGGCGGCGGGTTGTTCGTAGTAACCGTCGACGTCGACCCGGTCGGTCAGCCGGGTTGCGCCGAGTTCTTCCAACCGTGCGTCGAGGAGTATCCCTGCGTTGCAGAACAATTCGTAGGAGGTGTCTCCGAGGGCGAGCACTGCGAAACTCATGTGCTCCAGCCGCTCGGTCGAGGCACTGATCGCCTCCCAGAACAACGTGGCGGTGTCAGGGAACTCGCCGTCGCCGAAGGTTGACGTCACCACGATGAAATGCGTTGTGGTAGTGAGATGGTCGAGTTCCACCTGATTGAGTTCGACGGCCTCGGCGGGAATTCCGGCGGCAGTGGCGGCTTCGGCGAACGACATGGCGGCGTCTTCGGCGTTGCCCATGTCGGTGCCATAGGCGACCACCAACGAGAACTCACGTTCGGACAAATCGGCTCCCCTCATCGCGCGCGGGCACACCACGCGAATTTAGGGTGACCTTAGTTTGTTGCGAGTCCCGGTGGGGCGCTACCTCTTACCCCTCGGCGTCAGTGCGAGAAGCCGTAGTCGAACAAGTCGATCGCCTGACCGTACAGATCCCCGGTGCCGTACATCTGCACGACGATCAGGCGGCGGTTACCGCGTTGGGCAGCACCCACGTACGTCTTGCGGGCCAGATCGGTGTATCCGGTCTTGCCGGCGATGTCACCGGGGTAGCGCTGCAGCAGCTCGTTCTGGTTGGTCAGGGTCTTGCCCGGGAACTGGGCCGACGGTTGCCCCATGATCTGGGCGATCAGCGGGTATTTCAGCGCCGCCCGCAGGATCACCGCGAGGTCGTGCGGGGTGGTGACGGTTTCCCAGCCAGGGCCGTCGAGGCCCGATGGTGAGCCGGCCCGGGTGTTGCGGGCTCCGACGCTCGCCGCCTTGCGCGTCATCGCCGCCACGGTGGCGGGCCGCCCACCGAGCATGTCGGCGAGCATGTTCGCCGCATCGTTGCCCGACACCATCAGCAGTGCTTCGAGCAGCTGGCGGGTGGTGTAGGGCTGCCCTGGCTTGAGCCCCACGCACGAGCATTCGACCTTGGTGTGCGACTCGTTGGCCCGGGCGAAATTGTCGGGCCGAAGGTGGTCGAGCACGACCATCGCCAACAGCGGCTTGATGGTGCTGGCCGGGGCGTATGAGCCGTTGGGATCCTTGGACGCCAGCACCTGGCCGGTGTCCATGTCGGCGACCAGCCAGGCCTTGGCCGGCCCGTCGGGAATCTGGGCGCCCGCCGGCTGAACACCGGGCTGCGCAGCGACCGGCGGGGACCCGATGGCCGCGGCGGTCATTGCCGTGCCGAGGGCGAGCGCGAGCGCCCCGAACAGTCTTCGCACGAGCGCCGACGCTACGGAGCTTCGGACTCGATCAGCGCGCGGTCAGGTTTCCTTCAGATATCGACTGAACCGCGCAGCCTAGAGCGACCCGATGCTGGAGGACCGATCCTGGGCGAAACCCCAGTCCAGAAGGGTGGCGGCCTGGTCCCAGTAGGTCGGGCCACCCTCCTTGATCAGCCCGTACATCATCGTGACCACCAGTCGGCGGCCGTCACGCTGTGCGGCGCCGACGAACGTCTTGCGAGCGATGTCGGTGAACCCCGTCTTGCCACCGATCGCACCGGGGTAGCGATGCAGCAGCTCGTCCTGGTTGACCAGCACCCGGTTGCCGTTCTTGCCGGGGAATGTGGTCGATGGCATCGCGGTGATCTGTGCGAAGACCGGGTTGGCCATCGCTCCGCGGAAGATCGTCGCCATGTCGTGCGGTGTGGACCAGAAGGGCATGCCGGGCCCGTCCAATCCGGACGGCGTCGCGACGTTGGTGCTGTTCGCCCCGAGCGCGGCCGCCTTGGCGTTCATCTTGGCCACGGCCGCTTCGGGGCCGCCGACCATGCGGGCCAGGGTGTTGGCGGCGTCATTGCCGGATGCCAGTAGGGCCGCCTCCAGCAGTTGGCGCGCGGTGTAGGTCTGCCCGGGTGCGACGCCGGCGCAGTTGCACTCGACCTTCGTGTCGGCGTCGTCGGCCACGATCGTGGTGTCCAGCGGTACCTCGTCGAGCACCACCTGGGCCAGCAGGGTCTTGATCGTGCTCGCGGGTGCGTAGTGGGTGTTCTCGTTACGGGCGGCCAGCACCTGGCCGGTGTCGAGGTCGGCGACCACCCAGCCTTGCGCGGGACCGTCCGGGATCGGCGCGGATCCGACCTGCTGCACTTCGAGATCGGCTCTGGCCACCGGCAGTGCCCCGGGGCCCGATGAGAGCGGGATCAGCGCGACGGCAACCGCGGCTGTCGCTGCAACAGAGAACCTGACGAACCTCCCCATGGCGGGTCAGCCTAATCGTGTTGAATCGAGACATGTTGAGCCTGGCCGAGATTTCGGATCGTCTGGAGATCCAGCAGTTGTTGATCGACTACTCCACGGCGATAGACCGTCGACTGTTCGATGACCTGGATGCGGTGTTCACCTCTGACGCCTACATCGACTACCGGGCGATGGGCGGTATCGACGGCCAGTATCCGGAGGTCAAGGCCTGGTTGGCCGAGGTGCTGCCGAACTTCCCGGCCTACGCGCACATGCTCGGCAATTTCGATGTCCACATCGATGGCGACAAGGCCACCTCCCGCACCATCTGCTTCAACCCGATGGTGCTGCCGGGGTTGGAGCAACAGGTGTTGTTCTGCGGGCTCTGGTACGAGGACGAGTTCGTCCGGACTGCCGACGGCTGGCGGATGAGCCGCCGGGTCGAGACCAAGTGTTTCGACAAGGTCGTCTGAGTCGTCTGACTCCGCGCGATTTTGGCCGATACTGCCTGCTCTGGCACAATTGGCGGCTGTCTGCCGTGCGACTCGTTCAATGCGCTGCGCGGCGGTCATACACGTAAGGCAAAACCGGATCGGGCAATTCCGCCCGCATCGCTGAATTGCAGCGTGACACAGAGGAGAAGTGCTTAACCATGGCTGTCAAGATCAAGCTCACCCGGCTTGGCAAGATCCGCAACCCCCAGTACCGCATCGCCGTCGCCGACGCGCGCACCCGCCGCGAAGGCCGCTCCATCGAGGTCATCGGCCGCTACCACCCCAAGGAAGAGCCGAGCCTGATCGAGATCGATTCGGAGCGCGCGCAGTACTGGCTGGGCGTCGGCGCCCAGCCCACCGAGCCGGTGCTGGCCCTGCTGAAGATCACCGGTGACTGGCAGAAGTTCAAGGGCCTGCCGGGCGCCGAGGGCACGCTGAAGGTCAAGGAGCCCAAGCCGTCCAAGCTGGACCTGTTCAACGCGGCGCTGGCCGAGGCTGAGAGCGGCACTGGTGCCGCGGCCGTGACGCCCAAGAAGAAGAAGGCTCCCAAGAAGGACGAGGCTGCTGCCGAGACCGCCGAGGCCGAGGCGCCGGCTGCTGAGGCCGCTGCCGACGAAGCCGCAAGCGAGAGCTGAGCATCGCAGTGAGTTCTGTCGTGGTCGACGCCGTCGAGCACCTGGTCCGCGGCATCGTGGACAATCCCGACGACGTACGCGTCGACATGGTCACCAGCCGCCGCGGGCGCACCGTCGAGGTGCACGTGCACCCCGATGACCTGGGCAAGGTCATCGGGCGCGGAGGCCGTACCGCCACTGCACTGCGGACCCTGGTCGCAGGCATCGGTGGGCGCGGCATCCGCGTCGACGTGGTGGACACCGACCAGTAGCGTCGGATCCATGGACCTGGTTGTCGGGCGGGTTGTCAAAGCTCACGGCATTTCCGGTGAGGTCGTTGTCGAGGTCCGTACCGACGACCCAGACGCTCGGTTCACCCCTGGCGTGACCCTTCGGGGCCGCGCCAAGGGGGGTGCCGAGCGCACTTTCTCAGTCGAGTCCGTGCGTGATCACGCGGGTCGGCTCCTGATCCGGTTGGCCGGTGTCGGCGACCGCAATGCGGCCGACGAATTGCGCGGCACGGTGTTCATCGTCGACACCGCCGACCTGCCCGCGATCGATGATCCCGACGAGTTCTATGACCATGAACTCGAAGGTCTGCGGGTCGTCACGGTTGACGGCACCGCGGTGGGGGCGGTCCGCGAGGTGCTGCACACCGCCGCCGGCGAACTGCTGTCGGTCAAGGCCGACGCGGATGGCCGCGAAGTACTGATCCCGTTCGTCAGCGCCATCGTCACCTCGGTGTCCCGGGACACCGGGACGGTCGTCATCGATCCTCCGGACGGTCTGCTGAACCTGGACCTGGTCTAGAAGGTGCGCAACTGTGCACATTGACGTCGTCACGATCTTCCCGGCCTACCTCGATCCCATCCGGCAGTCGCTGCCGGGCAAGGCGATCGACGCCGGAATCCTCTCCGTGGCCGTGCATGACCTGCGGGACTGGACCCGCGATGTGCACCGGTCGGTGGATGACTCCCCGTACGGCGGGGGACCCGGAATGGTCATGAAAGCGCCCGTATGGGGTGAGGCGCTCGACGAAATCTGTTCCGAGGAAACACTTCTGGTCGTACCGACCCCTGCGGGACGGCCGTTCACCCAGGCGGTGGCCGAACGCTGGAGTGCGGAGTCTCACCTGGTGTTCGCGTGTGGACGCTACGAGGGGATCGACCAGCGGGTGGCCGACGACGCGGCCCGCCGGATGCGGGTCGAAGAGGTTTCCATCGGCGACTACGTCCTCAACGGCGGCGAGTCCGCGGCGTTGGTCATGATCGAGGCGGTGGTCCGGTTGATGCCCGACGTGTTGGGTAATCCGGCGTCGCACCAACAGGATTCGCATTCCGACGGTCTGCTTGAGGGGCCGAGCTACACCCGGCCGCAGAGCTGGCGGGGGTTGGATGTGCCCGATGTGCTGCGGTCGGGGGACCACGCCAAGATCGAAGCGTGGCGCCACGAGCAGTCGCTGCAGCGCACGCGCGAGCGCCGACCGGACCTGCTCGACGAGTCCTAGATCCGGCCGCCGGGGAACATCGTCTTCACGGCGTCGGTGATGGTGTCGCGCGCGGTGGCGGCGTTCGTGGGCTGCAGTGAACCGATCACCATGATGAAGCGGCGGTCGGGGCCGATCACGCCGGTCGACAGGTGCATCCAGTCCGAACCGATACAGCACATCCAGCCCTGCTTGACCGCGACCGGTTCGGCGTAGAGGCCTTCGGGAATGCCGAATCGCTGGGGGTAGATGCCGCCCGGTTGCGTGCCGTCGATGGCGTTCGGGGTGGACTGGGCCAGGTTGGCCAGGATCACGTTGGCCTGCTCGGCGGGAAGGCCGCCGCTGCCGTTCATCAGCATGTCGTAGTAGCGCACCAGGTCGGCTGCGGTGCTGATGGTGTTCCACCATCGCCCGTCATTGGGCGGCCGGGTGGAACCCAGGCCGTAGCGGGCCGCCACCCGGTTCACGATCGCGCTGCCGCCGCTGCGGTTCCAGAACACCTCGGCGGCGCTGTCGTCGGAGGACCGCAGCATCACGTCGAGCTGTTCGCGGTCGTCGGGGGTGATCACCGTCTGTCCCTTGGCCTCCTGCAGCAGGAGGTCATCGGCGATGAACAACTTGACCACCGATGCGATGGCGATGGTGGTCCCGTTTCCGTTGGAAACCAGCTGGCCGGTGTTGCGGTCGAGGACCAGCAGGGTGATCTCGGCGCCGGCGTCGGCGGCGTTCTCGGTGGCCAGCTGGGCTCGGTCCCCGAGCCCCATGAAGGCGGCGGCGGGTTCGCCGGGCGGCGCCTCGGGCAGCGGGGCCAGGCTGCCCTGGGGGACGACGACGGTCAGCTGCGGTGCCCCGGCCGGGGCCGGGGGCGTTCCGTAGACCCGGGCTTCGCAACCAACCGTTACGACGGCCATCGCGACCACTGCCGTTGCGCCCGCTGCGTTCGCAATCCTCAGCTTCGACGGCCGCCGTCGCATGGTCCTCCTTGCACCGTCAAGAAAATCCGATGGGCTCTGCAGGACCGGCACATCGGTGTGTGCAGCCTAACTGTTCGCCTTGTGGCTCGCGTGCTTAGTCGTGCTCGAAGTATGCTGCCCGAGTCGCTGCAGATGGGTGCGCAGACTCGCCGGATTTCACGGTATGGGGACCCGTCTGGCACAATTGAGCAGTTGTCTGCGCAGGACTGGGCCGGCTTGTCCGCGTTCCGCTGCGAGATACACCCCGATACACCCGAAAATAGCTTCGGCTGCGCGCCACGTGCGTGCCCGTCCGGAGCCGCGAACAACAAGGAAGTGTCACCGATGAACACGCTGGACTTCGTCGATCAGGCGTCGCTGCGCGACGACATCCCGACCTTCAGCCCCGGCGACACCGTCAACGTGCACGTGAAGGTGATCGAGGGCTCGAAGGAGCGCATCCAGGTCTTCAAGGGCGTCGTGATCCGTCGCCAGGGCGGCGGAATCCGCGAGACCTTCACCGTGCGGAAGGAGAGCTACGGCGTCGGCGTCGAGCGGACCTTCCCGGTGCATTCGCCCAACATCGATCACCTCGATGTCGTGACCCGCGGTGACGTGCGTCGCGCCAAGCTCTACTACCTGCGCGAACTGCGTGGCAAGAAGGCGAAGATCAAGGAAAAGCGCTGAGCGCGCTGCTCCGTCTGACGAAGGTCTCGTCGCGGGACCGGTCACAACGCTCGCTACTGTGGTGCCTGTGACCGGACCCACCGATTCCGCCGACGCGTGCTCGGAGGGCAGCCTCGAATCGGACTCAGAGCAAGATTCCGCCGCAGATTCGGCGGAGTCGGCCACCGGCGAAGCGCCGGACGAGTCCCCCAAGCGCAAGCATTCCACTGCGCGCGAGATTGCCATTCTGGCCACCATCGCCCTGGTGCTCTATTACGTGACGCTGACGTTCATCGCACGTCCGTACCTGATTCCGTCGGAGTCCATGGAGCCGACGCTGCACGGCTGTGCCGGCTGCGTGGGAGACCGGATCATGGTCGACAAGGTCACCTACCGGTTCTCCAAGCCCGAGCCTGGCGATGTGGTGGTCTTCAAGGGCCCGCCGTCGTGGAACATCGGCTACAAGTCGATCCGTTCGGACAACACCGCCATCCGCTGGGTGCAGAACGCCCTCTCGTTTGTCGGGTTTGTGCCGCCGGACGAGAACGACCTGGTCAAGCGGGTGATCGCGGTCGGCGGTCAGACCGTGCAGTGCCGTGCTGACACGGGGCTGACGGTCGACGGAAAACGCCTCAACGAGCCGTACCTGGACCCGGCCACCATGATGGCCGACCCGGGCATCTACCCGTGCCTGGGTCCTGAGTTCGGACCCGTCACGGTCCCATCCGATCGCCTGTGGGTGATGGGTGACAACCGGACGCACTCGGCCGACTCACGCGTGCACTGCAGCAACCTGCCCGCCGACGCGCGGCACGGACTTCAGTGCACCGGCGATCCGATGGCCGGCACCGTTCCGGTGGAGAATGTAATCGGAAAGGCACGGTTCATCGCCTGGCCACCGTCCCGCTGGGGCGGTATCAACGGCGTGAACCCGCAGACCGACTCCTAGGAGCTGCCCTGTGCCTCCAGTGGTGAAGACGTCGTGGCCGCCGCGAACGGTCATCCGGAGGTCATCCGGCCTGCGCACCCTGGAATCCGCGCTGTACCGCAACGGTCTCGGCCCGGTCGCCGGGGTGGACGAGGTGGGCCGCGGAGCCTGTGCGGGACCGCTGGTGGTGGCCGCCTGTGTGTTGGGGCCCAACCGGATGGACAGCCTGGCGTCTCTCGACGATTCCAAGAAGCTCGGGGAGCGGGAGCGGGAGCGGCTGTTTCCCCTGATTCGCCGGTATGCGCTGGCCTATCACGTGGTGTTCATCCCCTCCGACGAGGTGGACCGGCTCGGCGTTCACGTCGCCAATATCGAGGGCATGCGGCGTGCGGTGGCGGGGTTGTCTCTGCGGCCCGGGTACGTGCTGTCCGACGGGTTCCGGGTGCCGGGCCTGGCGGTGCCGTCCTTGCCGGTGATCGGGGGAGACGCCGCGGCGGCCTGCATCGCGGCGGCCAGCGTGCTGGCCAAGGTCAGCCGGGACCGGTTGATGGTCGAGATGGAGCAGCACCATCCCGGCTACGGGTTCGCCGAGCACAAGGGGTACAGCACTGCGGCGCATTCCGAGGCGTTGGCCGAGTTGGGACCGTGTGTGGAGCACCGCTACTCGTATGTGAACGTGCGGCGGGCCGCAGAGAGCACCGGCGTGCGGCGGACCGCAGAGATGACAGACGTACGACGGGATGTGGCACCAATGCGGCATGCTGAAGTGGGGTACGCAAAGATGATCGACAGGGCATCAGCACAACCAGAAGGACAGCACACCAGATGAGCGCCGAGGATCTCGAGAAGTATGAAACCGAGATGGAGCTCTCGCTTTACCGCGAATACAAGGACATCGTCGGGCAGTTCAGCTACGTCGTCGAGACCGAGCGCCGGTTCTACCTGGCCAACAGCGTGGAGCTGATTCCGCGCAACTCCGAGGGCGAAGTCTATTTCGAGCTGAGGCTCGCCGATGCCTGGGTGTGGGACATGTACCGCCCGGCTCGGTTCGTCAAGCAGGTACGCGTCATCACGTTCAAGGACGTGAACATCGAAGAGGTCGAAAAGCCCGAGCTGCGGTTGCCGGAATAGCGACGGACAGGGGGCGACGCGATGGCGACTGTCAGTACCGGACCCGACGATGTTCGCCGCCGCGCCGAGGCCGTGCTGGCGCACCTGCCCGCGGTGCGCGCCTGGCAAGAGCCGCTCTATCGCGACCTGCATCAGCATCCCGAGCTCTCACATCAGGAAAAACGCACTGCCGGCTTGGCAGCCGCCCGCCTACGGGAGTCCGGCCTGACCGTCCATGAAGGCGTCGGCGGAACCGGTGTGGTCGGGGTGCTGAGCAACGGTGACGGTCCCCGGGTGCTGATGCGTGCGGACATGGACGCGCTGCCGGTGACCGAGGCGACGGATCTGCCGTATGCGAGTAGCGAGCCCGGCGTGATGCATGCCTGCGGTCACGACACGCACGTGACGTGTCTGCTGGGTGCGGCGGAATTGTTCGCCCGGGCGACGGATCACTGGCGTGGCACCGTGATCGCGGTTTTCCAGCCCGCCGAAGAGGTGGGCGACGGGGCCCGCGGGATGGCCGAGGACGGCCTGGCCGATCTGGTCGGCCCGATCGATGTGGCGTTGGCCCAGCATGTGTTTCCGGCGCCGGCCGGGCAGCTGCGTACCCGCAGCGGACCGGTGTTGTCCGCGGCCGACAGCATGAGAATCACGGTCTACGGTCGTGGTGGGCACGGTTCGATGCCGCAGGCCACGGTGGATCCGGTGGTGCTGGCGTCGATGATCGTCATCCGCTTGCAGACGATCGTGTCGCGCGAGGTCGATCCGAGCCAGACGGTCGTGCTGACCGTCGGCAGCATTCAGGCGGGGACCAAGAGCAACGTCATCGGCGATCATGCGGTACTGGAACTCAACCTGCGCACCTTCGACGAATCGGTGCGCAAGGCGGTGCTCGCGGCGATCCGGCGCGTGGTGATCGCCGAGTGCCAGGCGTCCGACTCGCCGCGCGACCCGGAATTCGAGCTGTACGCCAGCTTTCCGCTGACCGTCAACGACGATGCGGTGACGGCTCGTGTCGAGGCCGCGTTCAATGAGTACTTCGGCGACCGCGCGCAGACCATGCCTGCCGGGTCGGCCAGTGAAGACTTCAGCGACATCCCGGCTGCGCTGGGAGCGCCCTACACCTATTGGGGCTTCGGCGGCATCGACGAGGAGGCCTTCCGCGCGGCGGTGGCCGCCGATCGCGCCCGCGTGGACATTCCGGTGAACCATTCACCGCGGTTCGCCCCGGTGCTCCAGCCGACGTTGGACACCGGTACCGAGGCGCTGGTGGTGGCCGGGCTCAGTTGGCTTTAGCCGCCAGGTGCTCGCCGAAGAACGCGAACACCCGCGACCAGGCGTCGGCGGTGGCGGCCTCGTTGTAGCCGAAGCCGGCGATTCGCAGAAAGGCCTGCCCGGGCAGTTGATTGGCGAAGCTGTGCCCGGCTTCGGGGTACACCTTGATGTCGGCCGGGATGTTCTTGTCGTCGACGACGCGCTGCAACCGGCCTGCGGCACCGATGCCCATCGGATCCCGGCGGCCGAAGCTGGCCACCACCGGGCACGAGGCGTCCAATGTCTGGTCGAGCCGCCTCGGCAGCGGGGTGCCGTAGAACGGAGCTGAGGCGCCGAATCCCTTGGGGCCCATGATCAGAGCGAACTGGCCGCCCATGCAGAACCCCGCGATGCCGATGGTCCCGTTGCATTGCGGGTGCGCGCGCAGGTGGTCGCGGGCGGCCAGAATGTCGTCGAGCGCCCGGCCGCGCTGGGTCAGCAGTTCACGGAACACCCGGGTGATACACCGGGCCCTGCCACCACGGGAGTAGAGGTTCGGCGTGAGCGCGACATAGCCGGCCGCCGCGACGCGTTCCGAGATCGCCTCGTTGTCGGGTCCGTGGCCGATCGCGTCATGAATGATCACCACCCCGGGCCACGGTCCTTCCCCGCTGGGGAGGCTGAGGAGAGCGTCGATCGGGCCGGCCGGGGTATCCATCGTGATCGTCGTCACCCGACCCACGGTAGCGGCTGGTCCTCAGGTTCCGCAGAACGTGCGGTAGGCACCGAAGTCGGCGGGCGCGGGTGCGGCATACCGTTGGAGCCCGGGGCGTTCGTCATAGGGCGCCGTGAGGGCGTCCATCAGGTGCTCGACGGGTTCCAGGTCGCCGTGCGTCGCCGCGTCCAATGCTTCCTCGACGAGGTGATTGCGGGGGATGTAGACGGGATTCACCCGGTCCATCGCGGCGGTGTCGGGGTCGAGGGCGCGCCACCGCGCCAGCCACTCGTCGAATCCGGCGGCGATCCTGCTCTGTCCGCCCGCGGTACGGCTCAGGTCACGGAAGAACGACGTGTAGTCAGTTCGGTTCTGCTGCAGCAGTGCAAGCAGGTCGTCGATCAGAGTGCGCGCCGCCTCGTCGTCGACATCGGCGGACAGGCCGAGCTTGGCGCGCATACCCGCCGACCACGCCGCGTCGAACTGCGGCCCGAATCCGTGCAGCGCTCGGGTGGCCAGCTCGACGGCCTGCTCACCGTCGTCGGCGAGCAGGGGGAGCAGGGTTTCGGCGAAGCGGGCCAGGTTCCACGCGGCCACAGTCGGCTGGTTGCCGTAGGCGTACCGGCCGCTGTGGTCGATCGAACTGAATACCGTTGCGGGATCGAAGGTTTCCATAAATGCGCACGGGCCGTAGTCGATGGTCTCGCCCGAGATGGTCATGTTGTCGGTGTTCATCACGCCGTGTACGAACCCGACCAGCATCCACTGCGCGAGCAGCGCGGCCTGCGCCGAGATGACCGCCTCATACAGAGCCAGGTATGGGTTGGCGGCGTCGGCCGCACCGGGATGGTGGCGGGCGATGGCGTGGTCGGCCAGCCGGCGCAGCAACCCGATGTCCCCGGCGGCCTGGGCGTGTGCGACGGCGTACTGGAAACTGCCGACGCGTAGATGGCTGCCGGCGATCCTGGCCAGCACCGCCCCGGGCAGCAGGGTTTCGCGCCGGACGTCGCGTCCGGTGGCGACGACGGCCAGTGCCCGGGTCGTGGGAATGCCCATGGCGTGCATGGCCTCGCTCACGATGTACTCGCGCAGCATGGGCCCGACGACGGCCAGGCCGTCGCCGCCCCGGGCGAACGGGGTACGTCCCGATCCTTTGAGATGCAGGTCGCGGGGACGGTCGCCGGGGCCGACGAACTCACCGAGCAGCAGCGCACGGCCATCGCCCAGCCGTGGGACGTATCCGCCGAACTGATGACCGGCGTAGGCCTGCGCGACGGGGGTGGCCCCGTCGGGGACCACGGTGCCCGACAGCAGCCCGAGCCCGTCGGGGCTGCGCAGCCAGGAGGTGTCGAGGCCGAGCTCATCGGCGAGCGGCTCGTTGAGCACGAGCAGCCGCAGTGCCGGGGCCGCCTCGGCCTGCCACGCGACGGCCATCTCGGGAAGCGCGCGGGCGAAGCGGTTGTCCAGGATGACGGTCGGATCGGGTGCGACGCTCACAGCACGAGCCTACGGAGCCTCAGAGGCTGCCCAGGTCGTCGGGCACATCGACGGCGTACTGCTGGAGGACGTCGAGGGGTACCAGGTCGAGGGTGCGCTCATGGGTGGCTGCCAGCACCACCGGGGCCGCCTTGCCGTCATCGTGTGCGCGCAGCCAGTTGACCGCGGTGACGCACCAGCGGTCCCCGGGTGTCAGGCCGGGAAACCGGTACTGCGGTGCCGGTGTCGACAGGTCGTTGCCGATGGACTGCTGATGCTCGAGGAATTCGGCGGTCACCACGGCGCAGATGGTGTGCCGGCCCGCGTCGGCGTCGCCGGTCGAGCAGCAGCCGTCGCGGTAGAAGCCGGTGAGCGGGTCAGTGCCACACTCTTCGAGCTTGCCGCCCAGCACGTTGCGATCAGCCATCGGATCAGTATGAGTCCCCAGTGGGCTCAGAGTGGTGACTGTGGGGCTGCGCTGTGTTGGGCGTCGAGGATGAGCAGCGCCACGTGCAGTGAGGTCATCGATTCGCCGTCGTCGAGGTTGACGCCGAGCCGGCGTTCGATCGCGGCCAGCCGGCTGTAGAGGGCCGGGCGGCTCATGTGCAGGCGTTTGGCCAGTGCGGACTTGTTGCCCGCGAGTTCCAGGTACCCGCGCAGCACTGCCACGTCGTCGCTGCCCTGTTCGGCGTCGTGGATCAGCAGGGTCCTGAGTTCGGTTTCGGCGAACATCTGGACTCGCGGATCGTCGAGCAGCAGTGTGATCAGCCCGCGCAGCCGGACATCGGAGGCCCGCACGAACGGGCGCGTCAGATCCGACATCGACGCCGCGACCTCGGCGACGTGCGCGGCCTCGCGCAAGCCGTGGACGGCGTCGGCGAACGCACCGGCGTCACCACCGACGGCGATGACGACCTTGTCGGTGTCGCCGCCGCGCGCGATGGCCTCGCGCCAGCCCTCGGCCAGGCGGCTCAGCGTGGCATCGGCGGTGGATCCGCGCCGGTGGTTCAGTGCCAGCACCAGGCCGATCTCGCCGTCCCGCCGGATCGAGCAGATCGCGCTGTGCCCTTGGGCTTTCACGCTGTGGGCGACGGCGTCGAGGATGCGGATGTTCCGGCGTTGCGTGCCGACCGGGTCGAGCCGGTCCGGTGGCGCACCGACCCGGACCGTGGCCGGGAGGTACGGGCCTCCGGCCCGCAGGCCGAGGGCCAGCGCCCGCGCGTCCGCCTCGCGGTCGTCGTCGATCCGTCCGCCCAGGACGTCGTCGATCAACCCGCTCTGGGCCTGATGTTCCAGGCCGGACCGGCCACGTTCGGCCATCCGGTGCAGGGCCAGCGCCTGGGCGGCGCGTTCGAGGACCATCTTGGTCTTGGCCGGTGCGGACGGGGCGCGCGGCACGATCAGCCGGCCCCATTCCTCGGCGCGGGGGCCCACGGCGGTGGTGGCCCACGGTTCGGTCATCGCCCGGGACCGGCGTTGCCAGTCGGACAGGACGCCCGTGGCAGGTTCGTTGCGGGGTGAGATCGCCAGCACCTGGTGCGACAGATCCTCGAGTACCACCGATTCGTCGATCATCTCGGCCGCTGCCCGCACGATGTCCGCCATCGTCGGGCGCTTCATGCTCAACTCGGTGAAGGTCTTGTGGGTGCGGTGGGCGAACTCGAGTTCCTCGTACTGGTCGGCGACGATGAGCCGGTGCACCGCCTCGGTGACCTCGACGAACTTGGTCTCCTGGTGCAGCACGACGAGCGCGAGCCCGAGGGTTTGGGCTGTCTGGCCGACGCTGTCGGGAAGCGATTCGATGCGGGTGCCCAGTTCGACCACCACGCCGACCGCGCCGGCACGCTGCATCCCTCGCAGGTAGTCACGGGGCGCGTCGCGCAGCGCGGCGCCGGTGGTGAGCACCAGTTCGCCGCCTTGCAGCAGCCCCGCGAGGTCGGGCATATCGCTGACGTGGACCCACCGCACCGGGCGGTCGAGTTGTTGCGCGCTGAGTACCTCGGGCTGGCCGGCCTGGACCACCGGGAGCCCGATGATGTCGCGCACGGTCGGGATCATTGACAAAGTGTAATGAACAAACGGATGAGACTTACAAATTGATCGCCCCGGCAGTGTGGATGGTGGCTCAGAGTGATAGCCGTACCCCAATGCCGCAGGAAGGTTCGGACCCATGAGCAATGTCATCCAGCACTGGCGCGACGGCAAGATCTTTGCCGGGACTTCGACCGCCACCGCCCCGGTAACCAACCCGGCCACGGGCGCGGTGACCGGTGAGGTCGCACTGGCCAGCGTGGATGACGCGCGCGCGGTGATCGACGCCGCCGTGGCGGCCTTCCCGGCCTGGCGCGACACGTCGCTCGCCAAGCGCACCTCGGTGCTGTTCGCGTTCCGTGAGCTGCTCAACGCCCGCAAGGAGGAGGTGGCCGCGCTCATCACCGCCGAGCACGGCAAGGTGCTCTCCGATGCCCTCGGCGAGGTGAGCCGGGGCCTTGAGGTCGTCGAATTCGCCTGCGGCATCCCCAGTCTGCTCAAGGGCGGATTCAGCGAGAACGCCTCGACCAACGTGGACGTGCACTCCGTGCTGCAGCCGCTGGGGCCGGTCGGCATCATCTCGCCGTTCAACTTCCCGGCCATGGTGCCGATGTGGTTCTTCCCGATCGCCATCGCCGCGGGCAACACCGTGGTGCTCAAGCCCTCGGAGAAGGACCCCAGCGCTGCGCTGTGGATGGCCCGCCTGTGGGCCGAGGCCGGCTTGCCCGAGGGCGTGTTCAACGTGCTGCAGGGCGACAAGACCGCGGTCGACGAGCTGCTGACCAACCCCAAGATCAAGGCGATCTCCTTCGTCGGCTCCACCCCGATCGCGCAGTACGTCTACGCCACCGCCACCGCGGCCGGCAAGCGCGTGCAGGCACTGGGCGGGGCCAAGAACCACGCGGTGATCCTGCCCGACGCCGATCTGGACCTGGCCGCCGACGCCATGGTCAACGCCGGTTTCGGCTCCGCCGGTGAGCGCTGCATGGCCATCTCCGCCGCGGTCGCCGTCGGTCCCATCGCCGACGACCTGGTGGCCAAGATCGCCGAGCGCGCCGCAACCATCAAAACCGGTGACGGAACCAAGGATTCGGACATGGGCCCGCTGGTCACCAAGGTCCACCGCGACAAGGTGGCCTCCTACATCGATGCCGGCGAGGCCGATGGGGCCAAGGTCGTGCTCGACGGCCGCACCGTCATCGCCAACGGCGGAGCCGACGGCTTCTGGCTGGGCCCGACCCTGCTCGACAACGTCACCCCCGAGATGAGCGTCTACACCGACGAGATCTTCGGCCCGGTGCTGTCGGTGCTGCGCGTCGAGTCCTACGACGAGGCTCTTGAGTTGATCAACAACAACCCCTACGGCAACGGCACGGCGATCTTCACCAACGACGGTGGCGCCGCGCGACGCTTCCAGAACGAGGTCGAGGTCGGCATGGTCGGCATCAACGTGCCGATCCCGGTTCCCATGGCCTACTTCAGCTTTGGCGGCTGGAAGGCTTCGCTGTTCGGCGACAGCCACGCCCACGGTGCCGAAGGCGTGCACTTCTTCACCCGGACCAAGGCCATCACCACCCGCTGGCTGGACCCCAGCCACGGGGGCATCAACCTCGGCTTCCCCGAGAACAAGTGAGAGAATTTCACCCATGACTGTGATTCAAGAGTCCGCCGCGCTGCCCAACGGGTTGACCGTCGAGGCGGCGAAGGCCGAGGCCGCGCGGGCCTATGAACTCGACCGCGCACACGTGTTCCACTCCTGGTCGGCGCAGGAGGAGATCTCGCCGATGACGATCACCGCCGCGCAGGGTTCGTACGTGTGGGACGGCGACGGCAACCGCTTGCTGGACTTCTCGTGCCAGTTGGTCAACACCAACATCGGCCACCAGCACCCGAAAGTTGTTGCCGCCATTGCCGAGCAGGCCGCCAAGCTGTGCACGGTGGCCCCGCAGTACGCCAACGCGGCCCGCTCGGAGGCGGCCCGGCTGATCGCCGAGCGCACCCCCGGTGAGCTGAACAAGGTGTTCTTCACCAACGGCGGCGCCGACGCGGTCGAGCACGCGGTGCGGATGGCCCGCCTGCACACGGGTCGCTACAAGGTGTTGTCCCGCTACCGCGCCTACCACGGTGGCACCGACACCGCGATCAACCTGACCGGTGACCCGCGGCGCTGGCCCAACGACCGCGGCAACGCCGGCATCGTGCACTTCAACGGACCGTTCCTGTATCGCTCGTCGTTCTACGCCGAGACCGAGGAACAGGAATCCCAGCGCGCGCTGGAGTACCTCGACAAGCTGATCCAGATGGAGGGCCCGACCACCATCGCCGCGATCATCCTGGAGTCGATCCCGGGTACTGCCGGCATCATGGTGCCCCCGCCCGGATACATGGCCGGGGTGCGGGAGATCTGCGACCGCTACGGCATCGTGTTCATCGCCGACGAGGTGATGGCGGGATTCGGCCGCAGCGGAAAGTGGTTCTCCATCGACCACTTCGACGTGGTGCCGGACCTGCTCACCTTCGCCAAGGGCGTCAACTCCGGTTACGTGCCGCTTGGTGGTGTGGCGATCAGCCCGGCCATCTACGAGACGTTCGCGCATCGGGCCTACCCGGGTGGGCTGACCTACTCCGGGCACCCGCTGGCCACCGCGGCCGCCGTCGCGACCATCAACGCGATGGCTGATGAGGGCATGGTCGAGAACGCGGCCACGATCGGCGCCGAGGTTCTGGCACCGGGCCTGGCCGAGCTGGCCGCCAAGCACCGCAGCGTCGGTGAGGTGCGCGGCGCCGGTGTGTTCTGGGCCGTCGAACTGGTCGCCGACCAGGAGACCCGGGAGCCGTTGGCGCCCTACGGTGGCTCCAGCCCGGCGATGAACGCCGTGGTCGGCGCGTGCAAGGCCAACGGTCTGCTGCCGTTCGCCAACTTCAACCGCGTCCACGTGGTGCCGCCGTGCAACGTCACCGCGGAAGAGGCGCGCGAAGGTCTGGCGATCCTGGACAAGGCGCTCGACGTCGCCGATCAGCACACGAACTGATCTCCAGGGCTGTCCTTCACTGAGACTGCACTCAGGGACGAGAATCGCGAGATATCTGTCCCTGGGTGCAGTTTCGGTTTCCGCTACGGGGCTATCGCCCGCTGTTGAGCCACGATCAGGTCTTTGATCTCGGCGACGCGCTCATGGACCGAACGTAGGAGCTTCGAGGTCTTCCAACGCGGCCATCGCCCCAGCGTAAGTGCGCGCGAATGCGTCGGCCATGCGATCACCACACCCTGCGGATAACTTCGTTGGCCCCTGATTCGCGGCGCAAGTTGGGACACTGGACTCGTGCGTTCACCTGCCCAGTGCTGGCTAACCGACATGGACGGCGTCCTGGTGCGCGAAGAACATGCGCTCCCGGGTGCCGCCGAATTCCTGCAGACATTGGCCGACAAGGAACGGCCATTCCTGGTGCTGACCAACAACTCGATCTTCACGCCGCGTGACCTCGCTGCCCGGCTGGCGCGCTCGGGCTTGATCGTCCCCGAGGCTGCGATCTGGACGTCGGCGCTGGCGACCGCGGCGTTCCTCGACGATCAGCTGCCGGGCGGCTCGGCCTATGTGATCGGTGAGGCCGGGCTGACCACCGCGCTGCACGAGGCCGGTTACACCCTGACCGACATCGCGCCGGACTACGTGGTGCTTGGCGAGACCCGCACGTACTCGTTCGAGGCGATCACCAAGGCCGTCCGGCTGATCCTTGGCGGTGCCCGGTTCATCGCCACCAACCCTGACGTCAGCGGTCCGTCGGCGGAGGGGCCGCTGCCCGCGACCGGATCGGTGGCCGCGATGATCACCAAGGCCACCGGACGCGACCCCTACTTCGTCGGCAAGCCCAATCCGATGATGTTCCGCAGCGCGCTCAACCGCATCGCGGCGCACTCGGAGAACACCGTCATGGTGGGGGACCGGATGGACACCGATGTGGTGGCCGGGATCGAGGCGGGGCTGGACACCATCCTGGTGCTCACCGGGTCGACGTCGGTCGAGGACATCGAGCGCTATCCCTTCCGGCCCAGCCGGGTGCTGCCGTCGATCGCCGAGGCGATCGAGCTGATCTGAGATGACCATCGAGCCCATCGACTCGTACTTCACCGCGACGGTATCGGCGCTGACCGCGGCGGGGCCCCGGGATCTGCCCGCACTGTCCGTGCCGAATCCCTTGGCGCTCTTCGATGCTCAGCTGGGCAGCAGGCATCTGGACCTGACCGCGCGCTGGCTGCGCTCGCAGGGGCGGGGTTTCTACACCATCGGATCGTCCGGGCACGAGGGCAATGCCGCCGTCGCCGCGGCCCTGCGCCCCAGCGATCCGGCGCTGCTGCACTACCGGTCGGGCGGCTTCTACCTGGCCCGCGCCGCGCAGGTCGACGGGTCCGATCCGCTTCGGGACGTGCTGCTCGGACTGGTGGCGGCCACCGCCGAACCGATCTCCGGCGGACGGCACAAGGTGTTCGGCCGTCACGACCTGAGCATCATTCCGCAGACCTCCACCATCGCCTCACACCTGCCACGGTCGGTCGGGGTGGCCTTCTCGATCGCCCGCACCCGCAAGCTCGGCGTGGCCTGCCCGTGGCCGGAGGATGCGGTGACGGTGTGCAGTTTCGGCGACGCCTCGGCCAACCACTCGACAACGGTGGGCGCCGTCAACGCGGCCCTGCACGCCGCCTACCAGGGCCTGCCGATGCCGCTGCTGTTCGTCTGCGAGGACAACGGTATCGGGATCAGCACGCCGACACCGCGCGGCTGGATCGCCCGCGCCTACGGGGACAGGCAGGGGCTGAGGTACTTCGCGGCCGATGGTTGCGACGTCGTCGACGCGTTCGACACCGCACGCGCTGCGGCCGATTGGGTCCGCCGCGAACGCAAGCCCGCATTCCTGCATCTGCGGACGGTGCGGTTGATGGGACATGCCGGCACCGACTACGAGCAGGCCTACCGGCGGCCCGCCGACATCGTCGCCGACTATGAACGTGACCCGGTGCTCAACACCGCGAGAACACTTGTGGCCCATGGCATCCTGACGCCGGAACAGGTGCTGGAACGGTATGAGGGCAAACGCGCCGAGGTGATGGGCCTGGCCCGGGAGGTCAGCGGTTGTCCGCAGTTGGACAGTGCGACGGCGGTGATGCAACCGCTGCGCGACACGCTGGACGACGCCAGGGCGGTGTCGGTCATCGCGCCGGGTGAGCCCGGTGGTCCGCCGCTGACCCTGGCTCTGGCCATCAACCGGGCGCTGCAGGAGGTACTGCAGGCCCATCCGGAGACGATCGTGTTCGGTGAGGACATCGCCCGCAAAGGTGGGGTTTACGGCGTGACCCGCGGCCTGCAGGCCGCCGCCGGGCCCGCGCGGGTGTTCGACACCCTGCTAGACGAACAGACCATCCTCGGACTGGCCCTGGGAGCCGGCGTCTCGGGCCTGGTGCCGATCCCCGAGATCCAGTACCTGGCCTATCTGCACAACGCCGCCGACCAGATCCGCGGTGAGGGAGCCACGCTGCAGTTCTTCTCCAACCGTCAGTACCGCAACCCGATGGTGGTGCGGATCGCGGGCTACGGCTACCAGAAGGGATTCGGCGGTCACTTCCACAACGACGACTCGATCGCCGCGATCCGCGACATCCCGGGGGTGGTGATCGCCTCACCGGCCCGGCCCGACGACGCCGCGGCCATGTTGCACACCTGCGTGACCGCCGCGAAAACCGCTGGCGCGGTGTGTATCTACCTTGAGCCGATCGCCTTGTATCACACCAAGGACCTCCACGCCGACGGCGACCAGCAGTGGCTTGCGCCCTATCCGCAGGGGCCGGTGCGCATCGGTGCGGCCCGCACCTACGGCGACGGCGCCGACCTGACCATCCTGACGTTCGCCAACGGGCTGTGGATGAGCCTGCGGGTGGCCCGTCGCCTGGAGCAGGCCGGGATCGCCGCGCGAGTGGTCGACCTGCGATGGCTGTCACCGCTGCCGGTCGAGGACATGCTGCGTGAGGCAGAGGCGACGGGGCGGGTGCTCATCGTCGACGAGACCCGTCGCACCGGGGGTGTGGGGGAAGGTGTGCTGGCCGAACTCAGCGACCACGGCTTCACCGGCCGGGTGCAGCGGGTGTCCAGCGCCGACAGTTTCATCCCGCTGGGCGACGCCGCACTGGAGGTGCTGTTGTCCGAGGACACCATCGAGGCGGCCGCGGTGAAACTGGTGGGTGAACCGGCTTGATAGCTTGACTCCCATGGCCGAATCCGTAACGCCGGACCCGACCCGCCCGCTGGCCGGGGTGCGGATCATCGAGATCTCCAGTTTCGTCGCTGTGCCGCTGGCCGGCATGACCCTGGCCCAGTTGGGTGCCGAGGTGGTGCGGGTGGACCCCATCGGGGGTGCTGCCGACTATCACCGCTGGCCGCTCGCCGACGGCGGCGACAGCATCTACTGGGCCGGGCTGAACAAGGGCAAGCGCTCGCTGGCCGCCGATATGCGCTCACCCGAGGGGCAGCAGCTGGTACAGCGGCTGATCGCCGAGGCCGGCGTTCTCATCACGAATGTGGCCGGGCGGCAGTGGCATTCGTACGACGAGCTGTCCGCGCTGCGCCCCGACCTGATCCACGTCGAGGTATCGGGGCGCGCCGACGGCGGCACCGGGGTGGATTACACGGTCAACGCCGGGCTGGGCTTCCCGATGGTCACCGGGCCCGCGCAGTTGTCCACCCCGGTCAACCATGTGCTTCCAGCCTGGGATGTCAGCTGCGGGTTGTACGTGGCGCTGGCAGTCAGTGCCGCGCTGCGCCACCGCGATTCCACCGGTGAGGGCGCACGGATCAGCATCCCGCTGGAGAACGTCGCACTCGCCACGGCGGGCAACCTCGGATTCCTGACCGAGGTGATGATCAACGGCACCGGCCGCGAACGGCTCGGCAACACCCTGTACGGCACCTACGGGCAGAACTTCACCAGCAGCGACGGCGTCGGCTTCATGCTCGTGGCGCTGACCGGCCGGCATTTCCGCGACCTCACCGAAGTCACTGGCACCACCAAAGCCGTTGCCGCCCTTGCCGAGGCCTTCGGTGCCGACTTCAGCGACGAAGGTCAGCGCTACACCCACCGCGACGCCCTGACCGGACTGTTCACCCTCTGGTTCAGCGAGCACACCGCCCAGGAGATCAGCGCGGCACTCTCGGGTACGTCGGTGCTCTGGGAGCGGTACCGCAGCTTCGCCGAGGTCGCCGTCAACGAGCGGGTGGTCGCCAACCCGCTGTTCACCCCGCTGGAGCAGCCCCGCATCGGCACCTACCTGGCGCCGGGCCTACCCGTGTCGATCGGTGGGATGTATCCGCCCGCCGTTCCCGCGCCCGCGCTCGGGGATGACACCACCGCCGTGCTGGCCGAACACCTTGGCCTCGGTGCCGACCAGATCGCGGCACTGACCGAATCCGGCACCGTCGCAACGGGTACCGACGAGCGGTGAGCACGCTACTGACGCTGTTGGACGTCCGGGTAGATGGTGCCGCCGACGGAGAGGTCTTCACAGGGCAGGCCAGCGGTCCGGCCGGCAAGCGGGCCTACGGCGGTCTGATGGCCGCGCAGAGCCTGGCGGCCGCCTGCCGGACGGTGGGCGACGATCGGGCACCGACCAACATGCACCTGCAGTTCCTGCGCGGCGGGGACGCCGGGGAAGCCGCCGAGTATCGCGTGCAGCATGTGTACGACGGCCGCACCGCCTCGGCCCGGCGCGTCGAATCGTATGAGCACGGCCGAATGCTGACGACGGCGACGGTGTCGTTCGCGACGGCGCTCGCCGGGCCCGAGCACGGGCTGAGTGCGATGCCGCACGATCCTGAGGTGCTGCCGTGTACCGGCCCGCCCGGCCCGGCGCCGTCCCTGCCGCTCGACGAGTTCGACATCCGCATCGCCGACGACGGGGAGGGCGACGAGTTCGTACGCCGGATGTGGTGGCGGGTCACCACCGACCTGCCCGAGGATCCGTTGGTGCATACGCTGATCGCGGTCTACATCAGCGATCTGTACGGGATCGATCCGGCGTTGGCCGTGCACGGGCACAGCATGCGGTCGCGCAGTCACCGCGGCGGCACAACCGATTCGTCGATCTGGTTTCACCGTCCGGTGCGCGCAGGGGAGTGGAATCTGCTGGAGTCGCGCTCCCCGGCCGCGGCGCGGGGCCGCGGCCTGATCACGTCAAGCCTGTTGCGCGCCGACGGTGCGGTCGCCGCCACCATGGTGCAGGAGGGGTTGGTCGCCGAGCGCGATCCGGCCTGAGTTTCTGCCCGCCAACCGCTTCCGCGTCACGTTCACGACGTAAGTGAGCGCCACGCCCACGATCAGTGCGACCACCACACCGAGCACCCGGTGATCACCGAACAGCGGGTAGACCTGGTAGTGGGTGAGGTAGATGTAGAGCGACGCCTCGGCGAGCAGACCGCAACCAGTCGCCACGATTGCGGGACAGCGCACCGCGGATAGCCAGATCAACAGTGCGAATCCGGCCAGCACCAGGGTTTCTCGGCCAGTGTTGTCGAAGTAGCCGTGCAGGCCGACCACCAGCACCAGCGTGACGATCGCGCGCTGCCAGGTGGCCGTGGCCTTGGCCGCCGCCCATCCGGCAGCGAAGAACCAGAACGCCAGCACCGTGAACCAGGCGTCGCGGCCCAAGCCGAAACCGGGTAGGTCGTAACGCAATACCAGACCCAACGCCAGGAACGCCGCGGCGAAGGCGAAGGGACGCCGCCGCTCCAGCCGGTCGGCGCCCGGCAGCGCGCACACCGCGGTCAGCGCCACCAGGATCCAGAACAGCACTTCGACGAACCACAACCGTCCCGCGGTCATGCTGTCGTGCGGCCCGAGGAACTTGTTGGCCAGCAACAGGTTCGACGCGCGGTAGTCGTCGGTGATGATCAGCGCGACGGCGACCCACACGATCGAGGGCACCGCGATCCAGGCCATCGTGTTGCGCAGGTGGCGCAACCGCGTCAGCCGCGGCACCGGTGTCAGGCAGAACCGGCCGAAGTTGTAGCCGGCCACCCCGAGCAGGACGTGCGCACCGCCCCACAGCGCGAACAACTCGGCGTGCGAGCCGACGATGAGCACGATGGCCGCCGCGCGCAGCGCGACACTGGTTTCCACGGTTGCCCATCGGCGTGATCGGGGTGTGCAGCTGTACTCCAGCTCACGCAGCGGCATCCGGTGCCAATCCTTCGGCAGCCGGCCCAGGGCACGTTCCAGCCGGACCGACATCGCCACATAGGACAGCGAGTTGCCCCCGAGGTCGACGAAGCTGGCGTCGCGGTCCATGGATTCGGCGGGGAGATGGAGAACCTCGGCGAAGAGTTCCCTCATATCCGTGACGTCGGTGACGGGTGGTTCGGCAGCCAACGTGCGCACCGCGGCGTAGTCGGGCTTGCCCGAGACCAGCCGGGGCAGTTCGGGGACCAGCACGGCGCGCACCGCCGCGGCGGGCACGCCCGCCGCGGTGGCGGTCAGTTGTTGCACTTGGGAGGCGCTGGCTCCGCCGGTGTCGACGGCTGCGACGGCGAGGGAGTCACCGTCGTCAGTGCACAACACGGTCACCCCGCGGTCGGCCAGCGCGCCTTGTAGGCGATCCAGGTCGATGCGCAGTCCGAACAGTTTCACGAACCGGCTACTGCGGCCGATGATCTCGTACAGGCCGTCAGGGGTGCACCGGGCGATGTCGCCGGTGCGCAGCTCCTCGACGGTGGCGCCGAGGGCGAGATCCTCGGGCTGTCGCGCGTACCCGAGCATCACATTGGCACCGCGGTAGATCAGTTCGCCGGTGCCGTCGGGCCACGCGGCGCCGGGGCGGATGGACAGGCTGCCGCCGGGGATCGGACGGCCGACGGCCTCGGGGTGTGACAGGGCCAATTCCGGTGGCAGATAGGCGATCCGGGCGGTCGCCTCGGTGGCCCCGTACATCACGACCAGCTGCCAGCCGCGGCGTCGTCCCAGCGCTGCGAAGTGGCGCACCCGGTCGGGTGCCATCTGTCCGCCGGCCTGGGTGATGTAGCGCAGGTGAGGGAGGTCCATGGAGTCGAAGCCGATGCGGTCGAGCAGCTCGAATGTGTGGGGTACCCCGGCGAAGGTGGTGGCGCGGTGGCGAGTGAACAGGTCCCAGAATTCGTCGTCGACCACCGAGCGGTCCGTGAGGATCAGGGCGGCGCCGCGCAGCAGGTGGCTGTTGACCACCGAAAGGCCGTAGCAGTACGACAGCGGCAATGTGGTTGCCGCCCGGTCATTCTCATTGATACCGAGGTACTCGGCGATGGCGGCGGCGTTGCTTGCCAGGTTGGTGTGGGACACCCGGACCAGCTTCGGTGACCCGGTGCTGCCCGACGTCGACATCAGCAGGGCAAGGTCGTCGTGCAGTCGGTGCGCGCTGTGGGCGCGCCGATGGTGGATGCCGGCGGCGTCGATCACGGTATCGGGGGAGTAGGTCCCCAGGATCTCGCGGTGATCGCCGCCCGCGGGTACCGGCAGGGATACGTGGCCACCGGCGAGTGCGCCCAGGTAGTGCACCAGGGTGGGCAGGTCGTTGCGCGCTTCGAGGAGCACGAGTCGACGTTCGGGGCCCAGCGCCGTCGAGGCCCGCGACACGAGATCGGCAAGAGTCGAGTAGCTGACCTGCTGGGTCTCGGTCACCACCGCGATCCGGTCACCGTGAGCCCGCAACGCCTCGACGATGGAGTTCAAGGCAATGCCGTCCCGGTGCCACGCACGTCGATTCGGACCTTGGTGTCGCAGGCCGGCGGATTCAGGCTGTGCTGCCGCACGACGATGGGCTCACCGGCCGCCGGCGGTTCGATGGTGAGCAGCACGTCGTGGCCGAGGAACTCGGTGGCGACCACGGTCCCCACGGTGGCCGCCGCTTCAGCGTCATCTGTGCTGTCCGAAATCGCTGTGGCGACAAGCTGTTCAGGCCGCAGTACCAGAGTGCAGGGACCCTCGGCGGCGCCGGACTGGACCGGTATGCGGCCCAGCGCGCTGTCGGCCCATCCGGACGTGACGGTGCCGGGCACCGTGATGCAATCTCCGAGGAACTCGGCGGTGAACCGGTCGGCGGGTTGGCGGTACACCTGCTCGGGCGTTCCGACCTGGGTGAACCTGCCCTCGCGCATCACCGCGACCTGATCGGAGATCGACAGCGCCTCCTCCTGGTCGTGCGTCACGATCAGGGTGGTCACCCCGGTGTCGGACAGCGCCCTCGCCACGGATTTGCGGGTGGCCGCGCGTAGCCCTGTGTCGAGGGCGCTGAACGGCTCGTCGAGCAGCATGAGCACCGGCCGGCGGGCCAGTGCCCGGGCCAGTGCGACGCGCTGCTGCTGCCCGCCGGAGAGCTGGTGCGGCCGGCGTTGCGAGAATGAGGAATCCAGGGACACGGTGTCCAGCAGTTCACTGACCCGGGCTCGGGCCGCGGCGCCGCGCTCACGTAGGCCGTAGGCGACGTTCTGGGCCACCGTCAGGTGCGGGAACAACGCGCCGTCCTGCGCCACATAGCCGACGTCGCGGCGATGCGGGGCGACAGTGTTTGTGGGGCTTGCCATCTGGCGGCCTGCGATGGTCACGGTGCCCGCGTCGGGAGATTCGAAGCCGGCGATCACCCGCAGCAGCGTGGTCTTGCCGCAGCCGGACGAGCCGACCACTGCGGTGATGGTCCCCGGTGTCAGGGTCAGGTCGATACCGTCGAGCACCGCAGTGCCGTTGAAGGACTTGCGAAGTCCACGTACCTGCAGAACATCGTCGGTCACAGGGCGGCCACCTTCGTCGACTGGCGCAACAACATCAGGGTCACGGGGATCGACAGGGCGATCAGCATCAGGGCGTAGGGTGCCGCCGCGGCGTAGTCCAGTTCGCTACTCAGCGACCAGAACCGCATCGCCAGGGTGCGGGTGCCGGTGGGTGCCAGCAGCAGCGTCGCCGTCAATTCCGTTGCCACCGCGACGAATACCAGCGAGGCGCCGGCAGCGGCGGCCGGGGCGGTCAGCCGGAGGGTGACACGCACGAACGTGCGCGCCGGCGACGCACCCAGCGAGCGTGAAGCCTCTTCCACCGACGGCGGCACCTGCGCCAGGCCCGAGCGCAGGCTGACCAGCGCGCGCGGCAAGAACAACAGCACATAGGCGCAGATCACCAGCGCCGCAGTCTGATAGAGCGGGGGAGCGTACCGGATCGCGACGGTGACCAGGGCCAGCGCGGTGACGATGCCGGGCATCGAGCTGGTGATGAAGTTGGCGCCCTCGATCGAGCGGGCCAGCAGACCGCTGTAGCGGACGGCGACCCAGGCGAACGGAAAGGCCAGCACGGTGGTCAGGACCGCGGCAGCAGCGGCGAGCGTGGCCGTCTGGGTCAGCGCGGTACCGATCTCCGTCGCATCCCACACCTGCGTGCCGCCGATCCAGAGCCAGCGCGTCAGCGTCCACAGCGGCACCCCCAGCGCCAGTGCGGCCAGCGCCAGCAGCCCGACAGTGGCGGGCAACATGGTGCGGCCCAGGCGCATCGGCGTGCCGGCGCGCTGGGCGCCGGAACCGATCCGCGCGAACCGGGCGTTGCCACGGGCCGCCGCCTCGGTGACCAACAGCAGCAGGCACAACAGCACAAGGACGGCGGCCAGGGTGGCGCCGGCGGCGCCGTCGAAGGTGGCCTGGAACTGTTCGAAGATCGCGGTGGTGAAGGTCGAGAAGCGGATCATCGCGAAGGCGCCGTACTCGGACAGCAGGTGGACACCGATCAGCAGGCCGCCACCCAGGATGGCCAGACGCAGCTGCGGCAGCACCACCCGGAAGAACACCCCGGACGATCCGGATCCCAGCGCCCGGGCCGATTCCTCCAGCGCCGGGTCGATGCGACGCAGGGTGGCCGCGGCGGGCACATAGACGAACGGGAAGTACGACAGCGTCGCGATCAGAATGCCTGCCGGCATTCCGTGCAGCGTCGGCAGCACGCTGACCCACGCGTAGCTGTTGACGAACGCCGGAACCGCCAGCGGCGCGACGAACACCGGCCGCCACCACGTACGTCCCGGCAGGTCGGTGCGCTCAACCAGCCACGCCGCACCCACCCCGAGCACCACGCACACCGGCACGGTGATCACGACCAGGCCGACGGTGTTGAGCAGGAGTTCTCCGACCCGGGGCCGCACCACCAGCTCGATCACCCGGTGCGGACCGGTGGTGATCACCGACCAGGCGACGTAGCCCAGCGGGATGAACGTGGCCGCCAGCAACAGCACCACCGCGGCGCTCAGCCCTGGTCCCGGCCGGGCACCTACGGAGCGCTGCGGTGTCGCCTGCTGCGTTGACGGGGGCTCGGTCGCGACCAATTACAGCAAGCCAGCCTTTGTCATCAGGTCGGTGACCTTGGCGGCATCGAGTGTGGACGGGTTGACCTCGGGAGCCTGCAACGTGTCCAACGGCGGCAGCGCCGGGTTGGCCGCGACGCCACTGGCGACCGGGTATTCGAACGAGGTGCCCTTCTGCAGCACCTCTTGACCGGCCTTGCCCGTGACGAACCGGAGGAACTGCTGGGCCTGGTCCTGCTTCTTGCTGGATTTCAGAACCCCGCCGCCCGACAGGCTGACGAAGGCCCCGGGATCTTGGTTCTTGAAGTAGTGCAGTGCGGTGTTGCCGCTGATCTCCTTGGTCTTGGACTGATCACGGAACCAGTAGTAGTGGTAGATGATTCCGCCGTCGACCTGGCCGTCGTTGACGGCGCGCAGTGTCGCGATATTGTCTTGGAGCACAACGGCATTGGTCTTCAGGCCGGCCAGCCATTGCGCGGTGGCCGGCTCACCCTTCAGTTCGAGGATGGCCGCGACGATCGCCTGGAAATCCGCCTTGGCCGGCGGTGCGCCCCATCGGCCCTTCCACTGCGGCTGCTGTAGATCCATGATCGAGTGCGGCAGCTGGTCGGCCGGGAGCTTGGCCTTGTTGTAGACGAACACCGTCGAGCGCGCCGCCACGCCGGTCCACTTGCCCGACGAGGGCCGGAACTGGGCCGGGACCTGCTCGAGGGTCTGCTGCTCGACGTCGGAAAACAGCCCGGCCTTCTCGACCGCGGCCATCGCCGGGGAGTTCTCGGTGAGGAACACGTCGGCGGGTGAGGCGTTGCCTTCGGCCACCAGCTGGTTGCCGAGTTCGGTGTCGCCGCCCTGCCGGTAGGTGACCTTGATCCCGGTCTCCTTGGTGAACGCGTCGATCCACTCCTTGGTGAGGGACTCGTGCTGGGCGTTGTAGATCAGCAGCTCGTCTGACTCAGAACTGGAGCATCCGACCATGCCGGCTGCGACCGCGACGGCGGACAGGACAACAGCAACCCGGCGGCTCCAACGTGAGCGCATCAAGTGAATCCTCTCGGTATTAGCTGAGCATCACCTAAGGACACTACCGGGGTGGACGGGCGCGGAGCCGGAGACAGCGGGAATCGCCGAGCGGCGGACACTCTCGAATAGTCGGGCTAACCGAAGGCTCCCGAGTTCTCGTTCACGCCGGCGGGCGTGAGGACATCGTCATCGGCGGCCGCGTCGGCACAGCGCAGAGGTGTGGCCGACTTCCATGGACCCGTTCCGTCGCTGTAGCGCGGGTTGGGAACAGGTCGGTCGTTCGTGGTGCCTATCGTCGGGACTTCCCAAAAGAACGTTGTGCCGTAAGCAAATCCATCGGCAGCAACGGCACCGTCGTAATTGCCCACGATCTTGTTGTAGTCCCCGGGGCTGTACAACTTCGTGTCGAAGCTCACGTGCACCCGGTCACGGTAGATACCGCCGTCCATTGAACCGTCCACCACCGTGCCGTTGTTGAACACGAAACGGGCCTGCTGTCCTCTTACGCTCGACTCGCGGGTGTCGAACTCCAAAGTGTTTCCGTTCGGGTTGTTCAGTTGGGTGTACCCGTCGAACCGCCACTGTTGACACGGATCGGCGTGTGCGGTCGACGTGCCGGACAATCCGGCGAGACACGCGGCAACAGCCGTGATCACCACGATTGTGGTGCGGCCGATTCGCACCGGTGGCTGCTGGTTTTGCATTGCCGCCTCCTCCTGCCCTGGATTCATCGTCGCGTTGACGGTCGGGGAGGGCATGAGTAGCGGGCTACCCGAATTACATCGACTCACGACGGCAGTCCCGGTGGACCTGTGGATGAAATCCACGCTGGGGATAACTCGGCCTGACTGAGCCCGTTCTGTCGGACCGTGTCCGCACGGTGTGGTCATGAGTTCTCTGACACGGGCCGAGATCGGCGCACTGGGTGAACAGCTGGCCGTCGAACATCTGGCGGCACAGGGATTGCGCACGTTGACCCGCAACTGGCGGTGTCGTTACGGCGAGCTCGACGTAATCGCCGTGGACGTCGCCACGAACACGGCGGTCTTCGTCGAGGTGAAGACCCGTACCGGCGACGGCTTCGGTGGGCTGGCCGAGGCGGTGACGGCGCAGAAGGTGCGCCGGATCCGGCGGTTGGCGGCGCTGTGGCTGGCCGAACAGGAGGTTCGCTTCGCCGCATTGCGCATCGACGTGGTCAGGGTGCGCCTCGGCCGCCGCCGAGAACCCGAGCTGACGCACCTCAAGGGGGTGGGCTGAGATGGGTTTGGGTAGAGCCTATTCGGTGGCCGTGCGCGGGGTGGACGGCGTCATCGTGGAGATCGAGGCCGACATCACCTCGGGGCTGCCCAGCGTCAACTTGGTGGGGCTGCCCGACACCGCCCTGCAGGAGTCGCGGGATCGGGTGCGCGCGGCCATCACCAACTGCGGCAATGAGTGGCCGATGTCGCGCCTGACGCTGGCGTTGTCCCCGGCCACGTTGCGCAAGGTCGGTTCGGTCTACGACGTGGCACTGGCGGCGGCGGTGCTCTCGGCGCACACCAAGACGGCGTGGGCGCGGCTGGAAAAGTCGGTGCTGCTCGGTGAACTCGCCCTCGACGGCCGGGTCCGGCCGATTCACGGTGTGTTGCCGGCGGTGCTGGCCGCCAAACAGGAGGGCTGGCCCACGGTGGTGGTGCCGGTGGACAACCTGGCCGAGGCCAGCCTGATCGACGGGATCGAGGTGTGCGGTGTGCGGACCCTGCGGCAGCTGCAGGCCTGGCTCGATGGCAAGGGGGATCTGCAGGCCCGCGTCGCCGCGACGGGGCGGGCGCCGGAGCCGATGGCAGACCTGGCCGACGTGGTCGGACAGGGTCAGGCCCGCTACGCCGTCGAGGTGGCGGCCGCGGGTGCGCATCACCTGATGTTCACCGGTCCGCCGGGTATCGGGAAAACGATGTTGGCGCAACGGCTTCCGGGGCTGTTGCCGCCCTTGTCGTCGGCTGAGTCGCTTGAGGTGACGGCGGTCCATTCCGTTGCCGGGTTGTTGGCGGGGGATACCCCGTTGATCACCCGACCGCCGTTTGTGGCTCCGCACCACACCTCGAGCGTGGCCGCACTGGTCGGTGGTGGAAGCGGGTTCGCCCGCCCCGGTGCGGTGAGCCGGGCGCATCGGGGTGTGTTGTTCCTCGACGAGTTCCCGGAAATGGGATCGAGTGCCCTGGAAGCGCTGCGAACTCCCTTGGAGGACGGCGAGATCCGGTTGGCTCGCCGTGACGGTGTGGCGTGCTATCCGGCCCGGTTCCAACTTGTCCTGGCGGCGAATCCCTGCCCGTGCGCGCCGCCGAACTCGGCTGACTGCGTCTGTTCGGCCCAAGCCAAGCTCCGGTACAGGGGGAAGTTGTCGGGGCCGCTGGTGGATCGTGTCGACTTGCGGGTGGAGCTGTACCCGGTCAGCGCGGGGGCGTTCATGCCGCAGGCGGGCGAGTCCAGCGCAGTGGTGCGTGAGCGGGTCGCGGCCGCGCGCCTCGCCGCCCAGGAACGGTGGAAACCCTATGGGATCGGCACCAACGCCGAGGTCAGCGGCCCGCTGCTGCGGCGCGACTTCCGATTGCCCAAAGCCGCGATGGAACCGCTGCGGTCGGTACTCGACCGTGGCGTGATCAGCATGCGCGGCGCCGACCGGTGTCTGAGGGTCGCGTGGACCCTGGCGGATCTGGCCGGACGGACCATCCCCGCCCATGAAGACGTCGCCGCCGCATTGAGCTTCCGGCAGGCCGGGGGTGTGTCATGACCGACGAGGTGCGGCGCGCATGGGCGTATCTGTCGCGGGTGGCCGAACCGCCGTGCCCGCAGTTGACGGCCTTGGTCGCGCATGTCGGTCCGGTCGAGGCGGGCGGCCGGGTCAAGGCCGGTCAGGTCGATGCCGAGTTGTTGCGCCGCGTCGAGGGACGCCGGGAATTCGATTGTGCGGCAGACGACCTGAATGTCCTCGACAGAATGGGCGGGCGTTTGATCACACCTGATGACGACGAGTGGCCGCTGCTGCGCTTCGGGGCCTTTCGCGGGGATGAGGTGCAAAAGCGTCGGAACGGTCACCCACCGTTGGTGTTGTGGGCCGTCGGGCCCGCGCGCCTCGACGAGGCGGCCGAGCGGGCCGCGGCGATCGTCGGAACCCGCGCGGCCACCGCCTACGGCGAGCACGTCGCCGCCGAATTGGCCGCCGGTCTGGCCGAACGGGATGTCACGGTGGTGTCCGGCGGGGCCTATGGCGTCGATGGGGCAGCCCACCGTGCAGTGTTGGCATGTGAGGGAGTGACGGTCGCAATCGTGGCCGGCGGTATCGACAACCCGTACCCGGCCGGGCACAGCGCGCTGTTCCACCGGATCCGCCAGGACTGCCTGTTGGTCAGCGAGTACCCGCCCGGGATGGCGCCGGGCCGGTTGCGGTTCCTCACCCGGAACCGGTTGGTGGCCGCCCTTTCCGGGGCGACCGTGGTGGTGGAGGCCGGGTTACGCAGCGGCGCCGCCAACACTGCGTCGTGGGCCAAGGCGCTGGGCCGCTCGGTGTGTGCCGTCCCGGGTCCGGTGACCTCGGCTGCATCGGCGGGCTGCCATGCGCTGCTGCGCAATGATGCTGTCCTGGTGGACCGGGCCGAGCAGATCGTCGAACTCGTCGGTCGCATGGGCGAACCGGCACCGGAAGAGCCCCATCCCTCTGCGCCGCTCGATGGGCTCGCGCCAGTTGAGAAACAGGTCTATGACGCGCTGCCGGCGCGCGGTGCCCACACCGTGGACGAGATCGCGATGCTCGCCGCGCTGCCTCCGCACCAGGTGCTGGGGCCGTTGACGATGCTGGAGTTCGCCGGGCTGGTCGAAAGCGTCGACGGATGCTGGCGGATCACGCGTCGGCGACGCGTCCGCCCACCAGCTCCCGGGTCGGCAGGGGAGAAGCAGGTATCCGCATGAACGAGGAACGGGTAGACCTGGATGCGATGTCGCGGCGACCCGAGGCCGCATTCACGTAGCACCCAGGCCGGCCCGCGGCCTCCGTATAGTCGATGAGGTCGGCTAATAAGCGAGCGGCAGATGATGTTTGGAGGCGCCATGGCAGGACGACCAATGCACACATTCCAGGTGGTGCATCGCGAGCAGCTGACCCCCCACATGGTCAGGTTGGTACTGGGTGGATCGGGTGAAGGGACGGGCTTCGACACCTTCTCGGCCAACGACTTCAGCGACGCCTACGTCAAAATCGCCATCGTCCCCGCTGTTGTCGATGTGTCAGTGCTGCCGAAACCCTTGACGCTGGACAGCTTTGAGGAGCTGCCCACCGAACTGCGCCCCACGGTGCGGACCTACACCGTGCGCAAGTTCGACAAGGAGCGCCGCGAGATCACCATCGACTTCGTCGTGCACGGTGAGCAGGGCGTGGCCGCACCCTGGGCTGCGGCAGCGGTACCGGGCCAGCCCGCCTACCTGATGGGGCCCAGTGGGGCCTATACCCCGGACCCGGCCGCCGACTGGCACCTGCTGGCCGGTGACGAGGCCGCTCTGCCGGCCATCGGTGCGGCCCTGGAGGCCTTGCCCGCGGATGCGACCGGCAAAGTCTTCATCGAGGTCGCCGGCGATGAGGACGAGATCGAGCTCGCCGCTCCGGCCGGGGTCGAGGTCAACTGGATTCACCGGGGTGGGCGCGCCGACCTGGTCGGCGAGGACAAGGCCGGGGACAACGCACCGCTGATCGCGGCGGTCAAGGATGCGGCCTGGCTGCCGGGTCAGGTTCAGGTGTTCATCCACGGCGAGGCTCAGGCCGTCATGCACAATCTGCGTCCCTACATCCGCAAGGAGCGCGGCGTCCCGGCGAAATGGGCGGGATCGATCTCGGGGTACTGGCGCCGCGGGCGCACCGAGGAGACTTTCCGGCAGTGGAAGGCCGAGCTGGCGAAAGCGGAGGCCGACACCGCGGGCTGAGGCCAGATGGCAAGGTAGCCGTCATGGCCTATGGCGACTATCAACTCGAGATCTACCTGCAGGGGCTGTCCGGCGTGCTGCCGACCATGCCGATGGACTACGCGGGACTGGAGGCCAAGGCCCAGGCGGCCATGCCGGCCTCGATCTGGTCCTACGTGGCCGGCGGGGCCGGTGACGAGCGCACCCAGCAGGTCAACCGCACTGCGTTCGACCGGTGGGGCCTGATGCCGCGCATGCTCAACGCCCACCGGGAACGCGATCTGTCCGTCGACCTGTTCGGGCTCACGCTGCCCACGCCGTTGTTCATGGCCCCCATCGGGGTGCTGGGGATCTGCGGGCAGGACGGTCACGGCGACCTGGCCGGTGCCCGTGCCGCCGCGCGCACCGGGGTGCCGATGGTGCTGTCCACCCTCACCGAGGACCCGCTCGAAGACGTCGCCGCCGAATTCGGTGACACCCCAGGCTTTTTCCAGCTGTACACACCGACCGACAAAGATCTGGCCGCCAGCCTGGTGCAGCGCGCCGAGAAGGCCGGATTCAAGGGCATCGTCGTCACGCTCGACACCTGGGTGCCCGGCTGGCGGCCGCGGGACCTGGCCACCTCGAACTTCCCGCAGCTGCGCGGCAAGTGCCTGGCCAACTACACCAGCGATCCGGTGTTCCGCGCCGGTCTGCAGCAACCGCCCGAGGAGAACCCACAGGCCACCGTGCTGCGCTGGGTCAGCCTGTTCGGCAATCCGCTCACCTGGGACGACCTGCCGTGGCTGCGGTCACTGACCAAGCTGCCGCTGATCCTTAAGGGCATCTGCCATCCCGATGACGTCCGGCGGGCCAAGGACGGTGGCGTCGACGGGATCTACTGCTCCAATCATGGTGGGCGCCAAGCCAATGGCGGCATTCCCGCGATCGACTGCCTGCCCGGGGTGGTCGAGGCCGCCGACGGGCTGCCGGTGTTGTTCGACTCGGGCATCCGTAACGGTGCCGACATCGTCAAGGCGCTCGCACTGGGGGCCACCGCGGTCGGCGTGGGCCGCCCCTATGCGTACGGGCTGGCTTTGGGCGGCGCCGACGGCATCGTGCACGTGCTGCGGTCGCTGCTCGCCGAGGCCGACCTGATCATGGGTGTCGACGGGTATCCGACGCTGGCCGACCTCACGCCCGAGGCGCTGCGGCGGGTCGACTGATCTCCGTAGCGCTCCCGGCGCCGCGGTCCGCTGGGTCGGTGTAGCGCGCCTTCTTTGCCGCGTTGGGGTGGCGGTCGGGCTCGATCGCCACCTCAACGTGACGAATCACAGATAAAGACGCAGGTCATATCTTCTGGTCATCGATTATTCATCGGTGTAGCATTTTCCTTCATGAGTGTAGAAACCGTCCGCGAGCGGGCCGCCCACCTGGGCCCCGAGCGGCGGCGTCCACAGGTGCTGGATGCGGCCCTGGCGATTGCGGTGAACGAGGGGATCGCCGCAGTCACGATCGGCGCGGTGGCTCAGCGGCTCAAGGTCACGCGCCCGGTGGTGTACTCATGTTTTCCCGACCGGGTCGAATTGCTGAGGGCCTTGCTCGAGCGGGAGCTGGCCCTGCTGGTCCAGGGGGCGATCGATGCGCTGCCGTACGGCCGCGCCGACGCCGACGAGACCGTCTTCGTCGAGGGCTTCCAGGCGCTGCTTGAGACGGTCGCCGGCCGGCCTGATTCCTGGCGGCTCGTGATGAGCGCCGACCCGGATCCGGCCGTGGCCAAACACTTCCGCAACGGTCGCGTGCTGATGGTCGGCAAGGTCTCCCGGCGGCTGGCGCCCACCCTGGAACGTTGGGGCACCACCGACGCCGAGAAGAAGCTGCCGGTGCTGGTCGAGCAGTTCGTGTCCACCTGTGAAGGCGCGGTGCGGACCTTGTTGCATGACGACGGAAAAGACTGGACCCCAACCACATTGGGTGAATTCATCGGATCGGCCACCTACCGGGCGTTTCGCACCGCCTGATCCAGAACAGAGGAGTTATCGCATGTCTGATCTCCAGCCGATGGCTGACTACGGGTTCTTCGGGCCGGATTCGGTGACCTGGAAGGTGTGGGGCCATGCCACCACGCCGATCATCGGACTGCAGCGCGCCGTGGTGGTCGAGGAACTCGACCCTGCGCTGATCGCCGCGGTCGACACCACCGGCGCCAATTACGACCGGCCCCGCACCCGCTACGACCGGACCGTGCGTTACTTCGCCATGGTCGCTTTCGCCGACACCGAATCGGTGCTCAAGACCGCCGATGTCCTGGTGAAAGTCCACTCGAAAGCCATTGGTACCGAACCCCTGAGCGGCAACAAGTACGACGCCAACGACCCCCAGTCGCAGCTGTGGATCCTGCTCACCGGCTGGCACTCGGTGCTCAAGGCCTACGAGCTGTACGGCGGCGGCAAGCTGACGGCCCAGGAGGAGGCCCGCTACTGGCAGGACTGCGCCCGCGCCGCCGAGTTTCAGACCTGCGATCCGGCCGACGTCCCGCGGACCCGCGAGGGCATCAACGAGTACTTCGAGCAGATGCGGCCGCACCTCGCCGTCAGCGAGGCCGCCCGCGCGATGATGGACCACCTGCTCAACGCCAAAGTGGTGCTGCCGCCAGCACCGCGTGCTGCGAAGCCGGCCGTCGAAGTTCTCAACTGGTTCCTGCGTAGGGGCACCATCGCCACCATGCCGCGCTGGATGCGCCGGCTCAGCGGCTTCGACCAGCCGCGCGCGGTCGACCTGGCCGTGCGGCCGGTGCTCAAGCTCGGGTTCGGCATAGTGGACCGGGTACCGCGGCTGAAGCTGTTGGTGGCCAAGATCATTTCGCCGTCCGTGGTGCCGATCGCAGGGCCCTACATCATGGGGATACCGCCGCGGTCGACCGAGGTGCTCAGCCCCGAAGAAGGGCGCAAGCGCTACGGCTACGTCAAGCCCGCCGATGCGCACAAGGATTTGCGGGCCCGCCAGCACGAGCGGGTGTTCGGACGGGGCCAACTGCCCAGCGACGAAGGCCTCATCGAATCTCAGTCCTACCTAGGGAGTTTGGCGTGACCGCACGATCTGATGTCCTGTTCGACCCGAACCGGACCGACTTCGACCAGTTCGACAGCAGAACCCGGGAGATCTTCCGGGCCACCATCGATTTCTTCGAGTCCCACGGCAAGCGGTGGCTCAAGCAGCAGGACCGGGATCGGGTCTGGTACAGCGACTTTCTCGACCTGGTCAAGCGGGAGGGCATCTTCGCGACGTTCCTGACCCCGGCGTCGGAGGCCGCCGGCGATCCCGACAAGCGCTGGGACACCGCGCGCAATGCGATGTACAGCCAGATCCTCGGGTTCTACGGCATGCAGTACTGGTACGTCTGGCAGGTCACCATCCTCGGCCTCGGTCCGATCTGGCAGTCGGAGAACACGGTGGCGCGCAAGAAGGCTGCCGCCCTGCTGGATTCGGGGGAGATCTTCGCCTTCGGGCTGTCCGAGCAGGACCACGGCGCCGACGTCTACTCGACAGACATGGTGCTGACACCGAACGCGGACGGGTCGTACGCGGCGAACGGCGGCAAGTACTACATCGGCAACGGCAACCTGGCCGGCATGGTCTCGGTGTTCGGCCGTCGCTCCGACAAACCCATCATCGACAGTTCCGATCTCGACCGGCGCCGTCCCGCGCAGGACTTCGAGGGGTACCTGTTCTTCGCCGCCGACAGTCAGCATTCGAACTACCACCTGCGCAAGAACGTCGTCGACGGCCAGATGTACGTCGCGGCGTTCGACCTGGAGAACTATCCGGTCAGTGCCGACGACATCCTGCACGAGGGCAAGGCAGCCTTCAACGCCGCGATCAACACCGTCAACATCGGCAAGTTCAACCTCGGATTCGGGGCGATCGGGGCCTGCGAGCACGCCATGTACGAGGCCGTCACCCACGCCGAGAACCGCGTGCTGTTCGGCCAGCGGGTCACCGAGTTCCCGCAGATCCGCCGCATGCTCGCCGACGGCTACGCCCGCCTGATCGGGATGAAGCTCTACAGCGAGCGGGCCATCGACTACATGCGCAGCGCAAGCCCGGACGACCGGCGCTACCTGTTGTTCAACGCGATCGAGAAGATGAACGTCACCCGCGAGGGCGAGAGGATCGTGACGTTGCTCGCCGACACCATCGCGGCCCGGGCGTTCGAATCCGACATGTACTTCACCATGGCCCTGCTGGGGCTCACCGGCCTGCCGCGGCTGGAGGGCACGGTGCACGTCAACATGGCGCTGTCGCTGAAGTTCATGCAGAACTACATGTTCGGCGCGTCAGATGCGGCGCTGGCCGCGATGTCCGTTCTGCCCGTGGGCCGGGCTCCGGCGCCGCTGGTGAGCGCGCTCGCCGGTGGCTTGCGCGCGGCCGGCGGTGCCATCGCTGGTTCACCTGTGGCGCAACGCATTCCACAGCTCAAGTCGCTGCTGGCCGAGGTGCCGCAGATTCCGACGCGCAGGGATGCGACCAATGACGACTTCTTGTTCCGGCAGGGGCCGAGCAGTGGGTTGGCGAAGATCCGGTTCGGCGACTGGCAGTCGGTGCTGCGCCGCTTTTCGTCGACGCCGAATGTCGCGGTCTTCCTCGACCAGGCTCAGGCGTTGCAGACCCTGCTGGCGGTGGCGACACCCACCGCTGACCAACAACGCAACGTCGACTTCCTGTTCGCGATCGGTGAGATGTTCACCCTGATTCCCTACGCCCAGCTGATCCTGGAGCAGGCGGAGATCGAAGCGATCGACACCGATCTGATCGACCAGCTGTTCGAGGTGCTCGTCACCGACATGTCCACGCACGCGACCAAGCTGCATTGCCATCCGGATGCCACTGCGGTGCAACAGCAGCGCGCCCTCGACATCGTCAGGCAGCCGGTGGCCGACGGCGCCCGCCGCGATCGCGTGGTGGCAGGTGTGCGCGGACTGGCCGGCCGCTACGAGATGAACCCGTGATGGTCACGCGACGGTAGCGGCTCGGCGCGTCGGGTGCAGCGCGGGCGTAGTTCTGCCACGGTGGCACGGTGCCCGCAGTTCAGGATGTGCTCGCCGAGTTCGACGAATACCTGGCGCTGCAGTGCGGCAGGTCTGAGCACACCCGCCGGGCGTACCGGGGTGACCTGTTGGCGTTGTTCGACTTCACCGGCGGTGATCTGGACACCGTGACCCTGCCGAGGCTGCGGTCCTGGCTGGCCAGCCAGGCCGCGGCCGGAGTTGCCCGGACCACGCTGGCGCGGCGCACCTCCACGGTCAAGACCTTCTGTACCTGGGCGAGCCGGCGGGGATTGCTGTCCGACGACGCCGCGGCCCGGTTGCAGGTCCCCAAAGCGCACCGCACCCTGCCGGCGGTGCTGCGTCGCGATCAGGCCGTCGACGCCATGGAGGCGATGAATTCCGCGGCGCGCGAGGGTGATCCGCTGGCTCTGCGGGACCGGTTGATCGTGGAGATGCTGTATGCCACCGGGATCCGGGTCAGCGAGTTGTGCGGGCTGGACATCGACGACATCGACACGTCACGCCGGGTGCTGCAGGTGCTGGGCAAGGGCAACAAGCAGCGCACGGTCCCGTTCGGACAGCCCGCACACATCGCGTTGACGGCCTGGCTCACCGAGGGCCGCCCCGCCCTGGCCACTGCCGATTCCGGTCCGGCACTGCTGCTCGGGGCCCGCGGTAAACGACTCGATCCGCGTCAGGCGCGCACCGTCGTGCACCAGACCGTCTCTGCCGTCGACGGTGCCCCCGATATCGGCCCGCACGGACTGCGGCACAGCGCTGCCACCCACCTGCTCGAAGGCGGCGCCGATCTGCGCGTCGTGCAGGAGTTGCTGGGCCACACCTCGTTGGCCACCACGCAGCTCTACACCCACGTGACCGTCGAACGGCTGCGAGCGGTGCACGACCAGGCCCACCCGAGGGCCTGACATCCCGGAACAGAAGATTTAGGAGTAGGCGCAATCCGATCCATCGTGGACCTGCCGTCTGGACCCGTCTCGTATCTCACCTGGGCGCCGCACCACCCCACGTCGACCGTGGTGCTGCTGCACGGCGGCGGCGTGGACAACGCGTCGTTGTCATGGGGTGGCATCGGCCCCCGACTGGCCGACGCGGGTTACCGCGTCATCGCCCCCGACCACCCCGGCTATGGCCAGAGTCCGCCGGCGCGACAGCCGGTGACCCAGGACCGGCTGGTCGCCTATGTCTCGGAGTTCGTCGACGGGATGGAGCTGGACCGCTATGTGATCGGCGGGTTGTCGCTCGGTGGCGGCATGACGATCGGCCACGTGCTGGACCGCCCGGACCGGGTGGCCGGCGCGATGCTGCTGGGCAGCTACGGCATCATGCCCCGGCTGTCGGACGGAGCGCTGTCAGGCGTCCGTCAACTGGTCACCTGGGCGATGTTGCGCACGGGTCTGCTTGGCGCGGTGACCCGGTGGGTCGGCACCAACCGGGCCGCGATGACTCGCAGCATGCACGCGCTGATCAGGGATCCCCAGCAGCTGACTGACGCGTTGATGGACGAGATCATGGCTGCCGCAGCACAACCCGGCGGATTCGACGCCTTCGAACAGTGGCAACACGACCAGGTCGGGTGGGACCGGCTGCGCACCGACTACATGCCGCGGCTGGCCGAAGTGAGGTGTCCGACACTCGTCATCCACGGCGATCGTGACCCCGGCGTTCCCGTCGCGCGAGCCCGCGCCGCTGCTGAGCGGATGCCAGATGCGCGCCTGGAAATCGTTGCCGGTGCCGGGCACTGGGTTCAGCGTGATCAGCCGGACGTCGTGCTCGACGCGATCAGCGGATTCCTGCGTGCGGTCAACCATCCATCGGCTTGAGCCGGATCGGGGTCTCGACCAGCAGCCCGAGCGGGTCGACGTAGTCAGCCCGGGCCGCCGCACCCCACATCGCACCCCAGTGCAGGCACGCCGCCGCCCCACAACCGGGATGACCGGCCAGCAGCGTGCCGAGCAGTTGGCCTTGACCCACGGTCTGACCGGGCCGCACGGCGGCCTGTACCGGTTCGTAACTGGTGCGCAGCCCACCCGGGTGGGCCAGCGAGACCACCGGACGCCCCGCGAGCACGCCGGCGAAGACGACGGTGCCCGAGCCTGCGGCGTAGACGGGTTGCCGGGGTGCGGCCGCCAGGTCGATGCCCCGGTGGCCGCGGTTCCAATTGGGGGAGGGGGCGTCGAAACCCCTGGTCACCACCGGTCGCGGTGACACCGGCCAATGCAGCCGCGAGCCCTCGGCGTGGGCGGAGACCGGCCACGCCAACGCCATACCCAGCATCAACACCGCCGCGGCAAATCTCACCACCTCAGTTCAACGCCGCCTCGGGCCGCGCGGAAGCCCCGAAACCCGGCGCTGTGGATGAATGCGCCCCGCTTTGCCGCGTGGTAAAAGCACGCCTGTTCAGCGTGTAAACTTCTACCCGCAGCTCGCTAGCGGGCTGACTTCGCGTGTCTGCGCATATCGATCGCCTCCACGGGGTCGTACACGGATGCCGACGGTCCTGACCTGGGATTTCCCGGATCGGGTTCGGCAGCCGGCAGGCACCAGGGCCTGGCATCACCCGACGCCGGGCGACAACCGACATACAAAGGAACCACCAACTCATGGCTGTTGTAACCATGAAGCAGCTGCTTGACAGCGGCGCTCACTTCGGGCATCAGACCCGTCGCTGGAACCCCAAGATGAAGCGGTTCATCTTCACCGACCGCAATGGCATCTACATCATCGACCTGCAGCAGACGCTGACCTACATCGACAAGGCCTACGAGTTCGTCAAGGAGACGGTGGCCCACGGCGGCACCGTCCTGTTCGTCGGCACCAAGAAGCAGGCGCAGGAGTCCATCGCCGAAGAGGCCACCCGCGTCGGCATGCCCTACGTGAACCAGCGCTGGCTGGGCGGCATGCTCACCAACTTCTCCACCGTGCACAAGCGCCTTCAGCGGATGAAGGAGCTTGAGGCCATGGAGCAGACCGGTGGCTTCGAGGGTCGCACCAAGAAGGAAATCCTCATGCTCACGCGTGAGAAGAACAAGCTTGAGCGCAGCCTCGGCGGTATCCGGGACATGCAGAAGGTGCCCTCGGCCATCTGGGTCGTCGACACCAACAAGGAGCACCTGGCCGTCAACGAGGCCATCAAGCTGAACATCCCGGTCATCGCGATCCTGGACACCAACTGCGATCCCGATCAGGTCAACTACCCGATCCCGGGCAACGACGATGCCATCCGTTCGGCCGCGCTGCTGACCAAGGTCGTCGCCTCCGCGGTGGCCGAGGGCCTGCAGGCCCGGGCCGGCCAGGCCGGTGGCGAGAAGCAGGCCACCGAGGGTGTCGAGCCGCTCGCCGAGTGGGAGCAGGAGCTGCTCGCCGGTGCGACCGCTGGAACCGCCGAGGGCGAGGCCGCTGCTGCACCCGAAACATCCACTGACGCTTCGTAATTCCAGGAGAAGTCTTAAATGGCTAACTACACCGCTGCCGACGTCAAGCGACTGCGGGAGCTGACTGGCGCCGGCATGCTCGACTCGAAGAACGCTCTGGTCGAGGCCGGCGGCGACTTCGACAAGGCTGTCGAGCTGCTTCGTATCAAGGGCGCCAAGGACGTCGGCAAGCGCGCTGAGCGCGCCACTGCCGAGGGTCTGGTCGCGGCCAAGGACGGCGCGCTGATCGAGCTCAACTCCGAGACCGACTTCGTCGCCAAGAACGCCGAATTCCAGGAGCTCGCCGACCAGGTCGTGGCGGCCGCTGCCGCTGCGAAGGCCGGCGACGTGGACGCCCTCAAGGCCGCCAAGGTCGGGGACACCACGGTCGAGCAGTCCATCGCGGACCTGAGCGCCAAGATCGGTGAGAAGCTCGAGCTGCGTCGGGCCGCCTACTTCGACGGCACGGTCGAGACCTACCTGCACAAGCGTGCCGCGGACCTGCCGCCGGCCGTCGGTGTGCTGGTCGAGTACCAGGCCGGCGACGCGGAGAAGGGCAAGGAGGCCGCGCACGCGGTCGCCCTGCAGATCGCCGCGCTCAAGGCCAAGTACCTCACCCGCGAGGACGTGCCCGAGGACATCGTCGCCAACGAGCGTCGTATCGCCGAGCAGACCGCGAAGGAAGAGGGCAAGCCCGAGCAGGCTCTGCCCAAGATCGTCGAAGGTCGCGTGACGGGCTACTACAAGGACGTCGTGCTGCTGGACCAGCCGTCGGTGTCTGACAACAAGAAGACCGTCAAGGCGCTGCTGGACGAGGCCGGCGTCACCGTGACCCGCTTCGTGCGGTTCGAGGTCGGTCAGGCCTAAGCACCAGAAGACTCGGGCGGCACATCACACCCGATTGACGGCTCGGCCGTCGCCGCCCGTCGCAAAACCCCGCGCTCATTCCGGCGATCCCGGAAAGTGCGGGGTTTTGTTCATTCGTGACATGGTCGGTGCCGGGTAGTTGCTCACGCAGGGGCAAGGGGCTTTGCCGATGTGGGAGTGTGGCAGGTACCAATGGTGTGGGAGGTGACATGCGCGTAGGTGTGGTGTTTCCGCAGACGGAACTCGGCGGAGATCCGGGAGCCGTGCGCGCCTACGGCCAGCGTGTCGAAGAGCTGGGCTTCACCCACATCCTGGCCTACGACCACGTCGTGGGCGCGGATCCGGCCGTCCACCGGGACTGGGCAGGGCCCTACGACCTGTACACCACGTTCCACGAGCCCATGGTCATGTTCGGTTATCTGGCCGCGGTGACGTCGCTGGAACTGGTCACCGGGGTGATCATCCTGCCGCAGCGCCAGGCCGTGCTGGTGGCCAAACAGGCGGCCGAGGTCGACCTGCTCACCGGCGGACGGCTGCGCCTGGGCGTCGGGCTGGGCTGGAATGCGGTCGAGTACGAGGCGCTCGGCGAAGACTTCGGGAACCGCGGCAAGCGATCGGAGGAGCAGGTCGAGCTGATGCGCCGGCTGTGGACCGAATCGTCGGTGACGTTCGAGGGCCGCTACCACCGGGTGACCGGTGCCGGCCTGGCCCCGCTGCCGGTGCAGCGCCCGATCCCGGTGTGGTTCGGAGCGGCCTCCGCGCGAGCGCTGGAGCGCGCGGGCCGGCTGGGCGACGGCTGGTTCCCCATGGTGGGCCCAGGTCCGGAGCTCGAGGACGCCCGTGCCCGGGTTGAGCGCGCGGCCGTGGCCGCAGAGCGCGATCCGTCCACCATCGGTATGGAGGGCCGCGTGGGCTGGGTGGGCGATCCGGACAAGGCCGCGGCCGACATCGCCGCGTGGGCCGAGGCCGGGGCCACCCACGTCACGGTCAACACCATGGGCGCCGGACTGCGCACAGTCGACGAGCATCTGGCCGCGCTGCAGAGCGTGGCTCGGACGCAATAAAACCGACTTGCTAGCGTCGGGGCGTGACTAGCGGTCAGCGCGGAGCGCGAAAAGTCCCGAGCCGGGTCAGTGCCTTCACGGACGACGCCCTCGGCGAGCACGATGCCGTCGGCCTGGTGGCGGAACTGCGGGCCGGCCGGGTATCTGCCGCCGACCTGATCGAGGCTGCTGTCGCGCGGGTGGAGGCGGTCAATCCCACCCTCAACGGGCTGGCGTTCGAGGCCTTCGACCGGGCCCATGCCCGCGGTGCCGCACCCAGTCCCTACGGCGGGTTCTTCGACGGTGTCCCGACCTTCGTCAAGGACAACACCGCCGTCGAGGGCATGCCGACCATGAGCGGCACGGATGCCTGGGAACCTCGGCCCGAACCGGCCAACGGCGACTTCGCCCGCGCGTATCTCGCCACCGGTCTGGTGCCGCTGGGCAAGACCCGGCTCTCGGAGTTCGGTTTCAGCGCGTCGTGCGAGCATCCTCGGCTGGGCCCGGTGCGCAACCCGTGGAACCCCATCTACACAGCCGGTGCGTCGTCGTCGGGTTCGGGTGCCTTCGTCGCGGCGGGCGCCGTACCCATCGCGCACGCCAACGACGGGGGCGGCTCGATCCGCATCCCCGCCGCCTGCAACGGGCTGGTCGGCCTCAAGCCGACCCGGGGCCGGCTGCCGCAGGACAAGAACATGCGGATGATGCCGCTGAGGATCGTGTCCGACGGTGTGCTCACCCGCTCGGTGCGTGACACCGCGGCGCTCTACCGCGAGATGGAGAAGGTCTACCGCAGTCCCAAACTTCCACCGATCGGCGACGTCAGCCGTCCGGGAAAGCAGCGGCTGCGCATTGCGGTGTGCACGCAATCCGTTGTGCACGACGCAGGCCCGGAGATGACCGAGCTGACGCACAAGACCGCCGCGCTGCTGGAGGAACTCGGCCACCAGATCACCGTGATCGGCAACCCGGTCCAAGCGCGTTTCAAGGATGACTTCCTGCTGTACTGGGCGTTCCTGGCGTATGCGTTGGTGCGCGGCGGGAAGCGGTCGTTCGGCCCGAGCTTCGATCGGGACAAGCTGGACAATCTCACGCTGGGTCTCGAACGGCACGCATCGCGCAATCTGCATCGGCTCCCGACCGCGATTGCGCGGTTGGCCCGGTCGCGGCGGGTCACCGAGCGGCTGTCCAACAGCTATGATGCGGTGCTCATGCCCACCCTGGCCGAGCCCACCCTGGAGATCGGCCGGCTCGACCCGACCGCCGACTACGAGCAGATCATCGACCGGCTGCTGGGCTGGGTGGCGTTCACGCCGCTGCAGAACGCCACGGGTGATCCGGCGATCTCACTGCCGCTGGCCCAGACGGATGCCGGCCTCCCGGTGGGCATGATGCTGTCGGCGACCCGCGGCCGTGAAGCTCTGCTGCTGGAACTGGCCTACGAGCTCGAGGAGGCCAGGCCCTGGGCGCGCATTCAGGATCAGGCCCCGGCCGCCCCACGCAAACGCGCGCGAAAAGCAGTGAAATAAGCAGTTTTTGACTTCGTCGGCGAGGGCTGACGACGAAATCCGTTGCGTCGGCGACATCATGACGTAACGCCAACCAGCGGGTGTTAACTCCCGCGACACCGCGATCTGCTCCAGGTGAAACACGCGGCTCGCAGCATTCCCCACTGTGGAGACCGTAGCTTCGATACCGCCGTCTCAAGCATCCACAGCCCGTCGATCGCCGGAGATCGCGACTACTGCGGTGCGAACCGGGGGCACCTTCGGGTGTCTGATTCGATTCGCACTGGCCAACATTCGTCGCCGGCCCGAACGTTTTGTGTTGTCGGTGCTCGGGATCGCGCTGGCGATCGCCTGCGTCACCGTGGTGCGCACCATCTCGGCGAGTTTTGCGATCACCGGGGCCGATTCGGTCACCGATGTACTGGGAGATGCCCAGCTGTGGGTGGTGCCGGCCGCCGGGGTGCACTATGACAACGAGGCCCGCGCCCTGGTTGCCGATGGGCCGCCGCCGGCGTTCGACCTGCCCGACGGTTGGCACGGCCGGATGACGATCTCCGGGGTGACGGTGATCGACGGCGCCGCGGTGTCCCTACGCGGTGATGACGAAATATCTTCTGGTCAAGCAGTTTTGGGATCCGGTCTGGCTGGTCGGTTGGGGGTCGCGTCCGGGGACGTGATCGACGTGGGGGCTCTGCCACTCACCGCGAAGGTCTCCGGGCCAGGGGAGTCGATGACCGTGGCACCCGCGTTGGCGCGGTTGCTGGTCGGCGACAACGGCTGGTGGACGATCAACGCGCCGCCGGGTGAAGAACACCGCCACGACCTGGCGCAGACGTTCGGGTCCGCGGTCGGGCTGCCGTTCACGGCCGATCCGTCGGTACAGCCGGACCCCGGCGGTCATGGCCTGATCTATGACACAGTCGGCGGATCTGGTCCACTGAGCTTCGAGCAGAAGTTCTCGGCGCTGTTCTCGGGGCAGGTCACCGGCTCGACCTTGGGCCTGATCTCCACCATCGGGCTCGCTCTTGGATTCGTCATCGCGGTCTCGTCCTTCCTGGCCGCAGTCGCCGAACGCAAACGCGAATTCGGGATCATGAGCAGCATCGGACTGGCCGACGAGGTGCTGTACTTCTTCCTGGTCGAGTCGGGGATCGTCTTTGTGGCGGCCTATGTGGTCGGTGTGGTCGGAGCGGGAATCGCTGTCGCACTGGTGATTCCGGAGATCGCCACCCTGACCGCCTGGGCCCAGGCGGCCGGAATGGTGGCTGCGTTCCTGCCCGCGATGGCCATCGTCGGCGCCCTGGTGCCCGTGCACCGGCTCCTGCAACAACGTCCGGTCGACCTCCTGGGGGCAAGGTGAACAGCAAGGGACTGGCCTACGGCTGGCTGTCCGCCCGGCGGCGGATCCGCGAGATGGTGCTGCCGGTGGTGACCACTGCCACCGGAGCCTTCCTCGTGGTGCTGGTGTTCGGCATGTCGTCGGGGATCCGCGCGCAGTCGGCGGCACTCGGGCACGCCGACGAGATCAACCGGGCGGTGATCCTGATCGCGGTCACCGTGCTGCTCGTCGGGGTGGTCGAAGTCGCGGTCGCCACCACCCGAACCGTGGCGCACCGCACCCGTGAACTCGGGGTGCTCGGAGCCAACGGCATACCTCGAGCCCCCGTGATCGCCGCTCTCCTCGTCGAACCGGTGGTGGCCGCCGTGCTGGGCTCACTGCTGGGTGCGGTCTGCGCGGGTGTCACCGGTGTGGTGGTGGCGCTGCTGGGTCTGGCGCCCACCGGGGTGTCCTACTCCGGGTTGGCGGTCGGCGCGGCGATCGCCGTCGGGGTCAGCGTCGCGGCCGCGGTCGCAACGAGTTTCGTGCCGACCTTCAACGCCGCATCACGTCCACCCATTCGATCCCTGACCGCGGGAGGTTAGCCCGAACATGACCGCACTTCACGACACCGCCGCTGCCGCACCGGAAGACACCGACCCGGTCCAGAAGCCCGTCATCGAGGTCAGCAACGTGTGGAAACTGCACAAGCTCGGCGACGAGGTGGTCAAGGCCCTGGTCGCCGCCGAACTCCAGGTGATGCCGGGGGAGTTCGTCTGTCTGATGGGGCCGAGCGGCAGCGGAAAGTCCACGCTGCTCAACATCATCGGCGGGCTGGACCGTCCGACCAAGGGCACCGTCACGATCGGCGGACAGGACACCGCACAGTTGACGGAGAGCCAGTTCGCCGCGCTGCGGCACGACACCATCGGCTTCATCTTCCAGAGCTACAACCTGATCCCGTTCCTCTCCGCGGTCGAGAACGTCGAGCTGCCGCTGATGTTCGAGCCGTACGACCGGAAGTCGTTGCGCAAGCGCGCGACCGAACTGCTCGAGCTGGTGGGCCTCGGGCACCGGGTGCACCACCAGCCCACGAAGATGTCGGGTGGTGAACAGCAGCGCACCGCGATCGCACGGTCGCTGATCAGCAACCCGACCCTGGTATTGGCCGACGAGCCGACGGCCAACCTCGACCACCGCACGGGGGAGACGGTGGTGCGCATGCTGCGTGACCTGTGCTCGACATTGGGCGTCACGGTCGTCGCAAGCACCCACGATCCCACGGTGGCCGACGAAGCGAGCCGTGTAGTCCGGATGCGAGACGGACAAATCGTCAACTGAATCAACGGTATTGGGAGACGAACTCAATGACTCAAGAACTGGAGGCCGCGGCGCCGTCAGAGCGTGACAAGCTGATGACGACCGAGTTGGTCCCCGAACAGATCCTGCCCAAGGTGATGAGCACCTTCGGCCTGACCGCGGCCTATGTCTTCATCATCTGTTGGATCACCGGCTCCTCGGTGATGGCGACAGGTGGATGGACCGCCATCCCCATGTGGGTGCTGGGCATCCTCACCTTCCTGGTCCCTGCCGGCATGGCCGTGGTGGAACTGGGCAACCTGTGGCCCGGGCAGGGTGGTGTCTACATCTGGGCCACCCGGACGATGGGGGAGACCTGGGGATTCATCGGCGGGTACCTGTCGTGGGTGCCGGTGATCCTCAACGCCGCGTCATCGCCCGCGGTGGTCCTCTCATTCCTGTTGCTGGCCTTCCACACCGAACTCGGCGTGATGACGAGCGTCATCCTGCAGCTGGTGATCCTGTGGACGGTTGTCGGCCTGGCACTGGCGAAACTCTCCGCCAACCAACGGATAATGAACGTCGTCTTCGTGGTGTTCGGCATCCTCGCGCTGACGATTTTCTTCTCGGGCGCGCTCTTCGCCGTGAAGCACGGTTCGGCAACACCGTTCAGCTGGTCCGAGGCGACGATTCCCAACTTCGCGGAATCGGGCTTCCTGTACGGCACTGTGCTGCTCTATCTGCTCGGTGTGGAGACGCCGTACAACATGGGCGCGGAGTTCCTGTCGGTGCGCAAGAGCGGCCCGCGAATGATCCTGTGGGGTTCGGCGGCGCTGGTCGCCATCTACCTGCTGACAACGCTGGGCACGATGATGGCGTTGCCCACCGCGGAGATCGACGCCGTGACGGGTGTCATCGGCATGCTGGACGTCGCGGGATTCCCCGGGCTGATGGAAATCTGCGCAGTCGTGCTCGCCTTGATCATCGTCGTCGCGCTGATGACCTATCAGGTGGCCTACTCACGATTGATCTTCGTCTCCGGGCTGGAGCGGCACCTGCCGCGCATCTTCACCCACCTCAACCCGCGCACCCGTAATCCGGTGTCCGCCATCCTGATCCAGGGGGTGATCTCATCGCTGATCCTGGTCGGCCTGTACTCGCAGAGCAGCCTGGTCAACACGACGATCTTCCTCCAGGGCGGCCTGTCGACCGTGTGGCTGCTCTCGGGCTTCTTCTTCCTGATCCCGGTCGTCATCGCCCGGAAGAAGTACGCGGATCGCTATGAGAACGAGACGTTCTGGCGCATCCCCGGCGGCATGGTCGGCGTCTGGATCACCGTGATCGTTGGCACCCTCGGCACCATCGGCGGCGTTTACTACTCGTTCGCGAAATCGTGGCTCACCAGTGCCGGGGTCGGGGACGCCGAGTGGATGAAGTGGGTCGGCAGCATCAGTGTCGGCATGTTCGCACTCGGGCTGGTGGTCTACATCTTCGGCCGCCGCTCGGCGCACAAGGTCTCGCAGGAAGATGCCCTGGCCCATCTCGCGGTGTTCGACCTCACCGCCGACGACTCGACCGCAACCAAGGAGGATTCCCCCAGATGACCATGGACAGCACCCTGGTGCCTGCCGAGTCGACCGACGCCACCAGCCGCTATCCGCTCGATCCGCTGACCGGTGCAGAGATCGAAGCGGCCGCGGCCGTCATCATCGGATCAGACTACGCCACAACGACATTGAAATTCGTCATGATCCAGCTGGCCGAGCCGGCCAAGACTGCCGCGCTGTCCTTCGCGGACGTGACCGAGGTGCCGCGGCAGGCGTTCGTGACGATGTACGACGGTGCCGCCAAGCTGATCTATGAGGCTGTCGTCGACCTCGACGCGAGGGTGATCGACTCGTGGACCCCGATTCCCGGCCGGTTCCCGTCCTATCTCGTCGAACACATGACAGGGGTGGAGGAGAAGGTGCGGGAGGACCCGCGATGGCAGGAGGCCATGCGCAAACGGGGTGTCACCGATTTCAGCCTGGCGATGATCGACCCGTGGCCGGCCGGTTACTACGGTGCGCAGGATCACTACGAGAACTCGCCGCTGATCTGCCGGCCGCTGACCTTCATGCGCGCGGCACCGTCGGAGAACGGCTACGCGCGGCCCGTCGAAGGCCTGATCGTCACGTTCGACCTGGACAACATGGAGATCATCGACATCGAGGACCACGGCACGGTCCCGTTACCGGCCAAGGGCGGCAACTACTCCGGGCAGTTCATGTTCACGCCCGACAACCGGCCCGCGTTCACGCAGTTCCGTGACGACGTCAAGACCATCGACATCACCCAACCGCACGGGCCCAGTTTCACCGTCGACGGATGGAACGTCACCTGGCAGAAATGGTCGATGCGGGTCGGCTTCAACCCCCGCGAGGGCCTGGTGCTGCACGAGGTGACCTACACCGACCGTGGCGAGGTCCGGCCCATCATGTATCGCGCCGCACTGTCGGAAATGGTGGTGCCATACGGTGATTCGTCGCCGACGCACTGGAACAAGAACGTCTTCGACATGGGTGAGGTGGGGATGGGCTTCTCGGCCAACCCGTTGACCCTTGGCTGTGACTGTCTCGGTGAGATCTTCTACTTCGACGGTACGGTCAACGACTCCAGCGGCAACGCCGTCACCATCCCCAATGCCATCTGCATGCACGAGGAGGACTACGGGATCTCCTGGAAGCACACCGATTTCCGCACCGGGGAGGTCGAGGTTCGGCGGTCCCGGCGGTTGGTGATCTCGATGATCTGCACCGTCGGCAACTATGAGTACGGCTTCTTCTGGTACTTCTACAACGATGCGTCCATCGAGATGGAGGTCAAACTCACCGGGGTGCTGACCACCGGTGCGGTGCCCGACGGCGAGACGCCGCGCTGGGGCAAGATGGTGGCACCCGGGATGTACGGCCCCAACCATCAGCACTTCTTCAACTTCCGCATGGACATGAGCATCGACGGCCCGGGAAACAGTGTGTACGAGGTGGATTCGATCCCCGAGCCGAACCCGGAGCTGAACCCCCATCACAACGCCTGGATCACCCGGGACACGCTGGTGGCCTCGGAGTCCGAAGGAGCCCGGGACTGGGAGTACTCGACCGGCCGGTACTGGAAGGTGGTCAACCCCTCCAAAGCTCAACGAGTTCGGCGCGCCGGTCGGCTACAAGCTGATGCCCAAGGACATCGTCCCGGTGATGGTGCAGGAGGGGTCGGTGATCTACGACCGGGCCAGGTTCGTCCAGCACAACCTGTGGGTCACCCGCTACGACCCGAGAGAGCTCTACGCCGCGGGGGACTACATGTATCAATCCGCGGATGCCCAGGGCCTGCCGGAATATGTCGCCGACGACGCGCCGCTGGACGACACCGATGTGGTGCTCTGGTACACCGTGGGTGCCCACCATGTGGTGTGCCCGGAGGACTGGCCGGTGATGCCGTGCCACTACACGGGCTTCAAGCTCAAACCGGTGGGATTCTTCGACGGCAACCCGGCACTGGATGTTCCGCCCTCACCGCCGGCGGCGTGCCACCACCACTGAGTCACGGCCACTGACAGGCGCGGACGCCCCCGGACACCAGTGAATCGGGGGCGCCCGCGCCTGCTCGCGCGGACATTTCGTCAACTGCCGGGGCGGCGAGTGCCAGCTTGCTCTTATGATGACCGGCAGGTGTTGGAGTTTGCGGGGGTGTGAATGACGTCTGGGCCAGACGAGCAGCCGAGCGAGGACGTTCGGGGATCGATACGTTGGCAGGATCCGGCTACGACCACGCCGCGGCCGCCTACGGTGGCCGAGGCGCGCCAGCGAGACAAGGCGCAGAAGGCGCGCGAGGCCGCCGAGGAGTGGGCGAGGCAGCAGGAGGAGCAGCGCGAACGTCGCGCCGCCACCGGCAAGAAGGTCCTGATGGGCTCGGTGGCAGTGGTCGGTGTCGTCGGGGTGATCGCACTCGGCTACCACCTGCTGCACAAAGAGGAAATCGCGGCCTCGTGCGTCAAGGAGGGCACCAACGAGGTGGTGCCCGATTCGTACTGCTCCAGTGGCCACAGCGGTTCCGGGGGCACGTTCATCTACCTGGGCTCGCCGTACCGGTACTACTACGGCGGCAACAGCGGCGGGGTGGGCACCATTGCCCGGGGCGGGACCATCGAACAGCCCAAGGGCACCACGGCCAAGACCAAGTCGGGGACGTCGATCTCGCGTGGCGGCTTCGGTTCGTCGTCGAGCTACGGCAAGAGCTCGGGGAGCTGAATGCGCCGTCAACGTAGTTCCCCGCGAGCCGGCTGGGAACAGATCGTCGCTGACCAGGGGATGTGCTACGGGACCCCGGCGCGCGACGCGACCGGTGCCGACCGCCCGTACTGGGACGAGTCGGTGCACTACGTCTTCGACATGGACGAGGTGCTGTCGATCGAGGCCTCCGTCGAGGTGCTGCACTCGATGTGTCTTGAGGCCGTCGAGAACGTCGTACTGACCGAGCGTTACCGCGACTTCGGGCTTCCCGAATGGAGCTGGGAGCACATCGAGAAGTCCTGGCGGCGCAGTGATCCGCATCTGTACGGCCGCTTCGATCTTCGCTACGACGGTCGCCGACCGCCGGTGCTGCTGGAGTACAACGCCGACACCCCGACCACACTGCTGGAGGCGGCGATCCTGCAGTGGCACTGGAAGACGGACGTCTATCCGGAGGACGATCAGTGGAACTCGTTGCACGAGAAGCTGGTTGCCCGTTGGGGCGAGATCCGGGACCGCCTGCCGGGGGCCGAGACGTACTTCACCTGGTCAGGCGCCGAGCTCAGCGGCGAGGATCATGTGACGGTCGCCTACCTGCAGGAATGCGCGGCCGAGGCCGGCCTGAACACCGTGGGCCTGGCGATCGAGGACATCGGGTTCGACGCTGACCTCGACCGGTTCGTCGACCTCGCGGAAGCGCCCATGGACTCGATCTTCAAGCTCTATCCCTGGGAGTGGATGCTCGACGACGATTTCGGTCGCAGGGCGGTCGAGCAGATGCCCGCCACGATGTGGGTGGAACCGCTGTGGAAGACGTTGTTGAGCAACAAGGCGATCCTGGCGGTGCTGTGGGAGATGTATCCCGGGCACCCGAACCTGTTGCCCGCCTACGTCGATGACCCGCACGAGCTGACCGAGTATGTGCGCAAACCCAAACTTGGGCGTGAGGGTGCCAACATCACCATCGTCGGTCCCGGGTTCGAGACCGAGACCGGCGGTGTGTACGGCGAAGAGGGCTACGTGTACCAGTTGCTCGATCCGCTACCGCAATTCGACGACATGCGCCCCGCGCTGGGCGCGTGGATCGTCGGCGACGAATCCGCCGGACTCGGGATCCGCGAGACCTCCGGTCTCGTCACCGACAACGGCGCTGCCTTTGTGCCACACCGCATCCCGCAGTGACCTGGAAGGAATACCCCTATGACAACCACTCTGGTTGCGCTCGGCTCTGATTACTGGTCGGTCCTCGGTCACGGGGTGTCGGCGATCGTGCTGTACTCGATTGTCGGTGTGGCGCTGATGGTCCTGGGTTTCTACGTGATCGACTGGACCACGCCGGGTCCGTTGCGGACCCTGGTGCAGGCCGGGCGTCCCAACGCCGCCGCGGTGGCGGCCTCCGGCGTGGTGTCGATGGCATTCATCGTCGTGCTGGCCATCTACAGTTCGTCGGGCGACCTGATCCAGGGCCTGATCACCACGCTGGTGTTCGGCCTGTTGGGCATTGCGGCCCAGGCGTTCTCGGTCCGGCTGGTCGGCGCGATCAAGGGGATCGACATCGGCGGCGTCCTGGCCTCCGAAAAGTTCACCCCGCAGGTCCTGGTTGTGACGGCTTCCTACGTGGCCTTCGGCTTGATCATCGCGGCGGCGATTCTCTAGTTTTCGCTGCGCGAGCAGACGTGTAGGTACCCCACATCGCGCGATTTCGGGTACCTATGCGTCTGCTCGCTCTAGAAGGTGCGGCAGACTTCGGCGGCCGCCCGGGTCAAGGCGGCCGGGCCGTCACGCAAGGCCTGATCCAGCGGGGTGCCCGGCGCGGTGATCGCCACCAGTTTGTCGACGCCGTTGTCCAGGAGTACGTCGGCGTCGGGGGCCACCCGGCCGGCGAAGATCACCACCCGGGCGCCGGTGCGCGCAGCCACCTGGGCGACACCGAACGGTGTCTTTCCCAACATGGTCTGGGCGTCGACGCTGCCTTCGCCGGTGAACACCCAGTCCGCCCCGGTCAGGGACTGCTCCAGTCCGACGGTCTGGGCGATCACTTCGACACCGGGAGCGCAGTCGGCGGCAAGGAACTCCAGCAGTCCGAAGCCGAGGCCGCCCGCGGCACCGGACCCCGGGCGTTCGGGCCGGGCATGGCCGAGTGCGGTGCCGGTCACCTCCACCAACCGGGTCAGCGCGGCTTCGAGCACCTCGACATCGTCGGGAGTTGCCCCCTTCTGCGGGCCGAAAATCGCACTGGCACCACCGGTTCCGAGCAGCGGCGCGGTGACGTCGGACGCGATCCGGACCCGGACATCGGCCAGTCGGGGATCCATCCCCGAGACATCGATGTGCTCCAGCCGGGCCAGTGCCGCACCACCGGGCGGCAGTGCGGCGCCGTCGGCATCGGTGAAGGACACGCCCAGGGCCGCGAGCATGCCGGCTCCACCGTCATTGGTCGCCGAACCGCCGATCCCGATCAACAACTCGGTCGCGCCCTGATCCAGCGCCGAGATGATGAGTTGTCCGACTCCGAATGTGCTGGCGCGCAGGATGTCCCGGTCTGCCGGTGCCACCAGCTCCAGGCCGGAGGCGCTGGCCATCTCGATCACGGCCAGGCGGTGTTCGGCGACGTAGCCATAGGTGGCGCGCGCCGGGCGTCCGAGCGGATCGCTGACCTCGACCGTGACGCCATCGCCGCCGAGTGCATCGACGACGGCATCCACGGTGCCTTCACCGCCGTCGGCCATCGGTACCCCGATGCACTCGGCGTCGGGAAGTGCCGACCGGACACCTTCGCGCAGCGCCGCCACCGCTTGCGACGCGGTCATCGACTCCTTGAAGGAGTCCGGGGCCAGCACGATCTTCATTGGCTGGCGACATTACCCACTGTGGGGCCGCGCGGCGCGCCGTAGCGGACCGCCTCGGGCCGGCCCGGGGGAGTTCACGTCACGGCATGGGCCAGGAGCCGCTTGAGTTCGCGTCGCTGCTCGGCGTCGAGCCCTTCGAGCACCTCGTCCTCGGCGGCCAGCACCGCGGCTTCGGCCCGTTTCAGCAAGGCGGTTCCCTCGGCAGTCAGCTCCGCCGGCAGCGCCCGTCCGGAGTCCACGGTGGCGGGTCTGCGTACCGCGCCGCGATCCTGCAGTCCGCGCAGCACGTTGTTCATGGCCTGCGGTGAGACGTTGGTGTGGCGCGCGAGTTCCGCGTTGGACTGACCAGGGGCCATGGACAGCAGTCGGAGGCAGACGAATTCGGGCAGCGTGAGCCCGAGCGGCTGCAGTTGTGCGGCGACCTTGGGCTGCAGCACGGCGACCACGCGATACATCAGGTACCCGAGTGGCTGTTCCGCCAGGACGCCCCCAGTATCGGAGTTCATATCAAGCATATTGACACATATCAACCAGGTTGATATACCGGACGTATGACCACACCAAGCGAAATGTCTGACGCAATGTTCGAATCGGCTTACCGCGGTGAGGCTCCCGAGTTCGCCGGGGTGCGCCCGCCGTGGAGCATCGGCGAACCGCAGCCCGAGATCGCGGCCCTGATCGCCGAGGGCAAGTTCCACGGGGAGGTGCTGGACGCCGGTTGCGGTGAAGCGGCCACCGCCCTGGACCTGGCGGAACGGGGATTCACCACCGTCGGGCTCGATCAGTCGGCCACGGCGATCGAATTGGCCCGGGCCGAGGCCGCCAAGCGGGGCCTGACCAACGCCAGCTTCGAAGTCGCCGACATCAGCGCGTTCACCGGCTACGACGGTCGTTTCGGCACCATCGTCGACAGCACGCTGTTCCACTCCATGCCGGTGGAACTTCGCGACGGTTACCAGCAGTCGATCGTGCGGGCCGCGGCGCCCGGCGCGTCCTACTTCGTGCTGGTGTTCGACAAGGGGACGATGGGCGACACCGGGCCTGCCAATCCGGTCAGCGAGGACGAATTGCGCGAGGTCGTCGGCAAGTACTGGGTGATCGACGATGTCCGGCCGGCCCGCATCCACGCCCACGTGCCAGCGGAATTCGCCAACTTTGCCGATTTCGCCGGGATGGACCTCCGCGACGAGGCCAACGACCGCAAATCGATCGCGGCCTGGCTGCTTCAGGCGCACCTCGGGTAGCTGCCAGCTGACCTGCGTCCGCCGGCGACACTCGGTCCGCGAGGGCTCCCCCCGCTAGGTGTGCTGCCCGCCATAGGGCAGGATAGAGAGGCCGTCCAGGGGTAACCCGGGTGGCTCTCTACATGCGAGGAGTGCCGAGGAGACCGATGGCGGATCCGAATGTCGCCGGCGAGGGCGCAGCACCCATTCGTCCCTTCTATACGAGGGTTCTGCTGAAGCTTGGCGGAGAGATGTTCGGCGGCGGCGAGGTCGGTCTCGACCCCGACGTCGTGCATCAGGTAGCCCGCCAGATCGCCGCTGTCGTGCGCAGCGGGGTCCAGGTCGCGGTCGTGATCGGCGGCGGCAACTTCTTCCGCGGCGCCCAGCTGCAGCAGCGCGGGATGGAACGCACCCGCAGCGACTACATGGGCATGCTCGGGACCGTGATGAACAGCCTTGCGCTGCAGGACTTCCTGCAGAAGGAAGGCATCGACACCCGCGTGCAGACCGCCATCACCATGGGTCAGGTCGCCGAGCCGTACATCCCGTTGCGGGCCGTGCGGCACCTCGAAAAGGGTCGCGTCGTCATTTTCGGTGCCGGCATGGGCCTTCCGTACTTCTCCACCGACACGACCGCTGCGCAGCGGGCCCTGGAAATCGGGGCCGACGTCGTACTGATGGCCAAGGCCGTCGACGGCGTCTACACCGCCGATCCGCGTGAGGATCCGGACGCCGAGCTGCTCACCGAGGTCAGCCATCGCGAGGTCATCGATCGCGGCCTGCGGGTCGCCGATGCCACCGCCTTCAGTTTGTGCATGGACAACCGGATGCCGATGCTGGTGTTCAACCTGCTCACCGAAGGCAATATCGCCCGCGCGGTGGCGGGTGAGAAGATCGGAACACTGGTCACCACCTAAACGGGAGAAGCCGACGTGATCGACGAAACTCTCTTCGACGCTGAAGAGAAGATGGAAAAGGCCGTGAGTGTGGCCCGTGACGACCTGTCCACCATTCGGACCGGCCGGGCCAACCCTGGCATGTTCTCCCGTATCAACATCGACTACTACGGGGCGATGACGCCGATCACGCAGATGGCGAGCATCAACGTTCCCGAGGCGCGCATGGTCGTCATCAAGCCTTACGAGGCGTCGCAGCTCAAGCCGATCGAGGACGCGATCCGCCATTCCGACCTCGGCGTCAATCCGACCAACGACGGAAGCATCATCCGGATCTCCATCCCGCAGCTCACCGAGGAGCGTCGCCGCGACCTGGTCAAGCAGGCCAAGTCCAAGGGCGAGGACGCCAAGGTGTCCGTGCGCAACATCCGCCGCAAGGCCATGGAAGAGCTCAGCCGGATCAAGAAGGACGGCGAGGCAGGCGAGGACGAGGTCGGACGGGCCGAGAAGGACCTGGACAAGACCACGCACACCTACACCAGCCAGATCGACGACCTGGTCAAGCACAAGGAAGGCGAACTGCTGGAGGTCTAGTGGCCGATCAGCAAATACCTTTCGTGACAAACACACCGGTCGGAGAACCGCAGAAAAAACAATCCCGGGCCGGCCGTGATCTCCCGGCCGCCATCGCCGTCGGCGTCGTCCTCGGCGCGTTGGCGATCGGGACCCTCTTGTTCGCGCCGATCTGGTGGCTGCCGTTGCTCGCGGTGGCCATCGCCATCGCCACCCATGAGGTGATCCGACGGCTGCGCGAACACGGTTACGCGTTGCCCGCCGTCCCGCTGCTACTCGGTGGCCAGGCGATGATCTGGTTGACCTGGCCGTTCGGGGCAGCCGGTCTGCTGGGCGCCTTCGGAGGCACCATCGTCGTCTGCATGGTGTGGCGTCTCGTCGGACAGGGTCTGGACCAGCAACCGGTCAATTACCTGCGCGATATCGCCGCCACGATCCTGCTCGCCACCTGGGTGCCGTTGTTCGCGGCCTTCACCGCGCTACTGATCTTCGCCGACCACGGCGGAGCCCGGGTGTTCACCATCATCGTGACGGTCGTGTTCGCCGACATCGGCGGCTATGTCGCGGGCGTCCTGTTCGGCAAACACCTGCTGGCGCGGGCGATCAGTCCCAAGAAGTCCTGGGAGGGCCTCGGCGGTTCGCTGGTGTTCGGCATCACCGCAGCCGTTGTGTCGGTGGCGTTCCTGCTGGACAAGCCCGCGTGGGTCGGCGTGCCGCTGGGCTTGCTGCTGGTCATCACCGGCGTGCTCGGTGACCTGGTCGAATCGCAGATCAAGCGGGACCTCGGGATCAAGGACATGGGCACGCTGCTACCGGGCCACGGTGGGATCATGGACCGCATCGACGCGATGCTGCCGTCCGCTGTCGTCGGCTGGATCGTTCTGACGCTGCTCGCGTAGGTTGCGGTCGCTGCGTGCGCCTGACGCGTTCAGCCAGCATGCGACCGCACCCAGGACCAGTCCCGCGGCGATACCGAGGTTCACCCGCTCGCCGAGCATGAACCAGGACAACACCCCTGCGACTGCGGGAATGACGCAGAACAGCATCGCGACCGCCGAGGCGCCGTGCAGATTGATGGCCCGCACGTACAGCGACACCCCGAGCATTGCGTTGAGCAGCACCACGCCGGCCACCGCCAGCACCGCCTTGGTGACGTCGTGCACCTCGACCGGTGTGGTGAGCGCAAGCGCCAAGGCAGGGATGAACGCGACGGCGTTCTGCACGGACGTCGAGGCCCGGAAGTCGACATCGGAGCAGAACCGCTGTTGATACACCCCGCCGGCGGCCAGGCCGAGCAGCGCGACCAACAGCAATCCGACCGCGGGGTCGATTCCGCCAGAGGCCATCAGTCGCGTCGCGCAGGCCGCCAGCACGGCGGCGACGCCGAGCCCCAAGGCGAGCACCCGGCGCGGCGTCAACCGATCGCGCAGGAAAACCGCGGCCAGCAGTGCGGTCGCGACCGGGTTCATCGCGATGACGACCGCGCACAGCACCGCCGGGGCGCCATGCTGAATCGCGATGTACAGGGCACAGAACTGCACGGCCTGCATGAGCAGACCCGCCACCGCGACGTGGAGCAGCTTGCGCCCGGTGGGAAAGCCGACCCGGGCCAGCGCTGCCCACGTCCCGAGGAACAGGCCCGCGAGCCCGAACCGGAAGGCCAACACCGCCATCGGGGAGAGCGCGTGCACCGCGAGGTTGCCGATCGGATAGCCCAGGGCGTAGAAGAACGTCACGGTCGTCGCCGTGCGCATCGGCATCGGCTGGATTGCTCCGTGCGTGCGCAGGGGAGTGGGCGCCATGACGCCAATGGTGGGTGAGCTCCCCATGTGCGGTCCAACGATTATCGGCAATCGCGATTGATCGTTGATGCTAATCAATAAGGCGGAATAACTCGGTGAATAGAAGGAAACGCCTGGTTTTTGATCGTAAGCGCTGATCGGAGTACGTTGGCCGCATGGGTCAGGTGCTGGATATCGCACCGCTGCGCAGTCTGGTGGCGGTGGCGGACTGTGGTGGGTTTCACCGCGCCGCCGCGGTGTTGCACATGACGCAGTCCGCCGTCAGTCAGCATGTACGGCGAATCGAGGCCGTCGTCGGCGGTCCCGTCGTCGAACGGTCCGGCCGCGGTGTCGCCTTCACCGAACTGGGGCATCGCGTTCTCGGTCACGCCCGGGGCATCCTTGCCGCTCACGACGCGGCGTTGATCGATCTCGGTGCGGCCGAAGAACAAGTGCTGCTGATCGGCGCCACCGAGCACGGCGCCGACGTCATGTTGCCCGCCCTCACCGCGGCGCTGGGCGAGCGGTTGCCCAACTGGCGGCTGCGGTTTCGCCTCGACCGCAATGTCATGCTCGCCGACGCCCTCGAACACGGTCTGGTCGATCTGGCCGTGATGCTCGACGGCTCCGGAATGGATCCCGCTCACGCCTCCGGAACGCTTGCGCTGAAGTGGGTTTCGGGCCGCGGCTTCGGCACCGGCGTGAACCAGCCGTTGCCGGTGGTGATGTTCTCCGAACCCTGCACCTTGCGCGAACCCACGTTCGCCACGCTCGACCGATGCGGGACCGACTACCGCATCGCCGCCGAATCCGCGAACCTGTCCGGCCTGTTCGCAGCGGTGCGTTCCGGCCTGGGCGTGGCACTGCTGCCGATGATCGGCCGACTACCCGACGGGCTGTGTCTGGCCGAGGGGCTGCCCCCGGCCAGCCGCGCATCGGTGTTCGTCCGCGGCCGCGCCGGGGTGGACACCGGTGTCCTGGACACTGTTGAGCGGACTGTTCACGACGTTCTCGCCGGACAAGCCTGATACTGGAAAAGACATGAAGCAGGAATTGGTCTTCGAAGCCCCGCGTCGCCGCATGCCGCCGCGGCACCTTGCCGACCTCGACGAGGACGGCCGTGCTGCTGCCGTCACGGAGCTGGGTCTGCCGAAATTTCGTGCCAAGCAGCTGGCCAATCAGTACTACGGCCGCCTGATCGCCGATCCGAAGCAGATGACCGACCTGCCCGCCGCCGTGCGGGATCAGGTGGCCGAGGCACTGTTCCCGGCGCTGATCGATCCGGTGAAGCAGATCCAGTGCGACGCGGGTGAGACCCGCAAGACGCTGTGGCGCGCGGTGGACGGCACGACATTCGAATCGGTGCTGATGCGCTATCCGCAGCGCAACACGGTGTGCATCTCGTCGCAGGCCGGCTGCGGCATGGCCTGCCCGTTCTGTGCCACCGGCCAGGGCGGTCTGATGCGCAACCTGTCCACCGGCGAGATCCTCGAACAGGTCCGCTCCGCGTCGTCGGCCATGCGGCTGGAGCATGACGGGCGGCTGTCCAACATCGTCTTTATGGGCATGGGTGAGCCGTTGGCCAACTACAACCGGGTGCTGGCGGCCGTCAAGCGCATCATCGCCCCGCCGCCGAACGGTTTCGGGATCAGCGCCCGCTCGGTGACGGTGTCGACGGTGGGGCTGGCCCCGGCCATTCGGAAACTGGCCGACGAGCGCCTCGGTGTCACCCTGGCCGTTTCCCTGCACACCCCCGACGACGAACTACGCGACACACTGGTGCCGGTGAACAACCGGTGGAAGGTCGACGAGGTTCTCGATGCCGCGCGGTACTACGCCGATGTCACCGGACGGCGGGTGTCCATCGAGTACGCGCTGATCCGCGATGTCAACGATCAGCCTTGGCGCGCAGACCTTCTCGGCAAGAAGCTGCACGCCAAGCTGGGGCAGCTGGTGCACGTCAACCTCATTCCGCTCAACCCGACACCGGGCAGTGAATGGGACGCCAGTCCCAAACCGGTGGAGCGGGAGTTCGTCAAACGCGTTCAGGCCAAGGGAGTCTCGTGCACGGTGCGCGATACCCGGGGGCGTGAGATCGCCGCGGCCTGTGGCCAGCTGGCCGCCGAGGGCTGAGCTTTCTGCGCCGAGACCGCGCCCAGATCACCGAGACTGCGCCCAGATCGCGTCTTCGCGGAAAATAGCGATCTGTACGCAGTCTCGATGAGCTGCAGGCAGTCTCGGCAGCCGGCCTACCCCGGCGGGTTGGTGAACCAGAGATTCTCCTCGCGCAGGCTGCGGCTGCGCCAACCGTCGGGCGCGCGCACCAGTTCGTGGTGGTAGTACCCGCCGCATGCACTGATCTCCGCCATCCCCGGCAGCTGCATGGGGTTGTAGAACATCGCCCGCACGCTCGCGGTGTCCCCCGTGGTTTCGAGGATCTCGATGTTGGTGATGTAGTGCATCGTCCACGGCATCACCTCGAAGTTCGCGGCGAACCAGTCGACCACCTCGTCACGCGTGCCCACGACGGCGCCCGCCGACGAGTAGTCGATGTGCGCGTCCTCGGTGAACACCGACCGGTACAGCTCCCAGTCCTTGGAGTCGACTGCCCGGGCGTAGCGGTACAGCAGGGCCGAGATCTCCGAATGCTCGCTCACTACTCGGGCATCCCGATGGTCTTGGACTCGAAGTACTCCTTGAAGCCTTCCTCGCCGTTACGCCGGCCCAGGCCGCTCTGCTTGGAGCCGCCGAACGGGCTGTTGATGCCGAAGTGGCTGCGGCTGTTGATCGTGACGTTGCCGGTGCGGATGCGTCGCGCGATGGCGAAGGCCCGGTCCACGTCCCCGGACGAAACCTCGCCGGACAGGCCGTAGATGGAGTTGTTGGCGATGGCGACGGCCTCGTCGTCGGAGTCGTACGGGGTGGCCGTCAGCACGGGCCCGAAGATCTCCTCCTGCGCGACCTGCGAATCGGGGTCGACATCGGCGAGCAGGGTGGGCTGGGTGTAGTAGCCCGTGGGCAGGTTCTCCGGAATGCCGCCGCCGGTGACCAGGCGTGCCCCGGAATCGATGCCGGATTTGATGAGCCCCAGCACCTTGTCACGCTGGGTCGCGCTGATCTGCGGACCCTGCATGATGCCCGGTGTCCACGGGTCGCCGACGGGGAAGTTCTCCATCGCGCCCTTGAGGAGCTCGAGGCCCTCGTCGTAGCGGCTGCGGGGGAGCAGGATTCGGCTGGGCAGGATGCAGGACTGCCCGCTCATGACGCAGGCCATCATCGCCGCGATCGGCAGCGCCGAGTTGAAGTCGGCGTCGTCGAGCACGATGTGGGCCGACTTGCCGCCCAGCTCGAGCATGGTCTTCTTGACCGTGGAGGCACCGGCGGCCAGGATGGCGCGCCCGGTCGCGGTGGAGCCGGTGAACGTGATCATGTCCACCCGCGGGTCGGCCGACAGCGCGGCGCCGACCTCATTGGCGCCTGCCACCACGACGTTGAACACGCCGGCCGGGATGTCGGTGTGTTCGGCGACGATGCGGCCCAACTCGGTACCCGACCACGGGGTGAGCTGCGCGGGCTTGAGCACCACGGTGTTGCCGGCCATCAACGCCGGCACCGTCTCGGCGATGTTGAGGTAGAACGGCACGTTCCACGGGGTGATCGCGCCGACCACGCCGACGGGTTCGTAGGCGATCTTGCGCCGCGCCGGCCCCAGCTGGGTCTGGTGCACGCCGTTGTCGACGACGTAGTCGAAGCTCTTCCCGTGCTCGGCCCAGTGCTTGACCTCGCCGATCGGGTCCTCGATCTGTGAGCCCGTGACGGTCACCGGACAGCCGACCTCGGTGACCAGCACCCGGCGCAGCCGCTCCTTCTCGGATTCCAGCGCGTCGTGCAACTGCATCAGGCAGTGGTAGCGGAACTCGACGTCGCGGCTCCAGTCGGTTTCGTCGAACGCCCTTCGCGCGGCGCCCACGGCACGCTCGATGTCGGCCACCGTGCCGTCGGTCGCCTGGCCGGCCACCTGCTCGCTGGCGGGATGGATGACGTCGAATTTCGCACCGCTGCCGGTGTATTGGAGTTCACCGTCGATGAGCATCCGCTCGTCACCGGCGAGCACGCCGGTGTCGCTCTGCACCTGAGTCATAGGAGACAGCTTTACAAAAATTGCGTGTCGTGTCACCCCTTTGGAGGAAGGATTGACCGATCGATAAGACTCTGCGATCGTAGAGTGTCGTCGACGCGCGGGACGGGACGTACGGATGGGCGAACGGTAGAAAGCGGATCAGTTCGTGTCGGGCTGTCTGATGCCGACGGCGTGGCGCAGCTGTGCCAGGAATTGATCGCCGTCGTCGCTGCGCACGATGTAGTGCGAGATCGCGACCCGGATCGCGGTGGCCGCCTTGACCGGCGCGTTGGCGCCCGACAGGAGTTTGAGCAGCCGCGCCCGCATCAGCGGGATGACGTTGGCCAGTTGGGCGATCACGACCTCGGGCTCGATGTCGACCAGCCGGACCCCGGAATACGACTGTTGGTACTGCACGATGAAACGCAGTGCGGCGTCGAGCTTCTCGGTGCCCCTCAGGCCGACGGTGGCACGGCTCATGCCGTGGTCGAACATCTCGCGCTCGTAGGTGCCGAACGCGGCGAGAAGCTCCTGTTTGTCGGCGAACCAGCGGTAGAGCGTGGGCCGCGAGACGCCGGCCTGCAGCGCCACCTCGGAGAGGCTCAATTTGGTCTGGCCGCTGCGAGCCAGTACCTCGGCTGTCGCGACCAGGATTCGGTTCCGCGTCGAGGTGTCTTCTAGCGATAGGTCCCGCTGCGCGGGTACAGGTTCATTCACGTCCAGGCCTTGGTTGATCGTGGTTCACCAAATGGTAGGACCATCACAGCAACTTCTTGAGTATTGCCACAGTCTCCAGGTCTGCCAAAGCTGCCACGCCCCGTCTCGCGCCTTCCAGTGCGATGCCTTCGTCCTGCATACCGCCGAGTCCGGCGGTGATGACGGGTGCGGTGTACGCGTAGATCGCCCCGAGGCGATAACGCTCCCACAATTCGTCGTGCTCCAGGGTCGGGCCGCCCGCCGCGGCGAGTGCCCGCCGGTACTCGTCGAGCAGGTCACGCTCGGCGGCCTGCCGGTCGGCCGTGGTCATGCAGGTGACCAGGGTGTATGCCAGCTCGCGGCCCGGATGGCCGCGGCGCACCGCCTGCCAGTCGAGTAGGCCCGCCTCGCCGTTGCGGAAGAACAGGTTGCCCGGATGTGCGTCACCATGCATCACGGTATGCGGCGGGCGGTCCAGCAGCTGTGCCGCCGCACGGTAGTTCTCGTCGATGAACCGGCCGTCGGCCACCGGGATGTCGGTGTTCTCGGCGAGTCGTTTGGTCGACATCTTCAACAGGGAGCCGGTCATCAACGAGGTGTGGTCGCCCGATGCCGAGTACAGCCAGCCCAGCGGCCCGCTTCCGCTGCGTTGCGGCAGGCGGCCCCAGAATGCGGCGTGCACGCGGGCCAGCAGCTCAACCGTCATGGCGGCCCGGTCCTTGTCCAGCGGGTGCAGGGTGTCCGGGAACTCGCAGGGACTCAGTGCCAGGTCCTCCAGGACGAGCACGTACCGCCCGGTGAGGACGTCGAAAGCCGCGCCGTAGGCGCGGGGAACGCCGGGCAGGCCGTCGGCCAGCTGCTGGTAGAAACGAACCTCGGTGTGTCCCAGCCGGCCCAGCTCGCCCATCATCCGGGTGGCGCCTGTCTCGGCGGGCATCTTGACGAAGACCGATTCCGGCACCCCGGTGCCCGACAGCGCCAGCCGGGCCCGTGACGACGTGCCCGCATCGCCGCCGACCACCGACACCGATTCGACGCGGCACCCGGTCAGTTCGGATAGGTAGGCCGCGTCGAGGTCGGCGATCCGGCGGGGTAGTGACCGCATGCGCCCGATGACCGCGTCGGTTGCGATACGTTGCACGCCGTGGCCGATGTGTGCGGCCAGGCCGGCGGCGGGGACGAGGCGGCGGGCCGATGTGAGCATTCGGCAAGTTTACAATTGTGATCCAAATTGTAAAGCGGTTTCGGGAAGGAGCGGCATGGCGGGTCCGATGGAGGGATTTCGGGTCGTCGAGTTGGGTGTCTGGGTTGCCGCACCGGCGGCCGGAGCGCTCCTTGCCGACTGGGGCGCCGACGTCATCAAGATCGAACCACCGTCGGGCGACCCGGCGAGAACCTTCGGCCGGATGCTCGGCCTGGATCCGGACCTGGGCGTGGCGGCCAACCCGCCCTTCGAGATGGACAACCGGTCCAAGCGCAGCATCGTGCTCGACCTCGGTACCGCCGAGGGGCGGGACACCGCAGGCGAATTGCTCTCCACCGCAGACGTTTTCCTGACCAACGTGCGGCCCGCAGCGTTGCGGCGGCTGGAACTCGACTTCGAGACCGTCGCGGCACGCAATCCGCGCCTGGTGTACGGGCTGATCACCGGATACGGACTGACCGGACCGGAGGCCGACCGCGCGGCCTACGACGTCGCCGCGTTCTGGGCCCGCGCCGGGCTTGCCGACCTGCTCACCCGGCCCGGGGACACCCCGCCGTTCCAGCGCGGTGGGATGGGGGACCACTCCGCGGGGATGACGCTGGCGGCTGCGGTGTGTGCCGCACTGCTGGCCCGAAACCGCACCGGGACCGGCCAATTGGTCAGCACCTCGCTCTACCGCCAGGGCGCCTACACCGTCAGCTTCGATCTCAACACCGTGCTGATGAGCGGTGAGCAGATCGCGATCGGCCAGCGTGAGGCGATGGCCAACCCGTGCATGAACAACTACGCCACCGGTGACGGGAAACGGTTCTGGATCGTCGGCCTGCAGGGGGACCGGCACTGGCCCGCACTGTGTCGCGTGGTGGCCCGCGAAGACTGGCTGACCGACGCACGTTTCGCCACCGCGCGTGATCGATACGTCAACGCCCGCGAGCTGATCGCCGATCTGGACGCCATCTTCGCCGAGCATCCGATGGAGCACTGGGCCACCCTGTTCGACGAGGAACCCGACTTCTTCTGGTCACCGATCAACAGTCTCGACGACGTGATCGCCGACGAGCAGTTCCACGCCGCGGGCGGCATTGTCGAAGTCCCCGACGGACTTTCGACGGTGCCGATGGTGTCCAGCCCGGCCGACTTCTCGGCCACTCCGTGGCAGCCACGCATGGTCGCCCCGGCGCTCGGCGCCCACACCGACGAGATCCTGGCCGAGCTGCGCGGTGGTCAGGATCGCTGAGCGTTGATGCCTGCGAGCAGGTCATCGAGCTGCTCGCGGGTGATCTTGCCTGCCGAGAATGCGGCCATCCGCCCGATCGGCACCGATTCCAGCATCCGCAGCAGATTGCTGCCGAAAGCGGAATCGGTTGCGCCGAACGGGGAGACGCTGCCGAGTATCGCGAGAATCGTCTGCGCCGCCGCCGGGTCGGCGAGCAGCTCGGCCAGGGTCGAATCGCGGGTGAACGGCTGGGTCGGTTCATCGCCGGCCAATGTCACCGTCGCGGCCAGCCGCAGGTCCCGGCTCGATGCACCGACCGACACGGCATAGTCGCCGGGCTCGACGACCCAGCGCCCTGCTGTCGTGCTCCAGTACGCGAGATCGCTTCGGCCGATCGGGATTTCGACGGCACATTGCTCGCCCGGTTCGAGCGTCACCGCCGCGAAACCGGCCAGCCATCGGACTGGCCTGCCGACGGTGGATCCGGGTAGCCCGGCGTAGACCTGCACCACCTCACGGCCCGACCGGGCGCCGGTGTTGGTCACCGTGAGCCGTACGGACAGTCCCTCGCCGACGGCGTCGACTTCGAGGCCGGAGTAATCGAACCGGGTGTAGGACAGGCCGTGGCCGAACGGGAACGCCACCGGGATGTCCCGGGTGTCATACCAGCGGTAGCCGACGAAGATCCGCTCGCCGTACACGGTATGGCCGGATTCGGACGGAAAGTTGAGGTAGGCAGGAGAATCCTGCAGTCGCAGCGGCACGGTCTCGGCCAGCCGGCCCGACGGGTTGACGACGCCGAACAGTGCATCGGCCAGCGCGCCACCCCCGGCCTGCCCGAGCAGGGCCCCGTCCACGATGGCCGGGGCCAGGGCCGCGACAGCGTCGAGGCGCACCACGCCGCCATGGGACAGCACCACCACGGTACGGGGCTGGGCCTCGACCACGGCACGGAGCAGATCCAGCTGGGCGGCGGGCAGATCGATGTGCTCGCGGTCGTAGCCCTCGGACTCCTCTTCGGCGGTGAGCCCGAGGAATAAGATTGCGGTCTCGGCGGATTCAGCGGCGCTGACCGCGGCCGCGATATCGCTTCCCGAACAATGGCTCACCGGCTGATCGCCTGCGAGCCTGCGGATCTCGTCCAGCGGGATGTCGAGGCGGGTGGGGTTCACGTGGGAACTTCCGCCACCCTGGTACCTCGGCTGTTGGGCGAACTCGCCGATGACCGCCAGCGGTGACGGCGCCAGCGGCAGCAGATCGCCGTCGTTCTTCAACAGCACGATGGCCCGCTGTGCCGCCTCGCGGGCCAGCTCGTGGTGCGCATCGATATCGGCAGCACTGAATGAACCTGCGGTGGTGCCTGTTTCGGTGACCCGCTGGGTCAGTCGAGCGACACGCCCCGCGGCGCGGGTGACGACGTCCGCGTGCAGGGACCCGGCACGCACCGCGTTCACCACCTCGGTGTCGGAGAGGCCGCCGGTCGTGGGCATCTCCAGGTCCAGGCCCGCGGCCACCGCCGCGACCCGGTCCGCCACCGCGCCCCAGTCGCTGACCACCACGCCGTCGAAACCCCATTCGTCGCGCAGCACCGTGGTCAGCAGCCAGGCGTTCTCGGACGCGTAGACCCCGTTGATCCGGTTGTAGGAACACATCACGGTCCAGGGCCGGGCCTGGCGCACCACGATCTCGAATGTCCGCAGATAGATCTCCCGCAGCGTGCGGACGTCGACGTCGGAGCTGGCCCGCATCCGGTCGTGCTCGGCGTTGTTCACCGCGAAGTGCTTGAGCGATGCACCGACACCGCGGCTCTGCACACCGCGCACCCACGCCGCGCCCAGCGTCCCCGAGAGCAACGGATCCTCCGAGTAGTACTCGAAGTTGCGCCCGCACCGCGGGTCACGCTTGATGTTGACTCCCGGCCCGAGCAGCACGTGCACGCCGAGTGCGCGACTTTCGTCGCCCAGTGCCCGGCCGACTCGCTCCACCAATTCGGGATCCCAGGTCTGGCTGAGTCCGACCGCGGGCGGAAAGCAGGTCGCCGGCTCACTGCCGGACAGGCCCAGATGATCTGTGGCGCTGCCGGATTGCCTGCGCACCCCGTGCGGGCCGTCGGTCAGCACGATCGCGGGCACCGCGCCGATCGCCTTGGTGGTCCAGAAGCTTGCGCCGCTGCCCAGCGCGGCTTGTTCGGCCAGGTCGAGCCCGACGATGGGATCAGCTGAGTCCGTCACCGGGCCCAGGGTAGTGCCGGAAGTGAAAAGACCTGGTCAATGCTGATGTTTTACCCGCGCGGCGTGGCGTAGCTGCGCCAGAAAATCGTCGGCGTCGTCGCTGCGCACCAGGTAGTGGCAGACCGCCACCCGCACCGCGGTGGCCGCGGCGATGTCGGCATCCGGCCCGGTTGTCAGTCGCTGCAGGCGTTCCCGCATCAGCGGGATCACCTGGGTGAGGCGCTTGATGACATGTTCCGGTTCGATGTCGACCATGCGTAGTCCCGGGTAGGACTGCTGATACTCGACGACCGTCCGCAGCGCGGCGTCCAGGTGTTCGTTGTCGGGCAGGTCGGCGGAGGCCTGCGCCACGGCCTGTTCGTAGTACTTGCGCTCCCACACCACGAATGCGTCGAGCAGTTCCTGTTTGGAGGCGAACCAGCGGTAGAGCGTGGGCCGGGAAACCCCGGCCTGCAGGGCGACCTCGGACAGGCTGAGCTTGGTCATGCCGTTGGCCCCGAGCACTTCGGCGGTCGCGGCCAGGATCCGTCCGCGGGTGCTGCTGTCGTCGTCGATGGACGATATTTCCGCCATGCCCACAGCTTTACAAACTATCGCCGAACTGTCACGCTAATTCGTGGCGCGACACCGTTGTCGGACGCCCGTGCAGGAGGGAACACCGTGACAGTTGCCAGCTCACCGCAGGCACGCGAATACAGCCCATTCGACATCACGTCGCACGATTTCTGGAGCCGGCCCTTCGCCGAGCGGGACGAGACATTCGCACAGTTGCGCGCGGGTGAGGGCCTGAGCTGGCATCAGCCGCTGTCGACGCTGTTCGACGTCGAGGAGCCCGGTTTCTGGGCGGTGACCCGCCGCGCCGACATCCAGTTCGTGAGCCAGCACCCCGAGTTGTTCACCTCGACCCAGGGCGTTGCGCTGGATCCGATGCCGGCCGACGTGCAGAAGTTCGCCACCTTCTTCCTGATGATGGATCCGCCCGAGCACACCACGTACCGACGCCTGATCAGCTCGGCGTTCACCCCGCGGAACGTGCGCAAGATCGAGGAGCAGATTCACCGCAACGCTGTTGCCGTCGTCGACGACCTGATCGGTGCCGGGGACGTCGACTTCGTCGAGGCATGCTCGGCGCAGCTGCCGATGCGGACGATCTCCGACATGCTCGGTGTACCCGCTGCCGATCAGCCCGCGCTGGCCAAGGCGGCCGAGAAGCTGTTCAGCATGAGCGATGACGAGTACTCGTCGCTCGAAGAGCGCGCGATGGCCACCATCAACGAGATCATGCTGATTTCGAACACAGGCGTGGAGCTGGCCAAGTTCCGGCGGTCCAATCCCGGCGACGACCTGATGACCAGCATCGTCAACGCCGAGGTAGACGGGCACCGGCTGACCGACGAGGAGATCGGGGCATTCCTGATCCTGCTGGCCTCGGCGGGTAACGACACCACCAAGCAGACCACCACTCACGCGATGCTGGCGCTGGCTGCCAATCCGGCCCAGAAGGATTGGCTGTTGGAGGATTTCGACAACCGGATCGGTCTGGCCACAGAGGAATTCGTGCGGTGGGCCACCCCGGTGATCCAGTTCGCGCGGCACGCCACCGAGGACGTCGAGCTGGCCGGCCAGCAGATCAGGGCAGGCGAGAAGGTGGGCCTGTTCTACTGCTCGGGCAACCGGGACGAGTCGGTGTTCACCGACCCGCAGCGGTTCGACCTGAGCCGTTCTCCCAATCCGCAGGTCGGGTTCGGCGGTGGTGGCCCGCACTTCTGTCTGGGCAACCAGCTGGCCAAGACCGAGTTGCGGCACCTGTTCCGCGAGCTGCTGACCCGGCTGAAGACCGTCGAATTCGGTGAGCCCGAACTGCTGTACAGCAGCTTCGTGCACGGCATCAAGCGCGTGCCCGCGCACATCGCGTAGGTAGGCACCCGATGCGCGTCGAAGTCGACCTGGGCAAGTGCACCGGGCACGGCATCTGCGAATCGATCGCCGAGGACGTGTTCGAAGTTTCCGACGAGGGCATGGTGCACATCCACGGGGATGATCATCCGGAGAGCGACCGGGAACGCTTGCAGCAGGCCGTGACCCAATGCCCGGCGACCGCCCTGCGGATGCAGGGCTGAATCTCAGGCGGCCGCGATCAGCACCCGGCCCGGCCCGCGCACCGTGTAGTTGGTGCCGTAGTCCAGGGGCCCGGCCAGCTGCCAGTCGCCGACGGTGTCGATCAGCTCCTCGACGAAGATCTGGGCCTCCAGGCGGGCCAGGTTCATGCCGAGGCAACTGTGCAGACCGAAGGCGAATCCCAGGTGGGACAGCTTGCGCCGGGTGATGTCGAACTCGTCGGGGCGCTCCCAGCGTCGCGGATCGCGGTTGGCCGCGCCCAGCAGCAGGGTGATCCGCTCACCGTCGGCGACGGCGACCTCACCGACGGTCACGCCGTCACCGACCACATCGCGGAAGATGGAGTGCGACACCGTTTCCAGACGGTGCACCTCTTCCGCCACATCGAGGGCCAACGTGCGATCGGACTGCAGGATTCGCCGCTGGTCCGCATGAACGGCCAGGGTGGCCACGATCTGGGCGAGCAGCTTGGCGGTGGTCTCGTTGCCGGCGAACACCAATTGGGTATTGCTGGCGACGATCTCCTGTTCGGTCATGTGCTCGCAGGCGTAGTCGTGGCCGACCATCGTGCCGATCAGATCCCAACTGTCGTCGGCTGGGCAGCCCCGGCGGGGCAGTTGCTCGCGGATGTAGGAATTCAGTTGGGCCGTCGCGTGTTTACCGGCGGCGATCAACTCGGCACCGTGCCCGCCGGGCATGCTGTACCCCTCGGCGGAAGCGCCCATCGCGTCGCTCCACGCGGTGAACTGGCCGACCATCTCGGGTTCCACGCCGAGCATGTGCGCGATCACCTCGGTCGGGATACCGCGGGTGAGCTCCGAGACCACCTCGACGGTTTCCCCGTCGCGCAGTCTGGCGGCGACCGGCTCCAGCTTGGCGCGAACGATGTCGGTGATCACCGGGCGCAGCTGAGCTAGGGTCCTCGGCCGGAAATCGCCGGACCAGATCGACCTGATCTGGTCGTGGTGTGGGCCGTCGTAGAACTCCATCGTGGGTCCGCCGAACACCGCTGCGTGCTCCACCTGGCCGCGTTCGGAGCCGAACTGTGAAGGGGCACTGAGGATCTGCTTGACCAGGGCGAACTCGCCGACCATCCACCGGTTGATCCGCTCGTTGAAGACCACTCCGCCCAGTTCCCGGATCTCGCGGTAGCGCGCCCACGGATCGGCGACGAATGACGGGTCGGCGGTGTCGAACGACAGCAGCGGAAAATGGGCGGCAACCATAGGTGCCATGTTGACAATTTTGTGCGATTCTGTAAAGCGTGAGTTTCAAGGATCTCGGCCGCGAACTGTCCAACTGGGGCCGATGGGGGCCCGACGACCAGATCGGCACCCTCAACCTCGTCGAGCCGCGTCACGTGCAGGCAGCAGCCGGTGAAGTCCGTTCGGGCAAGGTGTTTCAGCTGAGCATTCCGGTGGGCAAGGACGGCCCGCAGAGCGGCATCGGCGGCCGGCTCAACCCGGTCCACCTGATGTCCATGCAGCCCGACGACTGGGAACCGCACGGGCTGCAGGTCGCCGACGACTGGATCATCATGCCGCTGCAGTCCGGGACCCAATGGGACGCGTTGTCGCACGTCGCCTACGACGACAAGCTGTACAACGGCTACCCCACAGACCAGGTCCGCACCCGGGCCGGAGCCCGTCAGCTGGCTGTCGACGCCTTCACCGACCGGATAGCCGGGCGCGGTGTACTGCTCGACATCGCCCGGTTGGGCGGGGTGGACTGGCTCGAAGGCGGTACCGCGATCACCCCGGACGACCTCGAGGCCGCCGAAGCGGCACAGGGTGTCACCGTCGGAGAGGCTGACTTCCTGCTGGTGCGGACGGGCTGGCGGGGCAGACTGCTGGCCCACGGCCGCGACGATTGGATGTCCACCGAACCGGGCCTGGGCATCGACTGCGCGCGCTGGTTGCGAGATCGCGGCGTCGCGGCGGTGGGCAGTGACAACTGGGCCATCGAGGTGATCCCAAGCGAGACGGGGGAGACGCTGCCGCTGCACTGCATCCTGATCCGCGACATGGGCATGCCGCTGGCCGAGATCCTCGACCTCGACGCACTGAGCGCCGACTGTGCCGGCGACGGGGTGTGGAGTTTTCTGTTCGTGGCGCCGCCGCTGCACATCAGCAATGCGGTGGGTTCGCCGGTCACGCCCATCGCGATCAAATGAGCCCGGCATTCCAGTACCGGCTGCGTACCCCGGCCCCGCTGGTCAGCGTCGAGGACTACCGGCGTGCGGCGCGCCGGGCTCTGCCCGCCATGGTGTGGGCCTACCTCGATGGTGGGGCCGAGGATGAGCGCACATTGCGTGCCAATCGCAGTGCCTTCGCGAATTGGTCACTGCGCCAACGCGTTCTGGCCGGGCACCCCGGTGCCGAGTTGGGGGTGACGATCGACGGTCAGCGACTCGAACTGCCGGTGCTGCTGGCTCCCACCGGGCTCACCGGGCTCGCGCACTGGTCGGGTGAGCTGGCCGCCGCACAGGCCGCCGAACGGGCAGGCACCCGACTGACACTGTCGACGGCGTCGTCGTACTCCATCGAGGAAGTCGCCGCAGGCACGTCGGCCGACCACTGGTTCCAGCTGTATCCCTGGGGCGATGGCCCGTTCTCGGATTCCATGCTCAGCCGGGCCCGTGACACCGGTTACCGCACCCTGGTGGTGACCGTCGACGTTCCGGTGCAGGGCAACCGCACCGGGGAGCGGCGCACCGGCATGGGACACCCGCCGATCCTCACGCCACGCCGCATCGCCGACGCCGCGATCCGGCCGCACTGGTGGTACGGACTGCTGCGGCACCAGCGGATGACGATGCGCAGCCTCACCCACACCGCAGGCGCGAAGGGCGCGGTGGAATCCGTGAGCATCCAGAACCGCCGGATCCGGCCCGACCTGAGTTGGCGTGACGTGGCCGCGCTCCGCGAGCGCTGGGACGGGCCGTTCGTGGTCAAGGGTGTGTTGGAACCAGAGGACGCGGTGCGTGCGGTCGACGACGTGGGCGCCACCGGGGTGGTGGTGTCCAATCACGGTGGGCGCCAACTCAATGGGGTGATCGCCTCGGTGAACGCGTTGCCCGACATCGCCGACGCCGTCGGCGGACGCGCCACGGTGCTGCTGGACAGCGGTGTGCGATCCGGCACCGACATCGTGACGGCACTGGCCCTCGGGGCCGACGCCGTGATGATCGGCCGGCCCTACATCTACGGGCTGGCCGTGGCCGGTGGTGCCGGAGTGGGTGCGGTGCTCGACATCCTGGCCGCCGAGATGCGCTCGACGCTGACGTTGATGGGTGTGGCGAGTGTGGCTGACTTGACCCGTGACGTTCTTCGGCGAGCAGACACGTAGGTACCCAATTTTGGTGTCGGCAGGGTACTTCCGCGTCTGCTCGTGCTAGGAACTTTTCGGTGGGCGGGGGCGCACCAGCACCGACTGCTGGATCGCGCCCACCGCGCCGGTCTGGTCGAACAGCGTCCCCACCGTGGCGCCGATGCCGTCGGGGCCGTAGTTGGTGTCGGCACGGATGCCGATCCACTCCCCGTCGGGCACTCGGTGGATGTGCACCACCAGATCGGTGTTGAGGAACGTCCACTTGCGGATGTCGATCTTGGAGCCGATGCCGTTGGCGTCGTCAGCGACGGCGAACAAGCGCTGCAGCGGCGTCATCGACTCGCCCTTGACCAGGTCGACGGTCGGCTTGAGCCAGGACTCACCCGGGCCGGGCGCCTGCGGCACGGTCAGCCAGCGCCAATCCACGCTGTGCACGTAGTTGGGCTCCCAGTTCTTGGCCATGTCGTGGCTACGGGCCTGCTCCAGCGGCGGCAGCGGTTCGGCAGAGGCGTGCGCGATGGCGGCGGTGTCGAGTTGCAACATCCGCCAACCGCTGGCTCGGGCCACCACTCTGGCTTCCCCGTCGGGGCGGGGCGCCAGCATCTCGGCGCTGACCAGTTCGATCTGCTTGCCGGGGCGTTCCAACTGGGCACGCACCCACAGGTCACCTTCGGAGGGCACGCCGCCCATCAGATCGATGGCCACCCGGCTCAGGCGGGTGTCGGCGCGGTGCTCGCAGCGCTCCAGTGCGCGCACCAGCAGCGCCGAGACCGGCGCTGCGTGCTGGATGGCCGCCGACCAGGTGCCACGTGTCATGTCGGTCGCGCGAAACTTCTCGCCGATCGCGTCGTTCTCGTCGATCAGCTCGTAGTAAGAGTCAGACATATCTACCGTTCAGTGGTGATGGTGGGTGTCGTGATCGCCCGGCGCGGGGGTTTCGACCATCAGCGCGTCGACCCGCGACAGTTTGGTGCCGATCAGGCGTTCCGGATAGGCGTCGGTGGTGGTGACCAGAAACAGGGTGCGTCCCTCGGCACCGCCCAGGGCACACGCGATCGCGGTGCGGCCGTCGGCGTCGACCCGGTGCGTCACCGAGGAGCCGTCAGGGGCGAAGCGCTGGAACTCCTGCGCCAACGTCAATGCCGCCCACACCCCGCCCTCGACGTCCATCGCGAGGCCGTCCGGCGGGCCGTCGAGACCGTCGGCGAACACCCGCCGGTCGGTGAGCCCGCCATCGGGGGAGATGGTGAACGCGCTCAACCGTCGCGCGGTGGACTCCGCGACGATCAGGGTGGTGCCATCCGGGGTGATCACCATGCCGTTGGGGAAGTCCAGATGCTCGGCGACAACCGTCACCTGGTCATCAGGGTCGATACGCACGATCACCCCATCGGTGCGGGCCTGCGATCCGACATAGGCCCGGCCGTGCTCGTCGACCACCATGTCACCGAGGGCTGCGGGGACCAGGTCGCTGAGATCGGCCAGCAGTTCGACGGTGTCTCCGTCGTAACGCAGCACCTGACGGCGCTCGGTGGAGACGATCAGCAGGGTGCCGTCGGGCCGGAAACCCAGCCCGGACGGCGAATGTCCGGGTACGGGCAGGGTGGTCATGGAGCCTGCCAGCGTGACCGTGTGCACGGCTTCGCCCAGCATGTCGGAAAACCACAGCATGCCCTCGAACCAGCGCGGCCCCTCGCCGAAACAGAAACCGTGCGCCAGTTCGGTTGTCCCGGTTTGTTCGGTTCCCGCAGTCATGTCCTCGCGCCTTTACAAAACACGCCTCAAGTGTCACGCTCGCATGGTGCCACTGTCAACTATCGGAGCGTCGTGATGAAGAAGTTCTACGGCCACACGCTGCTGTATTTGCACGAGACCATCGACCTGGGATCAGGTCGGACCGACCAGTTCACGGAGACCTTCGGTGAGGTCTACCGGCCGATGATGGAGGACCTCGGCGCGCGGCTGTTCGCGATCTGGGAAACCACGCCCTACAACGGGCACTGGCCGCAGGTGACGATCATCTGGGAGATCGACGCTTTCGCCGACTACGCCCGCATCGGCAAGGCGCAGGCGGTCGGCGGCAGTCACGAGAAGCCCGCACTCCAGTGGGCGGCATACCTGTCCGAGCTCGGGGCCCGCGGTGAGGGCCGGATCATGTACGCCGGCAAGTACAACAGGACCCTTGCGCAGCTCCAGGAGGCGAACTTCGGTGCGGGCCTGGTGATTCAGGAGATCATGGAAACCAAGCCCGGGCGCCAGGACGACTACATCCGGGAACTCGAGCGGTTGTATGTGCCGTGGTCGGAGAGCACCGGCAAGCGCTGGCTGGGCTCGTTCATCACCACCTTCCGGTTCAACGAGGTGATCCACTACTGGGCACTCGACGACGACTGGGACTGCTTCGAGAACCATTACCCGTCGTGGAAGGGCAGCCCGCCCGCGGAGATCGTCACCTGGATGAGCGTGGCCCCCGCGCTTCGCGACGGCTGGGAGGATTCCATCCTCTCGGCCCTGCCGCCCTCACCGCTGAAGTAGGCCTGGCATGAATCAGCCTGTGCTGCAGGATTTCACCTACGATCCGTTCGATCCGGACGTGATGGCCGACCCGTTGCCGTACTACCGGATCTTGCGCGACGAGTACCCGGTGTACTACATCGACAAATGGGACACCTATGCGTTGTCCCGGTTCGACGACATCTGGAACATGCTCGGAGTCAACGACGGAACCTTCGTCGCCTCCGAGGGCACCCTGCCGGCCGCGAACGTGCTGGCGCATCGCAACGACGGCCCGGTGCCCGATCCGCCGCTTCATCCCATGCCCTTCCACGCCAACTTCGATTCTCCGCTCTACGAGAACGTGCGGCGGTGCACTTCGGCGCAGTTCCGGCCGCGATCGGCGGCCAAGCTGGCTGACAGGATCCGGACGCTGGCCAACGAGCGTCTGGACGAACTGCTGCCGCGCGGCACGTTTGACCTGACGCAGGACTACGGCGGTATCGTCGCCGCCGCGATGGTCTGCGAATTCGTCGGACTACCTGCCGATCTCGCGCCGGAGGTGCTGGCGACGGTCAACGCGGGCAGCCTCGCTCAGCCCGGGGAGGGGGTCGAGGTGGGCAATGCCCGCCCCGGCTACCTGTCCTACCTCACCCCGATCATCGAGCGGCGGCGCGCAGCCGGCCATGACGGCAGCGTGCCGATCGCCGATGCCCTGCTCGACTTCCGGCTGCCCGACGGATCGGCCTTCGGGGACATGGAAGCCGCGGTGCAGATGCTCGGCGTGTTCATCGGCGGTACCGAGACGGTCCCGAAGATCACCGCGACCGGGCTGTGGCAGCTGCTTCGGCACCCCGACCAGTTGGCCGCAGTGCGTTCCGATCTCGACGGCAATGTGCCGGTCGCCCGTGAGGAGATCATCCGGCACAGTGCCCCGGCGCAGTGGTTCGCCCGAACGGTGCGGCGGCCCTACACGGTTCACGGCACCACCATCAATCCCGGCCAACGTGTCATCACGCTGCTTGCCTCGGCGGCCCGCGACGAACGGGAATACGACAATCCGGACGATTTCGTGTGGAACCGGCCCATCGAACGGCTGTTGTCGTTCGGCCACGGGCAGCATTTCTGCCTCGGCGTACACGTGGCCCGGCTGGAGATCACCATCATGATCCAGGAGTTCCTCAAACGCGTGCCCGACTATCACATCGACGAGGCCGCGGCATCCCGGCCGCCGTCGAGTTTCCAGTGGGGCTGGAACAACATCCCTGTGGAGGTGTGACGTGTGGTCGTATCGGCTCGTCGCTCCGTATGTGTTTGAGCGGAAAGATATTTCAGAACCATCGCCGGAATCGCTGGCCGACGGCCAGGTGCTGCTGGACTTCCTGGCGGCCGGGATCTGTGGCAGCGACCTGCCCGGATTCCGTGGCACCCAGGGCAAGCTGCCGGGGGACACCGGATGCTGTGCGGCGGAGATGACCGGCTTCCCGATCCACGAGATCGTCGGCGAGGTACTGGCCAGCCGCCATCCCGATCACCGACCGGGGGAGCGCGTGGTGGGTTGGGCGTCGGGCTTCGACGGTCTGATGGGCCGCGTGATCGCCGACGGAGCCGGGCTGGTCTCCTACGACCCGGCACTGACCCCGGAACTGGCTGTCGGCCTGCAGCCGCTGGCATGCGTCCTGTACGCCGTCGAGCAACTGCCGGATCTGCGAGGCCGCCACGTCGCCGTCATCGGACAGGGCTCGATCGGCTTGCTGTTCTCCTATGTGGCAAAGGCGTTCGGTGCCGCACGGGTCACCGGGGTGGACCCCGTGGATCGTTCTTCGGTGAGCGCGCACTTCGGGGTCGACGACGCGGTCCGGGCCACGAGCGACCGCTGGGTCCGGCATCTGGGACCGGTCGGCAAGCCTGATGTCGTCATCGAAGCCGTCGGGCACCAGGTCGCCACGCTCAACCACGCATTGGAAGCCTCCGCGTTCGGGGGCACGGTGTTCTACTTCGGGGTGCCTGACGACGACAGCTATCCGATCAGCATGCGCACCATGTTGCGGAACAACCTGACCCTCAAATCCGGTGTCACACTGGACCGTCAGCGCGTGCTGCGCCGGGCCGACGAGTTCGCCCGGGAGCATCCCGACCTGTTGCCCAGGTACGTGACCCACACGTTCGGCTCGGACGATGTGCAGGCGGCGTTCGAACTGGCCTGCCGTCCGGTGCCCGAGCGCGTCAAGATCGCGATCACCCGGTGAGCGCGAGCAGACTGCAGGACGCGTTGGCCGCCAACGCCCAGGTCTGGGGCGGCTGGGTGGTCGGGCCGACGATCCTCGGTCCCGAGGAGTTCGCGGCGGCGGGTTACCACTACGTCGGATTCGACGTCCAGCACGGCTATCTCGACGATGCGGACGTGGCGCTGCTGTTGAGACGGCTCGAGCATGTGCCGATCGCCACCGCGGTGCGGCTGCCCTCGGCCGACCCCGCGCCGATCGGCCGGGTGCTCGACGCGGGCGCCGACGCGGTGATCATCGCCATGGTGGAATCCGCCGAACAGGCAGCCGCCGCGGTCGCGGCCACCCGTTACGCCCCGGCCGGGGTGCGCAGCTTCGGCCCGTTGCGGGCGAGCCTCGGACACGACACCGCCGAGCTGGAGGCCCGGGTGAGTGTGTTCGCGATGATCGAGACCGCGCGCGGTCTGGCCGTCGCCGAGGAGATCTGTGCGGTGCCCGGCCTCACCGGGATCTACGTCGGCCCGGCGGACCTGGCCATCTCGATGGGATACCAACTCTCCGATGCCTGGACGCACCCCGAGGTGCGGGCGGCGATGGTCGCGGTCCAGACTGCCGCCCGCGCGGCCGGACTGGTCTCCGGAATCCATGCCGGGGCCGGAAAACTCGGAAAGTCCATGGCCGACTTGGGTTTCCAGATGATCACCCTGGCCTCGGAATCTCAGGCGTTACGCCGTGGTGCCGCCGAGCACCTCGATGAGGCAACAGGAAGCGCCGGCGGTCCGCCCGCACCCGGGCGGGCCGCGACCGGCACCGAACGAGGAGGCTACAACTGAACGCAGGAGCAGTGCCGAGCGGCGACCGGGTCGCGCTGGTGACCGGCGCCGCACGCGGCCAGGGCGCGGCCATCGTGCGCCGACTGGTGGCCGACGGCTACCGGGTGACAGCAGCTGATCTGCTGATCGACGAACTGACCACGAGCACAGCCGAATTCGGCGACCGGGTGCTGGCCGTCCAGCTGGACGTGACCTCGGCCGAGCAGTGGCAGGCCGCGGTGCGGGCCACCGTCGAGCGGTTCGGTGGGCTCAACGCGCTGGTCAACAACGCCGGTGTGCTGCATCGGGCCCCGATCGCCGAGGAAACGGCGGCCGGATTCGAAGGTTCCTGGCGCGTCAACTGCCTTGGGCCGTTCCTCGGATTGCAGGCGGCGCTCGAGTCGCTCCGGCAGGCCGAAGGTGCTGCCGTGGTGAACACCTGCAGCACCGGCGCCGTCCGGCCGTTTCCGAACCATGCGGCCTACGGGTCGTCGAAGTGGGCATTGCGCGGGCTCACCCAACTGGCGGCCGCCGAACTGGGTCGCGACGGTATCCGGGTCAACGCGGTGTTCCCGGGCCCCGTCGAGACACCGATGCTCGACGAGTCGACCCAGGCCCGGCTGGCCGATCGGGCCACCCTGGGCCGGTTGGGCAAGCCGAACGAAATCGCCGACGCCGTGGCGTTTCTGCTGTCGGGCCAGGCGGCCTTCATCACCGGCTCGGAACTCCTCGTCGACGGCGGCCAATGTCTGCAGATCGGATAGTGCGCATGTCCAGCTCACCCTCAGTGGGGATCATCGGTGCAGGCCCGGGTGGCCTGGCGCTCGGAATCTTCCTGAAAAAGGCGGGTTTCGACGATTTCACCATCTTCGACCGCGAAGACGGGGTCGGTGGTACGTGGCGGATCAACACCTACCCGGGCCTGGCCTGCGACGTGAAGTCGCACCTGTACTCCTACTCGTTCGATCTCAACGCCGGCTGGAGCCGGCTGTGGGCCGGGCAACCGGAGATCCTGGAGTACTTCGAGCGGTGCGCCGAGCGCTACCGGCTCGGCTCGCACCTGCAACTGAACACCGAGATCGTTGCGGCACAGTGGGATTCCGGAGCCAACAACTGGGTGTTGACCACCGGGTCCGGTGTGCAGCACCGCTTCGACTTCGTGGTCTCGGCGATCGGCCTGTTCACCCAACCGCTGCAACCGGATCTGGTACAGGAGGAGCCGTTCACCGGCACCCTCATGCACACCGCCGAATGGGACCACGGCGTCGCCATCGACGGGGCTCGGGTGGCCGTACTCGGTACCGGATCGACTGCCTCCCAGGTGGTTCCGGAGATGGCGAAGGTCGCCGAGAAGGTGTATTCGGTCCAGCGCTCGGCGACCTGGGTGTTGCCGAAACCCGACCGGCCGTACACCGAGCGGGAACGCTGGCTGTTCGCCCACGTGCCGTTCGCGAAGAAGATCTACCGGACCCGGCTCTGGCTGCGCAGCGAGTCCAACATCGCCGTCATCGAGAACGGCAGCGACAAGACCCAGGAGTTCAAGGCGCTCGCGCTCAACCTCCTCGAATCAACCGTGGCCGACGACGAACTGCGGGCACGGCTCACCCCGGACCATCCGCTGGGTTGCAAGCGGCTGGTGTTCTCGCCGGATTTCATCGCCACCCTGACCCGGCCCAACGTCGAGGTGGTGTCCAGCCCGGCCCGTGCGTTGCGGGCCCGGTCCCTGGTCACCGAGGACGGTCGGGAACTCGACGTCGATGTGGTGGTGTGCGCCACCGGGTACGCGGCCGCCGACTATCTCGGGCAGATCGAGGTGACCGGCGAGAACGGGGTGTCGCTGCACGACACCTGGAGTGACGGGGCATTCGCCTACCTGGGGATGGCGGTGCCCGGCTTCCCCAACTTCTTCATGCTCTACGGACCCAACACCAACGTCGGCTCCAACAGCGTCATCTTCATCCTGGAGGCGCAGGCCCGATACGTGGTTCGGGCACTGAAACACCTTCGGCGCAAACACAAGTCCTATGTGGCGGTGCGTCCCGGCGCCATGGCCGCGTTTCTCGCCGACATCGACCGGTGGATGCAGGGCACCGTGTGGCTGACCCGGTGCAGCAGCTATTTCCGGGCACCCAGCGGCCGGGTGGTCACCCAATGGCCACGCAGTGCCCGCGCATTCTGGTCGATGACCCGCCGGTTCCGGTCCGCCGACTACACTTTCGAACCGCCCACCAACTACCCGGCCCCGGTCTCCGCGGCCGCCGATCGGACGGACGGCTGAGCCATGCCCTGGCTGGAGCGCCTCGACCCCGCGTTGCACGGATTTGCCGAGGCGCGCACCGACCTGTCCACGGAGCAGTTGGGCGTGGTGCGTACCTCGCTGGATCAGCGACGCCGGGACGCTGCCCAGGTCCTGGACACGCCCGGCGTCGAGATCGTCGGCGCCCGCGTCGCGCTCGGACGACGCACCATCCCGGTGCGGATCTACCGCGGTGGCCCCTCGCCGTCACCCGCGGTGGTGTACTGCCATTCCGGTGCCTTCGTCCTGGGCAACCTCGACACCGACCAGATCCAATGTGTGGAGCTGGCCCGGCGGGCCCGGTGCACGGTGATCGCCATGGACTACCGGCTCGCGCCCGAATATCCCTACCCGGCCGCCTTCGACGACGCGATGGTGGTGCTCAACTGGGCGGCCACGCTGGCCGGCGAGCTCGACATCGACGCGGGCCGCATCGCGGTGGCCGGCAACAGCGCGGGCGGCTCGCTGGCCGCGCTGCTGGCGCAGCATTCGGCGGCCGGCTCCGCGCCCCCCATCGTGTTCCAGTCGCTGCACCAGCCGGTGCTCGACGACCGGCCCACCCGGTCGAAGGAGGAGTTCGCCGACACCCCGGGGTTCGACGGCCCGGCGACCGTCGCGATGTGGCGGCACTATGTGGGCGGCCGGGACGTGCCGGAGGCGGCTGTGCCCGCCCGG
>NZ_HG322951.1:3002248-3063655 GCF_000455325.1 Mycolicibacterium septicum DSM 44393
GTGCCCGCCCGGGCCGCCTCGTTGGCCGGTGTCGCGCCGGCGCTGATCACCTGCTCGGAGCTCGATCCGCTGCGCGACGAAGCGCTCGACTATGCGCGTCGGCTGTTGGCCGAGGGCGTTGCCACGGAACTGCATCTCTTTCCCGGGACGTGCCACGGCTTCGATTCGCTGCTTCCGGAGTGTGAGGTCAGCCAACAGCTATTCGCGCTACAGGGCGCCGCGCTGCGCCGGGCACTGCATGGTTGAGCTGGTAGCTGGGGCATCCGGGCGGCCGCTCGGCGGTGGTTGTGATCGACGTTGTGGGCAATAATGCAGGTCTGTTGCAAGTGAAACTCGCGCGGACAATCGGTACGGCCGGTGCGACGATGGCCTCGGCGGTGCGGCGGCGCACCCGAGGGCAACCTGGTCGCGTCGGGAGCGAGTGAGCGATTGAGAGGTATTTATGTCGGCCGACGACGACCGGCTTATGTACTCCGGAGATGCCAAACACGCCAGGGACCCGCTGGCGTACGGCGGGCTTGACGCCCTCTTGGGCGGCCCCGTCGCGGCGCTGCCGACCGGGCGGTCCCGGCACGGCGACGCCAGGGTATCGACGCCACCGATCGTTCTGACCTCGAATTTCGCCGCTCCCCGCGAAGCGGAGATCACCACCAAGCTCCCTGTGGTCCCGGGCCGCCCGATCAGCGGGTCGTCCTCGGCGGGCAGCTGGATCCTGGAACAACCGATCCCGGCGGCCGCCCCCGGCGAACCGCGCGCCATCGACAACCTCTCCCGCGTCGGCGTCCGCTCCTCGGTCAAGATGCAGCCACGACGCGGCTGGCGACGGGCGGTCTACGTCACCACCCGCCTCAACCTCGGGTTGTCCCGCGACGAACTCTACGAACTGGACCTGTATGCCCGGGTGCGCCGCACGGCCCGAGAGTCCCACCAGATCGGGGTGTTCGGCCTGAAGGGCGGCGTCGGCAAGACCGCCGTCACCGTGGCGCTCGGATCGGTGCTCAGCGCGGTGCGCGGCGACCGGATCCTCGCCGTCGACGCCGACCCGGCCAGCGGCAATCTGGCCGACCGGGTGGGACGGCAGTCCGCGGCGACGGTGAGCGACCTCCTGGCCGCCAAGGACCTGTCGCGGTACAACGATGTCCGGGCCTTCACCAGCATGAACGAGTCCAAGCTCGAGGTGCTGTCCAGCGATGAGTACAGCGGCGCCAGCCGGGCCTTCAACGACGCTGACTGGAACGCCGCGACCGCCACGGTCTCGAAGCACTACAACCTGGTCCTGGCCGATTGCGCGGCGGACATGTTCGCCCCCGCGGGCCGCGGCGTGCTGGCGACGGTTTCCGGTGCGGTGATCGTGGCGAGTGCCTCGATCGACGGTGCCCGGCAGGCCGCGGTGACCATGGACTGGCTGCGGCACAACGGCTACCAGGATCTGCTGAACCGCTCCTGCGTCGTGGTCAACCACGTCGGCCCGCGCAAACCCAACGTGAACACCGGCGACCTGGTGCACCAGTTCCAGAAGCATGTGGCCCCGGGCCGGGTGTTCGTGTTGCCGTGGGACAAGCACATCGCCGCGGGCACCGAGATCCATTTCGATCTGTTGCGACCGGCGTTCCGGCGCCGCACGCTGGAGTTGGCGGCGGCGCTGTCCGACGATTTCGAGGGCGGCGCCGCGCTGGCTTGATTCGCGGCTCAGCCGCGGCCGCTTGATTCGCGGCTCAGCGCAGCGCCAGCTCCCGACCCACCGCGGCGTGATACTTGTCGATGTTGGCCGGATTGACCACCCGGAACAGCGCGTCCGGCAGCGGGGAATCCTTGTAGGCCTCGATGGTCATCGTGCGGCTGAACAGGGTGATGTCGTTGCCCGGGCGGGTGAACTGGTACTGCACGGTGATGCGGCCTTCCATGCCGCCGTTCCCGTCACTGTCGTGGCCGAGCCGGCCCACCGAGTTGAACACCCACATGCGCGGTCGCATGGCGATCGCCAGATGCCAGGTGTAGATCTGTGCGCCGTCCGGTCCGGCCTCGGTCCAGGTGTCACCGACCTGCAGCGGCAGCCGCTCCGGTAGTCCGCCGATGTGCGCGCTGCCCGGATACGTCTTCACCCAGTTCGCCGGATTGGTGACGAAGTCGTAGACCTCCTCGGCGGATTGGGTGAACGTCGTCTCGGAGCTGGTGGTCACGATGCCCAATGTCGGTTGCCTTCCTCGGTGGTGCAGGTTGTCGTGCGATTGCAGGTCAGAGTTCGCAGCCGCACGTGGCCGACGTCCCGGACGAGGGGAGTTCGGCGAGCACGTCGACGCGGGTCGCGTCGAAGCTGAGGAACCCCTGGATGGGCAGGGATTCCGGTGGGGTGTCGGGGTAGCTCCAGGCCACGTCGGCGATCACGGTGTCTCCGGCGACCGCCGACCAGTAGGCGGCCGTGCCCTTGTAGTTGCAGTACGACGTGGTCGGGCTGGGTCGTAGCAGATCGGTGCGGACCCGGGCGGGATCCACATAGAGCCGCGGTTCCAGGGCCGTCTCGAACACGATGACGGTCTCGGCGGTGTCGACCAGGACCGCGTCGCCGGCCGTCACCCGCAGGCCGCGGCGGGTCGGCCGGCAGTCGACCCGGTGGTAGGGGTTGGGCGGGTAGTGCACCAGCTTGCGTCCCTCTTCGAACCACGCGTCGACGGCATCCCAGGGCACCGCGACATAGCCCGGTGCCTCGACCACCGGCTCGTGCGGAAGGTCGCCGACCTCATCGCTGCGGAACGCATAGCTGAGCGGGTGACCGGCGCGGTGCACCATCAGGGCGTGCTCGGTGTCGAGCAGTGCGGAATCGCCTCGGAAGGCCTGGATGCGGCGCGGGTGGGGCTCGATGTAGACCGTGCCATCGGCCAGCGGGGGCGTGAACCAACCGGCCGGTTGTGTACTCAACGGACCCCGCCCTGCGACGAGACTCATTGCAACACCTCCAATTTGGCTGATGGGCCGGGGCCCGGGCGCGTCTGCGGGACGCATCGGTGCCGATCGTCCGGCCGACTGATGCGTCAAGATAGAAGCTTTACAGATTCTCTTGTAAATGTCACGCTGTTGGGTGAGGCGGGCCACACCGCAACACCCCCGTCGAGAGTGCCGGCCGATCAGCCCCTTGGACCCGGATTGGATGCCCTATGTCCCCACAGTCAGGAATGTCCGCACAGTTGTCCGAGGTGCGCGGCGGCGGCGATGCGCTCGCGGTCCCGTTCGCCCGGCCGCGGATCCGTCCCGAGAAGGCTCTGCAGTATGAGCTGAACGTGGTGGCGGACGATGTCGCCGACGTGGTGTCGGGCATCGGCGGATGGCTGTTCGACCGGGCGATGGCGGGCTGGCGGGTCAGCGTCGCCGCCGACGAGGTCGGAGATGAGCGTGCGCTGGGCATCCTCGGGCTCAAAGCCGTTGGCCTGAGCGGGCTGTGGCGATCGGCGGAGGCGGACGCGGTGGTGATGACGGCCATCGGTACCTCCCGCTTCGAGCCCGGTGACCACGGGCTCACCATGCGCAATCCGGGTGGCGATGTGGTCTTTTTCGGATCGCGGGGCCCAGACGGTCTCGGCCTGCAGATCCAGCCGGCGCGGTACCGGCCGAGCGCGGCCGCGCTGGCGTTCAAGGCTCACGCGTTGGCGGTGGCCGGGATGGACCCGGCGTCGGCAGACACGGTGGAGACCCTGTTCCGGTGCGGGCGGTCCGCGGGTCTGCTCGACGCGGACCTGGTTCCGGTGTGTTGATGCCGGCGCGGGCATCGGTCGCGGGCCTGCTCGAGGTGTTCGACGTGACACCCGCCGGTCCGGATCGATTCGTCGGCGTGACAGGGCCGGCCGGAACCGACGGCAGGCGGGTGGCCAAGGGTGCGCAGGCGCTGGGCCAGGCCATCGTCGCGACGGCAAAGCGATTCCCGGACAAGACGATTCGGTCCGCGCACGCGGTCTTCACCCGGCCGGTCGAGATCGACTCCACGGTTGAGCTGGCCGTCAGTGTGGTGCACGAGGGGCGCTCGACGGCGACCGCGGTGGTCGCCGTCGGTCAGGAGTCACGGCTGTGCGCTACCGTGACCGTGCTGGCCGATGTGCCCACCGACGATGTGGTCAGCCACCATGCGTTGCGACCCGACGTCGAGACGCCGGACGACGCCCATCCGGCCGGGCGGGCCATGCTCGGCCATGAGTTGCGGCTGGTCGACGTAGTCGATGTCAACAGTCCCGACGAGGTGGGACCGCCCGAACTCTATGCGTGGCTGCGCTATGACCCGATTCCCGAACGCGACGACCTCGCCAAGGCGTTGTTGGCGTATTTCACCGGGCAACTCGGTATCTCGACCACGATGCGACCACATCCGGGGGTGGGCACGGCGCAGGCGCACGCCACGGTGTCGACAGCGTTGATGTCGACGTCGGTGAGTTTCCACGAGGCCGTGGAGTGGGACGGCTGGCTGCTCTACAGCCATGAGAGCACCGCGGCCGGACAGGGGATGTCATATGTCCGCGGTCAGGTTCATACCGAGGACGGTGAACTGCTGGCGTCATTCGCCCAGGAAGGGCTGATCCGCCCGATGCGACCGGTGGATACCTCGATCGATGTGCCGGCCCGGTTGTAGGGCCGGCATGCGCGATGTGCGGCTAGCGAATCCAGCCGCGGCGACGCATCCAGATGTTCCGGGCCACGGCCAGGAAGATGAGCGCCGCGAACGTGATGAGGAACCAGTTCTCGACGTGTCCGATGTGGTTGCCGTGCATCATGACCAGCAGGAAGATCGCGGACAGAATGCCGCCGATGTGGATCACCTTGATGTTCAGATCCGACCAGCCCCACGCTGCCGAGGGCACGTCCTCGACGTCGACGCCGTTGCTGCGCTCCACCTCGGTGCTGACCACTTTTGCTCCTCCGGATCGAACTGGCTTCTGGCTTGGCTTGCGGACATTCTGGCATACGACGCTGTGTCGTATGCCGGCCGTGGGGGGTCAACCCAGGTGTCGGTACCTCCGCAGCGCCTCCAGTCGCTCCTCGGCGTGGTCGGCGATCGGTTCCGGGTACGACGCCGGCCGGTCGGTACCCAGTTTGTGCACGTCGACGACATCGGCCAACTCCGGGACCCAGCGTCGGATGTAATCGCCGTCCGGGTCGAACTTCGCCCCCTGCAGGGCCGGATTGAAAACGCGGAAGTACGGCGCGGCGTCGGTGCCGCAACCGGCTGCCCACTGCCACCCGTGCTGGTTGTTGGCCACATCGCCGTCCACCAACTGCTCGAGAAACCAGCGCGCACCCCATTGCCAGGGCAGATGCAGGTCCTTGACCAGGAACGAAGCCACGATCATGCGCACCCGGTTGTGCATGAACCCGGTGGCAGCCAGTTGTCGCATCCCGGCATCGACGATCGGGAATCCGGTCCGGCCGTCCTTCCAGGCCTCGAACGCCCGCACGGCCGCATCGTCGTCATCGGTTTCGATCGCGTCGAAATCGCGGTTCCAGTTCTGCCACGCACTGTCGGGCCAGTGGTGCAGCACCGCCGCGTAGAAATCTCGGAAGGCCATCTCCCGCAGATAGACGTCATCGCCGGAGTCGAGGTCAGCCGCCATGGTCCGAGGGTGGATGGTGCCGAACTTGAGGTGTGCCGACATCCGACTGGTGGAGTCGAGGTCGGGGCGGTCGCGATGGGCCGGGTAGTCGGGCAATCCCTGCTCCACGAATTCCCGCCACTGCGACCTCGCCGCGCGCTCACCCACATCGAACGTCAGAGTCTCTGTCACAGCAGGAATTTCGATGCGATCGCAGATGCCCGCCGGTGTATCGGCGGGGTCCATCCAGCGCGCCGATTCGGGTCCGGTATCCGCAGGAGTGCGCCAGCCGTGCCGGCGCCAGGCGCGGAAGAACGGCGTGAACACCCGGTACGGCGCGCCATCCGGTTTGGTTATCCGGCCGGGCGACACCAGGTAGCCCGATCCCGTTGCGCACAGGGCGGTCTCGCCGAGCGCCGCCTCAACCGCGTCATCGCGACGCCGCCCGAACGGCGTGTAGTCCTGCGAGATGTGCACCGAGGTGGCGCTGACCGCCCGGGCCAGCGCCGGAATCCGCTGCTCGGGTCGGCCGCGGGTCACCAGCAGATTTCCGTCGAGGTTGTCGGACAGCTCGCGCAACGCCCGATACAGATATTGCAGGCGACGCGCACCCGAGGATGCTTCCAATCGCGGATCGAGCACATAGCAGGCGAGTACCTCGCCGTCCCGTTGTGCTGCCTCCAGCAGGGCGGGATGGTCGAAGCAACGCAGGTCTCGCCGAAACCAGAGCAGGGTGGGCATGTGTCCATGCTGCCTATGAACACACCGGAAAACACGGAGGGGTTTGGTAGATGCAGTTCTGGAGCGGTACGGCCTTCATGGATGTCGCCGACGCGCTGACGGTGGCGCCGTTACTCGACGAGGCCGGCTACCACGGCATGGTGTGCTCGGACCACATGATCTACCCGCGCGAACTGTCGTCGCCGTATCCGGATTCGCCGACCGGGAAGCCCCCGTGGGCACCCGAGACCAGCTGGCCGGACTCCTGGGTACTGATCGGGGCGATGGCGGCGCTCACGCATCGGCTGCGTTTCTCCAACGCTGTGTACGTGGCACCCGCGCGTCCTCTGCTCGAGGTCGCCAAGCAGGTGGCAACGGCCGCGGTGATCTCGGGTGGGCGGGTGTCCCTCGGTGTCGGTGTCGGCTGGATGCGGGAGGAGTTCGAGCTCATGGGCCAGGATTTCGACACCCGCGGTAAGCGGCTCGACGAGATGATCCCGGCGCTGCGCGAGATCTGGCGCGGCGGCTGGGTGTCGTACGAGGGGCGCTACTACTCGGTCCCCGAGCTGATGATCGAGCCTCACCCGCCCGAGCCGGTGCCGATCCTGTGTGGCGGTGAATCCGAGGCGGCGCTGCGACGCGCGGCCCGCTCCTGTGACGGCTGGATCGGCTACGCCTACACCCTGGAACAGGCGACCCCCTACGCCACCCGGCTGGCCGAACTGCGCCGGGAGTACGGGCGGCAACGCGAGCCGTTCGACATCATCCTGGCCCTGCTCGATCCGCCCTCGCCGGATCTGTACAAGCGGGCCGAGGATCTCGGCATCACCGCGGTGATGTGCGCGCCCTGGCTGACGGCGCCCAACGGTGCCACCGGCGCCGACCGATTCCGCGGTCCCATCGAGCGCTTCGCGGAGACCTTCATCGCAAAGGTGGGCTAGCACCGCGCATCAAAATGACGCTTGCGGTGACATCAAAGTGATGTCACCATGACAGCATGGATCTGCAGCCGTATGTCGAGACCGTCCGACACGAACTCGGCGTCGCCGCGGCAGCGGGAGGTGCCGAGGCTGAAGCGTTGGCCCAGCGGCTGACCGCGCCGCTGGAATCGGCGTTGCGGCTCGCGCTGCTGGAAGCGCTGTCCGAGGCAGCCGAGCAGATCACGCGTGAACTCGCGCCCGGATCCGTGCACGTCCGGCTCAACGGCCGTGACCCCGAGTTCACCGTCGAGCCCGCCGAGGCCGATGTTCCCGCGACAGCGCCGTCAGTGGACGTCCCCGACGATGACGGCGGCGGAACCTGGCGGGTGTCCCTGCGACTCCCGGAGAGCCTGCGCGCCGGGGTGGAGGGCGCCGCCCGTCGTGACGGCGTGTCGGTGAACACCTGGCTCGTACGTTCCGCTGCGGCGGCCCTCGGTGGGGCCGGTCGTCCGAGCCGTGGCGGCGACAAGACCTTCAGCGGCTGGGTCCGCTGAACCTGACCGAAGGAGAATCCGATGCCCACGTTCCACACCGCCGAACCCATCACGGCCGTCGTCGAGGTCGTCGCCGGTGCGGTGCACCTGGCGGCCACAGACCGTGACGACACCGTGGTCGACATCGCGCCGCGGGATCCCGAACGGGCCTCCGATGTGCGCGCGGCCGAACAGGCCCGCGTCGATTTTCACAACGGCACCCTCGTGGTGACCGCGGGCAGAAAGGTCTTGTCGTTGGGGCGCGGGGGAGCGGTCCGCGTCGACATCGCCCTGCCGACAGGGTCCCGGCTGAACCTGTCCTCGGCATCGGCCGACATCGACGCGGACGGCGTCTACTCGGACTGCCGCTGTGCCTCTGCCAGCGGTGCGGTACGGGTGGCGACCGTCACCGGGAACATCAAGGCGGACAGCGCATCCGGCGATGTCTCGATCGGCGATGTCGCGGGCAACGCACGCATCGCGACGGCTTCCGGTGATGCATCGATCGACCGCATCGACGGAGACGTCAAGTTCCAGGCCGCCAGCGGCAGTCTGGCCGTCGGGACACTGCGTGGGCACCTCAAGCATCAGACCGCATCGGGTTCCGTCACCGTCGGTGTCGGGGTCAGCGGTGCCCTGAGCGCGCAAACCGGCAGCGGTGAAGTCGAAGTCGGTATTCCCGAGGGCACCGCGGCGCGGCTCGAGCTCAAGACCCACTCCGGCACCGTCGACAACGGCTTGGAAGCCTCCGACGGGCCGGTGGACGGCGACGAGACGTTCATGGTGCACGCCCGCACCGGCTCGGGAGACATCTCGATCCGACGCGCTGTCGCGTCGGCGACCTCCTAGACGGGATCGAACCGGAACACGGTCAGACGCCCGGCCAGCTTCTCGAATTCATCGGGCGTGCCGTCGATCACGAGACCGCTGCGCTTGGCGAAGCCGACTCCGACCGGCACCTTGACCGCGAACGCGCGCAGCACCGGACGCGACTGGTCCGGCGTCATTTCGACGATCCGGACCTGTCGGGACCGCCGGCCCCTGGTGAGGGTGCCGGTGCCGGCCGCACGTGCATTGGCCGCCCAGTCCGAGCCGGGATAGCCCGCCACCGTGTACAGGCCACCGTTGTGGTCGAACGGCGTCATCGGAGTGCTGCGGAGCTTGCCCGTCTTGCGTCCCGGGACGGTGAGCACCATGGCCGGCCCGGTCGGGAGTCCGAGGCGCTGCACCGCCATCATCACCTTGTTCATCGGCTTGAGCCAGCGTGGTGGTTGCGGCTCGGTCATGTTTTCTGACATGTCTTGTCCTCCTCAACTATTGGCGAACAACCCACGATGTGCGTCGACCCAGTCGGCGAACGTGGTCGCGGGGCGTCCGAGAATCTTGTCGACCTCGTGGGTCACCAGCGCCGGCCGTTCGACGGTGTCGGCCAGCAGACCCATGTACGCGTCCGCGAACGCCGCCGGAAAGCCCAGGTCGACGAACCGCCGGCGCACCGCGGCGGTGGGCACCTCGCGGTAGTGCAGCGGCCGCCCAAGCACCCGCCCGATCGTGTCCACCAGTTCGGTGTTGGTCAGCGCCTGCGGTCCGGTCAGCGGGATGCGTTGTCCCACAAGGTCGTCGGTCAGCAGCGCCACGGCGGCCACGGCGGAGGTGTCGGCATCGACGATCACCGCGGTGGATGCGCCGGCGTACGGGCCGCTCACCACATCGCCGGCCCGGATCTGCGCCGACCACATGCCCGCGAAATTGGACGCGAACACCGTGGGGCGCAGGCTGACCCACTCCAGGCCGGAGGCCACGGCCAGCTGCTCGACTTCGCGGTTGCGGTCCCCGCGCACGCGCGACGGTTGCCGTGCGTCGTCGTCATCGGCGTTGATCGCCGACAACGCGACCAGACGTTTCACGCCCCCGGCCCGGGCCAATTCGACCGTCGGGGCCAATTCCTGCCCCAACGCACGGGAGTTGAGGAAGACCGCCGAGGCGCCCGCCACGCCGTCGGCGGCGGATCGGACCAGTTCGACACCGGGCGGAAATCCGGCGGTTTCGGGGCTGCGGGTGAGGGCGCGCACATGGGCACCGGCACGGACGAGTTCGGTGACAAGCGGGCGGCCGACATTGCCGGTTGCGCCCGTGACGAGAATTGTGTTCATGCCATCAAGGACGGGGCGGTCGCCGGAAAAGTTACAGCCGCCGCCGGTAACTTTCCGGGCCCCTGATTCGTCGTAAGCACATGAACGGATCAGCGGGTCTCGAGGCTGCCTGGCGGGAACACCACCCGTACCTGGTCAATCTCGCCTACCAGATGGTGGGCGACATCGGCGACGCCGAAGATGTCGCCCAGGAGGCATTCCTGCGGCTGGCCCGTACCGATCGTGAGCACCTCGACGACGTACGCGCCTGGCTCACGGTGGTGGCCGGACGGCTCTGCCTCGATCACGTTCGATCCGCCCGTTCCCGGCTCGAGCGTCCCGATCCGGGCGTCGTCCTGGAATCGACGGCGTCGGCGGACGCGGACCCTGCCGACCGGGTCACGCTCGACGACGAGGTCCGCGCCGCCTTGTTCGAGGTGCTGAACCGTCTCAGCCCCGGGGAGCGCGTGGCATTCGTGCTGCACGATGTCTTCGCGGTGCCGTTCGACGAAATCGCCGAGACGGTCGGCAGGCCAGTGGGAACCTGCCGGCAGCTGGCGCGCCGGGCCAGGGCGAAGTTCACCACCGCCGCGCACCGGCCCGTCGATGTCGCCGTCGTCGAACACCGCCAGGTGATGGAGAAGTTCATCTCCGCATGCGCCACCGGCGACGTGCAGGCGCTGACCTCGGTGCTCGACCCGACCGTGTGGGGCGTCGGTACGGTTCTCGCCGATCCGGCGCCGCCCCCACAGATCAACCACGGCCCCGACGCCGTCACGACGAACTTGCTGCGCTACCTGGGACCGGGCGCGACCCTGGTGTGCGGGGCGGCCGGGGCGCCGGTGCTCCTGGCATACGACCGCCGCAGGCTGTTCGCGGTCGTCACCCTGACCATCCGCGACGGCCTGGTGCTCAAGATCGAGGCCACCGCCGACCCGTCGGCCCGGATGCGGTGACCGTCGGCGCCATCGGGCCCGGCACGCGGCACAATGGACCGGTGAGCGACAGAATGCGTGTGCTGATACTCGGAAGCACCGGATCGATCGGCACCCAGGCGCTCGAGGTCATCGCGGCCAACCCCGACCGGTTCGAGGTCGTCGGTCTGGCTGCCGGTGGCGGTAACCCCGACCTGCTCGCCGCCCAGCGCGCCGCGACCGGCGTCGGCAACATCGCGGTCGCCGACCAGCGGGCCGCCGACAAGGTCGGCGACGTGACCTACGCCGGGCCCGACGCGGCCACCCGGCTGGTCGAGAACACCGAGGCCGATGTGGTGCTCAACGCACTGGTCGGGGCGTTGGGGCTGGCGCCGACGCTGGCTGCCCTGGCCACCGGCGCGCGCCTGGCCCTGGCCAACAAGGAGTCGCTGGTCGCAGGTGGGCCGCTGGTGCTCAAGGCCGCCGCGCCGGGCCAGATCGTTCCCGTCGACTCCGAGCATTCCGCGATGGCCCAGTGCCTGCGCGGGGGCACCGCCGACGAGGTCGCCAAGATCGTCCTCACCGCCTCGGGCGGCCCGTTCCTGGGATGGTCGGCCGCCGACCTGGAATCGGTCACCCCGGAGCAGGCCGGCAAGCACCCGACCTGGTCGATGGGCCCGATGAACACGCTGAACTCGGCGACCCTGGTCAACAAGGGCCTGGAGCTGATCGAGACCCATCTGCTGTTCGGCATCGACTACGACCGCATCGAGGTCGTGGTGCATCCGCAGTCGATCGTGCACTCGATGGCCACCTTCACCGACGGTTCGACACTGGCCCAGGCCAGCCCGCCGGACATGAAACTGCCGATCGCGCTGGCGCTGGGCTGGCCGGCGCGGGTTCCCGGAGCGGCGCTGCCCTGCGACTTCACCACTGCTTCCACCTGGGAATTCCTGCCCCTGGACAACGAGGTGTTCCCCGCGGTGGATCTGGCCCGGCAGGCCGGGACCCGCGGCGGCTGCCTGACCGCGGTGTACAACGCGGCCAACGAGGAGTCGGCAGAAGCGTTCCTTCAGGGTCGGATCCCGTTCCCGGCGATCGTGCAAACCGTCGGTGACGTGTTGCACGCTGCCGACCAGTGGGCGGCCGAACCCGCTACCGTGGAAGAAGTACTCGACGCGCAGCGGTGGGCCAGAGAAAAGGCACGAGAGGGCATCGGCATGCGCTTCGGGGAGAAATCCATGAGAAAAGGGCTCGTCACCAAATGATGTTCGTTATCGGCATCGCGCTCTTCGCGCTGGCCATCCTGGTATCGGTGGCACTGCACGAATGCGGGCACATGTGGGTGGCGCGCGCCACGGGGATGAAGGTGCGCCGCTACTTCGTCGGCTTCGGCCCGACGCTGTGGTCGACGCGGCGCCCCAACGAGCTGGGCGAAACCGAGTACGGCATCAAGGCCATCCCGCTGGGCGGGTTCTGCGATATCGCGGGCATGACCTCGGTCGATGAGATCGCGCCGGAAGACCGGCCGTACGCCATGTACAAGCAGAAGGTGTGGAAGCGCGTCGCGGTGCTGTTCGCCGGGCCCGCAATGAACTTCGTCATCGGCCTGGTGCTGTTGTACGCCATCGCGATCATGTGGGGTCTGCCCAACATCACCCAGCCCACCACCGCCATCGTCGGCGAAACCGGTTGTGTTGCAGCACAATTGAGCCTCGACAAGATGGATGAGTGCACGGGGCCCGGCCCCGCGGCGCTTGCCGGCATCCGATCCGGCGACGAGATCGTCAAGGTCGGCGACACCAAGGTCACCGATTTCAGCCAGATGGCCGCCGCGGTGCGCAAGCTCGACGGCCCGGTGACCATCGAACTCAAGCGTGACGGCCAGACCATCACGACCGTCGTCGACGTCACCCAGACCAAGCGATTCACCAGCGCGGACGCCAAGACGCCCGCCACGGTCGGCGCGATCGGCGTCAGCGCGGTCAAGGTTGCCCCGCCCACCCCGTACAACCCGATCGCCGCCGTGCCGGCCACGATCTCGTTCACCGGCGACATGGTCGTCGAGCTGGGCAAGTCGCTGGCCAAGATCCCCACCAAGATCGGCGCCCTGGTGCAGGCCATCGGCGGCGGTGAGCGGGACAAGGAAACGCCGATCAGCGTCGTCGGCGCCAGCATCATCGGCGGCGAGACCGTCGAGGCCGGGTTGTGGGTGGCGTTCTGGTTCTTCCTGGCGCAGTTGAACTTCGTGCTCGGCGCGATCAACCTGGTGCCACTGCTTCCGTTCGACGGCGGCCACATCGCGGTGGCGACGTACGAGAAGATCCGCAACATGATCCGTGCGGCCCGCGGCAAAGTCGCCGCAGGCCCGGTCAACTACCTCAAGCTCATGCCGGCCACCTACGTGGTGTTGGTGGTCGTGCTCGGCTATACGTTGCTGACCGTCACGGCAGACCTGGTCAACCCCCTCAGCATCTTCCAGTAGGAGAACCTTGTGACGTCCATCGGTCTGGGCATGCCGGCGCCGCCCGCGCCAACTCTGGCGCCGCGGCGCAAGACCCGTCAGCTCGATGTCGGCGGTGTGGGCATCGGCAGTGAGCACCCGATCGCGGTGCAGTCCATGTGCACCACCAAGACTCACGACGTGAACTCGACGCTGCAGCAGATCGCCGAGCTGACCGCCTCGGGCTGCGACATCGTCCGGGTGGCCTGCCCCCGGCAGGAGGACGCCGACGCGCTCGCCGAGATCGCCCGGCACAGCCAGATCCCGGTCATCGCCGACATCCACTTCCAGCCCAAGTACATCTTCGCGGCGATCGACGCCGGCTGCGCGGCCGTGCGCGTCAACCCGGGCAACATCAAGGAGTTCGACGGCCGGGTCAAGGAGGTCGCCAAGGCCGCAGGCGACGCGGGCATCCCGATCCGCATCGGCGTCAACGCGGGTTCGCTGGATCCGCGGTTGATGCAGAAGTACGGCAAGGCCACCCCGGAGGCGCTGGTCGAATCCGCGCTGTGGGAGGCGTCGCTGTTCGAGGAGCACGGCTACGGCGACATCAAGATCAGCGTCAAGCACAACGACCCGGTGATCATGGTCGAGGCCTACCGGCAGCTGGCCGCCCAGTGCGACTACCCGCTGCACCTCGGCGTCACAGAAGCCGGACCGGCGTTCCAGGGCACCATCAAGTCCGCGGTGGCGTTCGGCGCGCTGCTGTCGCAGGGCATCGGCGACACCATCCGGGTGTCGCTGTCGGCCCCGCCGGCCGAAGAGGTCAAGGTCGGCAATCAGATCCTGGAGTCGCTGAACCTGCGGCCGCGTGGCCTGGAGATCGTGTCCTGCCCGTCCTGCGGTCGGGCACAGGTCGATGTGTACACGTTGGCCAACGCGGTGAGTGCGGGCCTGGACGGTCTCGATGTCCCGCTGCGGGTGGCGGTGATGGGCTGCGTGGTCAACGGTCCGGGTGAGGCCCGCGAGGCGGATCTCGGGGTTGCCTCCGGCAACGGCAAGGGCCAGATCTTCGTGAAGGGTGAGGTCATCAAGACCGTCCCCGAGGCGCAGATCGTCGAGACCCTGATCGAAGAGGCCATGCGCCTGGCGGAAGCGGCGGATTCAGATGATGCCTCCGGTTCGCCAGTGGTCACCGTAAGCTGATAGCGACCCTGTGAGCGGGGTCACCCAACCTTGGCTTGAGCAGAGGAAATCGCCAATGTCGGCACCGCCGCTGTTCCGACTCGTCGACGAGCGACGGGTTTCCGTGGTGCGCGACGCCACCCCCTGCATGCAGGTGTTCGAGGAGGACCCGGTGGGGTCCTGCATGGTCGCCGCCCGGGTCGCCGAGTTCGGCGTCGAACACGGCGCGATCGGCGGGGAGCTGTGGACCAGGCGCGGCGTGACCGAGTCACTGTGTTACGCCGGCCCCAACCTGATCCCGTTGCGCGGGGATGCCGAGGACCTCAAGGCGTTCTCGGATAAGGCGATGAGCACCGCGCGTCGGTGTTCCTCCCTGGTCGGCCGAGCCGAGTTGGTGATGCCGATGTGGCGGCGGCTGGAATCGGTGTGGGGCACCGCCCGTGACGTCCGCGAGCAGCAACCGTTGATGGCGCTGAACTCGATGCCGCAGTGCGCGATCGACCCGGCGGTCCGCCCGGTGCGCATGGAGGAACTCGACGCCTACCTCGTCGCGGCCGTCGACATGTTCATCGGCGAGGTCGGTGTCGACCCGCGGCTGGGCGACGGCGGCCGTGGTTACCGCCGCCGGATTGCCGGGCTGATCGCCGCGGGACGGGCGTGGGCCCGGTTCGAGCGCGGCGAGGTGGTGTTCAAGGCCGAGGTCGGATCGCAGTCTCCGTCGGTCGGCCAGATCCAGGGGGTGTGGGTGCATCCCGAGTGGCGCGGCCACGGGCTGGGTACCACGGGGACGGCAGCGCTGGCGACCGCCGTGGTGGGGTCGGGCCGCATCGCGAGCCTGTACGTCAACAGCTACAACACCGTCGCCCGGGCGACGTACGCCCGCATCGGATTCGAGCAGGTCGGTACGTTCGCGACGGTGTTGCTGGACTGAGCCCTGCGGGAGCGGGCGTCACCGCCGCGCGGAGGCGGCCCGTAGCAGCAGGTCATCGACGGACCATTGGTCGTCGGCATGGGCGCCGTATTTGGCGGCGACCACAACGCCGTCCGGGGCGATGAGGAAATCTGCGGGTAGCCCGAGCCGGCCACCGGCCTGTCTGCCTGCCGGGGCCCGGAACCGCCCGCGCAGCGTCAGCAGGCCGCCGCGGATGATCGCCGGCCAGCTGCGGGGATCGAGCAGTGCCCGGGGACCGGATTCGACTCCGAACTGCCGGTAGATCTCCTTCTGCGGATCGGCGACCGTGGCGAACGGCAGATCCGATGTGTGCTCGGCCAATTCGGCTGCGGGGGAGTGGAAGAAGACCACCTCGCGGATACCGGCTGCACTGATCTCCGCGTGCCGGGCCACGAACGACCGCAGGTGCAGATTGCAGATCGGACACCCCGCGAACCGTCTGAATTGCAGGTGTACCAGGCCGTGTGGATCGGGGACCGGGATGTGTTCGCCTGTGACACTGAGGAACTGGTGCGGCGGGACCGTCGTGGGCGGATCGGGGTGGGGCACGGTTCCTCCTTGTTGGCGTGCGGTGTACGCCTATGGATTGAAGGCTATAGGCGTACGTTGTACGCTGTCAATCGTCATGCCGCGCCCACGTTCACTCAGTCAAACCCAGCTCGCCGCAGCTGCGTTGGGGGTCGTCGACGCCGACGGGCTGGAGGGTCTGTCGATGCGCGCCGTCGCCCGGCGGCTGGGCCTGGGCACCATGTCGCTGTACCGGTACGTCGCCGACCGCGACGAACTCGAAGCACTCGTGGTGGACCTCGTGCTCGGCGAGATCGATCCCGGACCGCCGCGGGGTTCGGCCCGCCACCAGCTCACCGAGTTGGCCGAACGGGTGCGCGTTGCTGCCGCACGTCATCCCGCGGTGGTGCCCTTGCTGCTGACCCACCGGCACCGCTCGCCTGCGTCGTTGCGCTGGGGGGAAATGGTGCTGGGTGTGCTCACCGCCGCCGGCTATGGCGGCAAACGCCGGGTGTATGCGTTCCGGGCGGTGCTGGCCTACATCTTCGGTGCCATCGAGATCGAGATGCTGGGCAGTCTGGCCGGTCCGGGAACTCGGACGCTGGCCGGTCTGGCTGCTGACGAATATCAGCTGTTGTCGGAGACTGCGGCGGTGGCGCACGGTATCGGGCCGGACGAGGAATTCCGGCGCGGTCTCGAGATCCTGCTGAGTGCTCTGGACCTGTGAAGCCGGCGGGGCAACTTGTCGGTCTCACGACAGTCTCGGTTCGGTATCGGTGCGCCTCCGACGAAACCGGCGTCCGCGTTTCTAACATCAGCCTCAATGGCAACTCAAACAACATCAGTCACACGGACCGCCGGCCTGTTGACGGTCATCGCGGTCCTCGGGGCAACGGCGCTGAGCGCCTGCACCCCACGCCCTGACGGGCCCGAGCCCGCTGCCGAGCAGTTCTTCGCGGCACTGGCCACTGGTGACACCGCGGCCGCCGCCGCGCTGGCCGATCGGCCCGAGGATGCCAAGACCGCCCTCAGCGAAGCGTGGAACGGCTTGCAGGCCACCCGACTCGACGCGCAGATCCTGGGCTCGAAGTACGCCGAGGACACCGGCAGCGTCACCTACCGCTACACCTGGCACCTGCCCAAGAACCGCACCTGGACCTATGACGGTCAGCTCAACATGATCCGTGACGAGGGCCGGTGGGAGGTGCGCTGGAATGCCACCGGACTGCACCCGCGGCTGGGTGAGCACCAAACCTTCGCGCTGCGGGCCGACGCTCCGCGCCGGGCCTCGGTCAACGAGCGGGGCGGCACCGATGTGCTGGTGCCCGGCTACATCTACCACTTCGCGCTGGACGCCAGGGCGGCCGGAGCCTCGCTGATGCCGACGGCCCGGGCGGTGGCCGATGCGCTGCGCCCGTTCGACCCCGCCCTGGGCGACCCCCAGCGGCTCGCCGAACAGGCCAGCGCGTCCGCACAGCCGATGAGCCTGATCACGCTGCGTCAATCCGACAATGACCGGATCGCTCCGGCCATCGGCCGCCTCCCGGGCGTCGTCGTCACCCCGCAGCCCGAAATGTTGCCCACCGACGAGACTTTCGCTCCGGCGATCGTCAACGAGGTCAAGAAATCGGTGACCGACCAACTCAGCGGCCAGCCGGGCTGGCGCGTGGTCACGGTCAACCAGAACGGCGTCGACGTCGATGTGCTCAACGAGGTGGCGGGCGATCCGGCGCCGTCGATCACCATCAGCCTGGACCGCGCCGTGCAGAACGCCGCGCAGAACGCGGTCAACACCACCGGCAAGCAGGCGATGATCGTCGCGATCAAACCGTCCACCGGAGAGATCCTCGCAGTCGCGCAGAACGCCTCCGCCGATTTCGCCGGACCGCTGGCAACCATGGGTCAATTCCCGCCCGGTTCGACCTTCAAGATGATCACCGCGGGGGCCGCCATCGAGCGCGACATGGCAACGCCCAACACGCTTTTGGGGTGCCCCGGCACGCTCGACATCGGCCACCGGACCGTCACCAACTACGACGCGTTCGATCTCGGCACGGTGCCGATGTCGCGGGCTTTCGCGAATTCGTGCAACACCACCTTCGGGGAACTCGCCAGCCGGATGCCCCCGCGTGGCCTCACCCAGGCCGCCGCGCGCTACGGCATCGGCACCGACTACCAGGTGGACGGCATCCCCACGCTGACCGGTTCGGTGCCGCCGACGGTCGACCTGGCCGAGCGCACCGAGGACGGCTTCGGCCAGGGCAAGGTGCTGGTCAGCCCGTTCGGCATGGCGTTGGCGGCTGCGACCGTGGCGGCAGGCAAGACTCCGGTGCCCCAACTCATCGAGGGACGCCAGACCATGGTCGACCGCGCGGGCGCCCCGATCAGCCCGAAGATGATCGACGGACTGCGGCCGATGATGCGGCTGGTGGTGACCAACGGCACGGCCAAGGACCTCAACGGCCTCGGCGATGTGCGCGGGAAGACCGGCGAGGCCGAGTTCATGGGTGGCTCGCACTCCTGGTTCGCCGGATACCGCGGGGACATGGCATTCGCGGCGCTCATCGTCGGCGGCGGCAGTTCGGAGTACGCGGTGCGGATGTGCAAGACCATGTTCGACAGCCTGCCCACGGACTACCTGGCCTGAACGGCGGTACCGTTGAACCTGCCATGACAGGGATCAATGAACAATCGGTGGACCTGCGCGTCTCCGATGCGGACCGCAACGGCACGCTGCGGCGGCTGCACAATGCCGTGGCACTCGGGCTGATCGACATCGCCGAGTTCGAGGAGCGCTCTGCGTTGGTGTCGCACGCCCGGCTGCATTCGGACCTGGACGCCTTGGTGGGGGACCTGCCCGGACCGGGAGCGATCGTCACCACCGCCACCGACCGGGTCGAGTTGCGCGGGGTGCTCGGTTCGCTGAAGCGCCAGGGTGAATGGACCGTTCCGACCCGGCTGGCATTGGTGCGCCGGATGGGTTCGGTGGAGCTGGACCTGACCCGGGCCCGGTTCGCCGGGCCGATGGTGGTCATCGAGCTGGACATGAAATTCGGGTCTGTGGAGATCCGGCTGCCCGAAGGGGCCAGTGCGTCGATCGACGACGTCGAGGTGATCGTGGGCAGCGCCGACGATCACCGCCGCGATGCGCCTGCCGACGGCGCCCCGCACATCATCCTGACCGGCAAGGTGGTGTGCGGGTCGGTGGATATCCGTGGGCCGCGCCGGAACTGGAAGCTGACGCTGCGCCGGACCTGACGTCAGCGTGGCTCGAGCACCGCGAACGTCAGCGTCGCGCGGGCGGCCAGCCGATCACGGGTGACATCGGTGACATCGACCGACGTCACGATGAGGCGTTTGCCGGCCCGCACGATCTTCGCCTCCGCACGGGCTGTGCCCATGATCGGGGCGAGGAAGTGGATGTTGAGGTCGGCGGTCGTCACGTCATAGCCGACACCGCTGGCGTTGCCGGCCAGCATGCCCGCCGCGATGTCGATCAGGGTGGCGACCAGCCCGCCCTGCAGGGCACCGCGGACGTTGGCGAGGTCGGGCCGGTTGTCCATCTCCAGCACCAGCCGGTCAGCTGTGGACTCCACCTCGCGGTAGTCCAGCAGGTGCAGCACATGAACGGTTTCGGTCATCGCCGTGCCTCAGTCATCTCCGTACGGTAACACCATTACCGCTTGTTGAGAGGGGCGCTCTCCTGCGGCGTCACCGCAGCGCCTCGGTGGGGACGCCGAACCGTTCCTGATAGCCGGTGACCTGGGCGCGGACCTCCCCGGCGTCCAGGCCGGTGTTGCTCCACGAATATCGCGCACCGCCGTTGTCCCCGGGGTGGGCGGCCAGGAAGTCCCGCATGCGCTGCTCGGCCACGGGGGTGAACTCGCGGTCCAGAGCTTCGTAGATGCCGCCGATGGTGGCGAACGGATCGCGGATGAAGTCGGCGAACTGGACGTCGACGATCTGGCCGGGGGCCAGTACCCCGGAGTCGCGGGCCTTCATCGAGTGCTCCAGCCCGACGATGATCTCCTCGCGCGATTGCTGGGCGCACTCGGTGATGTCGCTGTGATCGGAGGCCAGTCGACGCAGGTGCGTGGTGAGTGCCGCGATCGAGGAGATGACGTTGAGCGGGTCGCGGTGGGTCTGCACGATCAGCGCGTCCGGGTACTCGGCGACCAACGCTTCCAGCTGCCACAGGTGTGCGGGCGACTTGAGGAGCCACTGGGTGGGTGCGCCGATTCCCGGCACGCCGGATTGCAGGTGCTGCAGGAACATCCGGTGGTAGCGGTAGGCGTCGCGGTGGTCGGCGTCATGCAGCAGCCAGCGGTAGTAGGTGGGCAACCGGTACTGCACCGAGAAGATCATGCTGCAGAACTGCCCGGCCGACATGCGCACGCACTCCTGCCCGACCAGCGCACCCATCGGGTGATGCGCGAGCAGTCCGGGCACCAGCTGTTCGGACATCTCGATGTTGGCCTGGATCTGGGCGATTCGCGGATCTGTGGCGTAGGTGTCGGGCTGCGGCAACGGCCACGGAGCGTCGACCTCCCAGGTGAGCGGGGGCCGCAACGCGGGATCCTGCGCGAGCAGATCGAACAGGATCGTGGTGCCGGTGCGGGGCTGGCCGACGATGAAGATGGGGCGGGTGACCGGGGTGGTGGCGACGGCGGGATTCTCGCTACGCCACTGCATGATTCGGAGCCGGTTGACCAGCGGCCCGACGATGTCCATCACGGCGATCTCGACGCCCAGGTCGTTCAGCTGGGCTTCGGTTGCCAGTCCGTCGGCCAGTAGTGCGAGGTGCTCGCGCCAGCCGGAGGGTTCGCCGAAATCGTCGGTGCCCGCGATCTCGCAGGCCTGTGTGATCAGGGTGTCGGGGTCGAAGCGGTTGGTCATCGCACCGTCACCTTCACGTCCGGTGCCGCGGGGTTGTCCAGCCAGCGCAACACCACGAACCCTCGGCGGCGGCCACCGGTATCCAGCCAGTGGCCATCGCCGGAGTCCTTGCCGCCGATGGCAATTCGGACTTTTCCGTCAGCGCCGGGACAGACGCCCTTGTCGGTCACCGAACTGTGCCGACGCCGCGGTTCGATGCACTCATGCCAGATGTTCTCCAGCGTCACGTTCCAGTAGCGGGTGTCCGGCGGGGTGAACTCCAGGTGCAGTGTCTGGTCGTCGGCGAGGTCGAACGTGCCGATCATGTAGAGGTTGTCGGGTGTGGTGTCGGCGGACCCCAGCGCAGCGGCCTCGGCGGTGACGAGCTCGTTGGGTTGGGTGAGCAGCTCCGGCTTGATGGTGCGGTGCAGCGTCGTCAGCTTCATCAGCGTCCAGGCCATCGCGGTGAACTGCTCGGCCACCTCGGCGTCGGTCAGCGCTTGTGGGGGACCGGCGTCGAGGGTCTCGATCTGCAGGGTCGCCGGCGACTCGGCGGCCGCGTCACCGATGTACTCGCGCACCACGATCGAGGCGGCGTCGGCGGGGATCTGCAGCCATTGCGCGCCGTCGAGTCCGGCCGGGCGCTCGGCCGACACGATGATCGTGAACGTGTCGTCGTCGAGCTTCAGCTCGGTATCGCTGAGGTAGGCGGCCATCCGCCGCGGAGTCATGCCGGTGCCGGCGAGCACCTGGAAACCCAGATAGGCGCTGGAGCCCCGGGTTCCGGTGATCCGGTAGGTGCGGTCGCCGCGGATCATCGCGAGCAGGTAGCGGCCGTCGGGATTCGGGCCGCCGACCATCCTGGTGGGGGAGCACATGTCGAAGAACCACGGCAGTTCCGGGTCGGCCTCCACGGACAGCTCCGAGCACAGCGCCGTGACCCGCGACACCACCCGCAGTCCGTCGAGCAGTTCACGTTCATCGCGGGCGTCGGCTTTCACGATCTCGGTGATGTCGCCGAGCATTTTCTGCACGAACTGCCAGGCTTCGGCGGTTTTGGGGGCGCGTTCTTCGCTCATGTGAGACACAATCTCAAATGAGACGTAGTCTCATATGGGAAATGACTGAACGGATTCCCCTCAACATTCGCAAGCGTCAGGCCACCCGCGACCGGATCGCCGCGAGCGCCGCGACGCTCGTGGCGGCCGACGGGCTGGCCGCGACGACGGTGGAGCGGATCGCCGCCGAGGCCGAGGTCGGACGGGCCACCTTCTTCCGGTACTTCTCCTCCAAGGAGGACGCCGTCGCCGACGGGATGACCCGGCACTGGCTGGACGTGATCACCGCACAACTGGCCGTCCAGCCCAGTGGATTGTCGGCGCGCGACGCCGTGGTGGCCGCGTTCCGCGACCTCGGCGACGGCTTCGACACCATCAGTGACCAGGTGCGCGAGCTGGCCATCCTGACCAGGTCGTCCGAGGCGCTCAACGCCTGGACACTGCACATCTACGTCGGTTACGAGACGGCCATCGCCGAACTGGTGGCTCCCCGATACGCCGACCTGGCCCCGGGCGACCCCCGGCCCCGTCTCATCGGCGCACTGGCGATGGCGTCGGTGCGCATCGCATTGGACGATTGGCTGCAACACGGCGGATCGCTGCCGCAGCGGGTGCGCACGGCGCTGGAGGCGTTGTCGGTGGGCTGACGATTAAGCTGTCCACATGCCAGTTCGTACCGCCCTGCGCCCCGGCGTGCTCTCACCGACCCTGATGGTTCCCAAGTCGATCCCACGGCCGGAGTACGCCTGGCAGCCCACCGTGCAGGAGGGCAGCGAACCCTGGGTGCAAACCCCCGAGGTGATCGAGAAGATGCGCGTCGCCGGTCAGATCGCGGCAGCCGCCCTGGCCGAGGCCGGAAAGGCCGTGGCGCCCGGCGTCACCACCGACGAGCTGGACCGCATCGCGCACGAGTACATGATCGATCACGGCGCCTATCCGTCGACCCTGGGCTACAAGGGGTTTCCCAAATCCTGCTGCACCTCGCTGAACGAGGTGATCTGCCACGGCATCCCGGACTCCACCGTGGTGGAGGACGGCGACATCGTCAACATCGACGTCACCGCCTACATCGACGGAGTCCACGGCGACACCAACGCCACCTTCCTGGCCGGAGACGTCTCGGAGGAACACCGGCTGCTCGTCGAGCGGACGCACGAGGCGACCATGCGGGCCATCAAGGCGGTCAAGCCCGGGCGCGCGCTGTCGATCGTCGGCCGGGTCATCGAGGCTTACGCAAACCGGTTCGGCTACAACGTCGTTCGTGATTTCACCGGCCACGGTATCGGCACCACGTTCCACAACGGGCTGGTGGTGCTCCATTACGACCAGCCCTCGGTCGAGACCGTGCTGGAACCGGGCATGACCTTCACCATCGAACCGATGATCAATCTCGGGTCGCTGGACTACGAGATCTGGGACGACGACTGGACCGTGGTGACCAAGGACCGCAAGTGGACCGCTCAGTTCGAGCACACGCTCGTGGTCACCGAGGACGGCGCCGAGATCCTCACGTTGCCGTGAACAACGCACCGTGAGCGGGGCGCTGCTGGTCGCCGGGACCACCTCTGACGCCGGTAAGTCGATGGTCGTGGCCGGCCTCTGCCGGCTGCTGGCCCGAGAGGGTCTGTCTGTGGCGCCGTTCAAGGCGCAGAACATGTCGAACAACTCGGCGGTCACCGTCGACGGCGGCGAGATCGGCCGGGCCCAGGCGATGCAGGCCCACGCCGCCGGGCTGGCACCCAGCACCCGGTTCAACCCGATCCTGCTCAAGCCCGGCGGGGACCGCACGTCACAGTTGGTGATCCGGGGTCAGGTGGCCGGAACCGTTGCCGCGGGGGACTACTTCACCCACCGCGAGCGGCTCGCCGGCGTGGTCGCCGACGAATTGGCCTCGCTGAGATCCGAATTCGACGTGGTGATCTGTGAGGGCGCGGGCTCACCGGCGGAGATCAACCTGCGTGCGACCGACCTGGCCAACATGGGGCTGGCGCGGGCCGCTGACCTGCCGGTCGTCGTGGTGGGTGACATCGACCGCGGTGGCCTGCTGGCCCACCTGCACGGCACCGTGGCCGTCCTGGCTCCCGAGGACCAGGCGCTCATCGCGGGATTCATCGTCAACAAGTTCCGCGGCGACCCGGCCCTGCTGGAACCCGGATTGGCCCAGCTGCAGGAGCTGACCGGTCGCCCCACCTACGGGGTGATCCCGTTCGACGACGGAATCTGGCTCGACACAGAGGATTCGGTATCGGTCCGGCCGGGCGGCATGGTGGGCACACCGCAACCGCCTCGCGGGGCGCAGACGCTCACCGTCGCCGCCGTCAGGCTGCCGCGCATCTCCAACTCCACCGACATCGAGGCACTGGCCTGCGAACCGGGGGTCGCGGTGAGGTGGGTGGCCGACGCCGCCGACCTCACCGGTGCCGACCTCGTGGTGATCCCCGGCAGCAAGGCCACGGTGAGCGATCTGGCCTGGTTACGCCAACGCGGCCTGGCCGAGGCCATTCTCACGCACGCCGCGCAGGGCCGACCCGTGCTCGGTGTGTGTGGCGGGTTCCAGATGCTGTGCCGTCGCATCGATGACGCCGTCGAGGCGGGAGCCGCCGCGGCGGTCCGCGTCGAAGGCCTGGGTCTGCTCGACGCGGACATCGAGTTCGCTGTCGAGAAGACCCTGCGGCACTGGGAAGAACCCTTGTGGGGCTACGAGATTCACCATGGGCAGGTGACCCGGGCAGCGGCCGATGACTGGCTCGGTGTCGGGCTGCGCCACGGCGCCGTCTATGGCACCCACTGGCACGGTCTGCTCGACAACGACCATCTGCGCCGGGCCTGGCTCACCGAGATCGCCGGCGACGCCGGTCGTGACGGATTCGTGGTTGCCGATGACATCGACGTGCGGGGCCGGCGCGATGCCCAGCTGGATCTGATGGCCGACCTGCTGGCCGCGCACCTCGACATCGGGGCTGTCATGGACCTGGTACAGCACGGAGCACCACCCCGGCCCACCATGAGCACTGCGCTCCTCGGTTCACCTCGGTAACCTGGGCATATGATTCGACGCCACCGGTCGGTGGCAGTTTTGTTCGGGCTGGTCGCCCTGGTGGCGGTGACCGGCTGCGCACCCGTGGTCACCGGGTCGCCCACCTGGCCCGGCGCCACCCTGCAGAAGGTTTTGCTGACAGCCGCCGATCTCCCGCCCGGTGTGCAGTTCGACCGGGTCACCGATGACGGCGCGGGCCCGGGCGGATCGAGCGGCCCGCCGCCTATGTTGTCCACCCCGGCCGGATGCAGTGACGGGCTGACCAGGGTGATCGCCGAATCCGCCGAGCGGGGCCCGGGCAGTGCCGCGCAGATCATCGCGGCCTACGACGGGGCGCGCATGGTGTTGACCGTGCTGACCTCGCCGCTGCCGCTGGACCGGCTGGCGGCCACCGCGGAACGGTGTGCACAGTTCTCCACCTACTTCGATCCGTCGGACAGCGGCATCCCGATGACCACCACCAAGCTGGCCGGACCCCGCACGTCGGCGTTGGCCTACCAGCAGACCATGCGGCTGGGTGCCAGCGAGCAGAGCATCTTCTTCGCCTTCGAAAATGTCGGCAACTGGGCGGTTTTCGGTATCGCGTTCCCCACACAGGATCCATCGATCGCCGCCAAAGGTGTATTGCCGCAGACGTTTCTGGATGTTTTCGGTATGCAGGCCGAGCGGCTGGGCGCTCGCTGACGCGGACGTCAGGACAATGCCGATTCCGGCCCGCCCGAGGCTACTGGACGGTAGTTTGTCCGAATGCTTACCACCGTCGCGACGATCGACGGATACACCACACCCGTCGACGTCTCGGGGCCCGACAAGGGGTCCACAGTGGTGGTGCTGAGCGCCGGACATCACGGCCCTGCCGCCTACGAGCCGATCTGCCGGCGGTTGCACACGGCTTCACTGCGCACGGTCATCATCGGCCCGGATCCGCGGCTGACCGCCAAGGCGATCGTCGGCATTCTCGATTCACTCGACATCAAATGGGCTTTGCTGGTCGGTGACCGGCTCGGGGGAGAGCTGGCCTGGGAGCTGGCGGCGACCCGGTTGGACAAGTTCATCGGACTGGTGGTGGTGGATCGCGGCCACCCGCGCGTCGCCGACGCCACGGGCGTGGTCCGCGACGACGAATGCCCTCCGGTGGAGATGAACACCACCGTGCTCGTCAGCACCCCCGCGGCACGTGCCGTCGCCAAGGCCAGCCAGCGCTACGTCTACGGCGACTTCCGGCTCGTGGAGATGCCGGGACGGCGCAACGCCGGAGACTCGACCGCGCAGCTCGCGGCCGAGATCGTGCTGCGTACCAGTAGTTGGTGACCGGCGCTCAGTCTCGAGGCGCTCAGTCAGCCGCCACAGTGTTGCCGGGTCGGCAGCCTGCCTTCGCGCGGGCGCTCAGTCAGCCGCCTCCGAAGGCGTCCAGGCTTGCGGCAAACCCGGCTGCTGCGGGAACAGGAAATCCACGAACGCGGCCGCCGTGGGCTGCGGCTCGTGATTGGCCAGCCCGGGACGTTCGTTGGCCTCGATGAAGACGTACTCCCGGCCCGTCACATCGGGAACCAGCAGGTCGATCCCTGTCACCGGAATGCCGATCGCCTCGGCTGCGGCCACGGCGACCCGGCACAGCTCGGGGTTCACCTCCGCGGTCACATCGTGAATCGTGCCGCCCTGATGCAGATTCGCCGTCCGCCGTACCCGGAGGCGGACCCCCTCGGGCAACACGTCGTCGAATGACCAGCCGGCTTCGGCGACGGTTCCCACGGTGACGTCGTCGATCGGGATGCGTGACTCGCCGCCGGTGGCGGCCGCCCGGCGGCGTGATTGCGTCTCGATCAACTCGCCCACGGTGTGCTTTCCGGTGCCGACGACCTCGGCGGGCCTGCGGATCGCCGAGGCCACCACCTTGCCGTCGATGACCACCAGGCGAAGATCGTCGCCGGGGGCCCGCTGCTCGATCAGCACCTCCGGGTACTGCTCGCGGGCCCGGTGCAGCGCCGCGTCCAGCTCCTCGCCGCCGTCGACCCCGACGGTGATGCCCTTGCCCTGCTCGCCGCGGGTGGGCTTGACCACCACATCGCCGACCTCGGCCAGAAAATCGTGGTCCTCGCCGTCGAACGTCGCCAGGCGGCCCTTGGGCACCGTGATACCGGCATCCGAGACGATCCGCCTGGTCTGGCGCTTGTCGTCGCAGCGGGCCATGGCCACCGCCGACGTGAACTCCGAGAGCGACTCTCGGGTGATGATGCTGCGCCCGCCGTGCGACAGCTTCATCTCACCGGCGCCCGCGTCGAGCACCTCGACGCGGATCCCGCGGCGCATCGCCTCGTCGGCGATGATGCGCGCGTACGGGTTCAGATCGTCGACGGTCTCCGGAGGATGGGTGAACAGCGGCTCGTTGATCGCGTTCTTGCGCTTGACCGCCAGCACGGGGACCCGGTGGAAACCCAGCTTCTCGTACAGTGCGATCGCGGCGGAATTGTCATGGGCCACTGAAAGATCCAGGTACGCGCGGCCGCGCTCGCGGAAGATGCCGGCCAGGGTGCGGGTCAAGGCGTCGCCGACCCCGGGTAGTCCGGCGGCCGGGTCCACCGCCAGGCTCCACAGGCTCGACCCGTCCTCGGGGTCGGTGAACAACCGCTTGTGGTCGACGCCGGTGACCGTGCCCACCACGGAACCGTCGTCATCGCGCACCGCGACCAGGTAGATCACGGCCGGGGTCAAGGTGTGGTTGTGCCAGATGACATCCACGGGGGCGGGCACCATGCCGCACCGGACGTACACGCGGTTCATCGCGTCGGCGTCCATCGGGGTCTGCAGGGTGCGCACGCTGAACCCGACGGGTTCGGCCGCGGTGAGCTCGTCGGTGAACCGCAACCGGTAGGTATGACTCGGGTCGATGAACAGCTCGGCGGGGGACCGGGCGATCAGTACGTGCGATTCGCGGGCGTAGATACAGATGTCGCGCCGGCCCGGACCTTCCTGCTGCAGCACCTCGGCGAGTTGGCCGGGATCGGCGAAGGTCTGACCGAAAATCAACCGGCCCCAGCCCAATTCGAGCACCACATCCTCTGCCATGGCATCGACCAGATGCTGCGGCGTGGCATCGTGCAGGCCGAGGGTGATCGCCTCGGTGTGGTCGGAACCCAACGAGGCCTCCGACGCGTCATGGTCAGTGGCGGTCACGCCGCGGCCCCCGTCACCCCGTGTCGCTGCAACCACAGCTCGAGCAGCGCGATCTGCCACAACTCATTGCCCCGCAGCGGGGTCAGCCTGCCGTTCGGGTCGGCGAGCAGCCGGTCGACGGCCTCGGGGCGAAACAGGCCGCGCTCCTTGGCTTCCGGCGCATACAGCGCGTCGCGGACCATGTCCAGGTACGGCCCCTCGAGGTGCGTCAGGGCCGGGACCGGGAAGTATCCCTTCGGGCGATCGATCACCGCTGCCGGGATCACCCGGCGCGCAGCCTGTTTGAGCACACCTTTGCCCCCGTGCGCGGTCTTCAGGCCCGGCGGGCAGGTGGCGGCCAACTCGACGAGTTCGTGATCGAGGAACGGCACCCGGCCTTCCAGCCCCCACGCCATGGTCATGTTGTCGACCCGCTTGACCGGATCGTCGACCAGCATCACGGTGGTATCGAGGCGCAACGCCCGGTCCACACCGGTCTGCGCGCCCGCGGCGGCGAAGTGATCGGTCACGAACACGCCGCTGGGATCCCCGTCGGCCCGGTAGCTCTCGCTGATCAGCGCGCCCACCCCGGAGCTGTCCCGGTCGAAGAACGCTCCCCGGTAGCTGGCCACGGACCCGTCCAGGCCGGCCGCACCCGGTTCGGCCATCGGCGGATACCAGTGATAACCGGCGAAGACCTCGTCGGCGCCCTGACCGGACTGCACCACCTTGACGTGCCGGGACACTTCCTGGCTGAGCAGATAGAAGGCCACGCAGTCATGGCTGACCATCGGTTCGCTCATCGCGCCGATCGCTCCGTCGAGCGCGGGAAGCATGCGGTCGGTGTCGATGCGGATCTGGTGATGGTCGGTTTCGAAGTGCTCGGCGATGATGTCGGAGTACTTGAACTCGTCGCCGGCCACCCCGCCCACCGACTCGAAACCGATCGAGAAGGTGGACAGGCCGTGCTGACCGGCCTCGGCGAGCAGTCCGACGATCAGGCTGGAATCGACGCCGCCGGACAGCAGACATCCGACGGGCACGTCGGCCACCAGCCGGCGCTCGACCGCGCGCCGCAGTGACTCCAGTACCGCGTCCTCCCAGTCCTTTTCCGACCAGTCGGCCCGGTCGGCGTTCCGGGTGAAGTCCGGCGACCAGTAGACCGTGGTGTGCCGGCTGCCGTCGGGTTCGATCGCGACCACCGACGCGGGCGGCACCTTCTTGATGCCCTGCAGGATGGTCAGCGGGGGCGGCACCACCGAATGGAACGTGAGGTAGTGGTGCAGCGCGATCGGGTCGATCCGGGTGTCGACGCCACCGGCGGCCAGCAGGGCGGGCAGCGACGACGCGAACCGGATCCGGTGGGCGTCCTCGGTGATGTAGAGCGGCTTGATGCCCAGCCGATCGCGTCCCAAGAGAACCCGGCCGGTGTCACGCTCGACGATCGCGAACGCGAACATCCCCATCAGGTGCTCGACGAACCGGTCACCCCAGTGGTGATAGGCCTTCAGCAACACCTCGGTGTCGCTGTGCGAGAAGAAGCGGTAGCCATGCCCGGACAGTTCCCGGCGCAGCTCTTGGTAGTTGTAGATGCAGCCGTTCCAGCAAACGGTCAATCCGAGTTCGGGATCAACCATGGGCTGGGCGCCCGCTTCGGTCAGGTCAATGATTTTCAGGCGGCGGTGACCCAGCGCGACCCGGCCTTGCGACCACACACCGGCCGCATCCGGACCCCTGGGTGCCATCGCGTCTGCCATGGCCGACACCGCTGAAATATCCGGTGTCCGGCCATCGAGACGCACCTCCCCGGCGGCTCCACACATCAGTTCGACCCTACACAGGATCTGTCGTCGGCGCGCCACCCGCGGTGTGTCGGGGGTGTGACCATGACATGTCGGAGAGTGGCCCTATTCTCCTCCCATGAGGCCTGGATTCGGCTTCGGCATAGCCCGTGACGAGCTGATTCGTGATTTCGGCGCGCAGTCGACCGTGCGGGGTGAGCGCTATGCGGCCGAGGGCCGGATCCGTGACATCGAGTTCGATGACGACGAGCGCCTGCTGCGCGGGCGCTGTGTGGGTTCGCATGGGCAGTTGTACGTCCTTGAGGTCGGACTGTCGCCGGGTAGCCGGGCGGTCGTCGAGTGGGCGTTGTGTTCATGCCCCGTGGGGTCGTTCTGCAAACATGCGGCGGCCCTGGTGCTGGCGGCCGCGCCGTCGGATCCGGCCCACTCACCGGTGGACCGTTGGCGCTACGTGCTCGACAAGGTGCTCGACGAGGTCGCCGTTCCCGAAGGCGGCGGCAAACCGATCGCGCTGGAGTTCTCGGTCGTCGCCCCGACCCGCTACCGCCCGGGCACCTTGCTGATGCTGCGCCCGCTGTCCCTGGGCAAACGGGGCACCTGGATCACCCGCGCGCTGACGTGGCGGCGTCTCGTGGACTATCCGGACCCCGGCGAGTTCGACCGGGACCAGTACCGGGCCGTGCGGGCGCTGCTGTCGGAGGTGGCGCGGTACTCCCAGCCGCACGGCGGCGAGGGGATGGCGCTCAACGGAATGCCTGCCACGCTGTGGCCCCGGCTCGACGACGTGCTGGACGCGGGTGTGACCGTCTTGTCCGACACCGCGAGCGGCATCCGCGCGGTCGAGTTGGTCAAGAACGTCCACCTCCGGTTGGACTTCGCGGCCGAGGGCGGCGGCGCCGTGATGTCGGTGGCTCTCATCGTGGACGGACAGGACAGCGACCCCGACGGCGTCGCACTGATCGGGATGCCGGCTCCGCACGGGATGTTCCAGGTCGCCGATTCGGTGCTGCGACTCGGCGCCTTCGACCCGGTGCCGGGGCGCACCATGGCCGAGATGCTGGGCCACCGCGAGCAGGTGCACATTCCGGCCGACATGGCCCGCGAACTCGCGGTCGACATCCTGCCGCGCCTGGCCGGCAGTGTGGACATGGAGGTCGCCGACGGCCTGTTCGTCCCGCCGACCATCACGGGCCCGATGCCCGCGCTGACGGTCAAGGTGACCGACGGCGGCGCGCGGGTGTTCTGGAGTACGCGGTATGAGGTCAACGATCAGCATCACGACTTCGACCCGATGTCTTCGGTCGGGTTGATCGGGTATCGCGACGCTGACGCCGAACGGGCGCTCTGGCTGCGGGTGCTGCCCGCGTTGCAGGCGGTCGCAGCGGCCGCGCAGGACTGGAAACGTCAAGCGGCACAACATGTCAACCGCCGGATCACCGCGACGCTGGACACCGATGCCGTCCACGAGTTGCGGGCCATCGTCAATGCCCCGAGCGCCCTGGACGCGGTCGCCGTGGCGTCTCAGCGCACGCTGCTGGGCGGGGTGAATCTCACCCTGGTGGAGGCTGCGGTGCTGTGTGATCAGACCTTGCCGCAGCTGGACTGTTTCGCGGCCCTGACGATCGACGCCGATGACCGGTACCGGGCCGCCGGCGCCGATCCGGTCCTGTCGTTCTCCGGTGACACCTCGGTGCCGGGGGATTGGTTCAGCCTGAACGTGACGGTGAGCGTGGACGGCGAGACGGTCGCCCTGCCCGAGCTCATCCGCGAATTGAGCACCGGTGCAACGCACATGCTCCTGCCGTCGGGGATGTACTTCCGGTTGGACACGCCCGAGCTGGTCCGGTTGAGAGCCCTGCTCGACGAGGCGCGGGCACTCGGTGAGATCGACGGGGACCGGGTCAACGCCGCGTCGATGAACATCACGCTGTGGGACGAACTACTCGCGCTGGGTGTCGTCGACGCGCAGCTCGCCCGGTGGCGGGCCAACCTGGCGCGTCTGGCCGCTGCCCGCCCTCCGGTCCCCGTCGACCCGCCCGAGGGGCTCGATGCCGAGTTGCGCGACTATCAGCGCGATGGGCTGGACTGGCTTTCGTTCCTGTGGGACAACGGGATCGGCGGGGTCCTCGCCGACGACATGGGCCTGGGAAAGACCGTGCAGACGCTGGCGCTCATCGCCCGTGCCGTGGCGGGCGGCGCGGGCAAGTTCCTGGTGGTGGCACCGACCAGCGTGGCGCGCAACTGGGTGGCCGAGTGCCACAAGTTCACCCCGGGACTGAACGCGGTCGTGGTGACCTCGACCAATGCGCGGGCAGCCGTCGGCCTGGCCGCGCAGGTGGCCGAGGCGGACATCGTCGTCACGTCCTACACGCTGCTGCGCCTGGATGTCGAGGCGTACTCGCAAATCCATTGGGCCGGCATGGTTCTCGACGAAGCGCAGTTCGTGAAGAACCACCACAGCAAGACCCATCAGGCCGCACGGCTGCTGGATGTGCCGTTCAAGTTGGCGATCACGGGCACCCCGATGGAGAACAACCTGATGGAGCTGTGGTCACTGCTGTCGATCACGGTGCCCGGGCTGTTCCCGTCGCCGAAGGTGTTCGAGACCTATTTCCGTAAGCCGATCGAATCGGGTCAGGCCGACGATCTGCTGCCGGTGTTGCGCAGGCGGATCAAGCCGGTGCTGTTGCGACGCACGAAAAGTCAGGTCCTCAGCGAGCTGCCACCCAAGAGCGAACAGGTGCTCACCATCGGCCTGGGCGCCAAGCATCGCAAGATCTACGACACGCGGCTGGCCCGGGAACGGCAGAAGGTCCTGGGGCTGCTGGGGGACTGGGAGAAGAACCGCTTCCAGATCTTCCGGTCGCTGACCCTGCTGCGGCAGCTCAGCCTGCATCCGGGGTTGGTCGACGACTCCGCACGCCCGGTGGGATCGGCCAAGATCGACTTCCTCGTCGAACAACTCGACCAGCTCGTCGCCGAGGGCCACAGTGCGCTGGTCTTCAGCCAGTTCACCGGATTCCTCGGTATCGTGCGGGCACACCTGGATTCCGCGGGTATCGCCTACAGCTACCTCGACGGTTCGGTCGACTCCGACGGAAGGGCCAGGGCCATCGAGGAATTCGGTGCCGGGGCCAAACAGGTGTTCCTGATCAGCCTGAAGGCGGGCGGATTCGGGCTGAACCTCACCACCGCCGACTACTGCTTCCTGTGCGACCCGTGGTGGAGCCCGGCCGCCGAGGCTCAGGCCGTCGACCGGGCCCACCGCATCGGGCAGACCCGGCCGGTCAGCGTCTATCGCCTGGTCGCGGAGAACACCATCGAGGAGAAGGTGGTCGCATTGCAGGACCGCAAGCGGGCCCTGTTCGCCGCGGTGGTCGATGACGGGGATCTGTTCGGCTCGACCATCTCCGCCTCCGATATCCGCGAACTGCTCGGGTGACCCGGGTGATCAGCCCGGCAGTTCGGCGGCCGGGGCGGCGTCCACCTGCTTGATCGGACCGGTGAACCAGTGTTTCACCGACACGTGCCAGTAGATGAAGAGCAGCACCAGCACGCCGCCGACCAGTAGCGGGGTGTAGTTGACGAACTTCCACTGGAAACTCGGGTCCCACGGCATGCCGCCCAGCGAGGTCGGGAACATCGCGATGATCGAGGTGACGATGATCTCGACGATCGCCACCGGCGCCATCCACTTGTACTTGTTGCCGACGTTCCACCGGCCCTGCTCGAAGGAGTCGCCGGCCTTCCACCGGAAGTAGATCGGCACCGCGAAGCACAGGTACAGCCCGACCACGCCGATGGAGACGACGGCATAGAACGCGACCGGTGAGGGCACGTCCACGCCGTTGACCGGAATCTTCACCGGCACGATGGCGGGCAGCGTGATGATCGCCGCGATCACCGCGGTGACGATGACGGCGTTGGCGGGCACCCGGCTGGCGCTGACCTTCGACCACAACTGGTGCCCGGGGACCGCGCGGTCCCGGCTGAACGCGAACAGCATGCGTGAGGCGCTGGTCTGGCAGGCGGTGGTGCAGAACAGCTGACCCGCGGTGGCGATCAGCAGCACGACGCCCGCCCACTTCGATCCGAGTGCCTGGGTGAAGATGGTCGCTACCGCTCCACCGTTGGCCGACACCTCGTCAGAGTTCTGGACGGCGAACAGGAATGACAGCAACAGGATCCAGCCGCCGATCGCCGAGTAGAAGATCGACTGCCAGATGCCCTTCGCGGCGGCATTGGCCGCGCTCTTGGTCTCTTCGGACAGATGGGCCGATGCGTCATATCCGGTGATCGTGTACTGCGTCAGGATTGCCGAGATCGGCAGCACGAACAGCAGGAAGCCCCATCCGGACGTGGAGCCCGAGAAGATCCCGGAGTTGTTGATGGTCTTGGCGAAAACGTCGGAGACGGTGGCGTGTTGGTCGGGGAGCAGCCACAGGATGGCGATCACCGCCGTGGCGCCCGCGACGTGCCACCACACCGAGACGTTGTTGATGACGGCCAGCAGGTGTGACGAGAAGATGTTGATCACGGCCGAGACCGCCAGGATGATCAGGAACATGATGAACACCCGGGTCAGGCTGTAGCCGGCGAGCCAGGATTCGCTGAACGTCCCCAGGGTGAGGTCCAGGAATGTCGCGCTGCCGTAGGACACCGATGCCAGGATGGCGATCAAGCCGATCAGGTTGAGCCAGCCGGTGTAGAACCCGGCCTTGGGGCCGCCGAGTTTCGATGCCCACCAATAGATTCCGCCTGAGGTGGGGTATGCGGAGACGAGTTCGGCCAGACAGAATCCGATGATCAGGATGAACACCGAGACGATGGGCCAGCCCCAGGCGATGGCGGCCGGACCGCCGTTGTTCCAGCCCAGCCCGAATGAGGTGAAGCAGCCGGCCAGGATCGAGATGATCGAGAACGAGATCGCGAAGTTGGAGAATCCCGACCAGGACCGCTGCAGTTCCTGGACGTAACCGAGTTTGGCGAGATGTTGTTCGTCGTCGGTGAGGTGTTCGGTGAGTTCTTCGTGTCCCTCGGGCATGGCGGCTCCTCGTGTGCAGGACGTGGGCGGTCTGCACACGGACAATAGAGCCTTATTGGTCTGCTGTCCTACCTTTTAGACGTGACAATCATGCTAATTCGGGGCACGATCGTGACGTCATCGGCGAGTCAATGGTCGGCTGGACGTCAGGTTGGCCACCGAGTCCCACACGGGCAGGAGGGTGCGCAATGAGCCAGAACCCCGGCATGCTGGCACGAGCCGATCTGGAGCAAATGGTGGCGGCGGGTGAGATCGACACCGTCATCGTCGCCTTCTGCGATATGCAGGGCCGGCTGACCGGTAAGCGGGTTTCGGGACGGTTGTTCGTCGAAGAGGTCGCCGCCCACGGTGCGGAGTGCTGTAACTACCTGCTCGCGGTCGACGTCGACATGAACACCGTCGGTGGCTACTCGATGTCGAGCTGGGACACCGGTTACGGCGACATGGTGATGACCGCCGACTTCAGCACCTTGCGGTTGATCCCGTGGCTGCCCGGCACCGCGCTGGTGATGGCGGATCTGTCGTGGCTGGACGGTCGCCCCGTCGAGCAGGCTCCGCGCAGCATCCTCAACCGCCAGATCGACCGGCTGACCGAGCGGAAGCTGGTGCCGTACGTCGGGACCGAGCTCGAATTCATGGTGTTCGACAACACATTCCGCGAGGCCTGGGCCTCGGGATACCGCAACCTGACACCAGCCAGCGACTACAACGTCGACTACGCCATGATGGCCTCCACCCGGATGGAGCCGTTGCTGCGCGACATCCGTCTGGGCATGGAGGGTGCCGGGCTGTACTGCGAGGGCGTCAAGGGCGAGTGCAACCTGGGTCAGCAGGAGATCGCGTTCCGGTACGACCATGCCCGCGCCACCTGCGACAACCACACGATCTACAAGAACGGTGCCAAGGAGATCGCCGACCAGCACGGCAAGAGCCTGACGTTCATGGCGAAATTCGATGAACGCGAGGGCAACAGCTGCCACATCCATATCTCGCTACGCGGCGAGGACGGGTCACCGGTCTTCGCCGACGAGTCCGGCCCGCACGGGATGTCGCCCGTGTTCCGCAGCTTCATCGCCGGCCAACTGGCCACACTGCGCGAGCTGACATTGTTCTACGCGCCCAACATCAACTCCTACAAGCGGTTTGCCGACGGCAGCTTCGCGCCCACGGCCATCGCCTGGGGCATGGACAACCGCACCTGCGCGCTGCGTGTGGTCGGTCACGGGTCAGGAATGCGCGTGGAATGCCGGGCGCCCGGCGGTGACGTCAATCAGTACCTGGCCGTGTCGGCGCTGATCGCCGGTGGTCTGTACGGCATCGATCACGGGCTGGAACTGCCCGACGCACTGCCGGGAAACGCTTATGCCAGTGGGGCGCAACGGTTGCCGACCACCCTGGCCGAGGCGGCCGAGCTGTTCGCGAAGTCCGAGGTGGCGCGCACCGCGTTCGGGGACGACGTCGTCGAGCACTACCTGAACAATGCGCGGATCGAGTTGGCCGCCTTCAATTCCGCGGTGACCGACTGGGAGAGGGTGCGCGGTTTTGAGCGGCTCTGAATCGGGGACCCGTCCGATCATCGGATTGACGACCTATCTGCAGCAGGCGCAGACCGGGGTCTGGGATGTGCGGGCCAGCTTCCTGCCGCAGGTCTACTTCGACGGCATCACCCGTGCCGGTGGCATCGCGCTCCTGTTGCCGCCGCAGCCGGTGGACCGAGAGATCGCCGACCGGGTGCTCGACCGGGTCGACGGCCTGGTCATCACCGGCGGTCCGGACGTGGATCCGCAGCGCTACGGACAGCAATCGCATCCCGCCACCAACGAGCCGGCCACCGAGCGCGATGCCTGGGAGTTCGCCCTTCTGGAAGCCGCACTGCGGCGCGGGATCCCGGTGCTCGGCGTGTGCCGGGGCGCACAGGTGCTCAACACGGCGCTGGGCGGCACCCTGCACCAGCACCTGCCCGACGTGATCGGGCACACCCATCATCAGAAGGGCAACGCGGTCTTCGGCACCTCCGCCGTGCGCACGCTGCCCGACACCCGACTGGCCGATCTGATCGGCGAGACGTCCGACGCGCAGTGCTATCACCATCAGGCCATCGACCGGCTGGGTGAGGGCCTGGTGGTCAGTGCCCGCGACTCCGACGGCGTGATCGAGGCCGTCGAACGTGATCCAGCGCTGCCCGGCGACGCGTTCGTGCTGGGCGTGCAATGGCACCCCGAGGAGAGCCTCGATGACCTACGCGTGTTCGCCGCTGTGGTGAACGCGGCCAGAACCTATGCGACAGAGAGGGTCTCATGACATCCAGCCAGGTCGTCAACCCGGCTACCGAGGAGGTGTTGACCACCGTCGACCTCATGGACGTGGAGGCCGTCGACGACGCGGTGGCGCGTGCCGCCGTCGCGCAAAGGGCATGGGCCCGGCTGGCCCCGGCCGAGCGGGCCGCCGCGCTACGCGCATTCGCAGCCGTCGTCGACGCCCACATCGGTGACCTGGCCGCCCTCGAGGTGGCCAACTCCGGGCATCCGATCGGGCAGGCCGAATGGGAGGCCGGGCACGTCCGGGACGTCCTGCAGTTCTACTCGGCCACGCCGGAACGATTGAGCGGCAAGCAGATCCCGGTGGCCGGTGGCCTGGATGTCACGTTCAACGAGCCGCTCGGTGTCGTCGGGATCATCACGCCCTGGAACTTCCCGATGACCATCGCCGCGTGGGGCTTCGCCCCTGCGCTGGCGGCCGGCAACGCGGTGGTGCTCAAACCTGCCGAGTGGACCCCGCTGACCACGATCCGGCTCGGTGAGCTCGCCGTCGAATCGGGTTTGCCTACAGGGCTCTTCCAGGTGCTGCCGGGCAGGGGTTCGGTGGTGGGGGAGCGGTTCGTCACCCACCCCGGCGTGCGCAAGGTGGTGTTCACCGGATCCACCGAGGTGGGGATGCGGGTGATGGCGGGGGCGGCGGCTCAGGTCAAGCGGGTGACCCTGGAGTTGGGTGGCAAGAGCGCCAACATCGTGTTCGACGACTGCGATCTGGAGAAGGCCGCCGCCACCGCACCCTACGGGGTGTTCGACAACGCGGGGCAGGACTGCTGCGCTCGTAGCCGGATCCTGGTGCAGCGCAGTGTCTACGACCGTTTCATGGAGCTGCTGGAACCTGCGGTCAAGGGCGTCGCGGTGGGGGACCCCACGGTCCGCGGCACCGAGATGGGGCCGCTGGTATCGCGTCCGCACTGGGAGTCGGTGTCGTCCTACGTGCCCGACGATGCCCCGGTGGCATTCCGGGGTTCCGCCCCGGACGGTCCCGGGTTCTGGTTCCCGCCAACGGTGTTGACGCCGCAGCGCACCGACCGCACCGTGACCGACGAGATTTTCGGCCCGGTGGTGACGGTGCTGCCGTTCGAGGACGAGGCCGACGCGATCGCGCTGGCCAACGACACCCCCTATGGCTTGTCGGGTTCGATCTGGACCGATAATCTCTCGCGCGCACTTCGGGTGTCGCGGGCGGTGGAATCGGGCAATCTCAGCGTCAATTCGCACTCGTCGGTGCGTTACAACACGCCGTTCGGCGGGTTCAAGCAGTCCGGACTGGGGCGTGAGTTGGGACCTGACGCGCCACTGTCTTTCACCGAAACCAAGAACGTCTTCTTCGCCATAGAAGATCGAGCAGAGGAGTCTTTTTGATGGATCTGACCCAACGCCTGGCCGGCAAGGTTGCCGTCATCACCGGCGCCGCCAGCGGCATCGGTCTGGCCACCGGACGGCGGCTGCGCGCCGAGGGTGCCACGATCGTGGTGGGCGATATCGACCCCGCCACTGGTGAGGCCGCCGCCGAGGAACTCGACGGGTTGTTCGTCGCGGTCGACGTGTCCGACCAGGCGGCCGTCGACAATCTCTTCGACACCGCGGCCGCGACGTTCGGATCGGTCGACATCGCGTTCAACAACGCCGGGATCTCGCCGCCCGAGGATGACCTGATCGAGACCACCGAGCTGCCGGCCTGGGAGCGGGTGCAGGACGTCAACCTGAAATCGGTGTACCTGTCCTGCCGGGCAGCGCTGCGCCACATGGTGCCCGCGGGCAAGGGCTCGATCATCAACACCGCGTCGTTCGTGGCGGTGATGGGTTCGGCCACCTCCCAGATCTCCTACACCGCATCCAAGGGCGGAGTGCTGGCGATGTCCCGCGAGCTCGGGGTGCAGTACGCGCGGCAGGGAATCCGCGTCAACGCCCTGTGCCCCGGCCCGGTGAACACCCCGCTGCTGCAGGAGTTGTTCGCCAAGGATCCCGAGCGTGCCGCGCGGCGGCTGGTCCACATCCCGGTGGGCCGTTTCGCCGAGCCCGAGGAGCTGGCCGCCGCGGTGGCGTTCCTGGCCAGTGACGACTCGTCCTTCATCACCGGTTCGACGTTCCTGGTCGACGGCGGTATCAGCTCGGCCTACGTCACGCCGCTGTGACACCCTGGTAGCTCACCATGACAGCCGAACCGGATCCGCAGCCCGCCGTCGCAGGGCCTGATTCGCAGCCCGCTGCGGCGGCCGGAGCGTTGCTGCGGCCGGTCCGGCTCGGCAACGCCTTCGAGGACACGGTCGGCCGGCTGCTGGAGACGATCCGGCTGGGGGTGCTGGGCCCCGGGGAGTCGCTGCCGCCCGAGCGTGAGCTGGCCGCCCGCCTGGGGGTCAGCCGTGACACGGTCCGGGAGGCGATCAAATCGCTGGCCGACGCCGGCTACCTGGTGTCCAAACGGGGGCGGTACGGCGGTACGTTCCTGGCCGCTGAGTTACCAGCCCTGCCCACATCCAGTCATCGGCCGACGCGCGAGGAGATCGATGACGCCTTGCGGCTGCGCGAGATCCTGGAGGTCGGTGCCGCGCGGATGGCGGCCGGACGCACCCTGAGCGCGGCCGAACGCGACGGGCTCTGGTCGCGGCTGGCCGACGTCCGCGCTGCCGAACCCGACGATTACCGCCGGCTGGATTCGCGGTTGCATCTGGCCATCGCGGAGGCGGCGGGGTCTCCGTCACTGGTCCCGCTGGTCGCCGAGAACCGGATGCGGCTCAATGCCCTGCTGGATCAGATCCCGTTGCTGCCGCGCAACATCGCGCACTCCGACGAACAGCACGAGGAGATCGTCATGGCGATCCTGGCCGGTGACAGCGAGCGGGCCGCGGCGGCCATGCTGGCCCACGTCGGGGGATCGTCGGCCTTGCTGCACGGCTTTCTGGATTAGATTCGTACCGTGGACCAGCACGGTAAAGAGGTCCAGGTCGAGCGCGCGTCGTCGGCCCTGGCCGATGTCGACACCTCAGGGTGGGCGCAGCGCTTCGATCTGCTGTCCGACCCGCACCGGCTGGAGATCCTGCTCGGCCTGCACCGGGCGCCGGGTATCTGTGTCAGCGACCTGGCCACGGCCCTGGGCCGGTCGGAGAACGCGGTGTCCCAGGCGTTGCGGGTACTTCGGGACCAGGGCTGGGTCACCTCCACCCGGATCGGCCGCACCGTGAGTTACCGCCTCGACGACGAGACGGTGCACGACCTGCTGCATTGGATCGGGGCGCGGCACGGCTGAAACCGTGTTCATCTGTTCATCTGGACAGATATCTGGTGCCGTCTTAGGCTCGATAAATGACCACTGGCGCGGCTCCCGAGGTGACTACGACGAAGCCGCAGCCATTCGACCGCGCTGATTGGACGTCGATCGCGGTGGTCGCGGCGGTGGTGTTGGTGTTGCATGTATTCGGTTGGGGCGTGCTGATTTTCGGCGTCGCACCGCAACACATCACGCTGGGGTCGGCCGGGGTGTTCGGAGTAGGAATCGGTGTCACCGCCTACCTGTTGGGTGTGCGGCATGCATTCGACGCCGACCACATCGCCGTCATCGACAACACCACCCGGAAACTCGTCGGTGAGGGCACGCGATCGCTCTCGGCGGGATTCTGGTTCTCGCTGGGGCATTCCAGCGTGGTGTTCGGGCTGGCCCTGCTGCTGGCGTTCGGTGTTCATGCGCTGGCCGGGCCGGTGCAGAACGAGGATTCGCCGATGTTGCAGACCCTCGGCCTGATCGGGTCGGTGGTGGCCGGGACGTTCCTCATCCTGATCGGCCTGACGAATCTGTTCGCCGTCGTCGGCATCGCCAAGATCTTCCGTGCCATGCGTGGCGGACAGTTCGACGAGGCCGAACTGGAACGCCAACTTCAACAGCGGGGCTTCCTGGCCCGTCTGCTCGGCCGGTTCATGCGACGGGTGAGCAAGCCGTGGCACCTGTACCCGGTCGGCTTCCTGATGGGGCTGGGATTCGACACCGCGACCCAGGTGGCACTGCTGGTGCTGGCGGCGGGTGCGGCAGCGTTCACCCTGCCCTGGTACGCCATCCTCGTGCTGCCGGTGCTCTTCGCGGCAGGGATGAGCCTGTTTGACAGCGTGGACGGAATCTTCATGTCGCGCGCCTACGGCTGGGCGTTCCTGCAGCCGGTCCGCAAGGTCTATTACAACCTGACGGTCACCGTGTTGTCGGTGATCGTGGCGCTGGTGATCGGCGTCATCGTTCTGGCCGGTCTGCTGGTCGAGCGCCTGGGCATCACCACGGGTCCGCTGGCATTCATCGGTTCGGCCGACCTGGAGTTCGTCGGATTCGCGATCGTCGGGCTCTTTGTATTGAGCTGGGTTGTGGCCCTGGGGATCTGGCGGTTCGGCCGGATCGAGGAGCGCTGGGCTGCGCGGGCCTAGTCGGTCAGGCCCAGCAGCGCATTCTCGATCACCTCGGGCAGTGCCGGGTGAATCCAGTACTGGCCCCGGGCAACCTGCTCGGCGGTCTGCCCGAAGCTCATCGCCTGGATCAACGGCTGGATGATCGCGGACGCCTGGTAGCCCATGATGTGGGCGCCCAGGATCTTGCCGGTGGCGCGATCGCCGATCAGCTTGGCGATGCCGGTGGTGTCCTCCATCGCCCAGCCGTACGCGGTGTCGCCGTAGGCCTGAATCTTGGTGACGAAGTCGTAGCCCTGGTCGCGGGCCTGCTCCTCGGTCAACCCGACCGTGGCGATCTGCGGTTCGGTGAACACCGCTGACGGGACGAACCGGTGATCGCTGCGCACCATCGCGTCGGTGTCGTCCCAGTCGCGCAGCAGGTTCTCCTTGACCACCCGGGACTCATGGTTGGCCACGTGCTTGAGCTGGTACTCCGAGGAGACGTCGCCGAGTGCGAATACGCCACGCGCCGTGGTGCGTTGGTATTCGTCGACGATGACCAGACCGTCCTCGTCGACCTCCACCCCGGCCAAGTCGGCATCGAGCAGATCCCCGTTGGGGATCCGGCCGGTGGCCACCAGCAGCATGTCGGCGGGCAGCGTCTTGCCGTCGTCTAGGTCCAGAACGATCCGGTCACCCTCGTGGTGGGAGCCGACCACGTTCTCGTGGGTCCGCAGGTCCCACTTCTCGGCGGCCAGCGCGCTGAACTCTTGGCAGATCGTCTCGTCGCAATGGCTGAGAACACAGTCACCACGCACCACGATGGTGACCCGCACGCCCAACGCCGAGAACACATGGGCGAACTCGGCGGAGACGAACCCGCCGCCGACGATCACCAGGTGTTCGGGCAGTTCTGGGATACGCATGATGTCGTCGCTGGTGTAGTAGGTGACGCCGCAGTCCAGGATGGCAGGCGGGACGTAGGCGCGGGAGCCGGCAGCGATCACCACCTGATCGCTGCTGAATTCGTCACCGGCCTCGGTGCGCAGTGTGTAGCGGCCATCGGCGGTCTTGGGTCCGAACCGGGTGTGGCTGGCGTACACCGTGATGTGGGGGTCGTTGCGGCGGTAGTCCTCGCCGCCGGCGGCGATCGGGTCGATACGGCCGAACACCCGCGCGACGATGTCGGGCCAGCGCACCTTGTCGATGTGGGAATCGATGCCGTATTTGGCGCTGGCATGGATCGTGTCGGCCACATCCGCGGCGTAGACGAACATCTTGGTCGGGATGCAGCCGACGTTCAGGCAGGTGCCGCCGAACGTGCCCTGCTCGCAGATCGCGACTTTCTTGCCGGCGTAGCGCTCGTCGAGAATGCTGTTGCCCGAGCCGGTGCCGATGATCGTCAGGTCGTAATGCTCCATGTGCGCTCCCTATCCGGAAGGTGTTGTGCTCGGCCGGGTTTGCAGGCTCAGGTAGTAGTCCAGCCAGCGGTCGAGCTCGCGGTAGGCCGCTGCCCGGGCGTCGGCCACGGACAGAAAAACGTCGTGTTTGGCGTCGGTGATCGGAGCCACCGTGGTGTGGTTGCCCACGCAGCCGGACCACCGCGCGATCTGACCGACATCGAGCACGGCATCGCCGCGCTGCATCGCCGCGGGATCAGCGGATTCGGTGACGCTGCGATCTGATCGGAGGATCAGATTCGGCACGCCGACATCCAGGCCGCGGTGTAAGCGGGCCTGCCCGCGCCGGATGGCGTTGATCCACCCGAGCGTGACGGGGAAGCCTCCCAACGGTTTCCACTCCAGGTTGTACTCGAACTCGCCGCCGTAGTCGCGGTGCAGCGTGGTGCCGTAGCCGCCCTCCGTGGGTTTACGGATCACCGACAGCTTGCGCAGCCGGGCCAGGGCGATCAGGGCGGCCGACGTGGGGGCGGTGCGCAGGATCGCCGGTCCGTGCAGATCGAAGAACGGGCTGTTGAGCACCAGCCCGCCGACGTGATGGGCGGCCAGCCGACCGCTTCGGCGCAGCCGGTCGGCGAACAGGGTCAGGATCAGCCCGCCCGCCGAATGCCCGTACAGGCACACCGTGGCGTTGCCGGTGTCGGCGGCGATGGCCGCCAGGGCCCTCTCGAGTTCGGTGTCGTAGCGCGCCAGATCGGTGGTGAAGTGCGGGGTCTGGCCGCCGTGGCGGGAGCGTCCGCACTTGGGCAGGTCCAGCGCGTAGAACGAGAACCCGCGATCGGCGAATCGATCGGCGAGTTCGGTGTGGAAGAAGTAGTCGGTGTAGCCGTGCAAGGCCAGCACGGCGTGGCCAGATCCGCCCTGCCTGTCCGGTGCCGTACCGCCCGGACCCCGGCGTACCAGTGTGGCCACCAGGTCGCCTTCGCCGTCGGGATCGGGTCCTGCATCGATGGTCTGCTGCCAGAACCCCGGCAATACATCCGGCTCCCAGGCGGGCTCCCGTGACGTCACGGTTCCACCCTAACCGCGCGCCGAAAGTCAGAGCCGCAACGAAGCCAGGAATTCGGTGGTCTTCGCCACCGTCGCGGCACCGTCGGACGGCGGAACCTCCTTGGGCGAGGCGACGAATTCGGTGACCCCGATGTCGGCGAACCGGCGCAGCTGTTTTTCCACCGCGGCCTCGTCGCCCACGACGCAGACCTCACCGATGCCTGCCGCGCCTTCCTTGTCCAGCACTGCGCGATAGGCCGGCGCCTGCCCGGCGATCTCGAAGGCGGCCGCCAGCGCATCGCGAGCGGAGCGGGGGTCGTCGGTGAGTACCACGGGCAGTCCGGCGATCACCTGGGGTGCGGGCCGGCCCGCTCGGGCCGCGGCTCGGCTCAGCCGCGGAATGATGTGATCCTCCAAGGCTTTCAGCCCGGCCCAGCTGGTGATCGTGCCATCGGTGAGTTCACCGGCCAGGTCGAGCATCTGCGGCCCGAGCGCTGCGGTGACGACCGGCGGTGCCGGCGCGCCCGGAATGGTCACCTGCCCGGTGGTGGTGATCCGGGGTCCGTGGTGCTCGACGGGCTCGCCGGCCAGCGCCGGGATGAGTACCTCCAGATACTCGCGCAGGAATGCCGCGGGCCGCTCGTAGGAGTAACCCAACGCCTCGACCATGAACGGGTGGCTGACGCCGATGCCGAGGGTCAAGCGGCCGCCTGCGGCGGCGTTCGTGGTCAGTGCCTGACGGGCCAGTGCCAGCGGATGCTGCGTGTAGGCGACGACGACTCCGGTGCCCAGCCCGATGCGGCTGGTGCGGCCGGCCGCGACGGCCAGGGCGGTGAGCACGTCCCACGACGCCATCCCGGCCATCGGCGGCAGCTGCGGCATCCATGCCCGGTGAAAGCCGGATCGATCGGCGGCGATCACGGGTTCGATTGCCGCGTCGAGGCCGTGCGGAGCGTCCGGGGCGGGGCCCGGATCAGGGATGGACATGACAGAAAGACGCATGCGCTGCTCCCGGAGATAGGATGCGGAGACTCTCTCCGGTAAATATATGGAGACGGTCTCCGTTTGTCGAGGCGAGTTGAGAGGAGCAGTGACCATGACGGGCCCGAACCCCAGCCCGCGCCCGTTGCGTGCCGATGCCGCCCGCAACCGGCAGGCGCTGCTGACCGCCGCCGCCGAGGCATTCGCCCGGCACGGTGTCTCGGCGTCGCTCGACGACGTGGCCCGCGCGGCAGGGGTGGGCCCGGGCACGCTGTACCGGCATTTTCCGACCCGCGATCAGTTGGTGCGCGCGGTCATCGACGACGGATTGTGGGCCCTGCGAGACCATGGGGAATCACTTCTGGACGCCGCCGATCCCGTTGCCGCCCTGACGGAGTGGCTCGACGCCTACATCACGCAGGGCAACGTCTACGACGGGCTGGCCCGCACCCTGGTCGATGTCGCACCCGACGGTGAGGAGGTGCAGGGTTGCCGGGCCGCGCGTCAGGCCGGGGCGCAGCTGATCGCCCGGGCGGTGGCATGCGGAGCGATCCGGTCCGATGCCGACGTCGACGACATCCTGGACCTGGCCGCCGGGATCGCCTGGGTCGGACAGCTTGCCGATCGGGACGAGAACCAGCGCATCCGGCTGGTCCGGCTGCTCGTCGACGGGCTGCGGGTGACGGATAGCACTACCATGCCTGGCCAACTGGGATTCGCCGCGCGATAACCTTGGAATAACAGAAAGCCGTCGACGTCGACGGGCCGCGCAATACGAAGGACGAGCGATCAGGGTGTCTGAGGCAAACGTGGGTACGACCGTGAAGACAGACGTCGTGCTGGTTGGGGCCGGCATCATGAGCGCAACCCTCGGCGCTCTGATCCGGCTGCTGGAGCCGGACTGGTCCATCACCATGATCGAGCGGCTCGACGGTGCCGCCGCGGAGAGCAGTGATCCGTGGAACAACGCGGGCACCGGCCACTCGGCGCTGTGTGAGCTGAACTACACCCCCGAGCTGTCCGATGGTTCCATCGACACCACCAAGGCCATCAACGTCAACGAGCAGTTCCAGGTGTCGCGGCAGTTCTGGGCCTACGCCGCCGAGAACGGCGTACTGCCCGACGTCCGCGGCTTCCTCAACCCGATCCCGCACGTGAGTTTCGTGCATGGCGCGGGCAACGTCGACTACCTCAAGCGCCGTCACGAGGCGCTGGTGGGCAATCCGCTGTTCGCCTCGATGGAATTCATCGACGACAAGGACGAATTCGCCCGCCGGCTGCCGTTCATGGCCGCCAAGCGGGATTTCTCCGACCCGGTCGGGCTGAACTGGTCGCAGCACGGCACCGACGTCGACTTCGGCGCGCTCTCGCGCCAGCTGATCGGCTTCACCGCGCAGCGCGGGATGGACACCCTGTTCGGCCACGAGGTGCGCAACCTCCGCAAGGAGTCGGACGGCAGCTGGACGCTCAAGGTGACCAACCGGCGCACCGGCCTCAAGCGCAAGTTCAACGCCAAGTTCGTGTTCGTCGGCGCCGGCGGCGGTGCGCTGCCGTTGCTGCAGAAGTCGGGCATCCCGGAGGCCAAGGGCTTCGGCGGGTTCCCGGTCGGCGGCGCGTTCCTGCGGACCAACAACCAGGCGCTGACCGCAGGCCACCAGGCCAAGGTGTACGGGCTGCCGCCGCTGGGCGCACCGCCGATGTCGGTGCCGCACCTGGACACTCGCGTGATCAACGGCAAGTCGTGGCTGCTGTTCGGCCCGTTCGCCGGCTGGACGCCGAAGTTCCTCAAGCAGGGCAAGTTCACCGACCTGCCGCTGTCGGTCAAGCCCAACAACATCATGTCGATGCTGGGTGTCGGACTCACGGAGATGGGTCTGGTCAACTACCTGGTCGGCCAGCTGTTGCTCAGTGAGGCCGCGCGGGTCGATACGTTGCGGGAATTCGCGCCCAGCGCAGTCGATTCCGATTGGGAGCTGGACATCGCGGGCCAGCGTGTGCAGGTGATCAGGCGCAAGGGCGCGGGCGGTGTGCTGGAATTCGGCACCACCGTGCTCACGGCGGCCGACGGCAGCATCGCCGGTCTGCTGGGCGCCTCGCCCGGCGCGTCCACCGCGGTGCCGGCCATGCTCGACGTGCTGGAGCGCTGCTTCACCGATCGCTACCAGAGCTGGCTGCCCAAGCTCAAAGAGATGGTGCCGTCGCTGGGCACCAAGTTGTCCAACGAGCCCGGCCTGTTCGAGGAAGTCTGGGCGTGGGGGACCAAGACGCTCAAGCTGGACGACCCTGTGACCGTGTGAGCGGGGCGGGCGGATGACGGTCGCACTACGCCGCAGCTGGGCCAAAGATCTCGATGTACCAACGCTTTACGAGCTGCTCAAGCTGCGCGTCGAGGTGTTCGTGGTGGAGCAGGCCACGCCCTACCCGGAGCTCGACGGCCGGGACCTGCTCGCCGAGACACGCCACTTCTGGCTGGAAAGCCCTGACGGAGAAGTCATTTCGACGCTGCGTCTGATGGAGGAGCATCCCGGCGGCGAGAAGGCGTTCCGGATCGGCCGGGTGTGCACCAAACGCACCGATCGGGGCCGCGGGCACACCGCCAGGCTCATGCAGGCGGCGCTGGCCGAGGTCGGCGACTACCCGTGTCACATCAACGCCCAGACCTACCTGGTCGACATGTACGGCCGGCACGGATTCGTCCGTGACGGAGACGAATTCCTTGACGACGGAATCCCCCATGTACCGATGGTGCGTGCCGGACGTGAGAGCGAGCCCAGCTGATGACGGCGGTCCGATGACGGTGGAGACCCACACCTACCCCTTCAGCGCCCTTGTGGGGCAGGACCGGCTGCGGCTGGCCCTGCTGCTGTGCGCGGTTCACCCCGAGATCGGCGGCGTGCTGATCCGCGGCGAGAAGGGGACGGCGAAATCCACGGCGGTACGCGGCCTGGCCGCGGTGCTGTCCGCCGTCGACGACGAAGCCCGGCTGGTCGAACTGCCGATCGGGGCGACCGAGGACCGGGTGGTCGGTTCGCTGGACCTGCAGAAGGTGCTCCGGGACGGCGAGCACGCCTTCTCACCGGGCCTGCTGGCCCGCGCCCACGGCGGCGTGCTCTACGTCGACGAGGTCAACCTGCTGCACGACCATCTGGTCGACGTTCTGCTCGATGCCGCTGCCATGGGGCGGGTACATGTTGAGCGCGAAGGGATTTCGCATTCGCACGAGTCCCGCTTCGTGCTGATCGGCACCATGAACCCCGAGGAAGGCGAGTTGCGTCCGCAGCTGCTGGACCGATTCGGGCTGACCGTGGACGTGGCCGCCTCGCGCGACGTCGACGTACGCGTCGAGGTGATCCGCGCCAGGATGGCATTCGAGGCCGACCCGCGGGCCTTCGTCGAGCGCTACGCCGCCGCCGACGCCGAGTTGGCCGAGCGTATTACCGCGGCCCGAGCCGCAATCGGCTCGGTGGTACTGCCTGACTCCGAACTGCGCCGTATCGCCGCGCTGTGCGCGGCATTCGACGTCGACGGGATGCGCGCCGACCTGGTGGTCGCGCGCACCGCCGTCGCCCATGCGGCCTGGCGCGGTGCCACCACGGTCGCCGAGGAGGACATCCGGGTGGCTGCCGAACTGGCACTGCCACACCGGCGCCGTCGCGATCCTTTCGACGATCCGGGTCTGGATCCCGAGCGTCTCGAGGAGGCCATGCAGCAGGCGGGGGAGTCCGCCGAGCAGTCTGGGCAGGACGCCGGTCCGTCTGATCCGGACTTCGATCCCGACTTCGACCCGCCCGGGGGCGGCGCCGATGCCGGTTCCGAAAGTGGCGTGCCGCAGGGCAATTCGAAACAGTCTTCTACACGTCAGAGCGCCCCGCCGTCGGCGGTGTTCCGGACCAGGGCACTGGTGGTGCCCGGGGTCGGTGAGGGTGCGCCCGGCCGCCGTTCGCGGGCCCGCAACCGCACGGGCACCCCGATCGCGGCCACCGCGGAACCCGGCGCCGGGTACGGCCTGCACATCTTCGCCACCCTGCTCGCCACCGCGGGCCGCCAACAGGGTGCGGGCGTGCCGCGCCCCCGTCCCGAAGACGTCCGGCGCGCGGTACGTGAAGGCCGCGAAGGCAATCTGGTGATCTTCGTCGTCGACGCCTCCGGGTCCATGGCCGCCCGTGACCGCATGTCAGCCGTCACCGGTGCGACGATGTCGCTGCTGCGTGACGCCTACCAGCGTCGGGACAAGGTCGCGGTGATCACGTTCCGCCAGCAGGACGCCCGCGTTCTGCTCCCGCCCACCACCTCGGTGCACATCGCCGGCCGCCGGCTGGCCCGCTTCGACACCGGGGGCAAAACGCCGCTGGCGCAGGGCCTGCTGGCCGCCCGCGATCTCGTCATCCGCGAGAAGGCCCGCGACCGCGCCCGGCGCAGCCTGGTGGTGGTGCTCACCGACGGCCGCGCCACCGGGGGCCCCGATCCGTTGGGCCGCACCAGGCAGGCCGCGGCCGCGTTGGTGGCCGAGGGGGCGGCCGCCGTGGTCGTCGATTGCGAAACATCGTTCGTGCGACTGGGATTGGCCGGGCAGCTGGCCGAGCAGTTGGGGTCGCCGGCGGTACGGCTCGAGCAGTTGCGCGCGGCCGAACTGACCCGGCTCGTCCAGCACCAGACCGCCGCCTAGCGCGGCTCACGACTCTGCGCAGGAAGGACCGCCCATGCCACAGGGACAGCCGCTGACCGTTCCCCAGGACGGCTTGACCACCAAGGCCCGCCGCAACGCGCCGCTGCTCGCGGTGCACACCGGGCCGGGAAAGGGCAAGTCGACCGCGGCCTTCGGGATGGCGTTGCGGGCATGGAACCAGGGCTTCTCGGTCGCGGTGTTCCAGTTCGTCAAGAGCGCGAAGTGGAAGGTCGGGGAGGAGGCCGTGTTCGGTCAGCTCGGCCGGCTGCACGACGAACACGGTGCCGGCGGGCCGGTCGAATGGCACAAGATGGGCTCGGGCTGGTCCTGGACCCGCAAGCACGGCAGCGACGTCGACCACGCGGCGGCCGCCGCGGACGGCTGGGCCGAGATCAAACGCCGGCTGGCCGAAGAGCGCCACGACTTCTACGTGCTCGATGAGTTCACCTATCCGCTCAAGTGGGGCTGGGTCTCCGTGGACGAGGTGGTCGAGGTGCTGGCCGGCCGTCCGGGCACTCAGCACGTGGTGATCACGGGACGCGACGCTCCGCAGGCCCTGATCGATGCCGCGGATCTGGTGACCGAGATGACCAAGATCAAGCATCCGATGGATGCCGGCCGCAAGGGTCAGAAGGGCATCGAATGGTAGGCGTGCTCGCCTGTGCAGGGCTCGCCTGCGCCGAGCGACCGCTCCGGTACACGAAATGCGGCGTGTCGACGTACAGACACGGTCGCTCGCGGTGCTGAGGTGACCACCCCGGCGGTGGTGATCGCCGCACCGGCATCGGGCAGCGGGAAGACCACGGTGGCAACAGGTTTGGTCGGTGCGCTGCGCCAGGCGGGTCACACGGTGGCGCCGTTCAAGGTCGGGCCGGACTTCATCGACCCCGGCTACCACGCCCTGGCCGCGGACCGTCCGGGCCGCAACCTGGACCCGGTGCTCGTCGGTGAGGATCTGATCGGCCCGCTGTACCGGCACGGGTGCACCGGTGCGGACATCGCGGTCGTCGAGGGCGTCATGGGCCTGTTCGACGGTCGTATCGAAGGGCAGATGACCGGTATCCCTCGGGGTTCGGCGGCCCAGGTCGCGGGTCTGCTGGGGGCCCCGGTGGTGCTGGTGGTCGACGCCCGCGGGCAGAGCCACAGCATCGCCGCCCTGCTGCACGGCTTCCTCACCTTCGACCCGGCGGTGCGGATCGCCGGGGTGATCCTCAACCGGGTGGGCTCCGAGCGGCACGAGGCGGTGCTGCGTCAGGCTTGTGAGCATGCCGGCGTGACGGTGCTGGGTGCGATTCCGCGGGCCGACGAATTGTCCGTCCCGTCAAGGCACCTCGGGCTCATCACCGCCGTCGAGCACGGCCGGCAGGCGCGCGACGCGGTGGCCGCGATGACCGCCCTGGTGGCGCGGCACGTGGATCTGGCGGCCGTCGTCGCCGCATCCGCGGCCCACGTCACGGCCGAGCCGTGGAGCCCCGTCGCCGAGTCGGTGACCAATGTCACGGTGGCCCTGGCCGCGGGTAAGGCCTTCAGCTTCAGCTATGCCGAGCACGCCGAACTGTTGCGCGGGGCCGGCGCGCAGGTCGCCGAGTTCGACCCGCTGTCCGAACCCCTGCCCGCCGGTGCCGACGCGCTGGTGCTGCCCGGCGGGTTCCCCGAACAGTTCACGGCCGAACTGTCGGCCAACAATCTTGTCCGCCAGCAGATCAGGGATCTGGCCACCCGCGGCGCCCCGGTGCACGCCGAATGCGCGGGCCTGACCTACCTGGTCGACGATCTCGACGGAGTGCCGATGTGCGGCGTCCTGGCCGGCTCGGCGCGGTTCACCGAGCGCCTCACGCTGGGTTACCGCGATGCGGTCGCGGTTGTCGACTCCTGCATCCACGCGGCCGGTGATCGTGTCACCGGCCACGAATTCCACCGAACCGCAGTGGAATTCGCCGAAGACCAGTCAGGCGCCTGGGCGTTCGCCGGTCCCGGACAGGCGGCCCGGCGCGACGGCGCCGTGCAGCGCGGTGTGCACGCCGGGTACCTGCACACCCACCCCGCGGCGCACCCCGAGGCCATCACCCGCTTCGTGACGACAGCAGCAACCACTAAGCTCGGCGGGTGACTTCGGAGAATGCCTACCTCGTCGGCCTGCGCCTGTCGGGCAAGAAGGTCGTCGTCGTCGGCGGCGGAACCGTCGCGCAACGTCGGCTGCCCCTGCTGATCGCCCACGGCGCCGACGTACACGTGATCGCCCGGGCGGCCAGCCCTGCGGTGGAGGCACTGTCCCACGATGAACCGGGGATCACCCTGCAGCTGCGCGACTTCCGCGCCGGTGATCTCGACGGTGCCTGGTATGTGCTCGCGGCCACCGACGACTCCGCGGTCAATGCCGCGATCGCCGCCGAAGCCGACGAGCGGCGCATCTTCTGCGTTCGCGCCGACGTGGCTCGCGAAGGATCCGCGGTGACCCCGGCGACCTTCGATTCCGACGGCCTCTCGGTGGGCGTCCTCGCCGGCGGCGAGCACCGCCGCTCGGCGGCCATCCGTACCGCCATCCACGAAGCGCTACAGCAGGGCCTGCTCACCACCGACTCCGGTGCGGAGCCGGGGGAGGCGCCCACGGGGGTGGCCCTGGTCGGTGGTGGTCCCGGCGATCCCGAGCTGATCACGGTGCGCGGACGACGCCTGCTGGCCCGCGCCGACGTCGTGGTCGCCGACCGGCTGGCTCCTCAGGAGTTGCTGGCCGAACTCGGACCCCATGTCGAGGTGATCGACGCGGCCAAGATCCCGTACGGGCGGGCGATGGCGCAGGACGCGATCAACCAGGTGCTGGTCGACCGGGCCCGTGCCGGGAAGTTCGTCGTCCGCCTCAAAGGTGGCGATCCGTTCGTCTTCGCGCGCGGTTACGAAGAGGTCCTGGCGTGCACCGAGGCCGGTATCCCGGTCACCGTCGTCCCCGGTGTGACAAGTGCCATATCGGTACCCGCATTGGCCGGTGTTCCGGTCACCCACCGCGGCATGACTCATGAGTTCGTGGTGGTCAGCGGCCATGTTGCGCCCGGTCATCCCGAATCGTTAGTGAATTGGAATGCGCTGGCGGCGCTGACCGGCACGATCGTGCTGCTGATGGCCGTGGAACGCATCGAGCTGTTCACCAAGGCGCTGCTGGATGGCGGCCGACCTGCGGATACGCCGGTTTTGGTAGTGCAACACGGCACGACTGTCGCGCAGCGCACCCTGCGGGCCACGCTCGGCGACGCGCCCGAGCGGATTCGTGCGGACGGCATTCGACCTCCGGCGATCATCGTGATCGGACCCGTGGCAGCCTTCGCCGGTTAAAGGATTCTTAAGATTCCGGTAAGGTGACCCGCTATGACGGCTCTCAACGACGCCGAGCGCCAGGGCCTCGCTGCCCGCCTCCCGTCCTGGTTCCCGTCCTGGGGCTTCCTTTCTGCAGTCATCGCGATCGGCGGCATGCAGCTGCTGGCCACCATGGACAGCACGGTCGCGATCGTCGCCCTGCCGAGGATCCAGGACGAGCTCGGCCTTTCCGACGCCGGACGTAGCTGGGTCATCACCGCCTACGTCCTCACCTTCGGCGGTCTGATGCTGCTCGGCGGACGGCTCGGCGACACCATCGGCCGCAAGCGCACCTTCATCGTCGGTGTCGCGTTGTTCATCATCGCCTCGATCCTGTGCGGCATCGCCTGGAACGAGGCGACCCTGGTGATCGCCCGGCTGCTGCAGGGTGTCGGCGCGGCGATCGCCTCGCCCACGGGGCTCGCGCTGGTGGCGACCACCTTCCCCAAGGGACCGGCCCGCAACGCGGCCACCGCGGTGTTCGGCGCCATGACTGCCATCGGCTCCGTGATGGGTCTGGTGGTCGGTGGTGCCCTCACCGAGTTCTCCTGGCGGTTCGCGTTCCTGGTGAACGTGCCGATCGGCCTGGTGATGCTCTACCTGGCCCGCACCGCGTTGCGCGAGACCAACCGGGAGCGGATGAAGCTCGACGCCGCGGGCGCCCTGCTGGCCACCCTGGCCTGCACCGCGGCGGTGTTCGCCTTCACCCAGGGCCCGGAGAGCGGCTGGCTGGCCCCGGTGACGCTGGGCTCCGGCGCCGTCGCGGCGGTCTGCGGCATCGCCTTCCTGATCGCCGAGCGCAGCGCCGAGAACCCCGTGGTTCCGTTCGACCTGTTCCATGAGCGCAACCGGGTCGCCACCTTCGCGGCGATCTTCCTGGCCGGCGGCGTGCTGTTCACCCTGACCGTGCTGATCGGGCTCTACGTCCAGGACATCCTCGGCTACAGCGCCCTGCACGCCGGTGTCGGCTTCATCCCGTTCGTGATCGGTATGGGCATCGGTCTCGGGGCCTCGTCGCAGATCGTGCGGTTCTTCCAGCCGCGCATCGTGGTCATCGCGGGCGGCATCCTGGTGCTCGGTGCGATGCTGTACGGCTCGACGCTGCACGCCGGCATCCCTTACTTCCCGAACCTGGTGCTGCCCATCACCGTCGGCGGCATCGGTATCGGCATGATCGTGGTGCCGCTGACGCTCTCGGCGATCGCCGGTGTCGGCTTCGACCGGATCGGACCGGCCTCGGCCATCGCGCTGATGCTGCAGAACCTGGGCGGCCCGCTGGTGCTGGCCATCATCCAGGCCGTCATCACCTCGCGCACCCTCTATCTGGGTGGCATCACCGGCCCGGTCAAGGACATGAACGGTCCGCAGCTGGCCGCGCTCGACGCGGGATACACCTACGGGTTGTTGTGGGTGGCCGCGGTCGCGGTCCTGGTGGGTGTCGCGGCGTTGTTCATCGGCTACACCTCCGAACAGGTTGCCCACGCCCAGGATGTCAAGGAGGCCATCGACGCCGGGGAGATCGAGGTCGACTGACCTCGTCCTGACCCCGCGTTAGGCTGACGCCGATGAACCGCCTGGAGATCTCCGAGGCCATCGGCCCGCTGGGCTGGCGCCTGGTGCTGGGAGCGGTCTACACCGAGGTACTGGTCCCGTCGATGACTGATGCCGCCGCCGCGGCCGCTCACGCGGTGCGTGCGGCCGGCGCCGATGCGCCACGACACCTTTCGATCGACATCCGATCCGATCGCGCAGTGCTGCGCCTGCGCACGCGCGACGCGGGTGCGGTGACCGGGCGGGACCTGGAACTGGCCCGTGCGGTGTCCCAGACCCTCGCCGAGCACGGTTTCGAGCTGAGCGTCGGGCACGGCGCGATCCAGGCGTTGGAGATCGCCATCGACGCCCTCGACATCGATGCGGTTCGGCCGTTCTGGAAGGCCGTCACGGGCTACATCGACGAGCCCTCGGCAGATCCGGGCTCATCGGATCTCAATGCCGGGCTCATCGATCCGTTCGGCCGCGGCCCGGCCATCTGGTTTCAGCAGATGGACTCACCGCGCGCCCAACGCAATCGGATCCATCTTGACATCGACGTCACCCACGAGGCCGCGCCGGCCCGGGTCGACGCGGCGCTGGCCGCCGGCGGCAGGTTGCTCAGTGACCGCAGGGCACCGGCCTTCTGGGTGCTGGCCGACGCGGAGGGCAACGAGGCCTGCATCTGTACCTGGCAGGGCCGCGACTGAGGACACGCTTTAAGGTTGTCGCCTGTGATCACCCGCATGTCCGAGCTGTTCCTGCGAACCCTGCGCGACGACCCCGCTGATGCCGAAGTGCCCAGCCACAAGCTGCTGATCCGGGCCGGCTACGTCCGTCCGGTCGGCCCCGGTATCTACAGCTGGCTGCCGCTGGGCCTGCGGGTGCTGCGCCGGATCGAGAAGATCGTGCGGGAAGAGATGAACGCGATCGGCGGCCAGGAGATCCTGCTGCCCGCACTGCTGCCGCGTGGCCCGTACGAGACCACCAGCCGGTGGACCGAGTACGGCGACACCCTGTTCCGGCTGAAGGACCGGCGAGGCAACGACTATCTGCTCGGGCCGACGCACGAGGAGATCTTCACGCTGACGGTCAAGGGGGAGTACTCCTCCTACAAGGATTTCCCGGCGATCCTGTACCAGGTCCAGACCAAGTACCGCGACGAGGCACGGCCGCGGGCCGGCATTCTGCGTGGCCGCGAGTTCGTGATGAAGGACTCGTACTCCTTCGACGTGGACGACGACGGCCTCAAGAACGCCTACCACGCCCACCGTGAGGCGTACCAGAAGATCTTCGGCCGCCTGGGTGTGCGCTACGTGATCGTGTCGGCGGTCTCGGGCGCGATGGGCGGCAGTGCCTCGGAGGAGTTCCTGGCCGAGAGCGAGGTCGGTGAGGACACGTTCGTGCGCTGCCTGGATTCCGGGTACGCCGCCAACGTCGAAGCGGTGATCACCCGGGCGCCGGCGCCCCTGCCGATCGACGGGCAGCCCGAGGCGCAGGTACACGACACCCCGGACACGCCGACCATCGCGACACTGGTCGACTGGGCCAATTCGGCTGACCTGGCACAGTTCTCGGGACGTGAGGTGACCGCCGCCGACACCCTGAAGAACGTTCTGCTCAAGACCCGTGAGCCGGGCGGTGACTGGGAGCTGCTGGCCATCGGCGTGCCCGGTGACCGTGAGGTCGACGAGAAGCGCCTGGGCGCCGCGCTGGAGCCGGCCGAGTTCGCGCTGCTCGACGAAGCCGACTTCGCCAAGAACCCGTTCCTGGTCAAGGGCTACGTCGGACCGAAGGCGCTGCTGGACAACGAGGTTCGCTACCTCGTCGATCCGCGCGTGGTGGACGGCACGGCGTGGATCACCGGCGCCGACGCCCCCAACAAGCACGTGGTCGGCCTGGTCGCCGGCCGCGACTTCACCGCCGACGGAACCATCGAGGCCGCCGACGTCCGCGACGGTGACCCGTCACCGGACGGTGCCGGCGTGCTGACCTCGGCGCGGGGCATCGAGATCGGCCACATCTTCCAGCTGGGCCGCAAGTACGCCGATGCCTTCACCGCCGACGTTCTCGGCGAGGACGGCAAGCCGGTGCGGCTGACGATGGGGTCCTACGGCATCGGGGTGTCCCGCATGGTCGCGGTGATCGCCGAGCAGCAGCACGACGACCTGGGCCTGCGGTGGCCGGCGGCCGTCGCGCCGTTCGACGTGCACGTGGTCGTGGCGAACAAGGACGACGCCGCCCGGACCGGCGCCACCGAACTGGTCGCCGCCCTGGACCGGCTGGGCCACGAGGTGCTGTTCGACGATCGCAAGGCCTCGCCGGGCGTGAAGTTCAAGGACGCCGAGCTGCTGGGCATGCCGTGGATCGTGGTGGTCGGTCGGGGCTTCGCCGATGGTGTGGTGGAGCTGCGCAACCGGTTCACCGGCGAGAACCGCGAGATCGCGGTCGACGACGCCGCGACCGAGATCTCGGCGGCGCTCAGCGACGTCCGCTGACGATGCCGGTGCGCTGACAACCGGTCAGCGCACCGGAACGCTTTGGCTCACGCCAACTCGGGCACCCGCAGGTGGGCGAGGGCCAACTCGAACTCGCATTCGTTGAGTTCCTCGGCGCCGACTTCACGGATCGACGAAGTCTTCAGCGCGCTGGCCCGCTCCTTGCTCCGTTCCATCGCTTCGCGGCTGTCGAACGACGCCGACGACACACCACGCCCGGATGCGCGGTCGACCATCAGGCTGGCGCTGCAGAACCCGTCGAGGTCTTCCATCGCGGGCAGCACGGACGCCTTGTAGTGCTCGATGCCGCCGTCGATCTGGCCCGGCTCAAGCTGTGCCCATGTCGCCCGGACACACGCGCCCTCGTGGGTGCGATGGTCGCGGTGCAGGACGGCGATCTCCCACTCTTCGACGGTTGCGGTGCCCCCGAATGCTTCCACCGCCTGCGCCCGCAGCGGCGCTGCCCGCTCGGCGCTCGCGTGCATCGCTTCTTCGGTCTCCCAGGCGGTGGTGGCGATGCACCGGCCGGATTCGCGATCGACCAGCAACGAGATGCCGACACAGCCGTCCATCGCCTGCAGAGCGGGCATGACCTCGTCGCGAACATGCGCGATACCGGCGTCGATCGCGTCGGTTTGCGCCTGGACAGTGGTAGAGCGTGCGTACACGATCCACCCCCTTTGTTCGGGGCGGCGCCCCGGTGGCGCCACCGGTCCGATCTCTACCTTTCGCTCGGCGAGCGGACGTTGCAATGGCCCCCGCGGCATCAATTACCGGGTGCAATCAAAGGGATCCGGGGATCGCTTGCGCGGCGCTACTCGCCCCCGCCGGGGAAGGCGACGGTCACCGGCCAGGTGTTCAGGATCGCGCGCCATCTGGCCGCGGTGACGGCCGTCTCCGACAGCGCGGTGATCGCGAACGCGCGGTCGTCGGTGCTGGTGGCTTGTTCGAGCACCGCACGCCAAGCCACCGAGGTGTCCTCCTCCATGCGTATCGCGAGGTTGGCGGCATCGTTCGGATCGGTCACCGGTGCGGGCAGCTGATAGCCGGCCGCGGGCAGCGGCGGCGTGACCGACCGCGCCTCGAGCTGGGCTATGGCGGCCTCGCGGCGTGCGCGGTGTTCGGCCATCGCCGTGGCCACCAGGGCGTTGTCCTCGGCCGTCGAATGGGCCGATACCAGCCCGTAGCCGTAGATCGCCCCGTGCTCGACGGCGACGGCGTCGAACAGGGCGGCATCGGCGGCCGTCGTCGGGCGGGTGGGCGAGGTGGTCGATCGTGGTCCAGGCGAGGTCACTGTGCACCTCCCAGCGCGACGGTGTGGGCGGCGGTGCACGAGGCGGCGATGGATCCGAGGAGACCGGCGCGATAGCCGGAGAGCCTGCGCGCCAGACCGGCGGCCCGGTCCGCGGACTCCTTGAGCGCGTTGACCACGTCGCCGACGCCGGGTGCGGACGCGTCCGCACCCGCGCTCGGGGTTGCCTTGGGCGTGCTTCTGGTGGTGCTGGTGGCGGTGTCCGCCGGGGCCGAACCCGTCATCCGGGTCAACTCGTCGGCCAGGGCTTTGGCATGTGCGCTGCGATCGCTCGCCACCGCGTTCAGTGCCCGGGTCGCCGCTGCCTGCGGGGGCTGGGCGGCCGCCGCCTCGGCGGCCAGCGCACTGTCGGCACGCGCCCGGTCCCACTGCGCGGTCAGGTCGTCCACTTCGGGTTGAGGCGTCGTCGTACTGCACGCGGCGGCGGTGGCGCCCATCAGGGCAAGGGCCGCGGCCGAGACCAGTACGCGCCGCCGGCTGATGTCTGCATGGGCGCTCGGCACGTGAACATCCTGCCATTGCTGTCGCGCCCGGCTGACGCGGCGCTGACCGGCGGGCCGCCGCCGGGGCGACGACATTCGCCACGCACCAGATTGCGATTGACAGTTGCTGCCGCGGGCCTGGCGTATCGTGAATAGGCGATTCCGGGGCCGATCCAGGTGGCTGGCCCTGGCATTCGTGTCGGAGACAATTCAAGATGAGGAGCTCGCCGTGGCACCGGATCCAAAGTTGCGGTCTGCGGATTTGCCGTCGCAGACGCAGGTGATCGAGCTACTTGACGGCGAGTTCGCGCGCGCCGGTTACGAAATCGACGATGTCGTGGTCGACGCTTCGGTTCGCCCAGCCCGTATCACCGTGATCGCCGACGGCGACCAGGGTCTCGATCTCGATACCCTGGCAGCGCTGTCGCGGACGGCGGCGGAGTTGCTCGATCAGCTCGCACAGGGCGACACGCCGTATGTGCTCGATGTCACCTCGCCGGGTGTGGACCGCCCGTTGACCCAGCCCAAGCATTTTCGTCGCGCCCGTGGGCGCAAGGCCGAGCTGACGCTGGCCGACGGTTCGGCGTTCACCGGCAGGCTCGGGGAAACCGACGGCGAGGTGCTGAAAGTCGTGGTGCCAGAAGGGCGGGACTTGGCCATCCGTGAGGTTGCGCTTGCTGATATCGCCAAAGCTGTTGTGCAAGTGGAGTTTTCACCTCCGAACCGACGTGAATTGGAACTGTCGGGCGAAACCGGGAAGGGGGCCGGGGAATGAACATCGACATGGCGGCACTGCACGCCATCGAGGCGGACAAGGGCATCACCGTCGACGTGGTCGTGGAGACCATCAAATCGGCATTGCTCACCGCATATCGGCACACCGAAGGGCATGAGCCCGACGCGCGGATCGACATCGATCGCAAGACCGGTGTGGTCAAGGTGATGGCCCGCCAGACCGATGCCGACGGCAACGTCCTACATGAATGGGATGACACGCCAGAGGGATTCGGCAGGATCGCGGCGACCACGGCCCGGCAGGTGATCCTGCAGCGGTTGCGCGACGCCGAGAACGAGAAGACCTACGGGGAGTTCGCGGCGCACGAGGGCGACATCGTCGCCGGCGTGATCCAGCGCGATGCCCGGGCCAACGCCCGCGGGCTGGTCGTGGTGCGGATCGGCAGCGAGACCAAGGGGTCTGAAGGCGTGATCCCCAGCGCCGAGCAGGTGCCGGGGGAGCGCTACGAACACGGCGACCGGCTGCGCTGCTACGTCGTCGGCGTCACCCGCGGGGCCCGCGAGCCGTTGATCACGCTGTCCCGCACCCACCCGAACCTGGTCCGCAAGCTGTTTTCCCTCGAGGTGCCAGAGATCGCCGACGGGTCCGTGGAGATCGTGGCGGTGGCCCGGGAGGCCGGGCACCGGTCCAAGATCGCGGTGGCCTCGCGGGTGCCCGGGCTGAACGCCAAGGGGGCGTGCATCGGCCCGATGGGCCAGCGGGTGCGCAATGTGATGAGCGAATTGTCCGGCGAGAAGATCGACATCATCGACTACGACGAGGACCCCGCCCGGTTCGTCGCCAACGCCCTGTCACCTGCCAAGGTGGTGTCCGTGTCGGTGATCGATGAGGCCGCCCGGGCGGCCCGGGTGATCGTGCCGGACTTCCAGCTCTCGCTCGCGATCGGCAAGGAAGGGCAAAACGCCAGGTTGGCGGCTCGGCTCACTGGTTGGCGGATCGATATCCGCAGCGATGCGGCGCCGCAGCCCGACCAGGATGTCCGGCCCGGGGCGGTACACGATTGACAGTAGTGACCGGCGTTTCGGACCACAGCCCTCGGGGCGGTAGACTCAGCCGTGATCCAGCGCGAGACTCCGGCTCTGACGCATCGAAGCACCTCCGACACCTCTGTCGGACCAGTGCGGACCTGCATCGGATGCCGGAAGCGAGAGTTGGCCGCCGAGTTGCTCCGAGTGGTCGCGGTAACCGACGGGAACGGGACGAGTTCCGTAACCGTTGATACCGAGGCAAGCCTGCCAGGGCGTGGTGCGTGGCTGCACCCCGACCAGCAGTGCGCGCAGATGGCAGTGCGGCGACGAGCCTTCGTCCGAGCGTTGCGACTCACCGGTTCACCGGATACATCCGCGGTGATCGAGTACGTCGAGAGTGTCTGTGAACTTCACCGGCACGCTGGCGGGCCCGGTTCCCCGGCAACAGAACAGGTAGCGAAGAACATGAGCACACCGTGAAGTCCCGATGACCATGCGTCATAGCTAAACCCGAGGCGCGGCGCCTACCACCGCTGTTGCCTCCAGACGAGGAGATGTAGTGGCAGCAGGTAAGGCCCGTGTGCACGAGTTGGCAAAGGAACTCGGTGTCACCAGCAAGGACCTCTTAGCCAAGCTCAAAGAGCAAGGCGAGTTCGTCAAGTCGGCGTCCTCCACTGTGGAGGCGCCGGTCGCGCGTCGGCTGCGCGAATCGTTCGGCACAAAGGCCGGCGGTAAGAAGCCCGAAGACAAGCCCCGCCCGCAGGGTGGAGCCGCGCCCGCGGCACCCAAGCCCGGGGCTCCCAGCCCCGCGACGGCGGCCAAGCCGGCTCCGGCCAAGCCCGCCGCGCCCG
>NZ_HG322951.1:3063681-3114759 GCF_000455325.1 Mycolicibacterium septicum DSM 44393
CCCCCGCCCCGGCGGTGCCGGTCAGGGTGCTCGTCCCGGCGGCGGCGGTGGCGGTAACTACCGCGGCGGTGGCGCCGGCGGTGGTGGCGGCGCTGCAGGCGGCGCGGCCGCCGGAGGTTTCCGCGGTCGTCCCGGTGGCGGTGGCGGCGGTGGCCGTCCCGGCCAGCGCGGTGGCGCGGCCGGTGCGTTCGGTCGTCCCGGCGGTGCCCCCAAGCGCGGCCGTAAGTCGAAGCGGGCGAAACGCGCCGAATACGAGAACATGCAGGCACCGGTCGTCGGTGGCGTGCGGTTGCCGAAGGGCAACGGCGAGACCATCCGGCTGGCCCGTGGCGCCTCGCTGAGCGACTTCGCCGAGAAGATCGACGCCAACCCGGCCGCACTGGTCCAGGCGCTGTTCAACCTGGGTGAGATGGTCACCGCGACCCAGTCGGTCGGTGACGACACCCTGGAACTGCTCGGCAGCGAGATGAACTTCAAGGTGCAGGTCGTCTCGCCCGAGGACGAGGACCGCGAGCTGCTGGAGTCCTTCGACCTCACCTACGGCGAGGACGAGGGCGGCGAGGAGGACCTCGAGGTCCGCCCGCCGGTGGTCACCGTCATGGGTCACGTCGACCACGGCAAGACCCGACTGCTGGACACCATCCGGAACGCCAGCGTCCGCGAGGGCGAGGCCGGTGGCATCACCCAGCACATCGGCGCCTACCAGGTCGAGGTCGATCTGGACGGCAACGTCCGGCCGATCACCTTCATCGACACCCCGGGTCACGAGGCGTTCACCGCCATGCGTGCCCGTGGCGCCAAGGCCACCGACATCGCAATCCTGGTGGTCGCGGCCGACGACGGCGTCATGCCGCAGACGGTGGAGGCCATCAACCACGCGCAGGCCGCTGACGTGCCGATCGTGGTGGCGGTCAACAAGATCGACAAGGAAGGTGCCGACCCGGCCAAGATCCGGGCTCAGCTCACCGAATACAACCTGGTGGCCGAGGAGTACGGCGGCGAGACCATGTTCGTCGACATCTCCGCCAAGCAGGGCACCAACATCGAGGCGCTGCTGGAAGCAGTCGTCCTGACTGCCGACGCATCCCTGGACCTGCGGGCCAACCCCGACATGGAGGCCCAGGGTGTGGCGATCGAGGCGCACCTGGACCGCGGTCGCGGCCCGGTGGCCACGGTGCTCATCCAGCGCGGCACCCTGCGTGTCGGCGACTCGGTGGTGGCCGGCGATGCCTATGGTCGCGTCCGCCGCATGGTCGACGAGCACGGCGACGACGTCGAAGAGGCACTGCCCTCGCGTCCGGTCCAGGTCATCGGCTTCACGTCGGTGCCCGGTGCCGGTGACAACTTCCTGGTTGTCGACGAAGATCGCATCGCCCGTCAGATCGCCGACCGGCGCAGCGCGCGCAAGCGCAACGCACTGGCCGCACGCAGCCGCAAGCGGATCAGCCTGGAAGACCTGGATTCGGCGCTGAAGGAAACCAGCCAGCTGAACCTGATCCTCAAGGGCGACAACGCCGGTACGGTCGAAGCCCTCGAGGAAGCCTTGATGGGTATCGAGATCGACGACGAAGTGGAGCTGCGGGTCATCGACCGCGGTGTCGGTGGCGTCACCGAGACCAACGTCAACCTGGCTTCGGCCTCGGACGCGATCATCATCGGGTTCAACGTCCGTGCCGAGGGCAAGGCGACCGAGCTGGCCAACCGCGAGGGTGTGGAGATCCGGTACTACTCGGTGATCTACCAGGCCATCGACGAGATCGAGAAGGCCCTCAAGGGCATGCTCAAGCCGGTGTACGAGGAGAAGGAGCTCGGCCGCGCCGAGATCCGGGCGATCTTCCGGTCGTCCAAGGTCGGCAACATCGCCGGTTGCCTTGTCACCTCGGGCATCATGCGTCGCAACGCCAAGGCCCGGCTGCTGCGTGACAACCTGGTGGTCGCACAGAACCTCACGGTGTCCTCGCTCAAGCGGGAGAAGGACGATGCCACCGAGGTCCGCGAAGGTTACGAGTGTGGTCTGACTCTGACCTACAACGACATCAAGGAAGGCGACGTCATCGAGACGTACGAACTCGTCGAGAAGGTGCGTACATAACCGATGGCTGATCCCGCACGGGCCAAGCGGCTCGCCAAACGGATCTCCACCATCGTCGCCTCGGCGATCGAGTACGAGATCAAGGATCCGCGGCTGGACGGCGTGACGATCACCGATGCCAAGATGACCGGTGATCTGCACGACGCCACGCTGTACTACACCGTCATCGGGACCAGTCTCGATGAGGAACCGGATTATGCCGGTGTGGCGGCGGCGCTGGAGAGTGCCAAGGGTGTGTTGCGGACCAAGGTGGGCGCCGGGACCGGGGTGCGATTCACCCCGACCCTGGCGTTCGTCCGCGACACCGTGCCCGATGCGGCGCACCGGATGGAGGAGCTGCTGGCCCGGGCGCGGGCCGCCGACGAGGATTTGGCGAGAGTTCGAGAGGGCGCCAAGCACGCCGGTGATGAAGACCCGTACCGTGTGAGCGGGGCGGAAGACATGGACGGGCTTGCCGACGGGGCAGACACAGAGGATGCCGGTGACCGCGATCGAACGGATGACTGATACTGCTCATTCCGGGGCTCCCAATGGGCGCCCTTCCGGTCTGCGTGTCGACGCGCGTGCGGCAGCCGACCTCCTGTCGGACGCGGCGAGCATCAGCGTCGTCTGCCACGTCTATCCCGATGCCGACACCATCGGCGCCGGGCTGGCGCTCGCGCAGGTGCTCGACGACGCGGGCAAACAGGTCGAGGTAGCCTTCGCGACTCCCGACCAGCTGCCCGAGTCGTTGCAGACCCTGCCGGGCGGACATCTGATGGTCGCGCCCAGCGCGATCCGGGATGACGCGGATCTGGTTGTCACAGTGGATATTCCGAGTGTCAACCGACTCGGCGCGCTGAGTGAACTGGCCGAGAACGGTCGCGCGGTGCTGGTCATCGACCACCATGCGTCCAATCAGCTGTTCGGCACCGCCAACTATGTCGATCCGACGGCGGACTCCACCACGATGCTGGTGGCCGAACTCCTCGACGCCTGGGACAAGCCCATCGACAAGCGGGTGGCGCACTGCCTGTACGCCGGGTTGACCACCGATACCGGTTCGTTCCGCTGGGCCACTGCCCGGGCACACCGGTTGGCGGCCCGGTTGGTCGAACTCGGGGTGGACAACGCCTCGATCAGCCGCGCACTGCTCGACACCCACCCGTTTGCGTGGCTGCCGATGCTGTCCCGGGTGCTTGCTTCGGCCCGGCTGCTACCGGAGGCGGTCGGTGGCCGCGGGCTCGTGTATGCCGTTGTGCCGCATGACGAATGGTCCAACGCCCGGCCCGAGGAAGTGGAGAGCATCGTCGACATCGTGCGCACCACCCAGCAGGCAGAGGTCGCCGCGGTGTTCAAAGAGATCGAACCCGAACACTGGTCGGTTTCCATGCGGGCAAAGTCGCTCAACCTGGCGACGGTCGCCAGCTCGTTCGGGGGCGGCGGCCATCCACACGCGGCCGGGTACTCCGCGGCAGGCCCCGCCGACGATGTCGTTCAGGCGCTTGCTCAGGCTCTTGCCTAGCCATGGTTGAGCCGGAAGGCGATATTCCGGTCACTCCCGCCACCACCCGCCGCATCGCCGGCCTGGCGATCCCGGCACTGGGCGTCCTGGCGGCCGAGCCCATCTACCTGCTGTTCGACATCGCGATCGTCGGACGCCTCGGTGCGCTCAGCCTGGCCGGTCTGGCCATCGGCGGCCTGGTCCTCGGCCTGGTCAATTCGCAGGGGACGTTCTTGTCCTACGGCACCACCTCGCGCTCGGCCCGGCTGTTCGGGGCGGGTGACCGGAAGGCGGCGGTAGGCGAGGGCGTGCAGGCCACCTGGTTGGCGCTGGGACTGGGCCTGCTCATCATCGCGGTCGTGCAGGCCGCGGCGGTGCCACTGCTCGGGGCGATCGCCGGACATTCCGATATCGCGGGCGCCGCGCTGCCGTGGCTCCGCATCGCGATCCTGGCCGCCCCGGCGATCCTGGTGTCGCTCGCCGGCAACGGCTGGATGCGCGGCGTGCAGGACACCGCGCGCCCCCTGCACTACGTGGTGTTCGGGTTTGCCGTGTCGGCGGTGTTGTGCCCGCTGTTGGTCTACGGCTGGCTGGGCCTGCCCCGTTTGGAGCTGGCCGGTTCGGCGGTGGCGAACGTCGTGGGGCAGTGGGTCGCGGCGCTGCTGTTTCTGCGTGCCCTGGTGATCGAGAAGGTCGCGCTGGGAGTCCGGCCCGCGGTGCTGCGGGCACAGCTGACCATGGGCCGCGACCTGCTGCTGCGATCGATGGCGTTCCAAGCCTGTTTCCTGTCCGCGGGCGCGGTGGCAGCTCGATTCGGTGCCGCTTCCGTCGCGGCGCATCAGGTCGTCCTACAGGTGTGGAGTTTCCTTGCCCTGGTGCTGGATTCACTCGCCATTGCCGCACAGTCACTGGTGGGCGCGGCGCTGGGGGCGGGTCAGCTCGCGCATGCCAAGAGCGTGGCCTGGCGGGTGACACTGTTCTCCACCCTGGCCGGGGTGGTGCTGGCCGTCGTCTTCGCCGCCGGTTCGTCGGTGATGCCGTCGGTGTTCACCGACGACCGATCGGTGTTGGCCGCCATCGGGGTGCCCTGGTGGTTCATGGTGGCCCAATTGCCCGTGGCGGGCATCGTCTTCGCGCTCGACGGCGTGCTGCTGGGTGCGGGCGACGCGAAGTTCATGCGCAACGCCACCCTGACGAGTGCGTTGGTCGGCTTCCTGCCGCTGATCTGGTTGTCGCTGCTCTACGGCTGGGGCCTGTTCGGCATCTGGTCCGGGCTGAGCACGTTCATGGTACTGCGGCTGATCTTCGTCGGTTGGCGCGCGTTCTCAGGTCGCTGGCTGGTGCCGGGCACCGCCTAGTTGGCACCGCGAGCGACCGTGTCTGTACGCGACACGCCGCCCTTCTCTGTACAAATGCGGTCGCTCACGGGGCCGGCGCTCACCTTCGCGTACCGCTGACCACCCAGACGGACCCCTTGCCGCCGCCACGCTCGGCCACCGAAACGTCGTCGAATCCGGTGTCGCGACACAGCGTCGCAAACGACTCGGCCTGCTGCCGTGTCCAGCCGTGGCTGGCCAATCCCGTGGCGTCGGGAGGTGATTGACGCTCGATCGCGATCAACCGGCCGCCGGGCGCCAGCACCCGGCGCGCCTCGGCAACCGCTTTGTCGACATCCTGCCAATGGTGCACGGTGGCCAGTGCCCACACCACCGTCGCGGATCCGTCGGGCACCGGCAGGGCTTCGGCGGTGCCCACGCTCCAGGTGATGGGTGCGCGTTTCGGCGTGACCAGGCGCGCGATGCGCAGCATGGTCGACGCGGGGTCGACGCCCGTCACTCGCGCACCGCGGCGGGCGGCCACCCGGGCGGCGGTACCCGGCCCGCAACCCACATCGACGACGTGGTCCGCGGAGGAGAGCTGCGCGGTATCGGCGGCCAACCGAGCCTTTGACCGGCCCACCAAGAGAAAGACCAGCCCGCACAACACCCCGGTGACGCCCGAGAAGCCGGGGTGGTCGGCATGGTGATTGATCGCACGCGCGGCGTCCATGGGTAGACCTTGCCGGTTCAAGGTGGGTTGAAGTCAAATGGCGGCATGGACATGATCCCGATCGGCGAGGCCGCTGCGAGGCTGCAGATGAGCCCGTCGGCGTTGCGGTACTACGACGAACGTGGGCTGGTGTCCCCGCGGCTGCGGCAGGCCGGCAAGCGCATGTACGGGCCCGAGGAGCTTCGCCGGCTCGCACTGCTCAAGATTGTGAACCGGTTGGGTCTTCCGCTCGACACCGCGGCCGCGGTGCTCGACGCGCCGAGTGAGCAGTGGCGCGCGACGGTGCGCGAGCAGATCGCCGCGCTGGATCGGGTGATCGCGCAAGCGCAAGGGGCGCAACAGTTTCTGACGCATGCGTTGCGTTGCCCGAAAGAGCATCCCGCACGCGAATGCGACACGATGATCGGTGCGCTCGACCGGCTGGTCGACGGGATGAGTGTCGAGGAACTCGCCACCGGCAAGGCCGGAACGGGGTGGCTCGTCGACTGACCCTGCGCCTCCGCTGCCTCCTCTGCCGCGCGAGCGACCGCAGATGTACGCGACACGCCGGGCGTTGCCGTACAGACACGGTCGCTCGCGGTGCAAGGGAGGCGGCAGCGTCAGCGCACCTGCGCGCGTCCCCGCTCGATCACGGCACCGCGGCTGGCCGCGATGTCGTCACCGGAGGCCGTCGCCATCCATTCGCGCGCCGAGGCCGCTTCGATCCAGAGACCCTGATCGGTCTGGGACGCGTCGATGCGGTGATACGAGGCGAGCAGGGCGCGGACCGCGGCCTGATTGTTGGCGACGATCGAGGCGGCCACCCGGCGGGCGGCGGGCAGCAGCTCGTCGTGGGGCACCACCTCGGTGACCAGGCCGGCGCGCAGGGCCTCGGCGGCCGAGAGGTAGTCGCCGGTGAGGCTCATCCGCCGGGCCAGGCCCACGCCGACCTTCTGCGGCAGTCGCACGCTCAGGCCCCACGTCGGCAGCAGACCCACCCGGGCGTGGGTGTCGGCGAACTTGGCCTGCTCCGAGGCGATCAGGATGTCGCAGTACAGCGCCAGTTCCAGGCCGCCGGTGACCGCGGCGCCGTTGATGGCGCCGATCACCGGTTTGGTCATGGCCGGCCATTTGGGGGAGATGTCGGGCAGTTCGGTGGTGTCGCCGAGTTCTTTGAGATCCAGGCCCGCGCAGAACACCGGATCGGCGCCGGTGAGGATGACGACGTCGACGGCGTCATCGGCCTGTGCGGTGCGCAATGCCCGGTAGAACTCGGTGCGCAGCTGTGTCGACAGCGCATTGCGCGACTGGGGCCGATTCAGCGTCAGGGTCCGGACGCGGTCGGTGGTATCGATCAGCAGCACTGGATCGGTCATTCGCTCACCGTAGCCGCCGGGCCCAACGCGCCTATCGTGGGTGGCATGTGCCGCAACATCACCGAGCTGCGCGGGCTGGAACCCGCCGCAAGCGACGAAGAGATCGAGGCCGCAGCCCGCCAATACGTGCGCAAGGTCAGCGGGATCACCCGGCCCACCGGCGCCAACGTCGACGCGTTCGAGGCCGCGGTCGCCGAGGTCACCGCGACGACGACACGGCTGCTCGACGGCCTGGCCCCGCGCAGGCAGCCTCCCAAGACCGTTCCGCCGCTGCGCCGTCCGGAGGTCCGCGCCCGGCTGGCAACGTGATCAAGCCCGAGCTGACGCAACCCTCCCTCAAGGAGTGGAGCGCGGCCGTACACGCGTTGCTCGACGGCCGTCAGACGGTGCTGCTGCGCAAGGGCGGTATCCACGAGAAGCGGTTCTCGGTGGCCGCACCCGAGTTCATCCTGTTCCCGACGATCGCGCACAGCCATGCCGAACGGGTGCGGCCACAACACGCAGACCTGCTCGACGCTGCCGCCCAAGACAGCACCGAAGACGCTGTGGTGATTCGGGCCGGGGCGAAAGTTGTTGCCGCAGTAGAGGTCAACCGCCCGGAGTCCATCGATGAACTCGCCGATCTGCACATCTGGACCGCCGAATCTGTGCAGGCCGACCGGCTCGATTTCCGCCCCAAACACCGACTGACCGTCCTGGTCGTCCAGGTCAGCCCGCTGCGCACGCCGATCCGGCTGGCCCGCACACCCGAATTCGCCGGGTGCAAGAGCTGGGTCGACCTGCCGGTCCAGGCGGACTGGGGGCCACCGGTGCACGACGACGCGATGCTGCACGACGTCGCCGAGCGGGTGCGAACCTCAGTCGGCTGACGGCGGCACCGGGCCGGCGGGCAGCACCAGCCGCGACACCCCACCCTCGCCGTGATGCACGGTATGGGTGGCCCGGACCAGCTTGGAACCGGAGATCGGCGGCTCGGCGGTGCCCAGATTGCGGGCGAACCGCGGATGCGAACCCCCGGCGATCAGCAGCCGGATCCGCGACCCTGCCCGGAACTGGTGTGCGACGGCATCCAGCTCGAGGCGAACCGGCCCGGTGTGGCCGTTCAATCGACGGAAAGCGTCGGATACGTTGCGGGACCGGCCCTTTGCGTCCACCTCACTGATCCGGACGAAGATGTCGTGATGTGGGTTGTCGCAGCTGTGCGCCAGCTCGACGACCGGGTTGCCTGCCAGGTACAGATCGGCCGCAAGCGGGTCGCCGGTGAACGTCAGCACATCGCTGCGCCGTGCCAGCCGGGTGTCGTCGCGGTAACCGCCCGTCGCGGCGAGCAGTCGTCCGCCGACCGTGGGGGTGGGGTCGGCGGGGTGGTAGGTGAATCCAGACGGTGGCGCGGATTCCGGCGGCGGCGTCTCGCCCAGGCGCCCCGCGGGCTGCAGGAACAACTCGTGTTCGGGCATGACCGGGGGCCAGTCGGCCAGCTCCACCCAGCCGTGGCCGTTGACGTGGATCCGTACCGTGCTGCGGTCGGTTTCGCCGTCGCCGGCCAGGTGCGCACCGAGCCAGTCCAGCGATTCGCCGACCACGGTGGTGAGCCCTTTGGTCATCAGCTGCGTATGCGTCCACGGCCCGACCGTCAGCGCAACCGGGACACCCCGTCGATGCAGCTGCTCGTACTGCTCCAGCGTCTGGTTCAGGAAGAGGTCCTGCCACCCGCTGAGCAACAGGATTGGCAGCTCGACGTGCTGCAGGGCCTCGTGGAACCGCAGCCGGTCCCAGAACGGATCGTCGCGTTCGGGGTGTTCCAGCCAGGATTCGTACCACGGGGCGCCGTCGCCCAGCAGTTGGCGGCCGGCCTCACCCATCGGCAGGCCGGCAGTCGCCTTGGCCAGCTCCGCGGGGCCGCGCAGCTGCCGGTTCAGGGCCTGCACCAGGCCGGGGTCCTCCTGGCGGGCCACCATCGCGCTCCAGCCCAGAAAGTCATTGAGAGTGAACGCGCCGGTGCCCCAGGCTGATTCGCTGAAATCGTGCGGGCCGACGGTGATGACGGCCGCCTTCATCTCCGGCGGCGGATCGACCAGCAGCGCCCACTGGGTGAAGCCGAGGTAGGACAGCCCCACCGTGGCGAACGACCCGGTGAACCAGGGCTGGTTCCGCAACCAGGCCACGGTGTCGGCACCATCGTTCATCTCGTGCACCATCGGGGTGAACTGACCGCCAGAGCCGAAGGTGCCGCGCACACTCTGCAACACCACGTGATAGCCGCGGGCCGCATACACCTGTGCGAACACCGGGGAGAACGGGAAGTGGCGGCCGTAGGGTCCGCGCACCAGCAGCGTGCCGGCGGGACGGTCGGTGACGGGCGCATAGTGGTCGGCGACCAGTTCGACGCCGTCGCGCATCGGCACCCGCAGCCCGTGCCGCACGGTGAAGTCGGTCTCGTGCGGCGGTAGCCCCAGGATCCTGCTGACGGCCTTGCCGGCGTACCGGCCGAATGTGCTCACCTGGCCAGGCTACGGATCGGTCGCGGCAACCCTCAGAACTTGTAGTACGGCGCCAATTCGTGGGCCCGCTGCAGGTTGGTCTGCAGGCAGTCCGGCCGGTCCGGGGAGTGGACGGGCGAGTAGAACAGCGACTGCTGGATGACGCCGTAGCTGGTGTCGAAGGCGATCATGCAGGTGATCCACCAGCGGTCGTTCCAGTCGGTGGGCTTCATGATCCAGTACTGCGCGGCCCGATGGCCGTTGATGTCCAGTTCGACCGCGTCGGCCGGGATGGTCTGCTCGTAGGTGCGCCAGACGAATGCCTCGACGGCCATCTGGTAGTCACCGGCGTCGTAGTGGCACCGCAGGCTGTCCTCGGGCTCCGGCGGGGTGAAGGCCAGGCCGAGCCGCTGGACCGCGTCGAACGGGATGTCGTTGCACGGATCGAACGGTGACGGGTCCGTGGTCTCGATGACCGGCCACTTGATCGTCGTGGACACGTTGGTCATCGGGAGGTCTGTGGCATCGAGGTGCAGCGGGCCGGCGCCCGCGACCTCGGTGGGGCCCGACTGCCACCCCACGATCACCGCCGATACCAGCGCCGCAACCATGCCTGTCGATGCCGACAGCAGACGCCACTTGGCGGCCATCACACCCCCTCGTAGTTTGGTGGCAAAACGTTCCCCGGCTTGCGGGGAGTGTAGCGGTCGGTTGCAACGGACTCGACCATAAACGAGAACCTGTTCTAGTTGTCAACGGCGTGCGGCGCCGCCGCCCGGTTAGGCTGGTCCGTTGTGGTGGTGCAACTGTGATTGATCACGAGTCGAGGGACCGGCAGCCGATTCTGTGGGCGATCAGCGATCTACATACCGGGCACACCGGGAACAAGCCGGTCACCGAGTCCTTGTACCCGGCCTCGCCGGACGATTGGCTGATCGTCGCCGGTGACGTGGGGGAGCGCACCGACGAGATCCGGTGGGCCCTGGACCTGCTGCGCAAGCGGTTCGCGAAAGTCATCTGGGTTCCGGGTAACCACGAGCTGTGGACCACCAACAAGGACCCGATGCAGATCTTCGGCCGGGCCCGATACGACTACCTGGTCGACATGTGCGACCAGATGGGTGTCATCACCCCCGAGCACCCGTTCCCGGTCTGGACCGAACAGGGTGGCCCGGCGACGATCGTGCCGATGTTCCTGCTCTACGACTACACGTTCCTGCCCGAGGGAGCCTCGAACAAGGCCGAGGGGCTGGCCATCGCCCGGGACCGCAACGTCGTCGGCACCGACGAGTTCCTGCTGTCCAGCGAGCCCTACGCGACCCGCGACGCCTGGTGCCGTGACCGCGTGGCGGCCACCCGCAAGCGGCTCGAAGATATGGACTGGATGGACCCGACGGTTCTGGTCAACCATTTCCCGCTGGTCCGTGAACCCTGTGACGCGATGTTCTATCCCGAGTTCTCGCTGTGGTGCGGCACGACGGCCACCAAGGACTGGCACACCCGTTACAACGCGATCTGCTCGGTGTACGGCCACCTGCACATTCCGCGCACCACCTGGTACGACGACGTGCGCTTCGAAGAAGTGTCGGTCGGTTATCCGCGGGAGTGGCGCCGCCGAAAGCCCTTCCGCTGGCTGCGCCAGATCCTGCCGGACCCCAACTACACACCCGGCTATCTCAACGAGTTCGGCGGACACTTCCAGATCACGGCCGAGATGCGCGCCCATGCCCAGCAGATGCAGGAGCGGATCAAGGCGAGGCGCTCATGAGCGACACGCTGCTGGGGCAGGTGTTGCCCGACATGCCGGACAAGCTCGCCGCGGCCGAGATGTACGACGACCCGCCGGGCCTGACGGCGCTGCCCGAAGAGGCGGCACTGGTGGCCCGCGCGGTGGCCAAGCGGCGCAACGAGTTCACCACGGTGCGCTACTGCGCCCGCCAGGCGCTGGGCGAGCTCGGCGTGGGCCCGGTGCCGATCCTCAAGGGGGACAAGGGCGAGCCGTGCTGGCCCGATGGCATCGTCGGCAGCCTGACGCACTGTCAGGGCTTTCGGGGTGCCGTGGTCGGCCGCGTCGGAGGGGTGAGGTCGGTCGGCATCGACGCCGAACCGCATGACGTGCTGCCCGACGGGGTTCTGGGCGCGATCTCGCTGCCGTTGGAGCGCTCCGAACTCGGTGGGCTGCCGGACGGCCTGCACTGGGACCGAATCCTGTTCTGCGCCAAGGAGGCCACCTACAAGGCCTGGTATCCGCTGACGCACCGCTGGCTGGGGTTCGAGGACGCCCACATCACGTTCGGCGTGGATGGCGCGGGCGCGGCCGGAACGTTCCGGTCCCAGATCCTGATCGACCCGGCCGCCGAACACGGGCCGCCGCTGACTGCATTGGACGGCCGCTGGTCGGTGCGCGACGGCGTGACGTTGACGGCGATCGTGTTGTGAGCGGTCCAGAAGCCGGCCTGGTGATCGTCGACAAGCCGGCCGGGATGACCAGCCATGACGTGGTGGGGCGGTGCCGTCGGCTGTTCGGCACCCGCAAGGTGGGACATGCCGGCACCCTCGACCCGATGGCGACCGGCGTGCTGGTGATCGGGATCGAGCGCGCCACCAAGATCCTCGGCCTCCTGACCGCCACCGACAAGTCCTATGCCGCGACAATCCGGCTCGGCCAGACCACGTCCACCGAGGACGCCGAAGGTGAAGTGCTGCAGACGGTTTCTGCTGCCCATGTCACCGACGATCAGATCGAGGGCGCGGTGGCGGCACTGCGCGGAGATATCGAACAGGTGCCCTCGGCGGTCAGCGCGATCAAGATCGCCGGTCAGCGCGCCTACAAGCTGGCCCGCGAAGGGCAGACCGTCGAGCTGGCCGCCCGGCCCGTGCGCATCGGCCGGTTCGAGGTCCTCGCGGTCCGGCGGGTGGACGAATTCGTCGATGTGGACGTCGATGTGGACTGCTCCTCGGGCACCTACATCCGCGCCCTGGCCCGCGACGTGGGTGTGGCACTGGGTGTCGGTGGACATCTGACGGCCTTGCGCCGCACCAAGGTTGGCCGCTACGGCCTGGACGAGGCGCGCACCCTGGACGACCTCGCCGAGCAGGCTCGGCTGAGTTACTCCCTCGACGAGGCCTGCTTGATCGGGTTTCCACGTCGCGACCTGAGCGCCGAGGAAACCGAGGACACCCGGCACGGGCGCGCGCTGGCCCCGGCCGGCATCGACGGGATCTATGCCGCCACCGCACCCGACGGCCGGGTCATCGCGCTCCTGCAGGACGGTTCGTCGCGCACCAAGAACGTCGTGGTGTTGCGCCCGGCCACCTTGTAGGGCCCTGGCTCAAAGCTGGCCGTGGCGAGGCGGTTTCGTGCCCGAGAGGGTGTAGTTGCCGATGTGACGGACCTTCCACCGGGTGGCGTCGTGCAACGTGTGGGTGCGGGCGTCACGCCAGTACCGCGACAGGTTGCCCGATGCCGACGCGCTGCGGGTCCCGCCGAATTCGAACAGTGCGCTGCCGGCCTGCACTGCCGCCCGCGCGGCGGACACCTTGGCGATCGCCACCGCGATCGAGGCGGCCGCGGCGCTGTCCTCGGTGAGATCGGCTCGGGCCGCATCGACCTGGCGGGCCGCCTCGATGAGAAGCGCTTCCGCACCGCGCACCGTCACCGTCAGCTCACCGGCCACCTGCACGAGGGTCGGGTCTTCGACGGCGCTGGAGACCGCGGCCTCGAAATGTGGCCGGGCCTTGGCGGCCTGACGCACCGCTTCCTCCAGTGCGCCGGTGGCGATGCCCACGTCGAGAGCCGCATGCAGCACCTGGGCCCGGGCCCCGTACACCGTGGGGCGCGTGAAGATAGGGCTGAACTCGACCACATGCGCCGCCGGCACCTCGACGGCGTCGAGGGTGACGGTGCCCGAGGCGGTGGTCCGCTGGCCCATGCCGTCCCAGTCGTCGACGACCTCCACCCCGCGGGCGTCGCGCGGAACGAACGCGATGGCCTTGGGTGTGGTCGCCGTCGGCACCTGGCCCGAACCATCGGCAAGCGAGGCCCGCACGATCAGCCAGTCGCCGAACAACGCGCCGGTGGAGTAGTACTTGCGGCCGCTCAGGACGTAGCCGCCGTCGGCCACCGTGAGCGTCGTGGTGTCCACGTCGATGGGATGCGGACCCCGTTCGGACTGGGCGTTGGCGAACAACGCCCCATCCAGCACCAGCCCGTAGAAATACGCCTGCTGCGCCGGCGTGCCCTGCAGTCGCAGCGCCTCCAGGAACGTGAAATGCGAGTGCGGGATCTGACTGATGGACGGATCACCGTGTGCCAGCAGGCGGAACACCTCGGCGAGTACGGCGATGGGTACGTCGAGCCCGCCGTGCTCGGCGGGCACGGTCAGTGCCAGCAGACCGGATTCCTTGAGCGTTTGCACCTGCTCGTGCGGCAGGATCCGGTGCGCGTCGCGGGCGCCGGCCCCCTCGGCGAACGATCTCGACAGCAGCGTCGCGGCGGCCAGTGCGGCTTCCGTCGACGAGATGCGGGTGGCACCGGCCAGATCGGTCATCGCGGTGCGCCGACGAACGGTATCGAGGTCGGGGTGGCGGCCTGGTCGCCTCCGCCGAACAGACCGCGCTCGCGCAGGATCGGCACCACCCCCTCGCCGAACCAGAACAGCTCCTCCAGGTGCGGATAGCCGGAGAAGATGAACTCGTCGATGCCGATCTCGGCGTACTCGGCGATCCGGTCGGCCACCTCGGTGTGGCTGCCCACCAGAGCGGTGCCGGCACCGCCGCGCACCAATCCGACGCCCGACCACAGGTTCGGGGCGATCTCCAGGCTGCGGGCGTCACTCCAGGTGCCGTTGGTGCGGTTGGCCTCGTGCAGCGCCAGCATGCGCTTCTGGCCCTCGGACTGGCTGCGGGCCAGCCCGGCCTGAGCCGCGGCGACGGTCTCATCGTCGAGGGCGGCGACCAGCCGGTCGGCCTGGGCCCACGCCTCCTCGGAGGTGTCCCGGGAAATGGTGTGCAGGCGGATGCCGAAACGCAGCTTGCGGCCCTGCTCTTCGCCGAGTGCCCGGATCCATTCGATTTTCTTCCGTACGGCGGCCGGCGGCTCGCCCCAGGTCAGGTAGACGTCGGAGTGCCGGGCCGCCACGGGGCCGGCCGCCCGCGAGCTGCCGCCGAAGTACAGCGGTGGAACCGGGGTGGGCGGCAGTGCCAGCGAGGCTTCCTCGACGTCGATGTACTCACCCTTGTGGGTCACCGTCTCGCCGGCCCACAGCCGCCGCACCACGTCGAGGAACTCGTCGCAGCGCGCATAGCGTGCGTCCTTGTCCAGGTGGTCGCCGAACGCCCGCTGTTCGTGTGCCTCGCCTCCGACGACGACGTTCAGCAGGATCCGTCCCGGTGCGTGCCGGGCGAACGTGGCGGCCATCTGGGCCGACAGGGTCGGGCTGACCAGGCCCGGGCGGAACGCCACCAGGAACGCCAGCGAGGTGGTCTCGCGGGCGAGCAGCGCCGCGGTGATGAACGCGTCCTCGCACCAGGCGCCGGTCGGGATGAGTGCGCCGGTGAAACCGAACCGCTCCGCCGAGCGGACGATCGAGGCCAGGTAGTCGATCGAGGCTTCACGGTCACCACCGGCGGCGCCCGCGGGCGTGCCGTGGCCGCCTCCGACGATCAGCCGGCTGTCGCCGTAGGTGGGAAGGAACCAGTGCAGAGAGACAGTCACGAACAGGTCATCTTGGTACTGGATCGGCCAGAGCGCACGGGTAAAAATCGCCGTGATCCCCTCCGGCGTGTCGTCAGCTCGCGACGACCCAGATCGCCTCGGCCGCCGGATTGCCCAGCTCGACCTGGACGCTGGCGTCGTCTCCGCCGGCGGCCGCGTCGCCCGTGTTACCCGGGCCTTGCACGGCCACCGAGATGACGCCGGCGAAATCACGTCGCGCCAGTACCCGCACCCGGGAATCGAGGCTGATGCCGACGCTGTCGAAGTAGCGCAGCATCTCCGGATCGGCGTCGGAGATGCGGGCCACCGTGCCCGCGTCGCCGTCCTGGCACGCCGACAGCTGGCGGGCAGGCGGGGTCGGCACCTGGCCGTCCGCCGCCGGGATCGGGTCGCCGTGCGGATCGCGGGTGGGGTGGCCCAGCTTGGCGTCGATGCGGTCGAGCATCCGGTCGGACACCGCGTGCTCGAGGATTTCGGCCTCGTCGTGCACCTCGTCCCAGCCGTAGCCCAACTCCTGCACCAGGAAGGTCTCCATCAGCCGGTGCCGACGCACCATCGCCAGCGCCGCGCGCCTGCCCGCGTCGGTCAGGGTCACCGCGCCGTACTTCTCGTGGTGGACCAGGCCCTGGTCGGCGAGTTTGCGGATCGATTCCGAGGCCGTGGATGCGGACACGCCGATCCGCTCGGCCAGCAGTTTCGTGCTGACCTTTTCGCGAGACCACTCCTGGGCTGTCCAGATGACTTTCAGATAGTCCTGGGCAACCGTGGAGAGGTCTTGGTGGTTACCGTCGGGACTCACAGTAGGAAAGTTTAGGCAATCATCACCTGATCGGGGGATCTAGAGGCGACCGTGCCGCCTTCGGGTCGTAGGCTGATTGCGTGCAGCGCTGGCGTGGGCAGGACGAGATCCCCACGGACTGGGGCAGGTGTGTAGTCACCATCGGGGTGTTCGACGGGGTTCACCGTGGACACGCGGAGTTGATCAGCCATGCGGTGAAAGCGGGCCGATCACGCGGAGTGCCGGTGGTTCTCATGACCTTCGACCCACATCCGATGGAGGTGGTGTTTCCGGGGAGTCATCCGGCGCAGTTGACGACGCTGACCCGGCGGGCCGAGCTGGTCGAGGAGCTCGGCGTCGACGTATTTCTGGTCATGCCGTTCACCTCGGATTTCATGAAGCTCACCCCTGAGCGCTACATCCACGAACTGCTGGTCGAAGACCTGCATGTGGTGGAGGTCGTCGTGGGGGAGAACTTCACCTTCGGCAAGAAGGCGGCTGGCAACGTCGCGATGCTGCGCGCGGCCGGGGAACGCTTCGGTTTCGCGGTCGAGAGCATGTCGCTGGTGACCGAGACGCTCGATGCCGAGCATCGGGATGAGCGGGTCACCTTCTCGTCGACATACATCCGGTCCTGCGTGGATGCCGGCGACGTCGTGGCCGCCACCGAAGCCCTGGGCCGTCCGCATCGCGTCGAGGGCGTCGTGGTGCGCGGCGACGGGCGCGGCCGGGTACTGGGCTTCCCGACGGCCAACGTGGCGCCGCCGATGTTCTCGGCGATTCCGGCCGACGGCGTATACGCCGCCTGGTTCACGGTGCTGGGGCACGGCCCCGTGATGGGCACCGTCATCCCCGGCGAGCGGTACGAGGCCGCCGTCTCGGTCGGCACCAACCCGACATTCTCCGGGCGGACGCGCACCGTCGAGGCGTTCGTGCTCGACACCAACGCCGACCTCTACGGGCAACACGTCGCGGTCGATTTCGTGGCCCGGATCCGGGGCCAGGAGAAGTTCGAATCGGTGAAGGATCTGGTCGTGGCCATGGAGGCCGACACCGACCGGGCCCGCGCGATTCTGGCTGCGCAATAGCACGCGATTCTGGCTGCGCAGCGGAAACTGCTAGACTTTCGGCCGATCCGGTGCATGCTGCAGTCCGCGGTGGCTGTACCGAGAATATGTTCGCGGGACTGAAATGATGGAGTTACTTTCGTGGCGCTTACTGTCGAGCAGAAAAAAGAAATCCTGACCAGCTACGGCCTGCACGAGACCGACACCGGTTCGCCGGAGGCCCAGGTCGCCCTGCTGACCAAGCGGATCTCGGACCTGACCGAGCACCTCAAGCAGCACAAGCACGACCACCACTCGCGTCGCGGCCTGCTGCTGCTCGTCGGCCGTCGTCGCCGGCTGCTGAAGTACGTCGCCCAGGTTGACGTGGCGCGCTACCGCTCGCTGATCGAGCGCCTCGGGCTGCGTCGCTGACGCGGCGTCGATGCCACCACTTTCCGCGGCTGCCCCTATCGGGGCAGCCGCGATACTTTTCATCGCCGGTTTGACGGCATGCTCGTCCGCGGCGGCCGCGGACATGAAGGCAGGGGACTGCCTGAAGATGAGCGGCACGTACGAACGCCCGGACGCCAGTCGGGCGGAGTGCGGCAGCGACGCATCGAACTACAAGGTGATCTCCACGGTCACCGACAGCGACCAGTGCCCCGGCGACGTCGACACCTACTACTCGGTGCGCAGTGCATTCGATGACGAGACGCAGACGCTGTGTCTGGACATCGACTGGATCACCGGCACCTGCATGAGCATCGATCCAGAGAACGACAAGGACCCGTACCGGGTGGATTGCGCGGATTCCTCTGCGCCGCACCGGCAACGGGCCACCGAGGTCCTCCACGGGGTGTCGAACGTCGATCAGTGCGCCAGCGGAGTGGGCTACGCCTACTCGGAACGCCAGTTCACCGTATGCGTGGAGGACGTCTCCTAAGCAGGTCTGCAATGGCGGTCATGCTGTTGCTGCCGTGTAACATGAGGTCGTTCAGCGGCGGAAATCTGCGCTGAACACAGGTGCGGCACCCGCGAACCGCGGGCGTTGTTCCTGCGAGTCATATCGGGCCCGCCTGGTCGGGCGGTCTTCGGTAGTGGCTGCCGGAACCCCGTGCGGGGTCCATCCGGCCGCTTCGATCGACGGCCGTAGCCGTAACCAGGGCCCGTGGCGTATCGCCACCGTGACGCCGCGAAAACAGTTGAATGAATTCGAAAGAGGCCAACGGACTCTATGTCTGTAGTTGAACTTGAAGACGGTGTGTTCGAATCCACCGCAACCCTCGACAACGGGAGCTTCGGCACCCGCACCATCCGTTTCGAGACCGGGCGGCTCGCCCAGCAGGCCGCCGGCTCCGTCGTCGCCTACCTCGACGACGAGACCATGCTGCTGAGCGCCACCACCGCCAGCAAGACGCCGAAGGATCACTTCGACTTCTTCCCCTTGACCATCGACGTCGAGGAGCGGATGTACGCCGCCGGCCGGATCCCCGGCTCGTTCTTCCGGCGTGAGGGCCGTCCCTCCACCGATGCGATCCTGACCTGTCGCCTGATCGACCGGCCGCTGCGCCCGTCGTTCGTCAGCGGTCTGCGCAACGAGATCCAGGTCGTGGTCACCGTGCTGAGCCTGGATCCGAAGGATCTGTACGACGTGCTCGCCATCAACGCCGCCTCGGCGTCGACCCAGATCTCCGGCCTGCCGTTCTCCGGTCCGGTCGGCGGCGTGCGCGTCGCCCTGATCGACGGCCAGTGGGTCGCCTTCCCGACCGTCGAGCAGCTTGAGAAGGCTGTCTTCGACATGGTCGTCGCGGGCCGCAAGGTGGGCGACGACGTCGCGATCATGATGGTCGAGGCCGAAGCCACCGAAAACGTGATCGGGCTGGTCGCCGGCGGCGCCCAGGCTCCCACCGAGGCCGTCGTCGCCGAGGGCCTGGAGGCTGCCAAGCCGTTCATCGCGACCCTGTGCGACGCCCAGGCCGCGCTGGCCGAGAAGGCCGCCAAGGAGATCGCCGAATACCCGCTGTTCCCGGATTACGCCGAGGACGTCTACGACGCCGTCGCCGCGGTTGCCACCGACGCGCTGTCGGAGGCACTGACCATCGCGGGCAAGCACGAGCGCGACGACCGCACCAACGAGATCAAGGTCGAGGTGCTCGAGCGCCTGGGCGAGACCTACGCCGGCCGCGAGAAGGAGATCGGCGCGGCCTACCGCTCGCTGACCAAAAAGCTTGTGCGCCAGCGCATCCTGACCGACCACTTCCGTATCGACGGCCGTGGTGTGACCGACATCCGCGCCCTGTCGGCCGAGGTGGCCATCATCCCGCGGGCGCACGGCAGCGCGTTGTTCGAGCGCGGCGAGACCCAGATCATGGGTGTCACCACGCTGGACATGGTCAAGATGGCCCAGCAGATCGACTCGCTCGGGCCCGAGACCAGCAAGCGCTACATGCACCACTACAACTTCCCGCCGTTCTCGACCGGTGAGACCGGTCGCGTGGGTTCGCCCAAGCGCCGCGAGATCGGCCACGGAGCGCTGGCCGAGCGGGCCCTGGTTCCCGTGCTGCCCAGCGTCGAGGAGTTCCCCTACGCCATCCGTCAGGTCTCGGAGGCCCTTGGCTCCAACGGCTCCACCTCGATGGGCTCGGTGTGTGCCTCGACCCTGTCGCTGCTGAACGCCGGTGTGCCGCTCAAGGCGCCGGTGGCCGGCATCGCCATGGGCCTGGTCTCCGACCAGGTCGACGGTGAGACCCGCTACGTGACGCTGACCGACATCCTCGGCGCCGAGGATGCCTTCGGCGACATGGACTTCAAGTGCGCAGGCACCAAGGACTTCGTCACCGCCCTGCAGCTCGACACCAAGCTGGACGGCATCCCGTCCAAGGTGCTGGCCGGTGCGCTGGCCCAGGCCAAGGACGCGCGTCTGACCATCCTCGACGTGATGGCCGAGGCCATCGATGCGCCCGACGAGATGAGCCCGTACGCACCGCGGATCACCACGATCAAGGTTCCGGTCGACAAGATCGGCGAGGTCATCGGGCCCAAGGGCAAGATGATCAACTCGATCACCGAGGAGACCGGCGCGTCCATCTCCATCGAGGACGACGGCACCGTGTTCGTCGGCGCCAGCAATGGCGAGGCGGCTCAGGCCGCGATCGACAAGATCAACGCCATCGCCAACCCGCAGCTGCCCAAGATCGGTGAGCGGTTCCTCGGAACCGTGGTCAAGACCACCGACTTCGGCGCGTTCGTCTCGCTGCTGCCGGGTCGTGACGGCCTGGTCCACATCTCCAAGCTGGGGCGTGGCAAGCGCATCGCCAAGGTCGAGGATGTGGTGAAGGTCGGCGACAAGCTGCGCGTCGAGATCGCCGATATCGACAACCGCGGCAAGATCTCGCTGGTGCTCGTCGACGAGGAGTCGGCTGAGCAGGCCGACGGTGGCGACAAGGCTGCCGACGGCGCTCCGGCCACGGCCGACGCCGCCGCCGCTGCCGAGTCCTGATCACCTCAGCTCGAAGCAAGGCGTCTGCACTGAACACCACACATGTCCGCCGGACAGATCTTCCCGGCGGACTCCGGGTGGTCACTGAGTACATCCCGTCGGTGCGTTCCGCATCCGTCGGGGTCTGGGTGGGTGTCGGTTCCCGCGACGAAGGACGAAGCGTCGCGGGTGCCGCCCACTTCCTGGAGCACCTGCTGTTCAAGGCCACCCCGACGCGTAGCGCAGTCGAGATAGCGCAGGCTGTCGATGCCGTCGGCGGTGAGCTGAACGCGTTCACCACGCGCGAGCACACCTGCTACTACGCACACGTGCTCGACTCCGACCTGGAACTCGCGGTCGACCTGGTGGCCGACGTCGTGCTGCGGGGTCGTTGTGCCACCGAGGATGTCGAGGTGGAACGCGACGTCGTCCTCGAAGAGATCGCCATGCGCGACGACGACCCCGAGGACAGCCTCGGTGACGTCTTCCTCTCGGCGATGTTCGGCGATCACCCGGTGGGACGTCCGGTGATCGGCAGCGTCGAGTCGATCGAGACGATGACGCGCGCGCAGCTGCACTCGTTCCACGTCCGTCGTTACACGCCCGAGCGGATGATCGTGGCGGTGGCGGGCAACATCGACCACGACGTCGTGTTGTCCTTGGTGCGACAGCATTTCGGTCCGCGGCTGGAAGCCGGGCGCACCGCGGTGGCTCCGCGTAAAGGTGCGGGACGGGTCGGCGGCAAGCCGTCGTTGCTCGTGGTCGACCGTGACGGGGAGCAGAGCCACGTGTCGCTCGGCGTTCGCACGCCCGGCCGGCACTGGGAGCACCGGTGGGCGCTGTCGGTGCTCAACACCGCGCTCGGCGGTGGCCTGAGTTCGCGTCTGTTCCAACAGATCCGGGAGTCCCGCGGCCTGGCCTACTCGGTGTACTCGACGGTCGACACCTTCGCCGACAGCGGGGCGCTCTCGGTCTATGCGGGATGTCAGCCGGAACGGTTCGAGGAAGTGGTCCGGGTTACCACCGATGTTCTGGAAGGCGTTGCCAGAGACGGGATCACCGCCGACGAATGCCGCATCGCCAAGGGCTCGTTGCGTGGTGGGCTGGTGCTCGGGCTGGAGGACTCCGGTTCGCGCATGCACCGGATCGGGCGTAGCGAGCTCAATTACGGTGAACACCGGACCATCGATCACACGCTGTCCCAGATCGAGGCGGTCACCCTCGAAGAGGTCAACGCGGTGGCTCACCAGTTGCTGTCTCGTGACTACGGTGCCGCGGTTCTCGGCCCATACCGTTCGAAAAAGACTCTGCCGCAACGGCTTCAAGCTCTCGCCGGCTGACCCGCTACGCTGGGTCCGATGGCGGGACTCTCGCGACGCAATGTTCTGATCGGTTCGCTCGTGGCGGCCGCCGCCGTCGGTGCCGGTGTGGGTAATGCCGCACCGGCTCTCGCGGCCCCGGTCGATGACCAGATCGCGGAACTGGAACGCCGTGACAACGTCCTGATCGGCTTGTACGCGGCCAATCTGGATTCCGGGCGGATTCTCACGCACCGGCCCGACGAGATGTTCGCGATGTGCTCGACGTTCAAGGGCTATGCCGCCGCGCGGGTGCTGCAGATGGTCGGGCGCCGTCAGATTTCGCTGGACAACCGGATGTTCGTGGACCCGGAGGCGATCGTGCCGAACTCTCCGGTCACCGAGACCCATGCCGGTGCCGAGATGACGTTGGCGGAGCTGTGTCAGGCAGCGTTGCAGCGCAGTGACAACACCGCGGGCAACCTGCTGCTGAAAACGATCGACGGACCGGCAGGTATCACCGCTTTCGCCCGCAGCATCGGAGACGAGCGCACCCGGTTGGACCGCTGGGAGGTTGAGCTGAACTCGGCGATACCCGGTGACCCCCGGGATACCTCCACCCCGGCGGCATTGGCGGTCGGGTACCGCGCGGTGCTGGCCGGTGACGCGTTGAGCCCACCGCAGCGCCGCCAGTTGGAGGACTGGATGCGGGCCAATCAGACCTCGAGCGTGCGTGCGGGGCTTCCGGAGGGCTGGACCACCGCGGACAAGACCGGGAGCGGGGATTACGGCAGCACCAACGACGTCGGGATCGCCTATGGGCCGAACGGGCAACGGTTGTTGTTGGCGGTGATGTCACGGTCGCAGGCCGACGACCCGAAGGCCGACAACCTGCGCCCGCTCATCGGTGAGTTGACGGCGCTGGTGCTGCCGTCGCTACTCTGAGTGCTCGGCGGATTCGATTGCCGTCGAGCCGTTTTCGGTGCTCTGGATCTCGATCTGGCGGGCACCGGCGGGGTTCTCCGACAACGGCACCCGCACGGTCAGGATGCCGCGCTCGTAGCCGGCGGTGATGTTGTCCTCGTCGGCTTCGGCGGGCAGTGTCACGGTGCGCAGGAATGAGCCGTAGGAGAACTCCGACCGCGCGGTGGTGTCGGCTCGCTCCGAACGCTCGGCCTTCACCGTCAGCTGGCCGTCGGCCACGGTGATCTGAACGTCGTTGGCCGGATCGATCCCGGGGATCTCGGCACGCAGTTCGTAGTGGTCTTCGGTGACCTCGTCCTCGATGCGCATGAGGTTGCGCTCGAAGATCGGCCGCAGGCTGGCGAACGGGGTGATCCCGGCGAAGAACTCCGAGAGCTCGGGCAGCAGCGGGCGGGGCTGGTGCGCGACGGGCAGGTTGACCATGGGTGACTCCTCAGTCCTGGAACGTCGATCGGAGGAAAAGGCCTTGTAACGCTTGCCCTTTCGATCCAAGCACCGACGTGGAGCCACCGGTCGAATGTGTGGTGAACAGCGTGCGTACGGGCGGCTGCTAGGTCACCCGCAGGGAGTCGTCGCGCTGCAGGACGAAGAAATAGGGCTTGTGGGAGTTCCTCAGGTCCATCGCCCCGATCACGGCGTCGTCGGACAGGCGCCGGAACACGTCGTTGATGGGCAGCTGGTCATAGACCATCGTCGCGGTATCGACGCCGCGGTAGCGGGTGGTCCGCAACCTGGCCTTGGGCGCGCGGGTTTGCAGTATGGGCCGTAATGCCGCGATCGGCGCCGACATCGACCGGTTCCTAAGCAGAGGGATCCTGGTAGACACCGCAAGGCCCGCGAAGGCCGGTGCCGGGTTGAGGGCCCACAGCGATGTGCCGTCACCGGCGGGGAACAACAGCGGGTGAACGGTCTCGCCGTCGACGAACTGTTTGCCCCACCAGCCACTGGCCGCCAGCAGGCCGTCCATCGGATGTCCGGTGGGCAATTCGGCACCGTGCCAGGTGCCGAGCATGAACTCCGGCTCGACGGCCTCGGCCGCGTCGAAGACGCCCAGCGCCTCACTCGTGGTCATCGGAACGGTGGGAAACAACTGCTGCAGCATGGACGCCACCATACTTGACACGTGTCAAGAATGGTGGCCGGTCGAAATGCACATCGCCCGGCCGGAGCGAACTCTGGCCGGGCGATAGTGCGTGAGATCAGGCCAGGACCGTGGCCGGATCGGTGAACGGCATGTCGAGGTCGGCAGCGACCTGCTCGGACAGCAGCGCGCCCTCGTGCGTCGAGAGGCCCTTGGCCAGTGCCTCGTCGGCCTCGCAGGCGGCCTTCCAACCCTTGTCGGCCAGCTTGAGCACGTACGGCATGGTGGCGTTGGTCAGCCCGAAGGTCGACGTGCGCGGCACCGAGCCGGGCATGTTGGCCACGCAGTAGAACACCGTGTCGTGCACGGCGAACGTCGGATCGTCGTGGGTGGTGGGCCGCGAATCCTCGAAGCAGCCACCCTGGTCGATGGCGATGTCGACCAGCACCGCGCCCGGCTTCATGTGGGCCACGGTCGAGTTGGTGACCAACTTGGGAGCCTTGGCGCCCGGGATCAGCACCGCGCCGATCACCAGGTCGGCCTTCTTGACGGCCTCCTCCAGTTCCAGTGACGACGAGTAACGGGTCTCGATGCTGCCGTTGTTCTCGTTGTCGATCTTGCGCAGCGTGTTGATGTTCAGGTCGAACACTGTGACGTGGGCGCCCATGCCCTTGGCGATGCGCGCGGCGTTGTAGCCGGCGACGCCACCGCCGATCACGACGACCTCCGCCGGTGCGACGCCGGGGACACCACCCATCAGCACACCGCGGCCGCCCTGCGTGCGCATCAGGTGGTACGAGCCGACCTGGGCGGACAGACGCCCCGCGACCTCACTCATCGGGGCGAGCAGCGGCAGCGCGCCGTCGGCGGTCTGCACCGTCTCGTAGGCGATCGAGGTGGTGCCCGAGGCCAGCAGCGCGTCGGTGCATTCCTTGGATGCCGCCAGGTGCAGATAGGTGAACAGCGTCTGGCCCTTGCGCATGCGCGAGTACTCGGCGGCGATGGGCTCCTTGACCTTGAGGAGCAGTTCGGCGTCGGCCCAGACCTGGTCGGCCGTGGTGACGATCTGCGCCCCTGCGGCCTTGAAGTCGTTGTCGGAGATGGCCGAGCCTTCGCCCGCGCCGGCCTGGATGATCACGTCGTGTCCGCGTCGGGTCAGCTCCGCCACGCCCGCCGGGGTGATCGCCACGCGGTACTCGTTGTTCTTGATCTCGGTCGGGACACCGACGAGCATGATCGCTCCTTCACAGTTTGGGATGCTGAAATAATTGTGAAGAACCTTCGGTTATTGAGCAATATCTCCGATAAAGATTCGTTACACTCGTCTAGTGGTGGAAGAATCATCAATATTACCCGGACGTGCGGCCCGTTCGCCGAAGGATGTTCGGCACGAACTCGATGAAGTGGACCGGCGCATCCTGCTGGCGCTACACGCCGATGCCCGCATGTCCAACAGCGCGCTGGCCGACGCGGTCGGTGTCGCCGCGTCGACCTGTCACGGTCGGGTGCGCAGGCTCCAGGAGATCGGGGTGATCCGGGGCTTCTACACGGACATCGATCCGGCCGCGGTGGGGCTGAGTCTGCAGGCGATGATCTCGGTGAGCCTGCAGTCGAATGCGCGGGGCAAGATCCGCAATTTCATCGCCCACATCCGCAAGCTGCCGCAGGTGATGGACGTGTACTTCCTGGCCGGGGGAGACGACTTCATCCTGCATGTGGCCGCTCGGGACACCGATGATCTGCGGGCGTTCGTGGTGGAGCACCTCAACGCCGACGCCGATGTCGCGGGCACGCAGACGTCGCTGATCTTCGAGCATCTGCGGGGAGCGTCACCGCTCTGAGGTCACCCCTCTGACGTCACCCCTCAGACGTCACTGCGCCCGCAGTACCAGCCCGTTACCGTCGGTGCCGGAGAGCTTCAGTTCGTCTGCGTCGATGGCGGTCTGGACCGTGCCCTTGAGGACCCGCAGCACGGCCTGCTCAACCTCACCGACCTCCGGTGCGCAGGCCATCCTGGTGGTGGCCAGCGGGCCGAACTCGATGACTGCCGGCGACCCGGAAACCGTTGCGTGGCCGGTGATCCGGTTGCATCCGGTCGAACCACTCACGGCACCGTCGTCCCCGATCGTCAGCGTGGGCTTGGACTGCTCGAGCGCGACCGAGCTGGTGACCGCCTGCGCGGACACCAGGCTGGTGACCTGCCAGGTGGTGCCGGTGAGCGGGCGATCGGGGTCGACCACCTTCTTGTCCCGCAACGTGACGGTCGCGGCGTCCGTGCGCAACGTGAGGGCATCGCCCGACAGCGACCAGGTGGGCTTGGCGTCGAAGAACTTCGATACCCAAGCGTCGGAATCGCCGACCGGTGGCGCGCAGGCCATCATCGTCATGGCCAGCTGCGTGGTGACCCGCCCGTCGGCCAGATTCGCGGTGCCCGAGCCGTGGTTGCAGCCGGCGAAGGTGCTGATTTGCGTCCCGTCGAATCCGACGGTCAACGGCCCACCGCCGGGGATCTGGTCGCCCTCGACCTGGACCGAGACAAAGGTGCGGCCGTTGAGGTCGTCGGCGTCGGCAGCCGCGTTGTCGGAACACCCCATGAACAGAAGGACAGCGACGGCGAACGGCACCAGCGGGATCAGACGCATGGGTCAACCGTAGATGGCGGATGAGTCCACGGGTTGGGCGCTCGCAATCAGGTTTCCTGACAGTCGGTTTCGTCGTCTCCCTCGGCAGGATCGTCGTCGGCCAGATATCTCTGGGGATGGTGGTGGTTGTTGATGCGGGATTGGCCGGTGTCCAGTAATGGCGGAGGGATCCATTCGCATTGGCCGTGGCTGTTGATGCGGGTAGTCCATTTGCCGGGGCCGACCAGTCGTTGGTCGGGCCCGCAGCCCAGGGCGAGTTCGTCGATGTTGGTGCGCCCGCCCTTGGCGAAGTCTTGTTGGGCGTGGTGGGCCTGGGATCGATTCGCGGGTGCGGTACAGCCGGGGCGGGTGCAGCCGCGATCCCGCGCGAACAGCATCAACCGCTGGGCCGGGGTGGCGATACGTCGTGTTCTGCCGAGGTGCAGCGGCAGGTTCGTGTGTTTGTCGTAGATGGCCAGGTAGTGCCAGGCGTGGGCGGCCAGGCGGATCACATCGGGGATGGACATTCTGGTGCCGCTGGTCGTCACTGCGGTCCCGGCCCCGGCGTGCAGTTCTTGCAGGGTGGTGGTGACCACGATCGAGACCGGTAGCCCGTTGTGCTGGCCGAGGTCTCCAGACATCAGCGCGTTGCGGGTCATGGTGAGCAGAGCGTCGTGGGTGCGCTGGGCGGGGTTGCGGGTGTCGGCGTCGATCTGTTCTTGCGTGGGCCTGCCACTGGTGCAGGGTTTTTCGTCGTCAGGGTTGCACATGCCCGGTGCCGCTGTTTTGGCGTTGACCGCGTCAAGGCCGGCGCGCAGCTCGGGGTTGATCCAGCCGGAGATGCGGGAGGATCCGTCGGGCTGTTGGGGGCCGATCATGATCCCGCGGCGTCGGGCGCACTGTTCGTCGGCGGGCTCAGGCCCGTCCTGATTCAGCAGGTAGAGGGCCTCGTTGACCGATTGCTGCAGGGTCTCGGGGGCGTTCTCGGCGGCGACGGCGACCAGTTTCTCCTCGAACCGGGACCGCGTGGGCGCATCGACCCAGGACGGGCATTTGCGAAAGAACGACTCGAGGATTTCGATGTGGTCGGCGCTGACCCAGCCGCCGGCCTGGGCGGCCGCGGTCGCTGCCCGCAGCGGCGGCAATGGCTCCCCGGAGATCGATGTCCGGGGAGCGAAGTTCAGTGCGTCGCGGTAGCGCCTGCGGGTCTCGGTCCCCGACACCCGCAGGCGGATACGCAGGGCTTCGGGCCAGGATTTTGCTCCGACCCGGGCCGGAGTGCTCTGCTCGGCCAATGCCGCGATCGCAGGGTGTTCGACGGTGGGGATCACGTTGCGGACGTGCTGTAGGCCTGAGCAGACATCCAGCAATTCGGCGGGGGACAACGCGGTGAACGGCAGCTCCTGCAGGTCGGCGACCGCGGCCGTCAACGCGGCGAGCTTGTCGGTCACCCCGCATTCCATAAATCGAACACTAGTTCGATACTCTGACAGCTTTGGCCGATTTGAGCCTGCAGTGACAAGAGAGGTCAAAGTTTTCTCGGACCGGCCCGGACATCGCCGACAGTGCTGGGCAGTAGGCTCCCAACCATGCGAGTTGGCGTTCTCGGGGCTAAGGGCAAAGTCGGCGCGACCATGGTGCACGCGGTCGAATCCGCGGAGGATCTGACATTTTCGACCGGGGTCGATGTGGGTGATCCGTTGACGTTGCTCACCGACACCAAGACCGACGTGGTCATCGACTTCACCCATCCCGATGTGGTGATGGGCAACCTGAAGTTCCTCATCGACAACGGCATTCACGCCGTCGTCGGCACCACCGGATTCACCTGGGAGCGCATCGAACAGGTCGAGGCCTGGCTCAAGGAGAAGCCCGAGGCCGCGGTGCTCATCGCGCCGAACTTCGCCATCGGCGCCGTGCTCTCGATGCACTTCGCCCAGCAGGCGGCCCGTTACTTCGAATCGGTCGAGATCATCGAACTGCACCACCCGCACAAGGCCGACGCGCCGTCCGGTACGGCCGCCCGCACCGCCAAGCTCATCGCCGAGGCGCGAAAAGGCATGCCGCCCAACCCGGACGCCACCAGCACCGGCCTCGACGGCGCCCGCGGCGCCGACGTGGACGGCGTGCCGGTGCACTCGGTGCGACTGGCCGGGCTGGTCGCTCACCAGGAGGTGCTGTTCGGAACCCAGGGCGAGACCCTGACCATCCGGCACGACAGCCTGGACCGGTCCTCGTTCGTGCCGGGTGTGCTGCTGGCCGTGCGCAAGATCGGCGAGCGGCCGGGTTTGACCATCGGCATTGAACCGCTGCTCGATCTGTCGTGAGTGACGGCGCGCGGTCGCTGCGCATCCAACTGGTGATCGGCTTCATGTGCCTGGCGCTGATCGCCTACTTCCTGATGCTGGGGCGCGCAGCGTTCGTGTTCATCGGCTCGGGGGAGCCGGCCGCGATCGGACTGGGCGTGGCGCTGTTGGCATTCCCGCTGATCGGGGTCTGGGTGCTGGTCACCACACTGCGCGCCGGCCTGGCGCACCAACGGTTGGCCCGGCTCGCGCGTGAGCAGGGCATGGAACTGGATGTCAGTGAGCTGCCGACGCGGCCGTCGGGGCGCATCGAACGCGATGCGGCCGATGAACTGTTCATGACCGTCAAGGCCGAACTGGAAGCCGACCCGGACAATTGGGTTCGCTGGTACCGACTGGCCCGGGCCTATGACTTCGCCGGTGACCGTGGCCGCGCGCGCGAGACCATGCGCACGGCAGTGCGGTTGCAGGAGCAGGCGTCGGCATGACGAAGACACTGCTGGTGGTGCATCACACGCCGTCTCCGGCGACGCGAGAGCTCCTGGAAGCAGTGCTGGCCGGAACGCGCGATCCGGACATCTCGGGCGTCACGATCGAATCGAAGCCCGCGTTAGCTGCGACCGTCACGGACATGTTGTCCGCCGACGGCTATTTGTTCGGTACCACAGCGAATTTCGGCTATATGAGCGGTGCCCTCAAGCACTTCTTCGATACCGTGTACTACCCGAGCCTCGATCACGTGGCCGGGCGTCCGTACGGGCTGTGGGTGCACGGCAACAACGACACCGTCGGTGCGGCGGGTGCGGTCGACAAGATCGTGACCGGGCTGGCGTTGGTCAAAGCGGCTGACGTGCTTGAAGTTACGGGTGTGGTCGACGCCGGAGTCCGGGAACGGGCTTACGAGCTGGGCGGCACCCTGGCGGCAACCCTGATGGAGTGATGGAGGGACGTAATGCCAGGAATCGCTGATCTCGCGCTGGGGGCGGCGCCCATCGCCGGTGGTGCGCTGTTGGGAGCGGCCGCAGGCAATCTCAAGCCACCGGACGTCCGCGGTTTGATCGCCAAGGATTTCGACCTGCTGGCCAAGATCCCGCCCGAGCAGACCGAGCGGCGAGCCCGGTTCCAGGCCAGCATCGACCGCCGCATCGACGAACTCATCGATGCCGGCGACCGCACCCGCGAAATCCGTGAGGCCGCGATGTCCTACCGCGGCAACTGGCGCGACATCCTGGTGTTCGTCTGTGCGCTGCTGTTCACGTTCATCTGGTGGAACGTCAGCCACAGCCGGCCGAACTGGACGCTGACCTTCGTCGTGATGATCATCGTTTCGGTGGCCGCAGCCATCTACGCGGGCCGTGGTATCGCCCGGGCGATCAACACCTACCTGCACCGCAACGACGAGAAACCGCGGGCCTGAGCGAACCTCAGTAGTGGTACGTGTCGGACGGGGCCGGCACGTGATCCGGATCGTCGCTGTACTCGGGTTCGTGGATGCCGTACGCCCTGGCCAGATCGAGGATCTTGTTGGCCCGGGCGATACGGGGTAGGTCCGACCCGTTGCGAATCTCCCCGCCGTCGCGCTGGAATTCGGCGAAAAACTCCTTGGCCCAGCTGATTTCGTCTTGAGACGGTGCCAGGCCCTCGTTGACCGTCGGGCACTGGTCAGGGGTCAGGCAGATCTTGCCGGTCATGCCGAACTCGGCCGAGACCGCGGTGGCCTCCGACAGCCGCAGGGCACTGGACCCCACTGTGGGGCCGTCGATGGCGCCGGGAAGCCCGGCGGCCTTGGCTGCGATGGTGAACCGTGACCGCGCGTATGCCAGAGTTGCCGGGTTGTCGCCGAAACCGGTGTCACGCCGGAAGTCGCCGATGCCGAACGCGAGCCGGAATGCTCCCTTGGCAGAGGCGATCTCGGTGATCCGTTCGAGGCCGCGCGCGGTCTCGACCAAGGCGACGATCGGCACATCGGGCAGGCGGCGGGCGGTCTCGGTGACATGGTCCACCGACTCGACCATGGCCAGCATGACGCCGCCGACCGATGTGCCGGCCAGCATCTCCAGGTCATCGGCCCACCACGGGGTGCCGAAGCCGTTGATCCGGACCCAGTCGCTGTTGTCGTCGGCCAGCCACCGCGTCACCTTCTCGCGCGCGGCGACCTTGTCCTTGGGGGCCACCGCATCCTCGATGTCGAGGACGACGATGTCGGCGCGGGAGCGTGCCGCGGGAGCGAACCGCTCATACTGTGCGCCGTTTACCAGCAACCAGCTCCGGGCCAGTACCGGGTCGATGCGAAATCCGGGCTCGGTGGGATGGGACTCATCGGAGAAGGGCTGGTCATACACGCCGTCAATCGTCGCCTACGGCCTATGCCGGGGCGAAAGCGGCCCCGAACACCCGCTCGGTGTTCTCCCAGTGCCGCTTTGCGGCGGCCTCGTCGTACACCGCCGCATGATCGGGCACCGCGAAGCCGTGTGCTGCGGGATAGAACTCGATGGTGTGGTCGACGGCGGCGCCGGACAGCGCGTCCTCCAACCTCTTGCCGTCGTCCTCGGTGAAGGAGGCGTCGTTCTCGGCTGCGGCCACGTAGACCACGGCCTGGATCTTGTCGGCCAGCAGGTGGGGGCTGTCCGGGTCGTCGGCGACTGCCAGCCGGCCGCCGTGGAACGACAGCGCGGCCGCGACCCGCTCCGGAACCCGGGTGGCGACGATCAGGGAGGCCCGCCCGCCCATGCAGTAGCCCGTGGTGCCGAACTTCTCCCCGGTGACATCCGGCCGGGCCGCGAGGTAGTCGAAGAACGCCTCGGCGTCGGCGGCGAAGACCTCCGGGGTGAGAGTGCTCATCAGCTCGAAGAGCTGCTTGCGCTGCTCCTGGTCGGTGAACACGGTGTTGAGGTCGAACGGTCCCCAGCCCGGGGTGCGGTAGTAGACGTCGGGTACCAGCACGACGTAACCGAATCCGGCCAGCTCGGCCGCCATCTCTTCCATGGTGGGTCGCAGGCCGCCGGCGTCCGGGAACAAAACGACCCCAGGCCAGGGGCCGTCTCCCTCCGGCGTGGCGACGGTGACGCGGCAGGTGCCATCAGCGGTGGTGATCGTGTCTGTGGTGGTCGGCATGGCTACCGTTCTACTCCCCGTGACGGCACGTAAGCTGAGGGTGTGCCGATCCAGACCCCCTACGAGGACCTGTTGCGGAAGGTGACCGAGCAGGGGGTGGTGAAATCCGATCGCACCGGTACCGGCACCCGCAGTCTGTTCGGGCACCAGATGCGTTACGACCTGGCCGCGGGCTTTCCGTTGATCACCACCAAGAAGGTGCACACCAAATCGGTCATCTACGAGCTGCTGTGGTTCCTGCGCGGAGATTCCAACGTGCGGTGGCTGCAGGAGCACGGCGTGACGATCTGGGATGAATGGGCCAGCGAGACAGGCGATCTCGGCCCGGTTTATGGCGTGCAGTGGCGATCGTGGCCGACTCCGTCAGGTGAACACATCGACCAGATCTCCAACGCCCTCGATCTGCTCAAGCGTGATCCCGATTCGCGGCGCAACATCGTCTCGGCCTGGAATGTCGGCGAGATCCCGCAGATGGCGCTGCCGCCGTGCCACGCCTTCTTCCAGTTCTATGTGGCTGACGGGAAGCTGTCCTGCCAGCTCTACCAGCGCAGCGCAGACCTCTTCCTGGGTGTGCCGTTCAACATCGCCAGCTACGCCCTGCTGACCCACATGATGGCGGCGCAGGCCGGGCTGGGCGTCGGCGAGTTCGTCTGGACGGGTGGCGACTGCCACATCTACGACAACCACGTCGAGCAGGTGGCCCTGCAGCTCGGCCGCGAGCCCCGGCCATATCCGGAACTCGTTCTGGCGCAGCGGGATTCGATATTCGACTACACCTATGATGACATCGCGATCGTGAACTACGATCCGCACCCGGCGATCAAGGCTCCTGTCGCTGTATGACCGATGATCTTCGAGCCCTGTCGATGATCTGGGCCCAGTCGACCTCTGGTGTCATCGGCCGGGACAACGACATCCCGTGGCACTTGCCGGAGGATCAGGCCCGGTTCAAGCAACTCACCCTCGGGCAAACCGTGGTGATGGGCCGCCTGACGTGGGAATCGTTGCCCGCCAAGGTCCGTCCGTTGCCTGGGCGGCGCAACGTCGTCATCACCCGCGACCCCGGGTACGTGGCGGAAGGCGCCGAGGTGCTCACCGGACTCGATGACGTCTTCCGGGGCTGGGTGATCGGCGGGGCCCAGATCTATGCACAGGCGCTTCCGCACGCCGTCCGGTGCGAGGTGACCGAGATCGACGTCGACCTGCCGGCCGTCGAGGGGGATGCGTTGGCGCCGATGCTCGACGACTCGTGGACCAAGACCACCGGGGAGTGGATGACCAGCAGCTCGGGACTTCGGTACCGGTTCTGCAGCTACGTGCGGGCGCGGTAGCCGGCGAGCCGGCGTACCTCGCTGTCGGGGTCTTCCGCGGCCAGCTTGTCGATCCGTTTCTCCAGGGCCTTCACCTCGTCGCTGTCGAGGTTGCCCGGGCCCATGGGGCCGATCAGATCGCAGATGACGATGACCGCGTGGCGACGGATCACCGGCTCGGCATGCTCGAGCCCCGGCCGGACGCCGGGGAGGTCGGCGAGGTCGAGCGTGCAATATCCGCGCCCCGGCTTCAGGTCCTCTGCCACGATCGCCGCGACGGCCGGATCGGCGAGCCCGGCGGCCAGCAGCGTGTAGTCCAGCGGCGGGTGCCCCCGCCCGTGATCGCGGAACGAACGGTACGGCGCGGCGACCGCGGCCGACCTGCTACCGGCAGGCAGTTCGGTGCGGGCCAACACCTCCAGGCCGACGCCGAGGCGGCCCAGGGCAGTCGACACCCAGTCGTGGGCGTTGCCGCGCAGCGGTAGCGCTGCCCACAGTGCGTCCAACACCTCGGGCGTCGCGATGTTCAGGTCCGCGAGGAGTTTGGCGCCCGTCCAGGCGGTCTCGGGGTGGCCGAGTGCCGCAATTCCGACCGGCACCGCAGCGGTACCGGTGTCGAGCAGGAGCTCGGTCGCGCGCTCCCGACCGAGTTCGGTGGGCGGCCCGGGGGCCAGACCGGCTGCTGCCGCCAGTGCGTTCACCCGTTGCTCAACCGGCATGGCCAGTACGGTTCGTTCGGTCTCGGCCGCTGCGACGTACTCGGGAAAGTGCCGCCGCAGTTCGTCGGCGGTCAATGAACGAACGAGAAGGTCCGCGTCCTCGTCGTCGAGGTAGACCACCGCATCGGCGGGCAGGGTTCCGTCGGCGATCAGCGTCGTGCGGGTTCGGGCGGCGATGTTGAGCATCGCCACGGCGAACCGGTCCCATTCCTGTTCCCACTGCGCGCGGGGCAGCCCGGTGACGGCTGCGCTGAGCCGCTCACCCCACTGCGAATCGGTGTCGGCCCACTCGTAGTGCTGGTATTCCCAGTCGGGCGGGCTGAACCGGCAGTCCGGGTCATCGACCGACTCCTCGGTGGCCAGCGCCAGGTTGGGGAGGTAGATCACCCCGGTGGTCTCGGCGTAGAACTCGCTGAACGCCGCTGCATACGGCGTCTCGGCGTCGGCCGTTTCGACCATCTCCCGGACCGCCGTCGCGGCGGCCAGGCTCAAATCCGTCTCGAACGCTTCCCAGTCGAACGCCACGCGGACCAGTATCGCTCCAATCCGCTCCGCTACTTGTCGGTGCCTTCGCTCCAATCCGCTCCGCTACTTGTCGGTGCCTTCGCTCCAATCCGCTCCGCTACTTGTCGGTGCCTTCGCTCCAATCCGCTCCGCTACTTGTCGGGCCCTTAGGGAACGATGGCGGGGTGGCCACACTGACTACGACGCAGGCCCGCCGCATCGCCATCGCCGCGCAGGGTTTTCACGAATCCAAACCCCGCGGGCCGGTCACCCGTGCGCATCTGCGCAAGCTGATCTCCCGGATTCAGGTGCTGCAGCTGGATTCGGTATCGGTGGCGGTGCGGGCGCACTACGCTCCCGTGTTCAGCCGGCTGGGACCGTACGACCGCGACGCATTGGACCGGGCGGCGTGGTCGCACAGCGCGCGTTCACCCCGGCTGCTGGTGGAGTACTGGGCACACGAGGCCGCATTGATGGCCGTCGAGGATTGGCCGCTGCTGCGGTGGCGCATGCGTGAGTACACCCACGGCCGGTGGGGCACCGAGATCGTTCGGAAGAACCCCAAGCTGGCCGAGGACATCGTCGCCGCCGTCGCCGAACTCGGGCCGTCGACCGCCGGACAGATCGAGGCCCACCTGGAATCGGAGCCGCGCGGCCGCAAGGGACCGTGGTGGGACCGCAGCGAGACCAAGTGGGTGGCCGAGGCATTGTGGTCGTCGGGTGTGTTGACGGCGGCGACGCGCGTGGGGTTCGCCCGGCACTACGACCTCACCGAACGGGTGCTGCCACCGGAGGTACTGGCCCGGGAGGTCGGCGACGAGGAGGCGGTGCGCGAGCTCGCGCTCCGGGCCGCCACCGCGCTGGGCGTCGGCACCGAGGCCGACATCCGTGACTACTTCCGGATGGGGGCCAGACAGGTCAAGCCGGCCATCGCCAAACTGGTGGCCGACGGCGAGCTGGAGCCCGTCGACATCGACGGAACCCCGGCGTATCTCCGCGCGGGCCAGGCCGTGCCGCGCCGTGACCGCGGGACAGCGCTGCTGTGCCCGTTCGACCCGTTGATCTTCTTCCGCCCCCGGGTGGAGCGGTTGTTCGATTTCCACTACCGGATCGAGATCTACACACCCGCGCCCAAACGCCAATTCGGTTACTACGTATGGCCGTTCCTGCTGGACGGTGAACTGGTGGCGCGGGTGGACCTGAAACGAACCGACGCGGCGCTGCAGGTGCCTGGCGCGTTCATGGAGAACGGCCAGGACCCCGCGCGGGTGGCGGAGGCCCTGGCCGTCGAGCTGAGGACGATGGCGTCGTGGCTGGGGGTGGGCGAGGTCGAGGTGGGGGGCCGTGGCGACCTCGCCGAGCCGTTACGTCGCCGGTTCCTCAGCTAGCTCGGGGACCCCGCGTCCTCGGATCATGTTGGTGACGAAGATGATCGCGCCGATCACGAGCCAGACGATGCCGCCGATCTTGGCCAGCGCGTCGGCGTTGATCAACACGTAGCCGATGATCAGGAAGCCGATGGTCGGCACCACGAGGTGCAGCAGGTAGTTCTTCGACTTCTGGCGCACCAGGTAGTACCAGATGACCGAGGCGTGCAGCAGGCAGAAGCCGAACAGCGCACCGAAATTCACCAGCGACGAGATCAATCCGATCTGACCGACGAAGAACAGCACCAGCACCAGGCTCAGGGCGCTGACCACCAGGATGGCTGCGATCGGCACCTTGCGGGAGCTGATCGTGGACAGGAATGCGGGCAGCTGGCGGTCGCGGCTCATCGAGAACAGCAACCGGCTGGTGGCGGCCTGGGCGGCCATCGCGTTGGCGAAACCGACGGCCAGCACGTTGACCACGAAGAACGCGTTCATCCAGCCGGTGCTCGACGCGGCCTGCACCAGCAGGAAGAACGCGTTGCCCACCTCGTCGTCGCTGAACGATTCGCGGCCGCCGGCCAGCAGGCTGGCCAGCCAGGTCTGGGTGATGAACAGGAACGCCACCACGAACAGGGCCACGATCATCGCCCGGCCGGCCGGGTTCTTCTTACCGGTCGATTCCTCGGCCAGTGTCGAGATGCCGTCGAAGCCCAGGAAGCTCAGCACCGCGATCGACAGCGCGGCCGCGATCAACGGTGCGGTGACCACCTCGGAGTTCCAGATCGGCAGCACGCTCCACCCGACATCGGGGAGTGACTGTCCGTTGATGGCGCGTACCGCGATGATCACGAACAGCACGACGAAAACCAGCTCCACGGCGAGAAATACGCGGTTGACGAGCTTGAGCGATCCCACGCCGAGCAGGTTGATGATCGTGTTCACCACCACGAAGACGATCGCCCACACCCAGCGCGGAGTGTCCGGGAAGAGTCCGACCATCGATTCGGCGGCGAAGACGTAGAGCAGTGTGGGGATCAACAGGTAGTCGAGCAGGATGGCCCAGCCGGCGAAGAAGCCCAGGCCGGGGTGGATCCCGCGGCCCACATAGGCGTACACCGATCCCGCCAACGGGAACGACTTGGCCATCTGGGAGTAGGCCAGCGCGGTGAACACCATCGCGATCAGCCCGATCAGGTAGACCAGCGGCACCATGCCCGACGCGCTGTTGTAGACCGTCCCGAAGATGGTCCACGGTGCGATGGGCACCATGAAGACCAGGCCGTAGACGATGAGGTCGGCCGTGGAGACGGAGCGGCTGAGTTCCTGCTTGTAGCCGAATGATTCGAGATCGCGTTGCCCTTCACCGGTGGTGAGATGGGCGGCGGCCGCTTCGGTTGCCATGGCGTTCCTGTCGGAGTCGAAGGGTCGGAGTCGAGGGGATGTAGGTCAGACCCGGGCGGCAGCGGCCAGATCGTGCTGATGCAGGAACTCGGCGATCACCGAGCGGAATTCCTCGGGTTTCTCCAGATGAGTGCAGTGGCTGGTGTCGGGGAACACGTGACTGCGGGCGTCGGGAATGAGGTCGGCATAGGGCTGCCAGGTCGCCGGGGTGGCCTCGTCGAACTCGCCGGCGATGACGAGTGTCGGGGCGGTGACCGACGGCAGCCGGTCGATGATGCTCCAGTCGCGCAGAGTTCCGATGACGTGAAACTCGTTGGGGCCGTTCATGGTGTGGTACACCGTCGGCTCGGACTCCATCTGGGCCACGGTGTCGGCGAAGTCCTTGGGCATCGGCTCGACCCGGCAGACGTGGCGCCGGTAGAACTCCTCCGTGGCGGCCAGGTATTCGGGATCGGTGACCGTGCCGTCGGCCTCGTGGCGATCCAGCGCGGACTGGACCTCCGGGGGCAGTTGGGCGCGAAGTTCGGCGGCGCCCTCGACCCACAACTGCATCGAGGCGGGGGAGTTGCAGATCGACAGCGAAGCCAGTCCCTCCGGGACACGGACGGCGATCTCGGCGCCGAGCATGCCGCCCCACGACTGACCGAGCACGTGATACCGGTCGATCCCGAGGGCCTCGCGGACGGTGTGGAACTCGTCGACGAAGAGCTGCGGTGTCCAGAAACCGGCAGGGGCGTCGGGCAGGTGTGTGCTCTTACCGCAACCCAATTGGTCGTAGTGGATGACGGTGCGGCCGGTCTCGTCGGCCAGGGCGGCGATGTTGGCGACATAGTTGTGGGCCATGCCGGGGCCGCCGTGCAGGACGAACAGAGGAAGGGCGCCGGGGCGTGCGGATTCCGGGGTGGTGATCTGGACCCAGGTCTCGTGGCCGCGGAAGGCCACCGTGCGGGTGGAACAAGGCATGGCGGACAGCATGGACCAATAATGGTCTCGTAACAAGACCATTAATCAGAATTTAATGTGAGCCGTCGATATTGTGTGCCCATGGGGAATCCCGAGCCGCAGACGACAGAGCCCGTGGGCACCACGCCCGGGTTGCTCGAGCGCGAACTCGAATCCTCCTCGCGGGTGGACGAGATCACCGACCGTCTCGTCACCGCATTGGCGATCGGCGAATACCTGCCCGGATCCCGCCTGCCTGCCGAGCGTGAACTCGCGGCGTCCCTGCGGGTCGGGCGGATGACGGTACGAGCGGCCCTGTCCAGGCTGGTCGAGCTGGGCTTGGTGGAGACCCGGCGCAGCGGCCGTGGCGGCGGCACCTATGTGCTGCAGCAATGGCCGGAATCGTCGACCGCCGCCGTCGGGCGCACCCTGACCATGCGGCTCGATGAACTGCGGGACCGCTGCGACGCCATCTGCCGCATCCACGGTGCGGTGTGCCGTGCCGCCGCGGAGTCGCGCACCGATCGCGATCTGTCCACGCTGCGGGAACGGCTTGAGGCCTACCGTTGCGCCGAGAGCGGTCTGGCCGCCCAGCAGGCCGACAGCGCGTTGCACCTGGCGATCATGGACGCGGCCGGCAACACCGTGCTCAAACAGATGCTGCTCGAGTTGGAGGCCTCCGTGAGCATCGCCGCACCGGCCCACCTCTGGGGTGAATCGGCGACGATGCGCGAGATGGAGCTGCGGGCCCTACGGGAGCACGAACATCTGATCGATGCGATCGCCGGGCGTCGCGGGGACGACGCCGAAGCGCTGGCGCGCGCACACCTGGCGATCGACTTCGAACACATCACGGCCGCGATGCGGCGCGCCGGAGGCCCGGCCTAGCCGAGGAACCTTTCGCGGTAGTCGCGGAATCGCTCGGCAAGGGCGGCCGGATCGAGGTTCAGGTTCGCCGCGTCGTAGATGACCCCGCCGTAGCGTCCGCGCGGGTGTTCGGTGAGGAAGTCGGTCATCGCCGCACGTACGCCGTCACCGAACGGCTGGTCGGCGAGTCGGTAGATGTCGGCCAGCGTGGCCCGCTCGTCGGCCATGAAGTCGTCGAACCGGACGTCGATGGATTGCCCGGCGGGCAGCACATCGCGGTCGCGGATGCAGCCGGCGAGCAGATCGTCGATGCGGTTCAGCCAGTGCCCGGTCAGCTTCGCCACGTCGGGCTGCGTCACGGCCATGCGGGTCGCGTAGCAGATCATGGTCATCATCGACAGCGTGACCTCGACCGGATCGCGATGGGTGACAACGAAAGTCGCATCCGGGAACGCGCCGGCAAGGGTCGGGAACTGCTCCAGATGCTGTGGTGATTTGAGCACCCAGCGGGTTCCGCCGCGCAGCCACTGCATCGCCTGCAGGCTGCGCTTGACGTAGGCATAGGACGCCGACTGGTCGTGTGCCTTGTAGTGAGTGGTGAAACTCGGCACGTAATAGGTGGTTTCGAACAGCATGCCCGAGATGTCGTTGGCCAGGAGCTGGATCTCCTCGTGCGCGTGCTCGACGGTCATGTCGTGCATGCGGCGGAACTCCGGCATCGAGGTGTTCACCAGTTCCAGGCCGGCGGCACAGCGATCGCGGCGCGGTTCGGGTGTGTCCTCGCCGGGGCCGGGGAGCGGTTCGAGGCTCTCCCAATAGGGCAGGTAGCGCAGAGCGGGATCGGCGGCGAGGAGGTTGTGCAGATGCGTGGTGCCGGTACGGGGGAGACCGCAGATGATGATCGGTCGTTCGATCGCGATGTCCTCGATCTCGGGATGATCGGCGATCAGCGCCTCCAGCCGCAGCCGGTTGACCAGGTTGCCCACCAACTGCTCGAACGCGATCGCGAGTCCCGTATCGGACAGGCCCGCCTCGTCGCGCAACGCGGTACAGAGCACGTCGAGACGTTCCCGGAACGCCGGGTCACCGAAATCCTCCAGCCCGGTGCGCTCGGTTGCGGCTGCCAGCAGCGCGCCCGGATCGAGATCCAGATTCGCGCCGTAGGCGGCCAGCCCATCGCGGATGGGTTGGGCTGCAGGGGGATACACCGGATTGGTCAGATCATCGAACCGGATCGGCGCCGGACGTTGCATGCTGGTGGTCACAGGGCCGCGACCTCGGCCACGTCGACGACCCGGCACTGCGGATGCGCCGGGGTTTCCTCGGGCAGGAACCAGCGCAGCCAGATGAGTCCCTTGGATCTCCCCGCCGTCGACACCCAGTTCGGGTGACCGGGATCCTTGTCGCTGATGACGATGCGCCAGGATCCGTCCGGTTCGTAGGTGACGTGGGCGCCGTTGATCGTGACGCGTTCGTGGGTGTAGTCGTAGGTGTGCAGGAACGGATTCCACAGGCACAGGTTCCAGAACACGCAGTCCGGTGAGGTGCCCTCGATGATCAGGGCCTGATCGGGTGCCAGTTCGTAGGCACCCATCGCGTAGGCCGCGTCGGCGGCCGACCACCCGTAGGCATTCTGGGGGACCGGGAACGGCGGGTGCAGCTGGTTGGCGGGCTCCACCTTGGTGGGCAGGAACGAAACCTGTTCGTGCAACCAGCTTCTGGCGTACTGGAAGCGCCGGGCCAGCTCGGCTGCGCTGTCGGAGCGCCGGGCCGGCGGGTCGAGCGTCTCGATCCGCCACTGTGGCCGGCGCCCGGTGGTGGGATCGTTCAGATAGTCGCGGGTCAAGGCGAATTCGGTATCGGCGTCGAGCTTGAGCCAGGCACCCGGCTGCGGGTCGGGACTCATGACGAACTCGAAGTTCCCGTCCTCGTCGAACTCGAGATCACGATTGTTGATGGTGCCGACGATGCGGTCGCTGTAGCGGCCTTCACCCGGTCCGCCGTAGACCGTCATCGACAGGTACACCGCGTCGCCGCGGTTACCGACGACACGGTAGGTGCGGGTCGGGTCCAGCGGGGCGAGCTGATAGAAGGCGTCGGAGTTGTCGCCGCCCCATTTGAGGTAGGGGCTGATGACGTCGACCAGGATCGGTTTGTCGCGATCGCCCCACACGTACGCGTCGACCGCGACGCGCAGCACGCTGAACGCCAGCCGGTATCCGTCGAGCAGATCGGGCTCACTGAGCGCTGGGTCGGCATCGAGCAGTTTCTGCTCGATGCCGCGCACCTCGTCGAGCAGCCCGTTGAACGCCGCGGACAGCTCGGTCGTGTCGGTCATACTTGGTCCTTCCTTCGGGGGTGGGTACGTCCGGCTCCTTCGATCAGCAAGGAGCACAGTCGATCTGCGGTGGCATCGACGTCGACATCCGGTTCCATGTGGGCGGTGTAGAACGCGGTACCGAGTACTGCCTGATAGACCATGTCGACGTCGACATCGGGGTGGACCCGGCCCTGTTCCACGCCGGAGGAGACCAGAGACCGGAAGGCGTCCTTGGTCCGCGCATCGAGCAGTTGCTGGGTTCGGATGTGCAGTTCTGGGTCGCGGCGGCGTTCGGTGAGGATGCCGAGTGCGGCGGCCTCGACCACCGGGTCGCGCCAGAAGGTGAGTACCGCGCTGGCGAAGGCACGCAGGTCGGTCTCGAAATCTCCTGATACCGAGAGGAGTTCGCCGCCGGGCGGCTGGCCGAATGCGGCGTCGAAGACCAGGTGGGCCTTCGACGGCCAACGCCGGTAGATGGTCGGCCGGCTGACACCCGCCTCGCGCGCGATGGCCTCGATCGACAGCTGGTCATAGCCGTCACCCGCCAACAGGCGGCGGGTGGCGCCCATGATGTCGCGCTGGGTTTGTGGATCACGCGGCCGTCCGGGGCCTGTGAGCGAGGACACACCATTAAGTTACGATGTGTCACGTAATTGAGTCAAGGATCGATTTGGGCGTAACCCGAGCCGCGGATCAGATCATCTGCAGTGCCGCGAGGTAGAGATCGGTCGAGGCGAAGGCATTGGTGGGCTTGATGCGCTTGTGGGCGACCCCGCCGAGGCGCCGCTCGGAGAAGATGATGCGGCCGTCGGGGCTGAACCCGATCTCCAGTTCGGTCGCCACCCCTGTCGCGCTGAGCAGAGGGTGCTCCCACACCATGGTGCGGTACTCCGCGTTGGGTCCGCTGTCGAAGATCAAGTCCCAGTCTTTCTCATTTGCGCGTTCTCGGACCAGATCCAGCATCTCGTAGTGCACGGTCGCTCCTCTCGTGTTCGCTGTCGTTCGGTATCGTGGAGATAGGTTGTGCCGCAGTGATTTCGGCGGGATGTTCACCGGGTCGCCGGCCTGTCGGCCCTCCCAGTGTGGTGCAATCGGCGTTCGGCGTCTGTCCGCTGATCGGCCCTGCGTCAGGGCCAGTCCGGGATCCGCCGATCGGGGGACAGCGGGGACGAAATGGCCGCTGCGCCATGTGCGGAGAGGACTGTCTCAGGAACTCTGGGCGCGGTCGTACTCGGCTGCACTGGAGAAGGCGAGCGCCACGGCACCGGCCACGGCGGCGATGAAGGCGATGGTCACCAGCCAGCCGTATCCCGGTCGTGAAACGTCGCCGAGCAGAACCACCCCGACGATGCCGGGGACCACGGTTTCGCCGACCACCAATGCCGCCGCGACCCCGTTCACCGACCCGACCTGCAGTGCGACGGTGAACAGATAGAACCCACCGAGACCGGCGACCAGGATGGCCCACAACGCCGGGTCGGCGATCAACACACCGACGTCGAGGGGCTCGAGACCATCCACGACTCGCACCGCAACCGCCATCGCCCCATAGAGCACACCGGCGATCAGGCCCGCGGGCACGGCGGCATTCCGCCCGAGCAGCCGGACCAGCGTGGCGCCCAGGCCCAGGATGACCGCCGAGACCACGAGCACACCCCAATGCATGATCGCGCCGGGGTCGCGGTCACCGAGGCGTCCCGCGGTGGCCCCCAGGATGCACAGCGCGACAAGAACTATGGCAATCGCGGTCCAGTCGCGCCGATGCAGCCGGACGTGGAGCACGAAGATGCTCAACACCGCGGTGACCACGAGGTTGGCGCTGATGATCGTCTGCGACAGGAACAGTGGGATCAACCGGGCCGAGACCAGGCTGCCCGCGAAACCAACGAGGTCGAGCGCCATTCCCACGATGAAGATCGGCGCGAGCATGGCGGCGATGGTCGACCGCAGGGTCGGGCCGGCCTGCGCGGTCTCTGCCGCCCCGACGGAATGCCGTGCGGCATACGACTGCAGAACCGAGGCTGTGCCGTAACCGACGCACGCGAGCAGCGCGGCGGCCACGCCGATCAGCACTGCGAACCGTCTTGGTGTGCCCGTGCGAACGGGACGGCGCGGGACATCACGCGATTGTAGGCGGCGTAATCCCAGCCCAAGGTGGTGAATTGAGGCGATCCACCGTCAGGCGGTCTGTCAAGGATGCGGGCGTTGGACGACTTCCAGGTAGTCCCCGGGCACGGTGACGACGGCTTCGGTCCTGCCCTCGCCATCTGTGAACTCCACTTCATAGGCCGGCGGGAGATCGGGCCCGGCGTACTTGGTGTGGTCCATGACGACCGTCCCTTGCGCCCCGGCCGCGAGACCGTGGCCGGGCAGCGGCCGCCGGAGCCGGACCATGTCGTATTCGACGGGTTTCACGTGATCCATCCTGCTCACCTCATCGAAAGCGGGACGAGTTTGAGTCAGGTGGTTCAGCCCCTCGAACGCTCGACAGTAGGGTGGGCGAGTGGCCGAGATCGCGCCGCTGCGCGTGCAGCTGATCGCCAAGACGGAATTCCAGGCGCCGCCTGACGTGCCGTGGAGCACTGATGCCGATGGTGGGCCCGCGCTCACCGAGTTCGCAGGCCGGGCCTGTTACCAGAGTTGGTCGAAGCCCAATCCGAGGACGGCGACCAACGCGAGCTACATCCGTCACATCATCGACGTCGGGCATTTCTCCGTCCTGGAGCACGCGAGTGTCAGCTTCTACATCAGCGGTATCTCGCGGTCGGCCACCCACGAGCTGATCCGGCACCGGCATTTCTCCTACTCCCAGCTCTCACAGCGCTATGTGCCCGAGAACGACGCCGAGGTGGTGGTGCCGCCCGGGTTCGAGGACGACCTGGAGCTGGTGGAGATCTTCACCGCCGCCGTCGACGCCAGCCGCGCCACCTACGCCGAACTGCTGACTCGCCTCGAAGCCAAGTTCGCCGACCAGCCGAACGCCGTTTTGCGCCGCAAGCAGGCCAGACAGGCCGCCCGTGCGGTGCTGCCCAACGCCACCGAGACCCGCATCGTGGTCACCGGCAACTACCGCGCCTGGCGCCATTTCATCGCGATGCGGGCCAGTGAACACGCCGATGTGGAGATTCGCAGGCTGGCGATCGCCTGTCTGCGTGAGCTCGTAGAAGCAGCTCCGGCGGTGTTCTCCGATTTCGAGATTTCGACGCTGGCAGATGGTAGTGAGGTGGCAACCTCCCCGCTGGCGACGGAGGCTTGAGACCACCGGGTAATCTTGGCGCGTGAGTACGAGCGGAATCGATGTAACGGCGCAGTTGGGCACGGTGTTGACCGCAATGGTGACGCCGTTCAAGCCCGACGGCTCGGTTGACCTCGATGCCGCTGCCCGGCTGGCCAATCACCTCGTCGACGCCGGCTGCGATGGCCTGGTGCTCTCGGGTACCACCGGCGAATCGCCGACCACCACCGATGCCGAGAAGCTCGCGCTGTTGCGCGCCGTGCTGGAGGCGGTGGGGGACCGGGCCCGCATCATCGCCGGCGCGGGCAGCTACGACACCGCCCACAGCGTGCATCTGGCCAAGGCCAGCGCCGCCGAGGGTGCCCACGGCCTGCTCGTGGTGACGCCGTACTACTCGCGGCCCCCGCAGGCCGGTCTGATCGCGCACTTCTCCGCCGTCGCCGACGCCACCGGCCTGCCGAACCTGCTCTACGACATCCCGCCGCGGTCCTCCATTCCGATCGCCTGGGAGACCATCCGGGTCCTGGCCGGGCACCCGAACATCGTGGGCGTCAAGGACGCCAAGGGTGACCTGCACGGTGGCGGCCAGATCCTCGCCGAGACCGGGCTGGCGTACTACTCGGGTGACGACACGCTGAACCTGCCCTGGCTGGCCATGGGCGCCGTCGGCTTCGTCAGCGTCTGGGGACATCTGGCCGCAGGTCAGCTGCGAGACATGTTGACCGCGTTCAATTCCGGCGATGTCGCCACGGCCCGCAAGATCAACGTGTCGCTGGCCCCGCTGGCCCGTGCCCAGGCCCACCTCGGCGGGGTGACCATGTCCAAGGAGGGCCTGCGGTTGCAGGGATTCGATGCCGGCCTGCCACGGCTGCCGCAGATCCCTGCCAGCCCTGCTGAGATCGAGGCGCTGGCCGCCGATATGCGTGCGGCAGCGGTGTTGCGCTAGTGAGCACCGAACTCGCGCCCCCCAAGCCCCTGGCCCCCGGCGGTCTGCGAGTTACCGCGCTGGGCGGAATCAGCGAAATCGGCCGCAACATGACGGTCTTCGAGCACCTGGGCAAGTTGCTCATCGTGGATTGCGGTGTGCTCTTCCCGGGACACGACGAGCCCGGGGTCGACCTGATCCTGCCGGACCTGCGTCACGTGGAGGACCGGCTCGACGATGTCGAAGCGCTCGTCGTCACCCACGCCCACGAGGACCACATCGGCGCGATTCCGTTCCTGCTCAAGCTCCGTCCCGACATCCCGGTGGTCGGCTCGAAGTTCACCATCGCGCTGATCCGCGAGAAGTGCCGCGAGCACCGCATCAAACCCGAGTTCGTCGAGGTCGCCGAGCGGCAGAGCAGCCAGCACGGGGTCTTCGAGTGTGAGTACTTCGCGGTCAACCACTCGATCCCGGGATGCCTGGCCGTCGCCATCCACACCGGTGCCGGCACGGTGCTGCACACCGGTGACATCAAGCTCGACCAGCAGCCGCTCGACGGCCGTCCGACCGATCTGCCGGGCATGTCGCGGCTCGGCGATGCCGGGGTCGACCTGTTCCTGTGCGACTCGACCAACTCCGAACACCCGGGCGTCAGCCCGTCCGAGACCGAGGTCGGCCCGACGCTGCACCGGTTGATCCGCGGAGCCGAGGGCCGCGTGATCGTCGCCTGCTTCGCGTCGAACGTCGACCGCGTGCAACAGATCACGGATGCTGCGGTGGCGCTCGGCCGGAAGGTTTCGTACGTCGGCCGCTCGATGGTGCGCAACATGGGCATCGCCCGCGAGCTGGGCTACCTGAAGGTCGACGACGCCGACATCCTCGACATCGGCGCGGCCGAGATGATGCCGGCCGAGAAGGTCGTCCTGATCACCACCGGTACCCAGGGTGAGCCGATGGCGGCACTGTCGCGGATGTCGCGCGGCGAGCACCGCAGCATCACGCTGACCGCGGGCGATCTGATCATCCTGTCCTCGTCGCTGATCCCGGGCAACGAGGAAGCGGTCTACGGAGTCATCGACGCGCTGGCCAAGATCGGCGCCCGCGTGGTCACCAATGCCCAAGCGCGCGTGCATGTTTCCGGCCACGCGTATGCGGGTGAGCTGCTGTTCCTCTACAACGGGGTGCGTCCCCGCAATGTGATGCCGGTACACGGCACCTGGCGGCACATGCGGGCCAACGCGGCGCTGGCTGCCAGCACCGGGGTGCCGCCGGAGAACATCGTGCTGGCCGAGAACGGCGTGAGTGTGGACCTGGTGGCCGGTAAGGCCTCGATCTCCGGTGCGGTGACCGTCGGCAAGATGTTCGTCGACGGGCTGATCACCGGGGATGTCGGCGACGCCACCCTCGGCGAACGCCTCATCCTTTCTTCGGGTTTCGTGGCGGTGACGGTGGTCGTGCACCGCGAGACCGGGAAGCCCGCCGCTCCCGCCCATCTGTACTCCCGCGGGTTCTCCGAAGATCCCAAGGCGCTGGAGCCGGTGGCGCGCAATGTCGAGCGGGAACTGGAAAGCCTTGCCGCCGACAACATCACGGACCCGACGCGGATCGCCCAGGCCGTCCGGCGCACGGTCGGCAAGTGGGTGGGCGAGACCTACCGGCGCCAGCCGATGATCGTTCCGACCGTCATCGAGATCTAGTCGAATTGGTGCACCGAGCGACTCGGCGGTGCCGTTAGATTGGATCGGTGAGCCGTCCCGCACCGCAGGTGCCATTCGAGCGACGCCGTCCGATTCCCCCGTTGAACTCGGTGGACGAGGTAAAGCGCGCGGTGGCGTACCCGTACTTTCTCCGTGGTCTGCTCACCGTGGGTACCGTCATGTTCGCGCTTGTGTTCGCGTGGGCGATGTATGCCCTGGTCAACCGGGACCGGGACCTCGACACAACGATCACCATCGTGTTCGCCGTGGCCCTCTTCACCGTCGCGGTGCTGGTGCCCAGAGTCGGGTTCCCCATCCTGGCGCGTCGCTTCTACGCCCGGGTGATGCGTGGCGGGGTCCTGTGCGACGTCTACCCGGCCGGATTTCGGGATGCCGAGACCGCGATTCTGATCGACGCACGGCTACCCGACGCGCAGGCTGCTTACGTGCACGATGCGATCGTGTCGTGGCTCGGACGGTCGGCTTCGGATCCGGCGGCCCGTACCCAGGCCGGAGACCTGTTCGCCGGTAGTCGGATTCGCAGTGCCGATGAACTCGCCGGCCCGGGCGCCCGGGGTGGGTTCCTCGTGGCCACGGACAAGAATCCGTACCAGGGCTGGCGGCTGATCCTTCCCGAGACGAATCCCCGTGACCCGCACCGGCCGTACTCGAATGGTCTTGTGGTTCAGGTCGACACGCCGAGTCTGGAGTCAGCCGGCAAGTAGCAGGACCCCACCGGTCAGCAGGGCGACGACCTTGACGAGCTCGAACGCGACGTAGACGTAGTGCGCCTGCGATCGCCCCGCCGCTTCCTCTCCCGGGGCGACGGCCAACACGGCGTTCGAGCGTTGAGTCAGCTTGGGCCGCACGGCGATCAGTTGCACGGCCAGCGCCGCTACGGCAACCACGAAGGCCGTGATCGCTGCCGCAGACGGGCGGTGCATGGCGAGGGTCACGATGATGGCCGCGGCGAACGCGGTTTCCACGGTGTTGAGTGCACGGAAAACCATGCGCCCGATGCCGAGTCCGATCTGCAGCGTCACACCCGGCGCCCGGAACTTCAGCGGCGCCTCGATGAACGAGATCGCCAGCACCATGCCCAGCCAGCAGAACGTCACGGCGACCGCGACAGCCAGACCGGCATTCATCATGAATCTCCTTTCGGGCCCAATCGGGCCACGCACAGATCCGGCTCGACGAATGCGTCGAGCCGCTCGACCGCAACGGGCGCCTGCCAGCTTTCCAACGCGCCCTGCATCAACCCGAGGTGGATCGGGCACACGACCGCGGCGCGGGTCTGGGCAAGTTCGAGAAATGGGCAGTGGCGCAATCGGAGCTGGTCATCCTCGGGCGGCTCGGGCGCGAAGCCGATGTCGCCGAGTGTCTGTACGAGGGCGTCAACGGGGGAGTCGGCAGCCGGGCGCGGGATCGTCCGGCCCCAGGCGCGGCCCATCTCCCGGGCCTTGGCGGCCGGATTGTCGTCGGCGGCCAGTCCGTTGGCGAGGATCTCGGCCAGCATCCGGTAGTGGGTCGGCCCGGCCGGATCCATCCGGCGCACCGCGCGGTAGAGCTGCGGGGGTCGGCCGGGGCTGCGGTGGTGAGGTTGGACACGTTCCACCTGTCCGCCGGCCTCGAGGTGTTCCAGGTGAAACCGCACGGTGTTGGCGTGAACTGCGAGTTCGGCCGCGATCTGCGCGATGGTCATCGGCGTGGCCGAGGCCTTCAACGTGCTCAGCACGTCGACCCGGCGTTTCCCGACCGCGGTGATCATGGATAGAGTTTATACAACCAGCTGTTGTAGAAACTAGGGGCCACGCGCCACCGATCCGGAAAGGGACTTGTCCGATGGCTGAAGACCTGTCTGGCCACGACGATGTCGAGTTGCTGCTGTGGCGCTTCTACAGCAAGGCGCTGTCCGATCCGGTGCTCGCCGAGCCCTTCTCCGAACTGCGCGCGAAAGGCCTGCGATCCCATCTGCCCGTCATGTGTGACTTCTGGGAGACCGTGCTGTTCCGTGCCGGGCTCTACCAGCGCAGCGCGCTGATCGTGCACCGTGAACTGCACACCCGTCATCCGTTGTCGGCGGAGCATTTCGTGCGGTGGCTGACGTTGTGGACCGAGACCGTCGACGAGTTGTTCGAGGGTCCGCACGCCGAGCGGGCCAAACTTCAGGCGGGGCGCATCGCCAAGGCCATGCACCGGCGACTGGCCGGCGTCGACGCCGCCGAGCTCGACGCTCTGGTTGCCTGCTAACGCTTTTCGGCGAAGGCCGTCCATTCCACCTGCGAGGCGGTCAGATTCCGGCCCGACGGTGAAATGTAGTGCTCGATGAGGTAATCGGGCCCGGCCTGCTCGGTCAACTGCCAGCCGTAGGGCTCGACGAAGGCCGCCACCTGCTCCGGATCGAGCCCGAACTGCCACAGCCGGCTGCGAACCCGGAACCGCCGATACAACGATTCGGCCCCGTACCGGTTGGTGCCGTCGATGAAATCGCTGCGCACATACGTGAACGCCAACCGGCTCCCCGGCGCCGCCGAGCGGAGGAACTCGAACGTCGACCCGACGCCGTCGGCGCTCAGATACTGCGTCACGCCCTCCCATACGAAGAAGGTGCGGTGTGTGCCGAGGTGGCCGTGCCTGGCGAGTTCGGCGGCCAGGTCGTCGCGTTCGAAATCCACCGGCACCAGGTGCACCGAGTCCGGCACGGTTCCCAGCGCCCGGCGCACCACCGAGCGTTTGCGCTCGATGTTGACCGGCAGGTCCACTTCGAACACCGGGATGGGGCTGTGCCGGGCCAGCCGGTAGCCCTTGGTGTCCAGGCCGGCACCGAGAATCACCACGGCGTCGATATCCGAAAGCGCCTGCGTGAGCTTGTCGCCGATATAGCGCTTGCGGCAGGTCAGGTTCGCCCACAGCCCGGGACCCGACCGTTCGGTGGCCTGGATCAGCAGTCTGCGGGCAACGGACCAGCGTGTGGTCCGGGTGAATGCGCGCAGCGCGGGCGGCAGGAACGCGCCGGCCAGATCGTCGTCGACGAGCCGTCGCCGCACCGGCTCGTACTGCTCGACGGCGGCAAGCACCATCGGGCCGATCGCGGTCGCGGCGACGGGATCGCTCATCGCTTGTTGACGATGCCGGCGTCCACGGGAAGTGTCACGCCGGTGACGTAACGCGCCTGGTCCGACACCAGCCAGGCCACCGCGTTGGCGATGTCCTCGGCCTGCACCACCTGCACCGGCAGCGCGTTGGAGAAATCGGTTGGCGCCTTGAGTTCCTCGGAGATGTGGCGTAGCCAATCCCGGGTGAACTCGTTGTTGATCATCGGGGTGTCCACTCCGGTGGGGTGGATCGAGTTGACCCGAATGCTGTGCGGGGCAAGGAAGTTGGCGTAGGCCCGCATCAGGCCGACCACCCCGTGCTTGGCTGCGGTGTAACCGAGTGAGCCGCGGTCGCCGCCGCCGACGCCGATCAGGCCGGCAGCCGAGCTGATCAGCACGATCGATCCGCCGTCGCCCTGGGCGACCATGATCGGGATCGCGGCCTCGACGGTGTGGTGTACGCCCGAAAGGTTGACGTCGATGACGTCGCGCCAGCCGTCGGGGCCCGACTGCATCGGGGCGATCCCGGCATTGGCGACGACGATGTCGAGCCGGCCGAGCTGGTCCACCCCGGCCTGCAGCGCCGCGCGCAGAGCTTCCTCGTCGCGGACATCGGCCTGCGTGGCGACGATGCGTGCCCCGGTCTCCTCGACGAGCTTGACCGTGGCGGCCAGATCATCGGGTGTGGCCAGGGGATAGGGCACCGACTCGATCTGCTCGCACAGATCGATCGCGATGATGTCGGCGCCGTCGGTGGCCAGTCGCAGGGCCTCGGCCCGCCCCTGGCCGCGCGCGGCCCCGGTGATGAA
>NZ_HG322951.1:3115182-3161733 GCF_000455325.1 Mycolicibacterium septicum DSM 44393
AGGAGCGCAGCTGTCCCTTGGCGGGGTCACCGGCGACGACGGGTTGCAACATTTTGATATCGGGGGCGCCGTCGAGCAGTTCGCCGATCGAGCCGAACAGGGTGCCGATCGCCGGGGCGGTGCTGTGGGCCTTGAGCGCATCGGCGTCGGCCCACTGCTCGACGAAGACGAAGGTGCCGTCGGCCTCATGCAGCGAATACAGCTGGCAGCCCGGCTCCTCGTGGACGGCTGCGACCGCGTTGGTGCAGGCCTCGCGCACGGCGTCGACGGATTCGGGCTTGGCCTTCATGGTGGCGACGACGACAACAGGCATAGGTGCAGAACTCCTCGATGAGTGCCGAAACTGGACGAGCGTCCACCCTAGGCGATAAGCCGGTGGATTTGGTTCGTATGGCTAAGTGTCATTTGATACCGTCTTGTGACCCGTGTGGCAGATGGTGAATATGGGGCATATGCGACTAGGCTTGCGGGCATGGCTAACAAGACCGCCGGCCGATCCGGAGCGCGTTCGAGCAGGTCGAATGCCAGCTCGCGGGGCGGTTCGCGGCGCCAGGCGCCGGCCCGTAAGGGACGCCCGGCTGCGCCGCGGCGTAAGCCCGCACGCCGGCCCCAGGCCTCGCCTGTCTCTGCCGCCGGCCAGAAGCTCGGCCAGGGAGCCCGCGCCGGCTGGCTGATGCTCGCCAAGGGAGCTGGATCGACCGCCCGCTCGGTGGGCCGGGCCCGCGACATCGAACCCGGCCATCGCCGCGACGGTCTGGCGCTCGCGCTGCTCGGCGTCGCCGTCGTCGTGGCCGCCAGCTCCTGGTTCCATGCGGCCGGCCCGGTGGGGCAGTGGATCGACACCGCGGTCCGCACCCTCATCGGAGGCCCGGTCGTCCTGGTGCCCGTCGTCCTGGGTGCCGTCGCCGTCGTGTTGATGCGCACCGAACCCGATCCGGAAGCCCGCCCCCGGCTGATCCTGGGATCGGCCATGATCGCGTTGCCGATGCTCGGCCTGTGGCACCTGTGGTCGGGATCGCCGCAGGATCCGATCGCACGACAGCATGCCGCCGGATTCGTCGGCTTCGCCATCGGCGGGCCCCTGTCGGACGGCCTGACCGAGTGGATCGCCGCACCGCTGCTGTTCATGGGCGTGCTGTTCGGTCTGTTGCTGGTCACCGGCACGACCATCCGCGAGGTGCCCTCGACGCTGCAGCACATGTTCAGCACGCGGGCGTTCCACGACGATGACTACGACGACGAGTACGACTACGACGGCGAGTACGACGGGTCCGATCTCGACGATGACTACGACGATCTGTCCGACGGCTACTACGACGACGACACGTCGCGCGGTGACAAGCAGGCCCAGACCTGGCCGACAGCCGCGATCGAGGCACCCAAGGCGCCGACCGGCACGCCGATGGACAACTACCCGCTGTCCGCCGACGACGCTGACGCACCGACCGTCCCCGAACCCGCGGTCAAGCCTCGCCGCAAGAAGGTCGAGAGCAAGCCCAAGACCGACGACACCCTGGTGATGGACCGGGTGGTCGAGGGCCCCTACACGCTGCCCCCGCTGGATCTGCTGATCGCAGGCGATCCGCCCAAGCTGCGTACCGCCGCCAACGACCAGATGACCGACGCCATCACCTCGGTGCTGGAGCAGTTCAAGGTCGACGCGGCCGTCACCGGCTGCACCCGCGGCCCGACCGTCACCCGCTACGAGGTCGAGCTCGGCCCGGGTGTGAAGGTCGAGAAGATCACCGCGCTGCACCGCAACATCGCCTATGCGGTGGCCACCGAGAGCGTCCGCATGCTCGCCCCGATCCCCGGCAAGTCCGCCGTCGGCATCGAGGTGCCCAACACCGACCGTGAGATGGTGCGGCTGTCCGACGTGCTCACCGCCCCCTCGACGCGCCGCGACCACCACCCGCTGGTGATCGGCCTTGGCAAGGACATCGAGGGCGACTTCGTCTCGGCCAACCTGGCCAAGATGCCGCACCTGCTGGTGGCCGGCTCGACCGGTTCCGGTAAGTCCAGCTTCGTCAACTCGATGCTGGTGTCGTTGCTCGCGCGGGCCACCCCGGAAGAGGTCAGGATGATCCTGATCGACCCGAAGATGGTGGAACTCACGCCCTACGAAGGCATTCCGCACCTCATCACGCCGATCATCACGGAGCCCAAGAAGGCCGCCGCCGCGCTGGCCTGGTTGGTCGAGGAGATGGAGCAGCGCTACCAGGACATGAAGGCGTCCCGGGTCCGTCACATCGACGTGTTCAACGAGAAGGTGCGTTCGGGCGAGATCAGCACGCCGCTGGGCAGCGAGCGGGTCTACAAGCCGTACCCCTACATCCTGGCCATCGTCGACGAGCTCGCCGACCTGATGATGACCGCGCCTCGGGATGTGGAGGACGCCATCGTCCGCATCACACAGAAGGCCCGTGCCGCCGGCATCCACCTGGTGCTCGCCACGCAGCGGCCGTCGGTGGACGTCGTCACCGGTCTGATCAAGACCAACGTGCCGTCCCGGCTCGCCTTCGCGACCTCGTCGCTCACCGACAGCCGCGTCATCCTGGACCAGCCCGGTGCCGAGAAGCTGATCGGCATGGGCGACGGCCTGTTCCTGCCGATGGGCGCCAACAAGCCGCTGCGTATGCAGGGCGCGTTCATCACCGACGAGGAGATCCACGCCGTCGTCGAGGCCACCAAGACCCAGGCCGAGCCGGAATTCGTCGAGGGCGTCACCGCGGTCAAGGCCGGTGAGCGCAAGGACGTCGACCCCGACATCGGCGACGACATGGACGTCTTTCTGCAGGCCGTCGAACTCGTGGTGTCCTCGCAGTTCGGCTCGACCTCGATGCTGCAGCGCAAGCTGCGCGTCGGTTTCGCCAAGGCCGGCCGGCTCATGGACCTCATGGAGACCCGCGGCATCGTCGGGCCGTCGGAAGGCTCCAAGGCGCGTGAGGTGCTCGTCAAGCCCGACGAGCTGGCCGGCACGCTGATGCTGATCCGTGGTGGGTCCGACGCCAACGGCGCCGACGCCGACGACGATCCCGACGAGTTCTAGGCCCGCGATTTGTGGAGCCTCACCCGCGACCTGCACGGGTGAGGCTCCACAAATCACTCAGAGCGTCAACAACATCCGGGTGTTGCCCAAGGTGTTGGGCTTGACGTAGGACAGGTCGAGGAACTCCGCCACACCGGTGTCGTACGAGCGGCACATCTCCTCGTAGACCTCGGCGGTCACCGGGGTGCCCTCGATCTCCTCGAAACCGTGCTTGCCGAAGAAGTCGACCTCGAAGGTCAGCACGAAGATCCGCCGTAGGTGCAGATCCCTGGCGACATCGAGCAACTGCTCGACCAACACATGGCCGACGCCGGTCCCGCGGACCTTCGGATGCACCGCCACCGTGCGCACCTCACCGAGATCGGCCCACAGCACGTGGAGCGCGCCGCAACCGACCAGTTCGCCGTCGAGTTCGACCACCCAGAATTCCTGGACCGCCTCGTACAGCGTCACCAGGTTTTTCTCCAGCAGGATCTTGCCCGCATAGACGTCGACCAGGCTCTTGATCGCCGGGACATCGGACGTGCGGGCGCGCCGCACCACAGGGTGTTTGCGCGACTCGACACTGCCTGGGTTCACAGGCGCAAGAGTATCGGTTACGGCAACCGATATTCTGTTGCGGTGCCGGGCCAACCTTCTACCGATCCGGTGGTCCCGCGTGCGCGCGTGGCCAACCTCGCCAACGTGCTCACAGGTGTGCGGATGGTGCTTGTTCCGGTCTTCCTTGTCTTCCTGTTCGCCGGCGACGGCCATGAAACCGGCTGGCGGATCGCCGCTTTCACGGTGTTCGCGGTCGCGGTGATCACCGACCACTTCGACGGGGCCTTGGCCCGCAGCTACGGGATGATCACCGAGTTCGGCACTCTGGCCGATCCGATCGCCGACAAGGCGCTGATCGGAGCCGCTCTGATCGGTCTGTCGATGCTCGGCGATCTGCCGTGGTGGATCACGGTGGTGGTGCTGGTGCGTGAGATCGGGATCACGGTGTTGCGATTCGCGGTGCTGCGCCACGGTGTGATCCCGGCCAGTCGCGGCGGCAAGCTCAAGACGCTGGTGCAGGCCGTGGCCATCGGGCTGTTCGTGCTGCCGCTGCATGCGTGGCCGCCCATCTGGCTCAATGTCGCCTGGGTGATCATGTGGGCCGCCGTGGTCCTGACCGTGCTCACCGGTGCCGACTACGTCATATCCGCGATCAGGGATTCGCGTGGACGATCCGCTGCTCACTGACGACGCCAGGGCCCTGGTCGCCGACCTGACGGTGCGCTCACAGAGCGTGGCCACCGCCGAGTCGCTCACCGGCGGCCTGCTCGCGGCGACGCTGGCCGGGGTGTCGGGGGCCAGCGCCGTCCTACAGGGCGGCCTGGTCACCTACAACGAGGACACCAAGATCTGGCTGGCCGGTGTGGCTCCGCAGGTGCTCGACGCGGTCGGCCCGGTCGCGGCTCCCACCGCGCGGGCGCTCGCGGTCGGCGCCCGGCAGCGTTGCGCAGCTACCTGGGGTGTCGGCCTGACCGGCGTGGCCGGGCCGGAACCGCACGGTGGGCACCCGGTGGGCACCGTGTTCATCGGTCTGGCCGGGCCGGTCGACACCGACGTCATCGAGTTGTCGCTGTCCGGCTCACGCTGGGACATCCGCCGCGCCGCCGTCGACGAGGCGATCGCCCGATTGCGCTTCCTGGTCGAGAACCAGTAACCGAAATCTGCTCGACGGTTTCCGTCGGGAACCTTGCGGTCACCCGCGGCGTTGGTCTTTTTAGCGAACCTGTGACAGGCGAGGCGAAGGAGAGCGCGATGACGACATTGCTGCGTGAGGTGATCGGCGACGTGCTGCGTAACGCCCGCACCGAGCAGGGGCGCACGTTGCGCGAAGTGTCCGACGCGGCGCGGGTGAGCCTCGGATACCTCTCCGAGGTGGAGCGGGGCCGCAAGGAGGCTTCCAGCGAACTGCTCAGCGCCATCTGCGACGCCCTGGACGTCCCGCTGTCGCGGGTACTCACCGATGCCGGGGAGAACATGGCCGAGCGTGAACACGCCAGCGCTGCGGCCGCGGTGCCGGCGCACGCCAATGTCGCCCGCATCGACGCGGCGACCAAGGTGGTCATTCCACAGGTCGTGTCGATGGCCGTTGCCTGACACGAGCACGGTTCCGACGCCTGCCTGATTGCGCTGTTCGTGCCTGCGGCGCGAATTTTCGCAAAACACCCATACGAACAGCCTGCGGGGCTGTGGCTGCATGTCCGGAACCGATAAGTTGGCATCAGAGGAATTGCGGCAACCTGAATAAGCAGTAGGACCCCGAGCACTGGCTTGATCTCTGAGCCTGACAAGCCCGACAGATAAGGCGGAACGAACTCATGGCCAATCCGTTCGTCAAGGCGTGGAAGTACCTGATGGCGCTGTTCAGCTCCAAGGTCGACGAATACGCCGATCCGAAGGTGCAGATCCAGCAGGCCATCGAGGACGCGCAGCGTCAGCACCAGGCACTCACGCAGCAGGCCGCCCAGGTCATCGGCAACCAGCGCCAGCTGGAGATGCGGCTGAGCCGTCAGCTCGCGGACATCGAGAAGCTGCAGGTCAACGTCCGCCAGGCGCTGACGCTGGCCGATCAGGCCACCGCGGCAGGCGATGCGGCCAAGGCCACGGAGTACACCAACGCCGCCGAGGCGTTCGCGGCGCAACTGGTGACCTCCGAGCAGAGCGTCGAGGACCTCAAGGCTCTGCACGACCAGGCCCTGCAGGCCGCCGGGCAGGCCAAGAAGGCCGTCGAGCAGAACGCGATGATGCTGCAGCAGAAGATCGCCGAGCGCACCAAGCTGCTGTCGCAGCTGGAGCAGGCCAAGATGCAGGAGCAGGTGAGCTCCTCGCTCCGGTCGATGAGCGAGGTCGCCGCGCCGGGGAACACCCCGAGTCTCGACGAAGTGCGCCAGAAGATCGAACGCCGCTACGCCAACGCCATGGGCGAGGCCGAGCTCGCGCAGAACTCTGTGCAGGGCCGCATGATGGAGGTGCAGCAGGCCAGCGTCCAGATGGCCGGCCACTCCCGGCTCGAGCAGATCCGCGCCTCGATGCGCGGCGACGCCCTGCCCAGCGGTGACGCCGCTCCGGCGACGCCGGCCTCCCCGGCGACCAACCAAACCGCTGCCACCCCCGAAAACCCGCTCGGCCAATAGTGATTCGAGTGTTGTAGATCATGGCTACCAAGACCGGTCGACCGGACGCCTGGAGATCGTTGGCGCAGCGGGTTGTCGACACCGCGGCCGATCTGTCCGGTGCGCTGACCGAAAAGCTCAGCGCCGCCGCCGATCCGCGCGCCAAGCTGTTGCGCAAGCGGCGGTGGGCGGCGCGCTTCGGGGTGTTCTTCACCCTGTCCAGCGTGTTCTGGGTTTTGGTCACGGCGCTGTTGGCGTCGTGGAGCACACCGGTCTGGGGCCTGATCATCAGCGGAGCCATCGCAGCCGGCGCGGCTTTCCCCGCGACGTTGTTCTGGCTGCGGTACCGGTGGCTGCGCGCGGAACCGCTTCCGGCGCAACGGCCGGTCTCAGGGCGCCGGTTGCCGCCCTGGGGTTCGGCGGCCCGCCAGCCCATGGCGGCTCTGGTGGCCTCCGAGCGCGGCATGTTCTCGTTGCTCGGTGTGTTGGAGCGCGGGCGGATGCTTCCGGCCGACGAACTGCGCGAGCTGGCCGCGGTGGCCAACCACACGGCGCGGACCATGGCCGCCACCGCCACCGAGGTGGTCTCGATGGAGCGGGCGATCAGCAACGCCCCGCAGTCGCGCCAGCATCTGGTGCCGACCATCAACGCGTTCACCGCTCAGCTCGGTCAGGGCGTGCGGCAGTACAACGAGATGGTCACCGCCGCAGCACAACTGGTATCGACGGTGAACAGCGGCCAGGGTGCGGCATCGCCGTTGTCCCAGCAGCGTTACCGCAGCGAGCTGACCGGTGCCACCGACCGCCTGGTGGGCTGGGCGCAGGCGTTCGACGAACTCGGCCAGCTGCGCCGCGCCTGAATCGCGGCTACAGCGACGTGCGCAGCGACGGCACGACCACGCCGATCAGGCCGCGCACCGTCGCCTTGGTGAAGTCGAACAAGTCGAAATAGTCCCGCCACAGGGTGATTCGGCCTTCATAGACCTCGAACACCCCGCACACCCAGAACTGCACGCGCAGTGGCCCGAACGTGAGGGCGTCGGTGCGCTCGGTGATCACCGAGGCGCCGTCGGCGGCGATCCGGTGAATCTTCACCTCGAAGCCCATGCTGGCCGGCATCGAGCGGAAGAGCTTGATCGCACGGTTGCGCCCGTAGATGGTCGGGAAACCGACGTTCTGATAGACGAGGTTCTGTGCCAGCGCGTTCTCGGCTGTGTCGTAGTCCTGCTCCTGCAACGCGTTGAGGAAGGTCTCGACCGTGCCGGTCTGGGTCACGGCAGCGGTCGTGGATTGGTCAGCCATGCCCGAAGCCTAATGGTGGAGCGCTGTGGCAGGGTAGGCCGGTGCGCGTAGCTGTGGTCGCCGGACCCGATCCCGGACATGCCTTCCCGGCCCTGGCGTTGTGCCTGAAGTTCCTGGCCGCGGGTGATGTCCCGACGCTGCTGACCGGGGTGGAGTGGCTCGATACCGCGCGGGCGGCCGGCATCGACGCCGTCGAACTCGTCGGCCTCGATCCGACCGATGTCGACGACGACGCCGATGCCGGGGCCAAGATCCACCAGCGTGCCGGGCGGATGGCGCAGCTCAACGTGCCCGTCCTGAGTGAATTGCGGCCGGATCTCGTGGTCTCCGACGTGATCACCGCCTGTGGCGGCCTGGCCGCCGAGCTGCTCGGGTTGCCGTGGGTCGAGCTCAGCCCACATCCGCTGTATCTGCCGTCGAAGGGGTTGCCGCCGTTGGGCAGCGGGCTGGCCCCCGGTGTCGGCCTGCGCGGACGGCTGCGCGACACCGTCATGCGGGCGCTGACCGCGAGGTCGGTGCGGGCCGGCACGGCCGAACGGGCCGCCGTACGGGTGGACATCGGCCTGCCGGCGCAGGACCCCGGCCCGTTGCGACGGTTGATCGCCACCCTGCCGGCGTTGGAGGTGCCCCGCCCGGATTGGCCCGCCGAGGCGGTGGTGGTGGGTCCGCTGCATTTCGAGCCGACCGACGCGGTGCTGACCGTGCCGCCGGGTTCGGGGCCGGTCGTGATGGTGGCGCCGTCCACCGCGACCACCGGGACGCAGGGGATGGCCGAACTGGTCCTGGAGTCGCTGCGCCCGGGCGAGACGCTGCCCGAGGGCGCCCGCGTGGTGGTATCGCGACTGGGCGGAGCCGATGTCGAGGTACCACCGTGGGCGGCCGTGGGGCTCGGCCGCCAGGACGAACTGTTGTCGCACGCCGATCTGGTGATCTGCGGCGGTGGACACGGCCTGGTGTCCAAGGCGTTGCTGGCCGGCGTGCCGATGGTGGTGGTCCCGGGCGGCGGTGACCAGTGGGAGATCGCCAATCGTGTTGTGCGCCAAGGTAGTGCGGAGCTGGTGCGGCCGTTGTCCGGAGAGGCGCTGACCGCTGCGGTCGGCACCGTGCTCGGGTCTTCGTCCTACCGTGCGGCCGCGCAGCGCGCCGGCGCCTCGCTCGCCGAGGTGGCAGATCCGGTACGGGTGTGCCATGACGCACTCGCCGGCACTCGGTAGGTTGGGCCCGTGCGGTTGACCGAATTCAATGAGCTCGTCGAAGGCCAGTTCGGCGCGATGCGGGGCCGTTCTCTGCTCGTCGACCACGTGCTCGGTGCTCTCGATGGCCGTACGGCCGCACAGGCCATCGAGGACGGGGTGGAGCCGCGCAGTGTGTGGCGGGCGCTGTGCGCGGACTTCGACGTCCCGCGCGACCAGTGGTGAACGGTCACCGGTGACGATGCGCTGAGCTCACCGGTCGGCCGGGGCTTTTCCCGCCCGTACTTTCGGCGTATACCGGACTTATGGGTCTCGGTGATCATCCGATGCGGACGCCGCTCTACGGCGTTCTGCTGGTGATCGCAGCGGTGCTGCTGTGTTGGCTGGTGGCGTCGACATTGACCGGATGGCAGGCGGCGCTCGGGTATTTCCTGGCCGTCGCCGTCGGCGCATTCGGGTTCGTGTTGACACTGCGGGATCTCGACAACTTTCCGAACTGGCGTCGTTGATCCCTTATCGCTAATGCCGCAGCAACAGCTGTGCGGTTTCGCGATGCAATCTGCCGAAGTTGTAGTAGGCCGCGCAGGCGCCCTCGGGGGACACCATGCAGGTACCGATCGGGGTTTCCGGTGTGCAGGCCGTCCCGAACACCTTGCACTCCCACGGTTTGATGACGCCTTTGAGCACCTCACCGCACTGGCAGGCCTTGGGATCGGCCACCCGCACCCCGGGCATCTCGAAGATCAGCTCGGCGTCGTAGCCGGCGTAGTCGGGATGGATCTTGAGCGCGCTCTGCGAGATGAACCCGAGCCCGCGCCATTCGAAGTGCGGCCGTAGTTCGAAGGTCTCGGCCATCAGTTTCAGTGCCGCGGTGTTGCCTTCCGGCCGGACCACACGGGTGTACTGGTTTTCCACCTCGCAGCGGCCGTCGCGGATCTGGCGCAGGAGCATGTGCACCGAGGCCAGGATGTCGAGCGGTTCGAAGCCCGCCACCACGATCGGCTTGTGGTAGACGGCGGGGACGAAGCGGTAGGGGCGCAGACCCACCACGGTCGAGACGTGACCGGGCCCCAGGAATCCCGAAAGTCGCAGGTCGGGTGACTCCAGAATGGCTTTGATCGGCGGGACGATCGTGACGTGGTTGCAGAACACGCTGAAGTTGTCGACGCCGAGTGCGCGGGCGCGCACCAGCGTGACGGCGGTGGACGGTGCGGTCGTCTCGAACCCGACCGCGAAGAACACCACATGGCGTTCGGGGTTGTCACGGGCGATCTTGAGCGCGTCCAGCGGTGAGTAGACGAACCGGATGTCGGCCCCGCGGGCCTTGGCCTCGATGAGATTGCCGTTGGATCCGGGCACCCGCATCATGTCGCCGAACGTGGTGAAGATGACGCCGGGCTGTTCGGCCAGCCACATCGCGTCGTCCACCCGGCCCATGGGGATCACGCACACCGGGCATCCGGGCCCGTGCACCAGTTCGATCGATTCCGGGAGCAGATGCTCGATACCGTGCCGGTAGATGGTGTGGGTGTGGCCGCCGCAGACCTCCATGAACTTGAACTCGTCGCCGGCGGCGAGTTCGGTGATGGCTTTCACCAGGGCACGGGCGGCCGCCGGGTCCCGGAATTCGTCGACGAACTTCATGCGGACACCTCTTTGCGTCAGGCGATTTCGGAGGAATTGAAAGCGTCGATCTCCGTCGTGTAGTCGGCGCCCATTTTCTGGACCTGATCGAGCGTCAGCGTCGCCTCACGCTCGTCGATCTTGGCCATCGCGAACCCGACGTGCACCAGTACCCAGTCACCGACCCGCAGGTTGTCGTCGGCGAGCAGGCGCACGCTGATGACCCGGCGTACCCCGTTGACATCGACCTTGGCGAGGTGGGCCTCGGCGTCGACGATGTCGACGACCTGGCCGGGAATGCCCAGACACATGGGACTGCTCCTTTCACCTAGCAGATCCGGGGGAGCGGATCGCCCACGAGCATGTCGACGATCCGGCTGCCGCCGAAAGCGGTACGCAGCGCGACGATCCCGGGCGGCTCGGCGACGATCTCGCCGACCACCGTGGCCCGGGCACCCTGTGGATGCCCGCGCAGCGCGGTGACCGCGGCGTCGGCCTCGTCGGCCGGGACGATCGCGAGGAATTTTCCTTCGTTCGCGACGTAGAGGGGGTCGATGCCCAGTAGGTCACAGGCACCCGCGACCTGCGGCTCGATGGGAATGCGGTCCTCGTCGAGGATCACCGCGAACGGTGAGTTCTTGGCCAGCTCGTTGCACACCGTGCCCACACCTCCGCGGGTGGCGTCACGCATCCACCGGGTGGATGGTGCGGCGGCCAGCAGGATCTCGACGAGTTCGTGCACAGGTGCGGTGTCAGAGGCGATGTCAGCGTCGATGGCCAGGTCACCGCGGGCCAGCATGACGGCCATTCCGTGGTCGCCGATCGTGCCCGAGAGCAGGACCCGGTCCCCGGAGCGGACGTGATCCCGCGACAACCGTCTGCCCGCCGGCACGATTCCGACCCCGGCGGTGCAGATGTACATGCCGTCCGCGGCGCCCTTACCGACGACTTTCGTATCGCCCGTGACGATCTGGACTCCGGCCCGCGCGGCGGCCTCGCTCATGTCGGCGACGATCTCGCGCAGCTCTGCGATGGCGAAGCCCTCCTCGATGACGAAGCCTGCCGAGAGCCATTGCGGGCGGGCGCCCGAGACCGCCAGGTCGTTGATGGTTCCGTGCACCGCGACGTGCCCGATCGAACCACCCGGGAAGCGATGGGGCGCAACCACATACGAATCAGTGGAGAACGCCAGCGTGTCACCGGACGGCGTCCGCAGCAGTGCGGCGTCCCCGAGCTGTTCAAGCTCGGGGTTGCGGAACGCCTCGACGAAGACCGCATCGACCAGCGCTGCCGACGATTTCCCGCCGGCGCCGTGCGCCAGGGTGACGACCTCGTCGATCAGGCGCGGGCGCCGCTGCCGGAACTTCTCGATTCGCTCCAGCACGCGGTCCTCGCGTTGGGCTGCGGTCGAGGCGGCGACGGTGCTCATGATGCGTACGCCCGTGCCATCTGGTCCTGCACCACTGTCCACAGCCGGTAACCGAGCATCGCGTGGCTCTCCTGGATGCGGTGAATGCTCTGGCTGTGCACCGTGAAACAGAAGTCGAGATCCCCGGACTCCCCGGCCACGATCGCCATCCGACCGCCGTCGTGCCCGGAGAATCCGATGGTCAGCACGCCGCGCAACTTGGCCTCGTCGATGGCCGTCATGAGGTCTTCGGAGTTACCCGACGTGGACAGGGCGATGGCGATGTCGCGATCGCGGGCGTGCGCGATGATCTGGCGTTTGAAGATCAGGTCGAAACCCACGTCGTTGCCCAGCGCGGTGACCACCGCCTCGTCGGCGGCGAGTGACCAGGCCGCCACCGGTCTTCCCCTCGCGGGCCGGCTGAACAGGGAGGCCAGGGTGGCCGCGTCGGTGGAGCTGCCACCGTTTCCCAGGGTGTACAGGCGGCCCCCGCGCAAGAAGCGGTCGGCCATGGCGGCCCCGGCCGCGTTCAGGCCTTCGGTGTACTCCTGTAGTGATTCCTGTTGCAGCCGTGCGCTTTCTGCGGCCTTGCCGCGTGCCGAGGCCGCCAGGTCGTCGAGCAGCGCTCGGACGTCGGTCTCTTCGGATTCGATGAACGGGTAGAGGAAGCCGGTGCTCTCGGTGTCGGTCATGACTTCACCTGCCTTCCGGCGTCAGCGCGATCGCCGTTCCCGCGTGGATCAGGATCAGGTCGTTGACGGCGACCTGTTCGAGCATGGCGCTGTCGACCCATTCCTCTCCGGCAGCGCTGCGGACCAGTGCCCGCCCACCCGCTTCGGTAGGGGCGATCACGACCTCGGCCAGCCGGCCTTCGTCACCGCACGTGACGCAGGCCGGCCCGGTGTCTTCGGGTGCGGTCGTCAACAGGCCGGGATGTTCGAAGCACACATGGGTGAGCTCCCACAACAGGTGGTAGATCAGGACGAACCGGCCGGTGGCGGGAACCATCGGGTCATCGGAGTCGACCCACAGGACGTGGTGGGCGGCACCGGCGGCCGGGCGTGGGCCGCAGCCGATCCACACTGTCGTGACACCCCATGCGGCGGCCCGCCGCATGGCATCGACCGCCGCCGGCTGGTCGGCCGAGGCCACCGCCAGGAGCAGATCTCCGGGCTGACTGGCGACCCTGGCCTGGGCCACCGGATCGGGCTCGACCAGCGCGACCGAGGGCAGCGCGCGCTTGCCGACGATGACCGGGTGGACGAACTCGACGGCCACATGATGGGCGTGGGGTTCCCATTGGGGCGCAATGACCCAGAGCGTGGCGCCGTCGTGGAACTTTCGGGCCACATCCAGTGCTGCCGCGGCCAGATCGGCGGCCAGGTCCGTGTCCACGAAAGGCGCACCCGGAGGCCCGGTGACGGGCGGCGTGGTGACGGCCGGTGTCGTGGTACTCATGGTCGACCTCCTGTGTTGATCAGGTCGAGGGTGGCGCGGGTGGCGTCGGCCAGGGCTGTGGCCTCACCGGGCGTCAGCGTGTCGCACACCCAATCCCAGTGCGCGGACACGGTGTCACCCGGTGCGGGCATGTTCGTCAGGGACTTTCCGTCCCGGCTCCACCGGACCCGTTCGGTGACGGGCGCACCGATCGTGAGGCGACGGTCGTCCAGCACCAGTGGGCAGGACTCGACGACGACATGCTCATTCTCGACTGCTGTGACTGTGCCCCAACGGATCCGGCAGTTCTGTAGAACGTGAAGGGCGGTGCCCGGATCCCGGTCCAGGAACCGGATCCACGGGTATACGACGAACACGTGGAAGCTGTGGTGGGCCAGTACCGCGCCGGCGGTTGTCCCGGCAGCGGACACGGTGTCGAGCCCTCCGGTCACCTGACCCTGGAACGCCGCGCGCAGCTGGGCCAGCAGGATGCCTGGATCCACCCGGTCCAGGAGCGGTCCGCCGACCCAATAGCCCCGAACCACCTCGGCGTCCAGCGGATCGGCGCCGATCGCCTCGGCGATGGAGTGCAGATAGGGCCATGCGCCGTCGAATTCCCTTGCGTGTGACGCAAACTCGGCCGTGTTGTCCCCGGGCTCGACTGCCGGACCCGTGGGGCCGCAGTACCCGAGTTCGTTGGGCGGGAAGGCATACCGGGCGAACAGCCGGTATCCGGCGGGCAGTTGCTGTGTCGGCAGTGCGGTCATGGCGTCACCCCGCATTCCCGACCAGTAGCTGGCCCAGGGCGATACCGCCGTCGTTCGGCGGCACCCGGCGGTGGGTGATCACTTCCAGGCCCTGTTGACGCATTCCGGCCAAGGTCAGGCGCAGCAGCAGGAGGTTCTGGAAAACCCCGCCGGACAACGCCACGGGCTGCCCCGCGCAACCGTTCGCATCCACCAGTGCGAGCGCCAGATCGACGATGAGCCCGGCGACGGCGTGGTGGAACCGGGCACCGATCACTGCCGGCGTCACGCCGGCGCGCAGGTCGCTGATGATCGCCGCGAGCACGGGCGCCGGGTCGATGGTGACGGGTGATGCGCCGGAGTCCACCTCGAACGCATACCGGCGAGCGCCCTCCGCTGCGCCGCGTGAGATCCCTTCCAGCTCGATGGCGGCCTGAGCCTCGTAGGCAACGGCCTGTCGCACCCCGGTCAACGCCGACACCGCGTCGAACAACCGGCCCATGCTCGACGTCGCGATGCAGCCGGAACCGGTTGCCAGTTGATGCGTCAGGGTCCGGAGTTCGTCGTCGGGACATGCGCGGACCGGCGGCAGATCGGGATCCCACGGCAGCCCGGCGGCCCACAGATGGGACAGCGCCATCCGGTAGGGGCGCAGCACGCTGACGTCACCGCCGGCCATCGGGACCTGCGTGAGATGGGCAACCCGCCGAAAGCCCTTGTAGTCGGCGACCAGCACCTCGCCACCCCACACGGTGCCGTCGGGACCGTATCCGGTTCCGTCGAAGGCGAATCCGAGCACCTGCTGCGTGCCGTCCAGGCCGTGTTCGGCCATCACCGAGGCGATATGGGCGTGGTGATGCTGGACCGTCCTCACCGGGTGGGGCCCGGCGTTGCGATGCGCCCAGTTGCTGGACCGGTATCCCGGATGCGCGTCGCAGACCAGGGTTTCGGGTTCGACGCCGGTCAGTGCCTCCAGGTGGTGGACTGCGCGCTCGAACGCCGACAACGTGGCCAGGCTGTCCATGTCGCCGATGTAGGCGCTCAGCCAGGCGTACCGGTGGTCGGCCACCGCGACGGTGTTCTTGAGGTCGGCGCCGACCGCCAGGGTCGGCGGCACCGCGACCGGCAGGGCGACCGGCAGCGGCGCGTACCCCCGGGATCTGCGGATGGCCAGCTCGTCGCCGTCGGCGACCCGGACCACCGAATCGTCGCAGGGGACCAGGATCTCGCGGTCGTGCATCAGCCATCCGTCGGCGATGTGTGACAGCCGGCGCCGCGCGTCGTCATCGGAGACGCAGATCGGTTCGCCACTGAGATTGGCCGACGTCATCACCAGGACCCTCGGGCCGGGCGGATCGCCGGGGAGCCCGAACAGCAGGGTGTGCAGTGGCGTGTAGGCGAGCAGGATGCCCAGGTCGGGGTTGCGAGGTGCCACCGATTGCGCGACCGGTGCACCGGTCGCGCGGGGCAGCAGAACGATCGGCCGCTGCGGTCCGCGCAGCACCCGGGCCGCGGTGTCGTCGACCTCGGCGATCTGGCGGGCGGTGGGCAGATCGGGAACCATCACCGCGAACGGCTTGTCGCCCCGGCGTTTACGCCGGCGAAGTTCGGTGACCGTGGCGGCGTTCGCGGCATCGCAGGCGAGGTGGTAGCCGCCGATTCCCTTCACCGCGAGGATCGCTCCGTCGCTCAGCAGGCGCCTGGCCCGCCGCAGCGCGGCTGCGCCGGTGAGCGCACCGGATTCGTCGTCCCACTGCAGCGTCGGGCCGCAGTTCGGGCAGCACACGGGCTGCGCGTGGAAGCGGCGGTCGGCCGGATCGGCATACTCACGGGCGCATTCGGCGCACATGGCGAAGCGCGCCATCGTGGTGGCATCGCGGTCATACGGCAGTGCGGCGATGATGGTGAACCGCGGCCCGCAGTTGGTGCAGTTGATGAAGGCGTGGCGGTACCGGCGGTTGGACGGATCACTTTGCTCGGCAGTGCATTCCGGGCACATCGCCACGTCTGGAGAGGCCAGGGTGCGGCCGCCGCCGGTCCTGGAGGTATCGGCGATCGTGAATCCGGTGCCGCCGCGGACGGGTATCGGCCGGACCTCTGTCGACTCGATCACCGCCAGGACGGGCGGGTCGGTGCGCAGCCGGTGCAGGAACGCTTCGAGATCGCCGGGGGCACCTTCGATCTCGATGACGGCGCCGGAACTGTTGTTGCGGACGCAGCCGGTCAGCCCGAGCGCGGCCGCCGTGGTGTAGACGAACGGCCGGAAGCCCACGCCCTGGACGACTCCGTGTACGCCGATCCGCAGCCGGCGCCGCGCGGTCACGGTGGCACCTCGGTGGTGCGGCCGCGCCCCAGCAGTTCCAGGCCCTGCATCGCTGCCTCGGCGCCGGCGTGGTCGGTCTTCTCGACCGCGAAACCCATGTGGATGATCACCCAGTCGCCGGGCGAGAACGTCTCGTCGGGCAGCATGCCGATGTTGACCTTGCGGTGCTCGCCCGCGACGTCGACGAGAGCGAGTTGGTCGCCGTATCCCGGGAGCATCCGGACCACCTGGCCGGGGATTCCGAGGCACATGACTCAACCCTCCCTGACCGGGGACGACAACCGTGCCACGGCAGCCTCCACCGCCGTCACGGCACCGGGAACTGCGGCCGCAACGGGCTCCGAGAGCCCGATACCGTCGGCTACGGTGGCCACCTCGCAACCGATGACCACGGTGTAGGGCGGGCTCCCGCCGAGCGCCCGCATGCTGGCGAACACCGCCGCCGGGTCCATCGCGTGTGCGTCCAGACCCGCAGCGCCCGTGAGGCTCTCACGATCAGCCTCGAACACGTGCAGCGTGCCGGGGACGCCCCGGCACGGCAACGCGTCGACCAGCACGAGGGCATCCCAGCCGTCGAGCAGGTCATAGGCCAGGTGCACGCCTCGAATCCCGTAGTCGCGCAGCCGAATACCCGGACCTGCGAGGCCCGGCGGCAGATGCCGCATCACCTCGGGACCGAATCCGTCGTCACCGAGAAAGATATTGCCGATGCCGGCTACCAGGACTGAAGGCGTGATCCACCTCCTACATGCGACGCATCTTGAGGTATCGCCGAGCATCGGGGATAGACCGGACCCCGACCACGACGCCCGCCAACGCGACTGCCGCGACGGCGATGACAGCGATCCAACCCACAACTTCCATCTCGAACTCCTTCTCACTGCGCCAATGGCTCTACTTCGTCGGCGGCGAAGTACAGGTAGCGGCCGTACCACGCGTGCAGATCCGCGGCCGGGTCGTCGTCGAGCACGACGCCGATGTGCCGCTCGCCCTCGACGTCCTCGTGGACCGAGGCCACCTGTGCGATGCGGCCGGCGAAGAAGATGTCCTGCGCGTCGGCGCGCCGCGACGGGTGCAACCGCACCCGGCTGCCGCGGCAGACGCGCACCCCGTTGATCAGGACCGCATCCACGGTGGGATCGACGGCGTTGTCGGCCAGGGGGTCCCACCAGTCGATGCCGTCGGGAATCTCCGGAATCAGGCCTTCGGTGGCTGCGTGCGGATCGCGCAGGACACCGTGCAGGTCGAGCATCGCCTCCGGGGACATCGAGTCACAGCGGTCGATGATCGCGGCCGCCCGGGGATCGGTGGCTCGGGCGCCGGCTTTCTCCTCGTCGGTCATCGTCATCACCCTCAGCGTCAGGATCTCGTCGATCTCGCACGAGTCGAAGAGATCGCCCTGGCTCTGTTCGGCGATCTCGGGGTAGTCGTAAAGGATGATCGGCGAAACCAGCATCGTGTCGCGCGTGCCGGACGGCCCGGCGAGTACCGGGAAGCAGCGGTGCCTCCGGCATCGCGAGACCGCGGGCACGGCCGATTCATCGGGCTCCAGCAGTGAGACGAAGTCACCATCGGTCACCTCGGCGATCAGGTGCGTGCCGATCAGCGAGACCGCGATCGCATCGTCTTTGTCCAGCGCCGGTGCGGCACAGTTGCGTACCGTCATCGTGAGCCGAACCAAGCCCGCGTCGGCTTCGGCGGCGATGGCGAACTCACCGTGCAACTCGCGACGGCGGCGGACAATGCGGCCACCGTCGACATTCTCGATATCGGTACCCGGCGGCACCACCATGGGAAGCGTCCGCGACGCCTCCAGATCGGCGATATCGAAGGGGCCGAAGGTGATCTGGTGTTCCACCGCCTCGTCCCAACTGAGCCAGGACTGGTCTGCGGTGGTGAGTTGACCGACCGGCTCGAAGCTGCCGTCGTCACGGAGGCGTTCGGCGGTTCGGCGTTGCAACTGCAGGAACCGGACCATGACCGAGACCGTCGGGCGCCCGTGCCCGCGCACCAGAAGCTGGGCGGACAGCGAGCTGTCTTCTCCGATGCCGGTGCGTTCGGCGTCGGCCGGGCCGAGTACGCCGAACTGCCAGCGGGACTGGTTCTTACGCGAGTCGGCGCGGTACGGATAGAGCAGGTAGCCCTCGTACAGCACGGCATCGGCCACCGACAGCACCTGATCCAGATGGCCGCTCATCGGATTTCCTGCCGTGTCAGCAGATTGTCGATCGCTTCCTCGAAGGACAACATGCCCCAGCGTGCCTTGTAATTGGCCAGCTCGTTGAGCGTGTCGTGGCGAAGCCGTAGCCAGCCGGTGTCGGGAAAATGCTGCGCCATCAGCTGTTGCCACACCGCAACAGGCATGTCGAAATGGTCTTCGCGGTCCCACGGCACCTGTTGCACCGCGAATCCGCGCGTACCGCGGGTGAAAACGGTTCCGCTGAACAGGAACTGCAGCGGCACCATGCCGTCATCGAGTGCGTGCAGGTACTTGGCGCTCACCACCTCCAGGTCGTAGGTGCATTCCAGCGGCAGCTCGGCCTGGGTGCTGCCGGTGAACCCGGGAATCATGGCTGTGCTGTGCTGCCACAGGAAGTTACGTTGCGTGGTGCCCCAGCGTTCGCGGGGACCGAACAGGTCCAGCACACCGGCCGCCTCCGCGTCGGTGTAGCTGCGCCGCAGCGGTTCGATGCGCACCTGGCAGCGCAGCGCGATGGCGTGCACCGGATCCTCGCCCACCGCAACCACGCCTACCCTCGCGGTCAAGATCGGCGTCACCGCATACGGTTCCGGTGCGATGTCCAGAACGGCGAACGTCACCGCCGTCGTCGCGGGCCCGGTCATCGTGGCACCAGCTTGCCGCGGTCGTCGAGAATGCCGAAGAACTCGTCGACATAGTTGCGCACATCCTGCCCGCCGTCGAAACCGCGCCACAGTGTTCGCAGCCGGCCGACGAACTCGTAGCAGGCGTCGACCGGCACCAGATGACACGACAGCGCCCAGTTTCGGTCGTCCGGGACCCGGACCATCAACGCCTCGGTGTCCTCGGCCAGCAGATCGACCCTGGAGTCGGTGTCGCGGACGGAATTCCAGGTGGCGAGGTCGAGTTCGGATTCGGTGGCTCCCGCCGGCCCCGGGTAGAACGCGACGACGCGGCCCAGTGCCGAGTTCCGGAAGAAGAATGCCAGCCCGACCGGAATCTGCAGCGACTCCCATTCCCGCCGTCCCACGGCGAAGTCGGGAAAGCTCAGGTAGCGATCGGGGACCGCGCGGTAGCGCAGTTCGGCCTGGGTGTCGGTGAACAGGAGATAACAGCCGCGGCACACGCACAGCAAGTGGCGGTCTTCGACATTGACCACATGCTGGTGTTCGTCGGCGATCGGTTCCGAACACATCTCGCACTGCTCACCGATCTGCTGCGGCGCATCCCGGTTCGCCCGGATGCGGGCCAGCACGTCCAGCGGGCCGGTCACGATGCGACCTCCTCCGCAACCGCCATCGCCGGCACGCCGTCACGCAGCAGCACGGGAACCGGTTCCAGGTGAGGGCCTTCCGCGTCGCCGACCGCCATACCCGCGTGCACCACGTCGAAGCCGGAACCGCAATGCGGACAATGCAACACGGTGCCGGTCAGCGTGGCGCCGGCGAACTCGCGGGTGCAGTCCGGGCACCCGTCCCGGTAGGCGAGGATCTCGTCGCCGACCCGGCAGGCCAGCACCGCGGCACCGGCGACGGAGAAACCCCCGACCTCCCCGGGGGCGAGCTCGGCAAGCGTGGGAACGGGTTGCCAGGTGGCGTGCCGGCGGTCGTCGTCGTGCAGCCGGGCCAGCAGCGACTCGGCGGGGATCACGTGCGCCGCCGGGTCATCGGTGACGACGTCGATCATCGAGATCTCGGGCGCGGCCGCCATGATCGCGTCCTCGATGGTCAATTCGAGGGTGATCGCCGAGGACGGGCAGCTCTTACAGCTTCCGGCGAACCGCAGCCGGACGACCGGCGGTGCGACTTCGAGGAGATGGACATCGCCCCCGTGCGATCCGAGGTACGGGCGTACGCCGTCGAGCGCATCGGCGATGCGCCGCTCGACCGGATGCGGATGCAGACCGTGCACCAGCAGCAGACTGGCCACCAGATCGTCGGTCGCGACGGCATCCGCCACTGCGGGATCGGTGGATGCGGCGATCTGCAGCATCCGGGCCAGGGCGGCGCCGTAGAGATCGGTCACCTCCCGGACGAGTTGTTCGGCACGGTCCAGGGCCACCGAACCGCCTGCGGCACAGGCCTGCAGCAGGTTCTCGATGCGATCGCCCGCCGTGCGCCATCGTGCGTCTTGCTCGGGGAGGTCCGGGACTGGATCGGCGGCGGGCGTCATATGTTATTCCCCGGTAGCGGATTGAGTGGGGGAGTGCATCAGCTCCAACGACTTTCCGTTGCCCAGGTACATGTGCACCCCGCAGGGCAGACACGGATCGAAACTGCGCACCGTCCGCATGACGTCGATGCCCTTGAAATGCTCCCGATCGTTCTCCTCGAAGATCGGCTGGCCCTGCACCGCGTCCTCGTACGGGCCGGGGGTGCCGTAGCTGTCGCGCGGATTGGCGTTCCACGGTGTCGGCGGATACGGGTGGTAGTTGGCGATCTTGCCGTCACGGATGACCATGTGATGGCTCAGCACCCCGCGCACCGCTTCGGTGAAGCCGCACCCGATGGCCTCGTCGGGAACCTCGAAGGGTTCCCAGGTCTTGGTGCGGCCGGCACGGATCTCGACGAGCGCCTTCTCGCAGAAGTGCAGCGCGCAGGCGGCGGCATACGCCTGGAAGTACGTGCGGGCCCGATTGCGTTCGATGGTGTTGCTGCCCTTGGCCGGGATCTTCCACTCCAGCTCGACGGGGCCCTTGAGCGCGGTCTTGGGCAGGTTGATCTGGACACTGCTGCCCGTGGCCTTGACGTAGTCGATGTCGACGATGCCGGCCAGCGCGGTGGACCACAGCCGCGCGAGCGGGCCGCCGCCGGTGTCGAGGGCGAGATGGTCCTTGCCGTCGAACCACCGTGGCGACATGACCCAGCTGTAGTTCTCGTCGAAATCGCGCTTCTGCGGCTTGGGATTGGTGTGCTGGTTCCACGGGTGGCGCCGGTCGATCGGATTACCGAGCGGATCGGTCTTGACGAACATCTCCTGGTCGGTCCAGTCGTCGTAGTAGCTGTGGCCCAACAGAATTCGTATCCCGAGGTTGATGTCGACCAGTGAATGCGTCAGCAGTTTGCCGTCCACCACCACGCCGGGAGTGACGAACATGGCGTCGCCCCAGCGCTCCATGTCCTTGTAGGCGAAGTTGCAGACCTCGGGATCCTGGAAGGATCCCCAGCATCCCAGCAGGGTGCGCCGGAGGCCGACCTTGTCGTAGCCGGGCAGGGCTTCGTAGAAGAAGTCGAAGAGATCGTCGTGCATCGGCACGACCTTCTTCATGAACTCGACGTAGCGCATCAGCCGCGTCATGTAGTCGGTCATGAGCTGAATGGTCGCGGTCGTCCCGATGCCGCCCGGATACAGCGTCGACGGGTGCACGTGGCGGCCTTCCATCAGGCAGAACATCTCCCGGGTCCACCGGCTGACCTGCAGTGCCTCTCGGTAGAACTCACCGGTGAACGGGTTGAGCGCACGCATGATGTCGGCGATCGTGCGGTGGCCGTGCGCGTCGGCATGTGGTGCCGCGGTGTTCTCCGCCTTGGCCAGCACGCTCGGGTTGGTCTCGGACACCATCTTCTCGCAGTAGTCCACGCCGACCAGGTTCTCCTGGAAGATGTTGTGGTCGAACATGTATTCCGCGGCCTCGCCGAGGTTGACCAGCCATTCGCCCAGATGCGGGGGTTTGACCCCGTAGGCCATGTTCTGGCAGTAGCACGAACAGGTCGCGTGATTGTCCCCGCAGATACCGCAGATGCGGCTGGTGATGAAGTGAGCGTCGCGAGGGTCCTTGCCCTTCATGAAGATCGAATAACCGCGGAAGATCGACGAGGTGCTGTGGCACTCGACCACCTCGCGGTTCTCGAAGTCGATCTTGGTGTAGATGCCCAGGCTGCCGACGATGCGCGTGATGGGATCCCAGGCCATCTCCACCAGTTGACCGGGCTCGCGCTTCACTTGGGACGGCTCGGGAATTATTGTTCCGGTCATCGAACTTCACTTTCGTGTAAACGTCTGTAAGACAACGGGCTCCGACGTACGCGATGGCGTCGCGGTCGGGATGACGAACCGGCGGTCCGCCCGGTCTACCAGGTGCGGGTGGCTCCGGTGTCGAGCTTCGTACCGCGATGCCGCCACTTGGGCTCTTTGTCGACGGTGTGGCCCGTGACGTGCCGCAGGCTGCGGATGACCGAGCCGTAGAGGCCTGATGCCGCGGTCGACACCTTGCCGCCCGGCGGCTCGTCCATGAACGGCATGAACTTGTCCGGGAATCCCGGCATCGTGCACCCGATGCAGATGCCGCCGACATTCGGGCAACCGCCGATGCCGTTGATCCAGCCGCGCTTTGGGACGTTGCACTTGACCACAGGTCCCCAGCAGCCCAGTTTCACAATGCATTTCGGCGATCCGTATTCGGTCGCGAAGTCGCCCTGCTCGTAATAGCCCGCCCGGTCGCATCCCTCGTGGACGGTCTTGCCGAACAGCCACGTGGGGCGCAACTCCTCGTCCAGCGGGATCATCGGAGCCTGGTCGGTGGCCATGTACAGCAGATACGTCAAGGTCTCGGCCATGTTGTCTGGATGCGCAGGGCAACCGGGAACACAGACGATCGGAATGCCGGCCTTGCTCTTCCAGTCCCAGCCGAGATAGTCGGGCACACCCATCGCGCCGGTTGGGTTACCGGCCATCGCGTGGATGCCGCCGTAGGTGGCGCAGGTGCCGACGGCGACAACGGCGGTGGCCTTGGGCGTGAGTCGGTCCAGCCATTCGCTGGTGGTCATCGGCTGGTTGGTCGCGGGATTGTTGCCGAAACCGCACCAATAACCCTCTTCCTTGACCTGCTCGTTGGGGATCGATCCCTCGACGACCAGGACGAAGGGCTCCAGTTCGCCTCGTTCGGCCTTGAAGAACCACGACAGGAAATCGTCGGCGCCCCCGCTCGGTCCGCACTCGAAGTCGATCAGGGGCCAATGGACGGCGATCTTGGGAAGACCGGGAAGCGCCCCGAGGGCGATCTCCTCGATGCTCGGCTGGGTGGCGGCAGTCAACGCCACCGAATCGCCATCACAACTCAGACCGGCGTTGATCCACAGCACGTGGATCAGTGCCTCTTCTGCTTTGACTGCTGCCTCGGTTGGCATAGGTCACAGCTTTCCGGGGCCAGGGCTGACGGCCCCAATGGCTCGAGCTTAGCCGCGCGCAGCCTGCTTGAGACCTCAAACTCCGGGATAGTTTCCTGGGTGGTTGTCTTGTCAACAGGCTAGTGCGCCGGCGTGGTGTTTACGTGTGCGTCAACCCAGGCGTACCAAGCGTCGAGCCCATCGCCGCGGGTAGCCGACGTCGGCAGGATCGTGACGTCGGGATTGACGGATCGTGCATGGCGGCAACAGGTTTCGACGTCGAAGTCGACGTAGGGGAGCAGGTCGATCTTGTTGAGGATCACCAGGCCTGCCGCGGCGAACATGTGCGGATACTTCAATGGTTTGTCGGTGCCTTCGGTGACCGATACGACTACGACCTTGCTGTGTTCGCCGAGATCGAACAATGCCGGGCAGACCAGGTTGCCGACGTTCTCGATGAACAGCAGAGTCCCGGGCTCGGGATCGAGGGTCTCCAGGGCGCGCCCGACCATGGCCGCATCCAGGTGGCATCCGGCGCCGGTGTTGACCTGAACCGCGCGTGCCCCCGCGGCCCGGATCCGGTCGGCATCGAGCAGCGTCTCCTGGTCTCCTTCGATCACCGTCACCGTGCGGGTCGCGCCGAGCTCACGAATGGTCCGTTCGAGCAGCGTCGTCTTGCCCGCTCCCGGTGAGCTGGTGACGTTGAGCGCCAGGATGCCGCGTTCGGCCAGCCACTGCCGGTTCTGCTCGGCGATGAGGTCGTTCTTGGCCAGCACCTTCTGTTCCAGCGAGACGGTCTCGGTGTGCTCGTGGTCGCCGTGGGAATGGTCGTGGTGGTGGTCGTGGGGATGGTCGTGATCGTGGGGATGGTCATGGCCGGCCAGGGTGATGACGGCTCCGTCCTGACCGCAGCCGCAGGTTGCGCACATGTCAGCTCACTTCCATCGAGAGAATCCGCAGTTCCCGGCCGTCGGTCACCTCGACGTCGGCGCTTCCGCACGGGCACAACAGGATCAGATCGGGCAGGTCGAACTGCGCTCCGCAGCTGCGGCAGTGTGCCGCTCCCGGGTGGATGTCGAGGTCGAGGCGGGCGCCGTCGGCCACCGTGCCCTGGGTGACCAGGTCGAAGCAGAAGAGCATGGAGTCCGGGACGACCGCGCACAACGCGCCCACCTCGAGCTTCACGCTGTGCACACGGCGGCCTGCGGCGTGCTCACACACCGCGTCGACAACACTCTGGGTGATCGCCATCTCGTGCATCGCTGCCCCGTCTCCGGGCCGGATGCTCCCACGATAGGCCGGTTTGAGTGCACGTACGGCGTGTCTACTTGAATCGAACACGTGTTCGTCTACTGTGGTCGACATGCGATGGCGAGATGCTGGTCAAGCCGACTTGTCGGTGGCTGCCTCTAGCGTCACGGCCAACTGATCGAAACCGATCACCGAACATCACTAGGACGGAGACTCCCATGGCGCCCCAGGCCCCGGATCGCGAAAAAGCGCTCGAACTGGCGATGGCCCAGATCGACAAGAACTTCGGTAAAGGCTCGGTGATGCGCCTCGGCGAGGAGGTGCGCCAGCCGATCTCGGTGATCCCCACCGGTTCGATTTCTCTGGATGTGGCACTCGGCATCGGTGGCCTGCCGCGCGGCCGCGTAGTCGAGATCTACGGCCCGGAATCCTCGGGTAAGACCACTGTGGCACTGCACGCGGTGGCCAACGCCCAGGCCGCCGGCGGCATCGCGGCGTTCATCGACGCCGAGCATGCCCTGGATCCCGAGTACGCCAAGAAGCTCGGGGTGGACACCGATTCACTGCTGGTGAGCCAGCCCGACACCGGCGAGCAGGCGCTGGAGATCGCCGACATGCTGGTGCGCTCGGGCGCGCTGGACATCCTGGTGATCGACTCGGTGGCAGCCCTGGTGCCCCGCGCCGAGATCGAGGGTGAGATGGGTGACAGCCACGTGGGTCTGCAGGCCCGCCTGATGAGCCAGGCGCTGCGCAAGATGACCGGTGCGCTGAACAACTCGGGCACCACCGCGATCTTCATCAACCAGCTCCGCGAGAAGATCGGCGTGATGTTCGGCTCGCCCGAAACCACCACGGGTGGTAAGGCTTTGAAGTTCTACGCCTCGGTCCGTCTGGACGTCCGGCGCATCGAGACGCTCAAGGACGGCACCGACGCGGTCGGTAACCGGACCCGCGTCAAGGTCGTCAAGAACAAGGTCTCGCCGCCGTTCAAGCAGGCCGAGTTCGACATCCTGTACGGCCACGGCATCAGCCGCGAAGGCTCGCTCATCGACATGGGCGTCGAGCACGGCTTCATCCGCAAGTCCGGGTCCTGGTTCACCTATGAGGGTGAGCAGCTGGGCCAGGGCAAGGAGAACGCCCGCAAGTTCCTGCTGGAGAACATCGATGTCGCCAACGAGATCGAGAAGAAGATCAAGGAAAAGCTCGGCATCGGTGCTGTCGTGACGGCCGAGGCGAAGGCTGATGAAGTCCTTCCCGCCCCGGTTGATTTCTGAGCCGTCGGGTACGCCCGAGGGGGAGCAGGCGCAAGATCCTCGCAAACGTGAGGAGCAGGCCAAGAATGTCTGCCTGCGCCTGCTCACCGTACGGGCCCGCACCCGCGCTGAGTTGACCGAACAGCTCACCAAACGGGGTTACGAAGAGGACCTCAGTGCCAAGGTGCTCGACCGGCTCACCCAGGTCGGCCTGATCGATGACGAGGACTTCGCCGAGCAGTGGGTGCGGTCCCGGCACGCCAACGCGGGAAAAGGTAAGCGCGCCTTGGCCGTCGAGCTTCGCAAGAAGGGCGTGGACAACGACGTCATCGACGCGGCGCTGGCCGACCTGGATCCGGCTGCCGAACGGCAACGGGCCGAGCAGTTGGTCCGTGACAAACTACGCCGCGAACGGCTCGACGACGAAGACGGCGACGTGAAGGTGACCCGCAGGCTGGTCGGCATGCTGGCTCGCCGCGGCTACAACCAGTCGATGGCCTTCGACGTCGTCAGCGTCGAGCTGGCCGGCGAACGCGAGCGCCGCCGGGTGTGATCAGTCGCGTTGGGCGTGCAATACCTGCGCGCCCGGTGCGCCTTCCTGCTCGACGGCCTCGGCCTCCAGCGGCGCGGGTCCTCGGCTGGAACGACGCAAGCGCTGCTCGATCCTGGTGGCCAGCGACGACAATGCCATGTTGACGCTGATCATCAAGATCGCGATGACGATCAGGGCGGGCAGGATGTTGCCGTAGGCCGATCCGATGTTCGTACCCTGACGCACCATCTCCACGAACGTGATCTGGTAACCGATGGCGGTGTCCTTGAGCACCACGACCAGTTGCGAAACCAGTACCGGCAGCATCGCCGTGATCGCCTGCGGCAACAGGATCAGCCGCATGGTCTGCGTCCACGTCATTCCCAGCGACCACGCGGCCTCCTGCTGCCCACGGGGAAGGGAATGGACGCCGGCTCGAACGATTTCGGCGATCACCGCCCCGTTGTAGAGCGTCAGCCCCGTCACCACTCCGGCCAGCGCGATGTACTTGGACGGGAACACGTCGTACATGCCGAAGAGGAAAAACGCGAACAGCATCATGATCAGCACCGGCACCGCGCGGAAGAACTCCACGATGACCGAGCAGATCCATCGGATCGGAGCAATCGGTGACAGTCGACCGACACCGAGCACCATGCCCAGAATCAGGGCGAAAACGATCGACACCGCCGCCGCGGTCAGCGTTCCCTGCACCCCGGGCAGCACGTAGGTGACCCACAGATCCGAGGTGAGGAACGGTTTCCACTTCTCGGGCTGGAGTTGATCTCTTTCCCAGAGTCGGTAGAGCACGAACACGATCAGCGCGATTGCGCCGAACGCGGCCAGCACCGCCAGGACGAAGTTGCGTGCCCGCGCCCGCGGCCCCGGGGCGTCGAACAGGACTGATGCGCTCATCGTGCCTGTCCGTTCTTCGCGCAAGCGCTCATCACCGAGCCACCGCCAGCCGCTTACCCAACCACCCGAAAAGCAGCCCCAGGGGCAACGTCAGCAGGATGAAACCGGCGGCCATGATGGCACCGACGGTGAGCACGGCGGCGGTCGACTCGATCATCTCCTTCATCAACAATGCGGCTTCCGCCACGCCGATCGCCGACGCGATCGTGGTGTTCTTCGTCAATGCGATCAATACCGATCCGAGCGGGATGATCACCGCGCGAAATGCCTGCGGCAGCAGGATCAATCGCAGGTTCTGCCCGAAGGACAAACCCAGTGACCGGGCGGCCTCGGCCTGACCCATCGGCACCGTGTTGACCCCGGAGCGCACCGTCTCGCAAACGAAAGACGCGGTATAGACCGTCAATCCGAGTACGGCCAGGCGAAAGTTGCTGTCGGCGATCGATGTCGGTGAATGCGGGTCGACCAGGGTGATCCGCAGGGTCTGCCCGACCCCGAGCGCACAGAACACGATGATCAGGGTCAGGGGAGTGTTGCGGATGACGTTCACGTACGCGGCGCCGAGCCAATTGAGCACCGGCACCGGCGCCAGGCGCATGGCGGCCAGCACCGTGCCCAGGATCAGCGCACCGATCGCGGAGTACACCGTGAGCTGGATGGTGGTCCAGAACGCCGCGAATATCTGATCGCGGTATGCATCGAATATCTCCACAGTCGGTGCGCTGTCTCCGGATCAGCTGCGGTCGACGGCGGGCGGTGCCGGGGTGGGGATACCGGCGGGGCCGAGGTTGCGCTCGAACGCTTCCTTCCAGGCGCCGCTGGACTCCATCTTCTCGAGCGCGGTATTGATCTTGTTGCGCAACTCGGTGTCGCCCTTCTTCAGGCCGATGCCATAGCGCTCCTCGGAGAAGGTGTCACCGGCGATCTTGAAGGTGCCCGGGCTCTGCGCGGCGTACCCGGCCAGGATCACCTCATCGGTGGTCAACGCGTCCACGGCACCGCTCTTGAGCGCATCCAGGCACAGCGTGTACGTGTCGTACTGCTGCAACTGCACCTTCGGGTACTCGTCCTTGATCCGCTGGGCCGGGGTCGAACCCGACACCGAGCACAGCTTCTTGTTGTTCTCCAGCGAAGCCGCCCCGGTGATGTCGGTGTTGTCCGCACGGACCAGCAGGCTCTGCCCGGTCAGCAGGTACGGGCCGGCGAAGTCGACCTTCTCCTTGCGTGCATCCGTGATCGAGTAGGTGCCCACGATGTACTCGACCTGACCGTTCTGGATCAGCGTCTCGCGCTGCGGCGAGGGGGCTTCTTTCCATTCGATCTTGTCCTCGGGGTAGCCGAGTTCGTTGGCCACGTACTTGGCCACGTCGACGTCGAAGCCGGACATGGTGCCGTCGGGTTTCTTCAGGCCGAGCCCGGGCTGGTCGTACTTGGTGCCGATGACAATCTTGCTCGAGTCACCGCCGCCGCCACAGGCCGTCGCGGCGAAGGGGAGCGCGATCGCGAGCGCGAGGGTACCGACCAACTTGAACGGCACGAATGGCATGTTCGGGTTCCTTTCGGGTGCAGCGTCAGTGCGGAGCGTCAGTGATGGAGGATCTTGCCGAGAAAATCTTTGGCGCGATCGGATTTCGGATTGTCGAAGAACTCGGCCGGGGGTGCGTCCTCGACGATCGCGCCGTCCGCCATGAACACCACCCGGTCGGATGCCCGGCGGGCGAAGCCCATCTCGTGGGTGATCACCACCATCGTCATGCCCTCGCCGGCCAGCGAGGTCATCACGGCCAGAACCTCGTTGATCATCTCGGGGTCCAGGGCGCTGGTGGGCTCGTCGAACAGCATGACCTTCGGGTTCATGGCCAGCGAGCGTGCGATGGCGACGCGTTGCTGCTGACCACCCGACAGCTGGGCCGGGTACTTGTCGGCCTGATTGGCCACCCCGACGCGATCCAGCAGGGCCATCGCCTTCTCGCGTGCCTCGGCCTTGGACTTCCGGCGCACCTTCACCGGCGCCAGCGTGACATTCTCCAGGATCGTCTTGTGCGCGAACAGGTTGAAGGACTGGAACACCATGCCGACATCGGAGCGCAGCTGGGCCAGTTTGCGGCCCTCGGCCGGCAGTGCCTGGCCGTCGATCGCGATGCTGCCGGAGTCGATGGTCTCCAGCCGGTTGATCGTGCGGCACAACGTGGACTTGCCCGAACCTGACGGGCCGAGCACCACGACGACCTGGCCACGGCCCACTTCGAGGTTGATGTCGTTCAGTACGTGCAGCGGTCCGAAGTGTTTGTTGACTCCCGACAGCGAGATCATCGGCACATCTAGAAGTGCTGCATTGTCGACCTGCGGCTGCTCGCCGGGGCTTCCCATGGCAGGTGACCTTACCCAGGGAACGTCCAGCCTGCCCGGATCTCGTGAATCCGCCGCGTTAACGTTTTGGGCGCCTCCGTACCATTGAGGCCGTGACGACGATGGTGAACCGGGACGCGACGGCCGACCCGGCCGAACTGCGTGCCGTGCGCACCTATCAGGTCCGTACCTACGGCTGCCAGATGAACGTGCATGACTCCGAGCGGCTGTCGGGCCTGCTGGAGGACGCCGGATACCGGCGGGCCGAGGACGGTTCCGACGCCGACATCGTGGTGTTCAACACCTGTGCGGTTCGGGAGAACGCCGACAACAAGCTCTACGGCAACCTCAGCCACCTGGCCCCGCGTAAGAACTCCGACCCGAACATGCAGATCGCCGTCGGCGGTTGCCTGGCCCAGAAGGACCGCGACGCCGTTCTGAAGAAGGCCCCTTGGGTCGACGTGGTCTTCGGCACCCACAACATCGGGTCGCTGCCCACGCTGCTGGAGCGGGCCCGCCACAACCGCGCCGCCCAGGTCGAGATCGTCGAGGCGTTGCAGGAGTTTCCGTCGACCCTGCCCGCGACGCGCGAGTCCGCGTACGCGGCGTGGGTGTCGATCTCGGTGGGCTGCAACAACACCTGCACGTTCTGCATCGTGCCGTCGTTGCGCGGTAAAGAGGTGGACCGTCGGCCCGGCGACATCCTGGCAGAGGTGCAGACCCTGGCCGACCAGGGCGTGCTCGAGGTCACCCTGTTGGGGCAGAACGTCAATGCCTACGGCGTGTCGTTCGCCGACCCTGACGTACCGCGGGACCGCAGCGCGTTCGCCAAGCTGCTGCGCGCCTGCGGCGACGTGGAGGGGCTGGAACGGGTCCGGTTCACCTCACCGCACCCGGCCGAGTTCACCGACGACGTGATCGAGGCGATGGCGCAGACCCCCAACGTCTGCCCCACGCTGCACATGCCGCTGCAGTCCGGTTCGGACCGCATCCTGAAGGCGATGCGCCGTTCGTACCGGGCCGACCGCTACCTGGGCATCATCGACAAGGTCCGGGCTGCGATCCCGGACGCTGCGATCACCACCGACCTCATCGTCGGTTTCCCCGGTGAGACCGAGGAGGATTTCCAGGCCACCCTCGACGTCGTCGAGCGGTCCCGGTTCGCCGCGGCCTTCACCTTCCAGTACTCCATCCGGCCCGGCACCCCGGCCGCCGAGATGCCTGACCAGCTGCCGAAAGCTGTAGTCACCGAACGCTATCAGCGCCTGATCGACCTGCAGGAGCGAATCTCCCTGGAGGAGAACCAGGCTCAGATCGGCCGGGCGGTCGAGCTGTTGGTCGCGACGGGCGAGGGACGCAAGGACGCCGCCACCGCTCGCATGTCGGGCCGGGCGCGCGACGGGCGCCTGGTGCATTTCGCCCCCAGCGACAACGACATTCGGCCCGGCGACATCGTGACGACGACCGTGACCGGCGCCGCGCCGCACCATCTGATCGCCGACGCCCCGCTGGCGAGCCATCGGCGCACCCGCGCCGGCGACGCCCACGCGGCCGGGCAGCGCCCCCGTACCGGCGTCGGACTGGGGCTGCCGCGGATCGGTGCGCCGGAGACCCCGCCGTCATCAGGAGGATGTGGCTGTTGAGTAACGAAGGCGACTTCGAGCGGTTCGAGGACGACCTCGCCGCCGTCGAACGCAAGGTCACCCGGGAGTTCGACTCGGGTCCGCGCGCGATGGTGGTGGCGATCCTGGTGTTCGTGGTGCTGCTGTCGTTCGTGCTGCCGCACACCGGCTCCAGCAAGGGCTTCGACGTTCTGGTCGGTGACGCCACGGCCGTCGCCGACGGCATCTCACTGCCTTCGCGGGTGTTCACCTGGCTGGCGCTGGTGTTCTCGGTCGGGTTCTCGACCTTGGCGCTGATCACCCGCCGCTGGGCGCTGGCCTGGGTAGCCCTGGCCGGTTCGGCGGTCGCCAGCGCGCTCGGGATGCTCGCAGTGTGGTCGCGTCAGACCGCTGCCGGCCATCCCGGCCCCGGGATCGGGCTGATCCTCGGCTGGCTGGCGGTGATCCTGCTGACCTTCCATTGGGCGCGGGTGGTGTGGTCGCGCACCGCACTGCAGTTGGCGGCCGAGGAGGATCGTCGCCGCCAGGCCGCGGAGCAACAGCAGCACGGCGTGCTGGGCATCCCCGGTGCCGGCACGCCCAAGCCCGACGTCACCAAGCCCGACGTCACCAAGTCCGACGTCACCAAGTCCGACCCGTCCGGCAAGAAGCCGGACCGGCCGGACCAGGCCTAACTGCGCTTGCCCAGCGCCTCCGCTGCCGCGTCGGCCCACTGACGCCACTGTTCGGCGCTCGCCCTGGCCTCGGCCGCGTCCTTGGCCCGCCCGGCGGCCTCCGCCTTCTCGGCCTGCTTCTCGAACTGCTCGGCACGTGAGCGGAACTGGTCGGCGCGAGCCTGGGCCTCGGGATCGACGCCACCGGCCGGAGCGTCGCGGACCTTCTTCTCCACGGCGCGCAGTCGTCGTTCCAGGTCAGCGGAGCGTTCGCGCGGAACCTTGCCGATCGCGTCCCACTTGTCGCCGATGGTCCGCAATGCCGCACGGGCCGCATCCAGATCGGTCGTGTCGATCTTCTCGGCCTCGGCCAGCAGCGCCTCCTTGGCGGTGGCATTGGCCTTGAACTCGGCGTCGCGTTCGGCGTTTGCGGCGTTGCGGGCCCCGAAGAACGTGTCCTGGGCGGCCTTGAACCGGTGCCACAGTGCGTCGTCGACGTCCTTGGCGGCGCGTCCTGCGGTCTTCCACTGGGACAGCAGGTCGCGGAAGGCCGCGGCGGTGCCGCCCCAGTCGGTCGAGGAGGACAGCTGCTCGGCCTGTTCGCACAGCCCTTCCTTGACCTGGCGGGCGCCGACCCGGCCGCGGTCGAGCTCGGCGAAGTGCGAGCCCCGGCGGCGGTTGAACGTCTCCCGCGCGCTCGAGTAGCGCTTCCACAGGGCGTCGTCGAGCTTGCGGTCCAGCCCGGTGATGGTGCGCCACTCGTCGAGGATCTCGCGCAGGCGGTCACCGGCGGACTTCCACTGGGTGGAGTTCGCGGCCAGATCCTCGGCCTCGGCGGCCAGGGCCTCCTTGCGTGAGGTCTGCGCGGCGCGGTGCTCGTCACGCTGGGCCCGCTCGGTCGCGGCGGCGGCGTCGGCGTGTTCCAGGATCGCCGTCAGTCGCGTGCTCAGGGAATCGACGTCGCCGAGAACCGCTGCGGTGGGCAGACTTTCGGCCAGTGCGGCCGCCGCCGACTTGATCTTGCGGGCATCGCCGGTGCCGGAGGTGAGCCGGCGTTCCAGTAGGGCCACCTCGGTGTGCAGATCATCGAAGCGCCTGCCGAAGTGGGCGAATGCCGATTCGGTGTCGCCGGCCTGCCATGAGCCGATGACGCGCTCACCGGATCCGCTGATCAACCACACCGTGCCGTCGTCGTCCACCCGTCCGAACCGGTGTGGATCGCCGGTCGGCGCCACCGCGACCACCGGGGCAACCCGGCTGGGGCGCGGAACGGGGCGGGGTGGGCCGGGCCTTGGGATAGGCGAGGGCGTGGGCTTCGGCGTGGGCCCGGAGGTGGTCGGGGGGGTGGTTCCGCCTGGCTCACTGGTTGTCATATCCGCTCCTCGTACTCCGCGCGGTTGCCCGCGCATCTGCCGCGCGACGCGGCGCCTGATGCTGTCGCTTGTCCGTTATTCAAGCAGGTCGTGCTGGGCCATGCCCATGGCTTTCGGCTCAATGCCCTGACAAACTCCGCCCGGCGGCGACGGATCGACCGGATCCGGCGGTGTCGCCGGTGCCATTCACCAGCACTCCTCGCAGCACAGCGGGGGCCGCGCATTAGTTTGGTGACGTGCTGAGCGCCATCGCGATCGTCCCCGCCACGCCGGTTCTCGTGCCCGAACTCGTGGGTTCGGCCGCGGCCGAGGTGGCCGGGTTGCGCGACGCGGTGATCGCCGCAGCGGGTTCGCTGCCCGCGCGCTGGCTGGCTGTCGGCGTCGGCCCCCGCGACGAGGTGTACGGGCCCGACTGTGCCGGGACCTTCGCCGGCTACGGCGTCGACGTCCCGGTGGCGCTCGGGCCCGACCTGGTGGGCGAGCCGGCCGAACTGCCGTTGTGTGTGCTGGTGGCCGGGTGGATCCGCGGCCAGGCCACCCCCGATGCCGGGATCGAGGTGCACGCCTACGCCGCGTCGCACCCGGTAGGTGAGGCGCTGGCCCGGGGCCGCGCGCTGCGGGCCCGGATCGACGAGTCCCCGGAGCAGGTCGGCGTCCTGATCGTGGCCGACGGGTTGCACACCCTCACGCCCTCGGCCCCTGGCGGTTACCTGCCTGATTCTCCTGCCACGCAGCAGGATCTCGATGACGCGCTGGCCACCGGTGACCTCGCCGCGCTGGTCGAGTTGCCCGAGCCGGTACTCGGCAGGGTGGCCTTCCAGGTGCTGGCGGGCCTGACCGGATCCGCTCCCGGCTCGGCGCGTGAGATGTACCGCGGTGCGCCCTACGGGGTCGGCTACTTCGTCGGCGAATGGCTGCCATGACGCGGCCGATCGCGATCATCGGGCCCACCGGCACCGGGAAATCGGACCTGGCATTGGCGGTTGCCGAGCAACTGGGCGGCGAAATCGTGAACGCCGACGCGATGCAGTTCTACCGCGGCATGGACATCGGCACGGCCAAGCTGCCCGTCGCCGAGCGGCGCGGCATCCCGCACCACCAGCTCGATGTCCTGGAGGTCACCGAGACCGCCACGGTGGCCCGGTACCAGCAGGACGCCTCCGCCGACGTCGAGGCGATCGCGGCCCGCGGCGCTGTCCCGGTGATCGTCGGCGGCTCGATGCTCTACATCCAATCGCTGCTCGACGAATGGACATTTCCGGCGACCGATCCACAGGTGCGGGCCCGGTGGGAGGCCCGCCTGGCCGAGGTCGGGGTGGCCGCCCTGCATGTCGAGCTGACCCGGGTGGACCCCGCCGCGGGGTCATCGATCCTGCCCACCGACGGTCGGCGGATCGTGCGGGCCCTGGAGGTCGTCGAACTCACCGGCCGGCCGTTCGCCGCCTCGGCGCCGAGTATCGGTACTCCCCGCTGGGATACGGCGATCATCGGATTGGATTGGGAGACAACCATTCTCGATGAGCGTCTGGAGCGGCGCACCGACCTGATGTTCACCGGGGGCCTGGTGGACGAGGTGCGGGCACTGATCGGCCGCGGGCTGCGTGACGGGGTCACCGCCGCACGTGCCCTCGGTTACGCGCAGGTGCTGGCCGACCTCGACGGCGGGGGAGACGGCGCCGCGGCACGGGAACCGACGTTCATCGGCACCCGCCGCTATGTACGCCGCCAGCGCTCCTGGTTCCGGCGCGATCATCGGGTGGTGTGGCTGGACGGGGCGGCCGACGGGCTGGTGCACGACGCGTTGCGGGTGTGGCGGCACGTATCCTGAACAGGTGATCTTCGCTAAAGGGCACGGCACGCAGAACGATTTCGTGGTGCTGCCCGACCTCGACGCCGCGCTGTCGCTGACGCCGGCCGCCGTGGCCGCGCTGTGCGACCGCCGCCGCGGCCTGGGTGCCGACGGCGTGCTCCGGGTGACGACCGCAGGCGCGGCGCAGGCCGCCGGCGTTTTTCGAGCGACTTCCCGACGGGGTCGCGGCCTCCGACTGGTACATGGACTACCGCAACGCCGACGGCTCGATCGCCCAGATGTGCGGCAACGGGGTGCGGGTTTTCGCGCACTACCTGCGTGCCTCCGGGCTGGAATCCGCCGACGAGTTCGTGGTCGGCTCGCTGGCCGGGCCACGTCCGGTGGTGCTGCACGACGTCGACGACACCACCGCGGACGTCACCGTCGAGATGGGCAAGGCCAACCGGTTCGGCTCGGGAACCGCGGTGGTCGGTGGCCGCAGCGTCAGCGGGGTGGCCGTCGACGTGGGCAATCCGCATCTGGCCTGTGTCGGGCTGACCGAGGGCGAGTTGGCGGCCCTCGATGTGGGTGCGCCGGTGTCCTTCGACGAGCAGCTGTTCCCCGAGGGCGTCAACGTCGAGGTCCTCACCGTTCCGGTCGACGGCGCGGTGTCGATGCGCGTGCACGAGCGCGGCGTCGGCGAGACCCGCTCCTGTGGCACCGGCACCGTCGCCGCCACGCTCGCGGCCCTGGCACATGAGGGCGCGGACACCGGGACGTTGCGGGTGCGGATCCCCGGCGGTGAGGTCACCGTGACCATCACCGAGTCCACGAGCTACCTGCGTGGCCCCTCGGTACTGGTGGCCCGTGGCGAGCTGAGCGACGAGTGGTGGAACGCTGCGCACGCCTAATTGGGGTGCGCGCGGCCCGATCCACGTGACAACCTGTAAGTACATATGACTCATCCAGAACATCCCGTCACTCCCAGCACCGGTGAGCTGGCCCTCGAAGACCGCGCCTCACTGCGCCGCGTCGCCGGGCTGTCCACCGAACTCACCGACGTCACCGAGGTCGAATACCGCCAGCTGAGGCTGGAGCGCGTGGTCCTGGTCGGCGTGTGGACCGAGGGCAGCGCGGCCGATGCCGATGCCAGCCTGGCCGAGTTGGCGGCGCTGGCCGAGACCGCGGGTTCGGAAGTGCTCGAGGGGCTCATCCAGCGCCGCGACAAGCCCGATCCGTCCACGTACATCGGCTCGGGCAAGGCCGTCGAACTGCGCGAGGTGGTGCTCGCGACCGGGGCCGACACCGTCATCTGCGACGGCGAGCTGTCACCCGCGCAGCTCAACTCGCTGGAGAAGGTGGTCAAGGTCAAGGTCATCGACCGCACCGCGCTGATCCTGGACATCTTCGCCCAGCACGCCACGAGCCGGGAGGGCAAGGCGCAGGTGTCGCTGGCCCAGATGGAGTACATGCTGCCCCGGCTGCGCGGCTGGGGTGAATCGATGTCGCGCCAGGCCGGCGGTCGCGCCGGCGGGGCCGGTGGCGGCGTGGGAACCCGTGGTCCCGGTGAGACCAAGATCGAAACCGACCGCCGCCGCATCCGTGAGCGGATGGCCAAGCTGCGCCGCGAGATTCGCGACATGAAGAAGATCCGCGACACCCAGCGCAGCCGGCGGCTGTCCTCGGATTCCGCCTCGGTGGCCATCGTCGGCTACACCAACGCCGGCAAGTCCAGCCTGCTCAACGCGCTGACCGGGGCCGGTGTGCTGGTGGAGAACGCCCTGTTCGCAACGCTCGAACCCACCACGCGGCGTGGAGAATTCGACGACGGGCGGCCATTCGTGCTGACCGATACCGTCGGCTTCGTCCGGCATCTGCCCACCCAGCTGGTCGAGGCGTTCCGGTCCACCCTCGAAGAGGTGGTGGACGCGGACCTGCTGGTGCACGTGGTGGACGGCTCCGACGAGCATCCGCTGGCACAGATCAACGCGGTCCGTCAGGTGATCAACGATGTGGTCGCCGAGTACGACATCGCCCCACCGCCGGAGCTGTTGGTGGTCAACAAGATCGACGCTGCCACCGGTCTGGGGCTGGCCGCGCTGCGGCGCGCCCTGCCCGACGCGGTGTTCGTCTCGGCGCACACCGGTGACGGGCTGGACCGGCTGCGGGCCCGGATGGCGGAGATGATCCCGCCCACCGATGCCACGGTGGACGTGACGATTCCCTACGACCGCGGGGACCTGGTTGCGCGGGTGCACGCCGAGGGCCGGGTGGACGCCACCGAGCACACCACCGAGGGCACCCGGATCAAGGCGCGTGTACCCATGGCGCTCGCGGCGAGCCTGAGCGAGTTCGCCACCTTCTGATCCGGCTCGTCGGCCGTGCCGCGGGTCTCAGGCCGCGGGCTTCTTCTCGGTGGTGTTGGCCGCCTTGACCTTCGCCTTGCCCTTGGCGCCCTCTGAGGTGTTCTGGCCACCCAGTGCCTTGCGCACGGTGCTGCGGATCGACTTCGCCAGGTCCCGCGCCGGGTGGATGTCGCCGGCCCGCAGCTTGGGTCGCTTGATCTCGGTGGCCGGCGTGTCCTCGCCGTCGGTGGTCGTCTCGGCCAGCGGGTTCACCTTGAGCACATTGAGTTTGGGCAGTTCGGGAAGCTTGGGCGACCCGGGTGTGCCGGCCGCCGTACTCGAAACCTTCACGGCGTCTTGCACGTTGGCGGTGGTGGCGGGTTCGGTGGGGTCAGACCAGCCCGGCAATGGGTCGAGGCCAGGGTTTTGTGCTGCCCGGATTCCCTCGGGGATGTCGTTGATGAGGTCGGTGACGAGCTTCACCGGGTTGACCCTCGGCACCAGCTGGAACGGCGTCGGGCTACCGTAATCGCCACGGTCGTAGCCGGTTTCGATCAATGTCTGCATCGCCGGTGAGACCAGATCGACGAGCGGGATCACCACGGCGGACGTTCCGGTCGCCGCGCCGAGGTCGATCAGCGGCTGCATGATCGGCAGATACTTCGCCGGCAGCGTGATGTAGCGGGTGTCGCCGTGCACCTGGCAGTGAGTGGCCTCCGAGCAGTTGGCCTGGGCATTCGCGACCGCGGCCTGCACCTGCTCGGGTGTGTAGCCGTAAGGCGTCGCGCCGGCCTCGTCACCGCCTTTCGGGGCCAGGTAGGTGCCGTGTACGTATTCGAACCCGGCGAGCGCATTGACCAGGGACAACGGGTTCAGCACCCAGGACGGTGCGTCGGCGACGCCGTCGTACTGCAGTGCGATGTCATCGGTGTTGATCACTCCGTCGGGCGCGGTGTCGGTAGGCGTCGGATTGCCGAACGTCGCATCCAGGACGGGCACGGTGCCCAGCGCTGCGAGACGCTCGAACAAGCCGCCGTTGGGCCGGTTCGGGTTGCCGATCAGGACGAACGAGACGTTGGTGGGCAACGTCGGGTCGCCTGGGTTGTTGAGATATGCGAGGTCGCGCTTGTAGATGCCTGCGACGGTGGCGCCCTGCGAATAGCCGAAGATCACGACCTCGTGGTCCGGGTTGTAATTCTGCTCTTGGCCGGGAGCCGGCGGGGCCAGCTGCGCACCGTAGGCGGTGGCCAGACTCGAGACGCCGCTCTGCACCGAGACGTTCCACTTGGCGCCCTCCAGCCCGCCCCACCCCGCGAACGGGAACGGCCAGAACTGGGCGATGTAGGGAACACCGACACACGTCACGTCGGTGCAGGTGCTGCCCGGTGCCACGTAGTACTGGACCGCGTGATCCTCGTAGTTCTGCGACAACGCCGGGTTCGGTGTGCCGGTACCTGGAACCACCAGGACCGTGGCGCTGAGCACGACGTCGGCGGTGAAGGTCGTGGTGACCGCTATCGCGGCGGAACCGGACAGGGCCACGGCGCCGACCAGCAGCGACCTGGCAGCAGAACGGGGTGAGAATCGCATCGGCCAGGATCTCCTTCTGCTGACGCCGCGGTCAGCGCTGAAGGGGATCTTTGCACCGGCACACAACCGCTACCGCACAAACGGCCGAAGTGGCGGCCGCCCAACGGTTTCAGCGTGTCCGGATCAGCGGTGGCTCGTGTGCCCGCACCGGGGGGAGCGCCCGGGTGAACTTCTCGACCTGCACCAGGACGTGCGCGCCGGTGCAGCCACGGGCCAGAGAAGAGGTCCCGACGTCCTCGGTGAGCACGTTGGGGTTGCCGTGGACGCACATCGAATCGGGGTCGGCCGGATCCGCCGGGTCGAACCAGGCCCCGGTCGACAGTTGCACGACGGCTGGGCGCAGCCGGTCGTCGATCACCACCCCGGCCAGGCACGCCCCGCGGTCGTTGAATACCCGCACCACGTCGCCATCGGCGAGCCCGCGGTCCGCCGCGTCATCGGGGTGGATCCGGATCGGTTCGCGCCCTTGGACTTTCGACGACTGACTGGTGGCGCCGCCGTCGAGTTGGCTGTGCAGACGGGTGGCGGGCTGATTGGCCAGCAGGTGCAACGGATATGCCTGGGCGCGCCGCCCGCCGAGCCACTCCGTCGGCTCGTACCAGCGGGGGTGGCCCGTGCAGTCGTGGTAGCCGAACCCGTCGATCTCGGCGGAGAAGATCTCGATGCGGCCGCTGGGTGTGGCCAGCCGGCGCCCGACCGGGTCGGAGCGGAAATCGGCGAGCAGCGTCAGCCCCGGTTCGGTGGGAAGCCGCACGTGTCCGGCGGCCCAGAACTCGTCGAATCCGGGCACCTCGAAATCCAGCCCGGCAGACCACTTTTCATACATGTGGACCAGCCACTCGCGCGCTGTGCGGCCCTCGGTGAACCGGGGGCCGAAGCCGAGCCGCTCGGCCAGGGCGGAGAACGTGGTGTAGTCGTCGCGGGAGTCGGCATACGGTTGCGCCAGCGCGGGCATGGCCACGAGCAGCGGGTCGTTACGCGAACCCGAGTAGTCCTCCCGCTCGTAGGCGGTGGTCGAGGGCACCACGATGTCGGCGTGCTTGGCCATCGCGGTCCAGTACGGGTCGTGCACCACGATGGTGTCGACGCGGGACAGGCCGCGGCGCAATCTCGGGATGTTCTGGTGATGGTGGAACGGATTTCCGCCGGCCCAGTACACGCACTTGATGTCGGGGTAGGTCAGCTGCAGGCCGTTGTAGTCGAACGGCCGGCCTGGGTGCAGCAGCATGTCGGTGACCGCCGCGACCGGGATGAACGTCTGCACCGGGTTGGGCCCCTGCGGCAGGGCGGGCAGGCCGCAGCGCAACGGCGGCAGCCCCGGCTCGTTCATCGAGCCGTAGCCGTGCCCGAAACCTCCTCCGGGAAGCCCGATCTGGCCGAGCATCGCCGCCAGGGTCAGTCCCATCCACGGAGCCTGTTCGCCGTGCCGGACCCGCTGCAGCGACCAGCTGACGGTGACCAGGGTGCGCGAGGCGGCCATCCGCCGGGCCAGTGCGGTCAGTTCCTCGGCGGGCAGCCCGCTGATCGCCGACGCCCACTGCGGGCTCTTGGCGACGCCGTCGTCGCGGCCCAGCAGGTACCGCTCGAACCGCTGATACCCGGTGCAGTGCGTGTCGAGGAAATCGAGATCGGCCAGGCCTTCGGTGGCCAGAACGTGGGCCAGCGCGAGCATCACCGCCACGTCGGTGCCGGGGACCGGGGCCAGCCAGTGGCAGTCTCCGTCCACGTCGTCGCGCAACGGGCTCAACGACACGATCTGCCCGCCGCGGTCACGCAACCGGCGCAGCGCGTCGCGGGCCGGATGTGCCGTGGTGCCACCGTGATTGATGCCGGTGTTCTTCAGCGCGACACCGCCGAAGCACACCAGCAGGTCGGTGTTCTCGGCGATGACGTCCCAGTCGGTGGAGCGTTTGAACAGGTCGTCGTGGGTCCCGACCACCCGCGGCATGATCACCCCGGTCGCGCCCAGGCTGTAGGAATGGCGGGAAAACGTATAGCCGCCAAGCATTTTCAGAAAGCGGTGCACCTGGCTCTGGGCGTGGTGGAAGCGTCCGGCGCTGGCCCAGCCGTAGGAGCCGCCGTAGATCGCCTCGTTGCCGTAGGTGTCGACGACCCGGCGCAGCTCGCCGGCCAGCAATTCGGTGAGCTCGTCCCAGGACACCGCGACGTACTCGTCGGCGCCCCGCTCCGTGCTGGGGCCGGGGCCGTCGCGCAGCCAGCCTCGGCGCACCGCGGGTCCGGCGACCCGGGAGCGGTGCCGGATCGAGCCGGCCAGGTTGCCCAGCAAGGGCGAGGGGTCGGCGTCACCGGCCAGCGGGGTGACGGCGCTGATGTCGCCACCGGCGAGGTCGGCGGTGAAGGCACCCCAGTGCGCGAGGCTCGCGGGGGACTGGGGCATGTCCCGAGTTTACGGGCGGTAGGCACCCACCCGGGCTGACCAACCACCCGGTTGGTATAGGTTGGCCCCAAATCCGTAACCAGTACCGGAGGTCACACCATGAGCAGTGTTGTGAAGTACGACCGCACGTTGTTCGAGCCCGAGCACGACTTGTTCCGCGAGTCGTACCGGGCGTTTCTGGACAAGCACGTCGCGCCGTTCCACGACCAGTGGGAAAAAAGACAAGATCGTCGACCGCGGCGTCTGGCTCGAGGCGGGGAAGCAGGGCTTTCTCGGGATGGCGGTGCCCGAGGAGTACGGCGGCGGCGGCAACGACGATTTCCGGTACAACACGATCGTCTGTGAGGAGACCGTCGCCGGCCGCTACAGCGGCATCGGCTTCAGCCTGCACAACGACGTCGTCGCGCCCTACCTGTTGCGGCTGGCCACCGAGGAGCAGAAGCAGCGCTGGCTGCCCAAGTTCTGCACGGGTGAATTGATCACGGCGATCGCAATGACCGAACCCGGTACCGGCAGCGACCTGCAGGGCATCAAGACCCGGGCGGTCCGCGACGGCGACCACTACGTCCTCAACGGGTCGAAGACCTTCATCACCAACGGCATCAACGCCGATCTGGTGATCGTCGTCGCTCAGACCGACCCCGAGAAGGGGGCCTTGGGCTTCTCCCTGGTCGTGGTGGAACGCGGCATGGAGGGCTTCGAGCGGGGCCGGCACCTGGACAAGATCGGCCTGGACGCCCAGGACACCGCCGAACTGTCGTTCACCGATGTCAAGGTGCCTGTCGAGAACCTGCTCGGCGAGGAAGGCCAGGGCTTCGTCTACCTGATGCAGAACCTGCCGCAGGAACGCATCTCGATCGCCATCATGGCGGCCGCGGCGATGGAGGCGGTGCTGGAGCAGACGGTGCAGTACACCAAGGAGCGCAAGGCATTCGGCAAGCCCATCGGCAGTTTCCAGAACAGCCGATTCCTGTTGGCCGAACTGGCGACCGAGGCCACTGTGGTGCGGATGATGGTCGACGAGTTCATCCGGCTGCACCTCGACGAGAAGCTGACCGTGGAGCAGGCCGCGATGGCCAAGTGGTACTCCACCGAGAAGCAGGTCGAGCTCATCGACCGCTGCCTGCAGATGCACGGCGGCTACGGCTACATGCGGGAGTACCCGGTCGCGCGGGCCTACCTGGATGCCCGGGTGCAGACCATTTACGGCGGCACCACCGAGATCATGAAGGAGATCATCGGACGCAGTCTGGGTGTCTGACGTACCGGAATCACCCAGCGTGACGCCCCGAAAAGCCCAAATCTGGGGCGCCAGACCCAGATATTGGGGCTTTTTTGGTCATGATCGGCCGCGTTAGTTGGTTATCGTCACCTGCTGAAGCAAAGTTGTCGGGGCGGGACATTTCTGAGAAAACTTTGCCGAACGAGCGGGGAGAGCGCATGACTAGGCCTGGAGCGAGGCTGAGCGCGGCCGTGTGGCGGTTGGCGGTCGGCATGCTCGCACTCGTGGTCGCTGGTTTGATGGTGCCCGCGGTGGCTTCGGCCACCCCGGAGTCGGACGCCGACGCCGCGGTCACCGCCGCCTGGGACGCCAGCGGCGGCGACGGTGGTCCACTGGGACCGCGTCAGGGCGGCGTATACGCAGCGGGTTCGGGCTTCGCGCAGAACTTCGCCGGGGGCAAGATGTTCTTCACCCCGGCGACCGGCGCTCATTTCATGCAGGGCGCAATTCTGGAGAAGTACGAGTCGTTGGGTGGCCCGGCCGAGGGCGACCTGGGATTCCCCACGATCGACGAAGGCGCCGGGCGTGCTCCCGACAGCCGCAACTCGACGTTGAGCGCGCCTGACAATCCCGTCATCTTCTGGACCCCGGCGACCGGTGCCCGGGTGGTCCGGGGCGCCATCAACGCCGCATGGGACAAGCTCGGCGGTTCCGCCGGTGTACTGGGCGTCCCGGCCGAAGATGAGTCGTTCGACGGCGACGTGAGCTCTCAGAAGTTCACCGGCGGCGAGATCTCCTGGAACCGCAAGACCAAGGCGTTCACGACCGAGCCGCCGGAGCTGGCCGATCAGCTCGCCGACCTGGACATCCCGTCGGATCCCGCCGCGGCGATCGCAGCGGCGCGGCGCGCGGCAGGCGGGGCGATGGGCCCGCTGGGAGCCAAGGACGGCGATCAGTACCCGATCGGCGACGGTGGGTTCGGCCAGAACTACGCCGGCGGCAAGATCTTCTACACCCCGGCCACCGGGGCCAACGCCATCACCGGCCAGCTGCTGGAGAAGTACGAGAGCGTCGGCGGTCCCGAGGGCGATCTGGGCTTCCCGACCGCCAGCGAGTCCGAGGGCGGGCTGGGCCCGAACAGCCGGATCAGCACCTTCGCCGCGGCCGACAATCCCGTCATCTTCTGGACTCCCGATTACGGCGCGGTGATCGTCCGCGGCGCGATGAAGGCGGCATGGGACAAGCTCGGCGGGGCGAAGGGCGCACTGGGCGCCCCGATGGCCGACCAGACCGAAGACGGCACCGTCATCAGTCAGCGGTTCAGCGGGGGAGCGATCTCCTGGGACCGCGACGCCAACAAGTTCACCACCGAGCCCTCGAAACTCGCCTCCGAGCTGAGCGGGCTGGAGGTTCCGGGTGTGGGACAGCCGCACGCCACCGGTCCGCAGCCTTCCGGCCCGGACACCAAGAAGCCGTTCTCCTGGCATTGGAGCTGGTGGTGGCTGATCGCGGTGGTCCCGGTTCTGCTGCTCGCAGGCCTGATCGTGGGGGCGGCGCTCTGGCACCGCCGCCGGGCCGGTGACGAGGACGACTTCGACCACGATCCGTTCGATGACGACTACGACGGCGGCCACGGTGAACCGCACTATGACGAGGGCGGGTACGACGACACGCGCTACGAATCGCGTGGGTACGACGACGAGTTGGGCGACGAGCGCGGGGCACGGGAGGCGGGTTACGCGCCGAGTTCCGCCTTCGGTGCCGGTGAGGCCACGACGGCGCGATTCGCCGGACCGGGCGAGGAATCGGCGGGCGGCGCGGCGGCGTCCCCGTACGACGGTCCCACCGACATCGCGATGCCGGTCAGTCAGTGGGCCGCTCCGCACGGATCGCCCGGCGGCTACGGAGCGCCGGGCGAGGAGGACGAGCCACCCGAGGATTCCTCGCAGCTGGCCGGCCCGGAGTCCCAACAGCGCTACGACCGCTACGAAGACGGCGGCTACCAGGACGACGACGACTTCGACGATGACGACGACTTCGAAGAAGATGACTTCGAGGACGACGATTTCGACGAGGACGAGGATCTCGACGCGCCGATAGATGCCGACTTCGAGGAAGTCGCCGAAGGCGACGACGCCGAAGGCGAGATCGAAGCGGAACTCGCGGACGAGGACCTGACGGATACCCGGGCGCTCGCAAGCCCGGCCGGCGGAGTGCGCGAGGCGGCAGGCTTCGCGGCGGCGGCGGGCTTGGCCGTGCCGAGCGATCAGGACAACGTCGACACCGCTCCGACGCGGGTCATCACCGAGGCCGAGGCCTACAGCAGTGAGGCCTACAGCAGCAGCGAGGCCTACAGCAGTGAGGCCCACAGTGGGCGCCATGCGGCCATCGAACTCGATGAGATCCCCAGCGCCACGGCCATTCACCTACCGCTGGACGACCCGAACCGCGCACCGGAGGGTTACCCGATCAAGGCCGACACGAAGTCCGGCCGCTACTGGGCACCGGACAGCAGTGAGTACGACGACGCGACGGCCGAGATCTGGTTCGCCAGTGAGGAATTCGCTCGCACGAACGGATTTGTGCGAGCAGACTGAATCGAAAGGCCCGGCCACATCGAGGTGCGGCCGGGCCCGATCTCGGTCGGTCAGATCTTGCGGATCACGGTGACGACCTTGCCGAGCACCGCGGCGTCGTTACCCGGGATCGGGTCGTACGCCGGGTTGTGCGGCATGAGCCAGACCTGACCGCGCGTCCGCTTGAACGTCTTGACGGTGGCTTCGCCGTCGATCATGGCCGCCACGATGTCGCCGTTGTCGGCCACGCTCTGCTGGCGCACCACCACCCAGTCGCCGTCGCAGATCGCGGCGTCGACCATCGAGTCTCCGACGACCTTGAGCAGGAACAGCGAGCCCTCGCCGACCAGTTCGCGGGGCAGCGGGAAGACGTCCTCGACGGCCTGCTCGGCCAGGATGGGGCCGCCCGCGGCGATACGCCCGAGCACCGGCACGAAGGTCGGTTCGGGTAGCGCGTCGGAGCCGGCCACATCGGTGGACACCACTGCGGCCGCCGGATCGTCGGCGCCACGCACGTCGACGGCGCGCGGCCGGTTGGGGTCGCGCCGCAAGTAGCCCTTGCGTTCGAGGGTGCGCAACTGGTGGGCGACCGATGAGGTCGAGGTCAAGCCGACCGCATCGCCGATCTCGCGGATGCTGGGCGGGTAGCCGCGACTGGTCACCGACGCGCGGATCACGTCGAGGATGGTCCGTTGCCGGTCGGTGAGGCCGCCCTCGGCCCGGCGTGGGCCCGCGTTGTCCGATCCGGCCGGGCTGTCGATGCTGCCGTCCCTGCTGCGGTCGTCGCTCATGGGGCCGAATGTAGTCGCTGGTCGAACATTAATCAAACATGTGTTCGACGCGTGTTGCGCGCGTGTCCGCTGGTGGGGTGCGCGAGGGGCTCATGAGGAGCCTGGCGCTGGTGTCGTGCGACTTCGCGGCCCGAACTTGTCGGTGGTCCGTTCTATCGTTTGGCAACAGTTCGATCACATGTTCTATCCATCGAACACTTGAGCGACTATGTTCGAACACAAGAGCGAATAAGACCCACCGAAAGGCAGTCAGATGGCGATCATCGATATCCCCGCCGATAGCCGTTCCAGCGCTGTTCGGGCCACGCAGAAGGCGCAGCCGCCGCGCGCCCGCGCCCAGTTCGGCGCCGCCGCACC
>NZ_HG322951.1:3161759-3186749 GCF_000455325.1 Mycolicibacterium septicum DSM 44393
CTCACCGCAGCCGGCCCATCACGCCGTTGACCACGGTTCTGTTGGCACTCGTCGCCGCCGGCATCACCGTGTGGCTGGGCTTGGTGGCCCAACTCGGCGGGGTCGTGGGCGCCGAGACGCAGACGCCGACCGAACTGGCGGTGGTCCAGGTGAAGTCGGGGGAGACGCTGCAGCAGGTGGCCCGGCGGGTCGCCCCGGATGCCCCGGTGGCCCGGGTCGTCGAGCAGATCCGCGATCTCAACCAGCTCGACTCCGTGGCGGTCGACGCAGGGCAGACGCTGCTCGCCCCGGTTGGCTGAGCAGTGCGATGTCCGCTGAATCGTCATGGCTGCCAGCCACACTGGCCGGCGTCGGCTTGAGCGTCTACACCCCACTGGACCCGGCGGTGAGTCTCCCGAGGGCAACGCGGGTACGCTCAAGGGCGCTCGAGCTAGTTGTCCGGCGGCATGACGAAGGAGCGGTAATGCATTGTCCGTTCTGCCGTCACCCTGATTCGCGTGTAGTTGATTCCCGCGAGACCGACGAGGGACAGGCCATCCGGCGCAGGCGGTCGTGCCCTGAATGCGGACGCCGGTTCACCACCGTCGAGACGGCCGTGCTGGCCGTGGTGAAGCGCAGCGGGGTGACCGAGCCGTTCAGCCGCGAGAAGGTCATCCGCGGCGTACGTCGGTCCTGTCAGGGCAGACAAGTCGATGATGACGCCCTCAACGTGCTGGCGCAGAAGGTCGAGGACGCCGTCCGCGGCCTCGGCACACCCGAGATCCCCAGTCACGAGGTCGGCCTGGCGATTCTCGGACCGCTTCGCGAACTGGACGAGGTCGCTTACTTGAGATTCGCCTCGGTGTACCGGTCATTTTCGTCAGCCGAAGACTTCGAGCGCGAGATCGAGGCGCTGCGCGCCCACCGCGCCGAGGCGTAATCCGGCCCGGGTTCAGTCCCGGTTCAGTCCAGCCGGGAGGTGCCGTCGTTGACGACGCGGCCGGCCAGGCGAACCCAGCCCTCCGGACTCCAGCGGGTCTCGATCACCGAGCCCTTGCCCTGGATGATCGTCAGATCGCGGCTGAGATAGTCGGTCATCCGCGCCGCCGCCGAGCCGGTGGCCTCGTCTTCGGGAATCCCCAGATGTGTGGCGAACATGCGCGATCGCATCACTCCCTGATCCCGATCGAGCCAGGTCCACAGGTAGTTCGTGACGCCGTCGGCGTAATCGTCGGGCTCGGCGGCCAGCAATTCGTCTGTAGAGGGAAGCTCATGGATCTCCAGTTCCGGTGACCACTCCGAGCGGGCACTGACCGCGGCCAGATCGTCGTCGTACTCCACCTGGAGGATTCCCGCGGGCACCAGCAGGGTGTGGACCGGCAGCCCTGTTTCGCGCAGCCACCACGACGCACCGACAGTCGGGTGCCCGGCGAACGGCAGTTCGGCGACCGGGGTGAAGATGTGGGCACTGGCCGAGTTGCCGCCGGGCTGTGGCAGGTCGATGAATACGGTTTCGCTGTAACCCAATTCGGTCGCGATCCGTTGCCGGTCGTCGGGGGCGACGGTGCTGTTGTCGACGACGCCGAGCGGATTGCCGTGGTTGCCGTCGGAGTCGGTGAACACGCGTAACACGGTGACGTCGATGGCCATGATCCGATGCTACGTCGCAGCCCACCGTCGCCGGGCGGACCGCCCGGCGACCCATCCGGGTCAGCAGGTCAGGTCGCGCTGCGTTCGTCGGCGTCCATCGCGTCGAGCACCGCGATCTGGGTGTCGAACGGCCCGGACATCGTCGATTCGGTCCGCCCGCTGCGCAGCAGGTCGCGGAGCCGATCCTGGTCGTAGACCGACGGTTCGGTCGTGTCGATGAAGCGCTCGACCACCTCGACGAAGCGGTCGGGATCGTCGTGGAACGGAAAATGCCCGGATCCCTTGAAGATCTCCAGCTGGGAACCGGGCATCGCGGCGTGGGCCATCCGGGCGTGGCTGACGGGGATCACCGAGTCGGAGTCGCCCCAGATCAGTTGCACGGGAACGGATTCGGTCAAATAACAGCGGTCCAGCATGGTGACGACCTGGCCCCGCCAGTCCACCACGGCCCGCAGGGTCCGGGCGAATGCCGACGATGCCGTCGGCTCCGGCAGATCGGCCAGGATGCGCAGCATGTCCGGAATGTCGTGCCCGAGGCCGGTTGAGCCCAGCACCGCCCCCGCGGCGCGGCCGGCCAGCTGCAACGCCGGTAGTACCAGCGGGAGCCTCAGCAGTGCCAGGGCCTCACTGCCCATCGGTAGGGAGGCGACCCGCAACGCCATGTTGACGTCCTTGGTGACCCCGCCGGCGCCGACCAGGATGAGGCGGTCGACCAACTGCGGGAACTGGTAGGCGAATTGCATGGCCACGCCGCCGCCCAGGGAATGGCCGACCACGGTCACCCGGTCGATGTCGAGCACGCTCAGCAGGTCGCGCATGCCGTTGGAGTAGGCCGCCACAGAGTAGTCCGCACGCGGCTTGTCGGAGCTGCCGTGGCCGAGCAGATCGGGGGCGATCACGGTGAACCGCTGCGCCAGCGCCGACTGCACGGTGTGCCAGGTGGTGGAGTTGTCGCCGATGCCGTGAATCAGCAGGATCGCCGGACCGGATCCGGCGACCCGGAAGGCCCGCCGGTAACCGTGGATCGTGCGGTACTCGAGCGTCGGGGTGAGCTCGCGAACGGTCCGCAGATGGGGTTTGCGCTCGGTCATGCTGGTCAACCTCGCTCTCGGCCCGCCATCGGGCTCCTATGAGTGGTTGTCGCCGTTCGGGAATCCGTCCCCGAAGCCGTCTCGTCCGTCTTTGTACTTGTCGTCTTTGTACTTGTCACCGGTCTGCTGGGCGAGGAACCGTTCGAACTCGGCTCCCAGCTCGTCACCGCTGGGCAGTTCCTCGTCACGCGCGAGCAGAGACCGATTCTCCTGTGCGGCAACGAACGCATCGTACTGGCGCTCCAACCCGGTCACCACTTGGGCGACCTCTGCGCTGGCCTCTACCTGCTCGTTGATCTTGCTGTACACCTCGGCACCGGCCTCGGACAGTTTCTCCAGCGGCAGTTGTAGCGAACCGGTCCGGGCCACCTCGGCCAGCAAGGCCTCGGCGGCCGGCGGATAGGCCGTCTGGGCCAGGTAGTGCGGGACGTGCACGGTGTAACCCACCACTTCGTGACCGTGCTGGGCCATCCGGAACTCGAGCAGGTTGGAGACGCTCGCCGGCACCTGGACTTCACCGACCCAGGGGGTGTGGTCGGCGATCAGTTCCTTGTTGTTGGCGTGCGCGGTGAGCATGACGGGGCGGGTATGCGGCACCGCCATCGGGATGGTGCCGAGGCCGATCACCCGCCGCACCGCGAGCTGTTCGGATAGCAGCCGCACGGCGGTGATGAACCGCTCCCACCTCAGGTCAGGTTCCAGGCCGGCCAGCAGCAGAAACGGCGTGCCCACGTCGTCGTGCAGGGCGTACAGGTTCAGCTCGGGTTCCTCGTAGCTGGTGAAGTGGTCGGTCTTGAACGTCATCAGCGGCCGCCGCGACCGGTAGTCGAGCAGCTCGTCGATGGCGAAGGAGGCCACCAGCTCGGTGTCGAGGGTGTCCTTGAGGTGCTCGGCGGCGAGCCGGATGGCGTGACCGGCGTCCGAGAACCCCTCCAGGGCGTGGATCAGCACCGGGCCACTGCCATCCGAGGAGGACAGCTGCGGCGCCGGGAACTCAAGCTCGTACATCCCGCTCTGATCGGGCTGGTAGTGCTGGTCGGGGGTGTCGGTGCTGTCGGTCATCTCGCTTCGTCTCCTCGCTGCGGCAGGACGCTGTGACGGCCTACCGCCATGTCATCTAGTGTCCCGCATACCCGGGCTGGGGGTCGTTCCGCCCCGCTAGTGCGTGCGAACGCGCCGGGACGGGTTCGGCATTCCGGCGGATATCCCCACGATCAGGCAAAATCGTGATGATGCAGGTGACCCGGATGGTGAAGCTCACAGTCGCGGCGGCAGCGATGACCGCCGGGGCGGCGGCGTGCACCGGTCCGGGCGCCATGACCGCGGGTGGCGGAACCGCGGCCCCCGCCCCGGCCACGTCGAGCAGTCCGCCGGTGGCGGCCAGCCCGTTGTCGCAGGCCGGGGCCGAGTCGGTGACGCCGGACCGGCGGGTCGGTGCGCTGTTCCTGGGCGACACCACGACGCACACCTGCAGCGGATCGGTTCTGGCCAGCGCGTCCGGCAATCTGATCCTGACGGCCGCGCACTGTCTTCTCGACGGTGTCGACACCACATTCGTCCCCGGGTTCGACACCAGCGGTGGTGACACCTGGCACGTCAGCACGGTGTATCTGGACCCGCGCTGGCTCGCCGAGCAGGATCCGCAGGCCGACTACGCCATCGTGCGGGTCACCGGCGGCTCCGGTGCGGGTCTGCTCGCGGCGGCCGGCGGCGGGCTGACGCTGGGTTCGGCACCCGCGCCGGGTGTTCCGGTGACGGTGACCGGCTATCCGATGGGCGAGGGCGGCAGCCCACTGGCGTGCCGCGGCGCGACCGAATGGTCACCGCAGGGGTTCCCGTCTCTGGCCTGTGCGGGCCTGACCGACGGTTTCAGCGGTTCCCCGTGGGTTTCCGGGTCGACGGTGACCGGTCTGGTCGGCGGACTCGACGGGGGAGGATGCGACGACGACGTGTCCTACTCGCCGCACTTCGACGACCGGATCGCCCGGTTGCTGGTGCGGGCCGAGGCAGGCGGGCCCGGCGATGCGGCGCCCGCCGCACTCGAATCCGACTGCTAGAACCGGAACTGGTTGAGCGCGCGCAGCTTGTTCATCACGTCGAGCGCCGCGACCTTGTAGGCCTCTGAGAACGTCGGATAGTTGAACACCGCGTCGACGAGGTATTCGACGGTGCCACCGCAGCCCATCACGGCCTGCCCGATGTGCACCATCTCGGTGGCGTTCGTGCCGAAGATGTGCACGCCCAGCACCCGCAGGTCCTCGGTGGACACCAGCAGTTTGAGCATCCCGTAGGAGTCGCCGGCGATCTGGCCGCGGGCCAGTTCGCGGTACCGGGACACGCCCACCTCGTAGGGGATCGAATCCTTGGTCAGTTCGACCTCGGTGGCCCCGACGAAGGACACCTCCGGGATCGAGTAGATGCCGATCGGTTGCAGGCTCATCATGGCCTTGGTGGGCTCGCCGAAGGCGTGGTAGGCCGCCAGCCTGCCCTGCTCCATCGATGTCGCGGCCAGCGCCGGGAAGCCGATGACATCGCCGACCGCGTAGATGTGGTCCACCTTGGTGGTGAAGTTGTCGTCGACGTAGATGCGGCCGCGGTTGTCGGCTTCCAGGCCGGCGTTGGCCAGATCGAGGTGGTCGGTCTGCCCCTGGCGTCCGGCCGAGTACATCACGGTTTCGGCGGGGATCTTCTTGCCGCTGGCCAGGGTGGTCACCGTGCCCGAGGTGCCGATGTCGACGGCGGTCACCTCTTCGCCGAACCGGAACGTCACCGCGAGGTCGCGGAGGTGGAAGCGCAGGGACTCGATGATCTCGGGATCGCAGAACTCCAGCATGTCGTCGCGTTTCTCGACGACGGTGACCTTGGTGCCCAGCGCGGCGAACATCGACGCGTATTCGATGCCGATGACCCCGGCCCCGACCACGACCATCGAGGTGGGCAGGGTCGCGAGATTGAGGATGCCGTCGGAATCGAGCACGCGCGCCTCGTCGAATGTCACCCCGGCCGGCCGGGCCGGTTTGGTCCCGGTCGCGATGACGATGAAACGTCCACGGACAGTGACGAGTTCGGCGCGGCCGGGATCCTCGACGACGATCGTGTGGTCGTCGGAGAACCGGCCGTGGCCGGTGTAGAGCTCGATGCGGTTGCGCATCAGCTGGGACCGCACGACGTCGATCTCCTTGCCGATGACGTGCTGGGTGCGGGACAGCAGATCGGCCGGGGTGATCTTGTCCTTGACGCGGTAGCTGGCGCCGTAGAGTTCGCGCTGGCTCATGCCGGTCAGGTAGACGACCGCCTCCCGCAGCGTCTTGGACGGGATGGTGCCGGTGTTGACGCACACCCCGCCGAGCATCATGCCCCGCTCGATCACCGCGACGGACTTACCGAGCTTGGCTGCGGCGATGGCGGCGCGTTGACCGCCGGGACCCGAACCGATGACGACGAGGTCATACTCCTGCATCGAACCCATGGGAAAACTGTTTACGCCGGTTGCCGCCTTCTCGCATGTCGGCGAGACCGAATACCGGATGAACAAATGCCTCGGGTTATCCCCAGCGCAGAGTCCATCCCCAGCCGGCCGCAAACGGCGGTTCGGGGCAGGGCCTGTGACGGCCCCGGTTGGCACGGTCGGGCCATGACAACGCCATCGCCATCCTCGCCGGAGTTCGACTTCCACCTCACCCGTCCCGGTGCGCTGATCGCCGCGCTACCCGCGGTGCTCGGATTCGTGCCGCACCGCAGCCTCGTCCTGGTCACCGTCGACCGGGGCGAGTTGGGCTGCGTCATGCGCGCCGATCTGGCGGACGACATGACCGAACGCGTCCAGCATCTGGTCGGCCTCGCGGCAGCGGCCGGCGTGGACGCGGTCATCGCGGTAGTCGTGGACGGGGACAGCCCGGACTGCCAGGCATGCGATGACCGCTATCGCGACCTGGCGTCGATGCTGGACCAGGCGCTGGCCGCCGACGGCATCGAGCTCTATGCCGCGCACGTCGTGGACAAGGTGGCTGCCGGTGGTTTCTGGCGCTGTGCCGACGGCTGCGGTGAACACGGGAGCGTGGACGACCCGGGTGCGTCGCCGCTGGCGGCGGCCGCGGTGCTGGACGGCCGCCGGCTCTACGCCAGCCGTGACGAACTGCTGCAGGTGATCCAGCCGGACCCGGTCGCCAATGACGCGATGAGGCGCCCGCTGGCGCTCGTGACGCAGCGGCCCGGGTGCCCGGAGGCGCGCCCCGACGCCGAGGTGCGTCGGGATGTCGAGGCCGCGATGACAGCGGCCCTGCAGGTGGCGGAGGGCGATGTACCCGGTGTGGCCGAATTGGCGCAGCTGGCCGTGGGGCTGGCCGATCCACGGGTCCGCGACACGCTCTACGCGCTGGCGGTCGGGGAGTGCGCCGATCAGGCCGAAGCCTTGTGGGCCCTGCTGGCGCGTAATCTTCCCGATCCGTGGCGGGTGGAAGCCCTTGTCCTGCTGTCTTTTTCGGCGTACGCGCGTGGTGACGGCCCACTGGCCGGAGTTTCGTTGGATGCGGCGTTGCGGGCGCGGCCGACACACCGGATGGCCGGCATGCTCGACACCGCGCTGCAATCGGGGATGCGCCCGGAGCGGATCCGGGAACTGGCGGTCACCGGGTATCGCCTGGCCGAGCAGCTCGGCGTGCGGCTACCGCCACGCAGGACGTGGCGGCGCAGGGCCGGTTGAGCGGCTAGACCTTCTCGACGCGGACCGCGTGCGCCATGTGATGGGGCAGCTCGACCTGTTCGTGCCCGGGGATCACGATCATCACGCCGCCGTGGTCGTTGGCCTCCACGGTGACCCTGGCGTTCGGCACAACGCCGGCATCCTTGAGCCGGCCGATGAGCTCGGTGTCGCCCTGCACGTGCTCGGTGAGCTGGCGCACCACCACCGCCACCGGCAGCCCGACGGGGAGTTCGGTGAGCCGGACCAGGCTGACGTCGTCATAGCCGGCCCCGCCGACGCCGAGGTCCGACAGGCCCGGGATGGGGTTGCCGAACGGTGAGGTGGTGGGGTTGTCGAGCACCTGGACCAGGCGCCGCTCGACATCCTCGCTCATCACGTGTTCCCAGCGGCACGCCTCGGCGTGGACGTCCTCCCACGGCAACCCGATCACGTCGACGAGCAACCGCTCGGCCAGCCGGTGCTTGCGCATCACGGCGACCGCGAGGGCGCGGCCCTTGTCCGTCAGTTCGAGGTGGCGGTCGCCGGCCACGTGCAGCAGGCCGTCGCGCTCCATGCGCGATACCGTCTGGCTGACCGTTGGACCGCTTTGGTCGAGCCGTTCGGCGATACGGGCACGCAGCGGCACCACGCCCTCTTCCTCGAGGTCGTAGATCGTTCGTAGGTACATCTCGGTGGTGTCGACCAGATCGTTCATGCGCGCCTTCCCAGCCCAAACGTCACCGCACAGTCTACCGTTTCCGGCGTCTGAACTGCGGCGCAACATCGGGGCGTTGGGCAGGTCACATCGTCGCGGAAAACCCCAGGACATACGGGCCAAAACGACCGGAAACGCCTGGATACGCGATGTGCCCCGCCGGAAAACCGGCGGGGCACATCGTCAGGAGGGACTAGCTGGCGTAGGAGCGGAGCCGATCGGCACGCTCGCCATTGCGGAGCTTGGACATCACTTCACGCTCGATCTGGCGGACCCGCTCACGGGACAGACCGAAGAGCTTGCCGATCTGGTCCAGGGTGCGGGGCTGCCCGTCATCGAGGCCGAACCGCAGCCGGATCACCTGCTGCTCGCGCTCGTCGAGCGTGGCCAGCACGTGGCGGATGTCGGTGTGCAGCAGCTCGGAGATGACGGCGTTCTCGGCCGACATCGCGTTCTCGTCTTCGATGAAGTCACCCAGCGGGGCTTCCTCGTCGGTGCCGACCGGCATGTCCAGGCTCACCGGGTCGCGGCTGTGCTCCAGCAGGTCGTTGATCTTCTCGACCGGGATGCCGGACTCCTCGGCCAGTTCCTCGTCGGTGGCTTCGCGGCCCAGGTTCTGGTGCATCTCACGCTTGATCCGGGCCAGCTTGTTGACCTGCTCGACCAGGTGGACCGGGAGTCGGATGGTGCGGCTCTGGTCCGCCATCCCGCGGGTGATGGCCTGGCGAATCCACCACGTGGCGTACGTGGAGAACTTGAAGCCCTTGGAGTAGTCGAACTTCTCCATTGCGCGGATCAGACCCAGGTTGCCTTCCTGGATCAGGTCCAGCAGCGGCATACCGCGCCCCGTGTAGCGCTTGGCCAGCGACACCACCAGGCGGAGGTTGGCCTCCAGCAGGTGCCGGCGCGCTGCCTCGCCATCGCGGACCACGGTGGCCAGATCGCGCTTGCGGTTCTCGCCCAGGCGCTTCTTCGTGCTCAGCACGTGCTGGGCGTACAAGCCTGCCTCGATGCGCTTCGCGAGCTCTACCTCATCGGCGGCGTTGAGCAACGCCGTTTTGCCAATGCCGTTCAGATACACGCGCACGAGGTCGGCGGCAGGGCTCTGGGCGTCCAGATCACTGTCGACGCGGCTTGTGGTGGCATTTGCCATGACGGCCTCCTGATCAGCTCGAACTGTCATGATCTACAACGTCGTAGACGCCATGAGAGTTCCCGCCGATCCCCGGATTCATACCCGTTGAGCTGCGGTTTTTCGGAACCGACCTGAGAATGTCCTGAGAATAGCTAAAGAAGCCGCTCAGCTGGGGTCATCGTCGCCGGACCGCGCCGCGTCCGGTTGCGGTGGCACAAACGGTTCCTTCTGTAACGCCGGCCGCTCCGCGGTGGGGAACAGTGGGATCCGCTCGCCGCGACCGGCGTAACGTCGTGGCTCCTCGGCGCTGCGCGGGGGACGATCGTTGGCGATCAGCACCGCCATCCAGGGCAGCGGTATCGACGCCACGATGATCGCGAGCGAGATCAGCCCGTTCTGCCAGATGTTGTAGGCGACGGCGGCCAGGATGAGTGCCGGGATACGGAAGGCCATCAGCGTCAGGTACTTGCGGACGCGCTGGCGATGCTGCACTTCGTAGGAGGGTGCGGCTTTGGTGATGAGAACCGGGCGGGCTTCCTTGCCGAAATCGTCGCCGAAATCGTCGTCGAAACTCAGCTCGTGGCTTTGTTTCATGCCTCTACTGTTCCACACCTGGACCGCGTGGTGGCAGGCGGATTTCCCTATGCCCCGCAGCCAGGCACAATAAAACCCGCGGACGTGAGGAGCACAATAAAACTATGCAGACCCAGACCATCGAGCGCCCGGACACCGACGAACGCGTCGACGACGGGACCGACGACGACACCCCCAAGTTCTTCCACTACGTCAAGAAGAACAAGATCGCCGAAAGTGCCGTCATGGGCACGCATGTGGTCGCGCTGTGCGGCGAGGTATTCCCCGTGACGAAATCGGCCAAGCCGGGCTCTCCGGTGTGCCCGGATTGCAAGAAGATCTACGAGTCGCTCAAGAAGTAACTCACGATGCGGCCGGCGGCCGGGGCGGTGGCAGAGGCTCGGGCACCCGGGATTCGACGGGTGCCTGGGTGCCGCCGTTGAGGCCGCCGTTGAGGGCTTTGTCCTCCAGCCATTCCCGCAGTCTCCTGGCATGGGTGTCCGACGCGGGCCACTCCTCTTGAATGGCCGCATTGAGTTCGGCGCCGAGCATGATGGCAAAACCCAGGAAGAACGCGAACAGCAGGAACGCGATCGGCGTGGCCAGCGCGCCATAGGTGTAGCCGGTGCTGGTGATCCAGGTCAGGTAGATCCGTAACCCGAACGTGGCGACCAGGAACACCACGGTGGCCAGCACCGCGCCGAGCATCAGGCGATGCGTCGGGATGGGTGCGGGCAACGAGACCCGGTACAGGATCGTCACCCCGACGAACACCGCCAGGAACAACGCCGGGTAGTAGCCGTACCGCAGCACGTTGTCCCAGCTGTCCGGGATGTGTTCGGAGATCGCCCGGGGCCCGAGCGCCAGCAGCGGCGCCAAGCCGATCGCGGACACCAGCATGATCACGTACAGGCCGAGCGCGTAGAAGCGCTGCCGCACCGGATGTCGCAGCGGTGTCTGGTCGTGGGCCTCCACGATGGAGTCCACGAATGCCGACACCGCCGACGACCCGGCCCACAACGAGATCACGAAACCCACCGACACCACCTCGCCCCGGGCGCCCTTCACGATGTCGCGGATCGTCGGTTCGATGATCTCGTTGACGACGTTGGGGGAGAAGAAGCTGTTCGCCGCGTTGATCAGTTGATCCTGGATCGTCGGCAGAGTGTCCGGCCCGAACAACGGTGCGATGTAGGCCAGGCTGCCGAGCATCCCCAGCAGGAGGGGAGGCAATGACAACGCGCACCAGAACGCCGCCTGCGCCGATTCCGAGAAGATGGAATCGTCCCAGCTCTTCGACAACGTGCGTCGAGTGATGTGCCAGATGTGGTGGCGTGATGGTGGTACTGGAAGCGGCTGGCCAGTCATGACCAGTCAAGCATTACTGACGAAACGTGCTCCTGCCCAGGCGGGTGGTGTCCGAGGCGACGGCTGATGGCCGTCAGGCGTCTGCGGTGCTGTTTTCCAGCACCGCGGCCAGCTCGACCAGCTTGGCTTCGTGCTCGTTGGCATGGTGCTGGCAGAAGAGCAGCTCGGCCCCCGAAGGCAGCTTCGCGCGCACGCGTGCCGCAGCACCGCAACGATCGCAGCGATCGGCTCTGGTTAGCTCCGGGCTTGTCAGAGTTGCGTTCATGGCTCCTCCGTCTTCTGCTCTGCGCATCTCGGCAAAGTCGCCGTGACTGCGTATGTCTACTCTGTCAGACGTTTTGGATTCCGGCCTTGTTCCCCAGGGGTTCACCGGTGTGTCGTGTCTCACTTGGCCGCCGTGTTGCTGGACAGGCAAGCTGACGGTATGCATCCATCGCCGCGTGTCCTGCTTCACTTGTGCAGCGTCGAGGACTGGCTGACGGCTCAGCGTAGCGGGGAGCATCGTCCGGACTCGCTCGGCGCCCAGGGCTTCGTCCACCTCTCGGCTCCTGAGCAGGTGCATCTGCCGGCGAACCGGCTCTACTCCGGACGCGGCGACCTGGTGCTGCTGCACATCGATCCGGCGAAACTCACCGATCCGGTGCGCTGGGAGCCGGGGGTGCCGACGGATCCAGAGGCGATGCTGTTCCCGCATCTGTACGGTCCGCTGCCGGTGGACGCTGTGATGACCACCACGGTCTACCAGCCCGACGATCAGGGGCGGTTTGCGCCGCTGGCCGACACGCCGTCGGGGTAGAGCGCAGCTCAGCGGCCGGTGCGGCACGTGACATGCTCGTCACGTGTCCGGCGCAGCCCAGAATCGGCAGGGCGCGGCTACCCGGCTGCGCCTGGTGAAGGCTGCCGAACGACTGTTCGCCGCCCAAGGGGTGGATGCGGTATCCGTGCGGGCGGTCAACGCGGCCGCGGGCCTCGGCGCCGCGTCGGTGCACTACCACTTTGGATCCAAAGACGACCTGCTGCGCGCGGTGCTCACCGACATCGGTGCGCCGGTGCGTGACGAGATCACGGCCAATGTGGCGGTGCTCGCGGCCGATCCGGATGCGCCCAGTCCCGATGCTCTGGTCCGGGCGGTCACCGGGCCGTATCTGAAACTGCTGCTGCGCCACCGGGTCCGGGGCATGCGCTGGATCAAGATCATCGCGCAGATCTCGCAGGAGGACAATCCGGTGCTGCTCGACACCGAGCAGCATCTGCCCGACGAACTGTTCGCACAGGTCCAGCGCGCGTTTCCCGATTCGGATCCGGCCCGCCTGGAACTGCGGTGGGCCATCTCCGTCATGAACTTCATCCAAGCGCTGAGCCGGGCCGACGAATGGCGCCGCAACGGTAGCCGGCTGGATGAGGACGAACTGAGGGACTTCTACGAAGACCTCGTGTGTTTCGTCGTCGGTGGAGTCGATCGTCTCCTCGGTTCCTGACTGATCAGTCCTACCCAGCGGGAGCATTCGCGGCAAAATTTCTGGATCACTTGATCCAATCATTTGATCCAGATAGCGTCCCGGGCATGTGGAATTCGAGCTCGATCAAGTTCGGGGCGTTCCTGGCGCCCTATCACCCCCTCAACGCCGACCCGGCACTGCAGCTGCGGCGTGACATCGATCTGATGGAACATCTGGACCATCTCGGATTCGACGAGGCCTGGATGGGTGAGCACCACTCGACCGGATCCGAAATCGTTCCCGCGCCAGACGTGTTCATCGCGGCGGCGGCCGAACGCACCGAACGCATCCGATTCGGCACCGGCGTGATGTCGCTGCCGTACCACCACCCGCTGATCACCGCGGACCGCATCACCCAACTCGATCTGCAGACGCGCGGCAGGCTCATCGTCGGCACCGGCCCGGGCAAGATCCCGCTGGATGCGCACATGATGGGGATCAATCCGATCGACCAGCGCCGGATGCAGGGTGAGGCGCTGGAGGCGGTGCTGCGCCTGCTGCGCGGCGAGGTCGTCAACATGGAGACCGACTGGTTCACCCTGCGGGATGCGCGGGCCCAGCTGCCCACCTACGATCCGGCCGGTATCGAGGTGGCGACCGCGTCGACCATCTCTCCGAACGGGTCGGTGCTCGCCGGCACGCACGGGTTGTCCCTGCTGTCGCTGGCCGCCAGCTCGCCGAGCGGATTCGAGGTGCTCGACCGCAACTGGGGTGTGTACGAGCAGGTTTGCGCCGAGAACGGGCATCAGGCGGACCGCTCCACCTGGCGCCTGGTCAATCCGATGTTCATCGCCGAGACGCGCGCCGAGGCCGAACGGGCCGTCAGCCGCCGGATCCATGCCATCGCCGAATACGTCAACCGGCAGCAGGGCATCCACCCCGACTGGGCGCAGACGCCCGAGGGCATCATCAACCAGTGGCGTACCGACAACCTGGGCGAGTTCGGTCAAGTGATCATCGGCACCCCCGAAGATGCGATCGCACAGATCGAACGACTCATCGAGAAGACCGGCGGATTCGGCACGCTGCTGATCCTGCATGTGGACATGGCCAGTTGGGAGGACACCAAGCGCAGCTACGAACTGTTCGCCTCCGAGGTGGTACCGCATTTCAAGAAGCGCAACGCCGGCCGGCAGGCCAGCCTGCAGTTCGCCGAGGACAACAGCGAGTACCTGCTCGGCGGCCTGATCGGCGCAATCACCAAGGCGCACACCGACTATTACGGCCAGCCTGCCGAGCAGCTCGCCGGGCAGGGGGCGTGATGCGCGCGGCGGAGTACTTCGACGGGCGGTTCACCGTTACCGACGTCACCGAACCACCCGCCACCGGGACCGGGCAACTGCGCATCAAGGTCGCGGCCTGCGGCATCTGCGGCAGCGATCTGAGCATGTCCAAGGATCCGTGCCGGTTCGTCTCGGTCGCGGCCGCCGGAGGGTTCCCGCTCGCCGTGTTCGACCACAGCAGGCCCATCGTGCTCGGGCATGAGTACGCCGGCACGGTCGTCGAATGCGGCCCGGGTGTCACCGATTTCGAGGTGGGCGACCGGGTCGCGGGCATCGGCGTGGCCACCGAGGCCGGCACCGGAATCCCGACGATCATCGGCTATTCCAACGAATACCACGGGGCCTTCGGCGAATTCATCGTCGTCGACGGCTTCTGGGTGCGCAAGGTGCCCGACGGTCTGTCACTCGAACACGCCACCCTGGCCGAACCGCTGCACGTGGGTGAGATGCACGTGCAGCAATCGGGCCTCACCGAGACCGACGCCGCCCTGGTGATCGGTTGCGGCTCCATCGGTCTCGGCACGATCCTGGCGGCCAAGGCGCATGGCGCGCACACCGTCATCGCCGCCGAACCGTCGCCCAAACGCCGCGAACTCGCCCTCAAGATGGGCGCCGACATCGTGGTCGATCCCGACGAGCAGGATCCGATCGAGCTCTGGAACTCGATGTTGGCTCAGGGCAAGGGTGGTTCCGGCATTCTCATCGCCTACGAGTGCAGCGGCCGCGTCGGCACCCTCAACACGCTGACCCACACCCTGCCGTTCGGATCCCGGATCCAGGTCGTCGCTTCACCTTTCGGCGACGAGACGATCATCCCGGTGGTCGCGCAGTTCCGGCAGATCGCGATCAACTTCGGCCACGGCCCCTACCACGAGGCCTACGACACCGTGCTGAAGCGGCTGGCCGACGGCGAGATCGACGCCGAGGCGATCATCACGGGCCGGGTGGGACTGGACGGATTGGGCGACGCTTTCGAGGCGCTGCGGGATCCCGAGGCGCACGTCAAGATCCTGGTGCTGCCCGGGGCGTGAGGTTGTGGCGGGCCGGCGCGACCGCCGGCCCACCAGATCCCGCGCCTGCTCGGCGGGCGGTGATCTCGCGTCGGCTCAGTTGGTGTGGACCGGCGTCACCGGAATCCGGCCCGCGCTGGCGCCGCCGTCGACGGTCAGATCCGCGCCGGTGATGTACGACGACGCATCCGAGGCGAGGAATGCGACGACGTCGGCAACCTCTTCGGGGGTGCCGACGCGCGTGAGCGGCGCACCGGGATGGCCGCCGAGGCCGCGTTCCACCTCAAGGTGGGCGATCATCGGTGTGTCGATCATCCCGGGGTAGACGGTGTTGACGCGAATACCCAACGGGCCCAGCTCGATTGCCGCGACCTTCGACATGCCGCGCAGGCCCCACTTGGATGCGCCGTATGCGGTGTAGCCCGCGAGTCCCTGCACGCCCGCCTGCGACGAGATGTTGACGATCGATCCGCCGCCGGCGGCCTTCATCGGTTCCGTGACAGCCTGGATACCGAGAAAGGCGCCGATGAGGTTGACCCGCAGCATCTGCTCGAATCCGGCGGTGTCCTGCTCGGCCAGCGGCACCACCTTGCAGATGGCGGCGTTGTTGACCAGTACGTCGACCCGGCCGAACTCGGTGACCGCGGTGTCGACCGCCACGCGCCAGTCGGTTTCGCTGCCGACATCGTGGCGGACGAAACGGGCGGCGGCGCCGATCGATTCGGCGACCCGCTCGCCCTCTTCGGCGAGGACGTCGGTCAGTACCACCCGGGCGCCGAGGGCGGCGAACAACCGCGCTTCGGCCTCACCCTGTCCGCGCGCTGCGCCGGTGACGATCGCGACCTTGCCGGACAGATCCATCAGCTTTGCGTTCGTCATCGCTACTTCTCGTTCTGGTCGATGCCGGTCAGCAGGATCTCCGACATCCGGCGGGGGAACTCGGTCACCTTGGCCATGGCGACGATCTGACGTGGCATGACGACATGGCGCTTGTTGCGTTCGATGGCGTCGGCGATGGCGGTGGCCACCACCTCGGGCTCCAGCGCGGACGACGGCAGCATGCGCAGGCGCTCGAACCGCTCGATGGTCTTGCGGGCGGGCGTGAATTCCCGGATGTGGTCGATCATGTCGGTCCGCACCTCGCCGAGCTGGACGAGCGTGGTACCCACGGGCTTGCCCCGCAGTTCCGCGCGGATGCCGGCGGTGAAATGGCTCAGGCCGGCCTTGGAGGTGCCGTACAACGTGACGCCGGGACCCTGCGCGATCGCGCCGTAGGACGACACGTTCACGATGTGACCGCGGCCCCGGCGCACCATCCTCGGCATGGCCTGGCGGCACAGCTCCAGGGGCGCGGCGAGGTTGACCTGCAGGAGGTTCTGCACATCGGAGGCGCTGGCGTCGGGGAACAGGCCCACCCGGTCGATTCCGGCGTTGTTGACCAGGATGTCGACCGGGCCGTCGGCCTCGACCTGATCCAGCAGTGCCTCGACGGCGGCGGGGTCGGTGAGGTCGGTGGGGTAGGCCTTGCCGCCGATCTCCTTGGCGAGCAGGTTGAGCGACTCGGCATCACGCGCCACCACGGCGACGTCGACACCGCGTGCGGCCAGCACCTCGGCGATGCTCTTGCCCAGTCCGCGGCTCGCGCCGGTGACCAGAGCGCGGGTGTTCGCAAGCTTCATGGGTTGCCTTTCAATGGTTTTCAGGTGTGGTCTTCGTTGTTCAGTTCGGGGAGCGCAGGGCCTCGCGGATGACGGCGCACACGTCTTCGGTGGCCTCGGCCGCGGCGGGGAGGTGGTCGGCGAGGTTGAAGAATCCGTGGAATCCGCGCTCGTAGCGCCGGACGCTGACTTCGGCGCCGCCGGCGGCGAGCATGCGGGCGTACTCTTCCCCCTCCTCGCACAGCGGATCCAGGGCCCCGGTCAGCACGTGCCCATCCGGAAGCCCGGTCATGTCACCGAGAATCGGCGACGCCGAAACCTCGGCCTGGGCGCCGCTGGCACCGAGGTACTGCGCGGTGAACCACTGCATGTGCTCGGCGGTCAGCACCCCGCTCTTGGTGTGCGGGCTGGACAGCGACGACTTGCGGCGCTGGTCGACCACCGGGTAGATCAGCACCTGGAATGCGATGGGCGGTCCGCTGCGATCCCGGGCTGTCATCGCCACCACCGCCGCCAGGTTTCCGCCCGCGCTGTCGCCCGCGACCACCAGCCGGGCCGGGTCACCTCCGAGCTCGGAGGCGTGGGCGGCCGCCCATTCGGTTGCGGCCCAGGCATCTTCGACCGCGGCAGGATAGGGATGCTCCGGTGCCAGCCGGTAATCGACCGAGATCACGATCGCGCCGATGCCGTTGGCGAGCCTGCCGCAGCACGAGTCGTGCGAGTCGAGGTCGCAGAGGACGAATCCGCCGCCGTGGAAATAGACCAGTACGGGCAGTCCGGGGCCAGTGTCGACGCAGGAGTCGGCGGGGTCCAGCGGATGGTAGATCCGCACCGGGATGTCGCCGGCCGGCCCGGGGACGGTCCGGTTCTCGACGCTGCTCACCTGCATGGGCCTGGCCGGTCGGCGGCTGGCCTTGAGCCGGGCGCGCACCTCGGCCGCGGCGGCGATGGGGTCGCTGCCCCCGGAGAGGATCGGGGCGAACGCGTCGCCCATCCGTCCGGCGACCTCGCGCTTCATGGTCTCGTCGGAAGTGGGTGAGCCGCTCACCTGGAACCCCCGGTCAGCTCGCCGCGCAGCACCTTGCCGGTGGCATTGCGGGGCAGCCTGCTCAGGAACTCGACGTCCCGGGGGATCTTGTAGCGGGCCAGGTTCGCCCGCACGTAGTCCCTGATGTCGTCGGGGGCCAGGGTGGCGCCGTCGATCGGCACCACATAGGCGTTGAGCCGTTGGCCGAAGTCGTCGTCGCTGACCCCGATCACCGCCACCTCGTCGACCTCGGGGTGGCTGGTGATCAGGTTCTCGACCTCCAGCGGGTAGACGTTCTCGCCACCGCAGATCACCATGTCGTCGTCGCGACCGTCGATGTAGAGCCGGCCGGTGTCGTCGAAGTGGCCGACGTCGCCGCTGCTCTGCAGTCCGTCGATCGACTCCTTGGTGCGGCCGTCGGTGTAGCCGGCGAAGCTCACGTCGCTGCCGGCGAAAACCCGGCCGATCACTCCCGGCTCGGTGATCTCTTCACCCTTCGAGTCGTACAGACGCACCGCACATCCGACCGGCGCCCGGCCCGCGGTGCGCGGATCGTGCAGCAGGTCCTCGGGCATCGCGACGGTCATGACCGCGAGTTCGGTTGAGCCGTAAAGGTTGTAGAGCACCGGACCGAATTCGGCGAGGGTGCGCTCGACCAGGTCGGGTGGCATGGCCGAGCCCGATACGAAGATGATCTTGAGCGACGACGTGTCGTAACGATCGCGAACATCCTTGGGCAGTGCCAGGATTCGCTGCAGCATCGTGGGCACCACGACCAGCACGTCGCAGCCGTGGTTCTGGACCGCGCGCAGCGTTTCCTCGGGGTTGAACTTGCGCCGCAGGACCAGGCGGTTGCCCAGTGCCAGCGACAACACCGCCTGGCCGAGCCCGGTGCCGTGGAACATGGGCGCGGCCAGCATGCAGGTCTGGCCGCGGCGCCGCGGCACCCGGTCCAACAGTTGCGCCGAGAACAGGGGAGAGGTCTTGCCGCGCGGGGCGCCCTTGGGCGTGCCCGTGGTGCCGCTGGTCAGCAGCGTCATGCCGCCCGGCTTGGCGGGTGCGGCCACCGGGGCGGGCGAGGTGGCGGCGATCAGACCCTCCAGCGAACCCTCGACATCGACTGTCGAGCGTTCATCGGTCCATGCCAGGAAGCGCCGAACCCCGGGATCGATGGCGCTCACCAGGTCGGTGAACTCCTCGTCGTAGATCAGCACGTTGACCTTCTCGCGGGCCGCGACATCGGCGAGCTGGGGTTTGGCGAAGCCGGTGTTCATCAGCAGCAACTGGGCGCCGACCTTGCCGGCGGCGGCCAGGATGGTGACCAGGCCTCGGTGATCCCGGCACAGCGCCGCGATCACCGAGCCCGCGCCGATACCGCGTGAGTTCCAGGCCCGGGCAAGTGCATTCACCCGGTCGTTGAGTTCGGCGAACGTCACGTCGCCCCATTCGTCGGTGATGGCGATGGCATTGGGATCGCGGGTTGCGGCGCTCTCGATCACGGCGGCGAAGCCGCCGAACTGGCGGACCAGCTTGGCCTGCCGGATGCCGTCGGCGGCCCCACCGGACAGGCCTGACTCGCGCAGCACGGCAACGCTGCGGGCGACCACCCGGAGCCGATTGACCCTGGCGACGAGGCCGGCGGGGCGCGGAATAGCTCGCTTCATGGCGCAAACCGTACGGCGCACCGACCTGGCCGCGAGCCACGCAGTCTCGCTGGGCGGGACAGCTTGTCTACTGGGACACACGTTTGGATAAGAGTGATGGCAGCCACAGAAAGAGCCGTGACGGCGGTGAGAACAAGCGAGGTTGAGAATGCGGCGTTTGAAGGGTGAGGACAACAGCTTCCTGGCATGGGAGAGCTCCGTCCAACCGCAGCACACGATGAAGGCCGTGGTGCTCGACCCGGGCCAGGATGTCCGAACCGCTCACGTTCGACCGGCTCAAGACCGCCGTGCAGGGATGGGTCGATCAGATCGAGCCCATGCAGTGGCAGTTGCTGTCCCCGCGAGTGGGGTTCGGCCGGCCGTGGTGGGTTTCGCGGCCGCAGATCGACATCGAACACCATCTGCAGCGGACCACCGCGCCAGCACCCGGCGGAGACGAGGAACTCGCCGCGACCATCGGCGAGATCTTCGAGGTGGCGCTGGATCGCGACCGGCCGGCCTGGCAGCTGTGGTACGTCGAGGGCCTGGCCGACGGGCGCGTCGCCCTGGTGCTCAAGATTCACCACGCCGTCGCCGACGGCACCGCCTCACTGCGGCTACTGGAAACCCTCTACAGCGCGGATCCGCAGACGCCGTTGCCGCAGCCGCGGTCGACGCCGTTGCCGAACGAGCGCCGCCCGGCCCCGTGGCTCTGGTGGCCGCTCGTGCTGCGCCACCAGATCGCGGCACTGGCACGTTTCCCGAGTATCATCGCCCGCACCGCGGCGGTCACCGGGGTGATCCGCCGTCGGCAGAAGGCCGGAAAGCCCGGTTACGCAGAAGCTTTCGCCGCGCCGGCCATGCCGTTCAACGAACCGTTCTCGGCCAGCCGCCGATTCGCCTACCGGCGCTGCGACGTGACCGAGATCAAACGGGTGTCGAAGGTCTTCGGCGTCACCATCAACGACGTGTTCCTCACCATCTGCGGTGGGGCGCTGCGCGACTACCTGGCCGAGAACGGACAGCTCACCGACGAGAGCATGACCGCCGTGGTGCCCGTCTCGATGCGTCCGGACGAAACCGAAGCCGAGTGGGGCAACAAGGTGGCGCGCTGGAACGTCGACCTCGCCACCCACATCGCCGATCCCGTGGAGCGATTGGCGGCCGTCGCCTCGGCGACCCGCACCGCGCGCGAGGTGCAGGCCGAGCGCGACGCCTGGCTGCAGCACGACTGGATGGAGTACTGGCCGCTGTTCTGGTTGTACTCGCGGGTGTTGCCGATCCTCGGGGCCAAGATGAAGCGCCGCCCGATGTTCAGCCTGATCGCGTCCAACATGCGCGGCCCGCAGAACACCCTGTACTGGGGCGGTGCGCCGATCGAACAGCTCATCTCCTCGGGGCCGATCGTGTTCCCGATGGGATTGAATTTCACCGGATGGAGCTACCGCGACGAGATGGCGATCTGTGTGCTGACCTGTGGTGATCAGGTGCCGGACCCGTACGGGATCGCCGACCGGGTGCCGCAGGAGCTGGCCGAGCTGTCAGCGCGGGCGAACTCAGCCGGCGCTGGGATCCCCGCCGATCCGTCGGATCGTCAGGCGGTATCCGGCTAGGACGTCGAGCCACAGGCGGGCCACCGGGTCCGTCGCGTCCAGCGCGTGCCGACTGCCGCTGCTCAGCAGTTGGTCGGCGGCGTTGCGTGCCCGGGTGACCGCCTGGCGCAGCGCCGTCGCGGCACCGGCGGCATCGGCGCTCAGCGCCGTGACGAGTTGCAGCCGGGCGGCGTCGATGTCCGACTCCGCCTTGGCCACCAGTACCGCCGAAGCCGTCAGTTCGGTCGTGTCCTCGCTGCCGTACGAGGTGGCCAGTCGCCGGCGGACCTGCCCGACGTGTGCCTGCCACACGCCGGAGGCGGCCCCGATGACAGCGGCAGCCCGCGCGGCTCCGGCGAGAATCCCGTAGGAGGGCCCGACGTCATCGAGTTCTCCAGTGGCACAAGGACTGTCGTCGGGATTCGCGAACACGGTCTGTGCGTCGACGATCGCGTCGGACACCGCGACGTCGCCGATTCCGGCGGCATCCAGGCCGCGCAGGCCGGCCTGGTGGTCCAGTCGCACCGCGTCACGGGGGAGAAGGACGCACCGGACCGAGTCTCCGTCCAGGGCGCTCAGCAGCAGCCAGTCCGCAGACAGCGCACCGGTCACCGACTCCCAGCGGCCCGTCAACCGAAACTCTCCGGCCTCGGCGGTCAACCGTCCCGCCGGTTCCTCGCAGGCGGCGACGAGGGCATCGGTGTCGGCGCCCCACACCCGTTCGGCGGCAGCTTCGCCCAGGCAGGCAACCCCGTAGGCCGAGGTATTGACGGCCGCGGCGAACCACCCGCCCGATCCGTCGCGCTCCGCGAGGTCGGCGACCGCCGCGACGAAGTCGGATACCACCGAGGCCGACCGGGACGCCGCGCGCCCGCCGTAGCGGACCGGCTGCAGCAACCGGCACGATTCCGAATTGCGCAGGACGGCAATCGATTCAGCAGCCGAGGCGCCGGGATCGGCGCCGGGTGCACCGGGCGGCTCGGCCATATGACCTCCTGGGAGGGGTGACGAATGGTATCCACGATGGTGACATACCGGACGGGAAGGACAGGGCGGCACTGATGACGCAGAATGTGCGCGCTGCGGTGGGCCAGGCGCTGCCGGCGATCGCCGGCGCCGCTGCCGATGTCGACCGCACCGGGGCGATCGACCCGGCGGTGATCAGCGATCTGCACGATGCGGGTTTCTTTGCGATGCTGCGGCCCAAGGCGTTCGGCGGGATGGAGGCCGACCCGGCCGAGTACCTGGCGGTCACCCGTGACCTGTCCGCGGCGTGTACCTCCACCGGCTGGCTGGCCGGGTGGTTGGGGGTCAACACCTGGCATCTTTCCTTGTTCGACGAGCGTGCCCAGCGCGATGTGTGGGGGCGGGATCCGCGGACCCTGCTCTGCGAGTCGTATGCCCCGACGGGCCGGCTCGAACGCGTCGGCGACGAATTCCGGTTGTCGGGCCGGTGGACCCGGTGTACCGGAATCCTGCACGCGTCGTGGCTCATGGCTGCCGCGGTGCTGGTCGGTGAGGATGGTGCGGCCCAGGATTTCCTGGTGGCCCTGGTGCCGCGAGCCGACTTCGTCGTGGAACCGAGTTGGAACAGCGTGGGATTGCGCGGTATCGGCGCTCACGATGTCGTCGTCTCGGGTGCGGTGGTGCCGCGATACCGGACGTTCGGCTGGGTCAGCGGCGAGCAGCTCGGCACACTGGCTCCGCTGTACCGGCTGCCGCAACCGACCATGTACACCCACACCGGCACGGTTCCGCTGCTCGGTGCGGCCGAGAACATCCTGTCGGCGTTGCGGCCTCGGGCCGGCTCATCGGTCGATCCGGTGGCGATGGCGTGCAGCGACCTCGAGTTGTCGGTCGCCCAGATCGAACGCAACCTCGGCGACCTGATCGACTCCGCACGTGCCGACCGCGCTCCCGACAGCGACCTGGTACTGCGATCGCGCCGGGACCAGGTGCTGGCCTCCGAACGCGCCGTCGCGGCGATCCGGACGTTCATCGCGCACTCGGGTGGCCGCGATACCGAGTACCCGCTGGTGGAGCGGGTGTGGCGCGATGTCCAGACCGCGCAGACCCACGTCGCCAGCAATGTGGAGCAGGTGCTGGCGCTCGTCGGTCGCCACTCGTTCGGCATGGAGGTCGACGAGATCCTCTGGTAGTCGCGGCGTCAGACCCACGCGTCGGAGGTGAGCGTCCGCAGCACGCGGGACAAGAGGTTGTCGGTGGCCTGCGCCTGGGACGGGGCCGCCGACGTGGCATCCCGGCCTGCGCCGAGTTGCTGGGAGATGTGCCGGGCCGCGCGGATCACGAACGGGGCGGTCCGCTGCAGGCGGTGCAACGGGACCGCACCGGTCAGAGACAGGCCCGCCACCTCGCCGTCGGCAGAGCGCAGCGGGGCCGCCACGCTGGTCAGCCCGATCGCCAGTTCCTCGTTGTCGTAGGCCAGGCCGTGCCGCGAACGGATCCGGGCCAGTTCCCGGTGCAGGGTCTCCAGATCGCCGATGGTGGACCGGGTCGACCGGGTCAGTCGTGGCCCCAGGACCGCGTCCACCTCCTCGGCGGGCAACTGGGCCAGCATGGTCTTTCCCAGGGCGCTGGCGTGCGCGGGCGTGTGGCCGGCGACGCGGGTGGGCACCACCGCACTGTTGCGACCGGCCACCTTGTCGAGGTAGACGACGTCACCGCCGAACAGCACCCCGAGGTGCACCACCAGTCCGGTGTCGGCATGCAGGCGGGACAGGGTGGAGGATGCCACGCTGCGCAGCTGCGAGTGGTCGACCATCCGGGTCACCGGCAGCGGGGAGGCGGCCAGCGCGTAGCCGTCGGGACGGTGCTGCAGGAGCCCGGCGCTGTGCAACTGTTTGAGAATCCGGTGCACCGAGGACCGGGGTAGTCCGGTACGGCCGGCGATCTGGTCCAGCCGCAGGTGCTTGCCCGGTTCGTCGAAGACGTTGAGGATCAGGGCGACCCGGTCCACCATCGATACGGCCGTGTCACGCTGTTCGGCACGTGGTCGTGATGTCGCGTCACTGGCGGATGCCGGCACCTGCGCCCCCTCGGACGTCGAGCAATGGGTCACCCACCATCTCACTCAGCGGGATCGCGCCGCAAGCACATGACGCAAGTACCCGACCATGGGGACAGCACGCGATGCGCGACAAGGGAGTTTTGGATGCGTGGTGTTGAAATGACCAGGGACGTTCTCGACGGCATCAATGACAATGCCGATCGGATACAGGCACTCGGGCCTGTCAACGAGAAGCTGGGCCGACTCGACAACCGGACGGTCGACGCGCTGCGCGAGTGCGGGGTGATGCACATGCTGCAGCCCGAGGAGTTCGGCGGGATCGAGACCCATCCCGGCGACTTCGCCGAGGCGGTGCTCGAGATCGCCCGGTTGGACGGCTCGGCGGGCTGGGTCGCCGGTTCAGTCGGCGTGCCGCCATGGGCATTGGCCTCGGCCGACCGTCGTCTGCGCGACGAGGTGTGGGAGGCGGATCCCGACGTCTGGATCGCCTCGGCGCACACACCGGCCGGGGTGCTCCTGCCTGTCGACGGTGGCTATCGCCTATCGGGCGAGTGGCGGTCGGTCGCTGCGATCGACCACTGCGAGTGGGTGGTCGTCGGTGCCCGCGTGGTCGGTACCGGGGATACCGACGGACTGGGGTATTCGCTTGTGCCGCGGTCGGATCTGAGCATCGTCGAGGAATCCTGGGATGCGATCGGGTTGATCGGTACCGGAAGCAAGAGCATCGCGATCGACGACGCGTTCATCCCGGGGCATCGGTTGCTGAATCACGACAGCATCGTCGACGGCACCGCGGCGGGACGCGCGGGCCTGCGCAATCCCATCTACCACATTCCGCTCAGTACCATTGCGCCGCTGGGGATCACGGCCGCGGTGATCGGCATGGCCGAGGGCGCGCTGGCCCACCATGTCGACGTGGTGGGCTCAGAGGATTTGGTCTCCGAGCATGCCGCCGCCGAGATCCGGGCGTCGCGGCTGGCGCTGCTCGACACCCTCACGGCGTCGTTCAACCGGGTGTTGGACGGGCCGATCGACCCGGGTATGCGGGCACGCGCACG
>NZ_HG322951.1:3187014-3276131 GCF_000455325.1 Mycolicibacterium septicum DSM 44393
GGGTACGTGCGGGCGACGCGCACGCCGCGATCAGATCGCCGCGGCCCGCCGGGCGGTGCGTGCGATCGATGAGATCGCCTGCCACTCAAGCGTTGAGGCCCTGCGCCGCACCAGCCCGGTGCAGCGGTTGTGGCGCGATGCCCACGTCGGTCTCGCGACGGTGGTCGGCGAGTCGAAGGCAGTGGCCCCGTAGCTCGACGGCTCCACGAAAAAAACGGTGGGCGGCGCTGAGGTCAGCGCCGCCCACCGTTTTCGTTGCCTTGATCAGGCGTGCGTTCCGCCGTCGATCCGGATCTCGGTGCCGCTGATGAACGCACCGTCGTCGGATACCAGCATCGCGATGACGCCCGCGACCGCGGACGGGGCACCCATCCCGGCACCGCCGGAGGCCAGGTTGGTCGGCATGATCGGCGACAACTTGGCGAACAACGACCAGTCGCTGTCGGCGGGAACGAGTCCCGGTGTGGCGTCGGTGATTCCGGACTTGATGCTGCCCGGCGCCACGCTGACCGCCCGCAGACCCTGCTTGCCGTACTCCAGGGCGAGCGCATGGGTCATCGCCTGGATGCCACCCTTGCTGGCCGCATAGGCCGCCATGTACGGATGGGCGAACGCCGCCGACGTCGAACTGAAGTTCACGATCGCACTCTGCGGATTCTCCAGCAGTGCCGGCAGAGTCTCGCGGATCACCAGGAACGTCCCCGTGAGATTGACGGTGATGATCTGGTTCCACGCCTGCAGGCTCATCTCGTGGGTGTGCACCGCGCGCAGCATGCCCGCGGCGTTCACCACCGCATCGAGCCCGCCCAGCGTCTCGACCGCGCCACGCGCACCGTCGACCACCGACGCCTCATCGCCGATGTCCATCGTCAGCGCGGTGAGGCGGTCTGCGGTGCCGGCCTCCTGTGCGCTCTGCCGGGTGGCTTCCAGGCCCTCGGCGGAGATGTCGGCGCCGACGACCGCGGCACCCTCATCGAGCAGTCGCAGTGCGGTGGCCTGTCCGATCCCGGATCCTGCGCCGGTCACCAGGATCCGGCGGCCCTCAAGTCGATTCATGACCATCACTGTCCCATCACGTATTTCACGGTCGGACCGGCGGTCCAGCCGCCATCGACGGCGATCTCCGCGCCGGTGACGTAGGTGGAGGCGCCGGAGAGCAGGTAGCCGACCGCGCCGGCGATCTCGTCGGCCTCGCCGACGCGGCCCATCGGGGTGTTGGGGTAGTTGCCCTCACCCTGTGCGATGCCGATCTGTGCGGTCATCGGCGTGTAGGTCATGCCGGGGTGCACCGAGTTCACCCGGATCCGGTCGGGTGCCAGTTCCACGGCGGCGATCTTGCTCAGCCCGCGCACGCCCCACTTGGAAGCGCCGTACCCGGCGGTCAGCGCCAGGCCCATCAGGCCGGCGGCCGAGGAGATGTTCACGATGGAACCCCCTCCCGCGGCGCGCATCGGCGCGATGACCGCCTGAAGGCCGTTGAAGACGCCGACCAGGTTGATCTCGAGCACGGTACGGAAGTGGTCCAGCGGCTCGTGCTCGATGAACTGGCCGGTCGAGATGCCCGCGTTGTTCACCAGGCCGTTCAGGGTGCCGAACTCCGCCAGGGTCAGCTCGACCGCGGATTGCCACTGCGCCGCATCGGTCACGTCGAGGTGGACGTAGCGGGCGCCGGCACCCAGTTCGGCGGCCAGCGCGTTGCCGTCCTCGTCGAGGACGTCGGAGATCACCACCTTGCCGCCCCGCGCGACGATGTGCCGGGCGAACGAAGCGCCGAGGCCACGTGCGCCGCCGGTGACGATCGCTACGACATCCGACAAGCTATCCGAATCTGCTTGCATCTCAACAATTTCCTTTCGGGGTAAACCCGGGCCGGAGTCAGGATCGATCCTGGCCGCAGCGCCGCGGTGGATGAACGCAACGATATTCGTCACGGCGATGGCGTGGCCGAAAGTCTCATTCAGCGGGAATGGGTGGCGCAGCGCTGCGACGATGCCGCCCAGTACCGGTGAGTGAGACAACAGCTGTCCGCTGCGCTCGCCGGTTCGTAACGTGACGAGCCGAATCATGAATCGAAAGGCAACGATGTGACAGCCCAGCCAGCTCCGTCAGGTACCGCCGACAAGTCCGCCACGGTGGATGTGGTCGTGGTGGGAGCCGGTTTCGCCGGGCTGTACGCCCTGCATCGCCTTCGCCGGCAGGGCCTCTCGGTGCGGGTGTTCGAGGCCGCCGCCGGAGTGGGCGGAGTCTGGTACTGGAACCGCTATCCGGGTGCGCGCTGCGACGTGGAGAGCGTCGACTATTCCTACTCGTTCGACTCCGCCCTTGAGCAGGAGTGGGACTGGACCGAGAAGTACGCCACCCAGCCGGAGATCCTGGCCTACCTCAACCACGTGGCCGACCGGTTCGACCTGCGGCGCGACATCTCCTTCGAGACCCGGGTGACCGACATGGTGCTCGACGAGAAGACGCTGCGCTGGGAGGTTCGCACCGACCGCGGTGACATCGTGTCCGCGCGGTTCTGCATCCTGGCCGTCGGGCCGCTGTCGAACGCGAACATCCCGGCGATCGATGGCCTCGATTCGTTCGCGGGCGAGGTCTACCACACCGCGCACTGGCCGCACGAAGGCGTTGATTTCACCGGCAAGCGGGTCGGCGTGATCGGCACGGGATCCTCGGGCATCCAGGCGATCCCGTACATCGCGAAGGCAGCCGCACAGCTGACCGTCTTCCAGCGCACCCCGAACTACAGCGTGCCGGCGGGCAACATTCCGCTCGACGATGAAACGCGCGCCGCCCAGAAAGCCGGGTACGCCGAGCGGCGCAGGCTCTCGATGCGCAGTGGGGGCGGCTCGCCGCATCAGCCTCATCCCAAGTCTGCCCTCGACGTCTCCGCCGAGGAACTGCGGCAGACCTACGAGCGGCGCTGGGAACTGGGCGGTGTGTTGTTCTCCAAGGCCTTCCCGGATCAGCTGGTCACCATCGAGGCCAACGACACCGCACGCCTGTTCTGGGAGCAGAAGGTGCGGGCCGTGATCGACGATCCCGCGGTCGCCGACGTGTTGATCCCGAAGGATCATCCGATCGGCGCCAAGCGAATCTGCACCGACGACAACTACTTCCAGACCTTCAACCGGGACAACGTCTCGTTGGTGAATCTGCGGGCCACCCCGATCGAGCGGATCGACGCATCCGGCCTCGACACCACCGAGGCGCACTACGATCTCGACGCTCTCGTGCTGGCCACCGGATTCGACGCGATGACCGGATCGGTGCAGAAGCTCAACGTGGTGGGCCGGGGTGGCCGGCCGCTGAACGAGGCGTGGGCGGAAGGGCCCGCGACCTACCTCGGCCTCGGTGTCCCGGGCTTCCCGAACCTCTTCAACATCGCCGGTCCCGGCGCCCCCTCGGTGCTGGCCAACATGGTGCTGCATTCGGAGTTGCACCTGAACTGGGTCGCCGATGCGATCGCCTTCCTCGACGCGCAGAGCGCTCCGGCGATCGAGGCGCGTGAGGACGCCGCAGCCGAGTGGGTGGCCGAATGTACCCGACGCGCTGCCGGAACACTGATGCCGCAGGCCAATTCGTGGTATCTCGGGGCGAACATCCCGGGCAAGCCGCGGGTGTTCATGCCGTTCGTCGGCGGTTTCGGTGTGTACGGCGAGATCATCGCCGACGTCGCGGCAGCGGGCTACAAGGGCTTCGACATCCACCAGGATCTGACCGCCTAGCGATCACGGCCCAGCGCCGCTCGGATGTCGGCGCACACCTGCCGCCTGGCGGTGCCGGCCAGGGTCAGCGCCGACATCGTCATGAACCCGTGGATGGCGCCGGGGCAACTCCGGTGCACCACCGGAACACCCTGGGCCGCAAGCGCTTCGGCGTAACGTTCGCCTTCGGAGTGCAGCGGGTCGAAACCCGCGGTGATCACCACCGCGGCCGGCAGCCCCGACAGATCCGCCCTCAGCGGCGACGCATGGGGGTGGGTGCGGTCGCCCGCATCCGGCACGTACTGGTCCCAGTACCACGCCATGGCGGCGCGGGTGTTGTAGTACCCCGCCGCGAACCGGCGGTAGGACTCGGTGTCGAAATCCGCGGCGATCACTGGATACAACAGTGCCTGGCACGCGATGTCCGGACCGCCGCGATCGCGGGCGAGGATCGCGGTGACGGCGGCGAGATTTCCGCCGGCGCTGTCTCCCGCGACGACGATCTGAGACGCGTCGGCGCCGAGTTCGCCGGCCGTACGAGCGACCCAGCACAATGCGGCGTACACGTCGTCTGCGGCGGCAGGCCAACGCGCTTCGGGTGCCAGCCGGTAGTCGACGGACACCACCACCGCACCGATGCCGTTGCACAGGTCCCGGCACAGATCGTCGTGGGTGTCGAGGTCGCAGAACACGAATCCACCGCCGTGCGCGAACAGCACCACGGGTGCCGGGGCACCGGAGGACGTTTCCGGCCAGTAGATCCGGACGGGAACATCGCCCTCGGTCCCCGGTATCGCCCGCTCCTCGACCGCGCCGATCGGCTGCGGACGGTCCGGTGCCCGATACCGGGACCGCACGGCGGCCCTGGCCTCGGCGCCGCTCATCGTCTCGACGGCAGGGAAACCGGTATTCAGTACGGGCAGCAGTTCTGCGATCTCCGGATCGACTTTCATCTCCGCCTGTTCGTCGAGTTGTCCGTGCACGGCAACGGGGGTCCTTTGGCTCACCGAACCACACCGGCGCCGCCTCTGGTCCGGGTGTTCCGCGCAGCGGGACTCACTGGATCCGGCTCTCGGCCAGCACGATTGAGGCTGGTCTTGTACCGCTGAGCGAGACTGCGAGCCCCCGTCGCGCTGCGAGTGCGGACCATCACATGGCCTGGCCAAGTGAGGCGGTCGACACACCGGAGACGGCGCTCGGCGAAATCCACAGTCGGGGAGTCGCATTCGACCGGGCAACCTGAGCCGCCACTGCGGCGTGCTCGACAACCTGATAGATGGAGAGGAAATGGACCGACATAGCAAGTTCGACAACGGCGCCGTACCCGCTGTGCGTCGTCGTTCGAGAACGACATGGAGAGCCCTCGGCATCGTGCTGACCGCCTTCGGCTTCTTCGTGATTTCCGTGCTGCCCGCATGGGCCGCCGAGAACATGCGGGTCACCTTCGTGCGCCACGGTCAGTCCGCAGGCAACACATCGGGGAACATCGACACCTCGACGCCGGGTCCGTCTCTCACCCCGCTGGGGCGAGAGCAGGCCCAGGCGGTGGCCGACAAGCTGGGGGACAACAACTATGACGCCATCTATGCGTCGCAGATGATCCGTACCCAGCAGACCGCAGAACCGATGTCGGCCTATCTGGGTCTGCCGATCCAGGTGCTGCCCGGCCTGCAGGAGATCGAGGCGGGTGACTACGAGGGCACACCCGAGAGCGGTGCACTGGGTGGCTATCTCCAGTCTCCGATCGCCTGGGCGTTCGCTGGTCAGCTCGGCGCGCGCATCCCGGGCTCGATCGACGGCAACGAGTTCGACGCGCGAGTCGACGGCGCGTTGAAGACCATGTACGACAAGGGCGACCGCAACGCGGTCGTGTTCTCGCACGGCGGCACCATCATGTTCTGGACCATGATGAACGCCAAGAACCTCACCCTGGCGGAGAAGGGCATGCTGCTGAGCCAGCACGCACTGGGCAACACCGACTACGTCGTCATCGAGGGAAACCCCGAGGACGGCTGGACATTGGTGGACTGGAACGGCCAGCGGTTCAGCCCCGAGCCGACGTTCGCGCATGAGGTCGGGCTGCAGATGCGGACACTGACCCGCCAGCTCGAGGCCGCCATGAAGCAGGTGACGGACTCATTCGCCACCGGTGACGTGATCAAGGTTGCGACGGCGATCAACCGCAGCGTGGCCGATGCCTCCTTCTCGGTGGCCAAGTTCAACCGTGCGATCAATGCCGAGGTCATCAAGCGGGTCGGCAAGGCCATCGATCAGGTGCGCAATCCGGATTCCGATCCGGTGCCGGAGCTCACCGACAAGGTGTCCGACACGGTCAAGAGCGTTGTCCCGGAAACGGGTTCGGCCACGGACATGCTGAAGCCACTGAACGCTGTGGTGACAGATCCGAAGGGCGCGCCGGAATCGGCCGGTTCCGGCCGCGACACCGTGACCCAGAAGGTCACCTCCTCGGTGCGGGGCAACGGTGCGACCGACCTCACCGCCGGCAACATGGTCAGGCCCGGCAAGGCCTTCGCCGATGCCAAGCGCACCGGCGAACAGGTTCGTACCGCGCTGTCCGACACCGCCGATCAGCTCAGGTCGACGGTGAAGTCCTCGCTCGGCAGCATCACCGGTGCCGCCAAGAAGGTGTCCGAGAGTGTCGGCGCGCCAAGCGCTTCGCGTGACACCGCCGGTTCCGAGAAGGCTTCCGCCGATTCGGACAGCTGATGAACGCAGGCCGGCCGGTGTAGTTGTCCAGTCGCCCGCATAAGAAATTGGCCCCCTCCGTCAGACGGAGGGGGCCAATCTCGTTATGGCACGTGGCGGCCCGGACCGGGCCGGGTGTTAGTCGAGGTAGTCGCGCAGAACCTGCGAGCGGCTGGGGTGCCGCAGCTTGCTCATGGTCTTGGACTCGATCTGGCGGATGCGCTCACGGGTGACGCCGTAGACCTGGCCGATCTCGTCGAGGGTGCGCGGCTGGCCGTCGGTCAGACCGAAGCGCAGCCGGACCACGCCGGCCTCGCGCTCGGACAGCGTCTCCAGCACCGACTGCAGCTGATCCTGCAGCAGGGTGAAGGACACCGCGTCGACGGCGACCACGGCCTCGGAGTCCTCGATGAAGTCACCGAGCTGGCTGTCGCCCTCATCGCCGATGGTCTGGTCCAGCGAGATGGGCTCACGCGCGTACTGCTGGATCTCCAGCACCTTCTCCGGCGTGATGTCCATTTCCTTGGCCAGCTCTTCGGGCGTGGGCTCGCGGCCCAGGTCCTGCAGCAGCTCACGCTGGATGCGGCCCAGCTTGTTGATCACCTCGACCATGTGCACCGGGATACGGATGGTGCGGGCCTGGTCGGCCATGGCGCGGGTGATGGCCTGGCGGATCCACCAGGTGGCGTACGTGGAGAACTTGTAGCCCTTGGTGTAGTCGAACTTCTCGACCGCGCGGATCAGGCCCAGGTTGCCTTCCTGGATCAGGTCCAGGAACGCCATGCCGCGGCCGGTGTAGCGCTTGGCCAGCGACACCACCAGACGCAGGTTGGCTTCCAGCAGATGGTTTTTCGCGCGATCGCCGTCGCGGCAGATCCACTGGTAGTCGCGTCGCACCTGGGTGGTGAGCCTCTCGCCCTTCTCGGCGAACTCGGCCATCTTCTGGGTGGCGAACAGCCCGGCCTCGATGCGCTTGGCGAGCTCGACCTCTTCCTCGGCGTTGAGCAGGGCGACCTTGCCGATCTGCTTGAGGTAGGCGCGGACCGAGTCGGCCGAAGCCGTCAGCTCGGCGTCCTTGCGTGCCTGCCGCAGCGCCTCGGACTCTTCCTCGTCCCACACGAAGTCGCCGGAGGCCTTGTCCTTCTCGGACGGCTCGGGGTGTTCTTCGTCGGCCTTGGCCGGCTTCGCCGGCGCGGCGGCCTTGGCGTCCTTGCTCTCGCCTTTCTCGGCCTCGTCCTCGTCCTCGTCGTCGCCGGACTCTTCGACCTCGTCGTCGGTGTCGAGATCCTCATCGAGTTCGAGGTCGGCGTCGTCGACGTCGAGATCCTCACCCGGACCCGACTCGAGGTCTTCGGTGGTCTCCAGATCGTCGTTGACGTCCTCGGGCTTGCCCGCCGCGGCCTTCGTGGCCTTCTTGGCGGGGGCCTTCTTGGCGGGGGCGCGCTTGGTGGCGGTACCGCCCTCGGCCTTGGCCGCGGTGCTCTTGGCTGCCCGCTTGGCCGGGGCCTTCTTGGCGGGAGTCTTGGTAGCGGTGCGCTTCACCGGCTCGTCGGTCGCCGGGCTTGCCTTTGTCGCTGCCACGTACACCCTTTCGGTCTCGCGAAATTCTCGGTGGGCATGGGCATACTCCACCGAAAGCGTCTGCTATCGAATGTTGGCGTTCTTATCGGCTGGGATATTCACCGCTATTCGGTAGGCGGCCGCCGAGGACCATTGTAACGACAGTGTGGGTGTTCACCGTGCCGAGCGGCAAATTTCGCCACGTGGCCGACCGAAAGCGGCAAAGTTACCCGGCGGTAGGTTGCGTGCCGGCGGGCCCCGGGTCCTGACTGGCCATGGCCGCACCCACGATGCCTGCCGTGTTGAGCAACGCCGCCGGGACGATCGGGGTGCGGATCTTGAGCAGGGGAAGCCACTTGTCGGACTTACGGCTGATGCCGCCGCCCGCGATGAACAGGTCCGGCCAGATCGCGTTCTCGATCGTCACCAGAACCTTGTTCACCTCTTCGCTCCACCGCGCGTAACTCCACTCCTTGCGTTCCTTGACCGAGGACGCGGCGCGGTGTTCGGCTTCCTTGCCCTCTACCTGCAGGTGGCCAAATTCGGTGTTGGGCAACAACACACCGTTGTGGATCACCGCGGAGCCGATGCCGGTGCCGAAGGTCAGCAGGACCACGACACCGCTGTTGGCCTTGCCCGCCCCGTAACGCTCCTCGGCCAGGCCCGCCGCGTCGGCGTCGTTGAGCACGCGCACCGGCTGCCCGCCGATCGCGGCGCTGATCACCTCGGCGGCGTTCACCCCGATCCAGCCCTTGTCGACATTGGCGGCGGTGCGCACGATGCCGTCGGTGACGACGCCCGGGTAGGTGACGCCCACGCTGCCGGTCCAGCCGAACTCGGCCACCACCGCAGCCACCGTTTTCGCCACCGAGTCGGGCGTCGACGGCTGCGGCGTGTCGAGCTTGAACCGCTCGCCGATGAGCTGCCCGGTGTCCAGGTCGACGATGCCGCCCTTGATCCCGCTGCCGCCGACGTCGACGCCGAATCCGCGGTGTTGCGCGTCGGCGGGGGAAACCGGATCTGCCGCGGATGCGTCGGGTGCGGTCATGGGTGCTCCTTTGTGGGACAGGCGGTGAGGCTGTCGGACAGGATGAGGGACAAACCAAGGCGCGTCCCCACCCTAGTCGGTGAACATCGCACCCGCGGCTGGTCTGCCATCCACTGCGAAGCGACTTTTCGGTCGGAAGATGTTGCGATAGGGCCGTGACCGACAACAGTTTCGATGCTCCCGCCTTGCGAGCCGTGGCCGAGCAACTGGCCACCGAAGCCGCCGAGTTCGTCTCGCGCCGTCGCGCCGAGGTGTTCGGCGCCGGGGTACGTGACGATGGGCGGACTGTCAGATCCAAGAGCACCCCGACCGACCCCGTCACGATCGTCGACACCGAAACCGAACGGTGGCTGCGTGAGCGGCTGGCGGTGTTGCGGCCCGCAGAGGCCATCCTGGGGGAGGAGGAGGGCGGTCAGGATGACCGCCCGGGACTGAGCTGGGTGCTCGACCCGATCGACGGCACGGTCAACTTCGTCTACGGGATCCCGGCCTACGCGGTGTCGGTGGCCGCGCAGTACGACGGACGGTCGGTGGCCGGGGCCGTGGCCAATGTCCCTGCCGGCGAGGTCTACTCGGCAGCCCTGGGTCATGGTGCCGAACTGGTGCGGGACGGGCTGCGCACGCAGCTGCGGTGCTCCGGCGTCGAGGATCTGTCCATGGCGCTGCTGGGGACCGGGTTCGCCTACGACCCACCCCAGCGGGCGCGGCAGGCCGCGGTGCTGGCCCAGGTGCTGCCCTCGGTGCGCGACGTGCGCCGCATCGGCTCGTGCGCGCTCGATCTGTGCATGGTGGCAGCGGGCCGGCTGGACGCCTACTACGAAGACGGTGTGCAGGTCTGGGACTGGGCCGCCGCGGCGCTGATCGCCGCCGAGGCCGGGGCGACAGTGTGGCTGCCGACCGTTCCCGGTGCCGAGTACGCGGCGGCGTCGGCGCCGGGCATCGCCGACGCCCTGCACGACGCGCTAGCAGGTGCCGGTATGGATCTTTGACAGCAGTGCGGAATCCGACGGTGCGGTGGCGTCGGGCCGCAGGCTGGCCAGCACGGCCTTGATGTCGTCGTTGCTGGTGAGTTCGCTGAACTCGGTGCCGAGCGCCAGATCGACTGTGGCGTCTGGCCTTTCGTCCTGGAACAGCTCGGTGCAGGGGGCCACCAGCCACACCGCCGCGGCCGCTGTGCGGCCGGACGGGCCGAATCGGATCTGGCCCTGGCATTCCAGCCGCGTGCTGGCGTAGATCGGGTCGTTGGCCGCCTCGGGCTGGGCGAAGCCGAGATCGCGCAGGGCCCCGGCCACCTCGCCGGCCTGGCCGCCCTGGCCGCTGGCGTTGAGCACCCGGATCCTGGTCTCGGCCAGCGGTGCCGGCGTGACTTCGGTCATCGCCGAACTGGCCACCTGCTCGCCCAGCTTGGGGGCGGCCGGATCGGTGGCCGGCGGGTTGTTGCAGACCGTGGCCTCGTGCACATCGGCGGGCTGATTGAGCGCGATGATCCAGACGATCATCGTCACCACAGCGAGTGCGACGAAGAGCACAATGCCCGGTACGAAACTGCGCCGACGGAAGGGCCGACCGTGACGGTCGAAGGCGGTGCCATCGGTGATTTGCGCGACCACACCTGCACTCTAAGGGCAATGGTGTTCGCTGACGCAGTAGAGCTCAGACGGTAGTGTGATGTAAATCACACTGAAACGTGTGGCAATACGGGCACGAATCATTTGGGGAATGCGTTCGACGCTGGTACAAAGCTCTGCTGCAAGGTAAGGGAGGGGACACAGACGATGGCTACCGACTACGACGCTCCACGGCGTTCCGAAGCAGACGAGGTTTCTGAGGATTCGCTGGAGGAACTCAAGGCGCGTCGCAACGAGGCGCAGTCCGCGGTGGTGGATGTCGACGAATCAGAAACAGCGGAGTCGTTCGAGCTGCCGGGCGCAGACCTGTCCGGCGAGGAATTGTCGGTACGGGTGGTTCCGAAGCAGGCCGACGAGTTCACGTGCTCCAGCTGTTTTCTGGTGCATCACCGCAGCCGGCTGGCAAGCGAGAAGAACGGCGTGATGATCTGCACGGACTGCGCCGCCTGACGGCGGCTCAGCCGCGGAGTGCACCCAGGACGCGATCCGGATGGCGGGAACTGACGAGCCAGTACGGGGTGGGATCATCCGGATCGTCGAGCACCACCAGCACCATCGGGCCCACCCAGGCCCGGTGGACGACGTAGGCGGCGGGATCGAGTTGGCGACCCAGCGCGGCGGACTTGGCGGACCGCGGCACCTCCGCGGTCCGGGAGATGACGCTCGTCGGCAGGTGTGCGTCACCGACCCACAACTCGGTGTCGCCACCGCTGTGGCGCACGACCTTCAATTCGGTCTTGCTGAACCACATCAGCACAGCCCCCGCCACGCCGAAGAGCAGCACGTACGGCAACCACGCCGGAATGGCCGGGGCGGCCAGGCCGATCTCGAATGCGATTACCCCTGCCAGCACCGCAGCCGGCAGCGACCACCACCATGGCACCCACAAACGTTCGCGGTAGTGAACGCTTTGGGTGGTTGCGCGCGTGTCTGACACGGGGCTCAGAGTAATCTGTGACGTCGTGTCCACCTCTCTGGCGGTCGTCCGATTGGACCGCGAACTACCGATGCCCAGCCGGGCGCACGATGGGGACGCGGGCGTAGACCTCTACAGCGCGCGTGATGTCGAGCTGGCCCCCGGGCAGCGGGAGCTCGTGCCCACCGGAGTCGCCGTGGCCATTCCGCACGGAATGGTGGGATTGATCCATCCGCGGTCGGGTTTGGCTGCCCGCGTGGGTCTTTCGATCGTCAACAGTCCGGGCACCGTAGACGCCGGTTATCGCGGCGAGATCAAGGTCTCGCTGATCAACCTCGATCCCGACACGCCGATCGTGATCAACCGCGGTGACCGGATTGCCCAGCTGTTGGTACAGCGGGTAGAACTGCCCGAGTTGGTCGAGGTGACCTCGTTCGACGAGGCGGGCCTGGCTGACACCTCCCGTGGCGAAGGCGGCCACGGTTCCTCCGGCGGACATGCGAGTTTGTGATGGCATTCGGAAAACGCAAGAGCAAGGATTCGGCCGACGATTCGGCCGGTCAGAACGACGACGAACTGGTCGTCGACCAGCCGTCCTCGGCAGACGTGGCCGATGATGTCGACGAGGGGTCCGACCAGGGCCCGTTCGACGTCGAGGACTTCGACGATCCCGCGATCGCGGTGCAGGGCAGGCTCGACCTCGGCTCGGTGCTGATCCCCATGCCCGACGGCGGGCAGGTCCAGGTCGAGCTGAACGAGGCCGGGGCGCCCAGCGCGGTGTGGGTGGTGACCCCGAACGGGCGGTTCACCATCGCCGCCTACGCCGCCCCCAAGAGCGCGGGCCTGTGGCGTGAGGTGGCCGGCGAGCTCGCCGAGTCGCTGCGCAAGGACGCCAGCTCGGTGAACATCCAGGACGGCCCGTGGGGCCGCGAGGTGGTCGGCGCGGGCAACGGCGGTGTCGTGCGCTTCATCGGCGTCGACGGCTACCGCTGGATGGTGCGCTGTGTGGTCAACGGCGCCCCCGAGACGATCGACGCGCTGGCCGCCGAGGCGCGGGCATCATTGGCCGACACCGTGATTCGCCGCGGTGAAACGCCGCTGCCGGTGCGCACGCCGCTGCAGGTGGAGCTGCCCGAGCCGATGGCCGCCCAACTGCGCGCCGCAGCACAGCAGGCCGCGGTGCAGCAGGCCGCTCAGCAGCTCGCCGCTGCCACTCAGGCACCGCCGCAGGATCAGCCTCCGGCCGAGCCGGTGGCGCGCCGCAGTGAGCAGGGCTCGGCGATGCAGCAGCTGCGCACCATCACCGGCGGGTAGAACACCCGCGCATCAGCCTGCGACGGTGTCGCTGGCGGCCTCCTGCAGCGCCGCCACGCAGGCGGCACCCAGCACACCGGTGTCGAGCCCCATCTGTTCGAGGGTGACCGACCGCAACGCCGCCTGCGGTGCTGCGGCCACCCATTCGTAACCGACCTCGGCCGGATGCACCGGATCGTCGGTCGCCACCGCGACGCCCATGGGCACCCGGAGCTGTTCGAGTTCGGCACTGCCGGGTGCGCGGTAACCCGAGGCTTCCTCCATCGCATCGGGCAACGTCGGCCACTGGCCCACCCAGGAACGGGCGAGTTCGTCGGCCAGCCACGGCGGGCTGGAGGCGCGCATCTGCGCGACTGTGGCCGCCAGCCCATCCCGGCGCAACAGGTCCGCCGACTGCCGGGCCAACAGCGCGGCAGGGGCATGCTGGGAGGAGCCCGTCCACGGCGGCAGGGCGGCCAGCACCGCCACCGTGTGGCCGGGATGGTCCAACGCCCACCGGAGCGCCACGACGGCGCCGATGGACACTCCGCCGACGGCGATCGGGCCCGAACGGGCCGCGTCGTCCAGCGCGTGCAGGTAACCCTCGACAAGCCGGTCCGGAGTCGGTGGCGGGGTCACCACCAGAGCTTCGGCGGCGTGCAGTGCACCCGAAAAGGCCCGGTAGACGTAGTTGTCGTCGGACCCGGTGCCGGGCAGCAGAACGGTTGGGACACCGCGCAGAATGACGCTCATCACACGATCGTGCCTGCCCCGTCAAATCGTCGGCGTGCCGACCCACACCCCACGTGGCATTCCCCCCGCAAGAGGTCTACCGTGGCCTTGGTTGGGCAGATTCACAGTGGATCTGCAGAAGGTCAGGAGAGGCCATGGCTACGGCCGAAGGGTATCTGCGCCGGCTTACGCGACGCCTGACGGAAGACCCCGAACAGCTTGATGTCGAAGAGCTCAGCGACGAAGCCGCCAATACCGGCGCGCTCAGGGCGATCGATGCTCAGCGCGGCCAGGAAGTGACGATGGTCGGCACCCTGCGCAGCGTCGAATGTAACGGCAAGGGGTGTTCCGGCGGCATCAAGGCCGAACTGTTCGACGGCACCGACACGGTGTTGTTGGTGTGGCTGGGGCAGCGCCGCATCCCGGGTATCGAGTCCGGCCGCACCCTGCGGGTGCACGGCCGGGTCGGCAAGCTGGAGAACGGCGCCAAGGCGATCTACAACCCCCGCTACGAAATCCAGAAGTGAGTCAGCCCGACAACAACGCGCCCCCGCAATCCGAGAGTGAGCCGGCGCCGACCCCTGCCCATGGTGGCGGACGGGCCGTGCTCGACCAGATGGGCGGCATCAGCGGCCTGATCTATTCGTCGCTGCCGGTGGTGGTTTTCGTCCCGGTGTCAACGGCGTTCGGGCTGTTGCCCGCGATCGCCGCCGCACTCGGCGTGGCGACCCTGATCCTGATCTGGCGGTTGATCCGCCGCGATTCCATTCAGCCCGCGGTGTCGGGATTCTTCGCCGTGGGCGTCAGCGCACTCATCGCCTATCTGGTGGGGGAGTCGAAAGGCTATTTCCTGCTTGGCATCTGGAGCTCGCTGATCTATGCCGTGGTGTTCGGGGTATCGGTGGTGATCCGGCGCCCGGTGGTCGGCTACATCTGGGGCTGGGTGAATTCACACGACCGGGCCTGGCGCGATGTCCGTCGGGCCGTGTTGGCCTTCGACGTCGCCACGCTCACCTGGGTCGCGGTGTTCGCGTCGCGATTCCTGGTTCAGCAGTACCTCTATGACTCCGACCAGACCGGCTGGCTGGGCTTCGCGCGCATCGCGATGGGCTGGCCGCTGACCGCCGTCGCCGCGTTGGTGACCTACCTGGCCATCCGGGCCGCGCAGCGTGCCGTACACGCCCAGGACGCCGCAGCGCCGGTCGAGCGCGACACAGCGGGCTAGCCGCGACACAGCGGGCTAGCGCGGCGCCGGACGCAGCAGCAGTTCGCGCAGTTCGTCCTCGGACTCCGTGACGGCCACGAACAACAGCTCGTCGCCACCCTCGAGGGGCTCGTCGGACTCGGGCACGATCACCCTGGCGCCACGCAGGATCGTCACGAGAGCGGTGTCACGGGGCAGATCGAGGCGCTTGACGGGACGCCCGCCCCATGGGGTGTCGTCGGGCAGCGTGATCTCGACCAGGTTGGCCTGCCCCTTGCGGAACTCCATCAGGCGGACCAGATCGCCGACCGCGACGGCCTCCTCGACGAGCGAGGCGAGCATGCGCGGTGTCGACACCGCCACGTCCACACCCCAGTTCTCGTCGAACAGCCACTCGTTGCGGGGGTCGTTGACGCGGGCCACCACCCGGGGAACCGCGAACTCGGTTTTGGCCAGCAGGCTGACCACGACGTTGACCTTGTCGTCACCGGTGGCCGCGATCACCACGTCGAATTCCTCGAGCTTGACCGACTCCATCAGGCTGAGCTCGCAGGCGTCACCGAGCCGCCAGTGGGCGGCTGGGATGGCATCGACGTCAATATGGTCGGGATTGCGCTCCAGCAGCGTCACGTCGTGATCGCTGTCGAGCAACTCGCGGGCGATCGAGCGGCCCACGGCCCCGGCCCCGGCGATGGCAACTTTCATCAGTGAGACTCCAAGTCCTCGCTGGGCGGCAACGCCGCGATGGCCAGCGCCTCGGCGATGTGCCCGGACACGGCGGCCACGTACACCTGGTCGCCGGCCTGGATCACGGACTTCGGTTCGGGCAGGTAGCCGTTGCCGAACCGGATCATGAAGGCCACGCGGCCGCCTGTGGCGACCTCCAGGTCGGTGACCAGGTGCCCGGCCCAATCCTGGTGCAGCGGAAGTTCGGCCACGCCCACGTTGCCCGAGGGATCGCGCCACTTGGTGGTCTCGGTCTCCCTGGTCAGCACGTTGAGCAGACGGTCGGTGGTCCACGGCACGGTGGCCACCGTGGGGATGCCCAGCCGCTCGTAGACCGCGGCGCGCTTGGCGTCGTAGATGCGCGCCACCACGCGCTCGACGCCGAACGTCTCGCGGGCCACCCGGGCCGAGATGATGTTGGAGTTGTCGCCCGAGGAGACCGCGGCGAACGCGCCGGCTTCCTCGATCCCGGCGCGCAGCAGGACGTCGCGGTCGAAGCCCATCCCGAGCACCCGTTCGCCGGTGAACTCCGGCGAGAGCCGGTGGAACGCGGTGCTGTCGCGGTCGATGACCGCGACCTCGTGGCCGATACGGGCCAGGCTGTCTGCGAGGGAGGCGCCCACCCGGCCGCACCCCATGACGACTACTCGCACCCGAAGGTCCTTTCCGGTGGCAGAAACGCGCGGTTGCGCTGTCCGTGCCCTCGAACGCTACAGCTTTGTGACGACTTTTCCCGTTCGGGCTTAGTCTTGGCTCTCGTGTCCAAGCTTTCGACGGCGACGCGCCGGTTGGTACTGGGGCGGCCGTTCCGCAGCGACAAGCTCTCTCACACCCTTCTGCCCAAACGGATCGCCCTGCCGGTGTTCGCCTCCGACGCCTTGTCGTCGGTCGCCTACGCGCCGGAGGAGATCTTCCTGGTGCTGTCGGTGGCGGGGCTGACGGCCTACTCCCTGACGCCGTGGATCGGCCTGGCGGTGGCGGGCGTCATGCTGATCGTGATTGCGAGTTACCGGCAGAACGTGCACGCATATCCGTCCGGCGGCGGGGACTACGAGGTCGTCACCACGAACCTCGGGCCCACCGCGGGGCTCACGGTCGCCAGCGCGCTGATGGTGGATTACGTGCTGACCGTTGCGGTGTCGATGTCGTCGGCGATGTCGAACATCGGCTCGGCGGTGCCGTTCGTCGCGCAGCACAAGGTGCTGTTCGCGGTGGTGGCGATCCTGCTGCTGGCCTCGATGAACCTGCGCGGGCTGCGAGAATCGGGCACCGCGTTCGCGATTCCCACCTACGCCTTCATGATCGGCATGTACATCATGCTGGGCTGGGGGCTGTTCCAGATCTACGTTCTGGATCATCCGCTGCGCGCGGAATCCGCCGGTTTCGAGATGCGTCCCGAACACGGTGAGGTGCTCGGCTTCGCACTCGTGTTCCTGGTGGCCCGGGCGTTCTCCTCGGGTTCGGCAGCGCTGACCGGTGTCGAGGCGATCAGCAACGGGGTGCCGGCCTTCCGTAAGCCCAAGTCGCGCAACGCTGCCACGACCCTGCTGCTGCTCGGGGTGATCTCGGTCACCCTGTTCATGGGAATCATCCTGCTGTCGAAGGCGACCGGGGTGCAGATCGCCGAACGGCCGCAGGAGCAGTTGATCGGGGCGCCGCCCGACTACCACCAGAAGACGTTGATCGCGCAGCTCGCCGACGCGGTGTTCCACAACTTCCCGGTGGGTCTGTACCTGATCGCGGGGGTCACCGCGCTGATCCTGGTGCTGGCGGCGAACACCGCGTTCAACGGGTTTCCGGTGCTGGGGTCGATCCTGGCTCAGGACCGGTTCCTGCCGCGGCAGCTGCACACTCGCGGTGACCGGCTGGCGTTCTCCAACGGCATCCTGTTCCTGGCCTTCGCGGCGATCGCGTTCGTGGTGGCGTTCCGCGCAGAGGTGACCGCGCTGATCCAGCTCTACATCGTCGGCGTGTTCGTATCGTTCACGCTCAGCCAGATCGGCATGGTCCGGCACTGGACCCGGTTGTTGCGCACCGAAACCGATCCGGCGGTGCGGCGGCACATGATGCGGTCACGGATCATCAACGCGGTCGGTCTGACGGCCACCGGCACGGTTCTTGTGGTCGTGGTGGTGACCAAGTTCCTCGCCGGTGCCTGGATCGCCATCCTGGCGATGGGTGCGCTGTTCGTCATCATGAAGCTCATCCACAAGCACTACGAAACCGTGGCCCGCGAGCTCGAGAAGGAGGACGAGGAAGCGGGCGACATCGTGCTGCCGAGCCGCAACCACGCGGTGGTCCTGGTGTCGAAGTTGCATCTGCCGACCAAACGGGCGCTGGCCTACGCCCGGGCCACCAGACCGGACGTGCTGGAGGCGATCACGGTCAGCGTCGACGACGCCGAGACCCGTGCGCTGGTGCACCAGTGGGAGGACAGCGATATCAGCGTGCCGCTGAAGGTGATCGCCTCTCCCTACCGTGAAATCACCCGGCCAGTACTCGATTACGTCAAACGGGTCACCAAGGAATCGCCGCGGACCGTGGTGACGGTGTTCATCCCCGAATACGTCGTGGGCCACTGGTGGGAACAGGTACTGCACAACCAGAGCGCGTTGCGGCTCAAGGGCCGGCTGCTGTTCATGCCCAACGTGATGGTGACATCGGTTCCGTGGCAATTGAGTTCGTCCGAGCGGTTGAAGGCGCTGCAGCCGCGCGCCACCCCGGGCGATGCCCGCAGGGGGTTCCTCGAATGACGGAACTCACGCTGACCACGGGACCGGCGGCCAACGGCGGCAGTTGCGTGGCCCGCCACGACGGCCGGGTGGTGTTCGTCCGTTACGCCCTGCCCGGCGAGACCGTGCGGGTCAAGGTGCTCGACGAACGTGGGTCGTATTGGCACGCCGAGGTTGTCGAGGTCCTGGAACCTTCCGTCGACCGCGTCGATCCGCTGTGCCCGATCGCCGGGGTCGACGGCGCCGGGTGCTGCGATCTGGCGTTCGCCGAGCCGGAGGCGGCGCGGCGGCTCAAGGGCTCGGTGGTGGCCAACCAATTGGCGCGGCTGGGCGGATTCACCTGGCGCGACGAACAGACGGCGGTCGCCGAACCGGTCGGTGCCGGGGAAGTCCTCGGCTGGCGGACCCGCGTGCGGCTGGACACCACCACCGACGGCCGGGCCGGATTCCACCGGTACCACAGCGCCGAGCTGGTCACAGACCTCGATTGCGGACAACTGCCCGCGGAGCTGACCGACGGCCTGTCCGAGATGCGTTGGACGCCGGGCGCGCACGTGCACGTGGTCCTGGACTCCGACGGCCGCAGGCACATCGTGCAATCAGGCCCCAATGCGACCGGCCGCAAAGCCGGCCGCGCGGGCGGTCCGAAAAACACGACACGGGTCATCGAAGGCGATTACGAGGCGGTGCAGCGCGTCGGCGGGCGGCAGTGGATGCTGCCGGCGACGGCGTTCTGGCAGGCCCACCGTGATGCGGCGGCCCTCTACAGCGGGCTGGTGGCCGATTGGTCCGGGCTGCAGCCGGGCATGACGGCGTGGGACCTGTACGGCGGTGCCGGGGTATTCGCCGCGGCGCTGGCCGAACTGGTCGGGCCGGACGGACGCGTAATGACCGTCGACACCTCACGCGGGGCATCACGTGCGGCGCGCAGCGCTCTGGCCGACCTGCCCTGGGTCTCGGTGGTCACCGAATCGGTGCGTCGCGCCCTGTCGGCCGAGTCGGGACGTCCCGACGTCGCGGTGCTCGACCCGCCGCGCACCGGCGCCGGCCGGGAGGTGATCGATGCGCTCGCCGCCACCGGGGTGCCGAGGGTCATCCACATCGGTTGTGAGGCAGCGTCCTTCGCCCGGGACGTCGGGCTGTATCTGCGGCACGGTTACGCCGTGGAGGAACTGCGGGTGTTCGATTCCTTCCCGCTCACCCACCATGTGGAGTGCGTCGCGGTGCTGACCCGCTGACCCGGGTGGCCCCGCGCGCTCACTCCTGGGCGTCGGGCCCCATCGTCGGGGTGGGGAAGTGCGCATAGGTGGCCCGGTTGCCGCCCTGGGCCCTCGACTGGTTCATCGCGGTGTCGGCCAGCGCGACGAGGGCGTCGACGACCTGCGGGGTGGGCAGTTCGGTCAGCGGGCGCAATTGGCTGCAGGCGGTGCCGATGCTGGCCGTCAGGCGCATGGGCGTTGTGGTGATGGCCATCCGGATCCTGTTGACCAGTGGTGAGGGGTCGTTGGTCTTGAACACGTCGGCGATCAGGAATTCGCTGTCGGACACGTGGGCCAGCGGAACCTTGTGGCGCACCGTCTCACGGATGGCCTGCGCGACGGCGACCCGGGCGTGGAACGTGCTGTGGCTGCCGTCCATGTCGCTGAGTAGCGCCATGTCGTCGATGCCGACCGCAACGACCACCAGGTACTGATCGTCGTGGCGGCTGTGGGAGCCCAGCATCGTGGCGGTGTGCATGTCGAACGCCTCGCGGTTGAGCAAACCGGTCAGCGGGTCGATCTCGGCCGGGTGCTGAACCCGGTCGGGTTCGATCAACTCGACTGCCATCCGGCACAACGCCGAGGTACTCAGGATCACCAGCAATGCGACCAGCGTGCCCACGGCCCCCAGCCAGACATCTGTCAGCCCGACCCGGACACCCAGGAAGGCCACGACCGCGCCGGAGGACACCCAGGTCAGGTACAGCACCCGGCGACTGTGCAGGAAGGCCGTATAGGCGGTGATCAGGCTCAGTGAACTGGAACCCATGAGCCCGACGACCGGATCCACCAGCAGGATGCAGGTCGCCGCGATACAGGCCGTGCCGATGGACACGACGGTCCACGACTGGGTGCGGCTGGGCCACTGCCGCCGCCACCACCATTGCGCCAGGGTCAGGCCGCCGACGGCCACCGCCACGGCCACATATTGCAGGCCGCCGTGCGGGCCCTTCGGGCTGACCAGCAACAAGAGCGGAACCAGGCTCAAACCGACGATGGTGACCCCGACGAGGCGCTGCATCTGGATGCGCTTGCCCTGCGCAGCGAGCAGCGCGGTTCGCGCGTAGTAGTTATCGAATGGACTCAACCCGCACCCCGGAGTAATCGACTTCGCCTTCACCTTACGTAATCATGAGAGCCGCGGTTTTGTCGCCGGTTTGAGGCGCTGCCACGGACTTCGCCGGTATTTGCTCGACCGCCTCACCTGTTAGCGTTACCGCAGGTGTGCCGGGAAGTCTGGTCGGCGTTGGATGCATGCTGACCACAGGAGCCCCATGAGCAATCGCCGTGAACACAGCAGCCGCCGTCTGCTGGCGCGCGGGTCGTGGCCGGAGTGGCAGCGGGTCTCCGAGCTGCTCCGCACCGAGACGGTCGGCGGGGCATTGTTGCTGGCCGCCGCGGGCGCGGCGCTGGTATGGGCCAACTCGCCATGGTCGGCCGGCTATCACCGGCTCTCGGAGTTCACCGTCGGTCCGCAGTCTCTGCACCTTGACCTGAGCCTGTCGGCCTGGGCGGCCGACGGCCTGCTGGCGATCTTCTTCTTCGTCGTGGGCGTGGAGCTCAAGCGGGAGTTCGTCGCGGGCGATCTGCGGGATCCGGCCCGTGCCGCGCTGCCGATCGCGGCCGCCGTGGGCGGCATGGTGGTGCCCGCGGCGATCTTCGTCGGGATCAACCTGTTCTCGGGCCATCCGGAGAACCTCGGTGGGTGGGCGGTGCCGATCGCCACCGACATCGCCTTCGCCCTGGCGGTGCTGGCCGTGGTGTCCACGCACCTGCCCACGGCACTGCGGATCTTCCTGCTGACGCTGGCGGTCGTCGACGATCTGCTGGCCATCGCGGTGATCGCCTTCTTCTTCACCGACCACGTGGCGCTCGGGCCACTGGTGGCAGCGCTGATCCCGATCGGGCTGTATGCGTTCGCGGTGCAGCGGGGGGTTCGGCAGTGGTGGATCCTGATGCCGCCGGCCATAGTGGCCTGGGCGCTGGTCCACGCCAGCGGCGTTCACGCCACGGTGGCCGGCGTGGTGCTCGGTTTCACGGTTCCGGTACTCGGCCGCCACGCCTCGGCCAAACACTTCGAACATCTGGTGCGGCCGCTCTCGGCGGGTTTCGCAGTACCCGTGTTCGCGTTCTTCGCCGCCGGGGTGACGGTCGGCGGCTGGTCGGGTTTCGCCAACGCGTTGTCGCATCCGGTGACCATCGGGGTGATCGCGGGCCTGGTACTCGGCAAACCCATCGGCGTGCTGGGAACCACATATTTGCTGGCCCGCTTCACCCACGCCACCCTGGACGAGGATCTCGCCTGGCGGGACGTGCTCGGAGTCGCGATGCTGGCCGGGATCGGTTTCACGGTGTCGCTGCTTATCGGTGAATTGGCCTTCGGACACGCCAGCGTGGCCGACGACGACGTGAAGATCGCGGTGGTCACCGGATCGGTGGTGGCAGGCCTGCTCGCCGCGGTGGTTCTGGTGTCGCGCAACGCCGCATATCGCCGGATTCACGAGCTGGAAACCGTCGACGCCGACCACGACGGTGTGCCCGACATCTATCAGCCTCGACAGGACTGACTTCAGGATGCGTGCGTACACTGGCTGGATGCTTGAACAGGTCCGCGGTCCCGCTGATCTGCAGCACCTGTCACAGTCCCAGCTGACTGATTTGGCACAGGAAATCCGTCAGTTCCTGATCCACAAGGTCGCTGCAACCGGTGGACATCTAGGCCCCAATCTGGGTGTCGTCGAACTCACCTTGGCGCTGCATCGCGTGTTCGATTCGCCACACGATCCGATCATCTTCGACACCGGCCATCAGGCCTACGTGCACAAGATGCTGACCGGGCGCGCACAGGATTTCGACACGCTGCGGATGAAGGACGGCCTGTCCGGATACCCGTCGCGCGGCGAGAGCGAGCACGACTGGGTGGAGTCCAGCCACGCCAGCACCGCCCTGTCCTACGCCGACGGCCTGGCCAAGGCCTTCGAGCTGACCGGGCACCGCAATCGGCATGTGGTGGCGGTCGTCGGTGACGGCGCCCTGACCGGTGGCATGTGCTGGGAGGCGCTGAACAACATCGCCACGGGTGGCCGCCCGGTGGTCATCGTCGTCAACGACAACGGCCGCAGCTACGCGCCCACCATCGGCGGCTTCGCCGATCACCTCGCGGGCCTGCGCCTGCAGCCGGCCTACGAGCGCATCCTGGAAGAGGGCCGCAAGGCCGTGCGCGGACTGCCTGTGGTCGGGGAGTTCTGCTACCAGTGCATGCACAGCATCAAGGCAGGCATCAAGGATGCGGTCGCCCCGCAGGTGATGTTCACCGACCTGGGCATCAAGTACGTCGGGCCCATCGACGGTCACGATGAGCACGCGGTGGAGAACGCGCTGCGCAACGCCCGCGGCTTCAATGCCCCGGTGATCGTGCACGTCGTGACCCGCAAGGGCATGGGCTACGCGCATGCCGAGAACGACGAAGCGGATCAGATGCACGCCTGCGGCGTGATCGACCCCGAGACCGGGCTGCCGACGAAGGCTTCGGCGCCGGGGTGGACGTCGGTGTTCTCCGACGAGCTGGTCAAGATCGGCACCAAGCGCCGCGACATCGTGGCGATCACCGCGGCCATGCCCGGGCCGACCGGCCTGAGTGCATTCCGGGATCGGTTCCCCGACAGGTTCTTTGACGTCGGTATCGCCGAGCAGCACGCCATGACCTCGGCGGCGGGGCTCGCCATGGGCGGCCTGCATCCGGTGGTGGCGATCTACTCCACGTTCCTCAACCGCGCGTTCGACCAGCTGATGATGGATGTGGCGCTGCACAAGCTGCCCGTCACCATGGTGCTGGACCGGGCCGGTGTCACCGGACCGGACGGGGCCAGCCACAACGGGGTCTGGGATCTTTCGATCCTCGGCATCATCCCGGGCATCCGGGTCGCGGCGCCCCGCGACGGTGCGCGGCTACGCGAGGAACTGGGCGAGGCGTTGGCTGTCAACGACGGCCCGACCGCCCTCCGGTTCCCCAAAGGTGATGTGGGCGAGGATATTCCGGCGGTCGAGCGGCGCGGAGGCGTCGACGTGCTCGCCGTCCCGGCAACCGGTCTGACCGACGACGTGTTGCTGGTCGCGGTGGGCTCGTTCGCGACGATGGCCCTGGCCGTCGCCGAGCGGCTGCGCAACCAGGGCATCGGTGTCACGGTGGTGGATCCGCGCTGGGTGCTGCCCGTTCCGGAGGCCCTCGGTGAGTTGGCCCGCGATCACAAACTGGTGGTCACGGTCGAGGACAACGGTGTGCACGGTGGCATCGGCTCGTCGGTGTCCGCAGCGCTGCGCCACTCCGAGATCGATGTGCCGTGCCGGGATCTCGGTGTCCCGCAGGTCTTCCAGGACCATGCTTCGCGCGGAGAGGTGCTTGCCGAGATCGGTCTGACCGACCAGCACATCGCCCGTCAGATCACCGGGTGGATCGCCGCGATCGGCGCGCCGGAGGGCGAGCGGGAAGTCAGTCACCGGGTCGACTAGGAATCGTCGGGTCTGTCGCGAATGTGGTCGGCGCCGGCCCGGTGTAATCGCAGCACGAAGATGGCGATCGCCAGGACGAGTACCAGCGCGCCCAGCACGCCGACCTGCACGATGGCGCGGGCGAACTCCGGTCCTCTTTCGAACAGGTTGGCCGCGTCGACGGACACCACGACGATTTCCTTGATGCAGGCCAGGATGCCGACTATCAAGAACGGCTCGGCGACGAGCTCGCGGGATCGCAGTGAGGTCCGCACGGCGTACAGCAGCTCCACGAAGATGAAGACCAGCAGCAGGCCGTCGAGCATCTCCAGCATGACCTGAGTGGTCGGGGAGTCGCGCAGATGCAGCAGAATTCTGACCTGAGCGATGATCAGCACGACCGACCCGGTCAGCAGGAGAGCCGCGATCGACCAGTAGACGCCGTCCTCGACGATCCTCAGCGCACGGTCGGCGAAGCGCTCCCGCTCCTGCTCGTCGTCCGTCTCTTCCCGCTGTGCCACCGCACTGACGATATTCCAGTCGCGGCGAGGCCATGGGCGGAATCGGGTCGCGGACGCCGGGACGCACGGTCAACTAGGTTGCAGACATGGACGCCGAATTGCAGAGCTGGAAGGACGCCGGGCAGTTGTTCGACTACCTGGGCTTCGACATCTTCTACCGGGTAGAGGGAATCGGACCGAATCTTCTTCTCATCCACGGCTATCCGTTCAACTCGTGGGACTGGTCGCTGATCTGGCCCACGCTGACCGAGCGGTTCACCGTCATCGCGCCGGACATGATCGGGATGGGCTTCTCCGACAAGCCCGTCGCCTACGGCTACTCGGTACCGGACCATGCCGACATGCACGAGGCGCTGCTGGATCACCTCGGGGTCGACAGCGCCCACATTCTGGCCCATGACCTGGGAGTGTCGGTCGGCCAGGAACTCCTGGCCCGCCACGAGTTCGGTGGACGCTCCTACGGTGCACTGGACATCGAATCGATCACCTGGCTCAACGGCGGGTTGTTCAACGAGGCCTACACTCCGCGGCTGCTGCAGAAGGCGATGTCGCGAACTCCGTTGGGCGACATCATGAGTCCGCTGCAGGGCAGCCGGTTCTCGCGCCGGATAGTGGAGCCCACGATCAACGAGATGTTCGGGGTGAACACCAAACCGTCGGCCCAGCTGATGGAGAAGTTCCACCAGATCCTTGAGTACAACGACGGCAAGCGGGTCATCCACAAGGTGGGCAGGTTCGTCAACGACCGCTACACCTACCGGAACCGGTGGGTGCGGGCCATGCGGGAGACCGAGGTGTCGATGCGGCTGATCGACGGGCCGTCGGACCCGAATTCAGGTCGGCACATGGCGCAGCGCTATCTCGAGGTGATTCCCGATCCCGACGTGGTCATGCTCGCGGACGACATCGCGCACTGGCCGCAAATCGAGGATCCGCAGGGCGTGCTGTCACATTTCCTGGCTCACATCGACCGCCTCGGCGGGTGAGCCGAAGGGGGTCAGTCGGCGCTGAGTGCGGCGGTCAGCACCGGCACCGTCAGCTCCCGCTGCCAGGGGCGGACGTTGGCCTCGACGAGGAATTCCGACACGGCGGTGGCCACGTCGGCGACCGGACGCCAGTCCCAGCACAACCGGCGCACGACTTCGGGGGTGATGAGGTTCTCGGCAGGCACCGATACGCGCTCGGACAGTTCGGCCAGGCCGGCGCGGGCGGCTTCGAGCCGTGCCGCCGCTTCCGGCTTGCGCCTGGCCCACCGGGCCGCCGGCGGCGGGCCGCTCTGGGTGTCGTTGGCCTCTGGCGGGTCGGTGCTCTCCCTGGCCCGGTTCAGTGCGTCCAGCCAGACCTTGGCGCTCTTCCGCTGCTTGGAGCCGCCGAAGACCGGCAGCGCGGTGAGCTCGTCGACCGTCTTGGGATCGGCCGTGGCCGCGTTGATGATCGCCGCGTCGGGCAGGATCCGTCCGGGCGCGATGTCGCGGCCGCGGGCGATGCTGTCGCGGGTGGTCCACAGCTCGCGGACGGCCGACAGCGCCTGTGGGTTGCGCACCTTGTGGATGCCGGAGGTGCGCCGCCAGCGGTCACGCCGGGTGGGCTGGGCCACGTAGGTGCGCAGGTACTCGAATTCCTGTGCCGCCCAGTCGGTTTTGCCCTGCTCTTCGAGGACCGCGGCGATCGCGTTGCGCAGTTCCAGCAGCACCTCGACGTCCAGTGCGGCGTAGTTGAGCCATTCCTGCGGCAGTGGGCGCTTGGACCAGTCGGCGGCACCGTGCCCCTTCATCAACTGCAGGCCGAGCAGCCGTTGCACCATCGCGGCCAGGTTGACCCGTTCGAAACCGGCCAGCCGACCGGCCAGCTCGGTGTCATAGAGGCTGCCCGGGCGCAGGCCGATCTCGGACAGGCACGGCAGGTCCTGGTCAGCGGCATGCAGGACCCATTCGTCCTGGGACAGCGCATCGGCCACCGGCGCCATCGCATCGATGGGGGAGCCGCCGTGGTTGACCGGGTCGATCAGTGCCGTACCCGAGCCGGCGCGCCGGATCTGCACCAGATATGCGCGGTTGGAATAGCGGAAGCCCGACGCCCGTTCCGCATCGATCGCGAAGGGCCCGCTGCCCTTGGCGAGAGATGTTGCCGCAGAAGATATTTCACCGGCGGTGACGCAGACTTCTGGAACCCCTTCGGCGGGTGACAGCAGTGGGGTCGAGTCGGCCTCTTCGGGCTCGGCTGGTTCTGGGTCTTCGTCAGTCATCTCACGCGCGCGTACGGGAACTCAAGTCGGTCACACCTGCCGGGGGCAACCCTGCAGCGTGCTCAAGCACCTCACAGAATGCCTCCACATGCGGCCCCAACTCCAGGTTGGTGGCGGTCCAGGAGGCCCGCAGTTCGAGCTGGTGTGCCCGCGGCGGGCCAGAGATGTCACCGTAGCGCACCGAGGTGGTGGCGGTGACAGTGCCGCCCAGTGCGGTGACGTGTTCGGCCCTTGATTCCAGGGCGTCCACCAGCCAGCTCCAGGCCACCTCGGGCAGCAGCGGGTCGACGGCCTCGGTGGAATCCAGGTCGGCCTGGATATAGGCGACGAGCCGCATGGTGCCGTCCCAGGCCTCGGCTCCCTCGGGGTCGTGCAGCAGGATCAGCCGTCCGAACGCGTCACCCTCGGAGCGTTCCGGGATGACCGCCGTATCGGGATGTCGGACCTCGGCGCCCAGCGCGTAGCTGTAAGGCGCCAGCCGCTGGGGCGGGCGTATCGGACCCAGTTCGATTTCCGGCCGTACGGTGGTGGCGTTCATCGCCGCCACCGCCGTCCGGAACTGGGCCGGTTCGGCAGAGGTCACGGCGTTTGACGCTAGCGGATACGGGCAGGACGGGACGCAGGCGCGCCGAAGTCGCGGCGTCACGAACCGGCAACGGTGCGTGCCCACGGGCACGTGGCACCATAGGAGCCGATGAATACCCGCCGGGAGCTGCCCGATTCCCCCTATCTTGCCGCCGCGAGCGGCCGCACTCCGCACCGTGTGCCGGTGTGGTTCATGCGGCAGGCCGGCCGCTCGTTGCCGGAGTACCGCGCGCTGCGTGCCCAGCACCGCATGCTGGAGGCCTGCTTCGACCCCGAACTGGTCTGCGAGATCACCCTGCAGCCGGTGCGCAGGCACGGCGTCGACGCCGCGATCCTGTTCTCCGACATCGTGGTGCCGCTGAAGGCCGCCGGGATCGGTCTGGACATCGTCCCGGACGTGGGGCCGGTGATCGAACACCCGATCCGGTCGGTGGCCGATGTCGAAGGCATGAAACCGCTTGATCAGGCACAGGTTTCGCCGGTGACCGAGGCCGTCTCGATGCTGGTGGGCGAGCTGGGCGAGGTGCCGCTGATCGGCTTCGCGGGCGCGCCGTTCACCCTCGCCTCCTACCTCGTGGAGGGCGGGCCCAGCCGGCACCACGAACGCACCAAGGCGATGATGCTGGGTGAGCCTGCGACCTGGCATGCGCTGATGACGGCGCTGACCGATCTGACCATCACCTTCCTGCAGGCCCAGGTCGACGCCGGGGTCGATGCCCTGCAGGTGTTCGACTCCTGGGCCGGGACGTTGTCACTGGCCGACTACCGCACCTACGTGCTTCCGCACACCACGCGGGTGTTCGCCACCATGGCCGCCGCGGGGGTGCCGATGACCCATTTCGGCGTCGGCACCGCAGAGCTGCTCGGGGCGATGTCCGAAGCCTTGGGCTCGGCGCCGGCCACCATGGTCGGGGTGGATTGGCGCACCTCGCTGGTCGACGCCGCGACCCGGGTCAAGCCGGGCAGCGCCCTGCAGGGCAACCTCGATCCGGTGGTGCTGCTGGCGGGCTGGCCGGTGGCCGAGGTCGCCGTGCGGCGCGTGGTCGATGACGGGCGTGCCGCGGTGGCGGCCGGGGCGGCCGGTCACGTGTTCAACTTGGGCCACGGTGTGCTGCCGGCGACCGATCCCGGCATCATCACCGAGGCGGTGACACTGGTGCACTCGCTGTGAGTGCGTCCTATTGCGTTGTCGGCGGCGGTATTTCAGGACTCGTCGCGGCGTATCGCCTGCGGCTCGCGGCCGGACCGCGGGCCCAGATCACCCTGCTCGATCCTGCTGACCGGCTCGGCGGTGTACTGCGTACCGAACGGGTCGGCGGGCAGCCGTTCGATGTCGGCGCCGAGGCATTCATCGTGCGCAGACCCGAGATGCTGGACCTTCTCGCCGAGCTCGGCCTGGCCGGCCGCCGGGTCAGCCCCACCGGTACCCGGCCGCTGATCTACAGCGGGGCGCGGCTGCACCAGCTGCCGCAGGGCACCTTGCAGGGCATTCCGGCGCAGGCGTCGTCGCTGCTCGGGCTCGTCGACGACGAGACCGTGGCGCGCATCCACGACGAGCGCGCCCGGCCGCTGCGGTGGAGCCGGGGCGCCGATCCGTCGGTCGCCGAACTGGTCGGTGACCGGTTCGGCTCGCAGGTGGTGACGCGGTCCGTCGACCCGTTGCTCACCGGCGTCTATGCGGGGTCCTCGGCGACGATCGGATTGCGCTCGGCGGTGCCCTCGCTGGCAGCCGCCCTGGACCGCGGGGCACACAGCCTCACCGAGGCGGTGCGTGAGGCGCTGCCGCCACCGTCGGACGCGCCGGTGTTCGGCGCGGTCGACGGCGGGTACACCGTGCTGCTGGAGGAGCTGCGTCGCCGCGCCGATGTGCGGTGGGTCCAGGTCGGCGCGGTGCGGGTGGACCGTCGCGGACAGGGCTGGTCGGTGCTCGATGACGAGGGTGCCACTTGGCAGGCCGACGCGGTGCTGCTGGCGGTTCCGGCACCCCACCTGCCGGCGCTGATCGAACACATCGCCCCGCGGACGGCGGCCGCGGCCAGACGCATCCGGGTGGCCTCGGCGGCGGTCGTGGCCCTGGCGCTGCCGGGCGGGACACCGCTGCCGCAGCAATCGGGTGTGCTGGTGGCCGCGGGTGAACACCTCAACGCCAAGGCGGTCACGATGTCGTCGCGCAAGTGGGGCAGGCGCGGAAACGTCGAGATGGTGCGGTTGTCGTTCGGGCGCTACGGCGACGACATGGCCGCCAACACCGGCGACGACGATCTGCTGGCCTGGTCGGCGCGCGATCTGAACACGCTGTTCGGAGTCACCGTGGACCCGGTGGACAGCCATGTGCACCGCTGGATCGACGCGATGCCGCAGTACGGCCCCGGCCACGGTGATCTGGTCGCCGAACTGCGTGCGGGACTGCCTCCGACGCTCGCGGTGGCCGGCGGTTATCTGGACGGGATCGGGGTGCCGGCGTGTGTGGGCACCGCCACCCGGGCGGCCGCGGAACTGGTGTACAGCGGCGTGGCACGATAGGCCTATGGCCAAGCTCGACTACGACGAACTGAACTCCACCATCCGCTACCTGATGTTCTCGGTGTTCGCGGTGAGCCCCGGGGAACTGGGCGACGAACGTACCCCGGTGATCGACGAGGCGACGGCCTTCTTCAAGACCCAGGAAGAGCGTGGGGTGGTCGTGCGCGGCCTGTACGACGTGGCCGGCCTGCGCGCAGACGCCGACTTCATGGTCTGGACCCACGCCGACAACATCGAGGCGCTGCAGGCGACCTACTCGGACTTCCGGCGCACCACCGCGCTGGGCCGGGTCAGCGACCCGGTGTGGAGCAGCGTGGCGCTGCACCGCCCGGCCGAGTTCAACAAGAGCCACGTCCCGGCCTTCATCGCCGGTGAGGACCCGGGCAACTACATCTGCGTGTACCCGTTCGTGCGTTCCTACGAGTGGTACCTGCTGCCAGAGGAGGAGCGTCGCCGCATGCTCTCCGAGCACGGCATGGCCGCCCGCGGCTACAAGGATGTGCGGGCCAACACGGTGCCCGCGTTCGCCCTCGGCGACTACGAGTGGATCCTGGCCTTCGAGGCGCCCGAGCTGCACCGCATCGTCGACCTGATGCGCGATCTGCGCGCCACCGACGCCCGTCGCCACACTCGCGAGGAGACGCCGTTCTTCACCGGGCCGCGGGTCAGCGTCGAGGACCTGGTCGCCAAGCTGCCCTGACCTGGGCTTTTAGTTAGCGGGTCTACCCTCGCGGACATGACTGCTCCGCAAGAATCCGATCGCTTCGAAGAGATGTACCGCGACGAGCGGACGGCGCACGGGCTGCCGGCCGCGACACCATGGGACATCGGCGGGCCGCAGCCGGTCGTGCAGCAGCTCGTCGCGCTGGGCGCCGTCAAGGGCGAGGTGCTCGATCCCGGCACCGGTCCCGGTCACCACGCCATCCACTATGCGTCAAAAGGGTTGTCGGCCACGGGTGTTGACGCGTCTCCGGCCGCGATCGAGCGGGCCCGGCAGAACGCGCGGCAGGCCGGCGTCACGGTGGATTTCCAGGTGGCGGACGCCACGAAGCTGGAGGGACTGGAGGGGAGGTTCGACACCGTCGTCGACACCGCCTTCTGCCACGTTTTCACCGCTGAGCCCGAACTGCAGAAGTCGTACGTGCGGGCGCTGCACCGGGCCACGAAACCCGGTGCGCGGCTGTACATGTACGAATTCGGTGAGCACAACGTCAACGGCTTCAGGATGCCGCGTTCGATGTCTGCCGAGGATTTCCGTGAAGTCCTTCCGGACGCCGGCTGGGAGATCACCTATCTCGGAACCACCACCTACCAGGGCAATGTCAGCGTCGAGGTCTTCGAGACGATGGCTGCCCGCAACCCTGACATGGCCGACGAGATGACCCCGCTGCTGGAACGGCTGCGGGTGATCGAACCGTGGCTGGTCGACGGCCGGGTGCACATGCCGTTCTGGGAGGTGCACGCCACCCGCGTCGACTGAGGACGGCCGCCCGTCACTCCGACTTGGGTACCAGCTTCAGCGAGACCGAGTTGATGCAGTACCGCTGATCGGTCGGGGTGGGGTAGCCCTCGCCCTCGAACACGTGGCCCAGGTGGCTGTGGCAGTTGGCGCACAGCACCTCGACGCGGCGCATGCCCAGCGAGGTGTCCGACCGCAGGATCACCGCGGCGGAATCGGCCGGATCGAAGAACGACGGCCAACCGCAGTGGGATTCGAATTTCTCGGTGCTGCGGAACAACTCGGCCCCGCAGGCGCGGCACTCATACACGCCTTCGGTCTTGGTGTCGGTGTACTCACCGGTGAAGGGCCGCTCGGTGCCCGCCCGGCGCAGCACCGCGAACTCCTCGGGGGTCAGCTTCTCGCGCCACTCGTCATCGGTCAGTTGCAGCTTGGGACCGTCGGTCGTCATGAACCCAAATTACGTGCTCCGGGCCGGTCCGCGCCAGGTGTGACGGATCCGCCCGAGCCGGGGCGTCGCGTTCACGGTGAGCCGCCACCTGGGGTTACGCGATCGAGGTCGACGCCACGGTCGAGTGGATACCAGGACGTGCAACTGCGGAGAAACTCGGTTGGGCCCGGCATCGTGGACAGTGATGCCGCACGCATCGCGTGCGCCTTGAACGCCTGCGCAGCCCGGCTCAGTCGATACTGCACTGCCTCGAAGGCCCTGCCGGATGTGAATTCGCCGTCGCCCCAGATGGTGACTTCGATACCCGGATCTCGCATCAGCGCGTGTACCTGCGTGCGGATCGGGTTGGCGGGCGACAGCACGCCGATCCCGACTGCCAGTGCGGCGGGCCTGGAAGAGAACCACGACGGGTCCGATCCGGTGTCGGCATGCGTGGCACTGACGCCGAGTATCGCCAGTGGTTTCGCGTCGCAGTCGGGAGGAAGTACCGCCTCGATGCGCCACCCCGCCCGGACGCGGTCGATCATCCATCCTCCTGCCGCGCACACCGCCTCACCGACGTCGTCGATGACGAGCGTCATCGCGTATCGACTCAGCGAATCGTTTGTGCGTGCCAGGCCCGAGCGCCGATGTTTGGCACGCCTCCCGTCGCGGAAGTGGCCGGAGTTTCCGTCGTTCATTCGAATCAACCCCAGTTCATGTCGTGTCGTCTCCTTCGATTCCCCGGGTACCGGCCGGCTTTCTTCGGATACGTCGAAGTGTGACATCAGAGGCATCATATGTAAACGAGGGCGTGCGCTCGCGGTGCTGGTCCGATGCCGATGTCGTTGCGCGGGCATGAACCACCAGCTGCGGTGCTCGGATGATGATCGTCATGAAATCAATTGATATACAGAGTAATCCGTGACACACGTGAGCGAATCGCTTGCCTGGGTCATCGGGCATCGCGGCGAATGACGGGGTTCATCCTGCGAAGTTGTTCGCGGTCATTGTCGACAGTGGGGAATTGAGCGTTACATAACAGTGCATTCACGTCACCTGTTGCCGGTGGCGGATCGCGTCACGATGATGGGCTCCCCGGTGCGTAGCGCGTCGGACCGTGGACCTGACGTGTCTGGATATCCGTTGTCATCGGTCGATCCCGGGAGTTGCAGCCGTGCGTACGGCGGGACCTCCTGTCGCGGTCGCCTGTTGACATCGATGGGGCTCGGTGTAATGCTCCAGATATCAATCGAAAACGATGTTTTCAAAACTGCGCGTCGCGTGGTGGAGGCGGAGGTACCGTGGCTGACGAGGCGGCGCCGACGGCGTGGAAGAACCCGATGGCGTGGCTGCCGCATTCGATCGCCGAGGCCGCCCTCTCGGGGATCGGCGGTGACGATGTCGAGATGGCCGCGGCGTGGGCTCACCTCCAGGAGCGGCTGTCCGCGGCAGAACAACTCGTGGTCTCCACGCCGGTCAACAAGAACCGGCTGGATTACGCCGCGGGCATGCGTCACCTGATGATTCTGTTGGCAGTCGGGATCGACATGGCGCTGCGCGTGGACCCCGATCCCATCCTGGCGGTCACCCGCGCCAGGATGGATGACGTGGTCACCTGGGGGCTGGAGTGCCCGGACTGCGTGTACATGAATGCCAACCTCCGCGCCGGCGAGACCTATCGGCTGTTCGGCAATCGGGGCACTGCCCGCTACGTCGGGCTGCAGACCATGGACGGGATGGCAGCGACCGCCAACCGACTCGTCGACGAACTCGAGGTGGACGCCGACGGGAACTTCGAGGCGATCCTGTCGGCCGACGAACACAAGGGGAACTGGCTGCAACTCGCCGGGGACCATCCGACGCTGACGGTGCGGAACTTCCTCTACGACTGGGACTCCGAGACTCCGGCGACGTTGCAGATCGAGCGCATCGGCGATGAAGTCGAACTGGCTGATCGGTCCGTCGACCTGGATGTCTCGGTCGCACGTCAGCTGTTCGCGCTGGGCGAGTTCGTCTATGACAACCTGAAATTCTTCCTGGACTTCGGTGCGATGGCCGAGGCCAATGGGTTCGTCCCGCCGATGGACATGAGTTCGATGGGGGCGGCCGCCGAAAATCGGCCCGTCATCGGACGATTCGAGTTGGAGCCCGATCAGGCGCTGATTCTCGAGTTCGAACCGCCCAAAGGTGTGTACTGGAGCGTCTCGCTCGGCAACCCATGGTTGGAGACGATCAACTACGGACGGCACCAGTCCAGCCTCAATGGTCACCAGGCCGTCGAGGACGCCGACGGCAAGGTCCGATTCGTCCTGTCCGCACGGGATCCAGGCGTGACCAACTGGCTGGACACCGCCGGACACAGCAATGGCGCAATGCTCTTGCGTTGTGTGCGAACCGAAAGCGCGCCGGTGCCCGAGGCACGTGTCGTCAACCTCGACCAGGTGGCCTCGGCGTTACCGGACGGCACCAGCATGACGACCCCTGAAGTACGTGCCCGGGTCATCGAGGCGCGTCGCCGCGCGGTACACGAGAGGTTCGCCAGATGACATTGTGCGCCGACGAACTGGAGGAGGGTGCGTGCGCCGCCACCGGTCTGGATGACTTCGGTACGTCCTATTACCGAGAGGGCCTCGAGCGCACCGTGGATGCGCTGAACAACGAGGCTCAGCTCAACGACCTGGGCCGGGTGATGCAACACGCGACCATCAGCAACGCCCTGATCCAACGGCTCAAGATCATCGACACGTACAAGCGGCATCCGGAGATCGGCGACGAGGTGATCGAGGGGCCTGTCGTCATTCTCGGACTGCCGCGCACCGGCACAACGGCTTTGGGGCAATTGGTGGCGAACGACCCGCAGTTCCGGTCATTGCGGACCTGGGAATCTCAGGCACCGACGCCGCCGCCGGAAGCGGCGACGCAGCACACCGATCCGAGGATCGCCCAGGCTGCCGAGGGCATCGCGATGATCAATCAGATGTTCCCCGACTTCAAGGCGATGATGAGCAGTGAGCCCGAAGCGGCGACCGAATGCCAGGATCTGATGGGCATGAGTTTTCGTACCTACCACTTCGACGGTGTCGTGCGAGTGCCGGGTTATGTGGAGTGGCTGCTCCAGGCGGATATGCGCGAAACGTACGAATACCACAAGCAGGTGCTCAAGCTGTTGCAATGGCGCTGTAAGCCGAGCTTGTGGCACCTGCGGACACCGGTGCACATGTTCGCCCTCGATGCCTTCGTAGAGGCGTATCCTGACGCGAAATTCCTTTGGAGCCATCGTGATCCGGCGAAGGTTCTAGGGTCGGTATGCAGTCTGATCGCCTACATCCGCAGCTGGAGCAGCGACTACACCGACCCAGCGGAGCTCGGTGCGGAGCAGCTGGCATGGTGGGCCGAGGGTATGGGCCGGGCCATGGACTTCCGCAGGAAGTTCGGCGATGACCGCTTTGTCGATGTGTCGTTCGCCGACCTGCAGACCGACTCGGTGAGGACGGTGGCCGACAGTTACGACAAACTGGGTCTCACCTTCACCGACGCCGCGCGCGCCAAGGTGCAGGAATGGGCCGACGGGCACAAGCCCGGCCAGCGAGGAACACACAACTACGAGCTGGCCGACTACGGACTCACGGAAGAACAAGTCCGGGAAGCATTCGGCGAATACCTCGCGACCTACGACGCGACGGCCTGATGGAACCCGCTACGACGGGCGGCAGGAAGAAGCTCGAGCCAGATCCACGGATTCGCAGCACAATTCTGACCGCTGCCGCCGAGATCGTCCGCGAGGACGGCGTCAGTGCCCTCAGTATCGCGGAGGTGCTGAATCGGTCGAATCTGGGCACCCGGGCGTTCTACCGGCACTTCGATTCGAAAGACCAACTCGTGTCGGCGCTGTTCCTTGAGATGGCTCGTGTCGAGGTGCAACGCCTCGAGCGGCACATGGCGGCGGCTCCTGACGCCGTTCGTGCCGTGGCCGCCTGGATCGATGGCCGACTGGACCTCGCGTTCAACGCCGGCATCCGGTCGGACCTACGCCAGATGTCGCTGGAGGCCCAGTCCCAGATGTTCGCCGCGCCCGAGTTGGTCGGCCCGGCCTACCGCGAGATGCTCCGCCCACTCGTCGACCAGCTCGAACACGGCAGGCAGGCGGGGCTGTTCGACGACATCGACCCCGAGGTCGAGGTCCTCTCGATCCAGGGCGTCGTGTGGTCGAACATCGAGCGGCAATGGGCAACGCCGGGTTGTGACCTGCAGGAAATCCGGGCGCATGTACTGCGCTTCTGCCTTCGCGGGCTCGGAGTTGCGCCCGAGATGATCCAAGCGGTCGTGAACGAACCGCGGACTGAGCGAAAACCGATGAAGCGCAACGCGTCCAAGAGTGGTGTGCACACCCGATCGAGATAGGGAGAACATGGATCTGGGTCTGGCGGGTTCGGCTGCCGTTGTCACCGGCGGCAGCAAAGGCATGGGATTGGCGATCGCCGAGACTCTGGCGGGCGAAGGGGCCCGCGTCGCGGTGATGGCACGTGGTCGTGAAGCTCTCGACGCCGCCGCGGAATCCTGTCTGGCGGCCGGTGCGCCGGATGCCGTCGGCATCAGCGTCGACATGACCGACTCTGATTCGATCGCGGCCGGCTTCGAGGCCGTGCGGGAAAGGTGGGGCGCGCTGAACAGCCTGGTGCACACCATCGGTCCGGGCGACGGCTATTTCGAGGAGATGGACGACGCCGAGTGGGATGCCGCGTTCGCGCTGGGCACCATGTCCGGGGTGCGCTCGATCCGGGCCGCCCTGCCGATGCTGCGCGCCGCCGATTGGGCCCGCATCGTCACGCTCTCCGCGCATTCCATCCAGCGCCAGAACCCCCGGATCGTCGCCTACACCGCCTCGAAGGCCGCGCTGAGCAGCGTCACCAAGAACCTCTCGAAAAGCCTTGCCAAGGACGGGATTCTGGTGAACTGCGTATGCCCGGGAACGATCGTCACCGCAAGCTTCACCGAGAACCTCAAAGACATCCTGGCCGCCGATGGCTTGGACGCAACCAATCCCGTCGATGTGATGACGTGGATCGACGACAACTTTCATCAGCCGTGCGACCTCGGCCGCGCCGGACTGCCGGAGGAGATCGCGTCGATCACGACCTACCTGGCGTCACGACGCAACGGCTACGTCACCGGTGCCACCGTCAACGTGGATGGCGGTTCGGACTTCATCTGAGGCCGGGAGGCGGAGGCCGGCCTCAGATCTTGGTGGCGCCGAGGACGTACTCGCCGGTGTCGGGATGGTGGGACCAGCCGCTGGAGGCTTGGGTGCCGCCATCCACGTGGATGGTCTGACCTGTGATGTAGCTGGACATATCGGACGCGAGAAACACTGCGGCGGCGGCCATCTCGTCGACATGGCCGGGGCGGCCCATCGGGACCATCAACCCGGCCCGCTCTTCGGCGCCCGGCGGGGAGAGAGCTCTGATGCCCTCGGTCATGGTGAGGTCGGGGGCCAGGGCGTTGACGCGGATGCCATGCAGTGCGAGTTCCAGTGCCGCGGTCTTGGTGTAGTTGATGACCCCGGCCTTGGCGGCGGCATAGGTGGCGTAACCCGGTGCGGCGCGGACGCCTTCGATGGAGGTGACGTTGATGATGCTGCCCGGTAGGTTCAGCTCGACGAGTTCCCGCGCCACACGTTGAGTGCACAGGTAGACATGGCGCAGGTTGGATCTGTAGAGCGTGTCCCAGCCGTTTTCGGTGGTGTCGAGGATGCCCGACCGGAATACACCCCCGGCGTTGTTGACGAGGATGGTGACCGGGCCCAGTTCGGCGACGGTCTGCGCCAGCGCGGCATCGACGGCGGAGCTGTCCCGGACATCGGTGGGGATGCCGAGCGCACCGATCTCGTCGGCGGCCGCCGCACACGATTCGGGGGCCCGTTCCCAGATCGCCACCTTGGCTCCGAAGGCTTTCAGTCCCGCCGCGATGCCGCGACCGATACCTGCGCCGCCTCCGGTGACGACCGCGACGCGGTCCGTCAGAAGAATGCTCGAAGCATCGAGAGTCATGCCGTCTCCTGGGTCTCGTCAAAGCAGTACACAATGCTTACCGTAAGGTATACCGTTGAGGCTGGCAGTGGCGTTCCAGGAAGGGGCTGCACGTTGGTTCCGAATGTCCATGACCCGGAGTTCTGGCAATACGGACCCGACCGCGAACTCGCGGAGCTGCGCCGGGGTTGCCCCGTCGCGCGGCATCCCGAGGCCGGCTTCTGGACGGTCGCCGGCCATGAACAGATCGTCGCGATCAGCAAGAATCCGGCGACCTACAGTTCGTCCAAGGGTGTCCTGATCGGCGATCTGAAGCGCACCGTGACCGGTACGGAGTCCATTCTCTACGTCGATCCGCCACGGCACGTCGCGATGCGGCGCATCGTCAACAAGGGCTTCACCGTCCGCAGAGTTGCCGAACTTGCACCGATCGTCGAGCGCATCACGTCCGAGGTGCTCGATGCAATCGATCCGACGGTGCCGATCGATGCCGTGGACGCGATCAGCGCACCGGTACCGATCCTGGTGATCGCTCACCTGCTGGGGGTCCCGGCCGAGGACCTCCCCACATTCCGCACGTGGTCGGATGCGATCGCGATTGCCGCGACGGACCCGACCGATCCGCGGGCGATGGCGGCGGTCGACTTCTTCGTCTACTTCAACACCAAGCTCGACGAGCGTGCGGCAGAGGTGGATCCGCCGGAGGACCTGCTCACGGCGATCACCGTGGATGCCGAACTTGACAGGGCCGAGCAACTCGGGTTCTGCATGAGCCTGCTGGTCGCGGGCAACGAGACGACCCGACACCTCATCAGCGGGGGACTGGTCGCCCTGGCCGATCATCCCGGGCAGCGGGCCACACTCGCCGAGGACGACTCCCGGATCCCGACCGCGGTCGAGGAGATGTTGCGTTGGGTCACACCGATTGTGGCGATGGCGCGTACCACGACATGCCCGGTGACATTGGGTGGCGTCGATGTCGGCACCGACGAGTATCTGGTGATGCTCTATGCCGCCGCGAACCGGGACGAAGATGTGTTCGGTTCGGACGCGGCAGAATTCGACGTGACCCGGTCACCCAACCCGCATCTGGCCTTCGGGATAGGCGAGCACTTCTGCCTCGGCGCTCAGTTGGCCCGGCTGGAAGCCAAAATCGTGTTCACCGAGGTGTTGCGGCGCTGGCCGGACTATCAGGTACTCGATGGCGTGCAGATGGGCGCGTCGACACTTCTGCGGGAAACGACCAAACTTCCGATACTGCTGCAGGCCGATTGACATCGACTATCGCACGTCGTTCTCCACGGCCTCGGCGAGCGCGTCGAGGACCTCGATCAGGTCGCCGGACGCGTCATCCGGCAGTGCGGTGAGCAGGGGGCGCAACCGGCTGTCCAGGCAGTTCAATGTGGCTGGCTTGTCGCGCTGCGCGACACGTGAACGCACCTCGACGATGGCCGACGTCAGCTCGGCGGAGTCGGCACCGGCAGAAGAGATCTGGGTCGCCAGAACATCGACCAGTTCCCAGTCGCGATACATCGCGTCGGAGGACTCGAAGAGCGCGAATCCGGTGACGGGCGTGCCTGCCATCGTCCCTTGGTAGCGGTACGGACCTTCGAGGTACTCGACCGGCAACGCATGCGCGGGAGCCTGCACCAGCGGCTCACCCGTCAACTCCAGATCGAGCTTCGCCGACCTGATGCTGTGCCGCCCGGGCATGTATCGGTGCGGCGACGGCGGTCGCACCAGGCTGCGAATCCTGTTGGGCCAGCGCACAAAACTGGTCGTGGTCACCTCGAGGTCCTCGACGCACTCCGGTGCGGTGCCGTCGTCGTAGGCCGCCGTGATTCCGGTGAACGGCACCAGCGCGTTGCCGAGGCGCCGGTCGAACTGTCGCCACACACTGAGGTCGGCACCGTTGTCCAGGCTGATGGTGTGCCATTGGTGGCCCTGGCCGCGGATGTCGCCGGCAGTGGCGCCGCCGCCGGCGTAGCTCGGGAACCACTGCCGGTCGATATGGCCGGACGGGCCCGTGACCTTCTCGGTGAACGCGCCCCAGCGCAATGTTCCGGTCATTCGCACACCGGTCTGGAAGTACGAGTAGGTGTCGTCCTGCAGGCTCGCGACGATCTTGCCGTTGTAGACCGACGCCCCGACCGGCACCGGAGACCGGGTGGGGGTCAGGTGCAGCCGCAATTCCATTGCGGCGTCGTCGATGTCACGGCCGAATGCAGCGAAGTCATAGGTGTACGGGATCAGTGCTCCGCTGCTGTCACGACACGCCGCCCAGGTGGATGTGCCGGCACTGCTCGCGTAGCGCAGATCCAGGTATCCCTCGGCGCTGTCGAGTTTGTGCACAGTGCCGGGCTCCATGTTTCGCGGCGGCATGTCGTAGTCGGTGAAGGTGCCGTAGCTGCCGTGATCGAGGTCGAACAGCGCAAAGGTGTGGAAGTCGGCGACCACCTCACCGCCGGGGCGGTTCCTGTTGTAGATGGTGATGAAGGCGAACCGCCGACCGGATTCCTGTCCCGTCAGATAGCCCGCGAGGTACCAGGTGTCGGACTGGTACTCGGGATGGGTGCCCTCGGCGCCGGGGAAATCGAGCTGGGGATCGCCGGGCACCAGGTGAAACGGGTACCGCCGCCAATCGGACTGTGTCGATGCATCGGTCGTGCTCATGGTGGCCCGCTCTCCTCCTGCTCATTGACTATGACGGATCTGATGCCGGTACCACTGCGCAGATCGTCGAACGCGCCGTTCACCTCGTCGAGCGTGACCCGGCCGGTGATCAAGCGTTCCAGCGGAAGTCGCCCAGTTCGCCACAGGTTCAACAGCATCGGGAAGTCCCGCCCGGGTACCACTGATCCGTACTGGCACCCGACAAGGGTCTTGGCGTGCATGTAGAGGTCATAGGCCGAAAGGGAGACGCGTTCCTCCACCGGTGCGGCACCGACGATGCACGTGGTGCCGCCGCGCCGGGTCGCCTCGATCGCCGTCTCGATGGTGGCTCGGCGCCCGACCGCTTCGAATACGTAGTCCGCGCCGCGCCGTCCGGTGAGCGACCGGACCTGCTTGACGACATCACCATCGGCCGGGTTCACGGCGTGGGTGGCGCCCAGAGCTATCGCGGTCTCGCGGCGTGATGCCACCGGATCGATCGCGATGATCTCCGCGGCGCCACGGACTTTCGCGGCCATCAGCGACGCCAGGCCGACGCCGCCGAGCCCGATGACCGCGACGGCGCTGCCGTGCTCGACCGGCGCGGTGTTGAGTGCAGCCCCCGCGCCGGTGGCGACACCGCAGCCGATCAGTGACGCGATGTCCAACGGAATGTCGGCGTCGATCGGGACCACGGCGCGCGCCAGGCAGTTGGTGGCGGTCGCGAAGCTGGATACCCCCATCGACGTGAACAGGGCGTTGCCTCCGGCGTCGGTGGCATACGGCATCGAATAGGTGTCGCGGATCGCGTTGCGGCACAGATGGACTTCTCCGCGCAGGCAGAACCAACAATGACCACAGGCGGCCACCCAGGCGATCACCACGTGATCGCCGGGCTTCACATGGTGCACGTCGGAACCCACCGACTCGACGACGCCGGCGCCTTCGTGTCCCAGGACGCACGGTGTGCCGGCCGGCAGTGCTCCGGTGGCCTGAGACAGGTCGGAATGGCACACGCCGCTGGCGACGATGCGCACTCGAACCTGGTCGGGGGCAAGGGGCGCGAGCGTGATCTCGTCGACTTCGAGCGGCTTGCCGATGGTGCGGAGAATCGCGCCGCGTTCGCTCATCCCTGGTTCCTCTGGCTCGTCCGGATGCCCGGCTTCACGTCACCGGGCGCTGACTACCCTGACCACGGTATGGCCTTGAGCGCACCGCCGGCATCGATACGCAGTTGCTGGCCGGTCACGTAACGGGCAGCGTCGGAGGCGAGGTAGAGCACCGCTTCGCTGACGTCCTCGGGTTCGACATAGGGGACCGGCATGGCGTTCATCAATGGGAAGGTCAACTCGGCGTCCTCGCGCGTCGGATTTTCCAGATCCGGCCGGAACGCCCGGTACATCGGCGTGCTGTGCAGCATGTCCGTATTGACGTTGGTCGGGTGGACAGCGTTGACCCGGATGAACTCCGGGGCCAGTTGCAGGGCGAGATTGTTGACGTAGTGCGACACCACCTGTTTGGCGAAACCGTAGCCGGCACCGCCCGGGCCGGCGTCCATACCGCTGGTGTTCCCTGAGGACAGTGACGCGGCCAGCGAACCGGTCGCGATGATCGAGGCGCCGGCCTTGAGGTGCTTCAGGCTGGAATGAACCAGATTGAGCACGCCGACCAGATCGACGTCCACCGCGTCGACGAAGGCTTGTTGCGGACCACCTTTGGTGAGCGGCGCGATGCCGGCATTGGCCAACACGATGTCGAGCCTCCCGAATTCGGCCACCCCGGCGTCCACGGCGGCCGACAGGGCGACGCGATCGCGGACGTCGGCGATGACGGTGTAGGCCTTGCGGCCTTCCTTCTCGATCAACCGGGCCGTCTCGTCGAGGTCTTCCGGCCGGGCCAACGGGTAGTCGTTGGTCGCGATGTCCTGGCACAGATCGATCGCGATGATGTCGGCGCCCTCGGCGGCCAGCAATCTGGCATGTGACCGCCCCTGCCCGCGCGCCGCACCGCTGATGACAGCTACCTTGCCCTCGACTCTGCCCACTGCCTGACTCCCTTGTCGTGTTGTCGCCGGTGAATCCGGCTGCCGGCTCACAGATAGCCGATGGTCTTGGTCTCCAGGTACTGCTCGAATCCCTCGATGCCGTTCTGCCGTCCGACACCACTGGCCCGGTATCCGCCGTAGGGTGCGTCGGCACCGTAGAACAGTCCGCCGTTGACGCTGAACGAACCGGCGCGGACCCGGTTCGCAAAGCCCATCGCGCGTTCGGGGGAACCGGAGAACACCGACCCGGACAGGCCGTACTCGCTGTCGTTGGCCAGCGCGAGTGCCTCGGCATCATCTGAGTACGGCATCACCACCATCACCGGACCGAAGACCTCCTGGCGTGCGATCTCGGATGAGTTATCCACGCCGGCAACAAGTGTCGGTGTCAGGTAGTAACCACCGGCGAGCTCGGGGTGCAGCCCGACGGGCTTGTCGCCGCCGGTCAGGACCTCGGCGCCGGAGGCCCCGGCGCGTTCCACGAAGCCGAGGATCCGGTCCCGTTGCCCGGCGCTGATCACCGGTCCCAGCACGGTGTCCTGGCGGGCCGGGTCACCGGGCGGCAGCATCGAGAACAGCTCGGTGACCTTGTTGACGATGGTGTCGTACATCGCGGCCGGAACCAGGAGTCGGGTGTTGACCGCGCAGCCCTGGCCGGCGTGGAAACACACCTGGGCGGTGTTCGGCAGCGCCGTATCCACGTCGGCGTCGTCGAGGATCACCATCGCCGACTTGCCGCCGAGTTCCAGGAACACCCGCTTGAGCGTGTCGGCGCCCTTGCGGGCGATCAGTCGTCCGACGTGCGTCGACCCGGTGAATGACACCAGGTCCACTCGGGGGTCGGTGACGAGCAGCTCGGCCACCGCGTTATCGGGCGTGGTCACGACATTCACCACGCCGGCGGGGATGTCGGTGTGCTCGGCGATCAGCCGGCCGATCCGGGTGGACGTCCACGGTGTATTCGGGTCCGGTTTGAGCACAACGGTATTGCCGGTCGCCAAGGCCTGCCCGAGCTTGTTGGCCACGATCTCGAACGGATAGTTCCACGGGGCGATCGCGGCGACGACACCGACCGGCTCCTTGACCACGCGGCGCCGGCCGTCACCGGCCTTGCCGATACCGAGCTCGCGTTCCCAGGTGAAGGAGTCGATCAACTCGGTCGGGTAGATCAGCGCATCGTCGAGTGGCCAATCGACCTGCGCCATGACGGTGGTCATCCATGGAGCGCCGGCCTCCGCGATGATCTCCTCGCGCAGTTCTTCGCGCTCGGCCTCCAGTGCGGCCTGCAGCTGGAGCAGGCAGCGTTTGCGCAGTTGCCGGTTGACGCTCCAGTCGGTCTCGTCGAACGCGCGGCGGGCCGCGCAGATGGCGGCATCCATGTCCTCGGCGCCGGCGGCGGTGGCGCTGCCGATCACCTTGCCGGTCGCCGGGCTGATGTTGTCGAACCGCCTGCCGGATCGCGCTTCGCGTAGTTCGCCGTCGATCAGCAGGCGGCCTTCGGCCCGGGCTGCGACGCGCGCGTTCAGCGTGGTGGATTCGGTGGGCTCCAGCTGCACCGAAGCCGAGGACGATGGCGCTGTCATGCACGCTCCCAGTTGACAATCCGGTCGGGCAACAGTCCGCGGGTAGTGGATAGGAATGCGACCGTGAAACGCATTTTGCGAAGATTACGGTATGTCCTACGGTAACGTTGTGTCAACGGTGCTTCGACGGTGGTCGGAGGTTCGCGCCCGAGCTCGGGATCGGTCCCGTCGCGGGACGTACAGGAGGATGCAGTGACCCAATCGAAAGTGGTGTTCGACCCGTTTTCCGACGACTTCTTCAACGCGCCATTCGACACCTACCGCCGTCTGCGTGACGAGGCCCCGGTCTACTACAACGAGAAGTACGACTTCTACGCATTGACCCGCCATGCCGATGTGTCGGTCGCCCTGAAGGACTTCGAAACCTACTCGTCGTCCCGCGGTGTCGATCTGCAGATGGTGCAGTCCGATGACCCCGTGCCGCCGCTGATCATCATGATGGATCCGCCTGACCACCGCCGGATGCGCAGTCTGGTCAACAAGGTGTTCACGCCGCGCGCCATCGAGCAGCAGCGCCAGACGGTGTCCGATCAGATCGACAGGTTCCTGAATGCCGCGGACCCGACGGAATTTGATGTCGTGCAGGACTTCTCGGCGCTGTTCCCGGTCGAGGTCATCACCCACATGCTCGGGGTCCCGATCGACTTGCGCCAGAAAGTGCGTCTGCTGCTCGACAAGCAACTGGAACGCGAGTACGGCAAGGTCGAGATGCCGGAGGAAGGTATCGCGGCCGGTATCGAGACCGGCCTCATGTACTACGAGATCATTCAGCAGCGTCGGGCCGACCCCCAGGACGACATGATCAGCGATCTGATCGCCGTCGAACTCGATCGCGACGGCGAGATGTCCAAACTCGACGACGTCGAGATCGCCGGCTTCGCCTCGATGCTCGGGGGAGCGGGCGCCGAGACCGTGACCAAGCTGGTCGGCAACGCCGTGGTGACCTTCGCCGAGCACCCCGAGCAGTGGGAGACGTTGCGCGCGGACCGCAGCAAGATCCCGGCCGCGGTGGAGGAGTTGCTGCGCTGGGAAGCTCCGGCCCAGTACCTGGTGCGCTACAGCATGCGGGACATCGAGCTGCACGGCAGCACCATCCCGGCCGGCAATCCCGTTCTGCTGTGCGTCGGTTCGGCCAACCGCGACGAGCGTGCCTTCACCGATGCCGACACCTTCGACATCGACCGGGACCGCAGCGAGGCGCAGAACGTCGGGCTCGGCTACGGCGTGCACAGCTGCCTCGGCGCCGCACTCGCCCGCATGGAGAGCGTGATCGCGATCGACAAGCTGCTGGACTTCATGCCGCGATTCGAGGTCGATCGAGCCGGACTCAAGCGGGTGGCGATGACCAATGTGGTGGGCTGGCACAACGTTCCGGTGCGGGTCCTGCCGTGACGTTCGAAGTCCGAGAATCAGCGCCTGGCGGTCTTCTTCGATTTCGTGGACTTCGTGCCCTTGGGCTTCGCCAGGAGTTCTTCGGCGCGGTTGATGATCGCTTCCAGCGTGAAATCGAACTCGAGGGCGTCGATCTTGTGCCCCTTGTACTCGAGCTCGTTCAGTAATGGATGTTCGGGCGTCACCCCGGTGGCGCGGGGGCCGCCGTTCTGTGCCTGAGCGGTGTTGAGATGCTCGATCATCGACGTACCCCGGCTGTGCGCGGACAACGCCATGTACACCGTCAGCGCTTCGTCGGGGTTGAATCCCGCGTCGACCATGGTGCGGATGACCGTCTCCAGGTTGTCGACCGAGGCTTGAGTCGCCTGCGCGCTGAGTTCGCCCGTGCGCATCAGGATGAGTTCGCACAGCACAGGGTTCTCGCGGAAAACGACGTGCATCTTGCGGAAGTGGTTGCGCAGTCCTTCTTGCCAGGTACCACCGTCCACGAACGGGTTACTGAAGTGGTACTGCTGGATGGCCCTGGCCGTCATGGCATCGAGCAATTGCTCCTTCTTGCGGAAGTGCCAGTAGATGCTGGTGATCGGAACGTCCAGGTGTCTGGCCAACTCCGGCATGCTCAGGCCGGCGATCGAAACCTCCTCGGCCAATTCGAATGCGCCGGAGATGATCTCCTCGACATCAAGGGATCCCCGGGGACGCCGTTTGGGCCTGGCGCTGCGCGCCCTGGCCGTACTCGGCTTCATGGCCGCGTTGGAATCTGCCATCGACCCTCCTGGGTTCCGGTGCGTACTCAGACACGAGACGTGCTGCGACGTAAGGTAACTGTACGCTTTGCCCACCGCCTACGGTTATCGTTACCGTAAACCTCCCCGCGATGTTTGCAACGGGCTGCGCCGGCTTCTCGCAACAGGTACGGTAATTACAACGATAAGGATTACCGCAATTGTCCTGGAGGGAAGTTGAGAAGTCGGCGAGCAATCCCAGGAGTTTCACCATGTGCGCCACGGCCGTCGATCAGAATCGTCGAGTGGGCGTGATGAAGATTCGGACCGTACCCGCGTGACGGCATCAGCCGGCGGGCGTGCCGAGACGGTTGCGGCACTGGTCCGGGCCCGTGCCGACGACGACAACGTCGGTCTGGTCCATGGCGAGCGTTCCTGGACCTGGCGTGAGGTGGTCGCCGAGTCCGCGGTGCGGGCGGCGTGGATGCGCGCGACGCTGGATCCCGACCGTCCGCCGCACGTGGGCGTCCTACTACCGACAGTGCCCGAGTACGTGTTCCAGATCTTCGGTGCGGCATTGGCCGGGGCGTGCGTCGTCGGGGTGAACTCGACCCGCCGCGGTGCGGAACTGGCCCGCGACATCGACCACACGGCATGCCAACTCGTGATCGCCGATCACGCCTTCGCTGATCTCGTCGAGAATCCGGTGCGGGTCGAAGACGCGCCGTGGGCCGACTACGCGGGCGCAGGCCTGCCGGAGCGAGATCCAGCGCCGTCGTCACTGCTGTTCCTGTTGTTCACCTCCGGTTCGACATCGGCACCCAAGGCCACGAAATGCAGTCAGGCCCGACTGGCGGGGACGGCGGCGGGAATGGGTTTCCGGCCGAACGCCGTCCTGTACTGCCCGCTGACCCTGGCGCACGGGAACGCGTTGAACGCCACCCTGTTTCCCGCGCTGGCCAGCGGCTGCCGGCTGGTGCTGCGCGATCGTTTCTCGGCGGGTGCGTGGCTCGACGATGTCCGGTCTCACGGCGTGACCTTCACCAGCACGGTCGGTCGCGCGCTCGGCTACATCCTGGCCACCCCGGCGACCCCGAACGACCGGGAACACCGGTTGCGGGCGGTACTTGCGCCGGAGGCTTCTCCGCGGGATACCGCGGAGTTCACAGAGCGCTTCGGCGTCACTGTGCTCAGCGGCTACGGCTCCAGCGAGGGTGGCATCGCGCTCATGCCGGCGACCAAGCCCGGATCGCTCGGAACCGCTCCGCCCGGCGCCGATATCGCAGTTGTCACCGACGCGGGCATGGAATGCGAGACGGCACGCTTCGATTCCGACGGCAAGATGTCCAATGCTGCCGCGGCGATCGGCGAGTTGGTGCGCCGCGACACCGCCGGAGGGTTCGAGGGCTACTGGAACAACCCGGGAGCGCAGTCGGAGCGGCTGCGCGGCGGCTGGTTCTGGTCCGGCGACCTGGCCTATCGCGACGCCGACGGTGTGTTCTGGTTCGCCGGACGGGTGGGCGACTGGTTGCGGGTCGATTCGGAGAACTTCGCGGCCAGCCCGGTGGAGCGGATCATCGGACGATTCACCGAAGCGGCCGCGGTTGCCGTCGTCGGCGTGCCCGATCCGCTTGCCGGGGATCAGATTCTGGTGGCGATGGAGCTGAGGGCGGGCCGGTCGTTCGATCCGAGGTCGTTTGCCTCCTTTCTGGATGCCCAGCCCGATCTCGGTACCAAATGGGCGCCCCGCTTCGTCCGCATCACATCGGAACTTCCGGTGATCGGTCAGAGCAAGATCGACAAGAAGCCGCTGCGGTCCGAGGCCTGGCTGTGCCGGGACCCGGTCTGGTGGAGGCCGCCCCGGGGCACTGCCTACACACTCATGACGGATACCGACCGCGAGACGTTGCGCGAGGAGTTCCTCGCCCACGGGAGGATGGACGCGTATCCGGACTCCACGCCCTTCGTATCCGAAAGGCATTGACAGCAAAGGGAATCGTCAGAAGGGAGGACCCGTGCCGGTTCACTATGAACTCGGGGCGCGCCCCGACCTGGAGCACGTCGTGCTCATCACTCTCGATCGACCGGAGGCCAAGAACGCCTGCGACCTCGAGCACTTTCACCAGTTGGCCCAGGCGTGGAAGCGCTTTGAGTCCGATGAGAAGGCCTGGGTGGCGATCTTCACCGGGGTCGGCCGGTCCTTCATGTCGGGCGCCGACCTGAAGACGTACGTTCCGGAGATCACCGCCCTGGCAAAGGAACTCCAGGACGGTACGGCGACGTCGGTAAACGGGTACTCGTTGTCCGACGGCACCGATGCGGTGCTGCGTGGTACCAAGATCTATAAGCCGATCATCGCGGCGATCAATGGTCCGTGCGTGGCCGGCGGCATGGAGATGCTCGGCGGTGTCGACATCCGGATCGCCGCTGAGCACGCCACTTTCGGGGTACTGGAACCCGCGCGGGGTCTGTTCGCGGGCGGCGGCACGACGGTACGGCTGCCGCGGCAGATTCCCTTCGCCCAGGCCATGGAGTTCCTGTTGTGTGCCGATCAGATCGACGCGCAGCGGGCACTTCAGATGGGCCTGCTCAACGCGGTGGTTTCCGAGGAGGCATTGCTGGACAAGGCATTTGAATATGCCGCTCGCATCACGAAGAATGCGCCGCTGGCGATTCAGGCGACCAAGCGCAGCGTGCTGGAGGGGCTGAAGCTCGACATGCGCGAGGCCTACCGCAACGAAGCCCGGATATCTCGGGAGGTCTTCGCCACCGAAGACGCCAAAGAGGGCCCACGGGCCTTCGCCGAGAAACGTCCGCCGCGGTGGTCCGGGTCGTGACGGAGGGGCATCGCGACGACCGCCGGCTGTGCGTCATCGGCGCAGCCCAGCACACCGTCCGGGACGGGCACGCGCCAGAACCACTGCTGAGCTGGGAGGCGCGGGCGCGCGAGGCGGCCGTCGGATTCGAATCGGTGCTGCCGCAGATCGATTCCCTGCAGATCGTGTACTGCCAGAGTTGGCCCTACGACGACCCTGCGGGTCGTCTGGCGACCGCGCTGGGCGCCTCGCCGCGGCATCGTCTCTATTCGGGAATCGGTGGCACGACACCGCAGGACCTGATCAACCGTACGGCGGATTCGATGCAGCGAGGCGAGTTGGACATCGCGCTGATCTGCAGTGCGGAGGCACTCGCCACCGTGAGGAGAGCGAAGAAGGCCGGTGAGCGGCTGCCGTGGAGCCATCGCAGATCTTCACCATTCCCCTGGGAGCCACCGCACCCATCCGAACTGGCCCACGAGGTGATGCAGGCGTGGGAGACGTTTCCGCTCTGGGACACCGCACGGCGGGCCAAGCGCGGCGCGTCCCTGGTAGACGACGCCGCGGAGGCCGCGGCGATGATGGCTGCGATGAGCGTTGTCGCCGCAGGCAATCCACACGCCTGGCGGCCGACGGCACTCGATGCTGCAGCAGTCGGCACCGCCACCGCGGACAACCGCTATGTCGGTTGGCCGTACACCAAGCACGAGGTGGCGGTGATGGACGTCGACATGTCCGCCGCGGTGCTGCTGGCGACTCGCGCGAAGGCTGATGCCTTGGGAGTCGGTGAAGATCGGCGGCTGTACCTGAGTGGCTGGGCGCACGCCGAAGATCCGGCGAGTATCGCCGAGCGCGACGACATGTCGAGGTCTGCCGCGATGTCTGTCGTCGGCAGGCATGCCTTGAACCACGCGGGCATCGGACTGGACGAGATCGACCTGTTCGATCTGTACTCGTGCTTCCCGTCTTCGCTCCGGTTGGCCTGTGACGCTCTGGGTCTGGCCCTGGACGACTCGCGTGGACTCACCGTCACCGGAGGGCTCCCGTACGCCGGCGGACCGGCAAGCGGCTACCAGATGCATGCCATCGCCAGTGCCTACGATCGTCTGTGTCAACACCCCGGCCGCGCGCTGATCACGGGTGTCGGCATGCATCTGGCCAAGCATGTGGCAGGCATTTGGTCGTCGAGGCCGGAGCCTACGGGTGCGCCCTCGGATCCGGCGAGTGTGCAGGCCGAGGTCGATGCGCAACAACCGCGGCGCGAGCTGCTCACGACCTGGGCAGGGCCCGCGACGGTATGCGCCTACACCGTGGCCCATGGTCGTGACGGTGCGGCCGAGCGCGGATTGGTGGTGTTGGATACCGAGGCGGGGCGGGCACTGGCTCGTGTGCACGAGCCCGGTCTACTTGCCGACGCCGAATCGCGTGAGCTCGTCGGGCAAGCGGTGACGGTGACCACCGACGGCAAGCGCAACGAAGCGCGCTGGTAGGGGACCGGCCCGCTACGCGGCATCAGCCGGGCGCATCCCGCGTGCGAGCGCGATGAGCGCGGCGTTGAACGCCTGTGCGGCGACGATCTCGCTCTCGATCGTCGACAGGATTCTGCCCAGCTGTGCCTCGAGAACATCCAGTACCGGATGTTCGACGTCGCCGGAACATTCGACGGTGTCCAGGAAGTCGTGGACGTGACAGGTCAGCAGATACAGGGGATCGGCAGATATCGACATCGGCTCGGCATCCAGCCGGTCGAACCGGCCCAGCAGTGCGTTGGTGTCCAGGTACTCCGGATCCGGAATCGCGACCCGATGTGTCATGAGCCAGTCGACTGTCGCAACGTTGGTGTCGCGGATCCGCTGCAGCAACTCGGCAGCGCTCGCCCGGAACGGTTCGAGGGCGGGCTGAGGCTGTCTTGCCCCCGGCGGATCGAGAAGCTCGATGGAGGTGAGGAGGTCGGGCAACTGGATGAGACGCCGGATACGCCCACCCTTGATCACGTAATTGCCCAGAAGCCAGCGCAAGTCGTCGAGGCGGACGAAGGTCTCCTCGGTGGCCTCCTGCTCGTGCGCGGCCAGTTCCGTCATCCCGTAAAGGTGATCGGCCAGTGGGGTGAGCTCGTCCACTTCTCGACGGAGCATGGTTATGCAGTCTTCCGGCGTCATCCGTTCCACCGGCCGACCGGTCGTGAGAACCTTTGGCCCATAACATAGTTCGATGTTGATCTGCAGTGTATCGGTCTTGGCGGCAGTCGGAGCAGCGGGACGGCGTCGGGTGCGCAGGACGGCCGCGACGGCTACGGAGAAGTGCTTCCAGTTCCCGGTCATCGGCGGATCGTCTCCACCGCCCAGGAGGGCATGACGGGTGCGCGCAAGAAGCCGTGGTCGGTCAGGCCGAGGCGGCGCAACAACACATGGGTACGCAGGATGCAGCAGGCCATCCTGGCCATCGAGAACATCTCGAACCAGTCCAGGTGCTGCAGCTCTCTGCCGAGCATGTCCTGGTAGCGGCGGACCACCTGCTCACGGCTGTCGAAGCCGGGCAGCTCGGGGTCGGCTCGAACCCTCTGCACTTCCAGGGTTTGTCGGCGCGTGGCCAGCCACCAGCCGAGATCGGCCTCGGCTGGGCAGATGCACGCCTGTTCCCAGTCGATCGCGGCGATGATCATGCCGGTGTCGTCGCTGATGGTGTTCGACAGACGGGCGTCACCCCAGCTGATCGCGGGCGGGAGTTCGTCGGTCGGTTGATGACGTTCCAGCCAGGAAAAGGCTTGGACCATGAGTTCGGGGACGTCGTTGTCGGTGGCCCAGTGGAGATAGTCGTTCCACCAGGCGATTTCGGGTCCGACGCCGAAACCGGTGGGCCGCCGCAGCCATGGCGCCTCGTCGACGGGAACTCGCTGGACGGCGATCAAGGTGTCCAGAAACGAATCATGGAGTCGCCGTTGCACATCGGAGCCGGCGTCGTGCAGCCACCCACGTGTCGCATACGACGTGTCCGACGGCGTGTGCCCGACGATGCGCGGCATCACCATGAAGCGCGAACCGATCCAGCTCTCGTCCGGCTCGTAGTAGACGGGTGACGGGGTCGTGACTCCGTGGCGCCGCATCAGCTCCTGTGTGCGGGTCTGCCCGGCGAAGTCGTACTCCGCGAACATTCCGCCGCCCGCCGGAGGGATACGGATGACGTAATCGCGAGGCTCCGCGCCGTTTTCGCCCGCGTGGACCGAGAAGGCCAAGGTTTCGCTGGACCATCCGGCAGCGCGATTGGCCGCAGTCAACTCGGAGACGGTGGCACCCGGGCCGAATCGGCGTTCGACCCAGCCGCGCAGCTGCTCCCGGGTTTCGGCGAGGTCTCGCGGTACGAGGGTCAGGCCGGCCATGCCGATACTGTTACACAGAGGCGTATTGATGTAAAGCAATATGGCTTTACGTGCGGCACGTTCCTTGTAATATCGATCGGACCCGACGAAACGCCGTACGAGGGGGCTGCCGATGTCGTCCGGACCTGCTGGGCTCACCTTCGGGGCGATCGATGACGAATCCTTGCCGCTCGCGGTGCTGGTGCACGGCTTTCCGGACACGCCGCACACCTGGCGGCACCTCGGCCCGCAAATGGCCGAGCACGGCTACCGGGTGGTGGCTCCGTGGTTGCCGGGGTACGCGGCACCGGCCTCGCATCCGGTGTCCGTCGGTACCTATGTCCGGCACATTCTCGAGGTGCGCGCTGCCCATCGAGGTGACGAGCGCGCGGTCCTGATCGGTCATGACTGGGGTGCGAACGCGGGTTATGGGGCGATCAGCTTTGCGCCGTCGGCGTTTTCGCAGTTCGTATCACTGGCCATCCCGCCGACCGCCGCCTTGGGCGCGGGACTGTTCAGCTACCGGCAACTCAAGCGGTCCTTCTACGTCTGGTTCATCCAGCAGGCCGGTTTGGCGGAGCCCGTCCTGCTGGGGGACGGGTTCTGGGAGGGGCTCTGGGCGGACTGGTCGCCCGGGTATGACGCGGCAGCCGATATCGCCGAGCTTCGTCGTTGGGTCGGAGCCGAGACGATCGCCGGCGTCGTCAACCCATACCGGGCTTCCTTCAATCCCGAGGTTGCCGACCCCGGCACGGAGGCGGAGGCGGCCGCGACGATGTGCCTGCCGCCGATCCCCACGCTCTACCTCCATGGATCAACCGACGGCGCGATCGGAGCGGAGCTCCTCACCGACGTCGCCGGCTGTCTTCCGGCGGGCGGTTCGGCCTTCGAGCTGCTCGACGGGGTCGGGCATTTCCTGCACCTGGAGGCGCCGGACGAGGTGTGGCGGCGGATCAGCGCCTGGCTGGCCGACTAGCCGGCAGCAGCTCTGGGCAGGCGTCGGCGGCGGGGCTCCAGCCCCGCCGCGTGGCGCAGCTCGGCCAGGAACTGGTCCGGCGAGCCACCCTGGACCAGGTAGTGGCACACCGCGATCCGAACAACCGCCGACGCGGCGATATCGGCTTTGTCGCCGGGGATGACGTGGCGCAGCCGGGCGTGCATGGTCGGCAGCACCCGGCGCATCTCGGCGAGTACATGCCCGGGTTCGATGTCGACGACGGCTCGTGCCGAGAACGAGTTCTGAAACTCCACGATGAACTGCAGCGCGGCATCGAGGCGGTCCGCCCCGCTCAGTCCCGCCATCGCGGCGGCGATACCGGCATCGAAGTTGTCCTGCTCGTAGAGGCTGAACGCCTCCAGCAAACCTTCCCGCGAACCGAAGTAGCGGTAAAGGGTGGGCCGTGACACGCCGGCCTCGGCGGCGACTTCGGACAGTTGCAGTTTGTCGTGACCGCTTCGGGACAGCACGACATGGGCGGCATCGAGAATGCGCTTTCGCATCGATGGTGCGGCGTCCGCGGCCATCTGTACCACCGTCCGTTTCCTTTACATGAAGTGCCCATAGTGTCACACTGAGTCGGGCCTGTCACTTCTTTGGCAGGCAGCGCAATGTTACTCGTGCGACGCAAAGAGGTGACGATCGATGACGGACTTGGTGGTCCGCAAGATCGCGTGGGGGTTCGACGCAAGCGTTCCGTTCAGGTGGCAGCCCGCAAACCCGAACTTCGGAATCTTCTGCAACGCATTCACATTCATCGCGGTTCCGTTCGAGAAGTACATCATCAGTTCGCTGAGGCAGGCCCAGGACCGGCTCGAGCAGGATCCGGAAGTCGCGGCCGAAGCCGAAGCGTTCCTGCGCCAGGAAGCCCAACACGCCGCGGCGCACCGCAAGCACATGCTGGCCCTCATCGAGCGGTATCCGGCGTTGGAGCAGTGCTACCAGGACACCGTCAAGTCATATGACGACCTGATCAAGAATCGGCCTGTCGAATTCCATGCCGCCTACATCGCCAACCTCGAAGCGACTTTCACCCCGCTGTTCAAGGTCATCCTCGACAATCGGGAGGCGCTGTTCGGCGGCGGTGACCAGCGGGTGGCGTCGCTGATGATGTGGCATTTCGTGGAAGAGATCGAACACCGCAGCTCGGGGCTGATCCTGTACCGCCACCTGGTGCCCAACCGGTGGTACCGCGTCAAACACTTCCGGGAGACGTTCCGGCACACCAGCGAAGTCGCCGCCAACATCGCCGCCGCGTTCGACGAGCAGATCCCGTTCGAGGAGCGGGGCGCGTCGGCACGTGAGCTGATGTCTCCGGCATTGCTGGTCGACGAGTTCAAGTTCCGCGGTCCGGGCGGAACCCGCAGACGTTCCCGGCAGACCGGCGCGCCCACCCTCTTCAATGCCGTCCCCACCGGACACTTGGCGAGAATGGCGTGGCGCCTGGCACTTTCGCAGACGCCGAATCATGACCCGGCCGATCAGCCGCTTCCGGACTGGGCGGATACCTGGATGCGTGAGTACGAACGAGGCACCGACATGACGGCGTTCTTCGGGGCCCCTCCCGACGCCGGAAACCAACGCTGAGAGGACAAATCGGTACGTGCTGTCGACGAACTACGGGGACCTGCTCCCCGAGGACGAGATGCTGACCCATCAGATCGTGGACACGTTCGCGACGGTGAGCCAATCCGATCCGTCCTGGACCGAGAAGATCTGGACCATGGCGCACGCGCGGGACAACTCGCTCCAGATCGTGCTCGGAGTGGGGAAGTACACCAACCGGGGAGTTTTCGACGGCGCCGCCGGGGTATGCCGTGGTACGGAGCAGTGGACCGTGCGAGCCGGGCGGCGACTGGCGTCCGACCCGTCCAACACCGTCGTGGGCCCCGTGCGGTACGAGGTGGTCGAACCGCTGAAGTCGATTCGGGTGCGCCTCGAGCCGAACGAGCATGCGCCGATCTCATTCGACGTACTGATGGAGGGTGAATTCACTCCTGGACTCGAGGATCCCTGGCCGGATCGCAGCCCGGACGGCTATCGGGTCACCCATAATGTGCTGCGCTACCACCAGATCGGTGTTGCGTCGGGCTGGGTCGACGTCGCGGGTGAGCGTACCGAATTCGGCCGCGACGAGTGGATCTCGATACGGGACCATTCCTGGGGCCTGCGCCCCGGCGTCGGCAAACCGATCCCCGGATTGCCCCGACGCGGCCGCCACCGGATCAACCAGATGTTCATGACATGGTCTCCGATGATGCTGACCCGTCCGGACGGCTCGAAATACTCCCTGTTCGTCTTCTACCAGGAGGAGCGAGGCGACGGATTCAGTCAAACCCGTTGTCAGGCAGAACAACAGAACGACGATGGTTCGTCGAGTCGGTTCGCATCGGTGGAGCAACAGCTGAACTTCGAGGACGGCAACCGACGCTTCACCCATGGCACCATCACCTTGATCGACAGCGACGGCACGAAGCGCCCGATCACCGTGACCGCGGCGGGTCCGACCGGCTACCACCTCGGTCCGGCCGGCTACTACGGATGGAACGACTGGGTGTACGGCGAGTGGGTCGGCGAACTCCGGGTCGAAGGCAATCACATCACCGACTGCGACAAGCCGGAGATTGCGCGCCGAGTTCATCAGTTGCGCGATCTTCTTGTGCGCGTCGAAGATCCGGTAGGCGGTGGTGTCGGTCTGGGGGATCTTGAGTCCTTCGCCCTCGGGGCGTTCCCGGAGATGGGCCTGACCGCGGAGAACTCATTCCTGTGACCACCATGCACCACGCCGGCCTGTGCGTCCGGAACATGGAGGAGTCGCTGCGGTTCTACCGTGACTGCATCGGGCTCGCCGTGCTCGCGGACAAAGTGCTCCATGCGGACCTCGAATCACTCCTAGGGGTAGCGACCGAGACAGTGCGAACGGTGTTCCTCGGCGACACCGGACACCCGGACTCCGGGATCGTCGAACTACTCGACCTCGGCCCACGGACAATCGACGAGGCCGAGCCCCAGCCGGGCCTTCCCACCCGCGGGGTCTTCCTGCTGTCCTTCCAGGTCGACGTACCGACCACGCTGTCCCGACTCGAGGCGAGCGGACTTGGCGGCACGCCACGCGCGATGTCCACACCGGGCGGCGGAATCGCTGCCACCGTGACCGACCCGGATGGCGTGATGGTCGAACTGCTTTCCCTCGGCGAGCTTTCAGTCATGAAATAGCCCGGTGCTCAGCGTTCGCGCGCCCACACCATGGCCGAACGGTTGACCTTCGTGGCAGCCGTCCGCGGCATCTCATCGATGAATTCGACGGTCTTGGGCACCTTGTAGCCGGCCAGCCGGTCCTTCGCGAAACGGATCACCTCCTGGGCAGAAGGTGGGAGGGTCGGATCGATCGGCTGGACCACCGCGTGTACCCGCCGGCCCCACTGCGGATCCGAGATCCCGATCACCACGACATCGGCGATCTCGGGATGATCGATGAGGGCCGATTCCACCTCGGCGGGAAAGACATTGGCGCCCCCGGTGACGATCATGTCGGTGCGGCGGTCGGCGATGTACAGATAGCCGTCGTCGTCCAGATGGCCGATGTCCCCGGCGGACGTGAAGCCGTCCGCCGTGGTCGGGAGCGGCGGCGCCCCACCGATGTAGCGGTACTGATCGTTCATCGGCGCACGCAGGTATATCTCGCCGAGCACACCGGATGCCGCCATGTTTCCCTGCTCGTCGACCACGCGGATGTCGGTGTCGCGGAAGCCTCGTCCGACACTGCCGGGATGATTCAGCCACTCGTCGCCCCGAAGTGCGGTCAGCCCGAGGTTCTCCGTCATCCCGTAGGCCATCACCACCTGTTCGGGGCTGAGCAACTCGAACCACCGGCGCAACAGGCTGGGTGGCATCACGGCGGCACCCTGGAGGATCCACGCGATGCTGGAAAGGTCGCGGTCCTCGACGCCGGGCAGATCGGCGATGCGCGCCAGCATCGTCGGCGTAGCCGTGAAGTTCGTGATGCGATGACGCTCGACGACGTCGAGAACCAATGCGGCGTCGAACTTTTCCAGGACCACCAGGCGGTCGCCGCCGAGCAGGTAGTTCAGGGTGTTGAACCCGTTGGTGTGATACATGGGCCCGGGCACGAGGATCGTCTGGGGCCGGCTGACCGGTGCCCACTGCATCATGAAGGGAATACTGGTCGCCGGAGTCCACACGGCCGGTGCGGTGTTCAGGATGATCTTCGGCAAACCGGTCGACCCGGAACTGCAGATGCCGTTGAGCGCCGGTGAAATGCACTCTGGCACAGGGGTATCGGCCTCGCCGTATGCGATCCCGGACAACCCGAGCAGGTTGTCCTCGCTGAGCGCCAGGGCCGGGTCGATGACGTCCAGCAGTCGTTGGTGTTCCCAGTCCGGCAGGTCCCAACGCATCGGTATGGGAATGGCACCGAGCTTCCAGGTGGCCAGGGCGGCGACGACGAGTTCGACCGAGTTGGGGATCGACAACGCGACCATCGCACCCTGGACGGCCCCGGACGATTGCAGGGCGCGCGCCCATCGATTGGCCGTGCTTTCCAGGTCGGCCCAGGTCATGGCCGTCTCGGAGCCGTCTTTCGCGACGACGATGAGCGCGATTCCGTCCGGATCCGCCTCCGCTCGCACAGTGAGCTGGCGGCCGTACGGGATGGCCTCGTCGGCGACGGCGGTGGTGGGGGACTGCTGGGCTTCAGGCATCAACAGGTTGTCCAATACTCAGGTGTCGAGGGCTCGTCGCTGGACTTCCAACGGGACGACAGGTGGCCGTGCCGACGGCCCGCGAGTGATCGCGTTGAGCCGGATCTCGGGCAGGTCGACCGATCCGGGGACAGTGTCCACCCAAGCGACGGCCTGGGCTACGTCGTGCGCCGTGATGGCATGCATTTCGAACGGAACATCCTGCAGCATCTCGGTTTCCACCGGTCCGGGGGTGACGATGCTGACATTGATGCCATCGCGGTCGACTTCGAGGGCCAGCGCCCTGGCGAAGGCGTTCATGCCGGCCTTCGACGCAGAGTACGCGGTGCGGCCCGGCATCGGTTCGTGTGCGGCCGAAGACGAGACGAAGACGAAGCGGGAGCCCGGGCCCATCTTGGGCAACACCGCCTGAGTCACCACGAAGCACGAGTCCAGATTGGCGGACATGGTTGTTCGCCATTGTTCGAAGGACTGTTTACGGGCGTAGGTACCGCCGAGCACCCCGGCGGCGTGGACGAGGAGGTCCACCCGGTCCAGAGTGGTCACTGCGCCGGCGAATCCGGCCGGATCCGATGCGTCAGCAGCTATCCACCGGGCTCCGATGTCTTCGGCGGCCACGCGGAGCGGGGCTTCGCGCCGTGCGGTGAGGACAACGTCATAGCCGCGGTCGGCAAGTGCTCGGCCGCAGGTCTTTCCGATTCCACCGCTGCCGCCGGTGACTACGGCAATGCGGGCATCGTGCCCAGGTGAGGCCATGTACCCATCCCTGCCTTGCTAGGGGCGCCAGTCGCGGGCGCGCACCGAATCGTGTGTCGAGGTGGCGACGATCCGCTGGGCGCCGTCCCCGGACAACACGTAGGTCTGGGCGTCGGCGAGGTGGCGCGCGGCAATGCGCCGTGCACGTTCCGGATCGCCGGCTTCGATCGCGTCGGTCAACGCCATGTGGGTCTTCAACACGGCCTTGCGTTCGGCGGTTTTCGGGTACTCGCCCGACGCCGCGCTCCGCTTGGCCCAGCGCCGCTCATGGCCGCTCCACAGCGCCTCGAGGCTGCCGACGACGGCCGTCACCGTCGAGTTGCCACAACCACGCACGATCGCGTCGTGAAACTGACGTCCCAGATCGGTGAAAGCCGTTCCCTCGTTGAGATTTTCCGACATGGCGGTGGTGAGTCGCCGTAGCTCGGGCACGATCGTTTCTGCCCGGTCGGACCGCTGTGCGGCCAGTGCGGCGCACGTGGGCTCCAGATCGCGCAGGGCCGCCCCGAGATCATCGAGCAGCACATGTTCGCTCTGTAGCACCAGACCGAGCATGTAGGCCGCGCTGGCCTTGGTGGGGGCGTGCACGATGGCGCCGCCCTGGTTGCCCCGCCGCACCGATACCAGGCCCTCGGTCTCCAGGATTCGCATCGCTTCTCGCAGGGACACGAGGCTGACATTGAACCGCTCCACGAGGACGGCTTGCGGGGGAAGGAGATCACCATCCGCCAATTCGCCGTCCACGATCTGGCGGCGAAGTTCGTCGGCGACGGTTTCGGCGATCCGGGGAGATGTCAGTCGGCGACGGGTCTCTCGGCCTACACCAAGGGTTGTCATGGGATGTCCACCTAATGGCCGTCCGGGAACTGCGTTACAAAATCGGTCCAATTTGTCTTTCATTGCTATGTTAGCATCATTGCCATCTTGGCCTCGGGATTGAGAGGTGGTGCGATGCCGGCGGTGGCGCAACGCTTCCCGTTCGCGGACTATCCCAAGGGCTGGTTTCAGGTTGCGTACAGCCGCGACATCGCGATGGGCGACGTTGCCTCGCTCCACTACTTCGGTAGTCGGTTGATCTGCTACCGGGGCGAATCCGGCGCCGTCCATGTGCTCGACGCGTACTGCCCTCACCTCGGTGCGGACATCGCGGTCGGAGGAACCGTGCGCGAGGACTGCGTGGTGTGTCCGTTCCACGGCTGGAAGTTCAACGGGCAGGGCGCGAACGTCGAGATCCCTTATACGCGGGCGCCCAACCGGATCGCGAAGTTACGGTCCTGGCCCACGGTCGAGCGCGCCGGCATCGTTTTCGTCTGGTACGCGCCCGATGGCACCGCGCCGGAGTGGGAATTGCCCGAGATTCCGGAAGCCGAGGATGCCGCTTTTGCGTTCCACGCGCCAGAGGCGGCGCGCTGGACGTTCCGGTCCCATCCTCAGGAAGTCTTCGAGAATACCGTTGACATAGCGCATTTCGCGACCGTGCACGGCGTTTCGGCGTTCGGTGCGCTCGATGTCGAGCACAACGGACATCAGTTCCGTGCGGTGGCCGAGATCAATTTCGAGACACCGCGGGGCCCGGTGTCCGGGGCGGTGGACTCAGAGCTGCACGGGATGGGCATCGACGTAGTGCGGCACCGCGGCCTGGGTAGGTCCTGCACGCTGCTGACGGTGACGCCGATCGACGGCGAATACGTCGAGGCGCGGTACACGTTCTTTGTCGCACTCGACCCGGAGACCGGCGAAAAGACCCGCATGGGGCTGGGTTTCGCGCGCGATTTCTGCAGGCAGATCGAACAGGACATCCCGATCTGGGAAGCCAAGATCTACCGGAACAGGCCCGCCCTCGCCCGGGGCGAGTCCGCGATCACCGAGTTCCGGCACTGGGCGGAACTGTCCTATGCCGAGCCGGTGGAGAGCACCGCGTGGTACGTGGTCGGGCCGAATGGTTGAAAGGCGACTCATGAAGATTCCGTCATACGAGCAGCTGTTCATCGGTGGACGCTGGCAGGACCCAACCGGCGCCGGTCGCATCGATGTCGTGTCCCCGCACACCGAAGAAGTCATCGCGCACGCCGCGGCAGGGTCGGCTGAAGATGTCGACGCGGCGGTCCGGGCCGCGCGCCTGGCGTTCGACCAGGGGCCATGGCCGCACCTCAGTCACGCCGAGCGGATCGCGGCTGTGGAGAGATTCGCCGCCGTGTACGCCACGCACATCGACGACATGGCCGACCTGATCACCGCCGAGATGGGTTCGCCCGCCAGTTTCAGCCGGCTGGGTCAGGCCGCCGGAGCGGCTTCGATGATGCACCTCGCGGTTCAGGCGGCGAACGCGTTTCCGTGGGAAGAGCGCCGTGACGGCGTCTTCGGCGAGGTGCATCTACGCAGGCAGCCAGTCGGCACAGTGGGCATCATCATTCCCTGGAACGTGCCGCAGAACCTGTTGATGCCCAAGCTCATTCCCGCACTCATCGCCGGATGCACGGTGGTGGTCAAGCCCGCACCGGAGACGCCACTGGATTCACTGTGGGTGGCCGAGATGATCGAGCATATCGGCCTGCCAGAGGGGGTGGTATCGGTGGTGCCCGGTGGCCGCGAGGTGGGCGAGGCACTGGTGCGCCATCCCGGCGTCGACAAGATCGCGTTCACCGGCAGCTCTGCCACCGGGCGTCACATCGCCTCCCTGTGCGGTGAGCAGCTCAAGCGCTACAGCCTGGAACTCGGCGGCAAGTCGGCCGCCATCGTCCTCGATGACGCGCACATCGGCAAGACGGTGGCCGGCCTCAAGATGGCCGGCCTGATGAACAACGGCCAAGCGTGTGTGGCCCAGACCCGCATCCTGGTCAGCGAGCGCAGGCACGACGAGTTCGTCGATGCGCTCGCCGAGATGATGTCGGGCCTGGTCATCGGCGATCCCGCCGACCCGGCCACCGATATCGGGCCGCTGGTTTCCCGACGCCAGCAGCTCCGGGTCCAGGACTACATCCGTGCCGGTGCCGCCGAGGGAGCCAAAATGGTGCTCGGTGGCGATGATTCGCCCATGGATCGCGGTTGGTATGTACGACCGACGCTGTTCGCCGACGCCGCCAACGACATGACGATCGCGCGCGAGGAGATCTTCGGTCCGGTGCTGACCGTAATCAAGTACACCGACGAACGCGACGCCATCCGGATCGCCAACGACAGCGACTACGGCTTGGCCGGTTCGGTGTGGACCAAGGACGTCGCGCACGGCTTGGAAGTTTCGGGCCAGGTCCGTACCGGCACCTACGGCATCAACATGTACATGCTCGACATCTCAGCCCCCTTCGGCGGATTCAAGCAGTCCGGTATCGGACGCGAGTTCGCCGGGGAAGGTCTGGCCGAGTACACCGAGCTGCAGTCGGTGGTCAGCGCGGGGAGGCTGCCCGACCGCTAACAGCGATAGACGCGTTCGGCGTTGGCGGCGAAGAGCTTGTCGCGGGCGTCGGGGTCGACGCCCGCGACAACACTTGAGTACGACGAGAACAACTCGTCGAGAGTCCCGTGGATCCCGTCGACCGGGAAGTTGCTCGCGAACATGCATCGGTCGACCCCGAAGGCGTCGATGGCGTACTCGAGCCACGGGGCCAGCGCATCGGCCGCCATCGAACCCATGGGACCGGCCAGGCCGGAGAGCTTGCACAGCACGTTGTCGCCCAGGCCGCCGAGGGCTTTGATCCCCTCGGTCCAGAGAGCTCGCTCTTCGTCGGATCCGTTGCGCGGCCACCCGGTGTGCTCGATGACCACGACCAGGGAATCGTGGTTCTCCATCCTGCGGGCCGTGGCCAACAGCTGATCAGGATGGATCATCGCCTCCACCAAGAGATCTCGCTCTTGCAATGCGTCGAGCACCTCGTCACCGGGAAGCGGTCCCTCGCTCGCGCCCATCGGGCGGACCCCCCGAAACCGGCGCGCGGTCAGCTGCCGGTCCAGTGCGGCCACGGTCTCGGCCACCGAGTCGGTGGGCGGCAAGCCGCCGATGATCGCAGCGGGGTGACCGTCGATGTCTGCTCGCCGGTCGAGTTCGAGTGCCTCGTCGATCGAGTTCCACCCGGTGGCGGCGGCGACGTTGACGAACTTCTCGACGTTCCACCCGGCGGCCTCGGTGAAGTAGGTGGGCGCATCGAAGCGACGCGACATCCTCGACACGTCACCCATGTCCAGCTCCTGTCGCCCCGACAGATACGGGTACCAATCGGTGCGGGCCGGATCCCACAGGTGCACGTGGGCGTCGACGATCCGGGCCGGCTTTTCCATCGGCGACGTGGTCATCGTGGCTGCACTGCCTCTCGGAGCGTGTCGTCGAACCAGGGGGGCACGGCGGGGCCGCCGAAGCTGATGGCACTGATGGGCCGCGGGTGGCTTCGGAGGCCGAACCAGCCCGCACCCGAGACCAATTCGGCGCCGGCCAGCCCGGCGGCCGCTCGGCTGCACGCCAGGTGGGCGCCGAGCTCGGCGGCATCGTCTGCGCCACCGGCCTCCACGCTGACGGCGAAGGGCAGGACCAGCTCGCCGGTGGCCGTCCGGCCGGCTCGCGCCAGTTGTGCGGAGGCCTGAGCGCGACTGCGGCCGCCGGCCGTGGTGGCGTCGGTGAGGGTCACCAGCCGGATGGGGCGACCCGCCGCTGTTGCCACATCGGCCACGGCACGGGACCACCGGGCGTCGGCCTGGATCTGTCCGACGAGTCCGTCGTGCTCGTCGAGCACGCGCTCCCAACCCGTGGTCGCACCGGTCGCGCCCGGTGTGCCCGCCCTGGCAACGATCACGGCATCAAGCGCGTCGACGTCTGCCAGTGATGCGGGGTCGTCGATCACCCGGCACGCCACGCCCCACGCCTTGAGAGCCCCGGACACGGCTTCCGCGACCTCGGGATGGTCGGCGACAACCGCACAAGAACGCGTCGCGGTGGTCGAGGGATCGCCGTCGTCGGGCTCGTCGAACACTGCGCCGAAGCGGGCGTTGCTGCCGCCCCCGCTCGCCTGGTTGGCCTCCGCAGGGGCCAGTGCCACGGTGGTCGCGGCTTCCAGCAGCCGAGTGTCGTTGCGCACCGCTTCGATCAGCCGGGGCTCGTCGATCACTGCCACCTCGGATCCGGCGGTGAAGATCACCTGACCCCGGCATGCGGCAAACTCGTCGCTCACGAGGTGGGCACCGAGCGGCCCGAGGTGTTCGGGCTGAGGCATCGAGCTCAGTGACAGCCCACCCGTGGATTGCGTGCGGCCCAGCGCTGCGGCCACCATGCGGGTGGCGGCGATCGGCGAGATGGCGTTGACCACAACACCATCGGGAGCGTGCCGGCCCAGCTGCCAGGTCAGTGCGGCGACGGCGCGCTTGGCGCAGCCGTAGGCACCCGCGTCGGCCGACCGCCAGCCCGATCCGGAAGTGACACCGAGGATGTGACCTCGGCCGGCCGCCGCCATCAGCGGCAGGGCGGCGCGCAGGACGTTGCGATAGCCGTCGAGGTGTACCGAGAGCACGCCGAACCAGTCGTCGTCACTGCCGGTGGCGAATCCGGTAGGACGGCTGATGCCGGCCACATTGACCACGGCGTCCAGCCCGCCGAACTCATCGGCCAGCTCACCGAACAACTGGCGCAAACCCGATTCATCGGTGACCGACACCCCGGACGCACGTGCGGCTCCGCCTGCGGAGACGATGCGACCGGCCGTGGTCTCTGTGTCTTTCTCGGGCCGGGGGAGTTGCTCGGAACCGTCGACGGACACCAGCGGGTCCACGGTGACGACAAAAGCGCCGGTACGAGAGATCGATTCAGCGATCGCGGCGCCGATTCCGCCGCCGCCCCCGGTCACGACGGCCACCCGCTGTCGCCCCGTCATGCCAGGTCCAGGCCGTCGAATTCGCCTGCCGCAAGCCATGTTTCGAGAAGTTCGCGGTAGGCGAAGAAGTCGCCGAATCCGCGACCGTAATTGGTGTCGCGCGGCCTGATGGCGCCGGGGTCGCCCTCATTGTTGAGGCGCGACGGCGTACACGCCGACATCACGCCGCTGGGATCGACGTAGGTGTCCACGATCTGCTGTATCCAGTTCGCCTCGGCGTCTGCGCTCACGTCGAACACCTCGACGCCCTGCTTCCCGAGCAATTCCACGGTGCCGGCGACGAACTCGGCCCCGAACACGGCCAGCTGGGTGTAGTTGACCGTGACCACGGACTGCTGGCCCGGTGCCGGCATGACGAACATGTTCGGGAATCCGCGGCTCATCATTCCGTACAGGCTCGCGGCCCCGTCGGCCCACTTCTCGGCGAGCGAGATGCCGTCCCGACCGACGATGTCGTGGCCGATACGCCGGGGGAGCGGCGTGACCTCGGCCTCGAATCCCGTGCCGTAGATGATGCCGTCGACGTCGTACTGGTGTCCTCCGACGACCGGGCCGCGCTCGGTGATCCGCTCGATGCCGGCAGGACAGTCGATCAAGGTCACGTTGTCGCGGTTGTACGCGTCGAAGTACTCGTCGTGGAAGCAGGGTCGCTTGCAGAGGTAGCGGTAGTACGGCTTGAGTGCGGCCGCGACGTCAGGCTTCTTGACGAGCCCGTCGATGCGTTGGCGGTGCTCCTCCATGATCGCGAAGTCGAGCTGTTCTGCGGTCCGCATGAACTCTTCGGCGCTCATTCCCTTGCGCCGGGGCGGATTCTGGACGGCGGCGTAGTGATGGGTCCATCCGTCGTCGGTGAGGTCGGCCTCGACTGGCCGGCCGAGCATGATCGACTGGAAATTGTCCATCCGGGCTTTCTGCCAGCCCGGCTTCAGATCCGCTGCGAACGAGGGATCGGTGGGGCGGTTGCCGCGTACCCCGATCGCCGACGGGGTGCGCTGGAACACGTAGACGTGCTTGGCCGCCTCGGCCAGCGGTGGCAGGCACTGGAGCCCGCTTGCTCCCGTCCCGATCAGGGCGATGACCTTGTCGCCGAGATCGGTGAGCGCTTCGCCGGGCCGGCCCCCGGTGAAGCCGTAGTCCCATCGCGCGGTGTGGAACGCACGGCCGGCGAAGTCGTCCATCCCCGGGATGGCCGGCAATTTCATGAGATTGAGGATTCCGACGGCCAGTACGTAGAAGCGGCAAGATAATTCGTCGCCCCGATTGGTGTGGACCTTCCAGCGACCGTCTTCGTCGTCCCACACGGTTTCCGTGACACCGGTGTGGAACAGGGCGTCGGGGATCAAGTCGAAACGGTCTGCGATCGCCTGCAGATGCAGGCGTATTTCCTCGCCGAAGGCGTAGCGCCTGCTGGGGATGTAGTCGAGTTCCTCGAGCATGGGCAGGTATTGATACGACTCGACGTCGCACATCACCCCTGGATACCGATTCCAGTACCAGGTGCCCCCGACGCCCCCGGCCTCGTCGACGATCCTGATGCGCTCGACGCCCGCCTTGCGCAGATGCGTCCCCGCAAGGATTCCGGCGATACCACCGCCGACGATGACCACGTCGGGGTCGTCGATGATCGGCTCACGCTCGGTGTACGGGGTGAAGGGATCGGCCCGGTAGCCGGCCGCGTGCTCATCTCCGGCCAGATCGCGGATGGCCGTGCGGCCGGGAACGAGGCGCTTGTCGCGCTCCGCGAGGTACTTCGCATGCACGACGTCGGGGTCGAAGGCCATGTGGTCTCCCTTTCGGCAGCAATTCTGCCTATGTTACAAACTATGTGACGAATGTAAAACGATATGCCGATCCGATGATGTTGGGGCCGGAATTCGCGGTTGCGTCACCCGGGCTCGTGCTGCCGATGGGCCGATGCGCAGGATTGCCACGCTCGCCGTTGACATGATGGTTAATCCGTTGGCCAACAGCATTATCAAGGCTTCGCGTGAAGTGTCGACCACCTAAGGCCCATTGCCTGCGGCCACTGAGTGAGGCCCGTTGGTGCGGGGTTCGGGTAGAAAGACGTCGTTGTTACATGTGGTATTGCCAGTGTTAGGTGTACCGGACCGCGGCAGGTAGGACGGATCCGTACAAGCCATCGCGGCTCGCCCGGGCCAGGCTGTTTTCAGGCAGCCATCGAGGTGAGGGACGGAATATGACCAACCGGATTCGCGTCGTGTGCGCGGGCGACAGCATCACCCGGGGGCGGCTGAGCGCCGACTACATCGCGATGCTGCGGCAACGGCCGGTCGGTGAGCGGGCGGAGTTCGTCCGGGCCGGGGTCGACGGGGATCTCGCGCACAACCTGTTGCAGCGGCTGGACGCGGTGATCGCGGCCGCCCCGGATGTCGTGACGGTGCTGATCGGGACCAACGACGCGCGGGCCGGGATCTCCGCGGAGGCGGCTCGGCGGGCGGTGCGCCGCAAGAACCTGCCGGTGTATCCGAGCATCGACACCTACCGCGATGACCTCGACATGATCGTGACCCGCCTGCGTGCGGAGACCCGAGCCGACATCGCCCTGGCCTCGCTGCCGGTGCTTGGCCAGGATCTGCGCGCCGCACCGGCGCGGGCCGCCGCCGAGTACAGCGAGGTCATCCGGACGACAGCCGCCGCGCACCGCGTCGCGTATCTGCCGCTGAATGAACGGCAGACGGGATATCTGGTGGGCCGAAAATCCGGTCCGGCAGTCGAATTCGACTCCGGAATGGGTCTTGTGTACCGGTCGGCGATGCGGCACTTTCTGCTCGGCGACTCCTATCAGCGGATCGCGGCGTCGCGGGGCCTGATACTCACCACCGATCACGTGCATCAGAATCCACACGGGGCGATGGTGATCGCCGATGTGATCGAGGAACACGTGGACATGGTTGCGTCGCTGCCGCCGCGGTAATCTGCGGTATGCGCGGCAGCTGGACCACCGGACCCGGCATGATGGCGGTGCTGGGTTCGTTCGGTGACATCGAGTTGCACCACCATCCGGCGGTGCAACTCGCGGTCGGCATCGATGGCCCGCTGGCGTTGGTGGCCGCAGATGGCACCGAGCAGCGCTGCTCCATCGCCGCGGTCGCGGGCGGGACCCGGCATGCGATGCGGCCCGACGGTGCGCGCGCGGCGCTGTCGATCTATCTCGGGCCTGAAACAGACACGGCGACAACGCTCAACGCCACGATCCGGGCGCACGCCCGCCATCCCGGCCTGTGGGCGGTGGACGGTGCCGAGCCGCTGGTCATGGCGGTCGCGGCCGCAGCGCGGGCCGGGGATCTCTCCGGTGCGGCGGACATGGTGGTCGACGCCCTGCTCGGCAGGGCCGGTGTCCCTGCCGGGACGGCGGTGCACCCGCAGGTGCGTCAGGCGATCGAACTCGTCACCGCCCGGATACCGAGTCGTACTGATCTCGGTTCGGTTGCCGGTGAGGTGGCGATGTCGGCGGACTACCTGGGCCGGCTCTTCCGTAAACAGACCGGGACCTCGTTCGCGGCGACGGCGCGGTGGACACGGCTGCTGGCCGCGTTGGAGCACCTGAGCGCGGGAACGTCGATCACCGATGCGGCGCACATGGCCGGATTCGCCGACGGCGCGCACGCCACCAGGGTGTGTCGTGAACTGACCGGGATCGCACCCAGTGATGTGGCGCGGGCATTGAGCTGACCCGAAACCGGACGGATCGGTACAAGCGCCGAACCGCCCCGAGCGCGATGCTCGATGAAGGATCAACACATCGAGAAAAGGGGCTCACATGCCGGCAATGTCACGGATCGAGCGCGCATTCTGCAAGACGGCGCTGTGGCGCGGAGGAACCGGGCAGGCCGTCCTCGGTAGCATCCCGGTCGATCGGCTCGGCCACGATGTGCTCGAAATCGGCTCGGGCAGTGGCGATATCGCGGCCCGGCTACACCAGGCCAACCCGGAGCTGGCCATCACCGCCACCGACTTCGATCCGGCCATGGTGCGCTCGGCGGCCAGGCGGTTGCAGGCGTTCGGCGATGTCACCGTGCGCGGGGCCGACGCCACCGATCTGCCCTTCGCCGACGACTCGTTCGATTCGGTGCTGAGCTGCCTGATGCTGCACCACATCGTTGAATGGGAGAAGGCCGTCGCCGAGATCGCCCGGGTGCTGCGGCCCGGCGGCGTGTTCACCGGCTACGACCTGACCCGCACTCCGATGGCGACGGCGATCCACCGGCTCGACCGGTCACCGTTCCGGTTGGTCGATCCCGACGAACTCGACGAGGTCTGCGGGCGGTACGGCCTGCAGATGCGGACCCAGACCCGGCTGGCGGGTCAGGTCATGCAGTTCACCTCAGACTGATTCGGCTTCCCGGGTACGGCTCAGCCAGGGCGGGTCGATGCCCTCGTCGAGCCTGCCGTCCTGCCTGGCGTCGAGATACCGGAAGAGCAGCACACAGAACACCACGATCAGCATGAGCGACCAGCCGTAGGTGATCTTCATGTATTCCAGGTACCGCCCGGTGGTGGGCCAGCGCCACATCAGCCAACGGTCCATCGTCATGAATCCGTAGACGGCCAGCCAGGCCGGCCAGTTGCGCAGCACGGAGTTGGGCAGCACCACGGTCATCAGGAACGGGAACAGCATCATCGAGTAGTAGCCCTGGGCCAGCGACAGCACCAGCCACGAGGTGATCAGCAGCACGCCCGAAGAGGTGAGCATCCAGAATAGTTGGTCGCGCTCGTGGTAATAGCGGTACAGCAGCCACAGGCTGGCCACGGCCAGGATCACGAATCCGATGCGCAACAACAGGATCAGCCACTCCGGCAACCCGTAGTACACGCCGTTGCCGATGATCGAGCTGTTGAAGTAGTCGCGCGTTTCGAACATGTAGGGCACCGTGTTGCGCACGAAGCCCATCGGGTCGGCCGAGATGGGCCAGGCCACCGCGTTGAACACCACCGGGACGGCGAAGGCCGTCACCAATGCCCGCCACTGCCGGTTCAGCAGCGGCAACAGCAGCAGCACGGCCAGCACAGGCTTCACCGTCAGGGTCAACCCGATTGCCGCGCCGGCCCACCACTGATGCCCCACGTTGCCCGACAGCAGCCAGGTGAAGAACAGCACCTCGGCCAGCAGCACACAGCCGTTGATATTGGTGAAAACGAGGGTGTTGGTGACTGATTCGGTGCAGAACATGGCCAGCAGCAGGGCGGGCAGGGCCACCGAGGTCAGCGAGAACTTGAACAGCCGTACCAGAAGAGCGGCGGCGATGATGATCGCCACGGAATTGATCGCCACGAACCAGAACCGGGACGCGAACTCCGGCAGGAAGCCGAACGGAGCCAGGAGCAGCGTGCCACCGGGTGGGTACAGGTAGTGCGGGTCGACGTAGCTGAAGTGCTCGTTGTAGATGGCCCAGTGCCGCCGGAAGTTCGACACCGCGCGATACACCGGACCGAAGTCGTCGGTGATGTAGCCGTTGGTGGCCAGCACGTAGCTGCGATGGATGATCGACAGGATCGCCAGCGGCCACAGCACCGAGCGCAGCACCGTGGCGGTGCTCGGCGCGGAGGTGCGGGGACGGAATGCGTTCACGAAACCGGAGATGATGGAATCTGCTGCCGCCACCAGCGAACCTTATACCGACGCCGATCGGGCCCCGCGTCAGGCGGGACAGTACGTGTCGGTCTCAGGCAGTTTGCCGCTGTTGAGGTAGCCAGTGAGCGGCGGCAGAGCGCACGGGGTGTAGATGCTGGCGCCGTGGCCGATGCCCTGCCACATCACCCGGCGGTTGTTGGCCCCGGCGTTGATGATGGTCGCGGCGACGGCGGCGACGCCCTCGTTGCCGACGATCGGGTCGTTGTGCACACCGAGGAGCAGCACCGGAATCTTGAGGTTCTGCGGGTCTTTGGGTGCGGTGCCGCTGGGCCAGTTGAGGCATTTGACGAGGTTCAGCGCGCCGACGGCGCCGAACTGCGGGTAGAGCTTGCCCCAGGCGACCACCAGTTCGCGGACGCGATCGGGGGTGGGCCGGTTGAGTGCGTCGCTGCAGGAGTTGACGAACTGCCCGTCGCTCTGGCGCAGGTTGTCGGCCTGGGTGATCAAACCCGAGATCGGTCCGGCATCACCTGCGCGGGCCGCGGCCAGGGCGCCGGCCAGGTTGTTGGTGGCGGCCACCCGGTCGCCCTGGGGGAAGCCCAATCCGGTGGCGATCGCGTCGGCCAGCGTGGCGACCGAGGCTCCGCCGGGTCCGCGACCGGCGCGGGCGTCGGCCAGCAGGGCGTCGACGGCGCCCTTCGGATCGGGGGCCAGCGGGCAGTTGGTGGCCACGCACTGCGCGGCGAACGCGTCCAGTGCGGCCTGCTGCCCCTTGACCCGCTGTTCGGCCGCAACCTCGGCACCGACCGCCAGCGGCAGTGGGGAGTCCAGGATCAGCCGCGACACCTTGTTGGGGTGCGAGCCGGCGTAGGCGAGCGCCACCTGGGCCCCGTTGCCGACGCCGAGCAGAGCCAGGGATGGCACATCCCAGGTGCTGCGCAGCCTTTCCAGATCTTCGGCGGCGTGCGCGTTGTCGTAGGACGAGTCGCCCGGGGCGATCGTGTCGGTGCAACTGGTGGTCGCGGTCATGGTGACCGCACCCAGGTTGGCCACCGGATCGTCACCGGCCTGGAACTGCGTCTGGTCCTGCATTTCCTGGCGGTCGTAGACGTCGCGGCAATCCAGCGCGCCGGACATGCCGATACCGCGCCGGTCCACCGCGACGATCGGATGGGTCTTGAGGATGTCGGTTCCCGAACGCGCCAACCACGTCGGCAGCTGTATCGAGGTGGGGATGTCGGATCCGGTGGTCATCACCAGGGGACCGGCGTCGGCCGGGGTCTGCGACGACCGGGCCCGCACCACGCCGATGCTCACCGTGCCGGTGGCCCCGTTGATCGAGTCGAGATCGGCGTCGTAGGTGGCACAGTCCAGCGTCACGTCGGGAGTCGGCTGGACGCCGGCGTCGCCGAACACGCGCGGGGTGCAGTCTCGCCAGGACAGGTCATTGTTGGGCGCGTCGATGCCGGGGGCACTGGGTGGGCCCGCCGAGGTGGTCACGGGCTGTCCCTGCGGGTGGGCGCCGGAATCGGTGGCATACCGCGGATCTGCGGCGAACAGCGGCGCGCAGGCAGTGAGCCCCAGTGACAGAACGGGCACGGCGACCGCCGACCTTCGCAGGGCTTTCACCAGCTGATGACGCATGCTGACCACAGTAGCGACAGCGTTCCCACTACCCGCGGACGTAGCGCGTGTACAGGTAGCCCTCGTCGTCGGTGAGCAGGTGCGAGGGCCGCATCCGGGTGTGCGCCTGCCCCGGACCGGTGGCGATGCGTCGTGCCACGCCGCCGAGCAGGATCGGCGCCACGGTCAGGCACAGCTCGTCGAGCAGGTCGTTTTCGATGAGCAGGCTCAGCAGCGACGGGCCGCCCTCGGTCAGCACCCGGAAGAGCTTGCGTTCGGCCAGGATTCGCAGTGCCACCGCCGGGTCGACGCGCGTGGGGTCCGCACCGGAGGCGTCGAGTACCTCGGCGAGCGTGCCCAGCCGGTGCCGTGCGCCCGCGACGGTCTCGGTGGCGGTGAGGATCAGCGGTGCCACCTCGGTGCGGGTGAAGAACTTGGAGTTGTGGTCGAGCTCGGCCGATGCGGTGATGACGGCGATCGGCGGCACCTCGGCCTGGCCACGGCGCTGTCGCTCCTGCCGCTGGGCGACCGACAGCTGCACGCCGGAGTAGTTCTCGATCCGCACCGTCGCCGCGCCCATCAGGATGACGTCGGCCGTCTGGCGCATGAGATTGAACACAGCCCGGTCACCCGGACCGGCCAGGCCGCCGGACTTGCCGTCCTCGGTGGCACCACCGTCCAGGCTGCTGATCATGTTGCCCCGCACCCAACATCGCTGCAGGTCATCGGGGTAGGCATAGTAGTCGGCCAGCTGGCCGTCGGCGATCTTGTCGACGTTTCCCAGCACGGTCAGGTCGGTCCCGGCGGTGTCATCGGACATGAACTGAATTGGAGCACGTCGCTACGCTGCCTCCATGCACGGGTCCAGCGGCGTCGCTCACCTCGCCGATCGTCATCCCACCGTCACACCGGAGCGGCTGGTCGCACAGCTGGTTCCGCCGCCGACGTTCGCCGACGTCAGCTACGACAGCTACCGCCCCGACCCCGCCGAACCGTCCCAGGCCGCCGCGGTGGAGTCCTGCCGCAGTTTCTGCGAGCAGGCCGCCCTTCGACGGGCCGGCAAGAAGAAGTTGTTCGGCAAGCGTGAGGTCCTGCCCGGGGTCGGGCTGTACCTGGACGGCGGGTTCGGCGTCGGCAAGACCCACCTGCTGGCATCGACCTATTACACGCTGTCTCAGGGCGAGGCACCGACGGCGTTCGCCACGTTCGGTGAGCTGACCCAGCTGGCCGGCGTGTTCGGCTACAACGAGTGCATCGAGCTGCTCTCGGAGTATGTCGTGGTGTGCATCGACGAGTTCGAACTCGACGACCCCGGCAACACGACACTGATCTCCCGGCTGCTCTCGGCTCTGGTGGAGCGCGGCGTGTCGATCGCGGCCACCTCGAACACCCTGCCCGAACAGCTGGGTGAGGGCCGGTTCGCCGCCCAGGACTTCCTGCGTGAGATCAACACGCTGGCGCAGATCTTCACCACGGTGCGGATCGAGGGGCCCGATTACCGGCATCGTGACCTGCCGCCCGCCCCCGAGCCGCTGTCCGATGACGCGGTGGCGCAGCGCGCCGAGGGAGTCCCCGGCGCGACCCTCGACGACTTCGACGCGCTGTGTGCGCACCTGGCCACCATGCACCCGTCGCGCTATCACGCGTTGATCGAAGGCGTCACCGAGGTGTTCATCACCGGGGTGCACCCGATCGAGGATCAGAGCGTGGCGCTGCGGCTGGTGGCGCTCACCGACCGGCTCTACGACGCGGGTGTCCCGGTGCTGGCATCGGGGACGAAGCTGGACACCATCTTCAGCCCGGAGATGATGGCCGGTGGGTTCCGGAAGAAGTATCTGCGGGCCACGTCGCGTCTGCTGGCCCTGACCGCCGCCGCGCAGCAGAAGACCGTCTAGACCGGGCGGACCATCACGTAGTCGTTCTCGATGCGGGTCCCGAGCCGGAAGGTCTTGGTGCCGCTGACGGTGAAACCGTTCTTGGCGTAGAAGCGCTGTGCGCGCCGGTTCTGCTGGTTGACCCCCAGCCACACGCAGCCGACGCCGGATTCGGCGGCGCCGGCCAGGGCCGCCCACATCAGGGCCTGGGCCACTCCGCCACCGTGCCGGCCGGGCAGCACATAGATCTTCGACAGCTCCAGCGCGGGCCGCTGCGGCACCGCCCGTTGGACGTCAGTGTTGTCGGGGACACCGTGAATCAGCATGGCGTAACCCGTGATCGAGTCCTCCCGCGCCACCAGCACGATCCGGTTCGGATCGGTGAGGTACTCGCCGAAGCGTTCCTCGGACAGGGTCTCGGCGATGAAGGCGGCGATGTTGTCCGGCGTTACCGACGGGGGACGGGCCAGGGGAAAGGTGGCGGCCGCGACCGCCGCGAGTTCCGGAAGATCAGCCTCCGTGGCGAGGCTGATCAAGGCAGGGGCGCGCCCGGCTGCCACAGATTCCACTGCGCCAGGTGCTTGCCCGACTTGGTGTCGGTCAACACCACGTTGGTGACCAGTGCGCGGTAGACGTCCCAGTAGACGTCGCCGTTGACGGTGGCTCCCGGGGGCGCGTTGCGCAGCGCAGCCTCGAGCCGGTTGGGCGCATCGGTGTGCTTGGGTGCGTACGCGTCGGCGTACGGGGTGACGCCGTTGAAGGTGAAGGCCAGCGCCATCGCATACGGGTTGGGTGCCTGGATGGCGGTCACCGTGATCGGGACCCGCCACGGTCCGCCCTGGGCGCGCCATCGCGGCGAGCCGTTCCAGCCCCAGCCGGGCGGAACGTCGCTGGCGAGCACGTCGTGCACGGTGACATCGGCGACGATGCCGTTGTCGGTCTGGACGCGCAGCGTGTCGCCGATGTTGCCGATCGGGGTGCTTTCGGCGAAGGCCGCCGGCGGGGCCACCAGGGCGGTAACCGCCACCACCATGGCCGTGAACATGAACGCAAACCAGCGAGGCATGCCAGGCATGATCGCACAGAGTGAAACGTGTTACAGCCGGATGGGTCAGGACACCCAGGGCCCGACGCCACCCACCTTGTCGATCCGGATGCGGGTCAGCCACCCGGGCGGCGCATCCTTCGGCGGAAACGGGGCGTCGGGAGCGGCCAGCGTCTGCGCCAGCTCCTTGAGGAGTTCCGGCGCACCGCCTTCGACGATGCGCGCGGTGCCGTTGATCGCCAGGTACGGCCGCATCACCTCGCCGACCCGGCCCGGATCGACGATCGTCACCGCGACCCGGGGGTCACGGCGGACGTTCCGAACCTTCTTGTGTTCGGACAGATGGGCGGTGACGAGTTCGTCACCGTCCGGGGTGGACTGCAACGCCACCCAGACCAGGGTGACCTGTGGACTACCGTCCGGATTCAGCGTGACGAGCGTGGCGTCGGCGCCTGCGCCGATCAACTCGCGTGCGGCGTCGTTGAGTAACACATCAGGTTCTACGGTTGCGCCGACGCTTTCATTCCCGGTTCATTCCTCTCCGGTGCCCTCGCCTTTGGCGGCGAACGGTGCCAGGGCGGCGGCCAGTTCGGTCTCGAAGCGCTGCGGGTCGGCGCCGAGCCGATGCAACGGTCCGTCCTCGCCTTCGGCCTCGGCCAGGGCGAGCAGGATGTGCTCGGTGCCGATGTAGTTGTGGCCGAGCCGAAGTGCTTGGCGGAAGGTCAGTTCCAGCGCCTTCTTGGCGCCCGCGTTGAACGGGATCAGTGCCGGGACCTCCCCGCTGGGCGGCGGCAGGGTGATGGCGGCACGGGCCGTCTCGGCGGTGATGCCTTGACTCGCAAGGAGTTTGGCTGCGATTCCGTCGGGTTCGGCGAACAGTGCCAGCAACAGGTGTTCAGGGGTGATCTCGGCGTTGCCGGCCGCGTGCGCGGTGTTCTGGGAGACGACGACGACGTTGCGGGCCCGCGGGGTGAACCGGCCGAATCCGGCGTTGGGGTCGAGCGCGGCCGGGTCGAAATCGGGAACCTTTGGCACAAAGCGCTTCTGGGCGGCCTGTTTGGTGACTCCCATGGCCGTGCCGATATCGGTCCAGGAAGCGCCCGAGCGCCGGGCCTGGTCCACGAAATGTCCGATGAGGTGGTCGGCGATCTCGCCGAGGGCGTCCGCGGCGATCACGGCGTCGATCAACTGTTCAAGAGGTTCGGTGTGAGCCTTCTTGATCGCGCCGATGAGGTCGTCGAGACGGACGGGGTTGGTGATGGTGACGGGTTGGCTCATGCGTCAACTCTAGGTTGACGATCGGATATCGTCAACCACAAGTTGACGGTGATCGATCGGGCAAGATAGCGCCGGTGAATCTCGAAGAGCGCGTGCTGAATCTGTTGCGGCCCGTGCTGCGGCCGGTGATGCGGGTGCTGTCGCTGCGCACCATCGTCATCGTCGGTGCGCTGTCGGTGGTCGTCACGGTCATCACGCTCGGGACCTGGGTATGGATCGGCGTCACCAACGACCAGTACAGCCAGCTGGACCGGCGGCTGGATTCGTTGAGCAGCCTCGGTGACGTGAGCACGCTGCTCACCGCCACGAAGCAGGGTTCGGCCGACAAGCCCATGCCCGACGACGGTGGGCTGGTCCGCACCGCCCACATCGGGGGCGTCAGTGTCTCGGTGCCCAGTGACATCGTCCTGCCGCGCTTGGAGAACGGCTACGCCAACACCACGATCGACGGCGTCGAGTACCGCGTGCGGACGTTCACCGCGGGTCCGGCCAGCATCGCGCTCGGGGCACCTTTGGCGGAGACGCAGCGCCGGATCGACGAGTTGCACCTGCGGGTCCTGTTGATCTGTGGCGGCGTCATCGGCAGCACCGTCGTGGTGGGCTGGGTGATCTCGCTGGTGATGATCACCCCGTTCCGCCTGCTGGCCCAGCAGGCCCGCGCGATCAATGCCCAGTCCAAGCCGGACGAGGTGCAGGTGCGCGGCGTGCGCGAGGCCGTGCAGATCGCCGAGGCGGTCGAGGGCATGCTCGCGCGCATCGGTAACGAGCAGGAGCGCACCAAGGCCGCGCTGGAGTCGGCCCGCGATTTCGCCGCGGTGGCCTCCCATGAACTGCGCACCCCGCTGACGGCGATGCGTACCAACCTGGAAGTGCTGTCCACCCTGGACATGACCGCCGACCAGCGCCAGGAGGTGATCGGGGACGTGCTGCGCACGCAGAGCCGCATCGAGGGCACCCTGACCGCCCTGGAGCGGTTGGCTCAGGGGGAGTTGACCACGGTCGAGGATTTCGTGCCGATGGATGTCACCGAGCTGCTCGATCGCGCCGCACACGACGCGCTGCGCACGTACCCGGGCCTGAGGGCCACCCTGATGCCCTCGCCGACGGTGTTGATGCTGGGTATGCCGGCGGGTCTGCGCCTGGTGATCGACAACGCCATCGCCAACGCCGTCAAACACGGTGGCGCCACCGAGATCCGGCTCAGCGCAGTCAGTTCGGCCGACGACGTGCAGATCGTGGTCGACGACAACGGGTCCGGGGTGCCGGAGGTGGAACGGGCCGAGGTGTTCGAGCGGTTCGCCCGCGGCTCCACCGCGTCGCGTTCGGGATCCGGCCTGGGCCTGGCCCTGGTCGCTCAGCAGGCCGAATTGCACGGTGGCACAGCGGCTTTGCTGGAGAGCCCGCTGGGCGGTGCGCGGTTGCTGCTACGGCTGCCGCTGACCCGGGCGCGCATGGACGACGCCCCGTTCTGAGTCGAGTCTGCTCAGCAGTCCTGAACCGTTGACCTGGCCAGGATCTCGTCGAGGAAGCCCGCGGCCTCGCGCCCGGCGCGCTCAACGTCGCCGTCGGCGATGGCCTCCACCAACCCGTCGTGCGGAAACATGCCGCCGGGGGTGGCGCTCGTGGTCGCGACGCTGGCGGTGATCGCCTCCAGCAGCCCCCGGTAGATCTCGATGAGCACCGGGTTGTGCGACGCGCGCACGACAGCCAGGTGGAACTCGGTGTCGGAGTGTGTGAACCGCGCGTGGTCGGTGGTGTCGGTGTGCGCCAATTGGGCGCGGAGTTCGGCGAGGTCTTCCTCGGTCCGCGCGGTGGCGGCCAGGCGGGCGCCCTCCACCTCGAGGCAGCGGCGGACCTGCAGCACGTCGCGCAGTTCGGATCCGCACAGCCGGCGCAGTGCTGCCGATACCTCGCTGGTGGCGCGCACGTAGGTGCCGTCGCCCTGGCGTACCTCGAAGATGCCGTTGTGTGCCAGTGCCCGGACGGCCTCGCGCACGGTGTTGCGCCCGACGCCGAGCGCCTCGACCAGTTCGGGCTCGGTGGGGATCCGGCCGTCGACCGGCCATTCGCCGGAAGTGACCAGGGTGCGCAGTTGCTCGATGACCTGGTCGACCAGGCCCGTGCGTCGCGTTGTGGCGAGCGGCACTGGAAAGTCCTTTCATCCAATCATGGGATGTATGGCATCATAACCGGGTGAGTAGGACCCTGCGCAACGAATCCCTGAACGGTTACGAGCACGATCTGGAGCTCGAGCTGGACGGTGCCGTAGAGGTCCGCCCCGGACAGATGGCGGCCGGGGGAGTCCTGCTGGTCGTGGCGGTGATCCTGACCGCGCTGAACCTGCGGCCGGCGATCACCAGCATCGGACCGGTTCTCGGGGAGATGCGGGAATCGCTCGGTGCCTCGGCCGTCTGGGCCGGCGTGCTCACCACCCTGCCGGGACTGTGCTTCGCCGCCGCGGGCCTGACCGCACCGTGGCTGGCCCGCCGGATCGGGCTGGGCCGGGCGATCTCGGTCGCCCTGGTGATCCTCAGCATCGGCCTCTTGATCCGGGTGCTGGACGGCCCCTACGTGGTGATCGGCGGAACGCTCGTCGCCACGGGCGGCATCGCGCTGGTCAACGTGCTCATCCCGGTCGTGATCAAGGGGTCGTTCCCGGCTCAGATCGGCCTGATGACCGGTATCTACACCGCGGCCCTGCAGGGCGGCGGGGCGCTCGGGTCTGCGGTCACCCCGGCCCTGGAGCCCCTGCTCGGCGGCTGGCGCGGGGCGCTGGGTTCCTGGGCCTTGGTGGCCATCGTCGCGCTGCTGTTCTGGCTGGTCGGCGCGCGCGGCATCAGCCAGGCCCGCACCGAGAAAGCCGCCCCGGGCGGTTCCACGCGGTCCCTGCTGCGCAGCCCACTGGCCTGGACCATCACGTTGTTCTTCGGCTGCCAGTCGTTCCTGGCCTACATCATGATGGGCTGGCTGCCCGAGGTGTTCATCGACAACGGGGTCAGCAAGTCAGATGCCGGGCTCCTGCTCGGCCTGGTGTCGATCCTCGCGGTGCCGATCAGCCTGATCGTTCCGCCACTGGCGGCCAAGCAGAAGAACCAGAGTGGCTGGATCGTGGGGCTCGGCGTGATCGGCATGATCGGCATGATCGGCCTGCTCGTCGATCCCGGCGCGGCGCCCCTGCTGTGGAGCTTCTTCGTGGGCATCGGGATGAGCGTGTTCTCGCTGGCGCTCACCGTGATCGCGCTGCGGGCGCGCAATGCCGAGGACACCGCGCGGCTCTCCGGGATGGCGCAGGGCTTCGGCTACCTGCTGGCCGGCGTGGGGCCGTTCACGTTCGGGTTGCTCCACGACATGACCGCGGGCTGGACCGCTCCGTTCGTCATGGTGCTGGCGGTCTACCTGGTGCAGATGGTGGCGGGTGCACTCGCCGGCCGTAACCGCTACGTCTGAGCCACAAGCCCGGTTTGTGACGCCACAACATCGTGGTGCCTACCGGTGATCGGTCGCAGCCACCAGCATTGGTGAGGTGACCACCTATACCGCGCCGAGGCCGTTCCATACCGCCCTGCTGACCGAATTGGACAGTGCGGGTTCGGCATTCCGGCACATCACGCCGAACTGGTTCGCCTCGGTGATGGGCACCGGAATCGTCGCGACAGCCGCGGCCACCCTGCCGCTGCATGTGCCTGGACTGCACGAATTCGCCACTGCGGTATGGGTTCTTGCCGGCACCGTGCTGGTGGTGCTGACCGCGGCCTTCGCCACGCACTGGATCCGGCACCGTGAGCAGGCGAAAGCCTATGCAGCGCATCACGTGGTCGGCCAGTTCTACGGTGCACCGGCCATGGCGCTGCTCACCGTCGGGGCAGGGGCGCTGCTGCTGGGCCCTTCGATCATCGGGCCGTCCGCGGCGCTGGCCCTGGACGTGGTGCTGTGGACCGCCGGCACGGTATTGGGATTGGTTGTCGCTCTGTGGCTTCCGTTCACGATGATCACCCGGGAGGACCACACCGACGTGGAGGCGGTCCCGGCCTGGATGATGCCGGTGGTTTCGCCCATGGTGTCGGCCTCCACCGGCGCCCTGCTGCTGTCGCACCTCGGCCCGGGACAGGCCGGGATGACCCTGCTGGTGGCCTGCTACGCCATGTTCGGTTTGAGCCTGCTGGCCGGTCTGATCACCACGACCATGGTGTATTCGCGGCTGATGCACGGCGGCTTCAGCCAGGTGCAGGCGATTCCCACGGTGTGGATCGTGCTCGGTGTCGTGGGCCAGTCGATCACCGCGGCCAACCTGCTGGCCGCCCACGCCGGATCGGTGCTCACCGACGCGGCCACGGTCTCGGCGCTGCATGCCTTCGGCATCGTGTACGGCCTGGTGATGGGTGGATTCGGAGCGTTCGTGTTCTGCCTGGCCACCGCGCTCACGGTGCACGCCGCGCGGCGCGGGCTGTCCTTCAGCCTGACCTGGTGGAGCTTCACCTTCCCGGTGGGCACCTGCGTGACGGGTGCGACCGCGCTGGGTGCCGCCACCGGTGCGGCGGTCATTTCCGGGCTTGCGGTTGTGTTGTACGTGCTGTTGCTCGGCGCCTGGGCCACGGTCGCCACCAACACGGTGCGCGGGGTGCGGTCCGGCCGGCTACTGCGCGGCTGACGTCTGGCCCGTGCGTCACTCTCGGCGGTGTTGATGTGAAGCGATGTGACTGAGCAGATCGCGCACCGCCCCGGCCGGCGGGGTGCGGCCTCCCGACCAGATGGCGCGCAACTCGCGACGCAGATCCAGCCCGGCGATGGGCACCTCGCGCAGCCGGCCGAGCGTGAGGTCGTCATCGACGGCCAACCGGCTCATCACGGCCGGTCCGGCGCCGGCCAGCACCGCGGCGCGCATCGCCGCCGCCGAGGACAATTCGATCGCGGGATCGGCCTGCCGGCTCGTCGGGCCCAATGCGGAGCGCAGCGCGGAGCTGAGCGCTTCCCTTGTGCCCGAACCGGTTTCCCGTGACACCAGCGCCGTGTCGTTGAGTTCGGCGGGGCTGACCGGGGCCGATCGGCGGGCCCACTTGTGATCCGGGGGCACCACGGCGACCAGCTCGTCATGGGCGATCACCCGGCTGCGCAAACCCGCAGGCGTACCAGGGGACTCGATGAAGCCGAGGTCGGCCGAACCGTCGTGCACCGCGGCGATCACCTGGTCGCTGTTGGCTGCGGTGAGGATGACCTGTGGTGCCGTGGCGTTGCGGCGCGCGGCGTCGGCCTGTAGCGACACCAACCAGCGCGGCATGAGTTGCTCGGCGATGGTCAGGCTGGCCGCGACGGTGATCCGGCTGTGGCTTTCGCTGCGCATCGCGGCCAACCCGGCGTCCACGCGCCCGGCGACGTCGAGCAACTGGTCGGCCCACTCGGCGACCACCGCGCCGGCCGCGGTCAGCCGCGATCCACGGGGGCTGCGCTGCACCAACCTCGCCCCGGTCTGGCTTTCGATGGAGGCCAGGCGGGCGGAGACCGCCTGCTGGGTGAGACCCAGTTCACGCCCGGCGGCTCCGAGGCTGCCGGTGCGCGCGATCGCCAGCAGCACTTCGAACGCTGCCAGCTCGGGCATCCGGGCGCTGAGCGGCATGCTCAGGATCGTAGGTCGTGGTCACAAATCACGGTTGTGAACGCACCGGTTGTGGCCCTGCTCGGCCCGTGGTGTAGCCTGGCCGACGTGACTATCGGTGTGTGTGCCAGCTATTGGCGCTTTATCGAGGCTCCGGGCGGAGCCGATAAAGCGCAGCACTAAGCACGCATCCACCCGGAGCCCAGGCAGTGACCATCGGTCGCTGCCTTTCGTCGTTACAGGGCGCCGGATCCTTTGCCAGGTGCCCACCACCAGGAAGGCACCTGAAAATGAATTTGGCGCAGATCGCCAACGCCCCCACCACATCGGACCGACGGGTCCGTAGTTTCAGCGCGATTCCCAGCCCGCACGACGTGCTGACCGAGTTCCCGCTGGGGGAGCGCCGCGCCGAGCGGGTGGCCCGCGACCGCGACGAGATCGCCGACATCCTGGCCGGTCGCGACGACCGGCTGCTGGTGGTCGTCGGTCCGTGTTCGGTGCACGATCCCGCGGCCGCGCTGGAATACGCCAGCCGGTTGGTCAAGGTGGCCGACGAGCTCAAGGACCAGCTCAAGATCGTGATGCGGGTGTACTTCGAGAAGCCGCGCACCACCACCGGCTGGAAGGGTCTGATCAACGACCCGGGCATGGACGGCACCTTCGACGTCGCCCGCGGCTTGCGCATCGCCCGTCAACTGCTGCTCGACATCATCGACATCGGCCTGCCCGCCGGGTGTGAGTTCCTGGAACCGACCAGCCCGCAGTACATCGCCGATGCCGTGGCATGGGGCGCGATCGGTGCCAGGACCACCGAGTCGCAGGTGCACCGCCAGCTGGCGTCGGGGCTGTCGATGCCGGTCGGGTTCAAGAACGGCACCGACGGCAACATCCAGGTCGCGGTCGACGGCGTGAAAGCCGCTGCCGCCGAGCATGTCTTCTTCGGTATGGACGATATGGGCCGCGGCGCGGTGGTGAGCACCGCAGGCAACGAGGACTGCCACGTGATCCTGCGCGGCGGGACCGACGGACCGAACTACGGAGCCGACGCGGTGGCCGACGCGGCAGCCAAGCTCACCGGTGCCGGACTGCCTGCTCGTGTCGTGATCGATTGCAGCCATGCCAATTCCGGCAAGGACCATGTCCGCCAGGCGTCGGTGGCCGCGGAGGTGGCCCAGTTGGTTCGGGACGGGCTGCCGATCAGCGGTGTGATGCTGGAGAGCTTCCTGGTCGCCGGTGCGCAGGCGCCCGAGGCGCGGCCGCTCACCTACGGACAGTCCGTCACCGACAAGTGCATGGATTGGGACGCAACCGATCTGGTGCTGCGGGAGCTCGCAAACCGCAACGGCTAATTGCCGCTCGGCTTGCGGTACCGGCCGCCGGGATCACGGTCGAACCGGGGCGGATTGGCGGGGTCGAGTTCGATCAGGACGTCGTCGCCCGTGTCGTGAGGCGCGGTGAAGACGACGACGGGTGACCCCGCCAGCGGAACCCGGGTGTGATCGGCGACCATGTTCGCAGTCACCACCCGGTGTCCGGTCGGACCCTCGAATGCGACCGTGACGGTGAACTGCGGGTCGTCCGCGGTCCAGCGTTTCAGGAATGTCAGGGTGCACAGCTCGCCCGCCGAACGAAAGCCGTGGCCGCGCAAGGCCGCCAGCCGGTCTTGGCGCCGCCGGATGTAGCGCACACCCCGCCATGCCGTGACTGTGGCGGTCACCGCGCCGGCCGAGCACACCACGCTGGCCAGCGCGATGGCTCCGCTGCTGAAATCTCTGAACCAGACGGCGGCACCGAGCAACCCGACCGCGACGCCGGACAATGCGGGTATCACTGCGATCCAATTGCCGGTCCTGCGTTGCCCGAACGTGTCGCGGGCCTCGTCGGCGACGATGGTCGCGAGGATGGCGGGCAGGAACGAACCTATGATCGTTGCGACACCCAACCAGGGCGACGGGTGGTGGGTCTGCATGCTGCGAAACCAGAAACCCGCCCCGACCCCGACCACCACCCACAGCACGAAGCTGAGTCCGGCGAAGTACCGCAGCGTTTTCGACGGCCGGCAGATCGGCACGGTGATGCCGCCGTGCTTCTCCACGGTCGAGAAGTGGGGGAGCGTACTTTCCCAGGTGCCGGGCGGCTGCGCGGTGTCGCCGGTCATGCGGTGCCCCCTCAGCTCGGAGCCACCAGTATTGCCGCGAGTTGCCGGGCACCGGCGTCACGGACGGCCGACAGCTCGAGTTCTCACCAATTGTTCACGGCCTCAACACAGATCGGTCAGGCGCCGGCCTCGTTCTCGGACCGATCGTCTGCCCCGGGCTGCCAGCTGCCCGGCATCATCGGGGTGCTGGTGCCGCTGCCGAACGTGTCGTCATCCAGCATGGTCAGCCCGGCTGGCTCTGCAATGGTCGATTTCACCGAAGTGCCGGTGAATCCGAGATCTCCAGCGCCGCTGCCGGATGCGCTGGTACTCGCGGGTTGCTCGGGCGTGGGCGCGGCGGCATCGCCGTCGGCCGTCAGGAACTCGTAGCGGTAACCGCGGTCCTTGGCCGTCCCGCCGCGACGCTTGCGGGCCTGGGCCCGTCGCTTGTTGATCGCTGCCGCCGTCGCAGCGGCCGCTGCGGAAGCCCCGACGGAGTCCGAAGCCTTGGCTGTGGCGCTGTACTTAGATGTCGAGCCGAAACCGAATCCTGAACCTCCGCCCGGCACCGCGTAGAGGGCGTTCTCGGCCCCGGCCGGCATCGGAGCGGGAGTTGACGGTGCGGGGGCGGCGGGCGCGGAGGTGGGTGCCGTCGTAGGTGCGGCGCCCGCAGTCACCGATGCCGGTGCCGGGGAGCCGGGCAGCGCGGCCGCCGCGGGCTGCTCGGCGCGCGGGGCGATCTCCTCGGCCGGCGCCTCGATCGGAATGTCGTAGGCATTTGCCATCCCGACGATCCCGAGCAGTCCGAGCATGGCCGGGGAGGCCGCAGCGACCGCCGCGGCGTACAGCGGGGTGCCCAGCACCGCGAAGGTCGCCGCGTAGGCGCCGAGGAAGAACACATTGATATAGGTGCTGAACAGCAACGACGGGTCGGCGATGATCTCACCGAGGATCTGCGGAATCTTCCAGGGCTCGAGAATGAATTCCCGGAGCTGGTCGTACATCCCGTAGAAGTGGTCGGACTGCCCCTTGATCCAATTGCCGATCGGATCGTTGGCCTCGATCCACTCGACGAACTCCTCGTACGAGCTGATCAAGTCGCTCAAGCTCAGGGACGAGCCCGATTCGCCGGCCCTGGCCACGGCCGCCGACTGCGCCATGGTGGCCGACGCGGCGCCCGCTTCCCCGGCACCCGGGGCCAGCAGGATCGGCGCTGCGGTGGACGGCGGCGCGGCCGTCATCGCCACCTCGGAAGCCGCCTGATACACGGTCATCGTGGTCGCGGCCTGAATCCACATGCGGACGTAGTCGGCCTCGTTGACCGCGATGGGGATGGTGTTGATGCCGAAGAAGTTGGTGGCCACCAGCACGCCGAGGGTTGCCCGGTTGGCCGCCAGCTCGGCCAGCGACGGCATGGCCGCCAGTGCGGCGGTGTAGGACGCCGCCGCGGTCTCGATCTGGGTGGCCACCCCGGCGGTGCTCGCGCTCGTCTCGCTCAGCCACGCCAGGTAGGGAACATGTGCCGCCGTGTAACGCTCGGCGCTCGGACCCTCCCAGGAGCCGGCCTGCACCGTGCCCATCAGTGCAGTCAATTCGCTTGCCGCCGAGGAGTATTCGGTGCTCAGGGCGCTCCATGCGCCGGCGGCTGCCAACAGCGGTCCGGCGCCGGGGCCACTGCTGAGCAGAGCCGAGTGCACTTCGGGCGGGACGGCCATCCAGACCGGGGCGGTCATCGCAGACCGCCGGGCAGGGTGGGGGACGCAGTGGCGTCGCTATTTGCTGCTGTGGGGATGGGGGTGCAGATGGTCATCGGCGTTGTCCGGGGTGCAGTGCATGCAGGCGGCCCGGCGTCTCCTTTCGATCGTTTGCTCCCCCATCAGACAAGTATGGTTAGCATAAGCTAACTTCAGTCGATTTGGGGTATGAACTTCCTATGTTTTGCCGGAATCGTCAATTTGGGTTCGAGCTGAACTAGCGGCGGTAGGCCGGCAGGTTCTCGGCCAGTTCGTCGAAGACCCGCTGGTTGAGGCTGAACGCCAGCTTCACCTCGTCGACCACGCGGTCGATCTCATCCCCGTCGAGGCCCAGTCCGTCGAGGCGGTCGCGGTAGGCGTCCTTGTACGGCTTGGGCCGCATCGGGAAGTCGTAGAACGCCAACCCTTCGCCGTCGAGATCGAACGAGCGCCCCAAGATGCGACCGATGGCCTGGCCGCCGGAAAGGTCGCCGAGGTAGCGGGTGTAGTGATGCGCCACCAGCGCCCCGCCCCAGGGGGCATCGGCGAACCGGGCGCAGTAGGCGCGTACCGCAGGTGAGTCGACGACGCGATCCGCGCCGGGTGCCCAGTGGGCGAGGTCGGCATCGATGGCTTCGAGCCGCTCGAGTGCGGGGTCGTACACGGCGCCGACGAGGGGGTTGTCGCGGTGCTCCCGGACGGCGGTCTCCAGCGCGTCGTAGATCGCCCGCAGCCGCAGCAGATAGTCCACGTAGCCCTGCTCGTTGACCCGGCCGCTCAGCAGTTCGGTGACAAACGGCGACTGCTCGGCGGCGTCGTGCTGGTCGGTCGAGTCCTGACGCATCGCCGCGGACAGCGAACGGACGGACTCGGTTGCGACAGCGCTTGGCGGCATTCTCGGCTCCACTTGGTAGGGCTCAACTTTGACACGTTGTCAGCATCCTGACAACTTGTCGAAAACCTAGCACGGTGCCGACGGGTTCGGGGAGCTACGGGTGTTCGGGGGCCGCGTCGCGGCTAGAGCGCGACACCGAGTGCGCGCAGGACGAATCGTTCGATCGCCTCCACCGGAAGGTGGCGCGGCGCGAGACATGCGTGGATCAACGACATCGTGGCGGGCTCGCCGTCCACGACGAACTGCCCGGTGGCCACACCCTGGACCAGGATTTCGCGAAGCACGTCCTCGACAGCCACCACATGGTCCCGGATGGCCAGCATGGTTTCGGTCGACAGTGCGCCGTAGAGCTGCATGCCCATGCCCATGTGGAATTCCTGCCCGGCCTCCAGCTGATGCCGGATGTAGACCCCCAGGCGTCCGACCGGATCGTCGACCTCGGCCAGGGCGGCCCGCAACCCGTCGAGGTAGCGGGTCGTCTCGTGCGACGCGAAGGCGATCACCACGGATTCCTTGTCGGGGAAGTGGTGATAGATCGCGGTCCGGCCGATCCCGGCCTCGGCCGCGAGCTTGGCCATCGTGATCGCGTCGAAGCTGTGCTCGGCCATGAGTGTCGCGAACGCCTCGAAGATGCGCTGTTGGACCAGCTCGCGGTGTTCTTCGACCGATGAGGCGCTGATCCTGGGCACGCTCGACTCTAACGCCCGCTGCGAAATCCGAAGCTGTTAGTACAGCCTTAGCAATCGGCCGGTGATCACGCGGTCCACTACAGTCTCGATACCCAACTGAATGAACGGTGGTACTTCGTGCTGCGTGCCTTGCGGGGCTCACCCATCCCTTCACGCTTCGCCACCGCGGCGCGCACCCTGCATCCGGTCGGTTTGTCGGTCGCGCTGCTGTTCTTCGCCTGGTCCATGAGCCCGTCGCTGCTGCCGCGCGCCTGGTATCTGCAAGGGGTCGCGACGGGTATCAGCGTCGGGATCGGATACGGCCTGGGGTGTGCCGTGGCGTGGGTGGTGCGGCGGTGCGGGATCCGCCCGCAGTGGTCGTCGCGCACCCGCAGGATCGGGTGGTGGACGCTGGCCGGTGCCGCTGTCGTGGTCGTCCCGTTGTTCCTGGTGCTCGGGTCATGGTGGCAGCAGATCCTGCGCGACCTGATCGGGATGCCGCGCACCGAGCGGTCCTTCTACATCCTGGTGTTGTTGATCGCGGTGGCCATCGCCTTGGCTCTCGTCGCCATCGGGCGTGGATTGCGTTGGGCCACCAACCATTTGACCGATCTCGGTAGGCGGGTCGTACCCGGCCCGGCGGCCCGGCTGGCCGCGGTGGTCATCGTCGTGGCCCTGGTAGCGATGGGGCTGGACGGTGCGCTGCATCGTGGACTGCTGAGCATGGCCGAACGTTCGGCGAAGGTGGCCGACAAGAGCACCGCCGAGGGCGTGACGCAACCGGGTGCGCCGGAGCGTTCCGGTTCGCCGGCCTCGGCGCAGGCGTGGGACACCCTCGGGCGGGAAGGTCGCACGTTTGTGGCCGGCGGCCCGAGCGCCCAACAGATCTCGAAGGTGACGGGAGCCCCGGCACTCACCCCGATCCGGGTCTATGCCGGCCGCACCTCCGCCGACAGTGTCGAAGGCATCGCCGAGCAGGTGATCGCCGAACTGCGCCGCACCAGCGCCTTCGAACGGAAGGTGCTGGCCGTCGTGACCACCACGGGCCGCGGTTGGGTGAACCCGAATGTCGCGTCCGCCCTCGAATACGTCAACCGCGGGGACACCGCGATCGCGTCGATGCAGTATTCGTTCCTGCCCAGCGCGCTGTCTTTCATCGCCGATCGCGAGACCCCGCCCTTGGCGGGACAGGCGTTGTTCGAAGCGGTACACCGGGTTTGGGCTGCCCTGCCCGAAACCAAACGGCCGAAACTCGTGGTGTTCGGGGAGAGTCTGGGTTCATTCGGCGGACAATCCGCGTTCGCCTCCGGTGCGGACATCGTCGCCCGCACCGACGGTGCGCTGCTGGTCGGTACACCCAACTTCGCGCAGCCGTGGGGGAGGATCACCGCCAACCGGGACCTCGGCTCCTTGGAACGCCTGCCGGTGGTCGACGAGGGGCGCCACATCCGCTTCGCCTCCCGGACCTCCGATGTGAATCTGACCGGCCCGTGGGAGTTTCCGCGCGTGGTGTTCTGGCAGCACGCGAGCGACCCGATCACGTGGTGGTCGTTCGACCTGCTGTTGCACCGCCCGGACTGGTTGCGAGAACCGCTGGGTCCCGACGTGGACCCGGGGATGCGATGGCTGCCGTTCGTGACGTTCTGGCAGGTGACGCTGGACATGATCTTCTCCGCGGACGTGCCCTACGGGTACGGCCACGCCTTCGGCCCGGATGCCGCTGACCTGTGGGTCGACATCCTGGCGCCGCGCGGTTGGGATCCCGCGCTGACCCAGCGGGTTCAGGACGCCATCGCGAGCAGCGATCTGTCTGACTGACCTGATCGCCCGGCACGTTGTTGACGCAGCTGATAATTTGCTGCTGACACAAATGACCAGGGGGGTCCAGATGGCTCGGCATCGTCGTCACCGCACCAGTCCGTGGGTGCACTGGATACGCGTCGGCGCGGTGGCCGCGGGCGTCGGCGCGGCAGTGGGCACCGGTACGGCGATCGCCT
>NZ_HG322951.1:3276157-3309876 GCF_000455325.1 Mycolicibacterium septicum DSM 44393
CGGCACCGCACGGCCAGGCCACTCGTCCGGGTCCACGACAGCGTCAGCGCGAGGCCCGGGCCGCCATCGCAGACATCGTCTCGCGGGTGGGCAACCGGGAGGCCCGGGTGCGCCGTGCCCTCGAGGATGCCGTCGCCCCACGGAGTCGCCGCGTCGACAGCGCCGGGGCGATCGAGCGGCACGTCCGCACGAAGACCCCGCTGGTCCGCCCCACCGTGTCGCCCCGCCGGCTGACCTCGTCGGCCATCACCCGGCCTGTCCCGACTGCCGCCGAGGCGTCGGTGCCCGACGTCGCTTCCGTGCCCGACGTCCCCACATTCCCGTCGATGCGACTGCGACCCGTGGCCCGAGTTGTGGCCGATCTCCCTGCCCCGCAGACGATTACGCGCAGTGTCATCAGCCCTGTGTGGTCGAGACTGGGCTTCGCCGGGACCGGCACGCCGAGCCCCGCGGTTCCGGTCAGCGACATCGTCGCGTCGATCTGGGTGGCCGTCCGGGAGGTCGGCGGCCAGCGAACCGTCCGGCCCGACCCGAATCAGGTGGTTTCCGCCGCGCCGCCCAGCGGTGCGACGCCCGCCCTCGACGACGTGACAGGGCGCCCGGGCGTCACCGCCAGCGTCGGCGACGACGGCGCCGTGCGCGTCATCAGCGGGACATTCACCGATACCAAGGTCAACGATGCCGACGGCGCTGCCCAGGTGCTCAACGACATGTCCGGATTGATCGGCGCCCCAGCGGGTTTCGCTGATCCCGGCAACATCACCGTGCAGCAGGTCGATACCGCGAGCGGCTACTCCCGGACCATCTATCGGGTTCATCACAGCGTCGACGGCATCGAGGTGACCGGCAGCGATGTCGTCCTGGTGACCGATTCCGATGGCAACGCGACCGGGCTGTTCAACTACTACGACGCCCGCGCCGATGCCATGGACACCACCCCGGACCGCCGTGTCGACACCGAGACCGAAGCCGCGGCAACTGCACTCGCCGCATACGCCGGGACGCCGAATTCGCCGCTGTACCTCCTGGCCGCGGCTCCTCTGGTCGCCGCCGGCGTGGTGAACCCCGAGTTGGTCATCGACGCCACCGACGACACCGCCGGACCGCAACTGGTGTGGAAGGTCTCGATCGACCCGCCCGACACCGATCTGACCGGAGCTCCGACGGTGGATCCCGGTTCGACGTACTACATCTCGGCCGGCGGCGCCGAAGCCGGCACCGTCACCCGCACCACGTCGAACGCCCAGCCGCTGGCCATCGGTTCGCCGACCAGCACCACGGCCGACGATGTGCTCGGCAACATCCGCGACATCGGGATCACCCGGCTCTCACTGGTGATCTTCGATCTGGACAGCCTCAACGACGTCGAACGCGACATCTCGACCTACGAGACGGCCTACCTGCTGGTGTTCGTCGGCCCGCCACTGACTCCGGGCATCCCGGTGTTCCGCGGCCTCCTCGGGTGGGACGCATCGGCGGTGTCGGCCCACGCCAACATGGCCACGGTCTACGACTACTACGCGACCCAGCTCGGCGTGACGTCCTTCGACGACGACGGCGCCGCGATCGTGGTGAGCACCGACTACAACCCGCACGAGACTCTGGCCGACTACACCGACGGCTACGAGAACGCGTTCTGGGATTCGTCCGGCCAGCAGTTCGCGTTCGGCGACTCCGGCGACTTCGAGGCCGCGGTGGACGTTGTCGGCCACGAGTACACCCATGCGGTGATGGAACATCAGGGTGGCACGCTCGATTACGGCGAATCCGGCGCCCTCAACGAGGCCTACGCCGACATCATGGGCGTGCTGATCGAGGGCAAGGCCCGCGACGACGAGGGCCGCTGGTTGATCGGCGAGGATTCCAGCGCCGGTGCGATCCGCAGCCTGGCCGACCCGGAGTCGACGCCCGGGTACCTCTCGGACTACGACGATCTCTATACGGGCGACGCCGACGAGGGCGGCGAACACTACAACAGCACCATCTTCAGCCACGCCGCGTACCGGATGATGACGGACGACCGGACCGCGGATGTCACCGATGAGCAGTGGGCCGAGCTCTACTACGTCTCCATGACGATGCTCGACGACGGCGCGAAGTTCTCCGACGGGCGCGACGCGATCGTTGCCACAGCCCATGACCAAGGCTTCAGTGACGACGAGATCGCGGCGATCGAGGATGCCTTCGACTACGTGCACATCGATGCGGGAGGCACGGTCGTGTCGGTGTGACCTTTGAGCGGATGACGGGATTCGAACCCGCGACCCTCACCTTGGCAAGGTGATGCGCTACCAACTGCGCTACATCCGCGCGCCACGAGCGAGATCGTCGCCCGTCGCGAAGGCGAACACTAGCCGACCGATGCGTGCAGACACAAATCGCTCGTTCTGACTTGCATTGTGGGGCAACGTAAACAATCTGCGCCGGCGAACTGGCGGATACCGGCTATCGGCGTCACCGGGCAGTTCGTAGGATTCGTGGATGCCGCTCAACGTCGGTGAGACGTTCAACGTGTTCCGGATCGTCCGACTGCTGGGCTCAGGCGGGACGGGGGAGGTCTACCTCGCTCAACATCCCCGGCGTCCCGGCCGTGACGCGCTGAGGGTGCTGCGCGAGGACTGGTCCGCCGAACCCGGGTACCGGGAGCGGTTCGACCGTGAGGCGGATGTGGCCGCGAGGTTGTGGCATCCCAGCATCGCCAGGGTCCGTGGCCGCGGGGAGCACAACGGTCAGCTCTGGATATCGACGGACTTCGTCGACGGTACGGATTTTGCGGGTCTTCTCGATCAGCGATACCCCAACGGCCTGCCGCGCGAACAGGTTTTCCCAATCATCATCGCGGTTGCCGGTGCACTCGACTACGCACACAAACATGGCTTGCTGCATCGCGACGTCAGACCGGCCAACATCATCGTCGCTGACGGCGACGGCGACGGTGATGCGGAGCGGGGCGCGGTTCTCACCGATCTCGGTGTCGCTCGCAATGACGGGGCCGTGGACAGGCCCGGCTATGCGGCACCTGAACAACTGGTGGGGGAGGACGTCGACGGCCGCGCGGACCAGTACGCCCTGGCCTGCACCGCGTACCACCTGTTGACCGGGGTGCAGCTGTTCGAGCACTCCAATCCCGCTGTCGTGGTGAGCCGCCACGTCAACTCGAAGCCGCCGCTGTTGGCCGACACCCGGCCCGAGTTGGCCGGCCTCGACCCGGTACTGGCCAAGGCCCTCGCCAAGAACCCGGCTGACCGGTTCGTCAGCTGTGGGGCCTTCGCGCACGCCTTGGCCGATGAAACCCCGATGCCCGCATTGACAGTGGCGCCCACGCCGGCCGCCGCACCGAAACCTGGTCAACCGGCGGCCGGGTATCGGTTACCCGTAGCGGCGATCGCCGCCGTCGGTCTGGTCGCCAGTGTCGGCCTGTGGCAGCTGTGGCCATCCGCTGACGCCGCGGCGAGTGAGCCGCCGAGCCCACCGCCCAGCGCCGTCACTGCGAGCGCCACGAACGTGGCGGCCACGCCAGTGCCCAGCGGGCCGGTCTTTGACGGTCTCTACCGGCTCGACTACGACAACCTCCGCGCCACCATCAACGGCAACCCCTGGCCGGCGGCGGGCAACCAAATCGCCAGCTACTGGTGGGCATTCCGATCGACCTGCAAACCCTCGGGATGTGCAGCGACGTCGACGCGCATGGATGGCACCAACCACGCCATTCCCTCCCTCGAGGGTGGCGGCATGACAGCGGTGTTCCGCTTCCTCAACAACTCTTGGCAGGGCGAACCGGGGAGAGGCTCACTGCCCTGTGAGGCGCCGATCGTCGGGCAGGCGCAGGCGATGGATACAGCGTTGGCGTTGACGCCGCAGCCGGACGGCGGGCTGGCCGGCGCGCAGACCACCACCATCCAATCCAACGAGTGCGGGCTGCAAGGCGCGGTGATCACCGTGCCCGTTCTCGCCACCCGGCTCGAAGGCGTGCCACCGGGCAGCCCGATTGCCGACCCTGCCGCGGTGGCGGACTCGCTGCCGCCCGCTCCTGCGCTGCCCCCACCGCCGCTCGGACCTCCCGCACCGCCGGCTCCGCAGGTGCCCCCGCCGCCATCGATCGGGACGGTCGTGCCAAATCCCGTCCCGCCGGCCGCTCCACTGGCGCCGCCACCGCCTCCGCCCGCACCTGTACCGCCTGCGGGGGCCAACTAGGAGACGGAGCGGGTGGTTGCCGAAAAGCGCCGCCCGGCTGCTAGTTACGTGCGTGGAGGTTTTCCGGTTTCAGGGATTCGCCGAGCAGCACCGACCAAGATGCCAACCATGCCATTGAAAAATGATTGGACCATGGGCGATTTGGTCACCGCGTCGGATCACAATGCTGTTGCAGACGCCGTCAATCAGAACACCACCGACATTGCCGCAGCAGTCTCCGCACTGTCAGGGAAGGCTGACAAAGCCACGACGATCACTGCAGGCACGGGCCTTACCGGTGGTGGCGATCTGTCGGCCAACCGGACGCTGGCGGTGTCGTACGGGGCGGCAGCGGGAACGGCGTGCCAGGGCAACGACTCCCGCGTCACCGGGGCCGTTCAATCAGGCGCAGCGGGCAGTGTCATCGTCGGCACGCTGCCGGCCTCTGGGGTTGCCGGCGTCCTCTACGTGGTGCCCTGATGCCCGAGCTCAAGGTATGGAACGGATCCGCGTTCGTCGACTGCGCCCCGAAGATCTGGAATGGCTCGGCGTTCGTCAACCCGTCATCGGTCTGGATCTGGGACGGGTCCGTATTCCAGAAGGTCTGGTCCGACACCAACGAGTGCGGATCGGCAGCGCACTGATCAGCTTCGGCGGCGACGCTTCCGAGCACCCTGCGAAGCGCTTTCTCCTTGTCCCTCATGCGGCCTGAGTACCCATGCGGGGACCCAGTGGGTCACTGCCTTTTCGTTCGCGCCGAAGCGGATGCGGTAGGTGACGAGGCCCCACCAGCGGCCTTGTTCGCAGAGCGCCCAGCAGGTCAGCTTGCCTTCGACGACCTTGTTCATCTGGATGCCCATCGGGTGGTAGCGGCCCGTGAGGTGGGGTTCGCGGGGGAACAGGGCGACCAGATCGATCAGGACGGTCGCGGGTGGCCGTACGACGCGGAACGCGTCACGGACGGGTTGCCCGCCGTAGCCGATGGCCTGCATGTCGCCCACGTATCGATCATATGTTCGAATGGTCAGATGATCGAACGAGATGTCTTACTTGCTCTCGACGTCTGACAGCGGTATCGATCGCCTGGGCGCGGTCCCGACTGGCGCGGCGACGGTGAGCAGGGTGGTGCCGATCGCTGCGAATCTGACGGCGGACACCTGTGAATTATCGAGGGCCGCAAAGAAAGTCGAACATGTGACAGAAACCAGAAAGGCCCGGTGATGACCGGGCCTGACCTTGGATAACACGTGGTGCGCGATACTGGGATTGAACCAGTGACCTCTTCCGTGTCAGGGAAGCGCTCTCCCGCTGAGCTAATCGCGCGGGTCGAAACTCTTTCTTGGAGGTGGAGACGGGAATCGAACCCGTGTGCACGGCTTTGCAGGCCGTTGCCTCACCACTCGGCCACTCCACCACTGGGGTTGATGCCACAAATCGCACCTTCGAGCGGATGACGGGATTCGAACCCGCGACCCTCACCTTGGCAAGGTGATGCGCTACCAACTGCGCTACATCCGCGCGCCACGAGCGAGATCGTCGCCCGTCGCGATGCAGAACATTAGTCCACCGACGTGCGCGGACACAAATCCCCATTACGCGGGGGCAAAGTGCAGCTGAAAACCGTGTTTCAGAACAGGTGATAGGCCTCACGGGAGAGGACGAACCCGTGCCGGGTCTTCGTGTCGCGGCATGTGATCCCCGTCGCAGCGCTTTCGCAGCGCAGCGCCCCGGCGGTGATCGAGTCTCGGTCTCCCAGTTGGGTGCTCGCACGAGGTGTGTCGCCGCCGGCGCAGATGAACTCGGCGGGCCGGCCCTGGCGCAGGGTGATGCCGTGGCCGTAATCGAACGCGCAACTGGCCGGTCGCAGCGGCGGGGCCCAGCTACGTTCGGAGATGTCGCAGCGCGCCGTCGTGGTGTCGAGGTAACACCGCACGTTGCCCGAGGGGGAGGTGAACGCCGTCGGCTCCTTGACCTGGCGGTTCACCACATCGGAGACGCTGCGGATACTGGGCGTTACGGCAGGGGCCCGATCTGTCATCGCGACCGGGGTGCTGTGGCAGCCGGAAAATAGCGCACTAGCAGCAAAAACCGCGCCGCCGACCCCTGGCCAGCGGACCCGCAGGTGAACCATGACGGGTGACCATACGCCCACGTCGGCGTGCATATTTGGCAAATCAAACAAGTCGATCCGGCGGATACCGATTCGGGTCTGGCCGGGTATGCGTGCTAGTGTTCGACGTCGTTCCCACGGTCTCGTAGCTCAGTGGGAGAGCGTCCGCCTCACACGCGGAAGGTCGCTGGTTCGAACCCAGCCGGGACCACCATCACCACCAACGGCTTCGGAGATATCCGGGGCCGTTTTTTCGTGGCAGGACACACACTTCACGGTGCCCGGGCGTTGTCAGTTCGATTCGGTAGGGTCCTCCGACGTGACTCAGAGCGTGACCGTCGGAACCATCAAGTCCGTAACCGCCCGTCTGGCCGAGGAACTCGGCGTGGCCGAGAGGCAGGTGACCGCAACCGTCCAGCTGCTGGACGAGGGTTCGACGGTTCCGTTCATCGCCCGGTACCGCAAGGAGGTCACCGGCAGTCTCGACGACGGCCAGCTGCGCACGCTGGAGGAGCGCCTGGGCTACCTGCGTGAGCTCGACCAGCGCCGTGAGGCCGTGCTGGCCTCCATCGAGGAGCAGGGCAAGCTCACCGACGAGCTGCGGGCAGCCTTGATGACCGCCGAGACCAAGGCCCGGGTCGAGGACATCTACCTGCCGTACAAGCCCAAGCGGCGCACCAAGGCTCAGATCGCCAAGGAGGCCGGCCTGGAACCGCTCGCGGTCCGGCTGCTGGTCGATCCGACGCTGGTGCCCGACGAGGTCGCCGGTGAATTCCTCAACGACGACGTCGCCGATGCCGCCGCCGCGCTCGAAGGTGCTCGCCACATCATCATCGAGCGGGCCTCCGAGGACGCCGAGCTGGTCGGCGCGACCCGAGAGAAGTTCTGGTCCGACGGTTCGCTGCGCACCGGCCCGTGGTCGGAGGAGGCCGCGAAAAGCCCTGCCGCTCAGAAGTTCCGCGATTACTTCGAGTTCAGCGAGCCGTTGGAGAACATGCCATCGCACCGTGTGCTCGCGGTGCTGCGCGGCGAGAAGGAACAGGCGCTGTCACTGAACTTCGACGGCGGCGAGGACGAGCTGTACCAGGCGATGATCGCCCAGTCACTCGGCATCGACATGTCCGTCAAGGCGCCGGCCACCCCGTGGTTGGCCACCACCGTGCGGCTGGCCTGGCGCGCCAAGCTGATGATCTCGGCCGCCGTCGACGCCCGAATCCGGCTGCGTCAGCGTGCCGAGGAAGAGGCGGTCGCGGTGTTCGCCCGCAACCTCAAGGACCTGCTGCTGGCCGCCCCGGCCGGCACCCGCGCCACCCTGGGACTTGACCCGGGCTTCCGCACCGGGGTCAAGGTCGCCGTCGTCGACGCCACCGGCAAGGTCGTCGACACGTGCGCGATCTTCCCGCACCAGCCGCAGAAGCAGTGGGACCAGGCCAAGGCCACGCTGGCGGCCCTGGTCGCCCGGCACAACGTCGAGCTGATCGCCGTCGGCAACGGCACCGCCTCACGCGAGACCGACGCGTTGGCCGCCGAGCTGATCGCCGACATCCGGTCGGCCGGGGCCAAGGCGCCGGTGACGGCCATGGTCAGCGAGGCCGGTGCGTCTGTGTACTCGGCCTCCGAGTACGCCGCGCGGGAGATGCCGAACCTCGACGTGACGCTGCGCGGCGCGGTCTCGATCGCCCGCCGGTTGCAGGATCCGCTGGCCGAGCTGGTCAAGATCGATCCCAAGTCGATCGGCGTCGGGCAGTACCAGCATGACGTGACGCCGGGCTCGCTGGCGCGCAGCCTCGACGCGGTGGTCGAAGATGCGGTGAACGCGGTCGGTGTGGACCTCAACACCGCCTCGGTGCCGCTGCTGGCCCGGGTGTCCGGGGTTACCGAATCGCTGGCCGAAGCCATCGTGGCGCACCGCGAGAGCGCGGGCGCGTTCCGCAGCCGCAAGGCGCTGCTGGACGTTCCGCGCCTGGGTCCCAAGGCCTTCGAACAGTGCGCCGGCTTCCTGCGGATCCGTGACGGGGAGGACCCGCTGGACGCTTCCGGCGTGCACCCCGAGTCCTACCCGGTGGTGCGGCGCATCCTCGACCGCTCCGGCGTCACGCTGGCCGAGCTGATCGGTGACGAGCGCACCCTGCGGGGGCTCAAGCCCGCAGACTTCGCCGACGAGCGGTTCGGTGTCCCGACGGTGACCGACATCCTGGGCGAACTGGAGAAGCCGGGCCGCGACCCGCGCCCGGCGTTCTCCACCGCCACCTTCGCCGCCGGCGTCGAGAAGGTCGCCGACCTGAAGGTGGGCATGGTGCTGGAGGGCGTGGTGACCAATGTGGCCGCCTTCGGCGCCTTCGTCGACGTGGGCGTGCACCAGGACGGTCTCGTGCACGTCTCGGCGATGGCCGACCGGTTCATCTCCGACCCGCACGAGGTGGTGAAGTCCGGCCAGGTCGTCAAGGTCAAGGTCGTCGACGTCGATGTGGAACGGCAGCGGATCGGACTGACCCTGCGGCTCAACGACACCCCCCAGCGCGAGCAGGGCAAGCGGCCCGACCGGGGTGGTCAGGGCGGCCAGGGTGGCCAGAACCGCCGCGACGGCGGCGGCAACCAGGGCCGCGGCGGGGACCGGCGAAACCAGAACCGGGGCAACAACTCCGGTCGCCGGGAGTCCAACCAGCCCATGGGCTCGATGGCCGAGGCGCTGCGCAACGCAGGTTTCGGAAAGTAGCGGTCAGGAGGACTGCTCCGGGGCCTGATCGGCCTCGGAGTGGTGGCGGCGCCAGGAGCGGTAGCCGCGGTGGGCGGCGAACGCGCCGATGACGGCGGTGACGCACCACACCCCGATCGCCGTGTAGGCCAGCGGGGCCGACAGATCGCCGATCGACGCGCCCAGCGCGGTGTAGACGAACGCGCGCGGCACGGAGCCGATGAACGCACCGGCCGCCATCTGCCACAACGGCACACCGAACGCGCCGAAGGCATAGGACGCCAGGGCGTCGGACAGTCCGGGGACGAAACGCTGCCCGACCACTGCCCACAGGCCGCCCCGCTGGATCTGGTGGTCCAGCCGGTCGGCCCGCTGCGCGCCGAGCAGGGCCCGGGCGCTGTCGCGGCCGGCGCGCCGGCCGATCAGGCTGGCCACCACCGCGGTGCCCACCGTCGCGCCCAAGGTCACGAAGGTGCCCAACACCGGACCGAACAACACCCCGCTGCCGGCGGCCAGGATCGGACCCGGCACGAACAACGCGCCGAGGCAGGCCGACACCACGACATACGCCAGCGGTGCGGCGGGACCCGTCGAGGCGACCAGGCTGCGGATGTCGCCGACATCGATGACGCGCGCGACGGCCACCAGATAGAACAGGCCGAACAGAAACGCCGCGAAGGCGACGAGCCGCAGGATGTGCGGTCGCCGGTTGATGGCGGGCGGATCATCGTCGTCAGTCATGGCGAACCCGATTGTTCCCTACCGTGCGACGCCTCGGCGCGTAGCGTGAGGTCAATCGTGGTTGCGACGACGGGGCGAAAGGAATGAGAGATGGACATCGCGTTGGTGGCCACCACCAGGGGCCCGTTCGACGAGGCAGTCGCTCGCACGCGAGATGCGCTGGCCGACCAGGGGTTCGGTGTGTTGACCGAGATCGACATCCGGACGACGCTCAACGCCAAACTCGGCGGTGGTGCCGGTGACGAGCTGGGTGACTACCTGATTCTGGGTGCGTGTAACCCTCAGTTCGCCCAGCAGGCGCTCAACGCGTTTCCGCCGATCGGCGTGCTGCTGCCGTGCAACGTGGTGTTGCGCACCGGTCGCGGCGATGGCGCGGTGGTCGTCGTCGAGGCGATGAACCCCAACCTGATGGCCGAGGTGACCGACGAACCCGCGTTGGCCGATATCGCAGCCGAGGTCGGCCGGCGCCTGCAGGCAGCGCTCGACAGCCTGTAGGGGCTGTGTCACCCCGATGCTGCGTCGATCACCCCGTCGAGGATCTCGCGTGAGGTGGCCAGCTCCCGGATGGCCTGTTCGAGCCGGTCGCGTTCGGCCGAAAGCTCGGTGAGCAGCCGGGGCGTGGCCTGGGGTGCGGGTCCGCCGTCGGCGTCGCGCATACAGGGAAGCAGCGACGAGATGGTGCGGCTGTGCAAGCCGGCCGCGTAGAGCTCCTGGATGCGGATCACCCGGTCGACGGCCTTCTCCGCATATTCGCGTTGGCCACCGGGTGTGCGGTCTGACACCAGCAGGCCCTGCTGTTCGTAGTAGCGCAGCGACCGCTGGCTGACCCCGGTGCGGCGTGCGAGTTCGCCTATACGCATATGCCAGTTATACCGACGCGACTTGACCCTGACATTGGTGTCACCTCGTACCGTTCGTCATGACCACGTTCCAACCGCCTTTCACCTACAGCCCGATCACCGAACGCGCGCCGATCCACTGGCCCGGCGGCGCGCGCGTCGCGGTGTACATCGGGCTCAACGTCGAGCACTTCCTGCCCGATCGCCCCTCGACGAGCATCTGGCCGGGTACCGCGGAACTGACACCCGATGCGCTCAACTACGGCTGGCGGGATTACGGCGCCCGGGTGGGGATCTGGCGCACGATCGAGGCTCTCGACCGGCACGGCATCCGTCCCAGTGTGCTGCTCAATTCGGCTGTCATCGAGCACCATCCGCAGATCGTGGCCGCCGGTGTGGAACGAGACTGGACGTGGCTGGCGCACGGACAGACCAACTCGATCCTGCACACCGGGTTCGACGTCGACGAGGAGCGCCGGATTCTCGCCGAGATCGCCGACGACATCGCCGGTGCGACGGGCCGGCGCCCACGCGGGTGGATGGGACCCGGCCTGACCGAAACGGCGCACACCCCGGAACTGTTGGCCGAGCTCGGTTTTCACTATGTCCTCGACTGGACCAACGATGACCAGCCCTACCCGCTGACCGTTCCCGGTATGTTCAGTGTGCCGTACTCGGTGGAACTCAACGACCTCCTGATCTTCGGAAAGGGCTTCACCGGAACCGAGTTCGTGCAGATGGTGATCGACCAGTACGAGCAGCTGCGTGCGGATTCGGCCGACAGCGGCCGGGTGATGGCGTTGGCGTTGCACCCGTTCGTGATCGGGCAACCGTTCCGGCACAAGTACCTCGACCAGGTTCTGGAGTATCTTGCCGCGCAACCTGATGCGTGGCTGACGACCAGCGACGAGATCGCGGCGACCCGGCGAACTGATTGCGAACGCCAATAGCTGCAGCACTATTGGGCCCACAGTGCTGGACCGTCGCTGTGAGGGGTGTCACACTGCGGGTAGGACGTCGGGGAGGACCACGATGACAGCAATCACCGGCATCGCCCACCGCAACAACGGCGCAGCGCCACCGGCAGTGCCCCTTGCCGACATCGACCTGGGCACGCTCGACTTCTGGGGGCGTGACGACGACGCGCGTGACGGGGCCTTCGCCACACTCCGTCACGACGCGCCCGTCTCATTTTTCGGGGTGGCGGACTTCGCCGGATTCCCCGCCGGCGCCGGGCACTGGGCGCTGACCCGCTACGAGGACGTGCACTTCGCCAGCCGGCACCCCGAGCTGTTCAGCTCGAGTCCGACCAGCACATCGCTCAACGAGGTCCCCGCCGATATCGCCGAGTTCTTCGGGTCGATGATCACGCTGGACGACCCTCGCCACACCCGGCTGCGGTGCATCGTCAACCGGGCGTTCACACCCAAGGTGATCGCGCGGATCGAGCAGAGCGTGCGGGACCGTGCGCATCGCCTGGTGGCGGAGATGGTCGACGCACATCCGGATGGCACCGCGGACTTCGTCGACGAGGTGGCCTCGCCACTGCCACTTCAGATCATCTGCGACATGATGGGCGTTCCGGAGGAAGACCGGGCCAAGCTCTTCCACTGGACCTCGGTGCTCATGGGGGCCGGCGACGACGAGGTGTCCACTGCTGAGTACAACGAGTATCTGCAGGTGGCCACCGAACTGGCCGGTTACGGCGTCGCCCTGGCCGAACAGCGCCGCGAGCATCCCGCCAACGACCTGACGACCAGCCTGATCGAGGCCGAAGTCGACGGAGAACGACTGTCGTCCAACGAGATCGCGTCGTTCTTCATCCTGCTGACGGCAGCGGGCAACGACACGACCCGCAACGCGATCAGCCACGGGATGGTGGCGCTGAGCCGCTATCCCGACGAACGTGCCACATGGTGGAACGACTTCGACCGGGTGACGCCGACCGCCGTCGAGGAGATCGTGCGGTGGGCGTCACCGATCATCTTCATGCGGCGCACGCTCACCGAGGATGTGGAGCGCAGCGGCGTTCAGATGAAGGCGGGGGACAAGGTCTCGATGTGGTACAACTCGGCCAATCGTGACGAGCAGACCTTCGCCGACCCATGGCGGTTCGACGTGTTGCGCGACCCCAATCCGCATGTCGGCTACGGCGGCGGCGGAGTGCACTTCTGCCTGGGAGCCAACCTCGCTCGCCGGGAGATCCGGGTGGCCTTCGACGAACTGCGTCGCCAGGTTCCCGACATCGTGGCGATCGGTGAACCGGCAATCCTGCGTTCGGCGTTCGTGCACGGTGTCAAACATCTGCCGGTCGGTTGGTCCGCGGCTACGCGCTGACCGTTGTCGACGAAGACCCCGCCTGCGCCGAGCCGAACTTGCCCCGCCAATGCCGGGCCGGATGCCGCTCGGGCAAGGCTGGGCCCTCACTGAAGAGCTTGTCGCGCAACGTCCCTGGGGCGTATTCGGTCTGGGCCAGGCCGCGGGCCTGCAGTTCGGGCACCACCTGGTCGATGAAATCCTCGAAGGTGCCCGGCGTGGTGATGTAGCGGATGTTCACCCCGTCGACCCCGGCGTCCTGCCAGTCTTCGAGCGCATCGGCGATCTGCTCGGGAGTGCCGACGATCCGGGTGGACTCCTGTTGCTGACGGACCAGGTCGGCGATGGTCGGATTGGTGCCCGGTGGCGCCGCGGCGATGAGTGCCTCGATGGTGCTGCGGGTGCCCTGAATGGTCGGGGCCAGGTCGCCGATGGGCGTGTGGTGGTCCAGCCCGCCCAGATCCACGCCGATGCCGCCACTACGGTGCGCGATCAGACCGTCGACGCTCAGGTATTCGTCGAGTTCGGCGGCCCGCGTCCGCGCCTCGGCCTCGGTGGATCCGACCACGAACGACAGGCCCTGGAAGAACTTGATGTCCTCGCGCCGTCGCCCGGCCGCCACGGCGCGGTCACGGGTGTCGTCGATGACCACGGCGGCGCCCTTGGGCGAGGCCGCGTTGATGAACACGCCCTCGGCGTGGCGCGCGGCGAATGTCCTTCCGGCGGTGGAGGTGCCGGCCTGGAAGATCACCGGTGTGCGTTGCGGCGACGGGAAACTCAGGTGCGGGCCCTCCACCCGGTAGCGCTTGCCGGCGTGATGAATCTTGTGCACCTTGTCGGGGTCGGCGTGGATGCCGCGCTGCCGGTCGCGCACCAGCGCTCCGTCCTCCCACGATCCTTCCCACAGCTTGTAGACGACCTCGGTGTACTCCTCGGCCCACTGGTAACGCTCGTCGTGTTCCTCGCGCTCGGTCAGCCCGAAGTTGCGCGCCGAGTTCTGCAGCGCGCTGGTGACGACGTTCCAGCCGATGCGTCCCTTCGACGCATGATCGAGGGTGGAGATCTTGCGGGCGAACGAGAACGGATGGTCCTGCAGTACCGAACTCGTGATCACCAGGCCGAGGTGTTCGGTTGACAGGGCCAGCGCCGAGACGATCGCGGACGGATCGTGATTGGGGATCTGCAGGCCTTCGCGCAGATAGGTGTCCCACCCGCCGCGGTAGTCGTCGTAGAGGCCGACGACGTCGGCGAAGAACACCGAGTCGAACTTGCCGCGTTCGAGCAACTTGACCAGATCGACCCAGACGTCGAGCTGATCGAATTCCAGGCTGCGGGTCTGTGGGTTTCGCCACGACCCGTAGGAGACGTGCGTGGCGGTGTTCATGGTGAACGCGTTGAGGATCAGCCGCGGGCGGGTCATGGTTTCCGGCCTTCAGTAGTTGATGGTTCCGAGCAGGCCACCGCCGGCCGCGATGGAGTCGCCGGTGATGCTCACGCTGCGTGGTGAGGCGAGAAAGGCGACGACGTCGGCGACCTCGGTGGCGTCGACCACCCGGCCGATGGCGTTGTTCGCGATCTCCTTCTCGTACGCGGCCAGGTCCAGGCCCGCTGCCTTGGCGGCGGCCTGGTACTGCAGCGCCTTGCTTTCGGTCCGGGTCTGACCCGGATGCACGACGGTAACGTTGATCCCCTGTGGCCCGAGTTCGTCGGCCAGGTTCTTGGTCAGCGCAGCCACACTGACGTTGCGGATGCTGCGCACGATCGAGTTGGTCTGCCGGTATCCGAGGCCGCTGATGTTGATGATGCGTCCCCACCCCTGACCGGCCAGGTGGGGAGCCACCGCACGTGCGGTGCGCAGATAGCCGACCACCTTGACGTTGACGTCGTCCCAGAACGCCTCGTCGGTCGTGCCTGCCAGGTCCGGGAAACCGGCTCCCACAGCCTGATTGGACGCATTGTTGACCAGGATGTCGATCCCGCCGAGTTCCTCGACCGCGCGGGCGACCAGGGCCCTGACCGATTCGTCGTCGCTGGTGTCGGCAACGATCGGAATGGCCCGCCGGCCACTGCGTTCGGCCACCTCCGCGGCGGCCTTCTCCAGCGTCTCCTGGGTACGCGCGGCCAGCACCACGTCGACGCCTTCGGCTGCCAGCGCGTGAGCGACGGCCAGCCCGATACCCTTGCTCCCGCCGGTGATGATCGCCCGTTTTCCGGTCAACTGCAGGTCCATCCGGTAACTCCTCTATGCGTGTGACGTGACTGGGATTTCGTGGTCGTGCTGTGGACTCGGTGCGGGGCCGAGCTTCTTGAGGGCCGCGGCCGCGTCGAGAGACCGCACCGGGCGGCCGACCCGGGCGTGCTCGGCGGTGACCCGCTGGATCAGTTCGTTGACCGGCGCATCCTGGCCGTGCAGCCGAGCCTGCAACGCGATTTCTCCGTTGAACCAGTCGGTTTCGACCTGAGTGTGGCCGCGGGCCACGCTCTGCCAGGTGGAGCTGAAATAGTCGTCGTAAACCTTGCCCTGCAGCAGGTCCCCGCGACGCTGCGCGTCCTGTTCGGCGGTGACGAACGCAATACCGGCCGCGGTGAGCACGTGTTCGGCCTCGGCGCGTGCGCGGGCGATCAACTCGTCGGCATCGGGTCCCGGGCGGTACGCCGCGATCACTCCGTTGCCGAGATTGGCGATCAGCTTCCGGTGCTTCCACGCCATGATGTCGTCCCGGACCTGCGAATGGAACCGGGCCGCCCGCAGTGCGGCCGCGACCTGAGCGGCCAATGCGTCGTGGCCGGTGGGGTAACGACCCAGATCGAGGATCCCGGCGACCGGATGGCTTTGCTGGATGACCACTCCGGGATCGAGGTGGGCCGCCGGGAGCATCACGGTGACGCCGTACACGTTGGCGAATCTGCGCAGGGCGGCGGCCTCGTTGGCCACCCCGTTCTGGGCGACGAACACGGGTGTTTCCGGCGGCGCATGCGCACTGAGATCCTCCAGGGCCGAGGCGGTTTGGTGGCTCTTGACCGCCAGTACCACCACCGGACCGGCGGCCCAGTCGATTTCACGGGCACCGGCGGCCGCCGGCAGCTCCACGGTGTCGGTGCCGGCCTGGGTCACCAGGGTGAGCCCGCGGGCGCGGATCGCACCGAGGTGGTCACCCCGGGCGACGGCGGTCACGTCGAAACCGGCCAGCCGCAACTGGGCGGCGATCACGCCGCCGATCGCACCGACCCCGTACACGACGAGCGGTCGGTTGAAGGTTGTCACGACGCGACCCCAAGGGGTTTCTCGGACTGCCCGGGCAGTGCCTGGTCGGCGATCGACTGCAAGGTACGCAGGATCACCGCGATGTTGGGATCGCGCTGCCTGCCGGCGCGGACGACGGCGCTGATGGCCCGCCCACCGAGTTCGATGCCATCGGCGATCAGACTTTCCAGATTGGCCGGCACCGACAACCGGGGCACGATCGCCGACGCGATCTCGGTGGCCGCGAGCTCGCAGATGTTCTGCGCCCCGATCAGCCGGTGCTTGACCTGCGGTGTGAAACCGGCGCTCTCGCAGGCATGTATGGCGGCGATCCCGAGACCGGAATTCTGCGGCCCGGTCACCCAGAATCCGTCGGCCAGAGCGGACAGCCCCTGCTTGCGGATTCTCAGGTGCGCATGTGTGGGCGCCAACAGCACCAGTGGCTCGAACAGCAGCGGCACCGTGGTCAGGCCTCCCGTCGAATCCGGCCCCAGGCAGTCGTACTGGCAGGTGATCGCGATGTCGACCTCACCCTGACGCAGCAACCGCAGGGCCGCCGCGCTCGTATCCTGCTGAACCTGTACCCGCAGATTCGGCTCCTCGGTGCTGAGCCGGTGCATCAGCGGAACGGCCAGCGTCGGAATCCCCATGTTGAACGTGGCGATCGCGACCTGCCCTGCCACCCGGTCTCGGGTCTCTGCCACGGCGCTCATGGCCTCGTCGACGGCGACCAGGACACGACGCACATGCTCGGCGAGGACCTGGCCGCTGCGGGTCAGCCCGAGGGTACGTCCGTCTCGGCGGAACAGCACCGCCCCGGCTTCGTCTTCGAGTACGCGAAGCTGTTGGGAGACTGCAGAACTCGTGATATTACGATGCTCGGCCACCGCGGTGACCGAGCCGAGGTCGGCCAGATCGGCCAACAGCATCATCCGGCGTAGATCCAGCATCATGCACCTCCTGCTCGGTGATCGTCGCACCACTACGAGGACGGGTGAAGGGGCCGGGAATTCCCAGTTGCACCAGCTTGGCGCTCTGAACAGGGCTTTGTGATGGGCCGGCGGCAGGAATCACCGCGGTTGTAATTCTCGCGTCATCCAGACACCGACTGAGACATTAAGTCGTACTGAAAGGTTCCGGTAGCCAAAGACTGTTGTTCGCGGCGACCCGGACGCCGACGCTGACCAGTGCGAGATCCGGCCCGCCGGCTCGCCAGCCCAACGCCGAGTCAAGACAAGGGAGTCAGCACATGACCGACCTCACCGAAAACGTCAGGGAAAGCAGCCCTCTCACCGACACCGGTCTGGACATCGTGCCGGTCGCCGGATACATCGGCGCCGAGATCCACGGTGTCGACCTGCGCGGCGAGCTGGAGGCCGGCGTCGTGGACGAGATCCGCGACGCCCTGCACACCTACAAGGTGATCTTCTTCCGCGATCAGGAGATCGGCCATGCCGAACAGATCGCGTTCGCCCGGAACTTCGGCAAGGTGACCCCGGCCCATCCGCACGAGGAGGAGCCGCCGGAGGGGTTCCCCGAGATCCTGCCGATCGACAGCCGCCGCTATGAGCGTCATCTGGGCCGCAAGCGCACCTCGTACGACAACAGCTGGCACACCGATGTCACGGCATTGGTGAACCCGCCCGCGGCGTCGATCCTGCGCGCACACATCCTGCCGCCCTACGGCGGTGACACGGCGTGGACCAATCTCGTTGCGGCGTACGAGAACCTGCCCAAGGAGCTGCGTGACTTCGCCGACAAGCTCGACATCAAGCACCAGTTCAACGCCCGTGCGGTGGCAGGCAGCCAGCGGGACCGCAAGGTGCGCGAGGCGAACCTGGTGACCTATCACCCCGCCGTCCGGGTGCATCCGGTCACGGGGGAGCGCGCCCTGTTCGTCAGTCCCGGTTTCACCCGTGGCGCCCGCGAGATCCGGGGTTACTCACCGACACAGAGCGAGGCCATCCTCAAGCTGCTGTGGGACGAGGCGACCCGCACCGAGTACACGGTCCGGTTCCGTTGGGCTCCGGGCAGCATCGCGTTCTGGGACAACCGGGCCACCGCGCACCTGGCGATCGCCGACGCCGGCCACCTCGATTACGACCGGGTGCTCTACCGCGTCACCCTCGAGGGGGATGTCCCCGCAGGCGTCGACGGACGAGTCTCCGAGTCCGTTTCCGGTGAACCATTTCTCGGATCCTGAAGAAAGAAGACAACTGATGACAGAGGCACCAACGCCGATCGAGCACCGTCGGTTGGGTACCGGTGGGCCGGACGTATCCGCAATCGGGCTGGGGTTCATGAGCTTTCGGACCTCAGCCGGCGCCGAGGACGAGAAGCAGGCGACCGAACTGGTCGCCGAGGCGATCGATCTGGGTGTCACGTTGTTCGATACCGCCGACGTGTACGGCCCCGAGTTCAGCGAGATCCTGCTGGGCAAGGCAATCCGGGGCCGCCGTGACGCGCTGACCATCGCCACGAAGTTCGGCAACGCGCTGGATCGCGACACCAACCCCGACGCGCGCGCCCTGGACGGCCGGCCCGAATACGTCCGCACCGCGATCGAGGGTTCGCTGCGCCGCCTCGGGGTGGACCACATCGATCTGTACTACCAGCACCGCGTCGATCCCGAGGTGCCCATCGAGGACACCGTCGGGGCATTGGCAGAACTGGTTGCCGCGGGCAAGGTCCGCCACATCGGCCTGTCCGAACCGGGTCCGCAGACCCTGCGCCGCGCCCACGCGGTCCATCCGATCGCCGCGATTCAGAACGAATGGTCGTTGTTCACCAGGGATATCGAGGTCGATACGGTGCCGGTCGCCCGCGAACTCGGCATCGGCATCGTGCCCTACTCGCCGTTGGGACGCGGTTGGCTGACCGGCAGCGTGCGCAGCGCCGAGGACGTCAAGGGGGTACAGAGCCGTCATCCGCGTTTCGGTGCCGACGTGTTCGACCACAACCGGGCGCTGGCCGACACCGTGACCGAGATCGCGGCACAGATCGGTGTCCGGCCCAGCCAGGTCGCGCTGGTCTGGGTGCTCTCGCGTGGCCAGGATGTGGTGCCGATCCCGGGAACTCGCCACCCGGAGTTCCTGCGGGAGAACCTCGGAGCGCTGACGGTCGAGCTCGGTGCGGAACACCTGGGTCGACTGGAGGCCATCGCCGATCAGGTCGGCGGCCATCGGTCGATCCGTCCGGAGCACCTCGGTGTCGAGGCTCCAGTGGCGGCGGCTTCGTGACCGTCATCGCCCGTTACGGCGACATCGACGCGGTGCTGGGGGTGCACAGCGAGACGCTGGCACTGCAGCTTGCGCATCGGTCGGTGCGCAAGTTCACCGCGGAACCGGTGACCGATGAGCAACTTTCGGCGTTGGTCGCCGCCGCCCAGTCGGCGGCGACCAGCTCGAATCTGCAGCCGTGGAGCGTGATCGCCATCCGTGATCCGCAGCGCAAGGCCCGGCTGGCGACGCTGGCCAACAACCAGCAGTTCATCAACGAGGCACCGCTGTTCCTGGTCTGGGTGGCCGATCTGGGACGGGCGCGCCGGCTGGCGCAGCGGTCGGGGGCCGCGCTGGATGGCGCGGACTACCTGGAGACCACGATCATCGGTTTCGTCGACACCGCACTGGCCGCCCAGAACGCGGTGGTGGCCGCCGAATCATTGGGGCTGGGTGCGGTTTTCGTTGGCGCGATCCGCAACCACCCCGAAGAGGTGGCGGCCGAGCTGGGACTGCCGCCACACGCCGTGGCGACGTTCGGCCTGGCGGTCGGCACCCCGGACCCTACGGAGAACGCGGGAATCAAGCCGCGGTTACCCCAGGATGCGGTGCTGCACCGGGAGCGGTACGACGCCCAGGCCGCCGATTCACACCTGCCCGGCTACGACGAACGGCTGGCGGTCTACAACAACCGTTACGGTCTGTCGGGCAGTTGGAGTGAGCGGGTGCTGAGCCGGCTGGCCGGCCCGCATTCGCTGTCGGGGCGACACCGGCTGCGCGAGCAACTGGAACGCCTCGGCCTGCCCTCACGCTGACCGGGCGACAGGCGAACGAGCCGCTGAGCAGAAATGCTCAGCGGCTCGTTGCACGTAGGACCCGTGATCAGAAGAAACTGGTGTCGGGCAGCCCCGCCCCGTTGACCGCGACATCGCCGAGCACCCGCGCCTTGTAGACGGTCGGGTTGTGGGAGAAGAGAGTTCGAAGATTGCGCCAGTGCCGGTCCAGGTGCGACGCCGACCGCACCGACGATGCGCCACCGGCATCGAAGATGCGCGAGGCGGCCCGTAATGCGGGCTGTTCGATCGCCACCTTGACCCGGGCGGCGGCCACTGCGCCCTGATCCTCCAGGCCGGCGTCGATCCCGCTGACCCGGGCGGTGTCCAGGGCCGGGGCCAACTCGGTCGCCGCCCGCAGCACCAGCGCCTCGGCGGTGTAGGCCACCGCGTCGATCTCGCCGACGATCTCCAGCAGCTGCGGGTCGGCCGAGGGGGTGTCGGTGGTGGCAAAGGTGTAGGTGCGGTGGCGCTCACGGACCAGCGTCGCGGCCTCGGCGGTCAGAGTCTTCAGGATTCCGGCCGCGATCGCGTGCAGGTACAGCTGCACCAACGCGCCGCGCGCCCGGTCCACTCCGACATTCGTGCCGATGGGCAACACCTCGTCGTCGTGCACCGCGACGTTCTCGAAGATGGTTGTTCCGCTACCGGTATGGCGTTGACCGATGCCATCCCAGTCGTCCGCGTGGACGATGCCGGCCCGGTCGGCCGGAATCACCGCGGCGACCGGCGCGCCGTCCTCGTTCTCCGCGGTGGCGCGCACGTAGTCGGAGAACTGGGCGCCGGTGCTGTAGAACTTGCGGCCGGTCAGCCGCAGCCCGTTCGCGGAGCGCACCAGCTTGGTGTCATAGGCCTGCCCGCCCACTCGGGCGCTCGTCAGCTCCGAGCTCACCCCTCCGATCAGGTGACCTTCGGCCACCACCGACAGCCACCGATCCTTGGCCGGGCTGCCCGGGACACGCTGCAGTTCCTCGACTGTCGCGTAGTGCACCCGCAGGATGTGGGTCAGGTCGGGGTCGGCCTGGGCCAGTCTGATCGCCAGTTCGAAGAACTCGGGCACGGTGAAGTCACCGCCGCCGAGGTCGCCTGCCAGCCGTGCTGCGCCCAGTCGATGCTCACGCACCAGGTTCAGCCCGTGCCCGGGTGGTTCGTGCCCGCCCTCGTCCAGGCGACGACGGTAATCGGCGGCGATCGCGTCGAGCACCTCCTGCAGCTGTTGTCCCCGCGGAACGGCACGTGCCGTCAGTACCGAGTCGGTGGTCATCGGTGTCAATCCTTTCCGGTGGTTGCGGCCGAGGTGTCGTCGATCCAGGCGTCGTAGAACCAGGGCACCGAGTTGGCCGCGTTTGCGAATCCCCGCACCCGTGGGGCGACGGCGAAAATCTGGGTGTCTTCGAGCAGCGGAATGGAGTACGCGTTGTCGATGACGTAGTTGTTGTATTCCTCAAGCACTTTCAGCCGCTGGGCCGGATCGGTGGCTTCGATCTGGGCGTGCAGCATGCGGTCGATCGCCGGGTCCGCGCCGTCGAGGGCGTACAGATCGCCGCCCTTGCTGTCGTAGTTCTGCCACAACCGCACCGGGTCGGCGGTGGGCCAGCCGTTACGCCGCAGGCCCACCGAATCCTCGATGCTGGCGGTGGGATAGTTGGCGAAGTCGGTCTGGCGGATGACCAACCGGATGCCGATGCGCCGCAGTTGCCGCTGGATCAGTTCGTACATCGGCTTGGCGGTGTGGTCGTAGACGTCCACGTAGATCTTCACGGCCAGCTCGTGGCCGTCCTTGACCCGGTAGCCGTCGGCGTCGACGTGGGTCCATCCGGAGGCTTCCAGCCGCCGGATGGCCTCGTTCGGGTCGAAGCGGACCGCATCACTGCGATCGGTATAGCCGGGGAAGTTCTTCGTGACGATGTTCTGGGCGGGTTTCCAGTTGTCCGTGTAGAGGGTGTGGAGGATCTCGTTGCGGTCGATTCCGAATCCGATCGCCTTGCGTACGTTGATGTCCCGCATGAAGGGCGCGGTCTGGCGGACGTCGAGCGTGTTGGCCAGACCGGGAGTGCGCAGCCCGCGCACGTCGAAGCCCTCCCGGGTCAGCAGGCGCTCATCCGGGGGCTGGGAGTAGCGGACGGCGTCGGCCTGCCCGGCCCGTAGCGCCCCCACCCGGACACTGTCCTCGGTCACCGGGATGACGGTGACGGTGTCCAGATACGCCTCACCCTGGTGCGGCGCGGTCGCCGGTGCCCAGTTGTAGCCCCGGCGTTTGGACAGCACGATCTGCTTGTCCGGGATCTCCGAGGTCGCGACGAACGGCCCGGACCCGATCAGGTTGGTGACGACGGACTGCTGTTCCTTGGTGGCGTCGATCGTGGCGTCGGCGACCAGACCCGAGGTGTTCAACGACAGCACCGCGATGAACGGCGCGTACGGCTTGCGCAGCGTGACGCGGACCGTGCGGCGCGCGGGGTCGGCCGTGATCGAGTCGACCTCCGGGAAGTAGGTGTTGCGCGTGATGCCTTTGGCTTTGTCCCCGTTGGCTTCCCACTCCAGGTTGCGGCGCACCGACTCGGCGTCGACCGGCTGGCCGTTGCTGTAGCTGGCTCCGTCGCGGATGGTGAATTCGTAGACGCGCTTGGACGGGTCGACGGTCCACTGCTGTGCGATCCACGGCACGAAGTCGAAGGTCTTGGGGTCCTGGTAGACCAGGCGGTCCAGCATCTGGTCCTTGAGGAGGCTGTTCTGCCAGTAACTGACCTGGATCTGCAGGGAGGCGGGCGCCTCGGCGTCCAGGTAGGTCAGGTCGCCACCCCGGGCGCCGGGTGCCCGGGTGGGGGACGGGGGATCGGAGCAGGCGCTCACCGAGCCTGCGACGATCAGGATCGCGGCCACCGCACGTCGCATCGTCACGCCGCACGCGCCGGGACGCCGGGGACCGCGTCGAGCAGGCGGCGGGTGTAGTCCGCCGAGGGAGCGGTGAAAACATCTACCGTGGAACCCGTTTCGACCAGCCTGCCGTGTTCGAGCACACTCACGTGGTCGGCGATCTGGCGGACCAGGCTGAGGTCGTGGGAGATGAACAGGTAGGTCAGTGCCAATTCCTGTTGCAGATCGATCAGCAGGTCCACCACCTGTGCCTGCACGTGGACGTCCAGCGCGGAGGTCGGCTCGTCCAGCACCAGGATCGCCGGATGCAGCACCAGGGCCCGGGCCAGACCCACCCGCTGGCGCTGGCCACCGGAGATCTCGCGCGGCTTGCGGTCGGCCAGGTCGGCGGGCAACCCCACCCGGTCCAGTGCCCCGGTGACCTCCAGCCGGCGCTGAGCAGGGGATCCGATGCGGTTGATCCGCAACGGCTCGGCGATCGCCTCGCCGATGGTGAACCGGGGATCGAGGGCGGCGAGGGGATTCTGGTGAACCAACTGCAATATCCGGGCCTGCGCGCGCTGCTGCGCGGTGCGCAGCGGTGTCTGTGCGGCTCGGAGGGATCCGTTCACCCGGACCTCGCCCGAGTCGAAGTCGGTGAGCCCGGCCAGCACCCGGGCCGCGGTGGTCTTGCCCGAGCCGGATTCACCCACCAGGGCATGGATCGACCCGGTCCGGACCTCGAACGATACGGCGTCCAGCGCACGGGTCTCGCCATAGCGTTTCACCAGCCGGTCCACCCGCAGGATCGGCTCGGCATCCGCGGCCGCTGTCGGCCGGTGCGCGTACTTGTCCGGCGACAGCGCGGGCGCCGCGTCGATCAGCTGCCTGGTGTAGTCGTCCTGTGGCGCGGTGAGCACGCTTGCGGTGGGGCCGGTCTCGCGCACATCGCCGTCGCGCAACACCACCACGGTGTCACTGTGCTGCTCGGCCAGCGCGAGGTCGTGGGTGATGAACAGGACGCCGAGACCATGCTCGGCGCGCAACTCGTCGAGCAGCTGCAGGATGCGCCGCTGCACGGTGACATCGAGTGCGGAGGTGGGCTCGTCGGCGATCAGCAGCCGGGGTTCGCCGGCGATGGCGATCGCGATCAGCACGCGCTGCAGCTGCCCGCCGGAGAGCTGGTGCGGGTAGTCACCGGCCCGGCGGCTCGCATCGGCGATCCCGACGTGCTCGAGCAGTTCGACGGCCCGCCGTCGGGCACCGGACCGATCGGCGATCCGGTGCACCCGCAGCACTTCGGCGATCTGGTCGCCGACCGGTTTGAGGGGATCCAGTGAACCCAGCGGGTCCTGCGGAACGAAACCGATGGTGCTGCCGCGAAGTTCGCGCCACCGGCGTTGCGACAGTGACGTGACCACGCGACCCTCGACGGCGATGTCCCCGGCGGTGATCCGGCCGTTGGCTGGCAGCAGGCCCTGCACCGCGCGCGCGATGGTGGACTTGCCGGATCCGGACTGACCGACCAGGGCCACCACCTCACCGGCGCCGACGTCGAACGAGACATCGCGAACAACGTCACCGCGGCCCGCGTAATCGATGGTCAGGCCGGAAAGCGACAGCAGGGCAGGGGAGTTCATCTTCAGCCGACCTTCTCTCGGATGATATGGGCGAGCCGCGACAGGCTCATCACGGTCAACACGATCGCCACGGCCGGGAAGAACACCAGGCCCGGCGCGGAGTTGATGTAGTTGCGTCCCTCCGAGATGAGCAGTCCCCATTCGGGTTCGGGTGGCTGCGCGCCGTAGCCCAGGAAGCTCAGTGACGCGATCGCCAGGATCGCGGCGCCGAACTGCAGCGCCGCCAGGGCCAGCACGGAGGAGTAGGAATTGGGCAGGATGTGCCGGAACAACAGGGTGAGATGCCCGGCGCCCAGGTGCGCGCTGGCTTCCACGAAAGGCAGGTTTCGCACCGCCAGCACCTCGGATCGCGCCAGTCGGGCGAATACCGCGATGGACGAGATGCCCACGGCGATGGCGGCATTCACCGTGCCGAAGCCGAGGGCCACGATGATGGTTATCGACAGCAGCAGCGTCGGGATCGACAACAGCACATCGATGATCCGGCCGATGATGCTGTCGGTGATGCGGCCGAAGTAGGCCGCCAGCAGCCCGAGAACCGTTCCCACGAGCAGTCCGATCACCACGGCGATGAAGGACCCGGCGATGGTGGCGCCGGTGCCGGCGATCACCCGGCTGAGCAGATCGCGGCCGATGTAGTCGGTACCGAACGGGTGCGAGAGACTCGGACCGGCCAGCGGCAGATCCGGATTCTCCTGGAGCGGATCGTAGGGGGCGATCGCCGTGGGCGCGACGATCATCGCGGCGACCAGCAGCAGAAGCAAAACCGGTGGGACGTCCCACGGATTGACGCTGACCCGGCGGGGCAGCCTGGGAAGGGGCACCGCGGACAGTGCGTCGGTCAGGATCATGCGGGTACCAGCGCCCCTCTCGTGGTGGTCGATCTGTCGATGCGTGGGTCGATCAGCGGGTAGATGACATCCACCACGAGATTGACCAGGACGAACGTGACCGACACCGTGATGACCACCGCCTGGATGATCGGTGTGTCCTGGTTGCGGACCGCTGTTTCGGTGAGATAGCCGATCCCGGTGCGGTTGAAGATCGTTTCGGTGATGACCGATCCGGCCAGCAGCTCACCGACCGTGATGGCCACGATCGTGACGGTGGGAATCGAGCCGTTCTTGACCAGATGGCCGAAGATGATGCGCCCGTCGTCGAGTCCTTTGGCGCGCAGCACTTCCACATATGGCTGGCCGGCCGCGTTGCTCAGGCCTTGGATCAGCACCTGGGCGATCGGCGCTGCGACCGGGAGCGCCAGTGGCAGGGCGGCCAGGACCGTAGACCGCATTCCCTCGTCGCGGACGGCCGATACCCACCCGAGGCTGAACGACAGCCATTGCAGAGCCACGAGTCCGGTGACGAACACCGGAATGGACAGGAATGCCGGCGGCAGAACCCGCGCGAACTCGCGCACCGGTGACCAGGGCGCGAACACCGCGGCCAAGGCGATGGCGAAGCCGAGCAGTGCGGCCAGCACGAACGCGACACCGGCCAGCGCCAGCGTCGAGGGCAGGGCGTGCGCCATCAGTCGCGCCACCGATTGGCCGCTGTTGAGCGAATATCCGAGATCCCCGGTGAACAACCGCTCCACCGATACGCCGAACTGCACGATCGCCGGTTCGCTGAGCCGGTAATAGTCGCGCAGCACCTCCGCATCCTGGTCGGAGATCGGGTTCTCAGGATTGGAGATCTGCTGCTCGATCGGGTCTCCCGGCAGCACATTGAGTACGAAAAACACTGCAGTGTAAGCCAATACGATCACGATGATCGACTGGCCGATCCGCCGCAGGGTGAAGTTCAACACCGGTCGAACGCTAAGGTGGCGCCGCGGGCGGGACAATCATTCGCACCTTTAAGAACTTTAAGCCGACTGTTCAGTTCGACTTAACTGTTGCCTCCGTGGGCAATTGGAGTATCCGTGATCGCAACCGTTGTCCCGAGCGGGTTGTTGGATCACCGTGGTGCTCATGGGGGCATCACTCACAGTTGGGGTTGAGGTGGCCGGCGACGGCCTGGGCCGGCTCGATGCCGGGGTTGCCGGTATCGCCGGAATGGCCGGGCGGCTGGAGAGCGCCGGGGTGTCGTACTGGGTGATCGGTGCCGACCGCGGTGAGGCCAACGACGTCACGGTAGAAGGCCTCGACCCGTCCCTGCTCGCCACGATCGCGGCGCGGCACACCAGTCATCTCGGGTTGGTGGTCGCGGCCGCCGCACACCGGGACCACCCGTACAACCTGGCCCGGAGGCTGGTTTCGGTGGATCACGCCGCGCACGGCCGGGTCGGCTGGCTGGCACTGGACTTCGACCACAGCATCGCGCTCAACGCCACCACCGACACCTGGACCGGTGCCGACCTCGACGCGGCGCACACCGACGACGCCGTCGTCGCGGTGCGGGCGCTGTGGCGGACCTGGCCGCTGGACTCGGTGGTGGGGGATCTGGAAACCGGGGTGTTCTCCGATGTGTCGAGAATCCGGCGGGCCGACGTGCACAACGCATATGACATCGCCGGTCCGCTCAATGTGCCCGGGTCGGTGCAGGGCGATCTCCCGGTGTGGCGGCAGGCCGGATTCGCTCGCGGCAGTGTCGCAGGTGCCGCCGACCACCTCATCGTGGAGGACGGTGACCCGATCCCGGCGACCGGCAAGGTGGTGGTGCGGCTGAGGTCGGCCGGCTCGATCGACGCCGCGCTGCAGCGGGTCGCCGGCCGCCCCGAGGTATCCGGGGTCCTGCTGAGGCTGGACCCGTCCGAGTTGGACCACGTCCTGCACGAGGTTCTGCCGGCCGCCCGCAAGCGGGGCCTGCTGGGCGATCAGGGGACCGGGACATTGCGTGAGCGACTCGGCGTGCCGGTACCCGTTGCGCCCGACCTGACCCGCAATCCGACGGTGTTCGAGACCGTGCCCAACCCGGGAGGACGACTGTGACCCGTGCAGGTCAGCTGATCCTGAACGTGAACGTGCTCAACCTCGGTATCCACACCGGCGCATGGCGGCGCACCAGCGAGCCGCCGACCGCGTTCGCCGACCCCGGCTACTACGTGCGGATGGCCAAGCTCGCCGAGCGGGGAAAACTGGACGCGCTGTTCCTGGCCGACGGACCGGCATTGCGTGAGCATCCCGCGCTGCGTCCGTCACAGGCCCTGGAGCCCAGCGTCATCCTGGCATCGGTGGCCGCCGAGACCGAGCACCTTGGCCTGATCGGGACGTTGTCCTCTACCTTCAACGATCCGGTCGAGCTGGCGCATCGCCTGCTCACCCTCGACCGGCTCTCCGGGGGCCGCCTGGCCTGGAACATCGTCACCACGTACTCGGTGCCGGCCGGCGCGAACTTCGGCCTCGCCGACTATCCGGACCGACATGTCAGGTACCGGCGGGCCGCCGAATTCGTCGACGTGGTCCGTGCGCTGTGGCGCGACGCCGCAGACCCCAGCGGGCGCGGAATCGATCACCACGGCGAGTTCTTCACCGTGGTGGGGGGACTTCCGCAGGGGCCGTCGCCACAGGGTTACCCGCTGCTGGTGCAGGCCGGTGGATCGCCTCAGGGGCGCGAACTCGCCGGTCGCGTCGGCGACGCGGTTTTCAGCGCCGAACTCGACCTGGGCGCCGGGATCGACCACTACCGGTATGTGAAGGACGTCGCGGTGGCCTACGGGCGGCGGCGGCATGACGTCAAGATCCTGCCCGGCCTGATCACCACGATCGGCAGCACCAGGGCCGAGGCCGAGCGGCGGTTCGCCGACCAGAATGCCCTGCTGCCGCCCGGTCACGATCTGGAGCGGCTGTCGCAGGTACTCGGCGAGGACTTGGCCGACTACCCGTTGGACGAACCGGTACCCGCGCACCTCCTGGGAGAGGTCGCCGATCCGGCGAAATTCGGTGCATCCCTGGGATTCCGGGAATCGGTTGTGCGATTGATCGAGAGCCGCGAACTGACGCTGAGGCAGGCCGTACGGGAATTCAGCGGGGCCGGCCACCGCGTCATCGTCGGGTCACCGGTCGATGTCGCAGACACCATCGAGCGGTGGTTCCTGGCCGGCGCGGCCGACGGATTCAACCTGATGCCCGATGTGTTCCCCGACGGTCTGGAGATCTTCGTCGACGAGGTGGTGCCGCTGCTGCAGGAGCGCGGCCTGTTCCGTACCGCATACGCCGAGTCGACGTTGCGCGAGAGATTCACCGGCCGTGCTCATTCCGGTGGGGTCCCGACCCTGGTGAGGGCCCGGCTCGCCTAAGGTCGATACCTGTGGATACCCCGATCGCCGTCGTCACCGGGGCGAGCCGCGGCGCGGGCCGCGGGATCGCCGCGGCCCTGCTCGCCTCGGGTTGGCGGGTGTATGTCACCGGACGGACGGTGACCGATCCGGGAGAGGGCGGCATCGCCGTCCCGCTCGACCACTCCGACGACGCTGCCGTGGCCGCGCTGTTCGAGCGCATCGGCGAGCAGGAGGGCCGGCTGGACCTTCTGGTCAACAACGCCGCGGCGGTCCACGACGACCTGGTCAACCCGAAACCCTTCTGGGAGAAACCGATCGAGCTGGCCGATGTGCTGGATGTTGGATTGCGCTCGGCCTACGTGGCGTCCTGGTACGCCGCGCCGCTGCTGCTCGCCGCTGAACGTGGCCTGATCGCGTTCACCTCTTCGCCCGGATCGGTCTGCTACATGCACGGTCCGGCCTACGGCGCGCAGAAGGCGGGGGTGGACAAACTGGCCGCGGACATGGCGGTCGACTTCGCCGATACCGGGGTGTCGACGGTGTCCATCTGGATGGGCATCCTGCTGACCGAGAAATTCAAGGCCGCGTTCGCCGGGCACCCCGAAGCCCTCGCCAAGACCGCGGAGCACGCCGAAACCCCGGAGTTCACCGGGTATCTGATCGACGCGCTGTACCGGGATCCGGAGCTGGCGCAGCTGTCCGGGCACACCGTGATCGGTGCCGAACTCGCGACCCGCTACGGCATCACCGACGAAGGCGGACGGGTGCCGCCGTCGCACCGCGGCATGCTGGGTGCACCGCGGGAACCCAGCTCGGCCATCGTCAGATAGCCACGGTCACTACCGGCGAAAACCGGTGTGGCTGCGGATCAGCGGCAGCGTCGCGAGCGTGGCGAACCCGGGTTCGGCGTCACACACCTCCGGCACCGCGTTGAGGACCTGCATCGCCGTGGCGACGTTGGCCGCCCGCACGTGCTCGGCCATCGTGGCCTCGCGGGTGAAGCTGGCCAGGCTGAAGAAGTGGGTCTGCATGGACGGATCACCCTCGATGGTCAGCGTCCAGCCGTGCTTGGGCCTCGGCCAGTGATCGGGGTACTCGTTGCCCACCGTCCACAGGGTCTCGATCTCGATGAGCGGTTCGCCATCGCGCACTCCCACCCAGTTCCACCGCTGCCCGGCAGTGGTTCCCGCGGCCAGCAGGTGGTCGAAGATCTGATGGTCGTGGCGGGCGGCGACCGCCTCCACGGTCGAGGTCACCTCGTCGATGTCAGCGCCCAGCGCATCGGCCAGCAGCCACACCTGTTCGGTGAACAGCTCGTTGTTGAACGCCAGGAACTCGGAGGCGTCGACGCGGATCTCGTCCGTGGGCCGGCCGAACGACATGTTGTCGAAGGTGATGTGCGTGCTGTCGTAGTCCGACCAGTCGGCGCGCTCCTGCAGGGTGATCTTGTCGATCCGCCGACTCATCCCGGACAGCACCAACGGCAGGGCGCCCGACAGGTTTCCGGGGTTCAGGCCGCTGCCGTGCACCGTCGTCCCGCCCGCGGCGCAGGCCGCCAGCAGCCGCTCGCGGTCGGCCTCGGGCAGCCGGCGCGGGTGGAACAGGAACGCCGTCGTCACCACGTTCTTGCCGGCGGCCAGAAGCGCGCACACGTCATCCAGGCTCGTGATGCGCGGGGTGTAGACGACGCAGTCCGCCTCGAGATCGAGGATGGCCTGCACATCGGTGGTGGCACGCACCCCGATCGGCGCCCGGCCCAGTAGCTCACCGACGTCGGCGCCGTCCTTGGCGTCGGAGTACACCCGCACCCCGACCAGCTCGAGGTCGGGACGGTCGTCCAGCGTCGCCGCCAGTGTCTCGACCCCGACCGCGCCGGTGCCCCACTGAATCACCCGATATGACATACGGGTGAGGCTAGTCACACCCGCACGTTGACGGGACCCACACCCCAGATGTCGTCGCAGTACTCGGTGATCGCGCGGTCCGACGAGAACTTGCCACTGCGGGCGGTGTTGAGGATCGACATCCGCGTCCACCCTTCGCTGTTCTGCCATGCCTCCGAAACCCGTTGCTGGCATTGCATGTACGACGCGTAGTCGGCCAGCACCAGGAACGGATCGGTATAGCGCAGGGTGTCGACGATCGGCCGGAACACCTCGGTGTCGCCCCGGGAGAACCGGCCGGCCGAGATCAGGTCGAGCACAGCGGACAGTTCAGCGTCGGCCGTGATGTAGTCGGCCGGCCGGTACCCGCCGGCCTTGACGGCCTCGACCTCGGACTCGGTCAGGCCGAACAGGAAGAAGTTCTCCGGTCCCACCTCGTCGCGCATCTCGACGTTGGCTCCGTCGAGGGTGCCGATGGTCAAGGCGCCGTTGAGCATGAACTTCATGTTCCCGGTGCCGGAGGCTTCCTTGCCCGCCGTGGAGACCTGTTCGGACAGATCGGCCGCCGGGTAGATGAACTCCGCATTCTGGACGTTGAAGTCCGGGACGAACGCCACCCTGAGGAACCGGTTGACATCGGGATCGGCGTTGACGGTCTCGCCGACGGCGTTGATCAGCTTGATGATTCGTTTGGCCATGAAGTAGCCGGGAGCCGCCTTGCCGCCGAAGATGAACGCCCGCGGGGGAATGGTCAGCCCCGGGTCCTGCTTGAGCCGGTGGTACAGCGCGATGATGTGCAGGACGTTGAGGTGCTGACGCTTGTACTCGTGGATGCGCTTGACCTGGACATCGAACAGCCAGTCCGGGTCGAGCTCGACGCCGGTGGTGGCGCGCACGAAACCGGACAGTCGCACCTTGTTCGCGCGCTTCACCGCGCGCCAGCGGCCTCGGAACACCGCGTCGTCGGCGAACGGCTCCAGCTCGCGCAACCGGTTGAGATCGGTCAGCCAGCCGTCACCCACGGTCTCGTCGAGCAGACCCCGCAGGCCCGGATTGGACAGGGCCACGAACCGGCGCGGCGTCACCCCGTTGGTCTTGTTCGAGAACCGGTGCGGCCACAACTCGTAGAAGTCCTTGAGCACACTGGATTTGAGTAGCTCGGAGTGCAGCGCCGCGACACCGTTGACGGCATGGCTGCCCACGGTGGCCAGGTGTGCCATCCGCACGGTCTTGCCGCCCTCCTCACCGATCAGCGACATCCGCCTGACCCGGTCCTCGTCGCCGGGGAACGCGGTCCGGACCTCCTCGAGGAAGCGCCGGTTGATCTCGAAGATGATCTCCAGATGCCGGGGGAGGGACTCGGCGAACAACGCCAGCGGCCAGGTCTCCAGTGCCTCCGGCAGCAGGGTGTGGTTGGTGTAGCCGAAGGCCGCCACCGTGATCGCCCAGGCCTCGTCCCAGCCGAGCTGTCGCTCGTCGATGAGCAGGCGCATCAGCTCGGCCACACCGATCGATGGGTGAGTGTCGTTGAGCTGCAACGCGAACTGGTCGGCCAGGGCGGTGACGGGAAGGCAGGCGAGGTCCTCCAGGATGTGCAGAATGTCCTGCAGCGAGCAGGACACGAAGAAGTACTGCTGCAGCAGCCGCAGCCGTTTGCCTGCTTCGGGCTCGTCGTTGGGGTAGAGCACCTTGGTCACCGTCTCGGAGGTGACCTCGTCCTCGACCGCGCGGTAGTAGTCCCCGGTGTTGAACGCGTCCAGGGCGAAGGATTCGACGGCTCGCGCGCTCCACAGCGTCAGCGTGTTGCAGGTGTTGACGCCGTAGCCCTGGATCGGAGTGTCGTAGGAGATGCCCTTGATCGTGCGTTGCGGCACCCACCTCACCCGGTAGACGCCCGCCGCGTCCCGGTACGGCTCGGTGTGCCCGCCCCAATTCACCCGGTAGTTCACGTCGGGTTTGGCGATCTCCCAAGGGTTCCCGTTCACCAGCCAGTTGTCGGTCTTCTCCACCTGCCAGCCGTCGCGGATCTCCTGGTCGAAGATGCCGAACTCGTAGCGGATGCCGTAGCCGATCGCCGGCCGCTCCAGGGTGGCCAGCGAGTCGAGATAGCAGGCCGCCAGGCGGCCCAGGCCACCGTTGCCCAGCCCGGGCTCCTGTTCGCAGGTGAGGACTTCGTCGAGGTCCTGGCCCAACGCGGCCAGCGCCTCTCGGGCGGCCGATTCGATCTGCAGGTTGAGCAGGTTGTTGCCGAGCTGCGGGCCCATCAGGAACTCGGCCGACAGATAGCAGGTCACCTTGCGCGACAGGTCGATGAAGGTCTGGGTGCTGGCGATCCACCGCTGTTGCATGCGGTCGCGGACGGCCAGCGACAGCGCCCGGTAGTAGTGCTCGGGAGTCAACACCGAAGCCGGGCGGCCGATCGAATACCTCAGGTGGTCGGCGATGGCGCGGCGCAGTGCGTCGGCCGACAACCCGGTGCGGCTGTGTTCATCAGTGGACGAGCTCAACGCGACATCGGTCATCGCTGCAATCTCGCACCGTCAGGTGCACACCAACCCTGCTTCGGACGTCCGGCAGATGAAGCGCGGACAGACCCAGGGCACGTCAGATGCCGGTGAGATAGCGGCGGGTCATCACCTTTTGGAGCAACAGCGTCACCGGTCCGCCCAGCCGGCTCCACCAGGTGGCAGGCCGGGAGAACGCGACCACCTCGGCGTGCACCGTGTCCGTCGCCGGGTCGTAGCGGACCGAGAACAACTCCTCGCCGGATTCGGGATGGCCGGCCAGAGTGCCGTAGGCGAACCCGCGGCGGTCGGGTTCGTCGAGCACATAGATCACCCGGCACGGCGCCGGAACGGGACCGATCCGGACCACCAGCTCGGTGCCCACCGCCGCGGCCTCGGCGGTGGCCTGCACCCGCAGGCCCGCGCCGCGCTGCATGCCCCACCGCAG
>NZ_HG322951.1:3310015-3343788 GCF_000455325.1 Mycolicibacterium septicum DSM 44393
GGTCGCCGGCCGTCGCGCCCACCTCCGGATAGGTCAACGAGCGCTGCTCCAGGTCGTGCAGTTTCACGTCACCACCTTGGCACTAATACGGTGGCGGTGTGGCCCCAGAAATCGACACCGCCGGCGCGCACCCCGGTGGTGGGTTCAATCCGCCCGAACCCACCGATCGCGGCGGGCCGGATTACGGCCGTTTCATCGAGGCGGTGCGCACCCTGCAGGACCACGCGCGCGGTGCCGACGCCCCTGACGAGGTCATCACCGAGGCCGCGGACCTGATCGAGAAGGTGTCGGCGCTGCTGGCTCCGTACGAAGCCGACGAGTGGAATTCACCGTCCGGCCGGCGAATGGACCTGCCCAATCGTGGCAACGTCAACAACGTGCCGGTGCATCTGGAACGGACCGCCGACGACCGGATCGCCGGGACCGCCCACTTCCGGCGGTTTCACCTCGGTCGCAATGGCGCGGTACACGGCGGCTCGCTGGCGCTGCTGTTCGATTCGCTGCTCGGCTACACAGCGGCCAAACTGACCGGCAGCATGTATCAGCGCACCGCGTATCTGCACGTCAACTACCGCAAGATCGCCCCGATCGACAAGGACCTGCAGGTGCAGGCCGGCATCGACCGCATCGAGGGACGCAAGATCTTCGTGGAGGGACGCCTGCTCGACGGCGACGACGTGCTCGCCGACGCCGAGGCGCTGTTCGTCCGGCTCAAGCCGGGGCAGCCATGAGTCTGGCGACCAACCTTGCCGAGGTGAAGCGGCGCTGGACGAGCTGGCGGGAACGGCTGCGTTCGCGCCGGGCCGCCGACTTCACCTACCGGATCGTCGTCGGCGTCGTCGGCACCATCGTGCTGGCCGTCGGCATCGTGGCCATTCCGTACCCGGGTCCCGGCTGGGCGATCGTCTTCCTCGGGCTGGCGATCCTGGCCAGCGAATTCGACTTCGCCAAGCGGGCGCTGCGCTACGTCCGGGCCCGCTATGACGCCGTGATGGCCTGGTTCGACCGCCAGCACATCGCGGTCAAAGGCGTCAGCGCGGCGTTCACCGGACTGGTGGTGATCGGCACGCTGTGGCTGTTCGGAGTGATCGGGTGGAGCGCCGGGCTGGTCGGGCTGGAGCAACAGTGGCTCAAGAGCCCTATCGGGCTGGGGTCCTGATCAGGCCCACCGATAGCATGACAGCGTTCGCATTAGCCCTCGCATGGTAGGAGACTCCCCGATGAGCGCCGCCCCCAGCCCAGCCCCCGCTGCCCCGATCCGGGTCGCGGCCGGGACTACCGCCGGCGCGGCGGTGCGCGAGGCGGATCTGCCCAGTCGCGGAACCCCCGACGCGATCGTCGTGGTGCGCGACGCCGACGGGCGTCTTCGCGACCTGTCCTGGACCCCGGACACCGATGTCGAGGTGACGCCGGTGGCCGCCAACACCGACGACGGCCGCAGCGTGATCCGGCACTCGTGCGCACACGTGCTGGCCCAGGCCGTGCAGGACATGTTCCCGCAGGCCAAGCTGGGTATCGGGCCGCCGATCACCGACGGCTTCTACTACGACTTCGACGTCGCCGAGCCGTTCACCCCGGAGGACCTGCAAAAGCTCGAGAAGCGGATGCAGAAGATCGTCAAGGACGGTCAGCTGTTCTCCCGGCGCGTCTACGAATCCAAGGATCAGGCGCGCGAGGAACTGGCCGGCGAGCCCTACAAGCTCGAACTGGTGGACGACAAGTCCGGCGACCCGGACGTGATGGAGGTCGGTGGCGACGAGCTCACCGCCTACGACAACCTCAACGCCCGGACCAAGGAACGGGTCTGGGGTGACCTGTGCCGCGGCCCGCACATCCCGACCACCAAGTACATCCCGGCGTTCAAGCTGACCCGCAGCAGCGCCGCCTACTGGCGCGGTAACCAGAACAACGCCAGCCTGCAGCGCGTCTACGGCACGGCCTGGGAATCGCAGGAGGCCCTCGACAAGCACCTCGAGCTCATCGAGGAGGCGCAGCGCCGCGACCACCGCAAGCTCGGTGTCGAGCTGGACCTGTTCAGCTTCCCCGACGAGCTCGGCTCCGGCCTGCCGGTGTTCCACCCCAAGGGCGGTGTGATCCGCAAGGAACTCGAGGACTACTCGCGGCGCAAGCATTCCGAGGCCGGCTACGAGTTCGTCAACACCCCGCACATCACCAAGGAACACCTCTACATCACCTCGGGCCACCTGGAGTGGTACGCCGACGGCATGTACCCGCCGATGCACATCGACGCCGAATACAACGAGGACGGCACGGTGCGCAAGCCGGGCCAGGACTACTACCTCAAGCCGATGAACTGCCCCATGCACCACCTGATCTACCGGGCGCGGGGCCGCTCCTACCGCGAACTCCCGTTGCGGCTCTTCGAGTTCGGCTCGGTGTACCGCTACGAGAAGTCCGGCGTGGTGCACGGGCTGACCCGCGTCCGCGGCATGACCCAGGACGACGCGCACATCTACACCACGCGTGAGCAGATGCGCGACGAGCTGACCTCGCTGCTGCAGTTCGTGCTCGACCTGCTCTCGGACTACGGCCTGGACGACTACTACCTGGAGCTGTCCACCAAGGACCCCGACAAGTACGTGGGCTCCGACGAGATGTGGGACGAGGCCACCGAGACCCTGCGGTCGGTCGCCGAAGCCTCGGGCCTGGACCTGGTGCCGGATCCGGGCGGCGCGGCGTTCTACGGACCCAAGATCTCCGTCCAGGTCAAGGACGCGCTGGGGCGCAACTGGCAGATGTCGACGATCCAGCTCGACTTCAACATGCCCGACCGCTTCGAGCTGGAGTACACCGCCGCCGACGGCAGCCGGCAGCGCCCGGTGCTGATCCACCGCGCCCTGTTCGGCTCGATCGAACGGTTCTTCGGGGTGCTCACCGAGCACTACGCGGGCGCGTTCCCGGCCTGGCTGGCACCGGTGCAGGTGGTCGGCATCCCGGTGGCCGACGCGCACCTGGACTACCTGTATGACGTTGCCGCCAAACTGAAGTCGCGCGGTGTGCGGGTCGAGGTCGACGGCAGCGACGACCGGATGGCGAAAAAGATCGTCAACCACACCAACCTCAAGGTGCCGTTCATGCTGCTGGCCGGCGACAAGGACATCGAGGCCGGTGCCATTTCCTTCCGGTTCGGTGATCGCACCCAGATCAACGGCGTGCCCGTCGACGAGGCCGTGGAGGCGATCGTGAAGTGGATCGCGGACCGTAACAACGCGGTGCCGACGGCGGACCTGGTCAAGGTAGGCACCGGCGAATGACGGGGGATGAGCGATCCATCGTCGACCACGGCGTGGGCGAGCCGGACCATCTGCAGCGGTTGTGGACGCCGCACCGGATGAGCTACATCGTCGATGCGGTCAAGAGCGACAACAAGGTCGGCTCGGCCGGTTCGTCGCAGCCGTTCACCGACATCCCCGAGATGTCCGACGAGGACGGGCTCATGGTGGCCCGCGGCGAACTCGTGTACGCCGTGCTCAACCTCTACCCGTACAACCCGGGCCATCTCATGGTCGTGCCCTACCGCCGGGTGTCCGAGCTGGAGGACCTGACCGAAGCCGAGAGCGCTGAGCTGATGGCGTTCACGCAGAAGGCAATCCGCGTCATGAAGGCCGTCTCGCGTCCGCACGGGTTCAACGTCGGCCTGAACCTCGGCACCTCGGCCGGCGGATCGCTGGCCGAGCACCTGCACATGCACGTGGTCCCGCGCTGGGGCGGCGACGCGAACTTCATCACGATCATCGGTGGCGCCAAGGTCATTCCGCAGCTGCTGAGCGAGACCCGGGAGCTGCTGGCCACGGAATGGGCCCGCCAGCCGTGAGCAACCTCTTCCTGATGAGCAGGGCGGCCTACGCCAAGCTGTCGCGGCCGGTGGCCAAGGCGGCACTGCGCGCGGGCCTGACTCCCGACATCGTCACCATCGTCGGCACCGCCGGGACCGTCACCGCCGCGTTGACCCTCTTCCCGATGGGTCAGCTGTGGTGGGGCGCGTTCGCCGTGTTCGTCTTCGTGCTCGCCGACATGCTCGACGGGGCGATGGCCCGCGAACGCGGCGGCGGTACGCGGTTCGGCGCCGTACTGGACGCTGCGTGTGACCGCATCGCCGACGGCGCCATCTTCGCCGGCTTGCTGTGGTGGGCGGCGTTCGGCCTGGACAACCCGACGCTGGTGGTGGCGCTCCTCATCTGCCTGGTCACCTCCCAGGTCATCTCGTACATCAAGGCCCGTGCCGAGGCCAGCGGGCTGCGCGGCGACGGCGGCATCATCGAGCGCCCGGAGCGCCTGGTGATCGTGCTGGTCGGCGCGGGGCTCTCGGGTGTGCCGTTCCTGCACGTTCCGTGGCTGCTGCACGTCGCGGCATGGCTGCTGGCGGTGGCCAGCGTCATCACCGTGGCACAGCGGATACACGCCGTGCGGACCTCGCCGGGCGCCATGGACCTGCTGCAACCCCCGGGAGCCTCGTGAACATTCCGCTGTCGGGACAGGTGACCGATCTGGGTTACGCGGCAGGCTGGCAACTGGTCCGGGCGATGCCGGAGCTGGTGGCGCGCAACCTTTTCGATGCGGGTGCCTACTATGCCTCCCGCGGCGGTGGACCCGAGCAGTTGCGCAAGAACCTGGCCCGGGTGATCGGGGTGCCGCCGGCCGAGGTGCCGGAGGACCTGATGCGTGCTTCACTGGCCTCGTACGCCCGGTACTGGCGGGAGGCGTTCCGGTTGCCGTCGATGGATCTGACTGCTGTGGCCAAGCGTCTCGACGAGGTGTTCGTCGGCGCGGACAAACTGCGGGCCGCTCGCGAGGCGGGCCGCGGCGCGGTGCTGGCGCTGCCGCACAGCGGTAACTGGGACATGGCCGGGGTGTGGCTGGCCCAGCAGTTCGGCACCTTCGCCACCGTCGCCGAACGGCTCAAACCCGAATCGCTGTACCGCCGGTTCATCGACTACCGGGAGAGCCTGGGTTTCGAGGTGTTCCCGCTGTCCGGTGGAGAACGGCCTCCGTTCGAGGTGCTCGCGGAACGGTTGCGGGACAACAAGTTCGTCTGCCTGATGGCCGACCGGGACCTCACCCGCAATGGTGTGGAGGTCGACTTCTTCGGCGAACCCACCCGGATGCCCGCAGGCCCGGCGAAGCTGGCGATCGAAACCGGGGCCCCGCTGCATCCGACGCACGTCCACTATGACGGGGAGGACTGCGTGGTCGAGATCTTCGACGCGCTCGACACCTCGTCGGGAGACGTGTCGGTGGTGATCCAGCAGTTGGCCGACCGGTTCGCCGCGAACATCGCCGCCCACCCGGCTGACTGGCACATGCTGCAGCCGCAGTGGCTGGCCGACTTGTCCGCCGAACGTCGCGCCCGGTTAGGTACCTGAGGCCATGCGTATCGGGATGGTCTGCCCGTACTCGTTCGATGTGCCGGGCGGTGTGCAATCCCATGTGCTGCAACTGGCCGAGGTGATGCGCGCGGGCGGGCACCATGTCAGCGTGCTGGCGCCGTCGTCGCCGCATGTGAAGCTGCCGGAATATGTGGTGTCGGGCGGCAAGGCCGTCCCGATCCCGTACAACGGCTCGGTGGCCCGCCTGCGGTTCGGCCCGGCCACCCACCGCAAGGTGAAGAAGTGGATCGCCGAGGGCGAATTCGACGTGCTGCACCTGCACGAGCCCAACGCGCCCAGCCTGTCCATGCTGGCGCTGCAGGCCGCCGAGGGGCCGATCGTGGCGACCTTTCACACCTCGACGACGAAGTCGTTGACGCTCAGCGTGTTTCAGGGGATCCTGCGCCCGTTCCACGAGAAGATCGTCGGCCGCATCGCGGTGTCCGACCTGGCCCGGCGCTGGCAGATGGAGGCGCTCGGCTCGGACGCCGTCGAGATCCCCAACGGTGTCGACGTGCCGTCGTTCGCGAATGCGCCTCGGCTGGAAGGGTATCCGCGACCGGGCCGCACCGTGCTGTTCCTGGGCCGGTTCGACGAACCCCGGAAGGGCATGGCGGTACTGCTGGGTGCCCTCCCGAAGCTGGCGCGGCGGTTCGGTGACATCGAGATCCTGATCGTGGGCCGCGGTGACGAGGACGCGCTGCGGGAGGAGGCCGGCGAGCTTGCCGGGCACCTCCGTTTCCTTGGCCAGGTCGACGACGACGCCAAGGCCGCGGCCATGCGCAGCGCCGACGTCTACTGCGCACCCAACCTCGGCGGCGAGAGCTTCGGCATCGTGCTGGTCGAGGCGATGGCGGCCCGAACGGCCGTGGTGGCCAGTGAGTTGGACGCCTTCAGCCGCGTTCTCGATCAGGGGCAGGCCGGCCGGCTGGTTCCCGTCGGCGATGCCGACGCGCTGGCCGATGCGCTGATCGAGGTGCTCGACGACGACGCGCTGCGCGAGCGGTACATCGACCAGGCCACCGAGCGGGTCGCCCGCTACGACTGGTCGGTGGTGGCCGGTCAGATCATGCGGGTGTACGAGACCGTGGCCAGCGCCGGGATCAAAGTTCAGGTGGGTGACTAGACGTGCCTACCTGGTTGGTGATCACCGCACTGGCCGTCCTGGTGGTCCTCCTGCTCGTCGGAGGATGGGCCTACCAGACCGCCAACCGGCTCGACCGGCTCCACGTGCGCTACGACCTGTCCTGGCAGGCGCTCGACGGTGCACTGGCCCGCCGGGCCGTCGTCGCCCGTGCCGTCGCGGTCGACGCCTACGCGGGGGCGCCGCAGGGCAAACGCCTGGCAGCGCTGGCCGACGTCGCCGAGCGAGCACCCCGTCCGGCGCGTGAAGCCGCCGAGAACGACCTGTCGGCCGCACTGGCGGTCGTCGACCCGGCCGGGCTGCCGGTGCCGCTGGTCGCCGAACTAGCCGATGCCGAAGCCCGGGTGCTGCTGGCCCGGCGCTTCCACAACGACGCCGTCCGCGACACCCTGGCCCTGCGGGAACGTCGCTTTGTGCGGCTGCTGCGACTGGGCGGAACCGCGGCACTGCCAACCTATTTCGAGATCGTCGAACGGCCGGATTCGCAAGCCGAGGTCAACCCGGTGAGCCGCCGGACCTCGGCACGTGTGGTGCTGCTCGACGAGACCGGCGCGGTGCTGCTGCTGCGCGGCTCCGACCCCGCGATCGACGACCCGGACCGGCCCGCGCCACGGTGGTGGTTCACCGTCGGGGGAGCGGTCCAGCCCGGTGAGGATCTGGCGGCCGCCGCGGCGCGCGAGCTCGCCGAGGAGACCGGGTTGCAGGCGGCACCGGCCGACCTGGTCGGGCCGGTGTGGCGGCGCGATGCCGTCATCGACTTCAACGCCTCGGTGATCCGCAGCGAGGAGTACTTCTTCATCCACCGCACCGCCCGGTTCGAGCCGTCGGCGACGGGTCGCACGACCCTGGAACGGCACTACATTCACGGGCACCGATGGTGCGATGCGAGAATGATCGCCGAGTTGGTTGCCGGCGGGGAGGCCGTGTATCCGCTTCAACTGGGTGAGCTGCTGGCTCAGGCCAACGAACTGGCCGAGCAGCCCGCAGCGACGCTGGCGAATACGCAGGGATCTGCGAATCGCGAGCTTCAAGCCATCCGGTGATGCGGATTTAATGGATTTGGCGGCTCCACTAGACTGAATCAGTAGGACTTTGGAGGAGATTGCAGTGGATACCGCGGCGCAGAACGGCTCTAGCAACCAGACCGGCACCGCGCGCGTGAAGCGCGGGATGGCCGAGATGCTCAAGGGCGGCGTGATCATGGATGTCGTCACCCCGGAACAGGCGAAGATCGCCGAGGCCGCGGGTGCGGTTGCTGTCATGGCACTGGAGCGGGTACCCGCCGACATCCGCGCCCAGGGCGGGGTGTCGCGCATGAGCGATCCCGACATGATCGAGGGCATCATCTCCGCGGTCACCATCCCGGTCATGGCCAAGGCGCGCATCGGGCATTTCGTCGAGGCGCAGATCCTGCAGAGCCTGGGTGTGGATTACATCGACGAGTCCGAGGTGCTCACCCCGGCCGACTACACCAACCACATCGACAAGTGGAAGTTCACCGTGCCATTCGTGTGCGGTGCCACCAACCTCGGCGAGGCGCTACGGCGGATCACCGAGGGCGCGGCGATGATCCGCTCCAAGGGTGAGGCCGGCACCGGCGACGTCTCCAACGCCACCACCCACATGCGCAAGATCGGCGGCGAGATCCGTCGGCTCACCTCGCTGAGCTCCGACGAGCTGTACGTCGCGGCCAAGGAACTGCAGGCGCCGTACGACCTGGTGTCCGAGGTGGCCCGGGCCGGCAAGCTGCCCGTCACGCTGTTCACCGCGGGCGGCATCGCCACCCCGGCCGATGCGGCGATGATGATGCAGCTCGGCGCCGAAGGCGTGTTCGTGGGTTCGGGCATCTTCAAGTCGGGCAACCCGGCGGAGCGCGCCGCGGCGATCGTGAAGGCCACCACCTTCTACGACGATCCCGACGTGCTGGCCAAGGTGTCACGCGGTCTGGGTGAGGCCATGGTCGGTATCAACGTCGAGGAGATCGCCCAGCCGCACCGGCTCGCCGAGCGCGGCTGGTAAACGGTGATGAGCGCTTGCGCGAAGAGCAGACGGCCTTAGCCTATGGCGATTGAAGAGATCCTCGATCTGGAGCAGCTCGAGGTCAACATCTATCGCGGTGGGGTGTTCAGCCCGGAGTCGGGTTTCCTGCAGCGGACCTTCGGCGGCCACGTCGCCGGTCAGTCCCTCGTGTCGGCGGTGCGCACGGTGGAGCCGACGTTCCAGGTGCACTCTCTGCACGGCTACTTCCTCCGCCCGGGCGATGCCCGGGCACCGTCGGTGTACATCGTCGAGCGCATCCGCGACGGTGGCTCGTTCTGCACCCGCCGGGTGAGCGCGATCCAGCACGGCGAGACGATCTTCACGATGTCGGCGTCGTTCCAGACCGACCAGACCGGCATCGAACATCAGGACGTGATGCCCGAGGCCCCCGGGCCCGACGACCTGCCCGGGTTCCGGTCCGGGGGAGCGTTCGACGACGCCGGGTTCGCCCAGTTCGCCGAATGGGACGTCCGGATCGTGCCGCGGGACCTGGTGGCGCGGATTCCCGGCAAGGCCTCGCAGCAACAGGTCTGGTTCCGCCACCGCGACCCGCTGCCCGACGATCACGTGCTCCACATCTGCGCGCTGGCCTACATGAGCGATCTGACCCTGCTGGGCTCGGCCCAGGTCAACCACCTCGATGTGCGCAAGCAACTGATGGTGGCGTCGCTGGACCACGCCATGTGGTTCATGCGGCCGTTCCGGGCCGACGAGTGGCTGCTCTACGACCAGTCCTCGCCCTCGGCGTGCGGCGGGCGTTCGCTGACCCAGGGCAAGATCTTCAACCGCTACGGCGAGATGGTGGCCGCGGTGATGCAAGAGGGACTGACCCGCTTCAAGCGCAACGCCGCACCGGCGGCGGGCACGTGAGCCCCCGCGTCGGGGTGCTCGCGTTGCAGGGTGACACTCGCGAGCACCTGGCTGCGCTGCGTGAGGCGGGCGCCGAGGCGGGCACGGTGCGGCGGCTTTCCGAGCTCGACGCGGTCGACGCCCTGGTGATCCCCGGTGGGGAATCCACCGCGATGAGCCATCTCCTCCGCGAATTCGAACTTCTCGAACCGCTGCGGGCGCGCATCGCCGCGGGGTTGCCCTGTTATGGCTCGTGCGCAGGCATGATCCTGCTGGCCACCGAGATCAAGGACGCGGGCACCGTCGGGCGGGAGGCGGTTCCGCTTGCCGGAATCGATATGACGGTGCGGCGCAACGCCTTTGGTCGTCAGGTCGATTCCTTCGAAGGGGACATCGACTTCGAGGGGCTCGACACCCCGGTACACGCGGTCTTCATCCGGGCGCCGTGGGTCGAGCGGGTCGGTGCGGATGTCAAGGTGCTGGCCCGCGCGGCCGACCACATCGTCGCGGTGCGTCAGGGTTCGATGCTGGCGACGTCGTTTCACCCCGAGATGACCGGGGACCGGCGTATTCACAAGCTGTTCGTCGATTCGCTCTGAGTCGATAGGATCCGGCGGTGAACTGGCTGGGCACCTGGTGGCAACACGACGTGGTCGACGGCTACAAAGGGCCACTGCTGCTGAGTTTCGTGGCCTTCGTGGTGACGTTCTTGACCACCCGAACCATCACACGCCTGATCCGTGACGGCAGGGGGCCGTTCCACAACGTCAGTGCGGGCGGTGTGCACATGCACCACTCGACACCCGGCATCATCCTGCTGATCGGGGGCGCCTTCACCGCCGTGGGTTGCCCGCCGCTGTCGGGGTGGGCCTATCTGGCGGCGCTGCTCGTTGGTGTCGGAGCCTCCCTGGTGCTCGACGAGTTCGCGATGATCTTCCGGCTGCAGGACGTGTACTGGAGCCAGGAGGGCCAACTGTCGGTCAACATCGTCACGCTGGCCGGGGCGTGCGTCGGCCTGGCCGCCGCCGGGGTGTCTCCCATCCACACCGACGATCTGCCCGCCGGGGTCGCTGCCCTGCGCTATACGGCGGTGGTGGCCCTGCTGCTGCACTTCCTGGTGGTCGCGGTGGTCGCGCTCAAGGGCAAGTACCCGACCGCGTTGATCGGCCTGTTCGTGTCGCCCGTGGCCTGGGTGGCCGCGGTGCGGCTGGCCAGGCCGACCTCGCCGTGGGCGCGCTGGCGGTACGGCCCGAAGCGGCTGGAGCGCGCCCGCCGGCGCGCCGGCGAGTTCGACGAGCGGTGGGCACCGGTGCGGCGGCATTGGGATGACCTGGTCGGCGGTACCCCCACCGCGCCCGACCCGGGTCAGTAGTCGTCGAACGCCCCGTACGCAGGAACTACCCGGCTGGCACTCAGCTCGGTCAAATCTGGGCACGCCTTAATGGTGTGGTGACATCGACTCTTGACCAACCGTCGGCGGCGGACCCGGATCTGGCACCGATCGAGGCCGCTCAGCCGGTGCGATCGGATCGCTCCCGGGCCGAACGCCTGGCGCTGCCCGCTCTGCTGACGGCCACCGCCCTGGTCTACCTGTGGAACATCACCGTCAACGGCATGGGCAACGAGTTCTATGCCGCCTCGGCCTGGGCCGGTTCGCTCAACTGGGAGGCGCTGCTGTTCGGATCGCTGGATCCGGCCAACTTCATCACCGTGGACAAGCCGCCGGTGTCGCAGTGGGTGATGGGCCTGTCCGGTCAGCTGTTCGGGTTCAGCAGCGCCAGCATGCTCATCCCCGAAGCGTTGATGGCCGTCGGTTCGGTCGCGCTGCTCTACGGTGCGGTCCGCCGCATCAGCGGGCCCCGCGCCGCGCTGCTGGCCGGCGCCGCGCTGGCCCTCATGCCGGTGGCCGCGCTGATGTTCCGGTTCAACAACCCCGACGCGGTCATGGTCCTGTTGATGACGGCCGCCGCCTATTGCACGGTGCGCGCGCTGGAGCGCAACGGCGCCCGCTGGATGGCGCTGGCCGGTGTCGCGCTCGGGTTCGCCTTCCTGGCCAAGATGCTCGAGGGACTCATGGTGATGCCGGCCATCGGGCTGGTCTACCTGATCGCCGCACCCGTCCCGGTGCGCCGGCGCCTGCTGCACCTGGCCGGATCGCTCGGGGCGTTTCTCGTCTCGGCCGGATGGTTCGTGGTGCTCACCCTGGTGTGGCCCGCCTCGTCGCGGCCGTACCTCGCCGGGTCCACCGACAACAACTTCATGAATCTGGTGTTGGGCTACAACGGATTCGGTCGGGTTCTCGGCCACAACCACTACGGCACGCACGTCGACGTCGATCCGATGGCCCCCGCAGTACCGCACCACGGCGGCTGGGGCGATCAGGTCCAGGGCCTGCCGAGGCTGTTCACCGGCGAGTTCGGTTTCGAGATCGGTTGGCTGGTGCCCGCGGCACTGCTGGCGGTGGTCCTGGTACTGATCTCGCGTGGCCGGGCGCCGCGCACCGACATCGTGCGGGCCGGGACCATCCTGTTCGGCACCTGGCTCGTGATCGACGGTCTGGTGCTGAGTTTCATGAAGACCAACGTGCATCCGTACTACTGCATGTCGCTGGCACCGGCCGTGGCGGCGATGTTCGCCATCGGCCTCCACGAGATGTGGCGCCGACGCGACGACAGGCTGGGTCAGATCGGTTTGGCGACAATGCTCCTGGGTACCGCGGGGTGGAGTTTCTGGATCCTGGCCCGTAATTCGGCGTGGCTGCCGGCGCTGCGGTGGTCGATCCTGGCGGTGACGGTCGCGGCCACCGTCGCCCTGCTCTGGGCACTGCGGTCGGGCACCCGCGGAATGGCGGCCGCCGCACTGGCGGTGGCGATCATCGGTGGACTGGCCGGATCCACCGCGTACACCGTGGCCACCCTGGGTCAGTCGCACACCGGGGGCGGCCCGAGCGTGGGACCGGCCGATCCCGACGACGATCACGGGCACGGATGGAACTCCGACAATTCCGAGGTGAACGCGATGCTGCGGGGGACCAACACCGAATGGTCGGCGGCCATCAACCGGTCCGGCGCCGCGTCCGGTCTCGAATTGTCCACCGACACAGCGGTAATGGCGATCGGCGGTTTCACCGGAAGCGATCCGGCCCCGACGCTGGAGCAGTTCCAGACCTACGTCGCCGACCGGAAGATCACCTACTACATCCTCCCCGACTCCAAAGGTGACCACGGCGGCTTCTTCGGCAACAACTCCCACACCGACATCTCCGACTGGGTGAAGGCGAACTTCATCTCGACCAGGGTGGGCTCGGACACGGTCTACGACCTGCGCGCACCTCTCACCGGGACCCTCCCTCGACAATGACGCCCGCGGCGTTTTCCATCGGCTTGATGACGGAGGTGAAGTCGGATTCGGGGCCCTCGGCGCGCAGCGTCTGCTCCCAGATGCGTTGCACGGTCTGGGCCATCTCGACCGGCAGGCCCAGGGCCGTCGCCTCGTCGAGGTAGAGCCGGACGTCCTTGGCCATCAGGCCGGTGGCGAATCCGTAGTCGAACGTGCGGGGGAGGACCGCCCGCGGGAACTTGTCCCGGCTGGCGTGCGTGCCGCCGGATCCGGCATTGAGCACATCGATCATCACGTCGGCGTTCAGCCCGGCCTTGACGCCCATCACCATCACCTCGGCCGTCGCGGCGAGGGTGGTGGCGGCCATCAGGTTGTTGATCAGCTTCATGGTCTGTGCGGCGCCGGGTTGTTCGGAGACGAAGATCGCTCGGCCGAGAACCTCGAAAATCGGTGCGAGCGAATCGAATTCAGACCGCGGTCCGGACACCATGATCGCCAGGGTGCCGGCCTGTGCACCGTGCATCCCGCCGCTGACCGGGCTGTCCAGCGCGGCGATGCCATGCGCGCCGAGGGCCGCGTGATTGCGTTGTGCCGCTGGACCTCCCACCGTCGACAGGTCGACGAAGCGCCGGACCCGGGATCCGGCGGCGACGTCGGCCACCACGGACTCCGAGATCTGCGGGGTGGGCAGGCTGGCCAGTATCGTCTCGGTGCGGTCGGCCACGTCGCGCACCGAGTCGGCCCGCACGGCGCCCAGCGCGGCCGCCTTGGCCAGAACGTCCTCGCGCACATCGAAGGCCACCACCGGGAATCCGGCTGTCAGCAGTCGATCCATCATCGGCCACCCCATGTTGCCCAGGCCGATGAAACCGATCTCGGAATTCACGAACGCTCCTCGTCGAGGTCGGCGAACACGGCGCGGGCCAGCCGGAAGCTGTCGACCGCGGCCGGGATGCCCGCGTAGATGCCCACCTGGAGGAAGATCTCGCAGATCTCCTCGCGGGTGACGCCGTTGGTGAGCGCGCCACGGATGTGTGTGCTCAGCTCGTTCGGCCGGTTCAGCACCGCGATCATCGCCAGGTTCAGCATGCTGCGGGTCTTCAGCTCCAGTCCTTCGCGACCCCACACCGCGCCCCAGCAGTATTCGGTGACCAGGTCCTGCAGCGGTTTGGAGAACGCGTCGACGTTCCCGGCGGCCTTGCGAACGTAGTCCTCGCCCAGGACAGCGGTACGGATCGCCAGTCCTTTGTCGTACGTGTCTTGGTCCATTCCGTGACGCTAGATGAACCGATGCGGCGCTGCCCACAGGTGCCGGATAACGTCCCACGTAGACTGGAGAGCCGGAGTTTTAACCGGAAAAGGGGCGTACCTGCATGAGCGGCCATTCCAAGTGGGCCACCACCAAGCACAAGAAGGCCGTCATCGACGCCAAGCGCGGCAAGATGTTCGCCAAGTTGATCAAGAATATCGAGGTCGCGGCACGTGTCGGTGGGGGAGACCCGTCCGGCAACCCGACCCTCTATGACGCCATCCAGAAGGCCAAAAAGTCTTCGGTGCCCAACGACAACATCGAGCGCGCCCGCAAGCGCGGCGGTGGTGAAGAGGCCGGTGGCGCCGACTGGCAGAACATCACCTACGAGGGCTACGGCCCCAACGGTGTCGCGGTGCTCATCGAATGCCTGACCGACAACCGCAACCGCGCCGCCGGTGAGGTCCGCGTCGCGATGACCCGCAACGGCGGCAACATGGCCGACCCGGGTTCGGTGGCCTACCTGTTCACCCGCAAGGGTGTGGTGACGCTGGAGAAGAACGGCCTGACCGAGGACGACGTGCTGATGGCCGTCCTGGAGGCCGGTGCCGAGGAGGTCAACGACCTCGGCGACTCCTTCGAGATCATCTCCGAGCCCACCGATCTGGTCGCGGTTCGCACGGCGCTGCAGGACGCCGGTATCGACTACGACTCGGCGGAGGCCAGCTTCCAGCCGTCGGTGAGCGTGCCGGTCGACCTGGAAGGCGCCCGCAAGGTGTTCAAGCTCGTCGACGCGCTGGAGGACAGCGACGACGTGCAAGAGGTCTACACCAACATCGACATCCCCGACGATGTCGCCGCGCAGCTCGACGAGGAGTAGCCGCTGCCCGAGCCGCCCCCATTCAGCCCGACCATCGCGCTGCTCACGATCAGCCGGGTCTGGGAATCCGCGTTCGTCGACGCCCTCAAACCGCTCGGGCTGACGACGCGCAAATTCGGATTGCTGGGGCACGTTCGCGGAAATCCGGGCATCTCGTTCAGTGAGCTGGCCCGGCGCTCGCGCATCACCGTGCAGAGCGCGCATGCGGCCGTCGCGTCGTTCGTGGCGGCGGGCCTGGTCGAGGACGCGACGGCGCACGCCGGCGCCGCGTCGACATTGCAGGTCACAGCCGCGGGCGAGGCGCTGCTGGACCAGGCCACGGGCGTGGTGACCGAGCTGGATGCGCGATTGGCCCTGCAGTACCCCGAACTGACCGAAGCGCTGCGTGCATGTATGACACGGGTCATGTCGGGTTCTCCCTAGCCTTCAGTTAGCCTGAAGGTTATGAGCTTCCGGCACTACCTCCGCCGGCCGCCGGCCGTCAGCGCCGCCGAGGCGGTCCGCCTCGTCGACGAGGGCGCGCTGGTGATCGACGTCCGTCGCGCATTCGAGTGGAACCGGGTCCACATTCCCGTCGCGGTGCACATGCCGCTCGAGGAACTGCCCAAGCGCTGCCTCGAGCTTCCCGACGACCGTCTGCTCATCACCTTCTGCACCGGCGGCATCCGGTCCGCCGGTGCGGCAAATCTATTGGTGGAGAACGGTTTCGAGGCGGTCAACATGAGCGGTGGCCTGATCCACTGGCGTGCGGCGGGTGGACCGCTGACCCCCTGAGCGGAGAACGGTCAGTGCAGCGCGGCGTCGATGGGCGTCTCGCCGGCGATCACCTCGAACGTCCGGCCCGCGGTCTCCGGCTCGTCCAGCACGGCGAGCAGCACGCCGGCTACGTCCTCCCGGGGAATGCTTCCGCGGCCGGTGGATTCGGCGACGGTCACGTTTCCGGTGCCGGGCTCATCGGTGAGCCCGCCCGGGCGCACGATGGTGGTCCGCAATCCGGAGCGGGCCCGCACGTCGGCGTCCGCCTCGGCCTTGGCGTGCATGTAGGCCAGGAACACCTCGTCGTAGTTCTTGTCGAGTGAGCGGTCGTCTGCGGAGAGCGCCGAGACCATCACGTATCGGCCCACACCCGCGGCCTCGGCCGCGTCGGCCAGCAGAATCGCCGCATCGCGATCCACGGTCTGCTTTCGGGCCGCTCCGCTGCCCGGCCCCGCGCCTGCCGCGAACACCACGGCGTCGGCACCGCGTACGGCGTCGGCGACCTCGGCGACCGATGCGTTCTCCAGGTCCAGCACGACCGCGGTCGCGCCGGCCGCCTCCAGGTCGCCCGCCTGGGCGGGGTTGCGGATGAGTCCGACCGCCTCGTCGCCCCGCGCCGACAGCAACCGTTCGAGGATCAAGGCGATCTTTCCGTGTCCGCCGGCAATAACCACGCGCATATCCGTACCTCCCACGACCACGTTATCGCCGGGTCGCTCACTGGGTCAGGAAGCGGCCGATCTCCTCGGCGGTCCGTTCGGGTTGATCGAGCATGATCAGCACCCGGGCGTCCTCGATCTGGCGCAGCTGCCCGTTCGGCAGCAGGTCGGCCAGGCGTCGCCCGTGCGCGGGCGGCATCACCGTGTTGTCGCTCCACAACACCAGCGCCGGGCCGGTGAAATCGGCGAGGGCGTTGGTGGCCCGGATCAGCTCGGCCTTGTCGAATCGGCTCCGGCAGTAACCGATGAGATCGCGGCGGATGCGCCGATCGGCCAGTGCGGCATCGGACCACGACTCGAAAACATCTTGAGGGATCGGCTTTTTCGACATCTGGCCGAACAGCATCGGTTGCCGGCGCAGCCACCCGATCCGCATCTGGCGCAGCGCGAAGGAGACGGTGCCGGTGGTGCGGCTGGCGAGCCACAGCACCTTGGCGTAGGGGGCGGGCGGGAAGTTGTCGAAGGCCTCGGACGGGCAGATCACCAGCCGCGCAATCCGTTTGTCGCGGCCGGTGTCGGTGAGAAACAGCGGGCCGCCCCAGTCGCTGACGACCAAGGTGACGTCGGCCAGGTCCAGGGCGTCGAGGAAATCGGCGACGATCCCGAGCATCCCGTCCATCTTCAGGTCGGCATCCTCCCGCATCGGGATGCGGTGTCCGCCCATCGGAAGTACCGGCAGCAGATAGCGGAAGCCGGCGGGCAGCAGGGGCAGCGTCGTGCTCCACTGCGTGTCGTTCATCAGCAACCCGTGCAGCAGCACCACCGGCGGGCCGGACGGGTCGCCTTCTTCTCGGTATTCGATGGTTCCCGCGGGCAGTTCGACTGTTTTCATGGTGACCTTCCCCGGCATTAGAACGTTGATTCTAGAATTCATGCTCTAGTGTGTCGGTAGGAGGTTCGGATGGCAAGGTCCACGCGGGAGACGATCCTGACCGCGACGGCTGAGTTGATGCGGCACAAGGGTTATGCGGCGGTCGGCATGAAGGACATCGTCGCGGCCTCGGGCGCCCCCATCGGTTCGCTCTACCACCACTTCCGCGGCGGGAAGCTGCAGATCGCCCGCGAGGCGCTGATCGACGCGGGGGCCGCCTACGGGCTGCTCATTCCGACCATCGTCGACGAGTACGACGACCTGGGGCAGGCGGTCGAGGGCGTGTTCAGCCAAGCCGCGGAGGACATGTCAGCGAGTGGGTTCGTGAACATGTGCCCGGTCGGCACCGTGGCGGCCGAAACCTCCGACACCGTCGAGGAGTTGCGGGTCGCTGCGGCAGGGGTGTTCACGGCGTGGCTCGACGGCGGCGCGGCCTACTTCGCCCAGCGTGGTGTGGAACCGGCGAAGGCCCGCGACGTGACGGTGGCATTGGTCGCCGCCCTTGAGGGCGCGTTCATCCTGGCGCGCACGCTGCGTGACGTCGAACCGCTGCTGGCTGCCGGCCGGGCATTGGCTCCGCAATACCGCGGAGTCGCCCTCGGGGCGAGAGTGCTCACCGATGCGGCAAACTGACCGGGCGGTGTGTGCCGCTGGAGGGGATCGGGGGGCTCATGGAGGTAGGACAAAGGACGGTGCGGCGCAAGTGGATGTACGCCCCGGACACGATCGGGGACTCCGATGGAGTGGTCGGGGGGATTTTCGTCGCCGTTGCGTTGTTGCTCTTCCTGGCCTGGCCGTTCTGGTTCGTGGCGAAATTCCTCGGGGTGCCCTGGACGATCGTCATCGAGCGGGACGGCAGGGAAGTCGGTACCGAACGCGTCAGGGGATGGCGGGCATCGGAGCGGCGAATGGAGGAGATCCGCCGGAGCCGCTGATTGGCGTGTCCCTGCGGCAACCCGTCGGCACGGCCCGCTACGCTATCGAACAGATGTTCTGACGAAGGGGTTCGTGTGCGGGTGATGGGAGTGGATCCCGGGTTGACGCGCTGCGGCCTGTCTGTGGTCGAGAGCGGCAAGGGTCGGCAGGTCACCGCGCTGGATGTGGACGTGGTCCGCACCCCGGCCGACGCGCCACTGCAGAAGCGCCTGCTGGAGATCAGCGATGTGGCCGAGCACTGGATGGACACCCACCGGCCCGACGTGATCGCGATCGAGCGGGTCTTCGCCCAGCAGAACGTGTCGACGGTGATGGGCACGGCCCAGGCCGGCGGTGTGATCGCACTGGCCGCGGCCCGCCGCGACATCGAGGTTCATTTTCACACCCCGTCGGAGGTGAAGGCGGCCGTCACCGGCAACGGTCGCGCCGACAAGGCCCAGGTGACCGAGATGATCACCAGAATTCTTGCCCTGCAAGCCAAGCCGACCCCGGCCGACGCCGCCGACGCGCTGGCGCTGGCCATCTGCCACTGCTGGCGCGCCCCGATGATCGCGCGGATGGCAGCCGCCGAGGCGATGGCCGCCGAACAACGCCGCAAGTATCAGGCCCGCCTGAAATCCACCGCGAAGGCGGCCCGGACATGATCGCCTCGGTGCGTGGTGAGGTCATCGACATCGCCCTCGACCATGCCGTGATCGAGGCCGCCGGCGTCGGCTACAAGGTGATGGCGACGCCCTCGACCCTGGCCAACCTGCGCCGAGGGGCCGAGTCGCGGCTGATCACCGCGATGATCGTGCGCGAGGATTCGATGACGCTCTACGGGTTCGGCGACGGCGATGCCCGCGACCTTTTCCTGACACTGCTGGGAGTGTCGGGCGTCGGGCCGAAGATCGCGTTGGCGACTCTGGCGGTCTACGACCCCCAAGCGCTGCGGCAGGCACTGGCCGACGGGGATGTGACGGCCCTGACCCGGGTTCCCGGCATCGGTAAGCGCGGCGCAGAGCGGATGGTGCTCGAACTGCGCGACAAGATCGGTCCGGTCACCCCTGGGGCGATCGGCGGGGCCATGGGTCACGCGGTGCGCGCCCCAGTGGTGGAAGCCCTTGTCGGACTTGGCTTTGCGGCCAAGCAGGCCGAGGAGGCCACCGACAAGGTCCTGGCCAACGACCCCGAGGCGACGACGGCTTCCGCGCTGCGGGCAGCGCTTTCCATGTTGGGTAAGAAGTAATGGGCCGTTTCGACGATGACGACGAACCCGACGAGCGGGAGGTCTCACCGGCCCTGACCGTCGGCGAAGGCGATGTCGACGCCAGCCTGCGCCCGCGCTCACTGGGCGAGTTCATCGGTCAGCCCCGGGTGCGCGAGCAGCTGCAGCTGGTCCTCGAGGGCGCCAAGAACCGCGGTGGCACACCGGATCACATCCTGCTGTCCGGACCCCCCGGGCTGGGCAAGACCTCGCTGGCGATGATCATCGCGGCCGAGCTGGGGTCCTCGCTGCGGCTCACCTCGGGTCCCGCGCTGGAGCGAGCCGGTGACCTGGCCGCGATGCTGTCCAACCTCGTCGAGCACGATGTGCTGTTCATCGACGAGATTCACCGCATCGCCCGGCCGGCCGAGGAAATGCTGTATCTGGCGATGGAGGACTTCCGCGTCGACGTGGTGGTCGGCAAAGGCCCCGGCGCCACGTCGATCCCGCTCGAGGTCGCGCCTTTCACCTTGGTGGGGGCGACCACCCGATCCGGCGCGCTGACCGGTCCGCTGCGGGACCGGTTCGGGTTCACCGCGCACATGGACTTCTACGAGCCGGTCGAACTCGAGCGGGTGCTGGCCCGCTCGGCCGGGATCCTCGGCATCGAGTTGGGCGTCGAGGCGGGCACGGAGATCGCCCGACGCTCCCGTGGCACGCCCCGCATCGCCAACCGGCTGTTGCGTCGCGTCCGGGACTACGCCGAGGTCCGCGCCGACGGCGTGATCACCCGCGATATCGCCAAGGCCGCGCTGGAGGTCTACGACGTCGACGAACTCGGCCTCGACCGCCTGGACCGCGCCGTGCTCTCGGCGCTCACCCGCAGCTTCGGCGGCGGCCCGGTCGGGGTGTCGACCCTGGCGGTGGCCGTCGGCGAAGAAGCCACCACGGTCGAGGAGGTTTGCGAGCCCTTCCTGGTGCGGGCCGGCATGGTGGCCCGCACCCCGCGGGGCCGGGTGGCCACGCCGCTCGCGTGGACGCATCTGGGCATGCAACCGCCGGTTACCGGACTCGGACAGCCCGGCCTGTTTGAATAGACGGCATGGTCATCGCCGGTCTGGTGTTCGCCGCGCTCGCCGCGGCCCTGCATGTCTACATCTTCGTGATGGAGTCGCTGACCTGGACTTCACCGCGTACCCGCGCCACCTTCGGCATCAGCGAGGAGGAGGCGCAGGCCACCAAGGAGCTCGCGTTCAACCAGGGCTTCTACAACCTGTTCCTCGCGATCGTGACGGTCATCGGCATCGTCGCGGTCGGATTGGGGCACAACGGGGTTGGGCTCGCTCTGGTGTTCGCGGGGGCGGGGTCGATGCTGGCCGCCGCCGCGGTCCTGCTGACCAGCTCGCCGGACAAGGCGCGCGCGGCGATCACCCAGGGTGCCTTCCCTCTGATCGCGGTCGTGCTCCTGGTCGTGGCGTTGCTGGTCTAGGCCGCGCGCTTGTTGATCACGAGGTGGATTTCTCGGGTCAACACCCGCAGGCCCCCGGCCAACGGTGGCGCGGTCGACCGATAGGTGGCACCGGTCGGGGTGATGAATTCTGTCGTGTGCCGGCCTGATTCGTCGACACCGGCCACCACCTGCCAGCCGGGGCTCTCTTTGACGTAATTGCAGCGCTCACACTGCCCCTGACCGTTGGCCGCGGAGGTCGGCCCGTTCCGGTGATGCGGCGTCACGTGGTCGATGTGCCGGATCGGGGCATCACAGTAGGGCGTGCGGCAGGTTTGATCTCGGGTGGCGATGAAGCGGGCGAGGCCCTTCGGGAACCGCCGGGACCGGGACTCCATCGCGACCAGTGCTCCGGTGTCCGGGGCGGCGTAGAGGCGACGCAGGGTGGCCCAGGAGTTCTCGTCCACGAGGGCGTTGCCGATCATGCGCCGGGCCGCCGCTGCGGGAATGGGCCCATGACCCTGGAGGTATGCGGGCTGCGTGCTGCCGGCGAACAGGGTGTCGTCGGAGAGCACCAGGTTGATCGCGATGGGGACCGGCTTGGTGACATCGCGGCCCGTGATACGGGCGGTCAGGGTGTCGGCCATGACCTGACCGCGGTTGCGTCCGTCGGCGCAGCGGTCGGCCGCGTCGGTGAGCGCGGAGCGCACGGATGCCGCGTCGGTCGCGGGCAGCAAAGCCGTGACGATGGCCATGGCATCAGGCGCCGGCCGGAAGGTGACGGTGCGATCCTCGGGGGCGCGGGTGGCCCGGTCGATGACGGCCACCGGATCAAGTTGGTAGGCAATGGTCTTGGCGTCCGCTGTCAGACGCGCATCGCCCAGGCCGATCAGTGTGGTGTGGTCGGCGCAGAGTTGTTCGTCGAGGCGGCGCCGGTCGGCGGGGGACAGGCAGGCGGCCTCCCGCACGATCAACCGGGCGCGGCACTCGGTGAGCACCCCGGATTCCAGGGCGGCCAATGTGCACGGCATGTCGCGTACGAGGATGCGGGCATCGGCGAGGTGGTGGCTGCCGCGGGAGGATGAATCCATGCGGGCCAATCCGATTTCCGACCCCAGTCCGCGGCCGCGCCGCGAGGCAGGTATCCCGGCGGCGGCTTCCGCTGTACGGCGGGCGGCCTCCAGGGCGGCGGTGGCGCGGGCCTGCCCGGCCGCGGCGGCGGACTTGAGCCGTTCGAGCTCGGCGATGCGATCCCGCAGCGCCGCCTCGCCGGCATCGGGGTCGATCCGCGCGAATGACTCGAACATGTGTTCGATATTACTCAGGGGGTCTGACACCTGAGGCCACACGGCGCCTAGCTGCGGCTTTCCACCCATGCGGCGAGTGCCGCCAACGCCATTCGCGTGCCGGTCTCGTTGTCGGCCGGGTTCACCGCGTCGGGAATCCCGTCGTGCTCGATGAGGACATCAGTGCCGTCTCCGGACTCGCGCAACGTCGTCGTCATCGTCATCACGCCGCCCACGGCGGGATCGTCGCTCTCGAACTCGATGGCCTCGACAACCCGCTCATTCGGCACCAGTTCGACGAAGTGACCGTGATACGTGTCGGTGTGGGCGCTGGACTTCCCGACGGCATCGGGCGAGTCATAGTGCAGTGAGATGCGGAAGGCTCCGCCCTCGCGCGCGTCGAATTCGTGTACCTCGCTGCGCATACCGTCCGGAACCCGCCACGCCGCGATCGCGTCGGCGTCGACGAGCGCGCGATAGACCGCGACGCGGGGCGCGTTGACATGGCCGGAGACGCGCGTGCTGGTCATCTCGCCACGCTACATACTGATTGGCCGCGGTCCTGGATAAGGACCGCGGCCGCTCAGGGGATTCTTCCCTTGTGGGGAAGTCTTTTACAGCAACCCGAGCATCTGCAGGTTGGTGATGTACTTGACGATCACTGCCGGGCTGACATGGGGAATGTCCTTGTCGGGCCCGATCTTTGCTTCCTGCACCGCCGCCCGGAACCGGTCGGTCGGCGCGGCTGCACCCAGCAACGGATACGACGGCTGCTGGTAGTTGTGCAGCAGCGGCAGCAGTGAGGCCTGACGCTGCTTGTCCGGCAGCGTGCGCAACGCAGTGTCGAAGCGCTGCAACCACTCCGAGTAGTCGTCGATGCGGTGCACCGGGTAACCGGCTTCGATCAGCCAGTCCACGAACTCGTCGAGACCGAGGCCGTCGTCGTACGGATTCATCACGTGATACGTCTCAAACCCTTCGGTGACGTGCACGCCCAGCGTCGAGATCGCCTCGGCGATGAACTCCACCGGAAGCCCGTCGTAGTGGGCCCGCTGGCGGTTGCCGTCGGCGTCGCGCAGGTAGAACGATCCGGGTGCGATGCCGGTGGCCACCAGGCTCAGCATCAACCGGGTGAACATGTCGGGCAGGTTGAGCTGACCCGAGTAGGTGGTGTCGGCCAGGATCATGTCGCAACGGAACACCGAGACCGGCAGGCCACAGAGATCGTTGGCCTCGCGCAGCAGGACCTCGCCGGCCCACTTGCTGTTGCCGTAGCCGTTGGCGTAGGAATCGTCGACCTGCCGGGTCGGGCTGATCACCCGGATATCGGCATCCTCGACGAACTCGCCGGGCTTGATGCCCCCGGCCACACCGATCGTCGAAACGTAGACGAACGGCTTGATCTTCGTGGTGAGCGCGATGCGGATGAGCTCGGCAGTGCCCAGCGCGTTCGCGTCGAACATCTGGCTGTACGGCAGCACGTGGTTGACCAGTGCGGCCGGATCGACGATCAGGTCGACATCGTCGGCGAGCCGCTGCCAGGTGTCGCGGTCGAGACCGAGATCGGCCTCGCCCTTGTCGCCGGCGATCACTTCGAGGTGCTCCGCGGCCAGATCCTGGTAGTGCGCAAGCAGTTTCGGGTCACCCACGTCGAAGGTGGCGTCCAGCCGGGCGCGGGCCTCGGCGTCGCTCTTGGCGCGGACCAGGGCGATGACCTTGCCGTCGACCAGGTCCATGCGCTCCAGCCACTCCAGGGCCAGGTAGCGGCCGAGGAAGCCGGTGGCGCCGGTGAGCAGCACCGTGCGGACCTCGGTCGGGGCCTTGGGCAGCGTCGGTGCCGCGGCCAGGGCGTCCGCGTCGAGGAACTTGTCCAGCGTCAGGTCACTTGCGTGCACCTCGGTGGCGTCACGTCCGTGCACCGACGCATACGTCGGGCGCTTGGATCCGTGGCGCTGCGCCTCGATGTAGCCGGCGATACCGGCCAGATCGGTGGCCGGGCTGACGATCACGCCGACCGGCACATCCACGTCGAAGATCTCGTGCAGCAGGTTGGAGAATGTCAACGCCGACAACGAGTCCCCGCCCAGATCGGTGAAGTGGGCGTCGGGCGCGAGATCGGATGCGGCGGCACCCAGCAGGGCCCCCGCGGCCCGGCTCACGGTGTCGAGAACGGGTGCGTCGGCACCGCTGCGCCGCAGTTCACTCAGCTCGTTGGCCTGACCCTCGGCCAGCTCGGTGTAGAGCTGCTCCAACCGCTCGCCGTAGTGGGCCTTCAGATTGGGCCGGGCCAGCTTGCGGATACCGGTCAGTAGACCGTTCTCCAGGCTGAAAGGTGTTGTCTCCACGATGAAATCGCGGGGCACCTCGTAGGACTGCAATCCGGCGGCACGGGCCGCGTCCTGAAGCGAATCGTTGATCGCCTGCTTGGACACGGAAGGATCGGTGGGCACGACCACGGCCAGCAGGTAGGAACGCGCGCTGTTGCCGTAGACGAAGATCTGTCGCACCAGCGGGCTGTCGCCGAAGACGGCTTCCAGCTTGGAGACGGCGACGAACTCGCCCTGCGAAAGCTTGAGCACGTTGTTGCGGCGGTCCAGGTACTCGACATGATCGGGGCCGAGCTCGGCGACGATGTCGCCGGTGCGGTAGTAGCCGTCCTCGTCGAACATCTCGGCGGTGATCTCCGGACGCTTGTAGTACCCGGGGAACATCTGCTCGGACTTCACCAGCAGCTCACCGCGCGGGTGGGGCTGGTCGGTGCGGAAGTAGCCCAGATCCGGGACGTCGACCAGCTTGTAGTCGATCACCGGCGGACGCTGGATGTGGCCGTCGACGAAGACCGAACCGGCCTCGGTCGAGCCGTACCCCTCCAGCAGGTGCATATCCAGCAGACGCTCCACCCAGCTGTGCATCTCGGCGGAGATCGGCGCGGAGCCGGTCATGGCGGAGACGAACCGTCCGCCCAGCAGGCCCTCGCGGACCTCGGCGAGCACATCGTCCTCGCTGCCACCGGAGCGGTCCAGGCGGCTCTGATACTCCTGGAACAGCATGTCCCAGATCCGCGGCACGAAGCTGAGCTGCGTGGGCCGGACCAGGGCCAGATCGTCCAGGAAGGTCGACAGGTCGCTGCGTGCGGCGAAGTACGCGGTGCCGCCCGAGCTCAGCGTGCCGATCAGGATGCCGCGGCCCATGACGTGGCTCATCGGCATGAAGTTGAGGGTGATGGCGGGCAGTATGGCCTGGTTCTCGTCCCAGGTGGCCTTCGACGCGAGCTGCCACATGTTGGCGACCTTGCTCTCCGGGTACATCGCGCCCTTGGGGGTGCCGGTGCTGCCGGAGGTGTAGATCAGCATGGTCAGCGGGTCGGCCTGACCCGGGGTGAAGAGCGGTGCGTCGGCCAGTGAGCGGCCGCGATCGAGGACGTCGGCCAGCGGCTCGACGACCACGTCGGTATCGGCGAGCGCAGTCTTGGCGGCCTGGAAGGTCTCACGTTGCGCGTCGACCTGGGGCCGGTAGTCGAAGACCACCAGGCGGCGGGGTGCGGGTCCGGAGCGGACCAATTCGACTGCGTCGTCGAGGAAGTCGATGCTCGCCGCGATCACGGTCGGTTCGGTCTCGGCGACGATGGGCCGCAGCGTGGCGACCGGGGCGCTGGTCTGCATCGGCACCGAGACGGCGCCGAGTTCGATGAGTGCGGTGTCGATCGTGGTGTAGTCGACACTGGTGAACCCGAGGATGGCGACGCGGTCGCCGGGCTTCACCGGGTGGTTGTGCCAGGCGTTGGTGACGGCCTGGATGCGGTCGCCCAGCTGGCGGTAGGTGATGGTGTCAAACCGGGGCTGAAGCTCCGCAGTGGTGCGGCCGTCGGCGTCGGTGACGAGTTCCACGGCGCGCTGTCCGAGCGCGGGGCGGTCGGCGTAACCGGCGAGAACGCCTTTGACGATGGCCGGCAGCCGGAGTTCAGGCTGGGCGACGGCGGCGTTGACGGCGTCGCTGGGACGAGCGTCGGCGAACTGTGAATCGGTTTCGTACAGCGTTGCGATCCGGCGTTGGAGCCGGTCCTCGCGTGTTTCGGTGGTCATATCGGTCCCCTGAGCAAATCAAAATAACTATCGTCGGCACGTTCTCCGTGCCTACTGATTACTACGTTAGTAAAACTAATTATATTTCGAGATGCCAGCTCCGGCGGTGCGAGATGCGTCACCCCCGACGACGTGCGCTCGCCCCACGACGGTGTGGGACGAGCGCACGGGTTCTTACAGCAGGCCCAGCTGCTGCAGGTCGGTGATGTACTTGACGATCACGGCCGGGCTGACATGGGGAATGTCCTTGTCGGGCCCGATCTTGGCTTCCTGCACGGCGGCCCGGAAGTGGTCCGTCGGGGCCAGGGCGCCCAACATCGGCCGCTCGGGCTGCTGGTAGTTGTGCAGCAGCGGCAGCAGTGAGGCCTGGCGCTGCTTGTCCGGCAGGGCGCGCAGGGTGCTCTCGAAGCGCTGGATCCACTGCGAGTAGTCGGCGATGCGCTCGATCGGGTAGCCGGCCTCGATCAGCCAGTCGGTGAACTCGTCCATGCCGAGGCCGTCGTCGTAGGGGTTCATCACGTGGTAGGTCTCGAAGCTCTCCACGGATTGCCCACCCAGCGTCGAGATCGACTCGGCGATGAACTCCACCGGCAGGCCGTCGTAGTGCGAGCGCTGCCGCTTGCCGTCAGCGTCGAGCTCGTAGAACGAGCCCGGCGCGATACCGCTGGCGACGAGGCTGAACATCATCCGGGTGAACATGTCCGGCAGGTTCAGCTGGCCGGAGTACGTGGTGTCGGCCAGGATCATGTCGCAACGGAACACCGCCACCGGCAGCCCGCACAGGTCGTTGGCCTCGCGCAGCAGAACCTCGCCGGCCCACTTGCTGTTGCCGTAGCCGTTGGCGTAGCCGTCGTTGATCTTGCGGACCGCGCTCATCTGCCGGACGTCGACGTTCTCGACGAACTTGCCCGGCTCGATCTGATCGCCCACGCCGATGGTCGACACGTAGGTGTACGGCTTGATCTTCGTGGTGAGCGCGATCTTGATCAGCTCGGCGGTGCCGAGGGCGTTGGGCCCGAACAGTTCGCTGTACGGCAGCACGTGGTTGACCAGTGCGGCCGGATCGACGATCAGGTCGACGTCATCGGCCAGTCGCTGCCAGGTCTGCTGGTCCAGGCCGAGGTTCTCCTCGCCCTTGTCGCCGGCGATCACCTCGAGGTGGTCGGCGGCCAGATCCTGGTAGTGCGCAAGCAGTTTCGCGTCGCCGCTGTCGAACGTGGCGTCCAGCCGGGCGCGGGCCTCGGCGTCGGACTTGGCGCGGACCAGGGCGATGACCTTGCCGTCGACCAGGTCCATGCGCTCCAGCCACTCCAGCGCCAGGTAGCGGCCGAGGAACCCGGTGGCGCCGGTCAGCAGCACGGTGCGCACCTCGCTGCTCGCCTTGGGCAACTTCGGCGCTGCGGCCAGGGTGTCCGCGTCGAGGAACTTGTCCAGCGTCAGATCGGCGGCACTGACTTCGGCGGCGTGCCGTCCGTGCACCGATGCGAAGGTCGGGCGCTTGGATCCGCTGCGCTGCGTTTCGATGTAGCCGGCGATGCCTGCCAGATCGTTGGCCGGGCTGACGATCACCCCAACGGGCACATCCACATCGAAGATCTCGCGCAGAAGATTGCCGAAGGTCAACGCCGACAACGAATCTCCACCCAGATCGGTGAAGTGGGCATCGGGTCCCAGATCAGACGCGGCAGCGCCCAGCAGGGCGCCGGCAGCCCGGCTCACGGTCTCCAGCACCGGGGCGTCGGGGCTCAGCGACCGCAATGCTCGAAGCTCACCGGCCTGCGTCTCGGCCAGTTCGGTGTAGAGCTGCTCCAGCCGCTCGCCGTAGTGCGCCTTCAGCTTCGGCCAGGCCAGCTTGCGGATGCCGGTCAGCAGGCCGTTCTCCAGGGTGAAAGGTGTTGTCTCGACGACGAAATCACGCGGGATCTCATAGGACTGCAGGTCCGCGTCCCTGGCGACCTCTTGCAGGGATTCGCTGATCGCCTCTTTCGAAACGCCGGCGTCGGTGGGCACCACCACGGCCAGCAGATAGGGCTGCGCGCTGTTGCCGTAGACGTAGATCTGTTGCACCAGAGGGCTGTTGCCGAACACCGCCTCCAGCTTGGCCAGCGTCACGAACTCGCCCTGGGCGAGCTTGAGCACGTTGTTGCGCCGGTCCACGTAGCGCAGCTGGTCCGGGCCGATCTCCGCGACGACGTCGCCGGTGCGGTAGAAGCCGTCCTCGTCGAACACCGACGCGGTGACTTCGGGGCGCTTGTAGTAGCCGGGGAACAGATTCTCGGTTTTGATCAGCAACTCGCCGCGCGGGTACGGCTGATCGGTGGCGAAGTACCCCAGGTCCGGGACGTCGACCAGCTTGTAGTCGATCACCGGCGGACGCTGGGCCACACCGTCGAAGAGCGCCATCCCGGCCTCGGTCGAGCCGTAGCCCTCCAGCAGGTGGATACCGAGCATGTCCTGGGTCCAGGTCTTGAGCTCGGCTGAGATGGGCGCCGAGCCCGTCATCGCCGCGACGAACCGTCCGCCGAGGACCTGGTCCCGCACCTCGGCCAGCACCTCGGCCTCGACCGTCTCACGGTCCTGGCCGGCATCGGCCAGGCGGTGATCGACCCGGCTCTGGAACTCGCTGTGGATCATTTCCCACACGCGCGGAACGAAATTCAGCTCGGTGGGCCGCGTCAGGGCGAGGTCCTCCAGGAGCGTCGACAGATCGCTGCGGGCCGCGAAATAGCAGGTGCCGCCTGCGGCGAGGGAGGCGTAGAGGATGCCGCGGCCCATCACATGGCTCATCGGCATGAAGCTCAGATTGATCGCAGAGCTGACCGGTCCGAGCCAGGCCTTGCTGTTGCGCCGCCAGAACTTGCCGACCGAGCTCTGCAGGTACATCGCGCCCTTGGGGGCGCCGGTGCTGCCGGAGGTGTAGATCAGCAACGCGAGCGGGTCGGTGCCGTCGGTCTCGGGGGCCGGGGGTGTCGGCAGCTCGCTGCCGCGGGCCACCAGGTCGGCCAGGGTGTCGACCGCGATGGCGCGGCCGGCCGCGGCCAGCCGCTCGGTGGCCGATGCCACCGCGTCGCGATGGTCATCGATCTCGGGGTGGTAGTCGAAGACGAGCACCTGGGCCGGAGCGTGGGCGGTCAGCGCCAGCTCGACGGCATCGGCGAGGTGGTCGACGCTCGCGGCGATGACCCGCGGCTCGGTCTCGGTCACGATCGGTGCCAGCGCCTCGGGCGAGGAGCTGGTCTGCAGGGGGACCGAGACCGCGCCGATCTGGCTCAGTGCGGTGTCGATCACGGTGTAGTCGGCGCTGGTGAATCCCAGGATGGCGATCCGGTCGCCGGCCGCGACGCCCGACGCGTGCAAGGCGGCCGCGAGGGCGCGGAGCCGGTCCCAGAGCTCGCCGTAGCTGATGGTGTCGAACCGGGGGAGTAGGCGCGCAGTGGTCCGACCGGTGGCCGGGTCGGCGACGAACTCGAGGGCGCGTTCTCCGAGCGCGGGCCGCTCGGAGTAGCCCTGCAGGACGGTCTGGACGATTTCGGGCAGGAGCAGGCCGGGGACGTCGACGGCGGCGGTGACGGTGTCGCTGGGAATCGCGGCGGCGAACTGTGGATCGGTGGCAGTCAGATCGGCGATACGGCTCGCCAGTTGCTCATCACGAGTATCAAACGACATCAAAAACCCTCTTTACAGATAGCTGAAATAATCACCGGCGCGACGTTGCGCTAACCAACTACTACGTTAGTGAAACTAAACTTATTTCCGGAAAACCAGCTTCTCAGCTGTCAATGTGCTGTGAGTCTGACCGTTCCTGCGTGCGAGCCGGTGAACGCTGATAGCCGGTCATCGGATGGCTGGAACGGCCGCGCGCGCGGGTATCCGCCCGGCGAGCGCCTCGACCGCGGCAGCGGGATCGGGGACCGCGATCAACAGGTCGCGACTGGCAGCCAGGGCGCGATCCGATGGGGCGACGCCGCCCACGGCATCGGCCAGATCGAGTAGATGCACGGTGGCTTCCAGCAGCGCGACCTCGGCAACCACGCCGAGAGTGGTGCTGCCGACGACCGGATAGCGGATCACCGCCTCGTCGGCGCGCGCCATCTCGGGCCTGCGACGCAGCTCGACTGCTGCCGCGAAGAACCGGGCCGCCGCTGCCGCAGGACTCAGCGTCGAGGCCTCATGCACGGCCTGTGCGGCGATCCGGTCCGCCGTGGTGTTGGCGACACCGTCAGGTTGGTTGAAGACGCGCAGCATCTCGGCAGCGTCCGTCACCGCCGGCGGCCCGTCCACCCTGGCCCTGGCCAGTTCGCCGAACGTCGTGGCCTCCGGGCACACATGGGCGACCAGGGACTGCACGTCCCAGGCCTCGCAGCGGGTGGTGTTGCGCCACTGCGTCGCGGTGAGGTCGGCGCACCGGTGTCCCCACCGTTCCCAGGCGGCAGCCAACTCATCGCGCAGGGCGTTCCCGACGAGGCGCATCCCCTCAGGGTAGGGGCGTTACTGCCACGGAGTTTGGGGTACCCACCGGGGTGTCAAAGGAGGCATCATGACCGAATTCGATACCCGCGGCAGTCGTCTGCGCATGGCGCGCAGCCGCGGTGCCGCCAGCGGGTTCCTGCTGGTCCTGCTCGGAATCTGGGGTGCACTGATCCCGTTCGTCGGGCCGTACTTCGACTTCGCCTTCACCCCGGACCAAGCCTGGGTGTGGACGTCGGCGCGCGGCTGGTTGGAGGTGCTTCCGGGCGCGGTCACGGCGCTGGGTGGTCTGCTCCTCCTGGTGTCGGGTAACCGGGCCACGGCCCATCTCGGCGGATGGCTGGCCGTACTGGGCGGGGCCTGGTTCGTCGTCGGCCGGGCGCTCGCCGGGCCGTTGGGCATCGGTGACGCCGGGATGCCGATCGCGGTGACCGACGCCAAGCGCGTGTCACTGGAGCTGGCCTACTTCTCCGGGCTGGGAGCGCTGATCGTGTTCCTCGGCGCCATGGCGGTCGGCCGGTTGTCGGTCCGCAGTGTGCGTGATGTCGAGTACGCGCAACGCCCCGTCGCCACGGCTGCGTCGGCCGAACCCGTCGCGGTCGCCGACGCGCCGCCGACCGAAGTCACCGCCGCGCCCAAACGCCGGAGCTGGGGCGGACTGTTCGGTGGACGTCACACCCACGCGCACTAGTGCGTCAGAGGTCCCGCAGGATCAGCTCGAGCACGTCGAGTCCCTCGACGAGCAGTTCGTCGCTGATCGTCAGCGGCGGCAGGAAGCGCAACACGTTGCCGTAGGTACCGCAGGACAGCACGATCACCCCGGCCGCATGGGCACCGGCGCACAGCGCCTTGGTGAGATCCGGGTCGGGTGTGGTCGTGCCTGCCTTGACCAGTTCGACGGCGATCATCGCGCCACGGCCGCGCACGTCGCCGATCCGGTCGTCCTCGGCCTGCAACCGGCCCAGCCGGTCCTTCATCAGCGCTTCGATGTGCTGGGCGCGGGCCACCAGACCGTCGGCCTCGATGGTCTCGATGGTGGCCAGCGCCGCCGCACACGCGATCGGGTTGCCGCCGTAGGTGCCGCCCAGTCCGGACACGTGCGGCGCGTCCATGATCTCGGCGCGGCCGGTCACTCCGGAAAGGGGCAGACCGTCGGCGATGCCCTTGGCGGTGCAGATGAGGTCGGGATCGATGCCCTCGTGCTCGCACGCGAACATCGCGCCGGTCCGGGCGAACCCGGTCTGCACCTCGTCGGCGATGAACACCACGTTGTTGTCGCGGCACCACCCCAGCAGCGCTGGGAGGAACCCGTCGGCCGGGACGATGAACCCGCCCTCGCCCTGGATGGGTTCGATGATGACCGCGGCCAGGTTGTCCGCCCCGATCTGCTTCTCCATCACGTCGATGGCCCGCTTGGCCGCGAGCGCGCCGTCGGTGGCCAGCTCCTTGCCGAACTCGGCATCGCGGAAGGGATAGGACAGCGGCGCACGGTAGATCTCGGGGGCGAACGGGCCGAAGCCGTGCTTGTAGGGCATGGACTTGGCGGTCAGCGCCATCGTGAGGTTGGTGCGTCCGTGATAAGCGTGGTCGAAGGCGACGACGGCAGACTTGTGGGTGTAGGACCGGGCGATCTTGACCGCGTTCTCCACGGCCTCCGAACCGGAGTTGAACAAGGCCGAACGCTTCTCGCCGCGGACCGGCGTCAGCCGGTTGAGGTGCTCGCAGACCGCGACGTACTGCTCATACGGCGTCACCATGAAGCACGTGTGGGTGAACTCGGCGGCCTGTGCGGCCACCGCCTCGACCACGCGCGGCGACGAGTTGCCGATGGTGGTGACAGCAATGCCCGAGCCCAGATCGATGAGCCGGTTGCCGTCGACGTCCTCGACGATGCCGCCCCCGGCGCGGGCGGCATACACGGGCATGGTGTTGCCCACGCCGCGCGCCACCGCCGCCGTTTTTCGGCCGATCAACGCCTCAGATCTGGGGCCGGGAATGGTGGTGGCCAGATGGCGACTCTGCTCGGGATGACTCAACACTGCCTCCTCGACAGGGAAGGGCGGCGCCGGAAAGAAGGCGTATTGAGCCTAGTCGCGCGGACCGCCAGTCGGCGGCGAATGGGGTGGTCCGGGTCGGCGGCGGTATCGTGGCCTCGGTCGCCCTGACATCTGACACAACACGAAAGACATAACTGACATGGATCTCGTCATTTTCCTGCCCCTGCTGATCGTCATGGGCGCGTTTATGTTCTTCGCGTCGCGTCGTCAGCGCAAGGCCATGCAGGCGACCATCGACCTGCACAACTCGCTGCAGATCGGCGATCGGGTACACACCACCTCGGGCCTGCAGGCCACGATCACCGGTATCACCGACGACAACGTCGACCTGGAGATCGCCCCCGGCGTCGTCACCACCTGGATGAAGCTCGCCGTGCGCGACCGCATCGAGGAGGACACCGAGGACGGCGCGGACGCCGAGGTGGCCAACGCCCCAGCAGCGGCGACCGAACTGACCGAGAGCACCGGTGTCACCGACACCGACGGCCTCAAGAAAGACTGACCGCAGAGCACCCAGGACAAGCACGTACCCTTTGCGGTGCTGACGAACTGATCTCGAGGAGACCCTAGAAACGTGGCATCGTCTTCGGCGCCGGTGCATCCTGCGCGCTACCTGACACTTTTCCTGGTCCTTCTGATCGGCGTATATCTGCTGGTGTTCCTCACCGGCGACAAGCAGGCCAAGCCAAAACTCGGCATTGACCTGCAGGGCGGTACCCGGGTGACGCTGACAGCGCGCACCCCGGACGGCTCGACGCCGACCAGAGAGGCTCTCAACCAGGCCCAACAAATCATCAGTGCCCGCGTCGACGGTCTCGGAGTCTCGGGCTCGGAGGTCGTCATCGACGGCGACAATCTGGTGATCACCGTTCCCGGTAACGACGGCAGTGAGGCCCGCAACCTGGGCCAGACCGCGCGTCTGTACATCCGGCCCGTCGTGCACGCAATGCCTGCCAAGCCGCCGGCCCAGCAGGGGCAGCAGCCCGGCGCTCCGGGCGCTCCTGGGGCCCCCGCGGCACCGGGTGCCCCCGCGGCACCTGGTGTTGTACCGGGCGCACCCGGCGCAGTGCCGGGCATG
>NZ_HG322951.1:3343828-3397630 GCF_000455325.1 Mycolicibacterium septicum DSM 44393
CCGCCCTGGCCCAGCGCATCTCCGACGAGAAGGAACTGCGGCAGAGCACCAACCCGTCGATCCAGATCCTGGCGCTGCAGTACCAGGCCACCCGGTGCGGCGAGGAAGACGTGCTTGCCGGCAACGACGACCCGAACCTGCCGCTGATCACCTGCTCCCAGGACGGCCAGACGGTCTACCTGCTGAGCAAGTCGATCATGAGCGGCGAGGAGATCGCCGACGCCACCTCCGGGCTGAACCAGCAGCAGGGCCAGTACGTCGTCGACGTGACCTTCAAGAGCGGGGGCGCCAAGACCTGGGCCGACTTCACCGCGGCGAACGTGGGCACGCAGACGGCGTTCACCCTCGATTCGCAGGTGGTCAGCGCGCCCGAGATCCGGGAACCCATCCCCGGCGGCAACACCCAGATCACCGGCCAGTTCACGTCGGACTCGGCCAAGGAACTGGCCAACGTGCTGAAGTACGGCTCGCTGCCGCTGTCGTTCGAATCCTCTGAAGCCGAGACCGTTTCGGCGACGCTGGGCCTGTCCTCGATGCGGGCCGGCCTGATCGCGGGCGCGGTCGGCCTGGCCGCGGTGCTGTTGTACTCGCTGCTGTACTACCGCGTGCTCGGCCTGCTGGTGGCGCTGTCCCTGGTGGCTGCCGGCGCAATGGTTTTCGCCATCCTCGTGCTGCTCGGCAGATACATCGGCTACACGCTGGACCTGGCCGGTATCGCCGGTCTGATCATCGGTATAGGCACCACCGCGGACTCGTTCGTGGTGTTCTTCGAGCGAATAAAGGACGAGATCCGCGAAGGCCGGTCCTTCCGGTCGGCTGTGCCACGAGGCTGGGCGCGCGCCCGCAAGACGATCGTGTCGGGCAACGCCGTGACCTTCCTGGCCGCCGCGGTGCTGTACTTCCTGGCGATCGGCCAGGTCAAGGGCTTCGCCTTCACGCTGGGTCTGACCACGATCCTCGACATCGTGGTGGTGTTCCTGGTGACCTGGCCGCTGGTGTACCTGGCGTCCAAGTCCCCGACGATGGCAAAACCTGCCCTCAACGGTCTCGGCGCGGTGCAACAGATCGCGCGGGAACGCCGGGAGGCTTCGCATGCGACCGCGGGACGGGGATAAGCACATGGCTGCAAAGAGCAAGACCACCGACGACACAGCCGCCGAGGACGTCAAGGACACCGCAGTGGAGGCGCCGAACATCGAATCCTCCTCTGCGGCACTGCCCAAGCACGGATTCTTCGTCCGGCTCTACACCGGTACCGGCGCCTTCGAGGTGATCGGCCGCCGCAAGCTCTGGTATTCGGTCAGCGGCATCATCGTCGCGATCTGCATCGCCAGCATGGTGCTTCGCGGGTTCACCTTCGGGATCGACTTCGAGGGCGGCACGAAGGTGTCGATGCCGTCGGCCGGTTCCGAGGGGATCGTCACGGTCCAGCAGGTCGAGGACGTTTTCAGCAAGACCCTGAACAAGGCGCCCGAGGCCGTCGTGCTGGTCGGCAGCGGTGCCTCGGCGACGGTGCAGATCCGTTCGGAGACGTTGTCCAACGACGAGACCGAAAAGCTGCGCACCGCGCTGTTCGACGCGTTCCACCCCAAGGGCAGCGACGGCCAGCCCAGCAAGCAGGTCATTAGCGACTCGGCGGTGTCCGAGACCTGGGGCGGTCAGATCACCCAGAAGGCGCTGATCGCGCTGGTGGTCTTCGTCGTGCTGGCCTCGATCTACATCGCCTGGCGCTATGAGCGCTACATGGCGATGGCCGCGATGGCCACCCTGGTGTTCGACCTCGTCGTGACTGCCGGTGTCTATTCGCTGGTCGGGTTCGAGGTCACGCCGGCCACTGTCATCGGTCTGCTGACGATTCTGGGCTTCTCGCTGTACGACACGGTGATCGTGTTCGACAAGGTGGAGGAGAACACCCACGGGTTCGAACACACCACTCGCCGAACATTCGCCGAGCAGGCCAACCTCGCGGTGAACCAGACCTTCATGCGCTCGATCAACACCAGCCTCATCTCGGTGTTGCCGATCGTCGCCCTGATGGTGATCGCGGTGTGGCTGCTGGGCGTCGGGACCCTGATGGATCTCGCCCTGGTTCAGCTGGTCGGCGTCATCGTCGGCACCTACTCGTCGATCTACTTCGCGACGCCGCTCCTCGTGACGCTGCGTGAGCGCACGGAACTGGTGCGCAAGCACACCAAGCGGGTGCTCAACCGGCGCGAGAAGGGCGCCAAGGGGTCGACGGCCACCAAGGAGACAGCAGGCGCCTCCGACGCCGAGGTCACCGAGTCCGGTGCCGAGACGGTGTCGGCTTCGGTCGTCACCGAACCTGCTCCGGCCAAGCCGGCACCGGGTGCACGTCCCGGCCCACGGACCGGACGTCCGTCGGGCAAGCGAAACACCCGGCGGTAAACCGCATGGTTCAGTGGCGGACCATCGCCCGCGCACGAACAGCGGTGACAGCGGCCACGCTGTCCGTGGTCACCGCGATGGGTCTGGCGGCGTGTTCGGCCAGCTCGGCCGACGAGATCGCCTACGCCGTCGACGGCACGCTGACCACCTACAACACCAACACGGTGGCCGGGGCCGCGTCGGCCGGGCCGCAGGCGTTCGCCCGGGCGTTGACCGGATTCGCCTATCACGGCCCCGAAGGCCAGGTGGTCGCCGACAACGACTTCGGTTCGGTGTCGGTCGTGGGCCGCGCCCCGCTGGTGCTCGACTACGTGATCAGCGACAAGGCGGTCTACTCCGACGGCAAGCCGATCACCTGTGACGACCTGGTCCTGGCCTGGGGCGCGCAGTCGGGCCGCTTTCCCGGATTCGACGCCGCCAGCCGAGCGGGCTACCGCGACATCGGCTCGGTGGACTGCGCACCGGGCCAGAAGCGGGCCCGGGTGTCGTTCGCCCAGGATCGTGGATTCCTCGACTACGGGCATCTGTTCGCGGCGACCTCGCTGATGCCCGCGCACGTCATCGCCGACGAACTCGGCCTCGACGACGGGGGCGTGGCGACGGCGCTTCAGAACGGTGACCAGCCGACCATCGACCGTATCGCCAAGGCGTGGAACACCGTCTGGGATCTCAAGCCGGACCTCGACCTCAAGAAGTTCCCGTCATCGGGCCCGTACCGGATCGACTCGGTGTCCAAGGACGGGGTGGTCACCCTGGTCGCCAACGACAAGTGGTGGGGCACGCCGGCGATCACGAACCGGATCGAGGTGTGGCCACGCGGCGCCGACATCCAGGAGCGGGTCAACGAGGGGTCCTTCGATGTCGTCGACATCGAGTCCGGGTCCTCGGGCCTGCTCAACCTGCCCGACGACTACGTCAGCACGGAGACCCCGTCGGCCGGGATCGAGCAGTTGATCTTCGCGCCCGGTGGTCCGCTGGCAGCCACGCCCGCGCGGCGGGCCGTCGCGCTGTGCACCCCGCGGGATGTGATCGCCCGCAATGCCGCGACGCCGATCATCAACTCCCGGCTCAGCCCGGTCGCCGACGACGCGTTCAGCGCGGCGGAGAACGTCGGTGAGGCAGCCCAGTTCGGTGTGGCCAACCCTGACGCCGCCCGGGCCGCCCTCAACAACAAGCCGCTGACCGTTCGCATCGGGTATCAGACGCCCAACGCCCGGCTGGCGGCGACCGTGGGCGCCATCGCGAAATCGTGCGCCGCGGCGGGCATCACCGTTCAGGACGCCGGGTCGGCCACGGCCGGGCCGGTGGCACTGCGGAACAACGAGTTCGACGGACTGCTGGCAGGCACCGGCGGGGCCGCGGGCAGCGGTTCCTCGGGCTCGTCGGCCATCGACGCCTACGCATTCCACTCCGGCAACGGCAACAACCTGCCCGGTTACGGCAACGAGCGCGTCGACGGAATCATCGACGCGCAGGCCGTCACGACCGACCCGAAGGAACTGGCCCGGCTGGCGGGGGAGGGCGCACCGATCCTGTGGAACGACATGCCGACCCTGCCGCTGTACCGCCAGCAGCGCACCGTGCTGACATCGACCAAGATGTATGCCGTGAGCAGCAATCCGACCCGATGGGGTGCAGGCTGGAACATGGACCGTTGGAAGCTGTCCACGTGAGCGGCGACGTCGCCGGGATCTCGGAGCTGGTCAGGAAACTGATCCGGGAGGTTCCCGATTTTCCCGAGCCCGGAGTGCAGTTCAAGGACCTGACCCCGTTGCTGGCCGATGCCGAAGGGCTGGGGGCGGTGACCGATGCGCTCGCCGCCACCGCGGCCGACGCCGATCTGGTCGCCGGCCTGGACGCGCGGGGATTCCTGCTGGGCGCCGCGGTGGCGACCCGGCTAGGCACCGGTGTGCTGGCCGTGCGCAAGGGCGGGAAGCTGCCGCCTCCCGTGCACAGCGTCACCTATCAGCTCGAGTACGGCAGCGCGACGCTGGAGATCCCGGCCGACGGGATTGATATCGCCGGGCGCAACGTTGTGATCATCGACGATGTCCTTGCCACCGGCGGGACGCTGGCCGCGGCGACCCAGCTGCTGCAGGCCGGCGGTGCCAATGTGCTGAGCGCGGCCGTGGTGCTGGAATTGGCGGCCCTGGGCGGCCGGGATGTGGTGGCACCGCTGAGGGTCAGCAGCCTGCACACGGTGTGAGGGATATCCTCGGATTCTGAAGCGTTAACCGGGAGGTGACGATGGCCGGCGATACGGGTACGGACGCGACGGCGGGCCAGGCGGTGCAGTCGCCTCCGGTGTTGCCGGGCGCCACGGGACCCGACGCCACCAAGACCAGCGCCTCACGCCGCGTACGCGCGCGCCTCGCCCGCCGGATGACCGCGCAGCGCAGTGCCGTCAACCCGGTTCTGGAGCCTCTGGTCGCGGTTCACCGTGAGATCTACCCGAAGGCAGACCTGCAGCTGCTGCAGCGCGCCTACGACGTCGCCGAGCAGCGCCACGCCGACCAGCTCCGCAAGTCCGGCGATCCGTACATCACCCATCCGCTGGCGGTGGCCAACATCCTGGCCGAACTCGGGATGGACACCACCACGCTGGTGGCCGCCCTGCTGCACGACACGGTGGAGGACACCGGGTACACGCTGGAGGCGTTGACCGCCGAGTTCGGGGCCGAGGTGGGCCACCTCGTCGACGGGGTGACCAAGCTGGACAAGGTCGTCCTCGGCTCGGCCGCCGAGGGCGAGACGATCCGCAAGATGATCATCGCGATGGCCCGCGACCCGCGGGTGCTGGTCATCAAGGTGGCCGACCGGCTGCACAACATGCGCACCATGCGGTTCCTGCCGCCGGAGAAGCAGGCCCGCAAGGCCCGCGAGACGCTGGAAGTGATTGCGCCGCTGGCGCATCGGCTGGGTATGGCGACGGTCAAGTGGGAGCTGGAGGATCTGTCGTTCGCGATCCTGCACCCGAAGAAGTACGAGGAGATCGTGCGGCTGGTCGCCGACCGGGCGCCGTCACGCGACACCTACCTGGCCAAGGTGCGCGCCGAGATCGGCGTGGCGCTGAGCGCCATGAAGATCAACGCGGTCGTCGAGGGCCGGCCCAAGCACTACTGGTCGATCTACCAGAAGATGATCGTCAAGGGCCGCGACTTCGACGACATCCACGACCTGGTCGGCGTGCGGATCCTGTGCGACGAGATCCGTGACTGCTACGCGGCCGTCGGCGTCGTGCACTCGCTCTGGCAACCGATGGCTGGCCGGTTCAAGGACTACATCGCCCAGCCGCGCTACGGCGTCTACCAGTCGCTGCACACCACGGTCGTCGGCCCCGAGGGCAAGCCGCTGGAGGTGCAGATCCGCACCCGGGACATGCACCGCACCGCCGAGTACGGCATCGCGGCGCACTGGCGCTACAAGGAAGCCAAGGGCCGCAACGGGGTTCCGCACAGCCACGCCGCCACCGAGATCGACGACATGGCCTGGATGCGCCAGCTGCTGGACTGGCAGCGGGAGGCCGCCGACCCCGGCGAGTTCCTCGAGTCGTTGCGTTACGACCTTGCGGTACAAGAGATCTTCGTCTTCACCCCCAAGGGTGACGTGATCAACCTGCCGACCGGCTCGACCCCGGTCGACTTCGCCTACGCGGTGCACACCGAGGTGGGACACCGCTGTATCGGGGCCCGGGTCAACGGCCGGCTGGTCGCCTTGGAACGCAAGCTGGAGAACGGCGAGGTCGTCGAGGTGTTCACCTCGAAGGCTCCCAACGCCGGACCGTCGCGTGACTGGCAGACCTTCGTGGTGTCGCCGCGGGCGAAGGCCAAGATCCGGCAGTGGTTCGCCAAGGAGCGCCGCGAAGAGGCCCTGGAGTCCGGGAAGGACGCCATCGCCCGGGAGGTCCGCCGGGGCGGACTTCCGTTGCAGCGCTTGATCAATGCCGACTCGATGGGCGCACTGGCGCGGGAGTTGCGTTACACCGACGTCTCGGCGCTCTACACCGCGGTCGGTGAGGGCCACGTCTCGGCACGCCATGTCGTGCAGCGTCTGCTCGCCCAGTTCGGCGGCGACGATGCGGCCGAGGACGAACTCGCCGAGCGCTCCACCCCGCTGACCATGCCGGTACGGCAGCGCAGCACCGACGACACCGGTGTCGCGGTGCCGGGGGCGCCCGGAACCCTGACCAAGCTGGCCAAGTGCTGCACCCCGGTGCCCGGCGACACCATCATGGGCTTCGTGACCCGCGGCGGTGGGGTCAGCGTGCACCGCACCGACTGCACGAATGCGGCTTCCCTGCAACAACAGTCGGAACGCATCATCGAGGTGAACTGGGCGCCGTCGCCGTCGTCGGTGTTCCTGGTGGCCATCCAGGTCGAGGCGCTGGACCGGCACCGTCTGCTCTCCGATGTCACGCGGGTACTGGCCGACGAGAAGGTGAACATCCTCTCGGCGTCGGTCACCACCTCCAACGACCGGGTGGCGATCAGCCGGTTCACCTTCGAGATGGGCGATCCCAAACATCTCGGCCACCTGCTGAGCGTGGTGCGCAACGTGGAGGGCGTGTACGACGTCTACCGCGTCACGTCGGCGGCCTGACACCCAACCGATCGGGTACCGGGATCTGCCACATCGCCTGGCCGATGGCCAGCACGCCGCGAGCGGGCAGTGTCACGTCACCGATCACGGGGTTGGTGGTCAGCCGTGCCGGCCGGCCCAGATCGACCCCGCCCAGGGTGGCAGATGCCTCCTCGATGAGGTACATCTGTTGGGGCATAAGGGTTCCCACGTGGCCGCTGGGCATGACGCCCGTCATCCGCACCTGGCCCATCCCCAGTCCGGCGGCCAGCATCTCGCGCGCCCGCACCAGCGGCCGCGGCCGCCAGGTGCTCAGCGGCAGGCGCCGGCTGATCGCGTTCATGGTGCGCAGCGCCGGACCCGCGGTGGCGGTCAGCGTCCAGTCCAGTCCCGGGCCGTCGACCCTGACGCGCAGCGATGCGGGCCCGGTCCAATCCAGGGCGATCTCGGCGAAGCCGGTGTACGCACACGCCGGCCCGTAGTAGCGGGGACATGCCGTGTCGAGGTGGTCGCCGTGCACGAAGATCGACCATCGGCCGGACGGGTCACGGTGCCACACCGTGCGGTACGGCCCGAAGTCGTTCTCCGGGAACACCCTCAGGGCCAGCACGTGTCCGCTGTCGAAAGGCAGGCCGAAAACTCCCCAGCCTTTGACGTACTCATGGCCGGGCCACGGCGCCTGCCCGCACCGTTCGGGCAGATTCGACAGGGGAGTAGCGAGATCCAACATCACGGTTCCTCACTTTGCGTTCTCGTTCTTCTCGTGAGGTGAACGCTAGGAGCCCGTGAGCCCGGTGTCGTCGGGCATTCGCCCTACTTTTCGGCTTCGGTCAGCGTGTCGAGCAGGCCGTGCGTGATGGCGTACAGCGTTGCGGTGCTGCGGGTCGACGAACCGGTCTTGGTGTAGATGCGCTCGATGTGGGTGCCGGCCGTCTTCGGGCTGATCCCCAGGGTGCTCGCGACCTGCCTGGTGGATGCGCCTCGGGCGATCAGCCCCAGCACTTCGATTTCCCGCGGCGTCAGCCCGTCCGGGCCCACGCGGCGTCGATGCCGGGGGCCGCCGGCGGCTTCGAGGACGGCGTCGACCGCGGCGGCATCCAGCCGTCCGCGGCGGACCTCGGCCCGCAGTTCGGCGCCGGCGGCCTTGGCGGACAACGCCGGTCGGTACGGCCGCGGCTCAGTCATGGCGCGATGGCAATCCGCGGCGGCCAGGATGCGTCCGGTCACCGGTATCGACGGACCCGACAGGCCGCGGTGCGCCCCCGAGCCGTCCATGCGTTCATAGGCCAGCGCCGCCACCGCACCGATGCGCGCCACCGGGCCGGGCCGGGCCAGAACCCGTTCGGTGTAATACGAACTCAGCCGCAGTCGCTCATGGTCGGAGGCGCTGAGCTTCCCGGGCTTGTCCATGATGGTGGCGGGTACGCCGTGCAGGCCTATGTCGTGCAACAGGGCCGCGCGACGCACCAGGACGGCGTCACCCTCGGTCAGCCCGGCGATCTTCGCGGCCCGCTCCGCGAGTTCGGCGACGCCACGGGAATGCCCGGCGCGGTGCGGCGATCGCAGGTCGGTGAAATCGGCGAACACCTCCAGTGCCGAGTCGAGTTGGTCCTCGGTGAGACGCCGCTGCAGCGCAGGTTCGGCGGCGATCAGTGCGTGGCAATCCGATTCGTCATCGTCGTCGGACAGCAGATCGCCCGCCGCCGCGCAGAACGCGTCGACCACGGCCGGGTCGAACTGGGTGCCGCGCCGCGACGTCGCGACGTGGACCGCGGCATCCACCCCGGCATCACGGTGCACCACCTCGGCCACGTCGGCGAGGTGAAAGAGTCTCATCGGCAAGGCAATCGCCTCCCCGCCGAGGCCCGCGGGCACGCCGTTGCCATCCCACCGCGCGAAGAACTGGCGCAGTGCGTCACCGACGGCCGCGTCGAGACCGAGCCGCTCGGCCATCGTCGAGGTGTTCAGGCAATGCGACATCAGCCCTTGCTCGATATCGCGGCCACCGGTTGCGATGAGCGTCGCGGTCTTGCGCACCCTGTTCAGCAGGGGACCGGCCGAACCGGCATGCGACAGCATGAAAGTCGCGCCGCCCAGCCCGCGGAGATCGACGCGGTAGCTGTCGGCGCGAAACGCGATGTCGTCGCCGAACCAGGCCGACACCTCGGGTGCGTCGGCGATACAGCCCACCCAGGCCAGCACCGCCGTGTAGTAGAGATCGGCCCGCTGCTCGGCCACCAGCCCGACGCGCTCACCCAGGCGTGCGGCCAGCCGCCACGACCGCAACACGTGCTCCATCGGCTGGTCCAGGCCGAGATCCATCGCGAACGAGAAGGCGGCCAGCAACTCGGCCAGGGAGATCCCCGAGTCCCGGCCGCCGCCATCCCTTCCGGTGTGCACCGCTTCCTGCCTCACACCGGGCGACTGCGCCGAGTACGCAGGAGATACACCAGGGCGCCGATCACCACGACCGTGACACCCATACCAGAGACGATCACGGCGCCCCGGATCAGCATGGAAAGCATTGTCGCCGGCAACTTTTCGTCACTGGATGACGAGTACGTCAGGGCCACCGGCGAGGCGCCGCGATTGATCCCGCCGGCCAGATCGCGCGCCGAACCCTCATCGAAGTCACCACTGATCTGGGTGCCGCCGTTGGGAATCCGCTCCCGGATCACGGGTGCGCTCACGACGCGGGAGTCGATGGCGAACGCCGCCTGGGTGCCGATGTTGGCCGCGGTGAAGTCCGACCAGGCCTGAGCGGCATCGTTGTCGAACTGCAGATCGATGACGTGGCGGCCCGCCGAGTCGGTGCCGGGTTCGGCGGTCTCGATCTGGTCGCCGCCGAGAATCGACTTCGCAAGCAGGTACACCGTCTCCCCGTCGGCGGAGCAGGTGACCAGCGGCAGGTTCGGATCGTCGTGTCCGGCGAGCACGTCGTCATTGCCGCACCGGGTGGCCTGGTACTGCAGCGCCAGGATCTGGATCGACGGATTGGTGCCTTGGCGTAATTCCTTCTCGTCGGCGATGCGTTGTGCCGGTTCAACCGCGGGTGTCGGATTGATGCCGGACGGCGGCGACGCCTTGGCCGGTATCGCATGGATCACCGGTCGGACGTACAACGTCTTCGTCTCGCCGGGACCGAACATCTCCTTCAGCGCCTCGGCGTCGAGCCCGTGCCGGGGAAAGGTGGCGACAACGTCGTTGCCGTCGGCCCCGATCTGGGCGTCGGCGACCCCGTAGTCGCCCAACCGGACCTCGGTGGCGGTGATCGCCTGTTCGATGGTGTCGGCGGACAGCGCCCAGCCGTCCTTCGCCTGGACGCTGAGCGTCAGGCGGATACCTTCCCGGTCGGCCCAGACCCCTCTGGTGAGGAACACCGCGAGCGCATAGCCTGCGATCAAAACCGCCAATACCAGCAGCACCAGGAACTTGGCCGCGGGTGTCAGGCCACCGCGCGGCGGGGCGTAGGGAGGAACAGCGGGCGCGGGTTGCGCGAACGACACCGGCATCTCCTCACCGCCGCAGATACTGTGCTGCGATGACCCAACCCTATGTCTGGGCTCAGCCCAGGCTCGCCGATTTGATCGTCACCGGTGTGGCGGGCTCGCCGTCATCGCTGCCGTCGGCGACTCCGCCGTCGGCAATCGCGTCCAGGGTGGCCAGCCCGGTCTTGTCGACGGTGCCGAACACGGTGTAGGTCGGCGGCAGCAGGGAATCCTCGTACACCAGGAAGAACTGGCTGCCGTTGGTACCGGGCCCGGAGTTCGCCATCGCCACGGTGCCGCGCGGATAGACGACCGGCTGCCGCAGCGCGGGGTCGGAGAGCCGGTACTGGTTGGTCGGGTACTCGTTGGGGAATCGGTAACCGGGCCCACCGGTGCCGCTGCTCGACGGGTCACCGCACTGCAGTGCCGCGAGGTCTCCGGTGGTCAGCCGGTGGCACTGCGTGCCGTCGAAGAATCCCTGCGAGGCCAGGGACGCGAAGTTGTTCACCGTGCAGGGCGCTTTGCCGTTGGCCAGGTTCAGTCCGATGCTGCCGCGATCGGTGAAGATCCCGGCTTCCACCGTCGCCGGTTCGGTCGGCACCGGGCCGGTGCGCGGTGGCCGCACCGGTTTGGTGGCCGGTTCGGTGGTGGTCGGGTACTGGCAGTTGGTGCCGAGGTTGGCCGGCGCCGCGAACGCGGGCAGTTGTTGCTCCGAACCCGGCGAGGCCGTGTAGCGGTCCCGGCGGGGCATGTCCTCGGCCGCTTTGACGACGATGAAGGCGAACACCACGGCCAGCACCGTCGCCACGATCGCCAGCGCCGTCATCACATACCCGATGACCAGGCCCGCGATCGCGATACCGCGGCCCTGCTCGCCGGTGCGTTTGAGCTGCGACAGCGAGATGTGCCCGAAGACGATGCCCAGCGGCGCGAACAGGACCGCGGACACCAGTGACGCGACCGCCATACCGTTGGTGTGGGCAGACGGGGGATAACCAGCCGGATATCCCTGGTAACCGCCGTAAGGGGGCGGGGCAGTCAAATTGCTCCCGTGCCTAGTCCAGGGCCACAGACTTCAGCTCGACGTCGAGGGCCGGCTTGCCGTCCGGCCCGCCTCCGGCGACACCGGCAGCGGCGATCTTGTCGAGGGTGGCCAGGCCGGTGTCGTCGATCTTGCCGAACACGGTGTAGCCCGGGGGCAGCTGCGAGTCCTGGTACACCAGGAAGAACTGGCTGCCGTTGGTGTTCGGTCCGGCGTTGGCCATGGCCACGGTGCCGCGCGGGTAGAGCACCGGCTGCTGCAGCGCCGGGTTGTCCGGCTGGTACTGGTTGGTCGGGTACTCGTTGGCGAACTGGTAGCCCGGGCCACCGGTGCCCTGGCCGGTCGGGTCACCGCACTGCAGCACCGAGAGGCCGCCCGAGGTCAGCCGGTGGCACGGGGTGTCGTTGAAGTAGTTCTGCCCTGCCAGGCTGGCGAAGCTGTTGACCGTGCACGGTGCCTTGGCGTTGTCGAGCTGCAGCCCGATGTTGCCCTGGGTGGTGACCATGCTGACGCTGACCGTGGCTGGATCGGTCGGAACCTTACCGGTGCGCGGCGGGGTGGTCGGCTTGCTGGCCGCGCCTGCGGCCGGGTACTGGCAGTTGGCGCCGAGGTCGGCGGCTGCGACGAAGGCCGGCAGCTGACCGTTGGCGGCAGGCTGGGCCGGCGCTCCGGAGGTTGCCGTCGTGGTGTCCGCCGAGGCGGTGGTGCTGCCCGAGTCCTTGCTGGTGAACACGAACGTGGCCACGACGGCCCCGATGACCACGATGGCCGCGGCGACCGAGCCCGCGATGGTCACGATGCGTCGTTTGCGTTCCTGGGCGGCGCGGCGCTCCAGCTGTTCCTCCAGCTTGCGCTTGGCGGTCTCACGCCGTTCTTTGTTGGTCGGCACCGCAGCAGTCCTCCTTGTGGGCGGTCGGGATTGGTGACGAGTCTGCCAGGCGGGCCTGGGTACCGGGCCTGCGACCCGCGGGAACCGCAGGTGGCGGCGTGGCCGTGGGAAACTGGGGCCGTGTTCATTACCGGATTCCCGGCCGGGATGCTGGCGTGTAACTGCTATGTCCTGGCCGAGCGGCCAGGGGCCGACGCGATCGTCGTCGACCCCGGCCAGCGGGCCATGGACCGGCTGCGCCGGATTCTCGACGAGAACCGCCTCACCCCGGCAGCGGTCCTGCTGACGCACGGTCACATCGATCACATCTGGTCGGCCCAGAAGGTGGCCGACACCTACGGCTGCCCCGTCTACATCCACCCCGAGGACCGGTTCATGCTGACCGATCCGATCAAGGGGTTCGGCCCGCGGCTTGCCCAGGTTGCGCTCGGGATGCTGTTCTCCGAGCCCAAACAGCTGGTCGAGCTGGACAAAGACGGCCAGACGCTCGATTTCGGCGACGTCTCGGTCACCGTCGACCACACGCCGGGACACACCAGGGGATCGGTGGTGTTCCGGGTGGACCAGACGGTATTCACGGGCGATACGCTGTTCCGGTCCTCGGTGGGCCGCACCGACCTGCCCGGTGGCAGTGGACGCGACCTGCTCGATTCGATCGTGACAAAGCTGTTGGTACTCGACGACGACACCGTGGTATTACCAGGACACGGCCCGCGCACGACCATCGGGCACGAACGCCGCACCAACCCGTTTCTCGAAGGTTTGACTCTGTGACATCTGCATTCCAGGCGCCCAAGGGCGTGCCCGATTACCTCCCGCCGGAGTCGGCGCAGTTCGTCGCGGTCCGGGACGGACTGCTGGCTGCCGCGCGCCGCGCCGGCTACGGCGACGTCGAGCTGCCGATCTTCGAGGACACCGCGCTGTTCGCCCGCGGTGTGGGCGAGTCGACCGATGTGGTGTCCAAGGAGATGTACACGTTCGCCGACCGCGGTGACCGCTCGGTGACCCTGCGCCCGGAAGGCACTGCCGGGGTGATCCGCGCGGTGATCCAGCACCGCCTCGACCGCGGGGCACTGCCGGTCAAGCTGTGTTACTCGGGACCGTTCTTCCGTTACGAACGTCCGCAGGCCGGGCGCTACCGGCAGCTGCAGCAGGTCGGGGTCGAGGCCATCGGGGTCGACGACCCGGCGCTGGACGCCGAGGTGATCGCGGTGGCCGATGCCGGCTTCCGGTCCCTGGGCCTGGACGGGTTCCGCCTCGAGCTGACCTCGCTGGGCGATGACACCTGCCGGCCGGCGTACCGGGAGCTGCTGCAGGACTTCCTGTTCAAGCTCGACCTCGACGAGGACACCCGGCGACGCGCCGAGATCAACCCGCTTCGGGTGCTCGACGACAAGCGGCCCCACGTGCGGGAGATGACCGCGGACGCGCCGCTGATGCTCGACCACCTCTCGGACAGCGCCAAGGCCCACTTCGAGGTCGTGCAGGCGCACCTCGACGCGCTCGGCGTGCCGTACGTGATCAACCCGCGGATGGTGCGCGGGCTGGACTACTACACCAAGACCACGTTCGAGTTCGTGCACGACGGACTGGGCGCGCAGTCCGGTATCGGCGGCGGTGGCCGCTACGACGGCCTGATGAGTCAGCTCGGCGGGCAGGACATGTCGGGGATCGGATTCGGCCTCGGCGTCGACCGGACCCTGCTCGCCCTGCAGGCCGAGGGCAAGACGGTGACCGGTGCCGGCGGCGTCGAGGTGTTCGGCGTGCCGCTGGGCGATGCCGCCAAGCTGGAGCTGGCCAAGCTGGCCGCGCGGCTGCGGGCCGGTGGGGTGCGGGTGGACCTGGCCTACGGCGACCGCGGGCTCAAGGGTGCGATGAAAGCGGCCGACCGTTCAGGTGCCAAGTACGCGCTGGTGGCAGGCGACCGTGACATCGAGGCCGGCACCGTCGGGCTCAAGGACCTCTCGACCGGCGAGCAGGTGGATGTCGCCGCCGATTCCGTTGTCGCCGAGGTGCTTTCCCGCCTGGCCCGGTAGCTCGCGCTTCGTTCAGCGGCCGTGCACCACGACGGTGAGCACTTCGTCGAGGTTGCCGATGCCGCCGGTGAACGGGTTGCCGCGCTTCAGAATTCGATCGCCGTTCGGGGTGCTCGCGACGAGCTTGGGTGAGCTGGAGCCCAGCTGCATCCGACGCTCGAAGCGGACCTGGTCCAGCGGGGCGATGACCTGACCTGCGTCATCGCGATAGACCCGGTGCGCCCGGTCGAACACGGCCACCGGCCGGTAGCTCTGCAGCGGTCGGGCGCGGTCGGCTCTGATGCGGCGCACCGCTGCCAACGTTGCGGCGGCAAAGGCGAAGCCCGCGATGAGAAACAATCCGCTGACCCAGGTCGGCATCTGCGCTCGGCCGATCGCCAGCATCACAGCACCGAACCCGCCGAACACGACGGCGAGCACGCCGAGGACGAAGGCCGTTGTCGCGAGCGGTCCCGTACCCCGGTCGATGACGACCACCAGCGGGCCCTGTTCGGCCACCACCGTTCCACCGATATCGGCGAGGACCCGTTGCTGCGCGGGTTGGGGCATGGTCGAAGTGTGCCTGCGCCACGCCGCGAGCGTGCGGGAAATGCCGACGTCCGGCGAGATCAGATGGCCATGGCGGCGCGGACGTCGGCCTCCGAGGTCGAGCCACCGGTGCCGCTTGAGGTGATGCGGCCGGCCTCCAGGATGTAGTAGCGCTGAGCGGATTCCAGCGCGAATCCGATGTGCTGTTCCACCAGCAGCACACCCAGATCGCCGCGTGCGGTCAACGAGGTGATCGCGGCCTCGATCTCGGCCACCACCGACGGCTGGATGCCCTCGGTCGGCTCGTCGAGGATCAGGCACCTGGGGCTGGTGATCAATGCCCGGGCAATCGCGAGCTGTTGCCGCTGCCCGCCCGACAGCAGGCCGGCCCGCCGGTTGAGCAGCTCTTTGAGGGCGGGGAACAGGTCCAGCTGCTCGTCGATCAGGGCCTTGCCGTTCCGCCGGCCGTCGGCGACCACCTGAAGATTCTCCGCGGTGGTCAGCTGGCCGAAGGACTGCTGTCCCTGGGGCACGTATGCCAGGCCGCGGGCCACCCTCGCGCTCGGGCGCAGTTTGGTGATGTCCTCACCGTCGAAAAGTACTTTGCCCGCAGTGCATTTGAGCAGCCCGACGGCTGCCCTCAACAGGGTCGTCTTACCCGCGCCGTTGTGACCCATCACCGCGGCGACACCGTCGGACGGCACCGCGATGCTCGCGCCGTGGACCACTTCGGACCGGCCGTAACCGGTTCGGACATCGAGCAGTTCGAGCATCAGGAGATTCCTTCCACGCCGGCCGCGGCGGTGCCGAGATAGACCTCTTGGACCTTCGGGTTGGCCTGCACCTCGGCCACCGAACCTTCGGCGATCACCTGGCCGCGGGCGAGCACCGTCACCGAGGTGGCGAACGCCCGCATGAAGTCCATGTCGTGCTCGACGACCACAACGGTGCGGGTTCCGCCGATGCGGCGCAACAGGTTTCCGGTCTCTTCACGTTCCTCGTGGCTCATCCCGGCGACCGGTTCGTCGAGCAGCAGGACATCGGCGTTCTGCACCAGCAGCATGCCGATCTCCAGCCATTGCTTCTGGCCGTGGGCCAGCACGCCCGCCGGCTGGTCGGCCAGATCGGACAGCCCGGTGGTTTCCAGGGCTTCCTCGATGGCCGGCAGGATGCCGCGCCGCCGGCGCAGCAGGGTCCAGGGCGAACGGCTCGCGCCCGCGGCGATGTCCAGGTTCTGCACCACCGTCAGCTGTTCGAACACGCTCGCGGTCTGAAATGTGCGGCCCACGCCAAGGCGCGCGATCTGGTGCACTTTCTTGCCGAGCAGTTCCACACCCGACTTGTTCACCGAACCGGCGGCCCCCACCAGGCCGGTGATGGCGTCGATCACCGTCGTCTTTCCCGCCCCGTTGGGTCCGATCAGGAAGCGAAGATCTCCCTGGAACAGGGTCAGGTCGACTTCACTGACCGCTTTGAAGCCGTCGAAATCGACTGTGAGACCGCGGACTTCCAGATATTCGGCACCCATGCCGGCGTTGCCGCCGGCCACCGGCTCGGGCGCCTCGGTGGCTTGCTCGGTTCCGGTCACGATGGGGCACCTACTTTCTCGGTATCGGGATCGGTGTCCGACGCGGACTCGGGCCGGGACTGCTCGGCATCCGGCGCGGCAGCCCGGGAGCGCCGCCACCGGGAGAACAGCACACCGAGGCCGGCCAGGCCGGCGGGGAAGAACCCGACCACGACGATGAACAACAGGCCTTGGGCGTAGATCCACCCTGACGGAAACCGTTCGGAGAACAGGGTTTGCGCCCAGGCCACGCCGACGGCGCCGAGGACCGGGCCGAGCAGCGTCGTGCGCCCGCCGATCGCGACCCCGATCAGGAAGGCGATGGATGGCACGATGCCGACCTGTGACGGCGCGATGAATCCGACGATCGGCACGAACAACGCACCGGCGATGCTGGCGAACAAGGCGGCCAGGGTGTAGGCCACGACCTTGATGTTGGCCGGGTCGTAGCCGAGGAACCGCACGCGTTCCTCACCGTCACGCACGGCGACCAACAACTCGCCATAGCGGCTGTACATCAGTTGCCGCACCACGGCGACCACGACCAGGAGAGTGGCTGCCGCGATGAAATAGACCATCCGCTTGTTGGCCGGGTCATTGAGGTTGAACCCGAAGAAGGTTCGGAAATTGGTCAACCCGTTGCTGCCGCCGAGGCTGGTCTGGCCGACGAGCAGGATCGCCAGCGCCGCGGCCAGCGCCTGCGACAGAATCGCGAAATAGGCGCCCTTGACCCGGCGCTTGAACACGCCGAAGCCGAGCAGGGCCGCGATTCCCGTCGGCAGTACCAGGATTGCCAACAACGTGAACGCGGGGGAGGCGAACGGTTCCCAGTAACCAGGCAGGTGGCGTACCCCGGCGATCTGCATGAAGTCCGGCACGTCGTGCCCGCGGATCTCGGCGTCGGCGATCTTGAGATGCATGCCCATCATGTAGCCGCCGAGGCCGAAGAACACCCCCTGACCCAACACCAGCATTCCGCCACGGCCCCAGGCCAATCCGATGCCGACCGCGACGATGGCGAAGCACAGGAACTTGCCCAGCAGGCTGAGCCGGAAGTCCGACAGAACCGCGGGTGCCACGCCGAACAGCACCACCGCGGCGGCGCCGAAGCCGGCCCACGTCTGCCAGCGGCCGAGAATGGTCATACGAGACTCCTGGTCCGAACCGTGAACAATCCCTGGGGGCGCACCTGCAGGAAGATCACGATGATGGCGAACACGATCACCTTGGCCAGCGACGCCGTGGTGCTGTATTCGATGAACGAGTTCAGGAAGCCCAAGGCCAGCGCGGCGATCACGGTGCCCTTGATCTGGCCGAGGCCGCCGACCACCACCACCAGGAACGCATCGATCAGGAAGCTCTGGCCGATGGTCGGACTCGTGGAGCCGATGAGCGTCAGGGCCACACCGGCCACCGCCGCCAGCCCGGATCCGATGAAGAATGTGGTGATATCGGTTCTGCGCGATGAGATACCGCTGGTCTCAGCCAGATCGCGGTTCTGGACCACCGCCCGGATCCGCCGCCCCATCGGGCTGGTCTTGAGCACGGTCGCGAGCACCGCAACGCACACGACGGCCAGCACCAGGATGAATATGCGGGTCTTGGGCACCACGGCGCCGAGGATTTCGACGCCACCCGAGAGCCAATCCGGGGCAACGACGTTGACCGCAGGCGCACCGAAGATGTCTCGGGCCACCTGTTGCAGGATCAGGCCGACGCCGAAGGTGACGAGCAACGTGTCCAGCGGACGGTGGTACATCCGCCGGATCAGCGTCACCTCCAGCAGCGCGCCCATGGCGCCGCCGACGAGGAACCCGAACAGTAGCGAGATCAACAGTGAGGCACCGGCATTGGTGATGACCTGCTGCACCACATAGGCGGTGTAGCAGCCGGCCATGATGAATTCGCCGTGCGCCATGTTGATGACGCCCATCTGGCCGAAGGTCAGGGACAGGCCGAGTGCGGCCAGCAACAGGATTGAGCCGAGGCTCAATCCCGTTGCCAGCTGGCCGATGAGGATGTCCATGCTGTGTTTGATTCCCCGTCGCTTCGCTCGTCAGCCGGACAGCCCGGCCGCCCACGGGTAGGACTTCAGGTACGGGTCGGGGTCGATCGGACCCTTGGACTCCCAGATCGTGTAGATCAGGCCGTCGGGCCGGATCTCACCGATCCGGGCGGTCTTGGTGATGTGGTGGTTCTCGCCGTCGATCGTGACCTTGCCCTCGGGGGCGTCGAAGCTGACGCCGTCGGCGTTCTCCTGAATCGCGGCGACGTCGAACGACTTGGCCTTCTCGACGGTGTTCTTCCACAGGTAGACCGAGACGTAGGCGGCTTCCATGGGGTCCGAGGTGGGCTTCTTGGGATCCTTGACGAAGTCCTTGTAGGCCTTGACGAAGGAGTTGTTCACCGGGGTGTCGATCGTCTGGTAGTAGTTCCATGCCGTCAGCTGACCGGTGACGTTCTGCACACCGATGCCACCGACCTCTTCCTCGGCGATCGACACCGAGACCACGGGCATCTCCTGCGGGGTCAGGCCGACGTTCTTGTACTCGCGGAAGAACGCCACGTTCGAGTCGCCGTTGAGGGTGTTGAACACGGCGTCGGCATCGGCGCTGCGGACCTTGTTGACGATGGTGGAGAAGTCGGTCGAGCCCAGCGGGGTGTAGTCCTCGCCCTTGATCTCGATGCCGTTCTCTTTGGCGTAGGCCTTGATGATCCGGTTGGCGGTCTGCGGGAACACATAGTCACTGCCCACGAGGTAGAGCGACTTGACGCCCTTTTCCTTGAGGTAGTCCAGTGCCGGGACGATCTGCTGGTTGGTGGTGGCGCCGGTGTAGAAGATGTTCTTGCTCGACTCCAGACCCTCGTACTGCACGGGGTAGTACAGCAGGGCGTTGGCGCTCTCGAAGACAGGGAGCATGGCCTTCCGGCTCGACGACGTCCAGCCGCCGAACACCGCCGCGACACAGTCGCTGCTGATCAGCTTCTCGGCCTTCTCGGCGAACACCGTGGGCTCGGAAGCCCCGTCCTCGCCGATGAGCTCGATCTGTTTGCCCAGAACGCCGCCCTTGGCGTTGATCTCCTCGACCGCGAGCTTGATCGAGTCGCGGACCGTCACCTCGGAAATGGCCATCGTGCCCGACAGAGAGTTCAACGATCCGACCTTGATCTTCGGGCCGGATGTGTCCACACAGGATGCCGCGTTTGCTGTGTCGGTGTCGCTCGCCCGGCTGCCGCAGCCCGCCAGTAGCAAACCGGCGACTGCGATCAAACTCCCTGCGGCTAGCGTCGACCGGCGCAACGGGGCACGTCCTGGATCTCGCATGGGCGACCTTTCCCTTTGATTGCAGCGCTTCTCGGCCGATCAGGGTCGGCGGCGTGCAAGAGGTTAAACACCCTGTGCGGGTGTCGAATCGGGACGTTAGAGCGCCGCTGTTACTGGGAAATGTCTGTGTGTGACAAACAAATTAACCTCAAGCTAGGCCCGGTTGGTTTGCCGTTGGCGCGGTGTCACGCGACTCGTTAGTCGCACCTGTAACAAGGCGGTAGCCTGCGTCGATATGAGGAACATGCGAAAAGCGACAACCACGGTCGGTGCGGCGCTGGTTCTGGCGGCCGCGGGTATGGCGGTCTCCAACGCAACGTCGTATGCGGAACCGCAGGGCCAGGGCCACCAGGTCAAGTACACCCTCACCTCGGGTGCACCTTACGAGTTCGACCTCTACTACCTGACCACGCAGCCTGCGAGTAAAGACGCCTACAACGCGGATGCGTACAAGTACCTGCAGAAGGCGACGGTCAACGTCGGGCCCGACGCGCCCTGGGTCTTCGAGACCACCCTCGCCGATCCGCAGTGGGCCATCTTCACCGTCGCGAGCACGACACACGGGGGCCAGGCCCAGCCCAACGCGCACTGCGAGATCGCGGTCGACGGTCAGATCGCCGTCCAGAACGATCACCCGTACAGCCCGCGCTGCCAGCTCGGCCAGTGGTGATCTGACCACCTGATCCCACGAACTGAGATCTGCCTTGACGGTGCACTCGAACTGTTGTTCGATAGTCAAGTGCGCGTCGGGCGGTTCCGCTTCCGATCCGATGCGCGATTGACTGGGCAAGCGCCCACGGCGCGCGCCGATGCCGTACCCGAAACCGCGGCATCGGCGCACCCAGTCTCATCTTCCGGCTTCGGCTCCGCGAACGGCAGCCGTGATGGCGCGCGCGAGGTCGGCCGGCGCTTCGACATGTGCCAGGTGGCCCTGCCCTGGCAGCCGAACCAGATCCGCCTGAGGTAACGCGGCCGCGAACGGCGCAAAGGCGGTTCCGTACGGCGTGCGGTTCTCGTTCAGCGCGCCGAGGATGAGTGTCACCGGGATATCCAGGTGCCGATAGCGGTCCAGGTCCGGTTGGTGCGAATTGATCGCGGCGAGCTCGGCGGCCAACGGGGCGGCGAGCGTGCGGAGGACCGGCCACGCCGGACCGCGACGTAGTTCGGCGACGTATTCGGCCGAAAACCCGGAGACCTCCATATTGATCAGGGTGACTGCCTGGTCGAGGTCTCCTTCGGCGATGGCGTGGCGAAGCCGCGGGACGACGCCCGGGGCGAAGGGGCGGCCGACTGGTTCGTAGGCGGTCACCGACCGGACGTGGGGGGTGTCCAGCGCGGCTTCCAGTGCGATGAGCGCGCCGTAGCTCCACCCGAACAGGTGGGCATGGCCGAGCTCTTCGAGGACATGCCGTAGGTCGGCGATCTCGACGTCCACCGAATAGTCGGCGCCCAGGGCGCCGCTGGGGGCTCGGCCACGGCGGTTGAGGGTGAACACCGGATTGGGGAGCTCGATGGCGTCCGCGACCGGGCGCCACGTCGCCGCATCGGCCATCACTCCCGGGACGAGCACCAGGGGAGTGCCGGTGCCGGGGCGGACCTGATGGCTCAGCGTCGTGCCGGCACGCTGGTACTCGGCCGTGCCGGGCTGCGATTGCGTGAATGTCATTGTGGCGCAGGTCCAATCGTGACGTGTCGGGGATGTGTGCGGTGGCCGGGCCGTCCGCGGGCCCATTGCTACGAACCCGCCCGGGGCGCACGGTGTTCCCCATTCGGATCGGAACCTCGACACGGGTGGAATTACCTTGACATCGACATCGAACAGATGTTCGATGAATGGGTGCGCTGGGATGGGCAGGCGATCGGAGTCGACGACGGCGCATTGCCGGGCCTGCAGCGGGTCGGCTTCGTCCGCAGCGTCCGCTCGCCGCAGTTCGAGGGGATGACTTTCCACGAGGTGCTGTGCAAATCGGCCCTGAACAAGGTGCCTGCCGCATCCGCGCTGCCGTTCCGCTTCACCGTCAACGGCTACCGCGGCTGTAGTCATGCCTGCAGGTACTGCTTCGCCCGTCCCACCCACGAGTACCTCGATCTCGATTCCGGGTCGGATTTCGACACGCAGGTGGTGGTCAAGACCAACGTCGCCGAGGTGTTGCGCCGTGAACTGCGCCGCCCGTCCTGGAACCGGGAGACGGTCGCGCTGGGCACCAACACCGATCCGTATCAGCGGGCAGAAGGCCGGTATGCGCTGATGCCCGGGATCATCGAGGCGCTGGCGGAATCCGGCACTCCGTTTTCCATCCTCACCAAGGGCACGCTGCTGCGCCGGGACCTGGGTCTGATCGCCGGCGCATCCGCTCGGGTGCCGGTCAGTGTGTCGGTGTCGCTGGCGATCGGCGACGACGATCTGCACCGCGATGCCGAACCGGGAACACCCTCGCCGCAAGCGCGCCTCGGCCTGATCTCGGCGATCCGTGGGGCGGGCCTGGAGTGTCACGTCATGGTGGCCCCGGTGTTGCCGTACCTCACCGATTCGGTCGAGCAGCTCGACGCGTTGCTCGGCCGGATCGCGGCGGCCGGCGCGAGCGGGGTCACCGTTTTCGGTCTGCATCTGCGCGGTTCCACGCGGGGCTGGTTCATGGATTGGTTGGGACGTTCGCGTCCTGACCTGGTCGGTGAGTACCAGCGGCTGTATCGGCGTGGGGCGTACCTGCCCGCGGACTACCGCGACATGCTCCGGTCCCGGGTGCGGCCTTTGGTCGCCAGGCATGGGTTGACTGGCGCACCCCGGGTCGTCGGCGCCGGTTCGGCTACGACTGCCGCGTCACCCGTGCAGCCGACACTGTTCTGAGCGGGCATTCGTCAGCGCTCACCACGTGTGGGGCCCGACCTGGTGGGTCAGTGCCTCCAGGGCGGGTGCGGCTTTCTGGAGCGCGCTGAGCTGACTTCTCGGGATGGCGTCGAGCGCTGCCGAGACTGTCGCCGCAATCGCGTTCTCGATCTGGTCGCGCTCACGAAGGGCCCGGGGCGTGGGGGAGAGCAGGTAGACGCGCCGGTCGTTGTCGGCGACCCGTTTGCCGACCAGTCCCCGTTCGGTCAATGCGCGGATCGCAGTGCTCACGTTGCTGGTCTGCATCGACAGGGAGTCGGCGACCTCGGACACGCTGCGGTCCGGTTGCTCCATGATCGAGCGCAGCACTGCGAGTTCAGATGCCGGAAGTGGATCCACTCCGACCTGGGCCGGCCCCAACCGTGCGATACGCCAAGACAGGTCGTGCAGCACGAGTGCGAGTTCGCGGAGTCGGCCGCCGTCGGCGGGAGGCGAAGTGTCGTCCATATCACCCTTCAATACTTATGGGTTAATAAGTATATTGATATAAGTAATCTTAACGCTCAAAAATGAAGTAAGGGGCTCATGGCCTTTCGTTCGGCAACTCCGGCCACCACACCACCTTCAGTCGCACTGATCATCGTGCTGGCCTTACTCACCGCCGTGACACCGTTCTCGGTCGACATGTACATGTCGGCGTTTCCCGGCATGGCCGACGAGTTCGGGACGTCGGCGTCGATGATTCAGCTGACCCTCACCACGTTTTTGGTGGGCCTGGCGGTCGGGCAGCTCTTCATCGGCCAACTCTCGGATCGGCTGGGGCGGCGGAGTCCGCTTCTGATCGGGGTTGTCGCCTGCCTGACGGCGAGTGTGTTGTGCGCGTTCAGCCCGTCGGTCGAGGTTCTGATCGCATTGCGGTTCGTGCAGGGATTCGCCGGCGCCGCGGGGGTGGTGATCGCCCGGGCGATCATCACCGACCGCACCCGCGGTTCCCAGGCTGCGCAGCCGTATTCGGTGATGATGGTCATCGGCGTGCTGGCACCGATCCTGGCGCCCGTGCTGGGCGGTCAAGTGGTCGCCGGCTTGGGCTGGCGCGCGGTGTTCTTCGCACTGGCGGGTTTGAACCTGCTGATGCTGATCGGTGCATTCTTCCTGGCGGGAGAATCGCTGCCCGTCGAGAATCGCCGTCCCGCCGGAATCAACGCCTTTGCCCGAAGCGCTGTTTCGGTGCTCGGCAACCGCCGGTTCATGGGTTACACGCTGACGCTCGGCTTCGCCGCGGCTGCGATGTTCGCCTACATCTCGGCCTCGCCGTTCGTGCTCCAGAACATCATCGGGATGTCGCCACGCGCGTATTCGCTCACCTTCGGTGCCTCCGCCCTGGCGGTAGCCGTGTCGGGTGTGGTGTCGGCCAGGCTGGTCCGCACCACCTCGCCACGCAAGCTTCTGTTGTGCGGTGTCTCGGCCATGGTCATCGTCACGCTGCTGATGCTGCTCAATGTCACTGTCGGTGGGGTGTTGCCATGGGCGACGGTGGCACTGATGGCCGGCTTCATGGCTACCGTCGGCTTCACCTTCGCCAATGCGACCACGCTGGCGATCGGGGAGGTCCGGTATGCGGCCGGAACCGGCTCGGCGATCATCGGATTCGTGCAATACGGCCTCGGCGCCGTGGCGTCGCCGTTGGTCGGTCTGGCCGGTGAGCACAGCGCGGTACCGATGGGGACGGTGATGTTCAGCTGTGCCGCGCTGGCCGCGACAGCGTTGTTCGTGTTGACCCGCGGTCATTCTCCCGGTGGTGAAAGTGACTGGGATGACTGCGAAGTCGAGTCACTCGTTCCCGAGGCTGTGGGTAGCTCCACGGACTAGCCGGCGAGCCCGCGAACGAAGTCCGCGATGGCCGCACCGATCTCGTCGGGGCTGTCCTCCTGAATGAAGTGGGAACCGGCAACCGTCACCTCGGTCTGGTTCGGCCAGGTCCGGACGAATTCACGGATGCGCCCGCGCATGATCGCACCGGGTTCGGCGTTGACGAAGAGTTTGGGGATATCGCTGGTCTTGAGCCAGTCGCCGTAGCCCTCGACGATCGCGACGACGTCGGCCGGCTCGCCGTCGACCGGGATGTTCCGCGGCCACGAGAGCGTGGGCCGGCGGTCTTCACCCGGTTCGCGGAACGGCGCGCGGTAGTGGTCCATCTCCTCGTCGGTCAGTGTGCGCCGGATCGCTCCCGGCAGAACGCCTTCGACAAACATGTTCTGTTCCAGCACCATCGACTCGCCGTTGGGGGAGCGGAAGCCCTGGAAGACCTCCCGCACCGGGTCGGGCCAATCCGCCCACGTCATCGGCGACGCGATGGCCTCCATGTAGGCGATCCCGGCCACCCGGTCGCGATGCTGATTGGCCCAGTCGAAGCCCAGTGCCGATCCCCAGTCGTGCAGGACGAGCACCACGCGGTCTCCCAGATCCAGTGAGTCCCAGAGCTTGAAGAGGTAATCGCGCTGCTCCGCATAGTGGTAGCGGCCCGGTCCGGAATCGTCGAGCTTGTCCGAGCCACCCATGCCGATCAGATCGCACGCCACCAGCCGGCCGAGGCCTTCCAGGTGCGGCATCACGTTGCGCCACAGGTACGACGAGGTGGGATTGCCGTGCTGGAACACGATGGTCGAAGGGCCTTCACCCTGGTCGATGTAGGCCATCTGCTTGCCGTCGATTTCCTTGTACTGGAGCTTTCCGTACGGTTCAGCGCTGACCATGACGTTCTCCTCGGTTTGGTTGGTCGTCGGCAACTTTGGCGGCGGCGGTCCGGGCGCAGTGCAGGATGCGCGCGGAGAATTCGGGGTCGGCGACTGCGCGGGAGAGGGTCATGCCGCCGACGCAGAGCGCCATCAGTGCGATGGCCTCATCGAGCCGTTGGTCATCGGTTTCGTCGCCGCAGATCGCGGACAGCGACGTGCGCAGCTCACGCTCGTAGGCGGCACGGAACTCGTCAGATCCACGGGCCGCCTCGGAGCCCAGGGTGGCGAAGGCGCAGCTGGTCGCCAGGTCGTCGCGATGTGCCGGGGTGAGATAGCGCTTGGCCAGGCCGGTCAGGCGGGCTCGCCAGGACTCACCGCGCTGCGGCTTGATCCAGCGGGGGCGACCGGTGCCGATGGCGTGGGCGAAGGCCGCGCCCGCCAGCTCGTCCTTGGTGTCGAAGTGGGAGTAGAAGGCGCCGTGGGTGAGCCCGGCGTCGCGCATCACCGCGGCGATGCCCGCACCGGTCAGTCCCTCTTCGCGGAGCCTGCGTGCGGCGGCATCGAGGATCCGGCCCTGAGAGTCCTGCTTGCTGTCGGCGCGTTTCGTCGCTGCATTTCGCATGATGGCCATCATGCTAATCGCATGACGGCCATCATGTGAAGGCCTCGGGGAGGCTCGTGCAGATCAGCTCTTGTTGCGCTTGACCTGATTGAACGGCACGCCGCGGTCGGCGGCTTGTTCGCGCGGGAAGCCCAGGATCCGCTCGCCGATCACATTGCGCGCCATCTCCGAGCTGCCGCCGCCCAATGATCCGGTCTGGCGGGACAGGTAGCGGACCCCGATGTCGAGAAGGCCGGGGGCATCGTCGGTGCCTTCGTCGATCACACCTGCCGTGCCTGCGATGGCCAACGCCGTGTCCACCTCGAGTTCGGTGGTCTCGGCGTGGAAGAGCCGGATCAAGGTGCCCGCGTTCGGCGGCAGCGATCCATTGCCGATGGACTTGCCGACGTGGTCGATGAGCTGGTGCTTGACGATGCGCCGCACCAGGGCGCGGCCCGCCAGATCCTGGACCCGGGCGTCATCACCCTGCCCGGTGGCCTCGGCGATCCCGATGTGGTCGGGCGGCATCTCGTTGGCGTTCTCGGCCCCGGTTCCGCTGGCGAACTCCGAACCGCCGCCGACAGCGCGACGTTCGTGGTGCAGCTGTCGCGAGGCGACGGTCCAGCCGTCGTTGACCTCTCCCACCACGGCATCCGCGGGAAGCTCCAGGTTGTCGAAGAACTCCTCGCAGAACTCCTCGTTGCCGTTCACCTCGGTGATCCGGCGCATCGTGATACCCGGCGCGTTCAGCGGCACCAGGAACATGCTCAGGCCCTCGTGTTTGGGCACGGTCCAATCGGTGCGGGCCAGCATCAACCCGTAGTCGGCGGCGAACGCACTGGTACTCCAGGTCTTGGCGCCGTTGATGATCCATGTGTCGCCCTTGAGCTCTGCGCGGGTGATCACACCGGCCAGGTCCGACCCGCCGCTGGGCTCGGACAACAACTGACAGAGCACCTCGTCGCCGCGGATCGCGGCCGAAATGCGCTCGCGCTTCTGCTTTTCGCTGCCCATGTCGAGAATCGTCGCGCCGCAGATGGTGAACGAGGGGGTGTTGAGGATCAACGGCATCTCGTAGGCCGTGCACTCGTCGTTGAATGCCTTCTGGTAGGCGTAATCCAGACCCAGGCCGCCGTACTCGCGCGGGAAGCAGATGCCCGCGAATCCGCCTTCGTAGAGGCGCTTCTGCAGTTCCTTTGCGCGCTCCCAGGATTCGGCTTCGGCACGCACCGCGAACGGCGGGTCCTCCGGATCGATGGACGGCATGTTCTCGGCCAGCCAGGTCCGGGCACGCAGGGCGAACTCTTCCACGGACTCTGTGGTCGCGGGGGTGCTCACGGTGTCGGTCATGCCCCAACCTCCTCGGCTGCGCGGGTCTTGCGGCTCAGCGCGTACACCGCGCGGTGGTGGTCTTCGGGCGAGCCGTACATGGCCCGGTACAGGGCGACCCTGCGCAGGTACAGATGCAGGTCGTGTTCCCAGGTCACGCCGATGCCGCCGTGCAACTGCACACAGTCCTGCAGCATCACGGGAGCACGTTCGGCCACATAGGCTTTCGCGACGCTGACGAGCTTCTGCGCTTCCGGGGAACGTTCGGCCACCGCGGCCACCGCCCCCGCCGTGGTCGCGCGCGCGGCCTCGAACCACATCTTCATGTCGGCCGCGCGATGCTTGAGGGCCTGGTAGGAGGCCAACGGACGACCGAAGCTGTGCCGGTCGAAGAGCCACTGATTGGTCATCGTGAGCACGGCGTCGAGGATTCCGACGATCTCGGCGCACTGCAGCAGCAACGCCACCTGACGCTGGCGTTCGATGATGGCCGGCGTCTGCTCGGCGGACCCCACCGCGGCAGACTCGCCGACCTCGACACCGTCGAATCGCACTCGGGCGTAACGCTTGACCAGGTCGACCGACTTCTGATCGGTGACCGTCACCCCGGCCGCATCGGTGGGCACCGCGAACTGCCGGATCTGGCCGTCACACACGGCCACCACCAGTACCGTGGCGCTCTGGTCGCCGGCTTCGACGCGGTCCTTGACACCGTCGATCCGGTACCCCGATGCGGTGCGGGTCGCCGTGGTGCCGATGCCGGTGGCGGACTGCAGGGCCCCGAACGGCCGGTTCGGCTCGTAGGCCGCCCAGGACGCCACCGTCTCGCCGGACACCAGGGCCTCGATCAATTCCTCATGCCCGCCGGGTGCTTCGACCAGCCCGGCCAGCACGACGCTGACCGGGTGCAACGGACCGGGCGCCACCGTGCGGCCGGCCTGCTCGGCGAGCAGGGCCAGGTCGGTGACGCCGTCCCCGGACGGGCTGCCGCCACCCAGCTCTTCGGGCACCAGCAGGCTGGCCCACCCCAATTCCGCTGCGCGTCCCCACCATTGGGGGTCGAACGAGACACCCTCGGCGTGCAGCCGGCGCACTCGGGTCAGCGGCACCTCCTTTTCCAGGAACGCCTGCGCGGTGGAGGTGAACAGCATCTGTTCGGGATTTGCCACATCGGTCATGGAGTCGGCCCAGCTTCTTAGGTGTGAGGAGGACTAGATCAGTTCAGGACGAGCGCCGGGACATCCGGCCGGTACACCTTCTTGTTCTCGACCTTGAACAGGTCGACCAGGTTGCCGCCCATGACCTTTCGGACACCCTCTTCATCGAGGCCGTGTGCCTGCAGGTCGTCGACCAGGTTGATCGGATCGGCCAGCCCCTCGGGGTGCGGCCAGTCGGACCCGAAGATGATGCGGTCGATGCCGCACAGGTCGGCCATCTTCTTGAAGTCGTCCTCCCAGAACGGGGCGACGTAGATGGCGCGCTTGAACGCCTCGATCGGGTCCTCGGGGAACTCCTGCGGCATCTTCGAGTAGACGTCCTTGAATTGGTAGAACAGGTACGGCACCCAGGAGGCGCCGTTCTCCACCGACAGGATGCGCAGATCCGGATTGCGGGTCAGGGCACCGTGACAGACCAGCGCGGCCATGGTGTCCTCGATGGGCCGCTTGCCCATCGCGACCATCCGGAACGAGGTCGGCTTGAACGGTGTGAACTCCTCGGCCGGCTCCCAGTCGTTGAGGTACTGGGAGTAGCCGCTGTCCGAGGCGTGCATGCACACCGGGATACCGGCTTTGACGCAGGCGTCCCAGAACGGATCGAATTCGGGCAGACCCAGTGAACGGCTGCCACGGTAGCCGGGCACCGGCGCCGGGCGGACCAGCACGGTCTTCGCCCCGCGTTCCAGGCACCACTCAAGTTCTTCGAGGGCGCGGTCGACGACGCCGAGATTGATGACCGGGGTGGAGAAGATGCGGTCGGAGTAGTTGAACTGCCAGGTCTCGTACATCCACTCGTTGAGCGCGTGAATGATGTCCAGGATCAGGTCCGGGTCGTCCTTCAGGCGCTCCTCGACCAGGCTGGCCAGCGTCGGGAACATGATCGTGTAGTCCAGGCCGAGGCTGTCCAGAACCTCAAGGCGCGCTTCGGGATTGCGGAAGGCCGGGATGGCCTTCATCGGCTTGCCCATCACCTCGCGGTAGCTCTTTCCGCCGCTGCCGTGACGGAAGTACTCCTCCTGGGCGCCTGGGCGTGCGACGACCTCGAACGTGGGGTTCGGGATGTAGTCGCTGATGTGGTTGCGCACCACGATCTTCGTGCGGCCGTGCACATCGATGTAGTCGATGACGCCCTTGCGGTGGTCGGGCAGGAACTTGGTGAGCGCTTCCTTGGGCTCATAGAAGTGGTTGTCGGCGTCGAACACCGGGTAGGGAAGCTCGCGTGAGGGCATGTTCGCCTCCTGGAAGAGTCTGATTTTCGAAACTGGTAATGACGTTACCACGTGATGACCAGCGCGGACGAACGCATTCGGGCGATCGCTCAAAAACTCGGGAAAGCACTGGTCAGGCCGGGGATGCGGGCATCAGAAGGCCACGTGCGCAGAACTCGTAGATGTGCTCGCCTTCGATCGGCGTTCCGTTGAGTTCCACGCCCAGTGAACGCAGGCGCATCGCACCCAGCACCGACTGCATGATCAGGGCCGAGCTGCTCTGGACATCGATATCGGGCCGGAAGGCTCCCGAGCTCATTCCGCGCCGCAGGATGTCGCCGATGAGCTCGTGCAATGGAGTCAGAACCCGGGCGTATTCACGGGGCAGCGACTCGGCGAGATGATCGTTGTAGAACGTCAGGCCGCGGTTGATGCTGTCCTGGGTGCTCGACGATGCCGGCATGGTGATGCGCTCGATGAGCGACCGAAGGGCCTCGGGGCCTGCCAGCCCGTCGGTGTCGGAGCGCCAGCGCTGCGTGGACTCGGCCATGATCTTGTCGATGAGGGCGAGCAGTAGCTCGTCCTTGGTGGAAAAGTGCTGGTAGAACGACCTCAGCGAGGTCTTGGAGCGCTCCACCACCTCCAGCACGGTGAAGTCGGTGCGTCCTGTCTCGCCCAGGATGGCCAGCGCCGATTTCATGAAGCGGCGGGCCCGGTCCGCCTGCGCCTCGGCGCGTGCGCCGTCGGACGGTCGTTCGGCCGGCCTAACCATTGCGCCATCACCTCCGTCATGCTGCACTTGCGAGAATGACGTTACCGGTTTTGTAGAGGCAATAGGCAGGCAACGATTGAGCGAGTGGTTTCTGTTCCTACCCCAGGTGCGGTTGGGCGTCGACGACATCGTTGAGCGTGCGCGGGTGGCCGAGGACAGCGGATTCGACGGCATCGCGTTCATCGACCATCTGGAGGCCCCCGGTGCGACGCACCAAAGCATCTGGGAGGCAATGACTGTCGCCACCTGGGTGGCGGCCCGTACCGAGCGGCTGCGGATCGGTCACCTGGTGCTGTGTGACGCATTCCGGCATCCGGCGGTGCTGGCCAAGCAGGCCGTCACGTTGTCGGCGGCCAGCGGCGGCCGGTTCGAGCTCGGACTGGGCTCGGGTTCGTGGCCGCAGGAGTTCGAGCGGTTCGGTGTCGAGACCGGTGACGCCGCGGCCCGGGTAAGCAGGCTCGGTGAGAATCTGGCGCTGCTGCAGCGCTATTGGGACGGCGACGACGACCGGGCGCAGACCCCGTGTCCTGACCATCCAATTCCGTTGGTACTGGGCGGAACCGGCAAGCGCATGATGGACCTGGTGCGCGCCCACGCCGACTGGTGGAACATTCCGTCGCATCAATTGGATCGGTTGCCCGCATTGCTGCCCACCGTGGGTTCGGCACGGGTCTCCCTGCAACAGATGGTCGGCTTCGTGGGGCGCGGTGCCGATCGCACGGCGGTGACCGAACGTAGCACCCGGTTGTTCGGGCACCTCGGCGGCGGGTTGGTGTGCGGCGACGCTGCCGAACTCACCGCCCATTTCGCCGGACTGTCGGCCCAGGGCGTCGAACGCTTCTACGTGTGGTTCGCCGATTTCGCGGCACCCCAGACGATTTCCGAATTCGCCGAGACAGTCATCAAGACGTGACAGAGAGGAACGACATGACCGCTGGAACCAACGAGGCACCCGCCGAGACCGGGACCGAGCCTGCGCAGTGGACGCTGCAGATGCTGCTCGACCTGTTCGACGCGGAACCCGCGGGGGAGAACCGCTTCACCGTGCAGACCGGCATCGCCGGTGTCGACGAGCGTCAGGTGGTGGAGGGAACCCAGATCGTGGGTGCCGCCATCGTCGCTGCGGCCAAACGCTTTCCGGACAAGTCGATCCGCTCGGTGCACGCGGTGTTCGCCCGCGCGGTCATGGTCGGACCCCCGGTCGAGCTCGACATCGACGTGATCAGTGAGGGCCGGTCCACGGCCACCGCGGTGGTCGCCGCATCGCAGAACGGCAAGCGTTGCATCACCATCACCGTGTTCACCGACGTGCCGTCCGGTGACGTGATCCGTCATCACCTGCCGCGGCCCGAGGTCGCGGGCCCGGCCGACTCGAACGTCTCGCACATGCCGATGATCGGCCGCGAGCTCCGGCTCGTCGACGTCGTGGACGTCAACAGCCCCGACGAGGTCGGTCCGCCCGAGCTGTACGCGTGGCTGCACTACGAACCCGTCCCGGCCCGCGACGACCTGGCCAAGGCGCTGATCGCGTACTTCACCGGGCACCTGGGTATTTCGACCACCATGCGGGCCCACGAGGGCATCGGCACCGCCCAGGCTCATCTGACGGTCTCGACCGCGCCGATGACCGTCACCGTGAGCTTCCACGAGCCGGTCCGCTGGGACGGTTGGCTGCTCTACAGCCACGAGAGCACCCAGGTCGGCTCGGGCATGTCGTATGTGCGCGGCGCCGTGCACACCGAAGAGGGTGAACTCATCGCGTCGTTCAGCCAGGACGCGCTGATCCGTCCGCTGCGCACCACCGATACCAACATCTCGGCCCACTCGCGGCTGTAGGCCGGCGCCGCCGCTCAGATCTTCAGATACCCCTTGTCTGCCGGGATCTGAGCGGCGGTGACCAATGACGACGCATCGCCGGCCAGCCAGACCACGATGTCGGAGATGTTGTCCGGTGCGATGAGTGAATCCGTCGGCAGCGCGCCGGGGGAGAAGCTATGGATGTAGTTCGGATGGTCCTGCAGCACCTGGTACATCGACAGGTCGTTGCCCATCGGGGTGTCGGTGCCGTAGGGGTGGATCGAGTTGACCCGGATGCCGAACTCGCCCAGCTCGACCGCGAGTGAATTGGTGAGCCCGACGACGCCGAACTTGCTGGCGCAGTAGTGCGCACAACCCGGCACGGCCTTGATGCCCGCGGCCGAACTGATGGTGATGATCGAACCGCCGTTGCCCGCCTCGATCATCGGCGGCACCACCGCCTGCACGGTGTGGAAGAGTCCGGTGAGATTGACATCGATGATGTCCTGCCACTGCTGGGCCGGAATCTCCCACAACCGGCCCCAGTTGAGCACAGCGGCATTGGCGACGACGATGTCGAGGCGGCCGAACTGTTCGACCGCGTCGGCCACCAGGCGGCGTTGACCTTCCGCGTCGCGCACGTCGACCTCGCGGGCCAGGATCTTGCGGCCCTCGCCCTCGACCAGTGCCACGGTCTCGGCGAGATCTTCCGGGGTGGCGGCGGCATACCCGTTGTGCTCGGCGACGGGGGCGCAGGCGTCGAGCGCGACGATGTCCGCTCCGGCGCGGGCCAGTCGCACGCAGTGCGAGCGGCCCTGCCCGCGCGCGGCTCCGGTGACGTAGGCGACCCGCCCGGCCAGTGGAGTATCGGTGGGGCTCATGCGGGTTGCTCCTCGGGTAGCGCGGTGACATGGACATCGGTGAACTCGTAATCGGACAGTGGGGAGCGGCGGGCGAACTGCCGGGATCCGGTGATCGTCTGCGGCCGGTAGTACGGGGTTTCGTACTGGGAGTTGACGAAATAGGAGTTCAGGCCCGATGCCGCGGTGTAGTACAGGTGCGCGACGCGGCCGTCGCGGCGCATCCGTTCATTCCACAGGTTGAACGCGTCCTGGCTGACGCTGGCGACCTGGGCGCCGCGGTGGCGCGTCTCATCGATGATCCGCACGGCGTGTGCGGCCACGGTTTCGACATAGTCCAGCCAGGCGAAGCCGACGAAGCCGAGCGGCCCGACGATCTCCCAGCGGTTGGGCAGGCGGGGGTGGGCGGTGCCCGCGTAGCTGTGCAGGCCGTGTGCCCGGTAGTACTGGGCGAGGTCGAATCCGTTGGGGCCCAGGATGGTATCCGGACGGTAGGTCTCCGGGTCGATCCACAGTTCGTAGCCGGTGGCCAGCACCAGCAGTTCGGCCGGGTGCTCGACGCCGTCGGCGGTGCGGATCCCGGTCGCGGTGATCCGCTCGATCGGCGTGGTGATCAGGTTGGTGCTCGGATTGTTCAGTGCAGGCAGGAACGCGCTGGAGATCACCGGCCGCTTGGCCAGGATGCCGTAGCGCGGCACCAGCTTTCGCCGGGTCGACGGGTCGTCGACGACCGCGCGCAGCAGCAGCCGGTACAACAGCCGGGACCAGCCGTCGTACAGCGGCATCAGGCGGCGCAGCCATTTGTCCGGCAGCCGGGAGAACACATGGACGATGGGCGCGACCATGAAGATGTCCATCGCCAGCCGGCCCGCCGCGTTGACGGCCGGGACGACCCCCGGCAGCCGGAACAGCCGGCGCATCCCCGGCGAGATGTCGAAGTCGATCTTCGGTAGCACCCATGCCGGGGTGCGTTGGTAGACATCGAGATTGGCCGCTTTCGCGGACAGGGCCGCAGTGATCTGGACGCCCGACGATCCGGTCCCGATCACGGCGATGCGCTTGCCGTCGGTGTCGTAGCTGTCGTCCCAGGCGTTGGGGCGCAGGATGGTTCCGGTGAAGTCCTCGACACCCTCGATGTCGACGGTGTTCTTGGCGTTGACGTAGCCGCCGACGGAACTGACCAGGAAACGTGCGGTCACCGGCGCTGCGTCGCGGATGTCCAGTCGCCACAGGCCGTGTTCGTCGTCCCACTGCTGGCGGATCACCTCGGAGTCAGGACGCAGGTGTTCGTAGAGTCCGAGATGGGCGGCGGTGTCCTGCAGATAGCGGTGGATCTCGGGCCCCGGCGCGAAGAATCTGCTCCAGTTCGGGTTGGGGGCGAACGACAGCTGGTACCACAGGGTGGGGATGTCGACGGCCAGACCGGGGTAGTGGTTGTCGCGCCAGGTGCCGCCGAAGTCGTTGCCGCGTTCGATGATGACGAAATCGCGGATACCTTTCTGGCGCAACATGTGTGCGGTGGCGATGCCACCGGGTCCGGCGCCGATGATCGCCACCTCGTAATCGGGTTCGGTCATTACTGCCTTCCGGTCAGGCCGACGACGATGTGGTCGGACACGAATCGTTTCACCGCACGTGGACTGTCGAGGTTCACGCCGATCGGTGGGAGAAGTTCGAAGCTCAGCAGCAGGCGCACGATCCACTCGCTGGCCCGCGCCGGCGCAACACCGGGTCCGACTTCCCCGCGTTCCTGAGCCGCCCGCACGAACGGCTTCCACAGCTCGATCGACCGCCGCATCAGATCGTCACCCGTGTTGCGCAGCAGAAGTACCAGGATGCTCTCGTTGATGCCGCGTGGGGCCACGGAATCCGATTGCCGGCGGTGCGCGCAGATGACGACCGCGGCCGCGGCGACCTGATCGGCCAGGGTGTCGTGCCGGCCTACCTCTGCCGCGATGGTCTCGATGAACGCACCGGCTAGGTGGTCGAGTCCAACCCTGATGGCGTTGTCGCGACTACCCAGTGCGTTGTGGACGGTGCCGCGGGATACCCCGGCATTCTCTGCGACCGCGGTGAGGCTGAATTGCCTTGGGCCCAAAAGTCGCAGCGTCGACGCGGTGGCAGCGAGCAACGCGGGTGACACCGCCCGGTCCGCATCGCGCATTTGAACAGATTAACGAAATCTGTTCAATGTGGTCAGCGTTTGGTCAGATCCGCCGTCGCTGCGTCCAACACGTCGTTGAAGACCCTGGTCAGCATCGGTCGACCCACCCAGCGGGTCAGGGCCCCGCCGATGAGCGGGAACTTCACGCGGAACGTCGTGGTCCACGTGACGTGGGTGCCGCCATCCACCGCGGCGAAGCCGACTCGACCGTGGCGGTGTTCCGAGGGCGGGAAACTGCGTTCGACGGAGTAGTCGAAGGAACGCGGCGCGTCGTAGGCGGTGATGCGTTCCCGGAACCACCCGATGGTCCAGATCAGGATGCGCACGGCGCCCTGTCCGTAGCGGGCCTGCAGGCCGGGTTCGGCCAGCCGCTGCCGAAGTACCAGCGGCGAGCGCGTGAAATTGGCTGCGTTGCTCATGAACTCGAATACCTCGTCCTGCGGCGCTGCGATGGTCCGTTCGACGGTGATGGTCTGCATCAGTCCTCCTGCTGTCTGGTCAGGGCGCGGGTCGCGGCGGCGGCGCGCAGTTTGTCGGGGTTGCGGATCGCGTAGAGCGCGGCAATCAGTCCGTCGGTCACCTCGATGAGCAGGACTGAGTCCAGTGCTGCGTCCCGGTGGAAAAGTACGGCCGGCATCGAGTTGTAGCTGCCGAACGAGATGTCGAAGCCGGCCATGCCGCCCTGGGCGAGTCCTGCCATGAACTGCGCGACCCGTTGTGGTCCGACGACCGGGCGACGCGCAGCCGATACCTGCCCGCCGCCGTCGGACAGCGCCACGATCTCGGGCGCCATCACCGCGACGAGGCCGTCGATGTCCCCGGTGCGCGCGGCCCGCAGGAATTTCGTGACGGTGGCGCGCGCCAGTTGCCTGTCCGGTGTGAAGCGGCGACGTCGGGCTTGCACGTGTTCGCGTGCGCGATGGGCGATCTGGCGCACCGTCGTATCGGATTTGCCGACCACGAGCGCTATCTCGGGATGGCTGTAACCGAACACCTCGTTGAGGACGAACACCACGCGTTCGTCGGGGCTGAGTGTCTCCAGGATCAGTAGCATCGCGATGGACACGGACTCGGCGAGGACGGCGTCCTCGCTCACGTCCGACGCGGTCTGGATCGGTTCGGGAAGCCAATTGCCGACGTAGTCTTCGCGCCGGCGCTTGCTCGTGCGTAGTGCATTCAGGGCCTGCCGCGTGACGATCTGCACGAGATACGCGTGCGGATGGCTGACCTCGCCTGCGTTGATCCAGCGCAGGTAGCTTTCCTGCACCACATCTTCGGCGTCGGCGGCGCTACCCAGAATCTCGTACGCCAGCGTGAAGAGCAGCGGGCGGTGCCCGGCGAATACTTCGGTCGCGTTCAGATGAGCCCCCTATGCCCCTGGTCGTCACCCTCTCAGACACCGCTCGGTGGCCGAACCGTGACAGCCTCGGGCTGTGAGCTGCATCACATGGCGGAGACGTCGTGCGCGTGGTGGACGATGTCGTGCAGGTGATAGATCGCGATCGTCGCGACGGTGAACTCGCTGCCGTTGCTGCGCAGCCCGCGGCGCGACCAGGCGCCGGCCGGCACGTGATCGTAGGTGTCGGCGATGACGCTCGCCGCTTCGAACAGTTCGGTGGCGACGGTGACCGGATCCTGTGATCCGTAGTCGTCGGCGATCGCGGTGGCATCCTGATCCCAGTTGGGGAACCGCGGATCGTCCTCGGTCAGCATCAACTGCACCCGGTGCTCGAAGATCCGGTGCACGTCACGGATGTGGCAGCCGTATTCGAGGATCGACCAGCGGTCCGCGCGCGTCCGGGCAGCTACCCCGGGGCGGTGCAGGCGGGGCACCCACTGCGCGGCATCGTCGCGGATCAGGCCGGCCACCTCGCGTGGCTGCACCGCGGTCGGGTCGAATCCGCACTCAGGGCAGGTGCGGGACAGTACCCAGGTCCAGTCCTTGTCGTCGGGTTCCAGCGCGGGGTCCATGGCACCAGTGTCCGTCACCGGTCAGCCGGACGACAACGCCGATCTGAGCACATCGAGTGGCAGCCCGCCCAGATCCAGTGCGCGGCTGTGGAATTCTCGCAACGACGATCCCCGGCGCAGGGACTCGTCGCGCAGTTCGTGCCAGATCCGCTGACCGATCGCGTACGACGGTGCCTGCCCCGGCCAGCCCAGGTAGCGATCCAGCTCGAAGCGCAGGTTCTCCTCGGCCATGGCCGAATGCGACGTCAGGAAGTTCCATGCCCGTTCGGCATCCCACACCTCACCGTCTGGTGCGGTCAAGCCGCAGTGCACGCCGATGTCGAGGACCACGCGGGCCGCGCGGAATCGTTGCGCGTCAAGCATTCCCATCCGGTCTCCGGCATCGTCGAGCCAGCCGAGCTCAGCCATCAACCGCTCGGCGTACAGGGCCCAGCCCTCACCGTGGCCCGACACCCAGCAGCCGAGCCGTCGCCACCGGTTGAGCTGGTCGGCCAGGGCCACGGCGCGACCGATCTGCAGGTGGTGGCCGGGGACACCTTCGTGGAAGACCGTGGTGGTTTCCTGCCAGGTGTGGAACTGCTCGACCCCGGGCGGCACCGACCACCACATGCGTCCGGGGCGCGACCAGTCCTCGGACGGCCCGGTGTAGTAGATGCCGCCGGTCTGGGTCGGTGCGATCCGGCATTCGAGGGTACGAAGCGGCCCGTCGATGTCGAAGTGGGTGCCGGCCAGGGAATCCACCGCGCGGTCGGAGAGCTGCTGCATCCACGCCTGCAGGGCGTCCGTCCCGCTGATGACGTATCGCGGCTCCTCGTCGAGCCGGCGCAGCGTCTCGGCGACCGTGGCACCGGGATAGAGCTCTTGGGCGATCGATTCCTGCTCGGCCACAACGGCATCGAGCAGCCCCAGACCCCACTCGTAGGCCTCGTCGAGATCGACGGAGGTGCCGAGGAACAGCCGTGACATGAGTCTGTAGGCGTCGCGCCCACAGGCATCGGTTTGGCGGGCACGCGGGGCGATCTCCTCACGCAGCACCTCGCCCAGGTGCCGGTAGGCGTCGGCCGCGGCCTCGCCGTGCCGCCGCAACTCCGCCTGAAGTCGCGGGTGTTCGGGTGCCGCGCCGGTGCACATCTCGGCGAACAGCTCGGCGATCTGGCGGGACTGGGCGACCCCTCGGGTGACCTGGCGCAGGGCGGGGGCGTGGCCGGTGCCCGAGGCTTCGCGCAAGGCGTCTGCGTAACCTGCGGCCCGCTCGGGTACTTTCGCCAACCTCGCGGCGATCAGCGCCCAATCATCCTCGGTTTCGGTGGGCATCAGGTCGAATACGTCGCGCATGGTCTGCAGCGGCGACGCGATGACGTTGAGCTCGCCCAGGTCCAGCCCGGCATCATGCACGTCGACGATCGCGCCGAGGCGCTCGCGCAGGGCGGCCACGGTGACCACGTCGATGTCATCCACGGGCTCGATCCCGTCGAGCTCGGCCAAGGTGGCACGGGCCGCTTCGGCGCGTGCGGTCACTCCCTGTGGGGAGTAGTCGGTGACGTCGTCGTCGTGACCGGTGATACCCATTTCCGTTGCGGCGCACGGGTCGAGGCGCGCATAGGTGTCCAGGTAGCGCTCGGCTACCGTGTCGACGGCGGTGGTGGCCCTAGCCAAGGTTGTTCGCGGCGAAGGTGTCGCACTTGTTCGGATCACCGGTCTGGTAACCGATGGTGAACCACTTCTGGCGCTGTTCGGAGGAACCGTGGGTCCACGCCTCGGGGTTGATCCGGCCGGTGGCCTGCTTCTGGATCCGGTCGTCGCCCACCGAGGAGGCCGCCGACAGCGCGTCGGTGATGTCCTTGTCGCTCAACGGTTCCAGGAAAGGCACGTCGGTGCCCTCCTGCCGGGTGATCGACGCGTAGTGCGCCCAGACCCCGGCGTAGCAGTCGGCCTGCAGTTCGGTGCGCACGCCCGCGCCGGTGGCGCCCTCGGGGTCACGCTGGGCCCGGCCGAGGACTCCCAGCAGGTCCTGCACGTGGTGTCCGAACTCGTGGGCCACCACGTACTCCTGCGCGAGCGGGCCTCCGCTGGAACCGAACTGGTCGACGAGCACCTGGAAGAAGTCGGTGTCGAAGTAGGCCGTCTTGTCCACCGGGCAGTAGAACGGCCCGACATCACTGGTGGCCGGACCGCAGCCGGTCTGGACCTGCCCCTTGAACAGTCGGACGTGCGGGCGGGTGTAGCCCTTGAGCAGTTGCTGCCACACGCCGTCCACGGAGTTTCCGGTGGCGACCACCCGGCACTCGACCTTGGAGTTGGCGTCGGCGCCGGTCTTGCACTGGCTCAGATCGAAACCTTCGGCCTCGACACCGTTGGTGGAGATCTCCTGCTGCTGGGGGAGCACGGTGCCGGGATCCACACCGAGGAACAACGCGAGCACCACGATCAACAGACCGCCCATCCCTCCGCCGATCGCGATGCCACGGCCGGGGCCACGGCCACCGCCGGAACTGGAGGTGGTGCTCGTGTCGATCTGCATACCCTCGTTGAAGGTCATCGCGTCACTCCATCGCATTCGCCGGTAGGTGCGTGCTCAACAGCCCGTTCAGCGTACCTTTGCGAGGTACGTCCTCCGTTGACCATTGATAGGAATTGCTTCCCATTGTCGGTGCGTCGTCGTGAAGCCTCGACGCGCTGGGCTGTGTAGGTCTGCGTGTATCGGGGTTTGGCAGCCACCACCATAGCGACGGAGGCCGGTGCCTGTGTCCGGGTGAGTGAGCGTTGTCATACCCGGGATCTAGTGTGCGGGCATGAAGTTGGCCGTGCAGGTGCGGTTGGAGGCAGACGCCGCCCAACTTGATGTGCTCGCACGCACACTGATCGCCTGTAACGAGACAGCGAACCATGTGTCGACCATCGCCCACCGTCAGGCTGTGTTCAGGCGGCGAGACCTGCGTGCAATCACCTACGCCATGGCCCGCCAGCACGCTGGACTCGGGGCGCAGGCGGCGCAGTTGTGCATCCGTAAAGTTGCGGATGCCTACACCACGCTGGCATCGAATCTGGGCGGCGGGCGCCACGGGGTGCCGGGCAGCACACGCCGACAGAAGGTTCAGGCCCACCCGATCCGGTTCCGGTCCCTTGGCGCTCAGCCGTTCGACGATCGTTGTTTGTCGTGGATCCATGACGCCGATACCGATACGGGTGGGTCGGTCTCTATCTGGACGGTTGACGGGCGATTGAAGAGCCTCCGGTTCACCGGCAAACCCGACCAGATCGCGCTTTTGCGGACGTCCCGCAGAGGGGAAACCGACCTGGTGCTGCGCCGCTGCCGTGGCACGCTGACCGCGTTTTTGATCGCCAGTGTCGTGGTGCCCGAACCCCTGGCCTCTACCGGGGCTCATCTGCATTCGAGCGACGGGTGGATCGGTGTGGATCTGGGTGTGGAGAACATCGCGGTCACCAGTGATCGGCCGCTGGCCAGGGAGTTGTTGGCGACTTACGGCGCCGGCGCACCCGATGGGGCCGCGGGGCGAGGAAGTGTGAAGGACAGACGTACCCGTAACCGGGAGGTGCGCCAGAAGCTCCAGAGGAAGAACACCAAGTCGGCGAAACGTCTGCTGCGGAAACGTGCCCGCAAGGAAGCGCGCTTCGCGGCCGACGTCAACCACCAAATTTCGAAGAGGATCGTGGCCGAGGCTGAACGCACCGGACGTGGAATCGCAGTCGAAGACCTGACTGGGATCCGCGAGCGGGTACGGCTCCGCAAGCCCCAACGCGCCACCCACGCGAGTTGGGCTTTCGCCCAACTCGGGGTGTTCCTCACTTATAAAGCAGCCCGAGCTGGTGTGCCGATCGTCCGGGTGGACCCGGCGTACACCAGCCAGCGATGCACCGCCTGCGGCCACATCGACAAACGCAACCGGACCAGCCAGGCCGAGTTCGTCTGTCGGGACTGCGGATTCACCGCAGAACACGCAGACATTCTCGGGGCCGATAACATCGCGCTCCGAGCCCCCGCCACCTGGGCCCAGTCAACGGCCCCCAGCGCGGCGTGACACCTGACACCCAGCCAGGGGCTACAGCTGCAAACCCGGTCCTTCGACCAGGTAGTTGGCCTTGCCACACTAGGATTCACACGTGTCCGTCGTTGCGGAACATTCGACCATCGCCCACACCTCGCATGGGCGGCTACGCGGCACCCGCGAAGGCGGGGTCAGCGTATGGCGGGGTGTCGAGTACGCCCAGCAGCCCATCGGCGCCTTGCGTTTCCTGGCGCCGCGGCCCGTGGTGCCCTGGACCGGGGTGCGCGACGCCGTCGAGCACGGTCCTTTGCCGCCCCAGGGCCGTTCGTTCGTCGGGGGAGGCCGCGACGACCCCAAGGTCCGCGACGAGGCTTGCCTGACTGTCACGGTGTGGTCGCCCGACACGGGTGGATCGCTGCCGGTGATGGTGTGGATTCCCGGCGGGGCCTTCGTCTACGGCGCCGGTCAGCTGCAGCTGTACAACGGTTCGCGGCTGGCGGCCAACGGCAACGTGGTCGTCGTCAATGTCACGTACCGGCTCGGCGTGTTCGGCGGATTCGAACTCGGTGACCTGGGCGAGGGGTTCGACGACAACCTGTGCCTGCGCGACCAGATCGCCGCGCTGCAGTGGGTGCGCGACAACATCGCCGCATTCGGCGGCGATCCGGAACAGGTGACGGTGTTCGGTGAATCGGCCGGTGCCACATCGGTGTTGGCACTGTTGGCCAGCCCGGCGGCCGACGGTCTGTTCGCCAGGGCCATCGCCCAGAGCCCGGCGCTACCGCTGATCGCCGACCGCGAGGACCGGGCTCGCCAGTCGCGGCGCTTCATGCAACTGCTCGGGGTCGGCGCCGAGCAGCTCAAAGTGCTGCCGCAGCGCCAGTTGCGCCGGGCCGCCGGTCAGCTGCAGCTCGAGAGTGCGCAGCAGACACCGACGTTGGCCTACGGGCTGACCCACGGCGTCGACCTGCTGCCGCTGCACCCGACCGAGGCCGCGCGCGCGGGCGCGGTGTCCGCGGTGCCGTTGATCATCGGCACCAACAGCCACGAGGCGTCGATGTTCGCCTGGGGTAAGCCACCGATGCTGCCGACCACGCCGGCCGGCGTCGAGGACTATCTGCGCCGCCGCACTCCGCACGACCGCGATCGGGTGGTGAGCGCCTATCCCGATCTCCCGCGCCGCCGGGCGTTGATCGCTTTCGGGTCCGACGTCATGTTCGGGGCGCCGACCTGGGCGTTCGCCGATGCCTACAGCGGGCACGCGCCGACTCACGTGTACCGGTTCGACCACACCACCTGGACGTTGAAGGTGTTGGGCCTTGGCGCCACCCACGGCAGCGAGATCGTGCACATCCACCACAGCTACGGGTCGTATCTCGGGCGGAAGTTGCACCCGCTGGGCCGGCGGGTGCAGCCGTCGGTCGGCCGGCGGATGCAACGTACCTGGCTGGATTTCGCCCGGGCCGAGGTCGCCGACTGGCCGGAGTACGACATCGAGCGGCGGCTGACCCGGGTGATCCGTTCCACGCGCGACGAGACCGTCGCCGATCCCGACGCGGTGCGGCGCGTGGCGTGGGAAGGGCTGGGCTGACGCCCTACTTGCCGTAGCGCTCGTTGGTGTAGCGGCGGAGGTTGTGCAGGAACCGCTGGAACAGCCACGCCATCACCGGCTGGCCCATGGTCATCCCGAGTCGCCCGGCCAGCCCGCTGGGCTTCATCGCCATCACCCAGGTCAGGTGGCAGCCGTCGGCCGTCTCGACCACGCGGTAGTCCTCGGCGAAGGCCGAGATCGCGTTCGAGGTGCTGGTGTTGAATCGGAAAGCCATGTGGGAGAAAGGTTCCCACGCCAGGAATTCCTCATCGCCGACGATGTGCCCGCGCATCGTGACCGTGCGGGTGGTGCCGACGCCGCGAGGTTCGGGGCTGGTCCACTCGACATTGGTGATGACGGTGGCCCAGTGCGGCCAGGAGGTCTCGTCGGACAGCACCTCGAACAGCTGCTCTCCGGTGATGGCGAGGTCGACGGTGCTGACGAAGCGGAACGGCGCACGGTCGATGAAGTCCAACTCGACGCGTTCGCACTGGTAGGTCCGGGCCATGGGTAGACACCCTAGGGGAGAGTGTCTAGTGGCGGGTCAGCCCGGCCCGTCGCCGGCCGCAGCCAGCAGCGGGACCACCACGTCACTGATGGGGGTGGGCAGGCCATGCGCGGCCGCCTTGCGGGAGATGACGCCGTTGCGGATGTCCCACTCCAGCGGCCGGTTGGCCCGATGGTCGGTCAGCATCGAGGTGGTGAGGTCCTCGGGTGCGGCGGCCAGCATGGTGACGATCTCGTCGACCACCTCGTCACCCAGATCCGCGCCGTCGGAGCGGGCCACGGCCAGGCACTCGGTCAGATAGCGCCGCGCCAGCGCGGCCACGTCGTCGCGGCGGAACATGCCCGCGCGCCGGTCTGCCAGCACCATGAACCCGACCACGGCGTTGACCAGCAGCTTGCGCCAGGCCGCGCTGCGGAAATCGGGGTCGCGTTCCACGGTGATCGCGGTGCCGCGCAAAGCGTCGGCCACGGTCGCCGCCGCCGGGGTGTCGGGCAGCACCAACCGGGCCTCGCTGCGCAACCGCACCCAGCCGCCGGGCTGCATCTCCGACGAGATCCACACCGCCGCGGGCACGACGTGGGCCTCGTCGGTGCGAGGGCTGATCCCACTGACCCGCTCGACCTGCTCGACGCCGTTCTGCAGCGCGCACACCACGGTGTTCTCGTCGCACAGCCGGTCCAGCCACGCGGCGGCGTGGCCGTTCTGGGTGTCCTTGACGGCGAGAAACACCACGTCGAGCGGGCCGTCGACGGTGGCCGGATCGGTGTGCACCGGGCCTGGCACCCGAATTGGTTCTCCGCCGTCGGGCCGGACCTCGACACCGTCGCGCGGGGTCCGTCCGCCCAGCAGGACCGGTCGGCCCGCGGCATACAGGAGGGCGGCGACGGTGGCCCCGATGGCGCCCGGGCCGATGACCGCGATGGGGGAGTTCCGTGCTGCTGAGTCTTCGCGCGAGCGCTCATCCACGCTGCCAAGTTACCGCCGCAGACCGACTCTCTAGACTGGTCAATCGTCACCACCAGTCTCTCTCGACTCAACATTCAGGAGTTTTCGTGCTGCGCAGTCATGGCGCCGGTTCATTGCGGGCCGCGGATGCCGGTCAAACGGTCACCTTGGCGGGATGGGTGGCGCGTCGCCGTGACCACGGCGGGGTCATCTTCATCGACCTGCGCGACGCATCAGGCGTGTCTCAGGTGGTGTTCCGCGAAGGCGATGTGCTCGCCGCCGCGCACCGGCTGCGCGCCGAGTTCTGCATCGCCGTCACCGGAGTGGTCGAGGTCCGTCCCGAGGGCAACGAGAACCCCGACATCCCCACCGGCAAGATCGAGGTGAACGCCACCTCGCTGACCGTGCTGTCCGAGAGCGCCCCGCTGCCGTTCCAGCTCGACGAGACCGCCGGCGAGGAAGCCCGGCTCAAGTACCGCTACCTGGATCTGCGCCGCGAGGGCCCGGGCCACGCAATCCGGTTGCGGTCCAAGGTCAATGCGGCCGCCCGCAGTGTGCTGTCCGAGCACGACTTCGTCGAGATCGAAACCCCGACGCTGACCCGTTCGACCCCGGAGGGCGCCCGCGACTTCCTGGTGCCCGCGCGCCTGCAGCCCGGCTCGTTCTACGCGCTGCCGCAGAGCCCGCAGCTGTTCAAGCAGCTGCTCATGGTCGCCGGCATGGAGCGCTACTACCAGATCGCGCGCTGCTACCGCGACGAGGACTTCCGCGCCGACCGCCAGCCGGAGTTCACCCAGCTGGACATGGAGCTCAGCTTCGTCGACGCCGACGACGTCATCGCGATCTCCGAGCAGATCCTCAAGGCGTTGTGGGCCCTCGTCGGCTACGACCTGCCGCTGCCGCTGCCGCGGATCAGCTACGCCGACGCGATGCGCCGGTTCGGTTCCGACAAGCCCGACCTGCGGTTCGGCGTCGAACTCATCGAGTGCACCGATTACTTCAAGGACACCCCGTTCCGGGTGTTCCAGGCGCCGTACGTGGGTGCGGTCGTCATGTCCGGCGGTGCGTCGCAGCCGCGCCGCACCCTCGACGGCTGGCAGGAATTCGCCAAGCAGCGCGGCCACAAGGGACTGGCCTACGTGCTGGTGGCCGAGGACGGCACGCTGGGCGGCCCGGTGGCCAAGAACCTCACCGACGCCGAGCGCGACGGCCTGGCCGCCCACGTCGGCGCCGAGCCCGGTGACTGCGTGTTCTTCGCGGCGGGCCCGGCCAGGTCGGCGCGAGCGCTGCTGGGCGCCACCCGCATCGAGATCGCCAAGCGCCTCAACCTGATCGATCCGGCCGCCTGGGCGTTCACCTGGGTGGTGGACTTCCCGATGTTCGAGCCCGCCGATGTGGCGACGGCCTCGGGCGACGTGGCCGTGGGTTCGGGGGCCTGGACGGCCGTGCACCACGCCTTCACCGCGCCGAAGGCCGAATCGGAGGGCACCTTCGACACCGATCCGGGCAGCGCGTTGTCCGATGCCTACGACATCGTCTGCAACGGCAACGAGATCGGCGGCGGCTCGATCCGTATCCATCGGCGCGACATCCAGGAGCGGGTGTTCGCCATGATGGGCATCGACCACGACGAGGCCCAGGACAAGTTCGGATTCCTGTTGGACGCCTTCGCCTTCGGGGCGCCGCCGCACGGCGGCATCGCGTTCGGCTGGGACCGCATCACCGCGCTGCTGGCCGGGGTGGACTCGATCCGCGAGGTCATCGCGTTCCCCAAGTCGGGCGGCGGCGTCGACCCGCTGACCGATGCGCCCGCGCCCATCACCCCGCAGCAGCGCAAGGAATCGGGAATAGACGCCAAGCCCGAGGAGCTCAAGAAGTCATGAGCGATATCGACCCTGACTTCGACAAGAGCGAATTGGTCGCCGACGCGGCGGCTCTCGATGACTTCAACCGCAACGTGGTCGAGGAATTCCGCGCCAACGGCGGCAAGGTGGGCGGGCCGTTCGAGGGCGGCACGCTGCTCCTGTTGCACACCACCGGGGCCAAATCCGGTCAGCCCCGGCTGTCGCCGCTGGCCTACCTGGATGTCGACGACCGGATGCTGATCGTGGGCTCCTACGCCGGTGCGCCGAAAGACCCGGCGTGGGTGCACAATCTGCGGGCCAACCCCAAGGTGCGCGTCGAGGTGGGCACCGAGGCCTACGACGCGACGGCCCGGGAGCTGCCCGCCGACGAGCGCGACGCGGCGTACCCGAAGATCATCGAGCGCGCCCCCGTCTTCGCCGAGTATCAGTCCAAGACCACCCGGGCCATCCCGCTGTTCGAGTTGGTCCGCGCTTAACCCGTGAGTCGAGACGGCATTCCGGCAGCTCGGCTGCCGGAATACCGTCTCGGCGGGATCGGGGTTACAGCCGCTCGATGATGGTGGCGTTGGCCATGCCGCCGCCCTCACACATGGTCTGCAGGCCGTAGCGCCCGCCGCGCTGCTCGAGCGCATTGACCAGGGTGGTCATGATGCGTGCCCCGCTGGCACCCAGCGGATGCCCGATCGCAATCGCCCCGCCGTTGACATTCGTCTTGCCCAGATCGGCACCTGTGTCGTGCGCCCAGGCCAGCACCACGGGTGCGAACGCCTCGTTGACTTCGAACAGGTCGATGTCCGCCAGCGTCAGACCCGCACGCGTCAGCACCTTTTCGGTGGCCGGGATGACGCCGGTCAGCATGTAGAGCGGATCGGATCCCACGACGGTGGTGGTATGAATACGCGCGAGCGGCTTGAGCCCGAGCTTCCTGGCCGTCGCACCGCTGGTGATCATCACCGCCGCGCTGCCGTCGGACAGAGGTGACGAGTTACCGGGGGTGATCTCCCAGTTGATCTGCGGGAACCGGGCGGCATATGCCTCGTTGTAGAACGCAGGCTTCAGCCCGGACAGGGTGTCGACCGTGGTACCCGGCCGGATGATCTCGTCGGTGCTCAGACCGGCGATCGGCGCGAGTTCGGCCTCGAACAGTCCGTCCTTGGTGGCCCGGGCGGCCTTCTCGTGGCTGCCCGCCGAGAACTCGTCGAGCTGGGCACGGGAGAAGCCCCATTTGGCTGCGATCAACTCGGCGCTGATCCCTTGTGGGACAAGACCTTCGGAGTAGCGTTCGGCGAAGGCAAGGCCGAAGGGGTCGCTGCCCGGCAGCACCGAGCTGCCCATCGGCACCCGCGACATGGACTCCACGCCCGCGGCGATCACGATGTCGTAGGCGCCGGCCAGCACACCTTGGGCGGCGAAGCTGATCGCCTGCTGGCTGCTGCCGCACTGGCGGTCGACGGTGGTCCCGGGTACCGATTCGGGGAATCCGGCGCCCAGCAGGGCGTTGCGCGCGATGTTGACGGCTTGATCGCCGACCTGGGTCACGGCGCCGGCGATGACGTCGTCGACGAGTACCGGGTCGACACCAGTTCGGGTGATCAGCTCGCGCAGGCTGTGGGCCAGGAGATCCGCGGGCAGGACGCCGTGCAGTGCGCCGTTGGCCTTGCCTTTGCCGATCGGGGTCCGGACCGCTCCGACGATGACTGCGTCCCGGTCTGCATATCCGGTCATTCCGTGCCTCCTGGTGCTCGACGCTGAGTATTGTTATGGCTACCCAGGTATAACACCTGGGTATAGTAAGAACAACTCAGGGATGGGGTTTGATTCCGTGGGAATGCTGCAGGGCAAGCTCGCCGACCGGGACAGTTGGTCGGCGGTGGGCCATTGCCCGATCGAGAGGACCATGGCGTTCGCCGGCACCAAGTCGGCGATGCTGATCATGCGCGAGGCCTTCTACGGCACGACCCGATTCGACGACTTCGCCCGCCGGGTCGGGATCACCAAGGCGGCAACCTCGGCACGGTTGTCCGACCTGGTGGCAGCCGGGCTGCTGGCAAAACGGCCCTATCGCGAGCCCGGTCAGCGGGAGCGCGACGAATACGTGCTCACCGAATCCGGAACTGACTTCATGCCGGTGGTGTGGGCCATGTTCGAGTGGGGTCGCAAGCATCTCAACGACACCGGGCTGCGGCTCGCCCATGACGGGTGCGGTGCGCTGGCCGGAGTCGAGATCCGTTGTGAGGAAGGCCACCAGGTGCCGCCGGACGAACTCGTCGTCCGCGTCGAGCGTCGCACGTCGTGATCAGCGCTACTCTCGGCGCGTGCTGCACTTACGCGTCATAGCGCCGGCCGATCTGCGCGAACCGATTCTCAATGTCCTGCGTGAACAGCCCGGCGTCGCCCACATTGTGTTGTTGGCCGATGCCGCGGTTGACCCCGCCGGTGACCAGATCACCGCCGACGTCGCCCGCGAAGCGGCCGATGAGATCGTCCAGCGGTTGAAATCCCTTGATGTGCAGCACTTCGGCGCCATCACCCTCGAGCCGCTCGACACCGTGCTGTCGAGCGCGGCCCATCACGCGGAGGACGTCGCGGGTGGTGACGCGGCCGATGCGGTGATCTGGGATGAACTGGTGGCGCGCACCCGCGAGGAGTCCAGCCTCAGCGTGACGTTCCTGATGTTCCTCTGCATCGCGTGCCTGCTCGCCGCCATCGGTGTGGTGACCGATTCGGCGATCACCGTGGTCGGGGCGATGGTGGTGGGGCCGGAGTTCGGCCCGCTCGCTGCGCTCGCGGTCGCCCTTGTCCAACGCCGGATGTCGCTGGCGCGGCGGGCCGGCGCAGCGCTGCTGGTGGGGTTCCCGCTGGCGATGATCGTCACCGCGGTCGCGACGCTGGGTTTCGAGGCACTGGGATGGGTGCAGCTGACCACGTTCAGTGAACTCACCCAGGTCGACTTCATCTTCCAGGTGGGACCGTTCTCGTTCGTCGTCGCACTTCTGGCCGGCGCCGCCGGAATGCTGTCGCTCGTGTCGTCGAAATCCGAGGCGCTGGTGGGGGTCTTCATCTCGGTGACGACCGTGCCCGCCGCCGGTTTCGCCGTGGTGGCGGCCACCGTGGGTGATTGGGACGTCGCCGCCGAATCCGTGCTGCAATTGCTGGTGAACCTGGTGGGTATCACCTCGGCCGGCGTCCTCACGCTCGCGGTCTACCGTCGCGCGAAGATCGGCCGCGCCGTCACAAGTGGCTGACGCCCGAGGCGACGAAGAACACTCCGACCGCGCCTGCGATCACGGCCACCACGAGTCGATGGTGCCGCCCCATCCAGGCATAGAGCCGCTCGACACCTGAGCGGGTGGCTTCCGGGGCGACCCAGAAGCTGATGATCGGGATCAGCGCCGCCAGGAAACCGACCAGGTTGAATACGACCAGAGCGGCCATCTGCTCGGCCAATGCCGCGCCCGAGGTGAGGGCCGCAGCCATCGCCGCCAGGTAGTAGGGCGTGGGGAAACCGTTGATGAGGCCCAGCAGGGCGGCTGCCCATGGTGCCTCGCCACGCAGCGCGGCCTGCATCCCTGCCGGCAGCTTCGACAGTCCCGGCACCGCGTCCTCGGTGGGCTGCGCATCGGTGCCGTCGCCCACCGCGGCCGGTACGGCCCGGCGCGCGCGCACCCGGTTGACCAGGCGTTCGAGCTGTCCTGTCGCCGACAGGACAGCGATCACCAGCGCCACGGCGCCGATGCCGATCTCCAGTCCCGGTGGCATCGTGCTTCCGCCGCCGCCCGTGGCGTTCTTGAACACGAACACCACCGCGGCGCCCACTGCGACGTTGGCGGTGAAGGCGAAGAGGAAGAACGGGAGCAGCAACCGCACCGGCCGCGACCGCGACAGCATGAAGGCAACGACCCCGATTCTCAGGGGGTCGATTGCCGCCACGGCGGCCATCACCAGCACGGTGCTCCACATCGCGGGCGGCCACATCCCTTCACCTCAGTCACTCCACCGCTGAATTCAACCAGCGCCGACCGAATCCGGCCGAATCCCGGCGTGTCGACGGGGGCCGCCTGTCGCACGCAGTGCGGGGGAGTGCGCCGTGTGGTGGGATTTGCAGATGGGGATCAAAGTGGCGCTGGAGCACCGCACCAGCTACACCTTCGACCGGTTGGTGGAGCTGCATCCACACGTCATCCGGTTGCGCCCCGCGCCGCACTCGCGCACCCCCATCGAGGCGTACTCGCTGACCGTCGAGCCGGCCGGCCATTTCATCAACTGGCAGCAGGACGCATTCGGGAACTTCCTGGCCCGCCTGGTGTTCCCGGACCGGGCGCGCACGCTGACCATCACTGTCGGGCTCATCGCCGATCTCAAGGTGATCAACCCGTTCGACTTCTTCATCGAGGACTACGCGGAGACTTTCGGCTTCGAGTACCCCAAGGCCCTGCTCGAGGATTTGAAGCCCTACCTGCGCCCGGTCGACGAGGCGGATGAGGGATCCGGTCCGGGCGAACTCGTGAAGGCGTGGGTGAGCAATTTCACCGTGCCGCCGGGCACCCGCACGATCGATTATCTGGTGGCGCTCAACCGGGCTGTCAACGCCGATGTCGGCTACTCCGTGCGGATGGAACCGGGTGTGCAGACTCCTGACGTCACGCTACGCACCGGAATCGGCTCGTGCCGCGACTCGGCATGGCTGTTGGTGTCGGTCCTGCGACAGCTGGGGCTGGCGGCCCGCTTCGTCTCGGGTTACCTGGTCCAGCTGACCTCGGATGTGCAGGCCCTCGACGGTCCTTCCGGTCCCACCGCGGATTTCACAGACCTGCACGCCTGGGCCGAGGCCTACATCCCGGGCGCGGGCTGGATCGGCCTCGACCCGACTTCGGGACTGTTCGCCGGGGAAGGCCACATCCCGCTCTCGGCGACCCCGCACCCGGAATCGGCGGCCCCGATCACCGGCGCCACCGGGCCGTGCGAATCCACGCTGGAGTTCTCCAACGTGGTCACCCGGATCCACGAGGACCCGCGGGTGACGCTCCCGTACACCGACGCCGCCTGGGCGGCGATCACGAAACTGGGTGCGGAGGTGGATCAGCGCCTGACCGACGGCGATGTGCGGCTCACCGTCGGGGGCGAGCCGACCTTCGTCTCGATCGACAACCAGGTCGACCCGGAATGGACCACCGACGCCGACGGCGAGCACAAGCGCGAACGGGCCTCGGTGCTCGCGGCGCGCCTCAAGGCGGTGTGGGCCCCGGCCGGGCTGATCCAGCGCAGCCAGGGCAAGTGGTATCCGGGAGAACCCCTGCCGCGCTGGCAGATCGGCCTGTTCTGGCGCACCGACGACCAGCCACTGTGGAACGACGCGGCGCTGCTTGCCGATCCGTGGGGTGGTGACGTGCCCGCCCTGGCCGACGACGCCGGTCAGCGCATCCTCGCCGCGGTCGCCGCCGATTTCGGGCTGCCCGCCCGTCAGGTTCGCCCGGCATATGAGGACGCGCTGAGCCGCTTGGCGGCCGCGGCGCGGCAGCCGGCCGGCGAGCCGGTGGCCACCGCCGACGATCTGGCCGATGACACCCCCGACGCCCGGGCCGAGCTGCTGGCCCGGCTCGACACCCCGGTCGATCAGCCCGCCGCCTACGTCCTGCCCCTGCACCGCCGCGCCGACGGCTCCGGCTGGGCCAGCGCGGACTGGCAGCTGCGGCGCGGGCGGATCGTGCTCACGGAGGGCGATTCGCCGGCCGGGCTGCGGCTGCCGCTGGGTGCGATCAGCTGGCGTCCGCCGCGCCCGTCCTACGACGCCGACCCGCTGTCGGGGCGCACCGATGAGCGCACCGAACCCGACGAGGCCGCGCTCGAGCCCGCCGACGACGCGCCCACCACGGCGCTGGTCGCCGAGATCCGATCCGGGTTCCTCTACGTCTACCTGCCGCCGACCGAGGAGCTCGACGATTTCGTCGACCTGGTGGCCCGCGTCGAATCCGCGGCCACCAAGCTGGACACGCCGGTGGTGATCGAGGGGTACGGGCCACCGCCGGACCCCCGCATCGCGTCCATGTCGATCACCCCGGATCCCGGCGTCATCGAGGTCAACGTCGCACCGACCGCCAGCTTCGCAGAACAGCAGGCCCAGCTGGAGACCCTCTACGAGCAGGCCCGGCAGGCCCGGCTGTCGACCGAATCGTTCGACGTGGACGGAACGCACGGCGGTACCGGCGGCGGCAACCACATCACCCTCGGCGGCATCACACCGGCCGACTCGCCACTGTTGCGCCGGCCCGATCTGCTGGTGTCGCTGCTCACCTATTGGCAGCGGCACCCCTCGTTGTCCTACCTGTTCGCCGGCCGGTTCATCGGCACCACCTCACAGGCGCCGCGGGTGGACGAGGGCCGGTCCGAAGCGCTCTACGAGCTGGAGATCGCCTTCGCCGAGATCGCGCGGCTTTCCGCCGCAGGCGGGTCTTCACAGGCCTGGGTCACCGACAGGGCACTGCGCCATCTACTCACCGACATCACCGGCAACACGCACCGCGCCGAATTCTGCATCGACAAGCTCTACAGCCCCGACAGCGCGCGGGGGCGTCTTGGGTTGTTGGAGTTGCGCGGTTTCGAGATGCCGCCGCACTTCCAGATGGCGATGGTGCAGTCGCTGTTGGTGCGGGCACTGGTCGCCAGGTTCTGGGACGAGCCGTTGCGGGCCCCGCTGATCCGGCACGGGGCGAATCTTCATGGCCGATACCTGTTGCCGCACTTCCTGATTCAGGACATCGCCCAGGTCGCGGCCGACCTGCGGACGCACGGCGTCAACTTCGACACCAGCTGGCTGGATCCCTTCACCGAGTTCCGGTTCCCGCGGGTGGGGACGACGGTCTGCGACGGCGTGGAGATCGAGCTGCGCGGCGCGATCGAACCGTGGAATGTGTTGGGGGAGGAGTCGACTGCCGGGGGCACCGCCCGCTATGTGGACTCGTCGGTGGAGCGGGTCCAGGTGCGGCTGGTCGGGGCGGACCGGCACCGCTACATCGTGACCGCCAACGGCTACCCGATCCCGTTGCTGGCCACCGACAATCCCGACATCCAGGTGGGCGGCGTGCGGTTCCGTGCCTGGCAGCCGCCCAGCGCGCTGCACCCGACCATCACCGTGGACTCCCCGCTGCGGTTCGAACTCGTCGACACCGCGACGGGTACCTCCCGCGGTGGCTGCACCTACCACGTCGCTCACCCGGGTGGGCGGTCCTACGACACCCCGCCCGTCAACGCGGTCGAGGCCGAGTCGCGGCGTGGCCGTCGATTCGAAGCGACCGGATTCACCCCGGGCACCATCGACCTGTCGGATCTGAGGGAGAAGCAGGCCCGCCAATCCACCGACGTCGGCGCGCCCGGAATTCTGGATCTTCGCCGGGTGCGTACCGTTCTTCACTGATGGTTCTACGTGCGAATGGCTCACCGGAGTCCGCCCAAGCCACCGGTGTAGCCGCGGACACCGGTGTGGACGTCGACGGCGTGCTGGCCGCCTATCGCAGCTCCCGGGCGCAGCAGGCGTTGTTCGACGTGCGCG
>NZ_HG322951.1:3397903-3519155 GCF_000455325.1 Mycolicibacterium septicum DSM 44393
CAACGACGGCATCACCTACATCCAGGTGGACCGCCACGGGGAGGTGGTCACCGACGGCGACGGGACCGCGGTGCCGGGTCCCTGGCGTCTCGACGCCCTGCCGCTGGTCGTCTCGGCCGAGGACTGGGACGGCCTGGAATCGGGTCTGGTGCAGCGTTCCCGGCTGCTGGACGCGGTTCTCGCCGATCTGTACGGGGCCCGTCGCTCGATCACCAGCGGGGTGCTGCCCGCCCAGCTGCTGTTCGCCCACCCCGGGTATCTGCGCGCCGCCCGCGGCATCGTGGTGCCCGGGCGTCATCAACTGTTCCTGCACGGCTGCGACATCAGCCGCGACGACGAGGGTGCCTTCGTCGTCAACGCGGACTGGACGCAGGCGCCGTCGGGTGCCGGCTACGCGCTGGCCGACCGACGCGTCATCGCCCATGCGGCACCCGACCTCTACGAGCGGATCGGCCCGCGGCCGGCCTCGCCCTGGGCGCAGGCGCTGCGCCTGGCGCTGCTCGATGCGGCGCCCGAGGCCGCCGAGGAGCCCGTGGTGGTGGTGCTCAGCCCCGGTATCCATTCCGAGACCGCCTTCGACCAGGCGTACCTGGCCGGCGTGCTCGGCTTCCCACTCGTGGAGAGTGCCGATCTCGTGGTCCGCGACGGCACGCTGTGGATGCGGTCGCTGGGCACCCTCAAACGCGTCGATGTGGTGTTGCGCCGCGTCGACGCCGATTACATGGACCCGCTCGACCTGCGCCCCGATTCGCGGCTCGGCGTGGTCGGCCTGGTCGAGGTGTTGCGCCGTGGTGCGGTGACGGTGGTCAACACGCTCGGCAGCGGAATCCTGGAAAGTCCGGGTCTGGCACGGTTTTTGCCGCAGTTGGCCGAGCTGCTGCTCGACGAGACGCCGCAGCTGACGACCGCTCCGATGTACTGGGGCGGCATCGACATCGAGCGCTCCCATCTGCTCACCAAGCTGTCCTCGCTGTTGATCAGACCGGTGAGCGGCGGGGAGACCATCGTCGGGCCGACGCTGTCGGCGGCGGCCCGCGAGAATCTGGCGGCACGTATCGAGGCCGAACCAGGGGATTGGATCGGGCAGGAACTGCCTCAGTTCTCCACCGCACCAACCGATTACCGGGCCAGGGGGTTGTCCGCCGGTAACGTCGGCATGCGGTTGTTCACGGTGGCCCAACGTGGCGGGTATGCCCCTATGATCGGCGGCCTCGGCTACGTGGTCGCCCCGGGACACGCCGCTTACCGGATGAACACCCTTGCCGCCAAGGATGTCTGGGTGCGCACACCGCAGCGGGTCACCGCCGAGCGTGCCCCGGTGGTGTCGGTCGAGCTGGTGGCTCCCGGCACGATCCCCAGCTCCACCCGGGCGGTCAGCTCGCCCCGTGTGCTCTCGGACCTGTTCTGGATGGGGCGCTACGCCGAACGCGCCGAGGGCACGGCCCGGTTGCTCACCGTCACCCGGGAGCGCTACCACGAGTTCCGCTACCGCCCGGATCTCGAAGAGAGCCAGTGCGTTCCGGTGCTGTTGGCAGCACTCGGCTCGATCACGGGCACCGATACCGGCGACACCGACGACGACCACGAGATGATCGCGATCGCCCCGGCCACCCTGTGGTCGGCCACCGCAGACCGGCACCGGCCGGGCTCGCTCGCCCAATCGGTCGAGCGCCTCGCGCTGGCCGCACGGTCGGTGCGCGACCAGATGTCCAACGACACCTGGATGGTGTTGGCCGGGGTCGAACGCGCGGTGCTGCGGCCGTCGGCTGCTCCGCCCGAGTCGCCGACCGCCGCGGATCTCTACCTCGCCAACGCGCACAGCCAGACCCTGGCCGGAATGCTGGCGCTGTCCGGGGTGGCCGCGGAGTCGATGGTGCAGGACATCGGCTGGACCATGATGGATCTCGGTAAGCGCATCGAGCGGGGTCTGGCGCTGACCGCGCTGCTGCGCGCCACCCTGACGACGATGCGCAGCGCCGACGCCGAGCGCGCGGTGACCGAGTCGGCCCTGGTGGCCTGTGAATCGTCGGTGATCTACCGGCGGCGCAATCCCGGCCAGATCAAGATCGCGGCGATCGCCGAACTGGTGTTGTTCGATGCGGAGAACCCCAGATCGTTGATCTACCAACTGGAGCGGATCCGGACCGGCCTCAAGACCCTGCCCGGATCGTCGGGCTCGTCGCGTTCGGAACGTCTGGTCGACGAACTGGCCACCCGGTTGCGCCGGCTCGACCCGGCCGATCTCGAGGAGGTCACCGGCGAGGGGACCCGCGCCGAGTTGGCTGCCCTGCTCGAGGGCATGCATGTCGGCCTGCGGGACCTGTCCGGCGTGATCACCGCGGCTCACCTGTCCCTGCCCGGCGGCATGCAACCGCTGTGGGGACCTGACGAACGGCGGGTGGTGCCGTGACCGAACCCAGCACGCGCTGCTACGAGATCACCCATCGCACCGTCTACCGCTACTCCGACGATGTCACCAGTTCCTACGGTCGCGGCTTTCTCACGCCCCGCGACCTGGACTGGCAGCGTTGCCTGTCCCACGAGCTGGTGATCGAACCCGAGGCGGCCGATCGTTCCACCGGCCGCGACGCGTACGGCAACATCAGCTCGTATTTTCACATCACCGAACGTCACCGCACGCTGAGGATCACCAGCCACTCCGTGGTGGAGGTGGATCCGCCTGAACCCGAACGCTATTCAGGGGCATCGGCGCGGGCGCCGTGGGAGCTGGCCCGCCCGGTCGGCGGGGATGGCGCGCTGGCCGCCGAGTTCACCCTGGACCTGTCGCCGCCGGAAATCACCGATGCCGTGCGCGAGTACGCCGCGCCGAGTTTCGTGCCAGGACGGCCGCTGATCGAGGTGCTGCGCGAACTGACGTCGAGGATCTATTCCGACTTCACCTACAAGTCGGGTTCGACGACGGTGTCCACCCAGGTCGCCGAGGTGCTGGCGGCGCGCGAGGGGGTGTGCCAGGACTTCGCCAGGCTCGCCATCGCCTGCCTGCGCGCCAACGGTCTGGCCGCCAGTTACGTCTCGGGCTATCTGGCCACCGATCCGCCGCCGGGCAAGGAACGCATGATCGGGGTGGATGCCACCCATGCCTGGGCGTCAGTGTGGACGCCGCAGAACGTCTGGCTGGGAATGGATCCCACCAACGACCAGATGGTGGACGAGCGTTACATCGCGGCCGGATTCGGCCGTGATTATGCCGACGTACCCCCGTTGCGCGGCATCATCTACACGGATTCGGACAGTAGTGTGATCGAGGTGTCGGTGGACGTGGCCCCGTACCCGCCGGATCGAGAAGGGTTGCTGCATGCGTGATTTCAACTGCCCCAACTGTGGCCAGCACCTGGCGTTCGAGAACTCCCTGTGCCTGTCCTGCGGCAGCGCGCTGGGGTTCTCGGTCGACGACATGGCGCTGCTGGTGATCACCGACACCGACCAGAACGGCCACGCCGGCGCGGTCGACGAGGATCAGTTTCAGCTGTGCGCCAATCTGCATCTGGCCGAGTGCAATTGGCTCGTCCGGATCGGTCAGGGCGACCAGCTGTGCGCCTCGTGCGCACTCACCCGCACCCGGCCGGCCGACACCGATACCGCGGCGATGGCGTCGTTCGCCGAGGCGGAGCAGGCCAAGCGCCGGTTGATCGCCGAACTGCACGAACTGAAGCTGCCGATCGTCGGCCGGGATCAGGACCCCCAGTTCGGGCTGGCGTTCGACCTGCTCTCCAGTGCAACGGACAAGGTGTTCACCGGCCACCACAACGGGGTCATCACCCTGGATCTCGCCGAAGGTGACGATGTGCACCGCGAGCAGTTGCGGATCGCGATGGACGAGCCGTACCGCACCCTGCTGGGCCACTTCCGGCACGAGATCGGCCACTACTACTTCTATCGGTTGGTCGACCCGTCAGAGGGATACTCGGCGCGGTTCCGGGAGTTGTTCGGGGATCCGGATGCCGACTATCAGGCCGCGCTGGATCGGCACTACCAGGACGGTCCGCCCGCGGGCTGGGAAGACGAATTCGTCTCGTCGTACGCCACCATGCACGCGGCAGAGGACTGGGCCGAGACCTTTGCGCACTACCTGCACATCCGCGACACGCTGGACACCGCGGCGGCCTTCGGATTCGCCGCGGCCGGGGCGACTTTCGAGCGGAAGATACTGGGGCCCAGCGGGTTCGACACCATCATCGAGATGTGGCTGCCACTGGCATGGTCGCTGAACATGGTGAACCGGTCGATGGGCCACGTTGACCTGTACCCGTTCGTGTTGCCTCCGGCGGTGCTGGAGAAGATGCGGTTCGTTCACACCGTCATCGACGAGGTCACCGCCTAGATCGCCGGCGGGCTACCGGGGATCGAGGATCCCGTGGGCGAGCCGCGAGAGCGCCCCCTTGATCTGCTCGACGCTCATTCCGCGCGCCCGCTGGTGGGTGAAGCTCTCCGCCGCCAAGGGCGCCAGTAGCACATCCACCAGCGGATCCGGTTCGGCCACACCGGCTTCCGTCAACAGGGCGCGCACATGTGCGGCCCAGAAACCGTAGGCGCCGGTGGCGAACCGGGCGCCCCCGGTCTCGGCGCCGAGTGCCAGATCGGCATGCGTATCCAGGAGTTCGGCCATCGCCGCATAGAACGCGGAGAGTCGCTCGGCCGGTGGCGCGCCCGGGCCCAGCGGTGGTTCGCCGGACAACAACTGCTGCTGCAGCGCGCGTTCGTGTTCGTCGAGCAGCGCCTCGGCAATGGCGGCGGTGCTGGGGTAACGGCGATAGAGCGTGCCGCGCCCGACGTGGGCCGCCGTGGCGATGTGGTCCATCGTGACTGTTCGCGGGTCGCGACCGGCGAACACCGTGGCGGCTGCCGCAAGGATTTTCGCGCGGTTGCGGGCCGCGTCGGCCCGCTCCGCGCCGACCCGTCCGGTGCCGGCGTCGTCGGTCGCAAGGAGGTCTGCGCCGATGTCCATCACTGCACTGTAGCCGATGCGGGAAATAAGTGGACGCGATGTCCGGTTATCTGGAACGCTGAACCGGACGTAATGTCCACTTACCTGGAGGTTGTCATGACCACGCTTCTTCACATCGACGCCAGTGCCCGCAATCGCTCCGTGAGTCGCCGGATCGGCGCGGAGTTCGCCCGGTCCTGGCGGGATGCCCGTCCGGATGGCCGGTACCTCTACCGCGATGTCGCGGCCGATCCCGTGCCGTTCATCGGGGAGGGCTGGACCGAACTCTGTGACGCGGTGCTGGCGGCGGGCAGTACCGATCTGGACCGGCTCGAGGAGTTGGCGCGCACGCCGGAGCAGGCCGCGGCCTGGGCCATCGTGGAACCGCTGCTGGGTGAACTGCGCTCGGCCGACATCGTGCTGATCGCCACGCCGATGTACAACTACTCCATCCCGGCCTCGCTCAAGGCCTGGCTGGACCAGGTGACATTCCCGCGAATGTCCCTGGCGCCGAGACGGTTTGTCGTGGCTACCGCCCGAGGCGGCGCGTACTCACCCGGCTCGCCGAAGGCGCAGTTCGACTACCAGGAACGGTTCCTGCGGGATTTCGTCGCCGGACACTACGGTGTGGCCGACACCGTGTTCATCAACGCCGAGATGGCCAACGCGCGGGTGGATCCCGCGTTGGCACGGTTTCGGTCCATGCACGACGATTCGACCGCGCAGGCTCTTGCGGCCGCTCGCACTCTCGGCATGGAGTACGCGAAATGAGCTGGCTGGTACTGGGTTTGGCCGGGCTGGTGGAGATCGCCTGGTCGCAGAGCATCAAGCCGACCGAAGGATTCACCCGTCCGCTGCCCACGGTGGTGTGCGTCGCGGTCGGGGCGTTGTCGGTGTACCTACTGTCGTTGGCCATGCGCGGCCTGCCCGTCGGCACCGCCTATGCGGTCTTCACCGGCATCGGCGCGGTAGGTGCCATCGCGCTCGGCGTGCTCATCCACCGTGACCCGTTGAGCGTGGGTCGGGCGCTGGCCCTGTCGATGATCGTGGGAGGGATCGCGCTGGCCCGGTTCACGAATCCGGATTGACCCCGGTGGCGGCCAGGTAGGCGCGTCCCCGCGGGGCGAGCCGGTAGCCGACGTCGAGGCTGATGGTCAGGCCCAGTCCCTTGAGCTGGCGCACCCGTCCCTTGAACCGGGGCACTTCGAGGCCGACGCGCGCCGCCAGATCCGGTGCGCGGACGGCCTCGTTGGCCGCGATCATCGCGAGGTACTGACGGGTCCACGCCCCGTCGGTGCTGGCCGCGTCCCAGCGGTCCAGCCGGTCATCGATCAGCCGGATGTCGGCGTCGGACAGCGTGTCGTCGGCAGCCAGGTCGGGCCGCTCGTCCCGAGCCAGGTACGAGACCGCGATCAGGTAGGTGTGCGCGGCCGGTCTGCGGTCGAGCTGGGCCTGCGCCGTCGCGGCATCCGGATATCCGGCGGCGCGGGCCTGCGCGGCACTCACTCGGTAATCGCCGGGGTGTTCGGTGACCGAACCGATTCGGATCGTGCCGGCCTGGGTGCGTTGGGTTCCGCCGGGCTTGGCCCGGGGCTTGTCCCAGCGACGCAGCACCAGCGAGATGGTCCCGTCGGCAATGCCATCGGCGGTCGGCCGATCTAACAGCACGATCACGATCGTATGTCGCAACCCCGCTTTCGCCGCAGGCGTTCCTAGGATCGCCGCGTGACTGATCGCTACGGTTCCGACATCCTGGCCCGAAATCCGCACACCCCGAAGCTGACTCGATCGACGGAGCAGCCCGCGGAGAAGGGCCTGGTCGTCGAGGATGCCCAGAGCGGTTACGTGGGCGCGGTGGTGCGGATCGAGGGCGGCCGGGTCGAACTCGAAGACCGCAGGGGCAAGGTGCGGGCTTTCCCGATGGGGCCGGGTTTCCTGCTCGACGGCAAGCCGGTGAGTCTCGTGGTGCCCAAGCGGACCGCCGCGCCGGCCCGCACGGCGTCGGGATCGGTCGCGGTATCCAATGCCAAGGCGCGGGTCGCACTGGCCAGCCGGATCTATGTGGAAGGCCGCCACGACGCCGAGCTCGTCGAGCAGGTCTGGGGCGCCGATCTACGTATCGAAGGTGTGGTCGTCGAATACCTCGGCGGCGTCGACGACCTGGCAGACATCGTGGCCGAGTTCGCGCCGGGACCGGGCCGCCGGCTCGGCGTTCTGGTCGATCACCTGGTGACCGGTTCCAAGGAGGCACGCATCGCCGAGGCGGTGCGCCGTGGCCCCGGCGGTGAGCACACCCTGGTGGTCGGGCACCCGTTCGTCGACATCTGGCAGTCCGTCAAACCGGCCCGGCTGGGGATGAAGGCCTGGCCGACCATCCCGCGCAACGTCGAGTGGAGACACGGCATCTGTGCGGCGCTGGGCTGGCCGCACCAGGACCAGGCCGACATCGCGCGGGCGTGGCAGCGGATCCGCGGCCGGGTCCGGGACTGGAACGACCTGGAGCCCGCGCTGATCGGCCGGGTCGAGGAACTGATCGACTTCGTCACCGCCCCGGCGTAGTCCGTCGTGTCGGCGTGGTAAGCAGAAGGCGTGTCCGACAGCTTGTTCGATGTGCCCGGTGAGCCGGGGCCGGGTGACCCCGGCGCGCTTGCCGCACCCGGCACGGCGCCGCTGGCGGTGCGGATGCGCCCGGCCGGGCTCGACGAGGTCGTCGGCCAGACCCATCTGTTGCAGGCCGGTTCGCCGTTGCGCCGCCTCGTGGAGGGATCGGGAGCGGCGTCGGTCATCCTCTACGGCCCGCCCGGCACCGGCAAGACCACGCTGGCCTCGCTGATCTCGCAGGCCACCGGCCGCCGGTTCGAGGCGCTGTCTGCGCTGAGCGCCGGGGTCAAAGAGGTCCGGGCCGTGATCGATGTGGCGCGGCGCGCGGCTGTCCACGGTGAACAGACCGTGCTGTTCATCGACGAGGTGCACCGCTTCTCCAAGACCCAGCAGGACGCGCTGCTGGCGGCGGTGGAGAACCGGGTCGTGCTGTTGGTGGCGGCCACCACGGAGAACCCGTCGTTCTCGGTGGTCGCGCCGCTGTTGTCGCGGTCACTGATCCTGCAGTTGCAGCCGCTGACCCCGCAGGACGTCGAGATCGTGCTGCGCCGCGCAATCACCGACCCGCGGGGTCTGGGTGGTGCGGTCGAGGTCACCGACGAGGCCGTCGACCTGCTGGTGCAGCTCTCCGCCGGTGATGCGCGGCGGGCGCTGACGGCATTGGAGGTGGCTGCCGAGCCCGGGGAGCGGGTGACCGTCGAGACCATCGAGCAGTCACTGGACAAGGCGGCGGTGCGCTACGACCGCGACGGGGATCAGCACTACGACGTCGTCAGTGCCTTCATCAAGTCGGTCCGCGGATCCGATGTCGACGCGGCGTTGCACTACCTGGCCCGGATGTTGGTGGCGGGGGAGGACCCTCGCTTCGTGGCGCGCCGCTTGATGATCCTGGCCAGCGAGGACATCGGGATGGCCGACCCGACCGCCTTGCAGACCGCCGTCGCCGCGGCCCAGACCGTGCAGCTGATCGGCATGCCCGAGGCGCAGCTGACGCTGGCGCATGCCACGGTGCATCTGGCCACCGCGCCCAAGTCCAACGCCGTGACCACGGCGCTGGGTGCGGCGATGAACGACATCCGGGCCGGAAAGGCCGGGTTGGTGCCCCCGCATCTGCGGGACGGTCATTACTCGGGAGCGCAGAAACTCGGTAACGCCGTGGGATACAAGTATGCCCACGATCATCCCGACGGTGTTGTGTCGCAACAGTATCCACCGGACGATCTGGTGGGGGTGGACTACTACCAGCCGACCGGGCGCGGTTTCGAACGCGAGCTGGTCACCCGGCTGGACAAGCTCCGGGCAATCATCCGCCGCAGGCGCTGATACCGCCGGGGCAGCCGAAAACCACGGTCCCGGTTGAATATTCAACCGAGACCGTGGCGCGGGGGAAGGTGGTCAGCGCAGCAGGCCGGACCGTCGGGTTCCGAGGATGCCGGTCCTTCTGCGTCCCATCAGAGCGGATATCAGGGCCACTCCGAGTGCGGCCACGATGACCTGGACGAGGAGCTCGAGCCAGTCGACGCCGCTGGTCGCCGTCGGGATGCCCATGGCGCGGGCGAGTGCGGTACCGATGAACGCGGAGACGATACCGACGAGGATCGTCACCAGGATGCCGATGGGTTGTCTGCCGGGAACGATCAAGCGGCCGATCACGCCGATGGCAATGCCGATCAGAATCGCGCTGATGATGCCGGTGATGGTCATGGTCTCCTCCGAGGCCGAGGCTGGATTGGGCTGACCATCAAGTACCCCGCACCGTCGCGACGTAAACGGTGCCGTCAATTCGTTTTTGTCTCGGTTCGTCGGCGGGTCAGGCCATCTCGGGCACGCGCAGGTGGGCCAGCACGAGTTCGAACTCTCCGACGTCGATCTGATCGGCACTCAGGTCGCGGAGCCGGGCGGTGCGCAACGCCCGTGCCTGATCGCGGTTGCGGTCCATCGCCTCTGCGCTGTCGAAGGTGGCCGAGGACACCGCGCGGCCGGACCCGCGGTCGAGCATGAGGCTCGCGCTGCAGAAGCCCTCGAGGTCTTCCATCGCGGGCAACACCGACGTGCGGTAGAACTCCACGGCGCGGTCGAACAGCTCGGGGCGGGTTCGCAGCCACGTCGCCCGTACGCAGGCACCGGGTCCGGAGTACTGCTCGCGGTGAACCACCGCGATCTCCCATTCGTCGACGGTGGCGGTGCCTTCGAATGCCTCCACTACGCGATGGCGCATCGGCGCCACCGCGTCGGCGCTGGCAAGCATTGCCTCTTCGGACCGCCAGGCCGTGGTGAGGACACACTCGCCCGATTCCCGGTTCACCATCAGGGACAGGCCCACACAACCGTCGATGGTGTCGATGGCGGGCATGACCTCGTCGCGGACATGGGCGATACCGGCGTTGACGGCCCGGGTGCGCGCCGCAATCGTGGTTGAACGTGCGAACACGGTCCACCCCTTCCTGCCAGGGCGGCGCCCCGGTGGCGCCACCGGTTCCACCCCCAACCATCCTCCGGTGTGTCGCAGGTGGCAATGGTGTGGCGCGAGGCTCGTAGGCTGGGCCGATGGACACCGACGTGATCGACGTGGACACCTCACGGCGCCGCATCGTCGACCTCACCGACTCGGTACGCCGGTTCTGCGGCGCGCACCGCGATGGCCTGTGCAACGTGTTCGTCCCGCACGCGACGGCGGGTGTGGCCATCATCGAGACCGGCGCCGGCTCCGACGACGACCTGCTCGATACCCTGGAACGGTTGTTGCCGCGTGACGACCGCTACCGGCACAGCCACGGATCGTTCGGGCATGGCGCGGATCACGTGCTGCCCGCCCTGGTGTCGCCGTCGGTCACGCTGCCGGTCCAGGCGGGTCGGCCGTTGCTGGGAACCTGGCAGAGTGTGGTGCTGGTCGATCTGAACCGCGACAACCCGCAGCGTTCGGTGCGGCTGAGCTTTCTGGGGGCGTGACGCTTGTCGCCCTTTTCGGGGTGAACGCGCAGAACGGTAATGTAAAGCGGTCGAACTGATGGTTGCCTGCGCAACCCCAGCCACCCACGAACACGAGGACACGAGCAACGTGCAGACACACGAGATCAGGAAGCGCTTCCTCGATCATTTCGTGAAGGCGGGCCACACGGAGGTGCCCAGCGCCTCGGTGATCCTCGACGACCCCAACCTGTTGTTCGTCAACGCCGGCATGGTGCAGTTCGTGCCTTACTTCCTCGGTGCCCGTACGCCGCCGTGGGACCGCGCCACCAGCGTGCAGAAGTGCATCCGCACACCTGACATCGACGAGGTGGGCATCACCACCCGGCACAACACCTTCTTCCAGATGGCCGGCAACTTCTCGTTCGGCGACTACTTCAAAAAGGGCGCCATCGAGCTGGCCTGGACCCTGCTGACCAACCCGGTCAGCGAGGGCGGCTACGGATTCGACCCGGAAAGGCTGTGGGCAACGGTCTATCTGGACGACGACGAGGCCATCGCGCTGTGGCAGGAAGTCGCCGGGCTGCCGCTCGAGCGCATCCAGCGCCGCGGCATGGCCGACAACTACTGGTCGATGGGCATCCCCGGGCCGTGCGGCCCGTGTTCGGAGATCTACTACGACCGCGGCCCCGAATACGGGATCGAGGGCGGTCCGGAGGCCAACGAGGACCGCTACATCGAGATCTGGAATCTCGTGTTCATGCAGAACGAGCGCGGTGAGGGCACCTCGAAGGACGACTTCGAGATCCTCGGCCCGCTGCCGCGCAAGAACATCGACACCGGTATGGGCGTCGAACGCATCGCCTGCCTGTTGCAGGACGTGGACAACGTCTACGAGACCGACCTGGTGCGTCCGGTGATCGATCTGGTCGCCGGGATCGCCCCGCGCGGATACGGCGCGGGCAACCACGAGGACGACGTCCGCTACCGCATCATCGGCGACCACAGCCGCACCGCGGCCATCATCATCGGCGACGGGGTCAGCCCCGGCAACGAGGGCCGCGGCTACGTGCTGCGCCGCCTGCTCCGCCGCATCATCCGCGCGGCCAAACTGCTCGGCGTCGAGGAGCCCATCATGGGCCGGCTGATGACCACGGTGCGCGACGAGATGGGTCCGTCGTACCCGGAGCTGGTCACCGACTTCGAGCGCATCAACCGGATCGCCGTCGCCGAGGAGACCGCGTTCAACCGGACCCTGGTCGCCGGCTCGAAGCTGTTCGACGACGCCGCCGCGGCCACCAAGAAATCCGGTGCTTCCGTACTTTCCGGCAGCGACGCGTTCACCCTGCACGACACCTACGGCTTCCCGATCGACCTCACGCTGGAGATGGCCGCCGAGGCCGGCCTCGCGGTCGACGAGCAGGGCTTCCGGACGCTGATGGCCGAGCAGCGCCAGCGCGCCAAGGCTGATGCCGCCGCGCGCAAGCAGGCCCACACCGATCTGTCCGCATACCGCGAGCTGGTCGACGCCGGGCCCACCGAGTTCACCGGCTTCGACGAATTGTCCACTGAAGCAAGGATTCTCGGTATCTTCGTGGACGGCAAGCGGGTGCCCGTGGTGACCCACGAAGGCCTGGACGCCGATCGCGTGGAGCTGATCCTGGACCGCACCCCGTTCTACGCCGAGTCCGGTGGCCAGATCGCCGACGAGGGAACGATTTCCGGCACGGGTGCCTCGGTTGCCGCCAAGGCCGCCGTCACCGATGTGCAGAAGATCGCCAAAACCCTGTGGGCACACCGGATCAACGTCGAGTCCGGCGAGTTCGTCGAGGGCGACACCGTCACCGCCGCGGTGGATCCCAAGTGGCGCCACGGCGCCACCCAGGGCCACTCCGGCACCCACATGGTGCACGCCGCGCTGCGACAGGTGCTGGGCCCCACCGCCGTTCAGGCCGGTTCGCTGAACCGTCCGGGTTACCTGCGGTTCGATTTCAACTGGCAGGGTGCGCTCACCGATGACCAGCGCACCCAGATCGAAGAAGTCACCAACGAGGCCGTCGAGGCCGACTTCCAGGTGAACACCTTCGTCACCGCACTGGACAAGGCCAAGGCGATGGGCGCGATGGCGATGTTCGGCGAGAACTATCCCGACCAGGTGCGGGTGGTTGACATCGGCGGGCCGTTCTCGCTGGAACTCTGCGGTGGCACCCACGTGCGCAACTCGGCCCAGATCGGCCCGGTGACCATCCTCGGGGAGTCCTCGGTCGGATCCGGCATCCGCCGTGTCGAGGCCTACGTCGGTCTCGAATCCTTCCGCCACCTGGCCAAGGAACGCGCCCTGATGGCGGGCCTGGCCTCGTCGCTCAAGGTGCCCTCCGAAGAGGTGCCCGCCCGGGTGGCCAACCTGGTCGAGCGCCTCAAGGCCGCCGAGAAGGAACTGGACAAGGCCCGCCTGGCCAACGCCCGGGCCGCGGCAGCCAACGCGGCCGCCGGTGCCGAGACCATCGGCAAGGTCCGGGTCGTCGCCCAGCGGGTGGCCGGCGGCATGTCAGGCGGTGACCTGCGCACCCTGGTCGGCGACATCAAGGGCAAGCTCGGCAGCGACCCGGCGGTGATCGCGCTGATCGCCGAGGGCGAGGACGACGCGGTGCCCTTCGTGGTCGCGGTCAACCCGGCTGCTCAGGACCTGGGGCTGCGCGCCAATGAGCTGGTGAAGCCGTTCAGCGCGGCAGTCAACGGCCGCGGCGGCGGCAAAGTGGACATGGCACAAGGTTCCGGTAAGGGGGCGGCGGGTATCGACGCGGCATTGGCCGCGCTGCGCGCCGAGATCGGCCGGGGCTAGCTTCGTGTCCGACACGGTCGACGACCGGCTACCGGACCGCCCAGGGGATGACGACCCCGGACGTGGGCGGCGCATCGGCATCGACGTCGGAACCGTGCGGATAGGCGTGGCCAGTTGCGATCCCGACGGGATCTTGGCCACTCCGGTCGAGACCGTTCAGCGGGACAAGCGGGACCGGTCGGGCAGACATCTGCGCAGACTGGTGACGCTGATCGGCGAGTACGAGGCCGTCGAGGTCGTCGTCGGGCTACCCCGCACACTCGCCGATCGGGCCGGCAGCTCAGCCGTCGACGCCATCGAACTGGCCGATGTGCTGGCCCGCCGAATCGCCCCGATACCGGTGCGACTGGCCGACGAGCGGCTCACTACTGTTTCGGCTCAGCGGTCGTTGCGTGAAGCGGGAGTCCGGGCAAAGGGACAGAAGGCGATGATCGACCAGGCCGCTGCGGTCGGCATTCTGCAGAGCTGGCTGGATCAGCGGCGTGCGGCTCTGGCTGCGCGCGGAGAGGGCATGGATGGCTGAGAAGTGGGGTGCCGACAAAGCGAAGCCCGAGGTGGTCGGGCCACCGCGACGCGGGCTGAGCAAGGCCGAGCGGGCCCGCAAGGCCCGCAACGACCGGAAGCGCCGTGTCACCAGGGGCTTCTCCATCGCAGGTCTCATCGTGGTGTTGATCGGTGCGGTGTTCCTCGGTTCCAGGCTGTGGCACGGCATGTCGGGCTCCTCCGGCGACTACGCGGGTGACGGCGTCGCCGACGTCGTCATCCAGGTCCACGACGGTGATTCCACGACGGCCATCGCCAAGACGCTGCAGGACAAGAAAGTGGTCGCCACGGTCAAGGCCTTCGTCGACGCGGCCCACAAGAACGAGGCGATCTCGGCGATCCAGCCCGGCTTCTACAAGGTGCGCACCGAGATCCCGGCGGCCAACGCCGTTGAGCGACTGGCAGATCCGGACAGCCGGGTGGGCAAGCTGACCATCCCGGAGGGACGTCAGCTCGACGACACCGCCGACGTCAAGACCAAGGCCGTCACCGAAGGCATCTTCACGCTGATCTCCCAGGCCTCGTGCGTCGAACTGGACGGTGAGAAGCGTTGCGTACCGGTCGATGAGCTCCGTACGGCTGCCCAAACCGCACCCGCTGCCGCGTTGGCAGTACCCGACTGGGCCGCGGCTCCGGTCGCGGCGATGCCCAACGATCACCGCCGGCTGGAGGGGCTGATCGCGCCCGGTACCTGGAATGTGGACCCGGCGGGAACGGCGCAGGACATTCTGTCCACCCTGGTCGCCGGCAGCGCCACCCTCTACACCCAGAGCGGTCTGCTCGACACCGCGGCGGCGATGCAGATGTCGCCCTATCAGATCCTCACCGTCGGATCCCTCGTGCAGCGCGAAGCCAAGCCCCAGGACTTCTCCAAGGTGGCGCGGGTGATCTACAACCGGCTCGCCGAACACCGCAAGCTGGAGTTCGACTCGACCGTGAACTATCCGCTGGACCGCCAGGAAGTGGCGACCACCGACGATGACCGCGCCAAGGTCACCCCGTGGAATACCTATATGAGCCAAGGGCTTCCGCAGACGCCGATCTGCTCGCCCGGCACGGATGCGCTGGCCGCGGCCGAGCGTCCGGCCGAGGGGGACTGGCTCTACTTCGTGACCATCGACCTGCAGGGCACCACGCTGTTCACGCGCGACTACGACCAGCACCTGGCCAACATCGAACTGGCCCAGCACAACGGTGTCCTCGACAGTGCCCGATAGGCGGCCCGCCGCCGTGCCCGATAGCGGCCGCAAGGCCGCCGTTCTGGGCTCGCCGATCACCCATTCGCGCTCGCCCCAGCTGCACCTGGCCGCCTACCGGGCGCTGGGCCTGCCGTCGTGGACCTACGACCGCATCGAGTGCACGGCCGAACAGCTGCCCGGCCTCGTCAGCTCGCTTGGCCCGGAATGGGTCGGACTGTCGGTCACCATGCCGGGCAAGTTCGCCGCACTGGAGTTCGCCGATCAGCGCACCGAACGCGCCGAGCTGGTGGGCTCGGCCAACACCCTGCTACGGCTGCCGACGGGTGGCTGGCGTGCCGACAACACCGATGTCGACGGGGTGGTCGGAGCGCTCGGGACAGCCGGTGACTCGGCGCTGGTGATCGGATCCGGCGGCACCGCCCCGGCCGCCGTCGTGGCGCTGGCCGAACTCGGCGTACAGCGGATCACCATCGTGGCGCGCGACGAGGGCAAGGCATCGCGGTTGGTGGAGTTGGCCGGCCGGTGCGGCGCGCAGGGCAGCTGGTGCGACATCGGCGGCTCGGCGCTGACCGAAGCGGTGGCCACCGCCGATGCGGCGGTCAGCACGATCCCGGCCGACGCGGCCGCTGCCTACGCGGGCACGCTGGCGGGGGTGCCGCGCGTGCTCGACGCCATCTACGACCCGTGGCCGACGCCGCTCGCCCAGGCCGTCGAGGCGGCGGGCGGTGAGGCGATCAACGGGCTGCAGATGCTGCTGAACCAGGCCTTCGCCCAGGTGGAACAGTTCACCGGGATGCCCGCTCCCAAAGAGGCGATGCGCGCCGCATTGGGCTGAGGCGTCACGGGGCGAACGTGCCATACCGCCGCAAGCGATTTTCCGGGCAGTATCTGGGCGACCGTAGGGTGGCGACCATGACCCAGTCCGGCCACCGGCCGCGGGTCGGGGTGGTGTTTCGTCCCGACCGCTCGCCTGAGAACCTGCCCAGCACCGCAGCTGCCGCACAACGAGCCGGCATCGACGAACTCTGGTTGTGGGAAGACTGTTTCCTGCAGGGCGGCATCGCGCAGGCGGCAGTCGCACTGGCCGGCAGCGAGACGCTGACCGTGGGTATCGGGGTGCTCCCGGCGCCGTTGCGCAACGTGGTGACCACGGCGATGGAGATCGCCACCCTGGCCACCATCTATCCCGGCCGGGTACGGGTCGGGATCGGTCACGGTGTGCAGGCCTGGATGCGCCAGGCCGGGGCCGCGGTGCCGTCCCCGCTCACGCTGCTGCGCGAGTACCACGCCGCGCTGCGGCAGTTGCTCTCCGGCAGATCGGTCAGCACCGACGGCCGGTTCGTGCGTCTCGACGGTGTGCAACTGGAATGGGTTCCGCCTCAACCTGTTCCGTTGCTGATCGGCGGTACCGGACCCAAGACCCTGCGACTGGCCGGCGAGATCGCCGACGGTGTGATCATCGACAGCGTCAACACCCCCGCGTCGGCCCGTGCAGCGCTCGGACATGTGGCCGCCGAGCAGGCTCAGCGGGTCAGCTCTCCACCGTTCGCGACGGTGCAGTACCTGGCGTGCGCACCCGGTGCGGTCGGGCGGCAGCTCCTCGACGACGTGGCGGTGGAGCGCGGTCTGGATGCCGGCGGCTACGGCGTCAGCGGCACCGTCGAGGAGATCGTCGCGGCGACGTCCGCATATTCGGCCCAGACGTTGGTGTTCCAACCGATCGGGCCCTCGGTCGACATGGACGGATTCACCCACACCGTTGGCGAGGTGGCGACCGGCCTCCGGGGGTAGCCCGCCAAAGAGGCGACGATGGACCCGCTCGACGCACCTTAACCTCGGTTGATGGGGGTGGGGGTAACCGTCATCGCGTGCGTCTGGCTGCTGGTGCTCAGCGGCTACGACATCGCCGAGCGCAGGCTGCCGAACTGGCTGACGCTTCCCGGCGCACTGCTGGTTCTGGTGGGGGCGGCCGCGGCGTCCCGTGGACCCGCCGCACTGGCCGGGGCCGCCGCGCTGTCGGGCCTGTACCTGGCGGTGCATCTGATCTCGCCGCGGGCCATGGGCGGGGGAGACGTCAAGCTCGCCGTCGGGCTGGGGGCGATGACCGGTGCGTTCGGTGTCGATGTGTGGCTGCTGGCCGCGCTGGCCGCGCCCTTGCTCACCGCGGGCCTCGCATTCGGCGCCGCGGTCCGCGGTATCCGCACCGTGCCGCACGGACCGTCGATGTGTACGGCCAGTGCCGTCGCGGTCGCCCTGGTGCTGGTGTAGCCGACGGTCGGTCGGCTTCAGGCACGGATTTCAGGAGGCAAACCCCGACGTGGGAGAATGACAGCCGTGTTGCGTTGGACCACAGCTGGTGAATCCCATGGCCGCGCCCTGGTGGCCATGCTCGAAGGGATGGTTGCCGGCGTGCCCATCACCTCAGAGGAGATCGGGGCACAGCTCAAGCGTCGTCGTCTCGGCTACGGCCGGGGTGCCCGGATGAAGTTCGAACAGGACCAGGTCACCATCCTGGCCGGGGTGCGTCACGGCACCACCCTGGGCGGACCGATCGCCATCGAGATCGGTAACACCGAATGGCCCAAGTGGGAGACCGTGATGTCTCCGGACCCCGTGGACCCGGCCGAACTCGACGTGGCGCGCAACGCCCCGCTGACCCGCCCCCGCCCGGGTCACGCCGACTACGCCGGCATGCTCAAGTACGGGTTCGACGACGCCCGCCCGGTGCTCGAACGTGCCAGCGCACGCGAGACCGCTGCGCGGGTCGCGGCAGGCACCGTGGCCCGCGCCTTCCTGCGTGCGGCGCTCGGCGTGGAGGTCGTCTCGCACGTCATCTCCATCGGCGCGTCCAAGCCCTATGACGGTCCGCCGCCGCAGTTCTCCGACCTGGACCAGATTGACGCGAGTCCCGTTCGGGCGTTCGACGAAGCCGCTGAGTCGTCGATGATCGCCGAGATCGAGGACGCCAAGAAGGACGGCGACACCCTCGGCGGTGTCGTCGAGGTCGTGGTCGATGGTCTGCCGATCGGGTTGGGCTCGTTCACCAGTGGCGACAACCGCCTCGACAGTCAGCTCGCCGCCGCGGTGATGGGCATCCAGGCGATCAAGGGTGTGGAGATCGGCGACGGCTTCGAGACCGCGCGCCGTCGCGGCAGCGTCGCCCACGACGAGATGTACCCGGGCGCCGACGGGGTCCTGCGCTCGACCAACCGGGCCGGCGGCCTGGAAGGCGGTATGACCAACGGCCAGGCGCTGCGGGTCCGGGCCGCGATGAAGCCGATCTCGACCGTGCCGCGCGCGTTGGCCACCGTCGACATGGCGACCGGCGAAGAGGCCGTCGCCATTCACCAGCGTTCCGACGTGTGCGCGGTGCCGGCCGCCGGTGTGGTGGTGGAGACCATGGTCGCCCTGGTGGTGGCCCGCGCCGTGCTGGAGAAGTTCGGTGGGGACTCGCTGGCCGAGACCCGCGCCAACATCGACGCCTACCTGCGGGCCGTCGCCGAGCGCGAGCCCGCGGCGCAGGCCCTGGGCTGATGGCCCCCAAGGCGGTACTGATCGGCCTGCCGGGTTCGGGCAAGTCGACCATCGGCCGCCGGCTGGCCAAGGCGCTGAACCTCACGATGCTCGACACCGACGCCGCGATCGAGGAGACCACCGGCCGCACGATCGCCGACATCTTCGCGACCGACGGCGAGGCGGAGTTCCGCCGCATCGAGGAAGAGGTCATCCGTTCGGCGCTGGCCACCCACGACGGGGTGCTGTCCCTGGGCGGCGGCGCGGTCACCACCGCCGGCGTGCGTTCCGCACTCGCCGGCCACACCGTCGTGTACCTGGAGATCAGCGCGGCCGAGGGGGTGCGCCGCACGGGCGGTTCCACGGTCCGGCCACTGCTGGCGGGGCCCGACCGGGCCGAGAAGTTCCGCGCCCTGATGACCGAACGGGTGCCGCTCTACCGTCGCGTCGCGACCATGCGGATCAACACCAACCGGCGCAATCCCGGCGCGGTGGTGCGCACCATCGTCACGCGACTGGAAAACCCCCCGGTCCAGAAACAGCCGCAGAAACCGGCGCAACAGCCGCGCACGGCCAAGCGGCGCCGGCGTCGCCCGCCGTGGCGGCGTGGTGCGGCATCCGGATCCTCGTCCGGTTCCGAGGCCAAGGCCGGCAACACCGCGGCTACTTCCTCCAATACAGAATCTGCAGCCATACCCACCCCAGCGGCCCTGGCCGCTCGCAACGCGGAGCGACATGATGACTGACCCGGTAATCGTCGAGGTACTGGTGGACCGGCCCTACCCGGTCATCATCGGGAATGGCCTGCTCGGCGAGCTGGGAAACACGCTCGAGGGCCGTCACAAGGTGGCGATCCTGAATCAGCCGGTGTTGACCCAGACCGCCGAAGCCATCCGGCAGCACTTGGCGGACAAGGGAATTGAAGCCCACCGCATCGAGATCCCGGATGCCGAGGCGGGCAAGGAGCTGCCCGTCGTCGGATTCATCTGGGAAGTGCTGGGGCGCATCGGCATTGGCCGCAAGGACGCGGTGGTCAGCCTGGGCGGGGGAGCGGCCACCGATGTCGCGGGCTTTGCTGCGGCCACCTGGCTGCGCGGTGTCGACATCGTGCACGTGCCGACCACCCTGCTGGGCATGGTCGACGCGGCGGTCGGCGGCAAGACCGGGATCAACACCGACGCCGGCAAGAATCTGGTCGGCGCGTTCCATCAGCCGGCCGCGGTACTGGTCGATCTTGCGACGCTGGAAACGTTGCCGCGCAACGAGATCATCGCCGGGATGGCCGAGATCGTGAAGGCCGGTTTCATCGCAGACCCGGTCATCCTCGATCTGATCGAGGCCGATCCGGAGGCTGCGCTCGATCCCACCGGAACCGTCCTGCCCGAACTCATCCGCCGCGCGATCGCGGTCAAGGCCGAGGTGGTTGCTGCCGACGAGCGTGAATCGCAATTGCGCGAGATCCTCAACTACGGCCACACTCTCGCGCACGCCATCGAGCGGCGCGAACGCTACAAGTGGCGCCACGGCGCCGCGGTGTCCGTGGGATTGGTGTTCGCGGCCGAATTGGGCAGGCTGGCCGGGCGGCTCGACGACGAGACCGCCGACCGGCACCGTTCGGTGCTGACCGCGCTGGGGCTGCCGGTCAGTTATGACGGCGACGCGCTGCCTCAGCTGATGGACTACATGGCAGGCGACAAGAAGAACCGCTCGGGAGTGCTGCGGTTCGTCGTGCTCGACGGGCTGGCCAAGCCGGGCCGCCTTGAGGGCCCCGACCCGTCGCTTCTCGCGGCCGCATACGCAGAAGTGGCGCGGGCCTGACGGCCCGCGCCACGTGCGCCTGAGTTCTGCTTCGCCCAGGTGGGCGGGCTGGTTACTGCTTGGGTTGCTCGGGGTAGTCGACCGGGGCCTCGGCGTCGGCACTCTCTGACGCGCCGTTGGCCGTCACCGCGGCGAACACGTCGGTGTCGGCTCGTTCGTCGGCTGCCAGGCCGTGGTGGCGCTGACGCGGCATCGGCGGGGCCTTGCGGTCCACCAGCCAGCGGCCCACGGTCACGCCGCCAACGCCGAGCAAGAACACCAGCAGCGCGGTGAACGCCGCGAATGTGGTGACCTCGTTGAGCAGCGCATCGGTGTAGAGGCTCTTGTAGAACAGCCCGATGAACCACGCCACCGCGCCGCTGACGACGCCGGCGAACAGGCCGGCGATCAGCCAGGTCATCGCCATGTCGGCACGACGGTCCGGATCCGGATTGGCCCGTGCGTCGGACTGGCCGTCGAACAGGCCCCAGATCAGTACGCCGATTCCGAACAACGTGACCAGCCCCAAGCTGAACCAGGTGGCGTTACCCGGCGAGGCGTTGATCAGTGCTCCTTGCAGTAAGCGCACGATGACCATCGCTGTTGCGAACACCACTCCGCGCAGTAACCACTTGCTCATGGGGGCACACTGTAGCGAGTAGCGTCACAGACCGTGACTATTTCCCAGCGCAGGGACCGGCTGCGGCGTCGGCTGGCCGACTTGGGCCTGGACGCGATGTTGGTAACTGACCTGGTCAACGTGCGTTATCTGTCCGGATTCACGGGTTCCAACGCCGCCCTGTTGATCCTCGCCGAGGACACCACGCCGGTGCTGGCCACCGATGGGCGTTATCGCACGCAGGCCGCGCAGCAGTCCCCGGACGCCGAGGTGGTCATCGAGCGGGCCTGCGGGTCACACCTGGCCGGGCGCGCCGCCCGTACCGGCGCCCTGCGGTTGGGCTTCGAGAGCCATGTGGTGACCGTGGATGCCTATGCGGCCCTGAAGAAGGCGGCCGGCGACACCGTCGAGTGGGTGCGCGCGGCGGGCACCGTGGAAGCGCTGCGGGAGATCAAGGACGCCGGCGAGATCGCGATGCTGCGACTGGCCTGCGAGGCCGCCGACGCGGCGCTCATGGATCTGCTGGAGCGTGGCGGCCTGCGTCCCGGCCGGACCGAGCGCGAGGTGCGCAACGAGTTGGAAGCCCTGATGCTCGACCGCGGCGCCGACGGGCCGTCCTTCGAGACGATCGTGGCGACGGGCTCGAACTCGGCGATCCCGCACCACCGGCCCACGGAAGCGGTGCTGGCCGCGGGGGATTTCGTCAAGATCGATTTCGGTGCCCTGGTGGAGGGCTATCACTCCGACATGACGCGCACGTTCGTGCTGGGCCCGGCTGCCCAGTGGCAGCTCGACATCTATGACCTGGTGGCCACCGCACAGCAGGCGGGTTGTGACGCGCTGGCGCCCGGGGTGTCGCTGAGCGCGGTCGACGCGGCATCGCGCCAGGTCATCGCCGATGCCGGCTACGGCGACAACTTCGGCCACGGCCTCGGCCACGGTGTCGGACTGCAGATCCACGAAGCGCCGGGAATCAATGCCGCCGCCGCCGGTACACTGCTTGCTGGCTCTGCGGTAACCGTTGAGCCAGGTGTCTACTTGCCCGATCGCGGCGGTGTCCGGATCGAGGACACCCTGGTCGTCGGAGAGGCGGCACCCGACCTGCTTACCCAGTTCCCCAAGGAACTGGCCATTTTGTGACAAAAGCTTAGGAGCTACACCCTCATGGCATCGACTGCCGACTTCAAGAACGGGCTCGTCCTGCAGATCGACGGACAGCTGTGGCAGATCGTCGAATTCCAGCACGTCAAGCCGGGTAAGGGCCCGGCCTTCGTGCGGACGAAGCTGAAGAACGTGGTGTCCGGCAAGGTCGTCGACAAGACCTACAACGCCGGCGTGAAGGTGGAGACCGCCACCGTGGACCGCCGCGACGCCACCTACCTGTACCGCGACGGCAACGACTTCGTCTTCATGGATTCCGAGGACTTCAATCAGCATCCGTTGTCCGAGGCGCTCGTCGGCCGCTTGGCCGACTTCCTGCTGGAGAGCCTGCCGGTGCAGATCGCCTTCCACGAGTCCGCGCCGCTGTACCTGGAACTTCCGGTGTCCGTCGAGCTCGAGGTTTCCCACACCGAGCCCGGCCTGCAGGGTGACCGCTCCAGCGCCGGCACCAAGCCCGCCACCATGGAGACCGGCGCCGAGATCCAGGTGCCGCTGTTCATCAACACCGGTGACAAGCTCAAGGTCGACACCCGCGACGGCAGCTACCTCGGCCGCGTGAATGGCTGACCATGCCTGACCGCCGTGGCGACCGGGGCCGTCACCAGGCCCGCAAGCGCGCCGTGGATCTGCTGTTCGAGGCCGAGGCGCGCGGTCTCACGCCGGAGGCGGTGGCCGACGGCCGTACCGCGCTGGCCGAGGATCAGCCCGACGTCACCCCGCTCAATCCGTACACGGTGTCGGTGGCGCGCGGTGTCACCGAACACGCCGCCCACATCGACGACCTCATCTCGGCTCACCTGCAGGGATGGACGTTGGAGCGGCTGCCCGCCGTGGACCGCGCCATCCTCCGGGTGGCGGTCTGGGAACTGCTGCACGCCGAGGACGTCCCCGAACCCGTCGCCGTGGACGAGGCCGTCGAGCTGGCCAAGGAGCTGTCCACCGATGAGTCGCCCGGATTCGTCAACGGGGTGCTGGGCCAGGTGATGCTGGTGACCCCGCAGATCCGGGCTGCCGCCGCTGCCGTGCAGGGTGCCGTTCAGGACCGGCCCGAGCAGTAGATTCATATCCCGGAGATCGGGATCGTCGGTGCCGTTCGGTGCCACGATGTTGTTACGTGTGTGACTACACGTACCGACATTCGGAGGCCGCTGATGGGACACGAGTCGAGAAGTATCGCGGGGGTCGGCGAGGACGGCCTGCACCTGCACGCCTGCCCGCTGTGTGAGGCCATGTGCGGCTTGGAGATTCAGGTCGCCGACGGCAAGGTTGCGAGCGTCCGGCCGAACAAGTCCGATCAGTGGAGCGCGGGCCATATCTGCCCCAAGGGCGCGTCGCTGGCCGGGTTGCACGACGACCCCGACCGGATCCGCCGGCCGATGATCAAGCTGGACGGCGAGTGGCACGAGGTCGACTGGGACACCGCCTTCCGTCGCTGCACCGAACTGCTCGCTCCCGTCATCGAGAAGTACGGCATCGGCGCGGTCGCGGCCTATACCGGAAATCCGCTGGCGCACTCGTTCTCGCTGTCCCGCTATTCGGCGATCCTGCTCGGCCTGTCCGGTATGCCGATCACCTACTCGCCGGGCACCATCGACCAGTGGCCGAAGAACCTGTCGTCGCACCTGATGTACGGCAGCTGGTGGGCCTTCCCGACGCCGGACATCCAGCGCACCGACCTGCTGGTGGTGATGGGGGCCAACCCGGCGGCCTCGCAGGGATCGCTCCTGGCCGCCCCCGACGTGATGGGCATCATCGCCGGTATCCGTAAGCGCGGCAAGGTGATCGTCATCGACCCGGTGCGCACCGCCACCGCCGCCAAGGCCGACGAGTGGTTGCCGATCACGCCCGGTACTGACGCGGCACTCCTGCTCGGGATCGTCCACACCGTGTTCGACGAAGGCCTGGTCAACCTCGGCGAGTTGGAACGACACCTCGACGGAGTGTCCACCCTGCAGCAGGCGGTGGCCGACTGGTCACCCGAAAGGGTCTCTGCCACTACAGGTATCGACGCGGAGCGTATTCGTGGACTGGCCCGCGAGTTGGCCGGCACGCCGCGCGCGGTGGTCTACGGCCGGATCGGCACGTGCAATCAGGAGTTCGGCAGCCTGGCCAGCTGGCTGGTGGATGTGGTCAACATCGTCACCGGTCACTTCGACACCCCCGGCGGCGCGATGTTCGCCAGGCCGACGGCCTGGACGATCACGAGCCAGCCGATCCCGGGACTGGAGGACGGTGCGCCGAATTTCGGCCGCTACCGCACCCGGGTGCGCGGGGCCAAGGAAGTGCTCGGGCAGGTACCGGTGTCATGCATGCTCGAAGAGATCACCACGCCCGGTGAGGGGCAGCTCAAGGCCCTGATCACCGTCGCGGGCAACCCGGTGCTGTCCACACCGGGCGGCGACAAACTCGACGAGGCGCTGCCACAACTGGACGCGATGATCTCGGTGGACCTGTGGCTCAACGAGACCACCCGGCACGCCGACGTGATCCTGCCCGGTGCTTCGGCGCTCGAGCAGCCGCACTCGGCCGACCTGCTGCTGGGCGCGGCGATCAACAGCTTCGCCCGGTACTCACTGCCGGTGTTCCACCGCGAGGATCCCGATGCGCCGGAGGAGTGGGAGATCCTGATCCGGCTCACCGGGCTGTGCACCGGGACCCCGGCCGAGGATGTCGACATCGCCGCGCTCGATGACGGCTGGTTCGACTACCTGTGTTTCGCCCAGGGGCTCGACGGCGCCGAGATCCGCAAGCAGTACGACCACGGCGGCCCCGAGCGGATGCTGGATCTGACGCTGCGGACCGCCGCGTTCGGCGACCGGTACGGGGAGAACCCCGACGGTCTGACCCTGGACAAGCTCAAGGCCCACCCGGACGGAATCAACTTCGGCCCCATGGTGCCCCAGGTGCCCGAGGTGCTCGGCACCGCCGACCAGAAGATCCGGCTGGCGCCGCAGTATCTGCTCGACGACCTGCCGCGGCTGGCCGAGCGGCTCGACCGGGCCCCCGACGAACTGGTGCTGGTGAGCCGGCGACATCTGCGGTCCAACAACTCCTGGCTGCACAACGTCGGCTCGTTGATGAAGGGACGCGACCGCTGCACCCTGCTGATGCACAGTAAGGATGCGGCGGCCCGGAGGATCGCCGATGGCGACAACGCGGAAGTGGCGTCCGCCGGCGGCAAGATCGTGGTCCCGGTCGAGGTGACCGACGCGATCAAGCCCGGAGTGGTGTCGATGCCGCACGGCTGGGGCCACGGTCAGCCCGGTACGCGGCTCGGCGTCGCGAACGCATCGCCCGGGGTCAACACCAACATCCTGTCGCTGCCCGATTTCCTCGACGAGCCGTCCGGCAACGGGGCGCTCAACGGCATCCCGGTCACGGTCAGCGCGACGACGATCTAGCGGCGTTCCCCTCGATCACGTGGCTCCGGGGGAACCAGTAGTTCCTCGGGGTGGAAGTGGTGGTTGAGGGTGTCTTGCCCGGCGTTCATCAGGGGTGGTGGATGCCAGCGGACACGGCCGGTGTCTGGATCGATGCTGGTGGTCCAGCCGAGTCCGACCAGGCGATTGTCGGGCCCGCAACCCAGTGCGAGGTCGGGGGCGTCGGTCTGCCCGCCGTGCTGCCAGTCGGCCTTCGCGTGGTGCACCTCGCAATAGTCGGCCGGTGCTGTGCATCCGGGGCGGGTGCAGCCGCGGTCACGGTTGTAGAGCAGTAGTCGTTGAGCTTTGGTGGCCAACCGTTTGGTGCGGGCCAAGTACAGCGGCTCTGCGGTGTGGTGCTTGTACACGGTGAGGTAGTGAAAGCTGTGGGACGCCAACCGGATCAGGTCTTTCATCGGCATCCGGATGCCCGAACCGGTGACGGCGATTCCGGCGCCGGCTTCCAACTCGGCCAGCGTGGTGGAGACGACCACGGTGACCGGAAGGCCGCCGTGCCGGCCGAGCCGTTTGGACATCAGTAATTCGCGCAACGCCACTTTGAGTGCATCGTGATTGCGCTGGGCCTGGGTCCGCATGTCACGACTGGCCGCCGCTTCCTGGTCTTGCAAGCCATGCAAGGCGTCCTGCTCCTGCTCGGCCTCAGCGTCATCGAGCGGACTGGGCGAGGGGTTGTGGATCGGTTCGGGATCATCGGGGTTGTTGATGCCCGGTGCGCCCCACACGCCGGGACGGTGGTCAGGTACGCGGCTGTCTCGGGGTCCAGCCAGCCCTGGACGTGCACCAGTCCGTCGGCGTCCTGTGTGCCGATCCGCAGCCCACGCAGGTGGGCCGCGACATCGGGTGAGTCGCCGTCCTGGTTGAGCAGATACAGCAGTTTGTCCGAAGCGGCCTTGAGCGTTTCAGGAGTGTCGCGGGACGCCGCGGCCACCAGGTCCGATTCGATCTGGACGAGTTCAGCTGTACTGACGTACTTTTTCGCCTCCGCCAGAGTGTTGCGGATGATCGCGATGTGTTCGCTGTTGATGGTCCCTGACAGCAGCGCCTCGGCGCATGCGGGCAGTAGCGGCTCCAGCACCTCACCGCCGATGGCATATCGCGGCCCCAGCTCGGCGGCTGCGGTCACGCGGCGTGAGGCCTCCTTGCCGCTGATCCGCATCCGGGTGGCCAGCACATCCTTCCAGGACTTGCCGCCGATCTCGTGAGGGGCGGCCTGAGCCATCAGAGCGGCTTGGATCCGGTGATCGATCATCGCCTCGATGCGGGCGTGTCGCTCCCGTTCGGATTGGAGCGCCAGCAGCTCTGCGGTGTCGAGTCCGGTGAAGTCGACGTCGACGAGTGACGCGGTCGTGGCGCGGTGGCCGGCCAGTGCCGCCTGCACCTCACCCCGGTTCTGGGCCAACCCGATCGCCATGATTCGAACATTAGTTCGATACACCGACAGTAATCCGGGTATTGGGACTGACGTGACCAAAGTGGTCAAAGTTTTTCGGGCCAGGCGCGGCGACGTTTCGATCATCGCGATTTGTAAATTCTTGCCGGGATCGAGGTGGCGTAATGCCGGTCGGCAACGCGGTTTCGCCAGGTACGGATCCTGGGTCGGCGGCGCAATCGGTTAACCTGCGCCGAGGGTGGATTCGCCGCACTGCAGGTGCCTCCGACAGGCCCTTACCTTGAGTGCGTGTCTTCCCAGCCCGAAGCTCATCCCGTATCGCTGCCGAGTCGCCGTGCGCGTGCCGACCAGGCCCGTCAGGTGGCCGACGTGCTGCGCCACCAGATCTACGAGGGCACGTATGCCGGAGCGCTGCCGGCCGAGGCCGAACTGGCCGCCGAATTCTTCGTCTCCCGCAACACCATCCGTGAAGCCCTGGCCGTCCTCAAGTCCGAGGGCCTGATCGACCGCGGCACCAAGGTGGGCACGCACGTGGCGGGCCGCAAGTACGACCACGGCCTCGACGCGTTGGTCGGGCTCAAGGAGACCTTCAAGGACTACGGCGACGTCCGCAACGAAGTCCGTGCCGTGCAGCGACTCTCGGCCCCGCCCGCGGTGGCCCGCAAGCTGGCGCTGGAGCCCGGCGCCCAGGTGGTCTTCATCGAGCGCCTGCGCTACCTCGCCGATCTGCCGCTGTCGCTGGATCTGACCTACCTGGCGCCGGAGATCGGCGAGCAGGTGATCGGTCACGCGCTCGAGGACAACGACATCTTCGCGCTCATCGAACGGGTCAGCGGACACCGCCTCGGCGGGGCGAGCTTTGCGCTGGAGGCGGTTTCGGCTGACCCGCACACCGCCGCGACGCTGCAGGTGCCGGCCGGATCGGCCCTGCTGATGGCCGAGCGGCTCACAAGTCTGGACGACGGCACGCCCGTCGACCTGGAGTACATCAGGATGCGTGGTGATCGAATCACCATGCGCGGCAACCTCAATAGGAGAGACGCATGACGCTGGTCAACCAACGCGCCGATGTTCCCGTGACCATCGACGAGTCCCTGTGTATCGAGGGCTGCACGTTGTGCGTGGACGTGTGTCCACTTGATTCGCTGGCCATCAACCCCGACAACGGCAAGGCATTCATGCACGTCGACGAGTGCTGGTACTGCGGGCCGTGCGCGGCCCGCTGTCCCACCGGCGCCGTCACCGTCAACATGCCCTATCTCATCCGTTAGAGGACCCGAAGTGAAAACAGCCCTGATCGCCCTCACCGCCGGTCTCACGCTCGCGACCGCCGGCTGCTCCCTGGACTCGGCGACGAAATCGGCCGATACGGTCGACGTCGTCGTCGGCTACCAGTCCAAGACCATCAACACCGTCACCGCCGGCACCCTGCTGCGCGCCCAGGGGTACCTGGAACACCGGCTGGCCGACATCACCACCCGCACCGGCACCAAGTACAACGTGACGTGGCAGGACTACGACACCGGCGCCCCGATCACCGCGCAGATGGTGGCCGAGAAGATCGACATCGGCTCGATGGGTGACTACCCGATGCTCATCAACGGGTCCAAGACCCAGGCCAACGAACGCGCCAAGACCGAGATCGTCTCGGTCACCGGGTACAACCCGAAGGGTGCGCTGAACATGGTTGTGGTGGCACCGGATTCGCCGGCCAAGTCGTTGACCGACCTGGCCGGTAAGAAGGTCTCGGCCAGCGTCGGATCGGCTGGTCACGGCATGCTGGTGCAAGCCCTCGGCAAGGCCGGGATCGATGCCAAGACCGGTGTGGAGGTGCTCAACCAGCAGCCGCAGGTCGGCGCCTCGTCGCTGGAATCCGGTCAGGTCCAGGCGCTTTCGCAGTTCGTTGCCTGGCCGGGTCTGCTGGTTCACCAGGGTAAGGCCAAGCTGCTCTACGACGGCGCGGAACTGAACTACCCGACTCTGCACGGTGTCGTGGTCCGCCGGGCCTATGCGGCCGATCACCCGGAGGTGCTCGACGCGTTCCTGCAGGCGCAACTCGACGCCACCGACTTCCTCAACACCAAGCCGCTGGAGGCGGCCCGCCTGGTGGCCGAGGGCAGCGGGCTGCCACAGGAGGTCGTGTACCTCTACAACGGGCCGGGCGGCACCTCGTTCGACACCACCCTCAAGCCGTCACTGATCGATGCGCTCAAAGGCGATGTGCCCTACCTGAAGTCGATCGACAACTTCGCCGACCTCGACGTGGCCGGTTTCGTGCAGGACGGACCGCTGCGGGCGGCGTACTCCGCACGCGGTCAGGACTACGACAAGGCACTGAACTCGAGCACCAACCCGTCGGCCCTCAGTGGCACCGACCCGGTGTGCCACACCACCGTCGACAATCCCGCCACGGCAGGCGAACTGTGGCTCGACGGATCGGACACCACCACTGCGGCCGCGACGCCGGTCTGCCTGCTCAAGGCGATCCGGCAGGCAGAGGGTGAGGGCAAGAAGATCCGCGCCGCCTACGTCTCCGACGCCGAGCTGGGCACCCGGTGGTTCGCCGACAAGGCCGTGTGGGTGCGTCTGCCCGCACCGGGTGCCGAGGGGTACCTGCCGTTCGGAACCCAGGCCGGTGCCGAGCGCTATACCGCCGCGCATCCTGGTGCGGCGATCGTCGACTACGGGCAAGCCCTGGCAGGTGCGGTGTGACCACCACCGATACCCCGCCCGTCGCGGTCGGCGACCCTCCGGCCCCGCCGGAAGTGGAGCATTCCCGGCGCACGCCCTCGGTCTGGCCACATCGCCTGGTGCGGCTGGCGTCGGTGGTCGGCGCGGTCGTCCTCTGGCAGCTGCTGACCGCCAACGACGTGCGCCTGGGTCTGCGGTTCGACACTCTGCCGACCGTCACCGAAATCACTGCGGCCCTGGTGAACCGGCTGGGGACGCCCGAATACTGGCTGGATCTGGGGCAGTCGCTGATCCGGATCCTCACCGGGTTCGGGATCGCCGCGGTGGTCGGCGTGATCACCGGGATCCTGCTGGGGCGCACCGCCTGGTTCGCCGACATCTTCGGTCCGCTCACCGAGCTGGCCCGGCCGATACCGGCGATCGCCATGGTGCCCGTGGCCATCCTGCTGTTCCCCAGCGACGAGGCGGGAATCGTGTTCATCACGTTCCTGGCCGCCTACTTCCCGATCATGGTCAGCGTGCGGCATGCGGTGCGTGCCCTGCCGACCATCTGGGAGGACTCGGTGCGCACCCTCGGTGGCGGTCGCCTCGACGTACTGCGCCAGGTGGTGTTGCCGGGCATCCTGCCCGGACTGTTCGGCGGCCTTTCGGTCGGCATGGGGGTGGCCTGGATCTGTGTGATCTCGGCCGAGATGATCTCGGGCCGCCTCGGTGTGGGTTACCGCACCTGGCAGGCGTACACGGTGCTGAACTATCCCGACGTGTTCGTCGGCATCATCACGATCGGCGTGCTCGGTTTCGTGACCGCCGCTGCGGTCGAGTTGATCGGCCGCCGGGCCACCCGCTGGCTGCCGCGTGGTGAGGAGACGACGCGATGAGCCCCACCGACACCGCCACCCGGACGGCCACCGGCATGAGACTGGAACTCGACCGAATCCGGTTGTCCTACACCGGTGCCCCGGTGATCGACGACCTGAGCCTCACCGTCGAACCCGGTGAGATCCTCGTGCTCACCGGTCCGTCGGGCTGCGGCAAGTCCACCGTGTTGCGCGCGTTGACCGGGTTGCTGCGGCCCGACGGCGGCCGGGTGTTGGCAGACGGCGACCCGGTCGCCACCACCTCACGGGACCGCGGCATGGTGTTCCAGGACAGCGCGCTGCTGCCGTGGCGCAGCGTGCGGTCCAACATCGAACTGGCCCTGCAGCTCCGCGGCGAGCCGCGCAATGGACGCGGTGGGGAGTCCAAGGCGGCACGCCGGGAGCGGGCCGACCGCTGGATCGCCGAGGTCGGCCTGTCCGGGTTCGCCGACTTCCTGCCGAAGAACCTGTCCGGCGGTATGCGGCAACGGGTTCAGCTCGCACGCGGCCTGGCCGGCGCACCGCGCGCGGTCATGATGGACGAGCCGTTCGCGGCCCTGGACACCCAGACCCGGGCGGCCATGCAGCGGCTGCTGATCGATACCTGGCAGGCGCATCCGACCACGATCGTGTTCGTCACCCATGACGTCGACGAGGCGCTCACGCTCGGTGACCGCGTCGCGGTGCTCGGTCGCGCCGGTCAGCCGTTGCGCGCCCTGATCGAGGTGGCCCAGCCCCGAACCGACCATCCCGAACGATCCGCGCTGCGCGCCGAGATCATTGCCGCCCTGGAGCAACCGTGACCGAATTGACCGAGATTCCCTCTGTTTCAGACGCGATCCGCATCGACTGCGACGTACTGGTGATCGGCGGTGGTACCGCGGGCACCATGGCGGCGCTGACCGCCGCCGAGAACGGCGCCCAGGTGCTGCTGCTGGAGAAGGCCCACGTTCGGCATTCGGGTGCGCTGGCCATGGGCATGGACGGCGTCAACAACGCCGTGATTCCGGGCAAGGCCGAGCCCGAGGACTACGTCGCCGAGATCACCCGTGCCAACGACGGAATCGTCAACCAGCGCACCGTCTATCAGACCGCGACCCGTGGATTCGCCATGGTGCAGCGGCTCGAGCGGTACGGAGTCAAGTTCGAGAAGGACGAGCACGGTGAGTACGCCGTGCGGCGCGTGCATCGATCCGGCTCCTATGTGCTGCCGATGCCCGAGGGCAAGGACGTCAAGAAGGCGCTGTACCGGGTGCTGCGCCAGCGCTCGATGCGCGAGAAGATCCGCATCGAGAACCGGCTCATGCCGGTGCGTGTGCTGACCGAAGCGGGCAGGGCCGTGGGTGCGGCCGCATTCAACACCCGCACAGGAGAATTCGTCACGGTGGCGGCCAAGGCCGTGATCCTGTCCACCGGGGCGTGCGGCCGCCTCGGGCTGCCCGCGTCGGGCTATCTGTACGGCACCTACGAGAACCCCACCAACGCCGGTGACGGGTACGCCATGGCCTACCACGCCGGCGCCGAACTGTCGGGAATCGAGTGCTTCCAGGTAAATCCGCTGATCAAGGATTACAACGGCCCAGCATGCGCCTACGTGGCCAACCCCTTCGGCGGCTATCAGGTCAATGCGCTGGGGGAGCGGTTCGTCGACTCCGACTACTGGTCGGGGCAGATGATGGCCGAGGTCAAGGAGGAGATCGAATCGGCCCGGGGCCGATCTACCTCAAGGTCAGCCATCTGCCCGATGAGACGCTGACCACGCTGGAGAACATCCTGCACACCACGGAGCGACCCACCCGCGGAACGTTCCACGCCAATCGCGGGCACGACTACCGCACCCACGACATCGAGATGCACATCTCCGAGATCGGTTTGTGCTCAGGTCATTCCGCATCCGGCGTGTGGGTGGACGAGCATGCCCGCACCACGGTGCCCGGGCTGTACGCGGCCGGGGACCTGGCGTGTGTAGGGACTTCCGGCCGATCAGGTGGCCCAGGCCCACGAGCTCATCTACCGCCCGCTGCGGCAACCGGACGGTCCGCCGCAGCCGCAGGTCGAGTTCAAGCTCCGGCGGTTCGTCAACGACTATGTGGCACCACCGAAGACCGCCACCAAGTTGTCGATCGCGGTGCAGACCTTCGAGCGCATGACGACCGAGGTCGAGGGGATCGGCGCGCGCACCCCCCACGAACTGATGCGCGCCGCGGAGGTGTCCTTCATTCGGGACTGCGCGGAGATGGCGGCCCGATCCTCGCTGACCCGGACCGAATCGCGCTGGGGTCTGTACCACGAGCGGGCCGACCTGCCGGAGCGCGACGACGCGCAGTGGCGTTACCACCTCAACCTCTACAAGGACGCCGACGGCGCCATGAAGTTCGTGAAGCGGCCGGTGGCACCGTACTTCGTCGCGGTACCCGAGCTGGACCATCTGACTTCCCACGACCCGGTGACCACCGTCGAGCAGCCCGATCTGCACGCCGGCCGGGCTCCCGCAGCCGAACGCTCCAGGGTCCGTCCCACCGGATCCGCGCAACCGCCGTCACCGCGCATCGCCGCGGTGCTGGCGTTGGAGGAGCCCTCGCTGGAGGATCTGGGCACCTACCTGACCGATCCGGATGCGGGCGTGCGCCGCACCGCGGTTGCCACCCTCGTCGAGCATCTGCCCGACGGGTACCAGCCCGTGCTCGTGGCCGCGCTGGCCGATGACGACGCCGAGGTACGGCGCGAAACCGCCGATTCGGTACGGGAACTCGTCGAGGTGCTACCCGACCCAGCTGCCTTCGCCGACCGGCTGGCGTCCGCGGACCCGGTGGTCCGTGCGGTCACGGTGTATCTGTTGAGTTCCCGGCGAGTCGGCAATGCCCAGGCCTACCGGGTCGCATCGACCGATGCCGATCACCGGGTACGGATCGAGGCGGTGCGGGCGCTGGTGTCGGTCGACGACCACACCGGGGTGGCGGCCGCCACCACCGACGAGAACCGGGAAGTGCGGATCGCCGCGGTGGGTGGACTCGCGACCCTGCGCGCCGGTGCCGATGCGGTGCGCGTGGCGCTGGACGACCCCGATCCGCTCGTCCGGGCGGCGGCCCTGGCCTCCCTTGGCGCAGTCGGCTGCACCGACGACGACGTGGTGAGCGTCGAGAAGGCGTTCACCGAGTCGGCCTGGCAGATCCGCCAGGGCGCGGCCCGGGCGCTGGCCGGAGCCTTGCCGGAGGTGGCGGTTCCCACGCTGTCGCGGGCGCTGGACGACCAGCATCTCGACGTCCGCAAGGCCGCGGTGCTGAGCCTGAGCCGGTGGGCGAGCTCGGAGTCGATCGCCCGGCAGGCCCTCACCGTGGCGCTGGACGACACCGACGCCGATGTGCGCGCGTATGCCCGTCAGGCGTTGGCGGGTTGAGCGGCACCTTGCCCGGACAGCAAGATCCGTGCCGTAGCGCACCATCGCGCTGATACTGGGCAGGGTGCACACAAGCCAGCAGCGCAGGCAGGACAATCCGCCGCCGCGGACCGCGAACAGCGAAGCCGAGGTCTTGCGCGGATTTCTCGATTACCTCCGGACGTCGATCGCCGCGAAGGTCGAGGGCGCGCCCGAACCGATGGCGCGGACGTCTTCGGTGCCGTCGGGCACCACGCTCCTCGGCCTGCTGAATCACCTGACCTACGTCGAACGGTGGATCTTTCTCGGGGACGACGTCTCCGACTGGCAGTCGACGTTCACTGTCGAACCGTCGGACAGCATTGCCGATGTGGTGGCCGGCTACCGGAATGCCGTCGAGCGCGCCAACGAGGTGCTCGACGGCTGCACGGATCTCGCGGCGCCGCTTCCCAGGTCGCGGCCGGGGCGGCCCGCGGCCAGCGTCCGCTGGTCCCTCACCCACATGATCGAAGAGACCGGCCGCCACGCAGGTCACGCCGACATTCTGCGCGAACTTATCGACGGCAGCACCGGTCGGTGACCACGCTCGGCTCGACCAGGTTTCTGACAGCATCGAAGTTTGTCGTTAACGCTGCTAACGACCGGGCCTGGGCTTAGTGTCGATGCGTGCGACTCGCCTGGCCGCTGACGGGGCGGTTGGAGGAGACCCGGCTGATCGACGCCGCGCTGGCCTCCGCCGAACTGTCCGGAATCGTGATCTATGGAACTGCCGGGGTGGGCAAAAGCCGTATCGCCCGTGAGGCGCTCTCCACAGCGGGTGGCAACGGTCACGAAACCCGCTGGGCGGTGGGCACATCAGCTGCCCGAGCCCTGCCGCTGGGGACGTTCGCCCGATGGGTGGGAACCTCCGACGCCGACAGTGTGGCGCTGGTCGGCAGGGTGATCGACGGCCTGACCTCTGTGTCGAACGGCCGCCCGGTGATGGTGTGTGTCGATGACGCGCACCTGCTCGACGGGTTGTCGGGTTTCGTATTGCAGCAGATCGTGCAGCGCGGTGCTGCCAAGCTCCTGCTGACCGTGCGTACCGGTTCACCGGTACCCGTCGAGGTGCTGACGGCGTGTGACCGTGGCCGGTTCGAGCGGTTGGACCTCCAGCCGCTGTCCCGGGACGAGTCGAGCCAGTTGCTGACCGCCGCGCTCGGCGGGCCGCTCGATCCCGAAGCGGCGCAGCGGTTGTGGCGGCTGACCCGCGGCAACGTGCTCTATCTGCGCAACATCGTGGAACAGGAGGTCGCGCAGGGGCGGCTCGCCTGCCAGGAGGGCACCTGGCGGTGGACCGGGGATCCGGTGATGCCGCCCGGGCTGGTCGAACTGATCGAGACGAGGATCGGCGCCCTTCCGCCTGCGGTGAGTGAGGTCATCGATGTCCTGGCGGTGGCCGAGCCGATCCAGCTGGACCGACTGACCGCGATCACCGATGCCGATTCGGTGGCCGTTGCCGAGACACGTGGGTTGATCACGATCGATGCCACCGACCGCGAGGTCCGCGTTGCCCACCCGCTCTACGCCGAGGTGCGGCGCAACCGGGTGCCGGGTTCTCGCTTGCGCCGGCTGCGGGGGCTCGTGGCGACTGCGCTGGGTGACCGGGAAGACCGCGACGCCATGAGGGTGGTGGTACGACGGGCCTCGCTGATGCTCGACTCGGACCTGCCGCTCGATCCCGAGTTGTTGACCCGGGCGGCACAGGGTGCGGTGTGGCTGTCCGATCTGGCGCTGGCCGACCGCTTGGCCCACGGGGCGATCGAGGCCGGCGCCGACGCAGAGGCGAAATTCATTCGCGCGCACGCCTTGTCGTGGCTCAGTCGAGGTGAGGAATCGGACGCGGTGCTCGACGCCATCGAGCTCGGCGACCTCACCGACGACGGACGGGCTCGGCTGGCCTTCCTGCGGGCGTCCAACATGTTGTGGTCGCTCGCCGATCCGGCCGGTGCCAAGCGGCACGTCGACGAAGCGGCGGCGGACATCCCTGCCGCTGCGCGCGCCTGTATCGACGCCTTCTACACGGTGTACTGGGCCGCGATGGGCGATCCGGGGCGGGCCAGGGTTGCGTTCAGTGGCCTGGATCTGGACGCTCTGCCGGCCATCGTTGGTGCGGTGACCGCGTGGGCGGTAGCCGCGTCGTGCGGCGATGCCGGCCACGCCGACGAGGCCGTCACCGCCGCCCACGCCGGTTACCGCATCACGGACAGTTCCTTCGATGCCGCGCACACGCGGTTCGTCATCGCCGACGCACACATCGGTGCGCTGCTGCTGGCCGGGAGGATCCGTGAGGCGCGCGAGGAGGCCGAGCAGTTGAACCGGCACGCCGCGAACCTGCCCGGAGCAGCACAGTTGTTCGGCGTCGCGCTGACAGGCCGTGTCGCCTCGGGAGCCGGTCAGCTGGGCCTCGCGGCCGAACTGCTGGATCCAGTGGTCGAGATGATGCGGGCCGCGGGGGAGACCAACGGGTTCGGCTACCGATTCCACCTGCCGCGGGTCACGGCACTGGCCATCCGGGGCCTGGCCGACGACAGCACCCTGGCTGAACTCGACGAACGCCGTCATGCCAGCTGGCGCTACCTCGCCTATGAACACACCCTGGTGCGGGCCTGGGTGGCTGCCACCCAGGGTGCGGTATCGGAAGCCGTTGCCATCGCGCTCGATGCCGCCGATACCGCCGGGGCACAGGGACAGCTGGCGGCCGAGGTGTTGTGCCTACAGACCGCGGCGCAGTTCGGCGACCATTCCCGCGCGGACCGGCTCGACGAGTTGACCGGGCTGGTCGAGGGGCCGCGGGTCGGTGCCGCCGCCGCCATGTGCCGCGCCCTTGCCCACGATGACGGCGACGGGTTGGCAAAGGTCTCAATCGAATTCGAGGAACTCGGGGACCTGGTGGCCGCGGCTGACGCCGCCGGCCTTGCGGCGGTGGCCTACCGGCGCAGGGACATGCGTGGCTCGGCGATGGCGTCGGCGACGCGGGCCAGGGGACTGGCCGACACATGCGGCGGTCTGGCCACTCCGGCGTTGCTCGCCGCTGCCGAGCGTCTGCCCCTGACCGACAGGGAGCGGGAGATCGCCATGCTGATCGGTGCGGGGCTGTCCAGCCGGGCGATTGCCGACCGGCTGCGGCTCTCGGTGCGCACCGTCGAGGGGCACATCTACCGTGCGATGGCGAAAACCGGGGTGTCCACCAGGGCCGAACTGATCGCGCTGCTACCCCGACGGCACCGCTGATTCGAGTATGGGGTTACTCGGTTCGGACCGGCCGATCCGTCGCATCCTGGATCGCATGGCCGACGAGGGCGAGACACGCGAACAGGCGCTACGTCAGCTGCCCTTGCCGTACTCGCTGGCCCTGCGGTTGCGCGACGCCGGGGTGGCCCGCGACGTCGTCTGCGAGTACCTCAGTATCGAGGAGTCCGCACTCGACGGCCTCTACCGGATCGCCGAGGCCAAACTGGCTGCCGCAGAGTGCCTGTGAGCTAGAGCTCGAGTGCCTGATACGTGCGGCGGACGAATCGGGGTTGCGCGGTCTGGAGTTTCGCCGTCGAGGTGTTGCCGCTGACGGCAGCGGCGTCCACGCCCAGGTTCGGATGGTTCTGGATCAGGTAGATCAGGATCAGATCCGCCGACGGGTCGGCCTGCCACCAGGTGCCGTAGGCGCCCGGCCAACTGAAGGCGCCCAGTCCGCCCGGGCCGAACAACTGGCGCGACTTCGCCTCATCGGTCACCACCGACAGGTTCAGGCCGAAGCCCCGGCCGACCCAGAACGGTGCCCCCAGGAACGGGTACTGCTTCTGCTCGGGGGTGAGCCGGTCGGTGCGCATCACCCGTACCGACTCCTCGGACAGGACGCGCACCCCGTCGACGGTGCCGCCGGCCAACAACATCCGGGCGAACTTCAGATAGTCGTCGGCGGTGGAGAACAGCCCCGCCCCGCCGGTGCAGAACGGGGGATCGGTGATCGGCGCCGGACCCATCACATCGTGGGTCAGGGTGTTGTCGGCGGTCAGTTGGTACATCGTCGCCGACCGGCGCCGGCCGGCCGCGTCGACCGAGAAACCGGTGTCGCTCATGCCCAGTGGCGCGAAGATGCGCTCGGACAGCACCTGGGACAGCGGCTTGCCCTCGATGCGGGACAGCGCGATCCCCAGCACGTCGGTGGAGTGGCTGTACGTGAGGCGGTCACCGGGCTGATGGGCCAGCGGCAGTTTGGCCACCTCGGCCAGCCAGCGGTCCTGGTCCTGGCGCAGCGACAGCTTGCCGTAGGCCGACGCCAGCGGACCCAGCACCGAGAAGACGTAGGCCAGGCCGCTGCGATGGGTCATCAGGTCGTCGAAGGTGATGGGCCGCCGGGCGGGCTCGGTGCGGTCCAGCGGTCCGCGCGCCTCGCGCAGCACCCGCATGTCGGCCAATTCCGGCAGCCACTTCGTCACCGGCTCGTTCAGCCTGAACTTGCCCTCCTCGGCCAGCGCCATCGCCGCGGCCACCGTCACAGGCTTTGTCATCGACGCGATCCGGAAGATGGTGTCGCGCTGCATCGGCAGCCCCGCATCGACGTCGCGGTGTCCGAGGGCGTTGACCTGAAGGACCTTGCCCGCCTGCCACACCAGCGTGACCGCGCCGGCCAGCAGCCCGGCGTCGATGGCCTCACGGATGGACGATTGATTGCCGTCGAGATTCATCCGGGCCAGCCTATCCAGCGGCGCCGGCGTCATACGCGCTACCTCCGGACGTCACCCACGACGCCAGCGCCGGCGGGCCCTGACCACACTCGACCAGTCCTGATAGCCGAGCCGGTGGGCGATCTCGTAGTGCGCAATCGTGCGGTCGCGCAGGAGATTGTCGGCGACGCTGCGGCGCACCTCATCCAGTACGGCCCGGTACGTGGTGCCCTCGCGTTCGAGGTGCCTGCGCAATGTTCGAGAGGCGTAGTGCAGGTGCAGTGCCACGTCTTCCAGCGAGAGGTCGAGAGCAGACTGATCCAGTAGATGTGCGCGCACCTGCGCAGTGACGCCGGTGTGGTGCAGTCGCTCGGCACGGATGCGGTCGCACTGAGCCACCATGAGCTGGGTGGTGTGCGTGTTCGCCATCGGTGGTACCAGATCGAGATATCCGGCGTCGTAGACGATCTCGTTCCGATCGCACCCGAAGGACACCGGAACCAGGAAGTAGTCCCGGTAGACGTCGACGGAGCCCTCGACCGATTGTGGCGGAAAGGCGAACCTGACCTCGCGCAGCGGGACCGCGTCGAAGTCGGGAAAGGTGTCGCGCTGAAGCTGCATCACCGCGGTCAGATCACGTTCGACGACGAACCGCCGGATGCCTTCGGGCATGTCGTCGGCCTCGAACGCCAGGACGTAGTGGCCGTCATCGATGCGGGCCGTCATCGTCGAGAAGGCGAACGTGAGCATCGCGTAGTAGAGACCTCGGTGGACGGTGTCGCGCACGCTGGCCGAGGCGGCCAGGAGATAGCCCAGGTAGCTGTACGCAGTGAGGTGGTACCGGCTGCCCAGCTCCACTCCCAAACCAGGACGATTCCCCGTCACGGCGGCCAGGTTGCGCATCACCGCGAGTTCCTGACTGGCCTCGACGACGGTGTCGACGTCGGACAACGCGGCGGCGTCGAGGTGCGTTCCCGCCAGCACGGACTCGGCGGGAACGCCGCGCTGTGCCGCCCAATCACACATGATCGCGACCGAAACCGCCGTGCGCGGATGGTCCCAGGGGTCGGTCATGGCCGCTATGACCCGGTTGGTCGACTGCAGGACCGGGGAACTGGGCAGTGGCCCCTGATCTGCATATTCGGCGAGACCCGACGTCATGTTGGCCAGTTTTGCCGACCTGCCGTGCGCCGTCAACGAGAGTGTGAACCTCCGAAGTGGCCGGAAATGTTGCGTTGTGGCCGGGACTGTCCTGTCGGACGGCGGCCTACCGCTCTACGGTTCGGGGGAGTGATTCACATCTCAGTTCGCCCGGAACTGTGTCCGGTGGCACGTGAAGGTAGGCGCTTGTGAAGGTAAAGGCCGCTGTCGTCGAGGAAATCGGCGCACCCTGGACGATCTGTGAGGTCGAGCTCGGCGACCCGGTGGCCGGTGAGGTTCAGGTGCGGTTGGCAGCGTCGGGCCTGTGCCATTCGGACGCACATGTCGTCGCCGGCAGCAGCCCGGTGCCGTTCATGCCCGTACTCGGCGGGCACGAGGGCGCCGGCGTGATCACCAAGGTCGGCCCGGGCGTCACCGGACTGGAAGAAGGCGATCACGTCGTCCTTGCCTTCATTCCGGCGTGCGGCACGTGTCCGTCGTGCGCCACCGGTCTGCAGAACCTCTGCGACGAAGGCGCCGGGCTGCTGACCGGTCAGGCCGTCGCCGACAAGACGTACCGGGTGACACGCGACGGCCAACCGGTCATCCAGATGTGCCTGCTCGGCACCTTCGCGCCGTACGTAACAGTGAGCCAGGCTTCGGTCGTGAAGATCGAGAAGGACGTGCCGCTGGAGGTGGCCGCTCTGCTGGGCTGCGGGGTCTCCACCGGCTGGGGCTCGGCGACCGAGATCGGCGACACCCACCCGGGCGACACGGTCGTGGTGATGGGCGTCGGCGGCGTCGGCATCAACGCCGTGCAGGGTGCCAAGTTCGCAGGTGCCCGGTTCGTCGTCGCGATCGACCCGGTCGACTTCAAGCGGAAGAAGGCGCTCGAGTTCGGCGCCACCCACACTTTCGCCACCGTGGCGGATGCCGCGGCCGAACTGCCCGACCTGACGTGGGGAAAGATGGCTGAGGTCTCGATCATCACGGTCGGTGAGATCAAGGGCGAACACATCCAGCAGGCGCTGAGCCTGACCGGCAAGGGCGGACAGGTAATCGTCACCGGCATGGGCGATTTCACCCAGTCGACCGTCGATCTCAACCTGTTCGAGCTGACCCTGCTGCAGAAGCGGGTCCAGGGCGCGGTGTTCGGCGGTGTCGGACCCCGCACCCAGATCCCGCGGCTGCTCGATCTCTACCGCTCCGGCAATCTCAAACTCGACGAACTCGTCACTACCCGCTACCGCCTGGAAGACATCAATCAGGGCTACCGGGACATGTTCGACGGCAAGAATCTTCGCGGCCTCGTCGTCTATTCCGACGCCGACCACTGAACCGAACAGGGGGCAGCAATGCAGATCCAGGACAGCAACTACATCAACGGCAAGTGGGCGGTGTCGAGCGGCGGCACCCGCATACCCGTCGTCAACCCGGCGAACGACGAGGTGATCGCCGAGGTGGTGGCGGGTACCGTCGCCGATGTCGACGCCGCCGTCGCAGCCGCCCGTGCTGCTTTCCCGGCCTGGTCGGCAACACCGGTCGGGGAGCGGGCGGACCACCTCACCGCGATCGCCGGCAAGTTGGCCGAGCGGTCCGAGGAACTGGCCCGCATCATTTCTTCCGAAATGGGTTGTCCCATCACGATTTCCCGGGCGATCCAGCTGGGGCTGCCCCTCAACAGTTTCGCCGAGGCCGCCAACATCGTGCGTGGGTACGAGTTCGAGAGTGAGTGCCGCGGATCGACGATCGTGCGGGAACCGTTCGGCGTGCTGGGCGCCATCACCCCCTGGAACTACCCCCTGCACCAGATCGCCCTGAAGGTCGCCTACGGACTGGCCGCGGGAAACACCGTCGTCGTCAAACCCAGCGAGGTGACGCCGCTGTGCGCGCTCGGGCTCGCCGAGATCATCGACGAGATCGGCCTTCCTCCAGGAGTTTTCAATCTGGTGTTCGGAACCGGAGCGGACGTCGGCGAGGCGATCGCCGGGCATGACGACGTCGACATCGTCAGCTTCACCGGGTCCACGCGGGCCGGCCGGCGCGTACAGGAAGTCGCCGCCCGCACCGTCAAGCGCGTCTCGCTCGAGCTCGGAGGCAAGAGCCCCAACATCATTCTCGACGACGCCGACCTGGGGTCGGTCGTGCCCGCATCGGTCAAGACCATGATGCTCAACTCCGGGCAGACCTGCTCGGCGCTGACCCGCATGATCGTCCCGCGCGACCGCCTCGCCGAGGTGGAGGCGCTCGCCAAGGCGACTGCCGACGCGTTACCGGTGGGTGATCCCACCGACGAAGGAACCGCACTGGGCCCCCTGTCATCCCGGGCCCAACAGGAACGGGTGCTCGGCTACATCCGCACCGCGGTGACCGAAGGGGCGCGCCTGGTCACCGGCGGCGAAACCGAAACCGGCACTCCCGGTGCCTTCGTGCGGCCGACGGTCTTCTCCGATGTCACCGAGGACATGACGATCCACCGCGAAGAGGTCTTCGGCCCGGTTCTCGCGATCGAGGCCTACGACTCGGAGGACGAAGCGGTACGGATCGCCAACGCCACGGAGTACGGCCTGGCCGGCGCGGTCTGGTCTTCCTCACCCGAGCGCGCCGAGAACATCGCGCGCCGGATCCGGGCCGGCCAGGTGCAGATCAACGCGGGCGCCTTCAACGCCAACGCCCCTTTCGGCGGCTACAAGCAATCGGGCAACGGGCGCGAGGCCGGTGTGTACGGGCTCGAGGAGTTCCTCGAGATCAAGTCGATCCAGCGGTGACCTGAGGACGAAAGGAGGTACATCATGCCGTTGGAGCCGGTGAGCCGGGCACTGCTGGCGCAACTCGCCGAGACGCGGGATCCACCGATGCACGAAGGTACGCCGGCGATGGCGCGGATGGCCGGACCGATCTTCGCCGGCATGAGCGGGCGCGGACCCGAGGTTGCCGCCGTGCACAACGTCAAGCTCGAGGGGGAGGACGGGGGAACGTTCCGGGTTCGGGTCCTGGTCCCCGAAGGCGAATCCCGTTCGATGATCGTGTACTTCCACGGTGGCGGTTGGGTGATCGGGGACATCGATCTGCAGTACGACCACCTCGGCCGGGATCTGGCGAACCTCACTGGCTCGACTGTGGTCCTGGTCAACTACCGCAAGGCGCCCGAGCACCGGTTCCCGACCGCGCTCGAAGACAGCTGGATCGGGCTGCGCTGGGCCGCAGCGCATTCAACGGATTTTGTCCCCGAAGGCGTTCCGCTGATCGTGGCCGGGGACAGTGCCGGCGGCAACATCGCGGCGGTGATGGCGCGGTGGGCCCGCGACCGGCAGGGTCCGCGGATCGGCTACCAGGCCCTGATCTACCCGGTCACCGACTGCGATTTCGACCGACCTTCCTACGTGGCGCCGGAAAACCAGCTGATGCTCGGCCGGGACACCATGCTCTGGTTCTGGGCGCACTACCTCCCGGATCAGGCCGCGCGCACGAACCCGGACGCCTCGCCGCTGCGGGCACCCAGCCTTGCCGGTCTTCCACCAGCCCTCGTCTATGTCGCGGAATGCGACCCCCTGCACGACGAGGGCGTCGCCTACGCCGCCGCGCTCGCCGAAGCCAGGGTGACGGTGACGTTGGAGGAGGCGGCGGGCCAGATGCACGGGTACTTCCAGATGGCGAAGATCCTGCCCGGATATCACACCGGGATGTCGTTGGTGGCCAACCATATCGGCACGTTCATCGACGCGTACCGGTCCGGCCGAAAGGCGGTGTGAGTGGTGGCCGATCACGACGTGATCATCATCGGCGCCGGATTCGCCGGCCTCTACCAGCTCTACAAGCTGCGCGAGCTCGGATTCGACGCGCGCATCCTCGAGGCCGGTCCCGAGGTGGGCGGTACCTGGTACTGGAACCGCTATCCGGGCGCCCGCTGCGATATCGAATCAATCGAATATTCCTATTCATTCGATCCAGACCTACAGCAGTCGTGGAACTGGACCGAGCGTTACGCCGCCCAACCGGAACTGCTCGCCTACGCCAAGCACGTCGCCGACCGCTACCACCTGCGCCCCGACATCACCTTCGACACCCGGGTTGTCGCACTCGATTTCGATGGCGACCGAACCGAGTGGACCGTTACCACCGATTCCCCTACGCGCACCACTACCGAATCTGGTGGCTGCGTCACCGCGACCTTCGTCATCGCGGCGACGGGATGCCTGTCCAAACCTCTGGAGCCTTCGTTCGACGGACAGGACGACTTCACCGGTGACATCCTCTGGACCTGGAACTGGCCCGCGGACGGAGCGGATCTGGCAGGCAAGCGGGTTGCGGTCGTGGGCACGGGGTCCTCTGGCGTGCAGACGATCACCGCGATTGCACCGGCGGTCGGAGCGCTGACGGTGTTTCAGCGCACACCTCCATATGCTGTCCCCGCGCGGAACCGCCCGATCGCCGACGAACTCGCCGAGGTCAAGCAGCACTACCCGCAGTTCCGGGAGATCAGCCGGCTGTCCCGGGGCGGCGCGCAGTGCGGTGAAGGTCTGGCACTGCCGCCCTTCTTCGGCGACCTCGACGGCGACGCCACGCGTGCCGAACTCACCCGGCGCTGGGACGACGGCGGACTGTGTTTCCAGCAGTCGTTCTACGATCTGCTGCTCGATGCGGAGGCCAACGAGACGGCCGCCGAGTACGTCCGCGACCGGATCCGGCAGAAGGTCACCGACCCGCAACTCGCGGAAAAGCTGACGCCGCGCGAATACCCGATCGCGGCGAAGCGGCTGTGCGTCGACACCGGCTACTACGAGGTCTACAACCAGGACAACGTGGAGTTGGTCGACCTCAACGAGGAACCGCTCCGCAGCATCACCGCACGCGGAATCCTCGCCGGCGAGACCGAGCGCGAGTTCGACGTGATCATTCTGGCCACCGGATTCGACGCCATGACCGGGGCGTTGAACGCGATCGACATCCGCGCCGTCGACCGGGACGGAGTCGCTTGCACGCTTCGGGAAAAGTGGGCCGAGGGACCACGGACGTATCTGGGATTGATGTCGGCGGGGTTCCCGAACCTGTTCACCGTCACCGGGCCGCAGAGTCCCTCGGTGCTTTCCAACATGCTGACCTCGATCGAGTATCACGTCGAGTGGATCAGTGCGGCCCTGGTGCACCTGCGCGAACACGGGCGAAACCGCATGGAGGCCGATCGTGAAGCCGAGGACAACTGGGTGAACATCACCAATGACACGGCCGATCTCACGTTGTTGCCGCGCGCGGCATCGTGGTACATGGGCGCCAACGTGCCGGGTAAACGGCGGGTCTTCCTGCCCTTCGTCGCCGGGGTGGGTGTCTACAAGCAGATCGGTGACGGCGTGGCGGTGGCCGACTATCACGGGTTCGAGATGTCCTGAGCCGAGTCTGGGTGATACTTCTCAGGCGACGATCGCGGCGTGAGAAGAGGCAGATGACCCAGCAGGACCAGATCGACGGAGTGTCCACCCCCGCGCCCAACCCCATGAGGCGGGTGGCGTTTGCGAGCTTCATCGGCACGGCCATCGAGTTCTACGACTTCTATATCTACGGCACCGCCGCGGCACTGATCTTTCCCCACGTGTTCTTCCCGAACATGGGGCCCACGATGGCCACCATCTCCTCACTCGGCACGTTCGCGGTCGCGTTCCTGTCCCGTCCGATCGGTGCCGCGGTGTTCGGCCATTTCGGAGATCGGCTGGGCCGCAAGAAGACTCTGATCGCGACGCTGCTGATCATGGGGTTGTCGACCGTGTGCGTGGGGTTGGTGCCCAGTGCGGCGACCATCGGCGTCGCCGCACCGATCATCCTGCTGGTCCTGCGGCTGCTGCAGGGCTTCGCCGTCGGTGGGGAATGGGCGGGGTCGGCGCTGCTGAGCGCCGAGTACGCGCCCGTCGGAAAGCGCGGGATGTACGGGATGTTCACCCAGCTCGGTGCGGGTGCCGGACTTGCGGTGAGCAACCTCGTGGTCTTCATCGTCAGCCTGACCGTCGGCGAGAAGAGCGCCGTGTTCCTGGACTGGGGCTGGCGGCTGCCGTTCCTGTTCAGCGCGGTGCTGCTGATCGTGGCGCTGTATGTGCGGTTGAGCATCGACGAGACGCCCGTCTTCGCCCGGGAGCAGGTGACCGGTGGCGTGCCGAAGGCGCCGCTGAGCGAACTGTTCCGGACCCAGACCCGGCAGGTGGCGCTCGCGGCGGGCTGCATGGTCGGCATCTTCACCATGAGTTTCCTGGGTGGCACCTACCTGATGAGCTACGCCAGCACCCGCATCGGACACCCGCGCAGCCTGATCCTCGGTGTCGGGGTGCTGGCCGGCGTCGCGCTGATGACCTTCTCGGCGATTTCGGCGGTGCTGTGCGACCGGTACGGCCGCCGGCGCGTCATCCTCGCCGGCTTCGGGCTGGCCCTGCCATGGGCGTTCGTGGTGATGCCGCTGATCGACTCCGGTTCACCGGTGGCCTTCGCGGTGGCGATCGCAGGCATCTTCTGCATCTTCGGCCTGTCCTACGGGCCGATCGGGTCCTTCCTGCCTGAGATCTTCGCCACCCGCTACCGCTACACCGGCGCCGGTCTCTCGTTCAACCTGGCCGGCATCGTGGGCGGGGCCATTCCACCGTTGGTCGCCGGAGTTCTGGTGGCCACACTGGGTAGCTGGGCTGTTGGGGCGATGATGGCGGCTTTCGTCGTTGTCAGCATCGTCTCGACCGTGCTGCTGCCCGAGACAAAGGGAACAGAACTGGACGCCGTATTGAGCGACTCCGCGAGGTGACCGTGGCGGGCCGGACGTTTGCGGCCTGCTAAGCTACCCCGCAGTTCGACGTCCTTTAACGATCCGTCCCGAGAGGCGGAGAAGGAGGTCAGGGTCACCTTATGGGCTCTTCAAGTGCCGACCGGGAATTGTTGTCTGCGGCGGACGTCGGCCGCACCATTTCCCGGATCGCCCATCAGATCATCGAAAAAACCGCTCTTGACGATCCCGCCGAACGCGAGCGGGTCGTTCTCCTGGGCATCCCCACGCGCGGCGTGACGCTGGCCACGCGCCTGGCCGCCAAGATCAACGAGTTCGCCGGCATCGACGTCGCCCACGGAGCTCTGGATATCACGCTCTACCGCGATGACCTCAACTTCAAGCCACCCCGGCCGCTGGCGGCGACGTCGATCCCGCCCGGCGGCATCGACGACGCCGTGGTGATCCTCGTCGACGACGTCCTGTACTCGGGCCGTTCGGTGCGCTCGGCGCTGGATGCCTTGCGCGACATCGGTCGTCCTCGGGTGGTGCAGCTGGCGGTGCTGGTCGACCGCGGTCACCGGGAGCTGCCGATCCGGGCCGATTACGTCGGCAAGAACGTGCCGACCTCCCGCACCGAGAGTGTCCATGTGCTGCTGTCCGAGGATGACGACCGCGATGGGGTGGTGATTTCGAAATGACGACACGTCATCTCCTATCGGCGCAGGACCTCACCAGGGATGACGCGACGGCGATCCTCGATGATGCCGACCGGTTCCGTGAGGCGCTGCTGGGCCGCGAGGTCAAGAAGCTGCCGACATTGCGCGGCCGGACCGTCATCACGATGTTCTACGAGAACTCCACCCGGACCCGGGTGTCGTTCGAGGTCGCGGGCAAGTGGATGAGCGCCGACGTGATCAACGTCAGCTCGTCGGGATCCTCGGTGGCCAAAGGGGAGTCGCTACGCGACACGGCGCTGACCCTGCGCGCCGCCGGGGCCGACGCACTCATCATCCGCCACCCCGCCTCGGGTGCCGCCCAGCAGCTCGCCGAGTGGACCGCCGAGGACGGCGGCGGCGGGCCCAGCGTCATCAATGCCGGTGACGGGACGCATGAACATCCCACCCAGGCGCTGCTCGACGCCTTGACCATCCGCCAGCGGCTCGGCTCCATCGAGGGCAGGCGTGTGGTGATCGTCGGCGACGTGCTGCACAGCCGGGTGGCCCGGTCGAACGTGTCGCTGCTGGCGACCCTGGGTGCCGAGGTGGTGCTGGTGGCGCCGCCGACGCTGCTGCCGGTCGGGGTGTCCGAGTGGCCGGTCACGGTGTCGCACGACCTCGACGCCGAACTGCCTGCCGCCGATGCGGTGTTGATGCTGCGGGTCCAGGCCGAGCGGATGAACGGTGCGTTCTTCCCGTCCGCGCGTGAGTACTCGGTGCGCTACGGACTGTCGGAGAAGCGCCAGGCCATGCTGCCCGGCAACGCCGTGGTGCTGCACCCGGGACCGATGCTGCGCGGCATGGAGATCGCGTTCCCGGTTGCCGATTCGTCGCAATCGGCTGTTCTGCAACAGGTTTCAAATGGTGTCCACGTGCGGATGGCGGTGCTGTTCCATCTGCTGGTGGGCGCGGATCGGGAGGCGATCAGCGTATGACGAAACACATCGCAGGCTCGAATCCGCCGGTCCTGATCCGCGGTGTCCGTCTCTACGGTGAGGGTGACGCGCTCGACGTGTTGGTCGCCGACGGGCAGATCGCCGAGATCGGTTCGGCCCTCAAGGCTCCCGAGGATGCCGAGGTGATCGAAGCCGCCGGCCAGATATTGCTGCCGGGCTTCGTCGATCTGCACACCCATCTGCGCGAGCCGGGCCGCGAATACGCCGAGGACATCGAAACAGGTTCAGCCGCAGCGGCTCTGGGTGGCTACACCGCGGTGTTCGCGATGGCCAACACCGATCCGGTCGCCGATTCCGCGGTGGTCACCGACCACGTGTGGAACCGCGGCCAGCAGGTGGGCCTGGTCGACGTGCACCCGGTCGGCGCGGTCACCGTCGGCCTCAAAGGCAAGCAACTCACCGAGATGGGCCTGATGGCCGACGGTGTCGGCCAGGTGCGGATGTTCTCCGATGACGGTCTGTGCGTAGACGATCCGCTGGTGATGCGGCGGGCACTCGAATACGCCACCGGCCTCGGGGTGCTCATCGCCCAGCACGCCGAGGAGCCGCGGCTGACCGTCGGCGCCGTCGCCCATGAGGGGCCGAACGCGGCCAAGCTCGGGCTGGCCGGTTGGCCGCGGTCGGCAGAGGAGTCGATCGTCGCCCGGGATGCGATCCTGGCCCGTGACGCCGGCGCCCGGGTGCACATCTGCCACGCATCCACGGCGGGCACCGTGGAGTTGCTGAAATGGGCCAAGGCGCAAGGAATCTCCATCACCGCTGAGGTCACCCCGCACCATCTGCTGCTCGATGACGGCCGGCTGGCCAGCTATGACGGACGCAACCGGGTCAACCCGCCGCTGCGCGAATCCAGTGACGCCGTGGCATTACGCCAGGCCCTGGCCGACGGCGTCATCGACTGTGTGGCCACCGACCATGCCCCGCACGCCGAGCACGAGAAGTGCTGCGAGTTCTCGGTCGCCCGCCCGGGCATGCTCGGCCTGCAGACCGCGCTGTCGGTGGTGGCCGAAACCATGGTTCGTCCCGGCCTGCTGACCTGGCGCGGCGTCGCCAAAGGTGATGAGCGAGGCGCCCGCCGCCATCGTCGGTCTGCCCGATCAGGGCCGGCCGCTGGAGGTGGGGAGCCCGCCAACCTCACGGTGATCGATCCCGACGCGACCTGGACGGTGGAAGGCGACGGGCTGGCCAGCCGTTCCGACAACACGCCTTTCGAATCGATGACGCTGCCCGCGACCGTGACCGCCACCCTGCTGCGGGGCAAGATCACCGCCCTGGACGGGAAGTCGGGACCACGGTGAACACACCTACCCTGATCGCCTCGCTGGTGCTGGCCGCCCTGCTGGCCGTGCTGATCGCGTTCCTGATCCGTCAGATGATGCGCGGCTGGCTGCATCGCGCACAGCGTCAGGCCGAGCTGATCGGCACCCTGCCGCAGCTGCCCGACACCGTCGGTGCGGCGACGATCGCGGCCACCAAAGGGATGTACGTCGGCAGCACGCTGGTACCGCACTGGAACGACAAGGTCGCCGCGGGGGATCTCGGCTTCCGCACCAAGGCGGTGCTGACCCGTTACCCCGAGGGAATCATGATGCAGCGCAGCGGTGCCGGGCCCATCTGGATCCCCGCCGAATCGGTCACCGCGATCAGGACCGAACGCGGAATCGCAGGCAAGGCACTGACTTACGACGGAATCCTGGCCATCAGGTGGCGGCTGCCCTCGGGCACCGAGATCGATACCGGGTTCCGCGCCGACAATCGCGCAGAGTACGACCGCTGGCTGGAGGAAGAGGCATGACGACAAACAAGAGCAATAGCACGGCGGCGAGCCGCCTATCCGGCAAGGCGGTTCTGGTACTTGAGGACGGGCGCGTCTTCACCGGTACGACGTTCGGGGCGGTCGGGCAGACCCTCGGCGAGGCGGTGTTCTCCACCGGCATGTCGGGCTACCAGGAGACGCTCACCGATCCCAGCTACCACGGCCAGATCGTGGTCGCCACCGCGCCGCAGATCGGCAACACGGGCTGGAACACCGAGGACGGCGAAAGCCGCGACGACAAGATCTGGGTGGCCGGTTACGCCGTGCGCGACCCCTCGCCTCGCGCGTCGAACTGGCGTGCCAGCGGAACCCTCGACGACGAGTTGGTCCGGCAGGGCATCGTGGGCATCGCAGGCATCGACACCCGGGCGGTGGTCCGCCACCTCCGTACACGTGGATCGATGAAGGCCGGGGTGTTCTCCGGCACCGCGTTGGCGGGGACGGACGAGCTGGTGGCCCGCGTTCTCGACCAGCCCTCGATGCTCGGCGCGGATCTGGCCGGTCAGGTCAGCACCGACAGCACGTACATCGTGGAACCCGAAGGTGGCCACCGGTTCACCGTCGCGGCGATCGACCTGGGAATCAAGACCAACACCCCGCGCAACTTCGCCCGGCGCGGGATCCGCAGCCACGTGCTGCCGTCGTCGGCGACGTTCGACCAGATCGCCGACCTCAAACCCGACGGGGTGTTCCTGTCCAACGGTCCCGGTGATCCGGCCACCGCCGACCACATCGTCGCGGTGACCCGCGAGGTGCTCGGTGCCGGGATCCCGCTGTTCGGCATCTGCTTCGGCAACCAGATCCTGGGCCGTGCGCTGGGCAGGTCCACCTACAAGATGGTGTTCGGCCACCGCGGCATCAACATCCCGGTGATCGACCACATCACCGGCCGGGTGGCGATCACCGCCCAGAACCACGGGTTCGCCCTTGAGGGTGAGGCGGGGGAGCAGTTCGACACGCCGTTCGGTACCGCCGAGGTCAGCCACACCTGCGCCAACGACGGTGTGGTGGAAGGTATCCGGCTGGCCAACGGCCGGGCGTTCTCCGTCCAGTACCACCCCGAGGCTGCGGCAGGCCCACATGACGCCGAGTACCTGTTCGACCAGTTCGTCGACCTCATGGCAGGAGAGAAGTAATGCCACGTCGCTCTGACCTCAACCACGTGCTGGTGATCGGGTCCGGCCCGATCGTCATCGGCCAGGCCTGCGAGTTCGATTATTCGGGCACCCAGGCCTGCCGGGTGCTGCGTTCCGAGGGGATCCAGGTCAGCCTGGTCAACTCGAACCCGGCGACGATCATGACCGATCCCGAATACGCCGACCACACCTATGTCGAGCCGATCACCTGGGAGTTCGTCGAGAAGGTCATCGCCCAGCAGGCCGAGCGCGGCAACAAGATCGACGCCGTGCTGGCCACCCTCGGCGGGCAGACCGCGCTGAACACCGCGGTGGCCCTGCACGACAACGGTGTGCTCGAAAAGTACGGCGTCGAGATGATCGGCGCCGATTTCGAGGCCATCCAGCGCGGCGAGGACCGCCAGAAGTTCAAGGACATCGTCGCCAAAATCGGCGGCGAATCCGCCCGCAGCCGCGTGTGTTTCACCATGGACGAGGTCCGCGAGACGGTGGCCGAACTGGGCCTGCCGGTCGTGGTGCGTCCGTCCTTCACCATGGGTGGGCTCGGGTCGGGCATGGCGCACTCGGCAGAGGACGTCGAGCGGATGGCCGGTGACGGTCTGTCCGCCTCACCGACGGCGAACGTGCTGATCGAGGAATCCATCTACGGCTGGAAGGAATTCGAGCTCGAGCTGATGCGTGACCACCGCGACAACGTCGTGGTGGTGTGCTCGATCGAGAACTTCGACCCCATGGGCGTGCACACCGGGGACTCGGTGACCGTCGCGCCCGCGATGACGCTGACCGACCGCGAGTACCAGAAGATGCGCGACGTGGGCATCGACATCCTGCGTGAGGTCGGCGTCGACACCGGCGGCTGCAACATCCAGTTCGCGATCAACCCGCGCGATGGCCGCCTGATCGTGATCGAGATGAACCCGCGCGTCTCGCGGTCCTCGGCACTGGCCTCGAAGGCCACCGGGTTCCCGATCGCCAAGATCGCGGCCAAGCTGGCCATCGGCTACACGCTCGACGAGATCGTCAACGACATCACCAAAGAGACCCCGGCCTGCTTCGAGCCCACGCTGGACTACGTCGTCGTCAAGGCGCCGCGGTTCGCGTTCGAGAAGTTCCCCGGCGCCGACGCCACCCTGACCACCACCATGAAGTCGGTCGGTGAGGCGATGTCGCTGGGCCGCAACTTCATCGAGGCCCTCGGCAAGGTGATGCGGTCGCTGGAGACCAGCCGTGCCGGGTTCTGGACGGGCCCGGACCCCGACCTGACGGTCGAGCAGTTGCTGGCCGGCCTGCGCACCCCGGTGGACGGCAGGCTCTACGACATCGAGCACGCGCTGCGCCTGGGCGCCAGTGTCGAGCAGGTGGCCGAGGCCTCCGGCGTCGACCCCTGGTTCGTCGAGCAGATCGCCGGTCTGGTCGCGCTGCGTGTCGAGCTGCTGGAAGCGCCGGTGCTCGACGCGGAACTGCTGCGACGGGCCAAGCACAGCGGGCTCTCGGACCGCCAGATCGCCGCGCTGCGGCCCGAACTGGCCGGCGAGTCGGGCGTGCGCGCGCTGCGTCGCCGGCTCGGCATCCACCCGGTGTACAAGACCGTCGACACCTGCGCGGCCGAGTTCGACGCCAAGACGCCGTACCACTACAGCAGCTACGAGCTCGATCCCGCCGCGGAGACCGAGGTCGCCCCGCAGACCGAGAAGCCCAAGGTGCTGATCCTGGGTTCCGGACCGAACCGGATCGGCCAGGGCATCGAATTCGACTACAGCTGTGTGCATGCCGCGACCACGCTCAGTGGGGTCGGGTTCGAGACCGTGATGGTCAACTGCAACCCCGAGACGGTGTCCACCGACTACGACACCGCCGACCGCCTGTACTTCGAGCCCCTCACTTTCGAGGACGTGCTGGAGGTCTATTACGCCGAGGACATCTCGGGCAAGGGTGAGGACGGAACCGGAGCCGGTGTCGTCGGTGTGATCGTCCAGCTCGGCGGTCAGACACCTCTGGGCCTGGCCAAGCGCCTCGAAGAGGCCGGGGTGCCGATCGTGGGCACCGGGCCCGACGCCATCGACCTGGCCGAGGACCGTGGGCTTTTCGGCGAGGTTCTGGTCAACGCGGGCCTGCCTGCCCCGCGGTTCGGGACCGCCACCAGCTTCGAGCAGGCCCGGCGGATCGCCTCCGACATCGGCTATCCCGTACTGGTCCGTCCCTCCTACGTCCTGGGCGGGCGTGGCATGGAGATCGTCTACGACGAGGCGACCCTGGAGGGCTACATCGCCCGCGCCACGCAGCTGTCCCCTGAACACCCGGTGCTGGTCGACCGGTTCCTGGAGGACGCGATCGAGATCGACGTCGACGCACTGTGCGACGGCAACGAGATCTACATCGGCGGCATCATGGAGCACATCGAGGAGGCCGGTATCCACTCCGGTGACTCGGCGTGTGCGCTGCCCCCGGTCACCTTGGGCCGCAGCGACATCGAAGCCGTGCGCCGCGCGACCGAGGCCATCGCGCATGGCATCGGCGTGGTCGGACTGCTCAACGTGCAGTACGCGCTCAAGGATGACGTGCTCTACGTGCTGGAGGCCAACCCGCGCGCCAGCCGTACGGTGCCGTTCGTGTCCAAGGCCACCGCGGTGCCGCTGGCCAAGGCCTGTGCCCGGGTGATGCTGGGTGCCACCATCGCCGAGTTGCGTGCGGAAGGCCTGCTGAACAAGAACGGCGACGGGGCCAACATCGCCCGCAACGCCCCGGTGGCGGTCAAGGAAGCCGTGCTGCCGTTCCACCGGTTCCGCCGTGCCGATGGTGCCCAGGTCGATTCACTGCTCGGACCGGAGATGAAGTCGACCGGCGAGGTGATGGGCATCGACCACGACTTCGGCACCGCCTTCGCCAAGAGCCAGACCGCGGCATACGGGTCGCTGCCGGCCGAGGGCACCGTCTTCGTCTCGGTGGCCAACCGCGACAAGCGTTCGCTGGTTTTCCCGGTGAAGCGCCTGGCCGATCTCGGATTCCGGGTGCTGGCCACCGAGGGCACCGCGGAGATGCTGCGCCGCAACGGTATTCCCTGCGATGAGGTGCGCAAGCACTCCGAAGAGGCTCAGGGAACCAATCCGCTGCCGTCCGCGGTGGACGTCATCAAGGCCGGCGAGGTCGACATGGTGATCAACACGCCGTACGGAAATTCCGGGCCGCGCGTCGACGGGTACGAGATCCGTTCGGCCGCAGTGTCGATGAACATTCCGTGCGTGACGACGGTCCAGGGAGCCTCGGCCGCGGTGCAGGGCATCGAGGCGGGGATCCGTGGGGACATCGGCGTGATGTCACTGCAGGAACTGCACAGCGAGCTGGAATCGCGCTGACGATGGAGGCTTTCGGGCAACGGCTGGCCGACGCGGTGTCGGAGCGGGGGCCGCTGTGTCCCGGCATCGACCCCCATCCCGAGCTGCTTCGGGCTTGGGGTCTGTCCGCCGATGCCGACGGTCTGGCCGCGTTCAGCGACATCTGCGTGACGGCGTTCGCCGGCTTCGCCATGGTCAAGCCGCAGGTGGCGTTTTTCGAGGCCTACGGCTCAGCGGGTTTCGCCGTGCTGGAGCGCACGATGGCCGCCTTGCGCGAGGCCGGCGTGCTGGTGCTGGCCGATGCCAAGCGTGGAGACATCGGCTCGACCATGGCCGCCTATGCCGTGGCGTGGGCCGGTGACTCGCCGCTGGCGGCCGACGCGGTGACCGCGTCGCCGTATCTCGGCTTCGGTTCGCTGCAGCCGCTGCTGGACACCGCCGCGGCCCATGGCCGGGGAGTGTTCGTGCTCGCGGCGACCTCCAATCCGGAGGGAGCGAGTGTGCAGCGCGCCATGGCCGGGTCACGCACCGTCGCGCAGTCCGTCGTCGACGATGTGGCCGCCGTGAATCGAGCCGCCGGTGGGGCGACCGGCTCGGTCGGCGTGGTGGTCGGCGCGACCGTGACCGAACTGCCCGATCTCAGCGCGCTGGGCGGACCGGTGTTGGTTCCCGGGGTCGGGGCCCAGGGCGGGCGCGCCGACGCGCTGAGGGGGTTCGGTGGGGCGCGATTGGTGCTGCCCACCGTGTCGCGCGAGGTGCTGCGGGCGGGCCCGGCGGTGGCCGATCTGCGTGCGGCAGCCGAGCGCCTGCGCGACGAAGTCGCCTATCTCGCCTGACCGCGCGCCCCGTCGCGTGGGCCGGTTTGTTTGTGTCCCAAGCCGTTTTCCACACCTGGGCCGTGATCGCCGCGGTGTCGCGACCCAGGCGTGGAAAACAATGACCGACACGAGAAGCGGTCGAGCACAATCAGATTGACTGGTTGCCCGTCAGACCTGTTGCGGCGCAGGCCGTCACAGCGGGATCCAGATGCCGAAGAACCAGAAACCCCACGCGTTGTAGCCCGGATCGAAAATGGGTGTCACCCAGCTGCCGTTGTAATTGAACGGCTGGTGGTCGAACCGGCCCTGGTCCATGCCGCGCCAGGACAGGTCCGGGGGTGGCGGGCCCCAATGCCGGCCATGGTCGTCCGGTCCACCCGGGCCTCGGTCACCCGGCCATCCGGGTCCACCGGGTCCACCGGGTCCACCGGGGCCGCCCGGGCCGCCGGTCCAGCCGGGCCCATCGTGGCCTCCTGGGCCGCCGGGACGGTCCGGTCCACCGGGCCCGCCTGGTCCACCCGGCCCGCCGGGGTGTTCGGGCCCTCCTGGGCCTCCTGGGCCGCCCGGATGATCTGGCCCACCGGGGCCACCTGGCCCTCCTGGGCCACCCGGTCCTCCGGGTCCCTGGCAGTTGCCGAAGCCGCACGGCGGTCCGGGTTGGGCGTTGGCCACGCCGGCTCCGGCCGCCAAAGTGGCGGTTCCGAGCGCTATCGCGAGGGCAGAAGCGCAGGTCAAGCGCTTGATGTTCATGTCCAGCTTCCCTTCGGGGGTTCATTAATTCCCGACCTGTGAAGGCTATTTAGCCAAGCTGTGTAATCGCTATGTGGCAATTAGGTGGGTGCTGGGCGTCGTGAAATGCATCCGCTTGACGTGCGCGTAACCCGTTCCGACACGCCCGACACGCCGTGACCAGCGAAAAGTTTTTCCAATACCCCTCGGTAACCAGGTCCGGTGGCGTCGGAACCGGTGCGAGACGCCTGAGTAGTTAGCTGTCGATCGCTCGAAAACCATTGACTTGCAGGAATATCCGGCCCGATGGGGTGTCGGGGACGATGCCGGACGGCGTTTTCGGGGGGAAACCGGGTGTCGCCCGCGCGCACTACACGCTGGGCTTTTAACGCCGTAACCAGGGGGTGGCGTTCGCTTTCGTCAGCCAGCGTGGGTAGGTTCGTCGTCGCTGGCTGGTTTGCACTCCAGCCGTAAAAAACAAGAGATGGCCGAAGAAGAATCGCCAGGAGACGGAGGAACCCGTGGCCCTTCCCCAGTTGACCGACGAACAGCGCGCGGCAGCGTTGGAGAAGGCTGCTGCCGCACGTCGAGCGCGAGCCGAGCTCAAGGATCGACTCAAGCGCGGCGGCACCAACCTCAAGCAGGTGCTCACCGACGCCGAGACCGATGAGGTCTTGGGCAAGATGAAGGTCTCCGCGCTGCTGGAGGCCCTGCCCAAGGTCGGCAAGGTCAAGGCGCAGGAAATCATGACCGAGCTGGAGATCGCCCCGACCCGCCGTCTGCGCGGCCTCGGTGATCGTCAGCGCAAGGCCCTCCTGGAGAAGTTCGACCAGTAGAGGCTTCCGCATTGAGCGCTGGTAGAGGGGCCGGACAACACCCAGCAACGGCTCCGGTCGTGGTGTTGTCCGGTCCCTCCGCCGTCGGGAAGTCCACCGTGGTCCGCTGTCTGCGGGAGCGGCTTCCCGACCTGTATTTCTCTGTCTCCGTCACGACCAGGGCTCCCCGCCCCGGCGAGGTTGACGGAGTCGACTACACATTCGTGTCCGCTGAACGGTTCCAGCAGCTGATCGACGACGGTGAGCTGCTCGAATGGGCCGACATTCACGGCGGATTGCACCGCTCGGGAACGCCGGCCCAGCCTGTGCGGGACGCCACCCGGGCCGGACGCCCGGTGCTGATCGAGGTTGATCTGGCCGGCGCGCGAGCCGTCAAGCAGGCCATGCCCGAGGTGGTATCGGTGTTCCTGGCACCGCCGAGCTGGGACGAACTCGTCAGCCGATTGTCGGGCCGGGGAACCGAGTCGCCCGAGGTGATGGCCAGGCGATTGGAGACGGCGCGGGCCGAAATGGCCGCCAAATCCGACTTTGACCAGGTCGTGGTAAACCGCCAGTTGGAAACTGCGTGTGCTGAATTGGTATCCTTGCTGGTGGACAGTCGATGACTCATCGTGGCGGGACCGACGCGATCGGATCCGCGAGCCACCAGCACGCTGTTCGCAAAATGCATTTTCGCCATAACCGCCAGGAGACTTTTTAGTGAGCACCCCGCACGCCGATGCGCAGCTGGCCGCTGCGGACGACATCGATTCGTCCGCCGCCAGCGCCTACGACACTCCGCTGGGCATCACCAACCCGCCCATCGACGAGTTGCTGGACCGCGCGTCGAGCAAGTACGCGCTGGTGATCTACGCCGCCAAGCGTGCGCGTCAGATCAACGATTACTACAACCAGCTGGGCGACGGCATCCTTGAGTACGTCGGCCCGCTGGTCGAGCCGGGTCTGCAGGAGAAGCCGCTGTCGATCGCGATGCGGGAGATCCACGAGGACCTGCTCGAGCACACCGAGGGCGGCGAGTAGCCAGGCCAGGGCCGGCACGTGAACGCGGGTAAGCGAATCGTCGTCGGCGTGGCCGGCGGCATTGCCGCCTACAAGGCGTGCACCCTGGTCCGTCAACTCACCGAGGCCGGCCATTCGGTGCGCGTGCTGCCCACCGAGTCGGCGCTGCGCTTCGTCGGAGCCGCCACGTTCGAAGCCCTGTCGGGCAATCCCGTGCACACCGGTGTCTTCACGGACGTGCACGAGGTGCCGCATGTGCGGATCGGCCAAGAAGCCGATCTTGTCGTCGTCGCACCCGCCACCGCCGATCTGCTGGCCCGCGCGGTCGCAGGCCGCGCTGACGACCTGCTGACCGCCACGCTGCTCACGGCGCGATGTCCCGTGTTGTTCGCCCCGGCGATGCATACCGAGATGTGGTTCCACCCGGCCACCGTCGACAACGTGGCCACGCTGCGCCGTCGGGGTGCGGTGGTGCTGGAACCCGCGTCCGGGCGGCTCACGGGAGCCGACAGCGGCGCGGGACGGCTACCTGAGGCCGAAGAGATCGCCACCTTCGCACAGCTCCTGCTGGAGCGGGGCGATGCCCTGCCGTACGACCTGGCCGGGGTCAAGGCGCTGGTGACCGCAGGCGGCACCCGTGAACCGCTCGATCCGGTGCGGTTCATCGGCAACCGAAGTTCCGGCAAGCAGGGATATGCCGTGGCCAGGGTCCTGGCCCAACGCGGCGCGGACGTGACACTGGTCGCGGGCAATACCGCAGGTCTGGTCGATCCGGCCGGCGTCAATGTCGTGCACATCGGTTCGGCAGCGCTGTTGCGCGATGCGGTGTCCAAGTACGCCCCCGAATCCAACGTGCTGGTGATGGCCGCGGCCGTCGCCGACTTCCGACCTGCCCAGGTGGCTACCGCCAAGATCAAAAAGGGCGGGGCATCCGAACCCAGCTCCATCGACCTCGTCCGCAACGACGACGTGCTCGCCGGGGCGGTCCGGGCCCGTACTGAAGGGCAGTTGCCGAATATGCAGGCCATCGTCGGTTTCGCCGCCGAGACCGGCGACGCCAATGGCGATGTGTTGTTCCATGCGAGGGCCAAACTCCAGCGCAAGGGGTGTGACCTGCTTGTGGTCAACGCGGTGGGGGAGAACCGGGCGTTCGAGGTCGACAACAACGACGGTTGGTTGCTGAGTGCCGACGGCGCCGAGGTCGCACTTGAGCACGGTTCGAAGACACTGATGGCCACCCGTATCGTGGACGCGATCGCGGCGTTTCGGGGCAAGCAAGACGGGTGATCCGACGTACGCATCAAGGTGCGGATAAGGGTTGCGCAATCGCGCCCCACGCGCTTGGGTGCAACAGGGCATAGATATTATTCGCCTAACTAAGTAGTTTTGAGACTGAGAACTTTTTCAGATCGGCAAGGAAGGAAGCAGACCGTGAGCCAAGGTCGCCTGTTTACCAGTGAGTCGGTAACCGAAGGACACCCCGACAAGATCTGTGATGCGATCAGCGACTCGGTGCTCGACGCGCTGCTGGAGCAGGATCCCAAGTCGCGGGTCGCGGTGGAGACGCTCGTCACCACCGGTCAGGTGCACGTCGCCGGTGAGGTCACCACCTCCGCCTACGCCGACATTCCGAAGATCGTCCGTGACCGCATCCTGGAGATCGGCTACGACTCCTCGACCAAGGGTTTCGACGGCGCGTCCTGCGGCGTGAACATCGCCATCGGCGCACAGTCGCCCGACATCGCCCAGGGCGTGGACACCGCCCACGAGGCACGCGTGGAGGGCGCCGCTGATCCGCTGGACTCCCAGGGCGCCGGCGACCAGGGCCTGATGTTCGGATACGCCATCGGCGACACCCCAGAGTTGATGCCGCTGCCCATCGCGCTGGCCCACCGGCTGTCGCGCCGGCTGACCGAGGTCCGCAAGAACGGCGTGCTCGATTACCTGCGCCCGGACGGCAAGACGCAGGTCACCATCCAGTACGACGGCCGGACGCCGGTGCGGTTGGACACCGTGGTGCTGTCCACCCAGCACGCGGACGGGATCGACCTGGAGGGCACCCTGACCCCGGACATCCGGGAGAAGGTCGTCAACACCGTGCTGGCCGACCTCAACCACGACACCCTCGACACCTCCGATTTCCGCCTCCTGGTCAACCCGACCGGCAAGTTCGTGCTCGGCGGGCCGATGGGTGATGCCGGTCTGACCGGCCGCAAGATCATCGTCGACACCTACGGTGGCTGGGCCCGCCACGGTGGCGGCGCCTTCTCCGGCAAGGATCCGTCAAAGGTGGACCGTTCGGCCGCGTACGCGATGCGCTGGGTGGCCAAGAACGTCGTCGCCGCCGGGCTGGCGGAACGCGTCGAGGTCCAGGTCGCCTACGCGATCGGCAAGGCCGCCCCGGTCGGCCTGTTCGTCGAGACCTTCGGCACCGAGACCGTCGACCCGGCCCGCATCGAGAAGGCCATCAGCAGCGTGTTCGATCTGCGCCCCGGCGCGATCATCCGCGACCTGGACCTGTTGCGGCCGATCTACGCCCAGACGGCGGCCTACGGCCACTTCGGGCGTACCGACATCGAGTTGCCCTGGGAGCAGCTGAACAAGGTCGACGACCTGAAGGCATCCGTCTGACCTGTCCTGCGCGAGCAGACGCCAAAGCCCCCGACACGTCACGTGTTCGGGGGCTTTCGCGTCTGCCCAAGTTCTTTGCTGTGTGATCGGCCCACAGCATGAACACAGATGCAGCCCAGTGCTTTCCCATCGATGTTGATCAGGATGTTCCGGTTGCTCTACTGACCCAACCGGAAGGATTTTCTGCGATGACGATCGACTCTCGGCCGGCAGCGGCACGACGCCGACGGGCCGCGCTCGCTCTCGGGACGGCTGCGCTGGCGGCCTCGTTCGCGGTGGCGTGCGGCTCGCACGGCTCCGGCCCGGAGAAGACCACCACGACCACCACGACGCCGACAACGACCGCGACCACCGCCGCGAGCGACAACAGTGGATCGTCGGGCGGCGGAAGTGCGGGTGGTGGCGGTGGAGGCGGCCACCATCACGAGGGTGGCCAGCAGCAGGCGCCGGTGACCGATACCGTCACGCAGACCGACACCGCTACCGCCACTGCGACGCAAACCGAGACGCAGACGCAGACGTCCACGCAGACCGTGCAGCAGCGGCCGGGCGGACAGAACCAATACGGCGGGCAGAACCAGTACGGCGGGCAGAACCAGCAGCCCGGCCGTCACTGACGCCGTGGGTGGCTACGAGGTGAACGCGTAGTCGTCCAGGTCGAAGCTGCGGCTGCGCCAATACGCCTCGAATGTGGTGGCGGGCCGCAGCGGCACGTCCCCGTTGCGATCGAAGTAGTAGCTGTTGGCCAGGCTGCAGCTGTCCTGCCAGAAGATCTGGCGGTGACGCTTGCGCATCATCTCGGCGAAGTACCGGTCGTTGGCCTCCTGGCGGACCTCGACGCGGCGGGCCGTCCGGCGGTCGGCCTGCTCGATGCACCGCACCAGGTGACGCGTCTGGGCCTCGATCATCGCGAAGTAGGACGACCCGACGTAGCCGTAAGGGCCCATCACGGAGAAGAAGTTCGCGAAACCGGGAACACTGACACCTTCGTAGGCCTGCATCCGGTGCTGCTTCCAGAACTCGCTCAGCGACTGCTCGCCCGACCCCACGATGTCGAATGTCAGTGCGTCGACGTCCATCACCTTGAAGCCGGTGGCCAGGATCAGCACGTCGACGTCATGGCTCTCACCGTCGGCGGTCGCGACACCGGATCCCGTGATCTTGTCGATCGGTTCGGTGACCAGCCGTACGTTGTCCCGGTTGAATGTGGCCAAATAGGTGTTGTGGAAGCCGGGTCGCTTACATCCCACCGCGTACCGCGGTGTGAGCTTGTCGCGTACCTCCGGGTCACGCACCTGCTGGCGTAGGTACGCCCGGCCGGCTCCACCGGCCCGCTTGGCGAACGGGTTGATCGTGAAGTACTGCGCGGCGAGCGGGAACGTGAACTCCACGTACGCCTGGCTGATCAGGCGGTGCAGCGTCCGCCCGCCGGGCAGTCGCAGCGCCCAGCGTGCGACCGGCGGGATCGGCACATCGAACTTCGGGAAGCACCAGATCGGGGTGCGCTGAAACACGGTGAGTTGTTTGACCTTCGGGGCGATTTCGGGGATCACCTGGACCGCTGATGCGCCCGTGCCGATGATCGCCACCCGCTTGCCCGTCAAATCCAGGGCGTGATCCCAGCGGGCGGTGTGCACGGTGACCCCGGCGAAGGAGTCCACGCCGTCGATCTCGGGCAGCTTCGGGACGGTCAGCACCCCGCTGGCGTTGACCAGGAACCGAGCCGTCAGTGTCTCGCCCGAGTCGAGGTCCAGCCGCCACAGGTTCTCCTCGTCATCGAAGACCGCGCGGGCGACGGTGGTGTTGAACCGGATCCGGGGCCGCAGACCGTACTTGTCAACGCAGTTGTCGGCGTAGGCGCGCAACTCATTGCCCGGGGCGTAGGTGCGTGACCACACCCGCGACTGCTCGAACGAGAACTGATAGGAGAACGACGGGATATCCACGGCCACACCGGGGTAGGTGTTCCAGAACCAGGTTCCACCGGCTCCGTCCCCGGCCTCCAGGATCAGATAGTCGTGCAGCCCCGCCTTGTCCAACGCGATGGCGGCGCCGATGCCGGAGAATCCGGCGCCGACGATGAGGGTGTGAAAGTCGGGCATCAGGCCACCTCCCGGCTGCGTCCGGTCATGTGAACGCCGTGTTTGGGTCGCAACGTCAACGTAGCCTCCAACTCCACCGAGTGATCAGGATTGAGGTCGAATACGAACCGCCGGCTCATGATCGCGGCGATCAGCGCCATCTCCATCAGCGCGAAACTCTGTCCGATGCAGATGCGGCGCCCGCCGCCGAAGGGGAGATAGGCCGAGCGGGGACGGCTCTTGGGCGCATCGCCAAGAAAACGGCTCGGGTCGAAGGTTTCCGGATCGGGCCACCATCGGCTGTCGTGGTGGATCTGGTGAATCGGGATGATCACCGTGGTGCCGGGGCGGATGTGGTGGCCGTCGATGGCGTCGGGCTCGACGGCCTCGCGCGCCACGATCCACACCGCGGAGTAGTACCGCTGCGACTCCTGAAGGCACGCGGTCGTCCACGGCAGCCGGGTCAGGTCCGCAGCGGTGGGACGACGCGCCCCGATCGCGTCATCGACCTCGGCCAGCATCCGGTCCCGGGCTTCGGGATGGCGTGCCATCAGGAACCAGAACCACGCCATCGCATTGGCGGTCGTCTCGTGCCCCGCGAGCATGAACGTCAGCGCCTCGTCCCGGACACGCCGGCGGGGCCAGGTTCCATCGTCGGCGCCGAACAGCACGTTGAGCAGGTCGGCTGATTCCGTGGGATGGGCGAGACGCTCGTCGAGGACGGTGTTCACCGCGGTGTCCAGAGCAAGGGCGATCCGCTGGCCTTCGCGAAGCGGTGGGGGCAGCGGGATCCCGGAGAACGTGCTGGTCGCGATGGCGTCGTAGACCGGGCGGGGGAGCAGGCCCAGGAGCCCGAGTCTGGCCAGCAGTTCGGTGCGTCGGAGTCCACGCGTCGTGAGGTCCCGCATGCTGTGCACGATCGGGCCGAAATCCTGGCTGAACAGCGCGTTGGAGACCACCCGCAGGGTCGTTTCCACCATCGCCGCGTGCATGTCGAACTGCACGCCGTCGCCCTGTTCGGTGAGCTCGTCCGTCGCCCGTTCGATCGGGTCGATCATCAGGTCGACGATCGTATTGAGGTGACGGCGCGCGAAAGTCGGATTCAGTGCCGTGCGGTGACCGGCCCAGGAGTCGCCCTCGTCGGTCAGCAGGTTGATCCCCGCCGCGGCACGGATCGGTTCGTACTCGTTGGATTTGACGTAGCGAAGGCGCGCCTGGTGTAGCACGTGGTCGACATAGTCAGGGTGCGTGATCGATACGAAACGCCTTCCGGCGCAGCGGAACCGGGTGATGTCCCGGCCCTGGGTCCGGGCCAGGAAGCCTCCGTCGGTGCTGAATCCGACGGTGATGGCCTCGCGGGTCATGGTCCACGTGCTCAGTCGTGCCGCCGGCGCCGCCATGAATCCAGCGTATGAGTGACAAGACCGACGAGGAATGGGACTATCGGACACAGAGTTGGGATTTTGGGACAGCGGCTGGAGGCGGACCATGGCCAGGTCGGGATCGATCTCGCGATCAACATGGTCGGCCGACGTGTGCCATCCGATCCATGCCACCCGGGTGCTGTGCGAAGTGGCCGTGGAGCGCGGCGTCAGCGCTGCGCAGGTCCTGGCCGGAACCGGTGTGACGCCAGCGGATCTCGATGACCCCGATGGTGTGATCAGTGCCCACGACGAGATCCTGGCGGTCCGCCACCTGCAGGCCCGCCTTCCCGATGAACCAGGACTGGGCATCGATGTCGGTGGCCGGTCGGCCCTGACGCACATGGGGCTGTTCGGGTTCGCCGTCATGTCCTGTGCCACCCTGCGCGAACTCTTCAGCATCGGGATACGGTATTTCGCCCTGACCACCCTGCAGATCGATCTGCAACTGTTCGAGGGTGCCGACGACTGCGTACTGGAACTCAACGCCGGCCATCTGCCCCGCGACGTCCAGCGCTTCTTCGTCGAACGGGACATCGCCGGAATGATCGCCACCACAACCAGTTTCGCGTATCCGGTGGTGGCGCAGTACTCCGACCAGATCTCTGCCGAGGTGTCGATCGACGAACAGGTGCTGCAGCCGCTGCTGACGTTGATGCCCTTACCGAACGTGACATTCGGCCGTGCCCACTCTCGGCTGCACTTTCCCCGCGCCATGCTCGACGAGCCGCTGCCGCAAGCTGATCCCTACACCCTCGATCTGTGCATCGCCCAGTGCGATGCGCTGATGCAGCGCTACGAGCAACGTCGCGGTATCACTGCGGTGGTGCGCAGCAAGCTTTTTCGCGATACCGGCGGGTTTCCGGCCCTGCCCGAGGTGGCAGCCGAGCTCGACATGCATCCGCGCACATTGCGGCGCCGGCTCGCCGACGAGGGCACGTCATTCCGTGCGTTGGTGAACGAGGCACGCTCGGCGCTCGCGCGCGACCTGCTCTGCAATGTCGGGCTGACCGTCGACGAGGTATCGCGGCGCCTCGGCTACACCGAGACCTCGACGTTCTGCCATGCGTTCAAACGCTGGCACGGAGTGCCGCCCAGCACGTTCTCACAGACACGCTAGCCATTTGAACTGCGGCGAGCGGCTCCTCGTTCCACACTAGGCCGAGGGTGGCGCGGGAAAGGGGCACGATCACGATGGAATCCGATGACGTTCCGGCGCTCAACCGCAGGAGAGCACTACTCGGTCTGGCCGCGGTCGGGGGTGTCGCGGCGGTCGGTGTCGGCGGTCTCGCCGAGGCGGCAGGCTGGCTGCGGCCCGGTGCGCTGACTCCGGCGGATTTCGCCGACCGCTTCGAACAGATCAACGGCCGGCACGACGGATTCCGGCGCAACCACGCCAAAGGCCTGGCCGCGACCGGAACATTCACCAGCACGGGTGCCGGCGCCGAGGTGAGTCGCGCGGCGGTGTTCAAGCCCGGCGCAGTCCCCGTCGTGGGCAGGTTCTCGCTGTCGGGCGGGCTGCCCGATCAACCCGACAAGCCGGACACCGTGCGGGGATTGGGCCTGATGTTCCGGCTTCCCGACGGGGAGCAGTGGCGCATCGCGATGGTGAACGTCCCGGTGTTCACCGACAACACCCCGCAGGGCTTCTACGACCGGATGCTCGCGTCACGCCCACAGCCGCAGACCGGCAAACCGGATCCGCAGGCGATGGCGGATTTCCTGGCCGCCCATCCGGAAACCGCGGCGGCGATGAAGATCATCAAGCAGAGTCCGCCGAGCGCCGGTTTCGCCGACAGCACCTACCGCGGGCTCCATGCCTTCCGCGCCACCGGCGACCAAGGCCAGACGACGTTCGTCCGGTGGGCAGCCGTGCCCGTGCAACCCGTCGAGCCCGCCGAACCACCGGACGGTAACGACAGGAACCGCCTCTTCGACGCGCTGATCGAGACGGCGGCACAGGGGCCCATCCGCTGGAAGCTGGTCCTCACCCTGGCCGATCCGAGTGATCCCACCAACGACCCGACACTGCCGTGGCCGGTGAACCGTCCGACGATCGAGGCAGGCACCATCACGATCGAAGCCCTCCACACCGAGGCCCCCGGCAACGCCCGCGACATCAACTTCGACCCGCTGGTGCTGCCTGACGGTCTGACCGCCTCCGACGATCCGGTGCTCAGGGCGCGATCGGCGGTCTATGCCCGTTCGTTCAACCGCAGGGCTCGAGAACCCAAGTCGCCCAGCGCAGTCGTCGTCCCCGGGGGTGAGCAATGACCACCGAGACGAAACCGTCGACCGCCCGCTTCAACCTGCCGGCCAGGCTGCTGCACTGGTCGATGGCCGTGATGGTGATCGCGCAGTTCTTCATCGGGGTCACGATGATCGCCGCGCTCAGTTACTACCCGCTGCTGCTGGCGATCCACCGGCCACTGGGCATCGCGATCCTGTTGTTCGCGATCGTGCGGCTCGTCAACCGGCTCACCCATCGGCTGCCGCCGTTCCTGGCCACGATGGGGCCGGTGGAACGGCGGGTCGCCAGCTACTCCGAATACCTGCTGTACGCACTGCTTTTGGTGCAGCCCCTGATCGGGTGGGCCATGCTCTCGGCCGCGCAGTCACCGGTCGTGATGGTGGGGGCGGTGGACCTGCCGGCGATCGCCCCGCACAACATCACCTTGTACGCCACGTTGCGCACGGCGCACACCGTGGCCGCCTACCTGTTGTTCGCGACGTTCACCGCGCACATCTGCGCGGTGCTGTTTCACACCGTGGGACTACGGGACGGCATCCTGCATCGAATGTCGTTGTGGCCCAGCAGGAACAACAGGGGTTAGCGGCGCTCAGCCATGCAGCGCATCCCGCAGCGCGGCGATCGCCTTGTCGAACGATTCGGTGGTGGCGGGCACCACGCCGACATATCCGAGGTAGCCGTGCACCAGGGTCTCGGCATTGTCCAGCTGCACCGGAACGCCTGCGGCAGCGAGCAATTCGGAGTAGCGGATGCCGTCGTCACGCAATGGGTCGTGGCCGGCCACCGCCACGTAGGCCGGTGCGAGGCCGGACAGATCGGCCGCCCGGGCCGGCACCAGCGTGGCCGGTGGATCGGACAGATCCACGTGACCGGCGTACCAACGGGAGAACCCTGTGACGGCGTCGAGCCCCAGGATCGGTGCCTTGGCGTTCTCGGTGAACGACGGCAGGCTGGTGTCCCACGTGGTGGCCGGGTACCAGAGCAGCTGGAAGCGCAGGGGAGTGCCGGCATCACGCGCCAGCAGCGCCACGACCGCGCTGAGGTTGCCGCCCGCCGAGTCGCCGGCCACGGCCATCCGGTCCGCGTCGACACCCAGCTCTGCGCCGTTGGCCGCCACCCACTGCGTCACGGCCCACACGTCGTCGACCGCGGCGGGGTACGGGTGCTCGGGGGCCAGTCGGTAGTCCACCGACACCACCACCGCGTCGGCGCCCACGGCGTGCTGGCGGGCGGTGCCGTCGTAGCTGTCCAGGTCGCCCAGCGCCCAGCCGCCGCCGTGGATGAACACGATGACCGGCAACGTCGCGCCGTCGGCGGTCGGCGGCCGGTACACGCGGACCGGGATCGGGCCGGCCGGTCCGGGAACCTCACGGTCCTCGGTCTTCACGTCGGGATGGACCGGCATCCGCGGAATCTCACTGAACTGGCGACGGGCCTCGTCGACACCGATGTCGGTCGATAGTTGGAACGGCACTGCCTCCAGTACCTTTTGCAGGATGGCATCGACAGCTGGTTTCTCGTCAGCAACGGACATCCCGCCACCGTACGCACACCGCCGGACGGTGTGGCTGTGGGGCGCCGCCGCGGTCGTCGGCGCGGCGTACGGGGTGTTTCTGCTCGTGGTGGCCCTGCGCTTGCCGGCCGGTGCCGATCTCACCGGCCAGTTCTTCGCCCAGCCCGCGGTCAAGGCGCTGCCTGCCCTGCTGCTGGCGGCGGCCGCGTGGGCACATCCGATCGTGCGGGAACGCCGCTGGCTGGTCGGTGCGCTGGTGTTCTCCGCGCTCGGCGACTTCCTGCTCGCCATCCCGTGGTGGCAGCCGTCCTTTGTGCTCGGGCTGGCCGCATTCCTGGTCGCGCACTTGTGCTTCCTCGGCGCCCTGCTGCCCCTGGTGCGGCGCTCGACGCCGCGCCTTATCGCCGTCGCAGTCACGATCCTCGCCTGCCTGGCGTTGCTGACCTGGTTCTGGCCCCGGCTCGTCGAACAGGGGATGGCCGTTCCGGTGGTCGCCTACATCGGCGTGCTCGGAGCCATGGTGTGCACGGCGCTGCTGGCCCGGCTGCCCACCCCGTGGACCGCGGCCGGGGCGGTGTGTTTCGCGGTGTCGGACTCCATGATCGGCATCAGTCAGTTCGTGCGCGGCGATCAGTTGCTCGCCGTTCCGATCTGGTGGGCGTACGCGACGTCGCTGCTGCTGATCACGGCGGGCATGTTCTTCGGCCGGGCGTCAGACAAGTCTGCTAAAGCTGTGAAGTGACGATCACCCGCCGCGCCGCCGAGCATGAGCCCATCGCGCGGGTGCTTCCCCTACTCACCGTTCCGCACCTGGACCGGGAGTTCGACTATCTGGTGTCGGAGGAGCAATCCGACGACGCCCAGCCCGGCGTGCGGGTCCGGGTGCGTTTCAACGGCAGGCTGGTCGATGCGTATCTGCTGGAGCGGCGGTCCGACACCGACCACACCGGCAAGCTGGGCTGGCTCGATCGGGTGGTCTCGCCCGAGCCGGTGCTCACCGCGGAGGTCCGGCGGCTCGTCGACGCCGTCGCGGCGCGCTACGCGGGAACCCGCGCGGACGTGCTGCGCCTGGCGGTGCCACCGCGCCACGCCAGGGCCGAGAAGCAGACTCCCGCCGAGCCGGAGCCGGTCGCGGCCGTCCCGGTCGATACCAGCGCCTGGGCCCGCTACGGCCGTGGCGAACAGTTCCTGACCGCAATCAGTGAAGGCCGCGCGGCGCGGGCCGTGTGGCAGGCACTGCCCGGCGAGAACTGGGCACACCGGCTGGCCGAGGCGGCCGCCGTGGCGGTCAACGCGGGACTGGGTGTGGTGGCCGTGGTGCCGGATCAGCGCGATGTGGATGCGCTGTATGCCGCGGCGATCGAACAGGTGCCCGCGTCGCGGGTGGTCGCGTTGTCGGCCGGGCTCGGCCCGTCGGCCCGGTACCGCCGCTGGCTGGCGGCGCTGCGGGGACAGGCCCAGGTGGTGATCGGCACCCGCAGTGCGGTGTTCGCCCCGGTGACCAACCTCGGGTTGGTCCTGGTGTGGGACGACGGCGACGACAACCTAGCCGAGCCGCGCGCGCCGTACCCCCATGCCCGCGAGGTCGCCATGCTGCGGGCACATCAGCTGCGCTGCGCCGCGATCATCGGCGGCTATGCACGGACCGCCGAGGCACAGGCCCTGGTGCGCACCCGCTGGGCGCACGACGTGGTGGCGGCCCGGCCCGTGGTCCGCGCCGCCGCACCTCGGGTGGTCGCGCTGGAAGACAGCGGGTATGCCCAGGAACGCGACCCGGCCGCCCACACCGCCCGGCTGCCGTCCATGGCGCTGCAGGCGGCCCGTTCGGCGCTGCAGGCCGAACATCCGGTGCTCATCCAGGTTCCGCGCCGCGGCTATGTGCCTGCGCTGGCCTGCGCGCGCTGTCGCGCCGTGACCCGCTGCAGGCACTGCACCGGCCCGCTGGCCCTGCCGGACGGCGGGAGCGCAGCTGCCGAATGTCGGTGGTGCGGCCGGGCTGAACCCGCATTACGTTGTGCGCGTTGCGGTTCGGATGCGGTGCGGGCGGTCGTGGTGGGAGCGCGCCGTACCGCGGAGGAGTTGGGCCGGGCGTTTCCCGGCACCTCCGTGATCACCTCGGGTGGCGACGCGGTGCTCGGTACGGTGGGGGCCGGACCTGCCCTGGTGGTCAGCACACCCGGTGCGGAGCCGATCGCCGACGGCGGGTACGGCGCGGCCCTGCTGCTCGACGCATGGGCGCTGTTGGGCCGGCAGGATCTGCGTGCGGCCGAGGACACCCTGCGCCGATGGATGGCCGCCGCTGCCCTGGTTCGGCCGCGCGCCGACGGCGGGGTGGTGGCCGTGGTGGCGGAGTCGGCGATCTTCACCGTGCAGGCACTGATCCGGTGGGATCCGGTGGGGCATGCCGACGCCGAGCTCGACGGGCGCGGCGAGGTCGGACTGCCACCCGCCGTGCACATGGCGGCCATCGACGGGACGACGACAGCGGTCGAAGCACTACTCGAAACCGCGCAACTGCCCGATATCGCGGAAATCCTCGGGCCGGTGGAACTGCCCGTCGGCGCACGCCGGCCACCGGGCCTGGACGCCGACGCCGAGGTGAGCCGGATGCTGGTCCGGGTGCCCCGCGACGGAGGCCTGGAGTTGGCGGCGGCGCTCCGCAAGGCCACCGCGGTGCTCAGCGCGCGCAAGGATCAGCAACCGTGTCGTATCCAAATCGACCCTCTGCACATCGGGTAAGGCGGATACTTCTCCCGTTGTCGGTGAGTGCCGAATCAGGAGGCTGCGATGCGCCGGGTGTGGTCGTGGTTGTTTACGTTGGCGCTCATCGCCTTTGGCCTGCTCTGGCCGCTGGTGTTCACCGGCGGGTCAGGGTCGGGTGCCGGCGTGGGTCCCGCCGATCCGGTGGTGATCACCGACTACCGGGCCGATTTCACCGTCGACGCCGACGGACGGATGACCGCCGTGGAGACCATCACCGGCGATTTCCCCAGCGGCAGGCACGGGATCTTCCGCTACTGGGACGTGGCGAATCAGAACAATGCCCGCGTCCGGCAGGTACCCGAGATCACGTCGATCACCCTCGACGGGGCCCCGGTGCCCTACCAACTGTTGTGGGAGAGCGGTAAGCGGTTCCAGGTGGCCAAGATCGGCGACCCCGCCACCACCCTGGACTGGGGCAGCCACGTCTTCGAGCTCCGCTACATCATCGACGGCGTCCTCGATCCGGGCACGGTCGGTGTCAACCGTCAGTTCGCCGCGAACACCGGCAGCCCCGATGCGCGATCGGCCTTCTACTGGAACGTCGTCGCACCGGCGTGGAACAACACGATCGAACGGGCCGACATCTCCGTCACCCTGCCCGCCGAGATCACCGGAGCCGGTTGCAGTGTCGGATTCGGTGTCGGCAGCGCCTGCACGGACCTGCGCACCGACGGCAACACCGCGCGGCTGGTGGCGACCGGCCTGGAGCCACACACCCCGGTGACGTTGCGCGCGGGCGTCGACGTGGCCACACCGCCGCAGACCACCCTGCCGTGGCCGTACGCCTGGGACAGGATCCTCGGCCGGTCCATGACCGCACTGGTCTGGGTCACCCTGCTGACCGCCGGGATGGGACTTCTCGCCTACAACTGGGCGCGGACCACCGTCGAACCACCACCGGGATTTCCCGTGCAGTACGCCCCACCGGACGGGCTCGGGCCGGTGCAGACCGAATTCATCCGCACCGAAACCGTCCCCACGAACGGCCTGAGCGCGACGCTGTTCCACCTCGCCGAGCGTGGCCTGGTGGAGCTGCGGCAGGTCAGTGACAAACACTGGAAGATCAAGGGTCTCGCGAAGCCGGCAGAGTGGGCCGACGTCGATCCGGTCGGCATCGATGTGGGTGCTGCGCTGAAGGTGATGTCGGTGGGTGCCGAGTTCTCCGCCAAGAACACCGCGACATCGGGCAAGAAGCTGACCAAGGCCAAAGCCGACATGGCTGTGGCCGTTCGCAAATGGGCCTTCGACGGCGGCTTCATGGTCAAGCGCCGCAAGGAGCTGTGGATCCGCGTCGCCAACGTAGCGGCGTTCTTCGCCGCACTGGCGGGCTTCTGGCTTTGGTTCGGAATCCCGATGACCGTGTGGGGGTTGCCCTTCGCGGCGTTCTTCCTGTGCTCGTTGCGTGGCTGGTCGGGTGGGGTAGGGACCCGCCGGACTCCCGCGGGCCGGGAATTGTGGTCGCGGGCAGAGGGATTTCACCGCCTGCTGTCCACCGATTCCGCCGAGACCAGGTTCGACTTCGCCGCGCGCAAAGACCTCTATCTGGCCTACATCCCGTTCGCGGTGGCCGGTGGTGCCGCCGCGCTGTGGGCCAAGAAATACCAGGACACCATGGGGGCTGTTGCGCCCCAACCGGATTGGTACAACTCGTCGTCGTCCTCGTCGGACAGCAGTCATGGGTTGACCGGCGGATCCGGCGGTGCGGACTTCGACACCTTCGAATCGGCACTATCGTCATCGATCGGGGCGTACACCGCCTCCCAGTCGTCGTCCTCCTCATCGTCGGGCGGCGGATCGTCGTCGTCCGGCGGAGGCGGCGGTGGTGGCGGCGGAGGGGGAGGAGGCGGATCGTGGTGAGCCTGCTGCTGGTCGTGGTGCTGGTACTCGCGGTGGCGGTACTGGTGGGCTTCGTCGTCGGCTACAACAAGCTGCGGGCGGCCGACGTGCACGTCGCCGAGGCGTTGAGCGGCATCGACGTCGAGCTGACCCGCCGTGCGGCGCTGATCCCGGCGTTGGTGCAGACCGTGGCGACGTTCGCCACACACGAGACGGCGGTCCTCGGCCGGGTCAGCAGTGCCCAGGCGGCGCTGACCTCGGCGACCGGCGGAGACTCAGTGGTACGGCGCAGCGCTGCCGAACGTGATCTCGACTCGGCGCTGAGCGGGGTGTTGGCGCTGGGATCGTCCTACCCCCAACTCAATTCGTCGAACAACTTCCTGAACTTGCAGGAGAACCTGGCCGACACCGAGAACAAGCTGGCGTTCGCCCGGCAGTACTACAACGACGCTGTGGCCACCCTGAACCGGCTGGTCGGAACGATCCCGTGGGTGTATCTCGCCCCGCTGGCCGGGGTGTCCGAGCGGGAGTATTACCAGGCGCCGCATTAGGGAAGCTGCGGGCCGGATACCTAGACTGGATCGGTGCGCCTTGTCTTTGCCGGAACCCCAGAACCCGCCCTCCCGTCGTTGCAGCGGCTGATCGACTCGCCCCGTCACGACGTGGTCGCGGTCCTGACCCGGCCCGACGCCGCCGCCGGGCGGCGCGGCAAACCCGAACCGTCACCGGTCGCGAAGCTGGCACTCGAGCACGACATACCGGTCCTACGGCCGGCCAAGCCCAACTCCGACGAATTCATCGCCGAGCTGTCCGAGCTGGCACCGGAGTGCTGTGCCGTGGTCGCCTATGGCGCCCTGCTGAGTGAACGGCTGCTCGCGGTGCCCAAACACGGCTGGATCAACCTGCACTTCTCGTTGCTGCCTGCCTGGCGCGGGGCGGCGCCGGTGCAGGCCTCCCTGGCCGCCGGTGACGAGGTGACCGGGGCCACGACCTTCCTGATCGAACCGGCACTCGACTCCGGGCCGGTCTACGGCGTGGTCACCGAGCGGGTGCGTGACACCGACACGGCGGGCGAACTACTTGGGCGGCTTGCTGATTCGGGTGCGGCGCTGCTGGAGTCCACGCTGGACGGCGTCGCCGAGGGAGCGCTGACGGCGGTGCCCCAGCCGGCCGACGGGGTCAGCCTGGCGCCCAAGATCACCGTGGAGTCGGCCCGCGTGCGCTGGGACCTGCCGGCCCACGTCATCGACCGGCAGATCCGTGCGGTCACCCCGAATCCGGGGGCCTGGACGATGATCGGGGACCTGCGCGTCAAGGTCGGCCCGGTCGCGGTGGAACAGTCGGAAGATTCGTTGGCGCCCGGCGAAATCCGTGTCGAACGCATTGCCGTGTTGGTCGGTACGGGTTCGCAGCCGGTACGGCTGGGGCAGATCCAGCCGCCCGGCAAAAAACTCATGAACGCTGCCGACTGGGCCCGCGGCGCGCGGTTGGAGGACTCGGTGCGCGCATCATGAGCAATACGCCGAACCGGCCGAACCGGCCCAACCGGCCCAACCGGGCACCGCAACGCAACCGTCCGCAACGGCGCACCCCGCTGGATCCCGCCCGCCGGGCGGCGTTCGATGTGCTGCGCGCCGTATCGGAGCGGGACTCCTACGCCAACCTGGCCTTGCCTGCACTGCTGCGGGAACGGGGGATCGAGGGACGCGACGCGGCCTTCGCCACCGAGCTGACCTACGGCGCCTGCCGGACGAAGGGGCTGCTCGACGCGGTCATCGCCGCGGCGGCCGGGCGCCCGACCGACCGGATCGATCCGGTACTGCTCGACCTGTTGCGGTTGGGCGCCTACCAGCTGCTGCGCACGCGGGTCGAGCCGCACGCCGCGGTGTCCACCACCGTCGAGCAGGCCGGGATCGAATTCGACTCGGTCCGAGCCGGTTTCGTCAACGGCGTGCTGCGGACGATCTCCCGGAGCACCGAGCAGGAATGGATGGAACAGCTGGCACCGCCGGCGGCCACCGATCCGGTCGGGCACGCCGCGTTCCTGCATGCCCACCCGCGGTGGATCGCCCAGGCTTTCACCGATGCGCTCGGGGCTCGGGCCGGTGAACTCGACGCCCTGCTGACCAGTGACGACGAACGTCCGGTGGTCCACCTGGCGGCACGGCCCACCGCACTGACCGCGGCCGAGCTGGCCGCACAGTCCGATGGCACCGTGGGCCGCTACTCGCCCTACGCGGTGTACCTGCCCGGTGGTGACCCCGGACAGTTGGCGGCCGTGCGCGACGGTGCTGCCCAGGTGCAGGACGAGGGCAGCCAGCTGGTGGCCCGAGCGCTGACCCTGGCCGAACTCGACGGCCCGGACAACGGTCGCTGGCTGGACCTGTGTGCGGGACCGGGCGGTAAGACCGCACTGCTGGCCGCCATCGGTGCGCCCTCGGGTGCCCGGGTCACCGCGGTCGAGCCCACGCCGCGCCGTGCCGATCTGGTCGAGGAGAACACGCGGGGTCTCTACGTCGACGTGCGCCGTGTGGACGGCCGGGAATCCGGGCTGGAGCCCGGCTTCGACCGGGTCCTGGTCGATGCACCCTGCACCGGGTTGGGAGCGCTGCGCCGACGCCCCGAGGCCCGTTGGCGTCGGCAGCCCGGCGATGTCCCCGGGCTGGCGAAACTCCAGCGTGAACTGCTTGCCGCGGCCATTTCGCTGACCCGCCCCGGCGGCGTGGTCCTCTACGCGACCTGCTCGCCGCACCTGGCCGAGACGGTCGGGGTGGTGGCCGACGCGGTGCGCCGGCATTCCGTGACCCAGCTGGACGCCCGGGAGTTGTTTGCCCCGGCCGACGACCTCGGTGACGGACCGCACGTCCAGCTGTGGCCGCACCGGCACGGGACCGATGCGATGTTCGCCGCCGCGCTGAAAGTAGGGTGATCGCCATGGCAGAACCCCTGATCGCCCCGTCCATCCTGTCCGCCGACTTCGCGCGGCTGTCCGATGAGGTCGCCGCGGTCGCCGGGGCCGACTGGCTGCACGTCGACGTGATGGACAACCATTTCGTGCCCAACCTGACGCTGGGTCTGCCCGTGGTCGAGTCCCTGCTCAAGGCGACCGACATCCCGATGGACTGCCATCTGATGATCGACCAACCCGAGCGCTGGGCACCGCCGTACGCCGAGGCGGGCGCCTACAACGTCACGTTCCACGCCGAGGCCACCGACAACCCGATCGGGGTGGCGCGCGACATCCGCGCCGCCGGCGCCAAGGCCGGACTGTCGGTGAAGCCGGGCACCCCGTTGGAGCCGTATCTGGAGATCCTCAAGGAGTTCGACACCCTCCTGGTGATGTCGGTGGAGCCCGGCTTCGGTGGGCAGAAGTTCATCCCGGAGGTGCTCTCCAAGGTGAGCACCGTGCGCAGGCTGGTGGACTCCGGCGAGCTGACGATCGTCGTCGAGATCGACGGTGGCATCAATGCCGACACCATCGAGCAGGCAGCCGAGGCCGGCGTGGACTGCTTCGTCGCCGGCTCGGCGGTGTACAGCGCGGCCGATCCGGCCGCCGCGGTGAAGTCCCTGCGTCAGCAGGCGGCGAGCGCCTCGAGACACCTGACGCTATGACGCCCGAGGCCGCAATGCGGCTGGCCATCGAGCAAGCCGAACAGGTCAAGGGCTCGACCTACCCGAACCCGCCGGTCGGCGCGGTGATCCTGGACAGTGACGGGCAGATCGCCGGTGTCGGCGGGACGCAACCTGTCGGAGGCCCGCACGCCGAGGTGATGGCATTGCGGGCGGCGGGGGACCGTGCCAAGGGTGGCACCGCCGTGGTCACCCTGGAACCGTGCAATCACCACGGTCGCACCCCGCCGTGTGTGGATGCGCTTCTGGCATCAGGGATTTCGGCTGTCACCTTCGCGGTGTCCGATCCCAACCCGGCGGCGGAAGGCGGGGCGCAGCGGCTCGCCGAGGCCGGCGTCACGGTCAGCGCCGGGGTGCTGGCGGGCGAGGTCGAAAAGGGACCGCTGCGCGAGTGGCTGCACAAGCAGCGCACCGGATTGCCGCATGTCACATGGAAATTCGCGACGAGTGTGGACGGCCGCAGCGCCGCCGCCGACGGTTCCAGCCAGTGGATCACGAGTGAGGCCGCCCGCGCGGACGTCCATCGCAAGCGGGCCGCGGCTGACGCGATCGTGGTGGGTACCGGGACCGTGTTCGTCGACGACCCGACGTTGACGGCGCGCCGGGCCGACGGTTCGCTGACCAGTCATCAGCCTCTGCGGGTCGTGGTGGGTATGCGCGAGGTGTCGCCGGACGCCAAGGTGCTCAACGACGATTCGCACACGATGCTGATCCGTACGCATGATCCGCACGAGGTGATGCGGTCGCTGGGCGACCGGACCGACGTGCTTCTGGAGGGTGGACCGACCCTGGCCGGAGCGTTCCTGCGGGCAGGAGTGGTCAACCGGATCTTGGCCTATGTGGCGCCGATACTGCTGGGCGGGCCGATAACTGCGGTCGATGACATCGGGGTGCCGAGCATCACGCACGCGCAGCGGTGGGGGTTCGACGGCATCACCGCCATCGGGCCGGATGTTCGCCTGAGTCTGGTACCTAACTGATAGTGGGCTCGCAGTAGGTAGCCAGCTGTAGTTAGGGTGACCTAAGTTACGCTCGTGAAATGCCGGGCATTGTCGGTCATGATCGGTACACTCGTACCAAAGCGCGTTCGCTGCCGAATGTGCGCCGGGTGAACACGAGCAAAGGACGCGCGCAATGACTGCACTGCAGGACTGGCTCCCCATGACGCCATGGACTCCCCGCACGATCCGGGCACTGGTGCGCGCTCCGCTACGCCTCGTGTTGCCCGGCCGGCCCGATGAGGCCGACCGGGCGCCACGTTTGCTGAGCCCCGGAGTCGAACGCTGCTGAGCCGATCAACTCGATCGATGGCGTCCCGGCGGTTGATCGGTGCCCTGGACTGCCTGGTCGGCTGACTGGACCGGCAGGACCTCTGTTGGCAGGTACAGCTGCCCCGTCGACGCGTCATCACTCTCACCGGCGCGCGGGTCCTCGGGAGGACCGGCAGGTTCGTCGACGTGGACGTGCCGTGCGGCGATCAGCAGGCCGAGCACCGCACCCACCACACAGACGATCGCGGTGATCCCGAAGATGTCGCCGTACATCGACACGTAGGCCTCGCGATAGCGCACCGCTTGCGATGCCAACCGCTCCTGCAGCGACATCTGGCCCGTGTTGGCCGCGGCCGACAAGGTGGACAGGTGCTGGTTGAACCGGTACAGGCCCCAGGCCGACAGGCCCGCCATGCCGATCAGCATGCCGATCATCCGGGCGACCACCACGAAGGCCGAGGCGATGCCGTGCTGTGCGGCAGGCACCACCCGCAACGTGGCCGAGGTGAGCGGAGCGATCACCAGGCCGAGTCCCAGTCCGACGATCGCCAGATCGGTGTCCAGGACCGGCAGCTTGAACAGGCCCAGGTCGTGGACGGCGTCGAGCACGTCGATCGACCACTGGGTGATCAGCCAGAACCCGCCGGCCGCGATCATCAGGCCGACGAACGTGATGATGCGATCCCCGACCCGGGTGGCGATCCAGCCACCGATCAGCGCGCCGATCGGCAGTGCCCCCAGGAACCACAGCAGCAGGAAGGCAGTCTCGTACTTGTCCTTTCCGAGCACGCCCTGACCGAACAGTTCGACGTTGACCAGCGTGACCATCAGTGCGGCGCCGGTGCACAACGAGGCGGCAAGCGCGGCCAGGAACGGCAGGAACTTCACGCCCGCGGGTTCGATCAGCCGGGTGCGGGCGAACTTCTCCCACACGAAGAACCCCACGGCCGCCACCAGCGCACCGATCAGCAGCGGTGGGCCCCACTCGGGGAGCACCTGCTTGCCGTCGGGTTCCGGGTTGTAGAGGCCGACGACGGCCAGGCCCAACGCGATCGCCAGCAGGATGCCGCCGACGACGTCGACCTTCTCGGGATGGTCGCTCGGATCCTTGCCCGGCAGGCTGAAATGGATCATCACCATGGCGATGAGCGCCAGCGGCACATTGATCCAGAACACCGCTTGCCAGTGATGGAACACCGCGACAGCGCCGATGCCGTACAGCGGGCCCAGCACGCTGCCGAACTCCTGGGCAGCGCCGACGCCGCCGAGCACCGCGGCCCGGTTACGTGCGGCCCACAGATCGGCGGCCAGCGCCAGCGTCACGGGAAGTAGCGCGCCGCTGGCGGTGCCCTGCACCACGCGGCCGATGACCAGCATGGTCAGGTCGCTCGACAGCGCGGTGATCACCGAGCCGATGGCGAAGCCGGCCAGGCCGACCTGGATCAGCATCTTGCGCCCGAACCGGTCCGAGGCCCGGCCCAGCAGCGGCATCGCCGCGATGTAGCCCAGCAGGTAACCCGTGATGATCGGTGTGACCTGCTGGATCTTGTTGATCGCGATACCGACGTCGGACATGATGTCGGTCATGATCGTGACCACGACATAGGTGTCGAGGGCACCGAGCAGCACGGCAAGACTGCCCGCGCTGATCGCGATGTGGCGGTTGCGGCCGGACCTCACCGACTGCGCGGTCGACATCAGGAAGCGGGCTTGGTGACGGTGACCTGCTTGCCCCAGTCAGACAGGGTCATGGTGACGCTGTTTCCGGGCGTGGGTTCAAGCTTGGCCTGCAGCAGGGTGTGGTTCCCGTCCTCGGTGATCCAGGCGGTTCCCGGGACCGGGCCCTCGGCCTTGAGCTGCGGGGCGATCTTGTTGACCGCGTCGGCGCTGACGGTGCCGGTCACCCGGACCGCCTCCGTGCCGCCGACGGACTCACGGCCGTCGGCCTTGGGGTCGCTGAAGTTCGCCAGCACGTTGGCCAGGCCGTTGTCGGGGTTCAGGATCGCCGAGATGTCGTAGATGTTCGTGGCGGGCCCGTAGTTGGACAGCGGGTCGCCCGGGGTCAGCGCCGCGTACAGATCGCCGCCGGCCACCACGAACTTCGCGTCGGCCAGCTTCTGGCCCGCGAACAGCAGGTCGGCGGTGCCTTCGGCAGCCACCTCGGGTGTGTTGGTCAGGTCACCGTCGAGCTTCTCCACGGGAAGACCCTTGATGGTGCCCTGCACGGTGAGCAGCAGATGCACGCTCTGCTGGGCCTTGGTGCTGGCCGAGGACTCCTGCAGTAGCTGGGCGGCGTCGGGCAGCGGGGCGTTCGACTTCTCCGAGGACGAAGACGACGAGCAGCCGGCCACGAGGGCGGCCGCTGCGAAGAGAATTGCGAGTAAGGACTGGACTGCGAAGCGTGGGCGCGTCTGCATTACTGCATCGTAGAGGCTCGCGGCAGCCGGGCGTTTTCTCCAACTCGTACTCGGTCCGAATAGTCTGGTCGGCGTGTTCACCGGAATCGTTGAAGAGCTGGGTGTCCTGGTCGACAAGGCGGAGCTGACGGATGCCGCCCGATTCACCATCCGCGGCCCCGTGGTCACCGCCGACGCCGGTCACGGCGACTCGATCGCCGTGAACGGGGTCTGTCTGACCGTGGTGGACGTGCTGCCCGACGGAGCGTTCACCGCCGACGTCATGGGGGAGACGCTGAACCGGTCGAGCCTGGGTGGGGTCGGGGTGGGCAGCCAGGTCAACCTGGAGCGGGCCGCCGCGGTCAACAGCCGCCTCGGCGGCCACATCGTGCAGGGCCACGTGGACGGCACCGGCACTGTGATCTCCCGCACGCCTTTCGATCACTGGGAAGTGGTCCGCATCGGCCTGCCCGCCGCGCTGTCGCGCTATGTCGTCGAGAAGGGCTCGATCACCGTCGACGGGGTGTCGTTGACGGTGTCCGCGGTGGGTGACGACTGGTTCGAGGTGTCGCTGATCCCCACCACGCGTGAGCTCACCACGCTGGGTCAGGCGGACGTCGGGACGACGGTCAATCTGGAGGTGGACATCATCGCCAAATACGTGGAACGGCTGATGGCCGGGCCCGGTGAGTAAGAGCTGGCAATAACCGCTGGATTTCGGTGGTTCATACTGGAGTCGGCGATTGGTCCCGCATTGGGGGACCTGTCATTAGAACAGGCAAGGTGGCGCAGATGACCAGGCTCGATTCCGTCGAGAGGGCGATAGCCGATATCGCGGCGGGCAAAGCCGTGGTGGTGATCGACGACGAGGATCGCGAGAACGAGGGCGATCTCATCTTCGCTGCCGAGAAGGCCACCCCCGAACTCGTGGCGTTCATGGTGCGCTACACCTCCGGCTACCTGTGTGTGCCGCTGGACGGCGAGATCTGCGACCGGCTGGGCCTGCTGCCGATGTACGCGGTCAACCAGGACAAGCACGGCACTGCCTACACCGTCACGGTGGACGCGAAAAAGGATGTGGGAACCGGTATTTCGGCTTCCGACCGGGCGACCACGATGCGTACGCTCGCCGATCCGTCCGCCGTCGCCGACGACTTCACCAAGCCCGGCCACGTGGTTCCGCTGCGGGCCAAGGACGGTGGCGTGCTGCGCCGTCCCGGACACACCGAGGCCGCCGTGGACCTGGCCCGGCTGGCCGGGCTGCAGCCCGCCGGCGCGATCTGCGAGATCGTCAGCCAGAAGGACGAAGGCGACATGGCGCGCACCGATGAGCTGCGCGTCTTCGCCGACGATCACGACCTGGCGCTGATCTCGATCGCCGACCTGATCGAGTGGCGCCGCAAGCACGAGAAGCACATCGAGCGCATCGCCGAGGCGCGGATCCCGACCCGGCACGGCGAGTTCGTGGCAGTCGGTTACAAGAGCATCTACGAGGACGTCGAGCATGTCGCGCTGGTTCGCGGCGACGTCTCCGGTCCGGCCAGCGACGGTCACGACGTCCTGGTCCGGGTCCACTCCGAATGCCTGACCGGTGACGTGTTCGGCTCCCGGCGTTGTGACTGCGGCCCGCAGCTGGACGCCGCGATGGCCATGGTGGCCCGTGAAGGCCGCGGCGTGGTGCTCTACATGCGCGGGCACGAGGGCCGCGGCATCGGTCTGATGCACAAGCTGCAGGCGTACCAGTTGCAGGACGCCGGCGAGGACACCGTCGACGCGAATCTGAAACTCGGTCTGCCTGCCGACGCACGCGACTACGGAATCGGCGCGCAGATCCTGGTCGACCTGGGTATCCGATCGATGCGGCTGCTGACCAACAACCCGGCCAAGCGGGTGGGCCTGGACGGCTACGGGCTGCACATCATCGAGCGGGTACCGCTGCCGGTGCGGGCGAATTCGGAGAACATCCGCTACCTGATGACCAAGCGGGACCGGATGGGCCACGACCTCGTCGGCCTCGAAGACTACGACGAAGCGGTGAGCATGGACGACTACGACGAGGCGGTGTACCTGCTCGGTGACCGCCGGCCGCCCAGTGCCACCGATTCGGGTTCGACCCTGTGAGCGGGCACGGAGTCCCTGATCTGCCCCAGGTGGACGCGTCGAATGTGAAGCTGGCGATCGTGGCCAGCACCTGGCACACCCAGATCTGCGATGCGCTGCTGGACGGCGCGCGCAAGGTCGCCGCCGACGCCGGCATAGCCGAGCCGACGGTGGTGCGCGTGCTCGGGGCCATCGAAATCCCCGTGGTGGCACAGGCATTGGCCGCCACCCATGACGCAGTGGTGGCGCTGGGTGTGGTGATCCGTGGCCAGACGCCGCATTTCGACTACGTGTGTGACGCGGTGACGCAGGGCTTGACCCGGGTCTCGCTCGATGCGTCCACTCCGGTCGCCAACGGTGTGCTCACCACGGACAACGAGGCCCAGGCACTTGATCGTGCCGGTCTCCCGGATTCCACCGAGGACAAGGGCGCCCAGGCGGCGGCAGCGGCCCTGACCACCGCGCTGACCCTGCGGGAACTACGCGCCAAGGCGTGACCGAGAGATGACTGCAGAAACCTGGGATATAGACATCCGGCCTTACCGGACACCGTATTTCGCCTACGGTGCGGCGCTGATCATCTTCCTGGCGCACGTTGCGGTCGGCGTGTTGCTGAAGGTCGGGTCCACCGGCGTGGTCTTCCAGACCTCCGATCAGGTGGCAATCGCCTTGCTGGGAGCCATCATCGGCGGCGTCGTGCTGTTGTTCGCGCGGCCGCGGCTGCGGGTCGGCCCGTCGGGTGTGGCCGTCCGGAATCTGATCAGTTTCAAGGTGATTCCCTGGTCCGAGGCCCTCAGTGTGTCGTTCCCGGTCGGCGCCCGCTGGGCCCGGTTGAACCTGCCCGACGACGAGTACATCCCGCTGATGGCGATCCAGGCGATCGACAAGGACCGTGCGGTCAAGGCGATGGACGAGGTCCGGGACCTGATCGACCGCTACCGCTCAAATCTCGTCTGACACCGCAGGATCAGCCGGCATCGCCCAGCACCAGGCCCTCGCGGCGTGGGTCGGCTCCGCCGATCCAGCCCGACGGAGTTCGCACCAGGGCTGAGAGCCCACTGGACTGATCGGCCAGCGACACCTGATGGCCGAGTGCCCGCAGGCCCTCGACCAGCTGATCACGGTCTCCGTTGGCGACCGTGTCGACCAACGGGTGCTCACCTCCGACGTTGGTCACGGGGGTGTTGGCCGCGCCGAAGTCGATCATCGACACCGCCTGTTGCGGATCCAGGTTCCAATCCATGATGCCGACAAGAGTTTTCACGACGTACTGGATGATCACCGAGCCGCCGGGGGAGCCGACGACCGCGTACAGGGGGCCCCGTTGCGGCCCCGTCTTGTCGAACACCAGCGTCGGCGCCATCGTGCTGCGGGGCCGCTTGCCGGGCTGAACCCGGTTGGGTACGGGATGGCCTTCGGCGCTGGTCGGCTCGGCGGAGAAGTCGGTGAGCTGGTTGTTGAGCAGGAATCCGTCGACCATGTGGAACGAACCGAAGGCGGACTCGATCGTGGTGGTCAGTGACGCCGCATTGCCGTGGCTGTCGATCACGCTGATCTGGCTGGTGCCGTGCTCGGGCGGCGGCGGGATGGTCATCGGCGGGGCGAAGTCCCCGGGCGCGGCGGTGCCCATCGTGTGGTTGCGCGATATAAGCGCGGCGCGGCCGGTCAGGTAGGCGCCGCCGAGCAGCGTCTCGGGCGACCCGCCGGGCAGCGGGACGAAATCGGTGTCGGCGACGTAGCGATCACGGTCGGCGTAGGCGAGGCGCTCGGCCTCCGAGATCAGGTGCACCCCGGTCACCGATGGGTGCCCGCCGTTGAGGTCGACGCGAACCGGCTTGTAATCGCTCATCGGGAAGTGCTCGAGGATGCCGAGGGTGGCGGCCACCGCGATGCCGCCCGACGACGGCGGTGGCATACCGCAGACCTCGCGACCGCGGTAGGTGGTGCACACGGGATCGCGGTGTTTGACGGTGTAGCCGGCGAGATCCTGTTCGGTCATGACGCTCGGTGTGCGGCCGCCGCTGATATCGGTCGCGGCCGCCACGACAGCGTGGGCGATGTCGCCGGTGTAGAAGGCCTGAGCCCCCTCGGATGCGATGGCGCCCAGGGTTTTCGCGTAGGCGGGGTTGGTCATGCGGGTGCCCACCGGCTTGGGGCTGCCGTCGGGGTTGAGGAAGTAGCCGGCGGCGGCGGGATCCAGCCGGAGCTGGGCGTCGGCGTCGTCGATGGCCGCGGCCAGGCGCGGGCTGACGTCGAACCCCTTGTCGGCCAGCGACACGGCCGGGTCGAAGAGGTCGCGCCAGGCCTTCTTGCCGTACTGGTGGTGCACGTCGTCGAGCAGCCGCACGATGCCCGGCACCCCGATCGAGCGGCCCGATGCCCGGGCGTCGGGTTTGGGGACGGTGCGGTCTGTCTCCGACACCCAGCGCAGGTAGTTCTCGGTCGCCGCGGCCGGTGCGGTCTCACGTCCGTCATAGGCGCGCACCGCGTTGCCTGCCGCGTCGTAGTAGAGCAGGAAGCCGCCGCCGCCGATCCCAGAGGACTGGGGCTCGACGAGACCGAGCACGGCCTGTGCGGTCACCAGTGCGTCGGCAGCCGTGCCGCCGTCGCGCAGCACCTTGCAGGCGGCTTCGGTGGCCAGTGGATTGGCGGTGGCCACCGCGTAGGTGGCGGTGCGGACGGCTGTCATGTCGCTGCGGTAGCCGGTGCCGATCTCGGGGTTGGTCGCGAGGTCGCGGGTCGTCGGCGGTGCCGACGGTTGGGCCGGGGTCGGCGGTGCCGACGGTTGGGCCGGGGTCGGCGGTGCCGACGGTTGGGCCGGGGTCGGCGGTGCCGACGGTTGGGCCGGGGGAGCCGGTGGCGGTGCTTGAGGAGGTTTGGGCGACGGGGTCCCGTTGGAAACGATCTGGCACGGGCCGGCATCGGTCCTCGCCGGGCGCCGACTGCCGTCGGAGCATCCGGCAAGGATCACTGCGACGACACTGAGCAGCGCGATGACCGAACGGGTGGACGCCAGCAACCGCACAGTTCGACGGTAGCGGAGTTCCGTCGGATCGCGGCAGTAACCTGGAAACCGTGCCCGATCCAGCGACGTACCGGCCGGCGCCCGGATCGATACCAGTGGAGCCGGGCGTGTACCGGTTCCGGGACCCGCACGGCCGGGTCATCTATGTCGGTAAAGCCAAGAGCCTGCGCAGCCGGCTGACGTCGTACTTCTCCGATATCGCGAGCCTGGCGCCGCGCACCCGGCAGATGGTGATGACGGCGGGCAGTGTCGAGTGGACCGTGGTCACCACCGAGGTCGAGGCACTCCAGCTGGAGTACAACTGGATCAAGGAATTCGATCCACGCTTCAACATCCGTTACCGCGACGACAAGACGTACCCGGTGCTGGCGGTCACGCTCAACGAGGAGTACCCGCGGTTGATGGTGTATCGCGGGCCCCGGCGCAAGGGGGTGCGGTACTTCGGCCCCTATTCGCATGCGTGGGCGATCCGGGAGACGCTCGACCTGCTGACCCGGGTGTTTCCCGCCAGAACATGTTCCGCGGGAGTGTTCAAGCGGCACAGGCAGATCGACCGTCCGTGCCTGCTCGGCTACATCGACAAGTGCTCGGCGCCGTGCATCGGCCGGGTCAGTGCCGAGGAACACCGGCGCATCGTGCTCGATTTCTGCGATTTCCTGTCGGGCAAGACCGACCGGTTGGCCCGCGACATGGAGCAGCAGATGATGGCGGCCGCCGAGGAGCTGGACTTCGAGCGGGCCGCCCGGCTGCGTGATGACATCGCCGCGCTCAAACGTGCGCTGGAGAAACAGGCCGTGGTGCTCGGCGACGGCACCGACGCTGACGTGGTGGCGTTCGCCGATGACGATCTCGAGGCGGCCGTGCAGGTGTTCCACGTACGTGGTGGCCGGGTGCGGGGTCAGCGAGGCTGGATCGTCGAGAAGTCCGGTGACCCAGAACAATCCGGTCAGGAGCATCTGGTCGAGCAGTTCCTCACCCAGTTCTACGGCGAGCAGGCCGAACTCGGCGGGGCGGCCGACGAGGCGACCAACCCGGTGCCGCGGGAGGTTCTGGTGCCGGTGCTGCCGCCGAATGCCGAACAGCTGGCGGCGTGGTTGTCGGGGCTTCGCGGTTCGCGGGTGAGCCTGCGGGTGCCGGTGCGCGGTGACAAACGCACGCTGGCCGAGACTGTCGCGCGCAATGCGCACGAGGCGCTGGCCCAGCACAAGCTCAAGCGGGCCGGCGACTTCAACGCGAGATCAGAAGCGCTGCAGAGCATTCAGGATTCGCTCGGCCTGGCCGATGCGCCGTTGCGGATCGAATGCGTGGACATCAGCCACGTGCAGGGCACCGATGTGGTCGCCTCGCTCGTGGTGTTCGAGGACGGTTTGCCGCGGAAGTCGGACTACCGGCACTATGCGATCCGTGAGGCTGCCGGCGAGGGACGTTCGGATGACGTCGCCTCGATCGCCGAGGTGACGCGACGCCGTTTTCTGCGGCACGTGAGCGATGTGCAGCCCGAGCCGGGCACCGAGCAGCGTCCGCGCCGGTTCGCCTATCCGCCCAACCTGTTCGTGGTGGACGGCGGTGCCCCGCAGGTCAACGCGGCGGCCGCGGTCCTCGACGAGCTCGGTGTCACCGACGTCGCGGTGATCGGGCTGGCCAAGCGACTCGAAGAGGTGTGGGTGCCTGCCGAGCCTGATCCGGTGATCTTCCCGCGCAACAGCGAAGGGCTGTATCTGTTGCAACGCGTGCGCGACGAGGCACACCGGTTCGCGATCAGCTACCACCGCAGCAAGCGGTCCAAGCGGATGACCGCGTCGGCACTCGACTCGGTGCGTGGTCTGGGCGAACAGCGGCGCAAGGCATTGGTGACGCATTTCGGCTCGGTGGCGCGGCTCAAGGACGCCACCGTGGAGGAGATCACCGCGGTGCCTGGGATCGGTGTGGCGACGGCGAAGGCCGTCCTGGCTGCGCTCGGCGGCGAGCCGCCAATCGAGCCCGGCGGCGAGCCGCCAATCGAGCCCAGCGGCGAGCCGCCGGTGGAGCCAACGAGCGCGCCGCCATCGGCCCACAGCGATGGCCCGCGAAGTGAGAACAGCGCCGGACTGGGCGATTCAGGGGCGCCCGCAACGGTTATCGAGGATGATCGAGGCAGGGTGTCGGGATGACGGGTAACGGGGACATGAGTAGCCAGGCGGATCGCGCATGAATGAACATCTGCGCGAGGGCGGCATCGTGGGTGGTGCGGACGCGGATTCGGGAATCGACGTGGTGCTGGTCACCGGCCTGTCCGGGGCGGGGCGCGGCACCGCGGCCAAGGTGTTGGAAGACCTCGGCTGGTATGTCGCCGACAACCTGCCGCCGGAGCTGATCGCCCGCATGGTCGAGTTGGGGCTGGCCGCCGGATCGCGGATCACCCAGCTGGCCGTGGTGATGGATGTGCGGTCGCGCGGCTTCACCGGTGATCTCGATTGGGTGCGCAACGAATTGGCGGCGCGCAGCATCACCCCGCGGGTTTTGTTTCTCGAGGCCTCCGATGACATCCTGGTGCGCCGCTATGAGCAGAACCGTCGCAGCCACCCGCTACAGGGCACGCAGACCCTGGCGGAGGGGATCGCGGCCGAACGGGCGTTGCTGGCCCCGGTGCGCGCGGCGGCCGATCTGGTGATCGACACGTCTGCGCTCCCGGTGCCTGCGTTGCGTGAGAGCATCGAGCGTGCGTTCGGCGGTGAGACCGTCGCGTATACGAATGTCACCGTGGAGTCGTTCGGCTACAAGTACGGCCTGCCGATGGACGCGGACACGGTGATGGATGTGCGGTTCCTGCCCAACCCGCATTGGGTCGACGAATTGCGGCCGCACAGCGGTCAACATCCGGATGTCCGTGACTACGTGCTGGGACAACCGGGGGCCCGAGAATTTCTCGACACCTACCATCGTCTGTTGGACGTGGTGATCGCCGGATACCGCCGGGAGGGGAAGCGCTATATGACCGTCGCCATCGGCTGTACTGGCGGCAAACACCGAAGCGTGGCGATTGCCGAGGCGCTGGCGGAGCGGTTGCAGGGCGGTGACGGGCTCACTGTGCATGTGCTGCACCGGGATCTGGGTCGCGAATGACCCCGCGCATCGTGGCCCTCGGTGGAGGGCATGGGTTGTACGCGACCTTGTCGGCGGCTCGACGGCTCAGCCCGCATGTGACGGCGGTGGTGACGGTTGCCGACGACGGTGGGTCGTCTGGTCGGCTGCGTAGCGAACTCGATGTGGTGCCGCCCGGTGACCTGCGAATGGCGTTGGCGGCCTTGGCCTCTGACAGCCCGCACGGCAGGCTCTGGGCGACCATCATCCAGCACCGGTTCGGTGGCAGCGGCGCGCTGGCCGGTCACCCGATCGGCAATCTGATCCTGGCGGGCCTCAGCGAGGTCCTGGCCGATCCGGTCGCCGCGCTCGACGAACTCGGGCGAATCCTGGGAGTGAAGGGCCGGGTGCTGCCGATGTGCCCGATCGCCCTGCAGATCGAGGCCGACGTCGCCGGCCTGGAGTCCGATCCCCGGATGAGCCGGGTGATCCGCGGTCAGGTGGCGATCGCCAGCACGGTGGGCAAGGTGCGCCGGGTGCGGTTGCTGCCCGGGGATCCGCCGGCCACCCGGCAGGCCGTCGAGGCCATCATGAGTGCCGATCTCGTGGTGCTCGGGCCGGGATCGTGGTTCACCAGTGTGATCCCGCACGTGTTGGTGCCTCAGTTGGCGGCGGCATTGCGGTCGACGACGGCCCGGCGTGCGCTGGTCTTGAATCTGGCGGCGGAGCCGGGTGAAACGGCGGGGTTCTCGGCCGAGCGTCACATCCATGTTCTGGCCCAGCATGCTCCGGACTTCAGCGTGCATGACATCATCGTCGATGCCAGCCGGGTGCCGAGCGACCGTGAACGGGAGCAACTCATCCGCACCGCCAACATCCTCAATGCCCGCGTTGAGTTTGCTGACGTGTCTCGACCTGGTACACCTTTACATGACCCGGCGAAGTTGGCCGCGGTGCTGGAGGGTGTCCGATTGCGCGCGATGGCGCCCAGGGCTGTGCAGGAGTCCACCGTTCCCACGCCCGCTGCGAGGTCGGTCGACGTGGCGCAGCAGGAGCCGGCGCCGAAAACACCGAGAGGGGACGATCCGTGGCGATGACAGCCGAGGTGAAAGACGAGCTGAGCCGCCTCGTAGTCAACTCGGTGAGTGCTCGCCGCGCGGAGGTGGCGTCCTTGTTGCGCTTTGCCGGCGGCCTGCACATCGTGGCAGGCCGGGTGGTGGTGGAAGCCGAGGTGGATCTCGGGATCATCGCGCGCCGCCTGCGCAAGGACATCTACGACCTGTACGGGTACAACGCCGTGGTGCACGTCCTGTCGGCCAGCGGCATCCGCAAGAACACCCGCTATGTCGTGCGGGTGGCTGCCGATGGGGAAGCCCTGGCCCGGCAGACGGGGCTGCTCGATCTTCGTGGACGCCCGGTGCGAGGCCTGCCCGCGCAGGTGGTCGGCGGCAGTGTCGGTGACGCGGAGGCCGCATGGCGTGGGGCGTTCCTCGCACACGGATCGTTGACCGAGCCCGGTCGGTCGTCCGCGCTCGAGGTCAGTTGTCCCGGTCCGGAGGCGGCCCTGGCTCTCGTCGGTGCGGCCAGGCGGCTCGGCGTCAGTGCCAAGGCCCGCGAGGTGCGAGGCGCTGACCGGGTGGTGGTGCGCGACGGCGAGGCCATCGGCGCCCTGCTGACCCGGATGGGTGCCCAGGACACGCGGCTGACGTGGGAGGAACGGCGCATGCGCCGCGAGGTCCGGGCCACGGCCAATCGCCTGGCCAATTTCGACGATGCCAACCTGCGCCGGTCGGCGCGTGCCGCGGTGGCCGCGGCTGCCCGGGTGGAGCGTGCGTTGGAAATCCTCGGTGACGGAGTGCCCGATCACCTCGCTGCGGCGGGCAAGCTGCGGGTCGAGCACCGGCAGGCGTCCCTGGAGGAGTTGGGCCGGCTCGCTGATCCGCCGATGACGAAAGATGCTGTGGCCGGCCGTATCCGGCGCCTGCTGTCGATGGCCGACCGCAAGGCCAAGCAGGAAGGGCTGCCCGACACCGAGTCGGCGGTGACCCCGGACCTGCTCGACGACGCCTGAGTCGCGCGAAATCGCAAGCGCTTCATGGCATCACGCGGTCAGTAGGGCCCAGCCGACGCCGAACGCACCGAGCACGGACACCGCGATCAGTGGGATGCCGAACGCCACAAAGGTTCTCGTTGTGTAGCCACCCGGGCGCATGACCATCAGGTTGGATTGGTGGCTGAACGGGTTGAGGAACGTGAATGAGATGCACGTGCCGACCAGGATCAGCAGCACTACCGGATCCAGTCCGGTGCCCGAGGCGATCGTCAGGACAACCGGGGTGAGGATCGCGGCGGCGGCGGCATTGGTGACGATATTGGTCAGCACCGTGGTGCCGACGACGATCACGAGGACGATGAGGGCGGTACTACCCCCGGACAGACTCAGGATCGCCTGGGAGATGTAGTCGCCGAGACCGCTGTTGACCACGATCGTGCCCAGCCCGATGGACCCGGCGATGATCGCGAGAATGTTCCAGTTGAGGGCGCGCACCGCGGATCGGGGCGTCAGTACACCGGTGAGCACCATCAGCACCGCACCGGCGACGGCGATGAGTTCGACGGGGGCCAGCCCGAGCGTCCCGGCGGTGATCACCGCGGCCAGGATCGTGAGGGCAACCCACGTCTTGCCGGTCTGCGGCGCCTTCCCGGTTGCCTGTTGCCAGAGCGCAACCAGCGGATGGTCGGCGAGAGCTTCGGCCGAGCCCGCGGTCACCAGGCACAGCGCACCCGGTTCGGCGTGTGCGTCACGCAACCGCTTGGCCGTTTGAGCGGCGACCACCTTGATGTCCTCGTTCTCCTCGAGGTCGCGCACGGTGGCCTGTTCGTTGTCGGCGACCGCGACGAGGTACAGCCGTTGCGGGGACGATCCGAATCGGGGGCTGCCCCAGAGTATTCGGACCCCGACCTCGGTGGTCCGGTAGACCAGCACGTCATCGACTTCCAGGATGGAATCGGCGCCGATCGGCTTGCCCCAGCGCAACACCTCCTGAAGGTCGAACTCGGAGGTGGAGTCGATGCCGAGCTCCGCCGCGGTCCGGCCGAGGGCGTTGGCCTTGGCCGAGATCGGAATCTCGGTCTGCCAAGTGAATTCCCGTTCGGCCATCTTGGGTTCGCCACTGAGCATGCGTGGCGCGGCGACCAGTAGCGCCGCCCAGCCGGCGAGGGCGACGGGAACGGCGACCGGGACGAACGAGAACATCGACAGTTCGACGCCCGACGGCGCGGCCAGCGCGGCGATGAGCAGATTGGAACTGGTCCCGATGAGTGTGGCCGACCCGGCCAGCGTGGTGGCGTGCGCGACCGGCAGCAGAACCCCGCGGGCCGGCACGCCCGACTGCTGCTGGAGTTCCTTCGCAGCGGGAATGAGCATCGCCACGATCGGGGTGGTGTTGATGAGGGCGGAGACGAAACCGACTGGTGGGATGAGGCGCCGCAGTGCCTGGCTGGAACTGGTCACGCCGGACAGGAGCCGGTAGGTCACCCGCGAGACGATCCCGGTGTGCAGAACGCCTTTCGCGATCACCAGCATCGCCGCGACGGTGATCACGCCCGCGTTGCTCAAGCCGGCGAAAAGCTCACTTGGCGTAGCGATTCCGAGTAGTCCGGCGGCAACGAGCGCGCAGATCAGGGCCAGTACCGCCGGGGCTCGGCCTGTCGTCATGGCCACGAGGGTGAGGACGACGATCACTGCTGCGACGACTGCCATACCGGCATTCTCGGGCACGGCGGGTTGGTGCGCCGGGTCGCGGGAATTCGGATAGTGACTATTACTCGAATAGTCATTACTATCTGAAATATGGTCGATGGCCGCAGCGACAAGGACGCGACGCCGGTGCGGCGCACCCGGGCCGAGAATCAGGCACGGACCCGCGCGGCGCTCCTGGATGCGGCCGCCCAGACCTGCGCCCGGAAGGGCTACGCCGCGGCATCGGTGGACGAGATCGCCGCGGCGGCGGGGTATTCGGTCGGCGCGGTCTATTCGAACTTCTCCGGTAAGGAGCAGTTGTTCTCCGAGCTGATGAACGAACGTGCCTCCGGCCGGATCGACCAGGTGGTACAGGCCCTCGCGGACAACGCCGAGCAGGGACCCTTGACGGCGCTGGGCCGGGTGCTCGTCGAGATCGCGGACAACGACATCGCGTTCGAGGCGATCCAGGCCGAATTCTGGTTGCATGCCGTCCGCAATCCCGATGCCATGCAGATCCTGCAGGACCGCTCGGCCCGCACGCTCGCCTCGCTGCGCGAGATCCTCGCCGATGCGCTGGAGCGCAACAACATCGACGACAGCGTCTCCGTGGAGGGGTTCGCGGTGGTGGTTCTCGCCCTGTTCCAGGGACTGATCCGGCAGCGGCGCATCGATCCCGAACGCGTGCCCGACGAGCTTTTCGGCCAGGCGCTGGCCTGGCAACTCGCCGGCATGCCGAAGAAGGGCAAGAGGTAGCCGCGATGGATCCGCTGCGGATCGGGCTCTACGCGATGCCCGCCTTCTTCGTCCTGATGGCGGTCGAATTCCTCGGCTACCGCTTCGACAGAAGCAGGGAGGACGCCCCCCGGCCCCGGGCCGGGATCTCGTGGCGGGACAGCGTCACGAACCTCTCGATCTACGCACTGGGCTTCGTGCTGCGGCCGCTGGACAAATTCATCGGGGTTCCGATGGTCGCCATCGCCGCATCCCTGACGCCGCTACACCTCTCGGCATCGCACTGGTGGGTCTGGGTGCTGGCCATCGTCCTGGCCGACCTGGCCTACTACCTGCAACACCGGATGTCGCACCGCATCCGGATGTTCTGGGCCGCGCACAACGTGCACCATTCGAGCCAGTACTTCAACCTGTCCACGGCCCTGCGGTTGTCCTGGCTGATCCCGGGATCGTTCCTGGCCACCATCGGTTATGTGGGGTTGGCCCTGATCGGCATCCCGGCCTGGTTGGTCTTCCTGTCGCAGGCGATCGTGCTGCTCTACCAATTCCCGATCCACACCGAGCGCATCGATCGGCTTCCCCGCGCGATCGAGTACGTGTTCAACACCCCGTCGCACCATCGCGTGCACCACGGAGCCAACAATCCCTACCTCGACAAGAACTACGCAGGCATCTTCATCCTGTGGGACCGGATGTTCGGCACCTTCGTCGCCGAGGGTGAACCCGTCCGCTACGGCCTGACCAAGAACATCGACACCCACAACCCGCTCAGGGTGAACTACCACGAGTTCGCCACCATGATCGGCGACGTCTGGCGGGCACGGACCTGGCGAGGCAGGCTCGGCTACCTGTTCGGTCCGCCTGGGTGGAGTGAAAACGCGGACCCTGCAACGACTGTCGAGCGTAGTGAGCAGAAGCCCTCGGTCCAGAGCGCGATGACCTAGGGGCGTCGGTCGCCGTCGTTGCCGACACCTGCCGGGTTGTCGTGCTTGAGTCACGCCGACGTCATTGCGGCGTTGTAGTGTGTGGCGACAAACTTCGACGTCAACCCCCCGATTGAGGCAGCGCTCGCGATGAGACTGATTCTTGAGCTGATTCGCCCTTACCGGTTGCTGGTCGCCGGAATCTTCGCGGTCCTACTGATACAGATCGCGACGGGCCTTGCCGCGCCCTGGCCGTTGAAGGTCGTGCTGGACAGCGTGGTCGGCCACCACCCGCTGCCGGGATGGCTACACGGTCTGCTGCAGCCACTGCTCGGCGGTGAAGGCAAGATGCACATCGCCGGCCTGGCCGCGATCATGGTGTTCGTCATCGCGGTGATCGCCGCCATCGCGTCGTACGTCGCCAACTACCTGACCGAAACGGTCGGTCAGCGCATCGGCAACGACCTGCGCACCCGCGCCTACCACCACCTTCAGCAGCTGTCGCTGAACTATTTCGACACCCATCGGGTCGGGCCGATCCTGAGCACGCTCACCGATGACGTCGACACCATCCAGGGGTTCGCGTCGGCCTCCACGCTGGGTATCGCGACCGACCTGCTGACCATCGTCGGCATGTTGGCCATGATGCTGTGGCTGCAATGGGATTTCACGCTCATCGCGCTGGCGGTGGCGCCGCTGCTGCTGTTGTTCGTTTCGCGGATTCGGAAGGCCGTCAAGGCGGCGACACACGAAGTGCGCAAGCGGGAATCCGACATCGTCGCGGTCGCAGAGGAAGGTCTGCAGTCGATCCGTGTGGTCAAGGCGTTCGACCGCGAGGAACTGCAGGAGCGCCAGCTGGCGATGGTCGGTCAGCAGGCCGTGGACGCCGCGCTCAACGCCAGGCGGGTGAAGTCGGTGGTGTCACCGATCGTCACCGTCGTGGTGGCCGCCTGCACCGCGGTGGTGTTGTGGCGGGGTTCGGCGCTCATCCTGGCCGGTGCGATGACGGCGGGCACGCTGACCGTGTTCATCTCCTACCTGGCGTCGTTCTTCAAGCCGGTGCAGGATCTGGCCAAGCTCACCAACACCATCGCGATGGCCTCGGTCGGAGTGGACCGCGTCAATGCCCTGCTGACGGCCGAGACGTCGGTCGAGGAGAAGCCCGAGGCGATCGAACCGGAGAAGATCAAGGGCGCGATCAGCTTCGAGCGGGTGGCCTTCAGTTACGACAGCGAAACTCCCGTGCTGCGCGATGTCACCTTCGAGGTGAAACCCGGACAGCTCGTGGGCGTCGTGGGGCACACGGGAAGCGGAAAATCCAGTCTGGTCAGCCTGATTCCCCGGTTCTACGACCCGAGCATGGGCACCGTCCGCATCGACGGCGTCGACCTGCGGGACTACAAACTTCACGAACTCCGCCGCCAGATCGCCTACGTCCTGCAGGACACCGTCCTGTTCCGGGGCACCATCCGCGACAACATCGCCTTCGGCCGGCCCGAGGCCGACCACGACGAGATCGTCGAGATGGCCAAGCTGGCCAACGCGCATGAGTTTATCTCCGAGATGCCGCAGGGCTATGACAGCCCGGTCGGGGAGCGGGGGCTCACCCTCTCCGGCGGTCAGCGTCAGCGCATCGGTATCGCCCGCGCCCTCATCCGGGACAGCCCGATTCTCATCCTCGACGAGCCGACCGCCGCCCTGGACGCCGAGTCCGAGCACCTGGTGATGTCAGCGCTCCAGCGCCTGATGAGCGGACGCACCGTCATCACGATCGCCCACCGCCTCAGCACCATTCGCGATGCGGACAAGATCGTCGTGCTCGAGGAGGGGCGAGTGGTCGAAGAGGGATCGCACACCGAACTGCTGACCGCAGGCGGCAGATATGCCGAGTTGCACCGCATCCAATACGAGGACGAGACAACGTGACGCGTTCGCTGATCATCCTGCCCGACGACTCGGCCAAGCCGGTGCTCGACGCGATCGCCGCGTCCACCCGGTCGGTGCGGATCAAGATGTTCGCCTTCAACCACCTGCCGCTGCTGGAGGCGGTGGTGGCCGCCCACCGGCGCGGCGTGGATGTCAAGGTCATGCTCAACCCCGAACGTCGCGACGGGGAAACCGACAACGACGTCGCGCGGGAGACGTTGCAGCGGTTCGGCATCGAGGTCCGGGCCAGCAACCCGGCCTTCGACCTGACGCACGAGAAGTCCATGGTGGTCGATGACGACCATGCGTTCGTCGAGTCGTTGAACTGGACCGAGGAGAACTTCACGGTGACGCGCGACTACGCCGTCGTCACCCCCAGCGCCTACGAAGTCGCCGAGATCGTCGACTGCTTCGAAGCCGACTGGGCTCGGGAGGAGTTCGACCCCGGCGGCGGGGCACACCTGATCTGGTGCCCGACCAACGGTCGGCATCGCATCGCCGAGTTCATCGACAGTGCCAAGCACACCCTGTTCGTCCAGAACGAGCGCTATCAGGATCCGGTGATCATCGAGCGCCTGGTCCGTGCGGCGCATCGCGGGGTGAAGGTGCACGTCATGGCCCGCGCGGCACACCACCTCAAGTCGGGCAAGCTTCTCGAAGGCGTCAGCGGGATGCGCATCCTCGACGACGTCGGCATCAAGATCCACCGGCTCAAGCACATGAAGCTGCACGCGAAAATGATTCTGGCCGACCACGAGCGGGCCATCGTCGGCTCGATCAACTTCTCCCCGGGAAGCTTCGACCATCGGCGCGAACTGGCCATCGAGGTGACCGATCACCACATCATCAAGCGCCTGAACGAGGTGGCGCATCACGACTGGAAACACTCCGAGCCGATGGACCTGTCGGACGAGGGGTTGATCGCCGATCTCGTCGGTCAGGACCCGCACGAACTCGACCAACTCGCCCTGCACGACCCCGATATCTGATGCACTGACCGGGCCGCACATACAGGACGCATCACTACTAGGCTGGCGGCGGGCAGTTACCGGCAACTGAGGGAGAATCACGTGACCATCCGGGTAGGCGTTAACGGCTTCGGCCGAATCGGGCGCAACTTCTACCGGGCCCTGGCGACGCAGCAGGCCGAGGGTCAGAACACTGACATCGAGATCGTGGCGGTCAACGACCTCACCGACAACGCCACCCTGGCTCACCTGCTGAAATTCGACTCGATTCTGGGCCGGCTGCCGCAGGATGTCAGCCTGGAGGGCGAAGACACCATCGTCATCGGCGACAAGAAGATCAAGGCGCTGGAGGTCAAGGAAGGTCCGGCGGCGCTGCCCTGGGGCGACCTGGGCGTCGACGTCGTCGTCGAGTCCACCGGTATCTTCACTGCCCGCGCCAAGGCTCAGGGGCACCTTGATGCCGGCGCCAAGAAGGTCATCATCTCCGCGCCGGCCAGCGATGAGGACATCACCATCGTGCTGGGCGTCAACGACGACAAGTACGACGGCAGCCAGAACATCATCTCCAACGCCTCGTGCACCACGAACTGCCTCGGCCCGCTGGCCAAGGTCCTCAACGACGAGTTCGGCATCGTCAAGGGCCTGATGACCACCATCCACGCCTACACCCAGGACCAGAACCTGCAGGACGGCCCGCACAAGGACCTGCGCCGCGCCCGCGCTGCCGCGCTGAACATCGTGCCGACCTCGACCGGTGCCGCAAAAGCAATTGGCCTCGTCTTACCTGAACTGAAAGGCAAGCTGGACGGCTACGCCCTGCGGGTGCCGATCCCCACGGGTTCGGTCACGGACCTGACCGCCGAGCTCAGGAAGTCGGCCGGCGCCGACGAGATCAACGCGGCCATGAAGGCCGCCGCCGAGGGGCCGATGAAGGGCATCCTCAAGTACTACGACGCACCGATCGTGTCCAGCGACATCGTCACTGACCCGCACAGCTCGATCTTCGACTCGGGCCTGACCAAGGTGATCGACAACCAGGCCAAGGTCGTCTCCTGGTACGACAACGAGTGGGGCTACTCCAACCGCCTCGCCGATCTGGTCGCGCTCGTCGGAAAGTCCCTCTAGTACCGATGACTGTCAAGACACTCGCCGACCTGCTGGCCGAGGGCGTGGAAGGTCGGGGCGTTCTCGTGCGCTCCGACCTGAACGTCCCCCTCGATGACGAGGGCAACATCACCGACCTGGGCCGCATCATCGCCTCGGTCCCGACCCTGTCCGCGCTGGCCGAAGCCGGCGCCAAGGTCGTCGTCACCGCACACCTGGGCCGCCCCAAGGGCACCCCGGACCCGAAGCTGTCGCTCGCCCCGGTCGCCGCGGCGCTGGGGGAGAAGCTGGGACGCCATGTCCAGCTGGCCGGCGACGTTGTCGGCACCGATGCGCTGGCCCGCGCCGAGGGACTCACCGACGGTGACGTCCTGCTGCTGGAGAACATCCGTTTCGACGCGCGGGAGACCAGCAAGGACGACGCCGAGCGGCTGGCGCTGGCCAAGGCGCTGGCCGCCCTGGTCGAGGGCGCCGACGGCTCGCCGGGTGCCTTCGTCTCCGACGGTTTCGGCGTGGTGCACCGCAAGCAGGCTTCGGTCTACGACGTCGCCACCCTGCTGCCGCATTACGCGGGCACGCTGGTGGCCACCGAGGTCAAGGTGCTCGAGCAGCTGACCAACTCGACCGAGCGGCCCTACGCCGTGGTGCTGGGCGGGTCCAAGGTCTCCGACAAACTCGCGGTGATCGAGAACCTGGCCACCAAGGCCGACAGCATCGTCATCGGCGGCGGCATGTGCTTCACCTTCCTTGCCGCCCAAGGGGTTTCGGTCGGAACCTCGCTGCTGCAGGAAGAGATGATCGACACCTGCAAGCGGCTGCTGGACACCTACGCCGACGTGATCCACCTTCCGGTGGACATCGTCGTGGCCGACAAGTTCGCCGCCGACGCCGAGCCGGAGACCGTGGCCTCCGATCGCATCCCCGAGGGCAAGATGGGCCTGGACATCGGTCCGGAGTCGGTCAAGCGCTTCACCGCACTGCTGTCCAACGCCAAGACCGTGTTCTGGAACGGCCCGATGGGCGTGTTCGAGTTCCCGGCCTTCGCGGCGGGCACCAAGGGTGTGGCCGAGGCGATCATCGGTGCCACCGAGAAGGGCGCGTTCAGCGTCGTCGGCGGCGGCGACTCGGCGGCCGCGGTGCGCCAGCTCGGCCTGCCCGAGGACGGCTTCTCGCACATCTCGACCGGCGGCGGCGCGTCGCTGGAATACCTTGAGGGCAAGACCCTGCCCGGCATCGAAGTACTGGAGTCGTAGAACATGGCCCGTAAGCCGCTCATCGCCGGCAACTGGAAGATGAACCTCAATCATTTCGAGGCCATCGCGCTGGTGCAGAAGATCGCATTCGCCTTGCCGGACAAGTACTTCGACAAGGTGGATGTCACCGTCATCCCGCCGTTCACCGATCTGCGCAGCGTTCAGACCCTGGTCGACGGAGACAAGCTGCGCCTGACCTACGGGGCGCAGGATCTGTCGCAACACGACTCGGGCGCCTACACCGGTGACATCAGCGGGGCGTTCCTGGCGAAGCTGGGCTGCAGCTTCGTGGTCGTCGGGCACTCCGAGCGGCGTACGTACCACCACGAGGACGACGCGTTGGTGGCCGCCAAGGCCGCCGCGGCGTTCAAGCACGGCATCACCCCGATCATCTGCATCGGCGAGCAGCTCGAGGTGCGGGAGGCCGGCAACCACGTCGAGTACAACGTGAACTCGCTGCGCGGTTCGCTGGCCGGCCTGAGCAAGGAGCAGATCGGCCAGGCGGTCATCGCCTACGAGCCCGTGTGGGCGATCGGCACCGGGCGGGTGGCCAGCGCGGCCGATGCGCAGGAGGTCTGCAAGGCCATCCGCGGTGAGTTGGGCAACCTGTCCTCGCCGCAGCTCGCGGCCGGTGTGCGGGTGCTCTACGGCGGGTCGGTGAACGCCAAGAACGTCGGCGAGATCGTGGCGCAGGGCGACGTGGACGGTGCACTGGTCGGCGGTGCTTCGCTGGACGGCGAGCAGTTCGCCACGCTGTCGGCCATCGCCGCGGGCGGACCGCTGCCGTAACCCCGGGGGCCTGGGCCGGACACCGCACCCGGTAGTCTTACAGCCATGGAATTGGCTCTGCAGATCACTCTGGTCGTGACCAGCGTGCTGGTCGTGCTCTTGGTGCTGCTGCATCGTGCCAAAGGTGGCGGTCTGTCCACCCTGTTCGGTGGCGGTGTCCAGTCCAGCCTGTCCGGCTCCACCGTGGTCGAGAAGAACCTCGACCGGCTGACGCTGTTCGTGACCGGCATCTGGCTGGTCTCGATCGTGGGCGTCGCGCTGCTGATCAAGTACAGCTAGCCGGCCCCGCCGCGGATCACGCCTCCGTCGCGAGCCGCACTCCGAATCCCACGAGTACCACCCCGGTGAGGGTGTCCAGCCGCCTGCGTATCCGTGGTGTCTGCATCCAGCTCGAGATGGTGCCGGAGGCCACCACCAGGCCGGCGCAGTAGAACGCGGTCAACACGATGAAGATCGCGCCCAGCGTCAGCGTGGCCCAGCCCACCGGGTAGCCGTGCGGTACGAATCCCGGCAGGAAGCTCAGGAAGAACACGCCGACCTTGGGGTTGAGGATGTCGGTGAGGAACCCGGCCGTGAAACCGTGCTGCATCATCCCGGCCCGCTCGGTACCCGGCGCCGCCATCTCGGCCGCGGTCTGCCGCAATGACCGCAGCGACTGCACACCCATCCACACCAGGTAGCAGGCGCCGGCGATCTTGAGCACCTCGTAGCCGATCTCGCTGGCCCGCAACAACGCGGCCAGCCCGATGGCTGCCGCCGCCACCCACACCACCAGGCCGCACAGCACGCCCAGTGACGTCAGTATCCCGCTGCGGGTGCCGCCGCGCACCAGGCTGCGCACCACCACCAGCGTGTCGGGTCCGGGCAAGAGCACCACGACCACGGCCGCCCCGATGAACGAGACGAGGCTGACCAGCACCGGCTCATGGTAGACGCCGGTGTGCAGGGGACACAGGTTGGCATAGCTCGGTGCCAGGTAGTGCTCAGCGGCCGCTGGCAAGATCGCTGCCGGTGCCAACGTAGCCACCGGCCAGGAGACCCGTGACCGATGAGGCGGTTCGTGTACAGAATTCTTCCGGCGGGTGCCGCGGCGGTGGCCCTGCTGTGCGTTGGACCGGGAGGCGTGGCCAGGGCCGACCCGCTGCCGGTGGCGGACGTGTCCCAAGCGGCCGATACCGACGACGGCTGGCACCTGAGTGCCGCCCTGAGCCGGATGACGATCAATTCGGTGCCCAACATGGCGGCGACAGCATTCACCCGGGAAGGATTCGTCACCGGCAAGGCCGAGGCGTCCATCGACGGTAACGGGTCGGACGCGGTGAACTCGGGAACTCTGGTGTTCGGCCTGCAACTGGGGTGTCAGATCGATCTCAGCGAGGGCGGCAGCATCGGCGGGGACGCCGACATCGGGATCAGTCCGGGCTTCAACGGCACGAACGTTCTCAACAACATCGGGCCGTACGCCGATCTCGAGGGCAACGTATCGGTCAACCTGCTGCCGGGCACCATCACCAACGTCGGTCTCGGGAAGAAGGCGCTCAAGGGGCGCACCGGCGAGATCGTCGTACACGACGCGCATGTGAAGGTCGACGCCTGTGGCGGTCCGGTGTCCATCCGGTTCTTCGCCACCGCGATGATCGACACCGACCGATCGGATGACAGCGTCAACGCCTATGGGGACATCCTGAACCTGTGAGCCACATGGCAATTCGTCGCGTCGCGGCCCTGCTGTTGTTGCCGGCCGCGCTGCTGCTCGCACCGGTGGCGTCCGCCGACTGTACGGGCGCGGGGGATTTCGGCGCCGGGGCCGGATGCGCCCCGCCGGGTGCGGGATCGTCGGGATCGTCCACCGAGAGCTGGCCGCCCACCAAGGTGGACTGGCCACCGCAACCGGATTCGGCGACCGGTGATGACGACAAACCCGACAAGACGGCGAGCGCGCCGATCGTGCTGCCTGCCGGGCAGGCGCCACCGCCCGCTGCGCCGGCCTCCGGATCGCCCCCGAAACCGATCGTTCCGGCTGGTGGCGGGTCAGATGGCGGCACCGCCGCGGCATCGAATGTGATCGTGACGCCGGGCGCCGGGTGATCACGTCCGGCAGGCTCGTCATGCGCGACCAATCCGCGCCGCCGATACTTGAACACATGGTGGAGAGCGGACACATCGACACAGCACTCGAACCCATCGGCGCGGTTCAGCGCACCCCGGTGGGCCGCGAGGCCACCGAGCCGATGCGCGAGGACATCCGGCTGCTCGGCGCGATCCTCGGCGACACCGTGCGCGAGCAGAACGGCGAGGAGGTCTTCGACCTGGTCGAGCGGGCGCGGGTGGAATCCTTCCGAGTCCGCCGTTCGGAAATCGACCGGGCCGAGCTGGCCGCGTTGTTCACCGGCATCGACGTCCACCAGGCCATCCCTGTCATCCGCGCTTTCACCCACTTCGCATTGCTGGCCAATGTCGCCGAGGACATCCACCGCGAGCGGCGCCGGGAGGTGCACGAGGCGGCCGGCGAGCCGCCGCAGGACAGCAGCCTGGCCGCGACGTATCTCAAGTTGGACGCGGCCGGTCTGGACGGCGCCGGCGTCGCCGACGCACTGTCCGGCGCCCTGGTGTCACCCGTCATCACCGCTCATCCCACCGAGACCCGGCGCCGCACCGTCTTCGACACCCAGCATCGGGTGACCGAGTTGATGCGGCTGCGCCTGCACGGGCAGACCCGCACCGCCGATGGCCGCGACATCGAGACCGAGCTGCGCCGCCACATCCTCACGCTGTGGCAGACCGCCCTCGTGCGGTTGTCCCGGCTGAAGATCTCCGACGAGATCGAAACCGGCCTGCGCTACTACCCGGCCGCGTTCTTCGAGGTCATTCCGCAGGTCAACGCCGAAGTTCGGACCGCGTTGCAGACCCGCTGGCCCGGGGCGAACCTGTTGGAGCAGCCGATCCTGCGGCCGGGCAGCTGGATCGGCGGGGACCGCGACGGGAACCCGAATGTCGACGCGGGCGTGGTGCGGCAGGCCACCGGGCGAGCCGCCAACGTCGCCTTCGCGCACTACTTCACCGAGATGACAGCGCTGGAAGAAGAGCTGTCCATGTCTGCGCGACTGGTCAAGGTCAGCGACGGGCTCACCGCGCTGGCCGGTGCCTGCAACGAGCCGGCGCGCGCCGACGAGCCCTACCGGCGGGCACTGCGGGTGATCCATGCCCGCCTCACGGCCACCGGGCACGAGATCCTCGACGAGCAACCCGAACACGAGCTCGATCTGGGGCTCGAACCCTATCGCGCGCCGGGGGAGTTCCTGGCCGATCTCGACACGGTGGACTCCTCGTTGCGGACCAACGGCAGCGCGGTGCTGGCCGACGATCGGCTGGCCCGGTTACGAGAAGCGGTGCGGGTCTTCGGGTTCCATCTGTGTGGCCTGGACATGAGGCAGAACTCCGAGGTGCACGAGCAGGTGGTCGCCGAGCTGCTGGCCTGGGCCGGCGTGCATCCCGACTACGCATCGCTGCCCGAATCGCAACGGGTGGAACTGCTCGCCCGCGAGATCTCGACGCGTCGTCCGCTGATCGGTGAGGGTGCCGAGCTGTCGGAGTTGGCGCGCAAGGAACTCGACATCGTCGGTGCCGGAGCGCGGGCGGTCAGCGTATTCGGCCCGCAGGCCGTCCCCAACTACATCATCTCCATGTGTCAGTCGGTGTCCGATCTGCTCGAAGCCGCGATCCTGCTGAAAGAGGCAGGCCTGCTCGATGTTTCGGGTGCGGGTCACGGAGATGAGGTGTACGCGCCGGTCGGGATCGTGCCGCTGTTCGAAACCATAGACGATTTGCAGCGGGGGTCCTCGATCCTGCAGGAGGCGCTCGCGCTGCCGGTCTACCGCAGCATCGTCTCCGCACGCGGGCAGCATCAGGAAGTGATGCTGGGATATTCGGACTCCAACAAGGACGGCGGATACCTGGCCGCGAACTGGGCGCTGTACCGCGCCGAACTGGACCTCGTCGAAGCCGCGCGCAAGACCGGAATTCGGTTGCGCCTGTTCCACGGTCGGGGCGGCACCGTGGGCCGCGGTGGCGGACCCAGCTACGACGCGATCCTGGCGCAGCCGCCCGGCGCGGTGAAGGGGTCGTTGCGGATCACCGAACAGGGCGAGGTGATCGCGGCGAAGTACGCCGAGCCGCGGATCGCGCACCGCAACTTGGAGACGCTGTTGGCCGCGACGCTGGAATCCACCCTGCTCGATGTCGAGGGGTTGGGCGACGAAGCCGAGCCGGCCTATCAGGTGCTGGATGAACTGGCCGCCCTGGCGCAGCGGTCCTACGCCGAATTGGTCCACGAGACACCGGGATTCGTCGAGTATTTCAAGGCGTCGACACCGGTCAGCGAGATCGGTGCGCTCAACATCGGCAGCCGCCCCAGCTCACGTAAACCGACCACGTCGATATCCGACCTGCGGGCCATCCCGTGGGTCCTGGCCTGGAGCCAGTCCCGGGTGATGCTGCCCGGCTGGTACGGCACCGGCACCGCGTTCGAACAGTGGATCGGCGACGACGAGTCCCGAGTGGCCGTGCTGCAGGACCTCTACGAGCGTTGGCCGTTCTTCCGCACCGTGCTGTCCAACATGGCGCAGGTGCTGTCCAAATCGGACATGGGCCTGGCGGCACGGTATTCCGAGCTGGTCGACGACGCCGAACTGCGGGCCCGGGTATTCGACAAGATCGTCGCCGAACACGATCGCACCATCGCCATGTACAAACTGATCACCGGCCAGGACGACCTGCTGGCGGACAACCCGGCGTTGGCCCGCTCGGTGTTCAACCGGTTCCCGTACCTCGAACCGCTCAACCACCTTCAGGTCGAGCTGCTGCGCAGGTACCGTGCGGGGGACACCGAGGAACTGGTGCAGCGCGGAATCCTGCTCACCATGAGCGGACTCGCGACCGCCCTGCGCAACAGTGGCTAGCTGACGAGGATTTCACTCAGCCGCAGCGACACCGTGGCCCGGCGATCGGCGTAACCCCGTGCGGCACGCTGGATCTCGGCCGTCTGCTCCGTTCTGATGCGTTGGTAACGCTGCAGCGCCTGGGTGAAGTCGCCGTCGCGCGCGGTCGAGATCTGGGTTGCGAGCTCCGTGGCGTCCTGGATGGCCTGGTTGGCGCCCTGGCCGCCGAACGGTGTCATCGGGTGGGCCGCGTCCCCGAGTAGCGCAACCCGTGCACTGGTCCACCGGTCGATCGGATCTCGGTCGTACACCGGATGCATGTAGACCGGGCTCGTCGCGGCGCGCAGCATCCGCCCGACCGCGGGATCGAACTCGTCGAACTGGCGGGCCAACGCCTTCAGATCGGCCTGCGCCGACCACAGGTGCCGCGGCGGTTCGTCCACCCCGAGGGTGGCGTCGACCGCGACCTGTCTACCGGCCCGCACGGGCATGGAGATGACGTGTTTGGCGTAGTCCGCTGAATGCCACGACCGGAGCCGGTCGTTGGAGGCCTCAAGACATTCGGCGGGGCTCACGGCCCGGAAGATCACCGAGCCGCAGTAGTGAATGTCGTCGTTGCTGAACATCTTCCGCACTCTCGACCGCAGGCCGTCGGCTGCGATCACCAAACCGGCCCGGTGTACCTCACCGTTGGTGAAGCTGAGCTCGACGTGATCGTTGCGCTCGGTGATGCCTGCGAGTTCATGGCGCAGCCGCACCTGCCCGGATCCCACGGTCGACACCAACAGGCTGTGCAGATCCGCGCGGTGCACGGTGCGTGGGGACACCTCGGCGTCGGCGTACCCGAACCGGCCGTGTTCGGATCCTGCTTCCGGGGTGGCGGCGTAGTCGGTGATCCTCTCCAGTCGCCCGTGTTGATCGAGGTTCTCGAAGTATCGGGTGGCCGAAGATATTTCGTTGAAGGCGTCGACAATGTTCCACTGGTCGAGCAGTCTCAGGGTCTGCGGTGAGATCCCGAGCGGGCCGCCGACCTCGCCGAGTTCGCGGGTCTTGTCGTACACGACGGGACGATGGCCGTGGTGCTGCAGGGCGACAGCGGCGGCCAGTCCGCCGAGGCCGGCACCGATGATGGCGATTTCCATGAAGTGCCTCTCAGGTTCAGGGGATTCGGGCCAGGGCTTCGGCGTCGAGGTAGACGCCGGACAACGCGCCGGGCCGATAGCTGGTGACGGTGCGGACATTGCAGAGCGGCAGCCACAGGCCGCTGTCGAGGATCCGCCGCTGGATGTCGTGCACCAGCGCGCCGCGAGCCTCGGGGTCCGCGCAGGAGAGCTGGGTGTCGAGCAGCACGTCGAGATCGTCGGGTTCGTTGCGGCGGTTCATGTTCCGCTGACCGACGGCGAACTGGTACCGCAACAGATCGGGGTCGCTGCCGGTGAAGTAGAAGAACCGGAAGTCGTAGTCGCCGGTCTGCTGGCGGGTTCGGAGTTCGGGGAAGTCGACGTCGGAGAGGACGAGCTCGATGCCGTGGTGCTGCCACTGTGCCGCGACGGCGGTGAGGATCGCGGCGTCGACGGGGGAGAAGGTGCTGTTGAACACCACCTCGAACGAAAGCCGTCGAACGTCTGCGGCAGTGAGTAGCCGGTGAGCGGTCGCCGGATCGTGGCCGAGGTCGGCCGAGCAGTCCCGGTAGCCGTCGGTCGTCGGCGTGAGCACCGACGACGCGACACCGTACCCGTCGACATCCAGAATCGGCCGCAACGCTTGACGATCGATCAGCAGAGACAGCGCACGCCGGATTCTGGGATCGGTCAGCGGGCCGCGGGATGCGTTGGGGCACAACCCGTAACTGATGCCAGGGTTGTGGAGTTCGGCGACGACGTATCCGTCGATCGGCCCGGCGTACACATCTCCGGTGCCGGCCTGGCGGAACGCCACCCGGCGTGTCCCGTCGGCGACGCCTTCCTCGTTCTGCACCCACCGGCCGGTGCCCAGTCCCGATGGGCTCCTGATCGCGAGGTTCACGCCGGCCAGTGACCGGAGGAATGCCGCGTTGTGTCGCACGAAGTGAAACGTCACCTTGTCCGCCCCGGCCTCGATACCGCCGAGTCCGGTGAGCATCGTGACCGCGGCGGGCAGCGGTGAAACCTGTTCGAGGGCAATGAGGCCGGAGAAGCTCTGCACAACCGCCGCGGGCGTGAGCGGCGTGCCATCGGAGAAGCGCCTGTCGGGCCGGATGATCAGGTCCAGGGTGAGCGGGTCGCGGTAGTGCCATGCGGTGGCCAGCCACGGCAGCAGGTTCCCGGTGTCCGGGTCGATGTCGAGCAGGCTCTCGTAGATCATCCGACAGTACGTTTTCGAGATGCTGTTGTACGCCAGGCGCGGATCGTCGGTGAGCTGATGCGTCGGCCAGCCGAAGGTGAGGTCGCGCATCATCGCACCCGCACCGATTGTGTTGCCCGCCATGCTGAACCGGCGGCCAGCGTCGCGATCAATCCGGTCACCGTCACCACCACGGCCGCCCCGCCGAACAGTTCGGTGCCCAGGCCGTCGATCATCGTCGCTCCCGTTGCCACCCCGATCGCGGCGCCCAGCGCCCGAAGGTAGTGGTACAGGCTGGAATCGAACGAAATGTGCGTCGAATTGGTCAGCACGTTGCCGGCCAACGAACTCCACAAAAATCCCATCGCAGCGCCCATCAGCACCGCACTGACCAGTAGCTGCTGCGCGGGCAGGCTCAGGCCGGCCATGATCAGGAATGCCGAGCCGGCACACACCAGCCGGGTGCTCTTCGCATTGTCTCCGGGCCTGCCGAACCTCAGCATGGGGATCGGCCCGGCGAAGAACGCCGTCGGCAACAGGAACAGCGCCGAGCCATAGGAATTCACCCCTCGCACCTGTTGCAGGACGTACACCACCGACAGCGTGAACACGTTCGTCGCGATGCCGGCCACGAAGACCACCAGCAGGCTTCTCGACAGGACGCGCGGCTGTGACCGGCCGCGCAGGACGATCACGGCAATCCCGAGCAGGATCGCGACCGCGAGCAGGGCCACCTTGCTGTGCAGCGCACTTGACCAGCCGATCGCCAAGAACATCGCGAGCTGCACCACGGCGAGACCCACGACCGGGATCGCCTCCCGGTCAGCCGTGGTGCGTTCGTCGGTGGTTGCCGGCGTCCCTGGTGCCAGGGCCAACAGCACCATCGCCACGGCCGTGGTCACCACGGTCTCGTACGGGAACGAGCGCCAGCCCCACAGATCGTTGAGCAGTGCGGTGATCAACGGCGAGCACAGTGCGGATGCCGACACCACCAGGCCCCACGCGCCGAGGACGGTCGAGTGATGGTCCGGATAGAACTGCGCGCGGATGATCCGGAAGATCTGGGGTGCGAGCACGGCCGAGGCGATGCCCTGCAGGAACCGCAATGCGATGAGGACCCAGAACTCGGGACTGAGGCCTGCGGCGACACCGAGCACGGCCAGCGCTGCCGAACCGGCGAAGAATACGGGAGCGGGCCGGTAGCGGTGTGACAGCAGGCCCGCGGGCAGCAACGCCAGACAGAATCCGGCCAGGAATGCCACACCGATGTAGGCGGCCTGCGAGAACGGGATGCCGAAGTGGCCGGCGATCGCTGAGTTCAACAGCACAGCCGACGACGAGTTGGAGTAGAGGGTGTATTCGGTCAGGTAGAGCGACGCCGCAACGGCGTATAGGGACGGCTTCATGACGCCTCGAAGCTGATAGCAGGATCAAATGGGCAGCGAGAGCTAACCCGCGATCCTCTTCAGCGGTGCCAGGCGGGCCCGGTTCCAGATCGACGCCAGCAAACTAGGTGCGAACGCTGCGGCAGCGTGCACGGGACGTGCTTCTGCGCGATCGAATCCGGCACCCATGACGACCACTGTAACCGAGGGCGCCGAGTGGACCGGCTCTGCCGGTTCTAGAGAAAGGATCGATCGCGGATTGCCTTGACGATGCCGCGCACGGCGGTTTCGGTGGCTGCCAGCGGCGACATCACCGCTTCGCCGATCCCGACGATGACTTCGACGCGGTCCACGATCGACTCCAGGCGCTCGACCACGCCGATGAGGCGCGGCGCGAGCTCGTCGATTCGGGTGATGGTGTCGTTGAACCGGTCCAGGGTGGCATCCAGGCCGCCGGTCGACTTGTTGAGGTCGACCAGAGTGGTGCTGAGATCGGTGAGCAGGGTGTCGACCTGCTCCACGGTCATGTCGGCGTTGAGCGCGGCCTGCGTCAATGTCCGAATTCTCTGCCTCCCGGAATTCGGGCGGGTGCGGCCGTCCCCTTTGTCTGCCATGCCGACAGTATGGCCGGAAAGGAACCAAACATGGACGAACTGCGTCTGAATGGCTGTGCGGCAATTCTGCGAACACCGAGCCCGGTCGGCCGCTGCGGCCGACCCGGTCACACGCAACCATCAAGTGGCCGACTACCTGGCCGGCTATGCCGAGGCTTTGGCGGACACGACGAGCGAGCGGCACGGCGGTGCCGCGGATGACTAGACGGTCGGCTCAGAGCTTGCCGGCGGCGGCCTCGTCGAGCAGCCAGATGGTCTTCTCCTGACCGATGGCGCCGGCAGCGGGAACGTCGACCGGATCCGCACCACCGACCGCGGCGGCGACCGCTTCGGCCTTGGCCTCGCCGGACACCACCAGCCAGACCTCGCGGGACCGTTGAATCGCGGGCAGGGTCAGGCTGATTCGGCGCGGCGGCGGCTTGGGGGAGTCGGTCACCGCGACCACCAGCCGGGTGGTCTCCCGCACCGCCGGGGTGTCCGGGAACAACGAGTTGATGTGCCCTTCGCCGCCCATGCCCAGCAGGTGCACGTCGAACTGTGCCGGCAGCTCCTGTTCGTATGCGGCGGCGGCGTCGTCGATGGCGTCGCCGAACAAGCCGTCGCTGGTGGCCATCCGGTGCACATTCGCCGGCGGAATGTTGATGCTCTCCAGCAGCGCGTCGTGCGCCTGCTGGTCGTTACGCTCGGCGTCGCCCTGGGGCACGTAGCGGTCGTCACCCCAGAACAGCTGCACGTTCGCCCATTCGATCTCGGCGCCGGCAACATGGCGCAGCAACGCGATCCCGACCGTGCCGCCGGTCAGCACGATGTTCGCCGCGCCGCGGGTGGCGATCGCCGATGTGATCGCACCGACCAGCCTCGCACCCGCCGCCTTCGCCAATTCGCCTGCGTCGGCGTAGGTCTCGATGATGCGTTCAGACATAACTCACCTTGTCGATGCCCGTGAGGGCGTCGTAGTAGATTTCGTCGGCGTCGAGGCGGCGTAGATCCTCGGCCAGGCACTCCTTGGCCTCGCGGCGGGCCAGCGGCACCAACGCATCCGGCTTGCCGGTACGGCTCAGCACGGCGGTGACGCCGGTCTGCGGACGTGCCAGGGTCACGGTTTCACTGGGTCTGGTCAGCTCGACCTTCAATTCACCCGTCGTCCGGGTCACGGGCCCGTCGATCCGGTTGGCCAACCAGCCGGCCAGGATGTCAAGTGCCGGTTCGTCCTTGAGCCCGGACACCAGCGCGGAGGTGATGGGTTCGTGCGGCGGCTGGTCGATCGCCGCGGCCAGCAGCGCGCGCCAATAGGTGACGCGGCTCCAGGCCAGATCGGTGTCACCGGCCGTATAGCCGTTGAGCCTGCTCTTGATGCAGGCCAGCGGATCGGTGCCGTTGGTGGCGTCGGTGATCCGGCGAATCGCCAACTTGCCCAACGGATCCTTTGCGGGAACAGCAGGCGCGAGGTCGGGCCACCAGGTCACCACCGGGGTGTCGGGCAGCAGGAACGGCGTCACGACACTGCTGGCGTGGTTGGCCAGCGGGCCGGACAACCGCAGCACCACCACCTCGTTGGCGCCGGCGTCGCGGCCCACCCGCAGCTGGGCATCCAGCCGGGCCTCGGTGGTCAGTCGGTCCCCGGGAATGACCACGATCACGCGACACGGATGCTCACGGCTGGCCCAGTTGGCCGCCTCGATCGACTCCTCGAGCACCGATTCGGTGTCGGGAGCGATGACCAGCGTCAGTACCCGACCGAGGGTGATCGCACCGCCCTCCTCGCGCAGAGCCACGATCTTCTTGTTGATCGCCCCGGTATTGGTCTCGGGCAGATCGACGATCATATTGTTCGGTTCCTCGCGCTAGCGCTCGTCACGGTCGCCTCCATTCGCGGCCCGACCGGCGCAACATCTCGAACGCCGAATCGGGGCCCCACGTTCCGGACTCGTACGAATCGGGCTTGCCATGCGTAGCCCAGTACTCCAGTGCGGGATCCAGGATCTTCCAGCACAATTCGACCTCGGCATTGACCGGGAACAACGATGGCTCACCCAGCAGCACATCGAGGATCAGGCGTTCGTATGCCTCCGGTGACTCCTCGGCGAAGGCCGAGCCGTAGGAGAAGTCCATGCTGACATCGCGGACTTCCATGATGTGCCCGGGAACCTTGGACCCGAACCGCAGGGTGATTCCTTCGTCGGGTTGTACCCGTATCACCAGTGCGTTCTGGCCGAGCTCGTCGGTCATCGTGGCATCGAAGGGCAGGTGCGGCGCGCGCTTGAACAACAGCGCGATCTCGGTGACTCTGCGGCCCAAGCGTTTTCCGGTGCGCAGATAGAACGGCACACCGGCCCAGCGCCGGGTGTCCACATCCAGGGTGATGGCTGCGAACGTCTCGGTGGTCGATGTCTTCGAGAAGCCTTCCTCGTCCAGCAGCCCGACGACCTTCTCGCCGCCCTGCCAGCCCGCGGCGTACTGCCCGCGGGAACTGGTCTCGTCCAGCGGCTCGGCGAGCCGGGTCGCCGAAAGGACCTTGATCTTCTCGGCTTGCAGCTCGGCGGGGGAGAAACTCACCGGCTCCTCCATCGCCGTCAGCGCCAGCAGCTGCAGCAGGTGGTTCTGGATGACGTCCCGGGCGGCACCGACACCGTCGTAGTAGCCGCCACGCCCACCGAGGCCGATGTCCTCGGCCATCGTGATCTGCACACTGTCGACATAGTGCGAGTTCAACACCGGCTCGAACATCTCGTTGGCGAAGCGCAGTGCCAGGAGGTTCTGAACGGTCTCCTTGCCCAGGTAGTGGTCGATGCGGAACACCGACGACTCCGGGAACACGCTGTTGACCACAGCGTTGAGTTCCTCGGCGCTCTTGAGGTCGTGACCGAACGGCTTCTCGATGACCACCCGGCTCCAGCTGCCCTCCGGCTTGTCGGCGAGCCCGGATTTCGACAGTTGCTCGCAGACCTGGGGGAACGCCTTCGGCGGAATCGACAGGTAGAAGGCGTGATTGCCGCTGGTGCCGCGTTCGACATCGAGTTTGTGCAGGGTGTCCTTGAGCCGTTCGAACGATGCGTCATCGTCGAAAGTGCCCTGTACGAACCGGAACCCCTCGGCCAGGCGATCCCAGACCTCCTGGCGGAACGGCGTGCGGGCGTGCTGTTTGACCGCGTCGAAGACGATCTTGCCGAAATCCTCGTCCGCCCAATCGCGGCGAGCGAAGCCCACCAGCGCGAAGCTGGGTGGCAGCAAGCCGCGATTGGCCAGGTCGTAGATGGCCGGCATCAGCTTCTTGCGGGCCAGGTCACCCGTGACACCGAAGATCACCACCGCACAGGGCCCCGCGATGCGGGGCATGCGCTTGTCGCGCTTGTCCCGCAACGGGTTACGCCACGCGGTGTCGGACCCGCCGCTGGCCGGGCTCATTTCTTAGCGGCGTCGAGTTGGCCCTGTGTTGCGTCGAGCAGTTCCTGCCACGACTTCTCGAACTTGTCCACACCCTCGTCCTCGAGCACCTTGAACACATCGACCAGGTCGATGCCGATGGCGCTGAGGTTGTCGAAGACTTCCTGCGATTCCGCCGCAGTCCCGGTGATGGTGTCACCGGTGATCTTGCCGTGGTCGGCGACCGCTTCCAGGGTCTTCTCCGGCAAGGTGTTCACCGTGTGCGGTGCGACCAGCTCGGTGACGTAGAGCGTGTCCGAGTAGTCCGGGTTCTTGACGCCGGTGGACGCCCACAGCACGCGCTGCACGCGGGCGCCGTCACCCTTGAGCGCAGCGAAGCGCTCGCCGCCGAAGACTTCCTCGTAGGCCGCGTAGGCCAGGCGCGAGTTGGCCACACCGGCCTTGCCGCGCAGCCCCAACGCGTCTTCGGAACCGATCTTCTCGAGCCGGTTGTCGATCTCGGTGTCCACGCGGGACACGAAGAACGAAGCGACAGAGTGGATCTTGGACAGATCGTGGCCGGCCTCCTTGGCCTTCTCCAGACCGGCCAGGTAGGCGTCCATCACCGCACGATGCCGCTCCACCGAGAAGATCAGCGTGACGTTGACCGAGATGCCCTCGGCGATCACCGCGGTGATCGCAGGCAGCCCGGCAAGCGTCGCGGGAATCTTGATCAGCAGGTTCGGCCGGTCGACGATCTTCCACAGCTCGATCGCCTGCAGGATCGTCTTGTCGGTGTCGTGGGCCAGTCGCGGGTCGACCTCGATCGACACCCGGCCGTCGACACCCTCGGAGGCCTCGTACTGCTTGGCCAGGACGTCGCAGGCGTTACGGACGTCGTCGGTGGTGACGGTGCGGATGGTGGCGTCGACGTCGGCGCCCCGCTCGGCGAGTTCCTTGACCTGAGCGTCGTAGGCGGTGCCCTTCGACAGCGCAGCCTGGAAGATCGACGGGTTGGTGGTCACCCCCACGACGCTGCGGGTATTGATGAGCTCCGTCAGATTTCCTGATTGCAACCGCTCGCGCGACAGATCGTCGAGCCAGACGGACACACCCGCGGCACTCAGGGCCGCGAGATTCGGGTTCTGAGTCATATTCGCCTTCTCCTGCCAGTCGTCTGTCAGTTGTCACGACCGCGGTGCGGTCAGTTGTCCAGTGATCGTTCCGCCGCGGCCGCCACGGCCTCGGGGGTGAAACCGAACTCACGGAACAGCGTCTTGTCGTCGGCCGAGGCGCCGTAGTGCTCGATCGAGACGATCTCGCCGGTGTCTCCGACCAGCTTGTACCAACTCTGCGCCACTCCGGCCTCGACCGCCACCCGGGCCGAAACCGCAGGCGGCAGCACCGAATCGCGGTACTCCTTGGGCTGCGATTCGAACCACTCGACACACGGCATCGACACCACGCTGGCGGTGATCTCCTTGTCCGCCAACAGCTTCTGCGCTGCGACGGCGAGCTGGAGCTCGGAACCCGTGGCGATGATCACCACGTCGGGGTTCTCGTCGGGGGCGCCCCCGAGCACGTAGCCACCGCGGGCCACGCCTTCGGCGCTGGTGCCCTCGATCACCGGGACGCCCTGACGGGTCAGGATCAACCCGACCGGTCCGGTGCTGGCGGTGCGCTCCAGCACGGTCTTCCATGCGTAGGCGGTCTCGTTCGGGTCACCCGGACGGACCACCGACAGGTTCGGGATCGCGCGCAGCGCCGCCAGGTGCTCGATCGGCTGGTGCGTCGGGCCGTCCTCGCCGAGGCCGATCGAATCATGCGTCCAGACGTAGACCGGATCGATGTTCATCAATGAGGCCAAACGCACGGCGGGCCGCATGTAATCCGAGAACTGGAGGAACGTTCCGCCGTATGGGCGGGTCGGGCCGTGCAGCACGATGCCGGACAGGATGGCGCCCATCGCATGCTCGCGGATACCGAAGTGCAGGGTGCGGCCGTACCAGGTCGCATTCCAGTCCTCGGTCGAGATCGACGGAGGCCCAAACGAATTCGCGCCCTTGATGGTGGTGTTGTTGCTGCCGGCCAGGTCGGCCGAACCACCCCACAGCTCGGGCAGGGTCTGGCCGACGGCGGCCAGCACGGCTCCCGAGGCGGCACGGGTGGCCACCGGCTTGGAATCGAGCTCCCAGTGCGGCAGGTCGGCGTCCCAGCCCTCGGGGAGCTTCTGCGCCTGCAGCCGGTCCAGCAGCTCCTTGCGCTCGGGCTCGCGCTCGGCCCAGGCATCGAAGGTCACCTGCCAGTCGGCGTGCGCTTTCTTGCCGCGGTCCACCAGCTCACGGGTGTGGGCGATGACGTCGTCGCGCACCTCGAAGCTCTTGTCGGGGTCGAAGCCGAGGATCTTCTTGGTCGCTGCCACCTCGTCGGCACCCAGGGCAGACCCGTGCACGCCACCGGTGTTCATCTTGGTGGGGGCGGGGTAGCCGATGATGGTCCGCAGCGCGATGAACGAGGGCTTGTCGGTGACCTTCTTGGCCTCGGCGATCGCCTGTTCGATCCCCACGACGTTCTCGCCGCCCTCGACCTCCTGGACGTGCCAGCCGTAGGCGCGGTAGCGCGCGGGCACATCCTCGCTCAGCGCGATGTCGGTGTTGTGCTCGATGGAGATCTTGTTGTCATCCCAGAACACGATGAGATTGCCGAGCTGCTGGGTGCCTGCGAGCGACGACGCCTCGCTGGTGACGCCCTCCTCCATGTCGCCGTCCGAGGCCACCACGTAGATGTAGTGGTCGAACGGGCTCTCGCCCGGTGCGGTGTCGGGATCGAACAGGCCACGCTCGTAGCGAGCGGCCATCGCCATTCCGACCGCCGACGCCAGCCCCTGGCCGAGCGGACCGGTGGTGATCTCCACACCCTTGGTGTGGTGGTACTCGGGATGGCCCGGGGTCAGCGAACCCCAGGTGCGCAGCGCCTCGATGTCGGCCAGCTCCAGGCCGAACCCGCCGAGGTACAGCTGCAGGTACAGGGTCAGGCTGGAATGCCCGCAGGACAGTACGAAACGGTCCCGGCCGATCCACTCCGTGTCGCTGGGGTCGTGGCGCAGCTGTCGCTGGAACAGCGTGTAGGCGAGGGGAGCCAGGCTCATCGCTGTTCCCGGGTGGCCGTTGCCGACCTTCTGCACCGCGTCAGCCGCGAGCACCCGGACGGTGTCGACCGCAACGCTGTCGACTTCGGTCCAGTCATCTGGGTGGTTGGGCTGGGTGAGAGCGGTGATCTCTTCGGCGGTGGTCACTAAGCTCACTTCCTCGTCTTCTATCTGCCGGCACGTGCGCGCGCAGTTGCCATGCTGCTACGACAAACACCCTAGTGGGGCGGACTGAACAGATGCAGACTGGTTCTCCCACCGATACCCGGCCGTTTACCCGGTTGTCGCCCCGAACAGACCCTGCGGTGCCGAGGTGTTCGGGCGGCGGTCTACCATCGTGTGTAGTAGAAGCCGCGTGACGCCACCCGAGGAGTTATTTGCGTGAGCATTCGCGAGCGCCGGCTCATCAATGGGGCGCCGAGCCGAATACGATCCACCATCCTGTCGTATTTGGCGTTGACCAAGCCGCGCGTGATCGAGTTGTTGCTGGTCACCACCATCCCGGCGATGTTGCTGGCAGACCGGGGCACCGTTGACCCGCTGCTGATCCTCAACACGTTGGTGGGCGGCATGCTGGCCGCGGCCGGCGCCAACACCCTCAACTGTGTGGCCGACGCCGACATCGACAAGGTGATGAAGCGCACCGCTCGCCGTCCGCTGGCCCAGGCCTCGGTCCCGACGCGGCACGCACTGATCTTCGGTCTGGTGCTCTCGGTCACCTCGTTCTGCTGGCTGACCTGGACGTCGAATCTGCTGTCCGGCGTGCTGGCAGTGGCCACGATCGCGTTCTACGTCTTCGTCTACACGTTGCTGCTCAAGCGCCGCACGTCGCAGAACGTGGTGTGGGGCGGGGCGGCCGGCTGCATGCCGGTGATGATCGGCTGGTCCGCGGTGACCGGCACCATCCAGTGGCCGGCATTGGTGATGTTCCTGATCATCTTCTTCTGGACTCCGCCGCACACCTGGGCGCTGGCGATGCGCTACAAGGACGACTACAAGGCGGCCGGGGTGCCGATGCTGCCCGCCGTGGCCACCGAGCGTCAGGTCACCCGCCAGATCCTGATCTACACCTGGCTCACGGTCATCACCACGCTGGTGCTCGCGCTGGCCACCGGATGGCTCTACGGCGCCGTCGCTCTGCTCGCGGGTGCCTGGTTCCTGGTGATGGCCCACCAGCTCTACTCCGGGGTGAAGCGCGGCGAGCCGGTGAAGCCGCTGCGGCTGTTCCTGCAGTCGAACAACTACCTCGCCGTGGTGTTCTGCGCGCTGGCCATCGACTCGGCGCTCGCGTTGCCGACACTGTTCGGTCACTAGGCGCTATCGCTTATCCGGTCCAGCCGCACCCGACACCGTTGGTGTGGCAGCGTTGTGGGCATGACCGAACTGGTGAGCCCCGACAACTTCGCGCGTGCCGAATCCGACCTGTACTTCGCCAATGCCGTCAAGGACGGCGGTTTCGGAAAGTTCTTCCACAACCGCGAGCTGACCCCCATTGACCACCAGCTCGTCATCCGGCAGAACCGGGACACGCTGTACTCCGCGGCGGTGTTCGATCTCGACGGCGGTCCCGTCACCATCACGCTGCCCGAGAGCGGGGAGCGGTTCATGTCGCTGCAGGTCATCAGCGAGGACCACTACACCACCAACGTCGCCTACGCGCCGGCCGAGGTGACGTTCAGCCGCGACTCCGTCGACACCCGCTTTGCGATCGTGGCGGTGCGCACCCTGGTCGATCCGGGCGATCCCGCTGACCTGGCCGCTGTGCACGCGCTGCAGGACGCGATCACCGTCTCGCAGGCCGAGCCGGGTTTCTTCGAGATCCCGCAGTGGGATCCCGTCAGCCAGAAGACGGTTCGCGATGCGCTCATCACGTTGTCCACCACACTCACGGACACCAACCGGATGTTCGGCCCCAAGTACGACGTGGAGCCGGTCCGGCATCTGATCGGCTCGGCGTTCGCCTGGGGCGGCAACCCCGCGCGCGACGCGCTCTATCTCACAGTGGTGCCGGCCGCGAACGACGGCTCCACCGTGCACCGCCTGACCGTGAAAGACGTCCCGGTCGACGGGTTCTGGTCGGTGACGGTCTACAACAAGGACGGCTACTTCACGGCGAACCCACAGAATGCCTACTCGCTGAACAACATCACCGCGGTCAAGGACGACGACGGCTCCACCACCGTGCAGTTCGGTGGTAGCGGTGCGGCCAACGTCCTGCCGATCACCGCGGGCTGGAACTACATCGTGCGGCTGTACCGGCCGAGGCCCGAGATCCTCGACGGGTCGTGGACCTTCCCCGGCGCGCAGCCGGTCTAGGGCACCAGCACGATCGAGCCGACGGTCTTGCGGCCCTGCAGGTCGGTGTGGGCCTGGGCCGCATCGGCCAGCGGGTAACGGCCACCGACGGTGATGGTGATGGATCCGTCGGCGATGGCATTGATCAGTTCTCCCGCGCGCCAGGAGAATTCATCGGGCGTGCGGGTGTGGTGGGCCAGCGTCGGCCGGGTCAGGAACACCGAACCGGCCGCGTTGAGTCGCTGCGGATCCACCGGTGGCACCGGTCCGCTGGCCGCGCCGAACAGCGCGAGCGTGCCGCGCACCGCGAGGCTGGCCAGGCTGGCGTCGAACGTCGATGCGCCGACCCCGTCATAGACGGCGGCCACTCCCGCCCCGCCGGTGAGATCGCGGATCTTGTCGCCGAACTCCTCCGGATCCTCCGGATACTCGAGCACCTCGATCGCGCCGGCCTGCCGGGACAGTTCGGCCTTCTCCGGCGTCGAGGCCGTGGTGATCACCCGGGTGCCCATGCTGGTGGCCCACTGGGTGAGGATCAGGCCGACACCGCCCGCGCCGGCATGCACCAGCACGGTGTCACTCGGCTGCACGGCATAGGTGGATTTGATCAGGTAGTGCGCGGTCATGCCTTTCAGCAACGCCGAAGCGATGGCGTCGGGTGCCACGCCGTCGGGCACATACGCGACGAAATCAGCTGGGGCGACACAGAAGTCGGCGTAGGCGCCGGTCGCGTTCGCGGTCACCACGCGGTCGCCGACGGCCAGCGCCGCCACGTCGTCGCCGACCGCTGCGACGGTGCCGCACACCTCGGACCCGACGATGAACGGGACCTCCCGCGGATACAGCCCGGACCGGAAGTAGGTGTCGATGAAGTTGACGCCGACCGCCTCGGCCTTGATCAGTACCTCGCCAGGGCCCGGGGAGGGCTCGGGCCGCTCGACGTAGCTCAGGACTTCGGGTCCGCCGGTCTCGGCAACTTCGATGGCATACACGCCATCCATCATCCACACCTATCATCGCGAGGGTGAAGCTCGCCCGTCCGGATGTGTTCCATCCCCGCATCGTGCTGGCCGGTTGCGCCGCATTGCCCGACGGCGACGGCGACGACGCCGGCCTGCTCATGGCGCTGCGCAACCGCGGGCTGCACGCCCGCTGGCTGCCCTGGGACGACCCGGCCACCCTCGATGCCGATCTGGTGATCCTGCGGGCCACCTGGGACTACACCGAGCGTCTCGACGAGTTCCTCACCTGGACGCGGTCGGTGGCCCACCTGATCAACTCGGCGCAGATCGTCGAGTGGAACACCGACAAGCGCTACCTCGACGATCTGCACCGCATGGCGGTGCCGGTCGTGCCGACCGGGTACTTCGCGGTCGGCGACAAGGTCAGCGTGCCCAAGGGCGAAGTCGTGGTGAAGCCCGCGGTGGGGGCCGGTTCGACCGGGGCACAGCGATTCGTCGATGCCTCGGAGGCCCTGGCCCACGCGGCAGCGCTGCACGCCAACGGCCGTGCCGTGCTGGTGCAGCCCTACGATCCGCGGATCGCCGACGGCGAGACCGCTCTGGTGTTCCTGGGCGGTCAGGAATCCCACGCGTTCACCAAGGGACCGATCCTTCCCCCGGCCGGGCAGTCACCCGAATTCGAGGAGACCGGCACCTATGCCCAGGAGTCGCTGTCGCCGGCGGATCCCGATGACGAGGTCTGGGAGGTCGGTCGCCTGGCGGTGGACGCGGTGATCCGGCGGTTCGACCTTGAGCCCGAGGACCTGGTGTATGCCCGGGTCGACGTGATCGGTGGTCCGGAGGATCCCCGACTACTGGAGCTGGAACTGGTCGAGCCGGGACTGGGATTCCGGCAGCTCGACCAGACCGCGCGGGAGCGTGCCGAGCGCTCGTTCGCGGTCGGCGTGGAGGGTGCCCTGGAGCGGTTCGGGCTGGGCCCGCTGTCACACCGGGGATTCTGAGGGGCCGGCCGAACCCGACGATCCGCTACGTCGATGGCAGGTCGGCGATTTCGGCGAACCGGTTGACCGAGCCGCTCTAGAGTCGGCCGGTGGACACCTTTGAAGGACGCGGCGCCGTGGTCACCGGCGGGGCCAGCGGCATCGGCTTGGCGACGGCGCGCCAATTCGCCGCGCGAGGCGCCCGGATCGTGCTCGCCGACTACGACGAAACGGCGCTCGGTCGAGCCGTCGCGCAACTGCGGTCCGAGGGACACGACGCTCACGGCGTGCCGTGCGATGTCCGCGAACTCGAGCAGGTGACTCACCTCGCCGACGAGGCCTTCCGGCTGCTGGGTGCCGTGCACGTGGTGTTCAACAACGCCGGTGTGGCCGTCGACGGGCCGATCGCTCAGATGACCCACGACGACTGGCATTTCGTCCTCGACGTCGACCTGTGGGGGCCGGTTCACGGTGTCGAGGCGTTTCTGCCCCGCCTGATCGAACAGGGCCAGGGCGGGCATCTCTTGTTCACCGCGTCCTTCGCCGGCTTGGTCCCCAACGTCGGCCTCGGCGCGTATTGCGTGGCCAAGTACGGTGTGGTCGCGCTGGCCGAGGTGCTGGCCCGCGAGGTCGACAGCGAAGGCATCGGGGTTTCGGTCCTGTGCCCGATGATGGTGGGCACCAACCTTCTTGCCACCTCGGCGCGGGCACGCGGACATGCGGTCGAGGATCAACTCATCGCCGGCAACGACGTTCTCGACGTCGACGAGGTGGCCCGGCTCACCGCCGAGGCGGTGCTTGCCGACCGGCTGTACGTGCTGTCGCACGAGGCGTCACGAACTTCGATCCGGCGCAGATTCGATCGCATCGACGCGACGTTCGACGCGCAGGCCGCCGCCGGGTGGAAGCACTGACGAGGAGCACGCCGGGCTAGTCGCCGGCCTTGACCCGCTCACGCATCGAGGCCCACAACGCCGCGGTGGCCGCGGTGCAGGTGGCCGCACCGGCGACGTGCACGGCGACCAGGACCGCGGGAACACCGGTGTAGAACTGCACGATGCCGACGAGTCCCTGGGCGCACACCAGCACCACCAGAACTGCGAGCCGGACCATGACCGGGCGTGGGGCGCGCACCGCGGCGAGACCGAATCCCAGCGCGACGATCAGTGACAGGTAGGCGACCAGCAGCGACGAATGCATGTGCACCAGCGTGGTGATCTCGACCTGCAGGCGCGGCACCACGCGATCGAGGCTCTTGTCGCCGGCATGGGGGCCGGCGCCGGTCACCAGCGTTCCCGTCACCAGGACTGCGGCCAGCAGGACAGCGCTCAGGACGGTCAGCTGCCGCAACGGTTTCGGCACGGTTTCCGTCGGCGCACCGGTGTCGGGCTGCCCGATCTTGACGAACAGCAGAACCGCGAGCCACACCATCGCCATGGACGCCAGCAGGTGAATGGCCACGGTCCACCACAGCAGGCCCGTCCGCACCGTGATGCCGCCGATGATCGCCTGGACCACGGTGGATGCCGGCATCAGCCAGGCGTAGATCAACACCTCGCGGCGGCGACGGGCCCGGGTCACGGCCAGGACCGCGGCGATGGCGGTCAACACCACCAGGAAGGTGATCATCCGGTTGCCGAACTCGACCACCTGGTGCACGACGGCGACTTCGGCGTGCGGTACGGGCGTGAAGCTGCCCGGGAAGCACTGGGGCCAGGTGGGGCAGCCCAGGCCGGACGCGGTCACCCGGACGATCGCCCCGGTGACCGAGATGCCGCCCTGGGTGAGGATCACCAGGAACGCGACCAGGCGCTGAACCCGCAGACTCGGCATGGGCAGCAGATCGACCAGTCGCTGGAAAGCTGTTCCGCCGGGCACGGCCTGATCGTAGTTGATCAGGAACTACAGCCCGTAGTAGGGCTGCCTTGGGTCAGGTGAACCGGAACCAGCGCAGCGCGCAGATCGCCGCGACGGCACCCCACACCACCAGCACGGCCACGCCGAACCAGTCCATCGACACCGTCATCGCC
>NZ_HG322951.1:3519181-3623532 GCF_000455325.1 Mycolicibacterium septicum DSM 44393
CCCGATGGCGTCAGCCGGGCAGCCCAGCGCAGCGCGGACGGAACCGGGCCGCCTTCCAGGGTCAGTGCGCCGAGGCCGGCGAACACGAACCACAGCAGGTTCGCCAGCGCCAGCACGATCTCGGCCTTCAGGGTGCCGCCGAGCAGCAGCCCCAACGCGGCGAACGTGGCTGTACCCAGCGCGATGATCACCGCACCCAGCGCCAGGCCGGCCGGCGACGGGCGCCAGCCCAGCGCAAAACCGATGGCGCCCAACAGGATCGCCTGCAAGAACACGACGGTCACCACGGCCAGCGACTTGCCTGCGATGATGCCCCACACCGGGAGTGCGGTGGCGCCGAGCCGTTTGAGGGCGCCGTACCGGCGGTCGAAGGCCACCGCGATGGCCTGCCCGGTGAACGCCGTGGAGATCAGGGCCAGCGCCATGATGGCCGGGGTGAAGGTTGCCGCCCGATTGTCACCGAACGAGCCCAGCGGCAGCAGTGTCATCCCGACCAGCAGCGTGATGGGGATGAACATGGTCAGCAGCAGCTGTTCGCCGTTGCGCAGCAGCAACTTCAGTTCCAGCCCGAACTGGGCGGCCAGCATGGCAGGCACCTTGGCCGGGCGGGGGTCCGGGGAGAAGGTGCCCGGGGCGAATCTGTTCGGCGCACTCGTCATGACCGCAGCTCCCGTCCTGTCAGGTCGAGGAATACATCTTCGAGGCTGCGCTGCTCCACCCGCATATCCGTGGCGAGCACGTCGAGCCGGGCGCACCACGCCGTCACGGTGGCCAGTACCTGCGGATCGATGTGGCCCTCGACCAGGTACTCGCCGGGAGCGGTCTCGGTGGCCTTGTAGTTCTCCGGCAGGGCGGCGGTCAGCAGGGACAGGTCGAGCTTGCGCGGCGCGCTGAATCGCAGCTGGTTCTCGGCGCCGCTGCGGGTCAGCTCGGCCGGCGTGCCGGTGGCGACGGCAACGCCGTGATCGATGATGACGATCCGGTCGGCGAGTTCTTCGGCCTCGGTGAGATGGTGGGTGGTCAGCACCACGGTGACACCGTCACGGCGCAGCGCATCGATCAACTCCCACACCACAATTCGGGCGTGGGCGTCCATCCCGGCGGTGGGCTCGTCGAGGAACACCAACTCGGGGCGACCCACCACGGCGCAGGCCAGCGCCAGTCGTTGCTGCTGGCCGCCCGACAACCGCCGGTAGGTGGTGCGGGCGGATTCGGTCAGGCCGAGGGTGTCCATCAACCAGGCCGGATCGAGGGGATCGGCGGCGTAGGAGGCGACCAGATCGAGCATCTCGCCGGCCTTCGCCGCGGGGTACCCGCCGCCGCCCTGCAGCATCACGCCGATCCGCTCACGCAACTGGGCGTTGTCGGCAACGGGATCCAGGCCGAGGATCTCGACCCGGCCGCCGTCGGGGCGGATGAAGCCCTCGCACATCTCGACGGTGGTGGTCTTGCCCGCGCCGTTGGGGCCGAGCAGGGCGAGCACCTCGGCGCGTTGCACGTCGAGGTCGAGGTTGGCGACCGCTGTTGTCGATCCGTAGCGCTTGCTGACGCCGCGGAGCAGCACCGGATGTTCAGAACGCGAGGTCACGGGGATTCAGCGTAGGCGTCGGGGGACTGCGTGCGTGCCGGCGGTGGGCTTGTGTCCGTCTGACGTGACGCGCGCCACGGTAGCCGGCGCCACGTCAGCCCGATCAGGATCAGCACGATCAGCGCGCTGGCCAGCGTCGCCATCACGATCTGGAACAAGGTGAACCGGTCGCCGTTGGCCGTCGGACCGAAGATGCCGACGACCAGGGTGATGGCGATCGTGGATCCGCGGAACCCTGGCCGGGTTGCCCACGCGGCCAACGGGATCACCGCCCATAGCAGATACCACGGTTGCACCACGGGGAACAGCAGGATCGTGCCGCCGAGGGCGACGCCCAGGCCACCCACGGCATGCAGGCGGCCGCGCATCACCGCCAGCAGCAGCCAGCTGACCAGGATCGCGATCAAGAAGACGCCGATGGCGCGGGTCAGGGCGAGGACCGCGGTGGTGTGGTCACCGAGACCCAACAGGATGCCGACCTGGCCGGTGCCCAGGGCCAGCAATGTCGGTGGTGACATCCAGCTGCGCACGACGTTGGCGGTGCCCAGGGTGCCCAGCCACCCGAATCCCAGCCCGCTGGCCCAGCCGATCAGGGCCATCACGGCCAGGGACACCGCGCCGAGCGGGACACTCGCCACGAAGAACGCCTTGATCGTGCCGCCCAGACGCCAGGCCAGGGCCATCGCGACGAATCCCAGTGCCAGTAGCGACGGCAGCTTGACCTGGGAGGACAGGGTGATCAGCACCGTCCCGAGCAGCAGCATCGCCGCGGGATACCAGTGCTCCCAGTCCTCGCGGGAATGTGGCCAGGTCAGCGGCCGCGGGATCAGGGGCGCGGCCGCGTCGATGCCGCGCAGCGCGAACTCCGTGCCGGCCAGCATCAGCCCGAGCATCAGGGCCTCGTTGTGGATCCCCGCCACCAGGTGCATGAACAGCAGGGGATTACAGGCGCCCAGCCACAGTGCGCTGACCTCGGCGACGCCGCAGCGTCGGGCCAGCCGCGGCGTCGCCCACACGATGAGCCCGACACCGAGCAGCACCACGACGCGGTGGCACAGCACAGCGGCGACGATGTTCTCGCCGGTCAGCGCCGAGATGCTCTCGCCGATCCACAGGAAGAGCGGCCCGTACGGGGCCGGGGTCTCGCGCCACAGGCTGGGCACCGACAACGTGAACACGTGATCGAGGCCGAGGCCGGTCGCCGGGCCGACCTTGTAGGGGTTGAGACCGATGTAGCCGATCTCGCTCTGGGCCAGGTACGAGTAGACGTCCTTGCTGTACATCGGCGGCGCGATCAGCAGGGGGATGGCCCACAGCAACAGCGTGCGGTCGAGCTGACTGCGCGACATCCGCCGGGGGCCGAGCGCGAAGCGTCCGAGCATGAGCCAGGCCAGCGCCATCATCACCGCACCGGTGGTGGTCATCGTCAGCGACACGGTCTGGATGCGGGAGGGCAGGTTGAGCAGCCGCACCCCGAAGGTGGGGTCCTGCACGACGGGGCGGGCTCCCGCACCGAGGGCGCCGATCGCCATCAGGACGGTTCCGGTGGCCCCGAACAGCCGGGTACGGCGCTGCGCGATGACCTCGGAGGCGTTGAGTGGGGACCCGACGGTCCGTTCGTCGCCGTGCCACCGGGCGATCGATGAGCTGAAGGTCGACAGGCGGCTTGCCATCAGGGCAGCGTAACCGTCGACGGAGGCGGCCCTCGCCAGGCAACGGTGGCCCAGGTCACGTAAGGGTGCCCTTGCTAGAACCCTGCGTGGAATTCCGTCACAATGGTGTTGTGAAAATGCGTCGTACGGCTGCGGGCTCTGCTTCGAGCCCAGCTTCGGTCAGTGTGCCGAAGCCGGTCAACGACGTGGTGCCGGCCTCCGACGGGCATACCCGGCGGGCGATCATCCATCTGTTGCTCGAAGGCCCCATCACGGCCGGGCAGATCGGCGAGCGGCTCGGAATTTCGGCTGCCGGTGTGCGTCGTCACCTCGATGCCCTGATCGAAGCCGGCGATGCGCAGGCCAGTGCCGCCGCGGCGTGGCAGCACAACGGCAGGGGCCGCCCGGCCAAGCGGTACCGGTTGACGGCCGCGGGGCGCGCCAAGCTCGGCCACACCTACGACGACCTCGCGGTCGCCGCGATTCGGCAATTGCGCGAGATCGGCGGCAAGGATGCCGTGCGGACTTTCGCGCGGCGCCGGATGGACTCCATCCTGGCCGGGGTCACCGAGGGGTCCGGCGGAGTCGCCGATACCGCCGAGCGCGTCGCCGACGCGCTGACCCGGGCCGGGTACGCCACCACCACGACGCCGGTGGACGGCCCGATCCACGGGGTTCAGATCTGTCAGCATCACTGTCCGGTTTCGCACGTCGCCGAGGAATTCCCGGAGTTGTGCGAGACGGAGAGCGAGGCGTTCGCCGAGATCCTGGGCACCCACGTGCAGCGCCTGGCCACGATCGTCAACGGTGACTGCGCCTGCACCACTCACGTCCCACTCGATGTGGACAGCGTCGAGGCCAAGACAAGTACAGACAGCGCTACGAAAGTTCGGAGCACAGCCCGCGCCCGGACGACCGCAGTGACAAGCCAAACAGCGAGCAAGCAAGGAGCGGCGACATGACCATCACGCCCGAAACGCCATTGACCCAGGAAGAGACCATCGCGTCACTGGGCAACTACGGCTACGGCTGGTCGGACTCGGATGTCGCGGGCGCAAGTGCGCAGCGCGGCCTGTCCGAAGCCGTCGTGCGTGACATCTCGGCCAAGAAGAGCGAGCCGGAATGGATGCTCGACGTCCGGCTGAAGGCGTTGCGCACCTTCGACAAGAAGCCCATGCCGCACTGGGGTTCCAACCTCGAGGGCATCGACTTCGACAACATCAAGTACTTCGTGCGGTCCAGCGAGAAGCAGGCCGCGTCCTGGGAGGAACTGCCCGAGGACATCAAGAACACCTATGACCGCCTCGGCATCCCGGAGGCCGAGAAGCAGCGCCTGGTCGCCGGTGTCGCCGCGCAGTACGAGTCGGAGGTGGTCTACCACTCGATCCGCGAGGACCTCGAGGCCCAGGGCGTCATCTTCCTGGACACCGACACCGGTCTGAAGGAACATCCCGAACTGTTCAAGAAGTACTTCGGCACCGTGATCCCGGCCGGCGACAACAAGTTCTCGGCCCTGAACACCGCGGTGTGGTCTGGCGGCTCGTTCATCTACGTGCCGCCGGGCGTGCACGTCGACATCCCGCTGCAGGCCTACTTCCGGATCAACACCGAGAACATGGGCCAGTTCGAGCGGACGCTGATCATCGCCGACGAGGGCTCTTACGTGCACTACGTCGAGGGTTGTACCGCGCCGATCTACAAGTCCGATTCGCTGCACTCCGCGGTCGTCGAGATCGTCGTCAAGCCCGGAGCCCGGGTGCGCTACACCACGATCCAGAATTGGTCGAACAACGTCTACAACCTGGTCACCAAGCGGGCCCGGGCCGAGGCCGGCGCCACCATGGAGTGGATCGACGGCAACATCGGCTCCAAGGTCACGATGAAGTACCCGGCCGTGTGGATGACCGGTGAGCACGCCAAGGGCGAGGTGCTCTCGGTGGCGTTCGCCGGTGAGGGCCAGCACCAGGACACCGGGGCCAAGATGCTGCACCTGGCTCCGCACACGTCGTCCAACATCGTGTCCAAGTCGGTGGCCCGCGGCGGTGGCCGCGCGTCCTACCGCGGCCTGGTCCAGGTCAACAAGGGTGCGCACGGCAGCAAGTCGAGCGTGAAATGCGATGCGCTGCTGGTCGATACGATCAGCCGCTCGGACACCTACCCGTACGTGGACATCCGTGAGGACGACGTCACGATGGGTCACGAGGCCACCGTGTCCAAGGTCAGCGAGGATCAGCTGTTCTACCTGATGAGCCGCGGCCTGACCGAGGACGAGGCGATGGCGATGGTGGTGCGCGGCTTCGTCGAGCCCATCGCCAAGGAACTGCCCATGGAATACGCGCTCGAGCTCAACCGGCTGATCGAGCTGCAAATGGAAGGCGCGGTCGGTTAAGTGACACAGAATCTGACTGAAGCGGTCGAAGGGGTCGCCGCCAACAAGGGCGAGTTGTTCGCATCGTTCGACGTCAACGCCTTCGAGGTGCCCGGCGGTCGCGACGAGCTGTGGCGGTTCACCCCGCTCAAGCGGCTTCGCGGCCTGCACGACGGCTCGGCCGTCGCGAACGCCCACGCCGGCATCACCGTGACCGAGCGGCCCGGCGTGACCGTGGAGACCGTCGGCCGTGACGACAAGCGGCTCGGCGAGGGTGGCGTGCCCACCGATCGTGTTGCCGCCCAGGCATTCTCGTCGTTCGAGACGGCGACCGTGGTGACGGTCGAGCGCGACACCGAGGTGGCCGAGCCCATCGAGATCGTCGTGGACGGACCCGGTGTGGACACCGTGGGCTACGGACACCTGCAGATCCGGGTCGAGGAACTGTCCCGCGCGATCGTGGTTGTCGACCTGCGCGGCAGCGGAACCTACGCCGACAACGTCGAGATCATCGTCGGCGATTCGGCCGGCCTCGGATTGATCTGGATCGCCGACTGGGCCGACGACATGGTGCATGTCAGCGCCCACCACGCCAAGCTCGGCAAGGACGCGGTGCTCGGACACGTCAACGTCACCCTCGGTGGCGACGTGGTGCGTACCGCGGCCACCGTGCGGTTCACCGGACCCGGCGGTGACGCCAAGATGCTCGGCACCTACTTCGCCGACGACGGTCAGTTCTTCGAGTCGCGGCTGCTGGTCGACCACGCTCAGCCGCACTGTAAGTCCGACGTCCTCTACAAGGGTGCGTTGCAGGGTGATCCGGATTCCAGCAAGCCCGACGCGCACACGGTGTGGATCGGCGACGTGCTGATCCGGGCCGAGGCCACCGGTACCGACACCTTCGAGGTGAACCGCAACCTGGTGCTCACCGACGGCGCCCGCGCCGATTCGGTGCCCAACCTCGAAATCGAGACCGGCGAGATCGTCGGTGCCGGGCACGCCAGTGCCACCGGGCGTTTCGACGACGAGCAGTTGTTCTATCTGCGCGCCCGCGGCATCCCCGAGGATCAGGCTCGACGCCTGGTGGTTCGCGGATTCTTCAACGAGATCATCGCCAAGATCGCTGTCCCCGAGGTGCGTGAGCGCCTGACCGCAGCCATCGAAAAAGAACTTGCCATCACCGAATCGAAAGCTACGCACTAATGACCACTCTGGAAATCAAGGACCTGCACGTCTCGGTCAACGCCGCCGAAGGCGCTGAGAACACCGAGATCCCGATCCTCAAGGGTGTCGACCTCACCGTGAAGTCGGGGGAGACCCACGCGGTCATGGGCCCCAACGGTTCCGGCAAGTCGACGCTGTCGTACGCCATCGCCGGGCACCCCAAGTACACCGTCACCTCCGGTTCGATCACGCTCGACGGACAGGACGTCCTCGAGATGAGCATCGACGAACGGGCCCGGGCGGGTCTGTTCCTGGCGATGCAGTACCCGGTCGAGGTGCCCGGGGTGTCGATGTCGAACTTCCTGCGCACCGCGGCCACTGCCGTTCGGGGCGAGGCGCCGAAGCTGCGCCACTGGGTCAAGGAAGTCAAGGGCGCGATGGACGAGCTGGAGATCGATCCGGCGTTCGGCGAGCGCAGCGTCAACGAGGGATTCTCCGGCGGTGAGAAGAAGCGCCACGAGATCCTGCAGCTGGGCCTGCTCAAGCCGAAGATCGCGATCCTCGACGAGACCGACTCGGGCCTGGACGTCGACGCGCTGCGCATCGTGAGCGAGGGTGTCAACCGCTACGCCGAGGCCGAGCACGGCGGCGTCCTGCTGATCACCCACTACACCCGGATCCTGCGCTACATCCAGCCGCAGTTCGTGCATGTGTTCGTGGGCGGTCGCATCGTGGAATCGGGCGGACCCGAACTCGCCGACGAGCTCGAAGAGAACGGATACGTGCGCTTCACCCAAGCCGTCGGAGCCTGACATGACCACCTCGGCGACGACATTGGACCAAGCCGGGCTGGCCAGGATCAGAGCTGATTTCCCGATTCTGAGCCGGGTGATGCGCGGTGGGAAACAGCTCGCGTATCTGGATTCCGGTGCGACGTCACAGAAGCCGCTACAGGTCCTCGACGCCGAACGCGAATTCCTCACCACCTCCAACGGTGCGGTGCACCGTGGCGCACACCAGCTGATGGAAGAGGCCACCGACGCCTACGAGCAGGGCCGTGCGGATATCGCGGCGTTCGTCGGTGCCGAGCCCGACGAACTGGTGTTCACCAAGAACGCCACCGAGTCGATCAACCTGGTGTCGTATGTGCTGGGGGACAAGCGGTTCGAGCACGCGGTCGGCCCTGGCGATGTCATCGTCACCACCGAGCTGGAACACCACGCGAACCTGATCCCGTGGCAGGAACTGGCCCAGCGCACCGGTGCGACGCTTCGCTGGTACGGCGTCACCGACGACGGCCGTATCGATCTCGATTCGCTGGAACTCGACGAGCGGGTGAAAGTGGTGGCGTTCAGCCATCATTCGAACGTCACGGGCGCGGTTGCCCCGGTGGGCGAGTTGGTGTCGCGGGCCAAGGCGGTCGGTGCACTGACCGTGCTGGACGCGTGCCAGTCGGTGCCGCACCAGCCGGTCGACTTCCATGCCCTCGACGTCGACTTCGCGGCTTTCTCGGGTCACAAGATGCTGGGGCCCACGGGTATCGGCGTGCTCTACGGCCGGCAGCAGCTGCTGAACTCGATGCCGCCGTTCATCACGGGCGGTTCGATGATCGAGACCGTCACGATGGAACAGACCACGTACGCGCCGGCCCCGCAGCGTTTCGAGGCAGGCACCCCGATGACCTCGCAGGTGGTCGGATTGGCCGCTGCCGCGCGGTATTTGAGCGACATCGGGATGGATGCGGTCGAGGCGCACGAAGCGGAATTGGTGGCGGCCGCCCTGACCGGTCTGGCCGGCCTGCCACAAGTCCGCATCATCGGACCGACGACGACCGAGCACCGCGGATCGCCGGTCAGTTTCGTGGTCGACGGGATCCACGCCCACGATGTCGGGCAGGTGCTCGACGACGAGGGCGTCGCGGTACGCGTCGGGCACCACTGCGCCTGGCCGCTGCATCGTCATTTCGGGATCGCCGCGACGGCTCGTGCATCGTTCGCGGTGTACAACACGCTCGACGAGGTGGATCGCCTGGTGGCCGGCATCAAGCGTGCCGTGGAGTTCTTCTCGTGAAAATGGAACAGATGTACCAGGAAGTGATCCTGGACCACTACAAGCATCCGCATCACCGCGGACTGCGGGAGCCCTTCGCTGCCGAGGTACATCACGTCAACCCGACCTGCGGAGACGAGGTGACGTTGCGGGTCGCACTCTCCGACGATGCGGAGACGGTCGCCGACATCTCCTACGACGGGCAGGGCTGCTCGATCAGTCAGGCCGCCACTTCTGTGCTCACCGATCAGGTCATCGGCTTGAGCGTCGGCGATGCACTCAAGACGGTCGAGGCGTTCACCGAGATGATTTCCTCACGCGGCAACGTTGAGGGGGACGAAGATGTACTCGGTGACGGCATCGCGTTCGCCGGTGTCGCCAAATACCCGGCGCGGGTGAAGTGCGCGCTCCTGGGTTGGATGGCTTTTAAGGATGCGCTGGTGCAGGCCAGCGACGACGTGGAGGACAAGCGATGAGCGAGACCGCTTCTGACGAACTGCTGGCCGACGTCGAGGAGGCCATGCGCGACGTCGTGGATCCCGAGCTGGGCATCAACGTCGTCGACCTGGGCCTGGTGTACGGCCTCAATGTCGAGGAAGGTGACGCCGGCAAGGTCGCCCTTATCGACATGACGCTGACCTCGGCTGCCTGTCCGCTGACCGACGTGATCGAGGACCAGTCGCGTACCGCGTTGGTGGGCGCCGGGCTGGTCAACGAGATCAAGATCAACTGGGTCTGGAACCCGCCGTGGGGCCCGGACAAGATCACCGACGACGGGCGCGAGCAGTTACGCGCTCTCGGTTTCACGGTCTAGATCCCGACAGACACCGCACAATGACCGTGTGATCACGGTCCCGGCGTTCGTCTGGCGTAGCGGCTTCGCGGGTCGGGCGCTGATCGTCGGCGCAGGTGTGGGCTTGGTGCTGGGTGCGCTCTCCTGGCTGGACTCTGGGTTCTGGGTCTCGGGCGTGCTGGTCCTCGTGATCGTCGGCACGTTCTACGGCATCTGGATGGCGCGCCGGATGGCCCGGTACTGGCCGATGTCGAAGCAGTTGACCGGAGCCGAGCGCGTGGCCGTCGTGCGCGCTGCCCGCGCCGGTCGGCGCATCGAGGATCCGCGATTGGCTGACGCCGCCCGCGACTACGGCCGCGGAGTGCACGAGGCGGCGGAGACGGCTCGCCCGTTTCGCTGGCTGCTGCCGTTGGTGCTCGTCGTCGCCTTGGCAAGCGCGTTGTGGGACGCCGTATTCGGATCGGTCGGCAATGCCGTGGTGTCGGTCATCTACTTGGCGGCGCTGGCGGTCGAACTCTCCTGGTGGCCGAGGCGGCAGGCGCAACTGCTGGCCAACGTCGACCGAGCGTGCCGGTAGAGCAACAACCAGCCCTGTGGATAACTCCCGATTCTGAGCCGATCCCGGGGTGGTTTGTCGGCCGGCGTCTTTAGCTTTCGGCGCAAGGGGACGGATGGCGTTCCCACGTAATCGGAAGGCACCACGATGAGCACCGAAGCTGAACGACTGCACGCGGCCTGCGAACGCGATCTCGGCGACCCGGCGGGCTGGCCGGATCCCACTGCTTATCCAAACGCGTTGGCGCTGTGCATCATTGATGCGATCTATGTCACGGGAGCACGTCATCAGACCGTCGAGCGGATCGTTGAGCGGTATCGCGGTCACCGGGCCGGGCAAGGGGGCGACGCCGACTCCGACGGCGCCCCGGAATTGCTGGCGAGCATCCACGGCCTCGGCGGACCGCGGCAGTGGGCGTCGCAGATCGGCAACCGTCGCCCGACCTCCACCGCCAAGGGTGCGCCGCTGCGGTCGGTCGCACTCCTTGCGGCCGCCGGGGCCCTCGTCGAACTGGGCATCCGGACGGCCGAGGACCTCCGTACGGCCGCCCAGGACGACGATCGCCGCGCCGCGGCCAAGGCCGCGTGGTGCGCGGTGCCGGGGCAGCAGTCAGGTTTCACATGGGGTTATCTGGTGACGCTCGCGCAGGTCCCCGGCGTCACGGTGGACCGGGCGGTGGCGGGCTACGTCGCCCGCGAGGCGGGTACGGCCACGCCCGCCGCCGCGCTGCTGCGCGCCGCGTCGGAATCCGCGGACTGGGAGAACGCCGCCCTTCACCACGCGATCTGGCGATTCGAGTCGGGACGCCCGTATCAACGGGAAGTGCCGGCCTGACGTCCTGACGCCAGGCGGGCGCGGGGGTGGCTTTCGGCGGCGCGCGCCCGCCGAAAGCCTGCTGCCAGTTCATATTGCCCATATGGTGGGAACAGGCCGCTACGCCCCGACGTTAGGAAAAGTGTGAGTACGCAGGACATCACCGCAGATCAGTTCAATGACATCGTCAACGGCAACGACATCGTGCTGGTGGATTTCTGGGCGTCGTGGTGCGGACCGTGTCGTGCCTTCGCACCGACGTTCAAGGCCGCCTCGGAGCAGCACCCTGACGTCGTGTTCGCCAAGGTGGACACCGAGGCCGAGCAGGGGCTCGCCGCGGCTGCCGACATCCGGTCGATCCCGACCCTGATGGCGTTCAAGAAGGGCAAGCTGGTCTTCAACCAGGCCGGAGCACTGCCACCGGCGGCGCTGGAGGATCTGGTTCAGAAGATCAAGGAATTCGACATCGACGCGGCCATGAAAGAGCAGGCCGCTGAGGGCGACGCCGAACAGGTGTGATGAACGGCACGCGATAGCGTGCTGTCCGTGACTGCGCAGAACGAATTCGTACTGGTTGACCGTCCGCGACCGGACGTGGCCCTGGTGACCCTCAACCGGCCTGAGCGGATGAACTCGATGGCGTTCGACGTCATGGTGCCGCTCAAGGGCGTCCTCGAAGACCTCCGCTACGACAACAGCGTGCGCGTCGTGGTGCTTACCGGGGCCGGCCGGGGCTTCTCGTCCGGGGCCGATCACAAGTCGGCCGGCTCCGTTCCGCACGTCGCCGGTCTGACCAGGCCGACGTACGCCCTGCGGTCGATGGAGATCCTCGACGATGTGATTCTCGCCCTACGGCGGCTGCACCAGCCGGTGATCGCCGCCGTCAACGGCGCGGCCATCGGGGGCGGCCTCTGCCTGGCGCTGGCGTGTGACGTTCGGGTCGCCGCCGAGGGCGCCTACTTCCGCGCCGCGGGGATCAACAACGGGCTTACCGCCAGTGAGCTGGGCTTGTCCTACCTGCTGCCGCGGGCGATCGGGTCGTCACGGGCGTTCGAGATCATGCTGACAGGCCGTGACGTCGACGCGCAGGAGGCAGAGCGCATCGGTCTGGTCTCCAGCGTGGTGGCCGAGGAGGCGCTCCTGGACGCCTGCTACTCGATGGCGGACCGCATGGCGGCGTTCTCCCGGCCGGGTATCGAGTTGACCAAGCGCACACTTTGGAGTGGACTGGACGCCGCTAGCCTGGAGGGGCACATGCAGGCCGAGGGCCTGGGACAACTTTTCGTGCGCCTGCTCACCGCAAACTTCGAGGAAGCGGTTGCCGCGCGCGCGGAGAAGCGCCCCGCCGTATTTACCGACGAGAAGTAACACAGACACCGAGGAGGACGCAGCGTGATCACCGCAACGGACCTGGAGGTCCGCGCCGGCGCGCGCACGCTGCTGTCCTTCGAGGGCTCCGCCCTGCGCGTGCAGCCCGGCGACCGGATCGGACTGGTCGGGCGCAACGGCGCAGGCAAGACCACCACCATGCGCATCCTGGCAGGGGAAGGTGAGCCGTACGCCGGCAGCATCTCGCGTACGGGCGAGGTCGGTTACCTGCCCCAGGACCCCAAAGAAGGCGACCTCGACGTCCTGGCCCGCGACCGGGTGCTCTCGGCGCGCGGTCTCGACACGCTGCTGGCGGACCTGGAGAAGCAGCAGGTCTTGATGGCCGAGGTGGCCGACGATGCGGCCCGCGACAAGGCGGTGCGCCGCTACGGGCAGTTGGAGGAGCGGTTCTCGGCGCTGGGTGGTTACGCCGCCGAGAGCGAGGCCGGCCGGATCTGCGCCAGCCTGGGCCTGCCCGATCGGGTGCTGACGCAGCCGCTGCGCACGCTCTCCGGTGGCCAGCGCCGGCGCGTCGAGCTGGCCCGCATCCTGTTCGCGGCCAGCGACACCGGTTCGGGATCTGCCACCACTCTCTTACTCGACGAGCCCACCAACCACCTCGACGCCGACTCGATCGGCTGGCTCCGCGACTTCCTTCACAACCACACCGGTGGACTCGTGGTCATCAGCCACGATGTCGAGCTGCTCGACGAGGTCGTCAACCGGGTGTGGTTCCTCGATGCGGTACGCGGCGAGGCCGATGTTTACAACATGGGCTGGAAGAAGTACCTCGACGCGCGCGCGACCGACGAACAGCGTCGTCGCCGCGAACGTGCCAACGCCGAGAAGAAGGCGGGCGCCTTGCGGGCCCAGGCCGCCAAGATGGGCGCAAAGGCCACCAAAGCCGTTGCCGCACAGAACATGTTGCGTCGGGCCGAGCGGATGATCGCCGAGCTCGACGCCGAGCGGGTGGCCGACAAGGTGGCCCGTATCAAGTTCCCCACGCCGGCGCCGTGCGGTAAGACCCCGCTGGTGGCCAAGGGGCTGACCAAGACCTACGGGTCGCTGGAGATCTTCACCGGTGTCGATCTGGCGATCGACCGCGGATCCCGGGTGGTGGTGCTCGGACTCAACGGTGCGGGCAAGACGACATTGCTGCGGCTGCTCGCCGGCGCCGAGACCGCCGACGCCGGAGTCCTGGAACCCGGGCACGGGTGCAAGATCGGATACTTCGCCCAGGAACACGACACCCTCGACAACGAGGCGACCGTCTGGGAGAACATCCGTCACGCCGCGCCGGACACCGGCGAGCAGGATCTTCGAGGTCTGTTGGGTGCCTTCATGTTCACTGGCCCTCAGCTGGATCAGCCTGCGGGCACCCTGTCCGGCGGTGAGAAGACGCGGTTGGCGCTGGCCGGCCTGGTCGCTTCGACGGCCAACGTGTTGTTGCTGGACGAGCCGACCAACAACCTCGACCCCGCGTCACGCGAGCAGGTTCTCGACGCGCTGCGCAGCTACCAGGGTGCAGTCGTGTTGGTGACCCACGATCCGGGTGCGGCCGAGGCCCTGGATCCGCAGCGTGTGGTGCTGTTGCCGGATGGCACCGAGGACTTCTGGTCCACCGAATACCGGGACCTCATCGAGCTCGCCTGACATCGAATTCTCAAGAACCACCACATCTTCGAGAACGTCAATATAAGACGTTGGACAAATCGACCCCTCGGTGTGTGGGTGGTTTCTACTGTGGGTATCCGTCGGGACATCACAAGCGGGGAGATGTCGATGAGGGATATGAACAAGAATCGTGGCGAACTGCTGTCAGAGCTTCGCAGGGCATACGAAGGGGGTGCCAGCATCCGCACGCTTGTGGCGACGACCGGACGATCTTACGGCTCGATCCACAGCTTGCTGCGGGAGTCGGGAACGACGATGCGCAGCCGCGGCGGTCCCAACCACCGCACCCGGTCCAGGGTGTGATGAGCACAACCGCTGTGCGGTAGCAGGATTCAGCTATCCGCCGGCGTCTGCTGCCGCACGCTGTCCTCGACCAGGTCCAGCACCGCGGTGAGGTTCTTCGGGTCCTCGCCGGAGGCGATGCGGGCTACCAGGCCGTCGAGAACCAGATCCAGGTAGATGTGCAGGACCGCACTCGGCACGTCGTCACGTAGACGTCCGGCCTGTTTCTGGCGGCGCAGGCGCTCGGTGATCGCGGCGTCCAGCTCGGCGGACCGTTCCGCCCAGCCTTGGTGAAAGGCCGGATCGTTGCGCAGCTTGCGGGCGATTTCCAGCCGGGTGGCCAGCCAGTCGAACTGCTCGGGCGCGGCAAGCATGTTCCGCATCACCTGGATCAGGCCTTCGCGGGCGGCCACTTCGGCCATCCGCTCGGCGTCCTCCCGGGCCAGTTCGAAGAACAAGGTGTCCTTGTCCTTGAAGTGGTGAAAGATTGCGCCGCGCGACAGCCCGATGGTTTCTTCGAGCCGTCGCACGGTCGCGCTCTCATATCCGTACTGACCGAAGCAGCGCCGGGCGCCGTCGAGAATCTGACGACGCCGGGCGGCAAGATGATCGTCCGTCACCCTGGGCACTGGAGAACTCCTCGCCCAAGCGCGGCTCGGCGCCGCGCCTGTGCTGCTTCGGTTGTCGGATTCAGGATTACTTCGACTTCAGCATGTTGCGCAGCACGTACTGCAGGATGCCGCCGTTGCGGTAGTAGTCGGCCTCGCCGGGGGTGTCGATGCGGACCACCGCGTCGAACTCCACCTTGCTGCCGTCTTCCTTAGTGGCGGTCACCTTCACCGTCTTCGGGGTCTTGCCCTTGTTGAGCTCCTCGATGCCGGTGATGTCGTAGGTCTCGGTGCCGTCCAGCTTGAGGCTGGCGGCCGACTCACCTGCCGGGAACTGCAGCGGGATGACGCCCATGCCGATCAGGTTCGACCGGTGGATGCGCTCGAAGGACTCGGTGATGACGGCCTTCACGCCCAGCAGCACCGTGCCCTTGGCCGCCCAGTCACGCGAGCTGCCCGACCCGTATTCCTTGCCGCCCAACACGACCAGCGGGGTGCCGGCTTCCTTGTAGTTGACCGACGCGTCGTAGATGAACGCCTGCGGGCCGCCGGGCTGGGTGAAGTCACGCGTGTAGCCGCCGGACACGTCGTCGAGCAGCTGGTTCTTCAGCCGGATGTTGGCGAAGGTGCCACGGATCATCACCTCGTGGTTGCCGCGTCGCGACCCCAGCGAGTTGTAGTCCTTGCGCTCAACGCCGTTGGCGTCCAGGTACTGCGCGGCCGGGGTGCCCGGCTTGATCGAACCGGCCGGGCTGATGTGATCGGTGGTCACCGAGTCACCCAGCAGGGCAAGGACTCTGGCGCCCTTGATGTCGCCGACCGGCTCCGGCTCGGCGGGCATGCCGTCGAAGTACGGGGCCTTGCGCACGTAGGTGGAGGCGTCGTCCCACTCGAAGATGTTGCCTTCGGGGGTCGAGAGCGAACGCCAGCGGTCATCGCCCTTGAACACGTCGGCGTAGGAGTCGGTGAACATCTCCCGGTTGATCGAGGACGCGATGGTCTCCTCGATCTCGGCCGCCGACGGCCAGATGTCCTTCAAGAAGACGTCATTGCCGTCCTGGTCCTGCCCGAGCGGGTCGGACTCGAAGTCGAAGTCCATGGTGCCTGCGATGCCGTAGGCGATGACCAGCGGCGGCGAGGCCAGGTAGTTCATCTTGACGTCGGGGGAGATGCGGCCCTCGAAGTTGCGGTTACCCGAGAGCACCGCGGTCACCGAAAGGTCGTTGTCGTTGATGGCCTTGCTGATCTCGTCGGGCAGCGGACCGGTGTTGCCGATGCACGTGGTGCAGCCGTAGCCGCCGAGGTAGTAGCCCAGCTTCTCCAGGTAGGGCCAGAGGTTGGCCTTGTTGTAGTAGTCGGTGACGACCTGGCTGCCCGGTGCCATGTTGGTCTTGACCCACGGCTTGCTGGTCAGGCCCTTCTCGACGGCCTTCTTGGCCAGCAGGGCCGCGCCGAGCATGACCGACGGGTTGGAGGTGTTGGTGCACGAGGTGATGCCCGCGACGACGACCGCGCCGTGGTCGAGCACGAAGTCGCCGCGCTCCTCGGAGCGGACGGTGACCGGCTTGGACGGCCGGCCCTCGGAACCGTTGGCGGCCGACGGGCGGACGTCGACCGCACCGTCGTCGGCGAAGGACAGCGCGACAGAGTCGCTGGCCGGGAAGGACTCGTCGACGGCCTCATCGAGCTTGGTCTCGGGGGTCGGGAGGTTTTCCTCGACGTAGTTGTGGATGTCCTTGCGGAACGCGTTCTTGGCGTCCGACAGCTCGATGCGGTCCTGCGGGCGCTTCGGGCCGGAGATCGAGGGCACCACGGTCGACAGGTCGAGCTCGAGGTACTCGGAGAAGGCCGGCTCGTGGTCGGCGTTGTGCCACATGCCCTGCGTCTTGGCGTACGCCTCGACCAGTGCCAGCTGCTCCTCGGTACGCCCGGTCAGCCGCAGGTAGTTGATGGTCTCTTCGTCGATCGGGAAGATCGCTGCGGTGGAACCGAATTCGGGGCTCATGTTGCCCAGGGTGGCGCGGTTGGCCAGCGGCACCTCGGCGACGCCCTTGCCGTAGAACTCGACGAACTTGCCGACCACGCCGTGCTTGCGCAGCATGTCGGTGACGGTGAGCACCACGTCAGTGGCGGTCACGCCGGGCTTGATCTCACCGGTCAGCTTGAAGCCGACGACGCGGGGGATGAGCATCGAGACGGGCTGGCCCAGCATGGCGGCCTCGGCCTCGATACCGCCGACGCCCCAGCCCAGCACACCGAGACCGTTCTCCATGGTGGTGTGGCTGTCGGTGCCCACACAGGTGTCGGGGTAGGCCACCCCGTCGCGCTCGAACACCACTCGGGCCAGGTATTCGATGTTGACCTGATGGACGATGCCGGTGCCCGGGGGGACGACCTTGAAGTCGTCGAAGGCGCCCTGCCCCCAGCGCAGGAACTGGTAGCGCTCGGAGTTGCGTTCGTATTCGAGCTCGACGTTGCGCTCGAACGCGCCGGCATTGCCGAACACGTCGAGGATCACGGAGTGGTCGATGACCATCTCTGCCGGCGAGAGCGGGTTCACCTTGTCCGGATCCCCACCCAGGGCCGCGACAGCCTCGCGCATCGTCGCTAGGTCGACGATGCACGGCACGCCGGTGAAGTCCTGCATCAGCACCCGCGCCGGCGTGAACTGGATCTCGACGCTCGGCTCGGCCGAGGGATCCCAGTTGGCGATGGCCTGGATGTGGTCTTTGGTGATGTTGGCGCCGTCCTCGGTGCGCAGGAGGTTCTCCGCGAGCACCTTGAGGCTGTACGGGAGCTTTTCGGTACCGGGTACCGCGTCGAGGCGATAGATCTCGTAGCTCTTGTCCCCGACAGTCAGAGTGTCGCGGGCACCAAATGAGTTAAGGGACGAATTTTCCGTATTCTCGCTGCTCACATCAACTCCCGGTTAGATCTCGCCGCGACGGGCTGTGTCGGCGGCGTGCTGATCCTAACAGTACGCTTGTCCTGCAATGGCCGGCGGGCCGGGGTCCAGTCTTCACTGGTCGCGTGTTCGTTGCCACCCCGTCCGGGCGATCCGTGTGATCCGTCGGCCGGCACCCGCCCAACGCCTGCCTCGAGCGTCACCCGGGCATGACGATAGGTGGTCGATGCGGTGACGATTTCCGTGTCGCTTCGCAGGGGTGGATGGGCTCGGGATACCGTGCGTCTGTGACCGGACCCCATGTCATCCCGTTCCTGCCGGCCTACATCCCGGTCGAGGTGTGTGACACCGTCGGGATGGATCCGGCGCAACCCGAAGGGGTGGCCAAGTGCATGGCGGCCGTGCAGGCGGACGTTCGCGACGACGGGGTCAGTGCACCGGACGCCGATGTCGAGGCCCTGCGCCAGGTGGTCAGCGACGCCCGTCAGGGCGGGGTCGACCTCAAGATCGTGGTGCTGCCGCAGAACCCCGGCATCGATACGCCGCTGCGTGACATCGCCTCGGAGGTCGGGGAGGCCAATCCGGGTGCGACCGTGCTCGCGCTGAGTCCGTCTTTCGCCGGTACGTACAGCCCGACTGTCGACCGGGTGACTTTGGAAGCCGGACAGGATGTGGCCAAAACCGGTAATCCGGTGTTGTCGGCGAAGAATTTCGTCGGCGAGATTTCGACCCCCGACTTTCCCTGGACCGCACTCACGATCGTGCTGACGCTCGGAGTTGCCGCGGCGGCCGCACTGACTCGCGCTCTGCAGGTGCGCAGCAAACGATTGGCCGGGTCAGGGGCCTCGAGCGCCCCTTCGACGGAGGTCTGAAAAACCCGTCGAACATTAGTTCGGAATATCTCCCAATATCACTAATAGGTCACACTATTCGCAATTACATTCCTGTAATTTGTGACTAAAGTTTCTTTGGCTTCAGATGTGACGTACGGTGCAATCGGTACCCATTGTTGCAGTTGTGCTTCATGTGACTTCTGTGCAAAGGCCCCGAGCAAACGCCGTACGCCGGCGTTGAGCCATAGGAGACTTGAGTCGAATGAGACGCACCGTCGGCGTCCCGCGTACGCGAGGAACAGTTGGGGCATCTGCACCCTGGCTGGTCGGCCGTTTCTGGGCCGTGCCGGTGACCGTCGCGATGCTGTTGACCACGGCGATGTCGGGCGGTGTCCCGGCCGCGGCTGATCCCGGGGCGCCCGATCAGGTCGCCACGCTCGTCGCCGCGGTGGCCAACGCCGACCAGAAGCTGCAGGAGTTGGGCGCTGCCATCCAGACCCAGCAGGAAGCCGTCAACAAGGCCATCGTCGACGTGCAGGACGCCCGCGACGCCGCAGCGACGGCGCAGCAGGAGGTCGACGCCAGCCAGCAGGGAATCGCCGACGCCAATGCCGCCATCGCCGAGGCGCAGAAGAGGTTCGACACCTTCGCCGCGGCCACTTACGTCAACGGCCCGTCGAGCTCGTATCTGACCGCGTCGGACCCCGCTGACATCGCACGCACCGCGGCGACCGGCCAGACCCTGGCGGCCAGCACGGACAAGGTGATCACCGATCTGCAGCGGGCCCGCACCGAGCAGGTGAACCGCGAGTCGGCCGCCCGGCTGGCCAAGCAGAACGCCGACCAGGCCACGGTCAATGCCCAGACCAGTCAGGACTCCGCGGTCGCAGCACTGCAGCAGGCGCAGCAGACGTTCAGTGCCCAGCAGGGTGAGCTGCAGCGGTTGACCGACGAACGGGCAACGGCGGCAGCCCAACTCGCTCAGGTGCACAAGGCCTCGGCGCCGATCGCCGCCGCGCCGGCGCAGGGCGCGGCACCGCAGGTCGCGGCGGGGGACTGGGATCGGGCTCCCGGCGCTCCGGCTCAGGCGGGCCAGAAGTGGGACGGCGAATGGGATCCCACGCTGCCTGCGATTCCCAGTGCGTTCGTCAGCGGTGACCCGATCGCGATCATCAACACCGTTCTGGGGATCTCGTCGACCTCGGCTCAGGTCACCCAGAACATGGGCCGCGGCTTCCTGCAGAAGCTCGGCATCCTGCCCACTCCGACCGGCTACACCAACGGGGCTATTCCGCGGGTATACGGAAGGCAGGCATCCGAATACGTCATCCAGCGGGCCGGCTCCCAGATGGGGGTTCCGTACTCGTGGGGCGGTGGCAACGCAGCCGGTGCCAGCCGTGGCATCGATTCGGGTGCCAACACGGTCGGGTTCGACTGTTCGGGTCTGATCCTCTACGCATTCGCCGGTGTCGGCATCAAGCTGCCGCACTACTCGGGCTCGCAGTACAACGCCGGTCGCAAGATCCCGTCCTCGCAGATGCGGCGCGGTGACGTGATCTTCTACGGCCCCGGTGGCAGCCAGCACGTGACGCTCTACCTCGGCAACGGCCAGATGCTCGAAGCGCCCTACACGGGTTCGCACGTCAAGATCTCGCCGGTCCGGACCAGCGGGATGACCCCGTACGTCGTCCGCTACATCGAATACTGATGGGAATACCTTGCGCTCCTTCGTCTTACGTTGCCTGATACTGATCGCCGCAACTGCGTTCGCGGCGATCAGTTTGGTGGCGCCGGCCGGTGCCGCGCCTGACGACGGGCAGTGGGATCCCACTCTTCCGAAGCTCGTCAGCTCCGGGGCGCCCGGCGACCCGGTCGCCATCGCCAACGCGTCGTTCCAGGTCAGCCAGCTCGCGCTGCAGACCACGCAGAACCTCGGTTCGCAGTTCCTGCAGAGCATCGGGCTGGCCCCGAAGCAGGCGGCCTCGTCATTCCCCGGCGGCCGGGTCCGTGGCCCGCAGGCCATCGAATACGCGATCCGGCGCGGGGGTACCCAGATGGGCGTGCCCTACTCGTGGGGCGGTGGCACCCTGACCGGTCCCGGCCCCGGTGTGGACTACGACGCCGGGAAGATGGGCTTCGACTGTTCCGGCCTGACTCGCTACGCCTTCGCCGGCGTGGGTGTGCAGATTCCGAAGTACTCGGGTGACCAGTACAACACCGGCCGCAAGGTGCCGGTGGCCCAGGCAAAGCGCGGTGATCTCCTGTTCTGGGGCCCCGGCGGTAGCCAGCACGTGGCGATGTATCTCGGCGGCGGGAAGATGCTGGAGGCGTCGGGCAGCGCGGAAAAAGTCACCGTGAGCCCGGTCCGCACCTCGGGCATCCAGCCCTATGCGGCCCGCATCATCGAATCCTGAGGGGAACCTGAAGTCTTCCGGGCAGCGTCGACGGATCTCGAAGTGCCTGGAATAGTTGACGACGGGCACCCGATTGCCCGATAGAACATGTTTGCATGACCAGCGTTTTGTAGTCGAACACCGTGGGAGGAAGTTGATGACGTCACCGAGTGGACCGCCGCAGGGCGCCGGAGGTTATCCCGGTTCGAGCCCGGCGCCGGGCTTTCCGCCCGGGTCGACCGGCTCCCACGCCGGGCCGGCTGCCCCGCAGGCCGCGACCAACGGCAACCTGCAGGCCGAGGTGCACACCCTGGAACGTGCCATCTTCGAGGTCAAGCGGATCATCGTCGGCCAGGACCAGCTCGTCGAGCGGATGCTCGTGGGGCTGCTCGCCAAGGGTCACGTCCTGCTCGAAGGTGTGCCCGGTGTGGCCAAGACCCTGGCGGTCGAGACGTTCGCCAAGGTCGTCGGCGGCACCTTCGCGCGCATCCAGTTCACCCCTGACCTGGTGCCCACCGACATCATCGGTACCCGCATCTACCGGCAGGGCAAAGAAGACTTCGACATCGAGCTGGGCCCGGTGGTGGTCAACTTCCTGCTCGCCGACGAGATCAACCGTGCGCCGGCCAAGGTGCAGTCCGCGCTCCTCGAGGTGATGGCCGAGCGCAAGATCTCCATCGGCGGCAAGACCTTCCCGCTGCCCAGCCCGTTCCTGGTGATGGCGACCCAGAACCCGATCGAGCAGGAAGGCGTCTACGCGCTGCCGGAAGCCCAGCGTGACCGCTTCCTGTTCAAGCTCAACGTCGACTACCCGACGCCGGAGGAAGAGCGCGAGATCATCTACCGGATGGGCGTCAAGCCCCCGGAGCCCAAGCAGATCCTGAACACCGGCGATCTGCTGCGGCTGCAGGAACTCGCGGCCAACACCTTCGTGCACCACGCGCTGGTGGACTACGTGGTGCGGATCGTCACCGCGACGCGCGAGCCCGAGAAGTTCGGCATGCCCGATGCGAAGGCGTGGATCGCCTACGGTGCCTCGCCGCGTGCCTCGCTCGGCATCATCTCGGCGGCCCGCGCGCTGGCTTTGGTGCGCGGCCGTGACTACGTCATCCCGCAGGATGTCGTCGAGGTGATCCCCGATGTGCTGCGTCACCGCCTCGTGCTGACCTACGACGCGCTGGCCGATGAGGTCTCGGCTGAGACCGTGGTGAACCGGATCCTGCAGACGGTTGCCCTGCCTCAGGTGAATGCGCTTCCGCAGCAAGGGCATTCCGTTCCGCCCGCCGTACCTGCCGCGGCCGGCGCGGCGGGTGGTCGGTGACCAGTTCCCGACGCACCGTCGACCTGCCGTCTCTGAAGCGCGGGGAGATTCGGGACCCCGCGTTGACGGCGGCGTTGCGCAAGCTTGAGCTGACGGTGCGGCGCAAGCTCGACGGAGTTCTGCACGGCGACCACCTCGGTCTGATCCCGGGTCCGGGATCAGAGCCGGGGGATTCGCGGATCTACCAGCCCGGCGACGACGTGCGCCGGATGGACTGGTCGGTGACGGCGCGGACACAGACGCCCCACGTGCGACAGATGATCGCCGACCGCGAACTGGAGACCTGGCTGGTCGTCGACATGTCGGCCAGCATGGACTTCGGTACTACCGGCTGCGAGAAGCGTGATCTGGCGGTGGCGGCCGCGGCCGCGATCGCGTTCCTCAACAGCGGTGGCGGCAACCGGATCGGCGCGATCATCGCCAACGGGGAGACCGTGCGACGGGTTCCGGCATTGAGTGGGCGGCTGCACGAGCAGGAGCTGCTGCGGGCGATCGCCACCACGCCGAAGGCCGCGCCCGGGGTGCGGGGCGACCTGGCCGGTGCCATCGATGCTCTCCGTCGTCCCGAGCGCAGGCGCGGCATGGCCGTGATCATCAGTGACTTCCTCGGGCCGATCAACTGGATGCGCCCGCTGCGGGCGATCGCCGGGCGCCACGAAGTACTGGGCATCGAGATCCTCGACCCGCGCGACGTCGAGTTGCCTGCTGTCGGCGATGTGGTGCTGCAGGACACCGAGACCGGTGTCACCCGCGAGTTCACCATCGACGAGCAGTTGCGCAGCGATTTCGAGCGGGCCGCCGCGGCCCATCGTGAGGAAGTGGCCCGCACGTTGCGGCGGTGCGATGCACCGCTGCTGAGCCTCCGCACCGACCGGGACTGGATCGCCGATGTGGTCCGGTTTGTGGCTAGTCGGCGGCGCGGCGCACTGGCCAGCCGGTGAGCGCTTGCGCGAAGAGCGACGGGCACAGGTAGACGAAGCTTGACCAGCAACCAACCGAAATGACTTCTAGCACATGACTTTACCGATTCTCGGTCCGATGAGCCTGACGGGCTTCGCGCACGCGTGGTGGTTCCTGTTCCTCTTCGTGGTACTGGGCCTGCTGGCGTACTACGTCATCGTGCAGCGCGCGCGGAAGCAGCGGATCCTGCGGTTCGCCAACATGGAGCTGCTCGAAAGTGTGGCGCCCAAGCAACCGACCCGGTGGCGGCATCTGCCCGCCGCGCTGTTGGCGGTCTCACTCGTCCTGCTGACGGTCGCGATGGCCGGTCCCACCCATGACGTGCGGATTCCGCGCAACCGTGCGGTGGTGATGCTGGTGATCGACGTGTCGCAGTCGATGCGTGCCACCGACGTCGCGCCCAGCCGGCTGGCCGCCGCGCAGGAAGCCGCCAAGCAGTTCGCCGATCAGCTCACCCCGGGGATCAACCTGGGCCTGATCGCCTACGCAGGCACGGCCACGGTGCTGGTACAGCCGACCACCAACCGCGAGGCCACCAAGAACGGCCTGGACAAGCTGCAGCTGGCCGACCGGACCGCCACCGGTGAAGGCATCTTCACGGCGCTGCAGGCGATCGCCACCGTGGGTGCGGTGATCGGCGGCGGTGACGAGAAACCGCCCGCGCGCATCGTGCTGATGTCCGACGGCAAGGAGACCGTGCCGTCCAACCCGGACAACCCCAAGGGTGCCTACACCGCGGCGCGCACCGCCAAGGACCAGGGGGTGCCGATCTCCACGGTGTCCTTCGGTACGCCCTACGGCTATGTCGAGATCAACGATCAGCGCCAGCCGGTGCCGGTCGACGACGAGATGCTCGGCAAGATCGCCAAGCTGTCCGGCGGAGACGCCTTCACCGCGTCCAGCCTGGAGCAGCTGAAGCAGGTGTTCACCTCGCTGCAGCAGCAGATCGGCTACGAGACGATCAAGGGCGACGCCAGCCTCGGCTGGCTGCGGCTGGGGGCATTGGTGCTGGCGCTGGCCGGTGTGGCGGCCCTGTTGATCAACCGCAGACTGCCCGGCTAGGACGCGATCCGGCCCGTGTGGTCGCCGGTCGACACGGGTGATGCGATTTTCAGACCATGCTGGTGAGGAGATAAGTTGGCGGGCATGAGTGACAGCGTCGCCACCGAGAATGCCACCGAAAGCCCCAACGCAGAATCCGGCGGCCGACCGGCATTCGTCTCCCGCTCCGTGCTGGTCACCGGTGGAAACCGGGGGATCGGCCTGGCGATCGCACAGCGCCTGGCCGCCGACGGGCACAAGGTGGCCGTCACCCACCGCGGATCCGGAGCGCCCGACGGGCTGTTCGGCGTCGTGTGCGACGTCACCGACAACGAGGCCGTCGACCGCGCGTTCAAAGAGGTCGAAGAGCACCAGGGTCCGGTCGAGGTTCTGGTGTCCAACGCCGGGATCTCCCAGGATGCGTTCCTGATGCGGATGACCGAGGAGCGGTTCGAGAACGTCATCAACGCGAACCTCACCGGGGCGTTCCGGGTGGCGCAGCGGGCTTCGCGCAGCATGCAGCGCAAGCGTTTCGGCCGGATCATCTTCATCGGCTCGGTCTCGGGCATGTGGGGGATCGGCAACCAGGCCAACTACGCAGCCGCCAAGGCCGGCCTGATCGGCATGGCCCGCTCGATCTCCCGGGAACTGTCCAAGGCCGGTGTCACCGCGAACGTCGTGGCCCCCGGCTACATCGACACCGAGATGACCCGTTCCCTCGACGAGCGGATTCAGGCGGGCGCACTGGAGTTCATCCCGGCCAAGCGGGTCGGCACCGCAGACGAGGTCGCCGGTGCGGTCAGCTTCCTGGCGTCCGAGGATGCCGGCTACATCGCGGGTGCGGTGATCCCGGTCGACGGCGGCATGGGTATGGGGCACTGACCCAAAAGCTCTGGACAACACGAACTTTCGCATAACTCTTCACCGAAGTAGGAGTCAGGACAATGGCAGGTTTGCTCGAAGGCAAGCGCATCCTCGTCACGGGGATCATCACGGACAGCTCGATCGCGTTCCACATCGCCAAGGTGGCCCAGGAGGCCGGCGCCGAGCTGGTGCTCACCGGTTTCGATCGGATGAAGCTGATCCAGCGCATCGCCGACCGGCTGCCCAAGCCGGCACCGCTGCTCGAGCTCGACGTGCAGAACGAGGAGCACCTGGCAAGCCTGGCCGGACGCATCGGCGAGGTCATCGGTGAGGGCAACAAGCTCGACGGTGTGGTGCACTCGATCGGCTTCATGCCGCAGACCGGCATGGGCGTCAACCCCTTCTTCGACGCCCCCTACGAGGATGTCGCCAAGGGCATCCACATCTCGGCGTACTCCTACGCATCGCTGGCCAAGGCCACGCTGCCGATCATGAACGAAGGCGGCAGCATCGTCGGCATGGACTTCGATCCGACCCGCGCGATGCCGGCCTACAACTGGATGACGGTGGCCAAGAGCGCACTCGAGTCGGTCAACCGGTTCGTCGCCCGTGAGGCCGGCCCGTTCGGTGTCCGCTCCAACCTTGTTGCGGCGGGACCGATCCGGACCCTGGCCATGAGCGCCATCGTCGGCGGCGCGCTGGGTGCCGAGGCCGGGGATCAGATGCGGCTGCTCGAAGAGGGCTGGGATCAGCGCGCGCCGGTCGGCTGGAACATGAAGGACCCGGAGCCGGTCGCCAAGACGGTGTGTGCGCTGCTGTCGGACTGGCTGCCCGCCACCACCGGCACCATCGTCTACGCCGATGGCGGCGCCAGCACCCAGCTGTTGTGATGAGCGCTTGCGCGCGGAGCCGACGGCTCTGACTTGTTTTTCGCCGAAACCGCATTCAGGCAGGTGTGCCACTCGCACAAACCCTGCCGGAGTGCGGTTTCGCGGTTCAAAGGAGAGGCACCCTGATGGAGATTGATGAGCCGCTTGCGCGAAGGGCATCAAGCTTCGACGCGGTTCTGCTGCTGTCCTTCGGGGGACCGGAGGCGCCGGATCAGGTGATGCCGTTCCTGGAGAACGTGACCCGGGGGCGCGGCATCCCTGCCGAGCGGCTGGCCGAAGTCGCCGAGCACTACCTGCATTTCGGTGGGGTATCGCCGATCAATGGGATCAACCGGGCACTGATCGAGCAGTTGCGGGCCGAATTGCCCGGTATGCCGGTCTATTTCGGTAACCGGAACTGGGATCCCTTCGTCGAAGACACCGTTACGGCGATGCGCGACGACGGAATTCGGCGGGCGGCAGTGTTCACCACGTCGGCCTGGGGTGGGTATTCCAGCTGCACCCAGTACGTCGAGGACATCGCCCGGGCCCGGACCGCGGTGGGCGAGAACGCCCCCGAGCTCGTCAAACTGCGCCAGTACTTCGACCATCCGCTGCTGGTGGAGATGTTCGCCGACGCGATCGCGGCAGCGGCGGCCACATTGCCTGCCGAGCTGCGCGACGAGGCCCGGTTGGTGTTCACCGCGCACTCGGTACCCATCGCGGCCGATGAGCGGCACGGGCCGCGGCTCTACAGTCGCCAGGTCGGCTACGCGACGCGGCTGGTGGCCGCCGCCGCGGGCTACCAGGACTTCGACCAGGTGTGGCAGTCGCGGTCGGGTCCGCCCCGGATCCCGTGGCTGGAACCCGACGTCGCCGATCACCTGACCGCATTGGGCCAGAAGGGAACCCGGGCGGTCATCGTGTGCCCGATCGGGTTCGTCGCCGACCACATCGAAGTGGTCTGGGATCTGGACTACGAGCTGCGACTGCAGGCCGAGCAAGCCGGTATCGCCTTCGCGCGGGCCGGCACCCCGAATGCCGACAGGCGTTTCGCCCGGTTGGCCGCCGGACTGATCGATGAGCTCCGCACGGGTGCGGAGCCGCAGCGGGTGGCCGGTCCTGAGCCGGTGCCCGGCTACGGATTCAGCGTCAACGGTGCGCTGTGCTCACCGCACTGCTGTGGCATGCCGTCCTAGTACGCGAACCACCTGAGGCCGGGAAAATTCAGTCCCGCCAAGCGGATTGCAGGATGGCCTCGAGTGCGGCCAGCCGTGCGGAGCGGACCACCCGGTCCAGAGGCCTCATGGCATCGCCGGCGATCTGGACCTCCGAGGAACTCTGTAGGCCGATCGGCATCAGCCCCGAGCTCACCGTGATGATCGCTTCCACGTGGGCGGCGTTCTCCAGCACCCGCACGGCCCGGGTCGGGGCATGGTCCGGGATCGGGTGCATCCGGCCGGCCTCGAGGATGTCCTCCACCATGCCGCGCGGGTCGTCGATGTCGATACCGACACCGGCCCGCAACGCGACCAGGGTGTCGGCGGCCGAGCGCACCGCCGACTTCAACTCGTACTCGGCCTCGCCGAGGTCGTAGTGCTGCGGCGGCGGCAGAACAGGCAGTGAGTACACCGTCCACGACAGTGCCCGCGGTTCGGGCGCCAACGTGGATTCGGTTTCCACGTCATCGAATTCGAAATACTCGAACTCCGGCACCAGCCCGACGCCGTCCAGCTCGTCGTGGGTCACCAGCACCGCTTCGCCGACCGCCAGCGCATCCCGCTGGAACTGCGAACCCGCGGGCAGACCGCGGACGTCGCCGGGAACCGGCAGGGCCACCCTGATCGAGGGCCTGGTCCCGGATCTGCCGACAGCGGTGCGCAGGGTCTGCAGCAACGACACCGAACCGGAGTCCTCCAACTCCGGCCAGGGCAGGCTGGTTCGGACCGCCGCCTGCGAGTCATAAGCGGTCACAGAATGCATTGGTGCCCACTGGGATAACGCGTCGAGGACGTCGTCAGGCGCGGCCGCGCCGGCAAGCCAGGCGTTGGCCCACATCGAAAGAGTTGCACTTGGACACCACATGATCCTGGCAGTGTAATTGTCGGTCGCCGATAAGGCCTGATTCGCTAGGGTGGGCGCATGCCCCTACCGCTGATCTGGCTCATCCTGGCGCTGGGACTCGCCGGGGCAGAAGCGCTGACCGGCGACATGTTCCTGCTCATGCTGGCCGGCGGTGCACTGGCCGCGAGCGGATCGAGTTGGCTGTTCGACCTGCCGCTCTGGGCTGACGGCGCGGTGTTCCTCGTGGTGTCGGTGCTGTTGCTGGTTTTGGTCCGGCCCGCGTTGCGGCGCCGTTTCGAGGCCGGAAGTGGGCTGCCGGACCTGGTCAAGGCGCTGGAGGGCAAGTCGGCGCTGGTGCTCGAGCGGGTGGCCGAGCACGAGGGCCAGGTCAAGCTGGACGGCGAGGTCTGGACGGCGCGCCCGCTCAACGATCACGATGTGTACGAACCGGGTGATCATGTGACCGTCGTGCGAATCGACGGCGCCACCGCGGTGGTCTTCAAATCGATGTAGTACCAGGGAGGATTCGCTATGGGTGGTGCTGTAGTCGGGCTGGTCTTACTGCTCGTACTTGTGGTGTTCGCGATCATCGTGGTGGCCAAATCGGTCGCGCTCATTCCCCAGGCCGAGGCCGCGGTGATCGAGCGTCTCGGCCGCTACAGCCGCACGGTCAGCGGTCAGCTGACACTGCTGGTGCCGTTCATCGACCGGATCCGCGCCCGGGTGGACCTGCGCGAGCGGGTTGTGTCCTTCCCACCACAGGGGGTGATCACCGAGGACAACCTGACGCTGGCCATCGACACGGTGGTGTATTTCCGGGTCATGAACCCGCAGGCCGCCGTCTACGAGATCAGCAACTACATCGTCGGTGTGGAACAGCTGACCACCACCACGCTGCGCAACGTCGTCGGTGGGATGACCCTGGAGCAGACTCTGACCTCACGCGACTTGATCAACCAGCAACTGCGCGGTGTGCTCGACGAGGCGACCGGCCGGTGGGGGCTTCGCGTCGCCCGGGTCGAGCTGCGCAGCATCGACCCGCCGCCGTCCATCCAGGAGTCGATGGAAAAGCAGATGAAGGCCGATCGTGACAAGCGGGCCATGATCCTCACCGCCGAGGGTGTGCGGGAATCCTCGATCAAGCAGGCCGAGGGCCAGAAGCAGTCGCAGATCCTGGCGGCCGAGGGTGCCAAGCAGGCCGCGATCCTGGCCGCCGAGGCCGACCGGCAGTCCCGGATGCTGCGGGCCCAGGGTGAGCGGGCCGCTCAGTACCTGCAGGCGCAGGGGCAGGCCAAGGCCATCGAGAAGACCTTCGCCGCGATCAAGGCGGGCCGGCCCACCCCGGAGATGCTGGCGTATCAGTACCTGCAGACGTTGCCGCAGATGGCCAAGGGGGAGGCGAACAAGGTCTGGCTGGTCCCGAGCGACTTCGGTTCGGCGTTACAGGGTTTCACCAAGATGCTGGGGGCGCCCGGCGAGGACGGCGTCTTCCGGTACACACCGTCGCCCGTGGACGAGGACCTGCCGAAGCCCGAGGACGACAGCGACGAGGTCGCCGAATGGTTCAACACGGAGACCGATCCCGAGATCGCCCGAGCCGTTGCCAAGGCCGAGGCCGAGGCTCGGGCCACCACTCCGCCGCTGAGTGCCAGGCCGCCGCAGCCGTCATTGGAGACCCCGCCGGAGGCCCTGCCCAACGAACTGGACGGTGGCGCGCACCGGGCGCAGTAGCACCGGCGCGTCAGCGATTCGGCCGTAGTCGGATCTCGACCATCGGCAGCGGTGTGTCCGTCTCGGTGATCGGCTGGCCGAGCGTCTCTTCGAGGACGAGTTTGAACTGCTGCCAGGTCGTCGGGTGGCGTTCCCGGTAGTCGGTCAGGACCTGATCGGCGCGGCGCTGGTCGAGGACATGGGCGTCGCCGGACACCGGCCGGTGACTGCCGAGCCACACCCTGACCGCCGGGTTGACCGCGATGTTGCGGAACCACTGCGCTTTCGTACCGAAGCCCGAGGCGACGACGACAGTGTCGGGACTCGGCCGGTCGACGACTTCGAGGACGACGTAGCGGCGTTCACCGGAGGTGCGGCCGATGTGCTCGAGCATCATCATCCTGGCGCCGAGCAGCGCTCCGGCCCGGATCCGGTAGAGCCAGATCGGGGCACGTACGAGTCTGCGGTTGCGTAGGAGGCGGGCACCGAAATCGGGCAGTGCGCTCATGCGTCGTCCCCTCTCGCGCCGTTCACGGCTCTGTGAAAATGCGCGGGATGTCCACCGGTTGCGGTGTGTCGGGCTGCAGCTGCGCACGCTCGCGGTGGTGGAGGCGCATCTCGTAGACCAGTCCGGTCACACCGAGTGCGGCGGTGCTCAGCGACACCAGGATCAGCGCCGGGCTGATGTTCCCCGTCAACGCGTCGCCCAGGATGACGACCGCCGCGGTGCCGGGGAACAGCCCCACCAGCGTCGCCAAGGTGTAGGGCACCACCCGCACGGCGGACGCGCCGGCCGCGTAGTTCAGTACCGAGAAGGGCACCGCCGGAATCAGCCGCATGGACAGCACCACCGGCCAGCCACGCCGCCGCAGCCGGGTGTCCAGTGATTCGATCCGGGGGTGGGGCAGCAGCCGGTTGAGCTGCCAGCCGGCCGCGCGGATCAGGAACAGGGCCAGCACCGCACTCACCGCGCTGGCCGCCACCGCGATCGCCACGCCCAGCACGGGGCCGAACAGCAGGCCCGCGGCCAGGGTGAAGGCGGTGCGGGGGAACGGGAAGACCGTCACCACGATGTGGGCGCCGAGGAAGGCCAGCGGGAACCAGGGCCCCACCGAGGTCGCCCAGTCCCGCATCTGCATCGCTGTCGGCAACGGAATCAGCACGGCAACTGCGACGAGAATCACAATGCCGGCCAACAGGCCCACGATCCGCCGAGGTGGCAGCTGGGAAGCCGTCGCGATCACCGCGGCGCGCACCACGCGCAGGGTTCTGACGACGGGTTTCACGTCATACAACAGTACGGGCCGCCGGCGCGGAACACCGGTGGGCGCCGCCGTGAGTCGACCGACCAGCGGTCAGCACCGTGATGGCGATCATTTAGCCTGAGGGGCGAGTGGGTAGGTCACACGCTGCGATAACAGGAGATGCGGGTGTCGTTACAGGGGACTAGTGCGGTCGAGTCGGACCGTCGGCAGTGGCGGACGGCGGTCGCCGGCGTGCTGGCCAAGAGCAGCCGGCGGGATGTCGCCGATCTGCCGGCCGAGCCGGAGCGCCTACTGGATTCGCAAACCTATGAGGGTTTCGCCATCCGGCCGCTCTACACCAGCCTGGACGCGCTTCCGGAGACCGCCCTGCCGGGGCAGTGGCCGTTCGTTCGCGGCGGCGATGCTCTTCGGGACGTGAAGTCGGGCTGGAAGGTCGTCGAGAGCTTCCCCGCTGTCGCGGGCAGCGCCGTGGGCACGGTCAACGGCGCGGTGCTGGTGGCGCTGACCGAGGGTGCCAGTGCGCTGGCCGTGCGGGTCGGCGGCGAGGACGGTATCGCTCTGGGTGAGCTGGACCGCCTGCTGGACGGTGTGTTCCTGGATCTGGTGCCGGTGATCTTCGAAGGCGTTGCGAACACCGCGGCAGACCTGACCGCCGTCGCCGACGCAGTGTTGCCGCTTCTCGAGGATCTTGACGACGACCAGCGCTCGCGGTTGTCGATCGACCTGGGTGTCGACCCGCTGACCGCGCCGCTCTCGGGGCAGCCCGCCTCTGATGACGCCGACCTGCCGGCCACCGTCGCCAAGCTCACCGGCCACGCCGGTGGAGTGCGGGCGATCACGGTCGACGGCCCGGCGTTCCACAACCTGGGCGCCAGCGCGGCGTGGGAGCTCGCCGGCTCGGTTGCCGCGGCCGTCGCCTATCTGCGGATCATGAACGACGGCGGAATAGCGGCTCCGGATGCGCTGCGGCAGATCAGTTTCCGGTACGCCGCCGATGATGATCAGTTCATGACGATCGCCAAGTTGCGGGTCGCGCGGCAGCTCTGGGCCCGAGTCGCCGAGGTGGTCAATGCCGCGGATGCCGGCGCCGCCCGAATCCATGCCGTGACCTCGCTGCCGATGATGACGCAGCGGGATCCCTGGGTGAACATGTTGCGCACCACTCTGGCCGCCTTCGCCGCGGGCGTCGGGGGAGCCGACACCGTGCAGGTGCACCCGTTCGACGCGGCGATTCCCGACGGCCTGGACGGGTCGTCGACGAGTTTCACCCGCCGCATCGCCCGCAACACCCAGCTGCTGCTGCTCGAGGAGTCGCACATCGGTCAGGTGCTCGACCCGGCCGGTGGCTCATGGTTTGTCGAAGACCTGACCGCGCAACTCGCCGAGCAGGCCTGGGCGCATTTCCAGGACATCGAGGCGCGCGGCGGATTCGTCGCGGCCCGCGACTACATCGCTGCCCAGATCGCCGACGTCGCCGCCCGGCGCAGTGCCGACATCGCGCACCGCCGCACTTCGATCACCGGTGTCAACGAATTCCCCAACCTCGACGAAAAGCCGCTCCCACAAAGTGGTTCGGCGTCCTCGATCGCTCGGTACGCGGCCGGATTCGAGGCGCTGCGCGACCGTTCGGATGCGTTCCTGGCAACGACCGGTGCACGTCCCAAGGTTCTGTTGCTGCCGCTGGGACCGCTGTCCGAGCACAACATCCGCACCACGTTCGCGTCGAACCTGTTGGCTTCCGGCGGAATCGAGGCGATCAACCCCGGGGTCCTGGACGCAGCCGCGGTTGCCGCGGCGGTGGCCGAAGCCGGTGCCCCGACGGTGGCGGTGCTGTGCGGAACCGATGCCCGTTACGGCGCCGAGGCGTCCGGAGCGGTGGCCGCCGCCCGCGCTGCCGGTGTCCGTCAGGTGTTGCTCGCCGGCCCGGAAAAGGCTGTCGCCGAAGCCGACTCGAAGCCCGACGGATATCTGACCGCGAAGATCGATGCGGTCGAAGCCTTGTCGAACCTCCTCACCGGACTGGGGGCCTGAGATGACTGCCACAACTGGATCAGAGATCCGTAGTTTCGCCGACGTACCGCTGCGCGGTGACGAGCCGGCTCGGTCCGTCACCCCCGATGCGGTGCAGGAGCATGTGGCGGCGGCCGCCGCCGCGCACGGCTACGCCCCCGAGCAGCTGACCTGGGCCACGCCCGAGGGTATCGACGTCAAGCCGGTGTACATCGCTGCCGACCGCGACGAGGCGGCCGAGGCCGGCTATCCGCTCGACAGCTTCCCGGGCGCACCGCCTTTCGTGCGCGGGCCGTACCCGACGATGTACGTGAACCAGCCGTGGACCATCCGCCAGTACGCCGGATTCTCGACCGCCGCTGAGTCCAACGCGTTCTACCGCCGCAACCTGGCCGCCGGCCAGAAGGGTCTGTCGGTGGCCTTCGACCTGGCCACCCACCGCGGGTACGACTCGGACCATCCGCGAGTGCAGGGTGACGTCGGAATGGCCGGTGTGGCCATCGATTCCATCCTCGACATGCGCCAGTTGTTCGACGGCATCGACCTGTCGACCGTGTCGGTCTCGATGACGATGAACGGCGCGGTGCTGCCGATCCTGGCGCTCTACGTCGTCGCCGCCGAGGAGCAGGGGGTGCCGCCGGAGAAGCTGGCCGGGACCATCCAGAACGACATCCTCAAAGAGTTCATGGTCCGCAACACCTACATCTATCCGCCCAAGCCGTCGATGCGGATCATCTCGGACATCTTCGCCTACACCAGCGCCAAGATGCCGAAGTTCAACTCGATCTCGATCTCGGGTTACCACATCCAAGAGGCCGGTGCCACAGCGGATCTGGAGCTCGCCTACACGCTCGCCGACGGTGTCGAGTACATCAAGGCCGGACTGGATGCCGGACTGGACATCGACAAGTTCGCACCGCGACTGAGCTTCTTCTGGGGCATCGGCATGAACTTCTTCATGGAGGTGGCCAAGCTTCGGGCCGGCCGCCTGCTGTGGAGCGAGCTGGTGGCCCAGTTCGAGCCCAAGAGTGACAAGTCGTTGTCGCTGCGCACCCACTCGCAGACCTCGGGCTGGTCCCTGACCGCACAGGACGTGTTCAACAACGTCGCCCGAACCTGCATCGAGGCGATGGCGGCCACGCAGGGGCACACCCAGTCGCTGCACACCAACGCCCTGGACGAGGCCCTGGCGCTGCCCACCGACTTCTCGGCACGGATCGCCCGCAACACCCAGTTGCTGCTGCAGCAGGAGTCGGGGACCACCCGGCCGATCGACCCGTGGGGCGGTTCCTACTACGTCGAGTGGCTGACGCATCAGCTTGCGGACAAGGCACGTGCCCACATCCACGAGGTGAACGAGCACGGCGGCATGGCGCAGGCGATCAGCGACGGGATTCCGAAGCTGCGTATCGAGGAGGCGGCCGCCCGGACCCAGGCGCGTATCGACTCCGGTGCCCAGCCGCTGATCGGCGTCAACAAGTACCAGGTCGAAGAGGACCAGGAGATCGAGGTCCTCAAGGTTGAGAACAGCCGGGTGCGGGCCGAGCAGCTGGCCAAGCTGCAGCAGCTTCGAGCCGACCGCGACGAGTCGGCGACGCAGGCCGCGCTGACGGAGCTGACCCGTGCGGCCGAGGCCACCGGGTCCGCCGGCGAGGACGGGCTGGGCAACAACCTGCTGGCCCTGGCCATCAATGCCGCCCGCGCCAAGGCCACCCTCGGCGAGATCTCCGACGCGCTGGAGAAGGTGTACGGGCGCCACCAGGCCGAGATCCGTACGATTTCGGGCGTCTACCGGGACGAAATCGGGGGAGCTGGGAAGGTCGGCGGAATGTCTACCGCGACGGAGCTGGTGAACAAGTTCGCCGAGGCCGATGGCCGTCGGCCCCGCATCCTGGTGGCCAAGATGGGCCAGGACGGTCACGACCGTGGGCAGAAGGTGATCGCGACGGCATTCGCCGACATCGGCTTCGACGTCGACGTGGGCTCGCTGTTCTCCACCCCGGAGGAGGTGGCCCGTCAGGCCGCCGACAACGACGTACATGTGGTCGGAGTGTCCTCGCTGGCGGCGGGGCATCTCACCTTGGTGCCGGCGCTGCGTGACGCGCTGGGCGAGGTGGGTCGCCCGGACATCATGATCGTCGTCGGCGGGGTCATCCCGCCCGGGGATTTCGACGAGCTGTACGAGGCCGGGGCGACCGCGATCTTCCCGCCGGGCACCGTGATCGCCGACGCCGCCATCGGCCTGCTGCAGAAGCTGGCAGACCGGCTCGGGTACCAGCTGGGTGAGTAGTGGCTTCCGTTCGGAGGGCAGGAGCGGAGCGACCCGGGATATGAACTCACCTCGCGAACTGGCGGCGGCCATCCGTAATGGCGACCGCGCCGCGCTGGCGCGGGCCATCACGATGGTCGAGTCCACCCGGGCCGATCATCGTGACCAGGCCCAGCAGTTGCTGCTGGAGCTCATGCCGGACGCAGGCAAAGCCCAGCATGTCGGTATCACCGGGGTTCCCGGTGTCGGCAAGTCGACGACGATCGAAGCCCTCGGCATGTACCTGATCGAGGCAGGTCACCGGGTAGCGGTCCTGGCTGTTGACCCGTCGTCGACGCGCACCGGGGGCTCGATCCTGGGCGACAAGACCCGGATGGCCCGCCTGGCGGTCCATCCGGACGCCTACATCCGGCCGTCACCGACCTCTGGGACGCTCGGCGGGGTGGCAAAGGCCACCCGGGAGACCATCGTGCTGCTGGAGGCGGCGGGCTACGACGTCATCCTGGTCGAGACCGTTGGAGTGGGGCAGTCCGAGGTCACGGTGTCGAACATGGTCGACACGTTCGTCTTTCTCACCCTGGCCCGCACCGGCGACCAGTTGCAGGGCATCAAGAAGGGTGTCCTGGAGCTGGCCGATGTCATCGTCGTCAACAAGGCCGACGGCGAGCACGCGATCGAGGCCAAGGCGGCCGCCCGCGAACTGACCGGAGCTATCCGTCTGATCTACCCGCGCGAAACACTATGGCGGCCACCGGTTCTCACGATGAGCGCGATCGAGGGGCACGGGCTTGCCGAGCTGTGGGAGACAGTGCTCAAGCACCGTGAGGTGCTCACCGAGGCGGGCGAGTTCGAAGCCAGGCGCCGCGCGCAGCAGGTGGACTGGACCTGGTCGATGGTGCGCGACACCGTGCTGGACCGGGTGATGTCGCATCCTGGGGTGCGCGAGATCCGCGACGAGGTGGAACGCCGGGTGCGCGAGGGCGAACTGACCCCGGCGCTGGCGGCTCAGGAGATTCTCGACGCTGCCGACTGACAGGACGTCTGCCGCACTTACGCTGTTGCAAGCGACACGGAAGCGAAAGGCTGGTCTGAGCCGGAGATGAGGGACGTGAAGGCGAAACTGCGTGTGTTCGTGGGCGCTGTGATGGTCGGCGGTGTGGTGTTGACCGGGTGCGGGGGAGGCGGGTCGACCGGTACCCAGCCCACCGTGGCCAAGACGAAGCTCCAAGCTCTGGCGAAGGAGAAGCTGGAAGCCGCGGCCAAGCGCAAAGCCAAGTCTGTGACCTGCGAAGACGGCATCGTCGGCAAGGTGGGGGCGACCCAGCGTTGTGTGCTGACAGCCAAGGACGGCACCAAGTACGGCGTTACGGCTACGGTCAAGACTGTCGAGTCCGACAACGTCAACATCGACTTCAAGGTGGACGACAAGCCGACGCAGTGATCTGGGGGCCGTTCTCCGGCTAACAGGTAGGTAACGCTTGTGGAATTTGCCGGGGGTCCAGGTAAATTCGAGTGTGTGACCGATCACAACGGGGTGCGCGACGAGGCGCTCCCACACGGCGTCCAAGGCGCGGCGGACAGGAACTTCTCCTGTACGGTCCGCGGGTTCTCGAAATTGTTCCCAGGCCGGAAGTACGGCGGCGGGGCGCTGGTGATTCTGCAGGACGGAGCGCCCGTCGTCGACGTCTGGACCGGCTACTCGGATCGTGAAGGTACACAACATTGGACGGCCGATACCGCCGCGATGGTGTTCTCCGCGACAAAGGGGATGGCCTCGACAGTCATCCATCGCCTCGTCGACCGCGGTCTGATCGAATACGACAGCCCGGTGAGCGCGTACTGGCCTGAATTCGCGGCCAGCGGCAAATCCGCGATCACGGTGCGGCAGGTGATGGCGCACGAGGCCGGGCTGTCTCAGCTCAATGGCGTCAGCAAAGCCGATCTGCTGGATCACCTGGTGATGGAGGGCCGGGTTGCCGCCGCGCCGGTCAACTCGATTCTGTTCGGCAAGCCGGCCTACCACGCCCTGACCTACGGCTGGTTGTTGTCAGGTCTGGCTCGTGCGGTGACCGGGCGGAGCATGCGTGAGCTGTTCCGTGCCGAGCTGGCGGAACCGCTGGGGACAGACGGTCTTCACCTGGGGCGCCCACCGGTGGGGTCTCCCACCCGGGCGGCGCAAATCCTTCTGCCGCAACGGCATTGGCCCAACCAGATCTTCGACTTCGTCGCGCCGAGGGTCGCCGCGTTGAACTCCTCCCGGGCCTTCGGCTCGATGTACTTCCCCGGCGTGATGTCGCTGGTTCAGGGCGACACTCCGTTCCTGGACTCCGAGGCGCCTGCGGTCAACGGCGTGGCTACTGCCCGCGGCCTGGCCAGGATGTACGGCGCGATCGCCAACGGGGGCCGCTTCAACGGCGTGGAATACCTGTCCGAGCGCACGGTGGCCGGGCTGGCCGGTCCGCCCGGATTGCGTCCGGACCACAATCTGGGGGTGCCACTCGGCTTCCACCTCGGATATCACTCGGTCCCGTTCGGGGTGATGCCCGGATTCGGGCACGTGGGGCTCGGTGGGTCGGTCGGCTGGGCGGACCCGGCCAGCGGGCTGGCGATCGGCTTCGTACACAACCGGCTGTTGACGCCGATGGTGCTCGACATGGCTGCCTTCGTCGGTCTGAACGCTCTGATCCGAAAGGACGTCGCCCGCGCCCGCAAGCGGGGATACGTAGCCGTACCGGATCTCGGTGCGTCACCGCACGGGTTGCCCAGGCCCGCCGCGGGCTAGTTCGTCGCTCATCGACATAAGGCCGACCTGACGAATGGCGTCAGGTCGGTTTTATTCGTTGCGGGGGGTCCAAGTGGGCCCGCGGAGGCGGCCACAACGCTCCGAGCTGCAGTGATATACATCACACAATGTCCCAGTTATGGGACACCCTTACTGGACATGCAGCGCTTCTCCGTCGTTAACCCCGGTCGGTTTGCTTTTCAATGCAACCAGTGGGCTTGGTCACGCAATCGCGGACGGCGTGGGCTGAGTCTCAATACGCCCGTGTCGAGGCCTGCGTCCGCCCAGCGCCGCCTCAGGGGGTTGCGAGCCACCGGGCCATCTTCATGATCAGCGCTGGTCGCTACCGTTGCAGTGTCAATTAATCCCATTAGCCAATGCGGCTATCAGGTACACAATCGTACCATTTTCGGTACGCGCGTAAGCGGAACATGAATTGGGTTCAGCTACGGTTTCGATAGTTTGCGTGGCGGTGGCCAGCTAACTAATTGAAGACTTCCTATGAATTAACTGAGAGTGGTGAATTGAACACGGATATCGAATCATGGACAACCTGCGAAAAGGTGTTTCAGCGCGCGATACTAGCGAAAAACTAGTTAGCGGAACAATTTCTGCGGCCGAGTGGTGGCGCCGGATCGGGCGACGAAAGCGTCTGTAGTGCAAGCAGATTCGTGCTTTTTGAGGCGTGGTGGTTGGGCCGCTCGGGGTCTCGCTGGGGAAAACGTCTGCCGCTGCTACTTTTCAACAATGGGCGAGTCCAGCGAACATGCAAGCAATTTTGCGATCAGATGTTTCCAACATCTAGGTTGGGCCACGCGCTAGGCTACGAAGCCGCGTTGGCAACGACTCGAACCGGATACGGGGATTCGGTACCGTGCGTCGATGGCGACGTAGCGCACTTTCTTTTGCGCGTCCTAAGTACGTTGATCGGAGCTTTGCTCAAAGATCGCATCGAGAGAGGTTGAGCCTACTTGGCCGAGACACCAGCCACCCCAATTGCCGTTATCGGCATGGGCTGCCGGCTCCCGGGTGGGATCGAATCCCCCGACCAGTTGTGGGCTGCGCTGCTGCAGGGTGACGACTTGGTCACCGAGGTTCCCGCGACCCGATGGGATGCCGAGGAGTTCTACGATCCCGAGCCGGGCGTGCCGGGGCGTTCGGTGTCGAAGTGGGGCGCCTTCCTTGATGACGTTGCCGGGTTCGACGCGGGGTTTTTCGGGATCAGTGAGCGCGAGGCGACCGCCATCGATCCGCAGCACCGTCTGCTCCTGGAGACCGCATGGGAAGCCATCGAGCACGCCGGTATCGACCCGGCGACGCTGTCCGGTTCGTTGACCGGCGTCTTCATGGGTCTGACTCACGGCGATTACCAACTGCTTGCCGCTGATGCCCACTCGATCGAGGGGCCGTACGGCTTCACCGGCAACAACTTCAGCCTGGCGTCCGGCCGGATCGCCTACCATCTGGGCGCCCATGGCCCCGCCTATTCGGTGGACTCTGCCTGTTCATCGAGCCTGCTGGCCGTACACAACGCATGCCGCAGCCTGCATGACGGCGAGAGTGACCTGGCACTGGCCGGCGGTGTCTGCATCGTGCTCGAGCCCCGGAAGCTGGCCTCGGGTTCGGCGCAGGGAATGTTGTCGCCCACGGGGCGCTGCCACGCGTTCGACGCGGCGGCGGACGGATTCGTGGCCGGCGAGGCATCGGCGGTCCTGCTGCTCAAGCGTCTGGCCGATGCCGAACGCGACGGCGACCGCGTCCTGGCGGTCGTCCGTGGCACCGCGGCGAATCAGGACGGTCGCACCGTCAACATCGCCACCCCGTCGCGCGATGCGCAGGTGGCCGTCTACCGGGCCGCGCTGGCGGCGGGGGCCATCGACCCCACCACCGTCGGACTCGTCGAGGCGCACGGCACCGGAACGCCGGTCGGCGACCCGATCGAATTCGCCAGTCTGGCCGCCGTCTACGGGACAGCCGCGCCGTGCGCGCTCGGGTCGTCCAAGACCAACTTCGGGCACAGCCAGTCGGCGTCGGGCGCGGTCGGTTTGATGAAGGCCGTGCTCGCGTTGCAGCACGGCACCGTTCCGCCCAACCTGCATTTCACCCAGTTTCCCGACGCGATGGCGCAGATCGAGACCGACCTGTTCGTGCCGCAGGAAACAGTGGACTGGCCGGTGGTCGGGGCGCACCCTCGCCGGGCCGCGGTGTCGTCGTACGGGTTGTCCGGGACCAACGTGCACGCTGTGCTGGAACAGGCCGTCGCGGTCGGCGCCACCACAGCGGCCGCCGACGGCGAGAGCGACCGGCCCGCGGGTTCGTCGTTGTTCGTGCTGTCGGCGACGTCGGCAGACGAATTGCGACGGACGGCCGGACGGCTCGCAGATTGGCTGGCCGACCGCGCCGATGTCAACCTCACCGACCTGGCGTACACGCTGGCGCGCCGCCGGGCACACCGACCGGTACGCACCGCGGTGCTCGCCGACGACCGGGGAACTCTGATTTCGGGACTGCGCGAGATCGCGGACGGCGAGCAACCCCATGAACCCGCGGTCGGCCAGGACGACCGCGGACCGGTGTGGGTGTTCTCCGGGCAGGGATCGCAATGGGCGGGGATGGGGGCCGGTCTGCTGGCCTCCGAACCCGCCTTCGCCGCCACGGTCGCGCAGATCGAACCGCTGATCGCGCGTGAATCGGGGTTCTCGGTGACCGAGGCGATGTCGGCACCTGACGTGGTGTCCGGCATCGACCGGGTACAACCCACGGTGTTCGCGATCCAGGTGGCCCTGGCGGCCAGTCTGCAGAGCAGCGGAGTGAAGCCCGGTGCCGTGATCGGACACTCGATGGGCGAGGTCGCCGCCGCGGTCGTGTCCGGCGTGCTGTCGCTCGAGGACGGTGTGAAGGTCATCTGCCGCCGGTCGCGGCTGATGTCGACGATCGCCGGGGCGGGCGCGATGGCGTCGGTGCAACTGCCGGCCCAGCAAGTGCTGTCCGAGCTGGCCGCGCGCGGTGTCAACGACGTTGTGCTGGCGGTGGTCGCCTCACCCAGCTCAACCGTGGTGGGTGGGGCCAAGGAGTCGATCCGCACGCTGGTCGCCGATTGGGAAAGCCGCGACATCATGGCCCGCGAGGTGGCCGTGGACGTCGCTTCCCACACCCCGGAGGTCGATCCGATCCTGGACGAGCTCGCCGACGAGCTCGCGGACCTGGACCCGGCGGAACCCACGATCCCGTATTACTCGGCGACCCTGTACGACCCGCGTGATCTGGCCGACTGGGACGCGGACTACTGGGTGGACAACCTGCGCCACACGGTTCGGTTCGCCGCGGCGGTGCAGGCCGCGCTCGAGGACGGCTTCCGGGTCTTCACCGAGCTCTCGCCCCACCCGCTGCTGACCCACGCGGTGGACCAGACGGCCCGCGCACTCGACATCCCGCACGAAGTTCTGGCGACCCTGCGCCGGGAACAGGAATTCCCGGGCGGCCTGCTTCCGGTGGTGGCCGACCTGCACAGCGCCGGCGCGCAGATCGACTTCGGAGCGCTCTACCCGCACGGTCGGCTCGTCGATGCGCCATTGCCCACCTGGAATCGGCAGCAGTTGATGCTCGTCCGCGACCCCAACGAACTGGCCCCCGGTGGGGCCGTTCTCGCGGTGCACCCATTGCTGGGTGCCCATGTGCGGCTCGCCGAGGAACCCGAACGCCACGTGTGGCAGGCCGATGTGGGCACAGGAACTCAGCCGTGGCTGGGAGATCACCAGGTGCACAACGTTGCCGCACTTCCGGGCGCGGCCTACTGCGAGATGGCCCTGGCGGCGGGACGCGCGGTACTCGGTGACGACGTCGAGGTCCGTGATGTGTCCTTCGACCAGATGCTTCTGCTCGAAGAGACGACCTCGGTTTCGACGGCCGCCACGGTGGCCGGGCCGGACAGTGTCGAGTTCACCGTGGAGACGCTCGAACAGGGCGAGCGGGTGCGCCGCGCAGGCGCCCGGCTGCACCGCCAAGAGGCCGCCGAGACGGCGGACCGACCCGGCTACGATCTCGACGCACTGTTCGCCTCGCATCGGCAGCGCATCGAAGGTGCCGAGATGCGGGCCGCCTACGACGAGCGTGGCATCCACTACGGCCCGGCATTCGCCGGGCTGGTGGCCGCTCATCTGCCCGACGGATCGGACGGTCCCGTCGACACCGTGCTCGCCGAAGTCGCGCTGCCGGGATCCATCCGTTCGCAGCAGGGCATCTACGAAATCCACCCGGCGTTGCTGGATGCCTGCTTCCAGGCGGCCGGGGCTCATCCGGGCCTGCGGGGTGATGACACCGGCACGCTGATGCTGCCGCTGGGTGTGCGACGGATTCGGGCCTACGGCTCGACCCGCGGTGTTCGCTACTGCCTGGTGCGGGTCACCGACGTCAGCGCGACGGCCGTCGAGGTCGACGTCGACCTCCTCGACGAGCAGGGCGCCGTGATGCTCGGCATCGGCGGACTGCAGTTGGGCACGGGCATCTCGTCGAGCGGGCAGCGTGAGCGCACCCTCAACGACCGACTGCTGGCCGTGGAATGGCGCCAGCAGGAACTGCCGGAACCCGACTTCCACGAGCCGGGGCGTTGGCTGCTGATCAGCACCGCCGATGCGGCTGATCTGACGGCGACCAGGTTGGCCGACGCGTTGAAGAGCCACAAGGCCGACGTCACCACCATGGCGTGGCCGAAGCGGTCCGATCACGCGGCCAATGCCGCGCGGCTGCGCGAATACCTGGCCGCCCGGCCGTTCAGCGATGTGCTCGTGGTGACCGCGCCACGCAACGCCGTCACCGACGAACAATCCGGAATCCGCGGCGGCGACACCGTGCGCCACCTCGTGCACATCGTGCGTGAGTTGCCCGAAGTGCACGGCGAACCGCCGCGTCTGCATGTCCTCACCCGCAATGCCCAGACCGTGTTGGCCGAGGACACCGCGAACTTGGAAGAGGCCGGACTTCGAGGCCTGATCCGGGTGATCGGTGTCGAGCACCCGCGGCTGCGGGCCAGCCAGATCGATGTCGACGATTACACCGACCCGGCCCGGGTGGTGGCGCAACTGCTGGCCGGTTCCGACGAGGACGAGACGGCCTGGCGCGGCGGGAATTGGTATGTGGCACGGCTGATCCCGGGCCCGTTGCGGCCAGAGGAACGGCGTACCACCGTGGTCAACCCGGCGCGGGAAGGCATGCGGCTACAGATCCGCACACCCGGTGACATCCAATCCCTGGAGTTGGCAGCCTTCGAACGTTCGGCACCCGGGCCCGGACAGATCGAGGTGTCGGTCCGGGCGTCGAATCTGAACTTCGCCGATGTTCTGGTGGCGTTCGGGCGGTATCCCAGCTTCGAGGGGCGCCTGCCCAAGCTGGGCGCCGACTTCGCGGGTGTCGTGACCGCGGTGGGGCCGGGGGTGGTCAGCCATCAGGTCGGTGATCAGGTGGGTGGAATCTCGGCCGACGGTGCGTGGGCGACATTCGTCACGTGCGATGCCAACATGGCCGTGACGTTGCCGACGAGCGTGCCGGTCAACCGGGCCGCCGCAGTGCCCAGTGCACATGCCACCGCGTGGTACGGCCTGCACGACCTGGCCAGGATCTCGGCCGGCGACAAGGTGCTGATCCATTCCGCCACCGGCGGTGTCGGTCAGGCGGCGATCGCCATCGCCCGGGCGGCCGGCGCGGAGATCTTCGCCACCGCAGGCAGCGAGGCGCGGCGGGACTTGTTGCGGGACATGGGGATCGACCATGTCTACGATTCGCGGAGCACCGGATTCGCCGAGGCGATCCGGCGTGACACCGATGGTTACGGCGTGGACATCGTGCTGAACTCGCTGACCGGGGCGGCCCAGCGGGCCGGTCTGGAACTGCTGTCCTTCGGCGGCCGGTTCGTCGAGATCGGCAAGCGTGACATCTATGGCGACACCCGGATGGGACTGTTCCCGTTCCGCCGCAACCTCTCGTTCTATGCCGTGGACCTGGCGCTGCTCGCGCTGACCGAGCCGGATACCGTGCGCCGGCTGCTGGAGGTCTGCTACGCGCGGATCGCCGACGGCACACTTCCGCTGCCGCAGACCACCCACTACCCGTTGCAGGACGGCGCCACCGCCATCCGTGTGATGGGGGCGGCCGAGCACACCGGCAAGCTGGTGCTCGACATCCCCGAGGGCGGCCAGATCCCCGCTGTGGTCCCGCCGGAGGAGGCACCCGCATTCCGCTCGGACGGCGCCTATGTGGTGACCGGAGGCCTGGGCGGTCTGGGATTGTTCCTCGCCGAGCAGCTCGCGGCCGCCGGTTGTGGCCGGATCGTGCTCAACGGCCGATCCGCGCCGTCGCCCGAGGCGAAGGCGGTCATCGACCGGATCCGGCACGCCGGAACCGAGGTGGCCGTGGAGCTGGGCGACATTGCCGAACCGGACACGGCCGTTCGGCTGGTCGACGTGGCCTGCGCAACGGGGCTGCCGCTGCGCGGCGTGTTGCACGGTGCTGCCGTGGTCGAGGACGCGGTGCTGGCCAACATCACCGATGATCTGGTCGAAAGCGACTGGGCGCCCAAGGTTTACGGGGCCTGGAATCTGCACAGCGCCACGGCGCGGCAGTCACTGGACTGGTTCTGCTCGTTCTCCTCGGCGGCGGCGCTGGTCGGCTCGCCGGGTCAGGGCGCGTACGCCGCGGCCAACAGCTGGCTGGACGCGTTCAGCCATTGGCGGCGCAGCCAGGGGCTACCGGCCGTGGCGATCGCCTGGGGGCCGTGGTCGGAGATCGGCCGCGGTACCGGTCTGGCCGCGGGTTCGGGTGCGGCGATCTCGCCCGAAGAGGGCGCGTACGCGTTCATGACCCTGCTGCGCCACAACCGCGCGTACAGCGGGTATGCACCGGTGCTCGGGACACCGTGGCTGCACGCGTTCGCGCAGAACAGCCGATTCGCCGAGGCGTTCGCGGCCACGGGCAACGGCCGGGGTGGGGCGGGCAGCGCGTTCCTTTCCGAATTGCGCGCCCTTCCGCAGGCCGAATGGCAGACCAGGATGCGCCGGATGATCGCCGAGCAGATCAGCATGATCCTGCGCCGATCAGTAGATCCCGACCGTCCGCTGGCCGAATACGGTCTCGATTCGCTCGGCACTCTGGAAGTGCGTACCCGGATCGAAGCCGAAACCGGTATCCGTATCGGCGCAACGGATATCAGCACCATCCGGGTCCTGGCCGAACGACTCTGCGAGGCCCTGGCACCGGATTCTCCCGTATCGGTTCCGTCGTGATGACGGCATGCGCGAGGTGGTCCACGGTCGGCCCGCCGACGTGCATCCCGTCCAGCGTGGTCGTCAAGACAGGAGATGCGTAGTGGTTTCGATGAAGCCGATTCACGACTGGTCGGGTGAACCCGGCGAAGTGGTCTCGTGGAGCCCCTCGCGGGCTTCGGTGGCCAAGATGGCCGAAGCGCCGGTCAGCGATGTGCCGGTGAGCTATCAGCAGGAACAACATCTGCTGGCTTTCCGCAAGCACACGTCACAGGGCACCGACATGGCGCGCCTCAACATCCCGGCCTGGGATGTCCCGGGCCGCTGCGATCTTCGTGCGATGTCCCATGTGGTCAACGCCTACCTGCGTCGGCACGACACGTTCCACAGCTGGTTCGAGTACACCGACGACGGGCAGATCCTTCGGCGCACCGTCGAGAACCCGCGGGACATCAAGTTCGTGCCGACCAAGCACGGAGAGATGTCGGCAGTCCAGTGGCGCGAACACATCCTTGCGACACCGGATCCGTGGCAGTGGGACTGCTTCCGTTTCGGGATCATCCAGCGGGACAGTCATTTCACCATGTACATCAGCGTCGACCATGTCCACACCGACGCGATGTTCATGGGTCTGGCCTTCGTCGAGATCCATATGATGTACCAGGCGCTGGTTCACGGTGCGGCACCGCTGCCACTGCCCGCGGCCGGCAGCTACGACCGATACTGCCGGCAACAGCGGGAGTACACCGCAGGCCTCGATGCGGATTCGCCGGAAGTGCGGGAGTGGATCTCGTTCCTGCAGGCCAACGGCGGCATCGCTGGGTATCGGCACCCGGACCCCAGACGGAACTGGACATCGCCGAGCCCCGGGCCCGTGGCGAGCTGGGCCGCTGGGTGGATGAACGTGCAGCCATGCCACTGGATCCCGAGCGCGGCCCGGGCTGGCACATGGGTGTGCTGCCGATGACGGACGGTTCGACCGCGATCTGCCTGGTGGGTTCGCACTGTCTGGGTGACGGCGGTGGCGGGATCCTGACGATTCTCGATTCGGTGTACGGCAACAAGACCGATTTCGGTCATCCCACGCCGTCGTCCAGGACCCGGTGGCGGGCGATCAGGGCGGATCTGCGCGAATCGTTGCGGGGCGCTCCCGAACTGGGTCGCACGGTGGTGGCCGCGACCAGACTCGCGCGGCGGCGGCGCGGCGACATCTCACGCTCGGGCGCGGCCCGGCCGAAGGTGGTCGCCGGCGCCGACGACCGGGTATACATGCCGGCGGTCACCGCGTACGTCAGCGTCGAGGACTGGGACCTGAGGGCCAAAACCCTTGGTGGAAACAGTTATTCGCTGGTAGCCGGGCTGGCCGCGAGACTTGCGGAATCGATGGGGCGGGTTCGGGCCGAGGACGGTGCGGTCACGCTCAACATTCCACAGAACGATCGCACCCTGGAGCGGGACACCCGAGCCAACGCGGTGCGACTGGTCAATGTCGCGATCGACCCCACAAGGGTGACCTCCGACCTGTCCGATGCCCGCGCGGCGATCAAACAGGGCTTGGCCACCGCCCGTGACGTGCCGGACGAGACGTTGCAGCTGCTTCCGCTGACTCCGTTCATCCCGAAACGGGTGGTGCGCAAGATGGCTGACGTGGTGTTCGGTTTCGCGGCCGACCTTCCGGTGTCGTGCTCCAACATGGGGGTGGTCCCATCGGCGGTGGCGCTCGCTGACGGCACCGAGGCCGACTATCTCTATTTCCGGGGAATCGATCGGTACGCCACCCGAGGAGCCCTCGAGCAGCGTTGCGGCCTGCTCACCGTGGTCGCCTGCCAGGTCGAGAACAAGGTTTCGCTCAGCGTCGTCGGCTACGAACCGGGTTCGGAGAACTCCACGCCGTGGTTGCACGAAAAGGTCGCCAAGGTACTGGCCGACTTCGAACTGACCGGCACGATCGAGTAGGCACCGATGAGCAGATCCTTCTCTTTCGCAAAGCTGTTCAACTCGCCCGGAGCACCGCCGGAACACCGACTTGCGTTGTGGGACGAGGCGGCGGTGCGCACGATGCGCGCAACAGGCCGGGTGCAGGTCATGCAGTGCTCGTGGGTCTACGACCATCCCGTCGACATCGACGGGATCCGACGCTTCCACCAGAATTTCGGCAGCGGACTGTTCGGCCGGCGGATCGAGCGTTCGCCGTTGCCCTTCGGCCGCTACCGCTGGGTGTCCGCGTTGGGGCCGCAGGCGCCGCTCGACATCGCCGAGCCCCGTACGCGGGCCGAGATCGGCGACTGGCTCGACGAGCGTGCGCAACTGCCGATCGACCCGGAAAGCGGCCCCGGCTGGCATATGGGTGTGCTGCCGGTGACCGATGGCTCGACCGCGATCACCGTGGTGGTTTCGCACTGCCTGGGTGACGGTGTCGGGGGAGTGATGGTCATTGCCGACGCGATCGCCGGCAGGCAGCCCGACCTCGGCTATCCGATGCCGAACTCGCGCAGCAGATTACGCACGGCCGCCCAGGATGTACGAGACACCTTGGCCGCCGTGCCGGAGGTGGCTCGAACTGCCGCCACCGGGGTGCAGATGCTGCGCCGGCGAGATCCCGATGCACCCGCGCAGACGGCCGCACCGACTCGGCGGCCGGTGCCGGGCGGCGACGAACAGGTGGTGCTGCCGTCGATCTCGGTGTTCGTCGACCTCGCGGACTGGAATGTGCGCGCCGAAACCGTCGGCGGCAACAGCTATTCGATGCTGGCCAGCTTCGCGGCCAGACTGGGGGAGCGGATGAGTCGGTCCGCTGCGGACGGCAACATCACGCTGCTCATCGCGGTGAACGACCGGACCGACGGTGACACCCGGGCCAATGCGATGTTGCTCGCCACCGCACGGGTTGACCCGATGTCGGTGACAACCGATCAGTCCGGTGCCCGCGGAGTGATACGGCAGGCGTTCAAGGCGTTGCGCGATGTGCCCGACGAGACCCTGCAACTGCTGCCGTTGACCCCTCTCGTGCCGAAGCGTGTGCTCAAGCAGGTCGCCGACGGCTTCCTGGGGAACGCCGACCTACCGGTATCGTGTTCGAATCTGGGCGACCTGACATCCGACGTGACCCGAGTGGACGGTACGGAGGCCGAGTACATCGTGTTCCGTGGCGTGGATCAGGGCACTACGCGCCAGGAGTTGGAGGACACCGACGGGCAGCTGGTGCTCGTGTCTTCGCGAGTCGGCGGCAAGGTATCCATCGGGATCACCGGATATCAGGCGGGCGAACAGAATTCGAAGGCGAGGTTGGCCGAGTTGACGGCAAAGACCCTGGCCGAGTTCGATCTCACCGGCGAAATTGACTGGAACAGCTGAGGAAGGCTGAATCGATGACCGATACGACGTTGGTCGGTGTGCTGCGGGAGCGTGCCAGCCTGCAGCCCGACGACATCGCCTACACATACCTGGATTACGACCACGATCCCGAGGGCGTTCCGAATGCGCTGACCTGGGCCCAGCTGTACCGCAAGGTACGCGGATTGGCGTACCAGCTCCGGCAGCACGGATCAGTCGGCGACCGGGCTGTGATCCTCGCGCCGCAGGGGCTGGAGTACGTCGTCTCCTTCCTGGGATCTCTGGAGGCCGGGTTCATCGCAGTGCCGCTGTCGGTGCCGATGGGTGGGGTCCACGACGAGCGGGTGTCGGCGGTGATCACCGACTGCCGGCCGTCGGTGATCCTCACGACCTCGCCGTCCAGCGCGGCCGTCACCGATTACGCAGTCCAGCAGGGTGATTCGGCCGCGCCCGTGGTGCTCTCGGTCGACACGCTGGATCTCGACGCGCGGGTGAAGGCGATCAGCAGTCGCGAGGCTCGTCCGGAGACCGCCTACCTGCAGTACACGTCGGGCTCCACCCGGACCCCGGCCGGGGTGATGGTGACCAATTGCAACCTGACGGCCAACTTCGAACAGATGATGTGCGACTTCTTCCCGCACTTCGGCAAGGTTCCGCCGCCGGGCACCAACGTGGTGTCGTGGCTGCCCTTCTACCACGACATGGGCCTCATGCTCGGGGTCGTGGCACCGATCCTGGGCGGCTGGCACACGGCCTTCACCACGCCGTTGGCCTTCCTGGCGCGGCCGGCCCGATGGATCCAGATGATGGGCGGCTACCCGCGTGTCGTCACCGCCGGACCGAACTTCGCCTTCGAGCTGGCTGTCGGACGCACCTCGGATGAGGACCTCGCCGGTATCGACCTCGGTGATGTGATCGCGGTTTGGAGCGGAGCCGAGCGGGTTCACGAGGCGACGCTGAAGCGTTTCGCGCAACGATTCGGCAAGTTCAACTTCTCCGAGGATGTACTGCGACCGTCCTACGGTCTCGCGGAGGCGACGCTGTATGTATCGACCGGTCAGCCCGGTCCGCCCAGCGTGGTGGCCTTCGAGACGGAGAAGCTGTCGATCGGGCACGCCGAGCGGTGCGCCGCCGGGTCGGGCACTGAACTGGTCGGATACGGCACTCCTGAATCGCCGTTGGTGCGAATCGTGGATCCCGAGACGCGCCTGGAAGTTTCGGCAGGCGGTATCGGTGAGATCTGGTCGCACGGCGAGAACAACTGCCTGGGTTACTGGGAGAAGCCCGAGCAGACCGAGTACACCTTCGGTGCCACCCTGGCCGACCCGTCACCGGGTACGCCGGAAGGACCGTGGCTGCGTACCGGCGACCTCGGCTTCATCTCCGACGGCGAGCTGTTCATCATCGGGCGGATCAAGGATCTGTTGATCGTCCGGGGACGCAACCACTATCCCGATGACATCGAAGCGACGATTCAGGAGATCACCGGCGGCCGCGTCGCGGCGATCGGGGTGGAAGAGGACCGCACCGAGCAGCTCGTCGCGATCATCGAGGTCAAGAAGCGCGGCGATACCGAAGAAGCGGCTGCCGAGAATCTACTGACCATCAAACGTGATGTGGCGGCCGCGATCTCGCAGGCTTACGGGCTCAGTGCCGCAGATCTCGTGCTGGTACCCCGGGGCGCCATCCCGATCACCACCAGCGGCAAGATCCGACGTGCTTCGTGCGTGGAGCAGTATCGCAACGGTGAGTTCAACCGGCTCGACGACTGCCTACAGTCGGCGTAGCGCTCGGTAACCGACGCACGTGGACTCTCGACTCGCCTATATCGACCAGGCATCGTTTCTCAGCTTCCGGGCGCTGGGGCGCGGGCCGCTGATGCAGTACACCTGGATCTACGATCGAGGAGTCGACCTCGACGGAATCCGCCGATTCCAGCGCAATCTGGCCGACGGCCTGCTCGGTCGCCGGATCGAGCGGTCACCGTTGCCGTTCGGGCGAGACCGTTGGGTGGCCTCGTCGGGACCGGCTGACGTCGCCGTCTCCGCCACGCAGTGCGCCCGCGCCGAGGTGGGGCGGTGGGCCGATGAACGGATCCGGTTGCCGATCGATCCCGAACATGGCCCGGCATGGCATCTCGGCGTGCAGCCGTTCACCGACGGCGGCGCAGCGGTGTCCCTGGTGGCCTCGCACTCGGTGGTCGACGGCCAGGGCATGACGCTCGCGATCGTCGACGCGGTGAACGGTGTCAACCGTGAATTGGGTTATCCCGAGCCGGGATCGCGGTCGCGCAGTCAGGTGCTGGCCGAAGACGTCAGAGCCGCGGTCCGTTCGGTGCCCGAGCTCGGCAGGGCCGTGGTGTCGGCGGTGCGGGTGGCCCGGGCCGAACGTGAGGATCTGGCAACGTCGTTCAAGACGGCGGCCGAGGTACCACCGACCGGCGACGACATACCGGTGCTGGCGCCGACGGTGGCGGTGTTCATCGATCTGGACCAGTGGGACGATCGCGCCAGACAGCTTGGCGGCACCAGCAACTCGTTGTTCGCGGGGCTGGCCACCCGACTGGGGCAGAAGCTGGGCCGCGGCGGCGGCGACGGGTCGCTGACCCTGTCGTGGCCGGTCAGTGATCGCGCCGACGGCGACACCCGCGCCAATGCGCTGATCGCCGCGAAGATGCGGGCCGATCCGGACATCGTGATCAGTGACCTGAATTCGGTTCGCAGCGCGATGAAGTCGGCGCTTGCGGAGTCCGGCGAACTGTCGGCGCGGCTGATGGCTCCGCTGCCGCTCACGCCCTTCACCCCGAAGGCCTTGGTACGTCGCCTGGAGGCGATGGTGGTGTCTGTGGACAACCCGATCGGCTGCTCCAACATCGGCGAACTCGACCCGGCGATGAACCGTCCCGACGGAACGGACGCGGATCTCGTCTCGCTGCGGCTGCTCGAGCCTCAGATCACCACGCGCGTGCTGAACCGGATCGGCGGATACCTCTCGCTGGTGTCAGGACGTGTGCACGGGCGGATCTTCATCAGCGTTGGCGCATGGACGGTTGGGGCCGCGAACACCAAAGACGCCCTGCGTGAGGTCGTGACTGCAGGCCTGGCCGATTTCGGGCTGTCCGGAATCGTCGAATAGCGGTCAGCGCCCGGCGATTCCGATACTGATCAGCACGCATCCCGCGATGGCGAGCACCATCGCGAAATCGCGACGGCGCCGGGCGCGGATCCAGAGCTGGAACGAGGCGAGCGACGAGCGCGTGCGGTCCGGGGCCAGGGCGTAGCTGACCAGTGGCACCGCCGACACGATGTTGGCGACCAGAAGATAGATGCCGAGGGTCAGGGCCTTCCCCCATGCGGACACACTCGATGCGCCGATCACGACCAGCAACGCCATGTATTCGACCGACGGCAAGGCGGTGCTGACCCCCATCACCCCCGACACCCACGGAGCGGTGCCGAACGATTTGCGTTGGAACCAACCGGTTTTCCTGGCGACGGTGCCTGTGCCCTCGTCCCCGGGAGGAGGATCCACACCGCCGGCGGCGACCTTGCTGCGGGACCGGCTGCCGACGGAAATGTTGCTGGCCAGGGCTGCCGCGAGCAGCAATGCCAATATCCCGACCGCGAGCTGTACCGTCGCACCGTTGATCTCCGGGACGCTGAACAACCCACGGTGGACCACGAACACCACGAGGACGGCGACCGCCGAGCTCATCGCGACACCGCCGGCCAGGTAGGCCGCCAGCTGGAGAATCGGCCGGGGCCGGCTCAGCACGACGAGGATGAAACCGATTCGCGTCGGATCGAAATTCACCGCGATGGCAAGTGCCAGAACGGTGGTCCACATAGCAGGCGACCCTACCGGTGTCCCGCGGCGGCGGCCTCTTCGAGCAGGCGTGCAGCCGTCGAGACACTGATGTCCGGCGTTGTCATGGCGGCGCCCATCGCGGCCGCGCGCGTGGCGATTTCCGGCCTGAGCACGGTCTGTAGCGCCGCTCGGAGCGATTTCGGGGTGACACTGGAGAAGGGCTGCGAGGTACCGACTTCGAGCCGCTTGATCTGCCGGGCGAAGATCGGTTGATCGGCGGCGACCCACAGGATCAGGGTGGGCACCCCGGCCCGTAGGCCGGCCGCGGTGGTGCCCGCGCCGCCGTGATGGACAACGGCACGGCAGCGCGGGAAAACCGCGGCGTGGTTGACTGCTCCGACCACCTTGACGTGGTCGGCGTGGCGGTTGTCGGCCAGGTCCCACACACCCGAACTGATCAACGCCCGCTGCCCGAGTTCGGCGCACGTCTCGGAGATCAATTGGATTGCGGCGGCAGGGTTCTCGACCGGCATGCTGCCGAATCCGAAGTAGATCGGTGGCTTGCCGGCGGCGATCCAGGCGGCCACCTCGTCATCGTTGTCGGTGCCCAACCCCATCGTGATCGCCCCGACGAGCGGTCGGGTGCCGCCCCACTCCGCTGACAAGCCGGGGAAGAGGAGTTCGTCGTAGGCCTGAATCTCCAATGCGCCGCTCTCCACGATGCGCCGTACCGATCGGACTCGAGCGGGCGGGAGGTTCAGTTCTCGCCGCTGAGCGTCTTCGGCCTTCTTGGACAGTCGCCACAGCGCCCATTCGAGGCCGGCGAACCCTGACCGGATCGCCCATCTCGGCGCCGGTGCCGGCACGATCTGGCTGTTGGGGCGGGCAGGGAAGTAGTGCAGCGCGGCCAACGGAATGCCGTGGTGTTCGGCGACATTGGCGGCGACTTCCTGGTAGGTGGTGCCGGTCAGGATCAGATCGGCCCCGCGGGCCAGTGGCGCCAGCGCGTCGTTCATGTCCGCCCAGCCCTCGGCGATGTACGCGATGCCCTCTCGCAGGGCTCGCACCGGGTTCTGCGGCTTCCAGAAGTTGCGGAACACGTCGTTGTCGAGTTGTTTCTGGGAATCGACTCCGTAGGCGGTCGCGGGGGCCAGTCCGACCTTCTCGACGAACTCGATCAGATTGGGCGGAACGGCCATCCGGACTTCATGGCCACGTTCCCGCAGGGCGAGACCGACCGCCGCGCATGGCTCGATATCGCCTCGAGTCCCATGGACTGCCACGACAAACTTCACTGCCACCCCGCTGTCGGATCGGGCGCCGAACACCCTGATTCCGCTACACGCTAGCGGTTGTACGGTGTTCGTGGCCTGCCAGGCCCAGATCATCTGGCGGCGTGCTCAACGCGGCTCGCAGGCCGGGGCACCCGGTTGCTCGGTGAACACATCTGTTGTCGACTTAGCCACAGGCGCGTTGAGCTTTGGCGCCGTTGCCCATCGCCGCAGTATTCGACGGGCGCACGGCATCACCGCAGTTCGTAGCCGTTGTTTGCGTGGATCTGCCGTGTAGCCTATGGGGATGTTGAGCCGCGCCAAGATCCGCGGCGCGTTTGCTCGCGTGGGATTTGCAGGTCTTGGTCAGCTGGTGGTCCGGCGTCCGTTGACGATCATCGTCAGCTGGGTGCTGCTCGCCCTGTCATTGTGGCTGGCTGTTCCCTCCTTGATGGAAGTGGCCCAGAGGAACCCACCCGATTTCCTGCCGGCCGATGCGCCGGTGCTGGTGGCGGGCCAGAAGATGAAGGACGCATTTCACGAGGCTGACGCGGGGAACTTCGCCGTTGTCGTGCTGAGCAACGAGAACGGCTTGACCACGGCCGACGAGGACACATACCGGAACCTGGTCGCGCAGTTGAAGACCAACAGCGGCGTGACCTCCACGCAGAACTTCGTCGACATTCCCGAGCTGCGCGAGGCGATGACGAGCAAGGACCAGAAAGCCTGGACCTTGCCGATGAGCCTGTCCGGAACCATGGGGACCGGACCGGGTCAGGAGGCCTATCGCAGCGCGATCAAAACCGTCAACGAGGCCACCCAGAATTCGGCCCTCGCGGTGAATGTGGTCGGCGCTGCGGCAACGTTCGACGACATCGACAAGATCGGTGCGCGTGATCAGCACATCATCGAGATCGCCACCGTGGTCATGGTGCTGACGATCTTGATCATCGTGTACCGGAACCTGGCCGCGATGCTGATCCCGCTGATCACCATCGGCATATCAATGGTCGTCGCCCAACAGGTGGTGGCGGCCCTTGGCGAATTGGGACTCGGGCTCGGGCCGCAGACGATCGTGCTGATGACCGGCATGCTGATGGGCGCCGGGACGGACTACGCGGTGTTCCTCTTCAGCCGCTATCAGGAGTTGGTGCGCGCCGGGATGAAGTCCGACGTGGCCATCGTCAGCGCGCTGACCTCGATCGGTGAGGTGATAGCCGGATCGGCGGCGACTGTCGCGCTCACGTTCCTCGGCTTGATGTTCACCAAGCTGGGGGCCTTCTCGACGGTCGGGCCGGCGCTGGCGGTCACGGTCTTCATCGGATTCCTGGCCTCGGTCACGCTGCTTCCGTCGCTGATCACGCTCGTTGGTCGACGCGGCTGGATCAAGCCCCGCCGTGACGTGACCGGAAGGTTCTGGCGGCGGTCGGGCATCCACGTGGTGCGGCGGCCGTTCGCACACCTGGCAGGCAGTCTGGTGATCCTGGTCGCGCTCGCCGGGTGTGCGGCGATGGTGAAGTTCAACTACGACGACCGTAAGGCGCTGCCGGCCGATTCCTCCAGTAACCGCGGTTACGAGGCGATGGACAAGCATTTCCCCATCAGCCAGACGCTGCAGCAGTTCATTCTCATCGAATCTCCGCAGGATCTGCGTACGCCGAAGGCGCTCGCAGACATGGAGCAGATGGCCCAGCGAGTCAGCCAGCTCCCCGACATCGACGTGGTGCGTGGCATCACCAGGCCGACCGGGGAGGTGCTCGAGCAGGCGAAAGCCACCTATCAGGCCGGCGAGGTGGGCGGCAAACTCCGGGACGCGTCCAACCTCATCGAGGACAACAACGCCAACCTCGACAAGCTGAGTGGCGGCGCGCATCAACTCGCCGACGTTTTGGGCCAGGTACGCACCCAGGTTGTCTCGGCGATCGGTTCGGTTCGCGGGCTTGTGGGTGCGTTGACGGAGATGCAGAAGCGCTTCGGTGGCTCCAAGAAACTCACGGACGTCGATTCGACGTCGAGCCTGGTCGGCAACATGCGTGCACTCGGGGATGCGCTGAGGAAGAACGTGAGCCAGGCAAAGGCCATCCACGACTGGGCCAAGCCCGCCGTCGATGCCCTCAACGTCAGTCCCGCCTGCAACATCGATCCGGCCTGCGTGTCGTCGCGCGCAGATCTCCAGCGCGTCGTCGCTGCCTATGACGACGGCACGGTCAACACGATCGCCGACCTCAGCAGGCAGCTGGAGTCGACGGACGCCAGCTCCACCCTCGACGACACGGTTCGCCAGCTCGAGTCGACGATGAGCACGGCAACCAACGCACTTCAGCAGTTGGGCATGGACGATCCGCAGGGACTGCAGCGGCAGATCAACACGGCGGTCGAGGGGGCGAACCTCCTGGCGGATTCGAGTCGCCAACTCGCTGACGGCGTGCAGTTGCTCGTCGACCAGACCCGGACGATGGGGGGCGGCCTCGACCAGGCATCAGGTTTCCTGCTCGGGATGAAGCGGGACGCGGCGAATCCGCCGATGTCGGGCTTCTACATTCCACCGGAAGTGCTCACCCAGACGGAGTTCGAGAAGGCGGCGAAGCTGTTCGTTTCGGATGACGGGCACACTGTGCGTTACCTCGTCCAGACTGCACTGAACCCCTTCGGCAGCGAGGCGATGGATCAGATCGATCAGATCATCGCGACCGCCAACAGTGCGAAGCCGAACACGACGTTGTCGGACGCGGAGATCTCGATGGTCGGGTTCTCGGCGGTGAATCGCGACATCCGCGGTTTTTACAACGCGGACATCCGCTACATCGTGTGCATCACGTTGATCGTGGTGTTCCTGATCCTGGTGACCCTGTTGCGGGCGGTGGTGGCGCCGCTGTATCTGGTGCTCTCGGTTGTGTTGTCCTACCTGTCCGCGCTCGGAATCGGAGTTCTGCTGTTCCAGATCATCCTGGGGCGAGAACTGTCGTGGAGTGTGCCGGGAATGGCTTTCCTGGTTCTGGTCGCCGTGGGTGCCGATTACAACCTGCTGCTCATATCGCGGATCCGGGACGAATCGCGGCTGGGTATCAGGTCAGGCGTCATCAAGACGGTGGGGGCCACGGGCGGGGTCATCACCTCGGCCGGTCTGATCTTCGCCGCTTCGATGCTGGCGCTGACGGTGAGCAGCATCGCCAGCATCGTCGAAATCGGTTTCATCATCGGCGTCGGACTACTGCTCGACACGTTCCTGGTTCGCACGATCACCGTTCCCGCAGCGGCCGTTCTGATCGGGAAGCTCAACTGGTGGCCGTTGAAACCGCCGGATGCCCGGCGCGCCTCGTCCGACCACGGTGGACGGGAAGCCGGCGGCGACCGTCATGACCATTCCGACGACACGGAGACTGCCGATCTACCCGATGCCGCCGCAGAAAGGAAGCCGGACTGTGCATCCGGCGACCTCACCGATTCTGAACTGCCGCTGACCGATTCAGCAGGTGTCCGCGGTCGATGACGCGGCCGGTCACCGATTGCTCGGGGCCAGCCACCGTGTCTTTATCCGCCAGGAGTGCGCAGAGGCGAGCGCGAAGATGGCGCCGCAGGCACAGGCGAAAACCCACACCAGGCGACCGTTCTCGATCGGCTGCAGCGCCGGTACCAGGGACGTGATGATCCGGGTCGTGCACGCCAGCATCCCGCTGACCGATGCGAACAGGTAGATGTTGGCGATCCGGCGGGACTTCGGGTCCCGGCGCAGCACCAGCATGGCTCGGGCGCCGTAACCCAACAGGTAGAGCAATGTGCCGCAGAGCAGGATCCAGTAGGCGCTCAGCCAGAAATCCGTCGGAACCTGGAAGAAGTCGGCCCGGTACACCGTGGCGCCGTTGCCCATCGAGAAGGTCGCCAGCAGCACCGGGATGCAGATGGTGGCAGGACGCTCGACGTACTGCTTGAAGGAGCGCTGCATGGCGTTGTCGTCCTGAAGGCGGCCAAGGGAGTTGTAGACGATGGCCGACGCGGCCACGATGTACGCGTCGTGGCCGAGATAGTCCTCGACGTTCCACTTACCGGTCAGCTGATACAGAACGTGCCCGATGGTTTCCGAGGCCCACGGCGACATCAGCAGCACCGCCACGCCCTGCAGGGCGATGTTCAGGGTGGCGGCCACTTCCCACCGGCAGGACCAGGTGACCCTTCTGATCCACAGACTCCATGCGATGCAGCCCAGTGTGATGGCGATGAGAGTGGCGACGGACATAGCATTTGCCTCGGACGGTGGTGCGGATAGTGCCGGCGCGCCGCTTACAGCGGGGGAGCGTCGTGTCGTGGGGTGAGTTGGGACAGTTTCTTGGGCCGGTGGACGGCAGGCCGGACCCGGGTGGCGGTGTCCACGGGAGCCACGGTCACCGGCGACGACTCCATGTAATGCCAGACTTCCTGGCGACTCATCAGCCCGAACCGGATCTGCAGGTCCGGATAGCTGAGGTGGAAGCGATCGGCGACCTGCCGCAATTCCTCGGCGTTGGGATAGTCGGCTTCTTTCACGCGCCGGTAATACGTGCTGCTGGATACTCCCAGCGCGCTGTAGACGGCCTTGGCGTCGACCTCGCCGTCCAGCAGATAGTCGAGCAGGGCCTTGAGCTGCCTGCCGTTCTCGTCGGTTCGCGGCATCAGAACACCATAGACCCCGAGCCCACAATTGGTCTCAGCGAACCGCAGCAATGCCAACAACGGCGTTATTGACAACGCTGTCAGACTTTTGGCACAGCTCTCCCAATTTTGGGAAACTCTGGTTACCGTTACAGATATGTCTGTTTCCGTCCTGCCCGACGCATATGGCAATGGTTCCTGGATCGCCGACTACGGCACCGTCGGACCGCCGGCCGCCTCGGATTTTGCATTGGTGTCCAGTGCGCTGGACGACGTGTTGTCCGCCGAGCTGCACGGAGCCCAGATCGCGATGGGCTGCACGGCCGAGGACTTGCTGCTGGCCGCCCTGGGCCGGACGGTCGCCCGCGCGATCGGTGACGGTGTGTTGACCGTCGATGTCGTGAGTGGTCCCGAGCGGGCCGGATATCGCCGCGTCGGAGTGCCCTGCGTATCGCATCGTGGCATGTCAGGGCCCGAATTGCTGGCCGTGGCACGTCCGAGCGTCGGCAACGGTGAACACCCGTCGGCGGACATGAGCTTCGCGTACGGAGACGGGCCGCGAGCGGGGCAGTCCGACCATCCGCTGGCGCTGCACATTCATCCCGATACCGAGACCACGATGCGCCTGCTCTGGCGGTTCGACAGCCGCAGGTTCGACCAGTGCACGGTCGATGAGCTGGCCGAGCAGTTTCCGCTGGCCCTGATCGAGGTCACCTCCGGTTAGGTCTGATTGCCGGCTGATTTGCGGCGCTCATTAGACTGGGCGGATCGGCGCTGATCCGGCCATCACCGGGGAGCCTTCGGAAGAACAGCCACTCTGATTCGAATGTTCGGATCCGGCGTAGCCCAGTAGAACCGGACGGGTGGGCCCGTGATCGCCCGAAGTTGAGCGGCGCGCTGCATGCAGCGCGCAAGCGGGGTGGTACCGCGGCGCTTGCGCATCCGTGCGACGTCGTCCCCGTGCCTGGAAACACAGGCTCCCCGGATGGGGAGCCCCGACGCGGCCCGGCCGCGTCATAGGCACAGGAGACGCGTCAGTGACTGCCCAATCGGAGTCCTCAACGTCGGCCGGGTATCCCAAGCCGGCCGCACCCAACTTCCCGGAGCGGGAACTTGAGGTGCTCGACTACTGGGCTGCCGACGACACCTTCCGGGCCAGCATCGCGCGCCGTGCTGATGCCGAGGAATACGTCTTCTACGACGGGCCGCCGTTCGCCAACGGGCTCCCGCACTACGGCCACCTGCTGACCGGTTACGTCAAGGACATCGTGCCGCGCTACCGCACCATGCGCGGTTACAAGGTGGAGCGCCGGTTCGGCTGGGACACCCACGGGCTGCCCGCCGAACTCGAGGTGCAGCGCCAGCTCGGCATCGCCGACAAGGCCCAGATCGAAGAGATGGGCATCGAGAAGTTCAACGCGGCATGTCGCGCCTCGGTGCTGAAGTACACCGACGAGTGGCGTGCCTATGTGACCCGCCAGGCCCGGTGGGTGGACTTCGACAACGACTACAAGACCCTGGATCCGACCTTCATGGAGTCGGTGATCTGGGCGTTCAAACAGCTGTGGGACAAAGGCCTGGCCTACGAGGGCAACCGGGTGCTCCCGTACTGCTGGAACGACGAGACCCCGTTGTCCAACCACGAGCTGCGGATGGACGACGACGTCTACCAGAGCCGCCAGGATCCGGCGGTCACCGTGGGCTTCACCGTGACCGACGGCCCGCTCAAGGGTGCGCACCTGTTGATCTGGACGACGACGCCGTGGACGTTGCCGTCCAACCAGGCCGTCGCCGTCAATCCCGACATCGACTACGTGCTGGTGCAGGGTTCCGACGGGCGGCGCTACGTCCTGGCCCAGGCTCGGCTCGCCGCGTACGCCCGTGAGCTCGGGGAGGAGCCCGAGGTTCTCGGCAGCTACACCGGGCGGGATCTGCTCGGCACGCGGTACCTGCCGCCGTTCACCTACTTCATGGACGCGCCCAACTCGTTCCAGGTGCTGGCAGCCGACTTCGTCAGCACCGAGGACGGCACCGGCATCGTGCACATGGCCCCCGCCTACGGCGAGGACGACAAGGCCACCGCCGACACCGCCGACATCGTCGCGGTCACCCCGGTCGACTCGAAGGGCCGATTCGACGCGACGGTGCCCGATTACGCGGGCCAGCACGTCTTCGACGCCAATTCGCAGATCATCCGCGACCTCAAGAACGGCGACGGGCCCGCGGCGGCCAACGGCGCGGTGCTGTTGCGCCACGAGACATACGAGCACTCCTACCCGCACTGCTGGCGGTGCCGCAATCCGTTGATCTACCGCGCGGTGTCGTCGTGGTTCATCAAGGTCACCGAGTTCCGGGACCGGATGGTGGAGCTCAACCAGCAGATCACCTGGTATCCCGAGCACGTCAAGGACGGACAGTTCGGTAAGTGGCTCTCCAATGCGCGCGACTGGTCCGTGTCGCGAAATCGGTACTGGGGCAGCCCGATTCCGGTATGGAAGTCCGATGACCCGGCCTACCCGCGGATCGACGTCTACGGCAGCCTCGACGAGCTCGAGCGCGATTTCGGTGTGCGGCCGACCGATCTGCACCGGCCGTTCATCGACGAGCTGACGCGGCCGAACCCGGACGACCCGACCGGCAAGGCCACGATGCGCCGTATCGAGGACGTGTTCGACGTGTGGTTCGACTCCGGGTCGATGCCGTATGCGCAGGTGCATTACCCGTTCGAGAACCGGGAGTGGTTCGACGGCGTCGGCGGTGCCGACAATGAGACCGGGGCCGGCGGTGCGAGCGCCCACTTCCCGGGCGACTTCATCGTCGAGTACATCGGCCAGACCCGCGGCTGGTTCTACACCATGCATGTGCTGGCCACCGCGCTGTTCGACAAGCCCGCCTTCAAAACCTGTGTGGCGCACGGGATCGTCCTGGGCAATGACGGCCAGAAGATGAGCAAGTCGTTGCGCAACTACCCGGATGTCAGCGAGGTGTTCGACCGGGACGGGTCCGACGCCATGCGCTGGTTCCTGATGGCCTCGCCGATCCTGCGTGGCGGCAACCTGATCGTCACCGAGCAGGGTATCCGCGAAGGCGTCCGGCAGGTGCTGCTGCCGTTCTGGAACGCCTACAGCTTCCTGGCGTTGTACGCGCCGAAGAAGGGCACCTGGCGGACCGATTCTGACAATGTGCTGGACCGCTACATCCTGGCCAAGTTGGCTCAGCTGCGTGACGATCTGACCATCTCGCTGGACACGTGCGACATCTCCGGGGCATGCGACGAGCTGCGGCAGTTCACCGAGGCGTTGACGAACTGGTATGTGCGCCGGTCACGTTCGCGCTTCTGGGAGGAGGATGCCGACGCCATCGACACCCTGCACACCGTCCTCGAGGTGACGTGCCGGCTGGCTGCGCCCCTGCTGCCGTTGGCGACCGAGGTGATGTGGCGTGGCCTGACCGGTGAGCGTTCGGTGCACCTGACCGACTGGCCCGAAGCCGATGTGCTGCCCAAGGACGCCGATCTGGTGGCCGCGATGGACCAGGTGCGCGAGGTGTGTTCGGTGGGTTCCTCGCTGCGCAAGGCCAAGAAGCTGCGGGTGCGCCTGCCGTTGCCGAAATTGACTGTGGCATTGGACAACACGGTGAATCCGTCCTCGATCACGCCGTTCGTGGATCTGATCGCCGACGAACTCAATGTCAAGGATGTCGAGTTGACCGACGACATCGACGCCTATGGCAAGTTCGACCTCGCCGTCAACGCCCGCGTCGCCGGTCCCCGGATCGGCAAGGACGTTCAGGCCGCGATCAAGGCCGTCAAGGCGGGGGAGGGCGTGGTCAATCCCGACGGCACGCTGACCGCCGGGCCGGTGGTGCTGCAACCCGAGGAGTACACCGCCAAACTGGTTGCCGCCGATCCGGAGTGGACCGCGGCCCTGCCCGACGGCGCGGGCCTGGTGGTGCTCGACGGCACGGTCACCGAGGAACTGGAGGCCGAGGGCTGGGCCAAGGACCGCATCCGTGAACTGCAGGAACTGCGTAAGTCGACCGGTCTTGAGGTGTCCGACCGGATCGTGGTGCAGATCGCGGTCCCGGCTCAGTACGAGCCGTGGGCACGTACCCATCGAGATCTCATCGCCGGTGAAATCCTGGCCACCGGTTTCGAGTTCGTCGACGAGGCTGCGCTGGCGGACGGCACGGTGATCGGGGACGGGGTCCGGGTCGCGATCGCCAAAGCGTGAGGCGGCCCGATCAGGCGCCGGTGACCCGGGCCGTGCGGTCCCCGAGCGAAACGGTGTCGCCGGGGCGCAGCTGCCTGCCGCGCCGGAGTTCGACCTCGCCGTTGACGCTGACCAGGCCGTCGGCGATGACGGACTTGGCGTCGGCGCCGCTGTCGATCAGGGATGCCAGCTTGAGGAACTGTCCCAGGCGAATCGACTCGTCCCTGATCGGTACGTCATCCGGCGTCATGCAGGTCAGGCTAGCGCCATAGCATCACAAGCATGAACGGCGCCGAGGTCACGGGCGCAGGCGGACGCTGGGTTCTGCACCTCGACATGGATGCGTTCTTCGCCTCCGTCGAGCAGCTCACCCGTCCCACCCTGCGCGGCAGGCCCGTGCTCGTCGGCGGTATGGGCGGTCGCGGCGTGGTGGCCGGGGCCAGCTACGAGGCGCGCCGCTTCGGCGCGCGCTCGGCGATGCCGATGCATCAGGCCCGCCGGCTCGTCGGTGCACCCGCGGTTGTGCTGCCGCCCCGCGGTGCCGTGTACGGCGTGGCCAGCAGGCGGGCGTTGGACACCGTCCGCAGCGTCGTACCGGTGCTCGAGCAGCTGTCCTTCGACGAGGCCTTCGGCGAGCCTGTTGAACTTACGGGCGCCACCGCGGCCGATGTCGAGGAGTTCTGCCAGCAGTTGCGGGCCAAGGTGCGTGAGCAGACCGGGCTGGTGGCCTCCGTCGGGGCCGGATCCGGAAAGCAGATCGCCAAGATCGCCTCCGGGTTGGCCAAACCCGATGGGATCCGGGTCGTCCGCCGCGACGAGGAGGCGCGGCTGCTCGACGGCCTACCGGTGCGCAAGTTGTGGGGGATCGGACCGGTGGCCGAGGAGAAGCTGCACCGGCTCGGGATCGAGACGGTGGGTGCGTTGGCCGCGCTGTCGGATGCCGAGGCCGCCAGCGTGCTCGGCACGGCGGTCGGGGCCGCGCTGCATCGGCTGGCCCGCGGAATCGACGATCGCCCGGTGGCCGAACGGGCCGAGGCCAAGCAGATCAGCGCCGAGTCGACATTTCCCGAGGACCTCACCACGCTGCGTCAGCTTCAGGATGCGATCGGCCCGATCGGCGAACACGCGCACCGGCGCCTGGAGAAGGACGGCCGCGGCGCCCGGACCGTGACCGTCAAGCTGAAGAAGTCCGATATGAGCACGCTGACCCGTTCTGCCACACTGGCTTACGCCACCACCGAGGCCGCCACCCTGATCGGAACCGCCCGTCGGCTCTTGCTCGACCCGGTCGAGATCGGTCCGATTCGTCTTGTGGGCGTGGGTTTTTCAGGACTGTCCGACAGCAGGCAGGAATCGTTGTTCCCGGACCTGGAGCAGCTCGACGACATCTCCGACTCTCACCAGCACAGCGCCGAGACAGCCCAGGTAACCCAAACCGGTTGGCGCATCGGCGACGACGTGGCGCACCCCGAGCACGGCCATGGCTGGGTCCAGGGCGCCGGACACGGGGTGATGACCGTACGGTTCGAGACCCGGGCCAGCGGGCCGGGACTGGCCAGGACCTTCCCCGACGACACGCCCGGATTCCGCCGGGCCGACCCGGTTGCCAGCCTGGACTGGGGCGACTATCTCAGCGGATTGGCCGACTACCAGAGCACGCCGTAGGTACTGCTCAGGATGAAGCCGTGCTCGCCGTACGTCTTGCACGTGACCGTGCCCTGATAGCCGACTCCGCAACTGGCGCCCCAGTTCTCCAGTCGGTGACCCTCGGGCAGCACGTCGACGTCGCGGGTGAACGAGGCGGTGTCGGAGTGCCGGTAGGAGGCGGGCCCGCCACTGTTGACGAAGATCTGGTTGCTGCCCGCCGGGGCATCGATCGGCACGGCGTCACAACCCACCGGGCCGCCGTTGGGACCGATTCCGCAATGACGACCGTCCGGGGTCCGGAAGAACACGCCGTAGAAATCGGTGGGCGAACTGTAGTGCCCCTCGGCGATGGGGTAGCTGTCGATCTGGTCGGCGCCCGGCGGTGGCTCGGCCGCGGCAGTGGGTACGGGGCCCAGTGCCAACAGGCCGACCGCGGCAATTGCCATGATGTGGCGCATAGGCTCCATTCAACCGATGGCGTCAACCCCCGCTGCCGGCGACGTGAGCGACCACCGGCTACCAGAGCACGCCGGACGCGGTGTCCAGCGAAAAGCCATGCCGGCCCGAGGTTTTGCAGATCACCGAGCCCTGCTCGCCGATACCGCAGCTGGCTCCCCAGTTCTCCAGGCGGTGTCCTACGGGCAGCACATCGACATCATCGCGGGTGAAGGACGCGGTTCCGGAAAATCGGTACGAGGCGGGAGCGCCGCTCTCGACGAAGGTCTGGTTGGTTCCTGCCGGTGCGTCCCCGGGCACCGCGTCGCAGCCGACGGGTCCCCGGTTGGGCCGGATCGCGCAGAATCGGCCGTCCGGCGTTCGGAAGAACATCCCGTAGAAATCGGTGGGTGAGCTGTAGTTGCCCTCCGCGATGGGGTAGCCGTCGATCTCCTCGACGCCGGGCGGTGAGGGCAGCGCCAGCGCGGTCGGCAGCGGGCTGAGCACCAGTAGGCCGGCGGCAGCCGCCGCCGAAATGTGGAAACGCACGTTCTCTATTCAACACAGGGCGTCAACCCCAGGCTTCGACGACCTCGCCAACCGGCCGAACGCCGGCCAACGCGGCCATCAGCAGGACTCGGGCCTGCGGTGGGCGCAGCCGGGGCAACATCATCGCGCCGGCAGCGACGAGTTGTTGTCCGGGGCCGTACTGCGCGGCGACCGGGCCGTCGGGAACCCGCGTCGATATCGCGACCACCACGCCGTCGCGGCAGTGCCTGCGGACCCCGTCGATCAGTGCGGTCCCAGCATTGCCCGAGCCGACGGCCTCGACCACGATGCCCCGCGCTCCGGCGGCGACACAGGCGTCCAGGGCTGCGGCGTCCGCCCCCGGGTAGGCGGCCACGATGTCGACCCGGGGCGCTGAGGCTGCCGCGAGCGCACCGAGAAAGACGCGCGCTTTTCGCGGTGGTGATCTCACACCCGGCGTCGGTGACGATTCCGAGCGCGGTGCCGGTGAAGGCGTCCAGATCGCGGGTATGACGCTTGCGCAGGCCCATCGGTTGCCACACCGTGCCGGCGAAGCTGACCGCCACGCCGAGGTCTCGGGCCTGCGGGGCGGCCGCGACGGTGATCGCGTCCCGCAGGTTGCCCGGTCCGTCACTGTCGGGATCGTCCGCGCTGCGTTGCGACCCGGTGAGCACCACGGGGACCTTCCCGCCGTAGGTGAGGTCGAGCCACAGCGCGGTCTCCTCCATGGTGTCGGTTCCATGGGTGATGACGACTCCGTCGGCATCGGCCGCCGCGGCGCCGACCGCGCGTGCGATCCGGTCCCAGTCGGCGGGTGTCAGCAGTGCGCTGTCGGTCGCCATCGCGTCGACGACGTCGACCTGCGCCGCAACGGCCATCCCGGCAGTCAGGTCAGCGCCGGTGTGCGTCGGGCGCCTGATTCCGGCCCCGTCGGTGCTGGTCGAGATGGTGCCGCCGGTGGTGATGACGACGATGCGCCGGGGCGGGTGCGCGGACAGCTTTGCGGGCTCCATCACGGTGCAGATTGTCCCGCATCGACTGTTTGGGATGATGGGAGAGTGACTGATGAAACGTCAGGCCCGGCGGAGCCGGTGACCGACGCAACCGGGGACACGAAATCGTCCTCCGTAACCGCTGCTCCGCCTCGGCGGCGGCTGCGTCTGCTGCTCACCGTTGCTGCCGTGGTGCTGTTCGTCGACGTGGTGACCAAGGTGCTCGCGGTGCGCCTGCTGACACCCGGCCAACCGGTGTCGATCATCGGTGACACCGTCACCTGGACGCTGGTGCGCAACTCCGGCGCGGCGTTCTCGATGGCAACCGGCTACACCTGGGTGCTGACCCTCATCGCCACCGGCGTGGTGATCGGCATCGTCTGGATGGGCCGCCGGCTGGTCTCTCCGTGGTGGGCTCTCGGCCTTGGCATGATCCTGGGCGGTGCGACCGGAAACCTGATCGACCGCTTCTTCCGCGCCCCCGGACCGCTGCGCGGCCACGTGGTGGACTTCTTCTCGGTCGGCTGGTGGCCGGTGTTCAACGTGGCCGATCCGGCGGTCGTGGGCGGCGCCATCCTGTTGGTGGCGTTGTCGCTGTTCGGCTTCGACTTCGATACCGTCGGGCGCCGGCGTCTGGACGATCCCGAGCCGGAGAAGGTGAAGCCGGAACCAGCTGTGGCCGCAGACGCTCAGGTCACGGACACTGACACTGACGCCGAGGAGACCGGTGACGCCGCTCCGGTGACCCCGTCGGACGAGTCGAGCACGGTCGGTCGCCAGGCCGAGACGTCATAGTGACGACCCGGTCGATGCCAGTGCCCGAGGGCCTGGCGGGAATGCGAGTCGATGCGGGGCTGGCCCGGCTGCTCGGGCTGTCGCGGACGGCCGTGGCGGCCATGGCCGAGGACGGCGGCGTCGACATCGACGGCGCCCCGGCCGCGAAGTCCGACAAACTCGTCGCCGGGTCCTGGCTGGAGGTCCGGCTGCCCGAGGCGCCCGCCCCCGTCGAGAACACCCCGGTCGACATCGAGGGCATGGACATCCTCTATGCCGACGACGACATCGTGGCGGTGGACAAGCCGCCAGGCGTGGCCGCGCACGCCACGGTCGGCTGGCACGGTCCAACCGTGTTGGGAGGCCTGGCCGCCGCCGGATTCCGGATCAGCACCTCGGGCATCCACGAACGCCAGGGCATCGTGCACCGACTCGACGTCGGCACGTCCGGCGTCATGGTGGTGGCGCTGTCCGAGCGGGCGTACACGGTGCTCAAGCGGGCGTTCAAGCAGCGCACCGTCGACAAGCGCTATCACGCGCTGGTGCAGGGACACCCGGATCCGTCGAGTGGAACCATCGATGCCCCGATCGGGCGGCACCGGGGTCACGACTGGAAGTTCGCGGTCGTCGAGGGTGGCCGGCACAGCGTCACCCATTACGACACCGTCGAGGCGTTCCAGGCTGCCAGCCTGCTCGACATCCAGCTGGAGACCGGCCGGACCCATCAGATCCGCGTGCACTTCGCCGCCCTGCATCACCCGTGTTGCGGCGACATGACCTACGGTGCGGATCCCACGTTGGCGAAAAAGCTTGGGCTGGAACGTCAGTGGCTGCATGCCCGGTCCCTGGCCTTCGCCCATCCTGCTGACGGCCGGCGCATCGAGATCACCAGCCCTTACCCGGCCGACCTGCAAGCCGCCCTCGACGTCCTGCGCCGCCACTAGCCGTGGGTGGTCAGGCCTCGCCGCAACGAGCCGCTGCAGGCCGCTCGGGGGTGCTGTTCGGCGCGGGTGCCTACATCTGGTGGGGACTGTGCCCCGGCTTCTTCCTGTTGTTGCTGCCCGCGGGTGCGCCGGAGGTGCTGGCCCACCGCATCGTGTGGAGCGCGCTGTTCCTGGTGCTTGTGCTGGCGGTGGCCCGGCGACTCGGTGATCTACGCCGGTTGACGCTGCGGACCTGGCTTCAACTGCTGGCGGCCTCCGTCCTCATCGCGGTCAACTGGGGGACGTACATCTACGCCGTCACCACCGGTCACGTCGTGGACGCAGCGCTGGGCTATTTCATCAACCCGCTGGTGAGCGTGCTGCTGGGCGTGCTGGTGTTCCGCGAACGGATCAACCGCTGGCAGGCGACCGCCTTGGTGCTCGCGCTCATCGCGGTGGCGATCCTGACCGCCGAACTGGGCGCACCGCCCTACATCGCGGTCATCCTCGCGCTGTCCTTCGGGATATACGGCCTGGTCAAGAAAGTGGTGCAGGCCGACCCACGGGTGAGCGTGGCCGTGGAAACGTTGCTGGCCCTCCCGCTCGCCGCCGGCTACGTGATCACCCTGGAGGTGCTGGGCCAAGGGAACTTCCTCAACCACGGCCCCTGGCACGCGGTGCTGCTGATGCTCGCCGGACCGGTCACCGCCGTGCCGTTGCTGCTGTTCGCCGCGGCCGCGCAGCGGCTTCCCATGGTGACGTTGGGACTGCTGTTCTATCTCAACCCGGGACTGCAGATGGCCTGGGGTGTGTTCATCGGCCACGAGCCGATGCCGCCGGGCCGATGGGTCGGTTTCGCCCTGATCTGGGTGGCGCTCGTGATCATGACGGTGAGCGCACTGCGCAGAAAGCCGGCGGATTCGCCGGCCGAGATTGTCGATCAGGTGGAACCGGAATCGTCATCACGGTGACAGGCTGGAATCGACAACCAGGAGGACACCGTGCAGTACTGCCTACTCATGCACTACCAGGAGGGACCGGAGGCAGGTCTGAGCGAGGAGGACATGAAGCCGGCCCAGGCCGCTTTCGCCCGCTATGCCGACGACCTGGATGCGGCCGGCGTGCTCGTCGGTACGCAGGTACTCCAATCGGCGTCGGCCACCACGACCTACACGGCACGCACCGGCACAGCGGAGATCCAGGACGGGCCGTTCGCCGACACCAGGGAACGGCTGGGTGGGGTGTTCGTCATCGACGTTCCCGACCTCGACGCGGCGCTGGCCTGGGCCGGGAAGTGCCCCGCCGCGGCCTGGGGTTCGATCGAGATCAGGCCCGTCGCGGTGACCTACGGCCGGGGCCGGGGCTGGTACACGCCCTGAACACGCCCGCCGGGGAGCGGCTCACGCAGGTGGTCGGCCGGTCCTACGGCCGGCTGCTCGCGCTGCTGGCCGCGCAGTGCCGCGACATCACCGCCGCCGAGGACGCGTTGGCCGACGCGATGGAACGCGCCCTGCAGCGCTGGCCGCGCGACGGCGTCCCGGGCAATCCCGAGGCGTGGTTGCTGACCGTGGCGCGAAATCGGCTGCGGGACATGTGGAAATCACCGGCGCATCGGTTGAGCGGGCCCTGGACCCAAGACCGCGACATCGCCGAGGAGGTGACTGAGCCTGCCGCGATTCCCGACCGTCGGCTTGAGCTCATGCTCGTGTGTGCGCACCCGGCGATCTCCGCCGACATCCGTACCCCGTTGATGCTGCAGACGGTGCTGGGGGTGGACGCGGCCGCCATCGCCGCGGCATTCGCCGTCGCCCCTGCCACCATGGCGCAGCGGCTGGTGCGGGCCAAGAAGCGCATCCGGGACACGGGAATCCCCTTCACCCTGCCCGAGCGCACCGATCTTGCCGCGCGACTCCCCGAGGTGCTCGAAGCCGTCTACGGCGCATATTCGATCGACTGGTTGTCGGTACCGCAACGGCCGGCGATCGAATCACTCTCGTCGGAGGCCCTCCACCTGGCCATGGTACTCGTCGAGTTGCTGCCCGAGGAGCCGGAGGTGCTCGGCCTGGCGGCGTTGATGTGCCTGTGTGAGGCGCGGCGCCCGGCCCGCCTCGATCGGGATGGCACCTTCGTCGCGTTGGACGACCAGGACCGTGGCCGCTGGGACGCCGGGCTGTACGCGCGCGGGGAACGCCTGCTCGCCCGGGCCCACGGCTTCGGGCGGCCGGGCCGGTTCCAGTACGAGGCCGCGATTCAATCGGCGCACTGCGCCGCCGGCGTTGAGCGTCACGCGCTGCGCAAGTTGTATCGGGCACTGATGCGGGTGGGTCCCTCATTGGGCGCCGCCGTGGCCCTGGCTGCGCTGGACGGCGAAATCGACGGGGCCGATGCGGGTTTGCACGCCCTCGACGCGATCACGGACCGCGCGGCCGAGGGCTTTCAGCCCGTGTGGGTCACCCGCGGCCATCTCCTCGGCGAGGCGGGGCGGGTCGATGAGGCCGCGGCGGCATACCGCCGGGCCATCGAGCTGACCTCCGATGATTCGGTGCGGGCCTACCTGAACGGGCGGGTGCGGAGTCTGACGTCGTCCGGCCCGATCGGAGACATTAGCGGCACCACCTTTTGACCTTGATTCAGCAATGACTTAGTGTTTGCTAGATGACTCCCCGGGGTAGGCCCAAGGCGAGCCGTCGAGGGCCGGGCCGTCCGGTCGGTGCCGATGCTGCGCAAACCCGTGTACGCATCGTGCAAGCGGCCTACGAAGTCATCAACGAGCGCGGTTACGCGGCGGCGACGTTCCAGGAGATCGCCAAGCGCAGCGGCCTGAGCCGCCCGACGCTGAACTACTACTTCGCCAGCCGCGAGGACCTCTACCGGGCACTGCTGCAGCAGGCGCACGAGGTCGTCATGTCGTGCATTCACATCGCGAAACAGCATGAAAGAACGCTGGATCGGTTGCATGCGTACATCGATGCCGTGGTGGAGGTGTGGCATCGGGACGGCGCGGTGGTGGGGTTTCTGGTCAATGCCAGGATCGAGTCGTACCGCCATCCCGATCTGCCCGCGGCCACCGTCACGGCGACCCGGGGATTCCTCGGGGAACTGGTCACCGAGGCGGTCGCCCGGCGTGAGTTGCCTGCGCACACCGAGCAGGCGAGTTTGGTAGAACTGCTGTACGCGATGTTGTGGGGGGTGGGTGCCTACACCGGCTGGCAGGGCCGTCCCGTCGATGTTCCAGCGATAGCCAAGCAACTGCAATCGGTGATCGTCAATGGGTTGCTGCCCATCGCCGATCGTGATCTCTGACTCGCCGGCAAAGACACGCGAGGCGACACGCGCGGCGGTGTCGGTGGGGCGCCATAGACTGGCACCCCTATGAGCGGTTCATCTTCTGGGTCCTTCGTGCACCTGCACAACCACACCGAGTACTCGATGCTGGACGGCGCCGCGAAGATCACCCCGATGCTGGCCGAGGCGCAGCGTCTGGGCATGCCGGCGATCGGCATGACCGACCACGGCAACATGTTCGGCGCCAGCGAGTTCTACAACTCGGCGACCAAGGTCGGCATCAAGCCGATCATCGGTATCGAGGCGTACATCGCACCCGCCTCGCGGTTCGAGACCAAGCGTGTCCAGTGGGGTGACCCGAGCCAGAAGAGCGACGACGTCTCCGGTAGCGGTGCCTACACGCACATGACGATGGTCGCGGAAACCGCGACCGGTCTGCGCAACCTGTTCAAGCTGTCGTCGTTGGCTTCCTTCGAAGGTCAGCTCGGCAAGTGGGCGCGCATGGACGCCGAGATCATCGCCGAACACGCCGAGGGCATCATCGCGACCACCGGTTGCCCCTCCGGCGAGGTGCAGACGCGGCTTCGGCTGGGCCAACGCCAGGAGGCGCTGGAGGCCGCCGCCAAATGGCGCGACATCTTCGGCCCCGACAACTTCTTCCTCGAGCTGATGGACCACGGCCTCGATATCGAGCGCCGCGTCCGCGAGGGCCTGCTGGAGGTCGGGCAGAAGCTCGGCATCCCACCGTTGGCCACCAACGACTGTCACTACGTCACGCGTGAGGCCTCGCAGAATCACGAAGCGCTGCTGTGCATCCAGACCGGCAAGACCCTGTCGGACCCGAACCGGTTCAAGTTCGACGGCGACGGCTACTTCCTCAAATCGGCCGACGAGATGCGGGCCCTGTGGGATTCCCAGGTGCCGGGCGCGTGCGATTCCACAGTGCTCATCGGCGAGCGGGTGCAGTCCTACGCCGACGTCTGGACGCCCACCGACCGCATGCCGGTGTTCCCGGTTCCCGACGGCCACGATCAGGGCTCGTGGCTGACCCATGAGGTGCAGGCCGGCCTGGAGGAGCGCAGGTTTCGCGGCGCGCCCGTCCCGTCCGAGTACACCGATCGCGCGGCCTACGAGATCAAGGTCATCTGCGACAAGGGCTTTCCGTCCTACTTCCTGATCGTGGCCGACCTGATCAACTACGCCCGTTCGGTCGGGATCCGGGTGGGGCCGGGCCGTGGATCGGCCGCCGGATCACTGGTGGCCTATGCGCTGGGTATCACCAACATCGACCCCATCCCGCACGGTCTGCTGTTCGAGCGCTTCCTCAACCCGGAACGTCCGTCGGCCCCCGATATCGACATCGACTTCGACGACCGCCGCCGTGGCGAGATGCTGCGATACGCGGCCAACAAGTGGGGCAGCGACCGGGTGGCCCAGGTCATCACCTTCGGCACCATCAAAACCAAAGCGGCGCTGAAGGATTCGGCCCGCGTGCATTACGGCCAGCCGGGTTTCGCGATCGCCGACCGGATCACCAAGGCGCTGCCGCCGCCCATCATGGCCAAGGACATCCCGGTGTCGGGGATCACCGATCCCAACCACGAGCGGTACAAGGAAGCCGCCGAGGTCCGCGCCCTGATCGACACCGATCCGGATGTGCGGACCATCTTCGAGACTGCGCGCGGCCTGGAAGGTCTGGTGCGCAACGCGGGTGTGCATGCCTGTGCGGTGATCATGAGCTCCGAGCCGCTCATCGACGCGATCCCGCTCTGGAGACGGCCTCAGGACGGCGCGGTCATCACCGGCTGGGACTATCCGTCGTGCGAGGCCATCGGCCTGCTGAAGATGGACTTCCTGGGCCTGCGGAACCTGACGATCATCGGTGACTGCCTGGAGAACATCCAGGCCAACCGGGGGATCGACCTGGACCTGGACACGCTGCCCTTCGATGATCCGGCGGCTTACGAGCTCCTGGGCCGCGGCGACACATTGGGCGTGTTCCAGCTCGACGGCAGCGCGATGCGCGACCTGCTGCGGCGCATGCAGCCCACGGGATTCAACGACATCGTGGCGGTGCTCGCGCTGTACCGTCCCGGTCCGATGGGCATGAACGCCCACAACGATTACGCCGATCGCAAGAACGGCCGGCAGGCGATCAAGCCCATCCACCCCGAGCTCGAGGAACCGCTCAAAGACATCCTCGCCGAGACCTACGGCCTGATCGTCTACCAAGAGCAGATCATGTTCATCGCGCAGAAGGTCGCCTCCTACACCATGGGTAAGGCCGATGCGCTCCGTAAGGCCATGGGTAAGAAGAAGCTTGAGGTGCTCGAGGCCGAGTACAAGGGCTTCAAGGAAGGCATGACCGCCAACGGGTTCTCCGAGGCGGCGGTGAAAGCCCTGTGGGACACCATCCTTCCGTTCGCCGGGTACGCGTTCAACAAGTCCCACGCGGCCGGCTACGGCCTGGTGTCCTACTGGACGGCCTACCTCAAGGCGAACTATCCCGCCGAGTACATGGCCGGCCTGCTCACCTCGGTCGGTGACGACAAGGACAAGGCGGCGGTCTATCTCGCCGACTGCCGTCGGCTCGGGATCACCGTCCTGCCGCCCGACGTCAACGAGTCGGTGCAGAACTTCGCCTCGGTGGGCGACGACATCCGGTTCGGTCTGGGCGCGATCCGCAACGTCGGCGCGAATGTCGTTGCGTCGCTGATCAGTAGCCGGACCGAGAAGGGCAAGTACGCCGACTTCTCCGATTACCTCAACAAGATCGACATCGCGGCCTGCAACAAGAAGGTCACCGAATCGTTGGTGAAGGCGGGCGCGTTCGATTCGCTCGGCCATCCCCGCAAGGGGCTGTTCCTGGTGCACACCGACGCCGTCGATTCGGTGCTCGGCACCAAGAAGGCCGAGGCGATGGGGCAGTTCGACCTGTTCGGCGGCGCCGACGACGGCGGCGGCACGGACGCGGTGTTCACCATCAAGGTGCCCGAGGAGGAGTGGGAGGACAAGCACAAGCTCGCCCTCGAACGCGAGATGCTCGGGCTCTACGTGTCCGGTCATCCGCTCAACGGGATCGCGCACCTGCTGGCCAACCAGGTCGACACTCAGATCCCGGCGATTCTGGACGGCGACATCGCCAACGACGCGCAGGTGGTGGTCGGCGGAATCCTGGCCTCGGTCAACCGGCGCGTGAACAAGAACGGCCTGCCTTGGGCCTCAGCCCAATTGGAAGATCTCACCGGTGGTATCGAGGTGCTGTTCTTCCCTCAGACCTACTCATTGTTCGGCCACGAGATCGCGGACGACGTGGTGGTACTGGTCAAGGCGAAAGTGGCTGCGCGCGATGACCGGATCTCGCTGATCGCCCACGAACTGGTCGTGCCCGACTTCAGCAGTGCGCAGGCCGACCGGCCGCTGGCGGTGAGCCTGCCCACCCGCCAGTGCACTATCGACAAGGTGAGTGCGCTCAAGCAGGTGCTGGCCAATCATCCCGGCACCTCCCAGGTGCATCTGCGGCTGATCAGCGGCGAGCGGATCACCACGCTGGAACTGGATCAGTCGCTGCGGGTGACCCCTTCCTCGGCGTTGATGGGTGATCTCAAGGCGTTGCTCGGCCCGGGTTGTCTGGGGTAGCGGCCAGGTCGATCTTCACGATCGCGCTGTCGGGCCACAGCCCGCGATCCCGCGCCCGCCGTAGCTTCTCCCGCAACGGAAGGTCGCGGTGCACGTTGGTGACGCCGGGGATCTTGAGCAGCGGCACGATGTTCCATTGCCATCCGTATCGCCGGTGCAGGGCGCGGTTGGCCAGCTGGGCGTCCTCGCCGCCCAGGACGGTGGCCCGGCCGCTCAGCCAGGTGCTGCCGGTGATTCGTCCCTTGTAATCGCAGACCACCAGTTCGATATCGGGTCGGGCGGCGAGCCTGCGGGTCTTCGGGCCGATCTTGGTGCGGAACAGCGCCGTTGGGCCGTCGAGCACGAACCAGATCGGGGTGTCGACGGCCGTGCCGTCGCGGCGGAAGCTGCGCAGCAGTGCGTAGTGGGAGCGGCTGAGGGCTTGGAGTGTGGTGTCGGTATGCGGCATGTAACCAGTCAACGACTTAGAGTTGACTCTAAGTCAAGCTCGAGTGAGGAGGTCGGATGGGCACGACGCTGACCATCGGAGATGTCACGCAGCGGACCGGGGTGGCTCAGACCGCGCTGCGCTACTACGAGCAGGTCGGGCTGCTGCCCGCGCCGGAGCGCGTGGGCGGGCAGCGCCGCTATCAGGAGTCGGTGCTGATGCGGCTGGAAGTGATCAGGTTGTGCAAGACCGCCGGGTTCTCGTTGACCGAGATCGGGCTGCTGCTCAAGGACGACACTCCGGGCCGGCCGGTGGCTCGTGAACTGGCGCAGTCCAAACTCGCCGAGATCGATGCGCAGATGGAGGCGCTGGCCCGGGCCCGAGCTGTCATCGAGTGGGGTATGCGGTGCACGTGTCCGTCAATCGAGTTGTGTACGTGCGGGATTCATCACGAGCTTCCGGCCTGACGCAAGAGCGGCAGTAGCCGGCCGGCAAGCATGTGTGGGTGAGGATCGAGCGAGCCTATCCGCAGAACCAGGTGTCGTGCCCCGGCGTCGACATAGCCGGCGAGCCACGCCGCGCATTCCTGGGCGGATCCGCCGCAGAACGCCTGAAACGAGCTCAGCACATCCAGCGGCTGGCGATAGTAGGTCCGGGTGTAGCTGTCGAGCGTGTCGTGGGCGCGCCTGCGGTCGTCGTCGATGCACACCGTGGCGTACAGCGCGGGCGTGATGGGGCGCGGTGTCAGCTCGCCGATTCGCGCCCAGGCCCGCGCGTAGGCGCCGGCATCGGGAAGGTAGGGCAACCATCCGTCGTAGCCTTCGGCGACCCGGGCGATGACCCGGTCCGAGTCGCCGCCGGCCAACCACAGGGGCGGGCCGCCCGGGCGCGCGGGTGGAAGCACACTGTCGAGGCCGTCGATCTGCCAGTACCGGCCGCTGAATCGGCTCTCGCTGGCCCATGCCTGCCGCCACAGTTCGGCGGCCTCGTCCAGGCGACGCGCCCGATCGCTGAACGGCATTGCCAGCGCGTCGAATTCACGCCGGCTCTCCGGTAGGGGAGATCCGGAACCCAGTCCGAGGATCAGCCGGCCGCCCGAGAGTTGGTCGACCGTGGCGGCCTGAACCGAGGTCAGCAGCGGCGGGCGCAACGGACCGATCAGCGCTGCGGTACCGAGGGTGACGCGGGAGGTGCGGGCACTCACCGCGGCGAGCAGCGTCAGCGGATCAACCCGGGTGCGGGCCAGCACGGAATCCCCGGTCCATACCGAGTCGAATCCCGATTCCTCTGCGATTCGGGCGAATTCGATCAGTCCGTGCGCGTCATGACGCCCCGTCATCGCGGTTTCCCGGCTTGGCAGCATGATGCCGATGGACAGCGACATGCGTCAACGATGACGCCACGTGCCGGTTCGGTCGACTACCTGACGGGTAATGGCGTCGGCCGGTCAGAACCGGTACCGCAGGATGCGCGCCTTGCGGGCCGTCGCCTTGCTGAGGCCGGAGACCCGGGTCGCGATCCGCAGTGCGCCGGGAAAGCGATCGACCTCCGGTTGGTGGGCGAGGCTGGACTCCTCGACGAGTCGCAGTCGCGGGTTCCAGGTTTCGGGATGGTGGGCGTCCTTGAATCCCGGGTAGCCCCACTGGCTTCCGACATCTTTGAACATCTTGGCCGGAAAGAACTTCAGGGCCGCCCTGCTCATCCAGCCGATCCGGCCGTAGTCGTTGAACGCGAGTTCCCCGGAATCGAAGTGTTCGGTGATCTTCCGGAAGATGCCGGTGATGACCGGTTCGCCGAGGAAGGCGAACAGTCCGTCGGCCACCAGCATGGTGGGTCGATCGGAGGGAATCGGGTCGGTCCAGTCCGGGTCGGCCAGCGACGCGGCAACCGTATGTGCCTGGGGGAGTGGCGGCAGCACGCGGTCCCGTAGTTGGCTGATCCCAGGCAGGTCCACGCTGTACCAGTCGACTGTGACCGGCGGTGAGACACGGTGAACACCGCTGTCGAGGCCGCCGCCGAGATCGACGACGACGGCGTCGGGATGGCCGGCCACGAACGCACGGACCCGGTCGTCGAGCATCTTGGCCCGCAGCGCCGACTGGCACACCACGCTGGTCTGCACCCCCAGGCCGGCGAAGTCGTAATCGAGTTGTCCGACTGCCTCATCCGCCATGGTGTCGCCGAGAATCGGGCGGGCCCACCGGCTGTCGAGCGCCCGGGCGTACAGCGTCAGGAAAGCGGTTTCCTCCACCGGTGAGAGGCCCGTCGTCGCAATACCCACAAACCCGACCGTACACCCGGTGCGCGGCTGAACAGTTGGGCGAAAACGTTTACCGCCCTTGCGATCACGGCCTGACTGGTGAATCGTCACAATGCGTGGGTGCGCGGCGAGCGTCCGGCACCTACGGTGGAACCATGCGGAGCAGGCATGTGAGCGTCTGGATCGAGGTCGCGCCCGACGCGGTGTACGCCTACGCGTCGGATCCGCGGCAGTTGGCCACGTGGGCGGCAGGACTGGCCGAGGGCGGGTTGCGCCTCACTTCGAGAGGATGGGTGGCGGATTCCCCGATGGGTGAGGTCAGCGTGGAATTCACGCCGACGAACGCGCTCGGCGTGCTCGATCACGTGGTGCGTCTGCCCTCGGGTGAGGCCGTCTACAACCCGATGCGGGTCGTCCCGGCGGGGGTCGAGGAAAAAGTCGTGCGAAGTCGTGTTCACCGTCCGGCAGCGACCGGGGATGACCGATGAGCAGTTCGAGGCAGATGTCGCCGCCGTGGCTGCCGATCTGGAGACGTTGCGGGGACTGCTGGAAGGTCAGTGATCAGCGGGCGAGATCCGGCCCAGACCCAGCCATACCGCGATGGTGACCGCGGTGGCCGAGAGCACGGCCGGTGCCGCACTCATGGTGGCCACACCGACGACCACCAGCACCAGGGCGCCGATCGCCAGGGCGATCAGCTTGTAGGTCGGCCAGGGAACCCCGGCGATGTCGACCTGGTGATCGGCCCGGGAGGTGGCGCTGCGAAAGTTCCCGGCGGTGGTCATATGTTGACGATAGCTCGCAACATTGATTTCGGCTAGCCGAAACCTCGGATCAGGCGTGTCGTTTTACCGGTTGATCTGGTTCAACAGCGGGCTTCCACCCGGTACCGGACCTCGGCCGGTTTGGTCGGGCGGTCGGCGAACGAGCCGTGTGCTGTGCCGCTGAAGTGGAATTTGGTGTCGTCGATGCCTGCCTGGGTGTCCGCCGCCGCGGCCAGTGCGCTCCCGGTGAAGCCGGTCAGATCCCGGATCCGCATGACCTTGGGCTCGACAGAGGCCCCGGTCTGGATGATCGCGGTGAACCCGGGCGTTTCCGGCTCTGTTTCGATGGTCCACAACCAGGAGATTTGCGTGCACTGCACCTTGTAGGACGTCGGCATTTCCTGGTCGTCGATGAAGACCCGCGCGGTGTTGGCATCGGCGGGGCTGCCGGCGGGCGCCGCGCACGCAGACACGGACGCAGCGAGCGCGACCACCATCACGGTGCGCGCTGCCGCCCACCGCGCCCGCCGCTGAGTGTGCCGCACGATGGTTGTTTTCCCAGTTCGGGGTCTGTTCAACCGCATCTCGCGAATTTCGGTGGTCTCGTGGCGCGGACAGCGGAATCCCGGCGTGTGCGCCCACCCACGTGTAGTGAAACCGCTGGCCAGTGGCACCATTGAACGGTGACTGCCGATCTGAGCAAAGGCTCCCGAGTGTCCCCGCTGGCCGCGCCGCTGACTGCCGCCGACATCGACGAGGCCGCCGAGCGAATTTCCGGGGTGGTCACCCGCAGCCCGCTGCAGTTCAACGAACGCCTGTCGGAAGCGACCGGGGCCAACGTCTACCTGAAGCGCGAGGACCTGCAGGCGGTGCGTTCCTACAAGGTGCGCGGCGCGTTCAACCTGATGGCGCAGCTCTCGCCCGAGGAACTGGCGGCCGGCGTCGTGTGTTCCTCGGCAGGCAACCACGCCCAGGGTTTCGCGATGGCCTGCCGGTCGATGCGCACCCACGGCCGCGTCTATGTGCCGGCCAAGACCCCCAAGCAGAAGCGGGATCGGATCAGGTACCACGGCCGCGAGTTCATCGAGCTCATCGCCGGCGGGTCGACCTACGATCTGGCCGCCGCCGCCGCGCTCGACGATGTCGCACGCACCGGGGCGACCCTGGTGCCGCCGTACGACGACCTGCGCACGATGGCCGGCCAGGGCACCATCGCCGCCGAGGTGCTCGACCAACTCGACGACGAGCCGGATCTGGTGATCGTCCCGGTGGGCGGTGGCGGCTGCATCGCGGGCATCACCACATACCTCGCCGAGCGCGCCTCGAGCACATCGGTGCTCGGTGTGGAGCCTGCGGGTGCGGCGTCGATGATCGCCGCACTGGCCGCGGGCGAACCCGTGACCCTCGACCATGTCGATCAGTTCGTCGACGGTGCGGCAGTGGCACGGGCCGGTGCGCTGCCCTACGCCGCGCTGGCCGCCGCGGGTGACATGGTCGCCCTCACCACGGTCGACGAGGGCGCGGTCTGCACTGCGATGCTCGACCTGTACCAGAACGACGGAATCATCGCCGAGCCCGCCGGGGCGCTGTCGGTGACCGCGCTGCTGGAGGCCGACATCGAGCCCGGGTCCACCGTCGTGTGCCTGATCTCGGGCGGCAACAACGACGTGTCCCGCTACAACGAGGTGGTCGAGCGGTCACTGGTGCACCTGGGACTCAAGCACTACTTCCTCGTGGACTTCCCGCAGGAACCCGGGGCGCTGCGCCGCTTCCTCGACGAGGTGCTCGGGCCGGGCGACGACATCACCCTGTTCGAGTACGTCAAGCGCAACAACCGGGAGACCGGTGAGGCGTTGTGCGGTGTCGAGCTGAGCGCGGCCACGGACCTGGAGGGCTTGCTGGCCCGGATGCAGGATTCCGATATCCACGTCGAGTTGCTCGAACCGGGGTCGCCGACCTACCGGTACCTGACCTGAGCAACTCGTCCTGAGCCGGCGAGGCCTCAGGCACTGATGCCGGTGGCCTCGAACCCGGCACTGACGGCTCGGACTTTTTCGTCCAGAACGTCTTGCGGATCCTTGCGGAACAGGGACTTGGCCACGAGTTCGACCGCGCGTCGGCTGTCGCTGAACCCGGATGTCCGCGACAGGTGCAGGGTCAGTGCCAGATAGAACAGCGTTGCGACGTCCTGCGGCGTGAAGAGGTAGCCCTGGCCGTTCTTCGCGCTGATGACGTTGTACGCCGCCTTGTTGTGGATGCCGCTGTTGGTGTGCACGCCGCCGTTGTCGCGGGTCGTGTTCACGTAGTCGCGCACGTGGGCGGGCTGACCGCGCCGCGTCGGATCGCTCAGATCGCGCAGCGGCACACCGGTTCCGTCGAGTTCCTCGCCCATCTCCCAGTTCCAGCTGTCGATGTCCGGCTTCTGGGAGTTCGCGATGATCGTGCCCATGATGTCCGAATAGGACTCGTTGAGCGCGCCGGATTCGTCCTTGTACTCCAGGCGGGCCGTGTTGTCGGTCAATCCGTGTGTCATCTCGTGGGCGACGACATCCACGGCCACCGCATAGGACCGCAGCTCGCCGTCGACGCTGCGCTGGCCGTACACCATCTGTGTGCCGATCCAGGCGGCGTTGCGCCATTCACGGGGTGTCGGGTCCTGGATCGACGTGCAATTGATGGAGGAGATGAAAGGCCCCCCCTGGTTGTCCAGACCGTTGCGCTGCAACGTGTTCAGCAGGTAATCGGCCACCTCTTGGGCATTGGCATGCGCGCTGATCGCCGCCGGGCTCCACGGGGCCGGGGGGTTGGTGATCGGCGCGGCGCCCGGCAGCGAGCGGAATTGCGATTCGATCCTGCGGAACCCGAAATCGTAGGTCTCGATGCGCCGGGTCGGGTCCACGAGCCGCTTGTTGTCGTTCTCATCGCGCTCGGCCCGGATGCGCCGGGTCTGGCCGAGTGCATCGGTGGAGTCCAGTTCTTCCAGGGTCCATGAGATCGTCTGCGTACGGGGAAGTTTGGTCACCAGATCGCCGGAATGGGCGTCGACGACGTAGTCGAAGAGTTCCGGCAGCGTCTCCGGATGGCCGTCCGAGGTGCGCTTGCGGTGTCGCTGGACGTTCTTGGCGATGTAGACCAGGCGCCACACCCCGGGCTGGGCGCTGTTGTCGAAGTAGAAGTACAGCCGGGGCGGCTCCGGCAAGGGCAGCGCGTCCTTGCCCGCGTCCTTGACGATCACGTCCTGAGCCTGGGCCGGCGATATCGCCGCCACGGCGTCGACTCCGTCGGGATTGCCGATCGCCGAATTCACGGCCAGCATGTTGTTGTCGTCATCCAACTCGATCGTGACGAGGGAGCCGTAGATCGGAATGTGCTGACGGTACTGGGCGAACTTGACGACGGTGGAATCCGTGAGCGGGATGGATTCGGTGCCGAGGGCCCGGTACTCGGTTCCCGGGCCCGCGTTGCTGTCGGTGATGGTCGGCACCTCGGGACTGGCGATCATCTGGTTCAGATAGCGACGCGCGGCCGATTCCGGATCCAGCGTTGCGACGTCGATCGCCCGGGCCGCGTCCGGCCTGATGGCCTCGTCATTGATGGCCTGTACTGCCGGGCCCTGGTACTTGTCCGCGCCGTGCAGCGCAAAGCTCTCTAACCCGTTGTCGTTCATCAGTTCTCACGTCTCCTGGTCCGATGGTGGCTGCCCCGTCGAGGGCCGACCGGGTGTCGGCGCCACGGCATGGCCTGATCATGCGTTGCGGATGCCGCGAATTTCGTGCGTAGTCGCCTACTCGAAAATTGCGTGGGACGGACCTGCGAGGTGTGCCGCGGTGCCGATGTCGCGCGCCGTGCGGACCGCGTCGGCACCGAATGCAGGTAGTGATCTACGCGCGCGTCCCGGGCTACAGATGCCTACCGTCCATGACGTGGGGTTACCGCCTCACGGGAGATCTGCCGTCAAGGGAGCCAGCCATGGCGAAATACCTCATCAAATCGGGTGACACCCTCGGTGCCATCGCAACTCGGCTCGGGGTGGGTCTGGCCGGCCTTGAGTCGGCGAACCCGCACATCACCGATCCACATCGGATCTTCCCGGGCCAGATCATCGTCGTGCCGGGCAGCTCACCGGCGCCCGGACCCGAATACGTCGTGCAGTCCGGCGACACGCTGACCCACATCGCAGCCAGATTCGGGGTGAGCCTGGCCGACCTCGAAAGCGCCAATCCCCAGATCGCCAACGTGAATCGGATCTTCACGGGGCAGATCATCACGGTCACGGAAGCGGCCACGCGGGTCCGCCACGACATCTGGACTCTCGACGAGATCGATCACTGGCACCCGACCATCTACGCCTACGCCCGCGCAGTGCAGGTGCTGATCGACCGGACGGACGCGGATCAGTTCGACCCGATCGGTTGGCAGTATCAGTCCGACATCCATGGCACCACAGTGAATCCCGACAACTACCGGAACCAATGCCAGCACTTCTGCTGGTTCTTCCTGCCTTGGCACCGGATGTATCTGCAGTGGTTCGAACGGATCATCAGATCTGCCATCGCCGACCTGGACGACGTCGACGAGCAGACGAAGGCGACCTGGGCGTTGCCCTACTGGAATTACAGCAGCGACGATGCCGCCCACAGGCGGTTGCCGCAGGCCTTTCTCGACACCACCCTGCCGGACGGCGTGACGCCCAACCCGCTGTGGGTGCCCGGGCGAAACCTCAACGACGGGTCATCGCTGCCCGCCTCCGACGTCGACCTGACCAGTGCGCTGGCGCCGGTCGATTTCGCCGGGATCGGTGGGTTTGCCGGTGGGCGCACCGGATTCAGCCATGGCGGCGAAGATCCTGGCTCGGCGATGGGACCGCTCGAAGGAACGCCTCACGGTGCGGTTCACGTGGGTGTGGGCGGCCTGATGGGTTCGTTCAACACCGCCGCGCTGGACCCGATCTTCTGGCTGCACCACGCCAACATCGATCGGATCTGGGAGATCTGGCGGACGATGCCCGACCGGACGAACACCACGGAGGCCGCCTGGCTGACCGGTGTGACGTTCCACTTCCACGACGAGAACCGGGCGACGCTCACCGAGACGGTGCAAGAGGTGCTCGACACCACGACCCAGCTCAGCTACCGCTACGAGGACATCACGGCCCCTGTCGCACTGGAGGCTCTCATGCCGACCGAACCTGCACCCGAGAACCCGCCGGAACTCGTCGGAGCATCGGACAGTGCGATCGCCCTTGCCGGTGAGACCGCCAACGTCACCTTCGGCATCGCTCCTCCGATCGGCCCGCTGGCCGAGGAGGCGACACCGGCGTCGCGTGCCTTCCTCCGCATCGAGGACGTGACGTCACCGGCACCGGTGGGCGTCACCTACAAGGTGTATCTCAACGTGGGCGGTGGTGAACCCACCGTCGATGACGACCATTTCGTCGGTGTCGCGGCCTTTTTCGGGATCGAGGAAACCAGTAACCCCGACAATGAGCACGGTGGGATGCGGCTCGCCTTCGACATCACGGGCCTGTACCGGCGATTCAGTGCCGAGGGCCGCTGGAGCGATCAGGTCAGCGTCACCTTCGTCCCGCAGTATGTGGAGCCGGCGGACCATCCGATCCAGCTGCCGGGTGCCCAGGCCTCGGCGCCGCAGGAGTCCGGCAATGCGCGAGTTGGTCGAGTGAGCGTCTTCCTGCAATGACACTCACCGCGGTGCCGAACCGGGCGGCGCGGCCATCGGCCTGGCGGCGGTTGCGGTGGAGACATCCGGAGCTGTCCCTGCTGACGGTCGCGGTGGCCGCCTGGCTCGCGGTCGTGATCCTGCATCTGACGATGCCGTCTCACGCCGGAGCCCGACATTGTTCGACGGTGCCGCACGGCGTGGGCCACCACCACGGCACGATGAGCGTCGACATCGCCGGTTGTGCCGGGGTGCATTCCGGTGCAATGGAATTCCCCGATTCGATGGCGCTGTGGGCGCTGATGGCGGCCGCGATGATGCTGCCGACAACGCTGCCCGCCGCCCGGTCGATAGCGCTGAACGGCAGATGGAATCGCCGCCACCGCGGCCAGGCGTTGTTCGCGGTCGGCTACCTCGCGGTGTGGTCGGCATTCGGAGCCCTCACACTGGCGCTCGCCTGGTTGATCGGACCGAAAGCCGTAGGTGCTCTTGTCGTCTCGGCGCTCCTGGCGACAGCGGCGGTCTGGGAACTGACCCGCAGGAAGCGGTTCTTCCTCCGCGCGTGCCACCGGGTCCGGGCGCTGCCGGCCGACGGATGGCGCGCGGACCGAGCCTGCGTAGGGGAGGGGCTGCGGAACGGATTGCAGTGCACCGGCGCATGTGGCCCGATGATGCTGCCGATGGCGCTGGCCCCGCATGCGCTGTGGCTGATGGTGGTCCTGTTCGGGGTCGTCGTGGGGGAGAAGTGGGTGACGAAGGGCGTGGACCATCTTCGCCTCTTCGCTGCGGTGCTCGCGGTGGTCGCCGTCATCGTGGCGTTTGGTGCGCCGCTCGGCTGACCGACCAGACGACGAGCGCGCACGCCGCGAACGCGGCGCCGAGCATGCTGGAACCGGCCCACCCCGCGAGCGAGTAGACCGCGGTCGTGGCCGTTGCCCCGAGCGCCGAGCCGAGTGAGTAGAAGAACATGTAGCCGCCGATGACGCTGCTGGTGCGATGCGGGTGGGCTGTGGTGAGAAGGTGCTGGTTGCTCACGTGCACCGCTTGCACGGCGAAGTCGAGCACGATCACACCGACGACGATCAGTACCAGCGACCATGATGCGTGTCCGATGGCCAGCCATGACGCGGTGAGCAGTGCGAGCGCCCCGCCGGTGACGGCGCTCGCGAGTCCTGAGTCGGCCCAGCGTCCCGCCCGGGCCGCACCGAGCGCGCCGGCAAGACCTGCGATACCGAAGAGGCCGATCTGTGCCGTGCTCAGATGCCACGGAGCGGCGGTGAGCGGCAGCGCCAGGCCGCTCCACAGCGTCCCGAAGGACGCGAACAGGAAGAACGCGATCAGCCCGCGTGAAACGAAAAGACGCTCGCGGAACAGTCGGGCCAACGACGTCAGCACGTCGAGGTAATCCGCGTCTTCGCGCCGTGGGTCGGGCGGCAGGAGTTTCGGCACCAGACCGGCCAGCGCGACCAGCAACACCGCCAGCCCGACATAGACGCTGCGCCACCCCCACACGGCGGCGAGGGCGCCTGCCGCGACGCGTGAACCGAGGATGCCGACGACGACTCCGGAGGTCACCATGCCGAGGGTCCGGCCGCGGTCCTCGGGCGTGGACAGGGCCGCGGCGTAGGCGACAGTGGTCTGGACGACGACCGCGAACAACCCGGCGACCGCCAATCCGGCCAGCAGCAGCCAGGTTTGGGTGGCCATCGCCGCCAGCGTCACGCCGATTGCGGCCAGCAGAAGGTGCCCACTGATGAGCCGACGACGGTCGAGGATGTCGCCGAACGGGACGAGGAGCGCCAGCCCGACCAGGTAACCGAGTTGTCCGGCCGTCACGATCCATCCCAGGTCAGCCTCCGGCACGCCCAGATCGCGGCCGATGCCGGCGAGGACGGGCTGCGCCGCGTAGATCGTCGCGACGGCCACCGCACACACGGTGGCGAAGAACATCCGCAGACCCAGGGTCAGTTCCATGCACACTCCTTCGATTGGTTGCATATTGCAACTAATCGTAGGCTACGGCAGAATGGTCTCAATCAGCAACTCTTCAAGGGGGTGTGATGACCGACCCGGTGCCGCACAGCGATGACGTGACCTGGACCGATCCCACCTGCCCAGTGGCGCGCACTCTCGACCTCGTGGGGGACCGCTGGAGTCTGCTCATCGTCCGCGACGCCATGGACGGCGCGAGGGCGTTCACCGACTTTCAGCAGCGCACCGGAATCGCGCGCAACATCCTCACCGACCGGCTGCGCCGTCTCGTCGAGCGCGGCATCCTCGATCGTGAGGTGGCCGCATCGGGCCGGCGGCAGATCTACACGCTCACCCGGGCCGGTCGTGACCTCTTCACCGTCGTGGTGGCGCTGCGCCAGTGGGGTGAGCGGCACGCGTTCGACGCTGACGAGGCTCGGTCGGCACTCGTCGACGAGCGCGGTCTCGTGCTCGCGGTATTGCGCCCCACCGATTCGCGCGGTGTCCCGGTGGATCCGGACAGCACATCCGTGCGGAAGGACTACTGAACGCGTTCGGTGCGCAGGATCGCGAAGGAATGGCCGGCCAATAGCGTGGCGCCGGAACCGATGTCGGGTTCTTCCCAGGCCGCGAGCAGTTCGCCCGTCACCGGCACGGACACAGCGTCGGAACCGAGGTTGCAGGCGATCGACAGGGCACCACGGTGCAGGACGATCCAACGCTGCTGTTCGTCGAAGTCGATCGACATGTGATCGAGCCACGGATCGGCGAGGTCGGGCTCGGTGCGCCGCAGCGCGATCAGCTCCCGATAGGTCCTGTGCAGCCGACCGTGGTCGCCGTCGGAGACCTCGCTCCAGTCCAGTTTTGACCGCAGGAATGTCTCCGGGTCCTGCGGATCCGGGATCTCGTCGGCATCCCAGCCGTGCTCGGCGAACTCGGCCTTACGGCCCTCGGCGGTGGCGCGGGCCAGTTCCGGCTCGGGATGCGAACTGAAGAACTGGAACGGTGAGGAGGATCCCCATTCCTCGCCCATGAAAAGCATTGCCGTATAGGGTGATCCGAGCGCAAGTGCGGCCTTGACGGCCAGCTGGCCGAAGGTCAGGAGCTGCGATGGCCGATCGCCGACGGCGCGGTTGCCGACCTGGTCGTGGGTGAGGGTGTAGGCCAGCAGTCGGGTGCCCGGAATGGTGGCGGTGTCCAACGGACGGCCGTGTCTGCGATGACGGAACGACGAATAGGTTCCGGCGTGGAAATATCCGTGCTTGAGCGTCTGTGCCAGGGTGGCCAGCGATCCGAAATCGGCGTAGTAGCCCTGACGTTCACCCGACACCGCGGTATGGATGGCGTGGTGGACGTCGTCGTCCCACTGTGCGGTCAGGCCGAAGCCGCCACGGTCGCGCGGGGTGATCAGCCGGGGGTCGTTCAGGTCGCTTTCGGCGATCAACGAGAGGGGACGGCCGAGTACTTCGGCCAGGGCGTCGGTCTCGGCCGCCAGTTCCTCGAGCAGATGGATCGCGGTCGTATCCGCCAGCGCATGCACCGCATCCAGACGCAGACCGTCGGCGTGGAAGTCGCGCATCCAGCGCAGCGCACAATCGATGATGTAGGTGCGCACCTCGTCGGCGTCGGCATCGGACAGGTTGATCGAACTGCCCCACGGATTGCTGCCGGTCGACAGATACGGACCGAACCGCGGCAGGTAGTTGCCCGACGGCCCGAGGTGGTTGAACACCGCGTCGATCAGCACGCCGAGTCCACGTGCGTGGCAGGCGTCGATCAGCCGGACGAGGCCGTCCGGCCCGCCGTAGGGTTCGTGCACCGCGTACCAGAGCACCCCGTCATAGCCCCAGCCGTAGGTGCCGTTGAACGCATTGACCGGCATCAACTCCACGAAATCGACACCCAGATCCACCAGGTGGTCGAGCTTCTCGGTGGCGGCATCGAATGTGCCCTCGGGAGTGAAGGTTCCGGTGTGAAGTTCGTAGATCACCCCGCCGCAGATGGACCGGCCCGCCCACCGGGCGTCGGTCCAGGCGTCCGGCGCGGGCTGCCACAGCTGTGAGCGTTCATGCACCCCGTCGGGCTGGCGCGCTGAGCGAGGATCCGGCAATACCGTGGCGTCCTCGTCGAGAACGAACCCATACCGGGCGTCGGCGCGGCAGCTGACCTCGGCCCGCCACCAGCCGTCGGCGGTGCGCGTCATCTCGTGTAGCGCTCCGTCCACGTCGACCCGCACGCGGTCGGGCTTCGGTGCCCACACGGTGAATTCAGTCATCCGTGCGCTCCAGCAAGGCCACCGGCGAATCGGCGAGCAGGTCGGTCAGCGGCACCAGCCCGGCCCACCGCCGGCCACTGAGCCGATCCAGCCACCGGCCGTCGGGCAAGGGCAATGCCGTATCGGCCCAGCCGGTTTCGGCCAGTGCCACGGTCCACCGGCACGCGGCCACCACGACATCCTGACCGCGCCGAAACGACACCAGGTGTGCTGCGGCGCTACCGGTGGCGGGCAGCGGCGTGTAGCCGCCGGCCCGGAAGGTCGCCGGCCGCGCGCGGCGCAGTGTCAGCGCAGCCGTGGTCACCCGCAGCTTGTCGTCGTCCCCGCGCTCCAAAGCATCACGCAGCGCCGCATGGTCGACGGGGCGCCGGTTGTCCGGATCGACCAGACTGTCCTCGGTCGTTTCGGTGCCCTGGTAGACGTCGGGAATGCCGGGCGCGGTCAGCTGGATGAGTTTCTGGCCCAGGCTGTCGTTTCGGGCATGCGCGGCGAGCCGACCCACCAGCGCCGTCAGTTCGGCTGCGACCGGCCCGTCGAGGACCCGGTCCAGCCAACCGTGCACCTCGTTCTCGAAGTCCACGCACGGATCATGCCAGGAGGTTCGGGCGGCGGCTTCCCGGATCGCCTTCTCGACGTAGGCGTGCAACCGGGAACGAAGCTCGTCGGTGACGGCTCCGTCCGCCGGCCAGACGCCGAAAATGTTCTGCCACAGAAACAGTGCGGTGTCCCGGTCCGGGGGAGTGGACGATGCCGACCACCGCTCGACCGAATCGGCCCACGTCTGGGGGACCTGGGACAGCAGCCCGATGCGGGTGCGGACGTCCTCACCGCGCTTGGTGTCGTGGGTCGACAACGTGGTCATCGCCTTCGGCCAGGCGCGCATCCGCGTCGTCGTCCGCTGGTGGAACTCGGCTGCCGTCACCCCGAACAACTCTGGCGCACCGCCGACCTCGTTGAGCGACACCAGTCGGGCGTCGCGGTAGAACAGGCAGTCCTCGACCGCCTTGGCCGTGGCCGCACCGCACAGTTGGTTGAACCGGGACACCACCTCGTCGCTGGTGGACAGGGCCGTCGCGACGGTGGACAGCGTGTCGGTCAGTTCCGGTGCGGCCCAGGATGTCTCCTGCACGGCTACCGGAAGGGTCGCGCCGAGCGCCGGATAGTCACTGCGGTACACGCCGATCCTGCTGATCAGTGCGGCCACCGCGGACGGCAGCAGCGGGTCCTGCCTCGCGGTCACCGCCGTGATGGCCCGGCACAGCCGGCTCAATTCGCTGGCCAGGGTGTCGGTGACCGCCTCGGTCTTTAGCGTGCGTTCGGCGTCGGGGTCCGGGCGCCCACTCACCGCGGTGAGCGGGCTTTCGCCGGACGGGGCGATGAACAGTCCACCGACCTCGCGCAGCGCATCGTACCCGGTGGTGCCGTCGACGGGCAGTGACGCATCGAGGCTCTCGTCGGCGGCCAGGATCTTCTCGACCACGATCCAGGCCTCGGGACCGGTGAGTTCGCGCAACCACCCCAGATAGCCTGCGGGGTCGGACAATCCGTCCGGATGGTCGATCCGCAGGCCGTCCACCAGGCCCTCGTCGAACCAGCGCTTCACCTCCACGTGGCTCGCGTCGAAGACGGTGCGGTCCTCCTGGCGCAGCGCCGCCAGGGAGGTGATCGAGAAGAAGCGGCGGTAGCCGCAGATCCCGGTGCGCCAACCCGTCAGCCGGTAGTGCTGGCGGTCATGGACCTCGCTGCCGGTGCCCGAGCCGGTTCCGGGCGCCACCGGGAAGACCAGGTCGCCCAGCCGCAGCACGTCGCCGTCGAGCACCAGGTCGGCGACATCGTCGTCGGAACCCAGGACCGGCAACACGATCCGCCCGCCGTCGAGCTCCCAATCGATGTCGAAGTAGTCCGCGTAGGTTGAGGCGCGGCCATGCCGCAGCAGATCCCACCACCAAGGGTTCTGCTCGGGCTGGGCGACGCCGACGTGGTTGGGCACGATGTCCACGATCAGGCCCATGCCGCGGGATCGGGCAGCCTCTGACAATCGGCGCAGTCCCTCCCTGCCACCGAGGGCGGCCGACACCGTGGTGGGATCGGTGACGTCGTAGCCGTGGGTGGATCCATGCGCGGCGGTCAGGATCGGCGACAGGTAGAGATGCGAGATTCCCAGCCGGTCGAGATAGTCCAGGAGATTCACCGCGTCATCGAATGTGCAACAGTCCCCGCGCATCTGGAGCCGATACGTGGACAGGACCTGGCTGGGCATATCAGGCCGTCTTGCGCAGCACGAGCAGTGAGCGGGCCTGTAGTGAGATCTTCTCGCCCGCGGCCACCACGAGACCGGAATCGCCGGTCGGGCTGGCGGTGTCGAGGTCGCCGGTCCATTCGGCGGCGTAATCGCCGTTCGGGGTGACGAAGTCCTGCTCGTGGTCGTTGGCGTTGAAGCACAACAGGAATGTGTCGTCGACGACGCGTTCACCTCGGGCGTTGGGGGCCGGGATGGAATCGCCGTTGAGGAACACCGCGACACAGGTACCCAACCCGGTGCCCCAGTCCTCGGGGGTCATCTCGGTCCCCGCCGGGGTGAGCCACGCGATGTCGCGGACCTGGTCACCGCTGCGGATCGGCTTGCCCTCGAAGAACCGGCGGCGCCGAAACGCGGGATGGCGCTTGCGGAATGCGAGCACCTTACGCGTGAACTCCAGATGGTCGGCGTTGCTCTCGAGCCGCGACCAGTCCATCCAGGACAGCTCGGAGTCCTGGCAGTACACATTGTTGTTGCCCAACTGGGTCCGACCGATCTCGTCGCCGTGGGCGATCATCGGGGTGCCCTGCGACAGCATCAGTGTCCCCATGATGTTGCGCATCTGCTTGGCGCGCAGGGCCAGGATCTCCGGGTCGTCGGTCGGGCCCTCGACGCCACAGTTCCACGAGCGGTTGTGGCTCTCGCCGTCGCGGTTGTCCTCACCGTTGGCCTCGTTGTGCTTCTCGTTGTAGGACACCAGGTCGTTGAGGGTGAACCCGTCGTGGCAGGTGACGAAGTTGATGCTGGCGCCGGGCCGGCGGCCGGTGGCCTCGTAGAGGTCCGAGGAGCCGGTGAGCCGGGACGCGAACTCGCCGAGCGTCGAGGGTTCGCCGCGCCAGTAGTCACGCACGGTGTCGCGGTACTTGCCGTTCCACTCGGTCCACAAGCCGGGAAAGTTGCCTACCTGGTAGCCGCCCTCGCCGATGTCCCACGGTTCGGCGATGAGCTTCACCTGGCTGACCACCGGGTCCTGCTGGACCAGGTCGAAGAACGCCGAAAGCCGGTCCACGTCATAGAATTCGCGGGCCAACGTCGAGGCCAGGTCGAACCGGAACCCGTCGACGTGCATCTCCAGGACCCAGTACCGCAGAGAGTCCATGATCAGTTGCAGCGTGTGCGGGTGCCGGGCATTGAGGCTGTTGCCGGTTCCGGTGAAATCCTTGTAGTACTCGAGCTGCCCGTCGAGGAGCCGGTAGTAGGCGGCGTTGTCGATCCCGCGGAAGTTGATGGTGGGGCCGAGGTGGTTGCCTTCGGCGGTGTGGTTGTAGACCACGTCGAGGATGACCTCGATACCGGCATCGTGGAACGCCTTGACCATGGTCTTGAACTCGGCCACCGCGCCGCCGGCGTGCCTGGTGGCCGCGTATTGGAAGTGCGGGGCGAAGAAACCGACTGTGTTGTAGCCCCAGTAGTTTCGCAGCCCGAGGTCCAGCAGGCGATGGTCGTGCATGAACTGGTGCACCGGCATCAGCTCGATCGCGGTGATGTTCAGCGACTGGAGGTGCTCGATGACCACAGGGTGGCTCAGCCCCGCATAGGTGCCCCGGAGTTCCTCGGGGATGCCCGGGTGCGTCTGGGTCATTCCCTTGACATGTGCCTCGTAGATGACCGTGTCGTGATACGGGGTCTTGGGTGAGCGGTCCGAACCCCATTGGAAGAACGGGTTGATCACCACGCTGGTCATGGTGTGGCCCAGGGAGTCGACCTGCGGCGGGGTTCCGGTGCCGGGAGGTTCGGCCGTCAGGTCGTAGGAGAACAGCGCCTGGCTGAAGTCGAAGTCGCCGTGGAACGACTTGCCGTAAGGGTCCAGCAGCAGCTTGCTGGGGTCACACCGATGTCCGGCGCCGGGATCCCACGGGCCGTACACCCGGTACCCGTACCGCTGCCCGGGCGTCACAGTCGGCAGGTAGGCGTGCCAGACGTAGCCGTCGACCTCTTCGAGATTGATCCGGTGCTCGGTCCCGTCCTTGGCGATCAGACACAGCTCGACGCGTTCGGCGACTTCCGAGAACAGCGAGAAGTTGGTGCCCGCACCGTCATAGGTCGCGCCGAGCGGGTAGGCCTCGCCGGGCCAGACGGTCGACATCGGCGTGGGTACTGGAGATGACGGCACTGGAGAAGACGGTGGCATGGGTTCACCACCAACCGGTGGCCGCCGCCATCTGGCGGCCCAGTTCACCTGTCATCGTGCGCATGTACGTCGTGGAGATGTGGTGGGAATCGTGATACAGCAACACATTTCCCTCCACCACGCGGCAATAGTCCTTACGGCACACCGCATCGCTCATGTCGAGTGGCTTGAGCAGAGGAAACCTTCCGACGAAATCCAGCGTGGGGTTGTGGTCGGAGAGTACCTTGGACCGCTCTAGGCCGCAGGAGATGGAGTCGCCGCCGTTGGCCAGGCAGTCGTAGGGGAAGTACGGCTGGCCGTTTCGGGTCAGCCACGGAGTATCGCGCATCGCCAGAACCGGAATGTTGTTCTGCGAGAGAGTTTCCCAGATTCCGATATAGGTGCCCGGCATCACGTCACCTGGCTTGATGTTCCATGGCCGGGTGGAGGTGGTGAACACATAGTCGGGCCGGTCGGTGATGAGCCGGGACATCACCTTTTCGTTCCACTCATGGCATTTCGGATACGGGCGGTTGTCGCCCATCACCAGCGGTGTTTCCTCCGTGGTCAGAGGACAACCCATCTTGAGGTAGGTGACGACCTTGAAGTTGTGCAGGCGGCCCAGCAGGTCCAGGGCGGTGATCCAGTGCTCGGCGTGCGACCCGCCGGCCACCGCGACGGTGCGCGGGGAGTCTTTGTCGCCGTAGGTGCAGTTGATGATGTCGGTGTTGCCGAAATCGCTGATACAGCCGTCCGTCGTGGAGGCCGGCAGGTCGTCCTTCGCTTCGAGCACCGTGGGGCGCATGGGCAGTTTGGGTACCCGCGCGTGGTCGATCAGTGCTCGTGCTCCCGGATAGTCGCGGGCCGACAGCCCCGACAGTTCCTTGCCGTTGGCGCGCTGCACGGTGACATGCTCACGCCAGGTGAACGACGTGGCGGTCAGGGCGACACCGAGAAGGCCGACGATCGAGCCGACAACGATGGTGGGCCGGCGCAGACGGACCCGTAGCGGAACGGCAGGTGCCGCGGTGGTGGCGGCCTTGGCCTTCTGCGACCGCAGTGGCTCCTCGATGTAGCGCGTGGTGAGCCAGGCCAGAACGCCCGACACGAGCAGCACGACCGTGCCCTCGAGGAAGTTGGCGTGGGCATGGCCCGAGTAGGACAGCCAGAAGATCAGCAACGGCCAGTGCCACAGGTACAACGAGTAGGCCATCGAGCCCAGCGATACGAACGGCTTTGTCGCCAGCATCCGGTTGGGTGCGGGCAACCGCTGGCCCGCGCTCGGATCGTCGATCCGGTTGGCAGCGGTCAGGATGAAGATGACGGTGGCGCCGACCGGAACCAGAGTCCACGGCCCGGGAAACTCCTTGACGCCGTCGAGCCACCAGCCACACGTCAGGATCGCGGCCAGCGAGACGGTCGCCAGGACGGTGCGCAACCACATCGGCCACCGCACCGCCGGTACCAGCGCCCCGGCGAGCGCCCCGACGAGCAGTTCCCAGCCGCGGGCGAAGCTGTTGTAGTAGGCGGTGGCCTGATCGTTGTTGTGGGCGATGATCGCGTACACGAAAGACGCGATGGTCAGCGCGCTCAGTAAAACGATGAACGCGGTGCGCAGATGGCGGCCGAACAGCCGACGGCCCAGGAAAGCGAACCCGAAGACCAGCAACAGGAAGGCCACATAGAACTGCCCCTGGACGGACATCGACCAGATGTGTTGGAGCGGGCTGACCGCCTCACCGGCGCGAAGGTAGTCCGCGGCCGTGTTGGCCAGTTCCCAGTTCTGGTAGTAGCCCAGGCTTGCCAGGCTTTGGTCAGCAAACGTTTCCCAGCGGGTCTCGGGCTGCACCAGGATCGTCAGCACGGCGGCTGCGGCAAGCACCACCACCAGTGCGGGAAGCAGGCGTCGAATCAACCGGACCACTTCGGGAAGCGGCCACAGCGGCGCATCCGGATTGAGGGCGATCCGCAGGATCTTGCCGCCGAAGAAGAATCCGGACAGCGCCAGGAAAACGTCGACACCACCGGAAACCCGGCCGAACCAAATGTGGAACATCGCCACGAGGGCGATGGCGATGCCGCGCAGTCCGTCCAGATCGTGGCGGTAGAAACCCGATGCACGGGTACCCATGACTGCGCGTGGAACGGAACCGGATTCGGTGCCGGGCTCCGTCCGGGGGGCGTCAAGGGTTTTCATGGTCGAGGCCAATTTACCTAACATCGGCCTGCCGCTCACATTTCGGATGCGTGCGTCACAGTCTGTGAGCAAAGGGCTAGGCTGCCCGACTGTGGCTGAGCTGACACCAGCGCAGATCAATGCCATCGACGCCGCCCATATCTGGCATCCCTACAGTGCCATGGGCTCGGCGGCGCTTCCGCCGGTGGTGGCGGTCGGTGCCAAAGGCGCGTGGCTGACTGTGATCGACCCTACCGACGGCGCACCGATCGAGGTGATCGATGCGATGGCGTCCTGGTGGACCGCCGTGCACGGCCACGGACACCCGGTACTGGACCGTGCGATCAACGACCAGCTCGCCACCATGAACCACGTCATGTTCGGCGGCCTGACCCACGAACCGGCCGCTCGGCTGGCGCAGCTGCTGGTGGAGCTCACCCCCGAAGGCCTGGAGACCGTGTTCTTCAGCGATTCCGGGTCGGTGTCCGTCGAGGTGGCCGTCAAGATGGCGCTGCAGTACTGGCGCAGCCTGGGCAGAGGCTCCAAACACCGCCTGATGACCTGGCGCGGCGGCTACCACGGCGACACCTTCACCCCGATGAGCGTGTGCGATCCGGACGGCGGCATGCACTCGCTGTGGACCGATGTGCTGGTCCCTCAAGTTTTCGCACCGCCCGTGCCCGCCGACTACCAACCGGCCTACAGCGAGGCATTCGAGCGGCAGCTGACCGAACACGCCGACGAACTCGCCGCGGTGATCGTCGAACCCGTCGTGCAGGGCGCCGGGGGCATGCGTTTTCACGATCCTCGGTACTTGGCCGACCTGCGCGCGATCTGTGATCGCCACGATGTACTGCTGATCTTCGACGAGATCGCCACGGGATTCGGCCGCACCGGAAAGCTGTTCGCCGCCGAGCACGCCGGGGTCAGTCCGGACATCATGTGCGTGGGCAAGGCGCTGACCGGCGGCTACATCACCCTGGCCGCCACGCTGTGCACCGGGGTGATCGCCCGGACGATCAGCGCGGGGGAGCCCGGCGCCCTCATGCACGGACCGACGTTCATGGCCAACGCGCTGGCCTGCGCCGTCGGCGTCGCCGCGGTGGAACTGCTGATCGGCGGTGACTGGCGGGCGCGGGTGACCGAGATCGAGGCCGGGCTGCGGGAAGGACTCGAGCCGGCCCGCACGGTGCCGGGCGTCGCCGATGTCCGCGTGCTCGGCGCCATCGGTGTGATCGAGATGCGCGAGCCGGTGGACATGCGGGTGGCCACCTTGGCGGCCTTGCAGCACGGGGTCTGGCTGCGTCCGTTCGGCAAGTTGATCTATGCCATGCCGCCCTTCATCTGCACGCCCACGGAGGTGGAACAGATCACCGCAGGCATGGTCGGCGTGGCTCGTGCACTAACCTGAACGGTGTTCAATGGTCGGCACCGCCGACGTTTTCAATGGTCGACAGGTTCACAGAGGAGCATCACGTGACGCGCACGGATCTTTCACCGCTGGCCTGGCTCGCAGACGTCGAGCAGCAGCGCCGGGAGGCCGGATTACGTCGCGAGCTGCGAACCCGCCCTGCCGTGGCCACCGAGCTGGACCTGGCCTCCAATGACTACCTGGGGCTGTCGCAGCACCCGGAGGTGCTCGACGGAGGCATCGAGGCGCTGCGGACCTGGGGCGCAGGTGCCGGCGGATCACGCCTGGTCACGGGTAACACCGAGTTGCACGAAGGGTTCGAGACCGCCCTGGCGACGTTCGTCGGCGCCGAGTCGGCGTTGGTCTTCTCCTCGGGCTACACCGCCAACCTGGGTGCCGTCGTCGCCTTGTCCGGTCCCGGCTCGCTGCTGGTCTCCGATGCGCTGACGCACGCGTCGCTCGTCGACGCCTGCCGGTTGTCGCGCGCCCGGGTGACCGTCACTCCACATCGTGACGTCGACGCGGTGGATGCCGCACTGTCGGCGCGCACCGAGGAACGCGCTGTGGTCCTGACCGAGTCCGTGTTCAGCACCGACGGCGCGCTGGCGCCGTTGCGTGAGCTGCATGCGGTGTGCCGCCGCCACGGGGCGCTGTTGCTCGTCGACGAGGCGCACGGACTGGGTGTGCGCGGCCCGGGTGGACAGGGTCTGCTGTACGAGACCGGCCTGGCCGGGGCGCCGGACGTGGTCATGACGACGACGCTGTCGAAGGCGCTGGGCAGCCAGGGCGGCGTGGTGCTCGGCCCGGAGCCGATCCGCGCCCATCTCATCGACGCGGCCCGTCCGTTCATCTTCGACACCGGCCTGGCGCCGGCGGCCGTCGGCGCCGCGTGGGCCGCCCTGCGGGTGCTGATCGCCGAACCTCAGCGAGCCCAAGCCGTGTTGGACCATGCCGCCGAACTCGCCCGGATTTCCGGGGACACCGCGGTGCCGGACTCCGCGGTCGTCTCGGTGATCCTCGGTGAGCCCGAGGTGGCGGTGGCCGCGGCGGCCGCGTGCCTGGACCGTGGGGTGCGGGTGGGGTGCTTCCGTCCGCCGACGGTGCCCGAGGGCACCTCGCGGCTGCGCTTGACCGCACGGGCCTCGCTGACCGCCGACGAGATGGACCTGGCCCGCCAGGTGTTGACCGAGGTGCTCTCGAAGGCCCGCTTGTGAGCACGCTGGTCGTCACGGGTACCGACACCGGCGTCGGGAAGACGGTGACGACCGCCGCGCTCGCGTGTGCGGCCCGCCTGGCCGGCCTCGATGTCGCGGTGTGTAAGCCGGTGCAGACCGGAACCGTCGACGGCGACAACGACCTCGCTGAGGTGAACCGGTTGTCCGGGGTGGGCAACCTGCATGGGGGATGGCGTTATCCGGAGCCGCTGGCCCCGGTCGCGGCCGCGCACCGGGCCGGGTGTGCGCTGCCGACCCGCGCGGAGTTGGTGGACGCGGTGCGGGGTGCCGAGATTGCCGGCGGGCTGACCCTGGTCGAAGGTGCCGGTGGACTCCTCGTCGAATTGGGCGACGACGGTGTCACGGTGCGTGATCTGGCCGCCGATCTGGCCGCCGCTGTCCTGGTGGTGGTGGCTCCCGGGCTGGGGACTCTGAATCACGCCGCGTTGACATTGGAATCTCTTGCCGGGCAGGGGATTCCATGTGCCGGCCTGGTGATCGGTGCTTGGCCGGAGAACCCCGGCGTCACGGAGGCGGGCAACCGGGAGGCGCTGGCGCAACTGGCGCCGCTTCGGGCCGTGCTGCCCGCCGGCGCCGGCAGCGCGAGTGCCGCGGAGTTCGAGAAGATCTGCGCCGATGCCTTCGACCGGGACTGGCTGATCGGCCTGATCTGAGATGGTGCATTCCGTCGAGCTGGTCTTCGACCCGGACACCGAGGTCGCGATCCGTGGAATATGGGATGCACTGCGCGACAAAGACATTCCCAGCCAGGCTCCGGCCGGTCGGCCGCACGCGACGCTGACTGTCGCCCAGCGCATCGACCCCGGGGCCGACGCCGTGCTGGCCGAGCTCGTGGACCGATTCCCGCTGCCGTGCCGGCTCGGTGCGACCCTGATCTTCGGGCGTTCGGCCGGAGTGCTGGCGCGGCTGCTGGTGCCGACCGACGAGCTGCTCGCCGTCCAGGCCGATACGTACCGACTGTGCCTGCCGTTCATGGACCCGGCCCCGATGCCGCACGCGGAACCGGCGAACTGGACCCCGCACGTGACGCTGGCCCGACGGGTGGCTCCGGCCCGGCTGGCCACCGCCGTGCGGATCGCCGGACGCCCTTCCGAGATCGTCGGCCAGGTGACGGGGCTACGGCACTGGGACGGCGACAAGCGGGTGGAGCACGCGATCGGCTGACATGCTGGGGTGGTGGACCGTGTTGCGATCATTCGTGCCGAAGCCCAGCGATTCTCCGACGTGTTGTCGGAGACGGCACCTGACGCTCGGTGTCCGACCTGTCCCGATTGGACCGCCACCGACCTCCTGTGGCATCTGACCGAGGTGCATTTCTTCTGGGCCGGCGTCCTGGCCCGGAATGCCCGCGCCGACGCCGATCTGGCCGCCGTCGAGCAGTCCAAGCCGGTCCGTCCCGATGCGCTTGCCGATATCGCGGTGTTGCGCGAGCAGGCCACCGCGTCGCTGCTCGCGCAACTGGAGAACCTGGCCGACACCGACGTGCGGTGGTCGTGGTGGCAGCCGGACCAGACCGTCGGCTTCACCCGGCGAATGCAGACGTATGAGGCCACCATGCACCGGGTCGATGCCGAACTGACGGCCGGTCTACCGGTCGGCGCGATCGGCCCTGATGTGGCCTCGGGGGCGCTCGACCACGCCGTCGATGTCATGTGGGGCTGGCAGCCGGCAGGCTCGCACTATGAGCCCCGGGCCGTCATCGATTTCATCGGCTCCGATACCGGGCAACGCTGGTCGGTCGAATTTGGTCGTGCCGGTGACTGGCCGCGCGCCCAGCGGGCGAGCGGGATGTCCCGCGCGTCCGGCACGGTTCGCGGCCCGGTTGTCGATCTGGCGCTGTGGGCCTGGACCCGGGGAGGCGATGTCGAAGTCTCCGGTGAACCGGCCTCGGTGGCGGCGTTGGACGCGGTGGTCTCCAACGGGATGGGCTGAGCCGGCCGCGGAGTCCGGAAACTTCAGCTATTGCGTTGCAATGCTTCAAGATTGGCGCCACCGTGCACCGCCAGTCCGTCGACGAGTACCTGCAGCCCGAATGCGAACTGGCGGCTGGTATCGCGGGTCAGCACCGACTGCTCTTCGGACAGTGCGCCCGCGGCATCCCACTGCAGCCGGGACTGTTCGTCCACCGTGAATCCGAGTACGTAATAGATGACGGTGCGAGCGGCCGGTTCGGCGTCGTCGGCAGCCACACCCGCCTCACGGGCCGCTTCCGTGAGTTGCTCGACAACTCCCGCGGTGGCCGCGGACTGCCCGGCTGCCAGGCTCGACGACACGAGCTCGGCGCCGTCGGTGTGGGACAACAGTGCATCGCGCAGCACTCGGCAGATCTCATGGATCCGCTCGCGCCAGCCGAGCCGGCGCGTATCGATGTGTGCGGGCCGCAGTATCTGGTCGGCGACGGCGCCGAGCAGCTCCTGTTTGTTGGCGAAGTGCCAGTACAGCGCGCCCGGGCTGACATTGAGCTCACGGGCCAGGCGTCGCATCGTCAGGTCGGCGATGCCGTAGTTGTCCAGGATGGCCGTCGCCGCATCCACCACGTCGGGTTTGTGGAGTTGCACACCGTTACCCTAGCCTGAACGGTGTTCAATTGTCGGCACCGCCGACGCGTTCAATTGTCGGCACCCGCCGACGCGTTCAATTGTCGGCACCCGCCGACGTGTTCAGTTGTCGGGCTCGATCGATGTGTTCAACCGCCGGCCCCGGCAGGCAGACGATCCACAGGAGGACTTTCGGTGACGCAGGCAGCCGTAGATGTACTGGGCATGGCTCGCGAGCAGGTTCTGGAGCGTGGCGTCGGCCTCGACCGGGATCAGACGCTGCAGGTGCTGCAGCTGCCCGACGACCAGCTCGAGGAGCTGCTGGCCCTGGCCCACGAGGTCCGGATGAAGTGGTGTGGCCCCGAGGTCGAGGTCGAGGGCATCATCAGCCTCAAGACCGGCGGCTGCCCGGAGGACTGCCACTTCTGTTCACAGTCGGGCCTGTTCGCCTCCCCGGTGCGCAGTGCCTGGCTCGACATCCCTAGCCTGGTCGAGGCCGCCAAGCAGACCGCCAAGACCGGGGCCACCGAGTTCTGCATCGTGGCTGCGGTGCGTGGCCCCGACGAGCGGCTGCTGGCCCAGGTGGCCGCGGGTATCGAGGCGATCCGCAACGAGGTCGACATCCAGATCGCGTGCTCGCTGGGCATGCTGACCCAGGAGCAGGTGGACCGCCTCAAGGAAATGGGCGTGCACCGCTACAACCACAACCTGGAGACGGCGCAGTCGTTCTTCCCCAATGTCGTCACGACCCACTCGTGGGAAGAGCGCTGGGGCACGCTGGAGATGGTGCGTGAGGCCGGTATGGAGGTCTGCTGCGGCGGCATCCTGGGCATGGGGGAGACGCTGGAGCAGCGTGCCGAGTTCGCCGCCAACCTGGCCGAGCTGAACCCGCACGAGGTGCCGCTGAACTTCCTCAACCCCCGCCCGGGCACTCCGTTCGGCGATCTCGAGGTGCTGCCGGCGTCGGAGGCGCTCAAGGCGGTGGCCGCGTTCCGGCTGGCGTTGCCGCGCACCATGCTGCGCTTCGCCGGGGGCCGTGAGATCACCCTCGGTGACCTCGGCGCCAAGCAGGGCATCCTGGGCGGCATCAACGCCGTCATCGTCGGCAACTACCTGACCACGCTGGGTCGCCCGGCCGAGTCGGACCTGGAATTGCTCGACGATCTGCAGATGCCGATCAAGGCCCTCAACGCCAGCCTGTAGAACAGGGGTGTGGTGATCTCCGATATGGCAGAAACGCCGGCTCTGCCCGCGCCCGTCGGCGCCGGCCTCTACAACGTGTACACCGGGGTCCAGGCTGACGCGGCGAACGGAACTGCGCTTCCCACCGCGGCTCAGCTCGGCCTGGAACCGCCCCGGTTCTGTGCCGAGTGCGGCCGCCGGATGATCGTCCAGGTGCGGCCGACCGGGTGGTGGGCCAAGTGTTCGCGGCATGGGCAGGTGGATTCGACGGACCTGGATACGCGGCGATGAGCCTCTCGGGCGAAGAGCAGATGCTGTCGGTTCAACCGGCCCCTGCCGATATCCCCGGTGCACCGCGCGTCTCGCGTCAGCGGGCGGTAGTGATCGTCATCGCCGCTCTTGCCGTGGCGGGTGCCGTCCTCGGTGCGCTGTGGGCGTTCCTGGCCCCGGGAGTGCACGGCGTGGTGGCGTTGACCCGCAGCGGTGACCGGGTGCATGCCTTCCTTGGCGGCGAATCCGACCACTTCTTCACCTCGGCGTTCATGTTCGTCGGCTTGCTCGTCGTCCTGGGCGTGGTGGCGGCGGTGGCACTGTGGCAGTGGACCCCGCACCGCGGGCCGGTTCTGGTCGCCGCGTTGTCCGCCGGTTGTGCGGTGGCCACGGCGGTGGCCGCGGGTGTCGGTGCGGCACTTGCTCATTGGCGGTTCGGCTCGCTCGACATCGCGGGTGCACCCGTCACCCCGGAAAACCGTGTCCACTATGTGGTGGAAGCGGCGTCGGTCTTCTTCGGGCACACGCCGCTGCAGATTGCCGGCACCATTCTGTTCCCGGCCGCGATGGCTGCGATGGTCTACGCGTTGATCGCGGTGTCGACGGTTCGCGACGATCTGGGCGCCTGGCCCCCTGTGCAGACGCCGACGTATCCGGTGATTCCGCCGGTGGTCAGTTCACCGGGGGCTTGACGGCCGCCTCGAACAGCTCGACGGGGTTGCCGTCGGGATCGCCGAGCTGGATCTGCCTGCCGCCCGGCCCTGTCTGCACCGTGTTGCGGAACGTGACGTCGGCTCCGCGCAACTCTGCGATGGCCGCGTCGAGGTCATCGACCTCGAGCACGAGTCGGTTGTAGCCTCCGGGGGTCTGCGGGGTGCCATCAGGCAGTGCACGTGCGCCCGAACTCCCCGGCCCGCTCAAGAACAGGGTGAGATGGCCGTTGGCCACGGACGCGAATGCCGGTCCGCCGTGGAGGGCCACATCGAACCCCAGGTGCTCGGTGTAGAAAGCGACCGCCCGCTCGACGTCGGTGACCTGGTAGCGGACTGCGCCGGTTCGGTAGGTGATGGGTCCAGACATGACCGCAGTCTGCCGATCTCGGCGGCGGATGTATTGAACAAAATTGACCTATGGTTCGAGCGCGATGTGGTCTTCCTTCGCGACGTACCGGCTTCGGCGTAGTTGCTCGCCGGGTGTCATCCCGGAGAATTCCTGGAACTCCCGGATCATGTGCGACTGGTCGGCGTATCCATGCTCGACGGCGAAGGTGGGCCAATGTGGCGGTGACAGTGCCGCCGCGACGGCGTCGTGTGCGTGCCGGAACCGCTGCAGGCGGGCGAACCGTTTGGGCGGCATTCCGACCTGGTTCGTGAACAGCTGGATCAGCCTGCGGTGGCTGAAGCCGACCTCGCGGGCCAGCTTCTCGATCGGTGGTTGGCGGCTGAGGCTGAGCGCGTTCAGTGCAACGGCCACTTCGCGCGTCAGTTCGCGGCCGTCGTGCAGTCGGGCGAGCAATGCGCGTTCGACGATCGCCAGGCGTTCTGTGGTCGACTTTGCCTCGCAGACCTCGGAACGGAGGTGGGCAGCCGCGCCATTCCACACCGCGTCGAGATTGATGTGCGAGCCGAGTAGTTCGTCCGGTGAGACCCCGAGGACTGCGCGTACGCCGCCCGGCTTGAAATGCACGCCAACCATGGCGGTGTGCTCGCTGGCGTCGATGTCGAACGGTCGCGCGTAGGGGCCGGAGACCACTGTTCCCGAAAATCGTTGTGAACCTTGATGGTTCGCTATGGTGACGGCGTCAGCGCTGAGATTGATGACGAGTTCGGTGGTGCCGGTGGGCAGGATTCGCTCGGCGGGATACGTGGGTCCGTCCGCAATGCACCACAGGTGGTCGACGCTGTTGCGCAAGGCCACCGACGGGGGCTGACGGGTGTAACGCATCTACCCCCATTGTGCCAGCTCCCGGCAGATCAGAGCGGGCGTCGCCGGACCGTACGCCCCAGGGCGACCTTGGTGGCGATTCCGGCCAGTCGCGCCATGCCCATGTAGGTGATCGGGTTGAGCAGCGTCGGCCACTTGGACCGCACCAGGTTGGCGGTCAGCGGGCGATCGGCGAACCGGTCGGTCAGCCAGCGCAGCGCCATCGGCGCCGAGAACGGGTGCAGCAGCAGGTGTTCGCTGAACATGTCGCGGTGATAGGTCACGTCGGCGCCGCCGGCCAGATAGGTGTCGGCGAGTTCGTCGATGTCGCCGACCGAGATGATCTCGTCGTGCACGGCCTGCACGATCAGGACGGGCGGAACCGGCACGGCCACACCAAGTTTGGTGTCCTCGAACACCTCACTGACCTCGGGCCCGTCGAGGATCTCGTCCAGCGGCATGTCGACCAGGTCGGCCATGTCGGTCCGGAACATCCGCAAGACGGCTTCCACGGTGGTCATGCGATGCAACCGGTCGAGGATTTTGCGTCCCTCGGTCGTGGCGTGCTCCGCGATGACCTGGTTGAGATTGGGATAGATGTCGGCGAGGGCGGCCACCACGAGGGCGGGCAGGCCCGAGAACACGGTGCCGTTGAGCCGGCGGAAGGTGTTTCCGAGATTGCCGACGGGCGAGCCGAGGACGGCGCCGACGATGTTGAGCTCGGGTGCGTAGCTGCCGGCCATCTCGGCGGCCCAGGCGCTGGCCAGACCGCCGCCGGAGTATCCCCACAGGCCGATGCGGGTCGTCGGCGACAGCGCCAGGTGTTCGGTGTTGATCGCCGCGCGCAGGCCGTCGAGTACCCGGTAGCCCGGCTCGTAGGGCGCGCCCCACATGCCGTTGACGCCCTCAT
>NZ_HG322951.1:3623671-3630110 GCF_000455325.1 Mycolicibacterium septicum DSM 44393
GGCGCGCCCCACATGCCGTTGACGCCCTCATGGTCGGGAACCGAGACGGCCCAGCCCTCGGCCAGGGCGGCCGAGATCAGCAGGAATTCCAGCTGGGCCAGGGAGCCGGTGGCCTTGGCGTGGTGGCGCAGGGCGTAGGACGGGAAGCATCGGGCCGAGATCGCGTCGATCGCGCACTGGTACGACACGATCGGGCAGTCCGGCGCGGCGTCGGCCGGGACGATGACGGTGGTCGCGGCGGCTTCAGGGATGCCGTTGCGGTCAGTGGAGCGGTACAGCAGCTGCGTGGCCTGCAGGCGTTGCGGGATCAGGCCCAGAAACGCCAGTTCGACGTCGCGGCTGCGCAGGACCGTGCCCGGTTCGGCGTGCTGGAACCCTGCAGGCGGTACGTAGAACGCGTCTTTGTGGGGGAGTACGGGTCGAGCAGCCGGGTCGAGGTCCTCGTGAGGTGCCCGACCGATCCATTCGGCTCCGGAGACGCTGGCCGCACTGCCCAAGTCCATCCCGGCATTCTTACTTAAGGAGGGTCTAAGAATCCAGTCGACTCACCCGGGCGGGCGTAGAGCAGCGAATTCGTCGGTGACGCGGTACCGGGAGTCGGTGAATCGGTACAGGGCGGCGGGGCGCCCCCCGCTGCGGCCCGATCGGGCGGTGGTTCCGGTGCGGGTGATGACCTTGCGACGTTCCAGAACCCGCTGCAGGTTGGTCGCGTCGACTTGGTGATCGAGTGCGGCGCTGTAGATGTCCCGTAGCGTGGAGAGCGCGAATTCTTTTGGCGCCAAGGCGAATCCGATGTTGGTGTAGGACATCTTGGCCACCAGCCGGGTGCGTGCGTGCTCGACCATCGGCGCGTGGTCGAAGGCCATCGGCGGCAGGTCGCTGACCGGATGCCAGCGGGTGTCCGGCGGCAGGGCCGGGGTGGACGGGGACGGCACCAGGCCCAGGAACGTGGATGCGATCGTCCGCATACCGGGCACCCGGACCGGGTCGGAGAACACCGCCAGTTGCTCCAGGTGGGCGATTTCGCGCAGGTCAACCTTCTCGGCCAGCTGTCGCCGCACCGAGCTGGTCAGATCCTCGTCGTCCTCCAGCCGTCCGCCCGGCAGAGACCATTTGCCCCGCTCCGGATCCAGCGCGCGCTGCCACAGCAGCACGTTGAGTGTCGGCTGCCTGGTGTCGAGGCCGCGAACCTGGAACACGACGGCGAGCACTTCGTGCGCGGTGTTACCATGTGGCATGTTTTCGATTATAAGTCGAAAACCTGACGTAGTGGAGGAGGTCGGCGTGACCGCTCTCAATGGCACCCTCTCGGGGGGCTTGGCAGATCAGATCGTCGATGGCCCCGGTGGCTATTCCGGCGTCGAAGGCGACGAGAAATGGGCTGCTGAGATCCGTCGTCTGGTCGACCTGCGCGGTGCGACGCTGCTGGCGCACAACTACCAGCTGCCGGCCATCCAGGACGTCGCCGACCACGTCGGCGATTCTCTGGCGCTGTCGCGGATCGCCGCAGAGGCACCCGAGGACACCATCGTGTTCTGCGGCGTGCACTTCATGGCCGAGACGGCCAAGATCCTCAGCCCGGACAAGACGGTGCTGATCCCGGATCAGCGGGCCGGCTGCTCGCTGGCCGATTCGATCACCGCCGACGAACTGCAGGCATGGAAGGACGAGCACCCCGGCGCGGTCGTCGTGTCCTACGTCAACACCACTGCCGCGGTGAAGGCGCTGACCGACATCTGCTGCACCTCGTCGAACGCCGTCGAGGTGGTGGCCTCGATACCCGAGGACCGCGAGGTGCTGTTCTGCCCGGATCAGTTCCTGGGTGCGCACGTCCGGCGCGTCACCGGCCGCAAGAACCTGCACGTCTGGGCCGGCGAATGCCACGTGCACGCCGGGATCAACGGCGACGAACTGGCGGCCCAGGCCCGGTCGCACCCCGATGCCGAACTCTTCGTGCACCCCGAATGCGGATGTGCCACCTCGGCGCTCTACCTGGCCGGCGAGGGTGCCGTTCCTGAGGATCGCGTGAAGATCCTGTCCACCGGCGGCATGCTCGACGCGGCGCGCGAGACCCGGGCGCGGCAGGTGCTGGTCGCGACCGAGGTCGGCATGCTGCACCAGTTGCGCAGGGCTGCACCCGAAGTCGACTTCCTGGCCGTCAACGACCGCGCTTCGTGCACCTACATGAAGATGATCACTCCGGCTGCGCTGCTGCGTTGCCTGATCGAAGGCGCCGATGAGGTGCACGTCGATCCCGATACCGCTCGCCTGGGTCGTGCCAGCGTGCAGCGCATGATTGCGATTGGCCAGCCCGGCGGCGGCGAATGACTCCGACGGGCAGTGCCCGGGGGTCAAGCCGCTTCGCCTGCGGCAGTTCAACGCTGTGGCAGCAGCGCGCTGACGTCGTCGTGGTCGGCACCGGGGTCGCGGGCCTGGTGGCAGCCCTGGCCGCGCACCGCCGCGGCCGCCGGGTGGTGGTGCTGAGCAAGGCCCGCGAGACCGCGACCTTCTACGCCCAGGGCGGGATCGCCGTGGTGCTGCCCGACACAGACGATTCCGTCGAGGCGCACGTCGCCGACACGGTGGCCGCCGGTGGCGGCCTGTGCGATCCGGATGCGGTGCGCTCGATCGTCGCGGCGGGCTTTGACGCGGTCGCAGATCTGGTGGCCGACGGCGCACAGTTCGACGAGACCGCTCCCGGGCGTTGGGCACTGACCCGCGAGGGCGGGCACACCCGGCGCCGGATCATTCACGCCGGCGGCGATGCCACCGGGGCCGAGGTGCAGCGGGCTCTCGACTCTGCGGCCGCCACACTCGACATCCGCCGTGACCATGTGGCGCTGGAGGTCCTGCGCGATGAGGCCACGGTAACCGGGGTGCTGGTCCGCAATGAGGACGGCCTGGGCATCATCCACGCGCCCTCGGTCATCCTGGCGACCGGGGGCCTCGGTCACGTGTACGCGGCCACCACCAACCCGAGCGGCTCGACCGGTGACGGCATCGCCCTCGCGCTGTGGGCCGGCGTTCCGGTCCGCGACATCGAGTTCGTCCAGTTCCACCCGACGATGCTGTATGCCGAGAACGGCGGCGGGCGACGCCCGCTCATCACCGAAGCGCTGCGCGGTGAAGGCGCCGTACTCGTCGACTCGCAAGGCAACTCGGTGACCGACGGAGTGCACCCGATGGGGGACCTGGCCCCACGGGACGTGGTCGCCGCAGCCATCAACGCCCGGCTGAGTGCCACCGGCGAGCCGTGCGCGTACCTCGACGCCCGGGGCATCACCGGGTTCGCCGACCGGTTCCCCACAGTGGCGTCGGCGTGTGCGGCGGCCGGTGTCGACCCGACCCGCCAACCGATCCCAGTGGTTCCGGGCGCCCATTACAGCTGTGGCGGCGTGGTCACCGGCGTGCATGGCCGCACCGAACTGCCCGGGCTGTTCGCCGCGGGCGAAGTGGCCCGGACAGGGATGCACGGGGCCAACCGGTTGGCCTCCAACAGCCTTCTGGAAGGGCTCGTCGTCGGCGGCCGGGCCGGTCGGCTGGCCGCCGAGCACGCCGGCGCGGCGGGCCCGGTGCGCGCACAGGCACCGCAGGACCGCCGACAAGACGCGGTCGACCGAGATGTCCTGCAGCACGCCATGTCTGAGCATGCCTCCGTGGTCCGCGACGCCGACGGCCTGCGCCGGCTCGATGCCGTTCTGGCCGGAGCGCGATCGGTGCAGCCCGCCAACCGTCAAAGCTTCGAGGACGCGGCCCTCACCGCGACGGCACAGGCAATTGCCGTCGCCGCCCTGGCCCGTACCGAAAGCCGTGGCTGTCACCATCGCGGCGATTACCCCGAAACCGACCCCGCTCAGGAGCATTCCGTGACGATTCGCGCCGTATCCGGCCGTCCCGCCCTCGACACCGCAACGGCGGTGTGCTGATGGCGCTTTCGGACATCGAGCTGGCCGAGGCGCGTGCCACGATCGCGCGCGCGCTCGAAGAGGACCTGCGCTACGGCCCGGACATCACGACGCTCGCCACCGTGGGCGCCGACGCCATGACCACAGCCTCGGTGGTCAACCGGGAGCCGGGCGTGGCCGCGGGCGTCGACATCGCGCTGATGGTGCTCGACGAGGTGCTCGGTGCCGATGGCTACCGCGTGATCAACCGTGTCGAGGACGGTGCCCGGCTGGACGCCCGTTCGGCGATCCTGACGGTCGAGGCGTCGACCCGCGGGCTGCTGACAGCCGAACGCACGCTGCTCAACCTGATGTGCCACCTGTCGGGGATCGCTACGGCGACCGCTGCCTGGGTCGACGCGGTGGCCGGCACCAACGCCAAGATCCGGGACACCCGCAAGACGCTGCCGGGTATGCGTGCGCTGCAGAAGTACGCGGTGCGCGTCGGTGGCGGCGTCAACCACCGGATGGGCCTCGGCGATGCGGCCCTGATCAAGGACAACCACGTCGCCGCGGCCGGGTCGGTGCTGGCCGCGCTCAAGGCGGTCCGGGCCGAGGCGCCGGGCCTGCCGTGCGAGGTCGAGGTCGATTCGCTGGAACAACTCGACGATGTGCTCTCGGCCGACGTGGAACTGGTGCTGCTGGACAACTTCCCGGTCTGGCAGACCCAGATCGCGGTTCAGCGCAGGGACACGCGCTCGCCCAAGACGCTGCTGGAATCCTCGGGTGGTCTGACGCTGGACAGCGCCGCCGATTACGCCGGCACCGGGGTCGACTACCTCGCGATCGGCGCCCTCACTCATTCGGTGCGGGTGCTCGACATCGGTCTGGACACCTAATCCGCAGCGAGTACGTCGCGCCCGACCCGTCGGCTACCGGCGCGGCGATTGCGCCTATCGGTGTCCGTCGTTCAACAAGGCCGCGGATCGCTGCTCGATAGTGACCGCAATCCGAGGGGTAGTTGTGCAGATTCCCCGGGACTGCCAGCCACACGCGTCGCGACGTGCGATACCCCGAGGGCCGGACGGGAGGCTAGGCAGTCGCGCCTCGACGCACCAACGAGAGCACCACGGCGGCGGTCGCGAACAGCCCGGAGAACACCCGGCCGAGGATGGTCTGCTGCCGCGGCGTCTGCAGCCAGTTGAGCAGCCGCGCCGCCAGCCCGGTGTAGAGGCTCATCACGACCACGTCGACGGCGACCATCGTCGCCCCGATCGCCAGATATTGGGGCAGCAACGGCGCGGTGGGCACCACGAACTGCGGTAGTACCGCGACCAGGAACACCAAGCCCTTCGGGTTGGTGGTGTTCACCAGGAATCCGCGCATCACCAAAGCCAACCGGCCCCGCTCGCCGGCACCGCCCATCCGGGCGCGCAGATCCTGCGAGGCGCTGCGCCACTGCTGGATCGCCAGGTAGATCAGATACGCCACACCGATCCACTTCACGATGTGGAAGGCCAGCATCGACTTGGCGACGAGGGCGCCCAGGCCGACGGCGACCAACACCAGTTGCGCAAGCAGCCCGATCTGGAGTCCGAGCACACTCCATGACCCGCGGCGCACGCCATGGGTCAGGCCGGTCGCCATCGACTGGATCGCCCCGGCTCCGGGGGACAGACTGATGGCGATCGAAGCGCCGAGAAACGCGAGCCAGATCTGCCAGGTCATGTATGCAGTCTGGCGACGGTGTCAAACGATATCTGCGACGAAGACGCCCATCCGGCGGGCCGCATTGCGGGGGATCCGCGGGAGCGTCGGATCGTCGGTGCCCGCCGGCAGCACGCGCGGATTGGTGATCTTGATGTCGCCGCGGAACAGGTGCACGTCGGCCCCTCCCGCCGCGATCACGTTCTTCACCCAGTTGGTCTTGCCGTGCAGGAGCGTCACCGCGAAAACATTGCCCTTGCGGTAGCTGGTGACGATCGTCTCGTACGGCGTACCGGAGGTGCGACCCCGATGCTTGATCACGGTGAACCCCGGCAGGCGCTTGGAAAATGGTTTCACCAGCGGGTTGATGTATTTGATCTGGAACCGCTCCAGCGCGGGCGGTATGAGCATCGGTACGCCGGGGGCGTTGTTCGGGTGGTCTTTCGCGGACATCCAGGGCTCCGTTCGGCAGTCTGGGACCACCCTACGGCGCGTCGGGCCGGCGGCGGTGGGCGACGGATTTTTATCAACTGGACTGATCAGGGACAATTGAACCGATGGCCGAGTTTGAGATGTCCCGTATCGACCTGCGTAACCGTGTGCTGAACGCCGCGCAGTTGCGATCCGCGCTGCCCCGCGGCGGAGTCGATGTGGACGCAGTGGTGCCCAAGGTCCGCCCGATCGTGGAGGCGGTCGCCGAGCACGGCGCGACAGCCGCGCTGGACTATGGCCATACCTTCGACGGCATCCGCCCCGACACCGTGCGGGTTCCCGCGGCCCGGCTGGCTGCCGCGCTGGCCGACCTCGACCCTGACGTACGCGCCGCACTGCAGGTCGCGATCGACCGG
>NZ_HG322951.1:3630136-3634806 GCF_000455325.1 Mycolicibacterium septicum DSM 44393
ACGCGCCGCACTGCAGGTCGCGATCGACCGGGCGCGCGCGGTGCACGCCGATCAACGCCGCACCGACACCACCACCACGCTGGCCCCCGGTGCCACCGTCACCGAACGCTGGGTGCCGGTGGAGCGCGTCGGGCTGTACGTGCCCGGCGGCAACGCGGTGTACCCGTCGAGCGTCGTGATGAACGTGGTGCCCGCGCAGACCGCCGGCGTCGATTCGCTGGTGATCGCCAGCCCGCCGCAGGCGGAATTCGACGGCCTGCCGCACCCGACCATCCTGGCCGCCGCCGCGCTGCTCGGCGTCGACGAGGTGTGGGCCGTCGGTGGTGCGCAGGCGGTGGCGCTGCTGGCCTACGGCGGCACCGACACCGACGGTGCCGAGCTGGCTCCCGTCGACATGATCACCGGTCCCGGGAACATCTACGTGACCGCCGCCAAGCGGATCTGCCGCTCGCAGGTCGGCATCGACGCCGAAGCGGGCCCGACGGAGATCGCGATCCTGGCCGACGACACCGCCGACCCGGTGCACGTCGCCGCGGATCTGATCAGCCAAGCCGAGCACGACGAGATGGCGGCCAGCGTGCTGGTCACCGACAGTGAGGCATTGGCCGCGGCGACCGATCGCGAGCTCACCCGCCAGCTGGCCACCACGGTGCACGTCGACCGTGTCCGGGTGGCGCTCTCGGGCAGGCAGTCAGCGATCGTGCTCGTCGACGACATCGAGGCCGGGGTGCGGGTGGTGAATGCCTACGCCGCCGAGCACCTGGAGATCCAGACCCAGGACGCGCCCGGGGTGGCCGGCCGGATTCGTTCCGCGGGAGCGATTTTCGTGGGTGCCTGGTCTCCGGTCAGCCTGGGTGACTACTGCGCCGGCTCCAACCACGTGCTGCCGACCGCGGGCTGTGCGCGGCATTCCAGCGGCCTGTCCGTGCAGACCTTCCTGCGCGGCATCCACGTCGTCGAGTACGACGAGGCCGCACTCAAAGACGTTTCCGGACATGTGATCACCTTGTCCAAGGCGGAAAACCTGCCCTCCCACGGCGAGGCGGTACGACGGAGGTTCGAGCGGTAATGGGCGCACAGGATGTGACGCTGGCCGATCTGCCGCTGCGGGAAAACCTGCGCGGGAAATCTCCTTACGGGGCTCCGCAATTGGTGGTGCCGGTGCGGCTCAACACCAATGAGAACCCGCATCCGCCGACGCAGGCCCTGATCGACGACGTCGCCGCCTCGGTCCGCGAGGCCGCCGCCGAACTGCACCGTTATCCCGATCGTGACGCGGTGGCGTTGCGCACCGATCTGGCGGCCTATCTGACCGCGGCCACCGGTGTGCAGCTCACCGTCGACAACCTCTGGGCGGCAAACGGTTCCAACGAGATCCTGCAGCAGCTGCTGCAGGCCTTCGGCGGGCCGGGACGCACGGCGATCGGGTTCGTGCCGTCGTACTCGATGCACCCGATCATCTCCGACGGCACCCAGACCGAGTGGCTGCAGGCGGCCCGCGCGGCCGACTTCGGGCTGGACGTCGACGCCGCCGTCGCCGCGGTCGAGGAGCGCACACCCGACGTGGTGTTCGTGGCGAGCCCCAACAACCCGTCGGGCCAGAGTGTCTCGATCGAGGACCTGCGCCGTCTGCTGCAAGCGATGCCGGGTGGCATCTTGATCGTCGACGAGGCCTACGGCGAGTTCTCGTCGCAGCCCAGCGCGGTCACCTTGATCGACGAGTTCCCGGCCAAGCTGATCGTCACCCGCACGATGAGCAAGGCGTTCGCGTTCGCCGGCGGTCGGCTCGGCTATCTGGCCGCCGCGCCCGCAGTGATCGACGCGCTGCTGCTGGTGCGCCTGCCGTATCACCTGTCCGTGCTCACCCAGGCCGCCGCGTGCGCGGCGTTGCGTCACGCCGACGACACCCTGGGCAGTGTTGCGACCCTGGCCGCCGAACGCGACCGGGTGAGTGCGGAACTGCATCGCCTCGGCTATCGCGTGATCCCCAGCGATGCCAACTTCGTGCTGTTCGGCGAGTTCGTCGATGCACCCGCGACGTGGCAGCGCTACCTGGACAAGGGGATCCTCATCCGCGATGTCGGCATCCCCGGCTTCCTGCGCACCACAATCGGTCTGGCCGAGGAGAACGATGCGTTCCTGGCCGCCAGTGCCGATCTGTCCGCCACCGAACTTCAGCCAGCCAACAGCCCGGTAGGAGCATCGTGACCCGTCGCGCGAAGGTCGAACGTAAGACCAGGGAATCCGACATCGTCGTCGAGATCGACCTCGACGGCACCGGCGTCGTTGACATCGACACCGGTGTGCCGTTCTTCGACCACATGCTGAACGCGCTCGGCACCCACGCCAGTTTCGATCTCACGGTGCACGCCAAGGGCGACATCGAGATCGAGGGGCACCACACGATCGAGGACACCGCGATCGTGCTGGGCCAGGCACTCGGCCAGGCGCTCGGTGACAAGAAGGGCATCCGCCGGTTCGGCGACGCGTTCATCCCGATGGACGAGACCCTCGCTCACGCCGCGGTCGACGTGTCAGGCCGGCCGTATTTCGTGCACACCGGGGAACCGGAGTTCATGGTGGAATTCACCATCGCCGGATCGCAGGCGCCGTACCACACCGTGATCAACCGGCACGTGTTCGAATCACTGGCGTTCAACGCCCGCATCGCATTGCACGTACGCACGCTCTACGGTCGCGACCCGCACCACATCACCGAGGCGCAGTACAAGGCCGTGGCCCGCGCGTTGCGCCAGGCCGTCGAGTACGACGCCCGGGTGACCGGCGTTCCGTCGACCAAAGGCACTCTGTGACCAAGAAAGTCATCGTTCTCGACTACGGATCGGGCAATCTCCGCTCGGCTCAGCGTGCGCTGGAGCGGGTCGGCGCGGACGTGGAAGTCACGGCCGATCCGGGCGCTGCCGCGGCAGCCGACGGTCTGGTGGTGCCCGGTGTCGGTGCCTTCGAGGCCTGCATGACCGGACTCCGGGCGATCGGCGGCGAGAAGATCATCGCCGACCGCCTGCAGCACGGTCGTCCGGTGCTGGGGGTCTGCGTCGGCATGCAGATCCTGTTCGCCCGCGGGGTGGAATTCGGGACGGAGTCCACCGGTTGCGGGCAGTGGCCCGGCTCGGTGACCCGACTGGACGCCCCGGTGATTCCACACATGGGGTGGAATGTCGTCGACGCCGCGGCCGGCAGCACCCTGTTCAAGGGGCTCGACGCCGCAACGCGCTTCTATTTCGTGCATTCGTACGCCGCCCAGGAGTGGTCCGGTAATCCGGACGCACTGGTCACCTGGGCGACGCATCATGTGCCCTTCATCGCTGCCGTCGAAGACGGCGCGTTGTCGGCCACGCAATTTCATCCGGAGAAGAGTGGCGACGCCGGTGCGACGCTTCTCGCGAATTGGGTTGAGGGACTGTGAGTTTGATTCTGTTGCCGGCTGTCGATGTGGTGGACGGCAAGGCGGTGCGTCTGGTCCAGGGCAAGGCAGGCAGTGAGACCGATTACGGTTCGGCGCTGGAAGCCGCGCAGGCATGGCAGCGTGACGGTGCCGAGTGGATCCACCTGGTGGACCTGGACGCCGCCTTCGGGCGCGGCAGCAACCGCGAACTGCTGGCCGATCTGGTCGGCAAGCTCGACGTGAAGGTCGAATTGTCTGGCGGGATCCGCGATGACGATTCGCTGAAGGCAGCCATGGACACCGGTTGTGCGCGGGTGAACATCGGCACCGCGGCGCTGGAAAGCCCCGAGTGGTGCCGCCGCGCCATCGCCGAGTACGGCGACCGGGTGGCTGTCGGGCTGGACGTGCAGTTCGAGAACGACAGCTGGCGGCTCCGCGGGCGCGGCTGGGAAACCGACGGCGGCGACCTCTGGGAGGTCCTGGATCGCCTTGACCGCGAAGGGTGTTCGCGATACGTCGTCACCGACGTCACCAAGGACGGCACCCTCACCGGTCCCAACCTGGAACTGCTCGCCGCGGTCGCCGACCGCACCGACGCCCCGGTGATCGCCTCGGGCGGGGTGTCCAGCCTCGATGACCTCCGGGCGATCGCGACCCTGACCGGCCACGGTGTCGAAGGCGCAATCGTCGGGAAGGCGCTCTACGCCGAACGATTCACTCTGCCGCAGGCACTGGCCGCGGTCAGCGGATAAGCGAGGTGGGTGACCTGGATCCGTCGAAGTTGGCCGCACTGGTAGCTGCGGCGACCGAGATCCTCGACGCGGCGTCGGTGCCGTTCATCGCCGGGCACCGCGCGGATTCCGCGGTCACCAAGCAGGGCAACGACTTTGCCACCGAGGTCGATCTCGCGATCGAACGGCAGGTGGTGCGGGCGCTGACCGAGGCGACCGGGATCGGGGTCCACGGCGAGGAATTCGGCGGGGAGCCCATCGACTCGCCGCTGGTGTGGGTGCTCGACCCGATCGACGGCACGTTCAACTACGCGGCCGGGTCGCCGATGGCGGCCATCCTGCTCGGGTTGCTGGCCGATGGTGAGCCGGTCGCCGGCCTGACCTGGCTGCCGTTCACCGGACAGCGGTATTCGGCGCTGGTCGGAGGTCCGGTGCGGGACAACGGCACCGCGCTGCCACCACTGGGGTCACCGACCCTGACCGACTCGATCGTCGGCATCCAGACCTTCAACATCGATTCCCGCGGCCGGTTC
>NZ_HG322951.1:3634832-3674049 GCF_000455325.1 Mycolicibacterium septicum DSM 44393
CATCGATTCCCGCGGCCGGTTCCCCGGCCGCTACCGGGTCGAGGTGCTGTCCAACCTGAGCCGCGTGTGCTCGCGCGTGCGGATGCACGGCGCCACCGGGGTGGACCTCGCCTATGTGGCCGCCGGGATCCTGGGCGGGGCCATCAGTTTCGGGCACCACATCTGGGACCATGCCGCCGGCGTGGCGCTGGTCCGGGCCGCCGGGGGCATCGTGACGGACCTGGCCGGCGACCCGTGGACGGCCGAGTCCAAGTCGGCGCTGGCCGCCGCGCCCGGCGTGCACGAACGCATGCTGGAAATCGTGAAATCCGCTGGCAATCCGGAGGACTACCTGTGAGCACCATCAGTGACGTGGCAACGAGGGTCATCCCGTGCCTCGACGTCGACGCCGGCCGGGTGGTCAAGGGGGTCAACTTCGAGAACCTGCGCGACGCGGGCGATCCCGTCGAATTGGCGGCCGTCTACGACGCCGAGGGTGCCGACGAGTTGACCTTCCTCGACGTGACCGCCTCCTCGTCGGGCCGGGCCACCATGCTCGAGGTGGTCAAGCGCACCGCCGAGCAGGTGTTCATCCCGCTGACCGTCGGTGGCGGCGTGCGCGCGGTCGAGGATGTCGACGTGCTGCTTCGTGCCGGCGCCGACAAGGTGTCGGTCAACACCGCCGCGATCGCCCGGCCCGAACTGCTGGCCGAGGTGGCCCGCCAGTTCGGTTCGCAGTGCATCGTGCTCAGCGTGGATGCCCGCACCGTGCCGGCCGGTGAGCAGCCCACCCCGTCGGGGTGGGAGGTCACCACCCACGGCGGGCGCCGCGGCACCGGAATCGACGCGATCGAGTGGGCCGCCCGGGGCGCCGAACTCGGGGTGGGCGAGATCCTGCTGAACTCGATGGACCGTGACGGCACCAAGGCCGGATTCGACCTGCCGATGCTGCGCGCGGTCCGCGCCGCGGTGCATGTCCCGGTGATCGCCAGCGGTGGCGCCGGTGCGGTGGCCGATTTCGCTCCTGCCGTGCAGGCGGGCGCGGATGCGGTGCTGGCCGCCAGCGTCTTCCACTTCGGGGAGATGACCATCGGCCAGGTGAAGGCCGCGATGGCGGCCGAAGGGATCATCGTCCGATGAGCGCTCTCGACCCGGCGATCGCGGCACGCTTGAAGCGCAACGCCGATGGGCTGTTCAGCGCCGTGGCGCAGGAGCGGGGGACCGGTCAGGTGCTGATGGTCGCCTGGATGGACGACGACGCACTGGCCCGCACCCTGGAAACCCGTGAAGCCACGTACTTTTCGCGCTCGCGCGGCGAGCAGTGGGTCAAGGGCCTGACGTCGGGCCACACCCAGTATGTGCACTCGGTTCGCCTGGACTGCGACGGGGACACCGTGTTGCTGGAGGTCGATCAGACCGGTGCTGCCTGCCACACCGGCGCGCACACCTGCTTCGACGCGGATCAGTTGCTGGCACCTGAGCCGTAGGTTCATCGAGACGGTACTCAGGGACAGAACCAGGCAGGTTTTTGTCCCTGGCTGCAGTCTCGGTGATGGTCGAAGCTGCCGCACCGCGTTGCGGTGTCCGAAGTTGTCGGTGTCATCGGCAACAATTGCGGGGTGACTGACACCGCCGCGAGCCGCAAAGCGCGCGGTGCGTTCTTCACCCCACCCGAGATCACGCGTTACCTGACCCGGTGGGCAATCCGGTCGGCCGATGACGAGGTCTTCGAGCCCGCGGCCGGAGAGGCCGCTTTCGTGGTCGAGGCGGTTACCCGACTGGTCGAATTGGGTGTTGCCCAGCCGAGGGTCGACGGGGTGGAACTTCACGCGGCCAGTGCGGCCACTGCCCGCAAGCGCGTCGCCGCCGCGGGCGGCACGGCCCGCATCAGGACAGCCGACTTCTTCACGGTCGAGCCGCGCGCCGAATACAGCGCGGTGATCGGCAACCCGCCCTACATCCGCTATCAGGAGTTCCGGGGCGCGACCCGGGCGCAGTCGCGCCGGGCCGCGCTCAAGGCCGGGGTCACGCTGTCGGGGCTGGCATCGAGTTGGGCGGCGTTCACCGTGCACGCCGCGTTGTTCCTGCGGCCGGGAGGCCGGCTGGCGCTGGTACTGCCCGCCGAGCTGCTCAGCGTGAACTACGCCGCTGCGGTGCGGAAGTTCTTGTTCGACCGCTTCGCGAACGTCGAGCTGGTGATGTTCGACGAGCAGGTGTTCCCCGAGGCGGAAGCGGACGTGGTGCTGCTCCTCGCCGACGGCTATGGGGGCGGCCCAACAAGTCACGCTGTCATCCACCGCGCTCGCAATGCGTCCTCGCTGACATCTGAACTCGCCCAACGGCGTTGGTCACCGCGCGATCCTGCAGACAAATGGGTCAGCGGCCTGATCGGTAACGCGCCGGTGGACGCGATCCACGGTCTGCACGACGCCGGGCACTTCTCCTTGCTGGAGACCTGGGGCGACACCACGCTGGGCATGGTGACCGGCAACAACAGCTTCTTCGCACTGTCCCCGGAACGGGTGCATGAACTCGGGCTGCGGCCCTCCGACCTGCTGCCGTTATCGCCGCCCGGCAGCGCCCATCTGCGCGGCCTCACCCTGTCCGCCGAGCAGTTGGCCAAGTTGGGGGAGGACGGTCGGTCGATCCACTTATTCCGTCCGACCGGGACGCCATCTGCTACCGCGCAGCGCTACATCGACGCCGGTCACGCCGCCGGGGTGCATCTGGCCTACAAGTGCCGGGTGCGCCGGCCCTGGTACCTGGTGCCCCTGGTGAATCCGGCTGACCTGCTGCTGACCTGTATGAACGCCGACACCCCGCGGCTGGTCACCAACCGGGCCAAGGCGCATCACCTCAACTCGGTGCACGGCGTCTACCTGCGCGACGAGGTGCGGACACTGGGCCGCGACCTGCTCGGGCTGGCCGCGCTGAACTCGGTGACGGTGCTGCACGCCGAGATCGTCGGCCGCTCCTACGGCGGCGGCATCCTGAAGATCGAACCCCGCGAGGCCGACCGGTGGCTGGTCCCGTCACCGGATCTGGTGGCGGCCCGAGCCGACCAGCTGCGGGCGGTCCGCCGGCGGATCGGATCGCTGCTGGAGCGGGGCCGGCTGCTCGAGGCGACCCGCATCGTCGACGACGCGTTGGGGCTGGCGACCCGAATCGCCCTGGAACCCGTTCGGACCGCGCGCGATTCATTGGCGACACGCCGGACGGTAAGGTCTCGGCGTGCCCGCTGAACCGTCGACCAAGGCCACCGCGTGGGCCATCTTCGACCGGATCGTGGCCGACGCGGCACCCGACGGCGTGCACACCAACCCCTGGGTGCGGGTGGCCGGCGAGTTGAGCTTCGTTCCGGATTTCCGGGTGCTGCGCAAGCTGCTCGGGGTGCCGTTGTTCCTCGATGCGCCGTCGACGACCGGGGTTCCGGCGCTGGCTCTGGACGTGTGGTTGGCCTATGAGTTGCGGCGCGCCGGTTTCGATCCGGATGCGGTGTGGCCCAGGGCGACAGATCCGCGGATCATGCCCAGCGCCATCGCCAGCCTGCTTGAGGCGCTGCCGCAAAAAGAACGGCACCTCATCGAGCAACGGCTGAAGCGGTCGATGAAAGGCGTCGCCGCGTCGAGCGCCAGCGTGCTGGGCAAGCACTACATGAAACAGGTCGACGTGGTGATGTCGGACTGGGACACCGGTCCGGAATTGCTGATCAGCACCAAACGGATGGATTCCAGCTTCGGCAAGAACGCCGCCAACCGGGTCGAGGAAAGCTACGGCGACGCCAAGAATCTGCGGCTGCGCCACCCGCTGTCGGCGCTCGGATTCGTCTACGGCCTGCGCTCGACGATCCTGAGCACCGAACCGGACAAGGCCGAGTGGCTCATCGACCTGCTGGGCAAGCTCGGCACCGAGGACGACGCGTATCACGCGGTGGCGCTGGTGATGATCGATTACGACGTCGAGGTCAGCGAGACCGCCGACGAGGAAGTCGACAGTGTCGAAAAGGCCGAGCCGGACGCGCTGTTCGAGATCGTCGATGTCGCCACGGCGGCCGTCGACGAGGCACTGGCGGCGCTGCCCGACATCGCGATCCGGCACGACGTTGTCCCGCCCGCGTTGCAACCGTCGCGGTTCCTGGCAACCATGGTCAACCGCGTCATCGACACCACACCGGTGACCCGGCACCGTGAGGCGCGCCGCCGGCGCAATGCTGCCGCCGACGGCTGACGGAATCGTCGAAATCAACGCAGAGGTCGCAGATTCGCGTCGCGAACGACCTCTGCGTCACACTCGCTGAAGAGCTACAGCACCCTCGAGCTGGCCTTGGCTCGCGCGCTCCATCTGCCGTCCTGGAACCCGACCACCACGGGATGGGCGAACGCTTCGCTGACGTGCTCGGTGTTGACGACGTCGTGGGCCGGGCCGCTGGCCACCGTGCGGCCCTGCGCGATCAGCAGGGCGTGCGTGGTGCTGGTGGGCAGTTCCTCGAGGTGGTGGGTGACCAGGATCGAGGCCATGTCGGGATGTGAGTCATCCAGGGTGTCAAGCGTTTCCAGCAGCTGCTCGCGGGCCGCCACGTCCAGGCCGGTGGTCGGTTCGTCCAGCAGCAACAGCCGCGGGTCGGCGATCAGTGCCCGCGCGATCAAGGTGCGGCCGCGCTCGCCCTGGGACAACGTCGGCCAGATCGCGTCGGCACGGGCCGACAGCCCCACGGTGTCGATGAGCTCCTCGGCCCGGCGCACCTGCTCGGCGGTGGGGGTCCAGTGTGCTGCGATGTCGATGGTGGCGGTGATGCCGGTGAGCACCACCTCGCGCACGGTCAGCGGGTACTGCAGGCGGTGCCGGGGATTGACGTGACCGATGGAGCGGCGCAGCACGGCCAGGTCGGTACGGCCCATCTGGCCGCCGAGCACCTGCACGGTCCCCGACGTCGGAAACGTCACGGCCGCGCAGAAACCGAGCAGTGTGCTCTTGCCGGCGCCATTGGGTCCCAAGAGTGCCCAGTGCTCACCGGACTGCACGGTCAGTGAGATGCCGTCGATGATCTGCTTGCCGTCACGGCGAAAGGTCACATCGGTGATGTCGAGGACCGGGGTCATGCGAAATTCTCCTTCAATGAGCTCAAATGGGTTCTGCTGGCGGCCGCGGCGGCCTCGGGATCGCGGGCGACGATCGCGTCGGCCAGCTGCTGGTGCAGGTCGTGATCGCAGGGTTCGGAGGCGATCGGGCGGATCTTGAGCATGTCGATCATCGCCAGCCGCAGCCGGGGGAGGAACGCGTCGAACAACTGGATCAGCACCTCGTTGTGGGCCGCGGCGATCACCGTGCGGTGAAACGCCATGTCCGCGTCGACGTGATCGGGTACCGACTGTCCCACCACACCGCGGGCGGCCAGGGTGCGACGGATCGCTCGTAGGTCGGCGGGGGTACGCCGGGCGGCGGCCAGGGCGGCGGCCTCGGCTTCGATGGCGATACGCGCCTCTATCACCGACACGATGGTGGCGCGGCGCAGCACGGTGTCCCAGTCCTCGGTGGCGTCCAGTGCGGTCACGAAGACCCCGGCGCCCTGGCGGCTCTCCAGCACGCCCTTGCCGGACAGTTCGCGGATCGCTTCGCGCAGGGTGGAGCGGCCGACACCGAGCTGGGCGGCCAGTGTGGTCTCGCCGGGAAGCCGATGGCCCAGCGGCCATTCACCCTGGCGGATGCGCGTCAGGAGAAGCTGGGCGGTCTGGGCCGCCAGCGGGTGACGCTGAACTTGGGACGTCATCACAACCTGTCTACTTGTCTGAGGAGTTGTGTATAGTCTACTCATCATGACGCGCGTCCTGCTCCTTAGCCGCCGCGGCGGGGCCTGAATCGACCGGCCCCCTGCCGTGGGGCTGTGTCGCGCCGGTCGAACCTCCCATCCGACCGAAAGCGCCCTCATGACCACTTCTGTTTTTCCCACCATCGACACCCCTGCCGGAGACATCCCGGCGAACGCGCCGGCCTGGAACCGGCAGCGTCACTCCCAGATGCCGTCACGTCGCTACGCCTCCGCCTATGACCGCGTCGAAGTCCCTCTGGTGCAGCGAGATTGGCCGACAGCCCGGATCCACGCCGCGCCGCTGTGGGTGCCGGTGGATCTGCGCGACGGCAACCAGGCACTGGCCGAGCCGATGGACCCTGCCCGCAAACGCCGCTTCTTCGAACTGCTGGTGGCCATGGGCTACAAGGAGATCGAGGTCGGTTATCCCTCGGCGTCCCAGACCGACTTCGACTTCGTCCGGCTGCTCGCCGAATCCGACATCGCCCCGCCGGACGTCACCATCGTGGTGTTCGTGCCGGCGCGCCGCGACCTGATCGAGCGAACTGTGGACTCGGTCCGCGGCATCGGCAACGACGTCGTCATCCACATGTACACCGCCACCGCGCCCACCTGGCGCGACACCGTGCTGGGCAAGGACCGCACCGAACTGCGGGACCTGATCCTTGCGGGTGCGCGTGACGTTCTCGAACTCACCGAAGGCATGCCGAATGCCCGATTCGAATTCTCCCCGGAGGTGTTCAACCTCACCGAGCCCGACTACGTGCTCGAGTTGTGCGACGCGGTGACCGGGCTGTGGCAGGCGACCCCGGATCGTCCGGTCATCCTCAACCTGCCGGCCACCGTCGAGATCGCCACCCCGAATGTGTACGCCGACCAGATCGAGTACATGCACCGCAACGTGTCTCGTCGCGACAGCGTCATCCTGTCGGTGCATCCACACAACGACCGGGGCACCGGCATCGCCTGCGCCGAGCTGGCGGTACTCGCCGGTGCACAGCGGGTGGAGGGCTGCGTCTTCGGCAACGGTGAACGCACCGGCAATGTCGACATCGCCACCCTGGCATTGAATCTGCATGCCCAGGGCGTGGATCCGATGATCGACTTCTCCGACATCGACGAGATCGCGCGGACGGTCAGTCATTGCACCCGCATGCCCATCCACGAGCGCCATCCCTATGTGGGGGACATGGTGCACACGGCGTTCTCCGGGACACACCAGGATGCGATCAAGAAGGGCTTCGCCGAACATCGCCTCCGCGCCAGGGCCACCGGCCGACCTGAAAACGAAATCGATTGGCGGGTACCGTATCTGCCGATCGACCCGGCCGATATCGGCCGCACCTACGACGCGGTGATCCGGGTGAATTCGCAATCCGGCAAGGGCGGCATCGCCTACCTGCTGGCCGCCGACCACGGGTTGGAACTGCCGCGCCGGTTGCAGATCGACTTCGCCCGCCACGTCCAGGCGCACACCGACGAAAGCGGTGCCGAGGTCACCGCTGGCGAACTCTTCGATCTGTTCGAGGCGACCTACCTCGACCCGTCCGGCCCGGTGCAGCTCAAGGACTGGCGCACCGGCGGCGACGGTGCGGCCGCGGTCACCGACCTCACCTTGATGTTCGACGGGCGCACCGCATCCAGCAGCCATCGCGGCATCGGACCGGTGGACGCGCTGCGGGCCGCGCTCGAGGAGATCGGCCGTCCGATCGAGGTGTTGAGCCTGACCCAACAATCGATCGGCAGCACCGCCGTCAGCTACCTGGAATACAGGTCGGACGGTCGCACCGGCTGGGCCTGCGGCCGCAGCGATTCGGTGCTCGCCGCGTCGATGGCGGCGGTGCTGCGGGCGGTCAACGCGCCCTGAGCAGCTCCAGCGCCTTGTCGGCATGGGTGTCCATGCTGATCTCACTGGAGATCACCCCGAGCACGGTGCGATCGGTGTCGATGACGAACGTGGTCCGCTTGACCGGCATGAGCTTGCCGAGCAGGCCACGTTTGACCCCGAACTGGGTGGCCACCTTGCCGTCGGCGTCCGACAGCAACGGGTAGTCGAAGTTCTGGATGTCGGCGAACTTGGCCTGCTTGGCGACCGGGTCGGTACTGATACCGACCCGGCTCGCCCCGGCGGCGGCGAACTCCGCTGCCAGATCCCGGAAGTGACAGGCCTCCTTGGTGCACCCCGGGGTCATCGCCGCCGGATAGAAGAACAGCACCACCGGGCCGTCGGCGAGCAAGCTCGTCAGACTGCGAATCGTGCCGGTTTGATCCGGCAGTTCGAACTCGGGAACGGTGTCGCCCGTGCTGATCTGTGTCATGGCTGGCTACGCTACGCCGTCTGCATGGCAGGACCGTGGCGCCGATCTGGGAGAATTGTTTCCGTGCAAACCACAGCCACCCACGCTCCGGGATCCTCGGGCGCCGGCTCATCGCTTGCGGTCACCACGTCGCGGGAGGATTTCCGCGCGCTGGCCGCCGAGCACCGGGTCGTCCCGGTGACCCGCAAGGTGCTGGCCGACAGCGAGACGCCGTTGTCGGCGTACCGCAAGCTCGCCGCCAACCGTCCGGGCACGTTCCTGCTGGAATCGGCCGAGAACGGTCGCTCGTGGTCGCGTTGGTCGTTCATCGGTGCCGGCGCCCCGTCGGCGCTGACGGTTCGCGACGACGAAGCGGTATGGCTGGGGACCGCCCCCAAGGATGCCCCCAGCGGCGGTGAGCCGTTGGCCGCATTGCGAGCCACCCTCGAAGTGCTGCAGACCGAGGCGGTGCCGGACCTGCCGCCGCTGTCGTCGGGGTTGGTGGGGTACTTCGCCTACGACATGGTGCGCCGCCTGGAACGGCTCCCGGAGCTGGCGGTCGACGATCTCGGACTGCCCGACATGGTGCTGCTGCTGGCCACCGACATCGCCGCCGTCGACCACCACGAGGGCACCATCACCCTGATCGCCAACGCGGTGAACTGGAACGGCACCGACGAGCGCGTCGACGAGGCGTATGACGATGCGGTGGCCCGGCTGGATGTGATGACCGCGGCCCTCGGCCAGCCGCTGCCGTCGACGGTCGCCACATTCAGCCGACCCGCGCCCAACCACCGCGCGCAGCGCACGGTGGAGGAGTACACGGCGATCGTGGAGAAGCTGGTCGGCGATATCGAGGCCGGCGAGGCCTTCCAGGTGGTGCCGTCGCAGCGATTCGAGATGGACACCGCCGCCGACCCGATCGACGTCTACCGGATGCTGCGGGTGACCAACCCCAGCCCGTACATGTACCTGCTCAACGTCCCCGATGCCGATGGCGGGCTCGACTTCTCGGTGGTCGGCTCCAGCCCCGAGGCGCTGGTCACGGTCAAAGATGGCCGGGCCACCACCCACCCGATCGCGGGAACCCGGTGGCGTGGCAGCACCGAGGAAGAAGATGTGCTGCTGGAAAAGGAGCTGCTGGCCGACGAGAAGGAACGCGCCGAGCACCTGATGCTGGTCGACCTCGGCCGCAACGACCTGGGGCGGGTGTGCCGCCCGGGCACCGTGCGGGTCGAGGACTACAGCCACATCGAGCGCTACAGCCACGTCATGCACCTGGTCTCCACGGTGACCGGCGAGCTGGCCGAGGGAAAGACCGCGCTGGACGCGGTGACTGCGTGTTTCCCGGCGGGCACCCTGTCGGGGGCGCCCAAGGTCCGGGCCATGGAGCTGATCGAGGAGGTCGAAAAGACCAGGCGGGGCCTCTACGGCGGGGTACTGGGCTACCTCGACTTCGCGGGCAACGCCGACTTCGCGATCGCCATCCGAACCGCGCTGATGCGCGACGGCACCGCCTATGTGCAGGCCGGCGGGGGAGTCGTGGCCGATTCCAACGGTCCCTACGAGTACAACGAATCGGCAAACAAGGCCAAAGCCGTGCTCAACGCCATCGCCGCCGCCGACACCTTGGCCGAGCCGTGACGCGGGCGGCGCAGGCGCTGTTCGTCGTCTCGGCCGTGGTGCTGTGGGTCGCGTCGCGGATGACCTGGGTCCAGGTGAACTCGTTCGACGGGCTGGGCCAGCCCAAGACCACCACGCTGACGGGTGCGTCCTGGTCCACGGCGTTGATCCCGCTGGCGTTGCTGGTGCTGGCGGCAGCGGTCGCGGCGCTGGCTGTGCACGGCTGGCCGCTGCGGTTGCTGGCCCTGCTGATCGCCGTGGCCAGTGCGGGCATGGGGTACCTGGCGATCAGCCTGTGGGTGATCAAGGATGTCGCGGTCCGGGCCGCTGACCTGGCAGTCATTCCGCTCGCGCAGCTGACCGGGACCAGTCGTTCCTACAGCGGCGCAGTGCTGACCCTGATCGCCGCGGTGTGTGCGCTGGCCGGTGCGGTGATGCTCATGCGCTCGGCCAACAGTGCCAAGCGCGGCATTGCGGGGCGCTACGCGGCACCGGCGGCCCGACGGGAGGCCGTCAAGGGTGACGACAGCGGGGAGCCGATGTCGGAGCGAATGCTCTGGGACGCGCTGGACGAGGGACAGGATCCGACCGGTGACGGCGGCGATCCGGACAATAAGGGCCGGTGAATGGTGAAGGTGTGGCGGCGGCTACCCTTCCAGGGAGGGCAACCGGGACCGGCCCGGAGGCACCAGAAAGGAACCGACGGGCGATGAGTTCGGCCACAGTGCTCGACTCCATTATCGAGGGAGTCCGCGCCGACGTTGCCGCCCGCGAGGCCGTTATCAGCTTGGCTGATATCAAGGCGCGGGCCCAGGACGCACCTCCGCCGCTCAACGTGATGGCTGCGTTGAAGGAACCGGGAATTGCGGTGATCGCCGAGGTGAAGCGGGCGAGCCCGTCCCGGGGCGAGCTGGCCAATATTGCCGACCCGGCTCAGCTGGCGCGGGCTTACGAGGCCGGCGGCGCGCGGATCATCAGCGTGCTCACCGAGCAGCGCAGGTTCAACGGCTCACTCGACGACCTGGACGCGGTGCGGGCTGCGGTGTCGATTCCGGTGCTGCGCAAGGACTTTATCGTCAAGCCGTACCAGATCCATGAGGCTCGGGCGCATGGTGCCGACCTGTTGCTGCTGATCGTGGCGGCGCTCGAGCAGCCGGTCCTGGAATCACTGTTGGAGCGCACGGAATCCCTTGGGATGACGGCACTTGTGGAGGTGCACACCGAAGAGGAGGCCGACCGGGCGTTGCAGGCCGGGGCCAAGGTGATCGGTGTCAACGCTCGCGACCTCAAGACGCTGGAAGTCGACCGCGACTGCTTCGCGCGCATCGCTCCAGGGCTGCCCAGCAATGTCATCCGTGTCGCGGAGTCCGGAGTCCGTGGAACCGCTGACCTGCTGGCCTACGCCGGCGCGGGTGCCGATGCCGTGTTGGTCGGTGAGGGCCTGGTGACCAGCGGGGATCCCCGCAGCGCGGTCGCCGACCTGGTCACCGCCGGTACGCACCCGTCCTGCCCGAAACCGGCTCGCTGAACCAGGCAATGAGCCGCTTGCACGAAAAGGCACTTTGATGGCGGATCTCGCGGGGCCTGAATTGCCCCGTACCAGCGCAGGCGTTGCTGAACCCACCGTTCACGATCCCGACGCACTGGGCCATTTCGGTTCCTACGGGGGCCGGTTGGTTCCCGAGGCGCTGATGGCGGTGATCGAAGAGGTCACCGCGGCCTATGAGAAGGCCCGCGGTGACCAGGCATTCCTCGATGAGCTCGATCGGTTGCAGCGGCATTACAGCGGCCGGCCGTCACCGCTGTATGAAGCGACGCGGCTGGCCGAACATGCCGGTGGCGCACGGATCTTCCTCAAGCGAGAAGACCTGAACCACACCGGTTCTCACAAGATCAACAATGTTCTGGGCCAGGCACTGCTGGCGCGGCAGATGGGCAAGACCCGCGTCATCGCCGAGACCGGCGCCGGCCAGCACGGGGTCGCCACCGCCACGGCGTGTGCGCTGCTCGGCCTGGAATGCATCGTCTATATGGGCGCGGTGGATACCGCCCGCCAGGCCCTCAACGTCGCCCGGATGCGGTTGCTCGGCGCCACCGTGGTCTCGGTCGAGGCCGGCTCCAAAACCCTCAAGGACGCGATCAACGAGGCGTTCCGGGACTGGGTCACCAACGCCGACAACACCTATTACTGCTTCGGGACGGCGGCAGGTCCGCATCCGTTCCCGCTGATGGTGCGTGATTTCCAGCGGATCATCGGTATGGAGGCCAGGGCGCAGATCCTCGATCAGGCCGGTCGGCTGCCCGACGCGGTGACCGCGTGTGTCGGCGGCGGCTCGAACGCCATCGGTGTGTTCCACGCCTTCATCGATGACCCGGCGGTGCGATTGGTCGGTTTCGAGGCCGCCGGCGACGGAGTCGAAACTGGGCGTCACGCCGCGACATTCACGGGTGGCTCGCCCGGCGCGTTCCAGGGATCGTTCTCCTACCTGTTGCAGGACGAGGACGGCCAGACGATCGAATCCCACTCCATCTCGGCTGGTTTGGACTACCCGGGCGTCGGGCCCGAGCATGCCTTCCTCAAAGACATCGGCCGCGCCGAGTACCGCCCGGTCACCGATACCGAGGCGATGGACGCGTTCGCGCTGTTATGCCGCCGCGAGGGCATCATTCCCGCGATCGAGTCGGCGCACGCGGTGGCCGGTGCGCTCAAGCTCGGTCCCGAACTGGGCAGCGGATCGATCATCGTGGTGAACTTGTCCGGGCGCGGCGACAAGGACGTCGAGACTGCCGCCAAATGGTTCGGACTGCTCGATGAGGGGAGCGCGGGATGAGCCGGCTGGCGGAGTTGTTCGACGGCTGCCGTGCCGAGGGCCGTGCCGCGCTGATCGGCTACCTGCCCACTGGGTTTCCCGACGTGCAGACATCCATCGCGGCGATGACGGCGATGGTCGAATCCGGTTGCGATCTGGTCGAAGTCGGTGTGCCCTACTCGGATCCGGGAATGGACGGACCGACGATCGCCGCCGCCACCGAGGCCGCACTGGCCGGCGGTGTACGGGTACGCGACACTCTGGCCGCGGTCGAGGCGATCAGCAACGCCGGTGGCCGCGCCGTGGTGATGACGTACTGGAACCCGGTGCTGCGCAAGGGCGTTGACACGTTCGCCCGCGACCTGGCCTCCGCCGGTGGATACGGTCTGATCACCCCGGATCTGATCCCCGAGGAAGCTGTCGACTGGATCGCCGCATCTGAGGAACACAATCTGGACCGGATTTTCCTGGTCGCCCCGTCCTCGACGCCGGAGCGGCTGGCGGCCACGGTGAACGCGTCGCGAGGTTTCGTCTACGCAGCATCGACCATGGGTGTCACCGGGGCGCGCGACGTGGTCTCGAATGCGGCGCCCGAATTGGTGCGGCGCGTCAAGGAAGTTTCCGACATTCCCGTCGGGGTGGGGCTCGGCGTGCGCTCTGGAGCGCAGGCCGCCGAGATCGGTGCCTACGCCGACGGCGTCATCGTCGGGTCGGCACTGGTGTCGGCCCTGGGTGAGGGTTTGGACGCGGTGCGTCGCCTCACCGAAGAACTGGCCAACGGCGTTAGGCAGAGGATTTCAGCTTGACCACTACCGTGCTCGCGTATTTGCCCAGCCCGTCACAGGGCGTCTGGCATCTGGGCCCGGTGCCGATCCGCGCGTATGCGCTCTGCATCATCGTGGGCATCATCGCCGCGCTGGTGATCGGCGACCGGCGTTGGCAGGCGCGGGGCGGACAGCCCGGCGTCATCTATGACATCGCCTTATGGGCAGTGCCTTTCGGGCTCGTCGGTGGTCGGCTGTACCACGTCATGACGGACTGGCCCACCTATTTCGGGCCCACCGGCAAGGGTCTTGGTGCCGCCTTCCAGGTATGGCAAGGCGGCCTGGGTATTTGGGGAGCCGTCGCACTGGGTGGTGTCGGAGCCTGGATCGGTTGCCGCTCGCGCGGAATACCGCTGCCGGCCTTCGGCGACGCGATCGCGCCCGGAATCATCCTGGCCCAGGCCATCGGCCGGCTCGGAAACTACTTCAATCAGGAGCTGTACGGCGGTGACACCACGCTGCCGTGGGGCCTGGAGATCTACAAGCGGCTGAATTCCGCTGGCGTACCCGACGATCTCAACGGGGTGTCCACCGGCGAGGTCCTGCGGGTCGTCCATCCGACGTTCCTGTACGAGTTGCTGTGGAACCTCCTGATTTTCGCGCTGCTGATCTGGGCCGACCGCAAGTTCAAACTCGGCCACGGCCGGCTGTTCGCGCTCTATGTGGCCGGCTACTGCGCGGGCCGTTTCATGGTCGAATTGATGCGCAGCGACCCGGCGACCGAGTTCGCCGGTATCCGCGTCAACACCTTCACCTCGACGTTCGTGTTCATCGGTGCCGTCCTCTACATCATGCTGGCGACCAAGGGGCGGGAAGACCCGGCGACCTTGGCGGGCAAGCCGGATGAGGACGAATCGACGGTCGACGAGTTCGGCAAGGAGCTTGTCACCGCAGCGGCGACCACCGGTGTCGTTGCGGCCGCAGCGGTGGCCGGACAAGACGATGACGACGACGCCGACCACATGCATCCGGACGAGGTCGGCGCCAGCGAAGACGACGGAGCCGAAGCTGCCGCGGCAATCGAACTGAAGGCGATCTCCGCAGAGCCCGACGAGTCTGAAGAAGCCGAGGACGAGGCGGAAGAGCCCGAAGACGAGGCGGAAGCCGAATCCGAGGAAGCCGCCGAGGATGAGGCTGCCGACGAGGGCATCGCTGAATCTGAGGACGCTGAAGCCGAAACCGAGGCCGAAGAGGTCACGGCCGAGGCCGAAGCCGAATCAGATGTGGCTGAGGAGTCCGAGTCCGTCGAGTCGGTGGATGCCGACGAGGACGCCGAATCAGACGTGGTCGAGGAGCCCGAGGCTTCTGACGACGAGGCCGACGTCACCGAAGAGGACGTCACCGAAGAGGACGTCGACGAGGTTGAGCCTGAGGCCGAGAGTGACGCCGAGGATGCGGAGCCTGTCGAATCGGTCGAGGCCGATGAGGCCGACAAGGATGAGGCCGAAGCACTGGTAGCCGAGGACTCCGAGGTCGAGGCCGACGAGGACGCCGCAGTCGAGGAGCCCGAGGAAGCTGCCGACGACGAGTCCACCGACGCCGAAGATGAGCCCGAGGCAGATTCTGAGGAAGCTGCCGACGACGTCACCGCTGGCGAACCTGCGGATGAGCCCGAAGCCGTCGCAGCCGAGGCCGACGTCGCGGAAGAGGCCGCAGAAGAAGCAGACGAAGTTGAGGCCCCTGCAGAAGACGATGCCGACGCAGGTGACGATGCCGCCGAGCCCATCGAGTCGGAGGACACCGACGAAGGTGAGCCCGATGTCGCGGAGGAATCGGCCGACGAGGTTGCCGTCGAGTCGTCGTCCGCCGATGAAGCCGAGCAGGATGCGGCTGCGGTAGAAGAGAATCCCTCCGAAGCCGAAGCCGAAGCCGAAGCCGAAGCCGAAGCCGAAGCCGGCGAGAGCGACGAGGTCGAGGACGGCGAGGCGGTTGCCGCGGCGGTGGAAGCCGACGAGGAGGCCGAGCCGGCTGAGCAGGCCGACGTCGAGCCCGAAAAGGACGATGTGGCTGACGAACCCGAGGACGACGAGGCCGAGGTCGAGTCTGTGTCCGAGGTGGAGACCGAGGCCGCAACCGGCGAGGACGATGTCGCTGAATCTGCGGATGACGCAGAGTCGGACAGCGACGAGTCGGACGAGGCCGACGCTGACGAGGCCGACGCCGACGAAAACGACGAAGACGACGCAGCAGACGAGGCCGAGACCGAAGCACCGGCCGCGGTCGAGCAGCCCGAGTCGGTGCCGCAAGGCGGCCGGGTGCGGCGCTGGTTCCGACGCAACCGGTAACAGGCCGGGCTCTGGCATCCTGGTTGCATGACTGATCCATCTCAGTCCCCAGACCCGTTGGATGGACCGCAGCCGGCCGGCTTTCCGCCGCCTGCGGGATACCCGCCACCACCGGGCTACCCGCCGTATCCGTCGCCGTACGGGGACCCTGGCGCGCCGTACGGCCGCCATCCCATCACCGGTGAGCCGTTCTCCGACAAGTCCAAGGTGATCGCCGGGCTGTTGCAGTTGCTCGGGCTGTTCGGCCTCGTCGGTATCGGGCGTATCTACCTCGGCGACACCAAGTTGGGCGTCATCCAGTTGATCGTGGGTTTGGCGACCTGCACCGTCGGCGCCATCATCTGGGGGATCGTCGACGCGGTCCTGATCCTCACCGACAAGGTGCGTGACCCGTACGGGCGTCCGCTGCGCGATGGAACGTAGCGGCCGTACCACTACTTCGTCAGGGCGGTATTCGCTGCTGGCCGGGGGTGCACTCGCGGTCGGCGCCCTCGCGTACATCGGTGTGGCCGATCCGCACCGTCCGGGCTTCTTGTTCCCGGGATGCCCGTTCAAGGCGCTGACCGGGTGGGACTGCCCGGCCTGCGGCGGCCTGCGGATGACCCACGACCTGCTGCACGGTGACGTGGGCGCAGCGGTCGTCGACAACGTATTCGTCCTGGTCGGCCTTCCCGTCCTGGTGGTGTGGCTGCTGGTGCGGTGGCGGCTGGGAAAGACCCTGTTCCCGCTGCCTGCGGCGATCACGATCGTGGTGACACTGGTGGCCTGGACGGTGGTGCGGAACCTGCCGGGCTTCCCGCTGGTCCCGTCGTTAACCGCTCAGTAGTAGCCCACCTGCGCTGATACACTGAAAATTCGGGCCGGTGCAGTCCCGGGACCAGGATGTTCCGGACTTGCGGAGGTGCGATCAAGTGCTGTTCTCGGCATTGCCAGATGCGCAGGGGCTCTATGACCCCGCCAATGAGGCCGATTCCTGCGGCGTGGCCATGATCACCGATATCCAGGGCCGCCGTTCCCACGGCATCGTGAGCGACGGTCTGACCGCGCTCGAACATCTCGAACACCGCGGCGCTGCCGGGGCCGAACCGAACAGCGGGGACGGTGCCGGCATCCTGCTGCAACTGCCTGTCGAACTGCTGCGCGAGGTGGTCAACTTCGCCCTTCCCGGGCCGGCCGGAGACGGCAGCAACACCTTCGCCGCCGGTATCTGCTTCCTGCCTCAGGATGAGGACGCGCGCAGCGCCGCTCGCGCCCGCATCGAGGCATTGGCCGCGGAGGAAGGCCTTGAGGTTCTGGGCTGGCGCACGGTGCCGGTGGACCCGGACGGGGCCGGGATCGGCTCGACCGCGCTGGGTTGCATGCCCCACATGGCGCAGCTGTTCGTCACGACACCGGACGCCGACGGAGGCCGGTCGGGTGGAATCGAGCTCGACCGCAAGGTGTATCCGCTGCGCAAACGGGCCGAGCAGGGCACGGGCGTCGACGCGGTCTACTTCGCGTCGCTGTCCAGCCGGACCATCGTCTACAAGGGCATGCTGACGACAATGCAGCTGCCGCAATACTTTCCGGATTTGCGCGACGAGCGCTGCGTTAGTGCGATCGCGATCGTGCACAGCCGGTTCTCCACCAACACGTTCCCGTCCTGGCCGCTGGCACACCCGTTTCGGTTCGTCGCGCACAACGGTGAGATCAACACCGTGCGCGGAAACCGCAACCGCATGCACGCCCGCGAGGCGCTGCTCGCCAGCGCCCGGATTCCCGGTGACCTGAGCCGCTTGTCGCCGATCTGTACCCCGGACGCCTCCGACTCGGCGTCCTTCGACGAGGTGCTCGAGCTGCTGCACCTGGGCGGGCGCGATCTGCCGCACGCAGTGCTGATGATGATCCCGGAGGCGTGGCAGAACGCCACCACCATGGACGCGGCCGAGCGGGCGTTCTGGAAGTTCCACGCCTCGCTGATGGAGCCCTGGGACGGGCCGGCATGCGTCACCTTCACCGACGGCACCGTGGTCGGGGCGGTATTGGACCGCAACGGCTTACGGCCGGGCCGCTGGTGGCGCACGGTCGACGACCGGGTGATCCTGGCCAGTGAAAGCGGCGTGCTCGACGTGCCGTCGGGCGAGGTCGTCGCCAAGGGCCGCCTGCAGCCCGGCAAGATGTTCCTGGTCGACACCGCCGCCGGGCGCATCGTCCCCGACGACGAGATCAAGGAACAGCTGGCCGCGGCCGAACCCTATGGTGAGTGGCTGCACGCCGGACTGCTGGATCTCAGCACCTTGCCCGAACGGTCCCGGATCCAGCCGAATCACGATTCGGTGGTGCGCCGGCAGATCGCCTTCGGCTACACCGAAGAGGAACTGCGCATCCTGCTGACGCCGATGGCGGCCTCAGGCGGTGAGCCGCTCGGTTCGATGGGCACCGATACTCCCGTCGCGGTGCTCTCCAAACGCTCACGGCTGCTGTACGACTACTTCATCGAACTGTTCGCCCAGGTGACCAACCCGCCGCTGGATGCCATCCGCGAAGAGGTGGTCACCTCGATGGCCCGCGTCATGGGGCCCGAGGAAAACCTGTTGGAACCCTCGGCAGCCTCGTGTCGCCAGATCGTGCTGCGGTGGCCGGTGCTCGACAACGACGAGCTGAGCAAGATCGTCCACATCAATGACGACGGCGAGCATCCAGGTTTGCGCACCACGGTGCTGCGCGCCCTCTACGACGTCGAACGCGGTGCCGAAGGGCTGGCCGAAGCGCTCGATGACCTCCAGATGAGGGCCACCGAGGCGATTGCCAAAGGTGCTCGCACACTGGTGATCTCCGATCGGGATTCCGACCACACCAGGGCCCCGATCCCGTCGCTGCTGGCGGTCTCGGCGGTGCATCACCACCTGGTGCGCACCAAAGAGCGGACCAAGGTGGCGCTCGTCGTGGAAAGCGGCGATGCCCGCGAAGTCCATCACATCGCGATGCTCATCGGGTACGGCGCCGCCGCGGTCAATCCCTATCTCGCCTTCGAGTCGATCGAGGACCTGATCCGTGAGGGTGAGCTGACCGGCATCGAAACCGCCACCGCCGTGCGCAATTACGTCAAGGCGCTGGGCAAGGGCGTGGTCAAGGTGATGAGCAAGATGGGCATCTCCACGGTCGCTTCCTACACCGCGGCACAGGTTTTCGAGGCGATCGGGCTGAGTCGCGACGTCGTCGACCAGTACTTCACCGGTACCACCAGCCAGCTCGGCGGCGTCGGGCTGGACGTGCTGGCCGAGGAGGTCAAGCTGCGTCACCGGCGTGCCTACCCGGAGAACCCGACCGAGCGGGTGCACCGTCGCCTCGAGGTCGGCGGTGAGTACGCATTCCGCCGGGAGGGTGAGCTGCACCTGTTCACCCCGGAAGTGGTGTTCCTGCTACAGCATTCGACCCGGACCGGGCGCCGCGACATCTTCGCCAAGTACTCCGAGGAGGTCGACCGGCTGTCCCGGGAGGGTGGGACGCTGCGCGGCCTGTTCGATTTCAAGAAGGGGCTGCGGCCTCCGGTCCCGTTGGAGGAGGTCGAACCGGTCGAAGCCATCGTGACCCGGTTCAACACCGGGGCCATGAGCTACGGGTCCATCTCGGCGGAGGCTCACGAGACCATGGCGATCGCCATGAACAACCTCGGTGGGCGGTCCAACAGTGGTGAAGGCGGTGAGGATGTGGACCGGCTCTACGATCCGCGCCGGCGTAGCGCCGTCAAGCAGGTCGCCTCCGGCCGCTTCGGCGTCACCAGTGACTATCTGGTGAACGCCACCGACATCCAGATCAAGATGGCCCAGGGTGCAAAACCTGGTGAGGGCGGCCAGCTTCCGGGCTACAAGGTGTACCCGAACATCGCCAAGACCCGGCACTCCACGCCCGGCGTTGGGCTGATCTCTCCGCCTCCGCACCACGACATCTATTCGATCGAGGATCTCGCCCAGCTGATCCACGATCTGAAGAACGCCAATGCAGACGCGCGGATCCATGTGAAGCTGGTCAGCAGTGTCGGGGTCGGCACGGTGGCTGCCGGGGTGTCCAAGGCGCACGCCGACGTCGTGCTGATCTCCGGGTATGACGGCGGCACCGGAGCGGCGCCGTTGACCTCGCTCAAGCACGCCGGGGCGCCGTGGGAGATCGGGCTGGCCGATACCCAGCAGACGCTCGTGCTCAATGGTTTGCGGGATCGGATCACCGTGCAGTGCGACGGCGGCATGCGCAGCGCACGCGATGTCATCGTGGCGGCGCTGCTCGGTGCCGAGGAGTTCGGTTTCGCCACCGCACCGCTGGTGGTGTCGGGCTGCATCATGATGCGGGTCTGCCACCTCGATACCTGCCCGGTCGGGGTGGCCACACAGAACCCCGAATTACGGGCCCGGTTCAACGGCAAGCCCGAGTTCGTGGAGAACTTCTTCACCTTCATCGCCGAGGACATCCGCCGGTATCTGGCCGAGTTGGGATTCCGCAGCATCGACGAGGCGGTCGGCCACGCCGAGGTGCTCGACACCGATCCCGGTGTGGCGCACTGGAAGAGTCGCGGCCTCGATCTGAGCCCGATCTTCGCGCTACCGACCGATGCCGACGGCGCCGTGCTCACCCAACGGCGGCGGGTCCGCGATCAGGACCACGGACTCGACCAGGCACTCGATCAGACCCTCATCCAACTCGCCGAGGGTGCGTTGGAAGATGCCCATCCGGTTCGGCTTGAGCTGCCCGTGCGCAACGTCAACCGCACGGTGGGCACCCTGCTGGGGGCAGAAGTCACCCGTCGCTACGGCGCGGCAGGATTGCCCGACAACACCATTCACATCACGTTGAACGGCTCGGCCGGCCAGTCGATCGGAGCCTTCCTGCCGCCGGGGGTCACGCTGGAACTGATCGGTGACGCCAACGACTATGTGGGCAAGGGGCTTTCGGGCGGACGAGTGATCGTGCGGCCACCCGATGACGTGCTGTTCCTGCCCGAGGACAACGTGATCGCCGGCAACACCCTGCTCTACGGCGCCACCTCGGGTGAGGTGTTCCTGCGGGGCCGGGTCGGTGAACGGTTCTGCGCCCGCAATTCCGGGGCCTTGTCTGTCGTCGAGGGTGTGGGTGACCACGCGTGCGAGTACATGACGGGTGGCCGGGTGGTGATCCTGGGCAAGACGGGACGCAACCTGGCGGCCGGCATGTCCGGCGGCATCGCCTTCGTCCTCGGCCTGGACCCGGCCCGGGTCAACACCGAGATGGTGCAACTGCAGCAGTTGGAGGCCGAGGACCTGACCTGGCTGCACGACGTGGTCGCCGCACATGCGCGCCACACCGGCAGCACGCTGGCGGCCTCGATCCTGGCCGACTGGCCCAGGCGCAGTGCGCAATTCACCAAAGTAATGCCCACCGACTACCAGCGTGTGCTGCAGGCGACCCGGATGGCCAAGGCCGAGGGACGCGATGTGGACAGCGCGATCATGGAGGCCAGCCGTGGCTGATCCGACCGGATTTCTTCGGGTACCCAAGATCGAGGCCGCCAAGCGGCCCGTCGAGGAACGTGTGGGGGACTGGCGCGAGGTATACGAGCGTGAGGATCCCAATGAGCGCGCCGGGGAGGTGGCGCAGCAGGCGCGTCGCTGTATGGATTGCGGCATCCCGTTCTGCCACTCCGGCAAGGCCGGCTGCCCGTTGGGCAACCTGATCCCGGAATGGAATGACTTGGTGCGGCGCGGCCGCTGGGACGCGGCCAGCGATCGTCTGCACGCCACCAACAACTTCCCGGAGTTCACCGGGCGGCTGTGTCCGGCGCCATGCGAGTCGGCCTGCGTGCTGTCGATCGCGGAGGAGCAGACCGGCGGCAGTGTGACGATCAAGCGGATCGAGCAGACGATCGCCGATCACGCCTGGATGAACGGCACCGTCGAACCTCAGCCCGCCGCGATCTCCACCGGCAAGAGCGTCGCCGTCGTCGGGTCGGGCCCGGCGGGTTTGGCTGCCGCACAACAACTCACCCGCGCGGGCCACGAGGTCACGGTCTACGAGCGCGATGACCGGGTGGGTGGGCTGCTGCGCTACGGCATCCCCGAGTACAAGCTCGAGAAGTCGGTTCTCAATCAGCGCCTGGCCCAGATGCGTGCCGAGGGCACGCGATTCGTCACCGAATGCGAGGTCGGCGTCGATCTCACTGTCGAGCAGCTGCGCCAGCGCCATCAGGCGGTGGTGCTGGCGGTCGGTGCGCTGCGGGGTCGCGACAACGAGGTGCCCGGCCGGGAACTCGATGGTGTGCACCTGGCCATGGAGCACCTGGTGCCGGCCAACCGGGAGTGCGAGGGCGACTCGTCCACACCCATCTCGGCGGCGGGCAAACACGTGGTGATCATCGGTGGCGGTGACACCGGCGCGGACTGCCTGGGCACCGCGCACCGGCAGGGCGCGGCCACGGTGACTCAGCTCGACTACAACACCGAGCCGCCCGAGACCCGAGACGACGACCTCTCGCCGTGGCCCACGTGGCCATTGGTGCTGCGGACCTCCCCGGCGCACGCCGAAGGCGGCGCCCGCCGCTTCGAGGTGGCTGTGCAGCGATTCATCGGCGACGACAACGGCCATGTGCGGGCCATCGAGATCGCCGAGGTCCGGGTGACCAGGGACGCCGAGGGGCGCCGCGAGATCACCCCGGTGGGCGAGTCGTTGCAGATTCCCTGCGACCTGGCGCTGCTGGCGATCGGGTTCGAGGGTGTCGAGCACATGGCCTTGCTCGACGGGCTGGACCTGAAGCTGACCCGGCGCGGCACCGTGTCCTGTGGTTCGGACTGGCAGACCGACGCCCCCGGGGTGTTCGTGTGCGGCGACGCGCACCGGGGCGCCTCGCTGGTGGTGTGGGCCATCGCCGAGGGCCGCAGCGCGGCGCACGCGGTCGACGCGTACCTGATGGGCGAGTCGGATCTGCCGGCCCCGGTGCGGCCCGGCACCCTCCCTCTGGTCGTCATCTGAATCGATTAACGACTATGCTGACGTGACGTGAGCAGACGCGGAAAGATCGTTTGTACGCTTGGTCCCGCTACCAGCACGGATGAGACGGTGCGGGCCCTGGTGGAGGCCGGTATGGATGTCGCCCGGCTGAACTTCAGCCACGGTGACTACACGGACCACGAGGCCGCCTACAAGCGGGTGCGGGCGGCATCAGATGCCACCGGCCGCGCAGTGGGCGTGCTCGCTGACCTGCAGGGTCCCAAGATCCGGCTGGGCCGCTTCGCCGATGGTCCCACCTACTGGGCGGCCGGTGAATCGGTGCGGATCACCGTCGACGACTGTGAGGGCACCCACGACCGGGTGTCCACCACCTACAAGCGGTTGGCCGAGGATGCCCGGCCGGGGGATCGGGTCCTCGTCGACGACGGCAACGTCGGTCTGAAGGTCGATGAGATCGACGGCACCGACGTCGTTTGCACGGTCACCGAGGGCGGACCGGTCAGCAACAACAAGGGCATGTCGCTGCCCGGGATGAACGTGACGGCGCCGGCACTGTCCGAGAAGGACATCGAGGATCTCGAGTTCGCGCTGCGCCTGGGCGTCGATCTCATCGCGCTGTCGTTCGTCCGTTCGCCCGCCGACATCGAACTCGTCCATGAGGTGATGGACCGGGTCGGCCGGCGCGTTCCGGTGATCGCCAAGCTGGAGAAGCCGGAGGCCGTCGAGAACCTCGAGGCGATCGTGCTGGCGTTCGACGCGATCATGGTCGCCCGCGGTGACCTCGGCGTCGAGCTGCCGCTGGAGGAAGTGCCGCTGGTCCAGAAGCGCGCCATCCAGATGGCAAGGGAGAACGCCAAACCCGTCATCGTCGCCACCCAGATGCTGGAGTCGATGATCGAAAGCTCCCGGCCCACCCGGGCCGAGGCCTCCGATGTCGCCAACGCCGTCCTCGACGGTGCTGACGCGGTGATGCTCTCCGGGGAGACCTCGGTCGGCAAGTACCCGCTGGAGGCGGTCCAGACGATGGCCCGCATCATCAAGGCGGTCGAGGACAACTCGGTGACGGTGCCGCCGCTGACCCACACCCCCCGCACCAAGCGCGGTGTCATCTCCTACGCGGCCCGCGATATCGGTGAGCGGCTCGACGCCAAGGCGCTGGTGGCGTTCACCCAGTCCGGGGACACCGTCCGCCGCCTGGCCCGGCTGCACACCCCGCTTCCGGTCCTGGCGTTCACGGCGCTTCCCGAGGTTCGCAGCCAGTTGGCGCTCACCTGGGGCACCGAGACGTTCATCGTGCCGCAGATGGCCAGCACCGACGACATGATCCGGCAGGTCGACAAGTCGCTGCTGGACCTGGGCCGCTACAAGCGCGGTGAGCTGGTGGTCATCGTCGCGGGCGCCCCGCCCGGCACAGTAGGCTCCACGAATCTGATCCACGTGCACCGCATCGGGGAGGACGACGTCTAGCGGTCCTCAGCCGGAGAGCGCCTGCAAAAGATCTCGAAAGGCATTCCTTGACACACCCGGATTTCGAGGAGCTGCTGGCTGTTCTCGATCTGAATCGCGTCGATGACGATCTGTTCATCGGTTCGCATCCGAGCAAGAACCCGGTGCGCACCTTCGGTGGGCAGATGGTCGCGCAGGCTTTCGTCGCCGGCGGCCGCACGCTGGAGCACAAACTCGCCCCGAGTGCGTTGAACGCGCACTTCATCGCCGGTGGCGATCCGGAGAAGGATCTGGAGTTCCACGTCGTGCAGCTGCGCGACGAGCGCCGGTTCGCCAACCGCCGCGTGGATGTCATGCAGGACGGCAACCTGCTGACCACGGTGATGCTGTCCTACATGAACGCCGGCCGGGGGCTGGAGCACAGCGTGCCCGCGCCGGAGGTTCCGCATCCGGACACGCTGCCCAAGATCGATGAGCTGCTCCGCGGTTATGAGAAGACGGTGCCGTTGTTCGTCGAGGCGTTGCGCCCGATCGAATGGCGGTACACCAACGATCCGTCCTGGGTGATGCGGGACAAGGGCGGCAAGCTCGATCACAACCGGGTGTGGCTCAAGACCGAAGGCGTGATGCCCAGCGATCCCGTGCTGCACGGTGCGGCCCTGGTGTACTCCTCGGACACCACGGTGCTCGATTCGATCATCACCACCCACGGGTTGTCCTGGGGATTCGACCGGATCTTCGCGGTGACGATGAACCACTCGGTGTGGTTCCACCGGCCGATCAAATTCGACGAGTGGGTGCTGTACTCCACCACTTCGCCGGTCGCCGCGGAATCCCGTGGGCTGGGCACCGGACACTTCTTCGACGCCTCGGGCCACTTGTTGGCGACGGTGGTGCAGGAAGGCATCGTCAAGTACTTCCCCGATACCACCAGGTCGTGAGGATGCTCAGCGGGTAGGTGTCGGCGTCACACCGAACGAATCCTCGACGCGTCGCTCGAATTCCTGCTCGCACTGCTGCTGGGCCGCGGTGTCGTCGCCCGCGCGCTGCAGGCACTCCACATAGTCGTGGCCGCCGACGTCGTTGAACCAGCGTTCACCGTAGTGCACCCAGATGCCGATGAACACCAGCGACAACACACAGGCGATGGCGCCGAGCACGATCCCGGAGACGGCGACGCCGCCATTGGTGGCCTCGCCGCGTCGGCTGCGTGCTTGGCCGAGGAATCCGAGGATTACGGCGGTGACGCCGAATACCAGCCCGCCGATCACCGACCACGTCAACAGCAGGGCGAAGATCGCGATCACGAGCGCCGCGATGCCCAGCCCGTTGGCGGGGCCGCGTTGGATCGGTTGCATCGGGTAACCGCCGTACGGCGGCGGGGCCGGAGGGTAGGCCCCGGGATAAGCGCCCGGCGGCGGCCCGTAGGGGTACGCCGGTGGCGGGGGAGGTCCGGCCGGCTGTGGCTCGTCAGACCCGGGCGGGTTGGATCGCTCGTCGGTCATGCCTGTGAGGTTACTCGCTGATCGCTGCGCCGGGTTGTGGGCAACGGACGACGGGACAGTCGAGCGTGTCGGGAAGATGATGGGTGGCGACGACGATGGCCCGCTCGGCGGCGAACCAACCACCCGGAGTGAGGATTTCGGTGAGGGATCCGTTGACCGTCGGCGGCGTCGAGGTTCTCGGTCGGCTCGTCGAGCAGGACGACGGAGAAATCTGACAGCAGCACCCTGGCCAGGAGCAGCCGGCGTCGCTGTCCGGCCGACACGGCGGTGTGGCCGCCTTCGAGTACGGTCGACAACCCTTCGGGCAGGCCGGCCAGCCAGTCGGCGAGGCCGACACGCTGGATCGCGGACAGCAGTTCCGGATCGGTGGCATCCCCGCGGACGACGAGCAGATTGTCCCGGACAGTCGTCTCGAAGATGTGCGCATCTTCGGCGAAAAACGCTGCACACCTGGAACTTCCGTTGAGTTTGTCGGCCAGTGCCATGAGCAGGGTGGTCTTGCCCGAGCCACTGGGGCCGACGACGGCGAGCCGCCCCCCGGCCGGCAGATCGACCGGGGGAGCCGCAGGCCGCAGGCGGGCCGCGGGGTCGCTCTCGGTGAGTTCGAGGAGACGCCGTGCGGCGATGCGGGCCTTGGTGAGCCCGACGGCGGCGTCGGGGAGGGCGGTGGTTGCCTCGAAGGCCGACAACGGCAACAGCATCAGGATGGCGAGGGTGGTCGGCGCGGTCGTGGGAGCCAGTGCGATGCCGGCGATGACGGCGCCCACGACGCTGGCGCCGATGGCGATGCTGGGCATGGCAGCGGCCCGCGCCGCGGGGGCCGCTGCGCGGTCGGCGGCCCGCCCCCAGTCGCGGTGGTGGCGCTCAGCGGTGGCGATCACCCCGTCGAGCCGTCCGCTCACCCGCAGTTCGGGCGCGTACTCGAGGGCCAGCATCGTCGCGGAATCACGGTCACTACGGTGTTGAACCGCAACGGATTCCGCAGCGGCCGCCGCACGGGCCGTGAGAGCGGGGGCCACCACTCCGGCGATCAGCAGGCACAGTCCCAACACGGCGGCGGCGCTCGGTGAGATGAGTGCAATGACGCCGACGGATATGCAGCTGAGCACCGTGGCCACCCCGATCGGCAACACCGAGCGCACCACCACATCGGCCAGTTCATCGACGGAACTCCCGACCCGGGCCACCAATTCACCACTGGGCAGCCGCATCGCGTCGTCTTCGGGTCCGGTGGCGAGCTTGCGGTAGAGCCCGGTGCGGGCGTTGGCTGCCGCCCGCAGTGCCGTGTCGTGCGCCGCCAGTCGCTGGCAGTAGCCGAGGACACCGCGCGAGATGCCCAGCGCACGTACCGCGACGACGGCCACGGACAGGTCGAGGATCGGGGGCATCTGCCAGGCGCGGGTGATCAACCATGCCGAGACACCCGCCAGGGCCAGGGCACTGCCGAGCGACAGCACACCGAGAACGCCGGCCAGGATCAGCCGACTCAACCGGGGGCGCAGCAGTTCCAGCGTCAGCCGCAGCAACGGATCACGACGAAACATGAACGGCACCAATCGTGATCACCCGATCGGCGATGGCCAGTATCGGGTCCCGGTGCCCGACCACCACCACCGTGGCGCCGGCATGTGCCCGTGCGACGACGGCCTGCAGCACCCGCTGCTCCAGAGCGGCGTCCAGGTGAGCGGTGGGCTCGTCGAGCAGCAACAACTGCGCGGACGACCCGAGGGTGCGGGCGAGTCCCAGCCGTTGTCGTTGGCCGAGGGACAAACCGACGCCGGTGCGACCGATCTGGGTGTCGAGGCCGTCGGGAAGATCGTCGAGAACGTCGTCGAATCCGGCGTCGCGGCAGGCTCGGTCCAGGTCGGTCAGAGGTCCCAGCAGCTCCAGGTTTTCGCGGACGGTGCCGGGTATGAGGACCGGACGGTGGGGAAGCCAGGCGATACTGTGCCACCACGTCGTCAGATCCAGCTCGGCGACATCGACGCCGTCGACCCGCACTGGCCCCGACGGCAGCGCGGTCAAGCCGAGAATCGCCTGCAGCGCAGTAGATTTTCCGGCCCCGTTGGGTCCCGTCAGCACGGTGACCCGGCCGGGTTCGATCGCCGGGCCCAGACCGTCCAGCTCGATTGTCGGTGCGGAGTTCGGCACCCGGACGCCACCTTGGACCGGCGCATGCGTCTCGCACAGCCGAAAAGCTTGTTCCGCGGCCGTTTTGCCGTCCTGCGCGGCGTGAAAGGCCGCGCCCACCCGGCGTAGCGGCCAGAACACCTCGGGGGCCAGCAGCAGGACCGTCAACCCGGCCGCGAGGGTTATCTCGCCGTAGACCAGCCGCACACCGACACTCACCGCCACCAGGGCCACGCCGAGGGTGGCCAGCAGCTCCAGCACCAACGAGGACAGGAACGCGATCCGTAGCGTCGCCATCGCCGAGCGGCGGTGCGCAGCAGCCAGTTCGGTGATCCGCTGTACCGATCCGGCGGCCCGGCCGAGGGCACGCAGTGTCGGGATGCCTGCCACCAGATCGAGCAGCCGGGCCTGCAGCGTGGTCATCGCTGCCAGCGCGGCGGCCGAGCGCTCGGCGGTGACCAGGCCGATCAGCACCATGAAGATCGGGATCAGGGGCAGCGCGATCACCACGATCGCGGCGGCCTGCAGGTCGTAGCAGGCCATCACCACCACCGCCACCGGAGTGAGGATCGCGGCCTGAACCACCGCGGGCAGATAGCCGGTGAAGTAGGGACGCAGGCCGTCCAGGCCCCGGGTCACCACTGCCGCAGCGGCGTCACGGTCGGCCGCCAATCGCCTCGGCGGAAGGGAGGTCACCGAGCGCAGTACCTGGCCGGACAACTCGCCGATCACTGCGGTCGCGCCGCGCTGCGACAGCCGGCCCTGGAGCCACTGCGCGGCCGCGCGCAGAAGCCAGAGCGCAGACAGCGTGACGATGGCCGCGCCGTGGCGGGTCGCCGAGCCCGGATCGGTGATGATCCCGGCGACGATGTGAGCCAGCACAACGGCTGCCGCGATCGTGCTGGCGCTGATGGTTACGCCGCACCCTACTGTCGCCAGGAGGTGGTGCCGCAGTGCCGTCGTCGATCCGGTGGCGCCGCGGACGCCGAGTGCTCGCCAGAGATTCAGGCTGACCGCCGAGACAGTCCGATGGGGGCCGGGATGCGATCCGCTGAAATCCGTTTGCGGAACACCCAGTACGTCCAGCCCTGGTACACCAGAACCAGAGGCAGCAGTGTCAACGAGGCCCAGGTCATGATCTTCAAGGTGTACGGGGTCGACGAGCCGTTGTAGACCGTCACGCCCCAATCGGGGTTCAGGGTCGAGGGCAGCAGGTGCGGGTACATCGCACCGAACAGCAGGATCACGACGGATGCGACGACCACCACGGTGGCGACGAATGCCCACCCTTCCCGCGACCGCGACCACATGAGCGCGACCGAGATCAGCAGCGCGACGACCGCGACCGCCAGTGGCGCCCAGGTCCACGCCTTGCCGTGGGCCAGCTGCGTCCACAGGCCGAAGCCGCCGGCCAACAGGATCACCGGCAAGCTCAGTGCCCGGGCGAAGCGGAACGCATCATCGCGCACGGGCCCAGCGGTTTTCAGGGCGATGAACACCGAACCGTAGTACGCGAACAACGAAGCCGTGGCCAGCCCGCCGAGCAGGGTGTACGCGTTGAGTACGTCACCGACGGCGTTGTTGACTCGATGGTCGGCGTCAATCGGCAATCCGCGCACCAGGATTGCGAAGGCGACGCCCCAGAGTATGGCGGGCAACCACGAGCCCGCGGCGATGCCGATGTCAGCCCATTTGCGCCACTTGGGGTCATCGATCTTGCCGCGCCACTCGATACCGACGACGCGCAGGATCATCCCGAACAGAATTGCCAGCAGCGGCAGGTACAGCGCCGAGAACATGGTTGCGTACCAGTTCGGAAATGCGGCGAACATCGCGGCACCGGCCGTGATCAGCCACACCTCGTTGCCGTCCCACACCGGGCCGATTGTGTTGAGTACCGCCCGCCTGCGGCTTTCCGGATCGCCCTCGCCTGTGCTGCCCAGCGGGGCCATCAACATCCCGACGCCGAAGTCAAAGCCTTCCAGTACCACGAATCCGAGGAACAGAGCGGCGATGAGTATGAACCAGAGTTCTTGGAGTCCCATCTGAGATCAGTCCTCTCAGTACGCGAACGACAACGGGGCAGATTCGTCCTCGCCGGGAGGCGCGGGCGGTGCCGGCTCGGAATCGTGTTCCTGAGGCCCTTCGGTCACATAGCGCCGCATGAGCCAGAACCAGACGACCGCAAGGACGCCGTAGAGCAGGGTGAAGACCCCGAGGGAGAAGAACACCGTGCCGGCCGAATGATCCGACACGCCTTGTTGCACGGTGAGCCTCACCATCTGGTCACCGGTCGGATTGGGTACCACCACCCAGGGTTGCCGACCCATCTCGGTGAACACCCAGCCGGCGGAATTGGCCAGGAACGGTGTCGGCAGGGTGATCAGCGCGAAGATGCCGAACCACCGCTGATCGGGGAGGCGACGACCACGGGTGAGCCACAGCGCCAGCAGGGCGAACGCCAGCGGTACTGCCATGAGGCCGATCATGGCCCGGAACGACCAGTAGGTGACGAACAGGTTCGGCCGGTAGTCGCCGGGGCCGAACTTGGCTTCGTACTTCTGTTGCAGGTCGTTGACGCCCTCCAGGGTCACGCCGCTGAACTTGCCTTCTGCCAGGAAGGGCAGCACGTAGGGAACCTCGATCACGTGGTTCACGCTGGCGCAGTTGTTGTGCGTGCCGACGGTCAGGACCGAGAAGTCCGGATCGGTCTGCGTGTCGCACAGTGACTCGGCCGAAGCCATTTTCATGGGCTGCTGGACGAACATCAGCTTGCCCTGGACATCACCGGTGAGGAACAACACGACCACGGCCGCCAATGCGACCAAGCTGCCCAGAATCGTTGCCGGCCGGTACATCCCGGCGGAGTCGCGCGCGCCTTCTGCCTCCGGGGTGTCCAGCGCCTCGCCGCGAGCGGCCCTGCGCCGGTCGCGCACCATCAGCCACGCGCTCACGGTCGCGACGAACGTGCCTGCGGTGAGCAGCGATCCGGCGACCACATGCAGGAACGCCCACACCGCAGTGTTGTTGCTCAGCAGGGCACCGAAGTCGATCAGCTCCGCGCGGCCACTCTCAGGGTTGAACTTCGCCCCGACGGGATGCTGCATGAACGAGTTCGCCGCGATGATGAAGAAGGCCGACGCGTTGACGGCGAAGGCCACCATCCAGATGCAGAACAGGTGGACGGCCCGGGGCAGTCGCGTCCAGCCGAAGATCCACAATCCGATGAACGTGGACTCGACGAAGAACGCGACCAGACCCTCGAATGCCAGCGGAGCGCCGAAGATGTCGCCGACGAAGCGCGAGTATTCGCTCCAGTTCATGCCGAACTGGAATTCCTGCACGATGCCGGTCGCGACACCGATCGCGAAGTTGATCAGGAAGAGCTTGCCGAAGAACCGGGTCAGCCGATACCAGCTGTCGTTCCCGGTGACCACCCACACCGTCTGCATCACGGCGATCAGCGGTGCCAACCCGATGGTCAGCGGAACGAATATGAAGTGATAAACGGTGGTGATGCCGAACTGCCACCGTGATACGTCCAAAGCGTCCATCTGGCCCTACTTCCGAGGTCTCAGACCAATCTACGACGGAGTGTAGTAGATGGTTCGGGGCCAGGCGCCGACCTTGACCGGTGTCTTACGTCACCGGAGGCGCCTGGTGTGAGATTGCGGCTTTGAGCTTCTTGGCGTCGCTGCGGATTCCGAAGGCCGAGATGACCTCGAAGACCCCGACGACGATCAGGATGATGCCGGTGACCTGAGTCAGGGCGACCAGGCCTTCCAACGGGGCGACGAACATGATGATGCCGGCGAGGACGCTGACGATGCCGAGGATGATCTCCCAGATGCGCCCAGGCAGGGAGGGGTCCCCGATGGCCGACATCGCTGTGGCGACGCCGCGGAAGATGAACCCGACACCGATCCAGATCGCCAGCAGCTCGATCGAATTGTCCAGGTTCATGAAGCAGAGGACGGCCAGCACGAGTGCCGCGGCGCCGCCGATGAACAGCAACACGCGGCCACCGACCGACGAACGGATGCTGAAGGCCAATACGAGCTGCGAGATACCCGTGATCAACAGATAAGCGCCGAAAAAGATGGCGGTGACGAAGATTGCAGCACCGGGTCGGATGAAAACGAGGATTCCGAGGAGGATGGCAAGGATGCCGGTGACCAATGCCGTCTTCCACAGGTGCGGCAACAAGCTTGGGGCAGCGGTGGTTTCCATGGTCGCAGTCTGGCACATACAGCGGCCCTGAACACGGATTTTACGGTACGGCTGTGGCGCTGAAGCATGCTCGTTAAGGTTCCGTTACCGGCGCTGCATCCCCGGCCGGAGGCCGTTAACGTCTCCGTTTTGGGATAGCCCGAGCCCAGCCGCAGACAGAGAGAAGAGGCAACCGTGACTGTTGGATGTCGTCCCCGACGAAGCAAGATGTGGCGTTTCGCGGTGGTGGTTGCCGCGAGCGGTGCGCTCGTGATGTCGGGCTGCGCGAACAATACCGAATCCGGTGGGTCCGAAACCAAGACGACGACCGCGGCAAAGGTTGAGAAGGTCGACTCGATCGCCAACACCCTGCCGGAGCCGATCAAGTCGAGCGGCAAACTCATCGTCGGTACCGACCCGTCCTACCCGCCCAACGAGTTCAAGGATCCCGCCGGGCAGATCATTGGCTTCGACGTCGATTTGATGAATGCGATCGCCGCCACCCTGGGCCTCACCCCGGAGTACCGGGCGTCGTTGTTCGACAAGATCATCCCGTCGGTACAGGGCGGAAACTACAACGTCGGCATGTCGTCGTTCACCGACTCGAAGAAGCGCGAGGAGCAGGTGGACTTCGTGACCTACTTCAGTGCCGGTTCGGCGTGGGCGCAGAAGGTCGGTGCGGGGATCAACCCGGAGGATGCCTGCGGCAAGAAGATCGCGGTGCAGACGGCCACGGTGCAGGACACCGACGAACTGCCGGCGCGCAGCGAGAAGTGTGTCAAGGACGGCAAGCCTGCGATCCAGGTCGTGAAGTTCGACGACCAGACTGCGGCCACCAGTGCGGTCATGCTCGGGCAGGCTGACGCCATGTCGGCCGATTCGCCGGTGACGGCGTACGCGATCAAGCAGAGCAACGGAAAGCTTGAGGCGGCAGGGGACGTGTTCGATTCCGCCCCGTACGGCTGGGCGGTGCAGAAGGGCTCGCCACTGGCGGCGTCACTGCAGCAGGCTCTGCAACACCTTATCGACAACGGTGTCTACAAGCAGGTGGCCGCGAACTGGGGTGCCGAGAACGGGATGATCGAGAAGCCGGTCGTCAACGGTGCAATCAACTGAGCCGCCGATGACTGATGCATCGCCGCCGCCCGCCATCGACGCTGTTCCGCTGAGGCATCCGTGGCGGTGGGTGGCGGCGATCGTCATCCTCGTCCTGCTCGGGCTGTTCATCTATGGCGCGGCCACCAACGAGGCCTACGGGTGGAGGACCTACGCCAAGTACCTCTTCGACGAACGCATCTCGCAGGCTGCCTGGAACACGCTGCAACTGACCATCTATTCGATGATCCTGGCGCTTGTTCTCGGCGTGCTGCTCGCCGTGATGCGGCTGTCGCCGAACCCCGTCCTCAAGGCCGTGGCCTGGACGTACCTGTGGATCTTCCGCGGCACACCGATCTACGTGCAATTGGTGCTGTGGGGCCTTGTCCCGGTGATCTACAAGAACATTCAGATCGGCGTACCGTTCGGCCCACGGCTTTTCGAGTTCAGCCTGTCCGATCCGAACGTGTTCTGGCTGGCGGTGCTCGGCCTCGGTCTCAACGAGGCCGCCTACATGGCCGAGATCATCCGGGGCGGCCTGATCTCGGTGCCCGAAGGTCAGACGGAGGCGTCGGTCGCACTCGGGATGTCGTGGGGAATGACCATGCGTCGCACCGTTCTTCCGCAGGCGATGCGCGTCATCATCCCGCCGACCGGCAACGAGTTCATCAGCATGCTCAAGACCACGTCACTGGTCACCGCCGTTCCCTACAGCTTCGAGTTGTACGGTCGCTCAAAAGATATCGGGGTCGCGCTGTTCGAACCGGTTCCGCTGCTGCTGGTGGCGTCCACCTGGTACCTGGCGATCACCAGCGTCCTGATGATCGGGCAGTACTACCTCGAGCGGCATTTCTCGCGGGGCGCGTCGCGCAGGCTCACCTCCAAACAACTTGCGGCCTTGGCCAAAGCCCAGATGGGAGTGACGAATTGACCGCCGCCGCCGAACCGATGGTGCGCGCCGAGAGTGTGTGCAAGAACTTCGGTGCCCTGCACGTCCTCAAGGGCGTGACGTTGGACGTCGGCAGGGGTGAGGTGTTGTGCATGGTCGGCCCGTCGGGCTCGGGCAAGTCGACGTTCCTGCGGTGTATCAACCATCTTGAGCAGGTCAACGCCGGCCGTCTCTACGTCGACGGGGAACTGATCGGCTATCGCGAGCGCGGCGGCAAGCTGCACGAGATGGCCCCGAGGGACGCCGCCCGGCAGCGCCGCGACATCGGCATGGTGTTCCAGCATTTCAACCTGTTCCCGCACCGGACTGCGCTGGAGAACGTCATCGAGGCACCCATCCACGTCAAGCGGGTGAAGAAAGACGCGGCGCTGGCTCGGGCCAAGGACCTATTGGATCAGGTGGGGTTGTCCGCCAAGGCCGACGCGTATCCCGCACAGCTGTCGGGCGGGCAGCAGCAGCGGGTCGCCATCGCCCGCGCGCTGGCGATGAATCCGAAGCTGATGCTGTTCGACGAGCCGACCTCGGCACTGGATCCCGAGCTGGTCGGTGAGGTGCTGGCCGTGATCAAGAAACTCGCGGGCGAGGGCATGACGATGGTGGTGGTCACGCACGAGATGGGTTTCGCCCGTGAAGTGGCCGACAAGCTGGTGTTCATGGACGGCGGCGTCATCGTGGAGAGCGGCAATCCCCGCGAGGTGATGGCCAATCCGAAACATGAACGGACAAAGGAGTTTCTGTCGAAGGTGATGTAGCGTCGATTGCGTGGTTTCCACACGAAATGACGTCTTCGTCACGGTCGGTGAGCTTCGCGAGCACATCGCCTCGGGGGCTCCGGTCACGGTGCTCGACGTGCGGTGGACGCTGGCCGAGCCCGACGGCGAACAGGCCTATCTCGGCGGTCATCTGCCCGGCGCCGTCTACGTCTCACTCGACGACGACCTGACCGACCACCGGGTCACAGGTCGCGGTCGTCATCCGCTGCCGTCGGGAACGGACCTGCAGGCAGCGGCGCGGCGTTGGGGTGTGCGCACCGGTGTGCCCACCGTCGTCTACGACGACTGGAACCGCGCTGGGTCGGCCCGGGCCTGGTGGGTGCTGACCGCGGCCGGGATCGACGGCGTCCGCATCCTGGACGGCGGTCTGTCGGCCTGGTCGGCAGCGGGTGAGGCCCTGCAGTCCGGCCCGGTCACCCCGGAGCCCGGCGACGTCGACGTCGTTCACGACGACCTGTACCACGGCGCCCTGCGCACCCTGACCGCGGAAGCGTCGCAGTCTGCCGTGGACGTGCTGCTGGATGCGCGGGCGCCCGAACGGTTCCGCGGGGACGTCGAACCTGTCGACCCGGTGGCCGGCCACATCCCCGGGGCGGTCAATCTGCCCAGCACCCAGCTGCTTTCCGCGGACGGCACGTTGCTCCCGGATGCCCCGCTTCGCGCGCTGCTGGCCGACCGGGGCGCGACCGGTGGTGCCGACGTCGGTGCGTACTGCGGATCGGGGGTGACGGCGGCGCTGGCGGTGGCCGGGCTGGCCGCAGCCGGGGTGGACGCGGCGCTGTATCCCGGGTCGTGGTCGGAATGGTCCTCGAACCCCGACCGGCCCGTGGCCCGGGGTGACCGGTAGCCGCGACGCGCGAAAACGCTGCGCCCAGGCGCCGCGCGGCAACTTTATGCTGGGCCAATGCAGCGCCGCCCCGACCCGGTCACGCCATTGTGGCGTGCCGCGCAGATCTTCCGGCTGCTGAGCTGTCTGTATGCGCTGGGGTTTCAGATCGCGATCAACGACGATCTGGCGCGTCCGGTGCTCGCCGGTGTGCTGTGCGCGGTACTGATTGCCTGGAGCATCGCGTGCGCGATCGCCTACCTGCAGGGTTTCGGTCGCCGTCCGTCGTGGGTGATCGCCGAGGTCGTCGTGGTCCTGGCCCTCATGCTGTCCACCGAGTTGGTGGCCTCCGACCACTGGATCGCCGACAACCAGTCGTGGCCGACCACACTGTGGGCGACGAATGCCACCATCTCGGCGGCACTGCAATTCGGCCCGGTCGGGGGCATGGCGGCCGGGCTGGCGGTGATGGCTGCGGCGGCCGCGCTGAAGGGCTACGTCAGCATCAATCTGGGCCGCAACGCCACCATCGTCATCGAACTGGCGGTGGGATTGGCGGTGGGGATGGCCGCCCAGACCGCGCGTCGCGCCCACGCCGAGCTGGAGCGCGCGGTGCGGCTGGCCGCCTCGCTGGAGGAACGGGAGCGATTGTCGCGCCGGGTACACGACGGGGCCATTCAGGTGCTGGCCCTGGTATCGCGGCGGGGGCGTGAGATCGGCGGCGAGACAGCGCAATTGGCCGAACTCGCGGGGGAGCAGGAGCGGGCCCTACGTCGGTTGGTCAGTGCACCCGACCCGGAAGTGCACACCGGCGGGGTCGTCGACATCGGCGCGTTGCTGCGGGCCAGGGCCTCGGATCGAGTATCGGTCAGCCTGCCGGCAGAACCGGTGCTGCTCGAACACGGCGCTGCTCACGAGTTGTTCGCCGCGGCGAGCAACGCCCTGGACAACGCTGCCGCGCACGCCGGGCCCGATGCCCGGGTTTTCGTCCTGCTCGAAGACCTGGGGGATTCGGTGACGGTGAGCATCCGCGACGACGGTGTGGGCATCGGTGCCGGGCGACTGGCCGAGGCGGCCCGTGAAGGCCACGTGGGAATCGCGAAATCCATTGTGGGACGGATGGATTGGCTGGGTGGACGGGCGCAGTTGCACAGCGCGCCGGGATGCGGCACGGAGTGGGAGCTGACGCTGCCCCGCGCCGCCACTGAGAAGGGTGGGAAGGGACAGTCATGACCGAGACTGCACTGACCGTGATGGTCGTCGATGATCATCCGATCTGGCGCGACGCGGTGGCTCGGGACCTTGCCGACGAGGGGTTCGACGTCGTGGCCACCGCCGACGGTGTGGCTTCGGCGCGCAGGCGGGCCGGCGTGGTGATGCCCGATGTGGTGGTGATGGACATGAGCCTGTCCGACGGCAGCGGTGCCACGGCCACCGCGGAGGTGCTCGCCGCGTCGCCGTCGTCACGGGTGCTGGTGCTCTCGGCCTCCGACGAGCGCGACGACGTCCTGGAAGCGGTGAAGGCCGGGGCCACCGGGTATCTGGTGAAGAGCGCGTCCAAGGCCGAGTTGACCGAGGCGGTGCGCGCGACTGCCGAGGGGCGTGCGGTGTTCACCCCGGGGTTGGCCGGGCTGGTACTCGGCGAGTACCGGCGCATCGCTCAGCGGCCCGACGACGGACCGGCCACTCCCAGCCTGACCGAGCGGGAGACCGAGGTGCTGCGCTACGTGGCGAAAGGGTTGACGGCCAAGCAGATCGCGACCCGCCTGTCATTGAGTCACCGCACGGTACCGTGGCCCGACTTGCCCAGGTGGTCGAGGCGACCGGTGTCACCGAGCAGCCCGCTGACGAGGGTCTCGGTCCGGTCGTGGCGACCCCGATCATGCGGTGGCTGAAAGGCCTGGAGCGTGTCGACGGCCCGATCGACGAGTTCAATCAGACGGTGGTCCTGCAGGCACCCGCCGGTGCGGCCGAGGACGACGTCGTAATCCTGTTGCAGGCCTTACTGGCTCGGCACGGAATGCTCCGATTGCGTGCCGAGGACGACGGCGCCGGCGGATGGTCGCTGACGGTGCCCGACGCGGGGGCAGTCGACGCCGCTCAATGCTTGCACTCGGTGGACGTGCTGTCCGATGAGGCGCTGGTGGCGGCGAGGTCAGCGCTGGACCCTGCCGCCGGGGCGATGCTCCGCGCGCTGTGGGTGACTTCCACGAGTCAGCTGGTGCTGATCGTTCACCATCTGGCGATCGACGGCGTGTCATGGCGAATTCTGTTGGAGGACCTCGACATCGCCTGGTCCCAGCATCGCGGCGGCCAACCGGTGGCGCTGGCACCGACCGGGATGTCGTTCGCCCGATGGGCGGGCCTGCTGGCTCAGTTCGCGCAGAACCCGCACGTGACGGAGCAGACGCACGCATGGCGGCAGGTCGCGGCCACATCGCCGGTGCTGCCCGCACCGCAACCCGAGGTCGATACCTATCAGACCGCCGGGCAGCTGTCGATGACGCTGGACTGCGAGACCACCCACCTGCTCCTCGGTGAAGTGCCTGCGGCGTTTCACGCAGGCACTCAAGACATTCTGCTGATCGCGTTCGCGCTCGCCGTCGCCGAGTTCTCGCGTGCCGGCGGCGCCCCGATCACCATCGATGTCGAGGGCCATGGCCGCACCGAAGAACTCGGCGCCGATCGCGACATCGACCTGTCGCGCACGGTCGGCTGGTTCACCACCAAATACCCGGTAGCCCTGGCTGTCGGCGAATTGCGCTGGTCCCAGGTGGTCGCCGGTGACGCGGTGCTCGGGACCGTGATCAAAGACGTCAAGGAGCAGCTCCGCGCTCTGCCGGACGGCCTGACCTACGGTCTGCTGCGCTACCTGAACCGCGACGTGGACCTCTCCGGACCCGACCCGGCGATTGCGTTCAACTATCTGGGCCGCCTGGGTGCAAGCCCCGGCGGTACGTCCGGCAATCGATGGCAGATCCAGCCCGAGGGCTTGTCGTTGACTCGCGCCGCCGCGGCGGTGCCCACGTCACTCGGGCATACCGTCGAACTCAACGCGGCCACCCTCGACACGGACACCGGCCTGCAACTGAACGCCGACTGGACGTGGGCGCGCTCGGCGCTCGATGACGAGCAGATCAGCCGATTGAACCGGTTGTGGTTCGAGGCTCTGGTCGGCATCTGCGAGCATGTGCGAAGCGGTGGCGGCGGATTGACTCCATCGGATATCGCCCCTGCGGAGCTGAGCCAGGACGAGATCGACGAGCTCAGCCGGCAACTCCGTATCGCCGACGTCCTGCCGCTGACCCCTTTGCAACAGGGACTGCTCTTCCACGCCGGCACCGCACAGGGCTCCGACGACGTCTACGCGATGCAGCTGGATGTCGCGCTGAGTGGCCCGCTCGACGCGCAGCGGCTGGGCGAAGCGGTGCAGACGGTGGTCCGCAGGCATCCGCAACTTGCGGCCCGATTCCGCGGACAGTTCGAGCAACCGGTGCAGGTCATCCCCGCGGATCCCGTGGTGCCCTGGCGGCACATCGAGTTGGACGCCAACGGCATTGGCGTCGACGAGCAGATCGAGGAGATCTGCGCCGGCGAACGTGCCGCGGTCTGCGACCTCGAGAACCAGCCCGCGTTCCGGGCCGTGCTCATTCGCATCGCCGACGATCGGCATCGGTTCGTCCTGACCGCTCACCACATCGTGCTC
>NZ_HG322951.1:3674075-3675005 GCF_000455325.1 Mycolicibacterium septicum DSM 44393
ATCTTGCTCCAGGAGATCTTCGCCGGCCTCAGCGGGCAACGACTGCCCGCCGCCGCGCCGTATCGCAGTTTTGTCACCTGGCTCTGCCAACGTGATCGGGCCGGTGCCCATGAGGCGTGGCGCGAGATGTTGGCGGGATTTGAAACGCCGACGTTGATCGGTCCGCCCGAGCGAGATGGACTGGGACAGCGAGGTGTTGAGTCGTTCCGGCTGTCCGAGCAGATCACGCGCGCGCTCGGCGATCTGGCACGCTCGCATCACACCACCCCCAGCATCGTGTTGCAGGGCGCGTGGGCGCTCCTACTCACCTCGCTGACCGGCAGGCAGGACATCGCCTTCGGCACGACGGTCTCCGGACGTCCTGCCGAGGTTCTCGGCTCGGATTCCATGGTGGGCCTGCTGATCAACACGGTGCCGGTGCGGGCGACATTGCACCCGGACACCACCACCGCGGACCTGTTGCAACAATTGCAGGGCGCCCACACCGACACCCTCGAACACCAGCACGTGGCGCTGACCGACATCCACCGGATCACGGGCCAGGACAGACTGTTCGACACCCTGCTGGTCTTCGAGAACTACCCGGTCGACGCCACGGCACTGTCGAACATCGACGGCTTGGCGATCACCAAGTTCGATTTCCGCGAATCCAACCATTACCCGTTGGCGGTGCAAGCGCTGCCGGGCCGCGAACTGCAACTCCGCGTCGAATATGACACCGAGGTGTTCGACCTCGATGCCATCGAGGCCCTGATCGAACAACTGAATGCGGTTCTGTCAGCGATGACAGCGGATCCGCTGCGCCCGTTGTGGTCGGTGGATCTGCTCGACGAAGCCGCCCACGCACGTCTCGACGCGTGGAGCCATCGGGCGGTATTAACCGCCCCGGCCCAAACCTCGGCCTCCGTTTCGATTCCGACGTTGTTCGCC
>NZ_HG322951.1:3675316-3776621 GCF_000455325.1 Mycolicibacterium septicum DSM 44393
CCGACGTTGTTCGCCGAACAGGTGGCCCGCACCCCAGATGCGGTGGCGGTCACTTTCGATGGCCGGTCGGTCACCTACCGGGAACTCGATGCGGCCGCCGACCGGTTCGCGCACGTGTTGTCCGCTCACGGTGCGGGCCCGGGCGAGGTAGTGGCGCTGCTCTTCTCCCGGTCGTCCGAAGCCATCACGGCGATTCTCGCCGTTCTGAAAACCGGTGCGGCCTACGTGCCGGTCGATCCGGCGCTACCGCTTGCGCGCATCGAGTTCATGGTGGCCGATGCCGCGCCGGTGGTGGCGGTCACCACGGCGGCGCGGCGGTCGCGCCTGGACGGGTGCGACGTTCCGGTCATCGACATCAGCGATGCCGCGGCCACCGCAGACTCCGTTTCGGGAGCTCGCCCCGGCACTGCCCTGACGGGCCCGGCGCCCGATGACATCGCGTACATCATCTACACCTCGGGCACCACCGGCGTCCCGAAAGGTGTTGCCATCCCGCACCGTAACGTGCCGGGACTGTTCGGATCCCTCAGCGCTCACGTGTCGTCGGGACCGGGGCAGGTATGGACGCAGTGGCACTCGTACAGCTTCGATGTCTCGGTCTGGGAGATCTTCGGTGCGTTGCTCCATGGGGCGCGCCTGGTGGTGGTGTCGGAGTCGGTCGCCGCATCGCCCGACGACTTCCACGATCTGCTGGTTGCCGAACATGTCACCGTGTTGAGCCAGACCCCGTCTGCTGCGGGCATGATCGTGCCCCAGGGCCTGGAATCGGCGGCGTTGGTGGTGGCCGGCGAGGCGTGTCCGCCCGAGTTGGTGGAGCGCTGGGCGCCGGGCCGGGTGATGATCAACGCCTACGGTCCCACCGAGGCCACGGTGTACGCGTCGATCAGCGCGCCCCTCGCCGCGGATTCGGTGGTGCCGATCGGCGCGCCGGTCGCCGGGGGAGCGTTGTTCGTCTTGGACGGTTGGCTGCGTCCGGTGCCGCCCGGAGTGGTCGGTGAGCTGTATATCGCCGGTCGCGGTGTGGGGACAGGATATTGGCGCCGGTCGGGGCTGACGTCTTCGCGGTTTGTGGCGTGCCCGTTCGGGGCGCCGGGAACCCGCATGTACCGCACCGGCGATCTGGTGCGATGGGGCCTCGATGGTCAAGTGCAGTATTTGGGTCGCGCCGACGAGCAGGTCAAGATCCGCGGCTACCGCATCGAACTCGGTGAGGTCCAGGCCGCTCTGGCTGCACTCGACGGTGTCGTGCAGGCCGTGGTTGTCGCTCGCGACGAGGGCCCCGGGGGCAAGCGCCTGGTCGGTTACGTCACCGGCACCGCCGACCCGGGCCAGATCCGCGCCCGGCTGGCGGAGCGACTCCCGAGTTACATGGTCCCGTCCGCGGTGCTGGTCATCGATACGGTGCCGCTGACGGTCAATGGCAAGCTCGACCGACGCGCCCTGCCGGCACCGGACTACGTTGGCGGCGAAGGCTATCGGGCCCCGGCCAACCCGGTCGAGGAGATCCTGACCGACATCTACGCCCGTGTTCTCGGCGCGGACCGGGTGGGTGTCGACGATTCGTTCTTCGATCTGGGTGGGGACTCGTTGTCCGCCATGCGCCTGGTCGCCGCGATCAACAAATCGCTGGATGCCGGCATCGCTGTGCGTTCGTTGTTCGACACGCCAACCATCGCGCACCTGGCCTCCCATATCGGTGGGCACGAGGCTCGGTTGGAGCCGGTGGTGGCCCTTGAGCGGCCCGCGGTGGTTCCGTTGTCGTTCGCCCAGTCCCGTTTGTGGTTCCTGGACCAATTGCAGGGTCCGTCAGCGGTTTACAACATGACGGCTGCGTTCCGGATCAGCGGTGCGCTGGACATCGACGCCATGAACGAGGCGTTGGCCGACGTGGTGGCTCGCCACGAAAGTCTGCGCACCCTGTTCGTCGCGCCCGACGGCGTTCCACGTCAGGTGGTGATGGCCACCGGGCGCACGGAACTCGGCTGGGATGTCGTCGATGCCTGCGGGTGGACACCGGAGGAGCTGCAGGCCGCTCTCGAGGACACGGCACGGCATGCGTTCGACCTGTCGAGCGAGATTCCTCTGCGGGCACGACTTTTCTGTCTGTGCGACGACGAGCACGTGCTGGTCGCGGTGGTGCACCATATCGCCGCCGACGGCTGGTCGATCACCCCGCTGGTGGCTGATCTGGGCGTGGCCTACGCCCGCCGTTGCGCCGGGCAGACACCCGACTGGGCGCCCCTGCCGGTGCAGTACGCCGATTACACCCTGTGGCAGCACGCGCAGTTCGGCGACTTCGAGGACAGCCAGAGTCGCATCGCCACGCAGCTGAGCTACTGGCAGGACGCGTTGGCCGGCATGCCCGAGCGCATCGCCCTGCCCACCGATCGGCCGTACCCGCTGACGACCGATCAGCGCGGAGCCACGATGGCGGTGGACTGGCCTGCGGAGTTGCAGCAGCAGGTTGCCCGCGTGGCGCGTGAGCACAACGCCACCAGCTTCATGGTGGTTCAAGCGGCGCTCCTGACCCTGCTTGCGAAACTCAGCGCGAGTTCAGATGTGGCAGTGGGTTTCCCGATCGCCGGACGTCGCGACCCCGCGCTGGATGAACTGGTCGGCTTCTTCGTCAACACCTTGATCCTGCGGGTCGACCTGGCCGGGGACCCGACGGTGACCGAGATGCTGGCTCAGGTCCGCGCGCGCAGCCTGGCCGCGTTCGATCACCAAGATGTGCCGTTCGAAGTGCTCGTCGAGCGGCTGAACCCGACTCGATCGATGGCCCACCACCCGCTGATCCAAGTAGCGCTGGCATGGCAGAACCTGGCCGGGCACGACATCAATGACTCAGCTGTCGGCCTGGAGTTGGGCGACTTGCAGGTCACCCGGATGCCGGTGGACACCCACACCGCCCGAATGGATTTGAATTTCTCGCTGGCTGAACGCCGGACCGATTCCGGCGAGCCCGCCGGAATCGGTGGCACGGTGGAGTTCCGCACCGACGTGTTCGACGCCGATACCATCGCCACACTGATCGCCCGGCTGCAGCGGGTACTGACGGTGATGACTGCCGACCCGACGGCGAGGTTGTCGTCGGTCGATCTACTCGACGACGACGAGCACGCCCGGCTCGCCGCGATGGGCAATCACGAAGCGCTGACCCGTCCGGCTGCCAGGCCGGTCTCGGTCCCCGCGTTGTTCGCCGAGCATGTGGCGCGCACTCCCGGGGCGGTGGCGGTCACCTGTGGTGACCGTTCGTGGACGTATCGAGAACTCGATGACGCCGCGAACCGGTTGGCGCACTTGCTCACCGGCCGGGATGCAGGCCCGGGCCAATGTGTCGCGGTGCTGTTCAACCGGTCCGCCGAGGCGATCATCGCCATCCTGGCTGTCCTCAAGACCGGCGCGGCGTATCTGCCGATCGATCCGTCGGTGCCCGATGCGCGGTTGGAGTTCGTACTGACCGACGCGGCGCCGGTGGCCGTGGTCACCACCACCGAACTCGCCGATCGGGTGCGGGGACGCGGTGTGGCGGTCGTCGACGTCAGCGAGGTCGATGCCACCGCATCCGCCGCTGGTGATTTGCCGACGCCGGGCGCAGACGACATCGCCTACCTGATCTACACCTCGGGTACCACCGGTGTGCCCAAAGGCGTTGCGGTCACCCATCACAACGTGACCCAACTGCTGGAGTCCCTCGACGCCGGGCTGCCTCGCCCTGGAGTGTGGCCCCAGTGTCACTCTCTGGCCTTCGATGTGTCGGTGTGGGAGATCTTCGGCGCCCTGCTCCGTGGTGGACGGGTGGTGGTCGTACCCGAGGACGTCGCGGTCTCACCAGACGACTTCCATGCGTTGCTGGTTGCCGAACGAGTCGACGTTCTCACCCAGACGCCCTCTGCGGTAAGGGCGTTGCCGACCGAAGGCCTGGAGTCGGCGGCGTTGGTCGTGGTCGGCGAAGCCTGCTCACCCGAGGTGGTCGAGCAGTGGGCTCCCGGGCGCGTGATGATCAATGCGTACGGACCCACCGAGACCACGATGTGCGTGGCGATCAGTGCGCCCCTGCTGCCCGGCCGCGGCGTGCCGATCGGCTCACCGGTTCCCGGAGCCGCGTTGTTGGTTCTCGACGAGTCGCTGCGTCCGGTGCCTGCCGGAGTGATCGGTGAGCTGTACGTGGCAGGTGCGGGCCTGGCGTATGGCTACGTGGGCCGAACCGGGTTGACCGCCTCACGGTTTGTCGCGTGCCCGTTCGGCGGCATCGGCACGCGGATGTATCGCACCGGAGACCTGGTGTGCTGGCGCCCGGACGGTCAGCTGCAATACCTGGGCCGTGCCGACGAGCAGGTCAAGATCCGCGGCTATCGCATCGAACTCGGTGAAGTCCAGGCCGCTTTGGCAGCGCTCGATGGCGTGGAGCAGGCGGTGGTGGTCGCCCGCGAGGACCGTCCCGGCGACAAGAGGCTCGTCGGCTACATCACCGGCACGGCCGATCCGGCCGGAATCCGTGCCGACTTGTCGGACCGGCTGCCCGCATACATGGTGCCCGTCGCCGTGATGGTGTTGGACGCGATTCCGTTGACGGTCAACGGAAAACTCGACACCCGTGCGCTTCCCGCTCCCGACTACGGCTCCGGGGACGGGTATCGCGCCCCGGCAGACGCGGTGGAAGAGGTCCTGACGGGTATCTACGCCCAGGTTCTCGGGCTGGACCGCGTCGGTGTCGACGACTCGTTCTTCGACCTTGGCGGCGACAGCATCTTGTCGATGCAGGTGGTTGCCCGGGCCCGCGCAGCGGGCCTGGTGTGCCACCCGCGCGATGTCTTCGTCGAGCAGACGGTGGCCCGGTTGGCGCGGGTGGCCGGAACGGCCGCCGCATCCCGTGGCCCGGTCGACGAAGGAGTCGGACCGGTGCCGGCGACTCCCATCATTCGGTGGCTGAACGACGTGGAACGTGCCGACGGTCCCGTGGACCAGTTCAACCAGACGGTGTTGTTGCAGGCGCCCGATGGGGTGGCCGAGGCCGATGTCGTAATCCTGTTGCAGGCCTTGCTCGATCGGCATGGCATGCTGCGGCTGCGGACCGGGGATCCTGACGCGGACGGCTGGTCGTTGACCGTGCCCGAGGCAGGTGCAATCGACGCGCATGGATGCCTGCAATCGGTGGACACCCTGACGGATGAGGCACTGGTGGCGGCGCGGTCGCGGTTGAACCCGGCCGCCGGGGTGATGCTGAGCGCGCTGTGGGTGACCTCGACGAGCGGGCTTGTGCTGATCGTCCACCACCTCGCTGTCGACGGGGTGTCGTGGCGAATTGTCCTGGAAGACCTCAATCTCGCGTGGGCACAGCGTCGCGGCGGACAACCGGTGGATCTGCCGCCTGCTGGAACGTCCTTCGCGCGGTGGGCCGAACTGCTGGAGACGCACGCCGGCCACCCGGACGTTGTGGCCCAGGCCCCGGTGTGGCGGCGGGTGGCGGCCACCCCTGCGGTGTTGCCGGCGGTGCGGCCCGAAGCGGATACCTATGAGACCGCCGGGCAGTTCGCGGTGTCCCTCGACGCCGCGACGACGCGGATGTTGCTCGGTGAGGTGCCGACGGCGTTCCACGCCGGGGTACACGACATCCTGTTGATAGCGTTCGGGCTGGCGGTGGCCGAATTCTCCGGAACTCTGGGCACACCGGACACGCCGATCGCCGTCGACGTCGAAGGGCACGGGCGTCAGGAAGAACTGGGCGGAACCCTCGATCCGAACATCGATCTGTCGCGCACTGTCGGGTGGTTCACCACCAAATACCCGGTGGCATTGAACGTCGCGGGCGGCTTCGGGGGACTGACCTGGTCCCAGGTGGTCGCCGGCGATGCGGCGCTGGGCGAGGTGGTCAAAGACGCCAAGGAGCAACTCCGTTCGCTCCCGGATCCGCTGACGTACGGCCTGCTGCGCTACCTGAACGCCGACGTCGATCTCGACGGGGCCGACCCGACCATCGGGTTCAACTACCTGGGTCGTCTGGGTGGCGGATCCACGGCGGCAGCCGATGAGCTGTGGCGGATATCCGCGGATGGTCTCTCGGCCACCGGTGCGGCCGCGGCGATACCCATGCCGTTGACCCACACCGTGGCACTCAACGCGGGCACCCTCGACACCGATTCGGGTCCACAGCTGCAAGCCAATTGGACCTGGGCACGCTCTGGTGTCGACGACGCACAGATCAACCGGCTCAGCACGCTGTGGCTGGACGCGCTGGCCGGTATCTGTGAGCACGTGCGAAACGGCGGGGGTGGATTGACCCCGTCGGACATCGCGCCGGCCCGGCTCAGCCAGTCCGAGATCGACGAGTTGGCAAGCCAGTACCGGATCGCCGACATCCTGCCGCTGACCGCGTTACAGCAGGGACTCGTTTTTCACAGCAGCAGTGCGCAGAGTCCCGATGACGATCTCTACGTGGTGCAGTTGGACATCACCGTCGCCGGTGCGCTCGACGAGCACCGGCTGCGGGATGCCGTGCAGGCCGTCGCCAACCGCCATCCGCACCTGGCGGCCAGGTTCTGCGACCAGTTCGACGAGCCCGTGCAGATCATTCCGGCCGATCCCACCGCGGGGTGGCGGTATGTCGAATTGGGCGCCGCCGCAACCGAAGAGCAGATCCAGCAGGTGTGCGCGGACGAACGCGCCGCGGTCTGCGATCTGGCCCATCCGCCGGCCTTCCGGGTGGCGATGATCCGCACCGGACACAACCGGCACCGGGTCGTGCTCACCAACCACCACATCGTGCTCGACGGGTGGTCGCTACCCATCCTCCTGCAGGAGATCTTCGCCGGCTATCAGGGGCACCGACTGCCCGTGGCCACTCCGTACCGGAGCTTCATCAACTGGCTCGCCGATCGGGACCTCCCCGCCGCCCACGCCGCCTGGCGCGGGGTGCTGGAAGGTCTTGACAGCCCGACCCTCGTCGGCCCTGCGCAGAAATCGGAGTTGGGGCAGCGGGGAGTGCTGGCACATCGGGTGTCCGCGAGAACCACCCGAGCGCTCAACGAACTGGCGCGCTCGCATCGGACCACCGCCAACATCGTCTTGCAGGGTGCCTGGGCACTGCTGCTGAATTCCCTGACCGGCCAGCGCGACATCGTGTTCGGTACGGTCGTCTCGGGACGCCCGGCCGAGGTCGTCGGCGCGGAATCGATGGTGGGCCTGCTGATCAACACGGTGCCGGTGCGCGCGGACATCACCGCGGCGACCACCACCACCGGACTGCTCGACCAGCTGCAGGACGCGCAAACGAAGACCCTTGAGCACCAATATCTCTCGCTCAGCGAGATCCACCGCATCGCCGACCACGACCGACTGTTCGACACCCTGTTCGTGTTCGAGAACTACCCCGTGGACACGGGCGCGTTGTCAGGCGGCGACGGTGGGTTGGAGATCATCGAGGTCGCCAGCCACGAGTCCACCGACTACCCGCTGACGATGCAGGCCATACCCGGTGACGAACTGCGCCTGCGTCTCGAATACGACACAGCCGTCTTCGACGTCGCCGACATCGAAGTCCTCGCCCACCGGATCGAGGCGGTGCTGGAGGCGATGACGGCAGATCCGGGTCGCTCGCTGTCGACCGTGGACCTGCTCGACGCGGCCGAGCGCAGCCGTCTGGCGCGCTGGGGCAACCGGGCGGTGCTGTGCGACCTGGCGCGGCCGGCGTCGGTGCCGGAATTGTTCGCCGCGCAGGTGATGCGGGCACCGGAGTCGGTGGCGCTGGTCTGCGGGGATCGTTCACTCACGTATCGAGAACTCGACGAGTCCGCGAATCGGTTGGCGCACTTGCTCGTCGGTCATGGGGTGGGTCCCGGCGAGCGGGTGGCCGTGATGTTCCCGCGTTCGGCCGAGGCCATCGTGGGGATCCTGGCGGTCCTCAAGGCCGGGGCGGCCTACCTGCCGATCGATCCGGCGCTGCCGGAGTCCCGCGTGGAGTTCATGCTGACCGACTCCGCCCCGATCGCCGCGGTGACCACCACCGAGTTCGTCGACCGGTTCGACGGGCACGGCCTGATGATCTTCGACGTGACGGACCCCGTCGTCGCCGACCAGCCCAGCGCGGCACTGGCGCCCCCGGCTCCCGACGACATGGCCCACATCATCTACACCTCGGGGACCACCGGACAGCCCAAGGGCGTGGCGGTCACCCAGCGCAACGTGGCGCAGCTGTTCGACTCGCTCCAGATCGGGATTCCTCTGGAGCCGGGACAGGTGTGGACGCAGTTCCATTCATATGCGTTCGACTTCTCGGTCTGGGAGATCTGGGGTGCCCTGCTGCACGGCGGGCGGCTCGTGGTGGTGCCCGACACGGTGACCCGTTCCCCGGAAGACTTCCATGCCCTCCTGCTGCGCGAGCAGGTCACGGTGCTGACGCAGACCCCGTCGGCGGTGGGAGTGTTGCCGGTGCAGGGCCTGGACGCCGCGGCTTTGGTGATCGGCGCGGAGCCCTGCCCACCGGAATTGGTGGATCGCTGGGCGCCGGGGCGGGTGATGGTCAACGTCTACGGCCCGACCGAGACCACCATGTGGTTGTGTGCCAGTGCGCCGCTGGCTGCCGGGACCGGAGCTCCGCCGATCGGTTCGCCGACGGCGTGGGCGGCGTTCTTCGTGCTGGACGAGTGGCTGCGTCCGGTGCCCGCCGGCGTGGTCGGCGAGTTGTACCTGGCCGGCGCGGGCGTCGGCATCGGGTACTGGCGCCGGTCGGGGCTGACCGCGTCCCGCTTCATGGCCTGCCCGTTCGGGGAACCCGGCACCCGCATGTATCGCACCGGAGACCTGGTGCGGTGGCGCGCCGACGGGCAGCTGGACTACTTCGGCCGCGCTGATGAACAGGTCAAGATCCGCGGGTACCGCATCGAACTCGGCGAGATCCAGTCGGCGCTGAACGCGCTGGACGGCGTGGATCAAGCGGCGGTGATCGCGCGCGAGGACCACCCGGGCGACAAGCGTCTGGTGGGTTACATCACCGGGACGGCCGACCCCGTGAAAGCGCGTGCCGCACTTGCCGAACGGCTGCCGGGCTACATGGTTCCCGCCTCGGTGGTGGCCCTCGCCGCGCTGCCGGTGACGGTGAACGGCAAACTCGACACCCGGGCGCTGCCGGCGCCGGACTATCGGGATGTCGACCACTACCGTGCGCCCTCCAGTCCCGACGAGGAGATCCTGGCCGGCATCTACGCGCGGGTCCTGGGTGTCGATCGGGTCGGCGCCGACGACTCGTTCTTCGATCTGGGCGGGGATTCCGTCTCGACGATGCGCCTGGTCTCCGCGATCAACGCCAGCATGGATACCGAACTTTCGGTACGGACGGTGTTCGAATCACCCACGGTTGCCCAGCTCGCGCTGTGTATCGGTGCAGGAGAACGGCGACTGGCACCGCTGGTGGCCGGTGAGCGCCCCGCGGTGATCCCGCTGTCGTTCGCCCAGAACCGGTTGTGGTTCGTCGACCAGCTGCAGGGACCGTCGCCGGTCTACAACATGCCGGTCGGCCTGCGGCTTCATGGACGGCTCGACGCCGACGCCTTGGGTGCGGCACTGGGCGATGTCGTGGGTCGCCACGAGAGCCTGCGCACGCTGTTCGATGCGCCCGACGGAACTCCTCGTCAGGTGGTCACATCCGTCGACCGGGCCGACTTCGGTTGGACCGTCGTCGACGCCACCGGCTGGACCGAGAGCGCCCTGAACGAGGCCATCGACGCCGCGGTTCGGTACAGCTTCGACCTGTCCTCCGAAATCCCGTTGCAGGCGAAGCTTTTCCGCGTCGCCGACGACAACCACGTGCTGGTCGCGGTGGTGCACCACATCGCCGCCGACGGCTGGTCACTCGCCCCGCTGGTGCGTGATCTCAGTGTGGCGTATGCCGGCCGCTGCGCCGGGGCAGCACCCGACTGGGAGCCGCTGGCGGTGCAGTACGTCGACTACACGTTGTGGCAGCGTGAGCAGTTGGGCGATCTCGACGACTCCGACAGTCCCATCGCCGCGCAGTTGACCTACTGGGAAGACGCGCTGGCCGGGCTGCCCGAACGTATCGCGCTGCCCACCGATCGGCCCTACCCTCCGGTGGCCGATCAGCGCGGCTCCACCGTCGCGGTCGACTGGCCGGTCGAGCTGCAACAGCGGGTGTGCGCGGTGGCCGGCGAGCACGGCGCGACGAACTTCATGGTGATGCAGGCCTCGCTGGCGGTGCTGCTGTCCAAGATGAGTGCCAGTTCCGATGTGGCCGTTGGGTTCCCGATCGCCGGGCGCAGTGACCGTGCCCTCGAAGAGTTGGTGGGCTTCTTCGTCAACAACTTGGTGCTCCGGGTGGATCTGGCCGGGGACCCCACCGTGGCAGAGGTGTTGGCCCAGGTGCGGGCGCGGAGCCTGGCCGCCTTCGAGCACCAGGACGTGCCGTTCGAGGTTCTGGTGGAGCGGCTCAACCCGACCCGCAGCCTGACCCATCACCCGCTGGTTCAGGTGGCGTTGGCGTGGCAGAACCTGCCCTGGCAGGACACCGGCCCGGCCGGCGGGCTGAGCCTGGGAGACCTCCAGGTCACCCCATTGCCGGTCGACACGCAGACCGCCCGCATGGATCTGACGTTCTCCCTCGGGGAACGCTGGACGCCCGAGGGCGACCCCGCCGGGATCGGCGGGGCAGTGGAGTTCCGTACCGACGTGTTCGACGCCGGCAGCATCGAGGCGTTGATCGCACGGTGGCGGCGGGTTCTGGCGGCGATGACCGCCGACACGTCCCAGCGGGTCTCGTCACTCGACCTTCTCGACGAGGCCGAGCGCGCGTGTCTGGACGGGTGGGGCAACCGGGCGGTACTGAATGCTCCGACGACCGCCTCGGCCGCAATCTCGATTCCGGCGCTGTTCGCCGCACAGGCTGCCCGTGTGCCCGAAGCCGTGGCGATCAGCTTCGACGGCAGCCGCATGACGTACCTGGAACTCGATGCGGCCGCAACTCGACTGGCGCACAGGCTGACCGCTCACGGCGTCGGTCCGGGTGCATGCGTGGCATTGCTGTCGGAACGCTCGGCGGAAGCGATCGTGGCCATGCTGGCGGTGCTCAAGGCGGGCGCCGCGTATCTGCCGATCGACCCCGTGTTGCCCGATGCGCGAATCGAATTCATGCTCGCCGACGCCGGGCCGACGGTCGCGATCGTCACCGCAGGCCTGGCCGACCGACTGGCCGGATGCGACCTGCGGGTCATCCGGGTCGGCGATGTCGCGGACCCGGATCTCGACGGCGTCACTGGCAGCGTGTTGCCGGTGCCGCACCCGGACGATATCGCTTACATCATCTACACCTCGGGCACCACCGGCGTCCCCAAAGGCGTGGCGATCGCCCACCGCAATGTGGCCGCACTGTTGGGGTCGCGCGACACGTTCCTGGCGGGACAGGCGTGGACGCAGTGGCATTCCTACGCTTTCGACGCCTCGGTCGAAGAGATCTGGGGCGCACTGTTGCACGGCGGGCGGCTCGTGGTCGTGCCCGAGTCGGTGGCCCGCTCACCAGAGGACCTGCAGACGTTGCTCGTCGCCGAACAGGTCGATGTCTTGAGCCAGACTCCGTCGGCGGTGGCGATGCTGTCCCCCGAACGGTTGGGCGCGATGTCACTGCTGGTGGCCGGTGAGGCCTGCCCGGCCGAGGTGGTGGACCGCTGGGCCCCGGGCCGAGTGATGGTCAACGCCTACGGTCCGACCGAGACCACGATATGTGCCTCCAGGACTGCACCTTTGGCCGTAGGGACAGGGGCGCCGTCGATCGGTGCGCCGGTACCGGGCGCCGCGTTGTTCGTACTGGACGGGGCGATGCGCCGGGTTCCGCCCGGGGTGGTCGGTGAGTTGTACGTGGCCGGCCGCGGGGTCGGCGTCGGCTATCTGGGCCGGGCGGACCTGACCGGTTCGCGATTTGTGGCCTGCCCGTTCGGATCTCCCGGACAGCGCATGTACCGCACCGGAGATCTGGTGTGCTGGGACCCCGATGGGCAGCTGCGCTACGTCGGGCGTGCCGACGAGCAGGTCAAGATCCGCGGCTATCGCATCGAACTCGGTGAGATTCAGTCGGTCTTGGCCGGCTTGGACGGCGTCGAGCAAGCCGCGGTGATCGCCCGGACCGACCGTCCCGGCGACCAACGCCTGGTGGGCTACGTGACCGGGACCGCGGACCCGGCGAAGCTGCGCACCCAGCTGGCCGAGCAGCTCCCGGCCTATATGGTTCCGGCGGCGGTGGTTTCGTTGCCGACGCTGCCGTTGACCACCAACGGCAAGCTCAACACCCGGGCCCTGCCCGCACCCGAGTATCAGGACATCGACCGCTACCGCGCACCCGGCACCCTCACCGAGGAGATCCTGGCCGGGATCTATGCCGCCGTGCTGGGAGTGGAGCGCGTCGGGGTCGACGATTCGTTCTTCGATCTGGGTGGAGATTCGCTGTCGGCGATGCGCCTGGTCGCCGCGATCAACGCCGCCCTCGACACCGGTCTTGCGGTGCGGGTGCTGTTCGAGGCGCCCACGGTGGCGCAGTTGGCCCCGCGGATCGGCGGCGATGAGGCCCGGCTGGATCCGCTGGTGGCCGGTCAGCGGCCCGCTACGATTCCGCTGTCCTTCGCGCAGTCCCGGCTGTGGTTCCTCGACCAACTGCAAGGCCCCTCACCGGTTTACAACATGGCCACCGCGCTGCGGATCAGTGGGGCGCTGGATGTCGAAGCCCTGGGTGTCGCGCTGGCCGACGTGGTGGCCCGCCACGAAAGCCTGCGTACCGTCTTCCCTGCGGCCGAGGGAATCCCGCGGCAGTCGGTGGTGCCGATCGAGCACGCCCAGTTCGGTTGGGACGTGGTGGATGCCACCGGTTGGTCGGGGGAGCAGTTGCACGAGGCGATCGGCGAAGCCGCCCGTCACACGTTCGATCTGTCCGGCGAAATCCCGTTGCGGGCGAAGCTCTTCCGGCTCGGCGGTGACGAACACGTGCTGGCAGCGGTGGTGCACCACATCGCGGCCGACGCCTGGTCTCTCACTCCGCTGGTGGCCGACCTCGGGGTGGCCTATGCCGGCCGCAGCGCCGGGCAGGCGCCAGCCTGGGCTGATCTGGCCGTCCAGTACGTCGACTACACGCTGTGGCAGCGCGCCCAGTTCGGCGACTTCGACGACAGCCAGAGCCGTATCGCCACGCAGCTGAGCTACTGGCAGGATGCGCTGGCCGGCATGCCCGAACGGATGGCACTGCCCACCGATCGGGCCTACCCGCCGGCCGCCGATCAGCGCGGCGCCATCGTTTCGCTGGACTGGTCCGCCGAACTGCAGCAGCAGGTCGCCCGGGTCGCCCGCGAGCACAACGCGACCAGCTTCATGGTGATCCAGACAGCGCTGCTGACCCTTCTGTCCAGGCTCAGCGGAAGTTCCGATGTGGCAGTCGGTTTCCCCATCGCCGGACGCCGCGACCCCGCCCTCGACGACCTGATCGGGTTCTTCGTCAACACCTTGGTCCTGCGGGCCGATCTGACCGGGGACCCGACGGTGGCAGAACTGCTGGCGCAGGTGCGGTCCCGCAGCCTGGCCGCCTACGACCACCAGGATGTGCCGTTCGAGGTACTCGTCGAGCGGCTCAATCCGACCCGGTCCCTGACCCATCACCCCCTGATCCAGGTGGCACTGGGATGGCAGAACGTTCCCGGCCAGTCCGGGAGCGCCCTGGCACTCGGCGATCTGGAGGTCAGCCAGATGCCCGCGGACACCCACACCGCGCGCATGGACCTGAGCTTCTCGCTCGCCGAACGGCGGACCCAGACCGGAGCTCCCGCCGGAATCGGCGGGACGGTGGAGTTCCGCACCGACGTGTTCGATACGGCGACCATCGAAACGATGATCAAGCGGTTCGAGCTGGTGTTGTCGGCGATGACCGCCGACACGGACCGCCACCTGTCCTCGATCGACCTGCTCGATGCCGTCGAACACGCCCACCTCGACGCAATCGGCAACCGGGCCGCGTTGGCGGGGCCGGTGCCGCCAACGGATCCGGTATCGGTCCCGGGATTGTTCGCCGCGCAGGTCGCGCGGAACCCGGAAGCCGTCGCGGTCACCTTTGACGGCCGGTCACTGACTTATCGTGCACTCGATGAGGCAGCAAACCGGCTGGCGCACTTGCTCATCGGGCAAGGTGTCGGACCTGGTCGCTGTGTGGCCCTGCTGCTGGAGCGCTCTGCGGACGCGATCGTCGCGATGCTGGCGGTGCTGAAGGCCGGGGCTGCCTACCTGGCCATCGACCCCGCGCTGCCCGCAGCCCGGGTGGAGTTCATGCTGACCGATGCCGACCCCGTCGCCGCGATCACCACCAACGGTCTGGCCGAACGGCTCGATGGCCATCGCTTGCGGGTGGTCGACCTCGGCGATCCGGCGGTTGCCCACCAGCCCGGCACCGCGCCCGCGGAACCGGCGCCGGAGGGCATCGCGTACCTCATCTACACCTCGGGAACGACCGGGCTGCCCAAGGGCGTGGCCGTCAGCCACCACAACCTGACTCACCTCGCCCGCTCCACGCCTGCGCACCTACCGGAGAATCAGGTTTGGACGCAATGTCATTCGTACGCCTTCGACTTCTCGGTATGGGAGATCTGGGCTGCGCTGCTGGGCGGGGCACGCCTGGTCGTGGTGCCCGAGTCCGTCGTGAGTTCACCCGACGACTTCCATGCCCTCCTGGTCGGCGAGCGGGTCAACGTGCTCACCCAGACCCCGTCGGCGGCCGGGGCGCTGTCCCCGCAGGGGCTGGAGTCGGTCGCGTTGCTGCTCGGCGGTGAGGCCTGTCCGGGTGAGGTGGTCGATCGTTGGGCGCCCGGGCGTGTGGTGATCAACGCCTATGGCCCCACGGAGATCACGGTGTACGCGTCGATGAGCGCACCCCTGGAAGCTGGGTCGGGGGCCGCGCCCATCGGGGCGCCCGTCCCGACGTCGGCTTTGTTCGTGCTGGACGAGTGGATGCGCCCGGTGCCCCCCGGTGTGGTCGGCGAACTGTACGTCGCCGGCGACGGTGTGGCCTGCGGCTATCTGGGCCGCTCGGGATTGACCGCCGCACGTTTCGTGGCGTGCCCGTTCGGTGAGCCGGGGCAGCCCGCACGGCGGATGTATCGCACCGGAGACCTGGTGAGCTGGCGTGCCCACGGGCAACTGCAGTATCTGGGGCGTGCCGATGACCAGGTCAAGATTCGTGGTTATCGCATCGAACTCGGCGAGGTTCAGGCCGCGTTGAGTGGGCTGGCCGGAGTCGGACAGGCGGTGGTGATCGCCCGTGAGGATCAGCCGGGCATCAAGCGCCTGGTCGGCTACGTCATCCCGGACGAGGCCGGTTCGGTGGATCCGGCCGGGTTGCGAAGCGCACTGGCCGATCGGCTGCCGCCGTACATGGTCCCGGCCGCGATCGTGGTTCTGGACGCATTGCCGTTGACGGTCAACGGCAAACTCGACACCCGCGCCTTGCCTGCACCGGAATACCAGGACGCCGAGCGGTATCGCGCACCGCAGACCGCAGTCGAGGAGATCCTGGCCGGCATCTATGCCCAGGTGCTCGGGCTCGAGCGGGTGGGGGTCGACGACTCGTTCTTCGACCTGGGCGGCGACAGCATCCTGTCCATGCAGGTGGTGGCCCGGGCCAGGGCATGCGGTGTGATGTGCAGGCCCCGTGACGTTTTCGTCGAACAGACGGTGGCGCGACTGGCCCTGGTGGCAGGCGTCGACGCCGATGACACCGGCCCGGTCGACGAGGGCATCGGTCCGGTCGGGGCAACCCCGATCATGCGCTGGCTGGAAGAGGTCGACCGTGCCGGCGGTCCGGTCGACCAGTTCAACCAGACGGTGGTGGTCCAGGCCCCGCCGGGAGCCACCGAGTCCGACGTCGAGATGGTGTTGACCGCCCTGCTGGACCGGCATGCCATGCTGCGTTTGCGCGCTGAAGACGACGGGGCCGGGAGCTGGTCGCTCTCAGTGCCCGAGAAGGGTTCGGTGCGAGCACATCTGGAGTCCGTCGATGAGCTGTCCGACGACGCATTGATGCGGGCCCGGTCGCGGCTGAACCCCGGTGCCGGGGAGATGGTCAGCGCGCTGTGGGTGGCCTCCACCGGCCAGTTGGTATTGACCGTCCACCACCTCGCGGTGGACGCGGTGTCCTGGCGGATTCTGCTCGAAGACCTCAACATCGCCTGGGCTCAGCATTGCCACGGTCAGCCGGTCGCACTCCCTACGACCGGGACCTCATTCGCGCAGTGGACGGAACTGCTCGGTGAGCACGCGCGCTCGGCCCCGGTGGTGGATCAGGCCGACACGTGGCGGCGAGTGTTGGCGACCTCCTCCGCGCTGCCCACGGTCCGGCCCGAACTCGACACGTACGGGACGGCCGGGCACCTCACCGCATCGTTGGATGTCGAGACGACCCGGGTCCTGCTCGGTGAGGTCCCGGCAGCGTTCCACGCTGGGGTACAAGACATTCTGCTGATCGCGTACGGGCTGGCGCTGACCGAGTTCCTGGGAGTCACCTTGCCGGTCGGCATCGATGTCGAGGGCCACGGCCGTACCGAGGAATTGGGTGGAGCTTTCGATCGAAGTCTCGACCTCTCGCGAACCGTGGGCTGGTTCACCACCAAGTACCCTGTGTCACTCGATGTCCGAGGCCCCTTTGCCGGGCTGCAATGGTCTGAGGTGCGGGCCGGCGATCCGGCACTCGGCCGCGTGATCAAGGACGCCAAGGAACAACTGCGCGGCCTACCCGAGGGAATGACCTACGGACTCCTTCGCTACCTCAACCCCGACGTCGATCTGTCCGGAGCCGACCCGACCATCGGATTCAACTATCTCGGCAGGCTGGGCGCGACCGGCCCGGCACAATCGGACGAACTTGCCGGGCTGTGGCAGGTCAGCCGTGACGGAGCGGCGGTCGCCGCGGCCGCCGCGGCCGTACCGATGCCGCTCGGGCACACGATCGAACTCAACGCGAGCACCGCCGAAACCGATGCAGGCCCAAGTCTTCACGCCGCCTGGACGTGGGCGCCCTCGGCTCTCGACGAGACCCAGATCAGCCGACTGAGTCGGCTCTGGTTCGAGGCGCTCACCGGCATCTGTGCCCACATCTCCAGGGGCGGTGGCGGCCTGACACCGTCCGACATCGTCCCCGCCCGTCTCACTCAGCCCGAGATCGACGAGCTGAGTGAGCACCACCGGATCGCCGATGTGCTGCCCCTGACGCCCCTGCAGCAGGGACTTCTGTTCCAGGCCAATGCAACTCGAAGCAACGATGACGACGTCTACGCCATGCAACTCGACGTCACCATCACCGGCCCGCTGGATCCACACCGGCTGCGCGAGGCGGTGCGCACCGTGGTCAACCGCCACCCCAACCTGGCCGCGCGGTTCGACAAACGGTTCGGCGAACCCGTCCAGATCATCCCGGCGGAACCCAGCGTGCCCTGGCAGTACCTCGACATGACCACGGACGCAGATGCCCCCGGTGTGGACGAGCAGATACAGAAGTTGTGCGCCGACGAACGTGCGACCGTCTGCGATCTGGCCCACCAATCGGCGTTCCGCGCAGCGCTGATCCGGTCCGCGCATGACGAACACCGCTTCGTGATGACGTATCACCACATCGTGCTCGACGGCTGGTCACTGCCGATCCTGTTGCAGGAGATCTTCGCCGGCTATTACGGGCAGCGGCTTCCCGCCGCCGCGCCCTACCGCAGGTTCGTCACATGGCTCACCGATCGAGACGTCGACGCCGCACACGCTGCGTGGCGCGAAGTCCTGGCGGGCTTCGCCACCCCGGCTCTGGTCGCCCCCAACCGGGGAACTCCAGGGCGAAGGGCCACCGAGTCGTTCCGCTTGCCCGCCGAAACCACCAGGGCGGTCAATGAACTCGCGCGCGCACAGCACACGACTGCCAGCACCGTTCTCCAAGCGGCGTGGGCACAGGTGCTCATGTGGCTCACCGGCCGGCATGACGTCGCCTTCGGCGTCGCGGTCTCGGGCCGGTCGGCGGAGGTGGCCGGCGCGGATTCGATGGTGGGCCTGCTGATCAATACCGTGCCGGTACGGGCCACCATCACACCGGACACGACCATCGCCGGGCTGCTCGACGAACTGCAACGCCATCACGGCGACACTCTCGAGCATCAGCATCTGGCGCTCAGTGAAATCCACCGTGCCGTGGGCCATGATCAGCTGTTCGACACGCTTTTCGTCTACCAGAACTATCCGGTCGAGACGGTCGCGGCGACGATGGTCGACGGGTTGGCCATCACCGAGGTCAACGGCCGCGAATACAACCACTACCCACTGACCCTGCAAGCCATGCCCGGCGCCGAACTGGTTCTGCGTGTCGAATTCGATACCGACGTATTCACTGCGAAGCGTGTGCAAAAAGTCGTCGGACGGTTCCAGCGCGTGCTGGAGGCCATGACCGGAGAGGTACAACCATCGTGACTGCCGACGCCAACCGGCGATTGTTGTCGATGGATCTCGACGACGACGATGACGTCGAGGAGCTGGATGAGTGGGGTAACCGGGCAGCCTTGAATGGGGCGGCCCCGGTGTCGGTGTCGATCCCGACCTTGTTCCATGAGCAGGTGGCTCGTCATCCGGACGCGGTGGCGGTCAGCTTCGGTGAAAGTTCTTTGACCTATCGGGAACTCGACACGGCTGCGAATCGGTTGGCGCACCTGCTGATCGAGTGGGGAGCAGGTCCCGGGCTGCGGGTGGCGTTGTTGTTCCCGCGGTCGGTCGAGGCGGTCGTGGCGATCATGGCGGTGCTGAAGACCGGTGCGGCGTATGTGCCGATCGATCCTTCGGTGCCGGATGCCCGCTTGGATTTCGTCCTGACCGACTCGGCTCCGATCGCTGTGGTCACCACCGCTGATCTGGTGGGTCGGTTGGATGGACGTGGGTTGACGGTGATCGATGTCAACGACTCCGCTGCGGCCGGCCGGCCGGGCAGCCCACCGCCCGTCGAACCAACTGGCGATGATGTTGCGTACCTGATCTACACGTCGGGGACGACGGGTGTGCCCAAGGGTGTGGCGATTCCGCATCGGAATGTGGCGCGGTTGCTGGATGCGATCGATCGTGATGTGGATTTGTCTGCGGGTCAGGTGTGGACGCAGTGTCATTCGTTGGCTTTTGACTTCTCGGTGTGGGAGATCTTCGGCGCGCTGTTGCACGGCGGTCGGTTGGTGGTGGTGCCCGAATCGGTGACGCGCTCGGCCGAAGAGTTCCACGCGATGTTGGTCGCCGAGCGGATCGGTGTGCTCAGTCAGACACCGGCAGCGTTCTATGCGTTGGCCGCGGTCGACGGCGCCCGGCCCGACCACCAGCTCTCACTCGAGGTCGTCGTGTTCGGCGGCGAGGCCTTGGAGCCGCAGCGGCTTGCACCATGGATGGACCGGCACGCGGCGATGCCACGGTTGATCAATATGTACGGGATCACCGAGACGACGGTGCATGCCTCGTTCCGGGAGATCACCGCCGCCGATGTGGGGAATGCGGTCAGTCCGATCGGTGTGCCGCTGGCGGATCTGGCCTTCTTCGTGCTCGACGGCTGGTTGCGACCGGTTCCGGTCGGGGTCGTAGGCGAGTTGTACGTCGCCGGTGCAGGTTTGGGCTATGGCTATGTGGGCCGGGCGCCGTTGACGTCGACGCGGTTTGTGGCCTGCCCGTTCGGCAGCGCGGGAACACCGGGGATCCGGATGTATCGCACCGGGGATCTGGTGTCGTGGGGCGCCGATGGGCAGTTGCAGTACCTGGGCCGGGCCGATGAGCAGGTCAAGATTCGTGGGTATCGCATCGAGCTCGGCGAAATCCAGTCCGCGCTGGCGGCCCTGGACGGTGTCGAGCAGGCGGTGGTGATCGCCCGTGAGGACCGGCCGGGCGACAAGCGGCTGGTCGGTTATGTCACCGGGACCGTCGATGTGTCCGTTGCGCGTGCGGCGCTGGGGGAGACGCTGCCGCCCTATATGGTGCCCGCGGCCGTGGTCGGCTTGCAGGCGGTGCCGTTGACGGTGAACGGCAAGCTCGACAAAAAGGCTTTGCCGGCACCGGAATACCAACTCCTGGAAAGCTACCGGGCCCCGAGTACGCCCACCGAGGAGATCCTGGCCGGCATCTACGCCCAGATCCTCGGCGTGGACCGCGTCGGCGTCGACGATTCATTCTTCGATCTCGGCGGTGATTCCCTGCAGGCCATGCGCCTGATCGCGGCCCTCAACCGGACCCTGGGCACCGGCCTCGAAGAGCGCCTCCTGTTCGATGCTCCGACGGTCGCCCAGCTGATGCTCCGCATCGGTGACGACGAAGGCCGGCATCAACCCTTGGTGGCCGCCGAGCGGCCCGCGGTGATGCCGCTGTCGTTTGCGCAGAGCCGGTTGTGGTTCATCGACCAATTGAACGGGCCTTCACCGGTTTACAACCTGGCGGCAGGTCTGCGGTTGGATGGTCCGCTTGATGTCGATGCCCTGGGCGCGGCGTTCAAGGACCTCTTGGATCGCCACGAGAGTCTGCGTACGTCGTTCCCGACGGTTGACGGGACGCCTCAGCAGCTGATTGTTCCCGCCGAGCGGACCGAGTTCGGCTGGGAGGTGGTTGATGCGGTCGGATGGCCGTCCGCCAGGTTGGAGCAGGCCGTCGAGGCCGCGGCGCGTCACAGCTTCGACCTCGCTGCCGAGATCCCGCTGCGGGCGAAGGTTTTCCGGGTAGCCGAGGATGCGCATGTGCTGGTGGCAGTGGTGCATCACATTGCCGCAGACGGTTGGTCGATCACTCCGCTGGTCGCCGATCTGGGGGTGGCGTATGCGAGTCGGCGTGAAGGGAAGGCGCCGGGCTGGCAGCCGTTGGCGGTCCAGTACGCCGACTACACGTTGTGGCAGCGTGCCCAGCTCGGCGATCTGGAGGACAGCGACAGCCGCATCTCCCAGCAGCTGAGGTTCTGGGCGGACGCACTCGGCGGGATGCCCGAACGCCTGGCATTGCCGACTGATCGTCCCTATCCCTTGGTGGCCGACCAGAATGGCGACCGAGTCGATGTGGAATGGCCCGCCGATCTGCAGCAACAGGTGGCTCGCCTGGCTCGCGAACACAACGCGACCAAATTCATGGTCATTCAAGCGGCACTGCTGACTCTGCTGTCGAAGCTCAGCGCGAGTTCAGATGTGGCGGTGGGCTTTCCGATCGCCGGGCGCCGTGACCCGGCCCTCGACGAGCTGATCGGGTTCTTCGTCAACACGTTGGTGCTGCGCGTCGATCTGGACGGAGACCCGAGTGTCGCCGAAGTGCTGGCGCAAGTTCGGGCACGCAGTCTGGGTGCGTTCGAGCACCAGGACGTGCCGTTCGAGGTGCTTGTCGAGCGGCTCAATCCGACCCGGTCCCTGACCCACCACCCACTGGTGCAGGTGATGCTGGCCTGGCAGAACGTTCCCGGACAGCCGGGTGACGACGGCGGCGGGGTGTCGCTGGGGGATCTGCAGGTCACTCAGTTGCCACTGGACACCCACACCGCGCGGATGGACCTGTCGTTGTCGTTGGCAGAACGGTGGACGGAAACCGGTGAGGCCGCGGGAATTTCCGGCACCGTCGAGTTCCGTACCGATGTCTTCGACGCCGGCAGCATCGAAGCCCTCATCGACCGGTTGCAGCGGGTCCTTCAGGCGATGGCTGCCGATCCGACCCTGCGTGTGTCGGCGATCGATGTGCTCGATGCCGACGAGCGGGCGCGTCTGGACACGGTGGGCAATCTCGCGACGCTGACCCGTCCAGCCCCCGGCCCGGTGTCGATTCCGGTTCTGTTCGACGCTCAGGTGACCCGTGATCCCGGTGCGGTGGCCGTCAGTTTCGACGGAAGCCACATCACATACGGGGATCTCGATCGGGCCGCGAATCGATTGGCGCACCTGCTCGTCGAGCAGGGTGTTGGTCCGGGCCGGCGCGTGGCGTTGCTGTTCTCGAGGTCGGTAGAGGCGATCGTCGCGATCTTCGCGGTGCTCAAGACCGGCGCGGCGTACGTGCCGATCGATCCCGCAGTGCCCGATTCCCGGCTGGAGTTCATCCTCAGCGATGCCACACCGCTGGCGGCGGTCACCACCACGGATCTGGCCGACCGGCTGGCCGGGCACGAATTGAGGGTGATCGCCGTCGACGATGCCGCGGTGGCCGGCCAACCCGATACAGCCCTGCCGGGGCCGGGACCGGACGACATCGCGTACCTGATCTACACCTCGGGCACCACGGGTGTGCCGAAAGGTGTGGCGATCCCGCACCACAACGTGACTCGCTTGCTGCAGGCGCTGGACGCCGATCTGGAGTTGTCGGCGGATCAAGTGTGGACGCAGAGTCATTCGCTGGCCTTCGACTTCTCGGTCTGGGAGATTTTCGGCGCACTGTTGCACGGCGGCCGGCTGGTGGTGGTGTCCGATTCGGTGGCACGGTCGCCCGAAGAGTTCCACGCCCTGCTGGTCGCCGAGCGGGTCAGTGTGTTGAGTCAGACGCCGTCGGCGTTCTATGCGCTGCAAGCCGCGGATGAGCTCTCATCGGGTGTGGGTTCTGAGCTCGAGCTCGAGTTGGTCGTATTCGGCGGTGAAGCACTGGACCCGACTCGGCTGGCGGAGTGGTTCCAGGACCATCCGGTGTTGCCGCGGTTGATCAACATGTACGGGATCACCGAGACCACGGTGCACGCCTCGTTCCGGGAGATCACCGAGCTCGATGCGGAGGTCGCGGTCAGTCCGATCGGTGTGCCGCTGAAGCACCTGGCCTTTGTCGTGCTCGATCGCTGGTTGCGTCCGGTGCCCGTCGGGGTGGTGGGCGAGTTGTATGTCGCCGGTGCGGGTTTGGGTTCCGGCTATGTGGGCCGGGCGCCGTTGACCTCGACGCGGTTTGTCGCGTGCCCGTTCGGGTCGCCGGGGATGCGGATGTATCGCACCGGGGATCTGGTGTGTTGGCGCGCGGACGGGGAACTGCAATACCTGGGCCGGGCCGATGAGCAGGTCAAGATTCGTGGGTATCGCATCGAATTGGGCGAGATCCAATCCGCGCTGAAGGCTTTGGACGGTGTCGAGCAGGCGGTGGTGATCGCCCGTGAGGACCGGCCGGGGGACAAGCGGCTGGTCGGTTATGTCACCGGGACCGCCGATCCCGCTGAGTTGCGTGCCGCGCTGGCTGAGAAGCTGCCGCCCTACATGGTCCCGACCGCGGTGGTGGAGATCGAGGCCCTGCCGTTGACGGTCAACGGAAAACTCGACATCCGTGCGTTGCCTGCACCGGAGTACCAGGACGTCGATCGGTACCGTGCTCCGGCCACTGGTGTCGAGGAGCTTCTGGCGGGGATCTTCGCCCAAGTCCTCGGTCTGGAACAGGTAGGTGTCGACGACTCGTTCTTCGACCTTGGCGGCGACAGCATTTCGGCCATTCAGGTGATCTGGCGCGCCCACGGTGCCGGCCTGACCGGGCGCCCACGTGACATCTTCGTCCAGCAGACGGTGGCCCGGTTGGCGCGAGTGGTCAGGATGGCCAACAACGCGGGCGACGTGATCGACGAGGGTCTCGGTCCGGTCGTGGCGACTCCGATCATGCGGTGGCTCAAGGGCCTGGAGCGTGTCGACGGCCCGATCGACGAGTTCAATCAGACGGTGGTGCTGCAGGCACCCGCCGGTGCGTCCGAGGACGATGTCGTAATCCTGTTGCAGGCCTTGCTGGCTCGGCACGGAATGCTCCGATTGCGTGCCGAGGACGACGGCGCCGGTGGATGGGCGTTGACGGTGCCCGAACCGGATGCGGTGGATGCCCGCGAGCATCTGCTCACCGTCGATCTGTTGACGGAAGACGCGCTGGCGGCGGCGCGGTCGCGGTTGAATCCCGCCGCCGGGGTGATGTTGAGCGCGTTGTGGAGCTCCGCCACGGGGCAACTGGCGCTGGTCGCCCACCACATGGCTGTCGACGGAGTGTCGTGGCGAATTGTGCTGGAGGACCTCAACATCGCCTGGACCCAGCATCGCGGCGAGCAGCCGGTGCTGCTGCCGCCGACCGGGTCGTCGTTCAAACGATGGGCGGACCTGCTGGCTGAGTACGCGCACCACCCCGACGTGGTCGGCCGCGCGGAGGCGTGGCGGCAGGTGGCCTCGATCCCACCCGCATTGCCGGCACCGCGGCCCGCGGAGGATACGTTCGCCACCGCCGGGTACCTGTCGGAGTTCCTGGATGCCGAGACCACCCACATGCTGCTGGGTGACGTGCCTGCGGCGTTTCACGCCGGGGTGCAAGAGATCCTGTTGATCGCGCTCGCACTGGCGTGGGCCCAGTATCTGGGGACGGGCGGCGCTCCGATCGCCATCGATGTGGAGGGCCACGGGCGCCAGGAGGACTTGGCAGATCTGGGCGCACCCGACGACCCAGAGGTCGACCTGTCGCGCACGGTGGGGTGGTTCACCGCCAAGTACCCGGTATCGCTGGCGGTCGGTGGGCTGCGCTGGACGCAGGTGGTGGCAGGCGATGCGGCGCTCGGCGCGGTCATCAAGGACGCAAAAGAGCAGCTTCGAAACCTGCCCGACGGCCTGAGTTACGGACTGCTGCGCTACCTCAACCCCGACGTGGATCTGGCCGGATCCGATCCGGTGATCGGGTTCAACTATCTCGGCCGGCTGGGCTCCCCGGCGGCGTACGCGTCCGGTGACGTGTGGCGTTTCAGTCAGGACGGCCTGTCGATGACCGGTGCGGCCGGCGCGATGCCGATTGCGCTGGCGCACACCGTGGAGCTCAATGCGGTCACCATCGACACCGACAGCGGCCCGCACCTGAATGCCACCTGGACGTGGGCGCCCACCGCACTGGATCGTACGGCTGTGACCCGGATCAGCCGGCTGTGGTTCGACGCCCTGGCCGGGATCTGTGCCCATGTCAGGCGGGGCGGGGGCGGATTGACGCCGTCGGACATCGCGCCGGCAAGGCTGAGCCAGCACCAGATCGATGCGCTGCACAGCGAATTCCCCATCGCCGACGTGCTTCTCCTGACGCCGTTGCAGCAGGGACTGCTCTACCACGCCGGCATCGCGAACTCCTCCGGTGACGATGTCTATGCGGTACAGCTGGACCTGGCATTGAGCGGTCCGCTCGACGTACACCGGCTGCGCGATGCCGTGCAGACCGTGGTGAGCCGGCATCCGCATCTGGCTGCCCGCTTCTGCCCGCAATTCGAGCAACCCGTGCAGGTGATCCCCGCTGATCCGGTGGCGCCCTGGCGGTATATCGAGTTGGGCGCCAGCGGCGTTGGCATCGACCAGCAGATCGAGGAGATCTGCGCCGCCGAACGTGGCGCAGTGTGCGACCTCGAGAACCAACCTGCCTTCCGGACGGCCCTCATCCGTATCGCGGAGGACCGGCACCGGTTCGTCCTGACCAACCATCACATCGTGCTCGACGGCTGGTCGATGCCGATCCTGATGCAGGAGATCTTCGCCGGCTACCAGGGGCTGCGGCTGCCCGCGGCCTCCCCGTACCGCAGCTTCATGACGTGGCTGTCCGAACGCGATCACCATGCCGCCCATGCGGTGTGGCGTGAGGTGCTGGCCGGTTTCGACACTCCGATTCTCGTCGGACCGCCGCAGAAGCTGCGGTTCGGGGAGCGTTGTGTCGGCTCGTACCGGGTGCCCGCCAAGACCACGCGGGCGCTCACGAAACTCGCGCGCGCGCATCACACCACCGTGAACGTCGTCTTGCAGGGGGCCTGGGCACTCCTGCTCAGCTCGCTGACCGGCCATCACGACGTCGCCTTCGGAACCGTCGTCTCGGGTAGGCCACCGGAGGTGGACGGTGCGGATTCGATGGTCGGCCTGCTGATCAACACGGTGCCGGTGCGGGCCACCTTCACCCCGGACACCACCACGGCCGACCTGCTGGATCAGTTGCAGAGTGCCCACAACGACACACTCGATCATCAGCACGTGGCGCTCAGCGACATCCACCGTATGACCGGCCAGGACAGCCTCTTCGACACCGTCTTCGTGTACGAGAACTATCCGACCGATACCGGAACACCACCGGGCGGCGAGGGATTGGCCGTCACCGGTTTCAGCAGCCGCGACTTCTATCACTACCCGATCGCGGTGCAAGCCGGGCCCGGTCGCGAGTTGGAGCTGCGGGTCCAATACGACACCGATGTATTCGACGGCGAAACCGTAGAAGCGCTGATGGAGCGTTTCAAGAAGGTGTTGGTGGGGATGACGGCCCATCCGGGTCGCCGCGTGTCGTCCCTGGATCTCCTGACGAAGACCGCGCGCCTGGACGGGTGGGGGCGCAAGGCGGTATCGGCTCGGCCGGACACCAGCGCGGTACCAGCACCCGAAACCGGTGAGGCCGACGGTGCCTATCGCCCCCCGACCACCCTGGTCGAGCAGATCGTGGCCAGCATCTACGCCGAGGTGCTTGGCGTCGACCGGGTGGGTGTGGAGGAGTCGTTCTTCGATGCGGGTGGCGATTCGATTTCCGCGATGCGTGCCATCGCCGCGATCAATGGAGCTCTCGACGTCGAACTCACGATGCTCGCGCTGTTCGACGCGCCGTCCGTACGCAGCTTGGCTCAGCAGTTGGCGAACGCACCGGTGCAGTGAACGACTGCCGCGCCGGCCCCGTGCGGGCCGGTGCGGTCGTCACCACATATAGGGGACCAGGCGGTAGCGCGCTTTCTGTGCGTATTCGCGGTAGCCGTCCAGCTCTGCGACAAGCAGCTTTTCCTCATCCCGGATGCGGATGACGAGCACGATGAGGCCCGGTATGACGGGCAGGAGCCCCCAGTAGGAGCCGAGTGCGAGGGGGAAGCCGACGATCGTCAGCACGTTGCCGGTGTACATCGGGTGACGAACCAACCCGTACAGGCCGGTCGAGGCGAGCTTCTGGCCCGACTCCACCTGCACGGTGGAGGCCGCGAAGCTGTTCTGGATGACCACCAGGCTCGTGACACCCAGTCCGACGGCCACCAGAACATCACCGGCAACGCAGATCGCCGCCGGTACCGCCGACCAGTCGAAGCGGTGGTCCAGGGCGCTGACCACGACCATCGCCGCCAGCGACAGGTACCAGCCGCCGATGAGGATCTTCTGCACCGTTCGGGTCTCGGCGGCCGGTCCGGCGTGCTTACGCCGTTGGTGTGCCTCGGGGTTTGTCCGTTGCAACAAGATGCTGGGAATCCACGTCGAAAGGGCGAACACCACGAGAAAAGCCCAGGCCTGCCAGAAGTCGAGGGTGCCTGCGAGTGAGAACAGCACCAAGCCGAACACGATGAGTTCGACAAGCCCGAACCCGACTACTCTCGCAACGGCTTTCACGATCCTCCTGTCGTCCGTCGCGGCACAGACTGCCGGCGGGCGCAACCCAGCGCACGGCTCAACCTACCGTCGGTCACCTGTGAGACGGGCGAGATTGACGGACAAGTCAAAGCCCTGAACGCAGGTCGCCTAGAAGCGACAGCGGACCCGAAGCCTTCTCGCAGCGGTACACCGAGTCGGCGGTGATAGTCCTGACTCATGATGACGAAAGCACGTGTTGCGGCAACGGCAGCGGTACTCACCGCAGGTATCGGTCTCGCGGGTCTGGGCGGAGCTGTCGCACAGGCGGCGCCCACAGTGCCGCTGCCGGATTACCACTGGTGCCCGGGGGAGTTCTGGCACCCCGAATGGGGCTTCAACTGGGGCGGCGACCGGTGCCATGACGACTATTACTTCGACGGCGAGGCCCGTGACCGCGGGCACTGGCACGGACGCGGCGATTGGCGTCCGGGCTTCTGATCAGCCAGGGGCCGATTGGTGTGTGGTGGTGCCCTCGGTGAGATTCGAACTCACACTGTACGGGTTTTGAATCCGTTTCCTCTGCCAGTTGGGATACGAGGGCGTGCCGATCAGTACTGCGGCCTACCACCATAGAGGATGGCCCCGAGGTCGCCGAACGGCGGCCTCCACGACAGAATGTTCCCCATGACCGGGTCACCGAAAGACGCTGACAGCCCCCGCCGCGTGCTCATCGCCGAGGATGAGGCGCTCATCCGCCTCGACCTCGCGGAGATGCTCCGGGAGGAGGGCTACGAGGTCGTCGGTGAGGCCGGCGACGGGCAAGAGGCCGTCGAGCTCGCCGAGTCGCTGCGCCCGGACCTGGTGATCATGGACGTCAAGATGCCGCGTCGCGACGGTATCGACGCGGCTTCCGAGATCGCCAGCAAGCGCATCGCCCCGATCGTCATCCTGACCGCGTTCAGTCAGCGGGAGCTGGTCGAGCGGGCCCGCGATGCCGGGGCGATGGCGTACCTGGTCAAGCCCTTCAGCATCACCGACCTGGTCCCGGCCATCGAGGTGGCGGTGAGCCGGTTCAGCGAGATCGCCGCACTGGAAAACGAAGTGGCGACGCTGGGGGATCGTCTGGAGACCCGCAAGCTGGTCGAGCGGGCCAAGGGTTTGCTGCAGAGCAAACACCAGATGACCGAGCCCGAGGCGTTCAAGTGGATTCAGCGCGCCGCGATGGACCGCCGCACCACCATGAAACGGGTGGCCGAGGTGGTATTGGAAACCCTCGACGACTCCGAGGAATCACCCGTTCAGGAGAGCTGATCGGCGGGCCCGGTTGTTAATTGTGGGTTTCCGCCGGGCCGAAATTCCGCATTCAACCAGGACCCACGGACGAACCATTCACTCAACATCCCGCACTCGGGCCGGTCGTTGGCTATGTTCTACCCGAAGCTCCGGCGCCCAGCCCTCACAAGGTCAGGGCGCCGGTGCCGCTGACAACTCTGACCCGGAGGTGAAGCGTGCGCGGTCGCGTGGCACGGAAAGCATTTGCTCTCGGAAGTGCGGGTGTGGTTGCCCTGGCGATTGCCGGCTGTAACCAATCCTCGCCGGAAGGCGAGGCATCGCAGACCAATTTGAAGATCGTCGAGAAGGTCCAGATCGACGAGAACGGTGCTGAGGTCAAGGCCGCCGAGGGCGTCAGCCCGGCCGATCCCGCCGGCGACGGGAAGGCCACCTGCCCGCCGGTGATGATCGGCATGATGGGTGCGCTCAACGGTCCGGACGCCGCGCTCGGCATCAACATCAAGAACGGCGTGCAGCTCGCAATCGACAAGCACAACGCCGCCAACTCCGGCTGCCAGGTGCAGCTCAAGAGCTTTGACACCGAAGGTGATCCGCAGAAGGCGACCGGTGTGGCGCCGCAGATCGTCGACGAGGCGTTCATCATCGGCTTGATCGGGCCCGCGTTCTCCGGGGAGACCAAGGCCACCGGTGACGTGTTCAACCAGGCCGGTCTGGTCGCGGCCACCGCATCGGCCACCAACGTCACGTTGAGCGAGAACGGGTGGAAGACCTTCTTCCGCGGCCTGGCCAACGACGGCGTCCAGGGCCCCTCGGTGGCCAACTACCTCAAGAACACTCTCGGCAACAAGAAGGTGTGTGTGGTCGACGACAGCACCGACTATGGGCTCGGTCTGGCCGAGACGGTGCGTGAAACCCTTGGCCCGGTTGCGGATTCGTCATGCAACATCTCGGTGAAGAAGGGCGACAAGGAGTTCTCGGCTGCCGTCACCCAGATCAAGGGAGCCGCTCCGGACTCGGTGTTCTACAGCGGCTACTACTCCGAGGCCGCACCGTTCGTCCAGCAGCTCAAGGACGGCGGCGTAACGGCGACCTTCGTCAGCGCCGACGGCACCAAGGATCCGCAGTTCGTCGACCAGGCCGGTGAATCGTCGAAGGGCGCCCTGCTGTCCTGCCCGTGCGGTCCGGCCACCGGATCGTTCGCCGACGAGTACACCCAGAAGTTCGGCCAGGCACCGGGCACCTACAGCACCGAGGGCTACGACCTGGGCACCATCCTGCTCAAGGGCATCGACTCGGGTGCCATCACCCGGCCGGCACTGCTGGACTACGTCCGCAAGTACGAGGGCCAAGGCGTGGGCCGCAAGTACCAGTGGACGGACAAGGGTGAGCTCACCACCACCCTGATCTGGATGTACGAAGTCAAATAGCCCACCAGACGAAACGCGTCCGAGACCGTCACCAGGACTCGGACGCGTTTCGTTACACACCACGAAGTCAGGAGCCGCCGCCGGATGATCCACCAGTGCGTCGAGCAGTCCGCCTGCCTGGCATCCAACATCAGCTTCAACCTGGATGGCCTGCGAGACGGCTTCTGGCAGTTGACGATCGACGGCCTGTCCTGGGGTGCGATCTACGCGCTGGTGGCGGTGGGCTACACCCTGGTCTTCGGTGTCCTGCGCCTGATCAACTTCGCCCATTCCGAGATCTTCATGCTGGGCATGTTCGGCGCCTACTTCTGTCTGGACGTCATCCTCGGTTTCGCCCCGAGCGGTAACGCGTACAACAAGGGCGTCGCGCTGACAGTGCTGTATCTCGGCATCGCCATGCTGTTCGCGATGTTGGTCTCGGGATCGGCGGCGGTCGGTCTGGAACTGATCGCCTACCGGCCGCTGCGAAAACGCAACGCCCGCGCCCTGACCTTCCTCATCACGGCGATCGGAATGTCGTTCGTGCTGCAGGAGTTCGTGCACTTCGTGTTGCCGAAGCTCCTGAAGGGCTACGGCGGAAGCAACGCTCAACAACCCATCGTCCTGGTCCAGCCCAAGACTCAGTTCACGATCTTCGGCGCCACGGTGTCGAACGTGACACTGGTGATCGTGGGAGCCGCGCTGGTGCTCGCCGTGCTGACCGACATCGCGATCAACCGCACCAAGTTCGGCCGCGGCATCCGGGCCGTGGCGCAGGACCCGACCACCGCGACGCTGATGGGTGTCTCCCGGGAACGCATCATCATGCGGACCTTCCTCATCGGCGGTCTGCTGGCGGGTGCGGCAGCGCTGCTCTACACGTTGAAGGTTCCGCAGGGCATCATCTATTCCGGCGGATTCCTGCTCGGCATCAAGGCGTTCTCGGCAGCGGTGCTCGGCGGCATCGGTAATCTTCGCGGCGCTCTGCTGGGCGGTCTGCTGCTGGGCGTCATGGAGAACTACGGGCAGGCGGTATTCGGAACGCAGTGGCGTGACGTCGTGGCATTCGTTCTGCTGGTGCTGGTCCTGCTGTTCCGGCCGACCGGCATACTCGGTGAGAGCCTCGGGAAGGCGCGGGTATGAGCGAGCATCACGGTTCAGAGTCCGCCGGGTCGGTGACCAAGACACTGCTGGCCCCCGGCGACGCGATTCGCGACTCGTGGTCCAGCCTGCCGCGGGTGGCCAAATGGCTTGTCGGCGTGGTGGGTTTCGGACTGCTGGCCCTGTTGCCGTTGTTCACGCCCAGCTTCCTCAACACCACCGGCATCAGCTTCGGCGGCACCATGGCTCAATTCGCGATGGTCGCCATCATCGCGATCGGGCTCAACGTCGTCGTCGGGCAGGCCGGTCTCCTCGACCTCGGTTACGTGGGCTTCTACGCGGTCGGCGCCTACACGGTCGCGCTGCTGACCAGCCCCGACAGTCCGTGGAACAAAGTGGGGCCCGACGGATTCTTCAGCAAGGACTGGGCCTGGCTGTCGTGTGTGCCGCTGGCGATGGCGGTCACCGCGCTGGCCGGGCTGATCCTGGGAACGCCGACCCTGCGGTTGCGTGGGGACTATCTGGCCATCGTCACCCTCGGATTCGGCGAGATCATCCGTCTGCTCGCCGACAACCTGTCCGACGTCACCAACGGTTCGCGTGGACTCAACCAGGTTGCGTACCCACGGCTGGGGGAGAGCGAGAAGCTGCCCAACGGGGTGTTCTCCAGCGGCAACTCGGCCGGTGAGGCGAACTACGGCACCTGGTGGTTCTGGCTGGGCCTGATCCTGATGGTCGGCATCCTCCTGTTGGTGGGCAACCTGGAGCGCAGCCGGGTCGGGCGCGCCTGGGTGGCGGTCCGCGAGGACGAGGACGCCGCAGAGGTGATGGGCGTCAACACCTTCCGGTTCAAGCTGTGGGCGTTCGTGATCGGCGCCGCGATCGGCGGCCTCTCGGGGGCGCTCTACGCCGGCCAGGTTCAGTACGTGGCGCCGCCGACGTTCAACATCATCAACTCGATGTTGTTCCTGTGCGCGGTGGTGCTCGGCGGGCAGGGCAACAAGCTCGGCGTCATTTTCGGTGCCTTCATCGTTGTGTATCTGCCCAACCGGCTCCTGGGAGTCGAGTTCCTCGGGATCAACCTCGGTGACCTCAAGTATCTCTTCTTCGGTTTGGCGCTGGTGGTACTGATGATCTTCCGGCCGCAAGGTCTTTTCCCGGTACGCCAGCAGCTGTTGACGTACGGCAGATCGGCTCGACAGTTGTTGCGCGGCAACACGGACAAGGAGCCGGTGGGATGAGTGAGCCCATGCCCGGCGTGACCGAGAGCGTCGAGGAACTGGCCGGGGTGCACCGCGAGATCCAGGCCGCCGAGGGCGAGATCCTTTTGGAGACCAGGGATCTCACCGTCAAGTTCGGTGGCCTCGTTGCCCTGGACTCGGTCAGCTTCAACATCCGCCGCGGTGAGATCCTCGGTCTGATCGGGCCCAACGGCGCGGGCAAGACCACCTGCTTCAATGCGATCACCGGTGTCTACCGGCCCAGCTCGGGATCGGTCATCTTCGACGGCGCGCCGCTGGGCCGGATCAAGCGGCACCAGATCACGCGCCGCGGCATCGCCCGTACCTTCCAGAACATCCGGCTCTTCGGAGAGATGACCGCGCTGGAGAACGTCATGGTGGGCACCGATGCGCGACACAAGACGTCGGTGCCCGGTGCCCTCGTGCGTTCCCCTCGGCACCGTCGCGAGGAACGGTCGGCGATCGAACGCGCCGCGGCCTTGCTGCACTTTGTGGGGATCGCCCACCGCGGCGAGGAGAAGGCCAAGAATCTGCCCTACGGTGACCAGCGCCGGCTCGAGATCGCCCGCGCACTGGCCACCGAGCCCAAGCTGTTGTGCCTGGACGAGCCGGCCGCCGGGTTCAATCCCGCCGAGAAGGCGTCATTGATCGAGTTGATCCGCAAGATCCGCGACGACGGCTACACGGTGCTGCTGATCGAGCACGACATGCGTCTGGTGATGGGGGTGACCGACCGCATCGTGGTGCTGGAATTCGGCCGCAAGATCGCCGACGGACTGCCACACGAAATCCGCGAGGACCCGAAGGTCATCGCCGCCTATCTGGGGGTACCCGATGACGAGCTCGGTTGAGACCAGCCGCCCGGTGCTGCTCGAGGTGCGGGACGTGGTGGTGCACTACGGCCGGATCAAGGCGTTGCACGGGGTTTCGCTGGTGGTGCACGAGGGGGAGCTGGTCACGCTGCTGGGCTCCAACGGGGCCGGTAAGACCACGATGATGCGCGCGATCTCGGGTCTGCGGCCGTTGACCTCGGGTTCGGTCTGGTTCGAGGGCCGTGACATCTCCCGGGTGAAAGCACACCAGCGCGTGATCGACGGGCTGATCCAGGCTCCCGAGGGGCGCGGAGTGTTCCCCGGCATGACGGTGCTGGAGAACCTCGAGATGGGTTGCTATGGACGCAAATTCGCGTCCCGCGGGGAGCATGACGAGCGGTTGGACTGGGTGTTCACGACCTTCCCGAGGCTGGCCGAGCGGCGCTCCCAGGTGGGCGGCACCCTCTCCGGCGGGGAGCAGCAGATGCTGGCCATCGGCCGGGCACTGATGTCCCGGCCCAGGGTGCTGCTACTCGACGAGCCGTCGATGGGACTGGCGCCGATGGTGATCTCGCAGATCTTCAAGATCATCTCCGAGATCAACACCCAGGGCACCACGGTGCTTCTGGTCGAACAGAATGCCCAACAGGCGCTGAGCCGGTCCGACCGCGGCTACATCCTGGAGACCGGCAATGTCACCCGCACCGGTGATGCGCGGGAACTGTTGGCAGACGACAGCATTCGTGCTGCCTACCTCGGTGTCGCGTAACCGGGCCCGACACGCCGCGCAAAAGCCCACAATTGCGCACGCTCACGGCACTCTGAGGTGGTGATGGTAGGCAAATCGATCGCGCTGTTCGTCCTGGCCGCCGTGCTGGAGATCGGCGGCGCCTGGCTGGTATGGCAGGGCGTGCGCGAGCACCGCGGCTGGATGTGGATGGGCGCCGGGGTGATCGCGCTCGGCGCCTACGGCTTCGTCGCGGCATTCCAGCCCGACGCGCACTTCGGCCGGGTCCTGGCTGCCTACGGCGGCGTGTTCATCGCCGGTTCGTTGCTGTGGGGCATGGTGGCCGACGGCTTCCGGCCCGACCGCTGGGATGTCGCCGGTGCGCTCGTGGCCCTCGTCGGCGTCGGGCTGATCATGTACGCCCCGCGCTGATCGTCAGCCCAGATGGGCGCTGTCGTCGTCGAGGTCGTCGCGGCTCAGGCCCATCGGGGTCGCGGCGGGCACGTCGCCGGCGGCCACCACCTGCCGGGTGATCGGCGTCAGCACCCGGAACAGGGTGGTGATCTCGTCGTCGGTCAACGCGTCCAGCGCGCCCAGGGCCAGGGCATCGGTCCGGTCCTCGACCGCCTGCTTGACGTCTCGCCCGGCGTCCGTGAGCTCACCCTGGCCGTCGAGCCAGCCGCGCGAGCGCAACTGCTCGACGTAGCCCGCCCACTGTTCGTCGTCGTAGTCGCGGCCGCGCATGATCATCTCGCGCGGCACCCGGCCGGCCGCGGCGTGCAGCACATTGCATTCCCGTCCGCTGATCCCCTCGGCGACCAGCACGGCGATATGGCCGTCGCCGCGTTGTTCACGCAGCAGGGTGACCGCATGCCAGAGCTTGGCGATCGGTTCCTCCGGCCAGGGCAGGGCCCGGTTGGCGGCGTAGAGCGGCCGGCCGTCCAGGGGCGCGGTGCGGGCTGCCTTCGCGGCCAACTCGGCCGCGAGGCGGGTCGACTCGGAGTCGGTCACCCCGGAGCGACGCAGTGCCGCGACGGCCGACTCCGACCGCAGCTGCAAAAGCTTTGCCGGACTTGCCTTGTCCCATGCCGCGGGTAACGCCCTGGCCACCCGCGCGGTGGTGAAGTTGTAGAACGCCGCGGCGACGACTTCGGGCGGCACGATGCCCAGCGGCGCCGAGCGGGCGCCGAAGTAGCCCATCCAGAAGCCGGGATAGCCCAATTCGGCGAACGCCGCGAGCGACTCCGGGGCGAAGTAGGTGACCCCGTGTACCGGCTCCAGCCGGTCGAAGAAACGACGTGCCAATTCCGGAGTACGACCCATACGGCTAGTTAAGCATCGGGACCGTCACCGTCGGTCACCGCGGTGGCGGCCTCGTCGATGATGGCCCGCATCGCCCGTTCGGCGCCGTCCTCGTCGCGCAGCCGGATCGCCCGGGCCACCTCGTCGTGCAACGCGATGGCGGCCGGGTTGGGGGAGTCCGGCATCAGGCCGTGCTGGGTGCGCCCGGCCAGGACCTCGGCCACCACGTCATTGAGTGCGCGGAACATCTCGTTGCCGCTCGCGTCCAGGAGCGTCTGGTGGAAAACCTTGTCCGCCAACAAGTAGGCGTCGAGGTTGCCGGACCGGCCGTGCACCACCATGTCGGAAACCGCGGCGGCCAGGATCCGGCATTGGTCCGGGTTCGCGCGCCGGGCGGCGAGTGCTGCGGCGGCCGGTTCGAAACCCCGCCGGAGTTCCGACAGCGACGCCAGCAGGGCGGCGCGGTCGCCGGCCTGCAGGCGCCAGCGAATCAGCCTGGGGTCGAACACATTCCATTTGCGCGCGGGCTGGACGGTGATTCCCACCCGGCGCCGTGATTCCACCATGCCCATCGATTCCAGGACCCGGATCACTTCGCGCGCGACACTGCGGGATACCTCGTGCTCGGTGCTGACCCGGTCCAGGGTCAGCACCTGCTCGGCCGCCAGCTCACCGGAGACGATGCCGGTGCCGAGCGCGGTCAGCAGGCTGGCATGCAGCGCGCCGACGTTTGAGGGCGAGGACACGGTTACATCCTGTCATATCCGGTATTGAGCGGTGAAAAAACAGATGTAATCGTGACACTCTTGCAAACGTATGCTTTTTAAGTCATGCTGTGTGACGGCAGACACATATCGTGAGGGCGGATGTATGGGTTCACCAGTCGTGGTCATGGGTGTATCGGGGTCGGGTAAGTCGACCGTCGGCGCCGCGTTGGCGCAGCGGATGCGGGTGCCGTTCGCCGATGCCGACGACTTCCACCCCGCGGCAAACATCGCCAAGATGTCCGCGGGCCACGCCCTCGACGACGACGATCGCTATCCGTGGCTGGAGTCGATCGGTGAGTGGCTCGCCAAGCACCACGACGGCGGCGTGATGAGCTGCTCGGCGCTCAAACACAAGTACCGCGACCAACTGCGGCGGCACTGCGCCGATGTGGTGTTCCTGTTCCTGAGCGGCTCGGCCGAGGTGATCCGTCGGCGCCAGGCCAGCCGCCCCGGGCATTTCATGCCGGCGGCCCTGCTGGACTCCCAATTCGCCACGCTGGAGCCGCTCGGACCCGACGAGGCCGGCATCGCCATCGACGTGGATCAGAGCATCGACGACATCGTCGACGAGTACATTGCCCAATCCGACACCGAGACAACAGAACAGGACAACCGATGACCTCGACGCTCACTCATCTCGCGGCCGGGACGGAGCTGGTCGAGCCGGTGGCGGGCGGCGCGCAGCTGGTCCTGGCCGCGCTGGCCGGCATCGCCCTGATCGTCGTGCTCATCACGATCGTCAAACTGCATCCGTTCCTGGCCCTCATCTTCGGCGCGCTGACCGTGGGCATGGCGGCGGGCGAGAACGTCAGCGACGTGCTCGCCTCGTTCTCCACCGGATTCGGGTCCACCGCTGCCAGCGTCGGCATATTGATCGCTCTCGGTGCGATGTTCGCCAAACTCCTGGCCGACTCTGGGGGAGCGGACGAGATCGTGGACACCATCGTCGGGCACGCCTCACCACGGGCGCTCCCGTGGGCAATGGCGTTGGTGGGCGCGATCATCGGTCTGCCGATGTTCTTCGAGATCGGTCTGGTGCTGCTGATGCCGGTCATCTATCTGGTGGCCCGCCGTTCGCAGCTGTCCCTGATCACGGTCGGCATCCCCGCGCTGGCAGGCCTGTCGGCCATGCACGGATTCGTACCACCACACCCGGGACCCGTCGCCGCGATCTCATTGCTCAACGCAGACCTCGGTGTCACCTTGGCGCTGGGTGTGCTGGTCGCGATCCCGACGATCGTGGTGGCAGGTCCGTTGTTCGGCAAGTTGGCCGGACGCTGGGTGGTCCTTGAGGTCCCGGACCGGTTCGACGCCGCCGACCCTGCGGCGGGCTCGACGGGCGCGGACTCCGGCGGCGGTGCCGCGGCCGCGGCCGGCACGACCACGACGACCGCTACGAAGGCGCGACCGACGTTCGGGATCACCATGTTCAGCGTTCTGCTGCCGGTGGCACTGATGATGGGCAAGGCGCTGGTCGACATCTTCGTCGAGGACAAGTCGCACCTTATCCGTCAGACGTTCGACATCCTCGGACAGCCGTTGATGGCGCTGCTGATCGCGGTGGTGGTCGGAATGTTCACGCTCGGTGGCGGCGCCAAGATGAGCCGCGACCAGATCGTGAAAACCATCGAGTCATCGCTTCCGCCGGTGGCCGGCATCATCTTGATCGTCGCGGCCGGTGGCGGATTCAAACAGGTTCTGGTCGATACCGGGATCGGAACCCTGCTCGCCGAATGGGCCAAGGGCGCCAATCTTTCGGTGGTGCTGCTGGCGTGGGTGCTGGCCGTGCTGATCCGGTTGGCCACGGGATCGGCCACCGTGGCCACCATCACCGCGTCGTCACTCATGCTCGGACTGGTCGAGGGGATGAGCACCGGGGAGGTGTCCCTGGTGGTGCTTGCGGTGGGTGCCGGCTCGTTGTTCTTCTCGCACGTCAACGACGCCGGATTCTGGCTCGTGAAGGAGTATTTCGGGATGACGGTCGGCCAGACGATCAAATCGTGGTCCCTGATGGAGACGGCGCTGTCGGTGTCCGGCCTGATCTTCGTCCTGTTGCTGGGCCTGGTGGTCTGAGCCGGTTGACCGGCCCCGGCGTGAGGCGCCCGATCCAACGGGCACCTCACGCAACGGGTTTCAGCCCCGGACCACCTGCGTGCCGCCGGCGAGTTCGTCGTGCTTGCCCTGCTTGGTGGGGCTGGAGCTGATCGTCACCGCGATGATGATCATCGCGACGATGGCCAGGAAGCCACCCGCGAACGGGATGATCGGCAGCAGGGTAAAGGCATTGCGGATGGCTGACTCTTTGGCAGTCGGCTTCGGTGTGTTGCCCGCGCCGTGCACCGCGAGGCCCAGCATCTTCTTGCCCGGTGTGGCACCTGTCGCCACTTCGAGACCGACGAAGTACACGAACATCAGCAATCCGGTGAACAAGCCGGTCACCCAGTAGCTCGACAGCGAGTCGGTGACGAACGACAGGAAGAACGCCACGATCGCGACGAGGATGCCGTCGATCACCCGGGCCAGCCAGCGCCGGCCCAAACCGCCGGGGGTCTGCGTGCCGTAGGGCGGGGGATAGCCGCCCGGGACCTGCCCGCCGTAGGGCGGTGGGTAGCCGCCCGGTTGTCCGTATTGCCCGAATTCCGGTTGATAGTCACCCGTGGTCATGCCACAACGCTACCGATCAAGGCGCTGGTCGAGTTGGGTTCGTGCGAGATCGGCAAGAGCAGCGGAGCGTTCCCGGGCGGCCTCGGCCAGTTCGGGTGCGCGTTCGCGGGCGACATGGGCGAGTTCGCCGGCCCGCGCACGGGCGGCGTCGGCCACCTCGGGTCCATGTTCACGCGCGAGTTGGGCCAACTCCGAGGCCAATTCGGTCGCCCTGTCCACAGCCGCGTCGGCGAGTTCGCGGCCGCGTTCGGCGCCGACGGCCAGACCGTGACCGATCTTCTCGGCGATGGCACTGTCGGCGAGCGTGTCACCGCCCGCCGCCACACCGGGAACGGCGGCGGCGACACTGGCCGAGACGTGTCGCGCGGCACGGCGTCCACGCCAGGCCAGCGATGGCTTGCCCGCGGTGTCGGCCGCCGCGATGATCAGACCGCCCAGCAGGCTCACGTCGGTCAGAAACTCACGGCGCTGGCGCGCGGCGTGTTGCGGGTCGGAATCCTTCAAGAATGCCTGCGAACCAAGGCTTCCCGGAATCATCGTGACGGCAAGGGCCGCCGCGGTCAGGCGGGGCGCACGCCCGGCGGCCAGCAGCAGCCCACCCGCCACCTGGACCACCGCGTTGACCCGGGCGACGGTATGGGCGTTGTTGGGAACTCCGGCACCCACCGGGCCGGGCAGTGCGCTCAGCGCGCCGAGGGTTCTCTGTGTCGTCTCGGTGGAGGTACTCGGGTCGCGCAGGGTGTCCACACCGCGGGCAATGAAGGTCGCAGACAGCATGGGGCGGGCGATTCGTCTGATCAACATGGGCTAGGAGTTCCCCCAGGCCGCCAGAGCAAACCTGTGCGGTCGGCTCAGTGAGGACCGGCCAGGAGAACTTCGCTGAGGTGGGTGGTGGTCTGGACTCCGTCGTCGTAGCCGCCCTGGTCGCCGAGGGCATTCATGATCGCCAACGTGTACCGCTGCTGCGGTCCCGCGAAACCGACGCTGTTGATCACCCAGCCGCCCTGTTCGAGTGACCAGCCGTCCTTGTTACCGGGATTCATCGCCGCGCCCGCACCCCAGACACCCCACTGCTGGTTGGCGTCCACGTGCTGCAGTGCGTCCACGATGCCTGCCGTTTCGGCCGGCGGGAGGCTGGTCAGCGTGTAGTTCATCAACCGGTCCAGATCCTCGGGCGTGGCCTTCTGGAAGCCCCAGTACGGGAAGGTCTTGCTGAATCCGCGTTGCGGTTGTAGCCCGGTCAGCCCGTACGCCCCGAAATCGGCGTTGAAGGCCTGGTGATCGGCGCCGCTGTACCGGGTCCACAGGGTGTCGGCGGCGTCGTCGTCGGACGAGTGCAGCATCGCTGCCATCAGGGCCCGGTCCGAATCGGTCAGCGTCACGGCCCCGGCCCGTTGCCTGGTCAGCAGGTCGACCACCATGCCCAGCTTGATCGTGGACGCCGTCCACACCAGGTCACCGGCGTGCGCGTTCCGGTAGACGGCGCCGGTGGTGCGGTCGCGCAGCACGTATCCGACCGTGCCGGGGCGGCCCGCCAGATAGGCGTCGGCGGCGGCGACGCGCTCGGCGAGGCTGCAGTCCGCCCCCGTCGTGCAGGCTGCCCGCGCCGACGGGATCGTGATGCCGCACGCCATCGCGACGAGTACGCAAACAGAGAACAGGAGGCGATGCACAGGAGTAGCTTCGCAGGCGTGCGTCCCATTGCCGGCATCGACGGTGGGCAATGAACTACGACTGGGAACAGTTGGGCGAGGGTGTGTGGCGCACCCGCCTGCCGTTCCTGGATGTGACGGTAGGACTCGTCGGTGGTCGCACGCACGCCCTGTTGGTCGATTCCGGCACCACGTTGGCCGAGGCCCGCGGCATCGAGGCCGACGTTGCCGCGCTGACGGCGCGACGGGTCGGGCATATCGTCCTGACGCACAACCATTTCGACCACGTCCTCGGCTGCTCGTGGTTCAGCGAGGCCGAAATCCATTGCGCACCAGAGGTTGCCGCTGCCATGACATCGGGCCGGGCGCACCTGCGCGAGGATGCGATCCGCTACGGCGCCGATGCCGACGATGTCGACCAGGCCATCGCGGCGATGCCCGTCCCCGCACACCAGGTGTCCGGCGGCGATATCGATCTCGGCGGTCGGACCGTGACCATCCGGCGTCCCGGCCGGGGCCACACCGACCACGACCTGATCGTCACGGTGCCGGGCAGGCACACGGTGGTGTTCTGCGGCGATCTCGTCGAGCAGTCCGGTGACCCGGTCATCGACGCCGACTCCGACCTCGAGGCCTGGCCGGTCACCCTGGACGCGGTGCTCGCCGCGGGCGGGGAGGACGGAGTGTTCGTCCCCGGCCACGGCGCCGTCGTCGACGCGCATTTCATCCGGCTGCAGCAGCGCTGGCTGAGCGCCTGGTCCGCTTCGTGATCCCCGCCGACAAATTTAGTTAGCCCATATGCGACGATTCGCCGATGACCGAGGTTGACGCCCATTTTGTGCAGTCCGAGCAGGACAGGTTCCAGCCGACCCGCTTTGCGCAGAGCCACTGGGGTGAGGATCACCTCAACGGACCGGCGTTGGTCGGTCTGGCCGCGCGGGCGCTGGAAGCGGCCTTCGGACTGCCCGAATTTCTGCCGGCCCGGTTGACGGTCGACCTGTTCAAGGCCGCGCGCGGGGTGCCGACCACGACGAAGGTGGCGTTGGTCCGCGACGGTCGGCGGGTCCGCAACTCCGAATGCGAGCTGGTGCAGGACGGTGTCACCGTGGCACGTGCGACGTTGGTGCAGTACCGGCTCAGTGCACCCCCGCGCGGTGAGGAGTGGACGGCGCCGACCCACTTCGAGCCGCCGACCGCGCTCGATGGGGACCGGACCACCTATATGGGCAGCGATGCGGGCGGTTGGAGTCGCGCCATCGCCGAACATCAGAACGCGTCCCGCAAGCGCTTCATGAATCGGACCATCACCGTGGTGCAGGGACAGCCCAACTCGCCGTTCGTGCGGGCCGCGATGGCCGCCGAGGGCACCAGCCTGGTGACCAACCTGGGCACCGCCGGTGTCGGTTACATCAACGGTGACCTGACCGTCGCCCTGTCGCGGTTGCCCGGCGACGAGTGGATCGGCGTCCAGGCCGATTCGCACTGGGCCGCCGATGGTGTCGCCGTCGGTGGGTCGACGCTGTTCGACAGCGCGGGGGCGTTCGGTACCGGCCTTGTCACGGCGATCAGCAATCCCGCGGCGCAGATCGATTTCTCCCACGACCCGTTTCCGGATCGCACCGCACCACGGTGACCGACATGCCGGCCGATGTGGTCGTCCGATTTTGATCGGCCGGATTTGATCCCTTGTTTCGGCCGCCGGGTTGGCAGATAGTTTCGCCGCCCCGCGGGATCTGTGAGCCCGCGCGTTGTTCGCCGGTCTCCGCCGGCGGAGCTGAACCTGCTGCCGGAGGTCTCCCGTGACACGCCAGATCGTGCTCAATGCGTTCGACATGAACTGCGTGGCCCACATCGTGGCCGGTACCTGGCGACACCCGGACTCGCAGGCGGTGCGCTACAAGGACATCGACTACTGGCTGGACCTGGCCCGGTTGCTCGAACGCGGCCTGTTCGACGGACTGTTCATCGCCGACGTGCTCGGCATCTACGACGTCTACGGGGGTGGCCCGGCAGCCGCGCTGCGTTCGGGCGCCCAGGTGCCGGTCAACGATCCGCTGTTGGTGGTGCCCGCAATGGCCACCGTGACCGACAATCTCGGCTTCGGTATCACCGCGGCCACGTCGTTCGAGCACCCGTACTCGTTCGCCCGCCGGATGTCCACGCTGGATCACCTGACCAAGGGGCGGGTCGGCTGGAACATCGTCACCGGCTATCTGGAGAGTGCCGCGCGCAACCACGGCCTGGACACCATCACCCCCCATGCCGACCGCTACGACATCGCCGACGAGTACACCGAGGTGCTGTACAAGCTGTGGGAGGGTTCATGGGAAGACGATGCCGTCGGCACCGCGCCGGGTCGGGCCGCCTACGCCGATCCCGCCAAGGTGCACCCGATCGGGCATGACGGCAAGCACTTTCGCGTCCCCGGCATCCACTTGTGCGAACCCTCGCCGCAGCGCACCCCGGTGCTCTACCAGGCCGGTGCGTCGAATCGCGGCCGTCAGTTCGGGGCCGAGAACGCCGAGGTGATCTTCATCGGGGCGCCGACCAAGGAACTGTTGCGCGAGGCGGTGGCCGATATCCGGGCCAGGGCCGCGGCGGCCGGGCGTGACCCGTATGACGTCAAGATCGTGAACGGGCACGTGGTCGTGACGGGGGCGACCGAGCAGGCCGCGCAAGCCCGATATGACGAGTTCCGGCGTTACACCGATCCGGAAGGGACGCTGGCACTGTGGTCCGGGTGGCTCGGCACCGACCTGTCGCGGTTCGACCTCGATGATCCGGTGGCGGTCACCGACAACGAGTTCCTGAAGTCCTCGGTGGAGACGTTCGGCCAGGGCCAGTGGACGTTGCGCGACTTCATCGACTCGAAGTCGATCGACGCCGAGGGCGGCTTCACCGTCGGGTCGCCGACGAAGGTGGCCGACGAGCTGCAGGAGTGGTTCGAGGAGACCGATGTCGACGGTTTCAACCTGACCAACGTGATCACACCGGGCTCGTTCGTCGATTTCGTCGACCACGTGGTGCCGGAGTTGCAGCGGCGCGGGCTGTACAAGACCTCGTACGAGGAGGGCACGTTGCGCAACAAGATGTTCGGGCGCGGTCCGCGGCTGCCCGAATCGCACCGGGCGGCGGGCTACCGCGACCTCGCCGAATCCCTGACCAGCTGACTCCCGGTGCGTCAACGGCGAAACACGAGCCACCGCATGGCGCTGTACATGTAGATCGCCTCGCAGCCGCCCGCAACGATGCGGGCCAGGTGGTACTCGACACCGACAGCCGCCAGCCCGCTGGACACCCCCAGGATGAATGCCAGGTAATTGATCACGACGACCACCACGTACACCGTCAGCTGGGGACCGACGGCGGCGTGCGAACGGAAGTTCAGGGTCCGGTTCAGGTAGTACGCCAGGCCGAACGCCCCCACGTATCCGACGGTCACCGCGAGCGGGAGCGGCACCCTGAATGCGCCGTGCAGGGCCGTGAGGATCGCCAGGTCGACGCCGAAGGTGAACGTGTTGATCAAGACGAAACCGAGAAATGTCGGGGCCACAACAGAATTCAGCGGCGCCGGCAGCGCGCGGACGACCAGGACACAGAACCGGTGGAACCGTTCGGCGGTAGCTGCCCGGCTTCGATCGTCTCGCACATGGACACCGTGGCATCGGAAGGTGTCAGGTTCGTGAGCGCCGAGCGAACTCCGATGAAGCCCTGGCGATCCCGCGCATCATGCCCCGGTTCGGGCCGGGGTGAACCGGATGTTCAGATGCGTCAGACCCCGCAGGATGAACGTGGGCAGATAGCGGTATCTGCGGGCGTCCGGCGGGCCGTGGACCTCCTCGTCGATCCAGATGCGTTCGGTGCGGTCGAGTAGCCGGTTCAGGCTGACCAGGCCTTCGGTGCGGGCCAATGGGGCACCCGGGCAGCTGTGCGGTCCGCGACCGAACGCCACATGGTTGCGGGCATTGGCGCGGTCGGCATCGAAGCGGTCCGGATTCTCGAACTTGGCGGGATCCCGGTTCATCGCGGCGTTCACCAGCATGACGGTGGTCCCGGCGGGAACCTCGACGCCGCCGATTCTCACGGGGACCTTGGCGAGCCGGAAATCTCCGCGCACCGGGCTCTCGTAGCGCAGGGACTCCTCGATGAAACGTGGGATCAGCGTGCGGTCGGCGCGCAGCCGACGCTGCAACTGCTGATCTTCGGCCAGGATCAGCACCGCGGCCGACAGCAACCGGATGGTGGTCTCCTGTCCCGCGGCGAACAGGTTGGCGGCCACCCGGACCGCGTCGATCACCTCGGGGGTGCTCCCGTCCGGGAAGGTCGCAGCAGAAACCCCGGTCAGGACGTCCTCGCGCGGCCGGGCCCGCCGGTCACCGATGTACTCGGTGAATTTCCCGTACAGGTACTCCAGGGGCGTCTGTTGCAGCGACTCGCCCTTACTGCTGCCGATCGTGCCGGTGTGGCCGCCGTGCAGCAAGGCTTGCTGGAACTCGGGATGATCGGATTCGGGAACTCCGAGCAGGTCGGCGATCACCAGCATCGCGAAGGGGCCCGCGAAATCGTCGATGAACTCGCAGCAGCCGTCGGTCAATGCGGTGTCGTACTGACGGTCGGCGATCCGCCAGATGAACTGTTCGTTCTCCTTGAGCCGCTTGGGCGTGATCATTCTGGCCAGCAGGGCACGATGATCCGTGTGCTTCGGCGGATCGAAGGTGGGCAGCTGGTCGTTGAACGGCAGGTCGTCGCGGTGGGATTCGATCAGATCCGAGATGTCGGTAGCGCCCGATCCGTCGAGTGGAACCGGAAAACCGGGAAACGGGCCGGTGACCGACAGGCACGAGGAGAAGCGTTCACTGTCGTTGTAGATCGCCACGCCCTCGTCGTATCCGGTGACCATCACGACGCCGTGGTGTGTCTCCGTGCGTAGCGGACATTCCGTGCGCAACTCAGCCAGGTAGGCGTAGGGGTCGTGCAAGAGCCTGTTGTCGGTGAAGAAGTCGACGGCGTCGACATCGCCACGGTTGGTCTCGATGCTCACTCCGAGATCTCAACTCCCTCATAGCTGGTCAGCATCTCGGTGTTCGGCAACGCCATCTGCAGATAGACGTCGATGTGACGGATCTTGTCGTCGGGGGTGAACTCGTACACCGAGATCGAGTTGACCACGGACTCGAAATCGCCCATCTTCGTGCGTTCTTCGAGCTCGAGGAACACCACGCCGTCGACCTCGCTGACCCGTTTGAACAAGCCGTCCCATTCCGAGGCGGTCGCCCAGTTGGTCAGGAAGCCGGTGTACTGCTCCCAGTTCATCACCTCTTTGAAGTTGCCGACCCGTTCGAACTCGTCGGCGGCGACCAGATCCGCCAGCGGCGCCCAGCCTTCGTCCCCGAACCCGGGTTGTTTGGCGGCGTCCACGAGCCGCTTGGTGGTGACCGCGTACTGCACCGCCGCGCGACTCCGGCCGGTGTAATCGTCGACGACCTCACTGACATGCTTCAACGAAAAGACCTCTTCTGTAGTGATTTTCGAGACAGGATCGATCAGGAGCGGACGCCGGCCGACTCGAGATACTTGTCGACGACCGAATGGAAGTGCGCGATGACGACCTCTTCCTTGACCAGGGCCATATGCTGCAGCGCAGTGTTACGCAACCCGGTCTGCTGGCGGGGCATCTGCTCGTAATCCTGTTGCAACGCTTCGAAATACTTGTAGCTGCCGGCTTCGTCGACGACGATAGGTTCGGCTGTGAACGCGGCTTTGGCCTCGTCCGGCAACCACATGTAGCTGGCGACGTGCCAGATGCACCGGTTGGGGTCTCCGTCGGGGTGGGGCAGCGACATGATGATGTGCGCTTCGCCGGCGCGGATGGTCATGAAGAAGTTCGGGAACAACACCCAGCCGTGGTTGTCGCTCATCTGGGCGTCGGTCAGCCCGCTGACGTCAAGCCCCATGGCGGTCAAGGTGTCTCGCGTCGCTTTCTGCAGCAACGTGCGGGCGGTGACCTCCTCGGGAAAATTCAGCGACCCGTCGTCGGCGCGGTATTCGGCGACGAGTTCCTGGAAGCGGGGGATCACCGCGACGGTCGAGGGGAAGGTCTCGGGCAGGTCCATGATTCCGTCGACCTGATGCTCCGGGGTGGCGCCGACGACGTCGAACGGCGCCATCGACACACTGTGCTGCTCGAAGAACCGGTACCGGCTGGTGGCGGGATCGATGTTGATGACCCGCAGGAGCTGTGGGTGGATCCCGTCGATGTGGTAGCCCTCCTGGAAGGCGTCGAGCACGACCTTCCAGTTGCAGTCGATGGCCTCGGTCACGTCCATCACGGTGACCATTTCGTCGAGGTGGTACGGCGCCAGCATGGTCGCCACCTCCTCTCCGATGAAGTCCGCCAACGGTGCCGCATCCGGATCCGGATTGAGGAAGATGAACCCGGCGAAGGTGTCCACCGCGACCTCGATCAGCCCATGTGTGTCCTTGTCGATCGGGCCGGCCAGCGCCTCCCGCAACATGCCCTTGAGGCGGCCGTCCAGGTCGTAGGACCACAGGTGGTACTGGCACAGGAAGCCTCGCTTGGCATTCCCGCGGGCCTCGCGGCACAGCACGTTGCCCCGATGGCGGCAGGCATTGACGAACGCGCGGATCCCGTCGTCCTTGCCGCGCACGATGATGTAGGACTGATCGAAGATGCGGTACTGCTTCCAGTCGCCGGCCTTGTTCAACTCATCGACCCGGCCGACCACCTGCCAGACTTTCTTCCAGATCGAATCACGTTCCTGGGCAACAAATTCCGGCGCGACGTAGCGACTCGTCGGAATCTCCATCCGGTACGCATCCGGGGCGATGTCGTCCAGGCGGGTGGCGTTCTCGACCCAATCTCCGGGGCGTGCTGTCGGCACGGGCGGACCTCCTCGATCGATATGTGGGCGGGTGAGGTGTCGCTGACGGCCGGTATGCCGGCCCTGTCGGCGCCAGTGGTGCTTGTGACTGCAATCACTACTATACATATGCGTATATCTAATACAAGAATGAATATGCGTGGTCGAAGCGCAGCGATCGTGGAGGTGTTGCGGGTGCGGTCTCAGTTGGAGCTCATGGCTGAAAGTGCGGAGCAGGCGGTGATCTGGGCCGGCGGGCTGATCTGCGACCGGGCACTCGCGGGCTGGCAGGTCGTGGTCTGGCTGCCCGAGGTGACCGGGTCGGTGGCGCTGACGATTCTGGGCGCCGAGGCGCGGGCCGCCGGATCGGAGGTCGCCATCGCCGGCACCGGAGTGCCGCTGGTCCGGCTCGCCCCGGTGCCTGCCGGGGCTGAGCAGCTTCAGACGTATCTCTGTGACCGGCCGGACCCCGGCGAGGCCGCAACGGGAAGGGCCAGTCCGCAGGTGGTCGTCGACGGCGTACTCCACCATCGGCTCAGCTTTGCTGCGCGGGCCTTCAAGGCGCAGGCGCTGACAGCCTGTGGGCGAGCTGGCTCCGTCGGAGAGGTGGAGATGTTCCGCCCTACCGACCTGCGGTGGTCAATCGGCCCATCTGCTGGCCGGACCGTGACAACACAAGTGCGATGACCTTTGACAGGATGGGGCTATGGCCGAACGCTGGACCAAACAACGCCGCTTGGAGCACACCCGCAACGTCCTGCTGGACGCCGCTGAGGAGGTGTTTGCGCGCAAGGGGTTTGACGGAGCCGCGCTCGAAGACATCGCGGAGGTCGGAGGCTACACGCGCGGTGCCATCTACTCCCATTTCGGGAGTAAGGCCGAGTTGTTCCTGGCGGTCATCGAACGGCAGCGCCAACAATTCCTCGACGGGTTCGCCGACGTCATCGCGACGTTTCACCGGCTCGAGGACCTCGATGCCGACGAACTCGGCGACCGCTGGCGGGATCTGGTCGCGGCCGAGGGGCCCGACCGCGCGGTCCTCGGATCCGAGTACACGCTGTTCCTGCTGCGCAATCCCGAGGCGCGGGAGCGCGTGGCCGCACAGCGGGAGGAGACGGTTCGTGCCCTCGCCGACTACGTCTCCAAAGGCGCTGCCCGGCTGGGAGGCCACCTGAGCATCCCGGCGCTGGACCTGGCCCGGGTCATTCTGGCCGCCAACGACGGCGTCACGCTCAACAGCCTGCTCGACGGCCAGGCGGTCTACCGGCCGTTCCTTCGCATGGTGATGGCCAATATCGTTGTCCCCAAGGGGAACAACTTGTGACCAACAGCGGACATCCGGCGCGCACCGGCGCGCTGATGGCCATGGCCTCCATGCTGTGCGTGCAGATCGGGCTCGCGGTTGCGGTCGGTCTGATCGATGACATCGGAGCCGAGGGTGCCGCTTGGCTGCGCCTGGCGTGGGCCGGCGTTCTGATGCTCGTGATCGTGCGGCCGCGCCCGTCGGCCTTCACCAAATCCGCATTCTGGACCTGCGTCGCGCTCGGCGTGGTCACGGCCGGGGTGACGATGCTCTTCATGGCGGCGCTGTCCCGGATCCCGCTCGGCACGGCCAGCGCGCTGGAATTCCTCGGCCCGCTCGGGGTCGCCGTGGCCCACGGGAAGGGGCGCAATCGGATTCTGTGGCCCGGGCTGGCAGCGGCCGGCGTGGTGCTGCTCACCGAGCCCTGGACAGGCGACGTCGATCTCATCGGTGTGCTCTACGCGGTGTGTGCCGCGCTGTGCTGGGCCTGCTACATCCTGCTGACGCAACGGGTCGGTGACGAGGTGGCCGGCATCAAGGGGCTGGCGGTGTCCATGCCGGTCGCCGGCCTGGTCGGCACCGCGGTAGTCGGGCCGTCGGTGTTTCCTCAGCTGACGCCGCAGCTGCTCCTCATCGGAGTGGGGCTGGCGATCCTGCTGCCGGTGATCCCGTTCGCCCTCGAGATGTCTGCGCTGCGGTACCTGAGTACGGCCGCGTTCGGCACCCTGATGGCCCTGGAGCCGGCATTTGCGATGCTGGTCGGTTTCGTTCTGCTCCACCAGGTCCCGGCCCCGGCCGCCGTGATCGGCATCTGCCTCGTGGTGGCCGCCGGGATCGGCGCGGCGCGTACCGGGGCGCGTGCCACGCCGGTCCCTGCCGAGATCGGCTGATCCGGCTACCCTGGCGCCAATGGCACGTGGAATCTTCAATTCCCCGATCACCCGCTGGTTCAACGCGGCCGCGATCGGCCTCACCCGAGTTCCGGTGTTCGGCCGGTGGATCGGCCACGGTGTGGTGGTCATCCGGTACACCGGGCGCCGGTCGGGCCGCACGTTCGAGACTCCGGTTTCCGTGACGCGCGAGGGCAACGAGGTGACCATCAACGTGATGGCGCCGGACAGCAAGAACTGGTGGCGAAACTTCCTCGGCGAGGGCGGTCAGCTCACCCTGCTGAACCTGGACGGCAGCGACCGTACGGGGCACGCCGTTGCCCACCGTGACGACCGGGGCAAAGTGGCCGTCACGGTGGGACTCGACGCACCCTGACGTCAGGCGTCGATACGCTTGCGCCGGTACAGCGTTCCGAACATGAGCAGCAGGAGGCTCGCCACCAGGATCGCCGTGGCCAGCACATTGATCTGCGGGGGTACCGCAGCCTTGACCGCCGCGTTGACGTACAGCGGATAGGTGACCGTGGAGCCGCTGACGAAGTAGGTGATGATGAAGTCGTCCAGGGACAGGGCGAACGACAACATCGCAGCGGCCACGATGCCCGGAACGATCAGCGGCAGAGTCACTTTGAAGAACGTTCTGGTCGGGCTGGCCCCGAGATCCATCGACGCGTCCTCAAGCGTCCAGTCGAATCCGCGCACTCGCGCCCGCACCGTCATGGCGATGAAGCTCACCTCGAACGCGATGTGGGCGATGAGGATCGTGGTGTAGCCCGCTGCCCAGCCGAGGTCGAGGAACAGGGTCAGCAACGAGGCACCCATCACGACCTCAGGTGCGGTCAGCGGTAGCACCAGGAACGTGTCGACCGCCTTCTGGCCCCGGAACCGTTGGCGCACGAGCGCGATGGCGACCAACGTGCCGAGCACAACGGCTACCGCGGTGGATACCGCCGCGACGTTCAGGCTCAACTTGAGCGCATCGGTCAGCGCCGGGTACTTGAACGGGTGTGCCCAGTTGTCGAGGGTGAAGCCCTGCCAGGTGTAGTTGAACTTGCCCGCCGGCTTGTTGAACGAGAACAACACGATCACGAAGATCGGCAGGAACAGGTACAGCAGCACCAGGCCGGCGACGATCCGCAGGGACCAATCACCCCATCGCGGTGATCCTTTGACCACCTTCGGGGTGGCCGGGCTCGTGGCGTCTGCCAACGCGGTCGACGTCATACGAGATCCTCCGTGCCCAGCGCCCGCGTGTAGAGCAGCACCCCGACCAGGATGATCGCCATCAGCACCATGCTGAGTGCGGCCGCGGCCGGATAGTCCTTGACCACCAGGAACTGCTTCTGAATCACGTTGCCGATCATGGTGGTTTGCGTGCTGCCGAGGTAGTCGGCGTTGATGAAATCGCCGGCCGCGGGGATGAACACCAGCATGCTTCCGGCCAGCACTCCTGGCATGGACAGCGGCAGAATGACTTTGGTGAAGCTGCGGGTATTCGACGAGTACAGGTCCTTGGAGGCCTCGATCAGGCGGGGATCGATCTTCTCGAGACTCACGTACAGCGGCAGGATCATGAAGATGATCCAGTTGTAGGTCAGGCCTCCGATCACGGCCCAGCTCGTCGACAGCAGCCGTCCTTCACTCGGCAGCAATCCGATGGATCCGAGTGCGCTGACCACCAATCCGTCATCGGCCAGAATCGTCTTCCACGCGATGGTGCGGATCAGGAAGGTCACGAAGAACGGCAGGATGACCAGGCCCAGGATCAGGTTCTTGTATCGGCCGGCCTTGAAGGCGATGACGTAGGCCAGCGGAAAGGCCATTACCGCACACAGCACGGTCGCCACGAATGCGTAGCCGAACGTCCGCAGAATCTGGTCCTGATACGCGCTGAACGCGTGCAGGTAGTTGCCGAAGTTCCAATCGAACTCCAGCGTCGGTAGGTACACCGAACCGCCCGACGTCGACAACGAGGTGCGCGCCAACGAGAAGAACGGCACCACAAAGAAGATCCCCAGGTACACCAGCGCCGGCAGGATCATCAGGTAGGGAGCGATCTTGCTCCGCTGCCGGTTGCTGGTGGCTGCGCCCGCCATCGGCGTCAGCCTCCGGTCACTGCGGCGTAGAGACTGTTGAACTCCTGGGTCTTCTCGTCAGTGAGGGCCGGCCACGACTTGAGCTTCGCGAGCATGTCGGCAGGCGGGTTGATCAGCGGGTTGCTCGCCAGCTTCGGATCGATCTTGGCGAGTTCGTCGGTCATGTCCGACAACACCGGCACGAACTGGGTGAACGCGATGAGCTTGGCGTAGTTCGCCCGGTCGTAGACGTAGTCGATCCACGCCTCGGCGGCCTTCTGGTTCTGCGTGGTGTAGGGGATCACCATGGTGTCGATGAACCAGTCGCCGCCGGTCTCGGGCACGATGAACTGCAGGTCCGGGTTGTCGGCCTGCAGCTGCACCACGTCACCCGAATACGCCTGAGCGACAGCGATGTTGCCGGCCGCCAGATCGTCGGCGTAGTCGTTGCCGGTGAACCGGCGGATCTGACCCTTGTCCTTCTGCTCACGGACGAAATCGACGGCCTTGGTGATGGACTCGGTGGTCGGATCCTCGACGGAATTGCCCTGCCACTGCATGATCATGCCGAGCCCGTCCTGGACGTCGGACAACAAGCTGACCCGGCCCTTGAACGCGGGATCCCACAGATCGTCGATCTTGGTGATGTCGCGCCCGGTCGCGGCCTTGTTGTAGGCCAGGCCCACCATGCCGGTCATGTACGGCGCGGTGTACTTGCGGCCCGGATCGGCCTTCGAGTTGAGCAGGTCCTCGCGCAGGTTCTTCTTGTTGGGGACGCGGGAATCACGGATCTCGTTGAGCCACTTGAGCCCGGCGAGCCGGACCGCCATGAACTCGGTGGGTACGACGAGATCGGCGCCGATGTCCTGCTTGCGGGACAACGGTTCCTTGACCTTGGCGAACCACTGTTCGTTGTCGTTGAAATCCTCTTTGTAATCCACGGTCAGACCCGATGCGGTCTGGAACGCCGCGACGAATCCTTCGGCCATGTACAGCGGCCAGTTGGAGATGCGGACTTCGCCGGTGGCCGGTGAGCCGTCGTCGGGGGCGGCCGACGATGTCGCACCGGAACCTCCCTCACCACCTGATCCGCACGCGGCCAGCACGGACGGACCCAGCGCGAGTGCGGCGGCGGCTGCTGCGCCGCCTCCCAGGAAGCGGCGCCTCGAGGTGCGATTCGCGGTGAGCCGGGCGAGAAGTTGGGGATCGAATTGAGCGGGCATGGGCGACCTTTCTGAATTCGGGCGCTTTCGTCGATGAAGGGTGGGCGAGGGTCGGCTGGTGCCAATGCCTACGTGTCGTCGAGCATCTCTTCGAGATCCTCGGTGGTGGGGATGTCCGCGGCCGGAAGTACCCGCGACGCGCCCGGTGACCAACTCACGTGCACCTGGTCGCCCGGGCGCAGAAGTGGGAGGTCCTGCTCGGGGCCGACGTGGGCGATGATCGTCGAATCATCAGGTGCGGCAAGGGAAAGCCGGAGAACCGGACCCTGGAACGTCAGGTCCTTGACGGTGGCGGGCACGGTGGCCACATCTCCGGTGGGCACCTCCATCGAGACGCGGACCCGCTCGGGCCGGATCATCAGGGTGGCGTGGCCGCCGGGTTCGATGGTGGTGTCGCCGGGCTTGGCCTTGAGCGTCGTGCCGAGCACGTCGACCTCGACGAAGTCGCGGTTGGTCCGCCCGGTCTGGCGGCCCGGCCACAGGTTGGCCTGCCCGATGAAGCTGGCGACGAACACCGTTGCCGGGCGGTCGTAGATCTCGGTGGGGCTGCCGATCTGTTCGACGTTTCCGTTGTTCATCACCGCGATCCGGTCGCTCATCGTGAGCGCCTCTTCCTGATCGTGGGTGACGTAGATGAACGTGATGCCGACCTCGCGCTGAATGCGCTTGAGTTCGAACTGCATCGCGTGGCGCAGCTTGAGATCCAGGGCGCCCAGCGGCTCATCGAGCAACAGTGCGCTGGGGTAGTTGACCAGGGCACGGGCCAACGCGACCCGCTGCTGCTGGCCGCCCGAGAGCTGGCCCGGCTTGCGCTTGGCGAAGTCGGTGAGCCGGACGATCTCGAGCAGCTCGTCGACGCTGCGTTTGATCTCAGCCTTGTCCTTCTTCGCGCTGCGCGGCCCGTAGGCCACGTTGTCCCACACGGTCATGTGCGGGAACAGCGCATAGTGCTGGAAGACCGTGTTGACGTTGCGCTTGTGCGGTGGCGTGTGGGAGACGTCGACGCCCTCGAGCCGGATGGCACCCTCGGTCGGGCTTTCGAATCCGGCGATCATGCGCAGCGTGGTGGTCTTCCCGCAGCCCGAGGGGCCGAGCATCGAGAAGAACTCACCCGATGCGATGGAGAAGTCCGCCTCGGCTACGGCTAGGTAGTCGCCGAACCGTTTCGTGACGTGGTCGATCTCTATGACTGGCGCGCCGGTGCGTGGCGTGCCGTCGTGTCCCGTCGACTTGTCGACGGCGGTGATATCTGGGCCGGTCAGCGGAATCCTCCTCCAGTACAGCCGGGAAGCTGTCGGTAAACAATCGCCGATGGAGCCGACCTTCGCAACCGTTTCCGCAATGAATTAACAATTTTTCAATGGAATCCTTCGTCAGAATCGGGTTGACAGCGCGATTCCATAGCGTGGCAGGCGAACGGCCACGGCGGGTGCGGTCGGTCCATGGTCCGGAGGGGCAGTGACTGGCTGGGCTCAAGTTTCGCAGCTCAGCGGGCTGTCACGACGGGAATCCGGCGACTGGAGAAATCAGCCCCACTCGTGGTTCATGGCCCGGGACTCGGACATGGTGCGCACGGACTCGCCGTGGCGGTCGGGTGCTCGGGACACCGCGATGAGAGCCATCGCGAGGGCGGCGGTGACCGCTCCGGCGACGAAGATCGTCACGAAGCTGCCCTCCGATGGGACCATGCGATGCCCCAGCAACACCGCCACGACAGCGGCCGCCACGGAGCTGCCGATCGTCCGTGCGATCGCGTTCATGCTCGTGGCGATGCCCGTCTCGCTGGCGTCCACCTCGCTGACGACCAATGCGGGCAGGGCGCCGTAGCCCAGGCTGATGTAGGCGTTGGCCAAGACGCCGGCCACGACGACCTGCCAGGGACGGCCATGGGCGACGGCGAGCATGACGAATCCGGCGATGCCGGCGACGGCGGCCACCACCAGCACCCGGCGGGCGCCGTATCGGTCGATGTACCGGCCGCTGACGAGCGCCACCAGAAAACCGGTCAGCGCTCCGGGCAGCAGGAAGTAGACGCTGGCTTGGAGCACGGTGGCCCCGAACCCGTAGCCGGCGACCTGCCGTGACATCTGCACGAACTGGGTGAGGCCGAGGAAGGCGAAGTACAGCCCCATTCCGACCAGGATCGTGGCCAGATTGGTCAGCAGGATGGGACGCCGGGCCAGCATCGTGGTCGAGACCAGGGGATCGGCGACTCGTCGTTCCCACCACCACCAGCTGATCAGCACGCCGATACCGCCGGCCAGAAAGCCGATCGTCCCCGGGTGGGTCCAGCCCCACGAGTTGCCCTGGGTGATGGCCAGCAGCACCGACGAGAGCCCGATCGCCAGGCCCGCAGCGCCCAGCCAGTCGATCGCACCGCCGGCGGCGGGCTTGCGGTTGGGTACGACCACGACTGCCACCACGATGACGACGGCGGTGAACGCGGTGGTGAGCCAGAAGACCCGGTGATACCCGGCGTCGCCCGACATCAGGAGGCCGGTGACGACGAGGCCGACGCCGCCGCCGAAGCCCAGCGTCCCGGACAACACCGACATCGCGCCGACCAGGCGATCCTCGGCGAGTTCTTCGCGCAGGATCGCGATGCTGATCGGATAGAGCGCGTACGAGGCGCCCTGCAGGATGCGTGCCGCCACCAGCAGCGGTACCGACGCCGTCACCGCGGCCAGCACCGAACCCGCCAGCACGACCACCAGCACGCCGAGCAGGACCCGCTTCTTGCTGTAGAGGTCGGCCAGCCGGCCGATCAGCGGGGTCGACGCGGCGGCCGCCAGCAGGTTGGCGGTCACAGCCCAGCTGACCGCCACCGACGAGGTGTCGAGCTGCCGGGCGATGATGCCAAGGATGGGGACCACTGCGGTCTGCAGGATGGCGACGGTGAGGGCCACCAGACTCAGGCCGACGATCAGGACACCGGGCCGACGGGGTGCTCCGGGCACCGCGGGGGAGGCGGACCGGTCGGTTTCGGTCCTGGCCACGTCCCGCTCCGATCCATAGCTAATCTTTGTGTTTCCCGATTATGGCCTTGATGCGGCACGCGCCCGCACACCGGGTGCGTGGTCGAATAGACGAATGGCTTTCGGCGTCAGTGCGCTCAACGCATCCACGTTCAGCGGGCGCCGCCCGACCGGCTCGGGTGATCTGACCGTGGAGACCCATGGGATCGCACCGCTGGCCGCCGACCAACGGTACGGACATCCCGCCCGGCTGTTCACGGTGTGGTTCGCACCGCAGGTGAACATGACCGGCGTCTTCACCGGGACATTGGCGATCACCCTCGGACTGGGCTTCTGGCTGGGACTGCTGGCCATGGTGATCGGCACCGTTGCGGGTTCGGCCGTGGTCGCCTATCTGTCGACGTGGGGTCCGCGCACCGGGGCGGGCCAACTTCCCAACGCGCGCATGGCATTCGGCGGTCTTGTCGTGGTGCCGGGCATCCTGCAGTGGGGATCGTCGATCGCCTGGGACGCCCTCGTCGGGTTGTTCGGCGGGGAGGCACTGGCGGCGCTGCTGGGCATCCCGTTCTGGAGCGCGGTGTTGATCGTGCTGGCGGTGCAGGGCGTCGTCGGGTTCTTCGGCTACGAGTTGATCCACCGCCTGCAGGCGGTGTTGACCGTCATCCTCTTCATCACGTTCGCGGTCTTCACGGTCAAGCTGGTCAGCGGCCATGACATCGTCGTGGCGCCGTCGGTGTCCGGTGCCGATCTGGCCGGAGCATTCGTTTTCGAGGTCACCATTGCCCTGAGCCTGACGATCTCGTGGGCCAGCTACGCCGCGGATTTCAGTCGGTATCTCCCCAGCGACTCGTCGCGGTGGCAGGTGTTCGGGTACTCGTTCGCCGGGATCGTGCTGGGCTACATCTTCGTTCAGGGCATCGGGATCGCGGCCGCGTCGGTCATCGGTGAACACACCGCCGACGGTGTTCACGCGGTCATGGGCGGGGGCCTGCTCGGCGGTCTGGCGTTGTTGGTGATCGCGCTCGCGGCGGTCGGGTCGGGGGTGATGAACGACTACAGCGGCTCCTTGGCATTGCAGACCATCGGTGTGCGGGTGCGGCGGCCGGTGTCGGCGATCATCGTGACGGCGCTGGCCTTCGGTTTGATCCTGTGGCTGCACGCCGCCGACACCGCGACCAGGTTCACCGACGTCCTGCTGTTGGTCAGCTACTGGATTCCGGCGTTTGTCGCTGTGGTCGTGGTGGACTGGACGATCCGTATCCGCGGCCGCAACACCATCGATCCGAGCACCGAACTCACCGGGCGCCGCGATGCGGTGGCGGCTCTGATCACCTTCCTGGTGGCCTACGCCGTCGCCGTGCCGTTCATGAACACCACCCTGATCCAGGGTGCGGTGGCCACCGCATGGCACGGTGCCGACATCGCCTACTTCGTCAATTTTGTTGCGGCGCTGGTGCTTTACGGAGGTTACCGACTGCTGACACGGCGGGCGGCCCGGCCATAGGCGTCAGGCCAGTGCGGCCAGTACGTGCTCGGTGAACGACGACGTGGACGCGCTGCCGCCGATGTCGGCGGTGCCGACACCGGCATCGAGGGTCCGCCGGACCGCGTCCTCGATGCGATCCGCGGCAATGCCGAGCGCCGGTGTGCCGTCCTCCCGACCGGCCAGCCATCGCAGCAGCATCGCGGTGGACAGGATCATCGCGACCGGATTGGCGATGTCGCGTCCGGCGATGTCGGGCGCAGACCCGTGGGCTGCCTGCGCCATCGCGTGAGTGTGCGACGCGTTGATCGAGGGCGCCATCCCGAGTGAGCCGCTCAACTGGCCGGCGAGGTCGGACAGGATGTCGCCGAACATGTTCTCGGCCACGATCACATCGAAGTCGCGCGGGTGGCTCACCAATCGAGCCGCCAAGGCGTCGATATGCTCACCACGGACTTGGACATCGGGGTAGCTCTGGGCAACCGCCTGGCACACGTCGCGGAACAGCCCGGTGGTCTTGGCCAGGACATTCGTCTTGTGGGCGACGGTGACCGACTTGCGCCGGACGGACGCCAACTGGAATGCCTGGTGGGCGATCCGCTCACAGGCGGTCCGGGTGAAAACCGCGACGGCCAGCGCGACATCGGGGGTCGGCATGAATTCGCCTGCGCCGTCGTACATGTTGCGATCGGCATAGAACCCTTCGGTGTTCTCCCTGACGATGACCACATCGAGATCGGGGCAGACGGCGTGGACGGCGGAACTCAGGGTGCGCGCGGGCCGGATGTTGGCGAACAAGTTGTAGCGCTTGCGGATTGCCCCACCGGGTGACAGTGTGCCCCGGAACTGCTCGGGGTATCCGGCGTTGTCGTGCGGTCCGAGAATCCACCCGGCCAGCCCGTCGAGCTCGGCCAGCGTCGGTTCCGGCAGGGGAGTTCCGAATTCACCGATCGCCTCGAGGCCGAACGGCAGTTCGCGCCAGTGCACGCCGACCGACGCACCGGCCAGGGCCCGTTCCGCGACCCTGGTGGCCGAGTCCACGATCTCCGGTCCGATACCGTCGCCGAGAAGCACTCCCAGAGTCAGCACACCGTCATCTTCCGCTCAAACAGGATGGGCCGCGAACCACTGCAACAACATTTCTGCGATCTCGGCCGGCTTTTCTTCCGGGAGCCAGTGCGAGACCCCGCGCAGCGTTTCGAAACGGTAGGGACCGCTCACGTAATTCGCGGTATCGCGCGCCGGCTTGGCGGTGATCGCGATGTCGCGGTCACTCCAGACATACAGCGTCGGCACTGTGATCTTGTCCGCGGCGCCCAGCCCCGACCGGCTCAGCGGCATGGCTCGGTACCAGTTCAGTGCGGCGGTCAGTGCCCCGGGTTGAGCCATCGCGCGAGCGTCACGTTCGGCGGCCTCGGGTGGCAGCCCGCTGTGGATCAGGGATTTTTCGATCGCCGCGCCGTTGCCGTCGCGCCCGAGCATCAACCGTTCTGACACCCACGGCAGTTGATTGACGTACATGTACCAGGAGGCCAGACCCTGTCGGCTGGTGAGCAGGGACCGCAGGAACGCCAGCGGGTGAGGCACCGACAGCGCCGACAACGACGCCAGTTTGTCCGGTGCGCGCGCGGCGACACTCCAGGCCACCGCGGCACCCCAGTCGTGGCCGACGAGATGGACCCGGTCGGCGCCGCTGGCATCGATCAGCGCAAGGGTGTCCTCCACCAGTTCCGTCGCGCGGTAATCGCGGCGACGAGTCGGCCGGGCGCCGGGCGAGTACCCGCGCTGATTGGGCGCAAGACACCGGAACCCCTGGGCGGTGAGCAGGGAGATGATCGGTTCCCAGCTGACATTCTGCTGGGGGAAACCATGAAGCAAGACGACCACCGGACCGTCGGCTGGACCGTCATCGATGACGTCGAATACGAATTCCCCGCGGCGGTACTGATCCATGTCCTGCATCATGCCAAGCGCTGCGGCGGTCGGGAATGAGGCATTGGTGTTGAGGCTCATCGCCGCCCGACTTCAGGTAGCCCGCTACGCGCGACTGCAGACGGAGCGGTACTCGACACTGAGCCGATATGGGCCGCACGCGACCAGAAAGGCAGTGGCAGATGAAGAATTACACCGTGGCACTCGGCGACACCCTGTTCGGGATCGCCCAGCGCGAATACGGCGACGGGGATCTCTACCCCGTCATCGCCGAGCAGAATCACCTCAGCAATCCGGGGCTGATCAACATCGGGCAGGAATTGTTGATCCCGTACGTCACCTACCGGCACCTGTTCACGACCGATGACAGCACCGCCGCCCGCAGGCAGCTCACCCAGTCGATCTACGGGACGCAGAGCCCCGACATCCAGTTGATCTGGGAGGTGGTGAACGGTGTGGCGCAGCGGGAGATCCGTCGCGGTAGTTGGTTGCTCCTGCCCGATCTCACCAACGTCGGACACCACACCGTCGTCGAGGGGGAGAGCTTCGTGCTGCTGGCGGACCGGTGGTACGGCGACGATCACCTTGCGATCGTCATCGCCAACGCCAACAACCTGGACCCGTCCACCGATCCGGACCCGGGTCAGGTTCTGATGGTTCCCGGGCTCAATCGTCGTCGGCATATCGCCGGGGACACCCTCGAGTCACTGTGCGTCGAGGAGTACGGCGATCACGATGTGTCGACCCGTGCGGCCGTTGCCGGCGCGGCCAACTACATCAGCCGCCCTCACCACCTCTTCTCCAATCAGGTGGTGTACTTCCCCTCGTGATCACCTCGGTGTGAACGAGAGTGGTTGTTTGCCAGTCGATCCCGTGTAGCCGACGGCGGCGGCGGCCGTGACCTTCCGGTGGCCAACTTGTGACAGCAACGTGGCGGCCGTGGAGCGCCTTCGCGGTTGCAGCGTATGCGCAGGATGCGGTACCAATCATGAGGTGCGCGCGGGAAGGACCATCTGAATGAGCTCGATTGGGACAGAAGACGTTCCAGGGCACTGGCTGACCGCGGCGGAAGTGGCCCGGGCGTCGCAGTTGCGAGAGGATCTCGTCGAGCGGTTCCTGCCGGCCGGGCAACCGCAAGGGGCGCTCTACGGACGCGATCTCGTGTCAGTTGCCCGATTCGTCAAGGTGCTCACCGATCTGGGAACACCGACCGCTGCTGTCGAAGTGGCTGTCGCCGAATTGCGGGCCCGCCCGGACGCGGCATTCAGCGTGGCCCTTCGCGGAGGTGGCGGTGCGGGTCGGTGGTCACTGAGTCCGAAGCTGACCGGCAACCGGACCCGGGTCTGGAAAACGGTGGGTGCGACCACTGCCGCCGCGTTGCTCGTCGGCGGCGTCGTGGCGGTCACGATGTCGCGACACGAGGATCAGCAGTCCACTGCGGGACCGGCCCCATCCGGTGTCAAACCCGTTCCCGCCGAAGTGGTTGCGTCGACCGTGACGGAGGAGCCGGGCGGCCGGGCCGCCCAGGCGTTTGCCGCACCCAAGCCGGATCCGGTGTGTTCGCAATGGCAACGGGCCGGCGCCGGGTACGACGGCAAGCAGCAGGCGTGGGTCAAGACCGATCACCGGGTCCCGGCGTCGCGCTGGTCGCCCAAGCAGCGGTCGGTGACGCTGGCCGTCATCCCGGTCATGCGCCAGGAAGCCGCCGAATTGCGCGCCTTGGCCGACAAGGCCACGGACCCGCTTCTGATCGGTCTGTTGCGGGCCCAGTCTCGGTACGTGGACAATTACGCCACCAAACTGCCGAAGTTCGAGCCGGCGGACCATGCGAACTGGACCGCGGCAGGCGCGATGGATGCTGCGGTGAAGGCGGCTTGCTCGACGCCACGTTGAGTGCCCGCCTTCCGGTATCTGGTGGGGCACTAGGGGATGAGTGCCCCACCAGAAATCGGTTCGGTTACATCGGAATCCAGCGATCGAGGAACCAGAAGCCCCAACCGTGGCCGTCGCCGGCCTGCATCGGGGTCACCCGCTGGCCATTCCACTCGAACGGTTGATGATCACGACGCGCCGCGTCGATCCCGCGACCGTGCCAGTCGTCGGGCCGGAAGCCACGGTCGTCGTGGCGGTCGCACTGCGGCGCACCCGGACGGTCGCAACCAGGGCCCGGGTCGGCGGCGGCGGTGCCAATACCCAGCCCCAGCAACCCGGCCGCGCCTAATCCTGCCGCCATCGCCGATATGCCCACGGATTTTTTGAAACGCATTGCTTTACTCCGTTTCTGATCAGTGCGACGACGGTGCCGCACGGAGAGCAAAGCTATTTCGGCGGGTTGTGTTTGCCCTGTGCTGACGATTGGCACGCGCTGTGCGGTCGGTAACAAGATGAAAACTGCTTGGACTCAGTGATATTGAGTGCCGGCAGCCGACGCTCAGATGCATCCCGGCATACCGTCGCGGCGATGCGCCGACGATGAGGACGAGACGGCGGATCTGTCGAGGTCAACCCGCCAATCGGTGCAGCGGCTGAGGATCTCGTCAAAGCCGACGCGGCCCTCGTTACGCGCCAAGGCATTTCCCAGGAATCAGCCGACGGTGCCAACGCCCATACCGGTCCCGCCTGCCGGGGACCCACGCTCACCAGGTCAGATTGTGCTTTTCGAAGTGGCGAGCCAACGCCTCCATGTACTCGTCGCCGTGAAATGGCCCGCGGGCGCCGATCGCCTTTTCCAGGAAAGGACCGTATTCCTCGTCGTTGACGTAGGTCGACCAGTGGGTGATCTGGCCGTCGTCGTTGGTGTCGATGAAGCTGATCGAGTAGAAGCCCATCGTCTCGCCCTCGGCTGTCGTGCCCTCCCAGCGGTAGCGCATGACAAGGCCGTTCTCGGCGGGCCAGAACTTGTGGTCGACGGGTTTCCAGTCGGGGAACACCACCGAATAAGCCTTGGCCTCGACGGTGGCCGCGACGTCGAACGAGGTGGCCACGTCCTTGAGCACGAGCTCCTGACCGGCCACGAAGTAGGGCGAGGTGTACACGGCGTCGTCGGTGAACTCCCACTCGTCGTATGACTCGCCTTCCTGCACCTTCCGCAGCACGTACTTGTCGCGGTAGCTCTCGGCCATGCGGCGGTGTTTGGCGATTCGGTCGACCAGATCCATTGCGGTCCTTATTCATTGGGGGAGCGGCAAGGCCAGGCCGGCGGCTCGTGTGGCCTGGCGCACACCACTAATATACAGACCTGTATCGCAGATTCAACGGTGAATCTTCATGGTTGGCGATAGGTGATGAACCCACATTTCGGCACGGGGGAACGCCTGGCCGACGGTGACTTGGATGCCGACAAGATGGCCGATGACATCGGCCGGCGGATTCAGCGCACTCGAAACTAGGCGCGGGTGAGGAACCCCAGCACGGTCTGCTCGAAGGCCTCCTTGGCTTCGATCATGGCCCAGTGTCCGCAGTTGGGGAACACATGCAGCTCGGCGTTCGGGATCGTCCGCATGGGGATCAGTGCCATGTCGAGCGGGCTGACCCGGTCATCGCGGCCCCAGGTCAGCAGCGTGGGGGCGGCAACCTTGTGCATCTGGGCCCAGGCCATCGGGGCATCCGACGACCGCATGGCGGCCATCATCCCGGCGAACGCCGCCTTGCCGTACATGCGCTTGGCGGCGGCCAGGGTCGTGGGGTCGGTCGCCAGCTCCCACCGCTGTTCGATGAGCTCGTCGGTGACCAGCGCCGGGTCGAAGACCATCGAGTTCAGCCAGTCGATCAGGCGCTGACGGGTCGGGTCTTCGGTGAACTCCTGCAGGAGCCGGATGCCCTCGCTGGGGCCCGGGCTGAACACGTTGGTTCCGATGCCGCCGATGGTGACGAGTTTGCCGATGCGGTCCGGCCGGCGGATGGCGAAGTTGATTCCCACCCCGCCGCCCATGGAGTTGCCGACGATGTGCACCCGGTCGATGTCGAGGGCATCGACGAAGGGGCCCACCACGCCCTGGGCGGTGACCATGGGATGGCCGCCGATGTCGTCGGTGACACCGAACCCCGGGAATTCCAGGACCAGGCACCGGAATTGCCGGGCGAAGGTGGGCAGGATCCCCCGGAAGTTGCGCCAGCCCGTCACTCCTGGCCCCGAGCCGTGTAGGAACAGCAGCGCCGGTCCGTCGCCGGTGTCGTAATACCGCAACACGCCGGCGGATGTCTCGATCTCCCTCAGTTCCAGCTCGGTCATGGCAACCAACCTACGGGTGCCGGCCCGCCGGTTCCCGGGCAGTCCCGCACCGTGGAACACGATCGGATGTTGCGTATGGCCTCAACTCCGTGACCGCGGGGAGAGCCCGCGGTCACGGAGGCGGGAATTCGCTCAGAACGTCGGTGCCAAGGCGTGGCTGACTTATCGTGCGACACAGGATCGTTCGCGGCGAAGCAATACGGTGCTGATCGCGCCGCCGCACAACGCAACCGTCCCACAGGCGAGGAGGGCGGCCACCACCGAGTACGTCGACGTTCCGTCGCCCACATGCGCTGCGTGGCTGATGGTTCCGCATAGTGCGATGCCGATGGTGAGGCCCAATTGGCGAGCGGCGTTGGCCGCCGCGGCGGCCACCCCGGCCCGTGCGGGCGGGACCGACGTCGCCGCAACGGCGGGCAGCACCGGGGACACGATCGCAGCACCGATGCCGGTCCCGATGAGCATCGCGATCAGTGAAGTCCAGTCTGGGCGCACCAGCAGTGCCGCACCGGGAAGACAGGCCAGTCCGGTGAGTAACGTTCCGCCACCGAGCACCCAACTGCGCGGCGCATGGTGCAGTCGAGCGCTCAAGGTCAGCGACACCGCAATGAACGCGGCAAGTTGCAGAGTCAGGACCAGGGCGGCTTGCAGGGGTTGCATGCCGCGGCTGGACTGCAACCACCACGACAGCGTCGGTAGTGCGGCGAAAGCCGCGAAGTAGTAAGCGAATCCGGCGATGAGGACGGCGACGAATCCACGTGTCGCGAACAGGTCCGGCGGCAGCAACGGATGGGCGGCGCGGCGTTGGACCGAGACGAAAAGGCAAACCGCGGCGAAGCTCACCGCAGCGGCCCCCAGGGTCCCGGGCGAGGTCCACCCGGACTCACCGGCGTTGATCACGGCATACGTGATCCCCGTCATCACGGTGGTGATGAGTGCTATTCCCGCAACGTCGAGTCGGGCGCGCACGGGACGCTCCCGCGACAGCGATTGCCTGCCGATGATCACGGCGACCACGCAGATGGGCAGCGCACCGAGAAACAACCAGCGCCACGAGATGAATTGGGTGACCGCTCCACCGGCGATCGTTCCCGTGGTGCTGCCGATCCCCGCAACCGCTCCCCAGACAGCGAACGCGATGCCACGCGTCCGGCCACGGTAGTGCTGGGTCAACAGGGGAACGACGGTCCCGAAGATCGCGGCACCGCTCGCCCCCTGGAGGATGCGCGCCGCCACCAGGAGGCTACCGCCCGAGACCGCCGCGCATCCCGCCGATGCCACCCCGAACACGATCAGGCCGGTCAAGTAGAGCTGCCGGTGTCCCCACCGATCTCCCAGGGTTCCCATGGCCATCACGAGCGCCGCCAGCGCAAGGGTGTACCCATCGATAATCCATTGGGCTGTTGCGAATCCGGCCCCCAGCCTGCTCGCGATGTTCCCGGCGCTGACCGTCACGACGGTGGTGAACGCGAGCAACAGGAAGGTCGCCAGACAGCAGGTCACCAAAGGGCGCCAATCCCTGTCTTGCTCGGCTGCAGGGTCGTGAACCGGTGCGGAACTGGGAGAGCTCAAGGACATGGTCCGACCCTGCTGTAATGGTCTTGTGCATGTAAACCATTACATCGAGCCGCTGCTGCGGAACGTGACCGACCTGGTCAATCGCCCCGCGTCCACACCGGCCGACCTGGAACAGCGCTGGACGGCTCGCGACATGCCCATCCACTGCCGCGTCACGCGTGCCGACGTACGAGAGGTGAGGGATTTCCTGGAACTCTGGACGGGCGTCGTCGACGCCGGCACCGAACAGAGTCGCGTCATGGTTCTCAACCAGTTACTGGCGCGCTTCGCCACCAGCCCGTCGATCACCAATCACGACGGCAGTGGCTGGCATCTGCACTACCGCGACGCTGACGCCGGCTTCGCCGCGACGCTGGCCGGCGCCACGAGTGCCGCGGCCGCCCACTTCCTCACCGAACGCGGGATGCACCGTATCCGGCGATGCGCCCGCGACGGATGCGCCCTGGCATTCGTCGACTTCACCCGACCGGGTACTCAGAAGTACTGCAGTCACGGTTGCGCGAATCGCGATGCCGTCCGGCGGCACCGTGCCGGGTCTGCCCGCAGTACCGCCGTGCGTCGTTGAAACGCCCTCGCAGACAAGGCGGCATCGCTTGACGGTCGGATGGCGGCCCACCTAGCCTCCAGACAAGACACATACATGTCCGACGCGACGTCAACATCTGCGGGGGAGTTGTGGGGGAATCGAGTTCTGCGGTGCCGGTCGACGGTGTCGCGATGACGGCGATCGGGGTGGCCGTCATCCGAGTGCGCGAGAGCCAACGTCCGGACGCGCTGTACCTGGATCCCTTGGCGCAGTCGTTCGTCGACGCTGCGCGCGACGGGTTTTCGGCCCAGCGTTGGGCGTCGCTGGAAGAGCTCGCCGGTCAGTTCTACGAGGGGCGCTCGGTGGCCGTCCGGCTGGTCGATGATCGTGTCCGCGATGCGGTGGATTCCGGTATCAAGCAGATCGTGATGCTCGGAGCGGGTTTGGACACCCGGGCCTTTCGGCTGGAATTACCCTCTGACGTCAGTGTTTTCGAGATCGACCTTCCTGAGTTGATCGCGTTCAAAGAGCCTGTACTTGCCAATCGAGCGGCCGCGCCGACCTGTCGCCGCCATGTGATAGCGGCCGACCTGCGTGAGGACTGGACGACGCCGCTGCGCGAGAGCGGGTTTCGCGCGGACTCGCCGACGCTGTGGGTCGACGAAGGGGCATTGGCCTATCTACCGCCCGGGCCGCGACGTGACGTCGTAGCCGATCTCACCCGGCTGTCGGCTCCGGGTAGCCGATTCGGTGTGAGTCGGTACTCGGTGGATGCGAACAGCGCGCCGTACACGGGCCTGGCCGGCCTGGTCGGTGGCAGAGCGTCAGGACAGGCGCCGCAGGAAACCGTTCGCGATGTACGGGAATGGCTCGGCAGCCTCGGCTGGGACACGGAGTTCCAGAGCTGGAACGAGGCCGTGACGCGGCTGAATCGCGCGGTTACGCAGGCTGATTCCGAGGTCGGTCACATCGCCGCCGTGCTCAGGCCGAGGGCGCACTCGGCCTGAACCGAGCTGGGTTTGCCCGTCAGCGACTGACCGGAGCACGCGTCGCGCCCGGTTCGTATATTGGGTAATAGAGCGAACGATCCGTGCGCTCCGGGCAACACAGGGAAGAACGCAGATGTGACTCCGTCACCGGCACCCGCATCACGCCCACGTTCCGGCGTGACGACGGATCCTGCCGGGACCGATTCGCCGCGCAGGCTGCCGCTGCGAATCCTGCTCGGCGTGGTGGTACTGACCCTCGCGGGGAGCGGGGCAGCACTGGTTCTTGATCACAACACGGGCCAGATCGGCCACGAGTCAGCGCTGATGGGGCTGGTCGCGGTGTCGTTGGCCGCGACGATTCTGCTGCACGGTCTGCTCCTCGGACGCCCGCTGACCGTGGCCCATGGTGCCACCGCCGCGGCGGCCCTGTTACTGGCGACGTTCGCGGTGGTGCTCGGCCACCCGGCAGACGCGTGGATCTGTCTCGTCCTCTCGGCCGCCATGCTGATCAGGCCGCGGGGGTCGACGGCGCAACCCGATGCGTTACGTGCGGTGGCATCTCTGGTCGACCGCACCCGGGGCGATCCGCTGGCGCCGTTCGCGATGGCCGCGGGCAAAAGTTACGTGTTCTCGGCCGACGGAACCGCCGCACTCGCCTTTCGGACAATGGCCGGGTTCGCGGTGGCCGGCGGTGATCCGATCGGAGACCCGACCCGTTACCCGGAGGTCGTCGCCGCCTTCGGCGGCCTCTGTCGAGCGCAGGGCTGGCGCATCCTGGTGCTGGGCGCGTCCGAACAGCGGGTGATGTTGTGGCGCGACCGTGCTGTGAGCGGCACCGCCCTGCGGGCCATCCCGATCGGACGTGACGTCGTGGTCGAGGTGACCGGGTTCGACCTGGCCGGTCGGTCCAAGCGCAACCTCCGGCAGGCGGCCCAGCGAACGCGCAACGCCGGCGTGACGACCGAGGTGGTCGCGGAGTCCGGTCTGGACGATGCGCTCCGGGCTGAACTCCTCGACGTGATGCGCGAGTCGGGAAAGGCAGTCCGTCGTGAGCGAGGGTTCTCGATGATGCTCGGCGGCACCTTGTCCGGCCGCTATCCCGGCGTGTGGCTGATCTACGCGCGGGACCGTGACGGACGGATTCAGGCATTTCAGCGTTACGTCGCCGCCGGTGGCGGGACCGAGATGAGCCTTGACCTGCCGTGGCGACGGCTGAGCGCACCGAATGGGATCGACGAACGGCTCACTGTGGACATGATCGGCTGGGCCCGATCGCACGGGGGCGAGCGCGTCTCGCTGGCCTTTGCACCGTTTCCCGATCTGTTCCGCAGTGATCGCCGTGGCGAGGTCCCTGTGGCCGCGCTGCGTACCGTCGCTCATGCCGGCGATCGGCTCATCAAACTGGAGTCGCTGTATCGATACGTCCGCAAGTTCGACGCGATGGCCGAGCAGCGGTACGTGCTGCTGCCGCTGGTCGACCTGCTTCCGGCGGCCGCGGTGTTGGTGACGCTCGAGCTTGCTCCACACCGCCCGGCGCCGTGATCAGCTGATTTCGCCGACGGCGACGTCGGTATCCTGGATCGGGATGTTGTCGCGAATTCTCTCCAGTCTGATCCGGGTCAGAGTCACCCTGGTCTACGCGGCGGCGCTGTTCGTGATCGCGTCCCTGCTGCTGATCCTGGGTCCCAGGGTGCAGGACAGTGTGGTCGGCCATCTGAGTACCAACCTGGAGAACCTGGGGCAGGGCCACGTGGGAACGCTCGTGGGCAGCGCGTTCGTCACCGCCGAGGGATATACGTACCTCCTGTTGCCGGGCCTGGTGTGCCTGCTGGCGTTGGCGGAGCTGCTGTGGTGCAGCAGGCGATTGATCCAAGCCTTCGCCCTGGGGCATGTCGGCGCCACCCTGATCGTGGCCGCGGCGTTGGCCACCGCGATCAAACTCGGCTGGCTGCCGATCTCTGTCGCGCACGCGAAAGACGTGGGGCTGAGCTACGGCGCGATCGCCGTCCTCGGCACGCTCACCGCGGCCATCCCGATGCGGTGGCGTCCGGCATGGATCGGCGGATGGGTGACGATTGCCCTGGTGGTGGCCGCCTCGGGGACCGATTTCACCGCCATCGGACACGCCATTGCGCTGATTCTCGGGATCCTGCTGTCGACCCGATTCACCACCGGCTCGGACTGGACGCCGGCCCGGCGGGTACTGCTGGGAATCGGTATCGGGTTCGGACTGCTGCTCCTCGTCGGAGTGTCCCTGCCTGCGGCGCCGATCGCGCTTCCCGCGGGTCTTGCGGTCGCCGGGATCGCGACTTGGGCTTGGTGGCGGTGGCTCGGAGCGCCGAAGGCCGGCGAACCCAGCCTGACTACAGTGTCGGCATGACGCTGCACGCCGACGCTGCCCATCCGGATCTGGTTTCCGTCGGGGTGCCGACGCACTGGTACAACCTGGCGGCCGAGCTGGACCAGCCGATCCCGCCCCATCTGCACCCGGGAACCAAGGAACCGGTCGGCCCCGACGACCTCGCGGCGCTCTTCCCGAGTGGATTGATCGCGCAGGAGGTATCCACCGAGCCCTACATCGAGATCCCGGAGGTCGTGCGCGACATCTACTCGATGTGGCGCCCGGCGCCGCTGATCCGGGCCCGCCGGTTCGAGCAGGCGCTCAACACCGGTGCCCACATCTACGTCAAGTACGAGGGTGTCAGCCCGGTCGGCAGCCACAAGACCAATTCCGCTGTGGCACAGGCCTATTACAACAGCATCGACGGGGTCCGGAAGCTGACCACCGAGACAGGTGCCGGGCAGTGGGGTAGTGCCCTGTCCTTCGCCGGGGCACAGTTCGGCCTCGAGGTCGAGGTATGGCAGGTCCGCGCGTCCTACGAGTCGAAGCCCTACCGCGGTCACCTGATTCGCACGTACGGCGGCACCGTGCACTCAAGCCCGTCGAATCTCACCGAGTCGGGACGCGCGATCCTCGCGGCCCACCCGGACACCACCGGCAGTCTCGGGATGGCGGTGAGTGAGGCGGTCGAGGTGGCCGCCGCCAAACGCGGACACCCGCTATGCGCTCGGCAGCGTGCTCAACCACGTCGTCCTCCATCAGAGCGTGATCGGTCTGGAGGCCGTCGCGCAGCTCGCCGCTGTCGAGCCGGATGGTGCCGACGTCGTCTTCGGCTGTGCCGGTGGTGGTTCCAACCTCGCCGGCCTCGCATTCCCGTTCCTGCGCGAGAAGATCCATGGACGATCGAACCCGAAGGTGATCGCCGCGGAGCCCGCTGCGTGTCCGTCGATCACGCAGGGGGAGTACCGCTACGACCACGGCGACGTCGCAGGCCTCACCCCGCTGCTCAAGATGCACACGCTCGGAATGGATTTCGTTCCGGATCCCATCCACGCCGGTGGCCTGCGTTACCACGGGATGGCCCCGGCGCTCAGTCATACCGTCGAACTGGGACTGGTCGAGGGCATTGCCGTCGGGCAGCACGATGCGTTCTCCGCGGGCGTCCTGTTCGCGCGAACCCAGGGCATCGTGCCCGCACCCGAGTCCACTCACGCCATCGCAGCCGCCGCCGCGCACGTGGCCGACGACCCGAGCGAGCAGGTGGTCGTGATCGGCCTCTCGGGTCACGGTCAACTCGATCTGCCGGCGTACGCGGAGTTCCTGGACGGGAACTTCTGAGCCCCGGCCTACGACCGGACGGCGATGAAGGACGCAACGAATCCGGCCTCGGCCTGACCGTTGGAGTGCGCCACGGTGCGGATCACCGATCCGGTGATCGCCGGCACCTGGTTGACTCCGTGCGGCCACCACGGGGTCAACCAGCCGACGTAGTCATAGACCCACGTTTCGCCCCCGATTTCCCCCACCCCTTGAAACCGGCAGGCGAACGGATTGCCATATGACGCCGCACCTTTGAGCTGGAGTTGCCAGCCGCTGCCGCCGAGGGTTCCGGCCAGCCGGCCCAAGCTCGGAGCGTGCAGCGTCAATGTGCCGGCGCCGAACCTCAGGTCGTTGAAGTCCACGTCGAGGTCGGGGTTGTCGACGAAGCTGCGGTAGCTCCAAGTGCCGGTGAACGATTCGGTATCCATGGCTGTCTCCTTCCGGGTGATCTGCCGGCGCGCGGCCGTCCAGAGTCGCTTGCCGGTCAACGTCGCACGACGTGCCCGGCAGACACACGAGTAGTCGGCTACGCGACCTGGCGGTGTGACCACTGACCTGCTGCGTTGCACTCAAGTCAAAGCCGTGCAGCAAACCGGCGAGGCGGATTAGGCTCGGCTCATCCACTGGTGACGAACTGTGGGGGGCAGCATCGATACGGTGACCGCGGGCCAGGCCGCATCAGCCCCGTTGTCGGAGCTGATGTCGACGCTGCGTACGCAATCTGAGGGGCTGTCGTCGGCGGAGGCATCCGCACGTCTGTCCCAGCACGGGCCGAACGTCATCCGCACGCATCGGGTCAGCGCCTGGGCAGTGCTCAGGCGGCAACTGAACAATGCTGTGCTGATCCTGCTGGCCGTGACCGCCGTGGCCTCAGCTTTCCTGGGCGACGCCACGCAGTCGATCATCATCGGAATCATCCTGGTCATCAGCATCGGGCTCGGGTTCATCAATGAGTACCGGGCAGAGCGGGCCACCGAGGCCCTGCATTCGCGGGTGCAGCACACCGCGGTCGCCCGCCGTGACGGGAAGGCCATCAAGGTTGATGTGACCGAGTTGGTGCCCGGTGACGTCATCCAACTCACGCTGGGCGAGGCGGTGCCCGCCGATGTCCGGCTGTTCGACGTCAACGGTCTGGAGTGCAACGAAGGCATTCTGACCGGTGAGTCGATGACCGCCGAGAAGTCGGCCGATGTGGTGGCGATGGACACCGCGCTGGCCGACGCGACCGATCTCGCCTTCATGGGCACCATCGTCAGCGCGGGCACCGGCATCGGTGTCGTGTACGCGACCGGCGCTGACGCCGAGTTCGGCAGGATCGCCGTCGGACTGAGCCAAGGCGCGCCGGAGACCGACTTCCAAGCGGGGCTGCGGAAGTTCTCCTATCTGCTGCTCTACGTGGCGTTGATCCTGACCGTGTTCATCCTGCTGGCCAACGTGATGCTGCGCCGGCCGGTCATCGACTCCGTACTGTTCGCGCTGGCCATCGCGGTCGGTATCACCCCGCAGCTGTTGCCGGCCGTGGTCAGCAGCAGCCTCGCCTCCGGGTCGCGGGAACTGGCCAAACGCAAGGTCCTGGTCAAGCGCTTGGTGAGCATCGAGGATCTGGGTGACATCGATGTCCTGATCACCGACAAGACCGGAACGCTGACCGACGGCCGCATCAGCTTCATCGATGCCGTTGACGCCACCGGTGCCCATTCCGACGATGTCCTGCGTGACGGGTTGCTGGCGACCGATGTGGACCCGGCGACCGGGGGAGCCAGCGGCAATGAGATGGACGCGGCACTGTGGCGGACCGACGGTGTGGATGCCGGGGCGTTGACTGCGGGCGTCCGCCAGATCGCGGTACTACCGTTCGACCACACGCGACGGTCCACCACGACGCTTGTCGACGACCCTGGGCGCGATCAGCGGACACTGATCACCAAGGGGGCACCCGAGCAGGTGCTGGCCAGGTGCGCCCAGGTGCCAGAATCGGCTCACGAAACGCTCGATCGACTGTTCGCCGAAGGCCGGCGGGTAGTCGCAGTCGCGGTCAAGCCCGCGTCCGGACTCGAGACCGTGACCCCAGCCGACGAATCCGACCTCCGCCTGGCCGGGTTTCTGTCCTTTGCCGACAACCCCAAGTCGGCAGCGCGTGAGTCGCTGGCCAAACTGGGCGAACTGGAAATCGACGTGAAAGTTGCCACCGGAGACAATCCGCGGGTGGCCGAAAAAGTCTGTACCGAACTCGGTTTGGTGTCGAAAGGCACGATCACCGGTGTCGAGATGGACAAACTCGATGACCCCGAATTCGATCGGATGGTCACCCAGACAACCATTTTCGCCCGCGTCAGCCCGGAGCAGAAGGCGCGGGTGATCGCTTCGGCACGCAAGCAGGGGCGTTCGGTCGGTTTCCTCGGTGACGGTGTGAACGACGCGCTGGCCCTCCACGCGGCCGATGTCGGCATCTCGGTGGACTCGGCGACCGACGTCGCCAAGGACGCCGCCGATGTCGTGCTCCTGGAGAAGGATCTGGGCGTTCTCGCCGACGGCGTGTCGGAAGGACGACGCATCTTCGCCAACACGATCAAGTACGTATTGATGGGTACATCAAGCAATTTCGGCAACATGTTCAGCGCCGCCGCGGCGTCCGCGGTGCTGCCGTTCCTCCCGATGCTGCCCGGGCAGATCCTGCTGAACAACCTGCTCTACGACAGCTCCCAGCTGGCCATCCCCACCGACCGCGCCGATCCGGAGCAACTGCACGCGCCGTCACACTGGAACATCGCGTTCATCAGGCGGTTCATGCTGACGTTCGGTCCGATCAGTTCGTTGTTCGACTTCCTGACCTTCGGATTGATGCTCGGCGTGCTGCACGCGGCGCCCGCCGAGTTTCGCACCGGGTGGTTCGTGGAGTCATTGGCCACCCAGACCCTGATCATCTTCGTGATCCGGACCCGGCGTATTCCGTTCTTCCGCAGCGTGCCGAGCGGTCCGCTGGTCGCGACCACCTTCGGTGCGATCGCGATCGGGATCGCGCTGACCTTGTCGCCCTTGGCGTCTCGCCTCGGTTTCGCACCGTTGCCGTGGCAGTTCTTTATCGCACTGGTGCTACTGACGGTGGGCTACCTGGTCTTGGTCGAGGTCACCAAGAAGGTGTTCTATGCCGATCCGATGCATCTGGCGGGTGCGCCGGTTCGAACCCGCGGGCGTCTTCATCGCATCGAACGCCGAGCCTCCAGGTTCGTGCACCATCCGAGTTCGGCCACCCGATGAGGGGCGGCCGCCCCGGGGGTCGGCAGCCGGATCAGATCTGCCAGTCTTGCGCACCATCCGGCTGGTTGTAGAGGCCGACGGAGTTCTTGACGACGACAGGGTCGCCCGCGCCGAAGTGGTCGAAGAACCATTGCGCGTTCGCAGGGCTGAGGTTGGGGCAGCCGTGGCTGACATTGCGCTTGCCCTGAGCGCCGACCGACCATGGCGCGCTGTGCGCGAAAATGCCCGTGTTGCTGAGGCGGACCGCGTTCTGGACCTTGAGCTTGTAGCCTTCGGCCGAGTTCACCGGAACCCCGTAGGTAGACGAGTCCATGATGATGTCGGCAAACTTCTCGAGCACGTAATACGTGCCGTTGGGGGTTTCATAGCCCGGCTTCCCCAGGGAGACGGGGAAGGTCTTCTCCAGCGCGCCGTTTCGGTGGATCTGCATCTGATGGGTGTTGTTGTCAATGGTCGCCACCAACGAATCGCCGACCTGGAAGCTGGACTTCGTGCCTGCGGCGTCGATGTTCACGACGGTGCCGGACGGCCAGAAATCGATTGGCCGCCAACGTACTTGACTGTCGCTCATCCAGTAGAACTTGCCGGGCACCGGAGGGTTGGAGGAGATGCGGATCGCGTCCTCGGCCATCTGACGGTCGGCGATCGGCCGCTGGAACGTGATGGAGATCGGCTTGGCGACACCGACCGTCGACCCGTTGGCAGGATTGAACGCGGGCGGTAGAAACGGCGGTTCGCCGCTGAACGGCACGGGGTTCTGCCCGGGCGGGGTGGCGACGTTCGCCGCCGCGCCGAACGGGTTGAGCCAGGGCATCGGCGCCGGGTCGAGTTGTGGTGCCGGTTCGACGGGCTGCGGCGGACCCGCGGGCTCTGCCAGCGCGGTGGTGGCGGCGACCGTTGACGCGGCGACCATGACGGTTGCCGCGATCGCGGGGATCCACAGGTGTCTGGTGCGGTGCTGCACTAGGCCTCCATCGACGGTGTGTCCTTGACGATCACGCCCGGTTGGGCGGATGCATGACGTTGCCCAGTCTACTAGTTACGTACGGGGATAGTAGATAGCGTGAGTGGGTGAGCGACTGCGTGCCGTCGGACTCTTTGTGACGAATCCGAATAGCACTGTGCGTAACTGTCATTGCTCTGACCTGCTGGATCTGACCGTACGTAGTTATCTCATACGTGGACACTGCATAGCTTGTTGTGCGTTCGATATGAGTTCCGGTTCCCGGACCACAGGTGAGATGGACGGGTTTCTTCAACGAACCTTCACAAAACTCATACCGATTCACTGAACTCCGTGCCCAGGGTGGAGGGCATGCCAGACATTGCCAACCTGCCACGACTCGGTCGCCGGGGATTCCTTGTGGCATCTGCTGCGCTGGGCGCCACAGCTGTCGCAGGGTGTCAGCGCGACACCAGCGCCCCGTCGACCGGTGCGGGTGCCCGCGATGCGATCGCCGCGGCCGAAGCCCGTCGCCCGCACAGCGGCAGGACGGTTTCGACCACCTTGACCGCCCAGCGCGCGCAGGTGGACCTCGGCGGCAGGATCGCCGACACGATCGCCTACAACGACATCGTCCCCGGGCCACTGCTGCGGGCATCGGTCGGTGATGAACTGGAGGTCACAGTCCGCAACAGGCTCGGCCATGCGACCTCGGTGCACTGGCACGGCCTTGCGCTACGGAACGACATGGACGGTGCATCGCCGGCGACCCGTGACATCGCCGACGGCCGCGACTTCACCTACCGGTTCTCGGTGCCCCACCCGGGAACGTACTGGGCCCATCCGCACACCGGGCTGGACGCGGACACCGGCCTGTACTTCCCGGTGATCGTGGACGACCCGAACGACCCGGGCCGCTACGACGCCGAATGGGTGGTGATGCTCGACGATTGGACCGATGGCGTCGGTCCGAGCCCTGCTCAGATCTATGACCGGCTGCGCATGCCGTCGGGCGACGGGCACGGCATGCCCGGGATGGGTGACATGCCGGGCATGCACGGCGACGGCGGGATGGGCTCGATGGGAGGCCGCGACAGTTCACCGCTGGGAAGCGACGGCGGTGACGTCGACTACCCGTTGTACGTGGTCAACGGCCGCGATGCCCAGAACCCCAGCAGCTTGCGGGTACGTCCTGGTCAGCGGGTGCGGATCCGGTTGATCAACGCCGGCTCCGACACCGCGTTCCGGGTCGCGCTGGCCGGGCACCGGATGACGGTCACCCATACCGATGGGTTCCCGGTGGTTCCCACAGACGTGGACGCGGTGCTGATCGGGATGGGTGAGCGCTATGACGTGGTGGTCACCGCGCGTGACGGGGTATTCCCGCTGGTCGCGGCTGCCGAGGGGAAGGACGCGTCGACGCGCGCGCTGTTGGTGACCGCGGGCGGCTCGCCTCCGGCGCCCGATTTCGTGCCACCGGAACTGCGGGGTCGACTCGGCACGGTCAGTTCGTTCACCGCACCGCCGGAGGCCACCTTCGACTCCACGCCTGCTGACACCGAGCTGCCGGTCGAACTGGGCGGCTCGATGGCGAGCTATGACTGGGCGATCAATGGCCGCACGTTCACGAAGGCTCAGCCGCTGACCGTGCGCGAAGGACAGCGCGTAGCAATGACTTTCCGGAACTCGTCGATGATGTGGCATCCGATGCATCTGCATGGGCACACTTTTCAGGTTCTGGGTGACGACGGCCGCCCGGGTGCCCGCAAGGACACGCTCATCGTGCTGCCGATGCAGCGACGGCGGGTGATATTCGCCGCTGACAATCCAGGAACATGGATGCTGCACTGCCACAACACATATCACCAGGAGGGCGGCATGATGACGACCGTCGCTTACGCCGGCTGACGGACGATGTAGCGGGGGAGTACTACGTACTAGCCTAAGTAGTAGATACCGAGCCCGCGTCGAGGCCCATCCTGAGCCCCAACGCGAGGTACGCTCACACCACCGATCGTGGAGGGGTGCAGTGCGCGTACGAGGATTCGGCGAACTCGAAGCCGACATCATGGATCGCATCTGGAATCGCGGAGATGCGGCCGTCACGGTCCGCGAGGTGTTCGACGAAATCGCCGAGGAACGCCGGATCGCTTACACCACAGTCATGTCGACGATGGACAACCTGCATACGAAGGGCTGGCTGGAACGCGACCGCGACGGGCGGGCCTATCGATACTGGCCGACGTTGAACCGCGAGCAGCACACCGCCCAGTTGATGCGCGAGGCGCTCGACGGTGGCGGTCGTTCCGATCTGGTGCTCAGCTACTTCCTCGAGCAGATGGACCCACAGGATTCCGACCGGTTGCGTGCCGCGCTGCGTACGCTGGCCCGGCGCTCCGGAAGGGCGAAGAAGCGGTGAATGTCGCCGCGGGGCTGCTGATCTACAGCGTGGTGATGGTGGCGCTGGCTCCGACACTGCTCAGCGCTCTCACCCGCGGTGGCTCGGCTCCCAGATTTGGCGTGGCGGCGTGGTTGACGTCCGTGGTCAGCGTCCTGGCGACCTGGATCGCCATTCCGATACTGGTCATCCTCGATGTGGCCCTCCACGGCGGGCAGCGGCAGTCCTTGTTGGCGTCGTGTGTGCAGTTCCTCTGTGACATCGCGTCTGGGCGTGCGGGCCTGGCAGCGCAGGCGACGATGATCGTCGTCGCAGCCGCGCTGGCCGTGGCGGTGGTCGCCGCCGGGATGAAAGCGGCACGGACCATCAGCCGGCTGCAGTCCCGCGCTCACAAGCACGCACAGGCGGTGAGGATGGTGGGACGTCCGACGGCCCAACGCGACGTCTTCATCGTCGACACCGACGAGCGCACCGCATACTGCGTCGCGGGGGCGCCACCCGCGATCGTGGTCACCACCGGTGCCATTGCCGCGCTCGGTGGCGATGAATTGCAGGCGGTCCTCGCGCACGAACGGGCGCACCTGGATGGGCATCACCTCAAGATCGTGACGTCTTTGCGCGGGCTGGCAATGGTTTTCCCCCGGGTGAGGCTCATGACCCGGGCGGCCACCGATGTCGGTCGGCTGCTGGAGATGTGTGCCGACGACGCCGCCGTGCGCCGCCATGGACAGCACTCGCTCCTCGCTGGTCTGATGGCCCTGGCCGGGGCCACGCCGGCCCAGGCGCTCGGTGCCGCCGATGTGGCATTGCTGAACCGTGCTGAGCGCCTTGCCCTTCCACCTGCGCCGTGGATGCGGGTCGGTGCGGGTGCCGGTTTGTTCGGCGCTACCACCGTGATCGCGCTGGCTCCGGTGGCGACCTTCGTGCTGGGGGTGTCGGGCCTGCTCTGCCGTTGAGGTCAGTGCTCCCGCTCGAATACAACGAGGGTGTCCGCCAGGTTGCCGTCGACGAAGTATGCCCGGCAGACGAACGGGTCGTGAATCGTGCTGCCGGATTCGGTCTGGGCGTCGACCGTTCCCGACACGTTCCATACGGTGATACGTGAGTGCTCGACGCCCTTGAGCGGTTCATCGGTGGTCAACGGGAACAAGTCCCGGCTGTCGGGCTCAAGGTCACCGAGCTTCGACTCCACGTCGGTGAGCTGTGCGGTCGCGGGCGTCACCAGCTTGCCGCGCACATCGGTCTCGCAACGATCCTGAGCCTCGCGCTCCGTCGTGTCCACGAGACCAAAGCCATGTGTTCTCACGGCGATCACAGCGACGACGCCCAAGATGAGTGCACACGCCAGTAGCCACAACGGGACACGTCGACCGGTCATGCTCACCTGGCGATTATCCCGTCAGTATTCAATTATCCGGGTGACATTGGGCGTCATCCCCGATTTGCGGACGGGCGAGATCTTGACCGGGACACCCGTCTGCTGGGCCTCGATCATTTGACCGTTGCCCAGGTAGAGCGCCTCGTGTTGTCCACCGCCGGGCCCCCAGAACAGGAGGTCGCCCCGCTTGGCCTGGGACGGCGGGAGTTGGCGTCCCGCGGTGTATTGATCGCCCGAATAGCGGGGGAGCAGCACGCCGACACCGGCGAACGCGTAACGGGTCAGTCCGGAACAGTCGAAGCCAACGGTGCCGGCGCCAGAATCCACCCCTCGACTGGGTCCGGTCAAGCTGCCACCTCCCCAGGAATACGGGACCCCGATTTGAGTGCCGGCCCGCCGGATGACGTACTCGACCGCCTGTCTGCCGTAAACGCGGTTGCCGCGGAGTACGGGAGCGGCGCCGCTGTCGTCGATCGGCACAAGACCCAAGCTGCCGAGGAACTTTCGCCCCATGTCAAAGGTTGTCTGTGCCGCAAAAGCGCTTGCCTGCAACGACGCATTGGCGACGGCCACCGGATCACCGGGCGCACCCGCGCTGAGCAGGTTGGGCAGAGTGGGATCCCACTGGCCGGCGTTGGGTTCGGCGTGGGCGATCGGCGCTCCCATCAATGCCAGCGAGGCTGCAGCCAAAACCCCTGTGCGCAAAAGTGTTCGACGTTCCCAGGAGATCTGATCCGAGCGCGGATTGGAAGGCATGGTCCCGCAGTTCCTTTCCGCCCTGGGTCAGCCGCGGCCGATCCGGTATCGGACCCCTCAATATCTACGTAGTAACTACGTACGTACGTACCCTACATCACAATAGTCACGTGAGTCCCAGTCGCAACATAATTCCAATTCTGTAATTCCTTGTAGAGGTTGCGGTTTGGTATCGGCCCAGCGGTACGCCGCGGCTCGGGGACCACGTGAACAGGCTCGATGACCGGGTGTCGCAGAACAGGTAGCGGATTACTCATGCCGGCTGTGCTGCCGGTCCATACGCTTGTGGACGTCGGGCAGCAGAAGGGATGCGGACATGATCGTTCTGACGGATACCGTTCAAACGTGGGGCCATTCGGCCACCGCCCACTACTCCCATGCCGCGCGCTCCGTCGTGACTCAATCGAACCTTGCGTTGCACATGGAGTTCAACGTGGATCTACCGCCCAAGCCGATATTTCGGAGCTACGGGTTCATTCGCACGGCTGTTGTCGGTGGATCGACCGTCACCGTGAACGGACCTTCCCTGGTCGCAGCCGGTGTGACGGAGTTGAACTTTGAACTCCTGACCGACAACGGCGCTTCGGTGTCGGTCGTCAATCAGTTCGATACAACTGGCACTTTCACCGGGCCGCCACAGGAAGCCATCAGTGTCCGACGAGTCTCGTTTCACCGTCCCGTGAATGGAACAACCGCATTCGCGCACACCGCCAAGGTCTACGCCGGCGGCCGTGACATCAGCGAGCAAGAAGCCGTCGAAACGGCGATCGCCAACCTGAAGTCGCGTGGTCTGGACCCGGCAGACCTGGTCATGAAGGTGACATCCGGCGCCGATCATGTATCCCGCTTGCAGCGCCTCGACCTCGAGACCAATGAACTCGTCGACGAGGTAACGGACCCGCGATTCGAATAGCCCTGCCGGCCACTCAGCAAGACGCGTTTCCAAGATGTGGCGCTCGAACTCAGACGGCTTCGACATCGGTGTGCTGTCGTCGGGTGAGTCCACTGAGAGTTTGTCGCAATGCCCAGCGAGTTCGGTTCAATAGCTGAACAATTGCGAGCATGCCCGCTGACAGTGATTCGGAATTCCCGCTGCACCTGGACCGCTATCACCTGCCCGAACCGGAGTGGACGTTTCCAGACGCGAAGGTCAACCTCTACGCCCAGGACTCCAAACCTGACTTCCCGCCGGTACGCCAGGCTCCGGACGGCGCACCCAACATTTTGCTCGTCCTCCTCGATGACGTCGGCTTCGGCTGGCCCAGCGTGAACGGCGGTCTGGTGCGGATGCCCACGGCCGAACGCCTGCACAAACGCGGCTTGTTCTACAACCAGTTCCACACCACAGCGCTGTGCTCGCCGACCCGCGCGGCCCTGCTCACCGGCCGCAACCACCATTCGGTGGCCACCGGCGTCATTCAGGAGATGGCGACCGGGTACCCGGGCTACTGCGGAATCATCCCCAAGAGCTGCGCCACCATGGGTGAGTTGCTCAAACAGGCCGGGTACACCTGCGCATGGTGGGGCAAGAACCACAACGTGCCCGACAACCAGACCAGCCCTGCCGGCCCTTTCGACAACTGGCCGACGAATCAGGGCTTCGACTACTTCTACGGATTCATCGCAGGAGAGACCGACCAGTTCTACCCGTCGCTGATTCGCAACACCACGCCGGTGGAACCTCCGAAGCGTCCCGAAGACGGCTATCAGTTGCAGCGTGATCTTGCCGACGATGCGATCGCGTGGATCCAGATGCAGAAGGCGATCGCACCTGACCGGCCCTTCTTCGGGTACTTCTCGACGGGTGCCGCGCACGCTCCGCACCAGCCGCCGTTGGACTGGCGTGGTCGCAACAAGGGCCGCTTCGACATGGGCTGGGACGAATACCGCAAGGCAGTCCATCAGAATCAGCTCGACATGGGAATCATCCCGGCCGGCACGCAGCTGACCGAACGACCCGAGCAGATTCCGTCTTGGGAGAGCCAGCCCGTCGAACATCGAGCCTTGTTCGCCCGCCAGGCCGAGAACTTCGCCGATTTCCTCGAGCACTCCGACTTCGAAGTGGGACGCGTCGTCGACGCGATCGAGCGGCTCGGGCAACTCGACAACACGATCGTGATCTACATCCTCGGCGACAACGGTTCGTCCGGAGAAGGCTCGCTGATCGGCACCCCGAACGAGTTGATGAGTCTCAACGGTCAGCAGCCGACCATCGAAGAATCGATGCGGTTCATGGACCGCTGGGGGATGCCCGGCACATCACCCCACTATGCGGTGGGGTGGGCGCACGCCGGCGACACGCCGTTCCAGTGGACCAAACAGGTCGCCTCGCACTTCGGCGGCACCCGCAACGGCATGATCGTGTCCTGGCCGGAACGGATATCGGATCACGGCGCGGTACGCAGCCAGTTCCACCATGTCATCGATGTCCTGCCAACGCTTTTGGAGGTCGTCGGGGTGCGGGAGCCGGTCGAGGTCAACGGGTATATCCAGCGACCGATCGAGGGCGTCAGTTTCGCCTACTCCTTCGGCGATGCCGATCACGAAAGTACCCACGACAAGCAGTATTTCGAGATGATGGGCAATCGCGCGATGTACCACGACGGGTGGATCGCGTGCTGCCGTCATGGCCGCCTGCCCTGGGAGACCTCCGGCACGTTCTCCTACGACGACGACAAGTGGGAGCTCTACAACATCGCCGAGGATTACAGCGAATCGGTGGATCTGGCCGAACGTGAACCCGTGAAACTGGCTGAGCTTCAGGACATGTTCCTGGCCGAGGCGGCCAAGTACAACGTGTTGCCCATCGATGACCGCTTCGCCGAACGCCTCGATGTGACGTTGCGGCCCAGCTTCTTCGCCGGGCGAAAGGAAGTGACCTTCCACCCGGGCATGGTACGACTGCCGGAGGGGTCGGCGCCGAAGATGATCGGGGTCCCGCACACCATCACCGTCCCTGTCACGATCCCCGACGGCGGCGCCGAAGGCGTCCTCGCGGCACTCGGTGGCGACGCCGCCGGGTTCGCCCTGTTCCTCTGGGAGGGCAAGGTCCGCTATCACTACAACTACTTCGGCCTGGAACGCTACGACGCTGTCGCCGAGCAGCCCCTCACTCCCGGCGAGCACACCATCGTCGTAGATTTCCAGCCCGACGCCAAGCAGCCGGGTAGTCCGGCTACCGTCACCGTGTCCGTCGACGACCATCAGGTGGCCCAGGCTCGCATCGCCCGGCAGGTCCCGCAGCGCTGTGGCACTGAGTGTTTCGATGTCGGGATGGACTGCGTCTCACCGGTTTGCGACGATTATGCCGACCGCGCCCCGTTCCCGTTCACCGGCAGCCTCGAGTCGGTCACGTTCCGCTTCGGCGAATTCGACGAACCGACCGGTATGGACCGGCTGAAGCTGGCGACAAAGATGGACTAGAGGCGTCAGGGCTGGTAGCCGTCGATGAATCCGGTGAGCCCTGACGGTGAGTGCGGTCCGATGGCGATCTGCTCGACGACACCGATGCCGGTGCGCTCACCCATCGTGGCCTTGACGACGTTCTGTAGGTGAATCGAGGCGAAGTCGGTCGGGTCGAAATCGTCGAGACATATGGACTCCCGGCCGATCTCGAATTGTCCGTGGTTGGAACCGTGGCCCCAGTGCGGATGCCAGTAGCCGATCCCACGCATGCGGAAGGTGAAGAGTTTCTCCACCTCGATGTGCGTCTCGCCTTCGACCGGATCGGTGAACCACAGGTGCGCCCGCCGGATTTCGCGTCGACCGGGTTCCCAGTCGAGTTCGTAGCCGATGTCATAGCACTCGCGCACTCCGACCCGGCTGCACGGGGAGACGCCCACCGGCAGCGGATCGAGGACCTGCGCGGTCTGCAACCATCGCCGTCCATCCTCATGCTCGTGGAAGGCGTAGTGGGTGAACCGATCTCCGAAATGCAAAGGTGCCCAAAGCCAGAACACCTGAAACGGCATCGGCTGGCGGAGGACAGGCACCTGCTCGCCGACAGGCCGGACACCCCATGACCGGTCACGAGTTCCGGGCACAGAGCCGGCCTCGACAGCGGTGTCCTCGCCGTCGACGCTGATCGTTCCCTCCCAGGTACCCCATTGTGTGAGGCGGGTGTGGTCGGTCAGCACGATGCCTTCGGCTGTCCGGCGCGTTTGCCGGGGTTCCTCGATCGCCACGGTGGTCGCCCGGAAGGTCAGGTCGCAGGAGATGTTGTGTTCGTTCGAGTCGACGATGTACCGGATGGTGCGAAGCGGTTCGATCACCTCGATGCGGAACGGCCCGATAGTCGCCGACCGGTCCAGTGGCATCGCCCCGGAGGCGAACACCGAGTGCTCCACACCGTCTTTGACGAGGCTGAAGGCGGCGTCGATGACCCCGCGGACCGGGTAGTGGCCCATCGCCGCGCCGAAATAGAAGTCGCCGTCGCGCTGGTGACCGTTGAACCAGTAGCGGTCATAGTGATTGGGATCGGCACTGACCGGTGTCGCGACCGGTTCGGCCGACGAGTGGATGGGGTAGTCGTCAAACGGTGTGAGCATCGGTCCTGTTTCTGTTCACTTGCCCAGCAGGGAGAACGCGTCGAGGTCGGCGATCGCGGTGGCCGACCGTTCGGCCATCACCGTGAACATCCGGTCGCCACGCTCGGAGGGCTGACCGACCAGTGCGCCCAGCACGGTGACGAACGGTCCCTGGAACTGCGCGTAACGGTAATCCTCCCAACAGCTTTCGAGGCTGTACCCGGTGACACCGAGTTCGGACAACCGGCGGTGGTAGGCCTCGATGATCGAACGCTCACCGGCGCGGCGGTCCGGGACCGACAGACCTGGCGCGACCAGCAGCGTGACGTCACGCAGGGGCAGGCCGGTTGACATGACCTGCCAGTCCACCGCCACCACCGGGTCGGCGCCACCGGCCTCGGCGAACAGCAGATTGTCCAGGCGATAGTCGCCATGCAGCAGTGCGAACGGCTCCCGTCGTCCGGCCGCCCAGCTCATGAACTCGTCGGAGAACCGCTGCAGCACAGCGGCGGTGTCCGGCGACAGTGTGTACCGCCCGAGAAACTGTTCGGTGGCATTGGCCAGCAGCTCGGCGGCGAACTCGGGCATCGCGGTGAGGTCGGGAATCAACCAGTCGAGCTCACGCACCGCCGGATCATTCCAGGTCGATGCATGCAGCCCGGCAACGTTCACCGCTGCGGCCAGGGCTTCGTCCACTGTGCAACCGGCGATCTGATCACCCTGCTCGGCCGGTGCCAGGTCCTCCAGCAACAGGGTGAAGCCGTTGGATTCTGCATCCGCCGCGACGTAGTAGCAGTGGGGGAGCCGCGCACCGATCCGGTGTGCGTAGTCGCGATAGAAGCTGGTCTCGCATCGATAGCTGAGTGTGCCGGCGGCCCGGCTGTTGGCGTCGGTGGCAGGCAGCTTGATGATCAGCCGGTCAGGGCCGGTGCCGTCGGCGTAGTCGATGAACAGTCGTGCACAGGAACCCATCTGGCCGGTTCCGACCCGTTCCGCCGTCACCTGACGCACCGTGGCGGCGATGCCCGACGAGTTCAGCGCGGCGGTAAGCCACTGGGCGTCGACTTCGTCGGCGGTATCGACCACCCCGGGCGCAGGCGCCATGCTCCGGCCGGGATCCGTCGCCGTCACCCTTGGCTCGGTTCGTTGATCTTCACCAGCATCTTGCCGATGTTCGCGCCGGTGAACAGTCCGTTGAGCGCGTCGATACTGGATTCCAGCCCTTCGTACACGGTTTCACGGTGTGCCAACAGCCCCTGCTGCTCCCAACCCTGCAGCGCGGCGAACGCCTCGTCGAAGCGCGCCCACTCTTCGAGTGCGATGAAGCCCTGCATGGTCGAGGCGGTGGCGAGCAGGTTCACGTAATTGGACGGCCCGGGATGATCACCGTTGAGATAGCTGGAAATGATGCCGCACATCACCACCCGCGCCTTGTGCGCCAGATTGGCCAGCACCGCATTGAGAACGTCGCCGCCGACATTGTCGAAGTAGACGTTGATCCCGTTGGGGCACACTTCCTTCAGCGCGGCCGTCAAGTCGCCGGCCTTGTAGTCGACGCAGGCATCGAAGCCGAAATCCTCGACCACCACCCGGCATTTGTCCGGGCCCCCTGCGATACCGACCACCCGAGCGCCGGCGATCTTGGCGATCTGGCCGGCCACCGATCCGGTGGCACCCGCGGCCGCCGATACGACGACGGTCTCGCCGGCTTGCGGATTGCCGACACCCTTCATGCCGAAGTAGGCCGTCGCGCCGGTCGGCCCGTAGATCGACATCACGGCCAGCGGATCCGTGTACCCGACCACCGGCGTGCTGAACAGGTCGTCGCGGATGATCGCGTAATCCTGCAGTCCGGTCAGGGTGGTCACGAGATCACCGACTTTGTAGGCATCGCAACGTGATTCGACGACCTCGCCGATACCGGCCACCCGCACCACCTCACCCAGCTCGAGGGGCGGAAGATAGCCGGGCTCGCCGTCCAGCCATGTGCGAGCGGCAGCGTCGATGCCGACATAGGTGGTCCGCAGCAGTGCTTCGCCCTCCGCGGGCACCGCCGCGGGCACGGTCACCATCTCGGTGTCGTCGGGGGAGACCAGTCCATTGGGGCGGCGGCGCAGCAGGACCTGACGGTTCTGCCGGTGCGCGGAGTCAGTCAATTCATCTCTCCCGTGGTCATCATAATTTTCATATTGATTCTTAGAACTCGCATCGATTAACGTCAACCCCCAGATCGAGAGTGTCCCGCCTGGTAGGAGGATCCGTGACCTCCAACGACGTAGCGCCGCGCCGTGGCCGGCCGCCCCGCATCGACAAGAGCGCGATAGTCGCTGCGGTGTTGGAGATCGGCACCGAGAACGTCACCATGCGGCGGGTCGCCGAACACCTCGGCGTCAGTCTTCCTGGGCTGTATCACCACGTGAAGAACCAGGACGATCTGTTGCGCCTGGCCACCGAGAGTGCGCTGGTCAACTCCCCGCCGCCGCGGTACGCCGGCGAGCACTGGGCCACCTGGATGCGCAGCTACGCGTCCTACATCCGGACGGTGCTGGCGTCCGAGCCGGCACTGGTGGAGAAGTTCGTGACGGGCGGGGTGCGCGACGAGATGGAGATGGAGTGCAACGGCGACGCGGTCGAGGCGCTGGCCGAGCACGGCCTGGCCCCCGATGATGCGATGGCGGTCTGGGCGGCGGTGAGCGCGATGGCGATCGGCAGCGTCACGGAGGCACACCGCGAGCACCTCCACGCTGAAAGCGGACAGCCGTGGCTGGCCCGGATCTTCAAACTCACCGCCAAACGTCCCGCGTCCGACTATCCGACGTTGCGTGCGATCGCGCAGTCCGGTTACGACCCGTTCGGCGAAGGCAGCTTTCAGCAGCGAATGACGATGTTGCTCACGGGTATTGCGGTGCAGTACGGACTGCCGCCGGAGCCTGTGGACTAGCTGCCCGGCATCCGGCGGACGAGTCCGTCGTCGAGTATCTGCTGGAAGTGATCGGTGACGGTCTGCTCGGCCGGCCGATAGGCCAGGCCCAGTTCGTTGCGGCTACGACTGTTGTCGAATGCCAAGGGGTATCCGATGTTTCGATCGACGAACTTGCGCGTCAGCCCGGCTGCCGGAGCGATGGCTTTCACCAGCACCTTGGGTGCGGTCATCCTCGGGAACGGATAGAACGGTCCGAACCGGCGGCGCAGCACCTTGCCGATCTGCAGGAGGCTCAGCGAGTCGGCATTGACGATGTAGCGGTCGTGGGCCGCGAGGGTGAACCCGGCGCGCAGGTGGGCATCGGCGACGTCACGCACGTCCACCACGCCCATGGTCAACGCGGGAGCACCGGCGAGCAGGGTGCCATCGGTGAACTGTTTCATCGTGCTCAGGCTGGCCGAGTCGCTGGCGTTGGTCAGGGAAGGACCCAGCACCAGGCCCGGGTGGATGGTGACCATGTCCCAGCGGTCCTGCGCCTTCTGATACCGCCAGGCCTCCTGCTCCGCCACGGTCTTGGAATAGGGGTACGGCTGGTGGTCGACACTGCTGGTGGTGTTCCAGTGTTCGTCGGTGAACACACCGCCGGGGACATCCCGGGTCTCCCGGGCATCTCCGTAGATCGCAACCACGCTGCTGGTGAGAACCACACGTTTGACGCTGTCCGTGCGGTTGACCGAGTCCAGGACATTTCGGGTGCCCTCCAGCGCCGGGCGGACCAGCGCCTCTTGCGCATCCTTGTAGCCGGAGAGCAGGAACGGCGACGCGGTGTGCATGACGAGCTCACATCCGGCCATGGCCTCGTCGAAGCTGCCCGGCTCGAGCAGGTCCGCCTTGAACAGCTTCAGCCGACCGGGATGGTCGGCAGAGAGCTTGTGTAGATGCTCGAGGCCGGACGTCTTCTGCGGGTTGCGCACTGTGCCGTGGACGGTGTGGCCGGCTTCGAGGAGGTACCGGACGATCCAGCTGCCGATGTACCCGCTGGCGCCTGTCACGAGCACCGGTGCGTCCGGGTCGATCGGGGTCCGGGGTGTGCTCATGGTGGGGTCCTTCCGTTCGGGTCATCCGGCTGGATGCGCTCGCCGGCGTTGTCAGCGCGGCGGCGTGCCACTGATCAAGTTTGCCCTTCGCTGATCGCCTGGCGACAGGCGCGGGTCGATTTTGCTGGATCGAGCAACGGTGCGGTCAAGGTGGGGGGACAGTTGCCCCTATGAGTAGCCAGAAAGTTCCCAAACCCAGCGACCTCAAGTCGGCCGCTCAGGCGGCTGTCGGGACAGCCCAGTCGGCCGTAGAGGCCGCGCAGGCGGTGGCGAGCGGCGCGATGCGTATTCCGCCGGCGTCGGCTCAACTCGCCGCGCAGTTGCCCGATTTGCTGGAGAATCTCGCTGTCGCGACCGAGCGGCTCAACACCACGATCGACCGGACCGAACGGGTTATGGCGATGGCCGACCCGATGTTCCGGACGTTGGACCGGCTCCTGCCGCAACTCGAATCGTTGATCAACACCGGCAACGATGTCTTCCGGCTGTTGACCAACATTCCGGGAGTCTCCGCCCTGAACCGGATCACCGGGCGCGGGAAGGATGATCGGGGCTGACGGCCGTGGCCAACCCCCGTCCGTAGGCCTAGGAAATGCCGAGGACCGCAGCGGTAAACCGCCAAAGTGTTTGTGTCGCTTGCTCGGCGTCCGGCGTCGGGGCAACCCGGAGTTGCTCCGCAATCCCGTGCCGCAGGCCGCCGATGACGTAAGCCCCGGCGCTGTCCGGATCCAGGTCGACGGGGAGTTCACCTGATTGCTGCCCGTGGCGGATGTTGGCGGCGGCATTGTCGATGAGGTTGCGGATGTAGGCGGCCTCGAGCTCGGTCAGCTGCGGGTCACTGGCGGTGCGGTTGAGCAGGATCGGCGCCAGTGGGTCGGCGAGGTGATAGGCCACGAAGCGGTGGGTGCGGTCGCGTTCACGAGTGGCCCAATCGCCGGTGGGGAGGTGGGCGTCGGCGATCGCGTGGCGCAGTCCGTCGTAGAAGCCGTCGTAGATCGCTGTCAGGAGGCCGCTTTTCGACCCGAAGTGGTGGTAGAGGGCGCCGGTGCTGAGCCCGGCACGGCGCGTCAGTCCGCTGAGCTCGATGACACCGTTTCCCTGGACGAGTTCGTCGCGGGCAGCGTCGAGGAGTTGTTGACGTCCGATCGGGGCCCGTGCCATAGTGCGGACCATAACAGAAGTCAGTTATGTTTCGGTTTGGGGCGATCATGAGCACTGAAGTGACATCGTTGACGGAGTTGGCGGGCGACCTGGCCGGTACGTACCGGCGGACCCCCAGCAGTGGTGAACAGGTCGATCCGGCGGTGGCCGACGCGGATCTGGCGGCGGTGCTGCGCGACGGCTACGTGATCCTGCCCGACCTGCTCACCCCGGCCGAACTCGATGCGATTCGGGAGTCGGTTGATCCCTTGCTGGATCCGCGGGGCCGCAACGGATTCGAAGGTCGCGCCACCCAGCGGGTGTACAGCGTGTTGAACAAGACCCGCACCTGTGACCGGATCGCCGACCATCCGCGCGTGCTGGCGCTGCTGGATCGGCTCTTCATGCCGAACTACCTGTTGTCGATGCTGCAGGTCATCAGGATTCTGCCGGGGGAGCAGGCGCAGATGCTGCACACCGACGATGGCTTCTACCCGCTTCCCAGGCCGCGAAAAGCGTTGGGCGCGGCCACGATCTGGGCGATCGACGAGTTCACCGCCGACAACGGCGCCACCGACATCGTCGCGGGCAGCCATCAGTGGGGCGATCGACTGCCCGAGCCCGCCGAACGCGCACCGGTGGTGATGAGCGCCGGGTCATGCGTGTTCTTTCTCGGCACGTTGTGGCACGGCGGCGGCGCCAATCGATCCGCGAATGCACGTCTGGCGCTGACTGCGCAGTACTGCGAACCGTGGCTGCGCCCGCAGGAGGCGTTCACCCTGTCGATGACCCGGGACACGGTGCGCGCGGTGTCCGAGGACATCCGCCGCATGCTCGGCTACAGCATCCATCCACCGTTCATCGGCCAGGTCGACGGCATGCACCCCAAGCGGTTGTTAGAGCTGGGCTAATCGCCTGCGGCCCGCAACGTGATCTCTGAGATGGCCGTGTGGCTCTGCCCGTCGACGGTGCCCAACTTCGAAATCCACACCAGCACATTTGAGGTTTCCGTCTGATTGTCGACGGTGATCGTGTTCTCCCCGGGCTGTAGCGCCACGTTCGGCGTCAACTCGGTTGTGTCGGACAGGCTTTTCGGGTCGGCCGTGTCAGCCGCACGAACCTGGACCTCTGTTCCGGTGCTGGGCAGGTCGATCGTGACCTCACTCAAAGCGGTCCGTGAGGGGAGCTGAAGCATCAGGCCGACGCCTTCTTTGAAGGCGGGAAACGGCGCGGCATCTTGGTAGATGTCGGTGGGCCACGATGTGGCGGGGTTGCCGTCGATGGCCAGACCCGCCTGGTCCGGATGGTCTGGTGAGCCTCCGGGGGAGAACACGGTCGCGCTCTCGGGCGTCACAATCGGGCCCGGGCCGGTGTGCGAGGACGGTCCCAACCCGCGGACGAGAACGATGGACGCGGCAACGATCGTAGCGATCGCGGCCAGCACCATCACGATCCGCACCGGGCGAGATGCCAAAGCACCGCGGCGCTTACCGGACCGCATTTCGAACGACGGGCGCCGACGACGTCCGCGGGTCCCAGCCGAATGATTGACCGCAGAGTCGGCAAACAGCGTTCGGTTATCCCAGAAGCCGCTGACCTCCACCACATCCCCGTCGGAGAGTTCGCCCGCGATGGAGTCACCACGGAGCTCGACCGGCACGACGGTGTGCGCTTCACCGGTCGATTCGTACCGCTCCAGGCGGAAGGTCCAGACCTCCTCCTCGCCGTCAGGTCCGGATGGTCGCTTCTGCACCCCCTGGGCTGTGCCCAGGATCGTGAGCATGGCCAACCGCTTGGTCTCCGGCGAGCTGCTCGGCTCGCGATCGTCGGAGATCTCCAGCGGGGCGGTCTGCGGACCGGCATCCGGGGGAGTCGGCTCGGTATCCCGCTCCGGCACCGGCTCGGGCGCGGTCGACACATCCGTACTCCCGCCCAGCGCCCGGGCGAAGTCCAGACACCGTGCGTAGCGCTTGCCGGGTTGCTTCGCCAGCGCCTTGGCCATCACGGCGTCGAGATGGGCGAGGTCGCGACGACGCCCCGACAGCGGAGGCGGCGGTGTGTAGAGATGGTTGCCGGCCTGGACGATGCGATTGGCGTCGTCGAAGAGAGGCGCGCCGGTCAACAGGTGGAAGGCGGTCGCGGCCAGCGCGTACTGGTCTGCCCGGCCATCGAGTGTTTTCCCGGTGAGCTGCTCGGGCGCTACATACGCGACGGTGCCGATGGCCACATCGGTCTCCGTGAGGCCATTCGCGTCGTCGGCCTCCCTGGCGATGCCGAAATCGGTGAGCAGGATGCGCCGCCGGGCACTTCCCGACGGTGGTGTGACCAGGATGTTCGCCGGTTTGACGTCGCGGTGCAGCAGGTTCCGTTCGTGCGCGACATCGAGGGCTTCGGCGACGGCCGTCACGATCTCCACCACATCCTGCAACGGCATTCCAGACGGGTGCTGCTCGATCAGGTGCTTGGCGTCGGTGCCCTCGACATAGTCCATCGAGATCCACAGCCGGCCGTCGAATTCACCACGGTCGTGCACCCCGACGATGTGCGGATGCCACAACGCCGCGGCCAACTCCGCCTCTCGGGTGAACCGGGCGCGGAACTCGTCGTCGCGCGTGGTGCTCACGGAGAGAATCTTGAGTGCATCCAGACGGGGCAGGCGAGGATGCTGGGCGAGATAGACCTCGCCCATGCCACCGGCACCGAGGAGCCGCTGAATGGTGTACCCGGCAAAGACGTCACCGGCATTGAACGGCATGTTCGAAGCCTACAAACCAGGGCAAATCTAGCGCGGACAGCTGTTCGTCAGGGCTGCCACGCGCCAACACCATCAGCCGGCCCCCCCCAGGGTGTTGGGGTGGTCAGCGGGAATCGCTCGGGTCTGTGTCCTCGAGGTAGACCAAGCCGTTGCCGTCGGAGTCTGTGAAGGAGAACATCGCCGGTATTCCCTCCATCCGGACCAGCTCGGCGTTGTGCAGCGGCACTCCGGCCTCACGGACCTTGTCGTGGGCTTGTTGAGCATCAGAGGTGCCCAACCGGATCGCGATCGGGATCTGGCTGTCGTGCGGCAGGAGCACCAAGGAGACTGCTGAGCCCGGCGGCACAACCTCGATCATGCGCGCACCCGGCCAGACCTCCACGTCGGTGCGGAGTTCGAATCCCAGCACTTCGGTGTAGAACTTCAGCGCGGCGTCCTGGTCGGAAACCGGAACTGACACACTCAGCACTCTCGTCGTCATCGTCATGTTCAGTAAGACCCCGCCGCGGAGCGATACTCATCGCGTCGCCGCCACGCCGGCTCTACCGCTCCGTCCTGAGCTCCCGCCACAACCTCGACGTTTTGTGGTCGTGTCTGAAATCCGCATGAATCGGCTATGCATTTCCTATGGGCATAGTTATGCGTCATATATGAATTCCTGGCCAAATATTTAGACGTGGCTAAACTGGACATTAATTCCGTGCACACGAATAGCGAGCGCACTGAATAATAGTCGGAAAGGGAAGCGAATTGTCGAGCGGCAGGATCACGGGGAGCGTTGTCGTTGCCTTAGCTGCGGCTGCATTGGGATTGAGCTCATCTGCGGTGGCGTCGGCGGCGCCGACCGGTCATACATCAGCTCAAGCGACAATCAGTGAGCTCGAGGCCCAGGGATTCCGGGTGATCCTCAACAAGGTCGGCAACGCACCGATGGACCAATGCACGGTGACCGCGGTGCGTCAGGGAACCGACGTCAAGCATTCCTGGGTGCAACGCGGCCCGACAGGCAGAGTGAACAATCTCGTGCGCTATACGACCGCGTACGTCGATCTGATGTGCAAACGCTGAATATTCCGCGAGTCTGAATTGATGCATCAATAGGCGCATCAAACCCCATTCTGTTTTGAATTTCTGGCGCGCGGATTCTTCTTTTCAGTCGTGCATGTCATGGATCCGCGGCAGTCTCCGAGCGTGGATTCGGCCACGCACATTTTGGCCAACACGCACATTGTCGGGGCCACCGGCGTGATCATCGATGGCATGACAAACGAGCGAGTGTTCGGGGTCTACCGCGGCCTCGTGGTGGAGAACATCGATCCGGAGCCGGCCGGACGGATCAAGATCCGTCTAGCCGACGCCGCGGGCGACCGGATGCTGTGGGCGCCGATCGCGCAGCCCGTCGTGAGTGTCGCTCAGGAGGTGCCGGCCGTAGGAGCGGAGGTACTTGTCGCGTTCGAGGCGGGCGATCCCAATTTTCCCTACGTGATCGGCGGGTTATGGCGAGAGCCGCCGATCCCTGCCGTACGGACCCTGACGCTACCCAGCGGACATCAGGTGGTGATCGACGAGCCCGCACAGGAAGTGCGGTTGCTTCACCCCAACGGCACCGAGATCGTCCTGGAATCCAATGGCGGCGTGACGATTACCGCACCGATGGTCGACGTGCGCGCGGCCGCGGCCAATTTCAGCGGTACGGTCACCTGCACAACGATGGTCGCGACCAGTGGTGTGGTGTCACCGTCTTACACACCGGGCGTCGGCAACGTGATGTGACAACTCATCGCGCGAAATATGTTGCAGCACAACACAATACGTCACAGTGACGATTGTCGGGCACCTGGCTGGTCACGGAAAGGGGATAGGCGGGATCGCGGAGGGCAATTGAATCCGGGGAATCGCACCGGGCATCTCAACTTGCGGCACGTCGGCTGGAAGTTGCGCCCGCGGAATCTCGTTCGGCATCTCCACAATGGGAATGGCACTCGGCAACGGCACCGGCGGAATGTCGCTGGGCAACGGAAAAGGCGGAACATTGGCCGGCACCGGCAGCGTCGTCACGGGATCATCTGATGCGATCGGTTGAGACGAATCGACACCGCAGCCGGCCACGAGCGCTGTGGCAGCTGCCGTCAGAGGCAAGAGCAGTGCAACTCGCCGCCTGGTCCGTCCCATCCTGATCGCCATCTGTCCAACTCCTTGCGCTTCACCAACGACGCTATCACCGGCGCGATGCCTGGAGCCGCTGCGAGACTCACTCCAACCCAAAGGGGGCCGAAAGCGCCTGTAAGGCAACCGAATCGACACACAGGCACAAGCCGACAAAACGTCACTGTGACGAAATTAGCAGCGGGGACGCGGGAACGGGTGGAGGGGCGTCAGTAGCCGTCGCCACCGATGGATCGGCGCGAGTACCGCCGTGCGTATCCCAGGCGCCGTCGGGTTGCGACCGGATCCTTGGTGGCTCGGCCGGCGCCACGTCGCTTATGCGGCTTGCACATCGCACAGCCGCGCCACGAGCGAGATGGATGATGGTTGGGCACGAGAGGCTCCTGGACGTGACTCCGCCAAAGGGCGAAGAAAGCGATGTCCGATCCGGGAAATGTTGAGAGTACAAGGGTGCTGTGACCTGGGTACTTTCAACTAGTCGCGGACCGATCCGCTGGCGATTATTCCGCGAACACGTGAGAGTGTCGGGCGGAATCCGGAAAGACTTGAGAGTGTCGGGCCGTGGTCGGGATCCGCTAGCGTTTCTGCTGCGGAAAGTTCGGCTAACTCGCATGTTCGGTAACCGTTTGGCCCGGTCGTTGCGTGCCGTACCTGGAAGCTCCGGAGGTGATCGCGGCGGGCCGGCTCTACTGCCGGGTCACCAACGAGCACGTCGGTGAGGTCCGTCGGGTAGACCGCCGATCTGCAAGCCGTACCTGAAAGTTCAACCTGCACGGGAAGCAGCGGCCACGGTGATGCGGGCGGGCGTCGGAGGTCCGGTGCCCGGTGTCCAGGTTGGCGATGGAAGGCGACGAGATGCGGACAGCGCAACGTCGAGACTGAGGCCCTCGACTCATCAGGCGGGCAAGCGAGCTTGTCGTGTGCCAGACAACGGCAGGATTCGCCGATGAACTTTTTCTCTGCGGCACAGAATCTTTCGGTCCCGCCACGCCATTCCGTAATCGATTGGACCTAGCGGATACGGTAACGACATGACTGTTTCCGAATGCAACGACGAACTTGCTCCAGACGACGAACTGATGTCGGCCATTGACGAATTACTCCTCAATGCCGTCGTTGTCAGCGTCACCGGTGCGCATCTGCTAAACGAGACGTCGAGGATGCGCTGCGTAGAACCTGGCATCGACATCGAGGTGTTCGATTCAGAGCACGGGTGGAACGAGAGCGAAGGCTTGCAGCAGCCGCTCAAGGATGCGCACGAGCTAGCGTCCCTGTGCCTGCGTGGAGCCGGCGAAACTCTCTTCGCCTCGGCATCGGTCCTGAACAGCCCGTCGCAGTGGGCGGTGTCACCTGCGGTCCTCGCCCGAGCGACCGCGGTGTATTCGGCGAAAGCATTTCGCCTGAGCGACCCCGGCTTATCGGCATGGGACCGCTGCAGCCTGTCTCTGCATTTTTGGAAGACAGGCGTCGCGAATAAGGCTCATGGCCATATGAACTCCGAGACTGATGAGATTCAACGCTGGATCGATACGCATGGCCTAAAAAAGCCGAAGCAGACCAGCCAAGAAGACCAGTTGGTGGCGTCGATGTATGTCGAGGAGGAAAGAAACAGCAAGAAAGTCCACGGCCGGCGCCTGAGATTTCTGGAGGATGACAACTTCTATGCTCGCCTCTCGAACCTGGCACACGCGAATCCGGTGAATCTGTCCATTGCCGTGAAGTCCCCGGACTCCATACCGGAGTACGCGAAGGTGCGCGTTCTGTTCGATGCGATGTTTGGGTTGTACTGCGGATACAAGGCAGCTCAGCGCATCAACGAGTTACGCGGTGGGCCGACAGAGCCCCTCGACGAAATGTACGACTCGATCGTGACGCTGGTGGATGCAGGACGCATAGCCCGGGAATCGGTGGATCTCAAGTACAACCGCCGTTTCCACTGGTAGGCGTAGGCACGGCCGCCTCGACGGCGAAGATCTGCTCCAAATTCCCTGCTACCAGGACGACTAACGCGAAGCACGCACCACGGGTGCGCCTGCGGGCTCGGCCAAAGGCCGAGCCCGCACAAGGCACGTTTAGTCGAACCAGACGTTCGGGAGGCTCAGCGCGGCAGAGGAGGTTGATCCTCTAGCGCGACCTGGGCCAACAGTGCATGGGCGACTCCCATCGTGGCGCGCGCTTGCGCGTAGCCTATGAGCTCTGCGGGTGAAAGTGTCCCGATATCAACATTATTGAAAGCCGTCCAGGCCCTGGAGAGGTCGTCTTCAGCCTCAGTGCGGTGGGTGTGGAAGCCTCTGCTGTCTGCCATGGCCTTACCGTATCGGTCTTGACAGGTGTCTGGGATGATGACGGCACGGCGGTGCTGCGACCTGATCGCTCGACTCGTCTTGGACGGGTCAGGCTGGACTATTCCGCGTTGACGTGAGGGTGCCGGACGGAGGTGGTTTCGATTGAAGCCCAGTGGTCGTCGGTGAGCAGGCGTCGGTGGCAATGCCGTGATTCGAGCTACTGTTCATTGTGCGCGAGTACCCGTGCTCCCGCCCGTTGGCAGGCTTAACGTCATGCGTTGAACGCCTCAGGTGCTTCTTGGCTTCGGTGGCCATTGTTGCGGGTCAACAACGGGCGGCATGCTGTCGGGGTCGGAGTCCCAGTCGAAACTCGTGCCGTTCCAGTGCCCGGGGTTTGCGAACGAGACTGTTCCGTCTCCGTGGAAACTTGAGCCGTCGAACGTAGTCTGACCATCATGGTCGGCTAGGAATACCCCTTCGCGGAAAGTTATCCGCGCGTGGTTAGTAGTAACGAACGTCGCTTCTGTGAATCGGATGCGACCGCGGTCTGCACGAAACACCGCGTGGTCAAACGTAATCCCTTCGTTGCTGTTGGCGGCAAATGTGGCCCACATGAAGGTAATGCAATCGGGCAGCTGTCCGTCGGTGAATACTTGCCGGGCTGGGTTCGTTGCCGTGAAGTGGGCAGCTTCGAAACTGATCGCTCCGGCGCCGTCCGTGCTGAACGTCGATTGAATAAACGATAGTCCGCCGTCGCGCCGCGAGTCGAAATGAGCGGAATGAAAGGATATGCGCCCTTCTTCGCGCGCCAGGAATGTCACGCCTTCGAAGCTGATACCCAGTATCGCGTCCGCAGTAAAGGTCGCGTCAGCGAAGTTCGTCCAGTCCCTGCTTCCCGTTGCGGTGAACGTCGCGCCGTCGAATGTTATTGCGTCTTCGGCCGATCCGTTGAAGGCCGTTCCCTCGAATCCGACGTATCCGGTGAAACTTGCCCCGGAGAAGTCGGCCGACGTTATACGGGCGCCGCTCAAATCGAGGTCGTGCAGGTGGGCACCTGAAAGGTTGATCGCACATGCTGACCAGTTAGGCGATGCATCAGGTTGTAGGTGCTGCCGGAGTACCGACGAAATTGTCTCGCGGACGACGCGTTCCTCTGCGATGTCTGCGTTGTCGTCCAACGGATCCCACGGTCGTCGTAGATAGGAGCATAAGACGTCGACGCATGCCTGGATCTGGCGGCTCGAAGGGTCGATTGCATGCCAGTCGTCTGCCAGTGCCGCCAAGGAGTGAGCTCCAGCGTGTCGGCTCATGACGGTTGCGCTGTCGAGTTGCGTTGTAGCCGTAGTGAATCGAGCGTGCAGGTCGCGTCTAACTTCTTGTGCTCGCTCGTCTCGATACCGTAGCTGCTCAGCGTCGTGACGTTCCTTTTCGGCGGAACGTGTGTAGTGGCCGCTGTAGTAGGCCAAGACACCAGCGGTGATAGCACCGAAACCGGCCGCCAACGTTGCGTACGGTTGGGCCGCGTGTTGCCAAAAGGCCGCCCAGTTCGGTGACCCGTGGGCTAACACGACGTATGCGGCCGGAGGTAAGCCCACACATGTGGCCGCACCGGCGGCGAGTGCGCTGAGCGTGCGGCCAAGACCAAGATGTCTGCGGACTGGCGCTCGGCGGTGAGGCAGATCAGACATGGTGGCCGGGCGTTCGGAGTTTGGTGGGAGTCGGCATCAGCTGCAATCCTTCTCGCGAGATCTTGGGCCATCACATCACAGCGTCGTGGGTCGCAGCACACGTACCTGCGGGCGACTTTCGTCGGATTGCCCTTGCCCGACGCGCAGGATGCCCGAGATTGCGACGGTGGCGTTTTGGATGCGCAAATCGGTTGATGACCGTGTGGTCAGCGTTCAGTTGGGTCGGCGTAGTCGGGCTGTGCGGTGGTTGTTGCCCTAGCCACGCAGGCGGCGTGCCTGGCTACCGCTGGGGGCTCTGGCGCTGCTGGCATCGTTGTCCACAGTCTGGTCGACCCGAGCGACTACTGTCTGTCACGTGCAGCCCTACGAAGCGATCACCCTGGTCGAGCGGGTGCTTCGCGATCTCATACGGGAAGTGATGGCAGAGGGCTGGCGGGACGATCCAGCGGTCAGGATTGACCGCCTCGAGGACAAGCTGGCCGCTGAAATGGCCAAGCGGCGGGGGACCATCGCGTCGAGCGACCTAATCGAGTACCTGGAGTTCCACCAACTCAGAGAGATCATCGGTCGCGATCAGAATTGGGCGAGGTTCGAGCCGATCCTCGGTAAGAAGAAGTACTTCGAAACCTACATGGATCGCCTAGAGGGTTTCCGCAATCCAACGATGCATGGGCGACAACTGTACCCATTCGAACAATCACTCGTGGTGGGGATCGTTGGAGAGATCACCAATCAAGTGACAATCTGGCGCAGCGAACAAGGACCAGACTTGAAGTACTATCCCGAAATCGTCTCTGTCACCGATTCTTTTGGACGCCAGCCCCGCAATGGGACGCCAGCAGAGTTGTGCGTGCGCCCTGGGGACTGCATCACGTTCAAGTGCATCGGCTCAGACCCGCACGGCCGGCTGCTCAGATGGGACCTTCGGGTGAAAAGCCGGGGCGGGTCGATGGTCACAGAAGACGGCCGCAAGGGCGAGGAAGTCACTCTCAGTTGGACGGTGCACCCGAATCAGATCCAAGAGGGCGCCGACGTATGGATCACGCTCGAAAGCGATAGTCAGTATCACCGGCACGGTGAGTTCGATGACCGCTTCCATCTTGCGTATCACGTGCTGCCACCCTTAGACGCAGACCTAGGATCACCGGGCGAGTAAGCGCACAACCGATGCCGGTGCGCTACTGCCCGAGCCCGGGCTCGGGCAGTAGTTCTGCCCCCCGATCGGGACCGAGGCGTACCAGTGGCTCTGGATAACGTCGAGCGACCGAGCACGAACACACCAGTGGCTCGCTGAGGTCAACAGGTCCATCGTGGACTCGCATCAGCACTCAGGAGATGACCGGGCAGCGTGAGCTGATCCAGCCGACCACCGGTCACGGGGGAGTCGCGCTGGGATCAGGTGCTCACGAACTGACCGCCTCCCCAATACGAGATGGGCAAGCCGAAGTGCTTGCTCATCGAGGGTGATGATGGCCATCGGTGACGGCAGAGAGCTGACCGGTACGCGTCACCGCTGAACTGGTGCCGCCGGAGGCCCCACATGCACTGCGCCGAGATCATCGGCCCCGGTCATGTTGCTGCCGGCGGCGCTATTCAACGTCGCTCGCCGCATCCCAAACCCCTGCACTCATCACCACCCGGCGTTGCCGTCAACCAGACCGCTCAGATCGCTAGGGCTCGTCAACAGCAGCGACAACTCCCACCGCACCAAATCGATGGCCATCACCACCTGCGGGTCATCTGGATCAAATCCCTCGTCCACCAGCGCTTGGCGATCCTCGGCATCCACATCCAGTTAGACGCCCAGCCCCTCGATCCGGTTCCCATCCCACAACCCCCACTCGGCGATCCCGGGTCGATCCACCGCGCTGCCGAACCCCGAACCCAGATCATCGAGTAGGGCACACCGGATAAGCGTGTCGCTCACCGTCGCAGACCCAACCCCTATCCCCGTGAGCGATCGTCGAGAACACCCCCGCACTGGGCTACAGACAGTTCCAGCCGTGCGGCTCACCACGAAACCGAGGAACATTGGCGGCGCCACACTCTTGTCGCACAGCTTCATGCCTCGCCGCAGCGCTACGCGGCGTTGAATGCGTCCTTCAGGTTGCCGCGGTCGAGTGTGCGCCTGACGCTGAATGCCGCTGCCACAACTGATGTGGGCACAGATTCTCGGCCTGCACGTTCTCAGGTACGTGCGGATCAAACACAACGAGGTCCGTCTACTGGGTCGAAGGTCGCAGCCCACTGTGCTGGTGGTTACCGCTGGCCGTTGTGCGGAGGGATGCCCGCCGGGGTGGGTGGTGGAAGTCGGCTGGTTGCGTCGAGAAACGCGCGCACGCCGGTGAGTTGGTCGAGGTAGAGGCGGATCCAGGGGTCTTCGGGTGTGCGGTGTGCGTGTGGTTCGGCGGTGCCGGTCACCAGGCGCAGTACGCGGGTGTAGAGGCCGTGCACTGCGGTGCGCTCGTGGGCGATCCAGTCCTGTGGTTCGTCGGTGACGCCGTGGCCGTCGCGGGTCCACGTCAGCGGCATTGCGTGCTGGAGCGCGCCGTATTCTTTGACCCACACGAGCCCGGCCCGTACCTGGTTGGGTGAGAGTCCGGTCGCTTTGGTCAGCTGTGCGGTGGACAGCCGGCCTGGCTTGGCGGCGATGAGCGCTTCCAGAACCCGTTCCCCCGAAATATGCCTGGGTAACCGGCTGGCCATGGTCCTACGCCTCGGTGAGTAGGCGTGCGAGTGCTTCGTCCAGACTGACGTCGCCGGTGTCGACTGCGGTTTCGATCCAGTCTGCGGTGCTGCGCACCCGAGCGATATTGGTGTGCACCGTTTCTCGTTCCTCGACGGTGAACGTGTGACCTCGAAGATGCGGCACCGCGCGGCCGGCGGAAGCGACGAATTGGGCGCACATCGCGATCAGTTCGATGTATTGAGCGCTGTGTTCGATCCGGGGTATCGCTGGGGTGCGCTGGCGGGCGCAGACGATGGCTTGGCGGGATTGCTCGACTTGGGCGGTGTTGACCGCGTGCCGAGCGGTGCGGTCGGCCATCGCGTGGAACGCCACACTGGGCCGGTTCAGGAAGTTCTTGGTGGCTTCGGTGGCGATGCTGTCGTCGTTGGCCAGCTCGTGGATGCGGTCGAGTTTCTCCTGCCGGGTTTTGGGGATCGGTGATTTCCAGCCCGCGGCGCGGCACGCGGTGTCCACTGTCCACCGATCGTGGCCGGTGTCGTCTGCCGGTGGCCGGTGAATCACGTCGAACCGGTCGTCCAGGCCGGCCAGGATCTTGTGAATGTAGTGCGAAATGCCTTTTACTCGTTCGGATTTCGGCCAGCGCGAGGACACCCATCGGTAAGTGTCGAGGGTCTTGACCGGCATGCCCAGGTCTTCGGAGAACCGCGCAAGGCCGTATCCCACGCTCATCAGCGGTTCGGCGGCGTGTTCGCCGCCGCGGGGTTGCATGGGTGCCACTTTCAGCGCGAGGTCTCCCAGGCCGAATTGGGCGTGGGCCTGCTGCTCAACCAGCGTGCGTCCCTCGCGCACCAATGTCTTGTAATGACGCTCGCTGACGTTTCCCACCATGGTCGGCATCGACATCATCTCCTCGCCATGCCCGACCTCGCACGCCGCTGCCGATCGCGACGGCAATACCGTCTTGTCGTGATGCGATGTGCGAACGTTTACGGATAGGTACCGCCGCATTGTGCAGCGGTGATCACTCGACCGCAATACCGATGCGCCCCCTATTTTCGCTGTTCAACGGGGATATTCGTCGTCCAAACAACCCGTTCGGGTAGGCGTCACGGTGACGGCTGCGGCGAACGTTTATCGCGCCAGGCGCGGGTTCGGCACCGATGCGAGCAGTAGATGGCCGACGACCGATGCTCGATACCGACAATCCAGTCCTGCCCACACACCGGGCACACCGCCCGCGCCGCGGAAACACCGCGCATCGTGCGCACACGGGTCCGGGTGCGTTG
>NZ_HG322951.1:3776799-3808807 GCF_000455325.1 Mycolicibacterium septicum DSM 44393
GCATCACCACGTACAGACTCGCTCAGCGGGGCTCCGCAGCCGTGACAGTAACGGCCCACCAGTGCCGGTTCGACCATCACCATCGCCTCCACTGTTCAAGCCATCGGCGTGTTGCCCTGCCCTCTGATGTCACCCGGCGGGGCTCACACCAGACTAGAGTGCGCCGCTGTGTCGATCCCGCCAAAATGAGGTGGGGCAGTTCACTGATCTCGAACCTGTTGGGAAAGCCGCGATCCCGCGGGCGGCCATGGCTCCTCGTGGTTGATCGATGTACCCGATCACCTTGTTCCCAACGCCTAGGTCAGGGCACCGGCCAAGCTCGGCGGTGGGCGCAGGGGCCGAACCAAGACTCAGCCGTTGGCCACGCGATAGTGTTCCCGCACGCGCCGCGGGTCGCGGGTGCATCCAAGGGCGATGCAGTAGGTGACGACAAAGTCGGCGTCGAGCCCGGCTCGGTGAAACGTCCGCATGAACTCGTGGACATAACCGCGGTCACGCCCGCTCTTAGGTGCAGACGATAAACGGTCGTCGAGGAAAAGCATGCTTTCGAACTCGTCGTGCAGCGAGGGCTCTAGCGGTGGCGTCAGTTCGCCGGTGGCGGCGTTGAACGCGCCTGTGGCGGTTGCCCATCCGAGCACCCCGGGCGCCTTTCCCCATTCGAATACCGTGAGGGTGGATTCCCCGACGCGGGATACACACTTGATCAAGGACTCTTCACTGGGCCATGCCGCTACCACGGGCCCGCCCCACGGAACTGTGTCGGATCGGGCAGAAACCCATGTCGACTGGGCGGCCAGGGCCGCTAATACAGGTGGGTTGTCGATCGCGTTGCCCGACTTCTGCGGCGTCATGATGACGCGCTTGCCTTGGCCGCGGCGCTCATTTGCGTTGAGCCACTTGGCGAGCCGCTTGCCGGTGATCGTCTCCATACGCGCTTCAAAGGGAACCCAGGCCGCGTTGTATCGGGGTTCGACGACGTGCATTCTTCGCAACCTACACCTCGGCACCGACGACGAACTCGTGGTGAACCGACCGAGCTGCGCGTCGATGACCAGAAGTCGCCCGTGGCCGCTTTCTCGTGTCCGATCCGGCACGATAACGGTCATGACCCCCGACATATGGATTTCAACGACGACATCCGAAGTCACCTTTGAGAACAACACCCCGGGCCGCCAATGGCAGCGCGTCGGCACGATCGACACCGCGCAAGAAGCCGATCTTGCCAAACACATCCAAGTACTGCTCAACCTGCGCGGCTCCGCGCCGCCAATCTCCGGCTTCTACGTAAGCGCAGACCCCGACAACGTCTGGGTCCGCGCTGCACAGCGGGATCCTGCCGGGCAGCCGCCGTTCTGGATCGCGGTCGACCCCTGGGGCCGGGACAGGCCCACGATTGTCAACGCGGCTCAGACCTACTTCGTCAGCAACGAGATGGCGACCGCGACAAGGTCGCTGGCCCGGCGTGCACCGCAGCCCCATCCCGGTCGTGCCGTGAAACCAGTCATGATCGGTGTCAAGATCAAGCACCACGAGGACGGGCTGTTCACCCCGCACGTGAATCGATAACTGCGGCGCTGGTCGGTGGCGCGATCGATACCATGACCGAGGGGAGGTATGGCCCGTGGATTGTCCACCCGAGAAGACCCAGGCGGGTGTCCAGCCCGCGGCGAAGTGCCAGGCGGTGATCAAGAAGATCGCGGCCCGGGCCACCACGGCCTCGGCGAAGCTGGAGAACCGCCAGGTGCCGGCCGGGCATGTGCGTTCGGCCGGTGTGCAACGCCTGCTGTCTGAGCGGCAAGGCCGCGAACACCGACCCCGCTGACCCCTCGACCCGGTGCACCGCCGCGCGCGGGCACGAGTTGGTCTGCCCTGCTTGCTGATGTCGTCGCCGCTCGATCAGCCGGGCGACCCGTTCAACCCCAGTTTCAGCAGCGCCAGAGTGCAACACATTTCATCGGGCGCGGAATTTGTCGGCGCGGCGACGTTCTTGTTGGAAATCGGCTGTCCACCAACGGCCCTCGGCGATATCGAGGAACTCCTTAGCTCGGCGCCGATCCAGCACGAGTTTGTCTTCATGGTCGAACCACTCTGCGGGATCTTCACCGTGTTTGGCCAGCACCTCGCGCAGTGAGGACGGCGTCATGGCGCTGATGCCTGGCTGGGACGGCAGACGATTCAGCCTTTTGGCCACGCTGCTGAGCGCGGTTCCCAGCTCGACGATTGCTTCGGCGGTGCCCTCAGCGAACGGCAGCTCGGGCATGGCCACGTCGAAGCCGGCAACATTGGCCGGCACCTCGGCGGCCAGCTCATCGAGATCGGAGAACAGCCGGTCATATGCCGACCTGCGGATGATGGCCAATTCGCTGCCGGTTACCACCAGGTCGACTTCTGACTCCAGCATGAGATCAGGCTTCTGAGTGCGGCGCAACGACCCGGCGAACCGGCCCCAGAAGGCCGCTTTCTTCAAGGTCCGGGCCGGATTGATCGCCCGGACACATCCGATCATCTCCCCGCTGGGCTGGCGAAACACGATGCCGTACAACGCGAAGTTTCCGTCAGCGAGTTGACCTGCGGTGATATCTGTCAATCCCTCACAGTCGGCGATGAGCCGAACCAGGTCGGCGCTGTCGTCCTGGTCATCGCCGCCCTCCTCTGGCTCAGCTCGGTGCACGGCGGGTAGGTCGACAATCTCGCGGCGGATGTACTCCTCGCCGGCGACAGGCAGAACCTCGTGGCCGAAGTCGATCGCTTCGGCGGACGCGAGATAGGCCATCGCATCGTGAACCACAGCCCTCAGGTCCTCGAAGGTGTCCGCGTGCAGGTCGATCCGTCCGCCGGTGAGTTGGCGGGCGCGGGGCCGCCAACCGACAATTAATTGCGGGTCGGAATCGGTTCCAATCCCCAGCCAGTCCTCGTCGTTTCTCATATATCGCCCCCCTCAGAGCACTGCGCCAAAATACGGCACCGATTCTAGCCATCAACTTTCACCAACCCGCCGGCAAAATTCACCCCACTGAATGGCTCGCCGGCTCGCGGCGGGGTCTTGGCGAGGATCAAGACGTCCTGTTCGTTGACACGCCCTGCAATCACCTTCCACCCCAGCACATACAGCGTCGGGTTGATAAATAGTAGATCGCTGTTCACGAACACAATCCACGCCACCGCGAAGTACACCAGATACGCCCCGGTCGACCACCAGGAATTCGGTGGTCCGGACAAAAACGGCAGCAAATAAGTGGCCAGGTATCCCGATACTTCGCTGCCTTTGTCGCGCACAGTGCTGGCCTGCACCGTGCGCGAGTTCTTCCTGCGCTGACCATATGTGCAGCGCCAGCCATCAACAACGACCACCGCGCCGGCAGCGAAGTAGCCGATACGAGCCGGCCACGTCGTGCACTGCAACCCGAAGATCAGCAACAGCGGCATGTAGGACAGCACAAAGAGCCTGGTACGCATCCACGTCCTGCCGAGACGGTCGAATGCCCCCTCAGCCGCTGGTCCGCTGGTCGTGCCCATACCCACCACGCTAGGCAATGTGTCCGACAAACTGGACATCTCACCCGCAATGACGGTGGCGGCGATCAGCGCCCGATCCCTGCGCCGACGAGCAGACGGGGCGGTGGGCAGCAGGATGCGCCCGGAGTCACTACCTCACCGTGGCCGCCAATGTCACAGTCCGAGCTGTCGGCGCAGCTCGGACAGTTGGTGCGCGGCGAGGTCGAGGACTTCGGCGGCCGCCGGCAGGCAGTACCTGAACTGCTTGTCGTTCTCCACGACGACCAAGTGCGTGTCGCCGGCCAGGATGAAGTGGGCGTTCTTGCCCCGCAGGTGTGCAGCGCAGTGCCGCTCATGATTTGTGCGAGGTGTTTCGACGCGGACGTGGCGCAGTATCGCTTTGGGGGACATGCCGACTCCTTCGGGGCACGGTGCGGGTTGTGGTTACTCGTGTTGGGACAGTTGGGATCTCAAGGTGTCACCGACGGTGTCAGCGATCTCGTCGATGCGGTCGAAGATGGTGCTGAACTGTTCGCGTGACCAGTCACCGCGGGTGCCGTTGGGCATGCCTACCGCTTCGTTGATCGCCGCGGACAGACGCCGGATCGCGATGACGGAGTTGTGCTGGCGAGGGCCCGCGGTGACGGCCATCAGCTGATGACCCCGCGGGGGCAGATCCAGGTCGGCCAGGATTCGGTTGGCTACCGACTTGGTGCGTTGGTTGACGCGAGTTTTGGCCGACTGTCGGGCGCGTTGCGGGGAGACCGGGATCGGTTGTGGCGCGGGCGGCACGGCGGCAGCCTGCTGGGCGAGCAGACGCTGGCGTAGCTGGTCGCGTTCGACGAGGTCGCCGAGGCGGACACCGGGAGCGACTTCGCGGCCGAGGATCTCGTCGAGAACGCGGTCGTCGGTGGGGTCGAGGTAGGTCTGCTCGACGAAGTCGGTGAGGATCTCGTTGTCAACGAGCATGCCGCCGTCGAAGCGGCGGGCCCGCGGGCCACCGTCACCGTCCTGGTCGGCGTCCTCGTCGGTGATGCCGGCGACCCATCCGTGCACCAGGGCTTGATCGTCGAGGTCGAGTTCACGGAACTCCGACCAGCGGGCATCGTTGTTCAGCCCGACGTGGGACACGATGTGGCCTTGATTATCGGGGTGCTCAGGGGCGGCTTCCTGCACGACGCGCATCACCCGGCCGACGAATTGGATGTAGGGCGCCAGACTGCGAAACGGCCGGAAGATCGCGGCCACGCTGAGCCGGGGGTGGTCGAACCCTTCACCGAGCATCTGCACCTGCACGATGCAGTCGAGCTGACCTTGGCGCAGCCGCTCGATCACCGCGTCCTGGGCGTCTTCGTCCATATCGGAGTGGATTTCAGCGGCCCGGTATCGGCACTCGTTGTAGAGGGCGGCGACCTGGCGGGCATGGTCGACCGAGCATGCGGCAGCGATGATCTGATGCTGGATGCCCGTCTGGGCGCGCATCCGGTCGCACGCCTGAATGCTGGCTTCGACGATGTGGCGGTTGCATTCCGGGCTCAGCGCCACCCCGCGGCGAAACCACGCCTCTTCGCGCAGTTGCAGGACTTCCTCGAGAGTGTGATGGCGGGTGTCGTCGCGGTAGGTGAAGTAGATCTCGGCCGGCGCGACGTTGCGGGAGTGGATCTGCTTGATGTAGCCGGTGACCATCGCCCGGGTGAACGGATACCGGTAGACGATCTCACCGTGCAGTTGCTGCTGATCGGAGCGAAACGGGGTGGCGGTGAGACTGACCACCTTGGCGTTGGGGAAACGGCGAAAGACCTTCTGCCAGCTTTCGGCCGCGGCGTGATGGCCCTCGTCGACCAGGATCATGTCGAAGAAGTCCTCGGGGAACTGCGGCAGCCAGCGATCAGCCTGGCTGGCCAGCTGCTGGATGTTGCAGACCACGAAGTCGCTTTCGATCGCATCGTGGATATTGGCATTGGGTCCGTCCAGGACGGCCATCCACGGTCCCGCGGTGAAGTCCGACAGCACGCGGCACTTGGTCCAAAAGCATTGTGGGCTGGTGATGTCCACGGCATCGGCGACGCCCTTGCGGATGGTGAGATTCGGGGTAATCACCAGTGTGCGTCCACGCGCGATGCCGAAAGGCAAAGTGGCCATGATCCCGGTCTTGCCGCACCCGACCGGAATCTGCACAATCGCGGGACCAGCACCGGTGGCGAAGTGTTCGCGGACCGCGCGATGCGCCTCACGCTGCGGGTCGCGCAGTGCGGCGTTGGCTTCGATATCGGCATTGGCGGTGGCGAACACACTGCTGTCGGCGCCGGCGGCGGCAGCCTCCTGGGCACGGCGGTACTGCAGCCGGAACGGCTCCAGATCGGCGCGCCGATAATACCGGTAGTCACTGCCGGGCCGCCGCAGCGCGGGCAGGGTGCCATCACGATCCCATCGCCGCAGCGTCTGCGCGGACACCCCAAGGTAGGCCGCGGCTTGCGCGACACGCAGGAAACCTTCATCAGCCATAGGGCTCACTATACAACCTTGTACAACATTAACAAGATGGTTTCCGGGCGCTTGGAGCGCCGACATTGATGCCTCTGACCTCGACACACCGAGCCGGTACGGGGCTGATCGCGACGAGACCGGACGCTCACTGGTATATTTTCTGGCATGTCGCAATACCCGGATCCGCAGGTTGTGGTGGATGATCTTGGCGACAAGTTCTTGCGCGCCTTCGTCGTGGCCGTCGACACCGCGCGGGCGGATCTGGCGGTCTTCGAGGAGTTCAAGCCGCAGTGGTTCGTCAACTTCTCCAAGCGTTTCGTCGCGAACTTCATCCACGAGCGCATGTGGGACTCCATGACCAGCCAGGTCGCCAGTCATCCCGAGGTGACCGTCGTCGATGAAGAGCCGACGCGGCAGATCCACTACGGAGCCAACTATGTGGTGCGCTTCAAGCGCCACGCCGCCAACTTGCGGATCGAGACGTTCCCGACCAGCGGAGCGTTGGCGTTCTGGACCAATCAGGCCGCGTTGCCCGGCTTGGAGCTGGTCACGCTGGCCATGGGTTATATCTGGGAGCCCGAGCTCGGTGAGATCGGTGAGGCGATCTTGTCGTTCCGCGACGGCAAGAACAACCCGGTGTGGTCGGTGACCTTGACGTCGCCGGCAGGTGGTGAGGCGACCGGCATCACGTGGGAACCGATCGACCCACAGCTGCCGCAACTGGACCTCAGCGACGTGGTCGAAGAGCGCGACGAAGGCACCACGGATCAGCCATGAGCCAGATCGGCGACGTCATTCTGACCGCCCGACGCGCCGCCGGACTCACGCAGGAAGAACTCGCAGAGCACCTGGGAATCACTCAGGCCGCCTTGTCGCGCTACGAGAATGACCTGCGCGAACCCGACGACGCCACAGTCGAGCGAATGTCTGAAATCCTTGATGTGTCACCGGATTTCCTCACCCATCCATTCCAGCTTCGGGGAGCGTTGGCAGCCGACGCGCACATGCGCCGGCAGAAGACGACCAAGGTCTCGGAGTGGAAGTCGGCCGAATCGAAGTTGAACCTCTACCGGATGCGGTCGGCGTTTTTGACCCGCCGCATCCCGATGAGCCCGACCAACCACATGCCCACCTTCGATCCGGATGACACGACACCGGCTGATGCTGCCCGCATGGTGCGGGCCCAGTGGAGGATGCCGATCGGTCCCGTGCGCAATCTGACGCGCTGGGTCGAGTCGGCCGGCGTCATCGTTGTCGAGGAGCACTTGGGAACTCGGCGCATTGACGGGTTGTCGCAGTGGGCCAGCGAGTATCCGGTCATATTGCTCAACGCAGATCTGTCCACTGATCGGAAACGATGGACGCTGGCCCACGAGGTGGGCCACCTTGTGTTGCATTCGAGCTATGTGGACCCCGATGTCGAATCGCAAGCCGACGATTTCGCCGCCGAACTGCTGATGCCGTCGCACGTGATCGAGTCCGACCTGCACAGTCTCACGCCGTCACGGTTGCTCGCGTTGAAGAAGATGTGGGGCGTCTCGATGCAGGCGATCTTCGAGCACGCCCACCGTCTGGGGAAAGTCAGCGCTGCCGACCGCACCAAGTTCTATCGCACCATGAACGCGCGCGGGTGGCGCCGGCACGAGCCCGGCGCCGATGCCATCCCCACCGAGCGACCCGAGTTGGCGCAAACGATCGGACAGACGCTCATGACCCGTGGCGGCCTCAGCCGAGACGAAGTCGCCCGCTTGACCGGTCGCCGCACTGCCGGCAACGAAAGTGTGTTTCTCCCACCGGAAACACGTCTGCGGGCCCTCTAGGTGCGGTCGCGATGAACCCGTCGATCGGCACCGCAATGACCTCTGCCCGCACCGGTGTGGTTCTGCGTGGGTATCTGCGCTGCTGGGGTGTGGATGTTGTGCTTGCCGCGGGAGCGTCAGGCGGTTCCCTCAGGTGCCAGGCCCCACAATCCGTTCCAGCTTCGTGCCGTCGAGCGGCTATTTCAACGTGGCTGCCCGCTGCCTGATTTCCTTCTCGTCGAATTGCGGGTGGGCGACTGCCCGCAAGTGCGTCACGAGCAGCTGCCCCCGCATCAACGCAAGCCCATTGAACATGGCGCCAAGCAGCGAGTACGGCTTGCCGTCGGTCTCGTTGCGAAACGTACTCATTCGCTCCAGTGATTGCGTGACCGCTCGTGCGCACGAGGGAGAGACCACTTCGATGACCGTCTTACGGCTCAGGAACTGGTACGACAACTCCATGTAGCGCACGCCGCTCACGTCGAATCCGTCTTCCTGCACGCTGCCTGCACCAAGTCGCGCAAGTTCGGCGTCGATGAGCACGAGCAGTTCGGTTACGTGTTCTGTCAACAGCTTCCGATTGAATCCGCGCAGCTCGCGCTTGCCGTGCGTTCTCAGTGCGAACAAGGCGACCACAACCGAGGCAAGACTGATCACCACTGACACCCACGGCAGGAAGGTCATGGCCAGACCCTATACAGGTCCGCGGCTGCCCCAGCGCGAGCACAACCGACAAACGTGCTGCCGCGCCGCGCGACGACAACTCAGGCTCTGGCAGGTCCGGCGGCCCGGGGCTGCAGGGTTCGTCAGGTTTGTTGATTGTCCGTTGCTGCGGGGGAGTGTCGGGGGCGGGCGGGGGCTTCGACTTCGGAGTCGGGTTCGATTCGATCGCTGGTGATGGCGTAGCGGTAGGGGTCAAACGCGCCGCTGGTGGCCAATCCCTCGACGACTTCTCGTCTGAGCCGCTCCACGCTGGCGGTAGCGATGTTGCGGGTCATTCCGCGTGCGGTTTTGATCTCCCGGCGTTGAGCCAGGATCACCCGCGTCAGCGATACCGCGTTGGGATACCACGCCGCGATCTCAGCCGGCGACAGCGGTGGGCTTTCGTCGGTGATGTCGAGGCGCTCCCAGCGCCCTCGAATGTCGGATGCAGTCATGACGACCGGCCAGCGGCTCCACCTCGACAGGCACGTCACCGCATCAAGGAAGCTGGCATGGGTGGGCCCACGTCCCCAGCGGCTGATTATTCGCTTGTGCTGCAGGTTTGCGGCAATAATTTCGGGGCATGCGGCAATCGAGAATTGGTGTGGTCGTGGGCATTTCAACGACCCATTCCCGAGCCAGCGGCTGTGGGTGGGGCAAATGAGCTGTTCGTGGCTGGCGAAGACGGTGACGCAGTCATCGGTACCCAGTCGCGCGGCGACACACTGTTGGCACGCGGGTCGCTTGCCGGCGCAGGAACTTACTTCGCCGGCCAATTGTGGGTACGCACGCAGACTGGCCGGCGTGCGTAGTTCGGGGAGGGAGAAGACCAGGTGGCGTTTCGAGTAACCGGTCAATGTTGACAGCGTGGTCGCAAACCCGCGGCCCTTCGACAGGTCGCGAAGCATCCCGGGGCGCAGCAAGTTTTGGTCGGTGACTCTGCCGAGGTAGCTGTGCAATGTTTCGGCGGTCATGGGCCGGACCTGGATCGGCAGGCGCCGGAATCGTGACCGGTGGGCGATCGGGCCGAGGTCTCGGGGCGGGGTGTCAGGTTTACTGCTCATGGGGGACCGTTCCGCGGTCTTCATCGTCGACGGCGATGGTGTCGAGCAGTTCGAGAGTGATCGCTTCGGTTCCCGAATCGATGGCGGCCGAGGCTGCATCAACGATGAGATCGCTGAGCAGTGCGAGCGAGCCGTCGGTGCGGTGCAGCAGGTAGGCGGCGTTGCGTTCCAACAGACCCCGTTCGTGCAGCGGCAGCGGCAGCAGACATTCGAATGCCGCGACCAACCGTTGCCACTCAAGTTGGTCACCGTTCCTGCTGGCTTCGTACTTGCTCATGTTGACCGGCCGCGTGCGCTTTCGCCACTGCTCACCGCTCCTGCCGCTGAACAGCGGCGCCGTGTCCAGCGAGATTCCCGCGAATATCATGGTGGCGTCGAGGGTCTCGGCGAAGACTTTGATCGCGTCGGCCACCTCAGCCACGGCCGGACGGTCGGTGTTGAGGCGCTGCGCCTCATCGAGGATGACAAACCGTGTGCCCAACTTCTTGAGCAGGTGCGCGAGGTCAAGTAGGCGTTCATCGGGATCGGTGCCGCGTATCTCACGTGCTCCGACGAAGTCGGCCAGTCTGATCCACAGCTTGTTTATCGACGTCGCCGTGGCGATCGGGGTGTAGATGACGGGCAGGTAGGACAGGTCGGTTTCGCGTCCGCTGATGCGACGCATTTCGCAATCCAGAGTTTTACCCGCGGCCATGACGGCAGTGGATTTTCCGATGCGCGTGTTTCCCGACACGCGTATGCCTCGGCGCGCGACGAACTTCTTGACACGTGCAGCGCGCATCAGTTTGTGTGCCAACGCGAGGACGCTGGTGAGGTCGCGGGTCGGAAACAACCGCTCTTCTTCGAGGTAGGCGACGCGCTGGTCGTTGTAGAGCGATCTCTGTTCTGCAGTGAGAGCCCTGATCTCATCGATGCTCAGGTGGGGGCGACCTGCGTCTGGGGTCGGCTCGTAGGTGCAGTATTCGCGCCATTCCTCTTTCGTAGTTGGTGACGCCACGCCCTCACCATCCTTCAGACAGGCGCATGACGCGCATGGGTTCGACCGGGGGCGGTGGTGGGTAGTCAGGTAGTGGCACCGCATCGGCATCCTGTAGCGACGGAGCGCGGTCGGGCTGGGCCGGTATGGGCGTGCAGAGCTGTTGTCTGGCGAGGTTCGCGCGGCCGGCGACGGTCTCCAAACGAGTCAGCGGTCGGCGGTGGGGTTCTGGCGGGCCACCGAGAAGTTGGCGGTGGATGTGCTCAGCGCGTTCGAGCACCTGCTTGTCGCTCACCTTTTTTCCCAGGTCGCGTCTGATGGCGTGAAGGAGGTCGATGCCGAACGGGATGACCGCGAATTTGGCCAGAACCCAGTCGCATTCGATCCAGCCGTTGTCCTTGAACACCTGGCGGCCGCGCTCGTCGTAGTCGAATGATTCATCGCGTACCCAAATATGCAGCAGGTTATTGGGATCGTAGCGAATCTCCCACTTGCCGTTGTGTTTCTGGTTGGGCGACTTTCTCCGACGCAGTCGGTGAAACGCTGATGAATCGCAGTCGTAGACCAGTTTTTCGAAGTTGATTCCGTAGCGGTTGATACGCCTGAACTTGTATGGGTGCAAGCCGATCCACTCGTCGCGGCTCAGCGTGCGGATCGGGGTAGGCGCCGACTGGGACAGTGCGCGGTAAATAGCATTGGGGGACAACTTCATTCGTGGCGCCATTCCTACCTCGACACCGGTGTGTGGGCGGTTCTGGTAGACGGTGACGGTCCATTCGTCGAGAAGGGCCTGAAGCAACGGCAGCGGCCACAGCGCTTCTTTGTCCGGTCGACGACCGCGATGATTGACCGATCGTCCTTTGTAGCCGGGTATCCATCGCACGAAGTCATCAGCGATGGTTTCCAGGAGCCGTTCAATGTGGGGCTTAGCCGTGGGGGTGAACGGGGGCGACAAGTAGTAGTTGACACCGCGGGTTTCGGCGGCGCGCTTAAAGGCCTCTGACACAAAGATCTTGCCCCGATCAACCACCACACCTCGCACATCGATGATGGGGTAGTTGGCGAGGGCGGCATCAAAGTCCTCGGTGGGCAGCATGACGTCGGGCAGATAGCTCCGCGCGATCGCCATGGTCTCTGACCAACCGGGGATCAACTGTTTGGGAACCGCGGCGTTGGCCCAGATCTCCAAGGCATCCACTGTCTTGCAGGCGTTTGGGCGCAGGATCGGTGAGAGCATGGTCTCGGTGGCGACGTCGATTCCTGCTGCCAGATCGACGGTGGCCGGCTGCCCGTCGGCCATCAGCACCATGGCATCCAGCCGTGTGGAGTCCAGCTGGACTTCCTCCCCGGGGAACAGGGCGACGATCTTGTTGAAGGCCCGGTCGGGGCTGTTGGCGTGGCTGCGGCGCGAGGTTGCGTCGCCGGTGATGTGCTCGCCCCGGTCCACTCTCTTGAGCAGCTCGTACCAGGAGGTTTTGCCGGGCATGGCGACGTTGTCGTCGGTGAGTCGGTGTTTGGCCATTTCGATGATCTGCTTCTTTGTGGGGGTGGATTTGTCGATGAAGTGGTTGCGGACAGCGGCCAGGGTTGCCTCCACGCGTTGATCAATTCCCGACAGCCGGACGTGGCCGGGCATTCCGCGCAGATCAGCACATCCGAGGACGCCTCGACGGTTGAAGCCGCGCCACTTGCGCCACATGGTGGACATGGAGACTTCGAGGCCGGCGCGCATCAGTTCGTGCCGTTTGGCGCCCAGACGTGAGGCGATGGTGGCCGCGGGTGGGGGTGCGTCGATGACGCCGCGGTCCCGTAACGCGATGCCGTACTTCACTTCGTACATGTGGGCGTACCAGAATTCGGCCTCCCTGCGTCGTTGCGGGACGGTGAGGTCGAGCAATCGCTGGTCTGCCACGCTCGGGCCGGGATCGCCGGGGCCGACGAAGGTCTCATCGGCCAGCAGCACCCCCGTCGGCAGCGTGAGACTGCTGCCGTCGTCGAGGCATTTCAGGTGCACTGTGGTGGCATCCGAATCGCGGATCTGCCATGTCTGGCCGCGAAATTCGACGATGTCACCGGTTTGGATGTGGATCATGGTCGCACCGTCGCGTTCCATGTCAACGGATGGTTCAGATCCACGTGAAGCTGCGCGTTCCACAGCATGTGATACACCGCGGCGATCACCTGATCGGCGGTCAGACCAGTGCAGAGGGCTGCGGCATCGATCAGTTCGGGCAGCCGAACACCGTTTTCCCCGGCGGCCCGCGCCTGCGCTGCGATGAGGGCACCGCTGTCGTCGGGGGGAGCAAACCGTGGGTGACGGTACCCCGACAGCAGGCGCAGATTGCGCTCAAGTACGACATTCAGCTCGGTGAATTCTTGGTAATCCCAACCTAGTTCACCGCAGACAGCGCGTGTCCAGTCATGTTGCACACGATCCTTGTCGGTCATTCGCTGCGCGGGTTTGACGTCGACGATCAGCACCGATTCGTCGCGGCGCCGCACGAAGAAATCCGGGGCGTGGCGCACCGGTGTCGTTCCGGTCGGCCACAGCAGCCAGAACGGATTGGAGCTGACCGCTGTTGCGTGGCCAACGAAGTCGAGCACCATCAGCGCGGTCATCTCGAAACGAGACTCAAACCGCACATGCGATTGAGACCGCGAAAACCAGTATCGCCCTTGGCGTGACCGCCTGCCGCGGTAGGCGGGAAACGTGCGGATGGGTACGCAGGATTCGAACCGGATACCGCCCAGCTCGGCGACGATCCGAGACCGTGTGCGTCGGCCCGTCTCCGGGTCGTCGTACAGAATCTTGGTGTACGGAGCATCGTTGACCGGAAGCGGCGCCCGCCCAGCCGGTTGCCCGGTGATGGCCACAGCTTTGACGGGCGGATCAGCGCACGATTCCCGCAGCACTGACGGCCGAACGATTGTCGCCGAGGGGTTGACATCTGTTCCAGGGCACGGTGAAATAGCCATGTGTCCTCCTCACATGGAGAGAGATGCGAGCCGCATCGAGGCACACCGAAGAAGCCGGGCTGGCCCCCGGCTTTTTCAATGTCTAGGTGAGAATTACGAGATCAGCGGTCGAGTGCGTATCGGTCACCTCCTTCATAGGAATGTGTGATCGTCTCCGACCCAAAGCTGACGCGTCAGCGGCGGCCGCGCGCCAGCGGAAGATAACCGCTAGTTCACCACATGCATGTAGCGCCGCACAAGATCTCCAGCAATCCAGCGTGACCCGCCCCGCACCTCGCCCTGCGACCAGCCTTGGACGTCCTTCGGGCGGGACACTTCCGGGCACCCAGTGGTGGTAGCGCGGTTCACCCTCCCGAACGATGTCAGAGTTTCAACGCGAAATATCTATGTGTCACACGGTATTCGCCATCAGCGCGACGGCGCAGCAATGCAACCAAGGCATGGGGCTCGAATCGAGCGGGCCAGGATCCCGGGACCGCAGCGCGCCTTAGCCTCAGCCGGGAACAGCACACGCAAGCGAAAGATCAGCAAACACCATCACCGGATGCTACTCGCAAGTCGGTAACACGATAATAGACGCGAAAAGGGGTGGGCAAAAGGTCTGCAGCCCTACGAGCGAAGCCGGTGTGCCGCCGGGCCGACATGGCAGGATTAGCCGTGTGTCCAGAGAGGATCGTCCAAAGGGCGGCTTTGACGGGTCCCGCCTGACCGCGGCACGGGAGCGGCTGGGCTTGACGCGCACGGAATTGGCCCGACGCCTCGAGACCGAGTGGGAAGTGGTCTTGCAGTGGGAGACCGGGGAATGTCGACCGCGGCCGCGCAGCATTCCCGCGATCGCCGCAGCCGTGGGGGTGGCGATCGCGGATCTGTATCACGCGCCCACAGGTGCGGCGACGCTGGCGCAGCTCCGAGTAGCTGCGGGGCTGAATCAAACCGACATCGCACGAGCCTTAGGCGTCAGTCGAGCAACCGTTTCACAGTGGGAACGGGGCACTCGCCCGGTGCCGGCCAAATATCACAGCACCTACCGTCGACTGCTCGGCTTGACCCACGGTGGCGATGCAAATCTGACCGTGAACACCGGCCGGTCACCGTGGCCGCCCCCGTCCACAGAACCGACCACGCCGAGTACACCGAGTCCGGGCCTGACCGAAGCGGACACCCCAGGCCCGGACTCGATTCACACACCCAAAGGCAACGCCGCGCGGGTGGCCCATCTGATAGTGATCAGTGACCTCGAATATGCCGACGGCACGTTCCTCAGCGCGGATCGCCCCAAGAATTGGCACGTCTATTCACCCCAGGGGGTAGACGTGAACAAAACGGGGGCGCCCGTCCTCGACGAGCTCATGGAGGAAGCCGCGATTCGGCTGGCCAAGATGGGCTACCGGCAGATGTGCCTTCATGCTGAGCAACGCATCATCATCGATGATGAGCCGCTGCGCGTTGTGCGGGTTCAGACCAGCCCACCGAGTGATGCCAGATTGCACACCAGCCGGCTGTTCCTCTCGCAGTTCACTCCTGAATTCTATCGTGAAGGTGTCGGCGAGGACCTGGAGCAGAAGGCACGCATTCGCAAGGACTTCGAGCGAGACTTCCCTCAATCGGCCACGGGCGAAATGCTTTTCGTCGTAGCCGAGTCGACCGATTCCTACGGATGGCTGCAAGACCAGACGCTGCCGTACATGCCCTACACCATTGTGGCGCATCTGCCCGAAGCCGACCGGCACTTCTTTGCCTCGGTGTATTACGACCACGTCGGGGTGAAAACCGGCGCCGGGCTCGTGTCCTTCGATGAGTTGGGTATACAGCGCGACACGACCGTCGGTGAGTTCGCACAACGCCTCGACGAGCACCACCGCCGCAGCACGAGCCTGCCAGCGGCCGGCCGCCAGTAACGCTGCAATCCGGCACACCAAATGGGAATCGATCATAGGCTTCGACTGTCGGCCCAATCGCCCTGGCGCACTGAGCGTGTCGCACCTTACGCACATAGACGGTGACTCCAACGGCCCGGACACGCTAGAAAGGCGGCCCCGTTCGTAGCGGCGCAAGGTTGAGTTGAGCACCCCGCGTTGGCCGAGAGGGCCTGAGGGCAGCACTCATGAGTCACCCGCACCACGGGCCGCTCATAGCGCAACGGTCGAATGTGGTTTCGACGCGCACCTGCACCCAGCTGGAGGTAATCGTTGTCCAGCGTCGCGAGGTGCGCTCAGGTGTGAAAACGGCATGAACTTGGTGACATGCGAATATGCGCACGTAACAATATGGGTGTGTCACCGCCAGCGGCGCGTGCCTGTCGACCTTCCCGCATGCCGGGGCCCTGCTCGCTACGTCACACATGACAACCGCGGCGTGTTCACGCGGAGGTCGTCGCGCGCCGTGGCGTGTGGCTCGGCTTGTCGTGGCGCTGTGGCGGTGGGTCACCGCCTGGGGTGCCGGTGAGTTGTCGGCAGTTGCGCCCATGGTCGAAGGCGCAGCGTGAAGGGGGCGTTCATGATAGCGAGATCGATTTTGCTGCAGCGGAATTGGAACCAGTGCGGATCTGGCAGGCTAGCACTTCCCAATGCACGCAACGATGCGGGACCTGTTGCGCGCCAGTTGAACTGTGGTCTTGTCGACCGCGGCTGGTATCGCTGCGCCAGTGTGGAGCATCGGAGAACGACGAACGCCGTTGATCGGGGCAGTTCGGCACGGAGGGCCCGATGATCGGCAAGCAACGGCGATGGTGGGTCCCCGGAACCGTCCGCCGGCAGGTGTTGTTCGGGGTATGCGCCGTTGTGACGGCTGTGCTTCTCGCTGTGGGCGCGATCTCGGTGCTGAGCGTTCGGAGCTACGTCAACAGCACGAGCGATGCCGAGTTGGCGCGGTCATTGACCGCTTTCACCCATATCTACTCCAAATTGAAGCAGAACGGAACGGGGTCGCAGCACTCACCGGATCCGGCAACTACCGAAGAGTTGACCGAATTCATCGGGCAGGGCCCCGGGAATCTGATCGCGGTGTTACGCAAAGGCACCGTGGTTGAATCCGCGTTGTTTTCTGACACCGGGGCGGATCCGGCCCCACAAGATGTTGTTGGGGTGATCGAGTCGCAGGCCTGGAGCGATGGCCCGCCCCGCACATTCGAATTCCCCAACCTGGGATTCTACCGGGTTCAAAGTCGCGAGGCCGAGGGCGGGGATCGGTTGGTGTCGGCGGTGTCGCTGAACCGGGCGGAGGAAGTGGTTGCCGCAAAAACCATTGCCACAGTGGGACTTATCGTCATCGCGCTGGTGGTCACAAGCATCGGGACGGTGTTAGTGGTGGACTACGCGCTGCGGCCGTTACGCCGTGTAGCGGCGACAGCAGCCAGGGTCGCGACGTTACCGCTGGCCGACGATGAGCACAGGATCACGGCGCGCGTCGACGAAGCTGACACTGATCCTGACAACGAGGTGGGCATTGTCGGTGATGCCCTCAATCGGCTGCTGGTCAACGTGGACGGCGCGCTGGCACAGCGAGCCGAATCGGACCGCAGGATTCGCCAGTTCCTCACAGACGCCAGTCACGAACTACGCACCCCGTTGGCCGCGATCCGCGGCTATGCAGAACTCACCCGCCAAGACAGTGTCGAGCTGCCCCCCACCAGCGAGTACGCCTTCGCGCGCATCGAAGCCGAAGCGCAGCGGATGAGCGGCTTAGTCGGTGACCTGCTGCTGATGTCGCGCCTCGACGAGGGGCAGGACCTGCTGGCCGACGAGGTGGACTTGTGCGATGTCGTCGCCGCTGCCGTCAACGACGCATCAGTATCGGGACCCGATCATCGTTGGTCCACGACCGTGCCGACTGCACCGGTGTGGATCAGCGGTGACCGTGATCGTCTACACCAACTCCTGAGCAATCTGCTGACCAATGCGCGGGTGCACACGCCGGCTGGGACGACGGTCAGGACCAGCGTCACTGTCGGTGACGACGGATTCGTCGAGGTCACTGTTGCCGACGACGGCACCGGTATCGACCCGGATTTGTTGCCACGTTTATTTGAGCGCTTTGTGCGCGCACACAATTCCCGGTCAGGCGAAATCGCCAGCACAGGGTTGGGATTGGCCATCGTCGCGTCGATTGCCGAAGCCCATCATGGGTCGGTGAGTGCCGAATCAGAGTACGGGCAGACAGTTTTTCGCGTGAAACTACCTCTGACCAGTAACGACTGAACACCGCGAACAAATTTATCGGGATTCGATGTGACTGGATTTATGTGGATTATGTGTGTTGAACATGGGTTTCATTCTGTCTGTAACATGTGAATTCTATATGCTGGAAGACTTCCCGATTCGTATGCATCCGATGTGAATGTCTTGCCGATGTGCGTGTGGGTTCCTAGCCTGGAATCAGGCGCCGAATAAGCGGAAAAAAATGCACACTGACGTGTTTTGTGAAGGATTTCAGTATGACGCGCATATCGGGAACCACTGTTAAGGCTTTAGCCGTCACGACGCTAATCAGTGCGTCCGGTCTCGGTCTGGCGGCACCGGTACTGGCCGCGCCGACAGCACAGGCATCAGCCCAAGCGACGATCGCCGAACTCGAAGCCGATGGCTATCGCGTCATCCTCAACAAGGTCGGCAACGCGTCGATGGACAAGTGCAGCGTCAGCGCGGTACGCCCGGGAACTTCGGTCAAGCACTCGTGGATACAGCGTGGACCCGCAGGAAACGTCAACCCGCTGGTTCGCTACAAAACCGTCTACGTGGACCTCATGTGCAAGCGCTGACCACGGCTGTCTCCGCTCGCGGCCGCCGTCGGCGCGGCCGCGGGTTCAGCAGCGGCGGTCAGTCCGTCGCCCACATCAACGATCGCCTCGCGACACCCGGCGACCAGGCTCAGCCGCCCGGCCAGGAATGCGGGCGTGCCGATCACGCCAAGTCGATTTGGCGGAGCTCGTTGCACCGACGCGATCGTCCTCAGGCCTGCCCGCGTCTGCGCAGCGCGAGACCGCAACGGCCGGCGGGCTGCTGGGCGCCACGGGTGTCGCCGCGATCGATCCGCGGAGGCCCAATCCTGATCCTGGCGGGCCCGTTGCGGCGGCGCAGATCCCCACAGCGACCTGAGGGGGTTGTGAAGGCGCACGTGACCACCCACACCGGGGCAGAGGCATTGCGAGGATGGTCCGCGAGCAGCCGCGTCGAGGATAAACGTGTCCTGAAACCGGTTGCGGTACGGCGGTACTGGGTTGCTCGGCCCGGGCATGTCGCCGGACGATCGCGGACGGGCAAACCCGAGCGGCCCGCATGTCAGCCACAGCGAAGGGCCTCGACACCGTCGTGAGTACCATCGCGCGCTTTGTCAAAGTCTTGCCGAGGCATCGATGGCGTCCAGTCCTGCTGCTGGCCTTGGCATTGTCGGTGCTCGCGACCGGCGGTGTGGCCGTCTCGTCGTGTCCGACGGCCATCGGGTTGTCCTCGGCCTCGGCTGTAGGTGGACCGGCTCTGGCCGCGGGGTCTGTCGACGGTGTGGTCGCCGACCATCTTCACGCTGCCGAAGGCCTCACCTCGTGTCCTGAGGAGTTCGCCATCGCGGTGCTACCACGGCCCGCCGGGGCGGTGGCGGCGTTGGGCGTCGTCATCGCGGTGGTGTGGGCCTGGAGGTTGTGGGGCTTTTCGGTCTGGTCCGCGATGCGTGCTCCGCCGACCATTCCCGCCGTAATCGCCTCGGGCCAGCAGGTATTGATCCGCTTGTGCGTAGCGCGGCGCTGAGCGGGGCGGACGCCTAGGCCACCCCCTGAGGGTGTGACACAGCCTGGGCACAGCTGCTCCCTATTTCTCATTGCCACACGGTCAGGTTGTGGCGCGCCCAGAAAGCCGACACCGGATATGAACGACCTACTGTCGACTCGTTCGACACCACCAGCCGACACCGACCAACCCCAACATCGCTGTCTACAGCGAAATAGTGGCCCCGGGACGTTGGTCGGCCACACCCCAATTCTGCGGGTATCCTCGCCGTTCAGCGACGGTGGAGCTGGCTTTTGGGCCAAGCTTGAGGGCTTCAATCCCGGCGGTATGAAAGACCGGACCGCGATGCATCTGGTGGAACGGGCCCGTGCCCGCGGTGACCTGAAATCCGGAGCACGAATCGTTGAATCGACCAGCGGCACACTGGGTTTGGGGCTAGCCCTCGCCGGCACGGTGTACGGACACCCGGTGACACTGGTCACTGACCCGGGGATGGAGCCGATGATGCACCGGATGCTGGCCGCCTACGGCGCCGATCTGCGGGTCGTCACCCAGCCGCATCCCGACCGGGGCTGGCAAGGCGCACGCTGTGACAAGGTCGCCGAGGTGCTCGCCGCTGACCCGCATGCGTGGAATCCCGACCAGTACAACAATCCCGACAACGTCGAGGCATACCAGGGTTTGGCGCTGGAACTGCACGCCCAACTCGGCACCATTGACGTCTTGGTGTGTTCGGTGGGCACAGGTGGCCACTCTGCCGGCGTCACCCGCGTCTTGCGCCAGTTCAACCCAGATCTGAAGCTCGTCGGTGTCGATACCGTCGGCTCGACCATCTTCGGCCAGCCCGCCGCGACGCGCTTGATGCGCGGCCTGGGCTCCAGCATCTATCCCCGCAACGTCGATTACGCCGCCTTCGATGAGGTGCACTGGGTCGGGCCGGCCGAGGCCGTGTGGGCATGCCGAACGCTGGCAGCAACCCGCTACGCCAGTGGGGGATGGAGTGTGGGAGCGGTCGCCCTGGTAGCCGGGTGGCTCGCTCGTACCCATCGGCCCGATACCACGATCGCCGCGATCTTCCCGGACGGACCGCAACGTTACTTCGACACCGTGTACAACGACGATTATTGCCGCCAGCACGATCTGCTCGGTGTGCGACCGCCCGCCGATCCCGCCGAGATGTGCAGGCCCACCGACCGCGTCGTGCACGCGTGGACGCGCTGCTCGACAGTGTGTGATCCGATGCGTTCTGATCACTGATGGCAGCGCTACGCCAGTTCACAAGCTTTGGTTGGCCCAGCCGCCTGCTGATGATCAACCAATTCGGCATCAACCTCGGTTTCTATATGTTGATGCCTTACCTCGCGGGGTATCTCGCCGGGCCTCTGGGGTTGGCAGCCTGGGCCGTCGGTCTGGTGCTGGGGGTCCGTAATTTCTCTCAACAGGGAATGTTCATCGTCGGTGGAACACTGGCCGATCGTTTGGGCTACAAGCCACTGATCGTGGCGGGCTGTCTTCTGCGCACCGCCGGGTTCGGTCTGCTGGTCGTGGCACAGTCGCTGCCCACACTGCTGATCGCCTCGGCAGCAACCGGTTTCGCAGGAGCGCTGTTCAATCCGGCCGTGCGCGCCTACCTGGCAGCCGATTCGGGCCCACGCCGGGTGCAGGCGTTCGCCATGTTCAACGTGTTCTATCAGGGAGGCATTCTCGCGGGCCCGCTGGCGGGCCTGGCGCTGATGGCCCTTGATTTCCGCATCGCCGCCGCAGTCGCGGCCACGGTATTTCTCGGGTTGACGGTGGCGCAGTTGTTCGCCTTGCCTCAACACACCGCCGACCCGCCGGGTGAGACGACCTCGATCCTTGACGACTGGCGCGTCGTGATGTCCAACCGGGCATTCCGGCGTTTCGCCGCGGCCATGATCGGCTGCTACGTGTTGAACTTCCAAATCTATCTGGCCCTGCCCTTGCACGCCGCCGCGCTCGCCCCTGAACATGAATCGCTGGTCGTGGCAGGTCTTTTCGTGATCTCGGGCATCATCGCTGTGGGTGGCCAGTTGCGCATCACCCGATGGTTCGCCACCAGATGGGGCTCGGCGCGTTCGCTGGTCATCGGAATGGGTGTCCTGGCGGTCTCCTTTGCCCCACTTGCGATCATTCCCGACAGCAATCGGTGGGGCTCCATGGCGGCTCTGATTGCCCTGTTCGCCTGCGCGTCTCTGCTGGCACTGGGCTCGGCCGCGGTATTTCCGTTCGAGATGGACACCGTGGTCTCGCTTGCGGGAAATCGTCTGGTGGCCACCCATTACGGTTTTTACAACACGGTGGTGGGAATCGGGATACTCATCGGCAACCTCGCCACTGGAGCGATCCTGCAAGTCACCCGGGACGCCGGGGTCAGCGAATTACTCTGGGGCGGACTGCTCTTGGTGGGCGCCTTGGCCGCAGTCGCGCTTCACCGCATGAGCCGTGCAGGTGACCTCGACCCCATTCCGGAGATGGCTGTACGCCCAGAATGAGTCGCATTCGAGTTCAATGTGGCGGCGATGTCGGGTAGGTGTGCGCGCCTTGTACACACGATTGGCAGTCGACGTGTCGCGCCCGGCTGGGAGCGGGGTACCGCGCGTGCAATGACCTTGGCATCGTGGGCCGCCGGGCGCGGGGCCTCGTGAGGCGAGCATGGCCGTTGTGGCCGTCGTCAACGCCACCGCCGCAACATGTTTGGTGGCTTCGCGCCCAGTCGGGTGCAGGCAGGAGGGCCTCCGATCGCAACGGCAGCTATCCAAGAGGTTGATATGAATTCAGCGACCACCGCCAGTGTGGTCGGCACAATGACGTCATGGCGATGGTGTCGGACGCTACCCGTGTTCGGCAATCATGGCAGGTACCCCTCGGGCAGATCCCGATGATTCAAGGTACTGACCCCCTGGGGCCTCGTCTGTACAGCGTCGAGGATGCCGCGACGCCGCTGCAGCACCCGCGGGCCCGCCAGGGCGAGAGGGCCCACCACCGCGCCGGTGCCAACATCGACGAGCTCGGCGAGGTCGCAGGTCTCGTGTGCGAGCAAGAGCTGCAGCAGGCTCTGTACTATCGCGCGCTGTTGGAAGACCAGCAGGAGGCCGTCGATGTGGAATTGGCCCATGACTGCTATCTCCTGCGTAGACACCTGGGCGCCGTCGGCGACCGACGTCGCATGCCCCGGATTCGCGAGGCTATCAAGCAAAAGCGCCGCCAGGAGTACCAGATACACTGCCTGCTGGAATCATTGAACTCCAGGTTTTTTCTCTCGCCGCCATCGCCGCCGCCAGGGTTGCTTTTCGCCGTCGAGGTCGAAGCGATCCGCAGCGGCCGTCGGCTGCGGATCGCCGAACTCGATCACGTCGTCACCGTCAGTCGACATGCCAATGTGGAGATGGCAGCCCGGGAGCACATCGCAGTGCACATCGACACTGCCATCAGCCAGATCGCCGTACGCGTCATCCTCAGCGGCCCTCGCACTCACACCGGCCGCTGACATTGCAGCGCGAGACAGCACCTTGCCTGCCCACCACAACCAAGCGTCACGACCGCGGCCATGCTGAATAGTCCTCGATCGAGCCGGGTCGCCGCCGCCGGCCACTACTAACCGAGTCTCCGGTACAGACCGGCGTCGGCCTGCGCGGTGTGGCCGCTGCCCACGCGCGCAGATGTGGCAGCGCAGCCACTGAACACGAGTGTGGCGCAACAACCGTCAATTCCCCGTGCGGTCACTACCGAGAATGCACGCCGTGGTTCGCCGGGTGAGATGGCCGATAAGGCATCGGTGCAACAACTGCCCGACGCGACTCTACGGTGTTTTACCACAGGCGAACCCACGATTCAGGTGTATAGACGATGTGTAATACCTTTGCATTTCACAACCCGATGACCGGTCTGGGATGTGAGTTTCCGGCCGAAAGGTGTTGGTTCCCATCACGCCTGTCGGGTCCACCACGGGCTGGGGGGTCGGAAGCGCCGATGCGGCCTGAGGTCCCCGACGCGACCTGAACCCGATGCGTCCCCTATGTGTAACCCCAACGGACGGTGAATCACCCGCCTGCGTTTCCCGGTCGTTAACCCAGCAGAAGCGTGACCTCCCAAGTGTTTAATGGCTGAACCCGTCATCGGTAGTGACACGACTTTGCGCCCACTGTTACGTTCCCAACGCATCGTTGCCACACACCGAGAGGCGCAGCCGCACCATGTTGAAAACTCTTGCCGCACTTACTGCTGCCTATTCTCTGGCGGCAGCAACGCCGTTGGCTGGTGCCAATCCGACAGAGGGACAACCAGTTCCCGTGATGCCGGCCGCCGACGGCGCAGCACCTGCCGTCGAGGCCAGCGGAGCCGTTCCCTCATCCGCGCCAGGCGTATTGACGACTCCCGAAGGCTGGGTTCTGTCGGTCGCCGCCTCCGACGAGACGCAGCAGTCGGTGGCGCCGCTGACGACCGCCCTGTCGTCGCGGGAGTACGTGGTCGGTGGCAGCTTTATGGGAACGGTGAAGGGCGCCGGGACAGCCGCCTTGGCCGGTGGTGTTCTCGAAGCGGGCTACCAGATCGGTTGTGGCGTCAATGCCGACGTAGTGGATGCACGATTTGGCGGCAGCCTCACCCCGTCCGGAAGCCTGGGCGGCTCGCCCAGTCTGGGGGGCAATCTGTTCGCCCAGATCCGCCCCACCCTCAAGCCGGGGACCACAACCATCGTCCCGGTCACCAAGATGGACTACAAGGGCGACTCCGCCCGCGTGACCATCACAGCCCTTCGCATCAAAATTGATAGCTGCGTCGGCCAATCGTTCATCCGGTCCTACGCGACCTTCACCAGCGCCACGGCCGACACCCAAGACGTCGTCTCGTACGTCGGTGTGACCAAAGCCGTGTGACATCGGTCATCCAAACCTGAACTCGCTCTTGTCGATTCCGCACCGAGAGGTCTCACACACCCCATGCTGAAAATTCTTGCCCCTCTAGTCTCAGCCAGTGCACTGGTGATCATGGCACCAACCGTCCTGGCCGCTCCCGAACCCGCCCCACCGCCCGGACCCGCTGACGCTGCCTCTGCACCCCAAGCCGAACAGGGCCCACCACCAGACAGTGGAATCGTGGCCTCCGGCGAACCCACTGTGGTCACGACACCGGACGATTGGACCCTGAAACTGGCCGCCACAGGCGAGACCCAGTTGCCGATCCCGCCGTTGACCACCGCGCTGTCCTCGCGTGAGTACCTGGCCGGCGGCACCTTTACCGGCAGCGTCGAGGGTGCGGGCCGCACTACCTTGAAAGGCGGCACCCTAGAAGCGGGGTATCAGATTGGCTGCGGTATCGAACTGAGCGCTGTGCGCCTGACCGGCAGCCTTGGCCTGACGTCATCGATCAGCCGGTCCGGCCTCGGCAGCATCAGCGTGCCCATCCAGGGCAACGTGGAAGTCAGACCCAAGCCTGGCGAGGTGCTCAACGTGTCGGTCACCCAGAAGAAGTTCGAGGGCACGAAGTCTCGCGTCACGCTCAAAGATGTACACATCAAGATTGACGGCTGCGTCGGGCAGTCGTTTCTGCGGTCGTATGCCAAGCTGACCAGCGCCACCACCGGCACCCAAGACATCGTCGCCTATTACGGCGTGACCAAAACCGTCTGACCTCAGGCTCTGGGCGATCGCCGGCAATCTCGGATGTGTGTCCGCGGGTCAATCAGCCCTCCGATCACCGGCATGCCGGGGCCGTCGTGCGGGCTTCACACCCTTGCTGAACGTCGGCTTGCCCCAATTGCCAAGCGCGACCCAGCATCCCGCCGGCGCGGCTATCGCATGGCTGCCGGGAGTCGAAAAGGTGGTGTCACGTTGCTACTATCTTACTCAGTAGTTGGTGGCCCGCCTGCTGTCGACGTTGCCGGTCCGGACAGGTTGGCGAGGCATTGCCATCTAGCCAATTTATCGTAATATTGCAATGTATGCATGAATTGCGAAGGGCCGCGGCCTGGGGGATGGGGCGATGACTGACAAGCTGCCATTGGACATCGACGGGTTGCTGCCCGACAGTGACGATCGTTGCGTTGACCGATTAGTGCGCGATCTGACGGCCGATTCCCGTATTGAGCATGCCCACCTGCTCGCCGACGCCGGCACGTCGAGGCTGTGCGTGCACTACGACTCGGCGATGACCGCCGCCGATGTCGAGCAGCACACCCGCCGCATCGCGTCCAATATCGATGCCCAGTACGGGCATTTGCGTTGGGCCGCTGCAGACCTCGCCGCGCGTCCGGGAGACATTCAATCGCTGGTCGGCCGACTCGATGCGCTGCCCGGAGTGGTGGAGACCAGCACCGAGACCGACGGTTTGCGAATCGAGTTCGAGCGTGACCGGATCACTGCCGACGAACTGGTGGCCGTCATCACCGGTGGCCATACCCCCTCGCCTGTCGCCGCCCCGGTCGAGGAAGACCACGGTGATCACGAGCACGGCTGGGGGATGATCTTCGGCGAACGCAGTGAACTGATTTTTGCCGGCCTGTCAGGCGCATCCTTGCTCACCGGCTTCCTGCTGGCATCGTTTGCCGATACGCCGCGCAGCGTGGAGATGGTCTTCTACGGGCTCGCTTTCGTACTCGGTGCCTTCTTCACCGCGCAGGAAGCGTGGCAGAGCGTGCGCGCCAAGCGCTTCGAGATCGATTTCTTGATGCTGGTGGCGGCCGCCGGCGCGGCCGCGTTGGGCGAGGTCGCCGAAGGGGCGCTGCTGCTGTTCCTGTTCAGCATCGGCCATGCCCTGGAGGGATACGCGATGGGGCGCGCGCGGCGCGCCATCGAGGCTCTGGCCGATCTTGCTCCCAAGACGGCCCTCGTGCGCCGCGACCGGACCGGCGAAACCGTCGAAGTTCCCGTCGAGCAGCTGCGGGTCGGTGACGTCGTGGTAATCCGGCCCAACGTGCGTATCGCCGCCGATGGCTTCGTCGTCGCCGGCACGAGCAGCGTGGACCAAGCACCCGTCACTGGTGAAAGTGTTCCAGTCGACAAACTGCCCGTTACCGATGTGCGCCAGGCCTCAGCCGCACCCGAGCAGGTGGACAGCTCCTCGCGGGTGTATGCCGGCACGATCAACGGTGCCGGCGCCATCGAGATCCAGGTCACCCGGCTCGCGGCCGACTCGACGCTGTCGCGCGTGGTCCGGCTGGTGTCTGAGGCTCAGGTTGAGGTGTCTCCCACCCAGCGTTTCACCGATAGGTTTCAGCGGGTCTTCGTGCCGGCCGTGCTCGTCGTGGTGGGCTTGTTGCTGTGTGCTGGGTGGGTCATCGACGAGCCGTTCAGCGCGACGGTTTACCGGGCGCTGGCAGTCTTGGTCGCGGCCAGTCCGTGCGCCCTGGCCATCGCCACACCGAGTGCCGTTCTGTCGGCGGTCGCCCGCGCTGCCCGCAGCGGTGTCCTCATCAAAGGTGGCGCCGCCCTGGAGACACTGGGCCGCGTCGATGCTGTCGCGTTTGACAAGACCGGAACCCTCACCCAAGGGATGCCACGTATCGCCGACGTCGTCGTCGCCGACGGTGCCGACCGCACTGAACTGTTGGCGATCGCCGTGTCTGTGGAACAACAGAGCGATCATCCACTGGCACGCGCGATCGTGCGGGACGGCTCGACTCTGTTGGGCGACAACGAGCTTCCACGCGCGACCGATGTACAAGCGGTGACCGGCCGTGGCGTGACCGCCGACGTGGAGGGCGTCAAAGTCCGGATCGGCAAGCGGGAACTGTTCGACGAGGCCGACGAGCTGCCCGCCACGATGGCTGAGGACATCGCGGCGCTGGAGCGATCCGGCCGCACCACCATGCTGGTTCGTGCTGGGGGAAGGTGGCTTGGTGCCATCGGGGTCATGGACACCGCGCGCGGCGAAGCTGTCGATGTCGTCGGGCGCCTCACACAGCTCGGCGTCAAGACCACGGTCATGTTGTCCGGTGACAATCAGCGAGTAGCCGACGCGGTCGCGGCCGAGATCGGCATCCTGCAGGCTCGGGGCGACCTGATGCCCGAAGACAAAGTCACCGAGATCAAGCGTCTACGCGACCAGTACGGCCTCGTGGCGATGGTCGGTGACGGTGTGAACGACGCCCCAGCGCTGGCCTCAGCAAACGTCGGAATCGCCATGGGGGCTGCGGGATCCGATGTCGCGCTGGAAACCGCCGATATTGCGCTCATGGCTGACGATCTGAAAGCACTCCCGTTCGCCGTCAAGATCAGCCGACGATCGAACAGGATCATCGCGCAGAACTTGTGGGCGAGCCTAGGCGTGGTGGCTCTGCTCATTCCCGCAACGATCTTCGGTCTGGGTATCGGTCCAGCGGTGCTTATCCATGAGGGGTCCACACTCATTGTGGTGGCGAACGCGCTGCGGCTTCTTGCGTTGCGTGAGCAAGGCTGATGGAACCAGACCTGCAGCTGGTGGGATTCGCGGGCCGGTCGGATCCGGCGGGGGAGCAATGACAGGCGCGCACATGTCGGCAACTGCGGTTAGCCGGTGGATTGTGCTGGGCAGTGTGCCGGTCGTCGCGGTGATGCTGGTGATGGTGGTCCCCAGGGTAGGTGTCGCGACGGTGGGCGACGCCGGCATCGTGGCGCTCGGGCCGGTGACGACGACGGGCCAGTTGGTCGGATACTGGGCAGCGACGCTGGCCGGCGCGTTTTGTCTGGGTGCGCTCGTGTGGATCGTGGTCACCGCCAAGCCCAGTGCCAGCGGCCGCATCGACGTCGCCGCGTTTGGTGTTCACAGGTGGATCGAACGCGTGGCCATCCTGTGGGCGGTGTGCTCAGTGGCGATGGTGCTGCTTGTCTCGGCGGCCGAGGCCGGGATACCGATCGGAAAACTGGTCCGCCGAGTCGATTTCGTCAATGCGATCGTGGCGTCAGAGGCCGCGCTGGGATGGTGCGTCACTGCGGGCTGCGCCGTCGTGCTGGCCGTATGGATACGATTCACGTTGCGTTGGATCGGTCATTGCCTGGCCTTAATGCCTGCCGCTGTCGCCGTGGTTGCGGTGCCGGTGACCGGTAATGCCGGGCAGGGCCCCGATCACGACATCGCGACAAGCGCTGTGATCGTGTTTGCGCTGGCGCTGGCGGTCTTGACCGGCACCACGATGGTGGCGGCCCTCAACCGAGACGTTCCGCACCGAATCCGGGTCCTGCACGTCGTGTGCGCAGCAGTCGCTGTGGGTTACGGTCTGCTGCTGGCGACCCTGGGATTGGGGGGCACGCCGATCTGGGATTCCAGATACGGGTGGGCAGTGCTGGCGGCGGGGGCCATGCTGATGCTGGTACTGCTCGTTGACGGTGCTTTGTTAGCGTTTGGCCGCGCTCGGGCGGGCCCGGTCGACATTGGGTCTGCGGTCGCGCTGGTCGTCGCCGGTGCGGCGGTGGCGGTGGCCTCGACCAGTATCCCGCCGCGGTTTGCCACGCAGGAGTTCTCGACGTGGGACATTTTCCTGGGCTACCAGCTCACCGATGCGCCCGACGTCGTGGGCTTGCTGACGGTATGGCGCTTCGACCCGTTTATCGGGACCGCGGCCATCGTGGCTGCACTGAGCTATGTCGTCGCCGTGGCTCTGCTGCGCCGCCGCGGGGATCACTGGCCGGTGGGACGCACCATCGCCTGGACCCTGGGTTGCGCAGCCTTGCTGATCACCACGAGCTCCGGAGTGCGGGCCTACGGCTCAGCGATGTTCAGCGTCCACATGGCCGAACACATGGCGCTGAACATGTTCGTCCCCGTGCTCCTGGTGCTCGGCGCACCCGTCACCCTCGCGCTGCGGGTGCTGCCCACCGCGCCGAAAGGTGAAACGCCTGGACCCCGCGAGTGGCTGGTGTGGTTCGTGCACGCGCCCGTGACCCGGTTCCTATCGCACCCGGTCACGGCGTTCCTCCTGTTCGTCGGATCGCTGTACCTCGTCTACTTCACCCCCCTGTTCGACACCCTGATCCGGTATCACTGGGGCCACGAGCTCATGAGCGTGCACTTCCTGCTCACCGGCTACCTGTATTACTGGGGCATCATCGGCATCGACCCCGGACCGCGGCGCCTGCCCTTCCTGGGGCGGCTCGGGCTCCTGTTCGCCGTGATGCCCTTCCATGCCTTCTTCGGTATCGCCACGATGACGATGACCTCATCGCTGGGTGAGAGCTTCTACCGGTCCGTCAATCTGCCCTGGCTGCAAAACATTTCAGACGACCAACACCTCGGCGGCGCCATCGCATGGGGTTCCAGCGAGCTGCCGGTGATCATCGTGGTGATCGCCCTGGTGACCCAGTGGGCACGCCAAGACCGCCGAGCGGGCGCGCGAGACGACCGCCACAGCGACCGCGGGTACGACGACGAACTCGACGCCTACAACGCGATGCTGCGTGAGCTCGCCCGAAACCGGCGCTGAATCGCAGCTCTGGCACCGCTACCAGAGGTGCGCAGCCGGCAAGCCTGCCTAGTTGCGGCGTGTGGTCGCCGCCTGGGCGCCGCAATCGCATCGTTTCGTTCAGATGCTGGCAGCCGGGCCATAAGCCGCCACCGATCCCGCCCGCACCGATGCCATCTGTGTTCACCGCCGAGCAAGTACCTTTGCCCGAGTGCCATCGTCTGACGCCCTAGCCGCCTCGGTGCGCGGTGCTGACTGCAGGCGCGCAAAAAAACCCCCGCCCATGACCGCCTCAGCCGATGGGTGAGGACTCCTGCACGCTGTGTGGAACTGTGCGCGTGCGAAGTACGTACTTGTATAGTAGAACGGGTTGCAGGTCGGTGCTCCTCTTCTGCGCGGGCAAGATGGTCTGACGCTACGGCGCACGACCCGCGATCGATCGTTATGGAGGTTGTGTTGGTGGCCGAAGCGCCCCAGTCGCAGGATTCGTTTATCGCGCGATCAACTGCGTTCCGGCAGCACCGGTGACATGCGGCAGCGCTCTGAGCAGGTTCGGGCCGAGCGGACGCTGCGTTTGGACCTCGCGGTGACGGTCGTGGGTCCGGCCACCGCACCCGGTGAAGCCACCCGGGTGATGTTCACCGATGCGACGCCGAACTGGCGTGGCGCGGTCGGGATCTGGACCCAGACCGCTGCAGGCACTGGGGAAGCACCGTGAAATCAATCGACGCTCACCTGTCCCGCCGCCAGTTTGTCGGGCTGACGACCGCAGCGGCCGGACTGCTGACGATCGGCGCCTGCGCCGAAAACTCCTCTCCACAAGAACTATCGGGTAGGGGAGGCCAGCCGGTCTATACATTGCCCGACCTCGACTGGGATTACGGTGCACTAGAGCCGCATATTTCCGGTGAGATCAACGAGTTGCATCACGCCAAGCATCACGCGACCTATGTCAACGGTGCCAACACGGCCCTCAAACAGCTCGACGACGCGCGGTACAACAACGACTACGCCGCGATCGTGTTGCATGAGAAGGATCTCGCCTTCAACCTCGGGGGACACATCAACCACAGCATCTGGTGGAAGAACCTGTCCCCGGACGGCGGCGGCACGCCGGCGGGGCCGCTGGCGGCCGCTATCGACGAGCACTTCGGCTCCTTCACCCTTTTCCGTGATCAGTTCGCTGCCGCCGCCAACGCCGTACAGGGATCGGGATGGGCGTGGCTGGGCTATGACACCCTCGGGCGAAAGCTGCTGACTTTTCAGATGTATGACCAACAGTCGAACGTGCCGCTGGGCATCATCCCGCTCCTGGGGTTGGATGTTTTCGAGCACGCCTACTATCTCCAATACAAGAATGTCCGCGCCGATTACGTGGCGGCGTTCTGGAATGTGGTCAACTGGCCTGACGTTCAACGTCGATTCGATCTCGCCGTGTCCCGATCATCCGGCCTGATCTTCCCCTGACGTGGTAAAAACCAGGACCCTACCGACGCGCGGTCCTTCCTGGCCGATCTGCGCTCGGGCGTCGTTGATGCCGCTGACGCACCTGTGCGCACCGCAGCGCTGCATGTGTGGTCGTGCCGGCGCGGCCACCTGCCGTTACTACGGCATCAGCCGCAACGTGTTCCGCCGGTACGTCCTGGGCGGATCACCGCTACAGGTCAGCGAGCCCGTGGCCAGTCTGACCGTGATGGTCGCCGGCGTTCTCACAGAAACGCGGAATGCTCGCAGCTCCGTGGATGATCGCACGGTGTGAGTGGGGAAGTGATTATGTGCCCTGCGCCGCCGTGAGCGGCGCACTGCCGATGTCATTGTCTGGCCGCCGATCCCCGCAACTACGTAGTACGGCAGTACGTATGAAGTACAGTTGTTATCAGCGAGGTGGTGACGGAGACTGCGAGCGCTGATCGCGGTTGCAGACACGCTTGTCCCCGATACTGCACGGCCCGCGATCGATCATTACGGAGGATCTCTTGGTAGCCGAAGCGCCCCCAATCGGAGAACTCGAGGCACGTCGTCCTTTTCCGGAACGGATGGGCCCCAAGGGCAACCTGATCTACAAGCTCATCACGACGACCGATCACAAGCTGATCGGCATCATGTACTGCGTCGTCTGCTTCGCCTTCTTCTTCATCGGCGGTCTGATGGCGCTGTTCATGCGTACGGAACTGGCGATGCCCGGGTTGCAGTTCCTGAGCAATGAGCAGTTCAACCAGCTGTTCACCATGCACGGCACGGTGATGCTGCTGTTCTACGCCACCCCGATCGTGTTCGGGTTCGCCAACCTGGTGCTCCCGCTTCAGATCGGCGCGCCCGACGTGGCGTTCCCGCGGCTGAACGCCCTGTCGTTCTGGCTGTTCCTGTTCGGCGCGCTGATCGCCCTCGGCGGCTTCATT
>NZ_HG322951.1:3808833-3818794 GCF_000455325.1 Mycolicibacterium septicum DSM 44393
CCGCGCTGTTCGGCCTGGCCGCCGACCGCCACCTGGGCGCGCACATCTACGACCCGGCCAACGGCGGTGTCCTGTTGTGGCAGCACCTGTTCTGGTTCTTCGGTCACCCCGAGGTGTACATCATCGCGCTGCCGTTCTTCGGCATCGTGTCCGAGATCTTCCCGGTGTTCAGCCGCAAACCGATCTTCGGTTACACCACCCTGATCTACGCCACCATCAGCATCGCGGCCCTGTCGGTCGCGGTGTGGGCGCACCACATGTACGCCACCGGCGCGGTCCTGCTGCCGTTCTTCTCCTTCATGACGTTCCTGATCGCGGTCCCGACCGGCATCAAGTTCTTCAACTGGATCGGAACGATGTGGAAGGGCCAGTTGACCTTCGAGACGCCGATGCTGTTCTCGGTCGGCTTCCTGATCACCTTCCTGCTGGGTGGCCTGTCCGGTGTGCTGCTGGCCAGCCCGCCGATCGACTTCCACGTAACCGACAGCTACTTCGTCATCGCGCACTTCCACTACGTGCTCTTCGGCACCATCGTGTTCGCCACCTATGCGGGCATCTACTTCTGGTTCCCGAAGATGACCGGACGTCTGCTCGACGAGCGCCTGGGCAAGCTGCACTTCTGGCTGACCTTCATCGGCTTCCACACCACCTTCCTGGTGCAGCACTGGCTCGGTAACGAGGGCATGCCTCGTCGCTACGCCGACTACCTGCCCACCGACGGCTTCACCACGCTCAACGTGATCTCCACGATCGGTGCCTTCATCCTGGGCATCTCGACGCTGCCGTTCGTGTGGAACGTGTTCAAGAGCTGGCGCTACGGCGAGCCCGTGACGGTCGACGACCCCTGGGGTTACGGCAACTCGCTGGAGTGGGCGACCTCCTGCCCGCCGCCGCGGCACAACTTCACCGAGCTGCCCCGGATCCGTTCGGAGCGCCCGGCGTTCGAGCTGCACTACCCGCACATGGTCGAGCGGATGCGCGCCGAGGCCCACGTGGGCCGCACGCATCACCCAGAGCTCACACCCAACGCGCACACCTCTGCATAGGCCGCACCACAGTCGGTGCGAGGCCAGAAGACAATCGAAACCAGTGCCCGCTCAACACCTCTCGGGATGAGTGTCAACACCTCAGACACATGGCAACGGTCGGGCCAACCCGCAAACAAAATCCGGGATTCAACGGCGATGCCCGAACCGCCGGCATCACAGCGGCGGATCGGGCAATCGCAGAATAGATTTCGCATCGTGTACGGCCGAGAAGGACTATAGAAATCGACTCGGCCACAGGTAACGCCGTTTGGACTTGGTGATGGTGACCGGTGTAGGAATCACGGCCCCGATAGCGCCCGCCCTGACTCGCGCTGCAAGAGTCGGGGACTCACGGCCCTACGGCTTGCAGGCAAGGTCGACGTAGACGGTTGGTGATGCCGGAGGTTGATTGCGAACGCCCGCCCGGATGGGCGGATTCGTTAGTTGAGACGCCTTACGTCCGGGGCGGACAGCTTTCACGGTGCATTGGTCGATGGGCCCGTCGCCAATCTTGCTGATCATGACGTGGAAGCCTTGCGCCTGCAACATGCCAATGGTGGCCTGCGCACTCTGCTGCGCGGTGGGCGCCGCTCCGGCCGGGCCCGCCAGGCCCACCGCGACGATGCTCGCCGCGGCGCCGACAAGAAGTGACGTTGTCTTACGGCGCTTTCGATAGGTCATCGAGATTTCTCCTTTCGTCGGGGTTCAACCGACGCATTGCCTGGGCCATTAACCTCGTGGCCAGAATATGTTCAGGTCGGCCAACCAATGCGATATTCATATCGAATGCCTTTCTAACGGCTCCGAACAATACAGACGCATATCATTTACCTAGCATTCGTAAATCATCGTCCTGTCGACAACGTGTCAACAACCAACAATTGGCTGCTCGGCGGTGTCAAAATATGTGAAAAATCCTGGCCTGCAACCGGATGCGCTCCTGGGCCAAGCTCCTGGCGACCGTCGAGGTAATCAGCCGGTCCGCACTTTTCCGCGACGCGACCGGTGATGTGGATGAACGTCATAGCACTGCGTCAATTGGTCCCAATGCTGCAACGACGCATTATCGGTCACTCATTGGCCATTTCGATGCGACACCTCAACCCGAAGTTCGCAGGGGATAGCTCCGGTGATGGCGGGCCTCCGGCTTGTTGTTGGCACCAAGCGGGGATGCAAATCTCGCGGTCGGCAAGGAGGTTGCCGCGAGTCCGACGACGGCGGTGCTCACAACGGAGGATCGGCGCCGGCAGTCGATCACAGTGATCGTCAAGACTGCCGGCACACGCTCGCCCATGCGGATGGCCAAGCGCAGCCCCAGGGGCCCCGCCCAACCAGCGGGGAATAGCGTGTGTGCGGGATGCAGGATGAGGCCGTCTACCGGGTGGTCTCAGATCGAGGATGGGGTCTCGTTGAAGCCCTCCGGTTCGCATTGCATCGTGATGTGAGTGATCGAGTATTCGCTTGCCAACACGTCGCGCACCGCTTGCAGAACGGCGGCGTACTCACCGTCGGGCGCAACCACGATGTGCGCCGTTGCGGTTTCCATACCCGCGGTCAGCGTCCAGACGTGCAGATCGTGTACGGCACGCACACCCGACACCTTCTCCAGCTTGCGTTGGACCTCGTCCACGTCGAGCCCCCGCGGGGCGAACTCCATGATGATCCAAAACGCCTCGCGCATCAGCGCAGCGGTGCGGGGCAAGATGAACAGGCCGATCGCGGCACCGACAATCGGATCGGCATACCGCCACCCCGTTACGGTCACGATGACCGCCGCGACGATCACGCCGATCGAGCCCAACATGTCCGACAGCACCTCTAGGTAGGCGCCCTTGACGTTGAGGCTCTCCTTGGCCCCAGCGGTGAGCAGCCAGAAGCTCGTGGCGTTGACCGCCAGCCCGACTACCGCAACGATGAGCATCGGCACACCCAGGACGTCCGGCGGCTCCCGGAACCGCTCGTATGCCTCATACAGGATGTAGCCCGCTACACCGAACAGCAGCAGACCATTGCCCAGTGCGGCAAGCACTTCCAGCCGGTAGGTGCCATAGGACCGCTGACCGGTTGCGGGGCGCCGAGCAAAGTAGATCGCCGCCAGCGCCATACTGATCCCCAGTACATCGGTGCCCATGTGCGCGGCATCAGATATCAGAGCCAGCGAGCCGGTGATGATTCCACCGATCAGCTCGACCAAGAGGTAGCCCCCGGTGAGCGCTAGCGCTGCCCATAACCGCTTGACGTGTTTGGCGCTCGCCGAGACGGCCGAACCGTGCTCTTGTCCTTGCCCCACGACCCGCCTCCCTAAAAAACGCGGACAGGGCCCGCGGTGAAATCTCTTGGCGGTCTTGACTGCCTCGTCCAGTGGGCCAATCCTAATGGTCGCCCGCTCGCTGTCATGGGATCACGGGGATCGAATTGGCACTGCGGTAACGCGCACCAACATCGAAAGCCGTTGTGCACCTCAAAAAGCGATCTCGACTGACCGGACCAGCCCAGCAACGTGGCGCCGACCAGCACCAGCAGTCGGTAGGGACATCACCGCACGGTTTCACACACACGGTCGGTCAACTCCGCGATGGCCATCGTCTCGTTGACTGCGATGTCGCAAGAATCCGCGGTCGGGATCCACGTGCAACCCGTCACGGGCCTGGCCGGGAGCGTCCGCCGCAGCGGGCGGCCGCCCCGCTCTACTGCGGTGATCGAACCCCCGGCCGACTGACTGGACAATACGTCCGCCGTGGTTACCTCTGGCTTTATTTGCAGAGCACCCCTACAGAATCCACCGCTGTGCTCAGTGGTGCCCGTATCGGCGACCGTGGTGGCTGTCGTAACCTCCGCCCCCGAACAAGGAGCCGAGGAAGCCGCCCTGCTGATAGGGCTGCGGTGGGTACTGCTGAGGTGGTGGATACTGCTGCGGCGGCGGTGCCGACGGAGCCGGCGGTTGGGCAGCAGCGGCATAGAACTTCGATTCGGCCTGCGCGAGAACTTCAAGCTCGCCCCGGTCGAGAAATATTCCGCCGCATCCGGTGCACTGGTCGATCTCCACCCCGAACCGTTGCACCGCCAACATCTGTGAGCTGCATTTCGGACAGAGCACTGCTGCTCCGCCGCCTCCGGAAGGCACTGAACTCGATGACTGTGTCATCTTCGGCCCCCTTCTGTATCGGTTGTCATCAACACCGTCAGTCTATGCGCGCGTACGCATTTGCGCCGCGACCCACCGAATCGACTTTCCCGAGCGGGCCGGCGGATAACCGAGCGCGGGGGCACTCCTGCGGTCACCTGCAGGTGACGATGTGACGATGAAGGCCGGTTCAACGCGTTCTGGGGGGTTGCGTTGGCGCCCATTGATTTCAGCGCTCTCGGTGGATCACGTTTGGTCGCCAATTTCGGCGGGGCCGGACACATTTCTGCCTTCAACCCCGGGCGACGGCAACTGTCATCGACCTGCCTACGGCTTGTCCGCCGGCAACCCGATCCAGCCGCTCTACGTCGGTCCGCGACGAACTGCGCCTGCACGTTCGTCGACGATCGTCACCGGCGACGCGGAGTTTTCTTACTGCGTGAGCCCTGTTCGTTGTGCAAGCCAAGGTAATTCACGCATCAAGGCGGTGGAGAACACTTGCCAGTCATGACCGCCGGGCACTTCGCGGTACGTGGTATCCATGCCAGCAGCCCGGGTGGCGTCGTAGACGGCGCGGACTTCTGCCTTGGTGTCACGGTCATCGGCGCCGACCACCACCGCTCCTGCGCTGTCGGGGTAGCGGCGCGCACGCAGCAAATCCAACGGGTTGATGCGTTGGAACGCTGCCTTATCGCCGCCGAATGCTTCGGCGATGGTCTGAGACTGATCGCCCAAGCTGGGCTCAGGGCCCCCGGATATGTCGAGGAAGGTGGGGTAGACGTCAGGGTAATTTGTGGCGAGCTGAAGCGCGCAGGTTCCTCCGTAGGAGGCGCCGCCGACGGCCCACGCTTGCGGTTCTTGATCGACAGCAAGATTGGCCTTGATCCAGGCCGGGACGTCGCGGGCGATGTAACTGGCGGCGTTGCCGAGCCGCGAATCCAAACACAGAGGGTTACCGAAAGGGCTCCCGGTGCCATCGACGACGACTACCACCGGCGCCAGACCGCGGTGGGCTCGCGCGAACTCATCCAAAATCTGGACGAGTTTGCCGCCGCGCAGCCAGTCCTGCGGTGATCCGGGCTGTCCTGGTACCAGAATCAGCACTGGCAGTTGGGGGCGGGGATCGGCGAAAAAGGCTGGTGGAAAGTAGAGTTCGGCATTGCGCGCAGGAAAGCCCGACAGCGACCCCGGGATCGGCGCTGAAGACAGTTTGCCCCCGCGCGGTAACCCGGGTGGAGGTGACCAGCGCATCGCGAGCGGGCCGACGTCGGCCAACAGTCGCGGTGGACGCTTCACGACTTCGGGCAGCGCGACATAGCTGAAGCGCCGGGCCCCCACCGCATCGGCCAGCGTGGGATAGGCAGCGAATATCACATTGACTTGATTGGCACAGGCCAAGACGACGACCGCCGCGGCGGCGGCAGACCACAGCATACGACGCATGCCCGGGGCGAGGAACCCACCAACTGCCACGACCGTCACAGCGAACACCGACACCCCAGCCCACACGTATATCAGCGGTTGCAGGCGGTCGGGAAACAGCTTCCACTCGTTGCGTGCCAGGTCGGCGACGATGATCGTGGTGACCACAGCCACCAGCGCGCACGCAGCCAACATCACCGCCTTGGTACGCCCGCGGCGGGGCGCCATGACCATGAGAGCCAATAGCAGTGCGGCGGCTCCGATTCCGGCCAAACGCAGCAGGACCGGGAGCGGACCGGACAGCAATGCCCAGCTCAGCACCTCGCTACACCGTTGAGTCGCAGGTCGTTTGTGCCGTTGGCGAGTTCTGGGTGATGTGCGCGGGCATCGACGGGCATCGGCTCAACCATGTGCAGGCAGTGCCGATGGAACGCCGGGCGCTCCGAACAGATCCGGGGTAGCTCGGTGAAGTAGCGCCGTGGCAGCGCCACGGCAAGCGCATCAATCCGCAGCGGGAGCACCAGGTTGAGTTCTCCGACTGGGGGCGCTTCGGCTACCAAGACAACCTCCGTAATGATCGATCGCAGGCCGCGCGGTATCGGGGACGAACGCCTCTTGCACCGGTCCGGCACTGGCAAATCTGTGCCGCCAACTGGCCAGATAACAACTGTACTTCATACGTACTGCCGTACTACGTAGTTGCGGGGATCGGCGGCCAGACAATGACATCGGCCTTGCGCCGCTCACGACGGCGCAAGGAACATCGCGACACCGGCCGGCCGTTGAGTGTCGAAGCCCTCGACTGCGGGCATGGAAGCTGCGCGTCGGCGGCGACCACCCGCGCGCGAGGCATTCGTCGATGGGGCGCAGGGCCGAAGCATGCGGCCCATTACCTTTCGGAATTGCGTTCCACTCCCGTGTGTTGACGATCCGCGTATGTGCGAGCATTCGGCCTCGGCGTGAGCCCCGTGTGCGGGCTTCATTTAGGCGGCGCCGGCAAGTGATTTGACCTGGGTGGGGGTCACCTGCAGGACGCCGGCGCTGGCGATGTCGTAGAACAGGCCGATGACGTTGACCCGCCGAGCCAAGGGATGGGACTGCAGGGTCTGCACCTGTACGGCGATGTTGACCATCGACAGCTGATCCACCGTTCCGAAGCCGGCTTCGGCCGCGGACTGCGCGACCGGGTGATTACCTTCGTCGAAAGCCGTGATCGACGGATCACCATGGGCCAGCCAGGATTCCAGATGCTTGGCACCGGCGTCGGTCTTGCCCAGCATCGCGGTCATCGCGCCGCAGCTGGAGTGTCCGCACACCACGATCGAGGAGACATCGAGCTTGTCCACGGCGAACTCGATGGCCGCCTCGATCGAGGGGTCGGTCTGGCCGGCCGGGATCATGTTGCCGATGTTGCGCACCGTGAACAGGTCGCCCGGGCCGCTGCTGGTGATGACGTTGGGCACCACCCGCGAGTCGGCGCAAGTCAGGAACAGCGTCTCGGGGCGCTGGGCATGGGCGAGTTCCTGCATGTGCGGGCGCAGCACCGGGGCGGTGCGCCGGTGGTAGGCGGCCAGGCCGTGCAGCACCGAAGCCGTCTCTTCGCGCTGCCACGAGCTCCACGGCACCACGCCGGAGCGTTTGTCGAACGGGGTGAAGCCGCGCATCGGCGGGCCGGCGACGGCGCTGCCCATCTCGACTACACCCACGTCGTGGATGTCGACGGCGCCGCCGGTGGCCACGTGCTGGCGCTTCCACGCTTCGATGGTCTCGTGGGCGGCGTGGTCGATGAAGTCCACCGACAGTTCCACGGTCACCGCGGTGCCGGTCGGCACCTGCGCCAGTGCGCTCGTCAGGCGGGGCAGGGACAGGAACGTGGCCGAGCCCTCGATGGCGACGCGCCAGGTGTCCTCGCCGGTGGACTCGGAGACGATGTTGGTGCGCACCACACGCCACACGGTCAGGGCGACCGCCAGCGCCAGGCCGATCAGCACGCCTTCGAGCAGGTTGAGGAACACCACACCCGCTACTGTCACCGCGTACACAGCGAGATCGCCGGTACGCCAAGCGGTTTCAATGTGCGCGCGTTTGACCAGCTGGCAGCCGATGACGATCAGCAGGCCGGCCAGGGCGGCGGTGGGGATCATCTGGGCCAGGCCGGCGAACGGCACGGCGAAGATCAGAATCCACACCCCGTGCAGGATGGCCGACGCCCGGGTGCGGGCGCCGGCGGCGACGTTGGTGGAGCTGCGCACGATCACACCGGTAACGGGCAGCCCGCCGATGGCACCCGAAACCATGTTGGCGGTGCCCTGGCCGATCATCTCGCGGTCGAAGTTGGTACGCGGGCCGGTGTGCAGGCGGTCCACCGACACCGCCGACAGCAGGCTCTCGACGCTGGCGATCAGTGCGACGGTGAGCACACCGGCGGCGAAGCCGCCCCAGTTGCCCTGGGGCAGGGAGGGCAGGGACAGTGCGTCGATCAGGGAGCCGTTGATCTGGATGCGGGTGACGTCACCGAAGGCCGGCAGCAGCGACAGCGCGGTGACGCCGACGATGGCCACCAGCGGACCGGGCACCTTCTTCACCGCTTTGGGCGCCCAGCGCCAGGCCACCAGGATGGCGATCACCAGGCCGCCCAGAACGACGCCGTGGCCGTGGGCGTTGATCAGCTTTCCGGGCAGTGCGGTGACGTTGGCCCAGGCCGAGCTGTTGGAGCTGCCGCCGAGCAGCACGTGGATCTGCTGCAGGGCGATGGTGATGCCGATGCCGGCCAGCATCGCGTGCACGACGACGGGGGAGATGGCCAGCGCGGCGCGTGCCACCTTGCTCAGTCCGAACAGCACCTGCAGGATGCCCGCGCAGACGGTGATGGCGCAGGTGACCTTCCAGCCGAACTGCGAGATCAGGCCGGCGACCACCACGGTCAGCCCGGCCGCGGGTCCGCTGACCTGCAGCGGCGATCCGCCCAGAATGCCGACGAGGATGCCGCCGACGATGGCGGCGATGATGCCGGCCAGCACCGGAGCGCCCGACGCCACGGCGATACCCAGCGACAACGGCAGGGCGACAAGGAACACCACCAGTGAGGCGGGCAGGTCGTATCGCAAGATGGCCCGGGCCCGTTCGGCGAGTTGGGTAGTTTGCTGCATTGCGCGCCTCCGTGCTGGAGTTGATGATTGTGCGTACCCGCCTCATTGCGGGTACGCACAAAAGTTGTTGACGCCGTTGTCGGTGGACAACTTCGAAAGGCGTTGGAGCGCAGCGCAACCCGGGCCTGTTTCTGGACCCGTTGGAACTCGGCAACACCCAATTGCTAAGGGCGAGGGTATTTATCGCCCAGGGCAGGTGCAAGGAAATGCGTGGCATGCATAGAGAACCCAAATATTTGGGGGATGCGCAGAACGCTGAATATGCCTGATAGGAGAGTGAAATGGCGGCATCCAAACCCATCACCAGCATTACGCGGTTCATTCCATTGGTCGAAACCGTCGGGTTTGCAACAATTTTCACATGAATCACCAAACTATTTCCCAGGCAGCAGGGTCGCGGTGGCTGATATATACAGCGTTTCCTTAGAGCTCGATATGAACTCCGTGACTCGGGTCTATGCGCCCCGCACAATGGAAGTATGACGGCGATGTCGGTTCCTCCCCGTGCCCAGCAACCCCGCCAGGCCATCCTCGGACAGCTGCCGAAAATCCACCGCACCGATGGATCCCCAATCCGGGTCTTGCTGGTCGATGATGAGCCGGCGCTGACCAACCTGGTCAAGATGGCCCTGCACTATGAGGGCTGGGAAGTCGATGTGGCGCACAACGGCCACGACGCGGTAGCCAAGTTCGACGAGATCGAACCCGACGTCTTGGTGCTCGACATCATGCTGCCCGACATCGACGGCCTGCAGATCCTGCGGCGGGTCCGGGAGGCCGACGGCTATACGCCCACGCTGTTTTTGACCGCCAGGGATTCGGTGCTGGACCGGGTATCGGGGCTGACCGCCGGTGCCGATGACTACATGACCAAACCGTTCAGCCTCGAGGAGTTGGTGGCCCGGCTGCGCGGGCTGCTGCGCCGCTCCAGCCACACCACGCCGGTCTCCGATGAAACCCTGGAGGTCGGCGATTTGGTGCTCGACGGGGCCAGCCGCGAGGTCACCCGGGCCGGTGAGCCGATCAACCTCACCGTCACCGAGTTCGAACTGTTGCGCTACCTGATGCGTAACCCGCGCCGGGCGCTGAGCCGCGCCGAGATCCTGGACCGGGTGTGGAATTACGGGTTCGGCGGGAAGTCCAGCATCGTCGACCTCTACATCTCCTACCTGCGCAAAAAGGTCGATACCGACCGCGAGCCGATGATCCACACCGTGCGCGGCGTCGGCTACATGCTC
>NZ_HG322951.1:3818820-3826466 GCF_000455325.1 Mycolicibacterium septicum DSM 44393
GATCCTGGACCGGGTGTGGAATTACGGGTTCGGCGGGAAGTCCAGCATCGTCGACCTCTACATCTCCTACCTGCGCAAAAAGGTCGATACCGACCGCGAGCCGATGATCCACACCGTGCGCGGCGTCGGCTACATGCTCAGATGATCGCGTGGGATTGCGATTGCCAAACCTGTGCGGAAGTCTATCGCTAGCCCACCCCGATCCTGAGCGCTGGCTCACATCCGACACCGCCATCTACGCAGGTTGTACGTAAGTTGTTGTCCGGCGGGCGCGCAAAGCGCTGCGCGCTGAATTCGTCATGTCGGCGCCGGGTGCGCTTTCACCGGTCACGGCTGTGGGGCGAGATGTCGTGCCTTCGGGGGTTTCGAGCAAGGGCGCTCACCACCTACTAGCGAAGTGCGTAGTTGTACCTCACCAGTGCAGAACGTGGGTGAGGTGATGTTCGGGGTTCTGCGGCGACGGCGCAGCAGCGTGTGGGGTGGGGCCAGCGATGGTGCAAGGCACGGCGAGCCGCTAGCCTCACAGCAACGGCGTCTTGCCGGCACGGCACGAGGGGATGGGAGTGGTCGTTCTGGGCCAGCAGCGAGGATTTGGCGACTTGGAGGCTGTTGTCATGGACACGGTGTGGTCCTACGCCGAACCGGTAACAGTGCGTGACGTATTCGACGAGTTATCGCAGCAGCGCGATATCGCTTACACGACGGTGATGTCCACCATGGATAACTTGCACCGCAAACGTTGGTTGAAACGCGAGCGGGTGGGCAGGGCCTACAGCTACTGGCCGGCGATGACGCGTGAGGAACGTTCGGCCGACCTCATGCGGGAGGCGTTGCACACCGGTGGAGACGCCGACCTTGTTCTGAACTTCTTTCTCACCAAGATCAACGACGAAGAGTCTGCCCAGATTCGCGCTGCTTTGCGCAAAGCGGCGCGTCGACGTCCACCGTCATGAACGCCGCCTTCTGCCTCTTGCTGTACGGCGCGGTGTTGACCTGGCAGGGTCCTCCCGTACTCAACCGGCTGACCCGCAGTGGCCGCAGTCCACGGCTGTCGGTGACGGTGTGGTTAACGGTGATTGGCCTCGCCGTGGGGGTGTGGCTTGCGGCAGGGTTCACCGTGTTGCGCGAACTTGCCTCAGTCCATCCCGCCGGACGGGTGAGGTACTGCCTGGACATGCTTCTGGCGCTCAACCATGTGGGATGGGCAGGTCATGTGGCCTTGGTGGTGGTCGGCGCGGCGGCGCTGGCCACCTCAGCGATCGTGGCGCGGCGTGTGATCGGGACGCTACGACAGTTCTGCAGGCGCAGCCGCGAACATGCTGATGCGGCGCGCATTGCCGGTTTGGCCACAGACGACCCCAGGGTGGTGGTCCTACTGACCGACGAGCCCACTGCGTACTGCGTGGCAGGCCGACCGCACACCATTGTGGTCACCTCCGGCGCCGTCCAGACTCTTGACGACGACGAATTGGCCGCGCTGCTCGCCCATGAGCAGGCCCACGTAGCGGGTCGCCACACCGAGTTGCTCATGCTGCTGCGGGCGTTGGCGACTGCGATGCCACGCCTTCCCTTGTTTTCGGCGTCGGTACACGCGGTCGGCGCGTTAGTTGAGATGCGCGCCGACGACTCCGCCGCGCGGCGCCACGGGCGCGAGCCGCTGTTGAGCGGGCTGGCCCGGCTGGCCGGGCATTCCCCAGTAGTAGCGGGTGTCACGCTGGGGGCCGCCGCCACCGCCGTGACCGCTCGCGCCGTTCGCTTGAGCACACCCGTCGGATGGATGTCGCAATTCGTCCACCGCCTGGCGCTGTCGGGGACGTTGACGATGATCACTGGCGCACCTGTTGTGATCACGTTGCTCTGCCATCGTTGAACCACCCTATGACCGTGCGGGGTAGCCCCGCACGGTCAGTCGTCGTGGTGCTGTGCGGTTCTGCGCTCTCGGTGGCGGCAAAGGGCAGTGAGACCGTGCACGCCCGGTCACCGCGCCCTATTGCGGGATCACCTAACGAAGTAGATGGTGGCGAACAGGGCTATCCACACAATGTCGACGAAATGCCAGTAGTAGGACACCACAATGGCAGCGGTTGCCTGCGCCGGGGTGAACTTGCTCATCTTTGTGCGGGCGAGCAACAAGATGAAGGCGACCAGGCCGCCAATCACATGCAGGCCATGGAATCCGGTCGTGATGTAGAACACCGAACCGTAGGCGCTGCTGGCCATCGTGGTGCCCTCGTCGACCAGATTGAGATATTCGTAGCCCTGGCCGAGCACGAAAAACAATCCCATCACGAATGTCACGACATACCAGCGGCGCAGCCCGAAGACGTCACCTCGTTCAGCGGCGAATACGCCCATCTGGCAGGTGAACGACGAGGCGATGAGAACCAGGGTGACCGGGACGGCCAGCGCGAGGTTCAGCTCGGTAGGAGGTGGTGGCCAATTTTCACCTGCCTGGGCGCGGGCGGTGAAGTACATCGCGAACAGGCCCGCAAAGAACATCAACTCACTGGACAACCATACGATGGTGCCCACCGCCACCATGTTGGGGCGATTCAGTGAATGCACGCGCGCAGTGATCGCGGTTGGAGAGGTCATGGCATCCCTTTGATTCCGGGCGAGCGATCGCGGATCTACGCTTCAGGATAGTACTATCTAAAATAGTAGATTCGCGGTGCCTGCGACGGGTTACTGTGGGTCACAAGGCAATCTAGAACGGTATGTGGTGCTCGTGCCCGGCTGGAACGCATTGTCGCGCCGACATCCGAGTGCTGGCATGGGCCTGTGTGAGCGTGGTCGGATCGGGTCCGTTGATGCCAGCAATTCCCGGGAAGGCTTCGTGGTTTCTGGAAGTTGACCCGCGTTGGTTCTTCGAGTGTTGACCCACCTATGCGCCTGAGCATTATCGGTGCTGGCTGAGTCAGTGGCGATGTTCTGTGGCGGGGGAGTCCTGGTTGTGGCGGTGTTGCTCGGCGGGGTTGTCGTTGTCGGCGGGGTAAGCGTGGATCACCGGGAGCATCCTCGATGGCTTTGAGTCTCAAACCGCACGCCAGCATCGCCGATGATGACGATCGCGGGTTGGTCCGACATCCCTACCTGTATGAATCATTGACCGACATCGCGTTTCTCGGCCGCCGCGCCCAAATCTGGGGTGAGCTGGTGATCGCCAGCGGCGCGGGGCCCGGCGCTGATGTTCTCGATGTGGTTTGCGGCACCGGCTATTTCACCCACCGCCTCGCCGAGGGTGTTGTTCCCGGGGGCGCCTGGCCCACATTGCGCCGACCACGCAGTGGGCGGCGCGAGGATCGGATCCATGAGCTCACGACGAACCCTGGAAATGCCCTCTTTGTCGAGGACCTCAATCCGCAAATCGCTGGTGCGGAAACGAAACGTCTAATGTGCTGCGGTTGCGAAAGCGCGCGCCTTCTGCGGGATACGCACCCGGTAGTCAGCCTGATGGTCCCTGCTTGCCGCGGTGGGCACCAGCCCTGTGTAAGAGGCGTTTTCAATGCTGACGCCGTAACGTCAATCCTTCTCCAGGCTCTGGATTTCATCTCTGGCAGCCGACAGGTCTGCGACGAGACTCTCGATGTCGGTCACCTTCAGATCTATATGGTCAGCATGAAGGTGAGCCACTCGCTCAACGCGCCCGTCGGCGAACTGGAACCCAACAATCTCCACGGCCGCACGCTCACCACGGCGAGTGCCTCGGAAGAATCGGAAGCGGTCGTCCGCCGGCCCTTCCCAGGCATCGACGTGGACAGCTCCCTCGGGAGGGCCAATAGAGCCATTCTGGGCGGTCATGGGGCGAAGCCTACGCCTTCGCACTTCTGTGCGTCTGCCACTCAAAGCCCGTGCAAGCTAGGCAATCGACTCCGAAAAGCATCCTGGCGCTAGATAATTGAGTTCCTCGGGTCGGCACTGCGGCGGATAACTGCGCCATCTGAGCCCTGTCGCAAACAAAACCAAATGGACGACCGCTACAGCCCGCCGCCGCGGACACTTCCTTCCGCTGTGACCATACGCATGCAAGGATACGCATATGACGCTACGGGCGGTGCAACCGGCAGCCCGAATCGGCAGCGTGGCCGGTGCCGGGAGGTTTCGGCGATGAGCTCGGCTACTACGGTGGATGGGCAGGGGAGCAAACCGGTGTCAACGGTCCTGGCCGCTGCGGCGTTCACCGCGGCGATACTCGGGCTCGGATATCTGGCATTCGGTCTGCTCACTATGCTGGTCTTCACCGCCGGGTTCGTGGGCGGGCTGCTGCTGTGGCTCCTGGTGCCATCGCGCGGGTCCTGGGCCGATATCAAGGTGCCGTACTGGGTCGCCCTGCTGCTATTCGCGCTGCACCGCGTCGAGGAGAACCGGATGGGGTTCTTCCGGTTCCTGGCCGAAGTAACAGGGTTGCCGACACCGGAACTGTCGTCGCCTCCGCTCGTGCTGCTGCTGGCCCTTTCGGTCGGCGCATGGCTAGTGGTGCCATTCCTGATGGCACGCGGCTTGCGGTTCGGGCGTTACTTGGCGTGGACGTTCTTTGCTTCCATGGGTGTCACCGAGCTGGCGCACTTCCTTGTGTTCCCCTGGTTCAGCGATGTTGCCTGGCACTACGTTCCAGGGATGTGGACAGTGATAGCGCTGGCCCCTGTCGCCTGGTTTGGCATGTGGCGGCTGGCCCGCGGCGCCAACGTGAAACCTATTCTCAGCGGCCCCGAACAGACGACCGCGACGCCCTCGTCACCGACAGAATGAACTACGCCACGTTCTTGCCTGCCTGAGCAGCGCGGTTCGAGAACACACATGAGCGACGAGGGCCGGGACACCTACGGGTGGTCTGCTGGCATGCGTTGAGCCTGGTGCCAGGGCAGACCAACAATCGTTCACGCCAGAGGTACATCGGAGGGTTGTCATCCAACTCGGTTTTGGGTGCTGAGCGAGGAGATCGGCACGCGTCGGATCGGTGGCGTTGGGGATTCCGCGATCGCTGGATTCGGTGAGTGCGGCACTGCCGGTGATGAATTCGGTCATGTGCGGCTTGTTGGGTGATGGTGTCCAGGTCGGGCTTGCCGCCGCATTGCAGGTCAGCTTATGGGATTTTGCGGGCGACAACGCGTTCGACGAGCCCAAGGGTGAACCGCTCCACGCGGTCGGCGTCGAGGTCGCTGGCCGACCGAATGTGGTTGAGCGGGCGGCGCAGGAAATGTTCGCCGCCTAGGGGAACAGTGAACAGTTCCAGAAACCGCTGTACGGCCCGCACGGGGGCCGCACTGCTGCGGATGTGGTCGACCAGGATGAGCTGGCCACCTGGGCGCAGTACCCGGGCCATTTCGGCGAGCGCTTGGGTGTGGTCGGGGATGGCGCACAGCCCGAAGGTGCAGACCACGGTGTCAAAGCTGGCGTCGTCGAACGGCAGGTGGTGGGCGTCGGCCCGTTGCAGGGTGGCGGTGCGCCCGAGGTCGGCGGCGCGCTGGCGGGCGAGATCGAGCATCTGCTCGCTCCAGTCGATCCCTGTCAGCGTGACGTCATTGCGGTAGAAGGACAAGTTGAGTCCGGTGCCGATCGCTACTTCCAGAACGTCGCCGGCGGCCTGCTTACAGACCCAGTCGCGGGAATCGCCGAATAGGTGGCGGTCGAAGAATCCGATCTCGCGGTCGTAGGTGCGGGATTTCTTGTCCCAGTACCGGTTCCAGCGGGCGGTGTGATCATCTGATGTTGCCATGGGCTCACCTCGCGTCACCGGCCAGACGATCAGGCACGTCCGATGTGGGGAACAAACCGGCCGACAGTCTCACAGTAGTCGCGGTAGGCCTGGCCGTGAGTGGCGGTCAGGTAGGGCTCTTCGACCACGCGGACCTGCAGTTCGATCGTGACCGCCAGCGCCCCGAACGCGGCCAACGCAAGTGGATTGGGGGTCATGAGGGTGATGCCGGCGGCGAAGGTCAGCATTGCGGTAAAGATCGGGTTGCGCGCCAGGCTGAACACGCCGTGGCGTACCAACGGTGTGGTCTCACTGGGGTCGACGCCGATGCGCCACGACGCACCCATGTCGCGTTGGGCGTAGAGGGTCGCACCGATCCCCGCGACCGCCAGGACCGTGCCGGTTGTCTGGATCCACGGCACCTCCAGGGTACCGACCGGGTCGAGGATGCCGAGTAGTTGCAGCAGGGGCGCGGCGAGGCCCGCGAGGATGGCGGCGATGAACCCTGCCCCGGCCAACCATTCCAGTGAGCCGGGGCGGCCGTTGATCCCGCGGAATCCGGTCGAACCGGTGTGACGGTACTGGGTCCAGCTGCGCCAGCCGAACCCCAACAGGGCGAAGACCAAGTAAAGGGCGAGCGCGGTGATAGGCATCGGGGTGAGTCCTCCTGTCCGGGTGCAGAGCTGGCCGAGTGCTGACGGTGTGCTTTCGGTACGGGCGGTCCTATTCGGCGAGCGCCTTGTCGAGTGCTGCGGTCACGTCCTCGTAGCTTCGGGGCTGGAAACGAGTGCCGTTGAGGAAAAATGTCGGGGTGCCCTGCACGCCCAATGCTCGACCATCGGCCACATCGAGCCGGACGCGCTCCAGTGTCGCCGGATCGGCGTAGGCCGCGTCGAAGGCGGCCATGTCCAGGCCGAGTTCTGCGGCAAATCCACGGAAGACATTGTCGGCCGGGGTCTGCTTCTCACCCCATTGCGCCTGGGTGTCATACATTTTCTTGTACATCGCCTCGAATTGGCCCTGCTGGGCGGCAGCTTCCACCGCCCGCGCGGCCCGCTCGGCGTTGACGTGTGCCTGTAGTGGGAAGTAGCGGATCACGAAGTTCACCCGGTCTCCGTATTCGCCCCGCAGCTGTTCGATCACCGGGTAGAGCGCACGGCAGCCCTCGCATTCGAAGTCGAGAAACTCCACGAACGTCACGTCGCTGCCCGCCACCGTGTTCAGCCGGCGGCTGTTCTCGCGCACCACCTGCCCGACGGCCTCGCTGGTCTCTGGCCGCTGCGCGGTGGTCGGCCCGCGATCACGCGCCGACAGGTAGACCAGAACGCCGATCGCCAGGGCGGCGATGACAAACGCGGTGAGCAAAATACGCCTGGAACGGGCCATGCAGACGTCCTTCCTTAGACATATCAACATACATTAGGATGTGAGTATGGACGAGCAATCGGTAGATGCCTGCGACCTGCTGTGCCTGGACCTGCCGCACGCCGAGGCGATCCGCACCGCCCTCCCAGGCCTGGAGCGGGTCGAACCCGCCGCCGCCGCCGCTCGCGCCCTGGGCGACCCCACACGCCTCACGATCGCCGCGGCCCTGCATGACGGTGAGGAGATGTGTGTCTGCGACATGGCCTGGGTGGTCGGGGCCCCGCAAAACCTGGTGTCCCATCACCTGCGTCAACTCAAGGTCGCCGACATGGTGGTCTCGCGCCGCAACGGACGCCTGGTGATGTACCGGCTGACTGAGCGCGGCCGTGCCTTGACCGCCGCGGTGCTCGGAACTTCTGTGCGCACGGAGGCTGACCGTGTCTGACGCATGCTGCGGACCCCAGGACGACACCGAGCCGCAGGCTGGTCCCGAGAAACTGTGGCAGGTCCGCGAACTGCAACTGGCCGCGCTGTCGGCAGTGTTGCTGCTGGCCGGCTGGCTGGTCGCCCGAGCGGGATACGAATC
>NZ_HG322951.1:3826492-3913423 GCF_000455325.1 Mycolicibacterium septicum DSM 44393
CCGTCCTGGCGGCCGCGTCGACGTTCGTTCCCGACGCGCTGCGCAACCTGCGGCACGGCCGCATCGGTGTGGGCACGCTGATGACGATCGCCGCGGTCGGGGCGGTCGCGCTCGGCCAGATCGCCGAAGCCGCGTTGCTGGGCATCCTGTTCTCCATCGCCGAGGGGCTCGAACACTACGCGGTCACCCGCACCCGCCGCGGCCTGCGTGCCCTGTTGTCGCTGGTGCCACCCAAAGTCACCGTCATCCGGGGTGGCCGTGAAATCACCTTGTCACCACAGGATCTGGTGATCGGCGAAGTGATGGTGGTGCGGCCCGGGGAACGCGCCGCCACCGACGGCACCGTCACCTCGGGCCGCACCAGCCTCGACCTGTCGGCGATCACCGGTGAGTCGGTCCCGGTCGAGGCCGGTCCCGGCAGCGATGTGCACGCCGGAGCGATCAACGGCGGCGGTGCCATCGAAGTCGCGGTCAGTGCACTGGCCGCCGACAGTTCCCTGGCCCGCATCGTGCATATCGTCGAGGAAGCCCAGGAACGCAAAGGCGCCGGGCAACGCCTGGCCGATCGGATCGCGCGACCCCTCGTACCGGCGATCGTGGTGCTTGCCGCGGCGATCGCCGGTCTCGGTGCGCTACTTGGGGATCCGATGCTCTGGCTGCAACGCGCCCTGGTGGTGCTGGTCGCAGCCTCCCCGTGCGCGTTGGCGATCGCGGTGCCGCTGACGGTGGTCGCGGCCATCGGCGCCGCCAGCCGCCAAGGTGCCCTGGTCAAAGGCGGGGCCGCGGTCGAAGAACTCGGCCGCATCAAGGTCATCGCCCTGGACAAGACCGGCACCCTCACCCGCAACAAACCACAAGTCGTCGCAACAATCACGGTTGACGGCATCACCGAGACGGAGGCGCTGCGCACGGCTGCCGCCCTGGAGGCCCGAAGCGAACATCCACTCGCGCAAGCGATCTTGGCCGCCGCCGACGACGCGACCCCCGCCAGCGAGGTGACCGCGATCCCTGGTCACGGAATCCAGGGCCACCTCGACGGTGCCACCATCCGCCTCGGCAAGCCCAGCTGGATCCCACCCGGCCCACTTACCGACGAGGTCGCACGCCTGCAAGGTCAGGGCGCCACCGTCGTCGTTCTCGAACACGACGGCCATGTCGTCGCCGCCATCGCCGTCCGCGATGAACTTCGTCCCGAAGCCTCTGAGGCCGTGCAGCTTTTGGACCGGATCGGGATCCGGGTGGCGATGCTCACCGGCGACAACCAGCGCACCGCCGACGCCCTGGCAGCCCAAGCCGGCATCACCACCGTGCACGCCGAGCTACTGCCCGAAGACAAGGCCCGGCTACTGCCCGAGTTAGCGGCCGGCAAACCGATCGCCATGGTCGGCGACGGCGTCAACGACGCCCCCGCGCTGGCCACCGCCGACATTGGAATCGCCATGGGCGCCATGGGAACCGACGTCGCCATCGAAACCGCCGACGTCGCACTCATGGGGGAAGACCTGCGCCACCTCCCCCAAGTCCTTGCCCACTCCCGGCACGCCCGAAAAATCATGGTGCAGAACATCGGATTCTCGCTGGCCATCATCGGAGCCCTGATTCCGCTGGCTGCCTTCGGGGTACTCGGCCTGGCCACCGTCGTGTTCATCCACGAATTCGCCGAAGTCCTGGTCATCCTCAACGCCATCCGCGCCGCACGCACCCAACCCCTACCCGGCCTGACCGCCTCACCGGTGACAAACACGACCGCACACCACCTCGACATCGGCGCCCCGCCACCGGCTACCGATGCATGCTGCGGAAGCCCTATTGGTCCCAGGCCAGCAGCCCAGCTCCTGACCCTGGACACCGTGGGGGATCAACCCGGCGATGCGGGTAGCTGCGACTGCTGTGACGACACAGAAGCTGACCCTCCCGCTGGACCGCCCGCAGCGGTAAGCCTGTAAGCCTGTAAGCCTGTAAGCCTGTAAGCCTGTACCAGCTAGTCATCGGTTCCCCGGTCCCGCAATATCTGCCACCAACGTATAGAGGTAGTTTTGCGCTGCGGCGGTTCGTGTTTCATTTCCCGCTGCGGTGACGTAACGCTGAGACGTGGTCATTGATTCGTGGCCGAGTAGCTTCATCAACGTGTAGACGCTGATGTTCGCGCTAGCCAGTTCAGTAGCGTAGGTGTGCCGCAATCCATGCACCATGGCCCCAGGGACCGGCTGGGCATCGGGGCCTGCAAGCTTGAACGCACGCTTAATACGAGACTGCACCGTGCCACGCGTGATCCGCTCGCCGTCACGCCCAACAAACAGAGGTGAACGAGCCGGCCACCGAGACAGACCCAGCGTGGGGGATGCGCGACGTTTGACGGCATCGGGGAATCGGGTCGCTCTACTGTCGAGATAGGCTTCAATGACTCTCAGCAAGTCGGCCTCAACCGGTACCGCCCGATCCTTGCCGCCCTTGCCTCTCACCTGGATGATCCCCGCACCGTCCTTGGCAGTGCGCACATCGCCGATGTCAGCCTGGCGCATTTCCTCCGCGCGCAAGCCCGCCAACAGAGCCGTGAGAATGATCGCCAGATCCCTTTCAGCCCAATCAGTTTGACGTGGCGAGCCCACATCCTCTGCGACAGCGTGTAGTAATGCGCCGACCGCAGCGCGGGGGAGCGCCTTGGGCAGCGACCGTGCGAGTTTCGGTCTACCGACCAACGCCATTGGGTTCGCGGTCAGCAGTTCAGAAGTGAACAGGAATGTGCACAGCACATTCCACGTGGACCAGCATCGCCGGATCGAAGCGGCTTCATGGTCGCGCGCATAGGCGGCGAACGCGGCCCGCATCGAGTCCTTCGTTATGTCAGATATGGCGAGTCGAGCGGGATCGCCGCCGGTGGCCAGCGATGCTATGGCTACAAAGTCCTGGCGGTACGCCTTCATCGTGTGTGCGGACGGTTTGCGGGTCTGCCGATCATTGAGGAACTCGACAAACCAGACCGGCAGCGCATCGGCAGATGCCTCAGTCGTCGCTACAGGGACAGGCGAGGCAGGCGGGGGTCCGTGGCTGACGACCATGTGTCAACGCTGACGCAAGAAAGATGGATAATCAATCTTATCCATCAAATGTGCCAATAATGCAGTGCGGCAGTAACTTTCCCGAGATATCGGAAGTGGGGAAGTGTCACAGTGACGGAAGTGGCTGCAGGCTCCCAAAAGCGCGATCACAGATCCGAAGCCCGGTTGATCCGGTAGATTCTGTGCGCGTAGTCGTCGATATGGAGTTCCCGTACAGTCGTGGCCGCGTAGCCCTCCAGCGTGATCCGGAGATGTTCGTGACGCAAGGCCTGCTCGACCAATTCGGACCGGTTGAGCCCAGCCGCTTGAGCGTCTACATCTGCCGCAGCTAGCACGTCCCGATCCAACGTGATCCACACCTGGGCCTTTCCCACACCGGTCATCTTACTGAATCCTTAACCAACCAAAAGTGGATGTCTGTCTCCGACATAGACTGTCGGAGTGAGTCGCGAGAGCGCCGACGATGAACCCGACAGCTTGACCGTCCTGGCCGAGCTCCTGCACGGCAGCGATCTGTCAGCCGCCCAGAAGCGCGCGGTGCACGACGCCATCGTCAGCAGCGTGCTCGAAGGTGCAACACCTGATCGCAAGTCGATGCTCCGACTCATCGAGTTCGCCGCCGGACGTATCACGTTCGACCAATGCAAAACGCAAGTACTCCAGACGCGCATCTCGAACCTCAACCACGAGCTCACGCAGGCCGACGCCGACTATGCGGCCGGCAACACCATCGCCGGTGAGGATCTGCGCAAGCACTACGGACTCCGCTGATCCCCATCTAGCCCCATTAGGTCCGGAATCCAATGGCTGAGAAGGTTCCCTTCGACATCCAGCCAACAAGGCCAAAAAGTAGAGATTCCTCTCATGCCGACTGCGAAGCGCGCTCCAGCGTCGGGTTCTCGCGATAGAGCAAAGCAATAGCGCCGAGGTTGAGCAGCGTGCCGGCCAGTACGGCTGCGCCACGGCGTTTTCCTTTGATCCCAGCCTCCTTGGTTAGCATCAGCGTCTGGGTTGCGGTCGGTCCAATTAGGGTGACGGCTGAGATTACGCCTGGAGAGTATTCACGCCAGCGTAAGGTCGTTGCGGCGTGGAAGATAGCGTTGGCGAGCATTCCTGCCGCCGTTGAGGTCGCCAACCAGTTGCCCAGCTCGCTCCGCGGATTCCGCGCAGGCATTAGCCCGGCGGCCGTGATCGCCGGCAACAACGTAGTTGCATGCGAAACGATGAAGAACCGGGTACTGAAGGTGCCACCGAAGTGCCGTGACGCCCAATCGGGAAAGCGCGGCAACTCTTCAGCGACATGGATCCAGATCGCCACGGTAAGTCCCAGGTATCGCCAGTTCCGGATCGCCATTCCACCATCCTGACCCCATTCGCATTCGCACTCAACTGTGATTGGGCGTCACTTCTTGCGGTCAACGCACCGAGCGGTCGACGCCCCCGGCGATCACGCAGCCGGGCGACTCTCGCCCCCAGTCCGCAACGTTTGACAATTGCCGAGACCCCGCCAGCCCATTCCCATTCACCCCGAAATCCTCTGGTCGAAAAGGCAATTCACTTTCTTTCGACATCCCAGCCACACCAGGCATTAACGTCACGTGACAGATAAGTTGCAGCGGGGACCGGGAGCGGCGGGGGCGCCTGCGGACGGTGCGGTAGGCGAAAGGCCATCGAATCCGGCGCTCTCACATGGTTCTGGAACGGTAATCCGGCACTGTCAGGTAGTCGCGGAATCAGCGCCGCGCCGGCGACCCAACGTGGACGCCTCGCCGGAAAAGCACTCAGCCACCAGGGCCAGCTCAACTCTCAGATAGTTCCGGAAAACAGGGCGGAATCGGACAGCTCTCACGTTTTCCCGGAATGCTCTCAACTAGTTCCGGATCGGACAAGCGACTCTACGCCGCTGGCCACGGTGTCAGCCCTGTATATCAATGTGCCGATAAGCTACACTATGTCAACTTAAGTACTCGGTTTTCATCAGATGAATCACGAACACGCCATGTGACTCTCGCCCACCGGATCTGTGCAACTCGGCCAAATGGCGAGGAACACAACAGGTTACCGTCGACTGTAGCGAGTATGCGTTGCCGCCTTCCCGGTCGCTCCACGCGACACGCGGCGAATGAACTTCGTTTTGCGATGGACCTACCTGCGTCGATGTGGTAATGATTCATTAGATGATTCAATGATGCATCAGATGAGACAGGCTGGGAGGCTGATTTGCCCGTCGACAAGAGCGGCCGCGTGTTCCTCGTTGGCTCAGTTCCTCTGTTGCATCCCGAGGCCCAAACCGTCGAGGAAATGCTCGATGGGTGGCGCAACCAGCAACTGTGCCGCAACCTCGCCCACGACACCATCGATAAGCGCATCGCCCTGGTTCGGCGCTTCATTGCCCACTCCAATGAGTTCCCCTGGTCCTGGACGCCAGCGGTCGTTGAGGAGTTCTTCGCCGATCTGCGCGGCATCAAAGGCCGCGCACAGTCGACGTCCCGCGGCTATCAGAACGGCCTGCGGTTGTTCTGCTCGTACATCGCCGACCCAGACTACGGCTGGGATCGGGTCTGCGAGCAGCGTTTCGGCACACACCCAGCACAGGTATTTTTCGCCTGGAACAGCGCGACCCACGTCCAAGACAACGAGCAAGATCCAGAGAAGCGCCCCTTCAGCAAACAGGAGTTGCAGCACTTCTTCGATCACGCCGACGATCAAGTGACACTGATCGCCAACTCGCGGAAGAAAGGCTGGCTGCCGGCCTACCGCGACTCGGTGATGTTCAAGATCGCCTACTCCTACGGTCTGCGCTTCAACGAACTGCGTCACCTGCAGACAATCGATTTCTCGCGCAATCCCCATGCTCGCGAATTCGGCAGCTATGGAGCGGTCTTAATCCGATACGGCAAGGCGAAGAAAGGTTCCCCGCCGAAACGACGCACCGTGTTGACTGTTTTCGACTGGACACCCGAGGTCATCGCAGACTGGCTCACCCACGGCCAGCCGTATATCGCCGACGGCATTGATCTGTTCCCGAGCGAGCGCGGTTCCCTGGTTGCCGAGAACACCCTACTGAGTCGATTCCGTCGCTATTGCGACGAACTGGATCTGCCGAGCGGTCTGGACCTGCACTCGTTTCGCCGCTCCCACATCACCCACCTCATCGAAGACGGCTGGGACGCCAAATTCGTCCAGGACCAGGCTGGCCACGACTTCGCCAGCACGACAGCGCTATACACCGGCGTGTCCAGCGACTACCGGACCCGCACGGTCCGCCGCATGCTCGACCAGACCATCAAAGATGCACTCTCCTTCGGGGAGGAAAGCTCGTGAAACGCGAAGTCGACTACACCTGGCGCCTCGCCGAACTCATGGCCGCCCACGGCATGCACAACAGTACCGACTTGATCCCGCGGCTTGCAGAACGGGGAATCCAGCTCTCCCGGCCTCAGGTTTACCGCGTCGTTCACCAACGGCCAGAACGCATTTCGCTGCAATTGATGGCCGCACTCTGCGACATTCTCGGCTGCGGCGTGGAAGACCTAGTCACCGTCACCGCAACTGACGCGCGCCGCCGGAAGACCGCATCCGGTGCTGCTCCCGTTCCACCGCCAAATGTCGTCGAACTCAACAAAGCCGTCCGGCCACGGCGGGCCCGGGTCATCACAGATGGCACCGATTAACCCCACACCTCGTTCCCGTCGCCGCGGACGGCCGCCGGTCACCACAGGCCACCAAGAATGCGGCCGGTGTCACCGCAAAGCCAACAAGTTGCGGGTCTACTGGCCGGGCGACCAGCTCTGTCACAGCTGCTTCTACACCGCTATGCGCACTCACGGCATCTGCCCGATCTGTGGACACGATGGGGTGCTCCCCGGCCGCTGCAACCGCACCGATCCGAGGCCAGTCTGCTTGAACTGTGCCGGCATCCCCGGCGATTTCACCTGCCGAACCTGCGGACACGAAGGCGAAATCTACCGCCGCGGCGAATGCGCCCGATGCGCCCTACGCGATGACCTGTGCAAAGTCCTGCTGCACCATCCCGCCGATCCGGCGGCGATGGAAACCTTCCTCGAAGTTCTCTGCGGCGTCGACCGACCCGAAAGCATCCTCACCTGGAAACGCAATATCCAGGTACTTCAGTTGCTCGGCGGAATCACCTCTGGTGCAATACCTCTCACCCACGACGGCCTCACCGCAGCGGGTCCTGGCCGCCACGTTGAGCACCTCCGCAGCCTGCTGCAGCACCACGGGATGCTCCCGCCACGCGACGAACACCTTGCACGTTTCGAAGCATGGCTGGCCGCCAAACTCGACGCCGTCGCCTCACCGACGGTACGGGGCCCGGTTGAGCAATTCGCGACCTGGCACCATCTACGCCGGCTGCGCGGTGAATCCAAGCCCGGCCAAGGAACCGATGGGCCCAAACGCGCAGCGCAACAGGAAATCACCGAAACCATCAAATTCCTGACCTGGCTCGAGCAGACACACGGTCGAACCGCATCGACCTGCATACAACAGGACGTCGACGCCTACCTTGCGTCGGGGCCGACCACCCGACACTTGATCCGAACATTCTTCGTGTGGGCCAAACGCAGCAAGATCAATAATTCGGTCCAGATCGGGTTCCGACAAGCCAGGACAACCCCCTTGATCACCCAAGACCAGCGCCTTGCGTGGCTTAAAGAACTACTCACCGGCGACTCCGAAAGCCTCCCCTACCGAGTCGCCGGCATCCTGTTATTGCTCTACGCCCAACCCCTCACCAAGATCGCTGGCCTGCAGACCACCGCCATTGCACGGATCGACGGCGAGACACGCATCGCGCTCGGCAAAGAACCCATCCCGGTCCCCGAACCCTTCGCCTCACAACTGCACTACCACCTCCACAACCGGCCCAATCAGCGCACCACCGGCGGAGCCATCGGCACACCGTGGCTCTTCCCGAGCACCCGGCCCGGCCGACACATCGACCCCCAGTCGATCATGCTGCGGTTGCGCCGGCTCGGCATCAAGCTGCTCGGCTCACGCAACACGGCCCTGCGTGAACTCGTATCTGAGATACCTCCTCCCCTGGTCGCCGAAATGCTCGGCTACAGCGACCAAGTCACCCAGAAACACGCCGCAGAAGCCGGCAACACCTGGGCGATGTACGCATCCACCACTGACCGAACCAATCCCTCAACGAAAGCATCCGGCCGAACCATGACGACCGAATCACCCGAAGATCGCCCTACCGACGATGCGGACGAACCGAATAGCGATACGGCTGAGCCCACCCTGTTCGACCTCGATCCACCGGTTCGGCCCTACGACCGCCACATTGACTCCCTTCGCGCGGCGGCAAATGACCTAAATGAAGCGCAGCGTGCAGTTCATGCCGCTGAAGGACAGCTCACTCAGGTAGTTTTGCAAGGACGGAACGCTGGCCTATCGTGGATGAAAATATCAGCGACACTGGGCATCTCACGGCAGGCCGCCTACCAGCGGTGGTCGGTGCGGCTTCGTGGAATCGACGCTTTGGAAACATCCGACAGTGCGACGGACATTCAGTCCCACTTGCCTGCTGATTAGTTGTTGCGGGACAGGACGTTTTTGACGGGGCAGGAGTCCCTCGCTCCCGCACGGTCCACCCCCCGAGAGCCCTCAAGAGGCAGGGCCCAGCGAGTCCGGCGTGCGCGAGGCCCCGGTTAGCGGAATGTCGCAACCCAGTCCCGATCGGCGCGGTCGACACTCATCTCGCAGCGCACCCTTGTGCTGATACACAGATACGCCCTACAGTTAGTACTGTTTCAATACGCAGACGCGTTTCGCTGAACGGTCTTGTCTGCCGCCAGGTGGACGCGACCGAGGAAGGCTCTTTTCATGGCGATCTTTCACATCGCGTATCACGGCTACCGGCAGAAGCCGTCGCAGGAGCAGTTCGAGGAGTTCGCGGGGATGCTCAGCGCTTATTTCGCCGCCGCTCCGTACATCGAGGACGGCGCTGCCGGTCGTTATGCGGGGCCTGCTGAGGACGGATTCCACGATGCGGCGTGGGTGAAATTCAACAGCGTCGACGACTATGCGGTGCACATGCGCTCCCCGCACGGCGAGGACGAGGCGACCCATCTCAAGGAGACGGTGGCGCGGGTGCGGTCGTTCGACATCATCACCCCAGATGAACCTGCCGATACCGCAGAGAAGCTCATCGACCTCTACAAGGAGCGGTGGGAGCTGTTCCCGGATGTGGCCAAGGTGCTGCGTGAGGATGTCGACGCGCACTTCCCGTACCTGTAATCCTCAGCATGACAATGAAATTGGAGTGGAAGATGTTTCTGCGTGGTCAGATCGGGCCGTGTCCGCAGTGGCTGGAGGAGTGTGATTTCAGCGAGGAAGTCGCCGCGATCGAAGAGAACTGGATAAAGACCGGAAAGATGTTGTCCTGGCACAACATCACCGGCGGATTTCCGATCATCGGCCCCAAATTCTTGGGTCTGAGCGACGAGCAGGGTCTGACGTTGTGGTTCTATACCTTCCCCACCTTCGAGCTGTTCAAGGAGTGGGCGCTGGGCGCTCCCGAGCATGTCGCGATCCACAACAAACTGCTGGAAGCGATGCAAGCACGCGTCGGCGCCGGCGAACAGGTGGATCCGAACGCGACGTTGCCGGGCTATTCCTTTCATGCCACCGATGCGCCTCGCGAACAGATCCCGGCGATGCGCGCCGAACTGCGTGAGCTCTACCGGCAGATCGAGGCCACCGACTGGGTGGGTGTGCCGTCGGGCGCTATCCAACTGATGATGCTCGGCGACCATGACTGAGATACCACATGTTTCACCCAACGCGTGCCCTGACTATGCCCACCAAAGCAACTGACTCACAGACGTCGGCATCCGATGGCGCGGTGGCCGTCGGAGACGATTTGGTGCAGGCGGCTTTGCGGGCTGCCCGTTCCCTGGGTAAAGACGTCGCCGACGTGCCGGTGATCGCTATCGCCCGCGAGGCCGGAATCTCGCGCTCCACCCTGATCCGCCGACTGGGTGGTACCCGCGCGGCATTGGATGCGGCAGTCCGGGCCGCCGGGGTCGATCCCGGCGGGCAAGCACCGGTACGCACCCGCGCGCTGAATGCCGCCGCGGAATTGATCGATGCCCAGGGCCTGGCGGCGGCCACCCTGGAAGCCATCGCAGCGCGGGCGCAGTGCTCGGTGCACAGCCTGTACGCGGTGTTCGGCGGCCGCGATGAGCTGTTGCGGGCGCTGTTCGAGCGGCACAGCCCGCTGCTGCAGATCGAGGACTTTTTCGACGGTGACCACGGCGACCTGGCCGCCACGGTGCGCCGGTTGTACGGGATGATCGTCCACACTCTGGCCGCTGAACCCCGGGTGGCGCCGGCGTTGTTGGCCGAGGCGCTGGCTCGCCCGGAGAGCCCAGCCATTCAGAACCTGCTGAGCCACAATGCACCTCGGCTGCTAGCCAGCATTGGCGCGTGGCTCACCGCAGAAATTGAGGCAGGCCATATCCGGGAGATGCCGTTGGTTGTGTTGCTGCAGTTGCTCATCGCCCCGGTGTCAGTCCACATGCTGACGCGGCCGACCATGGGCCGCATTCCTGGTATCGAGTTGCCCGACCTTGATGGCGTCTGCGACATCTTCGCCGGTGCGTTCCTGCGGGCAGTCGCCCTCCCCTCACCGCCGCCCAAAATCAAGACCAAAACCACGACTCGAAAGAAGGCCACACCATGACCACACCAGATCCGACCCGCACGGCCCGCATCGTGCTGGGAACGGCGTTCACCGGCGCCGGCATCGCCCACGTCGTCAAACACGAGTTCTTCGAAAGCCTGGTGCCGGAATCAATGTCGAAGTGGCGCAAACCGATCAGCGCAGTCACCGCGGTGATTCAGTTCGTCGGCGGGATCAGCATGTTCATCCCCCGACTGCGCGGGCTGGCCCGGTGGACCAACCTGGCGATGTTGGTGCCGACCCTGCCGGCCGCGGTCGCCCAGACCCGCCACCCCGACCAGATGCGCGCACTCGGCGTGGACCCCAAGCTGGTCATCGCCCGCATCCCCGCGCAAGCGTTGGTGGCCGCCGCGACCTGGTGGGCCACCCGGCCGCCCACCGCCGAGCAGCACCAGCTGCCGATCTGAACAGCCCAGACCGGAGGGGACGTTCCCATGTGGGAGTGGTTTGAACGCTATTGGAGCTCAGTCGGCCTGGGTGCAGCGACCGTCCTGCTCCTGCTGTTGTTCTTCACCGACACGTTCCGTGACCGTGTAGGTGTTTCGCGGTGGCGGGATCCGGTGTGGCTGGCGTGGCTGATGGTGGTGGCTTACCTGCTGCACAACTTCGAGGAATACGGCATCGACGCCAAAGGCCGCGCTTTCCACTTCCCGGTCACCGCATGTGCCCAATACGGTTTCGACTCCGTGGATGGTTGCCCACTGGTGCCGTCGTTCTTTGTCGCGGTCAATATTCCGTTCATCTGGGTTGTGCTGCCGATCGCCGCGCTGTGGTGCCGCCGCAACCCGGCGGTCGGGCTGACCGGGGTCGGTCTGTTGTTCACCAACGCACTGAGCCACATCGGCGGCATGTTCACCCCGATGGGTTACTCACCGGGAACATTGACCGCCACAGTGATTTTCATTCCGTTGTCGGTGTGGGTGTTCGTCATCTTCTTCGGTAAGAACAAGCTGCTGGCCTACCCGGTCCTGGCCGCTATCCTGATCGCCTCAATCCTGGCCCAGGCGATTCTGCTGGCGCTACTGCTCGGACTGTCACACGGCACCGTCTCGCTGCCGGCAGCGATCGTCATCCAAGCCATCGACCCGGTGCTGCTGTTGCTGTTGCCGTGGTTGGCCGGCCGCAAATGGCCTCCGCGACCCGCGACCGCACCCGCTGCGGCATGACCACACCACGACAGGGGACCACATGACCGGACACCGCCTGTCCGCGATCCACATCGAGGGCCTGGTCAAGAAATTCGGGGCGTTCACCGCCCTGGACGGATTGAGTCTCACCGTCTCCCAAGGGGAGGTCCATGGCTTTCTTGGCCCGAACGGGGCCGGGAAGTCCACGACCATCCGCGTGCTGTTGGGCCTATTGCGCCGCAACGCCGGCACGCTATCGCTGCTCGGTGGGGATCCGTGGCGTGACGTCGTCGAACTTCACCGCCGGCTGGCGTATGTGCCCGGCGATGTGGTGTTGTGGCCCAGTTTGTCTGGCGGAGAGGCCATCGACCTGCTCGGCAACCTGCGTGGCGGGCTGAACGAGGCTCGCCGCGCGGAGTTGATCGAGCGGTTCGAACTCGACCCCACCAAACGCGGCCGGCAGTACTCCAAAGGCAACCGCCAGAAAGTCGCCATCATCGCCGCGCTGTCCTCTGATGTGGAGCTGCTCATCCTCGATGAACCCACCTCGGGATTGGATCCGTTGATGGAGGCCGTCTTTCAGCAGGAGATCGCCAACGATAAAGCCCGTGGGCGCACCGTGTTGCTGTCGAGTCACATCATGAGTGAGGTCGAAGCGCTGGCCGACCGAGTCAGCATCATCCGTTCCGGCCGGGTGGTGCAGACCGGATCCCTCGACGAGTTGCGCGGGCAGACCCGCGCCACCATCACCGCCACCCTGGGTAGGCCGCCGCGGGATCTGCGGGAACTGCGCGGTATCCGCTACCCCCGACTGGACGGCAACCGCTTCACCGCCACGGTCGACAACGGCCAGATCAACGCTGCGATGGCTGACCTCGTGCGCTACGACATGACCAACCTGACCGTGACCCCGCCCTCGCTGGAAGACCTGTTCCTGCAGCAGTACACCACCACCGGACAGCCATGACTATGAGTGCAGTCACCGGGGCTCGGACGCTGCTGCCGGTCACCGCCAGGACCAACGCCCGCAGTATTGCCCCCTGGATCCTCGGTGTCACCGCCCTGTCGGCTTCGTCAATCCTGGCCTACCGGTTGGTGTTTCCCGACCTGGCCGACCGCCAACAACTCGCCGGTGCGCTCGGGGCCAACCCGGCGCTGTCGCTGATCTTCGGACCCGCCCGTGACCTGCTCACCAACGACGGGTTCAACGCGTGGCGCTCCGGCGCGTTGGGCACGTTTTTCACCGCACTGATGGCGATCCTCACCGTGGTGGCGACCAGCCGCGCCGATGAGGACTCCGGGCAAGCTGAACTGCTGGCCTCCGGGGTGATGGGCCGCCAAGCCCGGCTGGCTGTCTCGGTTGCCCTGCCCAGCCTCGCCTCATTCGCGGTCGGAGTCGTGTGCTTTGTGGTGACCATCGCCGTCGGCGGCGCGGTGGTGCCCTCCCTGTTGTTGGCGGCCACGTTCACCGCGTCGGGGTTGATGTTCACCGGTGTCGCCGCCGTCGCGGTGCAGCTGGGCTCCGAGGCCCGCTCGGCCAGCAGCATCGCCATCGCCGTCCTGGGGATCTGCTTCGTGCTGCGTGGATTCATCGACACTATCGACGCCCCCGACTGGGCGTCCTGGGCCACCCCGTTCGGCTGGCTCGAACACGTCCGGCCCGCCACCGACAACAATCCCTGGCCCTTGTTGCTCGCGCTGGCGTTGGCACTCGTACTAATCGGTGTCGGGTTCGCGCTGGACGCCCGCCGAGACTACGGGGCCGGCATCATCGCGGGACGGCCCGGACCCGCCCGCGGAGGCACCGTCGCCAACGTCTGGGGTCTGGCGATACGCCTCAATCGCGGCTCGCTGATCACCTGGCTGATCGCGTTCGCCGGGCTGGGGGTCATCTTCGGCTACCTGGCCACCTCCATCACCGACCTGCTCGCCACCAACACCTCCCTGACCGGTGTGCTGGCCGCCGGAGGAGGTGACGCCTCGAACCTAACGTTCGCGTTCCTGGTGACCCTGCTGCAGATGATCGGGCTGATCGCCGCGATTGCCGGCGTCCAGATCGTCAACCGGATCATTATCGAGGAGAACAACTTCCGCGTCGAACCTCTGCTCGCCGGGGCGCTGCGTCGGCCGACCTACCTGGCCTCCAACCTCGTCATCGCCTACCTGACACCCGCGGTCTGCCTGCTCATCGCCGCCAGCGTCATAGGCCTGGTCGCCGCCAGCACCGGTATCGCCTTCGGCGACGTGCTCGCCCAAGCAGCCGTCACCATTCCGGCGGTGTGGACGCTGATCGCCGTAGGCGCGGCTGCCGTCGGTGCCCGGCCCGCGATACGGCTGGCCGGCTGGGGAGCCATCATTGCCGCCTTCGGCCTGACCATCCTCGGTCCCACCTTCAAACTGCCCGAATGGGCGCTGTCGATCAGCCCGCTACACCACGTCCCCAACATCACCGCATCCCCGCACTGGACCAGCCTGGCGATAGTCGCCGTGGTGTTCGGCCTACTGACCGTCGTTGCCTTCGCCGGATTTCGTAGACGCGACATCGCCTGAACAGACTGGCACCGAACGTAACCCGAACGGAGGGCACCATGCCACTGCCACGACCACTGCGCGTCCTGCCGCGCTACCTCAACCCCGTCCTGCGGCCGGTCGCCGGATACCTGCCACCCCTGGCAGTACTGCATCACACAGGGCGGAAAAGCGGAAACCCCTACGCCAGCCCGGTCCAGGCCTACCCCGTCCCCGGCGGGTACATCGCCGCCTACGCCTACAGCGACAGCCCTCAATGGGCGCAGAATCTCTTGACGGTCGGCCACGGACAGATGGCTCGTGCGGGCAAGCGATATACGATCGCCAACCCACGACACCTCGGTGACGAAGGTTTAGAGCAGTTACCCAAGCCCGTAGCCGCAATGATGCGCGGGATGGGGGTGCGCGGCTTCCTCCAGTTCGATACCACTGTGCAGCAATAACTCTCGAATCCCAACGATCAGGAGGTCAGAAGTGAGGCTTGAAGGCAAGGTTGCATTGGTCACCGGCGCTACCGGCGGTATGGGCGGCGCGTCGGCCCGCCTGTTCGCCAAGGAAGGCGCAGCTGTTCTGGTGGCCGCGCGTCACCAAGAACTAGCCGACCCGATCGTGCAGGAGATCACCGACGCCGGCGGCAAGGCAGCGTTTGTGTCCCTGGACATTACCGCGCACGAACAGTGGGAGGCAGCAGTCCAGCAGGCCAAGGATCAGTTCGGTGGATTGCACATCCTGATGAATGTCGTCGGAAGCAACGATCTCGTCATGCTCCCCGACGTCGACCTCGATGCCTGGAACAAGGTTTTCGAAATCAACGTCACCGCCACCATGGTCGGCATGAAGACCTGCGCACCGCTGATCCGCGACTCCGGTGGCGGCTCGATCGTCAATATCGGTTCCGTCGGCGGACTTTCAGGAACCTTCTCCACTGCCTACTCCTCATCCAAGTGGGCATTGGAAGGTCTGTCCCGCTCAGCGGCCTACATCTACGCAGACTGGGGCATCCGCTGCAACGTCATACAACCCGGATTCATCAAAACCAAGATGACAGCCCCCATGCAATCCAACCCCGCGCTCAAGGCCGTGGTCGACCAGCAGATGAACGACACCGTGCTGCTGCGCCGCATGGGCGAACCAGAAGAAATCGCCAACACAGCGCTGTTTCTTGCCAGCGACGAATCTTCCTACATCACGGGCACCGACATCGTCGTGGACGGCGGATGGTTCTCCGCCGCCGCCTATCTCACCAACGAACGACGCAACCACATGCTCGACATGATGCAGCAAGCCAAAAAATAGTGCCTAAGAACTTTTCAAGCCGAATTCGATAGCCGGGTCGGAAACTGCGCATCCAGCAAACGAGACACCGGTCGGGCATTCATGCCATCTTCGTTGCATCGCAGTGGCGACGGGACCGCTCAATCACCTCCGCCGGACTGTTCTCGGGATCTCACCGCACCGTCGTTCAGCGAGGAATACGGCGGAATCGAATACGGAGGGTTACCAGTAGTCGGACCCTCCTGCCAGAGTCGATACATGGCCGACCCAGTGTTGACGGCGAGATCAGATGCAGGGTTCCTCCGCTGTTCTCCACTCGACGGGTGCGGCAAATTGAAACCCCGAAAACAGATAGTGCGGCTACGGCCCGATCCGTTATGTGGGGCGTGCTACCAACGGTCCCGGCGGCTTCTGCAAGACCCCCGAGAGGTTCGGCGTGCAAATCTGTGGGCTAAGTATCGGATCACGCCCGAGGAATACGATTCTCTTCGGGCGGCGCAGGAATACCGTTGCGCCATCTGCGGACGAGATGAAACTGCGATTGATCTGAAACGTGTCGGCGGTCGTCCGCGCACGGACGGCAAACCGCTCGCGAAAGTGCCCTTGGCGGTCGATCACGATCACGTCAGCGGCGCAGTTCGCGGATTGTTGTGCCCGTCGTGTAATGCTGGATTAGGTGCATTCGGCGACGATCCCGTGCGCCTGGCCGCGGCAATCAACTACCTTCGGGGCGCACCTGTCCCCTGAGGCCGCGTAGCGCGGTCACAGATGGCGCACCCTGAAGGTGGGATGCCGAATCGCCCGGCGTCGGTCTTGGCATGCGCCTGTGGTCGACCGCGACTCCATCGACAGACAGGATCGCCTCTCCGCCCAACTCCCGCCACTGTCGTACATGCAAAACAACGTCACTGGCGACTCCCCGTCGGGCAGCGGCCCGATCGTCGGGCGCGTCATAGGACGTGCTCTGGAAGCCCCCAGCAATAATCACCACTTGTGACCGAACAAGCACCGACCCAAGTCGGGCCGCCCCCCAACCTGGCCGTCGGCATCATCAAAGCCTTGCGACCTCGGCAGTGGATCAAGAACGTCCTGGTGGTGGCTGCACCTCTGGCGACTCTCGGCGGCGATGTCCACTACGACTACGGTGATCTCTTCTTCAAAGTAGGTGTCGCGTTTGTGGCGTTCAGTTTGGCTGCATCCTCGATCTATCTCGTCAATGACGCCCGTGATGTGGAGGCCGACCGCCAGCATCCGACCAAGCGCTTCCGGCCTATCGCCGCTGGGGTGGTCTCCCCTGCTCTCGCGTACGCACTGGCAATCGTGCTCGCCGTGACCACGCTGGCGATCTCGGCGGCGATTGCGCCATCCCTCGCGCTCGTGATCGGGGTCTATCTGGCGATCCAGCTCGGCTACTGCTTCGGTCTCAAACATCAAGCCGTGCTTGATATCTGCATTGTCTCCTCGGCCTACCTGATGAGAGCGATCGCTGGTGGTGCGGCGACGGGTATCCCGCTGTCGCAGTGGTTCTTGTTGGTGATGGCGTTCGCATCGCTGTTCATGGTTGCAGGCAAACGCTATGCCGAACTTCAACTCGCTGAGCGGACGGGTGCGAAGATCCGCAAATCGCTGGAGGGCTATACCGATACGTACCTGCGGTTTGTGTGGACGATGTCCGCCACCGCCGTCGTCGTGTGCTACGGGCTGTGGGCATTCGAGCGCGACGGCCATTCCGGGTCATGGTTTGCCGTCTCGATGGTCCCGATCACCATCGCAGTCCTGCGCTACGCAGTTGACGTCGACGGTGGCGTTGCCGGCGAGCCCGAAGACATCGTTCTGCAAGACCGCGTGTTGCAGGTACTGGGCGTAGCGTGGATCGCGATCATCGGCGTTGCAATCGTTTTGGCGTGAGTCACACGGCATAGAACGAACCCCATCACGTTGTTCCCCACCATGTTTCGCGGCCGTTACCGGTTTCTCGGTTTTCGCCCCAGCAGGTCGTGTTCCAGGAAATCTCGGAAGATTCGCGCGAGATTCTGCGCGGTTGCGTCGGAGTAATCACCGAGTCGGTTTCCGAGTTGAAACGCCTCATTGATGATGGCCCGCCGTGGCAGCTCAGCACGGACCTCGTCGCCGAATTCCGTCTGTACCTGTTCCTTGATCGACTGGTCGATGCCGTTTCTGCTGTCGAAACCGGATAAAACGACACCACACCACCTGAGTGGATGTGTCCGTTGGATGCGCTCAACCCTGTCACGGGCCTCGCGGGCTTTGCGTACCGCATCGAGGGTCGGCGCGATCGGCGCGTACGCAACATCACCTAGATGCATTGCCAGGGCTTCCAGAGAGCCAGTCCGGCCGCCGGTGTCGATCAAGACAATGTCATAACGGCCAAAGATGCCGGCAGCGTCGAAGATGGCCCGCAACAATCCGGTGTCCGGTACGCCGAAGCCGGCAACACGGCCTAACGAAGCACCTGCGGGCAGCAAATCGATGCCGGGCCATCTGGTTTCAATGATCTCCTCATCGATTCGCTTCGCGCCCTTGTCGGGATTCCCCCAGAAACTGATATCGGCATCCTCCAGCACTGAACCCAAGCCGGTCGAATGCTGCGACACTCCGAAGTGGTTGGACAGATTTCGCTCTGGGTCTGCGTCGACCAACAACGCGGAGATCCCGGCCCGCGAGGCCTCCCCCGCCAGCATCATCTGCCATAGCGTTTTCGCTGTTCCGCCCTTACCCGAAAGCACCAGCGCCGACACAGCTACCATTGCGAGTCTCTATGCAATGCCTGACTCACCTCGCTGAATTCCTCCATCGTGTTCGCGCTGTTGCCAGACACGCCGCAGGGGCCTCGTGTCCTGCCACTGCGCCCGCCGACACCGTGATCAACTGACCTTAGCCATCGCCGATGACGACATCGACGACGGCGCCTCCGCCTCGCACCCGCTGTGCTACGCGCCGACGGCCAGCGCGGCCTCAAAGCGGCCCGACTAGTCGGGGGAAACCACCCGGGTGGACACTATGACGTGGCCCTTTCTGCAACAGTATTCAAAGTCGAACTTGGCGTCTCCGATGTCGATCACGGTTACTACGCCGATCACACGCTGACCGTGGCCCGTCATCCCAGTGAGACCGATGAGCGGATGGTCGTGCGGTTGTTGGCGTTTGGGCTGCGCGCACACCGGCTCAGCAACGTCGACGGTGAGTTGGTGTTCGGGGCGGGCCTGTCCACCCCCGGCGTACCGGACTTGCGGCTCGCCGACTACACCGGCCGGATCTTGGAGTGGATCAACGTCGGCCAGCCCGACGACCGCGTCTTGGGCAAGGCGGCCAGCCAGGCCGACCAGGTGCTGCTGTTTCCGTTTGCCGCCGGCGTGGCCACCTGGTGGCGCACCGTCGGCCCCAAAGTGGCGGGGCTGGCGAACCTATCGGTGGTGCAGATACCGCACGCACCGGTGCAGCAGCTGGCCCAGACCGTCGATCGACGGGTCTCGGCCCAGGTGATGATGATCGAGGGTCAGGTGACGATGACCGTAGGCGGAGTCGATGTCACCTTCACGCCTGAGCCATTGAAGTGAGCGTCTGATCCCGAGGTGCTGGTCGATGGCTCGATCTGTGCGCTGCCACCGCCTCGCTCTCTAGCCTCGCACTAAACGCCGCCGCGGCGCAGCATTCGGCCCTGTGCGGTCTGGAAGTCAATCTTCTTGCCGCGCAACCAGGTACTCGTCACGACGCCGGCGAGTGCACGTCCGTCGTACGGGGTGATCGGGTTCTTGTGGTGCAGCTTGTGCACGTCGACGACCTGCGCAGACTCGGGCTCGAAGATCGCGAAGTCAGCGTCGTAGCCGAGTGCGATCTTGCCCTTGTTGTTCAGGCCGGCGAGTGCGGCGGGTTTGGCCGCCATCCACTCGAGCACCTGCTCCAGTTTGATTCCTCGACGCTTGGCCTCGGTCCAGATCAACGACAGACCGAGCTGTAGCGACGCGACGCCGCCCCATGCAACGCCGAAGTCACCGTTCTCGAGGTCCTTCAGGTCGACCGTCGACGGTGAGTGGTCAGAGACGATGCAGTCGATCGTGCCGTCGAGCAGGCCCTGCCAGAGCAGTTCCCGATTCGACGCCTCACGGATCGGCGGACAGCATTTGAACGCGGTTGCGCCATTGGGGATCTCCTCGGCGAGGAGCGTCAAGTAGTGCGGGCACGTCTCGACCGAGATCCTGACGCCGTCGCGCTTGGCAGTCGCGAGCATCGGCAGGGCGTCCGACGACGACAGATGCAGAATGTGCGCGCGGGCGCCGGTCCACCGAGCGCGCTCGATCACCTCGGCGATCGCCACGTTCTCGGCGCCGCGCGGCCGCGACGCGAGGAAGCGTTCGTACCGGTCCCCCTCTGCCGACGGGGCGTGGTCGATAGCGCGGGAGTCCTCGGCGTGCACGATCATCATGGAGTCGAAGCCGGCCAGCACGGCCATGTCCTTCTCCATCTCGTCGGCGTCGAGATGCGGGAATTCGTCGACGCCGGAGTGCAGTAGGAAGCACTTGAATCCGAACACGCCATCGTCGTGCAGACCGCGCAGATCGTCGGTGTTGCCGGGGATCGCGCCGCCCCAGAAACCGACATCGATGTGCGTCTTGCCCGATGCGGCCGCGCGCTTGGCGTTAAGCGCTTCGACGTTGACCGTCGGCGGAATCGAGTTCAGCGGCATGTCGATCAGCGTGGTCACCCCGCCCGCCGCCGCTGCGCGGGTAGCCGAGTCGAACCCCTCCCACTCGGTGCGGCCCGGCTCGTTGACGTGCACGTGCGTGTCGACCAGGCCGGGAATCATGACCTGCGCGTCGGTGAGTTCGACGATCTCCGCGCCGGTGAGGCCGCTCCCCAGCGGCTCGATCGCAACGACGCGACCGTCGCGGATACCGATCTCGCGGGCGACGATCCCCGCGGTCGTCAGCGTGCGCTCGCCACGGACCACCAGGTCGAATTCGGGTTGGTTGGACCGCTCCCCTGCGTCGGCTGTCATCGGTAGCTCTCCATGGCTAGCAGCATAATTCCTCATCGTGGAAATGACACTCCACCGTCCGGGCAACCATAAATGTGAGCGTCGACACAGTCAATCGCGCCAAAAGCTTGACAGCCGGTGTACGGATACGACTTACTTACTGAATCCGTGGAATATTACTTCCACAGAGTGGAATGTTTGCGGCGGCGTTGAGCGTCGTCGCTCCGACCGTGACAGGCGAATCCATGACCACAGAGTCCACCGGGCTGATCGGCGACTCCGACCGTACCGATGCAACCCCACTCGCCGACGTGAGTCCGCATCTGTACAACGCCGATCTCGCGCCCACCAAGCGCGAAGGTCGACGGTGGGGCGCGTACAACATCTTCACGTTGTGGGCCAACGACGTGCACAGCCTGGGCAACTATTCGTTCGCCATCGGACTGTTCGCCCTCGGCCTCGGTGGGTGGCAGATCCTGGTGGCGCTCGGACTCGGCGGCGCCTTCCTCTTCTTACTGCTCAGCCTTTCCGGGTTCATGGGAGAAAAGACCGGCGTCCCGTTCCCGGTGATGAGCCGCATCGCATTCGGCATCCGCGGCGCGCAGATCCCCGCCATCGTTCGCGGCGCGGTCGCGATCGCATGGTTCGGCATCCAGACCTACCTCGCGTCCGTCGTGCTGCGCATCTTGATCATCGCGCTCGCACCGTCGGCCCAAACTCTCGACACGAACAGCTTCCTGGGGTTGTCGACGCTCGGCTGGATCTCATTCGTCGCGCTGTGGGTGATCCAGGTGGTCATCGTCAGCTACGGCATGGAAATGATCCGCAAGTACGAGGCGTTCGCCGGTCCGGTCATTCTGATCACGATGGTGACGCTCGCGATCTGGATGCTCAACAACGCCGACTGGGCCATCGCGTGGACGACGCCCGACTCGCTGACCGGCGCCGACATGTGGCTGAAGATCGTCGGCGGCGCCAGCTTGTGGGTCGCGATCTACGGCACGTTCGTCCTCAACTTCTGCGACTTCACCCGGAACGCGAAGTCGAAGCGGGCGATCGTGAAAGGCAACTTCTGGGGCATCCCGCTCAACATGCTCGTGTTCGGCAGCATCGTCATCACTCTGGCCGGCGCTCAGTTCCGCATCGACGGACGCATCATCGAGGCGCCCGCCGACATCGTCAAGGAAATCCCGAACACCCTCTTGCTGGTGCTCGCGGGACTCGCCCTGCTGATCCTGACTGTCGCCGTGAACATGATGGCCAACTTCGTCGCACCGATCTATGCGCTCAACAACCTGTTCCCAAAGCACCTGAACTTCCGTCGCGCAGCATTCATCTCGGCCGTCATCGGCCTGGTGATCCTGCCGTGGAACCTGTACAACTCCCCCGCCGTCATCAACTACTTCCTCGGTGGCCTGGGTGCCATTCTCGGGCCGCTGTTCGGCATCATCATGGCCGACTACTGGCTGGTGCGTCGTGCCAACATCAACGTCCTAGCCCTGTTCACGACCGACGCCCAGGGTGAATACCACTACGCCAAGGGCATCAACGTGCGCGCCGTGGTCGCCCTCGTCATCACCGCGGTCGTAGCGCTGGCGCTGGCGTTCGTTCCGGCGTTCCAGGTCGTCTCGGAGTTCTCCTGGTTCATCGGCGCCGGACTCGGTGCGATCGTGTACCTGGCGGTCGCGGACCGCCGCGGACCGTTCAACGATGTCTCCGGCGAGCCGATCGCCGTGGCCAGCACGCACTAGTAGGGACCGTCATGAGAATCCTGGTAGCCAACGTCAACACGACCGTGTCGATGACCGACGCGATCGCCGAGTCGGCGCGCGGTGTCGCGTCGCCGGGTACCGAGATCGTCGGAATCACCCCGCGTTTCGGTGCGGACTCGTGTGAAGGAAACTTCGAGAGCTATCTCGCGGCCATCGCTGTCATGGATGCGGTCACGTCCTACCCCGAGCCGTTCGACGCGGTGATCCAGGCCGGCTACGGCGAGCACGGCCGGGAAGGCTTGCAGGAGTTGCTCGACGTCCCCGTTGTGGACATCACCGAGGCGGCCGCGTCGACGGCGATGTACCTCGGACACAAGTACTCGGTCGTCACCACGCTCGATCGCACCGTCCCGCTGATCGAAGACCGTCTCAAGCTCGCCGGCCTCGACGCACGATGCGCGTCGGTGCGGGCATCGGGCCTGGGTGTGCTCGAACTCGAATCCGATCCGGATCGGGCCGTCGAGGCGATCGTCCGCCAGGCGCGTGAGGCAGTCGAGAACGATCACGCCGAAGTGATCTGTCTCGGCTGCGGCGGCATGGCCGAACTCGAAGAGAAGGTGACGGCCGCGACGGGCGTCCCGATCGTCGACGGAGTCCGCTCGGCGGTGACCATCGCCGAAGGTCTGGTTCGGATGGGTCTGTCCACGTCGAAGGTGCGTACCTACGCGACTCCGCGCGAGAAGAAGGTCATCGGCTGGCCTTTTCAGTTGTAGGCCAACGAAATAGACGAGACCGGGCGCCTCTTCCGAGGCGCCCGGTCTCGTCGTATGTCAGAGCATGACCTGGCGGTTGACGTCCTTGTACAGCAGGTATCGGAAGTTGGACGGCCCGCCGGCGTAGCAGGCCTGCGGGCAGAAGGCGCGTAGCGACAGGAAGTCGCCTTCCTGAACCTCCACCCAGTCTCCGTTGAGGTGATAGACGGCCTTGCCCTCCAGCATCAGCAGGCCGTGTTCCATGACGTGGGTCTCGGCGAACGGAATGGTCGCGCCGGGTTCGAAGGTGACGATGTTGACGTGCATGTCGTACCCGAGGTCCTGCGGGTCGAGCATGCGTGTCGTGCGCCATTTGCCGTCGGTCCCCGGCATGGCTGAGGGTGCGATGTCCTGCTCGTTGCCGAACTTGACCGACACCGGGTGGCCTTCGATGGCCTCATAGCGTTTGCGGATCCAGACGAACGTCGCGTCGGCGTCGCCGTTGTTGTGGGCCGACCAGTCGGTGCCTGCCGGAAGGTAGGCGAAGCCGCCCTCGGTGAGTGTCTGCGACTGACCTGCCGCGTCGACCGTGAGCGCACCGGAGGTGACGAACAGGAAGCTCTGCACCTCGGGCTGCGGCTCGGGTCGCTGCGCCCCACCGCCCGGCTTGACCTCGACGATCGCCTGGTAATACGTCGTCGCACCACCGGCGACCGGCCGGTTGATGATCCATGCGCGCGTATCGGTCCACTCCGGGAACACCGAGGTGACGATGTCCGAGAGGACGCCGCGCGGGATCACCGTGTAGGCCTCGGTGACGATGGCACGGTCGGTCAGCAGATCGGTCTGCGGGGGCAGGCCGCCGCGGGGCGTGTAGTACGACGCAGTGGTCACTGGGTGCTCCTGGTTGTGCGGCCGAGCGCGATGTCGCGCACGGTGGACATGGAGAGATCGGTGGCAGTCTCGATCTCGTCGACGGTGAGCGCGCCGCACACGCTGCCACGATGGATCACGTTGGCCAGTGCGCGGGCGGTGGCCGGCTCGTCCATGACGGTCGAGTCGAGCCGGTGGACGTAGTTGCGCAGGCGCTTCGCGGCGGGCGCGAAGGCGCCGCGGTAGAACGCGTAGGTCGCCAGGTATCGGGTGACGAGTTGGGCGGGATGCATGTCCCAGCCCTGGTAGATGCCGCGTTCCAGGTGGCGCCGGACGAGGCGTGCGTGCAGCTTCCAGGCCATGGCGACGTTGTCGGGGTCGCCGACCGGCAGGATGTTGGTCGAGCCGTCGGACATGTGCACACCCGTGCCCGCCACGGCCAGCTGCATGACGTTCTTGGCGTGGTCTGCCGCCGGATGCTCCATCGACTGGTAGGCGGCGGCGATACCGAGGGACGCCGAGTAGTCGTAGGTCCCGTAGTGCAGCGAGCTGACGCGGCCCTGGCCGGCGTGGATGAACTGGGCAACGGGTGCGCGCCCATCGGCGCCGAGGATCGCTTGGGGCGTTTCGACCTGCACTTCGAAGCGGATGCGGCCGGCCGGCAGCCCGTTCGCACGCTCGAGGGCGCCCGCGACGACGACCATCGCCTCAACCTGGTCGACGGACGTCACCTTGGGGAGGGTGAGAGTCAGGCCGTCCGGGAGTCCGCCGGATTCGACGAGCCCGCTGACGAACATGTCGAGTGTGCGCAGTCCGCGTGCCCGGGTGCCGGGTTCGAAGCACTTGAAGCGGGTGCCGACGAACGGCGTCGAGGTGCCCGCGTCGAGCGCGATCCGCAGCGCGGCGATCGCCCGTGCGACATCGGCATCCTCCGTCGCATCGTCGAAGGTGCCGTAGCCGTCCTCGAAGTCGATGCGGAGGTCTTCGATCGGCTCGGTGGTCAGCTTGTTCTCGACGAGGGCTGCCAGCGTCTCGGGCGCACAGTCGGTTCCGCTGCTCGCACCGACGAGTGCAGCCACCGCGTCTAGCCCGCCCGCGTCCTTCGCGGCTGCGAGAGCGGTGGCGCCCCAGTCGGCGGGCATCGCCGCCGAGTACCGGTTACCCGGGACGTAAACGGTGTGGATCGGCTGCCGACGGCCGTCGTCACCGGGGTATCGGTCCACCAGTTGTGCGTCGGCGGCCTCCAGGCGGCGATCGACGTCGGCCAGCACCGCATCGTCGAGGCGTCGTGTCACAGGTGTCCCCTCCCCGGTCTGGAAGTTTCCGTGTAAACAGAATTCCACATTGTGGATTTTAGCGCGAGGGTTATCAGCGCATCATGCCCGGATCATGCGCGAACACTTTTTCCATATTGCGGAAAATATCTTGCACATGTTGAATGGAACGACAATCGTCGACCGGGAGCGAACTGTATGGCGGAGAAGTCGGGCGGCGTGCAGTCGGTGGAGCGCGCGTTCGAGTTGATGGAATTGATCGGACGCGCCGGAGGAGAGTGCTCGCTGACGGAGTTGTCGGCAGAGTCTCCGTTGCCGCCACCGACAATCCACCGTCTCCTGCGCACGTTGGTCGGAATCGGCTATGTGCGGCAACTGCCCAATCGTCGCTACGCGCTGGGGCCGAGATTGATACGGCTCGGTGAAGTTGCGAACCGCCAGCTGGGCGCCGTCGCCGCCCCGGTGCTGCAGTCGTTGGTCGACGAACTGTCGGAGACGGCAAGTCTTGCAGTGCTCGACGGTGACATGGTGATCTACACCGGACAGGTTCTGCCCCCGAAGCTGATGCGGACGGACAGTGAGGTCGGCAAGCGCGTCGGGCTGCACACAACCGGCGTGGGCAAGGCGGTCTTGGGCGAGTTGGATGATGCACGCATCCTGAAACTGGTGACGCAGTCTGGATTTCCCGCACCGACCGAGAACAGTGCCTCGACCCTTTCCGCGGTGTTCGCGAACGTCGAACGCGTGCGCGTCGACGGCTATGCGATCGACAACGAGGAGTTCGAGATCGGTGTTCGCTCCGTCGCGATGGCCGTGCCCGGCGCTCCGACGCCGATGGCAATCGGCATCTCCGGGCCCTCAGCTCATGTCACTGAGGAATTGATCGCTCGGGCCGTCCCCGCATTGAAGAACGCGACCGGCGTGATCTCGGAAGCCCTGATCGGGGCGAAGGAACGCTAAACCTTCACCCTGTGCAGATCCATGCTTTGCGGATCCGGGATCCGCACTCAACCAATACTAGAACGTGTTCTAATTCGGTGTATGTCCAGTCCGGCGGCGGGGCACGCTGACCCCGCGTTTGCGGAAGTGAAAGCCGTCTTCGAAGCAGGTTTGGCCAACGGCGACGACCTCGGTGCCGCGGTGGCGGTATTCGTCGACGGTCGTGCGGTGGTGGATCTGTGGGGAGGCATCGCCGACAGACGGACCGGACGTCCATGGACGCGCGACACCGCCTGTCCGACCTTTTCCTGCACCAAGGGTGTGACGGCGACCGCAGCCCTCATGGTCGCCCAGCAATGCGGCCACGACGCCGACGAACCGGTGAGCGCTTGGTGGCCGGAATTCGCACAGCACGACAAGCACGAGACCACGCTGAGTGACCTGATGGCCCACCGAGCCGGGTTGCCCGTCTTGGAGCGCCAGGTTTCGGTGGCCCAAGCCGCGGATCCCGCGGCGATGGCCGACCTGTTGGCGAGCCAAAGCCCGCTCTGGCGGCCCGGCACCGAACATGGTTATCACGCTTTGACTTTCGGATGGCTGGCCGGCGAATTCGTGCGCCGCCACACCGCCATGTCGGTCGGCGAGTTCACCCGGCGCAACCTGGGCGATGGGCTGCTCATCGGCGCTTCCGGTGAGGCGGTGCGCGAGGCCGCCCGGGTCAGTTCGCCACCGCCCGAGCAGCGGGTGTGGAGCGCCGAGAACGCGCCGCCGATACCGGACGACACAGTCGCCGAGATGGTGACCGCGATGTCCGATCCAGAATCGCTGTTCATCCGAGCATCGTCGAATCCCGTTGCTTCCTATAACGATCCAGAAGTACTGGCGGCCGGCTGGCCCGCGGCCGGCCTCGTGACCACCGCTCGTGATCTGGCCAAATTCTATGGCGACCTGATCAGCGGAACCCTGGTTGCCCCTGGTCCTCTGCGGGAAGCGATCACTGAACGTGTACGCGGCCGTGACCGGGTACTGCGCCTGGAAAGTGCATTTGGGCTCGGCTACATGCTGCCGTCGCAGAACTTCGTGGTGCCCGAACCTGCGCAACGGACCGTCTTCGGGCACCCGGGAGCCGGTGGTTCGGTGGGACTGGCCGATCTCGAACACAAGGTCGCCTTCGCCTTCGTGCCCAATCTGCGCCGCGACTGGCTGGCCGGCGATCGCCGTGCCTATCGGCTCATCGCCGCGGTGTACGACGCGCTGTGACACCGCGAAGCCACTGCTCCCCCGCCGTCAACACCGGCAATGCGTGCCAGTTGATCGGGCTGGTCGGATGTCAGCGCTACAACCGCCGAACATCGAGGGCGGTCTCTGTCACCTCGGCAGTGCCACGTCGTTCGACGAAATATGCTCCTGCTGTGTCGTTTTCGGCGACGGCTTCCACGTACTGAGTACCGCGGTAAACAAGGCCGGCGCCGTCATCGGAGGCAAACGCTGATGGGAGGACCCCGGTTCCAACCAGCTCGTGCAGCAGCGGCCGACGCTGATCCTCGGAGTCGTAGTGCACGCCGTTGGCGTAAGGCAGGAACCGCAGCCCGTTGGTGACAGGCCGTAGTTGCGGGCCGAACGAATCGGTGGTGCCGCCGACATGCCAGCAGATAGAGCCGGCGGAGACGCCCGTCAACACCACACCGGCCTGCCACGCCGCCCGCAGCGATTCATCCACGCCATGCAACCGCCACATCGCCAGCAGTCCCGCGACGCTGCCGCCGAACACCCACACCACATCCTGCTCCAGTAGATGCGCGGTGACATCGTCAACCGTGGGCATCGGGAACAACGCCACATGCGACGGGACGAAGCCACGGACCTGGGCCGCCTCGGTGAGGTAATGCAGCACCGCTTTGTCGTCACCCATCGCCGTCGCCAACAGGCACACCCGCGGAGGCCGTCCGGTGACGCCGGAAAGCTCGACCGCATAGTCGGTCATGGCCGTGAACTCGAACCGCGTGCGCTGTCCCGGACCTATCCCGCCGCTGGTTGCCAGAATGGTCGGCGCGTCCGCAGGCATAGCGTCGACGGTAAGCGCATTGGCCGCGGTTCGCTGGTATTGAGGGCGCTCTACCGACATCGCGTGCCGATCCGGAATAAACCCGGCACCAAGTGAACTTGGCTCAAGAGTCGCCCTTCCCCGTCTCAGGAGCACCCATGACTCGTCCCATCCGCGTCGCCGTGCAGATCCAGCCCGGTGGCACGCCCGACTACCGCACGTGGCGCGAGGCCGTCCTGGCCGCCGACGACCTCGGCGTCGACGTAATCTTCGGCTACGACCACTTCCACCGCCCGGCGATGGAGGCCATCGTCGACGGCAAGCCCGTCCTGAACGACGAGCAGCCCGACGTCTCCAACTTCGAGGGCTGGACCGCGCTCGCGTCGTGGGGTGAGATCACCTCACATGCCGAGATCGGGCTCCTCGTCACCGGCGTCGGCTACCGCAACGCGGACCTACTCGCTGACATGGCACGCACCGTCGACCACATCAGCGACGGCCGCCTCATCCTGGGCCTCGGCGCGGGGTGGTACGAAAAGGACTACACCACCTACGGTTACGACTTCGGCACCTTCGGCTCCCGCTTCGATCTGTTCGACGAGAGCCTGATCCGCATCGAGAACCGGCTCGCCGCGCTGATTCCGCCGCCCGTGCGCAAACTGCCGATCCTCATCGGCGGCACAGGGCCCAAGCGCTCGCTGCCCGCCGTTGCCCGGCATGCCGACATCTGGCATGCGTTCCAAGACCTCGACGCTTTCCGCAGGTCGAGTGACCTCGTCGACGAGCTGGCCGCAACCTTCGGCCGCAACGGTGCCGATATCGAGCGCTCCACGCTCTGGGAGAACGCCGATAGCGCCGATGCCTTCCGGGAGGCCGGCGTCACGCTGTTCCAAACCGAACTCACCTCCGACAACGGTTACGACCTCTCGTCTCTCAAGCAGGTGCTGACATGGCGGGACAACGGCTGACCGCAACCGAAGACTTGAGCGTTCGGCGTTAGCGGATTCTGTTGGCGCGGAACGGCTTGCGCAGGACTGCCGTGGTCACCGGAGATCTTTGATCATCGCCAGCCCGAGCGGGCCGTTTCCCGGGCCGACTTCACGAAATCCCTTGCGTTCGTAGAGGCGCTTGGCGGGATTGCGGACGTGAACGTTGGTGCACATCATGTCGACGTGTGGTGAAAGGTCCGCGAACAGCGCGTCCAGCAGCAAGCCGCCAACCCCACCGCCACGCCGTGCGGGTGCGACTCCAATGCAGAGTTCCGGCAGCGGCGCGCCATCGGCGCCGGAGCGCAGTGGCGGACTGCTGTAGTACGTCCACACCGCACCAATGGGCAACTCGCTCCGATCCTCGGCGATGATCGGTATGGCCCCCGGCGGCGGGAGCATCTCGAGCACTTCATCGTCGTCTGGGTCGGGAAGAGGCCGGTCCTCGATAATGCAGGCGTGGCGGGCCATCTCGACGACGAAGGCGTGGTCGTCGGCGGTGGCTGCGCGAAGCCGCACAGTGGACTGATCGGCCATCTGCAGATTGTGGCAGATGCTCATCGCGGCACGGGCATCGTTTTCGGCGGTTGCGGCAGGGGCCAGCACGGGAATGCGCACTTACCGGGCGGTCATCGGACAAACTAGGACACGCATCCGACGCCATGGAGGAACGATCCCGGAAATGACCCCCGTCGCCGAATTCGACTTCATCATTGTGGGAGCGGGCAGTGCGGGCTGCCTGCTCGCCAATCGGCTCAGTGCCAACCCAGCCCACCGTGTGCTCTTGATAGAAGCGGGCGGCAACGACAACTGGTTCTGGATCAAGGTGCCGGTGGGTTATCTGTACACAATCGCCAACCCGCGCACCGACTGGTGCTTCACGACCGAGGCCGATCCGGGTCTGGCCGGCCGCAGCATTCACTACGCGCGGGGCCGCGTGATCGGCGGCTGCTCGTCGATCAACGCCATGATCCACATGCGCGGACAGGCAAGCGACTATGACCTGTGGGCGCAGGCCACCGGTGACGACCGATGGCGTTGGGGTGGCCCGGACTCTCCAGGCGAAACACTGACGATCTACAAGGAGTTAGAGGACTACTTCGGCGGAGCCGACGATTGGCACGGCGCCGGTGGGGAGATCCGCGTCGAACGGCCGAGGGTGCGCTGGAAGATCTTGGATGCCTGGCAGGCCGCCGCTGCCCAGGTGGGCATCGCCGCGATCGAGGAATTCAATCGCGGCGACAACGCCGGCAGTGCGTACTTTCATGTCAACCAACGGCGCGGCCGGCGCTGGTCGATGGCCGATGCTTTCCTGCATCCGATCGCCCACCGACCCAATCTCACCGTCTACACCCAGACCCAGGCCTTGCGGCTGCTGATGGACGATCAGGTCCACGAAGACCAGCGTCGCGGTGCCTGGACCACGGCTCGGCACCGCGTCACCGGCCTGCGGCTGCTCAAAGACGGCCAAAACGTCGACGTCCGTGCCCGCCGCGAGGTGATCCTGAGCGCTGGATCGATTGGCTCGCCGCAACTCATGCAGGTCTCGGGTCTGGGCCCGGCCGAACTGCTCACCGAGCATCAGGTGCCGGTGGCCGTCGACCTGCCTGGGGTGGGTGAAAACCTCCAGGACCACCTGCAGCTGCGAACGGTCTACCGGATCAAGGGTGCTCCGACCGTGAACACCCTGTACCGGAATTGGATCACCCGTGGAGGCATGGGGCTTCAGTACCTGATGCTGCGATCGGGACCCATGACCATGCCACCCTCTACCCTGGGGGCCTTCGCCAAGAGCGATGCCGCGCTCTCCAGTCCCGATCTGGAGTGGCATGTGCAGCCCTTGTCGTTGCCCAAGTTCGGCGATCCACTGCACCCTTTCGCAGCGATCACTCCCTCGGTCTGCAATCTGCGCCCGAGCTCGCGTGGCCACGTGCGGATAGCCGATGCAGACCCGCTGACCCACCCGAAGATTCTCTGCAACTATCTGTCGACTGACGACGATCGTCAGACCGCCGTGACCGGACTCCGGATGACCCGGCAGATCATGGCGGCGCCGGCGCTGGCCCGCTACCAACCGCAAGAATTGCTTCCCGGCCCGCAACTGGTGAGCGACGAAGACCTGCAACAGGCGGCCGGCGAACTGGGTACGACCATTTTCCACCCGGTGGGCACCTGCACGATGGGATCCTTTGACGCACAGGGTATCCCGAAGTCAGCCGCCACGGTGCTCGACACCGACTGTCGCGTGTACCGTGTCGCCGGCCTTCGAGTGGTCGATGCTTCGGCGATGCCCACCATCACTTCCGGTAACACCAACGCGCCGGTCATGCTGATTGCAGAGCGCGCAGCGCGGGCGATCCTGGGATGAGTCGGCGAATTCTGAGAACTCCTCCAACTGGGCCTTCGCCATGGGTATGCGTTTTCCCTTGAAGGGTCTCCGGCTTTCCTGAAGTGTTGGAAAGCATGAATCGCAACGTGCTCATCCGCGTATTTGCCGCCCTACGGTTCACTACTGGTGTCGCCGCCTGGTTGGCTCCGAACACCACAGGTCGGCTCATCGGACTCAATTCCGGCCGCGATCAGCCCCTCACCACTCAACTTTTCGGCTCACGTGAGCTGACGTTGGCAGTCGCGATCACCGATACCGCTTCACCGCGATTACAGACGCGCGCGCTACAGCTAGGACTGCTCACCGATCTCCTGGACGTCATCGCCGCCGTGCGCGGGGTACGAGCCCGCACCTTGTCGGCCACTGGCGCCATCCTCACCGGAGGCGGAGCTGCGTTCTTCGCCGGATTAGGAGTCGCGGCACTCATAGGGCGAGCACAATCGGCCGTGAGTTCGGCCTAGCAAGGCGCAACGACTCCCCTGGCCGCCGCAGTCGCCTGGTCACTCAACCTGATGGGCAGTCGACGTGGAGGTGGTCAGAACAGGAAGGACGTGAGTAATGGGCTCGCACGACAGGGTTCGGGTTCGTGGCGCGCGGGAACACAATCTGCGGAACGTCGATGTGGATGTGCCGCGGGACGCCCTCGTCGCATTTACCGGTGTGTCGGGATCGGGCAAGTCCTCCCTGGCCTTCGGGACACTGTTCGCCGAATCCCAGCGTCGGTATTTGGAATCCGTTGCGCCATATGCCCGTCGCCTGATCGACCAGGTGGGCGTTCCGGATGTCGACTCGATCGAAGGCATGCCTCCCGCCGTCGCACTTCGACAGCAGCGCGGTGCGACCAGCACGCGGTCATCGGTCGGCAGCGTCACAACCCTGTCCAGCCTCATCCGCATGCTGTACTCACGGGCGGGCAATTATCCGGCGAACCAGCCGATGCTCTTCGCAGAAGACTTCTCCCCCAACACGCCTCAGGGCGCCTGTCCCAAGTGCCATGGCATGGGCCGCGTATACGAAGTGACCGAAGCACTGATGGTGCCGGACCCGACATTGACGATCCGTGAGCGTGCCATCGCCTCGTGGCCTCCCGCCTGGTACGGCCAGAACCTGCGGGACATCCTGGTTTCGCTCGGATACGACGTCGACACCCCATGGGAAAAGCTGCCGCACAAAGACCGCGAGTGGATCCTGTTCACCGAAGATCGCCCAACGGTGCCGGTCTACGCGGGCCTGACCCCGAAGGAAACCCGCCGCGCCATCAAGGACGACTGGGAACCCAGCTACCAGGGCACTTTCATCGGCGCGCGCCGATACGTTCTGGATACGTTCGCCACCACCAAGAGCGCCGGCGTCAAGAAACGCGTCTCGCAGTTCGTCGGAAGCGGCCCGTGCCCGGCGTGCCACGGAAAGCGCCTGAAACCCGAGGCGCTTTCGGTGACGTTCGAAGGTTTGGACATCGCCGCACTGTCCCGGCTCACGTTGGACCAACTCGCAGCGCTGTGCGGCACAGTGCTCAGCCCGCAATGGGCGCCGGCCACTTCCGGTGCGGTACTCGACAAAAAGGCGCGCAAGTCGGCCGTCGAGGCCCGGATGGCTGCGGGAGGGGCCGCGCATACCGCCGCACCGGATGTTCGGCAGACGCCCAACATGTCAGCCGAAAAGCGTGCCGCAGCACAACGATTGGTGGACGATCTGCAGGAGCGACTACTGCCGCTGATCAACCTGGGTCTGGGATACCTGTCCCTCGCCCGCAGCACGCCGACGCTCTCAGGCGGCGAGTTGCAGCGCGTCCGGCTCGCGACTCAGCTGTCCTCACAGTTGTTCGGCGTCGTGTACGTCCTGGATGAGCCGTCGGCCGGTCTGCATCCTCGCGACCGGGACGCGTTGCGCGACATTTTGCAGGGGCTGAAGCGCAGCGGGAACAGCGTCTTCGTGGTCGAGCACTCGCTCGATGTCATCGCCGCCGCGGACTGGCTGGTCGATATCGGACCGGGTGCCGGCGTTGATGGCGGTCAGATCCTCTACAGCGGGCCGCCAGCGGGCCTGGCGGACGTCACTGAATCCGTCACGCGCCGTTATCTCTTCAGTGCGGGTGCGCGGATCGATCCGCGCACACCACGGGACCGAAACCACTGGCTGGAACTCGCCGGTGTGCGGCGCAACAACCTGCACGAGATCTCCGTGTCGGTCCCCTTGCGCTGCCTCACCGCCGTGACCGGAGTGTCCGGATCGGGGAAGTCGAGCCTCGTCGCGCATGCGCTCGCCGAAATCGTCGGTGACCACCTGGGTCGCCCCGTCCGCTTCGACGACTCAGGTGACGACGACCTACTCGCCGAGGCCGCGCCTCCCGCCTCGGGTGAGGTCGTCGGCGACGCCCACGGCGTGCGCAGGGTCGTGTGCATCGACCAGAAACCGATCGGCCGCACCCCACGATCCAATGTCGCCACCTACACCGGGGTGTTCGACCATATCCGTAGGCGCTTTGCCGAGACCCCGCAGGCACAAAAGCGCGGGTACAAACCCGGGCGGTTCTCCTTCAACGTCGCCGGCGGGCGCTGCCCCACCTGCGAAGGCGAAGGGTGGGTGATGGTCGAGCTGCTGTTCCTGCCCAGCGTCTACAGCCCGTGCCCGGACTGCCACGGAACCCGCTACAACGCCGAGACTCTCGCCATCCGATGGCGTGGGCGCAACATCGCTGAAGTACTGGAACTCAGCACCTCAGCGGCCCGAGAGTTCTTCGACGGTGAGGCCGACATTCTTCGCGCCCTGGAGGCCCTCTGCGATGTCGGGCTCGGCTATCTCCAACTCGGGCAACCCGCCACGGAACTGTCCGGCGGCGAGGCACAGCGCGTCAAACTCGCCGGTGAACTGCAACGTGCTCACCGTGGCGACACCCTCTATCTGCTCGACGAACCGACTGCGGGACTACACCCCGCCGACACCGACCGGCTGCTCGCGCACTTGCACCGGCTCGTGGACGCCGGCAACACCGTGGTGGCCGCCGAACTGGACATGCGAGTGGTCGCACAGGCCGATTACGTCATCGACATGGGACCCGGCGCCGGGGCGGCAGGTGGCCGCATCGTCGCCACGGGCACCCCTGCGGAGATTGCCGAGTGCTCGGACAGTGCCACCGCCCCCTACTTGGCTGCTGAGTTCGCACACTGACCAAAGCCTTTGGCACAGATCGTGATCACTGTGGCAACCCACGAGTGTCCATCCGCTTGGCCACGGCGTTAGTCGGCGTGCAGGACGAAGAACAAGAAGCACAAGAACCGCATGCCGGTGCTCTCGTCAAATCCCTCGGGAAACAACTCGCGGGCGGCAGGAAGAGCCGGCGGTTCGCTGATGACACCAATTCGAAAGCCTGCCGTGGTGAAGGCGTCGGTCATCGCGTGCAGCGGCCGGTCCCAGAAACTCAGCTGTGCGGTCTGCCCGCCCATGGTCCACTCTTCGGTTCGGTTGCGGGTCTTGAAATAGTTCGTCTCCTCCCCTGCCATCCGCTGCGTGAGGAAGTTGGCGAAAGGATGCTCGACCGACGCGATGAGTCGGCCTCCGGGGGCCAGTACTCGTCGCATCTCAGTCAGCGTCGGCCCCCAATCTTTCAGGTAGTGCAGCGATAGCGACGCAACGATGTCGTCGAACGAGCGATCCGGAAACGGCAGGGAGTCAGCCAAATCGGCGACCCGTAGATCCGCGTCGGCGCCGAGGCGCCTGCGGGCCTGCTCAAGCATCTTGGCACTGATGTCGATGCCGGTCATGATGGCGCCGCGATCACGCAGCGCGGCGAACAGCGGACCCGAGCCGCATCCGGCGTCGAGGATCCGCCGGCCCGTCACATCCCCAGCGAGATCCAGCATCGCTGGTCGCTCGTAGTACGCGTTGAGTAGGCTGGTCTCGTTTTCGGCCGTGTAGCCCTCGGCGAAGTCGTCGTAGGCACTCGCCCCTTCCGGAACCGGAGTCATGCCAACCATTTTGGCACGCTGAACGACAGTTCCCCGGTCACGCCGAGGCGGGCCCACCCAACTACGGCCTCGAACTTCTCACCGGTGCAAGAGAACTCAGTCACGGCAAGGTCCATAGCAGACCGCTCATTACAGCCCGGACGGCACGACCTTGCCGTTGACGGTCACCTCGACCTGCGCGGTCTTCGTGTTGTACGAGACCTGGCCGTGCTCGAACGTCTCCACGAGCAGATCCCCGTCAGCGGTCTCGTCACTGGTGGGCGCGCCCAGCGGACCCACCGAGCCGTTGTCGCCGGTGACCGCAGGCACGCCGTCCGGGTTGCGCGGCACATTCCAGGCCTCCCGGATCTTGCCCCGGGTGATGTATGCAGGTGTGCCCGTCTCCTTGCTCTTGGCGGTGATCACACCGCCCTGAAACTGCTGGAACACCACGCCGCTCTCCCGTGCTCCCGCGTTGCGGTCACCCGTCAGGGGCTTTCCGAGAGCCTGCTTCTGCTCCTCGGTTGCCGACGAGTATTTGGCAGCGATCGGGCCGGTCAGCGTCACCTCGACGTCTCTGTCCCCGATGAGCTTCACTTCGGCAGGCGGAGCCGGGGCTACAGGCGTGGAAGTGGCGATCAACCCGACCTGAGGCGGCGCCGACGTCTCGACGCTTTGGCCATTGCTGCAGCCCACGGCGATAAATGCGACGGCCGACAGGCCGGCGAGTGCGGTGTTGCGTGCGATCGTCCTCATGCGGTTCCCCTCACGTCTTTCATGTGGTGTGGGTCAAGTTACGGCTGAACCCTCGCCCGGCCGGGACTATAACCGAACCTATTGAGTGGCGCAGGCGATCCATGGCCCGGTCGCCCCATGCGTGATGCAGTCGGCCGGCGCCTGAACGGTTCGAGCTTGGTCGCCCCAATCGCCGCTAGGTGCAGGGATATTGCCTGTTCAGCACACAATTCGACGGTGGCGAGTAGAAGCCGCTCAGCACGCCTCGCATACCGCCGGTAGCGGAACCGCCCGGCGCAATGATGCGATTCCAATTCGCGGGACCGATTACATAGTGGGTGCCGGATTGCGCGAACGTGCTGCTCCACGTGTGCGAGATGGATTCGCCCGCCGGCAAGTCGAATTCGAGCCGCCAATCCGTCATCGGCACCGAACTCGCATTGACGATGGTGAAGTGGGCGATGAAGCCGGTCTGCCACGTCGATGACACCGACAACCTCGCCGCGGCCGCGGCCGCTTGAGCTACCGGAGTGACCGCGAGTCCGGAGGCGGTAACTATCGATGCCGCCATCGTGATGTGAAGCGCTGTGCTCCAGCGCTTCACATATTTGCCCAGTCCGGCCACAGCCGCCAACACTAAGGCCAAGCAATCGCTATCGGCCCGCGCATCGCAGGTGCGCTACGGGACCTTTGCTCAACTGAGACCATCGCGAAATTTTTGCCACGAACGACGCACTCGGGGTTTGCCGAGGGCCGAATCGACGGAAAGCTCCTTTCCCCTTCGCCTCGGCGGTAACACTGATGGACGTGACGATCGCCGAGGACGTCAAGGCCGAACGAGCGGCATTCGCGGAATCCCTTCTCAACGTGGGCCCGTCGGCTCCCACCGGGTGTGGTGAGTGGACCGCACTGGAGCTCGCGGCCCACCTGGTGGGTGAGGAGCGCAATGGTGGCGTGACGACCTTCATCGCTCGAACCCTGGTGGCACAACGGTGTTTCGGTGCCGGCCCCACCGGTGTTGGTCGACACCGCCCTGCGGTTGGAGCGCCGCCACGGGTTTACCGCACTGGTCAACCGGCTGCGGCGGCCCGTGCCGCGGCTGCTGCTGCGGCCCCTGGTGGCGCCACTGACCCTGTTCGAGTACTGGACGCATCACGACGATCTGATCCGGTCCAACAACGGAGTGCACACGGTGCCTGCGGCCCTGGTCGAAGTGATTCCCCTCGTACTGCGCTATCAGCTCAAGAAGCTGCCCGGCGGTGTCCGGGTGACGGTCGGCACCCGCGACAACCGCTACCAATGGTCGGTCGGGCCGAACTCGGGGCCAGAGGTTGCTCTCGCCGGCGCTCCCCCGGACTTGGTGCGGTGGCTGTCAGGGCGTTCGGCGACAGGCGAAATCACCATGACCGGAGCCGATATCCCCGTGCAGGCAGTCCGCGCGTTCATGGGCCAGGTATGACGGCCTCAAGTCCAGGTCAGAGGGCCCGCAGGCCACGCAGGGTCCTCTCGATCAGTTCACGTCGTTCGTCGATTGGGGTCGATTCACCAAGGGAGGCGTGCACCCTCAAGTGACCCTGTGTCACCAAGTCGTCGACCAGGAATCGCGTCGCACCGAGCGGCAAGGACAGACGCGCGGCGATCTCTGCGACCGTGCTACCGCGCGCGCACCACGTCAGGATCTGGCCCCGCACATCATCTTTCGGCCACCGCGGCGACTTCCCTGTGCCGTTGAGCGCTTCCACCGGAGCCTCGAGTGCCAGTTCGACACCAGAGTCGATCCGGCCTGCCATCGGTGTGTTCGGCGGCATCAGGGCCGGCTCGTCCACGCTGGGCGATCCCCTGAACCAGTCGTCGGTCGGTTCGCCCTCCCCCTCCGACGGTTGAGGCGCGCCGGCGCGCTTCTCCCGGACATCTGGTGAACGAGGCCGCACCTTTCGTTTCTCCAAGAACCGCAGGGCGTGTTCGGCGTGTACCGATGCGCGCAGCTCGCTGGAGACGACCTTGAGAATGGTGCGGTCGGTGTCGATGACGAAGGTGGCTCGTCTGACCGGCAGCAGCCGGGCCAGCAGGCCACGGCGCCGAGCGTGCCGGCCACGCCGGGCCTCCCCACCCACCGCGACGGATCCACGCAACTTGGCGAACCTGCCTCGGCGCATCCCGAACAGCTCGGTCACAACGCCGTCCGGATCCGAGAGCAGCGGATAGTCGAACGAGCGCTGTTGGGCGAAGTGGGCCTGTTTGTCGACGGTGTCCAGGCTGATGCCCACCCGTTGGGCGCCGACCTGGGCGAACTCGTTGCTCAGGTCCCGAAAATGACAGGCCTGGGCTGTACAGATCGGTGAGGACGCCAGTGGGTAGAAGAACAGCACAACGGGCCCGCCGGAAAGGAGCGCGGACAGTGACCGAGGCCGACCGGTGTGGTCACACAGAGTGAAATCAGGCGCCCTCTCGCCCGCAATCATCGGCAAAGACTAACGCGGGGAGCTCTGCGTGACACGTGACTCGGAGAATTCCTCTGCCGAGTCCGCAGGAGTATGCGTGCGGACTGCTCATTCCTGCTGGGCGAAAGGGCAATTGACGCGAGTGATGACGCCGGCAGCGTCCGGTCGTCAGGTGACCGGCTGCAGGGTGGCGCCGGCGGCCTGGCTGTACAGGTCTGCAGCCGCGGTCATCGCGGCCTTGATGGTGTTGTAGTACTGCGTTCCGACCCCGCCGTGGTACTTGAGCAGTTGCGGGTTCTGCGCGAGCGTGGCCGCCAGCACGGTATCGCCGGTGATGCCGAACTTCTTGTACGCCTCGTTGAACCGGGCGATGAACCGGGCAATCGATTTGTTGGGGTCTTGGCGGTCGGCGACGGTACCGAAACTGGCTTTCTCCTGGAACAAGCCGATGACCTCGTCAGCCGCGGTCCCCCGGCCGCCATAAGCCTGCACACCGCCGGATGCGGTCGGGCGGAAGCTGGACTCGATTTTCGCAGTGGCGATGATGGTCTTGATCTGGTCGTCGCTCAGCCTGGCCGCCCGGCCCTGACTCAGGATGGCCTTGACGATATCCTGCGCGTTGGAGTCCTTGGTGACGACCACCGGGGCAGGAGGAGGAACGACGGCGACGGCCGGCGTGGGGGCGACGGCGCCCACCGGGCGCTCCTCAGCTGCAACAGCCGCATGCCGGTGCATCGGTGGAGAAACGAGCGTGGCACCGCCGAGGCCAGTCGCTACGAGAAAAGCACTGACGATCTTCTTGACGTGCTTCTGTTCTCTGAACGGACCTGTTGGTCTGTCGAATTTCGGCATGCTTTTGCTCTCTTCTGTGGGGGATTTGAACTTGTGGGTCCGTATGTCGGACACGGACACCCCCCCTCCAACCCGTCTCTGTGCACCGAAAACAGGGTCGGACTGCGTACTGGTCACTACGCGCCGATAAGCGACGATCCGACCGGGTACGCACCAGAAAAAGTTTGCCGATTGCGATTATTGCTGCGGCGACGCAAGAGTCGGCCGCGGCCAACACATCACACCCGCCGCAAAGATTCCCCCATTTGCGGCGATGTGGTGCACGTCACTCTGCCTGGTACTACTGCAGTGCGATAGTTAGCCACGGACTGTATTGGAACACTCGGGATATTGCAAAACCCCAGTACGACACCGACGACAAGCGTCGTGTGCACGCATGATCGACGACCGTCGCCCCGTTTGCCGATAACGGCCGGTGGTGTCGTCAGTTGATGATCTCGCCTCGTTCGTCGGCGCGGATCGAGGTGAGCCGGTCTCGCCACATCTGTAGCGAATCCGGCGTCAACCGCGTCCAATCGGTCACTTCACGCACCACACGAAGCGGTGCTTCGCTCCGGAACGACCGCGTGGGGTTGCCCGGAAACTTCTTGTCTGTGACGTTCGGATCATTCTCGAACGGCCCGGTGGGAACGACCTCGTAGACGTGCGGCGTCGCACCGTCCAGCGCCGCGACCTCGGCCGCCAAGCCGGCCCCGTCGCGCAATGCAGTGAAGTAGATGTGGTTCATGACAACCTCGGGCCGGTAGTTCGAGTTGAACCCGGCGGTCAGGTACTCCCCGGGCCGCAGCTCCGCCTTCGTACCGTGAAAGAACGGTCCCTCGTCGAGCACTTCACCCACGAGCCGATCTTACGGTCCGCAGGGGCGCAACCGACGCGCGTGGCGATCCGGCCCGAAAGTGGCTGCGCTGTCGGCGAATCGACGACAATCTCGTGGCGGAACAACGGAGGTCATGGGACAGTTCCGACATGACAATCTTCGTCATCGATGCGCGGGTGGCCATCGACCTCGCCACCGCCGAGGCGAGTATTCCACCGGAGCACAGCCTGGCGGCTCCCACGCTGTTGCGCTCGCAAGCGCTTGCCCTCGTGTACGAATCGGTGCACCGCGGCGAGATCGACGAACGGGCCGGCCGGAAGATTCTCGACGATGTCCGCGGGCTGCGGATCCGCCTTCTCGGCGACCGATCACTGCAGGACCACGCATGGCGGATAGCAGCAAAACTGAACTGGCAGGACACCTACCAGGCCGAGTACATCGCACTTACCCAACTTCAAGCGGACGCCTTGGCCACCGCGGACACGAAACTCGCTGCGGCAGCCCGCATATTCGTCGAAACCGTGTCACCGGACGACATCCTGCGACCGTAACCCCACAGGTTGCGGTGCTTCGCCTTCGCTGCGACGACGTCGACCTCCTTCCGAAGTGAAAGTTGCTGGGAGGCTTTGCCATGGTGGGCCGCGCTTGTGGAGCGCGATGAGGTTTGGGATCGGAGAGGATGGCTAACCCGTCAGTGAGACAGAAGGTAGTCATTCCTGGGCAACAGGACCATGACGAAGGGAGCTTGACGTGTTCTCGCAGATCACATTGAAAACAGCGGCAGCTGCAGCCGGAATCGCGGCGGCCGGAACCTTGGCTGCTCCACCGGCCTTCGCCGACCCGGAATCTGTGCAGTTCGGCCAGACGGCAGAGGTCCCCAGCGGCGGTGGGGCCATCGACTACACCGTGAGTAACTTGCAGCCCAGCGGACACAACGACGGCGTGTGGTACTCCGACGTCACGGCGCGAGCTGTGAGCGGCTCCCCCACGCCCAACATTGCCGATTTCAACGCCCGGGCTGTCAACAGTTCGACCTACGCAAATATGAAGGGAAACCAGACTGACGGCCTGCCCAACCAGCCGATCGCGCCGGGGATGCAAACAACGGGGCGCGTCTACTTCGACGTACGGGGCGGCACGGCGCCCGACAGCGTTGTGTATCGGGACGCCGGAGGTACCGACAAGGTGGTCTGGACAGACTGACCGGTCTTCACCTAAGCACCAGGTACGTGCACGCGTTGGGCCAGCCATGGCAGCGCATTGGCGAACGCCGTAGCCGCGAATTGCCATGTGTGGTAACCGGGATACACCCGCAACGAGCAGGAGATGTCGACGGCCACCGCCGCCGCACAGAGATCGGGTAACGCGCCCTTCTCGCGGAACTCATCGGCATCGTCGTGCCCGCCGAAACCGACGGGCGCACGATGTTGATCGGGACGGTTCGGCAGATTCTTCGTCTTGTCGTCGGCTGGCTCCTGCGAGTCGTCGAAAAACCCTGCCACTCCGACGTACGGCCCATGCCTGGCCATGACGGTTCGCGGGTCGAATGTCGCCCACGCATTGGCATCGCCGCCATAGAGGCGGCTGATCGTCTGCTCTTTGGTTCCCGAATTCGGCCCCCGGTCACCTCCTATGTCATCGAACGTCCGGAACATATCGGGGTGCATCACCGTCAGGTCGATCGCACAGGTGCCGCCCATCGACCATCCGACCACGCCCCAGTCCGCAGCGTCCGATGAGGTGGCGAAGCGCGAGATGACGTAGGGACGAACGTCCATCGTCAGGTGGTCGGCAGCCTTGCCGCGCGGGCCGTTGACGCACTCGGTGTCGTTGTTGAAGCTGCCGCTGGAGTCGACGAAGACGAAAACCGGCGCGGCTCCCCTGTGTGCTCTGGCGAAGCTGTCGATCACCCCGATCGCATTTCCCGTACGCATCCAGTTCGTCGGATTGCTGAACTCTCCGGCGATCATCATGACAACCGGCAGCGACGGCGGGGTTGGACCGCTGAACCAAGCCGGTGGCAGGTAGACATACTCACGGCGGTGTCTGAATCCGCTTGCGTCGGAGGGAATGTCAACCGGCACCACCTTGCCGGTGTCGGGCCGGGTGCCGCGCATGCCGACAAGTGCGGCCGCATCAGTCTCATCCGGCAACGGCCCTGACGTGACATCTCCCCACGCACGCTGCACTGTCGGGTAGTAACCGACCCAGCCGTTGAGTACGAGCAGCGTGCAGATCAACGTCAACGGGATCGCCGATACGGAAAGAGCCCGCCGCCACCATCGGGCGCTGCGAAACCCCCCGAACGCCACCGCCACTGAGCCGGCGAACAATGCCGTCCACACCCACAGCGTGATGGGTGCCGGATCGGAGGCCAGCCCTTGTGAGTTCATGTAGGCACGCGCCGCGAGCGCGACGACGACACCAGCGGCCACGCAGATGGGTATCCAGAGCATCCGCCAACGCCGCGTCCGCCACCCGATCGCGGCGACCAGCACGACAATCGTCGCGATCTCGACGCTCAGCGGCAGCCAGCCACCGAGCAGCGAGATCCCATGCCCGAATCGGTTGAAATCGGGATCCGGTATCGGAGGCATCGGTGTGGGAACTGGCGGCTCGATGGTCCCCGGACCGTTTGGCGGCACGCCGTCAGTATGCGAGCGCCGGCTGGGAGAAACCTGGCCGCCCCGGGACACAGATCTGGACGGCTGCGCGACCCCCGGCGACTAACCCGGCTGCCAACCATCGGGCGGATCTTCGCCCACCAGACCGTCCACACTCTCGCGGATCAAATCCGCATGGCCGGTGTGCCGCCCGTATTCCTCGATCATGTCGCAGACGCTGCGCCTCAGGCTGGCTCGCCGACCATCGGGCCATTCCAATTCCACGAGTTGACCCAAACCATCTGCGGCAAGCGCTGTTTGGAGCCGGGCTCTGGATCGCGCCACGGTGTCATCCCACAACGCGTAGATCTGCTCCGGGGTGTCGTCGGCGGCCGAACTGAAGTCCCAATCTGGATCGGCATCCCAGTCCGCGGTATCCCATGGTGAACCGATGGGCGAGCCGTCGAGCACCGGGCCGAAGCGCTCCGCCTCGGCCCGCGCAAGATGCTTGGTCAACCCACCGAGGGTCAGCGAGGACGCGCCAATTCGCGCCTGCAATCCCGCCGAATCCAGGCCGCCCACCTTCCATCGGAAGGTGACACGCAGCCGCTCCAGCGCACCGATGAGGTGCTCTGCCTCAGTGCCCGCCAGCGGCGGCTCCCACGGACGATCATCGACCATCGCCCCACCATATCGACCCGAGTGGGCGGTGTTCAGCCGTGAGGGCCGTTACGGCGACCGCAGGATGACGACGGCGTTGTCAATCTTCTTGAACGAACTGAATGTCTCTGCCGGAACGCCGAATACCGCGGACAACACCCGCGGTGGAAGCCTGCTGAGGGACTCCCCTATCCCGATGTTGTCCTTGTCTTCGGGCGCGCTGGTGTTCTGGATGATGATGATGCTCATGTCGTCGGGGCCGCGGTTCTCGAAGTAGTGAAATGAACCCTGGGGCGCGAAAACGATGTCATTGACGTGTTGGTCGAAGGCCTCGTAGTTGCCGTTCCCGTCGATGACGATCCAGGTCGCCACTCAACTGGTGACGATGTTGAGCTCCCACGCGCTGGGATGCCAGTGCGGCTCGCGGATACCACCGGGCTGCAACGTGAGCAGCAGGAGGCTGGCCTCCTGACCTTTGAGGATCGGAAAGTTGTCCTCGTTGGCCTGTTGGAACCAGCCCCCGTCATGTGTGCTCTTGGGCGAAGCGCCGAGATGGAACAGGTGTGATTGCGAGGTGATCGTCTCGGCGGGTAGGCGGGGATCACCAAAGCGCGCAGCGTCATCGGACATTGGGGTTTCCTTGTCAGGGCCATCGCCGGCGCCGGCCGAGATGATCAGGCGGTCAACGCCCACACCGGTTGCGGCCGCGGCGCCTGCCAGGCCCGCTCCGCCCAAGATTTTGCGACGATTAACCGTCACGCTGGGAGATTACCGTCGACGCTGACGGGCCGGGAGCGAGTTCGCCGAACTAGCACGCAAGCGGCTCAGGTGCGACGCGCCGGGCTCAGCAACCAGCGTGCCGCGGTGTCGAGCACGAACCCCAACAAGCCGATGACGACGATGACCGCCACGACCTGGTCGTAGGCCAACTGATCGCGGGCATTGAGAATCTGATAGCCGAGGCCCGAGCGCACCCCGAGCATCTCGGCGGGCACGAGCACGATCCACGCGACACCGAGCGCCAACCGGATGCCGGTCTGCACGTGGGTGCGGATCGCGGGCAGGATCACCGCGATCAACAACTCCCGCCGCGTGGCGTGGAATGAGCGCGCCACGTTGAGCAGTCCCGGATCGACGGAGCGAACACCGGCCGCTGTGTTCAGCAGCACCGGCCAGACCGCGGCGACGGCGATGAGGAAGATCACCGGCTGATTGCCGATACCGAACAGTGCCAGCGCAATCGGTGTCCAGGACAGCGGCGAGATCATGCGCAGAAAGGCGATGATCGGCCCGCCGGCGCGCTCGGCGACGCCGGACAATCCGACCAACAGGCCCAGCGGTATCCCGATGACGGCCGCGACGGCCAACCCGATCACCAACCGCCACAGGCTGACACCGAGATCGCTCAGCAGCACGCCGCGGTCGATGAGACCCGCCAGGGCCGGCACCACCCGCTGCGGCGCGGTCTGGCGCAGCAACGACTCCGGCCCGCTGAGCACCGATGTCGCCAGCCACCACAGCGCGATGGTGACCAGAATGGCGACGGCCGGTGGTGTGAAGCGTCTCCCCCAGCGCGAAATGCCCTCGGATGCAGAGACTTTGTCAGCACTGACGATGGTCATAACGGTTGCACCTGTTCGGTTCGGGTGAGGTCGGCGGTCAGCCCGAACGCACTGGGCCCGCCATGAGAGGTCAGAGAACGGCGGACGAACCGATCCTCGACCAGTTCGGTGTGCACCGAGGCCGGGTCGAGCCGGTCCAGGAACCGGCGGTCGCCGTCGACAACGGTGTCGTGCATCGCCTCGGCGAGGCGACGGGTGAAGCTCGCGTACGGAAAGGGCTGGAAACCCAGACGTTGCGGCTGCCAGTCCGGATGCGCGGGCGGATAGGGCGGTTTCGGGTAGGTCAGCGCCAGCGTGATCGCCGGCGTGGGCTGCGGCAGATACTTGCCACCCGTCAGCGCGGCTGCCGCGCCGGCCCGGTCGGCATCGATCCGCAGCTGCGCACCCACCACCGCATCGGCCACGGCCTGCACGGCCCAGGGCCGCGAGGCGATGACGTCGTCGCGCGTGACCAGCGCGCAGCAGGCGTGGTCGCGCCAGACATCGCCGAGGAAGGTGTGGATGTGGCCGATCTTCTTGATCTGCGCCACCGCATTGAACGGGTCGGCCACCACGTACCCGCCCAGCGTGCCGTTCGCCAGGGCGGGCACCATGTCCGACGGGCTCATCACGACAAGTTCGACGGTCCGATCTGCGCGGGAAGCGCTGCGCCGCACCACCGGTCGCAGGCCATGCGCCCGGAGCAGTTCCTGAAGCACGATGTTGTGGATCGACCACCAGAACGGGATGGCCACCTGAGTTCCGGCCAGGTCGCTCAGATCGCGGATGTGCGGTGCCACCGTCAGCGCCGAACCGTTGGTGTGGTTCCAGCCCAACACGCGAACCCCGGCGCCCAGCGTGTAGCGCAGCTGGACGGCCATCGGCATCAGCAGGTGCACGATGTCGACCTGGCGCGTGATGAAGGCTTCGGCCAGCGCCGCCCAACTGCGGAACAGCACAGGCCGAGCCGAGCTCACCACCCCGGCCGGGTACAACCCGGCGCTGTGGGCGATCAGGAGCGGTGCGGCATCGGTGATGGGCAGATAGCCGACCCGCAGAGCGCCCTCGGCACCCGGCGGACCGCTGACCGCGCTGTGCGCCAGCCCGCCGATGCCGAAGAGACCTCCGGCCGCGGTCAATCCGGCCGCTCCGGTCAGCAGGGAGCGCCGGGTCAAGCGCGTCACCGAACCTCCACCGTGGTATCGGTGCGGTACTGGTCGAGAATCTCGCTGCGGGTGGGGGTTCCGTCGCTGCCGACCGTCCAGTCTGCGCGAACGCGTCCCCCGTCGAGCAGCACGATGCGCTGTGCCAGCGAAAGGGCCTCGTCCACATCGTGGGTGACGAGCACAACGGTGATGTCGAGTTCGCGGGCCAGCTCGCCCAGCCACCCGACCAGATCCGTCCGGGTGGCCGGGTCCAGCGCGCTGAACGGCTCGTCGAGAAGCAGCAGCTGTGGCCGGGTGGCGACCGCCCGCAAGATCGCGACCCGCTGAGCCTGCCCGCCGGACAACTCATCGGGATAACGCGCGGCGAGGTGATCCAGCCCGAACCTGGTGATGAGCTTCGCGGCGTCGCCGGCGTCGAACCCGCTCCGTTGCGCCGCGAACCGACGAGCGAAGGCCACATTCCCGGCGACGGTCAACCACGGCATGAGCAGGGGCTGCTGGAAGACCACCCCGGTGCGCGGCCGGGTACCGTCCCCTGACCAGGTGAGGGTGCCGGCGCTCAGGGCGTCCAGTCCGGCGCAGATCCGCAGCAGGGTGGATTTCCCGCTGCCGCTCGGGCCCAGTACGGCGAGGAATTCACTCGTGCGGATCTGCAGGTCGATATCGGCCAGTGCCGGTGTCTCGCCGAAGTATCTGGCGCCGTTGGTTATTCGTAGCGCGTGAGTTCCCACCGCAGTTGTCCTTCCGAGGGTGATTGCACGGGCAGGAAGGCGGTCTCGCGGAACCGCCGGTTGGTGGCGCTGCCCAGGGTGTAACCGGCGCCGCCGGTCAGTGCGAGCTCCAAGCGGGTGACGTCGACGGCCAGGCCCGCCGCGTCCAGTCGCAGCCGGATCAGCTGGGCGACCGTCGCGCCATCCGGGTCGGCGGCCCAGCGGTACAGCCGTGATCGGACGTCGGTGGCACGGGTGACCGCATCGTCGAGTTCGGCGCCGAATCGGGCCAGCGGGCCCGTATGTGCCTGGGTGGCCGCGGCGAGCGCCGCGCGAGTCACGCCGGCGCAGAATGCGGTCTGCAACAACAGGAATGCGGGGCGGATTCCGGCGACGAACGCGTCCAGATTCGGGGCCACCACCTGGTGCGGCGAAACCCGAACACGATCGAGCTGCAGTGAGGTGGAGGCCGTGGCCCCGAGCGCCGTCAGCGATGGTGCAGGGTTGGCGGTCACACCGTCGGCACCGGCGTCCACCGTGACGACCAGGGTCCGCTCACCGACACGGACCGGCAGGACGATCAGCGCCTCGGGAAACACGTTGGAGGCCCAACGAATCGGGCCACTGATCACCAGATCGGCACCATCGGCTGCGCCGGTGACCGGGACCTGGTCGAGGCCGGCCACCTGTTTGAGACCAGCCGCCATCGCGGTGACGCCGATTCGTTCCGCTGCGGCGAGGGCGCCGATCTGCTTGCCGAATTCGCCTTCCGGCGAGGCGTGCAGATACCGAATGGTCATGTGGTGCGCCCAGGTGGAGAAGCCGACGGCCAAGCTGTGCACCGACACCTCGTCGACGACGCGGACGATGTCGCGCAGCTCGAGGTCGAGCAGACCGGCCCGGCCGAGGTCGGCCAGATCGATGCGGACGTCGGTGCGTTGTTCGTCGAGATCAGACGCCCGGGCCGCCACGGAGTGCGCCACCCGGTCGAGTGCGGACGCTGCGAGCGTGGCCGTCACAGGAGCGGTCCGTCTAATCCGTGCAGACGGTCGATCGGGGTGCTCACCGCATCGCGGGCCCGGCGCACCGCGGCCTCATCCGGCGCGTCGTAGAAACACAGGCATTTGTCCATGTCCTCGCGGACGTAGGTGCGCAGGAACTGGACTTCGGGCACATCGGCGTACTTGGGAGCATTGGCCTTCTTGCGGGCCAGGTAGGACTCCATGTCCAGGTCGGCAGGCAGATCCCACTCGACCAGATAGCCGGCCTGCGGCCGGGCCGCCTTCAGCGCCGACAGATCGGCACCGACCAGCCGGACCTGATGCGGACCCGCGACCGCGGCGACGGCCAGCTGTGCGGCGTCCAGCGTGGCCGCGTCGGTGGCGAACTCGGCAATGGCGAACACCCGCCGGCGCTGCGCGGTCACCTGGGACTCGATCAATTCCCCGCCAGCGCGGGCGATCTCGGCATCGAGCGTCTTGAGCAGCTGCCCCACCGCGGCGTCATCGGTGGCATCAGGGGTGAGTTCGTAGAGATACAGAGTCACGGTGAAAGTCCTCGGTGTCGCAGGGGTGGAACGACACGAGATTCACATAGACAGACAGGTCTGTCTATGTGGCCTTCCGGGTTAGGCTGGCGTCATGAGCACGCTCCAGGCAGGCACCACAGCGACGGCTGTGCCCGCGACGGGCACCGTCCCGCCGGCACAGCGATTGCTCGCCACCGCGGCTGAACTGTTCGCCAACCAGGGTATTCGCGCCGTCGGTATCGACCAGATCCTGCGCGAGGCCGGGGTCGCCAAGGCGAGCCTCTACAGCACCTACGGCTCCAAAGACGCCTTGGTGATCGCCTACCTCACCGATTTGGATCACGCTGATCGCAACCGCTGGGAGCGCGCGGTCGCCGAGATCGATGATCCGGTGGATCGCATCCTGACCTTCTTCGACCTTGCCTCAGGTGCCGCGACACGGCGCGACTACCGCGGATGCCTCTACGCCAATGCCGCTACCGAATATCCCGGTGTGGAGCTCGAACCCGTACGGGCACACCGCCAGTGGTTGCGGGATACGTTGGCCGCACTGCTGGATCGGGCCGGTGTCAGCTCCCCCGCGGTGCTGGCCCGGCGCATCCAGTTGCTCTACGACGGCGCTCTGCTCGGCTCCAAGCTGGACCGGTCGACCGAGCCGATCGTCGCCGCGCGGACACTGGCCGAGGAACTGATCGGCCGGCCGCGGCGCTGATACACGGCGAAACGTGTCAGTTACCGGCGAACCAAGCCGTGACCACGCGGTGGGCGGCGGGCGGTTGCGCCGGTTGCCCAAATCCCGGCAGATCACCAAGTTCGACGGTCCACGACGGTGTGGACCGGTCGATCGGCTCGGCGTCCGGCCGGGCAAGCACAACCTGATTGGCGTCGCAGCGGTAGGCGCCGACGTAGCCGTCGTCACGGCCACCCCACGAGCCGCCATTTCGGAGCCGGCAGTGAGTGCCGTCATCGAGAAGCAATGCGACAGGTTGGGGCGCAACGGGTGCGGTCACGGGGTCCAGCGGAGCGGCAACGTGAATACGGTGCACACCCTTCGCCCAGGGATCGTTCATGCAGAGCAGATCCAGGTCCGCGGCGGGCCAGCACACATCAGCGGCATAGGCCGATGGCGCGCACCCGTAAATGTTGTCGCCGGCGGCCGCAGGTGACGGTTCATCGCACTCGGCCGCACGGTCCGGGACGGCATCGGGTGATTCGCGGTAGCCGTTGGCGGGCCGACCACTGGAGTCCACTGCAATTTCGTCGATGATCCGTGTCGGCGCGATCCCCGCGGAGGTTGTCGCGGTGCCGTGACTCTGTTCGCCATCGTGATCTCCTGCGCCACACGAGGTCAGCGCAAGAGCCATCGCGACCGCCCCAGCGCACGCGGTGAGGACAGCCAGGACGCGAGTCGCGCCGATCGGCCGCCGGCGGCCGCAGGTGTCGTCGTTCATCGGCCTCTCCCACGTGTGCGATCGGCCTGCAGTGGGCATCTGTGATCAGGATCAGCCACGCCTCGTCCATCCGGACGCGTTTCGGCCAAGATTTCGCCGCGCTCTCACAATACTTAGCCCTTGCGCTAAGTATTGTGACGATGGATACTTAGCCGTGTGGCACAGTATTCCGCCGAGCTCGACGAGGTCTTCCTGGCTCTTGCAGATCCGACCAGACGGGCGGTGATCCGCCACCTCGGGCGCGGACCGGCGAGCGTCGGCGATCTGGCCCGCGGGGCCACGATGACACTCCCCTCGTTCATGAAGCACGTCCGGATGCTCGAGTCGACCGGGCTGATCCACACGGCGAAGGTCGGCCGCGTGCGCACCTGCAAGCTCAACCGGGAACGGCTCACGGTCGTCGAAGACTGGCTGACCCAGCAGCGACGCGTCTGGGAGGAACGCACCGACCGGCTGGAGCAATTCGTCACCCACCCCAAGGAGAAGGACCCGACATGAACCCTGATCTCGACCTCGGCATCGAACGGATCATTCGCGCGCCCCGCAAGGCCGTGTGGGAGGCATGGACCGATCCGACCAGCCTGGCGCAGTGGTGGATACCGGAGCCGACGTGGTGTCGCGTCGAGCGCCTGGAAGTCCGCCCAGGAGGTGCGTTCGTGACGCGGATGAGCGATGACGGCCTCGCGTTCGTGCCGCATCTGGATGCGTGCTTCCTGTTGGTGGACGAGTTCGAGCGGTTGGTGTTCACCAACGCCGTCGACAGCGGGTGGCGCCCCGCGAACCCCGCTCCCGTCACGATGACGGCCGAGGTCACCATGTCCGACCACGCGGACGGCACCGACTACCGCATCGTCGCGCGGCACGGCGACCCGGCCGCCAGGAACCGCCACGCCGAGTTGGGCTTCGCCGACGGTTGGGGCACCGTCGCCGATCAACTGGCACGATTCACCGAAGGTGCGCAACGAAGCTGAAAGCGTCTTGGCGTCAACAGATTTGAGGGCACCCCCACCCCGGGGCATCCAGCTTCCCGACTCATACCCACCGCCACCGGTACCGTCACAACTTGTGGCTGCTGAATCGTTCCGTGAGGCCCCGGTCCATGACGAGGGCCTGCTCGATGTCGGTGACGGCAACCGGATGTATTGGCAGAGCAGAGGCAATCCGGACGGTCGCCCGGTGTTGATCGTTCATGGTGGGCCGGGGTCGGGACGATCGCGCAACGCTCACAAGTCATTCGATCCCGAACAGTTTCGCGTCATCTCGTTCGACCAGCGAGGATGCGGCGACAGCATCCCCAGCGCCGCCGAGCCCACTACCGACATGGGGTGCAACACCACCGAACATCTGCTCGCCGATATCGAACTCCTCCGTGAGCATCTGGGCTGTGATCAGTGGCTGCTCTACGGCGGGTCCTGGGCGTCGACGCTGATCCTTGCCTACGCTCAGCGTCACCCCGAACGTGTTACCGGCATCATCCTGGTCGGAGTCACGATGAGCCGGCCACAAGAGATCGGCTGGCTCTACCACGGGCTGCGTCTGCTGTTGCCTGCCGAATGGGAACGTTTTCGCTCCGGCGTGCCTGCCGAAGCGCGCGGCAGCAACCTCGTCGAGGCGTATCGACGGCTGATGGAAAGCCCTGATGGCGCTACCCGCGAACAGGCCGCGCACGATTGGTGTGCATGGGAAGACGCGGTGATCGCACACGAAAACCTCGGTAAGCCAGGACAATACAGCGACAAGACGGACGCGGCGAAGTTGGCGTTCGTCCGTATCTGCACGCACTACTTCGCTCACAACGCGTGGCTCGACGACGGACAACTGTTGCGGGACGCCCACCGGCTGGCCGAGATTCCCGGAGTGCTGATTCACGGACGGCTCGACCTGTCAGGACCGTTGCTCACGGCGTGGGAACTCGCGCAGGCTTGGCCCGCGGCGAAGCTGAGGGTCATCGAGGACGCGGGTCACACCGGCAGCCCCGCCATGGCCGAGGCGATCGCTGACGCAATCGCGGGCCTGACCGCGGGCGGTCCGCCGAGCGACGAGAAAAACCGTTGGACGGGTCCACCTTCACGTTGATACCGTTCGGCGGAACCGTGAGATGACGCGAGGAGGTGAGACCCATGTACGCAGTAACCATGTGGGTGCTCCCCGCTCGTGTTCACGGTTGAGGGTTCGACGAAGGTGTCGCCGGGAGTGCCTGAAATACGGCAATCCCGAGAGGCAACACCATGCATTTCACCTCGCAGACAATCTCGAACGGCGTCATTGAACGCACATTCACCCTGGACGGCGTCACCGGTGTGCTCTGGTCACCGGACTCCGATTCTCAGGGCGCTCCCCTCCTGCTGGCCGGCCACCCCGGCGGCTTGGACAAGAAAGCCCCGCGGCACGTGGCCCGGGCCCATTCCGCGGTGACCGCTGACGGTTTCCACGTCGTCTCCATCGACTTGCCCGGACACGGTGATCGACCGCGAAGCCCACAAGACCAGCGCCGGATCGCCGATTTTCGCCAGGCGCGCGACATGGGCAGTCCCGCGTTCGGTCGGATCCTCGCCGATTACTGCCACTCGGTGGCCGAGCGCGCTGTCCCGGAATGGCAGGTAGCCATCGACGCCTTGCAGGCGCTGCCCGACATCGGTGCGCACGCACCGATCGGCTACTCCGGGGCGTCACTCTCTGGTGCGGTCGGGATAACGCTGGCCGCGGTCGAGCCTCGGATCACCGCTGCGGTGTTCGGTTGGGTGTCGGCGCACGACACTCTGCTCGACGCCGCAGAACGGGTGACCATCCCGATCGAGTACCTGCTCCCGTTGGACGACAAGGAAATCCCGCCCGAATTCGGTCTCGAGCTGTTCGACGCGTTCGCCTCGCAGGACAAGGTGTTGCACGCCTTTCCGGGTGGGCATCACCAGGTACCCACAGATGGCCGGATCGACACGCGGTTCTTCCCGCGACACCTCGGAACATTGCCAGGACGGCCGTCGGACCCACATACTGACCTAGGCGGCAGGTCTTCCTGACAGGCTGAAGCTGCCATATCGATGTTTTACGCATCGTCCATGCTCGGTCCGCAATCCACGCGGCGAGCGCCCTTGGGCCGTCCCCCGGCGCAGGCACCTCATCCCTCTCCGACGCAGATCGCGGCACCCGCGGCCTGTGTCGTTCAGCCTGACCGATGCAGACCACTCAACAGGTAGCAGATTGGAGTGAATTCACTTGATTACCAAACGAATTACCGATGGAGAAGAGCGAGCGATCATCGAGAACATGCTCGACGGCAATCGCGAGGCGCTCATCGGAACCGTACGCGGTCTGTCCGACGCGGACGCCCGCCGACGACTCGTTACGTCGTTGACGACACCGATCTCGTTGATCAAGCATGCGGCCGCCGCGGAACGGATCTGGTTCCAACGGTTCTGGGCGGGACTCAGCGAAACTGAATGCGACGGATACTCGAACCGCGACGAGGGCACCTTCGCCGTCGCCGACGACGAGTCGCTCGCCGACGTGATCGCCGAGTTCGAACGTGCCAGCCGCCGATCACGCGAGATCGCATCCCGTTTCGACCTCGATGACACCAAGGACAATCCCCGCGAGGGCAGGGTCAGCATGCGATGGACTCTGCTTGCCATGAGCGAGGAATTCGCGCGGCACGCAGGTCACGGCGACATCCTGCGCGAACAGATCGATGAGGCCACCGCGCGGTAGCCCAGCCGTGAAACTCCTTGACCTCAACTGCGCTTGGGATTCTACGGTTGAGCCATGACGACGCAGCGTCCATACCTGAATGCACCGACCGCTGACGGCGATCAGGCGGTGCGGGAACTGATCGACCATCTCCAGCGCGGTGGTGAAACCGGAGATGCCGACGTATACGACGGGATGTTCGCAGCCGACATCCTATGGGGCACACCAAAAGGCATGGTGCTCAAGGACTATTCGAATCTCAACCCGATCCATCGTCGGATGATGAGCGGTCCCCCGGTCGTGCCTGCTTCGCGCTTCGAGCCGGCGCAGGTGAGCCATCCCGCACCGGGCGTAGTGGTTGCCCAGATTCGGCGCAGCGCGCTGGACGGTGGTTTCAGCGAGATGGCGATGTACGTCTTGGTTCAGCACGGCGGGACATGGTGGGTGGCCGCGGCGCAGAACACGCCTGTCGTCGAAACTCTCCCGCCGGTATCGGCTCCGCTGTGAGTTGAAGGCTCAGTCGAGACAGAACTCGTTGCCCTCGATGTCCTGCATCACGATGCACGACTCGTTGATGCCGTCGGCGGCCAGCAGTCGCACGCGCACCGCTCCCAACTCGACCAACCGCCCGCACTCGGCCTCGAGCGTCTCCAGACGCTCCGGCCCGACCAGTCCGGCGCCCACCCGCACGTCGAGATGCACGCGGTTCTTCACGACCTTGCCTTCGGGAACGCGTTGGAAGAACAGTCTCGGACCGATGCCTGAGGGATCCACGCAGGCATACATCGAACCCTGACGCTCCGGGGGCAGCGTTCGATCGAAATCCGCCCATGCGTCGAACCCTGGTGGTGGCGGAGGGACGACGTACCCCAGGACGGAGCACCAGAACCGAGCGACACGCTCCGGATCTGCGCAGTCGAAAGTGACTTGGAACTGCTTGACCGAGGCCATCGGTCGACCATATCGGCGCTGCCCGACACGTTGCGTTCGATCGACGGATGAATCTCGTGTCCGGAGGGCGTTCCCCGGGAAAGACAGGTCATTTCACCATGTCTTCCGGTACAGCCCCCAGGAGGAGAACGCATGAGCTTGGACAACATTTCACGCCTCGGAAGTCCGGTCGACGAGCTGGTGCCGTCACGCTATGCGGTCCACGTCGGCGACATCGAGGTGCTGGTGATCAGCGACGGGGTCCTGCCGATCACCGCGTCGACGTTGGCCACCAACGTCGAGCCGGCCGAGCTGTCGGGCTGGCTGGGCGACAACTTCCTGCCGCCCGAGGTGGTCGACTGGCCACTGAACGTGGTGGTGGTGCGTAGCGGCGATCGGACCATCCTCGTCGACGCCGGGCTGGGGCTCGAGTTCCCCGACTTCCCCCGGGCCGGCAACACGGTCCAGCGGCTCGAGGCCGCGGGGGTCGATCTCGGTTCCGTGACCGATGTCGTCCTCACCCACATGCACATGGACCACGTCGGCGGGCTGATCACCAAGGGGCTCAAGGAGCGACTGCGTCCCGACCTGCAGGTCCATGCAGCGACCGCCGAAGCCGAGTTCTGGGAGGCACCCGACTTCTCCCACACCGTCATGCCCCAGCCGATCCCCGACGTGCTCCGCCGGGTCGCGACGCAGTTCCTGGACGAATACCGGGGCCAACTGCGGACGTTCGAGACCGAGTACGAGGTGGCACCGGGCGTGCTCATCTCGCGCACCGGCGGTCACACCCCCGGGCACAGCGTCGTCCGCCTGGAATCCCGCGGCGACAAGCTCACGTTCGCCGGTGACGCCGTCTTCGCACCCGGGTTCGATAATCCCGAGTGGCAGAACGGGTTCGAGCACGATCCGGAGGAGGCTGCCCGCGTCCGGGTTCAGCTTCTGCGCGAGCTGGCGGCGACCGGAGAATCGCTGGTGGCCACCCACCTGCCGTTCCCGTCCGTCTGCCACGTGGCGACCGCCGGTGACGTCTTCCGCTGCGTGCCGGCCACCTGGGACTACTGATCGCTTGGAGCGGTCGGCCGGCGCCTCTTCGGAGAGCGCCGGCCGACTCGCGCCTTGATTTTGACAGCTACGTCAAACTTCAAGCGGCATTGGCGTTTTTGCCAGCGAAGTTCGGATTTCCACCCGCAGCACGTCTAGAGCTGCGAGCATGGCGATGACGGTGCGGCAACGGCAAACGTCACGCCGGCCCGTTTGAGTCCCAGGCGAAGGAGCGGCAGATGAGTTGGATGATGGCTTCTGAGGCGCGAAACGCACTGACGAGAGCAGCCGTGGCGGCGATCGCGGGAGTGTTCGTGCTGGGCGCGGTCCCGGCGAACATGATGTCCGTCGCTTCAGCAGCACCCCGCACACCCGCCGCCCCCGAATCCCCCATCAGCCCGGACGATCCGGCGTGCGCGACGGAGGGGTGGAATCCGGACTGCTTCGGAGGCATGTACGACCAAGTGCCAGACGACGGAATACCCGGTGACAACGCTGCCGAAGGTGGCATACCGGCTCCGGCAATGGTGCCGAATGTGGACGGGTCGATGAGCCCGCCCGGCATGCCTGGGGCCATCTAGCCGCAACGCGTCCGTCTCGGCCAACCCCGAAGACCGGTTCTGCCGGCCCTCGAGAGGCGCCTGCCGCGAGCAGAACCACATGGCCGTCCGGATCCCTCACGTGAACGTCCCTGCGCCCCAAGGTTCTGTCGTAAGCGTGCGGTAGGCTATGACCAAATTCTAGAAAGAGTCATAGCTATGGCGACGGCGTTCACACAGAACGAGAAACAACGAATCGGCGACGCCCTGCTCGATGCGGGAGAGCAGCGGTTCATCGCGCACGGTTTGAAGAAGACATCGCTCGACGAGCTCGTCGCGGCGGTGGGCATCGCCAAGGGCAGTTTCTACGCCTTCTTCGACTCGAAGGAGTCGCTGTACCTCGAGGTGATGCTGAAGCGGGCGCCGAGTGTGGCCGCCCGCGTGGCCGCCACGCTCGAGGCCCCGCTGAGCGAGGACGGACTCGTTGCGGTTCTGCGAGCCATCACCGACGCCCTCGCCGACGATCCCATGTACCGGCGGCTGATCACGCGTCCCGAGGAGCTCGACGCCGTGACCCACCGTCTCGGCAGCGAGCAGATCGCCCGCGTCACACCATATCTCGTGACCCCACTGCTCGACTATCTGACGGCGGGTCAGAACGAAGGCGTCCTCGTCGACGACATCGAGCCCGCCATCCTGCTCCAAGTCGTCCGCACCATCGGCCTGGTGGTCATGCACCGCGAGCGCTTCGAACCCGGCTACGACTCCGTACTCGATGCCACCATCCGCACGCTCGCGAGAGGAATGCTTCGATGAGCCTTCTGGACAGGTACGCCCGCATGGCCGGGATGAGCGACGAAGCGTGGCGGCGCCATGCCAATCCGTGGAGCGTGTGGACCAGATTCGCGGCCATCCCGCCGGCGATCCTGGCGATCTGGAGCCGCACATGGATCGGCTGGTGGGCGCTTGTCCCGCTGGCCGTGGTCGCACTGTGGCTGTGGTGGAATCCGCACGCGTTCGCACCGATCGACAAGCCGACGGCCTGGTCCTCGAAGGGCATTTACGGCGAACGGATGTGGATGCAGGACAGAAGTCGAGTTCCGCAGGGATTCAGGGTCGTCCAACGGATTTGGACACTGAACGCGCTGGCCGGATTCGCCATGCTCGTCTACGGCTTGATCGCGCTCCAAGCGTGGCCGACCATATCGGGTGCCGCACTGATCGTCCTCGGCCAGCTGTGGCGCATCGATCGGCTCGGGATTCTGTACGAGCAGTCGGTCAAGCACGCCTAGGACTTTCACCTGCACGGCATGTCCGGGCGCACAGAGCGATCAGCCCTGGCGATCCGCCTGCGCCACGGTGGCGAGGAGGGCGTCGACGAGTTCGTCGGCAGACGTGTCCCACTTGTCGGTCCTGAGTAGCCCGCTCGTCTCGAGGCCGGCGGCACCGTGGGCGCCGGTCAGAAGGATGGCCGCGTAGCGCTGTGCGTTCCCCTCGTCCACAACGGCGGCGACAATCGCGACGAACTCGTCGCAGCTACGCTGCGCGGCCCGCACCACTGCGGCCGGGTCCCCGGCCGGTGGAGTGAACATCAGCTGATACAGGTACGGCTGCCGGCGGTTGGCTTCGACGAGCAGGAGCAGCGCCGCACGCAATGCATCGGCCGGCGCCAGCCCAGGATCCTCCCGCAGGGCACCCATGCGCTCGCGGATGCGTTCCCAGCCCTCGGCGGCGATTGCGGTCAGGAGGCTCTCCTTGTCCGCGAAATGCCGGTACGGCGCACCGCGACTGACACCCGCGCGCGCACCGACCTCACGCAGCGTGACAGCGGCAGGCCCACCGCTGTCGAGCAGCTTGGCGGCATCGTCGAGGAGGGTGCGGCGCGTGGCGGCTGCGGATTCGGCGCGTCTCATGGTCGAACCAGCCTAGTTGACAGCGTCATCTGAGTGCGTAGATTGATTCGGATGACATTGTCATCTGAATCGGGTGGGCTCGTCGTCGTGACCGGCGCGTCCACTGGCATCGGCGCGGCCACGGCACGCGAGCTGGCCCAACTGGGATTCCATGTCCTCGCAGGCGTCCGGCGCGAGCGGGACGGCGACGCAATCCGAGGTCCTGGTGTCGAACCGCTGATTCTCGACATCATCAACCCGGACCACATCGCGGCCCTGTCCCTGCGGGTGAACGCGGACCCGCAGCGCCGACAGCTGCGGGCGCTGGTGAACAACGCCGGCGTCGGGGTCAACGCCCCAGTCGAGGCCTTCGCGATCGAAGAGTGGCGAAAACTGTTCGAAGTCAATCTGTTCGGACACGTTGCCGTCACCCAGGCGCTTCTTCCCACTCTGATCCGCAGCAAGGGGCGCGTGATCAACATCAGCTCTGTCGGCGGCAGAGTCGCCATGGCCACCTACGGCCCATACGCGGGTACCAAGTTTGCGCTCGAGGCCGTCAGCGATGCCCTACGTCGCGAGATGGCGCCGTTCGGCGTGCGGGTGGTCGTTGTCGAGCCGGGCGCGGTGCGGACCGAAATGCTCGGCCGCGCCGGCACGACGACCTACGACCTGACGCCCGAACACTCTGAGCGTTACCTCGGGCTCGTGCACGCCGTGACCGCGCAGGCCGCCGCCTCCGCCGAGTCCGGCCTGTCCGCGGGCGACGCGGCCAAGACGATCGGCAGGATCGTCACGGCCCGAAAGCCGCGCGCCCGCTACACCATCGGTCGTGACGCCGCACTGGCAACCCGGTTGGTGCGCTTCGTGCCGGACCGGATGCTCGATCGCCTCCTGGCCGCTGCCCTGCGCCCCTACTTTCCGCAATCGAACGGAGATCTACACCCCGCCCGCGGATAACGGTCGAACCAGGGCACCGATGAGCCCATCACAGATCCGCGCGACCTCGCGTCGCCATGGCGACGAGCCCGTATGCCACCGCAAAGCGGTGACCCAGCTGTCCACCCACATTGCCCCGGCCCACACTGACCTGATGGCCGAGTTGTTCACTGACCGCTCGGACGAGTTCGTCGTCACTGGCTCCCCCACCGACCAGGAGCACTCCGGTGGCGCCGGGTGCCACCTGTTCCAGTCCCCTCATCACGTTGCCTCCGATGACCAGCCTTTTCGATGCGAGTCGCCAACTGCGCCATTCCGTTCCGGACATCCGCGACGTGAACGGCAGTAGGCCGCTGGGAGCCGAGGTCAGCAGCCACCCCGTGCACCGGCCGCTGATCGGCTTGTCCAGAAACTGGCGACGGCCGTGCTCATCCTCGACGAGTTGAACGGTGATCGCCGTGACCGCCTCCGCGCGTTTCGCGTACTCCGCCGCGCTTCTGGAGATGTCGAGGGCGCTGGAGGTGGCGGTGGTGAGCAGTTGCCCGGCCCCAGGCAGGACGACACGGGATCCATTCGTGACGACGTCCACGGTGCCACCGCCGATGTCCACCACCACGACGTCGTCGGTCACGCCGGGCGTGGTCACGGCCCCGACCCGCGCCGCAGCGGCCTCCGAGTCGATCTGGGTGACGTCGGCCCCCAGCGCTTCCCCTAGCTCATCGGCCCCGGCCGGTGCGGCCTCGGCACCACCCATGGTGGCCATCACCACACTGTCGACCGCGACCGATCCCCGTCGTGAATTTGCTTGTGCCGCAATATCGGCCAAATATATCGAATGAACAAGGCCGGTCGGTCCACCGCCTTCGCAGGCGGAGTCGGACGTCCGCGGGGTCGGCGTGTCGCGTGCCGGTGCAGAACTGTCGAGCGAGACGACGGCGCATGCGCTGTCGAAGAGCCGGTCCGCGACGGCGCGGGCGTCAACCCGTTCCTCGTCCCGCAAGCTGAACACGTCGGCCAGCCAGAACGGGTCGGTGAGGTGCTGCAGTGGCGCCACGCCCTGGCGCACCTCGACGGCGATCAGCGTCGCCGAAAGCAGCTGCCGCACATCGACATCGTCAACCACCGGCAGGGCGGTCCCGAGCCGGTTCGATACGAGCACCGCCTCGTCGTTCTCCGTCAGCACCGCGACGACGTTGCGGCCGTCCTCGACTGCCGCGTTCACCGCGCCGGCCACCTCGCGGTATCCCCAATCCCGGGTCGCGCAGGCGACGACCGGGCGACCGTCGACCTGGCCGAGATGCTCGACCGGTACGGGGACACCGACGCCGACGGCATCGCCCGCGGTGGTTGCCGCCGACCGGGTGGCGATGGTGAGGCGCCCGGTGCGCCGGGTCTCCAGCTTGACCCGTTCGACGGACGACCGGACGGGACCTGTTGGGGCGAATGCCGCCCGCTCGATCGCCAGCCCGTGCGCATCGGCCAGGCGTCGTGCCAGCTGTGCGGCGCCCTGGACCGCCCGCAGCGACCCCTTGCCGCCGCGCGTCGGCGTGCGCGCGCTGGCCAATACGTCGAGTTCGGCGCCCGCACCGCAGAGGACCACCTCGGTGGTGGAGTTACCGATGTCGACGCCGGCCCAGATGGTCATCGCAGCAGGCCGCGCCGTTGGTAGACCTCGGCGGCCTCACGGACGAATTCGGCGCAGATGTGCGCCTCCTGTCCGGCCAACTTCTGTGCAAGATCCTGCAACTCGGCGAACGTGGAGCGACCCGGTCGAAGGGCCTCGTACGCCGACAGCATGTCGTCAGAGCTCAGCGCCGTCATCTCGGCCGCTCGCCGCAGATTCATGGCGAGCTGTGCCGACCCGGTGCGCTCGGCAGTCGCTGCCTGAACCAGGAGGGTCTCTCGGCTGATCCGGATGTCGTCGAGGGCGAGGTCCCCGTTGCGGGCAGCCTCGACGGTCACCTCGGCAACGCTCCGGCCGGAGTGTGAGGAGACGGTCATTGCGTGAACTCCAGTTCGATGTGGGGGTTTCGGTTCTCGTCGCGGTGCTCGGACTGCTCCCGCTCGATGGCGACCATCGACACCACCCTGGTGTGGTATCTCGCGGTGATCGCCTCCTCCGTGTAGGCGTTGCGCATCGGGGCCGGTGTAGCGCCCTTGGCGTGCCGACCGGCGTTGATCCCGATGAGCCGGTACATCTCCGGTGTGATGAGCGGTGCGACGCTGAGCAATTCGAGGTTCGCCAGGGGTGTGAGGTCACGCCGGTGGATGATCGTCGTGCCCTTGGCCTGGAGCCCGACCGCGATGCCGGATCCGGACAACTGAGCCGCGGACTTGCCGATGGCTCCCAGGTCGATGCTGTCGGTGATCCGGACCAGGCGCGGCACGCACTGCTCCTCCTCGAGCCCGGCCAGAATCTGTTCCAGCGCGTCATAGATGGTCAGGCCCGACAGCGTCTGAAACAGCTTGGTACCGAACGCGGGTGAGACGCCGATGACGACCTCCCGGGGGTCGTCGCCGATCCGGGCCGCGCCGACCGCGACCAGCCGCTCCGACTGCGCGAAGGTGGCCTGCTCCTTGACCAGATCGGCCACCGACCTCGCCTGCCGTACCGCGTCGATCTGGGCTTGCCGCTCCGGTGACGGCCGATAGCCGGTCCCGGGTCCGCGGTAGTCGTTCGGGTCCTGCAGTGCCGACAGCACATTCATCTCCTCGTCGAAGATGGCGGCAGTCTGCAGGTAGTCGCCGGTGACTCTGGCCTTGGCCATGCCCAGCACGCGGTCGGCGAGGTCGGTGAAACCGGTCTCGGCGAGCGCGGTGACGACATCGAGCACAGTGAGCCCCGACTGGTCAATCATCCTGGCCGCGCTGAGCACCTTGACGCCGTCGGTCTGCGGCAGATCCTTGGAACCTTGCGCTCCCACAACGGCTTCCACGTGATCGTCGTCGAAGTCGGCGAGGCCGAGATACTCGAAAACCGCCCGGGTGGCTTCGGCGGCCAGCCGCCGCATCGCCTCCAGCGTCGTCGGGTCGACCGACCGCAATCCCCCGTCGACGCCCCAGTCCCGCTGCAACACCAGGTAGTCGTCGAGATCGTCGGCATTGAAGTTCGAAGGTCCGAACATGTTGTCGTAGGCGGACACGGACCCAAATCCGGAGAAGATGAAATCCGACCCGGACAGCAGCACCGGCAGGGTCCGGCTGGTCCGGCGCATCGTCGACTCGGACATCAAACTGTCGTTACCGCTGCACGACTCCAGCCCGCGCAGCATGACCATCAGGTTCTCGGCGATCAGTTCGCGAACTCCTCCGGGCACCGAGGCCGTGATGCCGGCACCGTCGATACCGCCGTTCTGCACACCCTGCGCTCCGATGCCCTTGGCCAGCGCCACGCACCGAGACTCCAAGTAGTTCATGGACTTTCGCTCGGCCTGGCCCATCAGCACCTCGGAGCCGGCCCCACTGGACAATCGCATCTTGATGCCGCGCGAGGCGTACGACGAGGTCAGGAACGCCTTGGACCACGGAGTGTCGTCGCCGTCGGTGAAGACCTGCTCGGTGCCGTACACCGACACCGTCTCGGCGTAGGACACCAGCCCGCGCACACCCAGCTCCAGCTCGCGTGCCTCCTCGACAGAGCACTGGGTCAGGGCACCGGGCGCGGGCACCTGGGAACCGATCAGCAGCCCCACCGCAACGGCCGGGGCATCGTCGAGCACCGGCACCGTCGCCTCCAGTTCCCGGAATCCGTAGACCACGGCGGTAGCCGCATCGGCGGCGATCAGCAACGGATCGTCGAGCCGATTGGTGACGTGGGCCTGATTCGCCGGGGTCCGGCGCGCACGCATCTTCATCATCGCCATCTGGATCTCGACCGGTTGCAGCATCGAGACGACGCGAGCCATCTTGGCCGGGGTCAGTCCCGCGCAGACCCGCAGCACCTGCTCACGGGGCACGCTCGAATCCACGATCATCCGCGCCAGATCGGTCTCGTCCATCGCCATCGCCCGGGGCGCCTCGGTGTGGTCGATGGCGTACCGCACGATGAACTCGTCGATCGTGTCGAAGCTCGCGACCGGGGTCGAGTCCATCTCGAGCACGCTGCCGTCGTCGGCCACGACCCAGGACGGTGCCGGGTCGTGGGGCGAAAGGTGCGAGATCATCCCCAGGTCCGGGTCGGGCTCGGCGAACCCGTCGAGGTTGACGCGCTGCTCGTCCAACAGCCGAATGCGTCCCAGCCGATGATCCTGCTCGATGTCGGTGCTGTTCAGGTGCATGCCGCTCGCCGTGCCTCTCTATTGCGTGACGAGGCTCAGCATTGACGGAACGGTGTCGGGGGAACAACGACCCGCACGGACCTTCCAACAACCTGTTTGATGCGGACGCCACTTCCGTCGCTCGGTGTGACCTGGCCTACAACAAGGTGTTGGAAAGAGGCGCCCGACCACTGGCCGACGCCACGTCCTTCTCGCAGACTTCATCCCCGGAACTCGACGAGCAGCGAGTCAGCCGCTCCCGTGCCAGAGGTCAGAGAGGATCGCCCATGTCCCAGGTTGTCGACGCGGACAACACAAGGAGTCGCGACACGTCACCCGACGGCCGCCCCGCCAAACTGCGCGGGAACCTCGGTGTGCCCGCCATCGTGCTGATGGTGGTGGCTGCCGCGGCGCCACTGTCGACCATCGGCGGCAACGTGCCGATCGCGATGGTGCTCGGAAAGACGACGGGTATCCCGGTCGCCTTCCTGGTGGCCGGAGCGGTCTTCCTGCTCTTCGCGGCCAGCTTCGTCGCGATGTCGAAATACGTCACCAAGCCCGGTGCCTTCTACGCCTACATCCAGATGGCACTCGGCCGCGCAGCCGGGGCCGGGGCCGCCGTGCTCGCCCTGCCGGCATACATGGCGACGCTGCTGGGCGTGGCAGCCTACGACGGCGTCATCCTTTCCGGGCTCATCGAGCGCTTCGGCGGGCCCGAGATCCCGTGGTGGCTGCTGACCGCGCTGGTACTGGCTGCCGTCGCGTGGCTGGGTTACCGCGACATCGATCTCAGCGCCAAGGTGCTGGGGATCTTCCTGGTCTCCGAGGTGGCCATCCTGGTCGTCCTCGACCTGGTCATCGTGCTGCGGGGCGGTGAGCACGGAATCACCGGTGACTCCTTCACCCCGCAAGGCCTGGCCGGTGGCGTCGGAATCGCCCTGTTGTACGCGTTGTGGGGCTTCGTCGGAGTGGAGGCGACCGCGGTCTTCCGCGACGAGGCCAAGGACCCCGACCGGACGGTTCCGCGGGCGACCTACTGGGCTGTCGGCATCGTGGCGAGCTTCTACGCCTTCTCCAGCTGGGCCCTGATCGAGGGCAACGGCGGCCCGGACGCCATCGCGGCCGCCGAGGCCGATCCCGACAACTTCATGGTGAACACCGCCCAGCAGTACCTCGGCATGCTGGGGCGCGACCTCACCACCGGCTTCTGGTTCATCAGCGTGTTCGCGTGTGCCCTGGCCTTCCACAACATCGCCTCGCGATACGCCTTCGCGCTGGGACAGAGCGGCGTTTTCTCGAAGCGGCTGGGCGAGGTCCACGGCCGCCACGGTGCGCCGTCGAACGCGTCGCTCGCCATCACCGTCGCCTCGTTCGTGATGATGGGCATCTTCGCCGCGCTCCAGCTGGACCCGGTGCTGCAGATCTTCGGGCCCCTCGGCGGCCTCGGTATCTACGCACTGGCGATCCTGTGGTTGCTGACGACGATCTCCGTGGTGATCTTCTTCAGCCGCCGCGGCGACTCGACCCGCAACGTGGTGTTGGGCGCGGCGGCCACGCTCGCCCTGCTCGGGGCCTTGGTGCTGGTCGTGTCGAATCTGACCCTGATCGTCGGTGGCAGCTCAACCCTTGCAGCGATCTTCGGCGTGATGCCGCTGGTGCTCTTCGGAGGGGGCATGCTGCTGAGTCGGCGCTCGACCGCAGACCTGACCTCGGTGTGATCGATGAGGGCATGCTCGTGGACTCTCCGGTCCACGAGCATGCCCCTCACGTGCTGCGAGAACGCCCCCGATTTGCTGGTACCGTCGAGCTCGGGGGTGTGGGTGTGCCGCCGCGGTCTCGCCGACAAGAACGACGAACAAGCGGGCCGCAACGGTAGATCAGGAGAAGGCGCGACATGTCCCAGGACTCGCCGCTGAGCGTGGCGGCGGCCTTGACCGTGGCGCCGTTGGACCGGGGTTCTGTGGTCGCCGGTCATCGCGGCCTGACCCGTGAAGTCGCCTGGGTGGACATCATCCACGCGCCTGCGGAGTCCTTCATCCGCCCCGGCGACCTGGTGCTGTGCACCGGCGCCGATATCCGGCAGCCCGGCAACCGGGAGTTCCTCGCTTATCTCGTGTCCTCCCATGCGGCGGGGCTCATCTTGAGCCCTCCCCCCGAGATCACTGTCCGCGAACTCCTCAACTCGCTGGTTCCGCTCGCCGATCGTCATGAGTTCCCGGTGGTCCTTCTGCCATGGGAGATCCCCTTCGCCGATGTTCAGAAACGCCTACTCCCACTGTTGAGTCCCGCGATTCCCGGCGCACAGGTCGAGATGGCCATCGGACGGCGTCAACATGACGACACCGGCTGGAACGACCTTGCCCCGGCCTTCGGCGAAGCCCTCGACGAGTTGGCGCTCTCGGCCGGCGTCTCCGTGCACACTTCGGTCACCGATGACCTCGTGATGTGCCACTTCTCCTCGGCCCCGTCGGCGTCCACCGTTTCCGTGTTGGTCGCGTCCGCTCAGCGGCTGAGTGCGCTTCCCGAAAATCTCGTGAGTTGGGCGTTGCTCCCTCCGGTCCACGGACAGTCCGTCCCGGTGCCGACATCGGTACCGGCGGGCCTGCCCGGCCGGCCGGCCGGCTCGCGTCAGTTCGCCGAGGTGCTGCGCCAGGACCCCCAGTCCATGGCGACCATCCTCGAGACCTTGCAGCCGCTCATCGAGTACGACAAGACGCGCCGGGGGCAGCTCGTCCACACGTTGGAGATCCTCCTCAACGAGGCCACCAACATCAGCGCCGCGGCCAGAGCGCTCTACCTCAACCGGCACTCCCTGATCTACCGGATCAAGCTCATCGAGGAACTCACGGGCCTGTCGCTCAAGGACCCCGCCGACCGCTTCCAGTTGGAGGTCAGCGTTCGCGTCCACCAGATCAATGAGGCACGCATCGACGGTCAACGGCCTGGGCCCGTGACGACCGCCTGCTTTCCCTGACGGTCCGGCGACGGTTCATCCTTTTCTGAATACACCCGACGATGTACAGTCAGGTCGTGGAGACGCTGACCCAGGTGGCGGTATTGGCCCGGTTCGGGCATGCCCTGTCGGATCCGACCCGGTCCAAGGTCCTGCTGGCGCTCAAAGATTCACCCGCCTATCCGGCCGACCTGGCTGCAGCGGCGGGAGTATCCAGGCAGAGCATGTCCAATCACCTTGCCTGCCTTCGTGGTTGCGGCCTGGTGGTGGCTGTCCCCGAAGGCCGCCGCACCCGCTACGAACTCGCCGACCCCAAACTGGCCCATGCATTGAACGATCTGCTTCATGTGGTGCTGGCAGCCGATTCGGAGCACTGCCCGAACGCCGCGTCCGACGGGTGTTGCTGATGGCGTCTGACCTTCATCAACCACCCGCTCCCCTCGGCCCGGCGCGACGGGCGTTGCTGCACCGGCGGATCCGATGGTTCGTCGCCGCGACCATCACCTACAACGTGATCGAGGCGATTGTGGCCATCGGCGAAGGCGCCAGGGTGTCCTCGACCGCGTTGATCGGTTTCGGACTCGATTCGGTGATCGAAGTGTCCTCGGCTGCTGCGGTGGCATGGCAGTTTTCGGGCCCTGACCCCGAAGCCCGAGAAAAGACCGCACTACGGATCATCGCCGTGTCGTTCTTCGCATTGGCCGGCTACGTCACGGTCGAAGCGATTCGCTCATTGACCGGGGCCGCCGAGGCCCGGCACTCGGCGATCGGCATCGCACTGACCGCGGCCAGCCTGATCGTCATGCCGGTGCTGTCCTGGGCTCAACGCCGGGCGGGCCGTGAGCTGGGCTCTCGATCGGCGGTCGCCGACTCCAAGCAGACCCTGCTCTGCACCTACCTGTCCGCCGTGGTGCTCGCCGGCCTGGTCCTCAACAGCCTGTTCGGCTGGAGTTGGGCCGACCCGATCGCCGCACTCATCCTCGCCGGTGTCGCCGTTCACGAAGGGCGCGAAGCGTGGCGCGGCCAAACCTGCTGCAACGTAGCCATTCCCGACACCGATGCCGGAGATGACTGCTGCCCGAACTGTGGCGACTGACCGAGTGAGGAGATGACGACCATGGCCGTCACGGCACTGATTCTCTATCTGATTTTCGCGGTGCTGGGGTTCGGGTGGCGCAGTTGGGTCCAATACCGACAAACCGGCTCGACCGGGTTCCGGGGCATTCACGGACAACCCGGGTCGCTCGAATGGTTGGCCGGGGCCGGGTTCATCGCGGCGATCATCGTGGGCGCGGGCGCTCCGGTCGCGCAACTCCTCGGAGTTCTCACCCCGCTCCCCGTCCTGCAGGCTCCGTGGATTCAGGTGCTCGGGACAGTGCTGGCCGTCGCCGGAATCGCCGCCACCGTCTATGCCCAACTCGATATGGGCGAATCCTGGAGAATCGGCGTCGACCCCGACGAGACAACAACCCTGGTGCGCACCGGTGTATTCGGAACTGTGCGCAACCCGATCTTCACCGCCATGCTCGTGTTCGCCGCCGGGATCACCCTGATGACGCCCAATCCGGTCGCGCTGTCGGCCTTCGTCGTGCTGTTGGCCACGATCGAACTGCAAGTCCGGGTCGTCGAGGAGCCCTATCTTCTCCGCGCCCACGGTCAGCCGTATCGCGACTACTGTGCCGGCGTCGGACGTTTCCTGCCCGGTATCGGACGGGACGAGAACTCGGATCGATAGCGCGCAGCCGATTACACGTTGACGTCGAAACCCAGGTTGATGTCGCAGGCGGCCTGCCCGCCACGAACGCCCCAGTTCTCCAGCGCGCTCTCCCGCAGCAGGATCGTGATGTGGCCGGAGGGGATGCCGAGATCCTCCAGACGAGTGACGATCTCCCGGTAGAGATTTCGTTTGGCCGGTACCGATCGACCGGCAAAGCAGTCGATGGTCACAAGCGTGTACAGCTCGGGGTTTGTCAGGCCCGGCGAATACGAGAACCGATGTGGTTCATGGGATAACAACCGGACATGCTTGTCGCCGGGAGGTATCTGGAATGCGGCCACCAGCGCATCGTGCACCGCGTCGATGATCGCGACCTCTTCTGATTCGGTGTACCGTCGCCTGACCTCGATGAGCGTGCTTGGCATCCGGGAATCGTCACACATCCGGCGGCCACCCGTCATGCCATTTTCGACGAATGAGCCCCAGCCCTGAAGTGCCGGGCTGGGGCTCATGTTCGGGTAATCAGGCCTGCAACTGCCCCAAGGTGACGTCCACGGTGCTCGATGCGCCGGACTGGTCCTCGTAGGTCAGCGTCACGGTGTCGCCCGGCGCCTTGGAGCGCACCGCGGCGACCAGGGCATCTGGACCGTCGATCACCTGGTCGTCGAGTTTGGTGATCACCGCGCCGTCAGGCAGACCGGCGGCTGCGGCAGGGCCGCCTTCGACGACACCGGCGACGGCTGCGCCCCGGCTGCCTTTGCCGGAGAGCTGGACACCCAGCGAGGCGTGCTGGACCGTTCCGGTCGAAACCAGTTCGTCGGCAATACGTTTGGCCTGGTCGACCGGGATGGCGAAGCCCAGGCCGATCGACCCGGCCTGCCCGCCACCCTGCGAACCCTGGCCGCCGCCCAACGATGCGATCGCCGAGTTCACCCCGATGAGGTCACCATTCATGTCGACCAGCGCACCGCCGGAGTTGCCCGGGTTGATCGCCGCGTCGGTCTGAATCGCGCTCATCACCGACTGCTGACCGCTCTGCCCGTCACCGGTCGCCACCGGCCGGTCCAGCGCGCTGATGATGCCGGTGGTCACCGTCCCCTGCAGACCCAGCGGTGAGCCGACCGCAACGACGTTCTGCCCCACCTTGAGGTCCTTCGACGAGCCGATCGAGATCGGCGTGAGCCCGGAGACGTTCTGCGCCTTGACCACCGCGATGTCATCGTCAGGGTCGGTGCCGACGACGGTGAACGGCACCGTGCGCCCGTCGGACATCGTCACGGTCGCCTGCATGGTGCCGCTGGTCCGGCCGGAGCTGTTGGTCGAAGGTCCGTCGGGCGAATACTGGTCGCCACCCGGGAACTGGCCACCGGGAAACAGGCCCCGCGGGAAACCGGGGTACTGGCCGTCGGGCGACGCCTCGGCGGCCATCGGCCCCTGACCTCCGGCGCCTCTGGCGGCGGAGGCGACGACATGGTTGTTGGTCAGGATCAGGCCGTCTTCGCTGAGGACGATGCCGGAGCCTTCCTCGCTGCCCTGCCCGGTCTCGATCTGCAGCTTCACCACGCTGGGCAACACCTTGGCCGAGACCTGTTCGACCGAACCGGCCGGTGCTGACCCCTTCGGCTGCGCAGGAGCGGATCCGGTGATCGGCGAAGGCTTGCCGACACGGTCAGCGACGGGCGCCTGGGCGACGGGCGTGGGCTGTCCGGGATGATCCACCACCGCGACCGCCGCGACTGCGCCCGTCGCCATGGCCACCGCGGCCGTGCCGGCAACCAGAACACCGACGCGGGACTTCTTCTTCGGCTGTGCGGCCTCCGGTCCCAGCGGTGCATCGACGAGCGGGGCGTCGAATTTCTGGGTCATCTCGGGGTGCAGCCCGTAGTGCGGGTACGGCTGCTGATAGCCCTTGCGGCTCCAGGGACTTGGATTCCGTTGATCCGCCTCCCGTTTCGCCTCCCACTCACGGTTGCTGTTGTGTGATGGCATCCCCGACCACTGATTCATTCCGTTTGCTTCTTCCTTGCGACACCGACCCATATGCGCCGCGCCGGCGCCTACGTAGATGGTGCAGCCCCGCACTGAGGGTTTGCTGAGAGTGAGTTCAGCGCCGCCCAAGACTTTTTCGCGCCGAGGGAGGAAAGGTGCGGTCTACGTCACGCGTGCGTACCGTCACATCCTGCCGAGACGAGCAGAGTGAAAGCCCTACTGCGGCAGGAACGTCCCCAGCCGTGCCGTGGCCAGCACCTGTTCTGCGTCGAATTGCTCGAAGGTTCCCAGCTGGGCAAAACCGAGCAGGTCGGCCAGTCGAAGCGCCGCCAGGTTTGCCGTCTGGGTGACGATCACGACCGGTTGGTCGGCGAGTTGCTCTGCGGCGCAGCGCAGTAACGCGCGACAGGCCTCGGTCGCATAGCCCTTGCCCCATGCATGTGCCCGAAAGACATAGCTGAGCTCGAGCTCGCCGCCGCCTTCATTCACGTGACCGGGCAATTCCGGATCACGGCGGCTGAGCGTCACCATGCCGAGCATGTCGTCGGATTCGCGGTCGGCCGCGATGTAACAGCTGTCGGCCGCCAACAAGGTTGCCGCGCCCACGGAGGTCACCCTGGCGCGGACCTCTGCCTGGGAGCGCGGACCGCCGAGGAAACGACGCACCCGCTCGTCGGTCTGCGTCTCGATGAGCCCCTCGCCGTCGTCGTCGCGGCCCTTTCTGAGCAGCAACCTCTCGGCCTCGATGCGGGTGGCGGTGAATATGGGCTGGTCGTCCATTCGTGCTCGATCAGCTCCGGGGCGAAGGTGTGATCATCCCAGCGGATTGAGCACCAAGGTGCACAGCCGTGGCAGGTTCCTCAGGGGGATCCACACCATCACCTGGCGGCAGGTTCCTGTGGCCTGGCCGACCGGGCCTCCGCAGACGGGCCAGGCGCCGAGGCCTTGGGTCTGCATCACGTTGCGTGCGACGCGAATCTGCTCCTCGCGCTCGCATGGCGGCGATCGAGTGCCCGTGGGAAGCCCACGTGGCGGGAGTGAACTGCAGCCCCCCGTAGAAGCCGTTGCCGGTGTCGGCCGCCCAGTTGCCGCCTGACTCGCATTGCGCCATCGCGTCCCAGTTCGGTTCGGCGCCGGCAGTCGGAACCATCAGGAGGTTCTGAGCCAGGGTGATCGCACCGATGAACCCGAAGACGGTGACGACCTTGCGCACGCGCATGTCGATCCCTTCCTGGCGGCGGGCACTGCCTGTGCACGCCGGTAATGGCGGGACGAAAGACTATTTGCAGCCCATCGTGATACAGAGTTTACCGATGGGGCGAAAGTAAAATAGCCGTGCTAGAGAGTCTAATTATCTTCTTTGAGTTTATTTAATAGTTATGGGCTTCTTGTGGCCGGTGAGGAACATGAGACCACTCCTGCACGCCCTGTAACTGCAGGTCAGGTATCGACTCAGGGCGCGAGGCAGTCCATTGGACGCGCGAGCCCGGTTTCCTAAAATTTTCTCGCGACCACTGTGACAATTGCGGCCTACTGTGAAGTCAGTTTCCAATGCGATAGCAGTGAAAGAATTGAATTCTGGTGCAGATGTGACAATTGTGAAAGATGAGGTTCCTGTTACAGGTCGGTGTTCACGATGTTGGCGGGGCGCAGCCGGGCGATGATCCCGTCGAGATCGCGGAGGAACATGTCGGGACGGAAGACGTGGCCTCCGGGCACCTCGTGTGCTTCGAACGGGATGCCTGCGCGGCCGAGGAGGTCGCGGAACTCGCGCTGGCCGGCCAGCACCTGCGTCTCGTTCACGCTGTCGAACCAGTTGAGCGGATCGGGGCTGGTGCCGGCGACAAGGAAGATCCGCTTGTTGCGATAGCTCTCGATCCGCTCGACCGGGTTGTCCGCACTGACCCTGGCCTGGTCCCAGAACGGAGCGCCGTAGACCGTTCCGCCGCCCAGATCCAGAACCGCCGACGTGATGTTCGCCCAGTGCACCACCAGGCCGAAATCGCGGCGCAGGCTCGCCGGACCGGAGTGAGCACTGACCGACGCGAAGTGGCCGTAGTACTTGGCCGTGTACTTCAGCGCGCCGAAACCGCCCATCGAGAATCCCCCGACCGCGCGGCCGTCGTACTCGGCGTACGTCCGGAAATTCGCCTCGATCCACGGCAGCAACTGGGCGATGTGGAATGTCTCCCAGTTGCGCGGTCCGACGAATGAGGTGACCGGGTTGGAATACCAACCGGCGTGCCCGCCGTCGGGCATCACCACGATGATCGGCTTGCCTGCCGTCCAGTCGCGGATCCCCAGGAAGTCGAACTGACGGAAATCGTCGGCACCCCCGTGGAACATGTACAGAACGGGATAGGTGCGGCCGCTGGTGTGATAGTCATCGGGAAGCAGAACGTTGACGCCGGGGTTCCAGCCGATGGCAGCGGTCTGGAATCGGTAGTACCACAGGCGAGGATCGTTCTCGTTGCGGTCGACGATCCGCAGGCCGAACCCGTCGCTGCGACCGCTGAAGATAACCAGCGCCTGTCCCGGGGTGATGTGTCCGGGGTCGGGTATGCCGTTGACACCGGCGATCGGTGGGTAGAACGAGGCGTCACCGTAGAACCGTGATGCCAACGCCGACAACGTATCCCCCGGAGCGACCGTGTATCTCTTGAGTTCCGGGACGATGAGCCGTTGCCCCGGGCTGAGGCCGGCGCCCTCGGCGATCCCGTTGGCGGCGGCGATCAACCTGGACAACTCCGCATGCCCGTAGAAACGCGACGCCACCGCCGACAACGTTTCTCCGGGGGCGACGGTGTACCGCGCGTAATCGGGAAAGACCAGCTTCTGTCCGACGTTGACGGCGTCCGGATTGGGAATTGCGCTGGCCGCGGCGATCAGCCGGTACAGTTCCGCGTCCCCGTAGAACCGCAACGCCAACGCTGACAGCGTCTCCCCCGCCACGACCGTGTGAATCCTGACCATGGGTCCCCTCCTTCAGTTGCAACACGCTCTGGTTTACGACGAGTCCGGTTGCCCTGATCTCCCCCAAGTCTAGGCTCCCGGTGGCGTGAAACGGTTGACTTCTAAGGCATTACGGATGTTCGACACGTACGCTCCCCACGTGTACGTCGACGTGATGACCGTCCCGCAGCCGCTGGCAAAAATCGGTGACCTTGCCCGCCGCACCCAGTCCGCCGGATTCTCCGGGCTCCTGCTCACCGAAACGGGCCGCACGGCATATCTCAACGCGGCGGTCGCGTCTCAGGCAGCTCCCGGGCTGGAACTGTCGACCGGTGTCGCCGTTGCCTTTCCGCGCAGCCCGTTCATCACTGCGGCGTCGGCCTGGGAACTCCAGGAAGCGACGGGCGGCAGGTTCCGGCTCGGCATCGGCACCCAGGTCCGCACCCATGTGGTTCGGCGCTATGGCATGCCCTTCGAGCATCCGGGGCCGCGCCTGCGCGACTACGTGCTGGCCGTGAAGGCGTGCTTCGCCGCCTTCCGGACCGGCAAGCTCGATCATCACGGCGACTTCTACGACCTCGACTTCATCACTCCCCAGTGGAGCCCGGGGCCGATCGATGCACCCGATCCCAAGGTCGACGTCGCCGCCGTGAATCCGTGGATGCTGCGCATGGCGGGCGAAGTCGCCGACGGTGTCCACATCCACCCGATCGGCGAGCCGGGTTATATCGCCCGCCACGTACTGCCCAACATCGCCGCGGGTGCGGCCAAGGCGGGCCGCTCCCCCGACGACATCGCCAAGATCGTCCCCGTGATGACGATCGTCGGCGACAGCGAGGAAGAACGCGCCAACGAGCGCGAGTTCGTTCGGGCCAGCATGAGCTTCTACGGGAGCACGCCGAACTATGCGTTCATCTGGGACGAGGCCGGCTTCGACGGCACCACCGCACGCCTGCGGGAGAAACAGAAGGCCGGTGACATCGCGGGGATGACGGCGCAGATCACCGACGACCACATCGCCGCCTTCGCCACCGAATCGACCTGGGACGGACTGGCGGAGGCGTTGACCGCCAAATATGCCGGAGTCGCCACCCGCATCGTGCTCTACAACGCGCTCGGCGGGCCGGAACGTTTCCAGCGGTACGGCGAGATCGCGAGGCGGCTGTCGACGGCATGACGCTGGTCACAACCCTTATATGTAGCATTCTGCTACGCTTGTTTCAGACTGCTACAACGGAGGCTCGTCATGACTGACACCGCAGATCGGGTGACCCGGTTCGCCGCAGACCTCATCGACAGTGCAGCCGCGGAAGGCGCACGTCAGAGCCGGTCAGCCAAGCAGCAGCTCGACCACTGGGCCCGCGTCGGCCGTGCCGTGTCGAGCCGGCACAGTGCAGCCCGCCGCAAGGTGGAAGCCGCCCTGGCAGGTGATATTCCGCTTCGGGAGTTGACCGCCGAGGAAGGCGCGGTGTTCGACGCCGAGATCGCCGCCTCCATCGAAGAGAGCCTGGCCCGCGCCGACTACGGCAAGACGCTGGCCGCCCGCGGCATCACCACCGTCGCGCTCGACGAGAACGGCGAGATCGTGCAGTACCGGCCGGACGGCAGCACCGCGGCGCTGGCACACCAGCAGTGATCGCGGCTTGCACTGACACGGACCGTGCCGTCGCGCGGTGAAGCGTCTCGATCTCGTCGTCGGATGCAACGGCGCCGGCAAGTCCACCTTCGTCGAGCTCACCCTGTCCCCGCTGCTTCCCGGTAGCCCCTTCGTCAACGCCGACGAAATCGCCAAGCGTCGCTGGCCCGAAGACCCGGCCCCGCACTCCTACGAGGCCGCTTTGGTCGCCGCCGAAACCCGGGCCAAGCTCATCGAGCTCGGCGAATCCTTCATCGCCGAGACCGTGTTCTCCCACCCCTCCAAACTCGAGCTCATCGACGAAGCGCACGCCGCCGGCTACACCGTGATCCTGCACTGCATCCTGATCCCCGAAGACCTGGCCGTCCTACGAGTGCGCCACCGGGTGCAAGCCGGCGGCCACCATGTTCCCGAGACCAAGATTCGTGAACGGTACCAACGACTTTGGGACCTCGTCGCGATCGCCGCGATGCGGGTGGACTCGGCCACGTTCTACGACAACAGCACCACGAGAGGCCCGCGGATCGTCGCCCAGATCGCCGGCGGATTCGCCGTCGGGTCGCCGTCCTGGCCGAAATGGACACCGGCGGCACTGAATTCCCGGTCGGTGGAAGGCAGCGACCACTGAGCTGCCGATCAGGTCCCCTCGAGTCGGGCCCTGACTTTTCGCATGCGTTCGGCCAGTGACTGCTCGTCGATGATGTTCCTGGCGACCAGCGAATGTGTCAGTGCGGCAAGCTGGTTCTCCGGGTACGGCAGTGTCACATACACCTCGTTGACCAGACGGTCCTCATCGTCTCGGCGAGTGAGCAACGGCAGCGTCACTCCTTCGTGATCGAGTGCGTCGCACATCCCGTCGAGACTCGACTTCCACGGCGGCACCAGGTTGGAAACGCCATACTTCTGCGCCATGCGGGGCCATACCTGTCCGCGCCCGACAAGCTCCTCCAGCGTCCGCACCCTGACTGTCGTCACGTCCTCTTCGTCTGTCATCGGGCGCCCCTCAGTATCCTTCGGCCGGCCGGACCGCCGCATGCACCGGACGCTGCGCATTCGTCGTCACGCCGGGTTTCGGCAAGGCGACACCGATCATGCAGTCGCGGGTGACGATCTCGGCGAGTTGCTCCTCGGTCCAGCCCTCGGTTCCGGCGGGACGGACCGGCAGCACCATGAAACGGCGTTTGGAATTGGAGTCCTCGATACGGATCTCGACATCATCGGACAGGAAAAGACCGAATTCCCCGAGTACCTGACGCGGCCAGCGCACGATGCGGCGCCGATAGTTGGGCGTCCGATACCACTCGGGTGAATTGCCGAGAAGCGGCCGCGGATAACACGAACACAAGGTGCAGACGATCACGTGATGCAGAGTCGGGGTGTTCTCGAGCACCTCCAGCGCCGTGAAGTCACTGGGCGTCCCGAAGCCGGTCGGGTGCAGCCAATCGATTCCCACTTCCCGGCTGGCGGCGATGGGATCCCGGAGCGCCAGCTGCTTGAAATCCGGATCGACCCAGGCCTTCGCGACGAATCGCGAACCCGGCGCCGGTCCGATCTGTTCGACGAATTCGGTGTAATGCCGATGGTCCTCGGCGGTGAACAGACCTTTCTCAATCGCCAATTCGCGCAGCGCGATCTCCAAGACCTCGAAATCGGTCACTTCCTCGACCATCGGTGCCGCATGCCGCTCGGATGCGTCGTCATGCGTATGTGCGGCGTCGTCGTGCGTCATGTCGCATTCCTGTTCGTCTGTCGAATGAGCGGTCTAACCCAGCGGCTGCAACCACAATTCGGAGATCTCGGCCTGGAGGGTGTCGCCTTCGGCGCCCGCATAGGGGTCCCACACGTCGGTCATGTTGAAGCGCACGATGTAGAACCATTGAGGTTTCTGCTCTTCGCGGTCGAACGCCTCGTCCTCGGGCACCAGGCTTTCGTAGGACACCTCGACGATCGTCGCGGGCTTGCCGCGCAGATACTCCTGGGTGCGGGTGTAGAAGATCGTCGGAAGATCCCGCACGCGCACCCGATCACCAACGGCGAACCGAGGGGCCCCGGCCTGGCCGTCGAACCGCTGCGGGTCGCCTTTACCGAGCGCCTCGATGTGATGGCGGTTCCTGGAGACCGTCGTCGGATCACCGACGCTGCGTGGCGTTGCCGACAGCGCGTCCACGCCACCGGCGGCCACGCGGGCGCGCACCTCGTCGACTCGCTCCAACAACTCGCGAAGCGTGATGTGGTCTTTCTCGACAAGGACCCGGGCGATGGCCCACACCCACCGGCCGTAATAGGGGAAGCCGTGGTAAATCGTGCGCCCCACATCGACGTTCCCCAGCCGCCGCCGTTCTTCGGACGTCCAAATACCACGCCAGCCGAGAACCTCACACGTGACGAAGGTATTGAGTTCCCACGCCTCTTCTTCCTTTTCCTCGAAGATCGCCGGGGCGTCGGGATCGCCGCCGACGTCGTGCGGATTCTTCATGAAGGCGGAGAACAGCGTGTGGTCAATCTGATCGGGATAGGGCCAGTCCTGGAGCCGATGTAGGGCTGGGCGCAACTGGCTGACAAAGTCACCCATGGAATTGTTGGCCATAATCCGTGTCCTCGAGTGTGGATAAACGGTCTGCCTGCGGCGACGCTATCACGGGCAAACATCGCCCGGCGCCTATCGATGAATCTGTCCGCCCAGCCCTTCAATGAATATTTGAATTTTCACAATTCCGGCGGAATTCACCGATCCGGCCGACGAGCGGTCGCGATTGCCCGGCTATCGGCGGGCACCACCTTGCGCCGCTGTAGCGTGACCAGGCATGAACTCCTTTCGCGTGCCTTCCTCTGTTGCGCTCGTGGCCTGCGCCGCGTCGTTGACCATGGCGCTCGCCGCGTGCGGCTCCGACACGGACACCTCCTCTGCCACGTCCTCGCCGAGCACGCCGTCGGTCGCCGAGGTGCTCACGCCCTCGATCGCCGAGACCGCAACCGAGGCCAGCACGTGCCCGACCGCGGCGCCCCAGAACGCGGGCGCCCCCGAATGGACGGCGTCCGGGACGACCGGCAGCGTTGCGGTCACCGGCTCCACCGACACCGCGGCGCCGGTGGTGAAGGTCGACGGACCGTTCAGCGTGGCCCAGACCCAGGTGCAGACCCTCAAGGCCGGCGATGGGCCCGTCGTCTCACCGTCGGCGAACGTCACGGTCTGCTACATGGGTGTCAACGGACGCGACGGATCGGTGTTCGACAGCAGCTACGAACGCGGCGAACCGGTCGACTTCCCGCTCAACGGCGTGGTGCCGGGCTTCCAGAAAGCCATTTCAGGACAGAAGGTCGGGTCCACGGTGGCCGTGGCGATGACCTCTGCCGACGGTTACCCCCAGGGGCAGCCCGCGGCCGGAATCCAGCCGGGTGACTCGTTGGTCTTCGCGATCAAGATCCTCGACGCCCAGGGCTGAGCCCCACCGCCCGGCCCGGGCCCGGCATCCGCTTGCAACAATGCTCACATGGTCGAGCGGAGCATCTGGATGCAAAAGGTCGCGGCCGATCCCGGGCACTCGAACTGGTACATCGAACGCTTTCGTGCCATGGCGCGCGCCGGCGAGGACCTCGCCGGTGAGGCTCGTCTGGTGGACGCGATGGCATCGCGCAATGCCCGCATCCTGGATGCCGGCTGCGGTCCCGGCCGGGTGGGCGGATATCTGGCCGGGGCCGGACACCAGGTGGTCGGCGTCGACGTCGACCCGGCATTGATCGAGGCAGCCAAGAAGGACCATCCCGGTCCTCGGTGGCTGGTCGGCGACCTCGCCGAGCTCGACCTGCCGGCCCGGGGCATCGCCGACGCGTTCGACATCATCGTGTCGGCAGGCAACGTGATGACGTTCCTCGCCCCGAGCACCCGAGTTCAGGTCCTGACCCGGCTGCGCGCCCACCTCGCCGAGGACGGTCGTGCAGTGATCGGATTCGGAGCCGGCCGCGAATACGAGTTCGGTCAGTTCCTCGACGACGCGGCGACGGCCGGGTTCACCCCGGATCTGTTGTTGTCCACGTGGGATGTGCGGCCCTTCACCGAAGACTCGGATTTTCTCGTCGCCATCCTGCGCCCCGCCTAGCTCGAGCCTTTCGGGCTGAAGTTGAAATTGGCCACGGCGGTGGACAATCCGGTGCCGATGGGGCCCGACGTGTCAAACAGGCTCGCACTGCCGGTCGCCACACCGTCGGCGCTGGTGTGGGTCACCGCCGCCATGCCGATGTAGGGACCGACCGGGAGCCGGCTGAGCGCCAGCGTGTAGTCCGCATTGATGAAAGCCAAACCGGCCGAACTGAAATTGGTCATCGAACTCGTGACGTCGACGGCCAGTGCCGCCCGTACGAACGGCGAGAGTTCTTCACCGGCAACCAGATCGCGCACTTCGCGCAGCCATGCGTAACGCGGACCGCATTGCTGCCACGGAAAACCCGGACCGGTCCATTCCGCATCCGGCCCATAGGGCCGGATGAACATGGGCACGGTGTCGTCGAAATCCGCGGGCTCCTCAGGTAGCGGTGGCAGGTCGATCGAGGTGGTCCAGAACTCACCGTCGGGTTGGGCACCGCGTCGCAGATACAGCGCCGAGGCGCGGGCCACCAGCTCGCCGTCCTGGGTCATGACCGCATCGACGGCCTGCATCCGCGCTCCCGACCGGACCACCGAGGCGGAGACGCGAACCGGTGCGCTGGCGACCCGGCGCAGTATTTCCACGGTGAACCGCGCCGGTTGCAGACCCTCGTCGGTGACGTGTACTTCGACGGCACGCGCCAGCAGGCCACCGACCACCTGACCGCCCAGGGTGGGGCCCCAGCCCCCGTGCGCGATCTCGTTCGGCACGAACCCGCCGTCACTGGCCACAAAGTATGGCGTCATCGCAGTGCGCTCCACAGATACACCTCTCGTCCGGCACTTCGGGCAAATACGGACTCTATTACAGAGCTGGCTACAGTTGGAGCGACGATATCCTGGGGGCCCGATCAGAAGTCGAAGACCGACCACGGTCGCGACTATTGCCACCGATGCCCCATCGTTCTACTATCGCTTGTAGTAGTTCGAATGGGGGTCCCATGGCGACACCGACAATCGTTCAGACACAACGCTTTCTGCGTCTGACGGCATGGACATTCCTGGCCGGCTGGGGATTGCACGTGCTCGACCACCTACTCCGGGGAATGTCGGCGTCACCGATGTTCGTCATGGCGGGCGGCATGATCCAGGGTGTGGTCGTCATCATCGCGGTCACGATGGCCGTGCGCGGCCATCCCAGGGCGCCCGACGTCGCGATCTTCACCGGTATCGGCAGCGCGGTGCTGTTCAGCTATGCACATCTGCTGCCGAATTTCTGGCCGGGATTCCAGGACAGTTATCTCAGCGGTCCGCGCATCAACGTCACCTGGTTCTCCTGGGTGACGGCCCTTTCCGAGATCGGTACCGGACTGTTGTTCGCCTACGCGGGCCTGCGGGCGAGGCGGGCCTCGGCGTAGCTGCGGCCGCCGAGCCGCCCCCCGACGCGGATCCTGCGGGTAACGTCGGCCGATGGGATTGGTGTACTCCAGCATCATCGACGCCCCGCAGGAAGAGGTCTTCGCCTGGCACGGCCGACCGGGTGCGTTCGCCAGGCTGTCACCACCGTGGCAGGCGATGCAGCTCAAATCCGAGGCCGCCTCGCTGCGCGACGGCCGCGCCGAACTCGCACTGCCCGGCGGCCTGCGGTGGGTGGCGCAACACCAGGCCGACGCATACGACCCACCACGACGCTTCGTCGACCAGATCGCCCGCGGTGGGCCGGCCTCGCTACCCGCGGCATTAGCGGTGCGCTGGAAGCACATTCACGATTTCGAAGCCGTCGACGCCACCCACACCCGGATGACCGACCGCGTCGAGACGCCGGTGCCCGGCCATTTCCTACGTCCGATGTTCGCCTACCGGCATCGCCAACTCGCCGACGACCTCGCGTCCCACCAAGAGGCGCGCTCACACGGACTGGCGCCGCTGACCGTCGCAGTCAGCGGCGCGTCCGGTCTGGTCGGGTCGGCATTGACCGCGTTTCTGAGCACCGGTGGCCACCGGGTCATCCGGCTGGTCCGCCATGCGGCAACCAAACCTGATGAGCGGCAATGGAACCCGGACGATCCCCACCCGGAACTGTTCACCGGGGTCGACGTCGTCGTCCATCTGGCGGGGGCAACGATCGCCGGCCGGTTCACCGATGGGCACCGCCGGGCGATTCGCGACAGCCGCATCGAGCCGACCCGCCGGCTCGCCGAACTGATCGCCGCCACCGATCGCGGGCCGCAGGTGCTCGTCAGCGCGTCAGCGGTCGGCTTCTACGGGTACGACCGCGCCGACGAGGTCCTGACCGAGGCCAGTGAGCGCGGCGATGGGTTCCTCGCCGATGTCGTGGCCGACTGGGAGGACGCGCTGGCCCCGGCGGAACAATCCGGGGCGCGCGTGGTCCGGATCCGTACCGGGATCGTGCAATCCCCGAGCGGCGGCACGCTTCGACTGTTGCGCCCGCTGTTCGCCGCTGGGCTCGGCGGCCGGATCGGCGACGGACAACAGTGGTTGCCCTGGATCGGCATCGACGACCTGGTCGACATCTACCACCGCGCGTTGTGGGACGAGCGACTGTCCGGCCCGGTCAACGCGGTGGCCCCGGAGCCGGTGCGCAATGCTGAATACACCGACACGCTGGGCCGCGTCCTGCACCGCCCGACCGTTCTACCGGTGCCCGCACTGGGGCCTCGGGTACTGCTCGGCGATCAAGGTGCCCGCGAACTGGCCTGCGCCAGCCAGCGGGCCGTTCCCGCGGTTCTCGCCGCGGCTGATCACCACTTCCGCCATCCGGACCTGGATCAGGCGCTGCGCCACGTGTTGGGACGCGCGGTTACGGAGTAGGAGCCTCCGGCGGCGCCGGAGGGCGCTGACCAGGTGAGTTGTACTCGTATCCGGGTGGCGGCGGGCCGTTCAGCGAATAGTAGCCAGGTGGCAGCGCCGGGCCGACAGGACCGCTACCGGGTGCCGGTGCCGTGACCGGAGTCTCCGAACCGGGGGCATTGATCGACTTGTAGCCGGGCGGCAGCGGCGGAGCCGGACCTGCGCCGGGAGGCGGTGCGACACCCTCGGGCGCTCCCCCGCCGGTCTGGAAGCCGCCCGGGTCGCGGGCCTGATGCCAGAGATCCCTGAGCGTGCCGACCGGGCCGGAGCCGTACTGGCCGGAGCCGTACACGGGGTTGGCGATCTCGGGTACCTGCGGCGGACCGACCGGGGCGGGCGGCGGCGGGGCGGCCAGCGCTGGATCCGATGGTGCTGGTGCCGGGTCCGGCACGACGGGGTCCGCAGCCGCCTGACCAGCGGCGGCGAACACGGCACCGACGACGGTCAAGCCTGCAATCGCGAGCTTCGCCCCTTTGACGGGGAGCGTGGCGCGGCGCGCATCGGTCATCTGTCCGGCGGTCCTCTCTGTTACGCCCGCTGAAACGCCTGCTCGGGAGACAGTGTGAGTACCGGGCGGTCCGAGCATCGTCGCACATCCCACCGGGGGCGCGCTGGGCTCGCGCGGTGAATCAGGCCCCGGAGCGCCTCTCGATCAGAACGGCGCAAGCAGGAATTCGTCGATGAAACGGCTGAATGTGTCATCCACATAGGCGGCGTCCTCGGCCGTGAAGAACTCGATGATGAAGCCCTGGAATGCCGCGAGGGCGATGCGTGAGCGCGTCTCGGCGACGTGGTCCGACATCCCGAGTGCGGTCAATCGGGCCTTCGAGTTGCGGGTCAGCAGCGACAGCGTGTCCCAGGTGTACTCGCGGTACGGACTGTCACGGCTGCACGCGGCACCGAACACCTGCAAGACCACCCGTAGGCTCTCGCTCCGCTCACCGCGGGTGCAGGCATGCCAATCGTCGAAACACCATTGCCGATGTGCGGCCACCGACACCGGTAACTCCACGTCGTCGGTCTCCGGAATCGCCTGGCGTTGTTGCCGGTTCAGCACTTCCAGCATCAGCTGATCTTTGGTGCCGAAGTAGTAGACCAGCATCCGGGCACTGGTCCCCAGTTCGGTGGCCAACGTACGCAGCGATGTGTCGACCACACCCGCGCGGGCGAACACCGACGCTGCGCCCGCCAGCAGCTGGTCACGCTTCACCCGGTCGATCTCGCGAGGCACGCTTGACTGTAACAAGTGCTTCATATATTCGTTGGTTGTTGCGCCCGAACGAGCTTCGTTCACAGCCAGGGGTCGGCTGGTGCGCACGGGAGGGGCTTGCGTCATGACAGCACCGAACCGGGTCCACGCAGTTTCGACGAACGCGGTGGCGATCTCCTGGCTGGCGGCCGTAGCGCTGCTGGTCATTCACCAACTGCTGGAACCGTTCACCGCAGGCTCACACATGGGGCTGCTCACCAACGGCGGCGACCTCGACGTCTATCGCCACGGCGGGCAACAACTGCTCGACGGTCAACCGCTCTACGCCGCGGAGTTGCCCGGAGGGGGCTGGTTCACCTACCCGCCGTTCGCCGCTGTCACCTTCATCCCCCTGTCTCTCATGGGTTTCACTGCAGCCCAAGTGATCTGGATGGCGGTCTCATTCACGGCGCTGGCCCTCACGATCTGGCGATGCGCCACAGTCCTGGGCTACCGGGCCGACCCCCGGCTCTTGTTGCTCACCCTCGCGCTCAGTCTCGTCGCGGTCGACATCGAGGCAGTGCGGGGCACGCTCTGGCAAGGCCAGGTCAATCTCGTCCTGATGGCGTTGATCGTCTGGGATCTCACCCGGCCGCCATCGGCCCGTCTGCGCGGATGGTCGGTCGGCATCGCCGCCGGCGTCAAACTGACCGCCGTCGTGTTCGTGCCCTACCTGTTCCTCACCCGGCAGTGGCGTGCGGCATTCACCGCGCTGGGAGCTGCGCTGGCGACGGTCGCGATCACCTGGTGTGTCCTGCCGACCGATTCCACGGCCTACTGGCTGCACGCGGTGTTCCAGACCGATCGCATCGGCCCGCTCACCCATCCCGGGAACTTCTCGATCGGCGGAATCCTGGCCATCCTGGCGGCGCCCGCACCGATGCCGACGCTGTGGTGGATGGTCGCCATCGGCGCCGCGGCGGTACTGGGGTACGTTGCGGCACAACGGGCACAGCAGTCCGGGCACGCCCTGCTGGCGATCACGCTCGTCGGATTGCTGTCGTGCACGGTGCCGCCGCTTGCCTGGGGGCATCACTGGGTGTGGACCGTTCCGCTGCTGGCCATCATCGTCGATCGGGCGGTGCGCTCCACCGGCCCGACCCGCGCCGTCTGGGCGGCCGGTGCGCTGGCTGTCTACCTGGCGGTGTTCATGTGGTTCGCCGCCTGGCTCTACCGGACCTCGCACCAGCTCAGCGCCGGCTACACCAGCTATGTCGAGGCGCTCGACGCCGCCATCGCGACGATGTCCAAGCCGGACAAGCTGCTGGTGGTCTCCACCAACCCGACGCTTTTCATCGTCGCCGCCGTCGCAACCATCGTGTTGGTGCGCCGCCGGTCATACCCGCCGGCGAACGAGCGTTTTGCCGGCCGTGATTTTTTGTGGCGTGGCACGCTGACACCGTGAGCCACGTGCTGATCGTCGGATCGGGTTTCGCCGGGTTGTGGGCCGCCCTCGGTGCCGCCAGACGCGTCGACGAACTCGGAACGGTGGCCGACGGCGTGAAGATCACGGTGGTCAGCGAGCGTCCCTTTCACGACATCCGCGTCCGTAACTACGAGACCGATCTCACCGACTGCCGAATCCCGTTGGGGAAGCTACTGGATCCCGTCGGTGTCGAACACATCGCCGGCGAAGTCACCGCGGTCGATGTCGACGCCCGGAATGTGACGGCACAGCGCAACGGGCAAACGTTGATCATCGACTATGACCGGCTGGTACTGGCCGCAGGCAGCCGAGTCGCGCGACCGCATGTCCCCGGACTGGCCGAGTTCGGTTTCGACGTCGACACGTTCGACGGCGCCGGACGCCTCGCCGCCCACCTCGAGACGCTGGCCGTCAATCCCCGGACATCGGGCGCGGATACGGTCGTTGTGGTCGGTGCGGGGCTCACCGGAATCGAGACGGCCTGCGAACTGCCCACGAGGCTCGCGGCGATCTTCGAGAACTCCCGGGTGCCCAAGGTCCGGCTCGTCGACCACAACTCCCATGTCGGCTCGGACATGGGCGCCTCGGCGCGCCCGGTCATCGAAAAAGCGCTGTCCGACAACGGGGTTGAGGTGATGACCGGTGTCAGCGTGACGGCCGTCGACATCGGCGCGATGACGTTGTCTTCCGGTGCAACGGTGCCCACCGCAACCGTGGTGTGGTGCGCGGGAATGCGAGCCAACCCACTGACAGCGCAGCTGCCGGTCACGCCGGACCGGTTCGGCCGGCTGCCGGTCGACGACTACCTGCGCGTCGAGCATGTGCCCGCGGTGTTCGCCGCCGGCGACGTGGCCGCCGCGCGGGTGGACGATGGCCACCTGTCGGTGATGTCGTGTCAGCACGGCAGACCGATGGGCCGCTACGCCGGGTACAACGTGATCGGCGACCTCCTCGGCCGGCCCATGCGCGCGTTGCGAATCCCCTGGTATGTCACCGTTCTCGATCTGGGCCCCGCCGGTGCGGTCTACACCGAGGGCTGGGATCGCGACGTCGTGGCGACCGGCGCAGTCGCCAAGGCCACCAAGAAGACCATCAATACCGAACGGATCTACCCGCCGCTCACCGGCGACCGGCAGGCCCTGCTGGCGGCGGCCGCCCCCGACCTCCAGGACAGGCCGGCCCGCGGCGGGTAGCGCCGTCAGTGGAACGAGAACTGGACGACCGCGTTGTTGCCGCCGCGGCAGGTCACCCAGTCACCCTCTCGGACACACGCCATGGTGTACGTCTGATGCGTCACCGGACTGAACACGTTGATCTGCACTGAATCCCCGGGAACCCTGAAGTACTCCTGGCGGACATTCTGGGCGAACGGACACGAGGTGCTCTGGCTGGCCCAGATGCCGCCGTTGCATTCCTTCATCTCCTCGCCCACCGGGCCGGCGCCCTGGGTGGTGAGCTCGTCGAGCTTGGCCAACGTCTCAGCGCCCGCGACGCCGTTGACGAACAGCCCGGCCCGCTTCTGGAATTCCCGGATGACAGCTTCGGTCTGCGCGCCGAACTCGCCGTCGACCTGCAGGTGTGAATAGGCCGGGTAGTCCAGGTTCAGCAGCGCCTGCAGCGTGGCAACGTTCTGGCCCTGGCTGCCGTTCTTCAATGTGACTGTCGGATATGGAGGCATGACAGCGCTCCTCTCATCTCGGTGGCTTTGCGCCAACTTCGGATGATCGGAACGTAACCGCGCACGGCGGCCGTGGACACGCGTAGCCGACTACTCGAAACGCGCTGTGGCGCCGCACGCTACGGGCTGTGCGGGCGGTCGTCACCGTCCGGTGGCACCTCGGGCGGCGGAGGAGTGAGCGCGTCCCAGGTGGTCCACGTGTAGCGCTGCTCGGGAAGACCGGTCGCTCCGAGCATGAATGCCCGGTGTGCGCGGCGGGCCCGCGCGATGGTGGCCAGCCAGGTACTCACGGTGCTGACCCGGTTACGGATGCCGGTCAGAAACGCGATGTGCAGGAAACCCCACGCCAGCCATCCGAGAACACCGGCGACCTTGACCGGGCCGACTTGCAGAAGTGCCTGTCCCCGAGCGATGTACGCCGCTGAACCGAGGTCCCGGTAGCGGAACGGCCGTCTGGGCTTGCCTGCGAGTTCCCGACGGATACACGAGGCGACGTGGAGCCCGCCCTGCATCGCGTTCTCGGCCACCCCGGGCAGGTTCTCGCGGCCGGCCAGGTCTCCGATCACGAAAATCTCCGGATGCCCGGCGACCGAAAGATCAGGCCCGACAGCGATTCTCCCGCTGCGGTCGGATTCCGCGCCCAGCACCGTGGCGACGTGACGGGCAAAGGGAACGGCCTCCACTCCGGCTGTCCACAGCACGGTTCGTGCCACATACTGCTCGTCGGGACCGCCGGCCTTCGGGCTGACGGTCACCCCGTCCCGCCCGACATCGGTCACGTGGACACCCATGTGCAGCTCGACGCCCAGCCGCTGCAGGGACCGCGTCGCCTTCTCCCCCAGTTCCGGGCAGAAGGCCTTCAAAACCCGCTCTCCACCGTCGAACAGCAGCACCCGGGCTTCCTCGGGCTCGATG
>NZ_HG322951.1:3913449-3914856 GCF_000455325.1 Mycolicibacterium septicum DSM 44393
CAAAACCCGCTCTCCACCGTCGAACAGCAGCACCCGGGCTTCCTCGGGCTCGATGCTGTGAAACTCGTGGGCCAGGGTGCGGGTTGCCATCTCGCGGATCTGCCCGGCCAGCTCCACCCCGGTGGGGCCGCCACCGGTGACGGCGAACGTGAGCCAACCGTCACGCTCGGGCCCCGGCGGCAACGTCTCGGCGATCTCGAAGGCGGTGAACACCCGCTGCCGGATGTTGGCCGCATCGTCGAGCGTCTTCATCCCAGGGGCCCACTGGGCGAAGTGCTCTTTGCCGAAGTAGGACTGCCGCATCCCAGCGGCCACCACGAGTACGTCGTAGTCGAGGGTGAACGTCGTCTCGTCCGGCCTGCGGGCGGTGACCTGACGCAGCTGCGGGTCGATGTCGATCGCCTCGCCGAGCAGTGTGGTGACGTTGCGGTGTCGCTCGAACTCTTCGCGAAGCGGGCGGCTGATCTGTCCGAAGCTCAATGTCCCGGTGGCGCACTGGTAGAGCAGGGGCTGGAACAGATGCCCCGCGGCCCGGTCCAGCAGAGTGACATCGACGTCGGTTCCGCCCAATCGGCGCGCACAGAACAGACCGCCGAATCCCCCACCGATGATCAACACCCTCATCCGACTGTTGCCCACACCTAGGAGGTTAACCGTCCTCCCTGGAAATCTGACCGTGCAGGACAGATGCGCGCAGAGTGAGATGGTTGCGCTCGGCCAGTGATTGCGCCTCCGCCGCCGCCTCCACGTAGAGCCGTGCGGCCGTCGCGATGTCGCCCGCACGCTCGTGCAGGTATGCCGACGCGGCGGTGTGGCGCGGCAGCGCCGGGTCGAGTTCGGCGAGCGCTGCCAAACCCGCCTGCGGCCCATCGGCCTCACCGACCGCGACGGCGCGGTTGAGTCGCACGATCGGGCTGTCGGTGAGCGCGACGAGTTCGTCGTACCACTCGACGATCTGCACCCAGTCGGTCTCCTCGGCCGCCTGCGCGTCGGCGTGCAGCGCCGCGACCGCCGCCTGCGCCTGGTATTCGCCGAGCCGGTCCCGAGCCAGTGCGGCTTGCAGTACGTACACGCCCTCGGCGATGAGATCGCGCCGCCACAGCGTGCGGTCCTGCTCCGCCAGGGGGACCAGGGTCCCGTCGGCACGGGTACGCGCCGGACGCCTGGCATGGTGCAGCAGGAACAGCGCGAGCAGGCCACCGACCTCCGGATCATCGGTGGTCCTGGCCAATTGGCGGGCCAGCCTGATCGCCTCGGCGGCCAGGTCGACGTCGCCGCTGTAGCCCTCGTTGAACACCAGGTACAGCACGCGTAGCACGGTGCCCAGGTCCCCGGGGCGGTCCAGCCGCACCTCGGTGACAGTGCGCTTGGCGCGGCTGATCCGTTGCGCCATCGTCGATTCCGGCA
>NZ_HG322951.1:3915493-3922464 GCF_000455325.1 Mycolicibacterium septicum DSM 44393
ATCGTCGATTCCGGCACCAGATAGGCCTGCGCGATCTGACGCGTGGTCAGGCCGCCGACCGCGCGCAGCGTCAGCGCGACCGCGGACGACGAGGTCAGGTTCGGGTGCGCGCACAGGAAGTAGAGCTGCAATGTGTCGTCAGCAGCCGGCGTGGGTCCGGCGGCCGGTTCGGTCGCGACCCTGACCTCACGGTTGCGCCGCGTCACATCGGAGCGGGCGACGTCGAGGAAACGCCGCCACGCCGTGGTGATCAGCCAGCCCTTCGGATCGTCGGGTTGGCGGCTCGGCCACGTCTCCCAGGCCCGGACCAAGGCTTCCTGCACGGCGTCCTCGGCCGTCGCGAAGTCGGCCCCGCGGTGGACGAGGGCAGCCAGGACACCGGGAATCAGATCCCGCAGCTGCTGCTCGTCCACCGCACCGGGGGCCATCTACTCGGTGACGGTCGGCGCGGCCGTCAGGAACGGGCGCACCTCGAGCCACTCGTGGATCGGCTTGCCGCCCGCCCCGGGTGCCGCCGACAGTTCTCCGGCCAACGCCACGGCGCGCTCGTAGGAGTCGACGTCGACGATCATCCAGCCTGCGATCAGATCCTTGGTCTCGGCGAACGGGCCGTCGGTCACGGGTGGCCTGCCCTCGCCGTCGTAGCGGACCCAGGCACCCTCCGGGGCGAGGGCCTGGCTGTTGACGTACTCACCGGTGTCTTTCAGCCGGTCGGCGAAGTCGTTCATGTACTGGATGTGGGCCTGGATCTCGTCCGGTGTCCACTGGTCCATCGGGATGTCGTTGACGGATGCGGGCGCGCCTCGGTAGTGCTTGAGAAACAGGTACTTGGCCATGTGATTCTCCCTTCAGATTCGCGACCCTAGTTGGTCGCTCACCCCTGGGACGGAGCCATCGCGGCGTTGTCGACATCGAAGACCGAAATATTTCTGATCTCGGTGTCAGGCCGTGTCGCGCTGGTTCAGGATGACGTATGACCCCGTCGCCGACCTCAAGTGCAGACTCAATCACTTCGTTTGGCTAAGCTTCGGGTATCCAAGTTCAGAGTCAAGCACCGAGGTGGACATTCATGTTCGGAAGCAAGGCAACCCTGGCCACCATCGCGGCCACCGGCCTGATCGGGGCCGCCCTCGGCCTCGGCACCGCCATCGCGGGCGCGGAACCGGATCCGAGCCTCCCGCCGCCGCCGAACGCGCCGAAGAAGCCGGCCGAGACGTGGCAGGGCAAGCCGATGGTCTGGTGGAACCTGCCTGCCGGCGGCCACTGGGGCGTCTGGGTCAACGGCGACTTCCTCCCGTTCACCTGATCGGTTGAACCGGACCTGAGGGCCCGATGACATCCGTCGAGGCCCTCGCCGCTGTCCCGTTCGTCGACGGGATCGTCTACGGCGAGGGGCCTCGTTGGCACGGTGACCGCTTGTGGTTCACCGACGGCCTGGCCGGCCGGGTGTACTCGGCCGGCGCGGCCGGAGACCTCGCAGTCGAGGTCGAACTCGCGCGGGCTTCCGGACTCGGGTGGCTACCCGACGGAACTCTCGTGGTGTCGACGCTGTTCGCAGCGCAGCTGCACCACGCCGACACGCGCGGAAACGTGACCGCGACCTACGACGTCAGCGATCTCGCGTGGTCCACCAACGATCTGCTGGTCGCGCCGGACGGCCGCACGTACGTCGACCTCTACATCGCCGACGGCGGCGGCCTGACCGGCGGGATCGGCCTGGTCGCCCCCGACGGCACCGTGCAGGTCGTGGCCACCGGGTTGTCCATGCCCAACGGCCTGGCGTTCCTGCCCGATGAGTCGACCCTGGTGATCAGCGAGACGCACGGCTCGCGGCTGCTGGCGTTCACCGCCGGCTCCGACGGCAGCCTCGGTTCACCGGCCGTGTTCGCCGACCTCGGTCCTGACCGGCACCCCGACGGGTTGTGCGTCGACGCTGCGGGAGGGGTCTGGGTCGGTTGCTATGACACCGGGGAGTTCCTGCGCGTGGTCGCCGGCGGCGAGATCACCCACCGCATCGAGATCGATCGCGGATGGGCGGTGGCCCCGGCGCTCGGCGGCCACGACGGGCGAACGCTGTACCTCGTGGTCGACGACACCACCCACGAAGGGCTTCTGGCCGGCTCCTCGACGGGCCGGATCCTGCAGGCGCGCGTCGACATTCCCGGACTGGGATCACCCTGATCCCGTGATCAGCTGCCGGGCTCGCCGCTCTCGTCGTCCTCTGGCTCTTCGGCCGGAGCTGCTTCCAGCGGGACGCTTTCCTCACGTGGCGGGTTGACGGCCGAGGTGTTGTCGGCCGGTTGCAGCCGGACCACCTGACCCACTGCCCGGCGCAGTCCCGGCGGCCCCTCTTTGCGGAAGAACTCACCGATGCGTCCGGCGCGGTACCGCAGTGGCGAGCCGAGCAGCTCGCCCATCACCACGCCGCTGCCGAGTGCCAACGCCGTCGCCGCCGCGGTCAGCAGGTGTGCGAGCCCTTCACCGAAGTTCTCGTCCACGGCGAAGGCGAACACCGCCCAGAACACCGCGAGGCCGGGCAGCATCGGCATGATGCCCGCGGTCGCCGTCACCAGCGCCGGAGACTGCCGGCGAATGGAGATCAACGTGGCCAGGAAACCGACACCGACGGCCGCGATCCCGGTGGCCGCCCACTGGCCGAACCCGGCCGTCCCCAGCCCGATCAATGTCAGCTCGGCCAGCCCGGCCGCCAGCCCGGCGGTGGGCAACGAACGCAACGGCGCATAGCTGGCCATGGTCAGGCAGATCCCGGCCAGCGCGGCACCCAGAACCGCCAGGACTATCGGTAGAGGTCCTCTCGGGGTGATGAAGGTACCGGCCGTGTTGACGTGCAGCTCGATCTGAACCCCGAGCAGCGTGGCGGCCTGCAGTGCGCCGGTGATGCCCACGACGATTCCCGCCGTGAGAAAGACCGCGTCGCCGAGCCGCGCGACCGCGGTGACCATGTAACCGGTCAGCGCGTCCTGGACGGCACCTACCAGGGTCATCCCGGACAACAACAGCACGATCCCGGTGGCGACCAGCGCACTGAGTCCCTGACCGGTGTAGCGGTAGGCGGCCAGGGCGATCAACGTCGCGATCGCCGCCCCGACCGCATGCTGGAAGAAGAACGGCGTGCCGATTCGGTTGAGCAGCCGGCCGACCCGGTCGATCAGCGCGGCGGTGAGGCTGGCCAGCAGACAGGTCAGCCAGTTGCCGCCCAGCAGCATCGCGATGCCCAGCGCGAAACCCGCCCACCCGGCGGTCGCGAGCCACCGCGGGAACGGATGCGGGCTCTCGGTCAGATCGTCCATGGCCTCGTGCGCCTCCTCCACGGTGATACCGCCGGAGGTGATGCGCCGGACCAATCGATCGAGCTGGGCGAGCCGGGTGTAATCCGTCGACCTGGTCCGCACCGCCCGCATGATCGTGACCGGCGGGCTGTCCGCGGTGGGCAGTGCCGACACGATGATCGTCGCGACGGTGATGTCGACGACGCAGTCGGTGAGTCGGTAGGCCTGTGCGACGTCCTGCGTGGTGGCCACGACATCGGCGGTACCGGAGCCCGACGACAGCATGACCTCCGCGAGCCGGATGGTCAGGTCGAGCACCTTGCGGGTGTGTACGTCACCCATCCCGGCCGACGCGCGACTGCGCCGGCCGGCGACCGGTGCCGGGTCGCGGCGCCCTCGCAGGGCCATGCGCAGCCCACCGCGTAAGCGGTCCCTGCCGTTCAGACCTTCCTCAGCCATCGTTGAAAAGCGTACTGATGAACGGTCGGGTGCTGGTGGAACCGGGCCCCGGCAGGCGGTGTCGTCAGCGGGCGCGGTCGGCGGCCCGGATCACATCCGAGCCGACAAAGGTGAAGATCTGCTCGCCCGCTACCAACGGTTCCGGGTGCGCGGTGAAGCGATGAGCGCCGACGCCGTAACTCACATCCGGTGGCGACACCCAGACCAGGTCGAACCCGCGCTCGTCAAACCAGTTGAGGATCAAGGGAACCCGGTCGGGGACGGTGCGCCCGCGGGTCCACAGCACCGTTCCGCCGGTCTTGGTGAGCTGCGGGAGGAAGCCGATGGCCCGATCGATGTCCTCATCGGTGATGTTGCCGAAGATTCCGCAGGCCACCACGATGTCGGCGGGCGCCAGGTCCGCGTAGTGGTCGATGAGCGAGGCGTCACCGGTCACCACCTCGACACCGGTCAACCGGTACCTGTCCACCGTTTCGGCGGCGACCGCGGCGTTGCGCGGATCCAACTCGACCAGGCGCGCCCGGACGTCGTCGCGCCGCGGATGCTCGGCCAGTACCTCGAGTAGGTCCCGGCCTTGGCCGGCGCACAGGCTGACGATCCGCAGCGGGCCGGCCGGAGCATCGTCCAGCGCTTGTTTGATCAGGGTCTGCACGGCGCGAAGCCGGTGCGCCAGCGCCGAATCGGGTCGGTCATAGTCCTCATGCCAGCTGTGCCAGTCCACCACGCGAGAAACCCTATGGCCGAGCACCGTCGGCCGCGGCCCCGCGGACCGGTCCGGGCATGCCGCACTTGACCGGGTGCGAACCCGGACGCTTCGTGAATTCATTTGGCACAGAGCGCTGTTCGATCCTTGCGACCGCGCCGATCGGAGCGCGGACGGGGTTAATCGCTGCGTGATGAATATTGGCGACTACCGCTGGAATCGCACATAGCGGTCCACGACGCCCGCCTCGGTCTGCGAATACGTGACACTGTCCACCTGGGTGCCGTGATCGTCGACCAGCAGCAGGTTCCCGCCCGAATTGCCCAGCTGGGCACCTGATCCGTCGAGCACGATGACCGCCGACGCGCCGCCGGCCAGGTCGGCGTCCAGCTTGCTCTCCCTGCCGTTGCGGTCGACCAGCCGCCAACCGTGCAATGACACCGGCGTGGTCGCGTAGTTGCCGACCACCACCGCTTCGTGTCCGGGATCCGGGCCGGTCGGATTGATCAGCGCCCGCTCCAGATATGCCAGGCCGGGCGTCGCCTGGCCAACAGGCGCGGGCCCGATCAACCGGGACAGCGGTTGCGCACCGGGGGCGGCATTGCCCTGCGGGTCGGTCGGCACCCGCTGGGTCTGAAACGCCAGCAGGATGCCGACGACCCGGTCGGGGAAGGCCAGCAGGAGTCCGCCGTCATGGAAGGCGCCGTTGTCGCCGCTGTGAGCGCCGACGTTGCCCTGGTTCATGTGGATGTCGTGGACGCCGTGCAGGCCGTCGGTGTTGCCGAAGTCGGTATCGATCGGCTTGTGCAGATTGCGGTCGAACTTCGCACCGAAGGCGTAGAGCTCACCGCCCGCGGCCTGGCATTGGGTCAGGTAAAGGCTCAAAAGGTCCTGCAGGTCATCGGCGTTCGCGTTGCCGCTGGGCGGAAGCGCCCGGCCGAGCGCGAAATCGAACATCGGTGCCTTGACGTAGTCCAACGATGCCGCCGAGGTGGCCTGGGTGATGGAGAAGCCCGACGCCACGGCGGCCAGGCCGTTCACGATCGGGTGCCCGACCAGCGGATCCACCACCCAGAAGACGACCTCGCTGCCGTCGTTGGACTCGACGTTGACCGCAACCCGCCACGGTTGTCCGGAGTCGTCGACCGCCCGGATCTGGAGGTGGGGGCTGGATTGCCCGTCCTCTCGCACGAACCGGTCCGGTCGTGCGCGCAGGACGCCGTAACTGATCGCCATGATCGACTCCTGTCGTTTCGATGCGGACACAAGGGCTTTCACGTGCCCGCACTCGCAAAACGTATCGGTCCGACGCGACCCGGACACGCGTAGCCGACTACGCGATTCAGCGGCGGGGCCTATCTGCCGTGTGAGGCGAAGAACTGCCCGGAAGCATCCGAGGCGTCGAACGCCCGGCTGGCCGCTCCGACGGACTGCACGGGAAGGATCTCGGGTACGCCCGGCCAGGTGTGCCCGCCGCCGTCGACCCGCATGAACACCACCGAAGTTCCCGCGGCACACCCGTCGGAGGCGATGCGGTGGGTTTCGGCGCCGTCCCCGGTGCTGGGCAGCGCCTCGTCAGACGGAGCCGGGCAGCCGTTGATCTGGCGCCACCGGTCCACCATCGCCGGTCCCGACACCACGGTGCTGCCGCCGCCACGCCCCGTCATCGGCCCCCCGTTGAACGGCACGACGGGGTCGGCCGTCCCATATGTGGCGAGTACCGAAACGGGCCGCGACGGATTGCAGCCCACATTCGTCCCGAGCGTGCCGGCGACCGGGGCGATCGCGGCGAACAGGTCGGCGCGATCACACGCCAGCCGGTTGGCCATGAACCCGCCCGCCGACAGGCCCGTGGCATATACCCGGCCTCTCGGGATGCCGTTCTCCGCCACCAGACGATCGACGAGGGTCGCGATGAAGCCGACATCGTCGACCCCTTGACGGTCCGGCACAGAGGCGCCGCGGCCGTCGGCCCAGCTGTAATCGATGCCGTCGGGGTAGACGACGGCGAACCCGTAGGCGTCTGCCACCGCGTCGTAATGGGTGAGCGCCGCCTGGTCGGCTCCGGTCGCACCGGCGGCATGCAGGTTGACGACCAGCCCGGAGGGCGGGCCTCCGGCAGGTAGATGGAGCCGATACGTACGCATCGTGCCGCCGTAGTCGATCTGCGCCGACGGCATGGGTACTGCCGATGCCGGCGCGGCCGCGGACCACGAGAGCACGACAAGTGCGGCGGATACCAGCGCTCTGAGACGTCCCGGCGTGAAAAGCACCGGGGCAGAATAGGTATCACGGGCGAACTTTCGGGCAACGCCACGTGACCTACCGGAGAAGATCCCCCCGGCACCCGTCGTGATCCACTTCCACGTCATCCCCGGCCCCACCGATTCGTCGTCCAGCAAACGAAGCCCCGACGCTACCCGCTCACTGTGACGAGTGGGGCGAGATAACCCGATTCGACGACGACCGGCCAGGAGGACGACTGATCAGATCGTCAGGACCATGCGGTAGCGGGCCTG
>NZ_HG322951.1:3922649-3948805 GCF_000455325.1 Mycolicibacterium septicum DSM 44393
GACTGATCAGATCGTCAGGACCATGCGGTAGCGGGCCTGCCCGTGCTCCATCGCGGCATAGGCCTCTGCCGCTTCGTCGAGCGGGCGCTCCTCGATCCGGGCCCTGACCCCCGACAGGACCGCGAAGTGCATCGTCTCCTCGACGTCACGAGCCGTCCCCGAGGGATGCCCGGAGATGCTCAGCGCAGGCTGGATCAGTTGCACGGGGCTGATCGGCAGCGGGTCCGCCGTCACGCCGATCGCCACCAGTTCCCCACGCGGCGCCAGGCCGCCCACGGTGTCGGCCATCGCCTGCGAGTTGCCCACCGTGGCCAGCACCACCGCCGCTCCGCCCAGGTCGCGCAGCGCTGCGCTGACGTCCCCGGCGGTCGAGTCGATGTAGTGCCTGGCTCCCAGCGATCGTGCGTCCGCCTCCTTGCCGGGGCCACGGGCGATCGCGACCGTCTCGAAGCCCATCGCGTGGGCGAACTGCAGACCGAGGTGGCCCAGCCCGCCGACACCGAGCACCGCGACCAGGTCACCCGGAAGTGCGCGGGTGTGGCGCAGCGCGTTGTACGTGGTCACCCCCGCACAGCCCATCGGGGCGGCCTCGGCGAAGGAGAGTTCGTCGGGGATCCGGGCGAGCGCGTTGGCCGGCACCGTCACCGATTCCGCGTAGCCGCCCGGGTAGTGCAGGCTGGGAATCTGCCCCTTCTCGCAATGGATGAACAGGCCCTTGCGGCATTGGATGCAGACCCCGCAGTGGCCGCCGAACCAGCCGATCGCGACACGGTCACCCACCGCGAAATCGGTGACCCCCGGGCCGACTTCGGCGATGGTGCCCGCGATCTCGTGGCCGGGAGTCACCGGCCAGCTCATGCCCGGGAAACCGCCGTTGACGATGGCCTGATCGGTGCCGCAGACCCCGCAGGCCGCCACAGCCACCCGGACCTGTCCTCGATCCGGTGAGAGTGTTTGGGCGTCAACAAGTTCCAGGGCACTGCCGGAAGACTGGACGTGAACAGCTCGATGTGTAGACATGGAGATCCTTACCGTCGCCGTCGGTGTACCAGGCCATCATCGACCGTTGACGGCCCACTTGGCCAGGGTTGGGAGTCAGCCAAGGACGAAGGGCAGCTGCGCGGCCGTCTCGCCGAGACCGGTCTTCTCCGAGTCGGTCGGCGCCCGCCGGCCCGTCCCCACCAGCAGAACGTCGCTGTCCGACAATCCTGCCGGGAAGTGGACACCCGCGATGCCGCAGAGCATCACCCGTGATCGGGCCAGCCCGGTGGCGGGCGGTCCGGGCACGGACGGCAGATGCGCGACCAGATCGAGGTGGTGCAGCGTCCATTCGAGCACGTAGGCGTCGAGGTAGTCACCGACGGTGAGGACCTGTTCCTTCGTGCTCACCAGCAGGCGCGGGTCGGCGAGCTCGGCTGCCCGCCCGGCAGCCGACCCCACGTCGTCCAGATGGAACGTGAGCAGGTCCGGATCCTCGTATGCGGCAGCCAGCCGGACGGTCAACGCATCCAACGGATCCTCGCCGGTCGGAGGCGTGTCGGTCACCTCCCAGTAGGACAGCGCGTTGCGGGTGGCTTTCGCGTCGGCCGGGGTGGCGAGCGTGATCAGCACATCCTGGGCATCAATGATGAGGTGGCACACCAGGTCTCGAACCAACCAGCCGGCGCAGCCGGAGGGTTGCTCGAAGTCCTCCGGCCGCAGGCCGGCCACCGCCGCACGTAACGCCGCCCACGATTCCGAGAACTGGCTCACGTCTGCAAGCTAGCAGCGCCCGCTACTCCGGCGCGGCGGTCCAGTCGTAAGGCAGGAACTTGCCGTCGAACGTCACCACCACCCGGTCACCGGCAGGGTGCGATTTCCGCTGCACGTCGATGCTGAAGTTGATGGCGCTCATGATGCCGTCACCGAACTGTTCGTGGATGAGTTCCTTGAGCGCGCCGCCATAGACCTGGAGCGCCTCGTAGAAGCGGTAGATGGTGGGATCCGTGGGCACAGCCGTCGGCAATCCGCCGCGCATCGGCACCGCGGCCAGCACCGGAATCGCCGACTCGTCCAAGCCGAGCAGATCCACGATGATCTTGCCGGACTCGACCGGGACCGGATGCTGTCCCAGCAGCGCAGACACCGTCCACACCACGGGCTTGTCGATGGCATCGGCCAACTGCTGCCAGGTCACGCCCTTGGTCAGGCGGGCTTCCACGATTGCGGCGGTGATCTCGTCTCTGCTCATACCCAGCAGCATGCCTGCGGCGGGTGGTCACCGCACGCCCAGTGTGCCCTCCAGATACTCACCGCGGCAGGCCAGCCGGGCCAGCTTGCCGCTGGTGGTCCGCGGGATAGCACCTGCCGGAAGGAATCGCAGATCGGCCACCGTCAGTCCGTGCCGGTCTGCCACCGCGGCGCGGATGGCCTCGATCGCCTCCTGGGGGTCGGCGCGGTTGGTGCGTGCCGCGCGTTCGGCGATCACCACCAGCCGGGCACCGTCACCGTCGGCGGCGGCCCCGGGGGGCACGGTGAATGCCGTGACGTAGCCGCGCCGGACCAGCGGCGAGGCGTCCGCCACCGTGGCCTCGATGTCCTGTGGGTAGTGGCTGCGACCGACGATCCGCACCAGGTCGGCCATCCGCCCGGTCACATAGAACTGCCCCTCGAAATACACCCCGAGATCGCCGGTGCGCAGCCAGGTGACGTGTTCGGGGAGCCCTTCGGCGTGACTGCCCGAGGCAAGGCGCGAGTGCAGCGGCACCCCGAATGTCTTGCGCGTCTCCTCGGGCCTGCCCCAATATCCCCGACCGATGTTGTTGCCGTGCAACCAGATCTCCCCGACCTCGCCGTCGGGTACTTCCGCGGAGGACCCATCGTCGGCAGTCGCGGGGTCGATGATCACCGCCCACAAGCTGCGGGCGGGGTGACCACACGACACATGCGCGACGGCGCCTTCGGCGCGCGCGTCGACACGGACCGCTCGTCCGACGGCGAGTTCCTCGCGGTCGAAATAGACCACCGACGCCTGTTCGGCCGGGGCGATCGTCGAGATCAGCAGCGTCGCCTCGGCGATGCCGTACGACGGTTTGAACGCGGTCGGCGGCAGGCCGTACGGCGCGAACACCTCGTTGAACGCCGTCATCACCTCGGGGACCACCGGCTCGGACCCGATGATGAGCACCACATTGCTCAGATCGATGTCCTCCCCCGCTGCGGGTACGCCGCGCTGGGCGGTCCACTCGTAGGCGAAATTCGGTGCGGCCGTGATGACCCGGCCGTGCTTCGATGCGTCCGACATCGCCCGGACCCACCGCTGGGGGCGCCGGATGAACGCCGTCGGCGACATCAGAGTCGAGTGCCCGCCGTACACCGCGGGAAACCCGATCATGGACAGGCCCATGTCGTGATAGAGCGGTAACCAGCTGAGGCCGTGGGTGTTTCGGTTCAGCAGATCGATGGACAGAATCATCTGTAGCAAGTTGGTGCCGACCGCACGATGGGTGATCTCCACTCCGACCGGCGGGCGCGTCGACCCCGAGGTGTACTGAAGGTGGGAGATGTCGTCGGGATCGACCGGGATCGGGGTGAAATCGTCCCCCTCGGAATCGGGCACCGTGTCGATGAGCTCGACCCGCGGACGCCCGGACTCGGGCATCTTCGCGAGGAACTCCCGCACCGCGGTATCGGCAGCGGCGGTGGTGAGCACTGTGGTCGGGCGGGAATCGAGCAGCGCGGTCTCGAGTCGCTCTGCGTGGCCCTGCAACTCCGGCGCGAACAGTGGCACCGCGATGTTCCCGGCCTTGATCGCCGCGAAGAAGCCGACGACATAGTCGAGACCCTGCGGTGCGAGGATGGCGACGCGGTCGCCTCGCGCGGCAACCTGCTGCAGCCGCGCAGATACGGCCCGCAGCCGCACGCCCAGCTGCGTCCACGTCAGCTCGACGACCTCTTCCTCGGCGTGGCTGTGATCGAGATAGCGGTAGGCGACGAGGTCGGGAACGTGGGCGATGTTGCGGTCGATCAGCGATATCAGGGTGGTGCCCGGGGGCAGCACGATGCCGCCGTTCTCGTCCAGGCAGTCCTCGATGCGGAGCAGGCCTGCAGGGGCCTCGTACTGAACCTCGGTGCCGCTGTCCATGCCCGCAGTCTAGGTCGAGGCACTTCCGAGGTGGGCCGCCAGTTGCTCGACCGTGAGGGTCCACCCGTTGTGGAAGTTGTCGAATTCCTCTGGCGGCAAAAGGGAATGCTCGATCGACATCATCGTCTGCCCGTCACCGGCCGGTTCGAATTCGACGTTGACGATGCTGACCACGGTCGGGTCGGCCCAGTCCGAGTTGCTCCAGGTGAACCGCAGCACCCGCGGGCGGTCGATCGTCAGGAACTGCCCGGTGATCAACACGCTCGAACCGGAATCGTCGATGTCGAACCGAACGAGCCCGCCCACCCGGGGCTCGACCGCCACCTCGACGCAGTACACGGGCCTCGGGCACATCCACTCCCGCAGCGACTCTGGATCAAGCCATTCGTCGAACACCACATCGGGGGCCGCGGGCATCAGTCGCCGCACGCGGACCGTCGGCGCGCCGGTCATCGGGAATCCGCCTGACGCCGTAACCGTGCGGCCAGCGCATCTGCCCGGCTCGACCAGAAGTCGGTCTGCTCGTTCATCCACTGCTGAGCCATCGTCAACCCGTCCTGCCTGAGCGACACCCAGTGCTCGCGACCACGGACCTCCCGCTGCACCAGGCCGGCGGCTTCCAACACCCCGATATGCCGTGAGACACCGGCGAACGTCATGGGCAACGGGGCGGCCAGGTCGCTGATGCGGGCGTCGCCCTCCCGCAGGGCCTCCAGCAGCCGGCGCCGGGTCGGATCGGCCAGGGCCGAATATGCGCGGTCCAGAACTTGATCTTCAACCACCTTGTTGACTATAGCCGCGGGTCGTGGTTACCTCGAGGAAGGTTATTCAACTGATTTGTTGAACGTTGGATGAGCACCGCAATGGACCGACGACGGGAGTCATCGTGAAGAATCCACCGATCGTGCCGGCCACCGAATGGCAAGCCGCACTCGACGAAATGCTGGTCAAAGAAAAAGAATTCACCCGGGTCCGCGACCGGCTCGCGGCGCTGCGCCGGCGCATGCCGTGGACGCCGGTGGACAAGGACTACGAGTTCGAGGGGCCCGAGGGCAGCGCCACCCTGCTCGACCTGTTCGCCGGGCGTCGTCAGCTGATCGTGTACCGCGCGTTTCTCGATCCGGGCGTCGACGACTGGCCCGAGCACGGTTGCGTCGGCTGCTCCTTGATGGCCGACCACATCGGCAACCTCGCCCATCTCAACGCCCGCGACACCACATTGGTCTACGCGTCCCGCGGACCTCAGGCCGACATCGCGCGGATCAAGGCCCGCATGGGCTGGACCCACCCCTGGTACACCATGGTTCCCCGCGACGGCGCAGAGTTCGACGTGGACTTCGGCGTCGATGAATGGCATGGCACCAATGCGTTCATTCGTGACGGTGACCAGATCTTCCGCACCTACTTCATCAACGACCGGGGCGACGAGGCGTTCGTCAACACCTGGAACCTCCTCGACATGACCGCGCTCGGCCGCCAGGAGAGCTGGGAGGACTCACCGCCGGGCTACCCGCAGACCAAGCCCTACGAGTGGTGGTCCTGGCACGACACCTACGGCGAGCATGAGCCGTCGCGGTGGTTCGGTGAGCCGAACCCCGACGACCCCCACGATCCACGCCCGCCGCGCGATGGCTGCGCCGCCTGCGGAGGCAACTGACCCACCGGGGACAGACCCGCGGCACTCGTTGGAGAAGATGGGCGGGTGACGCAATCCCCGCTGACCGTCCCCGCCCTGCTGCGGCACAGTGTCGCCGAGTTCGGCGAGTCGGTCTACCTGGTCACCCCCACCGAACGGCTGACCTACCTCGACGCCGACCGGCGGTCCGCACGCCTGGCGCGGTGGCTACTGCACCAAGGGATCGGCAAGGGCAGTCGCGTCGGCCTGTTCTTCCCCAACGGCGCCGAGTGGGTGACCTGGTGGCTCGCGGTGTCGCGGATCGGGGCGGTGGCCGTGCCGCTGAGCACGCTGTACACACCCGCCGAGATCGCAAAAGTGTTGCGCCTGGCCGACATCGGTCTGCTCATCGGTCCCAGCACGGTGCTGACCATCGATGTCGCCGAACGGTTGGAGGCGGCGCTGCCCGAACTGGCGGAACACTCCTCGAGCCGGCTGGCCCTGCGCGCCGCCCCCTATCTGCGCCGCATCGCGCTGACCGGCGCCGACGATCGGCTGTGGGCGTCACGCGGATGTGACGAGGACGCCGGCGAGGTACCGGTCGAGGTCCTGGCCGCGGCCGAAGCCGAGGTCTCCCCCGCCGACCTCGCCATCATGGTGCACACGTCCGGATCCACCGCCGATCCCAAAGGCGTCCTGCACACCCATGGCACACTCGTGCGTCAGACCTCGACCTGGCCCGCAGCCATCCGGGCCATCACCGGGTCGCAGGACCGGTCCCGGATCCTGTGCGCCATGCCGTTCTTCTGGATCGGCGGACTGCTCGCGGTGACCGGCGCCCTGCACGAACCCGTCACCCTGGTGGTCATGCCGAAACTGGATCCGGACACCGCACTGGACCTGGCTGAGCGGGAACACATCACCGGGATCGTGGGCTGGCCGGCGTTCACCCAGCGGTTGCGCGACCATCCGTCGTTCGCCGACCGCGACCTGAGCAGTGCACCGATGCTGCGCGACGGCCCGCTGGACATCGCCATGACCGATGTGCCCGACGGATTTCCGGTGCACCGCACCATGTCCGAGACCGCAGGCGGCTTCGTCTTCACCGACATGGCCATCGTCGACGAGCACGGCTCCCCGGTCGCATCCGGGGACACCGGCGAACTCCTGGTCCGCGGTATCGGGGTCATGGCCGGTTACAACAAGCGCGAACGTTCGGACACCTTCGACGCCGACGGCTGGTACCACACCGGCGACAAGGTGTACCGCCGCGACGGCGATCCCCGCCTGTTCTACGTCGGGCGCACCACCGATCTGATCAAAGCCGCCGGGGCCAACGTCTCCCCGCTGGAAGTCGAGGCCGTCATCGCCGCGTCTGGGGACGTCGCGCAATGTGTGGTCGTCGGCATCGACGATCCGCAACGCGGCGAGGAGGTCTGCGCGGTCGTGGTACCCACCGCGGATCTCGACCTGCGCACCCTGGCCGCCTACGCTCGGGAACAATTGTCCGCCTACAAGGTGCCGACCCGGTGGGCGCTGACCACCGGTGACCGGATACCGACCCTACCCAGCGGGAAGTTCGACCGGAAAACACTGCGGCAGTTGATCATCGACGAGAAGATCGAGACGGTACGCCCGCAGCCGGCACGCCCGCCCGCGAGCTGATCACGCCGCGCTGAACCGTACCGGCATCGAATGGATGCCGTTCATCAGGTTCGAACGCACCCGCTGCACCGGCCCGGTGACCTCCAGATCCTTCATCCGGTGCAGGATTTCGGGGAAGATGGCCGTCGCCTCCACCCGGGCCAGATTCGCTCCGAGACAGAAATGCGTCCCGCCCCCACCGAAAGCCAAGTGCGGATTCGGGTCTCGGCCGATGTCGAACCCGTCGGGATCGGCAAAATGCGTCTCGTCGCGGTTGGCCGAAGGGAAGAACATCGCCACCCGGTCACCTTCTGCGATGCGAATGCCTTGCAGTTCGGTGTCTTTCGTCGCCGTGCGGGTGAACGCGGTCACCGGACTGACATAGCGGAGCATCTCCTCGACCGCCGTGGACAGCAGCCCCGGGTCGGCTGCCAGCCGAGCGAGTTCGTCCGGGTGCTCCAGCAGGGCCAATGTGCCCGCCGAGACCAGGTTGCGGGTGGTGTCTCCCCCGGCATTGATCATCAACAGGAAGAACATGTTGAACTCGAGGTCGGTGAGGTGCCGGCCGTCCACCTCGGCAGCGAGCAGCGCGGTCGCTATGTCATCGCCCGGTTCGGCACGCTTGCGCTGCGCCAGTGCGGAGGCGTACTCGAACATCTCGATCTGCGCCTGCAGCACCGTATCTGTGGCTTCGCCGACGTGCTCCGAATTCATCGTTTCCGTGAGGTGGTACAGGCGGCGACCATCCTCGTGGGAGATGCCGAGGAGTTCGGCGATCACATACGACGGCAATGCGCCCGCGATGTCGGACACGAATTCGCACTCACCGCGGTCCAGCACCCCGTCGACGATCTCGGCGGCCAGGCAACCCAGCCGCTCCCGCAGCTGGGCGACATGCCGCGGGGTGAAGCCCTTGCTGACAAGCGTCCGGAGTGCGCTGTGCCGCGGTGGATCCATCGTCAGCATCATGAGCTCGAGCTGGAACGAATTCTCCGGCAGCGGAACGTCGAAGAGCACTCCGGTCCGCTGCGAGGACCACGTCGCGCTGTCCCGGGACACCGCGAGGATCTCGTCATAGCCGGTGAGTGCCCAGAAGCCCGCCCCATCCGAGTATGGATGCCAGGCGACAGGCGCGCGGCACCGAAGTTCCCGGAATGCCTCGAACGGCATTCCCGCCTCGTAGACCGCTGGATCGGTCAGGTCCACCCCACTGATGCTGACCGCATCGTCGACCATGCCGTGACGGTAGTGCACCGCAGCGTCCGGATACTCAGAATCGCTCGATCAGATCGCGGAACCCGGCGGCAGGCTGCACCAACGCACCCGCATCGCGGACCCTCGCGGCCAGTCCGCTGTCCGATGTCACGACGGTGATCTCGCCGGGTCGAGCAGAAGCCCCGACCAGCCGCACGATCTCGTCGTCGGCGGAGTTCGCGGCGGCCCGGGGAGCGTGACCCACCTCGACGACAGCAGACTCGACCGGCGGTGTCGTCGGCCCTTCGAACACCACCGTGACAGGGTGTCCCCCGGCCGCTGCCCAACGCTCGAGCCGCTCGACCAAACCGGCCATCGCACCGCGCCGGTCCTTCCACCAACCGTCAGGTCGAGTGCCGATGACGTTCATGCCGTCCACGATCCAGCGCACCCAACCGACGGTACGGGCACACCGCATGCAGAACCGGCCGAATCGGGGTTGACTGGACTGTCTCAGCCGAGCGCGCGCGGAGGAAGGAGCACCGACATGGTGGCCGAATCAGGTGGTGGTGCGCCTGCGGAGCCGGCGAAGGCGCGGCATATCCGGTTGACCTCCCACAGTGCGGCAGCGGGCACCCCGACGATCCGGTGGGGAGCGCCGAGCGCTGCCGAGCGCGGTCCGGTGATCGGCACCACCACCACTCGCGCGCACCGCAATGTCATCGGCACGCACAGCGGCTCGTACAGCGTCTACCGGGCATTGGCCGTCGCCGCGGGCGCGCTCTCGCCGGAGCACCGTGCCGATTTGACCAACACCTCGCCCACCGATGTGATCGGGCCGTATCCGCAGTGGAGCCGACCGGAGGCGATCGTCAGCCTGGATCCGTGGGGCGCGATGGTCTCCGATGCATTCGCCGCCGAATTGGCCGCCGGCTACGACATCCGGCCGACCATCGCGGTGACCAAGGCTCATGTGATCGTGCCGGAGATCGCCACGGCCATCGCTGCCGGCCGGCTGCACCCGGACGGTCAAGCGCTGCTGGAAAGCGGTGCGGCACTGGTGACGAAGGCGGCCGTCGAGCCGGTGTGGTTCCTGCCCGGGGTGGCCGCCCGGTTCGGTTGCACGGAGACCGCGTTGCGCCGGGTGTTGTTCGAGGAGACCGGGGGCATGTACCCCGAACTCGTCACCCGCGGTGATCTCGAGGTGTTCCTGCCCCCGATCGGTGGGCAGACCGTCTACATCTTCGGCGCACCAAGCGATCTGGCCGATCCGAGGGTGGAACTGACCGCACGGGTACACGACGAGTGCAACGGTTCGGACGTCTTCGGCTCCGACATCTGCACCTGCAGGCCCTATCTCACGCACGCCATCGAGGAGTGTATCGCCGGAGCCCAGCGCGGAGGGGTCGGTTTGGTCGCCTATTCGCGCAAGGAAGGCCGCGCACTCGGTGAGGTGACCAAATTCCTGGTCTACAACGCACGCAAGCGCCAGCACGGCGGCGACACCGCCGACCAGTACTTCGCCCGCACCGAATGTGTTGCGGGCGTGCAGGATATGCGGTTCCAGGAGCTCATGCCCGATGTCCTGCACTGGTTGGGCGTCCGCAAGATCCACCGCCTGGTCTCGATGAGCAACATGAAATACGACGCGATCACCGGTTCGGGGATCGAGGTCGGCGAACGGGTCAACATCCCCGACGACCTGATCCCGGCCGACGCCCGGGTCGAGATCGACGCGAAGATGGCCGCCGGCTACTTCACCCCGGGCCCGGTGCCCGGCACCGACGAGCTCAAGATCGCCAAGGGCCGCGGGCTCACCCCATGACCACAACCCTGGACGGCTCGGCGGCTGTCGCGGCCCTGCGCAACACATCCGCGATCCGCGAACGAGCCCGGCATCTACTGCAGCGGGCGCGGACCGGCGACTCCCCCTGGTTCCTGGTCGACGATGACGCCCTGGCCCATGCCGCCGTCGAGGTCGCCGAGGTCACGCGCACCCGCTACCCCACGCTCGCCATCCCCTACCACAGCCGGTGGCGCCATTTCGAGGCCGGCGGCGTGGACCGCCGCGCGGAGTTGGCCACGCGCACAACCCATGTGGATTCTGCTGCCCGGGCCCGCTCGATGATCGACCTGGCTGTGGTGAGTGTGTTGCTGGACGCCGGCGCCGGAACCGACTGGCATTACCTGGAACCCGGTACCGGGCTTGGGCTGACCCGCTCGGAAGGGCTGGGGGTGGCCAGTTGGCACGCCTTCTGCGGCGGACTGTTCTCCAGCGACCCGGGCGATCCGCTGCGGGCCGACGCCACCGCGTTGCGCCGCCTCGACGACGAAAGCCTGGCTGCCGCCTTCCAGGTGGACTCCGGCAATCCGTTGCTCGGGCTGGCCGGACGGGTGCAGCTGCTACGCCGCCTTGGCACGCAACTGGCCGCTCGCCCTGACGTATTCGGCCCGCACGGCCGCCCCGGCGGACTGTTCGACACGGTGACAGGCCCGACCGTCGCGGCCCACGACCTCCTCTCGACAGTGTTGGACACGTTGTCCGGAGTGTGGCTGACCGGTAACGCCATCGACGGTCAACCGCTCGGTGACTGCTGGAGGCATGGGGCGGTTCCCGGTCCCGGCCTCTCGCGTGGATGGATGCCGTTTCACAAGCTGTCCCAGTGGTTGACCTATTCGCTTCTGGAACCGTTCGAATGGGCAGGCGTCGCGGTCACCGACCTCGATGCCCTGACCGGGTTGCCCGAGTACCGCAACGGCGGTCTGCTGCTGGATACCGGTGTACTACGGCTACGTGATCCCGCAGTCGCGCAGTCGGACTGGGCGGTCGACGACGAGATCGTGGTCGAATGGCGGGCACTGACCGTCGCGCTGCTCGATGAATTGGCGCCGCTGGTCCGCCACGACCTGGCGGCTCCGCAGCTGCCGCTGGCCTGCGTACTGGAGGGAGGAACCTGGGCGACCGGGCGTGCACTCGCGGCACGCCTGCGCGATGGCCGCCCTCCGTTGTCCATCATCAGCGACGGCACGGTTTTCTAGGAGGACGCCATGGGCAACCTGCATGTCATCGACCATCCGCTGATCCAGCACAAGCTGACGCTGATGCGGCAGAAGGATGTGTCCACCAAAGGATTCCGCCAGCTGCTCAACGAGATCTCGATGCTGATGAGCTACGAGGTGCTGCGCGATATCCCGGTGCACGACGTCGACATCGAGACGCCGCTGGAATCCACGACGGGAGCCGTGATCGACGGCAAGAAACTGGTGTTCGTGTCCATCCTGCGGGCCGGCAGCGCCATCCTGGACGGCATGCTCAGCGTGATGCCGAATGCCCGGGTCGGCCATATCGGCCTGTACCGCGATCCGAAGACCCGGGTGGCGGTGGAGTATTACTTCAAACTTCCGAGCGACCTGCACGAACGGGACGTGGTCGTCGTCGATCCCATGCTGGCCACCGGTAACTCCGCCGTCGCGGCCATCGACCGCATCAAGGAGTACGAGCCCCGCTCCATCAAGTTCGTCTGCCTGCTGACGTGTCCGGAGGGCGTCGAGGCGATGCACCAGGCGCATCCGGAGGTGCCGATCTACGCCGCGGCGCTGGACCGGGAACTCGACGAGCAGGGCTATATCGTTCCCGGCGTGGGCGATGCCGGTGACCGGATCTTCGGGACCAAGTGACGGTATTCGGCCGCGGCCAGTAGCCTCTGGCCGCATGGATGCCGTTCAGGAAGCGCCGACCGCACCGGTCTGGCCCGCTCACCGCTGGGGACTGGGTGCCTTCGTCGTCGTCGAGGCCGTCTATCTGCTGACCTCGGCATCCTTCGGTCTGCTGGCGCCCTCGGGTCCCCCGCCGGCCTGGATGATCACGGTGGCGATCGGGGTGCCCACCCTGGTCGCCGCGGCCTGCGCAATGGGAATCGCGAAGTGGCGAGGCAACGGTCCCCGCGTCGACTTCCGGTGGCAATGGTCCTGGCGCGCCGTGGGTCTCGGTCTGGCGTTCGGCATCGGCGGACTGTTCGTCACACTGCCGGCGGCGTTGCTCTACCAGTCGATCGTCGGACCGGACGCGACCTCGGCCGTGGGAGGCATCTACGAGGGCGTGCGGACCACCTGGCCCCTGGCGGTGGCCGTCCTGCTCCTGGTGGCCGTCATCGCCCCGATCTGTGAGGAGGTGGTGTACCGCGGCCTGCTCTGGGGAGCGCTCGAACAGCGGTGGGGGCGCGTCGTCGCCGCGACCGTGTCCACCCCGGTGTTCGCCCTGGCCCACCTGGAACCGCAGCGGGCTCCGTTGCTACTGGTGGTGGCGGTGCCAATCGCGTTGGCCCGGTTGTACTCCGGAAGTTTGTGGGGCGGCATCATCGCGCACCAGGTGACCAACCTGCTGCCCGGCATGGTGATGATGTTCAGCCTGCTGGGGATGTTGCCGACGGGCTGACCCACACCGGCTTTCGGCTCCTCGCGCGCGCTACCGCTTGCGGTCACGCACCTTGTACGTCGAGGGCCACGACAGACGGGATTCATCGCCCACCAACGGAGTTCCCGATCCGCCGACCCGAACGTCGTACGCCTCCTGCCCGGCACCGACCTCGCGGTTGGCGTGCTCCTGGGCCAGGTAGTAGAGCTGGTCGATCTCGGCTTCGGAGAACGCCACGAACGTGGTCTTGCGCACGATGTCGTTGATGCCGGCGGTCATGCGGTCGGGCAGGATGCGGGAGGCCAACGTGGCCAGGCCCAGCAGGATGAACGGGATGACCCAGTAGCAGATGAACGACAGCGGAGTCTTGGTGTCCAGAATCGTGGCGTCACCCTGCACGATCGGCGGGATCGCCGAGGAGATCGTCATGCCGGCGAAGGCACCCACCCAGATCCAAGTGAGGATCTTGACAACCCGTTGGAACAGGTCGCTTTCCACGACTCCGGGCGGTTGGCCCGCCGCCGCGAACTCCAGTACGAACGGCTTACCGATCAGCAGGCCGACCAACGCGACCAGGAAGATTCCCGCGGTGCTCAGCGGCTGGATCCAGCGCTCCATGACGTCCTGGCTCAGCACCAGCGTGAGGATCGTGAGCACGATGAAGGTCGCGAGTGCACCGACCTCCAGGGTGCGCCCCGGCGCCCCGGAGATCCGGCTGATCGTGAACGTCGCGACAGCCGTCGCCAGTGCCACCAGGACGGCGACCAGGAACGGCACGTTGCCGACGAGTACCCAATAGATGATCCACGGCGCGAAGCCAAACAGGATGCCCACGAGCGCCTAGTCTAGGGGCTTACCGTTGATCCGACGGCAACTACCCACCGGCGCCGCTATTCCTCGCCCTGCCTGTTGTTGCGGCGCCACTCGGAGATCTTGCGGCCCATCGAGTCGGCCGCACTCGTCGCGGCCTGCCCCACTCCGTCGACGACACCGCCCAACCCGTCCCGGATGCCCCGGATCAACGGATCGTTGGACTGGTCGAAACCGTCCTTGTAATGGCGCGCCGCCGCGCTGACATCGTCAGCCCAGCTCGCCGTCGCATCGTCGGACCGCAGCGGATAGTTGCCGGCCATGATCGCGCCGTATCCGCCGGTGTCGACCCACTTGGTCAGGTCCGCCGCTCGAAGCACCGAGAAGGGATGCGTCTGCATCTCCAGGTTGAGCAGTTTGAGCACCCCGTCGCGCATGTCCCCGGTCGCGTCATAGTCACGTGCCTGGGCGAGGAACGCCTGCGAGTCGAGCTTGTCCAGGTGCCGGCCCGCCGCCAGCTTCAGCTCGACCCGGATCGCCATGTCGAAGTCCTGTCCGCACAGCAGCCCGGCGCGGTCCCCCGAAAGTTCGGATTTGCGTTGCCATTCCTGCAGAGCCGCGACGATCGCACGCAGTGCCCAGCCACCGATCGGGACGAAGCCGAACGACGACGCCAACCGCATCAGGTGATGGAGCATCGTGCGGTACACGGCGTGACCGCTGAGCGCGTGACCGAGCTCGTGACCGATGACGAAGCGCATCTCGTCATGCGTCATCAGCTCGTACATACCCGAGGTGATGACGATGAACGGGTCCTCCATGCCGATGCAGTACGCATTGGCCTCCGGCGACTGGATGATGAACATCTCCGGACGTACCGGAGCGTCGAGCACCCGCACGCAGTCGTCGAGCAGCGCGTCGAGGTCGGCGAACTGTCGCGGACCCACCCGCGCCGAACTGGCCAGATACAGCAACCGGTGCTTGCGCTCGCGCAGCATCCCCGACAGCACCTTGAGAACCTGATCGAATCCCTTGAGCCGCCGTAACGCGGTCAGCGCGGTCCGGTCAGCAGGATGTTCCCAGGCCCGCGAACTGATGTCGGGAAATACGGTCCGTGTGGTCGCAGGTGTCTGTTCCATCAATGCGGTGCGCCCTCCTCGTCGACAGCTCAAAGCCTACGGACAGTTGAGCCGCCTCAGGCGCACGAATCTCGGGCGTCAGGCGATGATGCGGACCAGGTAGGGGGTCATGCCCTCGCCGCGCACCGGGGTGACCGCGACCGCGGGCTCGGTGCCCTGGATCATCTGGTTGTTCCCGAGGTAGAGCGCGACACTCTGGGTGCCCTCGGGTCCGTAGAAGATCAGGTCACCGGGCAGCGCCTGGGCGGGCAGCACCTTCTGCCCCACCTTGTACTGCTCGCCGGATGACCGCGGCATCTTCACGCCGGCCCCGCCGAAGGCGTAGACGATCAGCCCTGAGGCATCGAATCCGACCACATTCGCCGACGGATCGGGCACCGCTGCGACACCCGGGGTGGTCAGCACGGGTGCCGACACTGTCGGCGTGGACAGGCCCGGGATCAGACCGCCGCCTGCCAGCGGCGGGGTCACCGGGGCAACGCCGGGAGCGGGCAGGGTGCGGGCGACACCACGGGTCGGCCCGTTCATATCGCCGCCGCCGTAGCTGAACGGAACGCCGCGCTGTGACATCGCGCGGGCGATCACGAGATCGACATAGCGCTGGTTGCCGGTCGGGCGTTCGATCGGTGCGGCGCCGGCCAGTCCGGGAGCCGCGACCAGGAATGCCAGACCGAACAGAAGGGCAAAGGTACGTCTCATCGAACATCAACTCTCTCGACCACCAGAAGGCGACGTCGACTGCTGGTCGTTGTCAGTCGAGTCAACCATTTGTACCGCCCGCGGAGCTGTTTGCCCAATTTGCATGGGGCACAAGCTCAATCAGATGCACTACCGTGACCGAACAGTGACCGCCCAGGCCGCCGGCGGTCGTTACCCTCGTGCGGCCGCTGCGTCACCGGGACCGGTATCCGGGTGAAGTCAGACCGTCCTGGGCAAAGTGGCCGGGACAGGTCCGGTTTGGCCCGCACCGTGGTGAAAATCGTTGTGGTGCACGGCCCTCCGGGGAGGCACATAACGTTTGCGGGTCACCTGACACCATGGTGGTATGCACCCCGATGCGAAACCGCAATCCTGGTCGGCCCGGCTCTGGGACGCGATCGAGCCGACGTTCTCCGCGATCCTCGCGCACCCGTTTCTGACCGGCCTCACCGACGGGAGCCTGGACGACGGGGCATTCGCCCACTATGTGGCGCAGGATGTGCACTACCTGCGCGACTATGCGCGGGCGCTGGCGATCGTCGCCGCCAAGGCCCCCACCCTGGCCGGCACCGCGATGTTCTCCCGGCACGCCGCCGAGGTCTTCGACGTCGAATTGGGGCTGCACAGCGAGCTACTCCCCGAGCTGGGGCTGGATGTCGAGGCACTGAACGCGACGCCGGTCACCCCGACCACGCGCGCCTACACCAGTTATCTGCTGGCCACCGTCTACAGCGGCACCTTCGCCGAGGGATTGGCGGCGGTCCTGCCGTGTTACTGGATCTACGCCCGGGTCGGAGCGGCGCTGGTTCAACGCGGATCGCCTGATCGGCGGTATCAGCGTTGGATCGACAGCTACGGCGGGGAGGACTTCGCCGCCACGGTCGCCGAGGTGCTCGACCTGACCGATCGGCTCGGACCGACCCTGGGCGGGGCGGACGAAGCCGCCGCACGAACCCATTTCGTGGTCACGTCGAAATACGAGTGGATGTTCTTCGATGCGGCCCATCGCCGCGAGCAGTGGCCGATCTGACCGCCTGCCGGTCCCTCACCGGCGCGAGGCGCGCCGGTGAGGGAGGGTGACGATCAGAGCGCGGCCAGTGCCGAGTCGTAGTCGGGTTCCTGGACGATCTCGGGCACCAGTTCGGTGTAGGCCACGTTGCCGTCGGCGCCGATCACGACGACGGCACGGCCCAGCAGACCGGCCATCGGACCGTCGGCCATGGTGATCCCGTAATCCTCGCCGAAGCTGTCCCGGAAGGCGGACGCGGTGATGACGTTCTCGATGCCCTCGGCTCCGCAGAAACGGTTCAGCGCGAACGGCAGGTCCTTCGACACGCACAGGACCGTGGCACCGGCGGCGGCGGCCCGTTCGTTGAAGGTGCGCACGCTGGCGGCGCAAATCCCGGTGTCCACCGACGGGAAGATGTTCAGCAGCACCGACTTGCCCTGGAACTGGTCATTGGTGACGGTGCCGAGATCGGTGCCGGTGACCGAGAAGCTCGGGGCCTGGCTACCGACTGCCGGCAGGTCGCCGACCGTGTTGATGGGGTTTCCCTTGAAGGTTATCTGTGCCATGGGGCACAGTCTGTCAAAACCGGGTGCCCGGCGGGCGGGCCGGGGTGCGACGATTGACGGCGATGATCGATCTGCCCGAAGCGGTGCGCGCGATGGGCACGCGGGGACCGCAATGGCAATCGTGGGTCGACGGCCTGCCGAGACTGATCCGGGCCCAGTTCGACGAATGGGACCTGCGTGCCGACGGGCCCGCGCTTCACGGCTACTGCTCGATCGTGCTGCCGGTGCAGACCGGTGAAGGCGTGCCCGCAGTCCTCAAGGCCGCCTTCCCCGATGACGAGTCCGAACACGAACACCTGGCGCTGCGCCGCTGGGCGGGTACCGGCGCGGTCCGGTTGCTGCGCGCCGATCCGCACCGGCGGATGATGTTGCTGGAACGGTTGGAGCAGCGAAACCTCAACGAGCTCTGGGACATCGAGGCGTGTGAGATCGTCGCCGGGCTCTACGGCCGGCTTCATGTTCCTGCGCTGCCCCAGCTACGGTCGCTCGCCGAGTACACCGAACGAGGGACCGCCGACCTCACCCGACTCCCCCGCAATGCCCCGGTTCCGCGTCGACTGGTGGAACAGGCGATCACCCTGGGCAGGGATCTGGCCACCGATCCGGCCGTCACCGGCACTCTGATCCATGGCGACCTGCACTACGAGAACGTCCTGGCCGGCGTCCGCGCGCCGTGGCTGGTGATCGATCCCAAGCCGATGAACGGGGACCCGCACTACGAGGTCGCGCCGATGCTGTGGAACCGGTGGGAAGAACTGGCCGGGTACGTTCGCGACGGCGTCCGGCGCCGGTTGTCGGCCCTGGTCGACGCGGCCGGACTGGATCCCGACCGGGCCAGGGCCTGGGTGATCGTCCGGATGCTGCACAACGCGATGTGGGAGCTGACCGAGACACACCAACCCGACACCGACTGGTTGACCACCTGCGTGGCGATCGCGAAGGCCGTGCAGGACTGAGGCGTGCCGAAGCGTCGATCGATGCCTCAGATGACTTTGTAGGTGAGGTCGTACAGTGCGCCCGCTCCGTTGAACTGCTGGGTGAGCTCTCCCCGCCCCAACTCGTCCGAGCGGATGAAGATCGAACCCACGTCAGACATCTCGTCGGTGCGCAGGTCCACCTCCCTCAACACGATCTCCAGGTGGCCGTCGAACGGCAGCAGTCGGTCCAGATCCACCACATCCCCCTGGCACATCGACACAGCCTTGAACTGGAATCCATCAGCTCTGCTGATACTGAGCTCGTCGGTCCCACCGGAGTCCTGGGTCCTCACGGCCCGGAGTTCCGACAGCTTGGCGAACAACGACATGGCATCCTCCGTTGGATCTTCCCGCCAGCGGTAGCTGACGCAGTCGATTCTCGAGTTGCCTGCCCGTCGCACACATGCGTAGTGCGCTACTTGAATCTGTTTCGCCGAGGCTTCCGGGGCACATGCCCTGGTGAGCGGGCCGAAATCGCATCGGGGCTGATCACGATGCGGATATGGCGCTCTGCAGACGCTCGCGCCACCATGTCAGTCGCTCCGGGTCCGTGACCGCGTACCGCTCGAGATGCTCGCGCTGCGGAGCCGGGGGCATCGGCGCCACGGGTAGGTAGCCATCGACCGGAACAAGCGAACGCGAATCCGCGACCAGGTCACCGGCGAGAAAACCCCTGGTTCCCAGCTCACAGGCGAACGGCAACCGGGGTAATGCCCCGGCCAGCGCGAGCCCCGCTGCCAGGCCGATGGTCGTCTCCAGCGTCGAGCTGACCACACAGGGCAATCCGCACGACTCGGCCACCCGCAACGCCCGCCGGGCCCCGCCCAACGGGCCGCTGGCCAGCACGGCGATGTCAGCCGCTTCGCCGAGCCGCAGGGCCATCGGGTCGTCGGCGTCGCGGATCGACTCGCCGGCCGCGATGGGCACCTCGACCTGCCGTCTGACCTGGCCCAGCTCCTCGACCGTCCGGCACGGTTGGGCGACGAATTCCAGGCCGCCGGCCGCCTGGTCGAGGGCCGCGATCGCGGCGACCGCGGTATCCGGATCCCACCGCCCCTTGGCATCGCACCGGATGACACCGCCCGCGCCGAGCCCGTCGCGCACCGCCTGCACCCGCTCGACGTCCTGCGCCAGTCCTCCCGCACCGACCTCGACCGCGGCAGTCCGGCAGCCGGACGCCGCGACGATCTGGTTAGCGCGGGAGGCCTCGACGGCGGGAACGGTGACCGCGATCGGCACCCGCCCACGGACGGGATCGGGCCAGCCGACGGTTCCCGGTTCGATCGCCGCGGTAAGCCAGCGGACCAGCGCGCGCTCGCCGGGCAGCGGGCTGAACTCCCCCCATCCCTGCGGCCCCTCCAGCAGCATGCCCTCGCGAACGGTGAGGCCTCCGACCCCGTCGGAGGTCGGAATGGCGAACACGGGCGCACGGTCGAAGTCGATCAGGGTCTGCACAACCACGTGACGCTAGCGGACCGGCCCGGCCACGGGCCGACAACGCGACAACTGCCGGTGTCTCCCCCGCGCGCGGCCTACACTGCGCCCATACGTCGGGAGCAGGTGCCGCTCATGAGGAGACAGCCAATGACGAGCGCAGTGTGGCGCGGAGTGTTCACCGTGGCGTCGGCCGCGGTGCTGTCGGCCGGGTCGATGGCGGTGGCCACGATCGTCACGCCGGCCCCGAGCTCGGCGTGCGCGCCGGGCGAAACGGGCGTCACCAACGGATGCTCACCGTTCTGTGTGCCGGGCAGGCAGCTCGACCTCGCGACCGGTCTGTGCCTGCCGGTTCCGCCACCGCGGGCCGTCCCGAATGGTGTTGCGACACCCGCTTACTGAGCAACTACGCTGGCTGCCATGGCGCAGGTACTGACGGTCAACGTCGCTCACGCACGACCCAACCCGGCCGAGAAGGGCGCCACCACCGGCATCGACAAGCGTCCCGTCGACGGGGCAGTCGCGGTACGCGCTCCCGGCCCGATGCACGGCGGGCTCGGTAGCGGCCTGATCGGTGACACGATCGGCGATCAACAGTTCCACGGCGGTGACGATCAGGCGGTGTACGCCTACGCGCGGGAAGACCTCGACGCCTGGCAGACCGAATTGGACCGTGAGATCGCCAACGGGGTGTTCGGGGAGAACCTGACCACCGCGGGCATCGACCTCACCAACGCCGTCATCGGTGAACGGTGGCGGGTCGGGTCCGACGGGCTCGAGCTCGAGGTGTCCCGGCCGCGGATCCCGTGCCGGACCTTCGCCACCTGGTTGCAGATCAACGGATGGGTCAAAACCTTTACCAGAGCGGCGATTCCGGGCGCCTATCTGCGGCTGGTGACACCCGGGTCGGTATCGGCCGGCGATGAGATCATGGTGACCGACCGGCCCGACCATGACATCACCATCGGATTCGTGTTCCGGGCCCTGACGCTGGAGCCGCAGCACCTGCCCGAGATCCTGCGGGCCGACGCCCTGCCCGAACCGCTGCGGGAGCTCGCCGAACGTCGCACCGGCGAAAGCTGACGAGAGGAATTCGCCTGCGGGGCAGGCTATTCCGGCCAGCTGTTGTTGCGGATCACCTCGACGAAGTCCTCGCGTACGAACGAATCGTCGAAGTGGGCCAGCACATCGGCGTTGACGGTGCCGAACGTCGACCCGGGCCGCTGCCGCACCCCGTCGGCGAACGCATGCAGGATCCGGTTCTTGAAGTCCGGCCTCGGATGCGCCGCGGTGACTGCGTTCAGATCGTCCGGCGTCAGGTTGTCGCGGCCGATCCCGAGCACATCGGTTTCGACCCCCGCTGTCACCAGGGCGATCTCGGGATCGAGAAATTCGGGGATGCCCGGCGTGGTGTGCAGCGCTATCCCCAGCCAGACCTTGCGTGCGGCGGCCTCGTCGACCCCGTGCTGCAACAGGAAGTCCCGCGCGGCATCGGCACCGTCGACCTCGAAACGCAGTTGTGAGGTCGCGCGGTACCGCTCGGTCAGTCCGAGGTCGTGGAACATCGCACCCACGTACAGCAGTTCCAGATCGGGCGTCAGCCCGCGACGCAGGCCCTGCAGCGCACCGAAGTAGAACACCCGGCGGGAATGGTGGAACAACAGGTCATCCTCGACGTCGCGGATGTACTGGGTGGTCTCCCTCACCAGTGCAGTGTCCGGCAGTTCGATCCCGGCGATGTTGTCGGTCAGTGAAGTCGTCATGGTGTGTCTCCCTCAAACGCGGATCAATGGGTGGGCGGGTTCAGGTGATAGCGGGTGACGATGTCGTCGAACCATTCCGGCACCCCGTAGGTGAGGCCGTACTTGTCGGAGAGCTCGATGAACTCGGCGGTGGTGTGCAGGGCCGGACTGTTCGGCCCGGGTTCACCGGCCGAAGCGAGCAGCTCGCCGAGTTCGCGGAAGTAATTCTCGAAACCGTTGCCCGGCGTGATCACCTCGATGATGCGGCCCGGTGTCGTACCCGCGTTCCACATGGCGTGCATCTGGCCACGCGGCTTGGTGATGTAGCCGCCCGGTCCCAGGACGACCTCGCTGTCGTCGGAGCGGAAACCGATCTCACCGGACAACACGATCGAATGCTCGTCCTCGTGGGTGTGCCGGTGCGCGGCGGTGATCATGCCGACCGCGAAGGGATGCTCGACAATCGAGACCAGACCACCGGTTGTGCGGCCGGTGAGTTTGAAAACCGCACCGAAACCAGGGATTTCAGCGGTATCCCCGGCCCCGGGCTGGACCACGGTGACGGTTGCGCCTGTTGTGGATGACATGTGAACCTCCTTGTCGCTGTGCAACCAGTCTGCGACGCGCCCCGCGGCAATGCCCATGTCCGATGCGCCACCTTTCCCACAGAAAGCGACACAATGGACGGATGGCAGAGGCTGTGGGGCCACGCGAGGTCGTGATCGTGGTCTTCGACGGGATGAAACTGCTGGATGCCGCCGGACCCGCCGAGGTTTTCGCCGAGGCCAACCGGTTCGGCGCCGACTACCGCCTGCGGATCGCCTCGGTCGACGGTGCCGATGTCACCAGCTCGATCGGCACGAGGTTCGCGGTGACCGACCGCATCGCCGAGATCAACGGCGCGGACACCGTATTGGTGTCCGGTGGAGACGATCTGGTGGGCCGGCCGATCGATCCCGGGCTGGTGGCAGCGCTGCGTGACCTACCCACGCGGACCCGGCGGCTGGCGTCGATCTGCACCGGGTCCTTCATCCTGGCCGAGGCCGGCCTGCTCGACGGCCGCCGGGCAACCACGCACTGGCGACACGCACGGCTACTGGCGCGTGCGTATCCCACGATCTCGGTGGAGCCCGACGCGATCTTCGTCCGGGACGGAGACGTCTACACCTCGGCGGGCGTGTCGGCGGGCATCGACCTGGCATTGGCGCTGGTGGAGGCGGACTGCGGAGCCGACCTGGTGCGCAATGTCGCACGGTCACTGGTCGTGTACCTCAAGCGTGCCGGCGGCCAGTCGCAGTTCTCCACGCTGGTCGAGTCGGACGCGCCGGCCGAGTCGGTGTTGCGACGGGTCACGGGTGCGATCGCGGCCGACCCCACCGCGGACCATAGCGTGAAAAGCCTTGCGGCACTGGCCTCGTTGAGTTCCCGGCAGCTGACCCGGCTGTTTCAGGCCGAACTGGGCACCACACCGGCGCGCTACGTCGAAACGGTTCGGATCGACGTCGCACGCGCGGCTCTCGATGCCGGACGCCAGGTCGGAGAAACCGCCCGGCTCGCGGGGTTCGGGAGCGCCGAGACCCTGCGACGGGTGTTCGTCAATCACCTCGGGGTGTCGCCGAAGGCCTACCGGGACCGGTTCCGCAGCACGTCCGGCGGTTGACTCCGCGCGGTCAGACCCAGCGCGGCAGCTCCTTGCCGATGAGCGGCGCGATCTTGTCGGCCATGTAGGCATGGCCGGCGTCGGTCGGGTGGATGCCGTCGGCACCGATCAGCTCAGGGCGATCGAAGAACCAGCGCTCGGCGATCGGATCGACGAACGTCGCACCCACCTGCCGAGCCTGGTCTCGCAGGATGTCGCGCACGCCCAGCAGATTCGGCGGCACATCGGGACTCACCCACGGCGGCCCGATCACCAGCATCCGGGCGGCGGGCGCGGATTGCCGGGCCGTGGTCAGGGCATCGTGGCTCAAGCGGGTGACCGCACCCAGATCGGAGTCCTTGTCGTTGCGTGACCCGAAGAAGACGATCAACGCGTCGTCGGGCTGCACCGCCCGGCTGGTCAGGTCCGCGAAGACGCTGCCGCGGTTGCCGCGGGCCTCGTAGCCGGCGCCACCCTCGGCAACGACATCGGCATCGACCTGCACGCCTCGTTGCGCCAACTCCTGCCAGGCCAGCGGAGCCCAGTTCCTCGGCCCCATGCCGCCCTCGGCGACCATGCCCGTGGTGTAGGAGTCCCCGATCACCGCGATGTGGTTGATCTGGGGGTCCAGGCCCGAGGTGACATAACGCCGCTCAGGGGCCTGCGCGAACAGCCCTACCAGGAGGGCGAGCGAGACGATGAAAGCGGTCAGACGACTCACTGCAACCTCCACTCCCAGCGAGACTCAGTTCGTCCCGGACCGAAATACCGGAACAGCCTATGGGGTGAAGCTGGGCCGTAGATAGGCGGTCGATGACACAGCGATAACAAGGGCATAACAACGTGTCGCACAGCGGGTTTGGATGGTTACACCCGTCAGCCCGCGCGCGCGGGAACCTCGTCGGACCGGTCCTGGGACTCGGTGTCGATCCGGTGCAGCTTGGTGTTGGCCTGCTGCTCGACGGGCCGGATGTCGACCATTCGGCGCATCCACCGCCTGGCCGGCTCCTCGACGAGGTGATAAAGCGCAATCGCGCCTACCAGGGCGATCGCGAACAGGCCCACAAGCGTCGCTTTACCCGAGAGGGTGGGTGTCAGAGTCAGCTCGAACTGCCTGGTGGTCCAGATCCAGGCGGTATGGACCAACTCGTGCACCATGTAGAGGCCGAACGAGATCTGACCGCCGTAGACCAGAAGCCGGGTGGACAGCAACGCCGGGAGGCTACCGACGCCGACCGCCAGGGCGACCACCTGCGGGACGAACAGGATGTCGACGATGCCGCCGGCGTCGCCGACGGTGTTCATCGGGTGCTTGTCGAAGAAGTACAGTCCACCGACGATGACGGCGCCCAACACGATCGACAGGTAGCCCGCGCGCTTCTGGGTCCGCTCCGTCAGGTGCAGCTTGCGTACCGCGGCGCACGCCAGCGCACCGGCGGTGAACTGCATGACGATCCGAGGCAGCCAGCTCCACGGGGTGTAGAAGTGGCCGGTGGCCATCAGAAGCACCACCGGCGGCACGGAGGCGGCGATGGCCAACAGGACCAGGCTTCGTGCCCGGGTGGCCCGCGCGATCCGGAAGACGACCATGATCAGCGCCCCGAACAGCAGATAGGCCAGCCATTCGGCACTGATCGACCAGGCGGGCCCGTCCCAGCTCGAACCGTCGAAGTAGGGCTGGAACCACAGTTGGACCAGGAAGAGCTGGCGCACGTAGCTGACGGCGTTGTAACCGCTGGTGTCCTCGGGCGGGATGTGGCCGACGTTCAGGGTGAAGATCAGCCACAGCGCGGCCAGGTGCAGCGTGACCAGATACACCGGCCACACGCGGGACAAGCGCAGCCACAAGAAGTGCAATGTGGCCCGGGCGGACCAGGTCGGTCCCATCCGGTCGATGTAGTTCCAGGTCAGGACGAATCCGCTGAGGATGAAGAACAGGTCGACGCCCTGGGCGCCCCGGTCGAGCACGGGAGCCAGCGCCTTGGTGACGTCGGGTGCCACCTGGTAGAGCAGGGGACGGAAGTGGAACAGGACCACCCACACCGCCGCAACGATGCGCAGACCCGTCAGGGCCTTGATCTCTGCGCCGCGCACAACACCCTTTTCCGTATCCACTCAGCCGATTCGCCACTTCGCTGTTTTGTCATGTCACCACCGCGTCCGGCCGGGCGGATCGGGCCCGCGATCGGCGCAACCGGCAGCTCTCGCAGACTAGCAGCGTGCCGTTGCGCGACGCGCTGCCCGCGCGGTGTGTGCTTCCTGGGTGACACCGCAGGACGGCTCGCGTCGGGCTCGGGTGACCTTGTGCAGCAAAGCAATTGCCGAAACCGGCGCCGACGTGGGACTCGCGGTGGTCAGAGACGGTGCGGCGTGTCCGATTCCTGGCAGTCGGCTGAGTGGCCGGATAGGCTCGGGCCACGTGATCTCTCGGGGAGGTTTGAGATGACCAGCATCATCGGCCGCTGCGCCGCGGGCATCGGCACGGTATTGGCACCGCTGGGTCTGATGGCGGTGGTCACGGTGGCGGCGCCGGCCGTCAGCAGTGCCGACTGCGGCGCCGGAGAATGGTGGGACCCGGTGGCCAGTGTGTGCCGCCCGCCGGTCGTGCCGTTGGGGTGTGAAAACGGCGCATGGTGGGATCCGGTGGCCAACACCTGTCGGCCGCCGGTGGTAACTCCCCCGCCGATGTGCGACAACGGCTGGTGGTGGGATCCCGTCGGAAATGCCTGCCGGCCGCCACTGATCCCGCCGGGCTGATCGCTCAGCGCCGGATCATCAAGGCATCGGTACCGAGGAACCGTCGTAATTGCGGGCGTTGTTGTTGAGTGAATCCATCCACGCGCGCAGCTTGGCCTGGCCGACCAAAGCCGGGATGGTGCCGCCGTTGGTCGGGGTGTCGGGAGCTGCGTCCGTCGGCTGCCACGGCTGGCAACCACTGGTCTTGAAGGCCTTGTCGGTGGCCTCGATCGTGATGACCTGCGGCTTCTTCGTAAACGCGTTGTCGATGATGTCGCCGCCGTGCAGATCGGCCATGCGCTTCCAGTAGCAGGTGCCGCCCTCAACCGGTCCGGCCGAGGCGTAGTTGCCCGGTTGGATATCGGTACCGACCATGAAGAGGCCGTCGTGATCGATCGCCTTCCCGGCGACGGGC
>NZ_HG322951.1:3948887-3950885 GCF_000455325.1 Mycolicibacterium septicum DSM 44393
GGGGGCACCGGGCGCAGCGGGATCGGCGGGGGCCGGCTCGACCGGACCCGGCGGCGGGCCCGGAGCGGGAATGGGCGCGGGCGCGTCGGGATCGGCGCCGGCGATGCCACTGAACGCCCCACCTGCGGACACCGCCAAAGCGGCGGCGAAGATCACGGCTCTCATCGGCTTCATGAAAACCCAGCGTACCGGGTACAGCCGGGTGGTCAGGCCCACTCGCGGGGAGGTCTGCCTTGCCGGGAACCCGCTGACGTGATCTGTGGCACGCTCGCGGTGTGGAGCCGCCGTGTCCTGATCCCGATGCACCCCACCTGGCCGACGTCGTTCCCTCGGTCCTCGCCGCGATGGGAGTACCCGGATTCGAGGCACGGATCGCGTGGCCGGGACCGATCCGCGGCGCATGCGTTCTGCTGATCGACGGGCTCGGAGCCGAACTGCTCGCCACCCACGCCGCTGATGCGCCGGTCCTGACAGACCTGGCCGACCAGTCGGCCAACCGGACCCTGCAGGTCGGGTTCCCGTCCACCACGGCGGCGGGACTGGCGGCGATCGGCACCGGATGCCGATCGGGTGAGCACGGTTTTGTCGGCTACTCATTCCGGGTTCCCGAGGCCGGCCCGGAATTCGACGTCGTCAACGCGCTGCGGTGGCGCCCTCATCCGTGGGGGCCGGACCTGCGCGACCGCGTGGTGCCCGAGGTGGTTCAACCCTCGCCGACCACGTTCGAACGTGCCGGAGAGGCCGGGTTCGAGGTCTCAGTGGTCTCGGGCGCCGAGCACGCCGGTTCGGGATTGACCCGGGCGCTCCTGCGCGGCGGACGCTATGTCGGGGTGCACGCACTCGGTGATCTCGCGGCCGAGGTCATCGCAGCCGTCGCCGGCAGCGGCTTCTGCTACGGGTACCACGCCGACCTCGACCTGGTGGGCCACCTGCACGGACCGGGGTCGCCGGCCTGGCGCATGCAGTTGCGGCAGGTCGACCGCCTGGTGGAATCGGTGTTGGAAGCTTTGCCGTCGGAGTGTCTGCTGACCGTGGTGGCCGACCACGGGATGGTCACGGTGGACCCGGCCGCCGTGGTCGACATCGACTCCTGCGAACCGCTGCTGGAGGGGGTGACCGCAGTCGGGGGCGAAGCCCGCGCCCGCCACGTCTACACCGCGGCCGGCGCGGCCGATGACGCCCTCGCGGCATGGCGCACCACCCTGGGGGATTCCGCGTGGGTGATGTCGCGGGAGGAGGCAATCAGCGCCGGATGGTTCGGCCCGCGGGTGCGCGACGACGTCCGGTCCCGCATCGGCGATGTCGTTGCCGCGGCCCGCGGCACGGCGGCGTTGCTACGCCGGACCGTAGAGCCCATGGAGTCAGCGTTGATCGGCCAGCACGGCTCGCTGACGATTGCTGAACAATATGTACCGATGTTGTCTGCAATTGGTTGAGCAAACCGCACACCCGGAACAGGCTTAGGTGGGCTAAGATTCACCGCATGAAGCTTGCAGGCCTGGCAGTAATTGGTGCCGCAGCGGCTATCGCGTTCGCCGCTCCCGCACACGCCGATCCCGACACCGATTTCGCCAATGAGCTGCACACTTTTGGCATCTACGGGCAGCGCGATTACAACGCCTGGATCGGAAAAATCATGTGCAAGCGGTTGCACAACGGCGTCGACCACAATGCTCAGGACTCGGTCGGTTTCGTGAAAAAGCAACTGGCCAAGGACAGCTCCGACGCCCAGTCGTGGCAGTTCCTGGGTACCGCCATCAATTACTACTGCCCCGATCAGCGCTTTATCTACGAACAGGCCGCCACGCGGCCTTAGTCTGATTCCCGACGCCGATCTCAGAGTTTTGGAGCGAGATGTTGAACCGCAAAAGTGTCAGTAATCTGATCCGCACCGGCGTGGCCGCCTGCACCGTCGCCGGCGCGCTGGCCGGGGCCGGCATCGCAAGCGCCGACGCCACCGACGACTACCCGATCCCCAACCGGATCCTGCGGACCCCG
>NZ_HG322951.1:3951666-3956465 GCF_000455325.1 Mycolicibacterium septicum DSM 44393
ACCCACGACGCCCCGACCGAAGCCTTCCCGGTCACCGGGCCGCGGCATGCCCAGCACGGCGGGATCGCCAAGTGGATCAGGCGCCTGGCAGTGCCGATCATCCTCGGCTGGATCGTCCTCATCGGCATCCTGAACACCGTTGTGCCCCAGCTCGAAGAAGTGGGCAAGATGCGGTCGGTGTCGATGAGCCCCGACGAGGCGCCGTCGATGATCGCCATGAAGCGCGTCGGCGAGGTGTTCCAGGAGTTCAAGTCCAACAGCTCGGTGATGGTCGTGCTCGAGGGCGACGAGCCCTTGGACATCAAAGCCCACGACTACTACGACGAAGTCGTCGCCAAGCTCGAGGCCGACAAGAAGCACGTCGAGCATGTCCAGGACTTCTGGGGCGATCCGCTGACCGCCTCCGGCGCCCAGAGCTCCGACGGCAAGGCCGCTTACGTTCAGGTCTACACCGCCGGTAACCAGGGCGAGGCGCTGGCCAACGAATCGGTCGAGACCGTCCAGCAGATCGTCGAGAGTGTCACGCCGCCGCCCGGCGTCAAGGCCTATGTGACCGGCCCGGCCGCGTTGGCCGCTGATCAGCACATCGCCGGTGACCGCAGCGTCAAGATCATCGAAGCGCTGACCTTCACCGTCATCATCATCATGTTGCTGCTGGTATACCGCTCCATCGTCACGGTGATCCTCACCCTGGTGATGGTGGTGCTGTCACTGTCGGCGGCCCGCGGCGTCGTCGCCGCGCTGGGCTACTACAACATCATCGGCCTGTCGACGTTCGCCACCAACCTGTTGGTGACGCTGGCCATCGCGGCATCCACCGACTACGCGATCTTCCTGATAGGCCGATATCAAGAGGCCCGAAGTATCGGTGAGGACCGGGAACAGTCCTACTACACGATGTTCCACGGCACCGCGCACGTCGTGCTCGGCTCGGGTCTGACCATCGCCGGCGCGACGCTGTGTCTGCACTTCACCAACCTTCCGTATTTCCAGTCGCTGGGTATCCCGCTGGCGATCGGCATGGTCACCGGCGTCGTCGCCGCTCTGACGCTGGGGCCGGCGATCATCTCGGTGGCCAGCAGGTTCGGTAAGACGCTGGAACCCAAGCGGGCCATGCGCACCCGCGGCTGGCGCAAGATCGGTGCGGCCGTGGTGCGCTGGCCCGGACCGATCCTGATCGCCACCATCGCGCTGTCGCTGATCGGTCTGCTGACCCTGCCCGGGTACAAGACCAACTACAACGACCGCAAGTACCTGCCTGCGGATCTGCCGGCCAACACGGGGTACGCCGCATCGGATCGGCACTTCTCACAGGCCCGCATGAACCCCGAACTGCTGCTCATCGAGAGCGACCACGATCTGCGCAACTCGGCGGACTTCCTGGTGATCGACCGCATCGCCAAGCGAATCTTCCAGGTGCCCGGCATTTCTCGGGTCCAGGCCATCACGCGCCCGCAGGGGACGCCGATCGAGCACACCTCGATCCCGTTCCAGATCAGCATGCAGGGCACCACCCAGATGATGAACATGAAGTACATGCAGGACCGCATGAAGGACATGTTGGTTCAGGCCGACGAGATGCAGAAGACGGTCGACACAATGACCAAGATGCTCGCGTTGACCAAGGAAATGTCGGATACCACGCACAGCATGGTCGGAAAGATGCACGGCATGGTCGTCGATGTCGCCGAAATGCGGGACCACATCGCCGATTTCGACGACTTCCTCCGCCCGATCCGCAACTACCTGTACTGGGAACCGCACTGCTACGACATCCCGATGTGCCAGTCGATGCGCTCGGTCTTCGACGCCCTCGACGGCATCGACACCATGACGGACGACATCCAGAAGTTGATGCCGGACATGGATCGTCTCGACGAGCTCATGCCGCAGATGGTCACGATCATGCCGCCGATGATCCAGACCATGAAGAACATGAAGACGATGATGCTGACCATGCAGGCCACCATGGGGGGTCTGCAGGATCAGATGGAAGCGATGATGAAGAACCAGACGGCCATGGGCCAGGCGTTCGACGCTTCCAAGAACGACGACTCGTTCTACCTGCCGCCGGAGACCTTCAACAACCCGGACTTCAAGCGCGGCATGAAGATGTTCCTGTCCCCCGACGGGCATGCGGTGCGGTTCATCATCAGCCACGAGGGCGATCCGATGAGCCCCGAGGGGATCTCACACATCGATGCGATCAAGAACGCCGCCAAGGAGGCCATCAAGGGCACTCCGCTGGAGGGTTCCAAGATCTACCTCGGCGGTACCGCGGCCACCTTCAAGGACATGCAGGAAGGCGCCAACTACGACCTGATGATCGCCGGAATCGCCGCGCTGTGCCTGATCTTCATCATCATGTTGATCCTCACGCGCAGCGTGGTGGCTGCCGCGGTGATCGTCGGCACCGTCGTGTTGTCCCTGGGCGCATCGTTCGGTCTGTCGGTGCTCATCTGGCAGCACCTGATCGGACTGGAACTGCACTGGATGGTCCTCGCGATGGCGGTCATCGTGCTGTTGGCGGTGGGCGCTGACTACAACCTGCTCCTGGTCTCCCGATTCAAAGAGGAGATACACGCGGGCCTGAACACCGGCATCATCCGCGCGATGGGCGGAACCGGGTCGGTGGTCACGTCGGCGGGCCTGGTGTTCGCGTTCACCATGATGTCGATGGCGGTCAGCGAGCTGGCCGTGATCGGCCAGGTGGGAACCACGATCGGCCTGGGTCTGCTGTTCGACACCCTGGTGATCCGATCCTTCATGACGCCGTCCATCGCGGCGCTGATGGGCAAGTGGTTCTGGTGGCCGCAGCGGGTGCGTCAGCGTCCGCTGCCTGCGCCGTGGCCGACGCCCGCTCGGCGTGAGCCGGAGGAGTCGCTGGTCTAGTCGGCCTGCTCCAGCCCGGACTTCAGGCTGGACAGCTTGAGCGGCCAACCGTGCGCGATCAGTTCCCGCACGATGCTGCCCGGGTCGAACCCGTCGTGGGTCACGGTGAGCTTCACCTGATCCTCGACGGGTTCGATGTCGAACGACACGCGTGACCGGCGTTCGGCCGCGGCGGCGCCGATGGTCTCCTCGCCGAGATCCGGGGCGATCTGCTGCAGTTCGGGCGTGAACGCGTGGAACGTGAAGCCCAGCCGCTGGTAGGGATCGGACTCGACGATCACCTGCTCGGGGTCCTCGATCCGCAGCCCGTCCTCGACCCAGACATAGCTCGACCCCTTCTGCCACTCGGATTCGATGGCGTGGCCCATATAGCTGCCGGAGAACGCCGGATTGGTGATGGCCTGCCACAGCCGTTCCGGGGTGGTGCGGATATAGGTCGTGTACACGAAGTCCCCGGCCGCGGCGGGGCCCTCCAGCACCGTCTTGAGATCCGCGTGGGTCTGCACCCTGATGGCGTCGTAGCGGTCGATCCAACGTTCGGCGATGGCATTGATTGGCTCCGCGTTGAGGTAGTGCAGCTTTTCCCGTCCCTGGCGAACTGTCGTGATCAGGTTCGCCGCCTCCAGCACCGCGAGGTGCTTGCTGACCGACTGCCGGGCCATCGACAAGCCGCTGCAGAGCTCTCGCAGACTCTGCCCGTTCCGCTCATTGAGGGTGTCCAGGAGTCGCCGCCGGCTCGGGTCTGCCAGTGCCTTGAATACTTCGTCCACCCTCGCCGTCCTTTCCTGTGCAGCCGCTCCGTCTCCTCCCGTAAATAATGCAGCCAATTGGCTGCATGTCAACTACCGCAGTCGGCGCAGACTGGCTCCGGAACCGGAAATCCGTCCTGTGGATCGGGGTCGGCCAGCCACCATGAAAAGGGTGGTGGCGTTGCCGGAATCGCCGCCACCCGCTCCGGGCGTATCCGGGACGCCGCGTCGCGGCCACTCGGGGATGCCCACGGCGCCCCCGGAACCGGAGCCCAGGGCCTCGTGGCTCGAAATATCCTTCACATCAATGTAATTCGGCATACACTTGCGCGACGCAAGCCTGATTCAGACGATCCGATTCGAAGCACAAGTCCAGTGCCGCAGCACTATTGGTGATTGCGCGATGTGTCCGCCGAGCCTCTGGCAAACACGCGCCGCTGGCAACCGAATGACCCGCGCAGGCAGGCGCACTCAATCCCAGAATGGGTGAAGCAGTCCATATGCGGTACCTGTTGTGAACGGAGTCACATATTTTGCCCGCTCAAAATCTGCTCTGCTAGCGTCCCGCCGCATGTTTGCTATCGCGACGCTTATGGCGCTTGTCCAGCAGGTTTCGGGCACGCCGTACATCTCCGGTGGAGACTCCCCATCCGGAACGGACTGCTCGGGCCTGGCTTCCTGGGTCAGCAACATGGCCACCGGGCGACCGGTCTACGGGGACCGCTTCAACACCGGCAACCAGGAGCGCGCGCTCCTGGCCCGCGGCTTCAAGTACGGCACCCAGCCCGGCGCCCTGGTGATCGGCTGGAACAGCGGCCACACCGCGGTGACCCTGCCGGACGGCACGCCCGTTTCCTCGGGCGAGGGCGGCCACGGAGTGCGGATCGGCGGCGGCGGCGCCTACCAGCGCCAGTTCAGCCACCACATGTACCTGCCGATGGCAGCAGAGGCACCCCAGGATGCGCCTGCAGACGCGCCCCTGCCGTTCGACGCTCCCCCGCCCCGGCCCCCATCGAGCAGATGGCCGGCCCGGCTCCGATCGATCCGTTCGCACCGCCGCCCCGGCCCCGATCGATCCGTTCGCACCGCCGCCCCCGGCCGACCCGATGGCCGCCCCGGCCCCGATGGACCCGTTCGCGCCGCCGCCCCCGGCCGACG
>NZ_HG322951.1:3956491-3968709 GCF_000455325.1 Mycolicibacterium septicum DSM 44393
GCCGCCGCCCCCGGCCGACGCGATGCCGCCGGCGCCCCCGATGGACGGGCCCGCACCGATCATGCTGGACGTGCCGCCCCCGCCGGCGCCCCCCGCGCCCGAGGAGCCGGCTCCTATCGCCATCTGAGATCACACCTGTCGGTGGTCAGCGAGCCACGATCAGTCGGATAGCGTCTGGCTGTGATCGTGCTGCTGCCACCGTCGGAGACCAAACGCACCGGCGGGGATGGCCCCCCGGTGCGTTTGGACAATCTGAGCTCGCCGCAACTGACTCCGCTGCGTGAGTCGCTGATCGGCGAACTCGTCGAACTCGCCGCCGATCCGCCGGCGTGCCGCAAGGCCCTGGGCATCTCCGCGGGCCAGGACGCTGAAATCGAGCGCAACGCCGCCCTGCGCGATGCACCCACGATGCCGGCGATCGAGCGATACACCGGGGTGCTGTACGACGCCCTCGACATCGGATCGCTACGCGGAACAGCCGCCTCGAGAGCGCGCGGCCGGTTGGCCGTCGGATCGGCACTGTTCGGTCTCCTGCGCGCCGATGATCAGGTGCCCGCCTACCGGCTGTCCGCATCCTCCAAGTTGCCCGGACAACCGGGCCTGGCCAAGCGTTGGCGACCGCTCCTGGAGCCGGTGCTGGCCGACCTCTCCGCCCGTGAGCTGATCGTGGACCTTCGCTCCGGCTCCTACGCGGGGTTGGGCCGCATCCCCGGCGCCGTCCGCGTGCAGGTTCTGGCCGAGCGCGCCGACGGTCACCGCACCGTGGTCAGCCACTTCAACAAGGCCCACAAAGGTCATCTGGCGCGGGCGCTGGCCGGCTCCCGGGCCGAACCGAACGATGCCGCCGCCGTGGCGGCGGTTGCCCGCCGCGCCGGGATGAACGTGGAACGCGACGGCGACGAACTGACCGTCGTGGTGCCGGCCTGACGGACCAACAGATCGCCGCGTGCGGCTCGCCGGCTCACGCCGGGCCGAACGGCTCGCCGACTCAAGCGGCTTCGAAAGATCGCCGACTCAAGCAGCCTCGAACGGCTCGCCGTCCAAAGCCCGCGATGGCCGGCCATCCGGCCCCACCGGCACATCCCCCACGAGCGTCACGCGATACAACCGGCGGTCGTGCTCGCCGCTGAGATCCGACGGTGCGAGGTGGACCGTTGAGCGGTTGTCCCAGAACGCGATGCTGCCCGCCTCCCATTTGAACCGCACGGTGTACTCGGGCCGTACCAGCTCGTCGTAGAACAGACCCAGCAGTCGGCGACTCTCGTGCGGTGACACGTCGACGATATGGCTCGTGAAACCCGGGTTGACGTAGAGCGCCCGCTCCCCTGTCTCGGGATGCACCCGGACCACGGGATGCTCGGTCAGCAGCGGACGCCGGTTCACCCGACGCTCATAGTCCTCGGTGGCCGTCGTACCGTCCGGGGGCGCGAACCGGTGCACCGCCCGCAGCCCGTCGGCCAATCGCTGCAGTGGTGCCGACAATCCCTCATACGCGGCAACGGTGTTCGCCCACTGGGTATCGCCCCCGTACGGCGGGATCACCTCGGCCCGAAGGATCGACGCGGCAGGCGGATTCACCGCCGCGGTCACGTCGGCGTGCCAATTCGCCTTGTCGTAGCCCCTGCTGCTGCCATAGCGCGCCTTGAACCGGTCGGCGAAGATCGGGTAGATCGTCGGATACTCCGGGTCGGGGATGGAATCGAACAGCGGATGCGCCGGCGTCGGTGAGCCGAAGGCCCGCGCCAGCCGCAGGTGATCGTCGTGACCGATGAACTGGTCGCGGAAGAACACCACCTTCCACTTGAGCAGTGCGGCACGGATTTCGGCCACCTGTTCGGTGAGTAGCGGTGCGGTGAGGTCGATTCCGTGGATCTCGGCGCCGATCCAGCCGGACTGCGGCCGGATCGTCAGTGCGGATGCCAATTGAGTCATCTGTTGTCCCCTCTGTTTGGTATGGCCGAAATCGCTACGATTTCAGCGATTTCGGTGTGACACTGTCGAGTTCGTTCTGCGCGTTGACGATGTCGTTGTAGCGGCCGTCCACGTACGGCTTGACCTCGACCCGGCCTTTGATGGTGCCGGTCTCGTGCAGGCCGTCGGCCACGGTCTGGAACAACGCGGTGGAATCGGCATCGATCGGGTAATACGAGGCGATCCCGTCCTCCTCGTACAGCTTCTTGCCCTGGTCGAACGTGATGCCCTGCACCTTGACGTAGTACTCGTCGATCCACTGGTCGGCATGGGTGTCCTTCCAGTTGTTGGCCGCGACGGCCCGGCCGACGTAATCGCCGATCGCCGCCGCCTTGGCGGGGTCGTCGAGCACATCGCGGCGCACGATCAGCGTCTGAATGCCGGTGTTGATGCCCTTGCCGTCACCGAGGATCGGTGGCTCGCCCAATTGGTAGTACTGGTTGCCCAGCACGATGGCGGCTTCCACGGCACCGGCGGCAAATGTCGGAACCACCTCTGCCCCAGCCAGTTCCACGGGCTGGACATCGGTTCTCAGGTCCAGGCCATGGCGCTTGAGGAGTCCGGCGGTGACCATGTGACGACCCGATCCCGGCGGGTAGGCCACCCGCTTGCCACGAAGATCCTCGATCGTCTTCACTCCGCTGTCGGGGCGTGCCACCAGGTAGTAGCCACCGCTGGTGCCGGGGTTCGCCTGCAGCCCGATGGTCACCAGATCGGTGACGCCACTGTCCACCGCGATCGGAACCGGCGCCTCGCCGATGGATCCGATGTCGGCCGCACCCGAGCGCAAAGCCTCGATCACCGCCGCACCGCCGCTGAAATCGGCGAAGTCGACCTCGTACGGTGTCCCCTGGCCGGCGTTGGCCAGGTTCCACGGCAGTGACTGCGTCCCGTTCTGCTCGGCGATGACCAGCTTGGTGCCGGCCGGAACCTCTGTCTTCGCGGCGATCTTCACCGTGTCGATGGCACCGCCGGCCTCGTCGTCGGACAACCCGCACGCGCTGAGCAACAACGGGATCAGCAACAGCGCAGCGGAACCCCGCCGCGCCCGACCACCAAATGGCATGTGACTATTCCTTGTCTTCGGATACACCGAGTTCGGACAGCAATCGCTTTCGCAGCGTGGCGAATTCGTGGGTGTCCCGGGCCCTGGGCTTCGGCACCGTGACGTCGACGTCGAGAGAGATGACACCGTCGGTCAGGACGATCACGCGATCGGCGAGCAGGATCGCCTCATCGACGTCATGGGTCACCAACAGGACCGCCGGGGTGTGCCTGCGATACAGGTCCATCAGCAGCCCGTGCATCTTGATCCTGGTGAGGGCATCGAGTGCGCCGAAGGGTTCGTCGAGCAACAGCAGCTGCGGTTCGCGCACCAGGGCCCGGGCCAGGGCCACGCGCTGCGCTTCGCCGCCGGACAACGTGCGCGGCCACGCCTTTGCCTTGTCCGCCAGATTGACCTCGCCCAGCGCCGCCAGCGCCCGTTGTTGTACGACACTGTTGGCGGGCAATCCGATCGTCACGTTGGCGAGCACCCGCTGCCACGGCAGCAGGCGGGAATCCTGGAAAACGATCGCGCGCCGCTCGGGCACCCGCAGGTAGCCGTCCACGTCACTGTCGAGCGCACCCAGGGCCCGAAGGAAAGTGCTCTTGCCCGAACCGCTCCGGCCCAACAGGGCGACGAACTCGCCTGCTCTGATCTCCAGATCGAGGCCGTCGATGATGACGTTGTCCCCGAACCGCTTCCGGATGTCGCGAGCGATCACCACCGACGACGTGCCGACAGCGGTTGGGAGCGTGTCAGTCTCCGTCATAGGCCCGCCTCCAGGTGAGCAGGCGACCCTCGAGGAACCGGACCACGAGAATCGAGATCAGTCCGAGAATCGCGTACACCGCGATCAACACGAAGACGATGTCGATCTGGAAGTACTCGCGGGCGTCGGTCATCATCCGGCCGAGACCCTTCTTGGCGTTGATGGTCTCCGCGAAGATCAACGACAGCCAGGACGCCGTCAGGGCCAGGCGCAGGCCGACCAGAAACCCGGACAGCGATCCGGGGATGATGACCCGGTAGATCATCTCGGCCCGGCCTGCGCCGAAGGATCGGGCCGCCTCCACCAGTGCGGCGTCGACGCTGCGGATCGCGCTGAAGGTGTTGATGTAGATCGCGACGGCGACGGCCAGCGTGATCAGCAGGATCTTCGGGACCTCGCTGATGCCGAACCACACGATCAGCAGCGGCACCAGTGCGAAGTTCGGAACCGCGCGCAGCACTTCCATATTGGCGTCGACGAAGTTCTCCCCGATCCGGGACAATCCCGAGATCAGGGCCAGCCCGAGTCCGAGCACGATACCGAACACCAGCCCATATCCGACCCGTAGCAGGCTGGCGTTCAGATGGTCCTGGAACGTTCCGTCGGCGATCAGCGTCCAGGCCGCATCGAGCACCCGGGTCGGCGGCGGTACGGTGCGCTCGTCGAAGATCCCGACGGTGGACAGCAGTTGCCACAGGCCCACCAACAGGACCGGGCCCAGGAGGCGCTGCACCGCCCGGGGCACCACGGGCTTGCGCTGCACCCGCCGCACCGCCGCCCGGGGATCGACGAGCCCGATCGGTGCGCCGGTCGGTGGGGCTCCCCCTGGCCGCGACAACAGGACGGACATCTCAGGCGGCCCCGAAGTAGTCGCCCGAAATCGACTCCGACGCAACACCATCGGGACCCACCGGAACGTCGCCCACCAGGGTGATGCGGTGCAGCACCCGGTCGCCTTCGACATGCTCGAAGTCGCGCGGGGCCAGGTGCAGCGCGGCCCGGTTGTCCCAGAACGCCACGCTGCCCGGCTCCCACTTGAACCGCACCGAGTACTCGGGCCGCGCGATCTCCTCGAACAGCAGATCCAGCAGGTGCCTGCTCTCCCGGGGCGAGAGGTTGACGATCTCGCGCGTGAAGGACGGGTTGACGTAGAGCACCTTCTCCCCCGTCTCCGGGTGTACCCGGACCACCGGGTGGATGGTGGCGAGCGGATTGCTGCGCACCAGATCGCCGATCTTCTCGGTGCTGCGGTCGGCCGACGTCGTCGAGCCGAAGCGGTGCTCGGCGCGCAGTTCGCCGACGAGGGTCTGCACCGATGGCGACAGACCCGCATATACGGCAGCAACATTGGCGAACTGGGTGTCGCCGCCGTAGTCGGGCACCTGCTCTGCCCGCAGTATCGAATGTGACGGCGGGTTGATCAGCGGGGTGACGTCGGCATGCCAGCCGGGGCCGTTAGGACTTTGCCGCTTGCGGTACTTGGTGCCGTAACGGTGGTCGTAGGCGGCCGGGGACACCGTGTGGATCTGCGGGAATCCGGCTGGGGCAGAGTCGCCCTCGTAGGGATGGCCGGGCGTCACCTCGCCGAACTGGGCACCGAACGCGATCTGGGATGCGTGGTCGAGATCCTGTCCGCGGAAGAACACCACCTTCCACCGGTGCAGCGCGGCCCGGATCGCAGAGACCTGTTCAGGTGACAGCGGTGCCGACAGATCGGCCCCGTCGATCAACGCCCCGGTGTGTCCCGACAACGGACTGATCGTGAGTCCGGACGAGGACAATTCGGTAGAAGACAGTTCAGATGAAGACAGTTCAGTAGTAGACATCGCCATACTTCCCTCGAAAGCGGCTGCTCATATCGGCGATTCGACGCTAACGAGGTTCGTCTCGGGGCTTACCGGTTTGAATCGGCGTGACGTGAATGCCTGCAGCGGGCGTGAACCCGCAGCGGCGTTGCCGGCCGCGTTCCGAACAGACGCCCCAAATCGCTTCTGCCTGCGGCGCACTGGCTCAATGCCGGGATATGAGGACGAATCTCACTGTTGCCGAGCAAATTTCACCGCGACTGCGCGACAGTCCCACACCGGGAGCGGATTTCACCGAATTCCCGGGTGTTACCCACAGCGCCCCACCTCATCGTGCACAATATGAGCTCGCGTCAGCGCCCGTCGCCTGTGCCACGCCCATCACACCGCCGTTCCCCGGGAGCAAGCTTGGTCACCTGCCTAGTTTCGACACCGCATGCGCCGTATCAGCCGGTTCGCCGTGGACGGCACCGGAAGGCACCGGAACGACGTTGGCTGCCCGTCGGCGTCGGCGTGGCCGCCGCGGCCGTGGTCAGCTCCATGCTCACCGCATTCGTCATCCTCAGCACGCTTGCCTCCAAATTCTCGTCCAGGGATTCGGTGTATGCCGTCGGCGCCAGGACCTATGAGGTGAAACCGAACCGGCAGCCGCTCCGAAGCTTCTCCGAGCGGGCCGCGGCCCCGGCCATCGCGGCGTTCGCGTCCGACGGCTCGGGATTCGTCGATTCGGCGGCACGGTGCCGCGACACCCAGTCGGCCAGGGCCATCGGCCGAACCGAACGCTCGCTGGTGGTGATCTGCCTGGACCGCACGGGCCGGCTCGAATACCACGGCGTCCGGCTCTCCGACCAGGCCGCGCTGGCGGCATCGGCCGATGCCACGTCCGGCCGCCGATTCGTGGCGCGCAATTCCCAGGTCAATTACGCGGTCTCCCCGACCGAGTTGCTCGTCACCTCGGGTAGTGCGGTCCTCAAACGCGAACCGATGGTCGAGTACCGGGAGATCCTGTCCACGCCGGTCGTCGTAGCACCGCGGTAACCGCGCTAAGCTGGCCGCTCATCGGCCGTGCGGCGGGAGATCGATGTCCACATTCTGGCGGTACCTACGTATCCAGGCCATGGTGTTCGTCGCCGGTATCGTCGGGCCGATCTTCTTGATCGTTTACTTTGCCGCACAACCAGATCCGACTCTCAAGTGGATGTACTTCACGGGTCTGATCGTCACCGCGGTCGAGGTTCTCCTCGCGCTCGAGTTGACTCGTATCAGTGCACCGAACACCACCAGCGATCTCCGGAGTGATGTGAGATGGATTCGTCGTCCGCCTTCGAACTAGCCCGCACCGACGGGGTCGGGCAGGCGGCACTGGCGGCCGCCGGTGAGATCAGTGCCGTCGAGCTACTCGACGCCGCGATCACCCGGGTCGAGGCGACGCGCAGTCTCAACGCGGTGATCACCGACCTGTTCGACAGAGGCCGCTCACAAGCCGCCGCACTCGATGCGTCCGGTGTACTGCGCAACGGGCGGGCCGGGCCGCTGACCGGGGTGCCGTTCCTGCTCAAGGATCTCGGCGCAGCGCTGGCCGGTACCCGCGAAGCGATGGGGTCACGCGCATTGCGCGACCATGTCTCGACGGAATCCGCCTGGACGGTGGATCGGTACCTCGATGCCGGACTGGTCGTGTTCGGCAAGACCAACACCCCGGAATGGGGCAACCACTGCACCACCGAGCCGTTACTGTTCGGCCCCACGGTGAACCCGTGGTCCGCCGTCGTCACCCCGGGTGGATCCAGCGGCGGATCGGCGGCAGCGGTGGCCGCAGGAGTGGTACCCGCGGCCTCGGGCGGGGACGGCACGGGCTCCATCCGGGTACCCGCCTCATGCTGCGGTGTCGTCGGCCTCAAACCACGCCGGGGACGATCCTCCTTCGCCCCTGACGGCGGCCACGGACTCGAAGGCCTGGTGAACGGCCACGCGCTGACCCGCACGGTGCGCGACAGCGCGGCCCTGCTGGACATCATCGCCGGCTCCGCACCCGGCGATCCCTACAGTGCCGCCATCCCGGCGTTCTCCTTCCTCGACGCAGCCGCACGAACACCGTCGGCGCAGCGCATCCTGATCGCCACCTCGTCGCCGTTTCCCACCGACCGGATCGACCCCGAGGTGGTGTCGGCCGTCGAAACGGCCGGCCGGGTGCTGGAAAGCCTCGGGCACCACCTCACCCCCGGGGCTCCCACGATCGATGCGGACGCGGTCGCCGACGCCGTCGCGGTGCTGCACACCGTGAGCAACGCGCAGCTCCACGACCTGGCCCGGGCACATCTGGGCCGGGCGCCCCGCGAGGACGAGTTCGAGCCGAGCACCTGGGTGATGATCCGCGAGGGCTTCACCACGACGGGGCTGGCCTATGCCGGCGCCATCTCGGACATCCATGCCCAGACACGCCGGTTCGCCGCGGGGATGGCAGGTCACGACGTGCTCCTGGTGCCGACGCTGCTGACCGGTCCGCCGCCGTACGGGCTGCTGAATCAGCCCAGGGGCACCACCCGGGCGTTCTTCGACGTCGAGTTCGCCACCACCGGATGGACGGCCCTGGCCAACGTGACCGGTTGGGCTGCGATTTCCCTGCCGTTGGGCCAGACCCGCGACGGCCTGCCGATCGGTGTACAGCTGATGGCCCCCGACGAAACGATCCTGCTCAGCCTGGCCGGACAGCTCGAGCAGGCCGTGCCGTGGGCCACCCGCACCCCGGCTCGATGGGTGGGCGCTACCGCCGCGAAGTAGCCGCATATCCTCTGAGTCGAACTGTGCGCAACCGGCGGTGTGCGCCCTCAACAGCACAACAACATCAGGACGCCGTCTTCAAAGGAGTAGACAACCTCATGGTGAACCAGCAGCAGGCCGACAAGATGACCACGGGCAAGGGCTTCATCGCCGCGCTCGACCAGAGTGGTGGGTCCACCCCCAAGGCCCTGCGTCTCTACGGTGTCGAGGAGAGCGCCTACTCCTCCGAGGAGGAGATGTTCGACCTGATCCACCAGATGCGCTCGCGCATCATCACCTCCCCGGTGTTCAACGGTGACCGGGTGCTGGCCGCGATCCTGTTCGAGCAGACCATGGACCGCTCCATCGAGGGCAAGCCCACCGCGACCTTCCTCTGGGAGGACAAGGGCGTGGTTCCGCTGCTGAAGATCGACAAGGGCCTGGCCGACGTCGCTGACGGCGTGCAGGTGATGAAGCCGATGCCCGGCCTGGACGATCTGCTGGCCCGCGCGGCGAAGAACGGCATCTTCGGCACCAAGGAGCGCTCGGTGATCGGCGCGGCCAACGCCGACGGCATCGCCGCCGTGGTCGCCCAGCAGTTCGAGGTCGCCAGGCAGGTGCTCTCGCACGGTCTGATCCCGATCATCGAGCCCGAGGTCACCATCTCGATCTCCGACAAGGCCGAGGCCGAGGACCTGCTCCGCGACGAGATCACCAAGAACCTCGACGCACTGCCGGTCGACCAGAAGGTCATGCTCAAGTTGACCCTGCCGACCCAGGCCAACCACTACCAGTCGCTGGTCGAGCATCCGAAGGTGATGCGGGTCGTGGCGCTGTCGGGTGGCTACTCACGCGATGAGGCCAACAAGCTGCTGGCCGAGAACACCGGTGTGATCGCCAGCTTCAGCCGCGCGCTGACCGAGGGTCTGTCGGCCCAGCAGAGCGACGACGAGTTCAACGCCACGCTGGACAAGTCCATCCAGTCCATCTACGACGCGTCCGTCGCGGGCTAGTCGCGGACCCGGCGAGGCGAGGCGCACGAACATGGTCATCCCGATCGATCGCCCCAAACTGGAGGGCAATGTCGCCGTGGGCGACGGTCGGCAGCTCGGGTTCGCCGAGTTCGGCGACCCGCAGGGCCGTGCGGTCTTCTGGCTGCACGGCACCCCGGGCGCCCGCAGGCAGATCCCGACCGAGGCCCGGATCTACGCCGAGCAGAACCACATCCGGTTGATCGGGGTGGACCGGCCGGGCATCGGTTCGTCCACACCGCACCAGTACCACCGCGTGCTGGATTTCGGTGAGGATCTGCGCACCATCGCCGACACGCTGGGCATCGACAAGATGGCCGTCATCGGCTTGTCCGGCGGCGGCCCCTACACGCTGGCCACCGCGGCCGCCATGCCCGACCGGGTGGTGGCGGCCGGGGTGCTCGGCGGTGTGGCCCCGATGGTCGGGCCCGACGCGATCAGCAGTCCGCTGATGCAACTCGGTGCGGTGGTCGCGCCCATCCTGGAGGTGGCCGGTGCGCCGATCCGGTTGGCCGCCTCCGGGCTGATCCGGCTGATCCGTCCGGTCGCCTCTCCGGCCCTGGAGATCTACGCGCGGATCTCCCCCGAGGGCGACCGGCGCATGCTCGGCCGGCCCGAGTTCAAGGCCATGTTCCTCGACGACCTGCTCAACGGCAGCCGCAAGCAGCTGGCCGCGCCGTTCTACGACATCGTGGTGTTCGAGCGCGACTGGGGCTTCCGGCTCGACGAGGTCAAGGTTCCGGTGCGCTGGTGGCACGGCGACCACGACCACATCGTGCCGTTCGCCCACGGTCAGCACGTGGTCTCCCGGCTGCCCGACGCGGTCATGACCGAGCTGCCCTACGAAAGCCACCTGGGTGGGCTGGGCTGCGCCGAGGAGATCATGGGCACCATGATCTCGACGTGGGACAAGGCGAGCACCGACTGAGCTCGCCCGAGGCTTGACCTCAACCATTGTTCAGGGTCGAGGCTGTCGTCATGGCAACCTCCATGACCCAGATCCGGACCGACCTGTGGGAAACCCGTACCGACACACCGTTTCCGGGTTTGACCACACATGCCTACCTGTGGACACCGGGCGGGCACAACGCACTGTTCTACTGCCCGGCCGGCGACGCGGATTTCGCCACGTTGGATTCACTCGCCGGGGTCGACGACCACTATCTGTCCCACCAGGACGAGGCGGGCCCGATGCTGGCCCGCATCGCCGGGCGGTTCGGCTCCCGGCTGCACGCGCCGGCCGCCGAACGCGACACGATCGAACAGCACAGCCCGATCGACGTACCGCTGTCCTCCCGGCATGTCGATGACCGTGGTGTCGAGGTGATCCCCACCCCCGGTCACACTCCGGGCAGCACGAGCTATCTGGTCGAGGGCGCCCAGGGCCGGTATCTGTTCACCGGGGACACCATGTTCGTCGCCGCCGACGGTCGATGGTCGACGTTCGTGATCCCGGGCATCGGCGACGCGACGGCGATGGCCGAGAGCCTGCACCTGCTGGCCGGCCTGCAACCGGACGTCGTCGTCTCCAGCGCCTACGGGGCGCGTGCGGTCACCGTCCTCGACGAGGGTGCCTGGCCGGCATGCGTCGACGAGGCGTTGCGGTCGATACCGGTGACCCGCTGATCTTCGAGTAGCGCACTACTCTAGGCCCGGCCCCGGCCTGCTCCGATACTTCGAACAACTGGCGATGTGCCAGCGGGTCCGGAGGTCGGCAATGGCAACGATCGGCAAACACGCGGTGGTGCTGGGCGCGAGCATGGGCGGGCTGCTGGCCGCCCGGGCGCTGGCCGACTACTTCGACACCGTCACGCTCGTGGAGCGCGACGTGCTGCCCGACGGCCCGGTCCAGCGGCGCGGCGTCCCGCAGGGCCGGCATGCCCACGGGCTGCTCAGCGGCGGCTTGCGGGCGCTCGCCGAACTGTTTCCCGGGCTCCCCGAGGAGCTCGCGGCCGACGGAGCCACGGTGCTCGACGGGGCGAAACTGTCCCTTGTGTCGCTGACATTCGGCGGCCACAGGCTGAATCTCAACGGGCAACCGTCCAGCCCGATGGAGTCGTATCTGGCCAGCAGACCGTTCCTGGAGGCCCACGTGCGGGACCGGGTGCGGGCCATCGACAACGTCCGCATCCTCGACGGGCACGATGCGGTCGAGTTGCTGATGGACGACACCCGCCGGGTGACGAGCGTTCTCGTGGCGCCTCGCTCAGGTGGTACCGGGCAGGCGATAGCCGCCGACCTGATCGTCGACGCGATGGGCCGCGCCGGACGGACACCGGCGTTCCTGGAGAGCGCCGGATTCGGACGTCCCGCCGAAGACCGGATCGCGGTACAGGTGGCGTATTCCAGCCAACTGATGCGCTTCGCGGGCAACGCTCCGCGCGACCAGCTCACCCTCGTCGGGGCGGTTCCCGAAAGACCATGCGGTGGTTCACTGTTCGCCTATGAGAACGAGACCTGGCTGCTCACCACAGCGGGGATGAACGGCCAGGAACCACCGGCCGATCTGGCCGGGATGATCGCCTTCGTCGAAGATCTGTTCCCCGCCGAAACCATCGCGGCCTTGCGCAGCGCGGAACCGTTGGGGGCGGTGGCCACCTTCCGTTATCCGGCGAGTGTGCGCAGGCGGTATGAGCGCATGCCCCGGTTCCCCGATGGCCTGCTGGTCTTCGGTGACGCGATCTGCAGCTTCAATCCGGTGTACGGACAAGGCATGTCGGTGGCCGCGCTCGAGGCGCTCGCATTGCGCGACTGCCTGGCCCGCGGCGGCGACGATCTGGGCCGCCGATTCCTTCGCGCGGCTGCCGGTTGTGTCAACACGGCATGGCAGATGGCCT
>NZ_HG322951.1:3969003-3982855 GCF_000455325.1 Mycolicibacterium septicum DSM 44393
GTTGTGTCAACACGGCATGGCAGATGGCCTGCGGCGCCGACCTGGCCCTGCCGCAGATACCCGGGCCCCGACCGATGTCGGTGCGGCTGTCCAACTGGTACACCGAGCGGGTACTCACGGCCGCCGAGGACGATCCGGTGGTCACCGAGGCGTTCTTCCGGGTGATGAACCTGGTCGACCCGCCCAGCCGGCTGATGCATCCGTCCATCGTGCGGCGGGTGGCGGCCGGCGCCTCGCGCAGACAACGCACGCGAGGGCCGGTGACGCCCGCCGAAGCCGCCGTTGCGCCAGTGGTCTGACGACGGGTCAGACGCCGCCGTCGGTGAGTGCCCGGCGCAGCAGGTGCATCGCCACTGTCGTGGCGCGCTCCCGGATATCGGACCGGTCACCGGGAAGGCGGAGGGTGCGGGTGATCGCCGCCGATCCGGCCCGGACCGAGAAACACACGGTGCCGACGGGCTTCTCGGGGCTGCCGCCGTCCGGGCCCGCGATACCGCTGATGGCCACCGCGGTGTCGGCGCCGAAATGGTGCAACGCGCCGGTGACCATGGATTCGACCACCGGTTCGGATACCGCGCCGTACTCGGTGATCAGCACTGGATCCACGTTCAGCAGTTCGGCCTTGGCCTCGTTCGAATAGCTGACCACCCCACCGGCGAAGTAGTCCGAGCAACCGGGGATGTCGGCCAACCGGGCGGCCAGCAGTCCGGCGGTGCACGATTCCGCGGTGGCGATCCGGTGCCCGGCCAACAAGCCGGCCACCTGCTCGTCCACCGTCGTGCCGTCCTCGGAGTACAGCGCGGCACCGTGCCGGTCCCGCAGCAACGTCAGCAGATCCTGGTAGGTGCCGGCGGCGTCGGGCTCGTACCGGGTGACGATCTCGAGTTCACCGCGGCGCAGGCAGGTGGTGATCTCCAGCGCGTCGAAACCCGCGATCGTGGCCTCTGCGTCGCGCAGGGTCTCGGCCAGACCGGATTCGGCGAGGCCGAACATCCGCACCATTTCCTGCCGGTAGCGGGTACGGCCCGAAATGGCCTGTTGCACAGCCTCTGTCGCGACAGCTGTGTGCCACATCGGCTGCAACTCCCGCGGCGGCCCGGGCAGAACGACGACCGTCGGGCTGCCGCCGACCACGACGCCGGGGGCAGTGCCCACGGGCGCGAGCACCTCCGCACCGACGGGCACCATGGCCTGCTTGCGGTTGGCGGCGCGCACCGCGTCGAAATCCACGCCCGGACGGTCGCCGATCAGCTTGCGCAGGATGCCGGCGATGCGCTCCTCCATCGCCTCGTCGAGAACGAGTTCACGACCGCAGAACTCGGCGACCGTCGCGACGGTGAGATCGTCGGCGGTCGGCCCGAGCCCGCCGCTCGTCACGATCAGGTCCACCCCCTCGGCGGCCAGGAACCGCAACTGTGCCTCGATGTCGCGGGGACGGTCACCGCAGATGGTGATGTGGGCGAGTTCGACCCCGAGCTCGAGGAGCTGGTCGGCCAGCCACGGACCGTTGCGGTCCTGAACCCTCCCGGTGAGTACTTCTGTTCCGGTAACGACGATGCCTGCACGCGCGCTCACCCGTTGAACACTACGCAGCGGGCGCTCGCCGCCGCTCAGAAGCTGTAGCCCAGTTCGGCCGGAACATCGCTCGCGAAGGCCGCACCGAGCCGTTGCACCATCTCTGAGTCCTTGCCGCGCAACCGGTTTGCGGCGACAAACGACTCGGGGCGGTGGCTGCCCAGATAGAGGCTGCCGAGGACGTCCAGGTCGAGTTCGATGTCGGCCGGAGCGTCGGTGGGCGTACAACGGGCCAGGCCGTCGCGAATCTGCAGGGCATACCGCCCGCCGTCGTCACGGAATCCGTCGGCGACGTCCAGCACGGTGTCGAGGTCGGCCTGGTACCGCCGAGCCTCAAGGGCAGCCGGGACGTCCATGATCCGGACCCACATGTCGTCGCTGCTCGAGGTCACCCGGGCCAGCCGCGGGTTGGTCAGCAGATAGGGCACGACCTCGCCCGGATGAGTCCAGATGCTCACCTTGTCCATGAGGTCCATCCCCAGCAGCGCCCGCCAGAGTGCGATGTGGGCGTCGGGGGTCACCGCGGTGACCTCGCGTACCCGGAGCGTCCGGGACTCCTCGCCGTGCACCCGGTACAGCGCATAGCCGTCGGGATGCAGGAACGCGAACCATTCCGAACCGCCTTCGCGGGTGTTCTCCCGATCGGCGAGGACGTTGTCCCACAGGGGCGTCGGGCACGCCAGACCGCCCGGCGTCCCCAGGCGCCAGCGGTCGTAGATCTCGGCCAGGGCATCGCGGTGCTCGGCGGGTTTGACCAGGCGAACACCGCCCGGGTCGGGGACGGAGGAATGGAACTGGGCGAATCTGCGCTCGATCGTCATCAGGTGCACGGTGGTGGCCGGGCCGTAGCCGAACCGGCCGTAGATCCCGCCCTCGCTCGCGGTGAGTGCGGCGATCGGATACTTCGCATCGGCGATCCGCTGGTGCAACTCGGTGTACATCGACCGCAGGATCCCCCGCCGCCGATGAGTGGGAGCGACGGCCACGTAGCTGATACCCGCCGCGGGCAGCACCTCGCCACCCGGAACGGTCAGGGTGAGATCGAGGTAGATCGACTGGCCGACGATGTCGCCGTCGCTGTCACCGTCACGCATCACCACGCCGCCGTCGGCGGGCACCATCTGCTGCCACGCCGACATCGAATCGGGATGGTTGACCTCACCGAATGCGGTGTTGCCGAGCAGTGCCATGCCTGCCCAGTCGGCGTCGGTGACGCTGTGCAGAGTGAGAGTTGTCGCCGGAGAGGACACGTTGTCGATCACGGAATCCGACGGTGCCACACCGTCACCGGACAATGCGACCGAATTTCGGCCCACGCGATCCGGCGGCTGGCGAATCAGCGCTTGAGCCAGTTGTTCAGCGTCGCCAGTTCGCGGGTGTAGGTGGTCATGATGTCGTCCTGGTACAGCGTGGCCCCACTGATCGTGGTCGGGCCCTGCCACACCACCCTGATCCGGTTCGCGCCGCGCTGGTAGACGTCCACCCGGTCGAGGTCACGGTGCACCCATCCGCCGCTCTCGGCCAGCTGTCCTACCTCATGGCGCTCATCGGTTGTGGTCATCAGCCGATCCTATCGCCGTGCCCGCTGGTCGATCGGCACCACCGTCGGCGGACTGTTGTAGCCGCCGACCCGGACCCAGTTGGGTCCATGCTCCGAACCGGGAACCGTGCCGGTCACCTCCACCGTCTCCCCCGGGTAGACGGTGACGTAATTGTCGGAGTACTCGATCGGCAGGATCTCGTCACCGTCGCGGGTGGTGGTGATCTCGGCGCGTTCGAAGAACGCGATCTGCCGGCCGGGGTTGTGCAGCTGGATCAGCACGCTGGCACTGCCGTCGGCCGATTCGGTCCGGTGTGCGGTCACCTGCAGCGGCGCCGGCGCCATCGTGTTGAGCGGGGTCATGTCGGCCCAGCTGCTCTGCACGAGGTCGAACGCCTGGTCGTTGACCGGAGGGCCGACATCGTCGAGTTGCTGCGACTGCCAGTAGGTGTTGTCGGCCACGACGGCGCCGTTCTCGTCGAGCAGTTCACATCGGACGAACACGACCGGGGAGTCGGCTGCGAGCCGCGGCAGCGACAACCCGGGCACGACGCCGTTCGACGGCACGGCGGGCACATCGGAACTCCGGTCGTCGCGCATCCGTCCGGTGAGGTCGTAGGTCCGCACCCGCACCCGCAGGCCCGTCCGCTCCTGCGGGGACTGGTTGACCACCGACACATGGGCGGTGTCGTGGTCGCCGGTGGCATAGGAGTCGAACACCACCGACAGCGGACGCAGCCCCTTCTTGGCCCCGTAGTAGGCACCACCGGGCCGCAGGTAGTAGTCGAAGAGGTGACCGAAGAACGACGGCCAGTGATTGTTGAGCATCCAGTAGATGGTCATCTTGTGGTTGTCCCACCCGCCGGCCGCGAACGCCTCGAACTGCGCGCGCGTCGACTCGTAGTGGGCCAGTTGCGCTTTGCGGGCGAATTCCTCTGCGCCGCGCGAGGATCCGTAACGCTGGACCACCGCGGTCCGGATGCTCTCCAGCGCGGCGTTGCTCGGGTTGGCCCCGGCGTGGAAGTACCAGGCCTCGTTGATCGGCCAGAGTTTGTCCGGCGGGATGAACTTCTGCAGGCTGGCGAACGGCGGGATGTGTTCGTTGTCGCCCTGTTCGGCATTGGAGCCGCGGGTGGCCTGATACTGGCCGCTGAACCAGTAGCTCGGCGGGCGCCACGTGTACGGGCCTGCCATGTGGATGCCGTCCCAGTCGGGTTCCCCGTTGGCGTCACGGGCCAGGGACGACACGGTGTCGACAACGGTGTTGGGCCAGTGCAGATCGCGCAGGATCCCGTGATAACCCTCGAGCACCGGCGCCGGGGGCTTGCCGTCGCTGCCGTTGGCCCACAGGAACGCCGACGCGTGCCCGCGCAGCGACAGGATCTGCGAGCGCATGCTCTCGTCGGCGACCCGCCGATCCTCGTCATCCCACTGCCACCACTTCTCCCACTGGTTGCAGCACATCCAGCCGTACATCAGCGGGATGCCGAGCTCGTCGGCGCGCTCGATGATGTTGTCGCCCGGGAACTTCCCCTCCAGCCGCAGCATGTTCAGCCCCAGGTCCCGGACGTATCCGAGGATGGCGTCCTCACGCTGCGGGTCGTACTGGAACAACAGGTCGGGCGTATATGCCGCCCCCCGCACCAGGAAGTCGCGCCCGTTGACCGTCAGGTAGAAGCTGCCGCCGCGGCCCAGGTCGGGGAACTGCTCGTCGTTGTCGCGGTGCTGGGCCACGGTGCGGATACCGAACCGGGAATCCACGGTGTCGGTGGCCCTGCCGTACCGCAGGAACTCCAGTCGCAGGTCGTACAGATCGGGCCTGCCCATGGTGTAGGGCCACCACAGGTCGGGGTTGCCGACCCGCAGGGCCGCGAAAGTGTCCGGGTCGAACCGGATTTCACGGCTCTCCCCCGGCGCCAGGCTGACCGGTTGATCCACCGAGATGGCCGGTTTGCCGGGCCGGCTGATGCGGGCCCGGACCACACCGCGCATCGGGACGTCGGCGGTGTTGCGGATGTCGGAGTAGACGGTGAGCCGGGCGGAGTCGGTGGCGGGCAGCGGTAGCTCCGTGGTGACCAGTGGGTCACTGAGCACGACCTGTCCCGAGTAACTCAGATAGACGGGTTTGAAGATGCCGGCGTTGCGGTCGGCCACATAGGAATTGCCCCGCAGCGGGTTCTTGTCCGGGCCCTGGTAGCCGATGCGGTTCCAGTTGAGCCAGTCCCACCAGCTGTCGGCCAGCTCGACGCCGTCGATGTCCTGCAGCGCCTGTTCGGGCGTCACCCTGACCGCCAGCGTGTTGACGCCCCCGGGATTGATCCACGGGGTCGCGTCGATCTCGTGGATCGTGTGCATGCCCACCAGCAGTGAACTGCCCGCGATCATCGTGCCGTTGAGCCACACCTCGGCGCGGTAGTTGATGCCGGGGAAATCGAGCCGATAGCTGGAACTGCCCTGCGGCGCGGTGAAGGTCGTGCGGTACCACCAGTCCTGCCGGAACAGGTCGTCCGGCACGTCGGCCAGGTTGTCCCCCACGTACAGGTCCGGATAGGTGCCGTCCTCCTGCAGCGCCCCCAGCACGGTGGACGGCATGTGTTTGACCGGGTGCCAGTCGGCATTCACCTCGCCGGGTGTGGACATCGCCGCGCCGTCGGCCGTCGTGGTGCGCGCCGACGCCAGTTGCCAACCCTGCGCCAGTTCCATCCGCCCCGACGGCGGCTCCGGCTTGGCGAACGGCGGGAAATCGGCCGCGCACAGCGAGAACAGCAGCACTGCGGCGAGGACGAAGCCCACCATTCTGGCCCGAAGGCTCAGGCCGGCGCGGCGATTCCGGGCGGAAATGGGCAGCTCCTCAAAGACCGGTGCGGCACCGCGTCCGTGAGTCGATGCCCTGCCGGGTCATTCTGCCGTGGCCGGTACCGCCGCGTGCGGCCGGTGCGCCCTCAGAGCTTGTGCGGGACGTCGTTGACGAGGCCGCCGTCCATGACGAACTCGGCGCCGGTCGCGTAACGGGATTCGTCGCTGGCCAGGAACACCACGAAGGTGGAGACCTCCTCGGGTTGCCCCGAGCGGCCCAGCGGAATAGTCAGCATGTCCTCGGGGAAATGCTCGGTCATCGGGGTCCGGATGAATCCGGGGTGGATCGAGTTGACCCGGATCTGCTTGGGCCCGAGCTCCAGTGCCGCGGACTTGGTCAGGCCGCGCACGGCCCACTTGGAGGCGACGTACGGGTGCACCATGGCCGCACCGCGCAGACCCTCGATGGACGAGACGTTGATGATCGAACCGCCGCCCGCGGCTTTCATCGCCTTGACGCTGGCCTGCATGCCCAGGAAGGTGCCGGTCAGGTTGACGTCGATCACCTTCTGCCACTGGGCCATGTCGAACTTGCCGATCTGGCCGAGCGCGACGATCCCGGCGTTGTTCACCAGCACATTGAGCAGGCCGAACTCCGAGATGGCGGTTTCCACCGCGGCGTTCCACTGGTCTTCATCGGTGACATCGAGATGCACATAGCGGACCGAATCGCCGAGTTCGGCTGCCAGCGCCTTGCCCTCGTCGTCGAGGATGTCCCCGATCACCACCTTGCCGCCTTCGGCGACCAGCGCGCGGGCGTGCTCCGCGCCCATACCCCGCGCGCCGCCACTGATGAGTGCCACTTTTCCGTCTACCCGTCCCATGACGGGTGAGGCTACCGCCTGCGGCGTGAAATTAGAACCTGTTCCAATTTTGGCGCCGGATCGGCATACTGCGATTGGACCGAACACCTTGAGGAGACCTGTATGGCCATTCGCGTGGCGCTCGTCGGCACCGGAAACTGCGGCCGGTTGGCCCTGATCCAGCTCATCGACGACCCCCGGTTCGAACTCGTCGCGGTGGGCACCTCGACCGAGGCGAAGGTCGGCCTGGACGCCGGCGAACTGGCCGGGCTGGACGGCGTCACCGGGGTCACCGCCACGCTGGGCATCGATGCCGCGATCGCCGCCAAACCGGACTGCCTGGTGTACTGCGCGATGGGTGACACCCGCCCCGTGGAAGCCACCCGCGATGTGATGGCCGCACTTGCCGCCGGGATCAACGTGGTCGGCTCGGCCCCGGGCGGCCTGCAATTCCCCTGGGGCGCCATGCCGGAGAAGGCCATCGCACGGGTCGAAGAAGCCGCTCAGGCGGGTAATTCGAGCGTGTTCATCACCGGTGTCGACCCCGGGTTCGCCACCGACCTGGTGCCGTTCGCGATCGCCGGTACATGTCAGCGCATCGATCAGATCAAGACCATGGAGATTGCCGACTACGCCACCTATGACGGCAACGAGGTGATGTCGATCGTCATGGGATTCGGCAATCCGATCGACCAGCCCGGAATGCTGTTTCTCCCCGGAATCCTCGGCGCCGCTTGGGGAACCGCGATCCGGATGCTCGCCGCCGGACTGGGCGTCGAGGTCGAAGACATCACCGAGCACTACGAGTTGGAGCCCGCGCCCGAGGACATCGAGGTCGCGACCGGCGTCATCGCCAAGGGCACGGTGGCGGCGATGCGCTTCCAGATCAACGGCATGGTCGGCGGCAAGCCGGTGATCGTCGTCGAACACGTCACCCGGGTACGTGCGGACCTGCGACCGGACTGGGCGCAACCGGCCCAGCCCGGCGGCTCCTACCGCGTCGAGATCACCGGCGAGCCGTCATATGTCGTGGACATCTGCCCGACCAGCGATCGAGGTGACCACAACCACGCCGCGATCGTGGCGGCGGCCGGGCGGATCGTCAACGCCATCCCCGACGTGGTGGCCGCGCAGCCCGGTATCCGTACCACGCTGGACCTGCCGCTGGTCACCGGCAAGGGCCTCCACAGGATCGGCTAGGCCCCGGGCCGGAGCCGGCGATCGCCCCGGCGCCGGCCACCTGGGCGGGGCAGGGTGAGCACCGGCCAATCGTGGTCGGTGGCGGCCGAGGCCAGCCCGGGCCGTGGGTTCACCGGCCGCGGATGGCCCACCAACCGCATCAGTGCACCGTCCTCGTCACCGTCGGCATAGAAATAGCTGTGCGCGAGGTCGATCCGCTCTTCCTCGCAGAAGCCCTGCACCGCAGCGGCTTTGCGGGCACCCCAGATGATGGGCTCGACGATCCCGCCGGTCAGCCGGCCCTCGCCGTCGGTAGTGAAGTGGTTGCACAGCACGTGGTCGATGCCAAGGTGCCGTGCGACCGGCTCGGCGTGGATGGTCAGAGCCGAGGAGCTCAACACGACGGTGTGGCCGCGGTCCTGATGCCGGCGCACGACCTCCCGCATGTGGGGATAGACGCGCTGCGCGATCCGGTTCTCGAAGAGGTACTCCCCCAGCTCGTCGAGTTCGGGCAGGGATTCGCCGCGTAGGTACCCGGCCGCTCGCACCAGGAGCCGCTCGAACGGCATGCGGCCGATCCGGTAGCGCACGGAGGCTTCGACGATTCCGAGGATCTCGCCGGCAGCGGCCTGCCGCCGCCGGATGCGATGACCGGCGTGCGCGGTCGCGGTGAATCCGTCCACCAACGTGCCGTCGAGGTCGAAGAAGGCTCCCACCTGCGCACCGCCCGGACCCGCGCCGATTTCCTCGAGCGATTCAGGTGGCGACAACGTGCGGCCCATGGGGCTACTAAACCAAGCCGCCACGACACTCGGCCAGTCGAGACCAGATCAGGACTAGAACAGAGGGATGTCCGCACAAGTGCACTCCGTCGGGATCAAGGACGTCGCGGCCGTCATCGCCACCGGACGATTCGAGGATTCGAAAGCCTGGTACACCCGGCTCCTCGGCCGGGAACCCGACCTGGAACCCGTTCCAGGCGTCGCGGAATGGCAGCTGACGGCAACCGCGTGGCTACAGGTCGTCACCGATCCCGCCTGCGCAGGGCGATCGGCCGTGCGATTCGGGGTCGACGATCTGGACACCATCTCCGCAGCGCTGCGCGAGGATGGCGTGAACGTGACAGAACCGCAGGTCATCGCGGATATGGTGGCCGTCATCGATGTCGCGGATCCAGACGGGAACGAAGTGTCGTTCGTAGCCGAGCTCGCGTGAATCTTCCGGGTCGCGACCCAAAACGATCTAAGGTGGTACTAAACTAGAACACGTTTCACTTCTGTCCGGGCCGCAGCGGCCGGGGACTCCCAAACCGCACCTCCATTTGAAGGAGCTCAGAATGCACACCGCACTCTGCGACGAACTCGGGATCGACGTCCCGATCTTCGCGTTCACCCACTGTCGCGACGTTGTGGTCGCCGTCAGCAAGGCCGGTGGTTTCGGCGTGCTGGGCGCCGTCGGATTCACCCCCGAGCAGCTCGAGATCGAACTGAACTGGATCGACGAGCACATCGGCGATCACCCGTACGGCGTGGACATCGTCATCCCGAACAAGTACGAGGGCATGGACACCGACATGTCCGCCGACGACCTCAAGGGCATGCTGCAGTCCCTGGTGCCCCAGGAGCACCTGGACTTCGCCAAGAAGATCCTCGCCGACCATGGCGTGCCGGTCGACCACAGCGACGACGACGCCCTGCAGCTGCTGGGCTGGACCGAGGCCACCGCGACACCTCAGGTCGAGATCGCACTGAAGCACCCCAAGATGACGCTGATCGCCAACGCGCTGGGCACCCCGCCGAAGGACATGATCGACCGCATCCACGCCGAGGGGCGCAAGGTCGCGGCGCTGTGCGGGTCGCCGTCACAGGCCCGCAAGCATGCCGACGCCGGCGTCGACATCATCATCGCCCAGGGCGGCGAGGCCGGCGGCCACAGCGGCGAGATCGGTTCGATCGTGCTGTGGCCCCAGGTGGTCAAGGAGGTCGCCCCGGTGCCGGTGCTGGCCGCCGGCGGTATCGGCAGCGGCCAGCAGATCGCCGCGGCGCTGGCACTCGGCGCCCAGGGCGCCTGGACCGGCTCCCAGTGGGTGATGGTCGAGGAGTCCGAGCACACCGAGCAGCAGCACGCCGCGTACGCCAAGGCCACCAGCAAGGACACCGTGCGCAGCCGGTCGTTCACCGGCAAGCCGGCCCGCATGCTCCGCAACGACTGGACCGAGGCCTGGGAGAACCCGGACAACCCGAAGCCGCTCGGCATGCCGCTGCAGTACATGGTGTCCGGCATGGCCGTGGCCGCCACGCACAAGTACCCCAACGAGAGTGTCGACGTCGCGTTCAACCCGGTGGGCCAGGTGGTCGGCCAGTTCAAGAAGGTCGAGAAGACCTCTGCGGTAATCGAACGCTGGGTGCAGGAGTACCTGGAGGCGACGGGCAACCTCAACGCTCTCAACGAGGCCGCCGGCGTGTGATCGAGGCCGCCGGCAGCGGGTTCCTGATCGCCATCCTGTGGATGGACCTGATCTTCGATGTCCAGGTCCTGGCCCATCGCAGGTCGGCCGAGCTACCGGAACCCGTGCTGGCGTCCATCGCCGGTTACTACCACCGGGCCACCACCACATCGCGCCCGATGAGCCTGCTGATCGCCGCCGTCATGGTGATTCTCCTGGCGGCGTTGGCTTTTCACGCGGCCGACGGCATCGGGCCGGGTTGGCGCACGGCGGTACTCGCGGTGCTCGCAGGCGGCCCCGTGCTGCTGGCCCTGCTGCATACGGTCCCCCGGGCCGTGAAACTGGGCCATCGCAGTGGCACCGTCATCGAACAGTCCCGGCTGGCGCGCTCCGTCTGCCGCGACCATCTGCTGTGTCTGACGAGCATGTCGGCGTTCCTCGCGCTGTGGTTGGCCACCGCCGCTTAGGTCATCAACGCGGCGGATTGCAGTCACTATCAGGCAGCAATCCGCCGCGTAAGTCGCATGTGGCGGGCGTAGACCGATGCCCATCGATTATGTATGGTTGCATACATAGCCGGTGAAAGGGCGTCGGATGGCTGGTCCTCGTGAACGCATGGTGGCCTCGGCTGCATTGCTGATCCGGGAGCGCGGTGCGCACCCGACCGCGATCGCGGACGTACTGGCCCACAGCGGCGCCCCGCGCGGCTCGGCCTATCACTACTTCCCCGGCGGTCGCAGCCAACTCCTGTGCGAGGCAATCGATTACGCCAGCGATCAGGTCGCCGCCCGCATCGACAAGGCCGACAGCGCCGGGGTATTGCTCGACGCGATGATCGCCGGATTTCGGAAACAATTGTCCGCCAGCGACTTTCGCGCCGGATGCCCGGTGGTCGCGGTTGCCGTCGAGGCCGGCGAGCCCGGCGCCGAGGAAGCCGCTGCGCTCGACCGCGCCGGGGCGGCCTTCCTCCGCTGGACCGGTCAGATAACCCAGCGCCTGACCGAAGATGGCGTATCCGCCGAGCGCGCCGAGGAACTGGCGATGCTGATCATGACGGCGATCGAAGGTGCGGTGGTGGTGGCGCGGGCCACCCGTGACGTCAAACCGCTCGACCTGATCCACCGACAGCTGCGTGCGCAACTGGCGGCAGAAATCCCCTGACCCTTCCGGACCCGAAAGTCCACCGAAAGGATTCCGTCATGACGGTCGACCAATGGCAGCCCACCGCCTGCATCCTCTGCGAATGCAACTGCGGCATCGTGGTGCAGACCGAGGACCGCGCCATCACCAAGATCCGCGGCGACAAAGACCATCCGGCGTCGCAGGGTTACACGTGCAACAAGGCGCTGCGACTCGACCACTACCAGAGCAACGCCAACCGGCTGACCTCACCGCTACGGCGTCGTCCTGACGGCAGCTATGAGGAGATCGACTGGGACACCGCGATTTCCGAGATCGCTGCCGGGTTCCTCGCCATCAGGGACCAGCACGGCGGGGACAAGATCTTCTACTACGGCGGCGGTGGGCAGGGCAATCACCTCGGCGGCGCGTACAGCGGGGCCTTCCTCAAGGCGATCGGGTCGCGGTACCGGTCGAATGCCCTGGCGCAGGAGAAGACCGGTGAGGCGTGGGTCGATGCCCACCTCTACGGCGGGCATACCCGCGGAGAGTTCGAGCACGCCGAGGTCTCGGTGTTCGTCGGCAAGAACCCCTGGATGTCGCAGAGTTTCCCACGGGCCCGGGTGGTGCTCAACGAGATCGCCAAGGATCCGGACCGCGCGATGATCGTCATCGACCCGGTGATCACCGACACCGCCAAGCTCGCCGACTTCCATCTGCGGGTACGACCGGGCACCGATGCGTGGTGCCTGGCCGCGATGGCCGCGGTGCTGGTGCAGGAAGACCTGTGCGACGAAGACTTCCTGGCCGCACACGTCGACGGTGTCGCACCGGTCCGGGACGTGCTCCGGCAGGTGCCGATCGGCGACTACGCACAGCGGTGCGGAGTCGAGGAGTCGCTGTTGCGCCAGGCGGTGCGCCGGATCGCCGCAGCCGGCAGCGTGGCGGTGTTCGAGGATCTCGGCATCCAGCAGGCCCCCAACAGCACACTGTGTTCCTACCTCAACAAGATGCTGTGGATCCTCACCGGGAACTTCGCCAAACCTGGTGGGCAGCACCTGCATTCGTCGTTCGCCCCGCTGTTCGGCTCGGGCGGGGTCGGCCGTAGCCCGGTCACCGGAGCCCCGGTGATCGCCGGCCTGGTTCCGTCGAATGCGGTACCCCAGGAGATTCTCACCGATCACCCCGACCGGTTCCGCGCCATGATCGTCGAGAGCAGCAACCCCGCCCATTCGGTCGCCGATTCGGCGGCGGTGCGGACCGCCCTCGAGTCGCTTGAGCTCCTGGTGGTCATCGACGTCGCGATGACCGAGACGGCACGGCTGGCCCACTATGTGCTGCCCGCGGCCAATCAGTTCGAGAAGCCCGAGGCCACGTTCTTCAATCTCGAATTCCCGCACAACAACTTCCATCTGCGGCACCGGCTGTTCGAGCCGCTGCCCGGCACCCTGCCCGAACCGGAGATCTGGGCACGCCTGGTCCGGGCCATCGGCGCGGTCGACGACGCCGAGCTGGACCCGCTGCGACGCGCCGCCCGGGAGGGGCTGGACGCCTATGCCGCCGCGTTCCTCGGCGCGGTCGGCGCCAATCCCGGGCTCGGCCGGGTGCTGCCGTACGTGCTGTACGAGACACTCGGACCGGTATTGCCGGAGGGGCTGGCCGGGGCCGCGGCGCTGTGGGGCCTGGCCCAGAAGACGGCGATGACGTACCCCGAGGCGGTACGCCGTGCCGGGCACGCCGACGGCAACGCCTTGTTCGAGGCCATCCTGGCCTCCCGGTCCGGGCTCACGTTCACCGTCCACGAATACCGGGACGACTTCGCCCTGATCGGCCACGCGGACCACAAGATCGCGTTGGACATGCCCGAGATGCTCGACGCGGTCGGGGCGCTGCCGACCATGCCCACGGCGCTGACCACCGAGGAGTTCCCCATGGTGCTGTCGGCCGGTGAGCGGCGCGCCTACACCGCCAACGACATCATCCGCGATCCGGGCTGGCGCAAGCGGGATACCAATGGCGCCTTGCGGATCAGCGTCGACGATGCCGAGGCCATCGGACTGCTCGACGGTGAGCGGGCCAGGATCACGACGGCGGCGGGCAGCGCGGAGGCCACGGTGGAGATCAGCGACGCGATGCTGCCCGGGCACATCTCGCTACCCAACGGGTTCGGCCTGGATCACACCGACGGCGACGGGCGTGCCGTCGTGCCCGGGGTGGCACCCAACGAACTCACGTCGTCTCAGTGGCGCGACGAGTACGCGGGCACACCGTGGCACAAGCACGTGCCCGCCCGGGTCGACCGGATTCCGGTCGCCAGCGTGCCGGCCTGATCAG
>NZ_HG322951.1:3982881-4102623 GCF_000455325.1 Mycolicibacterium septicum DSM 44393
CCCCGGCGCCTGTGGCGCGGTCGGAACGTTCGGACCGGGCACCTGGCCCGGCACGGGCGTGTTCATGCCGCGCTGCGCGAGCCCGAGTACCAATGCTTCCTTGCCGCTGATCTCCTGGCTCTGCACGGCGTGCCACAGATCCTTGAGATAGCTCAAGTTGGGGGTTTCCGTGCCCTGCCCGGTGGGATCCATCGTCGCTCCGGGCGGCAGGGCATCGGGACTGGCCAGGTGAGGGATCCCCGCGGCGTCCGTGGCAGGCAATGCCCCCGGATCTCCGGCCGCGGCCTGAGCAGCCGGTGCGGGACCGGGTGCCGGCGCCGGTGCGGGGGCGGGCGGCACCACCGGATTGGGCGGCTCCGCGGCCGCCGCGGCGGCCATGGCCAACGCCACGACGGGACCCGACACGCACCCCGTCACGACGATCCCGAACCTACGGATGTCGACTCGCATTCTCGATGGCCTCCTGCTGTTGCTCCAGGGACAGATGGTAACGCTGACTGCATCGTTGCGCTCGTTCAACCGTTACAACGCAAGAATCGGAACACGTTCCAATACGAACAATGTGGGAGTTTCCGAAACCCGCTCCATAGGGCCCCACCTGTGGTGTAGCAATGGCTTACGCCACTACACAACGTCGTCTGAGGAGCGCCCACCGCCATGCCGACTTTGAACCTGCCCGCCGACTTCGACTTCACCGACCCCGACATCTATGCGGAACGGCTGCCCGTCGAGGAACTCGCCGAGATGCGCAAACTCGCGCCGATCTGGTGGAACGAACAACCAGCGGGCCGGGGTGGCTTCGATGACGGCGGGTTCTGGGTCGTCACCAAGCACAAAGACGTCAAAGAGGTATCGCTGCGCAGTGACGTCTTCTCCAGCCAGGCGAAGACCGCCCTGCCGCGATATCGAGAAGGCACCGTCCAGCAACAGATCGACCAGGGCAAGTTCGTGTTGCTCAACATGGACGCCCCCCACCACACACACCTGCGCAAGATCATCTCGCGGGCCTTCACTCCGCGCGCGGTCGAGCTCCTGCGTGCGGACCTCGCCGAGCGGGCCCGCATGATCGTGGAGACGGCGGCCGCCGAAGGCTCAGGAGACTTCGTCGAGCAGGTGTCCTGCGAGCTTCCGCTCCAGGCCATCGCGGGGTTGATGGGCGTACCGCAGGAGGACCGCAAGAAGCTGTTCGACTGGTCCAACCAGATGGTCGGCGATCAGGACCCGGAGTTCGCCACCAACGATGCGATCAGCGCCTCGGTCGAGCTGATCATGTACGGCATGCAGATGGCGGCCGAGCGGAGCAAGAACCCCGGCGACGATCTGGTCTCCAAGCTGCTGCAGGCCGACGTGGAGGGACACAAACTCTCCGACGACGAGTTCGGCTTCTTCGTGATCCTGCTCGCGGTGGCCGGCAACGAGACGACCCGGAACTCGATCACCCAGGGAATGATGGCGTTCGCCGATCACCCAGACCAGTGGGAGTTGTTCAAGCGGGAGCGCCCGGGCACCGCCGCCGACGAGATCGTTCGGTGGGCCACCCCGGTGACGTCATTCCAGCGGACCGCGCTGGAAGACACCGAACTGGCCGGTGTGCCGATCAAGAAGGGGCAACGGGTGGTGATGTTCTACCGCTCGGCGAACTTCGACGAGGAAGTGTTCGACGACCCGTACTCTTTCAATATCTTGCGGGACCCCAACCCGCACGTGGGATTCGGCGGAACAGGCGCGCACTACTGCATCGGTGCCAACCTCGCCAGGATGACGATCGACCTGATCTTCAACGCGATCGCCGACGGGATGCCCGATCTGACGCCACTGGCGGCGCCGGAACGGCTCCGATCCGGCTGGCTGAACGGCATCAAACATTGGCAGGTCGACTACCGGGGCGACGCCGGCGCGAAACCTCCTGTGCCGCAGTAGGGATCGGATAGTCGATGATCGACCGCCAGTAGTCCTCCGGGATCTCGGTGTTCGACCGCAGCACGATCGCCAGACCGGTTGCCATTGCGATGCCGAGTAGCCCGAGCCACAGGCCGGCCAGCGCGATCGCGACCCAGAGCACCGTTGTCAGTATCGGCCACGGCGACGCCAGGGCGAGCACCGGTGCGAAGAAGAATCCTGTGCCGATGTAGGCGGCCGACCCGGCCCGGTCGGCCGCCATCACGAAGTGCAGCCACCGTGGGATCGACTTGGGCCACTGCGGTGAATTGCGCATCCTTGCCTCCTTGGTGGGACGAACTCCACGGTGACTCGGATCGGGTAATCATTGCAATTACCTGTCAGGTAGTGGTTATCTCGCGCCGCGTGAGTGAGACTCGGGTGGTGACGAGTGCGGCAACCCACACACCGATCGGCTCACTGATGCGCGACTGGCGACTACGCCGCCGGATCAGCCAACTGGACCTGGCCATCGAGGCCGACGTGTCGGCGCGTCACCTCAGCTTCATCGAGACCGGCCGATCCGTGCCGAGCCGGGCGATGGTGCTCCGGCTGGCCGAGGCCCTCGAGGTCCCGCTGCGAGACCAGAACCAACTGCTGCTCGCCGCCGGGCTGGCACCGGTGTACGCCGAACGGACGCTGGAGGATCCCGAGATGACCGCGGTGCGCGACGGGGTGACCCGAGTGTTGGACGCCTACAACCCATTTCCCTGTGTCGTCGTCGACCGCACCTGGAACCTGTTGCAGGCCAACGCAGGCACCGCGGTGATGCTGGAAGGTGTCGCTCCGCATCTGATGGACCGGCCCAATGCGTTGCGAATCACCTTGCATCCCGAGGGCATGGCCCCGCGCATCCGGAACCTGGCGGAATGGCGCCACCACCTGATCAGCCGGCTGCGCCGCGAGGTCACCGTGAGCGGATCGGCCGAACTCGCCGACCTTCTCTCCGAGATCGAGTCCTACCCGGGAGGAATGGAACCCGTCCGCGATCTCGGCGGAGTCGTCGTCCCCCTGGAACTGACCGCGCCCGACGGCACCGTGCTGACCTTCCTGAGCACCGTCACGACATTCGGCACCGCACTGGACCTGACCGCCGCGGAACTCAGCATCGAGGCATTCCTGCCCGCGGATGCCGAGACGGCCGCCGCACTCCGCTGAACGCGGCCGCGCAAGGGTTCGCCTCGGCGGTGTCGAAATCCTTGTCCGGCAAGGCCGCCTGCATCAGGCTCCGGGTATGACCGCCACCGCTGACGCTCCCCAGTCCCTGTCCCCATCGCGCATCTCACGGTTGCGGGTACCCGAACTGGATGAGCTGAGCACCGCGGGTGTGCGCGGCTTCTTCAGCCGGCAGCAGCGCGAGGAAGGGCTGACCTCCAACTGGTTTCGTGCGCTGGCCCTCAACGAGGGTGACCTCGAACGGCTCAACGGCTACCTCCTGCCGTTGCTGGGTGCCGACGGGCGGGGCGGATTGAGCGCGCGCGAGCGCGAGGTGATCGCCACGGTGGTATCCGGGGAGAACCGCTGCGCGTACTGCCACACGAACCATGCCAACAAGCTGGGGAAAGTCGCAGGCGACTGGTCGTTCGGGCAGCGGGTCGCCATCGACCATCGGCAGGTGGCCGAGCTCACCGAGCGGGAGCGCGCCCTGGGCGACCTCGCCGTGCTCGTCAACAATCATCCGCAGGAGATCGACGACGCCGACTTCGACGCGTTGCGCGCCCTCGGACTCGACGATCATCAGATCCTCGAGGGCATCTCGATCGCGGCTTTCATCGGCGCGACCAACCGAATCGGCATCGCGCTGTCGGTTCCGCCGAACCCGGAGTACACCGGCATCCCGCGATAATCAACTGGTATGACCACTTGACCTCTTACCGTCTGAGGGGCAGCATGGCCCTATGGCGTTACAACCGGTCAACCGCAGATCCGTACCCGAGGACGTCTTCGAGCAGATCGTCGCCGAGGTGCTCAGCGGCCAGATGCAGCCCGGCGAACCGCTGCCCAGTGAACGGCGGCTGGCCGAGGTGCTCGGGGTGTCCCGACCGGCCGTGCGGGAGGCGATCAAGCGGCTCACCGAGGCCGGGCTGGTCGAGGTCCGACAGGGCGACTCCACCACCGTGCGAGACTTCCGCAAGCATGCCGGCCTCGACCTGTTGCCCAGACTGCTCCTGCGGGCGGGCGAACTCGACGTCAGCGTGGTCCGCAGCATCCTGGAAACCCGCCTGCACAATGGGCCGAAGGTTGCCGAACTGGCCGCCCGGCGGGCCACGGCCGACCTCGTCGCCGAACTCGGCCGCACCGTCGATGCCCTGGCGGCCGAACCGGATCCGGTGGAGCAACAGCGCCAGGCGCTCGCCTTCTGGGACCTGATCGTCGACGGCGCGGACTCGATCGCATTCCGGTTGATGTACAACACCCTTCGGCAGACCTACGAGCCCGCACTCCCGGCGCTGGCCACCATGATGGCCGCCGAGGTCGGGCGTCCCGACGCGTACCGGCGGATCGTCGAGGCCATCGAAGCGCGTGACCCGGCCGCCGCCCGCCGTGCGGCTCAGGACCTGTTGGAGCCGGCCACCAACGCCCTCATGGGCGCGCTCGAGGCCTTGGAGGAAACCCGATGACGCGCAACGCTTTCAGCTTGGGTGACGCGGTCCGGGAATTCGTCAGGCACCCCTCCCCCTGGATGATCGGCACGGCGCTGGTCGTCAGCGTCGCAGCGCGGTGCGTCGTCGGGGACTGGCAACTCACCGACGTGCTCGTGCCCGTGGTGATGCTCGTGACGTTCCCGTTCTTCGAATGGATCGTCCACGTCTTCGTGCTGCACTGGCGGCCACGGCGGATCGGCCCGATCACCCTGGATTCGCTGCTGGCGCGCGACCACCGGCTACACCACGTCGACCCGCGCGACATCCCGCTGATCTTCATACCGTGGCGGGCCCTGTTGTGGATCCTGCCCGTCGCCGTGGCCGTTGCCCTGCTGGCATTCCCTCGCCTCGGCCTGGGGCTGACGTTCCTGTCCCTGCTGACCGTGATCGGGCTGGCCTACGAGTGGTGCCACTACCTGATCCACAGCGACTACAAGCCGAAAACCCGTGCCTACCGTGCAGTTTGGCGCAACCATCGGCAGCACCACTACAAGAACGAGCACTACTGGTTCACGGTCACCACCGCCGGAACCGCCGACCGGGTGTTGGGAACGTATCCCGACCCGGCGACGGTATCCACCTCACCGACGTCGAAGAACCTGCACGCGGCTACGACTGCACAACAATAGGGTCGCCCACGTGCACCGTGTTGAAGTACCAATCGGCGTTGTCGGGGCTCAGGTTGATGCAGCCGTGGCTGACGTTGGCATAGCCCTGGGATCCCACCGACCAGGGTGCCCCGTGCACGTAGACGCCGCCCCAGGTCACGCGGACCGCATCGTAAACGGTGAGCTTGTAGCCCTCCGGGTCACTCAGCGGAATACCGATGGTGCGCGAATCCATCACCACGACAGGCTCTTTGGCCAGTGCGGTGAACGTACCGACCGGGGTCGGGTGCTTGGGCTTGCCCATCGAGGCCGGCATCGTGCGGGCCACCGCGCCGTCGATGCTCACGGTGAAGGTGTGGGCGTCGATATCGGCAACGCCCAGCACCTGTGATCCGGTTTCGAAGCTGGTCTTGGCGCCGCCTGCGGATACGGAGATGGTCGAGTGGGCCGGCCAGAACTGGTCGGGCTTCCACTGCATCACGTCATCGCTGAGCCAGCTGAATGTGCCGGTGGGCGTATGCGGTGAGCTGATCTGCAGGCTGCTCTGCGCCGCGTCGCGATCGGCCACCGGCTTGTCGAAGGTCACCGTCAACGGCATGGCGACACCGACCACGGAACCCGCGGCCGGCTCGATGGTCGCGCCCGGCTCGGGCGTGCGCACCGCGGCGGATGCGACGTTGACCGTGCTCGTCGCGGCCAAGGTGGCGACTCCAATCGCCGCAAACACTTTCAGTACCGACGCTCGAACGGTTCCGAATGACGACGAGGGGGCGCTCAGCATTCCACCAGTGTAGGTGCTCGCCGGAACTGCACCCCTGAGGCGCAGCGTGACGGTGGCAGATCGGTGTTGGCGGTAGCGCGATGGGTTGCCCATGGTGAACACATCGATGCGACTTGTCAGAACGTTTCACCGCAGGATCGGCGGTCTTACACCGGTCTCAGCAACGTCACAGGGATCAAGGCGCGACGGGTACCGGTGCCTGCGATTCGGGCGCGGCCGGGACGGCCTCAGGTGCGGGAGGCGCTGCTTCCGGCACGGGTGGTGCCGTTTCGGCCGCCGGAGCCTGTGCGGCCGTCTGCTGTACCGGTGCCGCCTCGGGCGCCGGACTCGGTGGAGGCGGCGGAGGCGGCGCCACCTCGGCGGCCGGCGGCGGTGGCGGCACAGGTGTTTCCGAAGCCGGGGACGGTGCCGGGGACACCACCGTCTCGGCCGGCGGCGCCTCGCCCGCGGGCAAGGGCCCCTGGCCCGCCTCGGGCGGAGGCGCGCCGGGGTGCTCGGACACCTGTGGTGACTGCTCCGGTGGCACCGGCCCCAGCTCGGACCCGGGAGGCGCGAGCTGCTCGCCCGGTATGACGCCGGGCTCGGTTGGGGCCGTGATGCTTTGGTCGGCGGGGTATTCCGGCCCCACGTCCTGCACCACCGACTCGAGGACAGGCGGGGGCTCAGGTGGCGGGGCGGGCGGTGCGGGAGCCGCGGGCGGCTGCTGTACAGCGGCCGAGTCGCCCGATGTGCTCACCACCGGACGGGTACTCCGGTGTGGAGTCGGCTCCGAACCGGGCAACAGCTGCTGACCGATGGCCAGCGCCAGCGAGACCCCGAAGACCAGGACTCCACCGAGCAATATCGCCAGCGGCGTCAATTGCGTGGTGGGCCAGCGCCAACCGGTCGGGGCCACACTCTCGTCGGAGGCCCGGCGGCCCCGTCGCACCGCGGCCAGCCCGGCACCCCTGGCCAGCGGCAATCCAGGTTCGGCCGGTGTGAACACCGGCACCTGAAGGGCCTGCTCCAACTTCGGCAGCACCGAGTCCAGGTCGACGGCGGATCCCACGACCACGAGCGCGTCGGGACGTGGATCGGCCGCTTCGAACATGTCGGACAGCCAGGTGGTCAGGCCCGCCACGGTCTCGATACCCCGGCTGACCGTCGTCTGTACGGGAGTACCGTCGCTGACCGTCATCGCTTGCACCACATCGGGTTCCAGGACGCAGACGGCGGTCGTGCCGAATCCGACGATGCCTGCGATGCGACGCGCCAGCGCATCCGTGGCCTGCGGCAGCCGAACCGGAACCACTGAGGCGTACCCGGCCTCGGCCAGCTTCTTCAGCAGCACCGCGGCCTCTGCTGCAGCGCCCGAACTCCACGTGACACCGATCGTTGTCAGCTGCCGATCGTGTTCTGCGGCAACCTTTTCGGCGCGACGAACGGCGGACACCACATCGGCACAGATCTCGCCGGTTCGTGACGGTGTATAGCCACGAATGTCAAAGGCGTCATGGTCGACGGTCGCCCCGTCAGCCTCGCTGCCCTCGACCAGGACCAGACCGACGGTGGACGGTGTCAACGAAACACCGAGCACCGCCTCCACATGCACCCCCGAAAAGTGTGGCCGTCGTCCAAACGTTTCACGGTGACATTACCGGGTGGCAGCATCATAGCCATCCCCTGTACCTTCGTCGCCCACGTTCGACATGCAGCGAAATGTGCTGTGCCACAGAAGCGCCTGTACACAACGGAGTTCTAGTTTGCCGTCCCGGCCGTCAATTCCGGCCGACCGGGCCGTTCCCGTGGCAAGGTAGTGGCCCATGCAGCAGGTGCAGGACTCACCACGCCATCGCACGTTCTTCGGCCATCCCATCGGGCTGGCCAATCTGTTCGGGGTGGAATTGTGGGAGCGCTTCTCGTTCTACGGGATGCTCACCATCCTGGGCTACTACCTGTACTACACCGCCGTCGATGGCGGCCTGGGGCTACCGAAGAGCACCGCCACCGGCATCGTCGGCGCCTACGGAGGCCTGGTGTACCTGTCCACCGTCCTGGGCGCGTGGGTCGCCGATCGGCTGCTGGGCATGGAGCGCACGGTGTTCTACGGCGGGGTGGTCGTGATGGCCGGCCACATCGCACTCGCCGTCGTTCCGGGCTTGCCCGGCGTCGGCGTCGGTCTGGTCCTGGTCGCCCTGGGATCCGGCGCACTGAAGGCCAACGCGTCCTCGCTGCTGGGCACGCTCTACGACAAGAACGACCCTCGTGCCGACGGCGGCTTCACCTTGTTCTACCTCGGGGTCAATCTGGGCGCCTTCGTCGGACCGCTGGCGACGGGACTGCTGCAGACGCGCGTCGGCTTCCATTACGGGTTCGGCGCGGCGGCCTTCGGGATGGCGTTGGGGCTCACGCAGTATGTGTTGTACCGGCGCAATCTCGGGACCCACGGACGCATCGTGGCAAACCCGTTGCCGCCCCGGGCAATCTGGAAGGCCATCGCCATCGTCGGGGCACTCGCCGGGGCCGTGGCGGTGCTGTTCATGACGCACCTCGTCGAGCTGGCCAACCTGTCGCAGTTCACCACCGGCGTGATCGTGGTGGCCTCGGTGGTGTATTTCGCGGTGATGCTGACCAGCTCCAAAGTGTCCGACACCGAACGCATCCGGGTCCGCGCATTCATCCCGCTGTTCATCGCCAACGCGGTGTTCTGGTCACTGTTCCAGCAGACGTTCACGGTGCTGGCGGTCTATTCCGACGAACGCGTCAACTGGTCGGTCTTCGGCTGGACCGCACCGTCGAGCTGGATCGGGTCGATCGAACCGGTCTGGATCATCCTGCTCTCGCCGTTGTTCGCGCTCATGTGGACCCGGCTGGGCAACCGGGCACCGACCACTCCGCGCAAGTTCGCCTACGGCGTGATCGGCATGGGTGCGGCGTTCCTGCTGTTCCTGCCGATGGCACCGACCACCGGCAAGGTGGTACCGGCACTGTTGGTGGCCGGCATCATGGTGGTGTTCGCGGTGTCCGAGCTCCTGCTGTCGCCGATCGGCCTGTCGGTGACGACAAAGCTTGCGCCAGAGGCATTCCGGGCCCAGATGATGGCGCTGTTCTTCTTCTCCGTCGGACTGGGTACGGCCATGTCGGGCGTGCTCGCGCAGCGCTACGATCCCGCCCACGAGTTCGCCTACTTCGGCACACTCGGCGCGGTGGCCATCCTCGTCGGTGTGGTGGTTCTGCTGATGTCACCGCGGATCAGCAGGCTCATGGAAGGGGTGCACTGACTCCGGACAGGATCTCGGCCAGCAGCGGTGGCTCGATGTTGCCGCCGGAGACGATCACCACCGCCGGCCCGGCCGGCACCGTCACCTTGCGGTAGCCCGCCAGTGCCACCGCACCGCTGGGTTCGGCGACCAGGTGTGCCCGGTGCGCGAGTTCTCGCACCTCTGAACGGATCTCATCCTCGGACACCGTGATGACATCGTCGAGCACACGTTGCAGATGGGCGAACGTCAACGCCGACGGTGTCGAACGCAGTCCGTCGGCGATGGTCCGGTTGCGCTGCGCCACCGGCCAGTCCACCCGGTGGCCGGCGGCCAGGCTCTCGGCGGTATCCGCGGCGAGTTCCGGCTCGACGCCGAAGATCTTGGCCTGCGGGCACATCGCGCGGATCGCGGTACCCACCCCCGAGGCCAGTCCGCCGCCGCTGATCGGGATGAAGACGGATGCGACTTCGGGCAGGTCCTGCGCGATCTCCAATCAGACGGTGCCCTGGCCGGCGATCACGTCGGGGTGATCGAAGGGAGGTATCAGCACACCGCCGGTGCGCTCGACCAGTTCGGCGGCAACCGTTTCCCGTTGCCCGGCAGCGCACAGCACCACCTGCGCCCCGTGATCCCTGGTGGCCCGCACCTTCACGGCCGGCGTCTCCTCGGGCATCACGATGTGGGCGGCGACGCCATAGGCCGCGGCCGCATACGCCACCGCCTGCGCATGATTGCCGCTGGAGTAGGCCACCACTCCCCTGGCCCGTACGCCGGGATCGAGCCGGCCCAGCGCGTTGAACGCACCACGGATCTTGAAGGCACCGATCGGCTGCAGATTCTCGGGCTTGAGCCACAACGGCCGACCCGGGTCTCCCCATCCGGCCGCCAGGAGCGGGGTTCGCACGATGTCGGGGTCGATCCGCCGGGCCGCGGCGTCGATGTCGTCGAGGGTCACCAGCTTCACGGCACAAGTCTCTCCTGCGGACCGGACCGGCGAAAGCCCGGGCCGCGGCGGGCCCGTTACCGTGGAGCGGCAGACCCCCGGCCTTGGAGTGCTCACGTGACCCAGTACAGCTTCGGCATCGTTCCGCGTTACGCCGAGATCGATCAGCAGGGCGTGGTGTTCAACGGCCACTACCTCACCTGGTTCGACGAGGCGTGTACCGGGCTGTTCGACCACCTGCGGGTGAGCTATGCCGACCTGATCGCCGATGGCATCGACATGCAGGTGGTGCACACCGAGATCGATTTCCGGGCGCCGGTCCGGTGGCGGGAGCCGGTGCGCGTCGCCGTGCGGTGCGAGCGCATCGGCACCACGAGCTTCACCCTGGGTTTCACGGTGCTGGGCACCGACGCCTCCGGTGACGAGCGGGCCCGCGTGTGCGGGAGCAATGTCTACGTCGTCGTCTCGACCGATGACTGGTCCAAGCGGCCCGTTCCCGAAGGCGTTCGCACCGCGCTGAGTTCCGTTGCCGGCCAATGAATCTTCCGAGCCGACCGTGCCGCCTCGCCTGCGGCGGTAATGTCTGCTCATGGGCGATCAGCACGATCACCGACCCCAGCGTGAGTTGCCGCCCGGCATGGCCGAGCAACTGGACCTGCCGCACTCGGGCATGGTCTCTTTCGGGCACCGGCCGTTCCTGACCGAGACCGCCCAGCTCGACGCCTGGCAGCCCGACGTGGCGATCGTCGGTGCGCCGTTCGACATCTCGACGACCAACCGTCCAGGCGCCCGGTTCGGTCCCCGGGCGATCCGGGCCACGGCCTACGAACCCGGCACCTACCACCTCGACCTCGGTCTCGAGATCTTCGACTGGCTCGAAGTGGTCGATTTCGGTGACGCTTACTGCCCGCACGGGCAGACCGAGGTATCGCACGCCAACATCCGCGAGCGGGTCCACGCCGTTGCCTCGCGCGGCATCGTTCCCGTGGTGCTCGGTGGCGACCATTCGATCACCTGGCCGTCGGCGACGGCGGTGGCCGATGTGCACGGCTACGGCAACGTCGGCATCGTGCATTTCGATGCGCACGCCGACACCGCCGACAACATCGAGGGCAACCTGGCCAGTCACGGCACCCCGATGCGTCGGCTCATCGAATCCGGTGCGGTGCCCGGCACCCATTTCGTCCAGGTCGGGCTGCGTGGTTACTGGCCGCCGCAGGACACCTTCGAATGGATGCTGGAGCAGGGCATGACCTGGCACACCATGCAGGAGATCTGGGAGCGCGGCTTCAAGGAGGTGATGGCCGACGCGGTCGCCGAAGCCTTGGACAAGGCCGAAAAACTCTATGTCTCAGTCGATATCGATGTCCTCGACCCCGCGCATGCGCCCGGCACGGGCACTCCCGAGCCCGGCGGGATCACCAGCGCGGACCTGCTGCGGATGGTCCGCGAGTTGTGCCGCACCCACGACGTCGCCGGCGTCGACGTGGTCGAGGTGGCGCCGGCCTACGACCACGCCGAACTCACGGTGAACGCCGCCCACCGGGTGGTGTTCGAGGCCCTGTCGGGGATGGCCGCCCGGCGTCGCGACGCCACCCAGACCCCGGCGGGCCCGCCCGCCCGATGAGTGGCGCAAAATCCACGTTGAAACACCAGTTCCCGGGTAGCACAATCGGTATGCACGGCGATGCCGGTCGGTGAGGGGGCAATCATGACACACGCCAACGGTGACGGATTCGATGACGACGCTTTCGACGACGACGCGCCGGAGGCCGACGTCGTCGAACAACTGATACCGGTCGGTGTCGACGACGAGGACGACGCGATGTCGGATCTGCGGCGGGTGCGGATCTCGACGGACACCGACGCCACCGAGGCGGACCTGATCGATCAGGCCATCGTGGTGCCACTGGACGACGAGTCCGACTTCGACCGCTGACAGGAAGGATGCCCGGCATGCGCTTGCCCGATGCACTCGACAGCATCGCCGCCGATACCGCGACCACCTCACGGGTTTTCGGTGACCCGTACGTGACGCCCGACGGAGCGACGGTGATACCGGTCAGCAAGGTCCGGCACCGCCCCGACGGGCGATCCCATTCCAGGCCACTGGGGATCTTCGTCGTCAAGGACGGCAAACCCACCTGGGTTCCCGCCATGGACTCCACGCGTATCGCCTTGATGGGCGAACTGATCGGGTTGGTGGCAGCGACATTGGCCACGGCCGCTATGGTGCGTCGTCCACCGTGGCCGGATGTGCGCGGCGAGTTCTCGCGGCGAATCTGACCCGCCATAAGCCCAGGGCCACCAATACCAGCAGGGCGAGCACCCACGGCCAGGCCCCGTGCCGGTGCACCCAACCGGCGATCGTGCCCTGGACGCGTCCGGCGGCGGCGATCACCGGATCGTCGGGATTTCCTGTGGCACTGAACAATTGGATCTCATACCAGCCGTAGTACGCGACATAGGCGCCGACGGCGATCAGCAGCGCTCCGCTGATCCGGCTGATATAGGGAACCACCTGCCGCAGCCGGTCGATCACCACCGTGCTGGTCAGCGCGGTAGCGACGGCCAGCACCCCGACGACGAGGGTGAAACCCGCGGCGTACGCGGCGAACACCGCCACCCGGTGCACCGCCGTGTTCGATTCCAGGGTCGCCCCGGTGACCGCCAGGAACGGCCCCACGGTGCACGACAGCGACGCGAGCGCGTAGCCGACCCCGTAGCCGGCCATCGAACCGAGCCCTGCGGTCGGAGCCCAACCGGCCCGGCCCGCTACCGCGTCCGGCAGCAACAGCCCCAGCCTGCGGCCGGCCAGCAACCAGCAGCCGAGGACGACCAGGACGACACCGATGAGCAGCGTGACGTACGGCAGGTAGCGCTGGACGGTGTTCGCTGCCGCCACCGTGAGCAGCCCGAAGGTGCCGAACACGGCCACGAATCCGGCGGTCATCACCACCGTGGCGGCCAGCGCCCGCCCCAGGGCGGGCAGCGGTCCGCGCGGCGAGGTGCCCCGCACCACCAGCGCGAGGTACCCGGGCAGCAGGGCGAACCCGCAGGGGTTGAGCGCCGCGACGAGGCCGGCGCCGAACGCCAACCCCACCAGGTTGTCTGGCACGCCGGATGACTAGCTCTTCAGGGCCGCGACCCGATCGGCCAGCTCTTGCTGCGGCATGGCCGAGGTCGGGTTGTTGACGAACGTCGATGACCCGTCGGCGCGGTAGAAGACGTAGGCGGGTTGCCACGGCACGTTGTACCGCGCCCAGATCGACCCGTCAGCGTCGTTGAGGTTGGGGAAATTGAGGTGGTACTTGTCGACGAACCCCTGCATGGCCCCCACGTCGGAATGGGCCGCCACGCCGACGAAGCTGACCTGCGGATTGGCCGCGGCGACCTGACTCACCGACGGTGCCTCGGCGTTGCAGAACGGGCACCACGGGGTCCAGAACCACAGCACCGCGGGCCGCCCGGCCAGGCTCGACCCGTTGAACGGGGCGCCCGACAAGGTGGTCCCGGTGAACTGCATTCGATCGTCAGCGGCCGCAGTCGGCGCCGCGACCAGTGCGAACACCATCGCGACCGCACAAAACAGGCCTCGCATCCTCATGACAAGTCTCCTTCGGTCAAGTCGCAGCACACGCGTGGCCTGCGCATACCCCCTAACACGGCGCTCGACACGCGGAAGTTCAACCGACCGGGAGATTCGTGCAGCCGTCAGTTCTGCCGCGGCAACAGCTCGGCGGTGAACCGATCCACGAAGGCGGCGCGGTCGGCGGGACCCGCCGCCCTGATCACGAACTTGGTCAGGCCGGCGGCCTGGTAGCGATCGAGTTGGCGGTGCAGATCGGGCCAGTCGGCCGCGATCAGGTCCTCGGGGTCGACATCGGGTCTGCGGCGACGGACCGCCGCGAGCAGATCCGCCGGCAGTGCGCCGTCCCCCACGGCAAGGCTGATGCCGAAGTGGTCGGGTTCGATGGTGCGGCCCGCCGCAACCGCCTCGGCCTCGATGCGGCGGCGGGCCGCGGCCGCCTCGTCGGGGGTGAGAAAGCTGCCCAGCCACCCGTCGCCGAATTTGCCGATCCGGGTGAGGGCCGCCGGCGCCGACCCACCCAGCCAGATGTCGATGGGGGTCGCCGGTACCGGTTGTACCTGTGCGGAGCGGACTGTGAAGTACTCGCCCTCGAATGACACATCGCCGCCGCGCAGGGCGGCCCGCAGCAGGTCAAGGGATTCGTCGAAGACCGCGGCCCGCCGGCCGTCGGGAACCACGAAGATGTCGCGCTCGGGCGGCAGCGCCGAATGCAGCCCGAACGCGGGCAGCACCCGTTTAGGCGCCAGCGCTGCCAGCGACGCCAATTGTTTGGCCACCAGAACGGGATGGCGGCCCGGCAGGATCGCCACCGAGGTCCCGACCTTCAACCGCCGGGTGCGGGCCAGCGCGTAGGCCATGCCGACGAACGGATCCACCGCCGGGGTATAGACCAGTTCGGAGAACCACACCGAATCGACACCGGAACTCTCCAGGTGATCGATGACGCCGGCCAGCTCGTCCGGGGTGGTTTCAGCGCCGAGTCCCACGCCGAAGCGAACCTTCATCTGGGGATGTCCCATGCCATTCATATTCGACCCAACACCGGAGATGCGCCTCTTGTGCCCGGTCGTTCGGCGGTTCAGAGTAAGACAATGAGCGAACAATGGATTCAAGGGTGCTTGGTCCAGCGGATCACGTTTCGTGATGGCCTGGTGCTCAACCTCGACGACTACAACGAACTGGTCATCTCGGTTCCGCTGGAACTGACGCTTCCGGCGACCGGTACCGACGATTCCGAAGTGGTGTCGCTCGACCCGCGCGCCCTGCGCAACGAGGTCCGCCCGCTGTTCGATTTCGCCGGCCAACGCTGCACACATGCCGACTGGGAGAACGACGGCAGCCTTCACCTTGGTTTTTCCGACGGCCACCGGATCGATGTGCGGCCCGACGACCGCCAGACCTCGTGGGAGCTGTACGGGAAGTACCACGGCTACGCCGCATGCCTGCCGCACGGGCGGGTCCGCGTCGTCCGTCACGATCAGGATGACTCCGATCAGGACGGCGACGGCGTCCCCACCCGTGAGAGCGGCTGAACCGGCATACGACGCGGCCGCTGGTACCTACCGGCGGGGCATCAGCCGACGCCGACCCCGATGATCGGGACCCAGACGCCGAACAGCCAGACGCCCCACTGCCGGAATCCGTTGTCCCACACCGGGTTCAAGTCATAACCCCAGTAGTTGACCCGCGGCGGAAGCGGTCCGCCGTTCCAGTGCATCGGTGGCGGCGGGCCCCAACCCCACGGCGGCGGGCCCCTGCGGTCATCCCACCAGTCGTGCCGGTTGTCCGCCCACCAGGGGCCCTTGTCATCCCAGTGATCGCGGTGGTCGAAATCCGGGCCGCGATTGCCGAAATCGCGCCCACGATCGTCGAAATCACGGTCATGGCCGGGCGGCCCGCCGTTGCAGAACGGGAAGCAGTCGTCGTTACCGTGCCCCGGCTTGAGCGGGACCGGCACAGCGGGCGATGCCGACGCCGCAGGAGCCCCCAGCCCCGCAGCGCCTATTCCGAACGCGCCGACCGTCAACGCAGCCGCCACGAACTTGGTCAGTTTCATACCTGGACCTCCTACAGTCGTGACCCCGGCGCCGGCCATCCCCCAATGGCCCGGCGCCGCAACGCCTTGCAAACTCACCGCTGGACCGAGCGGCGAGAACGTGCACCCCGGAGGGGTATCGCGCCGACGGATCCGAGCGTTACGCGTTCTCCGGTCGGCTCCGGCTCTAACCTGGCGGTGTGGGTATCGCACCGCGGGTCAATGGGGCGCCTCCTCCCGACGTGCCGCGCTCGGAGATCGAACTCGGATCGTGGCAGTTCTGGCGCGAGGACGACGACATTCGCGACGGAGCGTTCGCGGCGCTGCGCCGGGACGACCCGATCTCGTATCACCCGGCGTGCGTCCTCGAGGGGTTCCCCGAAAGCCCCGGGCACTGGGCGGTGACCAGGTACGACGACGTCTTCCAGGCCAGCCGCCACCCGGAGATCTTCAGCTCCGCGTCGGGGATCACCATCGGCGACCAAACTTCCGAATTGGCCGAGTATTTCGGCTCGATGATCGTGATGGACGATCCCCGCCACACCCGCCTGCGCAACATCGTGCGCAGCGCGTTCACCCCGCGGGTGGTGGCCCTGATCGAGGATTCCGTCCGTGACCGGGCCCGGCGACTGGTCGCCGACATGGTGGCCAGAAATCCCGACGGCAACGCCGAACTCGTCACCGAACTCGCCGGCCCGCTACCGCTGCAGATCATCTGCGACATGATGGGGATCCCCGAACCGGACCATCAACGGATCTTCCACTGGACCAACGTGATCCTGGGGTTCGGCGACCCTGATCTGACCACCGACTTCGACGAGTTCCTCCAGGTGGCGATGGACATCGGCGCGTATGCGACCGCGCTGGCCGACGAGCGCCGCGCGGTGCCCACCGAGGACCTCACGACGAGCCTGGTCCAGGCGGAGGTCGACGGCGAACGGCTGACCTCCGCGGAGGTGGCCTCGTTCTTCATCCTGCTGGTGGTCGCGGGCAACGAGACCACGCGCAACGCCATCAGCCACGGCGTGCTCGCGCTCACCCGGTTCCCCGAACAGCGCGAGAAATGGTGGTCGCGGTACGAGGAACTGGCCCCGACCGCCGTCGAGGAGATCGTGCGCTGGGCCTCGCCGGTGAGCTACATGCGCCGCACGGTCACCCAAGACACGGTGCTCGGCGGGACGCCGCTGCCGGCCGGCGCCAAAGTCACGCTGTGGTACGGATCGGCGAATCGGGACGAGTCGAAGTTTGCCGATCCGTGGATGTTCGACATCACCCGCCATCCCAATCCCCATCTCGGATTCGGCGGCGGCGGTGCACATTTCTGCCTTGGAGCAAACCTGGCGCGCCGGGAGATCACTTTGGCGTTCGAGGAGTTGCACCGCCAGTTGCCCGACATCGTCGTGACCGAGGAACCCGACCGACTGCAGTCGCAGTTCATCCACGGCATCAAGCGCATGCCGGTGGCCTGGTCCCCCCGCTGAGGGTCTACCTGACCGTCAGTGTGCCCAGCATCGCCGGGTGATAGAGACAGTAGAAGGCGTACTCCCCCGCGTCCTGGGGAGCCGTCAGCGTCGCGCGCCCCTTGCCCTCGACGTGGACGTCGAACAGGCCCTTGGTCCGCGACGTCACCGAATGCTCGACCTCGTCGTTGTTGATGATCGTGATCTCGGTCCCCGGCGCGACGGGCCCGAGAGCGCTGAATCCCATGCCCTCGATCACGATGACGGGGCCCGTCGGGACCGACGTACCCGGGCTGGCGGTGACCGTCTCCGAATGCCCGCCGTGGCCGGCAGGCGAATTGGCTTGCCCGCACGCAACAGTCGTGCCGGCAAGCAAGAACACCGACACGGCCAACACTGCAAGTCGAAACATCCGGACCCCCCTGAGATTCGTCCTGACTCAGGCAATTATCGGCCCCGTCAGGGCACGATGTGCCCGAATCTGCCGATCCGGTGTCGCCGAAGCAATCTCAGAAGTATCCGTTGGCCGGCGGCCAGACCCCGTTGACCGCGAAATTGCCCGCCGCATATGCCTTGTAGGCCAGCGGGTTGTGGCTCGCCACCGTGCGGGCATTGCGCCAGTGCCGATCCAGGTTGAGCGCCCGGGACGTGGCGGACGCACCGCCGGTGTCGAACAACCGCTGGGCCGCCGAGAGCGTCAGCCGCTCGGCCACCAACTGTGCGCGGGCAACCGTGATCGCGGCGTCGGCGAGCGCCTGCCCGTCATGCTGGCGTCCGCTGTCCACCACCGCGTCGATCGCCGCCGCCGCAGTGAGCACCAGCGTGCCGGTCGCCTCCGCGTCGGCCGCGATATCGCCCACCGCCTGCAGGACGAATGGGTCACTTGAGGCACTGTCGGACAGGGAGTGCGCCGCGGGCCGGGCCTTGGTCCGCACATACCGCACGGCGTCGTCGAGGACGCCGTATGCGATGCCCGCGGCCACCGCCGCCAGGTACAGCTGCAGGAATGTGGTGCTGTGGCCCAGGTGATCCCCGTCGGACACCGTGGTGACCTCGTCAAGGTGCACCACCACGCCGGTGAACCGGGTACCGCCGCTGGCCGTCAGCCGTTGGCCGAACCCGTCCCAGTCGTCGAAGAGTTCGACCCCGGCGCGATCCGTCGGAACGATCGCCTGCAGGTCACGCCCCTCGGCATCCACCGCCGACACCGCGATGACGTCGGCGAACAACGATCCGGTCGAATAGAACTTGTAGCCGTTCAGACGAAGTACACCGTCGTCGTCCGCCAGCACCGTGGTGTCCGCACTCGACGGTGACCGGCCGGCCCCGTCGGTGATCGCGTTGCCGAACACCAGCCCGTCGTTGATCCGGGCGAACCAGCGCACGCGCTCATCCTCGGTGGCACGGTTGCTCAACAAGCGCTCGGCGTATCCGAAGTGAGCCCGCAGCGCCTGGGCGACATTGGAACTGGCGCGTGCGATCTCGATCACGGCGCCGGTCACGTCACGGACGCTGCCGCCGGGTCCGCCGTAGCGGGCGGGCACCCGCAATGCGAGCAGCCCGGCGGCCCGAAGGCGGTGCACAGCGTCGTACTGCAGCACCCGGTCCCGCTCGGCCGCCACATCGCCGCGCCGAAGTTCGTCGACGATATCCGGAAGCCGGCCCAGCCGGTCGGCCACCGAACCGCCAAGCGGCTGTTCGTGTCTGGTCTCGCGTCCGCCCACTGTCGCGGTCATGAGGTGGCCAGATAACGTCGACGTTCCCAGTCGCTGACATGGCGGGTGTATTCGAGCCATTCGCTGTGTGCGATCGCGGCGAAATCGTGCACCGAGTCGTGCCCCAGGATTTCGGTCACGGTGTCGTCCTGGATGGCCAGCGCGATCGCCACGCCGAGAGACTCCGGCAGCGCCGTCCCCTTGGCGTAGAGGTTGCCGCCTTCGGCGACCGGTGGCGTGCGCTGGGCCCGGATGCCTGCGACGACGGCGGCCAGCGCCGAGGCCACCAACCAGTACGGGTTGGAATCCGAAGCACCACTGCGTAATTCGATGCGGGTGGCCGAGGGGTCGGCATCCACCAGGGATCGCACCGCCGCGCTCCGGTTGTCCCGGCTCCAGGTCACCGTGGCCGGCGCGAACGAATCCGGCACGAACCGCCGGTATGCGTTGACCGAGTGCGCACCGAACAGGGTGATCGACGGCAGATGCTCGAGCAGCCCGGCGATCGACCACAGCGCCAGCTGATTCTCCTCGCCGCCCTGCGCCGCGAAGGCCGGGTCGCCGTCCCGCCACAGCGAGATGTGAAGGTGCGCCGAGCTTCCCGAGTGTTCGGTGAACGGTTTGGGCATGAAGCTGGCGATCTTGCCGTGTCTGCGGGCCACCTCTTTGGCCGCGTACTTGAGCCGGGCGGCATCGTCGGCGGCTTCCAGCGCGTCGGCGTAGATCAGGTTCGCCTCGACCTGTCCCGGGCCGTACTCGGTTTCGATCCCCTCCAGCCGGGTGAAGGCGGCAAGCGTCTGCTGCAGATCGGTGAGCAGCGGATCGAGGGCGTTCGCGTTCTCCAGTGAGTAGGCATGGATGTCGGGCTGGAATGCCGACCCGTCCGGGTCGAGCAGATAGAACTCCAACTCGACGCCGACCTTGGCGGTGTAGCCGAGCTCGGCCAGCTGCGCGAGCACCCGCCGCAGTACCGCGCGGGGATCCAGCTGTGACGGGCTGCGGTCATGGGTGACGATGTCGGAGAGGACATGCCCGGTACCAGGGCGCCACGGCAGCGGCCGGAACGTCGACAGGTCCGGCACCGCGTGGACGTCCGGGTAGCCACCATCCCAATTGGTCAGCCGCAACCCGTCGATCACCGTGGCATCGGTGTTCCACCCCAAAGATGCTTCGCAGAAGGCGAATCCGCTGCCGCGGGCCCGGTCCAGGAAACCGGCGGCCGGGATGCGCTTGCCCTGCGCGTGGCCGAGCGGATCACTCCAGCCGACCTCGATCTCGGTGATCGAGCCGTCCTTGATGCCGTGTACCGCATCGTCCTCGGCGGTCCGCGCCGTCACGCTCACCGCACCGTTGACCGTCACGAGGTGCTCCCGACCCGACGGCCCACCACCACACCTGCCGCGAAGGCGGCGACGAGCACACCGACGATCACCCAGGCCAGCACGCTGGAACCGCCGACCAGATCGTTGAGGTTGGTCAGGATCAGCACCAGCGCACCCAGCAGACCCGCCAGACCGAGCCCCGGGGCGATGCGCACCCGCCACAGTGAATGGCCGTGCCGGTCGCGGGCGAAGTAGACCAGGACCGCGACACTGGTGGCGATCATCAGGAGCACCACACCGACCGTCGTCGCCCCGGCGAACCAGGTGTAGAACTGGGCGGCCGGGTCCAGCCCGAACACCACCGCCAGCAGGACGCTGACCGCCACGACACCGGAGATCCACAGCGAGGCCTGATGTGGTGAGCCGTGCCGGTCGTGCGGTTGACTCAGCCGCGCGGGGAGCACGTCGCGCTGCGAGAGCGCGAACACGTACCGCGACGCGACGTTGTGGAAGGCCAGGATGCAGGCGAACAGGCTGGTGAAGTACAGCACCGTGATGATGTCGGCGCCGGCCGCACCGATGTACCGGTGCGCGGTGTCGCCGAGGAAGGTGGAGCCCGAGTCGGTGGCGCGGGCGATGGCCTGCTCGTCGCCCCACCCCGAGATCAACGCCCAGCTGGTGACCGCGTAGAACACCCCGATCAGGATCAGCGCCAGGTAGGTCGCCCGCGGAATCGTCCGCTCGGGAGTGCGGGCCTCGTCGCGGAAGATCGCGGTGGCCTCGAATCCGACGTAGCTGATGATCGCGAAGAGCAGCCCGATGCCCAGTGACCCGGAGAAGATCGCACTCGGATTGACGATGCCCGAGGACAATCCGTGGTCGCCGCCGTTGGCCACGATCACCAGGTCGAGCACCAGCACGATCGCGATCTCGGCGGTGAGCAGCACGCCCAGCACCCGGCTGGACAGCTCGATGTTGCGGTAACCGAGGTAGGTGGTGACGGCGAAGGCCACCGCGGCGAACACCCACCAGGGCAGAGCAGGCCCGCCGGCCAGCTCGACGACACTGGCCCCGGCGGGGCCGAGCAGGCCGTACACGCCGGCCTCCAGCGCCACGTAGCTCACCAGTGCCACGAAGGCGATACCGATGCCGGTGGGCAACCCGAGCGACTGACGGACATAGGAGAAGAAGGCGCCCGCCTCGTCGACATACGGGGTCATCGCGGTGAAGCCGACCGCGAACAGCAGCAGCACCACCGTGGCGGCGATGAACGTGGCGGGGAATCCGGCGCCGTTGCCCGACGCGATACCCAACGGCACCACACCACCGATCACCCCCAGCGGTGCGGCCGCGGCCACCACCATGAAGACGATCGAGGCCACCCCGAGGTTGCCGCGCAGCTGCCGGCCGGCGGGCGGCGGCTGGTAGCCCAACGATTCTGGGGCTGTGGTGGTTTCGGACATGCTCGACCGTCCTTCAGGCAGCGTGCGCGTAAATATGACCCGGGGAACATAGGGCCGGGGTGCACCGGCACACCAGGTCTGGCGTCATCGTGCGCAAAAGTCGGTTTGTCTACCGGGCTCCCAAGGCATGGAGCATTCCGGCCGCGGATCGCGGCCAGGTGAACTGCTCGGCACGCTGCCGGGCGCTGCTGCGGCGCAGCGGTTCGGGCCTGCCGATCACCGAGGTGACGGCCCGCGCGATGGCGTGCGCGTCGTTGTCGGCGGTCGCCCCGCTGTCGCAGGTGAGGATCTCGGCCAGCGCCGAGGTCCGCGACACGACCGCCGGAGTTCCGCATGCCAGCGCTTCCAGGGCGGCCAGGCCGAAGGTCTCGTGCGGTCCCGGCGCCAGCGCCACATCGGCCGAGGCCAGGATGGTCGCCACGGTGTCCCGGCAGCCGATGTACCCGGTGAAGGCCACCGGCAGCCCGTTGGCCTGCCGTTGCAGCCGCGCCCGCAACGGCCCCTCCCCGACCACCACCAAGCGCGCATCCACACCCGAATCACGCAGGGCGGCAACGGTATCGATACTGCGGTGGGCATGTTTCTCGACCGACAGCCTGCCGCAGTGCACCAGGAGGGTCTGCTGAGGCGCGGCCCATCGGCTACGCATCTCGGCACACCGGCGCCGCGGGTGGAACTGCTCGAGGTCCACCCCGAGCGGCACCGTCGCGACGTTGTCGGCGCCGATCCGGTCGAATTCCTCACGCGCGAAGCCCGTCGTGCACACCACGGCGTCGTAGTTGGCTGCGGTGCGCCGGTTGGCGAAGTCCGCGACCATGACCGCGGCCGACCGCGGCAGCACCTGTCCCACCAGCCGGTCCAGTCGTTCGTGGGAGATCATCACCGTGGCCACACCGTGTTTACGGCCCCATGGGCCCAGCGACCTCAGGGTCAACCGGTCCGACACCTCGATGGCATCGGGTCCGAGCTGCTGCAGCAACGCCGTCACCGGACCGGGCAGCACCGCCCGGTAGCCGCCGGTGAACGGGATGAGCTTGGCAGGCAAGGAGATCCGCACGACGCCGCTGGCGAGGACATGGCGCTGCGGGTGCGGACCCGGGACGATGAGATACACCTCGTGGCCCAGGGCGCAATACTCTGCGCCCAGGCGGTCGACCGCGGTCCGGAGACCTCCCGATCGCGGGCCGTAGAAGTTGGCGACCTGGACAACCCGCATGTCATGATCAGAACCGGGCCGCGTGTGCGGTCAACAACGGGGCCGCGACCGCTACCTGAACAGCCGCTGAACATGCCCGCACGCAGGTCAGGCGAGATGCGCGGCGAACCAGCTCTGGATACGGCGCCACGCATCGGCTGCGGCCACCGGGCCGTAGCGATCGCCGGTGTCGTTGAAGAACGCATGGTTGGCTTCGGGTTCGGTGATCAACTCGTGCACCATCCGGGCCTTCTCCAGCGCGGCGCGCACCACCGGTTCGGTGGCGTTGACCCGCTGGTCCAGGGCGCCGTAGAAGGCGAGCACCGCGACATCGCGCGAGCCGCCGAAATCCGGATCATCAGGCGCCGGACCGTAGAACGGCACCGCGGCCGCCAGCGCGGGAGTACCCGCCGCCAGGAGTCGCCAGACCAGCCCACCGCCCATACAGAAACCGACCGCGGCGACCTTGCGCCCCGGAACGCGCCGTTGCACCTCCTCGATGCCGGATTGCAGATTGGCGATGAACTCCTGCGGTTCGATCTTGCTCAACGCGGCGGTGGCGTTGGCCGGGTCGGCGAATGCGGCGGTGCCGCCCTGCGCCGAGAGCAGGTCGATCGCCAGAGCCGAATACCCGATGCCGGCGAACCGCCCGGCCACCGAACGGATGTGGTCGGTGAGCCCCTTGTTCTCGTGGATCACCAGCACGGCGCCCTTGGGTTCCGGCGCGGCGGCCCAGGCACCCCGCAACTCGCCACCGGGGCCCGCCCAACTGACCGGACTGGTGGGTATCGCGCCCTGTAGTCCCGGCGGCTGAGCCGGCGCGGTGCCAGGAGCCGCATTGGGCGTTGCCGTGGGTGTTGCGGTGGTGTCGGACTGCTTCGATTCCCCGCAGGCGGCGATCAGCGCGGTCGCCGCGGCGGCGCCGATTCCCAACAGTCCCAGTCGACGAAGCGCCTCCCGGCGCGACAACAACCCGTCGAGGTGATCGGTCGCGATTTCCTCGGCGATATAGCGCTGCAGTGGAGTCACCTCCGCCAGTATGCGCCGAAATCCCGAACCGCAGCATGAGAACTGCGCGCGGCGGGATACTCATCGGATGGGCTGGACACCGGACCCGGAGGCACTGCGGGGATATGTCGCGGTGGTTGCCGGAGCCACCCGCGGCGCGGGCCGGGGCATCGCCGCGGCGTTGGGCGAGGCCGGCGCGACCGTGGTGTGCACCGGGCGCAGCAGCCGATGCGGAAGCCGTGACTCCGACTACGACCGGCCCGAGACCATCGAGGAAACAGCCGAATTGGTCACGGAACTGGGCGGTTCCGGCATCGCCGTGCAGGTCGACCACCTCGACGTGACACAGGTACGCATGCTGGCGGGGCGGCTCAAGGCCGACTACGGACACATCGACATCCTGGTCAACGACATCTGGGGCGCCGAGGTACTCAAGGGGCCGCCCGACACCTGGGGCCGGCCTATGTGGCAGCACGATCTCGACGACGGGTTGCGGATGCTCCGGTTGGGGCTCGACACCCACCTGATCACCTCGCACTGCATCCTGCCGCTGCTCGCCGACCGGCCCGGCGGCCTGCTGTTCGAGATCACAGATGGGACAACCGAGTTCAATGCCGAGAACCCCCGGCTGTCGGTGTTCTACGACCTGGTGAAGACCGCGGTGAACCGGCTGGCCTTCAGCCACGGGCACGAGCTCGCCGCGTTCGGCGCCACCGCGGTCGCGGTCACCCCGGGCTGGTTGCGCTCGGAGATGATGCTCGACAACTACGGCGTCAGCGAGGCGAACTGGCGGTGCGCCCTCGACCTGGCCCGCACCGACGGCTACCCGGCCGCTCCGCCGGGTTTCGCCGAATCCGAGTCACCCAGGTTCGTCGGGCGCGGCGTCGCCGCGGTGGCCGCCGACCCGGACCGGGCCCGCTGGAACCAGCAGTCCGTCAGCTCGGCGGCCCTGGCCCGCCACTACGGGTTCAGCGACCTCGACGGGCGGGTTCCTGACGCGTGGGCCCCGCTATAACCCCAGGTGAACCGGTCTCCACCCCATTCAGTAGACATTTTTTCAAATCTGTTCACTATTTTCATTGACACTGGCGTTACCGGCCCTGTTCTATGGCTGGGTGAGCTTCGACACAATCATTCGCAACGGCCGGTGGTTCGACGGCACCGGCGCCCCGTCAGCAGTCCGCACCATCGGAATTCGCGACGGCCATGTGGTTGCCATCTCCCCAGAGCCTCTCGACGAGACCGACTGCCCGCAGGTCATCGACGCGACCGGCAAGTGGGTGCTGCCCGGAATGCTGGACATCCACACGCACTACGACGTCGAGGTGCTCAACGGCCCGTCGCTGTCGGAGTCGTTGCGCCACGGCGTCACCACCGCGATGCTCGGTTCCTGCTCACTGTCGACCGTGCACGTCGGCGGGGTCGATGCCGGCGATCTGTTCGGCCGCGTCGAGGCGATCCCGCGGGATCAGGTCATCGCCGCGGTGGACGACAACAAGACCTGGACCGACTGCGACGGGTACGTGGCAGCGCTGGAGTCGCTGCCGCTGGGCCCCAACCTGGCCGCCTTCATCGGGCATTCCGACATGCGGACCGCGGTGATGGGACTGGACCGCGCCACCCGCAAGGACGAGCGGCCGACCGCCGCCGAGCAGGCCCGCATGGAGCAGATGCTCAAAGAGGCCCTGGACGCCGGATTTGTCGGGATGTCGTCACAGCAGCTGCTTTTCGACAAGATCGACGGCGACACCTGCCGGTCCCGCACCCTGCCGTCGACCTATGCCAAACCCCGCGAGCTGCGCCGGCTCAAGTCGATGCTGCGCCGCGCCGGCCGGGTGCTGCAGTCCGGCCCCGACATCCAGAATCCGCTCAACCTGGCCTCACAGGTGGCCCAGTCCCTCGGACTGCTGCGCAACCCGTTGAAGACCAGCCTGCTGTCGGCCGCCGACATCAAGGCCAACCCGTACGCGATCTGGATGATGGGGCCGCTGGCCCGGTTGGCCAACGCGCTCGGCGGGAACTTCCGGTGGCAGCACCTGCCGGTGCCGTTCGAGGTGTACGCCGACGGCATCGACCTGGTGGTGTTCGAGGAGTTCGGCTCCGGCGCAGCAGCCCTGCACCTGCGCGACGAGGTCGAGCGCAATGAACTGCTGCGCGACGAGGAATACCGGCGCACGTTCCGCAAGGACTACGACAGCAAGTTCGGGGTGCGGGTGTGGCACCGGGACTTCTTCGATGCCGAAATCGTCGCCTGCCCTGATGAATCCGTGGTCGGCAAGTCGTTCGGCCAGGTCGGTCAGGAGCGGGGCGAGCTCCACCCCGTCGACACCTTCCTGGATCTGGTGCTCGAGCACGGCACCGCGCTCCGGTGGCGCACCACCATCTCCAACCACCGGCCCGAGGTGCTCAAGAAGCTGGCCCGCGATCCAGGCATCCAGCTCGGGTTCTCGGACGCCGGTGCACACCTGCGGAACATGGCGTTCTACAACATGGGACTGCGGCTGCTGCGACACGTCCGCGACGCCGAACGTGCAGGCACGCCCTTCATGTCGATCGAGCAGGCGGTCCACCGGCTCACCGGTGAGCTCGCCGACTGGTACCGGATCGACGCCGGCCACCTGCGCATCGGGGACCGGGCCGACGTGGTGGTCATCGACCCGGAGCGGCTCGACGACTCCCTCGACGCCTACGCCGAGGAGACCGTCGATCACTACGGCGGGCTGTCGCGCATGGTGAACCGCAACGACGACACCGTCACCGCGGTGCTGGTCGGCGGGCGCACCGTGTTCGCCGACGGCGCGCTGACCGACCTGGTGGGACGCCGGCGCACCGGCCAGTTCCTGCGCGCCGCGCACCAGACACCCGCACCATCCGTCGAGAAAGGTGAATTGTCCAGTGTCCGTTGAAGACGCGTCGATCGAAGAAACCGTTCACGGTATGTGGAAGGCCCTGTCGGAACGCGACTGGGAGCTCCTCAAGACCTATCTGTCGGACGACTGCATCTACCTGGACATGCCGGTGGGTCCGGTCGCGGCCGCCAAGGGGCCCGAGGACATCGTCAAACGCCTCAAGATCGGTCTCGCGCCCCTGGCGTCGTACGAGAACTTCCCGGGACTGCTCGTCGAGAACGGCTCCGATGCCATGTACGAACATCACGAGGAATGGCATTGGGACAGCGGTGAATCCGCCGTGCTGAAGTTCGTCACCGTGCACCGGATCGAGAACGGCAAGGTGACGCTGTGGAAGGACTACTGGGACATGGGCGCCCTGGCCAACCACGCACCGCCGGATTGGCTGGAGAACTTCGCCACCGCCGACATGTCGTGGGTGTTCGACGCCACCGGGCTGGTCTGACCCCGGGGGTCCGTCAGTCGGTACCCCACACGAGGCAGAACGGGTGGCCGGCCGGATCCCGGAACACCCGGAAGTTGTCCTCGCCGACGGCATCGGTGATCCGGGTGGCACCCAGCGTCAGAACCTGACGCTGGGCCACGTCCGGATCGTCGACCTCGATGTCCAGATGGAGCTGCTGGGATCCCCGCGGATCCGGGAAATCCGGCGGCTCGTGTTCCGGTGAGTACTGACACGCCACCCGGCGGCCGGCCGGATCCGTCACCACCACCCAGGTGTCGTCCTGGACGGCGATGTCTCCGCCCAGCAGCCCGGCGTAGAACTCGGCCAGGGCCCGGGGATCCCGGCAGTCCAGCACGACGGAGCGAAGTCTTCCGATCATCGCGTCGGTATTGCCTTCGCGGGCGATGCCCAAACGCTCAGATGCGCACGCACACTCAAATACTCCAGGCCATCCGGAACCGCTCCGTGAGCTGCCCGGCGTCCAGATCGCCGAAGTTCTCCTGCTCGTAGTGCCGGACGGCGAGCACCGCGTCGACCGGCTGATCGCCGAGGATTCCCCGGATCAGTGCCGAGGAGTCCAGCGCGGCGAGGTTGTCGGCCTGGCGGTTGGACAGCAGCACGATGCCGTCACCGGAGCGCTGGGCATCGCTCAGCGAGGCGGGGTCGACCCGGACCTCGGGCCCCAGCGCCAGCCCGTCGGCGATTCCGCGCTCGGCCAGACCGAGAATCGTCGCGGTGGCCAGGTATGGGTTGGCCGACGGGTCGACGACCTTCACCTCGACATTGGCTCCGTACGGATTGCTCGGACCGCCGATCAGAAATCGCACCGCGGCTTCGCGATTCTCGGTGCCCCAGCAGTTGTAGGCCCCCGACCAGTAGCCCGGCTGCATGCGCAGCCCCGACAACACCGATCCGCACAGGACACCCTGCGCGGCCGGCAGACCGGCGAGAAGGCCCGCGAGGGCGGCTTCGCCCTGAGGCGTCATCCCCCGCACTCCGCTTCCGCCCGAGAACACCGGTGCGCCATCCAGGCTCAACGAAAAGTGTTGGTGGGCGCCCGTGCCCACCCCGGTGGCGAACGGCAACGGCGAGAGGCTCACCCGCAGGCCGTGGCGCCGGGCCACCCGCGCGGCGATGATCCGCATGAGCACGAGCTGATCCGCGGCCGCCACCGGCGGCAACGGGGCCAGGGAGATCTCGAACTGATTGGACCCGTATTCGGGATGGAACTGCTCGATGGCCACCCCGGACCGGTTGGCCGCATCGGTGACATCGCGGACGAATCCTTCGAACTCGAGCACCCCGGCCAACCCGTACTGCGCCCACAGCAGCGACGGCAACCGGCTGCCGTCCGGCCCGACGAGGACGAATTCCACCTCGTGCCCGACCAGCGCGGTCAGATCGGCCGCCGCCAGGCGGTCCTCGACCCGCTGCAGCACCCCTCGGCTGCAGTACGGATCGGGTGAACCATCCTGGTTGTAGAAAGCGGCAGGCGCCCAAGCCAATCCGTCACCGAGGATGCGTAGCGCGCCGAGATCGATCCGGATCCGCTGATCCCCCACCACCCCGATGGCCTCGCTCATCGCGATACCGGTCTGGTCGATGGTGAACGCGTGGAACACCGGGCTGGCGCCCAGACCGGGATCGGCGAAGATCCCCATCCGGCGCAGCGGAACGGTTTTCGCGTGCGTCAACCCGGCCGGGCTGACCACCGTGCCGATCAGCGTCGCGACGCCGTCGGCTTCCAGCTGAGCGATGGCCGCCGCGGCCAGCGGTTGCGCCGGCCGGGACAGTCCAGCTGATCCAGCTGTCACAACCACATTGTGCGCCGGGTCGGCGCTGCCTAAAGGGTGATCTTGCAGGTTTGCCCGATGTCGAGGGTCCGCAGCATCCGGCCCATACCCAGCCACATCGCACACGACAGCGCCAGGTCGGTGAGCAGTTCGGCGTCGAACTGCTCGGCGGCGCGATCCCAGAAGTCCTCGTCGTCACGCAGCCCGGTGTGATCACTGGCGAAGCGCTGGGCGAACTCGGCGGCGACCCGCTCCTGCGCACTGTAGCCGGGCCAGGTCTGCCACTCGGCGGCGTGATCGTAGAGATCCTCGTCCACGCCCGCCGCGACCCCGTCGGAGTCACGGGTGTTCTGGCACACCACGCATTCGTTGTCGAGCGCGATCACCATGCGGGCCAGTTCCCGCACCCGCAGCGGCAGCCGCCCCTTGGTGTACACCGCATTGGTGTAGTTGGCCATGGCGGTGCCGATCTCGGGGGACCTGAGGATCCAGCCGGCCACGTCGTCGTCGGGAAATTCTCCGATACGGCTCATGGCCGAATCGTACGCGCGACTCGGCCATTCTGGAACAAGTTCTAGTTTTTCGTTCCGGGGCCGGTCAGCTCTGGGGTTCGGTCTTCACCCCAGTCCCGTTGCACCACGACCCGGTGGGCGATGCGCTCGAGCGCGGCCTCCACCTGTGCGCGGTCCGGGCGGCCCTCGAAGGACGGGGATTCGCCCAGCTTGTCGACGATCCGGCCGACCAGCGCGGCAGACACCCCGTCGACCTGCCGCACCCCGCTCTGCGTCAGCCACAGGCTGTCCCCCGTGCGCAGCACATAACCGTCCTGGACCAGGCGGTTGAATGTCGGCTCGAGCACTTCGAAGGGCACGACGAGGCGGTCGGCGATCTCGGTCAGCCGGGCCGTGCCGAATATCTGGCTGTGCCGGTAGATCTTGAGCAGTGCCCACAGTCCGGCCACGTCCAGCTCGCACCCCGGCCCGCCTGCCACGTTTCGCAGCCGGATCTCCGGTGAACTGCGCATCATCCGGCTGACCACGTTCTCCAGCACCTGGTCGGCCGATTCGGAGCTCGGCATACCGAAGCCCTCCCCGAGATCAGCCGCCAGCGTGGCCTCGGCTTCGAGCAAGGGCACCTCCTTGAGGAACAGCGCGACGATCAAGCCGACCAGTGCCACCGGTGCGGCACAGAGGAACACCAGGTCCAGGGCATCGGCGTAGGCGTTCACGATCGGGGCGGCGACCTCGGGCGGCAGCTCGTGCAACGCCTTGGGCGAAGCACCCGCGATGGATGGGGCACCGCTGGCCGCCAGCGCGCCCGGCAGCCGGTCCGAGAGGAATCCGGCGAACAACGACCCGAAAATGGCTGCACCGAAAGAACTCCCGATGGTCCGGAAGAACGTCACCCCGGACGTCGCCACGCCCAGATCGGCGAAGTCGGACGTGTTCTGCACGATGAGGACGAGCACCTGCATGCACATGCCGATGCCGGCGCCCAGGATCAACAGGTACAGCGACTGCAGCGGGATCGGTGTCGCGGCATTCATCCGCGACAGCAGCACGAAGCCGACGAGCATGATCGCGGTACCGGCGACCGGGTAGATCTTGTAGCGACCCGTACGGCCCACCAGGCTGCCGCTGACAGTTGAGGTGATCAGCAGGCCGATCACCATGGGCATCGTCCGCAATCCCGATTCGGACGGCGATACGCCGTCGACGAACTGCATGAAGGTGGGCATGAAGGTCAGCGCACCGAGCATCGCGAAGCCGACCACCAGCGACAGCACGCAACACATCGTGAAGACCGGGTTCCGGAACAGGCGCATCGGCAGAATCGGTTCTGCTGCCCTGGTTTCCGCCCGCACGAACATCGCAAGGGCCAGGATCGACCCGATCACCAGACCGATGATGGTCGGTGACGTCCAGGCCAACTCGCCACCGAGGCTGGTGGCGAGAGTCAGGCCGGAGGCCCCGATCCCGACCCAGACGATTCCGGCGTAATCGATCACCGGATGCGCGGGGCGAGATGTCAGCGCCGGGATCGTGGCCGCTGCGACCACGAGCACCACCAGGGCAACCGGGATGCTGAGCCAGAACGCCCAGCGCCAGCCGAGGTGATCGGTGACGAAGCCGCCGAGCAGCGGGCCGGCCACGGTCGTGACACCGAATACGGCCCCGAGCGCACCCTGATACCGGCCTCGGTCGCGCAGCGGGATGACCTCGGCGATCAGCGCCGAGGAGGTCACCATGATCGCACCGCCGCCGATCCCCTGTAGCGCGCGGGCGGCCACCAGCATTGCCATCGACCCGGACAGTCCGCTGAGGACCGATCCGACGAGGAAACACAGCACCGCCACCTGGTACACCGTTTTGCGGCCGAAGATGTCGCCGACCTTCCCGACGACGGCGGTGATCACCGTGGACGCGAGCAGGTAGCTGGTCACCACCCACGCCTGATGGCCTGCGCCACCGAGATCCGCCACCACAGTCGGCAGGGCCGTGGCGACGATGGTCTGGTTGAGCGAGGCCAGCAGCATGCCGAGCAGAACAGCGACGAACACCAGGTTGCGTCTGCGCACGCTCAGCAGTGCCGCGCCAGAGGTCTGCTCGACGGTGGTTGATGGGCTCGACATGACTTCCTTTCACCTGCCTGCCAGTTCAACCACGATATCGTTAGATAAGCTATGAAAGTTACAGCGCGAACAAAGCCGCCCCGGGCAACCGGCGGTCACCGGGCTACCCAGGGCGGCTTGAGCCGAAACTCCCAGCGCTACTGCGGCGGGCGGGAGACGCACTGCGCTGCGTAGAGCGCGTCGCCCAACTTCTCCATGAGCTCGAGTTGGGTTTCCAGGTAGTCGATGTGGCCTTCCTCGTCGGCCAGGATCGTCTCCAGGATGCGTGCCGACGTCGCGTCCTCTTTTTGGCGGCACATGATTATCCCGGGCTTGAGCCGCGCGACCACCTCGTACTCGATCGCCAGATCGGCCTCGAACTGTTCGCGAAGCGTCTGTCCGACCCGCAGCGAAAACAACCGCTGATAGTTGGGCAGACCGTCCAAGAGCAGGATTCGGTCGGTGATGGTCTCCGCGTGCCGCATCTCTTCGAAAGACTCGGAGCGAGTGTGTTCCGCCAGTTCAGTGAATCCCCAATTGTCCTGCATCTTCGAGTGCAGGAAATATTGGTTAATTGCGGTGAGTTCGCTCGTCAATTGCTCGTTGAGCAATTTCAGAACATCTGGATCGCCTTGCATCGTGACTCCTAAGCACCTTGAGGGCTGGTCAAGTGTTGCCGCGTGTCGTGCACTTCCAATCTAGTGCAGAAAGCATGGCGGGGCGCAATGATTAACGCCTAATTCGGCGTGTTCGTGCGACATTGTCGGACCCTTCGGGCCACCGGGACCGAGGCGTGGCCACGAGGAGTGGACTGGCTGTCCTAACTAAGGTTAGACTGCGCTAATCTCTTGCCACACCACGAAAGAAAGGCCGGTAACGAAATGAGTGAGTACGATTTGCACTCGCTCATTCTTTCTTGCGATTTCCGCGTCGACGACGTCGAACAAATGTGGAAATGGATGGAGAAACACCGTTCCGGCCTTTTGTCGATAGGTGCCCATCATGTGGTGCTCTATAAATCGATTTGGGAACCCGGCCGCGTATTGGTGACGATCGGAATTCGGCACGCCCGGTCCATCCGCGACGTATTGCGTTCACCGGCGATTTTCGAGTGGTTCGATATTTCCGGCGTCGAAGATATCCCGCCGATATTCGGTGGCGAAGTGGTGGAGAAAATCGATCTGACCGAACCGTCCCCCGAGGGGCACGTGGCCGGGGTGATCGTGGGAGCTGTGGCCACCGTCGACGACGTCTCCACCCTGATGCGCAAGGTGCACGACGGTCTCGGCCGCTTCGAACAGGGCGGAATCCGCAAGATCTGGGTCTACCAGGCGCTCGACGACGGCCAGGAAGTGATGATCCTGCAGGAGGTCTCCGACGAGGTCGCCGCGCGGCAGTGGATCGACCACCCAGACGCCGCCGCCGAGTGGATGACCACCGCCGGATTCGGTGCGTACCCGAGCCTGTTCGTCGGCAAGTTGGCGTACATCATGAACGTCGACGAGCAGGACGACTGATGTTCGTCTGCCTCTGTACCGGGGCGACCAGTCAGGTCGTCAACGAGATCGTGGAGTCCGGGGCCACCACCTCCAAAGAGGTGGCCGAGGCCTGCGGCGCCGGCGCCGATTGCGGACGATGCCGACGCACCATCCGCGCCATCATCGCCGCCCATCAGGCGGCCGAAGGCAGCCCGTCGCCGTTCAACGGCTGCCCGTCGCGGGCCACCCGCTAGCGCTTGCGATCGGCGAACTGAGCCAGCGCGTCGACGTTGGCCGCGGCACCCACCAGTTCGACGAACAACGCCTTCTCCCGCTCGACGGCGGCCGAGATCGCGTCGCGGATCGGCGCCACCATGGCCTGTTTGACTGCCATCAGACTCGAAATCGGCTTGGCTGCCAGGGTTTCGGCGTGCCGACGGGCCTCGGGCAACAGATCGTCGGGCTCGCACACCTTCCACACCAGACCCATCTCACGGGCCTCGGTCGCGCCCACCCACTCCGAGGACATCAGCAGCCAGGCAGCGTTCTGCCTGCCGAGCAGTCGCGGCATCAGATACGAGGAGGCCGCCTCGGGCGCCACCCCCAGGCTGGTGAACGGACACTTCAGCCGGGCCGAAGACGACATGAACGCGAGATCGGCGAACCCGAGGATGGTGGCGCCGATACCCACGCCGACCCCGTTGACCGCACAGATCAACGGCTTCGGGAAATCCGCGAGCACCTCGAGCATCCCGTAGAACCCGTGCTCGCCCGGGGTGGATTCCGGGTTGGTGATGCGCTCCTGCATCTCGACGAGGTCGTTGCCCGCACTGAATCCCCGGCCGGCACCCGTCAACAGCACCACCGCGACGTCGGGATCCTCAGCGGCCGCGCGCAGGGCGACGGTCGTCGCGTCGTACAGCACCTCGTTGAACGCGTTGAGCGCGTCCGGACGGTTGAGGGTCAGGGTGCGAACCCGATTGTTGTCCTCGATCAGCAGGGTCATTTCTCACTCCTCGCGTGCGCGCCGTGACCGCTGCAGCCTAACTAGAACACGTTCCACTATTGCCGGCCGGGTGCGGGGAACCCGGCGGCGAAGGGGCTGGAGTAGACATATCGACTGGTCGGCACGGTGTCGATGTTGCTGCTGGCGCCGAAGGCATCCGTGCTGGCCACCATCTTGCGCATGCGATCGGCCAGATCGTCGTCGTCGGCAGCGCCGAAGAAAGCGTGCAGGTCCGATACCGCGTCCTGGCGGAACAGTTCCTCCACGATGCCGTCGATCGCCGGGGCATCCTCCGTAAGGGCCCGGACCACAGTGTTCTGCGTGTAGCCGAAAGTGTCCTGGGTTTCGATGGCCACCGAGGTGTGGTCGATGTGCCAGCGGTGCAGCCAGGTGGCCCGATCCAGGTCCGAAGGCCGGCGCAGCAGCGCGATGTTGGCCAGGCCGTCGGTCCGCTCCCCCGGCGCGGTCGGCGGCGCCTGCATCGGGACCGATTCGGTCACCAGATACGCCGCGAGCGAATCACATTCGGCGGCAAGTAATTCCAATGCCCGGCCGGTCTGTTCGCCGTAGTACTGCCGAACCCACAGGCTGACCACCGCGACCACCGGCGGATCCAAGGTCGTCAACGTCATCAACGAATCCCGCACCGCGTCGTCACGGACATTGATCGTCAGGCCCGGCAAACCGAGTGCCAGCAGTTCGTCGGCCACGCGGGTGCGCAGCCCCTGACACCACTGCTGATCCGATTGTGCGGCACGCAGTAGAACGATGACTTTCTCCACAGACGGAGAACCTACCGGCGCACCGATCCGCGCCACGCGTGGGCAGTTGTGCCACCGGCGGCCCGCGACGAGTGAGAATGGTGGGGTGCACACGGGTGGACAGGCAGCCGACGCACTCCGGCTGAGTACCCCCGACGCCGGTGCGGTGGCCCGAAGCCTGATCGGCGTCCTGGCGGTGACTGCGGCCGCCCTGGCGCTGGGTTCTGGCGCCACGGCGATGTGGACGCTGAGCAGCGGCGTGATCGCCGGTGCGATCGCCCTGCAACGCAGCCCCGGCGGCCGGGTTCCCCTGGTCGTCACCGGTTCCGTGGAGCTGGCCATCGCGGTTCTGCTCGGCACCCTCACCGGCGGGCACAGCCCGGTGTTCATCGCAGCGGTGGCGCTGTGGTGTTTCGCCGCGGGTATGCAATGGTCGCTCGGGGCCAACGCCGGCCTGGTGGCCTCGGCGGCGAGCGCCCTGCTGGTGCTGGCACCACCGGTCGCACCGACACTGGGCCAGTCCCTGCTCGCGCCCGCCCTGGTGGTGGTCGCCGGTGTGGTGCAGGCGGTACTCATCGCGGTCTGGCCGCCGCGGCGCTGGCGGGCCCAGCGCGACGGACTCACCCGCGCCTACCGGTCACTGGCCGGCGACTCCCGCAACGTCGCGGCGAACAGCGCCGCCGCCGTCGACGACGCGCCGCTCACCTGGCTGCGTGAGGTGTTCGCCGACAGCCAGGTCAGCCAGCGGCCGCGGGCCTACCACGGCGGATACCGGCTGCCCGAACGCCTCGCAGGCACCTTGGCCTCGCTGCGCTCCACCGCCGACCGGGACAACACCACCGACGACGAGTCCGCGGCGGACACCGGGCTGCCGCAACTGCTGACGGCCGCGGCGGTACTCCTCGACGCGATCGCCGATCACGGGCACACCGCACGGCGGGACGCCGAGCATGCCCTGGTTCGCGTCCGCACTGCCGCGGCAGCCGTGACCGGACCCGAAGCGGCGTTGGCACAACGCTTCTGTGAACAGCTGCGCGAGGCCGCGGTGCTGCGGTTCGGCCAGCTGCACCGGCCCGACCTGATCGGTTCGCTGGCCTCGGCACCCGCCGTGGTCCGCTCACACCTGACCTGGACGTCGCCCATCCTGCGCCACGCCATCCGGCTGTCTGTGACGACGGCGCTCGCGGTGGCGGCGGCCCGCTACGGCGGACTCGAGCACGGCTACTGGATGCCGTTGACCGTCGTGGTGGTGATGCGGCCGGAAACGGCACACACCTACACCCGGTGCGCCGGACGCATCGCCGGCCTCTGTGTCGGCATCATCGTGGCCTCGATCCTCACGTTCGTCTGGCAACCCGGACCGATCGGCTCCGCGGTGTGCGCGCTGCTGTTCGTCGGCCTGGCCTACGGCGTCGCGCAGTTCGGCTATCTCGCGGTCGGCGCGGCCGTGGGCACGATCGTGATGTTCGCCATCGGAGTGAGCGCGTCCGCACCCTGGTCGGGCAACGCCGACCGGCTGATCGCGGTCTTGATCGGCGGCGCCCTGGCGGTGATGGCCCACGTGGCGCTGCCCGACCATGCGTTGATCCGGTTGCGCCAGCGGGCCGGAGAACTGCTGATGACCGAGATCGACTACGCGGCACTGGTGATCAAGGCGTTCGTCCATGAGGTCGACCACCCGGCCGAGATCCTGTCGGCGGCCTGGCAGCGGGCGTTCCGGGCGCGGGCCGCATTCGAGGCCGCATGGGGCGCCACCAGCCTCGAGCCGCCGATCCTGCGGCGGTGGCTGCGGTCATACCGCACCGCGCTGAATTCGGTGACCAGTGCCTGCACCACGCTGGAGAACAGCCTGCCGACACATCCGTCATCAGCCCTGCACAGCGAGTTCGTCGCTGCGGTAGACGATTACGTGGAGGCGTTGCGTGGCGCACCACCGAGCCCGGCGGTGCCGTGGAGCCTGGACACCGCCGAGCTGTCGACCGCGCTGCGGCGCGTGCACAACGTGGCCTCGACACTGTCCGCCGACAACGGCGCGGCCCGCATCCTGATCGGCGAACTGACCACGATCACCCGCAGCCTGGAGGACATCGCGATCGATCGCGTCGAGCCGGCAGGAGACTCGCGCTAGCTCACCCGCGCGCCCATTTCGGCAGGATGAAGACCCCCTCGGCCTCGGCAGTGATCCCGTCGGCATCTGAAACATGGCCGGAGGCAAAGGCTTTGATCCCGTCGGTGCGGGTGATCCGTCCCTCGGCGTGGAGTTCGCCCAGCGGAGTCGCCCGCAGATAGCGGATGGTCAGGGTGCCGGTGAACCGCGGGCGATCCGAGTCGCTGGCAGCCACCTCCCCCAGCACGTGGTCGAGGACCATGGCCACCATGCCACCGTGCACGTGGCCCGGCGGCCCTTCGTAGGGGGCGCCGAGATGGAAATCGGTGTGGATGCCACCGTCGGGGTCCTTCACCATCACCAATGGCGGGGCGATCGGATTGCGGATCCCGATCGCCGGGTTGCCCCACGGCATCCGGTCCCCGTCCGAGGTGAACTGGACACCGAACGGCCCGTCGATCTGCTCGGCCCGCAACCGCGCGGTCGCGTCGTCGATCTGGGCCCGCACGGCGGCGACCTCGTCGGCGTCGACCTGCGAACGGATACTGGCATCGATCAGTGCCCGCACCGAATCGGCCAGCGGCGCCCACACCGACCGCAGACGCTGGACATCCGCGGAACTGAGACCCTCGACATGGGTGTAACCCGGCATTGGTGAACTAGAACATGTGCGGCGCGCCGGTGTCGAGCCAGCCGGCATTCGACTCAGTGGTGCGTCCAACGGTACGCAGCGGCATGGTTGCTGAACTAACGTCAGCATCGTGACGGATCCCGCGCAGACCGAACCGTACTACCGGCTCGGGACCTATCACCGGCCGACGGACACCCCCTCGCCGCCGGCGCAGGTGTGGTTCGACCGCGGCATGGTCTGGTCGTATGCCTTCAACCACGAGGAGGCGATCCGGTGCTTCGAGCGGGCGCTGCGGCTCGACCCGGATTTCGCACTCGCCCGCTGGGGTATCGCCTACGCGGTCGGCCCCAACTACAACAAGGCCTGGGACGCGTTCGACCCGGTCGACCTGAGCACATCGCTGGCCCGGGCCCGTACCGAACTCGAGCGCGCCGCCACGGGCCGCGCCTCGGCACTGGAACACGACCTGATCACCGCTCTGCACAAGCGATTTCCGACCGCTGATCCCGAGGACGCCAAGGCCCTGACGGCCGGGCACGCCGATTACGCCGATGCGATGACGGCGCTGGCCGCCGCCCATCCCGAGGACATCGACGTGCAGACGCTGGCCGCCGACGCCCTGCTCAACGTGACCGCGTGGGCGTTGTGGGACGGCCGCACCGGTGAGCCCGCCCCGGGATCTCGTGTGGTGGAGGCGAAACGGATCCTCGACGCGGCGCTGGCCACCGCCGCCGGACGGCAACACCCAGGGGTCCTGCATCTGTACATCCACGCGATGGAGATGTCGACGACGCCGCAGGCGGCGTTGCCCGCCGCAGATCTGTTGCGCGGGCTGGTGCCCGACGCCGGGCATCTGCAACACATGGCCAGCCACATCGACGTGCTGTGCGGGAACTACCGCGACTCGGTGACGGCCAATCTGGCTGCGGTACAAGCGGACAGAGAATTCGTGGCGCGCGAGGGCGCGCTGAACTTCTATTCGCTCTACCGGGCGCACGACCTTCATTTCGTGGTGTATTCGGCCATGTTCGAGGGCAGTTCGCAGATCGCCCTGGACGCCGCCGGGGAACTGGCCGCGCAGCTGACCCCAGAGGTGCTCTCCGTCGCCTCACCGCCGATGGCCGACTGGCTGGAGGCCTTCGTTCCCCTGCGGGTGCACGTGCTGGTGCGGTTCGGCCGCTGGGACGAGCTGATCGCCGAACCGCTGCCCGCCGATCCCGAGCTCTACTGCACCACGACCGCGACCATCCACTACGGCCGCGGCGTCGCCTACGCGGCCACCGGCCGGGTGGAGCAGGCCCGTTCCGAGCGCGACCGGTTCCTCGCCACATACCGGCGCATACCCGACACCCGCTACCTGTTCAACAACACCAGTCTGGACATCCTGGCCATCGCCGAGCAGATGCTCAACGGTGAAATCGCTTATCGGGAAGGCGATTACGACACCGCCTTCGCCTACCTGCGCCGGGCCATCGAACTCGACGACGCCCTGCCCTACGACGAGCCCTGGGGATGGATGCAGCCGACCCGGCATGCCTACGGCGCGCTGCTGCTCGAACAGGGACATGTCGAGGAGGCCGCCCGCGTCTACGCCGCCGACCTCGGCCTCGACCCCACCCTGAGCCGGTCCAGCCACCATCCGAACAACGTGTGGAGCCTGCACGGCTACCACGAATGCCTTCGCCGGCTGGGCCGCGACGCCGAGGCGGTCATCATCGGGCAGCAACTCGAGTTGGCGCGGGCCCGCGCGGACGTCGCGGTCAATGCGTCGTGCGCCTGCCGCCTCGAGGTGGCGGACCCGTGTTGCGGCGGCGACTGAGGGTTCCTGCTCAGGCCCGGGCGTAAACTCGCCTCCGTGGCCATCAGCGAGAACGACCTCGGTCAGCTGCGCAAATGTGTCGAGTTGGCCCGCGAAGCACTCGACGACGGTGACGAACCCTTCGGATCCCTACTGGTCGACCACACCGGGACGACAGTGTTCGCCGACCGCAACAGGGTCAAGGACGGGGACGCCACCCAGCATCCCGAATTCGCCATCGCCCGCTGGGCTGTCGAGCACCTGAGCCCCGAGGACCGGGCCCGCGCCACCGTGTACACCTCGGGCGAACACTGCCCGATGTGCTCTGCCGCGCACGCCTGGGTCGGCCTCGGCCGGATCGTCTACGCCACCTCCTCGGCGCAGCTGAGCGGCTGGCTGTCCGACTGGGGTGCGCCGGGCGGTCCGGTGGCACCGCTGCCGATTACCACCGTGGCCCCGGGCATCGAGGTGGACGGCCCGGCGCAGGAGCTGGCCGAGACCATGAAGGATCTGTACTCGGCGAAGTTCCGTGCCTGAGCCCGCCTGGGTCGCGCACGCCATCTGGTGGCAGGTCTATCCACTGGGTTTCGTCGGTGCGTTTCCCGCCGACCGGCCACCATCGGCCGACGAACACCGGTTGCGGCGCATCGTGGACTGGTTCGATCACGCCGTGCAGCTGGGCGCGTCAGGCGTCGCGCTCGGCCCGATCTTCGCCTCACGAACCCACGGTTACGACACGACCGACCACTTCCGTGTCGACCCGCGTCTGGGTGACGAGGACGACTTCGATCACCTGGTGACCGAGGCCCGGCGGCGCGGGCTCCGGGTCCTGCTCGACGGCGTGTTCAACCACGTGGGCACCGACTTCACCCGGTACCGGGAGGCGCTCGACGGCGGACCCGATCATCCCTCATCGAGCTGGTTTCGCCGTGGCGGCGACGCATCTCGATTCGGCACGTTCGAAGGGCACGGCGAGCTGATCGCGCTCAACCACGACGAGCCCGCGGTGGCCGACTACACCGCCACGGTGCTACGACACTGGTTGAGCCGCGGCGCCGACGGATGGCGTCTCGATGCCGCGTACGCGGTGCCCGACCGGTTCTGGGCCCAGGTGTTGCCGTCGGTGCGTCGTGATTTCCCCGACGCCTGGTTCGTCGGTGAGGTCATCCACGGCGACTACTCCGCGACCGTCCGCGCCGCCACCTTCGACTCGGTGACCCAGTACGAGCTGTGGAAAGCCATCTGGAGCAGCCTCAACGACGGCAACTTCCACGAGCTGGACTGGGCGCTGAAGCGGCACAACGACTTTCTCGACACGTTCGTACCACTGACCTTCGTGGGCAACCATGACGTGACCCGGATCGCCAGCCAGTTGCAGAATCCCGCGCACCTCGAGCACGCGCTGGTACTGTTGCTGACCACCGGTGGGACACCGAGCATCTACTCGGGCGACGAGTCGGCCTACCGGGGCGTCAAGGAGGAACGCCGCGGCGGCGACGATGCCGTACGGCCGGAATTCTCCACTCCCCCGGATGATTCCGATGCGATGAGGCTGCATCAATATCTGATCGGGTTGCGCCGCAGGCATCCGTGGCTGCACACCGCGACGACGGCGCCGTTGCTGCTGACCAACACCGGGTATGTCTACCGGACCAGCGCGGGTCCCGAATCCCTGATCGTGGCGCTCAACATCGACGACGCGCCACTGCGGCTGTCGCTGTTTGATCTCACGGTGGGGTCGGGACGGGTGATCGCAGGTTCGGGCGCACCCCCGCAGGAGGACATCGGCCAATCGGACGTTCCTGCGCACGGATGGCTGATCATCCAGCCGCACTGAGTATTTCGAGGGTCATCCGATCTTCGAGTCCGTCATAGAATTTGTCCAGCACGACCTGGAAGTCGGCTCGCTCTGCCGGGTTCGGGGCGGCCTCGGCGAACAGCGTCATGCTGGAGCGCACCTTCAGCCAGTCCGGCCAGCCGAAGATCTGCTCGGCCGTCCGCCCGTCGATCTGCGCAACCAGCCGGGTGCATTCCCGCAGCCTCGGCCCCAGCTTCGGGTGGGCCAGGTAGGCCCGCGCCTCCTGGGCTGAGGCGATGCCGTAGTGGGCCGCGGTCGGGCTACGACCGAGCCCGCGCAACTGCGGGAAGATGAACCAGATCCAGTGACTGCGTTTGCGGCCCTCCCTCAACTCGCCGCAAACGTCGGCGTAGACGCCGGCCTGGGCATCGACGAACCTCTGTAAGTCGAACGGGTCGCTCATACCTCAAGTTTGTCGCGCAACCTCACGCAATACATCGCGACAAGCTAATCTTCGGGATTCAATGACTACAACTGCCGACGTCGAGCACGTCGCTCGTACCAGAAGTCCGCGTCGGCGCGTCCTGTCGCGGATCAGCATTCAGTCGAAGCTGCTGGTGATGCTGTTGATGACCAGCATTCTGTCGGCTGCCATCGTCGGTGCGATCGGATACCAGTCCGGCAGGTCATCCCTTCGTCAGTCGGTATTCGACCGGCTGACCGAAGTTCGGGAATCACAGACCCGGCAGTTGGAGTCGAAGTTCGCCGATCTCGAGGATTCCCTGATCGTCTACACCCGAGGGACGACGACCATCGAGGCCGTCGAGGCGTTCTCCGGCGCGTTCGGTCAGCTCGACAACTCGACGATCAACCCGCAGCAGTGGCAGTCGATCGTCAACTACTACAACACCGAGTTCGAGCCGCAGGAACAGAAGCAGACCGGCGACGCCGTGGACGTGTCCCGACTGCTGCCCACGACCAACGCACAGAAGTACCTACAGGCGTACTACACCGCGCCGGTCGCCGACCCGGAGAAGGCGATCAGGGTCGACGACGCCCGTGACGGCAGCGCATGGTCGGCCGCGAATGCCCGGTTCAACGACTACTTCCGGGAGATCGTCGAACGATTCCAGTTCGAGGATGCGCTCCTGCTCGACACCGCAGGCAACGTCGTCTACACCGCGTACAAGGGCGTCGACCTCGGCACCAACATCGTCACCGGGCCGTACCGCCAGAGCCTGCTGTCGGACGCGTACGAGAAGACCCTGGCATCGAACGCGGTCGACTATGTCGGGATCACCGACTTCGGTGACTATCAACCGGCCGATGAGCCCACGGCCTGGATGATGGCGCCGGTCGGCCCGCCCGGCCGGGTCGAGGGCGTCCTCGCCCTGCAGTTCCCGATCTCCAAGATCAACCGGCTCATGACGGCCGACAAACAATGGGAAACCGCCGGGATGGGTGCGACCGGCGAGACGTTCGTGGTGGGTCCCGACGGTTTGATGCGGTCCGATTCTCGGCTGTTCCTGGAGAATCCGGAGAAGTTCGAACGCGACGTCATCGATGCAGGCACCCCACCGGCGGTGGCGGCGAAATCACTCCGTCAACACGGAACCACGCTGGTCCAGCCGGTCGAGACGACAGCGACCCGGTTGGCCCTGCGCGGCCAGACCGGCACCGTGATCGAGGACGACTACCTGGGCAACGAGACGCTGCAGGCCTACGCACCGGTCAATCTGCAAGGGCTGAACTGGTCGATCATCGCCAAGATAGACACGGCCGAGGCATTCGCTCCCGTATCGGCGTTCACCCGCACCCTGGTGTTGTCGACCGTCATCATCACCTTCATCGTGTGTCTGGCCGCCATGATGTTGGCCCGGCTGTTCGTCCGACCCCTACGCCGGCTCGAGGCAGGCGCCCAGCAGATCGGTGCGGGTGATTACGACATCTCACTGCCGGTGCAGTCGAGGGACGAGTTCGGTGATCTGACAACGGCTTTCAACGACATGAGCCGCAATCTGGCGATCAAGGAAGATCTGCTCGCCGAGCAGCGCCGGGAGAACGACCGCCTGCTGCGCACGCTGATGCCGGAGTCGGTGGTGCAGCGCTACCGCGACGGCGAGGAGACGATCGCGCAAGACCATCACAACGTAACGGTCCTGTTCGCCGACACCGTCGGGCTCGATGAGCTGACATCGGGCATGCCCTCCGAGGAAGCGCTGGCCATCGTCAACCGCTTGGTCCACCAATTCGATGCCGCCGCAGACGATCTGGGAGTGGAGCGGGTCCGCACCCTGCGCAACGGTTACTGGGCCAGCTCCGGGTTGAGCGTCCCGCGGCTCGACAATGTCCGCCGTACCGTCGACTTCGCCCTCGAGATGCAGCGCATCATCGAACGGTTCAACACCGAAGCCGGGACCGCGCTCAACCTGCGCGCGGGCATCGACACCGGCGCGGTGAGCAGCGGCTTGGTCGGACGCTCGAACCTGGCTTACGACATGTGGGGCTCGGCGGTCAACCTCGCCTACCGGGTTCAACGGGGCTCACCGCAACCCGGTGTCTACGTCACCGAGCGGGTGTTCGAGGTGATGGGCGATACCCGCGACCTCGAACCGGCGGGCACTGTGCTCGTCGACGGCGCCGACGAGCCGATCTGGAAACTGCAGGACCGACGATGACCGGCCTGCTCGACGCTCCCTGGTTCTACTGGGCGATCGGCGTCGCGGTCGGATTTCCCGTCTGCCTGGTGCTCCTGACCGAGCTCCACAACGCGCTCCGGAGACGGGGTAGCTTCCTGGCCGGCCCGGTGCACCTGGTCCGGACCTACATCCTGCCGCTGGGCGCGCTGCTCATCCTGCTGATCCAGGCGATGCAGATCTCCGGGGAAACCACGCCGGTGCGGATTGTGGCGACGGTGTTCGGCTTCGTCGTCCTGGTTCTGTTGCTGTCCGGACTCAACGCGACACTGTTCCAGAGCGCTCCGGAAGGCAGTTGGCGCAAGCGTATTCCGTCGATCTTCCTCGACGTCGCCCGGTTCGCACTGATCGCCATCGGCATCGGTTTGATCTTCGCCTACATCTGGGGCGCCAACATCGGCGGGCTTTTCACGGCCCTGGGAGTGTCGTCGATCGTGCTGGGCCTCGCCCTGCAGAACTCGGTCGGCCAGATCATCTCCGGGCTGCTGGTGCTGTTCGAGCAGCCGTTCCAAATCGGTGACTGGGTCGATGCGCCCTCGGCGCGCGGGCGCGTGGTGGAGGTGAACTGGCGGGCAACCCATATCGACACCGGAAGCGGCCTGCAGGTGATCCCGAACTCCGTGCTGGCCGGCGGGTCGTTCACCAACCTGAGCCGCCCGTCAGGCGCGCACACGATTTCTGTGATCACCGTGTTCGCCGTCGACGATGCCCCCGACGAGGTCTGCCGCGTGCTCAACGAAGTGGGCCGCCGCCTACCTCAACTACGAAGCGACGGAACGGTATCCACCGTTGCGGCCGGCTCGTTGCAGTACAAGACGCTGATCCCGCTGCACTCGCCCGCCGACGATTTCAGCGCGAGATCCACGTTCCTGCGCTGGACGTGGTACGCCTCGCGGCGTGCCGGTCTGCACCTGGACGAGGCCGAGGACGAGTTCGAGACCAGCGAACGCGTCGAGCAGACGCTCCGTCTGATCGCACCGACACTCCGCCTGAGCGCCGAGGATCAGCAGGATCTGGCAGCGTACGTCCGTCTCACCCGCTTCGGCACGGACGAGATCATCCAGGTCGTCGGTCAGGTTCCCAAGAAGATGACGTTCGTCGTCGCCGGCACGGTGCAGCTGGCGGTGGCCGACGCAGACGATCTGTTCGTCCCGGTCCTCACCCTGGAACAGGGTGACTTCCTCGGGCAGACCGCGCTGACCCGCGAGCCGGTCATCACGACGGCATACGCGCTGACAGAGGTCACCGTGGCGCAGTTCGACCGCGAGTGCATCGAGGATCTGGTGGCGCGCAAGCCGGTACTGCTGCAGGACATCGGCCGGGCGATCGAGGAGCGCCGGGCCAGCGTCAGGCAGGCGCTCGGCGCGGCCGCTCGCTGAATGTCGTCGCCGAGGGTCTCGGCGCCGAGTTCCAACCGTTAGTAAACCGCGATCTGCATGTGCGGTGTTGTTACGCGTGTGACTGATGGGACGCGTGTTTCACTACGGAAGCAAGCGGCAAACTGCTTGGGATACGTGCAGAAAGGACGGTTGGTTGCCGTTATGAAGTTCCTCAACAAGATTCGCGGAGCGTGGACGCGCCGACTGGCGGCGGGGGCAATGGCAGCCGCCACCCTGCCCGCGCTGATCGGTCTCGCAGGAGGTTCGGCGACCGCTGGCGCATTCTCCCGCCCGGGCCTGCCCGTCGAGTACCTCGACGTGTTCTCCCCGTCGATGAACCGCAACATCCGCGTTCAGTTCCAGGGCGGCGGACCGCACGCGGTCTACCTGCTCGACGGCTTGCGCGCCCAGGACGATTACAACGGCTGGGACATCAACACCGCCGCATTCGAGTGGTACAACGGGTCCGGCCTGTCGACGATCATGCCGGTCGGCGGACAGTCCAGCTTCTACACCGACTGGTACCAGCCCTCGAAGGGCAACGGCCAGGACTACACCTACAAGTGGGAGACGTTCCTGACGAACGAGCTCCCGGCCTGGCTGGCCGCCAACCGTGGCGTTTCCCAGACCGGCAACGCGGTCGTCGGTATCTCGATGGCGGGCAGCGCGGCGCTGACCTACGCGATCTATCACCCGCAGCAGTTCATCTACGCCGGAACGCTTTCGGGCTTCCTCAACCCCTCCGAGGGCTGGTGGCCCATGCTGATCGGGCTGTCGATGAACGACGCAGGCGGGTACAACGCCGAGAGCATGTGGGGGCCGTCGACCGACGCGGCCTGGAAGCGCAATGACCCGATGGTCAACATCAACCAGCTGGTCGCCAACAACACCCGCATCTGGATCTACTGCGGCACCGGAACCCCGTCGGACCTCGACTCCGGTGACAATGGCGCCAATCTGATGGCAGCCCAGTTCCTCGAAGGGCTGACGCTGCGTACCAACAACACCTTCCGGGACAACTACATCGCCGCCGGCGGCACCAACGGGGTGTTCAACTTCCCGGCCAACGGCACTCACAGCTGGGGCTACTGGGGACAGCAGCTGCAGCAGATGAAGCCCGACATCCAGCGGGTGCTCGGCGCACAGTCGGCCACCTAGAAGACCACCCACCCAGGGAGCCTGTCGTCACCCCTACGGCAGGCTCCCTGCTCTGTGTCCGGAGTACGTTGGTGACGATGACTGAGTCCTCGTCGAGGTCCTCGTCCGGGCCCTCGCCGACTGCCCGGATGCTCGGCGGAGTTGCGGCCGCCGCGGTCTCGCTCGGTGTCGCGGCGGTTGTCGGCATTCCGTTCCCGACTCTGGCCCAACCGCTCGGTGCGGTCGGCGCGGTGATCGTCGACCGCACACCGGGCCCCGTCAAAGAGTTGGTGATCCAAACCCTCGGCGGCCTGGACAAGCTCTTCCTCGCCGTCGTCGTCCTGGTGGCGATCGCAGCCATCGCCGCCATCGCCGCGACCTACGAAACCCGGCGCAGGCCGGTCGGCAGCATGATCTTCGTCATCGCAGGACTTCTCGGCTGTGCCGCCGTGCTCTCGCGGCCGGGCGCGGCCCTGCCCGACATCGTGCCGACGGTGGTGGGCACCGCATGCGGCGTGGCGGTGCTGCGTCTCCTTGCGCGGCTGTGGACGGCCCCCGAGACCGGTCACGCCGACGGCGGTGACGAACCCGACGTCACCCGAAGACTGTGGCTGGCCACCGGCGGTCTGCTGGCCTTCGGGCGGCGAGCGGGCTGCTCGGTGTCGTCGTCGGCCGCCTGACCAATTCCGTGGCGGCCGAACGCGATGTCTCGGTGATCCCGCGTCCGCGCATACCCGCTCCGCCGATACCGGCCGGCGTGCAACCGAAAGATGTTGCCCTGCCGAGTTTCATCACCGATGGTGCCGACTTCTACCGGGTGGACACCGCGCTTTCCGTTCCCCAGCTGAGCCGCGACGAATGGCGGCTGCGCATTCACGGCATGGTGGATCGCGAGATCACCTACAGCTTCGCCGACCTGGACCGATTCGAGGCGATCGAGAAGGCGGTGACGCTGACCTGCGTGTCCAATCCGGTTGGTGGCGAATATATCTCGACGGGCATGTGGACCGGTTATCGATTGACCGACCTGCTGCAGGCAGCCGGGGTCTCCCCCGATGCGGACATGTTGCTGTCGACGTCGGTCGACGGTTTCACGGTCGGCACGCCGGTGGAGGCCCTGCGCGACGGCCGGGATGCGATGTTGGCCGTCGGCCTCAACGGGCAGCCGCTACCCGTCATACACGGCTACCCGGCCAGGCTGGTGGTCGCCGGACTCTACGGCTATGTGTCGGCCACCAAATGGGTCACCGACCTGGAGCTGACCCGCTTCGACCGGGCAGAGGCGTATTGGACCAGGCAGGGCTGGGCAGCGCGCGGCCCGATCAAGACCGAGTCGCGCATCGACGTGCCGAAACGCGGCCAGCAGATCGCTTCCGGGGCCACGACCTTCGGCGGAGTCGCGTGGGCGCAGAACCGCGGCGTACGCGGCGTCGAGGTCCGAATCGACGACGGCCCATGGCAACCCGCCCAACTCGGGGACGCCTATTCCGACGAGACCTGGCGATTGTGGAGTTTCGGATGGCAGGCGGACAGCCCAGGCGAGCACACCATCACGGTGCGGGCCACCGACAACACCGGCGCGGTCCAGACCTCGGACGAAGCCCCAACCGTGCCCGATGGCGCCACGGGTTGGCATTCGGTGAACTTCACTGTGGCATGACGCCGAGATCTACTTGCGGGAGAGCTTGCGCCAACTGACGGCGGAGATCACGACACCGATCAGCGCGGTGATCGGGCCGATGACCGACCAGGTGGTGGTGTTGCTCATCGGGCTGCCCTGCAGCACACCGAATCCTTGCAGCGCCCAGATCAGGCCGAACAGCGCCACGATCACACCGATCGCGAATGTCACGACGAATCCCCGGTTCATAGTTGGATGCTACGCGTCACGAACAATGAGGTGGCTGCATCAACCCTGCACGGTGGGCCGCAGGACGATCTCGCCGATCTCGACATCGGGCGGCTGCTCGATCGCGAAGGCCACCGCACGCGCCACCGCCTCGGGTGGAAGGCCGAATTCGTCCATATTGGAACGTATCCGGGCGCGCAGCACGGGATCGTCTATCGAACCGTCGAGCTCTGTGCGGACGAACCCGGGCGAGATCGAGGTGGTCCGGATGACACCGTCGGTGGATTCCTGCCGCAGCGCCTCCATGACGGTCCGTACCGCATTCTTGGTCGCCGCGTAGACGCCCATGTCCGGCACGATCTTCAATCCGGCGGTGGACACCGTGGTGACGAAATGCCCGTGGCCCTGGCGCCGGAACACCGGTGCGGCCGCTGCGATTCCGTGCAACACGCCGCGCAGGTTGACGTCGATCATCGCCGACCACCCGTCGACGTCACCATCGGACAGCGGCCCGATCTTGCTGATGCCCGCATTGTTCACCAGCACATCCAGCCCGCCGAACTCGTTCGTCGCCGTCTCGACGAGCGTCTCGACATCACGCCGGCGGGTGACGTCGACAGAAAGCGCGACCGCGTGCGATCCCGCGGCCACGAGTTCGGCGGCGAGCCGGTCCAGACGATCTTTCCGCCTGGCACCCAGGACCAACCTCGCTCCCCGCGCTGCCAGCAGGCGTGCCGTCGCTTCACCGATGCCGCTACTGGCTCCGGTGACCGCGACCACCGTGTCGGCGATCGGGTCACCGGTCACGGCCGTAGCACCAATTTCCCTCTGGTATGCCGCTTTTCCAGCTCGGTGTACGCGGCGCGGACGTCGTCGAGGGCGAACACCTCGGCGATCGGCACGTCGAGTTCGCCGGTGGCGGCGAGACCCGCCAACTCGGCGATGATCGCGATGTCAGCACCCTCGGCGTTGCCGGCACCCTGGACACCGAACTCCGCGATGGCGCCGAAGTCGATGATGGTGTCGACGCGCTCGGGCGCGACACCCAATTCCTCGACGGCCAGCTTCACGTATCCGCCGCCGAAGAAATCGAGGAAGGCATCGACACGACCCGACGGGGACGCGGCGCGGAGCCGGGCCGCCAGATCGTCGCCGTAGTTGACCGGGACGACGCCGTGCGCCGTCAGCCACTCATCGTTTCCCGACCCGGCGATGCCGAGCACGGTGGCGCCGGCGCGCTTGGCGAGCTGCACCGCGATGGTGCCGACACCACCCGCGGCACCCGCGATCGCGACAGTGTCCCCGGGTTGCAGCCGCACGGCCCGCACGGCCGCGTATGCCGTGGCACCCACGACATACAGCGATCCGGCGACCTCCCACGGCAGGCCCGGCGGTTTGGGAGCCAGCTGGGTAGCGGGCACGGTCACATACTCGGCGTGGCTGGCGCGGTCGTCGGTGAATCCGAGCACCTCGTCGCCGACGTCGAATCCGCTCACACCGGGCCCGAGTTCGGCCACCACGCCCGCCAGGTCGCTGCCTTCGCCTGACGGAAAGGCGGCCGGGAACCGGTCGTGCAGCGCGCCACGGCGAATCATGGCCTCGCCCGGGTTGATTCCAGCAGCACGGACCCGCACGAGCACCTCGCCTGCCGCCGGAACGGGCCTCGGCACGTCACGCACCTGCAGGACGTCGATCCCGCCGTATTCATCGAATTGGACTGCTTTGCTCATGTTTCCTTACGACGAACCAGCCGCCGCAAACATTCCGCCGGATCCGCCTCCCCCGCAGCGCACAGTGAAGTCACAGGGTTTGTCCATATCTTCACGGTGGTGAGCCAAGATCACTCACTGCGCCCCGTCATGCGGGGCATCCTCCTCGATGTCGCTCCTCCACTGATCGCCTACTACGGGCTGCGCGCCGCCGGTGTCTCCGAGTACGCCGCACTGCTGACGGGCACCGTGGTCGCGGGGATCAAGGTCTCCTATGACGCGATCAGGGCGCGCCGGCTCGATCCGTTCGCGGGCTATCTGATGCTCAGCTTCGGTCTGAGCCTCGCGGTGGGCCTGGCAACCTCGGACGCCCGGATGCTGATGGCGGGTAACACCCTCGTCGGCGGCGTCGGCGCGGTGGTTTTCCTCGGCAGTTGTTTCATCGGCACACCGCTGACCCAGATCGTCGCCGAACGGGTCCGGCCCGCCTCCGACGAGGCTGTCGAACCCGGCGAGGCGGCGTTCCGGCGCCGGGTCCACGTTTCGCTCTCAGCGATGTGGGGCATCGGCCTGCTGATCGGGATGTTGATCAGCCTTGCGATCATCTTCTCCCTGGCCATAGACGTCGCGAACGGTGTGAACACGGTCGTTTCGCTGGGTTTCACGGCCCTGCTGATGGCGGCGACCGTGGTGGTGGCCAAGCGGGCCAGGGCCAAGGGGGAACTCCTCCGGGAACAAACGGGAGCCCGCCAAGGTTGAGCGCATCAGACTGAACTTTGGAGGTGTGATGGCTGAATCATCAGCATCGAATGCGGTACCGGTCTTGTTCCTGAGCGAACCGATCGTCCTACCCGGAATGGTGGTCCCCGTCGAGCTCGACGACGCTGCCCGCGCGGCGGTCGACGCCGCCCAGGCCAGCGAATCCGGCAAGCTGCTGATCGCCCCGCGTCTGGACGACCGCTACCCCACCCACGGTGTGATCGCGTCGATCGTGCAGGTCGGGCGCATGCCCGGAGGTGCCGAAGCCGCCGTTGTCCGCGGTGAACACCGGGCCCACATCGGTTCCGGAACCACCGGACCGGGTGCGGCCCTGTGGGTCGAGGTGGAGGAAGCCGGCGAGCCCGAAGCGGTGACCGACGAGACCAAGGCGCTGGCCGCCGAATACAAGAAGCTGCTGCTTGCCATGCTGCAGCGGCGCGAGGCCTGGCAGATCGTCGACGTGGTCAACAAGATCACCGACCCGTCCGCGCTGGCAGACACGGCCGGTTACGCCTCATACCTGACCGACGTGCAGAAGCGTCAGCTCCTGGAGACCGAGGATGCGGCCGAACGACTGCGTGTCCTCATCGCCTGGACCGGCGAGCACCTGGCCGAGGTCGAGGTCAACGACAAGATCGCCGAGGATGTCCGGGCGGGGATGGACAAGCAGCAGAAGGAATTCCTGCTGCGCCAGCAGTTGAACGCCATCCGCAAGGAACTGGGCGAAGGCGAGCCTGAGGGGTCCGACGACTACCGGGCCCGGGTCGAGGCCGCCGATCTACCGGACAAGGTCCGTGAGGCCGCGTTGCGTGAGGTCGGCAAGCTGGAACGCTCCAGCGAGCAGAGCCCCGAGGGCGGCTGGATCCGCACCTGGCTGGACACCGTCCTGGACCTGCCGTGGAACGAGCGGACCGAGGACTCGACCGATCTCAAGGGTGCCCGCGAGATCCTGGACACCGACCACCACGGACTGGACGACGTCAAGGACCGCATCGTCGAATACCTGGCCGTGCGGGCCCGCCGCGCCCAGCGCGGCATGGCCGTCGTCGGCGGCCGCGGTTCCGGTGCCGTGATGGTGCTGGCCGGACCGCCCGGGGTCGGCAAGACCTCGCTGGGTGAGTCCGTGGCCCGGGCCCTTGGCCGCAAGTTCGTGCGCGTCGCCCTGGGCGGTGTGCGCGACGAGGCCGAGATCCGTGGCCACCGGCGCACCTACGTGGGCGCGCTGCCCGGCCGTATCGTGCGGGCCATCGGCGAGGCGGGTTCGATGAATCCCGTTGTGCTGCTGGACGAGATCGACAAGGTGGGCTCGGACTACCGGGGCGACCCGTCGGCCGCGCTGCTGGAGGTGCTGGACCCGGCGCAGAACCACACGTTCCGCGACCACTACCTGGACCTTGATCTGGACCTGTCTGACGTGGTGTTCCTGGCGACGGCCAACGTCATCGAGAACATTCCCTCGGCGCTGCTGGACCGGATGGAGCTGGTGCAGATCGACGGCTACACCGAGGACGACAAGGTCGCGATCGCGCGGGACTACCTGCTGCCACGGCAGGCCGAACGCGCGGCCCTGACCGACGCCGAGGTGACGGTGACGGATGCGGCGTTGCGCAAGATCGCCGCGGACTACACCCGTGAACCAGGTGTTCGCCAGTTCGAGCGGTTGCTGGCCAAGGCGCTGCGCAAGGTGACCACGAAACTGGACTCCACCGAGGCCCCGATCGTGATCGATGAGCCGGATCTGGTCGAGTACCTGGGTCGTCCACGCTTCACGCCGGAGTCCGACGAGCGCACTGCGGTGCCCGGTGTGGCGACCGGCCTGGCCGTCACCGGCCTGGGCGGTGACGTGCTGTTCATCGAGGTGAACTCGAACGAGGGTGAGCCGGGCCTGAAGCTGACCGGTCAGCTGGGTGACGTCATGAAGGAGTCGGCGCAGATCGCGCTGTCCTACGTGCGGGCCCACGCCGAGCAGTTGGGCGTCGACCCGAAGGCGCTGGACCGCCAGATCCACGTGCACGTCCCCGCGGGCGCGGTGCCCAAGGACGGGCCGTCGGCCGGCGTCACGATGGTGACGGCACTGGTGTCGATGGCCACCGGGCGGCAGGTGCGCGGCGATGTCGGCATGACCGGTGAGGTCACGCTGAACGGCCGGGTGCTGCCCATCGGCGGCGTCAAGCAGAAGCTGCTCGCTGCGCAGCGGGCGGGGCTGAAGACGGTGTTCATCCCGGCGCGCAACGAGCCCGACCTGGACGACGTGCCTTCTGAAGTGCTGGCGGTGCTCGACGTTCGGCCGATGACCGACGTCGCCGACATCATCGCCCAGGCGCTGGAACCTGCCGTCGAGGTCTCAACGGCCGCCGCGTAAGGAGACGCGGAGCTCGCCGCCAAAACTGCCGTCCGCCGTTGTGACCCTGGTCGCAACGGCGGACGCTTTTTAGAAATCGGGTATTCGGGGAAATCTGCCCATCAGCGCTTCAGCGGAGTCGATCCGGGGCAGCCCTTGTCGGGCAGAGTGGAAAGTGACGATGGACGGAACGGAACTCGATCAATGGGACCCGGTCGTCACACAGCAGGTGAAGTCGTTGGCCGGCCCGATAGCGAAGTGGTGGTTTCGCTCCGAGGTCAGGGGCCTCGAGAACATTCCGGGCCGCGGGGGTGCGCTCGTGGTCGCGAATCATTCCGGCGGCATGCTGACACCCGACGTCCTGGTCTTCGCACCGGAGTTCTACCACCATTTCGGATACGACCGTCCGCTGTACACGCTCGCCCACTACGGCGTGCTGCTCGGGCCGACAGGAGATTTGTTCCGGCGACTCGGGGTGGTCCACGCCTGCCGCGAGAATGCCGCGGCTGCCCTGGATGCCGGAGCGGTCGTCCTGGTGTTTCCCGGCGGGGACTACGACGCTTACCGCCCGACCGCCGAGGCGAACACCATCGACTTCAACGGGCGAACCGGATACGTCTGCACCGCGCTCGCCGCCGGGGTCCCGATCGTGCCGACTGTCTCGATCGGCGCCCAGGAAAGCCAGCTGTTCCTCACGCGGGGTAATTGGCTGGCCAAGCGGCTCGGGCTGCCCCGCTTCCGCCTGGACATCCTGCCGGTCAGCATCGGGGTCCCGTTCGGCCTCAGCATCATCGTCCCGCCCAACCTGCCCCTGCCGACCAAGATCGTCACCGAGGTCCTCCCTCCGATCGACATTGCCGCACGATTCGGCGCCGATCCGGACGTCGGCGATGTCGACGCGCACATCCGAGATGTCATGCAGACGGCGCTGGACCGGCTCGCCTCACAACGCCGGTTCCCGGTATTGGGTTAGCAGCGCAGAAGCTGCCGGCGCCCAGGCGCTGGAACCGGCCCCGCCAAGCTCTCGACGGCCGCCGCGTAAGGAGAGCCACTGCGCGAGCGACCGGGTGTGTACGCAGGTGACGGCGGGTCACCGTACAGACACGGTCGCTCGGCGTGCGTGGGTGACGCGCGGATGACGCACGGTCCCCATGGGGGTGCGCGATCCGCACTCGGCTGCTAACGTGACGCGCGGCACACTCCGGGTTCGGGGTGGCTCACAACTCAAGACGCCGTTGAGTCGCGGCGGGAGAGTCCCGCCCCATCCAGCCGGCGGGCGCCGCAGGAGCAAATCCTCCCCAGGAATCTCTCAGGCCCCCGTATCGCCGCGACTAGGCACCTCTGGAAAGCAGTCGGCCAGTCCAGGACCGGCTCACCGAAGGGGCAGGTGAAGCGCCGGCAGCGGCGGTTCGTGAAAACTCTCAGGTTCAAAACGACAGAGCGGGGAGGCGCCCGCAGTCCGCGCTCCCCATGGGGCCTGAGATCCTTAGGTTGCTATGTCCCAATCCAGTGATCTGTCCGCTGATTCAGCGGAATCGCCCGCATCGTCCGGCGAGCCACAGCATCTTTCCCGCCAGCTCTCCAACCGGCACATCCAGCTGATCGCGATCGGCGGTGCGATCGGCACGGGCCTGTTCATGGGGTCCGGCAAGACCATCTCGCTGGCCGGCCCTTCGGTGCTGTTCGTCTACATGATCATCGGCTTCATGCTGTTCTTCGTGATGCGGGCCATGGGCGAGCTGCTGCTGTCCAACCTGCATTACAAGTCCTTCGCCGATTTCGCCGCCGACCTGCTCGGCCCGTGGGCGGGGTTCTTCACCGGCTGGACCTACTGGTTCTGCTGGATCGTCACGGGCGTCGCCGACGTGGTGGTGATCGCCGGGTACGTGGCCTTCTGGTGGCCGGACCTTCCGCTGTGGATACCGGCACTCGCGACGGTCGTGGTGCTGATCGGACTGAATCTGCCGACCGTGCGGGCCTTCGGCGAGACCGAGTTCTGGTTCGCCCTGATCAAGATCGTCGCGATCGTGACGCTGATCATCATCGGCCTCGTCATGATCTTCACCAGCTTCCAAGCGCCCACCGGTGCCCAGGCCTCCTTCGCCAACCTGTGGAACGACGGCGGCTTCTTCCCCACCGGCCCAATGGGATTCGTGGCCGGCTTCCAGATCGCGACCTTCGCGTTCGTCGGCATCGAACTGGTGGGCACCACTGCCGCCGAGGCCAAGGACCCGGAACGCAACCTGCCCAAGGCGATCAACTCGATCCCCGTGCGCGTCATGCTCTTCTACGTCGCCGCCCTGACCATCATCATCGCGGTCACGCCGTGGCGCGAGATCGATCCCAAACTCAGCCCGTTCGTGGCCATGTTCAGCCTGGCCGGCCTCGGAATCGCCGCGTCGGTGGTCAACTTCGTGGTGCTGACCTCGGCGACGTCGTCGGCCAACTCCGGTATCTACTCGACCTCCCGGATGGTCTACGGCCTGGCCACCGAAGGTGATGCACCGCGCCTGTTCGGCCGGCTCACCTCACGGCGCGTGCCGGCCAACGCGTTGTTCCTGTCCGGGGTGTTCCTGCTGTCCGGTGTGGTCATGGTCGCCGCCGGCGACTCGATCGTCGCGGCCTTCACCTTGGTCACGACCATCTCGTCGCTGTGTTTCATTTTCGTCTGGACGATCATCCTGGTCAGCTACCTCGTGTACCGGAAACGCCGGCCGGAACTGCACGAGGCGTCGAAGTTCAAGATGCCCGGCGGCATCGTGATGTGTTACGTCGTCCTGGCCTTCTTCGCCTTCCTGATCGTGGCGTTCGCCCTGAAGGAAGACACCCTGCAGGCCGAACTCGTGACGCCGGTGTGGTTCCTGGTACTCGGTATCGCCTGGCTGGTGCTGCGGCGTCGCCCGCAACATCTGGCCCGCGAAGCCGAATTCCGCGCCGAACTCAAGTCGACGGATTCGGACTGACGCTCGGTAGGGTGGCGCCATGGTGGATCTTCGTGATCTGAAGCGACGCATCGTCCATGGCGCCCAACGCCGCATCGTCAATCCGGTCGGCCGCCAACTGCCCGTCACCATGCTGGAGACGGTCGGCCGGAAATCCGGCGAACCACGGCACACCGCCGTGGGCGGCCGGGTGATCGGCGACCAATTCTGGATGGTCTCCGAGCACGGCGACCGGTCCCACTACGTGCTCAACATCAAGGCCAATCCTGCTGTGCGGCTCCGGATCAACGGCCGCTGGCGGACCGGGACCGCGCACCTGCTGCCCGACGACGACCCGGTCGCGCGGCTCAAGGAGCTGCCCACGCTCAACAGTGCGGTGGTCCGGGCCATGGGCAGCGATCTACTCACCCTCCGCATCGACCTCGACTGACATGGCCTTCGACCCGGACCTGGCCGATCGCATCCGCGAGTTGACGGCAACCGAGCGCGGCCTCGACGAGAGACGCATGTTCGGCGGGCTGGCTTTCCTGGTCAACGGCAACATGGCCGTCGCAGCGACCCGCGAAGGCGGCCTGATGGTGCGGGTCTCGCGAGACGACGGCGAGAACCTGCTGCGGCGCGATCACGTCGAACCGATGGTGATGGGCGGGCGCGAGATGCGGGGCTGGCTGCGGATCGCGGGCCCCGGCATCAAGACCCGGCGGCAGCTCCAGTCCTGGGTCGCCCGCGGCATCGATTTCGCCAAGGGGCTGCCGCCCAAGTAATTTCCGCCGCGGCCGATGAGAATCACCATTAACATAGAGCGTGCCTGACAACGACGGGGGCCCGCTCACATGCTGACCGCAGTACGCAAGATCCTCGGTTTCCAGATGACCATCGCCGAGTGGATCGGCACCGCCATCATCCTCGCGGTCCCCTACCTGCTCATCGGCCTGATCTGGTCGCTCACCCACACCAGCCATCTGGCCGGAATGGACGGGGCCGACGCCGTGGTGTCCTTTCTGGGCTCCATCGTCTCCTGGCCGGTCCTGCTGTTCACCAACGTGTGCATGAGCTGAGAGGAGCCGGCGCATGTCTCTCGGCGACACCACTTCCGCCAACCGCATCTCGATCACCCGACGGACAGCTCGCTGGTCCGACGAAGATGTGACCATCGCCGATGCGATGGACCTGTGGGGCTTCGCCGCCGGCGCGGCCAACGTGATCATGCAGCTGTCCTCGCCGGGTGTGGGTTACGGGGTTGTGGAGAGCACCGTCGATTCCGGCAACCTGCTCAAACACCCGTGGAAGCGGGCCCGCACCACACTGAGCTATCTGGCCGTGGCCATCCTCGGAAACCCCGAGGATCGGGCGGCGTTCCGCGATGCCGTGGACGCTGCTCACCGGCAGGTCCGATCCGGGCCCGCAAGTCCCGTGCAGTACAACGCCTTTGACCGTGACCTGCAGCTGTGGGTGGCCGCCTGCCTGTTCGTCGGGCTGGAAGATGTCTACCAGCTGCTGCGGGGTGAGATGACGGATGCCCAGGCCGAGCAGTTCTATCGATCCGCCGCGACGCTGGGCACCACGTTGCAGGTCAGCCCTGAGCAGTGGCCTGCGACGCGGGCCGAGTTCGACACGTACTGGGACACCGCGTGCAGCCGGGTGCGGATCGACGACGTCGTCAGACGGTATCTGCACGACCTGGTCGACCTGCGGATGATCAATCCGCTGCTACGGATCCCGTTTCGGCCACTGCTGAAATTCCTGACCACCGGTTTCCTTGCCCCGGTGTTCCGCGACGCCGTCGGCTTCGGCTGGGGCCGCGGCCGGCAGCGGCTGTTCGAATGGCTGTTCCTGGCGGTGGCTTTCGGCAACCGCTTCCTGCCGGTGTTCGTCCGCCAGGGCGGCAGTTACCTGCTGCTGGCCGACGTCCGCCGCCGCGTGTCGGCCGACAAGGCCCTGATCTGATGCACCGGATCCGCCGGATGTTGGGCCACAAAGCCAGCGTCGAGCAGGTGCTCGAGACGCTGATGTGGCTGGCCCTGCCCTACCTCGTGATCGGACTGGTCTGGACGTTCTTCCATCCCGAACAGGTGCAGCTCATCGAATCGAGCCTGCTGACCAAGTTCCCGGCCGGCGCCGATCTGGTGGCCTTCGGCCAGGTGACGCTGCTGTGGCCGGTGCTGCTACTGGGCGCCGACGTGTGCGTCGCGCTGTGAGCGCAGCAGCCGCGCCGCCACGGCCGCGACGAAAAGCCACAACGCCGCACCACTGATCCATGTCGGCACGTAGTTGAACGTCTCCGTCTGTACGCCGGCGTTGAGGCCCAGGTAGACGCCCACCGACAACACCGCGACGCCGACCCCCGCCGACACCACCATCCAGACCCGGTCCCCCGTGCGGGCGAAATACCTTGCCAGCGCGAAGCATCCGCAGGTCGCGGCCAGGAAGCCGAGCCCGCCGGCCACGCCGTGGATCTTCGCCGAGGTACTCAGCTCCGCCACCCCGGAATAGCCCTGCGGCGCCCCCGGTGGGAACCCGAACCCGGGATCGGTCGGATTGAGCCCCACCACCACACCGGCCAGCAGCCCGTAGAGCGTCACGCACACCGCCGCGACCCGGCCGAACAGCGCACCCGAGACCACACGCCAGATCCCGACGCCGAACGCCATCAGCAACAGCCCGCACACGATGAAGTTCGCGGTCTGCACCCAGCCCCAATCCCCGAGAACCAGCATGGAATTGGCATGCCGGGCCACGTCGAAACCGGGACGGGTGAACGCCAGGGTGAGCGAAACCGTCGAGATCAACAATCCGGCCACCACCCCGGCGGCGAGCAGTGCCGTGGTGAGCAGGGAGGCCGCGGGGCGGGCATCAGGTGTCACGGAAATTCGACGCTACCGTCCGGGCGGCCGCGACGATTGACTAGGGTCTTGCGTCGTGAAGGCTTGCCTCGTCAGGTGTGCAATCTTTGGAGCCGCCGCGTCCGCACTCGCCGGATGCGCGTCGGGAACCGTCGTCAATACCGACGATGCCGCGTCGCCACCGCCCACGAGCACCACCGCGGCGCCACCGGCGTTCGGCACCGCGCATCTGGTCAACGCCGCCGACTACGAGCTCGAGGTGAACGGCCACAAGGCCTATTACTTCAGCACCCCGAGCGGTCGGTGGCAGTGCGCGATCCTGCCCCGCGATCGCGCCGGCTGCCAACCGGCAGGAGGCACATCGGCGATGGCGGTGGCGGGAGCACCCGAGGAGGTGCCCGACGCGACCGGCGGGACGGCAGCACCGAATGCCCTTGTGCTCGACCGGGAAAACGACGCCCAGTTCGCCAACCTGGCACAGCCCGAATTCGCGCAATCGGCCGCCGTCGCGCTGCCGTTCGGGAAGGTGCTGGCAGTGGCCGGATTCCGCTGCAACGTCCAGGAGCAGTCCGGGGTGTCCTGCGTCCGGGAGGTGACCGGCCGAGGTTTCACCTTCTCCGCCGAGGGTTACACCCTGCACTACACAGACGTCCCCTAGCGATGGCTCATGATCAGGATCGGCACCTCGGGTTGGTCATACGACCACTGGACCGACGTGCTGTATCCGCGGGGCACACCGGCGAGATCCCGGCTGGCCCACTACGCCACCGAGTTCGACACCGTGGAACTCAACGGCAGCTTCTACCGCTGGCCCGCTGAGACCACGTTCACCGGGTGGCGCGAGCAGTTGCCGAGCGGTTTCACCATGTCGGTCAAGGCGCCTCGTGGCCTGACCCACTACCGGCGGCTGCGGTCACCGGAGAGTTGGACGCCGCGGTTCGAGCGCTGTTGGCAATTGCTGGGCGCACACAGCGAGGCGCTCCTGGTCCAACTTCACCCCGCACTGGAGCGCGACGACGCACTGCTCACCGGTTTCCTGTCCCAACTCCCCCGCCAGATCCGGGTGGCGATGGAGTTGCGCCACCCCTCGTGGCACGACCCTGCCGTGGATGCGCTGTTGCAGCGCTTCGGCGCGGCGTATGTCGTGATGAGCGGCCCCGGGCTGACCTGCCGTCCGGTGGTCACCGGTGACCTGGTCTATGTCCGGATGCACGGTCCGGGCGACGACGGCATGTACGCCGGTTCCTATTCGGATGCCGAGCTGAGCAGGTGGGCGCAGCAGATCCGGCAGTGGGACCGCGACGACCACCGCGTCGTCGTGTACTTCAACAACGATCTCGGTGGTCATGCGGTACGCAACGCCCGAACACTGAAGCAGTTGGTGTCGGGCGAGTAGGCTGAGTTGGCATGACAACGTCGTCCACATTCGCGATCGTCGGCGGTGGCCTGGCGGGCGCCAAGGCTGCTGAAGCTCTGCGGGACAACGACTTTGACGGGCATGTCGTGCTGTTCGCCGCCGAAGACCAGCTCCCCTACGAGCGTCCACCGCTGTCCAAGGAGTACCTGGCCGGAAAGAAGAAGCTCGACGACTTCACCGTCGATCCGGCGTCCTGGTACCGCGACCACAACGTCGAGCTGAGGTTGGGGACCGAGGTCACCGCCGTCAACGCCGCCGAGCACACGCTCGCGCTGCCCGACGGCACCAGCGTCGGGTACGACAAGCTGCTGCTGGCCACCGGATCCTCGTCACGCCGACCACCGATCCCGGGATCGGACGCCGCCGGAGTCCACTATCTCCGCACGTTCGACGATGCGGCGGCCCTGAGCGCTGCGCTGACCCCGGGTTCGACGCTGGCCGTCGTGGGCGCCGGATGGATCGGACTGGAGGTCGCCGCGGGCGCGCGCGGCCGCGACGTGAACGTCACGGTCGTCGAGTCCGCACACCTGCCGCTGCTGGCCGCCCTCGGCGCCGAGGTGGGTGAGGTGTTCGCGCAACTGCACCGCGAACACGGGGTCGATCTGCGGCTGGACCAGTCGGTGAAGGAGGTCACCACCGACAACGGCACCGCCACCGGTCTGCGACTCGGGGACGGCTCCACCGTCACCGCCGACGCGGTGCTGATCGCCGTCGGCGCGGCACCGAACATCGGACTGGCCGAACAGGCCGGCCTGGCCATCGCGGACGGCGGAGTGCTCGTCGACGCGTCGTTGCGCAGCAGCGATCCCGACATCTTCGCCGTCGGCGACATCGCCGCCGCACAACATCCGTTCTTCGGCGTGCGCATCCGCACCGAGCACTGGGCCAACGCCCTCAAGCAGCCCGCGGTGGCGGCCGCGGGGATGCTGGGCAAAACTGCCGAGTACGACGAACTGCCCTATTTCTTCACCGATCAGTACGACCTCGGCATGGAATACGTCGGCCATGCGCCCGAATATCAGCGAGTGGTTTTCCGCGGTGACGTTGCTGGACGTGAATTCATCGCCTTCTGGCTCGACGGAGCCAACCGTGTTCTGGCGGGGATGAACGTCAACGTGTGGGATGTCCTTGACGACGTCAAGGCGCTGATCCGGTCGGCCGAGCCGGTCGATCCGAAACGTATCGCCGACCCGGCCCAGCCACTGTCGACCGGGTAGCTGGGGGCACCGCGCCTGCCGGGTGCGCTAAATCCGTGCAGCGCAACAACATTCTCGCGCGGTCGGGAGTACGCGCTAACGTGCTTGAGACACGTGCCGGCATCGGCGCCCGCGTGCCGCACCCACGACAGCAGGAAGGTGAGCATCCGGTGAATGTCGCACCCGACGAGCTGTCCGGCACCGAGCAGGCAGTCCTGCTGGTACTGATGGCCGAGTCACGCCCGGTGCCCAACGCCGAGCTGGAGCGGCTCGGGCCCAAACTCGACAAGCCGAAGCGCGACCGGCTCAACCGGTTGGGCCTGATCGAGTCCACCGGCACCCGGCCCCTCGTCCACGAATTGACCGACACAGGGTGGGCGCTGTGCCGATCCCTGTTCGAGGCCGACGCGCCGCCCCGGTCCACCGGGCAGGGCAAGGCCCTCTACACGCTGCTGGGTGCGCTGCACCGCTATTTCGAACACGCCGACCTCGTTCCCGCCGACGTGTTCCTGCCCGCCGAGGTGCCCGCCCAGCCGTCCGCGCCGGCTCCCGAAGCCGGTCCCGAAATCCAGCTGCGAACCGCCTATGCCGGGCTGACGGCCCGGCCCGGAGGCTGGGTGAGCCTGCTGCGGCTGCGTCAGGCCGTACCCGGGCTGCCCCGCCCCACCGTCGACGCCGCCCTGATCAGCCTCTATCAGCAACCCGGCGTCAGCCTGATCCCCGAGGAGAACCAGAAGGTGCTCACCCCCGCAGACCGCGAAGCCGCGGTGGAGATAGGCAACCAGGACAAACACCTGATCGCGATCGAGTCCTGATGGAGTTACAGCACCGCGAAGCGCTCAGCGCGCTCCGCCTGACCTGGGCGCCCACCGCCGACGACCTGTGGCACTCGCAGGGCGCGCTGCACGTGCGCGGGCTGCACGACCGGCCGATGGCCGATGTGATGGCGGCCTTCGGCGATGCCGAACGGGAAACCGACTCCAGCCCGCTGGGTGTGGTGGTCCGCGGCCCGGCCGGATCCGGCAAGACCCACCTGCTCGGTCAGGTGCGTGAACAGGTGCAGACCGGCGGCGGTTTCTTCTTCCTCGTCGAACTTCTGGACGCGGCCAGCTTCTGGCAGTCCGCCCGCGCGGGCATCCTGGAAAGCCTGGGCCGGCCGGGCAGCGAGCGCGAGACCCAACTCAAAGATCTGCTGTGGGAACTGTCCTCGGTGGCCCACATCTCCCGGGCCAATCGTCGCGCCGTGATCGGCGACGACGACCTGACGCCCGAGATCCTCAACGATTTCGTCAACTCGCTGCACAAGGTCCACCGCCACACCGTCAAGCGCGCGCACCACACCCTGCGCGCCCTGGTGCTGCTGGGTGCCGGGGACCTCGAGCTGCAGGACGTCGGCGAGGCGTTCCTGACCGGCAACGGCGAACGGGAAGCCTGGGGGCTGCCCGCACCGGTGCTCACCCCGCAGGAATCGGTACGCGACATCTCCCGGCTGATCGCGCTGGCCGGGCCGTCGGTGCTGGCCCTCGACCAGATCGACACGCTGCTGGCCCAGTCCGTCGATCGCACGGACGCCGTCGGCGCTGCGCCGGACAACCGCGACCTGGAGCACATCGCGCACGGGCTCATGTCGATCCGCCAGACCATGCGGCGCACAGTGGGTGTGGTGGCCTGCCTTCCCGCGGCCTGGGAGGCGATCCAGGACCGGGCCACCGCCACGGTCCAGGATCGGTTCCGGACCACCGCTCTGCTGCAGGGCCTGCCGACGCCCGAGGTCGGCCGCGCCATCTTGGAACGGCGGTTCACCGCCAGCTACGCGTCGATCGGATTCACCGCGCCGTACCCGAGTTGGCCGATCCTGCCCTCGGCGTTCGACGAGGCCACCCAGTACACGCCGCGTCAACTGCTCAAGCGGGCCGACACCCATGTCCGCCGCTGCCTGGACCGCGACACGATCGAAGAGCTGTCCCAACTCACCGGTGAGGTGGCCGAACCACACGAACCCGCTGGGGGCGGCACCGCCGCCGGCGACACCGGCGAGTTGGACCGCCGCTTCGCCGACTACCGGCGCCGCGCGGTGACCGTCGCCGCGCTCGACCCCGACGGCGAGGACACCACGATGCCCGGCCTGTTGTCGGCGGCATTGGACGCGTGGATCACCGAGCTCGGCGAGGCCGGGCAGGCGTTTCGCCCCGATCCGCTGCCGGGCCAGCGGGTGGTGCTGCACGGGCGGCTGCGCCAGACCCTCGACGCCGCCACCGACGACGAGCGGCACTGGGCATTCCGCGCCATCTCGTCCGGCAATGCCGTCGCGGTGCAGAACAGGATTCGGAAAGCCTGGGAAGCAACAGGTTTCAACCCTGACCGGCGCCGGCTGTTCCTGCTGCGCAACACCGCGTGGCCGAAGGGCGCGAAAACCGCGGTGGTGATCGCCGAGTTCGAGGCGGCCGGCGGCCGGGTGTTGCCGATGAACGAGGACGACGTGCGCACCATGACGGCGCTGCGCGATCTGATCGACGACAATCACCCCGATCTGCCTGAGTGGTTGCGCCGGCGCCGCCCTGCCCACGGGATCGGCTGGCTGCGATCCGCACTCGGGGACATCGCGGGCGATCCGCCGCCACCGGCCCAGATCGACGTGGAGGCCGAGCTCGCGACCGGACCGATCCGGGTAGCGCCGCCCGCGCCGGTGATCGAACATTCGCCCACCGCCGTCACCCTGGGCCTGGACAGCCCCGGCGGGCGCCCGGTGGCGGTCGATCTGGCCGCGCTGCGTAAGCACACCGCGATCTTCGCCGGCTCCGGATCGGGCAAGACCGTGCTGATCCGGCGCCTGGTCGAGGAGTGCGCGCTGCGCGGCGTGTCGTCGATCGTGCTGGACCCCAACAACGACCTGTCCCGGCTGGGCGCCCGCTGGCCCGACAGTCCGCCGGGATGGAACCCGGCCGACGACGAACGCGCCGACGCGTACTTCGACAACGCCGAGGTCGTGGTGTGGACGCCGGGCCGGTCGACCGGCCGCCCGCTGTCCTTCCAGCCACTCCCCGACTTCGCGAGCGTCATCGATGACGCCGACGAGTTCTCCGACGCCGTCGAATCCGCCGTCGCCGCACTGGAACCCCGCGCCCTGATCGCCGGCAACACCGCCAAGGCGGAGCGGTCCCGCGCGGTGCTGCGCGAGGCGCTGCGGTTCTACGGTGCCAGCCCGTCGGTGTCACTGGGCGGTTTCATCGACCTGCTCGGCAATCTCCCCCCCGAGGTCAGCGCACTGAGCGGGGCGCACAAACTGGCCACCGAACTGGCCCAGAACCTTCGGGCCGCGACCGTCAACGATCCGCTGTTCGGTGGCTCCGGGACTGCCGCGGACCCCGGGGTGCTGTTGACGCCGTCACCCGGCCACCGGGCCCGGGTATCGGTGATCAGCATGGTCGGCCTGACCAGCGATCAACAGCGCGAAGGGTTCGTCAACCAGCTGCAGATGGCCCTGTTCGCCTGGATCAAGCGCAACCCGGCCGGCGACCGGCCGCTGGGTGGGCTGCTGGTGATGGACGAGGCGCAGAACTTCGCGCCGTCCAGTCACACGACCGCCTCGACGCACAGCACCCTGGCGCTGTCCTCGCAGGCGCGAAAGTACGGGCTGGGACTGGTGTTTGCCACGCAGTCTCCACGCGGTCTGCACAACCACATCCCGGGCAATGCCACGACGCAGTTCTACGGTCTGCTGAACTCCCCCGCGCAGATCGCCGTGGCTCGGGAGATGGCCCGGGTGAAGGGCGGCCACGTCCCCGACATCAGCAAGCTGCGGTCCGGCCAGTTCTATGTGGCGTTGGAAGGCAATGCCTTCCACAAGATCCAGACGCCGTGGTGCCTGTCCAACCATCCGCCGAGCCCGCCGACGACCGACGAGGTCCTCGCGCTGGCGCAACGAGAGCCGGCCGCGCGCTGAGCTGTTGACCCGGCCCGGGGCTCAGAGCAGGGTCGCGCTGCCGTCGGCGTGAACCTGCACCTTCGCCCCGGCGATGTCTTCGGTCATGGTCGCCGCGGCTTGTGACTCGTCGACGATGCGGGCCAACGTGCGTCCGTCCTCCGGGGTGCGCACCGCCAGGAACGCCCGTTCCGCGGTGCCGTCGCGACCGACCGGTGTGGTCCAGGACTCCACGGTGCCGGTGCCCGTGAATTCCACCTGCAGCAGCCGCGTCGGCTCGGCATCCACTTCGGGTTGCACGTCCTGCCAACGGAATTCGTGTGGCGGCGGCTCGGTGCCGTACACGCCGAAACTGTGCTTGGTGAGATACCCGCCGTTGGCGGTGATCAGGCCCTTGGTCCCGGGATCGGCCACGAGCCGCTCGGCCATGGTGGCGATCGAGTGGGACACGTAGTTGTTCCACGGGCCGCCCGCGAACGTCAGCCCGCCGGTGACGGTCAACGGACGCGACGGATCAGCCAGGGGCAGACCGATTTCGGCCGCGGCAACCTGGACCGCCGACGGGAAGCAGGAGTACACGTCGACGAAGTCGACCTCGTCGGCGCCCACGCCGGCCAGCTCAAGGACCCGGCGCCCGGCGATCCGGATCGCCGGCGACCGGTAGAAATCGGCCCGCTCCCCGATCGCGTACGTGTCGTGCGAGTCCGTCCCGGCATACGGGAAAACCCAACGGTCGGTGGGGATCTGAAGATACGTCGCCTTCTCGACGGTGGTCAGGATCAGCACCGCACCCTGGTCCACCATGTTGTTGGAGTTCATCAACTTGGTGTAGGGCCAGCTGATCATCCGGTTGTCCGGCCCCGGCTGCCAGATCTGCTCGGCGGGCACTGCTTCCCGGCTCCAGGCGTGCGGATTGCCCGCCGCCACGGCACTGAACCGTGACCACAACTCACCGATCCGCCTGCGGTGTTCGTCGCTGGTCTCACCGGCCGCTATCCGCAGCGCCTGCTCGAACATCGGGTACACGTAGGCCGGGCGGTCCAGCTTGATCCGGATCTCGGCCTCACCGGCCATCGGCACGCCGTCATGCGCACCCGGGGCCTCCGGCACGGATTCGTCCTGGCGCGTCCAGTCCGGTTTGGCCCCGCGGGCCCGCAGGCGGCTGCGGGTACGCCACGTCTCGGCGCCGGCGATCAGCACCACCTCGGCCCGGCCCCCCTGTAGATCCAGGCAGGCTTCGTTCACCAGTGTCTGCGGTACGTTGCCGCCCACCCCGGTGTAGCGCGTCGTGGCCTTGTCGGCCCGGATGCGCTGGGCCAACAGCAAACCCGGATCGCGGTAGTGCCAGGACAGCAGGTTGACGATCCGTACCGAGTCGACCGCTTCCAGAACCCGCGGGTCGGCGGCGGCCCGGGCCGCCTCCACCATGAGATCGACCGGCTCGACGTCCGGCTTCTCCTCGCGCTGGTTGACCTGGCCGTAGCCCACCAGTACGGGGGTTCGCGGGTCGAGAGTCCTGGGCAGGGTCATGCCCACGAACCTAGCCGACGCCTCCGGACGCGGATCCGCGGGAATCGGGTAACCGAGTACTCACGTTGTCCCGCCCCATCGTCGATAGATTCACGACATCCGGCCACGTATGGCCGCCGATAGGGGGGTTTGCCATGACGCACCAACAGGATCTGACGGACGAACAACGCCGCGCCTTGAGTGACGCCAGAGAAACAGTAAGCAATGCGGTCGATGCCGCACTGAACCAACTTGCCGCAGCGGGCATCCGTCAGGACGACGACATCACCTTTCCCTGCACTGAATGCGATTGTCCCGACTTTCAAGGTTCGATGGCCAAGGTGTATTGCGGCCGCAAGACGTGCAGGCACAAGCCCTCGGAACATCTGTGACACGAGGACCTGACGGCCGCCGGTGAGAATCGGAGCCGAATGAAATTGCGCACGATTTGGCAAAGCCGCATGGACCTGGGAATTTTGAGTCCGAAGGTACCGCCGGAAGCCAGGATCGCACGCACTATTCACCGAGAACCGTCACCATGGAAGACATGAGCGACGCGACACTCTCACCGGCATTGACCGACACAGAACTCGAGCAGCTCAACGCCTACTGGCGGGCGGCCAACTATCTGTCCGTCGGGCAGATCTATCTATTGGACAATCCGTTGCTCCATGAGCCGCTGGCCGCGGAGCACGTCAAACCGCGACTGCTGGGCCACTGGGGTACCACCCCGGGGCTGAACCTGCTGTACGCGCACCTCAACCGGATCATCCGCGAACGCGACGCGAACATCATCTACGTGACCGGGCCCGGCCACGGCGGTCCGGGCCTGGTGGCCAACGCCTACCTGGAGGGCACCTACAGCGAGGTCTACAGCGGAATCGGGCAGGACACCGACGGCCTGCGGAAACTGTTCCGCCAGTTCTCGTTTCCCGGCGGAATTCCCAGCCACGTGGCCGCCGAGACACCCGGCTCCATCCACGAGGGCGGCGAACTCGGGTACGCACTGGTGCACGCCTACGGCGCCGCCTTCGACAATCCCGATCTCGTGGTGGCCTGCGTCGTCGGCGACGGTGAGGCCGAGACCGGCCCGCTGGCCGCCAGCTGGCATTCGAACAAGTTCCTCAACCCCGTCGTCGACGGCGCGGTGCTGCCGATCCTGCACCTCAACGGCTACAAGATCGCCAATCCCACAGTGCTTTCCCGCATTCCGGCCGAGGAACTCGAATCGCTGTTCTACGGCTACGGCTATCGGCCCATCACCGTCGCCGGTGACGACCCCGACAACGTGCACCAGCAACTGGCCGCGGCCATGGACGAGGCGTTCGACCAGATCGCGGCGATCCAGCGCGCGGCCCGCCTCGACGGTGAACCTGGCCGCCCACTGTGGCCGATGATCATCCTGCGCACGCCCAAGGGCTGGACCGGACCCCACGAGGTGGACGGGAAACTGGTCGAGGGCACGTGGCGCTCTCACCAGGTGCCGCTGTCCGAGACCCGGACCAACCCGTCGCACATGGCGCAGCTGGAGACGTGGCTGCGCAGCTACCGGCCCGAGGAGCTGTTCGACGCCGCGGGCGCGCTGCGGCCCGATCTGCGCGCGTTGGCACCCGCCGGCACCCGGCGAATGAGCGCCAACCCGCATGCCAACGGCGGACTGCTGCTGCGGGACCTCGACCTTCCGGACTTCACCGACTACGCGGTCAGCGTCGAGCGCCCGGCCACCGAGACCGCCGAGGCGACCAGGGTGCTCGGTACGTTCCTGCGGGACGTGATCGCCGCCAATCCGGACCGCTTCCGCCTGATGGGCCCGGACGAGACCGCCTCGAACCGCCTGGCCGCGGTGTTCGAGGAGACCGACAAGGCGTGGCAGGCCGAGATCCTGCCCGTCGACGAGAACCTGGCGCCCGACGGCCGGGTGATGGAGGTCCTCTCCGAACATCTGTGCCAGGGCTGGTTGGAGGGCTACCTCCTGACCGGCAGGCACGGGTTGTTCAACTGCTACGAGGCCTTCGTGCACATCGTCGATTCGATGCTCAACCAGCACGCCAAGTGGTTGTTCAGCAGTTCTCACCTGACCTGGCGCCGCCCGATCGCATCGCTGAACTATCTGCTGACCTCACATGTGTGGCGTCAGGACCACAACGGCGCGTCGCACCAGGATCCCGGCTTCATCGACCACGTCGCCAACAAGCGCTCCGAGGTCGTGCGCGTCTACCTGCCGCCGGACGCCAACACCTTGCTGTCGGTCGCCGACCACTGCCTGCGCAGCCGTCAGTACGTGAACGTCATCGTGGCGGGCAAGCAACCGGCCCTGACGTACCTGACGATGGACGAGGCGGTCTCGCACTGCACCCGCGGGCTGGGGATCTGGGAATGGGCCAGCACCACGACCGGTGAACCCGACGTGGTGCTGGCGTGCGCCGGCGACATCCCGACGCTGGAGACCCTGGCCGCCGCCGACATCCTGCGCCGCAAGCTTCCCGACCTGTTGGTCCGGGTGGTCAACGTGGTCGACATCATGCGGCTGCAACCGGAGTCCGAACATCCCCACGGGCTGTCCGATCGGGAATTCGACTCGATCTTCACCACCGACAAGCCGATCATCTTCGCGTACCACGGCTACCCGTGGCTCATCCACCGCCTGACCTACCGGCACAGCAACCACGATCAGCTGCACGTCAGGGGCTTCAAGGAGCGGGGTACGACGACGACACCCTTCGACATGGTGATGCTCAACGACCTGGACCGTTTCCATCTGGTCATGGACGTGATCGACCGCGTCGAGGGGCTGGGAACCCGCGCCGCCGGGCTGCGTCAGGAGATGGTCGACGCCCGGCTGGCCGCCCGCCACTACACCCGGGAACACGGCGAGGACGATCCGGCGATCTCCAACTGGACTTGGAATGCGGTGTGATCACCCAGTGTGACCTGGGTAATTGCGCCGCGCCGGTACGATTGGCAAGTCATGTCTGAGCAGAGCGCCGTCGCCGCGCATCCCCATCCGCTGGTGGCCCAGCTCTCGGCATTGCACCATTTCCGGATCTACGCCGACATCGGGATCGTCATCGTCATCCTGACGGTCACCAACCTGATCGCGCACTTCACCACCCCCTGGGCCAGCATCGCCACCGTTCCGGCGGCGGCGGTCGGCCTGCTGATCCTGGTGCGGGCCCGCGGCCTGGGCTGGGCCGAACTGGGACTGGGCCGCGAACACTGGCGCTCCGGGGTCGGTTACGCGCTGGCGGCGGTGGCCCTGGTCGTCTCGGTGATCGCGATCGGGATGATGCTGCCGTGGACCCGGCCGATGTTCATGAACGACAACTACGCCACCATCTCGGGCGCACTGCTGGCGTCGATGGTCATCATCCCGCTCCAGACGGTGATCCCCGAGGAGTTGGCGTTCCGCGGCGTGCTGCACGGGGCCCTGAACCGGGCCTGGGGTTTTCGCGGTGTCGCAGCGGGGGGCTCACTGCTGTTCGGCCTGTGGCACATCGCCAGTTCGCTGGGTTTGACGAGTGAGAATGTCGGCTTCACCCGACTGTTCGGCGGCGGCATCTTCGGCATGGTCGCCGGTGTGGTGCTGGCCGTCGTGGCCACCGGCGTCGCCGGCTTCGTGTTCACCTGGCTGCGCAAGCGCAGCGGCAGCCTGATCGCCCCGATCGCCCTGCACTGGTCACTCAACGGGGTCGGCGCACTGGCCGCCGCCCTGGTCTGGCACCTGTCGACCTGACTCGCGCCTCCGGCACGGGGCCTAACTCGCGCCTCCGGCACGGGGCCTAATTCGCGCCTCCGGCACGGCGACGCGCCCGGAACTCCCGGTTCTTCAACTTGTTCCCGCACTCGGACATCACGCACCAGGTGCCGCCGTGGTTGCGGGACCGGTCGTAGAACGCCCACGTGCACTCGTCGTTCGCGCACGCCTTGAGCCGCGCCCAGGTGCCGTCCCGCTGCGCGTCACGCATCACCAGCAGCAGCTCGAGCAGACGCTCGTCCACGCCATCACCTGCGGCCGCCAACCGCACCTGCCCGTCGGCGGCCAGCTCAACCCTCGCGGTACACGCATCAGTGAGCGCCTGCAGTACGGCAAGGTGTTCGGCCTGCGGCGGTGGGCCGCCGGTGTTGTGGATCAGCAGCGCGCGCAACGCTTCACGCACCCGGCGAATCAGGTCCAGTTCGGCCGCCGTCGGGCGCGCACCGGCGGCGAGCAATCCGTTGACCGCCAGCCAGGGCGCCGCATCGTCGGGGTCTGCCAGACGGTCGGTTCCGGCAGGCAACTCGATCGTGTTGACCAGAGCCTGAATCCGGGCCAGCGGTTCGGGCGCGGGTTTGGTCTCGGAGTCACCGGCCCACGTCGTCGTCATCACCCCAGCGTACCGCCGTGACCACTAAATTGGGTTGACTAGTCATTCATGACCAGCGTACGTTCATAGATAGTCACGATCTACGGCCTGGGCATACGGAAAACTACGAGGTATCGCCATGAACGACAACCGAATTTCTGCGACACCAGCGACCACAGTCCGCCGTGCACCTGTCCCCTGCCGACCGTCGATCCGGGCCCGCCTGACCGCGCGGATCCGGTCCGGTCGCCTGGACGCCATGCTGGCCGTCGGCGCACCGACTCCCGCCGGCAGTGCCATCGCCGCCCGCGCAGCCCGGCTGACGTCGACTTCCGAACGGGATGCCATCGCCCGCGTGCTGCGCCGCTGCGTGCGCGAGGCCGCGACCGACACCGTGTTGTGGTCCTCGCGAATCCCATTGCACCGGAAGAACATTGCCGCAGCGGAAGCAACGATCGACGCGATCACCCTGCGATTGCATTCACCGCTGCCGGTGAGCGCGCGCGGCGTGGCCCGCCTGAACCGGGTTCTCAATGACGGGCTCGGGCCGATGTACGCCTTCGGGCACGGGGACTTGGACGGCAGATTGGGCGCTGCCCTCGCCGCTCTCTGACCAGGTTTCGGCTACAGCTGAAGCACCGCCGCACCCGCAATGCGACCGGCGCTCAGATCGGCCAGCGCCTGATCGGCGCGGTCCAGGCCGTACACCGGAGTGCTGACCGCCAACCGGTGTTCGCCGGCGAACGCCAGGAAATCACGGGCGTCGGCGCGGGTGTTGGCGGTGACCGAGCGCATCTCGCGTTCCTGGAACAGATGCCGTTGGTAGTTCAAGGTGGGGATGTCGCTGAGATGGATTCCCGCGATCGCCAGCACACCGCCCCGGTCCAGTGCCTCCATCGCGGGCAACACCAGATCCCCCACCGGCGCGAACAGGATCGCAGCGTCCAGTGGCTCAGGCGGCATGTCCGCGCTGCCCTGTACGGACGACGCACCCAGTGCCAAGGCGAGTTCGCGGGCGCGCTCGCCCCGGGTCATCACGTGCACGCGGGCCCCCTGCGCCAATGCCACCTGAGCCGTCAGGTGCGCGCTGCCGCCGAAGCCATAGAGTCCCAGCCGCCCGCCCGGCGGTAGGTCGGTGCGCAACAACGCCCGATAGCCGATGATCCCCGCGCACAACAGCGGAGCCAGCTCGACGTCGGAGTAACCGGCGGGCAATCGGAGCGCGAATGCCGCCGGGACGGTGGTGAATTCGGCATAGCCGCCGTCGGCATCCCAGCCCGTGTAGCGCGAGGACGGACAGAGGTTCTCCAGCCCGCGCAGGCAATAGGTGCACCGCCCGCAGGTGTGCCGCAACCAGGCCACGCCGACACGGTCGCCCGGCGCGAACCCGCCGGCGTCGGCGCCGACCGCGACCACCTCGCCGACGACCTCGTGTCCGGGGATCACCCGTGGCCGGTGTACGGCCAGGTCGCCTTCTGCCACATGCAGATCGGTACGGCACACCCCGCACGCCAGGACCTTGACGAGCAGTTCGTCAGGCCCGGGCTGCGGGGTGGGCACGCTGACCCGTTGCAGCGGATGCGAACTCACCGGCCCCGGGGTGACGACCTGCCAGGCCGTCATGCTCCCGGCGGTTCCGGAGGCCATCACCCGCTCCGGTCAGCTGCGGTTGCGCACCAGTCCGACGATCCAGAGCAGGATCACCGATCCGAGGATCGCGGTGAAGAGGGTGAACCACCATCCGCCGCCGGCCGTGTTGAGGAAGAAGCTGAGCAGGAACCCCCCGACGAGCGCGCCGATCACACCGACGACGATGTTCATCAGAATGCCCTGGCCGCCGCCATCGACGATCTTGCCGGCGATCCACCCGGCGATCGCACCGATGATGATGTAGCCGATCCAGCCGACACTCGTCAGCGTGGAGGAACGCGCCAGGATTTCGGTAGCCGCCATTACGTCCATTGCAGGTCTCCTGCCTGTCACTGGCCATGCCCAGCGGGCTCGCTGAGCCTCACCCCAGGTGTACCTCCCGAACGTAACGATTCGGTTGGCTGTTTGGGAACGATCAGCGTTCGCCCATGGGTTTCCCACGGCGCGGACGGCTCACACCCACGTGGGCAGACGAAAATGACCCGACCCCAGAAATGCTGAACGCCGGCCCTGAGCAGGGCCGGCGTCAGCAACGAACGGCTATCAGGCCGGCGGCTGCATCTCCGGCGGAGCATTGGTGACCGGCACCGGCACCCCGACACCCGGGCGGGCAGGCGGGGCGTTCGGGTCGGCCGGCGGCGGTGCCGCATTGGGATCGCCCGCGGGCGGAGCCGGCGGCGTCCACGGCCGGATCGAGTTGGCCAGCGTCGCGGCGGCAGCCTTGTCCACGGGATGGCTGGCCGAACCCAGCCAGACCACGAACCAGCGTTCCGGTGCGCGTTGCCCGCGCGGGGTTCCCGGGGCAGGCGGCGCGCCGACCACACCGGCCCAGATCTGGCCGTTGGGCTTGTTGGTATCGGTGAACTTCACCTCGTAGTACGAAGCCACGCCGCTGAGCCCGTTGGCGTCGAGCGGCACGGTCTCCTGGTTCACCCGGGTCCCGGGGAACGGCATGAAGAACTCACCCATGTCCGAGGCGAGCCGGACAGCCGCCTTGGCGTTGTCCGCCTCGGCCCCTGCGAACAGCTTCAGGTCCAGGCGCCCCAGCAGCACGCTGGTGTCGTTCGGCGGCTCGGGCGTGCCCTCGGGCGGAATCTTGGTCAACAATGCCTGCCCGTAAGACAACTGGGTCGCGTCGGACACCTTCCAACCACCGGGCACCAGGTAGCTGAACCCGCCCGCGGCGTTGTCCACCCGGCCGGGCTCCGGAGCGGGAGCGGCGGGAGCAGCGGCCGGAGCGTTCGGGTCCGCCGGCGCGGGAGCGGGAGCAGGAGGCGCGTTCGGGTCGGCGGGAACCGGAGCCGGCGCGGGAGCAGGGGCGGGCGCGTTGGGATCGACAGGCGCAGCCGGGGCCGGGGCACCGGGAGCAGGAGCAGGCGCAGGTGCGGCCGGGGCAGGCGCACCGGGCACGGCTGGGGCGGGAGCCGGCGCCGGGGGTGCCGGCTCGGGATCCGCATACGCCACCGCCGGCAGCGCGACAGCCGCGGCCGTCACGCCGGTCATGGCAACCAGCGCCAGCTTCTTCGACAGACCTCTGCGCCGATGTGACATCGCATCCGACTCGTCCATGGGGAAGAAACTACCGTGTTACGGCCGTGACGCAAGTGTGAGTTGCTCTTAGAGTGCACAAAAGTGCGATTGCGACAGATGGGATACATCCAGCTAAACGACGACATCCATAGTTGCTGACACGCGTGTGTGTCGGGCGCCACGCCGGACCTGGCAACCCACCCCCCGACACATGCGGCGCCGGGACCCTCAACACGTGATTCGGACCCGAGCGCGCCCGCGTTACGCCGGGTGCCCCAGTCACCGGTGGTGCCCCGCGGGGTGAACGGCAACCTCCTGCGCCTTCACCGAGAAATACACCGTGTCCCCCGGGGCCAGCCGCAGCTCGGCGGCCGACTCCGCGGTGATGTCGGCGGCCAGACCGGGCCCGCCATCGGGTTGCTCATCGGCGCGCACCCGGATGCCGGGCCCCCTGCTGTCGAGCTCGGCCACCGTCACCGCGACCGTGTTGCGCGGACTGCCATGCGGCTCGTCGCGATACACCGACACCGAGGCCGGAGAGAACACCGCCACCACCGGCACCCCGGGCTGCACCTCGGCCGCCGGCGTGCCGTGCCAGTTCGCCCCCCATGCGGTGGCCAGCACCCCGTCGGTGACCGCCGTGCCGCCGATCAGGTTCACCCCGGCGAACCGGGCCGCGAAGTGGCTCTTGGGTGTTGCCAACACCTCGGCAGCAGAACCACTTTCGACGATCCGACCACCGTCCACCACGATCACCCGATCGGCCAGCGTGAGTACGTCGAGCAGGTCGTGGGTGATCAGCACCGTGCACCTGCCATCACTGGCCAGCACGCGCCGCAGCACCTTGCGCATGGATGCCGCCACGGCCACGTCCAGACCCGCGAGCGGTTCATCGAGCAACAGCACCTCGGGCTCGGCGGCCAATGCCCGGGCCAGCGCCACCCGCTGTGCCTGACCTCCCGACAGCCGGCGGGGACGCCGGTCGGCCAGTTCCGCGGCGTCGACCTCGGCCAACCACCGGTGGGCGTTCTCATACGCGGCGCGGTGCCCCAGTCCGCGGCCACTGCGCGCACCGAACGCCACGTTGGCCAGCACGCTCAGATGCGGAAACAGCAGGGAGTCCTGCAGCATCAGGCCGACCCTGCGGGCGTGCGTCGGCACCTGCACGCCGGCGGCCGGGTCGGTCAGCACCCGGTCCCCGACCTGAATGCGCCCGGCGTCCAGGCCGACCAGCCCGGCGATCGAGTGCAGCGTGGTCGACTTCCCGGCGCCGTTGGGGCCCAGTACCGCCAGCACCTCCCCTGCCGCCACGCCGAATTCCAGGTCAAGACCCCGGTTTTCGACGACAGCGCGCACCTGCAACGTCAAGCCCATCCCCCTGCCCGCAGCCGGCGGCTGCCGAGCCCGATGACCACCACCGCGGCCACCACGACCAACAGCACCGACAACGCCACAGCCGCGTCGGCGTCGCTCTCGCGCTGCAGGTAGATCTCCAGCGGAAGAGTCCTGGTGACACCTTGGCGGGAACCCGCGAAGGTCAGGGTGGCGCCGAACTCGCCGAGGGATCGCGCGAAGGCCAGCACCGCTCCCGAGATCAATCCCGGGCCCAACAGCGGCAGGGTCACCCGCCACCACACCGCGGCTGGCGATGCCCCCAGCGTCGCCGCCACGACCTCGTAGTCAGCTCCGGCGGTGCGGGCCGCCCCTTCCAGTGAGATGACCAGGAAGGGCAGCGACACGAACGTCTGCGCCAGCACGACCGCCACCGTGGTGAAGGCGATCTGTATGCCCGCACCCTCCAGATATCTGCCGACCAGCCCGAGCCGACCGAATGCGTACAGCAACGCGATGCCGCCGACCACCGGCGGCAGCACCAGCGGCAGCAGGATCAACGGCCGGACGATCCGGGTGACGGGCCCGTCGGTGCGGGCCAGCACCAGCGCGAGCGGGACCCCGAACAGCACGCACAACACGGTGCTGGCCAGCGAGGTCTCCAGACTGAGCTTCAACGCCGCGGTAGACGACGCGCTCGAGATCAGCGAACCGAACTGTGGCCAGTCGACCTTTGCCACCATCGCCACCAGGGGCAGCACGACGAATATCGCGCCCGCCGCCGCGGGGATGTAGATCCAGCGCGGAAGCCGTGGCGGATTCGTCACGATTTGACCCCGCCGACCACGTCGACGCAGGTGAGAGCGCTGGGTCGAATCATCCCCGCAACCTTATGCGAGCCGGTATTTGGCGCGCCGAGTTTCGTGTCCTAGCTACTGTCCAGTAACATTGTCCGTTGGTCGCCCCCGCCCGGCGCGGCGATCCCCTGGTACATGGAGGTACATCATGGCGGAGGTGCTGGTCACCGGAGGCGACACCGAACTCGGCCGCACGATCGCGGCCGGTTTCCTCGACGCGGGCCACAACGTGGTCATCGCAGGTGCGCGCCGCGAAGACCTGGAGCTGGCCGCCAAGCAGCTCGATGTCGAGTCGATCGTGTTCGACAACACCGATCCGTCCAGCCTGGAGAACGCCCGCGCGCTGTTCCCCCACCACCTCGACACGCTGGTCAACGTCCCGGCTCCGTTGTTCGAGGCCAAGGACCCCCGCACCTTCACGCTGACCGATCTGGCCACCGCGTGGCGCAACGCGCTGGAGGCCACCGTCGTCTCAGCGGTGCTGACCGTGCAGATCGTCGGTGACCACCTGCGCTCGGGCGGTTCGATCATCAACGTCGTGCCCGCGAGCCCGCGCGAGGGCAGCGCCGAAGCCGCCGTCAAGGCAGCCCTCGGCGACTGGACCGCCGGTCAGGCCACCTACTTCGGCACCCGCGGGATCACCGTCAACGTCGTCGCCCCCGGCCTGTCTGCCGACCCCGGCTACGACGGCCTCGGCAGCACACCGCCGTCGGTCGCCGACGAGTTCGCCCGGATGGCGGTGTTCCTCTCCACACCGGCCGCCCGCCACATCACCGGACAGACGTTGCACGTCAGTCGCGGTGCCCTCGCCACTCTGGGATAACGGGTTAGGGTCGGAGGAGTGACAATCCGACTCGGACTCCAGATCCCGAACTTCTCCTACGGCACCGGCGTCGCGGAACTGTTCCCCACCGTCGTCGCCCAGGCCCAGGAAGCCGAAGCGGCCGGCTTCGACTCGGTCTTCGTGATGGACCACTTCTATCAGCTACCCGGTCTCGGCACGCCCGATCAACCGATGCTGGAGGCCTACACCGCGCTCGGCGGGCTGGCCACCGCGACCCAGAACGTCCAGCTCGGCACCCTGGTCACCGGCAATACGTACCGGAACCCGACCCTGCTGGCCAAGGCCATCACCACACTCGACGTGATCAGTCAGGGTCGCGCCATCCTCGGCATCGGCACCGGATGGTTCGAACTCGAACACGATCAGCTCGGCTACGAGTTCGGCACCTTCACCGAGCGGTTCGACAAACTCGGCGAGGCGCTGCAGATCATCCTGCCGATGCTCTCGGGCGAGCGCCCGACATTCTCGGGCAAGTACTACCGGACAGTCGAGGCGATGGCCAATCCTCGCTTCCGCGAACACATTCCGCTGATGATCGGCGGCAGCGGCGAGAAGAAGACCATTCCGCTCGCGGCACGGTACTTCGACCATCTCAACATCATCGCCAACTTCGACGAACTGCCCCGCAAGCTCGACGTCATCCGGCAGCAGTGCGACCAGATCGACCGTGACCCGGCCACGTTGGAGACCAGCATGCTGGTGATCGCCCTGATCGGCGAGCGATTCACCGCCGACGCCATCCCGCCCGACTTCCAGCAGCGCGCGGTGTTCGGTAGCGCCGAGCAGATCGCCGACCAGCTCAAGACCAAACTCTTCGACACCGGCGTCAACGGCGTCATCCTCAGCCCGGTGACCATGGGCGGCTACGTCCCCGGTGGTATCACCGCGGTGGCTGAAGTCTTGAAACCACTGATATCCGGGTAAACATTCGGTTCGGTTGCCCATCTCACCGCACCCGTGGGAATGGCGCCGACTAACCTATCGGTTGTATCGAGTGGCAAACACATCCGCGAGGAGCAGCAATGAGCCATCCCGGAGCTACGGCATCGGATCGGCATAAGGTAGTCATCATCGGATCGGGTTTCGGCGGCCTGACGGCAGCCAAGACCCTCAAACGTGCCGACGTCGACGTCAAGCTGATCGCCCGCACCACACACCACCTGTTCCAGCCGCTGCTGTACCAGGTGGCAACCGGCATCATCTCCGAAGGCGAGATCGCGCCGGCCACCCGAGTGATCCTGCGCAAGCAGAAGAACGCTCAGGTGCTGTTGGGCGACGTCACCCACATCGATCTGGAGAACCAGACGGTGGATTCGGTGCTGCTCGGGCACACCTACTCCACGCCGTACGACAGCCTCATCATCGCCGCGGGCGCCGGGCAGTCCTACTTCGGCAACGATCATTTCGCCGAGTTCGCGCCCGGCATGAAGTCGATCGACGACGCGCTGGAACTGCGTGGCCGCATCCTCGGCGCCTTCGAGCAGGCCGAGCGCTCCAGTGACCCGGTGCGCCGAGCCAAGCTGCTCACCTTCACCGTGGTTGGCGCCGGACCGACCGGTGTCGAAATGGCCGGACAGATCGCCGAATTGGCCGATCAGACGCTGCGCGGCAGCTTCCGCCACATCGATCCCACCGAGGCGCGGGTGATCCTGCTCGACGCCGCACCGGCGGTGCTGCCGCCGATGGGCCCGAAGCTCGGCAAGCGCGCGCAGGAGCGGCTGGAGAAGATGGGCGTCGAGGTTCAGCTCGGCGCGATGGTGACCGACGTCGACCGCAACGGCCTGACGGTCAAGGATTCCGACGGCACGCTGCGCCGCATCGAATCGGCCTGCAAGGTGTGGTCGGCCGGCGTCTCGGCCAGCCCGCTGGGCAAGGACCTGGCCGAGCAGTCCGGAGTGGAGCTGGACCGGGCCGGCCGCGTCAAGGTGGAGCCCGACCTGACCATCCCCGGCCATCCCAATGTGTTCGTCGTCGGTGACATGGCCGCGGTGGACGGGGTTCCGGGTGTGGCCCAGGGCGCGATCCAAGGCGGCCGCTACGCGGCCAAGCTGATCAAGCGCGAGGTCGCCGGTACCAGCCCGAAGATCCGGTCGCCGTTCGAGTACTTCGACAAGGGCTCGATGGCCACGGTGTCGCGGTTCTCCGCGGTGGCCAAGGTGGGCCCGGTCGAGTTCTCCGGGTTCTTCGCCTGGGTGTGCTGGCTGGTGCTGCACCTGGTGTACATCGTCGGGTTCAAGAGCCGGCTGGTGACCGTGCTGTCGTGGGGTGTGACGTTCCTGAGCACCAAGCGCGGGCAGCTCACCATCACCGAGCAGCAGGCCTACGCGCGCACCAGAATCGAAGAACTCGAGGAGATCGCGGCTTCCGTGCAGGAAACCGAGAAAGCGGCTTCCTAGGCCTCTGCGCCTTCTGCTGTCTGAGGCGGCAGCCGGTCACCCTGCCAGGTGGCCAGGCTGCCGCCACGGGCCAGCTCCAGCACGGTTCCGTGCGCTTCGAATGACGGTGCGGGATAACGCAGTTCGCTGATACAGGCCCGGGGCGCGGCCAGCACGTCGTCGCCCACGGCCCCACGACCGAGTTCGATGCGATGACGCAACAACGGCCACGAGCCCTCCACCGAGTCGACGTCCGCGTGCAATGACGACGACCAGAACCCGTCTTGCTCATCGGATCTGCCGATCTGGACCCTCTCCCGGATGCGCACCTGCGCGGGCTCGGCGAGCCGCAGCCGCGTCGTGGTGTGGTGCACCGAGCCGCCGGCCACCACGGTCGGCTGCGGATCGAGGTCCAACTGCCCGGCCACCTCGAGCTCCCACTGCGCCGCCGACTGCAACGTACGGGCGCCGGGCAGCACCATCGTCGCGGCGGCGGTGCGGATCCGCAGCCGGGCACCGGCTTCCACCACCAGCCGCACTGTGAGGGTGTCGCCGCCGAGCGGGGTGGCCGCCGTGGAGATCAGGTGCACCGTGTCTGGCCCGGTGCAGCGTCCCGCCAGCCCGTCGCGTGCCTCGATGCGGGGCAACCGCCCCGGCGAGGCCACGACGACGACGTTCGCGTGCATCACGCCGACGGCGCCTGCGCGACCTTCAACTGCTCACGCACCCACGCCAGCACCGGACCCGAGGACGGATCCTCGGTCAGTGAGATCAGCGCCGTCGGCCTGTTTGCGCGGACCTTGGCCGCATCGCGGCGCATCACATCCAGATCGGCACCCACCAGCGGCGCCAGATCGGTCTTGTTGACCACCAGCAGATCCGAGTACGTCACGCCCGGCCCGCCCTTGCGGGGCACCTTGTCTCCCCCGGCCACGTCGACGACGAAGATCTGAACGTCCACCAGGCCCGACGAGAACGTCGCGGTGAGGTTGTCGCCACCGGATTCGACGAGAATCAGGTCCAGTGCGGGGTTCGCCTCGATCAGGTCGTCGATGGCATCGAGGTTGGCGGTGATGTCGTCTCGGATCGCGGTGTGCGGGCATCCACCGGTCTGGACCGCGGCGATCCGCTCGTCGGGCAGCACCGCATGCCTGCGCAGGAAGTCGGCATCCTCGGTGGTGTAGATGTCGTTGGTCAACACCGCCAGTGACAACTCATCGCGCAGTTGCCGGCACAGTGCGGCCACCAGGGCGGTCTTCCCGGATCCGACGGGGCCGCCGACACCGATACGCAGCGGCTCGCCCGCCTGGCGCACCCGTTTGGGCCGGTCGACATGGGTGTGGGGCTCGCCGTCGAGGAAATGCGGTGGCATGGTGGACCTTTCGAGATCGAACTACAGATTTACGAGACGAACAACGGCCGGTCGCGTTCGGTGTGCCGCTGCGCCAGGACGTCGAGCAAGGGGTCGGACAGGTCCGCCGGCCCGGTGGCAGCCTCGGCCGCCACCGCGTCACACAAGCCCGACAGCTCGAAGGTCAGCGCCGCGACGTCGGCCGGGTCCAATGCGAGCAACCGCTGCGCGGCGGTGGCCGAACCGGTCATGGTGGTGTACACCACCGACAGCGCGGTCTGGCCCGGCTCCAGCTCTGCGGCCGCTCCGACGGCGCCGGCCGCCACCGGCAGATGCGGCCGGGCTCCGAGCGCTTCCCACGAATGCTGCGGCCAGACCCGCCGGGCCAGCCGGATCAGTCCGCGCCCCTGGACGCGCGAGGCCTCGCGCGCCGCCGGGGCCGGTGTGCGGGCGTCGGTTTCAGCGTCGGCCGTCTCGGGAGCCAAGGTCCCGGTGTGGACCGCCACCGCTATCGAGGCGGCGACCAACCCGCTGGTGCGGATGCGCCGGACCAGATAGGCGCGCAACGTGGCGACGTCGGTGAGCAGACCGCTGGTGACCGCCTCCTCGACGCCGCCGGAGTGAACGTGCCCGCCGGTCGGCAACCGCGAATCGGCCAGGGTCAGAAGTGTTGCCAGGCTGCTCATCTAGAACAGGAAATATCGTTGGGCCATGGGAAGTTCGACCGCGGGCTGTTCCTGCCACACCTGCCCGTCGATCCGCACGGTGAAGGTATCGGGCTCGACCTCGATGCGGGGCAACGCATCGTTGAGCGGCATCTGCGCCTTGCCGACTTGCCGGACATTCTTGACCGCAGCCAACTTTCTGCGAATGTCGAGGCGGTCCGCCAGACCGTCCTCGATGGCCTGCGGTGCGACGAAGTGCACAGAGGTGGCGGCCGCGGAGGCTGGGGCCGCACCGAACATCGGCCGCGGCAGCACCGGCTGCGGGGTGGGGATCGAGGCATTGGCATCGCCCATGGCCGCCCACGTGATCATGCCGCCCTTGATCACCGCGTGCGGCCGGACGCCGAAGAATGCGGGCTCCCACAGCACCAGGTCGGCGAGCTTGCCGACCTCGACCGACCCGATCTCGTCGTCGAGCCCGTGCGCGATGGCCGGGCAGATGGTGTATTTCGCGATGTACCGGCGGACGCGGTTGTTGTCGGCCTGACCGTCCCCTTCCAACGCGCCACGCCTGCGCTTCATCACGTGCGCGGTCTGCCACGTCCGCAGGACCACCTCACCGATCCGGCCCATCGCCTGGGAGTCGCTGCCGATCATCGAGATGGCCCCGATGTCGTGCAGCAGATCCTCGGCGGCGATCGTCGACGGCCGGATCCGGCTCTCGGCGAATGCCAGATCCTCGGGCACGCTCGGATTCAGATGATGGCACACCATGAGCATGTCGAGGTGCTCGTCGAGGGTGTTGACGGTGTGTGGCCGGGTCGGATTGGTGGAGCTGGGCAGCACATTCGGGTGCGAGGCGACGGTGATGATGTCGGGTGCGTGCCCGCCGCCAGCGCCCTCGGTGTGATACGCGTGGATGCCGCGGCCCTTGATCGCGGCCAGGGTGTCCTCTACGAAGCCGGCCTCGTTGAGGGTGTCGGTGTGGATGTTGGCCTGTACCCCGGCGGCTTCGGCGACCGTCAGACAGGCATCGATGGCAGCGGGCGTGGTGCCCCAGTCCTCGTGCAGCTTGAATCCCGCTGCGCCACCGCGCAACTGCTCCCACATCGCCTCGGCGCTGACGGTATTGCCCTTGCCCAGCAGCGCGACATTGAGCGGCCAGGAGTCGAGCGACTCCAGCATCCTGGCCAGGTGCCAGGCGCCCGGGGTGACCGTGGTGGCCTTGCTGCCCTCGGCCGGACCGGTACCGCCGGCCACGATCGTGGTGATGCCGCCGCCCAGGGCCTCTTCCATGATCTGCGGACAGATCAGGTGCACGTGGCAGTCGATCGCGCCGGCGGTCAGGATCCGACCGTTGCCCGCGATGATCTCGGTGGACGGACCGACGACCAGGTCCGGGTGCACACCGGTCATGATGTCGGGGTTGCCGGCCTTGCCGATGGCGGCGATGCGGCCGTCGCGGATCCCGATGTCGGCCTTGATGATTCCCCAGTGATCGATGATCACCGCGCCCGTGATGACGGTATCGGGCGCACCGTCGGCGCGGGTCGCCCTGGACTGCCCCATCGACTCGCGCAGTACCTTGCCGCCGCCGAACACCGCCTCGTCGCCGGCCAGGCCGGGACCGCCACTGCGGTCCTCGGTTATCTCGATGAACAGATCGGTGTCGGCCAGCCGGATCCGGTCACCGGTGGTGGGGCCGAACAGCGCCGCGTAGCGGGCCCGGGTCAACTCGGTCATGCGGTTCCCAATCGGCCGGGCGGGTCGAGACTTATCCCGTGAACCTCACGGGCGCCGCCGAGCGGCACCAGTGAAACGCGCTGGGCCACACCTGGTTCGAAGCGAACCGCGGTACCGGCCGGGATGTCGAGGCGATGTCCCCGGGCGGCCGCGCGGTCGAAATCCAACGCGGCGTTGGCCTGTGGCAGGTGTACATGACTGCCGACCTGCACCGGCCGGTCGCCGGTGTTGACGACGTCGAGAATCAGCCGTGGCGCACCGGAATTGAGCGGAATGTCACCCTCACCGAACACGATCTCACCCGGCACGATCGATGCACGATCCGCCTTCGGCTTCTCGCTGGTCACAGCGCGGCTCACGAGATCGGGTTGTGGACGGTGACCAGCTTGGTCCCGTCCGGGAAAGTGGCCTCGACCTGGACGTCGTGCAGCATCTCGGGCACTCCCTCCATGACCTGCTCGCGGGTCAGCACATCGCGTCCGCTCACCATCAACTCCGCAACCGTTCGACCGTCGCGGGCGCCTTCCAGCAGGTGATCGGTGATCACCGCGACGGCCTCGGGATGGTTGAGCAGCAAGCCGCGGGCTTGTCTGCGCCGCGCCAGGTCTGCGGCATAGGAGATGAGCAGACGATCCTGCTCATGCGGGGTCAAACGCATAGTGCGCGATCCTGCCATGACGCGCTGGGATCGGCAGCGCTCGCCGTCGCGGCGGAGGCGCTACTCGGCGATGTTCTGCAGTCGCACCTGACCGCGGGCCACGAGTTTGTCGTTCTCGTCGGTGATGGTGATCAGCCACAGCTGCTGCCGACGCCCTCGGTGGATCGGCGTGGAAACCGCTGTGACAGTGCCGGATCCGATGGCGCGCAGGAAATCGGTGTTGTTGTTGACCCCGACCACGGTGCCGCCGCCGTTCTCCGACAGCCAGATGTGGCCCGACACGCTGGCCAGGCTCTCGACGATCGAGCAGTACACGCCGCCGTGCACGATGCCCCAGGGCTGCAGCAGTTTGTCGTGGATGGTCAGCTGCGCGCGGCCGCCGTCGGGGGTGAGCTCGAGATAGGTCAGGCCCAGTTCGGTGTCGAAGCCTTTGCCCAGACCTTCGGGGATTTCAGTGGTCACAGCCCTCGTGTCTACACGCCGTATCGCCATAAAGATGCGGGCGGGTCCCGCGTGTAAAACGCGGGACCCGCCCTCGAGCGGACCGGGGGTCTCTGCAGCCCTCAGGACTCCGGCACGGTCCGTTAGTCTCGTATCTACATACTAGGCAAGGCTATCCTAATTTAGCAAGACCTTCCCCGCGCGGCCCGAACCGCGGACCGGCAGACCGAAGCCCACCAAGGCATCCAGCACCGCCTGGCCGCGCCGCATACTGACCACCTCACTGGAGCCGGCCAACAGCGGGACCTGGGTGGCCGCGCCGACCACCGCCGCCCCGACCATGTGCCACATGGCCGCCACCGACATGGCGCCGTCGCTGATCTCGACCAACCGGGCGAACAGCGGCTCAAGCGCGCGATGACTGCGATGAGCCACCCAGGTGGTCAGCGCAGCCTCACTGGGCAGCGCGACGATCCCGTCATGGCACGCACTGGCGAACCGGGCGGACCGGCCACAGTAATAAGGATCCTCGGGCAGCCCGCGGAGCGTCGGATCGACCACGCCGACCCAGTCGATCGCACCCTCGGAGTCGACGTGGACCCACAGGTTCTCCAGGCCGGTGTCCCAGGCCCGCCCTTCCAGCACCAGCAGCGGTACGACCCGGCCGATCACCACGTGGGTGAAGGTGGCGGCCAACTGCTGGGCGACCGCGGCCCGATTGCCCGTCTCGGCCATCGCTGCGTCGAACATGCCCTGCAGTCGATCCGCGGACAACGCCTCGGCCAGCGGCCACCACCGCCGACGGGACAGGTCGCCCACCACGGCCACGCCGTAGACCCGCGGACACTCCGGATACAGCTCACGTAAACGCCGACTCGACTCGTGCAGCGGCAGCGTCCGCTCGATAGCCATACCCGCGATCAGCGGATCTTCGATCAAGACCGTCATGTCACCTCCGAAGGCTCCAGTTTGACTTAGGTTAGCCTTACTATAGTCACGTGAAGGATGAGAGCTACCCCCTGTGACTCGATTCACAACGGACCCCATATATGGCGCTGACCTTGCCCTAAACCGCTACGGAGGGCAGTCGGAGCGCCGTCGCCAAACGCATACGACACGCGGTAGTAAACCCGTAGTACGCTGGCTTTACTGCTCAGGAGAGTGAACGGAACATGGCCAAAATGACGCGTCTCGGGGAGCTTGAGCGCGAGGTGATGGACCACTTGTGGTCTGCACCCGAACCCCAAACTGTGCGCCAAGTCCATGAGGCGCTGGCCGCCCGCCGCGACTTGGCCTACACCACGATCATGACCGTGCTGCAACGACTGGCGAAGAAGAACCTGGTCGTACAGCATCGCGATGACCGGGCGCACCGCTATGCGCCCACAAATGGCCGCGACGAGCTGGTCGCCGGCCTGATGGTCGATGCCCTCGACCAGGCCGCGGACTCCGGCAGCCGCCAGGCCGCGCTGGTCCATTTCGTCGAGCGAGTCGGTGTGGACGAGGCCCGGGCACTGCGCCGGGCGCTCGCCGAACTGGAGAGCAAGCACCAGCTGCCCCCACCGGCTGGTAATTCGGGCACTGCCTGAGAGAGACTTACGGCGTGTCCGCGCTGGCCTTCACTCTCGTCGCGCTGGCCCTGGTGGGACCAGTGCCGGCAGTGCTGGCCCGTGCGGCGTGGCCGTTGCGAGCCCCGCGAGCGGCGATCGTGCTGTGGCAGTCCGTCGCGCTGGCCGCCGTGCTCTCGGCATTCTCGGCCGGTATCGCGATCGCCAGCCGCCTGTTCGTTCCCGGTCCGGACGGCCGGCCGACCGCGACCATCACCAGTGAGATCAACGCTCTCGGTTGGCCGTTGTGGCTGCTCTACGTCGTGGTGTTCACCCTGACCCTCTTCATCGGCGGCCGGCTCTGCGTGGCCGTGGTCCAGGTGGCGGTGGCCACCCGGCGCCGGCGCGCCCATCACCGCATGATGGTCGACCTGCTCAGCAAGTCGCGCGACGCGGTCCCGGCCCACCTCTGTACGGCGCACCGCCCGCTCGCCGGTGACGGTCTGCGCATCCTCGACGTCGCGCAGCCTCTCGCCTACTGTCTGCCCGGCGTCCGCAGCCGCGTCGTGGTCAGCGAGGGAACGCTGACCACCTTGTCGGACAACGAGGTCGCCGCGATCCTCACCCATGAGCGGGCCCACCTGCGCGCCCGCCATGATCTGGTCCTGGAGATGTTCACCGCCGTCCATGCCGCCTTCCCGAGGTTCGTCCGCAGCGCCAACGCCCTCGATGCGGTCCGGCTGCTGATCGAACTGCTGGCCGACGACGCCGCGGTACGGACCGCGGGTCCCACTCCCCTGGCCCGGGCGCTCGTCGCCTGCGCTAGCGGCCGCACCCCCTCGGGTGCGCTGGCCGCAGGCGGGCCCACCACCGTGATCCGGGTACGGCGCCTCGGCGGCAAGCCCAACAGTGTGGCCATGGCGGTCACCGCCTATCTCACCGCGGCCGCGGTCCTGGTGGTCCCCACCGTCGCCGTCGCCGTCCCCTGGCTCACCGAGCTTCACCGCCTGTTCGCCGGACTCGGATAAAGCTCTGCACGACAGGCGTTCTGCTACAACAAAACAACGAAAGGCTGCGGCATGACCAAGACCAGCACTTCCGGCACGGCGCAGATCGGAGTCACCGGCCTGGCCGTGATGGGCTCCAATCTCGCCCGCAACTTCGCCCACCACGGCTATACCGTCGCTCTGCACAACCGGTCGATCGCCAAAACCGATGCGCTGCTGGCCGAGCACGGCTCCGAGGGCAAGTTCGTGCGCAGCGAGACGATCGCGGAATTCCTTGACGCCCTGGAGAAGCCACGCCGGGTGATCATCATGGTGAAGGCCGGCGACCCCACCGATGCGGTGATCAACGAGCTGGCCGACGCCATGGAGCCCGGCGACATCATCATCGACGGCGGCAACGCCCTCTACACCGACACCATCCGTCGGGAGAAGGCGATCCGCGAGCGCGGCCTGCACTTCGTCGGAGCCGGGATCTCCGGCGGCGAGGAAGGCGCGCTCAACGGCCCGTCGATCATGCCCGGCGGCCCCGCCGAGTCCTACAAGTCCCTCGGCCCGCTGCTGGAGGAGATCTCCGCGCACGTGGACGGTGTGCCGTGCTGCACCCACATCGGCCCGGACGGTGCTGGGCACTTCGTGAAGATGGTGCACAACGGCATCGAGTATTCCGACATGCAGCTGATCGGCGAGGCGTACCAGTTGCTGCGCGACGGGCTCGGCCTGGAGGCGGCACAGATCGCCGACGTGTTCACCGAGTGGAACAAGGGCGACCTCGACAGCTACCTGGTGGAGATCACCGCCGAGGTGCTGCGTCAGGTGGACGCCAAGACCGGCAAGCCGCTGGTGGACGTGATCGTCGACGAGGCCGAGCAGAAGGGCACCGGGCGCTGGACCGTGAAGTCCGCCCTGGACCTCGGGGTTCCCGTCACCGGCATCGCCGAGGCCGTGTTCGCCCGGGCGCTGTCGGGTTCCGTGCCCCAGCGCAAGGCGACGACCGGACTGGCATCCGGCGAGCTCGGCGACAAGCCTTCTGAATCAGCACAATTCATCGACGATGTCAGCAAGGCGCTGTACGCCTCGAAGATCATCGCCTACGCCCAGGGCTTCAACCAGATCCAGGCCGGGTCGGCCGAGTACGGGTGGGGCATCACCCTGGGCGATATGGCCACCATCTGGCGCGGCGGCTGCATTATCCGGGCGAAGTTCCTCAACCGGATCAAAGAGGCGTACGACGACGATGCCGACCTGGCCACCCTGATCGCCGCTCCGTACTTCCGCGACGCAGTCGAGGCGGGCATCGACAGTTGGCGCCGGGTCGTGATCAAGGCGACCGAGCTGGGGATTCCGGTCCCCGGTTTCGCGTCGGCATTGTCCTATTACGACGCGTTGCGCACCGAGCGGCTGCCCGCGGCACTGACCCAGGGCCTTCGCGACTTCTTCGGCGCACACACCTACGGACGCACCGACGCGGAGCCCGGCCAGAAGTTCCACACCCTCTGGAGCGGCGACCGCAGCGAAGTCCCTGCCTGAGTAAGGTCGGTGGGGTGAGGTTGCAGTGAGATTTCTGAACGGACACACCCCGCCGTACGACCTGACCTACAACGACGTCTTCGTCGTGCCCGGACGGTCGGATGTGGCATCGCGGTTCGACGTCGACCTGTCCACATCCGACGGGTCCGGCACCACCATCCCGGTGGTGGTGGCGAACATGACGGCGGTGGCGGGCCGACGCATGGCCGAGACCATCGCCCGGCGCGGCGGCATCGTGGTGCTGCCGCAGGATCTGCCGAGCACCGTGGTCGCCGACACCGTGCAGTTCGTCAAGAGCCGCGACCTGGTGGTGGACACACCGGTGACCCTGAGCCCGGACGACTCGGTATCCGACGCCACGGCGTTGCTGCACAAACGTGCGCACGGCGCGGCGGTGGTGGTGTTCGAGGGACGCCCGATCGGGCTGGTCACCGAGGCCGGCTGCGCGGGCGTGGACCGGTTCGCCCGGATCCGTGACGTCGCGGTGACGGATTTCGTCACCGCGCCGGTGGGCACCGACCCGAGGAAGGTGTTCGACCTCCTCGAACACGCGCCGATCGATCTCGCGGTGCTCACCGAGGCCGACGGCTCCCTGGCCGGCGTGCTGACCCGCACCGCCGCGGTGCGGGCCGGCATTTACAGCCCGGCCGTCGACGCGGCCGGACGCCTGCGCATCGCCGCGGCGGTCGGCATCAACGGCGACGTCGGCGCGAAGGCCCGCGCCCTGGCCGAGGCCGGGGTCGACCTGCTCGTCATCGACACCGCCCACGGCCATCAGGTCAAGATGCTCGATGCCATCAAGTCGGTGGCGTCACTGGATCTCGGCCTGCCGCTGGCGGCGGGCAACGTGGTCTCCGCCGAGGGCACCCGCGACCTCATCGAGGCCGGTGCGTCGATCGTGAAGGTCGGCGTGGGCCCCGGCGCGATGTGCACCACCCGGATGATGACCGGTGTCGGCCGGCCGCAGTTCTCGGCTGTCGTCGAATGTTCGGCTGCGGCAAAGGAACTCGGCGCCCACGTGTGGGCGGACGGTGGGGTTCGGCACCCGCGCGACGTAGCGTTGGCGCTGGCCGCCGGCGCTGCCAACGTGATGATCGGCTCCTGGTTCGCCGGGACCTACGAGTCCCCCGGCGACCTGCTGCACGACCGGGAGGAACGGCCGTACAAGGAGAGCTACGGCATGGCCTCCAAGCGTGCGGTGGCCGCCCGTACCGCCGGGGACAGCCAATTCGACCGGGCCCGGAAGGCCCTGTTCGAGGAGGGCATCTCGTCCTCGCGGATGAGCCTCGACCCGGGCCGCGGCGGCGTCGAGGACCTCCTCGACCACATCACCTCGGGGGTGCGCAGCACCTGCACCTATGTCGGCGCCACCAACCTCGCCGAACTACACGAGAAGGTGGTGCTGGGAGTCCAGTCGGCCGCCGGTTTCGCCGAAGGCCATCCGCTGCCGACGGGCTGGTAATCCGGCGGGTCGCGATACTATTGGGGTTCCTGTATACCGAGCGGACAGTGGCATGTCGCCATTTCGTCCACTCGGTCAGATCGAACGAAAGGGTTCACGTGCCGTTGGCACCCACCGAGGCCTCCGGTTCTGAACCGGCCTTCGGGGTGGAACACCAGTCACTTCTGAGCGCCGAAGCTGACGACCCCTCTTCTAGTCGGCCGGGCCCCGGGCCCGGCGTAGCACTGGTGAGAATCTGATGGGCAGCTCAACCGACGTGGTCTTCTCGTTGCTTTCGATCCTCGCGATCGTCCTGCTCACCTTCGGCACCGCGGTGTTCGTGGCCGCCGAGTTCTCCCTCACCGCACTGGAGCGCAGCACGGTCGAGGCCAACGCCCGTACCGGCGACCGCCGCGACCAGCTGGTCCGCCGCGCGCACCGCACACTGTCCTTCCAGCTCTCCGGCGCCCAGGTCGGCATCTCGATCACCACCCTGGCCACCGGTTATCTCGCCGAACCCGTCGTCGGGGAACTGATCCGGCCCGGACTGGATGCCATCGGCATTCCCCCGAACGTCGCTGGTGGCCTGTCCCTGTTCCTGGCCATCCTCATCGCGACGTCACTGTCGATGGTGTTCGGCGAGCTCGTGCCGAAGAACCTGGCGGTGGCCCGCCCGGTCCCGACCGCCCGCGCGTCGGCACCGTTCCAGCTGCTGTTCTCGATGCTGTTCACCCCGGTCATCCGGCTGACCAACGGCACAGCCAACTGGATCCTGCGCCGGCTGGGCATCGAGCCGGCCGAGGAACTGCGGTCGGCGCGCTCGGCGCAGGAACTGGCGTCACTGGTGCGCAACTCGGCCCGCAGCGGGTCGCTCGACGCGTCCACCGCATTGCTGGTGCACCGCTCGCTGCAGTTCGGCGAGCGTTCCGCCGAGGAACTGATGACGCCGCGCTCCAAGATCGAGGTCCTGGACGCAGGCGATTCGGTCGCTGACCTGATGTCGGCGGCGATCCGCACCGGCTACTCCCGCTTCCCGATCGTCGAAGGCGACCTCGACGAGACCATCGGCGTGGTCCACATCAAGCAGGTGTTCACGATTCCGCGCGAGGACCGGGACAAGACCCGGCTGGCCGCCCTGGCCCTGCCGGTGGCGACCGTGCCCTCCACCCTCGACGGCGACGCCGTCATGACCCAGATCCGCGCCAACGGATTGCAGACCGCGCTCGTCGTGGACGAGTACGGCGGCACCGCGGGCATGGTGACGGTCGAGGACCTGATCGAGGAGATCGTCGGCGACGTGCGCGACGAACACGATGACGCCACCCCCGACGTGGTGCCGGCCGGGGCCGGTTGGCAGGTGTCGGGGCTGCTGCGCATCGACGAGGTGGCGACGAGCACCGGATTCCGTGCTCCCGAAGGCGAATACGAAACCATAGGAGGCCTGGTCCTGCAGGAACTCGGCCATATACCGGAGACCGGCGAGTCCGTTGAGCTGGCCGCCTTCGATCCCGACGGGGACCCCGACAAACCGACGCACTGGCTGGCCACGGTGGTGCGGATGGACGGCCGCCGGATCGACCTGCTCGAGCTGACCAGCCTCGGCCACAAGGGGAACAGCCATGGGTGACATCCTCGGTGTGCTGTTGACCGTGCTGCTGCTGGCCGCCAACGCGTTCTTCGTGGCCGCGGAATTCGCGCTGATCTCGGCCCGCCGCGATCGCCTGCAGGCGTTGGCCGAACAGGGTAAACGCAGCGCTGTCACCGTGATTCGGGCCGGCGAGCACCTGTCGCTCATGCTGGCCGGATCTCAGCTGGGCATCACGATCTGCTCGATCCTGCTGGGCCGGGTCGGCGAGCCGGCCGTCGCGCACCTGCTGGAGAAGCCGTTCGCGTTGGTCGGGGTGTCGGACACCGTGCTGCACACGGTGTCGTTCGTCGTCGCGCTGGCCATCGTGGTGATCCTGCACGTACTGCTCGGCGAGATGGTGCCGAAGAACATCGCCATCGCGGGCCCCGAGACCGCCGCGATGCTGCTGGTCCCGCCGTATCTGGTCTACATCCGCGCGGCCCGCCCGTTCATCGCGTTCTACAACTGGTGCGCCAACGTCACCCTGCGGGCGTTCCGGGTCGAGCCGAAGGACGAGCTGGAATCGGCGGTGTCGACCGTCGAGTTGTCGGAGATGATCGCCGAGTCGGTTTCCGAAGGCCTGCTCGACACCGAGGAACACGGTCGGCTGACCCGGGCCCTGGAGACCCGCAGCCGCACGGTCGACGACGTCGCGATGCCGTTGAGCGAGATCCACGCCATCCGGGTCGCCGCGCCGGGGTCGGGGCCGACCGTCGGCGATGTGGAACGGGCCCTCACCGACACGGGCTATTCACGCTTCCCGGTGGCGGATTCCTTCGGCGAGTTCATCGGGTACCTGCACATCAAGGATGTGCTGCCGCACATCAACGACCCCGATGCGGTGCTGGACGTGTCGATGGTGCGCCCGCTGCCGCGGATCCCGGCGTCCACACCGCTGCCCGACGCCTTGTCGCGGATGCGGCGGAGCAACAGCCACCTCGCGCTCGTGACCGGACCCGACGACGCCGTTACGGCGATGGTCGCGCTGGAGGATCTGGTCGAGGACCTGGTCGGCACGGTGCGCGACGGTACGCACCGCATCTGAGCGGTAGGGCTATCCCCCGGGTTGCTCGAGCATCCCGCGCAGGATCAGCTCGGCCAGATCGGCGGCGGCACGTTCGATCTCCTGGGGATCGTCGACCCCGCGTACGCACACGGCGTACATGGCCGCCCCGCCGATCGCATCCATGATGGTGTCGACGTTGATCTGCCTGCGGGCGCGCCTCGCTGAGTCCGGGTCGGTCAAAAGCGATGCGAGCTGGGTGCGCGCGGCGGCGTCCAGTCGCTCCGTCATGAGCCTGCGGATGTCGGAGTCCGCCCGCAGTTCGGTCAACAGGCCCGGAATCGATTCCCGCACAGCGGGATCGCAGAACATCAGAAACGCTCCGCGACACAGCCGGGTGATCTCGGTGGCGATGTCGTCGCTCGGCGCGGCCGGGTCCAGATCCGGGAACACCGCCTCATGGACCAGCAGCGCCTTGGACTTCCACCTGCGGTAGATGGTCGGCCGGCTGACCCCGGCCGTGCCGGCGATCAGGTCGATGGACGTCGCCGCATACCCGCGCTGCACCAGCAGCCGCCGGGTCGCGCTCAGCACGGCCTGGTCGATCGACGGGTCGGGCCGGGAGCCCTGCCGCCGATGGCGAGTGCCTGCCGAACGCGTCGCCACGCTGTCTCCTCACATCGCCGGGCAGGTCAGCCGAGTCTGGCACAGCAGTGACCGCCCACTGGAACGCACTGTTGCCATGGTGCCACATTTGTTGTTACATCGTGTAATAACAAATACTCCATGGAGGTGCGAGTCAGTGAACGATGTTGCAGTCAAACCGATTTCGGCCGAAGCCTGGGTGGCCACCGCCCTCGGGGATCCGGCGAAGGTCCTGGAACGCCAGACGGTCGAGGTGCGCGCACCCGGGCCCGGCGAGGTGCGGGTCGCGGTGCGCGCGTTCTGCCTGAACTTCAACGACATCGACGTCATCCAGGGCCGGTACACCACCATGCCCCTGCAGCCGCCGTTCATCCCCGGCATGGAGGCCGTCGGCGTCGTCGAGAGCGCCGGGCTCGGCGCCGAGCATCTGGTGGGCCGGCGCATCGTGGGTATCCCCTCGATGGCGTTCGGCGGGTACGCCTCCTACGCCATCGTCGACGCGGCGACCGCACTGGAGCTGCCGGCCTGGGTCGGTGACGCCGACGGCGCCGCCCTGCACTACCCGTTCCATCTGGGCTGGTTCGCACTGCACGAGCGGGGCCGGCTCAAGCCCGGCGAGACGTTGCTGGTGCACGCGGCGGCCGGCGGAACCGGGTCGGGCGCGCTGGTGCTCGGCAAGGCGCTCGGTGCCCGCGTGATCGCCACCGCGGGCAGTGACGAGAAGGTCGAGTTCTGTCGCGAACTGGGCGCCGATCACGCCGTCAACTACCGCAACGGCGACTGGGTGGAGCAGGTCATGGACCTCACCTACGGCCGCGGGGTCGACGTCGCATTCGACGCGGTCGGCGGCAGCGTCACCACCGACACGTTCCGCTGCATGGGCCTGCACGGGCGGCACCTGATGGCCGGATTCGCCGAGGACATCGCACTGGAGGACGGTGACTACCTCTCGCCGCGCCCCATCGCCTACGGCAACTTCGACGTGTGCGGGGTCTGCCTGGTCTACGTGACCGACCCGCTGGCGGTCCGCCGCACCCTCGGCTTCAACTGGCCGGCCCGTTCCGAGGGCCTCGACGCCCACGTCAAACTGCTCGAAATGCTCCGTACGGGGGCCATCCGGACCGTCATCGGCGCCGAGGTGGCGTGGTCGGACCTGCCCGCCCAACTGGAGCGGATGCAGGCCCGGCAGACCACGGGCCGGCTGGTGGTCACCACGGGCGCGCACGACTGAGCCCGCAACTCCACAGGTAGGCTCGAGCCGCACGGCGGCGGCAGGCCACCCGGTGGAGGAGACATGGAAGGACGCGCTGGATCCGACGCGGCTGGACTGACCCTTCCGGGCATCGCCGAAGCCGACGAAGTTCTGGCGGCCCCGGACTGGGCGGAACGAGCAGAATCACACCGGCGACGCGCCGACGAATTCCTCACACCGCACCTGCGCCGCCAACACGCCGGTGAACCGCATCCGGTGTGGGATTTCCTGTTCACCTATTACAGCCTCCGTCCCCGGCAGCTGCGGCGATGGCATCCGGGTTTCGGGGTGGTACTCGAGGGCGAGAACGCCGGCTCCTACCTGAGCCGCACCGGGTACGGCCCGCACCCGCACGGTGTCACGGTGCGGGCCGACTACCTGAACTCACGCATCGAGACGGTCCGATTCGTCGCGCGGCTGATGCGCGCGACCGCCGCGCGGGCACCCCGGATGAACTGCTTCGGCCTACATGAATGGGCCATGGTCTACCGGACTCCCCAGCTACGGCACGACCAGGTTCCGCTGCGTCTCGGCACCGCCGGAACCGATGCCGTTGTCGAGTCGATGCCGTTGCGGTGCAGTCACTTCGATGCGTTCCGGTTCTTCACCGACGCCGCCGTTCCCCGCAACGACCGGCAACTGAGCCGGGAGCACCAGATCGAAGCCGAGCAGCCCGGCTGCATCCACGCGGCCATGGACACCTACAAATGGGCCTACAAACTGGGTCCTCTGGTGCCTTCGGAATTGGTGATGGACGCACTCGATCTGGCGGCCGACGCGCGGGCACTCGACATGTGTGCCAGCCCATACGACTTGAAGCGCTATGGTTTCGAGCCGATCGCCATCGAAACACCGGCCGGGCGTGCCGAATACGTCAGGGCCCAGCAGCGCATCGCCGAACGGGCGGCTCCGTTGCGGATCACTCTGGCAAACAGGTGTGAGCTGTTGCTCACCAGGCTGGACGGCTGAAAGGCCGACGTTACCAATGGGTAAGCTGGATAAACGGCAGGCATCGCACGGTGCCTGGAGCCGAGGGAGGAAACGCGCATGACCAATCGCGTGACTGTCGGAAACCTGCGTGTCGCGCAGGTGCTGCACGACTTCATCACGAATGAGGCACTGCCGGGCACCGGCGTCGACCCGGACAGCTTCTGGTCCGGCGTGGACAAGGTCGTCGCTGACCTCACCCCGAAGAACCAGGACCTGCTGGCCCGTCGTGACGATCTGCAGGCGCAGATCGACAAGTGGCACCGCGCTCATGTGCTGGAGCCGGTCGACCCCGACGCCTACAAGCAGTTCCTCACCGATATCGGCTACCTGCTGCCCGAGCCCGCCGACTTCACCATCACCACCTCCGGTGTCGACGACGAGATCACCTCGACCGCCGGTCCGCAGCTCGTGGTGCCGATCCTCAACGCCCGCTTCGCGCTCAACGCCGCCAACGCCCGCTGGGGCTCGCTGTACGACGCGCTCTACGGCACCGACGTCATCAGTGAAGAGGACGGCGCCGAGAAGGGCACGGGATACAACAAGGTCCGCGGCGACAAGGTGATCGCCTACGCGCGCAACTTCCTGGACGAGGCAGTGCCGCTGGCCGCGGGTACCTGGGCCGAGGCAACCGGTCTCAAGATCGATGAGGGCCAGCTGCTCGTCGAGTACGGCGACGGGCTGTCCTCCGGTCTGGCCACCCCCGAGCAGTTCGTCGGCTACACCGGTGAGCTGGGGCAGCCGCAGTGGTCGGTGCTGCTGGCCAACCACGGCCTGCACATCGAGATCCTGGTCGACCCCGACTCCCCTATCGGCTCCACCGACCCCGCCGGCATCAAGGACGTCGTGCTGGAATCCGCGATCACCACGATCATGGACTTCGAGGACTCCGTGGCCGCCGTCGACGCCGACGACAAGGTGCTCGGCTACCGCAACTGGCTGGGCCTGAACCGCGGCGACCTGGCCGAAGAGGTCAGCAAGGGCGGCAAGTCGTTCACCCGCGTCCTCAACCCCGACCGCACCTTCACCACCCCCGACGGCGAGGGTGAGCTGACCCTGCCCGGACGCAGCCTGCTGTTCGTGCGCAACGTCGGACACCTGATGACCAACGACGCGATCGTGGATGCGGACGGCAACGAGATCCCCGAAGGCATCCAGGACGCGCTGTTCACCGGCCTGATCGCCATGCACGGACTCAAGGATGACGAGGCGAACGGCCCGCTGAAGAACAGCCGCACCGGATCGGTCTACATCGTCAAGCCCAAGATGCACGGCCCCGACGAGGTCGCCTTCGCCTGCGAGCTGTTCGGCCGTGTCGAGGACGTGTTGGGCCTGCCCGGCGGCACCCTCAAGGTCGGCATCATGGACGAGGAACGCCGCACCACGGTCAACCTGAAGGCGAGCATCAAGGCCGCCGCCGACCGCGTGGTGTTCATCAACACCGGCTTCCTGGACCGCACCGGCGACGAGATCCACACCTCGATGGAGGCCGGCCCGATGATCCGCAAGGGCGCCATGAAGGCCCAGCCGTGGATCAAGGCGTACGAGGACAACAACGTCGACGTGGGCCTGGCCACCGGCCTGGCCGGCAAGGCCCAGATCGGCAAGGGCATGTGGGCCATGACCGATCTGATGGCCGACATGGTCGAGCAGAAGATCGGCCAGCCGAAGGCCGGTGCCACCACCGCGTGGGTTCCCTCGCCGACCGCCGCCACCCTGCACGCGATGCACTACCACCAGGTGGACGTCGAGGCCGTGCAAAAGGAACTGGCAGGCAAGAAGCGTGCCAAGCTCGAAGACCTGCTGACGATCCCGCTGGCGGATTCCTCGTTGACCTGGTCGCCCGAGGAGATCCACGAAGAGGTGGACAACAACTGCCAGTCGATCCTGGGCTACGTGGTCCGCTGGATCGACGCCGGTGTCGGCTGCTCCAAGGTTCCCGACATCCACGACATCGCGCTCATGGAAGACCGCGCCACACTGCGGATCTCCAGCCAGTTGCTGGCCAACTGGCTGCGTCACGGCGTCATCACCGAGGAGGACGTCAAGGCCAGCCTGCGCCGGATGGCCGCGGTCGTCGACGAGCAGAACGCCGGCGATCCCGACTATCTGGCGATGGCACCCAACCCCGATGCCAGCATCGCGTTCGGCGCGGCACAGGAGCTGATCCTGGCCGGAGCTCAGCAGCCCAACGGCTACACCGAGCCGATCCTGCACCGCCGCCGCCGCGAGTTCAAAGCGAGCACCGCCGGGAAGTGATTAGACTTCGGCGGGTCCGGATGACTAGTCGGCGCGAGACGTACAGGGGTTAGGAATGGGCAGGCACAGCATTCCCGACCCTGAGGATGCCCCCGACGAGCCCGACCACGGGCCCGTCGGCGACTCCGGTCACTCCGGCGAGTACGAGCGTCCCCGCGGCGACCAGTCACGGCGCGCCGGAGACGAATTCGACACGCCCGGGCATCAGGCCGATCGCGGGTACCGGGATGCGCCCGGGTACCGCGAGGGGCCTGACTACCGGGACGACCGGGGGTACCGGGCCGAGCCCGATTACCGCACGCCCCAGTACGCCGACGGTGACGACGACTACGAATCCGACTATCGCGATTCGGAATACGCCGATTACGAAGAAGCGGAGTACGACGAAGCCGATTACGCCGAGGACGACGAGGGCTACGAAGACGAATACGTCGACGGCTACCGCGGCAAGTACGCCCCTGCCGACGACGGCTATGCCGCGGACTATTCCGACGAGTATTCCGACGGCGACGACTACGCCGATGATCAACCGACCGCGCAGTTCGGCGCGGTCTCCGAACCGCCACCCCCGTCCACCCCGACGAGTCGCCAGCGCGGCGACTGGGACGGTGAATGGACCGGCAGCCACCGCGCTGTCGAGTCCGGGCGTCGCGGTGTCAGCATCGGCGTGATCGTCGCGCTGTGCACCGTGGTGGCCGTGGTCGGCGCAATGATCCTGTGGAAGTTCTTCGGTGACGTCCTCGCCGGCCGCAGCGACGCCGCGGCCGCGCGCTGCGTCGACGGCGAACTCGGGGTCGCCGTGATCGCCGACCCCACCATCTCGTCCCGCATCGAGGGACTGGCCAACACCTACAACGAGTCGGTCAGCCCCGTGGGTGACCGCTGCGTCAAGGTGCGCGTGCAGTCCGCCGATTCCGACCGGGTGGTCAGTGGCTTCGCCAACGCGTGGCCGAGCGAGCTCGGCGACCGTCCGGCGCTGTGGATTCCGGCGAGCAGCATCGCCGAGGCGCGGCTGGAGGCGACCGCCGGCGCCAAGACGGTCAGCGACAGCCGCTCCCTGGTCACCTCACCGGTTCTGCTCGCGGTCCGTCCGCAGCTCAAGGACGCACTGGCACAACAGACCTGGGCCACCCTGCCGCAACTGCAGAGCAGCCCGGCAGCGATGAACGCGCTCAAGCTACCCGGTTGGGGCACACTCAAACTCGCACTGCCGACCCACAGCAACGGCGATGCCGCCGCCCTGGCCGTCGAGGCCGTCGCCGCGGCATCTGCCCCCGCGGGCGCACCGGCGACCTCGGGCATGAGCGGTGTCAACAGCCTGCTCCGCGGGCAGCCCAAACTCGACGACTCCGAGCTGGGAACCGCCATGGACGCGCTGCTCAATGCCTCCGATCCGGCGACCGCGCCGGTGCACGCGGTGGCCACCACCGAACAGCAGATCTTCCAGCGGGGCACCTCGCTCGACAACGCCAAGTCCTCGTTGGCCGGCTGGCTGCCGCCCGGACCGACCGCCACCGCCGACTACCCGACGGTGCTGCTGGCCGGAGACTGGCTGGAGAAGGAACAGGTCACCGCGGCCAACGAGTTCGCCCGCTATCTGCGCAAGCCGGAGCAGCTGGCCGAGCTCGCCAAGGCCGGGTTCCGCGCCGAGGGAACGACGCCGCCGTCCAGCGACGTCACCGGGTTCTCCCAGCTCGCGGCGCCGCTGTCGATCGGTGACAACACCATGCGGGTGACGCTGGCGAACTCGACGGCCGCGCCGTCTGGGAATCCGGCGGTCACCATCATGCTCGACCAGTCGATGCCCACCGAGGAGGGCGGCAAGTCCCGGTTGGCCAACGTCGTGGCCGCGCTCGACAGCCGGCTCAAGGCACTGCCGGACACCGCCTCGGTCGGGTTGTGGACCTTCGACGGCACCGAGGGCCGCTCCGAGATCTCGACCGGGCCGCTGGCCGAACCGGTGAGCGGTCAACGCCGCTCCGATGCGCTGACCTCGACGCTGGACGAACAGTCCGCGTCCGGTGGCGGCGCGGTGTCGTTCACCACGCTGCGGATGCTCTACACCGAGGCACTGTCGAAATACCGTGAGGGCCAGACCAACTCGATTCTGGTGATCACCACCGGGCCACACACCGATCAGAGCCTGGACGGGGCCGGGCTGCAGGAGTACATCCGCGGCGCATTCGACCCTGCCCGCCCGATCGCGGTCAACGTGATCGATTTCGGCAGCAGCTCCGACCGGGCCACCTGGGAGGCTGTCGCGCAGGCGAGTAGCGGCACCTACCAACACATCTCCAGCTCGGCCTCGCCCGAGTTGGCCACCGCCGTCAACACCCTACTGGGCTGATCCGCGAGCAGGCGATGTCACACGTCACGGTTAACGTGGCGCTGTGACCGCGTACTGGATCAACACCATCAGCCGGACGCACGTACTGCGGGCCGTCGCCGGTGGCTTCACGCAGGCCAACCACGGAAAGGCCGACGGGGTCCGTCGGCTCAGTCGCGGTGACGAGATCATCTTCTACTCACCCAAGTCGGACTACCCCGACGGCGCCGTGCTGCAGACGTTCACGGCACTCGGAACAGTCACCGACGACGAGCCCTACCAAGTCGAATTGAGTCCCGACTTCCATCCGTACCGACGCCATGTGGCATTCGCCGACTGCGTCGAGACACCCATCCGGCCGCTCATCGACGAACTCGATTTCATCGAGGACAAGCGCCGCTGGGGCTACCGGTTCCGGTTCGGCCTGTTCAGCATCGACCGACACGACTTCGAGCTCATCCGTTCGGCGATGACCCCGTCACCCTGACAGGGGCCGTCAGGCGAACGCCTCGACCGGCGGGCAGGAACACACCAGGTTCCGGTCACCGTAGGCGCCGTCGATGCGCCGCACCGGCGGCCAGACCTTGGGACGGAATCCCTTGCCCAGCGGGTAGGCAGCCTGCTCGCGGGTGTAGGGGTGGTCCCAGTCGGCCACCAGCAGGCACTCGGCGGTGTGCGGGGCGCCGCGCAAGGGGTTGTCGTCCACCGACCACTCCCCCGAGCCGACCCGGTCGATCTCGGCGCGGATGGCGATCATCGCGTCGCAGAACGCGTCGACCTCGGCCAGGCTCTCGCTCTCGGTCGGCTCGACCATCAACGTGCCTGCCACCGGGAAGCTCATGGTCGGTGCGTGGAAACCGTAGTCCGCCAGTCGCTTTGCCACATCGTCGACGGTCACGCCGGTGGCCTTGGTGATCCCGCGCAGATCCAGGATGCACTCGTGGGCGACCATGCCGTTCTCGCCGGTGTAGAGGACCGGGTAGTACTCGTCGAGCCTGCGGGCCACGTAGTTGGCCGACGCGATCGCGGTCAGGGTCGCCGCGCGAAGGCCTTCGGCGCCCATCATCCGGATGTAGGCCCAGGTGATCGGCAGGATCGACGCCGACCCGTACGGTGCCGACGACACGGTGTGCTCATCGGGCAGTTCGTCGGCCAGCGGATGGCCCGGCAGGAACGGAGCCAGATGCTCACGCACCGCGACCGGCCCGACACCGGGCCCGCCGCCGCCGTGCGGGATGCAGAACGTCTTGTGCAGGTTCAGATGGCTGACGTCACCGCCGAAGCGGCCCGGCCGTGCCAGGCCGACCAGCGCGTTGAGGTTGGCCCCGTCCACGTAGACCTGTCCGCCCACGTCGTGCACCGCCGCGCAGATGTCGGCGACGTCGTGCTCGTACACCCCGTGCGTGGACGGGTAGGTGATCATCAGCGCCGCAACACGATCGGCGTGTTCGGCGATCTTCGCGCGCAGGTCGTCGAGGTCGACGTCGCCGTTCTCACGGCAGGCCACCACCACGACGCGCATGCCGGCCAGCGCCGCCGAGGCCGCGTTGGTGCCGTGCGCGCTCGACGGGATCAGGCACAGGTCGCGATCGGTGTCTCCGCGTGAGACGTGGTAGGCCTTGATAGCCAGTAGTCCGGCGTACTCACCCTGAGATCCGGCGTTGGGCTGCAATGAGATCTGGTCGTAGCCGGTGATCCCGGTGAGCCAGTCCTGCAGATCGGCGATCAGTTTGCGCAATCCCGGGGTGTCCGATGCCGGCGCGAACGGGTGCTGACGGCCGAACTCGGGCCAGGTGATCGGCTCCATCTCGGCGGCCGCGTTGAGCTTCATCGTGCACGAGCCCAGCGGAATCATGCTGCGGTCCAAGGCGATATCCTTGTCCGCGAGTGCCCGGAGGTAACGCATCATCTCGGTCTCGGTGCGGTACTTGTTGAACGCCGGGTGCGTGAGGAACTCCGAGGTCCGCGTCACGATGCCTGCCGACACCGGCTCGGCGGCGGAGACATCGAACGCCCCCAGGACCGCGGCCACATGCGCATCCGTGGTCGCCTCGTCGCAGGACACCGACACGTGATCGGCGTCCACGCGCCACAGGTTGATCCCCTTGGCCTTGGCGGCCTCGACCACCGCGTCGGCGCGTCCGGGAACCCGGGCCAGCACGGTGTCGAAGTACTTGTCGTGCACCAGCGCATCGCCGAGCGCGCCGGCGATCGCCGAGGCGTGGCCGTGCACGCGGCGGGCGATCGCGGTCAGTCCTTGAGCGCCGTGATAGCTGGCGTACATCGCGGCCATCACCGCCAGCAGCACCTGTGCGGTACAGATGTTGCTGGTCGCCTTGTCCCGGCGGATGTGCTGCTCGCGGGTCTGCAGCGCCAGGCGGTAGGCCGGCGCGCCGTCCGCGTCGACGGAGACGCCGACCAGCCGGCCCGGCAACTGCCGGGCGTGCTTGGCGTGCACGGCGAGATAGCCGGCGTGGGGTCCACCGAATCCCATTGGCACGCCGAACCGTTGGGTCGTTCCGAAGGCCACGTCGGCGCCGATCTCGCCGGGCGGGGTGATCACGGTCAGAGCCAGCAGGTCGGCACCGACGGCGACAAGGGCGCCGCGCTCGTGGGAATCCGAGACCAAGCTCGCCCAGTCCACGACACGCCCACTCGCCCCGGGCAGTTGCACGATGACACCGAAGAACTCGCCATCCGGAAGTCCCTGGCGCAGATCGGCCGTGACGATCTCGATGCCGAGCGGCTCCGCCCGGGTGGCCAGCACGGCCGCGGTCTGCGCGTACACGTCGTTGTCGACCAGGAGTCGATTCGCCTTGGACTTGGTCGCGCGGTGCATCAGCGTCATGGCCTCGGCCGCGGCGGTGCCCTCGTCGAGCATCGAGGCGTTGGCCACCTCGAGTGCGGTCAGATCCGAGACCATGGTCTGGAAGTTCAGCAGGACCTCGAGACGGCCCTGGCTGATCTCGGGCTGGTACGGCGTGTACGCGGTGTACCAGGCGGGGTTCTCAAGAATGTTGCGCCGCAGCACGGCGGGCGTGAAGGTGTCGAAATAGCCCTGACCGATCATCGAGACCGCGGTCGTGTTGGAGTCGGCCAACGCGCGCAGCTCGGCCAGTGACTCCTCCTCGGTGGCCGGCGCGGGCAGACCCTCCAGGCCCGGGGCGACACCACCGGAGGACAGCGCGTCGAGGATGCCTGCCGGAAGCGCCTTGGCGGCGAGCTCGTCGAGGGAGGCCACGCCGATCACGTCGAGCATGGTGCTGACGGCGGAGGCGTCCGGGCCGATGTGACGATCGGAGAAACGCGATTGATGCTGGTCGGACACGACACTCTCCTGAGGCGCAGACGTGCTCAGACGTCCTACAGTCCCTCTCCCTCTGTCGTCGACCCGGTCCGGGTGCCTGAGAGATTCAGCCCCGGTACGGGACTTTTCCCCATGGGCGGGTGCCCAGGGGGCACCACTTTCCAGAGGCATCGGGGCCTGGCGCGGTCCTGGGTGCCTGAGAGGTTGACGGAGAGGTATTGCTCCTTCGGCGTCCGTGGCTGGCTGTCACGAAGCTCTCCCGCGCGAGGGCGATGCGTCCCTCATCCTACCGGGCATCCACCGGCTTCTCCGCATACCCGCGTGCCGACGCGCAGGTGCCCCGCATCACCGGATGCGGGGCGCCTAGGTGTCTGGTCGGGAGGGAGGGTCAGCCGATCTTGCGGTCGCGGCTTTTGCGCCGCGACGCCAGCTCATCCTCGGGTGATGCGATGGACTCGCCGCCGTCGGCACGCTCACCCGGGAAATCGGCGATGGTGCCGGTCAGCTCGCGCATGGCGCCGGATACCGCGATGCCGAACACGCCCTGACCGCCCTGCAGCAGGTCGACAACCTCTTCGGCGGACGTGCACTCGTAGACCGTGGTGCCGTCGGAGAACAGGGTGATGTTGGCCAGATCCTGCACGCCGCGCTGGCGCAGGTGGTCGACCGCGACCCGGATGTTGTGCAACGAGATGCCGGTGTCGAGCAACCGCTTGACGATCTTGAGGACCAGAACGTCCTTGAACGAGTAGAGGCGCTGGCTGCCCGAACCGGCCGCGCCCCGGATGGAGGGAACCACCAGGGAGGTGCGCGCCCAGTAATCGAGCTGCCGGTAGGTGATCCCGGCGATCTGGCACGCGCTGGGGCCGCGGTAACCGACGAGTTCGTCAGGAACCGAATCGTCGGGGAACAGCCCACCCTGCACGGGTTCGCCAGCCGGCCTGACAGGCGGCTCCGCGCCGCTCCCGGTGGTCAGATCCAGCTCTTCCTGCCGTGGCGTGTCACCCACTGTGAATCCTCTCGCCGTTCGAACTCGCCCGCGTCGTACTGCTAAGTCATGTACCGCGGCCACCTGTGCCGCGGCGGTTTGCTGCGAGCTCGAATGTGTCGAGCATACGCTTCCCGCCGAGCCCTGATTGCCCGCTGCAGAGAAAGTATGGCGCCCGAATTCCCGCCCGATTGGCTCCCGCGCCGCGTGTTGACACCGGTATGCCTACTTGAGACGTATCCGTGATCTGCGACGGCGCAGCGGCCCGGGCGACGGTCATGTGGCCTTGAAGTCGTCCGGGGAAACGCTGTCCAGGAATTCCTTGAACTTCTCGACCTCGTCCTCGCGGACGGTCCCGGCAGCCTCTTCGTCGTTCTCGTCGGGGATCAGCAGGCCGGCCTCGGCCAGCACCGCCTCCTCCACGTAGATCGGGACGCCGACACGCAGGGCGATCGCCACCGAGTCCGAGGGCCTGGCCGACACCTTGATGTCGCGGTCGAAGATCAGGTCGGCGTAGAAGGTGCCTTCCTGCAGGTCGACGATCCGCACCTCTTTGAGCGAATGCCCAAGGGCGGTAATGACATCTCGGATCAGGTCGTGGGTGAGCGGCCGGGCGGGCTCGACGCCCTGCTGTTCCAGCGCGATCGCGGCAGCCTCCGACTGCCCGATCCAGATCGGTAGGTAGCGATCACCATTGGATTCCCGCAAAAGCAACACGGGCTGGTTCTGCGGCTGTTCCACCCGAATGCCGACCACGCGAACCTCAGCCATCTGTGCCTGCCCTCCGCACCGCCGTGCCGTTTCGTCGAATCTTCGTCCGTCGCACCGTCCGCCATCACCACATTGCCAGGGGTCCCGACGTAGACGAACTGGCCGTCAAAACGAGTCTAGTCCTCAGCGATCCAGAACGTCGCGTACGGCGGACTTGATGAGCGACGTGTGCAGGGTGATCGCCAGGGCGGCCACCTCACGCGCCAGATCGTCGGCGCGGTCGCGGGCTCCGGCCTTGCCCGCCTTGCCCACCGGGCCCGCGATCTGGGCGATCAGGTCAGATTGCCGGTCCGCCGCGGAGCGGAAAGCCCGCAGGTGTCGGGGCTCGACACCGTAGTCACCGAGGGCGCGCGCGCACTGCGCGATCACCACCGAATGTTCGTCGAAAAGCCCAGCGGGCCCGGCGGTGATGATGCCGTTGCGCACCAGCGCCCCCAGCATCTCGTCGTCGATGCCCGACCGGGCCAACAGATCTTCACGGGACAGCCGGACCTGGGGCGGCGCCACCGCCGAAACACCGGCGGCGCCGTCCGCCGAGCCGTCCCCACCCTCGGATACCGGCACCAGACGCGGCACACCGTAGGCGGATCCCGCCTGTGGCAACTCACCGTCGGGTTGGGCGTCCAACTGGGCCTTGATCACCTTCAACGGCAGGTACTGGTCACGCTGCGCGGTCAGGATGAACCTCAACCGCGCACAGTCGTACGCGGTGAACCGCCGGTACCCCGACGCGGTGCGCTGCGGCGTGACCAGTCCCTCTGCCTCGAGGAATCGGATCTTGGAGATGCTGATGTCCGGAAAGTCGCCCCGCAGCAGGTCCAGCACTGCGCCGATCGACATCCCGGCCAGTGCAGGTCTGTCGGGGGCAGTCATCGGCTAGCTGGCGGAGCCGCTGTCGTCGTCAGACCGGGGACCGGTGAGGAACACCAGCCGGAACTTCCCGATCTGCACCTCGTCGCCGTTGGCGAGCACGGCCGAATCGACCGGCTCGCGGTTGACATACGTCCCGTTGAGGCTGCCGACGTCGACAACCTGGAACTCGCTGCTCTCCAACCGGAACTCGGCGTGTCGGCGGCTCACCGTCACGTCATCGAGAAAAATATCGCTGTCCGGGTGACGCCCCGCCGACGTGGTCGGCTGATCGAGCAGGAAACGCGATCCGGCGTTCGGTCCGCGCTTGACGACGAGCAATGCCGAACCCGCGGGCAGGCCCTCGACACCGGATACGGCGCCTTCGGTACCGGCCGCGGCGGGCGCATCCAGTTCGTTCAAGAAGTCCGCGCGGAAAACCGATGTGGTTTCCACCGTCACGTCCTCCGACTGGTCGGCCCCCAAATTGCTGTCCTTGTCCGTCACCCGCTGCTCCTCACTGGCTGCTGTGGCGTTGCCCGGCGTGGCCCCAGCCCATCGTCGGTCTCATGTCGACCGTACCGCGCATCAGGCATCGTTGGGTCCACCACCGCCGGATCCGATGGGGAAGATATCTGCGCGCCGGGCACGGCCCAACCGGTCTTGGCGACCGGCCGTGGAAACCCTAACAATTACTCACTCGGTCACGGCGGCGCGGTAGCCGTCCGCGTCGAGCAAACCGGCCAGGGCGTCCTCGAGCGTGCCCTCCTCGAGCCGCAGATCGACCAGCCAGCCTTCGCCGTAGGGGTCGGAGTTGACCAGCTGCGGGCTACCGTCCAGATCACCGTTGACCGCAACGACTTTCGCCGCGACGGGGGCGTACAGGTCCGACACCGACTTGGTCGACTCGACCTCGCCGAACGCATCGCCGGCTGCCAGCTGGGCACCGACGTCGGGCAGCTGCACGAACACCACATCGCCCAGGGCGGACTGCGCGTAATCGGTGATGCCGACGCGCACCGTGTCGTCACCGGTACGCAGTACCCACTCGTGCTCCGAGGTGTAGTACAGGTCGGCTGGGATCTCGCTCACGGCGCTCCTTTGGTTGTCGGGCGATGGGTTGCTGTACTCACTTGACGGGCTGAGCGTATTGGCGTGGTTTCGGTTGCCGCAAGGCGGTGACGTCGACACGCTCGGCTTGTTGTACCACCATCGTGCCGCCGACGCGCTTGACGCTGTCCATTGCCCCGCCGGGAATGTTCATCGCGGCCGCCAGCGTCGGCGGATCCCCTATCGCCAGAACAGAATACGGCGGCCGCAGGGTCACGTCGTCGGCGGTGAGCGCCCCAGGCGCACCGATGATCCAGGTGTCCAGGCCCACCCGCACCGCGGATTGCTGATCGCCGCCGCGGATCTCGATGGCCTCGGCCCCGGCGGCACGCAGCTCGTTGATCACATCGAGCATCGTCTCGGCAGGCACCCCGGGCGCGTTGTCCTCTATGGTGAGCGTCACTCCGGGGCCCGTCGCCGCCACCGTGCCGATCTGGATGGACAGCGCCTCCAGCCGGGACTGCGCGTTCTCGATCGCGGCCTGATCGCTGCTGCCGGAGGCCTGTAACTGCTGCAGGGTCCGCTGCAGGTCGGCGACCTCGGTGTTGAGCGAGCCCTCACGTTGCTGCAGAGAATCCAGCAGCACCAGCAGATCCGCCGGCCGGGCGGTCTCCAGCGAATCCCCGGACTCGTTCTGGCGAACCTGTGTGACGATCGCCATGCCCAGCAGAATGCACAGCAGCACCCCGAGGCCGCCGAACATCAGCTGCGAACGGCTGCGGCGCACGATCCGAAGATTCCGGAACCGGCGTGGCGAGACATCCGCGGGCATCTCATGGCGGCCGTGGTGCTCGGCATGATGGTCCGGCTGGTGTTCCGGCGGCGCCTGTTCGGCCGGAGCTTTTTCGGGCTGCGCTTGTTCGGCCGGAGCTTTTTCGGCCTGAGCTTGTTCGGCCTGAGCCGCGGGCTGGGCATCAGCCTGCGCTTCGGGCTGCTCCGGCTCGGGGGCGCCGGCAGGCTCGTCCGGCTCGGCCGGGGGCGGAGATTCGGGTTCGCTCATGTCAGGCGCCGAACAACCTGCGCCGCAGCGCCGCGGCGTTGCCGAAGATCCGGATGCCGAGGACCACGATGATCGCCGTCGACAACTGGGTACCGACGCCCAATTGATCGCCGACGTAGACGATCAACGCGGCGACCAGCACGTTGAACACGAACGACACCACGAACACCTTGGCGTCGAATATCCGCTCCAGATAGGCCCTCAACCCGCCGAAGACCGCATCGAGTGCTGCCACCACGGCGATCGGAAGGTACGGCTCGACGAACTCGGGAACGCTCGGGTGGAATACCAACCCGAGCACGATCCCGACGACCAGTGCGACGATCCCGATCATCTAACGGTCAATCCTGTGCACGTCAGGCCTATCCAATCTGTTTGGCGAAGTTGACATCTCGTACCGACACCGCGGGCACGGTCAGCCCGTCGCCCGCACTCACGTTCACTCCGACCCCGTAGGAGGTCTCCAGCAGCCGCAGCCGCTGCAGACCCGGAGTGCGATCGAAAGTATCGGCCATCCCCTTCGGCGGTCCGATGGCCACAATGACATACGGACTCGTGATCGGCTGGTTGTCGACCAGAATCCCTCCACCCGCCTGGCGAATCGTGACACCGGCACCGACCCGCACGCCGCCCACCGAAACCGCCTCTGCCCCACTGGCCCACAGCGAGTTCACCACCAGCTGCAGATCTCTGTCGAGAATGATCTGCTGACCACCGGCAACCCGCTGTTTGGACACGTCGCTCAGATCTTTGGACAGGCCGGGGTCGGTGACCGTGACGGTCAGCCCGGGACCGATCATCGGAATGGCCGCGGCTTCGATGTTGGCCGTGTCCAGGCTGCCGAGCAGACGCTGGCCGTTCTCGTCCATGCCGAGCCTGCTGCGGCGCTCGGCGTCCACCTGATCCACGAGTGCGTTGCGCTCGGAACTGGCCTTGTCAGCACCGATCTGAGCCGCCCGCACCCGGCCTGCCAGCGTGTGCTGGGCTTCCCGGGCGGCCGGGGCCGCGGTCTGGGCCTGACCGGCCGCCACGGCGAACACGGTGGCGATCGCGCCCGCGCCCACCAGCATCCAGGCGAAATCGCCGAACCGCCTGCGCGGGCGGTCACCGGCTTCCCGAGCCGCGGCTGCCGCGGCATAACCGGGATCGAGATGGTCGGTCAGCAACGACCTCAGGAGCGAGGGCAGCGGAATGCGCTTGGGGGCGTGGGCCTCATGGTCGTTGAGCCCCGCCCCTGACTCGTAGCCGCCCAGGGTGCTCATGACCGGGCGGGGAGTTGTCGCACCACCATCGTCACCTGTATCAGATACAGCACCGCCGACCACAGATACAGCGCCACGCCCCACAGCAGGAAGGCCCAGCCGCAGGCCAGTGCCACCCGGCTCCACGTCGCGTCCCACTGGCCGAGCAGCACCCACGGGAATGCCGACATCAGCGCGAAAGTGGCGGCCTTGCCCAGATATGTCACCGGCAGGGCGGTCAGTCCCCGGCTGCGCAACAGCGGCAGCGTCGCCGCCAGCAGCACATCACGCCCCAGCAGGGTCAGCACCAGCCACCACGGCACCACGCCGTACAGCGCCAGCGCGACCGGGACGGTGACCATGTAGATGCGGTCGACGAGGGGGTCGAGCAGTTCGCCGAGCCGCGAGGACTGGTTGTCGACCAGGCGCGCGATCTTGCCGTCGGCCCAGTCGGAGAAGCCACTGAACATGAGGACCGCGACGGCCCACCCGTTGGCGTGCGCACCGAACAGCAGCCACAGGAACACCGGCACCAGCAGCAGCCGCAGCACACTGAGCGCATTGGGCACGGTCAGCACCCGATCCGGCCCGGATGAGGCGGCCCGACTCGTCGCGCTCCTGCCCTCAGGAGCAGGCGCGTGTTCCATGCCTAAAACCTAGCGGAATACACCCGGCAGGCTCAGCGCCGACATCGTGTCGTCGTTGAGCGGATTGTCGTGGACCATGTAGGTCCACGTCGACGTCGGCCGCGCGAGCTTGGACAGGTCGATGCCCGGCTCGTCCTCGATCGAGTCCGCCGTGTCGAAGGTCTGCTGGGCAGCCTCGATGGCGTCGGCGGCCAGCGAGGCGAACGCGTCGACGGCCATCCGGTGGAACTCGTCGAGCGGGTTCTGGCGGCCCAGCGCCCGCAGGTGGATGCTCTCCCGGATGTCGGCGAGGAAGGCCAGGTGGTCACACCAGCCCCGGTCCAGGTGATACAGCATGATCAGCCGGCAGATCTTCTCCAGCTTGTCCTCACCGTCCTCGCCGAGGTCCTCGGCCAGCTTGGCGTAGCGCTCCGGTGAGCGTTCTTTCAGCTCCTGACGTGCGGTGTCGGTACGCAGCAGGGTTTCGCGACGGTCCACGATGATGGCGCGCTGCTGCGCGATCAACTGGTTGTAGCGCCAGGTGTTGGCGTGCACGTCGAGCAGCCTGCCCTCGGCCACGCGCTGCGCGTGGTCGAGCAGACCCGCCGCCTTGGGCGCGGTGATCCGGCCGTCCTCGTCGGTCTCGGTGGGCAGCTTGGTGTCGTCCAGGTGAGAGGCCACCACCTCGTCTTCCCAGCTGGAGAAGAACACCGTCGAGCCGGGGTCGCCCTGGCGCCCGGCGCGCCCGCGCAGCTGATTGTCGAGCCGCTCGGTGTGGTGGCGGCCGGTGCCGACGACGTGCAGTCCGCCGAGGTCGGCCACCTTCTCCTTCTCGGCAGAGTCATCGGCCGCCTCGGATCCGCCCAGCCGGATGTCGGTGCCGCGGCCTGCCATCTGGGTGGACACCGTCACCGAGCCCAACTTGCCCGCCTCGGCGATCACGGCCGCCTCTTCGGCGTCGTTCTTGGCGTTGAGCACGACGGCGGGGACGCCCGCCTTGACCAGCCTGCGGTGCAGGTCCTCGGACTCGGCGACGTCGTGGGTGCCGACCAGCACCGGCTGACCGGTCTCGTGCACCTCGGCGATGTGCTCGACGATGGCGTGATTCTTGGCCGCCTCGGTCAGGTACACCCGGTCGGTCTCGTCCTCGCGGACGTTGGGCTTGTTCGGCGGGATCGGCGACACCCCGAGCTTGTAAAACTGGCGCAGCTGCTCGCCGGCGGCCAGCGCGGTACCGGTCATGCCGCACACCGTCGGATAGCGGTTGACCAGCGCCTGGACCGTGATGGTGTCGAGCACCTCGCCGGTCTCCGTGGTCTCGATGCCTTCCTTGGCCTCGACGGCGGCCTGCAGGCCGTCCGGCCACCGCTGCAGTGAGGCGATGCGCCCGCGGGACGCGTTGATCAGGTGGACCGCACCGTCCCGGACGATGTAGTGCACATCGCGCTGCAGCAGCACATGGGCGTGCAGCGCGACGTTGACCTCGGTCAGCGTCGTGGCGACGTGCTCCTCGGAGTACAGGTCGATGTTGCCGAGCCGGGCCTCCAGCTTGCGGGCACCGGCCTCGGTGAGGTGCACGTTGCGGTTGTCGTCGTCTGTGTCGAAATCCGTCCCCGCAGTGAGGTCGCCGACCATGCGGATCACCTCGACACGCGGCTGTTCCCGGTGGCTGGTGCCGGCCAGCACCAGCGGCACCAGCGCCTCGTCGACCAGCACCGAGTCGGCCTCGTCGATCAGGGCCACGTCGGGGTTCGGGGAGACCAGGTCGGCGACGTCGGTGACCAGCTGATCACGCAGCACGTCGAAACCGATCTCGTTGACCGAGGCGTAGGTGACGTTGCACTCGTAAGCCTCCCGGCGCTGCTCGGCCGTGGAGTCCGCGGTGATCCAGCCGACCGTGAGCCCCAGCGCCTCCAGCAGCGGGGTCATCCACTCGGCATCGCGTCGCGCCAGATAGTCGTTGATGGTGATGACGTGGACATGCCTGCCGCCGATGGCGTAACCGGCCGCCGCGATCGCTCCGGCCAGGGTCTTGCCCTCACCGGTGGCCATCTCGACGATGTCGCCGGCGAGCATGCGCAGCGCCGCGAGCAGCTGCACGTCAAAAGGACGCAGACCGGTGGTCCGTTCGGCGGCTTCGCGCGCCAGCGCCAGGAACTGCGGCATGTCCGCGGACGCGGCCAGGTCTTGCAGCTCAAGCAGCTTGGCGGCCTTGGTGAGCTGTTCGTCGTCGAGTCCGGCAGCCTTGTCCTCGAATTCGGCTGCACCCTTCACCTCTGAGAGCGACCGGGCTTGATTCCGCTCGGTACTGGCCCCTAATAGCTTCCAGAACTTGCTGCTCACGCGGCCCGGTTTGGCGTTGGACGTCTTCGGCACATGTTCACGGTACGCGGAGGTCAGTGGGCCGCGAACGCGACCGGTCCCGCTGAGCACTCCGCACCGCCCGTCGCAGCATTGCGGGGTACCTTGCCCGCATGGAGATGTTCAGTCCCACGCTCGATTGGAGCGTCGAGCTCGTGACGTCGCTGGTGTGGATCGCCAAAGGCTGGCTGATCACCGCGGCCTGCACCTTGGTGATCCTGGTCCTGATCGCGAGGTTCACCACCTGGGGCAGGCAGTTCTGGCGGATCACCCGCGAGTATTTCACCGGGCGCGACAGTGTGATCGTGTGGGCTTGGCTGGGGGCGCTGCTGCTGTCGGTGATCACCGGGGTGCGGCTGGCGGTGCTCTTCAGCTATCAGGGCAACGACATGATGACCAGCTTCCAGGTCATCGCCGGTGGCATCTCCAGCGGCAACGAGGCCGTGAAGGTGTCCGGTAAAGACGGTTTCTGGCTGTCCCTCGGCGTCTTCGCGCTACTGGCCGCGATCCACATCGCCCGGATCATGCTCGACATCTATATGGCCCAACGCTTCATGCTGCGCTGGCGGGCCTGGCTGACCAGCCGGCTCACCGGTGACTGGCTGGACGGCAAAGCCTATTACCGGACGCGCTTCATCGACGACACCATCGACAATCCGGACCAGCGCATCCAGGCCGACATCGACACTTTCACCGCGGGCATCGACTCGCTGCCGAACCGTCCCAGCGCCGGCTCCACGAACACCCTGCTGTTCGGCTCCATCTACTCGGTGGCCTCGATGATTTCGTTCACGGCGATTCTGTGGAACCTGTCCGGTGGCGTCACCTTGCCCCTCGTCGGGATCGAACTGCCGCGGGCGATCTTCTGGATCGGCATCGTCTACGTCCTGTTCGCCACAGTGGTGGCATTCTGGCTCGGCCGGCCGATCATCCGGCTGGCCTTCAACAACGAGAAGTACAACGCGGCCTTCCGCTATGCGCTGGTGCGGCTGCGCGACGCCTCCGAGGCAGTGGCCTTCTACCGCGGGGAGATCGCCGAGCGGACCGGCCTGCGGAAGCTGTTCGCACCGGTCCTGTCGAACTACCGGAGCTACATCAACCGGATGATCAAGTTCCAGGGCTGGAACAACTCCATCGACCAGGCCCAGGAGCTCATCCCCTACATCGTGCAATTCCCGCGGTTCTACAGCGGCGAGATCACCCTCGGCGCGCTGAACCAGACGGCCAGCGCCTTCCGAAGCCTGCTCGACGGGCTGTCGTTCTTCCGTAATGCCTACGACCAGTTCGCCGGCTACCGGGCCGCGATCATGCGTCTGCACGGGCTCGTCGTGGCCAACGAAGCGGGCCGGGCATTGCCGGAGGTGACCACCCTGCCATGCGTCGACGGCACGGTGAAGCTCACCGATGTCGAGGTCCGCACGCCGGACGGGAAGCAGCTCATCAAGCCGCTCGACCTGCACCTGCAGGTCGGCGACACATTGGTGATCACCGGCCAGTCCGGCAGCGGCAAGACCACCCTGCTGCGAAGCCTTGCCGAGCTGTGGCCGTTCACCTCGGGCACCCTGACCCGTCCGTGCGGCCCGAACGAGACGATGTTCCTGTCCCAGCTCCCGTACGTGCCGCTCGGAGACCTGCGCGCCGTGGTCACCTATCCCGGCGAGGAGTGCACCGTCGACGACGAGACACTCAAGCGGACGCTCGAAGAGGTGGCGTTGGCGCACCTGGTCGACCGACTCGACGAGGTCCAGGACTGGGCCAAGGTGCTGTCTCCCGGTGAGCAGCAACGGATCGCGTTCGCCCGCATCCTGCTCGTCAAGCCCAAGGTCGTGTTCCTCGACGAGTCGACCTCCGCGCTCGACGAGGGTCTTGAGTACATGCTCTATCAGCGGGTGCGCACCGAACTCCCCAACACGATCTTGGTCAGTGTCAGCCACCGCACGACCGTCGAGCAGCACCACACCCACGAACTCGAACTGCTGGGTGACGGCGAATGGCGACTCGGCCGAGTCGAGGACGACACGGCCGACCTGGTCAAGCAACCCTGATCAGGCGGTAATTCCCGGTAACTTCCGGGGGTATGGAGATGTTCACCCAGTCGCTGGACTGGGGCAACGAAATCCTTGCGTCGCTGTTCTGGGTCCTCAAGGCGTGGGCGATCGGCGCGGTGGCACTCGTGGCCGTCCTGGCCGTGTTGGCCCGCATCACCACGTGGGGCCGCCAGTTCTGGCGGGTCACGGGTGGTTATTTCATTGGGCGCCAGAGCATTCCGGTATGGGCGCTGCTCGGAGTGCTGCTGCTGTCGGTGATGCTCTCGGTGCGCATGGACGTGTTGTTCAGCTACTACCTCAACGACCAGACCACGGCGCTGCAGGTGGCGTTCTCCGGCGCGGGTTCCGGCGATGAAGCGGTGCGCCGTTCGGGAATCGACGGTTTCTGGCAGTCGATCCTGATCTTCGCGATGCTGGTCACGGCCGACATCACCCGCACCCTGCTCGACCTGTATCTGATGCAGTACTTCATCGTTCGGTGGCGGGTCTGGCTCACCAACCGGCTCACCGGCGACTGGCTGGATCAACGCGCCTACTATCGCGGCCGATTCATCGGCGGCTTCGGCGGCACCCCGATCGACAACCCGGATCAGCGCATCCAGCAGGACATCGACGTCTTCACCACCGGTACCGGACCCGAGACCAACACGCCGACCGTCGCCACCGCCCAGACGCTGCTGTTCGGATCGGTGTACTCGCTCGTCTCGGTCGTGGCGTTCACGCCGATCCTGTGGAATCTCGCAGGGCCGTTGACGATTCTGGGCATCACGGTGCCGAAGGCGTTGTTCTGGATCGCGCTGCTGTGGGTGGCGATCACGACGGTCGTGGCGATCTGGATCGGCAGGCCGATGATCCGCCTGACCTTCCGCAACTCGCTCACCAACGCCGCATTCCGGTACGCCCTCGTGCGGGTTCGCGACGGCGCCGAGGCGGTCGGTTTCTATCACGGCGAACGCACCGAACGAGCCACACTGGCCGACCGGTTCGCCAGGGTCATCTCCAACTACCGCAGGCTCGTGCTCCGCGGGGTCGCGTTCCTCGGCTGGAATCGGTCCATCAACCAGATCATCGACCCGCTCCCGCTGATCATCCAGGCGCCGCGGCTGTTCGCGGGTCAACTGACCTACGGCGACGTGCTGCAGTCATCGAGTGCCTTCAACCGGGTGCAGAGTTCCCTGAGCTTCTTCCGGTCGGTGTACGACGCGTTCGCGGGCTACCGGGCCGCCATCATCCGCCTCGACGGCCTGCTGGCCGCGAACGAACAGGCAAGGGCCCTACCACGATTGGATACCGGGGTGAGCGCCAACGGCGGGGTCGAACTCGAGGACGTCGAAGTGCGGTCGCCCGACGGCGATCTGCTGCTGCACGATCTCGACATGCAGCTTGCTCCCGGTGACTCGCTGGTCATCACCGGGCCGTCCGGAACCGGCAAGACGACGCTCCTGCGCAGCCTGGCACGGCTGTGGCCGTACGGATCCGGCACGGTGCGGTATCCCGAGCAGGGCGGGGTCATGTTCCTGTCCCAACTCCCCTATGCCCCGCTCGGCGATCTGCGGACGGTGGCCTGCTACCCCTCGCCGGCCGGCGCCTACAGCGACGACGAGATCCGGGCCGCGCTCGACGCCGTCGCGCTGGGAAACCTGACGTCCCGTCTCGATGAGGACGCCGATTGGGGAAAGGTGCTGTCCCCGGGCGAACAGCAGCGGATCGCGTTCGCCCGGGTTCTGCTGGCCAAACCGTCGGCGGTGTTCCTCGACGAGGCCACCTCGGCACTCGACGCCGGTCAGCAGCACGCCTTGTACACGACGCTGCGCACCCAGTTACCCGACTGCATCGTGGTCAGCATCAGCCATCGAGACAGCGTCAACCGGCTCCACGATCGTCGCCTGGAACTGCTCGGCGACGGTCGGTGGAACCTCACGCCGGTCGGCTCGCCGACCTGACGGATCGCGCCGGCTACCGCGCCGCCGCGTGGGTACCGGCGCGGCGTCCGAAGAACGACCCTTCGCCGAGCTGCACACCGCTGGCGTATCCCTTGCCGTCCTGGGCGATGTTGGAGGCACAGGCGCCCGCCGCGTACAGGCCCGTGATGACGCTGCCGTCCTCCCGCAGCACCTCGCCGTCGATCGACACGGTCAGCCCGCCCATGGTGAATCCGGAGTACATGGCGATGCCGAGCGACAGGTTGAACGCCGCGTACGGTCCCTTGTCCTGTGCCGCGATGTAGTCGGGCTGCTTGTGGAAGTCGGGATCCTCGCCGTTGGCCGCGTCCTTGTTGTAGCGCTCCAGGGTCGCGGCCAGGTTCCCGGCCGGAATACCCAGTGCCTCTTCGGTTTCGGCGATCGTCTCGTAGCCGTCGATGAACTGGATCAGCGGCATGGCTGGCATCTCCATGTGTGCCTCGTCCACGATCAGGTAGGCCTGCTGATCAGGCTGTTCCAGGACGAACGCCGAGGTACGCGAGTGGTAGGAGTCCTCGGTGACGAAGCGTTGCCCCTGGTTGTTGACGATGACGCCGGTCAGCAGGATCTCCGGAGGGTAGGCCGCGGCGGTGATGAACAGCTGGTCCATACCGTTGGCCACGCCGCCTGCGGCGACGCCCATCCGGATGCCCAGGCCGTCGTCGTTCGGGTTGCCCAGGATGTAGGGCTCGACCTCACCGTGGTGCTTGGTGCGACGCTTCTTGCCGAGCGCCGGGGTGTATTCGGCGACCATCTCGGGGTTCATCGCGAAGCCACCGGCGGTGATGATGACCGATTTCGCCTTCACACAACCAGTTTCGCCGAAGTGCTTCCACTTCACGCCCACCACTGTGCGGTCCTCCGCGCTGCCGTCGACGATCAGATTGGTGGCCCCGACCTCGTAGCGGATGGTGACACCCAGCGTCTCGGCGCGTTTGAGCAGGAGGTCGATCACCATCGCGGCGCCGCCCAACTCCCCCGGTACGGGCACCGAGTGCCCACGCGGAGCCGGCTTGGCTTGCTCGGTGAACGGCCACACCTTCTCGTTGCCGGTGTAGGACAGCCCCTCGGTACCCGGGGGCACCACCACCTTGCCCGGGTAGAAGCTGCGCTCGAACTGGAAGCCCAGCGCCTCAAGCCAATTGAAATGTTCGACGCTGCCGTCGCAGTAGGCGCGGATCTTGTCCAGATCCGGTTCGCGCGAGACCGCGACCAGGTACTTGTACATCTCGTCGGCGGTGTCCGGGTGGCCGGTCGCCTCCTGCACGGCGGTGCCGCCGCCGAGGTAGAAGTGCCCACCGGCCATCGCGGTGGTCCCGCCGGCCGCAGCGGCCTTCTCCAGCACCAGGACGCGGGCCCCCTGCGCCGCGGCACTGACCGCTGCGCAACCTCCGGCGATGCCGAACCCGATCACCACGACGTCGAACTCGTCGGACCAGGATTCGACGTCCGTAGCCTCGACGACCTCGGGGATTTCCTTCACTGCTGCTCCTGTTTCACATACTCGAAGAACGCCCGGATCTCGGGCGGTATGTAAGCGATCTCCAGATACGGCACCCCGGCCCCAGCGGCCGACAGGTAGGCGAATCTCATGCCTCCGGGCATCTCACCCTGGCAGACGACCGGTGTCCCGCCGGCCTCGGAATCGCGCAGTTTCGCCTCGAATGCCTGCGCGTCGGCCGCCTCGATGCAGATGTGGTGCAGTCCTGCGCCGTGGCGGTCCAGGAACTCGGTGTAGATGCTCTCGCCGCGCACCGGTGCGATGAGCTCCAACTGGGTGTCACCGGCGTAGCTCAGCGAGATGTCGGCCACGAAATCGGCGGGCCGGCCCCGGTAGCTGCAGGCCTCGGGGCCGAAATGCACCGCGGGCATGCGCACCCACCGACGCGCCCCCAGCAGGGTGGTCAGCGCTTGTTCGGTGGCGTCCAGATCGGCGGTCACCCAGGCGATCTGGACAGGTGTCTGATTAAGCATCGCCATGAGAATATCGCCCACCCGGCGCGAAAGCTAGAACGTGTTCTAGTTCTGGGTTTCGCCAGGCTCAGGGCGGGCGCCGCCGGGCATCCGGTTCACACCGGTCAGGGTTGCCCGACCAGATTCGACACCTCGCCGAGTGGCGCGCCGTCGCTGCGGGCCTGCCCGCTGGCGTTCTGCCACGATACGGCGGCCGGGTAGTTGCCCCACGTGCTGTTGAACATCCCCACGATGGCAGCGCGGCCGTCCGGCGTGACGATGTACACCGGCCCTCCGGAATCACCCTTCTGGCTGACCACGCCGTTGGCCATGGTGAACCAGCCGTTGTTGACGGCCTCGATGGTGCCGCAGGTCTCCCCGGTCACCACCCCGAAATGGCAGACGGGGGCACCCGGTGTCGGCACCACCGCCGGATCCTCCACGAGCATCCGTCCACCCGGCAGGATGTTGTTCACCACGACGTCGCCGGCCAGCTGGATGGTCTCCCAGTCGGAGATCATGTGATTGGTGTCGACGGTGGCCCCGTCGGGCGTGTTGTCCCGGAACGAACCCATGTGCCCGATGAAATTGCCGTCCCGGTCGTTCACCGGTCCGCCGGCGCGGCAATGCCCCGCGGTGAACCCGACCCGGCTCGCCGGGTCCACGAAGCCCAGAGTGCACAAATTGGTGCCCTGCCGGATCTCCATCCCGGGATACACCAGCGAACCTGCCGCCGCGGCCGTCGGAACCGGACATACCAGCAGCCCTGCCACCGGCACCCCCGCCATCGCCCGCATCGCCCCACCAAGCCAACTGTTCACGGCCGGCCTCCCTCGTTTTCGGACGTGGTGAAAGTCACCCTACCGACTTCAATATCGGTCGGACGGCAACTTCGTTACCGCGGGTACCCGTATCCACGGGCCGAAAACGACGACGGCCCGGACCACGAAGATCCGGGCCGTGCATCTGTTCCAGGTCAGGGAATCGTCAGAACCTGGCCCGGGTGAATCAGGTCAGGGTTGGCGACGCCGCTGGCATCGGCGATCTGCTGGTACTTGTTGCCGTCCCCGTAGAACCGCTCGGCGATCGCCCAGAGGGTGTCACCGGAAACCACGGTGTAGGTCCGCGGCTCGG
>NZ_HG322951.1:4102649-4200338 GCF_000455325.1 Mycolicibacterium septicum DSM 44393
GGCAACCTCGACCTCGGGAGCGGCGGCCTCGGGGGCCGGTGGCGGCGGCTCGGAGGTCTCGGTCTTGGACGACCACGCGGGCCCGTCCGCGGCGTACAGCACCAAGTTGCGGTCATCCTGGAGAACGAGCTTGACGTCCTTCTTGCCCTTGGTGTCGGTGTGCCACACCGGCTTCTCGGACGTGTACAGAACGAAGTTGCCGTCGGTCTGCACCTCCGCCCGCTGCACGTCCTGGCCGTTGGTGGAAGTCGACCAGACCGCTTGGCCGCGTGCTTCCAACACGAGGTTGCCGTCATCCTGCAACGTCAGCGTGTACGCGCCGTTGTTGGAGGTGAGCGACCCCCCCTTCTCCAGCTTCTGTCCTTCGGTCAGTGTGTCTCCCACGCATTGCCCCTTTCTGAACCGTGATCCGGATTGTGCACCCGGCTCCTGTCGACCTTACTGACTTGAAGTTTGCTTTGGTGCCATTCGGCTCGGCCCGAATTCAAACGTCACACAAACACTGGGGAACACTGGGAATTTCGATGCCGGAAGGCCCGGATCGCCCACTCACGGCGTGTCGCGATTCAGGGCCCGCAGGGCATTCCTCCGGTAGCACGGCCCGGGCCGACGCGAATCGTAAGTCGCGTCAATTCCTGTGCCGGCCAATGATTCTGGCGAAAGGCGGGTCGGCCCGGGAAAACCGCGCTACCCGACCGGCTGGGATTCGGACACCTCGGCGGGCTGCCAGCCCGGTGGACCGAAGATGTAGCCGAGCCGGTCACGCAGCCGGCCGGCCCGCCGCACGTCGCGGGCGATCGCCACGTATTCGTGGGTCTGCAGCTTCCAGATGTTGAACGTGTTCACCGGCTTGGTCAGCCCGTAGTGCGGCCGGAACACCTCCGGCTGGAAGGTGCCGAACATCCGGTCCCAGATGATGAGGATGCCCCCGTAGTTGCGGTCCAGGTACAGCTGGTCGCGTCCGTGGTGCACGCGGTGGTGCGACGGCGTGTTGAAGATGAATTCGATTGGCCGCCAAAATTTTCCGACTCGCTCGGTATGCACCCAGAATTGATAGACGAGGTTCACCGAGAAGCTGGCGAACACCAGCCACGGCGGGACGCCGAGCAGAGGCAACGGAATCCAGGCCAGAATCTCACCGCTGTTGTTCCACTTCTGCCGCAGCGCAGTGGCGAAGTTGTAGTACTCGCTGGAGTGATGGGCCTGATGCGTCGCCCAGATCAACCGCACCCGGTGCGCGATCCGGTGGTAGGCGTAGAACAGCAGATCCACCCCGACGATCGCGATCACCCAGGTGTACCACCGGTTTCCGGGCAGGTGCCATGGCGCCAGGTAGGCGTAGATGGCGGCATAACCCAGCAGCGCGAGCAGCTTCCATCCGGCGGTGGTGAGGATCGACACCAACCCCATCGAGATGCTCGCCCACGCGTCGCGGGAGTCGAACGCACCGGCGGGCGCCCGCTGGGACTCGATGTGCTCCAGGCGCCGGGCCGCAACCCATTCCACGGTCAGCAAGACCAGGAAGAACGGGATCGCGAAGAACACCGGGTCCCGCATCGGCGGAGGCAGGAAGTCCAGAACGGACCTGATCATGTCCATGTAAATGTCTCTGTCTCAGCGGATTCGTCTCACCGGAAATTGAGTATCTGGCTTCCCCAGGCCGCGTGCAGATCGCGGTCCAGGTCGGCGACGGTCTTGTCCTGCTTGTCGATCACCAGGGTGGCCCGGTCCTCGCGGCGGTACGGGCGCCACACCGGTTCCCCGAGGGCACCCGAGGGTTGCCCCGTGGCGGCGAAGTTGACCCACCGACGACGCACCCGCTGCGACACCGCACGTCCGTGCTTGAGCCCGCCCAGCTTGAACGTCGGATCCTTCGACCCGGCAACGAGATTGCCCCACACGTAAGGCAACTCGGTGGCGTGGGCGGCACCGAGCCGCAGCAGGCGCAGCATCGGGGTGGTGAAGTCGAAGCGGTACAGATGCACCGGAGCGACAGCGCTGTGCCCCTCGGCGAACCACAGTGTCGGCATGCGGAATCCGATGTCGCGCGCCATGCCCAATCCGATCGCCTTGGGGCGTAGACCCGCGTAGGCGGAGGTGATCTGGGATTCGGTCGGCAGTTGCAGGCCGGGTTGTTCGGCCGCGATCGCGGCGAACATGGACCGCAGCGCGCCGGGGGTGATCGGCATCAGCGGCGACTTCATCCAGCGGAACACCGTGGCTTCGTGCTCGTTGGTTCCGATGATCAGCGGTACCGGGTGGGTGCGCCCCTCCCTTGCCGCCGTCACCGGATAGTCCGGGACCACATCGCCGTCGACGACGGGGGCGAACGCCAGCAGGCCGGGCGTCTGGGTCGGAACCGCGTCGAACACCTCCTTGGCCGCGGCCAGGATGCTGGGCACCGGTGCGCCGGACAATTGCCCGACCTCGTCACCTTCGATGCCGAGGCGCTCGAGGAACTGGGCGGCCACGGCCCGGGACCGCTCGACGTCGTAGACCGATGTCGCAGGGGAACTCTGCGCGATCGCAGCGCTGAACAGCCCTTCGGCGGCCGGGCTGGCCAGCAGGGTGGTGACGATCCCGCCGCCGGCCGACTCACCGAACAGGGTCACCCGTTGCGGGTCGCCACCGAATGCGGCGATGTTGTCGCGTACCCAATGCAACGCGGACAGCACGTCACGCAGGCCGAGGTTGGTGTCGAACCGCAGTCCCTTCGCGCCTGGACGCCCGTTGAACTGGGACAGGTCGAGGAAACCGAACGGGCCGAGCCGGTAGTTGACCGTGACCACCACGGCATCACCCTCGGCGGCCAGGACCGCCCCGCTGTAAAGCGGCTGACTTCCCGAGCCCAGGACGTAGGCACCGCCGTGGACCCACACCATGACCGGTTTGCCGTCGCCGGCCTCGGTTCCGCTCGGCGCCCAGACGTTGAGCACCAGGCTGTCTTCGCCCTGGCGGCCGCCGAGGTCGAGCGGGAGCCTCGGATCGGTGATCTGCGGGCACACCGGCCCCGGTGCGGTCGCATCGGCGATCTCCTGCCTGCGCGCGGGCGGTTGCGGTGACCGCCAGCGCAACTCACCGACCGGTGCTTCCGCGTAGCGAATACCCAGCCACTGCTTGACGGTTCCGTCGTCGGTCCCGCGAACCGGGCCGTACCCGGTGTCGACGATCGGTCCGCCTGGGGCCGTCACGAGTCGGCCCGCTCGTCGGCGCCCGGGAAACCCCTGGTGCAAGCGCGTGTCGGATCGGTCATGCGGGCTCCTCGGTGAATCTGGGCGAACTCCCCCACGGTACTCACCCGCTGCGCGGGGCCGGAAAATATTCGCGCTGGTTGCAAACCTCGGCCCGGCGGTGCGGCCGTCGTAGCGTCGGCCGCCATGACCGTCACCGACATCGATCCAGCCACCACTCCCGCTCTGCTGGGCACGGCGGAACAGGCCCTGGCCGCCGCCGCGGCGCTGGCAGGCGAACTCGCCGCCGGCAGCGCCGAGCGTGAGCGTTCCGGAGCCTCCCTGTTGCCCCAACTGCGACAGGTTGCCGAGTCGGGCCTGCTGAGCGTCGTGGTTCCGGCCGAGCATGGCGGGCCGGGGCTGTCGGCGGCCGTCAAGGTCGAGGTGCTGCGCCGGCTGTCCCGCGGCGACAGCGCGATCGGCCAGTTGCTGCTGTCGCATTTCGTCATCGGACAAGCGATTTCTGGCCTCGGGCAACAGCAGCCCGCGCCGCGCATCTACGCGGACATCCTGGCCGGTGCCCAGTTGGGCAATGCCACCGCCGAACGCGGCACCGCGACCGCCCTGGACCGGCGCACGACCGTCACCCCGCAGGCTGACGGGACGTGGGTGCTCAACGGCACCAAGTACTACGCGACGGGTGCCCTCGGTGCGAAGTGGATCGCGGTGGCCGCCGTCATCGCCGGCAGGGACGGCGAGACCGCCACGGTGTTCATCCGGCCGGATCAGGACGGGGTGACCCTCGATCTGGACCAGTGGTCGGCGTTCGGACAGCGCGGCACCGTCAGCGGCGAGGTGCGACTGGACGACGTCGTGGTCGCCGGGGACCTGGTGATCGAGGAGGGCGCCGCACCGGATCCGGTCGACGGGCCGCCCAGTGTGCTCGGCGCCTACGACCAGGCCCTGCACGCCGCGGTGGACATCGGCATCGCCCGCGCCGCGCTCGAGGACGGCGCCGAGTTCGTGGGCACCCGGTCACGGCCGTGGAAGGAGGCGGTGCTGGCCGGGGTGACCCGTGCCGACGAGGAGCCCCACGTGGTGCGCCGGTTCGGTGAGCTGACCGCCCGGTTGTACGCACTGGAGGCCCTGCTCGCCCACGGCACCGCGGTGGTCGACGAGGGATTGGCCGAGACCGAACTGTCGCGGGACACCGCAGCGCGCGCGTCGCTGCAGGTTGCCGCCGCCAAGGCGCTCGCACAGGAGTACGCGGTCGAAATCGCCAGTGCCATCTTCGAATTGACCGGCACCTCGGGTACGGACACGGCGGCGAATCTCGACCGGCACTGGCGCAATGTGCGCACCCATTCGCTGCATGATCCGGCCCGATGGAAGTACGTCCACCTGGGCAACCACACGCTGCACGGCACCCGCCCGCCGCGCCTGGGCCTGGTGCTCTGAGCCGGCCCGCGACAACCGCGACGCCGCACGCAGGAGAGCTCGGCTAGGTTTGTCGGGTGCGGACCTGGGCGTTGTTGATCGCGGCCGTCGCCACGGAGGTCAGTGCCACCCTGTCGCTGCGCGCGTCCCAGGACCATGCGGGGTGGCTGGTGTTGGTGGTGTCCGGCTATCTGGCCGCGTTCGTGTTGCTGACCCTGGTTCTGCGCGCCGGCATGCCCGTCGGCGTCGCGTACGGCATCTGGGGCGCGCTGGGTACCGCGGCGACGGCCGTGCTGGCCGCGGTGCTGTTCGGGGATCCCTTCACCTGGCCGATCGTGGCCGGCATCGGTCTGATCATCGGGGGCGTGCTGCTGGTCGAACTCGGATCGCACCCGCCCCGGGCCGAATCATGATGTGGCTGGCGCTGACCGGGGCGATCCTGGTCGAGGTGTTCGCCACGCTGGCACTGCGGGCATCGGACGGATTCCGCCGCAAGGTCTGGGTCGTGCCGGTCGTCGCCGGGTACGTGATGTCGTTCTATCTGCTGTGGCTGGCCCTGTCCCTGGGCGTGCCGGTGGGGATCGCCTACGGCATCTGGACCGCGTGCGGGGTCGCCCTCGTCGCGGTCATCGTCAAGTTCCTCTTCAAGGAGCCGCTGACCCCGGTGATGATGCTGGGCATCGCGTTAATCGTGTCGGGTGTGTTCACGATCGAGCTCGCGGGCGTCGGCCCCACCCACTGAATCGGGTGCCGGCGCCGTCTTTCGCGGGAGCACCCCGGCCAGCAGGGCGGCCACCACTCCGGCCACCGGTACGGCCAGCAGACCGGCCCGCAATCCGGCGGCATCGGCAACGAGCCCGACCAGCAGCGGCGCCCCGAAGAAGCCGACCCGCATGAGCCAGGTGACCACGGTCAGACCGGTGCCGGGTCGCAGTCCGGGCAGCTGATCGGCGCCGTGCATGGCGGCGGGCACCAGGGTGGCCACCCCCAGTCCCGCGAGCGCGAACCCGGCGATCGTGGTGGCGATGCTCGGGAAGGCCAGTGCGGCCCCCATCCCGGCCGCCGCGATCAGGCCACCCGCCCGCGCCACCGTGGCCTCGCCGAACCGGTCGACCAGCCGGTCGCCGAGCAGGCGGCCGATGAACATGAACCCGACCAGGGCGATGTAACCGGAGACCGCCAGCGCAGGCGGCGTGTGCAGGGAGTCGCGCAGGTACAGCGTGGCCCACGAGCTTCCGGCGTCCTCGACGGTGGCACCCGCGATGGCGATCAGCACCAGGGCCACCAGGATCAGGTACACCCTCGGCCCGGCCCTGGTCCCCGCCGCCGAAGCGTGTGCGGCCGGGTGGTCGTCATGGTCGGGGCCGGGCAGCAGGTAGCGGTAGGCGACCACGGCCACCGCGCTCAGCAGCACTCCGACCACCGAAAGCTGGATTCCGCGCGGTATTCCGAGCGCGATCGCACCGGCACCGATGAGTCCGCCGAGGATCGCCCCGGCGGCCCAGACCGCGTGCAGGGAATTGATGATGGAGCGCCCGTGTCTGCGTTGCAGCCGCAGCCCGTGTGCGTTCTGCGCGACGTCGACCACCGAATCGCTCGCCCCGGCCAGAAACAGCGCCGCGGCAAGCATGAGCGGTGTGCCCGCGACGCCGGCCGCGATGACGAAGGCGGAAAGGGCCACGGTGCCGATCACCGCGACCCGCGCACTGTGGAACCGTCGAATCAGCGTCGCCGCAGTCAATCCCGCGACGAGTGCCCCGCCGGAGAACGAGGCGACGGCCGCGCCGTACACCGCGTTGCTCAGGTGCAGGTCGGTTTTGATCTCCGGGTAGCGCGGCAGCAGATTGGCGAAGATCGCTCCGTTGGTCAGGAACAGCGCTCCCACGGCGATCCGGGCCCGGCGCAGCGCGGCGGTGCCGCGTTGTTCTGAGACCGGTCCGGATGCCACCGAGGCGACACTACTGGGCCGCCGGGAAAGCTAGCCGACCGCCGACACCAACCGCTCGCTGACCTGCCAGAGATCGGCGGCCAGGGCCGGATCGTACGAATCGTGCGAGGAGCGGATCCGGCGAGTTCCCTCGAAGTACTCCCCCGTGACGCCCTCGAGGGCGGGATCGTCGACCAGAGCGGCGAGATTGGCTCCAGAACGTCTGGTGCTGTTCACATTGGGCAAGATCCGCAGTACCGGCATGACCAGGCGCCAGGCCAGCCGCTGGGCGCTCCCATAGTTTCTGGCCAGCCCTGAACCCGGCATCAGGCCCGGATCGAATGCGTTGACCGTGACTCCGCGGGCCCCGTGCCCCAGCCGCCGGTCCGACTCGTAGGTGAAGAGCATGTTGCAGAGTTTGGAAGTGGTGTAGCGACGCCGGCCCTCTTCACCCGTCAGGCCACCCACCGGCGGGCGCAGCAGTTCCTCAGCTGAATTATATTGCGGTGCAGGCATACCCGTGAACTTGTCCGGATCGTGGGTGCCGCTGCCGACCACGACGATTCGGGCCGGGGCCGTCAGGGCACCGAGCACCTGCTGTACCAGGGCGAAATGACCGAGGTGGTTGACACCGAACGTCAACTCATAGCCGTCCGCCGTCGTCGCCGCACCCGAGACCACCTGCAGCCCGGCGTTGCACACCAGCGCGGTCAACGGCGGAACCTCCAGATCCGGCAATCTGCCGGCGAAGTCACGCACCGACCGCAGCGAGGCCAGGTCGAGTTCAGCGACCGTGGTGCGTCCGGGACGGTCGAGCCGGGCCGCCGCGTCGGCGCCACGTCGGGTGTCGCGCACGGCCAGCACCACATGCCACCCGGGATCGGATTCCAGGAGTGCACGGGCACATTCGAATCCGAGCCCCGTGTTCGCACCGGTGATGATCGCGGTCTTGCCGGTCACTTTTCCTCCAGGAGTATCGGGATGAGGGCGGTGACGGCCTGCCACAGCCGCAGGTACATGCGCGCCACGTCGGTGGTGTCGGGCTCGAGGTGTCCGGCGAAGAACACGCCGTCGGACTGCGCCACGGCGAATGCCGTGAGTTCGGCGACCACCCGCTCCGCACGGCGTGGCGGCACGTCGTCGGGCAACTGGCCGCGCACGGCGGCCGAGAAGCGCGAGATGGCGGTGTCCCGCACGCGGCGCACCACCGCTGTCACCGTCGGGTCGTCGCCGCGTTCCAGGGACAGCAGATAGAGGATGCGGAGGAACTCGGGGCGCTGCGACTGCTGGTCGGCCAGGACCGCCAGCTGGTCGTCGATGCTCCCGCCGCTCGGGATGGCCGCGAAGAACCGGTCGGCGCCGCGTTCCATCACGGCCGCCAGGACTCCGTCCTTGGACCCGAAATGCCAGTAGATCGAGCTGGCCGGCAGGCCGCAGGCCTTGCGGATGTCGCTGATCGAGGTGGCGGCGTAACCGCGCGTGGCCATCAGTCGCTCGGTGGCGTCGAGGATCTGTTCGCGAGAATCCGCGCCCTGCTGTTGTCGTCTCGTGGCTGCCGCGGTCATCTGAACCCACCTCTGTAAGGATCGTTACAGACAGGCTAACAGCGCTCGCGGGCACTTCGCCAGTGGCACGCTGAACCGGTGACGATCCACAGCGAGACCACCGCCGACGATCTGATCGGGCTCTTCCCGCCGGGAACGCAGCAGGACGCCGACGGCACGCTGATGGTCGGCGGCTGCCGGCTGGATACCATCGCCGATCAGTTCGGCACCCCGGCGATCGTGGTGGACGAGGGCGCGTTGCGGCAGCGGGCCGCCGACTACCTCGCGGCCTTCCGCAGCCGCTGGCCGCGCAGCGATGTCGCATTCGCGTCGAAGTCCTTCCCGTGCACCGCGGTCCAGCGGGTGATGGTGTCCGAGGGACTACAGCTCGACGTCGCGGGCGGAGGCGAGATCCTGTCGGCGATCAAGGCCGGCGCCGACCCGGCCCGGCTGGTGCTGCACGGCAACGCCAAGACCGACGAAGAGCTCACGCTGGCCGTCGGGCACGGCGTGGGCCTGGTGGTGATCGACAACTTCGACGACATCGACCGGCTGGAGCGGATCGTGCCCGCCGGCTACAAGCAACCGTGTCTGGTCCGGGTGATCCCCGGCGTCGAGGCCGCCACGCACGCCTCGCAGGCCACCGGCCACGCCGGGTCCAAGTTCGGGCTGATGCCCGCGGACGCCCGGGCCGCGATCGCGCGGATCGAGGCCAGCCCGCGGCTACGCATGGACGGTGTGCACACCCACGTCGGATCGCAACTGCTCAATGTCGAGCAGCTGGCTGCGGCGGTGGAACCGATCGCCGCGCTGGGCACGTTCGAGGTCTACGACCTCGGCGGCGGACTCGGGGTGCGCTACACCTACGACGAGCACCCGCCGAGCCTGGACGACTACGCCGAGGCGATGGTGGCCCAGGCCCGTGAGCTGTTGCCGCACGACAGCCTGCTCATCGTCGAACCCGGTCGCAGCATGGTGGCGACCAGTGCCTGCACCCTGTACCGCGTCACCACCGTCAAACACGGGGTGATCACCCATGTGGCGGTGGACGGCGGGATGGGCGACAACCTGGAGGTGTCGCTGACCGGGCAGCGGTTCGAGGCCACCATCGCCGACCGGGTCGGCGGCGGCGAAACGGTCAGCGTCGTCGGCAGGCACTGCGAGTCCGGAGATCAGCTCGTCGACGCCGTCGCGCTGCGCGAACCGAAGGTCGGCGACCTGCTGGCGGTGCCGGTCACCGGGGCGTACTGCTACACCATGTCGAATCAGTACAACGGCGCCCGTCGGGTTCCGGTTGTGTTCGCGCACAACGGAACTGCCCGGTTGGTGGTGCGCCGCGACACCTGGGAGGACCTGCTGTCCCGCGATGTCGACTGACACGATCGCGTTCTTGGCACCAAGATTGGCAGCATGACCGCTTCGTCATCGGCCCTGCTGGAGTTGGCCCGCCGCTACGGGGTGGCCGCCGAGTTCGACGACTGGACCGGCCGGCGCACCGACGTCCCGGAGTCCACGCTGGTGGCCGTGCTGGAGGCGCTCGGCGTGCCGGCCGGCACCGAGCAGGAACGAGCCGACGCCCTGGCCGCCCACGACCGCCAGTACTGGCAACGCGCTCTGCCGCCCATCGTGCTGGGCCGGACGGCGGTGGCGTCGAGCTTCTGGGTGCACGTCACCCACGGGGATCCGGTCGACCTGACGCTGTTACTCGAGGACGGCACCGAACGCAGCGGTTTGCGACAGCTGGAGAACAACCGGCCGCCGTACGACCTCGGGGACCGGTTGGTCGGTGAGGCCACGTTCGAGCTGCCTGCGGACCTGCCGCTGGGCTATCACCGGCTGCGGTTGCGGGTCGGCGAGCACGTCATCCAGACCTCCGTGGTGATCTCGCCCGCCACGCTGGAACTGCCCGCCCGGCTGGGCCGGCGGCGATCCTGGGGCCTGGCTGTCCAGCTGTACAGCATTCGCTCGAAAAACTCCTGGGGCACGGGCGATCTCACCGATCTGACCGATCTCGCGGTGTGGTCGGCGGCCGAGCACGGCGCCGGGTTCATCCTGGTCAACCCGCTGCATGCGGCGGCCCCCACCGCACCGATGGAGCCCTCCCCGTACCTGCCCACCTCCCGGCGCTTCGGCAGTCCGCTCTATCTGCGGGTGGAAGCCATCCCGGAGTTCGCCACGGTCCGGCACCGCGGCCGCATCCGGGCGCTGCGCACCGCGCTCAACAGACGCGCCGACCGTGACGCGACCATCGACCGCGACGCGGCCTGGCGGGCCAAACGCACCGCGCTGGAACAGGTGTACCGGGTTGAACGCTCGGCGGGCCGGGAGGTGGCGTACGCCGCCTACCGGGCCCGGCAGGGCCGCAGCCTCGAGGATTTCGCGATCTGGTGCGCGCTGGCCGAACAGTACGGCGCCGACTGGCACGGCTGGCCCCACGCGCTGCAGCATCCGGCGAACCCGGAGGTGGCCGCATTCGCGGCGGCCGATCCGCAGGCGGTCGACTTCCACCGATGGGTGCAGTGGCTGCTCGACGAACAGCTCACCGCGACCCAGGCCACCGCGGTACAGGCGGGGATGGAGCTGGGCGTCATGAGCGACCTCGCTGTCGGCGTCAATCCCGACGGTGCCGACGCCTGGGCCCTGCAGGATGTGCTGGCACTGGGGGTCACGGCGGGCGCACCGCCGGATGAGTTCAATCAACTCGGGCAGGACTGGTCGCAGCCGCCGTGGCGACCGGACCGCCTCGCCGAGCAGGCCTACGAACCGTTCCGGGCAGTGGTCAACATGGCGCTGCGGCATTCCGGCGGGGTGCGCATCGACCACATCATCGGCATGTTCCGGCTGTGGTGGATCCCGAAGGGGGCCGCGCCGACCGAGGGCACCTATGTGCGCTACGACCACGACGCGATGATCGGCATCATCGCGCTCGAGGCGCATCGCGCCGGCGCCCTCGTGGTCGGCGAGGACCTTGGCACGGTCGAACCATGGGTGCGTGACTACCTGCGCGAGCGGGGCCTGTTCGGCACCTCGATCCTGTGGTTCGAGTCCGACGAGTCCGGAGGACCCCTGCCCGCCGAACGCTGGCGCGAGTACTCCCTGTCGTCGGTGACCACACACGATCTGCCGCCGACACCCGGATACCTGGCCGGCGAGCATGTGCGGCTACGGGAACGGCTGGGGTTGCTGACCCGGCCTGCCGATGAGGAGCTGGCGGCGGACCGCACCGCGCAGGCGGCATGGCTCGACGAGCTGCGCCGGGCCGGGCTGCTCGGACCCGATCCGGATACCGATCAGATCGTGTCGGCCCTCTACCGCTATCTCGGCCGCACTCCCTCGAAATTGCTGGCGCTGTCACTGGCCGACGCGGTCGGCGAGGTGCGCACCCAGAATCAGCCCGGAACCACCGACGAATACCCGAACTGGCGGATCCCGCTGGCGGGCCCCGACGGCAGGCGAATTCTGCTCGAGGACGTGTTCGCGGATCCGCGGGCGGCGGCGTTGTGCGACGTGATGGCGTCGATCACCGCCCGCCCGGGCCGCGACCGCATGTAACGCGCGGGGCGTCTGCTCCGGTTTCACATTCGTCACAGCTGCGATATGTTCGCAAACGCACCCGACTGACGGAGTTCACGTGAAGAAGCTTGTTGCGCTCGGCGGAGGTCTGCTCGCCGCCGGTTCGATCGCCCTGTTGGCCTCAGGCACCGCCACCTCACAGCCGACCGCGGCCTCGATCAACGTCGTCGGCGAGCCGTACATGAAGGCGCTGGCGATCCTGAAGAGCCAGGGTGTCAAGGCCACCTTCGGCGGTTCCTTCGGCAGCGCCCTGCCGCAGTCCGAGTGCCTGGTCGATTCCCAGAAGGTCAACTCCAGCGGCAAGATGATCCTGATGCTGGACTGCAGCGAGGCGGCGGCCGAGCAAGGTGCCGATACGGCCGTCCCGGGCGGCCCCAGGGTCGGCAGCAACGGTGTGACCACGGTGACGCCGACGCCGGTGGTCCCGATCGCGGGAGCCCCGGGCGCGGGTACTCCGCCGCCTGCCTGATGCGAGCCCGGGCTCACCCAAAGGGGTAACCCGGTACCGCTGTTCCCACCTAAATCCGTACACTGCTGAGAGTCCACTCATCCCAGGGAGGCTCTCGATGTTGCGTCCGTTGCGGTTCGACAATGAGATCGATCCGGGCCCAGTACAGATCCAGGCCCGTAAAGTGCACTTCGATCTCGACGGCATACCGTTGCACTGGATCCCCGGCCATCCCGTGGCCGCGACGATGGTCAACCTGTTCAACGTGGTGCTGCCGATGGCCGAGCACTGGTTCGTCGCGACGTTCAACGAAGCACTGCCGTATGTGCGCGATCCCAAACTCGCTGATGACATGCGTGGCTTCATCGGCCAGGAGGCGACCCACGCCGAGACCCATGATCAGGTGCTCGACGAGTTCCTCACCGCCCACGGCGTGGACTACCAGCCGCTGATGGCCATGGTCGAGCACGTGTTCACCAAGATGCTGGGCCCGACCGAGTCCACCGACCCGCGCCGCCGGCTGTCGAACCTGTGCGACCGGCTATGGCTCATCGCCGCCATCGAGCACTACACCGCTGTACTGGGCGACTTCGTGCTGAACTGCACGTGGGAGGATTTCGACGCCGACCCGACGATGACGGATCTGTTCCGCTGGCACGGCAGTGAAGAGGTCGAGCACCGCAGCGTCGCCCACGACGTCGCCGTCTACTTCCAGGACAGCTACTTCAGCCGGGTACGGGCCATGTCCATCGCCGCGACCGCGGTCTACATGTTCTTCCAGCGCGGTTGCTGGGCCATGGTCAAGAGTGATCCGACCCTCGACATCGGCTGGTGGCGGATGAACCGGTTGCGGATGCGCGACTCCAAACTGGGGCTGCTGCCGAAGTTCTCCCGGATGTTCGGTTCCAACACGCTGGCCTACTGTCGGCCCGGTTTCTCCCCCGAGGAGATGGGCTCGACAGCGCAGGCCGTCGCCTACCTGGCCAGTTCCCCCGCGGCGCGGGCCGCCCACCTGTGACGGGCGCCGGTATGCCGAATCTGCTGTCACGCTACCGCCAGTTGCCACCGAGCGCGTCGGGCCGGTTCCGGCACGATCCCATGCTCGGTTTGGCCGAGGTGTCCATCGCCACCATCTGGGGAGTGAACCGGTTGCTGCGGCGGCCCTCGCCTCCACCCGAACTCGACCGCACGATCACGCTGACCGTGACGGACCGGCAGGTGGTGGCCCACGATCAGGACGTCATCGCGCTGACCCTGGCCGCCGCTGACGGCGGGACGCTGCCACCGTGGTATCCGGGCGCGCATATCGATCTGCACCTGGACAGCGGCCGGATTCGGCAGTACTCCCTGTGCGGGGATCCCGCCGCGGCCGATCGTTATCGCATTGCGGTGCGGCGCATCCCCGATGGCGGCGGCGGCTCCCTGGAGGTGCACGACAGCCTGCAGGTCGGCAGCCGGGTGAGCACGCACGGCCCGCGCAATGCGTTCGCCCTCACGGTGCCCGGCTACGGGTCGCCCACCCAGCGGTTCCGCTTCATCGCGGGCGGAATCGGCATCACCCCGATCCTGCCGATGCTCGGGCTGGCGGCGCGGTTGGGCGTCGACTGGTCGATGGTCTACGCCGGGCGCAGCCGCGACAGCCTGCCGTTCCTGGATGAGCTCGCCCGGTTCGGCGACCGCATCGAGATCCGCACCGACGATGTCGACGGCCTGCCGACTGCCGAGGATCTTCTCGGCGGTTGTCCCGACGGCACCACGGTCTACGCCTGCGGTCCGGCCCCGATGCTGACCGGAATCCGGGCCGCGCTCACCGGCCGTGACGACGTGGAGCTGCATTTCGAAAGGTTCGCGGCGCCACCGGTTGTCGATGGCGCCGAGTTCTCGGTGACCATCGCCTCCACCGGCGCCTCGGTGACCGTCGGAGCCGACGAGACCCTGCTCGCCGCATTGGGCCGGGCCGGGGTGAACGCGCCGTACTCGTGCCAGCAAGGGTTCTGCGGTACCTGCCGGATCAAGGTGACCGACGGGACGGTGCAGCACCGCGATACGTTGTTGACCGACCCGGAGCGCGATGCGGGCTATCTGCTCACCTGCGTGTCGCGGGCCGAGGCCGGAGACCGGCTGACGCTCGACCTCTGAGCCCTCACCCGGCCTCCGGGTGCCCCTCTCCGTAGCCGGCCAGTTCGGGTGCGGCCATCAGCTGGTCCAACAGCGGACGCTGCCCGTTCAGCAGCTTGGTGCGCGCTACTGCCACCGAAACCCAAGCGACACGGTCGATTTCGGGGAATTCGACGAACCGCCCCGACCCCTTGGGCAGCTCCACACTGAACGTGTTGCTCACGGCCGTCGCGGGATCGAAGTCCCCGCGCACCGCGAAGGCCGTGACCACCTTGCCTCCCGCCTGCCGCACCGGGTCGAGATCGATCCGCGGGCCGGTGGGCGGCGGTGCGCCGAGTTCCTCGGTGAACTCGCGTTGCGCCGCCGACCACGGGTCTTCCCCGTCGGCGTACTCCCCCTTCGGTACCGACCACGCCCCGGCGTCCTTACGTGCCCAGAACGGCCCGCCCGGATGGGCGATCAGCACCTCCACATCGGTTCCGGCGAAGCGGTACAACAGGACACCGGCGCTCAGCTTTGCCACGGCTTGCACGCTACGCGAGGACCCGGGCACGACAACGCGGGTGATCCAGCACACTTTGCTGCATCCGCGTAACTCGGGTCACTTCACGGCCGGCGCCAAAGCCCGTGCACGGCACCCGCCCGCCGGTTCCCGAGTGTGACGCAGCCCTCTGCATACCTTTTCGTGCAGCCGGAATTTTATTTGTGAACTGCCGGTTAACTCTTATGTAACACCTATACGAACACGCTACGGCGCCAACCGGCATCCCCCTACCGGTGCGCCGCACGCGGCATAACAGAACAAGAAAGAAGGCACCAAAGATGATGAGAATCGGATTTGCCACAGCACTGGTAGGCGCGGCAGCCGCAGCGGTGATCGGCCTGGCCGCACCCGCCCAAGCCGCTCCGACCGGACCGGGCAACGCCCAACAGACCATCAGTGAACTGCAGGCCCAGGGCTACAAGGTGGTCGTCAACCACGTCGGCTCCACTCCGCTCGACAAGGCGTCGGTGGTGGCGGTACGACCGGGGCAGACCTACACCCGGACAGATTCCGGTAACCCGGGCGACAGCTTGCAGACCAACGTCGTCAACAAGACGGTTTACGTGGACGTGAAGTAAGCCCAAACTTCTCGAAACATCAAGGAGGGGCGCCCTTTTCGGGCGCCCCTTCGACGTGTCTGGATGCGGGGCCCGATCCGGTGCGCGCTAGAGTCCCCAGAGTGCGACGTTTCACCCGGTATGTCGCCCTGGGCGACAGCCAGACCGAAGGCCTGTGGGATGGCGACGACACCGTCGGCCTGATGGGTTTCGCCGACCGGCTCGCGGTACGCCTCGACGGGCTGTACCCGGGGTTGGGTTATGCCAATCTCGCCATTCGCGGCCACCGCATCGGCGATGTGCTCCACACCCAACTGCCCACCGCGCTGTCCATGCGGCCCGACCTGGTCACCGTGTGCATCGGGATGAACGATGTGACCCGGCCCGGCCGCTCGTTCACCCGCGCACTCGGCGATCTCGAGTACGTCTACCGCGCCCTCGCGGATTCCGGGGCCACCGTCGTCACCACGACGTTCCCGGACATCACCCAGATCCTTCCGGTGGGCCGGTTGCTCGGGAAGCGGGTGATCCAGATCAACGACGCGGTCAACGGTGCCGCCGATCGCTACGGGTTCCACCTTGTCGATCTGTACTCGGCGCCTTCGATGCGCGAACCGGAGACCTGGAGTCCCGATCGGGTACACGGGTCGGCGAAGGGACACTGCCTGTTCGCCGCGGCAGCCGCAGAGGCACTCGGATTGCCTGGCAGCAACCATGATTGGGCGCGGGCGACCGGTCGTGACCAGACCCAGTCGTTCCGGTCCCGGGCGTACTCACAGGTGCTGTGGACGCAGAACATGCTCATGCCGTGGCTGTGGCGTCACCTTCGCGGCCAGTCCGGCGGCACCGGCCGCTCGCCGCGCCGGCCGGACCTGATGTACCTGAGTGCCTAACCGAAGCCGAGGATCGACCAGGCAAGGTCGGCCGGGCCGCCGGTCAGATCGCCCTCGCCCGCCTTGGCCACCATCGCGGGACAGAACGTCGAGATCGCGACCCCGGAGAACATCGTGGCCGGCCCCAGTGACATCCCGCCGGCATCGGCGACCTTGGCTGCCACATCGGCGGCGTTCTGCCCCGGCTCGGCGAGCATCGGGCACACCGACTGCCCGAGTGCCACGGCCTGGGCCGGATCTGCCGCGCCCACGCCCGCCTGGCTCAGCGCGTCGACGAAAGTCTGGTCCACCGGATCGGCGTGGGCCGGTGCGGCGATGACGACAGCCGCGATCCCGGTCACCACCGATGCCCCGACACCCGCGAGCACTCGACTGGACCGGATCACGTTGCGCTGCATGGCTTGAATGGTACGGGCCGACGGCCGGCGAACCCGCCTCGGTGTCAGATCCCGCCCCACGCGGAGTCGAGCTCCTTGGCGACATCGATCACCTTGGCCTGTTCCGATTCCGGGCTGTCGATCTCACCGGCCACGTGCGCGGCGATGAACCGTTTGATCTCCGCGTCGACGCCGGCCAGGATGCGCAACACCTCGGCGCGCAGCGACTTCGAGGTGACGTGGATCGAGATGTCGGACGGGCGCGGTTTCTTGACGTCGAGGATCAGCAACAGCGGCTCGGCGGCCAATGCCGAGGCGCGCAGGGCGATTTCGCCGAACACCATGAACTTGGGCCGGTCGATGCGCAGGTCGATCACCATGTCGATCTCCAGCGGGATCCGGATGGAGAACGTGATGGTCTCCCCCACGATGCGGCTCACCCGGGGCTTCTGGATCTTGACCCGCGCGGTGACCTTGGCGATCTTGCCCGGCCCCTGGGCGATCGGACCCAGCTCGAACTCATCGCCGGCGATCGCCCCGATGGCGTCGCCGACCCGGTCCTCGGATACGGCCACCTCGAAGAACCGGCGACCGAATTCCTCGTAGGTGATGTAAGCGTGATCAGCCATGATCCTTCTACGGTCTCACGCCGGTAAGTGGGGATGGTGCAGCCGGGCCCGTATGCGTGTTCATGCCGCGGTCACGTCGCGTCAGCGAAGTACCGCAATCGGGCGATCGCGCGCGGCCGGCTGCCCAGATCGGCGATCAGGATGGCCCGGCGACCGTCGCGGTCCAGCCCGGCCACCAGGCTCGGGCCGGATGCGATCAGTTTGCGCCAGGACGCACCCGAGGTGCGCTCCACCAGCCCGGACGTACTCATCGGCCCGTCGTCACCCTCGAAGATGACGGCGTCGGCGCCCAGTCGTCGTTGCACCGCCACGGCGTCACCGCGGCACAGGCCGTCGAGCAGGCCGGCGATCAGGCGCCTGCCCGCGCGGCCCGCGCCACCCATTCCCTTGGCGAAACCGAGCGCACCCGAAGGGCCCTGGTTACGCAGCAACGCCGCGCTCAGCCGCAGCCCGACCGGTACGGCGCCGAGTCCGGCCCGGGCGAATTGCCCGATCATCGCGGGCAGCTCCCAATAGGCCTGCAGTTCGTCGATTCGCGGTCCCTCCGCGGCAGGGGCGACGGCGTAGCGCAAGTACGCGGGGATCCGCATGGTGACCGACGGGCTCATCGCGACTTCGAGCTCGAGATCGCGGATCACCGTGGACCCGGCGACGATGTCGACGTCGCGGTGGAAGGTGATGTCGCGCGGGGCGATGAAGGTGTTGTAGAACCGCTCGATCTGCGCGGGTCCGCGGTGTGGCCGCGAACCCACCGGGTCCTCGACCCTTCCGCCCGCAGCGAACAGTCCTACCCATCCCTGGCGGTCGTGTGCACCCGCTGCCTGCGGTGACAATTCGACGGTGGCTAACAGGTCGTCCCGTGTGAAGGCCATATGGTTCGTTTACCATCCCGCTCACCGCCGCGTGCGCGCACACTGGTGTTTGACACGTTGAGATTGCCCACAACCACCGAGGAGAGCGCCATGAGTGGCAGTGGACCGTTCGGATTCGACCCCGAGGACTTCGACCGCGTCGCCCGTGAGGCCGGCGAAGGGTTGCGCGATGCCCTCGACGGGTTGAGCAAGTTCATCGCAAATCCCGGCCAGGGAACCGGGTGGGCCGGCCTGCTGGATGAGGTGAGCCGCTTCTCGCGGCCCAGGACCGAGCCCGAGACCACCGGCGAGAAGGGTGACGGGGTGTGGGCCATCTACACCGTCGACGACGCCGGCGGAGCCCACATCGAGCAGGTCTATCCCAGCGAGCTCGAAGCCCTTCGGGCCAACGCGGGCAACACCGATCCGGTCCGGCGGGTGCGGTTCCTGCCCTACGGCATCGCGGTCAGCGTGCTCGACACCGATACCGGCGAGTAACAACGGCCCCAATTGGCGACTGCTCGCCTCGGCGACCAGCTAGGCTTCTGGCCCAAAGTCAAAGAACTGGCCAGCCTGATTCGACTGGCGGTCGGCAATGCTGAGGGTGGAACATGATTCGCGAACTCTTCGCCACGACGGCGGTCGCCGCGGCGGCACTGGCAACAGCGATCTCGGCAGCGCCGGGTGCCATGGCCGACGACGGCAGCAACATGTATCCCGACAATCCGGGCCGCTACCCCACCGATGTCCCTGGAATGAGCTACGAGGCGTCCAACGGCGCACCCTGCTACAGCTGGGAACGCAACGTGTTCGGCCGCGGCCCGGGCGGCACCGCCATGCAGTGCAAGTGGATTCCCAACCAGTGGCCGCCGGTCTACACGGGCTTCTGGACCTACGCCTACCCGTTGAACGGCGTGCAGGAGATCGGGTCGCCGTGCCCAGGGCCGCAGGAGGCCGCTCAGTCGCCTGACGGCCGGCCGATGCTGTGCCTCGGACCGCAGGGCTGGCAGCCGGGCATTCTGACCGGAGACGGCTTCTTCCCGGTCTGAGGCGCGGGTCACATCCCCACGGCCATACAGCCAAGTGATCCATGTATGGTCGTGGAGCCCGAAATCCGCGCACACCAGGAGTGCCATGAGCGCTGACGTGAAGTTCGACCTGTCCACAGTGTTCTCCACGGTCGCCAAAGCCGTGCCCGATCAAACCTTCCTGGTGTGGCGGGACCGCCGTTTCAGCTACGCCGACTTCGACGCACGCGTCGACGGCTTCGCCCACTACCTGGTGTCGGCCGGTCTCGGCACGCACACCGAGCGCGACGGGCTCGCCGGACACGAATCAGGTCAGGACCACCTCGGCATCTACCTGCGCAACGGCAACGAGTACCTCGAGTCGATGATCGGCAGCTACCGCGCCCGGGTGGCACCGTTCAACGTCAGCTACCGGTACGTCGAGGAGGAACTCCTCTACCTGCTGAAGGATTCGAATGCCCGGGCGGTGATCTACAACGCCGAGTTCGCACCCCGGGTGGCCGCGATCCGCGACCAGCTGCCGAATCTGCAGGTGCTCATCCAGGTCGCCGACGAATCGGGCAACGAGCTCCTGCCCGGTGCCGTCGATTACGAGACGATCCTGAAAACCCCTGCGCCCCAGGCAGGAATGCCGGCTCCGTCCGGCGACGACCTGTACGTCCTCTACACCGGCGGAACCACCGGCATGCCCAAGGGCGTGCTGTGGCGCCAGCACGACATCTTCCTGTCCTCGATGGGTGGCCGGCCGTTCGGCACCGACACCTTCATCGCCTCGTACGAGGAACTCGCCGAGCGGGCCCGCACCGCAGGTGGCGGACTGTCGCTGCTGATGATCCCGCCGTTCATGCACGGCGCGGCACAGTGGGCCGCCTACAACGCCATCACCATGGGCGGCAAGCTCGTCATTCCCGACGACGTGGTGCGGATGCGCCCCGACAACGTGCTGGCCCTGGCGGCGCGCGAACGGGTGCTGAGCATCCCGGTGGTCGGCGACGCGATCGCCCGGCCGCTGATCGACGAGATCGAGAAGGGCGACTACGACCTGTCCGGTCTGTTCACGATCAGCAACGGCGGCGCACCGCTGTCGCCGACCGTGCGCGAGCGCATCCTGGCCGCACTGCCGCATCTGATGCTGATCGACGCGGTGGGCGCGTCGGAGTCCGGCGCCCAGATGAGCACCGCGTCGACGGCGGGCACCGAGTCCCAGGCCGCCACCTTCAACCCGCAGTCCGATACCGCTGTGGTCGCCGAAGACCTGTCCCGGGTGCTCGGCCCCGGCGAGGGCGGCGGCTGGCTGGCGCGCCGGGACCTGATCCCGCTGGGCTACCTGGGCGACGAGGCCAAGACCGCGCGCACCTTCCCGACCATCGACGGAGTGCGCTGGTCGGTTCCGGGTGACCGGGCAAACGTCTTGGAAGACGGACGGATTCAGCTGCTGGGCCGCGATTCGGTCACCATCAACTCCGGCGGGGAGAAGATCTTCGTCGAGGAGGTCGAGCGGGCCATCGCCACGCACCCCGCCGTCTACGACGTGGTCGTGGTCGGCCGCCCGTCGGAGCGTTGGGGCAACGAGGTCGTCGCGGTCGTGCAGTTCGCCGAGGGCGCCTCGGCCAGCGACGAGGATCTCGTGGCGGTGTGTGAGCGTTCGATCGCGCGCTACAAGATCCCGAAGGCATTCGTCCGGTCCCCGCAGATCGTGCGCTCCCCCGCAGGCAAGGCCGACTACCGCTGGGCGAAGTCGGTGGCCACCGAGCACGCCGAGGCGGTCGCCACCTCGTAGCCCGAGGAGCCCCTTTTTTCAGCGCGAGCAGACGCGGATGTACCCCAAATCCGCGGTTTCCGGGTACGTAAGCGTCTGCTCGCGGAAAAGCGTTGGGCCTCAGTTCAGGCCGCGAACAGCTTTCCGATGGCCGCGAGCATCGTGGCGTGGGCGGCAACCGCCTGCTCCACGGTGATCGCCAGCAACGGCCTCGGCGCGGCGATGGTCAGCTCCTCGGTGATCCGCGTTCCCGTCCCGGTCGCCGCGAAGTCCACCCGGCTGTCCAGCCTCACCTGCGGGAACTGCCGGGCCTGCGCGGTCACCGGACCCGCGGCGGGGACGATCAGCCGGGCCCGGTAGGTGATCGGAAGCGCGAACGGCCCCAACGGGATTCGATCGCGTACCTGATAGTCCTGCCGATACCCGTCGGCCAGGTCCACCCGGGACGTGCTGCGCACCCACTGCACGAGGGGGTGTACCTGAGAGATGTTGTCCAGGTCGACGTAGAACGCCCGCACCTGCTCGGGCGGTGCCGGCACCTCACCGCTGACGCTGCGCCGGGCCTGTCCGATCCAGATGCTCACGGTGTCAGTTCACCACAAGGCGCAGTTTCTCCCAGCCACGTACCGTCGAAGTCGGCGCCAGTTGGGCACTGTCGTAGTCGATCTCCCACTCGGGGAACCGGTTGAGCAGCTCGTCGAGCGCGACGCGTCCCTCCAACCGGGCCAGGTTGGCGCCCAGGCAGTAGTGCAGACCTTTTCCGAAGGTCAGGTGACTGATGTTGTCGCGATGGATGTCGAGGGTATCGGGGTTGCGGTAGCGACGCGGGTCGCGGTTGGCGGCACCGAACAGCAGCAGCACCGCGCTGCCGGCGGGCACCGTGGTGCCGTCGTACTCGAAATCCCTTGCCACCCAACGTGCCACGTGCGGTCCGGTGGGTTCGAAGCGGAGTGTCTCATCGACCGCGCGGGTCAGCAGTGAGCGATCATCGGCCACCTCGCGACGCTGATCGGGGTGTTCGGCAAGCACTTTCGCCAGCCAGCCGATGAGCCGGCCGGTGGTCTCGTTGCCCGCCCCGGCCACCACCTGGGTGTAGTGCAGGACTTCTTTGCGCTCGAGCTTGCGGGTGACTCCGAACTCGTCGGTGAACTCGACGTTGAGCAGGGCCGTCATCAGGTCGTCGGAGGGGTTGTTGGCCCGCCACTCGACATAGTCGGCGTAGATCCGGCCGTCGGCGATACGGTCGGCCTGCACGACCTTCATCGGCGCACCGGGCTTGGTGCGCAGATTGGCGTCGTTGGCGTCACGAACCCCGATCTGCTCGGATTCCGGTATGCCGAGCAGCATTCCGATCACCCGCATCGGCATCATCGACGCCAGTTCGGCGATGATGTCGAATCCGTCGGAGCCGACCAGCGGGTCCAGGCAGCGCACACAGAACTGCCGGATCTGATCCTCGATCTCGGCCATGCGCCGCGGGGTGAACACCCGCGACATCAGTCCGCGCAGCAGGGTGTGCATGGGCGGGTCCTCGAACATCATCACGCCCGGCGGCATGTCGAAGTCGGACTTGACCAGTTCGAGGATGTCGCTCCGGCTGTTTGAGAAGGTCTCCCAGTCCGACAACGCCTTTTCGACGTCGGCGTGCCGGGACAACGCCCAGAAGTCGTAGCGCTGGTTGTAGTAGATCGGCGCCTCGTCGCGCAGACGGGTGTACACCGGATACGGATCGGCGACGATGCCGACGTCGTACGGGTCGTAATAGACCGTCATTTCAGGCAGCTGCCTGCGTCGACGGGCAACGTGACCCCGGTGATGTAACGGGCTTCGTCGGACGCCAGGAACAGGACCGCATTGCTGATGTCCTCGGGTGTGACCCACGGGATCGGCAGCATGTGGAAGGTCTGGCAGATCGGGGCCAGATCGTCCGGTCCCGGATTCTCCAGATCCGGCCGGAACATGCGGTAGGTCTTCTCGTTCATCAGCATCGGGCTGTTGACGTGGGTCGGATGCACGGAATTCACCCGGATCGAATGCTGGCCCAGTTCGACCGCGAAGCTGCGCATCAGGCCGACCACGCCGTGCTTGGCCGCGACATAGTGCCCGGTGAAGGGGTAGGCCTTCGATCCTGCCACCGAGCTGGTCAGGATGATCGAGCCGCCGCGTCCGCCCGCGAGCATATGGGGCACACCGGCTTTCACCGACTTCCACACCCCACTGAGGTTGACGTCGATCATCTCCTGCCAGAGGTCCTCGTCCATCCGGTCCAGCTTCACCCCGGTGGTGCCGATACCCGCGTTGGCCGCGATGATGTCGAGGGCGCCCAGCTGTTCGACGCCGCTGTCGACCGCCGACTTGAGTGCGCTGAAATCGCGTACGTCGACCTCTGCGGTGACGATGCGCCGCCCGAGGTTCTTGACCAGATCGGCGGTCTCGGCGAGGTCCTCGGCCGTCGCCCCCGATGCCGGTGACCGGTCGAAGGTCGCGCAGATGTCCACGGCGATGATGTCGGCGCCCTCGGCGGCCAGCCGTACGGCATGGCTGCGGCCCTGCCCGCGTGCCGCCCCGGTGATCAGTGCGACCTTGCCGTCGACCCGTCCTGTCATTGCCCACCTTCGTTGCCAGGGGCAGGTGCCACCACACTGCCGACATTGGGCGATCGCCCAATAATTACACTCAGGCCATGTCTAGCAGCCGCTGCCGCGCGTGGTCAAGGGTGCGATGAGTACGCAAAAGGCCCCTTCCGGACGCGAATCGACGACCCGCAGGGAGCTGATCCGGGCCACCGCCCAGGTCATGCTCGACGAGGGGTACGCCGCGGCGACGTCGCGGCGGGTCGCCGCGCAGGCCGGGGTCAAACCCGCACTCGTGCACTACTACTTCCCCAGCATGGACGACCTGTTCGTGGCGGTCCTGCAGGCCGGCGCCGAGACGAACCTGAGCACCCAGCAGGAGGCCTTCGCCGAGGACTCTCCGCTGCATGCGCTGTGGGAACTCAACAGCGCGCAAGGTGCCGCGCTGTGGATGGAGTTCATGGCGCTGGCCAATCACCGCAAGGCGATCCGCAGCGAGATCGCCGGCTACGCCGACCGGTTCCGTGACCTCGAGGAGTCCGCGATGGCCTCGGCACTGCAGGCCCACGGCGTCGACACCGACGAGTTCCCGCCCGTGGTGATGTCGATGATCGTGGCCAGCCTGGCGCGCATCCTGGTGCTCGAGCAGGGCCTGGGCATCAGCCGCGGCCATACCCAGGCGCAGGATTTCGTGCGGCGATATCTGGACCGGTTCGAACTCCCCCCGGGTGGCCCGGCATGACCCTTCTGCATGAGTTGATCTCGGCGGCGGCCGCCGGTGCGCCACAGCGCCGGGCCGTGGTGACCGACGACGGCGCCACCGCCACCTTCGCCGAGTTCGACCGCCAGATCCGTGGTGTCGCAGGCTGGGTGGCCGCCCGGACCGCTCCGGGTGACCGGGTGGCAGTGGTCGCCGACAACAGCGCCGCCTACGCGCAGCTGTATTACGCCGTGCCGCGCAGTGGACGCGTGCTGACGCTGATCAACCAGCGTCTCAGCCCGGCCGAGCAGGCCGCGCAGTTGTCCACCGCCGCGCCCTCCCTGTTGCTCGGCGACGAGCGTTATCTGTCGGCCCTGGCCGGCACCGGGGCTCCCGTCGAGCAGACAATCGCGTTCGAAGACGAGCGGTGGCGGACCGCGTCGGCGACCGATCTCCCCTGCCCTGACGTCACGAACCCGGACGAGCCGGCCTGGCTGCTGTTCACCAGCGGGTCCACTGGGGTTCCGAAAGCTGTTGTGCACAGCCATCGTTCGATCCTCACGGCGGTCTGGGGCTCGGTCGAGGGCCGCTCCGTGCCGCCCGGCGGGGTGTACCTGCTGCCGTTCCCGATGTGTCACATCGCCGGATACAACATGCTGGTCCAGCATGCGGTGGCGGCCACAGTCGTCCTGTGCGCGCAGTTCCGCCCGGAGAGTTTCGCCCAGCTCGTCCGCACGCACGGGGTGACCTCGTGTTCGCTGGCGCCGACGATGCTGCACTCGCTGCTCGGCCATCTGAACCGCACCGGGACCGACCTGCCCAGCCTCACGGCGATCGCCTACGGATCGGCCGCGATGCCGCTGGATCTGCTGCGCCGCGCGATCGAGATGCTCGGCGTGGACTTCCACCAGGGGTATGGGATGACCGAAACCGGTGGGAACATCACGTTTCTCGGGCCCGACGATCACCGCGCCGGGGCGGCCGACCGACCCGAGCTGCTCACCAGTGCCGGCTATCCGCACCGGGACGTCGAGATCGGTATCGCCGCGCCGTCCGGAGATCTGCTGCCGTCCGGGCTGGTCGGTGAGATCGTGGTGCGCGGCGCGCAGGTGACACCCGGCTACTGGCCCGGCGGTGTCAGTACCGAGAACGGTTGGCTGCACACCGGCGACATGGGCCGCACCGACCCCGACGGCCGGCTGTTCGTCGTCGACCGGCTCAAGGACATCATCGTCACCGGCGGCGAGAACGTGTCCTCCCGTGAAGTGGAGGATGTGCTGTCCGGCCACCCAGCGGTGGACCAGGTGGCCGTGGTCGCGGTACCCGATGACTACTGGGGCGAGGCGGTGTGCGCGGTGGTCGTCCCGATGCCGGGACGCCGGCCGACCGCCGAAGAACTCGTCGACCACGTCCGGACAGAGATCGCGGGTTTCAAGCGACCACGGGTGGTGCTCTTCACCGAGGCGCTACCGCTGACCGGCAACGGGAAGGTCGCGAAGGACCGGGTTCGCGCCTTCGCTCGCGCTGCCGTCGACCGGGGCGGTACCCAGGACGCGTGACAGATCGGGCTTCATCCGGCGCAGTTCCTCACCCCAGTAGCCCCAGCTGTGGATGCCGTCCGGAAAGTTGAACACCGCGTTGGTGCCGCCGGCGGCCCGGTACGCGTCGGCGAACGCCCGGTTGGAGTCGATCGCGAACCCCTCCAGGAAGCCAAGACCACCGATCGGCGCATCCGGACTGGCCAGCGACGGATCCCGTGCCGTGCCGTTGCCGCAGTAGATCCAGACCCGGGTGCCGTTGGCGACCAACCGCCCCACATTGACCGTCGGATCGTTGCGGGCCCAGGCAGGATCCCCGGGCGGGCCCCACATCGCGTCCGGATTGAATCCGCCGTTCCAGTTCATGGCGATCCGGACCATTCCCGGCCATTGTGCGGCCGACAGGTTCAGAAAACCGGACAGCGCACCGGCGTAGACGAACCGCTGCGGGTGGTAGGCGGCCAGCACCAGGGCGGACGATCCGCCCATCGACAGCCCCACCACGGCGTTCCCGGTCGGTGCAACCTGCCGATTGGTGGCCAGCCAGCCCGGCAGCTCCTGGGTCAGAAAGGTCTCCCAGTTGTAGGTCCAGGTGCCGCCGTTGCCCACCGCGGGCGCGTACCAGTCGCTGTAGAAACTGGACTTGCCACCGACCGGCATGACCACCGAGATTCCGCTTCCGGCATACCAATCGAAGGCCGCGGTGTTGATGTCCCAGCCGTTGCGGTCGTCGCCGGCCTCCATGCTGTCGAGCAGGTACAGCGCATGCGAACCCGCCCCGCCGCCGAGAAACTCGACGCGGACATCACGCGCCATCGCAGCCGAGGGCACGGTGAGGATCTCGATCGGCGTATTGGAATAGGCGTGCACCACCGGCGCATCGAGTCCGCCGACGAGAACCGGCGTCAAAACAGCGGCCACCACGGCGAGGAGCCGTCTCGTGCCCGCTCCGATCGTCATCACTGCCCCATCTCTGGCGCACTGTCACTCGGGACGGTCGCGGCCTACCCCTCGAACGGCCCCGACACAGCGGACAATACGCCCGGTACGAGCGTTTTCCAGGTTTTCCGAGAAATGCCCGGCAAATTTAACGGCGCGTCAACACAATCGCCGTTGACGGGCCTGTAACAGTGCTAGCGTTCCGCGTTATCCGAGAGCGCATAGGGGGCCCCAAATTGACTGCCACCGAACCTGTCTGGAGCAAGCCGGCCGCCATGGCCCTCCCGCCGGAAGGCTATTTCGAACTCGAGCCGGGCCGCTACGGACCCACCTACCCGAGAACCCCTGCCTGCCACGGCTTTTCCATCATCGCGAAGGTGAAAGAAGGCCGCGAAGACGCGGTGCGGGCATACGGAAAACAGATCGAGGAGGCGATCGCGGGCAGCCCGGACGTATTGGCGCCGCTGCGGCTGCATTATTTGCGTTGGGTACTTTTCGACGTCGGCTCGGGACTGCATTTCCAATATCAGGGCATCTTCGACACCGACTTCGACAAGTACACCGAGGACGCGGTGCAATTGTTCAGTGCCACCGGCATCACCACTGTCTTCACCAATCTGGAGGGGTTCCCCGAGGACTGGAAGGAAAACCCCCAGGCGTTCATCGAGTTCGTCCGGGCCCACCAGGTCCCGAGTTTCCTGGAGTACGGCGAGTACCCGTACGTGACCGCCGACGAGATCAAGAAGGCACTGCGGCTCAAGGCCGCCTTCTCCACCATGCTCGATCAGATGCAGTAGCCGGCCGTGCTCGAGTTCGACGAGATCCAGCACATCCTGTTGACTCGCACCCCGGCCATCACCGGGCGCTACGAGTTCCTGACCTTCGACACCCCGGAGGGCGGCCGGGCGTGGCTCACCGAGCTGCTGGACAAGGTGTCCTCGGCCGCCGAAGCGGTATCCACCATGGACGAATCCGACCGCTGGGTCACGTTGGCGTTCACCTGGTCCGGACTGCGGGCACTCGGTGTCGGCGAAGAGTCGCTGGCGAGCTTCCCGGCGGCGTTCCGGGAGGGCATGGCGCAGCGTGCCACGATCCTCGGGGACACCGGTGAGGCCGCGCCCGAACACTGGTTGGGCGGACTTGCCGGTGAGGATCTCCATGCGATCGCGATCCTGTTCTCGCGCACCGACGAGCAGTGCCTGCGCTCCATCGAGGAGCACGACAAACTGCTCGACAGAACCGCCGGGGTGCGCAGCCTGTCCTATCTGGACCTGAACGCGACGCCGCCGTTCAACTACGCACACGATCACTTCGGGTTCCGTGACCGGTTGTCCCAGCCGGTGATGAAGGGTTCCGGGGAAGAGCCGACACCAGGTTCGGGCGACCCGCTGGAGCCCGGCGAGTTCATCCTCGGCTATCCCGACGAGGACGGATCTGTCCCCAATCTTCCACAACCGGAGGTACTTTCGCGCAACGGCAGCTATATGGCCTACCGCCGGCTGGAGGAACACGTCACGCTGTTCCGGGACTACATCCGTGAGCGGTCGGATTCGCCGGAAGCCGAGGAACTACTGGCGGCGAAGTTCATGGGCCGGTGGCGCAGCGGCGCTCCCCTGGTGCTGGCACCCGACCACGACGATCCCGAGCTGGGCGCGGATCCCATGCGCAACAACGATTTCAACTACAAGGAGATGGACCCCTTCGGCTACGCCTGTCCCCTGGGGTCGCATGCGCGCCGGCTCAATCCACGCGACACCGCGCACTACATGAACCGGCGGCGAATGATCCGGCGCGGCGCCACCTACGGTCCGGCCCTGCCGGACGGCGCACCCGACGACGGAGCGGACCGGGGTATCGCGGCGTTCATCATCTGCGCCGACCTGGTGCGTCAGTTCGAGTTCGCGCAGAACGTCTGGATCAACGACAAGACGTTCCACGAGCTGGGCAACGAGCACGACCCCATTTGCGGCACGCAGGACGGAACCATGGACTTCACCGTCCCCAAACGGCCGATACGTAAGGTACACAAGGGGATTCCTGCTTTCACCACACTTCGGGGTGGTGCGTATTTCTTCCTGCCGGGCATGTCGGGACTGCGCTACCTGGCCACCGGTGGCGGAGAGGCGGCCTCATGACCGGTGCCCGCACGTACAACCAGACCCACATTCCCCGCCCTCACGACGGGCGCCGCCGGATCAGCATCTACTGGACCTGGAGCTACCCGTGGGAAGCCCAACGCGATCCGGCGGCCATGGAGAACCGGTTCTCCACCATGACCGAGGTCCGCAACGTGCTGTGGCCGTCATACGAGACGCCCGAGTACGACGCCGCCTCCTTCCTGCAGGGCATCGCAGGCACGCTGGAGTTGTTCCACCGTTCGACGCTGGCCTTCCAGGAATTGGCGGGTGAGGTCACCGGGCATCCGGTGGCCGTGTTCCAGCGAATCGATCAAGCCGGCTACCGGCTCCCGATCGACGAGCGGGTTCTCGATGACTGCGACACCCTGATGGTGTTCGGCCTCGACCACATCCTGTCCGAACAAGAAACCGACCCGGCGGAGATCGCGGCGATCCGGCGCTGGCTTCAGCGCGAGGGCACCTGCCTGCTACTGGCACCGCACCACGACGTCGGCGACACCGACGACTTCGCCCGGCGCCAGGTCGAGTACCTGCATCACGGCGATCCGCTGGTGCCACGGCAACAACGCTTCGGGCAGTACACCCGTTCGCTGATGGCGGCGCTCGAGGTCCCGGTGCACAACGTATGGGGGCTACGTCCGGCCGTCGTCGAGGGCACCACCGAGATCGCACCGCTGACCGCACTACGCGATCTGGACTCCCCCGGGTTGCTCGCCGACGTCAGCACGTTCAATTTCCATCCGCACCTGCCGCACTACGAACTGACCGCACCGGAAAGCGACGCATTGCGGGTGCTGGGGCGCCAGCTCGTCGACCCCACCCGGCCGCATCCGTTCACCGAGGCGGGCAACGCCGAGTTCAACGCGCTGATCTGGATGCCCCCGACGTCCGGCCGGGCCGGCGACATCGTCCTGGTCGATTCCACCAATTTCACGACGTTGTTCGGCGGCACGGACAGTCTCAGGCACTTCTGGAACAACCTGGCGACGATGGGTTGACCCCGCGCTACGGCATCGCGGCGAGCAGCCATCCGCTGATGGGATCAGGCGGAGGTACGGGGCAACTGCGGGAGCCGGCAGAGGCGCGGGGGCCAGTGCCGGGGCGGGTACCGACAAGGGAGCGGGGGCCGACGCGGGGCCCGGCGACGGATCGGCCGCGATGTGGGCCTCGGCGGCAGAAAGTTGCGGCTGGACAGCCGGCAGATGCGCGGCGGGGACTCCGGCCGACTGCTGCGTCGGCATGTTCGACGCGACCGGCGCCTGCGCCGGAACTGCCATCTGAACCACTGGAACCGCTTGGGGCACAGCGGTTTGCACCACGGCTACCGGCTGCGCGAGTGGCACCGGAGCAACCGGCTCGGCGGGCGTCACGTGTGCGGCCACGACCGGTTCCACCGGTTGCTCGACCGGTACCCGTTCGGCCCGCTCGGCGACCTGCACCTGGACGGGCTCCTCGGTTGGCAGCATCGTCACCGCGCGTTCCGACAGTCGGGGTGCGGCGACGGTGACCAGCCGCGGAGCCGGGGCCGCCGCGGCGATGTCCCCCTCGTCGCCGGCCGGGATCGGTGCGGGTGCGGTGAACTGCGAGCCGACCGTCAGCATGCCCGCCGCAACCGTCGCCGCGGCGGCGGCCACCACCCGTGCCGCCCGGTGCTTGCACGGGGCAGGCGGGCGGTAGCGGGGCAGTCTGGATGTCGCGGCGACCGCGTTGGTCGCGACAGCTCGTGCGGCGGCCTGGGCGTCGCGCACCTGCGCTTCATCCTCGTCCAGGTCGTCGGCGCCGGCCTGTCCGGAAACCACGCGCACGTCGTCGAATCCCGCGGCGGCAAGAAGGTCGAGAAGTTCGGGCAGGTGGTCGCCGGTATCGGCGGAGTCGGGCCCGTGCCAGGTCACGCCGATCGCGGCCACGTCCTGGCCGCTGGTCGCCGCGATGGCCTGCGCACTGCGGGCAGCGGCAGCGACGCGGTCGGCCAGCTGATCGGAGGCGTCGACCTCGAATGCGTCGTCATCGAGCGCGGTGACATCCGTCGAGCGGCCGTCGACCAGCGCCCAGGCGATGCGGTGCGAAGTCACCGACAGCCCCAGCACTGTCTTCACCCCTGCGACCTCGATTCCCCTCGGCTGACACCCGACCGCGACGAGCGTAAGTCGCCCCGGCCGCATCGGCATCTCGGAGGAGAGATCGGTAACCGCCCGGGCACCGAGAATTCATCTGGGTCAGGTCGCGGGCTCCCCGGCCACACCGGCGATCAGCAGCCGGTGTGCTGCCGAGTCGCCGTTGAGCAGGCGGCTGGACCGCCGGGTGATCTGCCATCGCCCGTCCATGCGGGCCAGTTCGAAGTGATTGGCCGTGGCCCGCCACACCACATACTCGCCGCTCCCGTCGTCGGGGGTTTCGCGGCGGAGGAGCACCAGCGACTCACACACCGCCACCGCGGCATCGCCGTCGACGGTGACCACGGCGGGCCCGAGAAAGTGACTGCAGCCCGTGGCCACCAGGGCGCGGTGGGATGTCGAGCTGACCATCGCGTGAACGTCTGCCCGGCCGGCCATCGCCCAGCCCTCGACCTCATAGCGGCCGTCGGTCGCCCACAGCGCAGCTGTCCCGTCGGCGTCGGCGGCGTCCACCAGCGGGCCGTAGGACGCGATCAACCGGGCGATGTCGCGTTCGTCCTCGAGTCGGCGCAGCCGCGCCTCGAGCGCAGCCAGCTCGGATGTCATTGCGGCGCCCGCTGATTGATCAGGTTGCGGATCGCGGCGTCGGACTTGAGCACCACCTGCGCCCGGTCCGGCGCACTGTTCATCTCGGCGCGTCTGGCGTTGCCGCCAGCCACGTGCACCGGCCCCGCACCGAGGTGGTCCAGCCCCTCGCGCGCGACGTCGGCCGGATCGTTGATCCGCATTCCCGGTGCCTCGAAGTTCAGGCCGGCGCGTTCCATCGCCGGGGTACGGGTCACGCCGAGCACCAGCTCCAGCACATCGACGTCGTATTCGCGCAACTCCAGCCACAGGCTCTCCGCGAACAGCCGGCCGTACGCCTTCACCCCGCCATAGACGGTGTGCCGCATCGACCCCGCGTAGCCCGCCAGTGACCCCACCAGCAGGATGCCGCCCCGGCGTCGTGCGGCCATCGGCCTGCCGAAGTGCTGGACCAGCTCCATCATCCTGGTGATGTTGAGGTCGACGACCTTCTGGAAATCGGCCAGCGGCGCATCCAGGAAGCGTTCGCTGCAGGTATTGGCCCCGGCGTTGTAGATCAGCAGGCCGATCTCCAGGTCGGCGGTCGCCTCGGCGATCTGCGCGGTCGACGCATCGTCCACCAGATCCACCGCCACGGTGCGCACCTGCACACCCAGGTCCCGGCAGCGCTGCGCGGTGACCTCCAGCGGACCGGCTTTACGCGCCAGCAGGACCAGGTTGAACCCGTCTTCGGCGAGCATCCGGGCGAACTCCGCGCCGACCCCCTCGGAGCCTCCGGCGATTACGGCCCACGGCCCGTATTTGGCAAGGTCGGTCATGTCTCGGATGCTATCTTTGGCCGCCGGGCCGGCCCACGATCGGGCCGCAAGGAGGCGATCATCGGCACATACGCGGTTACCGGGTCCGCATCCGGCATGGGATTGCAGGCCGCCGAACGGCTGCGAGACCTCGGGCACACCGTGATCGGCGTGGACGTGAAGTCCGGCGAGGTGGTGGCCGATCTGTCCACTCCGCAGGGGCGCCGCGCAGCGGCCGACGGCGTGTCGGCAGCGTGCGACGGGGTGCTCGACGGCGCCGTGCTGGCCGCCGGACTGGGTCCCGGGCCCGGCGCTGACCGGAACCGGTTGATCGCCGAGGTCAACTTCCTCGGCGTGGTGGAGCTCCTGGATGCCTTGCGCCCGGCACTGGCCGCCGCGGACCGAGCCAAAGTGGTTGTGATCGCCAGCAATTCGACGACCACCGTACCGGTCGTCCCGCACCGGACCATTCGGGCGCTGCTGGCGCGTGACACCGACAAGGCGGTGCGCTCGTTGCGACTGCTGGGCCGCAACGGGTCGGCCATCATGTACGCGGCCTCCAAGATCGCGGTCAGCCGCTGGCTGCGGATCAACGCGGTCACCGCGGCATGGGCCGGTGCCGGGATCCGGCTCAACGCACTGGCCCCCGGGGCGATCCTGACGCCGTTGCTCGAGGCTCAACTCGCGGATCCGCGCGAGGGCCGCGCAGTACGGTCCTTCCCGGTGCCGATCGGCGGCTACGGCGACGCCGGCCATCTGGCCGACTGGATCTGCTTCATGCTGTCGGACTCGGCCGATTTCCTCTGCGGCAGTGTGGTGTTCGTCGACGGAGGCTCCGACGCCTTCTTCCGTCCGCGGGATTGGCCGAAGTCCGTGCCGGTACGGCGGCTGCCGCAGTACCTGTGGCGGTTCGCGCGCGGCGTCCGGCATGGGTGAGACCGGCCAGGCGCCGCTGGCCACCGTGCCGCCCGCAGCCGCCGACGGGCACGGGCCGCGCCGGGCGTGGGCGGCGGTCGCACTGTTGACCCTGGTCGGGACCCTCAACTACGTCGATCGGTTCCTGCCTGGGGTGCTGGCCGAGCCCATCAAACACGACCTCGCCCTGTCGGACACCGCGATCGGGGTGATCAACGGTTTCGGCTTCCTCATCGTGTACGCGGTGCTCGGCATCGCGGTGGCTCGAATCGCCGACCGGGGAACGTATGGCGCGGTGGTCGCGGCCTGCCTGACGCTGTGGGGCACCATGACCATGCTCGGTGGCGCCGTGCAGTCCGGATTTCAGCTCGCCCTCACCAGGGTGGGCGTTGCGGTGGGTGAAGCCGGCAGCACCCCGGCCGCGCACGCGTACGTGGCCCGCAACTTCGCCCCGCAGCGTCGCGCGGCACCGCTGGCGGTGCTCACCTTCGCCATCCCCCTGGCCAGCGGCGCCAGCCTGATCGGCGGCGGGCTGTTGGCCGACAACCTCGGCTGGCGAACGGCTTTCGTGGTGATGGGTGCGATCAGCGTGGTGTTCGCCCCGCTGGTGCTGCTGTTGGTCGGGGTTCGCCAGTCACTGCCGGTGACGGCGCCCACGGAACCGGGCACGCAGGTCGAGTGGTGGGCTCTGCTGCGTAAACGCAGCTTCCTGTCACTCGTCGGCGGCACCGCGTTCATCGCGGCCGCCGGGTACTCGCTGACCACGTTCACCCCGGCCTTCCTGATGCGGACCCGGTCGATGACGCTCAGTGAGGTCGGGTGGGAGTACGGCCTGGCCACCGGGGTGGCCGGAGTCCTGGGGCTGCTGATCGTGGGCCGACTGGCGGACCGGCTGGCAACGCGCGATCCGCGCTGGCTGCTGTGGATCGTGGTGCTGACCACGGCCCTACTGCTGCCGGCCTCGGTGCTGGCGTTCACGGTGGAGAGTCGCGTGGCGTGCGTGTGGTTCCTGGCGCTGAGCTACATCATCGGCACGTCGTACATGGCCCCGTCGATCGCGGCCATTCAACGGCTGGTGCTGCCCGGGCAGCGGGCGACCGCCTCGGCGATCTTCTTGTTCTTCAATGCGACCCTGGGGGCTGTCGGCCCGTTCGTCACCGGCCTGATCAGTGACACGCTGACCCCTGATCTCGGCGCACACGCGCTGGGCCGGGCGCTGCTGATCCTGGTGCCGACGCTGCAGCTGATGGCCATGGGTTGCTATCTGATGGGCACGCGCTGGTACCGCGGCGACATCGTCGAGGAAGATTTCTAGAGCGAGGTCGATCGGCCTAGCCAGTGGCCGGGTCTGCCGCGCGGTCCCGACGGCGGGTGGCGCCCCACAGTCCCACCGCGATGCCGACCACGGCTCCCCCGAGGCCGATGACCTGCTGCGACCGTGGCAGCTGGTCGTGTACCGCCATCCCGCCGAGCAGGTCCGCGGCATCAGCCCCGCCGGAGGCCAGGAACCAGCCGCGGGTGTCCCTGCCCCGCAGTCCCGCCGTAAGCAGCAGGCCGCCGATCAGCGCATCGCGATAGCCCATCGACCGCCACATCAGCTGCGCGGTCGCGTCCGGCGTTTCCCGTCCGCCCCATAGCCGGTCGGCCCGCTTCGGGTCGACGAGAAACGAGACGCCCGACGCGAATCGGATGGCACCGGCGGCCAGCGCGGCCCGGTCGATCGACATGGCGTGCAGCCTAGGGTCCGGGCGGAAGCCACAGAACCGTTATCTGCGAATCCGGTCCGGCGTCAGGACTTCTTGTTCTTCTTCGGATCGATGACCGTCGGCGGTCCGTCGGGATGCAGCGCACCGCCCTCGTTGAGCCAGTCGGCAATCTCCGCGGCATCTTCGCGCGTGACCGGCCGACGCCTACTGAACAGCGATTTCACCTTCTTGGTCAGCTTCGGCATACCCCCGATGGTAGGGGCGAATCGAGGCGACGACCGCGGCTTGGCGAAGGCTGTGAAACCGCTTGTCAAACTGGCTGGAATACAGAGCTTTTCGACGAAGCCAGACGATGGGTGCCGCCGGGCACCGCGACGATTTTTCCGCAACCGGTCCCTCGAATCGTCTCCGCCGCGATAATCGAGGTAGCCGAGCTCGAAGAGGAGCAAACCCATGGCCACCATCGAAGCCAACGCAGAGACATCACCGTTCCGGGAGGATGTCGAGGCCACCCAGGCCTACATCGACAGTCCTCGGTTCGCGGGCATCACCCGGCTGTACTCGGCGCGTCAGGTCGCCGAGCAGCGTGGCACGATCCCGTCGGATTATCCGGTGGCCCGTGAGGCCGCCACGGCGTTCTTTCCCTACCTCCGCGATCTGTTCGCCCAGAAGCTGAGCATCACCACCTTCGGTCCGTATTCGCCGGGTCAGGCGGTCGTGATGAAACGGATGGGGATCCGAGGGATCTATCTCGGTGGATGGGCCACCTCGGCCAAGGGATCCATCAGTGAGGATCCCGGGCCCGACCTGGCCAGCTACCCGCTGAGCCAGGTGCCCGACGAGGCGGCCGGGCTGGTGCGGGCGCTGCTGACCGCCGACCGCAACCAGCAGTATCTGCGGCTGCGGATGACCCCCGAACAGCGCGCGGCCACCCCGGCGGTCGACTACCGGCCGTTCATCATCGCCGACGCCGACACCGGTCACGGTGGCGATCCGCATGTGCGCAACCTTGTCCGCCGCTTCGTCGAGTCCGGGGTGCCGGGTTATCACATCGAGGATCAGCGTCCCGGCACCAAGAAATGCGGACACCAGGGCGGCAAGGTGCTGGTGCCCTCGGATGAGCAGATCAAACGGCTCAACACCGCGCGATTCCAGCTGGACATCATGCGGGTGCCCGGCATCATCGTCGCGCGTACCGACGCCGAGGCCGCGAACCTGATCGACAGCCGCGCCGACGAGCGTGATCAACCATTCCTGCTGGGCGCGACGAACCTTTCCGTGCCGACGTACAAGTCGTGTTTCCTGGCAATGGTGCGCCGGTTCTACGACCTCGGTGTCACCGAGCTCAACGGCCATCTGCTGTACGCGCTGCCCGCCGGCGAGTACGCGACCGCCGAGGCCTGGCTGGAACGCCAGGGCCTCACCAGCACCATCGCCGACGCCGTCAAGGCGCATGTGGCCGGCGATTCGGTGGACACGATGTTCGACAAGGTCGAGTCGGCATTCGTCGAGGCGTGGCAGGCCGACGCCGGTCTGAACACCTACGGCGAGGCGGTCGCCGAGCTTCTGGAGTACCGCGCGAAGGAAGGCGAGCCCGCCGCGATGAGCGCCGCCGACTGGCGCGCCTTCGCTGCCCGGGCATCGCTGTACACGGCGCAGGAGAAGGCGCACGAGCTGGGCGCCGACGTGGCCTGGGACTGCGAGCGGGTCAAGACCCCCGAGGGCTACTACCAGGTTCGCGGCGGCATCCCGTATGCGATCGCGAAGTCGCTGGCGGCCGCTCCGTTCGCCGACATCCTGTGGATGGAGACCAAGACCGCCGACCTGGCCGATGCCAAGCAGTTCGCCGACGCCATCCACGCCGAGTTCCCCGACCAGATGCTGGCCTACAACCTGTCACCGTCGTTCAACTGGGACACCACCGGGATGACCGATGACGAGATGCGGGCGTTCCCTGCTGAACTCGGCAAGATGGGGTTCGTCTTCAACTTCATCACCTACGGCGGACATCAGGTCGACGGCGTGGCGTGCGAGGAGTTCGCGACGTCCCTGCAGCAGGAGGGCATGCTGGCGCTGGCCCGGCTGCAACGCAAGATGCGGCTGGTCGAATCTCCTTACCGCACACCGCAAACCCTGGTGGGCGGGCCGCGCAGCGACGCCGCGCTGGCCGCCTCTTCGGGCCGCACCGCCACCACCAAGGCGATGGGCGCGGGCTCCACGCAACACCAGCATCTGGTGCAGACCGAGGTGCCCAAGAAGCTGCTGGAGGAATGGCTGGCGCTGTGGGGCGATTACTACAAGATCGGCGAGAACCTGCGCGTGCAGCTTCGGCCGCGCCGCGCCGGGTCGGACGTGCTCGACCTCGGCATCTACGGCGACGGTGAGGAGCCACTGGCCAACGTCGTCGTCGACCCCATCAAGGACCGGCATGGCCGCAACATCCTGACGGTGCGCGACCAGAACACCTTCGCCGAGAAGCTGCGCAAGAAGCGCCTGATGGATCTGATCCATGTATGGCTGATCCACCGGTTCAAGCCGGAGATCGTCTACTACGTGACGCCGACCGAGGACAACGTCTATCAGACGGAGAAGATGAAGGCGCACGGCATCTTCAGCGATGTGTACCAGGAGGTCGGCGAGATCATCGTCGCCGATGTGAACCAGGCCCGCATCGATGAGCTGCTGGCACCCGATCGTGAAGCGCTGGGACGGTTGATCCGCAAGGAGGACTGAGGTTTTCGCCGGGCTCGTACCGCGTCACTGACGCATGTGCGATGCCCCGCCGATGTACCAGGTCTGGCCGTTGATCCATTCGGCGTCGTCCGACAGCAGGAACGCAGTGACCGCGGCCAGGTCCGCGGGCCTGCCGAGGCGCGTGACCTTGGCCGCCATCAGGAACATCTGCTGTATCTGTTGATCGTTCTGGCGTTCCTGCGTCTCCCCCATCACCAGGCCCGGCATCACGGCGTTGCTGCGAATCCCCTTGGCTCCGTAGTTGTTCGCCACGTGCCGGGTGAGCTGGTTGACCGCGGCCTTGGAGGCGTTGTAGGCGACGTGCATCGGGTCGGTTCCCAGTGAGCCCCCCGATGAGGTGTTGACGATGCTGCCGCCGCCGTTTTCGAGCAGGTGCGGCAGCACGGCGCGAATGGTGCGCACGAAGCCGAGCAGGTTGACGTCGAGGGTGCGGTGCCATACCTCGAACGGGGTGTCGAGGATCGTGGTGTCACGTCCGAGGTTGTTCTCCGACAGATCGGCACCGACGTTGTCCAATCCGTGGACCGCACCGAACTCCGAGATCGTGGCGTCGACGAGGTGCCGGACGGATTCATCGTCGGCCAAGTCGAATTCGACTGCGATGGCACTGCCGCCGGCGACCGTGATGTCTTCGGCGGTGGCTTTCGCCCCCGCCGCGTTGATGTCACCGACGACCACCGAGGCGCCCTCGGCGGCCAACCGTTTGGCGGTGCCGGCACCGATGCCGGTTGCTCCCCCGGCGATGATGAACGTCTTGCCCTCAAGCCCGAGCATCGAGATCGATCTTCTCGATCGGGTTGGACCGCTCCAGCATGCCGAAGGTCTCCTCGCCGTCCCAGCGGTAGCGCACACCGGCTTGTTGCAGGGCCGGGAAGTTGGGGTTCTCCTTCTTCATCTCGCGCACCGAGAAGGTGTTGTCGTTGTGGTGGATGTCGTGGGTCGAGTACACCGTCTCGCCCTCGATGTGCACCGTGCCGTCGGCGGTTTCCAGCACCACGGAGACGTCTTCGCCGAGGGCCTGCAGCTTGGTCAGCCAGGGTGCCCGCACCGCCCGGGCCGGGATGAGGTCGCCGTCGCCGGTGAAGATGTAGCCCTCGTTGAAGGTGGGCTGCCCGTCGTCACGCGGGGGGTAGGCGATGTAACCAAAAGCCTTGCCGCTGGGGAAGACCGCCGATTGCCAGGCGTGGCCCCAGAAGCTGCCCAGCTTGCGGACCCCCTGCCTGCGGATCCGCAGGCCGCTGCCGGTGAAATCCTGACTGTCCCCGTCGAGCGTCACCGATCCGCGCGCCCGGAACAGTTGCTCGTAGCGGGGGCCGCCCATCAGGTCGCCTTCCACCGAGTTCTTGATCCGGTCGGCCGCGTCCTGCTGTAGCGCCCCCTGGATCCACGGAGGGACGGCCATCTTGGCCTCGACCTGGAACGCCACGTCGACCAGGGGGCCGTCCGACTTTCCCGCGACCAGATCTGCCGCCGATGTCTGAACGGCCTTGCCCGCGTACGTCATCGTCCAGGTGTCGAACGGATCGACGCAGCGGAAGGCCAGCCCGCCTGCTCCGAGAACGGTCGGCTTGCCGTCGGGCCCTTCGGCAGGCAGGGACGGACCGCCGTCGCGCAGGCGGTACACCCGGCCGTCGGGGAACGCGACATTGATCTGCATCTCGTGGTTGTCCCAGTTCGCGGCGACGGCCTCGATCCCGATGCGGGGCAAACCGATCTGCCCGCGGTCGTCGACGGTCCAAAAACTCACCGAGTCCCGCATTTCCGGGTTGTCCGGCCGTTGGGCGAACACGTACTCGCGGGACGGGTCGATACCGCCGGTGAGGTCGATTGCCATGTGGGGCTCCTGTTCTAGCCGGCGCGGGTGGTCCAGCGGTTGGCATGGTCGGTGTAACGGGCGAAACGGGGACGCACGTGGTCCAGGTCGATGTCGAACATTGCCGGGTCGGCGTGCGAACTGGCTTTCGCGTTTCGGCGGCGGCCTGAGTCCACCAACTGCCCATCCGTGTGGCGAACTCGTCGGTCACGGGCTGGCCGAGCCAGGCGTAGAGGCCGGTGACCTCACCGATCGGATCGGCCTGCATGGCCCGGAAATCGATGTCGTAGAAGCGGTCCTGCGCACCGTCCGCCCGGAAGCGCAAGGCCCGGTCCATGCCCAGCGACCAGTGTTCGACATTGAGCCTGCCGATGTAGGGCCGGTCGATCTCGTCGGTGAAGGTGCCGATGATGTCAGCGTAAAGGTCTGCCACGGACAGGATGACATCGGTCGGATCCCGGTGTGTCATCACGAATCTGGCGTCGGGAAACACCTGGCCGACCGCTTCCAACCACAGCACGTGCGATGGACATTTCAGCCGCCACGGCCGGTCGGGTTCACCCCACTGCAGCAGCTTCATCACCCGCCGCTGATACGCCAGAGTCGTTGTCAGGTCGGCCTTTTCCACGAGCCAGGTGGAGTACGTGGGCACCTGGGCGAAAGACTGGAACAGATGTGACTTGAAGTCCAGGGCCATCAGCTCGTGACATTCCATGGGACCGTGTGTGTCCGCGGGCACGTGATACCGGGTGCCGACCATCTCCCCCTTGTCGGGCGGGACCCGCGGATCCACACCCCGAACCGTGGACGGCGGCGGGCACGGCTGCGAGGATTCCCATCGCCGCAGATACCGGATGTCCGGGTCCTGCGCGAGCAGCATCGACAGCGCCGTGGACCCTGTGCGCGGCAGACCCAAGCCGATGACGGGGGCGACGATCGGGACCTCGTCGATCTCCGGGTGGCGTCGGTACCAGTCTTCGACCTGCAGGCGCTGGGCCAGATAACCGGTGATGCGGGGGTAGAGGAATGCCTGTCCGCGCTCGTTGAGCCGGGCCTCGGTGTCCAACGAGGACAGCAGGATGCCCAGCCCCTCTTCGAACGAATCGTCGCCGAAGTCCGTCAGACCGGTCTGCTCGGCGGCACCGGCCTTGATATCCGTGACGGTCGGCATCTCAGTTCATCCACTGCCCGCCGGCGACATCGATCGTCTGCCCGCACAGGTAATCCGCCGCCTCCGACGCCAGGAATGCCACCATGTTGGCCGCTTCCTCGGGCAGCGACGCGCGGCCGAGTTGCACCTGCGTGGTGATGGCCTCCAGGATCGCGCCCCGGCCCGCGAAATGGGCCGGGGTCTTCGGGTCGAGCAGGTACTCCATCATCTCCGGTTTGATCATGATCCCCGGCGCGACGCCGAGCACGTTCACCCCGCGCGGGGCCACCTCGTGGGCGAGATTGCGGGTGAAGCCGACGACACCCGACTTGCAGGCGTTGTACACCACCAGGCCGCGCTGTTGGATCCGGCCGCCCACCGACCCGATGTTGATGATCTTGCCCGACCCCTGCGGGAGCAGGAATTCCAGCGCGGCATGGGCGCCGTACATCATCATGGTCAGGCTGCCCAGCACGGTGTGGTCGATGTCGGCCTTGGTGTGGTTCTCGAACGGACCGCCGACGACCATCACGGGGTTGTTGACCATGATGTCCAGCCCGCCCAGTTCTTCGTGCGCAGTGTGGACCGCGTCATGCACCTGATCCCAGTCGGACATGTCGGCCTTCACCGGGTAGGCCTTGACCCCCCACCGCTGTTCGATCTCGGCAGCGCGGCGCTCGACCTTCTCGAAAGTTCGCCCGATCAATGCCACGTCGGCGCCGAGACCCGCCAAGCGATTGGCGATGGCCTGGCCCAGGCCATCTCCGCCTGCGCCGGTCACAAACGCCTTCTTGCCCGACAGATCCATCAAATCGGTGACCCGTTTGTCGATGATGTGGCGCGGCAGGCTGTCGAGATTCAGGGCTGCGATGGCCTCGGCATCGTCGTGCACCGTCATGGGGTGTCTCCTCTCACCATGGCTTCGATCGGAAACGCTATGGCCGGGGACAAGCGGGGAGGTAATACCGATTTCGGGTTCCAGTCATGCCGAGATTCGATGGCTGGTATATCTCGAAGCGATGGACACCCACCGGCTCAAGTACTTCCTGCGCATCGCCGAGGAGCGCTCCATCACGCGCGCGGCCGGCGTGCTGGGCATCGCGCAACCGGCGTTGAGTCGCCAGCTTCAACTGCTCGAAGAGGACCTCGGCGTCACGTTGTTCACCCGCACCCGTCGCGGTGTCGAGCTCACCGAGGCCGGCGAGCGGCTGCGGGCGTCGACCGCCGGGCCGCTGCGGCAGTTGGAACTGGCCGTCCAGTACGCCGGGACCCCGCTGGCCCGGCTCGACCGCACCCTGCGCCTCGGATTACCCGAGACCACCATCGACCTGTTGGCCGCACCGCTGCTGGCCAGCCTGACCACCGTCTTCCCGGAGGCGACGTTCTCGGTGACCGTCGGGAGTACCGACCATCTCGTCGAGGCCATGCTCAAAGGTGCGGTCGACGTGGCACTCATCAACCCGGTACCCGATGAACGGGTCTTCTATCGAGAGTTGTTGGCCGAAGAGCTGTTCCTGATCGGTGGGCCCGAGTCGGACCTCGACGACGCCAGTGCCGTGGGGTTCAGCGATGTGGTCAGGTTGCCTCTGGTGGTACCCCGGTCGTCATCGGGGATCGGTGTGGCACTGCAGAATGCGGCGTTGCGTACCAAGGTCCAGTTCAGTCACCGGACGACGACGGATTCTGTTGCCGTGATGAAGAACATGATCGAGGCGGGTATCGCTTACGGGTTCCTTCCGCTGTCGGCGTGCCGCCGCGAAATCGACGATGGGCGTTTGAGATTCGCGGCCATCGCGGACTCCGCGCTCAGTCAGCGTCTCGGCGTCGCCGCAACCGAGCAACTCGACCTGCCTCGTGAGCTCAGCGTCAAGATCGGCGACACCATCCGCGAGGAAGTCGCCGCCCTGGTGAGGGCCGGCACGTGGAGTGCGGAGCTGATCGCCACCCGGCCGTGGAATCCGATGCACGGGTGATCTCGGCGGGTGTAACCCACCCCTAGGGATCGTCACTCTCGTCTTCGTCCGGTGGATGGAAGAGGTCTTCGGGGTGCCAGTAATGGTTGATGCGGTCCTGGCCGGTGTCCAGGAGCGGCGGCGGGATCCATTCCACCCGGCCGTCGTCGCGCACGCGGGTGCGCCAGCCCTTTTCGTGGACCAGGCGGTTGCTCTTCGGGCAGGCTAACGTCAGGTCGGTGACATCAGTCAGGCCCCCTTGGCTGAAATCGGCTTTGGCATGGTGGGTTTGGCAACGATCGGTGGGACAGGTGCATCCCGGCCGGGTGCAACCCCGGTCGCGGTTGTGCAGGACGAGGCGTTGGGCGGCACTCGCGATGCGCTTGCTGCGGCCCAGATACAGCGGGACCTGACGATGGTTCTCGTAGACCGCGAGGTAGTGGTGGGCGTGGGCGGCCATCCGGATGACATCGGCGATCGGCAACCGGGTGCCGGAGGTGGTGAGCCCGCTACCGGTCCTGGTCTCGAGTTCACGCAGGGTGGTGGATACGACGATCGTGACCGGCAATCCGTTGTGCCGGCCGAGTTCTCCCGACGACAGCGCGTTTCGGCCGATGGCGACCAGGGCATCGTGGTTGCGCTCAGCGACGGTGCGGGCATCGGCCGCGATCGCCTCCGCGCTGGGAGTGCCGGTGGTGCAGGGGTGCTCGTCGGCTGGGTTGCACATGCCGGGGGCGCCGTAGCGACTGAGGATCGGGGCGAGGGTGGCGCGGGCTTCAGGGGTGAGCCTGCCGTGGATTTCGCTTGTGCCGTCGGCGTTTTGGGGCCCGATGATGATTTCCCCGTGGCGTTCGGGTTGTTCATCACTGGGTGCGTCGCCGTCTTGATCGAGCAGGAAGCCGATCCGGTCGGCGCACTGTTTCAGAATCTCCGGGCTGTTGCCGGCGGCGATGCGAGCCAGGTCGGCGTCGATCTGGGCATGGGTGGCGGCATCCAGCGGCACGGGTGGCTTGGCGAAGAACTTTCGGATGATCGCGACGTGGTCGGTGTTGATGTCACCGGCAGCCTGAGCGGCGGCAGTGGCGGGCAACACCGGCGCCATGGACTGCCCGGTGACGGTGGTGCGTGGGCCCAGGTTGGCGGCTTCGGCGATGCGGCGTTTGGCCTCTTTGTTGCTGATGCGTAGCCGGATGGCCAGGACGTCGGCCCAGCTTTTCGCACCGATCTCGCCAGGGGTGGTCCGGGTTTGAATTTCGGTCAACAGGCGGTGGTCCACCGCAGGCGCGGACCGGAATTGATGTTCGCGCCGTGACTGCAGATCGAGAAGCTCAGGCAGGCTCAACGTCTGATAGTTGAGGGCGGCCATTTTCGCGCAGACGGCATCGTATTCGTCGTAGGCAGCCAGCACCGTCTCCTGATCAGAGACAGTATTCGAATGCATGTTCGAATTCTACCGCCGATCACCGACTCCCCGAGCAGTTATCCACAGCACCGGATCTATCCACAGATCTTGCCGCACAGGGCAATTAGGCCTTGACAGCCCTCCCGGCACTGGCCCGCGCAGCAACGGCCGCGAGGACGAACCCGCCGAGCGCCGACCAGCCCAGCACGCCGTCGAGGCCGTTCTTGGCCATCAGTGTCAACGCGGCGCCGGCGACACACAGCAGCACTCCGGTGACCACCGACCGGACGCCGCTGATCTGAACCCGGTCGTCCCACCACGGCAGCGGGCGATGCTCCAGCGGCGACAGCAGCCGGAAGGCCGCCGCCATGAGAACGGCGAAAACCACTGCACGCAAAGCCAGATGGGGCCAGAAGCCCGGGGCGTGCGGGTCGAACGCATCCAGGCCGAGGGCATGCAGACTGAACGCGGCGATCGCGATCACCGGGATGTGCCACAGGTACAGCGTCATGGCTCCCCCGTTGCCTGTCGCAACCACGTACCAGACACGCGGGCGGGCGGCCCAGCGCCGGATCGGGTCCGCGGCGGCGATGAACAGGCATGGCATCCACGTGCAGTGCAGCGCCAGCAGAAGCGTCGGCGGTGACACGTTCGACACGTGCTCGGTTCCGGTGACGACGAGGGACACGTCGTAAATGCCGGTGAGCGCCAGGATCACCTGCGCAGTGAAGGCCAGGACGGCAATCGCGATCGCCCGTCGCGCGCAGATCAGGTGGCGTGCGTAGGCCACCCCGATCACCACCGGAATCAGCCAGACGATGATCAGGTTGGCGGTGCCCGCCTCGGGTGTGCCGACCGCGAAGCGGATGGCATCCACCACTCCCGACGCGACGATCAGTCCGGCGACCACCAATGCCAGCGCCCGGCCCGTGTGCAGGTGCATCAACGCCGGGACGAAGGCGAGCACCATCAGGTAGACACCAAGGAACCACAGCAGGGCCACGCATTCGCGCCCGAGCGCAGCGGCGGACTCGGCCCCCATGGTCGCGTGCACCACGACCAGGACCACCGACCACACCGCCAGGTACCAGAACACCGGCCGGCACAGGCGCTGGGCGCGGGCGAGCAACCACGCGCCCCACGAGCGACCGGAATGCCAACTGTAGGCACCCGCAGCCCCTCCGGCCAGGAAGAACAGTGGCATCACCTGCAGCACCCAGGTGATCGGGGCCAGTGCCGGGAGTGCACCGAGGATGTTGCCGACCCGAACGCCCCCGGAATCGATGGTGGCCAGCAGCAGGGCGCAATGCCCGAAGATCACCACGAGCAGGGCGCCCAGGCGCGCAACATCGACCGCACGGTCGCGTTCCGGCTTGGTGTCCCGGGTGACGGTGTCCTGGGAGGGCACAGCCTCGTCGATTGGCATGACCTCAGTCTGCCGGTCCGAGCGCCGGGTCGGGATGGGTATTACTACGTGTTCGCCGGCTGACCGAGCACGGCCACGACCACCGATCGGTCGAAACTGTTGGCCGACCACACACCGATGGCGGTGTTGGCGCAGTCGGACAGGATCGCGAAATCGACCGGGTCGTAGTACCACTGGTTGAGGATCTCGATGCCGTTGATCGCCAACGCCGGGTTGATGGCGACCGTTTCAGCCACCCGGCCGCGGAATCCGGCAGCCTCGGCGCGCGACTGCGGCGTCGATCCGTCGGAGCCGGCATGGTCGTCCAGGCTGCGGTCGGCGAGCAGATCGTTGGTGTGCCATTCGGCCGCCAACCGCAGTTTCGGGTCTGCCGTCACATTGTTGGTGCAGCCCGCCTGATGCTGGATCGTGAACACGTTGGCGATCACGCCGCTGTTCAGCCGCTGGTTGTCGGCATGCGCGGGCGCCGGACCCCATGCGCCGGAAAGCGCCAACGGGGCCGCGACGGCGGCGATCAGACCGGTTCGAATTGCGAAATGAGCCATCGGTTTTCGACCTTGTCGAGGGTGACCCGCACGCTGGAGGTGGATTTGGTCGGCGGACCGGTGCCGATCGTGGTGGTCTGGTCGACGAGTACCAGCACCACCGCGTGCCGGGGCGACGCCGATACCGGCGCGGCAGCCGGCACCGTCGCCACCGCCGAGATCACCTGCTGTTTGGCCCCGGGGATGACGACGTCGTCGATCAGTTGCGTGTACTGGTCGCGGAACTCACCGGTGAGCCGGTCCGCGGCCGCGGGCAGCTCGGTGTCCACGGTGTCGGGTCGATAGGACAGGATCGCCACGGTGCTTTCGCTCGCGGCGCGCACGGACTCCGCGCCTGCCGCCTGTGCCGATCGCGCGGCTCCGTCCTGCCATTTCAGGAAACCCGCCGCCAACGCCAGGATCAGCGCCACAGCGGGTAGCACGCCGAACACCAGCACCCGCGTCCACGAGATGGACCGGGAACCGGGCTGGTCCTGCTCCGCAGGTTCAACATCGTCCTCGATCAGTTCTTCGACGACGAGGTCGTCGGTCTCCAGCTCATCGGCCCTCGGATCGGAGAGCTCCGCTGCGGTATCTGTGGTCATGGCACGAACTCCACATTCGACACTTTGACGTCGTCGCCAACCTGCTCGACGCTGATGCGCATCCGCCAGCGACGCGGATCTTGTTCGGGTGCAGCACCGGTCGAGGTCTTCACCGAGACGGCGACCAATACGCGCGCCTCGTCACCGGTCTCGGACTCCAGGCCGGCCTCGGCGACGGTCCCACGGGATGTCGACTGGGTCCGCTTGACGATCTCGACGAACGGGCCCGACCGCTTCTCGAAGTCATCGCGGAAGGTACCGGTCGCCGAATCCAGGATCCGCTGGATGTCGGCGTCGGCTTCGGAGTGGCTGATCGAGGTGAGGTTCACCGCCGCCTGGCGCGCCACCTGCACGAACAGGTTGCGCTGCTCCTCGGCGGTGTGTGATCGCTGATCGCGGTAGCCCAGCCAGCCGGTGAGAGCGGCCAGCGCTGCCACGACGACGAGCACCAGCGCGATCGGAATACGGTTGCCGCCGCCGGTGTCCGGTTGGTCTAGCCGCTCGGCGGCGTCAGCATGCTCTGCCATGTCTTGCCTTTCGTGCTGTCGGCGAGGTCGGAGTCGGTGTAGGACCGGCCGTCCGGCGCCAGATAGGTTCCGGTGGCCGGGTCATACGGGACGAAGGCCACGGGCGGCGGCGCGGTGCCGGTGCCCTGCGGGGGCGGCAGTCGCGGATCGGTGCCCGGTGCGTACTGCGGTACTCCCTGGCCGGACAGCGTCTCGTTGGGATCGCCCTTCCAATTCAGGCCGTCGTTCAGCGGGACGTACTCCTCGTCGCTTTCGCACAGTTCGACGGTCGGCGCACGCTTCCACGGCTTGGTCTCGCACGGGATGTTGCGCACGCCACGAACATTGAGGGCCGAGTCCTGCGGAACCCGGCAGTACAGCTCGCCCGCGGGCCGTTCCGGGTAGTCCTGGTCGGACGGTGACCGCTGTTGGCGCACCGGCAGGAATCCCGTGTTGCATGGTGGCGGCAGGTTGAGGTTCAGATTGAAGTCGAGGTAGATGCCTCGGTACGCCTGTTTGGTGTCGGCGTTGGCCAGGGTGATCGCCGACATCACGGCGGTCCCCTGCGGGTACAGGACCAGCAACTGTTCCAGGTCGTTGCGGTAGGTGACCGCGATGTCACCGAGGCTCACCATGTTGGCCAGCAGGACGGGCAGGGTGGGGGCCACCCGGTCGAAGAGCGCCTTGCCCTCCCCCAGTGCCGGCGCTCCTTTCGTCAGCAGATCCGCGAACGCGGCGTCCTGGGTTTTGAGTTGGCCGGTGATCGCGGCCATCCGCTGCGCCCATGTCGCAATCGAATCGGCGCTCTGTACTTGGGAATTGAGCACCGGTGGGGACTGGTCGATCAACTGCGTGAGCGGATCGACAGTCTTGCCGCCTTCGATGGCCAGGGCGGTCGAACCGTCGACGATGCGGGACAGCTCGGGTCCCAGTCCCCCGACGGCCTTGGCCGACTCGTCCACCACCGTGCGCAGATTGTCCGGCGGAATGGCCTGCAGGGCTTTGTTGGTCGCATCGAGCAGATTCCCGATGTCGGCCGGGATGCGCACCTTGTCGACGCCGATGACATCGCCGTCGCGCAAGGTACCGGTCGCGCCGCGGTCGGGAGTCAGTTCGAGGAACTGCTCCCCGACTGCGGACCGGCTGTGCACGGCGGCCGACACCGGGGACGGCACTGCGATGTCCGAGTCCAGGGTCAGCACCGCATCGACTCCGGCACGGGTGACGTCGACCGATTTGACCCTTCCGACCTCGGTACCGCGGTAGGTGACCACCGAGGTCGGGTACAGCCCACCGGCAGCGGGCAGTTGGACCGTGACCGTGTACCGGCCGAACCCGAGGAGTGCCGGGACCTTGACGAAGCCGAATGCCATGATGCCCACGGCGACGACGGTGATCGTGGACAGGATCGCCAACTGGATCCATACCGGTCGGGACAGCCGGATCATGTCAGTACGCCCCCCACCGGTAGGGAGCGATCAGCGGGTTGCCCGCCGTGTACGGGCTGGGCATCTGGCCGATCGTGCGGCCCCACTGCATTTCGAGTTCGGTGAGGTTGCCTTCCCACCGGGTTCCGGTGAACAGACTGCTGTCGATCCGGCTCAAGGTCAGATCGACCACCAGCGTGATGTTGGCGAAGTCGCCGCGGAACCAGTTGGCCACCGTGCTCTTCACCCACGGATACGTCGACAGGAAGTCCAGGCCCCGGGTGAGGGCGGGTCCGGCGTTCGCGAGTTCCCGCAGCACCGGTGCGATGTTGCGCAGGTTGTCGACGAGCGATTCCTTGGTCTGGGCGACGGTCGAAGTGGCGATCGCACTGAACTTTCCGAGTGCGTCGACGGCATCGGCGATCTTGGTGCGCTGCTCGGACAGCACGGCGAGCGCCTTCGGGATCGTGGTGAGCGCGGTGTCGACGGTGTCGTCCCGGGCCGCCACCTGGCCGGCCAGCGAGTTGAGCCTCTCGGTGGCGGTGATGATGTCATCGGTCTGGGCGTTGAGCCCCGCGATGAAGATGTCCAATTGGCCGAGGAGACTGCGCATGTCGTTCTCCCGGCCCGCCAGCGCCTTCGCGAAGGTCTGGTTGATCTCCTGCAGCTGGGCCAGTCCGCCGCCGTTGAGGAGCACCGACACCGACGCGAGAGTCTGCTCGGTGGTCGGATAGGTGGCGGCGGCCGACAGCGGGATCACCGAGCCGTCGGCGAGTTCGCCGCGCGGCGCCTCGCCCACCGGCGGTGCGAGTTCGATGTGCATGGAGCCCAGCAGGCTGGTCTGTCCGAGTTTGGCGGTGCTGTTGGCCGGTAGGTGGACGCCGCCGTCGATGCGCATCGTCACCAGGGCATGCCAGTCCTGGACTTCGATCTTGGTGACATTGCCGATGTTGACGTCGCCGACGCGCACGCGGGTGTTCTGCTGGATCACCACCACATCGGGCAACTGCGCCTGGATGGTGTAGGAGCCGTCTCCGTTGCCCTCGGTTCCCGGCAGGCTCAGCGAATTCAGCCCGCGCCATTCACATCCCGGGATGACCGCCAGGCATACGACGACGAATGCCGCGACCACCAGCCGCCTCATGGGGTCCCCCCGGGGAGCATCAGGCCGGGCAGCCCCAGTGCGGGATCGGTTTGGATAGGCGCAGGCTGGGATTCCGCAGGTGCCGGTGGCGGTGCCGGTGCCGCCGGCGGCAGGTGCGGATTGAGCCGGTCCTCGCTGTAGGTGATCTCGTTGGGCCGCGCTGATGCCCCGACGAACGGATTGATCCCGAGCGGCGGGAAGTTGTACTGGCGGTTCTTGATGATCGGCGCGAGGTATTGCACGCACAACTTCGCCGATTGCTCCCAGTCCTTCCGGGATGCGGCTTGTACTGCGCTGCAGATGAACTGGACGGTGTTGGCGAAATTGACCGGTGCCAGGATCCCGGTCACCGCGCTCTGCGCCGGCTGGTAGATGTTCATGAAGTTCTGGAACACCGTCGGCGCGATGTGCAGGACCTGCTTGACGTCGGCGCGGCTGTCGTTGAGTGCGGTGGTGATCGCGTTGAGGCGGTCGAACGTGACGCCGAGGCCCTCGCGGTTCTCGGCGACGAACCCGCGCAGGTCGTTGACCGCTACGTCGAGGGCCTGGGTGGCGTTGGCCACCTCGTCGGGGCTGTTGCTCAACACGGTGCTGATGTCGGCCAGGTTGGTGTTGAACGACGCCAGCAGATCGCTGCTCGAGGTCAGCGCGGACACCAGCAGTTGCAGATTGCGGACGGTGCTGAAGATGTCGGTGCTGTGATCGCCCAGCGCCGAAACCGCTTGCGACAGTTTGATCACCGTGTCCCGTGCGGTATCGCCCTGGCCGCGCAGATTGTCTGCCGCGCTGTTGACGAACTCGCCGACCGCGCTGGGCCCGCCGGGGGTGGTGGGCTGCAGGGAGTCGGTGAGCTTCTCCAACTGCTGGCGCAGATCGTCCCATTCGACGGGAACCGCGGTGCGTTCCCGTGGAATCGCCGCGCCGTCGGCCAGTTTCGGGCCGCTCTCATAGGCCGGAACGAGTTGGAGTGCGCGGGCGCTGACCAACGACGGCGACAGTATCGCCGCCTGGACATCGGCAGGCACCGGGTATTGCCTGTCGACCGTGAAGGTGACCTTGGCGGCGTCGGGTTGGGGTTCGATGCTCTCGACGGTTCCCACCGCCACGCCGAGGATGCGCACCTCGTCCCCGGTGTAGAGCCCGTTGGTGTTGTCGAAGTAGGCGGTGAAGGTGTTGTCCCTGACCCGATCCCACCACGGGGTGGCCACCACGGTGATCGCGACGACCAGGATGACGCTCAGCGCCGAGGCGATTGCGGTCCGCAGTACGCGTGTCGACATGGTCACCGCCCGCCTTCGGCCGGTACCGGCGGCCCGAAACTGGGCGGCGGGAGTTCCCCTGGTGCGGGGGCCGATGCGGGTGGTCCCGGCGGCGGTCCACCCGGCGGCGGAGCGGGCAGTGGTTCCCGGTACGGATAACGCGGATCTCCCGGCTTGCCGGTGATCGCGTCGGGCAGGTACAGGTTCGGTTCCCCACCCTGTCCGGTGCGCGGGTACGGCATCGGCAGCGGCGGGGTACCCGGCTGGCCGGTACCCGGGTCGACCAGTTGCGACGGCAGCAGCACATTGGGATCCAGGCCCAGATCGGAGAACGCGGAATCGACGAAGGGCTGGGCGATCTGCCCGGGCAGCAGGTTGACCAGCGACGCCTTGAAGAACGGTCCCGCCCCGAGCACTTCACCGAACGACATCGCATAGCGGCGCAGCAGATACAGCGTGCGCTGCAGTTCGCCCTTGCGGTTGTCCAGGATCTCCAGCACGCCGTTGAGCTTGTCGACGGCGGGTTTGAGTTGCGTGCGGTTGTCGGCGACCAGACCCGAGATCTGGTGTGACACCGCGGTGAGGTTGTTCATCAGCGCGTCGACCGAGTCACGTTGGGACAGCAGTTCGGCCAGGAGTGCGTTGGTGGTCACCACCAGGTTGGCGATCTGGTCGCTGCGCTTGGCGAGCACACCGGTGACCTTGTTGGCGTTGGCCAACAGGTTGCGCAGCTGGGCGTCACGGGCGTTGAGCGTGTCCGAGAACCGGGCCACGCCTTGAAGCGCGAGTTTCAGATCCGGTGGGGTGTCGCGGAACGTGTCCGCCAATGTGGTGAGCGCCGAGGACAACTGCGTGGTGTCCAGTCCGCTGATCGTGGTGGTCAGATCCCCCAGCGCGGAGGGCAGGTCGTAGGGCGAGGTGGTCCGTTCGATCGGGATGGGTCCGGTCAGGGTGCCGTCGCCTCGGGAGGTCAGCTCGAGCACCTTGGTTCCGAGCACGGTCTCGGTCTTGATCGCCGCCTCCGTGCGCTCGCCCAGTTCGACGCCGTCGCGGACGGTGAAGTCCACCAGCACCCGGGCGCCCTGGAGCCGAACCTGCGCGACCCGACCCACGCTCAGGCCCGAAACCCGCACGTCGCTACCGGATTTGATGCCGCCGGCCTCTGAGAAGTAGGCAGAGTAGTCGGAGGTGCCCTTGATGAACGGAATCTTGTCGTAGGAGAAGGCCGCCAGCACCGCGGCAGCGAGCAGGAGGATGGCCACGGCACCGACGGCCGGCCGGCTACGCTCTGCCAGCGGCTTGATCGTGGGCCACTTGATGGTGAACCGCTTGAGTGTCAGTCGCGTCATTTCGGCGTGCACCGTCCCGAATCCTGGCCGGCGAGTTTGACATACACCGGCTGGCCGCCTTTTCCGTTGAGCTTGAGAATCGCGTCGCACAGGTAGAAGCCGAAATAGTCGCCGTAGAGCCCGTTCCTGGCGAGCACCTGGTAGGCGTCGGGCAGGGTCTTGACCAGGTCGTCCACGTAGTCCCGGTCGGCCATGATCTGCCCGGAGAACCGATCCGTCTGGGTCACGGCCTCTTTGATCGGTTCGCGCGCGGTGGTCAGCAGGTCGGCCACCGAGCCGGCGGCCGCGTTGATGTAGGCCGTCCCGGTGGCGATGTCGGATTTGCGTTCGGCCAGCCCGGCCACCAGCTCCGACAGCTTGTCGAGACCTTCGGCGAACTGTTCGTCGCGTTCGGCGAACGTGCCGAGCACGGTGTTGAGGTTGGTGATCACCTGACCGATCAGCTGGTCGCGCCCGGCCAGCGTGGTGGTCAGCGCCGAGGTCTGGGCCAGTACCGACGAGATGGTGCCGCCCTGCCCCTGGAACACCTTCAGCAGTTCCCCGGACAGCGCGTTGACCTGATCCGGGTCCAGCGCACGGAACAACGGCCGGAATCCGCCGATCAGGGCGTCGACGTCCAGTGCGGGCGATGTGCGCTCCAGCGGAATCGACTGTCCCGGCTGAAGTTTGCGAACAGATCCGGGTCCCTCGTCCAGGGACAGGTAGCGGTCGCCGATCAGGTTCTCGTAACGCACCGCGGCGCGGGTTCCCTCGGTCAGCGTCAGGGTCTTGTCGATGGCGAAGTCGACGGTGACTGTCCCGTCCTTGTGCAGCGTGAGGTCTTTGACCTTGCCGACCTCGACGCCGGCGATGCGCACGAAATTGCCGCCCTTGAGCCCGGACACATTGGTGAACACCGCGCTGTAGGAGGCGCGTGAATCGAACCGGAACTGTCCGAACACGGTCACCAGGATGAAGGTGAAGACCAGGCTCAGTGCGGTGAACAGCACCACCCGCGTCGCGACGCGGAAAGTCGCGCGCCTCATGGCTGTCCCTCCTGTGGTGCCGGTGACGGACCTGGCGGAGGGCCCGGTGGCGGTGGGTAGAGCGGCGCTCCGTCGGGCCCGTATTCGGGTGCGCCGTAGGCGGGTGCGCCCGGGTACGGCGGCAACGGACCGGGCGCGGGCGCGCCCGGATAGCGGATGCTCGGCGGTTCCGGCACCGCGCGGGTGACCGGGAAATAGTTGGCCCAGCCGGGAAATCCGATGCCCGGATTGGGCCGGACGTCGAGTCCCGTGCCGAACCCGGTGTCGGTCACCAGGTACTTAACCGGGAAGTTCTTGCTGACGTCCGGCAGCGAGCCGCAACTCGGCCCGCCACCGGGCCCGCCCGTGGCGTTGACCACCGGAAGGTTGTCCGGATACCGGTAGGGATCGTCGCCGGCCAGCAGGGCCGCGTCCATGATCACCGATTTTCCGTTACCGCCCAGTGCATCCCGGCCACCGTGTTCGAGGAACCAGACCGCCCCCTGGAACAGGCAGGTGTAGGTGGGCGAGTACTTCATGAACAGTGCGGTGGTCGGATCGAGCAGGTTCAGCGCACGCACGAGGTTGGGTTGGTTTGCGCCGAGAGTGTCGATGCCCGAGCGGGAGAAGCCGACCGCGGACAGCAGGAGTTCGTCGAGTGCCCCGGCGTGGGTGCTGATGGTGTTCGCCGTCGTCGAGAAGGAGTCCAGGACCGACAGGATGTCTTGCGCGGCAACGGAGTATGCCTGGGTCGTCTTTCCGAACAACTGCCAGTCCTGACGGATGGTGTCCATCCGGGGGTTAACCGCGAGCAGCACCTTGTTGGCGTCGGTGATGGCCTGGCCGATGACTTCCCCTTTGCCCCGCAGGGATTCGCCGACGGCGGCGAGGACCGCGTTGAGTTTCGCCGGGTCGATCGCGGTGACAACGGACTGCAGGTTTTCGAACACGGTGTTGACCTCGACGGTGACGTTGCGCGAGTGCAGCACCGCGCCCGGTCGGAGCGGCTCGGGACTCGCACCGCCGTCCGGGACGATGAGGTCGACATATTTGGCACCGAAGGCGGTGCTGGATTTGATCTCCGCCTCGACGTTGCCGGGGAGGTACGCGAAATCGTCGGGATCGATCTTGAGTCTGAGCCTCGCGCCGGCCTCCCCCGCGGTGGCTTCGGCTGCGATGGACGAGACTTCGCCGATCTGGACACCTCGAAGCTTGACCTTGGCGCCGTCCTCCATGACCAGGCCGGCCCGATCGGAGACCAGGGTGAGCGGGACGGTACGGCGCAGCGTGCCGGTGAACAGCAGTGCGGTCAGGGCGGTCACGGCCACGATCACGATGACCAGGACCGGAGCCCACCAGATCGGGTCGATCTTTTCTCGCCGGGGTGAATTGGTCATCGCGGCTACCCCGACAGGTGGAAGTTTCCGGACTGCCCGTACACGGACAGTGTGATGGTCAACAGGATGAACACCCCGGCGGTGATCGAGGTGCGGACCGCGCGGCCGACAGCTTCACCGACGCCGGCGGGTCCACCGGTGGCGGTGTAGCCGTAATAGGTGTGGATCGCCATCACCGCAGCCGCCATCGCGAGCGCCTCGGTGAACGACCACACCAGGTCGGCCGGGTGCAGGAACGTGGTGAAGTAGTGGTCGTACACACCCCGCGACTGGCCGTAGATGATCGTGGTGCCGAACCTGGTGGCCAGAAACGACATCAACACCGCGACCGTGTAGATGGGCACCACCGCCATCACCCCCGCGACGATGCGGGTGGACGCCAGGTAGGTGATCGCCCGGATGCCCATCACTTCCAGCGCGTCGATCTCCTCGTTGATCCGCATGGCGCCCAGTTGCGCGGTGGCACCGGCGCCGATGGTGGCGGCCAGTGCCACACCCGCGGTCGCGGGAGCGATGAACCGGACATTGAGAAAGGCGCCCAGAAACCCGGTGAGAGCTTCGATTCCGACGTTGGACAGCGTGTTGTAGCCCTGGACGGCGATCAGCGCACCGGTGGTCAGGGTCAGGAACCCGACGATCACGACGGTACCGCCGATCACCGCGAGCGCCCCGGTGCCCATGCCCATCGTGGCGATCAGCCGAAGAACCTCGCCCGGATAGCGCCGCAACGCATCCCCGGTGGACAACAGCGCCTGGCCGTAGAAGGCGGTCTGCTCCCCCACGCGGCGGGTGCCGTCCACGGCCCGGTTCAGGATTTCGGGCCCGCGGTCCTCGGAAGTGGTTGTCACGGAGCCACCTTCACGCCGAAGGCGGTGGCAAGGATGTTGATGAAGAACAGCGCCATGAAGGCGAACACCACGGTCTCGTTGACCGCGTTGCCGACAGCCGTCGGGCCGCCGCCCACCGAAAGCCCCTTGTAGCAGGCGATCAGGCCGGCCGACAGCCCGAACAGCAGCGCCTTGACCAGGGACACCACAACCTGCGGCAGGCCGGTCAGCAGCGTCAGACCGGCGACGAAGGCTCCGGGCGTGACGTGCTGGACGTAGACCACGAACACGTAGCTGCCGGTGAGCCCGACCACCGCGACCACCGAATACAGCATCAGTGCAACGAAAAGTCGCGGCGATCACGCGCGGCACCACGAGCGCCTGGACCGGGTTGACCCCGATCACCTTCATCGCGTCGATCTCCTCGCGGATGGTCCGCGCGCCCAGATCTGCGCACATCGCGGTGGCGGCAGCGCCGGACACCACGATCGCGGTCACCACCGGACCGACCTGGGTCACCGATGCCAGGGCGGCACCGGCACCGGACAGGTCACCGGCGCCCACCTCGAGCAGAACGATGTTGAGGGTGAACACGATCAGCACCGTGTACGGGATGGACAGCACGACGGTGGGCACGATCGACACCCGGGCCACGAACCAGATCTGATCGAGCAGCTCGCGCCAGGCGAACGGCGGGCGCGCCATCGCGGCGAAGGTCTCGCCGGCCAGGACGACGAAATCGCCGACCGCGAAAGCGGGTTTGGCCCAGGCGATCCCCATCAGGACCGACTGCCGAGGAAGACGGGCACGGGGTTACCCCGATCGCCGCGGGGCATCGACGCATGACGGCGACAGCGGCGTCGTTGCCGCGCTGTCCGAGCACTCCCGTGCGGATCCCACATTCATTCCCATCGTCGCCGAGCCTGGGCGGGAGGTTAGGAGTGGGCCGATTAGCTGTCAACGCACGTCAACGGGAAACATGGCCGTCAATTACCGATACTCGCTGGCTGCAACGTTTGCGCGGGTTCGGCTCAGGCCGATCAAATCAGGACGATCCGAGTTGTTGCGGGCGGGCCTGGTCGCGCGGAGGATGCCCGCGCCCTGCCCCGGCCTGGAGCTGCGGTCAGACCCCGACGATCGGCCTGGCGAGCTCCGCTCGCGCACGCCGTTCCACCAGCAACGGCACGAACTCGCGGATGGGGCTGGACTGGAAGCGCTCCTGGGCGCGGCGGACGCAGCCCGTGATGTCCTCATCGGACGTGTCGGGATAGGCCACCCCGAGGCGGATCAGCAGTTCGGCGATCATGATGTCTTCGCTGATCCTGACCATGGCTTCAGAATCCGCTGGACCTTCCCGTTAGTCAAGATCTGGGGAAGTGAGCGGAACAGAGACACAGATGGCACGATCCGTAACGTGAATCACTCCGCCGACACCGCGCAGGCTCAGTCCCTTCTGGGTGAGTTGTGGCGGCACGTGGAGGACGTGTCGACGCGCCTGGAGAAGGCGGAGCGGCGCAAGCGCCGAGCGTCGGCATGCGATCGCCGCGAGGTCGGCAAGTTGCGTGCCGATCTGTACGAGACGCATCACCTGATCGACGCCATTCATCGCAGGTTCCCCGAAACCTGCCCGCACCGCGAAGCCGAGACCGCACCGGGCGGGCCCTGAGGGCCCGATTTCGGCCAATTCCGGGTGCCGTGGAGAAAGACATGAGGTTGCCAGACGCCGTTCCTGTCCCACCGGGCTTGCGACCGCAGTAAATTGCTGCGGTGGGGAAACGACGGTTGGCCGGCGGCAGGGGTCGGTTGCTGGCACTCGCGGTCTCGGTCACCGTTGCCGCGGGCATGGTCTATGTCCAGAACACCGAGTCGAAATGTTGCGCGGAGGTCCCTGCGGCGCCGCCGCCCGTAGAGCAACAGCAGCAGCAGCCGGCGCCGGCGGCTCATCAAGCCGAGTTGGTGGCGGCCAGCGCACCCGTGGTGGCCCGCGACTTCCAGTTCTCCCTACCGAAGGGCCCGGCACCCGAGGGCGGCCTACAGGTCAAGACCATCTGGGTGGCCCGCGCCATCGCGGTGATGTTCCCCGAGATCACCACCATCGGCGGGTATCGGCAGGATGCGCTGAAGTGGCATCCCAACGGTCTGGCGATCGACGTGATGATCCCGAATTATCACTCCAAGGAGGGCATCGAACTCGGTAACCAGATCGCTGGTTTCGCCCTGGCCAACGCCAAGCGCTGGGGTGTGCTGCACGTGATCTGGCGGCAGGGCCTCTATCCGGGCATCGGAGCGCCGCATTGGACCGCCGACTACGGGAACGAGACCCTCAACCACTTCGACCACGTCCACATCGCCACCGACGGCGGCGGCTACCCCACGGGCCACGAAACCTATTTCATCGGCTCCATGACGCGCTAGGCGTACTCGCGGTCAGGCCGCGCTGCTCACGTGCACCGCTGACTCGCCGATCTTGGCCGCGGTGTCGCCGATGATGGTTCGCAGCAGGGCTTGTTGCTCGCGTTGTCCGCGGGAGACCGCACGATCCATGCCGCTCGGCGATGCGATCGCCGCGGCGCTGCGCATCAGATTGACCGGCATCTTCACCAGCGGATACCACGGCGGCATGTAGGCCGGCAGCCCCAGGACACGCATCGCGCTGGGCCCGAGGAACGCACTGGTGATCGACAGGTGCCGTGCCCACGCCAGGCGGCGACGCAGGCCCCCGATACCGCGGTAGTGCCACGACAGCGGGTCCTCGGCCATCGGAACCGACAGCTGCCGCGTCGTCTCATCGGGAACGGCCAGCGCGGTGGACGTGTGGTACAGCACGCGGATGCTCTCGCGGAAGGTCTTGGGCAGCCATTCGTCCTCCACGCCGATCAGCCAACCGACATAGCGGGTCAGGTGCGCGATGGCGTCGAGTTCGCCTGGCGCAGGGAGGATTCCCATCGCGAGCGAGGCCACCGGCGGTGCGACGAGCGCACCGACCAGAGTCGCGGCCATATCGGTCTGGTTGACGGGTAGACCCCACTCGTCGGCACGCCAGTCCGGCATCGCCACCACGTGCCGACGCACGAACGCGTGGATCAACCGCACGTGCAGGGTGGACCGGTACCCGGCCCCAAGGGAGTCGAGGCCGCCGTCGGAGATGACGTCCATCGCCCACTGCATCGTCTCGGCGAAGCGCTTGTTCGATCCCTTCTCCAGGGCACCCGTGCGCAGCAGGGTCTTGTTGAACCCCGAGAACTGGTAACCGCCGAGCAGAGACACATCGCGCGCGATCGACATCCCGTCGGAACCGCCCCGGAGCAGTGCGCGCTGCCCTTTGCGCAGCTTGTCCCGGTCCACCCACGCCGGGACCGTCTCGACGCGGGTGAAGAACTCGCGCAACGGTTCCGGGGCGTCGGGCACGTTGTCGATGCCCTCGGCGAGCGCCTTCTCGAACATGGGACGCATCTGCGCCATCCCCGCCGACGACATCCAGTCGACCAGGCGGTCCATCGGCTCGTCCCCGACCGTCAATCGCTCGCCGAGCCGGCGCCACTGCCGCGCGTCGGGGTTGCGGACGCCCAGCATCATCGCGAACGTCCGAATGGCACCGGGAACGGCAAGTGGCCGTTCGGGATGACGAGCCGGGATGTTCAACGTGACCTCCTGGACAGAGCCGACCGGGATGACTGACTACGTACGTAGTCAGAATTTAGGCGCCGGGTAGGGTGCTGTCAATGAAGCGCGTACAGGTGGTGCGCGGCTACGGCGGCGTCAGTGCGGCCGATCGCCGCACGGAACGACGAGGCAAGCTGCTCGCCGCCGGACGCCAGATCTGGGGCGAATCCGGGATCACCGAGGTGACCGTGCGGGCCGTCTGCACCGCCGCCGGGCTGACCTCGCGCTACTTCTACGAACAGTTCGAGAGCCGAGACGCCTTGCTGTTCGCCATTTCCGACGACGTGCGGGATCAGCTGCTCACCGCGCTGGTGAACGCGGGCGTCGGGGACCCGGGCACGCTGTCCGACAAGCTGCGGTCGGCGCTCACCGCGTTCCTCGACATCATCGCGGCCGACCCCCACATCCACCGCATCGCCACCGGCGACGTGAGCAGCGTCGCCGGACTGGCAGAACACCGCACACACATCCTGGAGATGATCACCGGCCTGATCGTCCAGCTTGCGCCCGACGTCCTGCATTCCGCGACACCGAGCCCTGCCGAGTTGCGCCGCGGCGCACAGTTCATGGTCGGGGGCGTGAACCAGATCATCGAAGCCTGGCTGGCGGATCCCACGGAAACCACCGAGGAACTCGCGGCCGAATGCGCCGACCTCTGCGTCGCGGTGGTGCGAGGGATCACCCGGTCGGGCGACTAGCTCACGCGCCCGGTGTGGCCGTCACATCCGGGCAGTAGTTGTGCAGGGCCGCGGTCACCACGAGCGTGGCCTTCTCGAACGGATATGCCGACCGGGCCTCGGCGATCTGCATCGCCAGATCACCGGGCCGCATCGCCGGATCTTCGTGGGCAGTCAGGCACGCCTGCTGGCCAAGCTGCACGAGAACGTCCCGGTTGTCATCGGAGACCGGCAGGCCCAGTGAGGAAACCTCCGCGAGATAGCCCTGATCGTCGGCGAGAGCCGCCGGGGCCAGGGCGAGCCCGGCCACAGCCGCCATCAGGGAGATCATCAGCGCCTTCATGCTCGTCACAATGTCAGATGCGCGCCAGGATCCCGCGGACGCGCGCCGTCGACGCAGCCCGGATCTCATCGTGCCGGCCTCACATCCAGCTCGGGGGCCTGATCGAATTCGCCACGTCGACAAGCCGGTAGCGATGACGCCGCCGTGGCGAGTGCCGCGCCAGCTCCCGCAGCACCTCCTCGATGCCGACGCGCAAACCACGTTGGTCGAAGGCATGGCCGAGAATCGGCTCGCCGGCCGAGGGCAGCGCGCCGGACCGGAGCCAGTCGAGCGCGACACCGAGAACGAACGCGCGGATCTGCAGAACGCGCGGCTCGGTCTCGGGCAGACCGCCCACGCGCCGTGCGGCATCGCGCAACTCCGCCTCGGTGATCTCGGCGTTGGTCCGCCCCTCGAGCAGCATCACCACCGACGTCAGTTGGGCCTCGCCGTAGTGGCGTGAGGTCACCGGGACGTGATCGAGTACATGGATCGCGGCGGCCCGGTCGCCCTGACCGGCGAGCAGTCGGGCCAAGCCGAACGCCGCGCTGACCACCGCATGGTCGGTGCGCCACAACGTCCGGTAGGACCGTTCTGCCAACTGCCGCAACCGTTCCGCATTCGGCACGTCGTCGGCGGCCAGCAGCAGTTCCGCAGTCGCGGCCACCGCCAGCTTGGGTGCGGGCTCACCCGGAAGCAGGGCCACGACCCGCTCGAAACACGTCAGCGCCGCCCCGAGATCACCGGACGCCAGGCCGGCGATCCCGTCGTCCCAGTCCTCCCGCCATTCGTCCTCGGCGTCCTCGACCGGTACCGGTTCCGGCAGGGCGTCCGCGACGTCGCGGGCGTCCAGCGCAACGATGCGCCGCCGGCCGTCGACGAACACATCGGTGCCCTGCAACGCCAGATCGACGCCGAATGTGGAGCGCGCCACGCTGAACAGCGTCGACGTCCGCGGACTCGGCGAGCCCGTCTGCTCGGCGATGATCTCGTGCAGGACGCCCCGGCACTGGTCCGCCATTTCGTCGACGGACGAGAACCGTTGCGCCGGCCGGGGGTTGGTCGCGCGGGCGAGCAGCCGATAGAAGGATTCGTACCGCTCGAACAAGGGCACCTCGTCGCGGGCGGGCAATGTCTCGGCATAGCGATCGTCGGACAGGTCGACGGTCAGCTTGGCCAGGGTTCGGCCCACCGTGTAGACATCGGTGGCGACCGACGGTCCGGTCCGGACGATCTCGGGTGCCTGAAAACCTCTGGTGCCGTAGATGTACCCGAAATCCCCGACACCCGACACCGCGCCCATGTCGATCAACTCGATGTTGTCCTCGGTGAGCATGATGTTGTCGGGTTTGAGGTCGTTGTAGACCAGGCCGAGTGAATGCAGATACGCCAGCGACGGCATGACGTCGAGCAGGTATCCGAGCGCCTGCTCCACCGGCATCATCTGTTTGGTTGTTTCACCGGACACCGCCCGCTGTTTCCCGAGGATGGCTTCCAGGGTGGTCCCGCCGATGTACTCCATCACGATGTAGCCGACCGGGCGCCCGTCGAACCCCGGGTGTTCGACGAAGTTGTAGATCTTGACGATGCCGGGGTGGTTCACCATCGCCAGGAACTGGCGTTCGGCGACGACGATCGCCTGCGCCTGTTGCGCTTCGGGTTGGAGCAGACCTTTGAGCACCACCCACCGATCGCTGACATTGCGGTCGACGGCCAGATAGATCCAGCCGACTCCCCCGTGGGCGATGCAACCCTGGACCTCGTACTGGCCCGCCACCAGCTCGCCGGTCTCCAGTTGCGGTGAGAAGGAGAACAACGCGCCGCAATGCGGGCACACCCCTTCGCACGGCCCGGGCCCGCCTGCGGTCCCCCGGCCCACCGGCCGGCCGCAGCCACTGCATTCCCGTTTGGACTCGGCGACAACGGGATTGGTGAGTAGCGCGCCGGCCGGCTCGATGTCCTCCCGGATCGGGATCTCGACCAGGCCATCCCCGATCCGACGGCGCCCGGTGCGCAACCGCGGGCGGGTGCCCTCGACCTTGACCGGTGACGACTCGGTCACCAGGACAGCGCGCGTTCCCTCCTGCTCTGCCATGTCAGTCCCGATACCTCGGTAGAGGCGGACTCGGCGGCGGGCCGAGCACCGTGAGCCACTTCCGGTACAGCGACAACCATGTCCCGTCCTGCCGCATCCGGTCCAGGCTCGCGTTGACGGCCCGGACCAGATCCTGGCGCGACTTGTTGATGCCGATGCCGTAGGGCTCATCCTCAAGACTCGGACCGGCCAGGTGCAGGTACGGATCCTGCACGGCCATCCCGGCCAGGATCGAGTCGTCGGTACTGACCGCATCGGCCTGGCCCTGCTGCAGCGCGACCAGGCAATCGTCCCAATTCTGGACGGCCAGCAGGACCGCCGCCGGCGCCACCCGGGCGACCGTGGCCAGCGATGTCGTGTCCACCTGCGAGCACACCCTCTTGCCCGCCAGGTCAGCCGGTCCCCGGATCGGCGAGTCCTTGGGCACGAGCAGCCGTTGGTGCGCATCGAAATACACCGTGGAGAAGGCGATCTCCTCGGCGCGGGTGCAGGTGATCGTCATCGCCTTCACGACGATGTCGACGGTGCCGTCCTGCAGGGCGGTGATGCGCTCGGGCGACGTCAGCAGGCGGAAGTCCACCTTGGCGGGGTCGCCGAGCAGGTCGCGGGCCACCTCGCGCGCGATGTCGACGTCGAAACCGGTCAGTTCACCCGACACGGGATCGCGAAAACTCATCAGATTGGTGTTCTGGTCGATACCGACAATGAGCCGGCCCCGCTGCCGGATCGCCTGCACTGCCGGTCCGGACACCCCCGAAGGCCGCAAACTCGCGGTGGCATCGCAACTCTCGACCGGGACGCCGCGAACCCCGGAGGCCACGACGGCGCCGCTCGGCGTCGGCATCGTGGTGAGCGAGGCCGACACCTGGACGAGCGGATGCGTCGTGGAACATCCCGTCACCACGGTCGCGGCGACGACGATGAGTCCGGCTGCGACCCGCATCAGTGGTACTCGCTCAGTCTCGGCGCGATGCCCGCGGCGACGGCGAGCGCGGCCAGCACACTGATGGCCGCCGCACCGGCAGGCAACGCACTCAGCGCCCCGTACGCGCGGGTGATCCCGTCGCGCTGCCGGTCCCGCAATCGTGCGATGTCGTCCCCCAACGCCTGGTCCAGCCGGGTGAACTGTGCCGTCGAACCCTGTACTTCGTCGTCACGTGCGATCGCCACGGCACCGGGATAGTCACCGCTGCCCAGCTTTCCGCGGATCTCGCTGTGTGCGGCTTTCCAGCCGTGCAGCGCGTCCTGCGCCCCGTTCACCGCATGTCTGTCGAGGATCCGTCCCACCTGTGTGGTCCGTTCTTCGAATCGGATGTCGGAGAGTGTGTCGGAGCCGCGTTTGAGCAGCCCGAGGATTTCGTCCGCACGGGCCTGCTGCACCAGGATCCGGGCGGTCACCGCCGATTCGAGCGGCTCACCTCCGGCCGCGCGGGCACCGTTGACGGCGTGCGTCACAACGAGTCCGGCCACCATCAGCCACACAGCGAGCACAATCATCAACACCGATGCCAACAGCAGACCGGGGTTGATGCGCCGATGGCTGCGCCGGGCGACGAAGACCTGCGCGAACAGCAACAACCCCACTGCCAGTGCGGCTCCCGCGATCAACGCAGGAGGCGCGGCGGCCGACCGTCCCGATGCCATGACGGCTTCGGCCTGCGTCCGGTACAACCGCTCGGCGTCCGGGAGCATCGACTGCTGCAGCAGCGTCGACGATTCGCTCAGGTACGCGACGCCGATCGGGCGGCCGTCGCGGTTGGCCGCACGAGCGGTCCCCATCATGCCGGTGTAGACCGCCAGCTGGTTGGACAGGTCGGTGAGCAATGTCAGCGACTGGATATCGTTGGGCGACACCCCATTCGATGCCGTAACCAGGCCGGCTGAGGCCTCTCCGACCGCAGCGTCGTAGCGATCGCGGACTTCGCGCGGTTCCACACCGCCGGCCAGAAAGGCGGTGGCCGCGGTCGTGTTGGCGGACGACAGGGCACTGTAGATCCGTTGTGCGGCATCGGCCAGCGGTTCGGTGTGTGACCGCAGGGTCTGAAGCTCGCGTTGCCGATCGGCCGCCGTCGCCGATGCCGCCACGCCCACGGTCAGCACCGCCGCGATCACGATGACGGCCAGCACCGCGATCCGACCGGGCGTGGCCCGCAGGAAGTCGACAACCGGGCGGTCTGGTTCCTCGGCGTCGGCCAGCACGGACTCGTCGAGTGTGAGCGCCTGCCGACTCTCCAACTCACCGCTGTGCACTCGACATCACCTCGTCGCGGGCTGGCCCGGAACAGCGATACCGGACTCGATCGAACGCCGACGAATGCACGGTAGCCCCCGCAAACGCGCTACGTGGGCTTTATTACGCGGCCGCCACGCTCTCGGCGGCCAGCACCTCGGCGGCGGCACGCTCACCCGACCGCACCGCACCGTCGATCCAGCCGCACATGATGGCCGAACTCTCCGTGCCGGCCCAGTGGATCCGTCCGCACGGGGCGCGCAGCGCGGGCCCGAACTCGGTGAGCACACCGGGCGGGGCGTGGCTGATCATCCCGCCACCCGAATACCTTTCGACCGTCCAGTTCTGCTCGTGATAGCCCACCGGTGACGCGGCCTTCGGACCGAACCGGTCGATCAACTCACCGATCACGACAGCTTTGCGCTCGGCGGCGTCCAGCAGCCCCAGCCTGCGGGCGGCGGGCCCCTCGGTGATGACGCACATGATGCCGGGAGTGCCGGTGTCGGTGCAGGCGTCGATGGTCAGCGTCGCGGGGCTGCCGGGTGCGGCGGACTGTCCGCACAGCCCGTCGGCCCGCCAGAATGCCGTGTCGTAGATGACCGAGATCTTGAAGACGGCACCGCTGGGCATCCGCTGGTGGAGGAACATCCGGTCCACGGGAAGCATTGGCTCATAGATGATCTGGCTCGCCACAGCCAGCGGGACGGCGACGATCGCCTGCCGGGCTCGCACCGTCAGGCTGTCGGCGTGCACCGTCACGCCGTCGTCGTCGTGCGAGATGAGGTGCACCGGTTGCGAAAGGTGCAGCGCGCCGCCCAGTTCGGCTGCCATCGGTCCGTAGACGGCGCCCATGCCACCGCGCACCCGCGCGTCCTGGGCACCGCCCTTGTTGGAGATGACGAAGCCCGGACCGCCGCCCGACCCCATCTGGTGAAGCGCCCACAACAACGACACCTCGGATCCCGCCGAGGTGTAGATGCCTGCGAGCGCCATCTCGAGCATCTCGCGCGCCTGCTTGGAGCGCATGTGACGGTTGATCCACTCCCCCAGGCTGATCCGGTCCCACTCGACCGCCTTCTTCGCCTCCCATGGGGCATCGAACGGAATGGTCTTACACATCAGCTCCACCTCGAGCAGTCCGGCGCCGAGGTTGGCGATCGCCCACGGGCTCATCGCCCACGGAATCGTGCCGGAGTAGCGGTGCTGTTTGCCGTCGAGGATCATCATGGCGTCGCCGTCGACGTACTCCTTGTACTCCTCGACGCCGAACTCGGCCATCAGGGCCTTGATGCGGTCCTGCCCCGGCCCGATCCAGGCCCCACCGCGGTCGATCCACGTTCCGTCATCCAGCACCTCGGTGAAGGTCCGGCCACCGACCCGGTCACGCGCCTCGAGCAGGGCCACGGAGCGGCCCGCCTGTTTGAGCCGCAAGGCCGCGGCGAGGCCTGCGAAGCCCGCGCCCACCACGCAACAGTCGACATCTGTCATGGCTCGACCTCCCGTTTTCGACGGGGCTTGATTCGCTCAAATTACGCCGTCGTCAGCCGCGGCGTAGGCACTGTTGACCGACTGGTGTGGTAAATGCCATAAATTTTGCCCATCTGGGCACACGTCACTCCGATCGAGCCCCCTTCGGGCCCGCTCGCACACCGTGCCCGCCCACGGAAATCCGGACCGGCGACCGCGTGTGCGATGATTTCTGACCTGCCAATACGCCGGGGTTCGCCCATTGTTCACCTCGCGTTCGCCCGACGCCCGTGCGCGTCAAGCATCGGTTGACGGCTACCCGCCGAACTAGTTGCCATCGACAGCACCAGACAACTTCGCGATTCCGGGGATGGTCCACCCCGCCGGTAGGGTCCGGTCCTCGTGGGTAGACACCAGTTGAAAAAGGATCGGCGCCGCCGATCTGCAGCGATGGCTGCCGTCGTCGTGCCTGCCGCCGCACTCCTCGTCGTCGGCGCAGACACCGTGCCGGCCACCAAGGGCGGTGCCGAGGTTGTCGCACCCCCAGCCGTCCAGCCGGCAGCCGCGCCTGCGGCACCCGCTGCGCGTGCCGACCGCGCCGTGCGCCGGAACATGCGGTTCCCGCTGCCCGCCGGCCGGGCCTCGGAAAAGGGCCTCCAGATCGAGACCATCCTGGCGGCCCGCGCGGTCAGCGCGCGGTTCCCCCAGATTCTGGACATCGGCGGGGTCCGGGCCGATTCCATGAAGTGGCACCCGAACGGGTTGGCGATCGACGTGATGATCCCGAACTACAGCACTCCGGAGGGCAAAGCCCTCGGAGACCGGATCGTCGCCTACGTCCTCGACAATGCCGATCGGTTCGGCGTGAACCACGTGATCTTCCGGCAGCAGATCTACTCCCACGGCAAGGCCCCGCGAATGATGTCGGATCGCGGCGGAGCTACCGCCAACCACTACGACCACGTGCACATTGCCACCAACGGCGGTGGATTCCCCAAAGGGCACGAAACGTACCTGACGTGATACACGGCCAAATAGCGCTTGAATCAACCCGTCCGTTGCTTGTTACTTATCAGCTCTCTGAATCAGCACCGAGTGGGCGAATAGGCTGGCATTTCCAACCTCAGCTACCCACAGGCCGCGGCACTTCGTGCGAGCCGTCTCAGGATCCTCGGGGTGCCAAGCGGATTGTCGATCGCACCGGCAAATGAGAGGCACAGCGTCTCGAAATGGGCTTCCAATTCCATAATGCACCATTGTTGATCGCACTAGACGGGGTGGACAAGCTCGCTAATTGCCTGGGGGTAGTGTCTGCTGCGGGCCACCGCCGACAAGAGTAGCGTGTCGCTGGCCGTGGCCGGCGGTTCTAGCGAGTGGTGCTCCGGTCTCTTGCCGCCTTCATCTTCGTAACCGATGTTCGACTGCGGCCAAACCCGCCCGCCACCACGGATCCACTTTTCGTCCGACTCGTTCGCTCGAGTGATGATTGGATGAATCTGCAGTGCACGAACGTTGGCGAGAACTGCCTGATACAGCTCATCGAATCCGAGAATTAACAGCAGATCCAGTACCACGGTTGCGACATAGCTCGAACGCCGACGGTCCAATTCCGTGCTTTCGAGAGCGCCACCAAGCAAGCGCTCAACAGCGACCTGTTCGTTCTCATCCAAACTGGCTAATCCCAGTCCGTTGCAACGGGAGTCATGCCGGTCAAGCAGCCAGCTACTGACCGATTTGAGATACATCGCTGCAGAGTGACTGTCACTATTCGCAATCACAACGACTGGCGGTATCAACGAAGCTGCAAATTGATCCGCCGGAGGCCGCCAGGAACCAGGATGGTTGGCGCACAGCTGAATGACAGCCCTACTAGCTCGACTCGACAGCTCGCCGTCTGCCTCCAGAGCTAGCAAGCCGAGCAGCTCTAGCAGTCGCATACACGCGGCCGAATATGTCGCGATGGCAACTGGACTCATGAGAGTTCGGAGTAGTTCAAGCGGGTCGCTAAGAAAAGGTTCGACTTGGTTCAATATCTCGGACGAGTAAGAGATGAACAACCGGATCGCGGACTCCGACTCAGTAGAACGGGCTACGTCCTTTCCCTCAAGCGGACGCCAAGCGGCTCGGTGGAGGTGAAGTGACATCAACGCCGCCAGATCGAGCCGTTGAGTTTGCCTGAGTGCGTTGCACAAGATCGAGGCTTCAATGGAGGCTCGAGCGAGCCTAATCCTGTCAGGTTCTCCGACGAGCCATGTCCGAGAGAATCTCTCGAGGCTGGGCTCCGTCACGTCCCTATTCCGAATCTTGCTGACAACTGCAATTAGGTCGTCCTGGACGTCGGCTGCCGTTAGGCCGAGCGACGGATCTGTAGACAACCACAGGAGAACATCCTCCCGATCCCAAATCTCAAACTCCGCAAGGCCTCTTGCCTGACAGCTCCTTTTGAACTCTTGCGCATCGATGGGTGCGCTGCCCTTGAGACGACCTGTAGTCACGAGGACAGCAACGCGCGGCAAGGTCTCATCGAAGGAGGGGTGCGCGCGCGTGTTGTACTCACACTCCTCGATCTGGGGCCGGATCGTGCGCCAGTCAGACTGACTCACATTGCCTGCCTTCGACTGAATAGAGTACTGGAAGACGTCTCCGCTATGCGGGTCCTTTTTCTTGGCGATGACATCCTTACCAAACTCGAAAGCTCCATGGATGTAGTGGATGTCGTAAAAGCCCCTAGTTGCCAATATTGCCAACAGAGGCGCATCAAACTCACGCTCGCTTAGCGAATCAAGGAAGGTCTCTACGACTGCGCGAAGCACTCCACTCCTTCCGCTTCAGATCAAACACTGTCTGCAACTTCGCTTCTTGCTCGGGTGTCGGGCCATCCGCTTGTAACTTCTTATATGTCTCTGGATTGACCACAATCATCGTCGTGGGCTTGCCGTCATCATCGAAATCGATGTCCATCTTCTCAGCAACTTCGATTAGCAGATCGTAGAAATTACGCCCTTCGGCGCTGAGTGTCTGTCCATATTCATCGGCGATTGCGCTTATGTGGTGGAGCATCGCGCTCACCATCTGCCCCCCAACAGATTCTGCCGTTTCGTAGAGCTGACAAAGGTACGAGTCGACGTCGAACTTGAGTACGTCTTCCGCGCTCCACGTCCACTGGTGCTCAATTCGCACGCTACGGAACAGAGGCGTCTCTGAGCTAGGGGTGGATGCCTGTTCATCCTCGGGCTCAGGCAGGTCATGCAAGGTTTCACGGCCAACCTGACCAAGGAGAGGGTCGATCGCCCGCGCTAGTTGTTCGATCGCAGCGGACTGCCACCGCTCCGCTCCCAATTCGTACTCTCGGGGAGCGATCCAGACCTCGCCTAGAGGACCACCGAAGTCCTCGCTCATCAAACGACGTCGGCGGTTGGCAGTGCTTCGTGCACCTCATCTTCTATGAAGCCGCCCGCCATCGAACGGATCCGTTCCCATGTCGGACTAGCGATAACGGTCGGAGCGAAACTGCGTTCGTGGCAGCGGATACGAATGACCTGGACATGATCCCCCACGCGGCGGCCGATGGATCTATGTGCAGCCTCAATTGGGTTCTTCGTCCACACTGAACGCGGATTCGTACCCTTTACGACGATCGTCCCCGTTGCGGGATCGACAGTCACTACATCCTCGTCCGCAACTGGCGTTGACCATGGCTCGTCGCCTCTCACGATCACCGACAGATCACCGGCGTCAGTCCAGCTCACTCGCCAGCAACCATCCGCCGACATCATCCCTTCGCCCTTTAGGAGCGGCAGATCTCGGCCGATGGGCCGTTCAACCGCTGCCTCTACGAAAACCGACCTCTCCTGGCCTTCTTCGCCTTGCAACCAGATGGACAGCAGACTCGGACCGAAAGTGGTGGCAAGGCTTGCACTGACTGATGCCGCTGAAGGACCGAGGCCGGACAGAGTAGTGGGAAGTGTAGTGGGAAGTAACGTAAGCACGGCCGCCCGCGCCGCCGTCGCCAAGCCGGTCGACGCTTCCACGGAAGGCGTTAGAGGGTTGTGAAGTTCGAGTCCCTTGTCTGGACGCGACTCGGATTGTGCAGCCGGATTCCCGCCCGCTTCGCCACCCGCTGGCGAGCCGCCCTCGGCCCGCGCTGCGAGCCGCGCACGTTGCTCGCCGGCTAACTGCTCCTCTGTGGAATCAAGCAGATGCCGTATACGAGCCGACACCTCGATGCCCTCCTTGCGGGCGGAGGTTTCCGCCGCTTTGGCAGCCCTCTTGGCCGCTCGGGCGTACCTGCGCGGCTCCATTCCCTCGATCTGCAGTCGAAGCGGGTTCGTCATCTTGTTCATTCTGAGAGCGATGTTCGTCATTTGGCCATTTCCATAGTAGACGCGCAGGTCAGAACTCGAACTGTTCACCAAGACTTTGTTGGTAGAGGCGTACTGCCGTCCTCAGGCTCTCGTCTTCCAATCGGTCGGCGTCAGCTTCGAGACTGATGGCAATCTCCACGACTACGTCAGCGGGGAAGAGGCTAGGCGCTGTCGCAACTTGCGCATTATCTGCCGAGGTTCCGCCAAGGCGGTCGACCAGCCAGGTAAACCTATCCCAGCATCTGGCGAGTTCCTCGTCTCGTGCTGTTTGTCTACGACTCGCTTCGTTGTCCGTTGCTGTCTGTCGACGAGCATCTCTGTTGTCTGCTGACGTCTGTCGGCGGGTGGCTTCGTTGTCTCTCGATGTCTGTTTCCGAGTGGCTTCGTTGTCTGCCGCTGTCTGCCTGCGAGTGGCTTCATTGTCTCTGGCTGTCTGCCTGCGGGTGGCTTCATTGTCTGTCGCCGTCTGTTCTCGGGTGGCCTTGTTGTCTGTCGCCGTCTGTTCTCGGGTCGCCTTATTGTCCGCCGCCGTCTGTTTGCGAGTGGCTTCATTGCTTTTCGCTAGGTGATAGGTGGAGTACACCGCCCCGAAGAACGCGACAAGACCAATGCAGACCGTCGCAATTGCAGCGGCAAACGTCGCAATTGGTGGTCCAAATGTCTTCCAGAAGTCAGTGCTGCCCGGCACGGTCGAGACGCGCCCTAACGCAAATGCGACATAGAAGATTAGGGCGCCGAATGCGGGAACTGTGACAACTACTGTGATGACGAGGAGCACCTTGTGGATCCTCATCTGGGGCACTTCCTCAATGCTGGCTGACCGCAGAGGGCCTCTCGTCCAGAAATCTGTCAAACCCCCTCAACCGAAGGCCCTGTCCTGCCACGGTGACCGACCTACAACGGCTGCTAATCATAGGACCCGTCAGAAGTGCTGACGCACAGTTCTCGCCGCTCCGAGATGGGTGGGGTTGCGGGTACGAGAAACGGAGCTCAACCAAGCAGGCACCTGCCGTGCGCGACCAACCATCGGGTGGCCGCCACGGATATGCCAGTGTCTAGAGCCGTCAGCCTTCGCTCGTTATTCAAGATGCGGCCATCGACGCGTCCTCCAGGGCAAGCAACGTGGGATAGTTGGCCCCTTGGCCACTCGATTCAGGCTTCGAATCTGTAATGCCCGAGCGACGCCTTTTGTGGCTTTGGTGTTCACACTTCGTTCGGCGACGGCGTACTCAGCGCCCGATTCCCAGGTGACGCACAGGAACATTCCGCAGCTACGCGGTTGTGATGCCCGCCCCGGTGCCATACCGTGTCAACCTAGTTGATTAGTCGTCCTAGAGGAATGTTCTTGCGGTCCGCGCCTGTCACCGCGCATTGAAAGGGTCACGGATGCAGCGGTTTTCGATCGGACGCCGGCTGGTCCGACGCTGGATGTACCTGGTAGCGGTTGTGGTGATCGCGCTGGCCGGCTTCGTGGTGTTCCGGCTGCACGGCATCTTCGCCTCTCAGGACGTCACGGCGACACCGAGTGGCTCTGGAAGCGACATCGTGCCGTTCAACCCCAAACACGTGGTCCTGGAGGTTTTCGGCCCGCCCGGCACAGTCGCGACCATCACCTACATGGACGTCAACGCCCAACCGCAGCGCGCCGACGCCGTCACGCTGCCCTGGACCTACGACACGACCACCACCCAGCCCGCCGTCGCGGTGAACGTCTCGGCGCAGGGCAACGGCGACTCGATCGGCTGCCGGATCAAGATCGACGACGTGGTCAAGGACGAGAGAACAGTGAACACCTTGAACGCCTTCACCTACTGCCTGGACAAGTCCGGATGAGCGCCCAGCGGGTTCCGGATCTCATCCGGCGGTTCTCGGTGCTCATCGCCCTGTTCTGGCTGGGCCTGGCGGTGGTGACGAACGTTTTCGTGCCACAGCTGGAGACCGTCGCCGAGTCGCACAACGTGTCGCTGAGCCCCCAGGACGCGCCGTCGTTGCAGGCCGCGAAGCGGATCGGCAAGGTGTTCGACGAGTTCGATTCCGACAGTTCGGCGATGATCGTGCTGGAGGGCGACCAGCCGCTCGGCGCCGACGCGCACCACTACTACGACGGCTTGGTTCAGAAGCTCCGACAGGACACCAAGCACGTCCAGCACATCCAGGATTTCTGGGGCGATCCGCTGACCGCGGCCGGCTCACAGAGCGCCGACGGCAAGGCCGCACTGGTGCAGGTGTACCTCGCCGGCAACCAGGGCGAGTCGTTGGCCAATGAATCCGTCGATTCAGTGCGTCGCATCGTCGATGACACACCACCGCCGCCCGGAGTCAGGGCCTATGTCACCGGTGCCGCTCCCCTGGTCACCGATCAGTTCGAGGTGGGCCGCCACGGCACCCTGAAAACCACCCTGATCACCCTGGGGGTGATCTTGGTGATGCTGCTGTCGCTCTACCGTCGCTTCACGACGGCGATTCTGGTGATTTTCACGGTGATGATCGAGCTGACCGCGTCGCGTGGCGTCGTCGCGGTGCTGGCGAACGCCGGCATCATCGAATTGTCGACGTATTCGACCAATCTGCTGACCCTGCTGGTGATCGCCGCCGGAACCGACTACGCGATCTTCATCCTCGGCCGCTTTCACGAAGCGCGGTATGCGGGGCAGGACCGCGTCACGGCGTTCAACACGATGTATCACGGGACCGCGCACATCATCCTGGGCTCGGGCCTGACGATCGCCGGCGCGGTGTTGTGCCTGACCTTCACCCGGCTCCCGTACTTCAACAGTCTCGGCGTGCCTGCCGGAATCGGTGTCCTCGTCGCCGTGGTGGCAGCGCTGACCCTCGCGCCGGCGCTGCTGGTCATCGGCAGACACTTCGGCCTGTTCGAGCCGTCCCGTCCGATGCGCACCCGAGGTTGGCGACGTATCGGTACCGCTATCGTCCGCTGGCCCGGGCCCATCCTGGTGGTGACCATCGCCGTCGCCCTGATCGGGCTGCTCGCCCTGCCGCGATACAGCACGAGCTACGACGCCCGGCCCTACATGCCGGCCAGCGCCCCGGCCAATGTCGGCTACGCGGCCGCGGAACGCCATTTCTCGCAGGCCCGGCTGAATCCCGAACTGCTGATGGTCGAAGCCGATCACGACCTACGCAATCCCACCGACATGATCCTGCTGGAGCGCGTCGCCAAGGCTGTCTTCCACACCGACGGCATCGCTCAGGTGCAGTCGATCACCCGGCCGCTGGGCACGCCGCTGGACCACACGTCGATTCCGTTCCAGATCAGCGCGAGCAATGCGGCACAGATCAACAATCTGCCCTTCCAGCAGGCCCGCACGGCCGACCTGCTCAAACAGGTGGACGTGATCAACAGCTCGATCGACGTTCTGCGGCAGCAGTATTCGCTTCAACAGCAGTCCAGCGCCATTACCGATGAACAGAGCAAGGCGTTCCAGGAAACGGTCGCCACGGCCCAGAACCTGCGGGACAAGATCGCCGACTTCGACGACCAGTTCCGCCCGCTGCGCAATTACTTCTACTGGGAGCCGCACTGCTTCGACATCCCGATGTGCGCGGCGCTGCGGTCGGTCTTCGACGCCCTCGACGGCATCGACGCGCTGACCGACCAGCTGGGAAACGTCTCGGGAAGTATCGCCAAACTGGATGCGCTGCAGCCGAAGCTGTTGGCGCTGATTCCTCCTCAGATCGCCAGCCAACAGACCAACCGCGACCTGACGATGACGAACTACGCCACCAATTCTGGTCTCAACGACCAGAGTGCGGCGGCGTTGCAGAACTCCACCGCGTTGGGTCAGGCCTACGACGCGTCGAAGACCGATGACTCGTTCTATCTGCCGCCGGAGGCGTTCACCAACCCCGAATTCCAGCGTGGGCTCAAGCTTTTCCTGTCACCGGACGGCAAGGCCGCTCGCATGATCATCACCCACGACGGTGATCCCGCTACGCCCGAAGGCATTTCGCACATCGACGCCATCAGGCACGCCGCGCAGGATGCCGTCAAGGGCACTCCCCTGGCCGGGTCCAGGATCTACCTGGCCGGTACTGCCGCCACCTACAAGGACATTCAGGACGGCGCCAGGTACGACCTCATGATCGCGGCAATCGCGGCTCTCTCCCTGATTCTGCTGGTGATGATGTTCATCACCCGCAGCATCGTGGCGGCGATCGTCATCGTGGGCACCGTGGCCCTGTCCCTTGGCGCCTCGTTCGGGCTTTCCGTGCTGATCTGGCAGGACATCCTCGGCATCGACCTGTACTGGATCGTGCTCGCACTGGCCGTCATCCTGCTGCTGGCCGTGGGGTCGGACTACAACCTGCTATTGGTCTCCCGGTTCAAGGAGGAGATCCACGCCGGCCTGAACACCGGAATCATCCGCGCCATGGCGGGATCCGGCGCGGTGGTGACGTCGGCCGGCCTGGTGTTCGCGGCCACCATGGCCTCGTTCGTGTTCGCCGACTTGCGGATCCTCGGTCAGATCGGAACGACGATCGCCCTCGGTCTGCTGTTCGACACGCTGATCGTGCGCTCGTTCATGACGCCGGCCATCGCCACCCTGCTCGGGCGCTGGTTCTGGTGGCCGCTGCGGGTGCGCCCCCGCCCCGCGAGCCAGATGCTGCAGCCCTACGGCTCGCGCGCAGCGGTGCGCCAACTGTTGTTGTGGGAGGACGGAGACCCGGTCGCCGGGTCGTCACGCCCGAGCAAGTAGCGAAATTCAGTTCGCGCCAACAGGTCTGAGCTCATCGGCCGGTTCGGGTGCCGTGACCGAAACCTGTCCGAGCTTTCCCTTCAGGGCCGCGACGCGGCGCAACTGCGCCGCGATGTTCATCGACGTCAGCATCGGGATCCCCCCGATGAACGTCCGGAAGGAGGGGTTGCCGCCGTGAACGTGGAGTTCGTAGAGGCAGCCGACCACATAGAAGAACCCCATGCTGAACAGGACGGCGGGTATCGCGTAGGCGAGCGGTGATCGAGCGTCGTTCACCAGCTCGGTCGCGTAGTCGAACTCGTCCCGTGACATCGGTTCGCGCTTGCGCAGCTTGGCCAGAACGGCCTTGTGCGCGCCCACCTTCTCACCGAGCGCAGCGGGGGTTCGCCTCTCCAACCGGCCGATGTACACGAAGACGCACGCCGCGAAGGTCGCCGCCATCACGGCGGCAAGAATCGTCAGATCACCCCAGACACCGAGATCCACCGCGGCTGCTCCTCTGCTTCCCGACCGGACGTTGCCGGATTACCTAGAACCACTAACAACGCTACCGCAGGTTCGACCCGGGGAAACAGTGCTGACAGGGCTTTCGCAGGAAAGCCCGCCGAGTGCTACTCGGCGTCGCTGATGTCCTCCAGGCGCTGAGTCACCCGAGCCAGCGCCTCATCGAAGACGTCCACCTTTTCGCCGCGCTTTTCGTTGGCCGGCTGAGCGGATCCGCGGGCACCTTCAGCCTCGACGCGAGCCGCGCCCTGGCGCCGCAAGAGGCTGAAGTTCTTGTCACGTGCTTGTCTGAGCCGACTCTGCAGGTCCTTCAGCGACTTCTCGTCCATCCGAGCGAGAGCATCGGGATGACTCTCAGCAATCAACGAGCTTTCCTGCGCGGTCAGGTTCACATGGTTGCTCACCATTGATTCATAGCGCGGACCGGCCACACCGGGAAAGGGATTGGCCGTGTGAGCAACACCCAGCCTTTGAATTGCCGATCTTCGGCGCGCCGGAACCGGCATCGGACGCTACCGGCGCGATGATGCAGATGTGGTTGTTGATGCGAATGTGACAAACGTTGTGCCGGCTCCCGAGACGTCCGAGCCGAAGTCCGACGAGGTGCAGGGTGAACCACAGACCGCGGCCGAGGCGCCGCCGGAGCAGCAGCGGGTGTGGTCGATGCCCAAGCCCGCGGTGACGCGCGAGCAGGCCGACAAGGTGGGGCAGGTCACGCGCACTGCCGCCACCGCCGTGGTCGGGTTCGTCGCCGGCATTGCGCGATCCGGCGGCCAAGCCCTGAGACAGCTGTCCAACTCGATCGCGGCAGTGCCGCCGGCCGTGCGCCTGGTGACCGTGGTGGTCATGACCATGCTCCTGGGCATCGTCGGGGCAATCGCACTGTCGAACTCGCTCGGCCTGGCCTGCATCGTCGTGGTGGTCCCGGTGTGCTCGTTCGCCCTCGGTGCGCTCGCACACCGCTGGTACAGCGGACTCGGCGTCGAGCAAGCGCCGCGGGCGGAAAGCCAGGGAGCCTCGGCGCCCGAATTGCAGCGTTCGGTCGAGTACGTCGACAAGAAGCTCGCGGTCGCGCTCAACGCATTCGGCGCCGAACGCCAGCAGCACGCGATGATCGCGCTGTTCCAGGCCAAGACCGCCGTCGAACTCACGCTCGGGACCGAGCAGGACGAAGCGAGCCACGTCGACGCGCTGCTGTCCCTGGAAGGCCACGACGCACGGCCGCGCATCAGGGCAGGCTCCGCGCCCAAGTCCTTGCGAGAAAGCAATTCCCTGGCGGCGTCATGACCGATGGGCACATTCTCTCGGGCCAGGTCGCGCTCATCGAGGACGACTACACGTTGGTGATCAATCGCGGCGCCGAGGCAGGTGTGGTGCCGGGCATGGTTTTTGCCGTGCACTCCGAGTCGGACCAGGTGATCACCGATCCCGAATCCGGCCGGGAACTAGGCAGACTCACGCGCGAGAAGCTCCGGGTGCGGGTGTTCGACGTGCAGCCGCTGTTCTCCCGGGCACACACCTTCGCCAGGACCGACGACTTCTACGGCCTGTTCCAGGCGACGGCCGTGGTCACGATCGACGTCGGCGACAACCTCGAATTGGTGCCCGGTGAAACCGCGTCTCGCCGGGCCGTATCCGGATAGCGCTGTATCCCAGTGGAATTTGCGGTTGTGCAGTGTGCAGCCCCCAATCCGGATACATTCACAATCGTCGGTGACCGCCGAGTGAAGTGACGACCGCTCGACACGAGAAACCGCCGAATCATCTGGGCCCGTTTCGATGTGAACCCTCCCCGAGGAGTCCTATGCGCAGATCGGACACCGGCTCCGACACCTGGATGCCGCTTTCGAGCGACGCGGCAGAGCGCGTGGGAGCGAGAAACGGATGACGGGGATCAGCGGGGTCATCGAAATGCTCGAATCGACGCCCGAGATCGCGCTCTTCGTGTGTCTCGCGCTCGGATTCGCGGTCGGCAAGGTACGGGTCTGGAAGATCTCGCTCGGCGGCGTGGCCGGAACGCTGCTCGTGGCGATCCTGATCGGCATGGCCGGCGACATCAAGCTGAACGACCAGGTGAAGACTCTCGCCTTCGCGATGTTCATCTTCACGCTCGGGTACGTCTCCGGGCCGACATTCATCGCCAGCCTCAATCGCAAGAGCCTGAAGTACGGACTGTTCACCGTCGTCGAGATCGTCTCCGTCCTGGGCATCACCGCGGCGGCGATCCTCATCATGAACCTCGACGTCGGCACCGCGGCGGGTCTGCTCGCAGGCGGGGCCACCGAGTCCGCGGTAGTCGGCACGGCCACCGACGCCATCGCCAAACTCCCGCTCTCGGACGCCGAGATCGCGACACTCCAGGCGAATGTCGGCACCGCGTACTCGATCTCGTACATCTGCGGGCTCATCACCATCGTGTTGCTGTCCAGTCAGTTCTTCCCGCTGATCATGCGGGTCTCCCTCCGCGACGAGGCCGCCAAGCTGTGGAAGCAGCTCGGCGGCGGAACCGACGAGGACACCGCCACTCCCGCCGCGCCGCGCATCGTCGGACGTGTCTACCAGGTCACGATCGCGGCCGGCGAAAACGTCGCCCACGTCCTGGGCAACCTGGGCGACGAGACCACCATCGAGCAGGTCTCCAGAGGCGGCCGGCTCCTCGAGGTCCAACCCGATCTCCAACTGGCCTTCAAGGACAAAGTCCTCGTCGTGGGCTTGCGCGACAAGGTCGTCGGAGCCGAGGACGTCATCGGACAGGAGGTCGTCGGCGACGACCTGGCGATGAACCTCGACATCGCCGATGTCGTTGTCACCGCCAAGGAACTGAAGACCACGACGCTGGGCCAGTTCAAGCGAGATGTCCGTGTCGAGGAACGGCGCGGCGTGTTCCTCCAGCGCGTGACCCGCGGCGACAAGGACCTACCCGTCAGCGACGGCACCACGATCCAGCACGGCGACGTCGTGCGCCTCGCCGGTAACTCTCACGACCTCCAGCGGTTGATCGACCGGATCGGGTTCCGGCTCAACCCGTCGATCACCATCGACCTGGTGTTCATCTCGATCGGGCTCGTCGCCGGCTTCCTCGTTGGGCGACTGGTCTTGCCGATCGGCGATATCCCACTCACCCTCGGCACCGGCGGCGGCTGCCTGCTCGCAGGCCTGCTGTTCGGGTGGATCCGCTCCAAGCGGCCCACATTCGGGCAGTACGCCTCGGATGCGGCTGACGTCATCAAGACGCTCGGCCTGGCGGTGTTCATCTGCGCGGTCGGCCTGTCCTCAGGCCCGCAAGCGGTCTCGCTGGTCAAAGAGTTCGGCATCGGCCTTCCGATCGCGGGTGTCGCGATGACGGCGATACCGGCGTTCGTGTCGCTGTTCGTGGCGTGGAAGATCATGCACCTGCCCGCGCCGCTCGCGCTGGGCGCCATCACCGGCCAGCAGTGCTCGACGCCGGGCGTCACCGCGGTCCAGCAGGCGGCGGGCAATGCCACTCCGTTGATGGCCTACACGATCGTCTACGCGTTCTCCAACGTCGCGTTGCCCCTACTCGGCCCGATCGTGGTGGCAATGGCACACGCCCTGGGATCCTGAACCCGCGGCCCGGAGAACCAATACCGTCCGGGCCGTGCGGGTTCCGGCCGTCAGCCCTTCTTGCCCTTGCTGTCCCCGTACTCGGCGAGGTACTCCTCGCACACCGTGATCATCGCCGCGCCGATCTCCTCGTACTGCTTGTCGCGCAGGTTGGCCAGAGAGACCCGGACCGACCACTCGGGCCCCTCGAACCCGCCACCGTTGAGCAGTACCACACCGGTCTGCTCGGCCAACCGGAACAGGATGTCCGTGGGTTCGTAGTTGGCCTCGACGAACTCGATGAACTTCGGATCCGAGGTGCGCTCGGCGGCCCACACCAGGAAGTCGAGTTCCACGTAGTAGGCGACCCGGTTCGGATCGGGCTCGATGTCGATCTGCATCCCGCGCTGTAATGCCTTGTACCGCCTGGCGATCAATGCCTGCGCCTGGTGCTTGTAGTAGTCCTCCTTGTCCAGCAGGCAATACGCGGAGAACAGCAGCATCTGGCACTGCTGGGGCAGTGACAGCCCTGCGGTGTGATTGAGCGCCACATTGCGGCTGTCGGCCACCAGACGGTCGATGAACTTGATGTTGCGCGGTGTCAACGTCAATGGCGCATATCGCTTGTCGAGATGGACCTTGTCCTCCTCCGACAGCGCGGCCAGCTTCTCGTCGAGCACGTTGTCGGCCGCGATGCCGATGGTGCCCAGCCGCCAGCCGGTGGCGCCGAAGTACTTCGAGAACGAGTAGACGGTGATGGTGTTGCGGGGCGCGGCGCCCATCAGCGATTGGAAGCCGTCGATGAAGGTGCCGTAGACGTCGTCGGTGATGACGATGAGGTCCTGCCGCTTGTTGTTGACGACGTCGGCGATCCGCTCGAGTGTCCCTGGCGCGATGCGTACCGACGGTGGGTTGGTCGGGTTGACGCAGTAGAGAATCTTGATGTCCGGGTCCAGCAGCTTGTCGATCTCCGAGTCGGGGAACTGCCAGGAGTGCCTGCCGTCCTCGAAAGTGGCCGACGCCTCGATGTAGACGCGCTCGAAATCGAACTCGTCGAGTTCGGTGATCTCCAGATACGGCGTGAAGATCGGCACCATCAGCGCGACCTTGTCGCCGCGGTGCATCAGCCGGTTGAGCATCAGCGAGTCGAAGATGTAGCACATCGCCGCGGTGCCGCCCTCGACGGCGAACAGGTCGTAGTCACCGAGGTCCTTGCCGGGCACCAGTTCCTGCATCAGGTAGCGCTTGGTGATCTCGTGGTTGTGCTTGAGCATCCGGTCAGGCTCGGGATAGTGATCGCCGATGATCGAGTCGGCCAGCTCCCACACGAAAGAGTCTGCGTCGAAACCGCATTCGTCGACACCGTAGCCCAATGTCTGCAAGAGCAGTTTGATCCCCGGCTGTCCCTTGCGGTCGGCGAGCCACGCCCGGAACCGGTCGGCGATGCCGTCCTTCTGTGGCACACCGACGAGTTCGTGGTCCCACTCCCGGTCCGCACGCGATTCCTCGAGCGCGAAAGTTCCCAGGGCGAAGAAGGCCTCCCGCGGTGTGGTGGCGATGAAGTTCGGGTTGCCGCGGCCGGCGTTGAGCATGTGGAAGGTCGAGCGCTCCTCCAGTTCGTCGGCCAGTTCGATCAGCTTGGACTTGAGTTCGAACGGCGAGAGCTGCTGAAGTTCGACGATCTCCTCACGGGAGATGTGTTCGAAGGTCATCGAAGGTCCTTTCGGGGATCGTGGCGGCTAGGCCATGAAAGCGACGACGACGGCGCCGCCGATGGACAGGAAAATGTTCCCGATGGCATAGGGCACCGTGAAACCCAGCAGCGGCACACTGGATTTCGCGGCCTCGCGCACCGATCCGACCGCCGCGGTGGTGGTCTGCGCGCCGGTCAGCATGCCCAGCGTCAGTACCGGGTCGAACTTGAAGACGTACCTGGCCATGAACGTCATCAGCACCAGCGGCACCATCGTGACCACCACACCGGCCAGGAACAGGGACACGCCGTAGTTCTGTAAACCCTTGATGAAGCCGGGGCCTGAGGTGATGCCCACGATGGCGATGAACGCGGTCAGGCCGACGCCTTCGAAGAACCACTGTGCGCCAGGGGGTATGCGGCCGAAGGTCGGCGATTTCGATCGGCGCCAGCCGATCAGCAGACCCATCAGCAGCGCACCCACACTGGTCGTGAGCGACAGCGGGATGTTCTCCACCATGAGGGTGGGAAGCCCGATCAGCGCACCGACGGCGACGCCGAGGCCCACGGTCACCATGTCGGTCTCCGGAGTGGTGCGCTCCGGATAGCCGACGAGGGCAACGGTGTTCTCGATCAGGTGACGTTCCCCGACCAGACGGACCTCGTCTCCCTGCCGCAGTTTCACCTCGGAGGCGATCGGGATCTCGTGGCCGGCCCGCATGATGCGCTTGAGATAGACGCCGCGGAAGTCGGGGTCGGCGGAAGCCTGTCCGATCGTCATACCGTCGACGCTGTGTTTGGTGAGCACGACGTCGAGTTCCTCGAGGGGATAGGACAGCAGGTCCGGGTCATCGACCTCCTCACACAGGTCGGTGATCGGTCCGCCGATGACCCACTCCCGCCGTCCGCTCACCGCGACATCGTCACCCGGGAACACCCGGAGATCGGCTGCGGCAGGCACGATCTTGCCGTCGTGGCGGACCTGCGCGATGGACACGCGGCCGCCGGTCTCCTGGCGCAGGAAGTCCTCGATCTCCGTGACCGTCATACCTTCGCCGTGCCGCTCGGGCAGCCCGCGCACGATCCGGTAGGACCGTCGCACGATCTGGTCGTAGGCCGGCAGCACGTCGGCGACCTCTTCCCGGAAGCCCAGCTTCTTCTCGAGATCCTTCGCCGATGCCGGGAGGTCCCGGATACCGAGCAGACGGGGGGCGATGCTGCCGCAGTAGATCGCCGCGCCGATCGTGCCGAAGATGTAGGTGACCGCGTACCCGACCGACACCAGGTCCTGCCATTGCCGCATGGTGTCGGCTCCGATGTTGAGGTCGGCGATCGACGTCTGGGCGACACCGATGATCGCCGACTGCGTCAGAGCCCCGGATGCGAGGCCGGCCGCCAGGCCAGGGTCGTAGTCGAGCACCTTGGCCAGCACGATCACCGTGGCCAGGCCGACGACGATCAGGATGACGGTGAACACCGCCTGCGGCAGTCCGTCACCCTTGAGACCCGAAAAGAACTGCGGCCCAAGCTTGTACCCGAGCGCGAACAGGAACAGCAGGAAGAACACCTGCTTGACCACACCGTCGATGTGGATGCTGTCGCCACCGGTCTGGAACACCGCGCCGAGGATGACGCCGCACAGCAGCGTCGCGGTGACCGCGCCGAGACCCAGACCCTTGTACTGGAATCTTCCGAAGAAATAGCCGCCGGCCAGCGCCAGGAAGATCGGAATCTCGGGATGGTCGATGAATGCCCGCGCGATGTTGTGCAAGACGTTCCCCTACGCATGCTGACGGACAGGATCGACAACACTGCCACCGTATTACCCGAACTCGGGTGTGTCCGGGTTTCTTTCACATCTCCCCCAGTCGCACAGACCGCGAGCAGTTCGATTTGCCCTCACAGCCAAATGATTTCGCGCCGATCCATCCGTCGAACGGGAAAACCGTCGTGGCCCACCCGCACGGCGCCGGGCATCAGTTCGTTCTCGCGGGAGTAGAACCAGGATTTTCTGCGCGCATGTCGAAATCCCTACGGTCGTGGCAGAAGAGTGGGATCGTACAGATATGCGATCAACAGAGATCGTCAGGGCATTCTGGGACGACGTCTGGAACGCCCACGAAGCCGATGCCCTCGGCCGCTTCGCCGCCGCCGACATCGTCATCGAAGCAGGCGGTCAGAAAATCTCTGGAATAGACGACGTCGAACACTGGGTGCAGCAATTCCTCGATCACGTCAACGACTTGCACATCAACCCACTCGAGTCCTTTCAGAACGAGGACGGCACCCGCGTCACCTCCCGGTGGGTACTGACGGGGACCAACAACGGCATCCTCGGCACCGAACCCGACGGTAAACCGATCGCCATGACCGGCACCGCTGTCTGGTCCGTGGCCGACGGCAAGCTGCAGCACGGTTGGGTCGAACAGGCCTCGTTCGAGCTGTACCACTCGCTGCTCACGAAGTAGCACGCCGTGCGGGCACGATTCGGGCGGCGGGCAATGGCGGCGAGCACGCTCGCCCTATCCGCGATCGTCAGCGCGCCGAACGCCTCGGCCGGACCGATCGCAACCTGCACCAGCGACGTTGTCGATGGCGTCGAGGTCGATTACTGCGTCGGCAACCCGAACGCGCCCACCGACACCGTCAGCGGGGTGCCGGGCGTCAATGTGGACTTCGAATTCGGTTTCGGCATCGGCCTGGGCTGACCATCGGCGTGACATCCGCTGAGGTGTCTGGGTGTCGATTCCGGGCAGGTCAGAACCATTTCCGGACGTCATCGTCGCGTGACGCGCCAAGAAGTTGGGCAAAAATCCTGGTCGACGTGGCGACGAAGGTGAAGTCGCCATGACCACTCCGAGTCGGCGGCTGCATCAAACGGACCACGTTGGGCGATGGGCCGGAGCAGAATTCGAATTCGTAGCGGCCCCAAATTCGAGTACACGAATCGGATGAAGAGAATGAAGAAGCTCATAACTTGCTCTTCGGTGGTGTCTTTCGGCTTCTGTGCGTCAATGTTTCTCCCGGCCGGATCGGCGCACGCCGACCTCTGCCCATATCCCGGCGTTGGGTCCGGCGGCGGCGCGCTGTTCGCGCAAGGTGGCTTTTGCGACTATCCGACCGAGATCAACGGCTCGCATATGCACTGCGAGGCAGGTGGTTTCGGCGTCAACGGCGTTCTCGGTGCCGCCAACGGCGGCGGTAGCTTCGCATTCGGTGGCGCAGGTGTCGGCGCCCTCAGCTGTACGTGGCGCTGTCCAGATGGCGAGATGGCACCAGCACCCAACCCGCCAGGGTTGTGGAGGGAATACATGGTGGTGATGAACTCCACGAATTTCTGCAAAGACCACATGGCCCCGGACGGTTTCTGGAGCGAACCGGTCTTGCCCACCGAGGGAATCCCGCCAGATGAGCGACCACCTGAGACACCGGAAATACCGGGACCACGGATCCCCGCACCGGGACCTCCAGCACCCGCGCTGGATGTAACACCGGGGACACCGGGAGCTTTGACACCAGGAATACCGAATCCGTAATTGACCGGCGAGCCGCGCGGATGGTTGTGTACGTGGCCTTCGGCGCGATCGTGTACCGGCGACCCGGCCGCATCGTCGGCACGACCGGCAGTCGCAGGACCATCGCGCCGCAACCGGCCGTCCCGACCGGTTTGGGTACAGCGTTTGGGTACGGACATGAAAAAGGCGGTTCCCGAACCTCGGAAACCGCCTCTGACCTGCTACTTCATCTGTCGGGCTGACAGGATTTGAACCTGCGACCACTTGACCCCCAGTCAAGTGCGCTACCAAGCTGCGCCACAGCCCGCTTGCTTCCGGCTTGCACCGGCAGCGAGTCGAAAGCTTACCGTAGAGACTCGCTTTCGCCCCAATCGCTCCCCCGTTGTGTCACCGCGCTGCGGTGTCCGGCTCGTCTGCCAGCTCTTCTTCGGCAGGCTCCTCGGCGTCGAGCTCCTCGGGCAGGTATTCCGGCGCCCGCGACGTCCGCCAGGCGTACAACACCAGTCCGGCCCACGCGACGGCGATCGTGACGTAGATGGCCGTCGAGGCGGCTCCGTGGATGCCGAAGTACTTCAGCAGCTTCTGTGCATTGGTCAGCACGATCACGCCGCCCACCGCGGTGCCCAGAAGCGCGGGGCTGACCTTCGACACCAACCAGGCCGCCAGCGGTGCGGCCAGGACACCGCCCACCGCCAGGCCCGCCACGATCGGGAGGTTGTGCAGGAAGTCCGACCGCAGGCCCACCAGGAAGCCCAGCGACGCCGATACCGCGACCAGGAACTCCGAGGCGCTCACCGATCCGATCACCGTGCGGGGCGCGGTCTTGCCCTGCGACAGCAGCGTGCTGGTGGTCACCGGACCCCAGCCGCCACCACCGGAGGCGTCGATGAAGCCGCCGAACAAGCCCAGCGGGGTCAGGAACTTCGCGGTGTGCGAGGAGCTGCCGGTACGGAACGCCGGCGGCGAACCCAGTGAGAACCGCAGCAGCACGTACACGCCGATGCCGAGCAGGATCGAGGCCATCAGCGGCGCGGCGTCCTCGGTCGACAGCGAGGAGAGCACCGTGGCCCCGAGGAATGCGCCGATCGCGCCGGGCACACCGAGCTTGAGCACGATGCTCCAGTCGATGTTCTTGAACCGCCAATGCGACAGACCCGACGCCAGCGTGGTGCCGACCTCCGCCAGGTGCACCGCGGCGCTGGCCTGCGCCGAGGCCACCCCGCTGAGCACCAGCAGGGTCGAGGCGGTGACACCGAAGGCCATGCCGAGCGCACCATCGACCAACTGGGCCCCGAGGCCGACGAGCGTGAAGATCAGAAGCGAACGCATGGGTTCGGCTGCTTTCGATTGTGGTCGCCGGGCGACCTGATGACTGACGGGCGCGGATCAGATGCGCGCGCGACACCATTCGTCGAAAGCCATCAACCGGCGCGACGGCCAGAACGGCTCGAGAGCAGCAAGGGTAGACGGTGCGGTTCGGTATGCACGTTCAGCCACCGGTCGCCCCTCTCCCTCGTCGTTAGACAGACTGAGCAAGCCTACAAGAGCGTGGGCGGGATCCCGTCGATGGGCTCACACCGTCAGCAACCGGTACAGCCCGATCAGGCCCACCACCACGATCACGGCCCGCAACGCGTTCGGCGACAGCCGGCGGCCGTAGTGCGCGCCGAGGAATCCGCCGATCAGCGAACCGATCGCGATCAGGCCCGCCGCCTCCCAGCTGATCCGGTCGAACGCGACGATCGTGTAGGCCAGCGCCGCCACGATGTTGACCAACAACGACAGCAGGTTCTTGGCGGCGTTCATCCGCTGCATCGACTCGGGCAACAGCGCACCCATCACCGCGATAAGCAGGATTCCCTGGGCGGCGGTGAAGTAGCCGCCGTAGACACCGACCGCAAACGTGCCGATCACCAGCACAGCCATGCGCTTCGGGCTGACATGGTCGGCCGACTGCCCGGACGCCTCCGCGCGCTGCCGTGCCCAGGCTTGGATCCGCGGGCCGACGACCACCAGAACCAGGGCCAGGATGAGCAGGATCGGCACCACTGTGACGAACACTTTTTCCGGCAGGTGCAGCAGCAGCCAGGAGCCCAGGCCGGCGCCGATCACCGATCCGGGAATCTGCCAGCGCAGCCGCTTCCACTGCCCGCGCAGTTCGCGCCGGTAACCCCAGGTGCCCGAAACCCCGCCGGCCACCAGACCGACGGCATTCGACATCGTCGACGTGACCGGCGGAATCCCCAGCGCCACCAGCGTGGGGAAGGTGATGAGCGTGCCGGACCCGACGATGGCGTTGATCGCTCCCGCGCCGACGCCGGCCAGGGCGATCAGGATCATGTGGGTGACAGACACTCGGGCCACCCTATCGGCCCGACTTGTGCACGGCGCGTCACGCCAGGCGTTACCCGGCGTGCACAAATCACTAGCGCTTCTTCGGTGCTCCGCGCTTCTCGCGGACCCGGACGTTGATCCGCACCGGGCTGCCCTCGAAACCGAACTGCTCACGCAGGCGCCGCTCCAGGAACCGGCGGTAACCGGCCTCGAGGAACCCCGACGTGAACAGCACGAAGGTCGGGGGCCGGGTGGCCGCCTGGGTGGCGAACAGGATCTTGGGCTGCTTGCCACCGCGCACCGGCGGCGGTGTCGCGGAGACGATCTCCTTGAGGAAGTTGTTGAGCTGTCCGGTCGAGATCCGTTTGTCCCAGGAGGCCAGTGAGGTCTCCAGCGCAGGCACCAGCTTCTGCACCGCCCGGCCGGTCATGGCCGAGATGTTGACCCGCGGCGCCCACTGCACCTGCACCAGTTCCCGGTCGATCTCTTTGTCCAGCAGGTACCGCCGGTCCTCGTCGACCAGGTCCCATTTGTTGAATGCGATGACCAGTGCGCGCCCGGCCTCGATCACCATCGACAGCACCCGCAGATCCTGCTCGGTCAGCGGCTGGGAGGCATCGATCAGCATGATCGCCACCTCGGCCGCGTCGATCGCGCCGTGGGTGCGCACCGAGGCGTAGAACTCGTGGCCGCTGGCCTGGCCGACCTTGCGCCGCAGACCGGCGGTGTCGACGAAACGCCAAGTCTTGCCGCCCAATTCGATGAGCGAGTCGACAGGATCGACCGTGGTGCCCGCGACGTCGTGCACCACCGAGCGCTCGTCGCCGGCCAGCCGGTTCAGCAGCGAACTCTTGCCGACGTTCGGCTTGCCCACCAGTGCCACGCGGCGTGGGCCGCCGGCACCGCTACCACCGACCTCCGAAACCTCAGGCAGCTTTTCCATCACGGTGTCGAGCAGATCGGCCACGCCCCGGCCGTGCATGGCACTGATCGCGTGCGGCTCGCCGATGCCAAGCGACCACAGTGCCGCGGCATCGGATTCGCCCCGCTGTGTGTCAACCTTGTTGGCCGCCAGGAAGACCGGCTTACCCGACTTGCGCAGCATCCTCGCCGCCGCCTCGTCGGCCGAGGTCGCGCCGACGACCGCGTCGACCACGAGGATGATCGCGTCGGCGGTGCGCATCGCCACGAGCGCCTGATCGGCCACCAGCTGCTGCAGGCCCTTGGCGTCGGGTTCCCATCCCCCGGTGTCCTGCACCATGAACCGACGACCGAGCCAGTTCGCGTCATAGGACACCCGGTCGCGGGTCACCCCGGGGATGTCCTGCACGACGGCTTCGCGACGGCCCAGGATCCGGTTCACCAGAGTCGATTTCCCGACATTGGGCCGACCGACGACGGCCAGGACCGGAGGCGGCGCCGCCGCTTCCTCAAGAACCTCGGCAACCTCGTCGCCGAACTCCCAGTCGCTTTCGTCCGACCAGGTGCCGTCTCCGTCAGAGACGCTCATCGCCGTACCCCCGCATGCTGGGTCACCAGGTCGAGAAGGTGTGTCACGACCTGTGTCTGGTCCATATCGCTGGTGTCGACCACCAGAGCATCCTCGGCCGCACGCAGCGGCGACACGGCCCGCGTTGAATCGAGGTGGTCGCGGCGCTGCACGTCGGCGAGCACCGTCGCGTAGTCATCGGGCAGCCCGCTCGCGATGTTCTGGGCGTTGCGGCGCCGGGCCCGCTCCTCGGCCGACGCGGTCAGGAAGATCTTGACGTCGGCCTTGGGCAGCACCACGGTGCCGATGTCGCGGCCCTCGACCACCACGCGGCCGCCCGATGCCGCCAGTTCGCGCTGCAGATCGACCAACCGGGTGCGCACCGCGGGCACCGCGGAGACCGCGGAAACCGCCCGGGTCACCTCGTCGCCACGGATCTCGGCGGAGACGTCCTCACCGGCCAGGAAGGCGCGGTCCTCACCGGGATCCGAACCCACACCGATCACCGCGCCCGAGGCCACCGCGTCGATCGCCTCGGCGTCGTCCAGGTCGGCACCGGCGCGGAGCACCGCCAAGGTGACGATGCGGTACATCGCGCCGGTGTCCAGGTAGCTGGCACCCAGCGCCTGCGCCAAACCCCTTGAAACCGAAGACTTTCCGGTTCCCGCCGGTCCATCGACCGCTACCACCAGAGACCCGCTCACATTCCCACCGCCTGATAAAGCTCGCCGATTTCCTTGCGGCTGAGCGCCCTGATACTGCCCGGCCGCTGCTCGCCGAGCGCCACCGAACCGATGTCGGTGCGGACCAGTTCCTGCACCGGGAAATCCACTGCGGCCAGCATCCGCCGCACGATGCGGTTGCGCCCCTCGTGCAGGGTGACCTTCACCAGGGTCTTGCCCGGGACCGTGTCCACCACCGCGAAGTCATCGACATGGGCCGGGCCGTCGTCCAATTCGACACCGGCGCGCAGTTTCTTCCCGAGTCCGCGCGGCACCGTGCCGATCACCGTCGCCACATAGGTCTTGGGGATCTCATAGGACGGGTGCATCAACCGGTGGGCGAGCTCCCCGTCGTTGGTCAGCAGCAGCAACCCCTCGGTGTCGGCGTCGAGCCGGCCGACGTGAAAGAGCTTCTTGTTGCCCCGGACCCGGTGCTCCACCAGGTCCCCCACACAGGGGCGGCCCTTCTCGTCGGACATCGTCGACATCATGCCGCGCGGCTTGTTGATCGCCAGGTACACCAGGGTGTCGTCGAGTACGACGCGCGATCCGTCCACCCGGATCTCTGCGACCGCCGGGTCGACCCGCGTGCCGAGCTCGGTCACCAGTCGACCATCCACCTCGACGCGACCGTCGGTGATCATCCGTTCGGCCACCCGCCGGGAGGCAATTCCGGCCTGTGACAACACTTTTTGCAGCCGTACGCCTTCTTCAGCCATGTCAGTCCTTGTCCACGTCGAAGGCCAGCGGCTGATTGCTGCCGGATGAGCCGCCGTTGAGTTTGGCGAAACGCGGCTCGTCGCCGAGTGATTCGCTCAGGTCGTCGATCACGTCGACATCGGGCAGCAGCGGCGCGATGTCGGGCAGGTCGGACAGCGACGACAAGCCCAGCCGTTCCAGGAACAGCTCGGTGGTGGCGAACGCCGCCGCGCCAGAGTCCGGATCGGTGCCTGCCTCGGTGATCAGACCGCGCGCCACCAGGGTCCGCATCACCGCGTCCACGTTGACGCCACGCACCGCGCTCACCCGCGCCCGGGTCACCGGTTGGCGGTAGGCCACCACGGCCAGGGTCTCCAGGGCCGCCCGGGTCAGCTTGGACCTGGCGCCGTCGAGCAGGAGCCGCTCGACGTACGGGGCGTACCGCGACCGGGTGTACATCCGCCACCCGCCCGCGGCCTCGCGCAGGTCGATGCCGCTGTCCCGCGCGGCGAAGTCCTCGGCCATCAGCCGCAGCTTGGCCATCACCCGGTAGGCGGGTTGTTCGGTCGCCGAGGCCAGCGCGTCGACCGTCACCGGCGTGTCCACCACCAGCAACAACGCTTCCAACACGGCGCCGAGTTCACCGTCTTCGAGCTCCGGAACCGTCGCCACGTCGATGCCCAGGTCATCTCCGACCGGGATCACATCACCCGGGGCATCATCGGACAGCTCTCCGGAATCGGAGATCTCGTCAGTCATCGTTCTCGCTATTCTTCCGCATCCGCGGTTGCCAGATGTTCGCTGGTCGGCCGATCTCCGGTCCACGAAACCTGGAGCACTCCAAGCGCTTCTGGTTGCTCGAATGTTACCGCCCTGGCCCGGAACAGTTCGAGCAGCGCCAGGAAGCGGCCGACGATCTGGAGTCCGTCGGTGCACTCTGCCACGAGTTCGGAGAAAGTTGCCCATTCGCCGATCCCTCGCTGTTCGAGCAGGGCGATGATCCGGTGCGCCTGTTCGGGCACCGACACCTTGGGCGCATGGATGTGGTCGATACCCACCGTGGGCACCGGGCGCGGGGTGAAGGCGGCGGCCGCGATCTCGGCGAATTTGCCGGCATCGACGCCGAGCATCACCTCGGGCAGCAGGTCCGAGTAGCGGTCCTCCAGCGACACCGCGCGCGGGTAGCTGCGCAGCGCCGCGGCCTCGAGTTCGGCGAACATCAACGCGACGTGTTTGAACGCCCGGTACTGCAGCAGTCGGGCGAACAGGAGGTCGCGGACCTCCAGCAGGGCGAGATCCTCCTCGTCGTGCACCTCGCCCGAGGGCAGCAGCCGGGCGGCTTTCAGGTCAAGCAGCGTGGCCGCGATCACCAGGAACGTCGTGGTCTCGTCGAGCTCGAGGCGGGCGCCGATCTCCTTGGTGTACGCGATGAAATCGTCGGTGACCTGGTGTAATGCCACCTCGGTGACGTCGAGCCGGTGCGCGAAGATCAGCTGCAACAGCAGATCGAACGGCCCCTCGAAGTTGGTGAGCCGAACCTGGAAACGGTTCTGCTGATCGCCGGCAGTCGGTTCGTCCCCGACCGCGGCATCCGCTTCGGCGCCCTCGGTGGTCGGGTTGTTCAGGACATCGTTCACGCGCCGAACCGGTCGATGACTTCGCGTGCCAGCGATCGGTAGGCCACGGCGCCGCCGGACTTGGGTGCCCAGGTGGTGATCGGCTCGCCGGCCACGCTGGTCTCCGGGAACCGCACGGTCCGGGTGATCACGGTGTCGAACACCAGGTCGCCGAACCGCTCCACCACGCGGGCCATGACCTCGCGCGCGTTGACCGTGCGTGGGTCGTAGCGGGTCACCAGGATGCCGCTGATGGACAGCTTCGGATTGAGCCGGTCGTGCACCTTGTCCACGGTGTCGGTCAGCAGTGCCAGCCCGCGCAGCGAGAAGTACTCACATTCGGTGGGGATGATCACACCGTCGGCGCAGGCGAGCCCGTTGACCGTGAGCAGGCCCAGCGACGGCTGGCAGTCGATCAGCACGTAGTCGTAGCGGTCGAGGATCGGGTACAGGGCCCGGGCCAGTGACTGCTCGCGGCCCACCTCGTTGACCAGCTGGATCTCGGCGGCCGACAGGTCGATGTTGCTGGGCACGAGGTCCATGCCGCTGACGCGAGTCTTGATCACGACGTCGTCGATCGACACCCGCGGTTCGATCAGCAGGTTGTGCACCGTGTGCTCGAGTTCGTAGTGCGGGACGCCGAGGCCCGCCGACAGCGCGCCCTGTGGGTCCAGGTCGACCAGCAGGACCCGGCGGCCGTACTCCGCCAGGCTGGCCCCCAGGTTGATGGTCGAGGTCGTCTTGCCGACCCCGCCCTTCTGATTGCACATCGCGATGACCTTGGCCGGGCCGTGGGTCGAACGGGGCCGCGGTTCGGGGATGTCCCTCGGTGGCCGCCCGGTCAGACCGAGCTCGGGTGAGCTGTGCTCGAACAGTCCGTCATGCCCGCCGTCGTCGTTCACGCCCGACCGCCACCGGTCAGGCATCCCGCAGTCATGGCGCACATCCCCGCAAGTTTAACGTCGGTACGCAGCTAGGACGGGCAGACCCGCGGGCAATCGGGCGCATATGGTGTGCGTCATGAGTCTCAAACAGCGGCTGCCGCTGTTGCGGTGGTCGTTCATCCGGATGGGAATCGGCGCCAGACACTTCGCCCGCACCGGGCAGTGGGGCGATGGCCGGGAGGCCGCGGCCGCCGATTATGTCGTGGCCAACGCCCGCGCGGGCGACCTCGACGATGTCATCGCCACCGTCGACAAGTTCGCCTACGAGAAGTCGTTTCTGATCAACGTCGGCGACGAGAAGGGTGCGCTGCTCGACGCGGCGGTCGTGCGGGCCAATCCGCGCCTGGCTCTGGAGCTGGGCACCTATTGCGGCTACGGGGCCATGCGCATCGCCCGCGCCGCGCCGGCCGCCCGGGTGTTCTCGGTGGAGTTCTCCCCCACCAACGCCGACATCGCGCGACGCATCTGGGCCCACGCCGGGGTGGCCGACCGGATCACCTGCGTGGTCGGGACGATCGACGACGGCGGACGCACGCTCGACGCGCTCTCGGCAGGCGGGTTCGATGCCGGCGGGCTGGATTTCGTGTTCCTCGATCACGACAAGAACGCCTATCTGACCGACCTGCAGAGCCTGGTGGACCGGGGCTGGCTGCACCGCGGCTCGATCGTGGTCGCCGACAACGTGAAGCTTCCGGGAGCCCCGAAGTACCTGGCCTACATGCAGGAGCAGCAGGGGTCACTCTGGGATACGAAGCATCACAAGACGCATGCCGAGTACCAGACCTTGCTGCCTGACCTGGTGCTGGAATCGGAGTATCTGGGCGGTTAGCGCGCCCGCGGGTGCGCACCCGCCCAGACCTCGCGCAGCGTGTGCACGGTGACCATGGTGTAGATCTGCGTGGTGGTGACCGAGGCGTGACCGAGCAGTTCCTGTACGACGCGCACGTCGGCGCCGCCGTCGAGCAAGTGGGTCGCGAACGAGTGCCGCAACGTGTGCGGCGAGACCGCCGACGTGATCCCGGCCCGCTCGGCCGCATCCTGCAACACCTGCCAGGCACTCTGCCGGGACAGCCGCCCGCCGCGGGCATTGAGGAAGATCCCCGGCGTGCCCCGGCCGCGCCGGGCCAGATCCGGACGGCCCCGCACCAGGTAGGCGTCGAGGGCGCTGACCGCGGGACGGCCGATGGGCACCAGCCGTTGCTTGCCGCCCTTGCCGCGCAGCAGCACCGAGCGGGCCTGGGTGTCGATGTCGTCGATGTCGAGACCCACGGCCTCCGAGATCCGCGCCCCGGTGGAGTACAGCAATTCCAGCAGCGCGCGGTTGCGGAGCGTCAGCGGACCGTCGGCCTCGCTGTCCCCGCCTGCGGCCTCGAGCAACGCGAGCACCTCGTCGAGGGTCAGACTCTTGGGCAGCCGGCGACTGGGTGTGGGCGGTTTCACCCCGCGGGCGACGTCGAGTGCGGTGATCCCCTCGGCCGTGGCGAACCGGTGCAGACCGCGGACCGCGACCACGGCCCGGGCGGCCGAGACCGCCGACAGCGCAGCCACTCCCGACTCGGGGTCGCCCCGGCGCAGGGCGATGAGGAAGTCACTGACATCGGCCTCGGCCACCTTGGCCAGATCATCGATTCCACGCTGGGTCAGATGCTCTGCATAGCGGCGCAGGTCGCGCCGGTAGGAGCTCAAGGTGTTGGCCGCCACGCCCCGCTCGATCGTCAGGTGATCGAGGTAGCCCTGTAACTGGTCGTCGAGGGCCGATCGGACGGGGGACGGCGTCGTCATAGCAGGCCTTTTCGCCGCCTGAACGCTGTCGGCCGGTCGGTCCACGGCGCCTCGACCGGTCGTAACGCCTCGCCATCGGGCATCGCGTGCGCGGCCAGAATGCCTGCCACCGCAATGCCGTTGACGATGTCGCCGGAGAACACCCGGCGAACGGCCTCCTGCAACGGCACGCGTTCGACCACCATGTCGGCTTCCTCGTGCTCGGCCTCGGGGCGTCCGACGTCGGTCAGCCCGGTGGCCAGGAAGATCCGCACACTCTCGTCGGAGAACCCCGGCGTCGAATCGAGATCCACCAGCACCCGCCAGTGGTCGGCCCTGAGGCCGACCTCTTCGACGAGTTCGCGGGCCGCGGTCACCTCGGGAGGCTCCCCACCGAGGTCGAGCAGACCGGCGGGCAGTTCCCAGAGCCGACGGCCCAGCGGGTGCCGGTACTGATACACCAGCACCACGTTGCCGTCCTCGTCGAGAGCCACCACGGCCACCGCGCCGTAATGCTCGACGACCTCGCGCCGGGCCGAACCGCCCCCGGGCATGCTGACCTCATCCGCGCGCAGCGCGAAAATGTTTCCGACGTAGACGGTTTCGCTGGCCAGGGTCTCGAAGTCGTGTTCAGCCAAGTGAAGCGGCTTCGGCGTCGTCGACAGGACTTTCGCCGGCTTCCACTTCCCCGGCATCCTCGGCGAAATCCTCGGGCAGGTCCATGCCGGGCAACCGCTCCTCGGCCTTGTAGTCCAGCGCCGCGCCGATGAACGCGGCGAACAGCGGATGCGGCCGCGTCGGCCGGCTCTTGAGTTCGGGGTGGGCCTGGGTCCCGACCAGGAACGGATGGATCTTCGAGTCGTACTCCACGAACTCCACCAGGTGCCCGTCCGGCGAGGTGCCGCTGAACCGCAGCCCGCTCTCGGCGATCCGGTCCCGGTAGGCGTTGTTGACCTCGTAGCGGTGCCGGTGCCGCTCGGACACCTCGGTCGCCTGATATGCCTGGGCCACAATCGATCCCGCTTCCAGGACCGCGGGATACGCGCCGAGCCGCATGGTTCCGCCCAGGTCCGCCTCACCGGCGACGGCGTCCTTCTGATCGGCCATCGTGGAGATCACCGGGTCCACTGTCTTCGGGTCGAACTCGGCGGAGTTGGCACCGGCGATACCGACCGACCGCGCCGCCTCGATCACGATGCACTGCAGTCCCAGACACAGACCCAGCACCGGCAGGCCGCGCTTGCGGGCGAACGAGATCGCCCCGAGCTTGCCTTCGATGCCGCGGATGCCGAAACCGCCCGGAATGAGCACCCCGTCGACATCGGACAGCGCGGCGGCCGCACCGAGGTCGGTCTCGCAGTCATCGGAGGCCACCCACCGGATCTCCACCTTGGCGCGGTGTTTGAAGCCGCCGGCGCGCAGCGCCTCGGCCACCGACAGGTAGGCGTCGGACAGGTCGATGTACTTGCCCACCAAGGCGATCCGAACCGTCTCCTGCGGCTCGTGCACCCGGCGCAGCAGGTCGTCCCACTCCGACCAGTCCACATCGCGGAACGGCAGGTTGAGCCGGCGCACCACGTACGCGTCGAGTTCCTCGCGGTGCAGCACCTTGGGGATGTCGTAGATGGACGGCGCGTCCGGAGTGGAGATCACACCATCGATGTCGACGTCGCACATGAGCGCGATCTTGTTCTTGAGCGGTTCGGGGACGTCACGATCACACCGCAGGATCAGGGCATCGGGGGTGATGCCGATGCTGCGCAGCGCGGCCACCGAGTGCTGGGTCGGCTTGGTCTTGAGCTCACCGGACGGGGCGAGATAGGGCACCAGCGAAACGTGCAGGAAGAAGCAGTTGTCCCGGCCGACCTCATGGCGCACCTGACGGGCGGCCTCCAGGAACGGCAGCGACTCGATATCGCCCACGGTGCCGCCGATTTCGGTGATCACCACGTCGGGGCGCTGTCCGGACGAATCGGGCTCGGCCATGGCCAGGATCCGGCTCTTGATCTCGTCGGTGATGTGGGGAATCACCTGCACGGTGTCGCCCAGGTACTCGCCGCGGCGTTCCTTGGCGATCACCGTGGAGTACACCTGGCCGGTGGTCACGTTGGCCGACTGGGACAGGTTGCGATCCAGGAACCGCTCGTAGTGGCCGACGTCGAGGTCGGTCTCTGCGCCGTCCTCGGTGACGAACACCTCACCGTGCTGGAACGGGTTCATGGTGCCCGGATCGACGTTCAGATAGGGGTCGAGCTTCTGCATCGTCACCTGCAACCCTCGCGCGGTGAGCAGCTGACCGAGGCTCGAAGCGGTCAACCCCTTACCGAGCGATGACGCCACACCACCGGTGACGAAGAGGTGTTTGGTGGCGGTGTGCGGGTGCTTGCGTAAGGCGGGCAAAAGCATCCTCCGTGACGACGGGCAGGGAATCGAGAAACTGCTGTGGCCTGCCGACCCACGGAATCTCACCTTAACACCGACACCGACAAGCCGTCGCTGACGCGCCGCGCGTACGCGGAGCAGTTGGGCGGTCGCGGCTCGCTACTGCGGGACGGTCACCGACGTCGCGCCCTGCCCGGTGCCGTACTTGCCGGGCTTCCCTCCGCTCACGAGATCGCCCAGAGCCAGGACGGCGGTGATCTGACCGGCGCTGGAATCGGCGTCGTCCACTGTGCTCACCGTGGCGGTCAAACCGGCATCTGACCTGGTCACAGCCACCGGACCGGTTCCAGAAGCCGACCCAGAGCGTCCCGCGAGCACAGTACCGGTGCCGTGCGGCGCCAACCCGGCGGCGAACCGGGCCACGGTGGAGCCCCTGTTGCCGCCGTCCTGGCCGAGGCCGCCTCCGGTCACGATCAGCGCCGTGTTGGCGGCGCCGATGTGCGGATCGCCATAGGTCAGGAACCCGGTGTCGCGCAGCGCGGCGAGCACGGTCTGGCGCTGGGTGTCGTCGACGGGCGCGGCGGCCGGGTTCTTGTCGATCAGCAGAGTGATGCCCAGGAGGTCGCCCGCCTGCGATCCCTGGTCCACCGCCGCGGTGCTCAGTTGCCTACCGGCCGGCACGATCGGCGAGTTGACCACCGAGAGCAGTTTGTCGGCCGAGTTGGCCTCGACGAATTCCTGGGTGAGCGAGACCTTGCCGGTCACGGTGCCACCCGCATCGCGGACGAACCGCGACACGGCGTCGACGTCACCATCGACGGCATCCGGTGTGCGGAACACCACCACCGACTTGTCCTTCAATGCGTCGTGCACCATCCGCGGTGCCATCTGCGCATCGAATTCGCCTGCCGCCTTGAGTTTTTCGTTCAGCGCGTTCTTGCCGTCGGTGAGGGTGTCGATCTGGTGCTGAAGTTCCTTCTTGTCGTCACGAAGCCCCGACAGCACGGTGTTCGACAGCAGCCCCGAACCGAGGGCCACCCCGATGGCCAATGCCAGGAACACCGACGCCAGGGAAATCGCGTGCGCACGTAGCGTGATCACAGCTCACCGACCCGTTCAGCTGACGAGACCCTGTACCCAGAGCGTGAAACGGTTCCAGTAGTCGACGACCCAGTCGAGCACGGCACCGTCGGCCCGGGACACCCACAGCGCGACAACCACCGCCACGAGCATCGCCAGCACCAGCAGCGCGATCGCCCCGCCGGACACCCGGCTGCGGTACAGCGTCGCCACCGCTTTGGCGTCGACGAGCTTCTCCCCGACCTTCAGCCGGGTCAGGAACGTGGAGGGGTTGCTGCGCTGGCGCGTCCGGTCGAAGAACTCCTCGATCGAGGCCGTGTGACCGGCCGTGACGATCAGCGACGCGCCGTGGTGGTCGCACAGCAGCAGGGCCAGGTCGGCTGCCGATCCGGCGGCCGGGAAGGTCATCGCGCCGACTCCGAGGTCCTGGATGCGCTCCAGACCGGCGGCG
>NZ_HG322951.1:4200487-4209572 GCF_000455325.1 Mycolicibacterium septicum DSM 44393
CGCACCGTGGTGGTCGCACAGCAGCAGGGCCAGGTCGGCTGCCGATCCGGCGGCCGGGAAGGTCATCGCGCCGACTCCGAGGTCCTGGATGCGCTCCAGACCGGCGGCGTGGCCGTCGGCATCGGCGGGCAGCACCACCTGGGCGCCGCACCGCAGCACCTCGACGCTCATCTTGTCGGGGTCGCCGACGATCAGCGCGGGCCGGTATCCGGCCTTGCGCAGCACGTCTGCGCCGGCCCCGACACCGACCAGCACGGGCTGGTACTCCTTGATGAACGGCTTGAGCGCTTTGAGGTCCTCGGCTGCGTCGGGCTCCTCGGCAACGATCACCACGTGCCTGCGGTGCAGGTCCACGTCGATGTTCGGGATTCCGATGCCGTCGATGAGCAGCGGGCTCTCGCTGCGGATGAACTCGATGGTGTTGCCGGCGAAGGCTTCCAGGTGCGCCACGAGGCCACTCTTGGCGTCGTGCATCAACTCGTGGATCTCTTGATCGTTGCGCTCGGTGCCCACCGCGATGCGCCGGTCACCCGAGTAGACCCCGCCGTTGTTCAGCCGGATCCGCGCCCCGTCTTTGATCTTCTTGAAGACTTCCGGCCCGGCCTCGTCGATGAGCACCACCCCGTTGGCGACGAGCACTTCGGGCCCCAGGTTCGGGTAGCGCCCCGAGATGGACGGCGAGGCGTTGACCACGCCGGCGATCTGCGCCTCGACCAGCGCATCCGCGGTGATCCGGTCCAGATCCTGGGCATCGAGAACGACGATGTCGCCAGGGCCGACGCGGCGCAGCAGCCGATCGATGTCGCGGTCCACTCGAGCAGTGCCGGTCACTCCCGGACGTGTACTGGCATTGCGGGTGAGCAGAGTGGCCATCTTCATGCGCCGATTCTGTCGAGCATCGCCAGTCAGTGGGCGGAGGCGCGCCGTAACACCAGCCTCACAAGTTGGCTTTAGTCACATCAGTAACAGGCAAACAGTCTCAATCCCGCTTCGCCGCGTAGTGCCGCGCGGCCTTCGCGCGGTTGCCACAGGTGGCCATCGAGTGCCAGCGCCGGGCCCCGTTTTTCGAGGTGTCGTGGAACCACAGGATGCAGTGCGGATGTGCGCACTGCTTGATCCGATCGGGCGCCTCACCCAGCAACCGCAACAAGTCCTCCGCGGCCAGCCACCCGGCGAGCCATTCCGGCTGCGCCACCTCGGCGGCCTCGGCGGGGCCGGACGCCGTGAGTGTGCGCCGGATCCGGCCGCGTTCCAGCACGTCGTTCACCTCGTCGACGGACCCGTCCCGGAGAGCCCGAAGGATGGCCTCGCGGGCCGAGACCAGGGCGATCCGCGCCTTCTCGTCCGCCTCGCAGCGATCCTCCAGCCCGTTGGCCAGCAACCAGCACCGCAGGCCATCGACGTCCGCCAGGAGGTCCTGTGGGCCGTCCGCCGACATCCACCGGGTGTTCAGCAGATCCAGCGCAAGAGGTTCGCCGACATGCGGGCGCGGATCACGCATACCTGAGGGTAACCACGCACCGACGGCACCAAGGGCCACCCGCCGAACTAACCGTCGAAATTCAAATAGACGGTTGACGACTCGTTCATCACCGCTCTAACCTGTTTAAGTAATTACATCGGTTAGCCATCAGGAGGACTGCATGACCGGGACCACCACGCCCCAGCTCGCCGCCGGACACGTCGGCATCAACGTCACCGATCTGGACCGCTCAGTCGCCTTCTACCGGAACGCACTGGGTTTCGAACCGCTGGCCGTCAACACCGAGGGTGACCACCGGTACGCCTTTCTCGGCACGGGCGGGACGCTGCGGCTGACCCTCTGGCAGCAGAGCAACGGCCGGTTCTCCACGGAAACACCGGGCCTGCATCATCTTTCGTTCGAGGCGGCCAGCATCGACGAGGTGCGGACCGTTGAGGCGGCGTTGAAGGCGCTGGGCACGGAGTTCGCGCACGACGGCGTCGTCGCGCACGGCGAGGGGACCTCATCCGGCGGCATCTTCTTCACCGACCCGGACGGAACCCGGCTCGAGGTGTACGCCTCTGACGGGGCGCAGACCGCTCCCGCGCCAACCGGAGCGGCCCCCACCTGCGGATTCTTCTGAGCCGAAAAGGTGAACATGTATCACTCGGGTGAGTTGGCGGTGCAGCGGCGCATGGGGCAGGAGGCCATCGCCACTCGCGTCGGCCGCATGATCCGCACCGAAGTTCCCGCGGCCGCCGCCGAGTTCCTCGCCGAACAGCCGATGATCGTGATCGCCGCGGCCGACGACGACGGCCGGGTGTGGACCAGCTTGACCGCCGGCCCGCCCGGCTTCGTCCACGCCGACGATCCGCGCACGATTCTGCTCGACGCGCTGCCCGCGCCGGGCGATCCGGTCCGGGACGCGCTGGGCAGCGGGCAGCAGATCGGGATGATCGCCATCGAGCCGCAGACCCGGCGCCGGATGCGGGTCAACGGCTCGGCCGAGCCGGCAGGGACCGGCCTGCGGATCCACACCGATCAGGTGTATTCGAACTGCCCGAAGTACATCTCACGCAGGCACATCGCGGAGGTGCGGTCCGCCGTGGGGCCGCCCGACGTGCAGCGTGGCGAATCACTGACCGATCGGCAGCAAGCGCTCATCGCCGGTGCCGACGCCTTCTTCATCGGGTCGGCGGATGCGGCGGGTAACGCCGACGCGTCCCACCGCGGCGGCAATCCCGGGTTCCTGCAGGTGCTCTCACCCCGGCAGCTGCGGTGGCCGGACTACCGCGGGAACTCGATGTTCATGACGCTGGGCAACATCGCGGCCAATCCGCGGTGCGGGCTGTTGGTGGTCGACTGGTCTTCCGGATCGACGATCCAGCTCACCGGAACCGCTGAAATCAACTGGGATGAAGCCGATTCCGGTGCCGGCACGCAGTGCGCTGTCGACTTCACGATCGGCGAGGTGGTGGAGCTGACCCATGTCAGCCCGCTGCGATGGAGCTCCGCCGAGCTGTCGCCGGCCAACCCGGGCCCGACCGGCGATCAGGGCTAGGCGCGCGCCTCGGCGAGAGTGTGGGCAACCAGCGCGTTGGCGTGCCCGTGCCCGAGGCCGTGCTCGGATTTGAGCCAACCGACCAACTCCATGTGCTTGGTCAACGGCGACGAACGAATCAGCTCCAGCCACTCGGCGATCGGCCGCCCGTACTTCTTCTCGATCGACGGGAAGTAGCTCGCCGGCCCCTTCACGGATTCCGCCATGGGTGCTCCTTCGGTTGTGCTTGCAGGTCTTTGCGTACCGACCGGCAACCTGGCGCAAACTCATCGCAACGCCACCGGGAGTCCGGCCTACGGCGCGCTGCGCTCCTGCTGCGCTGCCTCGAGCAGCTCTCTGGCATGGGCCCGGCCGCTGTCGGACTCCCCCAATCCGGCCAGCATCCGGGCCAGCTCGGCGACCCGGTCCTCGTCGTCGATGCGGCGCACGCCGCTGGACTTGGCCCGGCCGTTGCCGCTGTCGACCACGAGATGTGCGTCGGCGAAGGCCGCGACCTGAGGCAGGTGGGTCACCACGATGACCTGATGAGTGCGCGCCAGCCGGGCCAGACGGCGCCCGATCTGCACCGCGGCCCGGCCGCCGACCCCGGCGTCGACCTCGTCGAACACCATCGTCGTGCCCGCCGTCGATGCCGACAGCACCACCTCGAGGGCCAGCATCACGCGGGACAGCTCACCGCCGGAGGCACTCTTGGCCAGCGGCAGTACATCCGCGCCGCGGTGCGCGGTGAAGCCGAACTCGACGGCGTCCACACCGTCATGACCGGCATGCAGCATCTCGCCGTCGGGCATGGTCACCGGCGCGGAATCATCGGCCCGCGCCGGCATCGGACCGACACCGATGGTGAACACCGCATTCGTCATGGCCAGCCCGGCCAGTTCGGTGGTCACCGCCTTGGCCAGACCCTTGGCGGCCTTGGACCGGGCCTTGGTGAGTTCGCCTGCCGCCGCGACCAGTTGGGCCTCGAGCTCGGCGACCTTGCGGTCCAGGGCAGCCAGGCTCTCCTCGGACACGTCGAGCTGCGCCAACCGGTCGGCGGCATCGCGGGACCACTCCAGCACCCCGTCGATGTCGGCGGCGTACTTGCGGGTGAGTGTCCTCAGCTCGGCCTGCCGCGCCAGCTTGGTCTCCAAAGTGCTGGCATCGCTCGGCAATTCGGACAGATAGTCGCCGAGTTCGCCGGACACGTCACCGATCACCGCCATCGCCTCGGCCAGGCGGCCGCCCAGTGCCTGCAGCGCAGAGTCGTCGGTGGACTCCAGCGCCGCCTGCGCGCGGCCCACACCGTCTGCCGCCGACGTGGATTCCGGCGTGGGCTCGTCGAGCTCGCCGGCCAATGCGAAACGGGCGGTCTGCGCGGCTTCACGCAAGGCGTCGAGTTCAGACAGCCGACGGATGTCGGCGACGATCGCCTCGTCCTCACCGGGTTCCGGTGCGACCGCATCGATCTCGTGGATTCCGAAGCTGAGCCGGTCGGCTTCCTGGGCCAATTCCCGGGCCCGCCGGCGGCGGTCCGCCAGGTCACGACGCGCCGTCAGCCATTCGTCGCGGACACTCCGGTAGCGGGCCAGCGGCTTGTCGACGTCGGCGAACCGGTCCAGTGCCGCCCGCTGCTCGTCAGGTCGCATCAACCGCAGCTGGTCGTTCTGGCCGTGCAATGTCAGCACCTGGGCGGTGAAGCTGCTCAGCGACTTGGCCGGCACACTGCGCCCACCCAGAAACGCCCGCGACGGTCCGGCCCGGCTGACGGAGCGGGCCGCGATCACACTGCCGTCGTCGTCACGCTCGGCACCGGAGGAATCCAGGATCTCCTCGACCCGTCCGGTCACGTCCTCACCGAGTTCGATTGTGCTGAACCGGCCTTCCACCACAGCACGGTCAGAGCCAGAACGCACCCTCGTCGCGTCCGCCCGCGCCCCACCGAGCAGGTGCAGGCTGGTCACCACCATCGTCTTACCGGTACCGGTTTCACCGGTCAGTACCGTCAGCCCACGGTCGAACTCCGCGGTGGCAGCACTGATCGCGCCCAACGACTCGATACGAATCTCCGACAGCACAGGTATCTACTGTCCCCGCCATCCGGTGACAGGCAACCGGAACTTGCGCACCAGGCGATCGGTGAACGGTGCCGAGTCCAGCCGCACCCATTTCAGCGGCGTACCGCACCGGGTCACCTCGAGCCGGCCACCTGCCGGCACCACCATCTCGCGGCGACCGTCGCAGAACACCAGGGCGTCGTTGCCGCTTGCCTCGATCTCGATCGCGATACTGGCCAACGGACTGGTCACCATCGGACGGGCGAACAATGCGTGAGCATTGTTGGGTACCACCAGGATCGCCTCCAGGTCCGGCCACAGCACCGGGCCGCCCGCCGAGAACGCGTAGGCCGTGGATCCAGTCGGGGTCGACACCAGCACCCCGTCGCAGCCGAACGACGAGACCGGGCGGCCGTCCACCTCCAACACCACGCCGAGCACTCCGAGCCGGGGACCCTTCTCCAGGCTGGCCTCGTTGAGTGCCCAACCGCGGTTCACCACATCGGTCCCCACCCGCACCGCGATGTCGAGGGTCATCCGCTCCTCGACGCGGTAGTCGCGCTCGATGACGCGCTCGAGCACATGGTCGATCGCCTCGGCCTCGGCTTCGGCGAGGAATCCGATCCGGCCCAGATTGACTCCCAGCACCGGGATCTCGACATTTCGCGCGAGCTCCGCGGCTCGCAGGAACGTGCCGTCCCCGCCGAGCACGAGCACCAGTTCACAACCTTCGGCCGCGCGCTCGTCGGCGTCGACGACCTCGATGTCGACGCCGAGGGCGCGCATGTCATCCGGCGCCAGATGCAGCGGGCCGCGGTCCACGGCCTCCGCCGAGAGAACCTTCAGACCAATGCCGTTGTCGCCGAGCACCTTTTCCACTCGACGGGCAACTTCGGTCGCTTCGTCCCTGCCGGTGTGCACCACCAGCAGAATCGTGCGTTCAGCCGTCATTGCGGCCCCTCCTCGACGGCCCGCCGCACTGCCTGCTCCAGCGACTCGCCATCCAGCGGACGGTCGCCCTGGGCACGCAGGTGCAGGAAATACTCGACATTGCCCGATGGTCCGGGGAGCGGGCTGGCCGTCACATCGACAGCATGCCACTGCAATGTGGCCGCCTTGCGGGCGACCGTGCACACCGCGTCGATGCGCAACTCCGGGTCTGACACCACGCCGCCCGCACCCACCCGGTCCTTGCCGACCTCGAACTGCGGTTTCACCATCGGAACGATATCGGCGTCGGGCGCCGCGCAGGCCGTCAGCGCCGGAAGAACTGTGGCCAGCGAAATGAACGAAAGGTCGGCCACGATCAACTGCACCGGCCCGCCGATCGCCTCGGGGGTCAGCTCCCGCACATTCGTGCGTTCCAGCACGTGTACCCGGTCGTCGGATCTCAGTGGCCAGGCCAGCTGGCCGTAACCCACGTCGGCGGCCACCACCTCGGCGGCACCACGGTCCAGCAGCACCTCGGTGAAACCCCCGGTCGAGGCACCGGCGTCGAGGCAGCGGCGGCCTTCGACGGCGACGTCGAACGCGTCGAGTGCACCGATCAGCTTGTGCGCACCCCGCGAGACCCAGGTGCGCTCCGCGGAGGCGATCACGGTGATGTTGGTGTCCGGTGCGACGGCGGTTGCCGGTTTCGCCGCGGGCATGCCGTCGATCCGGACGCGGCCGGCCTCGATCAGTTCGGCTGCCTGCTGACGTGACCGGGCCAGGCCCCGCCGCACCAGCTCGGCATCAACGCGAGCGCGCCGCGCCACAGGCGCTCACCTTTCGGTCGCCTGCGATCCGCCCGGTTGCCCCCTGTCGACGGATTCGAGCGCCTGCACGAGCAGATCATGGGCCTGCTCGAGCCGGGCAGCCACCACGTCGATGTCCATGCCTTCGAGTGCGGACGGGTCCACCGCCGGATCCGGCACATCTGCCAGCACCGCGGCGACCTGCGCACGCAGCTGGTCTGGATCGGTAGTCATAGCGACACTCACGCTAGTCGATGGGTGCCGACAGCAACGACCAACGTTGCAGTGCCTGGCGTGCTGTGTCGTCGCCGGCGGCGACCGTCACAGCGGCCTGCCCCTGGCCGGCGCCCCACACCGCGTGCGCGGTCGCCCGCACAACGGACAATTCGTCCTGGGAATCCTGCCCGGTGGCGTACACGGTGACCGTGTCGGTGTCGATGTCGATCCGCCAGGCCGGGTCGGGCCCGATGCGGAGCGCATCGGCGTCGGCGTGCAATCCCCGCAGATCCGCCGCGAGGTACCCGGGACGCTCCGCTGGCACGGCATGTACCGCTTCGCTCGCGGTGCTGACGCCGGTGAGCACCATCAGGCTCGGCAGCCCGGCCGCGACGGCCCCGGCGATGTCGGTGTCGAGCCGATCCCCCACCACGAGCGGGGTCGCGAAGGTCCCGCGGCTCAACGCGTCGTTCATCAGTGTCGGCTGGGGCTTACCGGCCACCAGCGGCATCTGCTGGGTGGCCACCTTCAACGCGGCCACCATCGAGCCGTTGCCCGGCAGCAACCCGCGTTCCGAAGGAAGCGTCAGATCCACGTTGGCGGCGACCCACAGCGCTCCGGCGCGGATGGCCAGCGCGGCCTCGGCCAGGTCCGGCCACGCAGTGTCCGGCGAGTGCCCCTGCACCACCGCGACCGGACCCTCGTCGAACGTGCGAACCGGGCGAAGCCCGACATTGGACACCTCACCGGCGAGTGCGTCCGTCCCGACGACGAGCACCACGGAGTCCGGCGGCACGTGGGCGGCCAACAGGTGTGCGGCGCTCTGTGCGCTGGTCACGACGTCGTCGGAAGCGGCCGCGAATCCGAGGTCACGCAAGTGCTCGGCAACCTGCTCGGGAGCCCGTGACGCGTTGTTGGTGACATACAGCACCCGCGCGTCCAGGCCGGCCAGGCTCTCAACCGCACCTACGGTCGGCTCGTGGCCACGAAACACCGTGCCGTCGAGATCGAGCAGCAGGCAATCATGTTGCCGTGCAAGCGTGGTCACGTCAGGACAGCTCCGTGATCCGGTCTTCCGCGTCGGTGATGCCGTCGATATCAGCCTGCTCGGCGTGGAGGAACCACTGCAGGGCCTCCTCGGTGCGTCCCAGCGCGAGCAGAGTGTCGGCGTACACGTAGAACAACCGAGCCGCCGTCTGGCCCACCTTGGTCGGGTCGAGCTGCGGTGTGGACAGGATCGCCAGCGCCTGCTCGAACTGCCCGAGATCCGAACGCGCGCCGGCTGTGACGATGCGCAGCTCGTCGGCGTCCTCACCGGTGAGCGCGGTGGCCTCGTCGCTGCGAGCCAGTTCCAATGCCCGCTCGGGCCGTCCCACACCGCGTTCGCAATCGGCGATCATCGGCAGCAGCGAAGACTTGCTGCCCATCCGCCGCGCAGCACGCAATTCCGCGAGAGCCTGTGCCCAGTCGCCGCTGTGATAGGCCGCGATACCGACAGCCTCACGCACCACCGCGATCCGGCCGGCCCGGTTACGGGCGGCACGGGCGTGCGCGAGTGCGGTATCGGGATCTTCATCGAGCAACTTGCCGGCCATCACCAGATGACGAGCCACGAAATCCGCGGTCGTCTTGTCCAGAGTGACCAGTTCCCGACGTACATCGGGCGCCAGCTCTTTGGCCTCCACGTCGGCCGGCAATCGCGGGCCCTCGTGCCTGGGATCACCGTCAGCGGTCGGCTGTGCCTCACGCGCCCGGCCCGGCCCGGAAGTCCGGGGCGCGCCGGCACGTTGATCCCGCCCACGCTGGTCGTAGTGCCGCCGAGGACCCGAATTGTTGCTCGATGTGCGGTCGTTGGATGCACGCCGCGGGCGCCGCTCTGCGTCGCCTTGTCTGTCTCCGACCACGTGTGCCTTTCTACCCGCCCTTCCCGCAAAGGATACTGGCAGCAGCCACGGCCGACATAATTATGTGAGCGCCGACGCAGCGGGTAATCACTCGAATATCAATGGAATTCGACGATTTAAATCGGTAAATAAAAGCGAATCGCCCCCCACGTAAAACGTGGGGGGCGATT
>NZ_HG322952.1:0-43486 GCF_000455325.1 Mycolicibacterium septicum DSM 44393
AAGAATTCAATCAGAAAAATCCGATTACAAACAAAAGACACCAAAAACTGGCATCAAAAAAACAACCACCCACCATGATCGGAAGACGGGGAGTCCCCCAAAATGAGTGGCCAAAAAACAACAAACAAAAACCACCAAACACACTATTGAGTTCTCAAACAACAGACTTTTTTTGCTTCGTCACCCTGTTTTGGGGCAACCCCACCAGCTTAATCGGAATCTTGCCGGCAAGTCAAGTTGCTTCATTTTGGCTTATTTCATCCGGTCTGAGGCAACCTCGCCAGCTTAGTACGATCTCGGCTGGCTTGTCAAGTCGCTCCGGTCCGGGGTGTTTCACCCGCTCCGTGGCGACTTCAAAAGATTAGCCCGGGGCACCGTGCAAGGTCAAATCGGCTGGTCAGCGCGATTTCGAGGCTGCAAACAGGCCCGAACGTGCTGTCTACGAGCCTACGCGTTCGATCTCGGCTCCGAGGCTCAACAGGTTTTCCACGAACAACGGGTAGCCGCGATCGATGTGGAACACGTCGTGAACCTCGGTTTCTCCGTCCGCGACCAAGCCGGCGAGCACCAGGCCGGCGCCGGCCCGGATGTCGGAGGACCACACCGGCGCACTCGAAAGCTGCGGGATTCCACGCACCACGGCATGGTGACCATCCGTCCGGGCGTCAGCGCCCAGCCGGATCATCTCCTCGACGAACCGGAAGCGGGCTTCGAACACGTTCTCGGTGATCATCGAAGTGCCGTCGGCCACCGAGGCCAGCCCGATCGCCATCGGCTGCAGGTCGGTCGGAAATCCCGGGAACGGCAGCGTCGCCACATTGACCGCCTTGGGTCGCTCGTACTGCACCACCCGGAAACCGTCATCGTTCTGGGTCACGGTGGCGCCGGCGTCATGCAGCTTGTGCAGCACCAGCTGCAGGTGCTGCGGGTCGACGCCCGTCACCGAGATGTCGCCGCGGGTCATCGCCGCGGCTATCCCCCACGTCGCCGCCACGATCCGGTCACCGATCACCCGGTGTTCGGTGGGATAGAGCCGATCGACACCGGTGATCGTCAGCGTCGACGTACCCGCGCCGCTGACCTTGGCACCCATCTGGTTGAGCATCGCGCAGATGTCGACGATGTCGGGCTCGCGTGCGGCGTTGTGGATGGTGGTGACACCTTCGGCCAGCACCGCGGCCATGAGGATGTTCTCCGTCGCCCCCACAGACGGGAACTCCAGCTGGATCTCGGCACCCCGCAGATGGTCAGCTTCGGCCACCACACAGCCGTGCTCGATGTTGCAGGTCGCCCCCAGTTGGCGCAGCCCGGCCTGGTGCATGTCCAGCGGACGCGACCCGATCGCGTCACCACCCGGCAGCGCAACCTTGGCCTTCCTGCAGCGGCCTACCAGTGGCCCCAGCACACAGACCGACGCGCGGAACTGACGCACCGCCGCGAAATCGGCGTCGTACTTGGGTTCGTCGGGCGACGTGATGCGCACCGTGTCGCCGTCCAGCTCCACCGTGGCACCCAACCCCCGGAGGACCTCCGCCATCAGCGGGACATCCAGGATGTCGGGGCAATTGGTGATCGTGCTGGTGCCCTCGGCCAGCAACGAAGCGGCCATCAGTTTCAGCACACTGTTCTTCGCGCCGCCGACAGCAACTTCGCCTGATAACCGGTTTCCTCCGGTCACCAAGAAACGCTCGCTCACGCCGGTCAGTGTAAACAGCCCGCCGTCGAGTTTCTCCCTGCTCGGACAGATCCGGCGGCCCCGGCGAGCCTGTCCTCAAGCCCGGTACGGTTCAGCTATGGCGGTTCATCTCACGCGTATCTACACCCGCACCGGCGACGACGGCACGACCGGGCTGAGTGACTTCAGCAGGGTTTCCAAGAATGATTCGAGGTTGGCGGCCTACGCCGACTGTGACGAAGCCAACGCCGCCATCGGCGTCGCGGTGGCCCTGGGCGAACCTGATCAGCAAATCCTGGCGGTGTTGCGTCAGATTCAGAACGACCTGTTCGACGCCGGCGCGGATCTGTCCACGCCGGTCGTGGAAAACCCCGAGCACCCGCCGCTGCGGATCTCGCAGGCCTACATCGATCGGCTGGAGAAGTGGTGCGACGAGTTCAACGAGGCGCTGCCCGCACTGAATTCGTTCATCCTGCCGGGCGGCACTCCCCTGTCGGCGCTGTTGCATGTCGCACGCACCGTGGCTCGCCGCGCTGAACGGTCGGCATGGATCGCTGTGCACGAGCACGGCGAATCGGTCAGCGTGCTGCCGGCGAAGTACCTCAACCGGCTTTCGGATCTGCTGTTCATCCTGTCGCGGGTGGCGAACCCGGACGGGGACGTGCTCTGGAAGCCCGGCGGATGAGCCGCTTGCGCGAAGACCGTGTGGTCAGCCGCTCAGTAGTTGCGCCGCCGGGCCCGCGGCGATGGCCGTGACTCGAGCCAGGACGTGAACGCCGTCAGGGCGCCCCGGTCCAGGGCGATCTCATAGCCTTGCCGGCGTTCGGGACTGTTGTCGCGCAGTTCGAGGATGACCGTGGCATCGGTCATGATGTCGAACTCGTCGCCACGCGGGGCGCGGCGCGACACCACTTCCAGCCCCCGCCGGCTCAATCGCCGGTCAGGCCACCACCGGATGCTGGAAAGCCGGTAGAAACCGGCCTCTCCTCCGCGGTAACGCATCACGCCGTGGCGCCATCCGCTACCGCCATCGGCGGGAATGTCGCGCAGGATGGCGGCTGTCCCGCCGACCTGACGTAGCTTCCACAGCCGGTAACTCAAGGCGCCGGCCAAAAAGGGCCAGAACGCAGACGAGCGCGACCATGCCGATCATGGGCGCGCTCATCTGTCGTCTCTGTCGTCAGTCGATCTGGCCGAGAGCGCGCAGGCGCGCCCGACCCCATGCCGCTGTCTGCTCGTCGTCGGACTCCGCATCCCGTTTGGCGGAGTCTGCGTCGATCTCGGATTCGAACTGTGCGTTCTCCACCAGGATGCGAACCGTCTCCTCGGTCACCGACAGGAAACCGCCGTCGACGGCGATCCGCAGATCGTCTTCGCCTTCACGCTCGACCCGCACCATGGCGTCGTCGACGAGCTCAGCGACCAACGGGATGTGCCGCGGCAGGATGCCGATCTCACCAGCGGTGGTCCGGGTGAAGACGAACGTAGCGGTGCCGGACCAGAGCTCACGCTCGACGGCAACGATCTCGACGTTCAAATCAGCCATGTCACACCACCTCCCTGTTTCCGAACGGCTTCATCACAGCTTGGCGCCGAGGCTTTCGGCCTTCTTCGCCAGGTCGTCCAGACCACCGATGAGGAAGAACGCCTGCTCGGGCAGGTGATCGAACTCGCCCTTGGCCAGCTTGTCGAAGGCCTCGATGGTCTCCTTGAGCGGCACGGTAGAGCCCGGCTGGCCGGTGAACTGCTCGGCAGCCATCATGTTCTGGCTCAGGAAGCGCTCGATCTTACGGGCGCGGTACACCAGCACCTTGTCCTCTTCCGACAGCTCGTCGATACCGAGGATGGCGATGATGTCCTGGAGGTCCTTGTAGCGCTGCAGGATGCGGATGACTTCCTGGGCGACGCGGTAGTGCTCGTCGCCGACGACGCTGGGGTGCAGGATCGTCGAGGACGAAGCCAGCGGGTCCACAGCGGGGAAGATGCCCTTGGAGAACACCGCACGCGAAAGCTCGGTGGTGGCGTCCAGGTGGGCGAACGTGGTGGCCGGCGCCGGGTCGGTGTAGTCGTCGGCGGGCACGTACACGGCCTGCATCGAGGTGATGGAGCGACCACGGGTCGAGGTGATGCGCTCCTGCAGCTCACCCATCTCGTCGGCCAGCGTCGGCTGGTAACCCACGGCCGAAGGCATACGACCCAGCAGGGTCGAAACCTCGGAACCGGCCTGGGTGAACCGGAAGATGTTGTCGATGAAGAGCAGCACGTCCTGGTTCTGCTCGTCGCGGAAGTACTCGGCCATGGTCAGGGCCGACAGGGCGACGCGCATACGGGTGCCCGGCGGCTCGTCCATCTGACCGAACACCAACGCGGTGTCCTTCAGCACGTTGGCGTCGGCGAGCTCGACCCACAGGTCGTTGCCCTCACGGGTGCGCTCACCCACGCCGGCGAACACCGAGGTACCACCGAAGTTGCGGGCGATACGGTTGATCATCTCCTGGATCAGAACCGTCTTACCCACACCGGCGCCACCGAACAGGGCGATCTTGCCGCCACGCACGTACGGCGTGAGCAGGTCGACGACCTTCAGACCGGTCTCCAGCATCTCGGTGCGGGGCTCCAGGTCGGCGAAGGCCGGCGGCTTGCGGTGGATCGACCAGTGATCGAAGTCCTTGCCGTAGCCGGGCTCGTCGAGGCAGTCACCGAGGGCGTTGAACACGTGGCCCTTGACGCCGTCGCCAACCGGCACGGAGATCGAGGCGCCGGTGTCGCGGACGTCGGTGCCACGCACCAGGCCATCGGTGGGCTGCATGGAGATGCAGCGCACCAGGTTGTCGCCGAGGTGCTGGGCAACCTCGAGCGTCAGGGTCTTGGCGAGCGCGCCGTAGGTGATGTCGGCGTGCAGCGCGTTGAACAGCTCGGGCACGGCACCGCGCGGGAATTCAATATCCACCACCGGGCCGGTGATGCGGACTACGCGGCCCGCGGTCTTCTCTGCAGTAGCAGTCATTCTCTCTTCGCTTTCCTACGAGGCTTTCGTCTTTGGTCCGGCTAGCGCGCGTCGGCCAGCGCGTTCGCGCCGCCCACGATCTCGCTGATTTCCTGAGTGATCTGCGCCTGACGTTCGCGGTTGGCCGCGAGCGTGAGTGCCTTGATCAGATCGTCGGCGTTGTCGGTGGCCGACTTCATGGCGCGCCGGCGCGAAGCCGACTCCGAGGCCGCCGCCTCCAGCAGCGCCGCGTACACGCGGGTTGCGATGTAGCGCGGCAGCAGCGCGTCGAACAGGTCCTCGGCATTCGGCTCGAACGAATACAGCGTGTGTGGACCGGTTTCCGGCTCACCGACGTACTCGACGACCAGCGGTGCAATCCGATGCGCCACTGCGGTCTGCGAGAGCATCGACCGGAACTCGGTGGACACGATGTGCAGTTCGTCGACGCCCAGGATGCCGTCCGCTCCGGCGTCGTCGCCCTCGTCGTCGGCACCGGACATGAACGCCGTCACCAGGGTGTCGGCGATCTCCTTGGCGTTGCTGTACTCGGGACGCTCCGAGAAGCCGGTCCAGGACTCGACGACCGCACGCTGACGGAAGCTGTAGTAGCCCAAGGCCTTTCGACCGACGACGTAGAGCACCGGCTCCTTGCCCTCTTCCCGCAGCAGCGAGAAGAGCTCTTCGGCCCGGCGCAGCACGTTGGCGTTGTAACCGCCGCAGAGACCGCGGTCCGACGACACCACGAGCACACCGGCCCGCTTGGGGTTCTCCCGCTGAACGAGCAGCGGGTGGTCCAGCGCGCTGGCGCCCGCAAGCTCGGTGAGCATGTTGGTGATCTCGGTGGAGTAGGGCCGGGCCGCATCGACCCGGGCCTGCGCCTTGGCGATCCGCGACGTGGCGATCAGCTCCTGTGCCTTCGTGATCTTCTTGATCGACGAAGCGGAGCGGATACGCCCGCGTAGCTCGCGAAGTGTGGCTGCCATTGGTTACCTAGGCCTTCTTCGGAGCCGGCTTGCGGACCTTGACCGATTCCTTCTCCAGGTCCTCGGGGTCCAGTGCGTCAGCATCGGCCTCCTTGACAACCACGGAGCTGCCGTCGGTGGCGGCGAAGCCCTTCTTGAACTCGTTGATGACCGAGACCAGCTTCTCCTCGTTCTCCTCGGAGAGCTTCTTGGTCTCCTTGATGCTCTTGAGGATGTCGGAGTGGCTGGCCTTGACATGCTCCAGCAGCTCGTCGACGAAGCGGGTGACGTCCTCGGCCGGAACCGAATCCAGGTGCCCCTGAGTACCGAGGAAGATCGAGACGACCTGATCCTCGACCGCCAGCGGGCTGTACTGCGCCTGCTTGAGCAGCTCGACAAGGCGGACACCACGATCCAGCTGGGCCTTGGAAGCCGCATCCAGGTCGGAGGCGAAGGCCGCGAAGGCCTCCAGCTCGCGGTACTGCGAGAGATCCAGACGCAGCGAACCCGCGACCTCTTTCATGGCCTTGATCTGCGCGGCGCCACCGACGCGGGACACCGACACACCGACGTTGACGGCCGGTCGCACACCCTGGTTGAACAGGTCGGACTCCAGGAAGCACTGGCCGTCGGTGATCGAGATGACGTTGGTCGGGATGAACGCCGAGATGTCGTTGGCCTTGGTCTCGATGATCGGCAGACCCGTCATCGAACCACCGCCGAGTTCGTCGGACAGCTTGGCGCAACGCTCCAGCAGACGGGAGTGAAGGTAGAAGACGTCGCCGGGGAACGCCTCGCGGCCCGGCGGGCGGCGCAGCAGCAGCGAGATGGCGCGGTAGGCGTCGGCCTGCTTGGAGAGGTCGTCGAAGACGATCAGCACGTGCTTGCCGTCGTACATCCAGTGCTGGCCGATGGCCGAACCGGTGTAGGGCGCCAGCCACTTGAAGCCGGCCGGGTCAGAGGCGGGGGCCGCGACGATGGTGGTGTACTCCATCGCGCCGCCCTCTTCCAGCGCGCGCTTCACGCTGGCGATGGTGGTGCCCTTCTGACCGATGGCGACGTACACGCAGCGCACCTGCTGCTTGGGGTCGCCGGTCTCCCAGGCCTCACGCTGGTTGAGGATGGTGTCGACGCAGACCGCGGTCTTGCCGGTCTTGCGGTCACCGATGATCAGCTGACGCTGGCCACGGCCGATCGGGGTCATGGCGTCGATGGCCTTGATACCGGTCTGCAGCGGCTCGGACACGCCCTGGCGCTGCACCACCGAAGGGGCCTGCAGCTCGAGTGCACGGCGGGTCTCGGACTCGATGTCGCCCTGGCCGTCGATCGGCTGGCCGAGCGGGTTGACGACGCGACCGAGGAACGCGTCGCCGACCGGCACCGAGAGCACCTCGCCGGTGCGCTTGACCTGCTGGCCTTCTTCGATCTTCTCGAACTCACCCAGGATGACGGCGCCGACGCTGTGCTCGTCGAGGTTGAGTGCCACACCCAACACACCGCCCGGGAACTCGAGGAGCTCCTGGGTCATGACCGAGGGCAGGCCCTCGACGTGAGCGATGCCGTCACCGGCATCGACGACGGTGCCGATCTCTTCACGCTCGGTGTCGGCGGAAAACGAGGATACGTAGTCCTCGATGGCACCTTCGATATCAGCAGCCGAGATTGTCAACTCTGCCATGGTTTTTCGTCTTCCTACCTTGTTCTTGGGGTGGTTCTGGGGTTGCCAGTGCCGTCGGTCAGTCCGGCAGCTGGGTGGCCGCTGCGGCCAGTCGGGACGAGATCGAGCCGTCGATCACTTCGTCACCGACGGTGATCGACAGACCACCGAGCAGTTCGGGGTCGACGTGCAGTTGCACCGACACCGGGTGTCCGTAGATGCGGGTGAGCACCTCCGACAGCCGGGTCCGCTGGGCATCGGTCAGGTCGGCCGCGGCGGTCACGTGAGCGACCACCTCGCCGCGGCGGGACACCGCGAGCTCGGCGAGATCGATGACTGCCTCGTCGGCACGCTCGCCGCGCAGCAGTCCCACAGTCTGGGCCAGCAGCGCTGCCGCCGTCCCGCTTCCACCCGCGTTGCCGCCAAGCACCTTGTTCAGCAAGGCAATCCGGCCGTCGACCGGGGTGGTGTAGTCACTGAGCAGGGCCGAGAGCTTGGGCTCGGCGTCGAGCAGGCGGCCGAACCGGAACAGCTGGTCCTCCACCTCGTCGACCTCACCGGCGGTCTCGGCGCGCTTGAGCAGCGCCAGACGTGCGGTGTGTTCAATGGCGTCGACCAGGTTCGACTCGGTCGACCAGCGCTGCGAGACGGCGGTCCGCAGCACGTCCAGGGCGGTGGTGCCGACCTTGCCGGACAGCAGGCGGTCGACCAGCTGCACCTTGGCGGCACCTTCGTCGGTCGGCTCGGCCAGATGCCTGGTGAGCACCGACTCCGACAGCAGCAGCTTGGCCACCGAGGTCAGGTCGTCGGCCAGCGCCGTCAGGTCGTCTGCACCGAGACCGCTTGCGACGGAGTCGAACTTGTCGACCACGACGGCCAGCGACTCGCGGCTGGCAGCGCGCAGCTTCGCGGTTGCGGCGGTGTCGATCACAAACGCCGACGGGGCCATCTGATCGAGCTCGGCGAGGAACCGGTCGACCGTGGCCGCCTGCGCGGCCGGATCGGCGACATGCGCCCGCACCAGAGCGTCGGCCTTGGCGACCGACTCCGATCCGAGACCGGTCCGCAGCTGGCGGATGAGCTGCTGGCGCATCAGCTGAACCTGCTGAACACCCTGCGCCTTGATCCGCTCGGCCTCCGTGCCGGCCTGCTCGGCCAGCTGAGCGGTGATCCGCTCGGAGTCCTGCGAGGCCTCATCGGTCACCTTGGCCGACTCGGCCTTGGCGTCGGCGAGTGCCTTGGCATGCATCTCATCGGCTTCGGCGAGCTTCTTCGCCGCATCGGCGCTCTCGGCGAGGGCGACCCGCACGGCTTCCTGCTGCTTCTGCATCAGGCTCCGCACTGGCGGCACCACCCACTTGATGATGATGTAGGCGATGACGGCAAAGCCGATCAGCTGCCCGATAAATATCGACATCTACTGCGTCCCACCTGATTTCACGTCGACGCCCAAAATTCGGCTGGCCAGGGTCTGCGAGAGTCCGTCCACCGACGTCTCCAGGTCCGACCGCACCTCGGCACTCTGAGCAGCGAGCTGCTCGTCGGCCTGGCGCACATTCTCGGCCACCTCGGTGCCGGCCTCGGCGCGCTTGGCATCGACCACCTCGCGACCCGCTACGCGGGCCTCGTCACGGATGGCCGACGCCTGGGTACGCGCCCCGGCCATCGCCTCGTCATAGTCGGCCTGCGCTGCGGCCACCTGCTCGGCAGACTTCCGATTGTCGGCGGCGGTCTTCGCCAGCATCGCTTCGCGCTCTGCCAACACCTTGCCGACCGGTGGCACAACCCATTTCGCGATCACGGCAAGCGTGATCAGGAAAATGATCAACACGGCGAAGAAGGTGCCGTTGGGGACCAGGAAGTTGCTCTGGCCCCCACCGCCTTCCTCCGCCGCTGCCTGGCTTGCAGCCAGGATCGTTGCGCTCAGTTCACCCATGCTGATGGACTACTGCAGGCCCGGGGTGGCGAAGACGAACAGCGCCATGAAGGCCAGGTTGATGAAGTACGCGGCCTCCACCAGACCGACGGTGATGAAGAACGGGGTGAACAGACGGCCCTGGGCCTCGGGCTGCCGGGCGATGCCCGAGATCAGCGCGTTACCCGCGATACCGTCACCGATACCAGCGCCGATGGCGCCGCCACCCATGATCAAACCGCCACCGATCAGAGCGCCGGCCGTGATGAGGGCGTTGGGGTCGAGTTCCATTCCTTTTATCCTCCTTGATAACTGGTGGCTGTGCCGCCAGAGGTTCGTGTCGTGCAGTTGTAGGGATCTAGCCGGTCATGCTCAGTGATCTTCGTGGTCCAGCTCCATCGACTGGCTGAAGTACAGGATCGTCAGCAGCGAGAAGATGAAGGCCTGGATGAGGCCGACGAACAGGTCGAAGGTCTTCCAGATTGCGTTGGGTGCCCACTGGATGTACCAGGGGAACATCGCGATCAGCGCGACGAGGATGCCGCCGGCGAAGATGTTGCCGAAAAGACGGAGGGCCAGCGAGATCGGCTTGGCGAGTTCCTCGACGATGTTGATCGGCATCAGCGCGGGGACGTGACCCTTGAGCACCTTGACCGGGTGGCCGATGATGCCGCGCCGCCAGATGCCGGCCGCGTGGTAGCAGACGAACACGAACAGGGCCAGCGCCAGCACGAAGTTGATGTCGGAGGCCGGCGGCTTGTACCACTCGGCGGCGGCACCGTCCGGTCCCCCGTACTGCAGCGGCAGCACCGACAGCCAGTTGGAGACCAGGATGAAGACGAAGATCGTCACTGCCAGCGGCAGCACGAACGGCGCGACCTTCATACCGATCGCGGCCTCGATCTGGCCGCGCATCTGGATGGTCAGGGCCTCCCAGAACAGCTGCACACCGCCCGGCACACCGGTCGAGGTGACCTTCGCGCGCAGGACGAACGCCAGGGCGATCACGATCACCGCGGTGACCGCGGTGGCCAGGATGGTGTCACCGTTGAACGTCATCCCGAACAGCTCGAACACCATCGTGTGGTGGCCGACGTGGATGGCGGCGCCACCCTCTTCGGCGGCGAGCACGGTCGTCGTCTGAGTCATATAGGTCAGCTCAACCCTTCGATTCCGTATCCAAGACATCCAGGCCGTTCGAGCGGATCTTCCGCAGCACGGGGATGCTGGTGCTCATCACCAGCAGAGCCTGGAAAATCGCCAGCCCGAACAGCACCGCGATGCCGCCCGAGGTTTTGAAGACAAATGCGATGCCGAGTGCGATCGCGGTGATGATCAGCAGCCGTGTCGCGGAGTTCACGGCCATCTTCTTCTTGAGCGGGTGATCTTCGGCCGTGATCGATTCGACGGCCCGGCGCACCAGCAAGGCGTTGACCAAGCCGAGGCCCAGTCCGACACCGAAGAAGACGCCGAAGTAAATGTGTCCGGTGAATGCGGCGGCCACTACGGCCAGCGCGGTCAGTACGACGCAAACGATCAGGAGACGCAGCGGCCGGAAGGCCACTGACGGGAACACCAACGGCGCGTCTTGCGCTGGCGTCGTCACTGCTTCACCCCAATCCCGCTGTCACGAAAAGCTGCACCCTCGGAGATGCCACCGGTCGCTATCCCCTGGCAAAAGCCTGTGCATGCCCGCCGAGAATATCGGAGGGCTGCGGGCGGGCTTGAATCACCCACGGGGTAGCTCCCTTTGTCGGTCGTTGATCGGCACCTGACGGTTCGTCGAACCGATGGGCCGGGCCGGCAACCCGCGAGGTTTTTCGGGTTCTGGCAGCACCCTAACACATGGTAGGCACCCCTAAACGTGGCCTACTACTTTTCGTCGTACTTAGCCCCGCGCTAGTCCTCGGACCCTTCGCTCCCGCGTTGCAACAGCGGAATCAGGGTCACCACGATCGCGACCAGAATGGCCGCGACGACGACCGCTCCGGTGTAGCGAGGATCGAAGAAGATCGTGGCTGCCGCGCCGAAGGCGATGATGCCAACCCACAGGTAGATCAGCAGCACGGCGCGGCGATGCGAGTGCCCGATCTGCAGCAACCGGTGATGCAGGTGCATCTTGTCGGGGCTGAGCGGGCTACGGCCGGCCCGGGTGCGCCGCACGATGGCCAGCAACGTATCCAGTGCGGGCACCAGCATCACGGCGATCACCAGTAGGAACGGCGACATCAGCGCGAAAACGTCGCGGGCACCGTAGGCGTTCTGCGAGATCGGTCCGGCGGCCGTGGTCGACGCCGCACCCAACATCAGGCCGATCAGCATCGACCCGGAGTCGCCCATGAAGATCTTGGCCCGGTGGAAGTTGTGCGGCAGGAAGCCCAGACAGGCCCCGGCCAGAACCACCGAGATCACCGCGGGCGGGTAGAACAGCACGTCGCCTCCGTGGTCGCGCAGCAGCCCGACCGAGAAGATGCAGATCGCCAGCGCCGTGATCAGCCCAAGGCCGGCGGCCAGGCCGTCCAGCCCGTCGACGAAGTTCATCGCGTTGACGATCGACACCGTCAGCGCGAGCGTCAACAGGATCGACGACACCTGGTCGAGCACGATGGTGCCCACTCCCCCGATCGGGATGTAGAGCACGCTCCAGGCCACACCCATGGTGACCAGCACGCTGGCCGCGGTGATCTGCCCAGCGAATTTGGTCAGGGCGTCCAAGCCCCAACGGTCGTCGATCAACCCGATGGCCATGATCAGCCCGCCCGCCACCACGACCGCGGGCATACCGGTGGAGTAGACGAAACCCCGTGTGAGTGCGGGCAGTTGGGAGGCCAGCAGCACCGCGGCGGCGACCCCGATGTACATGGCCAACCCGCCCATCCGCGGTACCGGTTGTACGTGGACGTCACGTTCGCGCGGATAGGCGACGGCGCCGATCCGGATGGCCAGCACGCGCACCCAGCCGGTGGCGAAGTACGTGATGATGGCGGCGGTCAGCCCGACAAGCGCGAGTTCACGCAGCGGTACCCCGGCACCCCGGTCCGACAGGGCAAGAAGCCCGGCTTGACTCGCGGAGATCAATTGGTCGCCGGCCGTCATCACCGATGAACCGTACTGCAGCAAGCTGAGATCACTCCGTAGGTGTTGTTGTGAGCGTGGACGTTTCCACGCCGACGACCCTGGCGATGTCGGCCGCGCTGATCGGGCCGGTCCGCAGGATGCGCGGCTGGTCACCGGTGAGGTCGACGATGGTGGAGGCGGCCTGTTGTTCTGCGGGCCCGCCGTCGAGATAAACCTCGACCTTGTCGCCGAGTTGCTCGTGGGCCTGAGCCGCGGTGACCGCGGCGGGCTGGCCCGAGACATTCGCGCTGGACTGGGCCATGGGCCCGACCTCCCGCAGCAGCTCGATGGCCACCGGGTGCAGCGGCATCCGGAGCATGACGCTGCCGTTGGCGTCCCCGAGGTCCCATTGCAGTGAAGGCGCCTGCGTGACCACCAGGCTCAGCGCGCCCGGCCAGAATGCGCGGATGAGTTCGCGGGCGGCGGGCGGCACCGAATAGACCAGCCCGTCGATGGTGTTCCACGAGCCGACGAACACACCGACGGGCATGTTGCGGCCACGGCCTTTGGCGGCGAGCAGACTGCCGACCGCATCACGATCGAAGGCATCCGCACCGATCCCGTAGACGGTGTCGGTCGGCATCACCACAAGCCGGCCGCCCTTCACCGCGCTGATCGCCGAGGCGATACCAGTCGTGCGCTGATCGGTATCGGTGCAATCGAAGATGGTCATGTCGGCTCCCCGGTCGGTGCGCGCATCAGCTCAGCTTCTCCCAATCCGGGTCGCCGTGACAAAGCGGGGTCGTCCGGCGAGGTCACGGCGCGCGGTGACCTCACTGAAGTGCCCGTTGTGGGCGAAGGCCTCGACGGACAGCTCGGAGGTGGTGTCGTCGTGCTCGACGGCGCACGGCGCACCGTCGCGCAACCATCGGGCGGCCAACGCGACGATCGGCCGGATCACCGACATGCCGTCGGCGCCACCGAACAGGGCATGCGCGGGATCGTGTTCGGCCACTTCAGGTTCCAGGACGGCGGCCTCGGGGATATAGGGCGGGTTGGACACCAGCAGGTCCACCTGGTCATCGAGTTCGGGCAGCAGGTCCGGGGCGGTGACGTCGGCGTCGAGGATTTCGACGCGCGTCCCTGCCGCGTTGCGACGCGCGAATTCCAGGGCCGCGGGCGAGTTCTCCACCGCCAGCACCCGGGCATCGGGCCACTGCGCGGCCAGCGCCAGCGCCAGCGCACCCGAACCGGTGCAGAGGTCGACGATCAGGGGGTTCGACGGAAGCCGTTGCGCGCACGCCCACTCGAGCAGTGCCTCGGTCTCCGGCCGGGGAATGAACACCCCGGGACCGACCGCGAGCGTCAACGGGCCGAACGGCGCGGTGCCGATCAGGTGTTGCAGGGGAATCCGGCGGGACCGGGCCGCGACGAGTTCTTCGTAGGCCTGCTCGAACCGTTCGTCGGGGTCATCGAGAAACATCAACCGGCTGCGGTCGACGCCCGCGACGTGCGCGGCGAGCAGTTCGGCGTCGATGCGCGGTGAGGCCACGCCGGCGGCGGCCAGGCGAGCCGTCGCGGCCGCGACCGCCTGCCGCACGGGCGTCATGACTGCTGCTGCAGCCGGGCCTGTTTGTCGGCGGTGCCCAGCGCGTCGAGCAGCGCGTCCATGTCCCCGTCGAGCACCTGGTCGAGGTTGTGCGCCTTGAAGTTGATGCGGTGGTCCGCGATCCGGTTCTCGGGAAAGTTGTAGGTGCGGATCCGCTCGCTGCGGTCGACCGTGCGGATCTGGCTGGCGCGATCGGCCGAGGCGTCGGCCGACGCCTGCTCCTCCGCCAGTGCCTGCAGCCGGGCGGCGAGCACCACCATGGCGCGGGCCTTGTTCTGCAGCTGCGAGCGTTCGTTCTGGCAGGTCACGACGATGCCCGTGGGCAGGTGGGTGATGCGCACCGCCGAGTCGGTGGTGTTCACGCCCTGACCGCCCTTACCGGAGGACCGGTACACGTCGATGCGCAGATCCGATTCGTCGATCTGCACCTGCTCGACGTCTTCCGGCTCGGGATAGACCAGCACGCCGGCAGCGGAGGTGTGCACGCGGCCCTGCGATTCGGTGACGGGCACCCGTTGTACGCGGTGAACGCCACCCTCGAACTTCATCCGTGACCACACGCCGTCGGCGGAATCGCCCTTGCCGGCGATGGTGATGGTGGCGTCCTTGTAGCCGCCGAGGTCAGACCACGTCTCGTCGAGCACGGTGACCGTCCAGCCGTGCCGCTCGGCGTACCGGATGTACATGCGGGCCAGGTCGGCGGCGAACAGTGCCGACTCCTCCCCGCCTTCCCCGGACTTGACCTCCAGCACGATGTCATCGGCATCGTGCGGGTCGCGGGGTGCGAGCTGGTCGGTCAGCTGGGCGTCGAGTTCGGCGACCTTGGCGGTCAGCTCGTCCACCTCGGCGGCGAAGCTGGCGTCGTCGGCGGCGAGTTCGCGGGCGGCCTCGAGGTCGCCGCGGGCGGCCTCCAACTTGCGGTAGGTACCCACGACCGGTGACACCTGGGCGAACCGCCGGCCCACCTTGCGGGCGGCGGAGGCATCGGCGTGCAAATTGGGATCGGCGAGCTGGCGCTCCAGGTCCGCGTGCTCAGCGAGCAGCGCCTCGATCGCAGGTGCGGTATCCGTCACGTCAGCCTCCTCCAACTTTCTCCGGAAACGAGAACAGCGCCCAGATCTGACGCATATGCGACAGATCGGGCGCCGTTGACGTAGCTACTTGTCGGCTGCAGCAGCCTGATCACCGGCAGGCTTGCGCTTGCCGTACCGCTTCTCGAAGCGGGCCACGCGGCCGCCGCTGTCGAGGATCTTCTGCTTGCCGGTGTAGAACGGGTGGCACTGCGAGCAGACCTCGACCACGATCTGGCCGCTCTGCTTGGTGCTACGGGTCTGGAAGGTGTTGCCGCAACCACAGTGCACCGTGGTCTCGACATACTCCGGATGAATGCCTGTTTTCATGGTTCCTCTTCAATCGTTGGCCCGGGTCGCCCGCACGGACGTGAACCGGGACCGAGGGTCGGCGGTCCATTATGCCAGGTCAACCGCCAACCTCCTAAACGCGCGATGACCGGCCGCTATTCCTGCCCGGACTCGTCAGATGGTCGCGTACGACGTGCCGTCGCGCTTCCACACCACCCGGCCGGCCGGATCGGCGCCGAGCGCGACCAGTTCGCGCTTGAGGATCTTGTTGGTCGCGGTGCTGGGCAGATCCTCGGCGAGCCAGACGTACCGCGGCCAGGACTTGGGCGACAGGTCCGCCTGGCCGGCGAGGAATTGGGCAAACGCTTCCGGGGCGAGCTCCTGGCCGTCGCGCAGCACGATGGCGGCCATCACCTGATCGCCGACGAACTCGTCGGGCACCGGGTAGACCGCCACCCGGCTGATCACCGGCTGCCGCAGCAGGATTCGCTCGATGGGGGCGGCGGTGATGTTCTCGCCGTCCACCCGCATCCAGTCCGCGGTTCGGCCGGCCAGGTAGATCCAGCCGTCGGCGTCGCGGTAGGCCAGGTCACCCGACCAGTACATGCCGTGCCGAAGTCGTTCGTCGGTCGCGCCCTGATCGTTGTGGTAGCCGCGGAACATCCCGCTGCCGTTGGTGTTGACCAGCTCACCGGTGGCTGCGTCGGCGTTGACCAGGGCTCCGGTGTCGTCGAATTCTGCGACGGCGCACTCTTCGACGGTCTCCGGGTCGTAGATCGCCACCCCGGGGAAACCCTGGCCGACGCTGCCTGCCGGTGTCTCCTCGGAGCGGGTGATGATGACCGCCAGCTCGGTCGATCCGAAGCCGTCCCACACGCTGCAGCCGAACCGGCGGCTGAATTCGTCGATGTCACGGTCGGCTGCCTCGTTGCCAAATGCCACCCGCAGCGTGTTGTCGTGGTCGTCGGACTGCTCGGCGGTGGCCAGGATATAGGCCAGCGGCTTGCCGACGTAGTTCATGTACGTCGCGCCGTAGCGGCGGATGTCCGGCAGGAAGCCGGACGCGGAGAACTGTGCGGGCGCCATGGATGCGCCCGAACTGAGGGCGACGCCCCACCCCGCGTACACCCCGTTCGAGTGGAACAACGGCATGGCCAGGTAGCAGGTGTCCGCGTCGGTGAGGTCGTAGCGCTGTACCAGCGCCGCAGCCGAGAACAGCACGATCGAGTGGGCCACCTCGACAGCCTTGGGCTCGCCACTGGTGCCCGAGGTGAAGATCATCATGAAGGTGTCATCGGGCCCCACCTCGCGGTGCGGGGTGAGTTCCTGTGGCGACCAGGTGGTATCGGAAACGTCGATGACGGTGACGCCCGGCAGGTCGACGCCGTCGAGCAGCCGGCGATGCTGGTCGTCGACCAGGACGACCTGACACTCGACCCTGGCGATATCCCGGGCCAGCCCGTCGCCGCGACGGGTGTTGTTGATACCGCACAGCACGTAGCCGCCGAGCGCCGCGGCGGCCAGCGCGGTCAGCATGTCGGGGGTATTGCCCAGGAGCGTGCCGACATGCAGTGGACGCTGCGGATCGGCCATCCCGATCAACGCGGCAGCCTGAGCTTTCGCCTCGGCCACGTGCTCGCGCCAGGTCCAGGTGCGGTCGCCGTACTTGACGGCGACCGTGTCGCCTCCTTCGCGCTCGCGGAGCAACTGCTGCAGCGTTTCGGCCATCCGATAATTCCCCAAGGATCAGTGAACAGAATTAGAAAACTGTCTACCATGGTTGTGGCGCGACGGATACACCCTTGGCAGAATCATGTACCTAAGCCCATCAGAAGACCAGGAGACACCACAGTTGACCAGCACCACGTCTCCGCGCAGCGTGCGAGATCGACTGATAGACGCTGCCGAAGAATGCCTGCGCACCAAGGGCATTCGCGCGACCACGGTCTCGGAGGTGGCCGAGGCCGCAGGCGTGTCCCGCGGCTGGCTGTACCGCCACTTCCCCGACAAGGTGACGCTGCTGGGCGCGGTGATCGTCCGACTCAATGACACGTTCTGGTCGGAAGCCCAGGCCGTGCTCGAACAGATCGACGGCCTGGACCGGCAGATCGCCTGGGGTGTCGGCAACGGCCTGCGGGCGTACGACGATCCCGGCGCTGTGGTGATGAAACTGCGCACCGAGGAACCCGAGGAGTTCGCCGCCTGCGCGGGCGCCGGCGTTCAGGGGATGATCCCCGACCTGGCCGAATTCTGGTCGCCCTATCTGGTGGCCGCTCGCGATCGCGGCGAGGTCCGCGCCGACATCGACATCCCCGAGGCATCGGAATGGGTTGCGCGCGTATTGATCTCGCTGGCGACGGTGCCGGGCAACACGCTCGATCCCAGTGACGGGGACGCGGTGCTGGCCCAGGTTCGGCGCTACTTGATGCCTGGGCTGCGCCCCGATCCAACCGCCTGACGGTACGAAAAAGGCCCCCGAACAATCGGGGGCCTTTCGCGTGTCTACAGCGCTCAGTCGACGTCCATCGAGCCCGGGGCGGTCTTGGAGACCTGCACCAGGAACTCGTAGTTGGTCTTGGTCTTGCGCAGCTGGCTCATCAGCAGGTCGATGGCCTGGTGTGAATCCAGTCCGGACAACACCCGGCGCAGCTTGTGCACGATCGCGAACTCATCCGGGCTGAGCAGCAGCTCGTCCTTACGGGTGCCGGACGGGTTGACGTCGACCGCGGGGAACACCCGACGCTCGGCGATCTTGCGGTCCAGCTTGAGCTCGGCGTTGCCGGTGCCCTTGAACTCCTCGAAGATCACGGTGTCACCGGTCGAACCGGTCTCGACCATGGCCGTGGCGATGATCGTCAGCGAGCCGCCGTGTTCGATGTTGCGCGCCGCGCCGAGGAACCGCTTGGGCGGGTACAGCGCGGTGGAGTCGACACCACCGGACAGGATGCGGCCCGAGGCCGGCGACGCGTTGTTGTACGCGCGGCCCAGGCGGGTGATCGAGTCGAGAAGGACGACCACATCTTTGCCCTGCTCGACCAGGCGCTTGGCCCGCTCGATCGCCAGCTCGGCCGCCTGGGTGTGGTCTGACGGCGGACGGTCGAAGGTCGAGGCGATGACCTCACCCTTCACCGAGCGCTGCATGTCGGTGACCTCTTCCGGACGCTCGTCGACGAGCACCACCATGAGGTGGCATTCCGGATTGTTCTTGGTGATCGCGTTGGCGATGTCCTGCATGATCGTGGTCTTACCGGCCTTGGGCGGCGACACGATCAGGGCACGCTGACCCTTGCCGATCGGCATGATCAGGTCGATGACGCGGGTGGTCAGCCGCTCGGGCGTGGTCTCCAGGCGCAGCCGCTGGTTCGGGTACAGCGGGGTCAGCTTGGTGAAATCAGGCCGGTTCTTGGCCGCTTCCACCGGACCGCCGTTGACACTGTCCAAGCGCACCAGCGGGTTGAACTTCTGCCGCGGGTTGTTGCCGCCGCCGCTCTCACCACCCTCACGGGGCACACGGACCGCACCGGTCACCGCGTCGCCGCGGCGCAGACCGTTCTTGCGCACCATGTTCATGGACACGTAGACGTCGTTCGGCCCGGCCAGGTAGCCCGAGGTACGGACGAAGGCGTAGTTGTCGAGGACATCGAGGATGCCGGCGACCGGCTGGACGACGTCGTCCTCACGCAGCTCGGTCTCGTTACCGCCCTCGGCGCCACGCTCTCCGCGGCGGCGACGGTCACGGTCACGGAACCGGCGGCCGCGGCGGCCCTGGCGTCCGTCGCCATCGCCGTCGTCGTCGTTGTTGTTGCCCGACGAGTTACCGCCCCGGTTCTGCTGGTTGTCCTGCTGATCGGACTGGTCGCGGCCCTGACCCCGGTCCTGCTTCTGGTCGCGGTCCTGCTTCTGGTCGCGGTCCTGCTTCTGGTCGCGCTTGTCGTCCTGCTTGGCGTCGGCCTTGTTGTCGGCCTTGTTCTCGTCGCCGGACTGCTCGCGCTTCTCGCGTCGTTCCTGACGCTCACGCTTGGCAGGCTTTTCCTGCTGCTCGGCGGCGGGCTCGGCGCTCTTGGTGTCGGCCTCGGCAGGGGCTTCGGTCTTCGCCTCACCCTTCGCTGCCTCGTTGCCCGCGTCGTCCTGGGCGGCGTCGGCGGCAGGAGCGCCGGCCTGGCGCGAGGAACCCCGACGCTCACGGCGGCGGGTCGCGGGCTGCTCAGCGGCCTCGGCACCGGCGTCCGGCTGGGCGTCGGCGGGGGCGTTCTTGGGGGCCTCGGTGGCTCCGTTGGATTCGCCACGATGGGCGCGAATAGCTGCGATCAATTCACTCTTACGCAAACCGGATGCGCCTTCAACACCGATTTCCTTGGCCAGCGCTCGCAGCTCAGGCAGCACCATGGTCGACAGCGACGCGGGACGGGCGCTCGAAGCGCGCCGCGCGGTGTCCGATCCGGGCGCAGAGGCAGCAGCCGTCGCCGCGGTGTCAGCGGTCGCAGTGCTTTCAGATGTCACGGCGTTCGGTAAATCCCCAGTGCCATTGGCGCTGTCAGCCGTGAAGAGGTCCGTATCTGTCACGGATTTCCTTTCTTTCCCTCGCTCATCAGGTAGTGCGAGGGGTTCCCCAAAGGTCGATGCGCGTTCAGCTGAACCGCTGATCGCGTAGCTCACACCGTCGCCTGCGCAACGGCGATCGCCAGGATTCGCCGAGATGGCGAACCGTCAGTCCACGAGTAGAACACAAGAAGATTGGGTGGTCGTCCTGGTGTCGACGCAGGCAGAGACCCTGCGAGTGCTGGACGAGAGCGAGAATATCTCGCTTTGGTGAAGTAATCAAGCAACGTCGACGCTGGGCGTGTGGCGTTTGCTTCCTCTTGTGTCACTCATCATCAGTTCCTGGCGGCCACACCCGACGTCCAACGGACGCCCGCTCCGACCGACATCTCCCTGACGGTGAACCCATTGGCAGTGCCGTAATCCACGGCCTCATCAGGCAATCCCACCTGGGAACTCATCCCCAGAACCGTAGGTCCGGCCCCGGACAGCACCGCTGCCACACCATAACGCCGCAGGAGTTGCAGGTATTCCGCCGAAGCCGGCATCGCCGCGGCGCGTTGTGGCTGATGCAACACATCCTGGGTGGCGGCCATCAGCAGATCCGGACGCTCGCTCAACGCCACGACGAGCAGGGCTGCGCGGCTGAGATTGAATCGCGCATCGGTGTGACTGACCTGCTCGGGTAGCACCGCGCGAGTCTCTGCCGTGGACGATCGCTGCTGCGGAACCGCGGGAAACAGCCGGATGTCCGGATGAACCCGAATCGGCGCCGCGCGGTAGCGCGGCCTCCCGTCGTCACCGGTCTCGGTCCAGGACACCACTGCCCCGCCCAGCACCGCCGCCGCGGCGTTGTCCGGATGCCCCTCGAACTCGCTGGACAGCTGAATCAGCTGCTCCTCGCTCATCGGATCCGAACCAGCCTGTGCGACAAGACCATTGACCACAGCCAGACCCCCGACGACCGCGGCGGCCGAGGATCCGAGCCCGCGCGAATGCGGAATCTCGTTGCGGCAGCGCACGATCAGTCCGGCGGCGCGATGGCCGGTAGCCTGCAGACCCGCCTCGATGGCCCGCACCACCAGGTGCGTCGCATCGAGCGGCACCTGGCCCGCACCCTCACCCTCGACCTCCAGCTGGAGGCCGGATTCGGTTGTCTCGACGATGATCTCGTCGTACAGGCTCAACGCCAAGCCCAGGCTGTCGAAGCCTGGGCCCAGATTGGCGCTGGACGCCGCGACGACAGCGGTGGCCGTGAGTCCAGCGGGCAGGGTGTTGGTCACCAGGCTCAGACCAGTCCGAGCTTGGCGACGACGGCAACCGGATCCACCGGCACCGCGGTGACGGTAGGCATGTCCTTGAGTGCAGTGTCGGGGTCCTTGAGGCCGTTGCCGGTGACCGTGCAGACCACCGTCGAGCCACGCTTGACCCAGCCGTCCTCGATCGACTTGAGCAGACCGGCCACGCTGGCCGCCGACGCGGGCTCGACGAACACGCCTTCGTTGCGCGCGATCAGGTGATACGCCGCCAGGATCTCCTCGTCGGTGGCCGCCAGGAACCGGCCCTTGGACTGCTGCTGGGCCTCGACCGCGCCGGACCACGAGGCCGGCGACCCGATCCGGATGGCGGTGGCGATGGTCTCGGGCTCCTTGACCGGCTCACCCAGCACCAGCGGGGCAGCCCCGGCGGCCTGGGTGCCCAGCATGCGCGGGAGCCGGTCCGTCAGACCGTCGCGGTGGTACTCGGTGTAGCCCTTCCAGTAGGCCGTGATGTTGCCCGCGTTGCCCACCGGCAGCGCGTGCACGTCGGGGGCGATGCCCAGCGCGTCGACGATCTCGAACGCGGCGGTCTTCTGCCCCTCGATGCGGTACGGGTTGACCGAGTTCACCAGGGCGATGGTCGGGAAATCCGCGGTGATCTTGCGGGCCAGCTCCAGGCAGTCGTCGAAGTTGCCGTCGACCTGAATGATCTTGGCGCCGTACATGACGGCCTGCGCCAGCTTGCCCATCGCGATCTTGCCCTGCGGGATCAGCACCGCACAGGTGATACCGGCCTGCGCGGCGTAGGCCGCCGCCGAGGCCGAGGTGTTGCCGGTGGAGGCACACAGCACGGCCTCCTGTCCGCGGGCCAGCGACTCGGTGACCGCCACGGTCATGCCGCGGTCCTTGAACGACCCGGTCGGGTTGAGCCCCTCGACCTTGAGATGCACCGTGCAACCGGTGAGTTCGCTCAGCCGCTTGGCGTGGATGAGTGGCGTGCCGCCCTCGAGCAACGTGATCGGCGTCCAGTTGTCGCCGACCGGCAACCGATCGCGGTAGGCCTCGATCAATCCCGGCCAGGGCCGGTGCACCGGCCCTGCGCTGGTCTTTCCTTGCGTCCCGGGGTTCATGCGTTCGTTCCTTCCATACGCAGCACGCTGTTGATGGTCTGCACCACGTCGAGATCGGCCAGCGCCTCGACGGTTTCCGACAGCGCGGCATCGGTGGCCTGGTGGGTGACGACCACGATGCGCGCGCCGCACGGCTGCCCGCCCTCGTCGACCATGCCTTCCTGGCGCACCTCGGCGATGCTGACCTCACGCTTGGCGAATTCGGCTGCCACGGCGGACAACACACCGGGCCGATCCGAGACGTTCATGTTGACGTAGTAGCGGGTGGGGATGAATCCGATCGGGGCGATCGGGAGCTTCGCGTACTTGGATTCCCGGGGACCACGGCCACCCTGGACCCGGTTGCGCGCGGCCATCACGACATCACCCATCACGGCCGATGCGGTCGGCGCTCCCCCGGCGCCCTGGCCGTAGAACATCAGCCGACCGGCTGCCTCGGCCTCGACCACCACCGCGTTGAAGGCGCCGTTGACGGCGGCCAGCGGGTGCGTCAGCGGCACCAGTGCCGGGTAGACACGCGCCGAAACACGTTGCTTGCCTTCGTCACTGGTCAGCCGCTCGCAGATGGCCAGCAGTTTGATGGTGCAACCCAGTGCCCGGGCCGACTCGAAGTCGGTGGCACTCACCTTGGTGATGCCCTCGCGATAGACGTCGTCGGCGGTGACCCTGGTGTGGAAGGCGATCGAAGCCAGAATCGCCGCCTTGGCCGCGGCATCGTAGCCCTCGACATCGGCGGTGGGATCGGCCTCGGCGTAACCCAGCGCACTGGCATCGGCCAGGGCCGAGTTGTAATCGGCTCCGGTGCTGTCCATCTCGGACAGGATGTAGTTGGTGGTGCCGTTGACGATGCCGGCCACCCGCAGCACGGTGTCACCGGCCAGCGACTGGGTCAGCGGGCGGATGACCGGAATGGCACCGGCCACCGCGGCCTCGAAATACAGGTCGACGCGCGCCTTTTCGGCGGCCTGCGCGAGTTCACCGGTGGACTGCGCCATGAGCGCCTTGTTGGCGGTGACCACCGACTTGCCCTGTTCGAGTGCGGCCAGGATGGCCTTGCGGGCCGGCTTCACCGGGCCCATCAACTCGACCACGATGTCGACGTCGTCGCGCGACACGAGTTCGACGATGTCGTCGGTGAGCAGCTCCTTGGGCACCCCACGGTCACCGGAGACCTTGCGCACGCCGATGCCGCGCACCTCGAGCGGGGCGCCGATGCGCGCTGCCAGGTCGGCGGCGCTCTCGTTGATGATGCGCACCACTTCGCTGCCGACGTTGCCCAGCCCCAGTACCGCTACGCCGATGGGCTTCTCACTCATTGACCACTCACCTCCAGGCTCAAAAGATCGTCGACGGTCTCCCGACGGAGCACCAGCCGCGTCTTGCCGTCCTTCACGGCGACCACGGCGGGACGGCACAACAGGTTGTACCGGCTCGACATCGAGTAGCAGTAGGCGCCGGTCGCGGCGACCGCCAGCAGGTCGCCCGGCGCGATGTCATCGGAGACCCAGGTGTCTCGGACGACGATGTCACCGGTCTCGCAGTGCTTTCCGACGATGCGCGCCAAGGCCGCCGACGCGTCACTGACCCGGGAGACCAGGCGCGCGTCGTACTCGGCGTCGTACAGGGCGGGGCGGATGTTGTCGCTCATCCCGCCGTCGACGCTCACGTAACGCCGCTGCGCGGTGGCGCTGACCGCGACGTCCTTGACGGTGCCGACCTCGTAGAGGGTGATGGTGCCCGGTCCGGCGATGGCGCGGCCCGGCTCCACCACGAGCTTCGGCGTCGGCAGACCGACCGCCTCGGACTCGCTGCGCACGATGGCCAGCAGCTTGTCGGCCAGTTCCTTCATCGGTGGCGGGTCATCTTGCGGCACATAGGAAATGCCCAGGCCACCGCCGAGGTCGATGATCGACATCTGCGAGGTCTTCTCGACACCGAACTCCGAAACGACGTCACGCAGCAGGCCGATCACCCGGTGGGCGGCCAGCTCGAAGCCGGCCACGTCGAAGATCTGGCTGCCGACATGGCAGTGCAGGCCGACCAGCCGCAGGTTGTCGGTGGCGAAAACCTTGCGCACCCCGTCCATCGCCGCACCGCTGGCGAGCGACAGACCGAACTTCTGATCCTCGTGCGCGGTCGAGATGAACTCGTGGGTGTGTGCCTCCACGCCCGGGGTCACCCGGACCAGCACCTCCTGGACGATGCCCGCCGCTCCGGCGACTTCGTCCAGGCGCTCGATCTCGATCAGCGAGTCGACCACCACATGGCCGACCCCGGCCTTGACCGCGGCGGTCAGCTCGGTGACAGATTTGTTGTTGCCGTGCAACGTGATTCGCTCCGGCGGGAACTCCGCGTGCAACGCGACGGCGAGCTCTCCCCCGGTGGCGACGTCGAGCGAGAGGCCTTCCTGGTTGACCCAGCGCGCGATCTCGCTGCACAGGAACGCCTTGGCCGCGTAGTGCACATGATCGCCGCCGCCGAACGCCGCGGCGATCTCGCGGCAGCGCGACCGGAAGTCGTCCTCGTCGATCACGAAGAGCGGCGTGCCGTACTCGGCCGCCAGCGCCGTGACCGGCACCCCGGCGATCGAAACGACGCCGTCGGCGCCGCGAACCAGGTTGCGCGGCCACACATTCGGGGCCAGCAGCAGGATCTCGTCGGGAGACTGCGGCTTGGCTGGTGCGCCGGGGTGGTGGATCTCTTCGGCGTGCCGGGGCCCGGCGGGGTGCGCGTTCACATCCGCTCCGGGGCAGTGACACCGAGGATGGCCAGACCGTTGGCGATCACCTGGCGGGTGGCCTCGCACAGCGCCAACCGCGCCGAGTTCAGTTCGCCCGGCTCTTCATCACCCTGCGGCAGCACCCGGCAGGCGTCGTAGAAGCGGTGGTAGTCGCCGGCCAGGTCTTCCAGGTAGCGGCACACGCGGTGCGGCTCGCGCAGCGCGGCAGCGGCTTTGAGCACCCGGGGGAACTCACCCAGGTTGCGGATCAGGATGCCCTCTTTGTCGTGGGTCAGCAGATCCAGGTGCGCGGTATCGGCGGTGACGCCGAGGTCGGCCGCATTGCGGGCCAGCGCCGACAGCCGGGCGTGCGCGTATTGCACGTAGTAGACCGGGTTTTCGTTGGACGCGCTGGACCACAGGGCCAGATCGATGTCGATCGGGGTGTCCACCGAGGAGCGGATGAGTGAGTACCGGGCGGCGTCGACGCCGATGGCCTCGACCAGATCGTCGAGCGTGATGACGGTGCCGGCACGCTTGCTCATCCGGACCGGCTGGCCGTCGCGGACCAGGTTGACCATCTGGCCGATCAGCACCTCGACGGTGTCCGGGTTGTCCCCCAGCGCCGCGGCGGCGGCCTTCAGGCGCGCGATGTAGCCGTGGTGGTCGGCGCCGAGCATGTAGATGCACAGGTCGAACCCGCGCTGACGCTTGTCCAGGTAGTAGGCGAGGTCGCCGGCGATGTAGGCCGCGTTGCCGTCGCTCTTGATGACGACACGGTCCTTGTCGTCGCCGAATTCGGTGGTGCGCAACCAGGTTGCGCCGTCCTTCTCGTAGATGTTGCCGGTCTCGCGCAGCTTGGCGATGGCCTGGTCGACCCGGCCGGACGTGTGCATCGAGTCTTCGTGGGTGTACACGTCGAAGTCGGTGCCGAACTCGTGCAGCGATTCCTTGATGTGGGTGAACATCAGGTCCACACCGATCTCACGGAAGGTTTCCTGCTGCTCGTCGGCGGGCAGGCTCATCGCATCGGGCCGCTTGGCCAGCACTGCCGCGGCGATGTCGTTGATGTAGCTGCCTGCGTAGCCGTCCTCGGGGGCCGGCTCTCCCTTGGCCGCGGCGACCAATGAGCGGGCGAACCGGTCGATCTGGGCGCCATGGTCATTGAAGTAGTACTCGCGGGTGACGTCGGCGCCCTGTGTGGTCAGCAGCCGGCCCAGCGCGTCGCCGACCGCAGCCCAGCGGGTGCCGCCGATGTGGATCGGTCCGGTCGGGTTGGCCGAGACGAACTCCAGGTTGACCTTCTCGTTCAGCCCGGCGGAGTTGCCGTACGCCGCGCCCGCGTCGAGCACGTTGGTGATGATGACGCCCTGCGCGGAGGCCTCGATGCGCAGGTTGACGAAGCCGGGACCGGCGACCTCGGCGGCGGCGATGCCGTCGGCCGCGGCCAGTGCCGTGGCCAGCCAGCCGGCCAGCTCGCGCGGATTGACGCCGACCTTCTTACCGAGCTGCAGCGCGAGGTTGGTCGCGTAGTCGCCGTGCTCAAGGTTGCGCGGGCGCTCGACCGTGACGGTGTCGGGCAACGCGGCGGTGTCCAGGTCGTGTTCGGTCAGCACTGCGGCGGCAGTAGCCTTGAGCAGCTCTGCGAGGTCGGCGGGGGTCACGAGGGTCCATCCTATGGTCTGGGGTCCCCGCGCCCCGAATCCGTATTCGCTCTTCCATGCGCTACGCTATGCAAGCCCAATCGGCGCAGCTGATCTTCAGCCCGCGCCCCCGTAGCTCAGGGGATAGAGCGTCTGCCTCCGGAGCAGAAGGCCGCAGGTTCGAATCCTGCCGGGGGCACTCATGTTTTCGCAGTTCACGCCGCCTATTTAGCCCTCCTCTTTACAGGCGTGTCATGGGTGTGCCATCAGGCTCAGGCGCTTCCATTCGTGCTTGTCGCCGGCCCAGTGCGCGCGTTGCCTCGATATTTTGGGGTGTGAGAGGGGGTTGTCACGCATTTAGGGTCAAGGAGCTGGCTGACACATGTCTACATCCTGGCTAACACGTAACCTCTACCCTGGCCTCATGAAACACCTGCTGCGACTCGGGACGCTCGCGTGCGCCGCTATTCTCACCGGGTGCACGGGAGCCCTTGTTGGGGAACCCACTAAGGCCACCGATTCGCACGTACTGCCTGATGAGGCCGATCTGTCCGACGTGTTGGGTTCGCCGATGAAAGTTAGCGATGCACCACAGGTCGGCGGGCTCGATGTCCTCCCCGATAACATCGGGGATGCCTCCCCACTCGACTGCGTCGGGGTAAAACGACCGCGCATGCGTCAGACCTACCAGGATGCTCCCGTGCGATCCGCGAGAACGATTCTGTGGCAGACAAACCCTGATGTGACGACATACCCCCGCCCCAATTTCGCAGTGACAGTGGGCGTAGTGGAACTGGAATCAACCCGTGACGCCCGCGCTTGGTACTCCAAGTTCAGCGCCCAGTGGCAACTCTGCCAGGGCAAGACCGTGATAACCCACAACGTCGTCAGTCAAGGCACCACGTACTCTGACAAAATCACGCGCGTGTCCGACTCTGGGGGAATTGTGACCGCTGTGGACATGCAGATGGCAATGACGGGAGACGCACGCCCATCCCCAATGGAACGAGCTCTCACCGCCGAGTCGCGGTACCTCGTGGACGTCCAGGTAGCCGATATAGGTTGGCGCACAAACGATTCCATCAACGCGAACAACGCAATTGCGGTCGCACAGCTGATAGCCGACACGATCAATTCCACACCATAGACGGCGGAATGATAATGGCTGTCATAGCCCAATAGCTTTTCCTGCGATAAATACGCCGACAAATAGTATCACCGATACGGGTGCCGATAGCCATCCAATAAGCATTCCACGACCAATTTGACCCAGCTTAGCAGGACGGGTCATTAGCACCACAGATACGAGCAAATCGCCAAATAAAATCGGCACGAAATATAGCAATACCGGGAACGCAAAAACAACGAGCACCAGTGACACAAAATTGACAACAAAAATATGTACCAGAGCCGCGACAAACCCGGCAGGGCCATATTTGGATGTCGCTACAGGTTCATTCGTCATCAAATAATCTCACTGCTACATCATCCAAACGCTGAAGATAATTCCGCCCGTCAGAACGACAACGGACGATCCGAGAATGCTCAAAGCCACGCCTCGTATCCGGGCCGATTGTCGAGTCAATAGCATGGCCCCAACCGTCAGCGACACAATCACACTTATGGCCAAGCCTGCCAGGAACCAGGCGCGTTCCCGCTCTGGAAATACAGCGAGCTGCCCCAGCAGCCACTGCGCGACAAACATCAGCGCTAGAACACCCTGTGTGGTGAATGGCGACGACCAAGTCGCGGTTGACCAAGCTATGGTGTCACCCGGCTCAGCATTAGATGTTCTCATGATCAGAATTGTGCAGGCTTGCTTGGAATCGGAACCGAGGGAGGACTCGACGTAGGGCCGAACGGCGTGGAGGGCAGCGGAACCTTAACGTCATAGTTCGGGTTGTACCCTCCCGTGTCGAAGGGGGCGAACGCACCGCCGCCTGCTCCCACATCGTGATGAAACGGCAGGTTTGTAGCAGGCCCAACCGACCGCCCGCTAGCCGCTGGATCAATCAGGACGGTATTCGTTGTGCCGTCAGGCATATCTTGGTACACCTCCAAGGAGGGGTAATCGGAACGCGTGCCGTCGACGCGGATGCCACCCTCCTGCGGCGTGAACACCAAGTCTCCGGTTACAGACACGGGATGGTCCTGGAAAGGCCAGGGCGGGTTCTGGGCGATATCCGGTGCGAATGGGTTCGCAGAGTCGTATTTGATGCGGACTGCCCCGTCCGGCGTCTGCCACACCTCCCCTTTTGGTGTGCCAACTTTAACCTGCCCAAGCTCACCATTCTCGGTAATCTCAACCGATGGGTTCTGCCGTAGCACGACAATGCCATTCTCGTAATCAATGTACGTCGTCACCTTGGTGTTTTCTGGATCAAAATTGATGTCAGTAGATCGGTTGTTGCCGATATCCAAACTGCCAGGCGGCCAGCTCGCCACGTCGGGCTGTTCGATGAACTGTGAGGACCGGATTACCCCCTGACCGGGCACTGGATCGATCTTCACCACCTTTACCACAGGGCCGACAGTTTCAGAACCATTGCCCTTGAATTTCGGGTCGTAGCTGTTTGGGTTCAGAGCCTCGGCGGTGGACCAGTCGGCGGGACTGGTGGGCAACCGGCCGAAGATCTTCTCGAACGCCTCCGCAGACGCACGGACACGAGCGGGATCGTCGCGTCGCACAGTGCCATCGGGAAGCGGTGTCGGTGTGCTGTCACGCACGTCGGGAGCCTCAGTTCCCGTTGCAGTGGCAATCGCCCGGGCCAGGTCGGTATCTACGAGTTCACCAGCGGAGAGTACAGCCGCGACCTCTGCCTGCAAGTCGGCAACCTTGGCCGCAACCTCCGCCGCTGCATCGTCGGTCAGATAACTGGTGTCGGGCGCAACTACCTGATTTGTGTCTTGGTTGATCTCCACAGGCCAAGGTTGTTCTGCCGCGTGATCGAGAACCTTCTTGATCTCATTCGCAACATCCTCAGCGTCCTGCTCAGCCAACTCGAACGCCGACGCTGCTTTACCCAGATTTTCCGCCGCCGCCTCATGGTCACGGGCACTGGTCTCCATCGCCGCCCGCGCAGTCTCGCCACTGCGCCCTTCCCACGTCGACGCCTTGTTCAACGAACGGTAGAACTCAGCAGTGTTCGTGTGATTTGCAGCAGCGTCGCGCGCGGCCCCGGCCAGTTCGTTGACCTCCGGCGGCAGCTCCCGGAGCTCCCTCAAGTTCAGGCCCAAGAGGTCGTCACCTCACAACGCCGAGCCCGCGTCATCGATCCCTGCCGCGCCATCGGCATCGGTGTCCGCATAACCAGTCGCGGCCACGCGATAGTCCTCGGCGTGGCCGGCGAACTGCTTCCCGAATCGAGTCACGTCGGTCTCCCAGGCAGTCAGCATCCCTGGCAACGCCCCGCTCGCCAACCCAGACCCCAAGCGCACCTGACCCGCCCGCTCATGTGCCGCCTGATGGGCGGTCACAAAATCACTGCCGTGACCATCGAGCTTGTCTGCCGCCGATTGAAGCTCAGCCGGAGTAACTTTCAACGGCTCGTTAGAACTCGGCATCTCGTCCCCCCTCAGCAACGTGATGTTCACCGGTAGACTACACGACACCAACGCCGCCCGAGACCAGGGTAACCCCAGTTCAAACCACATCCCGGCGCGGAATCCATCCGATCTGATCTACTGCGCGATGGCCGATCGGCACAGCGGTGCAATGACGACCCCTCGTTGGCGGGTCGGCTCATCCCCTGCAATTGCCTACTCCCCGTTGACGGCCAGTTCGGATAGTGCAGTAGCAATTTCGTGGTCCCATCCAGACACGATGGCCTGATACATCAGGGAGGCTTTGGCCGTGCTGTGTCCGAGCCGGCCCATCGTCTCCACCAGATTGCCGACCCGGGCGGCCTGCGTCCCGGCGAAGTGACGCAGATCGTGAACCCGGACTCCACTGCGTCCAATCCGGGCAACCGCGGGAGCGAAGTACTCACGGCTGAATAGCCGATCGTTCATGTGCCCGCCGCGTGCCGCTGGAAACAGCAGCGCCTCAGCGTCTTTGGCCACATGGGTGGCCAGGTGTACGCGCACATCATCGCGAATATGCGGAGGTATCGCCACTACCCGAACCGCACTTCGGAGTATCCACCCGATACTCGCGGTCACGGCGGGTCACCGCCCGCATCACATGAATGGTTTCGCAGTCGCCGCCCATGTCCTTGCACCGCAATTCCGACACCTCTCCCCAGCGCACCCCACGCCAGGCCGACAACAGCACCGGAGCGCGCAACCGCTGCGGCTCAACCGCATCGGCGAGCGCGGCGACCTCAGCCACCGACAAGATCACCGGCTCCCGCTTGCGGGGCGGATTCATCACCCCCGACAGGTTGCACGGATTAACGGCCAGCAACCCATCAGAGACCGCCGTGGCGCGGACCGCATGCAACAACCCATAGGCGTGGCTGTTGCGCCGGACACGCTCGGTGCCTAACGCGGCAAACCAGACTCGTACCGTCTCGGGGGTGACGTTCTTCAGCGGCAGGCGCCCGAGCGTCCGCGTGATGTGCAGCCGCAGCAGATCCCGATACATCGAGCGCGTTCGCGGTTTCACGTTCCGATCCTCCACCCAGATGCCGGCATAGTAGGCCAGCGTCACGACGACGTGTCTGTTGTCCGTTTTCGTAAGCCCCCGATCACCCGGTTGCCCCGGCCTGTTGCTACCAGAGCCATCTCGCTGCCCTCAAACTCTATAGAATATTTTCTATAGAGTCCCGGGAAAGGATGCCGCAGTGATCACCTTGTCCGCCGAAGAGCAGGCCATCGTCAGTACCGTCCGCGACTTCGTCGACAAGCAGGTCCGGCCCGTGGTCCGTGAACTCGAGCACGCCAACGCCTATCCCGAAGAGCTCATCGAGGCGATGAAGGAACTGGGCATCTTCGGGCTCGCGATCCCGGAACCCTATGGCTTCGCTGCCGTTTCGATGCCGTGCTACGCCCAGGTCACCGAGGAACTGGCGCGCGGCTGGATGAGCCTGGCCGGCGCGATGGGCGGGCACACCGTGGTCTCCAAGCTGCTGCTGCAGTTCGGCACCGAGGAGCAGAAGCAGAAATACCTCCCCCGCATGGCCACCGGTGAGCTCCGCGCGACGATGGCCCTGACCGAACCCGGTGGCGGCTCCGACCTGCAGGCCATGCGGACGGTCGCGACGAAGGACGCGTCCGGCTATGTGATCAACGGGTCGAAGACCTGGATCAGCAATGCCCGCAAGGCCGGCCTCGTCGCGCTGCTGTGCAAGACCGATCCGGCCGCGACCCCCGCCCACAAGGGAGTGTCGATCCTGTTGGTGGAGAAGGTCCCCGGCTTCACGGTCTCGAAGGACCTGCCGAAACTGGGATACAAGGGCGTCGAGAGCTGTGAGATCAATTTCGTTGACTGCCAAGTGGATTCGGATGCACTACTGGGCGGAGTCGAAGGACGCGGCTTCGCGCAGATGATGAAGGGGCTCGAGGTCGGCCGGATCCAGGTCGCCGCCCGGGCAACCGGTGTAGCGCGGGCAGCCTTCGATGACGCCCTGCAGTACGCCCAGGACCGGGAGAGCTTCGGGGTGCCGATCTGGCAGCACCAATCGGTCGGCAACATGCTCGCCGACATGGGCACCAAGCTCTACGCCGCCCGCAGCCTCCTGCTCGATGCGGCCGAGCGGATCGACGCGGGCGGGCGCTGCGACATGGAGGCCGGCATGGCCAAACTGTTCGCCTCCGAGACCGCGATGGAGATCGCGCTCAACGCGGTGCGGATCCACGGCGGCTACGGATACTCCACCGAGTACGACGTCGAACGCTACTTCCGCGACGCGCCGCTGATGATCGTCGGCGAGGGCACCAACGAGATCCAGCGCGGAGTGATCGCCAAGCAGTTGGTCAAGCGCGGCGGACTCGATATCTGAGGCGCGCCATGACCGGAAACTCGAAGAGACCCGTGCAGATGCGGTTGTCCGACGTCGCCTCGGCCCATGTTCGCGAGCTCATCGTTTCGGGGCAGCTGCATTCCGGAGAGTTCATCCGGCCGGAGACGGTCGCCGATGAGCTCGGGATCAGCGCAACCCCGGCGCGCGAAGGCCTGCTCCAACTGCAGACCGAGGGCTTTCTGTCAGTGGAGCCTCGGCGCGGCTTCATGGTGACCGCGCTCTCCAGCGACGACATTCGCGACATCTACGACGCCCAGGCGCTGTTGGGCGGTGAGCTCACCGCCCGCACCGCCGCCACCATCACGTCGACCGCGGTGGACGAACTCGAACGCATCCAGGAGGCGCTCGAACGTGCCGCTGCCGCCAACGATTTCGATGAAGAGGAACGCCTCAACCATCAGTTCCACGCCCTGATCTACCAGCTGAGCGGGTCACGCAAGATGCGCTGGCTGATCAAGACGACGCTGGCATACGCACCGCGTAAGTTCTTCGCCGCGGTGGAAGGGTGGCCCGAAGCCTCGGCCCAGGATCACCGCGCCATCATCGAGCACCTACGGACCAACGATCCAGAGAAGGCCCGTGCCGCGATGGCCCGGCACATCCGCAATGCCGGCGCATTGCTCGCCGAGCACTTGGCGCAGAACGACGAATCGCCCTGACTGGGCGGTTTTGGCAAACGAGAAGTTTGAATCCATCGGTACCACGATTTCGGGCGTCCTGCCTGCCCTGAACCCAGGGTTGAGGCCGCCTCCAAAAGCGCGGAAGAAAAGTCTTTAGCAAACTGTCCCAAAGGTATACAGTTGCCCCAACGTTTCAGCATTCCTTCAGGGGGGACACAAGCATGCAGAAGTTCGTCGCAGCGGCGGTGGCCGCCGGTGCCTTGAGCGCCGGACTCGCACTCGCCGCGCCGGCCGCGGCGGCACCGAATTGCTCCGACATCGTCGACAAGATCAACAGCGAGGACGGTTACACGCCCACCAGCGGTGAGAAGTGGTCCTGCGCCACCGAGATCCAGGCGAACAAGTGGGCGACCTTCCCGGGCAGCATCACCGGCAAGTGGGGCAGCTTCCCCGCCGACACCGCCGACAAGTGGGCCAACGCCCCCGCCGATGTCGCCAAGAAGTGGAACGACTTCCCCAAGAACCTGAAGGATAAGTGGACCGGAGGCGGTGACGAAGCGGAGTAATCCTCCGAATACCGCCTCACATCAGTGGTGATCCGTTTACAGCGGGTCACCACTGATCTGTTTACGGCCCTTCGCCTGCCCCCACCCCGAGCGCGGCGAGCAGCGCCTCGCGATGCGCGACGAACTCGGGGTTGCGGTACGTGCGGGCATCCGGCGTCTGGAAGTCCAGGTGACGGTCGACGACGAACGAGCCGCCGTCGAGGACGAGCACGCGATCAGCCAAAGTCACGGCCTCGTCGACATCGTGGGTCACCAGCAGGACCCCGGGTTCGTATTTCGCACACAGTTCCTTGAGCAGGTGATGCATGCGAACCCGGGTGAGCGCGTCGAGCGCCCCGAAGGGCTCATCTGCCAGCAACAGCGCGGGATCGCGCACCAGCGACCGGGCCAGCGCCACCCGTTGTTGTTCACCGCCAGACAGCTCGTATGGCCAGGCCTGTTCGCGTCCGGCCAGGCCGACATCGGCGAGCACCATGCTCGCCCGTTGTCTGACCTCGCGACCGGACAAACCGAGCGCGACGTTGTCGAGCACCCGCGCCCACGGCAGCAGTCGGGAGTCCTGGAACACCACCGATACGTCGCGGGCGACGAACAGGTCCCCTGTTCCGGCGACTCCGTGATCCAGCCCGGCCAGCGCGCGCAGCAGCGTGCTCTTGCCGGAGCCGCTGCGGCCCAGCAGGGCCACGAACTCACCCTTGCGGATGGTGAGGTCCACCTCGTCGAGAATTGTCGTGCCACCGAATGATCGGCTCAGTTGCCGGACTACGGCGACTTCCTCGGTCAGGTTCCCAGTGCGCGCCGCCACGACAACGCTCTCCTCTCGATGGCCCGGACCGCGTAGTCGCCGGTGAGTCCGAACACCGCGTAGACCAGCAGGCCCACCACCACGACGTCCAGTTGCCCGTACATCCGGGCCTGGGTCATCAGATAGCCGATGCCACTGGTCGCATTGACCTGTTCGACGACCACCAGCGCGGTCCACGAGATGGTGACCGCGAGCCTCAGCCCGGTGAAGAAACCGGGCAGGGCACCGGGGATGGCCACCTTGCGGATGAACTGGCTGCGGGAAAGCCCAACGGTTTCAGCAAGTTCGACGTGGCGCAGGTCGACACCCTTGAGCTGTGCGGTGGTGTTGATGTAGACGGGGATCAGCACGCTGGTGGCGATGATGATGATCTTCATGGTGTCGCCGATCCCGAACCAGATGATCGCGAGCGGGATGATGGCCAGGGTCGGCACCGCGCGCTTGACCTGGATCGGCCCGTCGACGATGGCCTCGCCGATGCGGCTCAGCCCCGAGATCAACGCGAGCACCAGACCCAATGCCACGCCGATCGCCAATGAGATCGATGCCAGCTTGAGTGAGGCGAGGATGTTCGTGGGTAACCGGCCGTCCGACCACATCTCGCCGATCGTGCGCACGATGTCCAGCGGGTGCGGCAGCGTACGCGGATCGAGGATGCCCAGTTGCGAGGTGACGATCCAGATGACCACCAGCAGAAGCGGTCCGATGGCCAACGACGCGGGGATGGCCCGGCCCGGCCCCAACCGCCGGCGGCGTTCACTGCCCGACCGGTGTTCCAGATGCGGATAGTCCTGGCGTCCGGCGGCCCCATCTGTCACCGCCGAAGCAGGGGCCGTCTGGACGGTGGTCACTGTTTGCCCGTCGACGTCGCGTTGAGATCGGCGAACCGGGAATCGAATTCGTCCTTGGCGTGCAACTCTTTCCCGGAGAACGCGCCCGCCTGCTGCAGCAGGTCGATGGTCTCCTGCTGGGTGTTGATCAGCTCATCGGTGAACCCCGGCACCGAGGACTTTCCGTCGGCCGCGGCGATGGCCTTGGCGTCCTCGGGGCTGACCTTCTGATCCTTGATCAGGTACTCGTCGATCCAGGTCTGCTTGTTGTCGTTGAGCCATTGCTCGGCGCGGTACCAGGCGATCACGAATTCGCGGATGGCGGCCGCGCGAGCCGGGTCCGACAACGCTTCCTGGCTGGCGTAGACGTAATACAGGCCGGGGTAGGCGCCTGGGGCGTTGGGGATTTCGATGCTCCCCTCCCCCTGTGTGGAAGCGAGGTACCGGACGCGGTCGGGTTGCTTGAGCACCGCGGCGTTGACCTGCTCGGCACGCAGACCGTCGGCGAACTCGGCCAGACCCAGATTGATCGGCTGCACGTCCTTGATGCTCAGGCCTGCGGATTTCAGGTTGCGCAGCACGACGGCCTGCTGCGCAGTGCCCTCGTTGATCGCAATCTTCTTGCCGGCCAGGTCTTTCAGCGATTTGATGCCCGAGCCCGGTGAGGTTGCCAGCACCAGCCCGTTCCCGTCGTATTTCACCGCCCCGACGATGGGCACCCCGGCGTCCGAATACTGCGCGAGGATCGGCGGGACATCACCCACCCGGCCCAATTGCGCGTTGCCCGACCGGATCGCCTCCAGGCGCAGCGGTCCGCTGCTGAAGTTGGCGTAGGTCACGTCGGCGCTGAGCCGGTCCTGCTCACCGGAGAGTTTGAACAATGTCTTGAGCCGGTTCGCGTCGTCGGCCACCACCAGGCTGGTTCCCGCCGGAACCGCCACCGGAATCGGTGCGTCGGCGGACAGTCCGCCGCTGCCTTGCGTCCCGGATCCGGACGACTGGCAACCGGCCACCACGACCGCGACGAGGCCGGCGGCCAGGATCACCCGGGTCAAGCGGGTCAACGGATTACGCATGTCTGGTTCCCTGTCAGCTCGCGGCCGACACGGAAGCGTCCGCGCCGGTGGTGAATCGGTTGGCCGGCCGGTCCAAACCGAGGTGGTCACGGAGGGTGCTGCCGGTGTATTCCTCGCGGAAGATGCCGCGGCGCTGCAACTCTGGGACGACGTGGTCGACGAACTCGGTCAGTGAGGACGGCAGCGCGGGCGGGATGAGGTTGAAACCGTCTGCGGCACCGGTGGTGAACCACTCCGCGATGGTGTCGGCCACCTGCTCGGGCGTGCCGGCGAACAATCGATGTCCCCGACCACTGCTGAGCCGCAGCAACAACTCCCGGACGGTGAGATTGTCGGTCTCGACCAACCGCTTCACCAGGGAGAGCCGGCTCTTGATGAAGGTGTCGCCCGGATCCTCGGACGGGAAGCTCAGTTTCCGGTCGAGATCGTCCTTGGTGACCGCGAATCCGACGATGGCGCTCAGTTGTTCGAGCCCGTAATCGGGCACGGTGAGTTCTTCGAACTCACGTTGACGCTCGCGCGCCTCGGCTTCGGAGCCACCGATGATCGTCGACAACCCGGGCAGAATGTGCACCTGGTCCGGGTTGCGACCGTACCGGCGGATCCGGGCCTTGACGTCGCGGTAGAAGTCGCGGGCCTCGTCCAGCGTCGGCTGCGCGGTGAAGATCGCCTCGGCGTACCTGGCCGCGAGATCCTTACCGGGCTCCGACGATCCCGCCTGGAACAGCACTGGATGCCCTTGCGGGGAGCGCGGCACCTCCAGCGGCCCGGCCACGTCGAAATGCGGCCCGGAGTGGTTGATCGCGTGGATCTTGGCCGGATCCACGAACCGTGGCGCGACCTTGTCGCCGACGATGGCGTCGTCTTCCCAGCTGTCCCACAATTTCAGCGCGACCTGGAGGAATTCGTCGGCACGCTGGTATCGAGCCGCCGGGTCCGGGTGGTTCGGCACCCCGAAGTTGGCCGCGGCCGAGGCATTGGCGGTCGTCACGACGTTCCAGCCGGCCCGTCCGCGGCTCACATGGTCGAGTGTGGCGAAGCGACGCGCCAAACCGTACGGGTCGTTGTAGGTGGTGGACGCTGTCGCGATCAGCCCGACGTTGGTGGTCGCCCCGGCCAGCGCCGAGACCAGGGTGACCGGGTCAAGAGCATCGAACGGACGAAACTCGGTCTGGTCCTTGAGGACTGGATGGTCGGCGAAGAAAACCGCGTCGAGCTTGCCGCGCTCGGCGATGCGGGCCAGTTCGATGTAGTGGCCGATGTCGGTGATGCCCGACAGATCGGTCTCGGGGAGACGCCACGCCGCTTCGTGCTGGCCGATGTTGCGCAGGAATGCGTTGAGGTGCAACTGCCTTGCGGGCGCAGCCATTGCGACGAGCTCCTTTGGTCGGTGAACCGGGCTGCGTCTATTTCAGGGGGACGGGCTGCGCTCCGAGAACAGTTAAGATCAGCGAAATTCCAGCTAACCCGCAGACAGCACACGAGCGTGCGGCATGTCTGCCGCACGCTCGTGAGTGAGGTTGGTGCCGTCGGTCGGGGTTCAGCCCAGGCCTGTCCACTTCTTCAGGACCTTGCCCGGGAAGCCTCCCCATTTCTCGGCGGTCTTGCCGGGGAACGTCGCCCACTTCTCGGCGGTCTTGCCAGGGAAACCCGCCCACTTCTCGGCGGTCTCACCCGGGAACTTCGTCCACTTGTCGACGACAGGGATGTCGGGCAGATCAACCCCGCCGGTCAGGGATTTCTCGGCGGCGTCGGTGATGGCATCGGTGACCGACGAAGACACGCGGTCACACGGCGAGCACCCGACGGTGCTGTTGCCCTTGGAATCGGCCGACGCCGGCGCGGACAGCGCCACCGCGGCGCCGAGGGCCCCCGCGGCGAGGGTCGTGGCGATCAAACTCTTCTGGATCATTGGGTCCCCAACTGTCGTGTCCGACGCCGCCCGACCGCGACGCCGATTTGACACGCTAGTCCCAGAACCCAGCTCCCGTCCTGCCATGTCAGCCGCTCGAGATCGTTTGCTGTAGCTGCGCCCGCCCGGGGCGACCCCTGGCCACGGCCCAGTGCGCCCGACCGGGCCGGTCCCCGTAACCGAACAGCAGGTAACCGCCGGGTTAACAGCCGCGCACCATGCCCATCTACCATGCGCTTCCTCGGCATTCGAGGGTGCTGCAGACAGGCCACCTCGAAGTGGACAACGCCGGGAAGCTCATCGCGATTTCGAGACCCAGACTACGTCGCAGGCCCCCGGATGATCTTGCTCACTTTTTGCTGGGATGACCTGCGCTGGTACCTCAGGCGAAGACCTTTGCCACCTCGGCCACCCGGCGCACCTGGTCGATATCGGAGCTGGTGGGGATCAGGTGCACCTCGTCGGTACCGATGTCCTCGAACTTGCCGAGCACCTCGATCAGTTGTTCTTCGGTACCGGCCCACCCGGTCATGGGAGCCATGGCGTCGACATACTCGGCCGGGATCCAGTTCATGTACCGGCGCAGGTGCCGGTGGACCTGGGCGCGGGCCTCCTCGGGCTTGCCGAGCGCGAACCAGAAGGAGGTGGCCAGGTGCGGCTTGGGTTTGCCGGCCTCGGCCCAGGCGGTGCGGGCGACGTCGAACAACTCGGCCTGGCGGGTCAGATCCAGGTCCAGTGTCGTGCCTGCCACGCCGTCGGCCCAGGCCGCGGCGTCACGGATGGTCTTGGGCCCGATGGAGCCGATCTGCAGGGGCGGTCCGCCGGTCTGAACCGGTGATGGCCCGACCGGAAGCACCGAGTCGGTGACCTTCTCCCCTGCCCAGACCCGTTTCATCACCGCGACGCGCTCCGCCATGCCCCGCCGGGTCTGGGACGCCGGGTCGGCGCCGACCGCGTGGTAGTCCTCGTGGCGGCCGCCGACGCCGATGCCCACGGTCAACCGCCCGCCGCTGAGCAGATCTCCGGTCGCCAGGCCTTTGGCCAGCATTACCGGATCGTGCAGCTGGGGCACCACCACCGTGGTGACCAGCCGCACGCGGTCGGTCCACGCCGCCAGGGCGCCCAGCAGCGTCAGGCTGTCGGGATTGTCGAAGGCGATGCGCTCGCCCCAGCACAGCGACGAGAACGGGCCTCCGTCGATGACGTGCGCCCAGGACCGCAGCGTCGTCGCATCCAACTGAGGTTCCATGACCGGCATCGTCATACCCACGCGCACGCAGGGATTCTGTCACGTCCAGGTGGCAGCATGATCCTTATGGCCATCACCACGTCCTCGGTCGCCCACGTGCGGCTGACGGTCACCGATATCGAACGGTCCCGGCAGTTCTACGAGAGCGTTTTCGGTTGGCCGATTCTGATCGAACTGCCGCAGGACGCCGACGCCACCACCCGCGCCCGCCTCAGTTTTCTGTCCGGCGGGGTCATCTACGACGCCGGGGCGACGCTGATCGGCCTACGCCCGGTCGGGCGCGACGCGTTCGACGAGAACCGAACAGGACTGGACCACTTGGCCTTTCGGCTCAAGAGCCTCGACGAGCTGAACGACGCCGCGCAACACCTCGACGATCTGGGCATCGAACACGAGGCCGTCAAGGACATCGGACCCTCCTACATCCTGGAGTTCCGCGACCCCGACAACATCGCCTTGGAGCTCACCGCGCCGAAGTAGATCCCCGGCCCGGGGGATATCCCCCACCCGGGTCTGGGGAAAACGCTGTGTCGCCGGGCCGCGCAACTTCGTAGGTTGAAGGCATGGTCGCAACAAGCGAAACCGCCCTGCCCGCCCCGGCCGAGCCGGCTGCCGAGTCCGTGACGGCACCACGCAACATCGGCCTCGTGCCGACCGCGTCGATGATCACCGGTGCCGCAGTGGCACTGGTGTGGTTCTGGATTCCGTTGTCCATCATGGTCATCGGGGTCTCCTCGATTCCTTCGGTGATCGGATTCCTGCTCTCAGGGGTGGTCTTCATCTACCTGATGCGCGGTGTCGAGTGGGTCGAGCGAACGCGCAGCGAAGCGGTGTTCGGCCTCGGTATCGGGATTCCGCCTCGCCAGCTGTCACCTCACACGGGGTTCCAGGGCTGGGCTCATCAGCTGTGGCTGGACATCAGCAGTACCCGGTTCTGGAAGGGCGTCTGCCAGCACTACCTGCGGATGACCTACGACATGCTGGCCACCGGCGTCGCGTTCGCATTGCTCGCCTTCGCGTTCGTGGGCCCGGCCGCGGCCATCGCGATCCGGCAGAGCGACAACGACGCCGGTCTGATCTTCCTCTCGCCGCCGATCGCCGTGCTGCTGGCGATCGTCGCCGCCGCCGCCGCGGTTGCCATCCTGATCTTCGCCCCGGCCGTGGATGCCGCGATCGACCGATGGCTCTTGTCCCCCTCGCCCACCGCAGCCCTCGAGTACCAGGTGAACGCGCTGGCCGATGCGCGGCAGGGCGCGGTGTCCTCGGCGCAGACCGAGCGCCACCGCATCGAACGCGATCTGCACGACAGCGTGCAACCCCGGCTGGTCTCCCTGGCGATGACGATCGGGCTGGCCCAGACCAAGCTGGATTCGGATCCGCCCGCCGCCAAGGCGCTGATCGCCGAGGCGCATGACGACGCCAAGAGCGCACTGGTGGAACTACGCAACGTGGTGCGCGGTATCGCCCCGACGATCCTGTCGGACCGAGGTCTTGACGCCGCGTTGTCCTCGGTGGTGCAGCGCACCGAGACCTCCGGAGTACCAACCACATTGCACATCGATCTGCCTCGCAGGCTGCCCGACGAAGTGGAATCGGTCGCCTACTTCGTGGTCGCCGAGGCCTTGACCAACGTCGCCAAACACGCCGCCGCCTCTCAGGCCGTGGTCACCGTCCGGCTCGACGACACCGCCGACGTGTTGCACGTTTCGGTGTTCGACGACGGTCAGGGCGGCGCGGTTGTCGATGCCGGCGAGAACGCCACCGGCCTGCGCGGGCTCGATGAACGGGTACGCGCGGCAGGCGGAACCTTCGCGGTGTCCAGCCCGGCCACGGGCCCGACGATCATCACGGCGGTGCTGCCATGCGGATCGTGATCGCCGAGGATTCGGCACTGCTGCGGGCAGGCATCGAACGGATCCTGGCCGACGCCGGGCACGAGATCGTCGCCGGGGTGCCCGACGCCACCAACCTGCTGCGACTGGTCAACGAGCATCATCCCGACCTGGCCATCCTCGACGTCCGGATGCCGCCGACGTTCACCGACGAGGGCATCCGGGCCGCGGCGCTCCTGCGCAGTCAGAATCCCGAGTCCCCCGTGCTGGTGCTCTCCCACTACGTCGAAGAGCGCTATGCGGCCGATCTGATCACGTCGGACACAAGAGGATTCGGCTACCTGCTGAAGGACCGGGTCGCCGACGTGCCGGCATTCCTCGACGCCGTCGCCGTGGTGGGCGGCGGAGGCACGGTGCTCGATCCCGAGGTGGTGTCACAGATCTTGGTCCGTTCGGCCCGCCGCAGCGCCCTGAGCCAGCTGACCCCGCGGGAGCGCGATGTCCTGCAACTGATGGCCGAGGGCAAGACGAACTCGGCGATCGCCGCCGCCCTGCACATCTCGGTCGGCTCGGCCGAGAAACACATCGCCTCGATCTTCACGAAATTCGACCTCGCTCCCGACGAGAGCGAGAACCGCCGCGTGCTGGCGGTGCTGCGCTACCTCGAGACCTAGAACGAACACCCCTACCGGGAAGGACTTTCATCGTGACAACCATCGCCCCTCCGCCACCGGTCAATCCGCCGCCCCAGTTGAACTCAGGCGGCCGCACCACGTTCCGTCTCGTCCTGATCTCCTCGGCCGTGCTGCTGGTGGTCGGCACGGTAGCCGCGCTCGGCGTGGCGGCCTGGGCCGTGAGCACCGTCCGGGTCGTCACCGATCACCAGGCGTTGCCCGCGACGATGCGGTCTCTGGTGATCGACACCGCGCAGATCCCCATCGCGATCCGCATCACCGCGGACCGCGAAACCCGCGATGCCACAGCGGATCTGCGCCTGGTTAACACCACACACAGCGGGGTACACCGACTGCAGGTCACCACCGACGGCGACGGCACCCGGATCACCATCGCGGGCAAGCCCTCCCCCATGCTGGAGTGGGCCCGCGGCGGGGAGATCACGATCGCCGTGCCGCCCGAGCAGGCCCGGCGCCTGACGGTACGCACTGAGCAGGAGCTCGGCACGGTGATCGCACAGGCCGATGTGGACCAGTTGATCTCCCGGGTGTCTGACGGGTCGATCATCCTGCGCGGTGCCGCCCGCCGCGTCGAGGCCCACACCGTCGACGGCGAGATCGTCTCGCGCGACCCGATCGCGGTCACCGAAGAATTCAGCGCCACCACCTCCGACGGGGACATCACCGTCGACTTCCGCGACGCCGCGCCGCGCCGCGTCGACGCGGTGAGCCGCAACGGCGACGTGGTGATCGGACTGCCGGAGCGGGGACCGTATCTCGTGCACGCACAGTCCGGGGCCTCGACAGAGGTCCGCGTGGCCGAGACCAACGATCCCGACGTCGCTGCCGCCGAGGTCACCGTCCGCTCCGACGATGGCGACGTGGTCGTGGAGCGTGTGGGTCCGGGGCGCGGACGGGGCTAGACCGGGGCCAACCCCGTCATGATCTCGGCCACCGTCCCGGTCCGGGCCTGGCGCCATCCGGTTCCGGCCCACACGTTGGTGGCCTGCGGATCACCCGCAGCCGCCGAGGCCTTGCGCACCGGGCTGGTCAGGTAATGGATCTCGGGGTAGCCCAGCGGGGCCTGTGCATCGTGCTCGACGATGAAGCGGTTGCGCAGCCCGCGGGCGTACCGGCCGGAAAATGCCCGGGTGACAACGGTTTCGGTGAACTCAGGACTTTGCAGCGCGGCACGGTGTACCGGGCTGCTGCCGGCTTCGTCGGCCAGCAGGAACGCGGTGCCGAGTTGGACGGCCACCGCGCCGGCGGCCAGCACACCCGCCACGTCGCCGGCGCTGACCAATCCGCCCGCCGCCACGACGGGAACGTCCACCGCCGCCAGCACCTCGGCCAGCAACTCCTCCAGCGGTTGCGATGCCGGCGCTGCGGCCGGGTCGAACGTGCCCCGGTGCCCACCCGCGGAGGGCCCCTGCACGGCGAGCGC
>NZ_HG322952.1:44148-96615 GCF_000455325.1 Mycolicibacterium septicum DSM 44393
AGCCTCGACCAGCGTCGTCACGGTCCCGACCGTGGTGATTCCGGCACCACGCAACCGGGCGATCTCCGCCTCGCCGGGCAATCCGAAGGTGAACGAGACCACCTCGGGCCGTAGATCGAATACCGCATCCAGCTTGGCGGCCCACGCATCGTCGTCGTAGCGCGGGTCACCCAGGGCCACACCGTAACGCTGCGCCTCACCGGCCAGTTGCGCGGCGTAGGCCTGGATCTGTTCTGGTGTACCCGCACTGGGTTGCGGCACAAAGAGATTCACGCCCAGCGGCTCGGTGGTCAGCTTGCGCGCCGCGGTGACTCTTTCGGCAAGTCCGTCGGCGGTCAGATAGCCGGCTGCGAGGAATCCCAGCCCGCCGGCGTTGCTTCCCGCCGCGGCCAGCTCCGGGGTCGAGGGGCCACCGGCCATCGGCGCCACGACCACCGGACGCCGCAGCCCGCGAATATCGAATGTGCCCATCACCGCACCGCCTTCCCGAACAACAGCACGTCCTGTGGTTCGTCACTGATATTGGGGAACATCGCGTACCGCGCGAGCCTTCCCTCCAGTGACAGACCACACCGCCGCAGCACCCCGGCAGAGCCGGCGTTGTCGGCATGGCAGTACGCCGTGACCCGGTACACCGTGGGATCGGACCGTAGATCGGCCAGCATCAACGAAACCGCTTCCGACATCAGGCCGCGCCCCCACCACTGCGGGGCCAGGCAGTAGCCGAGTTCCACCGCGTACGGCTGCGGGCGTCGCCGCGCGCACAGCCCGGCCACCTGGCCGTCGACTTCGACCAACCAGGTCTGCTCGTCACCGACGTTGAACAACGTCGTGATGACCCGGCGCGTTTCGGCCACCCCCGAATGGGGACACCAGGACAGATACCGCGTCACCTCGGGATCGGAGGCGATGCGGGCGTACAGGGCCTCGGCGTCCTCGACGACCGGCGGCCGCAGCCGCACCTGTGGCCCGGCCAGGATCTGGGTGTTGGGCATGGCCCCATCCTGCACCGTTGCCGGGGCTGCCAGTCCAGCGGTTTACTGGATTGATATGGCTATCACCTTCAACCACACCATCGTCGCCGCCAAGGATCGGCAGGTCTCGGCCGAGTTCTTCACCGAGTTGTTCGGCCTGCCCAGCCCGCAGGAGTTCGGCCCGTTTCTCGCCGTGACGATCAATCACGGAGTGAGTCTCGATTACGCCCAGGTCGGTGCCGACGAGGAAATCCGGCCGCAGCACTACGCATTCCTGGTGTCCGAGGACGAGTTCGACTCGATCTACGGCAAGATCCGCGACCGCGGTATGCAGCACTGGGCCGATCCGCACGGTCAGCACCCGGGCGAGATCAACCACAACGACGGCGGCCGCGGGGTCTACTTCCAGGACCCGTCCGGGCATTATCTGGAGATCATCACCCGCCCGTACGGGGGCTGACGACGGCGACTAGCGGTGTCCGCGCTTGTGTTCCTGATCGCGGTAGGCGTCGGCGAGCGTGTCGACATGACCGGGCAACGTGCCCGCCGCCACGTCGGCCAGGCTGGTCTCCTCCAGCACCGAGCGCATGCTGGCCCGAAGCGCACGCCAGACGTCGGTAAGTGCTGCCGTCGGACCGGAGTACGGCAGATCCCCCAGGCCGATGTCACGCACACTAGCCAGCGGTCCGTCGATGCAGCGCAGCACGTCGGCGATGCTGATCTCGCCCGCCGGACGGGCCAGCTCGTAGCCACCGTCGCGGCCTCGATGGCTGCGCACCAGACGGTCGGTCCGCAGGGCCGTGAGGATGTCGACGAGGAACTGCGCCGGAATGCCCTGCGCCTTGGCCAAGTCGTCGGTTTTGACCAGCTCGCCGTCCTCGACCGTGGCGAGCTGGACCATGGCGCGGACGGCATACTCCGCCTTCGCCGACATCCGCATGCTCAGGATTGTGCCAGCTCACTCATCGCCCGCGCCTAATCAGGGATCCCCGCGGCATCCGGCACGACGACGGCGAACAGGTCCGACATCGCGGCCAGGCTCGCCGACTGCATGACCGCGGCCGGCACGGGGGCGCTGTCAGGACCGGCCAGTGTGCGGGTGGCGGTGGCGGCGGCCACCACGGTCGGGGCATATCCGAGGTTGAAAGCGCCGCGCGCGGTGGAGTTGACGCACATGTGCGTCATGAATCCGGCCAGCACCAAGTTCGACGCGTTGAGGCCTTTCAGCCGATCGTCGAGATCGGTCTGCACGAACGAGTTGGGGAACTGCTTGACCACCACCGGTTCTCCCTCGCGCGGGGCCACCGACGCGACGATCGCACCGCTCTCACCGTCGATGTCATACAGCGAACCCGGGCCGTCGGAGTGCTGGATGTGAATGATCGGGATGCCGGCGCTGCGGGCCCGGTCGAGCAGTTGCGCCGTCTGTTCGAGGGCGGCCTGGACACCGTCGAGCTCCATGATTCCCTGGGTATAGGTGTTCTGACAGTCGATCAGAACCAGGGTGGAATCGGCGAGGCGGGCCGGTGCGGCGGGCAGGCTGGCCAGTTCGCGGAGTGTGGGGCGGCTCATCTGGCAAGCCTAGTGGCCTACCCCGCCGTGACGGCCAGTACCCGCTCGGCCAGCTCGGGCCGGCACACGATCAGGTCGGGCAGCGTCGGATCGGCCGAGTTGTAGACCAACCGCGATCCGTCGATGCGCGAGGTGTACAGGCCGGCCGCGCGGGCCACCGCGACGGGCGCGGCCGAATCCCACTCGTACTGGCCACCGGCATGCACGTACACATCGGCGACCCCGCGGATCACCGCGGCCACTTTGGCCCCGGCGAACCCATTTCAACCAGCGTTCCGCCCAGCGCCTCCCGCACCGCCAGCGCCACCGCGGGCGGTCGGGTGCGCGACACCACGACCCGGGGCGGGCCGTCGAAGGGCCGCGGTGCGGCCACGTCGGGCGTGGACAGCGTGGTGTTCTGCGCGGGCAGTGCGACCGCCCCCGCCACGAGTTCGCCCGCACTCCACAGGGCCACGTGCACGGCCCAGTCGTCGCGGCCGAGCTCGGAGAACTCCCGGGTGCCGTCGAGCGGGTCGACGATCCAGACCCGTTCGGCGCTCAGCCGTGCCGGGTCGGCCCGCTGATCGGCGGTCGCCTCCTCCGACAGCACCGAGTCACCGGGACGCAGTGCGGCCAGCTCGGCCATCAGGAAGTCGTGGGACTGCTTGTCGCCTGCGGCCTTTCGCTCGGCAGCCGGCGCATCGGCGTAGTCGGCGCGGACGTCGAGCAGCAGGTCCCCGGCCCTGGTGGCCAGCCGGGCAGCCAGTTCGTGATCGTTCACGACGGTAATTCCAACAGCTCGATCACCATGTCGGCCAGTTCAGCGGTGCTGTGGTCCGGCGTCAGACGCAGATCCGGGTTCTTCGGCCGCTGGTACGGGCTGTCGATACCGGTGAAGTGGGTGATCTCACCGGCCCGCGCCTTGGCGTACAGGCCCTTGGGGTCACGGCGTTCGCAGTCTTCCAGCGGGGTGTCGCAGAACACCTCGTAGAAGTCGACGCCGCCCTCGTTGGCCACCTTTCGCGCCAGCTCACGGTGCTCCTCCAGCGGGCTGATCGCGGGCACCAGCACGATCTGGCCGGAGTCGGCCAGCAGCGAGGCGACATGCGCCAGCCGGCGCAGGTTCTCGGCGCGGTCGGCCATCGAGAAGCCGAGGTCGGCGTTGAGACCGTGGCGCAGGTTGTCACCGTCCAGAACGTATGCCGGCACGCCCTTTTCGAGCAGCTTCTGCTCGACCAGCATCGCCACCGAGGACTTGCCCGAACCCGACAGGCCGGTGAACCACACGGTGCGCCCACGGCTGAGTCGATCGCCGGGGGTGACCAGCGATTCGTGCCGCACCGCATTGGGGCTCGCGGTCTCGTTGCGGATGTCGCGCAACACCATGCCGGCGCCGACGGTGCCGTTGGTGTTGGGATCGATCAGGATGAACGATCCGGTGGCCGCATTGCGGCTGTACTCGTCGAGCAGCAACGGGGCCTGCGTACGCAACGAGATACGGCCCAGCTCATTGAGTTTGAGCGCGCTCGCGGACTTGTCCCGATGCAGGGTGTTGACGTCGAGGCGGTAGTCCAGACCGGTGACCTTGACCCTGGTGGTGCGGGTCGTGTGCTTGATCAGGTACTCGCGCCCGGGCTCCAGCGACGACTCGTCGGCCATCCAACACACCGTGGCGTCGAAGTCCTGGGTGACGCGGGGCTGGTTGTTGGGCCGGGCGATCATGTCGCCGCGGGAGATGTCGATGTCGTCGGACAGGCTGATCGACACCGCCATCGGAGGGAACGCCTCGTCGACGACGCCGCTCGGGCCGTCGATCTGGGTGATGCGGGTGGGCTTTCCGGCCGGCAGCACGATCACGTCGTCACCGGGGCGCAGCACACCGCTGGCGACGGTGCCGGCGTAGCTGCGGTGGTCGGCGTGCTCATGGGTCTGTGGGCGGATGACGTACTGCACCGGGAAGCGCACGTCGACCAGGTTGCGGTCACCGGCGATGTAGACGTCTTCGAGGTGGCTCAGCAGCGACGGTCCCTCGTACCAGGGCGTCACATCGGATTTCGTCACCACGTTGTCGCCGTTGAGCGCCGACATCGGGATCGTCGTCACGTCGTGGACGTCCAATCGCGCTGCGAACGCATGGAACTCGTCGCGGATCGCCTCGAAGCGTTCCCGGTCCCAGTCGATCAGGTCCATCTTGTTCACGGCCAGCACGATGTGCTGGATGCCCAGCAGCGAGGCCAGGAACGCGTGCCGGCGGGACTGCTCGAGCAGACCGTGGCGCGCGTCGACCAGCACGATGACCAGCTGTGCGGTAGAGGCACCGGTCACCATGTTGCGGGTGTACTGGATGTGCCCCGGGGTGTCGGCGATGATGAATTTGCGCTTGGCCGTGGCGAAGTAGCGGTAGGCGACGTCGATCGTGATGCCCTGCTCACGCTCGGCACGCAGGCCGTCGGTGACCAGCGCCAGGTCGGTGTAGTCGTGGCCGCGCTCCTTGGAGGTGCGCTCGACGGCGGCCAGCTGATCCTCCATAACCGCCTTGGAGTCGAACAACAGCCGGCCGATCAGCGTGGACTTACCGTCGTCGACGGATCCCGCGGTGGCAATTCTCAGCAAAGTCGACATCAGAAGTACCCCTCGCGCTTGCGATCTTCCATTCCGGCCTCCGAGATCCGGTCATCGGCGCGGGTGGCGCCACGCTCGGTGAGCCGGGACACCGCGGTCTCGGCAATGACCTCCGAAACCGTTGCCGCCGTGGACTCCACGCAACCGGTGCAGGTGACGTCGCCGACGGTGCGGAACCGCACGGTCTTCTCGATCACCGGTTCGTCCTTGCGGGGCTGCATGTGCTTGTGCACCGCGAGCAGCATGCCGTCGCGCTCGAACACCTGGCGCTGATGCGCGTAGTAGATGGACGGCAGCTTGATCTTCTCGGCGCCGATGTAGGACCAGATGTCGAACTCGGTCCAGTTGGAGATCGGGAAGGCACGGATGTGCTCGCCCTTGTGGTGCCTGCCGTTGTACAGGTTCCACAGCTCGGGGCGCTGGGCCTTGGGGTCCCACTGGCCGAACTCGTCGCGGAAGGAGAACACCCGCTCCTTCGCGCGGGCCTTCTCCTCGTCGCGCCGGGCTCCACCGAAGGCGGCGTCGAACTTGTTCTCCCGGATGCCGCGCAGCAGTGTGACGGTCTGGATCGGGTTACGCGACGGGATGGTCTCCACGACGCGGCCGGCGTCGATGTCGTCCTGCACCTTGGCGACGACCAGACGCGCACCGTAGTGCTCGACGAGTTCGTCGCGAGCCTCGTAGACCTCGTCGAAGTTGTGACCCGTGTCGACGTGCATGACCGGGAACGGCAGCCGTCCGGGCGCGAACGCCTTGACCGCCAGGTGCAGCATGACGATCGAGTCCTTGCCGCCGGAGAACAGCAGCACGGGCTTCTCGAACTCGGCGGCCACCTCGCGGATGATGTGGATGGCCTCGGCCTCGAGGGACCGCAGGTGGCTCAGCTCATAATTACCTGAGCGGCCGGCTCGACCTGCTTCGGATTTCTGCGCGGTGGTCATCACTTCCCCATTAAGTTGGTAGGAATGGCCAGAATTGCAAGCATGGCCAGGAATCTATCGCCGGGCCGCCGCGGTGTCAATGGAGTCTGATGGTCAGGCCCGGTGCCCCGTGACGTGCGCGCCCGCCCGCCTGGGCAAGCGCACCGTTGCGACCAGCGTCAGCGCCAGCAACGCACCGAGGACCAGATAGGTCACCGGATACGAGGTGAGTTGGCTGAGCAGCAGCGCTGCCACTGCGACCCCGAGCCCGGCCGCCAGTTCCTGCACCGACGCATTGAGCGTGTTGGCATGCGTCAGCTCCTCTCCGTCGACGTCGGAGAAGGCCAGGCTGTTGTAGGCGGTGAAGCCGATCGACCTCAGCGCCCCGCTCAGATAGAGGATCACGGCCATCACCGCCACCGGCAGCCCTGGCTGCAACAGGGCCAGCAGGCCGAAGCACGCGACCGAGGCCAGCCCGTTGACCAGGAGCACGGTGCGGATGCCGAATCTGCGCATGAGCGGCGTGGTGGCCGGCTTGATGGTCAGGTTCCCGGCGAACAGTGCGGCCACCATGGCACCGGCGGCCAGCGGCGTCCAGCCGAACTCCAGCTGGAACTGCAGCGGCAGCAGAAACGGCACCGCGGTGATCACCAGGCGATACAGCGACCCGGCCACCACGGTGATGCGCAGCGTGTGCACCCGCAGCACCCGCAACTGCACCAGCGGGGCCGTCGCGGTGAGCAGCCGCCACACCGCGCCGGCGAGCAGCAGGACGGCTGCGACGCCGCACCCCGCGACCAACCCCCAATCGGTCCCCGACACCCGGATGTTCTCCAGGGCGATCAGAGCCGCAGCAATCCCCGAGCCCAGCGCCAGCAGACCCGGCCAATCCAGGGATCGGGTCGTGGGCTGCGGCTCACCGCGGACGAGTTTGAGCGCGAGAACAATTCCGATCACGCCGATCGGAATGTTCACCGCGAAGATCCATCGCCAGCTGCCCAGCGTCGCGATGGCCCCACCCAGCACCGGGGCCAACACCGGCGCGGTCAGCGCGGGCCAGGTCAACAAGGCGATGGCACGGACCAGGTCCGCCTTGCCGCTCTGCCGCAACACCGCCAGCCGGCCGACCGGCACCATCATGGCGCCGCCGACCCCCTGCAAGATCCGCATCAGCACCAGCATCGGTAGCGACGCGCTCACCGCGCAGCCGACCGAGGCCAGGGTGAACACCGCGATGGCCCCGATGAACACCCGTCGGGTGCCGAACCGGTCGGCCAGCCATCCGCTGGCCGGGATCAGCACCGCAACCGTCACCAGATAGGCCGAGATCGCCACATTGACGTCGATGGCCTCCACCCCGAACGACGCGGCGATCAGCGGGATGGCCGGCGCGATGATCGTGGCGTCGAGGATTTCCATGAACAGGCTGCCGGCCACCAGCAGCGCCATGCCCCGCGGGAACGCCGGGTTCTCGGGTCCGGACATCACACCGGCCCATGCCAGCCGGCGACCGCAGTGGTTACCCCGCAGGTAATTGAGACGCTGACCACCGGCGGCACACACTGGCGGCCATGAGTATCCAGACCGGCCCGGCCGTGATGGCGCAGTTCCTGCCCCAGTCGCCCTTTGTGGCCAAACTCGGGATCGTCGCCGAGACGCTGGAAGGCCCCGAAGTCCGGCTGCGGCTGCCGTGGGATCCCTCGAACATCACGATCGCCGACATGGTGCACGGCGGTGCGATCGCGGCATTGGCCGATGTCACGGTGATGGCCGCGGCCTGGGCGCAGGCCGAGGTTCCGGATTCGCTTCGCGGAGTGACGGTCTCGATGACCATCAGCTACCTGGCGCCGGCGCGGGCCACGGATCTGATCGGCCTCGGGCGGGTGCTGCGCCAGGGCAGGTCCCTGGTGAACTGCGACGTCGATATCGTCACGCCCGACGGCGAGGCGGTGGCCAAGGCCCTCGCGACGTACAAGGTGGGGTGAGCCTCACAGCGTGACCTCGTTGAGCTTGCCGGTGGCGACGTCGAAGATGAAGCCGCGCAACGATTCGTGCTTCGTGACGAACGGACTTGCCTCGATCCGCCGCAATGACTGGCGCACATCCTCTTCGAGGTCGATGAACGACTCGGCCGCCCAGTTCGGCTTGATACCGGTGTCGTCCTGGATCTGCTGTTTGAACCCGTCGTCGGTGAAAGTCAGCATGCCGCAGTCGGTGTGGTGGATCAGGATGATCTCCTTGGTCCCCAGAAGACGCTGACTGATGGCCAGCGACCGGATCTCGTCGTCGGTGATGACACCGCCCGCGTTGCGGATGACATGCGCCTCGCCGTCACCCAGACCGAGGATGCGATAGACGTCCAGCCTGGCGTCCATGCACGCCACCACCGCGACGTGCTTGCTCGGCGGCAGGGGCAACGGCCCGGTGAAGGTCGTGGCGTAGACCTCGTTGTTGGCCAGGTACTGGTCGGTGACAGACATGATTCGACGCTAGCCCCGCAACGGGTGGCCCCGCCAGCGGCAGAATCAGGCTGAGTCGATGGGTGCATGAACGAGCAACGGCCGTCCTGCCGGGGGGTTGCAGGACGGCCGTCGCGGTCAGATGGTCAGGTACGTGGTGCCGACAGGTCGTACACCGGGACGTCACCCACCATGGTCTTGGTGAAGTTGGCCTTGACCCAATCGGTGATCTGGGCGGCGCTGCCGTGCTCTTCGCGTGACGGACCGGGAGGCCCGCCACGGCCGCCCTCCTGGCGATCCAGGAAATACCGGACCTGTCCGTCGGACACATACTGCTGGAACTGCGCGAGTGTCGGCGAGTTGTCGCTGCCGGTGAACCCGCCGATCGCCATCAACGACTCCCCCGTCTTGAGTTCGAGGTCGCTGACCATCATCGATCCCACACTCGCTGCGGCCCAACGGCCGTCGGCACCCGCGATGAGCTCGGCCAGCGCCGGGTCGTCGGCCCGCCCGAAGCCAGGAGGCGGCCCGCCGGGTCCGCCCGGCCCGCCGAAGCCGTTGTCCCGCTTGGGTCCCGAGGTGGCGATCGGTCCACCGCTGTGACCGGCGGCCACCGTCTCGACGGTGTAGGCCGCGGTCGCACCCAACCCGAGGACCATGGCGGCCAGGGCAACCACCGCGGTCAGCTTGCCCGGGCGGTAGGCGACCACGACCAGGACAGCCGCGGTCAGCACCGAGCCGATCAGCACGATCCAGCGCAGCGCCGGCAGCCAGTCGGGTGTCCGGTTGAGCAGTACGAATGCCCACACCCCGGTGCCGGCCAGCATCACCGCGAGCACCAGCCGCGACGCCAGCCGTTCGCGTACCCGCCACAGTTCGGCGACGGAGATGCCCACCAGCGCCGCCACGGCAGGCGCCAGCGCCACCGTGTAGTACGGGTGGATGATCCCGTCCATGAAGCTGAACACCACGGCGGTGACCAGCATCCAGCCGCCCCACATCAGCAGGCCGGCCCGCAGCCCGGCTGTCCGCGCGGTACGCCGCGTCAGCCACAGCGCGGCCACCAGGCCGATCAGTGCGGCGGGCAGCAGCCACGATGCCTCGGTGCCCATGGACATCCCGAACATCCGGCCGATCCCGGGATCGCCGCCGAACATCAGGTTGGCGCCGCCGCCCGGCCCATGACCGGGTCCGCCGGGGCCAGGGCCGTGGCCCGGTCCCGGGCCTTCCTGTCCCATGATGCGCTGGAGGCCGTTGTAGCCGAATGCCAGCTGCAGCAGGCTGTTGTCGGTCGAGCCGGCGATGTACGGCCGGGAGTCCGCCGGCCACAGCGCCACCAGCGCGATGTACCAACCCGACGAGGCGATCATCGTCGCCGCGCCGATCAGCAAGGTGCCCAATCGTTTCCAGATGCTCACCGCGGGTGCGGCGACCAGGAACATCAAGGCCAGCCCCGGCACGACCAGGAACGCCTGCAGCATCTTGGTCAGGAAGGCGAAACCCAGCGCGCATCCCGCCAGTGCCACCCACCCCGCGCTGGCCCTGGCCGACACCGGCCCGACCGCGCGCACCATGAAGTAGGCCGCGAGCACCAACAGCAGCACTAGGAGTGCATCGGGATTGTTGTAGCGGAACATCGAGGCCGCCACCGGTGTCAACGCCAGCGCGACCCCGGCGATCAGTGCGGCGGCCGGACCGCTGGTCCGGCGCACCGTGGCGTAGAGCAGTGCCACCGCACCGACGCCCATCAGTGCCTGCGGCAGCAGCATGGTGAACTCGTTGAAGCCGAACAGCCGGCCTGACAACCCCATCGCCCACATCGCGGCGGGCGGCTTGTCCACCGTGATGGCGTTGCCGGCGTCCAGCGATCCGAACAGCCAGGCCTTCCAGGACTGGGTACCGGCCTGGGCCGCGGCGGCGTAGTAGCTGTTGGCCCACCCCGACGATCCCAGACCCCACAGGTAGAGCACCGCGGTGCCGGCCAGCAGAACCCAGTAGGAGGGCCGAACCCAGCGCGGGCTCAACGGCTTCGGCGATTCCGCGGGCTCTGCCGCGGCGCCTGGTGCCGTCTCGACGATGGCCGTCACAGTCCTGTCTCCCCGTCCGGCCCGGCGGCACGCTGTGTCCGCGAGGGATGGAATACCCATCCCCGCAACAACACGAAGCGCACCACGGTGGCCAGCAGGTTGGCTGCCACCAATACCGCGAGTTCGATGCCGCGGTGCGGCACGGGGGCCACGGCGTGCAAGAGTCCCAACGATCCGCTGGTGATCGTCAGCGCGATGGCGAACACCGTCAGGCCCTCGAGATGATGGCGGGTGATGTTGCCCGCCCCTGCGATACCGAACGTGAACCGCCGGTTGGCCGCGGTGTTTCCGATCGCGGTCACCAACAGGGCGATCAGGTTGGCGGCCTGGGCGCCGACGCCGGCCCGCAGCGCCGTGAACAACAGTAGGTAGGCCAGGGTGGAGACGACGCCGACGGCGCCGAACCGCACCGCCTGGCGCAGCAGGGACCGCGGGGCAGCCGATTTCCGCGACGATCCGAGTTGCGCCGCGATGGTGTTCACCGGGATCGAGCCATTGGCGAATCCGCGGAGCAACCGGCCGATGCCCTTGAGATCGGCGGTGGCGGTGGCGACGATGTCGACCCGGCTGTCCGGATCGTCCACCCAGTCCACCGGTACCTCGTGAATGCGCAGGCCACTGCGCTCGGCCAGCACCAGCAGCTCGGTGTCGAAGAACCATCCGGTATCGGTGACATGCGGCAGCAGCCGGCGGGCGACGTCGGCGCGGATCGCCTTGAAACCGCACTGTGCATCCGAGAACCGCGCTGCCAGAGCCGACTTCAGGATGAGGTTGTAGCAGCGCGAGATGAATTCGCGCTTGGCACCACGGACCACCCGTGAGCCGCGGCCCAGCCGGGTACCGATGGCCAGATCGGAATGACCTGAGATCAGCGGCGCGACCAACGGTGCGAGCGCGGCCAGGTCGGTGGACATGTCCACGTCCATGTAGGCCAGCACCGGCGCGTCCGAGGTCGACCACACCGCGTGCAGGGCGCGTCCGCGGCCCTTCTCCTCCAGTCGCACCACCCGCACGCCGTCGAGTTCGGCAGCCAGCTCGGCGGCGATGCGCGGGGTGTCGTCGATGCTGGCGTTGTCGGCGATGGTGATGCGCACCGGCACAGCGAAGTTCTCTTCGAGGTAGCGGTGCAGCCGCCGCACCGAATGGGCAAGTGCGGCCTGCTCGTTGTACACCGGCACGACAACGTCGAGCACTGGAACCCCGGCCTCCCGGGCGGCCAGTGCGGCGTTCGGCCGGGACGCGAATTGGAATCGCTGCTCGGGGGCTTGGACCAAGGTTGTCATGACTTCATCGTTCTCCCGCGGCTTGTGATCTGAGTGGGGCGAAGCTATGCGCCTGCTATGTGTTCGTCGCACGTTGAGTCAGGTCGTAGATGGTGACGTCGTCGACGGCGATCGGGTTGTAGTGGGCCTGTACCCATTCCGCGATCTCGGTGGCCGCCTGGCTGCCGCTGGGGGTATGTCCGCCGAAGCCGCCCGCCATGATGTGGGACCGGATGAAGAAGTGGATCGCACCGTCGTCGACCAGCTGCTGGAACTCCTGAAGCCTCGGCGCCGGATCGGTGCCGTTGAAACCGCCGACGGCCATTACCGGTGCCCGGGTGGCCAATTGGTATCCGGCGGCGTTCGATGAACCCACCACGGCTGCCGCCCATTGGTAACGGTCGGCATCGGCGGCCAGGGTCGCGGTCAAGGTCGGCCCCGGTTCAGGAGCTCCGAACAGTCCGCCGAATCCTCCGCCGCGCGACGGGCCGACGGACGGTATCGCCCCGTTGTGCGGGCTCGCCGCAGTGGCGATCGAGTATGCGGCCGGGCCCGCCAGACAGGCGGCGATGGCCAGCGCCGTGGTCGCCCGCACCATCGGACGGTCCGACCGCGCGACCACGAGCAGGAGAACCGCCGCACCCACTCCGATCACCGCCACCGCTGCCCGCAGCCACGGATAGGGATCGTCGTTGCGGGCCAGCAGTACCGCCGCCAGGATCGCGGTGACCAGCACCCCGCCCGACATCGCCGTGGCGGCCCGGATATCGCCCCGGTACTGCCACAGCAGCGTGGCGCCGATCCCGATCACCGCGCCGATCGCAGGGGCGAGCGCCACGGTGTAGTAGGGATGCACGATGCCGTTCATGAAGCTGAACACCACGGCGGTGACCAACAGCCAACCGCCCCACAGGATCAGAGCGGCACGGGTCGGGTCGGTGCGGGCGGCCCGGCGGGTCAGGTAGAGGCCGGCTGCCAGGCAGATCAGGGCTGCCGGCAGCAGCCAGGCGATGTCGGCGCCCATCTGCGATCCGAACAACCGGCCCGGTCCCACATCGAAGTTGAGGTTGCCCAGACCGCCCGTTTCATCGCCGGTCAGTCGCCCCAAACCGTTGTAGCCCAACGCCAATTCGACGATGCTGTCGTTCTGCGAACCACCGATGTATGGTCGCGCCGAGCTCGGCCACAGCTCCACCAGCACCAGATACCAGCCACCGCTGAGGACCATGGCGGCCCCGGCCGTGACGACATCGAGCACACGCCGGCCCAGCGGACGGTCACCGGCGATCAGGGCCGCCCCGACGAAGGCGGGCAGCACCAGGAACGCCTGCAGCATCTTGGCCAGGAACCCGAAGCCGACCGCGGCTCCCGCGGCGGCGAACCACCAACGGCTGGCATCCTTTTCGATTCCGCGCTGAATGCAGTACGCCGCCGCGACGAGCAGCAGCACCAGGAGTGCGTCTGGGTTGTTGAACCGGAAGATCAACGCGGCCACCGGCGTCAGCGCCAGTACGGCGCCGGCCAACAGGCCGGACCATGGGCCGGCCGCCCGGCGCACCGCGGCGTAGAGCACCGCGACAGCACAGACCCCCATCAGCGCCTGCGGCACCAGCACGCTCCACGAGCTCAGCCCGAACAGGCGCACCGAGATGTCGATGACCCACAGTGCCGCGGGCGTCTTGTCCACGGTGATGGCGTTGCCCGCGTCGCTGGACCCGAAGAGCATCGCGGTCCAGTTCTCGGCCCCGGCCTGCGCCGCGGCCGAGTAGAACGCGTTCGCCCACCCACTGCTCGACAGGTTCCACAGGTAGAGAAGAGCGGTGCCCACCAGCAGGACGGCGAGCGTGAAGCGTTGGGCTACCGGGCCGGAGAGGTCGGGCTTCGTACGGGCAGGCCCCGAGGCGGCCGGCGTTGCCGTCTCCACCTCGGCAGCGGGATCTGCGGCAACCAGGGTCACCCCTACATCGTTGCCGCGGCCGCTAGGTATCCGATTGGTCCATCCTGTGTGTGCTCTGTGAGCTCGACCCTGGCAAGCGCACCACGAACGTGGTCGAACCCGCGGCACTGCTCACCTCGATGGTGCCGCCGTGCGCCTTGACCACCGCGGCGACGATCGCCAGGCCGAGCCCGGTGCTGCCCTCACGCCGTGACCGCGACGAATCGCCGCGGGCAAACCGTTCGAACACGTCGGGCAGCAGCGTCGCCGGTATGCCGGGGCCGTCGTCGGCCACGCTCAGCAGTACCGCGCTCCCGTCTTTGCCGTCCACGTTCAGCGACACCGTCACCGAGGTCCCCGTTGGAGTGTGGGTCCGGGCGTTGGCCAGCAGATTCGCCAGCACCTGATGAAGTCTGGCCTCATCGCCCTCGACCAGCACCGGGTCATCGGGCAGGTCCAGCGACCACTGGTGGTCCGGGCCTGCGATGTGCGCGTCGCTGACCGTGTCGACCACGAGCCGGGACAGGTCGACGCTGTCCCGCTCCAGCGGCCGCCCGGCGTCGAGGCGGGCCAGCAGCAGCATGTCCTCGACCAGCTGCGTCATCCGTGTCGTCTCGGACTCCACCCGGTTCATCGCGTGGGCCACATCGGGGGGCAGGTCGTCACGCTTGCGCTGGGCCAGCTCTGTGTAACCGCGGATCGCGGCCAGCGGCGTCCTCAACTCGTGGCTGGCGTCGGCGACGAACTGGCGCACCCGGGTCTCACTGGCGTGCCGGGCCGAGAGCGCACTGGCGATGCGGTCGAGCATCCGGTTCAGCGAGGTGCCGAGCTGACCGACCTCGGTGTGCGCGCTGGCCGGGTCCACCGGGACGATCGGCGTGGGCAGTTCCACCTCGCCACGGTCGAGTTCGAGATCGGCCACCTTTCGCGCCGCAGCCGAAACCCTTGACAGCGGGGCGAGTTGACGCCGGATGATGAGCGTGCCCGCAGTCGTCGCGGCGATCAGCGCGATGGCCGCCAGCACACAGAACATTCCGAGCACCCACAGCAGGGTGTCGTCGACGACGGCGGTCGGCAGGCCGGTCACGATGGTCTGGGGGCCGCCATGGCGCGAATGCAGGCCGATCAGCCGGTAACGGCCCAGTCCGTCGAGCTCGACGGTTTCGGGGATCCGGTTCGGCGGAATCTGGGAAAGCTGTTCGGCCGCAGCGCCGCTGACCTCGATCCGCTCCCCTTCGGCGGTGATCACGCCCGCGTCCACGGGCCGGTTCGGCGCCACCACGGCCCCGACCGTGCGCGCGGCCTGTCCCGGTGCGTTGAGGAATCCGGGGCCCGGCCCCTCCTCCGGGTCGAAGGGGAAGCGATGGTGACCGTGCATCCCCGGCGGCGGCGGGGATCCAGGTGGTGGAGGCGGTAGATCGAAGATGGCAGCGGAGCGCCGGCCCGCCTCGATCAGTTGATCGTCGAGCTGGTTCATCAGGAACCGTTGCAGCGCAAACTCTGTCGCCACCCCGATACTGGCGCACACCACGGCCAGGAGTGCCACCTGGGTGACCACCAGACGGGCGCGCAGCGACCAGGTCCGCGGTGACCACCACCGAGTGGCGCTTGCGGTCCCGGCCGTCACCTCAGCGCGCGGGCCGGAGGACATAACCCGCACCGCGCAGCGTGTGGATCATCGGTTCCCGTCCGCTGTCGATCTTCTTGCGCAGATACGAGACATACAGCTCGACGATGTTGGACCGGCCGCCGAAGTCGTAACTCCACACCCGGTCCAGGATCTGAGCCTTGCTCAACACCCGCTTGGCGTTGCGCATCATGAACCGCAGGAGTTCGAACTCGGTGGCGGTCAGCGTGATCGGGTCACCAGCGCGGGTCACCTCGTGACTGTCCTCGTCGAGCACCAGATCGCCGACGACGATCTTGGCGCCGCCGTCCTCGCTGGTCACCCCGGTGCGCCGGAGCAGCGCCCGCAACCGCAGCACCACTTCCTCCAGGCTGAACGGCTTGGTGACGTAGTCGTCGCCGCCCGCGGTGAGTCCGGCGATGCGGTCCTCGACCGAATCCTTGGCGGTCAGCAGCAGCAAGGGCAGGCCGGGGATCTGTTCGCGCAGCTTTCGCAGGACGTCCAGACCACTCATATCGGGCAGCATCACATCGAGGACGACCACATCCGGCGGGTTCTCCCGGGCCGCGGCGATCGCACTCGCGCCATCCCCCGCCGTCGCGATGTCCCAGCCCTCGTAGCGCAGCGCCATCGACACCAGTTCGGCCAGTACGGGCTCGTCGTCGACCACCAGGACCTGGATCGGGTTGCCGTCGGCACGCCGCATGACGGCGCGCCCGGACTCTGAATCGGTGCCGTTGGTGGTCATACTCACGCAGTCATTATTCGTCGCGCCAATAGGCCCACACTGTGTCCTGTCTATGCGCAAGCTGTGAAAGATCGCCATATCCCACGCTGAGGGGCTACACAGCCGACTCACAGACAACACCTGCACCGTGGACCGCATGAGCATCCGACATACGGCCGCTGCGCTGGGCATTGCCGCGGCGATTGCCGGACTCGGGGGCGCGGCGGTGTACGCCGCCACCGACAGCCAAGGCCCAGGGCACGGCGGGCCACCCAATGCCGAAGGCGGCCCGCCACCGTGGATGGACGGTCCACGCGATCAGCCCGCACCGGCCACGCTCCACAGCGAGGCCGTACTGGCCGACCGCGACGGCGGCGGCTACTCCACCGAACTGACCCAGACCGGCACGATCACCGAACTGACGCCAACCTCGGTCACGGTGCGCAGCAACGACGGGTTCACGCAGAGCTACGTTCTGCCCACCTCCGTCACGCCCTCGTTCGGCGTCGACGACCGGGTCCAGATCAAGGCCACCCGCACCGGACCGGCGTCGACCGCCGAGCCGACTGTCACCAGCATCGGCGAAGTGCCGAACCCCCGACGCTAGTTGCCGTAGCCGTCGGGCAGTTCGACCTTCACCGTGGGTTTCGCAAATGAGGTTTCCAGCTCAGCGGGAGCCGTTGTCTTCGTTACGGTTTCGCCGACGTTGACCGCCGGCACCGCCCCACTGCTCGGCGCCACGGCCATCGTCGCGCCGAATGCCCCCATCGTCACCAGTGCGATCGCTCCCACACCGGCCATCACGTACTTGGTCCGCTTGTTGCGTTCGTCTCCTGTCACACCGACCTGCCTACCGCGAACCGACTGGCGAGGAAACCGGCAGCCCGCCGGCCCCAGCGGCGAGATCAGCGGTGATCAGTGCGGTGTGGCAAACCCGGGCGGAGTCGTCGCCGAGACCGTCGGTGTGGCCTCGGACGTCTCAGGAGCACTCGGCGCAGTCGTCTCGGTGACGGTCTGCCCAGTGGTGATGGCAGGCGGTTCGACCCGCTGCTGGGCTCCGATGTGGCCGCCACCCATCCCTACACCGATCACGGCCGTGGCTAACCCGCCGAGGGCTCCGAGCCCGGCGGCGACGAACTTCAGATTTCGCTGATTGTTTCCCTGTGCGCTACTCAATGCGCTCACCTCCGCAGCCTCGTATAACCGCTGCGGCCGGAGGTGAAACCGTTACCCGGAGCCTCGCCCGGCGATCAATGCGTGACGGCGAACCCGGACGGCGGCGTGTAGCCCCTCATCGCAGGCACGGCCATCGAAACCTCGGGCGCGGTCGGAGGCGTCGTCTCGGTGCTGGTCTGGCCGACGTTCATGTGGGATCCGGACGCCAGCGCCGGAGAGCCGGCCCCGGTGCCGTCGGAGATGGCACCGATGACTCCCAGTCCCACCACTGCCGCGCCACCGGCTACCGCAGCGATCACTTTCACATTCTTGAGCCCGCTGACCTTCATGTATTTCAGTGAACCCCTGATTTCTATGCCAGGGCTGTGGCTCCACTGTCAGTTACCCACCGAGTGCGGGCGCGCCGAAGCATCACATCGCGCACTGACCGGATTCCGGTTCCCGGCTGCTCTACCCTGTCTGGCATGCAGCCGTGGGCAGGAACAACCGGATGACGCGCTTTCTGGCGCGCCGGCTGCTCAATTACATCGTGTTGCTGGCCCTGGCATCGTTCCTGACGTTCACGCTGACGTCTCTGAACTTCAAACCCCTCGACAGCCTCGAGCAGCGCAATCCACGGCCCCCGCAGTCCGCGATCGACGCCAAAGCCGCTGAACTCGGTCTCGACCAGCCCATCCCGCTGCGCTACGCGAACTGGGCCGCCGGCGCGGTCCGCGGCGACTTCGGCACCACCGTGACCGGACAGCCGGTGAGCGACGAGTTGTGGCGGCGCATCGGGGTGACGCTGCGGTTGCTCGTCATCGGCGCGATATCGGGCGCCGTGATCGGCGTGGTGGTCGGGGCCTGGGGCGCGATCCGCCAATACCGGCTGTCGGACCGCGTCATCACCGTGTTGTCCCTGCTGGTGATCAGCACGCCATCGTTCGTGATCGCCAACATGCTGATCCTGGCCGCGCTCAACGTGAACTCGATACTGGGCGTACAGATCTTCGAATACACGGGGGAAACCGCGCCGGTGCCCGTAGGCGGCGCCTGGGACCAGTTCGTCGACCGGCTACAGCACCTCGTGTTGCCGACGTTCACGCTGGCGCTGATGGCCATCGCCGGCTACAGCCGCTACCAGCGCAACGCGATGCTCGACGTGCTCGGCCAGGACTTCATCCGCACCGCGCGGGCCAAAGGGCTGACCCGGCGGCACGCCTTGTTCAAGCACGGGCTGCGGACCGCACTCATCCCGATGGCCACGCTGTTCGCCTACGGCGTGGCCGGGCTGGTCACCGGATCGGTGTTCGTCGAGAAGATCTTCGGCTGGCATGGCATGGGCGAATGGGTGGTACAGGGCATCGCCACCCAGGACACCAACATCATCGCGGCCATCACGGTGTTCACCGGCACCGTGATCCTGGTTGCCGGCCTGCTCTCCGACGTCATCTACGCGATGCTGGATCCGAGGGTGAGAGTCACATGACCCAGACCTCCGCCCCCACCGGTGATGCCGCCGCGGCCCGCTCGGGTCTGCACACCGAGGAGTTCGCCACCCGGCGCACCCTGGTGTTCCGGCGGTTCCTGCGCAACTGGCCCGCCGTTGTCTCACTGGCCCTGCTCGTGATCATGTTCGTGGCCTGCTACGCGCTGCCGTCCGTGCTGCCCTACAGCTATTCGGACCTCGACTACTACGCGTTGCAGGAGCCGCCGTCGGTCGACCACTGGTTCGGCACCAACGCACTCGGGCAGGACATCTTCGCCCAAACCTTGCGCGGCATGCAGAAATCCATGCTGATCGGTGTCTGCGTGGCTTTCATCTCGACCGTCATCGCCGCCACGGTCGGCTCGGTGGCCGGATACTTCGGCGGCTGGCGCGATCGCACGCTCATGTGGATCGTCGACGTGCTGCTGGTGGTACCCAGCTTCATCCTGATCGCGATCGTCACGCCGCGGCTGAGCCAGTCCGACCGGGTGTTCTGGCTGATCGTGCTGCTCTCGGCGTTCAGCTGGATGATCAGTTCGCGCATCGTGCGCGGGATGACCCTGAGCCTGCGGGAACGCGAATTCGTATTGGCTGCCCGCTATATGGGCGTCAGCAGCTGGCGCATCATCGTGCGCCACATCCTGCCCAACGTGGCATCCATCCTGATCATCGACACCGCACTCAACGTCGGAGTGGCGATCCTGTCCGAAACCGGTTTGAGCTACCTGGGATTCGGTATCCAAGCGCCCGACGTATCGCTGGGCACGCTGATCGCCGACGGCACCAAATCCGCCACCACGTTCCCCTGGGTGTTCCTGTTCCCGGCCGGGGTGCTGGTGCTGATCATCCTGTGCGCCAACCTGATCGGTGACGGCCTGCGGGACGCACTCGACCCGGGAAGCGGCCGGCTGCGCCGGCGGAAGAGGGCCCGCCGATGACCCGCCTCCTCGAAGTATCCGATCTGACGGTGGACTTCCCCACCGACACCGACGCGGTACACGCGGTGCGGGGCCTGAACTTTCACGTCGACGCCGGCGAGGTGGTCGCGCTCGTCGGCGAATCCGGTGCCGGGAAATCCGCCAGTGCCATGGCCGTGGTCGGGCTGCTGCCCGAATTCGCCGAGGTGTCCGGGTCGGTGCGGCTGCGCGGCGAGGAACTGGTCGGCTTGTCCGACGCCCAGATGTCACAGGTGCGGGGCAACACCATCGGCACGGTGTTCCAGGACCCGATGTCCGCCCTCACCCCGGTCTACACCGTGGGCGACCAGATCGCCGAGGCCCTCACCGTCCACAACCGCGACCTGGGCAGGCGCGCGGCCCGTACCCGGGCGGTCGAGCTGCTCGAGCTGGTGGGCATCGCCCAGCCCGAGCAGCGTGCCCGGGCCTTCCCGCACGAGTTGTCCGGCGGTGAACGCCAGCGGGTGGTCATCGCGATCGCCATCGCCAACGACCCCGATCTGCTGATCTGCGACGAGCCCACCACCGCCCTCGACGTCACGGTGCAGGCCCAGATTCTCGAAGTGCTCAAGACCGCGCGCGACGTCACCGGCGCCGGCGTGCTGATCATCACCCACGATCTCGGTGTGGTGGCCGAATTCGCCGACCGGGCCATGGTGATGTACGCCGGGCGGGCCGTCGAGGACGCCCCGGTGGCCCGGTTGTACGAGAAGGCCCGGATGCCCTACACCGTCGGCCTGCTCGGCTCGGTGCCACGGCTGGATGCCCCGCAGGGCACCCGCCTGGTGCCGATCCCCGGCGCACCACCGTCGCTCACCACGACGCCGCACGGTTGCCCGTTCGCCCCCGCGCTGCCCGCTGGCCATCGACGAATGCGAGGCCGCCGAACCCGAGCTGATCGAGTTGGCTCCGGGCCACGATGCCGCGTGTATCCGCACCGACCAGGTCAGCGGGCGCAGCGCCGCTGAGATCTACCAGGTGGCCGACACCGGCGCCGTCGCCCCCGAGGCCCAGCCCGCCGAGGCCGACGTGGTGCTGCGGGTGCGCAACCTGTCCAAGACCTACAAGCTGACCAAAGGGGTGGTGCTGCGCAGGCAGGTCGGTGAGGTCCGGGCCGTCGACGACGTCAGCTTCGACCTGCGCAGCGGCCGGACCCTCGGCATCGTCGGCGAGTCCGGGTCGGGCAAGTCCACCACCCTGCACCAGATCCTGAATCTGTCTGCCCCGCAATCGGGTTCGATCGAAGTACTCGGATCTGACGTGGCCACCCTGAACCGCAGGACCCGCCGCGCCCTGCGCACCGACCTTCAGGTGGTGTTCCAGGATCCGGTGGCGTCCCTGGACCCGCGGCTACCGGTATCGGATGTGTTGGCAGAGCCGTTGACCGCCAATGGTTTCGACAAACCGCGGATCGACGAACGGGTGGCCGAGCTGCTCGAGTTGGTGGGCCTGCGCCGCGCCGACGCCGGCCGCTACCCGGCCGAGTTCTCCGGCGGGCAGAAACAGCGCATCGGGATCGCCCGCGCCTTGGCTCTGCAGCCCAAGATCATCGCGCTCGACGAACCGGTCTCCGCGCTGGACGTCTCCATCCAGGCCGGGATCATCAACCTGCTGCTGGACCTGCAGGACCAGTTCGGCCTGGCCTACCTGTTCGTTTCCCACGATCTTTCGGTGGTCAAGCACCTGGCCCACGATGTCGCGGTGATGTACAAGGGCGCGGTCGTCGAACAGGGCTCCGGCGACGAGGTGTTCGCCAACCCACAGCACGCCTACACCCGCAAGTTGCTGGCCGCGGTTCCGCAACCAAAGCCGGTCAACGGTTAGGTATCGCCGCATCTATTGGTGTCGGCATCTAGCATCGTCTGGGTGAACGGGTTCAAGCGGTTCAAGTTCCAGCGTTTCGCCGTCGTCGCAGCCGTCACCGCACTGGCCCTGGCCGGGTGTTCGGGAGGCGATCGGGAAGCCCCTTCGGCCGGCGGTAACGCCGAGCTCGGTAGCACCAACGACATCAATCCACAGGATGTCGCGAATCTGCGGCAGGGCGGCAACCTGCGCCTGGCCCTGACCGAGTTCCCGTCGAACTTCAACCCGCTGCACCTCGACGGCAATACCGGCGATGTCGGCTCGCTCACCAGGCCCACGTTGCCGCGCGCGTTCGTGATCGCCGCCGACGGATCGGCGACGGTGAACACCGACTACTTCACCAACGTCGAACTGACCAGCGCCAGCCCGCAGGTGGTGACCTACACGATCAACCCCAAGGCGGTGTGGACCGATGGCACGCCGATCACCTGGGAGGACATCAAGTCCCAGTCCGAGGCCAACAGCGGGAAGAACCCCGCGTTCGTCATCGCCGCACCCAACGGCTTCGAGCGGGTCGCCTCCGTGACCCGTGGCGTGGACGACCGCCAGGCCGTGATGACCTTCGCCAAACCGTATGCCGACTGGAAGGGCATGTTCGCGGGCAACGGCCGACTGCTCCCCAAGAGCATGACCGCCACCCCCGAGGCGTTCAACAAGGCTCAGCTCACAGAGCCCGGGCCGTCGGCGGGGCCGTTCCTGGTCTCCAACATCGACCGGGGTGCCCAGCGGATCACGATGACCCGCAACCCGAAATGGTGGGGCGCCCCGCCGCTGCTCGACACCATCACCTACCTCGTGCTCGACGACGCAGCGCGCATCCCCGCGCTGCAGAACAACACCATCGACGCCACGGGCACCGCATCATTGGACGAACTGACCATCGCGCGCAAGACCGCGGGGATCAGCATCCGACGGGCACCGTCGGCCAGCTGGTACCACCTGACCTTCAACGGCGCGCCCGGCTCGATCCTCGCCGACCCGGCGCTGCGCAGTGCGGTCGCCAAGGGCATCGACCGGCAGGCGCTGGCCAACATCACCCAGCGGGGACTCACCGACAATCCGGTGCCGCTGAACAACCACATCTTCGTCGCGGGCCAGCAGGGCTACCAGGACAACGCCGCGTCGGTGGCGTTCGACCCCGAGAAGGCGAAGGCCGAACTGGACGCCCTGGGCTGGAAAGTGCCTGAGGGACGCCAGTTCCGGGAGAAGGACGGCAAGGAACTCGTCATCCGCAATGTGTTCTACGACGCGGGCAGCACCCGCCAGGTGGCCCAGATCGCGCAGAACATGCTCGGCCAGATCGGGGTGAACCTGAAGCTCGACACCAAGCCCGGCACCGGGTTCTTCACCAACTACATCATCAAGGGCGACTTCGACATCGCCCAGTTCGCCTTCCTCGGTGACGCTTTCCCGCTGAGCTCGCTGACCCAGATCTACGCGCAGGACGGGGCCAGTAACTTCGGCAAGATCGGCAGCCCGGAGATCGACGCCAAGATCGAGCAGACGCTGGAAGAACTGGACCCGGTCAAGGCGCGCACGCTGGCCAACGAGCTCGACCAGATGCTGTTCGAAGAGGTGTTCAGCCTGCCGCTGTTCCAGTCGCCCGGAAACGTCGCGGTGCGCAGCAGCCTGGCCAATTTCGGGGCTTTCGGCTTGGCCGACGCCGACTACTCGAAGATCGGTTTCCTCAAGTAGTTTCCGGGCAGAGCCATTTGGCGGTGGGCAGCGCCGTCTCCACGACGGTGGCGACCGAGATCGCAGACACCGCCGCCCGGACGACGGGGCGCGCCGGCAGGGCGTCCAGCTCGGCGGCGGTGGCCGAAAGTTGTTCGGCCACACCGTCGCGTACCGCACGGATCACCGCGAATGCGGCACGTTCGCGGGTGTCGATCACGCTGTGTACCACCGTCGGCATCCGAACCAGCACGGCCCCGGGCACCAGCGCCGCGATCCGCTCCGCCACAGCCGGCGGTGTGGTCAGATCCCGGCCACCGGACAGCACGACGGTGGGCCAGTGAAAGTCCGGTAACTCAGCGAGCAGGTCGAAGGGCTCGGCCTCGAAAGGTTCGTAGAACTTGGCACTGCCGATCATGTCGGCCATCTCCAGCGCGGGATCCAGCGGCAGCCCATCGGGCACCCCGGCGTAGTTCAACTCCCGGAACGCGATCCGTCCGACCAGATCTACCTCGTTGCGGTACGGCGCTTTTCGCGTCGAGAGCCGGCTCAGCCGGCCCAGCCCCGACCACACCACGGTGCGCCCGCGGAGCAGCAGATCGAGTTGGCGGTCCAGCAGTGCGGCACCGCCCAGCCCGTACAGCAGGCCGGCCAGTTCTCCCCCTTTGGTGGCCAACGCCCCGTCGGCCACCAGGCGTCGCACCTTCGGCGCAAGGTCCGCGGTCTCCGGGTTCGTGCCCTCCCACAGCAGCCCGCGGATGGCACTGCGCATCGCTTCGATATCGGCAGTGGACAGCAGCGGCGAGTCCAGCACCATCGCCGCGACCCGGTCGGGATGTCGAACCCCGAAACCGGCGGCGATGTAGCTCCCGTACGAGGTGCCGTACAGCACTGCCTCGTGTACGCTCGCGTCATCGAGCACCGCGGCGATGTCGTCGACCACCTGCTCGACGGTGATGGCCGCCGGCGGCAGATCGGCGCCCGCATCGGTGTGGCGCGACATCCCGATACCCCGGTGCTCGATCATGATCACGTCGAATCCGGCCGCGGTCGCACGTCTGCGCAGCGCACGGTAGGGCTGGATCGACGCGACGCCGGGGCCTCCCGGAACGATCACCACCGGGTGCGCCGACTTGCGGCCGGCCCGCACGTAGAACAGGTCGAACAGCTCGTCGGAACCGGGACTGACCGGGCGTCGCACGGCCCGCACTCCCGGTAGTGCGGCAAGCTTGTCGTGCACGCGCCGACGCTTGGCGTTCATCGTCATTGCGTTCCATTGTGCCGCGCAACGCTCAGATCAGATAGATGGTGAAAACCGCCCCGAACAGCACCACCAGCCACCCGTCGGTGGCGAGTTTGAGCCACCGTGGCGCGGTCCGGACCTCCATGAACTGCCGGATGATCAAGCGGGACTTGATCAGCGTCAGCGCGAGCACCAGCGCGGTGATCGGCACGCTGGCCCGCAGGGCGTCCGAGTACTGGGCCGGCGCCAACCACCAGGATCCGACGGTGATGGCGACCAGCACCAGCCACGTCTGAGTCACAGCCTTGTCGGTCATGATCACCTCACCACGTAGAGCAGGCCGAAGATGATCACCCAGAGCAGGTCGACCATGTGCCAGTAGACCGCGCCCGCCTCCACCACCGACGCCCGGCGCCGCGACGGATTGCGCAGCTCCCGCACGATCACGCCCAGCACGATGAGCCCGATCAGCACGTGGATCAGGTGCACACCCGTCAGCACGTAGTAGAACGAGTAGAACATCTCGGAGTTGGTGTGCCCCGCCCGGATCTTGACCACCCATTCATAACCCTTGCAGGCCATGAACATCAGGCCGCCGACGCCGCCGGCGTAGGTCAACCGGATCGCCGCTTCGTGACGTCCGGCCCTGGTGGCCAGCACCGCCCGGGCCACCAGCCACGAACTGGTCAGCAGGATCACCGTATTGGCGACACCGACGGTGATGTCGAGATGCTGCTGGGCACGCAGGAATTCGTCCGGATGCATGGTCCGGTAGATCATGAAGATGATGAAGTAGCCACCGAAGATGACCAGATCGCCCAGCACCATCACCCACATGTGCCCGTCACCCGGTAGGTGGGCCTGGGTCGCCTTGGGTGGTGAGTCTGCTTGCGTCAGTACAGGATTAGTCGACATTCACTCACTCCAGTCCCGGTTCTTCGGCTGCCTCACGCATCGCGGCCTGCCGCAGCAGGACGATCAGAGCCGACAGCCAGACGGAGAAGACGACCACCGCCAACCAGAAGGCGATCGAGCCGTTCCAGGCGAACGGCCCCGACGGGAACACGAACATCTGGGTGGCGATCACCTCGGTGATGATCTGCCAGATGGTCACGTAGGCGAACCAGGCCGGGAAGACATTGTTCTTGTCGTACAGGATGGCGATCGCCAGCACCAGATAGGCGGCCGTGAAACAGCCCAACGAGCCGTTGTACGACAGCATTCCGAGGTCGTAGAGCAGGCTGATCAGTTCCGGGTCACGGTCGGGCCGGAAGGCCGCGGCGAGGAAACAGACCGACACCAGCAGGAACCCGGGCACCGCCCCGACACCCATGCCGCCGATGTAGCCGTAGGCGAACACCGACCCCACCGACATACGTTTGATCTGGTAGGCGACCAGCCCGTTGGTCATCGCCGCACCGCCCAGCAGAATCAGCAGCAGGCAGAAGCCGATCTTGATGGTCAGGCCGTGTTCGGTGAAGAACGCCACCTTGTCGGCGGCGGTGACATCGGGCCGCGGCGGCGGCGTCACCCGGGTCAGGATGCAGATGATGACGCCGAAGGCCCCGTACCAGATCGGGAAGAACCAGGTCATCAACCGCACATCGGGCTTGCCCGGTGGCGCTTCAGTCAAAACTGTCATGCGCCGGTGCCTTCTTCCAAGCCCGCTACTACGCCCTCTTCGACGGCCTGGCTGAGCACCGCACGGCGCAGCACGAAGAACATCACCACGACGAAGACCGCGAAGGCGCCGTTGCGCAACCAGAAGGTCAGCACGCCGTCCCAGGCCAGCGGCCCGGTCTGGAACACCGCCGCGCCGGCGGCCGGGATCATCGCCCCAGCAGTGGCCAGTGAGTAATGCCCTACCCAGCGGGGAAACACCGGGGCGGGCCCGTTGTCGAAGTACACCGCGACCGCCAGCAGCGCGAACTGCGACACCACCATCCCCACCGGGGCGACGAACACGATCCAGGCGAGGTCGTTGAGCAGCATGATCAGCTCGGGATTGCGGTCCGGACGGAACGCGGCCACCAGGAAGAAGACATTGGACAGCGCGAAGATGGTGGCGCCACTGACCACCGCGGTGAGATAGCAGTAGGCGAACACATGGCTCTGGGTCTTCATGCGCTTCATCTGGACGACGATCACCATGAAGAACGGCAGGATCAGGATCCCGCAGAGGTTGAACGTCACCTGGCTGAATCGGATCCACGCGGTGTGATCGGCGTAGAACTCGGCGACCTGTTGCGCGTTCCAGGTCGGCGCCATCGGCGGCCAGAAGCCGGGAAACGCCAGCATCGCCACCAGCAGCACCGCGCCGACGACGGGCCCGGTCCACAGGCTCACCCACTGGGCCTTGATGTTTCCGGCTTTCGGCAGGTCTTGTACCTGCTCCAGGATCTGCACGCCAACCTCCAAAAACTGACTCAAGTCAGAACTGTCTGCCCTCGAAACCGTAACTGCAGGCGGGAAGAAAGGAAAGAGCAATACTGAGTACAGTCAGTTTGTCGATGTCGTAGCATCGGGCCGTGCTCACTGGACCGCCCCGCAGCCGCAAGGGCCTGCAGACGCGGGAACGGCTGTTGGGAGCCGCGATCTCCGAGTTCAAGCGCGACGGCATGGCCGCGGCCGATACCGCTGCGATCGCGTCGGCCGCGGGTGTCGCCCACGGCACCTTCTTCTTCCACTTCCCCACCAAGGAACACGTCCTGGTGGAACTGGAACACCGCGAGCAACTCCGCATGGCCACCGAGCTCGGCCGGCTCTTCGCCACGCCGCACGACGTGCACACCACCCTGGCCGAATCCGTCCGCGTCTTGGAGAAACTCGAACGGCGCCTGGGTGGCCGATTGTTCAAAGATTTTCTCGCCCTGCATTTTTCCACCACGCGGCCGCCTTCGGAGGAATGGTCGCGTCACCCCGTGATCGTCGCCGTCGTGGAAGAACTGCAACGGGCCCAGGAGCGCGGCGAGATCCCGGCCGAAGTGGACGTGATGTACAACGGCGTGTCATTCCTCGTCGGGCTCTACGCGTTGCTCATCACCATCCCGGACGCGGCCGAGGTCCGAGCCCCGGTGATCGCCGAATACCTGACCACGTATCTGTACGGCTTGCGGGTCGTCTAGGCGGCTTACGTTCGGGCTGATCCAAAGGGGTGCCCACCGATAGCCGGTGCGGATACAAACGGTGCCATGACCACCGTCGAGAACGTGACCCGTGTTTTGCCCGGTACACCGGAATGGGATGACCTGCTGGCCTCCATCGCCGCAGGCGCCAAGGACCGCGACCTCAACGACGAGAATCCCTTCGATCAGGTCGCCGCGCTCAAGCGCGCCGGGTTCGGCACCCTGCGCCTGCCCGAGTCCCTCGGTGGTGCCGGATTCACTGTGCCGCAGCTGTTCTCCGCGGTGATCGACGTGGCCAAGGCCGATCCCATCGTGGCGCATATCTTCCGGACCCACTTCTGGTTCACCGAGGAGCGGCTGCGTAGCGCCGACGACCCGGTGTCCAGGCACTGGCTGGGCAAGATCGCCGAGGGAAAGATCTTCGGCAACGCCTTCAGCGAGAAGGGTTCACTGGCCGTGGGCAGTTTGGTGTTCAACACCCGGCTGCTGGCCGACAGCGCGAACCCGGGCGCGTTCCGCCTGACCGGCGAAAAGTACTACAGCACCGGCACCCTGTTCTCGGACTATCTGACCGTCACCGCCACCACCGATCACGACTCGGTGGCCAATGTCCTGGTCCCCACCGACCGCGAGGGAGTGCGGCTCGTCGACGACTGGGACGGGTTCGGCCAGCGCCGCACCGGAACCGGCACCACGACGTTCACCGACGTCGCGGTGGCCGCCGACGAGATACTCACCGACACCCCGTATGACGCCGAGCCGGTGCCTACCGTGCAGTACGCCTCGCTTCAGTTGTTCATCCACGCGGTGGTCGCCGGCATCCTGGCCAACGTCGTCGACGACGGCGTGGCGCTGCTGCGCTCCCGGGAACGCAATTTCAGCCATGCCGTCACCGAGCGGCCCACCGACGATCCCCTGCTGCAGCGCCAGCTCGGGGTTCTCGCGAGCACGGCCTATGTGGCGCGGGCCGCAGTGCTCGATGCAGCCGCGGCGATCGGGGCTGCCACCGATTCGGCGCTCGCCGCTGTGCCCGATTCGCGGCTCGCCGCGGAAGCCCAGCTCAAGGTCGCCAAGGTGAAAGTGCACCTCGACGACGTCGCCCCCGAAGCCGCCACCCGGCTGCTGGAACTCGGTGGGGCCAGCGCGGCCTCCCGGCAGCGCAACCTGGATCGGCACTGGCGCAACATCCGCACGATCACCTTGCACAACCCGGTTGCCTACAAGGCGCGGGTGATCGGCCAGAACCTGTTGCACGGCACGCCCGTTCCGGCCAATGCCTACTTCTGAGTGATCAGCTCGGCCGCCTTCTCACCGACCAGCACGCTGGGCGCGTGCGTGTGGCCACGGATGAGCGTCGGCATCACCGATGCGTCGGCGACCCGCAACGCCTCGATTCCCCGGACTCGTAGCTGCGGGTCGACCACGCTGCCCTCGTCGCTTCCCATGCGGCAGGTGCCGACGGGGTGATACAGCGTGTGTGACACCGAATTTATTGCCCGCGTGAATGTTTCGTCGTCCAGATCGGCCGCGCCGAGTGGCCTGGCCACCTTGCCGACCACATTCGCCAGTGCCGGCGCCCGCGCGATATCGGCGGTTATCCGCAGGCCGGCCATCAGTGCGGCGCGGTCGGCCTCGTCGCTCAGGTAGCGCGGGTCGATGATCGGTTTGTCCGTCGGATCGGCCGACCGCAGCGTGATGGTCCCCCGACTGCGGGGCTTGAGCAGGATAGGGCCCATCACGACGGCGTGACCGTACGGGTCGCCGATACCTTCGTCGAAGAAGGGGGCCGGGGCGAAGATCAGTTCGAGGTCAGGGAGATCCAGGTCCGGCCTGCTGCGGACGAATCCGTACGCCTCGCCGACGTTGGAGGTCAGCATGCCGCGACGGCGAGCCAGATAGTTGACCAGTTCGAGCGGCTTCTCGGCAGCGAACAGGCTGTCGTCGCGGACGTCGAACCCCAGCGGAACCACCAGGTGGTCAAGGAGATTGGTGCCGACAGCGGGCGCGTGCCGGGTCACCTTGATCCCGTGGTGCGCCAACTGGTCCCGGTCTCCGATTCCCGACAGCATCAGCAGGTGCGGCGAATTGATCGCGCCCCCGCACAGGATGACCTCGCGGCGCGCCGTCACCACATCCCGAACACCGCCCCTGTCGAACTCGACGCCGATGGCCCGATTCCCCGCGAAGACGATCCGCGTCGCGGTGGCCTCGGTGAGCAGGTCGAGATTGGGCCGCCGCAGCGCGGGCTTGAGGTACGCGTCGGCGGTGCTCCACCGGGCGCCGCGGCGCTGGGTGACCCTGGTCTCGCAGAAGCCGTCGTGTCCGCGCTCCTTGGCCGCGGCCAGCCACGCCGCCGTCGAACTGCGCGGGCTGCGTTGCGCCTCGATCACCAGCGGCCCGGCCTCGATCCGCTTCAGGTACTTTTCCAGGCCTGCGTAGTTCCAGTCCGCGCCGGCATGATCGCCCCATTCGTCGTAATCGGCGGGGAAGCCCGGGACCCACATCATCGCGTTCATCGACGATGAGCCGCCGAGTGTTTTGCCACGCGGCCAATAGATCTGGCGGCCGTCGAGTTCCGGTTGCGGCTCGGTCAGGTAGTCCCAGTCGACCTCGCTGCGGAACAGCTTGGAGAACGCCGCCGGGATGTGGATGAACTTGTTGCGGTCGCGCGGCCCGGCCTCCAGCGCCAGCACCGACACATCCGGTCGTGCACTCAGCCGGTTCGCCAGGACCGAGCCTGCCGAACCGGTCCCCACCACGATGTAGTCAGCCTCCACGTGGCGGAGTGTAGGACCCGGCACGGCCGCGCGCGGCTAATTCGATGTGGTGGTCAGTTCGATGTGGTGTGCGCCGGCGACGCTGGCGTAGCGGTCTGGGCTGCAGGTCAACACGATGACCTGACCGTCTCCACCGACCGCGTCGAACACCGCGCCCATCTTGGTCAGCCGGTCCGGATCGGTGAAGCCGAGCGCGTCGTCGATGATGACGGGCACGCTGTCCTCCTTGGCCACCATCGTGGCACCGGCCAGCCGCGCGACGATGGCCAACTGCTCCTTGGCGCCGCCGGACAGCGATTCGTACGGGACCGTCCGACCGGACAGCGTGCGGGTCCTGATGTTGAGATCGCTGTCGACGTCGACCTCGAAATCCTCACCGAACACGAGCCGGCCCAGCCGCTGCACCTCGAGGCGGAACGGATCGGCGTAACGCTGCCGGGTGGCGTCACGGTGGCGCGCCATCACCGACCGCAGCGTCTCGGCCGCGCGGGCCCGACGGTGCACCCGTAGGTACTCGGCGTGGGCGTGCTCGCGTTCGGTCTCGGCGGCATCGAGATGCCCCTTGCGGCCCTGGGTGCCGTAGACCTTCAGTTGCGCGGCCACCTCCCGCAGCCCCTCGACAGCGGCCTCGTGACGGGTGTTGAGCAGCTCCGCGCGGCGCACCGCCTCGTCGAGCGCGGCCTTCACCGAATTCGGTTCGGTCGCCGACAATTCGGTCCGCAGCGCGACCGCCCGGCCCGCGGTGGCGGCAGCCTCCTCATCGGCAGCCTGGGCCTTCACTGCCAACTCGTCATCGCCGGTTTGCGCGCGCTGGACTTCGAGCCGGCCGCCGGCTACCGTCAGCTCGGCCTGCGCCGTGGTGAGCTTGTCGCGCAGAACGCTGCAGCGGGTCGACTTCTCCGACAGCTTCTTGGCTGCCGCGACGATCACCTTGCGGCTGGTCTCGCTGTCGGCCACCGCTTTACGGTGCGCCCCCACCGCGGCCTCGAGTTCGGTTCGGGCGGCGCCGGTATCGGTGGGCCCGGCCAGCTCGAACAGGCCGGCTTCATCGGGCTGGCCGGCTTGCAGTTGGGTCAGCCGTGATCGCAGATCCGCCAATACATCATCACCGGTGAGGGCATCCACCGTGGCGCGCATCCGGTCCCGGCCGCCGAGCAGCTCGCGGCGACGGGCGTCGAGGATACGCGCGGCATCCACATCGTCGACCCCGGCCGCGGCCAGTGCGGCAGTGAGCGCGCTCTGCGCCTCGTCGAGACGGGCCTGCGTCTGCGCAGCCGGCGTGCCCGGCACCACGCGCACCGTGAGCACCCCGGGCACGTCGATCTCGGTGTCGGCGGTGGTGTTGACCGACCACGGTTGCCCCGCTTCCAGGGACACCTGCGCCTCGTCCACCCGGACGTCGCAGTCGGCGACCGCCACGAGTTCGATTCGCGCCGAGGCGAGTTCCGCCTGTCCCGCGGCGCGTTCCACTGCTACCGCGGCGGTCTCGATGGCCCGCATCCCCGCATCGTCGAGGGTGATCTCGGCGAGTTCGCGGTTGACCCGGTCGAGTTCACGCGCACCGGCGTCGATCTTGCTCAGCCGGGTGGCCAGCCGGTCGGCCTCGTCACGATCCGTCATCCGCGTCAGCGTGGTGCGGGCCGTCTCCACCCGGGCTTCGTGCTCCTGCGCCGCCACCCGCGCCTCTTCGGCTGCCAGCTCGGCGGCCTCGTGAACCTCACGCGCCGTGCCGGTTTCGCCGTCGGCCACGGCCAGCGCCGCCTGCAATTCGGTGATGGTGGTAGCGCGCTCGTCGAGCTCGGCACGCAGCCGCCGGCGTTCGGTGAGCGCAGCGGCCGATGCGGTCCCGGCAACCCGGGCGGCCTCGGCCACCACCTCGGCCTCCTTGAGCCGCTGAACCAGCGCGGCGACCTCATCGGCGGCCTTGCGGGCCGCGGCCAAGTCGGCCTGGGCCTGTTCGCGTTGACCGGACACCCCGGTGACCTCGGCGGTGAGCTCGGCATGCCGGCGCACCGCGTCATCGACCTCGGCCACAGCGGCGGCGCACCGCGCCACCTCGCCCTCGGCCGCGGCGAGCCGCTTGGTCACCGCCGCCCACTCACCCGTCGGCCGGCCGGTGGCGGTGAAGTAGCGCAGATACTCGGCGTCGATCCGCTCGATCAGCAGCGGCTCGTCCCCGGAGAGGGCGACCGCCTCGCCCGCGGCCACATCCAGTGCGCGGGCAAGTGCATCCGACCCCGACAGATCGACCGGTGCCGTCGAGCTCGACTGCAGCACCCGCTGGGCCTGCCACAGATTGGTGTCCACGGTCTCGGCGAGCATGCCCAGCACCCGCTCGTGCGCTTCGTCGCCGCTGAGCTGCTCGCGGACCGGCGCCAGCACCGTCAGCTGGGTCTCGGCACGCTTGTGAAAGCGCTTGCGGTACATGAACCGATAAGGGCCGGTGGAGATTTCGGCCATCACCTCGGCGCCGACATCGGCATGGGTCGGCTTGACCTGCTTGACTTCCTTCTTGCCCGAGCGGTCCTTGGCCTCGAGCAGCAGATCCAGCGCCTCGATCATCGAGGACTTGCCGATCTCGTTGGCGCCGCTGACGACCACCACACCGTGATCGGGGAATTCGATCTCGCGGTGGGTGATGCCGCGATAGTTGGTCAGGACCAGGCGGTGCAGTTTCATGCCGCACTCCCCCGGTCGACCAGGCGCAGTAGAAGCCCCAGCGCGGCCCGCGCGTCGTCGGCCCCGGCGCCGTCGGTGCGGGCAGTGGCCACCAACTCGTCCACCGCGGCCGCGGCGAAGCCACCGATTCCCAGGTCGTCGAACTCACCGTCGGCGGGCAGGACAGCGATCTCGGTGTGCCGCTCCCACAACGTCAGCGCGGCGAACAGCCGGGCGTAGCGGTCCAGGCAGGCATCCAGCGCGGCCTTGTCCGTGACCGTCAGTGAGCCCGTCAGCGCCAGGCGCACCACGGTGCGTTCCTTGCCCTCCAACAGATCCAGATTCAGATCCAGATCGGCCACGTCGCGGTCGGTGTCCACCTCACGGCGCAGCGTGATGAACCGCCAGCGGCCCACCCGTTCGGAGTCGACCCGGACGCCGCGGTGCGGATCGGTCTCGTCGATCTCGACCAGCAGGACATGTCCCGGGTCGGATTCGATGTCGTCGTAGTTCGTCACCTCGGGTGAGCCCGAGTACCAGACCCGGCCGGTCAACCCGACCTCGGTGCGGGAGTGCTTGTCCCCCAATGCCACATAGTGAACCGCGCCGCGCGCCAGGGCGTCTTCGACGGCGGCCAGCCGGATCAGCGACGGCTTGTCCTTGTCCGGATCGAGGATGTCGACGCCGCCGTGCCCGACGACCACGCGGGTGACACCGTCGGCGGGCAGGTCGGCCAGCACGTCCCCGATCAGATCCGAGGTGGGCGCCTTGGAGCGCCACGGCGCGGCGACGATCTCCAGACCCGGCCGCACCTCGTGCACGCCCGCCCGATCCAGGACCACGACGTTGTCCGGGCATTCGGCGGTGAACAGCGCACTGGTGTAGATCGACGCGGCATCGAGCGGGTCATGGTTACCGGGCAGCAGATACACCGGCACGCCGATGGCACGCATGGCCTCCAGCGACAAGCTCACCTCACGGGGGGCCAACTGGTTGTGCTCGAACACGTCCCCGGACACCACGACGAACTCCGCACCCGATGCGGCGGCCACCGGGCCAAGGGCCGCGACGGCCTCCCGGCGCGACGCCGAGTAGCGGGGCTGGGCCTCGCCGTCACCGGCACTGAGGAAATGACGGGTCATGCCGAGTTGCCAGTCGGCGGTGTGTAGAAAACGCATCGGCCCCGTCCCTTCTGTGTCCGTTCCCCGTGGGTTCATCCCGGAAGCAAGGCGAGTCTAAAACCGGGGGCCGACAAGTCCGGGGACCTGCGGCGGCATGGCCCCGGTTTGCCGATACCGTATGAAGAATGGCCAGTCCGATCAGTCCGATCAGAACCCTGCTGCTGATGCGCCACGCCAAGTCGGACTATCCCGACGGGGTGGCCGACCACGACCGCCCGCTCGCCGCGCGCGGCATCAGGGAAGCTGCGCTCGCCGGAGACTGGATCCGGGCCAATTTTCCCGCGGTGGACGCGGTGTTGTGCTCGACGGCGACGCGGACCCGTCAGACACTGGAGCGCACCGGCATCGAGGCACCCGTGCAGTTCGCCGAGCGCATCTACGACGCCCGGCCGGGCACCGTCATCGACGAGATCAACGGTGTGTCGTCACGTTTCGGCACCGACCCGTCCACGGTGTTGGTCATCGGCCACGAGCCCGCCATGTCCGCCGTCGCGCTCGGGCTGGCCGACGGATCCAACCCCACTGCCGCGGAGAGCATCTCGCTGAAATTCCCGACCTCGGCGATCGCGATGCTGAGCACAAGCGACCCGTGGGACCAGCTCGCGCTGGGCGGCGCGACGCTGGTGCGTTTCCACGTGCCTCGCTAGGAGTTGGTGGCCAGCGTCAGTTCCATCAGCTTGATGGCCATGGGGCAGGCATCGATGCCCGGCCCTTGCGGATTGACCCACCAGCCGACCACACCGGCCGCGTCGCTGGCCACTCCGCACGCGCCGTTGAGCCCGTTGGGCCGCATGATGATCGAATCGACACCGGCGATCCGGCGCTGCTCGATCGCGTACTGCAGCTTCTCGGCGGTCTGGCGCTCGTTGGCCAGGCTGCCCTGCTCGTACCAGAACCGGGTGATGTCGACCAGGCCGGCCGGGTTGGCCGCCTGCCAGCGGCACACCGCGCCGACGAACGTGCTCTGGATGTCCAGCGGGTCGGCACCCACCGTCTTGGCCAGGATGTCCGTGGTCAGGACGTCACATTCCTTGAGCAAGTTGGGGTAGGTCTTCTCGGACTTGTTGTTGCTGGGGCCGCCACTGGACCCCTCCTTGGCCGCGGTGCCCTCCACCGTGCTGGTGCACCCGGTCAGGCCGACGAACACCGCCATCGCGGCCACGAGTCCGGCAGCCCCACGTCGCGTCATCATTTGGAATTCACAATCGACTGGCGGGTCAGCTCTTTGGCGACCTCGCACGGATCGGGATAGGGCTTCTGGTCGAAGCTCACGGACCACTCGATGAAATCGTCGTCGAACTGGATGCCGATCTCACACAGGTTCACGTCGCCGGCCTTGAGCGGGTTCTCCCCGATGGCGATGAAGCCGCCGTGGCCCTCGATGTTGATGTCCTCCACGCTGGTCCGCGACAACTCCTCGGTCTTGCGCTCCCGGCCGATCGGGCTGCCCCGGAACCAGGTGAAGGAGAAGTGCGGTCCGAGGATACTGCCGCCCTGCAGCCACTGGCAGCCAGAGGAATTGGTCGCGGTGTTGACCAGCCCCTGCACCTGGGTCAACTCGGTCACCGTCTGATCGGTGACGCCGCCGCAATGCGGGAAATGCGGGCCGTGCTTGCCCGACGCGTCGGCACTCGGCGTCTCGGTCTGGGGAACCTGCGGGGACGCGGGCTCACCCGACGAGCAGCCGGCGAACACCGGAACCACTGCGGCAGCCAGTACCGCAAAGGCTCTGGCGTGGGCGAATCGTGCCTTGGCGGCCGTGCGGACAGTCACGCCATGCACTGTAGCGGCAACACCTATGTCCCATCCCGGTATACCGACTGACCTGGACTTTCGGCAACGCGGACACGACGACTCCGGAAACGGACCACACCGGGCCGGTGTGCGAGAGTAGCCAGATGCTCTGGGCGCTGCTGCGACAGTACGCGCGGCCGTACCGGCGGCTGCTCACGGTCGTCGCGACGCTTCAGGTGATCAGCACCCTGGCCTCGCTGTACCTGCCCACGGTCAACGCGGCCATCATCGACGACGGAGTGGCCAAGGGCGACACCGGGCTCATCGTCGAACTCGGCGGCGTGATGCTGGGCGTCACCGGGTTGCAGGTGGCCTGCGCCATCGGAGCGGTGTTCTTCGGGTCGCGCGCAGCCATGGGCTTCGGCCGCGACCTGCGCTCGTCGGTCTTCCGCCACGTCACCACGTTCTCGGCCGAGGAGACCGCCCGGTTCGGCGCGCCGTCGCTGCTGACCCGCACCACCAACGACGTCGGCCAGATCCAGCAGCTGCTACAGATGACCGCGACGATTCTGATCACCGCCCCGATCATGTCGGTGGGCGGAATCCTGATGGCGGTGCATCAGGACGCGGGCCTGTCCTGGCTGCTGCTGGTCAGTGTCCCGGTCCTGGCGCTGGCCAACTATTGGGTCATCACCCACCTGATGCCGATCTTCCGTCGCATGCAGCGGTATATCGACGGGATCAACCGGGTGATGCGCGATCAGCTGTCCGGCATCCGCGTGATCCGGGCGTTCGCCCGCGAACCCGTCGAACAACGACGATTCGCCGAAGCCAACCAGGCTCTGTCGGCCACCGCCCTGGAGGCCGGGCAGTGGCAGGCGTTGATGCTGCCGGCCACTACCCTGGTGATCAACATCTCCAGTGTCGCGCTGATCTGGTTCGGCGGGCTGCGCATCGACGCCGGGCACATGCAGGTGGGCTCGCTGATCGCGTTTCTGGCCTACTTCATGCAGATTCTGATGGCCGTGCTGATGGTGGCCGTCCTGGCGGTGATGCTCCCGCGCGCGTCGGTGTGCGCCGAGCGCGTGACGGGCGTGCTCGCCACCCGGCCCGAGATCACCAGCCCCGAGAACCCGGTGCGGCCGCAGGCGCTGACCGGCGAGATCGCCTTCGACGACGCATCGTTTCGGTACCCCGGCGCCGATCGCCCCGTGCTGCAGCAGGTTACGTTGCGGGTACAGCGCGGCACCACCACCGCGGTGGTCGGCTCCATCGGCTCCGGCAAGTCAACCCTGCTGGCCATGATCTGCCGGTTCTACGACGTCAGCTCAGGGGCAGTGCGCATCGACGGCCACGACGTCCGGGAACTCGACCTCGAACAGCTGTGGGCGTCGATCGGTCTGGTCCCCCAGCGCGGCTACCTGTTCTCCGGAACCATCGCCGAGAACCTGCGCTACGGGGCTGCGCCGGGCCAGGAACTCACCGACGAACAGATGTGGGAGGCACTGCGCATCGCGGCGGCCGACGACTTCGTGGCCGCGCACCCCGACGGGCTGGAGCGCCCGGTGGCCCAGGGCGGCATCAATTTCTCTGGCGGACAGCGACAACGGCTCGCGATCGCCCGTGCGGTGATCCGCAGGCCCGCGATCTACCTGTTCGACGATGCGTTCTCGGCACTCGACGTACACACCGACGCCCGGGTGCGGGCCGCGTTACGCGAGGTATCGGCCGACGCCACCGTAGTCATCGTGTCGCAACGGATCTCGACGGTGATCGAGGCCGACCAGGTGGTCGTGGTGGAGGACGGCCGCATCGTCGGCACCGGCACCCATGAGTCACTGCTCACCGACTGCCCCACCTATGCCGAGTTCGCCGCGTCGCAGGCGGTCACCGCCGGAGACCCGCGATGACCGGGCCCGTGTTGCGCCGCTCGGGGACGCCCGTCGCACCTCCCCAACGCACCCGTGACTTCCGCGGATCGGCCCTGCGACTGGTCAGACGCCTGGTGCCGCAACGCGGCCTGGCGATCTCGGTGGTGCTGCTCGGCGTGGCCGGGATCGCGATCGGGGTGATCGGTCCGCGGATTCTCGGGCACGCCACCGACCTGCTGTTCAACGGCGTGATCGGGCGGGAATTGCCCGCCGGCCTGACCAAGGATCAGGCCGTCGAGGCCGCCCGGGCCCGCGGTGACACCAGGTTCGCCGACCTGCTGTCCGGGATGAACGTGGTCCCCGGCCACGGGGTGGACTTCGCGGCGGTGGCCCGCACGCTGGCGCTGGCACTGGGCCTGTATCTGCTTGCCGCCGTGCTGGTTTGGCTGCAGGCCCGGCTGCTCAACGTCACGGTGCAACGCACCATGGTGGCGCTGCGGGCCGAGGTGGAGGACAAACTCCACCGACTTCCGCTGTCCTACTTCGACTCCCGTCAGCGCGGTGAGGTGCTCAGCCGCGTCACCAACGACATCGACAACATCCAGACCTCGGTGTCGATGACCATCAGCCAGCTGCTGACCTCGGTGCTGACGGTGTTCGCGGTGCTGGTGATGATGCTGACCATCTCGCCACTGCTGGCGTTGCTGACCGTCGTCACCGTGCCGCTGTCGCTGTGGGTGATCCGCTGGATCACCCGCCGGTCGCAGCCGTTGTTCGTCGCGCAGTGGCGCAACACCGGCCGGCTCGCGGCCCACATCGAGGAGACCTACAGCGGTTTCACGATCGTCAAGACGTTCGGCCACCGGGACGCCGCACAGCGACGCTTCGATGAGCTCAACGACGAGGTCTACCGCTCCAGCATCGGGGCGCAGTTCTTCTCGGGTCTGGTCGGCCCGGCGACGATGTTCATCGGGAACCTCAGCTATGTGGCCGTCGCCGTGGTGGGCGGCCTGCAGGTGGCCGGAGGACAGATCACGCTTGGCAGCATCCAGGCGTTCATCCAGTACGTGCGGCAGTTCAACCAGCCGCTGGGCCAGATGGCCGGGATGTACAACACGCTGCAGTCCGGGATCGCCAGCGCCGAACGTGTTTTCGACCTGCTCGACGCGGACGAGCAGAGCCCGGAACCGCCCGCCACTCTCCAGATCCGGGCCGGCCGCGTCGAATTCGACCGGGTGAACTTCGGTTACCTCCCGGACACCCCGGTGATCGAGGACCTGTCCCTGGTGGCCGAGGCCGGCAGCACCGTGGCGATCGTCGGCCCCACCGGTGCGGGAAAGACGACGTGCGTCAACCTGCTGATGCGGTTCTACGACGTCGACTCCGGCCGGATCCTGATCGACGGTGTGGACATCTCCACGGTGAGCCGCGAGTCGCTGCGATCCTCGATCGGCATGGTGCTGCAGGACACCTGGCTGTTCGGCGGGACCATCTACGACAACATCGCCTACGGCCGGCCGGACGCTTCCGAGGACGAGGTGCTCGAGGCGGCCAGGGCGGCGTACGTGGACCGGTTCGTCCACACTCTCCCGGACGGATACGCCACCCGCGTCGACGACGACGGCGGCGCCATCAGTGCCGGTGAGAAGCAGCTCATCACGATCGCCCGGGCGGTGCTGGCGCGACCCCGGGTGCTGGTGCTCGACGAGGCGACCAGCGCCGTGGACACCCGGACCGAACTGCTGATCCAGCACGCGATGGCCGAGTTACGCCGGGACCGCACGAGTTTCATCATCGCCCACCGGCTCTCGACGATCCGCGATGCCGATCTGATCCTGGTGATGGATGCCGGCCGGATCGTCGAACGCGGTACCCATGAGGAGCTCGTGGCGCGACATGGGCGGTACTGGGAGATGACCCAGGTTTAGCTCCGCGCACCCATTACAAATTGTAGTGTCGATGTAATGACGACCAGTACCGTGCACACGTTCTGCCGGTACTGCCTGGCGTCCTGCGGTCTCGAGGTGACGGTCGAGGACAACCGGGTGCTCAAGATCGCCCCCGACAAACTCAACCCGCACACCTGGGGCGATTTCTGCGCGAAGGGCCGCACCGCCGGTCAGGTGGTGGAGCATCCGCGACGCATCGTGGCGCCGATGCGCCGGGTCGGTGACAGCTATGTCGAGGCGACCTGGGACGAGGCGATCGGCGATATCGCGCAGCGGATGAACCGGATCATCGAGACCGGTGGCCCCGACGCGGTGGCGGCCTACTACGGCAATCCGGCCGGGTACTCGTCGTCGAACCTGGTGTTCATGAACGCCTGGCTGGACGCCATCGGCACCCACAACCGGTATGCGGTCGGATCGGTGGACCAGAACGCCCTGCACGTGGTGGCCGAGGCCATGTACGGATCGCCGCTGATGGTGCCGGTGTCCGATGTCGACAACTGCGACTACTTCCTGATCATCGGGGCCAATCCCGCTGTGAGCGCCTGGAATTGGGTCGAATCGGTGCCAGGCGGCTGGCGTCGCGCGCTGGCCCGCCAGAAGCAGGGTGCCCGCATCGTCGTGGTAGACCCGATCCGTACCGAGAGCGCAGAGGCCGCCGATCTGCATCTGGCGGTGCGCCCGGGTCAGGACTGGGCGCTGCTGCTCGCGATGGTCAAGGTGATCCTCGACGAGGGGCGCGAGCACCGCGGCGATTGCGCCGAGCTGGCCACCGGGATGGCCGAACTGCGCACCCTGACCGCCGAGGCCGACCTCGACGACCTGGCCGCGCGCTGCGACGTCGCCCGCGACGTGATCGAGCAGGTGGCCCGGGATTTCGCCTCCGCAGCAGGGGCGATGGCCATCACGCGGACCGGAGTGTCGCTGCATGCCGCCGGCACGGTGGCCGAATGGCTGGGCCACGTGCTCAACCTGATCACCGGGCGCATGGACCGCCCGGGTGGGCGTCGCTTCGAGCCCGGGTATGTCGACACCCTGCGATTGGCCGGGCTGGCGGCGACCCGCCCGCACTCGAGCCGGCTGGCCGGGCGGGACCTGGTGGCCGGTGCGCACGCGCTTTCCGAACTGCCCGACGAGATCACCACGCCGGGCCGCGGCCAGATCCGGGCCTTGCTGATCAACTCCGGCAACCCGGTGGTCTCCGGACCCGACGGGGCCAGGCTCGACGAGGCCCTGGCCCAGCTCGATCTGCTGGTGGCCATCGATCTCGTGCAGCGCGAAAGCCACCGGCATGCGCACTGGCTGTTGCCCGCGGTGCACTGGCTGGAACGCGACGATCTGCTGGCCTTCACCAGCGGCATGCACGACGAGCCGTACGTGCAGTACGGCGTGAAGGCCGTCGAACCACCGGACGGCGCCCGCGAGGAGTGGCGGGTATTCACCGATCTGGCGCTGGCGATGCGCCGTCCGCTGTTCGGCGCCAAGGGGTTCAACGGTTTCGTCCGTGCCACCCGCCGGCTGGCCGCGCGGACCCGGCGGCCCGGGCTGGCGTTCGGGCCGCAGTGGATGGACCGCCTGATCATTCTCACGTCGCGGAAGTTCGACGGGCACAAGCTCACCTGGCGCGAGCTCAAGGCGCACCCGCACGGCATGGTGCTCGGCCCCCGGCAGTTCGGCCGGTTCCGGGAGGCGTTGCGGACCCCGGACCACAAGGTCCATGCGGCGCCCGCTGAGTTCGTGGCCCGGGCCCGTGAACTGCTCGCCACACCGGAGCCGGGGGCGCCGGCCGGTTTCCCGTTCCTGCTGGGCAACCGGCGCCGACGGCACTCGATGAACTCCTGGCTCAACGAGTTGCCGGGCCTGCATCCGGCAGGCAAGGGCAACGAGGTACTGCTGCACCCCGATGACGCCGCAACCCTGGGTATCTCGGCCGGCGACCGGGTCCGGGTGTTCTCGCCGGTCGGGCGGTTGGAGGTGACGGCCGCGCTCAGCGACCGGCCCCGCCGCGGAGTCGTGGTGCTCGACCATGGCTGGGGCTCACGGGTATTCGACCCGCGCCACGGCGGAGCACCGGATTCCTACGGGGTCAACCGCAACCTGCTGGCCGACCGCGCGGCGATCGATCCGCTCTCGCAGACCTCGACGCTGGGCTCGGTGTACGTCGGGATCGAGCTGGTCTAGGCGCCGGGGCCTTCGGCACGCAGATCGTCGACCGCCTTCATGGCGTCGCGCAGCTTGTCCAGCCACTCCTCGGTGTGCTCACCCACCAGGCGCACCGACCAGGCCAGCGCATCCGAGCGCGACCGCGCCACGCCCGCGTCGACCAGGGTGTCGAGCACCTGCCGTTCGGGCTGCTTGAGCCGGGTCATCACGGGTACGGCGATGTGGGTGAACAGGATTCGTTCGGGATCGGACCCGGCTGCTGTGCTGACCTCCACGCCCCAGGACACCTTCCGGTCGAACCGGCCCTGCGCCTCGTCGGCGATACGCATGCGCTCGCCACGAGTCTCCTCGCGGAACCGGGCAGCCCGCCCGGAGGCCCGTGCCGTGGACTCTTCTTCGGACCCCTCGGGGAGTCTGCCGATGACGGTGATCTCTTCACGGTCGACGATCACGGTCGGGTCGCCGGTGAACCAGGTATCGGGCAGTCGGCCCGCAAACCATTCGGCGGCCTCATCGGCAGACCGGCGATGGTGCTGATGCTTGTTCATGATTACATGATTACACCGTTACATCGCTGATGGGACGGCGTTCACCACCGGCGAACGTCATTTTCGCCGCTGAGTGATCAGTTGCGCTTGAGCAGCAGCGCAGCGCCGCCGGCCAGCACCAGGGCGACCAGCAGCAGCCCCGCCCAGCCGGGGCCGGCGATCCACCACACGGCACCCAGCACGATGATTGCCGGCGACACCGCGAACAGCACCATGCCGGGGTGCTGCTTCAAGACCGCGAGCGCACCCTGGGCGCGGACCGGGTCGATTTCCTTTGCCATGGCACCAGAATGCCAGCTGACCGCCGGTCAGGATGGCAGCAGCAGAATCTTGCAGTGTTTGTCGGGCTGCCGGAGTTCATCGAAGGCCTCGGCGGCCGCCTCCAGCGGCAAGGTCGCCGTGACGAACGGTGCCACATCGACCGTGCCGGTGACGATCCAGTCCAGCGCCCTGGCGAACTCGTCGGGGCGGTAGGCGAACACGAACCGGATCGAGAGTTCCTTGGTGATGCCGATGACCGGCGTGATGGTGTCCGGTTGCTGGCACACCCCGACCACCACGATCCGGGTCTGCGGGGGCACCGAATCCATCACGGTCGCGAGAATTCCTGGTACACCGACACATTCGAAAACCACGGTGTTGGCCCGCATCGGCGTATCCATCAGTGGCGACATGGGTACCGGCGCACCGGCCAGCTGGGTCCAGCTCTGGTAGGGACTGCTCAGGGCCGGATCGACGACGACGTCGGCACCGGCCTGCTCGGCCAGGGCCCGGCGAGCCGGCGAGAAATCCGCCGCGACGACGGGCCCCAGTCCGGCGGCCTTGAGGCACGCGATGACCGACAGGCCCACCGGGCCGCAGCCGACGACGAGGAACGCATCACCGGGCTGCAGGTCCGCAGCGGCGACGGCGTGCACGCCTACCGCCAACGGCTCCGCAACGGCCGCATAGCGCAGGGGGATGTCGCCCGATACCGGCAGCAACCGCTTCTCCTGCAGAACAAGGCGTTCGGCCAGCCCGCCCGTCACCGCCGGGGACAGCCCCACCAGCTGCGGCCCGTCGCCGGTGTCCAGGTAGGGAACGGAGGTGACCGGCGTCCCGATCGGGAAGGAGCGCTCAGTGCCCGGACCGTAGTCGAGCAGTTCCCCGACGAACTCGTGCCCGAGCACCATGGCCGGCACCAGATCCGGCATCGCCGCCTGCGACTCCACCAGATGCAGGTCCGAACCGCAGATCCCGCAGGCCAGCGGGGCGACGAGCACCTGGCCAGGCCCGGGAACAGGGTCGGAGACGGTCTCGACACTCACCGAACCACGCTGCGCGACAACGGCTTTCATCAACCACCGAACCTCTCGCGGATACCCTGGGCGGAGCTACCGTAATCGTTACAGTACTTGGCGGAAACCCCGACTTGTAGCCTGGTGTCGATTTCTCCCCCACCCGACGATTCGAGGAATGACTGTGAACGGAAACTGGCAACCCGGCTGGCTGCCCGATCCCGAAGGCCGCTACGAATACCGCTGGTGGGACGGACAATCCTGGACCGATCAGATCTCTCATCAGGGCCAGGCCGGCCGGGCGCCGCTCAGCGCTTCCCCTCAGCAGCCACAGCAGGTCCAGGCCCAGCCGACCGGTGACGGGTTCAACGGCATCAGCGGGGATCTCGTCGACGGGCGGTTCAGCGAGAAAGAGGCGACGCCGATCGCCAACCAGAACAAGAAGATGCTGCGGGTCCGCCTCGGCGAACCCTTCATGGCACGGCAGGGCTCGATGGTCGCGTACCAGGGCAACGTCGACTTCGCCTTCGAAGGCGGCGGCGCATCGAAGTTCATCAAGAAGGCCCTCACCGGTGAGGGCCTGCCGCTGATGCGCTGCCAGGGCCAAGGCGATGTGTTCCTGGCGGATCAGGGTTTCGACGTACACCTGCTGCAGCTGTCCAACTCGGGTCTGTCGATCAGCGGCAAGAACGTGCTGGCGTTCTCATCGAGCCTGGACTGGAACATCGAACGGGTCCGCGGCGGCAGCATCGCCACCGGCGGCCTGTTCAACACCACCCTGCGTGGCACCGGATGGGTGGCACTGACCACCGATGGCCCGCCCGTGGTGCTCAACGCCTCCGAGGCCCCGACCTTCGCCGACACCAATGCCGTCGTGGCCTGGTCGGCGCACCTGCAGACCCAGCTCAAGACCAGCTTCAAGGCCGGTGCGTTGATCGGCCGGGGCTCCGGTGAAGCGATTCAGGTCGCGTTCCACGGCAATGGCTTTGTGATCGTGCAGCCCTCGGAGGGTGTCACGGTTCCGATGCAGTGAGCGACGCGTCCGGCGCCAGCCTCCCACCATCCCGGGTCAGCAGATAGAGCGCCGCCGCGGACACCAGCCCGATTGCCGTGAGGCCCAGCCACACCAATTCGGCCAGGTCCGCGGCGCGCGCCGCGCCGATCAGCGATCCGGTCGCCACATTGCCGAGCAAGATGCCCACTCCGACGACGGTGTTGTAGAACCCGTAATGGGTGGCCACCAGCCGATCCCCCGACAGTGCCACGACGGTGTCCATCTCGAACGGGAATACCGCGGCCGACCCCAGGGCCAGCAGTGCGGACGAGCCGAGCAGTGCGGCCACCGCGGCGGCGGTGCCGAACCGGTCCGCGTCCGGTACCACTGCCAACGGAACGAAGGCCGCCGCCAGCACCAGCAAGCCGACCACCAGGCTGCGGCGCGGGCCCCAGCGGTTGCCGAACCATCGCGTGATCCGCAACTGACCGCCCACCGCGATCAGGCCGGAGACCACGAACACGGCTGCCACCAATACGGTTTCGTTCCCCGGCCGCAGCGCCGCGGCCTGTAGTGGCAATGCCAGGTAGACCTGGAAGGACAGCACGTAGGAGCCGATCATCGCCACCGCGAACAACAGGAACCCGCGGTTGGCGACCACGCTGCGCCAGTCGTCGAGCACCGAGCTCCGCTGTTCGACGGGTTGGGCGCGCTGCCGCGGCAGGGCGAGCAGCTGGGCCACCGTCAGCACCGCGAAGACTCCGGCGGCCGCGGCCGCGGTCACCCGGAAATCGAAGACCAGCAACGCCATTCCCGCCAGCGGGCCCAACAGGATCCCGGCCTGGTAGAACACGTTGAACGTCGCGAAGGCCTCGACCCGGCGGTCACCTGCGTCGGCAGCCAGGTAGGCCCGCACCGCGGGATTGAACAGCGCCCCGGCGAACCCTGTTGCCGCCGAGGCGATCAGCATCGCCGGCAGGGAATCCGCGACGACCAGCAGACCGAACCCGGCGGTGCGCAACAGACACCCGGCGACGATCAGCGGCTTGTAGCCCAGCCGGTCGGCCAGCGTGCCGCCGACGATGAACATGCCCTGCTGGGAGAAGTTGCGCACGCCCAGCACCAGGCCCACCGCCCACGCCGCCAGACCCAGCGGCCCGGCCAGATAGCCGGCCAGATACGGCATCAGCATGTAGAAGCCGAGATTGATGCCGAACTGGTTGACCATCAACAACCGGCTGGGCAGGTCGAAGCTGCGGAACTGCGTGATGAGTCCGCTCATCGGGCCACCGCCGTCGGGTCGGCCACCGTCTCGCAACGTGTCCAGGTCTGCACCACGCGGTCGCCTGCGTTGGCGATCGTCTCCGGCTCATCGGCCGGTTGGTGATCGAGCAGACCGAGGTCACGGCAGTAGTCGTCGTTGTACACCGTGTCGAAGTAGCGCTGCGGTCCGTCGGGGAACACCGCGGCAATCGTGGTACCGGCCGGATGGTTTCGTGCTGCCCAACCCGCCACCAGACCGACCGCGCCCACGCTCCATCCCCCGCTCGCGTAGTACGTCGACGCCAAAGTCCTGGCGGCCCATACCGCGTCGGCCGGTGCGACCCAGTGCACCTCGTCGAACGCGGCGTAATCCACGTTGCGGGGATAGATGCTCGAGCCGAGGCCCCGCATGACGCGGGTCGCGGCGGGTTGACCGAAGATCGTCGAACCGATGGTGTCGACCCCGATCAGCCGCAGGTTCGGGTTGAACTCACGCAGCACCCGCGCCACCCCGGCCGAATGCCCGCCGGTACCGACGGAGCAGACCAGCACGTCGACATGGCCGATCTGGGCATTGAGTTCCAGCGCCAGCGGCCGGTAGGCCTCCACGTTGTCCGGGTTGTTGTACTGGTCCGGGTACCAGGCGTTCTCGTCAGCCGCGAGCAGTTCGGCCACCCGGTCCCGCCGGGCCTGCTGCCAACCCCCGGTGGGATGCGGTTCGGTCACCGTCGACACCTGGGCGCCGTAGGCGGTCAACATGCGCTCGATGATGGGTTCCAGACCCGGATCGGTCACCAAGGTCACCGGGTGGTGGTACATCGTTCCCGCGAATGCGAGCCCCAGACCCAATGTGCCACTGGTCGATTCGATGATGCGGCCACCGGGTTTCAGATCGCCGCGGGCCCGGGCCTGCTCGACCATGTGCATGGCGGGCCGGTCCTTCATGCCGCCGGGGTTGAAACCTTCGAGTTTCGCCCAGAATCCGCGCCCGGCGTCGGCGAACGGAGTGGACACCCACAGCGTGGGAGTGTGGCCGACCATGGTGTTGGGACCACGGTTTCTGCGCAGAATGTGGAATGAACGGGTGGACAGGGCATGGTTCATGGATTCGTCGTTTCTGTATCCGGCCGCGACTGAGCGCGGCAACTGACCTGGGCAGCGTTGGAGCGCTGCGAGATCAGCGGCGCGCGATACAGATCCGGACCAGAAGTTCCTGTCCGGCGAGTAGGACACCATGCCGGTCGGGTGGACCCCGCTGCGTGCGTACCGCGGCACACGCGCACACCACCGCGCAGCCGAGGACGAGCGCCACAACCGAGAGCGCTACAGGGGTGACGGAGGACCTGGGCAGAACGGCGGCGGTGAAGCCATCCGGCATGTGTGAAGGCGAGCCGTCACTGACGTGCGGGTGATCCAGCATCATCAGATCGGCACCCTCGCCGATCGCTGCCGAGACCGCGTGCGGCAGATGCGTCGGGTGATCGTGGCCCGTCGCCTGCCATTGCCCGGTGAGTACCCCAGCCCACAGGACAATCGCCATCAGGGCTGCCAGCCGCTTCATCGGAAGCGTCTCAGCCGCAGGCTGTTACTGACCACGAACACCGAGGAGAACGCCATGGCGGCGCCGGCCAGCATGGGGTTGAGCAGTCCGGCCGCGGCCAGTGGCAACGCGGCGACGTTGTAGGCGAACGCCCAGAACAGGTTGCCCTTGATCGTGGCCAGCGTGCGCCGGGACAGCCGGATGGCATCGGCGGCTGCCCGCAGATCACCGCGGACCAGGGTCAGGTCGCTGGCCTCGATCGCCACATCGGTGCCGGTACCCATGGCCAGGCCGAGATCCGCCTGGGCCAGCGCCGCTGCATCGTTGACGCCGTCGCCGACCATGGCCACCACCCGGCCCTCGTCCTGCAGGCGTTTGACCACATCGACCTTGTCCTGCGGCAGCACCTCGGCGTAAACCTCTTGGATACCAACCTGTTCGGCGATTGCCCGCGCTGCCGCCTCGTTGTCGCCGGTCAGCATGATCGGATCCAGGCCGAGGGCGCGCAGCTGCTCGATCGCCTCCTTCGAGGTGGGCTTGACCGCGTCCGCGACCACCAGCACCGCGCGCGCCTGCCCGTCCCAGCCCACGGCAATCGCCGTGCGGCCCAGGGCCTGAGCCTCGCGCATCGCGGTATCCAACTCCGGGGGCAGACTCTGTGACCAGTCGGCCAGCAACTGGCGCCGGCCGACCACGAGCGCATGGCCGTCGACGACGCCCTGCACCCCGAGTCCCGCCACATTGGCGAAATCCTCCACCGGAGGCAGCTCCCCGACCTTGTCACGGGCGCCCTTGGCGACGGCCCGCGCGATCGGGTGCTCGGAGCCGTCCTCGACCGCACCGGCCAACCGCAGCACCTCGGCGGGATCCTCTCCGGCAGCGGCTATCACGTCGAGCAGCGTCATCGCCCCGGTGGTCACCGTCCCGGTCTTGTCCAGCACGACGGTATCTACGCGACGGGTGGACTCCAGCACCTCGGGCCCCTTGATCAGGATGCCGAGCTGGGCACCGCGACCTGTACCGACCAACAGCGCCGTCGGGGTCGCCAGGCCCAGCGCACACGGGCAGGCGATGATCAACACCGCCACCGCGGCCGTGAACGCCGCGGCGACCGGGCCGCCGGTACCCAGCCAGAATCCCAGGGTTCCCACCGCGAGCGCGATGACGATCGGCACGAACACTGCGGAGACCTTGTCGGCCAGGCGCTGTGCCTGCGCCTTGCCGGATTGCGCATCCTCGACCAACCGGGCCATCTGGGCCAGCTGGGTGTCGGATCCGATTCGCTTGGCCCGCACCACGAGCCGGCCGCCGACGTTGACGGTCGCGCCGACGACCTGGTCCCCCGGGGCGACTTCGACCGGCACCGATTCGCCGGTGAGCATCGAGGCATCCACCGCGGACGAACCGTCGACCACCTCGCCGTCGGTGGCGATCTTCTCTCCGGGCCGGACCACGAACTCGTCGTCCACGGCCAGCGACTCGATGGGAATGCGTTGTTCCACACCGTTTCGCAGCACCGCGACGTCCTTGGCGCCGAGCTCGAGCAACGCGCGCAGCGCCGCCCCGGCACGCCGCTTGGACCGTGCCTCGAAATACCGGCCGGCCAGGATGAAGGTGGTGACGCCCGCCGCGACCTCCAGGTAGATGTTGCCGGTGCCGTCGGATTGCGAGATGGACAGCGAGAACGGATGCGTCATACCCGGCATCCCGGCGGTACCCCAGAACAGCGCGTACAGCGACCAGCCGAACGCCGCGATGGTGCCCATCGAGATGAGGGTGTCCATGGTGGCGGTGCCGTGCCGCAGGTTGGTCCACGCAGCCCGGTGGAACGGCAGCGCGCCCCACACCACGACCGGCGCGGCCAGGGTCAGCGAAAGCCACTGCCAGTTGGTGAACTGCAGCGCAGGGACCATCGCCATGGCCACAACGGGAATGGTCAGCACCGCCGACACGATCAGCCGGGTGCGCAACGTGGCGGTCGGATCGTCCTCGGTATGACTCTCGCCCGGTTCGGTGGCGGGCAGTTGTGCTGTGTAGCCCGCGGTTTCGACGACCTCGATCAGCTGTTCGGGCGTCACCTCACCCGCCACGTCGACGGTGGCCTTCTCGGTGGCGAAGTTCACCGTCGCCGTGACGCCGTCCAGGTGGTTGAGCTTCCGCTCGATACGTCCGGCGCACGAGGCACACGTCATCCCACCGATCTCGAGTACGACGTGTCCGGTGGCGGTGCTCACGGTGCCCCCTCAACGGTGAATTCGGCGGTGTGCACCGCATCGCGATGCTTGAAGTCCAGGAACATCCGGTACTCACCGGCACTTGGAAGCGTGGTGTGGAACGCGATCTGCGGACCGGGCGCGGTGGCCGGGTCTGCCGCATCGCTCATCGGATGGACGTGCAGGTAGCCCAGGTCCGACGCGCGTACCGCGACCAGGTGTCCGTAGGCGCCCAGGTACGGCTGCAGATCGTTGACCGGCTTGCCGTCGCGGCTGACCGAGAGGGTCAACTCCGAGGGCCGGCCGACGTTGGCCACCCCGGTCAGAGTCACGGTGTAGCCGTCGACCGTGGCGGTGCCCGACGGCGCGGGCAGAGGCTGCGGCGCATACCTGCCGGCAACGGTCATATCCGCGCCGAGCGTGACCGCGCGGCCGTCGGCAGGCACGAAGTCGGCGAACACCCGGTAGTCGCCGGGCTCGGTCAGATTCAGCGGGACGCTCCAGGTGCCGGAATCGTCGAGCACCGGATGCACATGCTGGTAGTCGGCGAGATCGCGGCGCACCACGATCAGATGCAGCAGCTTCTCGTGGCTCTCGACGTATTCGGTGACCGGGGCGCCGGTGCCGTCGGCGATGCGGAACCGCAGCGGAACCGCGGTGCCGGATGGCAGCGCTATCTCTTCGAGTTGGAGCGTGTACGCGGACCCATGATCCGCGACATGGCCGGCGTCATGGCCTTCGGCCGGGACGCTGTTGATCGTGACCGCAGAACCGATCCCGAAGGACACGGCGAAGACCACGACGAGTCCGACGACGAACCCGATGAGCTTCCGCGGCGCACTCATGATCGACCCCTGCTCAACCCGCGACGGCGTAGCCGGCCTCGGCGACCGCGTCGCTGATGGCGGACGGATCGAGCTGACTGTCGCTGTCGATGGTCACCAGCCCGGTCGACAGGTCGACCTCGACGGTGCGCACACCGGGAAGGCCGCCGACCTCTTCACGCACCGACGTGACGCAGTGCCCGCAGGTCATCCCGGTGACCGTGACAGTCTGGGTACTCATGCAGTTTCCTCCTGAACCCGATTCGTTGTCGCTTCATACTATACCCCCCTAGGGTATGAATTCCCTATGCCTCCCTCCCCACTCCTGCACTATGGGCTGATGGAGCACATTCCGGGTGGCTACCGGGCCCTGGTGGTCGACGACGAAGCCCCGCTCGCCGAGGTCATCGCCAGTTATCTGACCCGCGAACAGTTCGAGGTCACCCTCGCCCACGACGGGTCGGAGGCACTGCGGTTGGCCCGTGAGGTCGACCCCGACGTGGTAGTCCTCGACCTCGGCCTGCCCGGCATCGACGGCGTGGAAGTCTGTCGATCGCTGCGCACGTTCTCCGATGCCTACGTGGTGATGCTGACCGCCCGCGACACCGAGGTGGACACCATCGTCGGCCTGTCGGTCGGCGCCGACGACTACATGACCAAACCGTTCAGCCCGCGGGAACTGGTGGCCAGGATCCGGGCCATGCTGCGCCGGCCGCGCGTCTCCTCCCCCGCGGCGACCGGCGGCCGGGTGTTCGGCGCACTGCGTATCGACGTCGACGGCCGCCAGGTGTTCCTCGACGACGACCCGATCATGCTGACGCGCACCGAATTCGACGTACTGGCCGCCCTCTCGGCCCGCCCAGGGGTGGCGCTCAGCCGTCGCCAGCTGCTCGAATCCGTCTGGGAGACCACCTATGTCGGCAACGAGCATCTCGTGGACGTCCATATCGGTCACCTCCGCCGTAAGCTCGGCGACGATCCTGCCGACCCGCTGTACGTGATCACGGTGCGCGGTGTCGGATATCGGATGGGCACCGGGCAGGACGGCCAACGGTGAGCGTCGGCCTGCGCACCCGGCTGCTCTCGGCCCAGGCCCTGGTGCTGGTCGCCGGTGCGGGCACCACCGGACTCGTGGCCGCCATCGTCGGCCCTCCGCTGTTCCGCGAACATCTGCACCGCGCAGGGGTATCCGGCGACTCGGCCGAGCAGATGCACGCGGAAGAGGCCTACGTCTACGCCACGGTGATCGCGATCGGGGTGGCATCGTGCGTCGCGATCCTGGCGGCGCTCATCGTCACCTGGTACTTCGGCAGGCGGCTGCAGAAGTCGCTGACCCAGGTGTCGCAGGCCGCCACGGCCATCGCCGACGGCCACTACGATTCGCGGGTCCCGCCGGCCCATCTCGGTGACGAGTTCGACTCCTTGGCAAGTTCTTTCAATCAGATGGCCGGGCGACTGGAGGCTGTCGACGCCGGCCGGCGCAGATTGTTCAGCGATCTTGCCCATGAGATCCGGACTCCGGTTTCGGTTCTGGAGGCCTACTTCGAGGCCATCGAGGACGGCGTGAGAACTCTTGACCCCGAGACTGTTTCGATGCTGCGCCAGCAGACGCACCGCCTGGTCCGGTTCGCCGACGATGCCGGCGCCCTGGCCAAGGCCGAAGAAAGCCCGGCCACGGTCACCCCGGTCCCGGTGGCGACGGACGCCGTGGTGGCCGCCGCGGTCGCCGCGGCCCAGGACCGGTTCGACGACAAGGGCGTGACGCTGAGCTGGCGGGCGGACGAGAACCTGCCGTCGCTGTGGGC
>NZ_HG322952.1:96661-212475 GCF_000455325.1 Mycolicibacterium septicum DSM 44393
ATCCTGGGCAACCTGCTCGACAACGCGCTGCGACACACCCCGGCCGGGGGCCGGGTGACGATCGACGCCGCCATGGCTGCCGACCGGAGCGTCAAGCTGACGGTGACCGACACCGGCGAGGGCATCCCCGCCGAGCACCTGCCCCATGTCTTCGAACGGTTCTACCGGGCCGACACCGCGCGCGACCGCGACCACGGCGGCTCCGGCATCGGACTGGCGATCGTGAAGGCCCTGGTCGAAGCGCACCGCGGCCACATCAGCGTGAGCAGTTCGGGTGCGGGGACCACCTTCACGATCATCCTGCCGACCGGTTAGAGCGAACCCAGGATCTGGCGCATGGTGTCGATCTCCTGCTGCTGCGTCTTCACGATGGTGCGGGCCATCTCGATCGCGGCGGGGTACTGACCGTCCTTGATCTCATCCTGCGCCATGGTGATCGCGCCCTCGTGGTGAGCGATCATGTGCGTCAGGTACAGCTTGGCCGCCTCGGCGCCCTGGGCGTTGCGCAGCGCGGTCATGTCGGTCTCCGACACCATGCCCTGCATGGCGGGCATGCTGCCCTGGCCCATGTCGCCGTGGCCCATGTCTCCGTGGCCCTGCTGCGGCATCGGCGGCATCGGGGGGTTGCCCCACTGCTTCAGCCAGCCCTGCATCTGCGCGATCTCCGGGGCCTGGGCACCCTTGATCTGAGTGGCCAGATCGGTCACCCGCGCATCGATACCCTGCTTGGCCAGCAGCACATCGCTCATCTCGACCGCCTGCTGGTGGTGCGGGATCATGTGCTGGGCGAACATCACGTCGGCATCGTTGTGAGCCTCGCTGGCTACCGGTGAGCTCGCTGCCGCCGAGGTGCTCTGGGTGTTGGTCATTTCCAGATCGGCAGTCCTGTCGGCCTTGTCGTTGCTACAACCGGCCACCAGTGCCGCCGCGACAACCGCGCCGGCGCTCAGCATCATCAGTTTCGTCATATCTCAAGCCTTACGAGAGTCGATGTGGCTGCCCTAGTCGTTCGATGAAGATTCGATAAAGGTCTATGCGGGCCTGGCCCGGAACAGCTTCACGTCATTCTTGACGCCCTTGAGGTGACGGGCTCCGGCAAATGACCATTCGAACCGGTCGTCGGCCCCGGCCTCGGCGATCGCCGCGCGGGCGGACTCGGCCACCAGCACGGTGCCGGGCCGCGCCGCCCCGGTGACCCGGCTCGCCAGATTGACGGAGCTGCCGAACCAGTCACCGGCCCGGCTCACCGCAGGCCCGGTCGCCAACCCGACCCGCAGCCGCGGGAAGTCCTCGTCGGTCTCGGTGGCGGCCACCAACTTCAGGGCCGCATCGAGCAGCGCCGCCGGATCGGTGCTGACCAACATCACCGCATCGCCGATCGTCTTGATCAGACGCACCGGTCCGACTGCCACCTCTCGTGCCGCGTCGGCCAATCGATTCGCCAGCCGCTCAAGGTCTTCGGGCTGCACAACCTCACCCAGCCGGGTGAACCCGACGATGTCGGCGAACGCGATGGTGACCAATCGGGCACCGGGCATCGGCAATCCCTCGGCGCGCTCAGAGGCAGTCACGGCCTCGGTCTCCAACGAGTGGCGCAGTTGCACGAACAGCATGTCGCGGATCATCGGCCCGATCAGCGGCGCCGCCTCCGCCACCAGCGCCTCGGTCGCCTTGGCGGTTTCCAGTTCTGTGGCCCCCGGCGTCAGCACGGCCGCCAGCGCGGCGTAGCGCATCACCTCGGCGGCCCGGCCCAATCCCTCGGAGAGCACCCGGGTGATCAACACGATCTGGTCCGGAGCGATGCCCAGCTCCAGGAAACGCTCGGCGAACGCCACCGCCTCGGCGTCGGCGCGCAACAGCACCGCGGCATCCGGGTCCTCGACTGTCGCCAGCCCCATCGCCCGTTGCAGTCGCTGTACCAGTCCGACATCGAGCCCGGTCTGCTCGCTGATCTCGCGCGTCGACACATAGGTACCGTCGTCGCCTGCCACCCGGCGCGAGGCCAGCAGCATCGGGGTACCGGCCTGGCGGATCTGGTCGGCCGTGATGCCGCGCGACAACAGCCATTCGACCAGTTCGGCACGCTGTGCGCCGGCTTCGCCGTCGAGCCCGTCAAGGAGTGTGGGGTCTGCCACCATCAGGTCAAGGTATACCGACGGGCCGCATGAACGGCCGGAGCTGTCGAGGACGCCAGCAACGACGACATGTCCTGGGGATAACGGACGTCCACGACCACCGAATCCCCGAAGCGGTACGGCCTGCCGGCCACCAGGCCGACGAACTGCTTACGCAGCCGCGACATCTCGGCGCGCACCGTCACCACCCTCGACCGGTCGCCGTAGAGATCCTCCGCCAGTTCCGGCGCCGACCGGCCCTGCCGGCTGGTCGCCAGGACCAGCAGAATCTCTGCGTGGCGGCAGGAGATGCTGCGCCGCCAGCTACCGAACTGACCGGACATCTCCAGCGTCGGTTCGCCATCCCGTAGGTCGAGGGTGACCCGCGATGGCGACGCGCTGGGCTCGGCGTCGTCGGCCACCCGGACCAGCCATCCGCCCGGCAGTGCCTCCACATCGCACATGCCCAGCGGGGGAATCCACACCCGGCCGGGTAACCCGCTCTCGGGCAACAAGATCCGGTTGTGCAGCGGCAAGGAGTCCACCGCCGCGACCCAGCCCTCGCCGTCGACTGCCAGCGCCGGACTGCCCACCCTGGCCAGGATGGGTGCCGCCACCGCACACAGGCGGTTCAACGTTCTGTCATGCGCCTCGCGCAGTTGCGATTCCGCGAGCCGGGCCACCAGGTCCACCAGGGCGACCGTCGTCGGATGCACGGTGGACGCCGGACCGGACACGTCGACGATGCCGATGACCTGACCGGTCCGGGGATCCCGGATGGGTGCACCTGCGCACGTCCACGGGTGGTGGCTGCGCAGGAAATGCTCGGCCGAGAAGATCTGCACAGCGCGGTGCGATGCGAGCGCCGTACCGATCCCGTTGGTGCCCACCGCGTTCTCACTCCATGTCGCGCCCTCGATGAAACCGAGGCGGTCAGCAAGGCTGAGCACGCGCGGTGAACCCGAGCGCCACAGCACGCGGCCGCGGGCGTCGGCGACCACCAGGATGTTGTCACCCTCTTCGATCACCGAGTCCAGCCCGCGCGAAACATCGTCGAGTACGGCGATGAGTCCGGACTGCTGCCGCAGCAAGTCCAGCCCGGTCGTCTCGACCTGTGGCGGAATGTGATGAGCCGGATTTATCCCCTTGGCGCGCAGCCTGTTCCAGGAGTCCTCGATCACCGCCCGGGGACGCGCGGGCGCGCGGTCGCCCGACATGGTCGCGTCGTACACGGCCGACAGGAGCATGGCGTACCGCCGCGGATCCTCACCGGGTGAGACCGCGGGCTCAGGTATCGATGAACCGGCCATCACCGCCGATTGTGCTCCACATCACATCGGGAAGCCAATCTCGGGCTACCGATACACCAACCCCCCGTCGATCAGACCGGCCTGACCAGTCATGTAATCGGCATCCGGTCCGGCCAGATAGGCAACGAATCCGGCCACGTCCTCGGGTGTTTCCGGCCGCCCCAACGCGATGCCGCCGGCGTACTTCTGGAATGTCTCCCCCTCGGCGGCGCCGGTCAGCTCGGCGAACCGCTTGTCGATCTCGACCCACATGTCGGTGCCGACGATGCCGGGACAGTAGGCGTTGACCGTGATGCCCGCCGACGCGTACTCCTTGGCCGCGGCCTGGGTCAGGCCACGCACCGCGAACTTGGTCGCGCTGTACACCCCGAGCATGGCGAAGCCGTCATGACCGGCGATCGACGAGGCATTGATGATCTTGCCCGGCCGGCCCAGTTCGATGAACTTGGCTGCGGCAGCCTGGATTCCCCACAGCACGCCGTCGACGTTGATCGACCACACCCGGGCGACGTCTGCGGGCGTGACCTCGGCGATCGGTCCGACCAGCGCGACCCCGGCGTTGTTGACCATGATGTCGAACCCGCCGAGGGCTCCCGCGGAATGCTCGACCGCGGCGTACACCGAGTCGCGGTCACTCACGTCGGTGACGAAAGTGGTTGCTTTCGCACCGATTTCGTCGATCTCCCCGGCCACCTCGTTGATGCCGTCCGGTACCACGTCGACCAGTGCGACGTCAGCGCCTTCCCGTGCCAGCCGCAGCGCGATACCCCGCCCGATCCCGCGGCCCGCGCCTGTCACCAGCGCCACCTTGCTCTGCAATGTCACGATGCGCCTCCGCTCGGGTCGACCAGAACCTTCATCTTCTTGCCTGCGTGCAGGGCTTCGAATCCCTCGTCGATCACGTCGTCGATGGCGATGGGAGTGACCCATCCCCTCGTGTCGTACACCCCCTGCGCCATGAGATCAATGACTGCCTCGAAGTCCGCCGAGGTGTAACACAGCGAGCCCTGGATCCTGGATTCGTTCATCACCAGATTGAGCAGCGGTGTCGTCAGCGGCTTCTCGTAGATCGCGACACTCACCGTCGGCTTGCGTGCACCCACACACGCGGTGGCCGCCTCGATCGCCGGGGCCACCCCCGCCGCGTCGAATGCCGCGTCGGCCCCGCGTCCCCCAGTCTGATCGGCGATGAACGCCGGGACGTCGAGTTCCGTCGGGTCCAGGGTCCTGGCGCCGAGTGTCTCGATCGCGGACCTGCGGGTGGGTGAGGGCTCCACGACGAACACGTCGTCGAGTCCCTTGCCGCGCAACGCGAACCACAGGCCGATACCGATCGGCCCGGCCCCGAAGATCACCGCGGTGTGCAGCGGGCCCACCTCACCGAGCGTCGCGGCGTGATAGGCCACCGACATCGGTTCGACCAGAGCGCCGAGCTCGAGGGAGACGTTGTCGGGAAGCCGGTGCAGCATGCCGGTCGGCACCACGGTGTACTCGGCCATGCCGCCGTCGGACATCAGGCCGTGGAAACCGATCTGCTGGCAGATGTTGTAGGTGCCTGCCCGGCACGGTGCGCAATTGTCGCATCGGTAAATCGGCTCGATGGCCACCCGGTCGCCCGGGGCGAAGCCGGTGACGCCCGCGCCCACATCGGTGATGGTGCCGGAGAACTCGTGGCCCATGGTCAGCGGCAGCTGCCGGCCGGTCAGCGGATGCGGCTCGGTTGGCACGAAGATCGGCCCTGCATAGTATTCATGCAGGTCAGTGCCGCATATTCCATTGAAGCCCACTTTGATCTTGACGGTGCCCGGGCCAGGGTCGGGCTCGGGGACGTCGGCGACTTCGACCTTGTTCGGTCCGTAGTACACGGCTGCTTTCATAGGGCCGTTCTAGGCGACCTGCCGGGTGCGCCGTAAGGGTTGCAAGACGTTGCGGTCTCAAACGCCGGGTCCGTTGCAACCCCGTGCAACCCTTGTTGCGGTGTTCGACACGGTGTGGGCTGGGCCACATGACGCAGACCACCGCCGCACCGCTGGCCACACTGTCACCACAGGAACGGGTTGACGCCTGGCTGGCCGATTTCGAATCCGCACTGGCCGACCGAGACATCGAGCGCGTCGTCGGAAAGTTCGCGACGGACAGCTTCTGGCGTGACCTGGTCGCCTTCACCTGGAACCTCAAGACCCTCGAGGGCCGCGACAGCATGGCCGACATGCTGACCACTCGCCTGGCGGACACCGACCCGTCCGGGTTCCGGACGGCGGAAACCCCGACCGAGGAATTCGACGGGGAGCACGTCGTCACCTCGGCGTTCATCGAGTTCGAAACCGCGGTGGGCCGCGGCAAGGGGCACCTGCGCCTGCGCGACGAGCTGGGCTGGACCCTGCTGACCACACTGCAGGAGCTGAAGGGTCACGAGGAGCGCAAGGGCACCAACCGGCCGTTGGGCGCCGTGCACGGCTCCGATCCGGACCGGCGTTCATGGGCCGAGAAGCGCCTCGACGAGGACCTGACACTGGGCTACACCGAGCAGCCCTACACCCTGGTGATCGGCGGTGGCCAGGGCGGCATCGCACTGGGTGCCCGGCTGCGCCAGCTCGGCGTGCCCGCCATCGTCGTCGACCAGCACGAACGCCCCGGCGACCAGTGGCGCAAGCGCTACAAGTCGCTGTGCCTGCACGACCCGGTCTGGTACGACCACCTGCCGTATCTCCCGTTCCCGCCGAACTGGCCGGTGTTCGCACCCAAGGACAAGATCGGTGACTGGCTGGAGTTCTACACCCGGGTCATGGAGGTGCCGTACTGGAGCTCGACCACCTGCCTGTCGGCGTCCTACGACGAAGACGAACAGCGGTGGACCGTCGAGGTGAACCGCAACGGCGAGCCCGTGACGCTGCGGCCGGCCCAGTTGGTGCTGGCGACGGGCATGTCGGGCAAGCCCAGCATCCCGACGCTCCCGGGCCAGGACGCGTTCCGAGGCGAGCAGCACCACTCCAGCCACCACCCCGGACCGGACCGGTACACCGGCAAGCGAGTCGTGGTGATCGGCTCCAACAACTCCGCCCACGACATCTGTAAAGCGTTGTACGAGAACTACGTCGACGTCACGATGGTGCAGCGCTCCTCGACACACATCGTGAAATCGGACTCGCTGATGGAGCTCGGTCTCGGCGACCTGTACTCGGAGCGGGCTGTCGCTGCCGGAATGACCACCGAGAAGGCCGATCTGACATTCGCGTCACTGCCCTATGCCATCATGGCCGACTTCCAGCGGCCCATCTACGATGCAATCCGCCAGCGCGACAAGGACTTCTACGCACGACTGGAAGCCGCCGGATTCGATCTGGACTTCGGCGACGACGACTCCGGACTGTTCATGAAGTACCTTCGCCGCGGCTCGGGCTACTACATCGACGTCGGTGCCTGCGAGCTGATCGCCGACGGCAGCATCAAACTCGCGCACGGCGAGGTGGATCGCCTGACCGAGGATTCGGTGATCCTGGCCGACGGCACCGAACTGCCCGCCGATGTGGTGGTGTACGCCACCGGGTTCGGTTCGATGAACGGCTGGGCGGCCGACCTGATCAGTCAGGAAGTCGCCGACCGGATCGGCAAGGTGTGGGGCCTCGGCTCCGGCACCACCAAGGATCCCGGGCCGTGGGAAGGCGAACAACGCAACATGTGGAAGCCCACCCAACAACCCAACCTCTGGCTCCACGGCGGCAATCTGCACCAATCCCGGCACTATTCGCTGTATCTGGCGTTGCAGCTCAAGGCCCGCTACGAGGGCCTGGCAACGCCGGTGTACGGACTGCAGGAGGTCCATCACCTGAGCTGACGACTCACGACATGGCGCCCCGAACGTGAATCCCCCCACGCCGTTCGGGGCGCCCGCGTGTATGCGCTTGCTATACATGCTGGGATGCGCCGATGGATGTGGAGCCTGGTTGTCCTGCTCGTCTTGGCGGTGACCGTGCTCGCCGGCGGCTACTGGGTGATGAACTCGCGTACCTTCGCACTCACCGGGCATCTGGTGCACCGGGTCGACACCTCGGCCAAGGTCATCGCCCTCACCTTCGACGACGGCCCGACCAGCCATACCCCCGAGGTGCTGCGGATGCTCCGTGACGCCGGAGTTCGGGCCACGTTCTACCTCACCGGCGCCGAGTTGACCGCCGCGCCGCAGTTCGGCACCGCGATCGCCGCGGCCGGCCACGAGATCGGCAATCACAGCTACTCGCACCGGCGGATGGTGCTGATGTCGCAGGCCACCGTCGCCGACGAGATCGAACGGACCGACGCAGCCATCCGGGCCACGGGGTACACCGGCCCGATCACCTTCCGCCCGCCCTACGGAAAGAAGCTCTGGACCCTGCCGCGTTACCTGTCCACCCATGACCGGACCATGGTCACCTGGGACGTCGAACCCGATTCGGCCACCGGAGCCGGTGCCGATGCGATCGTGGCCGAAACCGTCTCCGGGGCACGGCCGGGCTCGATCGTGCTGCTGCATGCCATGTACGACAGCCGGGCGGCATCGCGGGCCGCGGTCCCCCGCATCATCGACGAATTACGCTCGGCCGGTTACCGGTTCGCCACTGTGTCCGAACTGCTGGCGAACCCATGACCGAGCTGCTGCACGGCCTGGATCCCATCGTCGGCGAGGCGCCCACCGTGCTGATCCTGGGGAACATGCCCAGTGTGATGTCGCTGGCGTCCGGTCAGTACTACGGCAATCCGCGCAACGCGTTCTGGCGCATCACCGGTTCTTTGTTCGGGTTCGCTGCCGACGCACCCTATCTGGATCGGGTCGCCTCCCTGTGCGCCCATCGGGTGGCGGTGTGGGATGTGCTGCGGTCCTGTCGCCGGGTGGGCAGCCTGGACTCCGCGGTCGAGCGGGACAGCATGGTGCCCAACGACTTTGCGGCGTTCTTCGCCCGCTATCCGATGCTCGAGCGGGTGGTGTTCAACGGGGCCGCCGCCGAGGCGAACTACCGGCGCCTGGTCGGCAGTCCCCCGCTGCCCAGCGTGCGGGCACCGTCGACCAGCCCCGCGCAGACCATGCGCTACGAGGACAAACTCGAGGCGTGGCGCCGGGCGGTCAGGCCAGCCGGTCGACGATGTCCTTGGCCTCCTTGAGCCGCAGCCCGGTCTCATCGCGCAACAGTTTGATGGCGGCGATCTTGTTGCCCTGGAGGGCGAGCTGGCGGACCATCTGACTGGCCATCATCTCGCTGGGCTGACCCGCCGGCGGCACCGACACCGGGTGCCCAGCCGCCGATGCCGCGCGTTCCAGTGCCGCGACCCGGCGCTCGAGTTCCTCGACACGTCGGCGCAGGTCGTTGCTCGATTCGTCACGCCCGGCGAAAAGTCCCATCGTGCCAGTGTCGCATCACTGTCCTTTCTGCATTGCTGCGTTCTATCCTCGTTGCAGCAGGTTCTCCGATGGCGGGGGCTTCGAATGACGGAAACTGCAACGTGCCGCGCATGTGGCACCGCACCTCGGGCAGGCGCCCGGTACTGCGACGCGTGCGGCGCGCCCGTCACATCGACGCCGGGTGCCGAATACAAGCAGGTCACGGTGCTGTTCGCCGATGTTGTGCGGTCCATGGACATCGCGGCGACGTTGGGCGCCGAACGGCTCCGCGAAATCATGAGCGATCTGTTCAACCACTCCGCGGCCGTGGTCCGCCGATACGGCGGCACCGTCGACAAATTCACCGGTGACGGCATCATGGCCATCTTCGGGGCGCCTGTTGCATTGGAGGACCACGCTTTTCGCTCCTGCCTGGCCGCGCTGGAGATCCAGCAGCAGACCGCCGGTCTGGCGCTGCAGGTAAAGGCCCGCGACGGCCTCGACCTGCAGTTGCGCATCGGATTGAGCTCCGGCCAGGTCATCACCGGCGAGGTCGGCACCGACACGATGAGCTACACCGCGATCGGTGAGCACGTCGGTATGGCACAACGCATGGAATCGGTCGCCCCGCCCGGCGGGGTGATGCTCACCGAGTCCACCGCACACCTGGTCGAAGACACCATGATGCTCGGTGAGCCCGAGATGGTGCAGGTCAAAGGCACCGACCACCTGATCCGGGCACGCCGGCTGCTGGAGCTCAATTCCGCACACAACCTGCTCAATGTCGGCGAATCGACCCTGGTCGGCCGAGGCTGGGAGTTGTCCGCCGTGGAGGGCATCCTGGAGCGCTCGATCCAGGGGCACGGCAGCATTGTCCTGCTGGTGGGCGGGCCCGGCATCGGCAAGAGCCGGCTGGTCAGCGAGCTCGCGGCGAAGGCGGCGGCGCGCGGTGTGCCGGTGAACTCCACCTTCTGCGAATCCCACACCAGCGAGATCCCATTTCATGCCATCACGGGCCTCCTGCGGGCGGGATTCGGCGTGGCGGACCTGGACCGCGATGCCGCCCGCGCGAAGCTTCGAGACCAGGTTCCCGCCGACACCGAGGACAGTCTGGAGCTGCTCGACGACCTGCTGGGAATCGGCGACCCCGATGTCGTTCTGCCGGTGATCGACCCCGATGCCCGGCGGCGCCGGCTCACCACCCTGGTCAACGCGGCGTCGCTGGCGCGGACCAGCCCGGCGGTCTATGTCGTCGAGGATGCCCACTGGATCGACAGCGTCAGCGAATCGATGCTGTCGGACTTCCTGTCGGTGACGCCGCAGACTCCGTCCCTAGTCGTGATCACCTACCGCCCCGAATACCACGGGGCATTGAGTCATGTCCATGGCGCCCAGACCATTGTGCTTGCACCACTGGATGATTCGGAGACCGCGACCTTGATCACCGAGCTGCTGGGGACCGGTGACGGAGTGTCCGACCTGACCGACACCATCGCCGACCGGGCGGCCGGGAACCCGTTCTTCGCCCTCGAGATCGTCCGGGATCTCGCCGAACGCGGTCTGCTGCGCGGCGAACGAGGCGCCTATGTGCTGAACGGAGGCCATGGCCGGGTCAGCGTGCCCGCCACGCTGCAGGCCACCATCGCCGCCCGCATCGACCGGCTGGATCCCGCGGCCAAAAGGACGCTGAGCGCCGCCGCGGTGATCGGGTCCCGGTTCAGTGCCGGGTTGTTGGCCTGCCTGGACACCGAGCCGGTCTTCGAGGACCTGATCGAAGCCGAACTGATCGACCAGGTGCAGTACACCCCGTATGCGGAATACGCCTTCCATCACCCGATGGTGCGAACCGTCGCCTACGAATCGCAGCTCAAGTCCGATCGCGCCGAACTACATCGGCGGCTGGCCAACACCATTGAAGAACGCGAACCCGAACTGGCCGACGAGAACGCCGCGTTGATCGCCGAACACCTGGAGGCCGCCGGTGACCTGCACGCGGCCTACAACTGGCACATGCGCGCGGGAGCGTGGACGAACTCCCGGGATACGGCCGCAGCCCAGATGTGCTGGGAGCGTGCCCGTCAGATCGCCGACTTGTTGCCCACCGACGATCCCGACCGGCCGGCGATGCGGATAGCTCCGCGCACCCTCGTGTGCGGCAACGGCTTCCGCAGCAACGTGAAGGTTTCCGGTGCCCGATTCGAGGAACTGCAGGAGCTGTGCGAGGCCGCCGGGGACAAAGCCTCATTGGCCATCGGCATGGCCGGACTCACCGGCGAACTGATGCTGCAGGGTCGGGTGCGCGACGCGTCACGGCAGGTGTCCGAGCACATGACCCTGATCGAGTCCATCGGAGATCCCGCGCTCACCGTCGGCTTGTCGGCCACCCCGATCGCACTCAAGATCGAGAGCGGCGAAATGGGCGAGGTGCTGCGCTGGTCGCAGATGGCGATCGACCTGGCCGACGGCGACACCACCAAGGGCAACTTCATCGTCGGCTCACCACTGGCGGCAGCCTTCGCGGCGCGCAGCATCGCCAAATGGGCTCTCGGCCTTGAGGGTTGGCGCGCTGATCTCGATCATGCGCTCGCCATGGCACGTACCACCGACAGGTTCACACACGCACTCGTCATCACCTGGACGTACTTCACCACGGTGTCCTGCGGAGTGCTACTCGCAAGTGACGAAGCGCTGCGCGACATCGACGGGGCGCTGCAGATCACCGAAGGGGCAGGCGACGACATCGCGCTGGGCCTGGCCCGGGTGACCATGGGATACGCCTTGCTGAACCGGGATTCGCCCGCGGACCGCGAGCGCGGTCTGGCCATCCTCGGCCAGGTGCGACAGATGTGCGTGAGCGGACGGTTCTATATGTCCGAACTGATCGGCATCGACGTGTACACCGCGCGCGAACGGGCCAAGCGCGGTGACCGGGCCGGGGCCATCCGCGTGCTGCGCGAAGCGATCGACGACCTCTTTCACAGTGGACAGCTTCCGTACAACATCTTGGCGACGGGAATCCTCGCGGAGACTCTGCTGGACCGCGGCGCGCAGGGCGACGTGGCCGAGGCCGAGGCGGCGATCACCCGACTGGCGGCGACCCCGGCCGAGGACGGCCTGGTCATCCGCGACATCGTGCTCTTGCGGGCGAACGCGCTGATCGCGCGCGCCAAGGGTGAGGATGCGAACTACCGCGAATTCCGGGACCAGTACCGGGACCTCGCTACTCGACTCGACTTCGAGGGGCATATGGCGCTGGCCGCCGCAATGCCCTGATCTGGCGGATTCACCCCTGGCGTGTCGGTGGATGGTGGCATAATCGAACGTATGTTCGACGCTGATTCCGATGTGGTGCTGATCGACAGGATCAGTGCCACCGCGCGGGCGGAGTCGGTGGCGATCGCGGCCCGGTTGGCGGCGATCGGGGCGTTGGACACCCTGCGCGAACAGGAGCTGATCGAATCGATTTTCTGGCGTACTGATCCGTTCGAGGAGGTCGCCGCCGAAGTGTCTGCCGCGTTGCGGATCAGCCAGGGCCGCGCGAGCACGCAGGTGCACCGGGCTCGGGTGTTGCGCGACAAGTTGCCGTTGGTGGCGGCGCGGTTCGCGGCCGGGGACATCGACTACCGGGTGGTGTGCATGATCATCGCCCGTACCGGCATCGCCGATCCGGAGGTGTGGGCGGTGTTGGATGCGGAGTTGGCGGCGCGGGCGCATCGGTGGATGCGGCTGTCGGAACCCAAACTGCGTGACCGGGTGGATCAGTGGATCGCCAAACTCGATCCGAACGGGGAGCGGGTGCCGCCGAATCTGGTCGAGGAGCGGTTCGTGCAGATCGAGCCGCACAGCCCGGGTAGGGCTTCGGTGTGGGGCAACGTCGATGCCGCCGACGGGGCGGCACTGAACCAACGCCTCGATGCCGTGGCGGCCACGGTGTGCGAGAACGATCCGCGTACCCAGCAGCAGCGCCGCGCCGATGCGGTCGGTCCGTTGGCCCGCCTGGAATCGCATCTGCCGTGCCTGTGCGGGCTACCCGACTGCCCGGCAGGACAGAAACGAGCCGCCGCCAACGCCGCGGTGATCCATGTGCTGGCCGACCAAGCCACATTGGAGGGCGCCGCTGATGATCCGGGCTATCTACCCGGCCATGGCATCCTGCCCGCCCAAAGCGTGCGCGACCTGGCGGCCAGCGCCAAACTCAAGCCGGTGCCGATACCGACCGCTGAGCCGACGGAGCCGAGCGATCCGGCTGACATCTCGGGGCCAGCTGAGCCCGGCGCGGTGACCGAGCCCGGCACAGCGAGGGCACTCACCAACCCCGAGAATTCCGAGCCGGGGTATCGCCCGTCGGTGGCGCTCTCAGAGTTCATCCGGTGGCGGGACCTCACGTGCCGGTTCCCTGGCTGTGACGCCCCGGTCGAACGTTGCGACATCGACCACACGATGCCCTATCCGCTGGGCCCGACCCACCCGTCCAACACCAAGCTTTACTGCCGGACCCATCACTTGGTCAAAACTTTCTGCCCCGGTTGGTCGGATCGCCAATTACCCGATGGCACCGTCGAAATCACCGCACCCACCGGCCACACTTACGCCACCGAACCGCACGGCGCCGGCCTGTTCCCCACCCTGGGTCAGCCGACCGGGGACCTGAACCTGCCCGAACCACCGGCCGCGAGTCCGGACCGCGCCGCGATGATGCCAAGACGCCGCCAAACCCGCGAACAAGACCGCCAAGACCGCATCAGCGCCGAACGGCGTCAACGCGCCGAACTCAACAACGACCTCGAAGTCGAACGCCAATACCAAGCCTGGCTCGCCGAAGAATACGGACCACCACCACCATTCTGATGACGTAGACGCTGCCTGCCCACGGCTGAAGGCACAAACGCGCCACCAATGAGTTGCGTGAGCGGTAGGTTCGTGGGTACCGGCAGACGGGAGAACCCATGAAGCTCTTCATCATCGGAGGCTTGGCCGCCGCGCTGACGGTGAGCGGGCTGATCACCTCGGCTCCGCCTGCCAGTGCCGGCTGCGTGTATGGCGGCAACGTCATCAGCAAGTGCGACGGGCCCATCCAGCCCGATGGCAGCTGGCAACGGTGCATCGGAACCTGGGGCTACGTGCCCAGCGGTTGGAGCTCCCATCTGGTGCCTGTCAAGCGCTGCGACCCGATGGGTCCCGGCCATGACTATCCCTTGGACTTCACCTTCACCGACCCGCCGACCCATATCGACGACTAGTCGCGGCCGCGTACTCCCCCGGCGTGCTGCCCAGCATGGACCGGAAGTCGTTGATGAAATGGGCCTGGTCGTACCAGCCGAGTCGTACTGCGAGATCGGCGAAATCGACGTCAGGCACACTCTCGATCTCCAGGGCAGCCTGTTGTAACCGGTACCGGCACAGCACCCACTTGACCGTCACCCCGACATAGCGCCGGAACACCCGCTGCGTGGTTCGCGTACTCCACGGCGAGAGCGCCATGACCTGATCGACCCGGTGCAATGTCGCGTCGTCACGAATCCGGTCGATCAGCGGCGTCAACGCACAGTAGGTCGGGTCCACCTCTCCGGTCATCGCACTGATCGCCATATCCAGCCCGTGCCGGACCGCCGTCACGTCCTCCCCAAGAACGACTGGCGCGCCCAACAACTCGTCGTCCACCGGCACGACCCGTCCGGTCATCGCAGCGGCGTCCCCGCCGAACCGGGCGGTGAAACCGCCGGGCCGAAATCGTGCCCCGACCACGGCCCCACGCCCGCTGATGGTGATGCGGAAGACCTGGGGCACCACACCGTGGGGCAAGGTGCAGGGCAGCTGATGACCATGGCGCACAACGTCATCGCCCCACTCACGGGTCAGGTGCATGGCCGGGAAGGTGATCACCGTGCTCTCGAACGGACCTGCCTCATGCCGGTCCCAAGTCACCGACCAGAAGTGCTCGACGAACCTCGCGGCCTCCTCCGACGGCGCCCACCTGTGGAGGTCGAACGCCGCGGCATTGCCGGCGCGGCCGACCACGCCCCGCACTGGCGCGTTTGGCTCTGACGCATTTTTCCAAGCCGGCATCGCCACAAGCCTACGAAACTGGTCGACATGAGTGTCACACCGATCCCGGAGGGCTACACCAGCCTGACCCCGTTCATCTGCGTCGACGGAGCTGCCGAGGCGATCACGTTCTACCGCAACGTATTCGGCGCTGAGGTCATCGAGCGGATGGACGGACCCGACGGCACCGTCGCGCATGCCGAACTGGACTTCGGCACCGGCCGGCTACAACTAGGAGATCCGCAGGAGGCCTATCAGATCGCCGCCCCCACGCCGGGAGCCGCGGCAACGCATTCGATCGGGTTGTACTGCCCCGATGTCGATGAGGTGGTGGCCCGGGCTGAGCAGGCGGGTGCGACGATCCGCGAACCCGCGCAGACCTTCGTCACGGGCGACCGGTTCGCCTCCATCCTCGATCCGTTCGGCCAGCGCTGGACCGTGATGACGCGCGTCGAGGACTTCACACCCCAGGAGCGCGAACGCCGCGTCGCCGAGTGGGCGGCCACCGCCGGGGGTTAACGTGGCGGCATGTCTTGCGTGTTCTGCGCCATCGTCGCCGGGGAAGCCCCGGCCATCCGTATCTACGAGGACGACGATTACCTGGGCATTCTCGACATCAGGCCGTTCACCCGGGGACACACCCTCGTGATCCCTAAGCGGCATACCGTCGACCTGACGGATACGCCGCCGGAGACCGTGGCCAAGATGGCAGGCATCGGCCAGCGCATCGCGCGTGCAGCCCGGCTGTCCGGGCTGCACGCCGACGGGAACAACATCGTGATCAACGACGGCAAGGCCGCGTTCCAGAGCGTGTTCCACATCCACCTGCACGTGGTGCCACGCCGCTCCGGTGACAAGTTGTCGTTCGCCAAGGGCATGATGCTGCGCCGTGACCCGGACCGCGAGGAGTCGGGACGCCTCCTACGTGCGGCGTTGGCGCAGCTCGACGAATCCGCGCAGGATTGAGCGCATGAGCATGCCCTGGTGGGAGCGCTATATCGGCCTCCCGATGTTGATGTTGCACGACAAGATCTACAAAGCCACGGACGGCCGGATCGGGCACACGATCCCGGGTGGCCCGTCGACGCTGATCCTGCATACCGTCGGCGCCAAAACCGGCCAGCAGCGCGCGAATTCGCTGGCCTACGCAAAGGACGGCGCCGACTACCTCGTGGTGGCATCCAAGGGCGGCGAGCCCACGTCACCGGGCTGGTATCACAACCTGAAGGCCAAGCCGCAGGTCGAGATCAACGTCGGCCCCAAGCGATTCGGCGTCACGGCCAAGCCGGTGCTGCCCGGAGATCCCGACTACCCACGGCTGTGGGACATCGTGAACGACATGAAGGGCAACAAGAACCGCTATATCGGCTACCAGAAGCGGACGACGCGCCCGATTCCGGTGGTCGTGCTGACGCCCTAGAAGCGCCATAGAAGACAGACCTAGAACAGCTCTTTGGCGAGCAGTTCCAGCGTGGTGTCGCGCGCCGTCGCGGTGGCCGGATCGGCACCGCGGCGGGCCGAGCCCACCGGGTTGACCATGACCTCGTCGACGTCGAATTCTTCGGCCAGGGCCCGGACCTGATCAGCAGCCTCGGTGGGTGAGCCGACCACGGCACGGGCCAGCCCGGAGGCCACGACGGCCTGGGCCTGCGGCGAGAGGCTGCCCGACTGTGCCACGGCCTCAGCATCCTCGACCAGGTCGAGGGCGCCGAGCGGCTGGCCGGTGCGCAGCCGGCCCATCATCTGCAGCTGCGGCAGGATCAACGCCTTGGCCTCTTCGGTGGTCTCTGCCACCGAAGCGTTGACGGTCAGGAAGGTCACGGGCTCGGCCGCCAGATCACTGGGCTGGAACTCGTCGCGGTAGACGGCCAGCGCCTCGGCAGTGCCGTGCCCCGAGAAGTGATGGGCGAACACGTACGGCAATCCCTTGGCCGCCGCCAGGTGCGCCGAGTACATCGACGAGCCGAGCAGCCACATCCGTGGCTCGCTGAGCGCGGCCGGAGTCGCCTTGAGCACATAGTTCTCGCGCATCAGATCCCGCGGCAACGGCACCCGCACCCCGCGCGCACTCATCAGCGCCACCACGTCGTCGAGGTACTGCGGGAATGCCTCGATATCGCGATCATCGCGGCCTGCGGCGCCGCGTAGTGCCAGCGAGGTGACCGGGTCGGAGCCCGGGGCCCGGCCGATGCCGAGGTCGATGCGACCGGGATTGGCGGCCTCCAGCAGCGCGAACTGCTCGGCCACCGCCAGCGGTGCGTGGTTGGGCAACATCACTCCGCCCGAGCCCAGCCGCAGCTGCGTGGTGTGCGCGGCCAGGTGGGCGATCAGCACCGGCGGGCTGGTGGCAGCAACCGCGGGCATGTTGTGGTGCTCGGCGAGCCAGTAGCGCGTGTATCCGAGCCGGTCAGCGGTCTGCGCCAGGTGAGTCGTTGCCGTCAGGGCATCGGCAGTGGACTGATCGGTACGCACCGGGACGAGGTCGAGGACAGAAAGCCGCATGACAGCGTCAACGTCATCAGCCGGCGGGTTCGTTCCCGAGACGCCGTGCGGTGACAAAGAGGTCGTCGAGCATGGCCTCGGTGAGCCGGCCGGTGAACGTGTTCTGCTGGCTTGGGTGGAAGCACCCGAGCAGCGTGACCGGGCCGAACTCCGAGGTCAGCGTCACCGTCGCACCGTGGCCGAACTTGGGCGCGGGTTTGATGGTCGAGCCGAGCAGCTCCAGGGCCGCCCGCCACGCGAAACCCCCCAACGCGATGACCACCCGCACCGACGGCCCGACCAGTCGCCATTCAGCCTGCAGCCACGGCGCACACGTGGCCCGCTCTGCCGGGGTGGGCGCGTTGGCCGGCGGTGCACAGCGCACCGCCGCGGCCATGCGGGTGTCGATCAGCTGCATGCCATCGGCGGCATCGACGCACACCGCCTGGTTGGCCAGCCCGGCCCGGTGCAACGCCGCGAACAGGAAATCCCCGGACCGGTCCCCGGTGAACACCCGCCCGGTGCGGTTGGCGCCGTGGGCGGCCGGGGCCAACCCGACGATGAAGATGCCGGGCGCCTCCGCACCGAAACCGGTGGCCGGCCTGCCCCAATATGGTTGATCGGCAAAGGATTTCCGTTTGGCTACGGCCACCTCTTCGCGCCATTTGACCAGCCGGGGGCAGGCCCGGCACACCGAGACCGGCGCGTCCAGTTCCGGCACGGTGGACACCCGGGCGGCAAGCCGCCGCACCTGCGCGGCGGTCTTGGCCACCGGCGTGGTCGCATCCGCCGGATCGCCAGGCCAGCCCGAACCGGGCGGTACCGGGGAGTCGAATAGATCTCCGGTCCTCGGATGGGGCAGCTCCATCACTTAACTGTGCCCCAAAATCCGTCGCGTACACCCGGGGCGCGCTGTTAGATTCGCCGCGATACCCCATGACGAACACCAAGCGCGGCCCACTGCTGCTGATCCTGTTCGCCGCGTTGATGGCCGGCGCTGGCAACGGCATCACGATCGTCGCGTTCCCGTGGCTGGTGTTGCAGCGCAACGGATCCGCGCTCGACGCGTCCATCGTCGCGATGGCCGGGACCCTGCCGCTGCTGGTGGCCACCCTGATCGCCGGAGCCGCCGTCGACTATCTGGGGCGCCGACGGGTGTCGATGATCTCCGATCTGCTCTCGGCTCTGTCGGTCGCGGCGGTACCGATGCTGGCTCTGATATTCGGGGTGGACGCGGTCAACGTCGCGGTGCTGGCAGCCCTGGCCGCACTCGGCGCTTTCTTCGACCCGGCCGGGATGACCGCGCGGGAGACCATGTTGCCCGAGGCCGCGGGCCGGGCCGGCTGGACCCTGGACCACGCCAACAGCGTGTACGAGGCGGTGTTCAACCTGGCCTACATCGTCGGCCCAGGCATCGGCGGCCTGCTGATCGCCACCCTCGGCGGGATCAACACCATGTGGGTGACCGCAGGCGCGTTCTGCTGCTCGATTCTGGCCATCTCGGTGCTGCGCCTGGAGGGCGCGGGCACCCCGGACCGCTCGATGCTGACCGAAGGCGTGCTCGCCGGCATCGCCGAAGGGCTGCGATTCGTCTGGCACACACCGGTATTGCGCACCCTGGCGATCGTCGACCTGGTGGCCACCGGCCTCTACATGCCCATGGAATCCGTCCTGTTCCCGAAGTACTTCACCGACCGCAACGAGCCCACCGAACTGGGCTGGGTGCTGATGGCGTTGAGCATCGGCGGGCTGCTGGGCGCACTCGGCTACGCGGTGCTGTCGAAGTACATGAGCCGACGGGCCACGATGCTGATCGCGGTGATCACGCTCGGTGTGGCGATGACGGTGATCGCCTTCTTGCCACCACTCCCGCTGATCCTGGTGCTGTGCGCGATCGTCGGGTTCGTCTACGGGCCGATCGCACCCATCTACAACTACGTCATGCAGACCACCGCCCCGCAGCACCTGCGCGGCCGGGTGGTCGGGGTGATGGGTTCACTGGCCTACGCCGCGGGCCCGCTCGGGCTGATCCTGGCCGGGCCACTGGCCGACGCCGCCGGGCTGCACGCGACGTTCCTGGCACTGTCCCTGCCGATGCTGTTGCTCGGCTTGGTCGCGGTGTTCCTGACCGCGCTGCGCGAGCTGGACCGGCCGCCACGAACGGAACACGGTTCGACGTAACCTTTTCGGGTGAGCGACGCCCCCGAGGAACGCGACAGCCGTATCTCCGCGAACGTGACCGATCACGGCTGGCACGTGATGGGTGTCGGCGCCGGGGGTGAGGCGCCTGCCGACTGGGCATACTCGATCGGCTTGTGGCACACCCTGCGCAGTCCGGAGGTTTGCCTGTTCGGCCTACGGATCGAGACGATGATGACGATCGTCAACGTGGCGGGACAGGAAGTCCGCGACGACCGCCCGCTGGAATCCGGCCAGGTGCGTGACGACATCCTCGAGGACTATTCGGTGGCCGTCCGGGAGGTACACCCCAGTTGGTACCGGGACTTCTTCGGTGCCGGGATCGACTTCCACCAAGCGTGGTTTCCGGTCGTACAGATGTTCTGGCCCGACCGGGACGGCAGATTCCCATGGGACGAGCAGGTGCAGGAATACTGCCGGGCCGGCCAGCCCCTGTTGTGGATCCCGAAAGAGGAGACCAGCGGACCGTGGACTGAGCTCGACTAGCTCCTGATCCGTGGTGGGGCAAAGACTTTCGCCAGCTGCCTGACCGCGGCGGGATCTCCGTCGATCACCAGGCTGCCATCGGCCACCAGGGCCGGCACCTGCGCCGGGTCCATCGCCGCACCCAAGACCTCAGCCTCGCCGGTGAGTGTCACGTCGGGCACCGTCCCGTCCTCGCACGCGTCGATGCGGTCCGGCCCGATCTCGACGGTCGCCTGCCCCTCGGGGGTCACGAGGCACACCGTGACCGGCGGTCCGTCACGGTCGGCACGGACGAACGCGCGCACCGAGCGGATCAACCACTCGGGACGCATCGCGTCCCCTGGTGCGCGGGTCTCGATGAGATGCCGGCCCCACCGGGAGTAGGCGTTGATCACGTCCTCGAGTGCCCGGCCGTCGTCGGTGAGTTCGTACACCGTAGTGGACGCCGGCTTCGGCAGCGTGTGCTTGCGCACCAGGCCGTTCGCCTCCAGGTCGCGCAGCCGCCCGGCCAGCATGTCGGTGGAGATCGGGGCCAGCGAGCTCAGCAGGTCTCCGTACCGCAGCGGGCCTTCCAGCAGGTCCCTGACCACCAGCAGGGTCCAGCGATCCCCGACCATGTCGAGGCTCTTCGCCAGTGCGCAGTGCTGCCCGTAGGACCGTGACGCCATACGGCCAGCATAGTCGCAATTGGAATTTCCAACTTGATACTTGTTTTTTCCAAGTTGATGGGCCTACCGTGACGACATGACCCTCGACAATCTGCTCACCGCCGCCACCGACGAAGCCCTGGCCTTCGCCGACCTGCTCGAAAGCCTCGACCCGGACCAGCGCCGCTCCCCCACCCCGTGCGCGGGCTGGACCATCGACGACCTGGCCGACCACGTGGCCGTCGTCTGTTTCCGCGACGCCGAGGCCTACCACCGCGCACGGGCCCAAATCACCACGCCGCCAGGAGAACTCACCCTGACCAACCCCGACCTACCGGCGGCCATCCGGCTGGCGGTCGGACATCTGCAGGCCGCGTTCGATCAGGCACCCAGTCAGTGGCCGGTGATACCGGCACCGTTCGGCGACTTCCCGGTGGCCGCCGCATTGCGCTCGCTGATCCTGGAATTCGGGGTACACCTGGACGACCTGAAGGTGGCCACCGGCGACCGCCGCTCGACGTTCTCCCCGGCCACCATCGAAGCGATCCTCGGATTCGGCGAGTTGTTCCTGCTACGCCAGGCCCAACCGCTGGAGAGCGGGCCCGTCACCCTGCGGCTGACCGCACCGTCGAAGTCCATGGCCATCACCTGGACCGGGAGGAACTGGGTCCAGGGCGCCGGCGCCGACGAGCACCGCGTCGAAGGCTCCGACGACGCGATCGCCCGGCTCATGCTGCGCCGGGGCGAAGCCGACGACCTGGTTGGCGCAGCGATTCGTCCGCTCTAGGAGGGAACCGAAATGACCACACTGACAACACCTCTCGTCGATATCGACGCCACCCCGGCCTTCGACCACTTGCTCGACATCCGTATCGCCTTCGAGTCTGTACACGTTTTTTCCACCCCGTTGGGCACTCGCATGACCTACGTCGTCAAGCAAGGCCGGTGCGTCGGGCCGCGCATCGCGGCCGACGTCCTGCCCGGCGGAGGCGATTGGGTCCTGCTCGGCACCGACGGGGTGGCACGCCTGGATGTGCGCGCCACCCTGCGCACCGACGACGGCGCCCTCATCTACCTGACCAACACCGGCCGGGTCCAGATGGACAAGGCGACCGCTGACCGGTTCACCGCCGGAGAGCTGATCCGTCACGACGAGATGACAGCGAGGTCCAGCCCGCTCTTCGAGACCGGTGACGAGCGCTACCGGTGGCTGAACGCCGTCCACACCGTTGCCATCAACCAGGTATCGCTCAGCGAGGTGCACTACCGGGTATTCGCCGTCGGCTGACACCCGCTCGTAGGATCGCGGTGTGCTGTCAGAGCTGATCGCCGAACTGCCCGAAGGTGTCGTCGTCACCGACCCCGACATCCTGGCCTCCTACCGCCAGGACCGGGCTGCCGATCCGGCCGCGGGGACACCGCTGGCAGTGGTCCGGCCCACCCGCACCGAGGAGGTGCAGGCCGTGCTGCGCTGGGCCAGCGCGCACCGGGTGGCGGTCGTGCCGCGCGGCGCGGGGACCGGGTTGTCCGGCGGTGCGACGGCACTCGACGGCGGCATCGTGTTGTCCACCGAGAAGATGCGCGACATCACCGTCGACCCGGTCACCCGCACTGCCGTGGTGCAGCCCGGCCTGCTCAACGCCGAGGTAAAGAAGGCCGTTGCCGCACAGGGACTTTGGTACCCGCCCGACCCGTCGTCCTTCGAGATCTGCAGCATCGGCGGCAATGTCGCCACCAACGCGGGCGGGCTCTGCTGCGTCAAGTACGGCGTGACCACCGATTACATTCTGGGCCTGCAGGTGGTACTGGCCGACGGCACCGCGGTGCGCCTGGGCGGTCCGCGGTTGAAAGACGTTGCGGGCCTGAGCCTGACCAAACTGTTCGTCGGCAGCGAGGGCACCCTTGGCGTGGTCACCGAGGCGACGCTGCGGCTGCTTCCGCCACAACACTCCCCGTGCACCGTGGTGGCCACGTTCGATTCCGTGGAAGCCGCATCGAACTCGGTCGTGAAGATCACCGGAAAGATCCGGCCGTCGATGCTGGAATTCATGGACTCGGTGGCGATCAACGCGGTCGAGGACAAGCTCAAGATGGGGCTGGACCGCAACGCCGCGGCGATGATGGTCGCGGCCTCCGACGATCGGGGTGCCGCGGGGGCCGACGACGCCGAATTCATGGCTCAGGTGTTCACCGAATGCGGTGCCACCGAGGTGTTTTCCACCTCCGACCCGGACGAGGGCGAGGCCTTCGTGGCCGCGCGCCGCTTCGCCATCCCGGCCGTGGAGGCCAAGGGGTCACTGCTCCTGGAGGACGTCGGGGTGCCGCTGCCCGCACTGGCCGAACTGGTCAGCGGGGTGGCGGCGATCGCGGCCCATCGGGATCTGCTGATCTCGGTGATCGCCCACGCCGGTGACGGCAACACCCACCCGCTGATCGTGTTCGATCCGGCCGATGCCGACATGGCCGCGCGGGCGCAGCTGGCCTTCGGCGAGATCATGGATCTTGCCGTGGGACTGGGCGGCACCATCACCGGCGAGCACGGTGTGGGCCGGCTCAAGCAGCCGTGGCTGGCCGGCCAGATCGGCCCGGACGCAGTGGAACTCAATCACCGGATCAAGCAGGCACTGGACCCGCAGAACATCCTCAATCCCGGCGCGGCGATCTAGGCCTCAGGCCATGCCGAAGCCGGCGAGCAGACTGCTTGTACGCCAGGCGATCAGCGCGGCGAACAACACCAGCACCGCCACCGAGACCCCGGCCTGAATCGCATTGCGGCGCTCACGCGGGGCGTACACGAAGGCCGCGGCGACCAACGCACCGGTGACCAGGCCGCCGATGTGGCCCTGCCAGCTGATCGACCCGGTCCCGAGCGCGGGTCCGGCGAAGGTGAACACCAGGTTGATGATGACGACGGCAGCGATCGAGCGGACATCGAGATTGAGCTTGCGGGCCACCACGAAGATCGCGCCGAACAGACCGAAGATCGCCCCGGAAGCCCCGGCCGTCGCACTGTTCAGCGGGGAGGCCAGATATACCAGCACCGAGCCGCCGAGCCCGCTCAGCGCATACAACGTCCCGAACCGCAGCCGGCCCAGCCACTGTTCCAGCGGCGGCCCCACCACGTAGAGCGCCCACATGTTGAACAGCAGGTGCATCGCGCCGTAGTGCAGGAACATCGAGGTCACCAGGCGGTAGTACTCGTCGTGCGCGGCGACGCCGGGCGGCCACAGCGTGAGTTCCTGCTCCAGGTTCTTCGAGGTCATCTGCAGCACGAACATCAGCACGTTCACCGCGATGAGCGAGTAGGTCAGGATCGGGGCGCCCGTGCGCACCTTCCCGCCGAACTGGGTGCGTGGTGCCTGAATCGACTTGGCTCCCTCGTTGACGCAGTCCACGCACTGATGGCCCACGGCCGCCGAGCGCATGCACTCCGGGCAGACGGGGCGATGGCAGCGCGTGCAGTGCACGTAGGTGGGGCGGTCCGGATGCCGGTAACACGTCGGCGTCTGGGCAGGTAACTGCGGCGCGTCAGGGGTGCTCATCACGCCCGAGCCTAATGCGGACCTCAGGACGGTGATGACGGCCCAGCCAACCGACTATTGACACTATTCCCCTCTATGTCGTACGAATAAGACATGGCAGCGACTTTGTCTCACAGCCCCGCCCGGTTCGTCCCCGCAGATGCCGATACCTGGCCCAACCCGTGGCCCATGTATGCCGCGCTGCGCGACCACGACCCGGTGCACCACGTGGTGCCCGACGAGCACCCCGAGCAGGACTACTACGTGCTGTCTCGGCACGCCGACATCTGGGCCGCCGCCCGCGACCACGGCACCTTCTCGTCGGCGCAGGGCCTGACGGTCACCTACGGCGAGCTGGACATGATCGGGCTGGCCGACAATCCGCCGTTCGTCATGCAGGACCCGCCGGTACACACCGAGTTCCGCAAGCTGGTCTCGCGCGGGTTCACCCCGCGCCAGGTGGAAGCCGTCGAGCCGAAGGTGCGGGACTTCGTCGTCGAGCGCCTCGAGGGGTTGCGCTCGAACGGCGGTGGCGACATCGCCGCCGAGCTGTTCAAGCCACTGCCCTCGATGGTCGTCGCGCACTACCTCGGGGTGCCCGAGGAAGACCGGGACCAGTTCGACGGCTGGACCGATGCGATCGTCGCGGCCAACAGCTCGGCCGGTGGCATCACCGCGGCCATGGGCACCGCCGGCGCCGCCGTGGCCTCGATGATGGCCTACTTCTCGGAGCTCATCGAACGGCGCCGCAGCGAACCCGGCGACGACACCATCTCGCACCTGGTGGCCGCGGGCGTGGGCGCCGACGGCGACATCGCCGGTGTGCTGTCGATCCTGGCCTTCACCTTCACCATGGTCACCGGCGGCAACGACACCACCACCGGAATGCTCGGCGGCGCAGTGCAACTCCTGCAGCAGCGGCCCGATCAACGCAAGCTCCTGATCGACGACCCTGAGTTGATCCCGGAGGCGATCGACGAATTCCTGCGCCTGACCTCCCCGGTCCAGGGCCTGGCCCGCACCACCACCCGCGAGGTCACCATCGGCGACACCACCATCCCGGCCGGACGCAAGACTCTGCTGCTGTACGGCTCGGGCAACCGCGACGAGCGCGAGTTCGGCGCCGATGCAGCCGAACTCGACGTGCGGCGATCCCCGCGCAACATCCTGACCTTCAGCCACGGCGCGCATTTCTGCCTCGGTGCGGCCGCGGCCCGGATGCAGTCCAGGGTCGCGCTGACCGAACTGCTCTCGCGTTACCCCGATTTCGAGGTCGACCTGGACTCCGTGACGTGGGCAGGCGGCAGCTACGTGCGGCGGCCGTTCTCGGTGCTGTTCCGGGCAGGGGCCTGATGCCCCGCGACTGGTTGTCGGCCCGGCGGTCCGAAGTGGCCGCCGACCACATCCTCGACGCCGCCGACGCCCTGTTCACCCAGCAGGACGCGGCGACCGTCGGCATGCACGAGATCGCGACGGCCGCAGGTTGTTCCCGCGCCACGCTGTACCGCTACTTCGAGAATCGCGACGCGCTCTACACCGCCTATGTGCACCGCGAGGCGCGCCGCCTGTACGAAGAGGTCAGCGAACAGGTGGCCGCGGTGAAGGATCCGACGCAGCGACTGATCGAAGGTGTGATCACCGCGCTGAACGCGGTGCGCGACAGCCCGGCCCTGTCGTCGTGGTTCGCCACCGCGCAGCGGCCGATCGGCGGCGAGATGGCCGAACACTCCGAGGTGATCCGGGCGCTGGTCGAGGGCTTCGTCGGTTCGCTCGCCGGCGGAGCAACGCAAGCCGACGACGAGGTGGGCCGGCGGGCCAGGTGGTTGGTGCGCGTCATGGTGTCGCTGCTGGTCTTCCCCGGCGGCGACGAGACCGACGAGCGCACCATGCTGGCCGAGTTCGTCGCCCCTCTGGTCATTCCGGCACAACTACCGGTGGAGTAGCCGATTGCCGGGCGGAACAGGCTCACCTGCCCCATACTTTCGAATATGGCCAGTCACCCGACGCCACTGCCGCCGATACCGCCGGTCACCAGCATTGCCGAGGTCGTGTCGGCCACCGACACGGTCACCGACTGGGCGGTGGAAAACTCAAGTCGGCTGGGCTATTTCGCAGCCCTGTACAAGCGGATCACCATCGCGGTCGGTGTCGCGGTCGAGGACGGGGCATTCGAGGACGGCCCGCGGATGGACCGGCTCGACGCGGCGTTCGCGCAGCGCTACTTCGATGCGCTGAACGGGTACTTCCACCCCGACCGGTACTCGAAGCCGACCCGGTCGTGGCGGGCCACCTTCCAGTGGGCCGACAAGCCCGAGCCGATCCTGGTGCAGCACATGCTCGCCGGGGTCACCGCCCACATCGTCCTGGACCTCGGCATCGCGGTGCAGGGTCTCGTCGGCCCGGGCCAACTGCCCTCGCTGCACAAGGATTTCGACACCATCAACGCGGTGCTGGCGAGCCAGATCGGCGGGGTGGTCAACGACATCAACGAACTCTCCCCGGCGCTGGCCGACATCTATGCCGTGCTCCAACAGCACCAGATCTTTGTCCTCAACGAGGCGATCCGCTCGCTGCGCGACAGCGCCTGGCGATTCGCCACGGTGCTGGCACTTGAGCCCGGATTCGCGCGGCCGGCGACGATCTGGGCGCGAGACCTACAGGTGAGTCAGCAGGCGCAGGCCGCGTTCGACCCGCCCAGCCTGGTCGGCGCATTCGATCTGGCGATCAAAGAGATCGCGGCGCGCGAGAGTCGCGACGTGGCCCACAACGTCCAAGTGCTCGACGAGATCGCTTCGACGCCCGCCCCGATTCAAACCGCGCTGTGATCCGGGTGGCTCAGGCCACCCAGTACGCCTGCGCCTTGATGGATCTGCGCGGGATCCCGTACTCCTCGCGGAAGACCCGCGCCACGGCCCGGGTGGTGCGGTTGTTGCAGGCGACCCAGCCGAAGTGGTCGGAGGCGTCGAAAGCCGATGCGCTGAGGGTCTCCAGCAGATCCTCGTCGAACCGGTCAACCCAGATGATCTCCGCGCCCCCGTTGACCGGTAGCTCGCGGTCGTCGTCGTGCCCCGCCTCCAGGAAGACCCATGCAGGGGCATCCCCGATCGCGTCGAGCAGCGAGTTGATGGCCGGAAGCGACGCGGTGTCGCCGACGATCAGGTAGCCGGCCGGCGTGGGTTCGGGCAGCGTGAAGTTGCTGCCGAGGACCGTCACGTCCAGAACGTCGCCGGGCTGGGCGGCCCGTGCCCAGCGGGTGGCGATGCCGTCGTGCATGGCGAAATCGATGTCCACGGTTCCGGCCTCGGGATCAGCGTTGACCAGCGTGTAGCCGCGCTGATGGGCCTTGCCCTCGTCAGGGAACCAGCCCCGCACCCACATCGTGGGGTGCACCTGCTGTTCGGCGAGCAACCGCTCGGCACTGAAATGCAGCCTGAGGTAGTTCGGTGTGAGTTCGGTACGGCCCGACACCGTCAGCTCGTAATCACCGCCCCGGCAGAGTTTGACCAGGGCTCCTTCCAGCCCGCGCGATGCCTTCGTCATTAGGTAAGCATACCCTAACTAAATGCTCAGGATCGGACTCGCGTGAACCGGTGCAGCAGCCAGGCCGCCGGGATGGTGAACACCATCGTGAGCACGAACAGGTTGAACATCGACCCCGTGTAGACCGGATCGCGCATCACCTCGACCATCACCAGTTCCATGATCATCAGGTGGATCAGGAAGATCTCGTAGGAGATCTCGCCGAGGAAGACCATCGGCCGGGACGCGAGAAAGCGGTTGTACCAACCGTGGTCGCCGAGCGCGGGCGGCGCCACCAGCAATGCGGCGATCACCGCGTAGAAGAACGTCTTGACCAACGCCTCGCTCAGCTTGGCGGGTGACGTCGTCGGCTCCCCCGCGAGCGGCGTCGACGCGATGAAGTAGCACACCACGGCCAACGGCACACACACCATCCCGTAGCCGCGCACCTTGAGCTGCCCCAGCACCGTCAGCGCCATACCCGCCACGAACCAGGCCATGTAGGTGGGCAGCCAAAGCCGGGCACCGTCAGGCAGATTCGTGGAATCGTGCACGATCCACAGCCACAGTGGTGACACCGCGGCCAGCATGGCCAGGCCGAAGAACAACAACCCCGGCCGCCACCGTCGCCGGCACAACACGACCAGCAACAGATAGGCGATCAGCGGCAGGGCCACGTAGAACGCCGCCTCCACCGCCAGGCTCCACATCTGGGTCAACCCTTGATGCAGAAAGGAGAAGAGATAGTCGTCGGTGTAGATCTGGGTCAGAGTCAGGTTGCGGAACAGGCCGATCCACGTGTGGCCGGGGTTCGGACCCGCGGTGCGAAAGTGGTAGAGCAGATACGCGAGCAGCACCGTCACCACATACGCCGGCATGATGCGTCGCACCCGGTGCCAGGCGTACCGGCGCACCGACGGCGCACGTCCCTCCGTCGCGGCGGCCTTCACCCAGGGCCGGAACAACAGGAAACCACTGAGCACGAAGAAGATCGGCACACCGATCTCGGCGCGTGAATACACCAGCCCGAGGTAGCCCTGCCCGTATTTACCGGTGGTGTAGGCCGCATGCGTCAGCACCACCAGAATGGCGGCCACCGCGCGGATCCCGGTCAGTGACGCAACCCGAGCCGACGCGGAAACTGGCGCGTCAATCGACTCAAGGCCACCCTGATCCGACAGCCCCGTCACGCTCCTGGAGACCGTCACTTGGTCTTCCGGTGCGGCTTCCCCGAGCGGTCTTTGTTCTCGGATCTGCCCTTGTACTCCGAACGGCCCTTGTATTCGCGGCGCGGCCCACGGTCACCCCGGTCGGCGCGCTCGACGTGCTCCCGCTCCAGATTGATGAGCATGCCCGAGATCCGGGTGTTCTCCAGGGCTTTGAGCGTCTTGCTCGGCAGCTTCTCCGGCAGCTCCACCAGCGAGTAGTCGCCGCGAATGGTGATGTGGCCGAACTCGTTGCGGTGCAGGCCGCCCTCGTTGGCAATGGCGCCGACGATGTGGCCGGGCCCCACCTTGTGCCGCTTGCCGACCGCGATCCGGTACGTCGCCAGGCCCTCGCGCGGTGGGCGCTCCTTGCGCACGGGCCGCTCGCCGCGATCGTCCCGGTCACGCTCGCGGCGCTTCTCCGGCGGCGGTTCCGTCATCAGGAACTCTTCGCCGTTGCGCGACTGCAACGCCAATGCCGCGGCGATATCGACCATCGGCACGTCGTTCTCGCGCTCGTAGTCCTCGATGATCCGGCGGAACAACTCCAGGCCCGGACCGTTGAGCGAATCGGTGATGGAGTCACGGAACTTCGACACGCGCTGGGCGTTGACATCGTCGACGCTGGGCAGCTCGGCCTCGATGACCTTCGACCGGGTGTGCTTCTCGATCGACTTGAGCAAGTGGCGTTCGCGCGGGGTGACGAACAGCAGGGCATGCCCCGAGCGGCCGGCCCGGCCGGTGCGGCCGATGCGGTGCACGTACGACTCGGTGTCGTGCGGGATGTCGTAGTTGACGACGTGCGAGATGCGTTCGACGTCCAGACCGCGCGCGGCGACATCGGTGGCGATCAGGATGTCGATCGTGCCGTCCTTGAGCGCGGTGATCGTGCGCTCACGCTGGGCCTGGTTGATGTCACCGTTGATGGCCGCAGCCGCGAAACCGCGAGCCTTGAGCCGCTCGGCGACCTCCTCGGTGGCCTGCTTGGTGCGGACGAACACGATCATCGCGTCGCCCTCTTCGACCTCGAGCACCCGCGTCAGCGCGTCCAGCTTGCGCGCGCCGGCCACCTGGATGAACCGCTGCGTGATGTTCTCGGCGGTGGCGGTCTTGGCCTTGACCGTGACCTCGACCGGATCGTGCAGGTACTTGGTGGTGATCTTGCGGATGGCCGGCGGCATGGTGGCCGAGAACAGCGCCACCTGCTTGTACTCCGGCGTGTCGGCGAGGATCCGCTCGACCTCTTCGGCGAAGCCCATGGTGAGCATCTCGTCGGCCTCGTCGAGCACCAGGTAGTCCAGGTTCGACAGATCCAGCGTGCCGCGCTCGAGGTGATCGATCACCCGGCCCGGGGTACCCACCACCACCTGCGCTCCGCGCCGGAGGCCCGACAGCTGAACGGTGTAGGACGCCCCGCCGTAGATGGGCAGCACGTTGATCGCGGGCAGATGCGCGCCGTAGCGGCCGAAGGCCTCGGCGACCTGCAACGCGAGCTCACGAGTCGGTGCCAGCACCAGCGCCTGGGTGTTGCGGCTGGTGGTGTCGATCTTGGACAGGATCGGGATGGCGAAGGCCGCGGTCTTACCGGTACCGGTCTGGGCCAGCCCGACCACATCGGAGCCCGCGAGCATGGCCGGAATGGTCGCGGCCTGAATCGCCGACGGCGACTCGTAGCCGACATCAGTGACTGCCTTCAACACCGCAGGGTCAATCTGCAGGTCGGCAAACGTTGGGGCGGTATCCCCCGAATCCGGGTCTGGCGAGGTCATCGGTTCAGAAGTCTAGTGCCAATCGAAGGGAATCCCGGCCGCGCGCCTGCACAAACCCGCCACGGGGGCGCGGTAGGTTGCCCAACTGTGAATCGGGTCGCAGTGTTCGCCATGGCCCCCGGGGTCGTTGTGACGGCCGTGCTCACGCTCTCGGGGTGCGGATCGGGCGATTCCACCGTCTCCAAAACCCCCGACGCCGGACCCGGTCCAGCCCCGACCTCGGTGTCCACCCCTGCCGCGAAGGCCGCCCCGGCGCCGGCGCCACCACAGGCCGATCCCTGCGCGGTGAACCTCGCCGCCCCCGAGATCTCCAAGGCAGTCTCGGAGTTGCCCCGGGACCCACGCAGCAATCAGTCCTGGAGCCCCGAGCCGCTGGCGGGCAACTACAACGAGTGCGCCCAGCTGTCGGCGGTGATCGTCCGGGCCAACACCAACTCCGAACACCCCAATACCCGAGCCGTTCTCTTCCACCTGGGCAAGTTCATCCCGACCGGCGTGCCGGACACCTATGGCTTCAACGGCATCGACAAGACGGCCAGCACCGGCGACACCGTGGCACTGCAGTACTCCGGCGGATTACACGGACTGGCCAGCACGGTGAAGTTCCGCTGGAACGGCGGCGGTGTGGAATTGATGGGCAACATCTAGCTTCACCCGCGATGTCGGTGCCCTCACCTACAGTGGCAGCGTGTTCGTCACCGACGACGGCGCGTCGGGTCCGACGGTCATCTACAGCGCCTCGGATCTGGCCGCGGCCGCCCGCTGTGAGTACGCCCTGCTGCGATCGTTCGACGCGCAGCTCGGTCGTGGCCCGGCGGTGTCGTCCGACGACGAATTGCTGGCTCGCACCGCACAACTCGGCGGCGACCACGAGCAGCGCCACCTCGAGGACCTGCGCGCCAACTCTGAGGTGACGGTGATCGGCCGGCCCACCTACACCGCAGCCGGGTTGACGACCGCGGCCGAAGCCACCCTGGAAGCCGTGCGACGCCGCGACCCGGCGATCTATCAGGCCGCGATGTTCGACGGACGGTTCGCCGGGTTCGCCGACTTCCTGATCTGGGACGGGCAGCGCTACCGCCTGCGGGACACCAAACTGTCCCGCTCGGTGAAGGTGGAGGCGCTGCTCCAGCTGGCCGCCTACGCCGATGTGCTGTCGGCCGCCGGGGTGCCGGTCGCCGACGAGGTCGACCTGGTCCTCGGCGACGGCGCGATGTCCAGCTACCGCGTCGACGAACTGCTCGCGGTGTACCGGCCACGGCGCGCCGCGCTACAGGCACTGCTCGACGGTCATCTGGCCGGCGACACCGCCGTGCGCTGGTCCGACGACACGGTGCGGGCGTGTTTCGGCTGCAGTGAATGCGAGCAGCAGATCCGCGCCACCGACGACCTGTTCCTGGTGGCCGGGATTCGGGCCGGCCAGCGCGCCCGGCTCATCGAGGCCGGTGTCACCACCACCCATCAGTTGGCCGGCCACACCGATGCGGTGCCGGGGTTGGCCCAGCGCAACCTGACCGCGCTGCGGGGGCAGGCCCGCCTGCAGGTGGCACCGCACCCGGATGGCAAGCCGCCGTACGAAGTAGTCGATCCGCAACCGCTGATGCTGCTGCCGGACCCGGACAAGGGCGACCTGTTCTTCGACTACGAAGGCGACCCGTTGTGGACGGCCAACGGCCAGGACTGGGGTCTGGAATACCTGTGGGGCGTCCTGGGCGCGGAAGGAAACTTCCAGCCGTTGTGGGCGCACGACCGGGCCAGCGAACGCCAGGTGCTCATCGACTTCCTGGACCTGGTCCGCAAGCGGCGCAAGCGTTTCCCCAAGATGCACATCTACCACTACGCACCCTATGAGCGCAGCACCCTGCTGCGGCTGGCCGGCCGCTACGGGGTAGGCGAGAACGACGTCGACGACCTGCTTCGCAACGGCATCCTCGTCGACCTGCTTCCGTTGGTACGCAAGAGCATTCGCGTCGGCACCGAGAACTACAGCATCAAATCGCTGGAACCCCTGTACATGGGCAACGAACTGCGCGGCGGCGAGGTCACCAAGGCCACCGATTCGATCACCGAATACGCACGCCACTGCGCACTGCGCGACGCCGGTCACCACGACGAGGCCGCCACCGTGCTCAAGGAGATCGAGGACTACAACCGCTACGACTGCCGGTCCACCCACCGGCTGCGGGACTGGCTGATCAACCGGGCGTTCGAAGCCGAGGTGCCGCCGCGCGGCCCACAACCGGTGCGCGACGGAGCACCGATCGAGAAGGCCGACGCCGTCGACCGCAAGCTGCTGCGCTTCGCAGGCGACGGAGTGGAACCCCGAACGGCCGAGCAGCAGGCGGTGGCGCTCATCGCCGCGGCGCGCGGCTTCCACAAACGCGAGGACAAACCGTTCTGGTGGGGCCATTTCGACCGGCTCAACAATCCGGTCGACGAATGGGCCGACAGCACAGGCGTTTTCGTCGCCGAGAAGGCGCGGGTCGTCACCGACTGGCACACTCCGCCGCGGGCCCGTAAACCGCAACGGCAGGTGCTGCTGACCGGCGCCATCGACGCCGGGGAACTGGGTACCGAGGTCTACGCGCTGTACACCCCGCCGGCGCCGGCAGGCCTGTCCGACGACCCGGACCGTCGTGGCTTCGGCAGCGCCGCGGTCGTCGGCTGCGACAATCCGGAAGCACCGACCGAGGTGCTGATCACCGAACGCCAGCCCAAGCACGGTGACACGTTCACCCAGGTGCCGTTCGCGCTGACCCCGGGCCCACCGATCAACACCCGGCCCCTGCAGGTGTCCATCGACAGCACGGCCACCACCGTGTCCGCCGGTCTACCGACGCTGCCCGCCGACGCGGTGACCGATGTGCTGCTGCGGCGCCCGCCGCGCACCGTCAGCGGCCGGCCACTGCCGCGGGGCAGTGGGACCGCCGCCGACATCACGGCGGCGCTGCTGGATCTGGATTGCTCGTACATCGCGGTGCACGGCCCACCCGGCACCGGCAAGACCCACACCTCGGCGCAGATCATCGCCGGCCTGGTCAACGAACACCGTTGGCGTATCGGCATCGTCGCGCAGTCACACGCGGTGATCGAGCACCTGTTGGAGCAGGTGATCGACGCCGGGGTGGACGCTGCGCTGGTTGCCAAGAAACGCAAGGGCGCCGACCCGCGGTGGACGGAGATCGGCGAGAACGCCTACGCCTCGTTCATCGCTGATCATCCAGGATGCGTGATCGGCGGCACCGCATGGGATTTCGCGAACGAGGCCCGGGTCCCGCGCCATTGCCTCGACCTGCTGGTGATCGAAGAGGCGGGTCAGTTCAACCTGGCCAACACCATCGCGGTGGCCCCGGCCGCGCGCAATCTGCTGCTGCTGGGCGATCCGCAGCAATTGCCCCAGGTCTGCCAGGGCACCCACCCGGCACCGGTCGACGATTCGGCACTGGGCTGGCTGGTCGAGGGTGCGCACACGCTGCCTGCCGAGCGCGGCTACTTCCTGGACTGCTCGTTCCGGATGCATCCGGCGGTGTGCGGCCCGGTGTCGCGGCTGTCCTATGACGGCCGTCTGCAGTCACACGAAAAGGTCAGTGCCGCACGCACACTCGATGGTATCGAACCCGGCGTTCGGGTACTCGAGGTCGCCCACCTTGGCAATTCGACCGACAGTCCCGAAGAGGCTGACGCGATCGTCGCGGCCATCACCGGCCTGATGGACACCACCTGGACCGACGAGTACGGCAGCACGCCGCTGGGGCAGGACCACTTCCTGGTGGTGACGCCCTACAACGCCCAGGTGACCACGGTGCGGCGAGCTCTCGACGCGGCAGGTCTGACCGAGGTGCAGGCCGGCACGGTGGACAAGTTCCAGGGCAGGCAGGCGCCCGTGGTGTTCGTGTCGATGACGGCCTCCTCGGCCGCCGATGTGCCCCGCGGGATCGGTTTCCTGCTGAACCGCAACCGGCTCAACGTGGCGATCAGCCGGGCCAAGTACGTCGCGTACATCGTGCGCTCACCCCAGCTCACCGACTATCTGCCGTCCCAGCCGGACAGCCTGATCGCGCTCGGCGCATTCCTGGCCCTGACCGATCCTGTGATACACCCAACCGGTGACTGAAACGCTTACCGAAACACTTGCCGGGATTGTCGGTGCCGGGTACGTCACCACCGACCCCGACGTGTTGGACGGCCGCTGCGTCGACCACACCGGGCGGTACCGCGGGCAGGCGACAGCTCTGGTCCGCCCCGGCAACGCCGACGAAGTGGCGGCGGTGCTGCGAGCCTGCCGCGACGCGGGAGCGTGTGTCACGGTGCAGGGCGGCCGGACCTCATTGGTGGCCGGGACGGTTCCGGAGAACGACGACATCCTGCTGTCCACCGAGCGACTCACCGGGATCGGTGCCATCGACACCGTCGAGCGCAGGGTCACCGTCGGTGCCGGGACTCCCCTGGCCGCCGTGCAGCGGGCCGCCACGGCGGCGGGTCTGGTGTTCGGCGTCGACCTTGCCGCACGTGAATCGGCCACCGTCGGCGGGATGGCCTCCACCAACGCCGGGGGTCTGCGCACGGTGCGCTACGGCAACATGGGCGAGCAGGTGCTGGGCCTGGACATCGCGCTACCGGACGGGTCGGTGGTGCACCGGCACAGCCAGGTCCGCCGCGACAACACGGGCTACGATCTGGCCTCCCTTTTCGTCGGCGCCGAGGGCACCCTCGGCGTGATCACGACGCTGGACCTGCGACTGCACCCAGCGCCCACCCACCGGGTCACCGCGATCTGCGGGTTCGCCGACCTGGATGCACTCGTCGGCGCAGGCCGGATCTTCCGTGACCTCGAGGGCATCGCCGCCCTGGAGCTGATCGACGCCCGGGCCAGTGCGCTGACCGCCGAGCACCTCGGCGTGGCCGCCCCGGTCGACGGCGCCTGGCAGCTGCTGATCGAATTGGCCGGCGACACCGACCAGACCGAACGCCTGGCCGACGCGCTGGAGGACGCCGACCTGTGCGGCGAGCCCGCCGTCGGCATCGACACAACCGCGCAACAGCGGTTGTGGCAGGTCCGCGAGTCGGTGGCCGAGGTGCTCGGATTGTTCGGCCCGCCACTGAAATTCGATGTCTCCCTGCCGCTGTCGGCGATCCAGGGTTTCGCCGACGCATCGGCCGAGTTGATCGCCGGCCATGCGCCAGAAGCGATCCCGGTGCTGTTCGGACACATCGGCGAGGGCAATCTGCACCTGAACGTGCTGCGCTGTTCCACCGATTCCGAACCCGGGCTGTACGCCGCGATGATGACGCTGATCGCCGACTGCGGCGGCAACGTCAGCTCGGAACACGGCGTCGGCTCACGTAAACGCGACTATGTGGCGATGTCACGCACCGAGGCCGACATCGCGGCCATGCGCACCGTCAAGGCCGCGTTCGATCCGGGCGGCTATCTCAATCCCGCTGTGCTGTTCCATCGCGCTCGGCCATGAACTCGGCGTAGATGTTCTCCCACTTGTCGGGGTCCGCGGCTTCGGGGAGGGCCACCGGCAGTGCGCGGAATTGGTCGGTGACCGCGTCCGGATCACCGTCATGGCTCACGGTGAACTCGATGTAGTCGTCGTCATCGTCGTCACGGGGATCCAGGTAGGGCTCGGGGTTCGCGTCCCGCCCGGGCGCCGCCGCGAAGGTCGATTCATTGCCGAAACCGAGCAGGAACAGGGCGGCCACCACACCGAACAGCGCGACGAACGCGGGCAGCAGCATGGACTGCGACATCGCCGCGGCGAACGGCACGTGCAAGAACTCGGGCAGTTCGGCGGCCGCACCCTCCCCGCGGGGCGCCGCGCTTGCCGCCCCCGGCAGTTCGGCGCCGATGCGCGACGTCATGTACGCCGCGATCCCGGCGCTGCCCAGCACCGACCCGACCTGTCGGGTGGCGTTGTACACACCCGAGCCGGCCCCGGCCAGGTCCGGCGGCAGGTTGCGCGTCGCGGTCGCCGCCAGCGGGGACCAGATGAATGCCATGCCGATGCCCATCACCAACTGCGGCAGCAGTAGCCGCCAGATCGGGGTCGTCGGGGTCATCTCCACCGCCAGCCAGGTCAGCCCGATCGCCATGGCCGAGAAGCCGAAGCCGATCACCGGCGTCGGATGCGCCCGGTCGACGATGCGACCCACCACCGGTGCCAGCACACCGCTGGCGATGGCAGTCGGCGCGGTCAACAGGGCCGACCGGATCGGCGACAGCCCGCACACGGTCTGGGCGTAGAACATCAACGGCAGGATCATCGCCGTCACCGCGAACCCGATCGTCGCGACGCCCACGTTGGCCAGACTGAAATCGCGGTCCTTGAAGATCCGCAGCGGGATCAGCGGCTCGGCGGTGTTGACCGCCTGCCAGCACACGAACGCCACCATCACCGCGATGCCGACCGCACCGGTGGCCCACACCCACGGCGCCCAGTCCCGCGACTGCCCCTCCTGCAGCGCGAACACGATCAGGAACATGCCGACGCCGGACAGCACCACGCCCAGCAGGTCGAACCGGTGCGGCTGGGTGGGCAGCACCGGGACCAGCCACACCGCCAGCGCCAGACCCAGGATTCCGATCGGCACGTTGACGAAGAAGATCCACTGCCAGCCAAGGCCCCCGACCAGCACGCCACCGGCCAACGGCCCGACCAGGGTGGCGACCCCGGCGGTCGCACCCCACACGCTCATCGCCACCCCGCGCCGCTCGGGCGGGAAGATGCGGGTGATCGTCGACAAGGTCTGCGGTGTCAGCAACGCCGCGCCGATGCCCTGCACCACGCGCGCGGCGATCAGCATCTCGATGCTGCCGGCCAGACCACACCACAGCGAGGCCGCGGTGAACACGGCCAGCCCGGCCAGGTAGAGGTTCTTGGGTCCGTACACATCGCCGAGCCGGCCGGCGACCAGCAGCGGCACCGCATACGCGAGCAGGTAGGCGCTGGTCACCCAGATCACGCCGTCGTAGTCGGCGCCCAGGGCTTCCATGATCGTCGGATTGGCGACCGCCACGATCGTCGCGTCGACCAGGATCATGAAGAAGCCGACCATCATGGCCCACAGCGCGTTCCACGGATTCTCCGGACGCGCGGACCCATTGCCCTGCGCGTTCGGGGTGCGGGCGTTCAGCACTGGAGACATGTCGAATGTGGTGGGTTGGGCCTCGGGTCCGACCTAGTTGGGTTGTTGGCGGGCCCAGCCGACGCTACCCGGGAGCGGGTCAGGCCGGCTCGACAACCGCCTCCGGAGCGACGTCGAGCGTGTCGCCCGGGTATTCGCTCGGCTCCTCGTCACCGTTACGCCGACCCACCAGCAGTAGCGCCGCCAAGGCGATCGCCATGCCTGCCGTCATCACCCACGACAACGCCGGCGCGCCGTTGCCCAGGGCCCCGATCGCGGGCGCCACCGCGGCACCGAGTCCGAACTGTGCCGCGCCCAGCAGCGCGGCCGCCGTGCCGGCAGCGTCGGGATGACGCGACAGCGCGACCGCCGGGGCATTGGGAAGGACCAGGCCCATCCCGGCCAGGATCGCCAGCACCGGCACCAAGAACGCGGACAGCCCACCCACGTGCGCGACGGTCAGCGCGACGAACACCACGCCGGCCAGCGTCGACCAGCTCAGCGCCGCCACCGTGATGGCCTGCGGCGAGAACCGGCGCAGCAGCACGACGTTGAACTGGGTGGAGCCGATCAGCGCGATGGCACCCGCGGCGAACACCAGCGCGAAGGCCTGCTGGTCCAGGCCGTAGTGGCCCTGAAGGACGAACGGCGCGGCCGAGATGTAGGCGAACAGCCCCGACATGCCGAGCGCGGCCACCAGGACCAGGATCACGAACCGCGAGTCGCGCAGGAGCTCGATGTAGGTGCCGATGATGCCGCCCACCGCCAGCGGGCGCCGGTGTGAAACCGGCAGCGTCTCGGGCAGGGCGAGCGCGGCCATCAGCAGCAGGCCGCCGGCCACTACCACCAACGCGACGAACACCCAGTGCCAGGACCCGTGCAGCAGCACCGCCGCGCCCAGCGACGGGGCCAGCACCGGGGCCACCCCGAGCACCAGCATCAACCGTGACATCACCGTCGCCGCCGCCGTGCCGCTGAACAGGTCACCGACCACGGCGATGGCCACCACCGAGGCGGCCGCCGCGCCCATGCCCTGCAGTCCGCGCGCCAGCCCGAGGATCGCGATGTCGGGCGCCAGCACACACAGCACCGAGGCCACCATGTGCAGCACGATGCCCCACATCAACGGGCGCCTGCGGCCCAGCGAGTCCGACAGCGGGCCGACGATCAGTTGCCCGAGCGCCAGGCCTGCCAGGGTTCCGGTGAGCGTCAACTGGGACACCGAGGAGGAAACCGAGAGCTCGTCGGCGATCCGCGGCAGCGCAGGCAGATACATGTCGATGGTCAGCGGCCCCAACGCGACGAGGGCCCCCAGCACCAGGATCATCCGGATCCGGCTCGGCGCGGCTGGCGATGTCGTCTGGTCCACGTCGCGCGATGATGCCATGAAGCTGAACAGCCCCGCATTCGAGTTTTTTGTTCCCGGTGACAGCGGTCACCCTCGGGCACCCACGGCGGGTCGTCGTTCGTTAGCCTGGCAGTCAACGATGGGTTCACACCTGGGAGGCCCCGAAGTGTTTGCGCGGTCCAAAGCCCAATTACCGGCCAAGGTCGAAGAGACGACCGATCCCAGCGCCGCGGCCAAGGTGCTCTCGGCGATCATCGAGGGCAGTTCACGCGTGCAGGCCCCCGCGGTCAAGGCATACGTGGACCGGTTGCGCAGCCAGCAGCCCGATGCCACCCCGGCCGAGATCGTGACCCGGCTGGAGAAGCACTACCTGGCCGCGGTGATGGCCAGCGGCGCGGCCGTCGGCTCGGCGGCGGCATTCCCCGGTATCGGAACGCTGGTGGCGCTCTCGGCCGTGGCCGGGGAGACGGTGGTGTTCCTCGAGGCGACGTCGGTGTTCGTGCTCGCGGTCGCCGAGGTGTACGGCATCCCCGCCGACCACCGCGAACGGCGCCGCGCCCTGGTGCTCTCGGTGCTCGTCGGCGACGACAGCAAGCACGCCATCGCCGACCTGCTCGGCACCGGACGTACCAGCGGCGCGTGGCTGTCCGACGGTGCCGCGACACTGCCGTTGCCCGCGGTTTCCCAGCTCAACTCCCGGCTGGTCAAGTACTTCGTCAAGCGGTATACGCTCAAGCGCGGCGCGATGGCTTTCGGCAAGATGCTGCCGGTCGGCATCGGTGCTGTCATCGGCGGCGTCGGCAACCGGTTGATGGGTAAGAAGATCGTCGCCAACGCCCGCCAGGCGTTCGGCGCGCCCCCGCCGCGGTGGCCTGCAACGTTGCATGTGCTGCCGTCCGCTAAGTCCGCCACCCCCATGCCGACCTCGGGTGGCGCCGAAAGGCGATAGCCTTTATGCGGCGGTCGAACGGGGTCGACCGCCCACAGAAGAACACAAGCGGCAAGCCTCCTTGTGACGGCTGGCCGGACACAAGAATCGAGGCGAGTGTCTGCCGTGAGCAGTTCACCTTCACCATTCGGGCAGAACGAGTGGTTGGTCGAGGAGATGTATCGCAAGTTCCGCGAGGATCCCTCTTCGGTGGATCCGAGTTGGCACGAATTTCTGGTCGACTACTCCCCTGAGCCCACCACCGACAACACCGTCGCCAACGGACAGTCGACACCACCGGCAGCGCCGCAGGCGCCTGCGGCAGCAACTCCCGCCGCTCCCGCGGCGGCCGCACCCGCAACTCCCGCGCCGGCAACTCCTGCTCCGGCTCCGGCCGCTCCGGCCGCTCCGGCGAAGGCGGCCCCGGCCAAGCCCGCCAAGGCGGGTCCCACGCCGGCCGAGGGTGACGAGACGCAGGTGCTGCGCGGCGCCGCCGCGGCCGTCGTCAAGAACATGAACGCCTCGCTGGAGGTGCCCACCGCGACGAGCGTGCGGGCCATCCCGGCCAAGCTGATGATCGACAACCGCGTCGTCATCAACAACCACCTCAAGCGCACCCGCGGCGGCAAGGTCAGCTTCACCCACCTGCTCGGCTACGCCATCGTGCAGGCGGTCAAGAAGTTCCCGAACATGAACCGGTACTTCGCCGAGGCCAACGGCAAGCCCGCCGCGGTCACGCCGGCCCACACAAACCTGGGCCTGGCCATCGACCTGCCCGGCAAGGACGGCAACCGCTCACTGGTCGTGGCCGCGATCAAGCGCTGCGAGACCATGCACTTCGGCCAGTTCATCGCCGCCTACGAGGACATCGTGCGCCGGGCCCGCGACGGCAAGCTGACCGCCGAGGACTTCTCCGGTGTCACCATCTCGCTGACCAACCCGGGCACCATCGGCACCGTGCACTCGGTGCCGCGGCTCATGGCCGGCCAGGGCGCCATCATCGGCGCGGGCGCGATGGAGTACCCGGCCGAGTTCCAGGGCGCCAGCGAGGAACGCATCAACGAGGTCGGCATCGGCAAGCTGATCACCCTGACCTCGACCTACGATCACCGCATCATCCAGGGCGCGGAATCGGGCGATTTCCTGCGCACCATCCACCAGCTGCTGCTCGACGACGAGTTCTACGACGAGATCTTCCGCGAACTCGGCATCCCGTACGAGCCGGTGCGCTGGCGGACCGACAACCCCGACTCGATCACGGACAAGAATGCCCGGATCATCGAGCTGATCGCGGCCTACCGCAACCGTGGTCACCTGATGGCCGACATCGATCCGCTGCGCCTGGACAAGACCCGCTTCCGCAGCCACCCCGACCTCGACGTGCTCACCCACGGCCTGACGCTGTGGGACCTCGACCGCGAGTTCAAGGTCGACGGGTTCGCCGGCAAGCAGTACCTGAAGCTGCGCGACGTGCTGTCGGTGCTGCGCGACGCGTACTGCCGCCACATCGGTGTCGAGTACACCCACATCCTCGAGCCCGAGCAGCAGAAGTGGCTGCAAGAGCGTATCGAGATCAAGCACGACAAGCCGACCGTCGCCGAGCAGAAGTACATCCTGTCCAAGCTCAATGCGGCCGAGGCGTTCGAAACCTTCCTGCAGACCAAATATGTTGGGCAGAAGCGCTTCTCGCTGGAGGGCGCCGAGACCGTCATCCCGATGATGGACGCCGCGATCGACCAGGCCGCCGAGCACGGCCTCGACGAGGTGGTCATCGGTATGCCGCACCGCGGCCGGCTCAACGTGCTGGCCAACATCGTCGGCAAGCCGTACAGCCAGATCTTCACCGAGTTCGAGGGCAACCTGAACCCGAGCCAGGCCCACGGCTCCGGTGACGTGAAGTACCACCTCGGCGCGTCCGGCAACTACATCCAGATGTTCGGCGACAACGACATTCAGGTGTCGCTGACCGCCAACCCCTCACATCTCGAAGCGGTCGACCCGGTGCTCGAGGGTCTGGTGCGGGCCAAGCAGGATCTGCTGGACGGCAGCAGGGACGCCGACGTCTCCGGCGAGTACCCCGTCGTCCCGCTGATGCTGCACGGCGACGCGGCATTCGCCGGCCAGGGCGTGGTCGCCGAGACGCTGAACCTCGCCCTGCTCAACGGTTACACGACCGGCGGCACCGTCCACATCGTGGTCAACAACCAGATCGGGTTCACCACGGCGCCAACGGATTCGCGCTCCAGCGAGTACTGCACGGACGTCGCCAAGATGATCGGCGCGCCGATCTTCCACGTCAACGGCGACGACCCGGAGGCCTGCGCCTGGGTGGCGCGGCTGGCAGTGGACTTCCGCCAGGCGTTCAAGAAGGACGTCGTCATCGACATGCTGTGCTACCGCCGCCGCGGACACAACGAAGGCGACGACCCGTCGATGACCCAGCCGTACATGTACGACGTCATCGACACCAAGCGCGGCTCCCGCAAGGCCTACACCGAAGCCCTGATCGGCCGTGGCGACATCTCGATGAAAGAGGCCGAGGACGCCCTGCGCGACTACCAGGGCCAGCTGGAGCGGGTGTTCAACGAGGTCCGCGAACTGGAGAAGCACGCGGCCGAGCCCAGCGAGTCGGTCGAATCCGACCAGCAGATCCCGCAGCGGCTCGCGACCGCCGTGGACAAGTCGCTGCTGGCCCGCATCGGCGATGCCCATCTGGCCCTGCCGGACGGCTTCACCGTGCACCCGCGCGTCAAGCCGGTGCTGGAGAAGCGCCGCGAGATGGCCTACGAAGGCAAGGTCGACTGGGCGTTCGCCGAACTGCTGGCGCTCGGGTCGCTGATCTCGGAGGGCAAGCTGGTCCGGTTGAGCGGCCAGGACACCCAGCGCGGCACGTTCACCCAGCGTCACGCCGTGATCGTCGACCGTAAGACCGGCGAGGAGTTCACGCCGCTGCAGCTGCTGGCCACCAACTCCGACGGCACCCCGACAGGCGGCAAGTTGCTGGTCTACAACTCGGCGTTGTCGGAGTACGCCGCAGTGGGCTTCGAGTACGGCTACTCGGTGGGCAACCCCGACGCAATGGTGTTGTGGGAAGCCCAGTTCGGCGACTTCGTCAACGGCGCGCAGTCGATCATCGACGAGTTCATCAGCTCGGGTGAGGCCAAGTGGGGCCAGCTCTCCGACGTCGTGCTGCTGCTGCCGCACGGCCACGAGGGACAGGGTCCCGACCACACCTCGGGCCGCATCGAGCGCTTCCTGCAGCTGTGGGCCGAGGGTTCGATGACCATCGCGGTGCCGTCGACCCCGGCGAACTACTTCCACCTGTTGCGCAGGCACGGCCTCGACGGCATCCAGCGTCCGCTGATCGTCTTCACCCCGAAGTCGATGCTGCGCAACAAGGCCGCCGTCAGCGACATCCGCGACTTCACCGAGAACAAGTTCCGCTCGGTGCTGGAGGAGTCCTCCTACACCGATGGTGAGGGCGACCGCGGCAAGGTCACCCGGGTCCTGCTGTGCAGCGGCAAGATCTACTACGACCTGGCGGCGCGCAAGGCCAAGGACAACCGTGAGGACGTCGCGATCGTGCGTCTCGAACAGCTCGCCCCGCTGCCGCGGCGCCGGCTGGCCGAGACGCTGGACCGCTACCCGAACGTCACGGAGAAGTTCTGGGTCCAGGAGGAGCCGGCCAACCAGGGTGCGTGGCCGTCGCTGGGACTGACCCTGCCCGAGGTGCTTCCGGAGTACTTCAACCCGATCAAGCGGATCTCCCGGCGCGCGATGTCGGCTCCGTCCTCGGGGTCGTCGAAGGTGCATGCCGTCGAGCAGCAGGAGATCATCGACCTGGCATTCGGGTAACCGCTTCGCCTGATCACCGAAATCAACGAAATGGTCGCTGCCGCACGACGGTAGCGACCATTTCGTTGTTCTGGGGGTGCCCGGGCGCGCGTGCATTCGAATCACCGCGCGTACAACCCTGGGCCGCACCAGGGCCGGCGGCTACTCATCTAGGGTGACTATCGAAGCTGACCCGCTCGTCGATGAGGCGCAGGCACCCGCTGCGCCCAACACGGTGCGCACCGCGGTCCTGGCCAGCGTGCTCGGGACGACGATCGAGTGGTACGACTTCTTCCTGTACGCCACGGCCGCGAGCCTGGTGTTCAACCACACCTTCTTCCCGGACCAGAGCTCCTTCGTCGGCACGATGCTGGCATTCGCCACCTTCGCGGTCGGGTTCCTGGTCCGGCCCATCGGCGGATTCGTCTTCGGTCACATCGGCGACCGGATCGGCCGCAAGAAGACGCTCGCCCTGACCATGCTGTTGATGGGCGTGGCGACCGCATTGATGGGCGTGCTGCCCACCGCGGCGCAGATCGGAGTGCTGGCACCGGTCCTGCTTCTGGTGTTGCGGGTGGTCCAGGGATTCGCCCTCGGCGGTGAGTGGGCCGGCGCGGTGCTGCTGGCCGTCGAGCACAGCCCTCGTCATCGCCGCGGATTGTTCGGCAGCATCCCGCAGGTCGGTCTGGCGCTGGGCCTGGCGCTGGGCACCGGGGTGTTCGTGCTGTTGCAGCTCTGGCTGTCGGCCGAGGCATTCCAGGCCTACGGGTGGCGGATCGCGTTCCTGTTCAGCGTCGTGCTGGTGATCTTCGGTGTCGTGGTGCGGTTCCGGGTGGCCGAGACCCCGGCGTTCGAGAAGCTGCGCGATGACGACGAACGCTCGGCGGTCCCCGTCAAGGAGATCTTCCGTCCCCCGACGCTGCGCTCGACCGTGCTGGGCCTGCTGTCACGCTGGGGCGAGGGCGCCGCGTTCAACACCTGGGGCGTGTTCACCATCTCGTACGCCACCGCGACCCTGCACCTGGGCAAGGTGCCCGTGCTGGTCGTGGTGACCGCGGCGGCGCTGCTCATGGCGGTACTGCTGCCGGTCTCGGGCCTGCTGGCCGACCGGTTCAGCCCGAAGGCTGTCTACGCGTCGGGTATCGCCGCGTACGCCGTGGTGGTGTTCCCCGCGTTCGCGTTGTTCGGCACCGGCAGCATCGTGGCGTACGCGGTGGGAATGTTGTTGGCGTTCGGCGTCATTCACGCCTGGTTCTACGGCGCGCAGGGCACGCTCTACGCGTCCCTGTTCCCGACCCGCACCCGCTACACGGGTTTGTCGACGGTGTATCAGCTCTCCGGCGTCTACGCCTCGGGCCTCACACCGCTGATCCTCACGGCGCTGATCGCCGCCGGTGGCGGCGCACCGTGGCTGGCGTGCGGATACCTGGTGGCCACCGCGGTCATCAGTGTCATCGCCACGCTGCTGCTGCGCCCCGAGCACTGAGCGCGGCGCTCAGCACGTCGTCAGCACCAGCGGGCCGGATTCGGTGATCGCCACGGTGTTCTCGGTGTGGGCGGTGCGGGAGCCGTCGGCCGATCGGATGGTCCAGCCGTCGCGGTCGTAGACGATGCGGTTGGTGCCCGCGGCGAGCCACGGCTCGAGGGCCAGCGTCATCCCGGCCCGCAACTTCATGCCGCGGCCAGGCTTGCCCCGGTTGGGCACATGCGGGTCCTCGTGCATGGTCCGGCCCAGACCGTGCCCACCGAATTCGAGGTTGACCGGGTAGCCGTAATCGGCCGCGACGGCGCCGATGGCGGCCGAGATGTCGCCGAGCCGGTTACCGGGCCGGGCCGCGGCGGTTCCGGCGGCCAGCGCCTCCTCGGTGGCCCGGACCAGGCGCACGTCGGCGGCCGCGGGGGTCCCGACGATCACGGTGCGGGCCGCGTCGGCGACCCAGCCGTCGATCGACACCGCGAAGTCCATGCTGAGCACGTCACCGTCACGCAGCCGGTAGTCGTGCGGGAGGCCGTGCAGCACGGCGTCGTTGACCGACAGGCAGATGACGTTGCGGAACGGCCCCCTGCCGAACGACGGGTCGTAGTCCCAGTAGCAGGACTCAGCGCCGCGCCGTTTGACCATGTCGCGGGCGTGGTGTTCGAGGTCGAGCAGGTTGACCCCGATCGCGGCGAGCCCGCTCAGCTCGCCGAGCACTTCGGCCACGAACCGCCCGGTGACCCGCATCTTCTCGATCTCGGCCCCGGTCTTCAGCTCGATCATGTCCACATCCTCCTCGGTATTTAAATACCAACACTAGCGGTATATAAATACCAGCGCTACCGTGGTGTCGTGGTCCCGTACCCCGCTCACCCCCCGCGCAGATCGCCGCCGGCCGCCGACTCGGCGAGACCCTGCGTACCGCCCGGGGAGACCGCTCGCTCGACGAGGTGGCCGCGCACGCCGGCATCTCCCCGGAGACCTTGCGCAAGATCGAGACCGGCCGGCTGCCCTCCCCCGCGTTCGGCACGGTCGTCGGATTGAGCACCGCTCTGGACGTCCCGCTGCAGGTCCTGGCCGATGTGTGGCAGGAGGCCGCCGCAGCGGAGGCCGCCATATGCGAGACCGCCGGTACCGCGTAGCCTCGTAACTCAACACGTGTCGGACTACGCGAGGGAGTGTTCTATGGAGGGCTTCGCCGGAAAGGTCGCCGTTGTCACCGGCGCCGGATCGGGCATCGGGCAGGCGCTGGCCATCGAGCTGGGACGTTCGGGCGCCAAACTGGCGATCAGCGACGTCGACACCGAAGGCCTGGCGGTCACCGAGGAACGCCTCAAGGCGATCGGCGCCGAGGTCAAGACCGACCGGCTGGACGTCACCGAGCGCGAGGCTTTCCTGCTCTACGCCGACGCCGTCAAGGAGCACTTCGGCAAGGTCAACCAGATCTACAACAACGCAGGCATCGCATTCAGCGGCGACGTCGAGGTCAGCCAGTTCAAGGACATCGAGCGGGTCATGGACGTCGACTACTGGGGCGTCGTCAACGGCACCAAGGCCTTCCTGCCGCACCTGATCGCCTCCGGCGACGGACACGTCGTCAACGTCTCCAGCCTGTTCGGCATCTTCTCGGTTCCCGGCCAGGCCGCCTACAACTCGGCCAAGTTCGCGGTGCGCGGCTTCACCGAGGCCCTGCGTCAGGAAATGGCCCTGGCCAAGCATCCGGTCAAGGTGACCTGCGTGCACCCGGGCGGGATCAAGACCGCCATCGCGCGCAACGCCACCGTCGCCGAGGGACTGGACCAGAAGGCGCTCGCGGAGACCTTCGACCGGAAGTTGGCCAACACCACCCCGCAGCGCGCGGCCAAGATCATCCTCGAGGCGGTGCGCAAGGACAAGGCGCGCGTACTCGTCGGTCCCGACGCCAAGATCCTCGACGTGATCGTGCGGATCACCGGCTCCGGATACCAGAAGCTGTTCGCCTCCGCGATGGGCCGCATGATCCCTCGCTGATCTCTTTGCCCTTTGCCCCGCGAGCGACCGTCGAGGTACGCGATGCGCGGCGTGTCGGCGTACAGACACGGTCGCTCGCGGAGTGGGTCTAGTGGCCCAGCGGGTTGGCCTGGAGGAACGCATCGGCCACCGCACCGGGATCCTTGCCCTCGGCGACCTGCCTGCGCATATCGGCCAGTGACCCGGTGTCGAGGACACCGGCGATCTCGTTGAGTGCCAGGATCTGGCGCTCGTCGAGCGTGTTGCGGCGATACAGCGGCACCACATTCTCGCCACGGATCAGCGACGTCTTGTCGGCCAGCACGGTCAGGTCCGACGGGATGGCCGGATCGGCCGTCGTCGACCAGGCCGCGTTGATCTTGCCGGCCCGCAGCGCCGCGAACAGACTCTTGTCGTCGGGGAACACGAGCGCCTTGGGCAGCGTGCACGAGCCCACGACGTTGGGCACCTTGGCGCCGGAAACCGCGCCCGGCCGCGCCTGTGCGCAGTTGCGGCGCAGCGCGCTCAGATCGGTCCCGCCCCACGCCGTGGCCGTGGCCTCGGTGACCACCAGAGCGGGCTTGTCCTGCGCCGACATGGTGTAGTCACCGGCCGCGACACCCTCGGGTAACGCCGATACCAGGTCCCGGTAGACCTGCTCGTCCGCCCGCGCCGTCGCGTTCGGATTCAGCTCGGTCAGGAACCGGCCGGTGAACCCCGGCAGCACCGTCACCGATCCGGAATCCAGCACGCTGGGGACAGCGTCCGTCTCGGTGACCGCGGCCGGCGTGCCGTAGTAGCGCAGCGCCGCCGCGTACAGATGGCCGAGCAGCGCCGACTCGGGCCCCTGCCCTGCCCCGACCGCGAGAACGGCCGGGGCCGAATGGCCACCGCAACCGGTGAACACCAGCGCCGACAACAGCAGTAGTGCCGACGCCAGGGTGCGGCGCATTCGTGAGCTCAGGACTCTGCGGGGTCAACCGCCGCTGCGACCGCGGCCGCAACCGCGGGGCCGACCCGCGGATCCAGCGCGCTGGGCACGATGTGGTCGACCGCGAGATCGTCGCCGACGACCGAGAAGATCGCCTCGGCAGCCGCCACCTTCATCTTCTCGGTGATGCGGCGGGCACCGGCGTCCAGCGCACCGCGGAACACCCCGGGGAAGGCCAGCACGTTGTTGATCTGGTTCGGGAAATCGCTGCGCCCGGTCGCCACGACCGCCGCGTACTTGCGGGCGGCGTCCGGGTGGATCTCGGGATCCGGGTTGGACAGCGCGAAGACGATGCCGTTGGGAGCCATCGTGGCGATGAGCTCCTCGGGCACGACGCCGGCCGACACCCCGAGGAAGACATCGGCGCCCTCGAGCGCCTCGGCCACACCGCCGGTGAGCTTGCGCGGGTTGGTGCGCCCGGCCAGCTCCGACTTGAAGGCATTGAGGTTGTCACGGCCGGAGTGCACGATGCCCTGCGAATCGAGCACGACGACGTCGGTGATGCCCTTGTTCAGCAGGATGTTGGCGCAGGCCACACCCGCTGCACCGGCGCCCGAGATGACCACGCGCAGTGAATGGATGTCACGCTCGAGCACCTTGGTGGCGCCCAGCAGCGCGGCCAGCACCACGATCGCCGTGCCGTGCTGGTCGTCATGCATGACCGGGCAGTCCAGCGCCTCGATGACCCGGCGCTCGATCTCGAAGCAGCGTGGGGCCGAGATGTCCTCCAGGTTCACCGCGCCGAACGTCGGACGCAGCCGGATCAGGGTTTCGACGATCTCGTCGGGATCCTTGGTGTCGAGCACGATCGGGATCGAGTTCAGCCCGCCGAAGGACTTGAACAGCGCGCTCTTGCCCTCCATGACCGGCAGCGACGCCGCGGGGCCGATATCGCCGAGGCCCAGCACCGCAGTACCGTCGCTGACCACCGCGACCAGGCGGTTGGCCCACGTGTACTTGGCTGCGAGGGTGTGATCAGTGGCGATCGCCCGGCTCACCTGGGCGACCCCGGGTGTGTAAGCGATCGACAGCGCACGCTGGGTGTCCAGCGGCTCCTTCAACTCGACCGAGAGCTTTCCGCCTTCGTGATGATCGAAGATCTCGGCGTCTTCGATGACAACTTGCGGGGTGCGCTCCGCAGGCGAGCGCTCGGGCGAGGAGGCGACTGTACTTTCCGACACGGCGCAAGGGTACTTCAATGCCATTTCTCACAGGGCCGGGTTCCCCGCTGGTGAGCGTTACTTAACAGTAGGTACGCGTAGCATTCGTTGTGCTGATCAGGTTGCTGCACACCGCGCAGGAAGGTCGGAGTCCATGCCCTCATTCCGCGCTTTGCCACCGGCCCTGCGGTCGACCGCAAGGCCCCGGCCCGCGGAGCCCGATGCCAAGGCGATCCACGTCCCGGTGGCACGGGCCATGGTCGATTGCGGTGTGTACAGCGGTGGTGACCGGTTGCCCGGCAAATACACCCACGCCGCAGCGCTGAACAAGGTCCGCGAACTACAGGCAGCGGGTCAGAAGGCGTTCGTCTGGATCGGCCTGCACGAGCCCGACGAATTCCAGATGCAGTCGGTGGCAGATGTTTTCGGATTGCACGAGCTGGCCGTCGAGGACGCGGTGCACGCACATCAGCGCCCCAAGCTGGAGCGGTACGACAAGACACTGTTCCTGGTGCTCAAGACCATCAACTACGTCGAGCACGAGTCGGTGGCCCTGGCCCGCGAGATCGTCGAGACCGGGGAGATCATGATCTTCGTCGGACCGGACTTCGTGGTCACCGTCCGGCACGGTGAACACGGCGGACTGGCCGGCGTGCGGAAACGGCTCGAATCCTCGCCGGCCACCCTCAAACTCGGACCGTTCGCGGTAATGCACGCGATCGCCGACCACGTGGTGGACAGCTACCTCGACGTGACCGACCTGATGGAAACCGACATCGACGCCATGGAGGAGGACATCTTCTCCCCCGGCACGCACACCAACATCGAGTGCATCTACCTGCTCAAGCGGGAGGTCGTCGAGATGCGCCGGGCGGTGGCGCCGTTGACCCTCGCGCTGGCACGGTTGCTGACCGACCACAACGACCTCATCTCGGTCGAGGTGCGCCGGTACATGCGCGACGTGCACGACCACAACGTGCAGGCCTCCGACCGTGTCACGAGCTACGACGAGATGCTCAGCTCACTGGTGCAGGCCGCGCTCGGCAAGGTCGCGATGCAGCAGAACGTGGACATGCGCAAGATCTCGGCGTGGGTGGCGATCGCCGCGGTGCCGACCGCGATGGCCGGGATCTACGGGATGAACTTCGAGCACATGCCGGAATTGCAGTGGACGTGGGGCTATCCCGCCGTGCTGCTGACGATGGCCACCATCTGCTTCGTGCTGTACCGCACGTTCCGGCACAACGACTGGCTCTAGCCGGAATCAGCTTGGGCTGGCAGCCCTTCGGGTCGGGTCGAGCACGTCGACGCCATCGGTCTGCCATGCCTCGCGCATCGCATCCGCACCCTTGAGCCGCACCCAGGCCGCCTCGGTCGCGGTGATCGGCGTGGCCGAGAGCACCGTGACCGGCGACAGCGGATCGGGCAGGGTTACCTCGCCGATATCGCTGGGGCCCAGCAGGAATGCGCTGAACGGTGCGGAGTCGAACAACTGCGTCTCCAGGTCGATGAGTGCGTCGGCCTCCAGCACCAGACCCTCCACGGCGGGCGCGGCGGCCAGGACGGCCAGCGACCGGGCCAGCCCGCCCGGGGTCGGGCCCCGCAGCGACAGCACCACCTCGGCCCGCGGACCGTGGATCGGGTCGGAGACCAGCTCCGTCGGATCGAACATCGGGTGACGCGAACACCCAAGCGTCACATAGTGATACAGATCGCGGCCGGAACCGTCGGCACCGCCGGCCCTCAGGTCGGGCCCGAACCGCAGCACGTCGATGCGCTCGGTGCCCAGGAAGGTGACGCTAGCGCTGACAGGTTCGGCAGTGATGCCCGCCGCGCCGAAGTACTCGACCACATGGGCGCGAACCGCAGCCAGGACGTCGATCACTCTTCTGTCGGTTCTCCGGCCGGTTCGGCCGACTCGGCGGGCTCAGCGGCCTCGGCTTCCTCGGATACTTCTGCTTCTTCGGATGCCTCGGCTTCTTCGACCTCGGGCTCCTCGGCCGCCACCGGTTCGGTGCGGGTCAGGTTCGCCCCGGTTGCGGCGTCGAAGATCACCAGCTTGGAGGTGTCGAACGCCAGCTGGATCTGCTGACCGTTGGCCACCGTCGATTCTGCCGACACCCGAGCCACGAACTCGTTGACGCCGCCCCCGGAATCGGCGGCCAACTCGGCGAGCTGCGCCGCCTCGGCACCTGCACCGTCGATGGTGAAGTGCACATACTTGTCCGCACCGAGCGACTCGACGATGTCGGCACGCACCGGGAAGCTCAGCGCCCGGATCCTGGCGTACCCGTCGAGCAGCGACGCGTCCTCCAGGTGCTCGGGACGGATTCCCACGATGATGTTGTCGGGCTTGGGCTGACGCGCCAGCAGATCGTGCACCTGCGGGGTCAGGGTGACGTCGCCGAACGGCAGTCGCACCCCGACATCGGTGAACGTGGCCGGGAAGAAGTTCATCGCGGGTGATCCGATGAAGCCGGCCACGAACAGGTTCGCCGGGTTGTTGTACAGCTCGTCAGGCGTGCCGATCTGCTGGATCTCGCCGGCCAGCAACACCACAACTCGATCACCGAGCGTCATCGCCTCGGTCTGATCGTGTGTCACGTAGACCGTCGTGGTGCCCAACCGGCTCTGCAGCCGGGCGATCTCGGCGCGCATCTGCACGCGCAGCTTGGCGTCCAGGTTGCTCAGCGGCTCGTCCATCAGAAATGCCTTGGGGCGGCGCACGATCGCCCGGCCCATCGCCACCCGCTGGCGCTGCCCGCCGGACAGCTGGGCCGGCTTGCGGTCGAGCAGTTCGGTCAGGTCGAGGATCTTGGCGGTCTCCTCGACCTTGGCCGCGATCTCGTCCTTCTTGAGCTTGGCCAGGGTCAGCGGGAACGCGATGTTCTGGCGCACCGTCATGTGCGGGTAGAGCGCGTAGGACTGGAACACCATCGCGATGTCGCGGTCCTTGGGCGCCTTGTCGTTGACCAGCTCCCCGCCGATCCGCAGCTCGCCCGACGAGATGTCTTCAAGCCCGGCAATCATGTTCAGGGTGGTGGACTTACCGCAGCCCGACGGTCCCACCAGGATGATGAACTCGCCGTCGGCGATGGTCATCGAGAACTGCTTGACGGCTTCCCTGGTGCCGCCTGCGCCGTCGGGGTAACTCTTGGTGACCCGGTCCAACACGATTTCGGCCATCCAATTACCCCTTTACCGCACCGGATGTCAGGCCAGCGACGATGCGCCGCTGGAAAATGAGAACAAAGATGATGATCGGGATGGTGATGACCATCGCGCCCGCCGCGATCGACCCGGTCGGCTCCTCGAACTGCGAACTGCCGGTGAAATTCGCGATCGCCACGGGCGCGGTGATCGCCCGCTGTGTCGCGGTCAGCGACAGTGCCAGCAGCAGGTCGTTCCACGCGAAGATGAAGACCAGGATGGCCGCCGTGACGATGCCAGGAGCGGCCAGCGGTGCGATCACCTTGCGGAACGCCTGCGCCGGGGTGGCTCCGTCCATCTTGGCGGCCTTCTCCAGATCCCATGGGATCTCGCGGAAGAACGCCGAGAGCGTGTAGATCGCCAGCGGCAGCGCGAAGGTGATGTACGGAATGATCAAGCCGGGCCACGTGTCGAACAACCCGATGCTCCGCCACAGGTTGAAGATCGGTGTCACCAGCGAGATCTGGGGGAACATCGCGATCAGCAGGGCGATACCCACCAACAGCTTCTTGCCGGGGAATTCCAGCCGTGCCACCGCGTAGGCGGCCATGCCGCCGATCACCACGGCGATGACCGTGGTGATCAGGCCGATACCGATCGAGTTGATCAGCGCCGAGGTGAAGATGTTTCCGGTGAAGATGCCCTTGTAGTTCTCGAACGTGATCTGCGACGGAATCAGCTTGCCGTCCTTGACACTTGACGTCGGCTTCAACGACAGCGACAGGATCCACAACACCGGTATCAGCGCGTAGAGCACCACCAGGATGTTCACGACCGTCCACCCGGTCGCGCGCCGCGCGCCCACTCGCTCGGTCATCGTCCCTCCACCTCTGCACCGGGCGCCGACGCACCGAAGATCTTGATGAAGACGAACGCGATGATCGCCACCGACAGGAAGATCAACACGCTGATGGCCGAACCCAATCCGAGATTGAAGGCCTTGAACAGGTTGTCATAGCCGAGGATCGACACCGATCCGGTGTTGTTGGCACCCCCGGTCAGCACATAGATGTTGTCGAAGATCCGGAACGCATCCAGGGTGCGGAACAGCAGCGCGACCAGGATGGCCGGTTTGATCAGCGGCAGAATGATTCTCACCAGCCGCGTCCAGGCTCCGGCACCGTCGACCTGGGCCGCGTTGAGCAGGTCCTGCGGCACCAGCGCCAGGCCTGCCAGCAGCAGCAGCGCCATGAACGGCGTGGTCTTCCAGACCTCGGCGAGCACGATGATGGCCAGTGACGGCAACTGTTCGGTCAGCGGGGCGCTGCCGTCGGGCAGCAGGTTGGCCAGGTAACCGGTGCCCGGTGTCCAGGCGTAGTACCAGCTGTACGAGGCGGCCACCGTCACGATGCCGTAGGGAATCAGCACCGCGGTGCGGACCACGCCCTTACCGAAGATGGTGCGGTGCATGACCAGTGCGAGCGCCATGCCGAGTACGAACTCGATCGTCACCGAGACGACGGTGATCACCAACGTCACCACGAACGCCGTCCACCAGTAACGGTCGGTGAGGATGGTCTGGTAGTTGGCGAACCCGACGAAGGCCGTGTCGTCGGGGGCGGCCAGGTTGTAGCGCTGCAGGCTCAGCCACACCGCGTAGCCGATCGGGTAGGCCGTCACCGCGATCATCAGGATCACCGCGGGTGCGATCAGTCCGAACGCCAACTTGCGTTCGGAGGTGCGGTTGCCGCTCTTCGTGCTCACGGGATCAGCCCTTTGCCGTCGATGGCCTTCTGCACCTGTTCGGTCAGCTCATCGGCGGTGTGCTCCGGATCGATGTCGGTGATCGGGGCCAGGGTGGCCGAAATGCGGGTGGACACAGCCTGATACACCGGCGTCGCGGGGCGTACCGCGACATTGGTCAGCTGCTCGCGGATGATCGCGTACTGCGGATACTTCGTCTGGAATGCCGGATCGTCGTAGAGCGACTCGCGCACCGCGGGCAAGCCGCCCTCGACCGAGGTGTAGCGCTGGTTCTCGACGTTGCGCAGGCAGCGGATGGCTTCGAACGCCTCGGCCTTGTGCCGGCTGGTCTCGGCCACCGCGAGGTTCAACCCGCCGAGCGTCACCTTGGCAGGCTCCCCCTCGGTCACACCCGGATAGTTGGCGAACCCGAACACGTCTTTGCTCGCCTCGTACGCCGACTGGAATTGCTCGTCGGTCGGCGAGAAGGTGCCCAGATCGTTGATGGCGTCCGCGAGATCGGCACGTTCGTCGAGCCGCAGGAAGTTCACGCCGCCCTTGACGGCGTTCTCCAGCAGCGAGGGCAGCACGAACGGCCAGTTGACCTCGAGCGCGGCCTTGCCCTGTTCGAGTGCGAGCCGGGCAGTCGCCTCATCGGTCTGGGTCACCGACGGATCGGCGCCGGGCGCGGTGGCAACCGATTTGATGATCTGCAGCGCCTTGACCGTCGCCGCGCGATGCTCCGGCGTATCGGTCAGGGTGACGGTCTTGCCGTCATCGGAGAGCACCTGGCCCCCCGCGCTGGCCAGCAGGGTGTTGAACCACACCACCAGGCCCTCGTACTGCTTGGCCTGTACCGCAATCCAACTGGGCTTGCCCGCCGCGTGCAGACGATTCGCCTCGGAGACCATGCCGTCCCAGGTTGACGGCGGCTCATCCATCAAATCGGCTCGATACCACAGCAATTGGGTGTTGGTGGTGATCGGCGATGCGTACAGCTTGCCCTGCCAGCGGGCCGTCTCCAACGGTCCGGGCAGCGTGTTCGACTCCGCATCGGACTCGGCCTCACCCGCCGGATCCTCGGACAGCGGGACGGCCCAGCCGGCCTCGGCGAACTCGGCGGTCCAGACCACGTCGAGCGCCATGATGTCGAGGGTCTTGTCGTTGCCGGTGAGCCGCCGGGCCAGCTGCAACCGTTGGTCGTCAGCGCCTTTCGGCAAACTCACCTGTTTGATGGTGAAACGGTCGCCGAGTTCGGCGTTGCACCGTTTGGCCACGGCGGTGAAAGTCGCCATCTCGTTGGCCGGGGTGTAGTAGTTGATGACGATCCCGTCGTCGCCCTTACCACAAGCCGACACCACCGAGGCCGTCGCCAACGCGGCCACTGCCGCAGCACATAGCCGCCGAGCGCGCACCGCTGTGCCTCCGTCCGAGTAATCTGTCGCCGCCGGAGCGGCTCCCGCGCGCAAACCGTAGAGCTCTGCCCGCGTATGTGCAACAGTTTGGGCGTGCCGCGTCACAATCGTGACCTGGGCACCTTTGCCACCGCGTCCGGCCCGCCGCCGGGTCGCGGGTCAGATCGTCAAGCGCGCCAGCAGATCCCGGCCCTGTTCGGCACCCTGCGGATCGCACAGGACGTCGTAGCGGCCCGCGACCAGCTGCATCGTCGAACTGAAATCTCTTGTGCCGCGAGCCATCGCATACGGGATGGCCGAGGTGATCAAGCCGAAGAAGACACCGGCGATCAGGCCGGTGAGCAGTGCACTCCACGGGTTGGGGCTGAAAAAGCCGAGGATCAGGCCGATGAACAGGCCGAGCCAGGCTCCCGACAGCACACCGCCGCCGAGCACCTTGGGCCAGCTCAGCCGTCCCGTGACCCGCTCGACCTGCATCAGGTCCACCCCGACGATGGTCACCTGCTGCACCGGGAACTGTTGGTCGGACAAGTAGTCGACGGCACGCTGGGCCTCCGCGTACGTCGGATAGGAACCGATCGGCCAGCCTTTGGGCGGCGTCGGCAACGCCCCGCGCGCAGCGGGCGCGGTACCCGGTGTCTGACCGGACTGAAATGGGCTCGTCATGTCGAACTTCACTCTCCTCCGCACCGCCCCCTCGGCGGCTGCTCTCGTTACAGCAACGCCCTCACACCGGATTTGGTGCCGACGTCACGCGCCCGGGGCGTCGCTGTCCGTGCGCTAGGTTGATCAGCATGACAAACGCGGACGGCAACGCGGGCGAAACGCCGCCATCCGACCCCGGCTCGCAGCCGTCGGAACCGTTGTCCAGCGGCTACGAAGCACCTTCCATCGAGCATTCCCAGGATCTGCCGCATTCCGCCCAGGCGCAACCGTCATACGAGTTCGGGCCGCCCGGCTACGAGGTCAACCCGCCGTATCCGCCCGCGATCGACTACCCCGCGGACATCCCGCCCGACTATCCGCCGCCGTCCGGTTACCCGCCGCCGTTCCCGTATGGCTCCGGCTATCCGCCGCCCTATCCCCCGCCGGCGCCCGGCTATCCGCCGCCAGGTTACGGCCCGCCGGGATATCCCGGATACCCCGGCGGCTACGGGATGTCGCCGTCCGGCACCACCAACACGGTGGCCATCGGGGCGCTCGTGGCCTCGATCATGTCGCTGCCGCTGTTCGCGATGTGCGGAATCGGCCTGCTCGCCGCCCTGGTCGGAATCGGGCTCGGGATCAACGCCCTCAATCAGATCAAGAAGACCGGGCAATCGGGCCGGGGCCTGGCGATCGCGGGGATCACCATCGGCGCATTCGGCACCCTCCTCAACGGAGGATGGATCCTGCTCTTCGTGATCGGCGTGCTCTCCTCGTAGCGGGCCGCACCGAATTGCGGTGCGGCACTGCACCACCCGGGTCAGCTCGGCGGCCGGAAGGGTTCAGCCAGCCGGCTCATCCCCGCCGCGCGGCCCTTGCCCGCGACCACCAGCGCCATCTTGCGGCTGGCCTCGTCGATCATCTCGTCACCCAGCATCACCGCTCCCCTGGCCCCACCCGCCTGCGAGGTGTGCCATTCGTAGGCGTCCAGGATCAGTTCGGCGTGGTCGTAGTCGGCCTGGCGTGGGCTGAAGATCTCGTTGCCCGCCTCGATCTGGTCCGGATGCAGGACCCACTTGCCGTCGTAGCCCAGCGCGGCTGAACGGCCGGCCACCCGGCGGAACCCGTCGACGTCGCGCACCTTCACATACGGCCCGTCGATCGCGTTGATACCGCGGTTGCGCGCCGCGATCAGGATGCGCATCAGCACGTGGTGGTGGGCGTCGCCGATGTCGTAGCCGTCGGGCTGCCCACCGACCTCCAACGTGCGCATGTTGAGGCTGGCCGCCATGTCCCCGGGGCCGAGGACCAGCGCCTGCACGCGTGGGGCCGCCGCGATCGCGTCGATGTTGGTCAACCCCTGGGCGTTCTCGATCTGCGCCTCGATGCCGATCCGGCCGGGCTCAAGGCCGTGCGTGGCCTCCAGCTGGCTGAGCAGCAGATCGAGCGCCTGGACGTGAGCCACCTCGGTCACCTTGGGCAACACGATCAGGTCCAAGGTGGTGCCGGCGGCCGCAACCCCGGTGACCACCTCGATCACGTCGGCGTAGGTCCACGGTGTGGTCCAGTCGTTGACCCGCACCCCGCGCAGCTGTCCGGCCCAGCCGTCGTCGGCCAGTGCCTCCGCCACCTGCGCACGGGCCGATTCCTTGGCGTCGGGCGCAACCGCGTCCTCCAGGTCGAGGAACACCTCGTCGGCGGGCAGGCTTCTGGCCTTCTCGATCATCTTCAGGCTGCTTCCCGGAACCGAGAGGCACGTTCTACGGGGTCGATACGTGTTCTCCACGACCACAGTCTCTACCCTTTAATTCATGGCGGCGGTGAACAGGGTCTACGCGGCCCGGCTAGCGGGGATGGTGGTGCTGGGCCCCGACGGGGAGTCCATCGGCCGTGTCCGCGATGTGGTGATCAGCATCAGCATCGTCCGCCAGCAGCCGCGGGTTCTCGGCCTGGTGGTCGAATTGCTCACCCGTCGAAGAATTTTCGTTCCGATCCTGAGGGTGACCGCAATCGAGCCCGGTTCGGTGACACTGGCCACCGGCAGTGTGTCGCTGCGCCGCTTCGCCCAACGCCCCGGCGAGGTCCTGGTGTTGGGCCAGGTACTGGAGACCCGCGTGCGGGTCGACGATCCGGATCTGGAACAGCTGGCCGGAATCGACGTCGTGGTAGTCGATCTGGGCATCGAACAGACCCGCACCCGGGACTGGGTGGTGACCCGGGTGGCGGTGCGTCCACAGCGACGTCTGGGGCGGCGCAGCAACATCCACGTCGTCGCGTGGCAGAACGTGCACGGGCTGACCCCGTCGGGCCTCGCGATGCCCGACCAGGGCGTGGCCTCGCTGCTCGAGCAGTTCGAGGGCCAGCGCCCGGTCGAGGTGGCCGAGGCTTTGCGCGAGCTACCGGTCAAACGGCGCTACGAGTTGTACCGCGCCTTCGACGACGAGCGGCTCGCCGACGTGCTGCAGGAGCTGCCCGAGGACGAGCAGGCCGCGGTGCTGCGCCAGCTGAACACCGAGCGCGCCGCCGACGTGCTGGAGGCGATGGACCCCGACGACGCCGCCGACGTGCTGGGCTCCATGACGCCGGCCGACGCCGAGACCCTGCTGCGGAAGATGGACCCCGAGGATTCCGAGGACGTGCGACGGCTGCTGTCCCACTCGCCCGACACCGCGGGCGGCCTGATGACCAGCGAACCGGTGGTCCTCGCGCCCGACACCACCGTCGCCGAGGCGCTGGCGCAGGTACGCGACCCGGACCTCACCCCCGCGCTGGCTTCGATGGCCTTCGTCACCCGGCCCCCCAGCGCCACCCCGACCGGTCAGTACCTGGGCTGCGTCCACCTGCAGCGGCTGCTGCGCGAGCCCCCCGCGGCCCTGGTGAGCGGCATCATCGACACCGACCTGCCCAGCCTGAGTCCGGCCGACTCCCTGGCCGCCGTGACCCGCTATTTCGCCGCGTACAACCTGGTGTGCGGGCCGGTGGTCGACGAGGAGAACCACCTGCTGGGGGCGGTATCGGTGGACGACGTGCTCGACCACATGCTGCCCGACGACTGGCGCGAGCGCGACGAGCCCGAGCTCCCGGTGGCGGGCTCATGAGCGAATCGACAGCGCGTCAGCGGTTGGACACCCCCCGTGGCACGCGCGGTTTCGGCCTGCACGTCGACGTCGAGGCGGTCGGTCAGGTCGGAGAGTCCATCGCCCGGTTCCTCGGCACCGGCCGGTATCTGGCGATCCAGACGATCATCGTGGTGGTCTGGATCGCGCTGAACATCGGCGTCTTCGCCTTCCAGTGGGATCCGTACCCCTTCATCCTGCTCAACCTGGCCTTTTCGACCCAGGCCGCCTATGCCGCCCCGCTGATCCTGCTGGCCCAGAACCGCCAGGAGAACCGGGACCGGGTCTCGCTCGAGGAGGACCGGCGCCGGGCCGAACGGACCAAGGCCGATACCGAGTACCTGGCCCGCGAGCTGGCATCGCTGCGACTGGCGGTGGGCGAGGTCGTCACGCGCGATTACCTGCGCCGCGAGTTGGAGGAACTGCGCGACCTGCTCGCCGAACTCGTCCCACCCGCCGATGCCGACCGAGCCACTCCGAGCAAAGCCGATGTCGGCGAGCGCCGGTCCAAACGCGGTGGTTGATAACGCTGTCGACCATTGTCGTAACAACGGAAACCGGGACTATGTATGGTGACTTGGTTCACAACATGGTCAAAGCTGATTTAAGGACGGGTAAGTGCGCGTAGGGGGAGGAGCGGCTATCGCAACCGCTCGGCGCCGTATGAGCCAGCTCGTGCGCTCGCCCGCACTCGGCGTCGCCGTCCTGGCCCCCATCGTTCTCGTCGCCGGTGCCGGATCGGCCGCCCCGGGCCCCGAGGTGTCCAACACCGCGGTCACCCCACTGGCCGCCGTCGCGCCCCGGATCGACCGCTCCGGTCCCGCGGTGGTGGCAGCGACCAGGCCCCCGACGAACTTCCGCATCAAGTCGATGACGACGATATCGGCTCCCCCGCCCGCGTTCGTCGTCAACAGCCCTGGCGCCCTCGGGATTCCAGGAACATCACTGAAGGCGTACCGCAACGCCGAGCGGATGATGGCCGCCGCCTACCCCGGCTGCGGCATCAGCTGGAATCTGCTGGCCGGTATCGGACGGATCGAGTCGGGGCACGCCAACGGCGGCGCCACCGATGCCCGCGGCACCGCCGTCCGCCCGATCTACGGCCCCGCCCTCGACGGCACCTTGCCCGGCAACGAGATCATCATCCAGAGCGCGCAGGCCGGACGGGTCTCGTACGTCCGGGCCATGGGGCCGATGCAGTTCCTGCCCGGAACCTGGGCCCGGTATGCCTCCGACGGCGACGGTGACGGCAAGGCCGATGTGCAGAACGTGTTCGACTCGGCGCTGGCCGCCGCCCGCTACCTGTGCAGCGGCGGGCTCAACCTGCGCGAACAGTCCCAGGTCATGACGGCCATCCTCCGGTACAACAACTCCGTGGCCTACGCCCGCAACGTATTGGGCTGGGCGGCGGCGTACGCCACAGGCGTGGTGCCGGTCGACCTTCCCGAGATCACCGGGTCCATCCCCCCGATCGGCGATTCCCATCTGGACAACCCGGAGGGTCTCGGCCCGGGCCTGCCCGCCGATGCCACCGGGTTGCCCGCGGGCGATCCGCTGGCCCTGATTCCGCTGCTCAACCGCAATGAGACCGGCACGCAGAACGTTCCCGGTTTTGCGCCGGGGCAGGTGCTCGGCCCGTTGCCGGGCCCGGCGCAGGCCATCCCGTCGGAGACCCCGGCCGCCCCGCCCCCATGGGTCCCGCCGTGGGAGCAGCCGCGTCAGCCCGCATGCGTGGTCTTCTGCCTGGGTGAGCAGGCTCCGCCGCCGGCGCCCGCTCCCGGACCGCAGCAGCTTCCTCCGCCAGCGCCCGCTCCTGGGCCGCAGCAGCTTCCGCCGCCCGGACCCGGCCCCGGGCTCATTCCGGCACCGCAGCAGGCTCCTCCCCCAGGACCCGCACCCGCGCCGATCGGCCCGCCGATCGAGGCAGCGCCGCCGGCTCCGGTATTGGGACCGGTCCCCGGCCCTGCCCCTGGGCCTGCCCCGGGCCCGGCCTGACGCAGGCCTGAACCCGGCCTGGATCCGGGGACGTGTGCCGCCGCCGTAGACTCGGCAGTGATGTCCGAATCTGCCACTGAGCTGCAATCCGCGGTCCGCACCGCGCTGGCCAAGGTGATCGACCCCGAATTGCGGAGGCCGATCACCGAACTCGGCATGGTCAAGAACATCTCGATCGAGGCCGACCACGGCGTGCACGTCGAGATCTACCTGACCACCGCGGCCTGTCCGAAGAAGAACGAGATCGCCGACTTGGTGAAGGCTGCCGCCACCGATGTTCCCGGCACCGGCGCCGTCAAGGTGACCCTGGACGTGATGGACGACGAGCAGCGCGCCGAGTTGCGCAAGCTGCTGCGTGGCGATTCCCGCGAACCGGTGATCCCGTTCGCCCAACCCAACTCCCTGACCCGGGTCTACGCAGTGGCCTCCGGCAAGGGTGGCGTCGGCAAGTCCAGCGTGACGGTCAACCTGGCCGCCGCGATGGCCGCCCGCGGCCTGTCGGTCGGCCTGCTCGACGCCGACATCTACGGCCATTCGGTGCCGCGCATGATGGGCACCGCCGACCGGCCCACCCAGGTCGACTCGATGATCCTGCCGCCGATCGCCCATGACGTGAAGGTCATCTCGATCGCCATGTTCACCCAGGGCAACACGCCTGTGGTGTGGCGCGGGCCGATGTTGCACCGGGCCCTTCAGCAGTTCCTTGCCGATGTGTACTGGGGCGATCTGGACGTGCTGCTGCTCGACCTGCCGCCCGGCACCGGCGATATCGCCATCTCGGTGGCCCAGTTGATCCCGGGTGCCGAGATCCTCGTGGTGACCACTCCGCAGATGGCTGCGGCCGAGGTGGCCGAGCGGGCCGGCGCGATCGCGCTGCAGACCCGTCAGCGCATCGCGGGCGTGGTCGAGAACATGTCGGGCCTGCAGATGCCCGACGGCACGGTCATGCAGCTGTTCGGCGAGGGCGGTGGCCGTCAGGTGGCCGACTCGCTGACCCGCTCCGTGGGCGCCGAGGTGCCGCTGCTGGGCCAGGTCCCGCTGGACCCGGCGCTGGTTGCGGCCGGTGACTCCGGTGTTCCGCTGGTGTTGTCGGCACCCGAGTCGGCTGCGGGCGCCGAGCTGCGCAAGATCGCAGAGGGATTGTCGGCTCGCAAGCGCGGCCTGGCCGGGATGTCGCTGGGCCTGGATACCGCTCGCCGCTAGGTGGCGTCGGGGTCGAACGTCGTTTCAGCCGGTTTGGCGGCCGGCTTGGCGAGCGGATCTGTCGCGGGCTGCCCGTTGACGGCATCCGCCGGACGGTCCCCCGGCACCGACGGCTGATCATTCTTGCGGTCGTCGAAGGCACCGGTCAGGAACGAGTCGTCACCATCGAGCAGATGCTTGGTGATCGCGGCCCGCGGCGTCATGCCGCGGAGCTTCTGCAGATCGGCGAGGGGCTGCCGAAGATCGTCGAACTCCGGACCCAGGTCCTCGCGCAACTGGCTGGTGGCACCGCTGACGTAGTCACGTGCCTGACGCAGGGCACCCGACGTCCAGCGGATGGCACCGGGCAGGCGCTCGGGCCCCAGGATCACCAGACCGGCGATCACCAGGACCAGCATCTCTCCCCACCCGATGTTCGCGAACATCGCTACTGCGCTTTTTGATCGTCGCCGATCGGCGTGACCATGAATGTCATGGGCCGACCGTCGCGAAGCACCTCGATCGGGGCTTCCTGCCCGATCTTGAGCTGACGCACCGCGACCACCATCTCATCGGCGTCGGCGACCTTGCGGTCCCCGACCTTGACCACGACGTCGTTCTCCAGGATGCCGGCCTTGTCGGCAGGGCCACCGGCGTTGACGTTGCGGACCTGAGCACCCGAGGCCACGCTGTTGCTCACCGTGACGGCGCTGAGCAACAACGTCGGGTGCGCGACCTTGCCGTCCTTGATCAGGTTCTCGACGACCTGCTTGACCTCGTTGACGGGGATCGCGAAACCGAGGCCGCTGGCGCTGTCCGACAAGGACTTTCCAGCGGTGTTGATCCCGATCACCTCGGAGGACATGTTGATCAGCGGGCCACCGGAGTTGCCGTGGTTGATCGAGGCATCGGTCTGGAGGCCGTCGATCACGGTGTCGGTGTCGGAACCTTCACCCGACAGCGGCACGGGCCGGTGCAGCGCGCTGATGATGCCGTGGGTGACGGTGCTGCGCAGCCCCAGCGGGGCGCCGGCCGCGATGACTTCCTCACCGACACGCACCTTCTCGGAGTCGCCCATCCGCGCCACGACGAGGTTGTCGACGTTGTCGACCTTGAGCACCGCGAGGTCGGTCTTGGGGTCGCGGCCGACCAGGTTGGCCGGTACTTCCTTGCCGTCGTTCGAACACGACGGTGATCTGGTAGTCGGCCGGCTTGCTCGCGGCGTCGGAGATCACGTGGTTGTTGGTGACGATGTAGCCCTTGCCGTCGACGACGACGCCGGAGCCCTGTGAGCCCTCGGTCTTGCTCTTGGCCTCGATGGTCACCACCGAGTCCTCGACCGCCGAGGCGACCGTGGCGAACCGCCCGGCGTCCGGCGACGGGAGGTCACCGGTCTCCAGCGTCACCTTGGAGGTGGTGAACGCCTGCACGGTGCCTGCCGTCTTCTGTCCGACCCAGCCGCCGATGAAAGCGATCAATCCGGCGACGATGAACAGGATGGCCAGCGACGGCCACGAGACCCGGCCGCCGAAAAGCACCTCGCGGGCGCCCAGCTTGCCGATCGGGGCCGCCACGATCACCGGTGCGGCCGGTGCCTGCGCGGGCGTGCCCAGCGCCGGGATGGCGCCCGGATCGCGCCAGGGATCGTCGAAATCGTCGTCACCGGAGTTCTTCTCGTCCTCCAGCGCGCCGGCGTCGGTCGGGTGGCGCTGCAGTGAGTCGCCCGCGCCCCCGGGACGGCCGAAGGCCTCGGCGAGGACGGGATCGGGCGGTTGGTCTTTCGGGGCGTATTCGCCCTGGTCCTGATACTTCTCAGCACCGAGGAACGAGCCGTCGACACCGGCGGGCCGGCCGAATGTGCGCTGCGACAATTGGTCGACAGGTGGCCGATCGACAGGGCGCGGTTCCAGACGGCCGCTCTCGTCGGACTGGTCCTGGTTGGTCACCGGTGTATCACTCTCTGTCAGAGCGCCCGCCCCAGCCAGATAGGCCGACGCCGGTCACTGATCGCCTTGTGGTCAAGCCTACCGGCGCTTGCGCCGGCTCCGCGTCGGGTCGTCAGCTAACGGAGGCTGTTCACCGGCCTCGGCCGAGGGCTGCGGACTGTGGTGCGGTATCTGGGACAACAGCCCCAAAAGGGAATTCGGAATGGCTATCGGACAGGAGTCCCGCAATGCGGCCCGGGCCTGGCCTTGGGCGTCGACCTCGGCCGCACAGTCCGGGCACAGCGACATGTGGTGTGCGGCGCGCAGGTGAGCGCTCATCCGCAACTCACCGTCGACGAAGGCCGCGATGGCCTCGGTCGAGAGATGCTCGGTGGAACGGAACTGCCGAGGCGCGCCGACGGGCGCGTCGCTCTGCGAGGCGAACTGCGCAGGCAACCAGGAGAATGCCCGACGGAACACATGTCCCGGGTCGACCATCGCCCAGCTCCTCTCGCCACGACCAAATGTCCTGACCCGAATGTAGCGCGACCGGGCGCGCTGAACACCAACCACCGCTAGGCGGATTTGGCGGTTTCCGGCGAGTGCTTCGCCAGGTACTCGCGCAACGCCTGCCGACCGCGGTGAATGCGGCTGCGCACGGTGCCGAGCTTCACGCCCAGCGTGGCGCCGATTTCTTCGTAGGACAGACCCTCGATGTCACACAGGACCACCGCGGCGCGGAACTCCGGGGCCAGCGAGTCCAGGGCGGCCTGGAGATCAGCTCCCAGCCGCGAGTCGTGGTAGATCTGCTCGGGGTTCGGGTCGTCGGCCGGCACCCGGTCGTAGTCCTCGGGCAGCGCTTCCATACGGATGCGGCCACGGCGACGGACCATGTCCAGGAACAGGTTGGTGGTGATGCGGTGCAACCACCCCTCGAAGGTTCCCGGCTGGTAGTTCTGCACCGAGCGGAACACCCGGATGAAGGTCTCCTGCGTCAGGTCCTCGGCATCGTGCTGGTTACCCGAGAGGCGGTAAGCCAGCCGGTAGACGCGGTCCGCATGTTGGCGCACCAGCTCGTCCCACGACGGCATCGCGGCCTGATCGCCGGTGGCGTCGAATACCGCGGTACCGGTCAATTCCTCGGACGGCTCGACCCATTCACCGGTGGTGAACTGTTCCAGATGTGCCATGGACACCGGGGCGGCCTGGGTGGCAGGGTTCGAGGTAACAGCGTTCGCGCTCGTCGGATCCTCCTGATCACAGATTTCACTCAGCTCAACACGACTGATCACTTCGTTATTCCGATTGCTGTCCTGGTTGTGCTGGGCAGTGCGCCAGCGGGCGCCGTGTTCCATGCGCATACCGTTCCTGATCCCGGTGAGGCAGAGATATGAGCAATCTGAACTTTCCCTGAGAATGCCGACGATACGTCCGGTTACCTGCCGGAACCAGCGAATTTCCGTTGGTGATAACCGCCACGCACGGGCGTGTCGCGACAGCGCCTTCCAGGTCTGGCCTACGCTGCGGGCATGGTCAGCTCCAACCCCGGTCGCGCAGAGGCGATCGTCACGCATGCCGAACGGTCGATCTCCGAGGACGAGATCGTCGCGGCTGCCCGTGAGCGGGCCGAAGAACTCGGCGCGGGTGCGGTCACGCCGGCGGTGGGAGCGCTGCTGAGCGTCCTCGCGCGGCTCACCGGCGGCCGGGCGGTGGTCGAGGTGGGCACCGGGGCCGGCGTCAGCGGGCTGTGGCTGTTGTCCGGCATGAGCGACGACGGCGTGCTGACCACGATCGACGTCGAACCCGAGCACCAGCGCATCGCCAAGCAGGGTTTCACCGAGGCCGGCGTCGGCCCGGGGCGGACCCGCCTGATCAGCGGGCGCGCCCAGGAGGTACTGACCCGCCTGGCCGACGAGTCCTACGACCTGGTGTTCATCGACGCCGAACCGATCGACCAGCCGCAGTTCGTGGCCGAAGGAGTGCGCCTTCTGCGTTCCGGCGGTGCGATCGTTCTGCACCGGGCCGCGCTCGGCGGCCGGGCCGGCGACGCCTCGGCCAACGACGCCGAGGTCAGCGCCGTGCGTGAAGCGGCCCGGCTCATCGCCGAGGACGAGCGTCTCACCCCGGTGCTGATCCCGTTGGGCGATGGCCTGCTGGCCGCCGCTCGCGACTGACTTTCCCCGCCTCCTTCCGGCCTCACCCCCACCTGCGGGGTGGGGCCGATTTTTTTCTTTACGGATTCCTGACGCCCGCCCCCTTGACCGCGCACTGAACGCATGTTTAGCGTATTGAACATGCGTTCAATCGACGATCGAACAGCGATGGCCCGGATCCGCGACGCAGCGATCGAGCAGTTCGGGCAACACGGATTCAGCGTGGGGCTACGCACCATCGCCGAGGCCGCCGGCGTCAGCGCCGCCCTGGTGATCCACCACTTCGGTTCCAAGGAAGGCCTGCGCAAGGCGTGCGATGCCTATGTGGCCGAGGTGGTGCGCGAGGCCAAGACCGAGTCCCTGCAGAGCACTGATCCCGCGACCTGGCTGGCCCAGATGGCCGAGATCGAGTCCTACGCGCCCTTGATGGCCTATCTGGTCCGCAGCATGCAGTCCGGCAGCGATCTGGCGAAGTCGTTCTGGCGCACCATGGTCGACAACGCCGAGGGGTACCTGGAAGAAGGTGTCCGCACCGGACTGCTCAAACCCAGCCGTGACCCGCGGGCCCGGGCGCGGTTCATGGCGATATGCAGTGGCGGCGGGTTTCTGCTGTACCTGCAGATGCATGACGACCCGACGGATCTGCGCCGGGTGCTGCGCGACTACGGCGAGGACATGATGCTGCCCGCCCTTGAGCTCTACTCCGAGGGCCTCATGACCGACTCGACCATGTACGACGCCTTCCTGCATCAGCGCGAACAAGGCATTCCGTTCAGTTCCGATCCCAACACCGACACCAAGGAGCCAGCGTGAAGAACTCCGTCGAAATCCGCGGACTGTCAAAATCTTTCGGGCGCACCAAGGCGCTCGACGGGTTGAGCCTGACCGTATCCCCCGGCGACGTCACCGGCTTTCTCGGACCCAACGGCGCGGGCAAGTCGACCACGATCCGGGTGCTGCTGGGTCTGCTGCGCGCCGACGGGGGCACCGTACGGCTCCTGGGCGGCGACCCGTGGCGCGACGCCGTCGCCCTGCACCGCCGCATCGCCTATGTTCCCGGCGATGTCACGTTGTGGCCCAACCTGACCGGGATGCAGGCCATCGACTTCCTGTGCCGGCTGCGCGGCAACGGCGTCGATACTCGGCGCCGCGACGAACTGATCGAACGGTTCGAACTGGACCCGCACAAGAAGGCCCGCACCTACTCCAAGGGCAACCGACAGAAGGTCGCCATCGTCGCGGCGTTCAGCTGTCATTCCGAGCTCTATATTCTCGACGAGCCGACCTCGGGGCTGGATCCGTTGATGGAAAAGGCATTTCAGCAATGCGTCACCGAGGTAGCCGGCCACGGCGCCGCGGTCCTGCTGTCCAGCCACATCCTGGCCGAGGTCGAGAAGCTCTGCGACAACGTGACGATCATCCGATCCGGACGCACGGTGCGGTCCGGGACCCTGGCCGAATTGCGGCACCTGATGCGCACCAAGGTCATCGCCCGTACCCGCTCCGACGGCCGGGCACTGCAGAACACGCCCTACGTTCACGACTTCTCCAGTCACGACGGGGCGGTGAGCTTCTCGGTGGACCGCAACGACCTCGAGTTCGCCCTCGAACACCTCACAGATCTGGGCATCGCGGATCTGACGGTCGCGCCGGCCTCCCTGGAGGACATGTTCCTGCGCGAGTACCAGGGGGCCCGATGACAACGGCAACCGCTGCGGCCCGGCCGTCGGCCCCGGCGCGCGCGGCCACGTCACCGTTCACGGGCACCGCGACGCTGTTGCGGCTGGCACTGCGCCGTGACCGGGTACGCCTCGGCGTGTGGCTGGCGGTGCTGACGCTGATGATGGTGTACGCCCCCAATGCAATTCGGCTGGCCTACCCGGGTGAGGATCAGAGACTTGCCAGGGTCAACCTGCTCAAGACACCGGCCGGGATGATGCTCGGCGGGCCCATGTTCGGCGTCAACGAGACCGACCTCGGCGTGATGATGGCCAACGAGCTGACACTCACGCTGACCATCGCGACCTCGATCCTGGCGATTCTCACCGTGATTCGTCATACCCGGGCCGAGGAGGAGAACGGCAGCGCCGAACTGGTGCTCTCCTCGGTGGTGGGCCGCTACGCCCGGACTGCTGCGGCCCTGATCCTGGTCGGCGGCCTCAACGCCGTCCTCGCGCTCACCATGACGCTGGCCATGGCGTCCACAGGCTTCGCAGTCGTGGACACCGCCGCGATGTGCCTGGGCATCACCGGGGTGGCCATGGTCTTCGGTGCCGTCGCCGCGGTGACCGCACAACTCTGGCGGCAGGCCCGCACGGCGTCGGGCGCCGCGATGGCGACGCTGGCGCTGGCCGCACTGGTGCGCGGGGCCGGTGACGTGATCGACAACTCGGGCAGCGTCCTGAGCTGGTTCTCCCCGATCGCCTGGGCACAGCAGATGCGGCCGTTCACCGACCTGCGCTGGTGGCCGTTCGGCTTGTTGGTCGTCCTGGCCGTCGCGTTGATGGCCGTGGCCGCGGTGCTGGAGCGTCGTCGCCAATACGACGCGGGCACCATCGCCTCCGCGGGCGAGAAGCCCGACGCCCCCACCATCACCGGCCCGCTGCGACTGCACCTCACGCTGCAGCGCGGCCAGACGATCGGCTGGGCGGTCGGATTGTTCATGGCCGGGCTGGTATTCGGCTCCATGACCAAGGCGCTGCTGGACGCGGCCAAGACCAACGAGTTGATCGCCCGGTTGCTCTCCACGACAGGCAACGACGGCATCTACACCACCATGACCCAGTTCCTCGCCGCGGCGGCCACCGCCTACGTCACGTCGGTGGTGCTGCGGGTGTACACCGACGAGCAGAACGGGCTGGGCGAGCCGGTGCTGGCCGGTGCGGTGTCGCGTTGGCGCTGGCTGCTGGGAGCGGTCTGCTGCGCGCTGGCGGGAGCGGCGGTCCTGATGTTCTGCGCCGGGCTGGGCAACGGACTGGGCGCCGGACTGACGTTGGGAGAGCCGGGTACGATCGCCCGCCTCACCCTGGCCGCGCTCGCCTATCTGCCCGCGCTCGCCGTGGTGGCCGCGATCGCTGCGCTGGCCGTGGCGCTGCGTGCGCCGTGGATCGCCTGGCTGGCAGTCACATTCGTGATCACCGCGTTGTACCTCGGAGCGCTGCTGCGCCTGCCGCGCTGGCTGATCGAGCTGTCCCCGGTGGGACAGACCACCGTGCCGAGCCAGTTCCCCGCCATGGCGCTGGTGGTGATGCTCGTCGCCGCAACGGCTTTGGCGGCCGTTGCGGGCTGGATCTATCGCAACCGCGACGCGGTGTGAACCCGAACAGGAGTCAGACGATGAAACTCGCACTTCAGACAATCGCATCGGGCGTGCTCGGCCTGGTGTTCTTCGCCGCGACGCTGTTCTGGCCGGCAGGCACGTTCCGCTATTGGCAGGCCTGGGTTTTCATCGCCGTGTTCATGGCCACCACCGTGGTGCCGAGCATGTACCTGGCGGTCAGGGACCCCGCAGCCTTGCAACGGCGCCTGCACGGCGGGCCGACCGCGGAAACGCGCATCGTGCAGAAGATCGTCATCTGGGCGGTCACGGGCTCGGCCATCGCGGCGTTCGTCCTCAGCGCCCTCGATCACCGGTTCGGCTGGTCCAGCGTGCCGACCGCGGTGGTGGTCCTCGGCAACGTCCTGGTCGCGGTCGGCCTCATCCTGGCGCAGACGGTGGTCTTCCAGAACAGCTTCGCCGGCGCCAGCATTCAGGTGGAGGACGAACAGCATCTCGTCTCGACGGGTCTCTACGGCCTGGTGCGTCACCCGATGTACTTCGGCGCGGTGTTGATGATGTTCGGCACCCCGCTGGCGCTGGGGTCCTACTGGGCCCTGCTCGTGTCCATCGTCTCGATACCGGTGTTCGGGGTGCGGATCACCGACGAGGAGAAGATGCTGCGCGCCGAACTCGACGGCTACGACGAGTACACCCGGAAGGTCCGCTACCGGCTGTTGCCCTACGTCTGGTGAGCCACGACGCGGGCGGCGGCTTCGACGGCCGCCGCCCGCCGCGCGGCCAGGACGGCCGGATCGTCGGTGGCCACGTCGGGATGCGGTAGGTGAGCCCAGGCCAGACCGATCCCGAACAGCATCGCGATCAGATCGCTCGGGTTCCAGGCCGGGTCGACGTGACCGCCGGCCTGGGCCGCTTCGATCGCGGCGACGGCTTGAGCATGCGCAGGCGGCCCGCCGGTCTCGGGTTCGTCGAGACTGAACCCCTCGAGTTGGGCCCAGGTGATCATGCGCAGATGTTCGGGCCGGCGGCAGGCCAGGTCGTGGATCTCACCGACGAATTCGGGGACCGCCTCCGGTCGCAGGGTGACGGACCGGAAGAACTCGGCCGCATCGGCGGCGAACACCTCGCGGAACAGGGTCTCCTTGTCCCCGAAGTGTGCGTACAGCCGTTCCTTGCTGGCGTGCGCCGTACGGGCGATGCGGTCGACCCGGGCACCGGCCAGGCCGTACCGGGCGAACTCGGCCCGCGCGGCGGCCAGGATCTCGTCACGCAGTTCCGTCGTGCTTCTCACAGGAATATTTTAACAGACGAACTAGTTCGTTCGGTAGGATCGGAGTCAACAGCGCCACGAGGAGCACAGCCCATGTCAGTCACCAAGATCGACGAGATCATGAATCAACCCAGCCACGTCCAGACCCTGCGCCGGGCGGTGGAAGCCGTCGCCGACGGCGTCGACCCGCTGGTCAATCTCTACCGGCCTTATGTGGACGGCCTGGAGAACCTGCCCCGCGACGGCCGATTCCTGTTGGTGGGCAACCACACCCAGTTCGGTACCGAGACCCTGCTGATTCCGTACGTGGTGCGCCGCGAGATCGGGATGCGGGTGCGCCCGCTCACCGACCGCCGCTTCGGCGACATGCCCCGGCCCGTCTCCGATCTCATGGCGGCCTGCGGGGCCGTCGTCGGGTCCCCCGAGGGGGCCGGCGAGCTGATGGAGCACGACGAACCCGTCATGGTCTTTCCCGGCGGTGGCCGCGAGATCGGCAAGTTCAAGGGCGAGCAGTACAAGCTGCGCTGGGAGGGCCGTGCCGGGTTCGCGCGCGTCGCCATCGAACACGGCTACCCCATCGTCCCCGTCGCGCTGGTCGGCGGCGACGACGTCTACGTGGGCGTGACCACCCGGGACCACTGGCTCGGCCGGATCAGCCAGACGGTCAGCGAGAAGCTGACCGGTCAGCGCGACATGGCCATGCCGCTGGTCCGCGGAATCGGCCCCACCCTGATCCCGCGTCCGCAGCGTATGTACCTCCAGTTCGCCGAGCCGATCGGCACCGCCAAACCGGCGCGGGTCTCGGACGCGAAATGGGTCGAGACCGTCAAGCACCGCACCCAGGAATCGCTGGAACAGAGCCTCGACGAACTGCTGACCATCCGCCGCGAGGACCCATACCGCGAACTGAACCCACTGGCCTGGCGCAACGCGGCCCAGAGCGGATAACGGCGAACCGCCCGGGCCCGGGCGGAGTTCGCCGCATACTGCAGTAATGGAACTGTTGACCGGCTTTGGCCTGGCGACTGCGGCGGGGCTCAACGCCTACATCCCGTTGCTGGCCCTGGGCCTGCTGTCACGCTTCACCCATCTGGTGTCACTGCCGGCGGGGTGGTCCTGGCTGGAGAACGGCTGGGTCATGGCGATCGTCGCGCTCCTGCTGATCGTCGAGGTGGTCGCCGACAAGATCCCGGCACTCGACTCCGTCAACGACACCATCCAGACGTTCGTCCGCCCGACCGCGGGCGGCATCGTGTTCGGGTCGGGCACCGCGTCGCAGACCGCCGCGGTGGCAGACCCGGGCGCCTTCGCGCAGTCCGGTCAATGGATTCCGGTGGCGATCGGTGCGGTCACCGCACTGGTGGTCTCGCTGACCAAGTCGACGGTGAGACCGGCCGCCAATGTCGCCACTGCCGGGGTCGCGGCACCCGTGCTGTCCACCGTCGAGGACGTCACGAGCATCGGACTGGTCTTCGTGGCGATCCTGCTGCCGATCCTGGTGCTCGTTGCGCTGCTCGCACTGATCTGGGGCGCCTTCCGGCTATGGCGGTGGCGCAAGCGACGGGGCGAGGCCAAGATCGGCGCCAACGCACGCACGAATGCGGCGCCCCGACCCGCCGCGGTAGACCCCTGGGAGTGAACCCGGACTGACGACGCGACGCGTCAGATCCACACGCCCTTGCCGACGGCGACGACGCCGCCCGCGCTGATCGCGAACCGCTCCCGGTCCTTGTCGAGGTCGACGCCGACCATCTCGCCCGGACCGACCACCACGTTCTTGTCCAGGATGGCGTGGCGTACCACCGCGCCCCTGCCGATCCGCACACCCGGCATCAGCACGCTGCCCTCCACGATGGCGCCGTCGTCGATCGCCACGTTGGAGGACAACACCGAATTGCGCACCGAGGCAGCCGAAATGATGCTGCCCGCACCGACCACCGACTCCTGCGCCGAACCGCCGTTGACGAATTTGGCCGGCGCCAGGTTCTCCGACTCTCCGCGGATCGGCCAGCGCTTGTTGTAGAGGTTGAACACCGGGTGCACCGACACCAGGTCCATGTGCGCGTCGTAGAACGCGTCCAGGGTTCCGACGTCGCGCCAATAGCCGTGGTCGCGTTCGGTGGCCCCGGGCACCTCGTTGTTGTTGAAGTCGTAGACCGCCGCCATTCCGTCGGACACCAGCCGGGGAATGATGTCGCCGCCCATGTCGTGGTCGGAGTGGTCGTCGTCGGCGTCGGCGCGGATCGCGTCGATCAGCACCTTGGTGGTGAAGATGTAGTTGCCCATCGACACGAAGGTCTGCTCGGGATCGTCGGGCGTACCCGGTGGATCCGCGGGCTTCTCGACGAATTCCCTGATGCGCCCGGAGTCGTCGGCGTCGATGCAGCCGAAGGCGCTGGCCTCGGCGCGCGGCACCCGGATCCCGGCCACGGTGGCCCCGGCCCCGCTGTCGATGTGGAACCGCAGCATCTGCTCGGGATCCATGCGGTACACGTGGTCGGCGCCGAAGATGATGATGTAGTCCGGATCTTCGTCGTAGATCAGGTTGAGCGACTGGTAGATCGCATCCGCCGACCCGGTGTACCAGCGCGGACCGAGCCGCTGCTGGGCCGGCACGGGGGTGATGTACTCACCGGCCAAACCCGAGAGCCGCCAGTTCTGCGATATGTGACGGTCCAGTGAATGCGACTTGTATTGCGTCAGAACGCAGATCCGTAGGTATCGGGCGTTCACCAGGTTCGACAACACGAAGTCGATCAGCCGGTAGGCACCGCCGAAGGGAACTGCCGGCTTGGCGCGATCGGCTGTCAACGGGTACAGCCGTTTGCCCTCTCCCCCGGCCAGAACGATGCCGAGCACATGTGGCAACTCCCTCATGGGTCCAAACCTATCTGCCAACCAGCAACGCGGCCAGCCAATGGCAACAGAAGTGTCCGGCGTGTAGCTGGACCCACCGCGACCTACTACCGTCTCGGATATGCGGGTGGCCATGATGACTCGGGAATATCCACCCGAGGTGTACGGCGGTGCCGGGGTGCACGTGACCGAACTCGTCGCGCAGTTGCGTCAGCTGTGCGATGTCGACGTCCATTGCATGGGGGCCCCGCGCGACGGGGCCTTCGTGGCGCAACCCGATCCCGCGCTGCGCGGCGCCAACGCGGCGTTGTCGACGCTGTCCGCGGACCTCAACATGGTCAACTCCGCGGCGGCGGCCACGGTGGTGCACTCGCACACCTGGTATGCCGGGATGGCCGGGCACCTGACGGGGCTGCTCTACGGCATCCCCCACGTGCTGACCGCGCACTCACTTGAGCCCCTGCGCCCGTGGAAGGCCGAGCAACTCGGCGGTGGCTACCGGGTGTCGTCATGGGTGGAGCGCACCGCGATCGAGGCCGCCGACGCGGTGATCGCGGTGAGCTCCGGTATGCGCGACGACGTGCTGCGGACCTATCCGGCGCTGGACCCTGGCCGGGTGCACGTGGTGCGCAACGGGATCGACACCGACGTCTGGTACCCGACTCCGCCTGCCGACACCGACTCGGTGCTCGCCGAGCTCGGGGTCGACCTGAGCCGCCCGATCGTGGCGTTCGTCGGGCGCATCACCCGCCAGAAGGGGGTGGCTCACCTGGTGGCCGCGGCCCACCGGTTCAGCCCCGAGGTGCAGTTGGTGTTGTGCGCGGGCGCCCCCGACACCCCCGAGATCGCCGCCGAGGTGTCCTCGGCGGTGGCCGAGCTGGCGCGGGCCCGCTCCGGGGTGTTCTGGGTACGCGAAATGCTGCCGATCAACAAGATTCGGGAAATACTCTCCGCTGCAACAGTTTTCGTGTGCCCGTCGGTGTACGAGCCGTTGGGTATCGTGAACCTGGAAGCGATGGCGTGTTCGACGGCGGTGGTCGCCTCCGACGTCGGCGGTATCCCTGAGGTCGTCGCCGACCACCAGACCGGACTGCTCGTGCACTACGACGCCACGGACCCGCGCTTCTTCGAGATGCGTCTGGCCGACGCGGTCAACTCACTGGTGGCCGAGCCGGAAACCGCCCGTAAGTACGGCGAGGCCGGACGCCAGCGGTGCATCGCGGAGTTCTCCTGGGCGCACATCGCAGAACAGACCCTGGAGATATACCGCAAGGTGTCCGCCTGAGCGGACACCTTGCAGGTCGATCAGCTGGTAACGGACTTGAGTTCGTCGCCCAGCGCAGCGGCCTCGTCGGGAGTCAGTTCGACAACGAGGCGCCCACCGCCTTCCAGCGGTACTCGCATAACGATTCCTCGCCCCTCTTTGGTTGCTTCCAGTGGACCGTCACCAGTCCGGGGCTTCATCGCCGCCATCGAGTGCTCCCTCCAACAGTGCCGGACCCGCGTCAGCGGGCCAGGTTGGGGCCGAAGCCGCCCACTCGTTGGCGGCACCCGGCATTGAACTGCTACTGAACTACCCCTATTGTTCCTTATCCGCGGCGGTGGTTGTGCAAAGACCCGTCGGATACCGACCGAAGGCATGTTTTACCGGTCACAATTACTGCGCAGGCACCCAGCAGGCCGCGATATGGTCGTCGACCATCCCGGTGGCCTGCATCAACGCATACGCCGTGGTGGGGCCGACGAACTTGAAGCCCCGGCGCTTGAGTTCCTTGGCCATGGCGGTCGATTCCGGGGTCACCGCAGGCACTTGGGCCAGGTCAGCGGGCCGCGGCCGGGCCGGCGGGGCGAACGACCACAGCAGCTCGGCCAAATCGACATCGAGCTCGGTGACCGCCCTGGCGTTGGCGATGGTCGCGAGGACCTTGGCCCGGTTGCGCACGATGCCGGTGTCGGCCATCAACCGCTCGACATCGTCGTCGGTGTACTTCGCCACCGTGTCGGCGTCGAACCCGTCGAACGCGGCGCGGAAATTCCCCCGCTTACGCAGGATGATCAACCAGCTCAGCCCGCTCTGAAAGGCCTCAAGGCTGATCCGCTCGAACAGCGCACCGGAATCCCGCAGCGGCCGGCCCCACTCCGAGTCGTGATAGTCACGGTAGAGCGTGGAATCCCCCGCGGCGTCCACGGCCCAGCCACACCGGATGCGGCCGTCCTCGGTCATGGCTCCTCCGGGGTGCGGACCTCGCCTGCGGTGGCCGACACCTCCTCGTCGTCGGAGTCCTCGTCGTCGAAATCGTCGGGCACACCGTAAGCCGCGCGTACCGCGGCAAGTTCCCCGCGGACCGCGTCCAGTTCACGGCCGAGCCGATCCAGGACCCAGTCCACCTCGCTGGTCTTGTAACCGCGGACGACCTGGGCGAACTTGAGCCCATCCACATCGGCACCGGTGACGCCCGAGGCGGGCAGCACCGTGGCGGTCGTGCCGCGTGGAAGCGGCGGCAGCGTCTCACCCCGGCCGAAGATGACGCTGCCCAGACCGAACAGCACCGTGGCCACCAGAACCAGCACCACCAGGTACAGCAGTATCAGTGTCACGCCCTCGATACTGCCTCACGCATGTGACACCTAGCGCGGGCGCAGGGTGACCATGGGCGGGCGGTCGGCAAGGGAGACCGACGACACCCGCGGGGTGAAGTCGTCACCGTCGGCGTAGAACTGCGTCAGCCCCACCCCCGAATCGGCGATCCCGCAGCGCGACAGCAGGGTCGCGATGACCTGCCTGCTCATCGAGGCCAGCTCGGTCAGCGGACGGTTGCGGTGCGCCCGTACGCCCAGGTTCACCTGCGCGATGGCGTCCAGGCCGAGCCGGTCGTAGGTGTCGACCAGCAGGCCGATCTCCACGCCGTAGCCGGGCGCGAACGGCACCGAGGTCAGCAGCTCGCGGGTGCCCGCGTATTCGCCGCCCAGCGGCTGCAGCACGCAGTTCAGCTCGGGGCGCAGCGAGGCCAGCAGTGGACGCGCCACCAGTTCGGTGACCCGGCCACCGCCGTTGGCGTCCTCGGCGCCGCTGACCTTGAGCGGTCGCCGGTAGAACCCCTTGACCAGGTGCACCCCGTCGGCGGTGAGCAGCGGGCCCAGAAGCTTGGGGACGAACATCGGGTCGGGGTCGATCAGGTCGGAGTCGACGAAGGCGATGATGTCGCCCGTGGTGGCGGCGAGAGAGCGCCACAGCACCTCGCCCTTGCCCGGCTGCGGCGCGACCTCGGGCAGCGCGACCTCGCGGCTGATCACCCGGGCCCCGGCGGCGACCGCACGGATCTCGGTGTCGTCGGTGGAACCCGAATCGAGCACGATCAGCTCGTCGACCAGCCCGCCCAGCAGCGGGGTGATGGTCTCCACGACGGAAGCGACGGTTTCTTCCTCGTTGAGGGCGGGCAGCACCACCGAGACCGTGCGGCCGGCCTTGGCGGCCTCCAGCTCGGCGATGGTCCAGCTCGGCCGGTTCCAGCTGTGGTCGGTCAGCCAGCGGTGTCCAACGACGCCGTCGGCAATGGACAGTTCAGGCAGTGCAGTCATGCCAGTCCCCTCACTGTTCGTGCGGGTGCCCGCACTCCCTGGATCGACGCGACCATCTCCAGCACGCGCCGTGTGGGTCCGACCTCGTGTACCCGGAACATCGCGGCACCATCCGCGGCGGCCAGTGCCGTCGCTGCCAGGGTGCCCTCCAGGCGTTCGGTCAGATCCACACCCAGAGTCTCCCCGACAAAATCCTTGTTGCTCAGCGCCATCAGGACTGGCCATCCGGTCTTAACAAGATCTTTTACGTGGCGCAACAAACTAAGACCGTGATGAGTGTTTTTACCGAAATCATGGGTTGGGTCGATCAGGATCCGGTCCCGCGGGACTCCCGTTGCTACCGCCCGCTCGGCCGCGGCGGTCACCTCGGCGATGACGTCGTCGACGACGCCGCGTTCGGTGATCCCGTAGTTCACCCGGAACGGCCGGGTGCGCGGCACCGCGCCGCCGGTGTGCGAGCACACCAGGCCTGCGCCGAATTCGGCGGCCACCTCCGGCAGTCCCGGATCCGCCCCCGCCCAGGTGTCGTTGATCAGGTCCGCCCCGGCCGCACAGGCCTGCTTGGCCACCGCCGCGCGCCAGGTGTCGACGCTGATCAGCTGGTCGGGATAGGTGCTGCGCAGCCATTCGATGAACGGCACGACGCGGGCGATCTCCTCGTCGGCGTCGACCATGCTGCCCGGGCCCGCCTTGACCCCGCCGACGTCGATCACGTCGGCGCCCTCGTCGATCACACGCTGCGCCGCGGCCTTGGCGGCGTCGTCGCTGAAGGTGGCCCCGCGGTCATAGAACGAGTCCGGCGTCCGGTTGACGATGGCCATGATCAGCGCACGGTCGCCCGCAACCGGGCGCCCGCAGAACTGGCCGTTGAACGTCGACAACACGCCTCCATAGTGCCTGGTGCCGTGCAAACTGCGGCCCGGCGGCTCCCGCGGCCTGCTACTTGGGCCGCTTACCGGCCGTCACTTCGTCCGGGTACTCCGGGTAGAAGGGCACGTAGCCGTCCTCGCGGCCCGCCAGCACGTACAGCGGATCCTTGATGTCGGACCCGTAGCCCTGCTTGCGCAGGTCGACCTTCTGGCTCTTGAACGTCGAGGTGTGGGCCAGTTCGGTGACGACGCGGACGAACAACGGCACGGCGTAGGACGGCAGATGCCCGTAGAACGCGGCGGCCAGCTCCTTGCCGTCGAATTCCTTGCCGTCCTTGAGCTGCACCGCGGCCATCCCGGCGCGGCCGCCGGCGCCGGGCACCTCGACGCCGAACACGGTGCACTCCTCGATCAGCGGATTGCTGGCGACGGCGGCCTCCACCTCGGTGGTGGCCACGTTCTCGCCCTTCCACCGGAAGGTGTCACCGAGCCGGTCCGCGAACGCGGCGTGGCCCAGCCCCTGGGAGCGCATCAGGTCGCCGGTGTTGAACCAGACGTCGCCTTCCTTGAAGGCGTTGCGCACCAGCTTCTTCTCGCTGGCGGCCTTGTCGGTGTAGCCGTCGAACGGCTGCAGCGCGTTGATCTTCGACAGCATCAGCCCCGGCTCGCCACGCTTGACCTTGCGCAGCCGGCCGTCGGCGCCGCGGGCGGGTTCTCCGCTGTCGGCGTCGTATTCGACGAAGGCGACCGGGCTCGGGCAGATGCCGGTGGACTTCGAGACGTTGAAGACGTTGACGAAGGCGGTGTTGCCCTCGCTGGCGGCATAGAACTCGCAGACGCGCGGGATGCCGAACCGCTGGGTGAACTCGTCCCAGATGGCCGGCCGCAGCCCGTTGCCGACGATCACTCGCACCTTGTGGGCGCGGTCGGTCGGCTTGGGCGGCTGGTTGAGCAGGTAGCCGCAGATCTCGCCGATGTAGACGAACGCGGTGGCGTCGTAGGCGATGACCTCGTCCCAGAACCGGGATGCCGAGAACGACTTGCCCAGGGCCAGCGCGGCACCCGAGTTCAGCGCCGATCCGACCGAGACGGTCAGGGCGTTGTTGTGATAGAGCGGCAAGCAGCAGTACAGGGTGTCGTCGCTGTGCAGCCGCAGCCCCAGACCGCCGAATCCGGCCAGGGCGCGCAGCCAGCGGTAGTGCGTCATGACGCTGGCCTTGGGCATGCCGGTGGTACCCGAGGTGAAGATGTAGAAGGCCTTGTCCTTGGCCAGGACGGCCGACGTGCTGGCCGGGTTGGTGGTCGGCGCGGTGGACGCCAGCCGGCGCAGCTCCTCGACCGTGATCAGGCCGTTGGGCTCGGCCCCGCATTCGGTGACGTGCTCGACCAGATCTGACTCGGCCACCACGGCCGCGGCCTTGAGCAGCCCGAAGCTGTGGGCCAGCACCTTGCCGCGCTGGTGGTAGTTGAGCATGCCCGCGACGGCACCGCACTTGACGATCGCGAGCATCAGCAGCACGGCGTCGGGCGAGTTGCGCAGCATCACCCCGACGACGTCACCGTGGCCGACGCCCTTGGCGGCGAGGACGGCCGCGTAGCGGTTGACCGTCTCGTTGGCCTCGCGATAGGTGATGCGCTCGTCGCCGAACTTGAGGAAAACCCGGTCGGCGTACTGGGCGGCCCGCTCCTGGAACACCTTGCCGATCGAGGTCTTGGCCGTCGGCCGAGCCATCATTCCGGTGAGCACGCCCCGTGCGATGACCGGCGCATCCATCAGCAGACCGGGTACCTGGCTGGCGAGGTCGAGTAGGCCGACGCTGCTCCTGGTGCCCGATTTCTGGTCGGTCATGCGGTCTCCCCCTGCGCGTTGTTATGGGTCTCGAGATGGCTCTCGTGTGGCCAACACCATAACCGCGCTGGTAACCGCCGTTACCGCCGGTTCTAGGTAAGCGTCGCGCACACGTCGAGCGCTGCGGCGACCTCGTCGACGACGATCAGCCGGTCGAGGGCCTGGCTACTCACATAGCCAGAGTCGACGAGTCCGCGCAACCAGTTCAACAATCCGTCGTAGTGGCCGAACGGATCGAGCAGCACCACGGGCTTGTCGTGCATCCCCAGGTAGCCCGCCGTCCAGGCCTCGAAGAACTCTTCCAGTGTGCCGATACCACCGGGCAGCGCGATGAATGCGTCGGAGCGGCCTTCCATCACCTTCTTGCGTTCGCGCATGGTGTCGGTGACCACCAGTTCTGCGGCGTCCACGTCGGCGAGTTCGCGGTGCACGAGCGCCTTGGGGATCACGCCGACCGTGCGGCCGTTGCACGAGCGTGCCGCACGCGCGACCGCGCCCATCGCCGAGACGTTGCCGCCGCCGGACACCAACGTCCATCCACGCTTGGCAATCGCCACCCCAACCTCGCTGGCCAAGGCCAGCAGCTCGGGGTGGGTGGGGCCAGAAGCGCAATAGACACACACCGCAAACTCGCGGTCAGTTTCACCGGACACGTACACACGGTAGAGGTTGCTGGTGAACCGCCGATGTCCGGTGGGCGATGTCCGTCGGGTGATGGACTCAGCCCCGCCGCGCAGGGGACACTGGACGGAACGCGGAGGGGCGAACCTGGTGACTGACGACGTCGATCAACCGGCACGGTTGAGCCGCGAGTTCATTCTGGACACCGCGATCGAGCTCATCGATCGCGACGGTCTGACGAAACTGACCATGCGGCGGCTGGGCACGGCCTGCGGTGTCGAGGCGATGGCGCTCTATCGCTATGTGCACAGCCGGGGCGACCTGCTGACCGGCGTCGTCAACCACATCGTTGACCGCCTCTACATCGATCAGCTCGCCGCGCGCCGGCAGGAGGACGGCTGGCAGGACTTCCTGCTCCGACTCGGTCACGGCGTGCGCCAGATCGCCATCGAGCATCCCGAGGTGTTCCCGCTGGTGGCGACCGAGGCGCCGGAAGCCCCCTGGGTGCGGCCGCCGCTGCGCAGCCTGCGTTGGATGGAGACGTTCCTGGAGACCCTGATCTCCTACGGGTTCAGCGACAACGCCGCCGTGGCGGCCTACCGGACGTACACCACGTTCCTGGTGGGCCAGCTGCTACTGGAGGTGTCCGCGCGCGGTGTCGCGCTCAGCCCTGACGAGGCCGTTCTCGACAGCGAGCCGCGACCCGACACCTCGCTGGCCGATTACCCGAACCTGCGACGGCTCCAACCGATGCTGGCCGAGGACCACAGCACCGACGAGTTCGAGGAAGCGTTGGAGGCCCTGCTCGACCGCATCGAAACCTGGCTGGAAGGTCCCTGACCAAAGTTCATGATCAATCGCGTTTACAACGTAAACTTCGACGGTTATGCTCGATTTCATCGTGGAATCGACCCAGCAGAATCGCGAGCTGCACTGGACAGCTCGCACCGCACCCGAAGGCCTCATCGTTCAGGTCTCCGGACAGGTCGATGCGCACAACGAATCCGTCTGGCAGCGCATGCTCAGCGAGTCGGCCGACGCCGTTCCTGAATCCTCCATACTCATCGTCGACGCCGGATCCCTGGAATTCATGAGCTGCGGGGCACTGGTCGCGCTGGCCAAACAGAGCGTCGACAGTCGCCAGCGCGGGGTCACGGTACGTCTGGTCATCCGTCAGCCGAGCATCCGGCGAATCATCGCCGAATGCGGCATGGACGACGCGGTGTCGGCGCATCCAGACCTCGATTCGGCGTTGAACGGGCACGGCCCCCCATAGGATTCGGTGGATGGCTGTCGACTGGGTGATCGCACCGCGTGACCGCGTACTCGACGGCCTGGAGGCCGGCCTGCACGAACGCTGCGGCGCAGCGTTACTCGGCCCGACAGGTGTCGGGAAGACGTCTGTGGCCCGCACCGCGGCCGAACATCTCGCGACCGATTTCCGGCGGGTCGTATGGATCACCGGCACCGAATCGGCCGCCGCGATTCCGTTCGCGGCGGTGGCGCACCTGATCGACATCCCCTCGGCGGGCAGGACCGCCGACGTCCTGCGGGCCGCACGTGAAGCACTCGGGTCCGAGCTGTTGCTGGTCGTCGACGACGCACATCTGCTGGACCGGTTGTCGGCCGCCCTGGTGTACCAACTCGCGGTGAGCGGCGCGGCCAAACTCATCGTCACCGCCGTCGCGGCACAGGCACCCGATGACGTCGCGGCGTTGTGGGTAGACGGCCTGGTGAATCGCGTCGAGATGTCCCCGGCGGGCCACGACGACGCCCGGCTGGCCGATCAGGTGGCCACTTTTCTGACCGAGCTGCCCGACGGTGCCGTTGCCGTGGTGCGGCAACTCGCGGTCCACGATCCGCTCCCACTCGCCGACCTGACGGCGTTGACCAGCGACGAGGCCGTCCAGGAGGCGCAACGATGCGGCGTCGTGCGCGTCGATGAAGCCGTCGCGCGGTGTGTGCATCCGCTGTTTCTCACCGCCATGCGAACCACGATCGGCGGGCCCGGCATGCGGCGGCTGCGCAGCGCCCTGGTCGAGCGGTTGTCCGCGGCGCCTCGCCCCGGCGTGGTGGACCGGCTGCGGGTGGCGGTGCTGGCACTCGACAGCGATGTCCTGCTGCCCGCGGACGAGCTCGTCGACGCGGCCGGTGAGGCGCTTCGCCTGGGCGACCTGGAATTGAGTGAGCGACTGGCCCGGGCCGCCTTGGCTTCTGGAGCCGGTTCCGGGTCGGAATTCACGGGGCTGCTCACCCTGGCATATGCGCTGGCCTGGCAGGGCCGCGGCCGTGAGGCTGATGCCGTCCTCGGGCAGATCGACCCGGCCGGCCTGCCCGAGGATCAGTTGATGGCGTGGGCACTGCCTCAGGCGGCCAACCAGTTCTGGATGCTGTCGGAACCCGAGCGCGCCACCGCATTCCTGCGGGCCACCCGCCGCCGGGTGTCGACGCCGGCGGCGCAGACCACGCTCGACGCGCTGGCGGCGACGTTCGCGATGAATGCCGGTGCGCCACAACGCGCACTGGGCCTCGCGCAGGAGGTCCTGGCCTCCCCCGCGGCCGATGACACGGCGCTCGGCTGGGCCGGGTCGACTGCGGCGCTGAGTTGTGCGCGGACCGGGCTTTTCGATCAGGTCGACGCGATGGCGCAGCGGGCGCTGGCGGCGGGGCATCCCGGCCTGCTGCGGTTCACCAGCGGATTCGGTCAGACCACGACGTTGTTGATGACCGGCCGGCTCGATCAGGCCCAGGACATGGCCCGCAGCATCACCGATTTCACCCAACTGCTGCAGCCCGGTCGCGCGATCGGCGAGGTGTTGACGGCCGACGTGCTGCTGGTCCGCGGTCAACACGAGGAGGCGATTGCGTTGTTGCGCAAGGCAACCGCTGCGCTCGCGCCGACCGGATACTCCTGGGGACCACTGGGCTGGATGCTGTTGGCGCAGGCCCTCGGTCAACGCGGTATGCCCGTCGAGGCCGGAAAAGCACTGTCCCGGGCGGAATCCCGGCACGGGCTCAAGTCGATGCTGTTCGCCCCGGAACTGGCGCTGGCGCGAGCCTGGACCTGCCAGGCCCGGAAGGATTCGGTGGGTGCGGTGACCGCGGCCCGCGAGGCCGCCAAGGCCGCTGAGCGCGGCTACCAATACGCGGTGATGCTGCGGGCGCTGCACGATGGCGTGCGGATGGGCGACACCCGCGCCGTCGATGCGCTGGTGAGGGTAGATCTGGATTGCGTGTTCGGTCAGCTGACGTTGGACCACGCCCGCGCGCTGGCGGCCGGGGATGGCGCGGCGTTGCGGGACGTGTCGGCCCGGTACGAAGCCGTCGGGATGTCGGCCGCTGCCCTCGACGCCGCCCGTCAGGCCTCCGGATGACCAACTTGCCGCTCAGCACCCACCCGCGCCGACAGTAGAATGCGCAGTTAGACCGCACGATCTCCAGGGGGCTCGATGAACCAGCTCGTCGCCAACACAAGTGCCATCACCGGCCTGCAAGGCATCGTCGACGGAGTCAGCGGTGACATCAGCAGCTTCAAGAATTCGTTCGCCGGCCCGTCGGATCTCGCGTCCAGCCACGGCGCGATCGGCTTTCCGATGCAGAACGCGTTCGACGGTGCCTCGTCCTCCCGCGATGGTGCCCTGGGCGCGACCCAGGTCGCCGCGGGCAAGATGGCCGAATTGCTCGGCAAGGCCTCGCAGGCATACGCACGCGGTGACACGGATGCCGCCGAGCGGCTCAAAGCCCAGGCCGATGCACTCGGCGGCGGAAGCTCCTCGGCGTCCGCGGGCGGCGGCGGCTCCCAAGCCGCTAGTTCGGGAGCCGCCAGTTCGGGAGCCGGCGGTGCAGGCCAGATGATGGGCCAGATGAGCCAGATGGCCGGGCAGATGGCGCAGTCGATCACCCAGCCGCTCCAAGGCCTGACCCAGGCCATGACGCAGGTGCCGCAGCAGGTCATGCAAGGCGTGCAGAGCATCGTCGAAAGCGCGACCCAGGCAGCGGGAGGCGGCGGCGAAGCCGCCTCGCTGGCGGCGGACGCCGGTGGCACCGGGGCCGAGGAGGCCGTCAAGGCAGCCGACCACCAAGGTCCCGGCGATGGCGAGCACGACGGCAGGGACGACCCGAAGGACGAAGCCGGGGCCGGTGCGGATCGGCACACCGAACAACTCGGCAACCGCGCGTCAGCCGGTGCGGCAGCTGAGGACGGCTTCGGACCGGTGCCAACCCAGGTCCACAACATCAACCCGCGGCGGATGTAGCGCTCAACTCTCCACTGTCCAGCCGCAGCCAACGGTCGATGCCGATGGCATCCAGGAACCGTTCGTCGTGGCTGACCACCACGAACGCCCCCCGGTAGGCGTTCAGCGCTGATTCCAGTTGGCCGACGCTGACAAGATCGAGGTTGTTCGTCGGCTCGTCCAGCAGCAGCAACTGAGGCGCAGGTTCGGCGTAGAGCACGCATGCCAGCGTCGCCCGCAACCGCTCCCCGCCCGACAGGGCAGCCACCGGAAGATGGATCCGGTCGCCGCGAAACAGGAACTGCGCCAACAGATGCATGCGCCGGGTGTGCGGCAGACTCGGCGCGGCCGCGGCCAGGCTCTCGGCCACCGTGCGGTCCTCGGCAAGCAGGTCCAGTCGCTGCGACAGCGAGGCGATGCGCCCGTCCACCCGTTGCACCGTCCCGGAGTCGGGTTCCAGCGAGCCGTCGATGATCCGCAGCAGGGTCGACTTGCCCGCCCCGTTGGGACCGGTCAGGGCGATACGCTCGGGACCTCGAATCGAGAGGTCGATCCCGTTGTCGGCGAACAGTTTCCGGCCACCACGGCTGATCTGAAGGCCTTCCCCGGTGAACACCGTCCGCCCGGCAGGCACCACCGTGTCGGGCAGGTCCAACGCAATCACCTTGTCGTCACGCAACGCTCGTTCGGCTTCGTCGAGCCGGGAGCGCGCGTCATCGACCCGCCGGGCGTGCACGTCGTCGGCGCGGGCCGCCGATTCCTGGGCATCGCGTTTCAGCTTGCCCGCCACGATCTTGGGCAGCCCGGCGTCCTTGACGTTGCGCGCGGCGTTCGACGACCGTCGCGCAGCCCGCTCACGTGCCTCCTGCATCTGTCGCTTCTCCCGCTTGAGCTGCTGTTCGGCGTTGCGGATGTTGCCCTCGGCCACAGTCTGCGCAGCCTCCACGGTCTCCTGATAGGCGGTGAAATTGCCTCCGTAGAAGATGATTTCGCCCCGGTACAGCTCGGCGATCTGATCCATCCGGTCCAGCAGTACCCGGTCATGACTGACCACCAGCAGGCACCCGGAATAGCTGTCGATCGCGTCGTACAGGCGGTTCCTGGCCCCGCTGTCCAGGTTGTTGGTGGGCTCGTCGAGCAGCAGCACGCTGGGCCGCTTCAGCAGTTGGGCCGCCAATCCCAGCGACACCACCTCGCCGCCGGACAACGTTCCCAACCGGCGGTCCAGGGCCAGGCCGTCGAGCCCGAGCCGGTCCAACTGGGCGCGGGAGCGTTCTTCGATGTCCCAGTCGTCGCCGATGGTGGCGAACACGTCTTCGCCGGCGTCACCGTCGGCCAGTGCCGCCAATGCGTCGAGCACCGGGGCCACCCCCAGTACCGCGGCGACGGTGAGATCGGCGGTGAACGGCAGGCTTTGGGGCAGATAGCCGACGGCGCCGTCGACCGTCACCGAGCCCGCCGAGGGTCGGTACTCCCCGGCGATCAGCTTGAGCAGCGTGCTCTTTCCGGCACCGTTGGGTGCGACGAGTCCGGTGCGCCCCGGTCCGACGGAGAACGACAGGTCCGAGAACAGCTCGACATCATCGGGCCAGGAGAATGACAAATGGGAACAGACAACAGACATGCTGGTACTCCAAGGTGATGCGGGCAGCAGGCACCGCATTGAGGGACAGGAACGAATCAACTCTCGGGATCACCCGGAGATGTCGTCTTCTCCCAGCATGTTTTCAGCCCACCTCGGTTGACAGCAGATGCGAAATCCATAGTACGCACGCCTGCAACCGATTTTCGGCTCAGAACGTTCCGCGCAGCCGATCCAGTTGTCGCCGTTCACGTTTCGTCGGCCGACCGGCTCCTCGGTCGCGCACCGGAACCGAAGCCACCATCTCCTTGGGCGGCGGTGGCGGACTGCGGTCGATCAGGCATTCCGAAGCCACCGATGCGCCCACGCGTTTGGCGATGGGCCGGATGACCTCCACGATCCGGTCACGTCCGTCGAGCCGGATCCGCACCTCGTCGCCGGGGCTGACGTGCTGCGCCGGTTTGGCGGGCACGTTGTTGACCTGGACGTGTCCGCCCCGGCAGGCGGCCGCCGCCGCGGACCGGGTCTTGGTGATGCGCACGGCCCAGATCCAGCTGTCGACGCGGACGGTGCTCATGTCAGATAGCGCCGCAACATGTCGGTGACCGCGGTGATCTGGGCGACCTCGACCCGCTCGTCGACCTTGTGGGCGAGGTTGGGATCGCCCGGCCCGTAGTTGACGGCGGGGATCCCCAGCGCGGCGAACCGGGATACATCCGTCCAGCCGTACTTGGCGCGGACCTGTCCCCCGGCCGCGGCGACCAGGGCGGCGGCCGCGGGTTTGGCCAGCCCCGGCAGTGCGCCGGCGGCGGCATCGGTCAGTTCGATGTCGACGTCGAGACCGTCGAACACCTCGTGCACGTGGGCGACGGCCGCCTCGACACTGCGGTCGGGGGCGAACCGGAAGTTGACGGTCACCGACGCGGCGTCGGGGATGACGTTGCCGGCGATGCCACCGTCGATGCGTACCGCCGAAAGCCCTTCCCGGTATACGCAGCCGTCGATGTCGACGCTGCGGGGCTGATAGGCCGTGAGCCGGTCGAGCACCGCGCCGAGTTTGTGAATGGCGTTGTCGCCCAGCCAGGAACGCGCGGAATGCGCGCGGGTGCCGGTGGCGCCGACGACGACGCGGATAGTGCCCTGGCAGCCTGCCTCTATGAATCCGCCGGAGGGTTCGCCGAGGATCGCGACGTCGGCCTGCAGCCAGTCCGGGAGTTCGCGTTCGATACGGCCCAGCCCATTGGCGCTGGACTCGATCTCCTCGCAGTCGTACATCACCAGGGTGATGTCGTGGCTCGGCTCGGCAATGGTGGCCGCCAGATGCAGGAACACCGCGTCACCCGACTTCATGTCCGAGGTGCCGCAGCCCCACATCTCGCCGTTCTTGATGTGGCTGGGCAGGTTGTCGGCAGCGGGCACGGTGTCGGTGTGCCCGGCCAGCAGTACTCGCGACGGGCGGCCCAGATCGGTACGGGCCAGGACTGCGTCGCCGTTGCGGATTACTTCGAACCACGGTGCCTGTGTCCGGAGCGCGGCCTCGATCTCGTCGGCGATGCGCTGCTCGTGACGCGACTCGCTGGGGATGTCCACCAGCGCGGCGGTCAGGGCGATCGGATCAGCACGCAGGTCTAGCCCCATGGTCTCCGAGGCTAGTCCAGTAACCTTGGCCAACGTGACTGCAGCATCTGGCGTCGGCCTGGCCACCATCACCGCCGACGGGACCGTCCTGGACACCTGGTTTCCCGCCCCCGAGCTGAGCGCCTCCGGCGAAGCCGGCACGGTGAAGCTCACCGGCGATGACATCCCCGCCGAGTTCGCGGGTCTGACCGGCCCCGATGCCGACCGCGGTGTCGAGGTGGTGGCGGTGCGCACCACGATCACCGACCTCGCAGACAAGCCCGCCGACGCGCATGACGCCTACCTGCGGCTGCACCTGCTCTCGCACCGGCTCGTGGCCCCGCACGGCGCCAACATGGACGGCATCTTCGGAGCGCTGGCCAACGTGGTGTGGACGAATTTCGGGCCGTGCGCGGTCGAGGGCTTCGAGACGGTGCGCGGCAAGCTGCGTCGCCGCGGAGCCGTCGCGGTCTACGGCGTCGACAAGTTCCCCCGCATGGTCGACTACGTGCTGCCGTCCGGAGTGCGGATCGCCGACGCCGACCGCGTCCGCCTGGGCGCACACCTGGCCGCCGGCACGACGGTCATGCACGAAGGCTTCGTGAACTTCAATGCCGGCACCCTGGGCACCTCGATGGTGGAAGGCCGGATCTCGGCCGGTGTCGTGGTGGACGACGGCTCCGACATCGGTGGCGGCGCGTCGATCATGGGCACGCTGTCCGGTGGCGGCAAAGAGGTGATCTCGGTGGGTAAGCGCTGCCTGCTGGGCGCCAACGCGGGCCTCGGCATCTCGCTCGGCGACGACTGCGTGATCGAGGCCGGGCTGTATGTCACCGGGGGCACCAAGGTGACCACCGCCGACGGGCAGACCACCAAGGCCGTCGAGCTGTCCGGCGCCAACAACCTGCTGTTCCGCCGCAACTCGCTCTCCGGTGCGGTCGAGGTCGTCAAGCGTGACGGCACCGGCATCACGCTCAACGAGGCGCTGCACGCCAACTAGGACCGTTTCCTAGTTCGCGCCGCAGTCCGGCGTCACCCGCAGCATCACCACACCGTGACCGGGCACCTGCCGTTCGATGGTGCCGGTCGCGGTGGTTTCGGTGTGCTGCCACAGATCGCGCACGGTCGCGCAGTTGTCGTCGGCCAATCCGATGGCGTCCAGGTCGGTGCGGATGGGCTGCGGCCCGTCGGACTGATTGAACAGGGCCAGCGCCACCGCGCCGTCGGTCAACCTTTTGACCACCACCCGCGGATCATCGCTGAGCGGCTGCCCCTGCACCATCAACGGATCCTGGTCGACGGCGATCACGTCCCGGTTGGTCAGGATGCCTCTCGTCTCGTCCGTCATGGCGCGAATATCGTTGCCGGCCAACAGAGGTGCCGCCAGCATCGCCCACAGTGAGAAGTGGGCGCGCTGCTCCGTTTCGGTCAGATCAGGCCGCGGCGCACCCAACGCCATGGTCGGATGCCCGACGACGAACTGGTTCCAGCCGACCCCGACCACCAGCATGTCGGGGTCGTTGACGTGGGTCGGTTTGCTGTGCGGCGCAAGCGGACCCGATTGACCGAACGCCTGACTCACCCCGGCCAGACCCTCCCGCCACAAGGCGGCATCGCCCCATGCGGGAACCAGGTCGACGGCGTCGCGGGTGATGTCGGCGATGTGCGACCAGTCGTAAGCCAGGCCGGCTCCCGGGTCGCCGGAGCTGTTCGGGTTGATGCTGTAGACGATGTGACGACCGCTGGCACGCAACGCATCTCGCATCGCGGTGAAGTACTGGACCTGCTCGTCGTGGCCGGCCTCCATCCGGCACCAGTCGTACTTGAGGTAGTCGACGCCCCAGTCGGCGAACGTCTTGGCATCGGCCTGCTCGTGCCCCGCAGCACCGATCCGGGGATCCTGCCCGCAGCCCTGGTTGAAGGGGCTGTGGTAGATCCCGAGCAGCAAGCTGCGGTCATGCGCGTATTGGGCCAACGCGGCGATGCCGTGCGGGAAGCGGTCCGGGTCGGCCTGCAGCGAGCCGTCGGCGCCCCGGGTCGGCGCCGCCCAACCGGCGTCCAGGTTGACGTAGCGGTATCCGGCATCGCGCATGCCCGAGGAGACCATCGCGTCGATGGTCTCGCGCACGCTCTGCTCGGTCAGCGTGATGCCGGAGTTCCAGGAGTTCCAGCCCAGTGGCGGCACCTGCGGCTGCGACGGCGGGGCCGGCGCACTGCACGCGGCCAGCACGGCGACGCAAGCCACCAGGCGACCGAGTCCGCGCATGCGGTCATGGTGGCATCGTTGCCTGGCAACTCACTTTGACGCTCAACTCAGGTGCAAGGAATCCCGTGCGGGCCACCCACCCAGTGACCTGGTGGAGACTGCCACGGGCACCACTTCTTGATCTGTCCGGGCGGGCCCATGTTGACCCCCGGATTCCAGTCAACCCACCCGGGCCCCGGAATCCACGGGATGTTGGGACCCCATCCGGGGTCAGCTTGTGCCGAACCCGCACCCAATCCGAGGGAGCCAAGGCCGAGCGCACCGGCGATCATCGCCGTTCCAGCGGCTTTCTTGAGATTCATACGTGCCTCCAAACCGAGGCAGGGCGCTGACGTGCGATAAACGCCCCGTCAGTAACCAACGTACCCCTACTCGGCGGCGAGCACGCAGAACTCGTTGCCCTCCGGGTCGGCCAGCACCACCCATGTCTCCTCGCCTTGGCCGATGTCGACGTGACGGGCGCCGAGGCCGATCAAGCGGTCCACCTCGACCTGCTGATCCTCCGGCGTGAAGTCCGGATGCAGACGGTTCTTGACCACCTTGTCCTCCGGCACGGCGGTGAACAACCAGGTCGGGCCTGCACCCGGTGGTGGGGTGAGTATCACGTCGCCGTCGGCATCCGTGTGCACGGGCCAGCCGAGCGCTTCCGACCACCAGGCCCCCAACGCTTCGGGGTCATGTGCGTCGATGCAGATCTCGGAGAACCTCAACCCCATTGCGCCAGTTCCTTTTTCATCACCTTGCCCATGGCGTTTCGGGGCAGGCTGTCTACCAGCCGCACTTCGCGAGGCCGTTTGTGCGCTGAAAGTTGTTGGGCGACAAAGTCGATCAGCGTGTCGGGCGCAGCGGTGCCGACGACGAACGCGACGATGCGCTGCCCGAGATCGTCGTCGGGAACACCGACGACCGCCACCTCGTCGACGCCGTCATGGCCTAACAGCACTGTCTCGATCTCACCGGCGCCGATGCGGTAGCCGCCCGACTTGATCAGGTCCACCGACTCCCGCCCGACGATGCGGTGCATGCCGTCGGCGTCGATGACCGCGACATCGCCGGTGCGGTACCAGCCGTCGGGATCGAACGCGTCGGTGGTGGCCTCCGGCCGGTTGAGGTAGCCGCCGAACACCATGGGGCCCTTGATCTGCAGCTGCCCGATGGTCTCACCGTCGTGCGGCACCGGTGCGCCGTCGTCGTCGACGAGCCGGGTCTGCACCCCGTCCACGGGCAGCCCGACCCAGCCCGGCCTGCGCTCACCGTCGACCCGGGTGCTCAGCGTGATCAGCGATTCGGTGCTGCCGTAGCGCTCGACGGGTGCATGTCCGGTGAGCCGCACCAACTCGTCGAACACCGGCACCGGCAGCGGCGCGCTGCCGGAGACCAGCAGCCGGGCCGTGGCCAGGGCCAGCGCCGAGTCGAGATCCTTGACCACCCGCGACCACACCGTGGGCACCCCGAAGTACAGCGTGCCCTGGGCCTGCGCGTACGCGGCCGGTGTCGGTTTCCCGGTGTGCACGAAGCGGTTTCCGATCCGCAGCGAGCCGAGCAGGCCCAGCACCAGGCCGTGCACGTGGAACAGCGGCAGCCCGTGCACCAGGGTGTCGGCAGCGGTCCACTCCCACGCCGCCGCCAGGGCGTCGATGTCGTCGGCAATGGCCTGGCGGCTGATCGGCACGCCCTTGGGCGCTCCGGTGGTCCCGGACGTGTACATGATGATCGCGGTCGAACTCGGCGCCGGCTCGGGATAGCGGTGCCAGGACCGGGCATGCAGCCGCACCGGGATGTGTGGCAGCCCCTCGGTCTCCTCGGGCCGCTCCCCCAGCCAGGCCTGGGCGCCGGAGTCGGCGAGGATGTGCCGACGTTCTGCCGCGCCGACGTCGGCGGGTACCGGGACCACCGGCACACCTGCGATCAGGCAGCCGATGATGGCGAGGACCGTCGTCGGGGTCGGGGTCGCCAGGACGGCGATACGTTGCGCGACAGCCACCCGCTCGGCCACCGAGGTGGCGGCGCCGACGAGATCACTGCGGCTCAGCACGGCACCGTCGATGGAAACGGCATCGTCGAGCTCGGCGCCGGCGGCGACGGCCGCGGGGTTCAGGGAGGCCAGCAACACTCTTGTGAGGCTACCGGCGTGCCGTCCGGCGATCCCACCCACTCGACAGGACGCGGAGTTGGCGACAGGCTGGTGCCCATGGGCACAGCTGCGCGCGACCGCGACGACTCAGGCCGGCCCCGCAGCACTCGCCCGCGTGACGCACTCGGCCGGCCGTTGCCCTACGGCAGTGAGGGCGTCGCCCGGATTCCTGACGACCTGGAGCTCTCACCGGCCGAAACTCTCGCCTACGCCCAGGATCTGCTCGACGACGGCCAGGCGTTCAGCGCCCACGAAGTACTCGAGGCGGCGTGGAAGAACGGCCCGGAGCATGAACGTGCGCTCTGGCAGGGACTGGCACAGCTGGCCGTGGGCATCACCCATGTCCAGCGCGGCAACCGGACCGGTGCCGCCACCTTGTTGAGACGAGCGTCGGCACGGCTGTCGCTGGTCGACCGACCGGCGCCCTACGACATCGACGTGGCCCACCTGGTCGAGTTCGCCGCCACGCTCGCCGATGAGATCGACGAGGGAGACGTCGACGCGGAGCGCCTGCACATCCGCCTGCGCGTGGACACGATCCGGCAGACCGCGACGCGCGAGGTGTACCGGAACAACTGGTTGACGCTGCGCGAGGACGACATCGTCCGGCCCGACGGCAGCACCGGCGTCTACGCCGTGGTGGACAAGCCGACCTACGCGCTGGTGATCCCGTACGACCCCGTTCAGGATCGGTTCCACCTCGTCGAACAGTTCCGCTACCCACTCGGACTGCGGCGCTGGGAGTTTCCCCAGGGCACCGCGCCCGAACAGGAGCATCTGGACCCGACTGCGTTGGCCCACCGCGAGCTTCGGGAGGAAACCGGGCTGCGCGCCGAGCACATGGAACGTTTGGGCCAGCTCGATGTGGCCGCCGGGATGAGCAGCCAGCGGGGCTGGGTGTTCCTGGCGACCGGCCTCACCGAGGGTGAACACGAACGCGAGCACGAGGAACAGGACATGCACAGCGCGTGGTTCTCCCGTGCCGAGCTGGACCGCATGATCCGCAACGGTGACATCACCGATGCCCAGAGCCTCGCGGCGCTGACATTTCTGCTGTTGCGCGAGAGCGGAATTCAGCGTTGACATCAACTTAGGTTGAGGTTCTAGCGTCGAGCGCGTGAGCCAACCAGAGGTGATAGTCGACCAGGTCGTCCTTCGAGACGGCTTCGTCCCATTGATCGATATCAGCAGCGCCCGCAATGGCGACCCACGCCAACGCCAGGCGGTGGCCGACGCCATCGGCCGATGCTGCGAGAACAGCGGCTTTTTACTGCTCGTCGGCCATGGAGTGCCCGATGACGTGATCGAGGACGTCAACCGCGCGCTGCGCGAGTTCTTCTCGCTGCCGCAGGCCGTGAAAGAACAGATCGGGGCGGATCCCACCGATCCGCTGGCCCGCGGGTTCAGCAGCGCAGGCAACCTCGCGGCCACCAACGACGGAGCCGACCGCGCGGCCGAGCACGAATCACCGGACCGCGTAGAGAAATTCGTGCACTTCCCGCTGGGCAACCCGGAGGGATACGACGGACCCGGATGGTCAGACGAGCGCGTCTTCGTCGCCGAACGATGGCCCGAGGTGCCCGGATTCCGAACGGCCTACCAACGGTACTACGACGAGATGTCTTCCCTCGCCACCGAATTGGCGCGGCTCTTCGCCCTGGCCCTGGGCCTGCGCGAAGACTGGTTCGACACCTCGATCGACCGGCACAACTCCAACCTGATGGCCAACCACTACCCGGCCGACGACCAACCGGAAGGCCACATCCGGCTGAGCCAGCACAGCGACTGGGGCAACCTGACGATCCTGCTGCAGGACGAATCCCAGAGCGGGCTGCAGGTTCTCAACGATCGTGGTGAGTGGCTCGACGTGCCGGTGGTTCCTGGTGCGTTCGTCATCAACATCGGTGACCTGCTGGCACGGTGGACCAACGACCGGTGGGTCAGCACCGTGCACCGCGTGGTGAGCACCGGAGCGCCGACCGCCGAGCGGTTCACCCTTCCGTTCTTCCACCAGCCGAATTACGACGCGGTGATCGAGTGCATCCCCACCTGCGCCTCAGCGGACAACCCAGCGCGGTACGAGCCGGTGGTGTCGGGACCGTACCTGCTCAACAAGTTCAAGGTCGCCTACGACCTGAGTCCCGGCTGAGGTTGGGGCTCAGTGCCGCTCGGCCAGGGCACGCAGGAAGAACATCAGGTTGGCCGGACGCTCGGCCAACCGCCGCACGAAGTAGCCGTACCACTCGTTGCCGAACGGGACGTACACCCGCACATGGTTGCCCGCATCGGCCAACCGGCGTTGTTCGGCGTCGCGGATGTTGTAGAGCATCTGGTACTCGAAACCGTCCACCCCGCGGCCGAACTCGTCGACCAGTGCCGGTACCGCGTCGATGATCACCGGATCGTGTGAGGCCACCATCGGGTAGCCAGATCCGGCCATGAGCACCCGCAGGCACCGCAGGTAGGAGTCGGTGACCTCCTCGGCGTCCCGGTAGGCCACCGAGGAGGGTTCGTCGTAGGCGCCCTTGCAGAGCCGGATCCGGGCTCCGGCTGCGGCGAACTCTCGGCAATCCGCCTCGGTACGGTGCAGGTAGGCCTGCAGAACCGTGCCCAGCCAGTCGAATTCGGTACGCAGGTCACGCACGATCGACAGGGTCGAGTCGGTGGTGGTGTGGTCCTCGGCGTCCACGGTCACCCAGGCTCCCACCTCACGGGCCTTGGCGCAGATGGTGTGCGCGTTCTCGTAGGCGATCTTCTCGCCGTCGCGCGGCAGTGCCTGGCCGAGGGCCGAGAGCTTGAGCGATACCTCGAGCGGCCGCACTGCCGCGTCGGCGTCACCGCGCTGCGCCAGCCCCTCGAGCAGGGTCAGGTAGGCCTGCACGGTGCGTTCGGCGTCCTCGTTGCTGGTGGTGTCCTCGCCGAGGTAGTCGACGGTGACGAAGCGACCCGAATCGCGCAGGGCACCAACGGTGTCGAGCGCATCCGGCACCGTCTCCCCCGCGACGAAACGGTCGACCACCTTGCGGGTGATGGGGAGGCGTTCAGCGGTGTGGCGCAGCCGCGGCGAGTGCGAAGCGGCCAGGATCGCGGGGCGGGCAACCCGCTGGAACACGCCCATCTCAGGCCTCCATGTGCGGGTAGGTGTGGTTGGTCGGCGGCACGAACGTCTCCTTGATGGAGCGGGCCGAGGTCCAGCGCAACAGATTCAGCGCCGAACCGGCCTTGTCGTTGGTGCCCGACGCCCGCGATCCGCCGAACGGCTGCTGGCCGACGACCGCACCCGTCGGCTTGTCGTTGACGTAGAAGTTGCCTGCCGCGTTCCGCAGCCGGTCTTGGGCGGTCAGCACCGCCGCGCGATCGTCGGCGATCACCGCGCCGGTCAGGGCGTAGCGGGCGCCGGTGTCGACGACGTCGAGGATCCGCTCGTACTCCGCGTCCGGATACACGTGCACGGCCAGGATCGGTCCGAAGTATTCGGTGGAGAAGGCCTCGTCGGTCGGGTCGTCGGACAGCAGGACGGTGGGCCGGACGAAATAGCCCTCGCTGTCGTCATACTCGCCGCCGGCCGCGATGGTGACGCCCGCGGCACCCTTGGCCCGTTCGATGGCCGCGACGTTCTTGGCGAAGGCGCGTTCGTCGATCACGGCCCCGCCGTAGTTGGTCAGGTCGGTGACATCGCCGTACTTGAGGTCCGATGTGGCCGAGAGGAAGTCGTCACCCATCTGGTGCCACACCGAACGCGGGATGAAGGCCCGGGAGGCCGCTGAGCATTTCTGCCCCTGGTAGTCGAAGGCCCCGCGGATCAGGGCGGTGCGCAGCACGTCCGGGCGGGCCGAGGCGTGCGCGACGACGAAGTCCTTGCCACCGGTCTCGCCGACCAACCGTGGATACGTGTGGTAGCGGTCGATGTTGGCGCCGACCTCACGCCACAGGTGCTGGAAGGTGGCGGTCGACCCGGTGAAGTGGATGCCGGCCAGTCGCGGATCAGTCAGTGCCACATCGGAAACCGCGATCCCGTCACCGGTCACCAGGTTGATCACCCCTGGCGGCAGCCCGGCGGCTTCCAGCAGCTGCATGGTCAGGTAGGCCGCGAAGGTCTGGGTGGGTGAGGGTTTCCACACCACGGTGTTGCCCATCAGCGCGGGCGCGGTGGGCAGGTTGCCCGCGATCGCGGTGAAGTTGAACGGGGTGATGGCGTAGACGAAGCCCTCGAGCGGCCGGTGGTCGGTGCGGTTCCAGACGCCGGGGCTGCTGACCGGCTGCTGGGCCAGGATCTGGCGGGCGAACTCGACGTTGAACCGCCAGAAGTCGATCAGCTCGCAGGGCGCGTCGATCTCGGCCTGATAGGCGGTCTTGGACTGGCCGAGCATGGTGGCCGCGGCGATCTTCTCCCGCCACGGCCCGGACAGCAGGTCGGCCGCACGCAGGAACACGGCGGCGCGTTCGTCGAACGGCATCGCCGCCCATTCGTGCTTGGCGGCCAGCGCGGCATCGATGGCCGCGCGGGCGTCGGCATGTTCGGCGTTGGTCAGGGTGCCCAGCCGCGCGCTGTGGCAGTGCGGCTGCACCACGTCGATGCGTGCGCCGCTGCCCATCGTGTGTTTGCCGCCGATGACGTGCGGCAGGTCGATCGGGGCGCCGGCCAGTTCGCCGAGCGCGGTGGCGAGCCGGGTGCGTTCCCCCGAGCCCGGCGCGTAGTCGTGGACCGGCTCGTTGGCCGGCGAGGGCACGTCGGTGATGGCATCCATGAGTCAAGAATCCCCGACGTGACCCACGCAACACTTGTCCGATCAGACAAGCCTTGAGCCGCTAGTCGGTAGAATCGGACAACATGCGGACTACGGGTGTCAGCCTGGGCCAACTGCTGTTGGCGCTGGATGCCACGCTGGTGCGGCTGATCCAGGCGCCACGCGGTCTGGACCTGGCCGTGGCCTCGGCGGCACTGATCGACTCCGACGATGTGCGCCTGGGTCTGGCGCCGTCCGCGGGGGCTGCCGACGTGTTCTTCCTGCTCGGGGTCTCCGAGAAGGATGCGCTGCGCTGGGTCGAGCAACAGACCGCGCGACGGGCGCCCGCGGCCATCTTCGTCAAGGAACCGTCGGCGGCGGTGGTCAGCCACGCGGTGGCGGCGGGCACCGCGGTGGTGGCAGTCGATCCCAGGGCCCGTTGGGAACGGCTCTACCGCTTGGTCAACCACGTCTTCGAGCATCACGGCGACGGCGCGCTGCACGCTTCGGACACCGATCTGTTCGGCCTGGCCCAGTCCGTTGCCGAACGCTCCCACGGCATGGTCAGCATCGAGGATGCCCAGTCGCACGTGCTGGCCTATTCGGCCTCCAGCGACGAGGCGGACGAGTTGCGGCGGTTGTCGATTCTCGGCCGCGCGGGCCCGCCGGAGCATCTGGCCTGGATCGCACAGTGGGGCATCTTCGACGCCTTGCGCTCCCGACCGGAGGCGGTGCGGGTGGCCGAGCGTCCCGAACTGGGGTTGCGCCCCCGGTTGGCCATCGGCATCTTCGCACCCGCCGTCGACGAGCGTCGGGCCCCTGCCTTCGTCGGCACGATCTGGGTTCAGCAGGGCAGCCGTCCGCTGGCCGAGGATGCCGAGGACGTGCTGCGCGGCGCCGCGGTCCTGGCCGCGCGCATCATCGCCCGGCTGGCCTCCGCCCCGTCGACGCACGCCGTGCGGGTGCAGGAGCTCCTGGGGTTGGGCGAGGCAGGCGCTCCGGTCGAGGTGGAGTTGATCGCCAGAGAGTTGGGTGTGGCCGTCGACGGCCGAGCCGCGGTGATCGGCTTCGCCGGCGGCGCTGCGGGTACCCGGCCGGCCGATGTGCTGGCATTGAGCGCCAGCGCTTTTCGCCACGACGCGCAGATGGCGTCGGCGGGGTCCCGTGTCTACGTGTTGTTCCCCAGCACCGGCAAGGCGGTGACCTCGTGGGTGCGCGGCACGGTGTCGGCGCTGCGGGCCGAATTGGGACTGCAGCTGCACGCGGTGATCGCCAGCCCGGTGGCCGGCCTGGCCGGCGCCGCGAGTGCCCGCATCGATGTGGACCGCGTGCTCGACACGGCCGAGCGTCATCCCGGAACGCTGGCCGCGGTCACCTCACTGGCCGAGGCGCGCACCACGGTGCTGCTCGACGAGATCGTCACCGCGATCGCCTCGGACGAGCGGCTGATCGATCCGCGGGTGCGGACACTGCGCGCCGACGAGCCGGTGCTCGCCGAAACCCTGGGCGTATACCTGGACTGCTTCGGCGATGTCGCTGCGGCGGCACAGCATCTACATGTCCACCCCAACACCGTGCGCTACCGGATCCGCCGGGTCGAGCAGTTGCTGGCGGCCTCACTCAACGATGCCGACGTGCGACTGCTGCTCTCGTTGAGCCTGCGCGCGACCGTTTGAGGCCGGGCCGGTGTCCATCGTTCGGTTGACAGACGAATCAGCCGTGAAGTCGTCGCGCGGAGGCCCCCGGAGGAGCACCGTGGGGGTATGACAACCGAAGCGGTCCAGCAGGAATCCGAGCATCCGTATCTCAGCGGGAACTTCGCACCGGTGCACGACGAGGTCACCGTCACCGACCTCACCGTTACCGGGACCATTCCGGACTACCTCGACGGGCGCTATCTGCGCACCGGACCCAACCCGCTGCGAGCTCCCGATCCGCAGCGCTACCACTGGTTCTTCGGCGACGGCATGGCGCACGGGATCCGGCTGCGCGACGGCGCGGCGACCTGGTACCGCAACCGATGGGTGCGGTCGTCGTCGGTGGCCCGCGAGCTCGGCGAGAAATGGGCGGGCGGCGCACACGCGGCGGGATTCGACTTCGCCGCCAACACCAACATCATCGGCCACGCCGGCAAGACCTTCGTCCTCACCGAGGCCGGCGTGCGGCCCTACGAACTCACCGAAGAACTCGACACCGTGGGCCCGTCCGATTTCTGCGGCACCCTGTTCGGCGGCTTCACCGCACACCCCAAGCACGACCCGAAAACCGGTGAGCTGCATGCGGTCTCATACAACCCGATGCGCGGCAACCTGGTCAGCTACACCGTCACCGGGGTGGACGGAAAGGTCCGGCGAGCCGTCGACATTCCCCTGCCCACACAGACGATGATGCACGACTTCACCCTGACCGAACACTACGTCGTGCTCTACGACCTGCCGGTGGTGCTGGACCTGTCCGCTGTGGTCAAGAGCGCCCCGGCCCGCACCGTGACGCGGCTGTTGACCAAGTTCGCCGCCACGCACGTGGCGCCGGACTTCCTGCTGCGTGCAACGATGCGCGGTTCCGAACACCGGGGGTTGCCGTTTTCGGGGATGCCCTACCGGTGGGCACCCGAGCGCGGCGCCCGCGTGGGGGTGATGCCGCGGGAGGGCTCGGCTGCCGACATCCGGTGGTTCGAGGTGCCGACATGCTATGTGTTCCACGCCCTCAACGGTTACGACCACACCGGGGCCGACGGCGAGCAGATCGTCCTCGATGTGGTGCGGCATCCAGCGGTGTTCACCACCGGGGATCAGTTGTTCACCGACTCGGTCACGTTGGACCGCTGGACCATCGACCTGAAAACCGGCCGGGTGCGCGAGCAGCGGCTTCACGACGAGTCACAGGAGTTCCCCCGCGTCGACGAGCGGCTTGTCGGCCTACCCCACCGGTACGGCTACACCGTCGGTATCAATGTCGGGCCGGACGGAGCGCCGACTGCCGTCCTGCGCCACGACCTTCGGGAGGGCGGCACAGAGCGCGTCGAGTTCGGGCCGGGACGCGAGCCCGGCGAGTTCGTCTTCGTGCCGGCCGGTCCGGACGCCGCCGAGAACGAGGGTGTGCTGATGGGATTCGTCTACGACCGCGCCGAGAACCGCAGCGATCTGGTGCTGCTCGACGGGCAGACCCTGGCACCTGTTGGCACCGTGCATATTCCGGTCAGGGTTCCGCACGGCTTCCACGGCAATTGGGTGGCGTCGGACCGTTAGCATCGGCTGATGACCGAGAACGGTCCTGGCCTGCGTGAGCCGTCGAGCTGGCACTGGATGTGGGAGGCCTACGTCTGTGGCCTCTGCATCGCGGCGATGGTGGCGGTGGTGGTGCTGCAGCGGCCCCTCGGCGGGAACGTACCTGTGGCCTGCGGCGCACTCGCCGCCATGGTGGTGATCGTTCTGACGTTCGGCCGCAACGTTATTCGTGATGTGGATCCGTCCGCCGGCCCGGTGAGCGCTCGCGCCGCGGCGTTCGTCGCGGTGATGATCGCACTGTGGCTCATCGCCATGCTGGCAGCCGACGCGGCGGTCACGGCGATCCCGGCGCTGTACCCACTGATCTTCGCCACACTCCCGCTCACCGCTGCCCTGACGCTCACCTTCCTGGTCACCCTGGCTCCACTGGCACTGGCCGCGGCCGTTCATGGGCTGGGGTGGTCGAGCCTGCCCGCAGTGGCGGCGATAACGCTGGCGGGGGCGGTGGCGGCCCCCATCATCGGCACCTCGATCATGACCATCATGCGCCAGCGCAGGCAGTTGGAAGAGACAGTCGCCGAACTGGCGGCCACCCGGGCCGAGACCTCCCGGCTCTCGCGGGAGGCCGGTGCGGCCACCGAGCGGGAGCGGCTGGCCCGGGAAATCCACGACACCCTGGCGCAGGGGTTCACCAGCATCGTCGCGCTCGCCCAGGCCGTGCAGGCCGAGAGCGAGAGCGATCCGGCCGCCGCCGCCCGCCACGTCGAGCTGATCCGCAGCACCGCGCGGGACAACCTGGCCGAGGCCCGCACGATGGTGACCGGGCTGACGCCCGCCGCGTTGGAGGAGGGCTCGCTGTCCGCCGCCCTGCGCCGCCAGGCCGATGGCCTGGCCGCCGAGACCGGGATCGCCGTCGACGTCCGCATCGACGACGATCTACCGCAGCTCGGCATGGCCGCCGATGTGGTGCTGCTGCGCAGTGCGCAGGAGGCGATGGCGAACGTGCGCAGGCATGCCCACGCCAGCGTGCTGCACGTGCGGCTGCAACCGGATGCGGGAGGGGTGCGGCTTTCCTTGTCCGACAACGGCATCGGCCTGCAACCCGATCACGTCGACGGGTTCGGCCTGCGCGGGATGCGGGCCCGGCTCGACCAGGTCGGCGGCACGCTGACGCTGTCCACACCGGAAGGTGGCGGGGTTCGGGTGGTCGTGGCGGTGCCGACATGACGACCGTCTTGCTGGTCGATGATCACCCGGTGGTCCGCGAGGGGCTGCGCGGCATGATCGACGCCGAGGACGACCTGACCGTGATCGGTGAGGCCGGCTCCGGGGCCGAGGCGATCGGGCTGGCCCACACGCTTCGACCCGACGTCATCCTGATGGACCTGCGGATGCCCGGGATCGACGGTGTCACCGCCACCGCACAGATCCTGGCCGACAATCCGTCGACGCACATCGTCGTGGTCACGACCTACGAGAGCGACACCGACATCCTTCGCGCCGTGGAGGCCGGGGCGACCGGCTATCTGCTCAAGGACGCGTCCCGCGCCGAGTTGGCCCGCGCCGTGCGCGACGCCGCGCGCGGCAAGACGGTACTCGCCCCGGGCGTGGCCGACCGGCTGGTGAACGCGGTCCGTGCACCGTCGGTGACACTGTCGACGCGCGAAGCGGAGGTGCTGGCCCTGGTGGGCACGGGGGCTACCAACTCCGATATCGGCCGCGCCCTGCACATCAGCGAGGCCACGGTGAAGACGCATCTGCTGCGCGCGTTCAACAAGCTCGGGGTGTCCGACCGCACGGCAGCGGTCACCACCGCGATGTCTCTGGGATTGCTCGACTGAGCCCGATCAGGCCAGCCGCTGCACGGCGGTGGCGATCCGCTCGTCGGTCGCAGTCAGCGCGACCCGCACGTACCGCGCTCCGGCCGGCCCGTAGAACTCGCCCGGCGCGACCAGGATCCCGCGCTCGGCCAGCCAGCTGACGGTGTCGCGGCACGGCTCACCGCGGGTGGCCCACAGGTACAGGCCTGCCTCGGAGTGCTCGACGGTGAACCCGGCCGCCTGCAGGGCGGGCAGCAGGACCGCACGGCGCTTCAGGTACCGCTCGCGTTGGATCGCTTCGTGCTCGTCGTCATCGAGGGCGGCCACCATCGCGCCCTGCACCGGCGTCGGCACCATCATCCCGGCGTGCTTGCGCACCGCGAGCAGTTCGGCCACCACGGCGGGGTCCCCCGCGACGAAACCGGCGCGGTAGCCGGCCAGCGAAGAGGTCTTGGACAAGGAGTGCACGGCCAGCAGGCCGGTGTGGTCGCCGTCGCAGACCGACGGGTGCAGCACGCTGAACGGCTCGGCTTCCCAGCTCAGGCCCAGGTAGCACTCGTCAGACGCGATCAGTACGCCGCGCTCCCGGGCCCAGGCCACCACCTTGCGCAGGTGGTCCACCCCGAGCACGCGGCCGGTGGGATTGCTGGGCGAGTTCAGGTAGATCAGCGCGGGACGCTGCGGCCCCAGCTGGGTCAGCGAATCGGCGCGCAGCACCTGCGCCCCGGCCAGCAGGGCGCCCACCTCGTAGGTGGGGTAGGCCAGTTCGGGGACGACGACGGTATCGCCTGCACCGATCGCCAGCAGCGTCGGCAGCCAGGCGATCAGCTCCTTGGTGCCGATCACCGGCAGCACCGCGTCCGGCGCCAGGTCGGTGATGCCGTAGCGGCGTTGCAGTGCCGCGGCGGCGGCGGTGCGAAGGGCCTGGGTACCGGCGGTCGTCGGATAGCCCGGGGCGGAGCTGGCGGCGGCCAGCGCATCCCGGATCACCGGCGCCACCGGGTCAACCGGAGTGCCTACCGAAAGGTCGACGATTCCGTCGGGGTGAGACCGGGCCAGAGCCGTGACGTCGGCCAGGGTGTCCCACGGGAACTCTGGCAGTGCCGCCGAACGACGCTGTCGCACCACGTCAGTCTCGAAGCCGGTGTCGACTGTGCTCAGTCCTCGGCCTTGGCCGGCAGATCCTTGATCACCTGCGGATCGTTGTCGGTCTCGCCGACCTTGGAAGCGCCGCCGGGTGAGCCCAGTTCGGAGAAGAAGTCAGCGTTGGCCTGCGCGTAGCTGCTCCACTGGTCCGGCACGTCATCTTCGTAGTAGATGGCCTCGACCGGGCAGACCGGTTCGCACGCGCCGCAGTCCACACACTCGTCGGGGTGGATGTACAGCATGCGTGCACCCTCGTAGATGCAATCGACAGGGCATTCCTCGATACATGCCTTGTCTTTGACGTCGACGCAGGGTTCGGCAATGACGTACGTCACTGATGTCTCTCCTGTCCAGTGGGCTGCTGGGCTCGGTGGTCGGGACTCTGATGAGTTCGACGTCACAGTATGCGTTGCCCATACTTGGACGCTCGTCTCAGTGTGCCCTAACTTCACGCACCACCCATTTAAGGGTGGCGCGTAGTAACTGATACTAAACGTCGCAGATACACCTCGCCTAGTCGCCATGGCCTATTACTTGCCCCTTCGGCGACGCCATACAACTAGTTGCATAGGACCGCCGGTCCCACCTACTCTGCCGACATGGGGTTGGCCTATCCGAACCTTTTGTCACCGTTGGACCTCGGGTTCACCACGCTGCGCAACCGGGTGGTGATGGGCTCGATGCACACCGGTCTGGAGGACCGCGCCGGCGACACCGCGAAGCTGGCCGAGTACTTCGCCGAGCGGGCCCGCGGCGGCGTCGGGCTGATCATCACCGGCGGCTACGCACCGAACAAGACCGGCTGGCTGCTGCCCTTCGCCTCACAGCTCGTGTCCTCGTCAGAGGCACGGCGGCATCGCCGGATCACCGGCGCCGTACACGAGGCCGACGGCAAGATCCTGCTGCAGATCCTGCACGCCGGACGCTATGCCTACCATCCACTTTCGGTGAGCGCGTCCGCGATCAAGGCCCCCATCAACCCATTCCGGCCACGCGCGCTGCGCGATGTCCAAGGCACCATCGACGACTTCGTCCGCTGCGCACTGCTGGCCCGCGAGGGCGGTTACGACGGTGTCGAGATCATGGGCAGCGAGGGCTATCTGCTCAACCAGTTCCTGGCACCGCGGACCAACAAGCGCACCGACGCGTGGGGCGGCACCCCGGAGAAACGACGCCGCTTCCCGGTCGAGATCGTGCGCCGCGTGCGCGAGGCGGTGGGCTCCGATTTCATCATCTGCTACCGGATGTCGATGGCGGATTACGTCGAGGACGGCCAGAGCTGGGACGAAATCGTCGCGCTGGCAACCGAAGTCGAGGCAGCCGGAGCGACGATCGTCAACTCGGGATTCGGCTGGCACGAGGCACGCGTGCCCACGATCGTCACCTCGGTACCCAACAGCGCATTCGTCGACATCAGCAGCGCGCTGGCCGAGCACATCTCGATCCCGGTGGTGGCCTCCAACCGGATCAACATGCCGCAGACCGCCGAACAGACGCTGGCCGATACCCACGTGCAGTTGATCTCGATGGCCCGGCCCTTCCTCAGCGATCCGGACTGGGTGCTCAAGGCCGCCGAGGAGCGCGTCGACGAGATCAACACCTGCATCGCCTGCAATCAGGCCTGCCTCGATCACGCCTTCGTGCACAAGAAGGTCTCGTGCCTGCTCAACCCGCGGGCCGGCCGGGAGACATCGCTGGTGCTCAGCCCGACGCGCCGGGCCCGGTCGGTGGCCGTCGTCGGCGCCGGACCGGCCGGGCTGTCCGCCGCGGTCAGTGCCGCCCAGCGCGGCCACCGGGTCACGCTGTTCGAGGCGGGGTCGGCGATCGGCGGCCAATTCGACCTGGCCAGAAGGATTCCCGGCAAGGAAGAGTTCAACCAGACCATCCGGTACTACACCACGATGCTGGACAAGCTCGAGGTCGACGTGCGGCTGGGGGTCCGGGCCGGGCTCGACGACCTGGCCGGTTTCGACGACGTGGTGCTGGCCAGCGGGGTTACTCCGCGGCTACCCGCCATTCCCGGCATCGACCATCCGAAGGTCCTCACCTACGCGCAGGCCATCACCGGCGCGCCTGTGGGCAAGTCGGTGGCGGTGATCGGCGCGGGCGGAATAGGTTTCGATGTCAGCGAATTCCTGACGACCGACGAGTCACCGACGCTCAACCTCAAGGAATGGAAGGCGGAGTGGGGCGCGGCCGATCCGCAGGAAACGCGCGGAGCGCTCACCACTCCCCTGCCCGCCCCGGCCGTCCGCGAGGTGTACCTGCTGCAGCGCACCAAGGGCGCACAGGGCCGCAACCTCGGCAAGACCAGCGGCTGGGTGCACCGGGCCTCGCTGAAAGCCAAAGGGGTACATCAACTTTCCGAGGTGAACTACGAGCTCATCGATGACGAGGGGCTGCACATCAGCTTCGGCTCCGAACACCGCGATCGGCGGGTGCTCCCCGTCGACAACGTGGTGATCTGCGCCGGGCAGGAGTCGGTCCGCGATCTTGAGGATGCGTTGCGCGGCGCCGGCATCGAGCCCCACATCATCGGAGGCGCCGCTGTGGCAGCCGAACTCGACGCGAAGCGGGCGATCCGTCAGGGCACCGAGTTGGCCGCTCGCCTGTAGTCCACCTGCACCGCGAGCGACCGCGTCTGTACGGAGACACGCCGTATTTCTCGGCATTTTGCGGTCGCTCACGGTGCGGGCATCAGGCCTGCTTGAGGGCTTCGATCTCCAGGGTGACGGTGATCTTGTCGCCGACGACGGTGCCGCCGGTCTCCAGCGGCATGTCGATGTCGATGCCGAAGTCCTTGCGGTTCAACACCACCGAGGCTTCGAACCCGGCGACAGCGCCCTGGCCCATGCCGGGGTTCACACCGTTGTACTCGAGCTTGAGCGAAACCGGCTTGGTCACACCCTTGAGCGTGAAGTCGCCGTCGACGACGTAGTCGTCGCCATCGGGGCGCACGGCGGTCGAGACGAAGGTGGCGGTCGGGTAGTGCTCGGCGTCGAAGAAGTCTGCGGAGCGCACGTGGGCGTCGCGCTGCTCGTTGCGGGTGTTGATCGAGTTGACGTCGATGGTGGCGCTGACCGACGGGGTGCCATCCTCGGCAACGGTGACGGCGCCGCTGAACGTCTCGAAGCTGCCACGGACCTTGCTCACCATCAGGTGGCGGACCGAAAAGTTGATCGACGAATGGACCGGGTCGATGGCCCAGGTGCCTGCGGTCAGGTCGGTGGCTACTGCGACGGTCATGATGTCTCCTTGGTTCGAGAGCCGGTCGGTCCGGCACCTTCACCAAGCACTAACCGGACTGTGGTCCGATTCAATTCCCGAAATTCAGAATTTTTCTCTGTCACAGCTCCGCGAGCGACCGCTCAGGTACGCAAAATGCGGCGTGTCGGCGTACAGACACGGTCGCTCGCGGTGCAGAGGGGCTACTTCTGGTGCAGAAGGGCAGAGGGGCTACTTCTTATGCCTTCTTATGCCGCCAGGGGCGAGTAGTCAGTGGTGCGCTGACGGGCGGGGCGGCCGATGCCCTCGGCGATCGCCACGAGTTCGGCCACGGTCTTGGCCGAGCCGTTCTCCGAGCCGGCCATCCGGGAGATGGTCTCCTCCATCAACGTGCCGCCCAGATCGTTGGCACCGCCGCGCAGCATCACCTGCGTGCGCTCGATGCCGAGCTTGACCCAGCTGGTCTGAATCGACGGGATCCGGCCGTGCAACATGATCCGGGCCAACGCGTGTACGGCCCGGTTGTCACGGTGCGTCGGCCCGGGACGCGCGCCCCCGGCCAGGTACAGCGGCGAGGACTGGTGCACGAACGGCAGCGGCACGAATTCGGTGAATCCGCCGGTCTTGTCCTGGATGCCGCGCAGCACGTTGAGGTGCCCGACCCAGTGCTTGGGGGTGTCCACGTGGCCGTACATCATCGTCGACGACGAGCGCAGGCCCACCTCGTGCGCGGTGGTCACCACGTTGATCCATTCCGACGTCGGCAGCTTGCCCTTGGTGAGCACCCAGCGCACCTCGTCGTCGAGGATCTCGGCGGCCGTGCCCGGAATGGTGTCCAGACCGGCCTCGCGCAGGCTGGTCAGCCATTCCCGGACGGACAGCCCGCTGCGGGTCACGCCGTTCGCGATCTCCATCGGGCTGAACGCGTGCACGTGCATCGACGGAACCCGCGCCTTGACGGCCCGCACCAGATCGGCGTACCCGGTGACCGGAAGCTCGGGGTCGATGCCGCCCTGCATGCAGACCTCGGTGGCACCGGCGACATGGGCCTCCCAGGCGCGGTCGGCCACCTCGTCGGTGGATAGCGAGTACGCGTCGGCGTCGCCCTTGCGCTGCGCGAACGCGCAGAACCGGCAGCCGGTGTAGCAGATGTTGGTGAAGTTGATATTGCGGTTGACCACGAACGTGACGTCATCCCCGACGACATCGCGGCGCAACGAATCCGCCAGTGCGGTAACGGCTTCCAGCGCCGGACCGTCCGCGGTGGCCAGCGCGAGATACTCGTCGTCGCTGCAGCCGCCCGGATCGCGTTCGGCGGAGCGCAAGGCGGCCAGCACATCGGTGTCGATGCGTTCGGGCGCGCGGGCCGCCAGCTCGTGCACCTTGGCGCGGATCGACTCCCAGTCGCCGAATGCACTGTCCAGGTCGCTGCGGGTCTCGGTGAGCCGGCCCTCGGAGTCGATCGCGGAGTGCAGATCGATACGGCCCAGCGATTCGGACGCCTCGTCGGGTTCCTGCCATGGGCGTCCGACCGGGTTGACGTCGAGCGCGAACCCGGTGTCGGGATCGGCCAGCGCGTCCACATGCCCACGCACCCGCGGGTCGATCCAGGCCGCACCCGCCTGCACGTACTGGGGTTGGGCAGTCAGCCGCTGGACCAGGTCGTAGCCGGCCTCGGCGGTCACGTCGGCCAGATCCTCCAGCGCCGGCCAGGGCCGCTCGGGGTTGACGTGATCGGGGGTCAGCGGTGAGACGCCGCCCCAGTCGTCGACGCCGGCACCGATGAGGGCCAGGCATTCGTCCCGCGAGACCAGATTGGGCGGAGCCTGGATACGCATCTTCGGCCCCAGCACCAGACGCGTCACCGCGATTGTCGCCAGGAAGTCGTCGATCCCCGCATCCGGGGTCGACGCCATCGCGGTGTGGTCCTTGGCCCGGAAGTTCTGCACGATCACTTCTTGAACGTGTCCGAATTCCTTGTGGGACTTGCGGATCGCATGCATGGTCTCGGCCCGCTCGGTCAGCGTCTCGCCGATACCGACCAGCAAGCCGGTCGTGAACGGGATCGACAACCGGCCGGCGTCGTCCAGCGTGCGCAACCGCACCGCGGGATCCTTGTCCGGGCTGCCGTAGTGGGCCTCGCCCTTGACCTCGAACAAGCGCCGCGACGTGGTCTCCAGCATCATGCCCATCGACGGTGCGACGGGCTTCAGTCGCGACAGCTCCGACCAGCTCATCACGCCCGGATTCAGATGCGGCAGCAGGCCGGTCTCCTCCAGCACCCGGATGGCCATGGCCCGCACGTAGTCCAACGTGGAGTCGTAGCCGCGCTCGTCGAGCCACTGCCGGGCCTCGTCCCAGCGGTCCTCGGGGCGGTCACCGAGGGTGAACAGCGCTTCCTTGCAACCCAGCTCGGCACCGCGGCGCGCGACGTCGAGAATTTCGTCGGGCTCCATGTACATGCCCATGCCCTGTGCGCGCAGCTTGCCGGGCACGGTGACAAAAGTGCAGTAATGGCAGGTGTCGCGGCACAGGTGTGTCACCGGAATGAACACCTTGCGCGAGTAACTGACCGGCAGCCGGTCATTCGCTCCACGCCGGCCCGCCGATTCGAGCCCGGCGTCACGCACCCGGGCGGCGCTGGCACACAGATCAGCCAGATCTTCGCCGCGGGCCGTCAACGCGATGGCGGCCTCGTCGACGTTGAGGGTCACGCCGTCGCGGGCCCGGCGCAATACCCGCCGCAGGGCGGCCGAAGTCGTCGGCGCGCTGGGCACCGTGGATTTCGGTGGGACGGCCGGGGTGGGCAGATCGGCGCCGTGCTGGGGGTTCAGAGCCACTCCCGTGTAACCCCGTCGTTGTGCACAATCATCCACGCGTCTCACATTCTGAAACCAATGCGCCCGGCATACCGGCCACGATAGACCCAGCGTGTCAGCACGGTGTGAGGCCCTTAGTGGACACACAACTTAAAGAAGCGACCAACGGGCTACCGACCACGTAAGTTGTTCCCGTCGGGAAGGGGATACCGGAGGAGTCGTGATGTCTACAAGTGTTCGTTCGTATCTGGTCGCGGGAGCCGCCGCGGCGACAGCCACAGCCATCGCCCTCACCCCGGTACAAGCAGCTCCTGCTGATATCGCCGTCCCCGCACACCCGACCTCCACCCAGCCGCAGCTGACCCAGGCCATGGTCGACCTGCTCGCCGCGGCCAGCCGGATGACGGCTGCGGTGGCCCCGAAGCTGCCCGACCAGACAGGTGCCGCCCCGGCACTGGGGGTCGCTCCGTCGGGTGCCGTCACGACCGGTGCCACGGCTGCGCCCACCGCGATCGCGATCGCACCCAACCTGGCCAACACCATCGACCAGGTCTATGTGACGGTCGAGCCCTGGGTGCAGTGGGGATTCGAAGTCGGCGCATACGCACTCGGATGGATTCCCTGGGTCGGCGGATGGGCCGGCGGCCTGCTGATGGACGCCTACAACTTCGGCCAATCCCTCGTCGCCAGCGGCGTCTTCAACTTCACCGACTGGTTGCGCGGTGACGGCGGCATCATCCAGAACCTCGCCGACTTCGGCGTGGATGCCGTCCTGGCCGTCGCCTGGCTGGGCATCGACGTCGTCGGCACATTCATCCCGTTGCCCCCGATCCCACTGCCGCCGCGTCCGCCGCTGCAGGGACCGTTCCTGGCCAGCACGCTCGCCGCACCGACAGCAGCCCTCGAAGGCGCCGTCCAGAACCCGCTCACCCACCTGACCGATGCGATCACCAAGGCTCGCGACGACTTCGCCACGGCGGTCAAGTCGCTGACCGAGGGAACCGGCCTCGCGGCCCTCACCGACCGGCTCAAGGCGCAGGCGGCGGCCGATGGAGAGAATCCGATCACCGAGCTCGTCGGAAGCACGGTCGAAAAAGCCGAAAAGGCCATCGAAGGCACCATCGCGACCACCAAGGAAGCATCGGAGCACCTCACCAACGGCCTGGACGAGACCACCAAGACCGTCTCGAACGACGCCGAACCGCAGGAGATCACGACCGCACAGAGCGACGACGTCAGCGTCGTCCCCAAGTCGGTGCGCCAGTCGCTGCGGAAGGCTCAGGACGCAACCGCGGTCGACACGACAGAAGCGGCCGACAAGGCACCGGGCCGCGCCGTCGTCTCAAGCAAACAGGGCATCCGCTCTGCTGTCGACAAATCGGCGGCGGGTGTGAAGAAAGCCGCGGACGACACCCGTGAGGCGGTCAAGAACGCCGTCAAGAACGTGGCGCCGAAGCCCAAGGTCAAGAAGGAAAAGACCGTGTCGTCCAAGGATTCCCAGCAGTCCAAGGACAACAGCAAGTCGGACAACGACAAGAAGTAGTCAGCGGCGGTAACTCAGTCGCAGCATCGCCGCCGGTGGTAACGCGCCGGCGGCGATGAATATCAGCGAGCCGTAGGCCATCACGCCTCGGCCGGCGAAAATGATGTCTCCGCCCGGGCCGCCGAAGGTCATCGCCACGACGGTGGCCAGCCAGGTCCACAACGGCAGCGCAGCCATCCGCATGGAATCGGTCCAGTACATGGCCGCCCACACGAGGGCGGTGTTGACCGCTCCGGCCACCAACGCACTCACCGGAAACGGGATCGACCCAACATATGACGGCAGCAGCAATGCGCCTACGACGGCCGAGATGACGCCGTCAACCGCGAGGAGTGCCAGGACGACGCGACCCAGCACAAGGTCTGAGGGCGGGGTCAGGTCGGGATGCTGTCGAGCAGACCGACAAGCGAACCCACCACCCACTGGAAGTTGTCCGCGCGGTCCTGCCAGTGCTGCAGGTTCGGATCCAGATCGGGGTCCATGAATGTCCCTTCGACGCCTCTGATTCACCGGAGCTTACCGCGTCCAGTTTTGGCTATTGCAGATTCAGTCCGTGCAGCAGGTCGGTTTCCCACCCACGCGCATCCCGCTCCCCCGGGTTGCCCGACACCAGCACGTAGTGCTCCTCGCCCAACAGCGGCAGGGCAAGGTTGTTGGACAGCGCGAACACGCCTCCGTCGGGGGCGACGGTGACCTGGGTGGCGTGGGCGCGCATCGCGGCGACCTTGGCGGGCAGCTGCGCGGTGGCGTCGACGACCGCATCGATCTGATCGTCGGCGTACCCGAACGGAACATCCCCCACGTCGATCCGGATCCAGTCCTCGGGTACGTCCTGCAGACCCTTGAGCCCGGCCCGCATCGCGGTGCTCGCCATGACCGTCCAATAGAACTTGGGGACGTCCCAGCCGGCGGCCGCGACGGCCGCGGTGGTGACGCGGTGCGCCTGCTTGTGATCGGGGTGCCCGTACCCGCCATCGGGGTCGTAGGTGACGACGACGTGCGGTCGCAGGTTCTCGATGATCTGCACCAGTTCGCCGACCGCCTCGCCGAAGTCGGCGTCGATGAAGCGCTGTTGCTTGCGCGCCGGTGAACCTTCCATGCCCGAGTCGCGCCACCGACCGGGGCCGCCGAGGAACTGCGGTGCGCCGATGCCGAGCGCGCTCAGCGCCTTGGTCAGCTCGCTGATCCGGTATCCGCCGAGTTGATCGGCGTGGTCGACGGCCAACTGCGCGTAGCGGTCACCGATGACCTCACCCTCCTCGCCGAGGGTGCACGTCACCACATGCACGTCGGCCCCGAGCGCGGCGTAATGCGCGATCGTGGCACCCGTGGTGAGGGTTTCGTCGTCCGGATGGGCGTGGACGAACAGCAGGCGGGGCGTTTCGCTGGGCATCGTGAGCGACGATAGCCGTGCATCGTCGGCCGCGCCGTAAGACCCGCTCCACCAGCGTTTCCACAACGCTGACGAATCCGCGTATCCCGCATACATTCACGGAGTGACCCGGCGCGAGCTCGAGTTCGGCTGCAGCATCATCGTCGTCGGGTTGCTGGCCGGTCTGGCGGGTATGGCGACGACGGTTCTCCTGCACTTCGTCGAACACCTCACCTACGCCTACTCGTTCGGCTCCTTGCTCGAGGGTGTCACCGGCAGCAGCCCGGTGCGCCGCGCGGTCGGGCCGATGATCGGCGGGGCGCTGGCCGGGTTCGGCTGGTGGATTCTGCGTCGGCACTACGAAGTCCCCGGGCTGGGTTCGACCATCGCCGAGCACAGGCCCATCCCGCGGGTTTCGCTGACGCTCGACGCGGCGCTGCAGGTCCTGGTGGTGGGTTCCGGCGCGTCCCTGGGCCGCGAGGGTGCACCCCGCCAGGTTGCCGCGGTACTCGGCGATGCCGGAACCTCACGGTGGGCGCTGACACCCCACGACCGCGAGATCCTGCTCGCCTGCGCCGCGGGAGCCGGGCTCGGAGCGGTCTACAGCGTGCCGATCGGCGGCGCCTTGTTCGCGATCCGGATCATGTTGCGCACGTGGCATCCGCGGGCTGTCGGCGCCGCGTTGATCACCTCAGCGCTCGCGGTGGCGGTCGCCTCGCCGGTGACACATGTTCGGGCTCCGCTGGATTGGCCGGACCCGAGCCTGTCTTACCTGTTGACCGGTTTCGCTTTGGTCCTGGCGCCACTGGCTCTGGTGGTGGGCATGGCCTTCAACCGGATCATGGCGCTGGCCCGGCCCACGGCACCGGTCACGTCGTGGCTGATCATCCCGGGCATTGCCGCGGCGGGCCTGCTCGTCGGTCTCGGTTCGCTGTGGTGGCCGGAGCTTCCGGGTAACGGGAAGAGCATTCTGACGGTCAGCCTCGCCAGCGGGATGACGCTCGGATCCGCGGCGGTGATCCTGCTCCTGAAGCCCGTCCTCACCGCGGTCTTTCTGCGCGCCGGCGCGGTGGGCGGCATGCTGACGCCCGCGCTGGCGACCGGCGCCGCGCTCGGTTCACTCGTGGCGCTGGCGATCAACACGCTTGGTCTTCACCCCGTCAGCGTCGCTGCCGTGTCATTGACCTGTGCGGCCGGAGTACTCGCGGTGACGCAGCGCGCACCGATCTGGGCCGCGCTGTTCGTGTGGGAGTTGGCGCGGCCCCCGCTGTGGGTTTTGCTGCCCTTCCTGGCCGCTGCGCTGGCCGCGTACGGACTGCACGCGCTGCGCGAGCGCCGCACCGAAGCGCCGGTCGACTGACCCGTCGGCGGGCAAACCCGGCAACGGATTCCGTCGTTCTTGGAACTGACCGAGCCTGCCACTTCGTTGCCAATGCAAAGACTGGTACGTGTACCGAGACCGACGGTCTCACTAGTGTCGGGCGCCGCATTCGACCGGCGTCTGTTTTACAGATCACACCATGATGTCCACTGTGCCCGCGCTAACTCTCCGCCAGGCGCCGCGCCGACATTACCGCTGGGTAACCTAACCGCACTTATCGCCGACGGCTTCGCTGGCAATCGATTGGCCACCCCTGTCATATGTTTGCTACATCAGGTGCACAGCCAGTCGGAATATCGCTACTTTCGGTATCGCAACCATGTACCGCGACCTCGGGAAATGCGCACTACCAGTGATAACCCAGATACCCGAAGTTCATTTGCGGAGCCATCAGCGGGGTCAGTCGAGCTGAAAAAATGCTTAGAAAATTTGCAGACAACCGAACTTACTTTGGGGTAACTTCTGCGCCGACCTTAGTTACGCTCCCGTAAGGAGATTCAATGCAACTCGCTGCTCGGTCGTACATGGCCGCGGGGGTAGCACTTGTAGGTGCCAGCGCGATCGCGGTCAGCCCGATGGCTCCGCCCGCCCCAGAAGTGCACATGCCCGTAGCGCTGACGGCAGCCATCGAGAACCCACTGACCGTCTTCGAACCGGCGATCGCCGCCACGCAGACGTTGTTCAACAACTTCATCGAACGCCAGACCACCAATCCGCTTCCGGTCCTGCGCCAGCTCGCCACCAATGTGGCCACGGGCGTCCAGGTATTCGCAAACACTGATCCCGTCCTGGTTGTTGCGCTGGCACTGACACACGGCGTCATCACCGCCCAGGAGATCGGGCCCAACCTGGCCGCGCTCGGGGAGACCACCTCCTCGGCGATGAATGCACTCGTGGAGAACCTCGGTGTACTCGCCGCCGGACTGCCCGATGCGCTGCAGGCCGCGGGCGCCCTGATTGCCGCCGGCGATCCCAACGGTGCCATCAACGCGATCATGGGCCCGGGCGTGCAGCCGATCATCAACATCATGCTCGAAACCGTGAACCCCCAGATCAACGCTGTCGGTCACGTGCTCGGCGTTCCTCAGCCGATTCTCGACGCTGCGACGGAGTCCACCCTCGGCGTCTTGATCGCCGTGGCCTCGGCAACCGTGGGTATCGGATTCGACCTCCCCGGTTATCCCCTGCCCCTCGTGAAGCAGGTCATCGCCGGGACTCAGAGCGTGCTGGCGGCTGCCGCTTCGGGCGATCCGGGCACCTTCGTGAATGCCTTGCAGCACAGCGTTGCCGACTTCGCAGCCGATGTCGCATACCAGGTGGATCAGACGATCAGCATGGGTAACTACATCGCGGATTCGTTCACCAACGCCCTCAAGCAGATCACGCCCAAGCCGGTCCCCTTCCCGGATATCGATGATCTGCCCAAGGCTCTGGCCGCACCGGCCCCCGCCGTCGCGGCCACCACGGCGGTCACCACGGCGCTCAAGCCGGCGGCCACGCCGGTTGAGAAGACGGAGTCTGCTCCGGCCACCGAGGCCGACAACGCCTCTGGCACCGGGACGGATACTTCGGCCGCGCCGACCACCGAC
>NZ_HG322952.1:212612-213830 GCF_000455325.1 Mycolicibacterium septicum DSM 44393
GCAAGTAACGCACCGCACCACCCGGCAGGCTCCTCCGTCAGATCGAGGGAGGGGCCTGCCGCTCCAACCCAATCGCGCAGCGTGCGGCAGACCGACGCGCCGGCGGCAGTCCGATGACGGGCGAACCTCGTCAACGAATCCTCAGTTCTCCCAGTTGATTCAGCCACTCCCGTAAGGAGATCCAATGCAGCTCGCTTCTCGGTCATACCTGGCCGCAGGTGTGGCACTCGTGGGTGCCAGCGCCATCGCAGTCAGCCCTATGGCTCCACCCGTGCCAGAGGTGCACATGCCCGTAGCGCTGACGGCAGCCATCGAGAACCCGCTGACCGTCTTCCAGCCGGTGGCCGATGCCACCCAGACCCTGATCAGCAACATCATCGAGCGGCAGACCACCAATCCGGTCCCGGTCCTGCGCCAGCTCGCCGCCAATGCGGTCGCCGGCGCGCAGGTGGTCGCCTCCACCGATCCGGTGTGGGTCGTCGCCTATGCACTCGCGCACGCAGTGGTCGCCGCCCAGGCGCTCGGTGTGTCAAGCCTGGAAGAGCTCGCCGACACCACGTCTGCGAACGGAACCGCAATCAGCGACGCACTGAGCAGCCTGGGCGCCGGCCTGCCGGACGCCCTGCAGGCCGCCGGTGACCTGATCGCAGCGGGCCAGTACAACGAGGCGATCGACTCGTTCGTACTCGCCGGACAAACGCCGCTGATCAACATCTTGATTGCGGTGAGCTCCGAGATCAACGCCGTCGGCAAGGTGCTGAGCATTCCGCAACCGCTGACCGACGCAACGGGCAATGCGGTCCTCGGCGTCGTCCTTGGCATTGCCTCCACGACGATCGGCATCGGCTACCACCTTCCGGGACCGCAGCCGTTGGTGCAGCAGTTCATCACCAGCGCTCAGACCGTGGCGGCAGGCGCGGCATCGGGTGATCCAGGCACCTTTGTCAACGCCCTGCAGCACGGCATCGCCGATTTTGCCGCCGATGTGGTCAGCCAAACGGACCTGAACATCACCATGGCCAATTCCATTGCGGACAGCTATGTCAACGCGCTCAAGCAGATCACTCCCAAGCCGTTCACCATCCCGGACCTTGATCCGTTCGCCGCCAAGGCTCTGGCCGCACCGGCCCCCGCCATCGCGGCCACCACGGCGGTCACCACAGCGCTCAAGCCGGCGGCCACGCCGGTCGAGAAGACGGGTCTGCTCCGGCCACCGAG
>NZ_HG322952.1:213869-225257 GCF_000455325.1 Mycolicibacterium septicum DSM 44393
GTAACCCTCAGCACCACCGGCAGGCCCCCTCCATCAACACCGTGGAGGGGGCCTCCGGCTTCTATGGAAGTTCTCAGCCTCCACTCAGACCTTCGCCCGCCAGCTACGTGGATCACTCCGTTGAAGGCAAGGTGGCGACCTCCGACATTTGATTGCCGTTACCCCCTCTCAGCAAATTCCGGACAACGGGCACACAACGAGGGCAGCCGGGCTCGGACCACAACACCTCAACCGGTCCAACGGCACCGACGCGCAACATCCGCGGGTGCCGCCCGCGCAAAAACCCGAGACCACCGCATCGCCGCGATTGACGCGCATTTCCACCCGGAATCGCACATCGAGCGAACAGTTGCCATTCGGAGCCAGCCCCATACGACCGGCGACCACCTCGGTCGCATCCGACCGCCGAATGATCTTGAAGCACGCCTAACTACCGCAATTCACCAGCTAGTTCACCTTTCTCACGACCTGGCTAGCCGCCGATGCGGTATTGAATGCAACTTTTCAAAAATACAAATTTGTAAAGTTACTCTCAGGTAGCTTCAGCCTCGTCGGGGATCGGATCGATCTAGAGGAGAAGCAATGCAAGCTGCAGCCCGTCCCTATCTCGCCGCTGGCGTCGCGCTCGTCGGAGCCAGTGCCATCGCGATAAGTCCGGTCGCTCCGCCGATGCCGGACATCACGATTCCGGCGGTGTCATCGGCCGAGGTGGGCCTGTCGGCAGCAACCGATCCGATTCAGGCCTATGCGGACCTGTTCGCGAACACCATCGCCAACGTCTCGACCCTGATCGGCAACGAAGTCACCGATCCCGCGCCTGTCCTGCTGCAGGTGATCACCAATCAGCTCAGCACCGCGGGTTCGCTCTTCATCGCCTTGGAGGGCTCCGCCACCGCGCTGGGCAACGCGCTGGACCCGTCGAACCCGTGGAGCATTCCGTCCTTGCTGCAGGCCTCTCTGACCGATCTCCTCGCGGGCAACATCGACAGTGCGGTGGCCAACCTCTGGAGCGCATTCCTCACCCCTGTCGCCGGCGCCGCTCTTCCGTTGCTCGAGCCCGCCATCAACGCCATCAGACAGCCGGTGCAGAACCTGGCCAATGTGCTGAGCAATCCGGCGATCGTGGCATTGCCCGCCCTCGGGTTGATCAACGTGGTCTACCGGACGATCACCGTGGCGGGAAACGTCGGCCAGGAGATCGTCGACTCTGCCCGGGCGGGCGATCCGCTCGGCGTCGTCAACGCGATGCTCAGCAGTCCTGCCGTCATCGCGGATGCGTTCCTCAACGGCGACGAGCTCGGCGGCGGCGTTTTCGGCCCCAGTCTCGGCCTGCTGTCGACTCTGCGGCAGGCCCGCGACATGATCGCTGCCGCCATCACTCCCCCGCCCGTGGAGACCGCCCGCTCGGCAGCGGACGCGACCCTGAAGTCTGCGGCGAAGGTCGTGACGCTGGACGTCACCCCGAAGGTCGCCGCTGTTTCGCCGGCACCGTCCGCCGTTTCGGTTGCGCCGGCACCGTCCACCGAAACCGCTTCTGCTGCAGATGCTTCCGCTGCTGCGGACACATCGGCCGGCGCCACCACCCCGGTGGTGAAGGACAGCCTCAAGGCCGAGCCCGGAAAGACCCTCTCCACCAAGCGCTCACCTGCCGCCAAACAGGTCCGCGACGGGATTCAGGGATCGGTCAAGAACGTGACGGACGGACTGAAGAAGGCGGCCGAAGGGCTCAGCGGCAAGAGCGCGAAGGCAGGCAAGCACGCCGCAGGCAAGTCCGGCGGTGCGTCAACATCGTCAGGATCGAGCGCAGGTTCAAGCGACGCAGGCTGATTCACCACCACCCAGTGGGCCTCCTCGCACGAGGGGCCCACTGGGCGCGTTCTAGCGCCCCTTTGTCCAGCTGCCCGCGTCGCCGACGATGCCCACCGGCACGGCGCCGGTCAGGCTGACGTTCTCGACACTCGGCCCGGCCGCGACGATCGTCGTGTCCTGCAGGATCGGCAGAACCGTCGACATGCTCCACAGCCGAGGCTCGACGGCCTGGATCACCTCGGCGATGTTCTGCGAACCATCCAGCGCCCCATCGATTCTCGGTTGGATGCTGTGGTCACAGATCCCGGTGATATTGCTGGGCGCCTGCACCAGGGCACCCGAGTCAGGAGCCGGGATCGGCTGGGTCGATGTCGGTGTCGGTGTCGTGGCCGGTGCCGGCGAGGCGCTGGTGGGCGGCTTCGTCGACGGCGTCGGAGCGACGCCGGGAACAGCCGTCGAGACAGCCGTGGCTTCCAATGCGCGGCAGCCATAACGTGAGGCGAGGCTGGTTGCCAGGTCTCCCCCGGCCTGATGCCAGCCGACGACCGCGTCGATCCGGTTGTTGGTCAGCGCATCACCGTAGAGCGCAACAGGGTCCAGTGCCAGCACTGAGGCATCGATGCCGACGTTGCGGAGTTGATCGGCGGCGGTATTGGCCACGGCGACCGAGGTCGGATCGTTGGACGCCACACCCAGCACCAACGTCAACGGAGCGCCGTCCTTGGTGATGTGCTGCCTACCGTTGTCAGGTGCCGGCGGCTCGCCGGGTGCGGGCGGCTCGGCCACCGGCTCGATCTGGTAGCCCGCGCCGCGCAACAGATCCAGCGCGGCCTCCCGCGACATCGCCGGGGGCGCCGTGGGTACGTAACCGGGATCCGACGGAGAACGCACCTGTGCCTGCGCCAGCGTCACGGTGTTGTCGTCACCCGCACCCACCGACGCCAGCAGGTCGACGTCGATCAAGCCGAGGATCGCCTTGCGCACCTGAGCTTGCTCCAGGGTCGGCTGCCCGCCGCGCAGGGTCAACTGCATCACTCGCGGCGTCACGATTCTGGCAGTGCGGACATCCGGGATCGCGCTCAACTGCGCGAAAGTGGCCGCGCCACCGTGCACCTGGGCGACCTGGGTGTCGCCGTTGCGGATGGAGTCAGCAAGCGCGGCCGGTGCGCCACCCCGCCGGAACAGCACCAGATCGGGCTTGGCCGGCACGCTCCAGTACCGATCGTTGCGGGCCAGCAGGATCTCGTCACGTTGCGGGTCAATGCTTTCCACCCGGAACTGGCCTCCGGTGACCGGCATCGCGCGGGCCAGACCGGCGCCGAAGCCACCGGGAATGTCCTTGACGATGTGGGCCGGGAGGATGTCGTTGAACAGCTCCTGCCACGCCGGATAGGGCTGGGAGAAGGTCACCACCGCCTGCTTGCCACCCTCGACCGATTGCACACCCGTGATCAGGTCATAGCCGGCGGGGTCGACAACGCCTGGCTGGCTGACCATTTGGCGCCACAGGTACCAGTAGTCGTCGGCGGCGATCGGCGCGTTGTCGGTCCACTGCGCCTCGGGACGGATCTTGTAAGTGACCGTGAAGGGATTCTCACTGGTCACTTCGGCCGATTCGAGCAGGGTCGGATCGAGTTCCCAACGCGATCCGGTCGGCGACTTCGGGTCGGGCACCGGCCGGAACGAACTGGGCAGCACCATCGACGCGACCGCCGCGTTCACCGGGGACTGGTCCGACAGCAGATGCGGGTTGAACCCCGGGCCGATCGAGTCGATGGCCATGATGATCTGCGTCGCCTTCATCGGGGGCGGCGCCGTCGTCTCGGTGGTCTCGGTGCTCTGCGGGGCAGGCGGCGGGCTCACCGTACAAGCGCTGAACAGGAGCGCAGGCACCGAAACGAGCGCCCCGATCGTCAGACGGACGCGGCGGAGGGGTGTCGGCACGCTAATCAGAGTATCGAGCCTCCCGCGCCGCCACCGCCGCGCACCGGAACTGCGCGACGCACGGCCCTGCAGCTACGCAAGCCGCTTGGATCGATCCAAGTCCTTCAAGGTGCAACAAACAAATGCCAACCAGCAATTTCGGGGTTGAACTGCGCATATGCCTGCCCTCCTCCAGGTCGTCGGCAGCGAACTGAACGACAGCGGCGCTTTTTGCATCTATCTCAGTTGATTCTCAGATACCGTCCGCCGTCAGCCGGAGTGACCGGCATCAAGACCAAGTCGAAACCCACGGCGAAGGGCAGGCAAGGGCATCGAGACGGCGCTCAGATCGGGATTTCGGTGGAACTCACGATCTGGACGCAGAGTCGAAGGCCTGGACGCAGAGTCGACGATCAGAACGCGAAACTAGCCGCGCGCCTTGGCCCGCGCCTTCGCCCGGGCACGCAGCGAGGCCGTCAGCTCCACCTTGCGCACGCGCACGACCTCGGGGGTCACCTCGACGCACTCGTCCTCGGCACAGAACTCCATGGCCTGCTCGAGACCCAGGTCCAGCGGCCGCGCGAGCGTCTCCATGACGTCGGCGGTCGAGGACCGCATGTTCGTCAGCTTCTTCTCGCGGGTGATGTTGATGTCGAGGTCCTCGGCACGCGGGTTGATGCCCACGACCTGGCCCTCGTAGGTGTCCTCGCCCGGCTCGACGAAGAACTGGCCGCGGTCAGACAGCTGGATCATCGCGAACGGGGTGATCGAGCCGGACCGGTCCGAAACCAGCGAGCCGGTGTGGCGGGCCCGGATCTCCCCGGCCCACGGCCGGTAGCCCTCGAACACCGCATTGGCGATGCCGGTGCCGCGGGTCTCGGTGAGGAAGTCGGTGCGGAAGCCGATCAGCCCGCGGCTGGGCACCACGAAGTCCATCCGCACCCACCCGGCGGCGTGGTTGGTCATCTGTTCCATCCGGCCCTTGCGGTTGGCCATCAGCTGGGTGATGGAACCGACGAACTCCTCCGGGCAGTCGATGGTCAGCTCTTCGAATGGCTCGTGCAGCTTGCCGTCGATGTTCTTGGTGACCACCTGCGGCTTGCCGACGGTCAGTTCGAAGCCCTCGCGGCGCATCTGCTCGACCAGGATGGCCAGCGCCAGCTCACCGCGGCCCTGCACCTCCCAGGCGTCGGGGCGGCCGATGTCGACCACGCGGATCGACACATTGCCGACCAACTCCGAGTCGAGCCGGTTCTTGACCATCCGGGCGGTCAGCTTGTGCCCGGACACCCGGCCGGCCAGCGGCGAGGTGTTGGTGCCGATGGTGACCGAGATGGCGGGCTCGTCGACCGTGATGCGCGGGAGGGCGTGCGCGTGCTCGGTATCGGCCAGGGTGTCGCCGATCATGATCTCGGGGATGCCCGCGACGGCGACGATATCGCCGGCGACGGCCTCTTCCGTCGGGGTGCGGTCGACGCCCTCGGTGGCCAGCAACTCGGTGATCTTGGCGTTGGTGATCACCGGAGCCCCGTCGACCTCACGCATCCAGGCGACCTGCTGGCCCTTCTTGAGCCGGCCGTTGTAGATGCGGATCAGCGCGAGGCGGCCCAGGAAGGCCGACGCGTCCAGGTTGGTGACGAGCGCCTGCAGCGGCGCCTCGGGGTCGCCCGAGGGCGCCGGGATGTGCTCCATCAGCACGTCGAACAGCGGGTCCAGGTTCTCGCCGTCAGGGTTCTCGCCGTTGGGGGGCTGCGTGGTGGAGGCGATACCGGCACGTCCCGACGCGTACAGCGTCGGCAGGTCCAGCGCCTTCTCGGCAGCAGCCTGGGCCTCGTCGTCAAGATCGGAGGCGACGTCGAGCAGCAGGTCGTGGCTTTCCTCGACCACCTCGGAGATACGTGCGTCGGGCCGGTCGGTCTTGTTGACGACCAGGATCACGGGAAGGTGCGCGGCCAGGGCCTTGCGCAGCACGAACCGGGTCTGCGGCAGCGGGCCTTCCGAGGCGTCCACCAGCAGAACTACGCCGTCGACCATGGACAGGCCACGCTCCACCTCGCCACCGAAATCGGCGTGACCAGGGGTGTCGATGACGTTGATCACCGTCATGGTGCCGTCGGCGTGATGCCGGTGCACCGCGGTGTTCTTGGCCAGGATGGTGATGCCCTTTTCCTTCTCAAGGTCACCGGAGTCCATCAAGCGCTCGACCGCGTCGTCGCCGCGGTGCGTCAAGGCACCGGACTGCCGCAGCATCGCGTCGACTAGGGTCGTCTTGCCGTGGTCGACGTGGGCGACGATGGCGACATTGCGAAAGCTCGGGCGTGAATCCACACCGACATTCTCGCAGGCACGCCGGTCGATCACGAAAACGAGAGAGCCCCGTCACGTTGAAGTCCGCAAAGATCGCCGGTCTGAAGCCCAAGAAAAAGTGCTGCAAGAGCAAGCCACGCTGCAAACGATGCCCCCTCGTATTGCACAAGGTGCGCAAGGCCGAACTCAACGGATTGCGCGGTAAAGAACTGGACAAGGTCTTCAAACGGGCCAGGAAAACCTAAGGTTCGCGAGTACCGTTTCAGGTATCCGTCACGTTGCGATGGGCGTGCTTGGAGGTACCGGGATGACGGTTTATGAAGCGCTCACGGTCGCTTTGATCATGGTGCTCGCGCTGGGAACCACGGTCGCGATCTACGTGGGCATGGCCAACTGGATCGGCGCCTGCTACATGGTCCGGTGCAGCGAATGCCACCACCTCACCTTCGCGTCGGCGAACCAGCCGCAGGCCTCCTGCGCGCATTGCCGCCACCCGATGCTGCTGCACCCGCTGTACGCGACGCAGCACCCGGGCCACGCCGTGCGGGTCGTCGACGACCGGCTGCGGTACTAGCCCTCGCCCGTACCCGTGTAGTGCGGCATCGCGTGGTCCCGGAGCTCGCGCCCGGTGACCTTCTCGGCCCGTATGCGCACGAAGTGGTCGCGCCGCCCCTCCGCCCACGGCTGCACGAACGTCCCCGCGACCGCCACCTGCTCGTCCACGTCGGTGATCGGCTCGGCATGCCCGACGATGGTCACGCTCCAACCCGTCCGTAGATCGGCGTCGAGCTCGTCAGCCTGGAACGCCACCACCTGATGGTCGATGGCGGCGGTCAGCTTGGGCCCGCCGGCCACCCGGATCACCACGTCGTCGTGCCACACCCGGAAGTTGACCGGCTGTACGGCCGGCAGCGCATCCTCGGTGAACACCAATCGTCCGACGCGGACCCGCTCCAACAGATCCAGGCACTGCCTGCGGGTGAGAACGCCGAGCTCTTGTCCCTTCATGGTCAACCTCCCTGTACGAGTTGCAGAGTTCCCACCGGGGTGGAGCGCCAGTGGCCGACGCTGATGTCGACCAGCCGGGCAACGGCACGTTCGATGCCGCGGGCGAGTTCGTCGACGTCGGGGGCCGTGTCGTAATCGCCGATGACGCCGAAGACCAGGCGGTCGGCGTAGCTCATGATGGCGATACCGGTACGCAGCTGAAGGGCGAGCGGCGGGATCGGAAGAAGTCGCACGATCTCGCGGCCCATGACGCGCAACCGGTTTCGCGGGCCGGGCACGTTCGTGGCGACGGTGACGACGCCACGTTGCGGCAGCCGGGTCAGCGCCCGCACCGTCCAGGCGGTGAGCGGGAACGGGATCGCGTTCGCCGCCGACACCAGGATGTTGCCCGCCTCGCGCTGTCCGCTGGCCTTGGCCCTGGACAGCCGCGCGTGCACGGTGCGCAGCTGCTGCACGGGATCGGCCTTGTCGACCGGAAGGTACGGCAACATCACCGAGACTCGATTGTCGGTCCGGTCGTGGGCATCCCCGGACCGCACCGACACCGGCACCAGGGTGCGCAGCGCGTCACGCCTCGGCTTCTCTCCGCGGCGAATGAGTGTGTTGCGGAAACTGTCGGTGATCGCCGCCAGTGCAACATCATTGACCGTCACGCCGAATTCCCGGCACACCGAGTCGACGTCATCCAACGACACTTCTCCGGTGGCGTAGCGCCGCATGCTGGTCACCGGGCCCGTCAGCGAGGTCCCCGCCGCCGGACGCAGCAGACCGTTAACGATGCCGAACGCCCCGTGGACGGCCTGCATCGCGGCGACGGGCAGCCCACTTGAGATCCGCCACGCCTTGCCGATCCAGTCGACAGGGCTGAAAACAGCTGTCCCCCTGGCAGCTTGACGTCCTCCACCCTCGCCGGTCACGTCACCGTCGTCGCACAGCCGGCTCAACAGTCGAGTCGCGGCGATCCCGTCGGCGATGCAGTGGTGGACCTTCAGCAGGATGGCCCACCTGCCGTTCTCCAGGCCGTCGACGATCCAGCACTCCCACAACGGCCGGTCCCGGTCGAGACGGCGTTCCATGACGTCGGCGGCCCACCGGTGCAGCGCCGCATCGTCACCGGGCTGAGGCAGCGCGGCATGGCGAATATGGTGTGCGGCATCGAAGTTGGTGTCTTCCACCCACTGCGGCGCACCGAGGTCGAGCGGCTGCGTGTGCAGCAGTTGGCGTAGGCGGGGCGCGGTCGACACACGCTCGGACAATGCGGCTGTGACGGCCTCCGGGCTGGGCATCGGCCCGTCCAGCACGGCGATGGCTCCGATCGCCAGGCTCGCGTGGCGATCGGAGTCCTCGGCTTCGAGGAACCCCGCGTCGAGTGCGGTCAACTGCTCCATACCTGCAATCCTCCGCCTGCTGTCCATCCCCGGGCAGGGTCAAAGGTCCCTAGTTCCGCTGACTACCGGCGCTCACCAGCCCCGACGCTGCGGCCGTGACCCGACCAGCTCTGATTTCTCGGCGACGTCGCGGCCGCGATAGACGATGTAGGGCCGGAACAGGTAGCCGATCGGCGCGCTGAACACGTGCACCAGCCGGGTGAACGGCCACAGGCAGAACAGCACCAGCGCGATCATCACGTGGATGTGGAAGTACACCGGCGCCTGGACCATCAGGTCGCCGCGGGGCTGCAGGATCCAGATCGACCGGAACCACGGCGACACGGTCTCGCGATAGTCGTGCTCGGCGCCCTCCGGGGTGGCTCCGATCGCCGTGCAGGCGAAGCCGGCCACCATCGCGGCCACCAGAACCACATACATCGTCTTGTCGTTGACGGTGGTGGCCATGAAAACCGGGCCGGTCACGCGGCGGCGGTAGATCAGCAGCGCGATCCCGACCAGTGCCGCGATACCGGCGATACCGCCGAGGATCACCGCCTGCAGGTGGTACACGTGGTCGCTCATCACCAGGTCCATCCACGATTCGGGGATGAACAGGCCGATGACATGTCCGATGAACACCACGAGCATGCCGAAGTGGAACATCGGGCTGGCGATCCGCAGCAGCCGCGACTCGTAGAGCTGTGACGAGCGCGTGGTCCAGCCGAACTTGTCGTACCGGTACCTCCACCAGGTGCCGACGGCCACCATCGCCAGCGTCACATACGGCACCACGTCCCAGAAGATCTCCCAGCCCGACATCACGGCACCTCCTGCACACGTCGGGGCGGAACGGTCAGCTGAAACGGCTGCAGTCCCACGGATTCCGCGGGCGGCCCGGACACCATCAGTCGCGACACGTCGTCGACGGAGGCCAGAGACGGCAGGGTGGCGTCCACCGCTGCCACGACGGGCGCATACGGCGACCTCTGCTCGGCCAGCGCGCGGGCCACCACACCGATCGGCACCCGGTACTTGGCGAGCAGCCGCCGCCCCGCGGCCGGGTCGACGGTGGCCGCGAACTCGAGCACCACCGGAAGATGATCGGGTGCTTCGCCTTTCGGGATCTCGACGCCTGCGGCCCGGTAGGTCTGGGTGAATTCGACCATGTCCGCGCCGCGGTTCCGGGTATCACCGGACGTCCAGTAGGTCAGGAGCATGGTGCACCGCTTGTGCAGGTCGAAGGTCTCGACATACTCCTGTGCCAGCTCCATGGTGGGCCGAAGGCTCAGCCCGACGACGGTTTCGCCGAGCAGCGCCCTGGCCTCACCGGTGACGTGGTCCAGCAGACGTGCCGCGGTCTGCAGCCGGTCGGCATGGCCGTCGTCCGGGTAGGCCAGCATCAACGACGCCGCCTGCCACACCAGGCGGTCCTGCATCGTGTTGTCACGGTTTCGGTTGCGACGCTTCATCACTGACCACCACCCGGGAACATGCCGGACGGAACGCCCCTGCCGTCCCAGTTGAGCAGGTTGACCCGCGACGGCCGCTCGGCGTTGGCGGCCATGCCGCCGCTGGTCTGCCGGTGTTGCAGCGCGTGGAAGGTCTCCACCGCCACCGGTACCGGACCGCCGCTGGCCTCGCCGAACGGACCCGACTCGTACATTCCCGGCCCGCCCTCGAAGGACAGTGAACAGCCGGGTTCCTCGGCCCCGGGTATCGATTCCGAGCTGTACGCGGTCGGAATGACGTAGCGCTCCTCGTATTTCGCCAACGCCAGCAGCCGGTACATCTCGTACATGTGTTCCTCGGTCATGCCGACCGCGGCCGGAATGTGCGGCTGGGTCTCACGCCCGAGATTGATGTCGCGCATGTAGGACCGCATCGCCGCGAGACGCCGGAGCACCCCTTCGACCACCGCGGTGTCCCCCGCGGTGAACAATCCGGCCAGGTACTCGATCGGGATGCGCAGGGCTTCCAGCGCACCGAAGAGATTGCCCACGTCCTCGCCGTCGTGCCCGTCGCGGCTGACCGCGTCGACCACCGGTGACAACGGCGGGATGTACCAGACCATCGGCACCGTCCGGAACTCCGGATGCAGCGGCAGCGCAACGCCATAGGTGTGGATGAGCTTGTACACCGGCGAGCGTTGGGCGGCCTCGATCCACTCGTCGGAGATGCCCTCGGCCCGGGCGCCGGCGATCACCTCGGGGTCGGTCGGGTCGAGCAGGATCTGCCGCTGCGCCTCGTAGAGATCCTTGTCGTCGGGGACCGACGCGGCCTCCAGTACGCGGTCGACGTCGTAGAACACCAGACCGAGATAACGCAACCGGCCCACGCAGGTCTCCGAGCACACGGTAGGCAGCCCGACCTCGATGCGCGGGTAACACAACGTGCACTTCTCCGCTTTGCCGGTCTTGTGGTTGAAATACACCTTCTTGTAAGGGCATCCGGACACGCACATGCGCCACCCGCGGCACTTGTCCTGATCGACCAGCACGATGCCGTCCTCGGACCGCTTGTACATCGCGCCCGACGGGCAGGATGCCACACACGCCGGGTTGAGGCAGTGCTCGCAGATCCGGGGCAGATAGAACATGAAGGTCTGCTCGAGTTCGAGCTTGATCTGCTCACTGACCTGCTTGAGGACCGGGTCGCCGGGCACGATCTCCGGTGAACCGGCAAGGTCGTCGTCCCAGTTCGCCGACCACGAAACCTTCATGGGCTTACCGGTGATCAGGCTGCGCGGCGGTGCGGTGGGAATGTGTTCACCCAGCGGCGCCGAGGTCAGGTTCTCGTAGTCGTAGGTCCACGGCTCGTAGTAGTCCTCGATGGACGGCAGCTTCGGGTTCGCGAAGATCCTGGCAAGCTTGGCCAACCGGCCGCCGTCGCGCAGCCTCAGCCGGCCGCGGCGGTCCAGCTTCCACCCGCCACGCCACTTCTCCTGATCCTGGTAGGTACGCGGATAGCCCTG
>NZ_HG322952.1:225283-233683 GCF_000455325.1 Mycolicibacterium septicum DSM 44393
TTGTTGAACCAGACGTACTCGGTGCCGGCCCGGTTGGTCCAGGCCTGTTTGCAGGTCACCGAACAGGTCTGACATCCGATGCACTTGTCGAGGTTCATCACCATCGCCATCTGGGCCATGACCTTCACTGGTACTTCACCTCCTGTGAGCGGCGGCGGACCACCGTCACTTCATCGCGCTGATTTCCGGTGGGGCCGAGATAGTTCCAGGCGAACGAGTGCTGGGCATATCCGCCGGCAAGGTGGCTGGGCTTGACCAGCAGCCGGGTCAGTGAATTGTGGATACCGCCACGGGTTCCGGTGGTTTCGCTCAGCGGAACGTCGATGGTCCGTTCCTGTGCGTGGTAGACGTACACCACGCCGTCGGGCATGCGGTGGCTGACCACGGCGCGGCACACCAGCACGCCGTTGCGGTTCACCGCCTCGATCCAGTCGTTGTCCTTCACTTCGATCTTCGCGGCATCCGACGGACTCATCCACATGGTGGGACCGCCACGTGACAGCGAGAGCATGAACAGGTTGTCCTGGTACTCCGAGTGGATCGACCACTTGGAATGCGGGGTCAGGTACCGCACGGTGAGGCCGATACCGTCTCGCCCCAGCTTGGATTCGCCGAACAACCGCGCCATGTCCAGCGGTGGCCGGTAGATCGGCAGCTGCTCTCCGAGCTCCTCCAGCCAGTCGTGGTCGACGTAGAAGTGCATCCGGCCGGTGAGGGTGTGGAACGGCTTGAGCTCCTCGATGTTCACCGTGAACGGTGCGTAGCGGCGGCCACCGGTCTCGCTGCCCGACCACTCCGGGCTGGTGATCACCGGGACCGGCCGGGCCTGGGTGTCGGCGTAGGTGATCCGGCGTTCCTCGTTGCCGATGGCCAGGTGGATGAGTTTGCGACCGGTGCGCCGTTCGAGTTCCCGGAACCCTTCCACGGCCAACCGGCCGTTGGAGGTGCCGGAGAGCGCGAGAATCACATCGGCCATCCGCTCGGCCGTGGTGATCGCCGGGCGACCTTGACCGGCACCCGAATCCATCACCCCGAACTTGGCGGCGAGTTCGGCGACCTCCTGGTCGGGATGGGTGGTGATGCCCTTGGTGGTCAATCCCAGAGATTCGACGAGCGGCCCGAGTGCCGACCATTTCTCGGCGATCGCCGTGTAGTCGCGCTCGACCACCACCAGCGGGCCCATCGTCTTGCCGGGCACCGGCGTCTCACCGGTGGTCCGCCAATCGTGTTCGGTACCGCCCGGATAGGCCATCGCACCGGGGGTGTCGTGCTGCAGCGTGCCCATCACCACATCGCTGCGGGTGCCCAGATGCCGAGCGGCGAGCGTGCTGAAGGCCCGGGCGATCGCACCGAAAGCCTCGAAGTCCGAACGGGTTTCCCACGGCGGGTCGACCGCCGGACTGAAGGCATGGATGTAGGGGTGCATGTCGGTGCTGGACAGGTCGGCCTTCTCGTACCAGGTCGCCGCGGGCAGCACCACATCGGAGAGCAGCGTCGTCGATGTCATCCGGAAGTCGATCGACATCAGCAGATCGAGCTTGCCCTCGGGGATGTCGTCGGTCCAGGCCACGTCCCTGGGACGCAATTCCTCCGCGGTGGGCTCGGCCTGCACATTCGACGTCGTGCCCAGCAGATGGCGCAGGAAGTACTCGTTGCCCTTGCTGGACGAGCCCAGCAGGTTGGCCCGCCAGACATTGAGCACGCGCGGCCAGTTGGCCGGATCGTCCGGATCGGTGACCGCGAGTTTCAGCCCGCCACTTGCCAATTGCTCGGCCACATAGTCCGGCACCTCCCGGCCGGCCGCCTTGGCCTCGTCGACCACGTCGAGGCTGGACCGGTCGAACTGTGGGTAGAACGGCGTCCACCCCATGGCCACCGCGGAACTCATCACGTCCATGGTGTGCTTGTCGCGGAATCGGCCGCGGCCCACCGGACTGGACAGTGCGTCGGCGCGGTACCCGTCGTAGCGCCACTGGTCGGTGTGGGCGTACCAGTAGGACGTGCCCGCCATCTGCCTCGGCGGGCGCGACCAGTCGGTGCCCATCGCCATGGCGGCCCACCCGGTGACGGGACGGCACTTCTCCTGGCCCACGTAGTGCGCCCAGCCACCGCCGTTGCGTCCCATCGATCCGGTGAGCAGCAGCAGGGCGAGCACGGCCCGGTATGTGGCGTCGCCGTGGAACCACTGGCAGATGCCTGCCCCCATGATGATCATCGATCGGCCGCCGGATTCCTCCGCGTTGCGCGCGAATTCGCGTGCGACGCGGATCGCCTGGGCGGCCGACACTCCGGTGATCTGCTCTTGCCAGGCCGGGGTGTAGGGCCGGGTGGCGTCGTCGTATCCTTCTGGCCAGTCCCCTGGCAGGCCGGGCCGGTGCACACCGTACTGGGCCAGCATCAGGTCGAACACCGTGCACACCAGGTGTTCGCCGACCCGTCGCACCGGCACACCGCGCTGCATGGTCGCACCGCTGCCGTCCACGGTGTCGAAACGGGGCAGCGTGATCTCGGCGGTCTCGAAGATGTCCCCCAGCACCGTCAGGGCGGGAACCAGGTCCTCCAGATCGAGATTCCACTTGCCGACGCCGTCGCTGCCATACCGGAATCCCAACGAGCCCTGCGGGACCGCGACGCTGTTGCTGGCACCGTCGAGCAGCACCGGCTTGAAGGCCGCGTTCTCCTGTTCGGCTGTCGGCCCGCCCAGATCGGCGGCGGTGAGATTCTTCCCGGGGACCAGCACACCGTCGCGCTCTTCGAGCTTCACCAGGAACGGCAGATCGGTGAATCGGCGGACATAGTCGACGAAGTACGGAATCCGGTTCTGTACAAAGCACTCGTCGAGGATGACGTGACCCATGGCCATCGCCAGGGCACCGTCGGTGCCCGCCGCGCACGGCATCCACTCGTCGGCGAACTTGGTGTTGTCGGCGTAATCCGGGCTGACCGTCACCACTTTCGTGCCCCGGTAACGAACCTCGGCCATCCAGTGCGCATCGGGCGTACGCGTGACGGGGACGTTGGAGCCCCACATCATCAGATACGACGCGTCCCACCAGTCCCCGGACTCGGGTACGTCGGTCTGGTCGCCGAACACCTGCGGAGAGGCCACCGGCAGATCGGCGTACCAGTCGTAGAACGACGTCATCACGCCGCCGATGAGCTCGATGAACCGCGACCCGGCCGCGAACGAAACCATCGACATCGCCGGGATCGGCGAGAAACCCGCCACCCGGTCGGGCCCGTAGGTCTTGATCGTGTGCACATGTGCCGCAGCGATCATCTCGGTGGCCTCGGCCCAGCTGACCCGGATCAGCCCGCCCTTGCCACGGGCCTGGTGATAGCGCTTGCGGCGATCGTGGTCACCCTGGATGTCGGCCCAGGCCAGCACCGGATCCTTCAGGCGCGCCTTGGCTTCCCGGTACATCTCGACGAGCAGGCCCCGCGCATACGGATACCGCACCCGTGTCGGCGAGTAGGTGTACCAGGAGAACGCCGCACCGCGCGGGCACCCTCGCGGCTCGTACTCGGGGCGGTCGGGCCCCACGGACGGGTAGTCGGTCTCCTGGGTTTCCCACGTGATGATCCCGTCCTTGACGTAGATCTTCCAGGAACACGATCCCGTGCAGTTGACCCCGTGAGTGGAGCGCACCACCTTGTCGTGGCTCCACCGGTCACGGTAGAACACGTCGCCCTCACGGCCCCCCTGGCGGGTTACCGTGCGCAGATCACCGGAGAACTCGCCGGCGGTGAAGAACCTGCCACTGCGCTCGAGCAACTCCTCGAGCGATCCGCCGATGTGGGGCTTGGTCATTGACGCGCCTCCTTGGCCTGCTCTGGTTCGTGGGCATGTAGGCGCAGAGCCGTGTAACCGAAGGCCACCAGTGCCGTCGCCACGAGTAGCAGAAGCCCCACCGAGTAGTCGTGGTCCACGGCGTCGTACGTCGCCCCCATCACCAGCGGCGGGAAGTAGCCGCCCAAACCTCCTGCGGCGGCCACGATCCCGGTGACCGAGCCCACCTCCTTGGCCGGTGACCGGCGGGCCACCCAGGCGAACACGCCACCGGTGCCGATACCCAGGAAGATGGCCAGCCCGATGAACGTCGCCGCCGACCACACGTCCGGCGGCGGCTGGAACATCGCGATGAAGGCCAGCACCGCGGTCCCCGCGAAGGAGGTGAGCACCACGTACTTGGGCGGGATCCGATCCGAGAGCGCACCGCCGACCGGCCGGGCCAGCACCGCGGCCAATGCGAATCCAGCTGTGCGACTGCCCGCTTCGACCGACGAGAACTCGTAGACGTTCTTGATGTAGGTGGGCAGGTAATTGCTGAATGCCACGAATCCGCCGAACACAACGGCGTACAGGAAGGACATCTCCCACGTCACGGGAAGCTTCAGCGCCGACTTGAGCTTGGGCACCACCGGATCGGTATTCGGCTGGAAGGCCGGTGAGTTGCGCATCGCCACAAGGCACAACACCGCTGTGAGCGCCAGGGCGACGGCGATGATGAGATGGGTCGGGAACAACCCGAACCACCGTACGAACCTCGGCGTGAAGAATGCCGACAACGCCGTGCCGACCATTCCCATCCCGAACACACCGGTCGCATAGCCGCGACGAGACGGTTCATACCAGTTGTTGGCGAACGGGATTCCGACCGCGAATATGGTTCCCGCGACACCCAGGAAGAACCCGCAGATCAACAACAGCGGATAGGACCTGGCCTCGCCCGCCGCCCCGACCGCCAGCACCGGCACGATCGAGGCCAGCGTCACCGCGAGGAACATCGTGCGACCGCCGTATCGATCGGTCAGCGCCCCGACCGCAACCCGGCCCAGTGATCCGACCAGGATCGGGGTGGCGACAAGCATGGAAGCCTGCGTGCTGCTCAGCTTCATGTCGCCGGCGTATGTGGTGGACAGCGGGCCAATCATGTTCCAGGCCCAGAAATTGATGGCCGAGACCCAGGTGGCCAGCAAGAGATTCATGCTCTGCCCTTGGCCCAGGTACGGCGTACTTGCCGTGGTCACCCCAACAGCAAAACATCATGTTCCGGCGGTCGCGTCACTTTCCCGGAAACGTTGCAGGCGGTTTCACGGAAATGTAATCCGCAACATCGATATGCCGAAAAGCCGCTTTCGTCTAATCCAGTGGGGCATCTGATCGCAGCGCATCGGCCAGGTCGGCGAGCCAGGCCCGATCGGCGGGTACCCATGGCAGGTCGTCGAGTTCGTCAACCGTCACCCAGCGCAGCGCCCGGTGATCGTGCGGGTGCGGGCTCCCCGCCGTCAGCGTCGCCCGATAGGCGCGCAGCGTCATACCTGCTTTCAGCGCGACATCCACACCCAGGCGGGCACCCACACTCACCTCGACGCCCAGCTCCTCGCGCAGTTCGCGCGCCAGCGCCTGGGCGTCACTCTCCCCGGCGGCCACCTTGCCGCCGGGTAATTCCCACAGCCCCGCGAGCTCTGGCGGCCGTTGCCGTTGGGCGACCAACAGACCGGCCTGCGAGAACAATGCACCAGCCACGACGATCTGCTCATCCATCGCGCCCGACGGTATACCGTCGGGCATATGGCCGTGTTATCGAACGATCAGGTCGACGCCGCACTGCCCGATCTGCCGGGCTGGGAACGCGCGGCGGGCGCCCTGCGCAGATCCACCAAATTCCCGACGTTCCTCGACGGCATCGACGCGGTGTGCCGCGTGGCCGAGTTCGCCGAGGAAAAAGACCACCATCCTGACATCGACATCCGCTGGCGCACAGTCACATTCGCACTCGTGACGCATTCCGCCGGCGGGATCACGGAGAAGGACATCCAGATGGCCAAGGAGATCAACCGGATCTTGTCCGACCAGCCGGGTTAGCCGCCCTCGGTGCGCTCGGCGGTCGTGGCGATCCAGGCCAGCGTCGCCAGTGTCGCGACGACGTAGACGAGCCCGGCCCAGGCCAGGTACCAGGGACGGCTGATCTCCCAGATCGTCGGCTGGGCGAAACTGAGCAGCCACGGCACCCCGATCAGTGTCAGCGCCAGCCAGCCCCAGCCCAGGACTCGCGCCCCGAGGCGGTCTGCCAACGGGCCGTGCAGCAACCAGATCATCAGCGGTATCAGCCAGACCCAGTGGTGCGTCCACGAAATCGGCGAAAGCAGCAACCCGAACAGGCTCACGATCACGATCGCGCCCAGCCGGTCGGCACTGCCGCCGATGGCCCGCCACGCGAGCAGGGCGAGGACCGCGGTGACGGCGATACCGACCAGAACGGCCGGGCCGTATCCGGCGTCGTGGCCGAGGATCCGGGAGATCGCACCGCGCCAGGATTGGTTGAACGACGTGCCGATCGGCCCGATCCGGTCGGCGTCACCGAGTAGTTCGGTGAAGTAGCGGCGCCCCTCATCCCCGATCACCAGCACCGAGAACGCGACCGTCCCGAAGAACACGACGGCCGCGAACACCGCCGTGGCCCACCGGCGCGCGCCGACGAAATACAGCCCCGACACCGCGGGCGTGAGTTTCACCCCGGCGGCCAGGCCCACCAACAATCCCGACAGCCACCAGCGATTGCTGTAGACGGCGTACAGCACGGCCAGCACCAGGACGACGTTGACCTGCCCGTAGTCGAACGTGCTGCGCAGCGGCTCGGTCCAGATGCCAACGGCGGTCCACAACATCGCGACGCGCCGCGGCGCCGGACCACCGAGCAACAGCTGACTGATCCGTACGACGCCGTACAGCGCGGCGATGATGCCGATCTGCCAGCAGAACGCGACCAGCCCGAAGGGCAGCAGATGCAGCGGATAGAACACCACGGCGGCGAACGGCGGATAGGTGAAAGGCAGTGGGAAATCCGGCGTCTGGTCCGCGTAGACGTAGTCATAGAGCGCGCCCGCGTGGCCGTCCAGGGTGGCGGCGCCGCCGACATAGACGTGCAGGTCGACGAAGTTGGCGCCGTTGGGGACGAGGTAGGTCCAGGCCAGGCGCGCCGCAATGCTGAGGATCAGCAACACAGGCGCCAGACGGTAGAGCCGCGCGGTTGCTGAGACGTGGGTGGCCGGTTCGGTGTTAACGGACACGACTTTAGCGACCCGCCCGGCTGGTCACGCCAGCTGGGCGCGGCCGGCGCATCACGCCCAAGGCACTGCGCGATAACGAATTCAGCCGGTGCAGTAACGGTTGAATAACCGCCACACGTGTCACTTGAGTACCACCAGTAACTCCGTAGGTTCGCCTTCAGACGTGCAAGCAACCGATTGGGAGAACCATGATCTTCACCTGGAAAGCACTTTCCACCAGCATGATCGCGGCCGCCGGCGCAGTCCCGGTCGCGTTGGCCCTCAGTGCCGCAGCGAACGCCGAGCCGGTGGCCCCGGCCCCGGCGATCCCCGGCGCGCCGAGCCTGCCCATCGTCAACCAGCTCGCCGGCGTGCCGGCCGCCGCGCCGCAACTGCTGCAAGGTGTGAGCTCCGCGTTGACCGGCGCCCCCGCCGCCGCGCCGGCACCCGCCCCGGGTGCCACCGCATCGGTGACCCTGCCCCAGATGCCGGCGTCCGCCACACCGGCTGCCGCCAACGCGCCCCTGGGATCGCTGGTGCCGGGCTTGCCCGCCGCACCGGCTGCCGCCCCGGCCGCAACGGTTCCGACGGCTCCGGTCACCGGCCCCGCATCCTTGATCCCCTCAGCCGAGCTGACGATCCCGCAGCTGCCCGGGATGCCGATCCCGCTGCCCCAGAAGGTGAACATCCCGGGCGACCTGGCCTCACTGGCTCCGGTCGCGGCTCAAACGGCGCTGCCTGCCACCGCTGCGGCGGCCCCGCTGGCCCCGGCAGCGGCAGCGGCTCCGGCCCTGGCAGCTCCCGCGGCTGCGGCTCCCGGTATCAGCAACCCGGGTGTCGCAGCACTGGCACCACTGCTGGTCGCCGGCCTGCCCTGATCCCCGAACTGGTCTGACCGCCCGAAACGATTGGGAAAGCCATGTCACCCCGCAAGTCACCGAAATTGTTGTTCGCCAGCGCCATCGCAGTCGGTACGTCGGCTGCGTTGCTGTTCGGCACCGGAGTAGCCAACGCCGATCCGGCGCCGGCAGCACCCTTGCCGATCGACAACGTGCAGGCTCCCGGCCTGTCGGCGGTGGAAGGTCTCAGCCCGATCATCCAGCAGGCTGCGGCCGATCCGGGAGGCGCGGTGCAGCTGCTGATGGCAGCCGCACAGGCTTTCGCCGCCAACAAATCGGAATCGGCTGAATCCCGCAACGTCGCGACGGCGGTCAACCACTTCGCAGCCCAGCCCGTCGCCGCACCCGAGCATGTTCCTGCTCAGGGTGCCGGCGGCGACGCTCACCTGCCGATGGGTGTCGACCCGGCCCATGCGGCCGGGCCGGCTCCCGAGGCACTGCCCGCTCC
>NZ_HG322952.1:233969-261842 GCF_000455325.1 Mycolicibacterium septicum DSM 44393
GCACCGGCTCCTGCCCCCGGGGCGGTTCCGGCAGCGGCCACGATCCCGGCGCCGGCTCCTGCGCCCGAGGCTGCGCCTGCCCCGGCCCCGGCACCCAGTCCTGAAGCTGCCCCGGCGGGCGCCGCAGCCCCCGGCTTCGGACCCAACACGCCGACCAAGCAGGACTTCATGTACCCGTCGATCAGCAACGGGTGCCTCAAGGACGGCGGAAACGTTCTGGCGACGGCAATCTCAGTGGCCGGGCCCGCCACGATCCCGCTGCCCGGCCCGCAGCCGGGCCAGACCGCCTACGTGTTCACCGCGATCGGTACCCCCGGCCCGGCCGCCGAGCAGAAGCTTCCGCTCAACGCCACGTGGGTGAACCTGACGACCGGCAAGTCCGGCAGCGTGACGCTCCAGCCGCGCTCGGACCTCAACCCCGAGGGCCCGACCACGCTGACCGCGATCGCCGACACCGGATCGGGCAGCATCATGACGACGATCTTCGGACAGGTCACGACGACCGAGATGCAGTGCCAGTTCATGCCCACCATCGGATCCACGGTGGTGCCCTGACCACACCATATGAATGGGGATACGAAATTCCCGGTCGCTTGCCTCATGGCTGGCGACCGGGAATTTTGTTACGGGCTGAAAGTCTGGGGGCCTGGAAGGGCCGTGAATCAGTAAGCCATGAAGAGGATCATTTCCCGGTCGTACTCACGGCCGGGGTGCTGCTGAGCCAGATGCGTCTGGGCCTTCTCGACCAGGTCGTCCTCGTCGGTCCCGCTGATCGCTTCGCCGCACGGGCAATTCAGGTGTGTCTTCGCCATATATTCACCTTTGCATAGGTAGCCCAGGTTTCAACCCCGAGTGTGCACACAGATCGCGATTTCACCGCGAAACACGATCTCGGCGCACGCTCGACGCAGAAATCAGCTCTTGGCCTTGGCTTCTTTGGCCGCGGCCTTCATCTGCTTCTTGTAGGTGCGCACCTTCTGCAACGACCCGGGGTCCACCACGTCGGCCACCGACATGAAGCTGCCGGCCGTGCCGTAATCCCCCGCGGCCTCACGCCAACCCGCGGGTGTCACGCCGTACTGCTTGCCCAACAGCGCCAAGAAGATTCGCGCCTTCTGGTCGCCGAATCCGGGCAGCCGCTTGAGCCGGCGGAGCACCTCTTTGCCGTCGGGGTCGCCGGCCGTCCACACGGCCGTCACGTCGCCGTCGTACTCATCGACGATCGCCCGCGCCAGCTCCTGCACCCGCTTGCCCATCGATCCCGGAAACCGGTGGATGGCAGGCGTTTGCGAAACCACCGCGATGAATTCGTCGGGGTTGTAATCGGCGATCGCGCGGGCGTCGACGTCACCGAGACGGTCGGCGATCTTCTTGGGCCCGGCGAACGCCGTCTCCATCGGGATCTGCTGGTCCAACAGCATCCCCACCAAGAGTGCGAACGGGTTGGACTCCAGCAGAGCGTCGGCCTCGGGATCTTGGACCAGCTGCAGTTTTCCCACGTCGCCAGTCTAGGACTACACACATTTTTGACGCCTGTGTCGGTGGAGTGTGCGAATGTGTACGCGATAACCGGTGGATATGCCCATTAGGAGTTGGACATGAGACGCGTCGTTGCACCTCTTTTTGCAGCGGTGGTTGCCGCGCTTGCCTTGGCCGCCACGGCCAACGCGATCCCTGATCAGGGCACGCCGGAGTTCGACAACTACATGCAGGGTCTGGACCGCAACGGATTCCACTTGAATCCCGACACCGCGTGGCGCGTCGCTCACCAGGCGTGTACGGGCAGCATCCCGGGGTACATCAGTTGGGAGTTGGCCGCACAGGGCGTGATCGGCCCCGGCGCCGAGCAGCGGGTGTACGACGTGGCCAGAAAGTACGCCTGCCCCGTTCAATAGGCGGTTTAGAGTTGGCCGCACGATGTCCGGCGAGGTTGCAGTCGCGCTGGCCCTGGCGCTGATCCTGGCGGCGGTCGCCGCCGTCGTGGTGGTGCGCACCCGAAAGGTGGTGGCCACCCCCACCGAGCGTGCCGTGCACGCCGCACTGCACACCGCGGCCCAGGCGGCCCGCGCGCTGCGCCAAGGCCTGGACACCGAATCCGCCCAGACCGCCGCGCCCTACCTGCGTGAATTGACCGGCACCGCGGGGCTGGCGCTGTTCGACGACGACGCCGCCCTGCTGGCCCGCGACCAGGACGACGACGCGATCTGGCAGTCCGACACCGTCGACGTCTGCGCCGACACCGCACGGGAGTCGATCAGCGACGGGCGCCGCGTACTGCGAACGGCGCGCTCGACGGCTGTCGTGGCCCAGCCGCTGCTGACCGAGAGCGGCGAGGTGCTCGGCGCGCTCGTCGTGCTGGCCCCGGCCAGCCCCGGCCCGGGCATGCTCGGCGCGGTCGGCGAAGTGGCGCGCTACGCGGCCAGCCAGATCGAGTTGGCCGAACTCGACGCGTCGCGCGCCCGGCTGGACCGGGCCGAGGTGCTGGCGCTGCGCGCCCAGATCAGCCCGCACTTCATCTACAACGCGCTCAACACGATTGCGTCGTTCGTCCGCACCGACCCCGACCGGGCCCGTGAACTGATCCTGGAATTCGCCGACTTCACGCGCTACTCGTTCCGCGCGGCCGGGCAGTACACCACGCTGGCCGACGAGCTGCGCAACATCGACCGCTACCTCACCCTCGAGCGGGCCCGGTTCGGCACCAACCTTCGGGTGCGGCTGCAGGTGGCACCCGAGGTACTCAACGTCGTGGTGCCGTTTCTCGCGCTACAACCGTTGGTGGAGAACGCCGTGCGGCACGGGTTGGCCGGCAGCGGCGGCGGATCGGTGGAGATCGTCGCGCGCGACGCGGGCGCCGAATGCGTCATCACCGTCGAGGACGACGGCGCTGGCATGGATCCCGAGAGGCTGCGCGCCGGGCCCGGCGACGCACTGGCCGACCGCACCGGCGAATCCGCCCACGTCGGGCTGACCAATGTCGATCATCGGCTGCGCGCGGCGTTCGGCAACGACTACGGTCTTGTGGTCGAGACAGCGGTCGGCGCGGGCACGAAAGTGGTGATGCGCGTGCCGAAGTTCCGCTCAGGAGTCCGAGTCGGCGGAGGTGCTTTCGGGTGAGTACCAACCTGACAGTGCTCGCCGTCGACGACGAGGCACCCGCACTCGACGAGCTGGCCTACCTCCTAGGCCGCCACCCCGACATCGGCGAGGTGCACACCGCGTCCGACGCCACCTCGGCACTGCGCGAACTCAACCAGCACACCATCGACGCGGTGTTCCTCGACATCAACATGCCCGGACTGTCCGGCATCGAATTGGCCGGTGTCCTGGCCAATTACACGAGCCGACCCGCCGTGGTGTTCGTGACCGCCCACGAGGACAAGGCGGTGGCCGCCTTCGACGTCGGGGCCGTCGACTATCTGCTCAAACCCATCCGGCAGGACCGCCTGGACGAGGCCGTGCGCCGGGTCGCAACGGGCATCCCGAAACCCTCGACCGAACCTGCCGGGCCCACCCAGCCCGAGGACCAGGACTGGAACGTGGTCCCCGCCGAATTGGGCGGCATCACCCACCTCGTGCCCCGCGACAGCATCGGCTGGGTCGAGGCCGAGGGCGACTACGCCCGGCTGCATTCCGCCACCGGCGCACATCTGGTGCGAATCCCGTTGAGCACCTTGGAGACCCGCTGGCGCGACCACGGATTCCAACGTATCCACCGCTCGTATCTGGTGTCGCTGCGTCAGGTCACCGGACTCCGCACGGCCGACGGTGCGGTGCTGGTTCGGTTGCGCGCCAACGGGACTTCGCCCGCGGTCGAGCTTCCGGTGAGCCGGCGCCAGGCCCGCGAACTGCGCGACCGGCTGGTCCGCGACCCGATGCGTTCCCTCAAACCCGCGGGCAACGATGAGTGACCGGCCTACTCCACAGCGTGAACGCGTGGTCCTCGCCCACCGTCGCGGCACCCGCATGGTGCGCACCCGCATCGAGGTGCAGGAACAGACCCAGGTGGGCGACGCGCTCGTGCGCGGCCTGGTTCGGACCCAGCTCGGCCTCGCGCTGCGCCTGGCCCTCGTCGTCGTCACTGTGGTGGTGGCACTGGTTTTGCTCAACTCCGCCGTCCCGGATCTGGCCGCGCTCACCGTGTTCGGGATCCGGCTGAACTGGCTGATCCTGGCCGGGGTGGTCTCCCCGCTGCTGTACGGCGTGGGACGGCTGTATGTGCGGCTGGCCGAACAGGGCGAGCGGGACTTCGTCCGGGTCGTCGACAGCGAACCATGAGCGGCGCACCGCTGACCGCCGCCGCACTGCTGGCCTCCGTGGTCGCCACCATCGCCATCGGGGCCTACGGAGTCCGGTTGTCGCGCACCACCTCCGACTTCCTGGTGGCCTCACGCAGCGTCGGAACGCAGTGGAACGCCGCAGCGATCTCGGGCGAATACCTCTCGGCTGCTTCTTTTCTCGGGGTGGCCGGGCTGATCGCGAAGTACGGGGCCGATGCGCTGTGGTATCCGGTCGGTTTCACCGCGGGGTATCTGGGCGTGTTGTTGTTCGTGGCAGCACCCCTGCGCCGCTCGGGGGCCTACACCGTGCCCGACTTCGCCGAGTTCCGGCTCGGCTCGGCCCGCCTGCGCAAGGTGGCCATGCTCGTCGTCGTGATGATCTGCCTCTTCTATCTGGCCCCGCAGTATCAGGGAGCCGGTCTCGCCCTCAAAACGCTTCTGGGCGTTCCGGTCTGGGTCGGCCCGCTGCTGGTCGCCGCGATCGTCATCACCAATGTGGTGGCCGGTGGCATGCGGTCGATCACGTTCGTGCAGGCGTTCCAGTACTGGCTCAAACTCACCGCCGTCGCCGTCCCCGCGCTGGCACTGCTCGGGTTGTTCGTCAGCGACCGCGGCGAATTGGGCGGCCCGCTGCCGCCGACCGTGCAGCAGCAGACCACCGTGCAGATCGACACCGACGTCATGGTCCAGGTGATCGACCCGGCCGGCATCACCGTGACCGGCGATCTCGACGGCCGCCACGTCGACTCAGCCAGGATCACCGCGCCCGGGCAGCACACCCTCGGCGCGGGCACCACGCTGACGCTGGCCGCAGGCGCGGCCACACCCGTGGTGGCCGGCACCCCGGGCACCGGCGGCGAGTGGATCGCCTCGGGCGGCGGCCTGGGCGGCGGACATCCGCTCTATCAGGTGTTGTCCATCATCGTCGCGACGTTCCTGGGCACCATGGGCCTGCCCCATGTACTGGTGCGCTTCTACACCAACCCCGACGGGCGGGCCGCGCGGCGCACCGCGCTCGCGGTGGTGGCACTGCTGTCGGTGTTCTACTTCTTCCCGATCCTGCTCGGGGTGTTCTCCCGGTTGTATGTCCCACAGCTGCTGATCACCGGAACCGCGGACGCCGCAGTGCTTTTGGCGCCGGGCGCCGCAGTCGGCGGAATCGGCGGCCAACTGCTGGCCGCACTCGTGGCCGCAGGTGCGATCGCGGCCTTCCTGGCCACCTCGTCGGGGCTGCTGATCAGCATCGCCGGCGCCCTGGCCACCGATGTGCTGCGCGGCCGGGTGCGCGATTTCCGGATCGCCGCAGTGGTCGGCGGGCTGATCCCGATCCCGTTGTCGCTGATGGTGTCCGGGCTGGAGTTGTCCCGCAGCGTCGGATTGGCCTTCGCGGTCGCGGCGTCCACGCTGTGCCCGCTGCTGGTGCTCGGGATCTGGTGGCGCGGCCTGACGGCTGTCGGCGCCGCGTGCGGGCTCGTGGTCGGTGGGTGCGTGTGCGGCGGCGCGGTGCTCGTGGCGATCACCGGCGGCGTGGACGATGCCGTGCTCGGCGGCTGGCCCGCGGTGATGGTGGGCTACCCGGCGGCGGTCAGTGTGCCGATCGCCTTCCTCACGATGATCATCGTCAGCCTGTTCACGCGGCCCACCCCCGGCGTCGCGCAGATCTTCGCGCGCATGCACGTGCCCGAGCGTCTCGGCCTCGGCGTCGAGCGCGTGCCCACGGGCTGACCGCCTGCCGCTCAGCCCCGGCGACCGACCGTTCAGCGCAACGATGGCCGAATTCGGCGTATCGACGGTGATACCGCTCCTGTGTGACCCACCTCTCAATTAGGTTCAGTGCCCAACCCCACGCACAGCCAACTGTCAGGAGCGCTCGGTGCCCGAAATCGACCTTCCCGAGAGGGTTGCCCCCACCGGGGAGCAGTTCCTCGCCATGCAGGCAAGTCCCGAATTCCAGGAGCTGCGATCCAGACTGCGCCGCTTCGTCTTTCCCATGACCGCGTTCTTCCTGCTCTGGTACGCCCTCTACGTCGCCCTCGGCGCGTTCGCCCACGACTTCATGGCCATCCAGGTGTTCGGCAACATCAACGTCGGTCTGCTGATCGGGTTGGGCCAGTTCCTCACCACGTTCCTGATCACCGGGCTGTACGTGCGCTTCGCCAACCGGGAACTCGACCCGCGGGCCACCGCCATCCGCGAAGAATTGGAAGGCCCCTGATGACGATCACCACCCTCGCCGCCGAGACCGTCGGCAACCCCGTCGCCAACATCGGCATCTTCAGCGTCTTCGTCGTCGTCACGATGATCGTGGTGATCAAGGCCAGTAAGCGCAACGCCACCGCCGACGAGTTCTTCACCGGTGGCCGCGGCTTCTCCGGCCCGCAGAACGGCATCGCCATCGCCGGCGACTACCTGTCGGCGGCCAGCTTCCTCGGCATCGCCGGCGCCATCGCCGTCTACGGCTATGACGGCTTCCTCTACTCCATCGGATTCCTGGTGGCCTGGCTGGTGGCCCTGCTGCTGGTGGCCGAATTGCTGCGCAACACCGGCAAATTCACCATGGCCGACGTGCTGAGCTTCCGGCTCAAGCAGCGGCCGGTGCGACTGGCCGCTGCCATCTCGACGCTGACGGTGTCGCTGTTCTACCTGCTGGCTCAGATGGCCGGGGCCGGCGGCCTGGTGGCCCTGCTGCTCGACGTCAACAGCCGGGCCGGGCAGTCGATCGTGATCGCCGTCGTCGGCATCCTGATGATCGTCTACGTTCTGGTCGGCGGCATGAAGGGCACCACGTGGGTGCAGATCATCAAGGCCGTGCTGCTGATCGCCGGCGCCGCCCTGATGACCGTGATGGTGCTGAGCAAGTTCGGACTGAACTTCTCCGAGATCCTGGGCTCGGCGCAATCGGCCATCTCCGAGGCCACCACCAAGGGCGTGTCCGGCCGCGACGTGCTGGCCCCGGGCGCGCAGTACGGCGGATCGCTCACCTCGCAGATCAACTTCATCTCGCTGGCACTGGCGTTGGTGCTCGGCACCGCGGGCCTGCCGCACGTGCTGATGCGCTTCTACACCGTGCCGACCGCGAAAGAGGCTCGGCGGTCGGTGGTCTGGGCGATCGCGCTGATCGGTGCCTTCTACCTGTTCACCCTGGTGCTCGGTTACGGGGCGGCCGCCCTGGTCGGCCCGGACCGGATCCTCGGTGCGGCCGGTGGGGTGAACTCCGCGGCCCCGCTGCTGGCGTTCGAACTCGGCGGTGTGATCCTGCTCGGGGTCATCTCCGCGGTGGCCTTCGCGACGATCCTTGCGGTCGTGGCCGGCCTGACCATCACGGCGTCGGCCTCGTTCGCCCACGACGTCTACGCCTCAGTGCTCAAGTCGCACAAAGTGACCGAGGACGAGCAGGTGCGGGTCTCGCGGATCACCGCGGTCGTGCTGGGCGTGTTCGCGATCGGGCTGGGCATCCTCGCCAACGGTCAGAACGTGGCGTTCCTGGTCGCGCTGGCATTCGCCGTGGCGGCCGCGGCCAACCTGCCGACGATCCTGTACTCGCTGTACTGGAAGCGGTTCAACACCCGCGGCGCGCTGTGGAGCATGTACGGCGGCCTGATCTCGACCATCGTGCTGATCGTGTTCTCCCCCGCCGTGTCGGGCAGCAAGACCGCGATGATCCCCGGCGCGGACTTTGCGTACTTCCCGCTGGCCAATCCGGGCATCGTGTCCATTCCGCTGGCATTCGCGCTCGGCATCATCGGCACGCTGACCTCGCGAGACACCGGGGACCCCGCGCTCAACGCCGAGATGGAAGTGCGTTCGCTGACCGGGGTGGGCGCCGAGAAGGCGGTCGCGCACTAGGCGGGCACCAGGGCAAGGAAGCTCGAGCGCCCCCGGGACGTTTCAATGGCACATGCCAAACTTCCGGGGGCGCTTCTCGTTCGCCCTCCTCGCCTATGCGTTCCTGGCCATCATGCTGGGCACCACATTGCCCACGCCGATGTACGCGCTCTACGCCGACCGGATGCATTTCGCGGTGCTGACCACCACGGTCATCTACGCCACGTACGCCGGCGGCGTGCTCTTCGCGCTGCTGGTGTTCGGCCGCTGGTCCGATGCGGTCGGCCGGCGGCCCATACTGCTGGCCAGCGTCGTGGCCGCCCTTGCCAGTGCCGGGGTTTTCCTGGTCGCCGACTCGGTACCGGTGCTGCTGATCGGGCGAGTGCTGTCCGGCATATCGGCGGGATTGTTCACCGGCTCGGGTACCGCCGCAGTGATCGAGGCGGCCCCGCCCGCATGGCGGTCGCGCGCCGCCGCGGTCGCCACCGTCGCCAACATCGGTGGCCTCGGCGCCGGGCCGCTGCTGGCGGGTCTGTTGGTGGAGTACGCCCCCGAGCCGCTGCTCCTGCCGTTCATCGTGCACATCGTGCTAGCCGTCCTGGCCGGCATCGCGGTGCTGATCGTCCCGGAAACCTCCAGCCGGGCCGGGGGCATCGGACTGCAGCGGCTGTCGGTGCCCATCGAGGTCCGCAGGGTCTTCATCATCGCGGCGCTTGCCGCATTCGCCGGATTCACGGTCACCGGCCTGTACACGGCGGTGGCGCCGTCGTTCCTGTCCAACGTCATCGGCATCACCAACCACGCGGTGGCGGGCGCGATGGCCTTCTCGATCTTCGCGGCGTCGGCGGTGGCGCAGATCTTCGCGACCCGGATTCCGCCCCAGCGGGCAGTGGCGGTCGGTTGCGCGATCCTAGTCTTCGGCATGATCATTCTGGCTGTGGCGCTGGCCTTCTCGTCTTTGCCGGGCTTGATCGCGGCCGCGGTGGTGTCCGGCGCGGGGCAGGGCATCAGCTTCAGCCGCGGACTTGCCGCCGTCGCCGAGCAGACGCCCGCCGGACGCCGTGCCGAGGTCAGTTCGACGTACTTCGTCGTGGCCTACGTGGCCCTGTCGATACCCGTGGTCGGCGTCGGATTCGCCGCCCAGGACTGGGGGCTGCGCACCGCCGGCATCACCTTCGCGATCGCGGTCGCGGTGCTCGCGGCGGCCTGCCTGGCGGCCATCCTGGTCGAGGAGGTCCGGCAAAACCGGAGCGCCGAGGCGAAGTTGAGTGCTTCTACTTAGGGACTACGCGGCCGCGGGGCCATAGCGTTCTAGCCATGACCGTTGCTGCTGACACAGCTGCCGAGAAAGCCCCCGCGAAGGGGCTGTTCCCGTCCCCCGCCGAGATCGAGGCCCAGACCCCCGCTGACCGGGACCGGGCCATCGACGTCATCCGCATCGTCTCGCTGATCGGTGTGGTGTTCGGGCACACCGTCATGGCCACCAGCACGATCCGCGACGACGTGTTCATCTGGAGCAACCTGCTCACGGAATCCACCGTGTTCCAGGCGCTGACCTGGGTGTTTCAGATCATGCCGCTGTTCTTCTTCGCCGGGGTCGCCGCATCTGTGCAGTCCTGGCGGCCGGGCTCTTCGTGGGGTGGCTGGCTGCTGAAGCGATGCACCCGGCTGTACCGCCCGGTGTTCTTCTACCTGGCCTTCTGGACCGTGACCCTGGCGGTGTTGCGGTTCGTGCTGCCCGAACACGTCTACGAGCCCATCGCCGGGATCTCCATCCAGCTGTTGTGGTTCCTCGGCGCGTATGTCCTGGTGTTGGCAGCGGTGCCACTCCTCGCCCGCATCATCACGACCGCGCAGGTGGCCGCCGGGGTCATCGGCACCTACGCATTCATCGCGGCGATCGACGCAATCCGGATCAACATGGACGGCTACGCCTCGCTGGGCTACCTCAACACCGTGGTCTGGTTGATTCCCGGCGTGTTCGGTGTCGCCTACCGTCGGAACCTGCTGTCCAGTGGCGCCGCGCTCAAGATCGGGATCGGCATGCTCGGGCTGAACCTCGCGCTGCTGTACTTCGGCCCCTACGAGCTGAGCCTGGTCGGCATCGAGACCCAGCATCTGAAGAACATGACGCCGCCGTCACTGTTGCTGGCCGGTCACGCAATCATGATGTGCGCGTTCGCGATTGCCGCGGCACCTGCGATCAACCGGTGGGCGCAGCGGCCGCGGGTGTGGTGGCTGACCGCGATCGGGAACTCCGGCGCGATGACGCTGTACCTGTGGCACATGCCGCTGCTGCTGGGCCTGCACCTGGTGTTCGACTACCTGGGCCTGGACCGTTATGACCCGTCGGCCCCCGGCTTCGTCGCCCTGTCGGTGCTGCAGCTGGCGTTGATGGCCTGCCTCGTCGCGATGGCGTTCGTCGCGCTGCGGCCGCTGGAGAACAACCCGCTGCCGCTGTGGGACGGGGGCGCCGTGGCCGGCCCGGGAATCCGCAGCGCCGCCGTGGGCTGGCTGCTGTGCGTGGCCGGCGCGGCCACGCTGACCTCGGTGGCCTGGGGTCTGAAGGATCAGGGTGTGTACTGCGTGGCCGTCATGCTCGCCGTGCTCGTCGCGGCCCGGGCACTGGCCACCAAATAACGCATCGAGCCTGCGCACAATGCACCGAGTCTGCGTACAGATCGCGATTCTGCGGAATTTCGCGATCTGTGCGCAGACTCGGCGTCATGCGTTACAGGTCAGGGACTATCCGCTCTTACGGCGGAACTCGCGGCGGTTCTCCACCGGGCCGTGCGCCCGGGGCTGGTTGCGGCCGCCGTCCTTGTGCGCAGCACCCCCGGCCGACTGCGCCTTCTTGCGCTCCAGGGCCTCCCGGAATTTGCGCTTGTTGTCGTCTTCCGGTTTGTCGTCAGCCATACGCCGCAGCGTAGCGTGATTTCGACACCACAGTCACGCGCTTTAGCGCCGACCCGGGGGCATCCCGTACACGTGGGTGATCGGAAGAGTCAGCAACACACGGCGATCATCGACCATGGCGCGCCGGTAATCGTCCCAATCCGGATGTTCACCGGCGATGTTGCGGTACAACGCAATAAGCCCCTCGACTGTGTCGTCGTCGGGCGCGGCGGCCGGTGGGGTCAGGATGGCATCCCCTTCGGCAACCGCATAGGACCAACCGTCGTCGGAGCTCACATGGATGGACGCACGCGGATCCCGCCGCAGATTGCGGGTCTTGGCCCGCGGTTCGGTGATCGACACCTGGATCTGCACCGCACGCGGATCGAAGTAGTAGGAGACATTGGACAGCTGCGGACGACCGTCCTGCTTGATCGTCGCGAGAACTCCCATCGAGTTGCCGGCGATCAAGGCCAGAAGCTTGTCGTCGAAAACCTGGCGCCCCATGAGTTGAGCGTACGTCTTTACCATCGGTTCGATGAGCGTGATTGACGGCAACACCCTCGACGGCGTCTCGACAACCACGTTGTGGACCCTGAGCAATCGCGGCACCGAGGCCAAACGTTCCGACGGCGTGATCCGCGACCCGTGGGCCGTGGCGCTGCTGGACTCGATCGACTTCGACTACGGCAAGTTCGGCAGACCGATGCAGGCCCATGCCCTGCGGGCCCGCACATTCGACATCGAGACCCGCGACTACCTCTCGACACATCCGAAGGCCGCCGTGGTGGCACTGGCCGAGGGGTTGCAGACCAGCTTCTGGCGGCTCGATCAGGCCGGGGTTGCCGACGAATTGACCTGGTATTCAGTCGATCTACCGCCGGTCATGGCGATCCGGGACCACCTGCTGCCCTCCGATGACCGCATCGTGGCGCTGGCCCAGTCCGCGCTCGACCGCAGCTGGATGGACCGGGTCGACGCGGGCGACGGCGTGTTCATCACCGCCGAGGGGCTGTTGATGTACCTGGAACCCGACGATGTGCGCAGCCTGATCGCCGACTGTGCGGCGCGGTTCCCCGGCGGCCGGATGATGTTCGACTCGATCCCGCATTGGGCGAGCCGACGCACCATCAAGGGTCTGCACCTGTCCGGCCGCTATGTCGCGCCACCGATGCCGTTCGCCCTCACCGCCGACGAGGGCCTGGCCATGGCCGGGACGGGCCCGGGCGCCATCGCCGGTGTGCGGTCGGCCCGCGACGTCGCGATGCAGCCGGGACGCGGGCTGTTCAAGCTGGCCGCCGAGCCGTGGCTGGACCGGATCGGGCCGATCCACCGCAGCAGGCCGAGCATCACGGTGCTGGACTTCTGACCGGCCGGGACGATATGGCTCTACTGAACCGCCGCCTGCTGACGGCGCTCGCCACGATGCTGATCATCGCGGTCACGCCGTCGTGCGGGACGCAGACGAGAACCACCGAGATCGCGGTGGTGCCCGAAGTGCTGACCCTGCGCACGGTGACCGTGACCCGGTTCCAGTACCTGTCCGACGGGCACGCGGGCGGCCGATACCCCGACCAGAACTGGGCCGATCTGTACCTGCCGTCCGGAGCACAGGCGTTCAACTCGCTCCCGCTGGTGGTGCTCATCCACGGCGGAGGGTGGAAGAGCACGATGGGTGCCGGCGTGTTCGACGGCTTGGCCCGCGAACTCGCCCGCCACGGCATGGCCGTCTACAACATCGAGTACCGCCGGGTCGGTTCCGGCGGTGGGTGGCCGACCACGTTCGACGATGTGGCTCGCGCCATGGACTACGTCGCCGAGGTGAACCTGCGGTACCCGCAGCTGGCCGTCGACGATGCGCTGGTCGTCGGCCACAGTGCGGGAGCTCAGCTGGCGGTGTGGGCCAGCACCCGGCACGACCTGCGCGATGGCGAGGTCGGATCCCGGCCCCGTTTCCGGCCGACCCGGGTCATCTCACTGGCCGGTCCGCTCGACATGGTGTACGCCGCCAACCATGGCGACAAGCACATCGCCGCGGTGCTCGGCGGCCGCCCCGCCGAGGTGCCGCAGAGGTACGCCTCGGTGGACCCGATCCAGAACCTCGACCCCAGGGTTCCGGTGATCGCGGTCCACGGAACTCTCGACACCGTTGTGGCACCGGCCAATTCGCAACGTTACGTCGCAGCGCTCAAGAAACGCGGCGGCCGGGCCAGTGTCGAGCTGCTCCCCGGCGAAAACCACACGTCGATCATGTCGCCGCGCTCCCCCGCCTTCCGCCGCGTGCTGCACCTCATCACCGCGACCTCGGGGGCCGATCTCGACCAGCTGCCGGTGAAGTGACCATTACGCTGGACCTGTGACCCGCTACATCGCGTTCTTGCGAGGCGTCAACGTCGGAGGCGTCAACCTCAAGATGGCCGAGGTGGCGAAGGCCATGGAGGCGGCCGGGTTCACCGAGGTTCGAACGATACTGGCAAGTGGAAATGTCCTGCTGGACAGTACTTCCGGTGCCGCGAAGGTCCGCAGCACGGCTGAGCGCGCGCTGCGGGACACCTTCGGCTACGAGGCATGGGTGCTGGTGTACGACGTGGCCACCCTGCAGAAGATCTCCGAGGGATACCCCTTCGAACGGGAGGTCGCCGACCACCACTCCTACGTCACGTTCGTCAGTGACGCCGAGTTGCTCGACGAGCTCGCGGCCCTGTCCCCGGGCGACGGCGAGAAGGTGCAACGCGGTGACGGCGTGCTCTATTGGCAGGTGCCCAGGGCCACCACGCTGGACAGTGCGATCGGCAAGACCATGGGCAAGAAGCGTTACAAATCCTCGACGACGACGAGGAATCTGCGCACGCTGGACAAGGTGCTGCGCTGACGCGTCACCCCTGCGCTCGTCGCAGCCACCCCAATCCCTCACTGGTGCCCGCAGCCGGGCGGTACTCACAGCCGATCCAGCCGTCGAAGCCGGTCTCGTCGATGACCGCCAGCAGGTAGTCGATCGCCAGCTCGCCGCTGTCCGGCTCGTGCCGGTCGGGAACTCCGGCGATCTGCAGATGGCCCACCCGGCCGGTCGGAATGTCCGTCCGCAGCCGGACGGTCACGTCACCCTCGGTGATCTGGCAGTGGTAGAGGTCCAGCTGCACCTTGAGGTTCGGTGCCCCGATCTGACCCACGATGTGGTGTGCCTCGTCCTGAAGGCTCAGCAGGTAGCCCGGCATGTCGCGCTGGTTGATCGGTTCGATCAGCACGTCGACGCCGGAGCCGCCGGCCTGCCCGGCAGCCCAGGCCAGGTTGCCGCGGTACACCGCCAGCCGCTCCTCACGATCAGACCCGGCCGGAGCCAGGCCCGCCATCACGTGCACCCGCGGGCAGTCCAGGGTCTCGGCATAATCCAGCGCGCGGCGGAACCCGTCGCGGAACTCGGCTTCGCGGCCGGGAATCGATGCGACACCGCGTTCACCGGCCTCGAAATCTCCGGGCGGCGCGTTGAACAGGACCTGACGCAGGCCGTTGGCGTCGAGCCGCCCGCGCAGTTGCTCGGCCGGGTAGGCATACGGAAACAGGTACTCCACGGCCGTGAACCCGTCGGCCGCCGCGGCGGCGAACCGGTCGAGAAACGCGTGCTCGACGTACATCATCGAGAGGTTGGCCGCAAAGCGTGGCACGGCAGGACTCCTTCCAGCTGAGCTGATCGCGGTTGACGCCATCTTTGCGCGTGGTGTCCACGGCATTGGCACCACCCGGCAGAACGCGGGTACATTCGCGCCAATGACGGGTACCTCAGGCAAGGTGAGTGGCAGCGCCCTCACCGGAGTTTCCGAGACGGCACTGATGACCCTGCAGGTGCGCGCTCACGAAGCGCGCCGCCCCGACGGTCTGATCGACGATCCCATGGCGGTGCAGCTCGTCGACTCGATCGATTTCGACTTCGCCAAGTTCGGCTACACCCGCCGCCAGGACATGGCCCTGCGGTCGCTGCTGTTCGACCGGGTGACCAGCGACTACCTGCGGGACCATCCGAAGGCCACCGTGGTGGCGCTGGCCGAAGGACTGCAGACCAGCTTCTACCGGCTCGACGCCGCCGGGCTGGGACATGAATTCCGTTGGCTGTCAGTCGATCTGGAACCGATGATCGAGCTTCGCAACAAGCTGCTGCCAAAGCCCGACCGGGTCACCCAGTGCGCGCAGTCGGCACTGGACTTCAGCTGGATGGACCATGTCGACACCACCGACGGAGTCTTCATCACCGCAGAGGGCCTGCTGATGTATCTGCAGCCCGAGGAGGCCATGTCGGTGATTCGCGCGTGCGCGCAACGCTTTCCGGGCGGGCAGATGATGTTCGACCTGCCGCCGGCGTTCTTCGCCTTCCTGACCCGCAAGGGGACGCCGACCTCGATGCGATATCGGGTGCCGCCCATGCCGTTCAGTCTGTCCCCCGCCGAGCTGGCCGATCTGGTGAACACCGTGCCCGGTGTGCGGGCGGTGCGCGACCTGCCGATGCCGCCGGGCCGCGGCGCGGTCCTCAACGCGGTGGTGAAATGGCAGCATCTGCCGATCTTCGACCGGGTACGCCCGGTGGTGGGGCTGCTGGAGTTCGGCTGACGGCTACTGCGCCCACACGTCCTCGACATAGCGATCCGAACCCACCAGGTCGGTGAGCCACTGCGAGGCGGCGTCGTCATCGGCCCCGGTGTAGCGACGGTAGACATCCCGGAACGCTCCGCGCACCGCGGGAGCCATCCGGGCTCCGTCGCCACAGATGTACACGTGGGCATCCATGTCCGGGTCGCCCAGCATCGCCCAGACCTCTTCGGCATCCGCGGTGATCCGATCCTGGACATACCGGATCTCGTCTTCGGGCCGCCGCGAGAAGGCCGGGCGCATCCGCACCACGCCCGCGCGTTCGGCTGCCTCGAATTCGTCGCGGAACAGGTAGTCGACATCCGGGTGACGCACCCCGAAGAAGCACAATGCCGATGTGAAAGGCTCGCCCGCGGCCTGCGCCGCCAGCCGGTCCCCGATGAATCCCCGGAACGGGGCGACCCCGGTCCCGGCGCCGACCAGGATGACGTTCTTCGCCGGCTCGGCCCCGGCACGAAACGCCCGGCGCGCGGTATCGACTCGCATCCGAATCTGTTGTCCTGGTACCGCATCGGCGAGATAGCTCGATGACACCCCGCGGAAGACGCCGTATCCGGAACGTGCCGGACCCTCCAGAACGCTGACCACCAGTTCGACCTCACGCGGCACCCGGCGTGCCGAGGACGCGATGGAGTAATGCCGGGGCGCCATCGGCTCGAACAACTCCAGCAGTTCGGCGCGCGACAGTTCGGTGGCCGGGAACTCGGCCAGGCATTCGGTGACGCTGAGCGCGCGGACCTCGGGATCCTCGGCGAGTTCGGTCAGTGCCGCCCGCTCGGGAGAGCACGGGTTGGCCGCGGCCAACCGCAACAGCTGACTTCGACTGGCGGGCTTGCGGAGCTCGATGAAATGGGTGAGCAGTTCCCGGACGCTGACCTCGCGGTCGATGGCGATGGCCCGGCGCGTGCTGCGCCGCGGATTGACCGAGATCCGGCGGTCCAGCCGCAGCTCCAACAATTCGGCGACCTCGTCCACGACCTCGGGGCTGTTGTCGGGCAGGACCGTGAGGTGATCACCGGTCTGGTATCCGAGGTCATCGGGAAGCGCTACCCGAATGAGCCGCTTGGCATTTCCCATGTCCCGGTTGTCGACCAGCGCCACGTTGTCCAGCACCGTCGCGGGTTGGACCTCGAAACGCGCATCGATCGCCGACGTCACCGGACCGTCGATGGCGCGCAGTTCGTAAAGGAGTTCGTCGGTGGTGTCGGCAGGCAGCTGTGCACCGTCGGTCGGGGCGAGGGCGTCCCACAGGGCGGCGGAGAAGTCTTCCACCGTCCCGGCGAAATCCCCTGACGTGTCGGCTTCGCCGCGCGGAATCACCGGTGGGCCAACCAGTTCCGAGAGCCGCTGATCGATGCGTTTGGGGATGGTCTGGTAGGTCTCGGCCCAGTTCCGGTCGCCGACACCGAGTATGGCGTACGGGATGGCCGGTTGCGCTTGTGTGCCCGGATCGTCCAGCCATTCGACGAAGTGGCGCGCATCGTCGGTGGGTTGCCCGTTGTACGACGCGGCGATCACCACCAGCGCCCCTTCCGCGGGCAGTGCGCCCGCCGCCGTGTCGAGGGCAGCCACGGTGGTCTGATAACCCAGGTCGGTGGCTTCGTCGGCCAGCTGCTGTGCCAGTGCGCGGCAGTTGCCCAGGTTGGAGCCGTGCAGCACAGTCACTTTCGAACCGGGCGCGGCCACCGCGCGCGGCCTCGCCGCCGACGCCGCCTCGGGGGCCGCCGCCGCGGTGTGCCGACGGTCCGCGGGTGCCCGGCGCACCAGGTCGAGATGGAATCCGACCGGTTTGCGCAGCAGATCGCTGTGGGTGCGGAGCTGGTAGTGCTCGACGTCCAGGAAGCGGTACCGGTGCACCAGGGTGGCCAGCGCCATGGTCGCCTCGTGGAGGGCGAACTGACGGCCGATGCAGGACCGCGCCCCGGTGCCGAACGGTTTGAACAGGTTGACCGGACGTCCGGCGGACTGCTCGGCCCCGAACCGGTCCGGGTCGAAGATGTCGACGTTGTCACCCCACTCGGGCTGCCGGTGCAGGGCCGACGTCGTCACCGTGACGACCTCGCCCTTCGCCACCGGATACCGGCCTCCGATCACGGTGTCCGCCAACGCCATCCGGTCGAACTCGCGGACCGGCGGGGACAGACGCAGCGTCTCGTCGACGATCTGGCGGACGTAGGTGAGCTTGCCGATCTCGTCGAATGCGGGCACGTGGTCGTCGTCCGGTCCGAACACCGTGTCCACCTCCAGGCACGCCCGGTGCAGCACCGCAGGGTTCTTGACGATGCTGTACAGCGCGGTCGGCATCAGGGTCGAGGTGGTGTCCTGGCCGGCGATCAGAAAGGTCAGGATCTGGTTGCGGATGCTGTCGTGTCCGAGACGGGGCGTGCCGTCGGCGCCCGGTTCGAGCATCAGCGCGAGCAGGTCGTCCAGATCGACCGCACCCGCGCGGTGCCCGGCGATCAACTCGTCGATGAAGGCGAACAGCTTGTCGCGCTCGGCGGCGAAGACCGCCCGGTCGCCACCGCCCGGGGACATGATCTGCGCCAGCGCAGCCGCGAAGCTGGCCGGGATGTCGGCCAGCCCGTCCTGGTGATAGGAGTCGAACCGCGCACCGAACCCGGCCAGACCCACGGTGTCCATGGCCAGCTTCGCCAGATCCCCCGCGACATCAACCGAGCTCTTCCCGACCGCGTCATCCCACAACGCGATGAGCTGGCGGTTGATGTCGAGCATGGCCGGGTGGTAGCTGCGCAGCCCGCTGAAGCTGAACCCCGGCATCAGGACGTCATGGGCCTGCTGCCAACCGTTTTCGCCGGGATACGACGTGAACAGGCCATTGCCGACCAGCGTCCGGAAGCGGTCCAGCCGGACCGTGATGCCTTTGGTGAAGCGTGTCTCGTCGCACAGTTCGTCGACCAGCGACAGGGAGCACGCATACAGCCGCCGGCTGCCGGTGAAGTCGGCGTAGAACAGGGGTCCGTACTGTTCGGCGAGCACGTCGGCGGGGAGCGCGTAGGGACGGCCCGCAACCGGCCCCGGCGGTAGGTCCAGACCCACCGCCGAGGGGACATCGTCGATGTCCGGTGGCAGCGCCGGTGAGAACGTCTCCATGAGCGCGAGCTTAGCCACGCACCATGAACTGTCCCTGAAAATCAGCCTCAGAGAACGAGTTGAGGCGCCGGGTCGGGGTCGCCGGCCGTGCGCCGCGATCCGAACCGCAGAGCCGAGTCTTCGACGGGTCCGTTACGCAGCGTCTGCGCGTCGATCGTGTAGTTCATCGTCATCTGCCAGGGTCCGTCGACGCCCTGACGGGGAATCTCGTCGAGCGATCGCTGCACGTAACCGGCACCGAAGTCCAGCAGCGGGCGGGTCTGGCCACCGGCGAACTCGGGTCGCACGGTGTCGAATCCGTTGTCGTCCATGTGCTTCAGCAGCCGGCAGAAATGCTCGCAGAGCAGTCCGACCTTGAGCGTCCACGACGAGTTGGTGTAGCCGAACGCGAAGGCGAAGTTCGGCACGCCGGAGAGCATGATGCCCTTGTAGGCCACGGTCTCGGCGAGGTCCACCGGCTCACCGTCCACGGTGAGCGACATCCCGCCGAACAGCTGGATGTTGAGTCCCGTTGCGGTGACGATGATGTCGGCGTCCAGTTCCCGGCCCGACTCCAGCAGGATGCCGTTCTCGGTGAAGGTCGCGATGCGGTCGGTGACCACCGAGGCGCCGCCCTCGCCGAGCGCGGTGAACAGATCACCGTCCGGCACCGCGCACAGCCGCTGATCCCACGGGTTGTAGCGGGGGCTGAAGTGCTCGTCCACCGGATACCCGTCAGGCAGCTTGGCCGCGTTGATCCACCGGATCACGGCCCGGGCAGCCTTCGGGTACTTCTGGCAGAACGTGTAGACCGCACGCTGCTTCAGGATGTTCTTGCGCCGGGTCAGCGCGTAGCCACGCTCGTCGCCGAGCAGTCGCTTGGCGGTGTTGGCGAAGGAATCCTTGGCCGGCACCGGCATCACATACGTCGGCGAGCGCTGCAGCATGGTGACGTGGGCAGCCGTGCCCGCCATCGCCGGGATCAGCGTGACCGCGGTGGCGCCACTGCCGATCACGACGACCTTCTTGCCGGCGTAGTCCAGATCCTCGGGCCAGTGCTGGGGGTGCACGATGCGCCCGGTGAACCGGTCGGCGCCCTGGAACTGCGGGGTGTAGCCCTGGTCGTAGCGGTAGTACCCGCCGCCGCAGAACAGCCAGCTCGCCGAAATCTGCACGAGTTCTGGATCTGCCCCGTCACCGTCGGTCCGCTCGATGTCCACGGTCCAGGAGGCCCGCGCCGAATCCCAGGCCGCGCCGAGCACCTTGTGGTGGAACCGGATGTGGCGGTCGATGCCATTCTCCGAGACCGTCTCGCGCAGGTAGGCGAGGATCTTGTCGGCGGTGGCGATCGCATGCTCGTCGCGCCACGGCTTGAACTCGTAGCCGAAGGTATGCAGGTCCGAGTCCGACCGGATTCCGGGATAACGGAACAGGTCCCATGTGCCGCCGGTCGCGCCGCGGGCCTCCAGGATCGCGTAGCTGCGCCCGGGGTGTTCGCGCTGCAGGTAGTAGGCGGCACCGATGCCGGAGATACCGGCGCCGATGATGAGTACGTCGACGTGTTCGGTGTGGGTCATGTCTCAATGGTCGCGGCCGGCCGACTGTCCCCCAAGGTCGGAATGACCAAACATTACCCATCCGGTGGTGCACTTTGCACCACCGTTCTACGCTGGGGTGATGGTGTGGCAGCTACCGTCACAGCGGGTGCAGGACCTGATCCGGCAGTGCGCACAGATCGTCCTCAACCCCCGCCCGGACTGGCTCGACGAATTCGACTCCGCAGTCCTGGCAGCCAGTCCGACCATTGCGTCCGACCCCGAACTCGCGGCCGCGGTCGTCCGGAGCAACCACGCCAACCTGTTCTTCTGGGGCTCGGCGAATGTACGCGATCCGGGCGCCCCGGTGCCGCCGAACACCGGACCGGAGCCGCTGAGCATCGCGCGGGAACTGGTGCGCCGCGGCGTCAGCGAGTTTCCCCTCGACGCGTACCGGGTCGGTGAGGGCGTGGCGTGGCGTCGTCTCATGGAGATCGCCTTCGAGCTCACGTCCGACCCTGCCGAGCTGCACGAGATGCTGGATGTGTGCTCGCAGTCCATCAGCGCGTTCGTCGACGCCACGCTGGCCGGGATCGCCGCCCAGATCGACCTGGAACGCGACGACCTGACCCGTGGCACCCACGCCGAGCGACGCGAGACCGTCGCCCTCCTGCTCGAGGGCGCCCCGATCCCCAGACAGCGCGCCGAGGCACGGTTGGGCCATTCGCTCACCGGAACCCACACCGCGGCGGTGATCTGGAGCGAAGACTCCGCGGGCGACCTGTCGGGACTGGACCGGGCCGCCGAGGCCTTCGGCCAGGCCTGCGGCGATCCGCGGCCGTTGAGCGTACTGGCCAGCACCGCCACCCGCTGGGTGTGGGCGACCGGTGGCGCCGACATCCAACCCGGCCTGCAGGCGCTCACCCACGAGCTCGACGGCGTCCGGATCGCCGTCGGACCGACCGCCGACGGCCTGGACGGCTTCCGGCGCAGTCATTTCGATGCGATCACCACACAGCAGATGATGGCCCGGCTGCACTCCACGCAACAGATCGCGCGGTTCGCCGACGTCGAGCTCGTCGCACTGATCACCGCCGAGCCCGACCGTGCCGCCGAGTTCGTCAGCCACAATCTCGGTGCGTTGGAGACCGCCGACAACGAATTACGGGAAACCGTACGGATATTCGTCAACGAGCAGTGCAACGCGTCACGCGCCGCGGCGCGGCTCTACCTGCATCGCAATACGTTGCTGCGCCGGCTGGCCCGCGCCGACGAACTCCTGCCCCGCCCACTCGCCGAGAACAGCGTCGCCGTTGCCGTCGCACTGGATGTGCTGCGGTGGCACGGCAACCGGACCGGGTGATCGGCCGAGTCGGTCAGTCGAAAGCGGTATCCAGATAGCGCAGGGCGTCGGTCTTGCCGATCCCCAGCGCACGGGCAGCCTCGGCGAACGAGTGCGCAGCAGCGGCCATCGCGGCATCGGCCGGATCCGCGCGTGCGACGAATGTGCCGTACCGCCCGCGGGTCTCCAATACCCCCGCCGTCTCCAACTCGCGATAAGCCCTGGCCACGGTGTTCACCGCGAGTCCGACCTTCCCCGCCAGCTCACGCACAGTCGGCAACCGGGTCCCCGGCGCCAGCCGCCCCTGCCTGATTCCATCGATGATCTGGATCCGGAGTTGATCGAACAACGGTTTTTCCGCGCTCGCGTCAACCAGAACCCAATCCCCCAACTCGGCCACGTGCCCAGTATCACCCAAACCGACTACGTTGGTGATGTGCAAGTGACTGTCCTGTCCGGTGCCGGGATCTCAGCGGAAAGCGGTGTGCCGACGTTCCGCGACGTCGAGACGGGCCTTTGGGCGAAGGTGGACCCGTACGAGATCTCCAGCATCGAAGGCTGGCAGCGGCATCCCGAGAAGGTCTGGGCCTGGTATCTGTGGCGTCACTACATGATGGCCCACGTGCAACCCAACGACGGACATCGCGCGGTGGCCGCCTGGCAGGACTTCGCCGATGTCCACGTCGTCACCCAGAACGTCGACAACCTGCACGAGCGCGCAGGCAGCACGAACGTCTACCACCTGCACGGCAATTTGTTCGAGTTCCGTTGCGATGCTTGCGGTTCAAGGTTCGAGGGCGACCTGCCGGTGATGCCGGAACCGGTCGAGACGATCGAACCCCCGGTGTGCCCGTGCGGTGGCCTGATCCGGCCGAGTGTCGTGTGGTTCGGCGAGCCGTTGCCCGATGACGCATGGCAACGTTCGGTGCAGGCGGTGAGCAACGCCGATGTGGTGATCGTGGTGGGCACCAGCTCGATCGTCTATCCCGCGGCGGGCCTGCCCGAAGCCGCCGTGGCCGCGGGCACCGTGGTGATCGAGGTCAATCCGGAGCGCACGCCGCTGTCCGACAGCGCGACCATCTCATTGCGGGAGACGGCGGCCAACTCCCTGCCCAACCTGCTGCAGCGGTTGCCGACCCTGCTGGGCTCTAGGCAGGCCTGACCGCGCGTCCGATCGCGAACTCGGTCACCGGCAGCGGCACCCAGGCCGGCATCGCCAGTTCACGGTGAGCATCGGCCACCTGGAATCCGCTGTCGGTGATGGCCTGTTCGGTGTGCCGATGGGTGTGGCAGTTGCCGAACAACCGCGGCCACACCGTGGCATCGGCCACGCGCTGCATCCCGGCCCGCCAGCCGCTGCCCGCGACATGCTCCAGATAACGCAGCTCCCCGCCCGGGCGGAGCAACGAATGCAGCTGCCGCAGAACAGTATCCGGCTGATCGATGGAGCACAGCACCAACGAGCAGACCACGGCGTCGAACGGTTCGGCGCTGCTGAACTTCTCGGCGGTGTCGCTGGTGACGGTCACCGGCACCGGAGCCGTCGCCCCCGCGCTGCGGGCCACCTCGGCCAGGTGGCGTTCGGGCTCGATGGCGACGACCTCGGTCACCGTCGAGGGATAGAAGGCGAAATTCGTCCCGGTGCCCGCACCGATCTCCAGAACCCGGCCGCTGAGCCCGGCGAGGTTCTCGGCGCGCAGCCGGCGCAGCGCCTTCGGCTCCGAACTCGACAACGTCTTCCAGATCCGGGCGAAGAACGGATTGTCCACGGTCTTGTCAGTCACGGTTGTCCTCCGTCGGCGTATTCACTGGCGAACCCCTTCAGCCGGGCGATGGTCTCCATGGGCTCGAGGTCGGTTCCGATCATTCCCGAGACGATCTGACCGGTGCACACCGCACGCAGCACGCGGTCGGTGAACTCCTCGACATCCCCCCACGGCAGATAGGGCTTGGAGATCAGGATGGCGGCCACCCCGTGCGCGGCGGTCCACAGTTCCAGGGCCAGCATCGTGGCGTCCCCGGGCGGGTAGATCCCCTCGGCGATCAGCGCCTCCATCGTGGCGCGCATGTGCTGGAACGCCGAACTGTTGAGCGCGGTGTCGACGTCGCTGCCGGGCCTGCCCTCACCCATGGTCGCCAGCCGGTACAGCTCCGGGGTGCGCCTGGCGAAGTTCACATAGGCATGCCCCTGGGCGCGCAGCACCTCGATGGTGGAGGGCTGGTCGGCGGCGACGCGTTGCATCTCCTCGTCGAGCTTCTCGAAATACCGTGAGCACACCGCGTCCAGGAGTGTGTCCTTGTCCGCGAAGTGCAGGTAGATCGACGGCGGCGTGACCCCGACGCGCTGGGCCACCGAGCGGATCGACACCGCCTTGGCATGACCCGTTTCCAACAGCAATTCGGTTGTGGCATCGAGGATCTGATCGTGCAGAAGGTCGCCGGAACCACGCGGGGCACGGCGCCGTTTACGCGGTTGGATCACCACGCTAGCCGGCGTCCGTCACACCGGCGCCGGCCCGTTCGCGATTTCCGCCATCACCGGGGACGTCGCCGGGCCCCTTAGGGTCCGGTTCGGCCGGACCTGACTCACTGATCCCGAACCGCTCGTGCAGACGCGCCAACGGTGCGGGCGCCCACCAGTTCCACTGCCCCATCAGATGCATGAAAGCCGGCACCAACAACATTCGCACCAACGTCGCGTCGACCAGGACCGCAATGGTCAGGCCCAGACCGAACATCCGCATGAAGGCCACCTGCGCGGCGATCAGCGCCGCGAACGAGATCGACATCAGCAGCGCCGCGGCCGTCACCACCCGGCCGGTACGGGCCAGGCCGAGCGCGACGCTCTCGTCGTTCCGCTCGCGCGGGGACATCTCGGTGCCATCGGGTTTGGTCTGCCCGGACGCCAGCCAGAACTCACGGATCCGCGAGACCAGGAACACCTCGTAGTCCATGGAGAGCCCGAATGCGATGCAGAACAACAACACCGGCAGGTTGGCCACCAACGTGCCCGTCGACGTGGTGCCGAGCGCGCCCAGGTGGCCGTCCTGGAAGATCCACACCAGCGCGCCGAACGCCGCCGAGAGAGACAACACGTTGAGCACCAACGCTTTCAGCGGGAGCACCACACTGCCGGTGAGCAGGAACAGCAGCACGAAGGTGATCGCGGCGATGATGCCGAGCACCATCGGCAGGCGCGAGGTGATGGCATGTGAGCTGTCACGGTTGACCTGCGCGATGCCGGTGAACTTCACCTCGGCCGGGGCGGGCACCGCGTGCAGCGCGTCGAGCTGGGCCTCGGAGGCGTCGCTGAACAGCGGTTCGTGGCTGCCGATCGTCAGATAGGCACTGCCGTCGGCTATTCCGGTTCCCGACGTCGGCGGGCCGACCCGGCGACCGTCGACAAAGGTGCCCCCGGGTGCGGACACCGAGGCACCGGCCGCGGCCCGTGACAGATCACCCGCGTAGCGGTCGATTTCGGCGGGCCGCAGGCCGGCGACGTCGGGCAGCACCACGGTGACGGCGGTCGAGGAGTCGACGGCGAAATCGTTGCGCAGTTCGTCGCCGAGCTGGCGGGCCGACGCCGACGACGGCAGCACCCGGTCGTCGGGGAAGCCCCACTTGATACCGAGGAAGGGGGCGCCCAGCAGGAGCAGCAGGGCGATCACCGCGAGTCCGATCGGGACCGAACGACGCATGACGCGCTTGGTCGTGCGGTACCAGAAGGTCTGCTCGACCGGCTTGGCGACGGGCTCGGGCCGGCCCAGGATCCGGCGGATGAACCGACGCACGTCGTAGGCGTCCAGCCGGTCACCGAGCAACGCGATGGCGGCCGGGGCCACCACGATGGCCGCGAACGCCGCCAGCGCCACCACCGCGATGCCCGCGTAGGCGAACGACTTGAGGAAGTACATCGGGAACAGCACCATCGCCACCATCGACAGCGCGACCGTCATCGCCGAGAACAGCACGGTGCGGCCGGCCGTCACCATGGTGCGCACCAGCGCGCGGTCCGGGTCGACGCCGTCGGCGAGTTCGTCGCGGTAGCGGCTGACGATCAACAGGGTGTAGTCGATGGCCAGCGCCAGCCCCATGGCGACGGTGAGGTTGAGCGCGAAGATCGAGACGTCGGTGACCATCGTGAACCCGCGCAGCACGGCCAAGGATCCGAGGATCGCGAATCCACCGACCGCGAGCGGCAGCGCGGCGGCGAGCAACCCGCCGAACACCCAGACCAGCACGAGGAAGCTCAGCGGAATCGCGATGGATTCCATCATCAAGAGATCTTTTTCGCTCTGCCCGTTGATCTGGACGTAGATCATCGCCTCGCCCCCGGCCCGCACCGTGACGCCGTCACGGTCGTGCACCAGGCCGTCGGTGAGCTCCTTGGCATGCTTCTGCGCGCCGCTCTCCCCGCCGGTGATTCCGGCCAGGATGAGCCCGGTCTTTCCGTCCTTGCTGATGAGCGTCGCCGCCGCGGGCGCCGGCACGGTCCAGGTCGAGCTGACCTCGGTCACATAGGGCGAAGCCTTGAGTTGGGTGGCGATGTCCGTGCCCGCGGCCCGGGCCGCGGGACTGTTGGCCCCGGCGGCCGATTCGTCGGTGACGCTGATGACCAACTGCATGTCACCGCGGGCGAACTTGTCCGACAGCAGCTGCGTGGCCTGCGCCGATTCCGAAGTCGGGTCCTGGAATCCACCGGCCGACAGGCTCTTGGCCACCGGAATGCCGAAGATGCCCGCGGCCACCATGGCCAGCGCGGCCACCACGAGCACACGTCGCGGTGCGGCGATGGCGAGATGGGCGATGCGGTGCAGCACGTGGTGTCCTTCCCCCGATGAGTATCGCCGTTAAGTTAACAGCGGTAAGTTTCCAACGTCAACGTGGGTCTCGCTCTACACACGGACGCCGGCACCGAAGGGTTCACCGCTGAGCACGCCGCGATGAATTCGGGCGTCTCGATGCGTCTAATCGAGCATGGCCAACACCACCGTCGCCGAAACCGCGACCACCCGTATGACCGATACCGGACTGCTCATCCTGCGCATCGCCACCGGCGCCACGATGCTGCAGGCGGGCCTGATCAAGGCATTCGACTTCGGAACCGCCGTGGGGTTCATGGAGTCCAGCGGCTGGCGGCTACCCGGGTTCGGCGCGTTCATGGTCACCGCGGCCGAAACCCTGGGCGGCATCGGCCTGCTCCTGGGGGTCCTCACGCCGCTGGCCGCGTGCGCGGTGATCGGCGCGATGGTCGACGCCTGGGCCGTGAACGTATCGACGGACGCGTTCTGGTCCCAGCCGTTCAACGTTCCGTTCCTGGCCGCATTCGCCGCCGCGGCGCTGCTGTTCACCGGCGCCGGCGCCTTCTCGGTCGATGACCGCGTGTTCGGCCGCTCCCGCGTATCGGCCAGGGCCGCGGTGGGACTTGTGGCGCTCGGAGTCGTCGTCGCCGTCGTGACCTGGATCGCGTTGAACGGGACCAACCCCATCCACCTCACAAAGCCGGCCGCCTGAGACCCAGCGTGGGCCTTGTGCCCGGAATTTCCGCCGAAACTGTGCATGAGGCCCACGTTCGTGGCCAGGGGTGATCTGGGCTACTCGCCAGAAACCTACCCAAAAGTAGGATTGCCACCATTTTCCGAACCGTGACTCAAAGATTCCTTAATAGTGACCCATACGCTCAGTGTCATGTGGATCGACGACACCAGTGCAGATGTCATCAAGGTCGACTTCGAGGCCCTCTACCACGGCGATTTCCTCGTCGAGGGCGACACCTCGGAGCAGTTTGACGACTACCAGGAACTGCCAACCGCAGTATGAGAAAACGCGCGCCTCGCGGCGCGCGTTTCCCATCTTCAGTTTGCCGTAGTTTGCCCCTTCAAGGGCCGCAGTCCTCGCTCAGGCGAGGACTGCTTCTTTCTCAGGCTCGGCCTCGCCCGCGCCGACCATGTTCGCCAGGCGCCCACTGATCAGCAGCTCGGCCTCCGACACCATTCGTGAGACGAGTTCGCCGCAGGTGGGGATGTCGTTGATCAGGCCCATCGAGGTTCCGACCGACCAGATGCCTGCGTCGAGATCACCGATCTCATAAACCTTCACGCCGCGTTTGCCGGCCACCAGATCCTTGACGTCCTCGAACTGACCGCCGTCCTTGAGGATCTGCACCACCTCACGTGAGACCGCGTTGCTCGCCACGCGGGCGGTGTTGCCCAGGCTGCGGAAGATCAGCTCGGTGTCGAGCTCGGTGCCCGCCACGATCGCTTCCTTA
>NZ_HG322952.1:261868-293015 GCF_000455325.1 Mycolicibacterium septicum DSM 44393
CGTGAGTGCGGTGATGAAACCCAACGCACCCGCGTTCGCCACGGCCGCAACGAGTTCGGCGCGGCCGACCCACTGCATGCCACCCTGCACGATGGGATGCTCGATCCCGAACGTCTCGGTGAACTTCGTCTTCAATGCCATATGTTCGCCTTCCTGGTTACCGGGGAGCCATGCGGATAGCACCGTCGAGGCGGATGACCTCGCCGTTGAGCATCGGGTTTTCGATGATGTGCACGGCCAGGGCGCCGTACTCGTCGGGATCGCCCAGTCGGGCCGGGTGCGGCACCTGCTGGCCCAGCGACTTCTGCGCCTCCTCGGGCAGCGAACCCAGCAGCGGGGTCTTGAACAGACCCGGCGCGATGGTGCAGACGCGGATCAGCTCACGCGACAGATCCCGCGCGATCGGCAGGGTCATGCCGACCACACCGCCCTTGGACGCCGAGTAGGCGGCCTGCCCGATCTGCCCGTCGAACGCCGCCACGGAGGCGGTGTTGACGATGACGCCGCGCTCTTCGTTCTTGAGAGGCTCGGTCTTGGCGATGCGCTCGGCGGCCAGCCGGATCACGTTGAACGTGCCGATCAGGTTGACCTCGACCACCTTGCGGAACCCGTCGAGCGGGAACGCACCGTTCTTGCTCAGGGTCTTGATCGCGTTGCCGATGCCCGCGCAGTTGACGTTGATCCGCACCGGGCCAAGCGATTCCGCGACATCGAGCGCCTCGGACACACCGGCCTCGTCGGTCACATCGGTGCCGACGAACCTGGCCCGATCACCCAGTTCGGCCACGACCTCTTCCCCCTTGAGGTCGATCACGACCACCTGGGCGCCGGCATCGAGCAGCCGCTTGGTGGTGGCCAGGCCCAGGCCGGAGGCACCGCCGGTGACGACGGCTACCGCGTCTTTGATCTCCACTTACCGCATTCCTTTCCGGCCGGCATGGCGCCGACCTCCTGATGTGGTTGAACTAAATCCAGTCCCGCAGAACGGCTTCGGTGTCGGTGCCGCGCGGACCCGGTGGCGTCGGCACCGCCGGGACGCTGCGGGAGAACCGCGGTGCAGGCATCGGCTGCAGGTTGCCGCCTTCGTCGAAGAATGTGTTCCGCTCTGCGATGTGCGGTTCGGTGAGAACCTCGGCGAAGGACAGCACCGGAGCCGCACACGCGTCGGTGCCTGCGAACACCTCGGCCCAGTGGTCACGGTCGTGCGCGGCGAATGCCGTGGTGAATGCCTCGCGCAGCTCGGGCCAACGGGCCATGTCGTTCTGGTCCGGAAGATCGGCGTCGTCCAGGCCGAGACCCTTGAGCAGCTCGGCGTAGAACTGCGGCTCGATCGCCCCGATCGACATGTAGCGGCCGTCGGAGGTCTCGTAGGTGTCGTAGTACGGCGCGCCGGTGTCGAGCATGTTGGTGCCGCGCTCGTCGGACCACAGGCCCTGGCTACGGAAGCTCCACATCATCTGTATCAGCACGGACGAGCCGTCGATCATGGCCGCGTCGATCACCTGCCCCTTGCCCGAGGTCTGCCGCTCGAACAGCGCCGAGAGGATGCCGACGAGCAGGAACATCGAGCCGCCGCCGAAATCACCGGCGAGGTTCAGCGGCGGCACGGGCCGCTCCCCCTTGCGCCCTACCGCGTGCAGGAGGCCGTTCAGCGAGATGTAGTTGATGTCGTGGCCGGCCTGCAGGGCCCGTGGGCCTTCCTGGCCCCAGCCCGTCATGCGGGCATAGATCAGCCGTTCGTTGACCTTGGCGCAGTCCTCGGGCCCCAGACCCAACCGCTCGGTGACGCCGGGACGGAAGCCCTCGATCAGCACATCGGCCTTCTCGATGAGCTTGAGCACCAGCGCGCGGCCCTCGTCGCTCTTCATGTCCGCGGCCACCGACCGGCGGTTACGCAGCATGGTGTCGCCGCTCGGCGTGCCGGTGCCCTTGCCCGGCCGCTCGATCCGCACGACGTCGGCACCCAGATCTCCGAGAATCATCGCCGCGTGCGGGCCCGGGCCGATACCGGCCAACTCCACAACGCGCAAACCCTGCAGTGGTCCTGCCATGCTCTTCCGCCCTTCGCGTGTTAGGCCTTGGTTGACCGGTGACATAGCTTACTTGTATAACCTTCTCGACCGGCATGGCCATAGCCGGCCCCGCCCGGACCGGGCCTCTGGCCCGTCAGACCTAAGGTGCATAGATGACCGTGACCCGCGAGTACCCCGACGTAAAAGACGTGACCGTGTCGCTCGAGGGCGGTGTGCTGTCGGTGACGCTGAACCGGCCCGACAGCCTCAATTCGCTGACCCAGGACATGCTCGTGGCGATCGCCGATGCCATGGAGCTGGCCGCCACCGACGCGGGAGTGCGCGTGGTTCGCCTCGGCGGCGCGGGCCGCGGATTCAGCTCCGGCGCCGGCATCAGTGAGGAAGACCAGAACGCCAAGAGCCACGACGCCGCAGGCGTGCTCGACGCCGCCAACCGCGCCGTCGCCTCCATCGTGGCGCTGCCCAAGCCGGTCGTGGCCGTGGTGCAGGGCCCCGCCGCCGGCGTCGGGGTGTCACTGGCACTGGCGTGCGACGTCGTGCTGGCCTCGGAGTCGGCCTTCTTCCTGCTGGCCTTCACCAAGATCGGGTTGATGCCCGACGGCGGTGCGTCGGCTCTCGTCGCCGCCAACATCGGCCGGATCCGGGCGATGCGGCTGGCGCTGCTGGCCGACCGCCTCACCGCCGCCGACGCCTACGACTGGGGTCTGATCAGCGCGGTGTACCCGGCCGACGAGTTCGACGCCGCGGTGGACAAGGTCGTCGCCAAGCTGCGGTCGGGTCCGGCGGTGGCCCTGCGCGAGACCAAGCAGGCCGTCAACGCGGCCACGCTGACCGAGCTCGAGGGCGCCTTCGCCCGCGAGCGCAAGGGCCAGCTGCAGCTGCTGGGGTCCGACGATTTCCGCGAGGGCACCAAGGCCTTCCAGCAGAACCGGCGCCCGGAGTTCACCCAGCAGTAGGCGCCCGCCGGGGCTCACGCCGGCGAAAATCGTTGGACTCGACCCACTCCGGGTGGGCACCATCGAATGTTGTGAGCATGCAGGACGACACCCAGACGCCGGTCGATCAGACCGGCGGCTGGCGCGTGCTCGCGCCCTTCCGCATCCGTGAATACCGGTTGCTGATCGCCGCTGTCACGTTGTCGATCTTCGCCGAGGGCATGTGGTCGGTGGTGATGGCGTTGCAGGTCATCGCGATCGACAACGATCCGGCCTCCCTCTCACTGGTGGCCACCTGCCTCGGCGTGGGCCTGGTGGCGTTCGTTCTCGTCGGCGGGATCGCCGCCGACCGGGTCAACCAGCGCACGATCATCATCGCGGTGGAGACCGTCAATCTGGTGACGGTCACGACCGTCGCGGTGCTGGGCCTGCTCGACTTGCTCAAGATCTGGCATCTGGCCGTCGCGGCGGGCATTCTCGGCATCGCCGCGGCGTTCTTCTTCCCGGCCTACAGCGCCCTGCTGCCCCGCATCCTGCCGCCGGAACAACTGTTGGCGGCCAACGGCGTCGAGGGCGTGGTGCGCCCGGTCTTCCAGCGCTCGGTCGGGCCTGCGGTGGCAGGCATGGTGATCGCCGCGACCTTCCCCTCATTGGGCGCGGTCGTCGTGGCCGTGCTGTTCGGCGCGGGGCTGGTCCTGCTGGTCGCCACCCGCCCGACCGTGGATTCGGTTGCGACGCAGGGCGAAGGCGAGCGCCCGCACGTATTGCGCGATCTGCGTGAAGGTTTCGCGTTCATGGTGCGCACCCCGTGGCTGCTGTGGACGCTGTTGTTCGCCAGCATGTTCGTGCTCGTCGTTCTCGGTCCGATCGAGGTGCTGCTGCCGTTCATCGCCCAGGACCGGTTCGCCGACGGCGCCCGGGCGTACGGATTCATCCTGGCGTTCTTCGGATTCGGCAGCGCGCTGGGGGCGTTGACGGTGTCCTCGCGCCGGATGCCGCGGCGCTACCTGACCACGATGATGCTGATGTGGGGGCTGGGCTCGGTGCCGTTGGTGGTCGTCGGCGTCACGTCGTCGTTCCCGTTGATGGCGCTGGCCACGTTCTGCGTCGGCGTCACCGACGGTGCGGGGATGGTGATCTGGGGAACGCTGCTGCAGCGCCGGGTGCCGACGGAGATGTTGGGCCGGGTATCGAGCCTGGACTTCTTCGTGTCGCTGGCGTTCATGCCGCTGTCTTTCGCGATCGTCGGCCCGCTGTCGAAGGTGGTCTCGATGGAGTCCATCTTCCTGGTGGCGGGGCTGCTGCCCGTCGTTCTGGCCGCGGTGGCCGTGACGGCGGCGCGGATGCCGCGCGACGAGCTGGCGCACCCGCTGCGTTAGGTGAACACCCCTGCCACGGCAGCGGCGATCGCGGCGTCGACCGCACGATGGGCGTCGGCGACCGTGAGAGTCCGCGTACTGGTGAGGAATTGGTAGTAGAGCGGGGCGGAGACCTGCCGGATGACCGCGGCGGCATCGGTCCCGGCAGGCACCTCGCCCCGCTCCACCGCGTCGGTCACACACCCGGCCCACTCGGCGATCCGTCGGTCGTAGAACACCTGCAGCGCCGCCGCGGTGTGCTGGTCGCACGTCGCCGCGGCGATGGCGGCCTTGAACAACCGGCCTTGGCGGGCATCGTTGAGGGTGCGACGTACCAGTGTCGCGTTGGCCCGCAGATCGCCGCGCAGTGAACCGGTGTCGGTCCGTGGCACCGACTGTTCTGCCATGTCGGCCAAGAGGTCTGCCACCAGCGCCGGTACCGAACCCCAACGCCGGTACACCGTCGACTTGCCGACGCCGGCCCGCTCGGCGACCGCCGTCAGCTCCAGACCCTCCAGCCCTGCCTCGATGAGTAGGTCGGCCGTCGCGCGCAGCACCGCAGCGCGGACGGCCGCGGTGCGCCCGCCCGGGCGTTCGGCTGCCATTCGGCTCATCTTATTAGGAATATTGTCCCGTTAGTAGCGTGTTCCTTATCGGGAAGACAATCTCGTTAAGGAGTGGGAATGGAATATCGCAAGGTTGGCGACTCTGAGCTCGTGGTCTCCGAACTGAGCTTCGGCGCAGCGACTTTCGGTGGGACAGGAGAGTTCTTCGGCGCCTGGGGCAACACCGGGATCGACCAGGCGCGGGCGATGGTCGACCTGATCCTGGAGGCCGGCATCAATTTGTTCGACACCGCGGACGTCTACTCGGACGGCGCCTCGGAGGAGGTACTCGGCGCAGCGCTGCGCGGGCGCCGCGACAGCGTACTGATCTCCACGAAGGCCGCGCTGCCGACCGCCCCCGACGACTGGGGAACGTCACGGGCGCGGCTCTTGCGGGCCGTCGATTCCGCGCTGACACGTCTGCAGACCGACCGCATCGATCTGTTCCAGTTGCACGCGTACGACGCATTCACCCCGATCGACGAGGTGCTGCAGGCCCTCGACACACTCGTCGATCAGGGCAAGGTGCGCTACACCGGAGTGTCGAACTTCTCCGGCTGGCAGCTGATGAAGTCCCTCAGCCTCGCCGAAAAGCACCATCGCCCAAGGTATATCGCACACCAGGTGTACTACTCACTGATCGGGCGCGATTACGAATGGGAGCTCATGCCGTTGGCGATGGCCGAAGGGGTCGGCGCGCTGGTGTGGAGCCCGTTGGGCTGGGGCCGGCTGACCGGGAAGGTCCGGCGCGGCCGGAGCCTGCCGGAACGCAGCCGCCTGCACGCGACCGCCGACGCCGGGCCGCCGGTCGACGACGAGCTTCTCTACGGTGTCGTCGACGAACTCGACGCGATCGCCGAAGAGACCGGCAGGACGGTGCCACAGGTCGCGCTCAATTGGCTGCTGCGCAGACCCACGGTGTCGTCGGTGATCATCGGGGCTCGTGACGAGCGGCAGTTACGCGACAACCTGGGTGCGGTCGGGTGGGCATTGGATGCCGGCCAGATCGCGCGGCTGGACGCCGCAAGCACCCGCGACGCGCCCTATCCCTACTTCCCGTACTTCCGCCAGGACGGGTTCGCGCAGCTCAATCCGCCTCTCGGTGCAACCCGGTGAGATGCGTGTAGGCCGCCGCGTTCAGCTGGTTGTGGCCGACCTCGTCGTCGCTGAGTTCTCGGCGCACCTTGGCGGGCACACCGGCCACCAGCGAGCGCGGCGGCACCACCATGCCCTGGGGCACCACCGCACCGGCGGCGACCAGTGAGCCTGCGCCGATCACCGCGCCGTTGAGCACCACCGCGCCCATCCCGACCAGGCTGTCCTGCTCGACGGTGCAGCCGTGCAGCACCACGTTGTGACCCACCGTCACCCCGGTGGCGATCCGGCACGGGAAACCCGGGTCGACGTGGACGGTCACCCCGTCCTGGATGTTGCTGCCCTCACCGACCTCGATGGGCTCGACCTCGGCGCGCAGCGTGGCGCCGTACCAGACGCTGGCACCGGCGGCCAGCGAAACCTGGCCGATCACACTGGCATTGGGGGCAACCCAGGCGTCCGGGTCGATCTGCGGGGTATGACCTGCGACGGAGACGATCAGCGGCTCTGGCATGCCGGTCATGGTAGACAGCCGACCGGCCGGCTCACGCGCCCTGGTACACCTTGCGGTAGCTCGACGGGGACATCCCGAGCCCGCGCCGCAGATGATGACGCAGGTTGCCCGCGGTGCCCAGACCCGAACGCCTGGCCACCTCGTCGACCGACAGGTCCCCGGATTCCAGAAGTTCGCGGGCCAGGTCCAGCCTGCGGCTGCGGATCCAGGCACCCGGAGCCTGTCCGGTCTCCTCACGGAATCGACGGTTGAACGTGCGGGCGCTCATGTGGGCACGGGCGGCCAGCCGTGTCACGGTGAGTTCCTCGTCCAGATGCTGCAGCGCCCAGTCGCGGGTGGCAGCGGTCGAGGCGTGATCGGTGACGGCGAACCCGTGGTCGATGAACTGCGCCTGCCCGCCCTCCCGCCATGGCGGCACCACGCAATAGCGGGCCACTGCGTTGGCCACCTGAGCACCGTGGTCGGTGCGAATGATGTGCAGGCACAGGTCGATTCCGGCGGCCAGGCCCGCCGACGTCAGTACGTCGCCGTCGTCGACGAACAGGATGTCCTCGTCGAGGAGAACGTCGGGGTGCAGACGGCGCATATCCGCGGCGAAGCGCCAATGGGTGGTGGCAGGCCTGCCGTCCAACAGGCCCGCGGCAGCCAGCACGAAAGCCCCGGTGCAGATCGACACCAGCCGCGTGCCGGGGCGGATCTGCGACAGGGCCTGCGTCACCTCGGCGCCCAGCACACCGTCGGCCCGTGCCGGGGCGTACCGGGTGCCCGGGATCACCACGGTGTCCGCCGATTCCAGCGCTTCGGCTCCCGCGGCGGGCACCATCGCGAACCCGGTCGTGGACGGCACCGGGTCGGTGGTGAGCCCGCACGTAACGACGTCGTAGAGAGGATTCCCGTCGCTGTCGGTGGCGTTGGAGAACAGCAGCGGCGCGATGGTGGCGTCGAAGCCGACCACCGGGGCCAGCAACAGGACGGCGACGCGGTGCACGACCGTCAGTGTGGCACGTTTTTGATGCTCGTTGTCGTTTATGCCACTGGTACCTAGGGTCCTCCTCGGCGAAAGTGGTCGGGTGACTCGAAACCTCGACCGGGCTGCGGTGGTTCCGCGCGTCCGCATCCACTGGGCCTGGGTGGTCGCCGCGGTGAGCTTCGTGGCGATCCTGGGCGCGGCCGGGTTCCGGTCCATTCCGGGCGTGATGATGAATCCGCTGCACCATGAGTTCGGCTGGTCGCACGGCACGGTCGGGCTGGCGATGTCGGTCAACATGATGTTGTACGGGCTCACCGCGCCGTTCGCCGCGGCACTGATGGACCGCTTCGGGGTCCGGCCGGTGCTGACGGTGTCGCTGCTGCTGATCGCGACGGGTTCGGCGTCGAGCATCGCGATGACGGCCAGCTGGCAGCTGGTGCTGCTGTGGGGCGTGCTGGTCGGCATCGGCACCGGGTCGATCTCGATGGGATTCGTGGCGATCATCGCCACCCGTTGGTTCGAACAGCGCCGCGGGCTCGTCACCGGTGTGCTCACCGCGGCCAGCGCCACCGGTCAACTGCTGTTCCTGCCGGTCGTCGCGGCCGTCACCACGCAACACGGCTGGCGCTGGGCATCGTTGATCGTCGCGGCCGCCTCGCTGGCCGTCGTCCCCCTCGTCGCGCTGTTCATGCGCAACCGCCCCGCCGACCTGGGTCTGGCCCCCTACGGGGCAACTGAACTCGCCCCGCCCACCCCGGCCCCGGCGGGCGGCTTCAAGACGGCCTTCGACGGCCTGCGCATCGGCGCACGGACCCGCGTGTTCTGGCTGCTGGCGGGGAGCTTCGCGATCTGTGGGATGACCACCAACGGTCTGATCGGCACGCACTTCATCCCGGCCGCCAACGACCACGGCATGCCCACGACCGTCGCCGCGGGTCTGCTCGCCACCATCGGCATTCTCGACGTCGCGGGCACGGTGTTCTCCGGCTGGCTCACCGACCGCGTCGACCCGCGGCTGCTGCTGCTCGTCTACTACGCGGGCCGCGGCCTGTCACTGATGCTGTTGCCGGCACTGCTCTCCCCGCACGCCGAACCGAGCACCTGGGTCTTCGTCGTCTTCTACGGCCTGGACTGGGTGGCGACCGTGCCGCCGACCATCGTGCTGTGCCGCGACTACTTCGGGGACCGTTCGCCGGTGGTGTTCGGCTGGGTGTTCGCCTCCCACCAGGTCGGCGCGGCCATCGCCGCCGCGGGCGCAGGGTGGCTGCGGGATCTCAACGGCAATTACGACCTGGCCTTCCAGCTGGCCGCCGGGCTGTGTTTCGTCGCTGCACTGTTATGCCTCAGCATCCGAAAAGCCCAGGTCACAAGCTCCGAGCCCGATCGAGTGGACACTTCGGCTTTGCCGTAACCGCAACGTTGCGCATACCATCCGATGCGGCGCCGCGGGGAACGCTGAGGTTGTTGTGTACGCGGTTGCTCGCCATCGTCGCGCCGAGAGCCGTGTAACGCGTCACCGGCAGCCGACGACTACAGGCTAGGCATGAGCGGGAGGAAAGACCCACCGATGAAGACTCGCACCAAGACTCTGGGCGTTGCTGCGGCAGTCGCCGCGATCACGGCGTCGCTGCCGTTGGCGGTCACCGCCTACGCCGACCCGGCGCCGACGACGACCACAGCCCCGGTTGTGGAGATCCCCGATCCGCAGGGCTCCGGCTGCGACAACTTCAAGAAGGCCATGCCGGATTGGAAGAGCCTCGCTGACGTGCCGACGGGCAAGGTGCTGGCCAGCATCCCGGACATCAGCACGTTCAACGCTGCCATCTCCGGCGGCCTGAACCCGGACGTCAACATCGTGCCGGTGCTCGACAACGGCCCGTACGTGATCTTCGCGCCCACCAATGACGCGTTCGCCGCCCTGGAGCCCGGCAAGCTCGACGCGCTCAAGGCCGATCCGGCCGCGCTCACCAGCCTGGACTACTACCACGCCTTCCTCGGCCTGCTGGGCCCCGATGACGTCAAGGGGCAGCGGCCGACCCAGCAGGGCGCCGAGGTGAAGGTGACCGGCAAGGGCGGCGACATCAAGGTCAACGACACCGCCAAGCTCGTCTGCGGTCCCATCCAGTCCCAGAACGCCCGGATCTACCTGATCGACACCGTGCTGGATCCCAACAGCCCACCGGACGCCATCGTGCCGTCGGGCTCCAGCACCACGACCACGACGAAGGCCCCGGAAGCCACCCCGGCCGCTGACGCGCCGATCGGCTGATCTTCTTCTCTGCGCGAGCAGACGCAAAAGTCCCCCAAATCGCTTGATTTGGGGGACTTTTGTGTCTGGTCGTGAAGCTAGACGCCCAGCTCGCGTCCGATGATCTCCTTCATGATCTCGGTGGTGCCACCGAAGATCGTCTGGATCCGTCCGTCCACGTAGGCGCGGGCAACCCGGTACTCCATCATGTAGCCGTAGCCGCCATGCAGCTGCACGCACTGGTCGACGACCTTCTTGGAGACCTCGGTGGCCCACCACTTGGCCTTGGCCGCCTCGACCGCGGTCAGCTCACCGTCGACCACACCCTGCAGGCAGCGGTCGAGGTAGTTCTCGGTGACCTCCAGCTCGGTTTCCATCTCGGCGAGCAGGAACCGGTTGTGCTGGAAGCTGCCGATCGGCTGGCCGAAGGCCTTGCGGTCCTTGGCGTACTGCAGCGTCTCCTGGAAGACCGCACGGGCCCCGTAGATCGCCGAGATGGCGATGCCGAGCCGCTCGGAGGGCAGGTTGGTCATCAGGTGGTAGAAACCACGACCCTCCTTGCCCAGCAGGTTGGCGTTCGGCACCCGGACGTTCTCGAAGTGCAACTCGGAGGTGTCCTGGCTGTGCAGGCCCATCTTGTCGAGCTTGCGGCCGCGGGTGAAGCCTTCCATGCCCCGCTCCACCACGAACAGCGTGAAGCCCTTGTGACCGGCCTCGGGGTCGGTGCGGGCGACCACGACGCACAGGTCGCAGTTGATGCCCGACGAGATGAACGTCTTGGAGCCGTTGATGATCCAGTCGTCCCCGTCGCGCACCGCCGAGGTCCGGATGCCCGCCAGGTCGCTGCCGGCGCCCGGCTCGGTCATCGCGATCGCGATGATCAGCTCGCCGGTGGTGATGCCGGGCATCCAGCGCTGCTTCTGCTCGTCGTTGGCCAGCTCCTTGAAGTACGGGCCGACGACGTCGTTGTGCAGGCTCAGCGCCGGGCCGTGCACGCCGGCCTTGGCGATCTCCTCGTCGATGATGGCGTTGAACCGGAAGTCATCCGAGCCGCCGCCGCCGAACTCCTCGGGCATGTTGAACCCGATGAGGCCGTACTTGCCGGCAGCGGTGTAGGCCGACCGGTCGACGATGCGCTCGGTCTCCCACTTCTCGGCGTTCGGCACGAGCTCACGCTCGATGTACTCCTTGACCGTCTCGCGGAACGCCTCGTGTTCCGCGGTGTAGATCTGTCGCTTCATGGCTTACTTTGCCTTCCAAACTGGTTCGCGCTTCTGGGCGAAGGCCAGTGGCCCTTCCTTGGCGTCCTCGGTCCGCAGCAGGGTGCTGAACTCGCGGTTGGTGCGCTTCCAGCCGTCCTTGTCGCCGGTGATGACGCCCTCGTCGACCCCGTAGGCGACGCGCTTGCTCGCCTGCACGGCCAGTGGCGCGTTGCCCGTGATCCGTTCGGCCAGCTTGAGTGCCGCGTCGACGACGGTGCCGTCGGGCACGACCTGGTTGATCAGGCCCCAGCGCAGTGCGTCGGCCGACGACATCGGCTCGCCGGTGAACAGCAGTTCGTTGGCCACCTTGCGGGGCAGCTGCTCGGCGATGCGGAACACGCCGCCGGCACCGGCGATCAGGCCGCGCTTCACCTCGGGCAGACCGAACTTGGCGTTCTCCTCGGCGACGATCAGGTCACTGGCCAGGGCCAGCTCGGTGCCGCCGCCCAGGGCGGTGCCGTTGACCGCGGCGATCGTCGGCTTGTCGATGAAATGGCTGACGTAGCCGGCGAATCCGTATTCCGGATGCTCGGGGTGAAAGAGGTTCTCGCCCCGCGAGATCGCCTTCAGGTCGGCGCCGGCGCAGAACGACTTGTCGCCCGAGCCCGTGATCACGACAGCGCGGATCTCCGGATCGTTCTGGGCCTGCTCCAGCGCATCACCGACGGCGACGCTGACCGAGCCGTTGATCGCGTTGCGCGCCTCGGGCCGGTTGATCGTGATGAGCAGAACGTTGCCGCGCTTTTCGACGAGCGCGCCGGGCTGGGTGTCGGTATCGGTCACAGGAGCTCCAGGATGGTCGCGTTGGCCTGGCCGCCACCTTCACACATGGTCTGCAGGCCGTACTGAATGTTGTTGTCCCGCATGTGGTACAGCAGGGTGGTCAGGATACGGGCACCGGATCCGCCGAGCGGGTGACCCAGAGCGATCGCACCGCCGTTGGGGTTGAGCCGGCTCTCGTCGGCGCCGATGTCCTTGAGCCAGGCCATCGGAACCGGGGCGAACGCCTCGTTGACCTCGAACGCGCCGATCTGGTCGACGCTCAGGCCGGACTTGGCCAGCGCCTTCTGGGTGGCCGGGATCGGCGCGGTCAGCATGATGACCGGGTCAGCACCGGCGAGCACCGCGGTATGCACCTTGGCAAGTGGCTTGAGCCCCAGGTCTTTTGCCTTCTCCGCAGACATGATCAGCAGCGCGGCCGAGCCGTCGGAGATCTGGCTGGAGTTACCGGCGTGGATCACGCCGTCCTCTTTGAAGGCCGGCTTGATGGCGGCCATCGACTCGACGGTGCCGCCGCGGCGGATGCCACCGTCTTCCAGGACGACATTTCCATCCTGGTCCTTGATGCCCACGATCTGATCCTTGAACGCGCCGGCATCCTGTGCGGCGGCGGCCTTCTCGTGCGACCGCAGGGAGAACTCGTCGAGCTGGGTGCGCGACAGGCCCCACTGCTCGGCGATCATCTCGGCGCCGACGCCCTGGTTGGGGTTCTGCCCGTTGTAACGCTCCCGGAAGGCCTCCGGGTAGGGGTGCCCGCCGTTGGCCAGCGAGGAACCCATCGGGGTACGCGACATCGACTCGACGCCACCGGCCACGACGACGTCGTAGTGACCGGCGACCACGCCGGCGACGGCGAAGTGCAGAGACTGCTGGCTGGAACCGCACTGGCGGTCGACGGTGACACCGGGAACGGTCTCGGGCCATCCGGCGGTCAGCACGGCGGTGCGGGCGATGTCGAGAGCCTGCTCACCGGCCTGCATGACGCAGCCCCAGATGACGTCGTCGACGAGGGCGGGATCGATCCCGGCGCGCTGCACGAGGCCGTTGAGCACCTGGGCCGACAGCTCCGACGGGTGCACACCCGAGAGGGCACCGTTGCGCTTCCCGACAGGCGACCGGACGGCCTCGACGATGACGGCTTCAGCCATGACTTCTCCTTTGAAGGGTGGGTGGCGCGACCCCAGTGGAGCGAAACGGGGCGCTCGAGGTGAAAATAGACCAGTAGGTTTACTAGGTCAACCTACTGGTTGGTAGGTGCCGATGTTCCGTTCCTGCGGTGAACAGATGGTTTACTGAGTTGTACAGCTGGCCGTCCGGCCGGCGCAGAAGTTGTCCTACCCGGGAGTGTCTGGTGGCTCGAACCACACCGCTGGCGCCGATGATCGGCCCTGACGCGATAGCACCGCAGGCACCGGTCCGCTCTCCGAAGACCGCCGAGCTCGTCGCAGGCACATTACGGCGCATGGTCGTCGACGGCCAGCTCAAAGAGGGCGACTTCCTGCCCAACGAAGCCGAGCTCATGGAGCATTTCGGGGTCAGCAGGCCGACGTTGCGCGAGGCCGTGCGGGTGCTGGAGTCCGAGCGTCTGGTCGAGGTGCGCCGCGGCTCCCGCACCGGCGCCCGCGTCAGGGTTCCCGGCCCCGAGATCGTCGCCCGCCCGGCCGGGCTGCTGCTCGAACTGTCGGGAGCCGATATCGCCGACCTCCTGGTGGGGCGCGCGGCGATCGAGCCGATGGCCGCACGCCTGCTCGCCGAGAAGGGTGACGAGGCGGCGTTCGCCGAACTGGAACAGATGCTCGACGAGCACATCCCGAAGGACCACCAGTCGGACCAGCTGGCCGCGACCACCGGTGACTTTCACCGCCGTGTGGTGGAGCTGTCGGGCAACGCCACGCTCGGCATCATCGCCGGCATGCTGCACGAGATCACCGTGCGGCACCACGCCTTCCTGTTCAAGGAGCGCCGGCCGGTATCGAAGTCCGACTACGACAAGCTGATGCGCTCCTATCGCAAGCTGATCCAGCTCATCCGCTCCGGCGACGGCGACGCCGCCGAAGCGCACTGGCGCAAGCACCTGGACACCGCACGGATCCTGATGCTGCAGGACATCGAGAGCGTCAAGGTCCGCGACGTCATGCGCTGAGCCTGCGCGCTGATCACCGAGCCTGCACCCAGATCGCGTTTCGCGGCAAAGTGGCGATCTGTGCGCAGTTTCGAGGAGCGGTGCGCAGTTTCGAGGTCCACAGCTAGTCCGGCCACACCGCCAGCCGCGCATCGGTATCCCGCCAACCGTCTGCGGTCTTCCATCGCATCGGCAGCAGCCGGTAACGCCAACTGCCGGCCGGACCGTCCGGGCCGACGTGGTCGACAGTGATCGAGATCAGGTCCGCATCAAGCTTTTTGGCGTGCGTCTCCAGGTAGATGCCGGCCTCGTCGTCGAGCTCGGACATCAACTCACCGAAGATCAACCGCGGACCCGGCGCCCGGTGCAGCAGCACGCACTGCGCCCGCTCCGGACAATGGCGGGCCCGGACCGTGGCGTGACACTGCGTGTCGACACTGCCCAGGTCACTCATCAACTGCCCGGACTCATCGACCCAAACCGCGACCGGCTCAGGTGGTGACGTCATCTCGCTGGACATGGACCGGCAGCTCGTCGTCCCAGGGCTGGCGGGTCACCATGTCGGCGACCTTGACGTAACCCCGCTCGAATTCCCCGGTGGCCGCGTCGACGAGCCGGTACTGCTGGGTCTGACGCTGGATCGGCTGAGCGTCGAGCATGACGATCCGCACCTCCCCCGGCTCGAAATGGCACCGCTTCTGCAACGCGGCCACGAGCTGTTCATTGCTCATGTGCCCGTCACCGAAGTTCCAGCCGATGGCCGTGGAGACGATCCGCTCGCCATCGGTCAGCACGTAGTCGTCCTCGTTGTGGCCGGCCATCGCCCGGTGCGCCAGGGTGAACAGCGCCCGGCCGTGAGAGTTGAAGCCGCGGAACGCATATCCCATATACAGGTACATCTGCGCGACCTCGGGGCTGCCGTAGTACCGCTCCATCTGGGCGGCCGGCATGCTGGCGATCGCGACGATGTTCTTCTCGATCTTCTCCGCGGCCGAGGGCTTGACGCACCACAGCGACGTGTCCCAGTTGCCGGCGTAGTAGCGCATGCCGGGCAGGAACGAGATCTTGCGCGGGAACAGGTTTCCCAGCACCACAGTGCCGGCGACCACCGCGAACAACACGATCGGCCACAGGCTGCCCAGGTCGCCCAGCCCGATCTCGGCGTGCCCGACGAACAGCGCCAGCACCGAGAACATCATGAAGACGTTCCACTCCAGCGGCACGCCCATCGGGATCGAGCTCAGGATGCCGAAGTGGAACACGAGCATGACGAATGCCGCGATCGTCGTCGGCCAGCCCCCGTGGGAGAAGAACAGCACCAGCGGAACCAAACCCTCGATGGCGGTGGAGAAATGCGCCACGAAGCGTGACGGCCGCCCCGGGCGGAGGTCGTCCGGGAAGTGCTCGAAGAACTTGCGCTTGATGAACCGCGGCCGGAACACCGGGTTGTTGCTCATCATCGTCGAGATGACGAACGGGAAGTGCTTGGTGAACTTGGACGTCGCCGCGCCGATCCAGATGGTCAGGCAGATGAGCTTGGCGGCGATGATGATGTCGGGGCCTGCGAAGAGGAAACAGACCGCCAGCGAGCCGTAGACCTCGCCGCGGGCGGCCAGGAAGATCACCTTGTCGCGCAGGCCGGCCAGGGCGAGCAGACCGACGATCGTGGCGGTCTGCCACACCGGCAGCACGCCGATCTCGCTGCCGAGTTCCGGGATGGGGCCCGTGCCCTGCGAGAACAGGGCGACGACCAGCACCACCAACAACGCCCCGTACAGCACGATGTCGACGACGGTGCGGCTGTCCCCCTTGGTCAGAGGCACCCGGCTCGGCCACGGTGGCAGCCGAATCGTCTTGGGCCGCAACCAGTACAGGATCGATCCCATGGGCGGGAAGAACCGGTTGTTCAGCGGACCGAAGCCGCAGCCGAGGCCGATGACCTCGAACAGCATCGTGTAGAACACGACCTTCTGGTAGACGATCGGCTCGGCGTACCAGGAGGCGACGTTCGTGAACCCGTCGACCCCGGTGGTCGTCAGCGCGATCAGCCAGGCACCGAGGATGTAGGCCAGGATCTTCACGACGTAGAACAGGTGCAGCGCAATCGGGGTTCCGAAGCCGACCTCGGCCCAGTGCCGTGCCATCGGCTGGATCTTCTCCGCGCGAGTGCCCTTGCTCCACTGCTCGAAGTCGATCTCGGGAGATTCCTGTTTGAGAAAGCCCATGCCCGACAGATTAGAACGTGTTCTAGTCGCGGGGTAGTCGTTCTGGCCAGTCAGCGGTCATTGGACCGCCGGACGAACTAGGACGTCTTCGCCGGCGGGCGGAAGAAGATCACCAGCTGGCCGATGCCACCCGCCAGACCGAGCACCACCGCGATCGCCAACCCGCACCAGCCGTGCAGCAGATGGTAGAAGCTGCAGTTGGAGAACAGCAGGTGATCAAGGCTGTAGCGACCGGCCCCGGTGCCTGCGATGGCCACCGCGGCCACCGCCAGGACCAGGTTGTACTCCCAGCCCTCCTTGACGATGAAGAACCCGTTGTGCCGGTGCACGGTCCAGGCCGCCACCAGCATCAGCGCCACGAACCCGGCTGCGGGCACCGGGGTCAGCAGGCCGAGGGCCAGTCCTAGACCGGCGGCGATCTCGGTGCCGGCCGCGACCCGGGCATGGAACAGGCCCGGCTTCATGCCGATGCTGTCGAACCATCCCGCGGTGCCCGGGATCCGCCCGCCACCGAAGAACTTGTTGTAGCCGTGTGCGGCCATGGTCAGGCCGAGCACCACGCGCAGGAGCAGGATCGCAGTGTCGTAAGCGGAGGAAGCCATGTAACAGAATGTAGGACATCTGTTAAGCGGCCGCCCAGCCCCCATCCACACTGAGGATCACGCCGTGGATGTTTCCGGCGTCATCACCGGCCAGGAACGTCACTGCCGCGGCCACTTCCTCGGGGGTGCTCATGCGGCGCGAGGGGATGCGGGCCAGCACTGGCGCGACATGATCGGCGGCCTCCAACGCTCGCTCCGTGGCGATCGGCCCGGGTGCCACCGCGTTCACCCGCACCCCGCTCGGGCCGTACTCGACCGCCCACGACTTGGTCAGGGAGTGCACCGCCGCCTTGGTCGACGAGTACAGCGCCGAGCGATCTCCGCCGATCAGCCCGGTGATCGAGCCGACGTTGACCACCGCACCGTGGCCGCGCTCGGCCATGCCGGGCGCCAGCGCCCCCGTCAGCAGGAAAGGCGCGATGACGTTGGTCTGGTACGACTCCAGCAGTGCCTGCTCGGAGACCTCGCCCGTGGGTTCCGGCATTCCCCAGACGCCTGCGTTGTTGACCAGGATGTCGATGTGCCCGCCTGCGGCCGCGGTGGCCTGCTGCGCGAGGTGCTGCACCTCATCGCCTCCGGCCCCGAGGTCCGCGGCGACGAACTCGGCCTGCCCTCCGGCGCTGCGGATCTCGGCGACGACGGCGTCGCCGCGTTCCTTGTTGCGGCCGCTGACGACGACGAAGGCGCCCTGGTCGGCCAGGGCCTTGGCGATGGCGACGCCGAGGCCGCCGGTGGATCCCGTGACAAGTGCTGTGCGGCCCTGCAGGCGCGTAATGTTTGGACTCATGAGTCCAGGTATAGGCCGCTGAAAATGGACCTGCAAGTCCAGAAACTGACAGCCAAGGGCGAGGCCACCCGGCGTCGGATCATCGAGGGCGCCGCCGCGGTGATCCGCAGCCACGGAGTGGCCGCCACCACGCTCGACGACATCCGCGCCCACACCCAGACCTCCAAGAGCCAGTTGTTCCACTACTTTCCCGACGGCAAGGACCAACTGCTGCTCGCGGTGGCCGAACGCGAGGCGCAGATGGTGCTGGAGGATCAGCAGCCCTACCTCGGCGAGTTGACCTCATGGGCCGCCTGGCAGCGGTGGCGCGACGCCGTGGTCGAGCGCTACCGCCGCCAGGGCCAGAGCTGCCCGCTGAGCCTGCTGATGTCGGAGATCGGCCGTACCACCCCCGGCGCCCAGGCGGTCACCAAAGCCCTGCTGCGGCAATGGCATGACGAGATCTCGGCGGGGATCCGGCACATGCAGTCGCAGGGAAAGATCGCCGCCGATCTGGATGCGGACCGGGTGGGCGCCGCGCTGCTGTCCGGGATCCAGGGCGGGGTCAGCGTGATGCTGGCCTCGGGCGATCTGAGTTACCTGGAGTCCGCGTTGGACGTCGGCATCGCGATGCTGCGCCGGTAGCCCCGCGGGACCATCACAACGCCGCCTCAAGCCGGTCGAGGTACGCGTCGACATCCCCGATCGCCGACTCCGCGGCGAACACGCTGACCGAAATGGTGTCCCCCAAGCCCGTCACGCAGTGGGTGAGCCCCACCATCGGCGACAAGCCAGGAAACGCGGCCGCCAGCCGCACCGGCATACCGCCGAAACCGAAATCCGCGGCCCCGCAATTCACGCTGGAAACCACGGTGTTCCCGGTGACCGTCGCCGAACGCGTGTCGGGATTGAATTGGCCGATCCCCCACCTCAGCAGCGGGGCCGGCGTGGCGGCGAACGCCCGTTCCGAGGCGCGCATCGCGGGGTGTGCGGCGCGTTCCCGGCGCGCCGCCAGTTCAGCGGCGATCGCGGCGCGGCGCTGCGCCACCGGCAGCGAGGGATGCAGGCCCACGCCGACGGTGCCGAAATGGTTGTACGCCTGGCGCGGACCGGATTTCGCCATGGTCACCTCGGCGCCGAGAGTGGCCGGATCTGTCCCGAGCTCACGGAGTTGACCGGCGAGCGCTTCGGATATCCCGGCCAGTGCACACACCGTCACGGTGGCGCCGGACAGCTGCGCTCGATCCCGGACGACCGTCCGCATGCTGCGTACGCCCGAGGGACGGTCGTTCGTCCGGAGCGGCGGGCGTAGCGTCGCGGCCGGAGGCACCCGCCCGGCCTCGGTGTCGGCCACCAATTGCCGGTGGGCCCTGGCCGCTTCGATGCTTCGCCACGGCAACATCGCCGGGTGGCCGTACACCGGCACCACCGGTGCGACCGCTCCCTGGCGGCCGAACATCACCGCGGCCGGGCCGCAGGTGCGCCCACCGCCGCCGAGGGCATGGGTGATCTGCAGGACCGCCACCGTGCCTGCCCCGGCGACACCGGGCATCCCCTCGACTCCGGGGAAGACGTGCAACCGCCACGGCAGTACCTGCGCGTCGAGTTGATCGTCCACCAGCCCACTCACGGCCGCCAGGCAACCCAGCCACGTCGAATCGTCGAGATCGTGTACCACGAACCGGGATTCGTCGACCCGGGACGGCACCCAGGCCGGGTAGTGCAGCCGGGCGGTGTCGTCGATGCGTTGCGACAGGTCTGGCGCGGTGCGGGCATTCGCCGCCAGCTCGCCCAGCGCCCCCGTCAGATCGGCAGGTACACCGTCGAATCCGTAGAGCAGGACGGTGTCGTTGGGCATCCTGGACGACATCCAGAACATCTGCGCATCGACCGCAGTGAGTCGGTTAGCCGGCACGTCCGACGAAATCCAGGATGCGGGCGGCCGTGACATCCGGCTGATCGAGTTGCAGGAAGTGACCGCCGGACTCGACGACGTGGGCGTCGCTGCCCGCCGGCAGCACCTCGCGCACCCACCGGATGTAATCCGGTGCGGCACAGCCATCGTCGGTGCCGTGCAGGTACAGCGACGGTAGCACCGGCGGCAGCAGCCAGTGCCTGTGCAGCTCGGCGTACTGCGCCGGCGGCTTGCTCATGCGGATCGTGGCCCGGTAGTAGCCCAAGGCAGCGCGCCACCGGTCCGGCGCACCGATCGCGGCCTCGACGTGGCGCAGATCCTCGGCCGCGTCGTATCCCGGCGACCACGTCTTCCACAGCCGGGGCACCACCCAGGACGCCGAACGCTCAGGAAGCCACGGCAATTGGAAGTACATCATGTACCAGCTGCGCAACGCCTGACGCGGCAACTGGGCCAGCAGCTTGCCGGCATCGGGCACCCGGCCCAACGGCTGAAACGATGCCAACGGCGGCACCGACATGATCACGGCCTTCTTGAACGGATTGTCCGGCAACGCCGCAACGCCCGACGCCGCCATGGCACCCCAGTCGTGGCCGATGATGACATCGCGTCCGGTGGGGCCGACCAACTGCAGCAGCCGCAGGGCATCGTCCATCAGCGCCCCGACGTGATAGCTCCCGTCGGCCGGAGTCGACGAGGGCAGGTAACCCCGCATGAACGGGGCGACCACTTTCCAGCCGGCCTCCGCCAGAACGGGCGCCACCTTGCGCCAGCCGTGGGCGGTGTCAGGAAAACCGTGAAGACACAACGCAACCGGGCCGTCCTCAGGCCCCCACACCAGCGCCTGCAACTGCACAGCCGGGGTGGCGACCTCGATCAAGCGTGGCTCGGTCACAGCGGCACCGGTTCGTACTCGGACATCAGCCAGCGGTCGCCCTCTTTGACCAAGGTGGCGCGGGCAACCGACGGGGTCTTCTGTGGCATGTGGTTTCCGACCTGGACGCTCTGGTTGACGAACAACACCATCTCGACACTGCCGGGCTTCACGCTCACCGTCCCCGCCCGCAACACCTCGGCGACGGCCGCGATCTGCTGCGCATGCGCTGCCGGGATGACCTCGTTGATCATCGCGGTGTAGGTGCCCAGAAAGTCCCCGGTCATCCGGTCACGGGCCGCGCTGAGCTGCTGATCGACGGTCTCGGTCTCATACGACAGCATCTGGGCAGTGATCTCTTTGGCCGCCTGAACCGCTTCATCTCGGGCCGTGGCGCTCTGGTCCTCCGACACGGTGAGCCACCGCAGCACCCCGCAGGTCAATGCCAACACCAGAGCGAGTGCCCCCAGTACAACCGGCAGGCTGACCCGCGAGCGGGCGCGCGACGGTTCGGGTTCGGCGGGCTCTTCAGCGGTCTCCTCGGCCTCCGTCTCGTCAGCCTCGGCGTCGGTCTCGTCGGCCTCTACCTCGTCGGCCTCGGCCGCGGCGTCGACCGACTCCTCCACGACCGACTCGGCGTCGGCAGACTCCACAGCTGCGGCCGGTTCCTCGGCGATCGATTCTTCGACGGTTTCCGGCTCGGGGCTTGCCGATTCGGAGTTCTCTGCAGCAGCCGCCGCGGCCTTACGGCGCCCGGCCGGCGGCATCGTGTGCCGGCCGCTCATTGGATGAACTCCACGTTGGAAACCTTCGCCTTGCCTTCAATGTCCTGCACCGTCAACACTATTCGCCACACCTGCGGCGTCTGCTCCGGCACGCCCGCATTCGTCGACCGGACGGTCACCGAGACGAGAACATCCGCCTTGTCGTCCGAGTAGGACTCCAGCCCCGATGAGGTCACCGTGCCCACCGACTTCGACTTGATCTGCTTGACCACTTCGAGGAAGGACTTCGAACGCTTCTCGAAGTCGTCGTAGAACTTCCCGGCCGACGTGTCCAGTACTCGCTGGATGTCGTCCTCGGCGTGCTCCCAGTCGATGCTCGTGAGGTTCGTGGCGCCCAGCCGGGCGGTGTCCACGAACATCGCGCGTCGCTGCTGTTCGTGATGGACCTGATAGAAGTTGTAGCCCAGCCAACCGGTCAGCGCCGCGAGTGCGACGACGAGCACCACTCCGACAATCGCCGCCGTCGGCCTGCGCAGCAACCCGCGCCGCTTCGGCGCCGAAGCCTCAGCAGCCTCTTCGACCGCTTCGGACTCGGGTTCTGCGGCCTCGGCCGACTCTTCTTCAGCCTCGGATTCGGGGGCCTCGGCTTCAGGGGCGGACTGGCTCGACTCCTCGGTCTCGGTCGGCTCGACCGGCTCGGTGTCAGCGCTGTCGGCTGCCATTCATCTGCTCCTCGGTGGCACTGCGTGGCGCGTGCAATGGCACGCGTGCGGTCCAAAGTACGTGGCACCGGTCACACCGTCATCAGCGGTACCGGCAGTCCCGGATAGGCCCGCGCGGTCCCCGCCCTACCGGCTGCCGGGCTCCCGGGACGTGACGCGCGCCCCGACCGCACGCAAGGCAAAGTCCACCGCCGCGGCACAGGCGCACTCCCAATCTCCATCGGGCCCCAGACGGGACAACTCATGGCTGACCACCGCGCGGATGGCCGCCGCATCCCGCTCCGGCCTGGTCAGCGGCAACGATCCGTCGTCCCGGCCGCGACGCAAGAGGCCCGCCAGCGACCGTTCGCGGTCGAGGCGCCACTGCTCTTGCACGGACTGGTAGCCCTTGGCCGAGCGGACCTCCTCCAAATCCAGAACCAACGCGCGCCCACGCAACCGCGCATCGCGGATCACGTCGAACGACACCCTGATCCATTGCGCCAGCTGATCTGCCGGCGCACCGTCGGTGCCATCGGCGATCTGGTCGAGCCGTCGGCCCAGCGACTTGCCCGAACTCTCCTGCATGGCCAGGAACAACGCGTCCTTGGACTCGAAGTGCCGGTAGAACGCCCGGGTGGACAGCCCCGCCCTGGCCAGCACCGCAGCGATCGGCACGGCCCCGGTGTGGGGCTCCGACAGGCAGGTGAAGGCGGCCTTGATGATCGCGTGGCGCTCATCGGCCATCGCATCATCTACGTCGCCACCTGGCTTGCTCTGCACGGTTGACGATTCTAGGAACGTCGGGTCGCAGATGCGGCGAAAACCCACCTGGGTAACGTGACCTCCCGGGGCCTGCCGAGAGGAATGTCCGTGAACACCGGGAATACCGAGCACAGCGATTCGCGCACCGTCACGTTCCGGGGAGTCGACGACCTGAACCTGGTCGGCGACGAATGGAACCGGGATGCCGCATCGGCTGCCGGCCGGCCCACGGTCCTGCTGCTGCACGGAGGTGGGCAGAACCGGTACTCCTGGAAGAACACGGGACAGATCCTGGCCGATCGCGGTTTGCATGTGATCGCGCTCGACGCACGTGGTCACGGCGACAGCGACCGCTCACCCAGCGCGAACTATTCGGTGGAAATGCTGTGCGCGGACGTGCAGCAGGTGCTGTATCAGATCGGTCGCCCGGTGGTGCTGATCGGAGCCAGCATGGGTGGGCTGACCAGCATCCTGGCTGCGCATGAAGCGGGCCCGGAACTGGTCACCAAGCTCGTGCTGGTCGATGTGGTGCCGCGGTTCGAGAAGAGCGGCAGCGCCCGCATCCGCGATTTCATGTTCACCAACGTGGACGGCTTCGATTCCCTGGAACAGGCCGCCGACGCCGTCTCCTCCTATCTGCCGCATCGCACCAAGCCGCGTAGCCCGGAGGGGCTGAAGAAGAATCTGCGGCTGCGCGACGGGCGCTGGTACTGGCACTGGGATCCGGCGTTCCTCACCAAGCCCGAGGACGACCCGTTCATCCGGGTGGAGAAGCTCGAGCAGGCCGCGATGAACCTGACCATCCCGATCCTGCTGATCCGCGGCAAGCTGTCCGATGTGGTCAGCCCCGAAGGCGTGCAGGACTTTCTGGACAAGGTGCCTGCTGCCGAGTTCGTCGAGTTGTCCGATGCGGGGCACACCGCCGCCGGTGACGACAACGACGCGTTCTCCGAAGTCGTCGTGGAGTTCGTCGGGCGGTGAGCGCCGAGACCGACACCGTCGGCTTCAACTTTCTGCGCGAACCTGAGCTGCCCGCTCCTCAGGTCGGTGAATCGCAGGCTCGCGACATCCTGGCCGCCCATTTCGGCCTGGATGCGAGCGTGAAATCGCTTGGAAGCCAGCAGGACAAGAATTTCCTGGTCGGCGACGGCGACGCGGTCACCGGCGTGCTGAAGATCGCGAACCCGGCCTTCAACGAGATCGAGCTGGCTGCCCAGGAGCTGGCCGCGGACCTGATCGCGGCGGCCGAACCAGGCTTGCGGGTGGCCCAGTCACTGCCCAACCAGCGCGGCGAGAAGCTCACTGCGGTAACCGGTCTGGGCTCGAACCGGGCCGACGGCACCGCCTACGTGAGGCTGCTGCGCCACCTACCCGGCGGAACCCTGATCGAATCCGGTTACCTACCTCCGGCCACAGTCGCCGAACTGGGCGCCCTCGCCGGGCGGGTCAGCCGGGCATTGGCCGACTTCAGCCATCCGGGCCTGGACCGTGTCCTGCAGTGGGACCTGCGCTTCGGGGCCGAGGTGGTACGCAGGCTGGTCTCCCATGTCGACGACGACGCCGCGCGTTCCCGGCTGCAGGCTGCGGCCGATCAGGCGTGGGCACGCATAGAGCCGCTGGCCGACAGCCTGCCCCGACAGGCCGTGCACATGGACCTCACCGACGCCAATGTGGTGGTGTCCCACGCCATCGGCGGTGTTGTGCATCCCGACGGGATCATCGATCTCGGCGATCTATCCGACAGCTGGGCCGTGAGCGAACTGGCCATCACCCTGTCCTCGGTCCTGCAACACCCGGGCAGCGATCCGACGTCCGTGCTACCCGGGATCCGGGCCTTCCACGCCATCCGGCCACTGAGCGTCGCCGAGGCAGAAGCCTTGTGGCCGTTGCTGGTTCTGCGCACGGCGGTGTTGATCGTCAGCGGTGCCCACCAGGCCGGTTTCGATCCTGACAACGACTACATCACCGAGCAGTCCGACGGCGAGTGGTTGATGTTCGAACGCGCCACCTCGCTGCCCATCGACGTGATGACCGCGCTGGTCAAGGCCGACCTGGGCCTGGCGCCACCGCCCACTCCCGTGCCGGTCGCCCGCCCGATGATTGCCGCACCGCAATCGGTGACGACGCTGGATCTGTCCGCGACGGCCGACGATCTGGACGACGCGTTCATCGCCGGCGGCTGGGTACGGCACGACGTCGAGGACGAATTGGCCAGGGCCGCAATCGATACCGGTGCCAGTTTGGTCGTGACCGCGTTCGGCCAACCGCGGATCTCGCGCGCCCCGGCGTTGAGCCAGGAAGAGCCCGCGGTGGTGCCCACCGGCGTGAGCATCTGGCCGGCAGATCGACTCGAGCTGGTGACGCCGTTCGACGGTGAGGTCATCGACCGTTCGCCGGATTCGGTGACACTCCGCGGCACTGAGTACGAGCTGACACTCACCGGCATCAGTTCCGCCTCCGGCGCGGGCGATGTTCTGGGCATGGCCGAGCCGGGCCGCTGGACGCACGTGGCGCTGCGTCCGGTCGGTGCGCCCCGCGCCCCTGAGCTCAGCACCCCGGGCCTGGCGCCGGGATGGCTGGCGTGCGTGCGTGATCCGCGGCCGCTGCTGGGGCTGGCGCCGCTCGATTCAGAGCCGACCGACGTCGACCTGATGGCCCGGCGGGACCGGGCGTTCGCGCCTGTCCAAGAGCACTACTACCGCCGGCCGCCGCGTATCGAACGAGGCTGGCGGCACTTCCTGATGTCCACCAGTGGGCGTTGCCATCTGGACATGGTCAACAACGTCACGGTGTTGGGCCATGCGCACCCGCGGGTCGCCGCCGCCGCGGCCAGGCAGCTGCGCAAGCTGAACACCAACTCCCGGTTCAACTACGCCGCCGTCGTCGAGTTCAGTGAACGCCTTGCCGGGCTGCTACCGGAACCTCTGGACACGGTGTTCCTGGTCAACTCCGGGTCCGAGGCCAGCGATCTGGCATTGCGGTTGGCCACCGCGGCGGCCGGCCGCCCCGATGTCGTGGCAATGCGCGAGGCGTATCACGGCTGGACGTACGGCACCGACGCCGTGTCGACCTCCACCGCGGACAACCCCAATGCGCTTACCACCCGGCCGGATTGGGTGCACACCGTCGAATCGCCCAACAGCTTCCGCGGAAAGTACCGCGGCAGTGAGGTGGGTCGCTACGCCGCCGATGCGGTGGCCCAGATCGAGGGATTGATCGCGGACGGGCGCGCCCCGGCGGCGTTCATCTGCGAGACGGTCTACGGCAATGCCGGCGGCATGGCCCTGCCCGACGGATACCTGCAGCAGATCTATGCGACCGTTCGCGGCGCGGGCGGCTACGCCGTCGCCGACGAGGTGCAGGTGGGATACGGCCGCCTGGGCGAATGGTTTTGGGGCTTCCAGCAGCAAGGCGTCGTCCCCGACATCGTGTCGATGGCGAAGTCCGTCGGCAACGGCTACCCGCTCGGTGCGGTGGTCACCAGCCGCGAGATCGCCGAAGCGTTCCGCAGCCAGGGCTACTTCTTCTCCTCTACCGGCGGCAGCCCGTTGTCGTGCGCGATCGGAATGACCGTGCTCGATGTGCTGGACGACGAAGCGCTGCAAGCCAACGCGGCCCGCGTGGGCGCGCATCTGAAGTCGCGACTCGAAGCGCTGGCGACGCGACATCCGATCATCGGCACCGTTCACGGCGTCGGCCTGTACCTGGGTGTCGAGATGATCCGTGATCCTCAGACCCTGGAGCCTGCCACCGAGGAAACGGCATTGATCTGCGATCGGATGCTCGAGCTCGGCGTGATCATCCAGCCGACCGGCGACCACCAGAACATCCTGAAAACCAAGCCGCCGTTGTGCATTGACGTCGAAGCCGCCGATTTCTACGCCGACGCACTGGACCGGGTGCTCACCGAGGGCTGGTGAGCAAGACCGTCCCGCAGGCCGGCTTATCGCGCCCGGTCAGCCTGTTCGGCCTCGGCCAACCGCTGGTGGAGCCGCTCCCGGATGTCCTGCGGGGTGTAGGCGTTGCGGCGGCGCTGGTCCCGCGCCACCATCACTCCACCCGCGACGACACCGGCGACACCGGCCAGCCCGACCCACTTCCAGATACTCCGCATGCACCAAGTGTGCATAAGCTTCGCTTGTGAAAGCGAACACCGTGTCGTTGACCAAGGCGCTGGAGGAGACCCGGACCGGTGACATCTGGCTGTTTCGCGGTGGCTCCGGGCCGGACCGGGCGATCCAGACCCTGACCAACAGCCCGGTCAACCACGTCGGCATGACGGTGGCGATAGACGACCTGCCGCCGCTGATCTGGCACGCCGAGCTCGGCGACAAGCTGCTCGACATGTGGACCGGCACCAACCATCGCGGCGTGCAACTCAACGACGCCCGCCAGGTCGTCGAACGCTGGGAACACAGCTACGGGCAGCGCTGCTGGTTGCGTCAGCTCACCCCGTTCGCGTCCCGTGAACAGGAGGACCAACTCCTCAAGGTGATCGCCCGGATGAACGGCACGGCCTTCCCCACCACCGCACGACTGACCGGACGTTGGCTGCGCGGACGGGTACCGATCATCAGCGACTTCACCCGAGGAATTCCCTTCGTCCACAGCAAGGTTCGCGAATCCGCCGAACGCAAGAAGGAGCGTGGCCGGCAGGTCGGGCTGGAGACCGCGTACTGCGCCGAGACGGTGGCCATCACCTACGAGGAGATGGGCCTGCTGACCACCGAGAAGCACTACAACTGGTTCGATCCCGGCTCGTTCTGGAGTGGTGACGAGTTGCCGCTGACCGCCGGCTACGCATTGGGCGATGAGATCTCCGTGATCGTCGACTGATCCCGCCTATACCTGCTGGCAGGTATAGGCGGATTGCCGCCAGCACTGAGGCATTCCGGCACTCGGATCGTAAGGCTGGACCTGACAACCCCCACCAGCCCCGGAGGTCTTCGGATGGGCCGTATGCGCGTCGCCGAGGCGATGGCCGGACTACCCGAGGCGCACCGCGCTGTTCTGAACCGGGCGTACTACCTGGGCTGGACCACCGGGAAGATCGCCGAGGATCTCGGGATTGCCGAAGTCACGGTCAAATCCCGGCTGCACGACGCGCTCCATCGGCTGAAGCTGACCCTGGCCGCAACGGGGTGCGACACCGCGCCCGGGACATAACGGTTCGCGGCCTCCCGGGATGAAACTCGCCGAACGCCGGACCACGCCCCGCTGTCGCGGCACAATTGCCTGGTGGGGATGGCATTTTTGCGGCCGACGCGACGCCTCACGAGAGGGGACCGACCATGGGCCCGATTTCGCGGTTGGCAGTCGTCATGGCGGCCTCGGGCGGCCTGGCTTTGGCCGGGTTGGGTCTCGGGGCCGGCGCAATCCTCGCGGACCCGGCCTCCGGCCCGAGTTATGAGGGCGGGAACTGCCCGGGCGGTCTCACGTGCACCCACTGGTGCCCAGGTGATCCCCCGATACCGGGCAGCCAGGTCATCACCTGGGACGCCGGCATCTGCCACGATTGGTACTGGAACTCCGAGGGTGTCGTGGACATCGCCTCCAACACCATCTACCCGTGGCACGGCGTTCCGCATGAGGCGCCACCGCCACCGGTTCTGGGACCGCGGCAGCCGCCCCCTCCCCCGCAGCCACTGCCGGCGGATTGCCCGCCCTGGTCCCCGATCCTGGCCCCGTCGCGATGCGGTGGGCTCTGACGCCCGCTGTCGCGACCTCGTCGGCGAGTGCGGCGCGCCATGCCCGCGCAGAATTCACGCTTGCGTCATTATGTTAATGTCCATTCCACGATGGATCGGGCAGGTATCAGGCTAGATGCCCACCATCAAGATCACCATCCGGTGATCTATGTGAATGACTATTCACGCTTTGGGGGGCAGCGATGACCGAAACGACATCCAGGAACGGCAACGGCGCGCGCACAGCGGCAGACGACGGTCCGACCGAGGCCGACATCAGCCGGATCACCAAGACCCTGCGGGCGACCTTTCGTAGTGGCCGGACCCGATCAGCACAGTGGCGAGCGGATCAACTGAGCCGGCTGGCGCAGATGATGACCGACAACGAGACGCAGATCATCGATGCACTGTCGGCAGATCTCGGTCGCGCGCCCTTCGAATCCTGGCTGACCGATATCGCCGGCACAGTGGCCGAAGCACGTTACGCCGCAAAGCATGTCAAGCGCTGGATGCGTCGCGACCGGCGAATGCTCGAATTGCCCCAGTTGCCCGGACGCGGTTGGGTCGAGTACGAGCCCTACGGGACCGTCCTGATCATCGGAACCTGGAACCTCCCGTTCCTGCTCACATTGGGGCCCGCCATCAGCGCCATCGCGGCCGGGAACACCGTGTTGGTCAAGCCGTCCGAGTTCGCCCCGCAGACATCACGGCTGTTGGCGGAGCTGGTACCGCGCTACCTCGACCATGATGCGGTGGCCGTGGTCGAAGGGGCACGCTCGACCAGCGAGCTGCTGCTCGAGCAGGCGTTCGACCGGATCTTGTTCACCGGCGGAGCCCAGACCGGCCGAAAGGTCCTGGCGGCGGCAGCACGGCATCTGACACCCGTCACCCTAGAGCTGGGCGGGAAGAGCCCGGTGATCCTCGCCGAGGACTGCGATGTCGACGCCGCGGCTGCCAGGGTCGCGTGGACGAAGCTCATCAATTCGGGGCAGGTCTGCGTCGCTCCCGACTACGTGCTGGCCCACCGCGGCGTCGCCGAGCACTTCGTCGACCGGGTGTGCGACGCGTGGGTGCGGTTCCGGGAGAACCAGCCAAAAGGCATGCGAATCCTCAACATCGACCACGTTGAGCGCCTGGGTGAATACCTGATCGAAACCCGTGGGGACATCATCTTCGGAGGCGGCATCGACCGGGCGTCGCTATCCGTAGAACCGACGGTGGTGCTCAACCCAGACCCGTCGGAACCATTGATGACCGAGGAGATCTTCGGACCGATCCTTCCGGTGCTCACCGTCGATTCCCTGGACGAAGCAATAGATTTCGTGAACGACAGACCCAAACCGCTTGCCGCCTATCTGTTCAGCCGATCCCGCGGAGTGCGCGACCGCGTCGTCACCGAGGTGTCGGCCGGCGGAATGCTGATCAACCACGTGGCCTTCCAAGCCTCCACCACGCGACTGCCGTTCGGCGGGGTGGGCAGCTCCGGCATGGGCGCCTACCACGGGCATTGGGGCTTCCAGGAATTCAGCCACGCCAAGACGGTGCTCACCAAACCAACCCGGCCCGATCTGTCCAAGATGTTGTACCCGCCCTACAGTGACCGGGCCTGGAAGCTGGCGCGCAAGCTGTTCTGAGCGACCTGCATCTCAGCTATCGAGGGCGTGCTTCACCAGCTCGACGTCCAGTGTCGGAATGTGGACGTCGAATGATCCGGTGGCGCAGGCGAGATCGAACGCGGTGAACTTCGGTCCGATGGGATTCTCCCCCGATCCCGTCAGCGTCACCGGCGGGGTCAGGCTGATGGCGTTCTTGTCGCGGCCGCGCCAGATCACGGGCTCGCCGCGGGTGAGTGAGAGCGTTCCCAGCTTGGCCCGGGAGGTCGCCCCCTTGGGCCGCAGGAAGCAACTGACCTGCAACGTCACCCCGGACTGCAGGTCGGACAGATCCGCTGCGGGGTCCGGCCGCTTGCCTGCGAACCAGACCTTCAAGACGTCGGTGAAGGTCTGCGTGCCGGCCGCTCGACGGGTGTTCGATGCCACGAGCGCAGAGTGTAATGAGGTTCGGGGCTCTTCACCTGTCGTCAGACGATCCCTCGTGCGGCCCACGCGGTGGCGGTCACCGTGAAGGGGCCGTTGCCCAGGTGCTCGCGAGCCACTGATTCGAGATGTGCACGCCGGTCGTCATCGAGCCCGTGGACGTAGTCACCGGCGGGACCGACACCGAATGTGTAGGGCTCCCACCACTCCTCGAACGTGGGATGCACGACATCGACCGCAAGAGCACGCTCTTCCACACCGCGCAGGCCGGCGGCTTCGAATATCTCGCTCAGGTGCCCGTTGCGCGCCCCGGAGAGAAGCGCCTCGTCCTGCGCGTCAGGGTCGATGAGGTGAACGGCCTCCCAGAACGGCGCCAGCGCGCCGGTCGGACCATCCCACACGCATGCCGCGATGACACCGTCGCGTCGCGTCACGCGCGCCATCTGCCGGATACCGACCACCGGATCCGCCATGAAGTGCACGACCAATTGCGCCAGGGCAGCATCGAAAGCTGCTGTGTCATAGGGCAATTCCTCGGCGGTACCCCGGCGCGCGTCGATATCGGGAAATCGCGCGTGGATCGCGTCGACGAACGGCGGTGACGGGTCGATCGCTGTGACCTCGGCTCCGAACGCCAGCAAGTGCGCCGTCAGCGCCCCCGGCCCGCATCCCACGTCGAGCACCTTGTCGCCCGCGCCGACCCCGGAAAACACCGCGAACACCTCCGCAAGAGGCTCGGCGTACCGGCCCATGAAGCGTGTATAGGCGTCCGGCGGGACAGCAAAACCCACGAGAAAATGCTACGTCGCCGGCCCCGTCACGCAACCAGTTCGCGGCTCAATACCCATTGAACGGTGCAGACGTCCGCCAACCATGGCCTCCGTTCGTGACACTGCGGCGAGTGTGCACGTTACGTAGGAAATTCGCGC
>NZ_HG322952.1:293041-295251 GCF_000455325.1 Mycolicibacterium septicum DSM 44393
CCGCGTCCGCCACCTTCATAAAGTGCACACTCGCCACAGCGTTCACACCAGATCCTCGAAGCTGTCCTCGCCGGGACGCCAGACCATCCAGGCCTCGTCGTCGAACCCGGTGAGCATCGCGATCTCGACGAAGACCTCGTCCAACGCCGGATGGATCACGAGTGTGCCCGTGTCGAGTTCGATGCGAAGTCCGATACCGGTCCGCTCAGCGGTCGAGGCCACGGTGCCAGGAGTCAACTTGCGCAGGCTGTCCGCGTAGCCGAGGTCGGTTTCCCGCCATACGCGACCGGCACTTTCGACCACCGGCCAGACGTAGCAGGCGAGAACGGCAGGTTCTCCCCCACCGGCCGCCCCGTCGAACTTCAGGTGTACGTAGTCGTTGAGGACGATCTCGACCGAATACAGTCGCGCTCCGACGAGCCGGGAAAGCAGTTCGTTCGGGATATACATCGGCCCTCACTGGCGGTGTGGTGGAAGGATCTGCCTGCAGTGTCGCTGACTCCGGGGAGGAACGATGGTCAACCGCTGGTCTGGAGTGACAATCGATTGCGCCGATCCCGTTCGGATGTCGGCTTTCTGGGCCGCGCTGCTCGGCATTCCGGCGTCGAGCGAGCATGGGGACAATCCGAACTGGGCGACGGTGGGCTCGCGGGCGGGACCGTTTCCCCGGCTCACCTTCCAGCGCGTACCCGAACCGAAGGCCACAAAGGTCCGCATCCATCTGGACGTGCAGGTAGACGACATCGCCGTAGGCCGCGAGCACGTCGAGACCCTCGGCGGACGGTGGGCGGGCATCCGCAACGATTACGACGAGGGCGTGGTCCTCGTCATGCTCGATCCCGAGGAACACGAATTCTGCTTGGTCCAGTACTTCGAAAGCCACGCAGCTACTTGCGGTTGACCCTGACCGCTTCTTGAATCAGCGCTTTGAACGCGTCCACATCCAGTTCGTCGTCTTCGCGCAGATCAATGGAACGCCCGACCGGAGCCTCGAGGCTCGCGTTGAACAAATGGTCCGGGTCTTTCACGGACGAGCCTTTGGCGAAATTCACCTTGACCTTGCCCTTGTACATCTCCAGCGTGCAGATCAGGCCGTCCAGCGAGAAGGCCGGCACGCCGTCAGGATTCGACGGCTTGCGCCACTTGATCTCCTCGACGACGTCAGGTTCGGCCTGTTTGATCAACGACCGGATCTCATCGACCCGATCGACGCGCCAATCCCCACTCACAGCCGTCAATGTACTCCGACCGATAGGTAGCGACTGCCCGACGAGCGTGGGTCCTCTGCACGAAAAAGGGGCCCGATGCGGGCATATCCCCCACGCTCGCGGGCTACCGTTTTGTGCCATGGCTGACGACAACGTGCGCGCTGCACTGGAAGCACATTGGGCGTCATCCGACATGAACGACTTCGACGCCGAACATCGCATCTACCGCACCGACGCGGTCCTCGAATATCCCCAATCAGGTGAGCGGATCCGCGGACGGGACAGCATTCAGGCTTCGCGCGAAGCCCAGCCGAATGCCAAACGCTTCACGGTCCGCCGCATCCTCGGTGGCGGCGATCTGTGGATCAGCGAACTCGTGCTGACCTACGACGGGCAACCGTCCTATGTCGTGAGCATCATGGAATTCGTGGACGGCGAAGTCGTCCACGAGACCCAATACTTCGGACATCCGTTCAGCCCCGGGCCATCCCGCGTTCAGTGGGTCGAACCGATGGAGTGACCGGGGCTCACACGTTGAAGCGGAACTCCACCACGTCGCCGTCGACCATCACGTAGTCCTTGCCTTCCATCCGGACCTTGCCCGCGGCCTTGGCAGCAGCCATCGAACCGGCCTCGACGAGATCGTCGAACGACACCACCTCGGCCTTGATGAAGCCCTTCTCGAAGTCGGTGTGGATCACGCCGGCCGCCTTGGGAGCGGTGTCGCCCTGGTGGATGGTCCAGGCGCGCGATTCCTTCGGCCCGGCCGTCAGGTAGGTCTGCAGCCGCAAGGTGTGGAAGCCGGCACGCGCCAGCGCGTCCAGGCCACGCTCGGTCTGCCCGATCGACTCCAGCAGCTCGTTGGCAGACTCGTCGTCGAGCTCGATCAACTCCGATTCGATCTTGGCGTCCAGGAACACCGCGTCGGCCGGGGCCACCAGGGCACGCAGCTCGGACTGCTTCGCCTCATCGGTGAGCACCGACTCGTCGGCGTTGAAGACG
>NZ_HG322952.1:295277-296736 GCF_000455325.1 Mycolicibacterium septicum DSM 44393
CTGCTTCGCCTCATCGGTGAGCACCGACTCGTCGGCGTTGAAGACGTAGAGGAACGGCTTGGTGGTCATGAGGTTCAGCTCACGCAGCACCGACCAGTCCTTGCCGGTGGAGAACAGCGTCTTGCCGTCGTCGAACACCGCCTGGGCCGCGACCGCCGCATCCAGAACCGGCTTGCGCTCCTTGTTGTTGCGGGCTTCCTTCTCCAGACGCGGCACCGCCTTCTCCAGCGTCTGCATGTCGGCCAGGATCAGCTCGGTCTCGATCACCTCGATGTCCGAGCGCGGATCCACCCGCCCGTCGACGTGCACCACGTCGTCATCGGCGAACACGCGCACCACCTGACAGATGGCGTCGCACTCGCGGATGTTGGCGAGGAACTTGTTACCCAGGCCGGCGCCTTCGGAGGCGCCTTTCACGATGCCGGCTATGTCGACGAACGTCACCGGGGCCGGCACCGTCTTCTCCGAGCCGAAGATCTCGGCGAGCTTGTCGAGCCGGGGATCGGGCAACGGCACCACGCCCTCGTTGGGCTCGATGGTCGCAAACGGATAGTTGGCCGCCAACACGTCGTTGCGCGTCAGGGCATTGAACAGAGTCGACTTTCCGACGTTCGGCAAACCGACGATTCCCAGGTTCAGGCTCACAGGGAAGACAGTCTAGGCCGGTGTGACAGGCACGCCAGCGCGAGCTGGCAGCACGCGACCAGACAGAGCCGGTACGGTCTACGTGTGTCAGGACAGCGCGCGCAGTCGGCAGTGCCGGCTGACCATCGCTCTGTACACCCGCGATTCGCCGGTGTGCCGTGGTGGGGAGCTGTGCTGCTGGCGATCACCGCAACCGCCATCGGCTTTGCTTTCGATGCCGGTTCGGGCGATCGCGAGCTCAGCTCGGTGTTCGCGATCTGCTATTCCCTCGGTTGCCTTCTGGCTGTTCTGACGGTTCAGCAGGCAGGGCTGTTCACCGCCGTGATCCAGCCCCCTCTCATCCTTTTCGTCGCCGTGCCCGGGTCTTATTTCCTGTTCCACGGGGGCCAACTCAGCGGCGTGAAGGACCTGGCGATCAACTGCGGGTATCCGCTCATCGAACGCTTCCCGCTGATGTTGTTCCTCTCGGCGACGGTCCTGTTGATCGGGTTGGGCCGGTGGTATGTCGGTCTGACAGCGAAGCGCGGAGCCGACGCAGACGAAACCGCGGACGCCGGAACGGCCACGAAGGGCAAGGCCACGCCCGCCGCGGGAATTGTGGCATCTGTCACAGCGAAACTTTCCGGGCTGGTTCTCCGCAAACCCGCCACGGCGTCGACTCGCCGGGAACGGACCGCCGATGGGGATCCGGCAGCGGACGCCCCGCCACGGCGCCGCCCGTCCCAACGCCCGCCACGCCGGCGTCCGGCAGGTGCAGAGCCCGGCACGGGGGCAGCAGCGGCAGCCGCAGCGGCCTCCGGACGCCCCCGCGGCG
>NZ_HG322952.1:296762-311999 GCF_000455325.1 Mycolicibacterium septicum DSM 44393
CCCCGCCCCAGCCGCGCCGCCGACGGCGATCTCGGCAGCGAACTCGACGGCGCGATGCCCGAGCGGCCGCGGCGGCCTAGGCCGCCGCGCTCGGCTGAGCCGGGAAGCGGCGAGCCGCGCCGGAGGGTGCGGACCCAACCACGCGAACCACGCAAGCAGCCGCCGCCAGAGCGCCGTGACACCGGCTCGTTCGACGCCCCACGCGAGCGGCAGCAGCGACCGCGCCGCCGGTTCGACGACTACCAGCCGTTCGAGGATTCCTTCGAGCAGCCCAAGCAGGCACCCAACGGTTCCGGCCGCTCGACACACCATCCGGTGTCGCGGGTGCGGTACCGCGGTTCTGAGGACGAAGACCACCGCGTCGAGCACCGGACGCGGCCACGGTCATCCGCCAGGGGGCGTCACTCCTGGGATTACGACGACTGATCGACGGCTAGCGCCGATCAGGAGCGCGGCGGGCGGATCTCACGCGGCAGCGCGAACACCAACGTCTCGTTGGCGGTGGTCACCGTCTGCACGGTCCCATAGCCGTATTCGGCAAGCCGCTCGAGCACACCGCGCACCAACACCTCGGGCACCGATGCCCCGGAGGTGACGCCCACGGTGGTGACGCCCTCCAGCCAGGTCGGGTCGATGTCCTCGGCGTAGTCCACCAGATGGGCTGCCTGCGACCCTGCGCCGAGCGCCACCTCGACCAGCCGGACCGAGTTGGATGAGTTCTTCGAGCCGACCACGATCACCAGCTCGCATTCGGGCGCCATCGCCTTGACCGCGACCTGGCGGTTCTGGGTGGCGTAGCAGATGTCGTCACTCGGCGGATCCTGCAGCGTCGGGAACTTCTCGCGCAGCCGGCGCACGGTCTCCATGGTCTCGTCGACGCTCAGCGTCGTCTGCGACAACCAGATCACCTTGTTCTCGTCGCGCACGGTGACGTTGTCGACGGCGTCCGGATTGTCGACCACCTGGACATGGTCGGGTGCCTCACCGGCGGTGCCGACCACCTCCTCATGCCCGGTATGGCCGACGAGCAGGATGTCGTAGTCGTCGCGGGCGAACCGCTTGGCCTCGTTGTGGACCTTGGTGACCAGCGGGCAGGTGGCGTCGATGGTCCTCAGATTGCGCTCGGCGGCCTCGACGTGGACGGTCGGCGCGACACCGTGCGCCGAGAACACCACGATGGCCCCTTCGGGCACCTCGCTGGTCTCTTCGACGAAGACGGCACCGGCCTTGGCCAGCGTCTCGACGACGTGCACGTTGTGCACGATCTCGTGGCGCACATAGACCGGGGCGCCGTGCTTCTCCAGGGCGCGTTCCACGGTCTCGACCGCACGGTCCACACCGGCGCAGTACCCGCGGGGCTCGGCCAGCAGGACCCGTTTGCCGGAGACTTGTGAACCGCCGCCTGACCTCACCGAGATCGTGGCACCCGGGATACCCATGTTGATTGTCGGCGGCATGTCTCCAGGGTACGGGGCGACAATGCAACGGAGCCAGCCGTGGCTGTGGCTAGTCTGTGCACATGGGAACTGCACCGTACGGGGTCCGGCTGCTGGTGGGTGCGGCGGCGACCGCGATCGAGGAAACTCGCAAGCTGCCCCAAACCATCCTGACCTACCCCATGACGATGGCCAGCCAGGCGGCGAACCTCGTCATGCACGTCCAGCAGAACCTCGCTGAGCTGGTCGTCAAGGGCGACGAAACGCTGGGGCAGCTGTTTCCGCCCAAGGACGAGCAGCCCGAGTGGGCCACCTTCGACGAGGACCTCGACTCCGACTCCGAGGACGAGGACGAGGACGACGCGTCCGGCGACGGCGAGCGGCGCACCGAGGGGCGGTTCGCCCTGTACAGCACCGGAGAGCCCGAATCGGCCGCCGCGACGAACGGGAAGGCCGCGCGTGCCACCGCTGCGGGCGCGGAGCCCGATATCGCCGGCGAGCTCGGATACGACGCGCTGACGCTGGCGCAGCTTCGCGCCCGGCTGACCTCATTGCGGGTGGCCGACCTCGAGGCGCTGCTGGCCTATGAAGAAGCCGGCCGGGCCCGCGCACCGTTCGTGACGCTGCTCGCCAACAGGATCACCCGCGCGACCGCGAAGTGACCGAACCGGGTCAGTCACCGGAGAACCCCTGGCCGGTCCGCGCCGTGGCGACCCGCGTCGCCAAATGGATCGACCGGCTCGGCACGGTATGGGTCGAGGGACAGCTGACCGAACTCAAGGTCCGCCCGGACTCCAAGACCGTCTTCATGGTGCTGCGCGATCCGGCCGCGGACATGTCGCTGACGTTGACCTGCCCGCGCGATCTGGTGCGCAACGCCCCGGTCAAATTGACCGAGGGCACCCAGGTGATCATCTGCGGCAAGCCCAATTTCTACACCGGCCGCGGCACATTCTCGCTGCGGGTCAGCGAGATTCGCGCAGTCGGAATCGGTGAGTTGCTGGCGCGGATCGAGCGCCTGCGCCGGCTCCTGGAGGCCGAAGGGCTCTTCGACCCACGACTCAAGCGGCCAATCCCGTTCCTGCCCAACACCATCGGCCTGATCACCGGCCGCGCCTCGGCCGCCGAGCGTGATGTCACCACCGTCGCCGGCACTCGCTGGCCCGCGGTGCGCTTCGCGATCCGCAACACCATCGTGCAGGGGCCCAACGCGGTTCCGCAGATCGTAGACGCGCTGGCCGCCCTGGATGCCGACCCCGACGTCGACGTCATCGTCCTGGCCCGCGGCGGCGGCAGCGTGGAGGACCTGCTGCCGTTCTCCGACGAGACGCTGTGCCGGGCCATCGTGGCCTGCCGCACGCCGGTGGTCAGCGCGATCGGCCACGAACCCGACACTCCCCTGTCCGATCTGGTCGCCGACGTGCGCGCGGCCACCCCGACCGACGCGGCCAAACGGATCGTGCCCGACGCGGCCGCCGAACAGGCGCTGATCAACGATCTGCACAGGCGCAGCGCCCGCGCTCTGCGCAACTGGGTGCACCGCGAGCAGCACCACCTGGAGCAGTTGCGCAGCCGTCCGGTACTCGCGCAACCTCTCGCCGCGCTCACCGCGCGGGCGGACGAGATCGCGCGCGCCCGGGCCACCGCGCAACGCGACATCACCCGGCTCATCGCCGCGGAGGCCGACACCGTCGGCCACCTGTCGGCGCGGTTGACCGCACTCGGCCCGGCGGCGACGCTGGCCCGCGGGTATGCGGTGGTCCAGGCGGTCCCGGCGTCAGGGGCGCCGACAGTCCTGCGTTCAGTGGCCGACGCGCCGAACGGCACCCGATTGCGGGTGCGGGTGTCCGACGGCGTGATCTCGGCTGTCAGCGACGGTAGCGAATAGAGGGTGTGAGTATGAAGCCTATTAGTGAATTGGGCTACGAAGAGGCCCGTGACGAACTGATCGCCGTCGTGCAGCAGCTGGAGCAGGGCGGGCTTGACCTGGATGCTTCGCTCAACCTCTGGGAAAGAGGCGAGAAGCTGGCACAACGATGCGAGGAACACTTAGCCGGAGCTCGGCAGCGCGTCGAGCAGGCACTGGCTGCACGCGAGGCGGACGAATCTTGATCCAGCAACCATTTTTGCCGATCGCGCTCGAAACTGGAACCTGTTTCAGTTAAGCTGCCGGGCATGGGTGACGCATCTCTGACCACTGAACTCGGCCGCGTCCTGGTGACCGGTGGCTCCGGCTTCGTCGGCGCCAACCTGGTGACCGAGCTGCTCGACCGCGGATACACGGTGCGCTCGTTCGACCGCGCGCCGTCGCCGCTGGGCGATCACGCCGGCCTTGAGGTCATCGAGGGCGACATCTGCAACCCGGAGACCGTGGCCGCGGCCGTCAAGGACATCGACACGATCATTCACACCGCGGCGATCATCGACCTGATGGGCGGCGCCTCGGTCACCGAGGAGTACCGGCAGCGCAGCTTCGCCGTCAACGTCGAGGGCACCAAGAACCTGGTCCACGCGGGCCAGGCCGCCGGCGTCAAGCGCTTCGTCTACACCGCCTCCAACAGCGTGGTCATGGGCGGACAGGACATCGTCAACGGTGACGAGACCATGCCGTACACCAACCGGTTCAACGACCTGTACACCGAGACCAAGGTCGTGGCCGAGAAGTTCGTGCTCTCGCAGAACGGCGAGCAGGGCATGCTGACGTGTTCGATCCGGCCCAGCGGCATCTGGGGCCGCGGCGATCAGACCATGTTCCGCAAGGTGTTCGAGAACGTACTCGCCGGACACGTCAAGGTGCTCGTCGGCAACAAGAACATCAAGCTCGACAACTCCTACGTGCACAACCTGATCCACGGGTTCATCCTGGCCGGCCAGCACCTGGTCCCCGGTGGCACCGCGCCCGGTCAGGCCTACTTCATCAACGACGGCGAGCCGATCAACATGTTCGAGTTCGCCCGTCCGGTGATCGCGGCGTGCGGCCGCAAGCTGCCGACCTTCTACGTGTCAGGGCGCCTGGTGCACAAGGTGATGATGGCCTGGCAGTGGCTGCACTTCAAGTTCGGCCTCCCCCAGCCGTTGATCGAACCCCTTGCGGTGGAACGGCTTTACCTCAACAACTACTTCTCGATCGCCAAGGCCGGACGCGACCTGGGCTACCAGCCGCTGTTCACCACCGAGCAGGCCATGACCGAGTGCATGCCCTACTACGTCGACCTGTTCCACCAGATGGAGTCCGGCGACAAGCAGCCCGTCACCGCGTAGGCGGTCACGTCTCAGCGGTAGAGGTGCACCGGATGGTGCGTGGACTGTTCGATCCGTGCCGATGCGGCATGCAGTAGTTCGGTGCCCAGCGAGATGAGTGCACGGGCCGCCGCGATCTCCTCACCGATCATCGGCGCGCCGGGGTCTTTCGGGTTTCGGTAGGCGTCTCCGGTGGTGGATATCGTGTCGTCGCGCACCTGCGCCCGGACCGAGGCGTGGGTGTGGATCTCGTCTTCGGAGAACTCGATCTCGACGAGCCATTTGTTGGTCAGATCCTTGTCGTACATGTCAATCACCTTCCACCTCCAAGGGTGCGCCGGATACGTCCCGGACACCAGGCCGCAGCGTGATGAACAGGTGGCGCAGCATGGCCACGAAGGTCACTGCCCACACCGCCAGCGCGATCCAGCTCTCGACGTAGCCGATGCGTTCCACGATGGGTAGCTGGTCGGCCTGGCCGAGGTAGTAGCCGCCGACCCCGTACATCCCCAGCGGGAAGACCACGCTCCACAGGGTGGCGTCGTAGCGCAAGGGGACGCGATGGACCCAGTGGCGCCAGATTCCGGCAGCGATCAGCGGCGGAATCAGCCAGGTACCGAAGGCCCAGAAGAACACCGACGCTCCCGCGATCAGGCCACGAGTGGCTGCCACCATGGGCGCGTCCGCCATCTCGACGATCCGGGCACCGGCCACCACGGTGATGGCGGTGGCGCCCATCGCCACCCAGTACGACGGTGTCAGATCGGCAGGCCGCAACGGATACAGCAGCATCCGGATGGCCACGAACACACCCGCAGCCCCGTAGAGAAATATCCCGACCGACCACGAGAAGACCGCCAGCAACGCCAGTTCCGAACGGCCGGCGGCGATTTCGGGCTGTAGTGCCGCGGCCAGCACCGCGACGGACTGGCTGGCAACCACCCAGATGAACCAGGTGCCGTTGGCGCTCTGCAACACCGGCCGGGCGGCATGGCCGAGTACCGCCGTCCACGGCACCACGTAGCCCAACACCATCCAGGCCGCCCAACCGACCGCCAGGAGCGCGAACGCGAGCCCGTAATGGCCATCGGCGGCCAGCCGGGTGCCGACCACACAGGTGGCCGCCACAAAGGTGAACATGGCGAACGCGCGGCTCGGGTCGGTCAGGTCGGCCACGAATTCACGCCGGTAGACGACGATGCGCATGCCCGTCAGGGCCACCAGGACCAGATAGGCGATGCCCGCCACCCACAAGAGACCCACCGAAACCGCATGCGCACGGTGGTAATTCATCGCGATGGACATGATTCCGGTGGCCATGACGAGCGCGAAGTAACCGGGGTGCAGGGTGCGTACAGCCTCGCGTGCCGTCGGCTCACTCATGGCTCCGGTCATACCACCGCGCCGTCCGGCAAAAGCGTAAATTTCCGGCGACAGGCGGGCGAAGCGGCGCCCCGCACGTCGCCGAACGCCTAAGGTCGGAACCGGGTTGGGGTGGATCTGCACAGGCGAGGAGCCAACATGCCGAACGGCAAGCCGAACATTCTCGTGATCTGGGGCGATGACATCGGCATCAGCAACCTGAGTTGCTACAGCGACGGCCTGATGGGGTACCAGACCCCGAACATCGACCGCCTCGCCAGCGAGGGCATGCGGTTCACCGACTCCTATGGCGAGCAAAGTTGCACCGCCGGCCGCGCGGCGTTCATCAGTGGGCAGAGCGTCTATCGCACCGGAATGAGCAAAGTCGGCGTGCCCGGCGTGGACATCGGTTGGGCCGCAGAGGATCCCACCATCGCCGAGCTACTCAAGCCGCTCGGGTACGCGACCGGCCAGTTCGGCAAGAACCACTTCGGCGACCTCAACAAATACCTGCCGACCGTTCACGGCTTCGACGAGTTCTACGGCAACCTCTACCACCTCAACGCCGAGGAAGAACCCGAGAACTTCGACTACCCGCACGAGGATCGGTACCCGCGGCTCTACCAGCTGGCCAAGCCGCGTGGCGTGCTCAAGTGCAAGGCCACCACCGACGTGTCCACCGAACCGGACGACCCGAAGTTCGGGCCCGTCGGCAAGCAGACCATCGAGGACACCGGCCCGCTGAACACCAAGCGGATGGAGACCATCGACGAGGACATCGCCGACTCCACGGTCGACTACATCAAGCGTCAGCATGCGGAGGGCAATCCGTTCTTCGTGTGGTGCAACTTCACCCACATGCACCTCTACACCCACACCAAGCCGGAGAGCCGTGGGCAGGCCGGGCTGTGGCAGTCGCCGTACCACGACACGATGATCGACCACGACCGCAACGTGGGCACCGTGCTGAACGTGCTCGACGAGCTCGGCATCGCCGAGGACACCATCGTCATCTACTCCACCGACAACGGCCCGCACCGCAACACCTGGCCCGACGGCGGCACCACCCCGTTCCGCAGCGAGAAGAACACCAACTGGGAGGGCGCTTTCCGGATTCCCGAGCTGATCCGCTGGCCCGGGAAGATCAAGTCCGGCTCGGTCTCCAACGAGATCATCCAGCACCACGACTGGCTGCCCACCCTGTTGGCCGCCGCGGGCGATCCCGACATCGCGGAGAAGCTCAAGACGGGCCACAAAGCCGGCGCCGACGGCGAGACCGAGTACAAGGTTCACATCGACGGGTACAACCTGTTGCCGTACCTGACCGGCGAGGTCGACACCAGCCCCCGGCGTGGGTTCTTCTATTTCTCCGACGACGGGGACCTGGTGGCGCTGCGGTTCGAGAACTGGAAGATCGTCTTCGCCGAACAGCGGTGCCAGGGCACCCTGCGGGTCTGGGCCGAGCCGTTCACGCCGCTACGCGTGCCGAAATTGTTCAACCTGCGCACCGACCCGTACGAGTTCGCCGACATCACGTCGAACACCTACTACGAATGGCTGTTGCGGCACGACTTCTTCGTGTTCTACGCGACCGCGATGGCGACGAAGTTCCTTGAGACGTTCAAGGACTTCCCGCCTCGGCATGCACCGGCCAGCTTCAGCGTGGATCAAGCCGTCGAGAAGTTGCACGAGTTCCTGGCCAAGGACTGACCCGGCTCGAATTGAGTATTCGCTGAGAGACGCGCGAGATCGTCCTCCGCTCCGCCGTGGGCGCATAACGTCGGGCTAGGTCGGGAGGACTGGCAGCAGGCGCGACAACCGCATCCGATACGAAAGCGAGGCCTGGCACATGCCCAACAACCAACCCAACATCCTGGTCATCTGGGGTGACGACATCGGGATCAGCAATCTGTCCTGCTACAGCATGGGGCTGATGGGCTACCGAACGCCCAACATCGACCGCATCGCCAAGGAAGGCATGCTGTTCACCGATTCCTACGGCGAGCAGAGCTGTACGGCCGGGCGGTCGTCGTTCATCACCGGCCAGAGTGTGTACCGCACAGGGCTGTCCAAGGTCGGCATGCCCGGCGTGGACGTCGGAATGTCCCCCGAAGACCCGACGATCGCATCGCTGCTGAAACCGCTCGGCTACGCCACCGGGCAGTTCGGCAAGAACCATCTCGGTGACCTCAACCAGTATCTGCCGACCAATCACGGCTTCGACGAGTTCTTCGGCAACCTGTACCACCTCAACGCCGAAGAGGAGCCGGAGCACCCCGACTACCCGACCGAAGAAGAAGCCCCCAATCTGCGCAGGAAGATGCTGCCGCGCGGTGTGGTCCATTCCTGGGCGACCGAGGAGGAGTCTGACGAGGTCGACGAGCGCTTCGGTCCGGTAGGCAAACAACGCATCGAAGACACCGGACCGCTGTCCAAGAAACGCATGGAGACCATCGACGACGAGACGACGTCGGCCTGCATCGACTTCATCCGGCGCCAAAAGGAGGCGGATACACCGTTCTTCGTCTGGATGAACACCACCCACATGCACTTCCGGACGCATACCAAGCCCGAAAGCGTCGGCCAGGCCGGGCGCTGGCAGTCCGGCTACCACGACACGATGGTCGACCACGACCGCAACGTGGGCCAATTGCTCGACGCGCTCGACGAGTTGGGGCTGGCCGAGGACACCATCGTCATCTACTCGACTGACAACGGTCCGCACGCCAACACCTGGCCCGATGGTGCGACGACTCCGTTCCGCAGTGAGAAGAACACCAACTGGGAAGGCGCGTTCCGCATCCCGGAGCTGATCCGCTGGCCCGGAAAGATCGAAGCCGGCAGTGTCTCCAACGAGATCGTCCAGCATCACGACTGGCTGCCGACCTTCCTGGCCGCCGCCGGTGACGCCGACATCGTCGAGAAGCTCAAGAAGGGCTACAAGGCCGGGGACACGAAGTACAAGGTCCACATCGACGGCTTCAACCTGCTGCCGTATCTCACCGGCGAGGTCGACAAGAGCCCTCGCCGCGGATTGATCTACTTCTCCGACGACTGCGACGTACTCGGTGTGCGCATCGACAACTGGAAGGTCGTGTTCATGGAGCAGCGCTGCAAGGGCACGCTGCAGATCTGGTTCGAGCCGTTCACGCCGCTGCGCGCGCCGAAACTGTTCAACCTGCGCACCGACCCCTACGAGCGCGCGGACATCACCTCAAACACCTACTGGGACTGGTGGTTCGAACACGACTACCTCGCCCTCATGGCCAACGCTTTGGTCACCCAGTTCCTTGAGACCTTCAAGGAGTTTCCACCGCGCCGCGAACCGGCATCGTTCACCATCAGCAACGCAGTCGATCAACTCCACAACTTCCTCGAACGCATGGGCGGCTGAGTTGGGAGTTCTCGATTCCTGGAACGACGGCTCCACGAAGTCGGCGATCGTCGACTTCGTGGGCCGCGTCACCACCGACGGTCCGGATTTCGTTGCGCCGGAAGCCCGTATCGCGGTATTCGACAACGACGGAACCCTGTGGTGCGAGAAGCCGGCCTACATCCAGTTGGACTTCCTGGTGCGCCGGCTGGCCGAGCAGGCGGCCGCCGACCCGGCGCTGGCAGCCGAGCAGCCCTATCAGGCCGCGGCCGCCGGCGATCTGGGCTGGTTCGGCGATGCCGTCACCAGGCATTACAACGGTGACGACTCGGCCCTGAAAATCCTTGCTGGCGGCATACTTTCGGCCTACGCCGGAATGTCTGTCGAGGATCACGCCGACCAGATCAAGGCGTTCTTCGCCGAGGCGCAGCACCCGACGCTGGGTCGTCCGTACACCGCGTGCGGCTATCTGCCGATGGTCGAGTTGCTGCGTTATCTGGAGACCAACGGCTTCACGAACTACATCGTCTCCGGAGGCGGCCGTGATTTCATGCGCCCGGTGACGACACAGATGTACGGCGTCCCCCCAGAGCGGGTGATCGGCAGTTCGGTGGGGCTGGATTTCGTCGACGGCCAGCTCAAGACGACGGCCACCCCGGAATTCCTCAACGACGGTCCGGTCAAGGCAGTGCGTATCTGGGGGCGCGTCGGGCGTCGGCCGATCTTCGCGGCGGGCAACTCCAACGGCGATATCCAGATGCTCGAATACGCCGGCGGCGGGACGAGCCCGTCGTTGGGTCTGCTGGTGCGCCACGACGACGCCGAACGCGAATTCGACTACACCGCAGGCGCGGACAACGCGCTGGGGCTGGCCGCCGACCGCGGCTGGGCGGTGGCAAGCATGCGTGACGATTGGACGACGGTCTTTGACTGAGTTCGCACTGAGATCATCGACTCTGCGTCCAGTGCGCAAAAGTGCGAGTAAACCTCGCCCTCACCGCAGAGTCGATGCATGACGGCGTCCGATCTGGTCTGGATTCCGGCACAGACGGCGGTCCTCGGCTCTGATGCGCATTACCCCGAGGAGGCGCCGGCGCGGGAGGTCGCCACCTCGGGGTTCTGGATCCAGCGCCATCAGGTGACCAACGCCGAGTATGGCGAATTCGTGGACGCCACCGGCTACGTCACCGTCGCCGAACGTCCGGTGAACCCGGACGACTTCCCGGGCGCCCCACCGGAAAACCTGGTTCCCGGCTCGATGGTCTTCCAGCGCACCGCGGGCCCGGTGGACCTGCGGCACCTCAACCAGTGGTGGGCATGGACGCCGGGAGCGTGCTGGAATCACCCCCGCGGGCCCCGGTCGTCGCTGAAGGGACGCGAGCAGCATCCCGTGGTGCACATCGCATTTGACGACGCCGCCGCGTACGCGGACTGGGCCGGCCTCGACCTGCCGACCGAGGCCGAGTGGGAGACGGCGGCCCGCGGTGGGGTCTCCGGCGCCGCCTACACGTGGGGCGACGAGCCCGAGCAACCCGGACAGCACCTCGCGAACTACTGGCACGGCGAGTTCCCTTATCTGCCCGACACCGGTTACGGCACAACGAAACCGGTCGGCAGCTTCGAGCCCAACGGATACGGCCTGTTCGACATGGCAGGCAATGTCTGGGAGTGGACCACGGACTGGTACGGCGAGGATCGGGCCACCACACCGTGTTGCGCGGCGGACACCTACGACCCGAACCAGCCGCAGTTCCAGATCGGGCGCAGGGTGATCAAGGGCGGCTCGTTCCTGTGTGCCGACAGCTACTGCATGCGGTACCGACCCGCCGCGCGGCGGCCCCAGATGGTGGATACGGGTATGAGCCACATCGGCTTTCGGTGTGTGCGCCGCGCCGATTAGGGCTGGGTCTCACCGAACGCCGGGGCGACGAATCGCCGTAAAGTCTCCTGCTCGGCGGCCTCGTCGGCACCCGGCCAGACCAGCAGGGACAGCACCAGGCGCACGATCCATGCCGCGGCCGCGGGGTCGTCCTCGCCCAGACCGGTGAGTTCGGTGGCGAATGCGGCAGGCACCGGCGATTGCGTCAGGTCCGCCATCGCGCCGCCGCCGCGTAGTGACCCGAGGAGCAGATCGAACATCGGATCGGCTCGAATACGGTGCAGTGCAACGGTGACGGCGGTCAACACCCGCTGCGCTCCGGTCAGCCCGTCGACCGCTCGACGCACCTCCCCCACAATCGAAGCGGCCAACCTCGCCAGCACGGCGTCGCGGATCTGCGTCTTGCCGCCGGCATGCCGGTAGACCGTCGCACGCGAGCAGTGCACCCGGGCCGCCAGCGCATCGATGTCCAGCGCGTCCAGCCCATCGCGGGCCGCCATCTCCGCCGCCGCGGTGTAGATGCGCTCGGCAGCCTCGACACGTCGGTCGCCCCCGACCAACCAGTCCGTGCGCCCGGGAGACATGGCGGCCAATCTATCGCATTATGAGACAAAATTCCGAATAATTCTCACTCGCTCCGCAGGTCACCGCACCGCAGTGAGACGCGTGCGCGCCGCCAGTCCAGTCGGCCAATATCAACATCTCCCGACCTCGTTGACTCCCCCGAAATCGCCAGCCAACCTGGGCAAATGCTTCTGGCACACGAACTGTTCGACCCGGCCTGCCTACAGGATCCATACCCCCTGTACTCCCGGATGCGGGCGGCTGCCCCGGTGCAGCGGATCGCCGACTCACCGTTCTTCGTAGCGTGCACATTCGACGCCGTCGTCGAGGCCACGGCCCGGGTCGACGACTTCTCGTCGAATCTCACTGCCACCATGTGGCACCAGTCCGACGGCACGGTGACCCGATTCGCGATGGAGCCGCCCAGCGGCGCCACCCACGTGCTCGCCACGGCGGACGACCCGCTGCATGCCACCCAACGCAAGATGGTGCTTCCCCGGCTGGCGGCCCGGCGGATAGCCGCACTGGAACCGTTCATCGCCGAAACCGCCGCCGACCTGCTGACCGCGGCCGGCCGGGAGTTCGACTGGATGGCCGTGATGGCGGACCGGTTGCCGATGCTTGTCGTCGCGAAGCTGCTCGGACTCCCCGCCGAGGACGTCGACCGGTTGGTGACCTGGGCTTATGCCAGCACTCAACTGCTGGACGGGCTGGTCGACTCCGAGCAGCTGAAAGCGTCGGGGATCGCGGCTGTCGAGCTCGGCGGATACCTCTTCGAACGGTTCGATGCAGAAGCGGCAAACCCCGGCGAAAACCTGATGGGCGATTTCGCGCAGTACTGCGCGACCGAGAAGATCAGCCGCGAGACTGCGGCACTGATCCTCATCCAATTGGTCGCTGCCGGCGCGGAGTCCACCGCGTCACTGCTGGGCAGCGCGGTGCAGATACTGGCCCAACGGCCCGACCTGGCCGACCGGCTGCGCCGCGAGCCCAACCTGGTCGCCGCGTTCCTGGAGGAGGTGTTGCGATACGAGTCGCCATTTCGGGGCCACTACCGACACGTGCTGGCCGATACCGAGCTGGCCGGCGTCACACTGCCCGCGGGCTCGCACCTGCTGCTGTTGTGGGGGTCGGCCAACCGCGACCCGAAGGCGTTCGAAGCAGCGGATGAATTCCGGCTCGATCGAGGAAACGCCAAGACTCACTTGACATTCGGAAAGGGTGCCCACTTCTGCGTGGGCGCAGCACTGGCCCGCACCGAGGCCCGGACAGTGGTTTCGCACCTGCTGTCGGCCAGCATCAGCATCCAGCCCGCGGGCGACGCCGAATGGCAACCCAGCCTGTTGGTACGCCGGCTACGCCGGCTTCCGCTGAGCGTGCGCTGAACTGGTCAGAACTCAGGCGGCTTGCGCAGCGAGCGCGATGCTGTCGTCGTCGACGAACACGAGCCCGCCGTCGTCTAGGTTGACTGCCCACCGGCGTGCCGGTTCGACAATTCGCTCCCCGGCGACCTCGACCGCGGTCCCGGCCAAGTCGGCGAAATCTTCGACGACAATGCCGTGCAATTCGTCGTCAGTTCCCGGATAAACGATCACCGAGGAACCCACAGCAACTTCTTCGGCAATTTCGCCAGAGTCGCTGTCGTTAACCCCCGTCACGACATCTTCGGACATCCCACACCTCCCCAATTACTGACGCGTGCAACCGAGTACATCACAAACGCCTGCGATTGGCTCACTTTCACCGATACCTACAGCCACACCTTGCATACGTCTCGGGCAAATTTCCAAATCCGATAACGACGACCGTTCCGGCAAATGCATCACAGTGGGACGTGCCGCGTGACCCCGGTCACGCTTATCCGCCGACAGTGCCACTGATCAATGCTTTTGAGGCAACCGCAGCAACATTCGCCTTCTCCGGCTCTCCCCCAGTAAGGCGGCTGCGTGCTGGTTGCTGAGCACCCCCGGGCGAACGGTCCGCCAAAACCGCCCGGACCCCGTCGGGATCGCGGTGACACACACCACATCCACGTTCGCTAGTGTTGCAACACGTTCTAGCGAGGAGGCCTATGTCCGACGCTGTTTTGGTTACCGGAGCGTTCGGTTTGGTGGGCTCGGCGGTCGTGAAGACGCTGGCTGCCGGCGGACGCACGGTGGTCGCGACCGATCTCGACGTCCCCGGAAACCGCAAGGCCGCCGCCGCTCTGCCGGCCTCCGTAGAGGTGCGCTGGGCGGATCTGACCGACGCCGCCGCCGTCGACGCACTCGTGGCTGCGGTCGCTCCGGCCGCGATCATCCACCTCGCCGCGATCATCCCGCCGTTCTGCTACATGCGTCGCGGGCTGGCCCGGAAGGTGAACGTCGAGGCCACCGCATCGCTGCTGCGCGCCGCCGAGGCCCAGCCCACACCGCCCCGGTTCGTCCAGGCCTCCAGCATCGCGGTCTACGGCGCCCGCAACCCGCACCACATCGACGATGTGCTGACCCCCGACACCCCGGTCAACCCGTCCGACATCTACGGCGCCCACAAGGTCGAGGCCGAAGGCCTGGTCAGGGCCTCGAAGCTGGACTGGCTGATCCTGCGACTCGGTGGGGTGATGAGCTCCGAGTTCAGCCTCGGCATCGACGTCGACCTCATCTCGTTCGAGAGCGTGCTGCCCGCCGACGGGCGGCTGCAGACCGTCGACGTGCGCGATGTGGCGGCAGCGTTCGTCGCGGCCACCACGGTCCCGACGGAGACCGCCAACCACGAGGTGCTGCTGATCGGCGGCGACGCCGAAACGCACCGGCACATCCAGTCCGCGGTCGGTTCGCAAGCGGCTGCCGCGATGGGGATCAAGGGCGGCCTGCCGATCGGCCGGCCCGGCAACCCCGACGACGACACCGCCTGGTTCGCCACCGACTGGATGGACACCCGCCGCTCGCAGGAAGCGCTCGGGTTCCAGCATCACTCGTGGCCACAGCTGCTGGCAGACACCAGGGCGAACGCCGGGTTCAAGCGTTTCCCGATCGGCCTGGCGGCACCCCTGATCCGCGCGTTCCTGCGGTCCAAGTCCGCGTACAAGGACTATCCCGGGCAGCTGGCCGACCCCTGGAACGCCATCGACAAGAAGTGGGGCGATCATCGCGCCGACGAGCGCTCGCGCGAGGAGCATGACACAGACGGGAGTCAGGCATGAGCACCCAACGCGTCGCGATCGTCATCGGCGGGGCCTCAGGAATCGGGTGGGCCAGCGCGCAGGCCCTGGCCGCCGACGGCTGCCGCATCGTGGTGGCCGACCGTGACGCTGACGGCGCCGCAGCCCGGGCTTCCGAACTCGGTGCACCGCACACCAGCTTCTGCACCGAGTCCTCGTCGGTGACGTCGGCGTAGGAGCTGGG
>NZ_HG322952.1:312052-376874 GCF_000455325.1 Mycolicibacterium septicum DSM 44393
ATCATCGCGCCGACGAGCGCTCGCGCGAGGAGCACGACACAGACGGGAGTCAGGCATGAGCACCCAACGCGTCGCGATCGTCATCGGCGGGGCCTCAGGAATCGGGTGGGCCAGCGCGCAGGCCCTGGCCGCCGACGGCTGCCGCATCGTGGTGGCCGACCGTGACGCTGACGGCGCCGCAGCCCGGGCTTCCGAACTCGGTGCACCGCACACCAGCTCCTACGCCGACGTCACCGACGAGGACTCGGTGCAGAAGCTGTTCGAGACGGCCGGGCCGGTCGATATCGTCCTCAACTGCGCGGGGTTCAGCAATGTCGGCCTGATCACCGACCTGGCGGTCGAGGACTTCCGGTCTGTCGTCGACGTCTGCCTCAACGGCGGATTCATCGTCGCCAAGCACGCCGGCCGCAACCTGCCCGAAGGCGGTGTGCTGGTGTCGATCTCATCTCTGAACGGGCGCCAGCCCGCGGCCGGCATGAGCGCCTACTGCGCGGCCAAGGCCGGGTTGTCGATGCTGACCCAGGTGGCCGCGCTGGAAATGGGGCCCCGCGGGATCCGGGTCAACGCGATCGCGCCGGGATTCGTGAAGACCCCGCTGACCGATCCCGCGGCGATGATCCCCGGCGTCGTCGAGGAGTACGTCGAGAACACCGCACTGGGCCGCAGCGGGACCCCCGAGGACATCGCCGCCGCCGTGGTGTTCCTGTGTTCACCGCAGGCGTCGTGGCTGACCGGCGAAGTACTCGACCTGAACGGCGGCGCGCACCTCAAACGCTACCCGGACATCCTCGGACACGTCATGAAGCTGGCCCAGGCGTGACGAGCCTCGCAGGCAAGCAGGCGCTGGTCACCGGCGCCGGATCCGGCATCGGCGCGGCCATGTGCCGCGCGCTGGTCGCCGCCGGCGCCGAGGTGCTCTGTACCGACATCGACGAGGACGCCGCGGCCGGCACTGCGGCACCCCTCGGCGCCCGGTCAGCACGCTTGGACGTCACCGATGCGGCCGCCGTCCAGGCCGCGGTCGACGGTGTCGTGGAGCGGGCCGGACAACTCGACCTGATGTTCAACAACGCCGGCATCGTCTGGGGCGGCGACACCGAACTGCTGACCCTCGATCAGTGGAACGCCATCATCGACATCAACGTGCGCGGCGTCGTCCACGGTGTCGCCGCGGCGTATCCGCAGATGATCCGGCAGGGCCACGGCCACATCATCAACACCGCCTCGATGGCAGGCCTGGCCGCCGCGGGCCAGCTCACCAGCTATGTGATGACCAAGCACGCCGTCGTCGGGCTGTCGCTGGCCCTGCGTTCGGAAGCCGCCGCCCATGGCGTGGGCGTGCTGGCGGTGTGCCCGGCCGCGGTCGAGACCCCGATCCTGGACAAGGGTGCGGTCGGCGGTTTCGTCGGGCGCGACTACTTCCTGCAAGGCCAAGGGGTCAAGACCGCCTACGATGCCGACCGGCTGGCCGCCGACACCCTGCGCGCCATCGCCCGCAACAAGGCCATCCTCGTCAAACCCCGTCGCGCCCATGCCTCCTGGCTGATCGCCCGGCTGGCTCCGGGCCTGATGCAACGGCTCTCGATGAAATTCGTCGCATCCCAACGCGCCGGCCAGGCCGCCCACCGCTCCACACCGGGCACCAACGTCACCCTGGAGTGACGCTCAATGCCGACCGTCACGCCGGCGTGGCGATAGGGTCACCCCAACGGCGGGAAGGGGCCCGATGAAAGACGAGTTCAGCCTCACCCAGAAGCGGGCACTGGCAGTCGTGACCGTGCTGGCCGTGTTGCTCGGCGCCTACTTCCTGCGCGGCTTCTTCGTCCTGATCGTGATGGCCGCGGTCGGCGCGTATCTGTTCACGCCGCTGTATCAACGGTTTCAGCGCCGCATGGGCACCGGCCTTTCGGCCACGCTGACGGTGCTGGTCGCCATCCTGATGGTGATCATCCCGGTATCGCTGGTGGTGTTCATGGCCATCGTCCAGGTGACCCAGCTCGTCAACACGGTCAGCACCTGGATCGCCGACACAGATGTCAGCACGCTCGGCGACCGGGCCCTGCAGCTGGTCAACTCCCTGCTGGGACGGGTGCCGTTCCTGGACATCCACCTCACCGCGGATTCGTTGCGCGACACCGTGGTCAAGCTTTCCCAACACATCGGCGAGTGGCTGCTGGGCATTCTGCAGGGCGCGGTCGGCGGCATGGTCGGCGCGATCACGGCGTCGATCATCTTCCTGTACGTGTTCATCTCGATGCTGGTCAACAGCTCCGAGCTGGCCACGCTGATCCGCAGGCTGAACCCGCTCGGCGAGGAGATCACCGACCTGTACCTGGCCAAGACCGGCGCCATGGTGAAGGGAACCGTCAAGGGGCAGTTCGTGATCGCGTTCTGCCAGGGCGTGGCCGGTGCCATCTCGATCTACATCGCGGGATTTCACAACGGCTTCTTCGTCTTCGCGATCCTGCTGACCGCACTGTCTGTCATCCCGCTCGGCGGCGGGATCGTCACGATTCCCTTCGGCATCGGAATGGTGTTCTTCGGCAACATCATCGGCGGCATCTTCGTGGTGGCGTTCCATCTGCTGGTGGTCACCAACATCGACAACCTGCTGCGCCCCTGGCTGGTGCCCAAGGCCGCCCGATTGGATCCCGCGCTCATGCTGCTGGCGGTGTTCGCCGGCATCTCGATGTTCGGATTCTTCGGTCTGGTGATCGGGCCGGTGCTGATGATCATCATCGTCACCACGGTCAGCGTCTACCTGGCGGTCTTCAAGGGCGTCGAGCTCGAGACGACCGAACCCGACGAGCCGGGACAACGCCCATGGCGACGGCTGTGGGATTGGGTTCAGAAACGGCTCGGGGGCAAGACCGATGCACCCCGAGCCGAATCAAAAGCCAAAGCCGAGAGCTAGTTCGCGCTCAGCCGCTCGGTGAGAAACGCCACCACCCGCTTGCGCGCCTCATACGCGGGATGCCCGTCGACCTCGCGCACCTGATCAGTGAGCACCGAATGCGCGGACGCCGGGATGCCGTCGGGATTGCCCTTCTTCGAGTTGATCTCGATGACCTCGAAGGCGTCGCCGAGCCGGGCCTTGAGGGTGGCGAACCGCTCCCCGGGGGCCATCCGGTCCTGGCTGAACCGCAGGGCCAGCGCGCACAAACCGTCGTTGGCGACCCGCTGTTCGATGACCTTGAGCTCGGCCTCCGACATGCCCGGATCGCGTTTCTGCGCCGCGGTCAGGGCCACCGGCACCGACGGTTGACTCAGCACCGGCGCCAGCACGCTGTCGTCCACCGCGGCCGCGAGCGCGAACCCGCCGGTGAAGCACTGCCCGATGACGCCGACGCCCTTACCGGGGGTGTTGGCGTTGAGATCGCGGGCCAGGGCCCGCAGGTAGTGCGCGACGGGACGGTCGGCGTTTGTCGCGAATGCCGCGAATTCCTTTGTCACGCAAGCTTTCACCATGACCGGAATGGCACCCGGCCGGACCGCGGCCGCGCCGGGGGTACCGAACAGCGACGGCGCGGCCACCGTGAAACCGTTGTCCACCAGATGATTGCCCAGCGCGAGGACGCCGGGATGCAGGCCGGGAATCTCGGGAATCAGGACGACACCGGGGCCTTCGCCCTTGCGGTACACGTCGTAGGTCTGATCGGCGGCGGTGAACGGGGTGGCGGTCCACCCGGTGAGATCTGCAACTGGCGACGACAACGCGGGCTCCATCCGGTAGTGCGTCACGGCCTCTTGATCGGCAGCGGCGACTGCTTCTGCGTCGCACTCGCCAGCGTACGGTACTCATCAGTACCACCGGCGCCCGTGATGGCAACCTGCGCCGGTCCGCGCAGCCTCGTCGTCCACACCGGTTCCGGGTCGCTGCTCTCGTAGACCACCCAGGTCACCCCGTCGACGTCCTCGGTGCCGGATGCATACGAATCCGGTTTGATCGAGGCCACCAGGGCGGCCTCGTCAGCATTGCTCTGGGTCAGGCTCAGGTACTTCCCGTTAGGTGCCAGGTAGCCGATGCGCGAGGAGACCGCGCGGCCATGTTGGCCGTCGGGCAGCGTCAGACCGCCGTCGATGCCGTGGCGGCTGCCGGAGTTGGGCTGCCAACCCTCGGGCAGCTGGGGCAGCCGGATCGGGATCTTCAGGGTGTCGGCGTCAGCCTGCAGGGCGGCCGGCGCATCGAATTCCGGGGCAGGGCCGGCCCCGGGCCCACCCGCCTGGAACGAGCACATGCCCAGCATTCCGGCCAGGACGATGCAGGCCACGACCAGCGGGGCCATCGACCAGAACATGTCCCGGCCGTCCTGCAGCAACCGCGGCTTTGCCGGCTTCGGGACCGGGGTTGGCTCAGACGTCGGCTCGGTGGACATGTCCGTCAGTATCCCAGCTCCCAAACGCTGACCACGTTCTGGGACAATCTGGGCCATGAGTCCCACGCGGGGAGAAGCCCCGGATCGCAACCTTGCCCTCGAACTCGTCCGGGTGACCGAGGCCGGCGCCATGGCCGCAGGCCGCTGGGTCGGTCGCGGCGACAAGGAGGGCGGGGACGGGGCCGCCGTCGACGCCATGCGTGAACTGGTCAACTCGGTGTCGATGCGCGGCGTCGTGGTGATCGGCGAGGGCGAGAAGGACGAAGCCCCGATGCTCTTCAACGGTGAAGAGGTCGGCAACGGCGACGGACCGGAGTGCGACTTCGCCGTCGACCCGGTCGACGGCACCACGCTGATGAGCAAGGGCATGCCCAACGCCATCTCGGTGCTCGCCGTCGCCGAGCGCGGCGCCATGTTCGACCCGTCGGCGGTGTTCTACATGAACAAGATCGCCGTCGGCCCCGAGTGCGCCGACGCCATCGACATCACCGCCCCGATCGGCGAGAACATCCGGCGGGTGGCCAAGGTGCGCGGCGCCTCGGTCAGCGACCTGACCGTGTGCATCCTGGACCGGCCGCGGCACGCCCAGCTGATCGAAGATGCCCGCTCCGCCGGTGCCCGCATCCGGCTGATCACCGACGGTGACGTCGCCGGTGCGATCTCGGCCTGCCGCCCCAACTCGGGCACCGACATCCTGGCCGGCATCGGCGGGACGCCCGAGGGCATCATCGCCGCGGCCGCGATCCGCTGTATGGGCGGCGCCATCCAGGCCCAGCTGGCGCCGACCGACGACGCCGAACGCCAGAAGGCCATCGACGCCGGCTACGACCTGGACCAGGTGCTCTCGACCGACGACCTCGTCTCGGGTGAGAACGTCTTCTTCTGCGCGACGGGCGTCACCGACGGTGACCTGCTCAAGGGCGTGCAGTACTACCCCGGTGGCTGCACCACCCAGTCCATCGTGATGCGGTCCAAGTCCGGCACCGTCCGGATGATCGAGGCCTACCACCGGCTGACCAAACTCAACGAGTACTCCGCCATCGACTTCACCGGCGACAAGACCGCCGCCTACCCGCTCCCGTAACTCGCTAGAAAGGCCAGTATGAGCACCGACAACGCTGTCGAGGGTGAATTCCGTATCGAGCACGACACCATGGGCGAGGTCCGCGTGCCGGTCAACGCCCTGTGGCGGGCGCAGACCCAGCGGGCCGTGGAGAACTTCCCGATCTCCTTCCGCGGGCTGGAGCGCACCCAGATCCGCGCGCTGGGCCTGCTGAAGGCAGCCTGCGCGCAGGTCAACAAGGACCTGGGCCTGCTGGCCGCCGAGAAGGCCGACGCCATCATCGCCGCCGCAGGCGAGATCGCCGACGGCCTGCACGACGATCAGTTCCCGATCGACGTTTTCCAGACCGGCTCGGGCACCAGCTCGAACATGAACGCCAACGAGGTCATCGCCTCGATCGCCGCTCGCAACGGCGTGACCGTTCACCCCAACGACGACGTGAACATGTCGCAGAGCTCCAACGACACGTTCCCGACGGCCACCCACATCGCCGCCACCGAAGCCGCTGTGCGCCACCTGATTCCGGCGCTCGAGGTGCTCCACGAGTCGCTGGCCGCCAAGGCCAAGCAGTGGAAGACCGTGGTGAAGTCCGGCCGCACCCACCTGATGGACGCGGTGCCGGTGACGCTCGGCCAGGAGTTCGGCGGCTACGCCCGTCAGGTCGAGGCCGGCATCGAGCGGGTCAAGGCCACGCTGCCCCGCCTGGGTGAGCTCGCCATCGGCGGGACCGCGGTCGGCACCGGGCTCAACGCCCCCGACGGCTTCGGCCCCAAGGTGGTCGAGGTGCTGGTCAACCAGACCGGGCTGGCCGAACTGCGCACCGCCGCAGACTCGTTCGAGGCCCAGGCGGCCCGCGACGGGCTGGTCGAGGCGTCCGGCGCGCTGAAGACCATCGCGGCCTCGTTGACCAAGATCGCCAACGACGTGCGCTGGATGGGCTCGGGCCCGCTGACCGGCCTGGGCGAGATCCAGCTGCCGGACCTGCAGCCGGGTAGCTCGATCATGCCGGGCAAGGTCAATCCCGTTCTGCCCGAGGCGGTCACCCAGGTGGCCGCCCAGGTCATCGGCAACGACGCCGCGGTCACCGTCGGCGGCCTGTCGGGCGCCTTCGAGCTGAACGTGTACATCCCGATGATGGCGCGCAACGTGCTGGAGTCGTTCACCCTGCTGGCGAATGTGTCGAAGTTGTTCGCCACCAAGTGCATCGACGGCCTGGTCGCCAACGAGGACCACCTGCGCACCCTGGCCGAGTCGTCCCCCTCGATCGTGACGCCGCTGAACTCGGCGATCGGCTACGAGGAGGCCGCCAAGGTCGCCAAGCAGGCCCTCAAGGACAAGAAGACCATCCGCCAGACCGTGATCGACCGCGGCCTGATCGGCGACAAGCTGTCGGAGGCCGAGCTGGACAAGCGCCTCGACGTGCTCGCCATGGCGAAGGTCAAGGACGGCGAGTAGCCCTCGCCTTCTCTGCCCGAGCAGACGTGAATGTCCCCGCACGCCCGGCGTGTCGGGGACATTTGCGTCTGCTCGCCAGGTAAATATCACTCGGGAAGCGGTGCGGCCCAACGCAACACGGTTCCGCCACCGGGCCGGTCGGTGATGGTGAACTGGCCACCGGCACTGAGGGCACGAGCCCGCAGATTGCCCAGGCCGCTCTCGGTGACCTCGGCGGCGATCCCGCAGCCGTTGTCGGACACCTCGACCGACAGGTCGTCGGCCACCTCCACCAGAACGGCGAGTTCGGTTGCCCCGGAATGACGTACCGCGTTGCTGATCGCCTCGCGCAGCACCGCCTCGGCATGATCGGCCAGGGTCGCATCGACCACCGACAGCGGCCCGACGAACCGCGTGCTGGTGTGGATCGGTGCGTCGGCGAACTGGGCGATCACCTCATCGAGGCGCTGCCGCAGCCGCGTCGTACCGGCCTGGGCGCCGTGCAGATCGAAGATCGCGGTCCGGATCTCCTGGATGACCGCCTGCAGATCGTCGACGGTGTCGGTGAGCCGTTGCTGGACCTCCGACGACTGTGCCCGCGGGATCGTGCCCTGCAGCGAGAGGCCCACCGCGAACAGGCGCTGGATCACGTGATCATGCAGGTCCCGGGCGATCCGGTCGCGGTCGGCGAGGATCTCCAGCTCACGCACACTGCGCTGCGAGCTGGCCAGCTGCCAGGCCACCGCGGCCTGGTCGGCGAACGCCGCGGCCATGTCGAGTTGCTCAGCGGTGAAAGTCCGGGCGCCGTCGGCACGCACGGCCACCAGTACCCCGGCCACGGTGTCGAAGGTACGCAGCGGCAGCACCAGCGCCGGGCCACCCGAGCCGTCCAGCTCCAGGCGGTCCAGCCGGTGCGGGGTGCCGTCACGGAACGCCTCGCCGACCGCGTCCCCGGCGGCGTGCCGGCCCACCGGAATCGAATCGATGGTGGTCGGGCTGCCCGCCGTGGCGGCCACCACGAGGGCGTCGGCCTCGCCGGCCGGGACCTCGCTTTCGGGTACGGCGACCACGATGCGGTCCGCACCGGTCAGTTTGAGCGCCTCGTCGGCCACCATCCGGAACACCGTCGCCGGTTCGGTGCCGCTCAGCAGTTCGGTGCCGATGTCGCGGGTCGCCGCGATCCAGGCCTGCCGGTCGCGCGACAGCTGGTAGAGCCGCGCGTTCTCCACGGCGACACCGGCAGCCGCGGCCAGGGCCTCGACGAGCACCTCATCGTCCTCGCTGAACGGCTGCCCGTTGGTCTTGTCGGTGAGGTACAGGTTGCCGAACACCTCGTCGCGGATCCGCACCGGGACACCGAGAAAGGTCCGCATCGGCGGGTGATTGGGCGGGAACCCGACCGAAGCGGGATGCCGGCGGATGTCGTCGAGGCGGATCGGCTTCGGATCGTCGATCAGTACGCCGAGCACACCACGCCCCTCGGGCAGATCCCCGATCACGGCCCGGGTTTCGTCGTCGATGCCCTGATAGACGAACTCGGTCAGCTCGTGGTCGTCGCCACGCACACCCAACGCGCCGTAGCGGGCGTCGACCAGCTCGATCGCGGTCCGCACGATGGTGCTCAGCGTGAGCTCGAGGTCCAGGCCCGAGGTCACCACCAGCATGGCCTCGACGAGGCCGTCGATCCGGTCGCGGCCGGTGATGATCTCCTCGACGCGGTCCTGGACCTCGGTGAGCAATTCGCGCAACCGCAGCTGCGAGAGGGTGTTCCGCAACGGAGGAGTTCGCTGTTCATCGTCGGGGTGGGCACCGTGACCAGTCACGTCCACCATGCTGGCACTACCGGCTGCAACGCACCAAGCGCGTCCGGGTCGTCACCCCGCCACCGGTTCAGGTCCGAACCGGAACCGGCGACCCGTGACCCGGACCGGTGACACGCGTACATAGTGCGTCTTCGCCGTCGCCGTCCACGGCAGCAGCTGGGCCTGCTCGGCTTCGTCGAGTTCCTCGTCCGTGCGCAGGGTGCGTGCGACACCTCGCACGATCACGCTCCAGCCTTCGGCCGCGGTGTGATCGTCGGCTTCGAACACCACCTGGTTGTTGATCGCGGCACTGATCAGTTTCGTGCCCGCCGCGGTGCGGAACAGGATGGTTCGGTTCTGCACCACGAAGTTCACCGGGAAGACGTGTGCCTCGTCGTCGACCGCGGTGACGAGGCGGCCGAGCGACACACTGCCCAGCAGCTCCCAGTTCTCGCGCTCGGACAGAATCGAGACCGGCTCACTGCGCGTTGACGTTCCGGATCCCGAGACGGTGTCGACATCATGGCTCATAGCCCGAGATTATTGCCGCGAGGATCGCGGCACCATGGGCGAAAGCCCCGACCATTAGGGACCAAAGACCCTGGGAGCCAGGACTACTGGCGGTGGCGGTCCAGCGTCGAGGCGAATACCGCGGCCTGTGTGCGGCGTTCCATGCCGAGCTTTGCCAACAACCGCGACACGTAGTTCTTGACGGTCTTCTCGGCGAGGAACATCCGGGCTGCGATCTGCCGGTTGGTCAGCCCCTCCCCCAGCAGATCCAGCAGCACCCGCTCCTGCTGCGTCAGCCCGGCCAACGGGTCGGAACGCTCGGCGTCCCCACGCAGCTTGGCCATCAGGGCCGTGGCGGCGCGATTGTCCAACAACGACTTCCCGGCCCCCACGTCCTTGATCGCCTTGGCCAGCTCCATGCCCTTGATGTCCTTGACCACATAGCCGCTGGCGCCGGCCAGGATGGCATCCAGCATGGCCTCGTCGGAGGTGAACGAGGTCAGCATCAGGCAGCGCAGATCGGGCATGCGCGACAACAGTTCCCGGCACAGCTCGATACCGTTGCCGTCGGGCAACCGGACATCGAGCACCGCGACGTCCGGCGCCAGCGCGGGCACCCGGGCCAGCGCCTGGGCCACCGAATCGGCCTCGCCGATCACATCCAGCTCCGGGTCGGCGCTGAGCAGGTCGATCAGCCCGCGGCGAACCACCTCATGGTCATCGACCAGAAAAACTCTGATCATCCCCCGAGTCTCACAATCGGGGGCGCCGATCGCAAGTGAGCACCGCGCAACCCGAACGCGCCACGGCGCTCTGCAGCCCGGCCGAATCCTGCTGGTCCGCACCGAGCACGAGCACCTGGGCCGACTCCGGATGTGCCGTCAGGTATTCCGCGATGCTGCCGTAGCCGTCGATGCTCTGCGCATCGAGGTCTGGCGAACGCTTCAGCGCACGGTTCAGGCGGCGCTCGAGCTGTGCGGCCGACAACCGGTCGCGCTCGGCGACGGCGGTCTCGTCGTACATCTCACGGTGCCGGGCTCCCCAGGTGGTCAGCACCCGCAAAGGCGCCCCGAGCCGCACGGCTTCGTCGATCGCGGTGTGCAGGGCGTCGTTGCTGGCGGTGCGGCCGTCGGCTTCGACCACGACGGCCGCACCAGCGGTGAGAGCAGTGGCGGAGGCGGGATCGATCAGGGTGTCTGTCATGGGTCAGCTCCTATCGGGACGGTCAGGATTCGAAGGTCAGGAAGGCCTCGACGGCGCGGCGCGGAGTGGGCGGCGGCGCGTCGGTGATCGTCGGGGCGATGCCGATCCGCACCAGCAACTGCGGACAGGCGTCGCGGCCGGTCAGGGTCGCGATGATGTCGCGGCTGGCGTGCAGTTCGGTCACGTGGCTCACCGGGCAGGTGGCCAGGCCCGACACCGTGCATTCCAGCAGCAGCGCCGAGAGCGCCTCGCCGGCATCGAGGGCGTCCGCCCGGCTGTAGCCGTCGGTGGACAGCACCACCAGGGTGGCCGAATCGTCGCGAACTGTGGGGCGCCGATCGGTGTGTGAGGTGACCGGGAAAGTGCGTGCCACCGCGACGCGCTCACTTTCGGCGGCCGACACCAGCGAGCTCTGCGGGATACCGTCTTCGGTCGCGAACGGTGTTGTCCACCAGGCAAGTTCGGCGTGGTAAGCAGAATCGTAGAGCCGCAGCGACTCGGTCAGCTCGGCGGCCTCGGCCACGGTTTCGCGCATCTCCTCGGCCAGCACGTCCAGGTGTACCGGGCCTTCGGCCAACCGCGCCCGCAGCAGTACCTCGAAGGCATCCCAGTCCGCGTACCCGGTCATGGGCAGCCGGTCGGTGCGCCGGGCCAGGATCGCGTCAGCCCTCCGCCGGTGGGCGTCGGTGACGAAGGACATCGGCGAGAACTGCAGCGTCGCCAGGTGGTCGGGGTCGTTCGGATTGGGGAAGCGGTCGACGGCGGTATCCCAGCCGGCCGCGGCCATGGCGACGCGCAGGTGGTCCAGGAGCACTCCGCAGCTGATGACCGCTTCACGCGAGGACCGGTCGGTCGCACTCACCACCCGGTACGGGTCGAGGAACAGGTGCAGGCAGTCCTGTTCGGCCACCAGGCGCCAGGGTTGGGTGTTGTGCAGGGAGGGTGCACGCGATGCCAGCTGCACCGCACGGGTGAGGGTCGCTGTATCGGACATCGTGTCGGGCATACTTCAAGCCTCGTCGTGCCCGGGCCCGCCGGTTAGGGTCTTTGGTCCTCAAACCGACGCGATGTGCGTCTCATGCCCCGTTGTTGGGACCGCCCGAATTCGCCCCGGGGATGTCGGTGATCGGGAAGTTCGGCATCGGAGCGGGCGAGGGTGTCGCGGGCAACGGTGGGATCTCCTCCGGCGGGATGTCCTTGAGCGCCTCGGCCGGCGGCACGGGCGGCCCGTTGTCGCGGCTCCCGTAGCTGGTGCCGGGCTCACGTTCACCGAGCATGTGGCTGACGGTCACCAGGTGGTAGCCATTGGCCTTGAGCACGGGGATGAACTGTTGCACCAGATCCACGGTGGACGAGTAGGTGTCATGAAAAAGTACGACATTGTTCGGCTTGATCTGCGTCATCAGCATGTACCGGGTGGCGGCGGTGTTGGCGTCGTTGGCCCAGTCGAACGGGATGACGTCCCAATTGATGTCGGCCAACCCCTGCTTGCGGGCCTCGGCCAGGACCTGGTCGTTGATCAGCCCGCCCGCCGTGCGCACCAGCTTCGGCCGCTGGCCCGTTGCGGCCTCGATGGCGTCGCTGGCCTTACTGAACTGGGCCGGGATGTCCTCCGGCGGGATGGTCGTCATGTTGGGGTGTTCCCAGGTGTGGCTGCCCAATTCCATCCCGGCCTCGACCACCCGCTTGGAACCCTCGGGATTGGCGGCGACCTTGTTGCCGATCTGGAAGAACGTCGCCTTTGCGTCGTTGTCCTTGAGGATCTGCAGGAGCCGGTCGGTGTACGGCCCGGGCCCGTCGTCGAAGGTCAGTGCGATGCACTTCTCCTCGGCGCAGTCCACGTCATCGGGGCCGTCCCGGTGGATGTGCCCGGTGAGTGCCCCCACCACCAGGACCACGACGGCGGCTGTCACGCCGACTACCGTCCACCGCCACGCCTGACTGTTGGGGAGCCTCGCCACCCCGGCAGCCTACCGGGCCGGCGATTTGGGTGCGTTTACCGGCGATGAGCGCCGGTAAACGCACCCAAATCACTCAGGGGCTCAGGGCAGGGCGCCGGGGCTGAACTCCTCCAGCATCTCGGTGACGAGCGCGGCGATCGGCGAACGTTCACTGCGCTGCAGCGTGATGTGGGCGAACAAGGGGTGGCCCTTGAGCTTCTCGATCACCGCCGCGACACCGTCGTGGCGGCCCACCCGCAGGTTGTCGCGCTGGGCCACGTCGTGGGTCAGCACCACCCGCGAGCCCGCACCGAGCCGTGACAGCACGGTCAGCAGCACATTGCGTTCCAGTGACTGCGCCTCATCGACGATGACGAACGAGTCGTGCAGGGACCGGCCCCGAATGTGCGTCAGCGGAAGCACTTCCAGCATTCCGCGGGCGAGTACCTCCTCCAGCACCGCCGGGCTGGCCAACCCTTCGAGGGTGTCGAAGACAGCCTGGGCCCACGGACCCATCTTCTCGCTCTCACTGCCCGGCAGGTAGCCGAGATCCTGTCCGCCGACCGCATACAGCGGACGGAACACCACGACCTTGCGCTGAGTTCGCCGTTCCAGCACGGCTTCCAGACCCGCGCACAGAGCGAGCGCGGATTTGCCGGTGCCTGCCTTGCCGCCGAGCGAGACTATGCCGACAGACTCGTCGAGCAGCAGATCGAGGGCGACGCGCTGCTCGGCTGACCTTCCCCGGAGGCCGAACACTTCGCGATCACCACGCACCAGCTGCACACGCTTCTCGGCGTTGACCCGCCCGAGCGCCGACGAACTGCCACCCAGCAACCGAATTCCGGTGTGGCAGGGCAGATCCCGAGCCTCGGTCAGATCGATCTCGCCGTCGGAGAACAGCGTGTCGATATCCTCTGGCGCCACATCGAATTCGGTCATCCCGGTCCACCCGGACACCACGACATCCTGCGCGTGGTACTCGTCGGCAGCCAGGCCAACCGCACCGGCTTTGACGCGCAGCGGGATGTCCTTGCTCACCAGCGTGACATGCTTACCCTCCGCAGCGAGATTGGCCGCACACGCGAGGATCCGGGTGTCGTTGGTCTCGGTACGGAAGCCCGTCGGCAACACCGACTGGTCGATGTGATTCAACTCGACCTGCAGTGTGCCGCCTTCTGCGCCAACAGGAATCGGCTGATCCAGCCGTCCGTGCTCAAGCCGCAGATCATCGAACATCCGTAACGCCTGCCGAGCGAACCAGCCCAGCTCATGGTGATGCCGTTTGGCCTCCAGCTCGCTGATCACGACCAGCGGGACCACCACTTCATGCTCGGCGAACCGCGTGCATGCCCATGGATCGGACAGCAACACGGATGTGTCGAGCACATAGGTACGGACAGGAGTATCAGTCACGTGGCGCTCCTAGAACCCGCGCGGCCCCACACGAGTTGCTCGGTGGACACTGCGGCACCAGGACCGGAGCCGGTCCTCTCGAGATCTAACCGATCGGTACCGTCCGGACAGCAGAGCATGTCGCTAGCCATCGGATTCGACGCTACTCCCGCCTCAGCGGGGTTGCTGGCTGGCGCGCCGCGCGCGTGGCGCCCGGCGCGTTACGTGTTGATGAACTCCTGGAGCGCAGCCTCGTCGGCCAGTCCCCAGGCGGTGATCCGGTCGGAGATGACCTTCGCCAGATCGGCCTTGTCGAAGATGCCGGCCTCGGCCACCACGGCGACCTTGTCCTGATAGGCATCGATGTCCGCACCGATCACGTCCAGCTCGCGGGCCCTGGCCGCGATGGCCGCCACGGTCTCGTCGCGGTGGGTGCCCAGCAGGTGCGACACCAGGTTGGCGAAGAACTCCTCGTGCCGCTCCTCGTCGAGGACGATGCGGCCGACCAGAGACTTCAACACCGGCTCGGCGATCTGCGCTTCGAGGTTGCGGGTGAACACCGCGTGCGCACGCTCGAAGAACGTCATGAACACCAGCGTCTCGATCTGGCTGTAGCTGTCGGCGCGGTAGCCCTTCATCACGTGCTCGACGCGCACGTCCTCGTTGGCCGTCGGGTCGATCTCGCGGGTGACGACGAGGTAGTTGCGCAGCGCGACGGCGTGCAGGTGCTCCTCGGCGGTCCAGCGACCCAGGAAGCGGCCCCACTTGTCCTCGAGGATGAAGTGCTCGACGAGCTCGCGGTGGTATCCGGACAGGTTGTCCTTGGTGATCAGCAGGATCTCCAGGGCGTCCGTGATCGTCTTGGGCAGGGTCACCTGCGACGGATCCCAGTCCTGGCCACCGAGGAAGGCGAAGTTCTCGCCCTGGTCGAACGGCACGTAATCGTGCGCGTACCAGAGATCCTCGGTATCCAGGTGGCGACGCAGCTCGGCCTCGACAACGGGCTCAAGCTCCAAGGTCAGCGCATTAGCGACAGGTTTCTGTGCCATGCGGTAACTGTAACCCGGGTTTACAGGTTTCCGAAACTCAGGTCCCTGTGTGTCGCGGCACCCCAGCTCAGAGTGTGAGGCCCGGGTACAGCGGGTTGGCGTCGAGCAGCTCGGCCGAGGCCGCGCGCACCCGATCAGCGGTTCCGTCGGCCGACTTGTACTTGGCCTTCGAGGTCCCCTCGGCCTGCGTGTTGGACAGCACGTCGACGATCAGCTCGGCCACCCGGTCGAAGTCGTCGGCGCCGAATCCGCGGCTCGTCAGCGCCGGGGTGCCCAGCCGGATGCCGCTGGTGTACCAGGCGCCGTTGGGGTCGGCCGGGATCGCGTTGCGGTTGGTGACGACGCCCGCGTCCAGCAGAGCGGACTCGGCCTGGCGGCCGGTCAGACCGAACGAACGCACGTCGAGCAGCACCAGGTGGTTGTCGGTGCCACCGGTGACCAGGCCCGCATCCCGCTTGACGAAGCCGTCGGCCAGCGCCTGGGCGTTGTCGGCGACCTGCTGGGCGTAGGTCCGGAACGACGGCTGGCGCGCCTCGGCCAGCGCGACGGCCTTGGCCGCCATCACGTGGCTCAGCGGCCCGCCGAGCACCATCGGGCAACCCTTGTCCACGGCAGGCGCGAATTCCTCGGTGGCCAGCACCATGCCGCCGCGCGGTCCGCGCAGCGACTTGTGGGTGGTGGTCGTGGTGACGTGGGCGTGCGGCACCGGGTTCTCGTCACCGGTGAACACCTTGCCCGCGACCAGCCCGGCGAAGTGCGCCATGTCGACCATCAGGGTGGCGCCGACCTCGTCGGCGATCTCGCGCATCTTGGCGAAGTTCACCCGGCGCGGGTAGGCCGAGTAGCCCGCGACCAGCACCAACGGCTTGAACTCGCGAGCCGCCGCGGCCACCGCGTCGTAGTCCAGGAAACCCGTCTCGGGGTTGGTCCCGTAGCTGTGCTGGTGGAACATCTTGCCCGAGATGTTGGGCCGGAAGCCGTGGGTCAGGTGCCCGCCGGCATCCAGGGACATGCCGAGCAGGCGCTGATTGCCCAGCTTGTTGCGCAGGGTCTCCCAGTCCGCCTCGGACAGGTCGTTGACGTGCTTGGCGCCCAGTTCGGCCAGGCCCGGTGCCTCCACCTTGGTGGCCAGGATGGCCCAGTAGGCAACGAGATTGGCATCGATGCCGGAGTGCGGCTGGACGTAGGCGTAGGGGGCGCCGAACAGTTCACGCGCATGCTCGGCGGCCAGGGCCTCGACGGTGTCGACGTTCTGGCAGCCCGCGTAGAAGCGGTGCCCGACGGTGCCCTCGGCGTACTTGTCGGAGAACCAGGTGCCCATGGTGAGCAGCACCGCCGGGGAGGCGTAGTTCTCACTGGCGATCAACTTGAGCGAATCACGTTGATCGGCAAGCTCTTTGCGGGTGGCTGCCGCGACCCGGGGCTCGACGGATTCGATGACCTGCAACGCGGCCTGGTAGGCGGCGCTTGAGGTGTCGGCGTAATCAGCGCCGGAAGCCGCGGGCAAGGTGGATGACGAGTCTGCTGCCATGCCTTTTAGCCTAGTCGGGGCGGATGTCGCCGTTGATCGGGCCCGGGGCTGGATAGCCGGGATAACCGGGCTGGGGGTACGGCCGCTGGGGTTGCGACGCGACCGCGAGGCCCTTGGTCAGTTTCGAGAGCAGCACGAACCACGCGGCGGGCCCGACGAAAACGCAGCCCCACCAGAGCAGCAGGCTCACGGTTTCCGCCCACGGCCGCTCACCGAGCAGCTTCATCAGGATCGACGGGGTGGTGCCACTGTCGCCTCCGTCGGCGCCGAAGAAGCCGAAGCCGAACATCGCCGACCACACCACGATCTGCGCCCAGGCCTGCCCGGAGGTGAGTTCCGGCCCGGGTAGCCGACGCATCATCCTGGTGGTCGCCACCAGAGAGAGCACGAGCACAGGCGAACAGAGGATGACGAACACCATCATCCAGCCGAGCGGCACGAACAGGCCCCGCCCGACGGCCATCCAGAGCACCAGCAGAAGGTTGATCGGGGTGGCGATGGCGGGGATGTCTCGCCGCAGAGACGACATCGTCGGAGCCTAAGCCCGCGATGCCGACGGGATCAGCAGCAGATCACTTGGTGTGGTTCCAAGCGCCGCCGGCCTTTCCGTTGGCGAAACCGCCGCCCGGCCACCCCTTGCTCCAGTCATGACCGGCCCAGGCACCACCGGGCCACCCCTTGCTCCAGTCGTGGCCGGCCCTGGCGCCGCCGGGCCACGGGATCACGAGGCCAGGTGTTGGCGGATCCACCGTTTCGCCATTCAGAACGACGACGGGATCGGCATTGGCCACCGCCGTAGGACCGGCCAGCCCCATCGAGCCCGCCACCACGATCACGCCGGTCATCAACTTCACCCGGTTCGATTTCGTCCTCGTTGCAGCCATGTCGACTCCCTTGCTGCCACCCGGTTTTGTCGCCGTGATGTTCAGCAAATATTTTACGCTTCGCCGAAGGGGCCGATCAACCAGCTGGAGAGGTGCCTACCGGCGACGGGAAGTACCGCAAATCAAGGTCAGTATTTGCAGTTGCAACCGCCGTTTCCGGGAAGGCGTCGAATGCCAGGACAAGCGCCCGGCCGGCGGGAGCGCCGAATTCCAGAGCGCTCGTCAGCAAACGTTTCTCAGTCCCTGTGGTTCCAGGCGCCGCCGGCCCTGCCGTGGATGGCAGCGCCGCCGCCCTTGCCGTTGGCGAAACCGCCGCCGGGGTATCCCTTGCTCCAGTCGTGGCCGGCCCACGCGCCACCTGGCCACGGGCTGACCAGAGGTGGGATCTCGGAGCCGGAGATGGTGGGGACGCCGGAGATGCCAGAGATGGCGGACGTCACCGGATCGCTACCGACCTTGGTGAAGGGCGCCTTCTTGCCGCCAGGGCTGACCGGCGCCACCGGATCGCTGCCAACCTTCGTGACGGGTCCGGCGTTGGCCACCGCGCCAGAGCCGAGGATGCCGGCAAGTGCCATCGCACCCGCCACCACGACCACGCCGGCCGCGCGCTTGATCCTGTTCAGACTTTCCCTTGTTGCTGCCATGGTCATTTCCTTTGCCCGACCCGGCACTACCACCGAGCCCTACGGCAACAATGTTACTGACCAGTAACTAGGCCGTTCAACCACTTGAGACCGGCGTCATACGTGAGAGGCGACACAACATCGAACGCCGGCAGGCAAACGCGGGACGGCCATCACGGCGGCGTCGAAATCGGATCGATAACTTTGCTGCCGAGCCCCCGGAGGCCGATCGGCTCAGGAAGCCCGCAACGTCGAGGGAATCAGCGGCTCGTCGAGCAGCCGACCGAAGCGCTGGGCCAGCGTCACACCTTCGGGCCGGTCGTCCAACCACGCCCGCAGCAACCGGTAACCCTCGATGTAGGTGCTGGTGTAGGCCCGCCAAAGCGGCGAGGACAGGAACCGCAGCGACTGCCTGGCCCGGTCGTCGTCGACCAGCAGCCACCTCTTGAGGAACTCCGCCACCTCGTCGACGTCGCGATGCTCGTCGTGCAGCATCAGCGCCGCGTCCTGGCGCACGTCGGCCAGCCCGGCCACCGCCTCCGAGATCGCCTCGGCCCGCTCACCGTCGAACCGCAGCCCCAAGTCGGCGTAGATGTCGGCGGCCCATGCCCCCCAGCCCGGCCCGACGATGGCATGCAACGCCAGGTCGGCCAGGCCCTCGGCCATCAGGCACTGCGGGGTGTTGACGAGGAAGATCGTCTGTTCCAGTTCGCCGTCGCGAGCCACCAGGCCGGCCTCTTTGCGGCAGTGCTCGGTGTGATGGCCCGGGTAGGACTCATGGGCCACCAGCCGGGGCAGATTGGCCATCTGTTGTTTGAGGTCGGCGTTGACCGCAACGGTCGACTTGTAGTCGCCCAGGTAGTAGTTGAACCCCGACCATGGTTTGTCGGTGACCACCTCATAGGTGATGGTCTCGGTCTCGGGCAGCGGATACGCGGCGCGCACCTTGTCGCGCAGGGCCGAGGAGAACGCGTGGATGCACTCCTCCAGCCGGGCCGGCGGGATCTCGTCTCCGGTGCGGTGCGCCTGAATTCGCTCGGCCAACGGGCCGGTGCCGCCCAGTGCATCGTCGAGTTTGGCGTGGGCCTGGCGGTAGCGCTCGGGATCGCCCTTGCCGATCCGCACGTCGAAGTAGGCCTGCACCTCGTCGACGAAACCGACCTGCTCACCGGCGAATTTTCGGCCCGCACAGTTGAGCGCACGCAGGTGCGCGGCGATGTATTCGGCCCGGTCGTGGTCGAGGTCGTCGGGGATCCGGGTCAGTAACCGATCGGCCTGGCGGGCCAGCTCGGCCGGGTCGGGCGCGGGCTCGTTCTCGACCGCGCGCCGCAGCTGCGGGTCACCGGTGAAGGAGTCGACGTAGCCGTCCTCGACACGATCGAAGCGCAGTCCGAGCAGCAGGTACTCGCGGACGAAATCGGCTGAGTCCGTCCCCGAGCCGATTCCCAAGTCCATCCCGTTTCCCATGCCCACAACCGTAGATGTAAGACTGACCGAATGCCGCGGCCGAGCGAGCCGAGCCCCTATGTGGAGTTCGACCGAAGTCAATGGCGTGCACTGCGCATGTCGACACCGCTGAAACTCACCGAGGATGAGCTGCTGCGCCTGCGGGGTATGGGCGAAAAACTCGACATCCTCGAGGTCGAAGAGGTCTATCTGCCCCTGGCCCGGTTGATCCACCTTCAGGTGGCCGCCCGTCAGCGCCTGTTCGCCGCCACGGCGGAGTTCCTCGGTGAGCCGCAGCAGAATCCGGACCGGCCGGTGCCGTTTGTCATCGGCGTCGCGGGCAGTGTGGCGGTCGGGAAATCGACCACCGCCCGCGTGCTGCAGGCCCTGTTGGCCCGCTGGGGCCACCACCCCCGGGTCGACCTCGTCACCACCGACGGATTTCTCTACCCCAACAAGGAGCTCAACCGCCGGAACCTCATGCACCGCAAGGGGTTCCCGGAGAGCTACGACCGGCGCGGGTTGATGCGGTTCGTCACCGCGGTGAAATCGGGTGCCGACGAAGTCTGTGCGCCGGTGTACTCACACCTGCTCTACGACATCGTGCCGGGTGAGAAGCAGGTGGTGCGGCATCCGGACATCCTGATCCTGGAAGGGCTCAACGTCCTGCAGACCGGGCCTGCGCTGATGGTCTCGGATCTGTTCGACTTCTCGGTGTACGTCGATGCGCGCATCGAAGACATCGAGCAGTGGTACATCTCCCGGTTCCTGACGATGCGCTCGACGGCGTTCGCCGATCCGGCCTCGCACTTCCACCACTACTCGACGCTGACCGATGAGCAGGCGGTGTTCGCCGCGCGCGACATCTGGCATTCCATCAACCGGCCCAACCTGATCGAGAACATCCTGCCGACCCGGCCGCGGGCCACCCTGGTCCTGCGCAAGGACTCCGACCATTCGATCAACCGGCTGCGGCTGCGGAAGTTGTGATCAACGGTCCGCATCGGACATCGAAGCGCTCCCCCACCGTGTCCAGCGTGCGACGCAGGTGCTCCCGGTCGCGGTGGTGAGTCGCCAGGAACCGGCTGGTGGCCGACAACTGACGCGGCATCGGATACCAGCGGTTGAAGTCCAGGCCGCATTCACGGAACACCTTGACCGGCACCGCATCCGTGATGAGACTGAGGTTGTACTGAGCCAGGGTGAACATCGCGTACACCACTGCCTTTTTGGACTTCTGCACCAGGTCCTGAATATCGAGTTCGTAGAGCGGCACCGTGTTCAACTTGCCCAGAAACATCAGGTGAGTTGCGAAGTAGGCTGCGTACGAGGTCAGATGCATGGTGGCGGAACGCATTTGGAGCGACAGGACTGAACCGTCGCCGGATACATACGGCTCGTAGGGATATTCGCCCTTGCTGAGGTATCCGGTGCAGTTCACGATCCAGCTGCCCGGCGAGACGGTTTTCCTGGCCCCGCTGCGCAACACCAGATCGGCGGAGCCGTTGCTGTCGACAACGTCGACCAGGTGGTCCATCACCACGTCGTTCAGGCCCGCGGCGATGGCGGCGTTCTCGGCTTCGGACAGCACCCCGGCCAGGAAGTGGGCGGCCCGCGGTGTCGGGTAGGTGCCGTAGGTCGACTGATACCAGCCGGCGACCTCGTCCTCGTTGGTGCCGTCGAAGAGCCGGGTCATCTCGATGGCCATCTTGGTCAATGCGACCCCACCCCACCAGCGCCGGGCACCGACCGGGAAAAGCTGATCCCGGTTGGAGAAGAAGGTGCCCGAGCCGGCCACCATGTTCACCTCGCGCCCCGGACTTGACCCGATCAGTGCGTGTGCGGTGTCCATGGCGGTCTTACCGCTACCGATCACCCACACCGGGGTGTCGCTGTCGTGGATCTCCCCGGAGCGGACATCACACGAGTCCGGTGACACCGACCGCACCCGGTCGCTGGACAGCTCGAGCGCGTCGTTCGGCGTCACCCGAACTCCGTAGGCCTTGATCAACCGGTCGGCCCGGACGGTGTGCGGTTGCCCGTCGGCGTCGCGGCAGGTGACCCGCACACCACCCTCGTCCGGCTCGTCCTTCTCGAAACTCCAGCCGAACCGTTCCTCGACGCGCACCCGCTGTTCGATCTGCTGCAGGCAGTGCGCGAAGTGGTCGAGCACCTCCGGTTTGGTGGCCAGGTACGACGGTTCGCGGCCCAGCGTCCACTTGATGTCGCCGGCGGTGAACATCGGGTGGGGCTGGTGCAGCCGCACGTACGGGTACGTGTCCACCCACATGCCACCGACCCGCGGGCGACGGTCGATCAGGATGATCTTCTGGTCGGGTCTGAGATATCTGCTCGCCACGAACAGTGCGTTCATGCCGCACAGGCCGGCGCCGACAATACAGACATCGCAGCTGTCCGCAGCTGTTGTGGTCATCGCAGCCTCCAGTCACTCCCCCTGACTTCAGTCTGCGACCCTCGCTCGTGATGGTCGTGAGTAGTCGGCTACCCGAATCGGCGTCGCTCAGGCGCGTTCCCAGCCGCCCCACTCGTTGCCCACGAATCGATCGCCGTCGGCGATCGCGAAATGCTGCAGGAACACCTGGAGCGCCGGCTGCATGCGCTGGTGCAGTTCGGTCATCGCGGTGACCAGCTCGGGGGTCATCGGATCCTCCCCCTCGGGCTTCTTCGGCGGGATCAGCCCCAGGTGCAGCGCCATCTCCAGCTGGTAGAAGGTGAAGTCGCCGTACGGCCGCTTGGGATCGCAGCCGGGTACCTCCTCGCCGAAATAGGGATCGGACAGTTCCCAGCTCATGTTGGCCAGCAGGGTGCGGTGCTGATCGGTGAGGCCGAACGACCCGAACTCCGGCAGCTTCTCCACGAAGAACGAGTACTCATGGTCGACCGGCGGACGCTCGTAGGTGTATTCGCCTGCGGCACAGGTGCCGAACCCGGTGGCGATGCGCAGCAGATCGAGGTCGCCGGGTTCGGTCTCCCAGTCCGGCGGAAAACACGGCGCGCCCACCTCGGTTCCGTCCCACCCGACCCGTACCGCCCGCAACCGCTCGGTGTGCTCTGGTGTCCAGTGCAGTTCCACTCGACGATTATCGGCTACGCACGCAGATCGCCCAGAACCGCAACGGTTCTGGGCGATCGCAGGTCTATCAGGCCGGGATCCGCTTGACCCCGACGTACTGCAGTTCGGCCATCGCCAGCGTGTAGATGCCGGTGCCGATGACGAAGACCACGCCCGCGGTGGTCAGGGTCATGGTGAAGACTGCGGCCAGTGCGATCACCGTGCAGGCGGCGTTGGCGATCACGGTGCCGATGCCTGCGGGACGCACCCGCTCGATCCCGGCAAGGGCGAACACCGCGATGCCGTAGACGACCGAGAAGATGCCGACCCCGTACTCGACGGATTTCGGCAGACCGGTGAGATCGGCGAACCACCCGGCCGCGGCCAGCAGCGCGATCCCACTGATGCCGACGAGGACTGCGTCGAGCCGCATGGCCAGGCGCAGCAGCGAGTCCGCTGACTTCCTGGTGCCCGCGGCTCCGGTGGCGGTGATGGCGGTCATGATTCTCCTTCTCTCCGGTGTGTTTTCTTGTCGTGCATTCACTTCGTGCGATGGAGCACGGTGCGGGGATACTCGCCGTAACCTCTTCCGGCGGCACCCCGCACCGGCTCGGGAAGGAGTCACGCCAGACGGCGCACTCCGCGGTATTGCAGCCAGGCCAATACGACGGTGGCGCTGACGAATCCGAGCACCATCTCGACACCGGTCCCGGTCAACGGCAACCAGCCGGTCACGATGGCGACGACCGTCGCGACCGCGAAGGCCAGGTTGCCGGCGAGCACGACGATGCCCACCCGCCGGACGTGCGTGGCCGCGGCCAGGACGTACAGCAGGGCGCCGTAGCCGACCAGCGCGGCGCCGACGAACCACCCGGCGGTGGCGGACACGCCCGCGATGCGGGCCAGCTGATCGGCGGCCATGGCCACCAGCAGTCCGACGCCGGCGCACACGGTGGCATCGGCGCGCAGGGCGAACCGCAGCAGGGAATCTCCCAGGGCCGATCCGGCTGTCGGGTCGGCCAGTGGCTGGTGCAGGGTGGCGGTCATGTCTGGCTCCTCGGCGATGAGGGTGTCGATGGGTGGAACACCTCCGACCTTGCTCACGAGGTGCTGCCAGATCGACGCCAAACACTGCCAAGGACTGCCAAGCCCTGGTCAGGGCATTTTTCGGCGACGCGAACCTATCGGCCGGCCGAGCCGGCCACCGGCGCCAAGTCGCCGCGCAGGTCCGCGGCGATCACCCGCGCCGCAGCGTTCTGCCAGTTGTGCAGCGAGCGCTGCGGCACCTCGGTGACGAACCACTGCCAGGCCTGCCGGGCAACGGGATCGAGCCCGGCGGCGGTGGCGTTCTGCGCGTACGCGCGGACCCCGACGACGTAGGGGAAGTACAGCGAGTTGTAGTGGCGCCACTGCTCGGTGGTGCCGAAGTCACCGCTGTCGCGGGGCTTGAGCGCGGCGATACGGTCGGCCAGCAGCGCCTTGAGTTCGTTCGCGCGTTCCAGCGGCTGGTCCGGCGCCCCGCGCTCGGCCAGCCGGGCATCGATCGTCGGTAGCGCGGTCAAGGGGCTGGCCACCAGTTTGGACAGGTCGCCGTAGTGGCCGAGGGCGCGCCGGGTGAGCCGCGTGAAGGCGTCGTCGTCGATGCCGCCCAGGGGGTGATCCGATCGCAGCGGCAACGCGGCCTCGGTCTGGCGCAGTGCCTCACGGTCGGCCCGCAGGTCCGGGGACCGGGAAAAGGCCAACCGGTCGAACAACCCGGCCAGTGGATCGGCGAGCACTTCCACTGCGACCGCGACCGCCAGGCTGGTGAACAGCAGGATCGTCATGACGGTACGGCCGGTCCCGGCGTCGAGCACGGTCATGCCGATCAGGGCCTGCGCGGCGAACGGAACCGCGATCACCAGCGTGCCGATGATCGAGCGGCGCATGTCCGCGCGTAGCGCCTGGCCCTCGTCGAAGGCGTCCCAGATCGCGACGGCGACACCGAGCAGCGCGACGTCGAATCCGGTGGAGGCCAGCGCCAGCCAGCTGGGTACCAGCCCGAGCGGGATCACCAGGATGGCGTTGCCCAGTGCGAAGAACAGCGTCGCGACGATGATGAAGCCCACCACCGACCCGGGTTTGGCGCCGCCGACCACGGCCTTGATCATCGCCCCGAGCGAGGACAGCGAGATCACCGCGAACATCACCCAGTGACCGGTCCGCAGCGGACCGTCGACGCTGCCCGCCAGTCCCGCCCCGGCCAAAGCCAGAACGGCGACCGCGAAGATCGCGGCGATCTCACCCGCGCGGGACCGGAAGGTGTCGGCCGGCCGGGCGAGTTCGACCATGACCGCGAACCAGGCGATTCCCGGCACCGCCACCAGATAGATCTCGATGCGGCTGAGCACTTCCGAGCCGGTGACGAGCCGGACCGCGTCGAGCGCGACGACCACCGCGAAACTGGTCAGCCCGATCGCCGCGAGGACGAGGACGGGCTTACGCGGGTCGCGGGCGAGCAGGTAGAGACCCAGCCACCAGCTGAGCGTGAAGACCACTGCCGACAGCGCAGCCATAGGTTCAGTTTGGCACTACTTGCCGAATCTGCGATGCCGGGCCGTGTAATCGCGCAGTGCGCGCAGGAAGTCGACGCGGCGGAAGGCGGGCCAGTACGCCTCGGTGAACCACATCTCCGAATATGCGCTCTGCCACAACAGGAATCCGCTGAGCCGTTGCTCACCCGAGGTGCGGATGACGAGGTCCGGGTCGGGTTGGCCTGAGGTGTAGAGGTTCTCCGAGATCGCGTCGACGGTGACGGCTTCGACGAGTTGCTCGGCGGTGGCACCGTTGGCCAGTTCCTTCGACAACAGCGAGCGCACGGCGTCGACGATCTCCTGACGGCCGCCGTACGCGACGGCGACATTCACATGGAACTTGCCGCCCCTGCCGTTGGTCGATTCGACGGCCTCCCGCAGCCTGCGGGCCGGCTCCTCCCCCAACAACTCCAGGTCACCGACGGTGCGCACCGTCCAGGTGTTCGACGGGGCGCAGATCTCCTCGACCACGTCGGTGATGATCTCGAGCAGGGCCGACAGCTCTTCGGGATCGCGTTGCAGGTTCTCCGTCGACAGCAGGTAGACGGTCGTCATCTCGATGCCCGCGGCCTGACACCAGCGCAGCATCTCGGCGATCTTGGCGGCACCCATCCGGTAGCCGATGCTGACGTCGTCGTAACCCGCGTCACGCGCCCAGCGGCGGTTGCCGTCGCACAGCACCGCGATGTGGCGGGGCAGTTCTGATCTGGACTGCGCCAGTTCCTGACGCAACCGCATCTCGTAGAGCCGATAGGCCGGTTCTTTGAGCCGCGGGGGAATGATGTCCACGAGAGTCCAGACTACTGTGAGCGTCGGGGTACACCACGGTTCTCAATGGAGGTGACATGACTGCGCCGACGGGTAGCACCAAGCCCTACCGCTCAGCGGCCGCACTGAACCGGCCCGCGGAAGATCTGCCCGAGGCGGTCGCCGAGGGCGTCGCCCAGTTCCTGGGCAAGCCGCGCGCACGGGGCTGGATCCACGTGTATTCGGCGGTGATCGCATTCATCGCGGGTGCGGCCCTGGTGTCGGTGTCGTGGTCGCTGGAATCCACCCGGGCCGGACTGGCCACGCTGCTCTACACCTTCACGATTGTGGCGATGTTCACCGTCAGCGGCACCTATCACCGGGTGAACTGGAAATCCGCCAACGCCCGCAAGTGGATGAAGCGCCTCGACCACTCGATGATCTTCATCTTCATCGCCGGCAGCTACACCCCGTTCGCACTGCTGGCCCTGCCCGAATCCAAAGGCATGGTGCTGTTCTGGATCGTCTGGGGCGGGGCGATCGCGGGCGTGCTGCTCAAGATGTTCTGGCCGTCGGCACCACGCTGGCTCGGTGTCCCGCTCTACATCCTGCTGGGCTGGGTCGCGGCCTGGTTCATCGGACCGATCATGCACGGGGCCGGTGTGGCCGCGGTGGTGCTGTTGATCGTCGGCGGCGCGCTCTACAGCATCGGCGGCGTGCTCTACGCGCTCAAGTGGCCCAATCCCTGGCCGACGACGTTCGGTCATCACGAGTTCTTCCACGCCTGCACGGCGGTAGCGGCGATCTGCCACTACATCGCCATGTGGTTCGCCGTCTTCTGACACAAAAGCCCCGCATCGCCGAAGCGATGCGGGGCTCTCGCACGTATCTACAGCTGGGTGATGTCGGCCGCCGTCCAGTAGGCCTTCATCGCGGTGATCTTGCCCTCGGCGTCGAACGTCATCACCTCCATGGGTTCGATGCGCATGGCCCCGCCGACGACGATCGCGAACAGGAAGGCCGCCTCATGTCCGCCGGGGCGGAACTTGAGCAGCTCGGTGGTGATCTCGCCGCCGGCGGCGGTCAGGTTCTTGTAGAAGCCCTCGATCGCCTGGCGCCCGATGTGCACCTCCCCGCTGCCCACCGGATCCTCCAGCGTGGCGTCGTCGGCGTACAGCGCGGCGACCTCGGCCGCGGACCCACCGGCAACGGTGTCGAGATAGCGCTTGACGAAGGACTCCAGGGCGGCGGCATCGTGGCTCATGGCCGCGAGGCTACACGGCACCACTTCCGCCGTCCGGCGGTTCACCACCCAGCGAGACAGCAAGCTCTCCGACCGTCGTGACGGGCAGGTCGCACACCGTGCCGCGACAGACATAGGCGGCGTCGGCGCCGTCCACGCGATCGCGCCCGGTGAGCAGTTCCGAGGAGTCGACCTCACCGCCGACCACCAGCGCCCCACCCGGTGCCAGCCGGCGCGCGGCGGCCAACAGCGGCGACGACGGATCGCCCGCGACTGCGATCTGGATCGGGCCGCGGACCTGCGCCTCGGCGACCGCGAGCCAGTGTCCCCCGGACCGGGCCGCGCGCGCGAGGATCGGCGTGGCCGACGACAACGTCGCCTGCGCCGCATCCACATAGCGCGAAGACCCTGTCAGGTACCCCGCGACCTGCAGCGCCTCGGCGATCAGGGAGGCACCCGACGGCGTCGCACCGTCGATCGGATCGGCGGGACGCACCATGAGTTGCTCGGCGTCATCGGCGGTGTCGAACCAGCGCCCGGGCTGATCCGGGTCGGCAAAATGTTCGAGCGCCAGATCCACCAGGCGAACCGCCTCGGGCAAGCCGAATCCGGTGAGCTGGTACAGCGTCATCAATGCGGTGGCCAGCGCGGCATGATCCTCAAGGATCGCCGCGCTCTCCCCGACCCGGCCGCCCAGACTGGCGCGGCGCAGCCGGCCGTCCACCATGTGCAGATCCAGCAACCGGCGCGCGCATTCGAGTGCCGCGGAAAGGAATTCGGGCCGCTCGAGCGCGACCGAGGCTTCGGCCAGCGCGGTGATGGCCAGGCCGTTCCACGCGGTCACCACCTTGTCGTCGCGCGCGGGCTGGGCTCGCAGCGCGCGGGCCGCCGACAACGCCGCCCGCACCGATTCGAAGCGGGCTGCGTCGTCGGGATCGCGGTGCAGTTGCAGCACCGAGGCACCGTGCTCGAATGTGCCGGCTTTCGTCACCCCGAAAAGTGAAGCCGCCCAGGCTCCGTCGTCATCCCCCAGTACCGAGCGCAGTTCGGCCGGCGTCCACACGTAGGTAAGCCCTTCGCGCCCACCGGCATCGGCGTCCAGCGACGAGGTGAACATTCCGCCGGCACCCAGGTCCGACATGATGAATGCTGCGGTCTCCTCAGTCACCCTGCGCGCCAACGGATCCCCGGTACGACGCGCCAGATGTGCGTACGCCCGCAGCAGCAGCGCGTTGTCGTACAGCATCTTCTCGAAGTGCGGTACCACCCAGTGCGGGTCGACGCTGTAGCGGGCGAATCCACCGGCCAGCTGGTCGTAGATGCCGCCGCGAGCCATCGCCGAACACGTGCGCTCCACGGCCGCGCGCGCCGGGGCGGACCCGGTGCGTTCGTGGTGGCGCAGCAGCCCTTCCAACAACGCCGAGGGCGGGAACTTGGGTGCGCCGCCGAAGCCTCCGTACGTCTCGTCCTCGTCGTGCAGCACCGCGGCCACCGCGTGGTCGCACAGTTCCGGTCCCACCGGCGCCCCGCCGCCGGGCAGCCCCGCCGACATCGAACGCAGCTCGGTGGCGATCTGGTCCGAGGCCCGCTCGACCTCGTCACGCCGGTCCCGCCAGGTTTCGGCGACCGCGTCCAACAGTTGCAGGAACCCCAGCTTCGGGTAGTACGTGCCGCAGAAGAAGGGCCGGCCGTCGGGGGTCAGGAAACACGTCATCGGCCAGCCGCCCTGCCCGGTCAACGCGACGGTGGCATTCATGTACACCGCATCCAGGTCTGGCCGCTCCTCGCGGTCGACCTTGATGCAGACGAATCCGTCGTTGAGCACAGCCGCCACGTCGGCGTCTTCGAACGACTCGTGCGCCATCACATGGCACCAGTGACATGCCGCGTAGCCGATGGACAGCAGGATGGGGACGTCCCGCGAGGCGGCTTCAGCGAGCGCCTCGGGCGTCCATTCTCGCCAGTGCACCGGATTGTCGGCGTGCTGGCGGAGGTACGGGCTGGTGGACCCGCCGAGCGTGTTACCCGCTACCGGGCTCACGTGGCTGACCTTGATGGCCATCGGCGCGATCGGGGTCCCCCTCGACGGTGCATTCATCGGCCGCCTGATCGGGCTCCGGGTGTTCCCGGTCGAAGGACTCGGGCAGCTTGCGCAGGTGCCGGTTCATCGACCAGACCAGCGCGAAGGTTCCGATCAGCAGCGCCACCGTGATGAGCAGCCCGAGCGGGGTCGCCTTACCGAACTCCGGCCCCGTGTTTCGCGGTTCCTCTGCGAGCAGTGTGACCACTGCGGTCAAAGTGTCGATCATTTCTCAATCCCGGTGAACAGATCGTCTTCCGGCAGGTTCACCGGCACACGCGACCGCGCCAACTCGAACTCCTCCGTCGGCCAGAGCCGCTGCTGCCACTCGATGGGCGCATGGAAGAAATCGCCTTTCGGGTCGATCTGGGTCGCATGTGCGCGCAGCGCATCGTCACGCTGGCTGAAGTACTCCGAGCATTCAACACGGGTGGTGACCCGCTTGGCGAATATGTCGTGATCGGGGTCCCAGTGCTCAAGCCATTTGCCGAACGGACCCGTCCGGCCGTTCTTGGCGAACTCGTCCTGCAGCAGCTGCATCCGCTGACGCAGGAAGCCGTGGTTGTAGTAGAGCTTCGACACGCTCCACGGCGCCCCGGCCTCGGGGTACAGCCGGTGGTCGGCGGCCGCCTCGTAGGCCGCCACCGATACCTCGTGGCAGCGGATGTGATCGGGGTGCGGGTAGCCGCCGTTCTCGTCGTAGGTGGTCAGCACGTGCGGCTGGAACTCCCGGATGACCTGGACCAGGCGGCGGACCGGCTCGGCGAGCGGCACACACGCGAAGCAGCCGTCGGGCAGCGGGGGCAGCGGGTCGCCCTCGGGCAGACCCGAGTCGACGAATCCCAGCCAGTGATGTTCGACGCCGAGGATCTCGGCCGCCTTGGCCATCTCGTCGCGGCGCACCTCGGTGATCCGGCCGTGGACCTCGGGGAGGTCCATCGCCGGATTGAGAATGTCGCCGCGCTCACCACCGGTGAGCGTCACGACCATGACGCGCACACCTTCAGCCGCATAGCGCGCGGTGGTTGCCGCCCCCTTGCTGGACTCGTCGTCCGGGTGGGCATGCACCGCCATCAACCGCAGTTCACTCATTTCGCTTTCATCTAACTACGGCGTCCTCTTACCTAATCCCTGTACCCAAGTCCTCGGCCCGCTCCCTGGGCTTCGGTCACGTATTTGCCTGGCCCTATAGTTCCAGTTCTGATGATCGAACGCCCCGCCGCCCGCTACGGATCCCGCCAAATGTCCCGCCGGACCCGGCGATGGATCACGTTCGCGCTGGTCGGACTGGTGGTGGTGGCGGGTGTGATCCTCGCGATCGTGGCCTTCCAGCGGTTGGGCACCGGCGAGGTGAAAGGCGAGCTCTCAGCTTATGAACTGGTCGACAACCAGACCGTGTCGGTGACGATCGGGGTGACCCGCCCCGACCCGTCGAAGCCGGTGGTGTGCATCGTCCGGGCCCGCTCCATCGACGGCAGCGAGACCGGCCGGCGGGAAGTCCTGGTCGGTCCGTCCGATCAGACGGTGGTTCAGGTGACGACGGAAGTGAAATCCAGCCGACCCCCCGTGATCGGCGATGTCTACGGTTGCGGTACGGATGTGCCGTCCTACCTGGTAGCGCCCTGATTTTGACGTCCGCAACCCTGCTCGGACAGCGATTAAATGAAGATTCGTTGGCCGCTCGGTGGTACGATTGTGCGATACACGGTTCCTAGCTGGGGCCGTGTATTGCTGCATTAGCACTCAGTTCGGTGCTGACGCCCGCGGCAATACACGCAGCCTGTCCCCGGCCGGAAACAACTGACTTCGTACGCGAGGAAGGCGCAAGAGCGCCGCAAGAGCAAGACAGACAGGAGCGCGAGAACATGACCGACACACAGGTCACCTGGCTCACTCAGGAAGCATTCGACCGGTTGAAGGCGGAGCTGGATCAGCTGATCGCCAACCGGCCGGTGATCGCCGCCGAGATCAACGACCGTCGCGAAGAGGGCGACCTGCGCGAGAACGGTGGCTACCACGCCGCCCGCGAGGAGCAGGGCCAGCAGGAGGCCCGCATCCGCCAGCTGCAGGAGCTGCTCAACAACGCCAAGGTCGGCGAGGCACCCAAGCAGTCCGGCGTCGCGCTGCCCGGTTCGGTCGTCAAGGTCTACTACGACGACGACAAGAGCGACACCGAGACGTTCCTGATCGCCACCCGCCAGGAGGGCATCAGCGACGGCAAGCTCGAGGTGTACTCCCCCAACTCACCGCTGGGCAGTGCACTGATCGACGCCAAGGTCGGCGAGTCGCGCACCTACACCGTGCCCAACGGCAACACCGTCACGGTCACCCTGGTCAGCGCCGAGCCCTACCACGCCTGACGGGACGGCCCGGGTCGAAGCACTACAGTCGGGGAAATGGCGCAAATCGCCGAAGACCTGTTCTTGCTGTTGCTGGACAACGCAGCCGCGCAGCCCGGGCTCGACCGTCACCGCAGGGAGAAACTCCTCAGCGCCGCAGTATTGCTGGATCTGGCGTACGCGTGCCGGATCCGTCCTGCCATGGCCGGCGAACCGATCGAGGCCGGTCGGCTGATCGCGCTCGCCGGCGATTGGCCCGTCGATCCGGTCGGCGACCCGGCGTTCGAACTACTCCAACGCCGGCCGCTTGCGGCCGATACCGCGCTGGCCAAGCTGAGCAGGCACACCCAGCCCACCCTGGAACTGCATCTCGAGCGCCTCGGGCAGATCCGCCGAGTCCGCATGCCCGGCAAGGGCTTTCCGGGCAGGACGGTCTACTGCTGGCCGCTGACCAACCGGGATCGGGTCAGCCAGACCCGTGCCGCCCTGCTGGCCGCGTTGTTCGACGGCGACAACCCGGTGCCTGCGATCGCCGCGATCATCTGCCTGCTGCACGCGGTGGACGGCCTTGGCGCCGTCCTGAGCCTCAACGACCGCGGCTGGCGCTGGGTGCATGCCCGGTCGACCGAAATCGCCACGGGCATTTGGGTGGACGAGACCGCGTCGTCACTACCGGAGATGAATCTGGCAGTGACGACGTCGGCGTTGCGTCCGGCCCTGATGGCCTAGCCGCCACGGGCCCTAGGACAGGGCCTGCTCCAGATCGGCCAGCAGATCGGCGGCATGCTCGATGCCCACCGACAGTCGCACCAGATTGTCGGGCACCTCGAGCTGTGAACCCGCGGTCGACGCGTGGGTCATGGCGCCGGGGTACTCGATCAACGACTCCACTCCGCCGAGCGACTCGGCGAGAATGAAAAGCTCTGTACGCGAGCACAGTTCACGTGCGGCACGAGGTCCACCGCGCAGCTGCAGGCTCACCATGCCGCCGAAACCGGACATCTGACGGGCCGCCACATCGTGGTTGGGGTGGCTGACCAGCCCGGGATAGAGCACGGTCTCCACCGCTGGGTGCCCGTCGAGGAATTCGGCGATCAGCGCGGCGTTTTCGCTGTGCTGACGCATCCGCAGCACCAGCGTCTTGAGTCCACGCATGGTCAGGTACGCATCGAACGGCCCCGGCACCGCGCCGGCACCGTTCTGCAGGAACGCGAATGCCGCGTCGAGTTCCTCGTCGTTCGTCAGCAGCGCGCCGCCCACCACATCGGAGTGTCCACCGATGTACTTGGTGGTCGAGTGCAACACGATGTCGGCGCCCAGCAGCAGCGGCTGCTGCAGCGCCGGGGAGGCAAAAGTGTTGTCCACCAACACCTTGACGCCCGAGGACGAGGCGATCTGCACGATCGCGGGGATGTCGGCGACGCTCAGCAGCGGGTTGGTAGGTGTCTCCACCCAGATCAGCCGGGTGCGCGGGGTCAGCGCCGACCGCACCGCGTCCAGATCGCTCAGCGGGACGGGGGTGGTGGGTGACGCCCCACTGCGAGAACACCTTGTCGATGAGCCGGAACGTGCCGCCGTAGGCGTCGTCGGGGATCACCACATGGTCGCCGGGCCGCAACACCGCGCGCAGCACACAGTCGGTGGCGGCCATACCCGAGCTGAACGCGCGCCCGTAGGCGGCTTCCTCGACCGCGGCCAATGCCGCTTCCAGGGCCTGTCGCGTCGGGTTGCCGGTGCGGGCGTACTCGAATCCGCCACGCAGTCCGCCGACGCCGTCCTGGGCGAAGGTCGAACTCGCGTAGATCGGGGTGTTGACGGCTCCGGTGCCCGGGTCGGGTCGGTAACCGGCGTGGATGGCTTTTGTGGCCAGACCGTGCCACCTGCGCTGTTCACTCATAACGGGTCGAGCCTATCGGGGTGGGCGCGAGCGCGCCCGGCCCACCACCGCCTCCGACGGTTCAGCTACGCAGCTTCCTGCCGTACTGGTCGGGAATCGAGCGGGTGAACATCATCACCGAGTCCACCAGGGCCCAGATTCCGACGCCGAGACAGATGAAGATTCCGACGATCAGCCACGACGTGACGATGCCGAGAATGGTCAAACCCAACTGGATCGCACCGATGTTGGTGGAACCGATGTAGAAGCGTCCGACGCCCAAACCGCCCAGAAAGAACTGCAGGAGGCCGGCGGTGATGGCCGATTTGTCGGACAGCGGCTCACCGGTGAGCGGGTCACGACCGTAGGGCGCCGACGGGTCGACGGGATAGGCACCGTAAGGCTGCGGCTGCCCCGGGTACCCGGGCGGCGGGCCCTGCGGCGAATATCCGGCCGGCGGCCCCTGGGGCGCGTACCCGCCGTACGGCGGAACCCCTTGCGGCGGCATGCCTTGCGGAGGAACACCCTGCGGCGGCATGCCCTGCGGAGGCACCCCCTGGGGAGGCATGCCCTGCGGAGGCATCCCGTACATATCTCCGGGCGGATTTGGCATAGACATTGGGGCCACGACTTTCTCGAATGCACCGAGCGGATGGGATCGGCAGGCTTGCTCACATGATGTCACGACCACAACGCCCACGGCGCAGGCATTTCTGCCCTGTGCGCCGTGGGCGTCGAGTTCGGTTCTGCTACTGCGACAGCGCTGCCACCGGGCCGCCGCTGAGCCGACGCCAGGCGTACACCTGGATCAGGAGGATCAGCGGGATCGCCACGATCAGGCCGAGCCCGCACGGGATCGCGCCGACGATCGCGATGGCGAGCATCACGAGCACCGTGAGCAGCACCGTGCCGAAGTTGGGCTTCACGAGTTCGAAGCTTGCCTTGACCGCGTCGACTGCCTTGAGGTTGCGGTCCACTGCGGCCACCGTCGTGAACAGGAACAGCACACCGATGGCCACATCGGCGATGAAGGACAGCGGCATGGTCAGGAACCAGAGCCCGGGCATGAACATCGTCGGGAGCTGCAACACGAAGTTGACCGCGAACGTGATCGCACCGACGATCACCGTCGCAAGGATCACGTTGGTGACATTGCGCGGCTTGAAGAACGATCCGATCGACACGGGCTGCCCGTTGGCGATGTCGAGCAGACCCGCGGTGTAGGCCGCGGCGATCCACCCGGTGAGGATCAGCATCACGATCCCGCCGATGAACATCACGATGGCACCCGCCACCGAGAGGTTGTTCGACGAGGCCGCGAAACTGAAGCCGTCTTCATAGCTCTCGTAGCTGCTGGTGGACTCGGGCGACACCGCGGCTGCGATCAGCGTGATGACAACCCAGACGGCAGTTGACGCCGCCCCGAACACCAGACCCGGGACGATCAGCTCGACCGGATGCTTGAGGAACTTGTTCCAGGCCCAAGAGAACGCGTCACCGATGTTGTAGGGCGCGACGCCGAAGCCGGGGCCACCGGCGGGCGGGTAGCCCGGGGCCTGATATCCGGGCGGCGGATAGCCGCCGGGGGCCTGATATGCGCCGGGCGGGGGATAGCCACCGGGCGGTGGGTAGCCGCCACCCTGCGGCGGGGGCGGAGGCGGGTAACCGCCCTGTCCCGGGGGCGGCGGGTAACCACCGGGAGGAGGCGGCGGCGGGTAGCCACCACCGGGAGGAGGCGGCGGCGGGTAGCCACCTTGCTGAGGCGGAGGCGGAGGCGGATATCCACCCTCTGGCGGCGGCGGGTAATTCCCGGGCGGGGGCGGTTGATCGGTCACGTCGAAAGCTCTCCTCATCTGCCGATAGCGCTCCGCGTACGGACGCTACTTTCTGCCAGCACCTAGATGTACAGACTGCTCCACAGGCAGATTACGCACCGTCAACCCCGTTTGACAGGTCAACACGAGCGCATTCGCCGGGCACAGCGGGACGGCCGTCGCCATGGGCGGTGGTGGCTACTGAGTTTGCCAGCCCTAGGCCAGCTCACCCTAGCTGAGAAGTAGCTGGAGACAAGGTATTCCACGCGGCACGAGGCACCGCGACGTGTCTAGTGCCTGCCGCCGCCCTCGGAGAGGAAGCCGAGCAGATCGTGGCGGGTGAGCACCCCGACGGGCTTGCCCTCCTCGACCACCATCACCGCGTCGCACTCACGCAGCGTCTTGGCCGCGGTCGAAACCAACTCCCCCGCACCGATCAGCGGCAACGGCGGGCTCATGTGCTCGGCGACCGCATCGGCCAGCTTCGCCCGGCCCTCGAACACCGCGGACAGCAGTTCGCGCTCGGACACACTGCCTGCGACCTCGCCCGCCATCACCGGAGGCTCGGCGCCGACCACCGGCATCTGCGAGACGCCGTATTCGCGGAGGATGCCGATCGCGTCGCGCACCGTCTCCGACGGGTGGGTGTGCACCAGGTCGGGCAGCGCCCCGGACTTGCCGCGCAGTACGTCGCCGACGGTCGACTGCTCGATCGAGCCGTCCAGCCGATTGCGCAGGAACCCGTAGGACGACATCCATGCGTCGTTGAAAATCTTTGAGAGATAACCACGTCCGCCGTCGGGCAGCAGCACCACGACCACCGAGTCCGGGCCGGCCTTGCGGGCCACCTCGATCGCGGCCACCACTGCCATGCCGCAGGATCCACCGACCAGCAGTGCCTCTTCGCGGGCCAGTCGCCGGGTCATGTCGAACGAATCGTTGTCGGAGACCGCGATGATCTCGTCGGGCACCGAAGGGTCATAGGCCGACGGCCAGAAGTCTTCGCCGACGCCTTCCACCAGGTAGGGGCGCCCGGTTCCGCCCGAGTACACCGAGCCCTCCGGATCGGCGCCGATGATCTTCACCTTCCCGTCCGATACCTCTTTGAGGTAGCGGCCGGTGCCCGTGATGGTGCCGCCGGTGCCCACGCCCGCCACGAAGTGCGTGACCGTGCCGTCGGTGTCGGCCCAGATCTCCGGACCCGTCGTCTCGTAGTGGCTTTCCGGACCCATCGGGTTGGAGTACTGGTCGGGCTTCCAGGCGCCGTCGATCTCCTCGACGAGACGGTTGGAGACGCTGTAGTAGCTGTCCGGGTGGTCCGGCGGCACCGCCGTCGGGCACACCACGACCTCAGCACCGTAGGCGCGCAACACATTCTGCTTGTCCTCGCTGACCTTGTCGGGGCAGACGAAGATGCACTTGTAACCGCGCGTCTGGGCCACGAGCGCCAGACCGACGCCGGTGTTGCCGGACGTCGGTTCGACGATGGTTCCGCCCGGCTTGAGCTCACCGCTGGCCTCGGCAGCGTCGATCATCTTGGCCGCGATGCGGTCCTTGGAGCTGCCGCCGGGGTTCAGGTACTCGATCTTGGCCAGGACCCTGCCGGACCCTTCGGGGACAACTGAGTTCAGCTGGACCAGCGGGGTATTGCCGATGAGCTCACTGATGTGCCTGGCGATGCGCATGCGTCAATGGTCTCAGGCCCGCCGAAACCTCACCAGGTGGCCTCTCGAATGTATTCGCCGATCTGGCGCAACGAGCGCTTCGCTTCGGACACCAGAGGCGACGCGAGCTGGAAGACATGCATCTGACCGGGCCAGATCCGGAGCTCGACGGGAACCCCGGCGGCGGCCAGCATGTGCGCGGCCTTTCGCGCATCGCTGAGCAGAACCTCCGAGCCCGACGCGTGGATCAGCGTGCGGGGCAGACCGGACTCGACATGGTCGAGCGGTTCATAGACCTGTTCGCCCTTGCGCTTGGCTGCCGCCTCGATCAGTTCGACGAGGGCGTCGAAGGCCTTGGCGGGGAACATCGCGTCAGTGTGCATGTTCGGGTGGTTGGCCCGTGACTCGTTGTCGATCTCGAACAGCGGCGACATCGTCACCAGCGCGGCGGGCATCTCGCCCTCGTCGACCAGGCGCTCGGCCAGCGCCAGCGACAGGTAGCCGCCCGCGGAGTCGCCGGCCAGCACGATCTGGTCCGGCTCGTAGCCGGTCATCCGCAGCCAGCGGTAGGCGTCGTAACAGTCGTCCATCGCGGTGCCCACCGAGTGCTTGGGCACCATCCGGTAGTCGACTACGAGCACCGGACTGTCGGCGTACCCCGAGAGCGCCGTGACGATCCCGGAGTGCGTGTTGGCCCCGCAGGCCAGGAACGCACCGCCGTGCAGGTACAGGATGACGCTGCGTTTCCCGTCGGCCGGCAGCACACCGTCGGCGCGCACCAGCTGCGCCTTGCAGTTGGGCAGCGCGATGGTGGCCTTGATGGTCCCGGGCACGGGACGGATCAGCCGGGCGGCGAAATTGACCAGCCCGAACGGCCACGGCAGATGCGGTACGTGGCTACCAATTGCCAAGGTCGGCTTGATTGTCAGCATGGCCGCCAGCGAAACCAATCGCCCTGCCAGGCTCGGGCCGTCCTCGACCACCTCGACGGGCGCGCCGTCACTGACCGGAAACCTACGCCCGCGGAGGGCCCTAGCTGGGGTTATTCCAGCATGATGAGACCTGGCTACCTTGCTCGGTGCAGTCATCGTCACCACTTCCTACGTCTTTGTAGTGCTAGGTGAGCTTCGTCACTCAGACAACCCGGGTAACTTAGCTTGACATCCGTAAACAGTTCAACAGTCAAATAAACTGAATTGATACCGGACTTGATACAGCACCGTGATCGCCACGCTGAAGCGCCACGCAGACAACCCGTCCGATCGCCTTAGACTGATCACGTGGGTTCAAGCCGAAGTGCTCCTCACGTGCGCGTCCCGCGCCGTTCGACAATCGCCCTCGCCGCTGCGGCGACGCTGGCGTCTACCGGATCGGCCTATATCGGAGCACGCAACCTGCTCAGTGGGCAGGCTGACAAGGCACGTCAGGTCATACCCAAGTCCTGGGACATCCCGCCCCGCGCCGACGGCGTGTACCTCCCCGGTGGCGGGCCGGTCGAGAAATGGGAACGCGGAGTCCCGTTCGACCTGCATCTGATGATCTTCGGCGACTCCACGGCCACCGGATACGGCTGCCGCGTGCCCGACGAGGTGCCGGGAGTGCTGATCGCGCGCGGCGTGGCCGAGCAGTTCGGCAAACGAGTCCGCTTGAGCACCAAGGCGATTGTCGGCGCCACGTCCAAGGGCTTGTCCGGCCAGATCGACGCCATGTTCGTCGCGGGTCCGCCGCCGGATGCCGCCGTGATCATGATCGGCGCCAACGACATCACCAAACCCAACGGCATCGGGCCGTCGGCGCGACGGGTCGGCGACGCCGTCCGCCGGTTACGGGCGGCGGGAGCCGTCGTCGTGGTCGGCACCTGCCCTGACTTCGGGGTGATCACCGCCATCCCTCAACCGTTGCGCACCGTCGCGCGCAACCTCGGCCTGCGCCTTGCCCGCGCCCAGGCCGGCGCCGTGCGAGCGGCCGGCGGCATACCCGTGCCGTTCTCCGATCTCCTGGCCCGGGACTTCCACAAGGCCCCTGACCTGCTGTTCTCCGAGGACATGTTCCATCCGTCGGCGGCCGGATACGCACTGGCGGCCAAGCAGTTGCTGCCCGCGCTGTGCACTCTCCTCGGCGAGTGGGACGGTGACGCGGCGCTGGAATCGGGAGCCGCCGACACCGGGACGCTGCTGACCCGCCTGGGCAGTGTCAGCAGGCTGTGGCGCCGCTCAACCGGGGTGCCCGCACCCATCGTGGTACCCGCGGGCTAGTTTCAATCTGAGTTTTCTAAGCCATTCGATTAGCAGGAGCCGTCATGCCTGAAGCCGTCATCGTTGCCACTGCCCGCTCTCCGATCGGCCGGGCCGTCAAGGGCTCACTGGCCACCATGCGTCCCGACGACCTGGCCGCGCAGATGGTGCGCGCCGTGTTGGACAAGGTGCCGTCGCTGGATCCCAAGGACATCGACGACCTGATGATGGGCTGCGCCCAGCCCGCCGGTGAAGCCGGCTACAACATCGCCCGCGCCGTGGCCGTCGAGCTCGGCTACGACTTCCTGCCCGGCACCACCGTCAACCGGTACTGCTCGTCGTCGCTGCAGACCACCCGGATGGCCTTCCACGCCATCAAGGCCGGCGAGGGTGACGTGTTCATCTCCGCGGGTGTCGAGACGGTCTCCCGCTTCGGCGTCGGTGCCGCCGACGGTGCCCCCAACAGCAAGAACGCGCTGTTCGAAGAGGCGCAGGCCCGCACGATCACGCAGGCCGAGGGCGACATCAAGTGGCATGACCCGCGCGAAGACGGCCTCATCCCGGACGTCTACATCGCCATGGGCCAGACCGCCGAGAACGTCGCCACCTTCACCGGTATCAGCCGGGAGGACCAGGACCACTGGGGCGTGCGGTCGCAGAACCGCGCCGAAGAGGCCATCAAGAACGGATTCTTCGAGCGCGAGATCGTTCCCGTCACGCTGCCCGACGGCACCGTGGTCTCCACCGATGACGGCCCGCGCGCCGGCACCACCTACGACAAGATCAGCCAGCTCAAGCCGGTGTTCCGGCCCAACGGCACCATCACCGCGGGCAACGCGTGTCCGCTGAACGACGGTGCCGCCGCCGTCGTCATCATGAGCGACACCAAGGCCAAGGAGCTGGGGCTGACCCCGCTGGCGCGCATCGTCTCCACCGGCGTCTCGGGCCTGTCCCCGGAGATCATGGGCCTGGGCCCGATCGAGGCCATCAAGAAGGCCCTCGGCAAGGCAGGCAAGAAGATCTCCGACATCGACCTGGTCGAGATCAACGAGGCCTTCGCCGTGCAGGTGCTCGGCTCGGCCCGTGAACTCGGCATCGACGAGGACAAGCTGAATGTCTCCGGCGGCGCGATCGCGCTGGGCCACCCGTTCGGCATGACCGGTGCCCGCATCACCGCCACGCTGCTGAACAACCTGTCCACCTACGACAAGACCTTCGGCGTCGAGTCCATGTGTGTCGGTGGCGGCCAGGGTATGGCGATGGTTGTGGAGCGCCTCTCCTAATTTTGTTTTTCGCCGACCGTGCACTCAGATCGTGAATTCACGCAATCTCACGATCTGAGTGCACAGTCGCGGTCCAAGCCCGGGCAACTCGCCCGAGAACATCTGCAGTCGAGTGCCGCTTGGCGACTCTGACTCGCGTCCAGCCGAGCTCATCGAGATCCTCTGAGCGAACAATGTCGTGGGCGAACTGCCCTGGGTCCAGACGATGGTGGTCACCGTCGTACTCCACAGCCAGCCTGTGTTCTTCCCACCCCATGTCGAGGTAGTACCGCCGACACCCGTCGACGCTCGTCACGGGAATCTGTGTCATCGGTCGCGGATACCCGGCCCGAATCAGCAAGAGCCGCAGCCACGTTTCCCTCGGCGATTGTGAACCCGGATCGTAAAGTTCGAGCGCACTGACCAACTGCCGCATTCCACGGGCGCCTCGATGCCTCTCCATGGCGAATGCCAACACGTCGTCGGCCCTCAATCGCGTGGCATTGCCGAGCGCGTCAAGACGCGCAACCGCATCATCGAGGTTTCTACGCCTGCCTATGTCGAATGCCGTCCGCACCAGTGTGGTGAGCGGAAGGCCGCGACGTTCGGTCACTTCGTCGTCGGCGAGTTCGCCCACCTTGTGTGTGACGATGCCGCGCGGCGGCCGACGATTCCGCCAGATCAACTCGATCGGCAGCGTGCCGTCGACGTACTGAGCACCGTGCAGCGCTGACGCGCTGAGTCCTGCCACCACTCCCCCGCGACGCGACCACAACCAGGCCGCAGTTGCCCGATCGTGAATCGTCATCTCGACATCGCGCAGGGTGTAGACATCCGGGAACACAGCGGTGAAAGGCCCACTGCGACTGCGTAGGTGGTGCTTGCGCACCAACCCCGCCGCGACGGCCTCACTGCCGACGAATGGAGTGCGCATCGTCCTACCTTCACCCCACCAACCTGACGCTGGCTCAACCGATTACGACATCTGGGGATGAACTGCACGCTGTGGATAGCCCACCGACGCCGAGTGTGCGCTGAGAGTGTGAAATCGCCCGAATTCACACTCTCAGCGCACACTCGGCGCCTCGGCGCAAAAGAAAAAGGCGCCCGCAATCGCGGACGCCTTTCTCGGGGCAGGGTTGCTAGTCGTTGTTGAAGTACGACAGCAACCGCAGGATCTCGATGTACAGCCAGACCAGGGTGACGGTCAGGCCCAGGGCGATGCCCCACGCGGCCTTCTCCGGCGCGCCGGCACGGACCATCTGGTCGGCGGCGTCGAAGTCGATCAGGAAGCTGAACGCCGCCAGGCCGATGCACAGCAGCGAGAAGCCGATGGCGAGCATGCCGCCGTCACGCAGGCCCAGGCCCGCACCGCCGCCGACGCCGAAGATCGCGAGCACGAAGTTGAGCAACATCAGCGCCAGGACGCCGAACATGCCGGCGACGATCATGCGGGTGAACTTGGGTGTCACGCGGATGGCGCCGGTCTTGTAGACGACCAGCATGCCGAAGAACACGCCCATGGTGCCGACGATCGCCTGCGCGATCATGCCGACGCCGCCGACCGAGGTGATGTTGGCGATGATGAACGAAATGGCACCGAGGAACAGGCCCTCCAGCGCCGCGTAGCTCAGCACGATGGCCGGGCTGTCCTGCTTGCGGCCGAACGTCGCGACGAGGACGAGCGCCAATCCGCCGAGCGCGCCCACGAGGGCGAACGGCGTCGCCAGCGCGAGGTTGCCTGCCACCAGCACGTAGGAGATGACTCCGACGACCGACAGCACAGCGAGGGTGATGCCGGTCTTGGTGACGACGTCATCGATGGTCAGCGGCCGAGAAACACCGGTCTGCGGCTGCTCGAGGTACTCCTGCGCGTAGGGCTGCGCATGCACCTGCTGTGCACCGTAGCCTGCGGCTCCGGTACCGAATTGTGCGTATCCGCCCTGCTGCTTCGGCAGGCTGCGGAATACCGGGTTGCTGGATTCGCGCACCGTCGGGTTCCTCTCCTATGAGATGTTCGCTTACGAACTAGTAGCTCAACGATCGATGTTCCTGGCGGGTTCCCGGCGAGGCCAAAAGACTCCCAGGAAACTTCCAGGTTTGATCTTGAGGCAAACCCTACCCGTAGCGCACCGTCCCTGGGGGCCCGAACTAGATTGCAACTCGTGACAGAAAACGAGGACGTCCTAGTAAGTGTCCGCAACGGCGTCGGCATCCTCACGCTGAACCGGCCCAAGGCGATCAACTCGCTCAACGATGCGATGGTCGCGGGCATGTCCGAGGCGCTGCACGCCTGGGAGAACGACGACACAGTTCACACCGTGCTGCTCACCGGTTCCGGCGAACGCGGCCTGTGCGCGGGCGGCGACGTGGTGGCGCTCTATCACAGCGCCAAGGAGGGCGGCGCCGACGCGCGTCGGTTCTGGTACGACGAATACCTGCTCAACGCCTACATCGGCAGCTATCCCAAGCCGTACGTGGCGTTGATGGACGGCATCGTGATGGGCGGCGGCGTTGGCGTCGCATCCCATGGCAGCGTCCGCATCGCCACCGACACCACGAAGATGGCGATGCCCGAGGTCGGCATCGGCTTCATCCCCGACGTCGGTGGCACCTATCTGCTGTCACGGGCTCCCGGTGCGCTGGGATTGCACGCCGCGCTCACCGGTGCACCGTTCTCCGGGGCCGACGCGATCGCCATGGGTTTCGCCGATCACTACGTGCCACACGACAAGTTGGCCGACTTCACGGAGTCCCTCATCGCCGACGGCGTTCAGAACGCCCTGGCCACCTATGCCCTCGAACCGCCCGCGAGCCCGCTGCTGGATCAGCGCGGCTGGATCGACGAGTGCTACGCGGGCGAGAACGTCGCCGACATCCTCGCCGCGCTGGGCGGCCACGACGCAACCGCTGCCCACGATGCCGCCAAGCTCATCGCCACCCGCTCCCCCATCGCCCTGGCCGTCACGCTCGAAGCGGTGCGCCGCGCGGCCGGGCTGGAGACACTGGAGGACGTGCTGCGCGAGGAATACCGGACCTCGTGCGCGTCGGTGAAATCCCATGATTTCGTCGAGGGCATCCGGGCCCAGCTCGTCGACAAGGACCGCAACCCGCAGTGGTCCCCCGCCTCGATCGCAGCGGTCACCCCCGCCGACGTCGAGGCGTACTTCATTCCGGCAGACCCCGACCTGACCTTCCAGGAGGAGAACAAATGAGTGAGTTCGAGACGATCCTGGTGACCCGCGTCGAGCGGGTCGCCACCATCACGCTGAACCGGCCGAAGGCGCTCAACGCGCTCAACACCCAGGTCATGACCGAAGTGACCACCGCCGCAGCCGAACTCGACCGTGACCCGAGCGTCGGCGCCATCATCGTCACCGGCAACGAGAAGGCCTTCGCCGCCGGAGCCGACATCAAGGAGATGGCCGAGCTGTCGTTCGCCGACGTGTACTCGGCCGACTTCTTCGAGCTGTGGTCGAAGTTCGCCGCGACCCGCACCCCGACGATCGCCGCGGTCGCCGGGTACGCGCTGGGCGGCGGCTGCGAGCTGGCGATGATGTGCGACATCCTGATCGCCGCGGATTCGGCCAAGTTCGGTCAGCCCGAGATCAAGCTGGGTGTACTGCCGGGCATGGGCGGTTCGCAGCGGCTGACGCGGGCGATCGGCAAGGCCAAGGCGATGGATCTGATCCTCACCGGCCGCACCATCGACGCCGTGGAAGCCGAGCGCGCAGGCCTGGTTTCGCGCCTGGTGCCCGCGGATTCACTGATCGACGAGGCGCTTGCCGTGGCCGCGACCATCGCCGGGATGTCGCTGTCGGCCTCGCGGATGGCCAAGGAAGCGGTCAACCGCGCCTTCGAGTCCACCCTGGCCGAGGGATTGCTCTACGAGCGCAGGCTGTTCCACTCGGCGTTCGCCACTGCCGATCAGAAGGAAGGCATGGCGGCGTTCTCGGAGAAGCGCGCCGCAAACTTCACCCATCGCTAAGGTCGACGGGTGACCGAGACCGCCGAACCCGAGGCCGACGCACCCGAAGTCCAGTCAGGTGACGCAGACAAACCTGTCTGGTGGGCCCGTCATTACACGTTCTTCGGGACGGCGTTCGGCCTGGTCTTCGTCTGGTTCTCGCTGACGCCGTCGCTGCTGCCCCGCGGCCCGCTGTTCCAGGGTCTGGTCAGCGGCGCGGCGGGTGCGACCGGTTATGGGCTGGGCGTGTTCGGCGTATGGCTGGTGCGCTACATGCGTTCGGCGGAATCCAGTCCGCGGGCACCGAAGTGGGCCTGGCTGTCCCTGCTGGCCGTCGGCATCGTCGGCCAGGTCCTGATGATCGTCTACTTCCACGTCTGGCAGGACGAGATCCGCGACTTCATGGGTGTGCCCCGGCTGAAGTTCTGGGACCACCCGTTGACGGCGGTGCTGTCGCTCGTGGTGTTGTTCGCGTTCGTCGAGGTGGGCCAGTTGATCGGCAGGCTGGTGCGGTTCCTGGATCGCAAGCTGGATCGCTTTCTGCCGCCACGGGTTTCGGCCGTTGTGGTGGTGGCGTTGCTGCTGGCGTTGAGCATCGCGTTGCTCAACGGTGTGGTGGTCCGGGTGGCGATGGACACCATCAACCGGACGTTCGCGGCCGTCAACGACGAGAACGATCCCGACTTCCCCGCCCCGATGTCACCGCTACGCTCCGGCGGCCCGCAGTCGCTGGCCAGCTGGGAATCGCTGGGCCATCAGGGCCGGGTTTTCGTCTCGGCCGGCCCTACCGTGCAACAGCTTTCGCGGTTCAGCGGCAAAATCGCGGTCGAGCCGATCCGGGCCTACGCCGGACTGCATTCCGCTGACGGCATCAAGGCGACGGCGGCGTTGGCCGCCAGGGAATTACAGCGCACCGGCGGGCTGAACCGCGCGGTGATCGCAGTGGCGACCACGACGGGCACGGGCTGGATCAACGAGGCCGAGGCCTCGGCGCTGGAGTACATGTACAACGGCAACACCGCGATCGTCTCGATGCAGTACTCGTTCCTGCCGAGCTGGCTGTCGTTCCTGGTCGACCAGGAGAACGCGCGCCAGGCCGGACAGGCGCTGTTCGAGGCCGTCGACACGTTGGTCCGCGCGATGCCCGAGGACAAGCGGCCCAAGCTGGTGGTGTTCGGCGAAAGCCTGGGATCGTTCGGCGGCGAGGCCCCGTTCCTGTCGCTGAACAATCTGGTCGCCCGCACCGACGGCGCGCTGTTCTCGGGTCCGACGTTCAAGAACACCATCTGGACCACGCTCACCCGCGATCGCGACGCCGGTTCACCGGAGTGGCTGCCCATCTACGACAACGGCGAGAACGTCCGATTCGTCGCGAAAGACGAGAATCTGAACCGGCCCGAAGCGCCGTGGGGCCACCCCCGCGCGGTGTATCTGCAGCACGCGTCCGACCCGATCTCCTGGTGGACGCCCGACCTGCTGTTCGCCAAGCCGGACTGGCTGCGGGAACCCCGTGGGTACGACGTGTCCCGCCGCATGGAGTGGATTCCGGTGGTGACGTTCCTCCAGGTGTCGGCGGACATGGCAGTGGCCGTGGACGTTCCCGACGGGCACGGCCACGTCTACGTACAGAACGTGGCCGATGCGTGGGCCGCAGTGCTGCAGCCGCCGGGGTGGACACCGGAGATGACCGCAAAGCTGCGCCCGATGCTGAGCAGCAACGAGAACGCCTGAGCGCCGGCTGTTTACACCTGGCCGGCGGCGACCAACGCGTGATAGCCGCCGACGACGTCGGTGGACCGGTGCAGACCGAGGTCGACCAGCGAGGCGGCGGCCAGGCTCGAGGTGTAGCCCTCCGAGCAGAGGATCACCCAGTAGACGTCGTCGTCGACGGCCTGCGGAATCCGCGCGTCACTGGTCGGATCGCAGCGCCACTCCAGCACGTTGCGTTCGATGACCAGCGCGCCGGGCACCGAGCCCTCGGCGGCGCGCTGGGCGGCCGGGCGGATGTCGACCAGCACGGCACCGGAATCCAGCGCGTCGGGAAGTTCTGAAGCGGGCAGCCGGTGCAGCCGGGTGCGGGCCTGCTCCAGCACGGTGTCGATGCGGCTCATCGCTATCCCTCCGGCGCGTCGGTGAGTTCGGTGCGGTTGCGGCGCAAGGTGTTCTGCGGCGTCACCTCGTAGTAGGACATCGCGGTCAACGGCGGCGAGTACGCATGAACGCTCAGCGTCGGACCCGAGATGGCCGCCGGCGCATGCACCACGTCATGCACCCACCCCAACGGGAACGCCGCCTGATCGCCTGCCGTGAACCGTCGCTTCCGTAAAATCTCGCCGTCCCAACGAGTTTCGCGCAGTGCGCCGGACACCACGGTCAGCGCACCCAGGGATCCGCCGTGGTCGTGCAGTTCGGTCGACTTGTCGGGCACCCAGCTGATCAGCCAGACCTCGATCTCGTCGTCACCGGACAACCGCGTGTACCAGCGGTCCTCCTTGGGCAGTCTCCGCAACAGCCGGTCGTAGCGGCCGGACAGCACTTCGTCGGCGGCATGGTCGGTGGCGTGCAGAAGGTCGGGCAATCGCAGCCGCGTGGGCGCGGAGACAGCAGGAACGGGCGCGAGCGTGGACAGCATGAGAGAAACTCCAAGGATGACGGCGGAACAGGGCAGACGGGCGCGCTAGCAAGCCCGACAACACTCCTGGAATCCGGTCCCTTCCGTCACGGCCGCCAGTGTTGCATAGATTGGCGGGATGCGCCGTTACACGTGGACCACCCGCCTGACCGCCGGAGCCGCCGCTGCGGCCGGCCTGAGCCTGCTGATCGGATGCTCGACGGACGCTGGCAAGGACCAGTCCGGGGCATCCACGGCACCTTCCCCACAGGCGACGACGACCGCCGAGGCGGCGACGCCGACGGCCAAGCCCGGTGAGGTTGCGACGTCGCCCGGCGGGGTCACTACCGCCGTCGGCGCGGATGCGCAGTCCACCGAGGAGGAGTACTTCCAGGCCTGTCACGCCGCGAAGCTCTGGATGGAGACCAAGGGCGGGGACCTCAAGGCACAGATCGAGCCGTATCTGGCGAGCGTGCAGGCCCCCGATGCGGCACCGGGGCCGGGCACGTACAACGTGGCGTGGGGCCAGCTCGAGCCGGGGCGTCAGGCCGCGGTCATCGTCGCGGCGCGGGCAGCGGCCGACGAGCTCTGCAGCTAGTTCGAATCACGCTGCGGCGAATCCCCCGGTTTGCCGGTCTGAGCGGCCACCCAGGCGCGGCCCCGCTCGACGGCCACGTCGAGGGCGCCGAAGATCCGATCCGACGCCGGCACGACACCGTCGTCGCCCAGCAGGTCATCGAGTCCACCGCGCCGCAGCACCTCCGCGGTGCCGGGGTTGACCCCGGAGATGATCAACCGGCCGTTGTTGGCCGTCAGTTGGCCGGCCCATCGGCGTAGCGCCTTGATCGTCACCGACGACGGCACGTCGGGCAGCGCCCGCAGGCTGAGCACCACGACGGCGTTTGTGGTGCCGTCGGCGCGCGGCCATGTCTCGTCGATCCGGGCCACCTCGGCGAACAGTCCCACCCCGGCGTAGTGCAGCACGGTGACGTCGTTGCTGGCGCACCGCTCGGGCACGGGGGCCTGCTGCCAGCCGCCGTCCGGTGCCGGTGTCAGCGCGACCAGTTGTGCGGTCTCGGCCACCTTGGCGCAGTAGAGGACCAGCGAGGTGATCACGCCGATGACGATCGCGGTGTGCAGCGGTAGTTGGGTGGTGGCGGCGAAGGTGACCAGCATCGCCACCGCCGACAGCGGCGCGACCCGCAGCACCAGCTTGATGTCGGGCAGCCGGCCGACGATGAGTTCGGCTCCGATCACCAGGATCAGCCCGCCGATCACGGGCATCGGGATGATCTCCGCGGCCGAGCCGGCGACGAGCACCAGCAGGGCAAGCCAGAGCCCGGCGAAGATGCCGGCCCACCGGGTCTGGGCACCCGCCGACGTCGCCACCCCGGTGCGTGACAGCGAGCCGCCGGCCGGCAGCGCACCGAACAGTCCGCCCGCCACATTCGCCGCGCCCTGCGCCAGGAAGTCTCCGTTCATGTTGGTGCGGCTGCCGTCCGGGTTCGGTACCGCGGCAGAGATTCCCGCGGCCTGAGCCAGCGCGACGAGGGCCACGGCCACGCCGCCCACGATCAGTTCGGGCATCGCGGCGAAGTTCGGAACCGTCACCGGCGGAAGCGCGTTCGCGATCGACGCGATGTCACCGACGGTTTCGACGTCGATGTGCGCGACGGCCACCACCGCGGTCACCACGACGAGCGCCAGCAGCGTCGCAAACGATTCGAGCGGCTTGATGAAGTGGAACACCGCCCACACCGCGACCGTGCCCAGCGCCACCGCGACGGCGGCCGGATGCCACAGCCCGATGTGCGCCAGCGAGTCGATGAACTTGCCAATGGTGTTGCCGCTCTGCGGTTTGTAACCGGTGGCGTCGCCGAGGACGCCGGCCACGATCTGCAGGGCGATCCCGGTGGAGAAGCCGGTCATCACGGCGTTGGAGACGAAGTTCATGATCGAGCCGAACCGCAGCAGACCGAACAGCAGCATCACAGCGCCGACGACGAGGGCCAGCGCGGCCACGTTGGCCGGATCCTGCGGATCCAGCCCGGCCTCCTTGAGCACACTGCGCGACGTCAGCGCGATCGCACTCGTCAGCGTCGTCACCATCAGTACCGTGCGGGCGAACAGCGACCCGATGATGCCGGGCATGATGCCGGCGTAGATGCCGGTGACGGGGTTGAACCCGCCGATGCTGGCGTAGGCCATGCCCTCGGGTATGGAGAACAGACCCGTGACCAGTCCTGCGATGACATCACGGGGCTTGGGACGGCCCAGTTTCCGAGCGAATGTTGGCGCACCCACGGGTCAACCCTGTCACGGATGAGGCCGTCTGGGGCGGCACTTCACCGGTTGCACCACAATGGAGGTATGCGTGTTGCTCTGGCTCTCGGCAGTGGCGGAGCTCGCGGCTACGCGCACATCGGCGTGATCAACGAACTGCACGACCGCGGTTACGAGGTCGTCGGGGTATCCGGGTCGTCGATGGGCGCGCTGGTCGGCGGCCTGCACGCGGCAGGCAAGCTCGACGAGTTCGCCGAATGGGCGCGGACTTTGACTCAGCGGGCGGTGTTGCGGCTGCTGGATCCGTCGATCTCGGCGGCCGGGATCCTGCGCGCCGAGAAGATTCTCGACGCGGTCCGCGACATCATCGGCGACGCCACGATCGAAGGACTGCCGATCCCCTACACCGCGGTCGCGACCGACCTGATCGCGGGCAAATCGGTGTGGCTGCAACGCGGCCCGTTGGATTCCGCGATCCGGGCATCGATCGCCATCCCCGGAGTGATCGCGCCGCACGTGCTCAACGGCCGGCTTCTCGGCGACGGCGGCATCCTCGACCCGTTGCCCATGGCACCGATCGCCGCGGTCAACGCCGACCTCACCATCGCGGTCAGCCTGTCCGGCGGCGACCCGGGCACCGCGCCCACACCCGAGGATCCGGAACGGCGCCCCACCACCGAGTGGCTGAACCGCATGATGCGCAGCACCTCGGCCGTGCTGGACACGGCGTCGGTGCGGGCCATGCTGGACCGGCCGACCGCTCGGGCCGTGCTCAGCCGGTTCGGGGCGTCGATCCCGCCCGAGGACAGTTCCGAACCGGCCGATGAGGACCCCGACAGCCCGGTCGACGATCCAGATGGGCCTGAGGTACCCGAGCCGGCCGATGTGCCGAAGCTGGGCAGCTTCGAGGTGATGAACCGCACCATCGACATCGCCCAGGCCGCACTGGCCCGGCACACACTCGCCGCCTACCCGCCCGACCTGCTGATCGAGGTACCGCGCACCGCGTGCCGCAGCCTGGAATTCCACCGCGCCGCAGAGGTCATCGAGGTGGGGCGGCAGCTGGCCGCCCGGGCGCTCGACGGCTGAATCAACCCTTGAGGAAGGCGGCGACCTCAGCGGCCACCCGCCGGCCCTGAGCACGCCCGGCGTGCGCCGACGGCACCCGGCACTCCGGGTCGAGCGGGTTCTCACCGAAGGCCGCCAGGGCGTCGTCGTCGGCGAAGATCCCCAGCGACCGTCCGTCGAAGCCGTCGACCTCCTGCGCCGCGCCACTACCGAATGGCGACGGTGTCGAGCGGCCCTGCGGCACCAGCGCCACCACGGTGTCGCAGTCGGCGGCCAGCGCCATGTTGACCGCGCTGCCGATGCCGCCGTCCATGAACCGGCGGCCGCCGATCGTGACGACGGGCCACACCGCGGGCACCGCACAGCTGGCGGTGACAGCGTCGACCAGCGACACCCCGGAGTCGCGATCCAGCGTCACCAGCTCGCCGGTGTCGATGTCGACGGCCGAGATCCGCAGCACCCGGTCCGGCCAGTCGTGCGACGGCAGCCGGGCTTCGATGACCTTGCGCCGGACCGCCGGGTCGATCGTGGCGGTGTCGAGCGCGACGGCACCGATCTGCTGCAGCTTCTGCGCCTTGGTGATGTTGGGCGTCAGCACGGCTTTGACGAACAGGTCGGTCACGGTGTCGATGCTTATCGCGGGGTCCAGCTCGGCCGATTCCGCACCGATCTGGCGCTCGAACAGCTCCGCCAGGGGCACGCCGCTGCCGATCTGCGCGGACACTGTCGAACCCGCCGACGTACCCACCAGCACATCGGCGGTGAGCAGCGCGTCGGCGGTTTCGGGAGATTCGTCGGCGATGCCCTGCAGGATGCCGGTCTCCCAGGCGATCCCTGCGATACCGCCACCGGCGAGGACCAGTGCACGTTTGGAAGTCACGAAGGTCGAGTCTGCCAGGGCCCCGAAAGTCGCAGCTAAGCGTGCTGCGATGCGGCCACCTGCGCGGACAGGTCGTCGCGGTGTAGCAGGTGGCGAGGCGGATCCGGAAACGCGACCCGGGTGTCGATCCGCAGATCCGCGTCGACGTGCACCAGTTCGCCGGGGGCGATGAGCCGCCAGTCCTCGCCGTCCATCGGCTCGCTGGCGAACAGCACCGACGGCTGCGAGGTCAGGTGCTCGGATTCGGCCCGGATCCGGGAGCTGCGCAGACGCAGGCGCCGTTGATCGGGGTGCCTGCGGTCGAGCACATACAACTCGTGGGTGTCCGGGTAGCGCAGGGCCCACATGTCGGTGGCGGTGCTGAGCAGGAGATTGACGGCGTAGATCGGCACGTTGTCGGCCAGCCAGCCGATGGCGTCGACGACGGCAGCGCCGACGTCACCGTCATGAGCCCGGACGGCGGCGGTGATGAGGGCGAAGACGCGCTCGGAGTCGGTCTGGCCTCCGACGAGGTCCGCCACCCCGAGCTCGCGGATCCGCTCGTCGAGCGTATCCAGGCCTTCGACGACACCGTTGTGCGCGAAGATCCGGTCCTCTTGGAGAAAGGGATGGGTGTTCGCCACATCGAGCGCCCCCGTCGAGGCGTAGCGGACATGCGCGATGAAGGTCGTCGCGGTGACATCGTGTGCCTCGGTGGCGAATTCGGAATCCTGCCATGCCGCCACGGGTTCCTTGTGCAGCGCGGCGACGCCGTCGGCACCGAACACGCCCAGGCCGGTGCCGTCGGGGTTACGCCTGCTCTGCTCGGCGAGATTGTCGGGCGCATCCAGCAGCCAGAAGGTCGCCGGCACCAGCCGGCGACCGGCGTGCAGACCGAACAATCGGCACATGACCTCAGCCCACCCGATGAAGTGCCATGATTTCCGATAGTAGCCGGGCGAGAGAGGGAGACACCATGACATCCGACCTCGGGCCTACCATGCGGGCGGAGCGCTTCTACGCCGACACCAAACGGGTTGTGGTGGAAGATGTTCCGATTCCCGAGCCAGGCCCGGGCGAGGTTCTGGTGAAGGTGGCGTTCTGCGGGATCTGCCATTCCGATCTGAGCCTGATCAACGGGACCTTCCCCGCGCAGGCCCCGGTGGTCACACAGGGCCATGAGGCGTCCGGAACCATCGCCAGGCTCGGCCCGGACGTCACGGGCTGGGCCGAAGGCGACCGCGTCATCGTCGCCGCCGGCCGGCCCTGCATGGAATGCCCCAATTGCGGGCGCGGCGATATCGCCAACTGCATGCGAATCCGGTTGATGGCCTTCGCCTATGACGGGGCGTGGGCCGAATACACGCTGGCTCAGGCGGTCGGGCTCACGCGCGTGCCGGACAACGTGCCGTTGGAGCAGGCCGCGATCCTCGCCGATGCGGTGTCGACGCCGTACGGCGCGGTGGTGCGCACCGGCAAGGTCGGGATCGGCGAGTCGGTCGGCGTGTGGGGCCTGGGCGGGGTCGGCACCCACATCGCCCAGCTGGCCCGGCTGGTGGGCGCGGTGCCGGTGGTGGCCGTCGACATCAAACCCGAGGTGCTGGAGCGGGCCCTGGAACTCGGTGCCGACTATGCGTTCGACGCCGGCGACGAGCGGCTCGGCGAGAAGATCGCCGAGGTCACCGGGGGCCGCGGGCTGGATGTGGCGTTCGACGCGGTGGGCCTCAAGTCGACGTTCGAGCAGGCGCTGGGTCAGCTGACGGTCGGCGGGCGGTTGGTCGCGGTCGGGATGAGCGCGCAGGAACCCACGATCGGCCCGACGTCGATGTTCGGCCTGACCCAGAAGCGGGTGCTGGGGCACCTGGGTTACCAGAACGTCGACATCTCCACCTTGGCGACGCTGGTGTCTCTGGGCAGGCTGGACCTGTCCCGTTCGATCAGCGAGATCGTGTCCCTGGAGGACATCGCGCTGGGCATCGACAAGCTGGAACGCCAGGAGGGCAATCCGATCCGAATCCTGGTGCGGCCCTGAGCCTTAGCTCGGGCCGGATGGCCGGCTCAGCCGGCGAGTTTTGGAGCGGCCTTACCGCTGATCAGCGGCAGGTCGGGGTAGGTCACCACACCGGGTGCCGCGGCGCAGACCGCGGGGACCGAGTTGACGCAGTGCGCCGCGGTGGCGACGACGCCGGACTCCGGGCCCTCCTCACCGGCCTCGGACTGGAAGCCCTTGATGATGACGGTGAAGTCCGGGTTACCACGGACCTCCATCTCGTAACGCTGCCCCGCCGGGCCGAAATTCCATGCGGGGTCGAGGTTTTCCTCGCCCATCAGCCAGTTCACCGTGACCCGCACGACGGGTTCGCCGTCGACGAGGGCCTCCCAGTGGAACTTGCGGCCGGCGACCTGGCCGGGTTCGATCACGCCGATCGGCGAGTCGATGGGCGCGGTGGCCACGGCGATCTCCTGGGTGGCGCGGATCCGCGGGTCGATCTTGAACCCGACGTGGTCGACGACCATCTTGACGGCCTGGATGAAACCGCCGTCGAGCATCTTCTGCATCGGTCCGCTCAGCGCGGTGTCGGGGGTGCCGCCGAATCCCATGACATGGCGCACAACGTCGGGTGCCTCATAGGTGCGCAGGTCGGAAAATTCCTCGGCGCGAACGAAGTTCACCCCGGTGGCCATCGCGGAGAGCACCAGCGGGAACTTCTCGCTGATCCCGCCGGGCGCGATGCCGGTGCCGTGCAGCGTGGCGTTGCCTTCCAGCGCGGCGGCCCGCATCGGCGCGGCCTGCTTCTCGCTCGGGTACAACCAGCCGACGGGGGTGATCACGTTCTTGCCCGAGCGCAGCAACGCCGCGACCTCGTCGGGGTTGGGAATGAGCGGCGAGTAGATCACCGCGTCGGCGTCCAGCGCCAGGATCTCCTCGGCGCTGTTGGTGGCCGTGACACCCAGCGGGTCGGTGCCGATGATCTCGCCGACGTCTTTGCCGTTCTTGGCGTCCGAGTGCACCCAGCAGCCGACCAGCTCCAGGTCAGGGTGTTCGAGCACACCCTTGATCGCGGCCACGCCGACCCCACCGGTTGCCCACTGCACGACGCGTAACGCCACAGACCCTCCTCGGCAGAACTAGAACACGTTCTACTTCAGGTCTACACCACCGTCGTCGTCAGCGGAAGTATGTTCGCGCCGCGCCACGTACGAGATCAGAAGCACCACCAGGACCGCGGGCAGAAACGCGGGCACCGTCAGCAAAAGGGAATGGTCGGCGAGATAGGTCATAGCACTTCGACGAGGCAGGCCGGCCAGATGTGACTGTCACATCTGCACCGCCTACCCCGTCTGACGGATATGCAGACGAAATTCATTCAGGCCGTCGTGGTGGTGGCGGCGTTGAGCATGCTGGTGACCGGGGTGTGGATGCGCATCGACCCGGCGTCGTTCGCGCAGTGGGCCAACTGGCCCAATCACGTCCACTTCCTGCACGACGCGGGTGTGTTCCAGATCGGGATCGCCGTGACGATGCTGTTCGCGCTCTGGTGGCGCGACGTGATCGCCGTGGTGCTGACGGGATTCCTGGTCGCCAACACCCTGCACGCGGTCAACCACTTCCTCGACCGCGATGGCGGCAATCCGGCGAACTGGTGGCAGCTTGGGGTGTTATCACTGCTGGCCGCGGCGGCGTTGGTGGTGCGGCTGCGGCAACTCCAGTTGAAGACGGTTGACCCAGTTTCGCGATGAAGTAAGTTCCGTTGCATGGCTAACAAAGTGTTCGTCGTCGGTGTGGGGATGACGAAATTCGAGAAACCAGGGCGGCGCGAGGGTTGGGACTACCCGGACATGGCGCGCGAGTCCGGCACCAAGGCACTCGAGGACGCGGGCATCTCTTACGACCAGGTGCAGCAGGGCTATGTCGGGTACTGCTCGGGCGATTCCACCTCGGGGCAGCGCGCGCTCTACGAACTGGGCATGACCGGGATCCCGATCGTCAACGTCAACAACAACTGCTCCACCGGATCGACCGCGCTTTACCTTGCCGCACAGGCGATTCGCGGCGGCCTGGCGGATTGCACGATCGCGCTCGGCTTCGAGAAGATGCAGCCGGGCTCACTCGGCGGCGGCGCGCAGGACCGCGAGTCCCCGCTGGGCAAGCACGTCAAGGCGCTGGCCGAGATCGACGAGTTCGCCTTCCCCGTCGCGCCGTGGATGTTCGGCGCGGCCGGCCGCGAGCACATGAAGAAGTACGGCACCACCGCCGAGCACTTCGCGAAAATCGGCTACAAGAACCACAAGCATTCGGTGAACAATCCGTACGCGCAGTTCCAGGACGAGTACACGCTCGACGACATCCTGGCCGCCAAGATGATCTCCGACCCGCTGACCAAGCTGCAGTGCTCCCCCACCTCGGACGGCTCGGGTGCGGCGATCGTGGCCAGTGAGGCCTTCGTCGACAAGCACGGACTCGCCTCGCAGGCCGTCGAGATCGTCGGGCAGGCGATGACCACCGACTTCGCCTCGACCTTCGACGGCAGCGCCGCCAACATCATCGGCTACGACATGAATGTCAAAGCTGCCCAGCAGGTTTACGCGCAGTCCGGCCTCGGGCCTGAGGACTTCCAGGTCATCGAGCTGCACGACTGCTTCTCGGCCAACGAACTGCTGCTGTACGAAGCCCTGGGCCTGTGCGGCGAGGGTGAGGCGCCGCGGCTGATCGACAACAACGACACCACCTACGGCGGCCGCTGGGTGGTCAACCCCTCCGGTGGGCTGATCTCCAAGGGCCACCCGCTCGGCGCGACGGGCCTGGCCCAGTGCTCCGAGCTGACCTGGCAGTTGCGCGGCACCGCCGACAAGCGTCAGGTCGACGGCGTCAACGCGGCCCTGCAGCACAACATCGGCCTCGGCGGCGCGGCGGTCGTGACCGCCTACCAGCGCGCCGAGCGGTAACTTTCCCTCGCGAGCAGACGCGGCGGTACCCAATTCCAGGCATTTTCGGGTACCCAAGCGTCTGCTCGCGGGAGAAACTCAGCCCGTCAGCATCGCGTCGATCAAACGGCGCAGCACCTGCCTGATCTCGCGGCGGGCCTTCTTCGGATCCTCGGCGGTGGCGATGACCATGGCGGCCTCGTCCAGGGCGCCGATCAGCACGTGTGCCAGGGCTCGCACCGGCTGCCGGGCCAGCTGACCCGCCTTGATCGCCTCGGCCAGCAATTGCTCGGTCATGCCGAGGCTGTAGCGCTGGGCGACATCGCGGAACCCGGCCCAACCGAGCACACTCGGGGCGTCGAGCAGGATCAACTGCCGCACCTCGGGGTCACCCGACACCTCCAGCCAGGCATCGACCGCGGCCCGGATCGCGTCGGCCGGCGTCGACGCACCCGACGACGCCACCTCGGTCGCCAACCGGGCCATCACGTCCTGCTCGACGACCTCCACCACAGCCAGGAAAAGCGCTGCCTTGTCGGCGAATTGGTGATACATCGCGCCGCGGGTCACCCCGGCGGCACTGGCGATCTCGGGGGTGCCCACCTCGGCATAGCCACGTTCGCCCCACAGCTGCCGGGCAGCCGAGATCAACGCCTCGCGGGTCGCCGCGGAACGCTCTTCCTGAGTACGTCTCTTGTTTTCCATACACCCTGTTGGTAAGTTACCGGCAGACTGTTCGTAAATGTGTATCGAGCCGGGAGTCATCCATGTCGATCATTGAGATTAACGCCGGAACCATCCATTACGAGGAATTCGGACCAACCGACGGCAGGCCGGTCGTCTTCGTCCACGGCTACATGATGGGCGGTCAGTTGTGGCGGCAGGTCAGCGCCCGACTGGCCACGCAGGGCCTGCGGTGCATCGTCCCGACCTGGCCGCTGGGCGCGCACTCCGAACCGCTGCGGCCCGGCGCCGACCGCAGCATCCGCGGTGTCGCCGACATCGTCGCCGACACCCTGGACGCGCTGGACCTGCAGGACGTCGTCCTGGTCGGCAACGACACCGGCGGCGTGGTCACCCAGCTGGTGGCGGTGCACCATCCGGAGCGGATCGGCGCCCTGGTGCTGACGAGTTGTGATGCGTTCGAACACTTTCCGCCGCCCATCCTGAAGCCGCTGATCGCGGCCGCCCGGTCCAGGACCGTGTTCCGGACCGCCGCCCAGTTGGTCCGGGTCCCGGCCGTGCGCAAGCGCGCGTACGCGGGCCTCGCGTACTCCAACATCGACGCGCTCACCCGCGAGTGGGTCCGTACCGCGTTGTCCAATCCCGCGATCGCCGAGGATCTCCGGCAGTTCACCCTGTCGTTGCGCACCGAGGTCACCACCGGGGTGGCCGCACGGCTGCCCGAATTCGACAAGCCGACGCTCATCGCATGGTCGGCCGACGACGTGTTCTTCGAGGTCGGCGACGGCGAACGACTGGCACAGCTCATCCCCCGGGCCCGCCTCGAGGTCATCGACGGTGCCCGCACGTTCTCCATGGTCGACCGCCCGGACCGGCTGGCCGACCTGCTGTCGACCATCGCCGTACCGGCGAACTAGAGCGTGAACACCTCGTAGACGCCGTCGGCGTGCCGCGCCCGGATGGTCTTCTTGTCGTACTTGCCCACACTGGTGCGCGGCACCTGCTCGATGAACGCCCACCGCTCGGGCAGCCACCACCGAACCACCTTGTCCGCCAGGAACTCCCGCAGCTCGGCCGGCGCCGCTGACGCCCCCTCCTCCAGCACCACCACAGCCAGCGGACGCTCCTGCCACCGCTCATCGGGCACCCCGACCACGGCGGCCTCCAACACCGCCGGGTGCGCGATCAGGTGGTTCTCCAACTCCACCGAGGAGATCCACTCCCCGCCGGACTTGATGACGTCTTTGGCCCGGTCGGTCAGCGTCACGTAGCCCTGCTGATCGATCGAGCCGACGTCTCCGGTACGCAGCCAGCCGCTCTCGAACTTCTCGGCATCGCGGCCCAGGTAGTAGGAGCCGGTGATCCACGGCCCGCGGACCTCCAGTTCGCCGACGGCGGTGTCGTCGTTGGGCAGCGGGGCGCCCTCGTCGTCGACGACACGCACCTCCACACCGCACATCGGCCGGCCCTGGCTGACCCGCATCTCCCACTGCCGCTCCTCGGTCACCCCGGGCAGCGGCTTGGCCACCGTGGCCAGCGGCGAGGTCTCGGTCATCCCCCAGGCCTGCTGGATGTACACGCCGTACCGCTCCTGGAAGGTCTGCATCAACGACAGCGGCACCGCCGAACCACCGCAGGCCACCAGTCGCAGCGACGAAACATCGTGCCCCGGGTTCTTTTCCAGCCGGTGCATGACGTCGTTCCAGATGGTCGGTACGGCGCCGGCCAGCGTGGGGCGCTGCGATTCGATCAGGTCGATCAACGAGGCACCGTCCATGAACCGGTCGGGCATCACCAGGTTGGCGCCGGCCATCAGCGCCGCATACGGCAGCCCCCACGCGTTGGCGTGGAACATCGGCACGATCGGCAGCACCGAGTCGCTGCAGCTGACGTCGAGGGCGTTGGCCGTGCAGGTGTTCAGCGCATGCAGGTAGCTCGACCGGTGGCTGTACACCACACCTTTCGGGTTTCCGGTGGTACCGCTCGTGTAACACATTGCCGCCGCGGAGTTTTCGTCGATCTCGGGCCAGTCGAACTCTTCTGCCTGCGCGGCGAGCAGCTCGTCCCAGCGCAGCACGGTCTTACCGGTCAGGGCGCTGGTATCGCCGTCGCCGACCACGATCACGGTGTGCACGGTCTCCAGCAGCGGCAGAACGGGGGCCAGCAGCGGCACCAGGGACACGTCGGCGATGACGACACTGTCGGCCGCCTCGTTGGCGATGTAGGCGATCTGCTCGGGCGACAGCCGGATGTTCAGGGTGTGCAGCACCGCGCCCATCGCGGGCACGGCGAGGTAGGCGACGAGGTGCTCGGTGTTGTTCCACATGAACGTGCCGACGCGCTGGTCGCCGTCGACCCCGAGCCCGCGCAGGGCATGGGCCAGCTGCGCCGCCTGCCCGCCCAGCTCCCGATAGTCGATCGTGCGGTAGCGGCCCTCGCCGACCGCGGTGGTCACGGTCCGGTCCCCGTTGACGCCGCAGGCATGTCGCAGGATCGACGTGATCGTCAACGGCCAGTTCTGCATCGTGCTCTTCACGGGCGCGATGGTATGCGCTCGCCGGTCGGCGCCGGCGGGAACGATTCGAATTTCCTGAACGATGTATGTAGGGGAAGATGGAGCAGTAACGACGGAAGGACGTGTCCGATGCGCGCGAAGTGGACGCTGGCAGCAGCCGGCGTGGCTGTGTTGGGCGTGATGGGCGGGTCGACGGCGATCGCCTCGGCGGAGGAAACCGCCCAGCAGGTGATCAGCCGCCTGAAGTCCGAGGGGTACACCGTCACCATCGACAAGATCGGCACCGCGCCGCTGGACCAGTGCACGGTCACCAGCGTGCGCAACCCCCAGCAGGTCTCCCAGTTGGTGCCCTACGTCGGTCCCGGACTCGGCGGCGATCGGATCCTGGTCCCGTCGATCACCAGCCAGACCGTGTCGGTGTCACTCAACTGCCAGCGCTGAGCCTCACTTCGAGCAGTCCAGCGACACCGTGATGGTGCGCCGCACCACCACGGGTACGAGATCGAAATCCTTCGTGCCGTTCTTGCCGAACCGCTCGACCCGGATCAGCCTGGTCTGGGTCTGCGGGTTACGGACGCTGATGACGGTGCACTGATCGAGCGGGGCGCTGCCCACCCGGTCGATGTTGACGTAGAAGCCCTCGGCTTCCAGCAGTCCGATGGTCTCGATGGCCGAGTCGGCAGCTGCCAAACCGGCCGGCGCCAATATGGTTCCCAACGCCGCCCCCGACGCGGCCACCATGATGATCGATGCGTACATGGCCGTGTCTTCCTTCTTGCTTCTCGCATACACCTTTTCGGTGATGTCCTGCCCTTTGTTACGGGCCAGGACGGTCAGGAGTTCAACGCAAAGGCCCGGCCGGACGGTACCGGCCGGGCCTGTAGCTACCTGTCAGGCGCGCGCAGGTTCGGGAGTGCGGTTGGCGTGGTCGTCGACCATGGTGAGTTCGTCGAACGGATCGTCGCCGCGCAGCACCGCATCGACCTTGGCCTTGTCCACGGTGTGCGTCCACGAGCCGACCAGCAGGGTCGCCACCGCATTGCCGGAGAAGTTGGTCACCGCGCGGGCTTCGGACATGAACCGGTCGATCCCGACGATCAGTCCGACCCCGTCGAGCAGGTCGGGACGATGGGCCTGCAGGCCACCGGCCAGCGTGGCCAAGCCGGCGCCGGTGACGCCGGCCGCTCCCTTCGACGCGACGATCATGAACACCAGCAGGCCGATCTGCTGCCCGACCGACATCGGGGCACTCAACGCGTCGGCGATGAACAGCGCCGCCATGGTCAGGTAGATCGCAGTGCCGTCGAGGTTGAACGAATACCCGGTCGGCACAACGACACCGACGGTGCTGCGTTCGACACCCAGGTGCTCCATCTTGGCGATCAGCCGCGGCAACGCCGACTCCGACGAAGACGTCGAGAAGATCAGCAGATACTCGCGGGCCAGGTACCGCACCAGCTTGAAGATGGACACTCCCGACACCGCGCGCAGCAATACACCGAGCACGCCGAACACGAACAGCACGCAGGTCACGTAGAAGCCCAGCATCAGGGTCAGCAGCTGGGTGACGGCGGTCCAGCCGGTCTGCCCGACGACGTTGGCGATCGCGCCGAAGGCACCGATCGGCGCCAGCCACAGGATCATGATCAACACCTTGAACACGAGCTTCTGCAGGTGTTCGATACCGCGCAGGATCGGTTCACCCGCGCTGCCCATGCCCTGCAGCGCGAACCCGACCAACAACGCCACGAACAACGCCTGGAGCACACTGCCCGCCGTCAGCGACGAGAACAGCGTCTCCGGGATGATGCCCTGGACGAAGTCCATGAGCCCGCCGGACTCGTGTGCCTTCTCCGCGAGTTCGGCGCCCTTGCCCGCCGAACTCTCCGACAGGTGCATGCCGCTGCCCGGGTGGATCAGGTTGCCCACCACCAGACCGATAGTCAGCGCGATCGTGGACATCGCCAGGAAGTAGCCGAAGGCCAGGCCGCCTACCTTCCCGACGGTGGCGGCCTTGCGCACCGAGCCGATCCCCAACACGATCGTGCAGAAGATGATGGGGCCGATCATCATCTTGATGAGGTTGACGAACATGGTGCCGAGCACGCCGACGCTCTTGCCCACCTCGGGTGCCACCAGCCCGACCACCACACCGACGACGACGGCCGCGATGACTGCGATGTAGAGCCAGTGCGTGCGGTCGCGACGCTGCGGCGGCGCCGGCTCTGATTGCGGGTCCATGGACACGGTCATCGGTCCACCTCCAGTTCGGTCGGGTTCGGCGTGAATGCGTGTACCAGTACCTTCGACCATAGGGTGAGCCAGGTCACGTTTTAGTTCATTACGTTCACGCGGCGATCCGGCCCCGAGGCGAGCGACTTCGGGACCGGATCAGCGATCGATTGCTCAGATACCCGCGCAGAGCGAGACGAACGGAATAGGCGCGCAGATGCCGACAGAGAAGTACGGCGTGATGTCACCGTTCCACGCCGGCGGCGGTGGGGGTGGCGGCGGAGGAGGCGGCACCTGGGCCGCCACGCACGTGTTGGAAGGCGGATCGAAAACCGTGCCCACTCCGCATTCGGTGGCATTACCGACCGCCGGGGCAATCGCCGTCACCACCGCCAGCGACGCAACCGCGGCCATGATGATGGTCGTCAAGCGATGAATAATCCAGCTCATCGCAGGTCTCCCTTGGATCTACCCTCGACCCTGCTTACTGTCAGATTCTACGACTCAGCACCCGCGAACAGCAGCCCCGAATTGACGGGCGCGAAGGTCGCTAGGATCGCCGGCACGAACCCGCTACCAGCGGATATCCGGGCCACTATCTTGAAAGGTCGTTGCCTTCACAATCGGAGGTGCTGTGACGCACTGGCGGCAGCTGCCGGCCCGGGCCTGGCCGCGCTCCCTGGCCGGACAGGCCATCGCACTGCAGGTCCTGGTGGTCGCGGTGGTGGTGCTGGCCGGCACCGCACTGGCGCTTCTCGACGCCCGCCGCGACGGCGAGAATGCGGCCCGCGAGCAGGTGATCGGCATCGCCACCGCGCTGGCCGATGCCCCCTCGACGGCGGCTGCCATCGAATCCGGTACCGCGACAACGGTTTTACAGCCGGTAACTGAAGCGGTGCGGACCAGCACCGACATCGCGTTCATCACCATCATGGCGCCCGACGGAGTCCGGTTCACCCACACCGATCCCACCCAGATCGGCGGGCATTACCTGGGCACCGTCGAGCCCGCGTTGCGCGGCGAGACGTTCAGCGAGGTCTACACCGGGACGCTGGGTCCGTCGGTGCGGGCGATCGCGCCGGTACGCAGCGCCGACGGGCGCATCGTGGGCCTGGTGTCGGCGGGGATCACCCAGCAGACGCTGGCCCAGCGCTGGCGCGCGCAGATTCCGGTGATCGCCGCGGTAACCGCTGCCGCGCTGGCGCTTTCACTGATCGGGGTGTGGGCGATCCGGCGCAGGCTGTTGCGTCAGACCCGGGGCCTGCGGCCCGACGAACTGCGAGTCATGTACGACCACCACGATGCGATCCTGCATTCGGTGTCCGAGGGGCTCATCGTCCTCGATCGTGATGGCGTCGCCCTGGCCAATGACGAGGCACGCCGGCTGCTGGGGCTGGCGTCAGGGCCGGTACGTACGGAGGATCTGCCGCAGTTTCTGCGTAGCGCCGATCCCGGAGTGCGCGACGAGCTGCACGTCACCGCCGACCGCGTGCTGGTGGTCAACCGGGCCCGGGTCGCCGGCTCCGGATCGGAGGTCGTCACGATCCGTGATCGCACCGAACTGCAGGGCGCCCTGGGCGAGCTCAGCTCGCTGCAGGTCCTGGCCGACTCGTTGCGGGCGCAGGCGCACGAGTCGGCGAACAAGCTGCACACGGTGGTCACCATGGTGGAGATGGGCCGGCCCGAGGATGCGGTCCGGTTCGCCACCAGTGAATTGGAGTTGTCCCAGCGCCTGGTGGACCGGTTGTCGCTGGCCGTGGGTGAACCCGCCCTGGTGGCCCTGCTGCTCGGCAAGACGGCCCAGGCCGACGAACGCGGGATCGCGCTGACCGTCACCGAGGACACCCAGTTGTCCGCCGACGCCGTGCTCTCCGGGCAGGAGATGGTGACGGTGCTGGGTAATCTGATCGACAATGCGATGGATGCCTGTGACCGTGACGATCCGTGGATCGAGGTCACGGTGACCCAGGACGATCACGAGTTGTTGATCCGGGTGGCCGACAGCGGCCCCGGCATGGACTCGGACACCTTCGAAAAGGCCATGCAGCGTGGCTATTCCACGAAATCCGCAGACCCGGCCGGGCACGGTCTGGGACTGGCCCTGGTCGGCCAGGTCATCCGCAGGCACGGCGGGACCCTGCGCGCCGACGTCACTTACGGTTCCGTGGTGACAGCGACGGTGCCACGGCCATGAGCGTCTGCGCGCCGATCAGCGTCCTCATCGTCGAGGACGATCCGTTGATCGCCGAGGCCCATCAGGCCTATCTCGGCCGCCTGGAAGGGTTTTCGGTGGCAGCGGTGGCGCACACCGCACGCGATGCGATGCGGGCGGCGGCGGCCGCAGCCGCGTCCGAGCGTCCGGTAGACCTCGTGCTGCTGGATATCGGACTGCCCGATGCCAGCGGAATCTCGTTGGCGTCCGGCCTTTCCGGGCTGCGTCCTGCGCCTGACATCATCGCCATCACCTCCGAACGGGACCTGGAGATGGTGCGCGCGGCGGTGGCCCATGGCGCCCTGGCCTATCTGCTCAAGCCGTTCGCGTTCGCGGCTTTCCGCGACCGGCTGGAGCGCTACCGCCGCTATCGTCTGGCGCTGCCGTCGGGAACCGATGCCGCCAGCCAGGCCGAGGTCGACCGGGCGTTGGCCGAATTGCGCATCGCCACCGACAAATCCACCGCGCCCAAAGGTGCGGCACCGCAGACCACCGAGGGGATCGCCACCGCGGTGCGCGACGAGCCGGACGGGCTGACCGCCGATGAGGCGGCCAAGCGGGTCGGCGTGTCACGGGTGACGGCGTGGCGTTATCTCGAGCGTCTGGCCGATGACGGCACCGTCACCCGCCACACGGAATACGGCAAGGCCGGGCGGCCGCGTACCCGCTATCGCTGGCGCTGAATCAGGCGCCGGCCACCTGCAGGGCCGGCAGTTCGTGCATCTCGACCGCGTCGACCGAGACCAGCTGCGAGTACAGCGACTCGGCGACGCCGAAGACGTTGACGTGGCCGGCGTAGTCGGCCACGTAGAGCCGGGTGCCGTTGTCGCGCAAGGCAACTGCGGCGGGCTGTGCGTGCACGTCCATGCTGCCCAGGATCTCGCTGGTCAGCGCGCACCACACGGTGACGCGGTCGTAATCGACCAGGTAGGCGCGGGTGGCATCGGGGCTCAGCACCAGCTGGGTCGGCGCTCCACCGACCTCGACGGCGTCCACCACGGCGCCGGCCGACAGGTCGACGGTGTGGACCACACCGCGATGCTCAAGGTCGGAGGTCAGCACGTAGGCCACGCCGTCGCCGATCGCGATGTCGCGATCGGGGCACCGACCCACACGGTGCCTGGGCCTGGGCGGTTTCGGTGTTGACGATGACCAGGCGGCTGCCACGAGAGTCCGAGGTGGCGACATACAGGCGCTTGCCGGTCGAGTCGATCTGCAGGGCGTCGAGGTTGATGCCGGGGCCGGTGGCGATGTCGATGGTGCCCACCCGCTCGGCGGTGGTGTCGATGACGGCGATGTCGATG
>NZ_HG322952.1:376900-460282 GCF_000455325.1 Mycolicibacterium septicum DSM 44393
CCGGTGCGGCCGGCGAAGACGCGCTTGCCGTCCGGGCTGATGGCCAACGCGGTGACACTGAAGGCCAGCGGGTATTCGGCGAGCACCGCGCCGGTGATGGTGTCGACCGTGACGATCGAGTCATGTCCCGCGGTAGCGACGCTGACGTAGGCGCGGTCGTCGGCGACAACGACGGCGAACGGGTCTCCGGCGAGGCGGACCGAACCCACCACACTCATGGTGTGGGGGTTGATCACGGTCAGGCTCTGCGCTGCGGCGTTGGTCACCACGACGGTCTCGCGGTCGGGATCGACGGCGATGTCGCCGATCGGACCGCGTCCGACCTCGGCCAGACCGGCCACGTCGATGTCATCCAGTGCACCGTCGAAGGCGACGCTGCGGGCAGACGTATCGTCGATGGCGCGGTCATCGCGGCCAGTGCGCAGCGCCTCGACCAGCGCACGCAGGAAGTTGTTTGCCATCGTTATCGGCACCTCCGCCGGCAAGGCTGTAACCGGCTCTAGATTCCAGGTCTATCTGCGCCGGGAGTGGCGCGGTTGCATTGAGTCTAGCGACGAAACCGACAGGTCCAGAACGAGTTCACAGCGAATTCGTGACACTCGACAACACACTCTCAGAATGCGCTTAGGAATTTCTTCGTTATCGACTCGTTACCTTTTGGTCGCATTTGATTAAATGCTTGTTACCAGGGACTTCCCAGCGCCTGCCGGACGTGGCGCATTTCACGAGCAGCGGAGCCGTCAATGACAATTCTTACCTTGTCCGGCAAAAGTGAGCGGTAGATCACACCGCGACACGCCAGCAAACTTTCTCGGGCGTCAAAGCGCGCTGACTGGCAGAGACGGCCGATTCGTGTTACCGCTGTGAAAATTGAGCCGTGCAAAATCCGTAGTTCGCTGCGCCCAGCAACCAGTCGGCCAGCGGTTGCAGCACGAGGCTCACCTCGCACGAACCGTTGCGGGCATCAGGCCGAACCGACACCGTGTGGCGACCCCCGACGACCTCGGCGTTCTTGTCGACCACTTCCTGCATCACGCCCTGCTGGATGCCTCGCACCACCTCGGGAGAACCGACCGCGACCTCGGCCCGCGGACACGTGCAGATCTCGACGGATATCTCCCCGAACGAAGCGATCCGCCCAAGACCGCACCTTCGTCAGGAACACCGGGAGCGCGAGTCAGCCCGGATCGGGTCAGAGCCGCAGCGCGGCGGCGGTGGCCGGGCCGACGATGCCGTCGACCTTGAGTCCGCGGGTGCGACGTTGGAATTCCTTCACGGCAGCTTCGGTCTGCGGCCCGAAGACGCCGTCGACCTCGAGATCCCCCGCATAGCTCGCATAGGCGGTCTTGAGCCGGCGCTGCAACTGGGCCACCTCCGGGCCTTCCATGGGCCGGAACAGCAGGGTGTCGATGTACTGGCCCTCGGGTACCGGCGGACGGGGCGTCGGTGCGGGATTCGCGATATCGCCGATCCGCGCCTGGATGTCGGCGCGCAGGATGTCCATGTCGATGGCACCGGGATCCCACTTGCCTTGTGCGCGGCCCGCATACTCCTTGTGCCCGATGGTGCGTTCGGAGGTTTGCGCCAGCCGGCGATTGATCGCGGCGCAGCACCGCACCAGCGCGAAATACTGTGCGTCGGGCCAGTTCTTGCGATGCGGCGCGGTGGGACTGGTGCCGCTGTTGGCGCATTCGATCCCGATCATGTGCCAGTTGCCCATGTTGGTCGGCAACCACGGATACATGCCGATCCCGGCGTGCCAGGCCACCCCGAGGGCCACGACCGTCACCGTGCCGTCGCGTGCGATATGCAATTGCGACAACGGGCCGGCAAGGTCGGGACGGCCGTTGGCGATCGACGCGGCCGTCGCCGTATCCGACCCAGTGTGGTGCGCCATCACCCCGCGGATGTCCTTGAAATCGCCGTGCCCCCGCGTCCGCCACCCGGGATACTCGACGAGGTCGATGCCTTCCGCCCGGAGCACATCGGCCAGCCAGACGGGGTCGCCGGTCCATCGCCCTGTCTGAGGCACTGAGATTCCTTTCCCTTGTGCAGCAAACCTTCAGTGGAATCAAGCCTACGCCCGGCGACCGACATCGCCCCGCACCTCCCAGAACGCTCAGACCGGTTATCCATCAACTACTTTGCTCGTCGCCAGCTCACCTGGATTCCGGCACCGGACACCGTTCGCGAGCGCGTCGATCAGCAAATAGTCCTTCAGGGCGATGACGGTGCATTCCGTACGCATTCGCGGCCGAATGTGCGAGCATCTGCGCATGGACCCGAAGGACGATCCCGAGGCCCGCATCAGGGAACTCGAGCGCCCACTGGCTGACGCCGCACGCACCTCGGAACTCGGGACCGGCGGCCCCGCCGCTCCGCCCCCGACCCAGCCCTGGACATATGGGAACAACTTCCCAGCACCGCCCCCGGGACCGCCGGCGCCGTGGCCGGGCTATGAGCCGTATCCGGCACCGCCGCAACCGCAGCGCAGCACCGGCAGCGCGCATCTATTTCTGGTGTTCGGCGGATTCGCACTGGCCCTGCTGGTCGGCGGCCTCGTGACGGCGTACCTGACGTTCGGCAATACCGAGGCGGCAGACCCCGATACCGGTACCAATACCGACACGGTCACCGACAGCCAGTCGACGGTCATCCGGAAGACCACGATCAACGGCGTGCCACTGCCCGGATCCGTTGCACCGACGGAGGTTCCGGCGGGAGAGACGGTGATCGTCTCGGGGATCAACGAGCACCGGACCGTCGAATGCCGGGACAACACCGTGATCGTCAGCGGAATCCAGAACGAGCTGGAGATCACCGGCCACTGCATCGCCGTCACCGTGTCCGGCGTCGAGAACGTCATCACCGTCGAATCCGTCGAGACCATCGGAGTATCCGGATTCGACAACCGGGTCACCTACCGCGCAGGCGAACCCGACGTGAGCAAATCGGGTCAGTCCAACGTGGTCGAGCAGGGCTGACCGGATTCGGCCGCGGGCTCCGGGCACCCGAGGAACTCGCACAACAGCGCGACCAGCGGAGCCGGATTGTCTTCGGGCACCCAGGCATAGGAGTCGTCGACGTATTCCAGCCTGGCCCGGGGCAGCGTCCGGGCCAGCCGGGCCATCCCCTCGGCGGGAAAATACCGCTCCTCCCGCGGCCAGACCACCACGGCGGGCCGGTCGTAGTCGGCCAGTCGGGGTGAGTACTCCGCCAGGTACGCCGGCGACAGCCCGCCCAGGAAGCGCCGGAAATCCTTACGCACCAACGGATCACTGCGCAGCGGCCGGAGATACTCCGCCATGATGTCGGCCGGGATGGGGCGTTTGGTCGCACCGCCATAGGTGATCCGGAGCCGTTGCACGGGCTTGAGCCCGATGGCCTTCGACTGCACCGGCCCGACCCCGGGTAGCGAGGCGAGCCGGGACAGCACCTTGACCGGCCACGGATCGGAGTCGAACGCGTTGGTCGCGACGAGCACCAGCGCCTCGACCCGCCGCGGGTAGCACGCGGCGACGACTTGGGCGATGTCGCCGCCGTAGCCGTTGCCGACCAGGACCGCCTCCTCGATGCCGAGCGCGTCGAGGAGATCGATGACGGTCCGGGCCAGACCGGGCAGGGTCAGATCGGCGCCGGGGACCGCCGGGGTGTGTGATCCCAGGGCCAGATCTGGTGCGATACAACGGATCGTGCCGCCGAACCGGGCGCCGAGGCCGTCGGCCACGTGGCGCCAGACCAGCCCGTTGGCCACCAGGCCGTGCAGGAGCACGACTGGCCGGCCGTTGCCGTGTTCACGTACCCCGACGAGGCCGCTGGGCAGCTGGACCATCCGCCGGGAGCTGAGCGTGTTCGTGTTCATTGCCTGTCCTCTCGCCGTGAGCTTCGGGACATAAATCAATACAGACTGTATGGAAACACATGAACGGCGGAACAGCAATACATACAGCTTGTTAAAATTCCCCGATGAGCGATGACCTCCGCGACGGCCGCGAACAGCGCAGCGAGGCAACCCGGTCCGCGCTGGTCGCCGCGGCCCGCTCACTGTTCGTCGAACGCGGCTATGCGGCCGTGTCCACGGGCGACATCGCGCGCGTCGCCGCCGTCACCCGCAACGCGCTGTACTACCACTTCCCCACCAAAGAGGCGGTGTTCCGGGCGGTCTACGAGAACGTGGAAGGCGAACTGGCCGAGCGGGTTCTGCCGGCAGCCCTGGCCCACGACACCAGCCGAGCGCAGCTCGAGGCCGGGATCGAGGAGTTCCTGGACGGCTGCCTCGACCCCACCGTCGCCCGCATCAGCGTGCTGCAGGCGCCGGCGGCACTGGGATTCACCCAGATGCGCGAGATCGACAATCGCAACTACCTCGGCGCCCTGCGCGACGGCATCCGCAGCGCCATCGACGCCGGGGAGCTCCCAGACCTTCCCGTGGACACCCTCGCGTCGATGATCATCGGGGCACTGGACGAGGCAGCCCTGCTGATCGCGACCGCCGACGACCCGGCCGCGGCCCGCCACGACGCCGGCCTGGTGGCGCAAGCCCTGGTCGACGGGCTCTTCGTGGGCTGAGCTACAGCACCTTCGACAGAAACTCCTGCAGCCGAGGGTGTTTGGGGCTGTCGAACACCTCGGACGGGGTGTCGTCCTCGACGATGTTGCCGTCGGCCATGAAGATCACCCGGGAGGCCACCTCGCGGGCGAAACCCATCTCGTGGGTGACCACCACCATCGTCATGCCACCCTCGGCCAGGTCGCGCAGCACCTGCAGCACGTCGCCGACCATCTCCGGGTCCAGCGCGCTGGTGGCCTCGTCGAACAACATGATCGACGGGTTCATCGCCAGCGCGCGGGCGATCGCGACGCGCTGTTTCTGACCGCCGGACAGCGTCGCCGGTTTGACCTTGGCCTTCTCGGCCAGGCCCACCTGGGTCAGCAACTCCATCGCCCGCTTCTCGGCGGCGGCCTTGTCCATTTTCTTGGTCAGCAGCGGCGCCAGCGTCACATTGTCGATCACCGTCATGTGCGGGAACAGGTTGAAGTGCTGGAACACCATGCCGATGTGCTGACGAACCTTGTCCAGGTTCACTTTTCGGTCGGTGAGGTCGAACTCGTCGACGGTGACCTTGCCCGCGGTGATGTCCTCGAGCTTGTTGAGGCACCGCAGGAACGTGGATTTGCCGGATCCCGACGGTCCGATGACGCAGACCACCTCGCCCTTGCTGATGGTGGTGTCGATGCCGTCGAGCACCACCAGGTCGCCGAATGACTTCTTGAGACCCTCGATACGGATCTTGACGGTGCCCTCGGGCTCGGCGGCCGCGGCTTCCGGTACCAGCTGGGTCATTTCACCATCCTTTTCTCGAGCCGGTCGGAGAGTTTCGTCAGAGCCATGATGACGATGAAGTAGATGATGCCGATGATCAGCCACATGGTGAACGACTGGTAGTTGCGGGCGATGATCAGGCGTCCGGTCTGGGTCAGCTCGGCGATGCCGATCACCGACAGGATCGACGTGTCCTTGAGGGTGATGACGAACTGGTTGACGTACGACGGGATCATGGTGCGGACCGCCTGCGGCAGAATGACTTTGCGCATGGTCGGTAAGTACCCGATGCCCAGACTGCGGGCCGCCTCCATCTGCCCCTTGTCCACGGCCTGGATTCCGCCGCGCACGATCTCGGTCATATAGGCCCCGGCGTTGAGCGAGAGCGTGATGATGCCCGCCGTCAGCGCCGTCATCTGGAATCCCAGCGCCGTCGGTATGCCGAAGTAGATGAAGAAGGCCTGCACCAGAAGTGGTGTGCCGCGGAAGATGTCGACGTAGGTGGTGCCGATGGCCCGCAGCACTATCGACCGTGACACCCGGAAGAGACCGAAGATGATGCCGAGCACCAGCGCGATGGCGATGGACACCACCGTCAGGATGAGCGTCATCTTCAGGCCGGCCATCAGGAACGGGAAGGTGCTCTTGATCAATCCGAAGAAGGAGTTGTCCGCCTCCGAGGCGCCCTCGCCGAGGTACTTCTCGACGATCTCGTCGTAACGGCCGGAATCCTTGAGTTCCTTGAGACCCGCGTTGAACTTGCCCAGCAGTTCGGCGTTGCGGCCCTTGTTCACCGCGAAGCCGTAACTGGAGCCCTTCTCCTTCGGCGTCACGGTCTTGAAGCCGTTGCCCTGTTGGATGCCGTAGGCGAGCACCGGGTAGTCCTCGAAGACGGCCACGGAGTTACCCGTCTTCACTTCTTCGAACATCGACGCGGAATCGGCGAACGAGACGATCTGGAAGCCGTACTTGTCCTTGATCGACTCGGCGAACTCGGCGCCCTGGGTGCCGTTCTTGACCGCGACCCGCTTGCCCTTGAGGTCGGCGTAGGACTTGATGTCCTCGTTGCCGGCCAGCACGGCCATCTGCACGCCGGACTCGAAATATGGGTCGGAGAAGTCGAAGACCTTCTTGCGTTCGTCGGTGATCGACATGCCGGCGATCACCCCGTCGGCCTGATTGGCCTGAACCGCCTGGAGCGCGGCGTCGAAGCCCAGCGGTTTGATCGTGATGTTGAACTTCTGGTTCGCCGCGATCTCGTTGATGAGATCGATGTCGATGCCGACGAATTTCCCGTCCACGTCCTGGAATTCGAACGGCGCGAACGTGATGTCGGTGGCGACGATATAGGTCTCGCCTTCGGCGGCGGCACTGGCCGGGGCGAGCATCGCTGCCCCGAACAGCCCGACCAGCAACGCCACGACGGCGGCCATCAGCCGTTGCGGGGACCGGAATACTCCGGCGATGCCCTCGCCCGACGCGGATTCGGCTCTCATCGTCCAGTCTCCTATCCAGGTGTGAAACGACGAGTCCTCACGCTATCGTCGCGACCACGATTAGGGCGGGATTTCCGGGGGTACGGCGGAGGCCGGCGGCTTAGCATCGCTGTATGGCCGAGCCCCTGAAGATCCCGCGGGAGCTGTTCGGGGACACGTCACGGATCAAGTCACGGTCGTTCGGTAAGCGCAACGACGGTGTGGTGTTCAATGCATCCGGCGTCGTACAGGTGGCGCCGGAACGGTTCGTCTTCATCGACAACCACGACCCCACAGCGGTTTTCGAGCTCACCCTGGATCCGGACAACGACGACCTGAAACAGATCAGGCGGCGCGACCTGGTGGGCGTGACGGAGCAGCAACTCGGTGATCCCGAGGGCTTGACCCGCGTCGACACCGACGGCCGGACCTACCTCGTCGCGACATCCTCGTTGTCCGTTTCGGGTTCGCGGGTCAACGACGGACTGGTCCGCATCAGCTACGCCGACTCCGGTGACCTGCGGGCCGAACCGATGGCAGGGTTCCGGTCCTGGCTGCTGGCGCACGAGCCCGCCCTGGCCGCGGCAGCGGCATCCGAACCCGATGACGGCGGAGTCAATATCGAAGGTGTGGCGTGGGATCCGGGCGCCCGGGCGCTGCTGTTCGGGGTACGAGGGCCGGCCGAGCCCGGTCAAGTGACGATCGTCGAGGTTCCGATGCACGCCGGCACGGCCGCGTGGACCACGGCGGCCCTCGGCGCCCCGGTGACCCGGACCCTGCGGGTGCCCCACTCTGCTGCGCTGCAGGGCATCCGCGACATCTCCTACGACGAACGTTCCGGCCAGTTCCTGATCCTGCTCGGCAAGTCGTTGAGCAGGAAAGCCGAGCCGTTCGCGCTGTGCACCTGGACGCGCGGCGCCGACGCACTACGGGTCACCGGGGCGCGCTTCGGCGAGTCGATGAAGCCGGAGGGCTGCACCGCCTTCTACCGCGACGGCAAGCGTCGGATCCTCATCGTCGACGACCGCGGCGGCTACGCGGTGACCGGGGGTTGAACCCTCAGTAGAAGCAGATCCGCGAGCCGAGCGGCTCCTGATGGACCCGGGCCCGGCCACCCGGGGTGAGGTCCATGCCGTAGGTGGCGTGCAGGTTCGTCCGCGCGCTCACCAGCCGGAGGTAGCCGCTGTAGGCAAAGTCGGCCGGCGCCGAGGCCGACGGGACGATCGCGAACTCCTCGGCATGGTCGCCGTTGGCCGGCGTGCAGGTGTAGAGGTACTTGTGCCCCTGGTCCGTGGTCAGGCTGTCACTGGCGTGCAACACGCGGCCGGAGGCTTGGCTGGTCAGCGATTTGCGCCCGCCGCCTGCGTCGGTGATCCGCCAGAGGTCGGCCGGATCGTTGTCGTCCTTCAGCGGCCAGTGATAGACCTCGAAGTTCTCCCCTACGGCCGCCCCCGGCGGGATGGTCTCGCTGTTGCTGGCATGCAGCGCGGCGCCGGCCTCCTCGTTCAGCAGGTAGACGGTGGCGTTGTCGGGGATCCCGGTCAACGCGTAGGCGGCTGATTCGGCCAGCCGCAGCTGCTGACGCACGGTGGCGACCTGCCCGGCTGCATCGGGTACACCGAGGTCGGCGACCAGGCTCTCCAGCCGGTCCAGCAGTGGCTTGAGCACCGTCTGCTGGGACTGCCGGCTGAAAATCGTGTCGCGGTAGGTGCGGATCTGGTCGAACAACTGCTCGCGCCTGGCGACGTCGTCCCGCACCAGCTGCGCGAGTACCGCGGCGCCGCCCAGCTTGAACCGGTGGTCGGTGCGCAACGTCTGGTCGATGCCCCACGGGATCAGCTTGAACTTGATGTTTCCCAGGCCGGGTGCCTCGACTGCCGTGACGTCGTTGTAGACGTAGGTGTTGTTGGTGTTGTTCGAGTAGCCGTCCCAGTGTTTGAGAAAGAACTCCATCGCATACAGCCGGATGAACTGCTCGATATCGAACACCTCTGCAGCCCCGGCGATCCCGTGGTCGGCGATGTGGCCGATGGCGAACTTGAGGTCTGCCTTGTTGCCGAACGCCGACAGGTCCTCGGTGGCGATGAGGCGCAGGCGGTCTGCGACGAAATCATCCCGGTGTTCGATTTCGTACAGATTTCCTTTCATGTTGCCGAAGTTACGTTCGATGTACCGCTTCATGATCGGCTCGGCATTGACGTAGACGCCCGGCGCGTTGACCCCGGGAAAGCCCTGCCCGATCGGGGTGCCGTTGACGAAGACGCGAACCAGATTGCAGCGCGAATGCGGCAGCCCCGCCATCCCGAGCAGGTGATAGCCGAGCGGTTGACGCACGTAGGACGGGTCCTGGATCGAGTTGTTCAGGGTCAGGTAGCGCGATCCGAGCAGATCCTCGGCACGCTCCTCACTGGTATCGCTGAACTTGCCGAAATCCAGGTGAATGCACGGCTTTTCGCTGTTGATCGAGCCGCAGAAGGATTTCTTCTTGACGCCGACGTCGCTGAATTCGGCCCGCGCGGGGAACGCGGTCCCAGAGATCTCGACCGAAGCCGCCTTGCGCCAGGTATAGCGCGAACCGCCCTCCCAGTCGAAGTTGCATATCCCGCCGTCGGGCTGCTCGGTGCGCACCGCATCCCAGTCCGCTTGCGCCATAGCGATTCTGACGGTGAGCACGTTGTCGAGTGCATAGAGCGCGTCGAGCTTCTTCTGCTGTTGCGCGCTCATCGGATCTCCCCCACGTCAGCACCTCTCGCCGAATCCCTGACGATCAGTGTGCGCGACGCTAACCCGAGTGGCCATCCAATTGCACTGCGCGGGAACAAGATAGTTGCACAGGAAAGGTCCCGTTCCCCACGCCATCGGCCAGTGGCAAACTGCGTGTTGGGCTTTACAAATCGCTCATCCTGTCCACTTCACAGCCGCGGGAAGCCCAGCTGTAAAAGAACGTTCGGTCCGAAACGTCGCATATAGAGGTAGTGCACTACGCGTGAGGATGAGCCGCCTGCGGCCGTACGTTTTCTTCATGAAAGCGCTGGAAAATACGGCGCTTGGTTCAGAGGAAGTTCGAAATGAGCATTTTCCATCCGGTTTCCGTCGACAAGCGCGAAGCCTCACAACAGATCGCATCGGGTCGACATTCACACGAACCGGTGCTCATCACCGAACAGCAGGTGCTGTTCAGTACCGCGGCGGCAGCGGGTTCCCGAGGGGACCACAACGTCATCGCGATGGTGTCGCATGCGATGTCATCGGTGGCAGCACGCTGGCATGCGAGCACTGAGCGGCGACATGCCCGCTACTACCCGTCGCGGTGCAGTTACCTGGAGAACAGCCTGATGGCTCGGGAGATGGACCGGCTCTGATCATCCTGCCCGGGTCAGCTCGCCAACGCGGCCGGCGTGACCACCTCGGAGTATCGCGATGCATCGCCGGCGATCGCCCGGCTGTGCTGTCCGTGGACGTCGACCGGGATATCGCCGGCCAGCGTGATCCGGCTGAGCCGGCGGAACTGGTCGTCGTAGTCGGCCACCGCGTAATGCTGGGTGGCCCGGTTATCCCAGATCGCCAGGTCGCCGGGTTCCCAGCTCCATCGAATCGTGTTCTCCAGCTTGATGACCCGATTCTGGAGCAGCTGGAACAGCGTGGCCGATTCCGCGGCGCCGAGGCCGACGAACTGCTTGATGAAGTGGCCCAGCAGCAATACCCGCCTGCCGGTCTCGGGATGGATCCGCACCACCGGATGCTCGGTCTCGTAGTACACGGACTCGAACTCTTCGCGGTACTGACGATGGCCGTCGGCGAGTTCCTCGTGGCGCCCGTCGTAATCGGCCGCATAGTCGTACTGGTTGGTGTGCACCGCCCACAGGTTCTCGACCAGCGCCCGCAGCGGCTCGGGCAGCTGGTCGTACGCCGCCTCGGTCGACGCCCACGTCGTGGTGCCGCCGTAGTCCGGCAGGGTGATCGCCCGCAGCAGCGAGGCCTTCGGGATGCGGTCGACGAACGTCACATCGGTGTGCCAGCTGTTGGCCTTGTCATACCGCGAGTCGATCGGCAGGATCCGGTCCCCCCGCGAGGTGACGGTCGGATGCGCTCCCGTCGGCGTGCCGAGCAACCGGGCGAAGGCCAACTGCCCGTCGTCGTCGAGGTGGTTCTGGCCGCGGAAGAAGATGACCTTGTGCTCAAGGAGGGCATCGTTGATCGCGGACACCGTGGCCGCGTCGAGGTTGCCGTTGACGTCGATTCCGTCGATGCGGGCCCCGATGTGGGCACCGAGCTTCACTACACGCAGAGAGGACACCCCGTCACCATCGGCGACGGGGTGTGGCAGCACCACGGTTGCGCTCACTACGAGCGCAAAGACCTTCGAAGGTCAGTCGATACGGATGACGTAGGTGCCGTCGTCGTCGCGCTCGATCTGACCGTCGAGGGCGTTGATCCACACCGGGGTGTCGCGTCGGGAACCGAGGAACGCGCTCTGCACGGAACCCCCGGGCTGCAGGTCGACATTCCACTCGTCGTCCTGGGCGACGATGGTGAGGAGCTCCTCGCCATTGGCGCGGCGGATCGAGATCACCTGGCCGTTGGCGTCCAGGTCCTCCAGATCCGCGTCGTCGTCATCGAGGTACTCATCGACCTCGGCGTCATCGAAGATCTCGGCGTCCGAACCTCTGACATCGTCATGCACGCCGACGACTGTACTCAGCATCACGTCCACCGATGCAGACCCCGGCGGATTGAACCGCTAACGTGCATCCGACGTTTACAGGCTGTTCGCCCGGGGAACAAGATGTCCCGCTGTGGCGTTGGCGAGAAACATTGGTCTTGAACTTAGGAGGATCATTTATGGCTACCGATTACGACGCCCCGCGCGTCAAGGAGACCGACGAGCCCGCTGAGGAGTCGTTGGAACAGCTGGCCACGCGGCGCACCGCAGCCGACACGGCAGTCATCGACGAGGACGAGGTGGTCGATTCGTTCGACCTGCCCGACGCCGACATCTCCGGCGAGGAGCTGAGCGTTCGGGTCATCCCCAAGCAGGCTGACGAGTTCACCTGTTCCAGCTGCTTCCTGGTGCAGCACCGCAACCGCCTGGCCCTGCAGAAGGGCGAGCAGCTGCTCTGCGTCGAGTGCGTCTGACGCACCCGACGACCCAGACCCGACAGCCGTTGTCCTAACGACAGCAGTTCGGGTCGAGCACGGTGCACAACGCGACGAGCGAGTCCCGGCGCGGGCGGTGGTAGACGTTCATACCGCGCCGTTCGGACTCCACCATTCCCGCTCGCCGCAACTGCGACAGATGATGGCTGACCGTCGATTCGGCCAGACCCACCGCGGCCGCCAGGTCACATCCGCAGACTTCTCCAGCCTCCGCGCTGAACAACAGCGACACCAGCTTCACCCGTACCGGGTCGGCCAGCGCTTTCAGCCGTAAGGCGATCTCCAGCGCTCCATCGTCATCGATCGGGCCGGCCGCCACTGGTGAGCAGCAGACCGGTTCTGAGGTGTCGACCACCGGCAACGCCTTGGGCATGCAACCATTCTGCCAGAGGATATTGACATACGTCGAAGAGGTGGCATCATCGATGCTGCCCGAATAGTTCGACATAAGTCGCAGAGGTTGGGAGCCTGACATGTCCCGCGCACAACTTGCCCTGAACGTCGATGATCTCGACGAAGCCATCACGTTCTACTCGAAGCTCTTCAATACGGCGCCCGCGAAGGTCAAGCCCGGCTATGCCAACTTCGCCATCGCCGCTCCCCCGCTGAAATTGGTGCTCATCGAAAACCCCGGGCACGGCGGGACACTCAACCACCTCGGAGTCGAGGTCGAGTCGAGCGACCAGGTGCACGCAGAGATCGCCCGGCTCACGGACGAAGGCCTGTTCACCGAGGAGGAGATCGGCACCACCTGTTGCTTCGCCACCCAGGACAAGGTGTGGGTGACCGGGCCTGCCGGCGAGAAGTGGGAGGTCTACACAGTTCTTGCCGACTCGGAGTCATTCGGCACCAACTCACCCGCACTCGATGGCACCGAACCCGGCGGCGCCTGCTGCACATCGTGAACCAGGTTGTCCCCGCGCGGCTTTCCACGCTGGACCGGCTGCTACCGGTGTGGATCGCCGTGGCGATGGCCGCGGGCCTGCTGCTCGGAAAGCTCGCTCCCGGAGTCAACACCGCACTGAATCACGTTCAAATCGACGGCATCTCGCTGCCGATCGCACTGGGCCTGCTGATCATGATGTACCCGGTCCTGGCGAAGGTCCGCTACGACCGACTGGACCGGGTGACCGGAGATCGCAAGCTGTTGATCAGCTCGCTGATCCTCAACTGGGTGCTGGGCCCCGCCCTGATGTTCGCGCTGGCCTGGCTCTTTCTGCCCGATCTGCCCGAGTACCGAACGGGTCTCATCATCGTCGGGCTGGCCCGGTGCATCGCCATGGTCATCATCTGGAACGACCTGGCGTGTGGCGACCGCGAGGCCGCCGCGGTACTGGTCGCCCTCAATTCGATTTTTCAAGTGCTCATGTTCGCGGTGCTCGGCTGGTTCTACCTGTCGGTTCTGCCCGGCTGGCTCGGCCTTGAGCAGGCCCGCATCGACACGTCACCATGGCAGATCGCGAAGTCGGTGATCATCTTCCTGGGTATCCCGTTGCTGGCCGGCTACCTGTCGCGCCGTATCGGGGAATCCGCGAAAGGCAGGGACTGGTACGAATCGACGTTCCTGCCCCGCATCGGCCCATGGGCCCTGTACGGGCTGCTGTTCACCATCGTCGTGCTGTTCGCGCTCCAGGGCGACCAGATCGCCGAGCGCCCTTGGGACGTCGCACGCATCGCGCTGCCGCTGCTGGCGTATTTCGCGATCATGTGGGGTGGCGGATACGCGCTGGGAGCGGTCCTGGGACTGGGCTACCAGCGCACCACCACCCTCGCGTTCACGGCCGCAGGCAACAACTTCGAACTGGCCATCGCGGTGGCGATCGCGACGTACGGCGCCACCTCGGGCCAGGCCCTGGCAGGCGTGGTCGGACCGCTCATCGAAGTGCCCGTACTCGTGGCGCTGGTCTACGTGTCACTGGGTCTGCGACACCGGTTCGCCACCGTGGGAGACGACCAACCCGTGAGGACCAGCTGATGACAGGGCGCCACCGCCCCAGCGTGTTGTTCCTGTGTACCCACAACGCGGGCCGGTCCCAGATGGCGATGGGCTACTTCGCCAACCTTGCAGGAGACCGGGCAACCGTGTTCTCGGGAGGCTCGGAACCTGCCGACACGGTCAACGCCGCAGCCGTGGCGGCGATGGCCGAAGTCGGTATCGACATCGCGCACGAACAACCGCGGCGATGGACCGACGCGATCGTCGAGTCGGCCGACGTCGTCGTGACGATGGGCTGCGGGGACACCTGCCCGTACTTCCCCGGCAAGCGGTACGAGAACTGGGAGTTGGCGGATCCGGCCGGCCTCGGGGTCGAAGCGGTCCGTCCGATCCGCGACGACATCGAGCGGCGGGTTCGCGCTCTTCTCGAGGACCTCGGAATCAATCCTGCCGACTGATCTTCGGGATGCCGACTCAGTCCTCGCCGCCTTCTGACTCCCCACCGGCAGGCTTCGCGGCGGCAGCGGTCCCCTTCTTGCCCTGAGCCTTGCTGTCGGCGTGCTTGTTCAGGCCGCCGGTCACCCGGTCGCTGAAGCTCTTGACGTCGGCCCCTACCTGCTTCAGCGCGGCCTTGACCGCGGTGCGGCCGGCGACCTTCTTCTTCGGAACCGGTGAATCCTCCGGTTCGGCAGCCAGTTTGGCGGGCGCTTCCACGTCCGGTTGGGCCTCGGCGTTCACATCCGGCACGTCGAGCACCGGGGCGTCGGGGACGTCGATCGTGACAGCCTTGAACGGCGCCCCCAGACTGATCGGCGTCGCGGCTGACGGACTGCGCAGCTGCGCGGTGTCGAAGGTGGGCGGCGGTGGAGGTGCGGTCGCCAGCGCGGTGGTGATCCCGAGCTGAGCGGCCTCGATGCCGTCGACGATCGACCTCGCGCCGTCCCCGAGGGAGACGAGGAAGTTCCTCGTTCCGTCCACCGTGGCGTCGATGATGTTGCTCAGATCGAAGGTGAGCACGGCGGCGACCAGGTTCTGCGTGCCCAGGATGAACGCGTTCACGGCACCGCTGCCGGCATCGAGGAACCCGTTGGCGACGTCGATGACCGCCTTGGGCCACGCGGCCTCCAAAGCTGCCTGCACCACCAGATACTTCTGGTTGCGCCAGATCGCCGAATCCAGCAGCGGCTGCCCGACGGCGATCACCGAATCCCGCACCGCCTGGGTGAAGGTGTCGAATGCCCCGACGAAATCGAGATCGAAAATCTGCTGGATGATCTCCACCGTGACGCCGGGGATCGCGAGCACCGACTGGCCCAGACCGATCCCGGCCTTGCCCAGCCCAGCCAGGTAGACGGCCCAGTTCTCGGCCCAGTTGCGGATCGACTGCCGCACGATCGGCAAGGTCAGGATGTAGGGCAGCTCGAAGTCGGTGAGCTGGAAATCGGAGGCGATGGCCGGGGCCGCGACCTGCACATCGGGCGCCTGCCACGATGGCGTGATCGGCGACATCGCCACCGCGGTCGCGCCGACCATCGCTACTCCGGTGGCAAACCACGGGCGGACCGCAACGTCCATGCACAGACCCCAATCCTGAGAATTAGATGAGATTGACGGAACTGTAACCCGCCGAGTCCGGTCCGGCGCGCCAACCGCCGAACAGAGTCGCGGCGAACCGCACCGGTGCGCCATCACCCTGGCCTACCGTGACATTCGTGACTGAAGCCGCCATTCGACAGCGCATCGCCGACGGTGTGGATGCGATCCGTGCGCGCGATATCGACAGGCTCACGGCCCTCTACGCGCCCGACGTGGTGTCCTTCGACCTCGGCGCACCGCTGCGGTACGCCGGTGACGACAACAAGCGAAGGGCCTGGCAGGAGGTCTTCGCCGCATACACCGGACCGATCGGTTACGACGTGCACGAGCTGACCGTCACCACCGAGGGTGACATCGCGTTCGTACACAGCCTCAACCACGTCTGCGGCACCCTGGCCAGTGGCCGCGACATCGACATGTGGCTGCGATGGACGGCATGTCTGCGGTGCGTCGACGGCGTCTGGCGCGTCTTTCACGACCACGTCTCGGTGCCCGCGGACCTTGAGTACGGCAAGGCAATCGTGAATCTCACGCCGTGATCCACCAGAACCGCCCACACCGCGGCGCATAGTTCCTATCCTCAGACCTGCAGACTCACAACGGCGTTGGGAGCGCAGATGACCGAGGGCGCGACGGCAGAGGCTCGACATGTCGAGCACAGCTACCACTTCGATCGGCACACCCCGCAGTATCGCGACCAGTTCGAGCCGATCACCTCGGAGATGCTGGGCACCTGCCCGCTGGCCTGGACCGACACCTACGGCGGGCACTGGGTGGCCGCAGGCAGCAGCGAGGTCTTCGAACTCGCCCGCTGCCCACACATCTCGAATGACAACGACATCGTCGGGGAACGAAAAGGCTATCGGGGCATCAACATTCCGCGCGGCGAGGTGAGCACGCAGTTCCGCGGCGGCATGTTGGAGATGGATGATCCCGAGCACCGTGCCTACCGGACACCGCTCAACGGCTACCTGTCGCCGGCCGCTGTCGCACGGTGGAAGCCCGTGGTCGACGAGCTCGTCAGGGCGTGCCTGGACGAGAAGATCGAAGACGGCAGTATCGATTTCGTCGACGATCTGGCGAACATCGTCCCGGCGGTGCTGACCCTGGGACTGCTCGGTGTCCCACTCGCCGAATGGGAGATCTACTGCGAACCCGCGCACGCATCGGTGTACACGCGCGCCGACTCCCCCGACGCCAAACGTGTCTTCGACCTGTCGGTGGCCTCCGCGGTCCACATGATGGGCCACGTTGCGGTGATCCGGGAAGAACCGCGTCCGGGATTGATCGACGCCATGGTCCGGATGCGCGTCGATGGCGAGCCGGCACCCGATTCCGAGATCCTGGGCATGCTCATGCTCCTGATCGGCGGGGGTTTCGACACCACCACGGCACTGACCGCGCATTCGCTCGAGTGGCTCTCCCTGCACCCCGATCAACGTCAGCGGTTGAGCCAGGACCGGGCTTCCCTCCTCGACTCGGCGACCGAGGAGTTCCTGCGCTTCTTCACCCCGGCCCCCGGGGACGGCCGCACGATCTCCGAGGACATCGAGGTCGACGGTGTGCCACTCAAAGAGGGTGAGCGGCTGTGGTTGTCGTGGGCGATGGCCAACCGCGACCCACGGGTCTTCGAGAACCCGAACGAGCTGATGATGGACCGAACGGGTAACCGCCACTTCAGTTTCGGTCTGGGCGTACATCGGTGTATCGGCTCGAATGTGGCGCGCACGGTGTTCAAGTCGATGCTGACCGGGGTGCTCGACCGCATGCCGGATTACCGGTGCGATTCCCACGGCACCGTGCACTACGAGACCATCGGCGTCATTCAAGGCATGCAGCACCTGCCCGCGACATTCACACCGGGCCGCCGGACCGGTGCGGGTCTGGCCGAGACACTGGAGAAACTGCAACGGATCTGCGACGAGCAGCAGCTGGCCGCGCCGATCACCGTGCACAAGGCGACCGCGGTCATCGACTGAAAGTGAATGACATGAAAGCCCTGATCACTACCCGAAACCTGATAGTCACAGCCTGCTCCGCGGTCGCGATGGTGGTGGCGACGACTACCCTCGCCGCCCTGCCCGCTCCGTCTACCGCGCTGGCGGCCTGCCCGAACGGCGAGGACAACGACACCTACACCCAGAATTGTGTCCCCTATCTGGTGCCGAACTCACCGAGCGGCAACAGCCTGTGCCCGCCCGGGGTGAGCGGTACCGAATGCGGTTCGGCAGAGGTCCAGACGACCCCCACCGCCCCGGTCGCACCGACCGGCCCCGAGCAGGAGCTCGAAGACGTGAGCACGCCGGACTTCTGATGGCGCGGCGACCATGACGACCGGATCCCACGGCGAGGTCCAGCTCGAAAATGACTGGTTCCGCGTCACTCAGTGGACGATCGACCCCGGCGGTGCGATACCGATGCACCGGCACGATCACGAGTACGTGGTTGTCCCGCTGGTCACCGACACCATGCATGTCGTCACTGCCGACGGTACCGAGATCGTCTCGGAACTCGTTGCCGGCCAGAGCTATTCACGCCCAGCTGGTTCCGAACACACCGTCGAGAATCGCGGTGACCTCAACCCGATCGTCTTCGTCGAAGTGGAGCGACTCGCCTAGCCGCAGCCCCGGCGCCTCGAGCCACACACCGGTGGCCGATGTGACGCGCGCATCACCGCCCGGAGTGCGTTTCAGGGCTCTGACGGGCGGTTTTCCCCCGAATCGGGGGACGACGGGAGGCCGCCGCGCCCATAATCTCGTTGCCATGGCGCACAACGGAAACAACGATTGGACCCAGCCCGCAGCTCTCGCCATTCCCAAGGAGGGCTATTTCGAACTGACCCGGGGGCGATACGGCCCGGTCTTTCCCCGCACCCCCGCGTGCTACGGCTTCAACATCATCGCCAAGGTGAAGGAGGGCCGCGAGGAGGCCATCCGGGCCTACGGCAAGCAGCTCGAGGCGGCGGTCGCCGCGCAACCCGACGTGCTCGCCCCGCTGAAGCTGCACTACCTGCGCTGGCAGCTGTTCGACGTCGGCTCCGGGCTGCACTTCCAGTACCAGGGCATCTTCGACACCGACTTCGACAAGTACACCGAGGACGCCGTCAAACTGTTCAGCTCGACGGGCATCACCACGGCCTTCGTCAACCTTGAGGGCTTCCCGGAGGACTGGAAGACCAACCCCGAAGCGTTCATCATGTTCGTCCGCGACCACCAGGTGCCCAGCTTCCTGGAGTATGGCGAGTACCCGTACGTGACATCCGAGGAGGTCAAGAAGGCGTTGCGGCTCAAAGCCGCGTTCTCCGACATGTTGGACCAAATGCAATGACGGACCTCGAATTCGACGATATCCAGCACATCATGCTGACCGGGACGCCCCACCTGACCGGCCGGTACGAGTTCCTGTCCTTCGATACCCCCGAGGCCGGCCGAGCCTGGCTGGCCGAGATGGTCCCACTCGTGCAGTCGGCCACCGACGTCCGCGAGACGGTGAACGTCTTCAAGCGTTGGGTCAACCTGGCCTTCACCTGGAACGGGTTGCGCGCATTGGGAGTTGACGAGGACACACTGGCGTCGTTCCCGGATGAGTTCCGGGAGGGTATGGCGTCACGCGCCGACATCCTCGGGGACACCGGCGCGGCCGCACCCGAACACTGGGTGGGCGGGCTCGCGGGTGACGATCTGCACGCGATGGTCATCTTGTTCGCCCGGGACGAGGAGGAACGCCTCCGGTGCGTCGGCGAACACGACGCACTGCTGGCCCGATGCCCCGGGGTGCGGTCGATTTCGCATCTGGATCTGGCCGCCACCGCCCCGTTCGAGTACGACCACGATCACTTCGGGTACCGCGATCCGATATCTCAGCCGCAGATGAAGGGTTCCGGCGAGGAGCTGATACCCGGTTCGGGTGGGGCGCTCGCTCCGGGTGAGTTCCTCCTCGGCTATCCGGACGAGGACGGACTGGTGTCGAACCAGCCCACACCCGAGGTGCTTTCGCGCAACGGCAGCTACATGGCCTACCGCAGGTTGGAGGAGCATGTCGGGACCTTCCGCGACTACCTGAAGCAGAATGCCGAGGGCGCCGAGGGCGAGGAACTACTCGCCGCCAAGTTCATGGGACGCTGGCGCAGCGGTGCACCGTTGGTGCTGGCACCCGAACACGACGATCCGGAACTGGGCGCGGATCCGATGCGCAACAACGATTTCGACTACGGCCAGATGGATCCGCACGGCTACGCCTGTCCGCTGGGCTCCCACGCCCGCAGGCTGAACCCACGCGACACCGAACCGAACCCGAATCGGCGCAGGATGATCCGGCGCAGCGGCACCTACGGGCCTGCGCTGCCCGAAGGAGTCCCCGACGACGGGATCGAACGCGGTGTCGGGATGTTCCTGATCTGCGCCAGCCTGGTCCGTCAGTTCGAGTTCGCCCAGAACGTCTGGATCAACGACAAGTCCTTCAAGGATCTCGGCAACGACCACGACCCGATCTGCGGCACCCAGGACGGCACGCTGGACTTCAAGATTCCGAAGCGGCCGATCCGCAAAGTACACAAGGGATTACCCGCGTTCACCACGCTGCGCGGCGGGGCGTACTTCTTCCTGCCCGGCCTCAACGCGCTGCGTTACCTCAAGACCATTGGAACAAAGGAGGCAGCATGAGCTCATACGCTCGCACCTACAACCAGGCCCACATCGCCCGGCCGCGCAACGGAAAGCGACGCGTCAGCATCTACTGGTCGTGGAGCTACCCGTGGGAGGTCCAGCGCGACCCGGCGGAGCTGTACAACCGGTTCTCCACCGTCACCGAGGTGCGCCTGGCCACCTGGCCTGCCTACGAGACGCCCGAGTACAGCCCCAAGGAGTTCCTGCAGGGCATCGACGGAACGCTGGAACTGTTCCACCGCTCGTCACTGGCATTCCAGGACGTCGCCGGCGAGGCCACCGGGCATCCGGTGGCGGTGTTCCAGCGGGTCGATCAGGCCGGGTACCGGTTGCCGATCGATGAACGCATCCTCGACGACACCGACACCCTGATGATCTTCGGCCTCGACCACCTGCTCGGCGACGAGGCCGCCACGGAAGACGAGATCGCCGCGATCCAGCAGTGGTTGAAGCGCGAGGGCACCTGCCTGATGCTGGCACCACATCACGACGTCGGGTTCACTGACGACAAGGAACAGCAGCAGATGGAGTACCTGCACCACGGTGACCCGCTGACCCCGCGGATCCAGCGCTTCAGCGGCTACGCCCGATCGCTGCTGACCGGACTGAACATCCCGGTGCACAACACCTGGGGCCTGCGCCCGGCCACGGTCGAGGGCACCAGGCAGATTGTGCCGCTCACCCGATTCCACGATCTGGATTCCGCAGGCCTGCTGAAGGACGTCACGACGCTGGCCCTGCATCCGCACCTGCCGCACTATGAGCTGACCGCGCCCGAGGGGCCGGATCTCAGGGTGCTGGGCCGCCAGTTGATCGACCAGACCCGGCCGCATCCGTTCACGTTGGCGGGCAACACCGAGTTCAACGCGTTGATCCACATGCCGCCGTCCGGTGACCGCGCCGGCGACATCGTGCTGGTCGACTCCACCCACTTCACGACGCTGTTCGGCGCCAGTGACAGCCTGAAGTCCTTCTGGCGCAACCTGGTCACGATGGCTTGATGGGGGCCGGCATGAACGATCTCCTGCTGCAGGGTTCGAATATCGCCGTCGTCTTCTTCGTCGTATCGAGCACCCTGGCGGTCGGACTGGGCTTGACCGTCGGCCAGATTCTGGCCCCGCTCAAGAACATCCGTGTGGTGGCACTGTCCCTGGCGGCCAACTTCGTGCTGGCCCCACTGGCCGCGTTCGGGCTGTGGCGGGTGTTCGACCTGGACGACCCGCTCGGGATCGGGCTGCTGTTGTGCGGGCTCGCGGCCGGCGCACCGTTCCTGATCAAGCTCGCCGAGTTCGCGAAGGCCGACATGGCCTTCGCGGTGGGCCTGATGGTGCTGTTGATGGTGGTAACGGTGGGATATGTGCCGCTGATCCTGCCGATCTTCGTCTCGGGCACCGCGGTCAACCCCGCCCAGATCGCGATGTCCCTCGTGGTGCTGATGCTCATCCCGCTGGCCGCGGGCCTGCTGCTGCGGGCCCGCGGACCCGGCGTCGCCGCCCGGCTCCAGCCCGTGATCGCGAAGGTCTCCACCGTCAGCATGATCCTGGTGATCGCGTTCACGATTGCCGCCCATTTCAACAGCGTGCTATCGGTTTTCGGCACGTTCGGCATCCTGGCGGCCGTGATCTACACAGTGATCTGCGCCGGAATCGGTTGGCTCATGGGCGGTCCCGGGACACGGGAAGTGCTGGCGCTGGGGACCGCTCAGCGCAACGCCGCAGCGGCGTTCGTGGTCGCAGGCCAGAACTTCGACGATCCCAAGGTGGTCGTGATGATCACCGTCGTGCTGATCGCCGAGTTTCTGATGCTGTTGCCGTTCGCGCGGCGGCTCGCGCGGACTCGCTGAGCAGCCCCAGCCGGTCGGCTTCGGCCACCGCCGCGGCGCGCGAGGAAACGGCGAGCTTTCGGTAAATCGACGTGGCCTGGCTCTTCACGGTTTCCCGGCCCAGGATCAGCTCGTCGGCAATGCGCTGCAGAGACAGATGGGTGGCCAGGTAGGGCAACAGCCGCAGCTCCGCCGTCGTCAGCGACGACCGTGCACCGCGGGCCGTACGGGCTGCCGACAGGGTTCGGATCCGGTCCAGCCATTGCCCGACGCCGACGGCCTCGGTTTCACGCCGGTGGGCGCGTTGCGCCTCGGCCAGGTGCCGGTCGCACAGTTCGGTGTCGTCGATCTCGACTGCGGCACCGGCGACCAGCACGTGCGCCATCAACGCGGTGCGGGCGGACAGATCGCCCAGCCGGTCGACGAGCCGCTCGGTCGCGCTGACGGCCGAGCGCGCTCCGGCCACATCGCCACGCCGGGCCCGGACCAGCGCATCGACGGCGTAGACCACCACCATCGGGACCATGTCGGACAAGTCCCGTGAGTCGACGATCGAGCGCGCCGACGCGGTGTGCTCGACGGCGGCCGACAGGTCACCGTCGAGCAGGTCCAGTGCGGCGAGATGTGCCAGCGCGGCAGCCTGGAATCCGGGCAGGTCTTCGGTCACCGGCAGCGCGGATTCCAGGGTGGCCCGCGCCTGCGCGGCTTCGCCGAGCATGGACAGCGCGGTGCCCTTCATGGTGGTGGCCGCGCCCCACCACGGATTCACCAGGTGATCGCCTGCGCTACAAACTGTTTCGGCATGGCGGATGACCTCCCCCACGCCCCCGACACCGATCAGTGAACCGATCAGCGCCGCAGCCACCTCGACCGAGGGCGTGCCGTCGGAAAGCGGTTCACCGGTGTCCGCCGCGCTCGCGGTCAGCAATGACCGCTGGATCAACTCGGCATCGCCGTTCATCACACCCAGCCACGCCCGCGCGATCGCCGCGTCGGGGTAATCGGTGAAGGTCTGCTCGTCGATCAGGCTGAGCCGCCGGGCCAGCACACCGACACGGCCGTCGAAACCCAACCGGACGGCGTCCATGCCCACCAGCGCGGCCGCCTGGGCTCGGTCGTCGGCGGCCAGCGCCTGGGTCAACGCGCCGTCGACGTCGCCGGCCTGGGCCAGCCGATCCGCCGCCCTCGCCGCCAGCTCCCGAAACCGGTCCGGGTCACGGTCGCGCAATCGGGCGCGCAACAGGTCACCGAACAGCTGGTGATAGCGGTACCAGACACCTTGGGCGTCAAGGGAAACCAGAAACATGTTGCCCGAGTGGGTGATCGCGTCGAGCATCGCAGCCGAATCGGTACGTCCGAGCAGCGCGTCGAGCTCGTCGGCGCAAAAGCGGTCCAGGACCGCTGATTCCGTCAGAAACGTGACGGTGTCGGGTTCGAGCTGACTGAGTACCTCTTCGACCAGATAGTCGGCCACCAGCCGGTGCCTGCCGGTCACGGCCTCAGCGGGTGCGCCGTCGCGCAGCGCCAACGCGGCCATGACCACGCCGGCCGCCCAGCCCTCACATTTGTCGAGAACGCGTGCGATCGTGGCCTTGTCCATGCCGGCGCCGAGGGCCGCGAATGCGGCTGCGCCTTCGGATCCGGACAGCTTCAGCTCCGGAATTCCGATCTCGACGACATAGCCCTGCAGTCGGCGTCGCGCCAGGTCGAGCGTGGGCATCTGCCGGCCGATCAGCGCCAGCGTCGTCGAGTTCGGAGCCAGGTCCACCACTGCGCGCAGGGTGTCGACGGCTGCACTCGCCGACAACTCGTGAACGTCGTCGAGCACCAGGACGACGGGCCCGCAGCTCTCGAGGGCCCGGACGAATGCCGACACCAGTTGGGTTTCGGCGCGGCCGGCGCCCTGCAGGTAGTTCAGCACCGCCGGGTCGATGGGCTTGATCTGGTTCAGCGCCGTGGCGAGATGCAGCAGCAGATGCGCGGGGTCGTTGTCGAGGTTGTCCAGCCGCGCCCAGGCGAACGGGCGTTCGTCGGCGTCGTCCCATTGCCCGACCGCGGTGGTCTTGCCGTATCCCGCGGGCGCGGCGATCACCACCAGACCGGTGCGATCCTGCAGTACACGGGCGATTCCGGGGCGGGGAACACCGGCGCGCGCGGTGGCCGGCCGTCCGACGGTCACCACCGGAATGTGCGCCGGCCAGGATCCTGCTCCCACCTACGCATCGTAGGCGTCGCCCGTCGGGTTCAACCCTGACGCCGCGTGAGAGGTCCGCGACCATCTTTGCGCCCTTGCCGGCGATGAGCGTCTGGCTGCATGGTCGATTTCAATCATGCTCTGGTTCAGAATGATTGAAGCCGGTGAATCCGGGAGGGGTTTCACCCGTCGTCGGCTTCGTCGGGTGGGGCGAGTAGTTCCTCGGGGTGGAAGTGGTGGTTGATGGTGTCTTGGCCGGTGTTCATCAGCGGTGGTGGGTGCCAGTGGACGCGGCCGGTGGCGGGGTCGACGCCGGTGGTCCAGCCCAGCCCGACCAGGCGGTTGTCGGGTCCGCAGCCCAAGGTGAGGTGCGGGGCGTTGGTCTGGCCGCCGTGTTGCCAGTCGGCCTGGGCGTGATGGGCTTCGCAATGATCGGCCGGTTGGGTGCAGCCCGGGCGGGTGCATCCGCGGTCACGGGCGTACAGCAGCAGGCGCTGCGCTTTGGTGGCCAACCGTTTGGTGCGGGCCAGGTACAGCGGTTCTGCGGTGTGGTGTTTGTAGATGGTGAGGTAGTGAAAGCTGTGCGAGGCCAGCCGAATCAGATCCGGCATCGGCATCCGGATACCTGACCCGGTGACCGCAATACCCGCCCCGGCCTCCAGTTCGGCCAGCGTGGTGGACACCACCACGGTGACCGGCAGGCCGCCGTGGCGGCCGAGTTGTTTGGACATCAGGATTTCGCGCAGGACCGCCTTGAGCGCGTCGTGATTGCGCTGGGATTGAGTGCGGGTGTCGCGGGCAGCCGCCTCGGCCTGCACCCGAGCCTGAGCCTGGGCCTGGGCCTGGGCACTGTCGGCGCCGGGTTCAGGTTCGTCGGCGGTGGTTTCCGGAACAGCGGCCTCAGGATCGAACACACCGCCGACGGGCACAGCGATGTCGGGGGCGGGGGTGTCGAGCGGGTTCGGGGTGGGGTTGTGGATCGGTTCGGGATCATCGGGATTGTTGACACCCGGAGCACCCCAGGCGCCAGTGACCGCGCCCAAATACGCGGCAGTCTCCGCATCGAGCCACCCGTCAACATGAACCAACCCGTCGGCATCCTGTTTACCCATCCGCAGCCCGCGCCGATGCGCCGCCACATCCGGGCCCTCGCCGTCCTGATCGAGCAGATACAACAGCTTGTCAGCCCCCAACTTGAGAGTTTCGGGGGTCTCGCGGGTCGCGGCAGCCACCAGGTCCGCCTCGATCTGGGCCAGTTCGGCCGCACTGACATAACGCGCCGCCGCGGCCAGCGTGTCGCTGACAACCGTGATGTGCTCGGCGTTGATCGCCCCGGCCAGCAACGCCGCCGCGCACGCCGGTAGCAGCGGCTCCAACACCTCACCACCGACCGCGTGCCGCGGCGCCAGCTCCGTCGCGGCCGCCACCCGCCGTGCAGCCTCCTTGCGGCTGATCCGCATCCGGGTGGCCAAAACATCCACCCAGCTCTTGGCACCGATCTCGCGCGGGGTGGCCCGAGCCACCAACGCCGCCTGAATCCGATGATCGATCACCGATCCAGTGCGCGCCTGACGCTCGCGCTCGGACTGGATCGCCAGCAACTCCGCGGTATCGAACCCACTGAAATCAGCGTCGACCAGGGACTCAGTGGCGGCGCGGTGACCGGCCAGCGCTGTGTGCACCGTGTCCCGGTCGAGCATCGCCATGCCGGCCATGACTCGAACATACGTTCGACCACTGACAAGAATCCGCCATTTGGGGCAGATGGGACCAAAGTGGCTAGAGCTTTTTGCCGATCGAGAACAAGGTCGGATCCAAGGATGGCGGAGGCACCACGGAACGGGAGAATCCCCAGGGCATCAACCGTTCTCGCCGTGCGCGCCGCCGCCCTGGGTACCCGCGCCGCCCTCGCCGCCGGAACCGCCGGGATCGCCGGCCCCGCCGTTGCCGCCGTTGCCGCCGTGGGTGCCTGACCCTCCTTTACCGCCGTTACCGCCGCGTCCGCCGGTCCCGCCGCGGCCGCCATTGCCGCCTTTACCGCCGCCGCCGGAGGTGCTGGTGGCGCTGTTGCCACCGAGACCGCCCTGGCCGCCGTCACCGCCGGTGATACCACCGGCCCCTCCGTCGCCTCCGTCGCCGCCGCGGTAGTCAGCCTGCCCGCCGTTACCCCCGCCTCCGCCACTGCCGTGGCCGCGGGCGTCACCACCGCGTCCGCCTGTACCACCACGCGAGGCAGTGTCGTCACCGGTACTGCTGCCGCCGTTGCCACCGCCACCACCGGCTCCGGTCAGCACTCCGCCGCGACCGCCTTCGCCGCCTTGGCCGCCGATCGAGATGCCGCCCGAGAAGACATAATCACCGCCGGCGCCGCCCCGGCCGCCAGTCCCGGACAACCCGGCATCGCCGCCCTTGCCGCCTTGCCCACCGGTCGCGGTGTCCGTGTCGTCGGAGATGATGGCACCACCGCCCTTTCCACCGTTGCCCGCCTGGCCGGACAGCCAACCACCACCGCCACCCTGGCCACCGGTGCCGCCGGTCGCGTTGCCGCCAGTATTGGACACGTAACCGCCTCGGCCACCGGCGCCGCCGGCGCCGAGCATGCCGGCGTTGCCGCCCGCACCGCCTTCGATGCCCTTCAAATCGCCTGGGCTAGAAGCGAAAGTAAAGCCGCCTTCTCCGCCGCCACCACCGTTGCCGCCGAGCAACCCCGCGTTGCCGCCACGGCCACCGACGATGCCGGTTCCACCGACTGTCCCTCCACCCTCGCCGTCGCCACCATCGCCGAGCAGGAACCCGCCATTGCCGCCGTTACGACCCAGGGCGGTCGGGGATTCGTCCACCGCATAGCTGTAGCCATTGCCGATCAGCAGCCCGGCGTTCGGGTTGGCCTCATCCCCGTTTCGGATGAAGATCGAGACCACCGGGATGTTCCCGCCGATATCCCCGAGCACTCCTGCGATCTGCCCGGGCAGGTCAGCCAGCGACGGCGCCGTCACCAGGGTGGCACCGTCGGGCGTGGCCAGCACGGCGGTTACTTCGCCCCCTCCGCCACCTGTCGGCGCGAAAGTCGCTGCACCATTGCGCATTCCAGCGTTGGTTCGGCGTGCCGCACCCAGCGTGGATAGGCGGGCACCCGCCGCAGCGTCCGGCGGGTCGGAGATGTGTGAAGGTTGGGAGAACTGCAGAACCGTGCCGCCAGGAACCTTGACGGCCGTCACTACGCCGGTTTGCTGACCCTTGACACCCGTGGAGATCAGCGAATTCGGGGTGGCCAGCAGGGTCCATTGCGGTGACGCCGGCACGGACGAAGCGCTCGGTTGCGCCGAGGGCGCGGCCCAGAAGCTGTCCGGCAGATCCATGGCGAACGTACTCGCCGCTGCTAACGCGCTCACGCCAAGCGTGGCCGTGAACAGTTGGCACCTCAAGGATTTCAGCATTCTTCCGCCCCCCGGATCGTCTGATTGCGGGGAGTATTTCACACCAACGACAATTATTGCCAGAGATCTGGCAACTATTTCTCAGGACTTCACCAGGTGGCTGGTCGGCCCGAATTCGGGTAGCCGACCACTCACGCCAGTACCTTCATCCAATCGCTCGATGCCGTCGCCTTCCGCAAGCGCGCGGCGATCACGTCGGGGATCGCCGGGCGGCATATCGGCACCGGTGCCGATGCGACCAGGTGGACCAGCATCGCCTGCGGAGCGGCCATACCCGTCCTTGATGCGATCGGAACCACCTCGGGCACAACAGGTGTGGAGCTCACGCTGATCGACATCGGCGATCGCGCGCTGCGCCATGCGCGCGATGCAGCGGTGGCGCGGGGGCTGGTCGAATCCGACGATTCGAGTTGCTCAGGCGCGACATCATCGAGGACCTCGTCGTCAGCGACCGGCTGGTGGACGAGATCGGTGCCCACACCCAACAACTCATCGAGATGCTCGGAATATTCGGCGGCGACGTTCGTGGCCAACGTGTTTCGGCTGGTGAAACCCGGAGGGGTGCTGATCGCCGCCAGTTCGCTGGACACCCGCCCACAGCTCGACCTCATCCAGCGCGCCATGGACGGCTGCGGCTATATCCACGATCGATCGAAATGGATGGCGTGTACGCCGTCTACCAGATCCCGAAACCGGACCCGGGCGGCGCCGAGGAGACCGTAGCCGCCTGACCGACGGGTCCAGCGGTGGCATCCTGGCAAGGTGGGACTGCTCATCCGGCTGGTGGAACTGCTGATCATCCTTGTCCCGGTGATCGGCGTGATCGTGGCGGCGATGAAGGGGCTGGGAGCGGTTCGCGGCCGAGGCATCCAATCGGCTGGCGACACAGATGTGGATCCAGGGCCCGACCAGTCCCCCGCCAACGAATCAGGTCGGTGGCGAGCGATCCGCCGCACCATCGAAGAACACGACCGGACCGACACCCGGTGGTTGGAATACGAGCTCGACCTGGTGAAGCTGCTGAACTACCCGCTCATGACCGATATGCGCGAGCCCGTCACCCAGCAGTTCCACCGCGCAAAGCTGCGGGCAGATCTGCTCAGACCGATCGCCGCGGAAGCCCTCGTCAACGACCGCGACGGCTTTGCCGAATACCGCGAGGCGGTCGAGGACTACGCATCGGCGTTTCACGTCGCCGAAAACGAGGCCATCCGGACGCGGCGCCGCCACTTCTCCGAGGCCGAACAGCAGCGGGTCAGCCGGGCCCAGAGCCTGTTGCTGGTGGCTTCGGACACCACCGCAACTCCGCAGGAACGCGCGCGGGCATACAGCCTGGCTCGACGAGAACTCGACGGCCTCATGGTGTTGCCCGAGCGAACCCTGGCGCAGATCGAACGCGGGATATCGGGAGAGCTTGAGGGCGGCGAGGCTTGAAAGCCTGGCTACACCAACGATTTACCCGAATCTGCCCGATCCACCCGTCAGAAGTGCCAGCGGGTGGTCTTGACGCGTTCCTGAAACGCCTCGAGTGCTGCCAGGTCCTTCTTCATCAGCGGCTTGTTGACCTTCTCGGTGAAAAAGTCGATCAGCGGACCGGCGAAGAACGCGGTCATCACGGTCCCGATGCCGACCTGTCCGTGGAACGCCAATGCCAACGCGACGAACAAGAGGTCCTGGGCCACCCGCACCACCCGGTACGGCAGGCGCGTGTGATCGACGATGATCGGGGCAATCGCGTCGTACGGGGCATTGCCCAGCGCGGCGGTCATGTACATCGACGCACCGGCGGCGAACAACGTGATTCCGACGAGGAACATCACGGTCTGCACCAGCCGGGTCGGCTCGCTTGGGACCATCGGGCCCAACAGGGCCGAGAACCATTGGACGAAGTACCCGGTCATCACCATGTTGATGACCGAGCCGATCCCGATGTACATACGGCCGAAGAAGAAAACGGGGATCAGCAGCACCGCATTGCTGATGAGCTGGTACGTGCCGAGGTCGAGACCGATCGTGTTGCTGATGCCGATGTTGGCCGCGGTGTAGGGATCCACGCCGACCTGCGCGACGCGCAACACGGCCGACCCGAAGCCCAGGACAGCCACACCCACGAGCGCCCAGAACGACCGCCGCCAGTAGTGCATGTTCTGACTACCCACAATCCACGACTATGGCAGAGCTGGGTCGTCGTCGAACGCGGCGCGCCGGTGGATGCCACGCCGAACTGGACCGACTGTCAATCGATTTCGAGGCCATACCTTCGCGGGGGTGGACGGCGCGTTGAAATTGCACACAGGGCTGTGATCCGGCAGGAATCACGACCCTGGACGCAATCTCAACCCGTCAGCACTGGCGTTCTAGGAGAGCTTCGTCAAGGTGAACGAGAATCGCTCACTGCGCTCGGCCGGGCCACAGTCGCTCTTCTCCCAGGTCGCGAAGCCATTGCCGGTCAGTGTCGCGTCGTCCCAGGAGAGCGTGCGTGAGGCGACGAGCGGGGCGCCCTCGCAGGTCCCCGCGTCGGGCCAGGGGCTCACCATCGTCCAGCGCCCGCTGTCCAGGTGGGCCTGGCCGCCATAGGGCGCCCAGTTCGCGCCGCCGGTGGCCGACACGTCGGCGCATCCCGCGCCACAGGACGTGACGGTCCAGGTGCTCCACGTCGACGGACCGTCATGGTCATAGCGATAGGTGCCGTTGAGCTCTTCGGCGGCAGCCGGGCCCGCGAAACCGACAGCCGTCCCGGCGAGAACCATCGCCGGGATGAAGCCCATGACAAGTCTCACGATTGCACTCCTGAAGTCGCCCCGACCCGGTGTCCATAAATTGACGCGCAGAGCATCTCACACGAACACGCCTCGGGGACAGCAGGATTGGCCGGGGCATCCGCCACGGAAGGTGCCGCACTTAGCTGGCGGGTCACGACTGCCACCTGTACCGGCGGGCAGACCCGCCCCTGGCAGTTAGCGGGATTCGACCTCGAACTCGACCAACCCGGCGGTGCGGGCGTTGACGACGACGTGTTCCCAGCTGATCACCGCGGCCGCGATCACCGTGATGGCGGTCGCGAAACCGGCGAGTGAGGCCAGCACCGTCGCCCACTGCCCGTCGGTGGCGACACTGAGCAGGAGAGCAACGACCGCGCCGGCGAGTACGAGTCCGGCGGCCGGCACGCTCAGCGGCCAGTCGCGACGCCGGATACCGGACGCGGAGTGCGTGCTCGCGCGGCGTGATGATTCGATCGGCGTGGTCATACAACCCACTGTCCCCGCGCTGGCTGAGCAGGGATGAAGCGTTTCCTATGGAAATGATCTGAACCGAACTGCCCGCTGGCAAAACCGCTCGATCCCTACTTGCGCACGCCGCACCGCTATCGTGGTCCAACATGGCCAACTTGGATCGTCGAAAAATGATGATGTTGTCAGGTCTGGGCGTGATGGCGGCGGCACTGCCCGCCCCGCAGGCTCAGGCACTCCCGACCAAGCCCCAGACACCACCCGTTCCGGCGCCCTCAGCGCCGCAGGCTGCGACGAACTACGTGTTCGCGGACGAATTCGACGGGGCAGCGGGCTCCGCCCCGAACGCGTCGAAGTGGACCATCGCGAAGGCCCGCGAGACCATCAAGGACCCCACCTACTGGGAGCAGCCCGGCCGCATCGGCCAGTACCGCGACGATCGCAAGAACGCGTTCCTCGACGGCAAGGGGAACCTCGTCATCCGGGCCACCAAGGAAGGCGACGCCTATTACGGCGCCAAGCTGGCCAGCGTGTGGGAGGGCGGTGCCGGGCACACCTGGGAGGCGCGGATCAAGTTCAACTGTCTGACCCCGGGCGCCTGGCCGGCATTCTGGCTGGGCACCCTGGGCGAGGGTGAGCTCGACATCGTCGAGTGGTACGGCAACGGCAAATGGCCGTCGGCCACCACCGTGCACGCCAAGTCCAACGGCGGCGAGTGGGAGACCCACAACATCGCCGTCGACACCGGCTGGCACACCTGGCGCACCCAGTGGGACGCCAACGGCGCCCGGTTCTGGCAGGACTACACCGAAGGCGCGAAGCCCTACTTCGAGGTTTCGGCGAGCCAGCTCCCCGACTGGCCGTTCAGCCAGCCCGGCTACACGATGTTCGTGGTGTTGAACCTCGCGGTCGCGGGCTCCGGCGGAGAAGACCCCAGCGGCGGGACCTACCCGGCCGACATGCTCGTGGATTACGTGCGCGTTTGGTAGCCGGCCTCCGGTCAGGTATCGACCTTCATCTCGACCAACACCCGGCGCAGCAGCTTGCCGGTGGCGTTCCTCGGTAGTTCGTCGATGAACACCACGTCGCGGGGCACCTTGTGGCGCGCCAGGTTCTCTTTGACGTGCTGCTTGATGTCTGCGGGGTCCTGCGCCGCACCGGGCTCGGAAACAATGAAGGCGCGCAACCGCTTTCCGAACTCGACGTCGTCGACACCCACGACAGCCACCTCGGCGACGTCGGCGCGTTGCTCCAACAGGTTCTCCACTTCCTGCGGGAAGACGTTCTCGCCGCCGGAGACGATCATGTCGTCGTCGCGACCCTCGACGAACAGCAGCCCGTCGTCGTCGAAGTGGCCCATGTCGCCGCTGGACATGTAGCCGTCGATGATCTGCTTGTTGCGGCCATCGGTGTAGCCCTGGAACGGCGCGCCGTTGCGGACGAAGATCCGACCGCGACGGTTGCGGCCCTCAATGCGCTGGTCGTTCTCGTCGTAGAGCACCACCTCGCAGGTGACCGGCGCGCGGCCCGCGGTGCCGGGCGCGGCGCGGAGCTCGGCAGGGGTGGCGACTGAGGCGATGGCGCACTCGGTCGAGCCGTACATGTTGTAGAGGACATCGCCGAACGTGTCCTGCACCCGCGTGGACAGCTCAGGGCTCAGTGCCGACCCGGCGATGAGGATCACCTTCAGCGACGACGTGTCGTACCGGCCGATGACGTCGGGGCCGAGTTCGACCATCCGGTGCAGCATCGTCGGGACCGCCACCAGCATGTCGGCCCGGTGTTCGGCGATGAGCTTCAGTGTGCCCTCGGCATTGAACCGCCTGGCAGTCACGATCTTGTTGCCGAATGCCGCGCCGACCCCGTAGGTGGCCCACCCCGTGCTGTGGAAGATCGGTGAGACGATGACCATGGTTCCCTTGCGGGGGAACGGGATTCGGTCGATGATCTGCGCCGTCGCCAGTGGAGACACCGCACCGCGCGGCGCCCCCTTGGGTAGGCCGGTCGTACCGCTGGTCAGGATGACCGAGCCGCCGACCTTCGGTGGCGGGGGAAGTGGCGCAGTGGAATTCGCGGTGATGATGTCGTCGAGCGTCTGCGCTCCTGCGGGCAGCTCGGCGCCGTCATCCACCCACGTGAGCACGCGAGGCAGATCGGCGGGCAGCGCGTCGAGCAGACCGAGGAACTCGCTGTCGTGCAGCATCACGTCGACCTTCTCGCGGTCGCAGACCTGAGCGAACTGGGGTTTGGCGAACCCGGTGTTCATCAGCACCATCCGGGCGCCGAGCTTGCCACACGCAGCCATGGCGAGAGCCAGACCGCGGTGGTCGCGGCACAGCACGCCGACGACCGATCCCGCCGTGACGCCCAGAGACTGCAAGCCACGCGCAAACGCCCACGATTGATCGTCGACCTGCTGATACGTCATCTGCCCGCGCTCGTCGACGATCGCCGGCAAGGTCGGATATCTGTGCCCACCCTGGATCGCCATCGTCGCCTGAGGTCCGTAAACGGGCGCGAGTTTCGCAGCCCGAACCGTCGACTTCAGATCTTTCAGGTCGATGATGCCGGTGTCGGTGAGCCGCTTGACCGCGTGCACCGATTCGGTCACTTGTTGCAGGGTGTGTCGAATTCGGGTCAGTCCAGCCGCCATGCGGCCCATTGTGTCGTCTGGACCCACAGCACAGCGGGATATTGCGCGGATCGACTACAGCCGGCCCGCGGCATAGGCCGCCGCATCCTCGACCCGCCCGGTCTGGATGTAGGCGTTGTGTGCGCGCATGTCCCAGCCACCTTCAAAACAGATCGGATCGTTGGGCACACACATGTCGATCATCTTTCCCGCGTAGAGCGGGCTGATCGCCGGAAGCGGTCCGGGCGACAGGCTGTCGGCGAAAAGGGTTCTGGGACCGCCGAAGTCGGCCACCGCCGCGACGTGGCCACTGACATCAGGCGGAAGATCCGTACTCGCCATATCGATGACGGCGGCACCCTGGGAGAACCCGCCGAGCACCATCTTGGTGTTGGGACAGTTGGCCGCCATCGACTGGATGTGGGCGCTGGCGTCCCTGGCGCCGGCGGTCGAGCTGTTCGCGAAGTCGTTGGTGGCCGGGTAGTTGACCGCGTACACCCCCAGCGATCGCCCGCCGATCCTCGAACGCAGCGAATCGACGAACGCCTGCCCCACTCCCCCGACGCCGGGCGGCTCGGTGGTGCCGCGGGCAAAGACGACTTCCACATCGGGGCAGGGGGCCGCTGCAGCGGCCGGGAGGTTGAGGAAGCCGACGGGCACGCCCCCGGTCAAGACCGCGACGGCTCCGAGGACACGATGCGTCCGTGCTGTCTCCATGTTGGGTTGTCGCATATGGACCCCTGTTTGTGACACCGGGTGAGTCGCGCACCCGGCTTCCGGATGCCGTGAGCGGTGACCCTTGTTACCCTCACGTCAATTTAACAGCATTCGCACAGGGGGAACATGAGCGCTCGACCGATTCTCGTGGCTGGCATCGCTCTCGCAAGTACGGCCGTGCTGGTCGGGGCAGCCCCGCCGCCGGCGCGTCCACAACCGGAGGCGGTCACGGCAGCAACTCCGGGGCCGGCCGCGCGCACCCTCACGGTCGACCAGCTGCGGCTGTTGGCGGCGCTGTATCCGATGCCGCTGAGCGATGTCACGTTCGACGATCTCGCCGCGGCGTTCAACGGCGAGTACGGCCCGTGGGTCCTCGAGGACGACGCCTACTACCCCACCGAGGAGCCGAGTGCCCCATCCGGACTGACCGGCCTGGGCTACTTCCTCAGCGACGCCGCGCTGCTGTCCCTGGTCGACACCAACCTCCCCCTCATCTCCGATGCCGCCGACTTCGCCTACAGCAACATCACCAGCTACTACTTCGAGGTCGGCGGCGCAGCGGCACTCCACGTCGCCCTGGCCGAGGCCACCGGCGGCCCCGACACCGCCTTTGGCCAACTGCTGCAACAGATCTTCAACCCGTCCGCGGTGCAAGCGATCACCAGTTTGGCCGCGCTGGGGGCGCTCAATCCGGTACTGCTGACCGACGTCACGTTCGACGATATCGCCGCGGCGTTCAACGGCGACTACGGTCCGTGGGTCCTCGAGGACGACGTCTACTACCCCACCGAGGAGCCGAGCGCGCCCGCCGGGTTGACCGGTGTCGGCTACTTCCTCAGCGACGCGGCATTGCTTGCACTGGCCGACACCAACCTTCCGGTGATCTCTGATGTCGCCAACTTCGCCTTCGACAATGTGACGAGCTACTACTTCGAGGTCGGCGGCACAGCGGCACTCCACGTCGCCCTGGCCGAGGCCACCGGCGGCCCCGACACCCCCTTTGGCCAACTGCTGCAACGCATCTTCAACCCGGATGCCGGCGGCGTGACACCCGGACCCGCCATCGGGGCGCGTTCTCTCGGCTTCCCGAAGGCGGTGGAGTCCGGCTCACCGACCGAACTTCCGAAGCCGCAGCCCAAGCTCGTCAACGTCGCGTCGGTCGAAGGAGTAGACGAGGGTCAGGGCACCAAAGCGGAGGCGCTGGATTCCGCTGCTGACGACGCCGCGCCGGTCACGGTCAAGAAGCGGCCGAAGCTCAACGTCACGAAGGCCAATCCACTTGCCCAGCTGCGCAATGAGGTGAAGTCGAACGTGAACGGCTCGGTCAAGGCCGTCGGCAAGGCCGTGCAGAAGTTGACGGGCAAGGGTGCCGTAGAAGAGGCCAAGCCCACCGACGCGAAGCCGGCCGATGCCGGGACGTCTGCCGACAAGAAGGGCGACGGCGGGAACGATGCGTGAGGCCTACGGCGGTTACGGGACCGCCTGAGGCGTCACCAGGAATTTCTCGCCGGTGGCCTTCTTCAGGTAGCTGTTGAACGCATCGGGCTTGAGTAGGCCGGCCAGTGAGACCTCTTGGGTGTAGGTGCTCGCGAACGTCGTGGTGAGCTCCGCGGCGACGCGGGCGCGCAGCTTGGCGATGGTCTCCGGCCCCGCACCGGCGAGAAATGGCGTCAGCAGCCAGCCGCCCACGCCCCAGGCCATACCGAAGTTCCGGGTGAGGACGGTGGGGCTGGTGTCGAGGCTGCCGTAGATGTACACCTGCTTGTGCACGGACGACCCGTATCGGGAGTACTGCGCAGCGGTCGCGCTGGCTGCCTGCTCCATGCCGTTGAGGATCTGGCTGGCCAACGTGCCACCGCCGGTGGCGTCGAACGCCAGCGTCGCCGACGTCGCTTTGAGCGCCTCGACGAGATCGGCCTCGAACGACGGGGACGCCGAGTTGCAGATGTGGACCGCCCCCAGCCCGCGCAGAATCCCTTCCTGTTCGGCCTTGCGGACGATGTTGACCAGCGGCACCTCATCGGCGAGGCACGCCTTGACGAGCATCTGGCCCAGATTCGACGCCGCCGCCGTGTGCACCAGGGCCGAATGTCCCTCGCGGCGCATGGTTTCCAGCATTCCCAGCGCCGTCAGCGGGTTGACGAACGACGATGCGCCTTCCTTCGCCGTGGCCCCGTCGGGCAGCACCAGGCATGCCGCCGCGTTGACCACGCGGTACTGCGAGTACATCGCGCCGCCGGCGATCCCGACCGTCTTGCCCACCAGCTCCTGCGCCGCCGGCGACGACCCCGCTGCCACCACGGTGCCCGCGCCTTCGTTGCCGACCGGAAGTGAGTCGCCGATGCGGGCCGACAGACCGGCCAGCGCTCCTTCGCGCAGCGGTGCGGTGACCACGGGACGTTCCGGGGTGCCCGTGACCGTCGCCGCGGACATGTCGGCCACGCTGGGGATCAGCAGGCCCAGGTCCGACGGGTTGACCGGCGATGCTTCGACCCGGACCACGACTTCGTCGGGCCCAGGGGCGGGAACCTCGACCTCGTGCAGCGACAACTCGAGCGTGCCGTCCGGTGTCACCAACGACCGCAACTCCAGCGCGGTCTTGGGTAGTTGCTCAGTCATGTCTGAACACTACGTCCGTGGCCGCGGGCTGCGCCCGGTGTTCACTCAGCGGTAGGCGGCCAGACCGTCAGCAAGTTCGTCTTCGTCACCGTCACGGATTGCGTAGAGGGCTTGCTGCAGAGCGAATGTGCCGCAGATCGGGGCTATGCGATCAGGGAGTCCGTGGTTTGACCAGTTGTGCAGGGTGAGCACTCGGTCCAGGAATTCGCCTCCGTAGCTGGCACCGATCGCTGCGAGGTCCTCGGCCTGGTCGCTCAGGGCTACATCGTCCCAATCGAGGACTCCGGAAAGATGCGGCAGGCCATCCCGCCACTCCCACAACACGTTCTCAGCACCGAGGTCGCCGTGGACGACTGCGTGGGTGAGATGAGGAAGGTTGTCCAGTGCTGCGAGTTCCCGCTCGGCCCGGAGGCGGCCGGTGTGGGACATGAGCTGGAACAGCTCCGCGCGGACGCTCTCGGCGAATTCGTGCCATCGGGCTTCCGGGGCCGCAGGAAGTTCTGCTCGTACCGTCTCGTTGGTGCCGGCTCGCGCCAGAGCAGACAACAATGCGGCGTACTGCTCGGCCACAGTTTCGACCAGCTGGTCATCATCGAGTGCGTCGTTGCCAAGCGGTTCCCCGGGAATTCTGCTGAGCAACAAGAACGGAGTCTCGTCGGTACCGGGCGCACCGCCCTGGAGGAGAGGCTCAGGGGTGCGGAACCCGAGCTCGAGGCCTGCGAGTGTGCGTAATGAGGTCGCCCGCCCGGGCAACCGGTCCGCTGCTGCGCGAGTGCGAGGAAGGCATACGACGCGATCTGATCCGATGACCACGGTGTGGAATTGCCCTTGACGTACTTACAGGTCGTCGAGACGGTCGTCGGGCAGCAGACGGCTCAGCAGAGTGCGGTGTGCCGCAACGACGCTCATGCGTCCCATGGTTCCACGCCGCAGACGTGGCGAACGTCTACGCAGTGGTCGCTACACCGAGCATGTGCCCCCGGTGAACAGCTCGCACGTGGTCTGCAGCCCGTTGAGCACGCCGGCCGGGATCGCGGAGACGAAGTCGGTCAGGCTGATGGCGTGCAGTGAGGTGAGGTCGGTGGCCTTCTGGGTGCCGATCAGCACCGCTACGGCGTCGCCTCTGGATGTGGTGATGGTGAACGAATCGTCCCCGTCGCCGTACTGCCCCGCACAGTCGACTTGGCAGGTCCCGGTCGTGGGATCGATCTTCTCGTCGAACATGTCGTTGATCCACCCGGCGGACAGCTCGCGAACGGCCAGCGGGTTCTGCGGCTGCGGGAACCCGGCGATGGCATAGGCGGCGACCTGGATCAGTGGGTTGCCGCCCTGCATCGGATCCATGTGCACGCCGCCTTCGAGGACGACGCCGGTGAACTGGCCCGGCCGCGCTTCCGTCAGCTGGTCGTTGACGTCGCTGAACACGTTGAGGAAGTTCAGCGGGGCGCCGATCTCGTAGATCGGGATGTAGTCGTTCGGATCGTCGTCACTGGGGTCGGCGGTCCCGTTCGTTTCCAGCGCGTCGAGCCGGTCCATGGCGTCGGGGATGATCGAGCCCATCGGCACGGCGTCGTAAATCACCACGCCGGCAAGGTCGTTGGGCGCATCCAGACCCTGCTCGCGCCGGCGGCTCAGCCCCTCGGCGTAGTACCCGGCGACCCCGGGCGCGAACCCGCCGCCCAGCGAGTGCCCGACGAGGACGAACTGCGTCGGCACGTCGAGATTCTCGGTGCGGCCGGCCTTCAGCTCGGCGGTGTCCATGCTGGCGTTGAGCGCCGTGCGGTCGGGATCGAGGAACAACTGCGCGACCGCCTCGTGCAGGTTGTCGCCACCGAGCCACATGCCGTCTTCCTCGAACGGGTTCGACGTGAAGGTGGTGGTGACGACGATGCTGTTGGTCGTGTGGGCCAGATACGACGCGGTGTAGCTGTAGAGCGGTCCGTTCGCGAGGAAGCCGTGCTGCAGATAGATCATCCGGGTCGGTGGCTCACCGTTCGCGGATGTGGGGAAATACCAATTGGATTCGACCTCGTGGCCTTCGGAGATGACCAGGGTGGACGTGCTGACCTCGACGGAGTCGCGCAGTTCCGGCGGGACCACCGGGTCCCCGCCGACGGCGCGTTCGAGAGTGGCCAGGGTGTCGAAGATGGCGCCACTGATCACCGACAACGGCTTGGGATAGTTCTGCGGTTCGGGATTGAGGGTCAGCGCTCCGAGGCTGCGGATCACATCGTGGATCGCCTCGACCGGATCGTTCTGTCGGGCCGCGGTTGCCGCGGCGAGGCCTTCGGGGCGCGCGTCAGCTTGGTCCGGGTCGGCCGGCTTCGCAACGTCGCGCAATGTCCCGATCAGGCTGTCACGCAGTTCGGTTGCCGACTTCGGTCGCAACGCCGGGGCGCTCACGCCGTCGCGTGGCCCTGCGAGGGCTGGCCGGATGCCGATCGGTGGCCGGACCCGGATCTCAGCCGTGCGTGCCGTCTTCTCGGTGACGCTGCGGGTCGCGTCGTCGACAACGTCGCGGGTGGCATCGCCCACGTCGCGTACCGCTTTCCGAACGTCGCGGACCGAGTCCCGTATCGCGGTCCGAGCCTTCTCCGGACCTGTCTTCTTGGCCTTCGTGTCGGTGGCCGTGACACCTGAGACTTCGGATTTCGGCTGTTGCTTCGCCGAGCGCGCCTTCCGGTGCTGAGACTGCGGCTTTGCGTCGTTCTGCGTGGTCGACGGCTTCGCGTCCTGCTTCGACGCGCCACCCTCCTCGGCGTTGGCGGTTCCCGCCCCGGCGAGTACAGCCGCCGACATGCCCGCCGTGAAGAGTCCAGCACCAACCCACGCCGCTACCCGCGTCATGATTCGCCCCCCGTTACATCGAACTCGACCGTTGTCACGCTAGCGGGGGGCGGCGCTCCGTCGGACAGGATTCGACGAGATGGCGGAATGATCAGTCCAGCAGTTGTGCGAACCCCTAGCCGAGTTCGAGGGATTCGCGCGACATCCGGAAGAAGTGTCCGGTGCCGGTGTCGGTGCAGGTGACGCCGGCGGGTTGCGACTCGCACTTCATCGGTCCGGCCGACCGCGTCTGGCCGTAGGCCAGCGTGGGCATTCCGGTGTCGAAGATGGTGTCGCCGTGGCAGTGCACCTCGGGAGCGCTGCCCGGTTTCAGGCTGACGCGATCGCCCCAGTCCAGGTGGCAGTTCGCCGGCTTGGCCGGCGGGGTGTAGGTGTGGTCCCGGATCTCGCAGACGACGCCGTTGCTGCCGTCGAAGCCGGTCGGGACCAGGCACCAGATGTTGCCCGAAGGGGTGACGAACTTGGGCGGTGGCGGGCAGGCGTATGCGGTCGCCGGGAGGGCGATGACGGCCGCCGTCGCGGCGACGAACGGGATGAGGTGACGCTGGATTGTGCTCATGGTCTTGAGCATGTGCGGCCGGCCTTGCGGAATTCTCAATGGATTCTGGCGGGGAGCGGGCATGTTGTGGCGGTCAGCTCCACGCCCCAGGCGAGCGCCGCACCGCGCCGCATGGCCTCGGTATCGCCGCTGGTCAGATAGGTCCTCGGAGCCACCGGTCCGGCCTGGGCGGCGGGATGGCGCGCGGCGATCGCGGCGGCCAGCCGCTGAACCGGGTCGATCAGCGTGGTGGTGGGCAAGGCATCGGCGAACCAGTCGGTCACGGCGGGATAGTGGGTGCACGCCAAGACCACGGCTTGGGCCCGTTGTAGCGGGGCCACGATCCGGCGCAGGTCGGCGATGAACCCCGGTGAGCCGACGCGGCCCGCCTCGATGTGCGCCGACAACGGTTGGGCCACCCGGGACAGCACCTCGCGTCCGGGCCTCGCCAGCCCGCGCCGGTAGCAGCCGCTGGCGATGGTGCGTCGCCCGCCGACGACGCCGACGGGGCCACGGATGTCGTCGGGAACAGACGCCAGGCCGTGACCGATGATGCCCTCCACGAGCACCGGTGCCTGGCTCAGGCGCGGGGCGACGGTGCTCGCCGCATTGCAGGCCAGCACCACTTCGGTGACGCCCCTGCCGGCGAGCTCCGCGATCACCACCGTGAGCCGGGCAGCGAGGTCCGCGCTGCGCATCCGGCCGTAGGGCGTGGCCCCGGCATCAGACCAGTACAGCACCGGCAATCCGGGCACGTGCCGGTCCAACTCACGCACCAGCCCGAGGCCGCCGATGCCCCAGTCGACGATGCCGAGGCACGCCGTCGGCGTCATGGGTAGGTGAGCGGGGCCGTGAGCCCCTTGTCGAGAGGTCCGGAGTCGAACGCCAGCACCCGCTGCGACAGCGTCGCAGTGAGCAGCTTGAGCCGGGAGCCGGGGAACCGGCTGGCGAAATACCAGCGGTACTCGTGCTCGGCGCGGATCGGGTTGTGCCGCAGCATCTCCCGCCATGCCGGATGGCTGGTCAACGCGGTCAGGTCGGCGGCGAACTGTGGCCGGGCCCGACGGGTGCGCACGTGCTCGAACGCCGACCGGGCCAGCACCGGGAGTTCGCGAACCCGTACCGGATGCTCGACCATATCGACCACCCAGAGCCGCCCGCCGGGCGCCAACACCCGGCGGATCTCGGCCATCACCGGATCCCAATCCAGGTACCGGAACGACAGGAAGCAGATCACCACGTCGACGTGATCGTCGGGGACGTCCAGCTGCGGACCGTCGACAGCGGTGAACCGCAGCCGGGAACGATGCCGGCCACGATCACGTGCCTGGGCGAGCATGCCCGAGGAGATGTCCACGCCGATGCCGAAGTCGAGTACGCCGTCGTCGTCCAATGCGCGTAGCAACGCACCAGTGCCGCAGCCGATTTCAAGTACCCGAAGCCCCCGGCCGAGTTCGGCCCGGGTATGTGCGGCACGTTCGGACACCCACCGCCACTCGGCGCCGCGCACCCTGATGTCGGCGTAGGCGCGGTCGTACAGCTCGGCCACCGGATCGTAGGAGCCGACGGAACCGGCGGGGTCGGGCATGCTGAGTACCGGCGGCTGCGCTGCCGCTCCGAGGTACTTGCGCGCGGCGCCGAGCGGTCCGTGCGACTTTCGTCCCGGCGTGTCGATCAGGTAGAGATCGGCGCGGGACATCGGGCGCCGCCCCGCCCAGGAGAACCGATCCTTGCGCGTCGACACCGTGGTGTAGTTGCGGTTTCCGAACGCGGGCACTCCGAACACGTTGGCGAAGAAGGGCGCGAACCAGCGCGCGGTGCGGCAGGCATGAAAGTAGGCCCGGCCCGTGGTGGTGAAAGAGATTGTCATCGAACGCCATTCGTGCGGTGAGAACTGCTCGGGCCAGTCGGTCGATCCGAACATCGGGCCGTACATTCCGGCATGGCTGATGAGGTGCAACTGATCGATCACGCGGCCGGTCTCGGCCATTCGAGCGAGTTCCGCGACGAACTCCGCCTTGTGGTGCAGGCCCGACACCTTGACCTCGGCATCGGGATGGGCGGCCGCCAACTCGCGCGCCATGGTCGCGGCGGCGACCGCGAACTCTGCCGATCCACCCCGGTAGTGCGTGGTGTGGACCACCCAGATCACCGGCGCAGCAACCGTTTCAGGGGATATCTGGCCGAACGGGACACGCGGGTGTTGCTCCTGCGGAATCCAGGCTCCGTAATTGCCGACCAACTCCAACATCTCGGAGGTGTCCAGGTCGAACACCCTCATACTCGTCGCAGGCGGGCTGTAGAAATGCAGGGTCAATCCCCCATCCAGGCCGGCCATATCGTGGATCACCTCGCTGGTGATGCTCGTGACCTCGCCGGTGTGGTGCTCGGTGCTGCTGGTGACGGACAACCGTGGACCGTCCCAGCCGAACCGGCGCTCCTCGAATCGACCCTCCAGCACGACGACGAAACCGCCTGCTCCGCCGTGGTCGTGGGGTGCGCAGCGCTGCCCTGGCCGCCACCGGGCCAGCATGATCTCGACCTCGTCGTCGACGCGCAGGATCGTCCGGGAGTACGGCTCACCGTCATTCGGGTCGGTCGCCCTCTTGTCCAGTGCCGGCTTCGCTCGGGCCACCCGACCCAACAGTTCGGGTCCGGGGACCTCTCCCCTGACCGCGACGCCGGCCAATGTATCGAGCAGCGAATCCAGTCCGGCGGCGTCGTCGTGCCGGGCGGGCAGGTGCGAAATGGTGGTCATATCGGAACGATGACGCCGACACCTTGCAGGATTCTCAACGGATCCTTGCGGTAGCGCCGCCTGGCGTCACAATGGGATGCGGACCGCGCCGAACACCGGGAAGGCTTGTGATGAGCAGTACTCGTCTCGGGTTCGGTCTGCTGGGTCCGCTGCAGGTCACCGTGAACGACGCGCCCGTCGCTGTGGGTACGCCCAAACAGCGCGCGGTGCTGGCATTCCTGCTGATCAACCGTAATCGGGCGATCAGCACCGAATCGCTGATCGACGCTGTCTGGGACGGCGAACCGGTGCCCGCGGCCCGCGCCACCATCCACACGCACGTCTCCAACTTGCGTCGCCTGCTCGGCGGATCCGAGCGGGACTCACAACCGGCGCTGGTCAAAGCGGCTCCCGGCTACCGGCTCAACGTGGCTGCCGGCGACTGCGATCTGGACCGGTTCATCGCCGAGAAAAGTGCCGGGATCAACGCTGCCGCGGCCGGGCGGTTCGAGGCAGCCGGCACGCACCTGGCCGCAGCGTTGTCCCAATGGCGCGGAGACGTCCTCGAGGATCTGCGCGGATTCCGATTCGCCGATACCTTCGCCGCGGCCTTGACCGAGGACCACGTGCTGGTACACACCAGCCGTGCTGAGGCCGAGATCGCCTGCGGGCGCGCCGCGACCGTCATCGCCGATCTCGAAGACCTCGCCACCAAGCATCCGTACCGCGAACCCGTGTGGGCTCAACTGATCACCGCCTACTACCTCGCGGAACGGCAGTCCGATGCGCTGGAGGCCTACCGGCGCGTCAAATCGGTGCTGGCCGAAGACCTCGGCATCGACCCCGGGCCCACCCTCAGTGCGCTGCATGCGCGGATCCTGCGTCAGGAGCGCCTCGATATCCGGCAGGCCGCCATGGCCACCGCGGCGCGCACCGTGAGCGCCGGACGCACTGCGGCCAGCCGGGGTTCGACGGCCGCCGCGCTGCGCGACGCGGCAGGGCGTCGGTATCCGTTGCGGCCGAACGTCACCCGGATCGGGCGGCTGCCCGACAACGACATCGTGCTCGACGATGCCGAGATCAGCCGTCACCACGCGGTGATCATCGACACCGGAAGCAGTTTCGTGATCACCGATCTGCAGTCGGCCAACGGTGTGCAGGTGCGGCAGGAACGCATCCACCCCAGTGCCACCGTCGGCGACGGTGACCACATCCGCATCTGTGGCCGTGAGTTCACCTTCGAACTTCAGAGCGCTGCGCCGTGACATCCATTCGCCGCGGCCGGCTGTGGACCCTCATCGCCGTCTTCGCCGTGATCGCGCTTGCCGCAGGGGTAGTTATCGGGACTCAGCTCGGCTCCCGCGAGACCGCACCGAAGCGCTCCACAGCTGCCACGTCACTGGCCGCGGAGTTCGCCCAGCTGCAGCCCCAGTTACATGCCGTGGTGGGCATCGCGCTCAGCGGGGTCGGACCCGGACAGCAGCCGATGACCTTCGGCGAGTGGCAGAGCGGCCCCGCCTGGTCGACGATCAAGGTGCCGTTGATCATCGCCGCGCTCCGCGAGGAGGAGCCCCCGCGGGTCACCGAGGCCATGACTGCGGCCATTACCGAATCCGACAATGCCGCAGCGGAATCGATCTGGGAGAGCCTGGGCACACCGGCCGACGCCGCAGGGAAAGTCGAAGCAGTGCTGCGGCAGGCCGGCGATCCGACGATCGTCCAATCGCAACGGGTGCGCCCGGAGTTCAGCGCCTCGGGGCAGACCGACTGGCCGCTCGCGGATCAGGTGAAGTTCACCTCGGTTGCCGTGTGCGACAACGAGAACGACCCGGTATTCGACCTCATGGGCCGTGTCGAGTCCGATCAGCGCTGGGGCATCGGGATGATCGCGGACAGCCGGCTCAAAGGCGGCTGGGGACCGTCACCGACGGGTGGGTATCTGGTTCGCCAGATCGGTGTGCTGACCACCCCGACGGGAAGGGTCTCGGTGGCGTTGGCGGCGCTACCGAACTCGGGGAAGTTCGAGGACGGAACCGCGACACTCACCACGATGGCCAACTGGCTGAGCCAACGTCTGGGTGCCCTGCCCGCAGGACACTGCCCGGCTCACCAGAGATAGACGCGGGCGTTCTTTCCGCCGGTGCAGGTGATCCAGCTGTCGCCCGGGGACTGCTGGCAGTGCATCAGGAAGTTGGAGCCGTCGCACAAGGCGCCGGGCACCTTGCCGCAGTCCACGGCGCCCGGCGCCGACACCGCGCGCGGCAACGGACTCGCGTTGCCGTATTCGGCCCAGTACGACGTCAGCACGCTGTTGGTGAAAAGGCATGAGGTTTCCTGGGTTCCGCGTCCGGCGCGGCTGCCGAACCCGGTGCCGGTGGTCACCGCGAAACCGTCGTCGCACGACTGGTGCAGACTGCTCTGATCGGGTCCGGTGACCAGGGGCGGCAGCGGTCCCCCGCCGTGCGCCGGGTCCCCCGCCGACGCCGTGGCCGGTGTATCCGCGGGCTGGCCCGCGTTCTTGACGAGCATGCCGATGACCACGCCGATGCCACCGAGGATCAGCGCGGCGGCTACTGCGATGACGGTCGGCAGCACCCAACTGCGCCTGCGCGGTTCGGACTCGGGAACCGGCGCGGGGTGGTCGGGCACCGGACTGTAGACGGGCGCGGCAAGGGTCGCCGCGACGCTCGGCGCCAGGTGTGTTGCGGTCGCCGGTGCCGAGCCGGCCTGCAGCGCCCGCTGCGCGGCACGCCCCAATCCGCCTGCGGTTCCGTACCGATCGTCGGGATCCTTGGCCATGCCGCGCGTGATCACATCGTCGAAAGTCGCGGGGACGGCAGGATTCGTCGTGCTGGGTCGCGGGGGCGGTACGGAAACGTGGGCGGCGAGCACGCTTTCCAGATCGTCACCAGGGAACGGCACATGGCCGGTCAACGATTCGTACAGCACACAGGCCAACGAGTACGAATCGACCGCGGATGTCACCGTCTGTCCGGTGAACCGTTCGGGCGCCATGTAATTCAAGGTGCCGATGCGGCTTCCCTCGGTGGTCAGATGGCTGTCCCCCTGGCTCTCCGCGATGCCGAAGTCGACCAGGTAGGCGAAATCGGCCGGGGTGACGATGATGTTCTGCGGCTTGATGTCGCGATGGATCAATCCGGCGGTGTGTGCCGCGTCGAGCGCGGCGGCGATCTGGGTGACGATGGCCACCGCCCGAGCCGGCGCGAGCGGTCCGTGGGCGATCAGATCCGACAGCGTCGCACCCTGCACCAGACGCATGTCGATGTACAGGTTGCCGTCGATCTCACCCCAGTCGTGGATGGGGATGACATGCGGCTCCTGTAGGACCGCGGCGGCGTGGGATTCGCGTTGGAATCGGGTGCGAAACGTGGTGTCGTGGGAGTACTGGTCGGCGAGGATCTTCAGGGCGACGGTGCGGTTCTTTTCGGTATCGAAGGCCTCGTACACCTCCCCCATTCCGCCCCTGCCGAGCAGGCGCGTGATGGAGTACTTACCGAACGTCGTGCCGACGCGCGAATCCACTGCCGATCCCCCTGGTCGTTCGTTATAGACGCAGTATCGCCTGTGGGACCACCGGATGCAGAAAATTGCCGACCTTCCGGCCGGTCAGGGACTCCCGATCGCGGGCACTGTGTCGGGTGGGCCCTTTGGCCCTTGGTACCCGGGGCAGGCTATCTCGATCTTGACCTGGCGCCATCCCGGCCCCTCCTCGGCAGGCATCCGTCCGCTGATCGTGTAGACGTCGTCGACCTTGATGGCCGTCATTTCCTGCGAGTCCTTGGCGAAACCACTGCCTTCGGGGATATGGAAGCCCACCGCCGTCACGACCAGGCGATGTGTCGTCGCCAGCATCACCCGCACGCTTCGTCGGTGATTGGTCGCCGACGGCGAGGCATAGATCAGCAGGTTGCCGTCAGGGAACCGGGTGCAGGTGACCTGCGCGGTCAGGGAGTGGACGTCGCCGTCGATGACGATCTTGACGTCGGACAGCCCTGCTCCGGGCGCACACCCTGCCAACAGTGCGATCGCAGCCGCTGGCGCCGCGATACCGACCCGGGCACGCATCTGTGCAGTATGACGAAGAATTAGGTAGCCGACTACGCTACGCAGCCGACATACCACGCACGACACTTCAAGGATGAGCGAGCAGGGTATGCAGGGCAGCGAGGCCAGGGACGGGAACCGGCTGGCACCGGAGTACCTGGCGCACTGGGTCGTCAAGACTGCCCGCAGCGACGAGGTAATCGCTTGGTATCGCATGGTGTTCGGAGCTCGCGTCGTTCACGAAGATTCGAAGATCGCATTCTTGACGTGGGACGAGGAAAGCCATCGCCTTGCTCTGGTCAAGGTCCCGCGGTTCCTCCGCTTCCTCTTTCCGCTCGCCCGGCTGCGCCGCAAGTTCTACGGCATCGACCATCTCGGCTTCACCATCGGATCCTTGGAACAGTTGCTGTCGACCTATGAGCGGCTCAAGCAGGCCGGTATCACGCCGGTCTGGTCGATCAACCACGGTCCGACCACCTCGTTGTACTACGAGGACCCGGACGGGGTCAGACTCGAATTCCAGACCGAAAACTTCGCGACGGCGAAAGCGACCGCGGACTACTTTCTCAGCGGTGCGTTCGCCGAGAATCCGATCGGGGTCAACTTCGACCCTGACTATCTGCTTGAACGGCAGCGCAGTGGCACCGACCCGGCCGAGCTCCGCCGGCAGGGAGCTGGCACCCGCCCCGGCACCACAGTGCGGCGTGCACTGACGTGGAAGACGCTTTGAGGTGGCACACATGAAAATCGGCAACTCGATGGTCAGGCCGACCTGTGTGGTCGGCGTAATGGTGGCCGGCGTGTTCGCACCGGCGACAGGCTGCGCCGATCCGTCTCCCGCGGCCCCGGCCGCCGGTAGCTCGGTCACGCTGCAGGACTTGCTATCCGCACCGGTGCCGGCGCTGTGTCAGCACGACCCGGGAAAACTGGTGAACGGGCAACTACCGCCGCAGGATTCGCATCCCGGTTCGGTGAGGATCGCCCAGAGAAACGATGAGACAGACCCGAGTTACAAGGTCGCGTTCGGCAACCTGACCGGCGGCGCCAACACCGATGCCGCGATGGTGACCGACTGCAGCGCCGGTGGGGTGCCCTGGCCCGAGACCGTGCAGCTCTACACGGCCGGGCCGACGCTGTTGGGCGGGGTAAACCTGGGCGACCTCACGCACAGCCGCGAGGTCGTGACCGACCTGTCGATCAGTGATGGTGTCGCGCACGTGAACTGGCTGGCCAACGGTCCCGACGATGGCGAGTGTTGTCCCACCATCAAGATGGCCGCCGATCTGCGGTGGGACGGTTCCACCGTGAGCGCCCAGAACGTCCGCAGACTGAACTGAGCGGCGCTCGTGCTGTCAGAGCTTGCCGGCGGCGAAATCGGCTGCCTGCGCGACCTTTCCGGACTGCACGTACGACACGTGCGCACCCATGTCCCAGCCACCTTCCCAACAGATCGGGTCGGCTTCGTTGCACTGGTCGATCGAGTTGGCGGCGTACTGCGGCGCCAGCGTCGGCAGCGGCATCCCGGAAGCCAGGAGGCCCGAGAAGCTGGTGCGTGGCGTACCGAACAGTGCGGTAGCCGCCACGTGATCGGCGGTCTGGGGAGTCGCTGCGGTGGTGGCCTGTTCGATGACGGCCGCGCCCTGCGAGTAGCCGCCCAGCACCATCTTCGTGTTCGGGCAACTGGCCGCGATGGACTCGATCAGCGACCGCGCCGCGTCGGTGCCGGCCGGGGTGCTGTTGTGGAAGTCGTTGTTGGCCGGGTAGTCCACCGCGGTCCCGTCGACGGTGCGCGGTGCCACCCGGGCCCGCAGGTCGTCGACAAACGGACCACCGACACTGCCCAGGCCAGGCGGTTCATTGGTGCCGCGGGCGAACACCACCTGAACATCGGGGCACGGCGCCGCCGCGGCCGGCGCGGCTGTGGCCATCGGGACAGCTGCGGCGAATGCCGCCAAGGCCAGGATCAAAGCAGGCTTGCTGGTCATACCGATCGATCGTAGGACCGCCGGCGCCGTTCCCCCGATCGGTGGACACGCGATTCCGCCGATTCATGGCCTGACCAGCGGACAGACGTGGCGACTCGCAAACGGGATGGTGTTTTCAACACACCAACACCGATCGAGGGGAACACCACAATGACCACCAACACCACCAACCGCATCGGCTTCTTCCGCCGCACCGCACTCATCGCCGCAGCGGTGGCCGTACCGGCAATGGGACTCGCCATCGCGCCGACCGCCGGCGCGCAGGCCGCCGATTTCGGACCGTGCGGAAACGTGCACGACAACGTCGACCTCTGGAAGGACGTCAAGTACGCCACGCCAGCGCACAAGGACGGCGCCATCGACGTCGTGTTCCCCGGCGGGGACAAGTCCCGCGGCTACGCCGTCCGGCAGGGACACAAGCCGGCCCAGCTGACGGACCTGCTGGTGATCCCGACGGCCCGCGAGACCGGCATCGAATGCGACAACCTGTTGGACGCCGGCGCTCCCCACTACTTCAAGGACGCCTTCGAGCAGGCCAGCATCCTGCCGCCGGGCAACCAGGGCCAGGCTCCGGATTGGGCACTGGGCATCAACTCCGCCGACAACCGCGGCCAGAACCAGCTGCACATCCACGTGACCCTGCTCGACCCCACCGCCCGCGCCGATATCGACCAGGCCGTCAAGAACCACAAGGTCACCAAGGACGAGAAGGCCTGGAAGACCTCGGTGATCGGGGTGCGTGGCCACACCGAGAAGGGCCCGATCGAGACGAGCCCCCGCGGCTACCGGGCCTGGAACACCGACAACATGGACCAGAACTTCTTTGCGGCGCTGAACACCCAGATCGTCGCGCCGCTGAAGAAGGCGGGCGCCGATGTGGGCATGAACAACGAGACCCTGCTGATCACCAAGAACCACCAGGGCCCCGGGTTCATCGTGCTCGCCAGCGATGAGAAGTCCGGCATGACCCCGTTCGGCGTCAACAACATCGAGCGGCTGCTCGACAAGGGCTGACGCTGCCCCCAAGCCCAACGGCCACCCGAGTACGGGTGGCCGTTGGTGTGTTTGGTGTCAGGTGACGCCGGGTTTGTGCATCCCAGCGCCAAGCCCGTGAGGTGCGGAAGTCAGCGCGCAATCGTCAGCAACAGAGATGCCTCGTTGGTAGGGAAATGCTCTGTAGAGCAATCGGGAACGTGGCGCGACGAGTGGTGCAGCCTCGACCTTGCTCACCACCCGTGGGTTGGTAAGCACGACAACTCGTCCCCGCTTGTGCAGCGCTTTCGGTCCCCCGGCCAGCACGTTCTTCAACCAGTCCGTCTGCGAGCCGTAGCCGACGAGGATGGCGTGGCCATCGTGGGTCTTGAACACCAACAGGGGCGTTCGATACCGCTTACCTGACTTCCGCCCGAAATGCTCGAGCGTCCCGAGGCTCGGAAGCCACGGCGTGATCGCGCAAGCCAGCGGATTGGTCACTCGCTTGTTGAAATGTGCGATTCGTCGAGGAACGCGCATTCTCGGAGTCTAGGTGCTGATCGAGGTCGGTGAGAGCGGCGCGGTCGGCTTGGCCGTTTACGCAGGCCGTGCAAGCCGCAACGACGCCCGTGCCCCCAGTCTGACTCGAACCGACACTTAGCGGATTTTAAGCGCGAATTGGCTGCGATTCGACAGTAGCCGCAATGCTTCGCCGCGACCCATCAGAGTATACAAAGCCCATTCAGACGGAATTGAACCGGTGCGGACGATCCGTTAGCGACTGCAGAATCTGTTTGCTCATTTGGGCAAGCTGGCGAAAGTTCGCTGACGCGGCGCAGACTTGGTTGCGTTTGATTCGACTCGAGAATCACGGAAAAGGATGACGACCATCTGCGAGGTGCCAACCGATCAGTTCGCCGACTGACCCCAGGACGGCGACTACGTCGCCAGGCGAAAGGCTCGCGAGCGCATGTTGCACAGCCCCGGAACGCGTGGAGAAGTACTTGAAGGGCTGCTGATTCTGAGTCAATCGGCACCATCGGTTGTTCCGTAGGCCGGCATAGTGGATCGTAAGGTTCCCAGCAAGTTGCACCTTGCTGGCGTTGTCCGGCGTCACAACGTTATCAGCGAGGCGTGTCATCCCAGCGCTGAAGACGACATCGAAGGCAAAGCAGAGCGGGACGGCGAGGCCCAGAATTTCGATCAAATCGGAATACTCGATTGGGTGCCCGCCGTGCGCGGCGGCATTCCGCTTCAAGCTACATGTCAAGAACCTTCCCTGAATCGGTAGGCCAACATTACCGATGCGATCGAGCACACTTTGCATCTGCCCCCACGGGTCCGCGATATGGAGGCTGCCAAGCGCCGTAGTGATATCCGTTACCGAAACATTCGAACCACTTCTTAGTAGTGAATACTCGTGAATACTGAACTGTTGCTGATTATCGGTGCTCGCGACGGCTCCGGCCACCGTTCGTATGATCTGCATCTGGTTTGGCTTGTCGTAGCCAGCTTCGCGAATACCATTCTTGATGGCATCGACCACGGACGCCTTTTGAATGCCCGGCGGAAGCTGTCCAAAGTTTAGCGTCGAAATCTGCGCGAGATTCTGGAAATGCTCTCTGACACGTTCTTTCAGATAGTCTTCAATTCCATTGAAGGCCACGACGTACAATCCGCGACGAAGAAGAGCGGCGGTAAGATTGTCACTTTGGTTGACTGGACCGGGAGCTAAGCGGCGCAGTGCATCTGACTCCGCAGCACGGCGCATTCCATCGATGTTATCAAGAAAATCGTTTCTCGCACCACCCATTACCGCGGGACCTAACGCCCCGAGGTAAAATTATCTAGACACTCAATAGTTTTCTCGATGCGATATCGGACCTTGGCGGGGTTATTTGTACCAGTCCGTATCGCTTCATCAAACCTTGCATCACTGAACAACTTCATGTATTGCACGATGAACTTGTCTCTGCGGCCAATGATTGCTTCCAACTGCTTGCCAGGAAACGAATCCACGGCAATCATCTGAGCGTCGAACAAAGCGCTGAGCGTCTGGTTTCGCCACTGCCCGCGCTCGAACCTAAGGAATGCATTCTCCTGAAATATTTCTTGACACGCCCCAATGGCATTATTGAACTGCGCTTCCTTTTGCCTCAAGAATTTGGCATCGGGATCGCGATTTTCGGACATGTAGGAGTTCATTGATGTTCGGAAATCGCCACTGAATTGCCGCCAATAAGCTTCGATAGTAAAGAAGCGAAGAACGTACTCGACGTCCTGCATCGTCATGTAGTTACTTGAACGAGTTGTCGAGATTTTCAGCCTGTCACGCAGAAACGGGTTCCTCGAAAGGCCGATAAGCAGATCATTGAATGCTCCGCGAAACAGGACATTTCGAATCTCTTGCGCATTCAACTCTTCGCCACCAGAGTTTAGACGGTGAAATACCTCATACTTTGTTTCCGGATCAGACTGCCTCAAAAGAGTAACGACACGAATGTACGGCCGCACACGCAGGGCATTAGCAAGTTCAGCTGGCAGATCCGAGAACCTTAGCCCTTCGATTTCTTGGAACCGGCTAAGATTTGTTAGCACAAGATTCTCAGACATGAACTGACTTATCGACGTTATGCGCTGCTTTCCGTCGATCACCGAGTACCGACCGAACTCTTCTTCCGCGAGGTAAACGGGCGGTACTGGGATATTCAATAGGAATGACTCGATCAAAGCGGACGACTGAGCAGGGCTCCATCGCTCGCGTCGCTGGAACTCAGGCTTTACATCAATCGAACCAGACGAGACCATTCCTGAAACGGATTCGAGCGATAAGTCTGAGGATTGAAGTACCAGGCTCCGTTGGGCTTCATCGAACCGCTTCGCGATGTCGCGGGCTCGCGACGGCGTAATAGCCAACGTTGGCTGTCCTTCCTGATGTTCCAATGTCTAGTTGATCGGGGTAGCGCACAACCAAGAGGACCAGTATGCGCTAACGATGCGTGTTGACGTGATGACTCGCGCCTCCGAGTGTGGCGAGCCATCGCAGCCTATAGACCGAGTTGCGCCTGAATGATGGCCAACGGATCGATCGCAGCGTCCGGCTAAGCCTGCTAGCCCGCGCGGTTCGACAACGATGCCAGGTTGTCAGCGAAAACCGTTCCCCGCCCAACCTTCGGCGCGGCCGGCTCGTCCTCATTGATGTGGTCCGCGTACGTGGTCAGGGTGAGGACGTACGTGGAGTGTCCCAGCCACTTGATCACCTGCATGTAGCGCTCCCCCGCGCTGAGATTCATGGTGGCGAAGGTGTGGCGCAGGTCGTGGAAGCGAACGCGTCCGAGCCTGAGAGCTCGGCATGCTGGTTGCAAGTAGTGCTCGTACAGAGCGGGAGATATAGGGGCAATACGCTGGACTAAAAACCGGCGATCGGTATTAGGCGGAGGTAACGACGATGACAGCGAAGCTCAAAATGCAGCTAGGCGTAGGCTCAGCCGTCGTCATCGAGAGGTGACTTGTATCTACCTACACGTGTGTTACTCCACCCTCCGATCGCGCTGTCCAATTGACGATAAATGTTGTAGTCGAAAGAGACTAACTCATTCGGCACACCTTCAAATCCACCCCACTCATCGAGATCCTTGTCATCAACATGGTGGACCGCATAATTGAACTTGTCATAGAGTGGCGGCGCGTTATACAGGAACCAGAAATAGGGAAAATCTAACGGAACTGACGCAGCCAGGCCGCGGATATCACCTGTTCCCGCATCGTGGATGTACATCTGCGGCGCAGCCTCGAACAGAGCTGCTATTTCATTCAGAATTCCAGCGAGGCAGAAACATACGTAGAGAGCAGCTAGAAGAATTGCTGAGCCCGTATACTCCTCCTCCATCCCAATGGCTGTCCTCCCGCTAAGAAAATTGCTGCGCACATGCAGGTTCCGAGCGGCCTGATGAGTCGGATGTAGGAACTTTCCGAGAAATGTGTAATGCGCTTCAATTCGGGCGCGAACGGTCTTATCGGCGAGCTCATTTAGCTCCAGATTCTGGAGAAGTGCGTCATAAGACAGGTAATGACGGTAAAGCGCAGCCGTTTCTCTCCGCCGATCTTTCTGGACCTTTCTGATATCAGGGCCTGGTTCGTAGTATTCAAAGTAGTCTTTATCATTGAGTCGCATGGACTCCGGATGAAACTCCTGAAACTGGAAGAAGTGGTACGGAATTGAGATTCCTTCGCCACCATCACCTTCACCTCTAAGGCCTTCGAATACGTGCATGAGATGTCGCGCGGCACGTGGATACTTTGCAATATAGAGAGGGCCAGCCTCACTAGTCTTCTGCTGTTCCGCTAGTGCGACCTTCTGGCGCTCAAAGTACTCAGCGAATTCCTGTGGCGTCTTAGTTTCCAGGTTCTCCAATTGAAAGTACTTGTGCCCTCGGCAAAGCAGCATGAGCAGGAGATAATGCTCAAGCAAGGACCGTTCCAGTCCCAACGCGTCAGCGATCTTGCGCCTATCGATCAAATCAAGGCACGAGTCTGCCGTTTCGAAGCGAAAATTCGCGTAGTCAATTATGTCGCTATACATCGTATTGTAGGTGTCGGCAAACTCGATCTTGTCATACCACTCCAGGTAAGCGCCAAGCATCTTGCGTGAGCGTTCGTTTACTCTCTGAATTTCGTCCTCGATCGACCTCATCGTTGGATTATAAAGAGCAACAACGACTCTCGGACATGGTCACCTAACAACGCCAGCTCTAGCCGGACGAGCTAATGCGCCTGCTGAACGTCGGGGTCGCTACCTTCGGCACGGATCGCTTCGCGCTCTACGTCATCCATGCATTGTTAGACGCACGTAGCTCGCCGCGTCCAAACAACGTGGACGAAATTGAGCGCCAGGCCCTACGGGCGTGGACCCTGACAGACCCGACGTGCAGATGACCCTTGATCTTGTCCGGCTCGTGCTGGCCCTGTTGGGCACCGAGTCGCACATTGAGCCGTACCGCTGTCACTCCCCTGTCAGGGGACCAGCCTTCAGGCAGATCAAGCCCACCTCAACGGACCCAAAAGCGACTTCAACTGCACAAATGTGGTGCCCCCAGTCGGACTCGAACCGACACTTGGCGGATTTTAAGTCCGCTGCCTCTGCCAATTGGGCTATGGGGGCGTCGCACGAGAGCATATTTCAGGGCGATTTGCCGCCATCAGACCGCCCTGAGTACACCCGAGTTATCGATCAACCCACCTCGACGACGATCTTGCCGAACGGTCCGCGATCGAGCTGGTCCAGCGCCGCCGGCAGATCGTCGAACGTATGGCGCGCACCGATCACAGGTTTCGTCCCCGTACTGTCGATCGCACTGACCAGATCGCTGAGCGCGCGCCGGTGCCCAGTCCCGATACCGTGAATTGTGATGTCTTTCATCAGGATTGGCATCACCGGTGTCGAGACCTCGAACCCGTCGAGCGCCCCGATGAGATGGATGTGGCCACCGACTGCGACGACTTGGGCGGCCTTGCCAAGATGCGCGCCCCCGACGAGCTCCAGCACATGGTTCACGCCGCGATCGCCGGTGATGGCGAGGATGGTTTCGGCCCAGTCCGCGCTCCGTCGATCCACGACATGGTCGGCGCCCAGCTGGGTGACTCGGTCCAGTTTGCCCGCACTGCCCGACACGATGACCTCGGCGCCGTGCATCTTCGCGATCTGAACTCCGAACAGGGCGACGCCGCCGGTACCTTCGACCAGCACGACGTCGCCGGCCCGCACACGCCCGCGTTCGACCAGCGCGAACCACGCCGTGAGGCCGGCCACCGGTAGCGTGCTGGCCTCCTCCGGTGACAAGGTCCGGGGAGCCCGGACAACCCAATCCTGCGGCAGCACTACGTATTCGGCCAGTACCCCGGGGTAGAAACCGCCGAGCGTCCAATACGAGGGCGTGCGCGCGTCACCCGCCCGGGCGCCGTCGATCCAGTCCGGGGTGAACACCGAGATCACCTGATCGTCCACGGCGAACCGGGTCACCGAATCCCCAACCGCGACGACGGCCCCGGCGAGATCGGATCCGGGGGTGAAGGGGAATTCCAGTGGCAGGCCGCGCCCGGTGTCGATCACCATCTTGTCGCGATGGTTCAACGCAACCGCGGCCACCTTAATCAGGACCTCGCCGGGGCCCGGTTGCGGGACGGCCACCTCACGCAACCGGAGCGCGTCTCGGCCGATTCCGTCCATCTCCCAGCGGCGCATGATTTCAGCCATGCGGTGCTGCAACCAGGCCGGAGATGGGCATATTCCCGGGGATGCCGGACCGGCCACCGGAACTACGACCCGCGCTGAAGGGGTTGCGCAGGTTTGGTTGAATGTGTCCCAGGGTTGGGACAGCGACGGGGGCCGCACATGCCAAGCAGTATCGCCAATTCGATTGCCGTAGTTGCCGAACGGATCGCGGCGGCACTCGGACCACGGGCGATGCGGGTGATCGCCCACATCAACAAGTACGTCACCAATCCGCTGCAGCGGCTCTGGGCGCCATGGCTGCCGTACATGGCCGTCATCGAGCACACCGGCCGGAAGTCGGGCAAGCCGTACCGGACCCCGGTCATGGCGTTCGTCGACAGCAAGTCCGTCTCGGTGGTGCTGAACTACGGCGAGCACTCGGATTGGGTGCGCAATGTCCGGTTCGCCGGGTCCGCGCAACTGGTGCACCGGGGCAGGCGCTACCGGCTCACCACCCCCGCATCATTCCGGCGACTGACCAGAAGGCGCGGTTGGTCGCCACCCTGACACCGGTTTCTACGCCTGGGTCGTGAAAATCGGGGCAGCACGGCCCTGGTGTCGAAGGCGGCGCCGTGGCCATGGTGGAAGCCCGCTCTGACTGCTCGATGCCACCGAGCGTGCGCAAAACGCGCCGAGTCGGGGCAGCAGCCCGCACGTTCGCCCAGATAGGCGACATCACCCGGCGTAGGCTGCGCATATCCCGACTCCCGGGAGGCTGCGATGCCCGAACTGGCCATCGAACTGCGCGACGTGGTGCGCGAGTACAAGGTCGGCGGTCAGATAGTGCGCGCCCTCGACGAGATCAGCCTCCAGCTCAACGGCGGGCAGTTCGTCTCGATCATCGGCCCCTCCGGCGCAGGTAAGAGCACGCTGCTGCACCTGCTCGGGGCGCTGGACTCCCCCGATTCCGGCTCGATCACTTTCGACGGCGAGGAGATCGGCCGCTTGGGTGATGAGCAGCAGTCGGCGTTCCGGCACCACCGGGTGGGTTTCGTCTTCCAGTTCTTCAACCTGCTGCCCACCCTGTCGGCGTGGGAGAACGTGGCCGTCCCGAAGCTGCTCGACGGGGTCCGGCTCGGCAAGGTGAAACCGCAGGCCGTGGAACTGCTGGACCGCGTCGGCCTCGGCAACAGAACCGAGCACCGCCCGTCCGAACTCTCCGGCGGCCAGATGCAACGCGTCGCGGTGGCCCGGGCCATGATGATGAACCCGCCGCTGATCCTCGCCGACGAACCGACCGGCAACCTCGATTCGACGACGGGCGCGGCAATCTTGGCCCTGCTGGGCGAGGTCGCCCACGAGGAGGGTCTGGGCCGGCTGGTGGTGATGGTGACCCACAATGCCGACGCCGCAGCGGCCACCGACCGGATCATCACCCTGCAGGACGGCCGGCTCGGCTCCGACGAGATGTCGGTGGTGCCAGGGTGAAATTCGCGGCCGCGGCGAGTCGGCTCCGAGTGTTCAGCCTGCGCGAACTCACCGTGCACCGGCGGCGCACCCTTGCCTCGATCGCCGTAATGGCCGTGTCGGCAATGTATCTCGTCGCGATCCTCGGCATCTTCGGGTCGATCACCGGATCGGTCAACCGGCTCGCCGATGGCGTCGCCGGCGTCGCCGCGCTCGAAGTGTCGGGAGTCACCGACGCGGGATTCCCCGACGCCGTCCTGGCCGACGTCGCCAAGGTCCCCGGCGTCGCGAGTGCCGCGCCGATGATCCGGATGACCGCGCCCACCGCGACCGAACCGGTGCTGCTGTTCGGGGCCGATGACCGCAGCCGCGCCTTGGAAGGCGCGCTGAAAGATGCCGTGGGAGTGGACGTCCAATCCCCGACGGCACAAGAGGGCGTCCGCGTCGGACCCGCCGTCGGTCACGCGAAAGGCGAGACGTTCCAACTCGGCTCGGGATCGGTCACCGTCGCCGAGGTCCTGGAGGGCAAGCAACTCGCCGACCTCAACGGCGGTCACTATGTGCTGGCCCCGCTTCCGTTGGCGCAGAGCGTGACGGGACGCCTCGGCCAACTCGACTCGATCCTGATCACCACCACCCCGGACGCCGATCTCGACACGGTGCGCGAGCAGGTCACCGCCGCCGTGAACGGCCGAGCCATCGTCGCGGCACCGAACCTGCGGGCCGCCCGGGCCGGTGACGGCGTCAAGTTGATGAACTACATGGCGCTCATGGGCGCGGCGGTCGCGTTGGTGGTCGGCGCGTTCTTGATCTACACGACGATGACCATGGCGATCGCCCAACGCCGCCCCGTCATCTCGATGCTGCGTGCGATCGGCGGCCGACGCGCGACCATCGTCCGCGACATGCTCGCCGAGGCCGCGATCCTCGGGCTGATCGGCGGCACCATCGGGTCGCTGCTGGGAATAGCACTGGGCCGCATGGCGATCGGCCGGCTGCCACCGACGGTGACGCAGGGCCTCGAGGCCCGCATCGAATACTGGTTGCCCAGCTACGCGATCCCGGTCGCGATCGCGGCCACCGCGCTGACGAGCCTGGCGGCATCGGCGATGGCCGCCCGCCAGGTATACAAGGTCTCGCCGATCGAGGCACTGGCACCGGTCGGGGCGTCGGCCGCGGACAACGTCCCGCGCTGGCTGCGCATCGCCACCGGAATCGCCGCGGTTGCCGTGCTCGCGGCGTCGATCCTGGTGGTGTTCTACCTGCCGGGTTCCATGGCGTTCGTCGCGATCGCCGCCCTGTTCACCGCGCAGATCGCCCTCGGTTTCGCGCTGGCCGGGTCCATCGTCAAGGCCACCGCCGCGGTGGCGCGCCTGTTCGGTTCGGCCGGTGCCCTGGCGGCCGCGACGGTGGAACGCGCCCCCCGGCGTGTATGGGCCACCGTGATGACCGTGCTGATCGCCGTCGTCACGACCGTGGTGATCACCGGGACCAACAACGACATGATCCGGTCGGCGCGCGACGTCTTCGCACCGGTCGCCGACGTCGACGTCTGGGTGAGCGCCAACTCACCCGACCAGTACCCCACCGACCCTCTGCCGCAAGGCCTTACCGACAAGGTCACCGAGGTGCCCGGGGTCGGGCATGTCACCGAAGGCTCCCTGGGCTTCGCCGTCGTCGGCGGCACCCGCGTCATGCTCGACGGATTCGCCCCCCGCAGCCACGACGCCCTCTTCCGCGCCCTCGACGACCGCGTCCGCAACGACGTGCTCGCCGGCCACGGCGTCGTGCTCTCGCAGAACCTGGGCAAGACCCTCGATGTCCGGGCGGGCGACCAACTGGAGTTGCAGACGCCGCACGGCCCGCAACAGACGACCGTGCTGGCCCTGGTGCCGTACTTCTCCACGGTGATCGGCACCGTCGGAATGGGCCTCGACCAGATGCGCGCCTGGTTCGACCGGCCCGGCGCGACGACACTCCAGATCACCGCGGCCAAAGGCACCGACCCCGACCGCCTGCTGGCCAACATCCGCCATGTCGTGCCCGCGCCGAACCACACCTATGACGGCCGCACCGCGCTGGCCGGTCTCGAAGCGCCGCTGCACCAGAGCATGCTGATCGCCAACGCGGTGTGGATCATCGTGGTTTTCGTCGCCGCTGTGGCCCTGCTGAACACACTGACGCTGTCGGTGCTGGAACGGCGGCGCGAGATCGGGGTCCTGCGCGCGATGGGATCCAGCCGCCGCTACACGCTGGCCATGGTGCTGGCCGAGGCCGCGGCCATCGGCATCGTCGGCGGTGTCCTGGGACTGATCGTCGGGCTGGTCGATCAGTGGCTGTTCAGCCTCGTCAGCGGGGACATCATGAATTTCAACGTCACGTTCCGGCCGAGCGCGATGGCGCTGGTCTTCACTCTCGGTGCACTGGCGATCAGCCTGCTGGGCTCGCTGCCGCCGGCACGACGCGCGGCGCGGCTCAACATCATCGAGGCCGTCAGCGTCGAATAGTCGCGACTCCCTGCAGATGTGGTGTGCACGGAGGCGGCACCAGTGTCCGCCGGGTACTGCGCAGCCCGCTGGTGTCGAACCCGGCTGCGGCGATGGCGTCGACGGTACGACGATTCGGCTCACAGCCCGATGACAACCACGCCCACGGCCTCGCGATCAGATCCTGGAACCGCCCCATCAAACCCTCACCGCGCACATGCTCGAGCACGACCAACCGCCCATCGGGGGTCAGCACACGCCGGATCTCGGCGAGCGTGGCGGCCACATCGTCAACCGAGCACAACACCAGACCCACGTGGACCGAGTCGAAACTGCTGTCCGGGAACGGAATCGATTCCCCCGCCCCGGCGACGACATCGACGTCGACACCGTTGCGCCAGGCCAGCGCACTGGCCATCCTCCGCATCGCGGGATCGGGCTCCACCGCCGCGACGGACGTCACCGCGTCCGGCACGAACAACAGATCGGTTCCCGGCCCGACCCCGATCATCAGCAACCGGCCCGTCGCATGACTCATCGCCGACCGGCGGTACCGTCGGTAGAACAGCCTGTCGAACACCGCCATACCGAGCCGATACACGTACGGGAACAACGGGTTACGGTGCCTCAATCCGAGCCCCCCAGATCCAATCGGAACGGTGGGTACTCGTCGGTCATCAGCGACACGTACGCGGCGACCCGGTAGCGCCACCGCACCATTCCCATCAGGAAGTCGAACATGCTCTGCGAGACCGTCCCCCGGACCAGCAGCCGCACCGCGGAGATGACGCAAAGTACCTGCAGCGGGGCCTCCATCGCCCAGCACATGATGATCTGCGGCAGCGCCAGCAGCCACGACTTCACCAGCACCGCCCCTCTGGAGAGCTGCTCGGGATAGTCCACCTGGAGGTCGCCCGGATAGTCGGCCTGGGCTTTGAAAGTGAACGGCGGGTACTGGTCGGTCGTGTTCATCGGGAAGCGGTAGTTCATCACCCGCCACGACCAGCGCAGCACCCCGACGTTGAAATCGAACAGCGGCCGCGGATACCGGCCGGTGAACAGGATCGCGATCCCCGCCGCGAACACCACCAGCGGGTACACCAGGTACAGACCGATCAGTATCGGGTAGTGCGGCACCGCCAGCACGCACCATTTGACGAGCCACAGCCGGCTCGACGGCGCGTCGATCGCGCCGCGCACCCGTACGGGCTCAGCGGGCATGTTCGTCACTGCCGGACGTCGTCGCCCCGGCGAGGTCCCGACTGATACCCGCGGCCATCCGGCGGTGGCTCACCACCCTCAGGAACGTCGCCAGCACCCACGTCATCAGCCGGTCCGGGACCATCGCGGCGGGCCGCAGCACCGCCTCACCGTGCGACACCTGCAGCGAGGCCACCCGGGATACCGCTGCGACGCGGCGTCGGCGGGTCTTCTCGTACCAGCGCAGCGCGCCGGACAGGTCGCCATTGGGGCTGTGGCGGAAATCTGAGATCGCCTTGCACAGCACCATCGTGTCGAGCAGTGCCTGGTTGGTTCCCTGCGCCAGCGTCGGCGGCATCGTGTGCGCCGCATCGCCCAACAACGTCAACGCGCCGTGGCCGGGCCCCGGAATGGGATGGCGGAAATGCGGATAGGGCGAACGCGCGAGGTCAGCGTCGGTCAATGCCGCGAGTACTTGATCGACCAGCTCGGACCATCCGGCGAAATTGGTGCGGATCACGTCGATCGGGCGCTCTGGCCTGACGAAGTCGGGTGACCACGGCAGGTCGAACCACCACTGCACTTCGGTGCCTCCGGCCGGCCACAGGCCGAGGTTCCCGTGCTCGCCGACGATGACGAAGGCGACGCGACGATCGGCTCCGTCCGGAATCGTGGCCAGTCCCTGCCAGCTACACCAGCCCGTCGGCTCTGCGTGCTGTGCGCCGACGATCTCGCGGACCGTGGAGTGCAGGCCGTCCGCGCCGATCACCAGATCTCCCTCCGCACAACGGCCGTCGGCGAAATCGAGGCGAACCCCGTGGTTGCCGTTCGCGACGCCGACCACTTGCGTGTTGCACCGAATCCGTTCAGCCGGAAAGCCTTCCAGCAGTCGTTCGAGCAGAATCCGGCGCGGGACCATCCGGACCGGCGCACCCATCCGGTTCACGATCGCCGTCACGTCGAGGGTGGTCATCGGGCGTCCCGTCGACGTCACCACCCGCACCGTGGACAGCTCCTGACCGGCGCCGTCCATGGCGACGCCGAGTTGCCGCAGCACGGTTTCGCCGTTCGACCAGATGGTGACGGCGCCGCCGCCGGCCCGCACCTCGGGGCGCTGCTCGAACACCGTGACGTCATGGCCGTCCCGCAGCAGTCCCCGGGCGATGGAGATGCCACCCACCCCGGCGCCGACAACCAGGATCCGCAGCGACCGTTTCGGCGCTGGCTGGACGTGGTGCCGGCTCTGGGGCCGTTTTGAGCCCACGTCTCAATTTATGTCCGGTCCGGGGCCGCTGTACAGGTTTGTGCGGTACCGGCCGACCGAGGTCAGCCCCGCTGAGCCGAGACGACCACCACCGGGCGCGGGAAACTCAGCGTCGCGCACGCATCGTCGAGTGTCATCTCGATGGCCCGGCCGAGCTCGGACAGATCCTCAGGACCCGTGCCGAAGTCGAACCCACCACCGCCGATCCACACCCGGGTGAGCACCACGGCGTGCCTTCGTCGAATATCGGCCATCTCGGCGATCAGGTCACCGACCATCTCCGGAAATTCGGTGAAACAGTCCCTACCCGAATCGATTTCGCGATACAGGCCGACGAGGTCGAGCCGAGGACCGTTCAGCACCGCGGCCACCGCGTCGACAGCGCTCGCACCGAGGACGACCCGCTGCCGCCGGTGCCGCACGGCACAGGAAACCAGCAGGTGAACCTGCTCGACGCCGTTGGTCACCACCCGCCCCACCCCGAGATTGGCGCTGCAGAACACCAGTTCGTCAGCGCTGAATCCGTCGGCGTGCACCACCAATCGCATGGGGTGGATACCCGTCCCGATCGCGGTCGCCAGGTCCCCGCTGCTGCGCACCTCGACGGTCAACCCGTGATCGCGGGCCCATTTGGCCACGTTGGTGTCCCGAAGCGCCCTGGCGGGCAGGGCCAGCTCGACGGGATCGAGCGACCGGCACCACGTGGCGCACCGGTGCATCGCCTCATGCTCGGGCGATCGCTCTGGCATCGCCGAAGCCGTCGATGCGGACCACAACCCTGTCGTCAGTGTCACCAGAACCTCTTCTTCACCGCGCCGCGGCCGGATGCCGCATGCGCCTGCTTCGAGCCTTCCGCTACCGCGACCGTCGGACCAGGATATTTGCGGCGTCTTGACGCGCCTGACTGAAACATTCACGCTGCGTTGACATCTCGCGGTAACAATGCGTGCACGGACGGGGCGACCGTCAGCGCAGGCCGGGGGAAACGGTAGCGCGCACATTGCTCCTCAACGACCTCACCGAGCGCGCCGGCGACACGGCGGAGTGCCCACGGATGCAGACCGAACAGGCCGCCGTCCATGCCCGCCAGGCTGATCCGGCTCAGCAGCACCGAATGGCTACGCCGGATCATGGCCATGTCAGCAAGCACCGACCGCAGCGCCCCCAGCCCGATCGGATCATGCGCCGGGTCCGCCGCACAGTGCAGGCCGACGGGTTCGAGCTCACGGTGCTTCAGCACCTCGGCCACGACAGCGGGCATTCCAGCACCCGCGCACACGAACACATGCTCACGTCGGCGCGCGCCGCGAGCCAGGGCTGCGGCCTGCTGACCGGAGTCGACGACAAGCCGCGCGGCCTGTCCCGTACCGGCGCTCGCGACTGCGGCGGCGTTGCGCGGGTGCATCACGAGTTGCGCCGACCGGATTCCTGATGCCAGGGCCAGATTGAGCTCCGCGGCGGTGCGGACATCGACGGTGACACGGTAGCGGCGCATCCAGGCCGCGGCCGGCTCCAAGTTGAGCAACTCGGCGGGGTAGCTCACCGAGAATCCTTTGAAAGCGCTGCGCCACAACGCGCAACGGCTCAACACCGAGGTCTCGTCCAGCAATGCCCTGGGTTGCTCGACGTAATAGGTGGTCACCATCCTCTGACCCTCCCGCCGCCGGAGTACCGCCACCAGGGTCTTTGCGGTCTCTTGACACCGTGTAGCCCAACCTTGACGCGGCCTTGATCACTGCAGCGCGTCGGCGATCGGGCCGACCACCAGAACGGGCAGGTACTCCAGGCCGACGATGAGCAGGGTCGAGGCCAGGGTCAGCACGACGAAGGTCGGCGTGTGGGTCTTCAGCGTGCCGGCGGTGACGACGCCGGGCCGCTGGGCGGCGAAGTTCCCGGCGATGGCCAGGACCGCGATGATCGGCAGGAAGCGGCCGATCACCATCGCGATCGCCAGCGCAACGTTGTACCAGGTGGTGTTCCCGCTGAACCCGGCGAAGCCACTGCCGTTGTTGGCCGCCGAACTGGTGAACGCGTACAGCACCTCGGAGAGCCCGTGCGGCCCGGAGTTGAGCATCGCCGCGCGCTGACCGGGCAGCGCCATCGCGATCGCCGTTCCGACCAGGACCGCGACCGGCAGCGCCAGCAGGTACAGGCTGACCAGCTTCATGTGCCGGGCCTGCAGCCGCTGCTTGAGGTACTCCGGCGTTGTCCCGACCATCAACCCGCCCAGGAACACCGCCAGCAGCACCATCATCACCAGGCCATATAGGCCACTGCCGGCACCGCCGGGGGCCACCTCGCCGAGCATCATGTTCAGCATCAGCACCGCGCCGCCGAGGCTGGCGAAACTGTCGTACGACGAGTTCGCCGCACCGTCGCCGGACGCGGTGGCCGCCTGACCGAACACCGCGCTCCCGGGCACGCCGAACCGCATCTCGGTGCCCTCCACCGGCGCACCGACGGCGTGGACGACGGTGCCGTGCGGCACCGACGTCGCCGCGACGAGGGCCACCGTCGCCAGCACGTACAGCGATGCGACGACGGCGAAGAGCGCCCACCCCTGCCTGCGGTCCCCGACCATCACACCGAAGGTCCGCAGGAACGCCACCGGGATCAACAGCATCGCAACGATTTCCACGACGTTGGTCAACGGTGTCGGGTTCTCGAAGGGATGGGCACTGTTGACGTTGAAGGCGCCGCCACCGTCGCCCGACATCAGCTTGATCGACTCCCACGTGGCGACCGGACCACCGAGCAACGTCTGGCTGCCGCCTGCGATCGTCGAAACATTCTGCGCGCCATGGAAGTTGTTGACGACACCGAGGGTCAACAGGATCAACGTGACGATCACCGACAGCGGCAGCAGGATCCGGACCACGGTGCGCACCAGATCCACCCAGAAGTTGCCGATCTCCTGGTTCTGATAGCGTGCCAGCCCGCGGATCAAAACCACCGCAACGCACATGCCGACCGCAAGGCTCGCGAAGGCCTGCACCCCGAGGCCGGCCACCAGCCCGACGTGACCGAGAGTCGCCTCGCCCGGGTAGTTCTGCCAACTGGTATTGGTCGTAAACGAAATTGCGGTATTGAACGCTAATGCCGGCGTCATGCCTTTATGGCCCCACGGTTCGGGCAAATACACCTGCAAAAGCAACAGCCCGTACAGCAGCAGAACACTGACCGCTGAGAATGCCAGGATCGCGCTCAGGTAGCCCGTCCAACGTTGCTGACCATCCGGCTGCACCCCGACCAGACGGTAGATCACCCGCTCTACCCGCCAATCGGTGCGGGCGGTGTAGACGGATGCCAGGTAGTTACCCAGCGGGACATGCAGAAATACGACGAGGACAGCGATCGCGACCAGCTGGCCCCAGGCCGCCGTTCCCCACAGCGATGGATGGTCGATGTCTCCAGCTCCTTCACGCGCCGACACTCTCGGCACACGGTAGGAACCAGCGCCGCGAGAATTCGACGGCGATTACGCATTTCCTACGCCACAACCGGGCGCTGTTGACACCATCTTTACGCCGCTGACGAGGGCCTCCAGGGGCCCCGGGAAAGAACCCGTAAAGGTCCGGCAGCCGAGCGTAAAGAAGACATAAAGATCGTCGCCGGCCACCTGCAGCAGACGGACGCTTGATCAGTCGCCGAGATCCGGCGGCCCGAAAACGTGTTGGAGAACCCATGTCCGTAGTGGTGTTCATCGTGCTGACAGTGGCGATCTTTGCGCTGCTGGGCCTGGTGCAGAAGTTGGTCGAGGGACTGTGAGCTACGAAAACGTCGTCGGCCTGGGCCTGGCGATCCTCATCGCGCTGTTTCTCTTCGCGGCGCTGCTGTTTCCGGAGAGGTTCTAGTGACTACTACAACCGCGGGGATCGTTTTCCTCGTCGTCCTCATCGTCGCGGTGGCGGCCGTCCACGTACCGCTCGGCGACTACATGTACCGCGTCTACTCCACCGAGAAGCACTCGCGTGCCGAACGGCTCATCTACCGGCTGATCGGCGCGGACCCGAAGGCCGAACAGACCTGGGGCGCCTACGCCCGCAGCGTGCTGGCCTTCTCTGCGATCAGCGTCCTGTTCCTGTTCGTCTTGCAGCTGGTGCAGGGCAAATTGCCGCTGCACCTGAACGATCCGGGAACCCCGATGACACCGGCGCTGGCCTGGAACACGGCCATCAGCTTCGTGACCAACACGAACTGGCAGGCATATTCGGGTGAGAGCACCCAGGGCCACCTGGTCCAGATGGCCGGCCTGGCGGTGCAGAACTTCGTCTCGGCCGCGGTCGGCATGGCCGTGGCGATGGCCTTCGTCCGTGGCCTGGTCCGGCGCAACACCGGCGACCTCGGCAACTTCTGGGTCGACCTGGTGCGCGGTAATCTCCGTATCCTGCTGCCCATTTCGATCGTCGGCGCGCTGATTCTGCTCGGCGGCGGCGCGATCCAGAACTTCGCCCTGCACAGCGAGGTGGTCAACACGCTCGTGGGCGGCACTCAGACCATCCCCGGCGGCCCGGTCGCCAGCCAGGAGGTCATCAAGCTGCTCGGCACCAACGGCGGTGGCTTCTACAACGCCAACTCCGCGCACCCGTTCGAGAACCCCACCACCTGGACCAACTGGGTGGAGATCTTCCTGATCCTGATGATCCCGTTCTCACTGCCGCGGACGTTCGGCCGCATGGTCGGCAGCGTGAAGCAGGGCTATGCGATCGCCGCCGCGATGGCCGTGATCGCGACGATCAGCGTCAGCCTGATGATGCTGTTCCAGCTGCAGGCTCATGGCACCGTCCCCACCGCCGCCGGCGCCGCGATGGAAGGCGTCGAACAGCGGTTCGGCATCGCCAACTCGGCGGTCTTCGCCGATGCGACGACGCTGACCTCGACCGGCGCGGTGGACTCGTTCCACGATTCGTACACCAGCCTCGGCGGTCTGATCACGATGTTCAACATGCAGCTCGGTGAGGTGGCTCCCGGCGGCGTCGGCTCCGGCCTGTACGGCATGCTGGTGCTGGCGATCATCACGGTGTTCGTCGCGGGCCTGATGGTCGGCCGCACACCGGAATACCTGGGCAAGAAGATCACCCCCCGTGAGATCAAGCTCGCCGCAACGTATTTCCTGATCACACCCCTGCTGGTGCTGACCGGCACCGCAGTGGCGATGGCCATGCCTGGTCAACGGGCAGGCATGCTCAACACCGGGCCACACGGCCTGTCGGAAGTGCTGTACGCCTTCACGTCAGCCTCCAACAACAACGGTTCCGCCTTCGCCGGCATCAGCGTCAACACCGAGTGGTACAACACCGCCCTCGGCCTCGCGATGGTGTTCGGCCGGTTCCTGCCGATCATCTTCGTGCTGGCACTGGCCGGATCACTGGCCAAACAGGGCAAGACGCCCGAGTCCATCGGCACCCTCCCCACCCATCGACCCCAGTTCGTCGGCATGGTCGCCGGCGTCACGCTGATCCTGGTCGCCCTCACCTTCTTGCCCATGCTCGCGCTCGGGCCCCTTGCTGAAGGAATTCACTGATGTCAGTACCTACTCTCGATTCACCGTCGTCCGCACAGCCGAAACCCGGTAGTTCCAACCGAATCAAGGGCGGCCTGCTGGACCCGAAGATGCTGTGGAAATCGACGCCCGATGCGCTGCGCAAGCTCGACCCGCGCACGCTGTGGCGCAACCCCGTCATGTTCATCGTCGAGATCGGCGCGGTCTGGAGCACGATCCTGGCCGTGCTCAACCCGTCCTGGTTCTCCGGGCTGATCGTCATCTGGCTCTGGCTGACGGTGATCTTCGCCAACCTGGCCGAGGCTGTCGCCGAGGGACGCGGCAAGGCCCAGGCCGAGTCGCTGCGCAAGACCAAGACGTCCACCATGGCCCGCCGGCTGACCGGATGGGCCCCGGGCACCCCCGGCCGCGAAGAGGAAGTCGCCGCACCGCTGCTGCAGCAGGGTGACGTCGTCGTGGTCGAGGCCGGCCAGGTCATCCCCGGAGACGGTGATGTCGTGGAAGGCATTGCCTCGGTGGATGAGTCGGCGATCACCGGTGAATCGGCACCCGTCATCCGGGAGTCCGGCGGCGACCGGAGCGCGGTCACCGGCGGCACCACGGTGCTGTCCGACCGCATCGTCGTACAGATCACCCAGAAGCCCGGTGAGAGCTTCATCGACCGGATGATCAACCTGGTCGAGGGCGCCAACCGGCAGAAGACGCCCAACGAGATCGCGCTCAACATCCTGCTGTCCTCGTTGACGATCATCTTCGTCTTCGCCGTGGCGACCCTGCAGCCGCTGGCCATCTTCTCCAAGGCCAACAACCCGGGTGTTGCAGACACCCTGGCGCTCAACGGAAACGGCATCTCGGGCATCGTCATGGTGTCGCTGCTGGTGTGCCTGATCCCCACCACCATCGGCGCCCTGCTCTCGGCGATCGGCATCGCCGGCATGGACCGACTGGTGCAGCGCAACGTGCTGGCCATGTCCGGCCGCGCTGTCGAGGCAGCCGGAGACGTCAACACACTGCTGCTCGACAAGACCGGGACCATCACGCTCGGCAACCGCCAGGCCGCCGCGTTCGTACCGCTGTCGGGCATCACCGAAGATCAACTCGCCGATGCCGCACAGCTGTCCAGCCTGGCCGACGAGACCCCCGAGGGCCGATCCATCGTGGTGTTCGCCAAGCAGCAGTACGGTCTGCGGGGCCGCACCCCCGGCGAACTCGACAAGGCGCACTGGGTGGAGTTCAGTGCCAACACCCGGATGTCGGGCGTCGACCTCTCCGGCGACCATCGGCTGCGCAAGGGCGCGGCGGGCGCGGTGGCCGAGTGGGTGCGATCCGAAGGCGGCCTGGTACCAACCGAACTCGGCGACATCGTGGACGGGATCTCCGCAGCTGGCGGCACACCGCTGGTGGTCGGACACGTCGTCGACGGGAATGCCGCAGTGCTCGGCGTGATCCATCTCAAGGACGTCGTCAAGCAGGGCATGCGGGAACGCTTCGACGAGATGCGCCGGATGGGCATCCGCACCGTGATGATCACCGGCGACAATCCGTTGACCGCCAAGGCCATCGCGGACGAGGCCGGGGTGGACGACTTCCTCGCCGAGGCCACGCCCGAGGACAAGATGGCACTGATCAAGAAGGAGCAGGCCGGCGGCAAGCTCGTCGCGATGACCGGCGACGGCACCAACGACGCGCCCGCCCTGGCCCAGGCCGACGTCGGTGTCGCGATGAACAGCGGGACCTCGGCGGCCAAAGAGGCCGGCAACATGGTCGATCTCGACTCCGACCCGACCAAACTCATCGAGATCGTCGAGATCGGCAAACAGTTGCTGATCACCCGCGGGGCGTTGACCACGTTCTCCATCGCCAACGACATCGCGAAGTACTTCGCGATCATCCCGGCGTTGTTCGTGGCCCTGTTCCCCGGCCTGGATCTGCTGAACATCATGCGGCTGCACAGCCCGCAATCGGCGATCCTGTCCGCGGTGATCTTCAATGCGGTCGTCATCGTGGCGCTGATCCCATTGGCGCTCAAGGGCGTCCGATACACCCCCAGCAGTGCGTCCAAGCTGTTGAGCCGCAACCTGTACGTGTACGGCCTCGGCGGCATCATCGCGCCGTTCATCGGCATCAAGCTGATCGACCTCGTCGTCCAACTCTTCCCGGGAATGTGACATGAAATTCTCCAACCTGCTCCGCCAACATGCAGCCGCCCTGCGGGCCCTGCTGGTGCTCACCGTGATCCTGGGCATCGGGTATCCGGTCTTCATCTGGCTGGTGGCCCAGATCCCCGGCCTGCGCGACAAGGCCGACGGATCGCTGATCGAGGTGAACGGAAAGCCGGTGGGCAGCAGCCTGATCGGTCAGTCCTTCACCGATGCCGATGGCAATCCCCTGCCCCGCTACTTCCAGAGCCGTCCGTCGGCCGCCGGTGACGGCTACGACCCCATGTCCACCAGCGCGAGCAACCTGGGGCCGGAGAGCATCGTCGACACTCCGGACAAGCCGAGCCTGCTCACCCTGGTGTGCTCACGCAGCGCCGCGGTCGGCGAGTTCGACGGCGTCGACGGCGCCCGCCCGTTCTGCACCGGAGACGGTGTCGGTGCGGTGCTGTCGGTGATCGGGCCACGGGATGCCCGCGGAAACGTCATCCGCCCGACCAAGGTGGTCAGCGTCAACCAGCCGTGCGACACCACGAAGACGCCGTTCGTCAACACCTATGAAGGCGTGCGGGTCGAATGCGCAAAGGCCGGCGAGGACTACAGCACCGGCCTGATCGTGCCGATCCGCGGCAACGCGCCCGCTGACCCCGCGGTGCCCGCCGACGCGGTGACCGCCAGTGGCAGCGGACTGGACCCGCACATCTCGCTGGCCTACGCGGATCTGCAGGTCAACCGGGTGGCCAAGGCCCGCGGCCTCAACCCCGAACTGGTGCGCTCGATGGTGGCCCAGCACACCGACGGACGCACCCTGGGCTTCTTCGGCGAACCGCGGGTCAACGTGCTCGAACTCAACATCGCCCTCGACTCGCTGTAGGCACGAGGATGATGGTCTTGTGAGTACGCTGGCGTCGAGCCCCACCAAACGCGGTGAGCTGCGCATATATCTGGGTGCGGCTCCCGGCGTGGGCAAGACCTACGCGATGCTCGGTGAGGCGCACCGCAGGCTCGAGCGCGGCACCGACCTGGTTGCCGCGGTGGTCGAGACGCACGGGCGCAAGAAGACCGCCGACCTGCTCGACGGTATCGAGATCGTCCCGCCGCGCTACGTCGAGTATCGGGGAGGCAGCTTCCCCGAACTCGACGTGGCCGCGGTGCTGGCCCGCAACCCTCAGGTGGTGCTGGTCGACGAACTCGCCCACACCAACACCCCGGGCAGCAAGAACCCCAAGCGCTGGCAGGACGTCGAGGAACTGCTCGATGCCGGGATCACCGTGATCTCGACGGTCAACGTCCAGCACCTGGAGAGCCTCAACGATGTGGTCACCCAGATCACCGGTATCGAGCAGCAGGAGAAGGTTCCCGACGAGGTGGTCCGGGCGGCCGACCAGATCGAGTTGGTCGACATCACCCCGGAGGCACTGCGCCGCAGGCTGTCCCACGGCAACGTATACGCACCCGAGCGGGTCGACGCCGCGATGTCGAACTACTTCCGGCGCGGAAACCTCACCGCGCTGCGAGAACTGGCCCTGCTGTGGCTGGCCGACCAGGTCGACGCCGCGCTGGCCAAGTACCGTGCCGACAACAAGATCACCGACACCTGGGAGGCCCGCGAGCGTGTGGTGGTCGCCGTCACCGGCGGCACCGAGTCGGAAACCCTGGTGCGCAGGGCATCCCGCATCGCGTCGAAGTCCAGCGCGGAACTGATGGTGGTGCACGTCGTTCGCGGGGACGGACTGTCAGGTGTCTCGGCACCCCAGATGGGCAAGGTCCGGGAGCTGGCCATCAGTCTGGGCGCCACCCTCCACACCGTCGTCGGCGATGACGTACCCACGGCGCTACTGGATTTCGCGCGCGAGCGGAATGCCACGCAGCTGGTGCTCGGCACGTCGAGGCGATCCCGGTGGGCGCGGATGTTCGACGAGGGCATCGGCGCCGCCGTGGTGCAGCACTCCGGCAAGATCGACGTGCACATGGTGACCCATGAGCAGGCCCGCCGCGGCTTCGGCTGGTTTACTGCCACACCCCGGCAGCGCCACGTCGCTTCCTGGCTTGCCAGCCTGGTGGTTCCGTCGGCGATCTGCCTGGCGATCGTGACCCTGCTGGACCCCTACCTCGGGGTCAGCGGCGAAAGCGCCCTGTTCTTCATCGGCGTGCTGATCGTCGCGCTGCTCGGAGGCGTCGCACCGGCCGGCCTGTCGGCCCTGCTGTCCGGGTTGCTGCTGAACTACTTCCTGGTCGACCCCCGCCACACGTTCACCATCTCCGAACCCGACAGCGCGGTCACCGTCGTCGTGCTGCTGCTCGTCGCGGTGGCGGTCGCGGCGCTGGTCGACGGGGCTGCCAGCCGGGCCCGCGAAGCCAGGAAGGCCTCGCAGGAGGCGGAACTGCTGACGCTGTTCGCCGGGTCGGTGCTGCGCGGCGCCGACCTGACCACCCTGCTGGAACGGCTGCGGGAGACGTACTCCCAACGCGCGGTGAGCCTGCTGCGCGAACACGACGGAACCACAGAGATCGTGGCGTGCGTCGGCACGAAGCCGTGCGCCGAGGTGGACTCCGCCGACACCGCCATCGAGGTCGGAGACGACGAATTCTGGCTGCTGATGGCCGGACGGAAACTGGCCGCGCGCGATCGCCGCGTGCTGAGCGCCGTCGCGAAACAGGCTGCCGGACTGGTCAAACAGCGCGAGCTCACCGAGGAAGCCGGCAAGGCCGCCGCCATCGCGCAGGCCGATGAACTGCGCCGGTCACTGTTGTCGGCGGTCAGCCACGACCTGCGTACCCCGCTGGCCGCGGCCAAGGCGGCGGCCAGCAGCCTGCGCAGCGAGGACATCGACTTCTCGGCCGAGGACACCGCCGAACTGCTGGCCACCATCGAGGAATCCATCGATGCGCTCACCGCGCTCGTCGGCAACCTGCTGGACTCGTCCCGGCTGTCGGCCGGGGTCGTCCGCCCCGAGCTGCGCCGGGTCTACCTGGAGGAGACCGTGCAGCGCGCACTGCTGGGAATCAGCAAGGGCGCCACCGGATTCACCCGCGAGGGCCTGGACCGGGTGAAGGTCGAGGTCGGCGACGCCGTCGCGATGGCCGACGCCGGGCTGCTCGAACGGGTACTGGCCAACCTGATCGACAACGCGCTGCGGTACGCACCTGACGGCCCCATCCGGGTCAGCGCCGGGCAGGTGGCCGACCGGGTACTGATCGCGGTCATCGACGAAGGGCCCGGGATGCCGCGCGGGGCCGAGGAACAACTGTTCGCACCGTTCCAGCGCCTCGGCGATCACAACACCACCATCGGCGTCGGGCTCGGCCTGTCCGTTGCCCGCGGCTTCGTCGAAGCCATGGGCGGGACCATCTCGGCGACCGACACCCCCGGCGGTGGCCTGACCGTCGAAATCGACCTCGCTGCACCGCCAAAGGACGAACCGGCATGACACCCACCAACGCCATCAAAACCCGTGTCCTCGTGATCGACGACGAACCGCAGATCTTGCGTGCGCTGCGGATCAACCTGTCCGTGCGCGGCTACGAGGTCGACACCGCCACCAACGGCGGCCAGGGACTGCGGGCCGCCGCCGATCACCGCCCCGACGTGATCGTGCTCGACCTCGGGCTGCCCGACATGTCCGGCATCGAGGTGCTCGCGGGCCTGCGCGGTTGGCTGTCGGCGCCGGTGATCGTGCTCTCGGCCCGTACCGACTCGTCGGACAAGGTCGAGGCGCTCGATGCCGGGGCCGATGACTACGTCACCAAACCCTTTGGAATGGACGAGTTCCTGGCCCGGCTGCGGGCGGCGGTGCGCCGCGGTGCGGCGGCTTCCGAAACGGACGAGCCCGTCATCGAGACCTCGTCGTTCACCGTCGACCTCGCCGCCAAGAAGGTGACCAAGAACAACCACGAGGTGCACCTGACCCCCACCGAGTGGGGCATGCTGGAGATGCTGGTGCGCAACCGCGGCAAGTTGGTGGGCCGCGAAGAGCTGCTGCGCGAGGTGTGGGGACCGGCCTATGCGAAGGAAACCCATTACCTGCGGGTCTATCTGGCGCAGCTGCGCCGCAAACTTGAGGACGATCCGTCACGTCCGGTACACCTGCTGACCGAGGCGGGGATGGGGTACCGCTTCCAGGAGTAGGTTCACGCCACCAGCATCGGCAGCCGTTCCCAACCACGCACCGTCGAGGTGGGTGAGAGCGCCGCATCGTCGAGATCCACGTCCCAGTCCGGGAATCGGGTGAGGATCTCGTCGAGCGCGATGCGGGCCTCGATGCGGGCGAGCGCGGCACCCAGACAGAAATGGGCGCCGTGGCCGAACGCCAGGTGCATACCGATGTCGCGGTGGATGTCGAAGCGGTCCGGTTCGGCGTAGCGACGCTCGTCGCGGTTGGCCGCGGCCATCACGATCAACAATGCACTGCCGGCGGGAACCGTGTGCCCGTGCCACTTGGCATCGACGGCCAGGGAGCGGGCCGCATGCGGGGCCGGGTTCTCGAACCGCAGGATTTCCTCAATTGCGTTGGGCACCAATGCCCGGTCGCGCACCAGTTCGCGACGCTGATCCGGATGCTCGGCGAGCACCTTGACGGTCCATCCGATCAGCCGCGCGCTGGTCTCGTTGCCCGCCCCGGCGATGACGTGCACGTAGGTCAGCAGTTCGCGCCGGGTCAGCCGGCGCCGGGTGCCGGTCTGGTCCTCGAACTCGACGTTGAGCAGGTCGGTCATGATGTCGTCGGACGGATGCTCGACGCGCCAGTCGATGTAGTCGGCGAACGCTCCACCCAGTGCCATGTTCTGTTCGTTGATCCGCATACCGCGTCCGGCCTTGGTCCGCATGTTGGCATTGCTCATGTCGCGGATCGCGATCTGGTCGGCATCGGGAATGCCCATCAGCATGCTGATCACCCGCATCGGCATCTGCGCGGCGAACTCACCGATCACATCGAACCGCCCGGTGCCGATCAGCGGATCGAGGTACTCGGCGCAGTACGTCCGGATCGCCGGTTCCAGTGCGGCCACCTTGCGCGGGGTGAACACCCGCGACATCAGGGTGCGGTGGATGGTGTGGCTGGGCGGGTCCTCGGCGACGACGATGCCGGGCGGCATCTCGACACCGGATTTGATGAATTCCAGGACATTGCCCCGCCCGGAGATGAAGGTGTCGCGGTCGATCAACGCCCGCTCGACATCGTCGTAGCGAGTTACCGCGAAGAAATCGTGCGTCGCGTTGTAGTACAGCGGCGCCTCGTCCCGCAACCGGCGGTAGGTCGGATAGGGGTCGCGCGTGATCTCGACGTTGTACGGGTCGTAATCGATGTCGACTTTCATGCCGGCTCCTCGTCGTCCCGGCAATCCTGACCCCGCCCACCCGCATCGGCGTGAGTACCGCGCTACCCGAATTGCCGCGCAACGACCGATGACCGCGCACGAGCGACCACCGGGCGCGGGCAGGCCACCGACCAGCGACAATCTTCGATTTCGACTGGCCCGACACGCTACGGTGCCGGTATGTCCGGTTACCGCCGCCTTTTTGATGCCAGCCTCAACGACCCGGCCACCTTCTGGGCCGACGCCGCCAAGGCGGTGACCTGGACATCCGAGCCGCAGCGCATACTCGACGACACCAAGCCGCCGTTCTACCGGTGGTTCCCCGACGGCGAGCTCAACACCTGTGCCAACGCCCTGGATCGCCACGTCGCCGAGCGCGGCGATCAGACCGCGCTGATCTACGACTCCCCCGTCACCGGCACCAAGGCCACCTACACCTACCGCGAGTTACGCGACGCCACTGCCCGGTTCGCCGGGGCCCTGCGCAGCCTTGGGGTGAACAAGGGCGATCTCGTGGTGATCTACATGCCGATGGTCCCCGAGGCCGTCATCGCGATGCTGGCCTGCGCCCGGCTGGGCGCGGTGCACTCGGTGGTGTTCGGCGGGTTCGCCGCGCACGAGCTGGCCACCCGGATCGACGACGCCCGCCCGGTGGTCGTGGTGAGCGCATCCTGCGGCATCGAGCCGACGCGCACCATCGAATACAAGCCCATGCTGGACACCGCGCTCGACATCGCCGAACACAAGCCCCGGGCCTGCGTCATCCTCCAGCGGGAACAGTGTCCCTGCGAGCTGGTCGACGGGCGCGATCACGACTGGCAGCAGCTGGTCGCCGACGCCGCACCGGTCGATCCGGTGCCGGTGGCCGCGACCGACCCGCTGTACGTGCTCTATACGTCGGGCACCACCGGTAAACCCAAGGGCATCGTCCGCGACAACGGCGGGCACGCGGTGGCCCTGCTGTGGAGCATGCGCCACATCTACGACGTGGAACCCGGCGACGTGTTCTGGGCGGCCTCCGATGTCGGCTGGGTGGTCGGACATTCCTACATCGTCTACGCGCCTTTGCTTCTGGGCGCGACAACCGTTCTCTACGAAGGCAAACCGGTCGGCACCCCTGACGCCGGGGCGTTCTGGCGCGTGGCCGCCGAGTACGGCGTCAAGGCGCTGTTCACCGCCCCGACCGCGATCCGGGCGATCAAGAAGGAAGATCCCGAAGCCACGCGGCTGGCCGACCACGACCTGTCCGGGCTCAAGTACCTGTTCCAGGCCGGCGAGCGCCTCGACCCCGACACCTATCACTGGGCCAACGACAAACTCGGCATCCCGGTGGTCGACCACTGGTGGCAGACCGAAACCGGATGGGCCATCGCCGCCGACCCGATGGGCGTCGAACCCCTTCCGATCAAACCCGGTTCGGCCACCGTGCCGATGCCCGGCTACGACGTACAGATCCTGCGTTCGGACGGCACCCGGTGCGAGGCCGACGAGGAAGGCGCCATCTGCATCAAGTTGCCGCTGCCCCCGGGCACCCTGCCCACGTTGTGGGGCGACGACCACCGCTACGTCGCGTCGTATCTGTCGGCGTTCACCGGCTACTACCTCACCGGCGACGGCGGCTACGTGGACTCCGACGGCTACCTGTTCGTGATGGGCCGTACCGACGACGTGATCAACGTTGCCGGACACCGGTTGTCGACCGGGTCGATCGAGGCCGTGCTGGCCGACCACCCCTCGGTGGCCGAATGCGCGGTGATCGGTGTCGCCGACGAGCTCAAGGGACAGGTGCCACGCGGCTTCGTGGTGCTCAAGACCGGGGCCTCGACCGACGGGATCACCCAGGAGCTGGTCGACCGGGTGCGGGAAAACATCGGCGCGGTGGCGGTTTTCAAGAAGGTCGACGTGGTGGCGGCGCTGCCGAAGACCCGTTCGGGCAAGATCCTGCGCAAGACCATGCGGGGTATCGCCGACGGTCTGGACGAGCCGGTGCCCTCCACCATCGAGGATCCCGCGGTGCTCGACGCGCTCAAGGACGTGCTGCGCCCCTGAGTAGCCGCAACCCGTTGAGGGCGACCAGGATGGTCGAGCCCTCGTGACCGGCCACGCCCAGCGGTAACGGCAAGTGTCCGAACAGGTCCCAGGTCACCAGGACGGTGATGACGGTGCCTGCGATCACCAGGTTGGCGATGACCAGCCGGCGGGCCCGCTTGGACAGCGCGACCACCGAGGCGATCGCCGAGAGGTCATCGCCCACGGTGACGACGTCGGCGGTGTCGACGGTGAGATCGGCGCCGCTGCGCCCCATCGCCATCGACGAATGCGCGGACGCCATGGCCGGCGCGTCGTTGACCCCGTCGCCCACCATGAGGACCCGCCGCCCACCGGATTCCAGTTCCCGGACCGCGGTGGCCTTGTCGTCGGGCAGCAGTCCGGCCCGCACATCCTCGATGCCCAGTTGCCCGGCCAATTGCGCTGCCGCGGCATGGTTGTCACCGGTGAGCAGCACGGGCGAGCATCCGGTCAGGGACCGAAGCGCCTGCACGGCAGCGGCCGCGCCCGGGCGGGCCTGGTCATGCAGCCCCAGCACCCCGATGGCGTGGCCGTCGACGGCCACGACGACGGCGGTCGCCCCGGTCGCCTCGATCTCGGCCACCGCCGCTATCGCCGGGCCCGCATACGCCGCGGGGCTGAGTACCTCGACCGGGTGCCCGTCGACGATCGCCCGGACCCCGCGGCCCACGCAGGCGGTGAAGCCGGTGGCCTCGGGCACCGTGACGGCGCGGGATACAGCCTCGGCGACGATGGCCCGCCCGATCGGGTGCTCGCTGAATTGTTCTGCGGCAGCGGCAGTTGCGAGGACCCGCTCGGACGCCACCTCGCCGAGGGGCACCACGTCCGATACCCGGGGAGCGCCGGTGGTCAACGTTCCGGTCTTGTCGAGCACGACGACGTCGGTGTCGGCCAGTCGCTCCATGGCGACCGCGGATTTCACCAGCACGCCGCGACGGCTGGCATTGGCTATCGCGCACAGCAGGGGCGGCATGGTGGCGAGCACGACCGCGCACGGCGAGGCGACGATCATGAAAGTCATGGCGCGCAACAGCGTTGAACGCAGATCGGCCCCCAGCGCCAGCGGCACCGCGAACAGCGTCAGGGTCGCGACCACCACGACCACCGAATAGCGCTGCTCGACTTTCTCGATGAACAGCTGGGTCTTGGCCTTGGTCGCCGAGGCCGCGGCGACGGCCGCGACGATGCGGGCCATCACCGTGCTCGACGGATCCCGAGTGACCGTGACCTGCAGCGCCCCAGAGGTGTTGAGCGTTCCGGCGAACACGTCGTCACCCACCTGTTTGGCGACGGGCAGCGGTTCACCGGTGATCGAGGACTGGTCGACGTCGGAGGAGCCCCCGGTCACGGTGCCGTCAGCCGAGATCCGTTCCCCGGGCCGGATGAGGATGCGGTCGCCGGGCCGCAGCGACTCCGCCGCGACGATGCGTTGGGCGCCGTCGTCCTCGAGCAATGTCGCGTCGGGCGGGGCCAGGTCGAGCAGTCCGCGCACCGAACGTTCGGTGCGTGTGGTGGCCACGTCCTCCAGCGCGCCGGACGTCGCGAAGATGACGATCAACAGCGCGCCGTCGAACACCTGCCCGATGGATGCCGCACCGATCGCCGCCAGGATCATCAGCAGGTCGACATCGAGCGTGCGGTCCCGCAGCGCCTGCACGCCGGATACCGCGGATTGCCAACCGCCGGCGAGATAGCACGCGAGATACAGCGTCCACCACAGCGGTTGCGGCGCATCGGCCAACTGCGCAACCACGCCGCAGAGCATCAACACCAGGGCCGCGACCGCCCAGCGCACCGAGTCCAGAGACCAGATCCACGTGCCGATCCGGCGCGCACCGACGGGCCGGGCGGTGCCGTCACGACCGTCACGCACCGGCAACCGGTCGGCCCACAGAGCGGTCATCGAGTGCGCCTCCCGTTCATCCTCGCCGTACACACCTAAGACATTTAAACATGTAGAGATTGAAATATATCAACTACGTTTTGGGCCACATGCTTGAATGAATGCCATGGGTCACGGAGTTGAGGGGCGGGCGACACCGGCAGCGTCCCTCGACGCCGCCTCGGCGGCCAAAGTCGCCGAGACCCTGCAGGCCCTGGCCTCCCCCAACCGATTGCTGATCCTGACCCGACTGCGGGAATCACCGTGCTCGGTCACCGAACTGTCCGCGGCGGTCGGCATGGAACAGCCCGCGGTCTCCAATCAGCTCCGGCTATTGCGGGCACTGGGACTGGTGACCGGCGACAGGTACGGCCGCAATATCGTGTACCGGCTTTACGACAGCCACGTGGCGCAACTTCTCGACGAAGCCATCTACCACATCGAGCATCTCCGACTGGGCGCCCGCGACACCACCGCTTGAACCCCTAAACGGGCTGCGGCCAAAGAGTTTCACGCATTGTTCACGTCAGCGCGCCAACCCGAAACAGGCCTCACGGGCAAAACTCGCGCCGTTGCGGGAATCCTTTATTTTCGCGGTGACCCGAACTATTGTGAAGTCGTTATATGTTGATGTCCGCCCAAACTCGGGAGTTTGCTGCCGGCCATACCGGCGGTACCCGAACAGTGAGGAGTTGAACAACGATGCGCATGGCAACCAAGGGATCCTGCACCTGTCGCTGCAATGCCTGCGACGGTGGCCACCACTGCGGAAACCCCCCGAACTGCAACGCGCGGCGCTGACGCCGTCGGTGGCCTGTCGTCCGGGCAACCGGCGACAGGTCACCACCCCTAACCGCTACGCCGCCTGATCTTCGGGCCATAACCTCATCGATCGCACCGATCGGTCGTGCGATTTCGCGCTGTCTCGCCTCTCCGGCTGTTCTCTTCGGCACTTTCCTCCCTGCCGCCCCAGTTCCCCGGTTCCCACCCCGCGCTGTCTTATGCTGCGGGCGTGCTCACCGCGCTGACCTGGGGCCTGGTCGCTGCATCCTCGCTGCTCATCGGCGCGATCGCCGGCGTGGTCCGGGACTGGAATCAACGCCTCGTCGGCCTGGTCCTCGGTTTCGGCGGCGGGGCGCTCATCTCCAGCATCTCCTTCGAACTCGCCGAGGAGGGCTTCCGGGCCAGCGGCGCCTGGGCGGTGGCCCTCGGCCTCGCGGTCGGAGCCGTGGTGTTCTATCTCGCGGACAAGGCGGTAGATCGGCTGGGCCGCAAGGGAACCCAGACCGCCGGGCTGCCCCTGCTGCTCGGCGCCCTGCTCGACGGCATTCCCGAACAGGCCGCCCTCGGCATCGGCATCGCGGCCGGAGCCGGTGTCAGCCTGGCCCTTGTGGTGTCCATCTTCGTGTCGAACCTGCCCGAATCCATCGGATCGGCCAGCGACATGAAATCCGCGGGAGAACCGGCCCGCCGGATCGTGGGCAGCTGGGCCGCGATCGCCGCACTGTGCGCGCTGGCCACTGTCGGCGGCTATCAGCTGCAGAACGTCGCGGGCGCCGAATTCCGAGGCGGCATCAACGGTTTCGCCGCCGGGGCGCTGCTGGTCATGCTGGTGGGCTCGATGATCCCGGAGGCCACCGAGAAGGCCAAGGAGAACGCCGGCCTGGCGGCCGTGCTCGGTTTCGCCGTTGCCGCGGGATTGTCGCTGGCCGGGTGAACCGGCGGCGGGTTAGGTTCGGCAGGTGACTGCGCAGTGGCACCTCGGGCCCGTCAGCATCGGGGTGCACAACCTGTTCGTCGCCCTCGGGGTGTCCGCCGCGCTGCTGGTGTTCGTCCTGGAGGCCCGCCGGCGCGGTGCGGTCAACGAGCAGTCGGTGGTCGCCGCGGCCGGCGCGCTGATCGGCGGCGCGATCGGGATGAGGTTGACCGGGTGGGTCCATCACCTGGACTTCAGCGCGAATCCGACCCTGGCGCAGGCCTGGCAGTTCGGCTCGCGCAGCATCCTCGGCGGACTGCTCGGCGCCTATCTCGGGGTGCTCATCGCCAAACGGCTCGGCGGTTATCGCGGAAAGACCGGCGACCTGTTCGCCCCCGCGGTCGCACTCGGCATGGCGATCGGCCGCATCGGCTGCCACCTCACCGAGGCCCCCGGGCGCCCCACCACCCTGCCGTGGGGCATCCACGCACCGGCGGACACCCCCGAGTGCCCGGGGTGCCTCACCGGCGCCGCCATGCACCCGTCGTTTCTCTACGAGATCGCCTTCCAGCTCACCGCATTCGCCGTGTTGTTGTGGCTGCGCCCCCGTATCGGCAGGCCCGGTGAACTGTTCGTGCTCTACGTCGCCGGCTACGCGGTCTTCCGCTTCTTCGTCGAGTTCGTCCGGGCGAACGAGACCGTGTGGCTGGATCTGACCCGCCCGCAATGGTTCCTGCTGCCGTCGTTGCTGATCCTGGGGTTTCGGCTGTGGTACGGCTACCGCCGCGGGTACTATCGCAACCCAGCCCACTCTCAGGAGGTGCCCGCATGACGACACCGCCCGGCCCACCTGACGATACGACCCCACCCGGCAACGAGCCGCATGAGTTCGGGCCACAAAGCTTTGAGCCACAAGGTATCCCACCCGCCTATCACGGCGACCCACCCGCTCCTCCGCCCCCGCCTCCTGCACCGCCACCGGGTTATCCCTACCCGCCCGGCTACTCGTACCCGCCCGGCTATCCCTACGGACCGCCGCCACAGCCCCCGCGACGCATCTCGGTCCCCATGGTGATCCTCGGCCCGTTTCTCTACGCCGCACTCAATCTGGTGATCGGATTCATCGGCTTCATCGGCGCCGGGGCCGCTGACAGCAGTGGCGGCAGCACCAACCTGGTTCTCGGGGGCACCGCGGTGCTGTTGGCCCTGATCGCCTTCGGCGGTGGCACCTTGATGTTGTTGTCGAAGAACCCGACGGCCAAGGGACTCGGCATCGGGCTGATGGTCGGCTGGGCGCTGGTCTCGTTGTTCACCGCCGGGTTCTGCACCGGCCTCAACCCCGAGCTGTACGCCCTGTGAGCACCGGGATGGGATTGCGCGGCGACCGGCTGCACCGGTACGTCACCGCGTTCTGCCCGCGCTGCCACGACGAGGCGCCCGAGCGCCCGCTGGCCGACGTCACGCGCCTGGCCGGCATCCTCGTCGAGCGCGACGGGCAGGTCTGGCTCGAACGCGGCTGCCGCACACACGGATTGGTGAGGACTCTCTACGACGAGGATCCCGAGATCCTGTCCTACCTGGAGGAGTGGACCGCCCCGACGAAGGCGCACATCCCCGACGTGGCGGGGAACTTCGACCCCATTCCCTCGGCCTATCTGCGTGGTCTGCCCGAGATGCAGACGCAGCACACCTGCATCCTGCTGGAGGACATCGCCGAGACCTGCAACCTGCGCTGCCCGACCTGTTTCACCGACAGCTCACCCGATTTGCGCCACGTGGTACCGACCGCCGACGTGCTGGCCAACGTCGACCAGCGGTTGGCCCGGGAGAACGGCCGCATCGACGTCCTGATGCTCAGCGGGGGCGAGCCGACGCTGCACCCGAACCTGGCCGAGTTGCTCGGTGAACTGGTCGCCCGGCCGATCACCCGAATCCTGGTCAACAGCAACGGGGTCCGCATCGCCAACGACGACGCGCTGCTCGATCTGCTCACCGCGCACCGCGAACGCGTCGAGGTCTACCTCCAATACGACGGGTTGTCCGAGCAGGCCCACCGCCATCACCGCGGCGGAGATCTGCGGAGAACCAAGAGCCAAGCCCTGCGGCGGCTCTCCGAGCGGGAGATCTTCACAACCCTGGTGATGACGTGCGCACTGGGGGTCAACGACGACGAGATCGGGGA
>NZ_HG322952.1:460833-462316 GCF_000455325.1 Mycolicibacterium septicum DSM 44393
GAGATCGGGGACATGGTCCGCCTGGCCCTGGACACGCCGTACGTCGGCGGGCTCACCATCCAGCCGCAGTTCGGCTCCGGTCGCTCCGGCGCGATCGACCCGATGAACCGGCTCACCCACACCGGGGTGCTCAAACGGCTGGGACCGCAGACCGACGACGCCGTCACCTGGCGCGACCTGACAGCACTGCCCTGCTCGCACCCGCACTGCTGTTCGGTCGGCTATCTGGTCCGCGACGACAGCGACCGGTGGCGTTCGCTGGTGTCGCTGATCGGAACCGAAAGCCTCAAGGACAAGCTGGGCCTGGTCTCCAACCGGATCGCCGACACCGAACTCCCCCGCCAGCTGCGCATGGCGGTGCAGGAGTCACTGCTCGGGCTGCTCTCGGAGCAGTCCTCGCTGTCGCATCCTCAGATCGGCGACGTCTGGCGCGCCATCTGTGAGAGCTGCGATCTGGGTATGGGGACACTGCTGACCCTGGCTTCCTCGGCACTGCCGGGTCGCCGCCGCAAGATCCGCAAGCTGCTCGGCGAGCGCGTGGTGCGACTGACCGTCAAACCGTTCATGGACATGTCCACGATGATCGAGGAGCGCCTGATTCAGTGCTGCGTGCACGTCGGCACCCGCTCGTCGCAGCCGGATACGGCGCACCACCAGTGCGCGCCGTTCTGCGCCGTCCAGGCCTGGCCGGCGCTCGGGCGTCAACGGCTGTCCTTGTCGGCCGGGCAGGCATTACCGCTCATCGAGATTCGATAGGGATGGCGAAAAACCAGGTCGTGGCGCACATCGAGGTCGACAAGCAGGTCAAACGGGTTTTCTGCCAGGCACCGATGGCAGAAACTGCGAACTGGTGTTCCTAACCGTCCTCTTAAGCTGCTAACTTGCCATGAAGTGGGTGTCCCACTGCCGGGGGGCCTGCCAACTCTTTTTGGACCAGTCAGGAGTGAATGCCTTGAAGACGAATATCAGTACGGCCTTTGCCGGAGCGGCCATTGCCGCCGCGGCGATCGTCGCCGGCGCCCCGATGGCGCTCGCCGACGCCGACACCAGTGCCGTCACCACCGCTTCGCTCGGCGGCCAGGGCAAGCTGGACGGCGGCACCCAGGTCTGGACCGTGACTGACCTCAAGCCCAGCACCGACACGATCAACTACGCGCCGCACGGCACGCTGTGGGAGGTCACTGCGACCAACGAGGCGCTCGAGGGCTCGGTCACGCCGATCGTCTCCAACTTCAACATCCGCGCAGCAGACGGGCAGAACTACCGCGCGCTCTTCCAGGTGCCCAGCACCCAGGGCGTCAACCCCGCCACCCTCGCCCAGGGGCAGAAGACCAGCGGCAAGATCTACTTCGACGTGACCGGTGACCAGCCGACCTCCGTCGTCTACAACGCAGGCGGCAACGACGTCCTGGTGTGGAACAAGACCGCTGCGCCCGCCGCAGCCCCGGCCGCCGCCGGCGCGCCGAAGCGTCCGGCTCCCGCC
>NZ_HG322952.1:462342-503829 GCF_000455325.1 Mycolicibacterium septicum DSM 44393
GGCGCTCCGGCCACCGAACCGGCACTGGTTCCGGCAGGCACCCAGCCGGCCGTCACCACGCCCGCCCCGGCCCCGCGGTCGCGCCGGCGAGCAACCACGGGACTGCGTCCTGATCTAGGTAGTCACGGCAACGGCCGGACGCGGGCAACCGCGTTCGGCCGTTGTTCTTTTGGTGGGAATTTCTGCGCTGCCTGTTCGCGGTTTCTACACCAGGGCTGCCGATCGCATAGTTCAACGACCCCACCGCAGAAAACGGCACGCACAGAAGCGTTTTCAGCGGCGAGACACCTCGCGCGGGAACAGGTCAGGCGATCGACAGCGCGATGCCGTCGAGAATGTCGTGCTCACTGACCACCAGTTCGCCGATGCCGGCCCGCTGCCCGAGGACGGCCGCCAACTCCTCGACGATGATCGCGCCGCCGCCGATCACATCGGCGCGGCCGGCATGCATCGGCCCGAGCGCCAGGCGTTCGGCCTTGGTCATCCCGATCAGCTGCTCACATACCCCGAGTAGCTCGTCGAATCCGATGCGGGACAGGTGAATTGCATCGGGATCGTATTCGGTCATGCGCTGCGCCAGCGCCGAGAGCGTCGTCATCGTCCCGGCCACACCCACCCAGGTGTGCGCGCCCTCGACCGGTACCACCCGCAGCGCCTCGGCCAGGCCGTCACGGGCCACCGCCCGAGCCTGCGCCACCTCGTCCGCGGTGGGCGGATCAGAATGCAGACACCGTTCGGTGAGCCGCACACATCCGATGTCGGCGGAGAAGCTGGCCCGCACGGCGGTGTCGCCGCGCACCACCTCGGTCGAGCCGCCACCCAAATCCACGACCACGAAAGGGCCTGCGGCAGGGTCGAGTTCACCCACCGCACCCAGGAAAGACAGCTCGGCCTCCTCGGTGCCGGTGATGACCTCGGCTAGGGAGCCCGGAACCACCTTGCCCAACAGCCGCGCCGTCATCGCGAAGAACTCGTCGCGGTTGCCCGCATCGCGCGCCGCCGAGGTCGCGACCATCCGCACGGCGGTCACCGAATCCTCGGCCATCAATGCCACATAGTCGGCCAATGCTGATTCGGTGCGCGCCAACGCTTCCGGAGCGAACTGACCCGTGGCGTCCACGCCCTGCCCCAGCCGCACGACCCGCATCTCGCGGTGCACGTCACGCAGCTTGCCGTCCACCACGTCGGCGATCAGCAGACGAATCGAGTTGGTGCCACAGTCGATCGCGCCGACCCTGCTCAAACCCATACCTCACGATCCAGGATTCCGGCCATCGCCGGCTCGACCGCCAGCACCGCCAGCGCCTCGTCACCGAAGGGATTGACCCCGCGACCTTTTGCCAATGAGTGGGCCATCACCACGTGCAGGCATTTGACCCGGTCGGGCATGCCGCCCCCGGTGAACGTCGTGCCCAGCGGCTCGATCGCGTCCCGCTCGGCCAGATACGACTCATGCGCCCGCCGGTAGGCCGCGGCCAGTTCCTCGTCCTCTTGCAGGCGTTCGGACATGTCCCGCATCAGCCCGGAGGACTCCAGCCGGCTCGCGGCCGCGGTGAGCGCCGGATGCGTCAGGTAGTACAGCGTCGGGAACGGCGTGCCGTCGGGAAGCCTCGGTGCGGTCTTCACCACCGCGGGCTCGCCGTTGGGGCAGCGGTAGGCGATCTCGAGGACACCGCGCGGCTCCCGGCCCAATTGCCGGGTCACGGCCTCGATGTCGGCGGGATCAACCATTGGGACCTCTGGGCTCGGCAGGCGGCGGCGGAACAGGTGGTGCGGGCGGCCCGCCCGGTGCCGGTGGGGGCCCGCCGATCGTCGGGGAAACCCCGTGCGGCTCATCGGCAATCGTGTGCCACAGCGAGGTGTACCAGGGCTGGCCGGCGGGCACGGTCGACCCGGGGAGCACCGGCGTTCCCGGGTCGGACACCATGGCCCCGGGCGGCAGTTGCACCTGATAGGGGGTGTCGCCGGGCATGACGAAGCCGAGCCGTTCCCGGGCCTGGGCCGCGATGAACACCGGGTCGGCCAGCTTGACCTTCTGCTGTTCGAGGTCGGCGATCTGGGTCCGCAACCGTTCCTCGCTGGCTTTGAGTTGTTTCATCTCGGTGCGCTGGGCGAAGTAGGTGCGCACCGGCCCGGCGATGGTCAGGGTCAGCACGCACACCACCGCGGCCAGGATCGCCGCCCGGCGGGCCGTCGACCCGAACCGCTGTTCGGACTGCAGCTCGGCCTGCTGCTGAGCTTGCACCGCAATGGCTTTGGTGACGTTCTCATCGGCTACCGGCTCAGCCTGCGCCGGACGGGATTCAGCCGCCCGGCGTCGGGGCTGCGAAGCGCGCGGCCGATTCGACTCCCCGGCCTTGCCCGGCTTCCCTGGTCGGGAGGCCGGGGACCGTCTCTTCGGATCGGGCCGCTTCGCTTCGGGCATCGACGTGTTGGTGCGCAGACGCCTGCGTTACTTGGCTTCGAACCGCGGGAACGCGAGATCGCCCGCGTAGCGCGCGGCGTCGCCGAGCGCCTCCTCGATGCGCAGCAGCTGGTTGTACTTGGCCACCCGCTCGCTGCGGGCCGGAGCACCGGTCTTGATCTGACCGCTGCCCACCGCGACCGCGAGGTCGGCGATGGTGGTGTCCTCGGTCTCGCCGGAGCGGTGGCTCATCATGGTGCGGTAGCCGCTGTTGTGCGCCAGTGCAACGGCATCCAGGGTCTCGGTGAGGGTGCCGATCTGGTTGACCTTCACCAGCAGCGCGTTGGCGGCGCCACGCTCGATGCCGTCCTCGAGACGTTCCGGGTTGGTGACGAACAGGTCGTCGCCGACCAGCTGGACCCGGTCACCGATCGCCGAGGTCAGCGCGACCCAGCCGTCCCAGTCGTCCTCGGACAGCGGATCCTCGATGGAGACCAGCGGGTAGGCGTCGATCAGGCCGGCGTAGAACTCCGACATCTGCTCGGCCGTGCGGGTCTCCTTCTCGAATGCGTAACCCGAACCCTCCGTGTAGAACTCGGTGGCGGCGACATCGAGTGCCAGCGCCACGTCGCTGCCGAGCTTGAACCCGGTGGTCTCGATGGCCGTCGCGATCAGGTCCAGCGCGGCCTTGGTGCCCGCGACGTCGGGGGCGAAGCCACCCTCGTCACCGAGACCGGTCGACAGGCCCTGCTTCTTGAGCACGGACTTGAGCGCGTGGTACACCTCGGCACCCCAGCGCAGCGACTCCTTGAAGGAGGGAGCGCCGATCGGAGCGACCATGAACTCCTGGACGTCCACCCCGGTGTCGGCGTGGGCGCCGCCGTTGAGGATGTTCATCATCGGCACGGGAAGGATGTGCGCGTTCGGGCCACCGAGGTAGCGGAACAGCGGCAGCGCGGCGCTGTCGGCCGCGGCCTTGGCCACCGCCAGCGAGACACCGAGGATCGCGTTGGCGCCCAGCCGGGACTTGTCCGGGGTGCCGTCGAGATCCAGCAGGGCCTGGTCGACGAGACGCTGGTCGTCGGCGGCCAGGCCGATGATCGCCGGAGCGATCTCGTCGAGAACGGCCTCCACGGCCTTCTCGACGCCCTTGCCGCCGTAGCGGGAGCCGCCGTCGCGCAGCTCCACCGCTTCGTGCTCGCCGGTCGACGCGCCCGAAGGCACCGCTGCCCGGGCGAACGTGCCGTCGGTCAGGGCCACCTCGACCTCGACCGTCGGGTTGCCACGGGAGTCGAGGATCTCGCGGGCTCCAACCTGCTCGATGATGGGCACTGGCTTCTCCTTATTGAGTCCTGCGTGTAGGGATGAGACTAGATCGTGGTCCGCACAACGGCGTGTTTGGGCTTGTCACACGTGTCACAGGCCATGACCGGCCGCGTATGCCGTCGCCCAGTCCCGGACCATTCGGGCGTACTGCTCGGAGTTGTTGTAGGCCTTCAGCGCCTTCATCCAGCCTCGCGGGGTGGACAGGTCCTTGCCGTACCAGCACAACAGGCCGGCCGCAGAAAGCGCCGCGTCGTCGAAATTGTCCGGGCTCACCACCCCGTCGTTGTTGGCGTCCACGCCGAAGTGCCCCCAGGTCTCCGGGATGAACTGCATCGGCCCCATGGCACGGTCCATCAGCGGATCGCCGTCCAGCTTGCCCTTGTCGGTGTCGGGAATGCGCAGGTTGCCCGCGGTCCCGTCCAGTTGCACGCCACGAATGGGCGGGGTGACGTCGCCGTTGCGCGCGATCATCGCGCCGCGGTAGGTGCCGTGGTGGCTCTCGACCATGCCGATGCCGGCCAACGTGGTCCAGGCCAGTTGGCAATTCGGGTTCTCCACCTGGGCGACGCGCGCGGCGTAGGCGTAGGCCTCCAGGGCGTTGACGGGCATGCCCAGCGCGGGTGCCCGCTGCTCGGCCCACTCGTGCAGCTGATCGGCGGGCCTGCCCTTGGCATAGGTATCGATCGCGGGCACCGGATCCCCGGCCGGCGGCGGCACACCTTCGGGAATTGGGGTCCCCAGATGCCACGAACAGCTGGATGCCAACAGCAGCGCTGTCGCAGCAATTACGGCGACAGCCCGCAGCCAACGCACTGGCGACACCGGACTCCCTCAACCCCGCTCTATCTGATTGGCCATCGTCGCATGCGCGGCTATGAACGCGACGAGCGACGGGCCCGTGCCGGAAGAACGGCAGGTGAAGTCGGCCGGACCCACAGACCCCCCTGCTAAGGTGAGCCACGCCTTGCTATGGCAAGGCAAGGCTACGTTTTTTATGGTGTTTTCACCCCGGTCGAACGAGGACGCTTTGATGACTGCCATCTCGGACGTTCCGACCAGCACGCTGGCCGCGTCCAACGTCACATCCCAGGTGTTCGGCAGTGGCCTGATCGGTTTGCGGGAAGGCCTCGAAGCCGCCATCGTGGTGTCGATCCTGGTCGCGTTCCTGGTCAAGTCCGAACGCCGGGACGCCCTCAAATGGGTGTGGCTGGGCGTCGGCGCGGCAATCGCCATGACCGTCACCGTCTTCCTCGTGATCCAGTTCGGCGAGAACACCATCAGCGGCCTCGGCGCCGAAGCCATCGCGGGTATCGCCTCACTGATCGCCGTCGTCATCGTCACCACCATGGTGCTGTGGATGAAGCGCGCGGCGGCCTCGATGTCCGGCGAGCTGCGCAGCGAGATGTCGCAGGCGCTGCAGACCGGCGGCCCGGCGGTGGCACTACTGGCCTTCCTGGCGGTGGGCCGTGAGGGCGTGGAGACCGCGCTGTTCATGGTCGGCTACGCCGAGGCGGAGACACTCTGGCCGCTGACCGGCCTGATCATCGGCGTGCTGATCGCCGCGGCGATCGCCTACGGCATGTACGCCGGCGCCGTGCGGATCAACCTCGCCAAATTCTTCAAGTACACCGGGATCTTCCTGGTCGTGGTGGCAGCCGGAATCCTCGCCTATGGGATCAAGGCGCTCCAGACCGTGGGCTGGCTGCCCGGGCTCGGCGCCAAGGCCTTCGACATGAGCGGTGCGTTCGACTGGTCTGCCTGGTACGGCGAGATCATCCAGGGCGTCTTCAATATCGACCCCACGCCGACCGTGCTGCAGTTCGGCGCGTGGCTGGCCTACATCGTCGTGGTGTTGGCGCTGTTCCTGAAGCCGATCCGCGCTGCCGGCGCGGCGTCGGCCGGTGCCCCGACTTCCTCCGAGCCGACCGTCGAGCCGGAGACCTCCACCGCATCCGAAAGGTCGACCAAGTGAAGATCACCCCTGCCGTCAAGACCGGATTCGCGGCCACCGCCGCGGTGCTGGCCGGCCTCTCGATGACCGCCTGCCAGGCCAAGGAGGCCGACAGCGGCAGCGCGAGTGGCGATGGGGCCCAGAAGGCCGCCCAGATCACCGTCGATGCCTCCGACACCGAGTGCAAGCTGTCCGGGACCACCGCGACGACCGGGCCGAGCACGTTCGTCGTGACCAACAACGGCAACAAGGTCACCGAGTTCTACGTCTACGGCGAGGGCGAGCGGGTCATGGGCGAGGTGGAGAACATCTCCCCCGGACTCAAGCGGCAGCTGATCGTTCAGCTGACCCAGCCGGGTACGTACCAGACCTCCTGCCGGCCGGGCATGGTCGGTGAAGGCATCCGCGGCAATTTCGAGGTCACCGGCGAAGCCGTGCAGATCGACACCGAGGGCAAGTTCAAGGAAGCCGCCGACAGCTACAAGCGCTACGTGCTCAGCCAGACCGATGCGCTGATCCCGGCCACCGAGGCATTCGTCGCCGCGGTCAAGGCCAAGGACGTTGCCAAGGCCAAGGATCTGTACCCGACCACACGCACCTACTACGAGCGCATCGAGCCGGTCGCCGAGTCGTTCCCCAACGATCTCGATCCGCGTATCGACCTTCGCGAGGCCGATCTGGAGCCGGGCCAGAAGTGGACCGGGTTCCACGCCCTGGAGAAGCAGCTGTGGGTCACCGGTCTGCAGCCCGACGCCGACGCGCTGGCCGATCAGTTGCTCGCCGACGTGAAAGAGCTCGAGGCCGGCGTGAAGGCGCCGGATTGGACCATCGACTCCACCCAGATCGCCGGCGGCGCCCAGGGCCTGCTCGACGAGATCGCATCCAGCAAGATCAGCGGCGAAGAGGACATCTTCAGCCACACCGACCTCTGGGATTTCAAGGCCAACGTCGAGGGTTCGCAGACCGCGGTGGCCTCGGTGCGACCGATCCTCGATGAGCGCAACGCCGAACTGGGCAAGCGCGTGGACCAGCGGTTCGCCGACGTCGAGAAATTGCTGGAGAAGTATCGTGAAGGCGACGGCTTCGTCTCCTACGACAAGGTGACCGAGCCGCAACGCCAGGAACTGTCGCGCGCCATCGACGCGCTGAGCAAAGAAGTGAGCCAGGTGCAAGGTGTCATCGCCCACCAGTGATTCGGTAGCGGGCCCGGGCGTTCCGGCACCGGACGCCGAGTCCTCCACCGGATTCTCCCGGCGCAAGCTGTTCGGCGCTGCCGGGGTCACAGCTGCGGTAGTCGGTGCGGCCGGCGCAGGTGCGCTGGCCGGCCGGGCTTCCGCGGCCAGCACGCCGCACGGTGTCCTGCAGGGGCCGGTCCCATTTCGGGGTGACCGGCAGGCAGGCATCATCACCGAGGCGCAGGACCGGATGCACTTCTGCTCCTTCGACGTCACCACCGACAACCGCGAGGACGTCGTCGCACTGCTCAAGCAGTGGACCCAGATGGCCGAGCGGATGACACGTGGCGAGGAGACCGAGGCCGGCGGCGCCGTGGACGGCAATCCGTACGCGCCGCCGTCGGATACCGGGGAGGCACTGGGCCTTCCGGCCTCACAGCTCACCCTGACCATCGGGTTCGGGCCGTCGTTCTTCCGCAAGGACGGCAAGGACCGCTTCAGCATCGCCGACAAGCAGCCGGCCGAGCTCAAGGATCTGCCGAAGTTCCCCAACGAGACCATGGACCCGGCGCGCAGCGGGGGCGACATCTGCGTGCAGGCCTGCGCCAACGATCCGCAGGTCGCAGTCCATGCGATCCGCAACCTGGCCCGCGTCGGGTTCGGCACGGTCGCGGTGCGGTACTCGCAGCTGGGGTTCGGCCGCACCTCGTCGACCACCCGGGACCAGGCCACTCCACGAAACCTGTTCGGGTTCAAGGATGGAACCAACAACCTCAAGTCGGATCAGACGGACCTGCTCGACAAGAACGTCTGGGTGGCCGAGGGCGACGGGCCGGCCTGGCTCACCGGCGGCAGCTATCTGATCACCCGGCGGATCCGGATGCGCATCGAGAACTGGGACCGCACCACGCTTCTGGAGCAGGAGCGGGTGATCGGGCGGCAGAAGGGCAGCGGCGCCCCCAACGGGTTGCAGCAGGAGTTCGACGAGCTCGATTTCGAGATCACCGACGGCAAGGGCAATCCGAAGATCGACGTGGACGCGCACGTGCGACTGGCCTCGGCCGAGCACCTCGGCGGTATCGAGATCCTGCGCCGCGGTTACAACTTCACCGACGGCTCAGACGGCTTCGGGCACCTGGATGCCGGATTGTTCTTCATCGCGTTCGTGCGCAGTCCCGAAAAGCAGTTCATCCCGATGCAGCGGGAACTGTCCCGCAAGGATGCGCTCAACGAATACATCACCCACACCGGGACGGCCGTCTTCGCCTGCCCGCCCGGGCTGCGTGACGGCGACACCTCGGGTTACTGGGGTTCGACTCTGTTCGAGTGAGGCACTGACCCGATGACGCGCAACACTCGAATACTGCTCACCGCGTTGGCAATCGCGGTGCTGGCCATCGGCGTTCTCGTGTACCAGTCGGTGCGTGATCGCGGCGGACCGCCGCCGGTGGCATCCGTCGACACCGGCCAGGTGGTACGCGAGAACAGTCATCGGCTGAACTCCGTTCCCGACAGCGACGTGACCTTCGTGGAGTTCCTCGACTTCGAGTGCGAAGGTTGTCGCGCGGTGTATCCCTCGATCGAGCAATTGCGATCCGACTACGGCGACCGGGTGAACTTCGTCATCCGCTACTTCCCGCTCGGCGCTCACTACAACGCCGAACGAGCGGCCCGCGCCGTCGAGGCTGCCGCCCAACAGGGCAAGCTCGAGGCGATGTACAAGAAGATGTACGACGCCCAGGGCCAGTGGGGTGAGAAGCAGGAACCGGCGGACGAGATATTCCGGGGCTTCGCAGGAGAACTCGCCCTCGACATGGCGGCATTCGACAAGGCCTACAGCGACCCCGCGACCGCCGCCCGGGTCCAACTCGACGTGGCCGACGGCCGCGCCCTGGGCGTGCAGGGCACGCCGACGTTCTTTCTCAACGGCGAGCGCATCCAGCCCCACAGCTATGAAGACCTGGCCGCGGCCTTCGACCAGGCGCTGGCCGAGTAGAGAGCCCGCGCGGCGCAGTCATCCGCCGAGCAGGATCTGGCTGAGCCGGGTGGTGGTTGCGACGCCTTCGTCGTAACCCCCCTGTCCGTTGAGCCCGTTCATGATCGCCAGCGTGTATCGCTGTTTGGGACCGGCGAACCCGACCGAGTTGACGACCCAGCCGCCCTGTTCCTGCGACCACCCGTTCTTGTTGCCGGGGGTCATCGACGGTCCGGCGCCCCACACGCCCCACTGCTGTTCCCCGCCGACCCGCTGCATCTCGGTCACCACGGCGGCGGCATCGGCCGGATTCAATTGGGCCAGTGTGTAGTTCATCAACCGGTCGAGATCGTTGGTGGTGGACTTCTGGAAGCCCCAGTACGGGAACACGTCACCGAATCCCGGTTGCGGCCGCAGGTCCGTCATGCCGTAGCGAGGGAAGCCGGCATTGAATGCCTTGTGGTCGGCTCCGCCGTAGCGGCTCCACAGTGAATCGGCCGCGTCGTTGTCGGAGTTCCGCAGCATGTTCACCATCAGCTGCCGGTCGTTGCCCGAGAGCCGCAATGCCCCCGCACGTTCCCGGGTCAGCAGGTCGACCACCATCCCCAGCTTGATGGTGGAGGCGGTCCAGATCATGGTGTTCGCATTGGCATTGGCATAACGCGTGCCCGCGGCGCGATCGCGCAGCACATAGCCGACGGTGCCCGGCCTCGATGCCAGGTAGGTGTCTGCCGCCGCGATGCGCGAGCGCAGATCACAACCCGTGGCGGGACATTCCGCGACGGCCTGCGGTGCGACCATTCCGAGACTGAGGACCAGGACGACGGCAGCGATCCGCAGTACCCGCATGTGCGTCACGCTAGTTCGAGCGAGCCCGATCCAGCGTCAGCGCGGCCGGTCCGCACAGAGCTGAAACCGTGCCGTTGTCTATTCGTGACGGGGTCTCGGGCCACTGTTCTCCACCAGCACCGCTCCGGAACGGGATGTCGTGCTGCATCGGCACACTGCGCCGCGGATTCCAGTCACTATCAAGCAGCAATCCGCGGCCTTGTTGACGACGGGCGCAGTTGCCGACCCCGTCAACGACTCTGGGGAGGGCAGCTCGGTGGTCAGTCCGATTTGTCCGTGTCGTCGACGTCGTCGGCTTCGTCGGCTTCCGCGCGCGCGTCTTCGGCGCTGGAATCTTCGGCTTCGCCGCCGACATCGGCGGAGTCGACCGATTCCGTGTCGGCCTCGTCGCCGTCAAACTCGTCATCCGCATCGGGCTCAGCCTCAGGCTCGGGGACCGCTCCCGGCCAGTACGCCCGCCACTCGTCCTCGGTGATCGACCCCAGCGGCGTCACGTCCAGTTCCTCGGGAACATCTTCCCCACGGCGGCCGGCGGCGACATCGGACTCCACCACCCGCACGGTGTCCATGAATTCCAAAACCGCACTGCGCAAGTCGTTCTCGGCATCAGAATCGGCCGAAACCACCACCGAGGTCAGCGCCGCCGGTACGAGGTCGGCGGGCAGCCCGGCCTGGGCCACGCGGGCCAGCACCTTCTGCGCCAACGCCAAAGCCGGCTGCCCGGTGGGCACGTCATCCATCGACGACCCGCGGGCCTTCACCTTCTGCTCCTGGGCCTTGCGCTGCTCCCATTGGGCCAGCTGCTCGTCCAGTGAAACGGATTCTCCGGCAAGCACTGCCGGCAGGCGATTGCCGAGCTTGCGTACCAAAGAATCGGCGACATCGTCGATATTGAACGGGTGGACGGGTGCATCCTCGGCGATGCGCGCATGGAACAGCACCTGCAGCAGCACATCTCCGAGCTCCTCGCGCAGCTCGTCGGCGTTGCCGCCGCGCACCGCGTCGAACACTTCGTACGTCTCCTCCAGGAGGTAGCGACGCAACGAATCGTGCGTCTGCTCGCTCTCCCATGGCCCGTCGGTGCGCAGCTTGTCCATCATCGCCACGGCGTCCACGAGCCGCTCCCCCGCCTGGGCCTGTTGGACCGCGATCAACCGGTCCCCGGCCGCCAGACGGGCCTTGACCGCCGGATGCTCCGGGTCAGAGGACAACAGAACTGGGGCAGCTTCATCTTCGGGCGCGTCAGAGAGCCAAGGCCTCGCCGCAGGCAGCGACCAGGGCACCTTGACCGGCATCTCCTCGGTGTACTGCACATCACCGGTGAGCAGGCCGACGGCCTCGACGGGGATCAGTGACGGGCGGCGGGGGTCGACCAATACGACGGTCATCGGGCTCCACCCCCTCACCATTTCGACGAGATTGCTGATCTCGGTTATACCAACACATTGCCGGGCCGCGGCGGACCGCGACGCGCCTGGTCAGCACGGCCAATGCTGCGATTCGCCGGCATCGGGCCGTCCCGACACGGGATGGCCGCCCTGCCCGAAGGCAAGGCGGCCATCATGTCACAGGCCGTGGCTTAGGACTCCGCCGGGAACTGACCCTCCGGGATCACCCAGTGACCCGGTGTCTCGTTGAAGAACGGGTTGGCGACCCCGTTCACCGTGGGCAGCGTACGGAGCTGACCAGGCGGGATTCCGAAGAACGGATTCGCAACACCGTTGATGGTCGGCGAATTCGTCAGCTGCCCGGGCGCGATGTGTGCGTTCGGCTGCCGGAAGAAATTGTCCACCTCGGGGAACCGCACGCTGGGCACGTTCACGTCGGGAACGTTCACGCTCGGCACGTTCACATCGGGAACGTTCACGCTCGGCACGTTCACATCGGGAACGTTCACGCTGGGCACATTCACATCAGGAACGTTGACACTCGGAACATTCACATCGGGCGCATTCACGCTCGGAACATTCACATCAGGAACGTTCACGCTCGGAACATTCACGTCAGGCGCATTCACGCTCGGAACATTCACACCCGGCACTGCCGGCCCGGGAATCGGAGGCGGCTGGGGCACGTCCGGAAAGGCTTGCGCGAGGCCTGTACCCAGGCCGAACGTGCCGAGGCCCAGTGCACCCGCCATTGATGTGGTTACTGCGAACTTCTTGAAGTTCATGGTCACTCCTTCGCCTTGCGTCACCGCGACGAACCCACCAAATGGCGGCAATCGCGTGATGTTCGGTTTGGGAAATTGCATGACCGCCGAATGGTCGACGACCCTGTCGCCTCTCCTGTGGACGACTGCGCAATACCTTGACCCCCCACATGTATGTCGGATCCCCGCGCCGCAGCGTTAACAGCGCTTGCGCGATTCGGCCGGTACCGGCGCCCAAAAAGACGCCTCTACCAGGCGATCAGTCCGAAGAATCAAGTCCTGCGGTGATGTCGACGCTGCCCTCGGTTTTCCCGTTCAGCACGAGCACCAGACCGGCCACCCATCGGACAATGTCCAGGTCACGGATCCGCGGCGAGCCGATACCGTCGCTCTCCCGCGGGATCGGCACCTGGACCACCGAGGTGGTGGCCCGGTAGTGCCCGCCCGGGTACATCCGCTTGAGCCGCAACTGCGCGGAATCGGGGAGCACCACCGGCGACAACTTGATCGTCGAGGCCGATACCGCACCGATCTCGGTGATGCCGTACTCGCGGCACAACATCCGGAGCCGGGCCACCGCAACCAGGCGTTGCGCCTCGCGCGGAAGCGGGACCGTACCTGTCGACGAGTTTCGTCGACGACGGCACGCACCGCGTCCTCATCGGTGGCCGCCGCCAGCCGGCGGTAGCCCTCCAGCCGCAGCCGGTCACTGCCGATGTACTCGGGCGGCAGGTGCGCATCGACCGGAAGGTCGACCCGCACCTCTTTCTGTTCCTGAGGTGTGGCAACGGTTTTCCCGTCGGCCGCGGCGCGGTATGCCTCCACCGCCTCGCCGACCAGCCGCACGTATAGATCGAAACCCACGCCGGCCACGTGACCGGACTGCTCGGCGCCCAATACATTTCCCGCGCCGCGGATCTCCAGGTCCTTCATGGCCACGGCCATGCCCGCACCCAGCTCATTGTTCTGCGCGATGGTGGCCAACCGGTCGTAGGCGGTCTCGGTCAGCGGCGAATTGGGCGGATAGAGCATGTAGGCGTATCCACGCTCGCGGCTGCGGCCCACCCGGCCACGCAGCTGATGCAGCTGCGAGAGCCCGAAGGTATCGGCCCGCTCAACGATCAAGGTGTTGGCGTTGGAGATGTCCAGACCGGTCTCGACGATCGTGGTGCACACCAGGATGTCGTATTCACGGTTCCAGAAGCCCTCGACGGTCTTCTCCAGCGTCTCCTCGTTCATCTGCCCGTGCGCCACGACGACCCTGGCCTCGGGCACCAGCTGGCGGATCCGGGCCGCGGCCTGGTCGATGGTGCGGACCCGGTTGTGGATGTAGAACGCCTGCCCGTCACGCAGCAGCTCACGCCGCAACGCCGCGGCCACCTGCTTGTCGTCATGAGGACCGACGTAGGTCAGCACCGGGTGGCGCTCCTCGGGCGGGGTGAGGATCGTCGACATCTCGCGAATGCCGGCCAGGCTCATCTCCAGGGTGCGCGGGATCGGGGTGGCGCTCATCGTGAGCACGTCGACGTGCGTGCGCATCGACTTGATGTGCTCTTTGTGCTCGACGCCGAACCGCTGTTCCTCGTCAACGATGATGAGGCCCAGGTCTTTCCAGGTCACCCCGGTCTGCAACAGCCGGTGCGTGCCGATCACCACGTCGACCGACCCGTCGGTCATCCCCTCCATGGTGGCGCGCGACTCGGCCGGATCGGTGAACCGCGACAGCCCCTTGACCGTCACCGGGAAACCCGCCATGCGGTTGGTGAAGGTCTGCAGATGCTGATCGGCCAGCAGCGTCGTCGGCACCAGCACCGCGACCTGCTTGCCGTCCTGTACGGCCTTGAACGCCGCCCGCACCGCGATCTCGGTCTTGCCGTAACCCACGTCGCCACAGATCACCCGGTCCATCGGAACCGGCTTCTCCATATCGGATTTGACCTCGGTGATCGCGGTCAGCTGGTCCATGGTCTCGGTGAAGCCGAACGCATCCTCCATCTCGTTCTGCCATGGAGTGTCGGGGCCGAACGCATGCCCGGGCGCCGACTGCCGCTTGGCGTACAGCGCGACCAGTTCACTGGCGATCTCACGAACAGCCTTGCGCGCCTTGGTTTTCGTGTTGGCCCAGTCGCTTCCGCCGAGCTTCGACAACGACGGCGCCTCGCCGCCGACGTAACGCGACAGCTGATCCAGCGAATCCATCGGCACGTAGAGGCGATCCGATCCGCCGCCGCGTTTGGACGACGCGTACTCCAGCACCAGGTATTCACGGCGGGCCCCACCGACCACCCGCTCGGTCATCTCGACGAACTTGCCGATGCCGTGCTGATCGTGCACCACGAGATCCCCGGCGGCCAGTGCCAGCGGGTCGACGACGTTACGACGTTTGGCCGCAAGCCTTTTGCCGCCTGAGGCCGTCACCCGGTTACCGGTCAGATCGGTCTCGGTGATGACCACGAGGTTGACTCCGGGCAGGATCACGCCTTCGTGCAGCGGCCCTTTCAGAACCCCAACGGCACCCTTCCTCGGAGCCTCACCCGGTTCGAGCATTGCCGCCGCGATATCGGACTCGCCGAGCTGCTCGACGACGCGGTGCGCGGTACCGGCGCCCGGGGTGACCACCGCGGCGTACCCGCCGGTGGCGACGTGGGCGCGCAGCATCGCGAAGATCTCGTCGAGACTCTGCTGGCTGCGTGCCGACGGCGACGGCCGCAGATCGAGTTCGGTGGCCCTGCCGTCGGGCAGCTGACTCAGCGTCCACCACGGGTGCCCACCGGCGACGGAGTCTTCACGCGCCTGGTCGAACGGGACGAATCCGGACGCGCCCAGCGCCTCGATGTCGATGGGGGCATCCCCACCGACCGCGGCCGTCGACCACGAGGCCTCGAGGAATTCCCGCCCCGTCTTGATCAGGTCGGCCGCGCGGGTACGCACCTTCTCCGGGTCGCACAGCAGCACCGGCGCGCCCTCGGGCAGGTGGTGCGTCAGCGTCGTGGGCTGCACCGGGTGCAGCAGCGGAAGCAGCGCCTCCATGCCGTCGACCGGGATGCCCTCGGCGAGCTTGGCCAGCATGTCGGGCACGCTGCCGGGCACGCTGTTCTCGTGGGTGGGGTGCTCGACGGAGAGCACGGCGGCACGCTCCTGCACGTCGGCGGTCATCAGCAGTTCGCGGCACGGCACGGCAACCACGTTCTGCACCGGGATCTCGGTGATCGACCGCTGGTCGGCGATCGAGAACAACCGCATCTCGGAAATCTCGTCGCCCCAGAACTCGACGCGCACCGGATGCTCGGCAGTGGGCGGGAACAGGTCGAGGATGCCGCCGCGCACAGCGAACTCCCCGCGTTTGCCGACCATGTCGACGCGGGTGTAGGCGAGGTTGACCAGGCGGGTGATGACCGCCTCGAACTCGGCCTCGGCGCCGACGGTGAGGCTCACCGGCTCGGTACTCACGACGTCGGGGGCCATCGGCTGCAGCAGTGACCGCGTCGTGGTGACCACGACGCGCAGCGGCGGCCCCAGTGTCGTGTCCTCGGGGTGGGCCAGCCTGCGCAACAGCAACAATCGGGCGCCGACGGTCTCCACACCCGGGGACAACCGCTCGTGCGGCAGCGTCTCCCAGGACGGGAACAGTGCGACGGCATCGCCGATCACGCCGCGCAGTTCGGCGGTCAGGTCGTCGGCTTCCCGGCCGGTGGCGGCGACCACCAGCAGCGGGCCCTGCTGGGCCAGCCCGGCAGCCACCAGCACGCGGGCACTGGCCGGCCCGACGAGCGCGAGATCGGCGGGTCGGTCGGCGGCGCGACGAAGGACGTCCTGCAGGGACGGATCGGTTAAAGCCAGCTCAACGAGACCCGCAATCGGGGTCTGGACATGGTTGTGCCCCGGTGCGGTCATGATGGGGCCATTCTACGGGGCCGGGGATTCGGCTCCGTAGTGCTCTGCCCGGGGCGATCATGGAGCGATGAAGCGGTGGGCGGCAGCGCTCGTTGTGGTGCTGACGGCGGTGTTCGCGGTGATATGGCTCACCCGGGAGAAACCGGAGTCCGCGCACGAGTCGGTGCCGACGCACCTCGGTCCGGACGGCGTGCCCGACTTCGCCGCCTATCCCGCCGTCGATCCGGCGCAGTACGTCCTGCGCGAGGGACAGGGGTTTCCGGTGCAGGGGTTCCGCACGCCCGACGGCTTCGTCTGCATGACCACCCAGCACCGGGCGATGTACGCACTGGACTGCCGCGGCCCCTTCGTCGGCGCCCCCAACGATGCCAACCTCGCGCACCTGTTCAGCTACGGCACCACCAACGGTGCGATCCCGATGAGCTTCTCGCGCACCGAGGAACCGCTCAGTCCGGTCGACGGCCTCGACGAGAACGAGGCGCCGATGCTGCCCGCCGGTCAACGGTTCGACCTCGGCAACGCCACCTGCGTCTACACCGACGACATCCGGTTGGCCTGCCGGATGGCCGATCCGCAGAAGGGCAACGGGTTCATCGCCACCTCCACCGGGACGACGTCGTTCGGCAGAACCTGAGCCCGTCAAGATTGCTCCCCAGCGCGTCAAGGGATCGTCAAGCCCGATGACGCGGCCCCCGGCAAGGCCGACTGTGGAGTCATGACCTTGCTGGACATCCTGCCTTCACTTCGCGGTGCGACCCGGCCACGCCTCGATCCGAACATCTGGCCGCTGACCACCGGGGTCGACGAGCAGGGCCGCATCACCGTCGGCCGGGTGCCGCTGACCGACATCGCCGACGAATACCGCACCCCGGCCTATGTGCTCGACGAGACCGATTTCCGGACCCGCGCCCGGCGCTACCGGGCTGCCCTCGGCCAGACCGAGGTCGTCTATGCGGGCAAGTCGCTGCTGACCACCGCCGTCGCACGGTGGGCCGCCGAGGAAGGCCTCGGCGTGGACGTGTGCTCGGCGGCCGAACTCGCGACCGCGTTGGCGGGCGGAGTCGACCCGGCGCGCATCGTGATGCACGGCAATGCCAAGACGTGCGACGAACTGCGCGATGCGATCGACGTGGGCGTGGGCCGGATCGTGGTCGACTCGCCGATGGAGATCACCTATCTGGCCGGGCTGGCCCGCCGGCCCCAGGCGGTGCTGATCCGGGTCACGCCCGACATCGACATCCACGGGCACCGCGCGGTCACCACCGGGGTGACGGACCAGAAGTTCGGCTTCGCGCTGGCCGATCGCCGGGCAGCCCGCGCCGCCGCTCGCATCCTGGCCACCCCGAACCTGGATCTGGTTGGCCTGCACTGCCATATCGGCTCACAGATCACCGACCCCGCGCCCTACGGCCAGGCCATCCACCGCTTGATCGGCGCGATGGCCGACATCCGTGCCGAACACGGCCTGGTGCTGACCGAGCTCAACATCGGCGGCGGCCACGGGGTTCCGTACGTCCGCGGCGACGCGGCCCTCGATATCGGCGCACTCGCGACCGTCGTCGACGACGAGCTGACCGCGGCGTGCGCGGCCGAACGGTTCCCCCGGCCACGCCTGGTCGTCGAACCCGGCCGCGCCATCAGCGCACGGGCCGGGGTGACGCTGTACCGGGTGTGCGGGGTGAAGTCCCAGCCCGGCGGGCGCACGTTCGTCGCCGTCGACGGCGGTATGAGCGACAACCCGCGGGTCGCCCTGTACGGAGCGAAATACACCGTGGCCCTGGCCAATCGGCACCCACTGGGGCCGACCATGGTGGCCACGGTGGTGGTCGGCATTGCGAGGCCGGTGACGAGATCGTGCACGATGTCGAGCTGCCCGCCGACATCCACGCCGGTGATCTACTGGCCGTGGCCTGCACCGGGGCCTACCAGCACAGCATGGCCTCGACCTACAACATGGTGGGTCGCCCACCCGTGGTGTCGGTGCGCGACGGCGCTTCGCGGACGTTGGTGCGCCGCGAGACGACCGCGGACCTGCTGTCGCGGGATCTGGGCTGAGGGCCGGCGCCCGTCAGCCCTCCCGCTCGGCGACATCCTTGATCCTGGCCAGCCTGCGGTCCCAACCCGCCGCGATGCTGTCGAGCCGGCGCGCCACCTCGCTGAGCCGAGCCCCCACCGCCTCGTACTTGACCTCACGCCCCACCCGGGTGGCCACCACCAGGCCGACGTCGGTGAGCACCTTCAGATGTTTGGCGATGGCCTGGCGGCTGATCGGGAGTTCGTCGGCCAGCGACGACGCGGAGGCGGGGCTGCGGCCGAGTGCGACCAGAACCTGCCACCGGCTGTCGTCGGCGAGGGCCGCGAAAACCTGCACCGGCGAGGCATTCTCATGCATCGGCGGCGGCCCCCACCAGATATTTCTGGGCGAGGCCGAGCTCGAGCGGCCAGCCGCCGCTGTGATCGTCGAACCGGGAGCGGCGGTTGGCCTCGGGCTCGTCGAGCGAGGCGAACCCGCTCTCGACGACCCGCAGCACCACGCCGGACGGCGCCGGGGTGATCCAGAATTCGACGAGGGTGGATGAGCTGTCGAGATTGTCGGCGTCGATGTGCCACCGGAAGGCCACATAGCGCGGCTCATCGACGGCGACGGTCCGCAGCGCGAACTTCCCGTGCGTGGGATCGGTGACGATGGCGACGTCGCCGTCACGATCGATGCGGTGTTCGGTGATCTGCTCGTCGTTGATGTACCAGCCGGGTTCGCTCACCAGATCCCAGACGCGTTGTGCCGGTGCGTCGATGGTGATCTCGCGCTCGATGCGGTCGAAGTCGGTGGTCATATCGGGTTCCTCTCTTGGCCGGATTGCTGCAACCCAAGGGTTGCACATGAAGTCCCGATGCCGCAACCCTTGGGTTGCAGTTTGTTGACCTACTCCTCGTGCAGGACCGGGTCGGACTCCAGGTGGGTGAGCCCGTTCCACATCAGGTTGACGACGTGGGCCGCCACCACTTCCTTCTTGGGCTCGCGCACGTCGAGCCACCACTGCGCGGTCATCGACACCGACCCGACCAGCGCCTGGGCGTACAGCGGTGCCAGTTCGGGGTCCAGGCCGCGGCGGGAGAAGTCCCCGGCCAGGATCGAGGAGACCTGGTTGACGGCGTCGTTGAGCAGCGTCGAGTAGGTCCCCGAGGTGATCGCGGCCGGTGAGTCGCGGATCAGGATGCGGAAGCCGTCGGTGCGCTCCTCGACGTAGGTCAGCAGGGCCAGCGCGACGCGTTCGACCCGCACCCGGGAGCGGTTGTTGGTCAACGACGAGGTGATCCCGTCCAGCAGGGCCGACATCTCCCGGTCGACGACGACGGCGTACAGGCCTTCTTTGCCGCCGAAATGCTCGTAGACCACGGGTTTCGACACGTTGGCGCGCTGGGCGATCTCCTCGATCGAGGTGCCCTCGTAGCCCCGTTCGGCAAACAGCGACTTGGCGATCTCGATGAGCTGTTGTCGCCGTTCGTTGCCGGTCATCCGGGCCCGGGGGGCCCGCACTTCCTTCTCGGGTGCTGCCACGCATATCAGGCTAGACCGTTCGACTAGAGTCTCTCCCGGACATTCCGTCGTGGTGTAATCGGCAGCACCTCTGATTTTGGTTCAGATAGTTCAGGTTCGAGTCCTGGCGACGGAGCTCAAACTTCCGCGAGCGACCGCAAAATGACACTAAGGACGGCGTGTCGGCGTACAGACCCGGTCGCTCGCCGGAGAGGAGAACATGACCGCACCCATCGAGGCCGCCGTCGTAGTACTGGCAGCAGGTGCCGGGACCCGCATGCGCTCGGACACCCCGAAGGTGCTGCACACCCTGGCGGGCCGCAGCATGCTCAGCCACGCGGTACACACCGTGGCCAACGCGGCAGCCCAACATCTGGTGGTCGTTCTCGGCCACGACCGTGAGCGCATCGCACCCGCGGTCGGCGAGCTGGCAGACAAGCTGGGCCGCGCCATCGACGTCGCCATCCAGGACCAACAGCTGGGCACCGGCCACGCCGTGGCCTGCGGGCTGAGCTCGCTGCCCGATGAATTCGCCGGCACAGTCGTCGTGACCTCGGGTGATGTCCCGCTGCTCGACGCCGAGACCCTGGCCGCCCTGATCGAGACCCACAGCGCCGCGACCGCTGCCGCCACGGTCGTGACCACCACCGTGCCCGACCCCACCGGCTACGGCCGCATCCTGCGCACCCAGGACAACGAGGTCATCGGCATCGTCGAGCAGGCCGACGCGACCGAGTCGCAGCGGGCGATCCGGGAAGTCAACGCCGGGGTGTACGCCTTCGACATCGCCGATCTGCGCTCGGCGCTGAGCCGGTTGAGCTCGAACAACGCGCAGCAGGAGCTGTACCTCACCGACGTCATCGCGATCGTGCGGCAGGACGGCCGGACGGTGCGGGCCATGCACGTCGACGACAGCGCGCTGGTCGCCGGCGTCAACGACCGGGTGCAGCTCTCCGATCTGGGCGCCGAACTCAACCGCCGCATCGTGGCCCGCCATCAGCGGGCCGGTGTCACGATCGTCGACCCGACCACCACCTGGATCGACGTCGACGTCACCATCGGCCGCGACACCGTCGTCCGCCCGGGCACCCAACTGCTCGGCACCACCGAGATCGGCGCCGGCTGCGAGATCGGCCCGGACTCCACGCTGACCGACGTCGAGGTGGGCGACGGCGCCTCGGTGGTGCGCACCCACGCTCAGCTGGCCGTGATCGGGGCCGGCGCCACCGTCGGCCCGTTCACCTACCTGCGGCCGGGCACCATCCTCGGCGCCGACGGCAAGCTCGGCGCATTCGTCGAGACGAAGAACTCCACGATCGGCACGGGCACCAAGGTCCCCCATCTGACCTACGTCGGCGACGCCGACATCGGCGACCACAGCAACATCGGGGCGTCCAGCGTCTTCGTCAACTACGACGGCGAGAACAAGCACCGGACCACCATCGGTTCCCACGTGCGCACCGGCTCCGACACGATGTTCATCGCGCCGGTCAACGTCGGCGACGGGGCCTACACCGGCGCCGGCACCGTGCTGCGCGACGACGTCCCGCCCGGTGCGCTGGCGGTATCGGACAACGCCCAGCGCACCATCGAGGGCTGGGTGGAGCGCAAGCGTCCGGGCTCGGCAGCCGCCGAGGCCGCGCGCAAGGCCCGCGAGGAGTAGGTCAGCCGCCACCGGCCGCGAGCGTGACGCGTGTGCACGAAATCCGTGGCAAACGCGCGCAGGAGCGCCACAGTCGGCGCCGCTGGGCCGGGCAATCCGACGTTTCGTGTTGGCAATCTGGTAACCCGGCTACGAACAACCAGAAACGCTACGTACGATTGCTCCGTATCGATCCCCAACCGCGAAGGCAGCCAAGTGGCCACGGACTGGACCGACAATCGAAAAAACCTGATGCTGTTCTCGGGGCGCGCGCACCCGGAACTGGCGGAACAGGTGGCCAAGGAACTGGGCATCGAGGTGACCGCACAGACCGCCCGGGATTTCGCCAACGGCGAGATCTTCGTCCGGTTCGACGAGTCCGTGCGCGGCTGCGACGCGTTCGTGCTGCAGAGCCATCCCGCGCCGCTGAACCAGTGGCTCATGGAGCAGCTCATCATGATCGATGCGCTCAAGCGCGGTAGCGCCAAGCGGATCACCGCGATCCTGCCGTTCTATCCCTATGCGCGTCAGGACAAGAAGCACCGCGGACGCGAGCCCATCTCGGCCCGCCTGGTCGCGGACCTGTACAAGACCGCGGGCGCCGACCGCATCGTCACGGTCGACCTGCACACCGACCAGATCCAGGGCTTCTTCGACGGCCCGGTGGATCACATGCGCGGCCAGTCGCTGCTGTGCGGCTACATCGCCGACAAGTACGCCGGTGCCGACATGGTCGTCGTCTCCCCCGACTCCGGCCGCGTCCGCGTCGCCGAGAAGTGGGCCGACGCCCTGGGCGGTGTCCCGCTCGCCTTCATCCACAAGACCCGTGACCCGCTGGTCCCCAACCAGGTCAAGGCCAACCGTGTCGTCGGTGACGTCAAGGGCAAGACCTGCATCCTGACCGACGACATGATCGACACCGGCGGCACCATCGCCGGCGCGGTCAAGCTGCTGCGCGAGGACGGCGCCAAGGACGTGGTGATCGCCGCGACGCACGGCGTGCTGTCCGATCCGGCTGCCCAGCGCCTGGCCGAGTGCGGCGCCCGCGAGGTGATCGTCACCAACACGCTGCCGATCACCGAGGACAAGCTGTTCCCGCAGCTGACCGTGCTGTCCATCGCGCCGCTGCTGGCCAGCACCATCCGCGCGGTGTTCGAGAACGGTTCGGTGACCGGACTGTTCGACGGGTCTGCCTAGATGGCCCGCATTTACCACAACCCGAAGTGCTCGACCTCGCGCAAGACCCTGGATCTGTTGCGCGAGAACGGGATCGAACCCGAGGTCGTGCAGTACCTCAAGACGCCGCCGACGCGTGATGAGATCGCCGCGCTGATCAAAGCCTCTGGGATCGACGTGCGTACCGCGGTGCGCAAGCGCGAATCCCTGTACGCCGAGCTGGGTTTGGCCGACGCGTCGGACGAGGAACTGCTCGACGCGATGGCCGCGAACCCCATCCTGATCGAGCGCCCGTTCGTCGTCACCGACAACGGCACCCGGCTGGCCCGGCCGATCGATTCGGTGCGCGAGATTCTGTGAAGCGGTTGCTCGCCACGGCCGGCGCACTGGCGGTCCTGGTCACCGGCTGTGGCGCGGAAACGCCTGACTACAAGTCGATCTGGACGACGAGTTCGACGACACCGGCCGCCCCTGCGGACAACCAGCCGGTACCCCTGTGGCAGTTCCTGGAGGACTCCGGTGTCGTCGGCGAGCCCATCGCACCCGAGAAGATCCCCCACCTGAGCGTCACCATGCCGAACCCGCCCGGATGGCATACCTACAACAATCCGAACCTGGCCCCCGGTACCCGGATGATCGCCAAGGGGAACACCTACCCCACCGCGATGATGCTGGCCTTCACCTTGCACGGCGACTTCGACGTGCCCAAGGCCCTCAAAGACCACGGTTACGCCGATGCCCAGTTGTCGGAGAACTTCAAGCAGCTCAACGCATCCAACGCGGACTGGAAGGGCTTCCCCTCGGCGATGATCGAGGGCAGCTACGACCTCAACGGCAAGCGCATGCAGAGCTACAACCGCGTCATCATCGCCAATGACGGGTTACAGCCCCCGCAGCGGTACCTGATCCAGCTGACCGTGACGACCTACGCCGACGAGGCCGCGGCCCAGGGACCGGACATCGAATCGATCATCGCGGGCTTCAACGTCGCCAAGAAGTGAAGCGCGAAGAAGTACCGGCGCGACCGTAGGGTGGTCAGCATGAGCGAATGGACCAGCGCCGACCTGCCATCGTTTTCCGGCCGCCGGGTGATCGTCACCGGCGCCAACAGCGGGCTGGGGCTCGTCACCGCGCGTGAGCTCGCCCGCGTCGGCGCCAAGGTCACCGTCGCGGTGCGCAACCTGGAGAAGGGCACCGCGGCCGCCGCGACGATGACGGGTGGCATCGTGGAGGTACGCAAGCTCGACCTGCAGAACCTGGCCTCCGTGCACGAGTTCGCCGAAACCGTCGAGAGCGTCGACGTGCTGATCAACAACGCAGGCATCATGGCGGTCCCGCTGAGCCGGACCGCCGACGGCTTCGAGAGCCAGATCGGCACCAACCACCTCGGCCATTTCGCGCTGACCAATCTGCTGCTGCCCAAGATCACCGACCGGGTGGTGACGGTGTCGTCGTTGATGCACTGGATCGGGCAGATCAGCCTGCGGGACCTCAACTGGAAGTCGCGGCCGTACTCGGCGTGGCTGGCCTACGGGCAGTCCAAGCTGGCCAACCTGATGTTCACGTCCGAGTTGCAGCGACGGCTGACGGCGTCAGGCTCGGGGGTGCGCGCCCTGGCCGCCCACCCCGGCTATTCGGCCACCAACCTGCAGGGCCAGACCGGCAACAAGTTCGGCGCCCGCATGATGGCGGCCGCCAACCGGGTTTTCGCCAGCGATCCGTCGTTCGGCGCACGTCAGACGCTGTTCGCGGCGTCCCAGGACGTTCCCGGAGACAGCTTCATCGGGCCCCGGTTCGGCCAGTTCGGCCCCAGCCAGCCGGTCGGGCGCAGCCCGCTGGCCAAGCGGGTGGGCACCCAGAAGGCGCTGTGGGAGCTGTCCGAGCAGCTCACCAAGACCACGTACCCGCTGTAGCCCTCCGGCGCCGATTTTTGGCGGCGGCCCCGTCTTTGCTACCCTGACCTGGCGTCACGGCGAGGGTGGACCTTCTGGACCACCGTTATCGGCGGGAACTTCTTTGAGTGTTGTGACCCTTGCCGTGCTGACGATCTGACCGCAGTACCGCAATTAGAGGAGCAACATCATGGCCAAGGCCGCAGCCAAGAACGTCCCCAACAAGCTCACCGCCACCGTGCGTACCCGCACCGGCAAGGGCGCCTCGCGTCAGGCCCGCCGTGACGGCAATGTGCCCACCGTGCTCTACGGCCACGGCACCGAGCCCCAGCACCTCGAGATCAACGCCCGCGAGTTCTCCGCGGTGCTGCGCCACTCCGGCACCAACGCCGTGCTGACCCTCGACATCGACGGCAAGGAACAGCTGGCCCTGACCAAGGCGCTGGACATCCACCCGATCCGCCGCAACATCCAGCACGCCGACCTGCTCGTCGTGCGTCGTGGCGAGAAGGTCACCGTCGAGGTCACCGTCACCGTCGAGGGTGACGCCGTCCCGGGCGCCCTGGTCACCCAGGACGCCAACCACATCGAGATCGAGGCCGAGGCCCTGTCGATCCCCGAGCACCTGACCGTGTCGATCGACGGCATCGAGGCCGGAACCCAGATCCTGGCCGGCCAGATCGAGCTGCCCGCCGGCGTTTCGCTGGTGTCGGATCCCGAGCTGCTCGTGGTCAACATCGTCGAGGCCCCGAGCGCCGAGGATCTCGAGGCCGAGGGTGCCGGCGAGACCGCTGAGGCCCCGGCCGAGGAGCCGGCTGCCGAAGCCGCCGAAGCCGAAGCCGAAGCCGCCGAGTAGTCACCGAGTCGAGACACGCAGGACATTCCTCGAATGGCCGAGCCGCTGCTGGTGGTGGGCCTGGGAAATCCCGGGCCCGCCTACGCCAAGACCCGGCACAACATCGGGTTCATGGTGGCCGACGTACTGGCCGCCCGCATCGGCTCGGCCTTCAAGGTGCACAAGAAATCCGGCGCCGAGGTGATCACCGGCCGGCTCGCAGGAGCTCCGGTGGTACTGGCCAAGCCTCGGTGCTACATGAACGAGTCCGGCCGTCAGGTCGGGCCGTTGGCCAAGTTCTATTCGGTGCCGCCGGCCCGGATCGTGGTCATCCACGACGAGCTCGACATCGACTTCGGCCGGATCCGGCTCAAGGTCGGTGGCGGCGAGGGCGGCCACAATGGGCTGCGTTCGGTGGCATCAGCATTGGGCAGCAAGGACTTTCAGCGGGTCCGCATTGGAGTGGGCCGTCCGCCGGGCCGTAAGGATCCGGCGGCGTTCGTGCTGGAGGCCTTCACGGCCGCCGAACGCGCCGAGGTGCCGACCATCTGCGAGCAGGCCGCCGACGCCACCGAGCTGTTGATCGCCCAGGGCCTGGAGCCGGCCCAGAACACCGTGCACGCCTGGTGATTCCGCGTCACCAGCGGAACGGCCGATCCAGGGTGAGCGTGCGCTCCGCCGGGGCGTACCAGCCCTGCAGCGCATGCTGGTCGGTGTGCAGATAGCACTGCACCCGCACCTCCTGGCTGCCGGGGCGAAATGTGAGCAGCCGGCTGATCGGCAGGGTCGTGATCGGCATGTGGTGGCGGCTCAACGACGCCACATTCATGAAATAGGTTCCACCCCAAGCCTGTTCGATATGTGTCTTGCCGCCGTGGGCATCGTCGGGATTGGTGTGGGTGTGACCGGCCAACCACAGCGCGACCGCACCCGGGTGTTCGGTGAGGTACCGCTCGAAGGCCCCGGAGTCAGGCTTGCCGCCGACCCAGTACAGGTACGACGCGCCCTGCGGCGTCCCCTCCGGGAACGGGCGATGGTAGTGCTCGTAGAGTTCTCCGTCCGCGCCGCGGCGCACCCCCTCCCACTCCCCTGATGCCACCGTCGTGTCCTTGAGCACGTAGTGGTGCACGGTGATGATGATCGAATCACGGTTCTGTTCAACCATGTTCGCCCACCACTCGAACGTCTCGGCGGAGACCACCCCACCGGGGTTACCGCCGAGCGTGCCCCGTCCGACGGTCTGCGACGGCTCGTTGCGGTCGCTGAGCATCAGGAAGAGCAGGTTGCCCACACGGAATGAGTAGTGTTCCCAGGTCCCACTGACCTGGTAGCGACGGGCAGCGGCGTCGACACCGGAATGAGCGGCGTGCACGCCCAGCGGATCGATCCACTTCTGCCACCACCACGCGTCTGGTTCGGAAAGGCCGCTGCGGTCGTGGTTTCCGCACACCGAGTACACGTCCTCGCGCCGATGCTTGCGCAGCGCCGAGAGCTGCCTGCGGACCTCCAACCCCTCGGCATCGTCGGGCAGGCTGTGATGGGCACCGGACATGTCACCGACGTCGACGGCGATGTCCCAGTCGAACGACGGACCACCTTGCGCTCCACCGAATTCCGACTGCCGGATGGCCTCGGCGAGGCTCTCCCGGCCGAACTGGTTGTCGGTCCCGACGTGGGCATCACCAAATGCCCACAGCCGAAAGTCACCTTGCTGTGTCGCCATCGTCGCGCCACGTTAGCCGTCGAGGGATGACCGGTCGGGCGTTGCGCTCACGGTGATTCCAACGGCCGGTCAGAGACCCGGATTCCGCTGTCCACCACCTTGACGGTCTTGTGCGGATACCGCTTCTCGGCGTGCGCCTTGGCCGCCGAGTTCGGCAGCACGTACAGCGTTTCCCGCTTTTCCTGCAGCGGTTTGAGCACCCGGTCCATGAACTCCTTGCGGTCGTCGAGGTAGGGCTCGATCACGTCCTCGCCCGCCGGGCACACCGCCAGGCAGTACGCCGCCTTGTAGTTGGCCTTGAACGACAGGCTCTGCCACATCGACGCATTCTCGGAATCACTGACCCGGGACCGGAAGTCGGCGGCATCGCTGCTGTCGGCGACGGTTTGCACCCAGTCGGTGAATCCGCCCATGAACTCGCGGTAGTTGTGCACCGAGCAAGCGACGAAGTCGAACTCACCGTCCTTGCCGATGGCCCCGACCGGGCAGGCCGCCACGCACAGTTTGCATTCCAGACACGGCGAATAGTCCAGCGGCACGCCGTAACTGCTGATCGGTGCGCCGACCAGGATGGTGGCCAGCAGGATGAAGTTGCCGAATCTGGGGTGGATCACGTTGCGGTGGATTCCCATCACCCCCAGCCCCGAGGCCACTGCGACCGGCTTGTGCGCCACCACCCAGATCCGCCCGGGGTACCTGTCCATCTCCATCGGGAAGGTCGCCGACGGGTTCACCGCACGATGGCCGGCATCCTCCAGGGCCCGGGTGATCCGGTGGGCCGCCTCGTTGATGACCTCGCCGCTGCGGTGAAACTCCTGGTTGGCCACGCTGCGGGTGGACGAGCGGACGTTGTCGCGGTTCATCTTCACGACCAGGGATATGTAGCTGCGGACCCCGGGGAGTGCGGCCTCGACGTGTTCGCGCTCAGAGGCCAGGGCGGGGTCGTCCGCACTGGCGAAGGCCACGTCGTCGACCCCGGCGTCCAGGCACAAGGCCCACAGCCAGTCGGCGTCGATCACGTCCGGAACCGCCGTGTCCGCACGGGCACGCACCGCGCGGACTGTCGGGTGGTCGGCCAGGCGGGGCGGGAGTTTCTGCGTCATCATGCTGAGTATAGTTATCTATACTCAGCCCGCAAGGATCCTTCCCGTCGGCGTAAAGAAACCGTTCGGGCCGGATGCAGGCGCGTTCGCAGCGGGTACACCCGATATATGGACGGCATCCGGCTAGTGCGCCCCTTGCTCGACGGTTCCCGGGCGTGGGGTTGCGTGCAGGTCAGGCCCGGCCGTTTCGGCATCACCTACTACCGGCTGGTGGTGTACCCGCCCGGCATCGGTACCGCCGAGCGCCGCCTCGTGCGAGTGGCCCGGGGTTGGCCGCTGTGGGGAATGTTCGTGTGGCTGCTGTGCCAGCTGTGGCTGGGTGGGCAGATGTCGCCCTGGCCGGCGTTCGGCGTGTCCACCGCGGTGTTCCTCGCCACCGGAGCCGTCGCGCTCGGGCTGTCCGGCAGTACATACCACCGCGTGCGGACACTGAGTGCGGCGACGATGGCCGGTTGCGACGATCCGGGATCGGCAGCCGCCCGCGAGCGCCTGGTCGTGCTGGCCGCGGAGCTGCTACACGCCGACGAGTGCCGCGATCGCGGGGACATCACCGCCGTCGACCACGAGCTAATCTGGTGGCGGGTCTACGACCGGATGCATGCCGACAAGCCCGCAAATACCCAGCACAGCAGCTGATCTCGGGCATGCACGACAGCGCCGTAACAACCACGAGCGGGCGCGTCACGGAAGGACGCGCCCGCTCGCGGGTGCTTGGTACCGACTCGGCCAGTGGCTAGCGGCGAGCCCCGGGCATGCCCAGCCACGGGAACACCGGCTGATTGGCCGGCGGCGCCGTCGTTCCCGGCCTGGCCTTGATCGAGGTGCTGCCGTTGGTCGTGCAGATCGTCTTGGTGGCCGTGTCCTGGCAGGTCGGTCGGGCACTCGCAACCGGAGCCGAAACGACCGATACGGCAGCCAAACTCGCCATCAAGAATGCCAACTTGCCGCGACCAGTCATCTTGTCCTTCCCTTTCCGGGCTACGACCGTCCGCCCGCTCATCACGGGCACGCCGATACGACGACGGGGGAATCCGCATCGAGCGGGGTGTTGTTCGCCGCCGCCCGGTTGAATGCGTCCTGACGGGCGGCCTCGACCGTCGCCCCGGCTCCGCCGGCCACCGCGTGGTTACTGGGGCTCGCGACGGACACGATGCAGAGGTTGTCGTTGGTCACCTCGTCAACGGTGCACTCCACACCCCCCGCGTTCTGGCAGGCCGCGACCACCGCCGCGGAGGCCTCTTCGCTCGTATCACCGGTAGCGGTGAAACCCGCTATGGTGTCGATGAATTCGCCGGTACCGACAGCAGCAAAAATGTCTTCGGGGTCCTCGACATAACCACCGGGTCCGCCCGCCCATGCGGTGCCCGCGGTAATCCCGGCAGCAATAACGCCCGCGCCCAGGATCGCCGAAACCCATCGGGATTTGACCATTCCGGTCCTCTCTTCAAAGTGGTTTCAGCGTCAGACTACGCAAACAATGCATGAACGATGAGCAAATTGACTGTGCTGTCGTTGCATTCATCGCCGATTCAGGCCGAGCGCAAACCAATTTGATGAAAAGCCCGCCACAATCTGGCGTCTCGTGATAGCGCACGGCCGAAGGCCCCCGCTCGCGCGCAAAAGTGTTACCCGCGAGCGGCGTGCCGCGCTGCAGGCGCGCACGCTCGCGGTGCAAAAGGCTGAAAGCTAGGTGACCAAGGAGACCGAGTTGGCGCGACGCAGCTTGCCCGACGGGGTCTTCGGGATACTGCCGGGCCCGAGCACCACGACGTTGCGCGGACGCATGTCGACCTCGGAGACCACCTCGTGGGCCACCTGGTGCTCGATGCGACGCACCTCGGCCGGATCCTGCCAGGCGTTGGACTCCACGGCGACGGCGAAGGTCTCACGCGAGTGCCCGGCATCCAGCCGCACCGCGACGGCGCAGCCCGGGCGGACACCCTCGACGCGGCCGGCGGCACGCTCGATGTCGGTCGGGTAGATGTTGCGCCCGGCCATGATGATCACGTCCTTGACGCGACCACACACGATGACGTTGCCCTCTTCGGTGATGTACCCGAGGTCGCCGGTGTCGTACCAGCCGTGCTCATCCTGGGCCGGCAAGAAGCCGCCCATGGTGATGTAGCCGGGGGTCAGCGACTCGCCGCGCAGCTCGATGACGCCGACACCGCGGGCGGGCATCACGTCGCCGTGCTCGTCGACGACGCGGGCCTCGAGGTCCTTCAGCAGCGGGCCGAGTGAGGCCAGCCGGCGGGTGTTGCCCTTGGTGGCGGGCACGGCGCGGCGCAGCGCGGCCAGCAGGTCGGCGTCGACCTCGTCGACCACCAGGCCGGCGTTGCACGGGGAGAACGACACGGCCAGGCAGGTCTCGGCCATGCCGTAGGCCGGCAGGATCGCCGAGGAGGGCAGGCCGAACGGCTTGCCCGCATCGAGCAGGTCCTCGACGTCGGCCGGCTCCACCGGCTCGGCACCCGAGAGCGCGAACCGCAGGGTGGACAAGTCGTACTCGCCCGGCTTGGCCTGACGGCGCAACCGCTTGGCGAACAACGCGTAGGCGAAGTTCGGCGCCGCGGTCATGGTGCCCTTGTACTTGGTGATGAGCTTCGCCCACAGCAGCGTGTCGCGCAGGAAGTCCATCGGCGTGACCTTGACGAGCTCGGCGCCGAAGTACATCGGGATGGTCAGGAAGCCGACCATGCCCATGTCATGGAAGCAGGGCAGCCAGCTCACCATGACGTCCTTGTCGACGTCGTACTCCGCGCCGATGAACATCGCCTCGGCATTGGAGTGGATGTTGCGGTGCGTGATCTGGACGGCCTTGGGCGAACCGGTCGAGCCGGACGTCAGCTGCATCAGCGCCAGATCGTCCTCGCCGGTCTCCACCGGGTCGATCGGGTCGGCGGCCAGCAGGTCGGCGATCTTGACGACCTTGATGCCCTTTTCCTCGAGCACCGGGATGGCCACCAGGAACGGCTCGGAGACGATGACGGCGTCGGCCTCGATCATGCCGATCACGTTCATGGTGTCCTCGGCCCACACCGCCAGGTCGGTACGCGGGGTCGGCTGGTGCAGCATGGTCAGGCTCGCGCCACGCATCCACACGCCCTGCGCGGTCGGCGCGATCTCGACGGGGAAGCCGGCGAGCACGCCGACGGCGTCGCCGTGACCGATACCCGCGGCGGCCAGGCCGCCTGCGATCCGCCGGGCCCGCTCGTGAACCTCACCCCAGGTGTGGCGAACCGGCTCATGCGGCTCACCAGTGACCATTCCGCGCTTGCTCTCACGAGCGTTGCGGAACATCTTCTCGGTGAATCTGCTCACGACGACCTCCTTGGCTTCCGCGGCTCCGACACCAGCGACAGTGCGCCAGGTGCAGTTGCCCGGTTATCCATGCTCCGCCCGCTGCACACCGCTTTTGGGTAGGCGCGCGCACACGATTGGGGAGCAGTTATGTCTCGAAAAGGTGATGCCCCAGTACCGGGTATACAGCTCCGCGACCGCCCACCGTGACGGGCGGCGGGCGCACAAGTCGCATCCGATGCAAGATCGCTAGCATTCACCGTCGCTCATCTTAAGAGACCCTTAAGTAACTGGCCAAACCCTCGCGTTAATTGAGGTCTGTGTCACAGTCTCAGCAGGTTTAGCGGCGAGGGCTACGCCGTTTTCCACCCAGGGGTTGTTCCTGCACGGAGTCCGCAGCCCTGACGTCGAAAACAGCGAACGACCACAGTGCTCAGGCCGAGGTCGACGGCTCCGGGACGACCCGGGCACCGCTCACGGGCCCGCTGGCCACCCGCACCGTCCGGCACACACCCGCACCGGCCAGTTCCGCGCCGACGTCCACCGCAGAGGTCGACGACGGGCACAGGAACGCGCACGTCGGACCCGACCCGGACACGATGCCGGCCAGCGCACCCGCCTCCACCCCGGCACGCAGCGTCCGGCGCAGGTCGGGGTACAGGCTCAGCGCCGCCGGCTGCAGATCATTGCCCAGCAGTGCGGCGAGTTCGGCCGGATCACCGGACGCCAGCGCGGCCAGCACGGGCTCGGGCTCCTCGGCCCGCGGCGGGCCTCCTGTCGAGGTGTCCGCACGCAGCCGGTCCAGTTCGCCGAACACCTTCGGGGTGGACAGGCCCTTGTGCGCAAACGCCAGCACCCAGTGGAAGGTACTGCGGGCCAGCACCGTGGCCAGCTCCTCACCGCGGCCGGTGCCCAGCGCCGTGCCGCCGTGCAGCGCGAACGGGACGTCACTGCCCAGCTGGGCGGCCAGGGCATGCAGATCGCGCCTGGGCACCCCGAGCTCCCACAGCGTGTTCATCGCCACCAGCACCGCGGCCGCGTCGGCACTGCCCCCGGCCATGCCGCCTGCCACCGGGATCGACTTGTCGATGCTGATCGACACGTCCGGCGACCGGCCCACGTGCTCGGCCAGCAGCTCGGCGGCGCGCCAGGCCAGGTTGCGCTCGTCGGTGGGCACCGACTCCACGCCCTCCCCCTCGACCGTCAGCGACAACATGTCGGCGTTGCGCACCGTCACCTCGTCCAGGAGCGACACGGCGTGGAACACCGTGGTGAGGTCGTGGTAACCGTCGTCGCGCTCATCGCCCACGGCCAGGTACAGATTCACCTTGCCGGGGACGCGCACGGTGACAGAACCGGTGGGGACCCACTCGGACGCGGTACTGCCGTCGGATGCTGACACGGCCACGACACTATCGCCGCTCACCCGTGGTTGTCGGTGAACTTAAGCTGAGACGGTGCCCTCAGCCGAGGTGATCGTCGCGGGATACACCGCGATGAAAGTCGTGGGGAGCGGCGGCTCCGCCGTCGTATACCTGGCCCGCGATCCCGACGGGGCCACCGTCGCGCTCAAGGTGCTCGATGAACAGCACCGCCAACCCGCCCACCTGGCCAGGCTGCAACGCGAATTCGACTTCGCCCGTCAGCTCGCCCACCCGAACATCGTCACGGTGTACGCGGCAGGCCCGGGCTGGCTGGCGATGGAGTTCCTCGACGGCGGAACGGTGAACACCCTGCCCGGTATCCCGGAGCGGCTCACCGCGTTGACCCAGATCGCGGGGGCGCTCGATCTGGCCCACCGTCGCGGAATCGTGCACTGCGACGTCAAACCCGCCAATATCCTTGTCGATCAGCCGTTTTCGAGAGCAGTGCTGATCGACTTCGGCGTCGCGCACTCCATGGCCGAGGATGTCGCGGCCCGGCTGGCGCACGATCGTTCCGGGCGGATGAGCCTCGACCCGGCGCGGCGCATCACCCGTCAGGCACGCCAGCCGCACCCGAACATCCAAGCCTCACTGCCGTATTCGGCACCCGAACTGCTCGTCGGGAGAACACCGTCGGCGGCCACGGATCAGTACGCACTGGCGTGCACAACAGTTGAGCTGCTGACCGGGTCGCCACCGTTTACCGCGGAGACCGCGATAGCTCTGATCGATCATCAGCTGTACAGCCGGCCGCCACGAATCTCGCAGCGGTGCAGCTGGATTCCACACGCGGTGGACTCGATCATCGCCAAGGCGATGGCGAAGGAACCCGACCGGCGCCACGACTCGTGTTCGGAGTTCGTCGGCTTGATCACCGGCGCGATCGGGTCCCCGATGTGAAGAAGATCGCGAGATTCTCATGGAATCTCGCGATCTACTTCACTGTGAGAACAGGCACCTAGACCTGTTGCGCCGCCTTGATCTCCGCCGCGGCCTCGCCCTCGGCTTCCTTGGCCCGCTGCAGCAGCCGGACGAAGTCCGCGATGCCGAGCGTCTCGCCACGGCGCGACGGGTCGATGCTGGCCGCCAGCAGCCGCTCGGCCGACTCGTTGCCCGAACCCGCCCAGTCGGCGAACGCGTTGCGGGAGGTCTTGCGCCGCTGCGCGAATCCGATGTCGATGAGCTTGAACACCTCATCGCGGAACGCGGCGTCCGTCGGCCACGGCGATGTCTCGTACCGGTCGATGCGGACCAGTCCGGAGTACACCCGCGGAATCGGCCAGAACACCGTCGGCGACACCATCCCGTGCCTGCGCACGTTTCCGTAGAAACGCACCTTGGCACTGGGGACGCCGTAGTCCTTGCCACCGGGTTCAGCCGCCAGCCGCTCGGCCACCTCGGCCTGCACCATGACCATCACCGTCCGGATCGACGGGAACTCGGCCAACAGGTGCAGCAGCGCAGGCACCGCCACGTTGTACGGCAGATTCGCCACCAGCGCGGTCGGCTGCTCGGTCAGGTCAGACGGCATCAGCGTCAGGATGTCCTGGTTGATGACAGTGAGCCGGTTGATCTCGCTGTGGGAGTGATCGGCGATGGTGGCCGGCAATTGCTTGGCCAGCACCGGGTCGATCTCCACTGCGGTCACCCTGGCGCCACGGTCCAACAAGGGCAGGGTCAGCGACCCCAGACCCGGTCCGACCTCCAGCACATGGTCGCTCCGGTGAATCCCGGAAGCCGACACAATGCGCCGAACGGTGTTGGCATCGTGAACGAAGTTCTGGCCAAAGGCCTTGCGTGGCCGAAAGTCGATTTCTTTCGCCAAGCGTCGTATCTCGGTCCGCCCGAGTAGTCGAATAGTCAGCGCGCCCCAATCCTCCCACTACACACTGGCCAAGCGCCCCATCCCTGCCGGGCCTGCGTCACCGTAGCAATCGCAATCTGCTCTTCTCTAGTCGCCAGATCGGCCCTCGGAGCATACCGCAGACCACCCTGTCGCTCCCAGGTGTTTTGATCAAATTGAACGCCGCCATAGAACCCGTTACCAGTGTTAATGGCCCAGTTACCTCCCGCTTCGCACTGCGAAAGCGCGTCCCAGGCAGAGCCGTTGGTAACCGGCGGAACTTCGGTGCCCGGCTTTGCTCCGACCCGCAGCACACCGTCGCGCGCCGGGTCGATCACGACATTGGCTACTGGCAATCTGCCGGTCTCCACACCGTTCACCTTGGCCACCGCATAGGTCACGTCCTGGGTGCCCGGGGCGCCGGGGTCCTCGACGATCTGGCGGCTCATGTTGAGCTCGGCGTCTTCGATGCGCTTGTTGCCCGGCGTCAGCGGCATCCGTTCGGTGACCTTCTCGATGCGCATGCGGGTCACCTGAACCTGCATACCCTCGGTGACCGGGGCCGATGCCGCCGGAACCACGGTGTCGTTCTGCTCCAGCGGAGCCCCTGCGGCGGCGAGCAGGCCGGCCACGTTCGGGGCGGCCAGGTGGACCGTCTGCACGGCGCCACCGTCGTCGATCCGGACCGTCTTGGCGCTCACCACGGGCAGTGCCATGCCGCCCAGCGGCACCCTGCTGCCTCGGGACGCCGCGGCCGGCGCCTTGTCGGTCATCTTCAGCTGCGCCAGCGCCTCATCCACGGTCGAGGCAGTGGTCCACACCTGCTTGCTGTCATTACCGTCCAACGACAATTGCAGCGGCCGACTGCGGCGCAGCACGATGGTGTCCGCCTGGTGCACGGACTCGTCCGCAGCGGGGTAGAGATCGTCGCGGTCGCCGACCGCGAATCCGTTCTCCTCGACCACATCGATCACCCGGGACTTCATCGTCGTCACGGTCATCGGTGCGCCGTCGACGCTCAGCGTCACGGTCTTGTGCGATCCGACGGCGTAGCCCCCGGCGGCGGTCAATGTGACCAGCAGGGCTCCCACCACGCCTCGCAGCAGCGGTGATCGGGATTCATGAATTTTGTTGAGCGCGTCCACGGTTCTCGGTTTCTCCCCGGTTCGGACGGCATGCATCACCGCCGGCGGTTGAGCTTTGATCACAAGACGGTAACGAATCGGGTCACACCCGGCAACTAGGCCCGGCCGCTCCCGTTAAGTCCGTACACCCGCGCCGCAGTGGCTGCGGTCTCGGACGCGACCTCCAGGGCGGGCCGCTCCAGCAACTCTGCGAGTGCCCGCACAGTGTATGGCAGGCAGTACGGCTCGTTCGGTGCCCCGCGGAACGGGTGCGGGGTCAGAAACGGCGCATCGGTCTCGACCAGCAGCTGGCCGGGCGGGATCAGCCGGGCAGCTTCGCGCAGCTCGGAGGCATTTTTGAAGCTGACCGTGCCCGAAAGGCTCAGCACCCAGCCGGCCTCGACACAGGTGTGGGCCATCTCCGGTCCCGAGGAAAAACAGTGGAAGATCACTGTCTCGGGTGCCCCTTCGGCGCGCAGCACGTCGAGCACCTCGGCATCGGCGTCGCGGTTGTGGATCATCAGCGGCTTACCGGTGCGCTTGGCCAGGTCGATGTGCCAGGCGAAGCCCTCGCGCTGCTCGGCCGGCGTCGCGCAGCCGTCCAACTTGCCCGGCCAGTACAGGTCCAACCCCGTCTCCCCGACCGCCACCACACGCGGATGGGCGGCCAGCCGCTCCAGCTCCGCCTTGGCCGCGTCGTCGAGCGCATTGGCCCGGGTGGGGTGCAACGCCACCGCCCCGAACACCCGCTCGTCGGCCTCGACGGCCGTGGTCACCCAGCGCGCCGAGTCCAGATCGTCGGCGATGGTGACCGCCTGGCCCACCCCGACGGCGGCCGCACGATCCATGATCGCGCGGACGTCCTCAGCGGTCTGCGCACCGCAGGCGTCGAGATGGGTGTGTGCATCGACCAGCGGAGCCAACGGCTCGGGGGCTGGCGGCTTCTCCCTGGCTGAGCGTTTCGAACCCACCGCAACACCATAAGGTGGGACCAAATGAGTGAGCCTTTCTACATAACTACGGCCATCGCCTATCCAAACGGTGCGCCGCACATCGGGCACGCCTACGAGTACATCGCCACCGATGCGATCGCCCGGTTCAAGCGACTCGACGGCTTCGACGTGCGCTACCTGACCGGTACCGACGTCCACGGCCAGAAGATGGCCGAGACGGCCGCGGCCGAGGGCATCTCGGCGGCCGAGCTCGCCAACCGCAACTCCGATGTGTTCCAGCGGCTGCAGGAGAAGCTCAACATCTCCTTCGACCGGTTCATCCGCACCTCCGACGCCGATCACTACGAGGCGTCCAAGGAGATCTGGCGCCGGATGAACGAGGCCGGGGACATCTACCTGGGCGCCTACTCCGGCTGGTACTCGGTGCGCGACGAGCGCTTCTTCGCCGAGGACGAGACCACCGAAGGGCCCGACGGCACCCGCACCGCGATCGAGACGGGCACGCCGGTCACCTGGACCGAGGAACAGACCTACTTCTTCCGCTTGTCGGACTACGCCGAGCGGCTGCTGGCCCATTACCAGGCCCACCCCGAATTCATCGGGCCCGATGTGCGCCGCAACGAGATCGTCAGCTTCGTCTCCGGCGGCCTGAGGGATCTGTCGATCTCGCGGACCACGTTCGACTGGGGCGTGCCGGTCCCCGGCCACCCCGACCACGTGATGTACGTGTGGGTGGACGCGCTGACCAACTACCTGACCGGGGTGGGCTTTCCGGACGAGGCATCGCAGACCTTTCAGAAGTACTGGCCGGCAAACCTGCACATGATCGGCAAGGACATCATCCGGTTCCACACCGTGTACTGGCCGGCGTTCCTGATGTCAGCCGGGATCGCGCTGCCCGAAAGGGTTTTCGCGCACGGCTTCATCAACGTCAAGGGCGAGAAGATGAGCAAGTCGGTCGGCAACGTCGTCGACCCGATCGCGCTCGTCGACACCTTCGGGCTCGATCAGGTGCGCTTCTTCTTCCTGCGCGAGGTGTCCTTCGGCCAGGACGGAAGCTACAGCGAGGAAGCCATCATCGGCCGGATCAACGCCGACCTGGCCAATGAGCTGGGCAACCTGGCGCAGCGCTCGCTGTCGATGGTGGCCAAGAACCTCGACGGCGTGGTGCCCGACCCGGGCACGTTCACCGACGACGACACGGCGCTGCTCAGCGCGGCCGACGCGCTGCTGGAGCAGGTGCGCGTGCACTACGACGTGCCGGCGATGCACCTTGCGCTGGAAGCGATCTGGTCGGTGCTGGGCGCGGCGAACCGCTATTTCTCGGCGCAGGAACCGTGGGTACTGCGCAAGTCCGAGGATGCGGCCGACCAGCAGCGGTTCGGTACGGTGCTCTACACGACGCTCGAAGTGGTGCGCATCGCCACGCTGCTCACCCAGCCTGTGATGCCGGACTCGACGGCCAAGCTGCTCGACCTGCTGGGTCAGCCGTCCGACGCACGCGACTTCGACTCGATCGGTACCCGGATCAAGTCCGGTACCGAATTGCCCGCTCCGACAGGGGTTTTCCCCCGCTACCAGATGGACTGACATGGCTGTGCTACATGAGAAACTGCAGGCGATCTACGAGGAAGTAGGACAGCGCAACGCCGGCGAGCAGGAGTTCCATCAAGCCGTCTACGAGGTGCTGACCAGCCTCGGGCCGGTGGTGGCCAAGCACCCCGAATACGCGGACGGCGCGATCATCCGGCGGCTGTGCGAGCCCGAGCGCCAGATCATCTTCCGGGTGCCCTGGCAGGACGATGCCGGCGCCTCACAGATCAACCGCGGCTTCCGCGTCGAGTTCAACTCGGCGCTGGGACCGTTCAAGGGCGGCCTGCGTTTTCACCCGTCGGTCTACCTCGGCATCGTGAAGTTCCTGGGCTTCGAGCAGATCTTCAAGAACTCGCTGACCGGTCTGCCGATCGGCGGCGGCAAGGGCGGCTCGGACTTCGATCCCAAGGGCCGCTCCGATGCCGAGATCATGCGGTTCTGCCAGTCCTTCATGACCGAGCTCTACCGCCACATCGGCGAGTACACCGATGTCCCGGCCGGCGACATCGGTGTCGGGATGCGTGAAATCGGTTACCTGTTCGGCCAGTACAAGCGGATCACCAACCGCTACGAATCCGGTGTGCTCACCGGTAAGGGGCTTACCTGGGGCGGATCGCAGGTCCGCACCGAGGCCACCGGATACGGCACCGTCTTCTTCGTCGACGAGATCCTCCGTTCCACCGGGCAGTCCTTCGAAGGCAAGCAGGTCGTGGTGTCCGGCTCGGGCAACGTGGCGATCTACGCGATCGAGAAGGTGCACGCGCTGGGCGGGACCGTCGTGGCCTGCTCGGACTCAAGCGGCTACGTGCGTGACGAGAAGGGCATCGACCTCGACCTGCTCAAGGAGGTCAAGGAACTACGCCGGGGCCGCATCGAGGACTACGCCGAGGCCCGTGGCGGCGCGGCCGAGGTCGTGACCGGCCGCAGTGTCTGGGAGGTGCCGTGCGACATCGCGCTGCCCTGCGCCACCCAGAACGAGGTCTCCGGCGCCGACGCGACCATGCTGATCAAGTCCGGCTGCCAGATCGTGGCCGAGGGCGCCAACATGCCGTGCACCCCCGAGGCGGTGAAGTTCTTCGAGGAGGCCGGGGTGAGGTTCGCCCCGGGCAAGGCCGCCAACGCGGGCGGCGTGGCCACCAGCGCGCTGGAGATGCAGCAGAACGCCTCGCGGGATTCGTGGAATTTCGACGACACCGAGGCGCGGCTGGCCGAGATCATGCGGCGCATCCACGACCGGTGCCTGGCCACTGCCGACGAGTACGGCCAGCCGGGCAACTACGTGGCGGGCGCCAACATCGCGGGTTTCATCCGGGTGGCCGACGCGATGCTCGCGCTGGGGCTGGTCTAGCTTCTCCGGTGATGTGAGTCACATAGCGCCCCCGGCTGTCACAAACTCGGGTTGCGCGGTGTCTTGAGGGCATAAGCCTTTGAGAGGAGACACCATGAGCGCGACGCAGGACACCCGAGTGATCGTGATCGGCGGAGGTTACGCCGGGGTGCTGGCGGCCAACCGGCTGCAGGGCACACCGGGAGTGGCTGTCACGCTGGTCAATCCGCGGCCCGAGTTCGTCGAGCGGATCCGGCTGCACCAGTTGGTCGCCGGCAACCACGGCGCTACCGCGGCCTACGACACGCTGTTGGGCAGTGGGGTCCGGCTGCTGGTCGACGGCGCCGAGCACATCGATGCCGACATCCGGCAGGTGCAGCTGACGTCCGGCGAGGTGCTCGACTATGACTATCTGGTCTACGCCGTCGGCAGTACCGGCGGAGTGCCCGCCTCGGTGCCCGGTGCCGCGGAATTCGCCTATCCGCTTTCGGAATTGGAACAGGCCCAGCGACTGCGCGCCCGGCTGCAGGACGTGCCGATGTCGGCCCCGGTGGTCGTGGTCGGCGGCGGACTGACCGGCATCGAGGCAGCCAGCGAGTTCGCCGAGGCAGGCCGCAACGTCACGCTCGTCACCGACGTGGTCGGCGCCTCGGTGGGCAAAGGCGCCCGTCGCTCGATCGTCAAGGCCCTGACCAAGCTCGGCGTCTCGATCATCGACGGACCCGAGGTGCTGGTGACCGGGGTCGAACCCGACGCCATCACCCTGGCCGACGGCAACCGGCTGCCCAGCGCGGTGACGGTGTGGACCACCGGGTTCGGGGTCCCCGGGCTGGCTGCGGCCAGCGGGCTGCGCACCGACGTGCTGGGCCGGTTGCTCACCGACGAAACCCTGACCAGCGTCGATGACCCTCACATCGTCGCCGCCGGCGATGCGGCCTCACCGTCGGGGGTTCCGCTGCGGATGAGCTGCCAGTCTGCGGGCCCGTTGGGGGTGCAGGCCGCCAACACCGTGCTGGCCCGCATCGCGGGCGCCGAGCCCGAGGTGATCAACCAGGCCTTCGCCGGGCAGTGCGTGAGCGTCGGCCGGAGCCACGGCACAGTGCAGCTCTGCCACTCCGACGACAGCCCGCGCCGCGTCTTCATCGGCGGTCGGACCGGCGCCTTCTTCAAGGAGCAGGTCTGCCGGGCGACCCTGACGTTCCTGCGCAAGGAGGGCGTCAAGCCGGGCTCGTACTTCTGGTTCAAGGGTGACAACCGGGCACGCCAACTGGCCGAGGCACAGCAGGGGACACTGGTCCGATGAACCCGTCTGGCGCAGGTAACTCGACCTCGAACTCGAACGAGCACGCCGAACGGTTCACGCTGCTGCGGCCGTTGTTGTTCACCATCGCGTACGAGATCCTCGGGACGGCAACGGAATCCGATGACGTGCTGCAGGAGAGTTACCTGCGCTGGGCCGAGGTCGATCTGGAGACGGTGCGCGACACCAAGGCGTTCCTGGCCCAGCTTGTCACCCGGCAGGCGCTCAACGCCCTGCGGGCCCAGTCGCGGCGCCGTGAGGAATACGTGGGTCCGTGGCTGCCCGAACCGCTGCTGTTGACGGCCGGGGTCACCGGTGACGCATCAGCGGATGTGGTTCTGGCCGAATCCGTTTCGATGGCCATGCTGGTTGTGCTCGAAACATTGACACCCGATGAGCGCGCGGTGTTCGTGCTCCGCGAGGTGTTCGGTTTCAGCCACGACGAGATCGCGGTGGCCATCGACAAATCCACGAGCGCGGTGCGCCAGATGGCGCATCGGGCGCGCGAGCATGTGCAGTCCCGGCGCAAGCGGTTCGAGCCCGTCGACCTCGACGAGTCCAACCGGGTCACCGAGGAGTTCCTGACCGCGGCGGCGACCGGCGACATGGACGGGCTGCTGGCCCTGCTGGCGCCCGATGCGGTGTACACCGCCGACAGCGGCGGCAAGGCGAGCGCGGCCCGGCGGCCCGTCGTGGGCGCACAGAAGGTCGCGGCGATGCTGGTCGGCCTGTTCCGTGCGGGCGAGCGGGTCCCGGGGCTCGCGTTCGAGCGCATCACCTGCAACGGCGAGCCCGCTGTGATGATCCGCAGCGATGCCGGGATGGAAGGGTCTTCACCATCGAGGTCATCGACGGCAAGATCACCCACTTCTACGCGATGCGCAATCCGGACAAGCTGACGGGCATGGACAGCCCGCGGGTGATCAGCCGCTGAGGTTCTGCCACGCTGGTGGCATGCGGATCGAGCGGCTCGGCGCCCTGGGCGATG
>NZ_HG322952.1:504442-541578 GCF_000455325.1 Mycolicibacterium septicum DSM 44393
CGATGCCCCGGCGGTGCTGCGCGGTGTCGCCGCGGCCGCCCGGGCCGCGGGCCTGGCGCCGCCGGCCGCGGTGATCGGCGACTGGTTCGGCTCACGTGCGGTGATCGCGCCCTCGCTTTCGGTGGCCCCGGTGGCGCCGGAGATCTGCTTCGAGGTGGCACAGGACGCCACGGGACCGGCAGGCAGTGTGGGTGGCGGCTGGTTCGGCTATCTCTGCTACCCGGACCCGGGTGCCGACGGTGAACCCCCGCGCATCCCGGTGGCCGCCGGCGGCTGGTCGGACTGCGTGCTGCGCCAGGACGCCGACGGCCTCTGGTGGTTCGAAAGCCTCAGTGGCGCAGAACTTCCCACCTGGCTGCGCGCACTGGAGCCAGGTGGGCCACACGGCTACGCCCTCACCTGGGTTGCCCCCGATCGCGACGATCACCGCCGGGGCGTGCTGGCCTGCCTGGAGGCCATCGCGGCGGGTGAGGTGTACCAGGCCTGCGTCTGCACCAGATTCACCGGCCGCATCGACGGCGAGCCGATCGATTTCTTCACCGAGGCGGTGGCCCGGACGGCACCCTCGCGGGCCGCCTACGTGGCCGGAGACTGGGGTGCGGTGGCCTCGCTGTCACCGGAGTTGTTCCTGCGCCGGGCGGGCACCGCCGTCACCTCCAGCCCGATCAAGGGCACGTTGCCGTCCTCGGCCGATCCGGCCGCTCTGCTGGCCTCGGTCAAGGACGTCGCCGAGAACGTCATGATCGTCGACCTGGTGCGCAATGATCTGGGACGGGTGGCGACCACCGGCAGCGTGACGGTGCCCGAACTGCTCGCGGTTCATCCGGCGCCCGGAGTCTGGCATCTGGTCTCGACCGTGACCGCCGAGGTTCCCGTGCATACGCCGACGAGTGCACTGCTCGACGCCACCTTCCCTCCGGCCTCGGTGACCGGCACCCCGAAGCGGCGGGCCCGCCAGTTGCTGCAGCAGTGGGAACCGGCGCGGCGCGGAGTCTATTGCGGCACCGTCGGTTTGGCCTCACCCGTGGCAGGCTGCGAGCTCAACGTGGCGATCCGCACCGTGGAGTTCGGCTCCGACGGGTCGGCGGTCCTCGGTGTCGGCGGCGGCATCACCGCCGATTCCGACGTCGACGCGGAATGGGATGAGTGCCTGCACAAGTCGGCTTCGATCGTGGAGTTGTCCGGTCAGAGCCACCAGCTTTCGTCAGGGAGCTGAGTCGGGCTGGAGCGCCGATCCCCACATCGCGATCCTCGCGTTGAACGCGCCGGTGTCCGGAGACTCGGGGTGCCAGGCGGATATCTCGACGGCGACGGGTACGAAGCTGTCGCCTTCATAGATCGGCACAGCCGAGTACGCCTGAACCTGCCCGCCCTGGACGAGGGGGGCGATGATGTTGAGATCGACATCCGCCTTCGCCGCCGCCAACCCGAGCGGGCAGTACACCATGTTCTGAACGTGATCCTGCCCGCCGAATTCGGCCGGCATGAGGGGCATCCGTTCCAATTGCCCTTGTGCACAAAGCTGTTCGGCCTTTTCCGCGGAATCGACCGTTGAGAAATCCGGACCCATTCCGCAACCCTAGCCGGTGCCTCGCACCGTCAGATGCACCAAAATGGCCGACCCGAAACGGGTATCAGTCCCGTGCGCGCAGCACGGCGTCGTAGAGCTCGCGCCGGGACGGCGCTCCCGGGTTCGCGGCGATCACCTGAGCACAGGCGTCCTTGACCCGGATCCCGTCGGCCACCAGTTCCTCGACCTCGGCCACCAGGTCGGGTAGTTCGACGGTCGGGGTGCCCCCGGCCAGCACCACGGTGATCTCCCCCAGCACGCCGTCGGCGGCCCACTCGGCGAGTTCGGCCAGGCTGCCGCGGCGGATCTCCTCATGGGTCTTGGTCAGCTCGCGGCACACCACCGCGCGTCGCTCCGGGCCCAGCACCTCGACGGCGTCGCGCAGTGTCTCGCCCAGCCGGCGCGGAGATTCGAAGAACACAGTGGTGCGGGGTTCGGCGGCCAGGGTCTGCAGCCAGGCCAGCCGGGCGGCGTGTTTGCGCGGGGCGAAGCCCTCGAAGCAGAACCGGTCCGAGGCCAGCCCGGACACCGCAAGCGCCGTCGTCACCGCACTCGGGCCCGGCAGGCAGGACACCGGCAGATCCGCCTCCGCGCAGGCCGCGACCAGGCGGTAGCCCGGGTCATTGATCAAGGGCATCCCGGCGTCGCTGACCACCAGTACCGTCGCGCCCGCCGCGATCTCCGCGACCAGGCCCGGCACCCGGCTCGCCTCGTTCTGGTCGAAGAAGCTCAAGATCCGGCCGGACGGCTGCACGCCGAGCGACTGGGCCAGGCCACGGACGCGTCGCGTGTCCTCGGCCGCCACGATGTCGGCCGTGCGCAGCGCTGTGATGAGACGCGCAGAGGCATCGGAGGGCAGGCCCAGCGGCGTGGCGCCGATCAGTAGTTTGCCGGGTGTCACGACCGACAGCCTACGATCGCTTGCGTGACCGCCACCGCCACCGATACCCCGACGGCTGGTCGCTCGGTCCCGTTGATCAGCCCAGCGCCACTGATCCCGGCCCCGGATTTCGGGCCGACGGACCGGCTGCAGGGCTGGTTGATGACGGCGATCATCACCGCGCTGGCCGCGATCAGCCGGTTCCTCAACCTGGGCTCCCCGACCGATGCCGGCACGCCCGTCTTCGACGAGAAGCACTACGCGCCGCAGGCCTGGCAGATGCTGCACAACCACGGGGTCGAGGACAACCCCGGCTACGGGCTCGTGGTGCATCCGCCGGTGGGCAAGCAGCTGATCTCGATCGGTGAGGCGCTGTTCGGCTACAACGGGCTGGGCTGGCGATTCTCCGGGGCGCTGTGCGGCGTGATCATCGTCCTGCTGGTGGTGCGGATCGGGCGCCGGATCAGCCGCTCCACCCTTGTCGGCGGCATTGCCGGGCTGCTGATCATCGCCGACGGGGTCAGCTTCGTCTCGGCCCGTACGGCGCTGCTGGACGTGTTCCTGGTGGTGTTCGTGGTGGCCGCCTTCGCCTGCCTGATGGTGGATCGCGACGACGTGCGTCAACGCATGCACAACGCGTTCATGGAGGGCCGGATCGCGGAGACGCCGTGGGGTCCGCGGCTGGGCGTGCGGTGGTGGCGGTTCGGTGCGGGGGTGCTGCTCGGTCTGGCCTGCGCCACCAAGTGGTCCGGTCTGTACTTCGTGCTGTTCTTCGGCGTCATGACCCTCGTGCTCGACGCGATCGCGCGCAAGCAGTACCACGTGCCTGCACCGTGGCGGGGCGTGCTGCACCGTGATCTGGGGCCGGCCGCGTACGTGTTCGGCCTGATCCCGTTCGCCGTGTACCTGGCGTCGTACGGGCCGTGGTTCGCCTCCGAGACCGGTGTCAACCGGTACGAGGCCGGCCAGTCCATCGGCGAGAACAGCATCATCCCCCTGCCCGACGCGCTGCGCTCGCTGTGGCACTACACCTATGCCGCCTACCATTTCCACGCCGGGCTGACCAACGCCGACGGCAACCACCACCCGTGGGAATCCAAGCCGTGGACGTGGCCGATGTCCTTGCGGCCGGTGCTCTACGCGATCGACAACCACGACGTGGCCGGGTGCGGAACGCAGTCGTGCGTGAAAGCCGTGATGCTGGTGGGCACTCCGGCGATGTGGTTCATCGCGGTGCCGGTGCTCGGGTGGGCGCTGTGGCGGGCCGTGGTGCGGCGGGACTGGCGCTACGGCGTGGTTCTGGTCGGGTACGCGGCCGGTTTCCTGCCCTGGTTCTTCGACATCGACCGGCAGATGTACTTCTTCTACGCCACCGTGATGGCGCCGTTCCTGGTGCTGACGATCGCGCTGATCCTCGGCGACATCCTTTACCAACCCAGGCAGAACCCGGAACGCCGGACGTTGGGACTGCTGGTGGTGTGCTTCTACGTGGCACTCGTGATCGCGAACTTCGCGTGGCTGTACCCGGTCCTGACGGGCATCCCGATTTCGCAGTCGACCTGGAACCTGGAGATCTGGCTGCCCTCGTGGCGTTGAGATTGCACACAGGGTCGTGAAACCGAGTTATCCACAGCCCGGAGCGCAATCTCAAGTTTGACGGCCCGTTTTGTCGGTCTCGCATCACAGCATCACGGCATGCGAGAAGTCTTCATCGGCAGTGAGATGCTCAGGCGCGGTGCTCTCACCCGCAGCCAGCTGCGGTGGAACTATCGGTCGATATTTCCCGACGTGTACGTGCCGAAGTCCGGACCACTTCCCCTGTGGCGCAGGACCATCGGCGCCTACTTGTGGTCAGGCCGCAACAGCGTGATCGCGGGCAGGGCGGCTGCGGCGCTGCATGGCGCGCAGTGGGTAGCCCACGATGCACCGATCGAGATGCTCTGGCGCAATGGCCGCCCACCAGATGGCATCGTCGTTCGGAATGAGCGGATCGACCCAGACGAGATCGCCGTCGTAGCCGGCCTCCCGGTGACGACACCGCAGCGGACGGCTCTGGATCTGGCACGACATCTGCCCCGGGATCTGGCTGTTCAGCACCTCGACGCGCTTGCACGAGCCACGGATGTCAAAGCAGCCGATGTTCTGCTCCTGGCCGATCGCTATCCGAGAGCCCGGGGACTGCGCCGGGCGGAAGTCGCGCTCGACCTGATGGACGGCGGTGCCCAATCTCCGAGAGAAACCTGGCTTCGGCTGGTCCTCATCGACGGTGGGCTGCCGCGGCCACGCACCCAGATCCGGGTGACCGACGGCTTCAACGAGGCCTTCATCGACATGGGCTACGACGAGCCGATGGTCGGAGCCGACTACGAGGGAAAACACCATGCCACTGACCGCCCTCGGTATGTGCACGACATCGGTCGCAACGAGCTGATCGCACGGCAGGGGTGGATCGACATTCACGTGGTGGTCGAACACAGCAAGGCGTTCATCCTGCATCGCATGCGCGAAGCGTTGAGATTGCGCACAGGGTCGTGAAATCGGCGCCACCACAGCCCTGAGCGCAATCTCAACGGCGACCGGGCGACCCCGACGCGATCTAGAGCAGGTCCCGCGCAGCCGGACACGACATACAGCGTGGCCCGCCCCGGCCGGTGCCCAGCTCCGACGCCTCGATCGGCAGCACTTCGATGCCCGAATCAGCCAGCCGGGCATTGGTTTCCGAGTTGCGCTCGTAGGCCACCACCACACCCGGCGCCAGGGCCAGGGTGTTGTTGCCGTCGTCCCATTGCTCACGTTCGGCGGTCACGGGATCGAGCCCGGTGTCGATCACCCGCAGCTGCTCGATCCCCATCGCATCGGCGGCCGCCTGCACGAAAGGCACCTCGTCGTCGATCCGGATCCCGGCCTCGGTGCGGTGAATGGTGAACGCCGACAACGAGTCCACGATGTTCGGGTACATCACGACCGCATCGACGTCGACCATGGTGCACACGGTGTCCAGGTGCATCTGGGCGCGCTCCTGCCGGATCGGCACCGCCAGCACGGTATGGGCCAGGTCGTCGTCGAACAGGCTGCGCGCCAACGCCTCGGCTCCGGCGGGTGTGGTCCGCTCCCCCACCCCGACCGCGACCACCCCGGGCCCCAGCAGCAGCACGTCGCCGCCCTCGACAGGAGCCGAGCGCGACTCGTAGGCCCGCCGGACGCCGAGGAACCGCGGATGGTGCGCATAGATCAGGTCGGTCAGCGAGGTTTCGCGCACCCGGGCCGGTAGCGCGAGCGAGGTGATGGCCACGCGCGGGCCGATCCAGAACGACGAATCCCTGGTGAACAGGAGATTGGGCAGCGGCTCGATCACGAAATCGCCGCCGTGGTGCATGAGGCGGACCAGTGACAGCTCGGCACCGTGAAAGGGCACCTCGTTGAACGTCATGCCGGCCATCAGGATGTGTGCCAGATCGACCGGCGGCAGGGTGCGCAGATAGGCCGAGAGTTCCTGGGCCAGTGGCACACCCAGACGCCGTGCGTCGACGGCAGCGGAGATGCCGTGCATCCGCGCCGCACCGCTGGCCAGCGCCTCGGTCAGCAGATCGGCCAGCAGCACCTCGACGCCGCGGGAACGTAGCACCGCCGCGAAGGCGTCGTGCTCACGTTGTGCCTTGGCCACCCACGGCAAGCCGTCGAACAGCAGGGCGTCGTTGTTGCGTGGCGTCAGCCGCTGCAACTCCGGCCCGGGCCGGTGCAGGATGACGGCGCGCAGCGTGCCGACCTCAGAATTGGAACCGAACGCCGCAGTCTCCACGCAATGACGTTAACTCAACTATGGTTGAGGTGTATGGAGACGCACGAGTTAACTCCTGGCGAGATGTCGGTCCGCAGCGGCGTGGCGGTGTCGGCACTTCACTTCTACGAGCGCGAGGGCCTGATCGCCAGCCGGCGCACCTCGGGGAACCAACGCCGCTATGCCCGCGAGACGCTGCGCCGTGTGGCATTCATCCGGATGTCGCAGCGCCTGGGCATACCGCTGGCCCGCATCCGCGATGCGCTGTCCAGCCTGCCGGACGACCGGATCCCGACCAGCAAGGACTGGGCCAGGCTCTCGGCCGGCTGGCGTCAGGACCTCGACGACCGCATCCTGCACCTACAACGGTTGCGCGACAACCTGACCGGCTGCATCGGCTGCGGCTGCCTGAGCCTCAAGACCTGCCTGCTGACCAACCCCGGCGACGTTCTCGCCGAGCACGGGCCGGGCGCCTCCCGCCTCTAACGCAGTCGAACGTCTGTGCGATACACTCGCGCGCATGGAGCTGGCGTTGCAAGGCTCACTGTTCGAGCACGCTGAACGTCGTCGACTCGGCAACGACGCCTGGGTTGAACTGCGCTCGGGCTGGTTGCCCGATGCCGACTCGCTGTTCGAGGAGTTGATGGACGGGATCCCCTGGCGGTCCGAAGAACGCGAGATGTACGACCGCGTGGTGGCGGTGCCGCGGCTGGTCAGCTTTCACGACCTGATCAACGAACCGGTGCCGCACCCCCGGCTCAAGCAGATCCGGCGCAGGCTCAACGACACCTTCGGCGGCGAGCTCGGTGAACCGTTCACCACCGCGGGCCTGTGTCTGTACCGCGACGGCAACGACAGTGTGGCCTGGCACGGCGACACCATCGGCCGCAGCCGCACCGAGGACACCATGGTGGCCATCGTCGGGCTGGGCGCGACAAGGGTTTTCGCACTGCGCCCGCGGGGCGGCGGCCATGCCCTGCGGCTACAGCACCGCCACGGCGACCTGTTGGTCATGGGCGGCTCGTGCCAGCGCACCTGGGAGCATTCGATTCCGAAGACCACCAGCCTGGTCGGGCCGCGCATCAGCATCCAGTTCCGCCCGCAAGACGTGCGCTGAGGGTCGGGTCGACCCCGTACTAACCCCTCACACTGGCCACCGCGGTGCTGAGCAGGTCGCGGGCCCGCTTGTCGTCCACCGGTGACACCGGCTTGCCCGGCTCCACCAGTGGGTTGGCGGTGACGATCACCAGGAACGTGTCGAAACTGGCGACGTAGTTGTACAACTCGCCGGTGCGCGGCTGACCACCCACCACGGTCTGCACGATGCGGTGGGTTCCGGTCGTGCGGGCCCCCTCGATCTGCGGCGCTTCGACCACGTCCACCTGCCCCCGCATACCGGGGCCCAGGAATTTCACCTTCTTGCACGCATCGCCCGGGTCGTTCAACTGGACCGGCTCAGAGGTCTCCACGGCCAGCACGATGAACCGGTTGCCCGCCCCTTCGGCCGTGGTGGCGGCCATGTTGCCCTTCAGCCCCTCCGGCAACGACTGGCCTTCGGCGAACTTCGCGCAATCAGCAGGGTCGACCTTCACGCCGGGCGGCATCTTTTGCGGCGCCAGCATTTTCGGGTCGATCCCGGTCGGGGCGACATCGGACACCTTGAACTCCGGGCCGAAACTGGAGCGCACCTTGGCGACGTTGGCGATGTCCGCGTTGGCGGAGTTCGACTGGTCAGATTGACCGCATGCGACCAATCCGGTGGCGCAGGCGAGGACGCCGGCGGCGAGTAAGACGTTGCGGTTCCACATCGCTGGTCAACTTACCTGGCAGTGCCGACTCAGCCGCGTAACGCCGAAACCGTTTTCACCAGCAGGTCGGAGGTGAACGCCCGGTCGAGCGCGGGATTGGGCGATCCGGGGTCGGTGACGACGGTGATGAACAGGTGGTAGCCGCCGGTCTCGGAGTTGAGATCGGCGGTGAACGTATCGGCGTGGGATCGCGTTTCGGTGCCACCCTCGACGACGGTGGTGACGGCCGTCGCCATCCCGGCGGTCACCGCGCCCTCGACCACCGGAGCCTCGATCGGGGTGACGGTTCCGACCGAATGCCCGCCCGACACACTCCACCGGTCGCACGACGCGTCGGGCCCGGCTTCGTCGGGCGCGCCCGTCACCTTCGCGACGGCGGCATAGACGATGCCGCCGGGCCCCGATGCCGACCAGCCGCGGGCGGGATCGGTTTCGGGGGCCGCCGGCGCAGCGCATTCCGCGGGGTCGGCCGTCCAGTCCGGGCCGAAGCCCCACAGCGATACCGGGGTGGCACGCGGGTCGATTCCCACCACCTCGTAACCGGGCGGCAGATCCTGGCGCACGCGGTCGATGCGGGCCGGGCTCACCGTGACGACATTGCCGGTGGCCTGAGGCCCCGACGATGTCGGCGTAGGTTCCGGTGCCGGCCGCGACCCACACGCTGCGGTGCACACCAGCAGGGCCGCCGCGACGGCGAAAACGCGCACGGCGTTTTGATACCACAGCCCCGGGTTTGCTGTCGAGGACGGCCGCAGCGCCGCTTGTCAACTTGTTTTTCGTCGCTGACAACACGACAAGTGTTGCGATACAGCGGAATTTAATCGACGCAGGACTGGTTGCGACAAGCAGGACGTAGAACGATGAGGGGCAGAACAGGTGTACGGATTGACGGGGGCTGTGCTGGCCGGCGGCGCACTGTCGGCTCTGGCTCTGGGTTTCCCAGCGACGACCGTGGCCGCGCCGTCGGGGGTCGGATCTGCGCAGGACACGGCAGACGAACTGGAACGTCAGGGCTACGACGTCGTGATCTACCGGGACGGGATGGCGGCGCTGGATCGCTGCACCGTCGCGTCGCTGCGCCCGGCTCGCGCTCTCCATCAGACGGTGTACTTGTCGGCGAAGTGCTGACGGCACCCGACCCCAACGGCCGGACATTTCACTGTGCAAAATGTTGTGCCGTAAGACTGCGGCTTCTGCCAGCCATTTCCCAGTAGAGCGTTTATCGTGCAAATCAGTTGCGCCTCACCGGGGCGTCCAACCGATTGGAGACCGATGACCAGCTCAATGAGGGCCGGCGGGATCGCCATCGCCGCCGTGGCGCTCGGGGTCATGCTGGCCGGCTGCGGCGGCAAGACGGTGACCGGCACGGCAACTGAGGCGACCGGGGCCAGTGCGAGCAGCGAGGCCGGCACCGAACCGACCAAGTCCAAGGCCGACGACACCCGTGCCCCCACAGCCGGGCACCAGTACACGATCGTCGACTACATCCGCGACAACAACATCACCGAGACGGCGGTGCACCGCGGCGATCCCGGCACACCCAACCTGGACATGCCGATTCCCGAAGGCTGGACGGACGCGGGTTCGTCGGCCCCCGAATGGGCCTGGGGCGCAATCGTGTCCACCGATCCGGCGTTTGCCGCAGATCCGCCGTCGATCATCGCGCTGATGTCCAAACTGACCGGCGACGTGGACCCGGCCAAGATCCTTGAGTACGCCCCCAACGAGATCAGGAACCTGCCGGGCTACGAGAACCAGGGCGACGGGTCAGCGGACGAACTGAGCGGATTCGAGGCGTATCAGATCGGCGGCACCTACGTGAAGGACGGCGCCACCCGGCTGATCGCCCAGAAGACCGTGGTGATCCCCGCTTCCGACGGGCTGTTTGTGTTGCAGTTCAACGCCGATGGCACCGAGGATCAGATGGGCCCGCTGATGGATGCGACAGCGGCGATCGACGAGCAGACCGTCATCACGCCGTAGGCGACTGCCGGGAGAAGGCCGACGCCGCGGCCACCTGCTCAGGCGTCGGCCGTACTCCCGTGTAACGCTCGAATTGTTCTGCGGCCTGCAGCGCGATCACCTCGGCTCCGGTGATGACCGGAAGACCCGCCGCCCTGGCCGTCGTGATCAGCGGGGTTTCGGCGGGCATGGCCACGACGTCGACCACCGCGCGGGCTGACTCGATGGTGGCGGGTTCGAATGCGCTGCGGTGCTCGTCGGGCCCATCGGCCATCCCGATCGGGGTGACGTTGACCAGGATGGGTGCGGTCAACGTGCCGACCTCTGGCGCATAGTCGTAGCCGAGTGCCCCGGCCAGTTCGCGTCCGGCTTCCGCATTACGCGCGATGACGGTTCCGCCACGGAACCCCTTGTCCCGCAACGCCGCCCCGACCGCCTTGGCCATGCCGCCGCTGCCGCGGATCAGCACGGCATCGCTCGGGTCCAACCGCTCGATGAGCTCCTGCACCGCCAGATAGTCGGTGTTGGAGGCGACCAACCGGCCGCCGGGCACCGACAGGTCATTGACGATGGTGTTGACCGCATCGATCGCCAGGGCCGAAGGTTCGATCTCGTCGACGAGAGCCATGACGTCCTGCTTGAACGGCATCGACACCGAACAGCCACGGATACCCAGCGCCCGCACTCCGCCGATCGCCGCGGCGATATCGGTTGTGGTGAAAGCCTTGTAGAGATAGTCGAGGCCGAGTTCGTCGTAGAGATAGTTGTGGAACCGGGTGCCGATGTTGCTGGGCCTGGCCGCCAGCGAGATGCACACCCGCGTGTCCTTGTTGAGTGTCGGCTTCACTGGCTCACCGCCCGGATCACCTGACGGGTAACGTCTTTGATCTTCGCGGCCAGTTCGGGTTCGATGCTCAGCGTGCCGACGGCGGGCACGGCGACATCGGTGAGCACCACCCCCAGATCCTCACGCTCCCACACCGCGCCGAGCCGGTCCAGGATGCGCCGCATGGCGTAGTTGTCGCTCAGCACCCGTGCCGTAAAACGTTGGATACCAAGATAGTCCGCTGACACCACCAGGGCGTCCATCAGGAACGTGCCGATGCCGCGGCCCTGGTAGTCGTCACCGACGGTGAATGCCACCTCCGCTGTCGTCGCGTCGTGACCCTCGCGGACCACGCGGGCATCGGCGACGACCGGCCCGAGCGCACCCTCGGTCATCACCCAGACGAAATGATCGGCGTAGTCGACCTCGAACAGGTACTCCAGCAGGGCCTTGGTCGGCTTGCGTACGGATTGGAAACGCCGGTAGAGGGTTTCGCTGGAGAACTCGACGGGCCCGTTGAGGGTCCGCTCCACGTCGCCGGGCAGTACCGGCCGCAGATAGAACCAGTCGCCGTTGCTCACCTGCACCGGGATGGGGGTGATGAACCCGGCCAGCCGCTGGCGGGCGATGCGCACCAGGCGGTCGAACATCCCCGGCAGGTGCAGGATGAACTCGAACGCCTCGCGGTCACCGACCCAGCCCGTCACCGGTTCGAGGGCCGTCACCGTGGCGGTGCGCGACGCGTCGCGCAGCAGCGCGATCTCACCGATGATCAGGCCCGGCTCCAGGTCGGCGACGACGGCCTGGCCGTCAGGCCCGTCATGGACCACCCTGGTGCGCCCGGAGGCGATCAGCATGAACGTCAGGGCCGGGTCGCCCTGCCGGATCAGCACGTGCCCGGCCGGGACCGACAGGGGCCGCAGCAGGGCGGTCAACGGCGCCAGCACGGACGGCCGGCATCCGGCGAAGAATTCCAGTGCCGCCAGGTCGTCGGCACTGATCTCGGTCAGATCGGCCACAGACCCAGGCTACGGCGCCGCTGCGGGCTCGGTCAGGGCTTGGCGAATCCAGCCTTGGCGAGCGCTTTTTGGCCGGCCTCGCCGGTCACCAGGTCGACGAAACGGTGCGCCAGTTCGGCGTGCTCGGAGTCCTTGAGCACCGCGATGGGATAGGTGTTGACGGCCTGGGCCGCTTCGGGGAACGCCACGGCCGTGACTTTGTCCCCGGCTCCGGCGGCGTCGGTGACGTAGACCAGGCCGGCGTCGGCCTGTCCGCTGGTCACTTTCCCCAGCACGTCGGTGACCGAGGTCTCCTCGCTCACCGGCGACAGGTCGACGCCGGTGGCCTTCTCGACCTTTTCGGCGGCGCCACCGCAGGGCACCGGCGGCGCGCACACCACGACGCTGGTGCCGGGCTTGGCCAGATCGGCGAAAGACTTGATGCCCTTGGGGTTTCCCGGCGCAACGGCGATGGTCAGGGTGTTGGTGGCGAAGTTGACCGGGCTGCCCTCGACGAGGTTCGCGGTCACCGCCTTGTCCATGTTCCGGGTGTCGGCCGAGGCGAACACGTCGGCGTCGGCGCCCTGGGTGAGCTGGGTGACGAGGTCCGAGGATCCGGCGAACGAGAACTCCACCGCACTGCCTGGATTATCGGTCTTGAACTGCTCTCCGATCTCGGTGAACGCCGACTTCAGCGAGGCCGCGGCGAACACCGTGATCGAGCCGCCCTGGGCCGCACCCGAGGGTTCCGACGCCTTCTCGGCCGAGGTGCAGCCGCCGATCAAGGTCGTGGCAGCGAACGCGGTGAAGGCCAGGGCGCACATCCGGGAGCGGGTCATGACTGTCCTTTCGGGGTTTCCACGATGACGGTCGTGGCCTTGACCACCGCGACCGCGATACTGCCGGGGGCCAGGCCGAGTTCGCGGACCGACTGACTGCTCATCAGCGACACCACGGTGAACGGGCCGCACTGCATCTCCACCTGAGCCATCACCTCGTCGGCGATGACGTTGGTGACCAGCCCGGCGAACCGGTTGCGGGCCGAGCTGCCGATGCCGAGTGGATCCTTGGGCGCCGCAGCGGCGTTGGCGCGCGCGAACGCCGCCAGCGCGGCCCCGTCGATCACCTTGCGCCCGGAGCCATCGAGATGGGCCGGCAGCGATCCGTCGTCGATCCAGCGCCGCACGGTGTCGTCACTGACCCCGAGCAATTCGGCCGCCTCGCGGACCCGGATGTCTGGCACCGCGACAGCGTATCGACACCACCCCCGGTCAACAACCGCAAATACAGGGATATCGGCCGATATCAACCGCACATGCGGGTCTTGACCGCCCCTCTCTTCGACTGCTAAGCAGGTGCTCAGCATTTCGACGACGAAGGGAACCATATGGCACTGCAGACGGTTTTGGAAGAGCTCCGCAACCGACCCGGCACGGGCGAGACCATTCCGGTCATCGACCCCGCGACCGAGGAGCAGATCACCGAGTTCCGCGACTGCGGGCCCGAGGCGGTCAACGAGGCAGTCGCCGCCGCGAAGGCCGCCCATCAGTCCGGGGTTTGGACGGACATCCCGGCCCGCCAGCGCGCCAAGGCGCTGTGGAAGCTGGGCGATCTCATCGACGAGCACGCCAAGGCGTTCGCCGAACTCGAGTCGTTGGACGCCGGGATGCCCCCGATGCAGGCAGAGATGATCGTCTCCACCTGTGCGGAGTTCTTCCGCTACTACGCGGGCTGGTGTACCAAGATCAACGGCAGCAGCTACCAGGTGCAGATGGAGGGCGGCGTCAACAGCAACTACTCCAACCTGCACGCTTACACCACCAAAGAGCCGTACGGCGTGGTGGGCCTGATCTACCCGTGGAACGGCCCACTGTTCAACGCCTGCGCCAAGATCGCGCCCGCCCTGGCCGCCGGCTGCTCCACTGTCGTCAAGCCCGCCGAAGAAACCCCGCTGTCGGCGGTGCTGCTGGAGCGGCTGATCGGTGAGGCCGGCGTGCCGGACGGCGTGGCAAACTTCGTGATCGGCTACGGCGCCACCGCGGGTGCCGCGATCACCGCGCACCCCGACGTGGAGAAGGTGGCCTTCACCGGCTCGACCGAGGTCGGCAAGCAGATCATGCGGGACTCGGCGGACAACCTGAAGAAGGTGACCCTGGAGCTGGGCGGCAAGTCTCCGGTGCTGATCTACGAAGACGCCGACCTCGACATGGCGATCATGATGGCCTCGATGGGCATCTTCGTGCACTCAGGTCAGGGCTGCGTGTGTGGATCACGAATCTTTGTGCAGCGCAGCGTCTATGAACGCGTCGTGCAGGGCATCGCGATGATCGGGGACAACCTGGTGCTGGGCGGCCCCAAGGACGAGGGCGCGATGATCAGCCCGTTGGTCAGCCAGAAGCAGCTCGACCGCGTGCTGGGGTACATCGACCAGGGCAAGCGTGACGGTGCCGAAATCGTTTCCGGTGGATACCGGTTGGACCGCAAGGGCTACTTCGTCAAGCCCACCGTGGTCACCAACATCGACCCCGCCACCAGCCGCCTGTACAAGGAGGAGATCTTCGGCCCCGTCGTCACCATCCTGCCGTTCGACGACGACGACGAAGCCATCGCGATGGCCAACGACACCAGCTACGGCCTGGCCGCCACCGTCTGGACCACCAACCTGGCCCGCGCACACAGCCTCGGCAGGCGCCTGCAGGCCGGCATGGTGGGGCTGAACTGCCAGTTGACGTTCGACCACAACGTGCCGTTCGGCGGCTACAAGCAGTCGGGCATGGGCAAGGAGTTCGGCTACGAGGGTATCGACGCCTACCTCAAGACCAAGTCGATCTGGGCGCAGCTGTAGCCGAACGCCCTTCGGTCACAACGAGAATTGGATGGCGGCGAGCTCGAGGGCCTTGCCCTCGAGCCGCTGCCCCAGATAGATCTCGGCCTGCATGAGCCGCTCGCAGTGCCATCGGATGTCCTCGGCATGCTCCCGGGAGGCCGTGTAGCGCACCGCCATGGTGCTCACGTCGATGCGGCGGGTGTCGCGCACCTTGAGGTCCTCGGACACCTTGAAGCCCTCCTCCTCGGCGGCCGCGATCGCCTCCAGCACCTGGCCCACTGCCAGCCGGATGTCCCGGCAGCCGTTCTCGGCTATTTCGGAGGCCTCACGCTGGATGTCCCCCTGCTTGCGCACCACGACAGCGTCGGCACTGACCTGTTCACCCGCGGCCTCACCGGCGGCACCCGACCATTCCGCCCCACCCGGCGCGTGCACATTTTGCCGATGCCACTCGAACAGTTCTTCCGATTCGGCAGCCAACTGGCGCCAGCGCGCGGCAGCATCCGCGAGATACGTTGTGTCCCAGCCTTCTAACTGAGAGCGGGTCAATGCTCCACCACGCTGACCCGTGTCGGGCAGATCATTCACATCAACTCCGCCAGGCCCCCGGCGTGTTGGTCGTCGACGGCGGCGTATTGCAGCGCAGCCGCGGACAGGTGCCCCGCCTGCGCGCTGACGCGCCCCGCCTGGGATGTTCGCGCGGTGATCACCGCGTCGTCCATCGCCGAGACACCGGTGCTACTCGGGTAGCCCCCGGCATCGGGACGGACATGCGACACCCCCAATTCGGCAGCGATCATCTCGCTGCTAGTGGCCCCCGCCCGAAGCGCCCCCGGGTCCACTCTCAGATCGTTTGCCATAGCAATCCCCCAACTGGCCAATCTGCTCCCCGAGGCTAACCGAATCGGCTGGGTTGAGCCCAGGGGCTGAGCAAGTATGCCATTGCGAACTGGCGTCGACCAAGAGCGGGGCGGTCTCCCGTTGTCCACCAACCGGCCATCAACCGGCCATCGTCAAGCCCCCACTGACACTGAGGACTTGGCCAGTAATGAAGCTGGCATCGTCGGAAGCGAAGAAGAGCACAGCCTTGGCGACCTCCTCCGGTTCCGCGAGCCGGCGGAACGGGATGGCCCTGATCAGCCCGTCGCGGACCTTGTCCGGAAGCGAATGGAACAGCGGGGTGTCTGTCGGTCCAGGGCAAACACAGTTGACGTTGATCTGATGACGGGCCATCTCGCGTGCGAGCGACTTGGTGAAGGCGATCAAGCCGCCCTTGGTGCCTGCGTACACCGTCTCCCCGAGACTGCCCACCCGCCCTGCATCACTGGCAATGTTGACGATCTTTGCCATACCTCCCTCGGCGAGGATGGTTTCGAGGAAGGCGTGGGTGAGCCGGACGGGTCCGAGAAAGTTCACCGCGACCAACGCCTGCCACAGCGTGTCGTCGTTGGACATGAACGGCTCGACCCGGTCGAAGCCCGCGGCATTGACGATGACGGCGGGTGCTCCGTGCGCGGCCACGACGTCGTCGCGCAGTGTGCTCACCGCCTTCGGGTCGGCCAGGTCGACCACGTACGCGGTGGCGTTCGCACAGTCCTGGACGGTCTGGGCGAGGCCCGCTCCATCCCGGTCCACCGCCGCGACGGTGGCGCCGGCCTCGGCCAGTGCGGTCGCGATGGCGCGGCCGATCCCCGATGCCGCACCCGTGACGACGGCGACTTTGTTGTCGAATCGCATTACCCGACCTCCCGATCTGCGGTGGTGTGGACGCTGATGCCACTATCGGCCGCCCGGCACAGAAAATCAACCGATTGGTCGAGAATTGACTTAAGTGGTCGAAAAACCGTAGCTTCGGTTGAACAGAGCGCGCGCATGCCGTGCGTGCAGACAGGAGGGACACCCACCATGGATTTCTCTGACTACCAACAGTTGACGGTGACCCGCCGCGACAACGGCGTCCTGCTGATCACGCTGAACCGGCCGGAGAAGTACAACGCCGCCGATGAGGGCATGCACACCGAGTTGGCCAACATCTGGAAGGACGTGGCAGCCGACCCGCAGACCCGGGTCGCGGTGATCACCGGCGCGGGCAAGGCATTCAGCGCGGGCGGCGATCTCGCCATGGTCGAGCGGATGGCCGGCGACTACGACCGGGTGTCCCACATGCTCGGCGAGATGAGCGATCTGGTCTACAACATGATCAACTGCGACAAGCCGATCGTGTCCGCGATCAACGGCGTCGCGGTCGGGGCCGGCGCAGTGGCCGCCTTGCTGGCCGACGTCGCGATCATCGCCGAGGACGCCCGGATCGGTGACGGGCACGTCAAGCTCGGCGTGGCCGCCGGCGATCACGCCGCCATCATCTGGCCGCTGCTGGCCGGCACGGCGAAGGCCAAGTACTACCTGATGACCGGCGAGATGATCGGCGGCATCGAGGCCGAGCGGATCGGCATGGTCGCCAAAGCCCTTCCGCGGGAGGAGGTTCTGGACGAGGCCCTGCGGATCGCCGACAACCTGGCCACCGGGGCCCAGCAGGCGATCCGGCTGACCAAGCGTGCGCTCAACAACTGGTTGCGCAACGCAGGCCCGATTTTCGACCAGTCCGCGGCCTACGAGATGTTGACCTTCCTCGGGCCGGACGTGGTGGAGGGTTACACGGCCCTGCGGGAAAAGCGCGCGCCGCAATTCCCGTCGGCTCAATAGAACAGGCACAGCGCACGGTCGACGATCGCGGCGCGCAGTTCCGCGCGGTCGTCGTCGTGCATCCCCGGACCGATCCACACCGAGGACTGGTTCAGGACGCCGTGCAGGCACTGCAAGGCGACATTGACGTCGGGACAGGTGAATTCGCCGTCGGCCACACCCTGTTCCACCACCCGCCGGAACACCGCGTCATGGCGACGCCGCATGTCCTTCATCGGCTCATCGAAGACCTCCGGCCAGCCCCGCGGCCAGGAGAACACCGCGGCCACCTCGGGTGCGGTCTCGGTGAGGATGCGGATCTGCTCATCGATCAGGGCCGCCAGGTGCTCGCGAGCGCCAGCCTCCCCGATGGCATCCTCACGGGCCCCGAGCCGCTGCAGCACTTCCTCGGTCAGGGTCTCCAGCGCGGCGGCAACCAGGGCATCCTTTGATGAAAAGTAGTGGTAGAGAGTGGCCTTGGCGATGTCGGTCTGCTCGGCGACATCTTCCAGGCTCATCCCCTGGTAGCCGGATTCGGTGAGGATCCGGGTGGCCGTCTTGACGATCTCGGCCTTGCGCCGGTCACGACGGCGCGCCACGCGACTGGAGCCCGCGGGCTGATCCTCCACGGCCCCATCCTAGCCAGGCCCGGTCGACTATTCGACCGCATGGACGAATCACACTGCCGGCGCTCCAACCACCGAGAGCAACTGCAGTTTCTCGTAGCTCTCGCTGCCCGGTGCGGCGGTGTAGACCAGCAGCGAGTGGGACTGGTCAGGGTCCAGCAGAATCTGGCAATTGAGTTCCAGACTCCCGACCTCAGGGTGCCGATAGCGCTTGACGTCTCGCGGCCTGATGCCGACCTCGTGCCGGTTCCACAGGAGCCTGAACTCCTCGCTTTCGGCGGAGAGCAGTTCGGCGTATCCGGCGGCCTTCGAATCAGGACCGCGCAGTGCGAGCACGCCGCGAAGCCCGGAAACGTACATCCGCGAGTAGAACTGGTGATCTTCCGGCGGGTAGATGCAGCGCACGGCCGCGTCGGTGAACCAGCGATACCCGATGCTGCGAGACGGCCCGGTGTACCGGCAGAGGTCGCCGGCAAGGGCGACGCCGAGCGGAGTCTGCCGCAGCGTCTCCCCCAACTCGGTGACGATCTCAGCCGGGGTGTCGGTGAGCCGGTCGAAGATTCGCAGCATTCCGGGGCTGATGTGGTCACTGCTCGACCCACGCACCGGAGGCTGATGCCCGGCAAGACGGAAGAGGTGGTCACGCTCGTCAAGAGACAGATGGAGCCCCTGTGCAATCGAGGCGATCATCTGCTCCGAGGGCTGCGGGCCGCGTTCGCGCTCCAGCCGCGAGTAATAGTCGGTCGACATGTGGCACAGCGCGGCGACTTCCTCGCGCCGCAGCCCGCTCGTTCGGCGGCGTTGTCCACGTGGGAGCCCGACGTCCTCGGGTTGTAAGGCCCCGCGACGGCGGACGAGGAATTCTGCCAGCCCGGCTCGATCGATCATGCATGCCATCTTCTCTCGGGCCGGATCGCTCAGCCACGGATCATCAGACCGTGGATACGGCCGGTTCCGGCGGGCAATCTCGAGCACATGCCAACCGATTACGACATCACGATCGAGGACATGTCCGGCAAGCGTGCGGTGGTGACCGGCGCGAGCGACGGCATCGGCCTCGGCATCGCGTCGAGGCTCGCCGCTGCAGGCGCCGACGTGGTCATGCCGGTCCGAAACCCGCGCAAGGGCGAGGCAGCCGTCGCCAAGATCCGCGAACAGCATCCGCACGCGAAGCTGACGCTGGAGGAGCTCGACCTGTCCTCGCTGGCGTCGGTGGCAGCGCTCGGTGGGAAACTGTGCGCCGAGGGGGCTCCGATTCACCTGCTCGTCAACAACGCCGGGGTGATGACCCCGCCTGACCGGCAGACCACCGCTGAAGGGTTCGAGCTGCAGTTCGGCACGAACCACCTGGGCCATTTCGCGCTCACCGCCCACCTGCTGCCTCTCCTCAGGGCCGGCCGGGCACGGGTGACGTCTCAGACCAGCGTCGCCGCCCGCAGCGGCGCCATCAACTGGAACGACTTGAACTGGGAGCGCGGCTACGACGGCATGGCCGCCTATCGGCAGTCCAAGATCGCGCTCGGGTTGTTCGGGCTTGAGCTCAGCCGTCGCAGCGCGGCCTCGGGCTGGGGGATCACCAGCAACATCTCGCACCCGGGCGTCGCCCCCACCAACCTGTTGGCGGCACGCCCGGAAGTCGGGCGCGCCAAGGACACCGTCGGCGTGCGGCTGATCCGGTGGTTCTCGGCCCGAGGTCTGATCGTGGGGACCGTGGACAGCGCGCAACTGCCTGCGCTGATGGCCGCCGCTTCACCAGACGCCAAGGACAGCGCCTTCTACGGGCCCCAATGGCCGGGGCACGTCGGCGGCCCTCCCGGGGAACAGAAGCTCTGGAAGCCGCTGCGCGACAACGATGCCGCGTCCCGGCTATGGACGGTGTCGGAAGAACTCACCGATGTCACTTTCGCGTCGGGCTAGGCGCACTCCAACTCGCCATGATGCTCAACGCCTGCGCGGACGGGGAATTCGGTTCGGCGGTGTATCCGACGAGCGAAAGCCCCGGCGCCGCAGCGACCTCGAATACGTTGTAGGTGAGCGTGAGATCACCGAACTCAGGATGACCGAACCGTTTGACGCCGTGCCGGTGGGTGGTCACGTTGTGGGCCGCCCACCGGGCGCGGAACTCGACGCTCTGGGTGGCGAGCTCCCCGACGATCTGCGTGATGGCCGCGGAGTGTGGATCCCGGGCTGCCTCAGCCTGCAGCAGGCCGACCGCTTCGTCGGCACTGCGCTCCCATTCTGGAAACACTTGTGCAGCAGCAGAATCGAAGAATATGAACCTGGCAAAGTTGGGCCGCCCGAGCGCCCTGTCGTACAGGGGTGAGTACAGCAGTCGCCCCAGTGGGTTCGCGGCCAGGATGTCGAGGTTCCCGTCGAGAACGATCGCCGGGGAACCGGCCATGCCATCCATCAAGGCCTGAACGCCCTCGGGCAGCTTCTTGACCGCCGCGCGCTTGTTCCGCGTCGATGTGCGCGTGCCGGCCCCGGCTCGGACGAGGTCGAAGAAGTGAACCGTCTCGTCGTCGGAGAGCCGCAAAGCCCTGCTGATCGCCTGCAGTACCTCGTCAGAGACACCGGCGACGTTGCCGCGTTCGATCTGCGTGTAGTACTCGGTGCTCACGCCGGCGAGCTGAGCGGCCTCCTCGCGCCGCAGGCCAGGCACCCGGCGTCGCACGCCAGGGGCCAACCCGACCTGCTCCGGGGTGATCTTCGCGCGACGGGTCATCAGGAACGGCTGTCCTTGGCGATGTCCATGCCCTCACAGTAGGGAAACACCGCGCCCGTAGGCAGGGGTTGCCGGTCCCCCCTATAAGCAGCGTCTCCCCTACCCCAACAGCAAGCTCGTAGCGTCGGGATATCGCCAGATTCATCGAACAGAGAGAAGGCAGCGAGATGACCGACAACGCCGCACAGGAAGCATTCGACGGATTCGTCGAGTTGTGGACCACCGGAACGACGGCGGGCCGCCGCGCACCCGTGCTCCGCCGCCCCGACGAGGTGGGCCTGCAGTACGAGGACGTGGTCTTCCCGTCGATGGATGGTGTGCCGCTTGAGGGTTGGTTCATCCCGGCGGATTCGGACCGGCTGATCATCCACAACCACTTCCTGCCCGGAAATCGGTACGGCTACCCGGGTCACCTACCCGAGTTCGGCGGCCTTGGCGGTTTCGAGGTGAGCTTCCTGCCGGAGTACAAGGCCCTGCACGACGCGGGCTACAACGTCCTGGCCTACGACATCCGCAACCACGGGATGAGCGGGCAGGGCAACGGCGGCATCGCCGGTATCGGGCTGACCGAGTACCGCGACGTCATCGGATCGCTGCGCTACGCCGCGGCCAGGCCCGACACAAAGGGCATGAAGAAGGTGCTGCTGTCGGTGTGCCTGGGTGCGGATTCCACCGCCGTCGCGTGGTCCAAGCACCCCGAAGAGTTCTCCGAGATCCAAGCCATGGTCATGCTGCAACCCGTGTCCGGTAACTACATCGTCGAGGAGTTCGTCAAGGGCATCGGCATGGAGGACGGCTACGCCAAATTCGACAAGGCCGTCCACGAGCGCACCGGGTTCCACCTGTCCGAGCAGTCCCCGCTGGAGCACGTGAAGGCGGTGACGATGCCGACGCTGGTGGCCCAGGTTCACGACGACGTCATGACGCGACCGCAGGACGTGCAGGACATCTTCGACGCCATCCCCGTCGAGGAGAAGGCCCTGCACTGGATCACCGGAACCGACCGCCGATTCGACGGCTACAACTACTTCGGCGTGCATCCCGAGATTCCGATCGAATGGTTCGACAAGCACGTCAAGTGATCCCGTAGTTCGATTTCGCTGACACTCGTCATTGACGGCTGTCAGCGAATCGGCGTACGGTGGCCGCCATGACGTTGCGACAAGCACCACCCGTGGCCGAATCACCGGCCCGGGGCGTCCGTGAGGCGCGCCGGATCGAAACCCGGGCCCGCTTGTTCGACGCTGCGCTGGCCGAGATTTCGGACCGGGGCCTGGCCGCGGCCGACGTCAGCGCGATCGCGGCTGCGGCGGGTGTGGCGAGGGGAACGTTCTACTTCCATTTCCCGACCAAGGAGCACGTTCTCTTCGAGGCGGAACGCGACGAGGAGACCCGGATCGTCCGCGAACTCGACAAGGCCACGGGAGATCTGGAGTCGATCCTCACCCAAGTCGTCCGTCGTGTCCTCAGCGCCGAACGACGGTTGGGCGGAGCGGTTTTCCGGGACATGCTCGGCCTGCACTTCTCCTCGATGCGTCCGGTCGAAGACGAGTTGGCGCGGCACCCGCTCGCAGAGTTCCTGGTCGGGGTGATCAGCCGTTCGCAAGCGGCAGGGCAGGTGCCTGCCGACCGCAATGCGGGCGAACTCGCGACGTTCTTCCTCACCGGGCTGTTCGCATTGCTCGCCACGGGCGTATTCGACGCAGCACTGCTGAACCGTTATGTCACAACGATTGTCAAGGGGATGGAGAACCGATGAATCGCACAGGCATCGAGGGCTACCGGGATTTCCTGGCCAGGCGCGACGGCGAGGCCGACCTGCTCAACAGGCGGTTGGCGAATCGGGAGCGGTTCTTCGCCGAACTCGAGGCGAACCCCGTCCGGTCAACCCGTCCCGCCGACCGGACGATCTTCCTCCGCAACCTGCGCCGTCGACGCCCGGAACCGGGCCTGGACCGCAAGATGCTGTTTCTGCTGGCGACCGCCAAGCTCAATAAGGCTGAACGGTTCGGCGTAGGGCTCGGCGAAACCTACGGACGCAACAGCGACGAGGATCTGCCGCCGGAGAACGTCTACCTCGAACTCGAAGAGCACTATCACACCCGGCTGTTGGCATACGCGCTCGACGTCTTCGACCTGACCTTCCAGGTCGTCCCGCCGCCATTCGTGATGCGCCAGTTCGTGAAGACAGGAGTGTTCCTCCCCGAGCGGCTCGGCTTCATGTTCGTCGGGGCCGCAGAGATGGCGGGCTGCATCATGTTTGACGAATTGCGCCGCGCCGGCGCCGAGCTCTTCGCCGACGAACCCGAGGTCGCCGAACGGATCGAACTACTCTACAGCGAGATCCTCACCGATGAGATCGGCCATGTCGGCTACTGCGCGTCCCGGTGCACATCGGCGGAGCGCGCGGTCATGCGCCGGGCCTACCCCCTCATCGGACGGCTGTTCGCCCGCCAGACCGCCGAGATCAGCCTGCTGATCGACACCGAGGCATTACACGCACGCCTCGACCGGCCCTTCGATGTCGAAGAACTCACGGCCGGTCTGGGCAACGAGACGTACCTCGTCGCACACCCGTGAGGTCAAGACTGCTGATCCAGCGCCCTGCGACGAATGTGCAGTCTTTCGCGGCAGATTCACGGGTTTCGCATCGATAAGCGACACATTCGCCACAGCGTCTAACGGACGAACTGTTCCAACGGATGCACACTCCGTCACACGACATCACGACGGAGAAATACGGGCACGGGCCACCTGAGCCGCACCGTTGCCTGTGATCAGCCAGAGGGTTGCGAGCTGCGCTATGAAGTCGTCGAGGGACAGGTCGACACCGCCGTTGACGAACTCCAGGATGGCATCGGCGGTCCCGCCGACGATGAATGCCGGTGCCACCTTCGCCAGCGGATCTGCCTCAAGCTCGACACCGTGCACGGTGCGGCCGTGGTCGATGAGCACGTCCGTGAGCCGGTGCATGACCGTCGTGCGGTGCGCATCGAGTTCGGGGGACGCCGCGACCCCCCCGAGTAGGACACGGGCGCGACGCGGGTCGTCCACGAGTGTCCGCACTGCGGCAGCCACGCTCGCCAGGGCCTGGACCTCCAGTGGCTGTTCCGCGGCCGCGTCCGCTGCTGCCACGGTGGCGCTGCGTACCTCGTCGGCGATGTCGTCGACGACCGCAGCCGACAAGCCGTCGATGTCGGTGAAGCTCTCGTAGAAGTACCGCTTGTTGAGACTGGCTGCGGCACAGATCTTCTCGACTGTCACGCCCCGCCACTCGTTGCACGCCATCAGGTCGATCGCTGCATCCACCAGCCGCCCACGCCGTTGCCGGCGGCGAACGTCAGCCGATTGGCCGCCATAGGCGCGATTGGTCGTTGACACCACTCCCACATTCTGGCACGGTTCAGTACCAGATATTAGGCACGAATCCGTACCAGATATTCGAGAGAGGCACACATGGCCACCGCAGAAACAAGAGCGCGCGACACCAGCCGCACACAGGACGCCGCCAACGGGTCGGTGTTGAGCGATCTGCGCGAGTTATCTCTGACCTCACCCGCCCTGGCAGTCCGCCAGGGCTGGGACTACCTCCAGGACCTCGGCAAGACCGGGCGCCGCGACCAGCTCGCCGCACTTTTCGAACGCGGGCAGACACCCGAAGCACCCCACGGGGCGCTGGAAGGGCTGATCGTCGGCAACCTGTTCGGCATCCCCGAGGCTTATCTGGCCAATCCGCTGTTGAAGATCGACCCGACCTGGCGCGGAAAGACATTCGACACCGACACGGGTTTCAACCGTCTCGCCCCGTTGGCCAAGTACGCGATGCGGGTCATCGCACCTCTGTATCGCGGACTGCGCCGGGCCGGATCCGAGATGGTGGGTTTCGAATTCACTCACCGCATCGACACCGCGGCCATCCCGCCTTACATCAAAGTGCGTGCGCTGGACTACAGCCCGGCCGAGTTTCGAAACCCGAGCATCCGCACGTTCCCGATCAAGCGGACCCGCGACGAAATCGTGGAATTGCTGCCCGGTCTGTACCTCGGGCGGGCCCTGCTGAGAATGTCCAGCGGCGAGATCGGACTCATCGCGTACTTCGCGCTGCGGGAGTTCACGGACGAGAGCGCCAGTCGGTGATCGACCTCGCCGGAGCCGTCGCGTGCGTCACGGGTGGCGCCCGCGGCATCGGCCGCGCCACCGCGGTTGCTCTCGTTCAGCGGGGCGCAACGGTGTGGATAGGTGACCTGGACGGCGAGGAGGCCGCACGCACTGCCCGCGAGATCGGCGCCAACGCCGCACATCTCGACGTCACGGACGCGAAAAGTGTCGCGGCGTTTCACCTTGCGGCATCCGTTGACGGGCCGGTGGCGATGTTGGTGAACAACGCCGGCATCCAGCACATGGGCCCGTTCGTGGAACAGAAACTCCTGGCATACCACCGGGAGATCGCCGTCAATCTGACCGGCGTCGTCAACGGTATGCATGAATTCCTACCTGAGATGCTCGACCGCAATCACGGCCACATCGTGAACGTCGCGTCGATGGCGGCCAAGGTGACCACTCCCGGAATGTCGGTTTACTGCGCGACGAAGTACGCGGTGGCGGCGTTGTCGCGGGCTGTCCGCGCCGAAATCGCCCACACCGACGTCACCATCACTACGGTCATGCCTACCGCAGTCCACACCGACCTGACAGCAGGAGTCACCCTCGACCTTCTTCCCACCCGCCAGCCCGAGCAGATCGGAACCGTCATCGCCGACAGTGCACGCAGCCCCGGACGGGAGGTCACCGTCCCGAAATGGTTGTCGCCGTTCGGACTGTTGGAGGAGGCCACGCCGGAGCCGGTTATGCAACTGTTCAAACGACTGGCCACCCGAAACGAGCCGCCTGGCCATTTCGACGAAGACCGTCGCCGCGACTACCTGAATCGGATCAACCGATGACGGGATTGGCCACGTGTCTCACCTCCCCGGTGAACAAGCACCGCGTCCAAGCCATCGGCGCGGCCGTCACCTCACGATTTCCGAGCGGTGACCGTCCACTGGCCTCGCCACCGCCCGGGTCGAATCTCAAGCCCGTCATGGGCAACTACGGCTTCCCGTTCCTCGGCCACGTGTTGAGCTCATTGGCCGATCCCCTTGCTTTCGCCCGCGACCGATACGAGCGATACGGACCGGTGTCGTGGGCCGGGGGCGTCGGCTTTCGCGTCGTCGGCCTCATGGGCCCTGACGCCTTAGAAGCCGCATGGGTCAACCGGGACAAGGTCTTCTCCAGTACGCGCGGCTGGGCACCGGTCATCGGGCCGTTCTTCCACCGCGGAATGATGTTGCTCGACTTCGACGAACATCGCGACCACCGCCGCATCATGCAGCAGTCCTTCACCCGCAGCGCGTTGGACGGCTATCTGGAACTGATGCGGCCCAGTATCGATCGCACTCTGAGCAATTGGCGGTCGGCACAGCGGTTTCCGTTCTATCCGTCCATCAAGCACCTGCTGCTCGAACAGGCCGCGGAGGTGTTCGTCGGCACCCATCTCGGTCCCGAGTCCGACCAACTGTCGGCGGATTTCCACGACACCGTGCGAGGCGGGCAGGCGCTGGTCCGCGCGGACGTGCCCGGCGGCGTGTGGGCCAAGGGTCTACGGGCCCGGGAACGGCTCGAATGCTACTTCGCCGAGCAGGTTCCCGACCGCCAGGGCGGCGACGGCACCGACCTTTTCTCGATGCTGTGTCGCAGCGAGGATGAAGACGGCGCACGGTTCACGCCGGCCGACATCGTCAACCACATGATCTTCCTGCTGATGGCTGCGCACGACACCACCGCCATCGCGCTGTCCATGCTGACCTACGAACTGGGCCGGAACCGGCAATGGCAGGACGCGTTGCGCAAGGAGGCGATCAGCCTCCCGAATGACACTCCGACGGTGCTCGACCTGGAGGCCTACCCACTGCTCGATGCCGCGTTCAAGGAGATCCTCCGAATGTATGCGCCGGCCGGCGCGCTCTTCCGGCAGACCGTTCGCGACACCGAGATCCTCGGGCACTTTGTCCCACGCAAGACCCAGGTGGCCATCAATGTCTATGCCTCCATGCGGCTTTCCGACTGGTGGGCCGACCCCGACACGTTCAATCCAGAACGGTTCGTGAACAATTCCGAGTCCCGCGCCACGGTGAGCCGCTACGTGTTCGCCCCCTTCGGCGGCGGCGCCCACAAGTGCATCGGCCAGCAGTTCGCCGATATGACAGTCAAGACCACCATGCACCAGATGCTGAGACGGTTCGAATGGAGCGTGCCTGACGACTATCGCCCTCAGCTGACCTGGGGCACCGGGCCGACCCCTGCCGACGACCTACCGATCACCCTGCGATCGCGCGCGCTGACGTAGGCAACGCCCGCTACGCGAATCAAGTCGCGTAGCGGTCGTGCAACTTGGTCAACGTGGACTCGATACCCTTTGCGTTGCCCTTGGCGAAGCCCATTCGCTCGTAGTACTTCAGCGTGTCCTTGATCCGCCCAGTGTCGCGGTAATCGAATGTCTCTGTCACGCGCGTGAGGGTGGGGGTGAGTGCGGTGAATTCCCAGCGCCAACGGTGCCCCACCGGATGTCGCCATTCAAAGAGTTCGTCGGGTTTCACCGCGGTGACGACGCTGGTGATCCGGTAGGGCACCCCGTACATCCGCATCCCAGTCGTGAACTTCGCGCCCGGAGCGATGTCGTCCGGGCACGACACGTTGTCGCGGACGGTGCCCGAACCGTCGATCTCGTGGTGACGACGCGGGTCGGCGATCATGGCGAACAGTTCGGCCGCAGGGGCATTGACCTCCACGGAGCGGCTGACCTGATTCGGACCCGCGTCAACGATGCTGACGGCCATGGTGTGTCCTTCGATTCGCATTCGCTGTTCGACGACGCTACTACCGACGAACTGCGGCCGGTGCGTTCTCCAGGAAAGAGAAAGACCCGCCGTCTCCGGCGGGTCTTTCCTATTCGAACTCTGTGGAGCTAAGGGGAATCGAACCCCTGACCTTCTCGATGCGAACGAGACGCGCTACCAACTGCGCTATAGCCCCTGATACCGGAAGCAAAGGCTACCAGCACTGCGGCCGTGAGACGAAACCGGCCGCCCTACTGCCCGGAAGCGCGCGGTAGATCGTATTCGCGGGACATCGACGCGTACGACGCGTACGCCAGGTGCTCGAAGATCGGGTCCTCGTCGTCGATGTCGAGCACCACCGCGCCGGGCCTGCGCAGCCGGGCCGGCACCACGTCCAGCTTGTGGTCGTCGGTGTTCTCCACGCCCAGCCTGGACCGGGCCATCCGGTGCGCACGACGGCGACGCAGCTGCTCCTCGATGCGCGTCTGGCGGCGCAGGTAGGCCAGATAAAGCACGGTCAGCGTGCCGGCACCACCACACACCCACCACGCCGACGGCGTCACCAGGAAGGCTGCACCCGCCGAGAACAGCAACGTGGCGGCCAGCACCGCGAGCACGCGCTTGCGGAACTGGAACTTGCGGGCGCTGATCTCCGCGGCTTTCTTGGACTCGAACCGGCGCTGCCCGGTCGCGCTCAGCGACGCGACAGGCTCGTCGGCCTGCTGCTCGTCGGCCGGCTCGTCCTCGGCCTCGGGTTCCAGGCCCGACGTGTCGGCGACGTACTCGTACTCGTCGTCGGCGAGATCCTCCGGATCGTTGTCCTCCTGAACGTCCTCGAGATCCTGGACATCCTCGGCCTCGTCGAGATCCACTGCGATGCGCTCGGTTTGAGCCTCAGATTCGACAGCCTCGAAGCCCGCGATGGGCTCCTCGACGGGTTCCTCGACCGCGACGGGCTCGGGTTCCGCCTCAGCCTCCACCTCGGGCTCGGTCTCGAATTCCAGCTCGAGCTCGGGTTCGGCCACTGCCTCGGGTTCGGCCACTGCCTCGGCGGCCTCGGCCATCGCACCGACGGGAAGTGCGCCGGAATCCTCGTCGACGATGTCGACGTCGAGGTAGTCGGGTTCGGGGGTCTCGACGCTCACCGCTGCCACCACGACGGTGCGCTGCACTGTGGCGTGCACCCGCACCTCGACGGGCTCGTCCTCGACGTCTTCGTCGAGGTCCTCATCGAGGTGGTCGGCGGTGGGCTGCCAGTCCGGATCACTGTGATGCCCGGCGGCCGGGCCGCGTCGTAAGCGTTGGGCGTTGCGGCCGCTGTTGAGTACTCGTGTCGCCAGGGCGACGTCGCTGGTACGACGCACCGAGTCGCGCTTGCTGATCAACATCGGAACCAACACGAAAAGCCAGAGAACGACGAGGGAAATCCACAGTAGTGACTGGGGGATGCTTGGCATGACGCCTGCTCCTTTCCCCTTCAGGCTAGGTCTGTGACCAGCGCATCCATGGATGGCGCGCCGACACAATTACACACCTGTAATTCGATCGATACAAGCACCAACAGTCACATGTGTCACATTGGTAACAGCTGGCGAGACCAGTTTCGCTGAGATTGCTTCCAGGGCTGTGGATCCGGTGAAATCACGACCGCACGCGCAGTTTCGACGCGGCGCGCCGCAACGGAGATCCTGGCCGAAGTCAGCACCAACTGGCGCGGCCGGCCGAAACCAGGGCCTGGGCCGCCGAATGCTTGAGCTCCTCCAACGTGATCGCGACCAGGAGGTGGTCCCGCCAGGCGCCGTCCACCTCGAGATAGCGGCGCAGCAGCCCCTCCTCACGGAAGCCGACCCGCGCCAGCACGGCCCGGCTCGCGACGTTCTCCGGACGCACCGTGGCCTCGACCCGGTGCAACTGCACCCCGTTGAAGGAGTGGTCGAGCCCCAGCGCCAGCGCAGCGGTCGCCACCCCGCCGCCGGTCTTGTCGCTGGCCACCCAGTAGCCGATCCACGCCGATCGCAGTGCGCCATGGGTGACGTTGCCGATCGTGAGCTGGCCGGCGAACTGCCCGTCGAGCTCGATCACGTACGGCAGCATCCGCCCGCGCCGGGCCTCGCTGCGCAAGCCCGAGCAGATCGCGGGCCACGACGAAACAGCATGACGGACACGCCAATCCACGCCGCTGACCGGCTCCCACGGCTCCAGGTGGGCCTGGTCGGCCATCCGGATGCGGCTCCACACGGCCGCATCGCGCAGCCGCACCGGACGTAGCCGCACCACACCGGCCTGCACCCGCAACGGTCCGATCGGACCGGGCCAACCCGGGTGAAAAGCGTTGGACCGGAACAGGCTCATCCGCACAGTCGATTCGTCACACCGTCATTCATCGAATGAAGTCTTATCAGCCGCGCTGGGCCAGGAATGCGACATCCACGGTTTCGCCGGTGCGAACCTCGTCGACCTCACTCGGAATCACCACGAGACAGTTCGCCTCGGCGAGGGTGGCCAGCAGGTGGGTGGAGGCGCCCGGCGCCCCGCCCAGGGCCTGCACCAGGTATTCACCGGTGTCCTGGTCCCTCATGAGCTGCCCGCGCAGGTATCCGGTGCGGCCCGCCACCGAGCTGATCGGCGCCAGCGTGCGGGCCTTGACCACGCGCCGCATCGGCTGGCGCTTACCCAGCGAGAGCCGGATCAGCGGGCGGACCATCACCTCGAACACCACCAGCGCGCTCACCGGGTTGGCCGGCAGCAGGAAGACCGGAACGCGGTCGCGACCGAGCTGACCGAAGCCCTGCACCGATCCCGGGTGCATCGCGATCCGGGCCACCTCCATCTCGCCGAGTTCGGCGAGCACGGTGCGCACAGATTCGGCGGCGGCTCCGCCCACCGCACCGGCGATCACCACGATCTCGTTGCGATTGACTTGGCCCTCAACGGTTTCCCGCAGTTCTCGCGGGTCGGTGCTGATGATGCCGACGCGGTTGACCTCGGCACCCGCATCCCGGCCTGCGGCGGCCAGCGCGTAGGAGTTCACGTCGTACACCTGCCCGGTCCCCGGGCTGCGGGACACGTCGACGAGTTCGCCGCCCACGCACATCACGCACAGCCTCGGCCGCGGATGCACCAGCACCCGGTCCCGCCCGACCGCGGCCAGCAGCCCCACCTGGGCCGGGCCGATGATGGTGCCGGCCCGCACCGCGACGTCGCCGGGTTGCACGTCGTCGCCCGTGCGCCGGACATAGGCGCCCGAGCGCACGCTGCGCAGGATCCGCACCCGGCTCTCGCCGCCGTCGGTCCACCGCAACGGCAGCACCGCATCGGCCAGCGTCGGCATCGGCGCGCCGGTCTGCACCCGCGCGGCCTGCCGCGGCTGCAACCGGCTCGGGGTACGCGCACCCGCTTCGATCGCGCCCATCACGGGCAGGCTGATCTCACCGGCGCCGTCACCCACGGACAACACGTCGACGCTGCGCACCGCGTAGCCGTCGATGGCGGCCTGATCGAATCCCGGCATGGGCCGTTCGGTGACGACCTCTTCGGCGCACATCAGGCCTTGTGACTCGGCGATTGCCACTCGCACCGGTCGGGGGGCTACTGCGGCAGCGGCTACCCGAGCCTGCTGTTCCTCCACCGAACGCACAACACGCCTTCCTATGCCATCCGGGCCGACGTGCGGGCCAGCGTGTTGCTAGCCTTCCTGTCCGGTCAGACCCAATCGTTCGACCAACCACCGCCGCAAATCAGGGCCGTAGTCGTCACGTTCCAACGCAAAGTCAACCGCAGCCTTCAGGTAGCCGCCGGGATTTCCCAGGTCGTGTCGGGCTCCGCGGTGCACAACCACATGTACCGGGTGGCCCTCTTCGATGAGCAGCGCGATGGCGTCGGTCAGCTGAATCTCCCCGCCCACCCCGCGTGAAACGCGACGCAGCGCATCGAAGATCGCCCGGTCGAGAAGGTAGCGGCCGGCGGCGGCGTACGGGGACGGCGCATCGTCGGGCTTGGGCTTTTCCACCATGCCCTTGACCCGCAGCACGTTCGGGTTGGCCGCGTCGGGCACGGTCTCGACGTCGAACACGCCGTAGGCACTGATCTCGTCGCCGGGCACCTCGATGGCGCACAGCACGGAACCGCCGCGCTTGGCCCGCACCTTGGACATGGTCTCCAGGACACCGGTGGGCAGCACCAGGTCATCGGGCAGCAGGACGGCGATGGCGTCCTCGTCCGGAGCCAGCGCGGCCTCGACGCAGCTGACGGCATGTCCCAGGCCCAGCGGCTCGGCCTGCACCACCGACTCGACCTTGATCAGCGCCGGGGCGCGACGGACCTTCTCCAGCATCGTCTTCTTGCCGCGGGCCTCCAGCGTGCCCTCGAGCACCAGGTCCTCGACGAAGTGCGCGACGACGCCGTCCTTGCCTTCGGAGGTGATGATGATCAGCCGCTCGGCGCCGGCCTCGGCCGCCTCGGCCGCGACCAGCTCGATGCCCGGGGTGTCGACCACCGGAAGCAATTCCTTGGGGACCGTCTTGGTGGCGGGAAGGAATCGCGTACCCAGACCGGCCGCCGGGACCACGGCCGTGTAGGGAATCGGCACCTCAGGCGCCTTGTGAGACGTGCTCATCGTTCACACACTAACGTCCGTTCTGAAATGGTGGAGGGCGTGACCCCGCCGACGAAGACCGATTTGCGAACCGGCGTTCTCCGTGCAAGACGGGCCGTGCCCGCCGATCGCCGCGACAGTGAGGCGCAAGCGCTCAGCCGCTGGCTGCCCACTCTGGTGCGTAGCGGGCAAACGGTGTGCGCCTACGTACCGGTGGGCTCGGAACCGGGGTCGCAGGCCCTGTTGGACACCCTGTTGGAACTCGGTGTGCGCGTGCTGCTTCCGGTTGCCCGCAACGACGAGGACGGCCGGGGCCTGCCGATGCAGTGGGGCCCCTATGAGCCCGGCACGTTGGTGGCCGCCGAGTTCGGCCTGCGCGAGCCCGTGCCGCCGTGGCTGCCCGCCGGGCGGATCGCAGATGCCGAAGTGGTCCTCGTGCCCGCGCTGGCCGTCGACCGCCACGGCAACCGGCTCGGCCGGGGCGCCGGGTTCTACGACCGGACCCTGATCTACGCCGCGCCCCATGCGCGCCTGGTCGCGGTGGTGCGTGACGACGAACTCGTCGACGAACTCCCCTCCGATCCCCACGACGTGCGAATGACCCACGCACTGACGCCGTCGGGCGGAATCGTGACGTTGCAGCGCTGAGCTGGTCCAGAATCGTCAGGTGTCCGATCCGGTGAGCGCTGACTTCGGTGTCCGCATGCAGCTGATCGTCGACATGCTGGCTCAAACCCTGGACCGGGCCGTGCTGCTGGATGACGAGGAGCTGACCCCGGTCACGCACAGCCGTCAGCTCGGCGAACTCGACGACGTGCGGGTCCACAGCGTGCTGCAACGCGAGACCCGCGCGGAGGTCAAGGCGGCGCTGTTCGAATTCGGGATCGGCGCGGCGGACTCGGCAGTGTGGACCCCGGCGTTTCCGCAATACAACCTGATGCCGCGGTTCTGCGTCCCCGTCCGATCGGCGTCCGAGCGGTTCGGCTACCTGTGGATCATCGCCCCCGAGGGGTCACTGCCCGAGCACGGTCAGCAGCTGGCCGAGCGGGCGGGTGCCGACCTGCTGGCCATCCTCGACCGCCGCAACGCGGCGCTGCGCTCCGAGGAGTCCGCGCAGCAGGGCCTCCTGATGCGGTTGATCGCCGCCGAAGATCCCGGGCAGGCCCAGGCGGTGGTCGCCGAACTGCACGCCAGGGCGATGGCCGACCCGCACGACGTGGTCCAGGTTTTCGGGTTCGAGCCCGACCCTGACGCCGCGGGCGATCCGGTCGATCGGAGCATGGCGTTGCGTCTGCGGTTGGCGGCCACCGACCGGACGCGCCGGTGGTACACCCTGGCCGGATCGCCGACGACGATCCTCGCGGTGTCACGTTCGGACGCCGGGTCCGCCGCGACCGCCGACACCGTTGCCCTGGCCGTGCGGGCCAGCTACGGAACCCACCCGGCCATCGGCAGCTCCGGCGCTCCCCTGCCGATAACGCAAGCGGCCCTTGGCTTTCGCCAGGCGAGGCTGGCGCTGACGCTGGCAGAGGTCGGCGCGGGCAGCGCCCAGGTGGCCGACTGGTCCGCACTCGGCTCGTGGCGCACCCTGGCATTGCTGGGCCAGGCCTACGGGCCGGACCGGCTCGACGAACTGGTCCACCCCGGCATCGCCGCCCTGATCGAGCAGGGTCGCGACGACCTCCTCCGCACGCTGGAGACGTACCTGGCCAACGGCGGTGACGTGCGGCGCACTTCCGAGGACATGTATCTCCACCGGTCCACGCTGTACTACCGGCTGGAGAAGCTCACCGAGGCCGTCGGCAGCGATCTCGGCGACGGTGAGACCCGTTTCGATCTGATGCTGAGCCTGCGGCTGGCGCGCCTGGCCGGGCTGTACCGGCCGGGTTCGACAGCTGTCTGAACGAGCCGGCCGAGTTTCCTACAGTTTCGGCCCGATTTCGGCTCCGTCGACCCGTCGCCAGGCATAGCGTTCTGTTCTGGCCGCTTGTGACCTGAGTCACACATCACGGAGGAGTCGGTAGGCAAATGGGTGAAACACCCGCACTGAAAAAGGCGCTCAGTCAACGACAACTGCGGATGATCGCAATCGGTGGTGTCATCGGCGCCGGACTGTTCGTCGGCTCCGGGGTGGTGATCGGCAAGACCGGCCCGGGTGTCTTCATCACCTACGCCCTGGCGGGCGTGCTCATCATCATGGTGATGCGGATGCTGGCCGAGATGGCCGTCGCGAATCCGTCGACCGGATCGTTCGCCGACTACGCGCGCAACGCGATGGGCAACTGGGCGGGCTTCTCGGTCGGCTGGTTGTATTGGTACTTCTGGGTGATCGTCGTCGGCTTCGAAGCCATCGCAGGCGCCAAGATCATCCAGTACTGGATGGACGTACCCATCTGGCTGACGGCACTGATCCTGTTGATAGCGATGACGGCGACCAACCTGTTCTCGGTGTCATCGTTCGGCGAGTTCGAGTACTGGTTCGCCGGCATCAAGGTGGCCGCGATCCTGGCGTTCATCGGGCTGGGTTCGCTGTATGTCATCGGATTGTGGCCGCACAAGGACATGGACTTCTCGAATCTGTGGGCCAACGGCGGGTTCTTCCCGCTGGGCGCCATGGCGGTCACGGTCGGCGTGGTGACCGTGATCTTCTCGATGGTCGGTGCCGAGATCGCCACCATCGCGGCCGCGGAATCCGCCGATCCGGAGCGCGCCGTGGCCAGGGCCGCGAACTCCGTGATCCTGCGTATCGCAGTGTTCTTCGTCGGTTCGGCGTTCCTGCTCGTGACGATCCTGCCGTGGAACAGCGAGCAGGTCGCCGCATCGCCGTTCGTGTCGGCCTTCACCGAGATCGGCATCCCCTACGCCGACCACATCATGAACGCCGTGGTGCTGACGGCGGTGCTGAGCTGCCTGAACTCGGGCATGTACACCGCGTCGCGGATGCTGTTCGTGCTGGCCGCCCGGCGCGAGGCACCACCGCAGTTGGTCGCGGTGACGCGGCGCGGCGTGCCGGCGACGGCGATCCTCGCCTCATCGGTCATCGGCTTCCTCGGCGTGATCGCCTCGGCCTTCTCGCCGGACTTCATCTTCAAGTTCCTGCTGGACTCCAGCGGGGCCGTGATCCTGTTCGTCTACCTGCTGATCGCGATCTCGCAGATCGTGCTGCGGTACCGGACGTCGGCCGACAAACTCAAGGTGAAGATGTGGCTGTTCCCGGTCTTGTCGATCCTCACCGCGGGTGCCATTTTCGCGATCCTGGTGCAGATGTTCGTGCAGGGCGGCGACAACCGCAAAGCATTGACCATGAGCCTGTTGTCGTGGGCCGTCGTGATCGTGCTGTTCCTGGCCAACCGCTGGTTCATCGGGCACCGGCCCGAGGTGGCCGGGGTGTCGCCGGCGCCCGGCGCCGAACATCCGCACCGGGTTCTGGTGCTGGCCAACGAGACTGTGGAATCCAACGAACTGCTCGAAGAGCTGCGGCGCATCGGCGCGAACCGCGACGCGGTCTATCAGGTCGTCGTGCCCGCCAGTCCGATCGATACCGGGGTGGCCGCCACCCACGGTCCACTCGACATCTCGGAAGCCACCACGCGTGCCGCCCAGCGCCGCCTCGATCAGACGCTGAGCACGCTGCGTTCCGAACAGTTGCAGGCCGACGGCGAGCTGGGTGACTACCGTCCGCTGCGGGCCCTGGCCCATGCCGTCGAGACGTTCCGGCCCGACCAGATCGTGATTTCCACACTGCCGCCCGAGGATTCGGTGTGGCATCGCTTCGACGTCGTCGACCGGGCCCGCTCCGAATACCAGGTCCCGGTGACGCATGTGGTGTCGCGGGTGCGCACCCAGGAGCACGCGTCGTGACCATTCTCGCCGCGTTCAGCGCGAGCCGGCACAGCAGCGCACCGCTGAATCTGGCCATCCAGCTCGCGCGCACCACCGGTGAGCAGGTGATCGCCGCGGCGGTGGTGGAACGCGCCTGGCCACCACGGGACGACCCCGTCGAGGGCGAGTATCTGGCATACGTGCGCGCGCAGGCCACCCAGGCACTGCAGCGCGCGATCGCGGTGCTGCCCATCGACCTCGATGTCACCCCCGTGGTACACGAATCCACGTCGATACCAACCGGTCTGATCGAGCTCGCGGATGCCCACCGGGTGACCGTCGTGTCGGTCGGGTCGTCCTCTTCGGGGATGATCGGCCGGGTCACGCTGGGCAGTGTCACCGAGCGCCTCGTGCACACCGCCCGGGTGCCGGTGGTCTTCGCACCGCGCGGGTACACCCAGACCGACGCGCCCATCCGCCGCCTCACCGCGGCCTACGGCGGGGAGGCCGACGTCAACGGACTCATCCCGGCCACCGCTGAGCTGGCCGCGGATTGGAAGGCCAAGCTGCGCATCGTGTCGTTCACCGTCCGCAACACCGCTGCGTTCGCCGGCACCATCGAAACCTCGGCCGAGGAATTGGTGGTCCAGCAGTGGTCACGACGGACGATTGCCGAGATCACCAAGCAGCTCAACGCCATTCGTGACCGGATGGCGGTTCCGGATGTCGACGTGGTGGTCGGCGCCGGCCACGATTGGAACTCAGCCGTACAGAGCATCGGGTGGGACGCCGGGGACATGCTGGTGCTCGGCTCGGGTGCGGCGGCCCCGAGTGCGCAGGTGTTCCTCGGCTCGGCCGCGGGCAAGATCCTGCGCCACTCACCGGTTCCGGTGATGATCGCGCCGAGCTACCAACAGCGCTAGATTCTCCGCACCCCGGGGCCAGGTCATCCGCGCAGGACCAATGGTGTGTCCGCACACACTGCGACGAGTGTGTAGCTTCTTGCGCTGTTTTCGCCGGCGGTTTCAAGGGGCTAGTGCAACAGCTGGATCGGACGGGTTGGACAGTAGTTGGTCAAGGGCTTGGGCGGGTGTTTTCCAGCCCAGGGTTTTGCGTGGCCGGTTGTTGAGTTTGGCGGCGACGTAGTCGAGGTAGTCCTCGGG
>NZ_HG322952.1:541807-544465 GCF_000455325.1 Mycolicibacterium septicum DSM 44393
GGCCCTTTCAGCACGAAAGGTTGCACACTCGTCGCAGCGCGCTGAGCGGGCGCTGCGCCTAACAGCCGCCCAGTACCGCCTCCATGGCGCGCTTCTCCTTGGCCGAAACCCATAGCTGATAGGCGGATTTCACCTCGACCTGGCGGGCCACGAACTCGCAGCGGAACGTCGCGTTGGGTGGCAACCAGCTGGCCGCGTCGCGGAAGGCCTTGTCGAAGTTGGGTTGTGCGGCAACCGCGATCAGGTTGCGCGGATCGTTCGCGAAGTCCTTTCGCCGCTGCGGGTCCCAGGTCCGCGCGCCCTTGTACCAGGCGTCCGACAGCGGCACCAGGTGGTCGATCTGCACCGTGCTGGAGGTGTCGGGCCCGCGGGTGAACGCGATGTCGGCACCCGTGTAGGGGTCGTGCAGGACACCGGTGGCGGCGTAACAGGTTCCGGGGCGGACGGTCAGCTGGGCCAGGTCGCGGCGCAGGATGTCGTCGCGGGTATTGCAGCCGTTGTGACCGAACTCGACGTTGACGTCGTCGCTCCAGGCCTCACCGAAGCGCGACCGGGCGTAGTCGGTGTCACGGTCCCAGCCCTTGACCGGCAGCCCCGCCAACAGTGCGCGGGCGCGGTCGTAGCCGGGCGTCTGCGGTATCGGCTGCCGGGCCTGACCGGTCGTCGGAGGCGGGACCGGGGACTGCGCCGGCGCATCAGCGGGCCCCGCCTCCCGCATGCGAGCCACCACGAGCACGGCCAGTACCGCCAGGATTACCGCCACCACGAGCAGTACCGCTAACCTTCCGGTGCGCCGGCGCCGGCGGCCCGCGGGAATGACATGGCCCACGTAGCGGTTCTAGCACTTGAGCCGGTAGAGTGCTAACAAGTTTGACCAACTCGGAGGGTTTTCGTGCCTACCTATTCCTACGCGTGCACTGAGTGCGGCAATCGGTTCGACGCGGTGCAGGCCTTCAGCGACGATGCGCTGACCACCTGCCCCAAGTGCTCCGGCAAGCTGCGCAAGCTCTTTGGCTCCGTCGGCGTGGTGTTCAAGGGCAGCGGCTTCTACCGCACCGACAACCGCGAGTCGGGCAAGAGCTCGTCCAACGGCTCCTCCGGCAAGAGCTCGGAGAGCAGCTCGTCGAGCTCGTCCTCGGACTCGTCGTCGAGCGCTTCTTCGTCGAGCGCTTCGTCGTCGACGTCGAGCAGCTCCAGCAGCACCCCTGCCGCGGCCGCCTCAAGCTAGCCCCGAAGTTATCCACAGGACGGCGAAGACGCCGTTCTCACCAGGCCGTCGCGCGCCTACCGTGGCGCCATGGCCGAATCACTCAACCCGCCCGTCTGGCGTCGGTTGACTGCTGCCCGGCCCGACTGGACCCGCACCGTTGCCGTGCGCCGCGCCGCCGCAGCCGGACTGGTGCTGCTGGCAGCGATCGCGGCCCTGCGCTCCGATCCGCACGGCGAGTACACCGAGATCGCGGTCGCCACCCACGACCTGTCCCCCGGCGTCGCATTGACCGCCGCTGACGTGCGGCTGGAACGCCGCAGCACGACGACCCTGCCCGACGGTGCCCAGCGTGATGTGGGCCCCGTGATCGGCGCGACGCTGACCGCCCCGGCCCGTCGCGGCGAGGTTCTCACCGATGTTCGGCTGCTCGGATCTCGGCTCGCGGAATCGGCCGCGGGCCCCGACGCGCGGATCGTGCCGCTGAAGCTCAGCGACACGGCACTGCTCGATCTGATCCGCCCGGGCGACGTGGTGGACGTGCTCACCGTGACCGGCGATCAGGACGACAAACAGCCGGCCCGGCCGCTCGTGGTGGCCTCGGGGGCGGTGGTGGTACTCGTCTCGGAGAAGGCCCGCGGGGCCGGGGTGGGCACCGACCGGGTGGCCCTGGTTGCCCTGCCCGCCCGCTCCGCCAACGAAGTCGCGGCCATCAGCCTGGTGCAGGCCGTCACCCTCACGATCCATTGAGGCCGTATCCCACTGTCTGACAACATGATTCGTTCGTTACGAAGATGTTGACCGACAATCACCCAGCCATTCGGCCAACTCGGTTACTGTTTGCTTGTCGCACCGAAAACACCACACTGCAGGAAGGGTCCCCGCATGTTGAAGGGCTTCAAAGAGTTTCTGTCTCGCGGCAACGTCATCGATCTTGCGGTTGCTGTGGTCATCGGCGCCGCCTTCACCGGCCTGGTCACCGCCTTCACGGAAAAGGTGGTCCAACCACTGATCGACCGGATCGGCGCCGGCCCCGGCAAGGAATACGGCATTCTCAAGATCTCACTGGGCGGCGATCCCGAGACGTTCATCGACTTCAACGCCGTCCTGTCCGCCTTCATCAACTTCATCCTGGTGGCCGCGGTGATCTACTTCGTCATCGTCCTGCCGTACAAGAAGCTGCGCGAGCGCGGCGAGGTCGAACAGGCCCAGGACACCGAGCTGAGCCTCCTCACCGAGATCCGCGATCTGCTGTCCGAGAATGGCAACACCGGCAAGCATGTGACCGGCCCCGGTACCGGCCCCAGCCCGGACACCGCCAAGCACACCAGCGCTGACCGCGAGTGACATCACCCATCCGCACACAAAAAACAGCCCCTGGATTTCTCCAGGGGCTGTTTTTTGGTGAAACCTAGAACGTGACGTTCATGTCCTCAGTTCATATTCCAAGG
>NZ_HG322952.1:544491-555597 GCF_000455325.1 Mycolicibacterium septicum DSM 44393
CCCCACGCCCAGCGACCAGGGGAAGCCGATCTGGTAGCCCAGCTCCAGCGTGCCCTCGAAGTCGTCGGCACCCGGGCCCGCCACGACGTACTTGGCGCGACCGGAGTGGAACCACTCACGGGTCAGCCGGTTGCGGTCCAGCGGGAACACACCATTGAGGAAGGTGTCCCACTGCTGAACGGTCAGGGTCCGGTCCTGACCATCAACCAGGCTCAGTTCATTGTCCAGACCCGCATGAGAAGTGCCCGTGCTCGTAAACAGCGCCGCGATGGTTGCCACCATCGCGACCAGCACCCGACTGAATGCCTTCATGTTCTCCCTAGCTATATCGCCGGCGGCCCCGGGGGCCCACCGTTTGTGGGTGGCGTCCCGGCCCCCGCAGACCGTACCGCCGCGCAAGACCTACATGTGGTGCGGATTAGAAACCCCACACGTTGCTCTTACGTAATGCTCATCGTTGACACGAGGAACATAACGGGAGCCCTCCGGGGCGGCAACGCAAGCACATATCCCGAGCGGTGCATACGGTCAATCGATCAAAATTTGCTGAAAACCGGCTGGGAGGTCGCGCACTACGTCGCGACGCTGCGAATTGGCCCACTCGGCAATGCTGTGATGCCGTTCGCCTCGATAACGAACTGAGGGCCGGACCACAGTGCTGAGCAGAGGTTTCGTAGCCCTCACAAGCCGCTCACCTTCTCAGTGATGGTGAGGCGGAATGTTGTTCCTCAACCATCGGTCCCGGTCGTCATCGTCGTCCGGCGAAGCGGTGTCGCGTTCATCGGGAGCGATGTCCGGGAGGGCCTCACCGAAAATCTTGTTAACTGCGTGCTGGGACATTTTGTTCGCTTCAGGCATCGTCAATTCCCTTTGTGATGAAGATCACATCTCATCCTAGGTGGCGCTGCAACAACCGTTAACCTGCTCTTAACCAGCACCGTAACTCTGCCTAACATTCACCTGCAAAAGGAAACGGCGGCCGGTGGCCGCCGTTTCGTTGATGTTCAGATTTCCAAACTTGATAGCTGGCCTATCACTTGCGCGGCCAGTGGCCCGAGGGTGGCCATGCCGTCGCGCACCGCAGCACGCGACCCGGCGATGTTCACCACCAGCGTGCTGCCCGAGACGCCGCACAGACCGCGGGACAGCCCCGCATCCACGATGCCCGCCGAAAGTCCCGATGCCCGCAGTGCCTCGGCGATGCCCAGCAGCTCCCGGTCGAGGATGTCGAGGGTGGCCTCCGGCGTCACATCGCGCGGTGTCACCCCCGTCCCACCGACCGACACCACCAGATCGACGCCGCCGATCACCGCGGTGTTCAATGCGTTGCGGATCTCGACCTCGTCGGCGGCCACGACCACGACTCCGTCGACGACGAACCCGGCCTCGCCCAGCAGTTCCGTGACCAACGGACCGCTGTGGTCTTCCTCGCCATGCGCTGTGCGATCGTCCACGACGACGACGAGCGCGCGCCCCACCAACTCCCCTGGCTGTTCCATGCCTGCAACCGTATATCCGGCGGCAGACAACGGTGTAGCCAGACGGAGTGTGGCGATCCCGCCGGGTCCGATCACCGTGCTCACTGCTCAGCCTTTCCCAGCGTGACGTCGATGGTCTGCGGCTTGCCCGCCGGGTCCAGGAAGGTCAGCGTGACCTTGTCACCGGGGGCCTTGGACCGCACCGCGGCCACGAGCGCGTCGGCGCTGCCGATCACCCGGTCGTCGACCTTGGTGACCACCACACCGCTGGGCAGACCGGCAGCCGCTGCTGCCCCGCCGTTGGTGACCTCGACGATCTTGGCGCCGTCACTGGCCTTGTCGTTGGCCACCTGCACGCCCAGCGAGGCGTGCGAGGCCGTGCCGTTCTGGATCAGCTCGTCGGCGATGCGCTTGGCCTGATCCACCGGGATCGCGAAGCCCAGCCCGATCGAGCCGCTCTGCGCCTGCGGTGAATCCCCGCCCATCGTGGCGATCGCCGAGTTGATCCCGACCAGTTCACCGTTCATGTTGACCAGCGCGCCACCGGAGTTGCCCGGGTTGATCGCGGCGTCGGTCTGGATGGCGTCGAGCACGGTGTTCTGATTGCGGGTGTCGCCGCCGGCCGCGACCGGACGGTTCAGCGCGCTGATGATGCCGGTGGTGACGGTGCCTTCGAGGCCCAGCGGCGAGCCGATGGCCACCACGTCCTGGCCCACCCGCAGGTTGGCCGAGGAGCCGAGCGTGATCGGGGTCAATCCCGAAACGTCCTGTGCGCGCACCACTGCGATGTCGCTGCTGGGGTCCGTACCCACCACGGTGAACGGCTTGGTGGTCCCGTCGGAGAACGTCACCTTGGTCTGGGCGCCCGCCGGTGCCGGTGCGCTACCGGGCGCGGTGGCGGGAGCGGGCTCACCCGGCTTGGCCGCCTGCACGACGTGGTTGTTGGTCAGGATGAGGCCATCGCCGGTGAGGATGATGCCCGAGCCCTCCTCGGACGCGCGGCCCAGATCGGTCTCGAGCTTGACCACACTCGGCACCACCTTGGCTGCCACCTGCTCCACCGAACCGGGGGGCAGGGCGGCCGCGGGGACAGTCGGCGCGGCACCGAGGCCCTGGGTGCCCAGGCGCGGGTGGTCATCGTGAACCAGCGTGGCCACGCCGCCACCGATGCCCGCCGACACCACGGCCACGGTGAGGGCACCGGCGACCAGGCCGGCCTTGGAGCGCTTCTTGGCAGGGACGGGCTGCGGGCTGGCCGGAATCCGGTACGGGTCGAACGGTGCGCGATACGCCTGCTGCTGCGGCTGGTGGGTCTGGGTCTGATGCGTCTGGGCCTGGTGCTGCTGCGTCTGATGCGTCTGCGACTGATGCGGTTGGTGCTGCTGCGGCTGTTGACGCGCGTAGCGCCAGTCGTACGACTGTTGCTGGTAAGGATCAGGACGCGCACCGGCGTATCCGGGGGCAGCGCCGCCGGGATGCTGCTCCGGCTGCTGGGGGTACCTCGGGTGGTTCGTCATAGTGCTGCGTGCTCTTCTCTTGTAAAGGTCCGCCGGCCTGTGACGCCGGCCCGCTCCGACCCGTTTGTCCAACCCTCGTGTCTGTTCAATTCGTCAAACGAACTCACTGCCACTCAGGTTGCCCAGATGGGCTGAGAATCCACTTAGAGATTTCTGATCCATCCGTGATTTAGTCCCCCGACTGACTTAACTGTCTCACCTTTTGTCCGCGCCGACAGCGTGCCCACCGCCGACCCGGGGCGAGTGTGTCGCATCGCCATTGGGGATCGGCTGGCCCGGCAGCACCATGTGAAAGGAAGCTCCCGGCGGGGTGCCGCCCGGCACGGTCTCGTCAATCCGCAGTGCGCCACCGTGTTTGAGCACCACCTGCTGGACGATAGCCAATCCGAGACCGGATCCCGGCATCGCCCTGGCCGCGTCCGAGCGGTAGAAGCGCTCGAACACCAGCGCGCGTTCCTGCGGCGGGATGCCGGGCCCGTGATCGGAAACCACGAGTTCGGCATGCGTCGGATCGACCTGATGCAACCGGACACTGACCCGTCCGCCGGCCGGACTCCACTTGGCGGCGTTGTCCAGCAGGTTGAGCACTGCCCGGCCGAGGCCGGGTGCGTCGCCGAACACCTGCCAGCCGATGACGTCGACGTCGAATTCGATGTCGTTGCGGCGCCTCCGGACCCGCTCCAGGCTGCGGTCGACGACCTCGGACATGTCGACCGGCTCCGGGGTGATGCCGCCGGCATCGTCGCGGGTCAGGTCGACGAGGTCACCGACCAGGGTGGAGAGCTCCTCGATCTGGGCGATCACATCCTGCTGCAGCCCGTCCATCTCGTCTCGGGGCAGCGGCGGCGCGCCCGGCGCTTGCGAGGCCATCAGCAGTTCGACGTTGGTGCGTAGCGAGGTCAGCGGGGTTCTCAGCTCGTGCCCGGCGTCGGATACCAGCCGGGACTGCCGTTCCCTCGATTCGGCCAGAGCCCGCAGCATCATGTTAAACGCCTCGGTGAGCCGGGCCAGCTCGTCGCTGCCGACCACCGGGATGGGCCGCAGATCGTCGGTGCGGGCCACCCGCTCCGCGGCTTCGGTGAGTCTGCCCACCGGTCTGAGCCCGGCTCTGGCCACCGCACCACCGGCCATGGCGGCCACCGCGACTCCGACGCCGCCGACGATGAGCAGCACGGTGCCCAGCCGTCTCAGCACTTGGACAGTGGGCGCCAGGCTCTTGGAGATCAGCAGGGAACTGCCGTTGGCGAGATGCACCGCGAGCACCCGCTGGTGGTTGGCCGTGCGCAGGGACATCAGCAGTTCACCGGAGATAACGTCCTTCTCCGGCTTGCCCAGCGGCAGCATCTGTCCCTGCTGGTTGGCCGTATAGATGGATCGGCCCGGGATCACCAGCATCGCGTTGACGTCGGAGTAGGCGGTGCCCTCGATGGCCTTACCGGGGTCGGCCGCCAGCGATCCGCTCTCGATGAGCAACCGGGCCCGGCTGTGCAGCTGGTTGTCCAGGTCGTCATAGAGCGCGCGCGAGACGACGGCATAGACGGCGACCGCCATCAGGACGACCACCATGGCCACCATCGACATCGCGAGCATCATCACGCGCCAGCGCAATGACAGTGAGCTGGTGTTCCGTAGGTTCACGGCGGCGAGCCGCCCAGAGTCGGTGGCGGTTCGCCAGGTGTTTGCGTTGAGCGCCATCAAATCAGGGGGGTGTTTCGCGCAGCACGTAACCGACGCCGCGCACGGTGTGGATCAGCCGGGGCTCGCCTTCGGCCTCGGTCTTTCGGCGGAGGTATCCGATGTACACCTCGAGGGCATTGCCCGAAGTAGGGAAGTCGAATCCCCACACCTCTTCGAGGATGCGGCTACGGGTGAGCACTCGCCGCGGGTTGGCGATCAGCATTTCCAGCAGCGAGAACTCGGTGCGGGTGAGGCTGATCTGACGCTGGCCACGGGTCACCTCGCGGGTCACCGGGTCCAGGGTCAGGTCTGAGAACGTCATCATCTGCGAATCGGCGCCGTCGTCGCTGACCGTCCGGCGCAGCAACGCCCGCATCCGCGCCAGCAGCTCCTCGAGCGCGAACGGCTTGGGCAGGTAGTCGTCAGCACCGGCGTCCAATCCGGCGACCCGCTCGGAGACCGAGTCACGGGCGGTCAGTACCAGGATCGGTAGATCGTCACCGGTGCTGCGGAGCTGCCGGCACACCTCCAGACCGTCCAGCCGCGGCATCATCACGTCCAGAACCACAGCATCGGGCCGGTCACTGGCAATCGCCTCGAGTGCTTCGACCCCATCCTGGGCGAGCTCGACCGAATAACCATTGAAAGAAAGCGACCGGCGCAGGGATTCGCGCACAGCGCGATCGTCGTCAACGACAAGTATGCGCACAGGCACAGTTTCAACCCGCTGTCTGAGAGTGGGCTGAGAGGCGCGCCGCAAATTCGCCGAGCGTTTTCACGGGACCGGAACAACCCTGAGCACGACAAAAAGCGCTATCACGAGTGATAGCGCTTTTTGAGAAAGTGTCTGAGGTTCTAGCGCTTGTCGAGATCGACCAGGCCGAGACGAGCGGCCTTGAGCAGACGGCGCGGCACCTTGTGCTGCTGACCGGCGACACTGACGCCGACGAGACCGGTGGCCTCGGCCTTCCACTGCGCGCGCCGGCTACGGGTGTTCGCGCGCGACATTCTGCGCTTGGGCACAGCCATGACGTGCATCTCCTTGCTTCGGGTTGTTGCCGCGCGAATCGATTGAGCTCGCCGGCGGCGACGATTAGGTACAGAGTAACGGTTGACCTGGCGCTGCTCCAAAACGGTGGCCACCGGCCTGAGCTGGGACATGCCCACCACCTATTGACGTGAGACCAGCGGTACCCGCTAACCTACCGGTTGGTTGGTTGGGTGGTATCCATTGTCAGCGTCGACAGGAGTACAGGTGCCTTCAGGGCCTGATGCAGTGCGCATCGGTAATTGTTCGGGGTTTTACGGCGACCGGCTGTCCGCGATGCACGACATGCTCACCGGCGGTGAGCTGGACTATCTGACCGGCGATTACCTGGCCGAGCTGACCATGCTGATCCTGGCCCGTGACCGGGCCAAGAACCCCGACCGCGGCTACGCCAAGACCTTCCTCACCCAGCTGGAGCAGTCCCTGGGGCTGGCGCTCGACAAGGGCGTCAAGATCGTGGCCAACGCCGGCGGGCTGAACCCGGCGGGGCTGGCCACCGCGGTCCGGGCCCTGGCCGAGCGCCTGGGCCTCGACGTCAACGTCGCCCATGTCGAGGGCGACGACCTGGTGGGCCGGGCTTCCGAACTCGGGCTGGGCACTCCCCTGGCCGCCAATGCTTACCTCGGTGCGTGGGGCATCGTCGACTGCCTCAATTCCGGCGCCGACGTCGTGGTGACCGGCCGGGTGACGGACGCTTCGGTGATCGTCGGGCCCGCGGCCGCGCATTTCGGCTGGTCGCCCACCGACTACGACGCGCTGGCGGGAGCGGTGGCCGCCGGTCACGTGATCGAGTGCGGCACCCAGGCCACCGGCGGGAACTACTCCTTCTTCTCCGAGATACCGGATCTGGCCCGGCCCGGGTTCCCCATCGCCGAGATCGCCGCCGACGGCTCCTCGGTGATCACCAAGCATGCGGGCACCGGCGGGCAGGTCAGCGTCGGCACGGTCACCGCCCAGCTGCTCTACGAGATCACCGGCGCTCGCTATGCCAATCCCGATGTGACGCTGCGTGTGGACTCGCTGCAGCTGAGCCAGGACGGCGACGATCGCGTGCGTATCTCCGGGGTGACGGGCGAGGCCCCGCCGCCGACGCTCAAGGTGTCGTGCAACAGCATCGGCGGGTTCCGCAACGCCGCCACGTTCGTGCTGACCGGCCTGGACATCGAGGCCAAGGCCGCGCTTGTGCGCAGCCAGTTGGAGGCCGGCCTGAAAGTGCGCCCGGCAGAACTGGATTGGACGCTCGCCCGCACCGACCATCCCGATGCCGATACCGAGGAAGCCGCCAGCGCCCTGCTGCATTGCGTGGTCCGCGACGCGGATCCCAACATCGTCGGACGTCAATTCTCATCGGCGGGCGTGGAACTCGCGCTGGCGAGCTATCCGGGATTCACCACCACCGCACCCCCGGGCGATGGTCAGATCTACGGAGTGTTCGTACCCGGCTACGTCGACGCCGCCGAGGTGCCGCACATCGCCGTATACGCCGATGGCAGCCGGATCGGCATCGTGCCGGCGAGCGAAACCCTCGATCTGGCACCGGTGTCCGATCCCGCCCTCCCCGACCCACTCCCCTCCGGGACCACTCGCAGCGCGCCGCTCGGCACGATCGCCGGCGCCCGCAGCGGCGACAAGGGCGGGTCGGCCAATGTCGGGGTGTGGGTACGCACCGACGAGCAGTGGCGCTGGTTGGCACACACGCTGACCGTCGACAAACTTCGTGAATTGCTGCCCGAGACAGCAGATCTGCCGGTCACCCGGCACATGCTGCCGAATCTGCGGGCCGTGAACTTTGTGATCGAAGGCATTCTCGGCCAGGGCGTCGCGTATCAGGCCCGATTCGATCCGCAGGCCAAGGGGCTGGGCGAATGGTTGCGCAGCCGTCATCTCGATATCCCGGAGGAACTCATCAAGTGAGCATCTGGACTTCGCCCGAGCGTGAGGCATTGCGCAAGACGGTGCGCAGCTTTGCCGAGCGTGAGGTGCTGCCCCACGCCGACGAGTGGGAACGCACCGGCGAGCTGCCGCGCGAATTGCACCGCAAGGCCGGCGAGGCCGGCCTGCTCGGCGCCAACTTCCCCGAGTCGGTCGGCGGTGGTGGCGGCGACGGGGCCGACGCCGTGATCATCTGCGAGGAAATGCATTACGCGGGTTCCCCCGGCGGCGTGTTCGCCTCGCTGTTCACCTGTGGCATCGCGGTGCCGCACATGATCGCCTCGGGCGATGAACGCCTGATCGAGACCTACGTGAAGCCCACGCTGCGAGGGGATCTCATCGGATCCCTTGCCATCACCGAACCGGGCGGCGGCTCCGACGTCGGGCACCTCACCACGCGCGCGGTCAGAGACGGCGATGACTACATCCTCAACGGCGCCAAGACCTACATCACCTCGGGTGTCCGCGCGGACTACGTCGTCACGGCGTCGCGCACCGGCGGACCGGGCGCGGCAGGCGTCTCACTGATCGTGGTGGACAAGAGCACCCCGGGATTTGTGGTCACCCGCAAGCTCGACAAGATGGGTTGGCGCTCAAGCGATACCGCCGAACTGTCCTACAGCGACGTGCGGGTGCCGGTGGCCAACCTGATCGGCGCGGAGAACTCCGGCTTCCTTCAGATCGCCGCGGCGTTCGTCTCCGAGCGGGTGGGCCTGGCCGTGCAGGCCTATGCCAGTGCGCAGCGCTGCCTGGACCTGACCGTGCAGTGGTGCCGCGACCGCGAGACCTTCGGCAAGCCACTGATCGCCCGGCAGTCGGTGCAGAACACCCTGGCGGAAATGGCCCGGCGGATCGACGTGGCCCGGGTGTACACGCGCCATGTCGTCGAGCGGCAGTTGGCCGGGGACCAGGGCCTGATCACCGAGGTGTGCTTCGCCAAGAACACCGCCGTCGAGACCGGCGAGTGGGTGGCCAATCAGGCTGTCCAGTTGTTCGGCGGAATGGGCTACATGGCCGAATCCGAGGTCGAACGCCAGTACCGTGACATGCGGATCCTGGGTATCGGCGGAGGTACCACCGAGATCCTGACCTCGTTGGCCGCAAAGACATTGGGGTTCCAGTCATGACCACTCTCAAATCAACCATCGACCCGGGTTCGCCGGGGTTCACCGAGGCGGCCGAGGTGATGGCCACCAAGCTCGCCGAGCTCGATGCCGAGCACGCCAAGGCCCTGGCCGGCGGCGGGCCCAAGTATGTGGACCGCCACCACGGCCGCGGCAAGCTCACCGCCCGCGAGCGGGTCGAGCTGCTGCTGGATCCGGATGCCCCGTTCCTGGAGCTGAGCCCGTTGGCGGCCTGGGGCAGCGATTTCACCGTGGGCGCCAGCGTCGTCTGCGGCATCGGTGCCGTCGAGGGTGTCGAGTGCCTGATCGTCGCCAACGACCCGACGGTCAAGGGCGGCACCAGCAACCCGTGGACGCTCAAGAAGATCCTGCGCGCCAACCAGATCGCGATGGAGAACCGGCTTCCGGTGGTCTCCCTCGTGGAGTCCGGCGGCGCCGATCTGCCGACGCAGAAGGAGATCTTCATCCCGGGCGGGCAGATGTTCCGCGATCTGACCCGGCTGTCGGCGGCGGGCATCCCGACCATCGCGCTGGTGTTCGGCAACTCGACGGCCGGCGGCGCCTACGTGCCGGGCATGTCCGATCACGTCGTGATGATCAAGGAACGCTCCAAGGTGTTCCTGGCCGGACCGCCGCTGGTGAAGATGGCCACCGGCGAGGAGTCCGACGACGAATCGCTGGGCGGTGCCGAGATGCACGCCCGCACTTCGGGTCTGGGTGACTACCTGGCCAACGACGAGCTCGACGCGATCCGGATCGGCCGGCGCATCGTGGCCCGGCTGAACTGGCGCAAGAAGGGACCCGTTCCCGCGCCGGTGGTCGAGCCGAAGTTCGACCCGGAGGAGCTCATCGGCATCGTGCCCGCCGATCTGCGTATCCCGTTCGACCCGCGCGACGTGATCGCCCGCATCGTCGACGGCTCCGATTTCGACGAGTTCAAACCGCTGTACGGATCGTCGCTGGTGACGGGATGGGCCACGCTGTACGGCTACCCGATCGGGATCCTGGCCAATGCCCGCGGGGTGCTGTTCTCCGAGGAGTCGCAGAAGGCCACCCAGTTCATCCAGCTGGCCAACCGGTCCGACACCCCGCTTCTGTTCCTGCACAACACCACCGGCTACATGGTGGGTAAGCAGTACGAAGAGGGCGGCATGATCAAGCACGGCTCGATGATGATCAATGCGGTGTCGAACTCCACCGTTCCGCACATCTCGCTGCTGCTCGGCGCCTCCTACGGCGCGGGCCACTACGGCATGTGCGGGCGGGCGTACGACCCGCGGTTCCTGTTCGCCTGGCCGTCGTCCAAGTCCGCGGTGATGGGCGGCACCCAGCTCGCGGGTGTGCTCTCGATCGTGAGCCGCGCCGCCGCCGAGGCCCGTGGCCAAGCCGTCGACGAGGCCGCCGATGCGGCACTGCGGGCTGCGGTCGAGGCCCAGATCGAGGCCGAGTCGCTGCCGATGTTCCTGTCCGGCCGGTTGTACGACGACGGGGTGATCGATCCCCGGGATACCCGCACCGTGCTGGGAATGTGCCTGTCCGCCATCGCGAATGGCCCGATCGAGGGGACGTCGAACTTCGGCGTCTTCAGGATGTGAGCGAACAGTGATTACCAGAGTGCTCGTCGCCAACCGCGGCGAGATCGCCCGCCGGGTGTTCGAGACCTGCCGTCGGCTCGGCATCGGCACGGTCGCTGTGTACACCGACCCCGACGCCGGGTCCCCACACGTCGCCGAGGCCGACGCCCGGGTTCGCCTGGAAGGCAACAACGGCTACCTCGACTCCGCCCAGATCATCGCCGCGGCCCGGGCAGCGGGTGCCGACGCCGTTCACCCCGGCTACGGGTTTCTCTCCGAGAACGCGGATTTCGCGGCGGCCGTGATCGATGCCGGGCTGACCTGGATCGGCCCGCCGGTGAACGCCGTGCAGGCCATGGGCTCAAAGATCGAGGCCAAGAAGATGATGGCCGCGGCCGGCGTTCCGGTGCTGACCGAGCTCGACCCGTCGACCGTGACGGCCGACCAGCTGCCGGTGCTGGTGAAGGCGTCGGCCGGCGGCGGCGGTCGCGGTATGCGCGTCGTGCGCGAACTGTCGGATCTGCCAAGCGAAGTGGCAGCGGCCCAGCGTGAGGCGCAGTCGGCGTTCGGTGACCCCACGGTGTTCTGCGAGCGCTACCTGGCGGCCGGCCATCACGTCGAGGTGCAGGTGCTGGCCGATCAGCACGGCACGGTGTGGGCGGTCGGCGAGCGCGAGTGCTCGATCCAGCGCCGCCACCAGAAGGTCATCGAGGAGGCCCCGTCGCCTCTGGTGGAACGCACACCCGGGATGCGGGA
>NZ_HG322952.1:556377-673799 GCF_000455325.1 Mycolicibacterium septicum DSM 44393
GGCGATCGGCTACGCCGGCGCGGGCACGGTCGAGTTCATGGCGGACGAGCGGGGTGACTTCTTCTTCCTGGAGATGAATACCCGCCTGCAGGTGGAGCATCCGGTCACCGAGGCCACCACCGGGCTCGACCTGGTCGAGCTGCAGATCGCGGTGGCCGATGGCGGCAGGCTCGATGCCGAGCCGCCCGCCTCCCGCGGTTCGTCGATCGAGGCCCGCCTGTACGCCGAGGATCCGGCCAAGGGCTGGCAGCCCCAGGCCGGCGCGGTGCACCGGTTCGAGGTGCCCGGACAGGTGCGCGTCGACACGGGCATCGAGGACGGCTCGGTGGTGTCGATCTTCTACGACCCCATGCTGGCCAAGGTCATCTCGTATGCGCCGACCCGGCGCCAGGCCGCCACCGTGCTGGCCGATGCGTTGGCTCGCACCCGGATTCACGGACTGCGCACCAATCGGGACCTGCTGGTGAACGTGCTGCGGCATCCGGCGTTCCTGGACGGAGCCACCGACACGGCGTTCTTCGACACGCACGGCCTCGACACCCTGGCCGCGCCGCTCGCCGATGCCGGAGCGGTGACGCTCTCGGCGATCGCGGTCGCCCTGGCCGACGCCGCGTACAACCGCAGCAGCGCACGAGTTTTCGGCGCCGCACCCAGCGGCTGGCGCAACCTGTACTCGGGCCCCCAATCCCGGGCCTACCGGGATACCGCGGGCGACGACGTCCAGGTGCGCTACCGGTTCACCCGCACCGGGGTCGAGTTGCCCGACGACGACGGCGTCTCGCTGGTGTCGGCGACGCCGGACCGGGTGGTCCTCACCGTCAACGGTGTGGACCGTGCGTTCGACGTGGCGCGGTACGGCGATCAGGTGTTCGTCGACTCCCCGCTGGGACCCGTGCAGCTCACCGCGCTGCCCCGCTTCCCCGATCCGGACGACGCGGTCGCACACGGCTCGCTGCTCGCGCCGATGCCCGGCTCGGTGGTACGCGTCGGGGCCGCCGTCGGCGATACCGTCACCGCCGGACAACCCCTGATCTGGCTGGAAGCCATGAAAATGGAGCACACCATCGCCGCACCCGAAGACGGGGTGCTGGCCGAACTCAATGTCGCCGCGGGCCAACAGGTCGAGGTCGGCGCCGTACTTGCCCGTGTGGAAAATTCTGAAGGAGAACAGTCATGAGCTTCATCGAGACCGAGGAACAGAAGGCCCTGCGCCAGGCGGTGGCCGCGATGGCCGCCAACTACGGGCAGGACTACTACCTGGAGAAGGCCCGCTCCGGCCAGCACACCACCGAATTGTGGAACGAGGCAGGCAAACTCGGCTTCATCGGGGTGAACCTGCCCGAGGAGTACGGTGGTGGCGGCGCCGGCATGTACGAGCTGTCCATGGTGATGGAAGAGATGTCGGCGGCCGGGTCGGCGCTGCTGATGATGGTGGTCTCCCCCGCGATCAACGGCACGATCATCTCCAAGTTCGGCACCGAGGAACAGAAGAAGCGCTGGATCCCCGGTATCGCCGACGGGTCGATCACCATGGCCTTCGCGATCACCGAGCCTGACGCGGGTTCCAACAGCCACCGCATCACCACCACCGCGCGCCGCGACGGCAGCGACTGGATCCTCAAGGGCCAGAAGACGTTCATCTCCGGTATCGACCAGGCCCAGGCCGTGCTCGTCGTCGGACGCACCGAGGACCACAAGACCGGAAACCTCAAGCCCGCGCTGTTCGTCATCCCGACCGACACCCCGGGCCTGAACTGGACCAAGATCGAGATGGAGATCGTCAGCCCGGAGAGCCAGTTCCAGGTGTTCCTCGACGACGTCCGGCTGCCCGCTGATGCGTTGGTGGGTTCGGAAGATGCCGCGATCGCGCAGCTGTTCGCCGGACTGAACCCCGAACGCATCATGGGTGCGGCCAGCGCGGTGGGTGTGGGCCGGTTCGCCATCAACAAGGCAGTCGACTACGTGAAGACCCGCCAGGTCTGGAAGGTACCGATCGGCTCGCACCAGGGTCTGTCACATCCGCTGGCGCAGAACCACATCGAGGTGGAGCTGGCCAAGCTGATGATGCAGAAGGCCGCGACGCTGTATGACGCCGGTGACGACTTCGGCGCGGCCGAGGCCGCCAACATGGCCAAGTACGCGGCAGGTGAGGCATCGGTGCGGGCGGTCGATCAGGCCGTGCAGTCCCTCGGCGGCAACGGCCTGACCAAGGAGTACGGCATCGCCGCCGCGGTGACGGCGTCCAAGCTGGCCCGGATCGCGCCGGTGAGCCGGGAGATGATCCTGAACTTCGTCGCGCAGACCTCGCTGGGCCTGCCTCGCTCATACTGACGGGCCGTACTGACGATGACGTCTTTGGTTCACTACTCGGTGGCGGGGAGCGTCGCCCGGCTGACGCTGGACTCCCCGCACAACCGCAACGCACTGTCCACGGCCCTGGTCGAGCAGTTGCTCCAGGGCTTCTCCGACGCCGCCGACGAGCCCGGGGTCCGGGCGGTGGTGCTCGGACACACCGGTGGGACCTTCTGCGCCGGAGCCGATCTCTCTGAAGCGTCCAGCGGCCGCTCCTCAGACCCCGGCGACATCGCTGTCGACCGGGCCCGCGAGATGACCAAGCTGCTGCGGGCCATCCTGGAACTGCCGATTCCGGTGATCGGCGCGATCGACGGGCACGTGCGGGCCGGCGGGATGGGACTGGTCGGTGCGTGCGATCTCGTCGTCGCCGGTTCGCAGAGCACGTTCGCGTTGACCGAAGCGCGTATCGGCGTTGCGCCGTCGATCATTTCGCTGACCCTGCTGCCGAAGATGTCGCCGCGGGCGGCCGGACGGTACTTCGTCACCGGTGAGAAGTTCGGTGCGGCCGAGGCGGCCGAGATCGGGCTGATCACCTTGGCCGCAGACGACGTCTCGGACGCGGTCGCCGCGCTGGCGGCTGAGATCGCGAAGGGTTCACCGCAGGGGCTGGCGACGTCGAAGGCGCTGACGACTGCCTCGATCCTGCGTGGGTTCGACGAGCTGGCAGAAGACCTGACCCGGCAGTCCGCGCGGTTGTTCGTCTCCGACGAGGCCCGCGAGGGCATGATGGCGTTCCTGCAGAAACGCCCGCCGAACTGGGTGGGCTGACTCAGCTCTCCCGCTCCGGAACCAGCAACCTCCGCACTATTGTCAGTTCAATGAAGCGGAGCCTGCTGATCACGGTGGTGACGCTGGTTGCCGTGCAGCTGACGGGGTGTTCGACCGCGATCACGGGCCAGGCGATGAAGGCCCAGCCCAGCCCGGTCGAGGGTGCGATGCCCACCCTCTCCGAGCTGGGGCAGGCCGTGGGCGGGGCAATGCAGGTGACTTCGCCGATCGATGTCGGTGGCATAGAGGTGCTCAGGGGCGACCCGGAAAACATCTCGCCCGCTGAATGTGCCGCCCTCATCCACGCCGGAATCCGCTATGTGTACGAGCATGTTCCGGCAGGCGCCGTCGCCACCGGTATCTGGGAATCGCCAAAGAACGCCCGCGGTGCCCGGTCCGTCTCGGTGTCGATCGCTGTCATCGACGTGGACACACCAGACGATGCAAGTGCCTGGTACCGCGACGCTGCACCACGATGGCAATCGTGTCAGGGCAGCACGGTGACCCAGCCGATGGACGCTATTACCTTCAGCGACAAGGTCGTCAAGGCAGACAGCGCAGACGGGTTCTTGACGGCCAACCTGGTGGTGTCGACGACAGACGGCATCATCACGCCGGTGCCCTTACAGCGCGCCGTCACCACCGCATCTCACTACCTCGTGGATGTCGATGTCCTCGGCACCACAGCAGCCAACACCGCTTCGAATGCCGACACTGCAGTCGCTGTCGCTCGCCTCGTGGCCGGAAAGCTCACGTCGGGCGGGTAGCGCACGGCAAAATCTGCGGCATCTGTCCACACCCACGCTGCAGACGCAGCAGCTCAGACATTGTGCGCTTACTTGACGGTAGTTGCCTGTGACAGCAAACGCAGCAGCGTGCCTGTCGCATCGCTCGCGGCGGTTCTACCGTTTCTTGTGCGGACGTCCTCTGCCGTGCGGGTTCCCCATGAAAGGCCGGAATCATGGCCAGTGACCAGAACAAGGCGATTTCCCGACGCATATGGGAGGTATTTGCTTCCGGCGACCTCAGTGAGCTGGACGACCTCGTCGCCCCTACCGCCGCCTTCCACGACACACAGGATCCGTTCGGCGATCAACGCGGCCCCGAGCACATGCGCAGCCTGATGGGGATGTATCGGAACTCGTTCTCCAACATGCGATTCGACGTCAAGATGCAGCTCGCCGAGGGCGACTACGTCTGCACGATGATCGAGGCGCAGGGTGACAACACCGGCGAGATCATGGGTCAGCCGGCCACCGGCAAGCACAGCCGGATCAATCTGACCGATGTCGACCGGATCGAGGACGGCAAGATCGCCGAGAGCTGGGTTACCTGGGACACCCTCGGGATGCTGCAGCAACTCGGCCTGATCCCCGCAGGGGCAGAACACAAGGCACCCGCCTGAGCCAATTCCCCGCAGGGTCCAGGGCCGGCCGCGGCCCTGGACCCGCCCCCTCGACAATTCACAGCTAGCCGGCCTCAAGCTCGGAAAGGTAGCGCTCCGGGCGGTGGCAGTCATTGACCCGAGGCTGCGCGACATCGAGTATCGGAGGCGGAATCCATTCGGTGCGGCCATCTTTGCCTGATTGGGTGCGCCACCCCTTGCTGGTCAAGAGCCGGTGATCAGGCTGGCATGCCAACGTGAGGTTGTCGACGTCGGTCGGGCCGCCGTCGGCCCAGTCCTCGTCGCGGTGGTGCACCTGGCACCAGTACGGAGGTGCGGTACATCCGGGACGGGTGCAGCCACCATCCCGTGCCATAACCGCGATCCGCTGACCAGGTGAGGCGATGCGCTTGGTACGTCCCAGGTACAGCGGAATCTCGGTGTGCGACTTATAGATGCACAAGTAGTGGTAGGCGTGGCCGGCCAGCCGGATCACATCCGCCATCGGCAGCAGGCTGCCGCCCCCTGTGACCGCCCAGCCCTCGCCCGACTCGATCTTGTCGAGGGTCGTGGTGACCACCACGGTGCACGGCAGGCCGCGGTGCTGACCCAGCTGACCGGACGCCAACATGGCACGGCCGATCGCCTTGAACGCGTCGTGATTGCGCTGCGCCGTGGTGCGCAGGTCCCGGATGACGGCTTCTCGGTCGGGTTCGTCATCGACACAAGCATTTTCGTCGTCAGGGTTGCACATGCCCGGCGCCGCCGTCTTGGCCGCGTTCGCGTCCCACACGGCCCGGGCCTCCGGGTCGAGCCAACCGGTCACCCGCGTCATCCCGTCGCTGTCCTGCTTGCCGAACCACAGGCCGCGGCGCCGGGCGCGGACGTTGTCTCGCGGCTCGGGACCGTCCTGATCGATGGTCATCAGCAGCCGCTCGGCGACCTTTCGCAACTCCTCCGGCGTGAGCCTTGCCGCCGAGCGCCCCAGTAGCTCCTCGGCGCGATCCCGGTCATCGGCGGCGACCCCATCAGGCAACTTGGCGAAGAACTTTCGGATCACCCGAACGTGCTCTGTGCCAACCTCGCCGCGGGCCTGGGAGGCAGCGGTGGCGGGCAGCTTCGGCGGCAGCGGTTCGCCGTTCAGTGCGCGCCGCGGACCGAACTCCTCGGCATCGGCGAGCCGGCGCTCCGCCTCGGTACGGCTGATCCGCAGCGAGTGCACCAAGATGTCGCGCATCGAATTGCCGCCCATCGTCTGCGGGGTGAGTTTCTCGGCGATCCGGGTGACGATCTTGTGGTCGACAGCGCCCTGTGCGCGCGTCACCCGCTCCCTCCGGGTGGCGATCCATTGCAGGTCACTGAGCGTGAGCACATCGTGCGAGGCGGAGGCGATCTTGGCGGCAAGCGCCTCATAGGCGTCGTACGCCGCCAGCAGATTCTGGCGATCCAACGCCTCGCTAGCCATGACTCGAACATTAGTTCGAAGCGTTGTCGCCGCCAACCACGAGATCCGTTGCCTGTGGATGAAATCCGCGCTGGGGATAACTCTCGTACCCGCAGGGCAGAGCTCACAGCGGGCACACAGACCGGAGATCTGGGCAAATTTGCGACTTGGCAAATACTCGTTGCTACAGTGTGCAAGCACTTTGTCAGCCAGGTCACATATCGAAGGCGGCGCGCTTGATGTCACAGCCCACTCCTCCCCGTCTGTCCATGGCCAAGACCGCTGCCACCACGGCAGCGGTCATCGCTACTACGGCAGCGTTGACCGCAGGCGTCGCATCCTCCGCGCCGGAGGCGCTGGCAGCCCACAACCGCAACGTGCAAGCGGATGTCGAGTTGACCGCCGGCGTTGGCCAGGTCCCGGACATCGTCGGGATCTACGGGGTTGGCCCGATCTTCTGGACGGCGCAAGCCCTCGGAATCACGCCCGAGAACGTGATCAAGGCCGCCGGTGGTTTGACCGGCAACACCGCGTTGGCCGACACCGTTGTCGGGCTGCTGAACTTTATCGACGCCGTGTCGCCGATCGAAGCCGGCGTCAAGGGCCCGATGCCCAGCGATGTGTATGACGCGGTCAATGGGCTGACTTACACCACTGATGCCCTGGCTCAGCTGCTCGGCGTTCGCGACGGGTCCGTCATCGACAAGATCGTCGACTGGCTCGTCGGCAACGCTCCCATCCTGAATCAGCGTCGTGACATCATCTTGTCCGAGAGCCTGGGCGGGCTCACCACGTCGCTCGCCTACCGCGACATGATCAATGCGGTGCAGTCCGATGACCCCGACTGGGGCATCGGGGTCACCGGCCAATGGCTGATCTTCGTCAACAACGTCAGCCGCCCCGGCGGGGGATTGTTCGCGCTGGCAACCCCTTTCACCAACCTCTTCGGACTTGACCTCACCACGCCGGATGCAGGCAGCTACACCAACGCCGACAAGACCAAGGTCCTCAACACCTCGATCCTCGACATCACCTGGGCCTACAACCCGCTCTCGGATGTGCCCACCACACTGAACCCGCTGGCCTGGGCCAACTCGTTGGCAGCCGGGGTGTTCCTGACCTACCTCCTGCCCGACGAGGACAACAACATCGGCAACCACGTCCTGCCGAAGTTGATCGCCGGCATCGCCGACGGCGTGAAGGTGATGGTCGACCCCACCGGCGGCCAGGGGACTTCATTGATTCCAGGCCTCGGCAAGTTGCTCGACGGCCTTGGCATCAAACTCCTCGCCTTCCCCGGCAACGCCACGTACATCACGTATGACTCCGGCAATCTCCCGCTGCTCGAACCGTTCCGCATGGTCCCGCACCTGGCCAATCTCGTTCCGGGCGTTCACATCCCGACTCCGCTGACCGACAGCGTCGAAGACGCGCTGCGCAAGATGGTCAACATGGGCTACCAGGACGTCGACCCCACCACCCTGGAGCGCACGTTCAACGAAGCCGGTGACCAGGCCTACCTGTGGCACTCCCCGCTCACCCCGACGCAGCAGCTGGCGGCGGTTCAGACGGTCTTCGACGCATTGGTCGACGGCATTCAGGACAATGCCCTGAACCCGGAGGCCTGGACTCCGACGCTTCCGGGCGCGGACTTCAAGCCGATCGTGCAGAACGCCGTATCCGTGGCGGTCGCCAAGGCAATGCGCGACGCACTGGAGGGTATCCAGAAGGGCGTCGCGGACCCGATGTTCGACGCCGTCGAGAAGGGCCTGGCTCCGGTCACCCACGCTCTCGATGACATCAACGCTCAGGTCGAGGCCGCCATCGACAACGCGCTCAAGGTCAACGGATCCACGGCCAACAAGCAGTCCGGCAAGCAGGCCATCACCTCGGTTCCGTCGGGCGACAGCGTGCTCAAGACGCTGAGCGTCGAAGCTCCCACCCCCGATACGGAAGGCGCTGACGCCGTCGACACCGACGCCAAGCCCGCAGTCGGCAAGGACGTCCTCAAAGCACTTGGTGTGGACAAGGACTCGCTGCAGACCAAGGCGAAGGTCAAGGCCAAGAGCCGCCATGCCGCCGACGCGAGCGACCCTGTCAAGAAATCGGTCAAGGAGACCGTCGCCAAGGTGCGCGGTGCGGTGGATGACGCCGCGAAGGACATCAAGGGCGCCGTCGACGATGCCGGGAAGAACGTCAAAGACGCCACCGACGGCATGAAGAAGGACTTGAAGAAGGCGAAGCAGTCGCAGACCAAGAAGGCCAAGACGGAGAAGAAAGAGAAGTCGTCCGACAAGGCCGCGTAATCGCTGACAGCCCCGGGACGCGTCGGTAGCGTGGCCAACATGCCACGCACTGTGCTCGTCACCGGGGCGACCGGCACTCTCGGCCACCATGTGGTGCCAGAGGCGACCGAGGCCGGCCATCATGTCCGGGCGTTGAGCCGCCGGGAGCGAGTCGGCTACACGGGCGTGCACTGGCATCAGGCCGACCTGCTCAAGTCCGACGGTTTGGACGCCGCACTCGACGGCGTGGACGTCGTCCTCCATTGCGCCACTCAGGCCACCGGCAGCAAGGACATCAGGGCCGCCCGGAATCTGATCGAGGCTGCGCGACGCAAGGGCGTCGGGCACCTCATCTATATCTCCATCGTCGGGATCGACGACATCCCGCTTCCTTATTACAAGACCAAGCTGCGGGTCGAGCAGGCACTCGAATCATCGGGCGTGGGGCACACGATCCTGCGCGCCACGCAGTTCCACGAGCTAATCGAAAAGACGTTCTCGGCGCAGCGATTCTCGCCCTTCTTATGGGCCCTGCGCGACGTCCGATTCCAGCCGATCGACACCCGCGATGTGGCCACCCGATTGGTCTCATTGATCGATTCCGAACCTGCCGGGCGGGCCTCTGACATCGGCGGCCCCAGCATCCACAGTCACCCAGAATTGGGACAGATGTATCTCTCAGCACACAACAGCGTGCGTCGCGTGGCCAGATTCACCCTGCCCGGTCGCATCGTCGCCGGTTACAGGTCGGGAGCCAATCTGACCCCGGAAAATGCGATCGACGGCGTATCGTTCCAGGACTATTTGGGCATCGGCGGATAGATCAACTGCGCCGAGCAGGCGTCACTGTCGCAACCATGGCGACACAGTTTCCCCATCGGTCTTGCATGTGACAGCGATCGCCGTAGGCTCGACAGCGATGAGCACTTCAGCGCCGCAGGGCAGGTCGATGCGGGCTGCCGACACCGACCGCATTCAGGTGGCGCAGCTGCTCACTGATGCTGCCGCCGCGGGCCGGCTGCCGATGACCGAGTACGAGGAGCGGCTAGCAAAGGCCTACGCGGCTGAGACCTACGACGATCTGGCGCGCCTGAGCCGCGACCTTCCCGGCGCGGTGAACTGTTCGGCCGGCCACTGTCGGCCCGCCCCCTCGACGCTGCTGCTGGCGATCATGAGTGGGTTCGAGCGCCGGGGCCGGTGGAACGTGCCGAAGAAGTTGACGACGTTCGCGCTCTTCGGTGGCGGGGTCGTCGACCTTCGCTACGCCGATTTCACCGCACCCGATGTCGAGGTCCGCACCTATTCGATCTTCGGCGGGCAGACCATCCTGGTGCCGCCTGAGGTGAATGTGGATCTCGACGGCACGGGCGTGATGGGGAACTTCGATCACAGCGTCGACGGGGACGGCACGGCCGGCGCGCCGCGTGTCCACATTCGCGGCTTCTCGCTGTGGGGCAGCGTCAGCGTGAAACGCAAGAAGCGCCGCAACCAGACCGAGGACTGAAACGAAAACGGGCGGGCCCGAAGGCCCGCCCGTCTCTGTGTCTGACAGATCAGTGGTTGCAGCTCGCGGCGGCGACACAGGTCAGCGACTTGTTCGCGTTGGAAGGCTTCGCGCTCGACACCTTGGCGGTGGGTCCGTCCCCGGCGATGGCCTTGGGCAGGGTGCCCGGCAGGTCCTTCTCGTCCGGGAGGATCTTGTTGCCGAGGTACTGGTTCGAGTACTTCTGCGTCTGGTTGTAGTAGTACTTACCGGCGTTGACGTTCAGCTCCCCCTGGACCACGCCGTTGGTGCCCTTGCTGGGATCGGCGTAGTTCCCCGTGCCGAAGTTGGTGTGGTAGACCTCGCCCAACGGGCTGTCGTCGAGCGTCTTGTTGACACCAGGCGTCTGGTTGAACACCTTGTCGCCGACGGCCTGTGCCGCCCGCACTCCCGGCGCGGGGTTGTCGAAGGCGGGCCTGCCCACCGCGTTGCCCGACGCACTGGAGTCAGCGGACGCCAGACCGGTCGGCAAGGCCACCGCCAATGCACCGCCCGCGATGACGCCCCCAACCAACGTCCGCGTCCGCACCGACCGCTCGGACATCTTCCGATGTTTTGCCATGCCTGTTACCTCTCGTGAGTGGCGTTGCGCCGCAGCTAGATTGGGGCCAAGCAGCAGACATTGCCACTGGCCCGCCAGCGAACCTAAGGCACCACGGACACCAGCGATAGGTAGTGGCGACGTTGTTCATTTGCTGTTAGGCACATGATCATGAGAATTCACAGCTCGTACACAGGAACCGTCCAAGCACGTGAAACCGCAACGGCCCCCTCCGTTTTGGAGGGGGCCGTTGCGTGAGATCAGACGTTACTTGTCCTTGTTGTCCTTGGTGCCCTTGTTGTCCTTGGTGTCACTGTGGGCGTTGCCGGCCTTGGCCCCTGAGGCTGCTCCGGAGGCGCCGTCGGTGTCGCCCTTGGCGGTGTCACCCTTGGTGGTCTCCTGCTTGCCCGCACCGGCCTTGGTCGTGGGCTTGAATGCCTTCTCGAGGCTCTTCGTGGCGTTCTCGACGAACTTCTCGCCGGCCGACTTCTTGCGCTCGGTGGTGCGCGATTTGGGAGCGAACTTGTTCGGGGTCTTGGTCGCAGCGGCGTCAGACGACTCGGACTTCGCCTCGGCCACGGCGCCGCTGGACTTCTCGCCCTCGCTGGCAGCGCCCTCGGTCTCGTCCGACTTCTCTTCGGCCGCAGCCTCTTTGACGTCCGCGACCTCTTTGACCGTGGTCGTGGTCTTGGGCGTCAGGTCCAGGCCCAAGTCCAGCTTCGGCAGCTCGAACTTCGGCGTCTCCGGCTGTGAAACCTCCGTCGCCGGCGTGACTTCGGTGCCACCCTCTGCGACACCTTCAGCCTTGTCGACTGTGGCGCCGTCCTCGACCTTGAGGTCGAGATTGATGAGCTTGCCCAGCGCAGGCAGCGCCTTACGGGCAGAGGCAAGCACCGCGGTACCACTCTTGGCGCTCGCGGAATCGGTGGCGTTCTTGCCGGCATCCTCGCTGTCGGAGCCGTCCTCGTCAGGATCCTCGGGCGCAGGAGCCGCCGCGCCGAGAACCCGATCGACGACGTAGTTGATGACGCCGTCGATCCCCTGGTTGTACTCCTTGCCATCGGTTTCTACCGCACCGCCGAAGAAGAAGATGCTCGTTGCAGCGGCCAGATCAGGTCCAGCCACGGGGACCCCGCTGGCCACCAGGGTGAGTATCGCCCCGGTGTAGGTAAGCCAGTTGTGTGACAGGTCCTCCGCAACCGCAAGCGCCTGACCGACCGGGCCATTGATACCACCGGTGAGCTCAGAAGCGACAGCGCGGAAGGTCTCCTCGATTCCCGCCTCGAAGAAGTACGGATTGACCTTGTTGTACATGAACGAGGCGGCGTCCGAGATCAGGGGCACGCCCGCCTGAATGACCTCATCAAGCACTTGGTCGCCCAGGTAATAGGCAAGGCCGACAAGCCCGTCACGGTAGATGTTGCCCGAAATAGGGTCGGTCCAGTAGCTGGGATCCTCGCCCTCCCCGTTGACCTGCACGAGGTCGCCGTTCTCGTCGAGAATATAGATCGGCACGGTTTGGGGGTTACCCTCGGCATCTTTCCCCACCAGAATGGGGTCACCGTTCTCATCCAAATACGCGTTGAGTGGGTCCCCGTCCGCGTTCCGCGCTCGCACGTGGTACTGGACAGGGTTCCCGTCCTCGTCCACTCCATCCACAACCACGGACAGCTCATGCTGGCCGTACACGCTGCTGTAGTACGGGTCGAAGGTGCCACCAACGATGCCGCCCCAGCTGTCAACCCTGAAGAAGATGTCGGAGATTGTTTGGATGTCGATATCGCTGAGCGCCAATAGATTCAGCTCACTGACGGTGACCGACTTCTTCGGCGTCAACGCCGCCGCATCGCTAGCTGCGATCTCGATGTTCGCTGGGGTCATCAGCCCCGGTGTCGCAGCGACAATGGCAGCTGCACTCGCGAGCACAACGCCAGTGGTGACGAGCGGACGGACTGCCATATGGGTGTGGCCCCTTATCTCGAGCGTGGGCGGATTCCGGAGAACCCATGCAGATACCTGCGTAGAACCTTAAAAGTCCTTGAGAAGGGTAATTCCCGGCACCCCCACCCGCAACCTCTATCCAGGCGCAACATGAGTCCCTTGCGCACCGCCACGGCACTACTCTTGCGCTGCGACCCTGACCAATATTTCGATGCAGAACGAGTCGTTCCAGATCGGCAGAGAATCAGCTAATTGCGAATACCGTTGCCACGGAGCCCGGGGAGCGTAAAGGAGCGGGTTAGAGCTTGCGGAACCCGTTGCGTCGCCACCGGCCTGGCGAGTGCGGCACACTCGGACGTTCATCTGAGCCAGCTCGGCGCGGAGCCGCACATATCCCTAGGTCAAGCCGCATGATGCTCGCGCCGGCCATCACCGGTCCGCGGCCACTCCCGCCACGGGCGCGCGTCCTGCGCCGGTTACTACGAGCCCGGTCCGTCCGTCGGCCAAAGCCCCACGGAAGCCGAACCAACCACCGCGGCGAAGAACCGACAGCGGCCACCATTGATTCAAATCCGCATTTCCCGAAAGGCACGGCAGCCGGACAGGAAAGGCACCTCCCTTACGGAGAGGTAAATAAGCCCAGGTCACGGGCTCGGCAGCGAACATTCTGACCAAGGTCAGAACCTGAGAGGAACCTGAGATTGCGTTCAGCGGCCACCGGCGGGATACGTCACCTAAAGACATAGGCGAAAACACGATGGCCCCTGCCGAAGGACAGGGGCCATCGTGTGAGAGCGGGTGACTACTTGTCGCTACCCTCTCCCGAGTCCTTCTCGCCGCCGGTGGCATTCTTGACGGCCTCGCCCAGCTTCTTCAGGAACTTGCTGCCGTTGGACTCGCCCTTCGGCTTGCCGTCACCGAAGAGGATCGGCGGGGTGACCTTGTTGCCGGTCTTGGTATCGGTGCCCGTCTTGTCCTCACCCTTGGACTCGTCTTGAGTCGCAACCTCTTTCACCTGAGCCTTGGGCTTGAGATCCAGATCAAGCTTCGGCGGGTCGAGCTTGGGCGCCTCGAATTTCGGAGCCTCAGGCAGCTTGGGCGCCTCGAGCTTCGGGGCTTCGATCTTGGGCAGTTCGAACTTCGGCGTCGCAATCTTCAGTGGTTCGGGCTTCGTCTCCTCTACCACCGGCGTGCCCTCGGTACCGCCCTCGACGGTTCCTTCCTCCTCGACAGTGCCCTGCTCCTTGACCTCGACATCCTTGAGGAGTGTGGGCGCGTTCGGGGCGTCCAACGTCGCCTTGAGTTTCTGCCAGGGCGACTCGACGTCCAACTTCGGTGTCGGCAGGCTGAGCAGCTTGCCGAAGTTCGGCAGACCGGTGGAGGTGGGGGTAGTGGTTTCCGGCTCGGCTGTGGTCTTGGCCAGCAGCATGGTGTCCTCAGAGCTCGTGTCGAACGTCTGAACGGGGTTGCCGTCGAGCGGATTAAGGAAGTTCGGATCAGGCGTTGGGTCCTGCTGAGCTATCGCATCGACGATGTAGGTGATAGCGGCGGTGATGCCGGTGTTGGCGCCGTAACCGAAGAAGAACGAGTTGGTCAGTCCGTAGGCGTAGCCGTCCTGCGGCAGATTGTCGAGCAGCAGATTCCCGACGAGTTGCGTTGCGCCACCTTCGAAGAAGTCATCGACGCGCTTGGTCAGATCCAACCGGCCGGTTGGATCAGCCTCATCGATCAGCATGGTGACGGTACGAATGGCCTCATGCGCGAGCGCCGTGAACCCGCCCTCGAAGAAGATGTTGTCGATCGGCCCCAGGGGCAGGATGTTGTCACTTAGGTAGTACGCGAGCCCAGTGAATCCGTCCTTGCAGACCGCTCCGGTGGCCGTGCAGTCACCCGGCGCGTCCTCCAACACCGGTTCGCCCTCGGCGTCGACAAACGGGGGATGGCTGCCATCGGCGCCGATGTTGGCGGCAGTCGCCGGGACCGGGTTCCCCGTTGGGTCGAAGACGTAGAGTTGGTTGCCTTCCGAGTCGACGAGCGGGGTGGCGGGATCGGTGCCCGGGGGAACGGGGATGGGCCCGTCGGGGCCATTGATATAGGCCGAGGTGGGGACCTGGCCCGGAATGTAGAGACCGCCGTACCCCTGGGTGAACGACTGCCACGCGCCCTGCAGCGACAGCGCGAGCAGGTGGATCTGCTCTTGGGTCAACGTCTTGTGCGCCTCAACCGCGGCCGCAGTCGGGGAGGCAACGGTGACCGCGCTGTGCGGGACGAATAACGCGGGGGCCCCAGCAACGATCGCGCCGGCGCTGACAAGTGCGACACCGGTGGTGACGAGCGGACGTACAGCCATACGCGTGGCCCCTTTTTCCTGAGCGTGAGCCGGGCTCTGATGACCCGTGCTGGTACCGGAGTACAACTTAGAAACTCCTGAGAATGCTAAGTGCCGGTATCGCCTCCCGCAACCTCTATAGACGCAGGACAGTAACGACTTTGCCAGCGGTGTGCACTCACTTGAGCCGGGCTGCGTCGACAAATTTTCGAATGCAAATTCGACCGCTGCATTTCGGCCGTTCCCAGCTACGCGCAGTACGTCGCTGACCGCCGGTTTCGCCAGCACAAATGCGCGGTCAACCGGTCATACAACGCGCGGAACAATCGAGATATTGGTTGCCGCAGCACATCAGGCCAGGGCCCATCGAGCCAAGGTCCGAACCTCAGGCCTCTCCACACAAACCACACATAACCAATGTTCACGTCGGCGTGGCGTGGGACTCGCAAGTGGCCGCCCGGACGATGCCCCGCTCAACAAGCGCGCTCATGCCCAGTCGCGGCACCGGCCTTTTTGCTACCGCCGCGGCCCCCGTAACAGCATTCCCAGATTGACCCGCCCATTGTTTGCATGAGATGGCACGGGAATCACTATTTGCATTCGCAACAACAATGAGATGCCAACCCCGAGGAGTGGGTCCCGCGCGTTAACTGACGGTGAACAACTCGTGTCCGACAGCGCCCACATGAAACCGCGCCAGCAAAGTCTCTAACCTGAGAGACACCTGAGATCGGCTCAGTCAGCCGACGACGCGTCGCCTGTATCCGGCGCATGGGCCGACGTCGTCGCGGCCTCGCCACGCAGCTTCTTGGCCCAGGCCCGCACCCCGTCGACCACCGGCCCACCCGAGCGCCGCGGACCCGAAGCACGATCGCGGCCCAGAGCTTTCGGGGAGAAGTCGAGGCTCTTCCGCAGCACGGGGCGGGTGGTCGGCTCCGCCTCAGGCTCCGCTGCAGGACCTGCCGCAGAAGCCGGTGCAGGTTCGGACGCAGACCGGGCCGCCGAACTGCCGTCACGCAGGATGTTGGCGCCTTCCTCGACCCCTGCGGTGAAGTCGTGGACGAAACGCTCGGTCTCCTCGCGGGTCGGGATCAGCCGGGCCGGCGTGTACTTCTGCGGGTTGGCCAACGGGTCGTTGTCGGGATACCCGTAATCGACCACCGCCCGCAGCGCCGGGGTGGCCGCGTCGGCCAGCAGGTTGCCTGGCTCCCCGAACGCCCGCAGCGGCGAGACCAGCGGCAGGTTCTCGGACTCGTAACCGACGTAGGTGGTGTCGTCGACTCGGCTGATCCGCACGGTGCCGTCGGCCGTCTGGCGCACCACGGTGCCACCGCCGTCCAGCGTTTCCTGGCAGGTGGCATCGCAGTCGCGCACATTGCCGTCGGCGTCGATCGGGAAATCGAGGCTGTCCTGCTGGAGTCGACGGTCCAGGTAGGCCATCAACGAGTTGGCCATCGCGGGCGCGTTCCACAGGTAGGCGGGGATGTTGGAGTTGATGTCGTACTCGTAGACCACGTTGACCACCGGCACGCCCGGGTCCGTCGGCGTGGGGATCGGGTTCACCCCGATCGCCGCGAAGAACGGCAGCCGCGTGCCGAATCCGCCGTTGGGGCTCGCCACGTTGTTGTCGAGCACATACAGCTTGGGCTGGGTGACCACGGGATCGTGCGTCAGCTTGCCGTAGGTCAGCAGCAGGCTCACATTCGCCGCGCCCCAGCCCGAGGACAGCACCACATTGTCGTCGCCGCCGTTGTCCTGGATCGCCCGGTAGACGCCGAACGGGCCGGTGAAGAAGTTCGCGACGACGGGCTCGTCCTGCCCCTGCCGGTACAGCCCGCCGTAGAAATCGGCGACACCGTCACCGGTCGGGTTCGTCGAACTCGCACCGATGATGAGCGCCGACAGCTGCACCGCGGCCATCGGCTGCGTCGCCCCGAGGGCCGTCACCGTCGCCAACGCCATCCCACCAAGAAGAGATGCCGGCAATACGCGTCCACCCAAGCGTTGTGCCATGGCGCCGCCTCTCAGCCCAGTTCGAATGAGCAGAAGCTACCCGACGGCAAACGGCAACGTCGGCTAATGCGGGCTAGCTAGCGCGGCATCGCGATCCGCAGCCCGGCCAGCATCACCTGGGCGTCGGCCATGTAGGTCTTGTTGTTGGGCGCGGTGCTCTGCGTCATCGCCACCACGTTCCACACCCTCGACCCGAGTGGCACCATCACCGTCACCGCGGTCACGTAGATGGTCTTGGCGGCGTCGCCGGGCGGGATCGTGTAGTTGGCCATCAGCGCCGGGAACCCACAGATCTCCGTCGGCACCTGGGTGATGTCCCGTCCGCCACCGGCTTCGAAACCCTTGATGCTGTCGTTCAGCAGATCCCTTGGTGGCCGGTCACCGTCAGTGGCATCCGCCGTGGCCACCGACAGGGCCGGGTTGGTCACGCCGTCGCTCAGCGACACATTGCGCAGCACCAACTTGACTGCCCCCGTGGCCAACTCGGGAACCGGCTCCCAGCCCGGCGGCTGCGCGATGCGCACCCTGGGATCGTCCGGCCCGGTCCCGGACAGTTCGATCCACCGATCCGAATGCAATTGCTCGCACGGCTGCGCCTTGTACGCGGGCAGGCCCGGCACGCCGGGAGAACTCTGCGAGCCGGAAGGCTCGAACCCGGCCGTCACCGTGCCTTCTATCGTGTGCGAGCACCCGCTGAGAAACAGCGCTGCCGCCAGCAGGACCACTCCGGCGACATCACGCCCGGCAACTCGCCTCAAGAACCCGCCCCTCCGTCACTGTGGCTGCCACACTCACATGACGCCCACGGTCTGTCAATTCGTCGATTTGCTGCACGTTGCCCGATCTTGACGAGTTACAGGCAGTTTCAGGCTTTCCGCCCCACTTCTCACGTTTGCCAATCGGAATCCGCCGGGCTCACATATCAGTCACATCACCAACACATCGCACACCCAATTCGGAGCGGTTGAGTGGTGTCATCACCTAGACAGAGGAGCCTCCGATGCCATCAGCCACGCCGTACCCCGAGGTGGTCCTCCTCGTCGATGCCGGCACCGACGAGGGCTACCGCCGGGCCCGCACTCTGCTGCAATCCGGTCACCGAGTCGCGGTGACCGCCCGCCAGGTCACCCAGCTGACCCGAATCATCCACGGGTTCCCCAGTTCTCAGGTGTTCGCGATCGCGGCGGACACCTCCGACCCGGCGCAGCTCGATCGGGTCATCGAGCGGGTGCAACAACGCTTCGGCCACACTGACGCCCAGATCAACGCACTGGTCGATTTGCCGGCAGCTTTTCGACCATTGCGTTGATCTGGACGGGATTTCGCCAAAGAGGGAGCCAAGCCGGACTCCGCTGCGTCCAACGAGTGTGCAGATTCCTTTCATCGGCAGCGACGCCGTGGCCGCGGGCGAGCTCACCAGAGCGCACCTGCGCAGCCAATATCGGCAGCTCTATCGCGGCGTCTACATCCCACGGCGCCACGAGCCGTCGCTGCGTGAGCGCATCGTCGGCGCCTCGCTCAGCGCCCCGCACGCAGTCATCACCGGAGTCGCCGCGTCAGCGATGTACGGCGCGAAATGGGTCGGTGACGCCGTACCCATCGAGCTCATCACCACGAACCGGCAGCAGCGCGGGCTGATCGTCCGGCGCGAGACACTGCACCTCGAGGAGTGGCACACGATGGGCGGCATCCGTGTCGCAACACCGGAGCGGACTGCGTTCGATCTCGCCCGACACCTCCCCCGCGACACGGCGGTCCGACGGATGGACGCCCTCGTCAGCGCCCGCCCCGTCGCACTCGAAGACGTCATACTCATCGCGAAGAGTCATCCCGGCATGCGTGGGCTGCAACGCTTGCGCACCGCGCTCCCGCTCGTCGACGGCGGCGCCGAGTCCCCGAAAGAGACCTGGCTGCGGCTCTTGTTCATCGACGGTGGGTTACCGCGGCCCACCACTCAATTCACGGTCTACGACGACGACGGCAGCTATGTCCGCCGCATCGACATGTGCTGGGAGCAGTACAAGGTCGGTGCCGAGTACGACGGTGAACAGCATCTGACAAGCCGCCGCCAGTACGTCCTGGACGTTCAAGTCGAGCGGGTGCTGCGCCGGCTCGGCTGGCATGTCATGCACGTCATCAAAGAAGATCGCGGAGCGGACATCGTCGAGCAAGCCCGCGCCGCGCTGCTGTCACGAGGCTGGCGACCTCACCGAAAACAACGCAGCGGTTGAAATCGCGCGCCGGAATCGACCTCTGCGTCGCACTCGGCGCGTCGGCCCGTCAGCGCCGACGCGAATGCAGGTAGTCGCCGACCACCGCGGCACCCAGGCCGTCGAGATCGGGCACGACCACGCGCCCCTGCACCCGCCGGGCCACCTGGTCGATGAAACGGGCGAGGCCGGGATCAGAGCCCAGGCGGAAGATGGTCACCTGCGCGCCGAGGCGGGCCACCTCGTCGAAACCACGCACGGTGTGGGCGATGGTGCGCGGGTGTGGCGGGTAGTCGAAGAAGACCGACGACCCTTCGCCGTCACCGAAATCCTCCAGGTGCGCGGTGGGCTCACCATCGGTCACCACGAGCACGACCGGCTGGGCATTGGGATGACGACGCAGATGCCGGGTCGCCAGTGCCAGCGCATGATGCAGGTTGGTGCCCTGCTCGTACACGCCCTCCAGCCCGGTCAGCTCACCTGCGGTCACGGTGCGGGCATACCGGCCAAAGGCGATGATCTGCAACTCATCTGACCGGAATCGGGTGCTCACCAGATGGTTGAGTGCGAGTGCGGTGCGCTTCATCGGCAGCCAGCGGTTCTCCATCACCATCGAGAACGAAGTGTCCACCAGCAGCGCCACACAGGCCTGGGTCCGGGTCTCCGTCTCGGAGATCTCCACATCCTCGACCGCGAACCGGATGGGCCGTTCGACGGTTCCGGTACCGGCCTGGCGCAGTACGGCATTGGTCACCGTGCGGGTGACGTTCCACGGCTCGGTGTCGCCGAACTGCCAGGGCCGGGTGGCCCCGGTCAGCTCCCCGGCCGCTCCGGCCCTGCGGGTGTCGCGTTCGCCGTGCCTGCCCGAAAGTCGCTGTGCCACATCACGCAACGCGGTCTGGCCGAGCTGGCGCATGGCCTTGGGCGACAGCCGCCACTGCCCGTCGGAGCCGCGGTCGATGAAACCCTGGTTCACCAGGGCCTTTTCCAGCTCGGACAAGGTCCGGGCGTCGATTGCGGCGTCCTCGCCGAGCTGACGGGCCAGCGCCTCGAGGTCGACGTCGTCCATCGATGCCCCGGCGTAGCTCTGCGACAGCGCATCGGCCAGCTGCTCGAGCTCGGCGATGTCGGACAGCGCCTGGGCACCCTCCCCCATGCCCAGCGGATCGCCACCGGAGAAGCGCTCCGAGCCGGTCCAATCCTCACCGGGCCGGGCGGCCTGCAGGTGTGAGTCGAGCCGGTCCAGCGCGTTCATCAATGACGGCGACCCGAAAGCCTGCTGTGCCAGGGCATCCAGCTCGGCACGCTGCTCGGCCGACAGGCTGTTGCGGAACCGCTGCGCGGCGGCAGCCCGCTTTGCCAGCGAGTCCAGCAGCTCATCGATGTTCTGCGGGCCCTCCGGGAAGAACTCGCCGTGCTTGTCCATGAAGTCTTGGAAGTCCTGCGGGGTGTCCTCACCGCGAGAGTGCTTGTCCAGCAGGTCGTTCAGATCGTCGAGCATGTCGTTGACACGCTGCCGGTCCTCGTCTGTGGCGTTCTCCAACGCCTCCTTCATGCCCGCGAAACGCTGATCCAGCATCTCGCGGCCCAGCAGATCCTTGATCTGCTCGTACTTCTGCCTGGCTTCGGGGCTGCGCCAGTCATAGTCGGCGAGCTCCTGAACGGCCTTGGCCGGCGACGGCGAGAGCGCCTCCATCTGCAGTTCGCCGAACCGCGCATTGTCGTCGAGGGCGCGGGCCAGCTCCTTGCGTTCGGCCAGCACGGCCTCGTCGAGCAGCTTCTTGATCTCCTGCAGCGTGCCGTCAAGGTTGTGTCGCTGCAGCAACTCCCGGCGCTTCCGGTTGGCCTCGGCGGCCAGCCGGTCGGTGCCGCGCATGCCCTCGGTACCGCGGCGCATCAGCTCGGAGAGCGCTCGGCGAGGCGAGCTGCCCTCCATCACGTTCTGACCGATCTGTTCGAGGGCGTCGCGCAGATCGATCGGCGGTGCCAGCGGGTCGGGGCCACCGCTGTATCGCGAATACCGCGAGGTGTGCCCGTGTCCCCGGGCGGGATCAGCCATAGACCGTCTCTCCCTCCCCCGTCACCTTGTCCACACGCTTGGCCAGATAGAGGGCCTCCAAAGCCAATTCGACCGCCGCGGCCCGCTGGCCGACCGACACCGCACCCAGCCGCGAGGCGATCGCGTCGATGGCGGGCAGATCGGGCAGGGCGGCCAGGACATCCTTGGCCGACACCCGCTCACCGGTGGTCACCGGAGAACCCTCCTCGACCGCGGTCACCAGCGGGGCGACGTCGATGCCGCCCAGCAGCCGCTGAGCGGTGTCGGCGGTGGCGCGGCGCAGCAGGTGCTCCAGAACCGCCTGCTCGCGCCCCTCCTCGCCCGTCTCGAACTCCAATTTGCCGCGCAGCACGTCGATCACGGTGGACAGGTCCACCACCCGGGCCACCGGATCGTCCTCGCCGAGGATTGCCGAACGGTGCCGCGCCGAGGCCGCCACCGTCTCGGCAGCCGCGATCGCGAACCGCGCAGACACACCGGACCGCTGATCGACAGAGTTCGATTCACGCAGATTGCGGGCGAATCGGGCCAGCACGCCGAGCAGGTATTCGGGCACCTCGGCGGCCAACTGGGCCTCCTGGCGGATCACCCCGATCTCGTCGTCGATCTCCAGCGGGTAGTGCGTACGGATCTCGGCGCCGAAGCGGTCCTTGAGCGGCGTGATGATCCGGCCGCGGTTGGTGTAGTCCTCCGGGTTGGCGCTGGCCACCACGAGCACGTCGAGCGGCAGCCGCAACGTGTAGCCGCGGACCTGAATGTCGCGCTCCTCCATCACGTTGAGCATCGACACCTGAATGCGCTCGGCCAGGTCGGGCAGCTCGTTGACGGCCACGATGCCGCGGTGCGCCCGCGGGATGAGCCCGTAGGCGATCGTTTCCGGGTCACCCAGGCTGCGACCCTCAGCGACCTTGATCGGATCGATGTCGCCGACGAGATCGGCCACGCTGGTGTCCGGGGTGGCCAGCTTCTCGGTGTACCGCTCGCTGCGGTGACGCCACTCGACCGGCAGATCGTCGCCGGAATCGGCGGCCCGGCGGATCGACTCCGGCGTGATCGGGCTGTAGGGGTGCTCACCCAACTCGGATCCGGCGATCACCGGCGTCCACTCGTCGAGCAGCCCGGTCAGCGCGCGCAGCAGCCGCGTCTTGCCCTGACCCCGCTCACCGAGCAGCACCACGTCGTGCCCGGCGATCAAGGCCCGCTCCAGCTGCGGGATCACCGTGTCGTCGAATCCCAGGATCCCCGGCCATACGTCGCGCCGGTCCGCGAGTGCGGACAGCAGGTTCTCCCGAATTTCGGCTTTCACGCCCCGCTCACGATGGCCGGAGGCACGCAGCTCACCGACGGTGCGAGGCAGATCCTTGGGTTGGCTCACCACTCCACGCTACGACTGAACTCGCCCGCGCACATCGCCACCCGTCAGACTCGAGCCCCGGGGCCGCCCGCAGCTAGCACCCGGCGCGCGCGTGTCAGTCCCCCGGCATAGTCGTTGCCCGAGCGTTGCGACCGGTAGTCTGCGCTCCATGCCGTTGGCTAGCGGTCAGGAATTCGCAGGGTTCACCATCGTGCGGTTGGTGGGCACTGGTGGCATGGGCGAGGTCTATCTGGCGTCCCACCCGCGGTTACCCCGCGAGGACGCTCTCAAAGTGCTGCCCATCAGCGTCAGCTCGGACAACGAATTCCGCCAGCGGTTCATCCGCGAGGCGGACATGGCGGCCACCCTGTGGCATCCGCACATCGTCGGCGTGCACGACCGCGGCGAGTTCGAGGACCGGTTGTGGATCTCGATGGATTTCGTCGACGGGCACGACGCCGCCAAGCTGCTGCACGACCAGTACCCCAAGGGAATGCCGGCCGAAGACGTCGTCGAGGTCGTCACCGCCGTCGGCGACGCTCTGGACTACGCGCATCAGCGCAAACTGTTGCACCGCGACGTCAAGCCGGCCAACATCCTGCTCACCAGCAAGCAGAATTCCAAGCGCCGCATCATGCTGACCGACTTCGGGATCGCGCGGCGCGCCGACGAGGTCAACGGGCTCACCTCGACCAACATCACCGTTGGCTCGATGTCCTACACCGCGCCCGAACAGCTGATGGGCCAGCCGCTCGATGGCCGGGCCGACCAGTACTCGCTCGCGGCCACCGCCTACCGGCTGTTCACCGGCGCCCCGCCGTTCGCGCACAGCAACCCGGCCGTGGTTATCAGCCATCACCTGAACTCCCCGCCGCCCAAGCTGGCCGACACGAAACCTGAACTGGCCGTGTTCGATTCGGTGATGGCCAAGGCCCTGTCCAAGGACCCCAAGGACCGTTACGCCACCTGTCACGACTTCGCCGTCGCGCTGGCCGAGGCAGCCACTGGAACCACCCCCGAGGTGCGCACCCCGGCACCCGCCCACGAGCCGGCGCCGCCCACCGCGCCGCTGATCATCCCGAAGCCGGTGAATCCACCGCCGACACCACTGTCACCGTCGAACCCACGGCCCGTGCCCCCGTCGGAGCCGCCGGTGTTCACCTCGTCGTGGACGGGTAACGAAACCTCCTCCCACAAACCCGTAGCGGTCGGTGCGCCGGCCGGCATGCAGGGCCTCGGCGGGCCCGCGGTGCCGGTTGGGCCGCCGCAGACCAACTTCGGGCCGCCTCCCCTGCCGCACACCCCGATCCCCAAGAAGTCGGGCAGCCGGCGCAACCTGATCCTGACTGCCGGCGTGATCGGCGCGGTCGTCCTGCTGGTCGGCGGCATCACCCTCGCGGTCACCTCGGGAGGCGACGACGGCAACGGCGGCGGAGGCGAGACCACCTCCGCGGTCGCCACGGACACATCCGCCTCGGAAACCTCGACCTCACCGAAACCGGCGGCGCACGCCTTCACCATCGCCGACTACATCAAGCAGAGCGGCATCGTCGAAACACCGGTCCACCGCGGCGATCCGGGCGCACCGGTGTTCACCATGCCGACCCCGCCCGGATGGATCGACGCCGGTCCGCGCACCCCGGCCTGGGCCTATTCGGCCATCGTGAACGACCCGGCGAACCCGACCGAGCCGCCGTCGGTCGTCTCGTTGATCTCCAAGCTGGCCGGTGACGTCGACGCCAACAAACTGCTCGAGTACGCCCCCAACGAGCTGCAGAACCTGGCCGACTACAAGCCGGACGGCGACGTGGCCCGCGGGGACATCAGCGGGTTCCCGTCGGTCCACCTGGCCGGCACCTACGCCAAGGGCGGCCAGCGTCGCGCGATCACCCAGACCACCGTCGTGATCCAGGCGCCCGGCAATGTCTACGTGCTGCAGATCAACGCCGACGCCGCTGAGCGCGACAAGACGGCGTTGGCCGACATCAACAAGGCGATCGAGGCTCAGGCCACCATCACCATGCCCTGAGAGCCGTGCTGGGTCGCCCCACGTCGGGCAGATTCAGGTACCCGGTACCCTGAGTATCGTGAATTCGCTCGATTGGCGTAGCCGGCCGGCCACCGTGCACTTCGGCCCCGCATCTCTGCAGTCCAGGGCACTGGGCTGGACCACCGCGATCTTCGTCCGCCCATTGCTGGGTCTGCTGACGCTGATCGGAATGGGTATCAACCGCGTCGCCCCGGCCCTGCTGCAGCGCGCGCACCTCGATGTCATCGACCGCCCCCTGCGGTTCATCAAGCCGCTGCCCGGCACCGAGGTGACGCCCGTGGCGCTGCCCAACTGCCCGGCCGAATGGGTGATCGCTCCCGAGGCTCGCGACTCCGATCGGGTGATCGTCTACCTGCACGGCTCGGCGCTGGTCACGCTCGGCCTGAACTCGCACCGCCGCTTCGTGTCGAAGCTGTCGGCCAGCACCGGGACACGCGTGCTCAACGTCGGCTACCGGCTGGCCCCGCAAGCCGACATCGACGATGCCGTCGCCGACGGGCTCGACGGCTACCGCATGGCGCTGTCGCTCGGGTACGCACCCGAGCGAATTGTCCTGGCCGGTGATTCGGCAGGCGGGCTGATGGCCGCCGACACCGCGCTGGCGGCGCGCGACGCCGGACTGCCGGTCCCCGCCGGGCAGGTGCTGCTCTCGCCGTTGACCTCGTCCGACATGGACCTGAAATACCGTGCGCTGCAAGAGCATCGTGACGTGCTGTTCCCGTTCATGACGGTGAAGTTCATCTACGACGTGTTCGCGACGGTCAACGGCACCCGGCCGACTCCGGTGATGCCGCCAGAGGCGGACCTGCACGGTCTCGGGCCGTTCCTGCTACAGGTGGGCACGCACGAGATGCTGCTCAACGACACCTTCGCCCTCGCCGACAAGCTGCAGGCCAGTGGCGTCCCGGCGTGGGTTCAGGTGTGGGACAGGGCAATGCACATGTTCCAGCTGAGCTTCGACATCAACCCCGACGCGCGGCACGCAGTCGAGGAGATCACGTCGTTCATCGCATACGCGACCAGCGAGGTCGAGGACGAGGCGAGCGCGTAGGGGCGGACCCGCCTCCAGATCAGATGCGAAAGGGCGCCGTCAAAAATTTGACGGCGCCCTTTCGTAACAGCTGGTCCGGCTAGTGCGCGAAATGCCTTGCGCCGGTGAGGTACAGCGTGATGCCCGCGGCCTCGGCCGCAGCGGTCACCTCGGCGTCACGGACCGAACCACCCGGGTGCACGATCGCCTTGACGCCGGCGTTCGTCAGCGTCTCCAGGCCGTCCGGGAATGGGAAGAACGCATCGGAGGCACCGACCGAACCGGGCACGCGGTCGCCTGCGCGCTGCACGGCCAGCCCGGCCGCGTCGACGCGATTCACCTGTCCCATGCCGACACCCACGGTCGCGCCGTCCTTGGCGATCACGATGGCGTTGGACTTCACCGCGCGGCAGGCCCGCCACGCGAACACCAGATCGCTCAGCGTCTGCTCATCCGCGGGCGATCCGGTGGCCAGCGTCCAGTTGTTCGGATCGTCTCCCTCGGCGTCGAGCGCGTCGCGCTGCTGCAGCAGCACCCCGCCGCTGATCTGGCGCAGCTCGATGCCGCCGACCAACGGTTCCGAGGCCACCAGGATGCGGATGTTCTTCTTGCGGGCCAGGATTTCGACCGCACCGGCCTCATACGCCGGGGCGATGATGACCTCGGTGAAGATGTCGGCGACGGTCTCGGCCATCTCGACACTGACCTCGGTGTTGGAGGCGATGACGCCGCCGAACGCGCTCAGCGGATCGCACTCGTGCGCCTTGCGGTGCGCGTCGGCCACCGACTCCGAGGAGATCGCGATGCCACACGGGTTGGCGTGCTTGATGATCGCCACGCAGATCTCTTCGTGGTCGAACGCCGCCCGCCACGCCGCATCGGCGTCGGTGTAGTTGTTGTAGGACATCTCCTTGCCGTGCAGCTGCTCGGCCTGGGCCAGTCCGGGCCACGCGGAGTCGTCGCGGTACACCGCGGCCTGCTGATGCGGGTTCTCGCCGTAGCGCAGGACCGCGCTGCGGTGCCAGGTACCGGCGAACCACTGGGGCAAGGACGCAGGCACCGAATCTTCCGCGGGGGCCAGCGTCGACCCCATCCAGCCCGCAACGGCCACGTCGTACTCGGCGGTGTGCCGGAATGCCAACGACGCCAGCTTCTTCCGCTCGTCGAGGGTGAACCCGCCGGCCCGAACCGCGGCCAGCACGCCGTCGTAACCCAACGGGTCCACGACCACGGCCACGCTCGGGTGGTTCTTGGCGGCCGCACGAACCATCGAAGGCCCGCCGATGTCGATCTGCTCGACACACTCGTCGACCGAAGCCCCGGACTCGACCGTCTCGGAGAACGGGTACAGGTTCACCACCACGAGCTCGAACGCCTCGACCTCGAGCTCCTGCAGCGCCGCAACATGTTCGGGCTTGCGGGTATCGGCCAGCAGACCGGCGTGCACGCGCGGGTGCAGAGTCTTGACCCGGCCGTCGAGCACCTCGGGGAAACCCGTCACCTCTTCCACCGGGGTGACCGGAACGCCTGCGGCAGCAATGGTTTTGGCAGTCGACCCGGTCGAGACGATGGCCACGCCCGCCTCATGCAGGCCGCGGGCCAGATCGGCCAGGCCGGTCTTGTCATAGACACTGATCAGCGCTCGCCGGATCGGTTTCTTCTCGCTCACCCTATGGTCGCCTTTCGTCCAGTCCAGGTCACGCCGCGGGTTGCCAGCGCGGCCAGCACATCCACCAGCAGTCGACGTTCGACCACCTTGATGCGCTCATGCAAAGTCTCTTCGGTGTCATCATCGAGCACCTCGATGGCCTGCTGGGCCAGAATCGGCCCGGTATCCATGCCGGAGTCCACGAGATGCACCGTGCAGCCCGTCACTCGCACGCCGTACGCCAGCGCCTCCGGCACGGCATGCGCCCCCGGGAACGCGGGCAGCAATGCTGGATGGGTGTTGACCACCCGGCCCGGGAATCGGGAAAGGAATTGCCCACCCAGAATTTTCATGAACCCGGCCGAGACCACCAGGTCCGGCTCGTGTTCGGCGGTCGCCGCGGTGAGTGCGGCGTCCCAGGCGTCGCGGTCCGCGTGATCGCCGAGCCGCACGGTGTAGGACGGGACTCCCGCCGTTGCCGCAATGTCCACCGCGGCGCATTTGCGGTCGGTTCCGACCGCGACCACTCGCGCCGGATAGTCGTCAGCGGCGGCGGCCAGTAGCGAGGCGAGCAACGACCCTGTCCCCGAAGCCAGCACTACCAGCCGTGCCGGTGCACTCGGAGGCACATGTAACGGTTGCTGCACGCGCAGCAGCCTAGTCGCCCGCACGGCGCGGCTGATCGCCGGTCACGTCGTCGTCGACGATGAAGTGGTCCTCGGGATCGTCATCGAGGTCTTCGTGGCGCCGGGGACCGGGCTCGTAGACCGTCTCCTGCACGTCGTCGTACTCGACGTACCGGTCGACGTACTCGTCGGGCTCGGCTTCCGGCGCGTCGGGCTCTGTCGTGGTCTCCTCGGACGACCACGACACCAGCGGTTGATCGGGTTCGAGCTCGGGTTCGGGATCCGCCTCGACGTACTCGACGTCCTCGATGTCCTCGTCCTCGCCCACGTACTCGTCGGCATCGTCCTCGTCGAACTCGGGTTCGGGCTGCGGATCGACCGGCGCAGGCTGGGGCGGCGCGACAGGCCGGGGCTTGCGGGTCAGGCCGCCGGACATCGCCACGGTCAGCCCGCCGATCCCGGCGAACCACAGGAACACCGCAGGCGCGAACGTCGACTGGTTCACCCCGACATCGCCGAAATTGCCCAGCCTGCCGCCACCGGCATAGCCGAGCAGAGCCATCGTCAGCGCCGCCAGCACCGAGGCCACCAGCAACTTGCCCGTGGCGGCCCCGATCGGCAGCGGACGCCGCGCACACTGCTGGCCCAACGCCACCGCCGAGGCCGCCCCGACGATCAGGAGCGCCACCCAGATCGGGCCCAGCGGCGGCGAGGGCACCGCGGCCAACACCGGCACCGCGGGGATGTCGCCGCCGAACACGGTGAACGAGCTGAACGCGGCCAGCCCGACATGGGCGCTGGATCCGACCGCGATGGCCGACGCACCGACGATCACGTTGGGGATGTAGAGGATCGACAACAGAGTGAGGCTGAGCTGGCCGAACAGGCTGTCGGTGATCGCGAACAGGTCGTGCATCGTGCCCCAGTGCACCACCAGCGACGCCGCCGTCACTGCGCCGGAGAGCCCGAACAAGGCCAGGACACCGGCGGTCGCGGCGCGGAATGCCTCAGGCAACCAGCCAGGCAGCGGTGAGGCGGCCAGGGTGCGCCTGCCTACCTTCGAGCCGACGCCGATGAGCGCGCCGATCACATGCACGATCAGGACGCTGCAGAACGCGCGCAGGGCGCTGGGAGTCTGAAGTTCGCTGATCACCGAGGCCGCGTCATGGATGACGGCCAACAGGAGGGCTGCGATCAGAATCGGTCCGCCCAGGGCTGAGGCGACGACCCAGCGGGTGACGAACCAAGAGGAATTCGGGGCGGTGGCCGCGGCCGTCGTGCGCGCGGTGCCCCAGATCATCGCCAGCACCGGCAACAGGGGCATCACCCCGAGTTCGCGGCCGCCGATCGACACCGGCACCTGGTGTACGCCCAGCCACATGCTGGCGATCGCACCGAGCGCGCCCGTCATGTCGCTGTTGGCGATCAGCAGCTGCAGCAACACAACCGCGGCGATGACCACCAGCGCGACGACAGACGGCCCGAACGCGACCCGGAGCAGCTCACGCGCCTGGCGGGTGCCGACTGGCCGGTTACTCACTTGGTGGGCTGCTCCTCGCAATGATCGGCGCGTGCGCGGGAAGCGCACGCGCCGATCAGCTTACGACGGTGCAGTGCCGGATTGCTGTGAAGGCGACTGCTGTGCCTGCGGCTGTGCCGGAACTGCAGTGGTGGGCGCCGAGGAACCCGACTGCTGCTGAGGCTGGCCGTAGGTGGGGTAACCGGTCGGAGGGGTCGGCGGGCCGCTGGGCTGCTGACCCTGCACCGGGAACCCACCGGTGTTCGGAGCTCCGGAGTAGCCGCCGTACTGCGACGGGTAGCCGGGGCGCTGCGGTTGAGCCTGCTGGTAGGGCTGGCCACCGTGCTGCGGCTGCTGCTGCTGACCGTAGTACTGCGACGGGCCACCGTACTGGCCGTACTGCGGCTGGGGATCGAACTGCGGCTTGGGCGCCGGCGGAGTGAGGATGCCCGCGTCGAACAGCAGAGCGGCGATCGCGGCACCGGCCTGGATCAGGGTCAGGACGAGCAGCGCGTACAGCGTCCAGTCGGCCTCGCTGCCCGCGGCCACCAGGAGGGTGATCGAGAGCAGGAACGCCACGGTGGCCAGCACGGCCGCCACGGCACCCCGGTTCTTCTGCTTGGGCAGCAGGCTCACCCCGGCCAGAAGCCCGGCCACCAACGCCAGGGGCACGATGAAGGTGCCGAGGACGACCTGGAGCTCCAGCGCGAAACTCACGAAGTAGGTCAGCAGGCCGGCGACGGCCACCACGGCCAGCAGGATTTCGGGCAGCTTGTTCTCGCCGGGCGCCGCGGGTGCGGCCGGTGCAGCGGGCACAGGAGCAGGCACAGCCTTGGCGAACTGCTGGGTTGCATCGAACTGCGAACCCGACTGCGGCGGGTATCCGGGATTAGTTGGCGGGTAGGTCATGACCTCTCCTGTGCTATCGAGCTTCGCGACGTGTGTTCACGCAGGCATGAATACCGACCACGTGAGCGATTCGAGCTTCCACGCTAGCGCACCCAGCTGGGTGCCGGGCGCGCGTGCTTGGTGTCAGAGAGGTCTCAAGCTGATACCAGAACGGGCGAATCGACGGAATCCGTTTCGGCGTCCTCGATTTCGCGGACGAGCGGCAGCACCTTGGCACCGAAGTACTCGATTTCCTCTTGGAAATGCAGGAATCCACCGAGGATCAAGTCGACGCCACGTTTGCGGTACGCGGCAATGCGTTCGGCGATCTGCTCGGGTGTGCCGATCAATTGCGTACGGAAGCCGTCGTTGTACTGCACCAGATCCTCGAAGCTGGAATCGGCCCACATACCCTTCTTGTCACCGGTGGAATTGCCTGCCTGTTGCACGGCGCCGCGGAAGCCTTCGACGGCGGGCTTGTTGGCCTTGGCGACGATCTCTTTGAGCGTCTCCTTCGCCTCCTTTTCGGTGTCGCGGGCGATGATGAACCCGTTCAGCCCGAACTTCACCTCACGGCCCGCGTCGCGGGCATGGTCGCGTACCTCGACAACCTGTTCGGTGATGCCGCCGAAGTCTTTGCCGTTCGAGAAATACCAATCGGCGTAGTAACCGCCGTTGCGCCGGGCGGCCGTCGAATTGCCGCCCTGGAACAGCTCCGGGTTGGGGCGCTCGGGCGTGTTGAGCGGCTTGGGCTTCAGGGTGAAATCGTGGATGCGATAGAAGTCACCGCGGAAATCCACGTCGTCTTCGGTCCAGATCTTGCGCAGAACCTGGAGAAACTCCGCGCTGCGCCGGTAGCGCTCGTCATGTTCGAGCCACGGCTCGCCCAGGTGGGTGAACTCGTCCTTGAACCAGCCCGAGACGACGTTGACGGCGAAGCGGCCATTGCTGAGATGGTCTGCGGTGGCGCCGAGTTTGGCCAGCACCGCCGGCTGCCAGAGGCCGGGATGAACAGCAGCGATGACCTTGAGCCGCTCGGTGGCCAGCAACAGGGCCAGACTGAAACTGGTGGATTCGTGCTGGTACTCGGCGCCGTAGCTGGCCTCGTAGCGAACCTGGGACAGGGCGTACTCGAAGCCGTTGTTCTCCGCGGTCTGCGCCAGCTTCTTGTTGTATTCGTAGTTCCAGTCGGTGCGCTGTTCGATATCGCTGGTGACCAGGCCGCCACTGACGTTGGGCACCCAATAGGCGAACTTGACGTGGTCGGCGATGCGTTCAGTCGTCATGCCGGTGATCCCAGCAAACGCGCGGGCGCCCGTCGCGGGTATCGATCGCGGTGAAGTTTTCTCTTCTTTCCACGGCCCCACGAGACGGACCGTCTTGCTACTGGGACTGAAACACGTTCTAATTCTGGTCATGGACTATGGGCTTGTTCTCTTCACCAGTGACCGCGGCATCGCCCCGGCCAAGGCCGCCAAACTCGCCGATGATCACGGCTTCACGACGTTCTACGTACCCGAGCACACCCATATCCCGATCAAACGCGAGGCGGCTCACCCCACCACCGGTGACGAGTCCCTGCCCGACGATCGCTACATGCGCACCCTGGATCCGTGGGTGTCGCTGGGCACCGCGTGTGCGGTGACCTCGCGGGTGCGGCTGTCGACGGCCGTCGCGCTGCCCGTCGAGCACGATCCGATCACCCTGGCTAAGTCCATCGCCACCCTGGACCACCTGTCCGGCGGACGCGTGTCGTTGGGTGTCGGATTCGGTTGGAACACCGACGAACTCGCCGACCACAAGGTTCCCCCGGGCCGGCGCCGCACCATGCTGCGCGAGTACCTGGAAGCCATGCGGGCGCTGTGGACTGAGGAAGAAGCCTCGTACGATGGCGAATTCGTGAACTTCGGGCCGTCGTGGGCCTGGCCCAAGCCCGTGCAGTCACACATTCCCGTTCTGGTCGGCGCGGCCGGCAACGAGAAGAACTTTAAGTGGATCGCGAAGTCGGCCGACGGCTGGATCACCACGCCGCGCGACTTCAACATCGACGAGCCGGTCAAGCTGCTGCAGGACACCTGGGCCGCAGCCGGGCGTGACGGTGCCCCGCAGATCGTGGCACTGGACTTCAAGCCGGACCCCGAGAAGCTCGCGCACTGGCGCGAACTGGGCGTGACCGAAGTGCTCTTCGGACTGCCGGACAAATCCGAGGCCGAAGTGTCCGCCTACGTCGAGCGGCTCGCGGGCAAGCTCGCCTCGCTGGTCTAGTTCTGCGGTGTGCCGGCCGGTTCGCCGGCCGGGAGCGCCTCACCTGGCGCACCGAAATCAACGCTATGGTCGAAAGAGTTCGAGGAGACCGACCATGGCGTTGATCTCGTTCGTAGCTAAGCCAGCGTCGCGGTGTTTCGCTTCTCGCCGGACTGCACGACGATCGACGCCCCCAGCGGCTCACCATCGGTGAGCAACTCCACCAGGGTGTCGTCTGTGGTCGTCGCCAGGAACCGGCTGCCGTCGGAATCCAGGCGCCCGATGATGATGCCCGTGCGCGGCGTCCAGTCGTAGCGGACGGTGTAGGTCTCGATAGTGGCCGGGCCGTCGGCCTTCTCGGCGATGACAACACGGTCCTGCGCGTTGAACTCGTCCTGCAGCGCGGCGCTGCCGTCGGCAACCCAGTCGGCCGGTTCGGTCGAGTAGATTCCGACCGAGTACTTGCTCGCGATACCGCCGTTGCCACCGACAAGTGCGAATTGGCCTGGCTTGTCGCGCATCTCGTTGACGGCCTCGGCGATACCGTGCATCGAGTAGTTGTTGCCCGGGCCACCGAAGAAGGGCAGTCCACCGGTGAGGGTCAGGCCGCGCTCGTCGTCGGGCGCCAGACCGGTGCCGTCGCAGATGTTGAAGACCGGGAACGGGAAGCAGCTGTAGAGATCGAACGCGGCGACGTCGTCGAGGGTGATGCCGGCGACCCGCAGCGCCTCGTTCACCGCGATCACCGCGGCCTCGCTGTAGCCGAGTTCAGCACGCTCGAGCAGCTTGATTTCCTTCATGTCGGCGTGCCCGCGCAGGTAGACCCACTTCTCCTCGGGCACATCGAGTTTCCGGGCGGTCTCGACCGACATCAGCAGCACCGCCGCGCCCTGGTTGACCTGGTCGCGCGCCACCATCATGCGCGGGTACGGGTCGCAGATCATCCGGTTGCTCTCGGTGACGGTGGCCAGCTCCTCGGCCGAACGCTCCACCGGGGCAGAGGAATACGGGTTCTTCGCGGCCACCTTGGAGAACGGTGCGAACAGCTCGGCCATCGCCTGCCGGTAGTCCGCGACAGACAGCCCCTGCCGGGCCCGGCGCGCGTTCTCCAACAAGCCGTACTGCACCGGGGCACCGATCAGACCGTGTTTGATCGTGTACTCGTCGAAGATGCCGTCGTAACCGAAGCCGCGGTCCTCCAACTGACCCTCGACGGTCTCGGAGTGATCCGGCTTGTCGTCGCGCTTGGAGAAGTGGCGCAGTGTCGAGGTGTTCTCCGAGCCGAACAGCAGCACCGCATCGGCCTCACCCGCCGCGATGGCCGCCGAGAACTCGGTGACGAGGTGCTGGGGGCTCTGGCCGCCGATGACCTCGAGGATCACGCGCGCCGGCTCGGCGCCCACATTGCGCGCCACCGAACGCGGATAGTTGTCGGACACACCCAGGGTTGGCGTCTGCGGTCCGGAGATCTCGAACTGCCGCGTACCCGCCACGGTGTCGATCGCCTGCGCCACGGCAGCCGCGTCAGCCCCGCAATCGTGCAGGGCCGCCCTGGCCGCCTCGGTGGCCAGCTCGACCGAGGACATGCCGCGATAGCCGTCAAGGTCGATGCGTTCGGTGAACTGTCCGACGCCGACGATGACAGGGGTGCGCGGATCGACCATGACAATCTCCTTGACGGGTGTTAATTCGCGAGGCTAACCGATTGTGGTTTCGAGAGCGAAATCGGCGCCTACGGACCCAGGAGGTGTAAGGGCGCGACGTCAGCGAGTTCTGTCGACGTCCGACAGGTTGTACGCGAAGGACTTCTGCTGACGCTCCTTCATCTTCTCAAGGCACTCATGGTGTTTTCGCGCGTGATAGGCCAGCGGGAAGTAGGTGAGCCGGTCGGGCAGGATGCGGTAGGCACCCCGGATGACGGTGTAGATGCGCTGGAGTTGACGCTCCTCGTCATCGCTCCACGTGACACCGAGCTTGTCCCGCAACCGCGGCTCGAGCAGCCCGACCACCGACAGATAGTTGAACCGCAGCGCCGGGCGGAGTGCGCGACGGAGCAACGGATGCAACAGCCTCGGCACAGACGGCGGAAGCTCGACGTTGCCGGTCTGCATGTCCTCGATCAACTGCAGCGCCTGCGGCGTGCCCTCCAGCTTGTCGATCATCGCCTCGTAGTAGTCGGCCATCTCGGCACGCGTCGTCGGATAGCCGCCCATCGGCACGTGCAGAAGGCGGGCCAGCCGGCGATTGTCCCGCAGCAGCTCGTCCTTTTCGTCGTCGGTGAAGTCGCGTCCGATCAGCAGCTTGCCGCCGCCTTCGGCGTTGACGATGTAGCCGGTCGCGATCACCCATTGATATGCCTCTGGGTTGAGCGCACTGATCTGCTTACCGGTCTCGGCGCTCTTCATCGTGATCGGCTGGTGCAGCGCGCGCACCCGGTTCCCTTCGGCGACAGCCTCGGTGCCGCCGTAGGTCCACCGCAACACCGAGTCGACGCTACGAATGGCGCGTCCACCCGGATCCCCGTGGAACGCAGCGGAATAGCGGCCGGTGATCTCTGCGATGACGGGGTGCATCGCCTGCATCATGAACGCCGCCCCGTCGACGATGAGGAACGTCCACCGGCCGGTGTGCTCCCCCGTCAGCGAGTCGAGCGGAACGAGTTCGATTTCGGCGGATTCGTCGACGGCCGGGCTGGATACGTCCGTTGTAGCGGTCATTGCAGCGCACCTCCTTGAGCGTGACGCGACGGTAATCTGACCGAAAGGTCGCATTCAAGTCGCATTTGAGCTCGAGGACAGACATGGAAAGCCGCACTTCAGCGCAGCGCAAGCTCCCCCAGCAGGAGCGTTCTCGTGAGATGGTCGCAAAAATTGTTTCGACGGCGGTCAAGATGCTGAGGAAGACCGACCCCGAGCAGATCACCACCAACGCCATTGCGGCGCGGGCCGGGGTCAGCAAGGGATCTATCTACCAGTACTTCGCCAACAAGGAAGAACTTCTCCATGCCGCGATCGAGCAGCTCGCCGCCGATCAAGCGCCGGTGATCGAGGAGATGCTCCGCTCCGTCACCCTGGAGCAACCGCAGGCGGCGATGCAGGCATCGATCGACATCCTGATCGACTTCACGATCGCCAACCGCAGGTTGATCCGCTATGTCGCCGACCGGCCCGACTACGCTCGCACGCTGGAAAACGCCTCAGGACTGAACGCAACACTCCTGGCGATGACCACACTGCACATGGCGCACTACCGGGACCAGTACCGCCACGAACTGAGCCCACGCGCTTTGGCGTGGCTGTTCTTCAACATGGCCGTGGCCACCACGACGCGCTACATCGAAAGTGACGACCCGATCCAGCTGGACGAACTGCGCAGCGGGCTGAAGTTCGCCTCAGCGGGCCTGCTGGCGGCCGGGCGGCAATAGCTCGGGCAACAGCGTCGTCGATTTCCACGTCCTGGCTGTTCTCCGCGGGCGCGCACGACCCTGGCGCAGAAAGCGGTGAGAAGAAACCGGCGCTCACCAGCACACCTTGACGGCCCTGTCACTTAGTGACACATTGGAGCTGTCACTAAGTGACAAGTTCTGGAGGTGAGGGCGATCAGCGACAAGCAGGATCAGGCGCGTCTGGCGGTCTCGCGACACGCCTGCAAGCTGTTCTGGGAGCGTGGCGTCGCAGGCACCAGCGGTGACGACATCGCCGCGGCCGCAGGGCTTTCCACCCGCACGATCTGGCGCTACTTCCGCGCCAAGGAACGCTGCGTCGAACCGGTGCTGGAAAAGTCCGCGGACCGGTTCATCGACATTCTGAACCGGTGGCCGCATGAGGTATCACTGGCCGAACACCTTGCCACCGACGGGATTTCACATCCGATGGCACCCGAGGACGTGCAAGACGAGATCAGCGCCATGCGGATCGCCACCATGACGATGTCCGAGCCGGCCCTGCGTACCGCCTACCTGATGGTGCACGACCGAATGGAGCAGGGCTTCATCCCGGTGATCGCCGACCGGCTACACCTGCCCGCCGACGACCTCACCGTCCGTCTGTGCGCGGCTGCTGTCACCGGGGCGTTCCGAGTCGTCGACGAGGACGTCAGCGTGGCGGTGATCGTCGAGGGCAAGAAGGTCACCGAAGAGCAGGCGCTCGCCCTGATCGACCGGGCGATCCGCGATGCCACCAACGGGCGGTTGGGCGGACCTGTCGAATCCTGATCGGCCGCAATCGAAAGAGCTTGTCCGCACCCGCGAAAGGAGCGTCATGGCGTTGCCCGAACTGATCTCGGTGGAGGATTTCTTCAGCCCACCCGAGCGCGCAGCCGCGAAGATCTCGCCCGACGGAACCAGAATCGCCTACCTGGCGCCGTGGAAGAACCGCCTCAACGTGTGGGTTCAGGACCTCGACGGCGATGCACCTCCGCGCAGTGTCACCGCCGACGAATTCCGCAGCGTCTACATCTACGCATGGACCGACGATCCGCGGTGGCTGCTCTACATGCAGGACAACGGCGGTGACGAGAACTTCCATGTGTACCGGATCGACCTGGACAACCCCGATGCTGCCGCAGTGGACCTCACGCCGTTTCCGGGAGCCAGAGCGAGTTTCGATCTCGCCAAGGGCCGGCCAGGGAAGGCGATCGTGCAGACCAACAACCGCGATCCCCAGCTGGTCGACGCGTACGAACTCGACATCGCCACCGGCGAACTCACCCTGCTGGCGAAGAATCCCGGGAACGTCATCACCTGGCTGTGCGCCCCCAACGGTGACCTGTTCACCAACACGCTGACGGCCGACGGTGACGTCGAGATATCGCAATGGGACTCGGCCACAGCGTCATTGCGCACCATCAAGGTCTACGACGGCACCGACTACCCGCTGGGCATCTTCCCTCTGGTCATCTCCCCGGACGGCACCGGCATCTGGTTGGGCTCAAATGAGGGCAGCGACCGTACCCGGCTGGCCCGGCTCGATGTGGCGACCGGGGTCGAGACCGAGGTGGACAGCCACCCGACATTCGACCTCGGCAATCAGATGGTGTTGCCGTCACCCTTCATCCTCAGCGAGCGCACGGGGGAACTGATCGGCGCCCGCTTCTACGGGGATCGCCAGGTGATCCATGCCCTCGACCCGAATTTCGCTGCGGTACTGGAGAATCTGACCCGACTGTCGGAGGGCGACCTCGCCGGGATCTCGTCCGACGATTCCGGGCAGCGCTGGGTCGTCAACTTCACCCACGACCGCGACCCCGGCGCCACCTACTTCTACGACCACACGACCGGCGAGAGCCGGCTGCTGTTCCGGCCATATCCGAATCTGAATTCAGATTCATTGGCACCGATGGTCCCGGTGACCATCCCCTCGCGCGACGGCCTTGAGCTCCACTCGTATCTGACCCTGCCCGTCGGCGTCGAGCCCACCGACCTGCCGATGGTGCTACTGGTGCACGGTGGACCCTGGTCACGGGATTGCTGGGGCTTCCAACCCGACGTGCAGATGCTGGCCAACCGCGGATATTCGGTGCTACAGGTCAACTTTCGCGGCTCGACGGGCTACGGCAAGGCCTTCACCAAAGCCGCGATCGGCGAGTTCGCCGGCAAGATGCACGACGACCTGATCGATGCTGTGGACTGGGCCGTCAAGCAGGGGTACGCCGACCGCGACAAGGTGGCGATCTTCGGCGGCTCCTACGGCGGCTACGCCTCTCTGGTCGGGGTGACGTTCACTCCGGACGTCTTCGCCGCGGCGATCGACTACGTCGGCATCTCCAGCCTGGCCAACTTCATGCGCACACTGCCGAACGTGGCCCGGCCGTTCCTGGCGACCAACTGGCATCTGTACGTCGGGGACCACAACGACCCCGTGCAGGAGGCCGACATGCTGGCCCGCTCCCCCATCACGAAGGTGGATCAGATCCGCACTCCGCTACTGGTTGTCCAGGGCGCCAACGACTCTCGCGTGGTCCAGGCAGAATCCGACAACCTCGTGGAAGCACTGCGCACGCGCGGCGTCGAGGTCGAATACATGGTCAAGGAGGACGAGGGGCACGGATTCCTCAACCCGGACAACCAGATCGACATGTACCACGCTGTCGAGCGGTTCCTGGCCGAGCACCTGGGCGGACGCCTTCCCTGACGACCGGACGCAAAAGCCCCCGAAATCCAGTGATTTCGGGGGCCTGAGCGTCTGTGCTCGCGCAGAGAGACTTACAGGTTGGCGAGCAGCTCGCGCGCCTTGGCGGCGGTCTCGGACGGCGTCTTGCCGACCTTCACGCCGGCGGCCTCCAGGGCCTCCTGCTTGCCGGCCGCGGTGCCCGCGCCGTCGGACACGATGGCGCCGGCGTGGCCCATCGTCTTGCCCTCGGGAGCGGTGAAGCCCGCCACGTAGCCGACGACCGGCTTGGTGACGTTGGCCTTGATGTAGGCCGCGGCCTTCTCCTCTGCGTCGCCGCCGATCTCACCGATCATCACGATCAGCTTGGTCTCGGGATCCTTCTCGAACGCCTCGATGGCGTCGATGTGGGTGGTGCCGATGACCGGGTCGCCGCCGATGCCGATGGCGGTGGAGAAGCCGAGGTCGCGCAGCTCGTACATCATCTGGTAGGTCAGCGTGCCCGACTTCGACACCAGGCCGATCGGGCCCTTACCGGTGATGTTGTTCGGCGTGATGCCGACCAGCGACTCGCCGGGGGTGATGATGCCGGGGCAGTTCGGACCGATGATGCGGGTCTTCTCGCCCTTGTCGACGTTGTAGGCCCACGCATAGGCGCTGTCCTGCACCGGGATTCCCTCGGTGATGACAACCAGCAGCGGGATCTCGGCGTCGATGGCCTCGATGATGGCGTCCTTGGAGAAAGCCGGCGGCACGAAGGCGATCGACACGTCAGCGCCGGTCTCCTTCATGGCCTCGGCGACCGAGGCGAACACGGGCAGCTCGACGTCGTTGCCGTCTTTGTCCTTGTGCGACACGGTGGTTCCGGCCTTGCGGGCGTTCACGCCGCCGACGACCTGGGTGCCGGCCTTGAGCATCAGAGCGGTGTGCTTGGTGCCCTCACCGCCGGTGATGCCCTGGACGATGACCTTGGAGTCCTTGTTCAAAAAGATCGACATTGCAGCAGTCCCTTACTTGTTCGCCAGCTCGGCGGCCTTGTCGGCACCGGCGTCCATGGTCTCGGCCTGGACAACCAGGGGATGGTTGGCCTCGGCGAGAATCCTCCGGCCCTCTTCGACGTTGTTGCCATCCAGGCGGACGACCAGCGGCTTGTTGGCCTCGTCGCCGAGGATCTGCAGCGCCTGCACGATGCCGTTGGCCACCGCGTCACAGGCGGTGATGCCGCCGAACACGTTGACGAACACGCTCTTGACCTGGCTGTCGTTCAGGATGACGTCCAGACCGTTGGCCATGACCTCAGCCGAAGCGCCGCCGCCGATGTCGAGGAAGTTGGCCGGCTTCACGCCGCCGTGCTTCTCGCCCGCGTAGGCGACCACGTCCAGCGTCGACATGACCAGGCCGGCACCGTTACCGATGATGCCCACCTCGCCGTCGAGCTTGACGTAGTTGAGGTCGTTCTCCTTCGCCTTGAGCTCGAGGGGATCGGTCGCGTCCTTGTCCTCGAACTCGGCGTGGCCGGGCTGACGGAAGTCGGCGTTGGCGTCCAGGGTGACCTTGCCGTCCAGGGCCAGGATCTGGTCGTCAGGGGTGCGCACCAGCGGGTTGACCTCAACCAGGGTGGCGTCCTCACCGACGAACACCTCCCACAGCTTCTGGATGGTGACGGCCGCGGCGTCGAGCACCTCGGCGGGCAGGTGACCCTGCTCGGCGATCGAGCGCGCGAAGGCCAGATCGACACCCTTGACGGCGTCGACGGGAACCTTGGCCAGCCGCTCGGGCTTGGTGGCGGCGACTTCCTCGATCTCCATGCCGCCCTCGACCGAGCACATGGCCAGGTAGGTCCGGTTGGAGCGGTCGAGCAGGAAGGAGATGTAGTACTCCTCGGCGATGTCGCTCGCCTCGGCCACCAGCAACTTTTTGACGACGTGACCCTTGATGTCGAGACCGAGGATGTTGGTCGCGTGCTCGAGGGCGTCTTCAGGGGTGGCTGCATACTTCACGCCGCCGGCCTTGCCGCGGCCGCCGACCTTCACCTGCGCCTTGATCATCACGGGCTTGCCGATTTCGGTGGCGATCGCCTTGGCGTCCTCGGCCGAGTCGGTCACGCGGCCCGGGGTCGTGGGGACGTTGTGCTTGGCGAACAGCTCTTTTGCCTGATATTCGAAGAGATCCATGTGCTTCCTAGATAGGCGTTGTCTGTCTGCGTTGACTTAGAAACTGCCCGGCCTGTACTTGCCGGACGGGCCCGCTGGCACTTTATCCACCACCGAGTGATGGATTAGCATCGCCTCCGGCTCATGTGGTAGATCTCACCGCGCATGGGAGGTGATACGGATCACAATCCGGCGCGGAATAGACCTATAAGTTGCCACCATCATTGGGATTTGGTTAACGTGCCTCTGGTCCAGATAACGTTCAGGTCACGACGAAGAAGGATTCTCGAGTCTTGCCGCAGCATCGTTCGTCCGCAGCTCCGCGAGGGGTGCCGACGGACGCGCGCCAGCGCAGAAGCCGTGTTTCCCCTGAACAGCTGGACGCCGCCGAGGTCACGGACGTCATCCCTTTCAGCGCTTTCGAAGCCTTCGACGACCGCTCCGGTGATTCCGGATCTGGCGTTATTCATGCCCCGGAACTCGACGATCTAAACGACACCGACGACTTGGTGCCCGTCCGCCTTGCCGTCCCCTCACGCTTCCGCCCCGACGCGGGCAGCGAGCGGAGCTCCCGGTACGCCTACCGCGACAGCCACACCGACGTGAGCGACGGCGTCGCCGCGACGGACGTGATCAACATGTCCGGCCGCCGCGGTGCCCACCGCAAGGAGCACGCCGGCGCCGTCAAGAGCCGCCTGATGATCGCCGCCATGGCCGCGGGCGCCACCGCCGCCGGCGCCTACTCGTTGGGTAACCCCACCGAGACCCAGGCCGACGACACCATCCTGGCCTCCGAGGGCACCCACATCGAAGGTGCCTCCGTCACCGGCTCGGTGGACGGCATGCAGATCGTCTCGGTCTCCTCGACCGCCGACACCTCGGTGCATGCCGAGGAGATCACCAAGGCCGCCGCCTTCGCCCAGGAACGCGCCGAACGCGAGGCCCGCCTGTCGCGCCCGCTGTTCGTGATGCCCACCAAGGGCTACGTCTGGACCTCGAACTTCGGCTACCGCTGGGGCGTGCTGCACGCCGGCATCGACCTGGCGAGTCCGATCGGCACGCCGATCGTGGCTGTCTCCGACGGCGTCGTGATCGCCTCGGGCCCGACCGCCGGCTACGGCGCCTGGGTCAAGCTGCGCCACGCTGACGGCACCGTCACGCTCTACGGTCACATCAACACCTGGCTCGTCAGCGAGGGCGACCGGGTGATGGCCGGCGACCAGATCGCCACGGTCGGAAACCGGGGTTACTCCACCGGTCCCCACCTGCATTTCGAGGTTCTCCAGAACGGCACCAGTCGCATCGATCCGGTGCCGTGGCTGAACAAGAGAGGTCTCAGCGTCGGCAGCTATGTTGGCTGAGTGAGCGACGACCGTCAGTCAGCAGCCGATCACCCGGACGAAGACGACGACCGCACCCGCATCATCCGGCGCCAGCCGCAGGAACCGGTGTCGAGTCCCGTACCGGTCGCCGACGAACCCCACACCAGCATCATCCGACGCCATCCCACAGGCGCCATTCCCACCGCGGGCAGCGCGGAGCCCCAGACCAGCCTGATCCCCGGTGTCACGGGCGGTGACGCGCAGACGGGCCTCATCGGCAGCGCGGAGGACGACGTCAGCACGCGCTACGTGCCCCGCGCCCGGCCCGTGGCCATCCCCCGCACCTCCGTGACCATCAACCCCCGCACGGCGATCGTGGCGGCCACCTTCGCGATCCTCAGCGGCTGGGCCACCGGCGTCATCGCCACCGATCTGATCGCAGGCTGGTGGCGCACCGACCGATTGTTCTGCGTGGCCATCGGTTTCCTGGCAGCGATCTCGGCTGCAGCAACCATCGGCGGGCTCATCGCTTTGTTGCTGCGGCGGCGCATGGGCCGGCTGCTGGTTATTGTCGGCGCCGTCATCGGGCTGCTGATCTTCGCCAGTCTGTTCATCGCCGGGGCCCGACTGCACCCGGTGGTCTACGCGATGCCGGCGCTCCCGCTGGCCGCGATCCTGTTCACCGCGTTGCCCTCGACCGGGCGCTGGAGCGTGCGCGGAGACAAGTAGCGTCCGACGCCGCCATTGGGCGCTGTTAGCGTTCCCCTGTGCGTCCAACAGCGATGGCGGCGATGGTCCTTACTTGTATCAGTGGCGTTTTCGGGATCGCCGCGACGCTGCGGGCGCTCCTCGTGGCCTGGTACACCATCGGCTACGGCTTCGGTACCGCTCCTTTGCGGTTCTGCCACTCGATCCTCAACCTCGTCGTGCTGGCTGCCGTAACCGTCGCCTTGTTCGCCGGGGCCGTTCTGTTGAGCCGCGGCGAACGTCGTGGCCGCACGCTGGTGGTGGCGGCCAGTGCGGCGGTGATCGTCCTGTCACTTGTCGAGTTCGTGGTGTGGGCCGGTCCCGGTTTCATCGCGTGGGGCAATCAAGGTGTACTCGGTGTGACCCGCTGGGCGTGGCTCGCGCTGTCGATCGCCACGCTGATCGCCGGCCTCCTGACGGGAAGCGAAAAGCGCACCGCTGTAAACGATCCTGAGGTTGTGGAGCTCCGTAGCAGCCGGGCGCCCAACCTGCTCGTCGCGGCACTGGCGGTGGCCATGGCCGCCTACCAGCTGTGGGTGGCCGACAAGCAGTTCGACTACAGCTTGCGCTACATCACCGACTTGACGGACCTGCTGCCGACTACGCCGCAGGCGGCGTGGACGCTGGCGATGCTCGAGCCGCTGTCCGTTTCCGTCGTTGCGGCGGCAGTGCTCTTTGTCGGCGCGGCGCTGATGTCAGTAGGAATCGCCGCCGGACGCTTCGTGGTGATCACCGGATGCGCAATCACGTTGGCGCAGGGCATCTTCGGCTGGGCCGACCTGAATCGACTCTTTTACGAGATCGGCGCGAGCGAGCTTGCGACGATCTTCGCGCCGCGGTCGGCATCGGTGGTCGTGCTCACGCTCACCGTGCCCGTGGTCACCGCCGTGCTGGCGGCGGCGGCACCGGCAGGCGCCCCTAGAACTTGACCGGCAACCTCGCCCAGCCGCGGACGCTGGACGTATGGGCACGAAAAGCGTTGGTGTAGTCGACCTCCCAGTCCGTCCAGCGCTTGAGCACTTCCTCGAACGCGACCCGGGCTTCCAGCCGGGCCAGCGCCGAGCCCAGGCAGAAATGCAGGCCCTGGCCGAAGCTCAGATGGCCGCCCGTGCGGTGGATGTCGAACCGGTCGGGATCGGTGAACTTCGCCTCGTCACGATTGGCCGATCCGTTGAGCAGCAGCATGTAGGAGCCCTCGGGAATCGCCTGTCCGTAGTGCTCGACATCCTGGGCGACGTAGCGGGCCTGCACCGGTGACGGCGGTTCGAAGCGCAACGTCTCCTCCACCGCACCCGGGATCAGGCTCGGATCGGCCACGAGCTCACGCCGTTGGTCGGGATGTTCGCCGAGCAGCTGCCCCATGAAACCGATGAGCCGAGCGGTGGTTTCGTTGCCCGCACCGGCGATCATCGCGGTGTACGCGAGCACCTCGGTGCGGGTCAGCAGCCGCGATGTCCCGTCCGCCTCCTCGATGTGCGCGGTGAGCAGATCGGTCATCAGGTCGTCCGACGGATGCGATGCCCGCCATTCGATGTACTCGGCGAACATCGCGATGGCGTCGGCGAAGATCGTCGGGCTGACCCCGTCGGCACTGGCGTCGACCGAGGCAACCGTGATGGCCTTGTCGTTACGGTCCCGGATGCTCTGCTGCTCCTCCTCCGGAATGCCCAGCAGATAGCCGATGGTGCGCATCGGCATGAACGCCCCGAGGTCCGCGACGAAGTCCAGACCGTCCTGCCCGCGCAGGGGATCCAGTGCCTTCGCACAGAAGTCGCGTACCAGGTCCTCGACCGCCAGCATGCGGCGTGGCGTGAAGACTTTCGACAGCAGTCGACGGTGCAGATCATGCAGCGGCGGGTCCTCGAACAGCAGGATGCCCGGCGGGACCTCGATGCCGCTGAACAAGATGTCGGCCGTGGTGCCGCGTCCCGATCGGTAGGCCTGCCAATTGGGCAGCTCCCGCGCCACATCGTCCCACCGGCTGAGCGCGTAGAAGTTGTACTTCTCGTTGTAATACAGCGGCGCCTCGCTGCGCATCCGCTTCCAGATCGGGTACGGGTCGTCGTCGATGTCGTTGTCGAACGGGTCGTAGTAGAGCTCCACCGCCTGCTGCGTCGTCACCGAACCACTTCCCCATCCGCCGTACCAAATAGTTGTTCCACCGTACTGTGGGGTGCGGCCGCCGGTCAATCACCGGCTCACCGCGCCGGCTCACAGCGTTTTAACAGTCAGCCTGAGCCAAACCGTCGACCCGAAATCGGGGCCGGGCGTCTACTGGGGCGGATTCGCGTGTGTGCTCACGCATTGACCCTTCGGAGGCCCGCTCCCATGTTCAACCGCCTGTTGCGCACCGCCTTTGCGCTCACCCTCATCACCACGGCCATCTCCTGCAGCAGCAACGACGACAACTCCGAGGGCTACACGCTGCGTGTCGGCGCGACCTCGGTGACCGGCACTCCCGCGGGTTCACTGGGCTGGGGCGACAAGCAGGGCATCCTCACCGAACAGCTGAAATCCGCCGGGGTCGGCAAGATCGAGTACTCGTTCTTCCAGTCCGGCAGCGACGTCGCCTCGGCCCTGTTCGCCGGCGCCATCGACGTCGCGGCCATCGGCGACAACCCTGCCCTGCGCGCCCGCAGCCGCGACCCGAAAGTAGTTCTGCTGTCCCTTGATTCGATCAACGGCGACGCCTGGCTGGTGGGCGCCAAGGGCGGGCCCACCGACATCAAGGGTTTGGCCGGCAAGGACATCACGGCACCGCAGGGCACCATCCGCGACCGCGCCGCCCGCCAGCTCATCGATGCCGCGGGCCTCGACGGCCAGATCCAGGTACGGGACGTGCCGACGCCCGAATCCATCGCCGGGCTGAGTTCCGGCAAGATCGACGCGGCCATCCTGACCGGCGCCAGCGCGGCCGAGCTGGAATCCAAGGGCTTCCCGATCATCGACAGCCTGTCGCGTCACGGATTCGGCAGCACCGGCACCAACATCGCCCTCACTTCGTTCACCGACGCCCATCCGGAGTTCGTCGGCGCCTGGCAGCAGGCGGTCACCGCCGTCAACCGCGACATCACCGAGAACTTCGACGACTACCTGGCCTGGGTCGCGAAAACCGATGACACCGACCTGAAGTTCGTCAAAGCGTCGACTCAAGCTGATGAGTTCAATACCGAACCGTTCCCGCAGGCAGGGGTCGACCAACTCGAGGCCGCATACAAGTTCCTCAACGCCGACGGATCGTTCGACAACGAATACTCGGTCCGCGAGTGGGCCGGAGCCAAGTCGTGACCGCAGCCGTCACCAGCACCACGGCGGTCCGGACAGCGGCCACGCTCCCGGAACTCGTCGAGGTCGTCGGTGGCCACAGCCGGCGAAAAGGCCTGTGGGCGCGCATCCCCCGGCCGGTACGCCGGCTGGTGAGCCCGGCACTGATCCTGGCGGCGTGGACCATCGGATCGACGACGGGGCTGCTCAACACCGATCTGTTCCCGCCCCCGACCGAGGTGGCGGCCACCGCGTGGCGGCTGCTCGGTGACGGCCAGCTCGCCACCCACGTCGGCGCGTCGGCTGTCCGGGTCCTGACCGGCACGGTGCTGGGCATCCTCATCGGCGTCCTGCTCGCGGTCCTGGCCGGACTCACCCGGACCGGCGAGGACCTGCTCGACTGGACCATGCAGATCCTCAAGGCGGTACCGAATTTCGCGCTGACGCCGCTGCTGATCATCTGGATGGGTATCGGCGAGGGCCCCAAGATCGTGCTGATCACCACCGGTGTGGCGATAGCGATCTACATCAACACCTATTCGGGTATTCGCGGCGTGGACCGGCAACTCGTCGAGATGGCGCAAACGCTTGAGGCGCCCCGCCACACCCTGATCACCCAGGTGATCCTGCCCGGGGCGATGCCGAATTTCCTTGTCGGCCTGCGCCTCGGGCTGTCCAGCGCGTGGCTGAGCCTGATCTTCGCGGAGATGATCAACACCACCCAGGGCATCGGCTACCTGATGTCGCGGGCCCAGACCAACCTGCAGTTCGACGTCTCGCTGCTGGTGATCGTCATCTATGCAGTGGCAGGCCTGCTGTCCTACACGCTGGTGCGGGTCCTGGAACGGCTTCTGCTGTCCTGGCGCAACGGGTTCGAGGGACTCGGAGCGCCGGCATGAGCACTGTGGTCGACGTGCACGGCCTGACCCGCGCCTTCGGTGACCAGCAGGTGCTCACAGATCTCGAACTGCAGATCGAGGACGGCGAATTCGTCGCGATGCTAGGGCGGTCCGGTTCGGGCAAGAGCACCCTGCTGCGCGTGCTGGCCGGTCTCGACGGTCAGGTCACCGGATCGGTGCGGGTTCCCCGGTCCCGGGCGGTGGTGTTCCAGAACCCGCGACTGCTGCCGTGGCGGCGCGCCCTGGCCAACGTGACCTTCGCACTGCCCGACGCCGGACCCGACGCCCCCAGCCGAACCGCACGCGGGCGATCCGCACTCGACGAGGTGGGACTGGCGGAGAAGACCAAAGCGTGGCCGTTGTCGTTGTCCGGCGGTGAGGCGCAACGCGTTTCACTTGCCCGCGCCCTGGTCCGCGAACCCGACCTGTTGCTGCTCGACGAGCCTTTCGGCGCGCTCGACGCGCTGACCCGGCTGAAGATGTACGGGCTGCTGCACGAATTGTGGTCACGCAGGCACATGGCCGTTCTGCACGTCACCCACGACGTCGACGAGGCGATCCTGCTGGCCGACCGGGTGGTGGTGCTGTCGGGCGGACGGGTCTCGCTGGACCGTCGCGTCGAGTTGCCCTTCCCCCGCACCCGCAGCGACGACGGGTTCGACGACCTGCGCCGTGCGCTGCTGGCCGAACTCGGCGTCCGAGAGGAAGTAGGCCATGACCGTTCCCGCTGACCCCGATGCCCTGAGCACCGATGTCCTGGTGATCGGCGGCGGCCCCGCGGCGACCTGGGCCGCCATCTCGGCCACCGAATCCGGGGCCCGGGTCATCCTGGTGGACAAGGGATACTGCGGCACCAGTGGGGCGACCGCCGCCGGCGGCAACAACCTGTGGGCGATCGGGCCCGGGCCGCGGCGCGAGGATTCGGTGCGTGAGCGCGAACTGGCCGCCGGCCGGATCACCGACTCCGAGTGGATGTTCCGGGTACTGGCCACCTCGTGGGACCGGCTCGAACACCTCTCCCAGTGGGGCTACCCGTTCCCGGTGGGCGCTGACGGCCGCGAGATGCGCAGCAGCCTGCAGGGCCCCGAGTACATGCGCCGCATGCGCCGCAAGGCCCATCGCAGCGGCGTTCGCATCCTCGATCACCATCCGGCACTGGAGCTGACCGCCGACCCCGACGGCGTCGTCACCGGCGCCACCGGCATCGCGCGCCAGGACGGCGGCCGGCCATGGCGGATCACCGCGGGTGCCGTCGTGTTGGCCACCGGCGGAACCGCCTTCCTGTCCGGGACCTTCGGCACCAACGTCGACACCGGCGAAGGTCTCTTGATGGCCGCCGAACACGGAGCGCACCTGTCCGGAATGGAGTTCTGCACCGCCTACGCGCTGGCCCCCGAATGGGGCGTGCACACCAAAGGCCGAATGCTGCAGTGGGGCAGCTTCTATGATGAGCACGGCCGCCCGTTCACCACCCAGCGCGGGCTGAGCGGACGCCAGGATGCGCAGCGGGCCCTGACCCGCGGCGAGCGGGTGTTCGCCCGGCTGGACCGGGCACCCGAAAACATCCGCCAGACCATGCGCGACGCCCAGCCGAACTACTTCCTGCCGCTGGACAAGGCCGGCATCGACCCGTTCACCACCGCCTACCCGATCCGGATGGTGTACGAGGGATCGGTGCGCGGCACCGGCGGCCTCCGGCTCGTCCGACCCGATTGCGCGACAACGGTTCCCGGCCTGTATGCGGCAGGTGATGCCGCGACCCGCGAGCTCATCACCGGCTCGCTGTCCGGTGGAGGCAGCCGCAACGGGTCGTGGGCGATCGCGTCGGGCACCTTCGCCGGCCGCGGCGCCGCCGAGTTCAGCCGCGCCCGGCGGGTACCCGCGGGTGAGCCGGTCGCGATTTCCGCACGGTCCCGCGCAGGCGCACCCACCGTCGAGGAGGTGGTGGCTGCCGCGCAGTCGCATGTCCTGCCGCCGCAGCGCAGCTACCTGAAATCCGAAGAGCGGCTACGAGAGTCCGCAGCAGCTCTGGAGACGGTGTGGCGCGATATCGCCGACGGACTGGCCCCGGTGCCGGCCCGCGACGTCTACAAGCAGCGTCAGGCAGTGGCCATGGTGGCCGCGGCCCGCTGGATCACCGCCGCGTCCCTGGCCCGGCCCGAAACCCGCGGCCTGCACCGTCGTGAGGATCTGCCCGAATCGGATCACCGCTACGAGCACCGTATCCTGGCCGGTGGCCTCGACCGGGTGTGGACGGCGCCTGATCCCGTTGCCCCGCAGCTCATCACCTCGGAGGCAGTGGCGTGATCGAGATCGTCAGCGCGACCGCCTGCATCGCGTGCGACCTCTGCATCAAGGTGTGCCCCACCGACGTCTTCGACCGGGGCGCTGACGGGGTGCCCGTCATCGCGCGCCAGTCCGACTGCCAGACCTGCTTCATGTGCGAGGCCTACTGCCCCACCGACGCCCTCTATGTCTCGCCGGTCTCCACGCCCGTGGGCGCCGAAAGCCCGCATGCTTCCGAATCCGCGGTCACCGATGCGGGGCTGCTCGGCGGTTACCGGGAGATGGTCGGTTGGGGACGGGGCCGCTCCCCTGGCTCGCGCCTGGACCAGAACCCGGTGCTGACCTCGATCCCGCCACTGGCCGAGCCACGCCTGGGATCCCCCGCGGTACTGGCGGACGGGCCATGGAACCATCAAAACCATGCCTGACGCTGCTGCTGCCGACACGACCTCGACCGAGAACCGGCGATTGCTCTACGGAGCAACGATTTTCGCCCGGGTGGCGCTGGCCGCCGGGTTTCTGTCCGCCGTCGCCGACCGGTTCGGTCTGTGGGGACCTCCAGGCACACCGAACGTCGGTTGGGGGAACTTCGAAGCCTTCACCGCCTACGTCCACGTTCTGGCGCCCTATCTCTCCGGCGCGTTGCTCCAGGTCGCCGCGTGGGGAGCGACGGCCGTCGAGATCCTCCTCGGCGTGGCGCTCTTGTTGGGAGTCGCCCTGCGCTGGGTGTCCTTTGCCAGCGCGGCGACGCTGACGGTCTTCGGCGTCTCGATGTTCTTCTTCGCAGGCTTCGAGACACCTTTCAGCGCATCTGTTTTCACCGCCGCCGCAGCCGCCCTGCTGCTCGGCCTGGCGCCCGAGAGCAGCCACGCGTTTCGGCTGGGCCGCGCCGTCAGGGCCTGAGAGCCACACGAAACGCTGGTGCGAGCGTCAGAGCTTCTGCACCGGGGCGTGGTTGTGCATCAGCTTGACCCGGCCGGCACTGCCGAAGTCGATCAGTGACATCGCCGATTCGCCCACACCCGAGACCTCCTCGACGCGACCCAGACCGTACTTGTCGTGAGAGACCCGGTCGCCGGGTTCCAGCGTGATCACCGGGCGATTGCGGGCGGGCGCGGGCCGGGAGGGCGACGGGCGTGGGGTGCCATAGCGGCCGGCGTTACCGACCGGGGCGCTCAGCGACGACGACGGCTGCTCGATGCGCCGCCAGTTGATCAGGTCCTCCGGAATCTCGCGCAGGAACCGCGATTCCGGGTTGAGCATGGGCTGCCCCCACGACGAACGCACCTTGGCCCGCGAGAGATAGAGCCGCTTACGCGCGCGGGTGATGCCGACGTAGGCCAATCGGCGTTCCTCGGACAGCTCGTTCGGATCGCCCAGCGCCCGCATGTGCGGGAACATGCCGTCCTCCCAGCCGGTGACGAACACCGCCGGGAACTCCAGCCCCTTGGCGGTGTGCAGCGTCATCATCGTCACCACGCCCGCACCGCCTTCGGGGATCTCGTCGGCGTCGGCCACCAGCGACACCCGCTCGAGGAACTGGGCCAGCACCCCGGTGTCGGGGATGTCCTCGTCGACCGGCTCACCCTCGCCCTGTTCGGCCAGGGCCCGGGCGTTGGCCAGGTCGGTGCTGAATTCGTGTGCGACGCTCACCAATTCGTTGAGGTTGTCCAACCGGGCCAGATCCTGCGGGTCGCTGGAGGCCTCCAGTTCACGGCGGTAGCCCGTGCGCTCCAAGACAGCCTCGACCAGATCCCCCAGCTCGTCATCGAGCTTGCCGCGCAGCGAGTCGAGCAGCTGAACGAAGCTCGCGATGGCCTTCTCCGAACGGGTGTTGAGCATCGGCACCCGCCCCTCGGCGGCGGCCTGCAGCGCATCGTTGAAGCTGGCTCCGGTGTTCTCCGCGTACACCGCCACACAGGCCTCGGCCCGGTCGCCGATGCCGCGGCGCGGGGTGTTGAGGATGCGGCGCATGCTCACCGAGTCACCCGGATTGTCCAGCACCCGCAGGTAGGCGACGATGTCGCGGATCTCGCGGCGCTCGTAGAACCGCACGCCACCGACGACCTTGTACGGGATGCCGGCGCGGATGAACACCTCCTCCAGCGCGCGTGAGGAGTTGTTGGTGCGGTAGAACACCGCGACGTCCGAGTATTTGATGCCCTCGCTGTCGGCGAGCGCGTCGATCTCCTCGGCCACGAAGCGGGCCTCGTCGTGCTCGTTGTCGGCCACGTAGCCGACGATCAGCTCGCCCTCGCCTTCCTCGGTCCACAGCCGCTTCTCGCGGCGGCCGGTGTTGCGGGCGATCACCGAGTTGGCCGCGTTCAGGATGGTCTGGGTGGAGCGGTAGTTCTGCTCCAGCAGGATCGTCGTCGCGTCCGGGTAGTCGCGCTCGAAATCCTCGATGTTGCGGATCGTCGCACCGCGGAAGGCGTAGATGGACTGATCGGCGTCACCCACCACGCACAGTTCCGATGCCGCCACACCGTCGTTCTCGTCGAGGTGATGGCCCACCAATTCGCGCACCAGTACGTACTGGGCGTGGTTGGTGTCCTGGTACTCGTCGACCAGGATGTGGCGGAGCCGGCGGCGGTAGTACTGGGCGATCTGCGGGAAGGCCTGCAGGATCCCGACCGTCTCACCGATCAGATCGTCGAAGTCCAGCGCATTGGCCGCGCGCAGCCTGCGCTGGTACTCGCCGTAGACCTGGGCGATGATGCCGGCCATCTCCTCGGCGGCCTCCGACGCCTCGGCCGCCGCCTGCTCCGGACCGATCAGCTCGTTCTTGAGGTTGGAGATGCCGTTGGCCAGCAGTCGCGGCGAGTACCGCTTGGTGTCCAGCCCCATGTCCTTGCCGATCATCATCAGCAGACGCCGGGAATCGTCGGAGTCGTAGATCGAGAAGTTGGAGTTCAGCCCAGGCAGCAGCGAGGCCTGGTTGCGCAGGATCCGCACGCACGTGGAGTGGAACGTGGACACCCACATGTTGCGCGCTCTGGGGCCCACCAGCTGAACCACGCGCTCGCGCATCTCGGCGGCGGCCTTGTTGGTGAACGTGATGGCCAGGATCTGCCCGACCCCGACGTCACGAGCGGCCAGCAGGTAGGCGATCCGCCTGGTCAGCACGGCCGTCTTACCCGACCCGGCGCCCGCGACGATCAACAGCGGCGACCCCTCGTGCAGCACCGCTTGGCGCTGCTGGGGGTTCAGACCGTCCAGGAGTTCATCAACATCTGCGGCAGCTGGGGAGGCGACGGGGGAAGTGGTCATCTTGCGTTCAAACTTACCGCTGAGCGGGGACAGTTTTGCGCTGGCACGGGCCGACTGGGACTATCAGGCTGTGCCTGAGATCGATGACCTGCGTCGGGAGATCGACGAACTCGACGCCACCATCCTCGCCGCAGTCCAGCGCCGCGCCGAGGTATCCAAGCTGATCGGCAAGGCCAGGATGGCCTCCGGCGGTACCCGCCTGGTGCACAGTCGCGAAATGCAGGTCATCGAGCGATACAGCGTGCTCGGCCCCGAAGGCAAGGACCTGGCCATCCTGCTGCTGCAGCTGGGTCGCGGCCGCCTGGGCCACTGAGTTTCTCCGTTTCTCCACGGAACTGCATTCCCGGTCGTCAAACCGGCCGCTAAGCGACCCTGGCTTCCGCTTCGCGGCGCGCCCAGGCTGCCCGCACCCGATCGAGGATGCCGCGCGGACGATCTTCCTTGATGACGCGGATGTGCAGCCAGCCTCGGCGTTGGATTCTTCTGAGTCTGACCACGTCCCACGCATACTTGACGCGGTCGGTTCGGTGATAGTCCCCGTCGTACTCAACCGCGATCATCATGTTCTCCCAACCCATGTCAAGGTAGGCAAAAGGACGACCGGTGTCGTCGAGCACCGGTATCTGAGTCTCGGGTCGGCGAAAGCCCGCATCGATCAGCAGCAGCCGGAGCCACGTTTCCTTCGGGGACTGCCCGCCGGCATCCATCAGGTCCAGTGCCTCGCGACACCGCCGCACGCCGTGCGCACCGCGGAACTCATCGACGAGCGGTGCGACCTCGTCGGCTACCAGACCGGTCGCTCTCGCGAGTGCGTCGAGATGCGCGACGGCAGCTCGACGGGGCAGGAACCGGCCGAGGTCCAATGCAGTCCGCTGGATCGTCGCAACCGCCATGCCGTTGATCTCGACGACGTCGTCGGTTGTGAAGCGGTCGTTGTGGGTGAGGATGCCCGACGGCGGTCGATGGTTCTGCCAGATCAGTTCAATCGGGGCGTTCTCGTCGACCCATTTCGCGCCGTGCAACGCCGCCGCCGCGCGTCCGGTGACGACAGCACGCCGCTTCGACCACAGCCAGGCGCCCATCGTGTTGCCGTACAGCGATGGGGTTGCCAACCGCGATTGATAGACGTCGGGGAATATCGGCCGGTAGGCCGACCGCAGCCGCCCGCGAGTGAGTTCGCCGCGTGCCAGCGCTTCACTACCCAAGAAGATCGTGCCCATGGCGAGATCCTGCGCGACCGCGCCGACAAGTGACTGCAGACTCCATTGAGACTGCAGTCAGGGTTGCCAAGCGGCCGACTCAGCGACCGGGAATGCCGTTCCGCGGAGAAGGCGGAGAAGAGAGCGAATCCAGCAGCCACGGCGCCAGCCACTGCACCGCCTCGGACGTCGGGTGTACGCCGTCGCTGCGCATCTTCACCCCGTTGATCTTCGCGGTGTACTTGCCGTCCGGATTGAGCTTGGCGTTGAAATCCAGCACCGACACATTCGGCCGCTGCCCGGTCACCGTTCGCAGCATGGTGTTCCAGGCCTGCACCCGTCCCGGCTGATCCTCCGGATACAACGTCCCGTCCGACCGCTCACCGCGCCGGTTGTACGGCGCCGTGGTCACCACCACGCGCGCCCCGGTCGAGCTGAGAATGTCCAGCGCACGCTGCAACTCGCTCTTGAGATAGGTGTCGTAGGCGTCGTTGCCGATGTGGGTCCACCGGCCCTGCCAGGTGCGGTCGACGACTTCCCAGCGTCCGATCATCAGCAGCACGGTGTCCGGCCGGTCATGCGCGATGCGCTGCGCCCAGCGCTCCGGCCAGGAGTCGCACTCGGGCTTCTGATTCAGGGTGTCCCCCGCCGATCGGTACGGGCCACCGCGGGCGACGCCGCAACCGATCGTCGTGTAGTCGCTGAAGTGGAATCCCGGGGTGGGAGGCAGATAACGCATCAATGTCCAGGCCACCGAATCACCGAACACCGCGACCGTGCGGGTACCGGGAGGCAGCGCCGGCGGCGGCCCCACCGCGACGGCCCGCTCCGCGCCGACGTCCTGTTCGGATACCGCGGCGGCCATCACGTCGGGGCCCGCGGGACGGGTCGGGACGCCGACCGGGACCACCGTCATCGTCACCACCGCGGCGGTGGCCACGGTGGCCGCGGACAGTCGCAACATCGGGACGTGCTGCGGACGCCAATGCCGGACCGGCTGCTCGATCGCCCACCACGACACCCACGACACCGCGATCGTCACCGCGCACCGCAATGCCAGCAGTGACCAGCCCTCCAAGCCGGTGCGCTCGCCGTTGAGGATCTGGAAGATCGGCCAGTGCCAGAGGTAGACGCCGTAGGAGATGACGCCGAGGGTGACGAGCGGGTACCAGGCCAGCACCCGGGCGACGTAGCCGTCCTGATCCAGCGCGACCGGGGCGACGACCAGAACCGCGCCAAGTGCCACCACGATCAGCAGGCCGTGGTGGAACTCGTCGGCGCTGCCGGTCGCCAGGTGTGCGGCCGCCGCCAGCACCGCGACTCCGATCACCGGCAGGATCCAGGCGATCCAGCGTCGCCACCGGGCCCGGATCAACGTGCCCGACATCGTCAGCGACGACCAGTCGCGCACCAACAGCGCCGCGGCCGCCGCACCCACCAACAGGGCCTGGGCCCGGGTGTCGGTGCCGAAGTACACGCGGTTGAGGTCGGCGGCATCGCCGGACAGCCAGATCGACGCCACGGCCGAACCGACCACTCCGAGCACCGCGAGCCCGAATACCACCGCGCGCACAGCGCCGGTCGAGCGGCGGCGCACCAGCAGCGCGGCGGCCAGCACCAGCAGCGGCCAGATGACGTAGTACTGCTCCTCGACCGCCAGCGACCAGGTGTGCTGCAACGGTGACGGAGCACTGCCCTGACTGAAGTAGTCGGTGTCGGTGGCGACGAACATCCAGTTCGCCATCCAGAAGAACGCCGCGACCGCATCTTCGCGAAGCGTGGTGACCGCATCCGAGGAGAACAAGGGCCGGGCGATCACCACGGCCAGAGTCATCAGCACCATGGCGGGCAACAGGCGTTTGGCGCGGCGGATCCAGAAGCCCTTGAGATCGATGCGCTCGGTGCGGCGGTACTCGTCGAGCAGCAGTGAGGTGATCAGGAATCCGCTGAGCACGAAGAAGACGTCGACGCCGATGAAACCCCCGGCCACACCGGGCACTCCGCCGTGGCCGGCCAGTACCAGGGCCACGGCGATGGCGCGGATGCCGTCGAGTGCGGGGATGTCACGCCGGATGGAGGCACGCCGACGCCGGCTGGCAGCACGGACTGGCGCCGCAGTCACGTCATGCCCTCCCGTCTTGGCGTCCGAACCCCAGAGCTTAGGGGCGATCGGGCGCCGAGCCGGGAAGGCGCGACGGAGCGCTAACGGGTTAGCGCAATATATTTCGTGTCGAGGTACTCCTCGATGCCCTCGGTGCCGCCCTCACGGCCGAAGCCGGATTCCTTGATGCCGCCGAACGGCGCGGCCGCATCCGAGATGACTCCGCGATTGACGCCGACCATGCCGGATTCGATGCCCTCGGCCACTCGCAACGCGCGGTCCAGCGACTGTGTGTAAACGTAAGCAGCCAAGCCGTATTCGGTGCTGTTGGCGGCGGCCACACCCTCTTCCTCGGTGTCGAACCCGGTGATCGGGGCGACCGGACCGAAGATCTCCTCCTTGAGGATGCGGGCATCGGCGGGCACGTCGGCCAGCACCGTGGCCGGGTAGAAGTTGCCCGGCCCGCCCGGCGCGACGCCGCCGACCGCGACGGTCGCACCGCGGGAGACCGCATCGGAGACGAGTTCGGTGACGGTGGAGACCTGCTTGGAGTTGATCAGTGGGCCCAACGTGGACGACGGGTCGATGCCCTTGCCGAGGGTGAACTCGCTCATCCTCTTGACGAGCTTCTCGGTGAACTCCTCGCGCACCGAGTTGGCCACGTGGAAACGGTTGGCCGCGGTGCAGGCTTCACCGCCGTTGCGCATCTTGGCCAGGATCGCGCCGTCGACCGCGGCGTCGACATCGGCGTCGTCGAACACGATGAACGGGGCGTTGCCGCCGAGCTCCATCGACGTGCGCAGCAGCTTGTCGGCGGACTGCTTGACCAGCGCCTTGCCCACGCCGGTCGAGCCGGTGAAGGTGAGTTTCCGAAGCCGGCCGTCGTCGATGAGCGCGGTGCTGACCGCACCCGGGTTGCTGGTCGGCAGCACCGAGAGCACACCCTTGGGCAGGCCGGCCTCATCCATCAGCTTGGCCAGCAGCAGCATGGTCAGCGGGGTTTCCTGCGCGGGCTTGACGATCATGGTGCAGCCAGCGGCGAACGCCGGCCCCATCTTGCGGGTCCCCATCGCCAGCGGGAAGTTCCACGGCGTGATGGCGTAGCACGGGCCGACGGCCTGCTTGGTGACGAGGATGCGGCCGGTGCCGGCCGGAGCCGGGGTGTAGCGGCCGGCGATGCGCACCGCCTCCTCGGAGAACCAGCGGAAGAACTCGGCGCCGTAGGCGACCTCGCCCTTGCTCTCGGCGAGCACCTTGCCCATCTCCAGGGTCATCAGAGCCGCGATGTCGTCGGCACGCTCGGTGATCTTCTCGAACACCGACCGGAGGATCTCGCCTCTCTTGCGCGGTGCCGTCGCAGCCCATTCGGCCTGGACCGCACACGCGGCGTCCAGTGCGGCGACGGCATCGGCGGCGGTCGCGTCGGCCACCGTGGCCAACACCTGATCGTCGCTGGGGTCGAGCACGTTGAACGTCGATGCGGCCTGGCGTTCCTCACCACCGATCCAAAGACCCGTGGGCACGGATGAAATCAAGTCTTCAATGGCCATACATCCATCATGTACACCTTCGCTCCCAACCCCGCATTAAGGTCGACAGAATGAGTGCTGACATCACCGCATCCCCCGCATGGCAGGCATTGTCGAAGCACTACGACGAGATCGGCGACGTCCATCTGACGGAGCTCTTCGCGGAGGACCCGAATCGCGGCACCGAGCTGGTACTGACCGTCGGTGACCTCTACATCGACTACAGCAAGCACCGGGTCACCCGCCGCACCCTGGAGCTGCTGGCGGATCTGGCCCGCGCCGCCGGGTTGGAGGCGCGCCGCGACGCGATGTTCGCCGGTGAGCACATCAACACCTCCGAGGACCGCGCGGTGCTGCACACGGCGCTGCGGTTGCCTGCCGACGCGACGCTGACCGTCGACGGCCAGAACGTGGTGGCCGACGTCCACGAGGTGCTCGATCGCATGGGCGGGTTCACCGACCGGCTGCGCAGCGGCGAGTGGGCCGGCGCCACCGGCGAGCGGATCAAGACCGTCGTCAACATCGGTATCGGCGGTTCGGACCTGGGTCCGGTGATGGTGTACGACGCGTTGCGCCACTACGCCGACGCCGGCATCAGCGCCCGCTTCGTATCCAACGTCGACCCGGCCGACCTGGTGGCGACGCTGGCCGATCTGGACCCGGCCACAACACTTTTCATCGTCGCGTCCAAGACGTTCTCCACTCTTGAGACGCTGACCAACGCGACGGCGGCGCGTCGCTGGCTGGTGGACGCGCTCGGCGAGGATGCGGTGGCCAAGCATTTCGTGGCGGTGTCCACCAACGCCAAGCTGGTGCAGGAGTTCGGCATCGACACCGACAACATGTTCGGGTTCTGGGATTGGGTGGGTGGCCGGTACTCGGTGGACTCGGCGATCGGGCTGTCGGTGATGGCCGTGATCGGCCGCGAGCGGTTCGCCGAATTCCTGTCCGGTTTCCACCTTGTCGACGAGCACTTCCGCACCGCGCCGCTCGCCGAGAACGCTCCGGCACTGCTCGGCCTGATCGGTCTCTGGTACTCGAATTTCTTTGGCGCGCAGTCGCGTGCGGTGCTGCCCTACTCGAACGACCTGTCCCGGTTCGCGGCCTACCTGCAGCAGCTGACGATGGAGTCCAACGGCAAGTCGGTGCAAGCGGACGGCACCGCCGTCACAACCGACACCGGCGAGATCTTCTGGGGCGAACCGGGGACCAACGGCCAGCACGCGTTCTATCAGCTGCTGCACCAGGGCACCCGGCTGGTGCCTGCCGACTTCATCGGCTTCTCCCAGCCCACCGACGATCTGCCCACCGCCGACGGCACCGGCAGCATGCACGACCTGCTGATGAGCAACTTCTTCGCCCAGACCCAGGTGCTGGCGTTCGGAAAGACCGCTGAAGCCATTGCGGCGGAAGGCACTCCGGCCGCAGTGGTGCCACACAAGGTCATGCCCGGAAACCGACCGACGACGTCAATCCTGGCAACCAGGTTGACGCCGTCGGTCGTGGGCCAGCTCATCGCCCTCTACGAACACCAGGTGTTCACCGAAGGAGTGGTGTGGGGGATCGACTCCTTCGATCAGTGGGGCGTTGAACTGGGCAAGACCCAGGCAAAGGCACTGCTGCCGGTGATCACCGAATCGGAATCACCGGGCAAGCAGTCGGATTCGTCGACCGATGCGCTGGTGCGGCGTTACCGCGTCGAGCGCGGGCGCTCAGCCTAGGACCGTTCGCTACCGGGCTCAGCCGGGCAGATCAATGGTTCGGCACGGCCCGCCCGGAACACAGGCGACGCCGCCACCGGGGCCGGCCTCGGCCCAAGGACCGCCCGGGACACCCGCAGACACGTGGCCGTCAGACCCGGCCTGCGCCCCGGGACCACCGGGAACCTCCGCGCCCGCACCCTGCGGGCCTGCCGACGGAGTGCACGGGGTGCCGTCCGGGTTGTAGCACCCCGGGGCCGGCGGGGCCGGCGGCGGCGGTCCGGGCTCAGCGAAAGCAACCGGGGCGAAGGCCACGGCACCTGCCGCAGCGCCTGCGAACAACATCGAGGTAATCAACTTTGTGGACATGCGTCAGGGCTACCCACGTTCGTTTCGGGCTCAAACCTCATCTCGACGGACAGTGGCCCGGATCATGCGGATGATTCAAACCCGTCGTCAGCGGGAACCCCGTGGTTCTGCTCCACCAAAAACGTGGCCCGACCGAACTGGAGTTCCAACGATGTCAACAAACCGGCTGACCTTGACCACCTGCAACAGCGGTACCTGGCCATCCATCCGGAAATGGTCGATCACAGTCGGGATGGGCATGGCGCTCACCGCGGCGCCCCTGCTCGCAGGGTGTGGTTCCAGTGATGACACCGCCCCGTCGACGTCGCCGTCGGAGACATCGTCTGTCGTGACCACGACAGTGACGACCACGGAGGTCACCACCAGTCCGGCTCCGGCCCCTGGCGGCGAAGGCTCGATGCCCGGCGGCCCGACCGGCGGCGGCGGCCCAGAAGGTGGTGGCGGCTCGATTCCGGGTGGTCCGACCGGCGGTGGCGGCCCCGGCGGTGGCGGCGGCTCGATTCCCGGTGGCCCGACCGGTAGCGGCGGTCCCGGCGGTGGCAGCGGCTCGATTCCCGGTGGCCCGAGCGGCGGTGGCGGCCCCGGCGGTGGCGGCGGCTGTGTTCCCGGCGTCGGCTGCGTGCACGTGCCCTGACGCCGGGCGAACAGCTCAGGCGAAGCGCTTGGTGTACTTCGGCGGTAGCAGCCGCATCACCTGAGTCAGCGGGGCCCACGGCCAGCGCGGCACCACGGCCCGGCCCTTCTCCTTCTCGATGGCCTCGACCATCGCGCGGACACCGGTCTCGTTGTCGACCATCAGCATGGTGGTCGCCGACTTGGCCGTCATCTCCGACTCGATGTAGCCCGGCTCGATCACGGTCACCCGGATGGGGCCCTTGTCGTACTCGGCGCGCAACGACTCGCCCAGCGAGGTCATCCCGGCCTTGGAGGCGCAGTAGGCGGCCTTACCGCCGGGCACACCGGTGTTGCCCAGCACCGACGAGATCAGCACCAGGTGACCGCTGCCGGACTTCTTGAACATCTCCAGCGCCGTCTCGATCTGCACCAGACCGGCGATCAGGTTGGTTTCGATGGTCGCCTTGTTGGCCCACGGCTTGCCCTCGCCGAGCGGCCAGCCCTTGCCGATGCCGGCGTTGACGATCACGCGATCGATGCCGCCGAGTTCCTCGGACAGCTCGCCGAATACCCGCGGCACGGCCTCGTGGTCGTTGACGTCCAGCGCAGCGACCGCGACCTTGACGTAGGGGTGCCGGTCGGCCAGCTCGGCCTTGAGCTCATCGAGCCGCTCGGTGCGGCGGGCACACAGCGCCAGGTCACGGCCCTTCGCCGCGAACTGCCGGGCCATGCCCGCGCCCAGTCCGGAGCTGGCACCGGTGATGAGGATCTTCTGACGGGTCATCGCTGCAGGATAACCGAGTTAGACAACTGTCAAAAATGCGGACCGCTACTTGAGCAACCGGGACATCCGCCGGTCGGCGAGCACCTTGCCGCCGGTCTGGCACGTCGGGCAGTACTGGAACGACTTGTCGGCGAAAGACACCTCCCGCACGGTGTCCCCGCACACCGGGCACGGCAGTCCGGTGCGGGCGTGCACGCGAAGACCTGACCGCTTCTCCCCCTTGAGCGTCGCGGCCTGCTGCCCCACCGAGCGCGACACCGCATCGGTGAGCACCGAGACCATGGCGTCGTGCAGCGCACCGAGCTGCGCATCGGTCAGCTTCCCCGCGGTGGCGAACGGCGAGAGTTTGGCCACGTGCAGGATCTCGTCGCTGTAGGCATTGCCGATCCCGGCGATCACCTTCTGATCGGTGATCACCGTCTTGATCCGACCGCCCTGCCCGGCCAGCACACCCGCCAGCCCGGCCGAATCCAGCGACAGCGCATCGGGTCCCAGGGCCGCGATCTGCGGGACGTCGAGAGGATCGGCGACCACCCACACCGCCAACCGCTTCTGGGTTCCGGCCTCGGTCAGGTCGAAACCGACCGCAGGACTGGATGTCGCCGCCGGGGCGGCTCCGTCCCCGAGATGCACGCGCAGCGCGATCGGCCCCTTGCCCGGCTTAAGCGGCGTCGTCGCCAACTTGTCCGACCAACGCAACCAACCCGCCCTCGACAGATGCGTGATCAGGTGCCACTGGCCGACTTCCAACCCGAGGTACTTGCCCCAGCGGTTCGCGCCGGTCACGGTCTGGCCGTGCAATGCCGTCGTCGGCGGATCGAACGTCTTGAGCACCGACAACGCGGCCACGTCGATCCGGGTGACCACCCGGCCGGTCGCATTCCGGCGCAGATGATCGGCCAGCGCCTCGACTTCGGGCAGTTCAGGCATGGCTCCAGTGTGTCAGCGAAACGCCGAGCATGCTGTAGACATGTCCGACCGGCCTGCTCCCACGGCGACCAACCCGTTGCGGAACATCTTCGTGATCAACAGCGTGCCGCGCCGGTGGCCGTTCGCGCTGCGCGCCGGAATCTGCATGGCCGTACCCGTTCTGGTGGGTTGGCTGGCCGGCGACACCACGGCCGGATTGATCGCCACCATCGGCGGATTCACCTCGCTGTACGGCAGCGGCCGCCCGTACCTGAATCGCGGCGCGTACCTCGGCGTGGTCGCAGTGTGCTTCGCCGTCGCGGTGGCCCTCGGCGACTGGGCGTCGTCGGCGCCGTGGCTGGGCGTGCTGACCGTGACGATGATCGCCGCGGTGGCCACCCTGGTCTGCCATGCCCTGAGCGTCGGGCCGCCCGGCGCCTACATGGTGGTACTGGCCTGCGCGGCCGGCACCGGAACGCCGGCGACACTGCACCTCAGCCCGGTCCATCACGCCGTGCTGGTCCTCGCCGGTGGCGCGTTCGCCTGGCTGGTGCACATGTCCGGCGCGCTGTTCCGGCCCCGCGGTCCGGAGAAGGCGGCGGTGGCCGCGGCTGCCGCCGCCGTCGCGGCCTACATCGAGGCCCCCTCGGCGGACACCCGACACCGTGCGGCGCTGCTGTTGCACACCGCGTGGGTCAACCTGGTCACCTATCAACCGGTACAACCCAAACCGGACCAGACGCTGTACCGGCTGCGGGTCGTCAACCGCCGACTGCACGTGCTGTTCGCCGAAGCCATGCGGGCCGCCGAAGCCGGTGAGCCGCTGACCTATGACGGCGCGGCACTGGCCCGTCACCTGGCCACCATTCCCGCCGACGCGATCACCGATGAGCATGGCGCCGAAGGAGTTCCACTCGGCAGGCCCAGCATCGTGCAACTGCTGCGCCGGGCGCTGACGCCGGGCTCGGTGTCACTGCAACTGACGGTGCGAGTCGCCATCGCGGTCGCGATCTCGGGCGTGATCGCCGTGCTGATCTCGCAGGCCCTGACGATGACCCACGCGTACTGGGCGATGGCCGCCGCGGTGCTGATGCTGCATCAGGGATTCGACTGGCAGCGCACGGTGGCCCGCGGCGTCGAACGGACGCTGGGCACCTGGCTCGGGCTCGGCGTGGCCGGTGCGATCCTGGCGCTGCACCCGCAGGGCGTGTGGCTGGCCCTGGTGATCGGGGCGCTGCAATTCGTCATCGAGATGTACGTGGTGCGCAACTACACGCTGGCCGTCGTATTCATCACGCCCGCCGCACTCACCATCGCCTCCGGCGGCCAACCCGTCGACAACCTCGGTGAACTGCTGCTCACCCGCGGCAGCGACACCCTGATCGGCTGCGCGGTGGCCCTGGCCGTCTACTGGGCGACCCAGCGTCTGCGCCACCCGACCGGCCTGCGCACCGCGATCGCCGCAACGCTCGATGCGATCACCAACACCCTGCCCCACCTGGCCGCGGACGACGCCACCTCCCCGGCCGCCCGCACCAATCGTCGCGATCTGCAGTTGCGGGCCATGGAATTGCTGCCGGCCTACGACGGGAGCGTCGGCGGATCGGCCACGCAACGCGTTGGGGCCGAACGTATGTGGCCGACGGTGGTGGCCACCGAACAACTCGCGTACCGCACGCTGGCGGCATGCTGGGGCGCCGAGCGTGACGGTGATACCGACGCCGGCGCCGAGGCGGCCGCGGACACCGCGGCCGCGCTGGCCGAACAGGCGTCCGCGCTACGCGAGGGCCTTGACGAACGACAGTAGCCAGCTCACCAGCGACAGCACGATGGCCGCCCAGATGGCGGTCCACCAGAACTGGTCGATGTGCAGGCCCCAGTGGGTGGTGTGGTCGGTGATCCACGACGTGATCCACAGCATCAGCGCGTTGATCACGATGTGGATCAGGCCGAGCGTGAGGATGTACAGCGGGATCGACAGGATCTGAACGATCGGCTTGATGAACGCGTTGACCAGACCGAAGATCACCGCGACGACGAAGATGATGCCGACCCTGGCGATGGTCGTGTCACCACCGATGAAGTAGATCCCCGGCACGATGAGAGTGACCACCCAGAGCGCGAATCCGGTTATCGCCGCGCGCAGCACAAATGAGCCCATGGCGGTCTAGTCTGCCGAGCGCAGCAGGTATGTGTCCATGATCCAGCCGTGGCGCGTTCTCGCTTCGGCCCGCGCGGCAACGATTTCGTCGCCGATCTCACCGACTGTGCCCGCGTAGAGCAGCTCGTCGGGCGTGCCCAGGTAGGCGCCCCACCAGATCCGGGTCTGCGGCGGGCACTGCTGGAATGAGCAGTCGGCGTCGAGCATCACCACGGCGCTTCCGGTCAGCCCGTGCTCGCGCAACTGGCGCCCGGTGGTGATCAGCACCGGTTCGCCGACGTCGTTGAGCGGGATGCGATGCCGTGCCGTCAGGACCTGGATCGCTGTGATGCCGGGGATGACGTCGTACTCGAAGTCGACGTGCTCGCCCACTTTGTCCAGGATCCGCAGGGTGCTGTCGTACAGCGACGGATCTCCCCAGGCCAGAAAGGCCCCGACGCCGTCAGGGCCGAGTTCGGTCTCGATGGCCGCCGCCCAGATCCGGGCCCGTTCGGCGTGCCAGTCCGCGACCACCTGGCGGTAGCCGGGTGCGTCGCCGGCCGCGGCGCGCGGCGGGTCGACCAATTCGACGAAGCGGTAGCGGGGCTCGGTGATGAAGCGATCGCAGATCAGCTTGCGCACCGCGACCAGATCGTCTGCCGCGCCGCGACGAGGACCCTTGTCCATCGCGAAGAACACCTGCGTGTCGTTCAGCGCGGAAACAGCCTGGGCCGTGACGAAGTCCGGATCACCGGCCCCGATCCCGATGACATGGATGCGACGCACCGTCGAAGGTTAACCGAACCGAAACCAGGTACCCCAAGTATCCGGTACCCGGGGTATTGACATCGCGCAATGTCAGTACTTAACGTCGGAGTGAGGGGGACCACAAACGAAGGGAACGTCAACGGTGACAACTTCGGTCAGACCCGGCGGAGGCTCGACCAACGCGGGGCGGCGGGACGCGTTTTCCGAACGCCTGCTCAAGGGTTCGGTTCGCAAGTCCTACGCACCAGTGGTCGACATCGACTGGCACGCGCCGCTGGATCCGGACAAGTTCTTCCTTCCGCCGAAGATCGTGTCGCTGTACGGAACCCCGTTGTGGGACAGCATGTCCCGCGAGGAGCAGATCGAGCTGTCGCGCCAGGAGCTGGCCAACACCCTCTCGGCGGGCATCTGGTTCGAGAACATCCTCAACCAGGCGCTGCTGCGCAAGATGATGCACCAGGACCCCACCGCGAATTCCACGCACTACGAACTCACCGAACTCGGCGACGAGACCCGCCACATGGTGATGTTCGGGAAGGCCATCGACAAGATCGGCGCCAAGCCGGTGCGGCCGCGGCTGTACCAGCGCATGATCATCAACTCGTTGCCGTTCTTCTTCCGCGGCTCGGTGCTGTGGGTGGCCGCGTTGGTCGGCGAGGAGATCTTCGATTCGCTGCAGCGGCAGATGATGGACGATCCCGAGTTGCAGCCGATGGTGCAGCGCCTCATGCGCATTCACGTCACCGAGGAGGCCCGCCACATCCAGTTCGCCCGTGACGGCCTGCGCCAGCGCACTCCGTCGATGCGCTGGTACAAGCGGGTGTGGGTGGCCAACCTCAACGGTGTCGGCGGGTTCTTCTTCCGCTACCTGTTCTCCAACAAGATCCAGTACGCGCGCGTCGGCCTGGATGCCCGCGCCGCGCGCCGGATCGCCCGGGCCAGCGCCCACCGCCGCGAGGTACAGATCTCCGGATTCGCCCCGTTGGCCGCCTTCCTCGAAGAGGTCGGCCTGATGGGCCGGATCGCGCGCCGCATGTGGCGCCGCTCCGGTTTCCTGCCGGCCAAGACCCCATTGCGCCTCACCGCGGCGGCCGATTCCACCCCGGGTACCGATGCCGGCATCACCGAAGAGGTGTACGACGGCTTCGCCGTTCTCGACACCGGTGACGGCGACCGCCGGGTCCACGTGCGGCTGGCCGGTCACCTGGATCCGATCGACGGCAAGTACCACTGGCGCGGAACCATTCTCGACGCGCCGAGCACCATCGCGGCCGGGCCGGTGCGGCTGAGCATCGGCACCCGCACCGTCGACGCCCGCATCAACGAACGCACCTCACAAGGCACATACTCGGTCTCCGGGATCGGTGAACCGCCCTTCGAGTTGGACTCCGCCGACGCGCCCGAGGTCAGCGCCGCCGGGTAACCAGCGAGCGGCCGAGCAACCCGGCCGCGAAGACCGCCCCACCGATCCCGGAGATCAACAGCGGAAGTTGGCCGGGCTGACCTGGAACAGCAGTCCAGAGCAGCCCGGCCCATATCCCGGCGCCCAGCACGGCGAATCCACTGAGCCCCTGGAAGACTCCCTGCGCACTGCCTTGCAGGTCGGAACCGACCAGTGACGACAGCCAGGCCTTGCTGACCCCATCGGTGCAACCCGTGAACAGGCCGTAGGACCCGATCAGCAGCCAGGAGAGCAGCGGATCGGTGGTCAGCCCCAGCCCCGCGTAGCCGATCGCGAAGAACACCAGGCCGATACCGAACACCGGCAGCCGGCCGATCCGATCGGCCAGCAACCCGGCCGGGAAGCTGGAGATCGCGTACACCGCGTTGTAGGTGACGTAGGCCAGGATCACCTCGACGACCGAGAACCCGATCTCGTTGAGCCGCAACAACAACAGTGCATCGGGGAAATTCACCAAGCCGAATGCCACCAGCACGGCCGTCACCCGCCAGTACCGCCCGGGCAGGTCGCGCACCCGGGCGAACACCGGCTGACGCTCTGTGACCGGCCGGGTACGGCGCTGCTCGGCAACCAGGAACACCAACGCGACGCTGAGCACCGCGGGCACCACCGCAATCCACAACAGCGGCGCGATCTGATGGTCGAGCAGTTCATAGCCGGCCAAACCCAGCAACGGGCCGACGACCGCACCCAAAGTGTCCATGGCACGGTGGAATCCGAAGACCCGGCCGCGGGCGACCTCATCGACGTCGGCGACCAGCAGGGCATCGCGAGGCGCACCGCGGATGCCCTTGCCGAGCCGGTCGACCACGCGGCCCGCGAGCACGCCCGACCACGCCCCGGCGGCTGCGACCATGACCTTGCCCAGGGCCGCCATGCCGTAGCCCGTGGCGATCAAGGGTCGCTTGGAGAACCGGTCGCCCAGCGGGCCCGCGGCCAGCTTGGTCATCGCCGCCGCGCCCTCGGCGGCGCCCTCGACCGCGCCGACCACCGCGGGCGGCGCGCCCAGCACGGCGGTCAGATAGATCGGCAGCAGCGGATAGAGAAGTTCGCTCGCGGCGTCCTGCAAGAAGGACACCGCCGACAGCACCCGGACGTTGCGCGTCAGCCAGGTGGGCATGCGGTCATCATGCCTGCCCGATCAGCCACACAGAACTAGAACACGTTCTAGTGTGTACGGCATGCGGTTCACCTATGCCGAAGCCATGACCGATCCCACCTACTACATCCCGCTGGCCCAGGCGGCCGAAGCGGCCGGCTACCACGCCATGACGATCGCCGACAGCGTCGCCTACCCCTTCGAGTCCGACTCGAAGTACCCCTACACCCCTGACGGCAACCGTGAGTTCCTGGACGGCAAGGCATTCGTCGAGGCCTTCGTGATGGCCTCGGCCCTGTGCGCGGTCACCACCACGCTCCACTTCAACTTCTTCGTGCTCAAGCTGCCGATCCGGCCGCCCGCCCTGGTGGCCAAGCAGGTCGGCTCGCTCAACGCGCTCTTCGACAACCGGCTGGGGCTCGGGGTCGGCACCAGCCCGTGGCCGGAGGACTACGAGTTGATGGGTGTGCCGTTCGCGCGGCGCGGCAAACGGATGGACGAGTGCATCGACATCATCCGCGGCCTGACCAGCGGTGACTACTTCGAATACCACGGCGAGTTCTACGACGTCCCCAAGACCAAGATGACCCCGGCACCGTCGAAGCCGGTCTCGATCCTCGTCGGCGGGCATGCCGAAGCGGCGCTGCGCCGCGCGGCCCGCAACGACGGGTGGATGCACGGCGGCGGCACCGACGACCTCGATGTCCTCCTCAAACGGCTCAACGAGATCCGGGCTGAAGAGGGCCAGACCGGGCCGTTTGAGATCCACGTGATCTCGGCCGACGCCTACACCCCGGACGGCATCAAACGACTCGAGGACAAGGGCGTCACCGATGTGATCGTGGGCTTCCGCCTGCCCTACATCAAGGGCGACGACCCCGAGCCGCTGGACAGCAAGATCCGCCACCTGGAGAAGTTCGCCGAGAACGTCATCGCCAAGGTCTAGGTCTCCTGCGCCGATTTCTACGCCTGGGTCGTGCCCGGCGCCATCCGACGACCCAGGCATGGAAAACGGCGATCCCGAAATACGGTTTGAGGGAACACGCCGCACCCCGTTAGCGTTGCACCCGCCGTTCTCGCCAATGCCGTCCGAGAGCTCCAATTCGCGAACCCTCGGAAAGCTTGCTTCACATGACGACCTCGATCGAACGACCGCGCGCCGTTGTAGCGCCCGATCCCACGGTGCGCTCCCTCGCGGTGTTCGCCCTGGCCCTCGGTGGCTTCGGTATCGGCACCACCGAATTCGTCGCGATGGGGCTGCTGCCCGACATCGCGACGGGCTTCGGCATCAGCGAGCCCACCGCGGGTCACGTCATCTCCGCCTACGCGCTGGGCGTCGTGATCGGCGCGCCCGTCATCGCCGCGCTCACCGCGCGCTGGCCCCGCAAGGCCCTGCTGCTCACGCTGATGGCGGTCTTCACCCTCGGCAACGTGGCCAGCATGCTGGCACCGACCTACCCGACCCTGGTCATCGCCCGGTTCGTCGCCGGCCTGCCGCACGGCGCGTTCTTCGGGATCGCCGCGCTGGCCGCTGCCCATCTGATGGGTCCGCAGAACCGGGCCAAGGCGGTGGCCTATGTGCTGTGCGGCCTGACCGTCGCGACCGTGCTGGGCGTTCCGGTGGCCTCCTGGCTCGGTCAGGCCTTCGGTTGGCGGAGCGCGTTCGGTCTGGTGGTTGGCGTCGGCCTGATCACGTTGGCCGCCCAGTGGCGGTGGCTGCCCAAGCAGCTGCGGTCCATGCACGTCACCAGCCCGCTGACGGAACTCGGTGCGCTGCGCCGACCTCAGGTGTGGCTGGCGGTGCTGGTCGGCATGATCGGCTTCGGCGGCATGTTCGCGGTGTACACCTACATCAGCACCACGATGACCGATGTGACCGGCCTGCCCCGGTCGATGGTTCCCGTCGCGCTCATGGTGTTCGGCCTCGGCATGGTGAGCGGCAACCTGATCGGCGGCCGGTTGGCGGACACCTCGGTGATCCGTGCGCTGTACCTGTCCCTTGGGTCGCTGGCGGTGCTGCTGGCCGCGTTCTCGCTGGGGTCGCACAACCCGTGGACCGCGCTGCCGCTGCTGTTCGGCATCGGCGTGGCCGGCTCGGCCGTCGGCCCGGCGTTGCAGACCCGGCTGATGGATGTCGCCCACGATGCGCAGACCCTGGCCGCCGCGCTCAACCACTCCGCCCTCAACATCGGCAATGCCACGGGCGCCTGGGTGGGCGGCCTGGTGATCGCGGCCGGTCTCGGCTACACCGCGCCTGCCGCGGCCGGCGCCGTGCTGGCCGTCGGCGGGCTGCTGGTCTTCACCGTGTCGGTGGCCTTAGAACGACGGACCGCCATCCGGCGATGACGGCGGGATGATGTGGACTGCGGCTTCCTCCGCGGAGGCCGCACCACCGTCGATGCCGACGTCGGTCCCGAGCAGCTCCGCCTCTTCGTCCGCACCGAAGCCCGCATTGGGGGCCACCAACCGACCCGACCGCCGGTCTCCGACCTCGTCATCGCCGCCCTGCTCGTCGAGATAGTCGGGATCGTCGAGCTGCATCGCGGGGTCGGGTTCTTCCTCGGCCAGCAGCTCATCGAGGGTCTCGTGGTCACGCGGTTCCCGCCACCGGTCAGGCGGCGAGTAACCCTCGTCGAGCAGGTCGTCGACGCCCCGGTCGATGAGGGCATCCTCCTGAGTCAACTGGTCGTCTTCATCGACGCTGTACCCGTCACTACTCATCTTTCAACGATGACACAGGTGCGTCTGGTGTGGGATCCCATGGACAGCTCCGATGCCGAGCGCAAGCCGCGCCTGCGGATCACCGTCGAGGAGAGCTGAAACTGCTTCCTGAGAAATTCCGCATTTTCAGCTGAGAATTCTGGAATTTTCGAACCCGATTCCCAATTAAACGTTGTAGGCGGCAACCGGAAGTAGTGGGACTCCCGGTGCGGCCTGCAACGGAGGGTTGGGAAATGAAGTCATATACCATCGCCACATTAGCCGCGGGTGCGCTGGCCGCGGGAACATTCCTCGGGGGCGTCGCCGCCGCCGCCCCGACCGGGCAGTCAGCGGAACAAACCGTGAAAAGCCTTCAGACCAGCGGATATCACGTCATCGTGAATCGCACCGGAGCCGCACCACTGGCCAACTGCACCGTGCTCGGGGTGCGCCAGGGGCAGACGATCGCCACCAACGACTCCAGGGGCGGAAGTTCGATCAATACCACCGTCATTTCAAAGACGGCATATGTCGACGTCGCCTGCTGAGTTGGGAATAAAACAGGGCATGCAATTGTTGGAGACGCCAAACCGGAAATAGCGGTTTGGTGAATACCGAGTGCCCACAATCGGCCGCACACTTTGTGCGGCCGATTGTTTTTCCGCCGAGGTCACGAGAGAGCGCAGCCTGTCGGTGGGTCGGCGTACGGTACCGAACATGAGTTCGATATTGGCATCCGATAGGGATCTCGAGCGGACGATCGTCGGTGAAGCCCTCGATCACCTCAACGCCGCATGCAAAGAAATCGACGCGCTGTCGGTGCACGCTCTGACACGCTCGGAACTCCACGAGGTGTTGTGCCGGCTCGATGCCGGGGAGAGACGATTGGCGACCGCGCAACAACGGCTGCTCGGACGGATGGTGGCCACCCAGACCGCGTCACCACCTCGATTCGACCCGGCCGCCGTGCTGGCGAGGAGGCTGCGGATTTCGCCGGCCGAAGCGAGGAAACGGATCGCGGACGCCGGCCAGACGTCCGACTGAGGTCCATCCGGAAGTTCGGCAACTGTTGCAGCGGGTACTCCACATGCCGTGGCATTCGACCTCACTCCCACCGCGGCACAGCATGACCTCGCGCGACGGACGCACGAGTTCGCCGAAGAGATCGTCCGGCCGGTCGCCGCCGAGTACGACCAGCGCCAGGAGTTTCCGTGGCCGGTGCTCGAAGAAGCGGCCAACCAGGGCTTCTACAGCCCGCTGTTCTACCGCGACCTGATCGGTGACCCCACCGGATTGTCCCTTCCGATGTTCATGGAGGAGCTGTTCTGGGGCTGCGCCGGGATCGGCTTGGCCATCGTCATGCCGGCACTGGCACTGTCGGCGATCGGTCAGGCGGCCTCGCCGGAACAGATGCTGCGGTGGGCGCCCGAGTGCTTCGGCACCCCCGGCGATCTCAAGCTCGCCGCGCTGGCGATCTCCGAACCCGAGGGCGGCAGCGACGTACGCAACCTCCGCACATATGCCGTCCGCAGCGGGCCCGGCGTGGACGCGGACTGGATCATCGACGGCCACAAGATGTGGATCGGCAACGGCGGCATCGCGAATGTGCACGTCGTCAACGCGGTCGTCGACCAGGACCTCGGCCACCGGGGACAGGCCCTGTTCGTGGTGGAAGGCGGCACCCCGGGGCTGGAAATGGTGCGAAAACTCGACAAGCTCGGTTGCCGCGCCTCGCACACCGCCGAGCTCAAGTTCAACGGCGTCCGGGTGCCTGCCGGCAATCTGCTCGGCGGTCACGAGAAGCTCGAACACAAGCTGGCCCGGGCTCGCGAGGCCGTCGCGGGCGCGGCGCACTCGGGTTCGGCCACCCTGGGAACCTTTGAACAGACTCGTCCGATGGTGGCCGCCCAGGCACTCGGAATCGCCAGGGCCGCATTGGAATACGCTACCGAGTACGCGAACCGCCGCATCGCCTTCGGCGGTCCGATAATCGACAATCAAGGCGTCGCGTTTCCGCTCGCCGACCTGGCCACCCAGATCGATGCCGCCCGGCTGCTCACCTGGCGGGCGTCCTGGATGGCCGCCACCGGCGTGCCGTTCGAGCGCGGCGAGGGCTCGATGTCGAAGCTGGCCGCCAGCGAGGCTGCGGTCCGAACCACCGAACGGGCCATCCAGACGATGGGCGGCTGGGGCTACGTGACCGATCACCCTGTCGAGAAGTGGTACCGGGACGCCAAGCTCTACACGATCTTCGAGGGCACCAGCGAGATCCAGCGCATCGTCATCGCACACGCCCTCGGCGCCGCCGACGGAAAGCCTCCGCTGCATGTCGATCTGGAACCGTCGGGCGGGCCGTTGAACCGGTGGTTCGGTCGTGGCACGCCGCTGCGCACCCGGGCGGCCGGTGCCGCACTGTCCGCCAAGGACCACGTACCCGAACCCCTCATGCGCCTGGCGATGAAGGCCTTACGGCCGCCCCGCAGGTGAACGCGGGCCCGATAGATTCCACGTCCATGACCGTCACCGTCGACGAGATCGAAGTCGCTGACCCACCGGACGCCTGGACGCGAGCGGGATTCAGTGTTGATGATCCCGGCGGAGATGCCGGCCCGGTCTGCCGGATCGGTGGCGTTCGCATTCGGCTGGTCGGCGACGACCGCGGCAAAGGCATCATCGGGTGGTCGTTGCGCGGCCTGCCGCCGCAGGGGCCGGTCGATGACCTCGACGGCATCCCCACCGTGCGGTCCACCACCGCCACCGCAGAGCCCGCCACCCATCCGAACGGCGCCACCTCGATCGACCACGTCGTGCTGCTGTCCCCCGACCTCGGGCGCACGGTCTCATCGCTGGCCGCCATCGGCGTGGCCCCGCGCCGGGAACGTGACGCCGAACTCGGCGGGCGACGGGTGCGCCAGATCTTCTTCCGGTTCGGCGAGGTGATCCTCGAGGTCGTCGGTTCGCCGGACACGGCGGGCGACGGTCCCTCAAGGCTCTGGGGAATCACCTACGTCGTGGACGACATCGACGCGAGCGCCGAGTTCTTCGGCGACCACACCACTCCCGTCAAGGACGCCGTACAGCCGGGCCGCCGGATCACCACGGTCCGGCACAAGGATTTCGGAATGTCGGTCCGGACGGCGGTGATCTCGGCTACTCGTGATCGTTGACGTGTGTCGGGCCGCCGACCATCGCGCGCCGTTGCCTATCCTCAGCGCATGACCGACGCCGGACACCTGAGCAACGACGTCGTCGTCGTCCACACGGACGGCGGGTGCCGGCCGAACCCCGGCCCGGGCGGCTGGGGCGCGGTGCTGCGCCACCGTGAGAACGTGCGCGAGATGTACGGCGGGGAGCCCGGGACCACGAGCAACAACCGGATGGAGCTGATGGCGCCCATCATGGCGCTCGAGGCGCTCACCAGGCGTGTGGTGGTGCACCTGCACACCGACAGCACCTACGTCCGCAACGGCATCACCAAGTGGGTGCTCGGCTGGGAACGCAACGGCTGGCTGACCGCCGCCAAGCAGCCGGTGAAGAACGTCGACCTCTGGCAGCGGCTGCAGGCCGCCTGCGCGCAGCACGAGGTCGAGTGGTTCTGGGTGAAAGGCCATTCGGGTGTCGCCGACAACGAACTGGCCGACGAGCTCGCGACCCGGGGACTTCAGGAAGCGGTCGACGGTTCCCGCGGTCTGGTTTCCTGACTCCCAGACCACCGGCGGAGATGCAGGTACGCCGTCATCCACGAGATTCAGAAAAACTCCTGGAACAGTGATCACCGCCGCGCTCCTCGTCCATCCGCGGAAAGAGAGGCGCTCCCCGCAGCGGGCGGTAGTCAGCGGCTGCAAAGGCTGCTGCGGCCGCCGACATCAACGCCAGGATGAGGGCCGGCTGGTGGCCGGCCTGAGTGGGGAAATCGCCAAACAGCAGCCAGGCCAGCGTCAGCGTGGTGATGACCCCCAGACCATCAGTCGCGCCGGCAATCGAAACATCCGGCCTGTTCAGGCCGATGCGTCCGCCCGTGATCGCGGTGGTCAACGCACACGCGGCCAAGGCCAGGCAGAGCGGAAAAGTGAGCTTCCATAACCCCCACGCGGTGCGATCGGCGTCCTGAACCTGGTCCCACGGCAGACACAATGCGACCACCATCAAGGCGCCGGCTGCGCCGCAGACCAGCCGTCGAAGCAAGTTAGTCATTTCGTCCTCCTGACCGTCATACCAGTGATGGTTGAGGTCAGAGGTCGTGCTGTCGATTACCCCGAGGTAATGGAGCAGCGAACCCGACGCAGCTACAGTCGGTGCGAATGGCGACCACCAGCTCCGCTCCTCAGGTCGGGCCGCTGCTGCGGGAGTGGCGGCAACGGCGTCGACTGACCCAGCTCGAGCTTGCACTCGACGCAGGCGTGTCGGCCCGCCATCTGAGCTTCGTCGAGACCGGCCGCTCCAAGCCCGGGCGAGACATGCTGCTGCGCCTCGGAGAACGGCTCGAAATCCCGTTCCGCGAACGCAACCGGCTACTGCTCGCCGCCGGGCATGCTCCCGCATTCCCCGAACATCCTTTCGGCGCACCGGAACTCGCTCCGATCCGCGAAGCGCTGGAGCGGATTCTGAAAAGTCACGAGCCGTATCCGGCGGTGGTCTTCGACCGCAATTGGAACCTGGTCGCCGCGAACGCCGCCATACAGCCGCTGATCGCGACCATCGACCCTGCTCTGCTGAACCCGCCTGTCAACGTCCTCCGCGTCGGCCTGGAATTGATGCCGCAGATCATCAACGCCCACGAGGTCATGTCCTACTTTCGTGATCGGATTCAGCGCCAGCACGCCGCCACCGCCGACCACCGGCTCGCGCAGCTCCTGGAGGAGTTCGAGAACTACCTGCCCGACGAAGACGAGGGTGCGGCAAGCGAATCCGCCTTCACGCAGAATCTCGGTCCGGTCAGGGTCCGGGCACCCGGCGGCGGCGAGTGGTCGTTCTTCGGCATGTTCGGCACCTTCGACATGCCGTTCGAAGTCACGATCTCCGAACTGGCCATCGAGTTACTCTTTCCCGCCGATCGCGCGACTGCCGATGCGTTTGAATCGCTGGCTCGATAACGCAACGAGAGTCCGCGTTGCGTCTGCTCCTAGGACTCCCACACCACCTCGTCCGGCGACTTGTCCGGCCGCAGACCGCGCCAGCTCGGCTGACGCAGCCGGTGGTCACTGGTGCGCTCGCTGTAGCGGACCTCTCCCACCAGCTCGGGCCGCACGAACGTGACCCCTTTCGCGTCGAGCTTCGGCAACGGTTCGTCGAACGGTGAGTCGTCGGTGTGCAGCGGGGCCAGCATGCCTTTGAGCTTGGTCAGCTCCTTCTCGGTGAACCCGGTGCCGACGCGGCCGGCGAACTGCAGGCCGTCGGGGCCGGGCACGCCGAGCAGCAGCGCGCCGATGCCGCTGCTGCGCCCGCCCTCGCCCTGACGCCACCCGCCGATCACCGCTTCCTGCGTGTTCCAGATCTTGTCCTTGACCCAGGAGGCCGACCGCCGGCCCGGCTGATACGTCGAGTCCCGCTTCTTGGCCACCACGCCTTCGAACCGGTGCTCACGGGCGTGGTCCATGGCCTCCGGGCCGTCGCCGGGCAGCGGCTCGGGAACGATCAGTCCGCCGCCGGCGGCCAACGCCTCCAACAGCTTTCGCCGGTCGGTGTACTTGGCGCGCAGCAAGGACCGGCCGTCGAGCCACAAGATGTCGAAGGCCCAGAACTCGACCCGGGTGGAGCGGGCCCGGTTCTGCATCTCGCCGAAGCTGGGCACCCCGGAGTCGTCGAGGGCCACCACCTCGCCGTCGAGCACCACGTGGTGGTCGGCGAGATCGGCGGCCACCGCCTGCAATTGCGGGTACTCGGCGGTGACATCCCGTCCGCGGCGTGAACGCAGTTGCAGGCGACCATGATCGGCCTCGACCAGCAGCCGGTATCCGTCCCATTTGCCCTCGAACGCCCATTGCGTGGCCTTGAGTTTCGCGACGGACCCCTCGGTGGCGAGCATCGGCGCGAAGTCCTTGGGTTCCGGCGTGGCCGACTTCTGGTCCTTCATCCGGTGCGCCAGCCAGTTCTTGCCCTCGGTCTGGATCAGGGCATAGCGGCCGTCGATGCGGTTGCCGCTCAGGGTGAAGATCACCTCGCCGTTGCGGGCCTCCGGATCGTCTGTGACGCGGAACTTCTCGGCCTCGTAGGTGCCGGTGTCCCAGATCTCCATGTGCCCGGCGCCGTACTCCCCCTTGGGAATCCCACCGTGAAAGGTCAGGTATTCGATCGGGTGGTCCTCGGTGTGCACGGCGAGGTGATTCACCGCGGTGGTCTCGGGCAGGTTCTTGGGAACCGCCCAGCTGACCAGCACACCATCGCGTTCCAGTCGCAGGTCGTAGTGCAACCGTCGGGCGTGATGCTCCTGGATCACGAACCGGTCGTTGTTGCCGGTCGCCGGAACGTCCTGAGGCACCGGCTCCGGAGTCTTGGCCGCGTCGCGCATGCTGCGATAGGTGGTGAGCTTGTCGGTCCGGGGTGCATCCTCGTCCAAACCGGCCAGCAGGTCGCCGTCATCGGAAACCCGTTGCAGCACTTCGTCGAATCGCAGATGACGCAGATCGGGGTCGCCGATCTCGTCCCATGTGCGGGGTGCGGCGACGGTCGGGTACTCCCGCCCGCGCAGTGAGTACGGAGCGATCGTGGTCTTGGCCCCGCTGTTCTGACTCCAGTCCAGGAAGATCTTCTGGGCACGGACGCTGCGGGTCATGGTGGCGGTGACCAGTGTGGGCATCGACTGTTCGAGTTGTTGGGCCACCCGCTTGGCCAGCACCGATGCACCGCGGGAGCTGATCGGCTCGGCCAGCGGCACATACAGGTGCAGGCCCTTGCTACCGCTGGTCAGCGGGTACGTCGTCAGCCCGATGTCACCCATCAGGTCGCGCACCGCCTGGGCCACCTCACACAACTGCGGCATGGTGACCCCCTCACCCGGATCGAGGTCGAACACGATGCGGGTGGCCGGGCCCTGACTCCCGTCGGAGCCGAACCGCCATTGCGGCACATGCACTTCGAGTGCTGCCTGCTGCGCAATCCAGGCCAAACCCTCGCGGGTGTTGATGATCGGGTAGGTGGTGGTGCCCGACTTGTGCGCGATGGTCCCGCGCTCGAGCCAGCCCGGAGCCGAAGACGCCAGCTGCTTTTCGAAGAACGACGCCTCCGCGACCCCGTTGGGCCAACGCTTTCGGGTCACCGGGCGCCCGGCGATGTGCGGAAGCATCACCTCGGCGATGCTCAGGTAATAGTCGAACACCTCGGCTTTGGTGGTGCCGGTGGCGGGATAGAGCACCTTGTCCGGATTCGTCAGCCGAACCCGCTCATAGCGCTCCATGACGCCCCTCCATGAGGCAAACGTATACCCACATCGAAGACACGGGCCCCGTCGACATGTGAGCATGTGCAGATGGCGCTGAACCGTGTGCACAGTTTGCTCCCGCGATTGGCCGTGGCCGTATTGATGCCCGCGGCGGCCGTTTTCAGCGGCCCGGCTCCTGCGGCGTCGGCCGACCCCTGCTCGGACGTCGAAGTGGTGTTCGCCCGCGGCACCGGCGAACCGCCCGGGATCGGCCGGGTGGGCCAGGCGATGGTCGACCGGCTGGTACCCCAGCTCGCACCACGCAGCGTCGGCGTGTACGCGGTCAACTATCCGGCCGGGCTCAACTTCCTGACGACCGCGGACGCCGCGAACGACGCGGCCGGACACATCGCCTGGCTGGCCGACCAATGCCCGGACACCCGGGTGGTGTTGGGCGGGTTCTCGCAAGGTGCGGCGGCGATGTCGATGCTGGCGGGCGTACCGCCTATCGGTGACCGGATCGGCACGATCGGTTCGGCTCCCGCATTGCCGCCCTACAGCGCCGACCGGGTGGCCGCGGTCGCGGTGTTCGGCAATCCCGGCAACAGATTCGGCACACCGCTGTCGAGCACCGGACAATTCGCCGGGCGGGCCATCGATCTGTGCAGCCCCGGCGATCCGATCTGCGTCGAGGGCGGACGTGTCCGCGCGGCGCACAGCGCATACGAGCTTCCGCCGTATCCCGATCAGGCCGCGGGCTTCATCGCCGGACGGCTCTAGCGCAACCACCTACCATGGAGCCATGAGCCGAGCCCTGGTCATCGGCGAGGCGTTGATCGACGTCGTCGAGAGCGACGGCAGGATCAGCGGCGAATACGTCGGCGGCAGCCCACTCAACGTCGCCGTGGGGCTGAGCCGATTGGGCCGCGGCGTCGATTTTCTCACCCACATCGCCAATGACGACCGCGGCAAGCGCATCGTCGAGTACGTGGAACATTCTGGGGTACAACTGGTTTCGGGCAGCACCAGCGCCAGCCGGACCCCGACTGCCTTCGCCGCCCTGGACGCCGCCGGATCGGCCCACTATCGCTTCGACATCGACTGGCAGCTGGCCGGAACCCCCGAGGTCGCGACCCCGCTGCTGGTCCACACCGGCTCCATCGCCACCGTGCTGGAACCGGGGTGCCGTGCCACCGCGGCGCTGCTCGATGCCTACCGCATGTCGGCGACGATCAGCTTCGATCCGAATGTCCGGCCGGACGTGATCCAGGACGACGACATCGCCCGCGGGCGCGTCGACCGGCTCATCGAACGCGCCGACATCGTCAAGGCCTCCGAGGACGATCTGCGCTGGCTGGACCCCCGGCACTCCCCCGAGCAGATCGCCCGGGCCTGGCTGGAAGTCGGCCCGTCGATCGTCACCGTCACCTCGGGTGAGCGCGGGGCGTTCGCGGTGTGCCGGGCCGGATCGGTGTCGGTTCCCGCACGGGCGGTGCAGGTGGTGGACACCGTCGGGGCCGGCGACGCCTTCATGACGGGCCTGCTCGACGCTTTGTGGTCGCTGGGACTGCTCGGCGCCGACCGCCGTCGTGACCTGTCCCGGATCGGCACCGAGGCCCTCGAAGACATCCTGAAGTCAGCCGCGCTTTCCGCGGCGATGACGGTCGCCCGACCCGGCGCCGACCTGCCCGATCGTGCGGCACGAGATGCCGCGGCGCAGCCCTGAGCGTCGTCACTGCCGCCCGATCACGCCCGCGATGAGCGCGGCCACCGGGTCGGCCTGAGTTTCGGGCAGGCGTGCGTATCCGCACACCAGACCCCGGGCGCCGGGCGGACCCGCGAAATACGCGGACAGCGGCTCGACAATGACACCCCGGTCACCGAGCGTGGCCGCGATCGCGGTGTCGTCGATCCCGTCGTCGAGCCGCAACACCACGTGCAGACCCGCCTCGACACCCTCCAGCCGGATGCCCCCGCACCGGCGACCGAGCGCACCGACCAGCGCCGACCGCCGCGCCGAGTACGTACGTGCCGTCCTCGCGAGGTGCCGGGTCAGCGCCCCCGACTCGATGAACCGGGCCAACGCGAAAGTGGTCACTCCACAGACTGATTCACCACTGCGTTCCAGTGCGTCGGCGACGGCCGCCCGCAGCCCGGGCGGCGGCAGCAGCCAGGCCACCCGCAGCGCGGGGGTGAGGACCTTCGAGGCAGTCCCGATGTAGACGACGCAGTCGCGCCCGCCGTCGATACCGCGCAACGCCGGCAACGCAGACACGTCGTACCGGAATTCGCCGTCGTAGTCGTCCTCGATGAGCAGTCCGCCGGTCCGGATCGCCCACTGCACCAGGCGGGCACGACGAGGCACGGAAAGCCGGGCCCCGAGCGGATACTGATGCGCCGGAGTGCAATACACGGCCGAATCGGAATCGCGCAGCGAGCCCGGATCGAGTCCGTCGCCGTCCACCGCCACCGCGCGCGTTCGGGCTCCGGACATCTGGAACGCCCGTCGCGCCTCGTCGTAGCCCGGTTCCTCGAACGCGATATCCCGCCCGGTCAGTCCGGCCGCCGCGGTGACGGTGCGCAGTGCCGACGCGACGCCGGGGACGATGACCAGTTCTCCCGGGTCGGCGACGATGCCACGGGTGCGACGCAGGTGACCGGCCAGGGCGCGACGGAGCTCAGCATGCCCACCGGGCCCCGCCGCGGTGGCGGGCACGGGTGCGGCCGCGGCGGCGCGCCAGGCACGGCGCCAGTCGGTGGTCGAGATCAGTCCGGGATCAGGGTGCCCGGGGGTGAGATCCCACGCGGGCGGCTGTTGACGGGGAGCGGGCGGGGCCACCGTCGTGGCGCCACCCGCGGTGACGTGTGAGGCGGCACCTGCGTGGGCCGCGGCGTCGGCACCTGCGGCGATCCGCGTACCCGATCCGAGCCGAGCGGTGGTGTAGCCGGCCGCGGCGAGCTCGTCGTAGGCGTCGACCACGGACGAGCGGGCCACCCCGAGCTCGGCGGCCATGCTGCGGGTCGATGGCAGCGCGTCACCGGGACCGAGCCGGCCCAGCCGGATCTGTTCGATGACGGCCGCCGCGATGCGCTGCCGCAGCGGCGACTCGTCGGCGGGGAGCTGCAACGCCAGGTGCAACTCGGGTGCATGACGCGCCATGCCACCACAATAGTGGTCTGGTCTTCTTATCCAGTTCTGGATCTTTCAAGCATGCCGGAATGTCCGCAGAATTCATTCCGTGACGCAGATCAGGAGAGAACGCGAGCTCGCCCGCACCGACCGTCCCGACCTCGACTCGGTGCTCGACGCCGCCGCCGTGGGCACGCTCGCGACAGTGGTGGACGGACAACCGTGGGTGGTGCCCATGCTGTATGCCCGCGACGGCGACCGGGTCATCCTGCACGGGTCGACGGGCGCGGGTGCGCTGCGGCATGTTGCGGCCGGGTCGCCCGCCGCGTTCTGCGTCACGCTTCTCGACGGAATCGTCGTGGCGGACACGCTTTTCGACTCCACAGCCAACTACCGGTCGGCCGTCGTACGCGGGCACCTGACCGTCATGGATCCGGCTGACGCGGCGTATGCACTGGATCTGATGAGCGACTCACTGATCCCCGGCCGCAGTTCTGAGGTGCGGTCCAGCACGAAGAGAGAGCTCGCCGCGACACTCGCCATCGCGCTGCCGATCACGCCCGACGGCTGGACGGTCAAGGTGCGCGACGCACCGCCGGCGCCGCCGGACGACGCCGCCGACTCCGGCGGATGGGCCGGCGTGGTGCCCCTACGGACCGTGGCCGGCGACCCGATTCCGGCGCCGTGGGTGGGTGCGGACGTCGACGCGCCCGAGTCCGTGCATCGCCTGGTCAACGGCACCTGACCCGACGCACCGATCCGGTGGTTCTTCGCACCGTCGCCGATATCAAGCCATACTGGGCAAATGCGATCCATCTGGAAGGGTTCGATCGCCTTCGGCCTGGTGAACGTGCCGGTGAAGGTCTACAGCGCCACCGAGGACCATGACATCAAGTTCCATCAGGTCCACGCCAAGGACAACGGGCGCATCCGCTACAAGCGCGTCTGCGAAGTGTGTGGCGAGGTGGTCGAGTTCCGCGACATCAACAAGGCGTTCGAATCCGACGACGGGCAGATGGTGGTGATCACCGACGAGGACATCGCCACCCTGCCCGAGGAACGCAGCCGCGAGATCGAAGTCGTCGAGTTCATCCCGGCCGACCAACTCGACCCGTTGATGTATGACAAGAGCTACTTCCTGGAGCCCGACTCCAAGTCGTCGAAGTCCTATGTGCTGCTGGCCAAGACGCTCGCCGAGACCGAGCGGGTAGCCATCGTGCACTTCTCGCTACGCAACAAGACGCGGCTGGCCGCGTTGCGGGTCAAGGACTTCAGCAAGCGCAACGTCATGGTGATCCACACCCTGTTGTGGCCCGACGAGATCCGCGATCCCGACTTCCCGGTACTGGACAAGGAAGTCGAGATCAAGCCGGCCGAGTTGAAGATGGCCGGTCAGGTTGTGGAGTCGATGACCGACGACTTCAAACCGGACCAGTTCCGCGACGACTACCAGGAACAGCTGCATGAGCTGGTCCAGGCCAAACTTGAAGGCGGAGAAGCTTTCTCGGTCGAGGAACAACCGACCGAGCTCGACGAGACCGAGGACGTGTCCGACCTGCTGGCCAAACTCGAGGCCAGCGTGAAGGCGCGCGGCGGCGCGGCGAAAGAACCGGAGAAGAAAGCCCCCGCGAAGAAGGCCCCGGCCAAAAAGGCTCCCGCCAAGAAAGCAGCGGCCAAGAAGGCTCCCGCCAAGAAGTAGCTCAGCGGCGGCAGTCCAGATCCACGTACACCGTCGTGTACTGCAGATTCTGCCCCGGGTTGAACGACGTGATGCTTGCCGCACCGGTCGGTATCTGCGGTCCGGTGACCGAGCGCCCCTGTCGGACGGCGCTCACCGTGCAGTCGTCGATGGCCTTGGTGCCCACCTTGCTCAAGATCACCCGGTAGCCCTGACCTTCGAGGTCACTGATGGTTTGGCTCGCCGTCGACTCGGTGGGCGCGGCGGCAGCGGGCGCGGCAAGCGCCAGCCCAAGCCCGCACAGCCCGGCACCGGCGACACACACGCTTCTCAAGTTCCGTTTCACTGGGTTCAGCCCGTCCTCTCGGTTTCGGTGAAGTGGGCTAAACCTAAAACGCCGAATTCCGTTGTCGGACAATCTCATACCGAATCCACACCGGTTAACACACAGCGAACTCCGCCGAAATACGGCGTTAACATGAGCGCTCCCGGGCCGCCGTCAGGCAGGCACGTCGACGCGCAAGACCTCGTGTTCGTCCAGAATCCGGCGCAGTGCCGCATCCATGGGATGGGCGGATTCGAGGTCGTGACTGCACCGACGATCGACCGCGACCACCGTGCCCGGGCTCAGCGGCGTGTGCTCGACCTGATCGACGAACGCGTCGAACATCGTGTGCGGTGTCGCCAGGTAGTAGAGGCCGTGACGGGCGTCGGCGAAGCGCGCGCCGTACATCAGTCCGCACTGGGTGATGACGAACAACTCCGACGCCGGGTGCACGTGATGGCCGGGGTGACCCAACTCCTCCTCGCCCCACACCTCGGCCGCCAGACGAGCCTGGGCCAACCGGTCCTGCAGGTCGTCGGTACACGCGAGCAGGCGGTGGATGAGCGTGCCCGTAGTCGACGGGTACTGATCGATCGCGGGTTTGAAATACCGCGCGAAAACATCGCCGAAGAAGTCGTGTCGCTGCTGGGTCATCGCGGCTCCCCACCTTGAACTGACCCCTCCAGTGTGCGCCCACCGCCGCCGCGGCGGAGGGCCTTTGTCGCGTTGGGTCAGATGCCGCGACGTCCTGCGCCCGATCCGCCCCGCTCTCGCAGTCCGCCCCCCCATAATTGGGCCATGTCACCGAGGGCCAAGGCCGTCGCGGTGCTACTCGCCTTGACCGGCACCGCGTATTTCGGCGCCACCGCTCCGCCCGCCGGCGCCGACGGAGCGGATGCCGTCATCAGGGATCTGGAGGCGGAGGGATACACCGTCACCATCAACTGGCTGAGCGGGTTCAACACGCAGCAGCTGGCGGATTGCACCGTGGTCCGGGTCAACAACCCCTCGTCGAATCCCGAGCCGATGCCCGGTGACACCGTCTATGTCGATGTCACCTGCCCGAACAACTTGTACTAGCGTTCCCCGGCTTCCAGGGCGATTCCGATCCGCGCCGACAAGCGCGACAAGGCGACTAGAACGTGTTTCAGAAACGCGCCACGACCGCCCACTCACCCTGCTAGCGTGGCGCCGGACAAGGGAACGGAGCGCACGTGATTCTGGACAGATTCCGACTCGACGACAAGGTCGCCATCGTCACCGGGGCAGGACGTGGACTGGGCGCGGCAACGGCGCTCGCGTTCGCCGAAGCCGGTGCGGACGTGCTCATCGCGGCACGCACCAAGGCCCAGCTCGACGAGGTGGCAGACCAGATCGCCGAGACGGGACGCAAGGCGCACGTCGTCGTCGCCGACCTCGCCCACCCCGAGGCCACCGCGGAACTCGCAGCCGCCGCGGTCGAGGCGTTCGGGAAACTAGACATCGTCGTCAACAACGTCGGCGGCACCATGCCCGCGCCGCTGTTGAACACGTCCACCCAGGATCTGCGCAACGCGTTCACGTTCAACGTATCGACCGCGCACGCGCTCACGTGTGCGGCCGTGCCGCTGATGCTCGAACACTCCGGCGGCGGCAGCATCATCAACATCACCTCCACGGTGGGACGCCTGGCCGGTCGCGGATTCGCCGCCTACGGCACGGCGAAAGCCGCCCTCGCGCACTACACCCGACTGTCCGCACTGGACTTGAGCCCCCGCATCCGCGTCAACGCCATCGCGCCCGGCTCGATCCTCACCTCGGCCCTCGACATCGTCGCCTCCAACGACGCCCTGCGGGACCCGATGGAGAAGGCCACCCCGCTGCGCCGCCTCGGCGATCCGGCCGACATCGCCGCCGCCGCCGTGTACCTGTCCTCCCCCGCGGGCAGCTACCTGACCGGCAAGGTGCTCGAGGTCGACGGCGGCCTGAACATGCCCAATCTCGACCTGCCCATCCCTGACCTCTGAGGAGAAGAATGACCATTCGCGTAGCGGCGGTCGGTACCGGAAACGTCGGCAAGCATGCGCTCAAGCAGCTCGTCATCAATCCGGACTACGAACTCACCGGCGTGTGGGTGTCCTCGTCGGCCAAGGCCGGCAAGGACGCCGGAGAGCTTGCCGGCCTTGATGTTTCGACGGGCGTCCTGGCCACCGACGACCTCGACGCAATCCTGGCCGCCAAGCCGGACTGCGTGGTCTACACCGCCCTTGCCGACAACCGGCTGCCCGAGGCCCTCGAGGACTACCGGCGCATCCTGGCGGCCGGCGTCAACGTGGTGGCCAGCTCCGCGGTGTTCCTGCAGTACCCGTGGCAGGTGCTGCCGGCCGAGCTGATCGAGCCCATCGAGACTGCGGCCGAGGCAGGCGGGGCCAGCATCTTCGTAAATGGCATCGACCCCGGTTTCGCGAATGACCTTCTGCCCCTTGCCCTTGCCGGCACCTGCCAGCAGATCGAGCAGATCCGGTGCATGGAGATCGTCGACTATGCGACCTACGACAGCGCCGCGGTGATGTTCGACGTGATGGGCTTCGGCAAGCCGATCGACGAAACTCCGATGCTGCTGCAACCCGGCGTCCTGACCCTGGCCTGGGGTTCGGTGGTCCGCCAGCTGGCCGCCGGCCTCGGCATCGAACTCGACGAGGTCACCGAGGAGCACACCCGGGTGCCTGCGCCGGAGGACTTCGAGATCTCGGCCGGCCACATCCCCGCGGGCACCACCGCCGCATTGCGTTTCGAGGTGCGCGGTATGCGCGACGGCAAGGCGGCCGTGGTGCTGGAGCACGTGACGCGCCTGCGCGACGACCTGTGCCCCGAGTGGCCGCAGCCCGCGCAGGAGGGCGGCTCATACCGCGTCGTTGTGACCGGTGAGCCGTCCTACCACCTGGACCTGCGCCTGAGCAGCCCCAACGGCGATCACAACCACGCGGGTCTGGTCGCCACGGCAGCGCGGGTGGTGAACGCGATCCCGGCGGTGGTGGACGCCAAGCCGGGCATCCGGACCACTCTCGATCTGCCGTTGATCACCGGCCGTGGTCTGTACGCTGCCGGATAGAACCCCGCTGGAAGGAGCGCCGCGATGAGAATTCGCCTCACCACGCTTACCGGTTGTCTGATGGTTGGCGGTGCTTCCGCGGCGATCGCCCTGGCCCCGCTGGCGTCGGCCGAACCCAGCGCCCCGAGCGAGCCTCGCCTGCTGCCGCAGTGCGAGGTGACCGGCGGCAGCTCGGTCGAGGGTGGACAGACCACCGAATGCGCATCCGAGGGCAATGTGCAGATCGACTCGACACCGCCGCAGCCCGGCTACGGGATGTTCCCCTGGGATGACGATTTTTTCGTACTCTGACCAGCGCTGACAGCGCTATTCAGACGTAGACTTGCTCCAGGATCGGAGTAGGTCATGACGAACATCGTTCGGTATCTGGCTGCATTGCTGGCGGTGCCGTGTTTGGCGATTCTCACGGCCCCGGCCGGCTCGGCCGCACCGAAGTGCACCAACGTCTCACCGAACACCACGCAATGCCAGACCAACGGCAGCACGCAGATCATCACGTCACCGCCCGCCATGAGGAATTACGGCCCCTGGTACGGCCCGGTGTTCGGCTTCGGAGGCATTGGCATCGGTTGGTGACAGCCCTTGTGACCCTCCCCGACCTGGCTTGACCAGAAAGTTTCGGCTACCCTAACTTTTCTATTCGCATACCCGGATAGAAGGTAGGGCTGTTGTTAGAGGACACCAAGGCGCGCACGACGCCGAGCTGGATGCTGCTCGGGCCGGCATTCGTTGCCGCGATCGCCTACGTCGACCCCGGGAACGTCGCGGCGAATGTCAGCGCGGGAGCACAGTTCGGCTACCTGCTGGTCTGGGTGATCGTGGTGGCCAACGCCATGGCCGGACTGGTGCAGTACCTCTCGGCCAAGCTGGGCCTGGTCACCGGCCGGTCCCTGCCCGAGGTGGTCGCCGACCACACCCGCACCCCGACCCGGATCGCGTACTGGATACAGGCCGAATTGGTCGCCGTCGCAACCGATCTCGCCGAGGTGGTGGGTGGAGCGATCGCCCTGTACCTGCTGTTCGACCTGCCGCTGCTACTCGGCGGAATCATCACCGGGGTGGTATCGCTACTGCTGCTGAGCGTGCAGAACCGCCGGGGCCAGCGGGTGTTCGAGCGGGTGATCACCGGACTGCTGATGATCATCGCCATCGGCTTCCTGACCAGTCTGTTCGTCGAGACTCCCCCGGCGGCCGACGTCGCGGCCGGGCTGATCCCCCGGTTCCAGGGCACCGAAAGCCTGCTGCTGGCCACCGCGATGCTCGGCGCCACCGTGATGCCGCACGCCGTCTACCTGCACTCAGGCCTGGCCCGCGATCGTCACGGCCACCCCGAACCGGGCGCCCCGCGGCGACGTCTGCTGCGGGTGACGCGCTACGACGTCGGCCTCGCGATGCTGCTGGCGGGTGCGGTGAACCTGGCAATGCTGCTGGTCGCGGCGACCAACCTGCAGGGACGCGACAACACCGATTCCATCGAGGGCGCGCACGCCGCGGTCAGCGACACCCTGGGTCCGACGGTGGCCCTGCTGTTCGCCATCGGACTGCTTGCCTCCGGCCTGGCGTCGACCTCGGTCGGCGCGTACGCGGGCGCGATGATCATGCAGGGATTGCTGCGTCGCTCCTACCCGTTGCTGCTGCGCCGGATGGTCACGCTGATCCCGGCCCTGGTCATCCTGGCCATCGGCGTCGACCCCAGCCGCGCCCTCGTGCTCTCCCAGGTCGTGCTGTCGTTCGGCATACCGCTGGCACTGATCCCGCTGGTGCGGCTGACCAGCAACACCACCCTGATGGGCGACGACGTCAACCACCGCGTCACCACGGCACTCGGCTGGGCCGTGGCCGGATTGATTAGTGTGCTCAACGTGGTGCTCATCTATCTGACCGTCACGGGCTGAATGCTTCACCCGTACTTCGCCTACGGCTCGAATCTGTGCGTGACGCAGATGGGCCGGCGCTGTCCGGGCGCGATCGACCCCAGGCCCGCCCGCCTCGACGGCCACAGCTGGCTGATCAACCAGCGCGGTGTGGCCACCATCGAACCGCTCGGCGCCGCACATGTGCACGGCGTCTTATGGCGGGTCACCGACCACGACCTGGCCGCGCTGGACCGCGCCGAGGGAGTGCCGGTGCGCTACCGCCGGGACCGGCTGACCGTGCACACCTCCGGCGGGCCCGAGCCGGCCTGGGTCTACATCGACCATCGCGTGCAACCCGGGCCGCCGCGGCCTGGCTATCTGGAACGGATCCTGGCCGGCGCAGCGCACCACGAACTGCCACACACCTGGGTCGAGTTCCTGCGGCGCTGGGCGGGCTAGTCACCGACCACGGTGGCCGCCAATTCGCTTATCACATCAGCGATCTCGCCCCTGCGACGCCAGGCTCGGCGCTGGCGTATCGCGCCGTTACCCTCGGCGACGACGCGGCCGAGCTCGCCACGCGCCATCTCGTAGTCGCCCAATGCCACCAGCGCCGGCCGCACCGTATCGACGAATCGGTCGAGCAGTTCCCGCACCGGGACCGTCGACTGGTCCCCCAACAGATCGATGCCGTCCCCGTCGAGGCCATCGCGAGCGGCCTTCCAATGGGCCGCGCGGATCTGGCAATCCGCCAGACGCGGAGCCGATTCGCCATCGTCATGGGCGGTCATCGCCGTCATCACCCCGGCCCGGATCAACGTGGCCAGCAGCACCGTCTCGGCCACCGTCGCGGGCACATCGGACACCCGCACCTCCACCGTCGGAAAGTTCGCCGACGGCCGGACATCCCAATAGATCATGCCGTCGTCCAGCGCGGCGCCGGCCCGCTCGAGCATGGCGACGGCGGCGTCATACTGCGCGGCCGAATCGAAATACGGCGGAGGCCCTGAGCTCGGCCACCGCGACCACAGCACGCTGCGGAAGCTGGCATAGCCGCTGTCGGTGTTGCGATAGATCGCCGAATTGGCGGTCAGCGCCAACAACACGTGCAGCCACGGCCGCAGCCAGTTGCTGACGTGGATCGCAGCCTCGCGGTCGGGCACCGCGACATGGACGTGGCAACCGCAGATGCCCTGTTCGTGGGCGATCATGCCGAAGCGGTGGGCGATCCTGCGGTATCGCGCGGTGGGCGTCACCGGGAACTTGTGCGGCACGGTCGGCGGCAGCGCGGCGGCCAGCAGCTGCGCCCCGCTGGCGGCGGCGGCCTCGGTGGCAATCCCGCGCAACCTCGTCAGCTCGGAGCGCAGCGCGCTGCTGCTGTCCATCACGGCCGTGGTGGTCTCGACCTGGCAGCTGGTCAGCTCCAGTTGCAGGTCCACCCCGTGCGCGGCGGCACTCGCGGCGACCTGCCTGTTGCGGGCGATCGGTTCGCCGTGCTGTGGGTCGATGAGCAGGAACTCCTCCTCCACGCCCATCGTCGGATGACTCGTCACGGCTCTGAATTGCCCACCGCAGACGCCTCCAAACCTGCGCCGGCCGTGCCTAAGATCGGGTGATGCCCAACGATTTCCGCTTTGGCGTCAGCCTGCGAACCGCCGAATCCCAGTCGCAGATTGCCGACGCCGCCCGGCGTGCCGAAGACCTCGGCTTCCACGTACTCAACGTGCCCGACCATCTCGGCGCGCCCGCCCCGTTCCCGACCCTGACCGCCGTCGCCGCGGCGACCAGCACGCTGCGCGTCGGGACGTTCGTGCTCAATGCCGGCTTCTACAAACCGGCGCTGCTGGCGCGCGATGCCACCGCCCTGCGGGATCTGTCCGGCGGCCGGTTCGACCTCGGGCTCGGTGCGGGCTATGTGCGCGAAGAGTTCGACGCCGCGGAACTGCCCTTCCCCAGCGCACGCGAACGCATCGACTATCTGCGCCACACCACCGAGTACCTGCGCGAGCATGCACCCGACATCCCGATCCTCATCGCGGGCAACGGGGACCGGCTGCTGACCCTGGCCGCCCAGACCGCCGACATCATCGGCCTCACCGGTGGCGACGGGGTCCATGACGGCACCAGTGACCCATTGGCCGACCGAATCTCTTTCCTGCGCAACGCTGCCGGTGACCGGTTCGACGAGCTGGAACTCAACATCGCCGTGACCGCGATGCCTGCGCCCGGCAGCGAGATGCCGATTCTCAACGTGCCCCGCCATTTCCTGCCGGGGCTCAGTGACGAAGAGCTGCTGCGGCATCCCGGAGTGCTGTCGGGGTCGGTCAGCGCCATCGCCGACCGCATTCGGGGCCTGCGCGAGAAGTACGGGATCACCTACATCATCGTGCAGATCGCCCACGCCGAGGCATTCGGAAAGGTGATCGCCGAACTCTCTTAGAAATTCGTCCCATCCGGGGCGGTGCCGGCACCGAATCCCAGGTGTGGAGCAGATTCATCCTGGCGGACGATCAGTCGCCGTCATCGGCAGCGGCGTCGCCGGCCTGACCGCTGCGCACGTCCTGTCGGCGCGCGACCGGGTCACTCTCCTGGAGTGTGACGACCGCTTCGGCGGACATGCTCATACCCAGCATGTCGTCGAGGACGGCCGTACCGTCGCCCTCGACACCGCCTTCCTGGTGCACAACGACCGCACCTACCCGACGCTATGTCGATTGTTCGACGAGTTGGGAATCCGCACGCAGAACACCGACATGTCGATGTCGGTGCGCGACGACGCCATCGGGCTGGAGTACGCCGGTGCGCGCGGCCTCGGCGGCTTGTTCCCGGCCTGGTCAAACCTCACGCGGCCGCGTTATCTGCTGATGCTGGGCGAGATCACCCGATTCCACCGCCTGGCAACCCGGCTGCTGAACCGGCCGGCCGGCAGCGACGAGGAGAGCCTGGGCGCGTTCGTCCGGCGCCACGGGTTCTCCCCGTACTTCGTCGACCGGTTCATGAGCCCACTGGTAGGGGCGGTCTGGTCGTGCCCGCCGGGTGAGGCGCTCGACTATCCGGCCCGCTACCTGTTCACCTTCCTTCAGCACCACGGCATGCTGTCGGTCTTCGGCTCCCCGACATGGCGCACGGTGCAGGGCGGGTCGGCCACCTACGTCGACGCAATCGTGTCCCGATTGCACGAGGCGGTCACCGGCGCCCACGTGCGATCCGTGCGGCGATGCCCCGATGGCGTTTCGGTCACCGTGGACGGCCGCGAGCCCCGGCAGTTCGACGCCGTCGTCATCGCCGCGCACCCCGGCGAGGCGCTGCTGATGCTGGCCGAACCCACCGTTGCCGAACGGTCCGTCCTCGGCGCCATCCCCTACCACCTCAACCAGGCGCAGCTGCACACCGACGAGTCCCTGCTGCCACGCCTACCGCGGGCGCGAGCATCTTGGAACTATTTGATCGACCCCTTCAATCGCGCAGTCACCGTCACCTACGACATCACCCGGCTGATGCGGTTGAGCGGCCCCCGCCGCTACCTGGTCACGCTCGGCGGGGCCGACCGGGTCGACCCCTCGGCCGTGCTGTCCGAGATGCTCTACAGCCATCCGGCCTACACAGCTGAATCTGTTGCCGCTCAACAGCTCCTGCCCTCTCTCAACGATGACCGGGTGGTGTTCGCCGGCGCCTATCACGGCTGGGGATTTCACGAGGACGGCGCCTTGTCAGGGTGGCGGGCCGCCCAGCGGCTGGGAGCCCGATGGGCCGGCCTCTCGGCACCGGAGCCGCTGGCATGCTGACTCCCGCCATCTACCGGACCCGGATAACCCATGTCCGCCAGGCCCCGGTACGTCATCGTTTCACCTACCGCGGGTACAGCTGGTACATCGATCTGGACCGGATGCCGCGCCTACCCCGCTGGCTGGGTCCGTTCGCCCGGTTCGAGGTCGGCGACCACTTCGACGGAACACCGAAAGACTCACTGCGTCAACGCGTTGACGCGTTTCTGCGGTCGCACGATGTGGACCTCGAGGGCGGCAGCGTGACCGCACTCCTGCAGGCAAGGGTGCTGGGATATGTGTTCAACCCGTTGAGCCTGTACTGGTGCCACGATGCCGGCGGCACGTTGCGCTTCGTGGTGGCCGAGGTGCACAACACCTACGGCCGGCGTCACGCCTATCTGCTGCCCGCCGACGGTTGCCCCCGGGTGACCAAGCGGATGTACGTCTCACCGTTCAATGCCGTCGAAGGGCACTACCGGGTCCGTGCTCCCGAACCCGCCGAGCACGTGGACGTGACGATTTCCCTTCACCGCCAAGGCCACCCGGCCTTTGTCGCCACGTTGCGGGGTGACCGCAGGGTGGCGAGCACAGCGGAGATCATGCGCCTTCAACTGGCCGCGCCGCTGGCCCCGCTGGCAGGGGCCCTCGCCATCCGCTTCGAGGGGATCAAGTTGTGGCTGCGCCGGGTTCCCGTGATACCCCGGCCCGCCGACGAATCCACCACCACCGACCGAGGAAGGACCCTGTGAGCATCGAGACCGAGACGCGCTCCGGCATCGACCCGACCCGCTGGCCCGACGTGGCGCGGCCGCCGGGCGGACCGGCCGCCGTCATCGCCGGCGCCGCGGCCGGACGGCTGCTGAAGCGGGCCGCTTCCACGTTGCCGGTGCGGCTGGCACTGCCCGGCGGAACCGTCATCGGGGCGGCCGACCCGACGTTGCCCACCATGGTCATCGACCGGCCGGACGCTCTCACCCGCAGGATCGGGCGGTACGGCCTGATCGGGTTCGGTGAGTCGTACATGGCCGGTGAGTGGCATTCGACCGATCTAGTCGGATTGCTCACCGAGTTCGGAAGATCGATGGGTGATCTGATTCCGGCTGCACTACAACGATTCCGGAGCGTCACCCTGCCGCGGTCACCACGTTCCCAGCACAACGAGCCCGCACAGGCCCGGCGGAACGTCTCGGCCCACTACGACCTGTCGAACGAGCTCTTCGCGGAGTTCCTCGACGAGACGATGACATACTCCAGTGCACTGTTCGAGCACCTGCCTGCCACTCCGGCCGTACTGGCAGATGCCCAGCGCCGCAAGATCGACCGACTGCTGGACGCGGCGGGTGTCGGGCCGGGCAGCCGGATATTGGAGATCGGGACCGGCTGGGGCGAGCTCTGTATCCGTGCCGCCGCACGCGGCGCGCAGGTCCGGTCGATCACCCTGTCGTCCGAGCAGCAGCGGCTGGCCCGGCACCGGGTGGCGGCCGCGGGCCTGACCGACCGCGTCGACATCGACCTGCGCGACTACCGCGATGTCGACGGCTGCTACGACGCCGTGCTGTCCGTCGAGATGATCGAGGCGGTCGGATATCGATTCTGGCCCAAATACTTTCAAGCCCTCGACCGCCTGGTTCTCCCGGGCGGCCGGATCGCGATCCAGGCGATCACGATGCCGCACGACCGCATGCTGGCCACCCGCGACACCTACACCTGGATACAGAAGTACATCTTCCCGGGCGGGCTGCTGCCCTCGACCGAGGCGATCATCGGCCTGACCGAACGCGGCACCCGGCTGCGGACGGTCGACATGATGTCGCTGCGTCCGCACTACGCCGAGACCCTCCGGCTGTGGCGGGAGAGCTTCCTCGCGCGCCGCGACGCGCTTACATCACAAGGATTCGACGATGTGTTCCAGCGGATGTGGGAGCTGTACCTGGCCTACTCCGAGGCGGGATTCGCCGCCGGCTATCTCGACGTCTACCAGTGGACCTTCGCACCGACGGGAGGACACCGGTGAACCTGCTCGTGATCGCCACGGTTTCGCTGGCCGCGCTGGCCGTCGTGCACGGATCCGCCTTTCTGATCGGCCGAAAACTCGCTCGGTACAACGTGGTCGACGTGGCCTGGGGTGTCGGTTTCATCGTGGTCGCCGCGATCAGCGCTGTCCTGGGCACCGGCGATCCCTTCCGACGCATCCTGATCCTGGGCCTGGTCGGGCTCTGGGCGGGCCGGTTGTCCTGGCACATGGTGCTCAAATCAGCAGGAAAAGGTGAGGATCCGCGCTACCGGCAGCTGCTCGGCGGCGACTTCTCGGCCGGCCACGTGCTGCGCAAGATCTTCGTGATCCAGGCGGCCGCAACGTGGTTCGTGTCGCTGCCGGTGCAGCTGTCGGCCACCCTCGGACCGACGCCCACGGCCCTGTGGCCGGTTCTGATTGCCGGCGTGACGATCTGGGCCGTCGGGCTGGCCTTCGAGGCCATCGGCGACCACCAGCTGCGCCGGTTCAAATCCGATCCGGCCAACAAGGGCGCGATCATGGACCGCGGCCTGTGGGCCTGGACGCGCCATCCCAACTATTTCGGGGACAGCTGCGTGTGGTGGGGGCTGTGGCTGGTGAGCATCTGCGGCTGGATATCGCTGGTGACAGTGCTGTCCCCGGTGCTGATGACGTACTTCCTCGTGTATGCGACCGGTGCGCGCCTCGCCGAGAAACACATGGCCGGACGACCTGGATTCGCTGAGTACTGTTCGCGCACTTCATTTTTCATTCCCGCCCCGCCGAGATCCGGATAAGCAGGACGATGCCGGCCCCGGTGGCTAGGCTGATGCGGGTGACCGCCGAACTCGACGCGTTGCTACACCGCGTGGCCCGACAGGACGTCGACGCCTTCGCCGCGCTGTACGACCAGACGAGGTCCAGGGTGTTCGGCCTGGTCACGCGGGTTCTTCGGGATCCGGGATACAGCGAGGAAACGACCCAGGACATCTACCTTCAGGTGTGGCATGCCGCGGGCACCTACAACCCTGCCGCCGGTTCCCCGATGGCGTGGCTGATGACGCTGGCACACCGGCGCGCGGTGGACCGGGTGCGCGCCGAACAGGCCGCCAGCCGGCGTGAGTCCCGCTACGGCGCGAGCAACGTGGAGCCGCCCGTCGACCACGTCGCCGACTCGGTGATCACCCGAGACGAGCAGCGCAGGGTGGCCGACTGCCTGTCCTCGCTGACCGAGGACCAGCGCGAGTGCATCCACCTCGCCTACTACGACGGGCTGACCTACAGCCAGGTGTCCCAACGGCTGACAGCCAATCTCGCCACCATCAAATCCCGGATGCGTGACGCGATCCGCGGCCTCCGCAACTGCCTGGGGGCGGCATGACCGAGCCGACGGACCCCGAGCTGACGACGCTGGCCACCCCGTACGCACTGCACGCGGTATCGGACGCCGAGCGCACCGAAATCGAACAGCGCCTCGTGGCGGCACCGCCGGAGGTCGCCGCGCAGTTCGCGAACGAGGTACGGGACGTGCGCGAGACCATGGCCACCGTGGCGGCGGGCACCGCACTGGAGCCGCCCGCAGAACTGCGGGACCGGTTGCTCGCAGCGGTGTCGGCGGGTGTACTGCGCCCCACCCGGCACCGGTGGCGCACCGCTGCACTGGCGGCCGCGGCTGCCATCGTGGTCGCCGTCGCGGGCATCGGTATCGGCATCGCGATGCGGCCGGCCCCGACACCGTCGGCCGCCGAACAGATCTTCGCCGCCCCTGACGTGCGGACCGTGTCCGGCGCGATTCCCACCGGCGGCACCGCGACCGTGGTGTTCTCCCGCGAACGCGGCGCCGGCGTGCTGGTGATGAACGGGGTCACGCCGCCGGAAGCCGGCACGGTCTATCAGATGTGGCTGCTGCGCGAGGGCGGGCCGGAATCGGCGGGCACCATGGACTCGGCGGCCGTCGCTCCGTCGACCACGGCAGTGCTACCGAACCTGGGTGACGCTTCGGCATTGGCTTTCACCGTGGAGCCGGGCGGTGGTTCGACGGCACCTACCACGCCGATCTTCGCCGAGCTGCCGCTGCAGTGACGTGACGTGCATGGGGTGGGCGAAACCGGGGTACTGCTGAGACGACCGCGAGAATTGGCCATACGGAAGTAGGTGACACGAGATGTCACAGAACGCGGACAAGCTCAGCAAGGCGCCCACCCCCGATCAGGCCGAGGACAACGCCTTCTTCCCGTCGCCCTACTCGTTGAGTCAGTACACCTCCCCCAAGACCGACTTTCGCCGGCGTCGAACGTAAGGGCGCCTACACCGAGGGCCGGTGGAAGGTGCTGATGATCGCCGCCGAAGAGCGATACCTGCTCTGCCAGAACGGAAAGATGTTCTCCACCGGCAACCATCCGGTGGAGATGCTGCTGCCGCTGCATCATCTGATGGAGACCGGGTTCGACGTCGACGTCGCGACCATCTCCGGGTACCCGGCCAAGCTGGAGTTGTGGGCCATGCCCCACGAGGACCAGGCCGTGGCCTCGACCTATGAGGCCCTCAAACCCAAGCTCAAGCAACCGCACAAGCTGTCCGACGTGGTCGCGGAACTCAAGCCGGGCTCCGATTACCTCGCGGTCTTCATTCCCGGCGGCCACGGCGCCGTCGTCGGGCTGCCCGGCAGTGAAGCGGTGGGCCAGACACTGAACTGGGCCCTGGACCACGGCCGGTTCATCGTCACCCTCTGTCACGGTCCGGCGGCGCTGCTGGCCGCCGGCCTCGGCAGGGCGCAGTCACCTTTGGCCGGATATTCGGTGTGCGTGTTCCCCGACTCGCTCGACGAGGGGCCGAACATCGACATCGGCTATCTGCCCGGCCGCATGCAGTGGCTCGTCGCCGACCTGCTGGCCAAGCAGGGACTCACCATCGTCAACGACAAGATGGCCGGCACCGTGCATCAAGACCGCAGGCTGCTCACGGGCGACAGCCCGCTGGCGTCCGACGCGCTGGGCAAGCTGGCCGTCAACTGCCTGCTCGATGCGCTCGGGTTGGAGCGACAGCCCTGATCCGCGGCGGCCTCAGACCCCTGCCTGCCCGTCGATGCGTTCCCGGATCAGATCCGCATGCCCGCAGTGGCGGGCGTACTCGGCGATCATGTGCGTATAGATCCAGCGCAAGCTGACCTCGCCGCCCATGAAGGGCGCGGTGTCATCGAGGCCGCGCGCCGCGGCGTTGATACGCGCCTGCTCGACCTCGCCCTGCCAGATTTGCGTGGCGACGGCGAATGACCACTCGGCGGACACCTCGAAACCACCATCGTGTCCGTCGGGATCCCGCTGCCCGAAGATCGCCGGTGCGGCCTCACCGGTGAGCACTCTGCGGAACCAGTTCCGCTCCACCTCCGCCGCGTGCTGCACCAGACCCTGCAGGCTCAGCCCGGACGGCGGCACCGATGCCGAGCGCAGCTGTTCGCCGTCCAGTCCTTCACATTTGATCGCCAACGTGGCGCGATAGAAGTCCAGCCAGCTCTCCAGCGTCGTGCGCTCATCGGCATTCATCGGCGGTATCGGCCGCTGCATCGACGTCATGGTCTGTGATGCTGCCATCGCGCAAGACACCGGGACGGACCGACCGCGGTGGAGGGCTCGGGGCGGCCTGACGAACGCTTCCTGTGCTGACCTTTGCGCAAGCTGTGTGTTGATGAGAATTCCGCGAGGAAGCCGATCCGTGTGGCGGCACCGCACGACATTTAGTTATGCTTAATATTGCGTAGGCATACAATCGAGTCCACGCGCACCAGCACCTGAACATCTGGCATCACGCGGTCGGGAGTGATGTGACCAGACCCGGTCATCATCGAGGAGATCGGCATGACTGCCCTCAGCCCCCCGCCCGTCGACTTGAGGTCCTTGCGGCCCGCCGAGCCTGCGCCCCGGCGACGCAGGTTCATCCCCCGGTCGCGCCGAGGCAAAACGGCCGTCGCCGGCGGATTGGCCGTGCTACTCGTCGCCGGATTGCTCGGCGCGTCTTACACGACCTCGCCGGGAGGCACCTTGTGGGGCGTGCAGAAGGCGATCTTCCCCGAGCACGCGCAAGACGTCGCGCTGACCGCCGTCGTCGACGACCTGAAACGGGCGCAGGACATCCTGGGCGGCGGACAGCAGCCCACAGCCGATCAGCTGACGGACGCCCGCACAGCACTGAATCAGGCCAAGCAGGGCCTGGACTACGTATCACCATCGCAGCAGCGCACCAGCCTGCAGAACCTCTATCTGCAACTGACACAACAACTTCTGCAGTACACACCCGATTCGGTGCAACAACTGGCGGCACTGCCCGCACCGGCTGCGCCACCGCAGGTGCCCGACGCGACGCTGATGAGCGCGTCCGCACCGACCTGGGGGTACGCGGGCACGGGTGACGACTTCATCCCACCGCCGCCCGATGTTCCGGTCGAGCCCGCCGCAGGCTGGCCCCAGCCCGCGGATCCGCCGTTGACTCCGAACCTCGGGTACCTGGGTTACTACGACCCGTCCTGGGGACAGTTGTACGGCTACAACCCCACTGGCTGGTACAACTACGACCTCGGCGGTTACAACCAGTACGGCTACGATTTCGTCGGCTACGACCGGTGGGGCTACGACCGGTGGGGGTACGACCGGTGGGGGTACGACCACTGGGGCTACAACTGGGGCGGCTACAACTGGGCCGGTTACGACCGCGACGGCTGGGACCGCAACGGCTGCAACGAATGGGGCCAGCGCCGCGGCTACCCCGGTGACCCGCGCAGGCAGGACTGGTACGACCACCACCACCCGTACAAGCAGTACTACCAGTGGAAGTTCCAGAACCACGATCCGGTGTACCGCCGCGCTCAATGGAACCGGGCCCACGGGTTCAACCCGGACAGGTACCAGAACTGGAACATGAACCGGGATTGGCACAATCCGCGCAACCGCGACTGGGCACGGCCTGCCACCCCCGATCCGGTCGTGAAGGTGAACATCCACATCTCGTCTCCGGTGGTGAACCTGAATGCCTCACTGGCGCAGTTCATCTCCAACGACAAGGCGACGCGCAGCTCCAGGGAGCTGATGAAGAATCTCGCGGACAAATCCACCCGCGACTTCACCAAGGAGCTCGACCCTCGGCCCACGATCCTCACCGGGCCACCGTCGGCATCGGCCCTGAAGGACCGCCCCGAACCACCCACGGCAAACCACGAAAAATCGTTTGCACCACCGGCATTGACGGCGCCCGCGCCGGCGACGGTGCCGTCGAAGGTGTCACCCGAGTTTTCCGCTCCCAAAGTTCCACCGGCGCCCGCCTACACACCGCCGGTGACCGACAAACCGCGGGAGAAGCCAGAGTCCGTACCGGACAACACGGCGCCGAAAACGGACCCGGATCGTTCTGCCGGGCAGATGCCGACTCCCCCGAAAGCGGACGCGCCAGACCGTGATGGGGCCCCGCCGGCCGAGCGGAGACCGGAGGCCCCGTCCGACCCTGAGGTCGCGCCATCGGCCGAACCGAAACCCGAACCGAAAACGGAGCGCCCATCCGACCCCGCGGTGGCGCCGCCCCGCGAAGGCTCGGAACCCCACCGGGACAATCCCGTTCGTGAGGCGCCGACACCAGCAGCGCCTGCACCGGATGCGCCGGTCCAGGAGGCCCCGACACGGGAAGATCCGCCGCGACAGCGTTCCGCACCGGAACCACCGGCACAGGCTCCAGCTCCCGAGGCCCCGGTGCGACAGGCGCCCGTCCAGCAAGCGCCTGTCCGAGAGGCACCTCCGGCACAGGAGGCGCCTGCTCGGCAGAAGCCCGAGCGACAAGCGCCGCCCGAACGGCAGGCACCGCCCGAACGCCAGGCCCCGCGATCTGATCAGGGCCCACGTCAGGCGCCCGAGCAGCCCCGGTCAAAGGGACCAAAGTGTTCTTCAATTCCGATGTGCTGAACACCGGCGGCCCGCTTCGAGCCTGAACCCCACATCACCGCACCCGCGATGACGGTATTGCGGTGACGGCGGCGCATGCGTTGCACTTGAGCCAAAGAGTTCAGGCGACGACGTGGTGGCGGATTCGGTCATCCAATCGAGGAGGCAGACGTAATGGGCATGGAAGGGTCGGTCACGGTGCGGATGTCCGCGCCGGCGGACCGCATCTGGGATCTCATCTCCGATGTACGCAACACCGGAAAGTTCTCGCCGGAGGTGATGGAAGCCGAGTGGCTCCGCGGTGCGACCGGTCCCGCACTGGGCGCCCGGTTCCGCGGGCACGTGAAGCGCAACGAGATCGGTCCCGTCTACTGGACCACCTGCAAGGTGACGGCCTGCGAGCCCGGGCGTGAGTTCGGCTTCGCCGTCCTGGCCGGCGACCGAGCCGTCAACACCTGGCACTACCGATTGACACCGGTGGGAACCGAGACCGACGTCACCGAATCCTTCCGGATGCCCCCGGGAGCTTTCACCGCCGTGTTCTCGCTGATCGGCGGCCAGCTCCGTCGGCGCCGCAATGTCCGCGACATGCGCAAGACGCTGGAACGGATCAAGGCCGTGGTGGAGACCGAAGAGCAGTAGCCACCGCACGTGAGGGACTGTCGCACGCCGATCAGGAACGGGCTGTGACACCCAGCACCGCGTCGGCGATCCTGGCCCGGAAGGCCTCCGGCGAGAACGCCGCGGCGTGGTCGGCGATGACGCGTGGTGGGTAGTCGGCAGGATCGAAATCGCGCATCACCGAAGCAAAGCGGTCGATGACGTCGGCATCGGGGCCCGGCGGTATGTGTTCACCGGTCACGCCGGGCAGCACGGTGTCGAGCGCCCCTCCCGTACCGAGGGCCAGCACCGGTGTGCCGCAGGCCATCGCCTCGACCGGGACGATCCCGAAGTCTTCCACGCCCGGCATCAACAGTGCCCGGCATCGGCGGTACATATCTTTCAGGACTTCATCGGAGGCGGCGCCCAGAAAGGTGGTCTCCGGCCCGGCGATGGCCTCGAGTTCCTCCCGAAATCGCCCTTCTCCCAAGATGACCAGCCGATCTCCGGAGCGTTGGGCAGCGCGGATGGCGAGGTCCGGCCGCTTGTAGGGCACGAGCCGGCCGGCGAACAGGTAGAAGTCCTCGCGGGGGGCCGAAGGCTCAGGGGTGAAGCGGTCGGTGCGCACCGGCGGATGGACGACGCTCGCCGGCAGGCCCCACCAGTCCCGGATCCGCGCCGCGACGGCCTGCGAGTTGGCGATCACGTGCGACAAACGCGGGGCGGCCCGAAGTTCACCTCGTCGCGCCAGACCACCGAGGGCCGACAGGGCCAACCGCCCGGCCCGGCTGGCCATTTCATGGTCACGGAACGTCCGGTCCCAGGCCCACCTGGCCGGGCTGTGCACGTAGGCGACGACGGGCGCGTCGGTGGCCAGCGCCGCCTGGGTCGCAAAGGCGTGATGACTGACCAGGACGACATCGACGTCATCGCGCAGCGGCAAGCCGCGAAAAGCCTGCGGCATCAAAGGAAGCAGCGGAGCGTGCGATGCTCGTCCGGTCGCGGAGTAGATCCGGTCGAGCCACGTCCCGGAAATGGGTGTGTCGGTGTCGGCCTCGCTCCGGCCTGCCGCGTGCATCACCTTCTGCCGGCATGCGGGTTCGGTGATCGGCACGAAAACCTTGCATCGGACCAGGTCTTCATGAACTCGGCGACCACGAGCTCGGAGCCGCCGAACTCGGTGAAGCGCTCGTGGACGATGGCCACGCGCGGTGACGACATGGGTATTTCTCCTAGCATCCAGGGGTCAGGAGGGCCTTCGCGTAGCCGGCCGACTGGCGGATGTACATCCACGACCAGAAGGCGGGCCCGGAAGCCGTCGGGCTGGCGACCATGGTGATGTCCCCGTCGAAGCACTTACCGACGATGTAGCGAGCGCGCGAAACATGGGGGGTGTAGGTGATGACGATGATGTGCCGCCAGCCGTGTTTTTCTGCTTCGGCGCGGATCTCGTACGCCTCGCCCTCGGTGGTCCACGGGTCGGGGATGAAGCACTTCACGGTGAAGTCGAAGTGTCCCTGGCAGTACTTGTCCATCTTGCGGTCGTCGGCACCGGTCGACCGCGAGATCAACAGGTACGGGGCGTATCCCTGCTGGGCCAGGTCCAACCCGAGGTCGAAACGCTCATAAGGGGTGCCGCCCAGAACCACGATGGCATCGGCGTGGCGCAACGGGTCGGTTTGCGGATGCTGGTACACCTTCCAGCCGAGGCCGATCAGGCCGGCGAGCATCGCGCAGACCACCACCATCGCCATCCAGGCCCGTGTTCGCCCGCGCGGCTTGTCAGCTGTCACTTCAGGTTCAGAGATCATCGACGATCTCCCTTGCCCGGTCCACGTACCGATGCGCTTCCCCGGTCACCCGCCGGTGTCCGGCCACGGCGATCCGTTTGGCCTGCTCGGGGTCCCTGGCACAGCGCTGCACTATGTCGCGAAGTTCCTCTTCACCGGAGAACAGCAGGCATTCGGCGCCCTCGGTGAGGAGCTCGGCGTGCTCGTCAGTACGTTCGCCGACGAAAAGGCCACCGGTCGCGGGTATCTCGAAGGTTCGGCAGGTGTGGGTATCGCGGTTGTCCGAGTTGAGCAGAACCAGGTTCGCGGTGATCGACGACACGGCTGCGGCGAAGTGATCGCCGTAGACCGCACCGCCGACGGTGGCACCGGTGGCCCGCAGTTCGGGTTTACGCCGCCAGCCCGGTCCGCGAACCAGCAGCTTCTCGCCATGTTCCTTTCCGAGTCGGGTGATGAGCCCGGCGCGGTCGGGGCGTTGGGCTCCGACGAACCCGACGAGGTATTGCCTCGCACCACGTTTGGCGCACGGACGGTGCCACGCCGGGTCATAGGCACTGCGGACGAACTTCACCCGGCGCGCGCCCCTGGCCTGCAACTCGGGCACGTTGTGCCGTTTGGTGGTGACGACGAGGTCCCAAGCGGCCTCGTGAGCCAGATAGTCGGGCGTGGTGTTGTACGGGTTGCCCACGTCGTCGGGGCTGTAGTGCACGCGCACCGGCGCCGGGACACTGAGCAGCCGCTCCTGGTCCAGATGAATGCCCTTGAAGGTGAACAACATGTCGGGCTTGAATTCCTGTGCCGCAGATTCGATCTGCCGATGCGCATCGGCAAGCGGCCACGGGGCGCGGTTGCCCGCCGCCTTCGAGTAGACCCATGACGGCGAGAGCCGCGGGGGCAGGGTGACCGGCGTGGTGTCGATGACGACCACGTCGTGCCCGGCCTGCCGGAATCCGTCGGCCAGTGAGCGCGCGTTGCTGCCCACCCAGTCATCGCCGATGTACAGGATCTTCATCGCAGGCACTCCCTTCTGTTGTCAGGACGGGCCGTCGCTCCCGGCGGACCAGGTGTCGCATCCGGGCCAGATACCAGCAGGCGACGCCGAATTCGGCGCCGATCGTGCCGCCGATGAGGGCCCACACCGAGTGGGTCCAGGAGGCGGTGAGCAGACCTGCGGCCGACGCGGCGGTGCCCACGATCGAGGCGATGAGAATGCCGTGGGTGTCCTGCCGGACGGGCAGCAGCGCGGTGCTGATGTACGAGCTGATGGTGCTGGCCGGCAGGATGATCAGCTCGGCCCGCAGCAGGCTCACGGCCGGCGCGAATTCGCTGCCGAAGATGACGTGAACGATCGGCGCCGCACACACCCACAGGACTGTCGCGGCAAACGCTGCCACTGCGACACTGGCCCACAGCCCCCGCACGCCGTGCCGCCAGAACTGTTCGTGGCCGCTGCGACGTGCCATGCGGGGCAACAGAACCAGGCCGATCATGTCGAGCAGCGACTGCATCGCCCGCACCAGCCGATCGCCCGCCGAGTAGAGGCCCAGAGAGACGGCGTCCAGCAGGCCCGAGTAGACCGCGGGTGCGCCCTGCCCGTAACCGGTGGTCAAAACCCGCGAAGTCACGATCGGCCAGCTCGTGCGCAGGATCTGGCCCGGTGCCTGCGGCCGGATCACGGGACCGAAATGCCGGTGGCTGTCCCACCACGTGCCGGCGACGGTCAGGATGGAGGAGACCAGCAGACACCACATCGCCGTCGTCGCGTGGCGGGAATGCGGCAGCAGCGCGATCAGGAGCACCAGATAGACGATCCGGCCGCTGCCCTGATACAGCGCCGATGCGACGAAGCGGCCCTGCCCGATGAGCAGCCAGTCGTCGGAGGTGGACCAGAGGCCGCCGGCGAACAACCCGAGCAGGATCATGTGGACATGTGGCGGCACCCCGGCCACCCAGCCCGCGGTGTACGCCAACCCGAGCACCGTGAGGGTGATCAGGCGCAGCGCCAGGTAATCCGCACGGAGCTGCTGGAGTTTCTCTGGGGCATCGCGCAACTCCGGCACCCGGGCGGCCAGAAACGGTGTCATGCCGAGATCGACAAGGATCGAGCCGAAGAAGTAGGCCGCCATTCCGACAGCCAGCAGGCCCATTCCCGCCGGACCCAGGACTCGGGCCAGCAGCGGCACCGTGATCAAGGTCGTCAGGTACTGCCCGTACTTACCGAACACGACGGCGCCGAAATCCCTGGCCAGCCGCATCAGCCGCGGGGCCAGGGGGTACTGCTCGACACGCTCTCGAATGGCTCTACGCACAGCGCCGGTTCCTCGCCGGGTTCCTCGCGGCCAGGACATCCGAGAGGAAGCTCGCCACGGTTCGTGCGGAATCGGCGACGTCGAACTGCTGGGCCCGCAATTGGCCGGCGTCGGCCAGACGGGTTCGCAACTGCGGATCGGCGATGAGCCGGTCCAGCGCGGCGGTCAGGCCGGCGGTGTCGCCGGCGTCGACGAGGAGGCCGTTGACGCCGGGTTCGACCGTCTCCGCCGGGCCGCCGGGCCGGGTGGCGATCACCGCGCACCCCGCATGCAGCCCCTCCACGACCACCTGCCCGAAGGGTTCGGCGATCACCGAGCAGTGCACCAGAATGTCTGCGTCGAACAGTATTTCGGTGGGGTCGTCGACGTGCCCCGTGAAGATCACGGGAAGGTCCAGTTCCCTTGCCAGGCCCGCCACTTCCTCCTGGAAGGGCTCCTCACCGAAGAATGTGCCGCCCACCAGGTACACCTCGCGCGGCCGAATCGTCGTCCCCGACAATGCCCGGAGGAAGACATCCTGCCCCTTCCACGGCGTCACCCGCCCGACGAGGGCGATGACGGTGTCCGGGCCGGGTCGCTGAGGCTGCCGCTGCCCGTCCGTTGGCCGGCTGAAATCGAGACCCGGATAGGCGACCACTGCCCGGCGACGCCACTTGAGCAGGGTGCCTGCCGTCGACCGGCTGTTGGCGATGTAGCCCGTCGTCACCATCCACCCGAGCATTCTGATCACGAAAGCCAGTGCACGGCCGAAATACTCGGCCGAGACGCGGTCGTGCACCTGCCAGATCAGCGGAATCCGAACCCTGGTGGCGGCCACGGCCGACATGATCAGGGCCTTCGTGCTGCCGGCCACCAGGATGTCCGCGCCAAGGTCGCGCGCGGTTGCCCCGAGCGACCACCCGACGCGCACCAGCGCCGCGGCGCCGGTGAGACGCCGGAACCACCCGGAGCCGTGGATGGTCATGCCGCGGCTGTCAAAGTCATTGGCCAGCACTGAGGTCGGGATGCCGTGCGCACGCATCCTGTCGGCCATCGGCCCGTCTTCGGTGAAGATGGCCGACGGCTGGACCACGGGATCGCCGCCCGCAGCCGGCACCTGCGATGCCCGCAATGCCGTCAGCAGTCGCAACGTCGCCAGCTCCGCCCCGGACGGGGCTGCGGTGTGTGCGACGAAGACCGCCCGGATCGGCTGCTGTTCGGTCATGCGACCAACTCGGAATACAACGAGAGATGACGCTGCGCCGCGGCGGCCCAGGAGAAGGATTCGGCGTGCGCGCGACAGCTCAGCGGGCTGGGCAGGGCACCGTCGAGTGCCGAGACCAGACGTGCCGCAAGCGCTTCGGTGTTGTCCGCGGGCACGATCAGGGACGGGTCCAGTCCCCGGACCGCGTCGGGTAGGCCGCCGCAGTCGGTCACCACGGCCGGTCGGCCCGCCGCCAAGGACTCGAGGGCGATCAGGCCGAAGCCCTCCAATGTGATCGTCGGCACCACCGTCAGCTCGGCGAGCGAGTACCACCGGGTCAAGGCCGAATCGTCGATGCAACCGAGGAATTCGACGTTGTGGTCGAGCCCGGCCGACACCGCCTGCCGGCGAAGCTCGTTCTCCGCGGTGCCGGTTCCCACGATGACGAGGCGAGCGTCGGGGTGGGCGGCCACGACGGTGGGCCAGGCCTCGATGAGGCGGTGAATTCCCATGCGGTGCTCGAGCCGCCGCACACACAGCACGATTCGCCGGTCGCCGGGCGGGTCCGTCTCGACCGACGGGTTGAACCGGTCGAGATCGACGCCGGGCGGGATGACCTCGATGCGGTCTGCGGGGATCCGGTAGTCATCGACGAGCACGTCGCGAAAGTGGCTCGACAGCACGACGAATCGTTGCGCTCCGGCGTAGCGGATCCGCTCGACCAGAAATTTGGCGCGGGCGCGCAGTTCGGTGGCGCCGGCGAACCTGCTCTCCGCGGCCCACGGGCCGTGGAAATGCACGACCAGGCGATGATGGCCGGCACCGACAGCGGCCGGGCCGTACAAGCAGAAGTGACGATCGATGATGCCGGGCTCTTGCAGCCCCGACCGGTCGCTGAACGCGGCGGCCACGCGTGACCACGTCGAACCACCCACGGCTCCCCAGGACCGACCACCGATCGGAGGGTCGCCGAAGGCGGCGGCCGAGAGATCGATGTCGTCTTCGGCGCGCAGCGCGGCGAACAGATCGGTGAAATACCGATTCAGTCCTCCCGGCAGCGCGGTGAACCACTCCGATCCGGTCATGTGCACTCTGGTGGAAACCACTATCTGAGCCTTTGCTGTGTGGCGGCTGGACGACACGTCGAAACTGACACTCGAAGTCGGACCCAGCCGGTGACGCCGATGCGGCGAGCGGGCGGCGGGGCTGAGGCCCCGCGTTCGGCAGGCATGGGCAACGGTGTCGGCGTGCCGCAGCGCGCGACGGCGCCGCGAACGACGGCGCCCCGATTGCTACCGCCCTGCGCAGGGCGTCTTGCCAAACGAATAAGTTTCTCCTGAGAAATTGATTTCATCACCGAGATACAAACGTTATATGCGGTACCGGGGTGCGTTCGGTACGGAACCTCCCAGGTTCAGGGGTTTATGCTGCCCAACCCTCTGACGTCGGCCTGATCAGAAAGTCACGTTACCTGAAACGTCTGCCAGAGAGTTCTCGCCCGAAACGGATCCCCGATCGGCATTCCCGCCCCGCAACTCGATACATACCCGATATACCGCCAGGTCACGCCTGACATCGCCGACCCCGGAGAAGCGAGCGTTCGAGGCTTCGATGAAAGCGCTCTAGCTGCAGATTTGATGCCGACACCTGCGGCGGGTCGGCACTCGAGGCGCGGATGCAGGGTTTGCGTCCGCGCACAGCAGATGGCATAACTTGAAGAAGCACCTTGTCCGGGGTCATTGCATATTGCGTCAGGGACGAACGCCATTGAATGCAGTGACCCATATCACTTCGGTCGGTTTATGACTGCACGCAGAACACGACCAGAAAGCGAATTGAACCGGGATTTTTGCAGGTCATCGAGGTAAATCATCCGCTATGGCTACGGACGTATCGAACGGGGTCGAATACACCGATGGTAGTGAGAACTGTCACCAGCGAAGACACCAGCAAAAGAATTGAGCAGGACGCCGGTCCACGCGTGAGCAGGTTGGTATCGCTGTACCGCCGATGGACGGTGATGGCCGACCTGGTCATCATCTCTTTGAGCTCGATCGCCGCCCTACTGGTGGTCCGGCAGTGGTTGCCAGAGGTACTGACTCTGAGCGACCGGCACGTGCTGACCTTGGCCTTGGTCGCGTTGGCCTGGTTTGCTGCATTGTCGATCCGGAACGTGGCGCCCGAGAACGTGCTGCGCACCCACGTGCATGAACTGCAGATGGTCGTCGGCGTGACGGTGCCGTTGTTCGGCGTCGTGGTCGCCGCCTACATCGTCCAGCACTTCATCCCGCACATGCACGGCGTCTTGTACTTCGACGGCATGGACCTGCGGCATCTCGCCGTCGCGATCCCGCTGGGAGTCGTCGGCACCGTCGGCGCTCGATACCTCCTGCTGCAACGGGTCAAGGGGGCCTCCGGCGGGAGAACCCCGGTGTTGTTGGCCGGCGGTCACGAAGCCGTGCAGGCCATGGCCACCGCGATCCGGTACTACCGACGCGACAGGTTCGAGATCGTCGGCGCCTGCACCGCAGGGGCTCCCGGGCGCGTCGGGCAGGAAATCGGAATCGGTGATCAGAAGGTTCCGGTGGTCGGCGATGAGCGCTACATCCTTGAGGCGGCACGGAAGACCGGGGCGCAACTCGTCGCCGCGTCGTCAACCGACCGTCTCGGACCCGAAGAGTTGGGTGACCTGGCAACAGATCTCGAACGTGCCGATGTCGACCTGGCCGTCGCCATCGAGACTCCCGACGCAACCGATCCTTCCGCGCGCATGCTGATCCTCGAGATCCTGGCTCCGGGCTATCGCCGCGCCCGCTCGATGTCGAAAAGGGTCTTCGACATCGTCTTCGCCGCGGTGGCCATCGCCGCCACCGCACCGGCGATGGCCGTGATCGCCGCGGCCATCAAGCTGACCAGTCCGGGTCCGGTCTTCTACATCTCCGAGCGGATCGGTTTGAACGGCGTGCCTTTCCGGATGGTCAAGTTCCGAAGCATGCGCAGCGGAGCTGACCGCGACACCGCCGGGATGATCGCGTCGACAGACAGCACTCCGGTCTTTTTCAAGGTGAAGTCGGACCCGCGGGTCACTCCGGTCGGGGCGTTCATCCGCAAGTACAGCCTCGATGAACTGCCGCAGTTCTTCAACGTGCTGGGGGGCACCATGAGCGTTGTCGGCCCCAGACCACAGGTTCAGCGCGAGGTCGATGCGTACGACGCGACCATGCGGCGCCGGCTGCTGGTGAAGCCCGGCGTAACCGGTCAGTGGCAGGTGAGTGGCCGATCGAACTTGTCGCCCGCCGAGTCGATCAAGCACGACGTGTCCTACGTCAACAACTGCTCGATACGCCTCGACGTCAGCATCGTCGCCAAGACAGTTCGCGCGGTGGTGCGCGGCGAGGGTGCCTACTGACCTCGGTCGACCTGGCGAGACGGGATATACGGGTGAACACTGCGAAAGTCGCTGCGAGCGAAGGATTCATTTCCCGCTGCGACAGATCTCTGCGGTCACCGGAGTCGCTGAGCGCGGCAACCGGCGGACTGTATGTGGTCGCAGCGATGCTCACCGGGCTGGCGGTACTGGGCAAAGCACCTCTGATCGGGGAGATCGTTCCGGCACCGGCCGGCGTCATCTACCTGTTGTGCGCTGCCAGTTGTCTGATGCCCCTGCTGTACCGGCAGTTCCTCAGGGTGTCGCGGTTCCTGGCAGTGCCGATCGTCCTGGGGGTGTGGCTGGTCGCACTCGTGGTGCAATCCCGTCTGCTGAGCCATCTGCACAGCCAGGGGCGCGGTACCGACCAAGGTGACTGCATCACGGTGGGTGCCGGACAGCTGTTTCACGGATCGTGGCCGTACGACCGCGATCTGATGTGGAGTCACAACCCGATGAGCTGCGGTCCGGGATGGCTGGTGGCGCACGCGCCTTCGCTCGTCTTCGGGTATCCGGCGACCATGGCCGCCCTGTTCACCTGCGCCGTCGTGGCGGTACATCTCGTGCACGGCTTCGACACTGTCGCCAAATTCATTGTCCTGCTGGCGATCACGCCCGGATTCTGGTTGTCGTTCGCCAACGGGAACGACTTCGTCACGTTCGGCGTGATGGTCGTCGCGGTATCAGCGCTCGCCACGACGAATCGGCCGGTGCAACGCTGGGTGGCTGCGGCCGGCGCTGTCGTTCTGGCCCAGTTCCGCCTGCCCTTCGTTCTCCTGCCTGCGGCGATACCGCTCGACGGTCAGCGCGCCGGCCGGCGGGGTCGATACTCGCGCCCGCTCGCGGCGATCGCGTGTGGGGTGAGTCTCGGCATGTACGGCGTCTTTCAGTGGTGGCAACCCGATCTGATGTTGAGCGACGGCCCGTTTCACGTGCTGGAGAAGTCGGTGAACCTCGTCGGATTTCCAGGTGGTCGACTCGCCGTCATCGTGGCGTTCGTGCTCCTGACCGCCATCGTCGCGGCGATCTCGCTGCGCTTCCACGAGAACTACTCCGCTCTCGCCTACGTCACGTTGACTCTGGTCCCGCTGTCGGCGGCCAGCTTGGTCTCCACGATCCGGGCACAGCACGGCGTGATCGATGTTCTCGGGCACTGGGAGGGCGTGTCCTGGCTGACCGCGGTCGCAGCGGTCGCCGCCGGACTCGTGGCCCGCAACAACCGCTTCAGCCGAAACGGTATTGCGCCGCAGGGTGTTCAGCGGGCAGGCGATCTCCTCGACCGGTGAGCCTGTTGCGGTAGGTCCCCAGGGGATAGCCCTGCTTGCAAACGCCACGGCTACGCAGCTCCGGGATGACGTGTTCGGTGAAATCCGCGTACGTTCCGGGTGTGGTTGCCGCGATGAGATTGAAACCGTCCAAATCGGTTGCATCAACCCAGGACTGGAGTTCGTCGGCGACCGTGGCCGGTGAGCCGACGATGACTTCGGCGCCCAGTCCGATCGATGCCGTGACCGACAGGTCACGGATGGTCCACTCCGAGCCGTCTGGCTTCTCCCGGATGAAGAACTCGATCGGGAGCTCGATCTTGCCGCGCAGCTCCTCCACGGGCATGTCCCAGTCGAACTGGGTGAGGTCCAGCGCCATCACGGTGGATACGAAGAACCGGCCGCCCTCCGCATCGGCGTAACGGGAGTATTCCCGGTACTTCTCCTGGGCGAGTTCATCAGTGGCAGCGGCGACGACGAGTACGGCGGCGAAGCACTTCACACTCCGGGGGTCGCGCCCGAACCCGGCGGCTTTCTGCCGGACATTGGCCACGTGCATGGCCACAACTTCTCGCGGGAGGCTGCCGATGAGGATCGCTTCGGCGTGCTTGGAGGCGAAGTCGCGTCCGTGTTCGGAGACGCCCGCCTGGAACAGCACGGGCGTACGTTGCGGTGACGGCGCGCATTGGTGCAGACATTGGAGCTGGTAGTGCGGGCCTTCGTGATTGATGTCGACAATCCGTTCCGTGCGGGTATGGACGCCCGAGTCGTGGTCGCGGACCACGGCGTCGTCGGCCCAGGATCCTTCCCACAGCCGGTAACACACCTCGGCGTACTCGTCGGCGTGCTGATACCGGTCGGCGCTGCCCGCCTCGCCGGCGACCCCCTTGTCCTCGGTGAAGAAGGCCGAGCTGGTGACGATGTTCCAGCCGATCCGGCCCTTTGTGAGGTGGTCAAGGGTGGACATGCGCCGCGCGAACAGGAATGGGTGCTCATAACCGACGTTGCCGGTCACCACGAAGCCGAGATTGTCGGTCACCGCCGCCATCGCCGAGATCGCCGCAAACGGGTCACCGGCCGGTACGCCCACACCGCTGCGCAGTCCCGCTTCCCTCCCGTCCAGATTTGGTGCGGCCAGCACATCAGCGAGGAAGAGGCTGTCGATGCCGCCCCGCTCAAGGACTTTGGCGAGCTCGACCCAGTAGGAGATGTCAGTACAGTTGGCGGACTGGTCTTCTGGGTGTCGCCACAGCCCCGGTGCGTAGTTCGCGACGCCGAAGCTGCTGAATGCGTTGAACAGAATTTCCCTGGCCATCCGACCATCCCCTATGTGTCGTCTTCGCTGCCTCCTCCGCGGGCAGCGCTCGGTACCACACATCGCAATTTAGGTCAGGAGCAACAAGATTGGGGATCCTCCTCGTGGAGATCCAGGGAGCTACGTGTTCAAACCGCCGCTTCCCGGCAGGTCACAGGCGTTACCGAGAGTCGAAAACACAGCCGGAACCGGCGGCGGATTCCCCCTTTGTCGCAATACTTTACGGTCCGCTGGGCACTGACGTACATCACTTCGTGAGCCATTCCGTCGCTACACTCCCCTCGGTATGGTGACCCTCAAGAACAAATTGAATTTGGGAGTGTCTCGGGACTGGGGAATCCGGAAGCGGATCGAGCAAATCCCCGTTCGCGTTCAGCGGTTCACGTTCCCGTACATGACCAAAAAGCTCAAAGACGATGATCTGGTGTTCATCAACTATGGCTACGAAGAAGATCCGCCCCTGAATCTGCACCTCTCGGAGGCAGATGAAGCCAACCGGTATTTCATCAATCTCTACCACATCACGGCTGGTCAGACCGATATCAGCGGTCAGCGGGTGTTGGAAGTCGGTTGCGGCCACGGCGGCGGAGCCTCGTACCTCACGCGCACCTTCAACCCTGCCTCATACACCGGGCTGGACCTGAATTCTGTCGGCATCGACTACTGCCGGAAAAGGCATGATGTGCAGGGCCTGGACTTCACCGCGGGCGACGCCGAGGATCTCCCCTTCGCCGACCGGTCATTCGACGTACTGATCAACGTTGAATCCGGTTGTCTTTACCCCCGATTCCCCCGCTTTCTCACCGAGGTGAATCGGGTTCTGCGTCCGGGTGGGCATTTCCTCTATGCCGACCATCGGCCTTCTCACCGGATCGGCACCTGGGATGAAGATTTGGCGAATGCGCCGCTGCAGCTGGTTTCCCAGCGGGTGATCAGCGCCGAGGTCGCCCGTGGCATCGAGATGAACATGGACTGGGCACGCTACGCCGCCGAGCGCACCGCACCGCGATTCCTGCGACAGATCGTTCTCCGTGGTCACACGGAGGTGGCAACACGACTTCAGCGGGGAACCTCGGAAATCGGAGTGGCGGGTTCATCAGATCAGCACACCGGATCCTGGGATCAGTTCCGGGTGTACCACTTCACCACCTCTGAGTAGCGACGCGGGCGGACCTGGTGCCAATCGCCCTGTGGTAAAGGCTATCTCGGGCTGATTGATCTGTGGTCGCCGCCGGGACCGTGGTCGTGGCTGGGCACGATGGCGACGCGGTGTCGAACCACGTGCAGGCGGTGCAGCGTCTCCCAGGCCGTGTCCCGTTCGGCGTCGGCGAGCATGCCGGGGTAGGACGCCTTCTGCCGCAGATGATCGATCTGGATGCGGCTCCACACTGCGTCGCCCGCGAGCAGTGTTGGGCCAGAGGTTGTTTGGGCAAGGATCCCGATACTGGCGGGGGTGTGTCCGGGTAGGTCGACCAGGATCACGGATCGGTCGCCGAACAGGTCGAGGCTGCGCGTGAAGGTCAGGATGGGCGGGCCGTCCAGGTCGTAGAACGTCACCGGCCTGTCGCGCAGCGCGGGACGCACGCCGCCTTGCGGAGCGAGTCGCCCGCTCATCATCCAAATATGTTCGGGGCGATGAAGATGAACGAGTAGCCCGGGAAGGTCGAGCAGTCCGGCGACGTGGTCCCAGTGCAAATGCGTGGGCAGGGCGAAGTCGATGCTGGTGTCGTCAATGCCGGCGAGCGCGAGGGCTTGGCGAATGTCGATGACGTCACGGCGCGGCTTCACCGCCACCCGGAGGATCCACGGCAATTCGGCCACCGCGCGATCGACGACGTCGACGCAGACGCCTGGATCGACAAGGAAGGTCGCCTTGGGGTGGCGGACGACGAATGCGTTGATCAGGTTGGGGGCCCGGCCCGGTCGCCACACTCCTTCGGCGATCGCCGGGGTCGGAACCAGCCGTTCGCGCTGCGGCAGCGTGATGACCTCGACAGTCGCGCCGGCGGTGGGTAGCCCGTGATCGGTCAGGGACGCCAGCAATGGCTTGTCCGGGCGGCGCGGACGGACGACACCGAGCGGCAAGCCGGTGAATGCCCGGCAACAGGTCAGCAAGCTCGGTCGGACGACGCCGTCGGCATCGGTCATCAAGCCCCCCTGACGATTTCACAACGGCTACGAGCGAGACTCGCTCGGTGCAGTCAGTCGACGATTGCATGCCAGGTACGACATTGCAACCACACAGGCAAGAAAATTGCCCATGTGGCAATGAACAGGGCGGTAGGGTTGCGACGTGGCAGTGCCCGAACCCCATGACGACAGCTGGATCGGCAGGCGCGTCGGTGAGTACCGCAGAGACCGCAATTGGACCCTCGCCGCCCTCGCCGAGAAGGTCGGACTGTCGACCACTCAGCTCTCCCGCATCGAGTCAGGCACCCGTCAACCCTCGGTCGGCACCCTCATCCAGATCGCTCACGCTTTCGGCGTCTCCCTCAGCCGACTCGTCGACGAGCAGTACACCGCGCCCTACCACCTCAGCCGGGCAGCCGATCGGGCCGCACGCCCGGGAGCGAAGGGACTCACCCTGCTCAGCGGCGACTTCCCGGGACTGCAGGCCGTTCACCTGACCGTGCCCACCACAGCGGAGGCGCCGGACGCCCACCACAGCGGCGAGGAATGGGTTTACGTGCTCGCCGGCACCGTCGATATCCGCATCGGCACCGACACCATCACCCTTGCGCCTGGAGACGCCGTCCACTTCCCGTCCCACACCACCCACCGCGTCCACAATCCCGGCGATGCCCCCGCGGAGATCCTCCTCGTCGCCACCCCCATCACCGGCTGACCGGTTTCGCGGGTGCCCCATGCCACCGATCGGCCCCCGACCGACTAGCATGAGTCGTCCCTAAGGGTTCTCAACGTTGTTTCGATGAGTCCCGCGGCCCCCGTAGCTCAGGGGATAGAGCACGGCTCTCCTAAAGCCGGTGTCGCAGGTTCGAATCCTGCCGGGGGCACCCAGCCTTTTGCGTGACCTCGGATGAGGCCTCGCGAGTCCCCTATCTTTGTCGGCAGGCGCCAGTACCGTCAGCGGCAGATCGACATTCAGGGGGATGACAGGTGAACCGCACGGTGCAGTACTGGCGGCTTTTGCAGCCGGACGGTGCTCCACTACCTGGCGAGTTTCCGGCCGAGCAGGTGGTTCGCCGGCTCAGCCGAGCCGAGGCCGACGGTCTCAACCGCTACCGCCGCTGCCATGACGGGATGCTGCTGATCGCGCACGGCACCGATGACGACCGGATGCTGATCCTCGACAAGGTGCGGCGGGAAAACCTGCCCAGCATCGGCAGCGCCGCAGGCGCCCGGCGGGCGATCGGGCTGACTCCCGACGAAGGTCTGCTGGAACCGACATATTGCCTGTTCGGTGAGCGCAACATCATTGCCATGCTGACAAGCGGTGACGGCCCCCGAGCCCGGCGGCTGGTCGACTATCTCCAGCACAAGCTCGACATCGAGGTCGGTATCGAACCGGTACTCACCCAGAACCTCGACCAGGCGCTCGACGAGATGAACGTGTCCAGGGTCGACGTCGCGATCCCGGCCAATCGCATCAACCGGGACCTCGTCGGCGGTGACTGGGTTCAAGCACTCGACGGTGCCCGCGCGCTGGCCCAGGACGGCGTCGTCCGCATCGGGATCTCGGTGGGTCGGCGCGGCACCGGAACGCAGAAGGATGCGATCCGCCGGCGGATCCGTGAACTGATCGACAACCTGCGGGGTTCCGGCGCGCTTTCGGAGTTCGAGAGTGCGCGCGTCGTCGGTTCCATCAGCGGTACCCAACAGTCGGTCGACCTGCTCGAAGATCGATTCGTCGAGCGGACGGAGGTCGATGCCGACCGGTTGAACGATCCGGTGCGTTCCACCGCGTATGCGCGGGAGCTGTTGCGGCAGTCGCTGACTCGCAACAGGGAGTATCTCTTGTCGGCCGTGGCGGAGGTTCCCGCCGAACCCGTGCCGTACGCCGACACGTTGATCGAAATGCCCGACGATGAACTCGAATAAGCGTCCGGTCGTGCAGTTCAGCCTTCGGGAAAGGCTGCAGCACAACTGGGTTCGCCATCAATGGGCGGACTGGTTGTTCGCCCTGCTCGTCGTCGGCGGGTGGCTGGCACTGGGCAGGGCCGGTTGGCTGGCCTGGGCCCTGACCGAGGTTCCCCACGACGCCCGCCGCACCGCCTACCAGATCCTGGCGACGGTCGCGGCCACGATGGGCGGGTTCACCCTGACCAGCATCTCCATCCTGGTCAATCTGCTTCGGGCCCCGATGACCACCGTGGACAAGCTCTTACCCTCCGACGACAAGCGCCGGGTGGGCACCGCATTCGTCTCTGCGCTGCCGATCCTGTTCGCATTGTTCGTGGCGGCGATTGTCGGCCTCACGACCGACGCCAATCTGGATTCCGGTTACTGGTGGCTACAGGCGATTATCGTCGCGGCAGCCGTCGCCGCCGTCGCGTCGCTCGCACGGGTCGTGTGGATCCTGCGGCGCCTGCTCACCTTGTCCACCGACTGACCTGCTGGGCGCTCAGTTTCCGACGAGGGAACGACCACTGGCCTGCCAGGCTTTCATCCCACCCTTGAGCTCGACCACATCGGTGTAGCCCAACGTCCTCAACGTCTCGGCGGCGGTCGCGCTCATGGGTCCGGTTCGGCAGTAGATCGCGATGGTGGCATCGCGATCACCGGGCAACCGGTCCGATTGCTCGGCGACCCGATCGAACGGAATCGACAGGTCGGTACCGGGAATGTCGCCCTGGTAGGGCACGTGGACATTGACCACCACGGTGCCGGATCTTCCGATGGCGGTGGCGAATTCGTCAGCGCCGACCAGACGATGGTGAGCAACGGTCACCGTGCCGGATTCGACGGTGGCGGCTGACGGCGGGCCTGTCGATATGCCGCACGAGGCCAGAGACATCGAGGCGACGACGGTCAACGCCCCTACGCACATCTGTTTGAGCATGGCGCCAATCATACCCCCAGGGGGTACTTGCGAACTGAAGTTCACCGGTGTTACGGTCGCCTGGTCACATACCCCCTGGGGGTATCAACAGAAGGAGCGGGATCGATGACAACTTCGGCGACGCAGGTCGATTGGCATTTGCGCGGAGAATGGTTCGACGTGTGCAGCTGCAAGCTGCCTTGCCCGTGCAGCTTCGCCCAGGAGCCGACGCACGGAGATTGCTTGTTCACCCTGGTGTGGCACGTCCGCGAAGGAAACTACGGCGACACCGATTTGACGGGCCTCAGCGTGATCGCCCTCGGTGAGTTCGCCGGCAACATGTGGATCGGCGACCCGAACGCGACGATGAAGTTGATGTTCTACATCGACGAAAAGGGCGACGCCGCTCAGCGCGATGCACTCGAGCGCATCTTCACCGGCAAGGAAGGCGGCTGGCCCGCCGAATTCGCCAGCCTGATCGAGGATTTGCGCGGCATCGAATACGCCCCGATCAGTTTCGAGGCCGCCGATGACCTCGCCTTCTGGCGTGCGGAGATTCCCGGCAAGGTCGACTTGCGGGTCGAGGCACTGACCGGTCCGACAGCTGACCCGAACCGCCGGGTGACCACCACCAATGCGCCGGGCGCGGAGGTCGGTCCGGGCCAGGTTGCGACATGGGGGGTGGTCAAGGAGGACCACGCCGTCGGCTTCGACTGGTCACACGAGCACAGTGGTGGCTCGAGTAAGCACTTCCCGTTCGATTGGCGCCCCGGGTCCGAGAACACGGATTCCGGTGCGGCGAACCGGGAAGAGCAGCTGTCGTCGTCCTGCAGCTGCGGCTGCTGAATCAGACACCGAAGCCGGGTGGAGGCTCGTAGCCTCCACCCGGCTTCGCGTCACGACTGTCAGTTCAAGCCGTTGGACAGGATCATCGACTCCCCGGTCTGCAGCCGGCCCCGGTCCGACACCAGGTACAGCACGGCGTCGGCGACGTCCTGCGGCTCGAGCAGCCCGGGCCGCGGCCGCCCCTGGGCGAACATCTCCTCGACGTCATCGAGGCCCGGATTCTCCAGGTCCGGCCGGATCACCTTGTAGGTCGCCGGGTTGTGGATCATCGGTGTGTTCACCCCGGACGGCAGCACCGCGTTGACCGTGATGCCGTACTCGGCAACTTCGTATGCGACCGACTTCACCAAGGCCACCACTCCGGCCTTGGCCGCGGCATAGTGACCGGAGTTGGTGGCGCCGGTGCCCGCGACGATCGACGAGGTGGCCACGATGCGCCCGCTCCGACGCTCGATCAGATGAGGCAACACAGCCCGGAACGTGTTGAACACTCCGGTGAGGTTGACATCGATCATGGTCTGCCACCGCTGCTCGGACATGGTGGCGATCGGCTCGCTACTGGCGATCCCGGCATTGGCCAGCACCACATCGATGCCCCCGAACCGTGTGACCGCGGCGTCCACCACCGACTGCATCCCCGCCAGGTCGCGCACATCTGCGGTCACCGCCAAACACCGCCGGCCGAGCGCGGACACCTCCTCCGCGGTCCGTTCCAGGTCGTGGGGTGTGGGCAGTGGATAGTCGACGGATTCGACCGGCCCCGCGATGTCACAGACGACGATGTCGGCGCCTTCCCGCGCCAGCGTCGTGGCGTGCGCGCGCCCCTGACCGCGGGCTCCACCGGTCACCAGAGCCGTCTTGCCATCGAGCGCTGCCATGCAGATCCCTCCCATATTTCGGTCCTTGAATACAGACC
>NZ_HG322952.1:673825-752504 GCF_000455325.1 Mycolicibacterium septicum DSM 44393
CCATGCAGATCCCTCCCATATTTCGGTCCTTGAATACAGACCATCTGCGGTGGCAAAACTCGTCGACACGTGCGACCGCACCACGCGACCCACGAGTCACGCGCCCAGCCTGGCAACACTCCGAAAAGGTGTCGGCGACCCCTGTTTCCCTTGGCAAATGAATTCAACGTTCTGACCGGGAAGAGCTTTCTGAGAGCAAATCCGCTGCACCGTGAGGTTCCAGCCGATTCCCAGGAACATCGTGAGATGCACTAATGTTATCTATGGACGGGGGTCTTGGGCTCGTATACAGCTAACAACCCGGAGGCGAGAAAAGATGCGTTCGAAACTGATGAAGGCCGCTGTGGTCGGGCTGGGTGCGCTGGCAATTCCGGTCGGCGTCGCAGTCGCAGGAGCAGCCCCGGCATCGGCCGGTCCTGAGATCTGCGCGAGCGGACCGTACGGCTACGTACAGGCTTGCGTGGAAGGTCCCGGCTGGGGCCGCTGGAACGGGTGGGACAACGGGTGGCATGGCCGCGGCCACGGACACGGCCACGGTCACGACGACTGATCCGGCTTTAACCACGGGTAACGCCGTGGCGGGAATCCAGGCATGGATTTCTGCCACGGCGTTGTTCATTTCAAGGCTCGAGTCACTCTCTTAGTTGTAGTAGCGTCACCGCCATGGAGGACGTCTGGATTCTCGGCGGTTACCAGAGCGATTTCGCGCGCAACCTCACCCGCGAGCAGATCGACTTCGCCGCGATCACCCTTGAGGTCGTCGACCACACGTTGAACAGCGCCGGAATCGAGGCCACCGACATCGGCGTCGTCCATGTCGCAAACGCCTTCGGTGCGCTGTTCGCCGGGCAGACCCAGCTGGGCGCCATGCCGGCCACCGTGCATCCCGATCTGTGGGGCACCCCGGCCTCCCGTCACGAGGCCGCGTGCGCGTCGGGCAGCATCGCGATCCTCGCGGCCATCGCCGACCTGCGATCGGGCGCCTATGACAACGCCCTGGTCATCGGGGTGGAACTGGAGAAGACGGTGCCCGGCGACACCGCCGCAGCCCACCTCGGCGCCGCCGCCTGGACCGGCCATGAAGCCGACGGGGCCAAGTTCGTCTGGCCGTCGATGTTCGCCGAGGTGGCCGACGCCTACGACCAACGCTATGGCCTCGATGCCGAGCATCTCCGTGCCATCGCGGCGCTGAACTTCCGCAACGCGCGTGCCAACCCCAACGCCCAGACCCGCGACTGGACGGTGCCCGATCCGATCGGCGACGACGACGCGACCAATCCGGTGGTGGAGGGCCGGCTGCGCCGCTTCGACTGCAGCCAGATGACCGACGGCGGAGCGGGGCTGGTGCTGGTCAGCGATGCCTATCTGCGCGCGCACCCACACGCCCGGCCGATCGCCCGCATCGACGGGTGGGGCCATCGCACGGTCGGCCTCGGCCTGCGACAGAAGCTCGACCGCAGCGCCGCAGATCCGTACCTGCTGCCGCACGTACGCGACGCCGTGCTGGACGCCTTCGGCCGCGCCGAAGTGAGGCTCGACGATCTCGACGGGTTCGAGGTCCACGACTGCTTCACCCCCAGCGAGTACCTGGCCATCGACCACATCGGGCTGACCGGCCCCGGCGAATCCTGGAAGGCCATCGAGAACGGCGAGATCGAAATCGGCGGGCGGCTGCCGATCAACCCCAGCGGCGGGCTGTTCGGGGGCGGCCATCCAGTCGGCGCGTCGGGAGTCCGCATGCTGCTCGACGCCGCCAAACAGGTCAGCGCCACCGCCGGGCCCTACCAGGTCGAGAACGCAAAAACCTTCGGCACCTTGAATTTTGGTGGCAGCACCGCAACCACCGTCAGCTTCGTCGTATCGGCGAGCAAGGAGTAGACATGCACACCGAGATCGTCACCAAGTTCCTGTCCACCCTGCCCGAGGACGACACCCACCCCTACCGCACCGGGGCGTGGCGGCCGCAGACCACCGAATTCGATGCCGACGATCTGCGCGTCGTCGACGGCGAGATCCCTTCCGACCTCGACGGTGTCTACCTGCGCAACACCGAGAACCCGCTGCATCCGGCGTTTCAGACCTACCACCCGTTCGACGGGGACGGGATGCTGCACATCGTCGGCTTCCGCGACGGAAAAGCGTTCTACCGCAACAGGTTCATCCGCACCGACGGCTTCCTGGCCGAGAACGAGGCCGGTGGCCCGCTGTGGCCCGGTATCGCCGAGCCCGTCGAACTGGCCCGCCGCGACCACGGCTGGGGTGCCCGCACGCTGATGAAGGACGCCTCCAGCACGGATGTCACCGTGCACCGCGGGGTCGCGCTCACCAGCTTCTACCAGTGCGGCGACCTGTACCGCATCGACCCGTACACCGGGGACACCCTGGGCAAGGAGGACTGGGGTGGGGCCTTCCCCGCCGAATGGGGCGTGTCGGCACATCCCAAGGCCGACGACGCGACCGGTGAACTGCTGTTCTTCAACTACGGCAAGCAGGCTCCGTACATGCACTACGGCGTGGTCGACGCCGACAACCGCCTGGTGCACTACGCCGACGTCGAACTGCCCGGGCCCCGGTTGCCCCACGACATGGCGTTCACCGAAAACTACGTGATTCTCAACGACTTTCCGTTGTTCTGGGATGCCGAGTTCCTCAAGAACAACGTGTACCTGCCGAAGCTGCACCGCGACATGCCATCCCGCTTCGCCGTCCTCCCCCGCCGCGGAACGTCCGGCGACGTCAAGTGGTTCGAGGCCGACACCACCTACGTCCTGCATTTCACCAACGCCTACGAGGACGGCGACGAAATCGTGCTCGACGGATTCTTCCAAGGCAACGCGGCACCGGCGCTGGCGCTCGACAAGATGCAGACCAGGCTGCACCGCTGGCGGTTCAACCTCCTCACCGGCCAGACCCGCGAGGAGCAATTGTCGGACAGCATCACCGAATTCGGAATGATCAACCCCGGCTATGCCGGACGCGACTACCGCTACGCCTATGCCGCCACGGGGAAGCCGGGCTGGTTCCTGTTCGACGGCCTCGTCCGCCACGACCTGCACACCGGATCCGAACAGCGCTTCGCCTTCGAGGACGGGGTATACGGCAGCGAGACCGCGATGGCGCCTCGAGTGGGCAGCCGTGGCGAGGACGACGGCTACCTGGTCACCATCACCACCGACATGAACGACGACGCGTCCTACTGCCTGGTGTTCGAGGCCGCCCGGGTCGCCGACGGTCCGGTGTGCAAACTTGCTCTGCCGGAACGAGTTTCCAGCGGAACCCATTCCACCTGGGCTCCGGGTGACCAGCTGCGCCGATGGCTCGTACGTGACTGACGCACCCGGCGGCACCAACGCCGTCGGGCAGATGCTGGGCCTGGTCGGCGACGAGTGGACGCTGCTGGTGATGCAACAGGCCCTGTTGGGCGCCACCCGCTACGGCCAGTTCACCACCCGGCTCCCGATCTCCAACTCGGTGCTGACCCGCCGCCTGGCCTCCCTGACCGAAGACGGCCTGCTGCAACGCCACCGCTATCAGGAGCGGCCGCCACGCGACGAGTACCTGACCACCGCACGCGGGCGGGCACTGTGGCCGGTACTGGTGTCGATCTGGGAATGGGAGCGCCACTGGGTGCCCGAACACCGTGAGCCACTGCCCAAGATGCGGCACCTGCGCTGCGGCGCCGATTTCACGCCGGTCCTCACCTGCGCCGGCTGCGGTGCCCCGACGACGGCCGGCGAGGTGGCCGCCGCGTGGGGGCCGAGCGGGGGCTGGTCGCGGTCGCTGCCGGAGGTGACGACCCGGCGCCGATCCGCCGACGACCGGCGCGACTCCCCCTCGGGCCTGTTCCCTCAGACCATGAGCGTGCTCGGAAACCGCTGGGCCTTCGCGATCATGGTCGCCGCCTTCACCGGCATCTCCAGGTTCTCGGACTTCCAACGGGTGCTGGCGGCGCCGCCCGCGTCGCTCGCCGACCGCTTGCAGACGTTCCGGGCCAACGGCATTCTCACCACCGCAGACGAGGACCCCCGATACCGGCTGACGCCGAAGGGTGCCGCGTTCCTGCCGGTGCTGGTGACGGCGCTGGCCTGGGCGCAGCGGTCGTTCCCAGGCGTCGAGGGCCCCGCGGTGATCCTCACGCACACCGGATGTGGACACGGCTTCTCCCCGGTGCTGAGGTGCGATCAATGCGGCGAGCGGCTCACCGGGGCAGCGGTGTCCGCCGTCGAATCGTGATGGCCGGCATTGTCAGTAGCGCGATCCCGGTGAGCACTGCAGCGACCCACACCGGCCCGAGGTGTCCCGCCGGGCCGGCGAGCGCGGCGGCAGCCAGTGCCGGGCCGCAGGTCGCTCCGGTGTTCAGGGCCGCCGTCGCGTACGCGCCGCCCATCGTCGGAGCCCCCGACGCCGCGTAGAGCACTCGGGCGATGAGCGTGCTCCCCACCGCGAACGCCGAGATTCCTTGCACCAGGACCAGAATCAGCAACACCACCGGATGAGCCGCCAAGGTGGCCACCGCAATCCAGCCGACGAGCAACAGCGGACCACCCACTCCGATGACGAGGCGGGGACGATGATCGGAGTACCGGCCGGCCAGCGTCACACCGATGAACGACCCGAACCCGAAGAGCACCAGCGCCACCGGCACCCACAGCTCCGGCAAGCCGGCGATGTCGGTGACGATGGGCGCCAGGAACGTGAAAGTGGCGAAGGTGCCCGCATTGACCAGCGCGGCGAGGAGGAGGGCCGATGCCAATCTCCGCGATTTGAGTTGAGCGAGCTCATCACGTAGCGCCGGGGCATCGACCGCGGGGACCGAATTCCCTTCAGCACGACGAGGAATCCCGTGCAGGATGCCGAGTGCGGCGGGAAGACACAGCAGTGCGATCGCCCAGAACGCCGACCGCCATCCCAACAGCGCACCCAGCATCGCGCCGCCGGGCACACCCGCGATGGTCGCAACTGTCGTCCCGCCGAGCAGTACCGACAACGCGCGCCCCTTCTGGTCCGCCGCCACCAGCGCGGCGGCCGTGCTGAGCGCGACCGCCAAGAATCCGGCGTTGGCGAGCGCGGCGACGACACGGGTGCCGAAGAGGACCGGGAAGTTCGGTGTCAGCGCGCCGACGATGTGGCAGAGCGCGAAGACCACCACACAGCCGAGCAGGCTCCTGCGGGCCGGCCACCGGCGCGCGAGCACCGCCATGGCCGGCGCACCGATGACCATTCCGACCGCAAAGGCGGAGGTCAGTAGGCCGGCCGCGCCGACCGTGACGCCGAGACCGGCAGCGATATCCGGGACGAGCCCGGCAAGCATGAATTCCGAGGTACCCATGGCGAAAACCGCCAGGGCAAGAAGATGAAGAGCGAGAGGCATCGAGTACTCCGAGGCAAGAGAACGAACAGGAGACGTCTCGTCACCACGGCCAGCACCCCGAGAAGGAAGCTGAAGTGTCAGTGATTCAGGGGGCTGACGGCGTGACCGAAAGCCCCCGACGTGTGCGCTTCAGGACTCGACATTCCGCCACCCTACTAAAGGCCCCCGGCAGTCGCGCAACCGAAAATCCGCCCGTCACCGGTCCAGCCGGAACCGCAGATTGTTGCGCGCCGCCGGCCATTCGATGTCCAGGATCGAGTACACGACGGTGTCGCGACGGGAGCCGTCGGGCAGCACCTGTTGGCTGCGCAGCACTCCGTCGAGCTTGGCGCCGAGCCGTTCGATGGCCGCACGGCTGGCGAAATTGAAGAAATGGGTGCGGAATTCCACTGCCACACAATTCAACTCGTCGAAGGCATGGCCGAGCATCAACAGCTTGGTCTCGGCGTTGATGCCGGTGCGCCGCGCTGCAGCGGTGTACCAGGTGTGCCCGATCTCCAGCCTCCTGTTCGGGCCGTCGACATGCAGATAGCTCGACGACCCCACCAGCTTGCCGTCGAGGTCCCGCACCACGAAGGTCACGCCGTGATCGGCAGCGCGCAGCTCGAACATGCGCTGCACCCACTCGGCGGCACCGCCGGGCTTCGGCGTCATCGTGTACCAGAGCGTCCCCAGCTCACCGTCGGCCGCCGCAGCGTCGATCTCCGGGACGTGTCCCGTCGTCAACGGCTCCAGCGTCACCCAGCGTTGCCCGGTCAACTCCACGGGTTTCACGAATTCGCCCATCAGCTCTACCTCTCGCTCATCGGCGGCCGCCGAACGTCGCCAACAACGACCACACCGAACACAACCCTGCCAGCACCGCCATGGCGCCCCCGACGTACAGGCCGTAGCCCGCGGCCACCGGCGCCTTCACGTTGAGCGTGTAGTACCACACCGTCACCGCCACCAGGGCCAGTGAAAGCACCAGCCCCGCAGCCGAAGCCCACCGCTGCGACAGGCCGCGCCCGGCCATCGCCCCGGCCACGATCAGGGCCGCCCCCAGCAAAACGATCAGCTGCCCGGCGCCGAAACCATGAGGCAGCACGATGCTGCCCACCGCCCCGCCGATCGCATTGGCCCGGCCGCCGCCGTTGGCACTGGTGGTCAGCCACGGCAACCAGGCCACGACCACCAGAACCGCAGCACACAGTGCCACCAGCCAACCTGGACGAAGACGAACCATAGCGACGAGACTATCGGGTGTGACCGAACTACCTGACTGGGCCAGAGAGCTCGATCTCGCTCCGCACCCCGAGGGCGGCTGGTACCGCGAGACCTGGCGCAGCGAACTGACGATCAGCCAGGCCTCGCTGCCGACGGGCTACTCGGGGCCGCGCGACGCCGGCACCGCGATCCTGTTCCTGCTGATGCCAGGCCAGCAGTCGGCGTGGCACACCGTGCGCAGTGCCGAGCTGTGGTTCCACCACCGGGGCAGCCCCCTGGTCCTGGAGATCGGCGAGGAAAAGGACACCGCGAAAAGCCTTCTGCTGGGCCCAGACATCGCCGCCGGGCAGCACCCGCAACTGCTCGTGCCACCCGGCCACTGGCAACGCGCCAAGCCGCGCGACGACGAGCCCACGCTGGTCAGTTGTGTGGTGGTGCCGGGATTCGACTTCGCCGACTTCGCGCTCGGCGCGACTACCGACTGAGCAGGTCCACCGCCGCGGCCACCAGCGCCTCGTTGTCCCATGCGATGCCGCCGTCCGGCAGGAGCAGGGTGTCCTCCAGCCCGATCCGGGCCTGCGCACCGCGAACCCCTGCGTGTTGCAGTAACGGCCAACAGCTTTCGTCCATGCCGTGCAACAACGCGGGCACCGACGGCGCAGCCGCGCCCACCACGGTGAGCAGGGCATCGGCCGTGTCGGTATCGCCGTCGGGCGGCAGCTCGATCATCACCCGCATGCAGTGCTCGGCGAGTTCGGAGGAGGCCCACGCCGCGGCCGCATCGGCATGGAACAACCCGGCCTCGACTCCTATGCCCCTGTCCAGCAGCAGCCGGGCCAGATCCTCGGCACCCGGCTCGTGCCAGTTCACCGACGCGAAATCGGGAAGCTCCGACCACTCCTCGACCGCCCGCAGCCGAGCGCGCGGATCGGGAAGTGCCCAGTAGCCCGTCGTCACGCCGAGCGGCAGGCCCGGCACCTTGTGCCGCACCGCCGCAACCGCTGCGTCCACGGCATCGGCCGCCAGCGAGTCCGTGCCGTTCGCGGTCTTGGGATGCAGATGCACGGCCTGCGCCCCGGCCCGATGTGCGGCGACGGCCGCATCGGCGAGTTGCTCGGGGGTGACCGGCAGGGCCGGGTGTTGATCCGGGGTACGCGCGCCGTTCACGCACGCCTTGAGATACGTCGGGTTGCCGGGCATGCCTTCATGCTTACCCGCGCGCACCCCGGTTCACACGCGATCAGTCCTGCAGCGACGACAGATTGAACCCGGCACCGGTCGGATCGGCCACCGCGGCAAGCCGCCCGTACGGTGTGTCCTCGGCCGCGCGCACCACCGAGCCGCCGTTGGCGACGATCAGCTCGATCGTCTTGTCCACGTCATCGGCGCCGAAGAAGGTGGTCCACGTCGACGGAGCGCCCTCGGGGATGAAGGCCGTTCCGTCCATCACGCCGAGCAGTTCCTCGCCGCCGAACGACGCTGTGCTGTACCGGAATTCATCGGTGTCCGAGACGGTCTGGGTGGTCCAGCCGAACACCGTGCGGTAGAAGTCCAGCGCCTTGGCGTAGTCGCTGGTGGTCAGCTGGTGATACACCGGGGCGCCGGCCTCGTTGAACAATGCGAAACCCTCGTGCCCGCCCGGTTGCCAGATACCGAAGAACCCGTTGGTGGTATCGGTCATCATCGCCATCCGGCCCTTGGCCGGGATGTCCATCACACCGCCGCAGTTGCCACCACCCGCAGCGATGGCCGCCGCCACCGTGGCATCGGCATCGGCGGTGTGCAGGTAGGTGGTCCAGGCATCCGGTGCGTTCCACTGCGGGTCATTGCTCATCAGACCCGCCACCACGTTGCCGTCGACGGATGCGGTGACGTAGCCGCCGTACTCGGGCCCGCCGGTCTCGTACGTCCAGCCGAACACCGCACCGTAGAACTGCTGGGCACGCTCAAGGTCGGACGTGGTCAGGTCGATCCAGTTGGGGGCGCCCAGCGGCGCGCTCTGACGGGTAACCACGATGGTGTCTCCTTCACGGTGAGTGGTCGGTCATGCATACCGACCGTCCCCGCAGAGAAAACTCATCGGTAGCGCGCGGCGATCCTCGCGCGGTGTTCGGCGGGCGAGCCGAACAGCGACCGGTTGAGCGCGGCCCGCTTGAGATAGACGTGCACGCCGCTCTCCCAGGTGTAGCCGATACCGCCGTGCAACTGCATGGCCTTGCCCGCCACCTCGACCGCCGCCTCGGTGGCATTGGCCTTGGCCATCGACACCGTGAGCGGCGTCGGCTCCGCGATGGCCGCATTCACCAGCTGACGGGCGACCGAGATTCGCACGAGCATGTCGGCACACGCGTGCTTGACGGCCTGGAACGAGCCGATCGGACGGCCGAACTGCCGGCGAACCCCGGTATAGGACACCGTGGTGTCGAGCATGGCCTGGGCGACGCCCAGGCTGTCGCAGGCCACCGCGAGCGCGGCGCGTTCGGTGAGCGCGACCAGCCCCGCCTCAGGCTCGCCATCGAATCGCCACACCGCGTCCTCGTCGACCTCCACGCCCTCGGCCGTCACGGTGGCGAGGCTGCGGGTCTCGTCGAGCACCGGCTGCTCGGTGACCGTGAGTCCGGGCGCCTCGGCGGCCACGTCCACCAGCACCGCGACACCGTCGGCGTCACGGGCGGGCAGCAGCAGCCGCCGAGCTCCGGCCGCATCGGGCACAAAGGCGGCCCGCCCGTGGACGCGCCAGCCCAGCCGGGTGGTGGCCAGGTCGAACGGCGCCGGCTCGCCCGCACCCGGCAGGGCCAGGGCAGCACGGGTGTTCCCGGCCACCACCGCCTGCAACAACGCGTCACGGCTCTCGTTGGGTTGCAGCGCATTCAGTGCGCCGATGGCCAGCACGGCACCGCCGAGGTAGCCGGTCGCCGCAGCGGCCCGGCCCAGCTCCTCGCAGATCACCGCCACTTCAGCGAACGTCGCGCCGGCGCCGCCCGCCTCCTCGGAGGCGTCCAGTCCGACCCACCCCGCCGAGATCAGCAGTGGCCAGTCGATGGTGTCCTTGGCCAGCAGATCAGCTGCCACGGAACGCAGTTCGTCATGAAGCTCGGAAAACTCGCTCATCACACCGCACTCGGTTCTCGGGGCAGGCCCAGACCGCGCTCACCGATGATGGTGCGCTGGATCTCGCTGGCTCCGCCGGGGATGGTCCATTCCCACGATCCGATGAAATCGAGCATCCAGGCGCCCGACTCCCACCCGCTGGAGGCCGGTTTGGCCAGTACGGTGTGGGCGTTCAGGCCACCGATCTCGGCACCGAATCCGGTCATCCGCTGCAATAACTCGCTGTAGTACAGCTTGACGATCGAGGCGTCGGCCGCGCCGGCCTGCCCGGCCTCGGTCCGTTCCACCAGGTCCCGGCACAGCCCGCGCAAGCCGGACAGCTCGATCTCGAACTGCGCCAGCCGATCTGCCACCACCGGATCCTCGACCGGTGCGGCTTCGAGCAGCCAGTTGAAGCCCGCATTGCCCAGCCGTTCGGACAATTCGAGCATGGTCATACCGCGCTCGGCGCCGAGCGTGGCCTGGGCCACCTGCCAACCCTTGTTCACCGGGCCGATCAGATTGGCCGCGGGAACGGTCACGTCGTTGAGGAAGATCTCGCAGAAATGTGAATCCCCCACGGCATTTCGGATCGGCCGCACATCGATGCCGGGTGTGGTCATGTCCATCAGGAAGTAGGAGATGCCGTGCCGTTTGGGTGCTTCTGGATCGGTGCGCGCCAGCAGCAGACACCAGTCGGCGTGCAGAGCGCCACTGGCCCAGAGCTTCTGGCCGTTGACGACGAAGTTGTCACCGTCCGCGCGAGCTGTCGTGCGCAGGGCCGCAAGATCGGATCCGGCCTCCGGCTCGGAGAACCCCTGCACCCAGATCTCGCCGTCGAGGATGGCGGGCAGGTGACGGCGCTGTTCCTCGGAGCCTGCCGCGAGCAGAGTGGAGGCCGCGTGGTGGATCCCGACGAAGGCCAATACCAGCCGGGGCGCATCGTGCCTCGCCAGTTCCTGATACAGCACGATCTGTTGGGGCACAGACATGCCGCCACCCCATTCCGCCGGCCAATGCGGGACCGCATATCCGGCGGTGTGCAGCTCGGCGAACCAGGCTTTCTGGAACGACACGAACTCGTCGTCTCCGACACCGGTCTGGTTGGCGCGCCAGTCTTTCGGGACGTGGGCCGCGCACCAGTCCCGCACCGTGGCCCGGAACTCGTCGAGGTCGGTCATGACGAGAACAATCCGGTGAGCCCGCGCCGGCCGAGCCGGGCGGTCAGGGTGTCGCGGGTCTTGGACACCCCGAATGGCAAGCGGCGCAACGGCTGGCTGTAACGCGACAGCCAGGACAGCGTGGTTTCATCGCAGAAGCCGACGGCCCCGTGCAGCTGATGGCACACCCGGAACACCACCTCGGCCGCCTCGATCGCGGCCAGGCGCAATGCCAGTGCGTCGTTGATCGCCTCGTCGGCGGGGTTCGTGACCAGGCTCCACAGCGCGTACTTGGCCAGGATGTCGGCGCCGCTGCGCTCCACCTCGGCATCGGTCAGCTGGAACTGCACGCCCTGGAACGAAGACAGCGGCTGGCCGAACTGCTTGCGCAGGCTGACGTGTGCGACCGTCAGATCGATGGCCCGGTCCAGCATGCCGAGCAGGCTCCACGACGGCAGCACCAGGGCGAGCGCCACGTCCTTCAGGCCCGCACCGTCCACGGAAGACAGCTCCAGCGCGGTGGCGAACGACGGACCGGAGGCACCGGTTACGGTCACCGTGCTGCGCGTACCGTCCAATGTTACAGCGGCCCACCGGTTGTCGAGCCCCTGCAGCGCCGCCTCGGGCGCGTCGGCATCGATGACGACCAGCCCGTCGACGTCCAGATCCGCCGGTCGCGCCAATCGCTCCGCGACCGGATACGGCAGCGTCCAATAGCCGGCACTGCGGCACACCGCGGCCGCGGCCTCCAAGGAGTCCGCATCGCCGCGTGGTTCGAGTTCGAACACGCCTAGGCCTTCCAGCACAGGCATGACCAGCCCGGCCCGGGTGTCCGGCTTGGCGTCGGCCTGGGCCAGCAGCTGATCACCGCCGGCGGACTCGAATGCCTTCAGAGCCTCGCGGCCATATTCTTTGGCGTCTTCGCTGAGATCCAGAATCATCGCCGTCACGCCTTTCCGGCCAGCATGGTCCGCGACAGCAGGATGCGCTGCATCTCGATGCTGCCCGAGGACACCGTCGACGCCTGCGAGTACCGCCAATGGTCCTCCACCTCGGCGCGGAAGTACTCGGCACGGCTGTCCTCGCCGCGCGGCAGGGCCGCGGCGATCTCCATGAGCACCTCGGCGCTCTCCTGATCCAGCCTCGTCACCGCGATCCGATATGCCGCAGAGTCACCGGGATTCACCCGCCCGGTGGCCTGCATCGACACCACCCGGTAGGCCATCAGCCGGGCCCGGCGGCAGTGCGTCAGCATCCGCGTCCAGCGGCCCCGAAGTTCGGCGGGCAGTTGCTCCCACTTGTCTCCGAGCACCTCGGGCGCGGTCTGCAGCAGCCGCTCGCAGCGCGCGTAGCGGGCGATACCGACGCGCTCGAAGGACACCACGTCCTGCACGATCGACCAGCCCTGATCCACGGTGCCGAGCACATCGGCCTCGGTGACCTTGAGGTCGTCGAAGAACACCTCGTTGAGATGGTGCGGGCCCATCATGGTGCGGATCGGGCGCACCTGGATACCCGGTGAATCCATCGGCACCAGGAAGATGGTCATGCCCTGTTGTTTCTTCTCGCCCTTGGAGGTACGGGCGAGCAGGAAGCACCACTGCGCCATGGTGGCGTAGGAAGTCCAGATCTTCTGGCCGTTGACCCGCCAGCCGTCGTCCTCCCGGCGGGCGAACGTGCGCAGCGAGGCCAGGTCCGAACCCGCCTCGGGTTCGGAAAAGCCCTGGCACCAGATCACTTCACCGTTGGCGATCGGCGGCAGGTGCTTGCGCTGCTGCTCCTCGGTGCCGTGTCGCATGATGATCGGGCCGACCCAGTTGACGCCCATGTACTGGGCCCCGCGCGGCTCGTGGTGCGCCCACATCTCCTCGCGCACCACGGTCTGCTCCCAGACCGACGCATCGCCGCCGCCGAACTCCTTCGGCCATGACATGCACAGCAGGTGCTGCTGTGCCAGCGTCCGGCAGAACTGCTGCGCCACCGCCAGATCGGCGGGGTCATCGGTGAACGCGCCGAGAAAATCAGCGGGAACCTGGTCGGCGATCAGCGCACGCAGCTCACCCCGCAGCGTGTCGGCCGCCTCGCCAAAATCGAAATCCACTCCTGGCCTTCCTATTCCTGCTCTGATTCGCCCGTTACCCGGCGATGTCCCGTGAGCCGAGTTCGGCAAGCACCTCGGCGGTGTCGGCACCCAGTTCCGGTGCGTACCCGGCGACGTGACCCGGAGTCCGGGAGAACCAGGTGGGCACGCCAGGCATCCGCACCCGGCCGTGCGGGGTGTCGACGGTCTCGAACAGTCCGACGGCGTTGAGGTGCTCGTTCTCGAACAGCGCGTCCGGAGTGAGCATGGGCGCGGCGGGAATCTCCAACTCGGTGAACAGATCCAGCCACTCCGCTGTGGTGCGCTCCTTGAGCGTCTGGGCCACCAGCGCGTACACCGTGTCGATCTGCTTGGCTCGTTGTTCCAGCGTCGCGTATTCGGGGCTATTCCATGGCGGCTGCACCCGCTCGATGAAGGCGTTCCAGTGCTTGTCGTTGTAGACGAGCGCCGCGATGTGACCGTCCTTGGTCTCGTACGGCTTGCGGTTGGGGGTGACCGCGCGCGGGTACACCGCAGGCCCCAGCGGGGGGTCGAACATGGCGCCGTTGGCATGTTCGACCAGCATGAAGGAGGCCATGGTCTCGAACATGCTGACCTCGACCTCCTGGCCCTCGCCGGTGCGCTCCCGGTGGAACAGGGCCATGGTGGTGGCGTAGAGCGCGGTCAGCCCGGCCACCTTGTCGGCCATGATGGTGCCCACGTAGGAGGCCTCGCCGGTCAATTGCTGTTGTACCGCGGGCAATCCGCATTCGGCCTGGATGGTGTCGTCGTACGCGGGCCGGTCGGCGTCCGGGCCGCGGCGGCCGTATCCATAGCAGTTGGTGTAGACGATGCCCGGGTTGATCGCGGCCACATCGTCGTAGCCGAAACCGAGCTTGGTGATGGCCTTGGCCCGCATCGAGTGGATGAACACATCGGCGTCGGCGATCAGGGCGCGCAGGTCGGCCTTGCCCTGTTCCGAACGCAGATCCAGCACCACGCTGCGCTTGCCCCGGTTGACGTTGACGAACACGCCGCTCATTCCGGGAGCCGGACCCACCGAGATGTAGCGGGTGTTGTCGCCGGCCGGTGTCTCGACCTTGATGACGTCGGCGCCCATGTCGGCCATGATCTGCGTGCAGTACGGCCCCATCACCATGGCGGTGAGGTCGATGACCCGAATGCCTTGCAGTGGACCGGATGTCATGACTTGACCTCTTCCGCCGCTCGTCCGAAGCTGTACCGGATGTGATCGGCATGACCGTCGGGTACCACCGGGAAGATGACCGGCTCGCTCACATCGCGGATGCGGTCCATCTGCTCACCGACCTCCTCCACGGTCCACGACGGCTGGTACACGCCCGGCGATTCGGCGACGACGGCGCGGGCGATCCGCCCCGCGATCGCGACGAAGAACTCGCCGGTGACCGAACAGGATTCGTGCGCCAGCCAGCCCACGGCCGGGGCCACCAGCTCGGCGCCCATCGGCGGGTACGCCGAGGTGTCCAGGCCCTCGGCCATCCGGGTCACCGCGCCCGGAACGATCGCATTGCACAACACACCTTCGTCGGCGCCCTCCAGTGCCACCACATTGCACAGCCCGAGGATCCCGGCCTTGGCCGCCGCGTAGTTGGCCACCTGATGGTTGCCGTACAGCCCGCCGATCGACGAGGTCAGCACCACCCGGCCGTAGCCGGCCTGGCACATCAGCGGAAATGCCGGTCGCACAACGTGGAACGCGCCGCGCAGGTGCACGTCGAGCACGGCATCGAAATCGTCGTAGCTCATCTCTTTGAGCGAGTCGCGCCGCACGGTGCCCGCGTTGTGGATCAGGATGTCCACGCGACCGAAGCGCCCGACGGCCGCGTCGATGATGGCCCGGCCGCCTTCGGCGGTGGCCACCGAATCCGTGACGGCGACGGCTTGACCACCGGCCGAGACGATTTCGTCGACGACGGCCTGGGCCGGCCCCGAGTCGGCACCGTCCCCGGTGAGACTGCCACCGGGATCGTTGACGACGACCTTGGCGCCCCTCGACGCGAGGAGCAGGGCGTATTCGCGGCCCAGTCCCCGGCCTGCGCCGGTGACGACGGCGACGCGATCGTCGAATCTGAGTGTGCTCAAGCGAAGGGCTCCTCGCCCTCGAGTTTGGTGCGCTGCAACAGCCGCCCCGACGTCGGGTCATACGGTGTGGCCCGGTGCATGGTCCCGGTGTTGTCCCAGATCACCAGGTCGCCGACGGTCCACTTGTGCCGGTAGGTGAAGTCCGGCTGGGTGGCCCAATCCCGCAGCCGCACCAGCAGTTCGGCGCTCTTGCGGAAGTCGATCGGGCCGTCGGCATCGACGATGTGGCGGGCGGTGGCGCCCAGCACCAGCGACTTGCGGCCGGACTGGTGTGTCCACACCAACGGCAGTTCCCGATCACCGATCGCCATCATCCGGCGCAGCGCCTTCGCGCTGGGTTCCGGGTCGTAGTAGAACATCGTGTTCCACGCCGAATGCATGACGCGCAGGCCCTCGATCTCGGCCTTGTCCTCATCGGACAGGTCATCGTAGGCGGCGTAGGTGTTGCAGAACTCGGTGTCGCCTTCCTCCGGGTTGCCCAGAGCCACGCTCTGCAGCAGCGAGGCCAGGATCGGCACCTCGTTCATCGTTCCGTCGATGTGCCAGTACAGCGAGCCCTTGAGGTAATCGGCCTGCTTGTTCACCTCGGTGTCGAGGGAGACCTTGTACAGCTTCTCGCCGGCGTGTTCCGGGGCGAACGTCCCGAGGGTTTCGGTGAACGCGATCTGCTCGTCGTCGGTGAACCCGATCTGCGGGAACACCAGCACCCCGCGCTGCTCGAGCAGCTCCCGGATCCGCCCCGCATGTTCGCCCGAGAGCAGTGTGGCCTTGTCGGCCCGGATCTCGGTTCCGATGCGCGGCTTGATATCCCGGGTTTCGAGCGCCGTGGTCGATGTCGTCATGAGGTGAGCTCTAATCCGTCGAGGTCGCCCTTGGCCCGCCATTCGGCGATCAGCTCGTCGAACGCGTAGAAGCCGGGCGAGTAGAAATCACCGAGGAATGCGCCGTTGCGCTCTGCGCCACCACGGCCCTCGTTGTTGTAGTAGCCAGGCGTGCAAGACAATTCGAATGCCGAGTTGTCGATCGCCAGTTCCCCGACCGTGGCGACCCAGGCATCCTGCCCCTCCTGGCTCGGCTCGACCGTGGTGGCACCCCGGTTCTGCGCCTCGGCGATGATGTAGGCGATGTGCTTGGCCTGCTGTTCGAACATCGCCGTGGTATTGGCCGACACCCCACCCTGGATGAAGCCCATGAAGAACTGATTGGGGAAGCCACGGCTGGTCATCCCGTGCAGGGTCTTGTAGTCGTTCTGCCAGTAGTCGAACAGCTCCAGCCCGTCGCGACCCACGATCTTGTCGATCGCAAACCGGCGGCTGATCTCAGTGGAGATCTCGAAGCCGCTTGCGAAAACCACGCAGTCGACGTCGTATTCGACGCCGTCGGCGACAATCCCTTTCTCGGTCAACCGTTCGACACCCTTGGATGCCGAGACATCAACGAGCGTCACGTTGGGGCGGTTGAACGTGGACAGATAGTGCTCACTGGACGTCGGCCGCTTGCACATGAAGCGGTAGTACGGCTTGAGCGCCTCGGCGGTATCGGGATCCTCGACGATCTCGGCGACCAGGCGACGCAGCCGCTCCATGATCTTGAAGTCTTCTTCTTCCCGGAACGCCATGATCTGCTCGATGGTGACCGAGGCCGGGTCCTCGCTGGCCGCAATCCGGGCGGTCAGGTTGCGTCCGAGCTCGGTCCAGAAGTCGCACACCAGGTCTGGCTCACCGAACACCACTCCGACGAACGGCGACCAGTTGTGGAAGTTGCGCTTGCGTTCCTCCTGCCACCCCGGCTGCAGCGACGCGGCCCAGACCGGATCGGTGGGCGGGTTGGTCCGGGCGTCCACCGAGGACGGCGTGCGCTGGAAGACGAAGAGTTCCTTGGCGTCGCGGCCGAGGTGGGGTACCAGCTGGATACCGGTTGCGCCGGTGCCGACAAGGGCGACGCGTTTGTCGGCCAGCTTGTGCAGGCCGCCGTCTGCGGTCCCTCCGGTGTAGTCGTAGTCCCAGCGCGCCGAGTGGAACACGTGTCCGCCCGCGGCCTTGTATTCCTTGATACCGGGGATGCCCGGCAGCTTCGGCACGTTGTAGGAGCCCTGCGCCATGACGACGAAGCGGGCTCGGATGTCATCGCCCCGGTCGGTGCTGATCCGCCACCTCTGGGTCTCGTCCTCCCAACGCAGTTCGCGCACCTGGGTGGAGAACAACGCGCCATCGTAGAGGCCGAAATGCTTACCGATGTTGCGGCAGTGCTGGAAGATCTCGGCGCCGTCGGCGAACTTCTTGCTCGGCATGAAGTCGAGTTCTTCGAGCAGCGGGATGTAGCAGTAGGCGTCGTTGTCGCACTGGATTCCGGGGAAGCGGTTCCAGTACCACACCCCGCCGAAGTCACCGGCCATCTCGATGACCCGGATGCCCTCGACACCGGCCTTCTTCAAGTACGCCCCGGCCAGCAGGCCGGCGAAACCACCGCCGAGGATGACGACGTCGGCGTCCTCGACGATCGGGTCGCGCTCGGTCACCGTGGTGTACGGGTCGACCTCGGAGAACTCGGCGAAATCACCGTCCAGTTCCAGGTACTGGTCACCGCCCTCGGGTCGCAGGCGCTTGGCCCGCTCGGCGGCGTACTTCTCCCGGATCGCGTCGACGTCGAAATCGGTTGGGGTCTCGGTGGGCCCGCACGTGTTCGGTTGGGTCATGCGTTGGCCTTCTCCGGGAGCGCGGCCGCGTGCAGGGGGGCGGCACGTCATGGACCGCGGGGAGCACCTCGGCGGCGAACAGCTTGGTGGACTCCATCGCCTTCTCGTACGGCATGGTGCCGAACTGCGGGACGATGGTGACCTCGCAGAACGAGCACGCCTCCTGCGCGGCCTTGAGCTTCTCGAACACCGTCTCGGGGGTTCCGATCAGCAGATTGGACGCGTGGTATCCGGGCGGGCCGCCCTTCTTCTGGTTGCCGACCTCCGAGGCCAGCACGGCCGTCGCGCTCGCCTCACGGGCGGCGTAGGCCTCGTACCCCTTGACGCCCTTGAAGTTGGACGCGTCGGCAAAGCCGTAGTGCACGTTGACATCGCGGTTCGCGGTCCAGATCCATTCCTCGGTCTGAGCCACCTCGTCCTCGGAGCCCACGCAGTACATGAACATCACGTTCTTGGGCTGACAGGGCCCCAGGCCCTCCTCGGCACGGAAGGTGTTGACCTTGCGCACCTCCTCACCGGCATCGGTGATCGGCTTGTTGCCCACGAACAGCGGCACCATGCCGCGCCGGGACAGGATCTCCAGCGACTCGGCGGTCGAAGACGAGCTGTAGATGCGGTCGAACAGGTCGGTGCTGATCGGCTCGGGCCGCAACGACATCTCCGGGAACGAGAAGATCTTGCCCTCGTAGGAGAACCGCTCGCCGGAGAAGGCCAGCTTGAGGATGTCCAGCGTCTCGTTGAAGCGGTCGCGGCTCTCCTCCCGCGGCACGCCGACCGCGGCGAACTCGCCCTTGGACACCCCGCGGCCCAGGCCGATCGTGGTGTAGCGGCCGTTGGAGACGATGTCGAGATAGGCGATCTGGGTGGCGAGCCGGATCGGGTTCCACCACGGCACCACCGCCACGAACGTGCCCAGACTGACCCGCTCGGTGCGTCCGGCGAAGTAGGTCAGGGCCTGAATCGGGTTGGGCGTCATGCCATATGGCGTGCCGTGGTGCTCGGGGAACCAGATCCCGTCGAAGCCGAGCGGCTCGGCGAGGTCGCCGAGGGCCAGCGCGGCCTGCACGCACTTGTAGTCCGGGGTGGCAGGCGGGGTGCTGAAGTCACCGGCGAGCACGCGCTCCCAGTCGTGGGAGTTCTGCGCTCCCGTACCCAGATTGACCTTCATGTTGTCTCCTTATTGGGTGATTTGTGGAGTTTTGGCCGTGTCCGCCACGGCTGAGACTCCACAAATCACTGGATGTCGGTGGGCGCTCCGGTGCCCATGTACTTGGAAAGCTGGTGGTGCAGGTTGACCGTGCTGCGTTCGCGATAGGGATTGGGCAAGGTTCCGGGGAACCCTGCCGATTTCATTCCCTGTTGCACCGCAGCCATGTTCGAGAAGTCCTGCGGCAGCACCGACAGCCAGTTCGGTGAATCCTTCGGGGTATAGGCCCATTCGGTCTCCGGCTCTTCGCCTTTCGGATACAGCTCGAAGACAGCGACCTCGAAGATGCACTTGTCCGGGTTGTAGCCCGGATCGGGTCGTGCGGCGTAGCACAGCGCACTGGTCAGGCCCTGCCCCACTTGGAAGTTCGGGAAGATCTGCCACGCGGTGCCGCTCTGCCCGAGGATGTCGGGCGGGATGGTCGGCCAGGTCACGCCACGCGCCTCGTCATCGCGGCGGGCCGAGGCCAGCCAGTGCTGCAGCACCTCGTCGGCGGGTGTGCCCTCGGGCAGCTCGTCGACGAGCCGCTTGGCGGCGTTCACCAAGGTCTTCGTCGTCGTCGCGTTGGTCTCCTCCATGGTGTAGACCTGCATCTCTGCGGTGGAGATGCGCGGATCACCGGTTCCCAGACGGATCTTGGACTTGGTCTCGTCCATGCCTTTCGGCGCGTCGTAGCCGATGTTGCTGTGCTTGCCCTGCGCCTTGGCCCAGCCCTTGAACTCGCCGAACTTGTTGAACTCCGGGTGCGTGGTGAACACGTGGTAGGTCTCGTTGAAGGCCTCCATCGCGACCTTCCAGTTGCAGTCGAAGTACAGCCATTTGCGCCACTTGTAGCGCATGTTCTCCAGACCGAACGGATCGAGGATCTTGGCGGCCGGCATCAGGTAGTCGGTCAGCGACTCACAGTCGGGATCCATGTTGATGAACAGCCAGCCGCCCCAGGTGTCCACCTGCACGGGCGCGAGGTGGGTGTTGCGCGGGGTGAGTTTGCCCTGCCAATCGTCCTGTTCCCGGATGTGCGTGCAGGTTCCGTCGAGACCGTAGGTCCAGCCGTGGAATCCGCAGACGAAAGATTTCCGCGCGCGGCCGGTCGCGTTCTTGGCGCCCTCGGGATTGTCGATGAGCTTGCGTCCACGGTGCATGCAGACGTTGTGGTGGGCAGTGAACTCATTTGGGCCCGTGCGCACAATGATGATGGAGTCGTCGAGGATGTCGTAGGTCAGGTAGCTTCCGACCTCAGGAATCTCCTCGACGCGGCCGACCTGCTGCCAGACCTTGCGCCACAGTCGATCCCGTTCGGCGCGAGCGTAACTCTCGGAGATATAGGCGTCGACCGGGATGGTGGTCGGCTGGGACAAATCCTCGGCGATCTCTCCGCTCGCGTCGTCCGGTTCGGCGTCGACCTCCATGGCGGCGTCGAGATGGGATTCGGTATGAGCCATTTAGATCCTCCTGATGGCTTCGCGGAAGTCGTCGTCCTTGAGGAACAGCGAGGTGTTGTCGGCGCCGAGGTGAGTCCAGCGCAGGTTCAGCCCGCCGTCGACCAGGATGGTCTGGCCGGTGATATAGCTCGACAGATCCGAGAGCAGGAACAGGATGGCCCCGGCCTGCTCCTCGGGAGTACCGCGGCGGCCCATCGCGATCGCCCGCTGGTCCCGCTCGGGGTCGGCATCGACATAGGTTGCCGAGGCGGCGGTTTCGGTCACCCCCGGGGCGACGGCGTTGACCCGGATGCCTTCGGCGGCCAGCTCTGCGGCCATGGTCCGGGTGGCCGCCACGATCGCGGCCTTCGCCGTGCCGTAGGCGACGTGATAGGGCGCGGTGTTCATCCCGCTGATCGAGGACACCGACACGATCGAGCCCGGGGTCCCCTGGCTGCGGATCTCGGCGGCCACAGCCTGGCTCATGAAGAACATGGTTTCCAGGTTCGCGGTGAACAGCTCGCGCCAGTCGGCCCGCGAGACCCGGGTGGCGGGCATCCAGGTGGACGGCGCCGCGCCGCCGGCGACATTCACCAGCCCGTACAGCGTTCCCTCGGCGGCCCGGGCCGCGTCGAGCACCGTCGCGATGCCCTCATCGGTGGACGCGTCGGCGGCGACCGTCACCACGTTCAGTCCCTTGTCGGCCAGCGGTGCGACGTGGGTGTCGAGGTTGTCCTGGGAGCGGCTGACCGCCACCACCGTGGCCCCGGCCTCGGCCGCCATCCGCGTGACGGTGGTGCCGATGCCGCCGCCACCGGCGCCCGACACCACCACAACCCGGCCGTCCAAGCTCAGGGAACTGTCCATCCGCACCCCAATCGGCTTAATTGTCCGGACAACAAATGACGATCTTCATATTGGAGAACACTATTCCCCAGCACTTATTCAACCGTCAAGGGTCGATCCGAGGTTTTCGGCGGCTATTGTCTGGACTACGGCGAGTTGCTAACGTCCGAGGTCATGAGCGCCCTATCGGCAAATCCCGGCATCGCCAACGCGAGGTACACCGCAAACCCGTCCGTGGCCGAGAACTGGACGCTGGAGCAGGTCACGGGCCCCAGCAGGCTGTTCGGCGCGAACGGCCTGCGCACCGGCCCGGATGGCAGGATCTACGTCGCCCAGGTCACCGGCAGCCAGATCAGCGCGCTCGACCTGGAAACCGGACAGCTCGAAACCGTCAGCGCCAAGGGCGGCGACATCATCGCCCCCGACGACGTGGCCTTCGACCCGAGCGGCAACCTCTACGCCACCGAGGTGATGGACGGCCGGGTCAGCGTGCGCGCAGCCGACGGCACCGCCCGCGTTCTGCGCGACGACATCCCCTCGGCCAACGGCATCACCTTCCACCAGGGCCGGCTGTTCGTCGGAGAATGCCGCGAGGGCGGCCGGCTCATGGAGTTCGACCTGGCCGGCGGCGCCCCGCGCATCCTGTTGGAGGACGTGCCCTCACCCAACGCCATGGAAGTCGGCCCCGACGGACTGTTGTATTTCCCGGTGATGGGCGCGAACGAGATCTGGCGTATCGATCCCAGCGGCGGCGACCCTCAGGTGGTGGCCGGCGGGCTCGGAGTACCGGACTCGGTCAAGTTCGACGCCGACGGCTACATCGTCTCCACGCAGGTGGCCAGCGGGCAGGTGCTGCGCATCGACCCGCGCAACGGCGAGCAGACGCTGCTGGCCCAGCTGAACCCCGGCCTGGACAACTGCACCTTCGTCGACGGCCGGCTGTTCGTGTCGAACTTCACCGGCGAGATCACCGAGATCCTGTCGGGTGGCGGCACCGAGGCCCTGTTGCCGGGCGGGCTCAACTGGCCGCTGGACCTGGCGGTCGGCCCCGACGGCGATGTCTACGTCGCCGACGGCACCTACTTCTACCGGGTGAACCCCGACGGCGGCCTGCAGACCGTGGCAATGCTGTTCTCCCCCGGCTATCCGGGCTTCCTCCGTGGAGTGATCGCCACGGGCCCAGGCGAATTCATCGTCACCACCGCCGCCGATACGGTGGCCCGGTTCCGCCCGGCAGGGGCCGAGGACGAGGTGAGCCAGATTCTCGCCGGCGGCATCGACCAGCCGTACGGCGTGGCACAGGCTCCCGATGGTTCGGTGGTGGTCGTCGAACAGGGTGCGGGACGGCTACTTTCGGTGCGTGACGGTTCGGTGAGCGTCCTGGCCTCTGGCCTGGACACCCCGGTCGGTGTGGTGATCGGGCCTGACGGCGCACCACTGGTGTCGGTGGCCGGCGCGGTTGTGCGGGTGAGCGGCGGAGGTGTCGCGCCGCTGGTCGACGGATTGCACACGCCGCACGGCATTCTCGTGCGCGACGGCGTGCTCTACATCGTCGACTCCGGCAGCAAGGAGCTCATCGGCTACGACCTGAACGACGCGGGCCGCACCACGATCGCCACCGGGCTGCCGGTCGGCCCGCCACCCGGAGTAACCCCCAAGCCGCTCAAGGGCATGCCGCCGTTCTCCGGTCCGCAGGGCCCGTTCGCCGGGATCGCCGCGGGAGCCGATGGAACGATCTACATCTCGGGCGATGGCGACGGCAGCGTGCTGGCGCTGCGCAGAGGCTGACACCGATGACACTGACCCCTGCTGACCACCGCTACCTTCAGGTCGCGCGGACCCTACGCAAAGAGATCGTCGACGGGGTGTATCCGGTGGGCTCACAGTTGCCCACCGAACACGAACTGTGCGAGCGCTTCGAGGTCAGCCGCTACACCGTGCGTGAGGCGCTGCGGCGCCTGCGCGACGACAACCTCGTCACGTCACGGCCGCGGGCAGGCACCACGGTGGCCCAGCGGGCCGCTACCAATACCTATGCCCAGGACGTGGTCTCGATCAACGACCTGCTGGCCTTCGCCACCGGCGCTCAGTTCACCATCGAGTCCAACGCCATGGTCACGATCGACAACCAATTGGCCCAGCGCACCGGGCTTCCGCTCGGCGAGGAGTGGCTGGCGGTCCGCGGCTACCGGCAGGCCGACGGCGATGCGGCACCGGTGTGCCGCACCGAGTACTTCATCAACCGCAGCTTCGCCGCCGTCGGGCGGCTGCTGCAGCGGCATTCCGGTCCGATCTTCCCCTTGATCGAGGATCTGTTCGGGGTCAGCATCGTCGAAGTGCACCAGGAGATCTCAGCGATCGTCACGTCCGCCGAACTCGCCGCGGGCCTCAAGGTCGGCGCAGGCACCGCGGCCCTGCAGATGCAGCGGACCTACACCACCTCAGACGGGGAGATCGCCCAGGTCACCGTCAACACCCACCCGTCCGACCGGTTCCGCCACTCCATGACGATGCGCCGGGTCAAGGGCTGAGGCACGTGCGAAATCTGGTGCGACGGCACGAGGCGCGTTCGCACGACGCCTACGCCCGGGGGCTGTGGGTGTCCACCACCTTGGCCGACGCCCTCGCGGACGCGGCGCGTGAGACCCCCGACCGGGCACTGGTGGTCGACGGCGACATCACCCTGACGGCGCGCGAATTGCATGACCGGGCACGGGCACTGGCACTGCAGCTCACCGACTGGATGCCGGCGGGCAGCGTGGTGTCCTTCATGCTGCCCAACTGGCACGAGGCCGCGATCATCTACCTGGGCGCCACGCTGGCCGGCATGGCGGTCAACCCGATCCTGCCCTCTCTGCGCGATCGGGAGCTGAGTTTCATCCTCGACGATGCGCACAGCCGCGCGATCTTCATCCCCGCCCGGTTAGGCAACCACGACTACGCCGCGATGCTCACCCGGGTGTGCGACGGGATGGCCACGCCACCGGAAGTGGTGGTGCTGCGCGGGGATCCCGGCCCGCACCGCTCATTCGAAGCCCTGCCGGCCGCGCCCGACCGGGCCCTGCCCGCACTCGACCCGGACGACGTCCGGATGATCATGTACACGTCCGGGACCACCGGACGACCCAAAGGTGTCCTGCACAGCCACAACTCGATCAACGCGCTGATCCTGCAGCTGCGTCAGCACTGGATGATCGACCGCGGTGACACATTCCTGGTGCCCTCCCCCATCGCCCACATCGGCGGTTCCATCTACGCCTTCGAATGCCCCCTGCTGTTGGGCAGCACCGCCGTACTGATGGAGCGCTGGAACGCCGAGGACGGCGTGGCCCTGATGACCGAACGCAAGTGCACCCACATGGCCGGGGCGACACCGTTCCTGGAGCAGCTCCTAGGGGCCGCCGAACGAGCCGGTACCCGGCTACCCGACCTCAAGGTGTTCATCTGCGGTGGCGCATCGGTGCCTCCGTCGCTGATCCGGCGGGCGTCGGACTACTTCGAGCGCGCCGTGGTCAGCCGGGTCTATGGCTCCACCGAGGTGCCGGTGACCACCGTCGGCTCACTGGCCCCCGGCGGCATCGAGCACGCTGCCGAGACCGACGGCCGTCCCGGTATCGCCGAGATCCGGCTGGTCTCCGGCGAGATCCGGGCCCGGGGCCCGCAGATGCTGCTGGGTTATCTGCACCCCGAGGACGAGATCGAATCCTTCGACGAGGACGGCTTCTTCCGCACCGGGGACCTCGGCCGGTGGGTGGACGGCGACTACCTGCAGGTGACCGGGCGGGCCAAGGATCTCATCATCCGCAACGGCGAGAACATCTCCCCCAAGGAAGTCGAGGACCTCCTGGTCGGCCACCTCGGCATCCTCGAGGTGGCCGTGGTGGGCCTGCCCGATGACCGCACCGGGGAGCGTGCCTGCGCGGTACTGGTGACCGCCGACGGCCGGCGCCCGGACGTGACCGACCTGGGCGGGGTCCTGGCCCAGCACGGGCTGGCCCGGTTCAAAACACCCGAGCGGGTGGAGATCTGGGACGCCCTGCCGAAGAACGACGCGGGCAAAGTGTTGAAGCATCACATCCGAGCACGGTTGAAGGGCGAATAGAATGCAGGTCGCGATCGTCACCGGAGCCAGCAGCGGCATCGGTTTCTGCTGTGCCACCACGCTTGCCGAGGCGGGCATGGCGGTGCTCGGAACCGGCCGCGACGTGGACCGGCTCGCCGAACTCGAACGGGCTGTGGGCGACCCGGACCGGATCGCGACCCTGGCGGTCGACCTGACCGACGATGACGCACCGCAGCGCATCGTGGAGGCCGCGTTGTCCCGCTGGGGCCGCATCGACTTCCTGATCAACAACGCCGGTATCGGCAGCCCCAAACCCCTGCACGAGACCGACGACGAAACCTTGGACCGATTCCTCGGGATCATGCTGCGGGCGCCGTTCCGGTTGGCGCGAGATGTGCTGCCGCACATGGGCCCCGGCTCGGCGATCATCAACGTCACCTCCACGTTCGCCGTCGTCGGCGGGCTGCGCGGCGGAGCCTACTCGGCCGCCAAGGGCGGATTGACCGCACTGACCACCCACATCGCCTGCCAGTACGGCGCGCAGGGCATCCGGTGCAATGCGGTGGCACCCGGCGTCACCGTCACCCCGATGGTGGAGCAGCGTCTCAACGATCCGGGCTTCCGCAAGATGCAGACCGAGATGACCCCGCACACCCGCCTGGGCCGGGTCGAGGACATCGCCGCCACCGTGGCGTTCCTGTGCTCCGACGGCGGTGCCTTCATCAACGGACAGACCATCGTCGTCGACGGCGGCTGGAGCTCGACGAAGTACCTGTCCGATTTCGCGCTGCGGGCCAACTGGATTGAGGACGGTTCTCAGTCATGAATGTCTTCGCGGTGCTCGATCAGGCCGCCGCCCGGTTCGGTGACCGGGGCGCGGTCTTTCTCGGCGAACGTCAACTGCTCACCTGGTCGGAGCTGCGCGACCGCGTACTGCGCCTGGCCACCTCGCTGAAGGCGCTCGGTGATCGCGGCACCCGCGTCGCCGTCGCCAGCGAGAACCGGCCCGAGATCGTCGAGCTGATGTTCGCCATCTGGGCGGCCGAGTGCGTTTTCGTGCCGATCAACTACAAACTGCATCCCCGCGAGATGGCCGACATCCTGGCCGATTCCGGTGCGGCGCAGGTGTTCGCGTCGGACAAGATCGCCGACGGCCTGGCAGCATCCACCGGAGTACCCGTCGAGATCATCGGCACCCCGGACTACTCGGCCCGGTTCGCCTCCAGGCCGTCAACCGTGCCCACGACTGATCCGGGCTCGCTGGCCTGGCTGTTCTACACCAGCGGAACCACCGGAAAATCCAAGGGCGCCATGCTGTCCCACCGCAACCTGATGGCGATGACGGTGGCGCACCTGGCGGACTTCGACGACCCGGACCAGAACTGCAGTCTGATCCACGGCGCCCCGATGTCGCACGGCTCCGGTCTGTATATCCCGCCCTACGTGCTGCGCGGTGCCCGTCAGGTGATCCCGGAATCGGCCGCGTTCGAGCCCGACGAGTTCCTGGACCTGTGCGGCCATCACCCCGGCAGCAGCGCCTTTCTGGCACCGACCATGGTGCAGCGCCTGATTCAGACCGGCCGGCCCCGGCCCGAGAACCTGAAAACCGTGGTCTACGGCGGCGGACCGATGTACGTCGACAGCCTCAAGAAGTCCCTGGCCGCCTACGGACCGATCTTCGTGCAGCTCTACGGGCAAGGCGAAGCACCGATGACGATCACCGGGCTGCGCCGCGCGGACCACATTGATGCCGACGACGCGACGCTGGGCTCTGTCGGTTATCCGCGTTCCGGCGTCGAGGTCGCCGTGCTCACCTCCGACGGAACCCACGCGGCCGTCGACGAGATCGGCGAGATCGTCTGCCGCGGTGACGTGGTCATGTCGGGGTACTGGAACAACCCGACCGCCACCGCAGCGACGCTCAAGGACGGCTGGCTGCACACCGGTGACATGGGTTCCTTCGATGCGCGCGGCTACCTCACCCTGCGCGATCGTTCCAAGGACGTGGTGATCAGCGGGGGCAGCAACATCTATCCCCGCGAGGTGGAGGAAGCGCTGCTGGAACATCCCGATGTCGTGGAGGCGGGCGTGGTGGGCGCACCCGATGCGGACTGGGGTGAGGTGGTGGTCGCCTTTGTGGTCGTATCCGACGCCGCGCTCGATACTGCAATACTCGACGCTCACCTGCTGGAACGCATCGCCCGGTTCAAACGGCCCAAACGCTACGAGTTCATCGACGCCCTGCCGAAGAACAGCTACGGCAAGGTGCTCAAACGCGAACTGCGGGAGCGGCTGGTACAGCGATAGACGGGCGGGTCTCGACAGGCATACTCTGATGTGATCTGGATCACTTATGCCGGACCCGAGGAGGCGGGATGATGACCGCCACAACGACGCATTTCCCCAGCCAGAAGGCGCCCTGCGGACGCACCACCCAGGGCGACCACCATATCGAGGATGACGACGACGGCCTGAGCTTCGACGACTTCACGTTCGCCTGTGGCTGCCGCGAGACTCGGCACACCTACCACGACGGCTGCGTGAGCATCCGCACCATCAGGCACGACGGCAAAGTCCTCCGAGACGAGCGCTGCCGCGAACATGAGGCCTTCGAAGTCTGAGATCAGCCGATGACGGCCTCACACGACATAGTGGTGATCGGAGGGGGCGGCGCCGGTCTGCGCGCCGCGATCGCCATCGCCGAGACCGACCCGCGGCTGTCCGTGGCGATCGTGTCCAAGGTGTACCCGATGCGCAGCCACACCGTCTCGGCCGAAGGCGGGGCCGCCGCCGTTGCAGGGGCCGACGACAGCATCGACGAACACGCCTACGACACGATCTCCGGCGGGGACTGGCTGTGCGATCAGGACGCCGTCGAAGCGTTCGTCGCCGAGGCGCCCCGTGAGCTCATGCAGCTCGAGCACTGGGGTTGCCCGTGGAGCCGGACGCCGGACGGGCACATCGCCGTTCGCGCCTTCGGCGGCATGAAGAAGCTGCGCACGTGGTTCGCCGCCGACAAGACCGGGTTCCATCTGCTGCACACCCTGTTCCAGCGGGTGCTGTCCTATCCGGGGATCGCACGCTACGACGAATGGTTCGCCACCACACTGCTCGTCGACGACGGTGCGGTTCGCGGTCTGGTCGCGATCGAGCTGGCCACCGGACGGGTCGAGACCATCCTGGCCGACGCCGTGATCATGTGCACCGGCGGCTGCGGCCGGGTGTTCCCGTTCACCACCAACGCCAACATCAAGACCGGCGACGGGATGGCGTTGGCGTTCCGGGCCGGAGCACCGCTCAAGGACATGGAGTTCGTGCAGTACCACCCCACCGGGTTGCCGTTCACCGGCATCCTGATCACCGAGGCGGCCCGCGCCGAGGGGGGATGGCTGCTCAACAAGGACGGCTACCGGTACCTGCAGGACTACGACCTGGGCACGCCCACACCGGAACCCAAACTGCGCAGCATGGAACTCGGCCCGCGCGACCGGTTGTCGCAGGCGTTCGTCCACGAGCTGGAGAAGGGCCGCACCGATGAAACCCCTTACGGTCCGGTGGTTTACCTGGACCTACGACACCTGGGTGCCAAGCTCATCGACGCGAAGCTGCCGTTCGTCCGGGAACTGTGCCGCGACTATCAGCACATCGACCCGGTCTCCGAGCTGGTGCCGGTACGCCCCGTCGTGCACTACATGATGGGCGGTGTCCACACCGACATCACCGGTGCCACAACACTTCCCGGACTGTACGCGGCCGGCGAGACCGCGTGCGTCAGCATCAACGGGGCCAACCGGCTGGGTTCCAACTCACTGCCCGAACTGCTGGTGTTCGGTGCCCGCGCCGGATGTGCCGCGGCCGAGTACGTATCGCGGGCCGGCGCGGCCTCGGCCTCGGTGCAGACGCAGGCCGACATCGAGGAAGAGCGACTGGAACGCGACCTGAGCCGGCGCGCCGAAAGCGGCGGCGAACGCATCGCCGACATCCGCACCGACATGCAGAGCGTTCTGGAGACCGCGGCAGGCATCTACCGCGACGGCCCGACCCTGACCAAGGCCGCCGAGCAGGTGCGGGAGCTGCAGGAACGCTTCGCCAATGCCGGTATCGACGATCACAGCCACACCTTCAACACCGAGCTGCTGGCGTTTCTGGAGCTGTCGGGGATGCTCGACATCGCCCAGACGATCATCGAATCCGCCTCCCACCGCACCGAATCCCGCGGCGCACACCAGCGGACCGACTTCCCCAGCCGCGACGACGAGCAGTTCCTCGCCCACACCATGGCCCATCGAGAGCCCGACGGCTCAGCGCGGATCGACTACCTGCCGGTCACCATCACCCGCTGGCCTCCGGGCGAACGCGTGTACGGGAGATGAGATGGCAGACCGAATTGTCATGGAGGTGGCTCGATATCGACCCGGAACCGATACCGAGCCGGTGCTGCAGTCCTACGACGTTCCGCTCACGCGCGAGTGGGCGATCCTGGACGGACTGAACTACATCAAGGACCGGCTCGACGGCACGCTGAGCTTCCGGTGGTCATGCCGGATGGGGATCTGCGGCAGCTGCGGGATGACGATCAACGGTGACCCGAAACTGGCATGCGCCACGTTTCTCGTCGACTACCTGCCCGGGCCGGTGCGGGTGGAACCCATGCGCAACTTCCCGGTGATCCGAGATCTCGTCGTCGACATCAGCGACTTCATGACCAAGCTCCCCCGGGTCAAGCCGTGGATCATCCGCGACGACGACGAGCCGGCCGAGGATGGCGAATACCTCCAGACGCCAGCCGAAATGGATGAGTTCAAGCAGTTCAGCATGTGCATCAACTGCATGCTGTGTTACTCGGCGTGCCCCGTCTACGCGCTGGATCCGGACTTCCTCGGGCCCGCGGCGATCGCGTTGGCCCAGCGGTACAACCTGGATTCCCGCGACGAGGGCGAAGAGGACCGCCGCGATGTGCTGGCCGCCGCCGACGGGGCGTGGGCGTGCACGTATGTCGGCGAATGTTCGGTGGCCTGCCCGAAGGGTGTCGATCCGGCCGGCGCGATCCAGCGCTACAAGCTCACGGCGGCAACACATTCGGCGAAGAGCCTGCTGCTCCCGAAGGGCGCGCGATGACGACGTATCGACAGCCGGTCCCCCTGCTGTGGTGGGTCAAACGACCTTCCTACCTGCGGTACATGCTGCGCGAGGCCAGCTGTAAGTTCGTGGCCTGGTCGGTGGTGTACCTGGGATTGCTGGTGTGGGCGCTCGGCACGGACCACTACGACTGGTTTCGGCATTTCAGCACCCACCCGTTGGTGATCGCGCTGAACGTGGTGACATTGGCATTCCTGTTGTTGCACACCGTGACCTGGTTCAGCCTCGCACCTCGCGCGATGGTTGTGCACCTGCGGGGCCGGCGGGTTCCCGCGGGTGCGGTGCTCGCCGGCCATTACGCCGCATGGCTTGTGGTCTCGGTGGTGATCGTATGGGTGGTGCTGGCATGAGCGCGCCGGCCCGCCGGACGCCGGAACCGTTCTTCTGGCTGCTGTTCTCGGCCGGCGGCATGGTGACCGCGCTGACGCTTCCAGTGCTGATGTTGCTGTTCGGCGTGGTGTTCCCGCTCGGCCTGATCGACGCGCCCGACGCCGCACATCTACTTGCCGTGGTGCGCAATCCGCTGACCAGGATCGTGCTGGCCGGCATCTTCGTGCTGGGGTTGTTCCACTGGGCCCACAGGTTCCGCTTCATGCTCGAACACGGCCTGAAGCTCGGCCGCTTCGACCGGGCTATCGCGGTCTGCAGTTACGGCGCGGCCGTCTTGGGCTCGATCGTGGCGATCTGGGTGCTGCTCACCCTGTGACGCCGAGCAGTCCCCAGCCGGCGGGAGCCTGCTGGGGACTGCTCGCGAGAGAACTACGACGACGCGTACAGCGATTTGAACTTGTTGAGCGACTGCTGGATATCGCCCTTGAGCGCGGCGGCAACCACCATGCCGATCGGCCCGAACAGGGCCGGCCCACCGAGGTGCACGTCGAAGGTGACCTTCGCGCCGTCGACTCCGTCAACGGCGGCCGGCGCGATCTTTCCGATCAGCTTGACCTTTACCCCGCCACGGCCATCGCCGTTGAGGGTCAAGGAGTGCGGCGGCTTGTAGCTGACCAGCGTCCATTTCACGCGGTTCAGCATCCCCTTGACTTCGACGATCGAGTCGATGACCGTGCCCTTTTCCAGGGTTTCGGGCAGCTTCGACCGCCAGGCCCGGTGGATGCTGAGCCATTCGTCGTATCGGGACAGATCAGAGGCGTATTCCCACGCCTTCTCCGGCGGCAACGGAACATCGACGGAGACAGACAATTTGGCCATGAGCTACTGCTGTGGTTCTTCCTTGTCGAGGGCGTTCTTCGCCGCTTCCTGTGCCTTGTCGACCGCGCCCGAGAACTTGCCCTGCGTCTTCTCGTCGATGACGTCGCCGGCCTTGTCGATTGCCTGCTCGACCTTGTCAGCGTTCTGCGACAGAAGGTCCTTGGCCTTGTCGAGGAATCCCATCAGCCCACCCTATCTTCTCGATTTCGTCTCGGTGTTCAACCGAACCCCGCACATTGTCCTCGCTGCCAGCTATCTCCACAACCGGCGCTTCTCGCCCAGCACCACGCCCTGCACCCACCACAGCGCCTCGATCAACGCGGCCCCGACCAGGCCAATGCCCAGCGCGATCGCGGTGACCTTGAGATTCGACGGATCCAGCATGAACAGACGCTGAGCCAGCGGCAAACAGAAGATCAGCACATACGCCAGCCCTGAACCCGCGACCAGGGCAACCCGCCACCACTCATACGGCCGGGCCACCACCGACAGCACCCACAACGAGGACACCAACAAGGTGATGAGCGCCGCCGTCGACGCCTGGGTCTGCTCCACCGTGCTGGCCGCCCGGCCCTGATAGGCCACCAGGTAGGAGATGAACGTGACGGTGCCCACGACCAGGCCCGAGGGCAGCGCCGCCGTCATCACCCGGCGCACGAAACCCGAGTGGGCCCGTTCGTTGTTCGGCGCCAGCGACAGGATGAAGGCCGGGATGCCGATGGTGAACCAGGCCGCGATGGTGACGTGGATCGGCTGGAACGGGAACAACAGCGGATCGGTGCCGAACCATTCGGCGGACAGCCCGGCGAACCCCACCAGGATCGCCAACAGCACCGAGTAGACGGTCTTGGTGAGGAACAGGTTCGATACCCGCTCGATGTTGCCGATCACCCGGCGGCCCTCGCCGACCACATAGGGCAGCGTGGCGAACTTGTTGTCCAACAACACGATCTGGGCCACCGCACGCGACGCCGAACTGCCCGAACCCATCGCGACGCCGATGTCGGCGTCCTTGAGGGCCAGCACGTCGTTGACGCCGTCCCCGGTCATGGCCACCGTGTGCCCGCGCGACTGCAGGGCATGGACCATCGCCCGCTTCTGGTCCGGACGCACCCGGCCGAACGTGGTGTACTCCTCCAGCGCGTCGGCCAACTGATCCGGTTCGTGGGGCAGCTGGCGGGCGTCCATCGTCTCGCCGTGCAGGCCCAGCTTGCCTGCGACCGCACCCACCGACACCGCATTGTCGCCGGAGATCACCTTGACCGAAACATGCTGGGAAGCAAAGTAGTCGAGAGTCTCACCGGCGTCGGGGCGGATCCGCTGCTCGAGCACCACCAGGGCGACGGGCGTGACGGTTCCGGGCGCACCCGGTGCGTCGACAGCCTGATCGGAGGACCCGACCAGCAGCACCCGCAGTCCCTTGGCACCGATCTGTTCGGCCTGCTCGGCCACCGGCGAGGTGGAGTCCAGCAGCACGTCGGGGGCGCCGATCACCCAGTTGCCGTGCTCGCCGTAGGACGCACCGCTCCACTTGGTGGCCGACTTGAACGGGGCTGTCGCGGTGGCCGTCCAGCCCGGCGGCTCGCTGTAGGCCTCGGCGATGGCCACCATGCTGGCGTTGGGCCTGGCGTCGTCGGCGGCCAGCTGCGCCAAGGCCGCTGCGACATCAGCCTCGGTGAACGGCTTGAGATCGCTTACCCGCATGCCATTTTCGGTCAGTGTGCCGGTCTTGTCGGCACACACCACATCGACCCGGGCCAGACCCTCGATCGCGGGAAGCTCATTGACCAGGCACTGACGCCGGCCCAGGCGCACCACCCCGACCGCGAACGCGAGCGAGGTCATCAGCACCAGACCTTCGGGCACCATCGGCACCAGTGCGCCCACCATGCGCAACACCGCGTCATGCCAGTCGGCGTGGGTGGTGAACAGCTGGGTGTAGATGGTGAGCAGGCCGGCGGGCACCAGCAGGTAGGTGATGAACTGCAGGATCTTGTTGATGCCGTTGCGCAGTTCGGATTTCACCAAAGTGAACTTGGAGGCCTCTTCGGCCAGCTTGGCGGCGTAGGCCTCGTGCCCCACCTTGGTGGCGCGGTAGGCGCCGGAGCCCGCCACCACGAAACTGCCCGACATCACCGTGCCACCGGCATCTTTGGCGATCGGGTCGGCCTCACCGGTCAGCATCGACTCGTCGACCTCGAGGTTGGATTCCTCGATGATCTCGCCGTCCACCACGATCTGATCGCCGGGCCCGAGTTCGATGATGTCGTCGAGCACCACCTCACTGGGCAGCACTGCGCGAGTACCGGATTCGCGGCGCACGGTGGGCTTGGCCTGCCCGACGATGGCCAGCTTGTCCAGGGTCTGTTTGGCGCGGATCTCCTGGATGATGCCGATCGCGCTGTTGGCGATGATCAGCAGGCCGAACGCGCCGTTGATCACCGACCCGGTGGACATCACGATCAGGAACAGCACACCCAGAATCGCGTTGATCCGGGTGAACACGTTGCCGCGGATGATGTCCGAGATGCTGCGCGCAGCACGCGTCGGCACGTCGTTGGTCTTACCCGCCGCAACCCGCTCGGCCACCTCGGCATCGGTGAGACCAGTGACACTGATCGTCGTCATTCGCCCTCGTCCCGTTCGGTGTCGTCAAGCTCGAACGTCAGTTTGCCACCGCCGGGGCGGTCAGAACTCCCACCACGGGTCGAGCGCCGCAGATTCGGCGTCCACCCGCTGCCCCGGGCGCGGCACCGCGATCTGCACACCGGCCGGGTCGGCCGCCGTCAGCAACCGCCGCACCGGATCCGCCCACGGGTGCGGGGCCAGCCGGAACGTCGCCCAGTGCACCGGCACCAGCAAGCCGGAATCGGTGACGTCCAGGTGGGCACGCACCGCTTCCTCGGGATTCATGTGGATGTCGGGCCAACTCGGGTGATAGGCCCCGACCGGAAGCAGGGTCAGATCGAAAGGCCCGTGTTCCGAACCGATTTCGGAGAAGCTCTTGGTGTAGCCGGTATCCCCGCCGAAGAACGCCCGGTGCTGCGGCCCGATGAAGGCCCACGAGGCCCACAGCGTGGTGTTGCGCTGGAACAGCCGGCCGGAGAAGTGCCGGGCCGGCGTGCACACCAGGGTCAGCTCGCCGATCCGGTGGCTCTCGTTCCAGTCCAGCTCGATGATGCGGTCTTCCGGTATCCGCCACTTACGCAGATGGGCACCGATCCCCAGCGGCACCACGAACGGTGCCCGCTGCGTGCGGGCCAGACCCAGCACGGTCTCGATGTCGAGGTGGTCGTAGTGATCGTGGCTGATCACCACGGCATCGACGGCAGGCAGCGCCTCCAGCGGCAGCGGTGGTTCGTGCAGCCGCTGCGGTCCCACCACCCGCGACGGCGAGCAGCGACGGCTCCAGACCGGATCCGTCAACACCCGGTAGCCGTCGATCTCGACCAGCGCGGTGGAGTGTCCGTACCAGGACACCGCGCATGATGCGGCCTCCGCCTCGACCGGTTCGGCCAGCGGGATGGGCCCGGGCGGCCGGGTGGCCGACCGTGGGCCGAACATCTCGGCGATCAGCATGCGCCACTCTTCCCGGCTCATGCTGATCCCGGGCGAGGCCGGCTCGATGTTGACGAACACGCCGTCGGCGTACTGCAGGGACCGCTGCGCCACCGGGCGGATCTCGCGGGGCAGTGCCCCCACCGAGGCATAGGTCCCGTTCAGTGCGCGCAACAACCACCCGCCGGCCAGCAGTGACGCCGACCTCGCTCCCAACCGCAGCGCCGCGCCCAGCACGTCAGGCCCCGGTGAAGTTGGGCGGCCGCTTCTCGATCCGCGCCACCTGCGCCTCGATGACGTCCTTGGACGCCCACGCCTTGTCGAACAGCTCCTTGTGGGCCGGCCACGACTCCTCGTAGGCACCGTCGTCATTGAGCACGCGCTTGGCGTGCTGCAGCGCCAGCGGCGCGAACCCGGCCAGCTCGGCGGCCCACTTCTGCGCGTCGGCCAGCGTGCCGATCCGGTTGGCCATCCCGGTCTGCAGCGCGGTCTCGGCGGTGAGCCTCTCGGCGCCGAGCAGCATGCCCCGCGCCCGGCCGTAGCCGACCAGCGAGGTCAGCCGCCGGATGCTCCAGTTGTCCAGGGCCAGGCCGTACCGCGCGACCGGGAACTGGAAATAGGCGTCGGGGGCGACGACCCGCAGATCGCAGATCATCGAAAGAATCACACCCGCGCCGATCGCCGGGCCGTTGATCGCGCCGATGACCGGAACCGGGGCCGCGTCGATCGCCAGGTTCAGGGCCAGCGCCTTGTCGGGCAGCTTCTCGGCCATCCCCGCAGCGTCGGTCAGGTCGGCTCCGGAACTGAACACCGGACCGGCCCCGGTCAGCACGATGGCCCGGACATCCTGCTCGGCGGCATGCTCGACCGCTTCCCGCAGGGCGTCGACGAGCTCGCAGTTCAGCGCGTTGCGCCGCTCCTCGCGTTGCAGTTCCAGGGTCAGGACATCGCCGTCTCTGGTCACACCAATCATGCGGCCAGCCTATATACGCTCAAGCCGTGAGTCGGATCGGCGCCCGCGCGCTTCGTGATGCAGTGCTCGACGAGGGCTCGTTCCAGAGCTGGGACGCCCCGCCCCTTGAGATCGCCCGTTCTGCGGACTACCAGCACGAACTGGCCGAAGCGTCGGCGAAAACCGGGCTCGACGAATCCGTGCTGACCGGGGAAGGCACCATCTTCGGCCGCCGCGTGGCCGTGGTGGCCTGCGAGTTCGACTTCCTGGCCGGATCGATCGGCGTGGCCGCCGCCGAGCGGATCACCGCGGCCGTGACGAGAGCCACAGCCGAGGGGCTGCCGCTGCTGGCCTCACCGAGCTCAGGCGGGACCCGGATGCAGGAAGGCACCGTGGCGTTCCTGCAGATGGTCAAGATCGCCGCGGCCGTCGAACTGCACAAGCAGGCGCACCTGCCCTACCTGGTGTACCTGCGCCACCCCACGACCGGCGGCGTGTTCGCCTCCTGGGGTTCGCTGGGGCATGTCACCGCCGCCGAGCCTGGCGCGCTGATCGGCTTCCTCGGCCCGCGGGTGTACGAGCACCTGTACGGCGAACCCTTCCCCTCCGGCGTGCAGACCGCCGAGAACCTGCATGCCCACGGCGTCATCGACGGGGTGGTGCCCCTGGCGCTGCTGCGCGACACCCTGGACCGCACGCTGCGGGTGGTCTTGGACACTCCTGTCCCACCTCCTCTTGCTCCCGAGCCTGAACCGCTGCCCGACGTGCCGGCCTGGGAATCGGTGCTGGCGTCGCGACGGCCGGATCGCCCCGGAGTCGGCTATCTGCTGCGGCATGGCGCCACCGACCGGGTGCTGCTGTCCGGCACCGAACGGGGCGAGGCCGCCACGATGCTGCTGGCGCTGGCCCGGTTCGACGGGCAGCCCGCGGTGGTGCTGGGCCAGCGCCACAGCGAGGGCGGGCTGATCGGGCCCGGCGCCCTGCGTGAGGCGCGACGTGGCATGGCGTTGGCGGCCGGACTGCAGCTGCCGCTGGTGCTGGTGATCGACACCCCGGGCCCGGCCCTGTCGATCGAGGCCGAACAGGGCGGGCTTGCCGGCGAGATCGCCCGCTGCCTGGCCGAATTGGTCACGCTGGACACCCCGACCGTGTCGGTGCTGATGGGTCAGGGCAGCGGCGGGCCCGCGCTGGCGATGGTGCCCGCCGACCGGGTGCTGGCCGCCGCGAACGGCTGGCTGGCTCCGCTGCCACCCGAGGGCGCCAGTGCGATCGTCTACCGCGATACCGCACACGCCGCGGAACTGGCTGCCGCGCAAGGGGTTCGCTCGACGGATCTGGTGCGGGCCGGAATCGCCGACGCTATCGTCCCCGAACATCCCGATGCCGCCGACGAGCCACGGGCCTTCACCCAGCGGCTGTCTACGGCCATCGCCGGCGAGCTCGCCCAATTGCGTACGGTGCCCGCCGAGCAGCGATTGCAGACCCGGCTCGACCGCTATCGGCGGATCGGGCTCTGACTCCCAGTGATTTGTGGAGTCTCAGCCGTCACCAGCACGGCTGGAACTCCACAAATCGCTGTCAGACTTCGATCGGCGGGTGCAACCTGTCCATGGTGTACTGCCGGTCTCTTCGGGCGGCCCACGAACTGCCGGCCAGCGACACCACCAGGACACCGAACAGCACCGCGATCGCGATCCACAGCCGGGAATCGATCCCGCCCACGATCAGTTGGCGAAGGCCGTTGACCGCGTAGGTCATCGGGTCGACCGGGTGCAGTATCTGGAACGGTTTGGCCGTGGTCTCCACCGGATAGATACCGCCGGCCGAGACCAGTTGCAGCATCAGGAAAGCCAGCGTCACCACCCGGCCCACCGATACCCCGAACAGTGCGTTGAACGCCTGGATCAGGGCCAGGAACGTGCCCGCGACCAACAGCAGGAACGCCACGGTGGCCAGGGGGTATCTCGCTTGCAGGCCCACCCCGAAGTGCACCACGGCATACATCACCACAACCTGGCAGAACACGATCAGCAAGGCCGGCCAGTAGGAGGCCAGCACCACACGCAGCGCCCCCAACCCGTTGACCACCGGACGGGATTGCAACGGCTTCAACAACATCCAGATGATGAGCGCACCGATGAACAGCGCCAGTGGCAGGAAGAAGGGCGCGAAACCGGTGCCGAACGTGGCGGCCGGATTGTGTGTCTGGATGTCCAGCGCCACGGGAGCGGCCAGGGTCCGCGCCACCTGAGTGCGCTGCTGCGGGGTCCAGGACGGGACCTGGGTCGAACCCTCCTTGAGCGCGGTGGCCAGCTGCTGGTTGCCGGCCTGGAGCTTTTCGGTACCGGCGGCGAGTTCGCCTGCCCCGCTGGACAGTTGACGTCCACCGTTGGTCAGCTGCACCAGGCCGCTGTTGAGCCGCTGGGCGCCCGCGTTGAGTTGGTGCGCGCCGTCGCGCAATTTGACGACGTCGGAGCGCAAACCCCCGGTGACCGCCTTGGTGAGGAACACCCGCAGTTTGCTGTTCGGGTCACCCAGCTCGTTCTCCAACTGGGTGGCGTTGTCCCGCAACCGGATCAGACCCTCATCGGTGGTGGGGTCGAGCCCGCGCGCCTGTAGCAGCCGTTGCGCGCCGGCCAGGAACTCCCCGGTGTCGCGCACTGCGGGGTCGGGGCTGTTGCGCAAGAAACCGACCGCCTGATCGACGATCGCCGATGCCTGGGCCTGATCGATGTTCAGCGCCGCGATCCGATCGGTGGTCGAGCGCACGGCACCAGACAGCCGCTGTGCGGCCATGCCGACCTCGTTGGGGTCCAGGCCAAGTCCGCTGACCCGGTCCAGCACGGTCAGCAACGGATCGGTCGCCGTGTCGACCGACGTCGACAGCTGCCTGGTGCCCGCGGCCAGCTGCGCAGATCCGTCGCGTGCGGTGACCAGCCCCGCGGTCAACGCGCCGGCCCCGGTCGACAGCCGGTGCGCACCGTCATTGGCCGCAGCGCTGCCCGTGGCCAACTGCTGCGCACCGTCGGCCGCCTTGACCAGGCCTGCACCGGCATCGGTCAACCCGGTCAGGACAGTGCCGACGGTGCGTTCACCGATGTTCGCGTTGATCTGGTTGATCACCTCACGCGCCGCGTTCTGGCCGATGATCGAGCCCAGGTAGTTGTTGGCGTCGTTGAACGTGAACCGGACGTTGGCCTGGTGCGGTGAGCCGCCCGACGGCGACGAGATGCTGGTGCTGAAATCCTCCGGCAGCGTGATCGAGAAGTAGTACCTGCCGCTGGCCAGCCCGTCGGCCGCCTCCTGAGCCGAAACCCGGTGCAGCTGAAGCTGACCCGAATCCACCAGCGCATCGGAGACCTCGTCCCCGGCCTTGATCTGTTGCCCATCGGCGACGGTGCCCGTGTCTTCGTTCACCAGTGCCACCGGCACCTTGTTCACCTCACCGAACGGATTCCAGAACGCCCACAGGTACATCGCGCCGTACAGCAGCGGCAGCAGGATGACCGTCACGAGCGCGATCCGCGGCATCGTGCCGCGCGAGAAACGTTTGAGGTCAGTGCCCAACGACATTCCGGCCAGCACGGCTATTCGCCACCTTTCTGCGAACCGGCCAGCTCGGCCGGCGTCGTATTGGGCACTGTCACCTGCGCGCGCATCGCCGCGGCGAGATGGCCGGGCACCCCGTTGACCGTCGCGGTGATCACGGTCTGGTTCTCCCCCAGCGCGATCAGGCGCCCCAGCAGGATGTCCCGGTTGCGGTCATCGGTGAGGTGGTCCAGGTTTCCGACCACCAGCAGCGGCGGGGTCGAGGTGTTGGCCAGCGCGATGCGCAACAGGATCTGATCGAGCTCGGTGAGCCCGTCGAAATACGCCGTCAGCGACGGCAACGGCAGATCGCCGAACACCGGCGCGCACATGGCGGCCAGGGCGTCTTCGTCGGCCCGGCCCACCAGGGTGTACCAGGGTGCATCCCACCGGCGTTGCTCGGTCACCAGGTCGCGCACCGTCACCGACTCGGACACCGTGTCGAGTTCATCGATCCCGGCCAGGGCCGCGGAACGGAAGATATCGGTGGCGCGGGTGCGCCCGAACACCGTCAGCTGACCGCGCGCCGTTTTCATCCGTCCGGCCAGTGTCATCAGCAGAGCGGTGCGACCCGTACCCGCCGGTGCGACCAGCACCGTGACGCCGCCTTCGTCGATGTCGAGGTCGACAGGCCCGTACACAGGGCCCCAGGGACCGTGCATGGTGATCGCGCGTGCAGTTATTGCCGGTGGCTTTTGCTCGTCCTCGCCGGCATCAGGCTCGGGACTTTGCTCAGGCATAGGCACATCACAACACATCGAGCGGGTGCGCACAGGCAACCGCAAACCTCGTTGCCCTGCCGATTCTTGGGTGAACCCTGCGGAAACGCTTGGAGACTTCCGGTGACGGCCGTCACGTCCGATGCTCGACGTGCCATTACCGAACTGACACAACCGATTTGGAAGGCGAGATCTGGCAGCGGACCGTGTTGACAATTGCCCGGTGTAAGGTTCTAATGAAACCCGCGCTTCGTTAGGTGAGGCTCCTATGCGAACACAGGCCACTGATCCGACGACGTCGAGAGACGCCCAGGGTTAGGACAGGTCTTCCCGGCCTAAGGGATGACCCGAAGTGGCTTCCCACCCCTGGTGGGACACGTCGTGTAGTGCCAAAGCTCTGATGAGGAAGTGCTCGCGCCCACCGGCGCGTCTGGCCACGTGCCGACTTCCTCTTCAGCGTGTTTGCATCTGACGGTTGCGTCAAGATCAGCGGCGTTGCGTGCGCCCGACAGCGAGGAGGTGACGACGACATGACGTCGAGTGACAGTCCGTATCCCAGTCCGATTCGAAAACGTCTGTCCATAAACACCTTTCCGCTGTCGATGACCGCCTAGATCCGCCACTCCAGGACGCCGGAGCGCCTGGCGCGGTGGACAACTGCCGCATGCGCATCGACGCGGAGAGCTCCGATTGAACTGGAGTTGATCCCATGCAGCGCAACACCTTTCTTCGTCGTGCCCAGGGTGTGGTCAAGGGCCCCATCGCGTGGATCCACACGCGTGCGTCACTGACCCCGCAGGAGCGGCACAACCTGAGGATGAGCAGCACCCCGGTGGCGGTCCTGACCGCGTCCCTGGGCGGCGGTTCGCATACCGCTCGATAGCCGGCCCATCTCAGATCCGTTCTATTAAGCCATCTTTCACGTCTTCAACCACGTGAACTGACACCTCCCAATACCGCGCGCCACCTCAAGTCTCACCGAATCTCGCCTTGCTCCAGCCGATTCGGTGCGACTTGTGGTGCGCGCTCACCACCGACAGGAGCAGCCAGATGAACACCGCTGTCGACCAGAGCACCCTGACACCAACCGCGCCCGACGGCCGCAGCTTGTCCCTGCGCGCCGCCGCCGAAGCACACAACGAAGTCGAGGTCACGCTGGCGAACGTCGGGGGCCACCTCGACGGCCTGACCACCGAGGACGCCGCCGAACGCCTCGCGGCCGACGGCCCCAACGAGGTCGCCCACGACAAGGCCCCTCCGGCGCTGCTCCAGTTCCTCGAGGCCTTCAAGAACCCGTTCATCGCGGTACTCGTGGTGCTGGCCGCCATCAGCTCGGTGACCGACATCTACCTCCCGATGCGCGACGGCCAGGCCGCGGACTACACCGGTGTCCTGATCATCGTGACCATGGTCATCCTCAGCGCCCTGCTGCGGTTCTGGCAGGAGTACCGCTCGGGCAAGGCGGCCGAAACCCTCAAGGCGATGGTCCGGACCACCGCGACGGTGAAGCGCCGGGCCGCACCGGACGCCACACCCGAACTCGTCGAGATCCCGATGGCCCAGATCGTCACCGGCGACATCGTGCACCTGTCGGCAGGCGACATGATTCCGGCCGACATCCGCCTGCTTGATTCTCGCGACCTGTTCGTCAGCCAGGCGGCGCTGACCGGCGAGGCCCTGCCGGTGGAGAAGTACGACACCCTCGGCGCGGTGGCGGAGAAATCCGCGACCGTGGCCGCCGACGACGAGGCCGGCCCGCTCGACCTGCCCGGCATCTGCTTCATGGGCACCAACGTGGTGAGCGGCACGGCCACCGCGATCGTCGTATCTACCGGAATACACACCTATTTCGGGTCACTGGCCAAGGCGATCGTAGGCTCACGCGCGGAGACCGCCTTCGACCGGGGTGTCAACAGCGTGAGCTGGCTGCTGATCCGCTTCATGTTGGTGATGGTGCCGATCGTGTTGCTGATCAACGGCTTCACCAAGGGCGACTGGCCCGAGGCGTTCCTGTTCGCGCTCGCAGTAGCGGTGGGACTCACCCCGGAAATGCTGCCGATGATCGTGTCGTCCAATCTCGCCAAGGGTGCCGTGGCGTTGTCCCGTCGCAAGGTCGTGGTCAAGCGCCTCAACGCGATCCAGAACTTCGGCGCGATGGACGTGCTGTGCACCGACAAGACCGGCACGCTCACCCAGGACCGGATCATCCTCGAGCATCACACGGACATCCGGGGCGATCGGGACGACAACGTGCTCACCCTGGCCTGGCTCAACAGCTTTCACCAGAGCGGAGTGAAGAACCTGATGGACCGCGCTGTCCTGCACTTCGCCGAGGACACCCCCGAGGCGCTGCTCGCCGCCTCCGCCTACCGCAAGGTCGACGAACTTCCGTTCGACTTCGAGCGACGCCGGCTGTCCGTCGTCGTCTCAGACGTCGACCGGAATCACCTGATGGTCTGCAAGGGCGCCGTCGAGGAGATGCTCGCTGTGTCGACCCAGGTGTGGGACGGCACCACGTGCCGGCCGCTCACCGACACCGACCGCGAGTCGCTGACCGAAACCGCGCGCGACTACAACCGCGAAGGATTCCGGGTGCTGCTGGTGGCCACCCGGGAGATCCCCCGCATCGAACGCACGCACCGCTACCGCATCGAGGATGAGAAGGACCTCGTCGTCCATGGCTTCCTCACCTTCCTCGATCCGCCGAAAGAGACGGCCGCCCCGGCCATCACGGCACTCGCCGAACACGGCGTCACCGTGAAGGTCCTCACCGGTGACAACGAGGTCGTCAGCGCCAAGATCTGTCACGAGGTGGGACTCGACCCCGGGCAGCCCATCCTCGGTCCCCAGATCGACGACCTCGACGACGACGAGCTGAAGCGCGTCGTCGACGAACGAACCGTTTTCGCGAAGCTGACGCCGCTGCAGAAGTCGCGGGTGCTGCGGGCCCTGCAGGCCAACGGGCACACGGTCGGTTTCCTGGGCGACGGCATCAACGACGCACCGGCACTGCGCGATGCGGATGTGGGCATCTCCGTCGACACCGGCACCGATATCGCCAAGGAATCGGCGGACATCATCCTGCTCGAGAAGAGTCTGATGGTGCTCGAAGAGGGCGTGATCAAGGGCCGCGAGACATTCGGCAACATCATCAAATATCTGAACATGACCGCCAGTTCGAACTTCGGGAATGTGTTCTCCGTATTGGTGGCGAGCGCCTTCATCCCGTTCCTGCCCATGCTGGCGATCCACCTGCTGATCCAGAACCTGCTGTACGACATCTCCCAGCTGGCCCTGCCGTGGGACCGCATGGACAAGGAATTCCTGCTCAAGCCGCGCAAGTGGGACGCCAGGAACATCGGTCGCTTCATGATCTGGATGGGACCGACGTCCTCGATCTTCGACATCACCACCTTCGCGGTGATGTGGTACGTCTTCGCGGCCAACTCACCCGAGATGCAATCGCTGTTCCAGTCGGGCTGGTTCATCGAAAGCCTGCTCTCGCAGACCTTGGTCGTACACATGTTGCGAACCCAGAAGATCCCGTTCATCCAGAGCACCGCGGCGCTGCCGGTGCTGCTGACGACCGGGGCGGTCTGCGTGCTCGGGATCCTCATCCCGTTCTCGCCGCTGGGGGCGGCCGTCGGACTGCAGCCCCTGCCGTGGGCGTACTTCGGATGGCTCGTCGCGACGTTGGTGTCCTACTGCGTCGTCGCGCAGACCATGAAGACCATCTACATCCGCAAGTTCGGTCAATGGTTCTGACCAGCTGAGTGCCACCGACCGCGCCGGAGATCGGCGCGGTCGGTGGCATCGGGTGCGACGGTGGGCAGATGACCGAGTCAAGGACCTACCCACCCGGCGTCCCCTGCTGGGTGGACACCGATCAACAGGATGTGGCTGCCGCCCAAGACTTTTACGGTCGGCTGTTCGGCTGGACATTCGAGAACGTGCTGCCCGAGGACGCCGAGGAGAAGTACCTGATCGCCACGCTGGACGGTCACGACGTGGCCGCGATCGCGTCGGCGCGGACCGGGGACGAGATCGCCTGGAACACCTATGTCACGGTGGCCGACGCCGACGCCACGGCGGCCGCGGTGACCGCTGCCGGCGGGACCGTGACGAGCGGTCCCGTCGACGCGGGACCCGGTGGGCGGCAGGCCGGTTGCGCCGATCCCCGGGGCGCGCACTTCAAGCTGTGGCAGCCCCGGCGGCGCCTCGGTGCCCAGCTGGTCAACGTTCCCGGCGCCTGGAATTTCAGCAACCTGCAGACAACGGACCCGCAGGCTGCCGAGGCCTTCTACGGGCCATTGTTCAACTGGGAGTTCGATGTCGCAGGCGGCGCGGCGATGATCCGACGTCCGGGATACGGCGACCACCTGGCCGCCACCATCGATCCCGGCATCAAGGAACGTCATGCCACCCCGGGTACCCCTCCCGGGTTCTCCGACGCGATCGGCTGGACGGGGCAGTTGTCCGACGAGCAGCAGCCCGAGCACTGGCAGGTGGTGTTCGCCGTGGCGAACCGCGACGAATCCGCGGCGCTGGCCGAAAAGCTCGGCGCCACCGTGGTTTCCAGCTCGGACACCGAGTGGACGAACACCGCCCTGATCAAGGACCCGCAGGGCGCGCCGCTGATCCTGAGCCAGTTCATCCCACCGACGGGCTGATCACCGAGCGATTCCGGGTGCGGTAGGTCAGCACCGCCGCGGCGATGATCACCTCGAGCAGGGCCAGCAGCGTCGCCGTCGTCATCATCGCCGAGGCCGGGGCAGTGGCCGCCACGGTGTGGTGATGCATGGGCATCGGGGTGTGCAGGGCGATCATCGCCAGGCTCATCAACGCGATCGTGCACCAGACTGCGGGGGTGCCGTTGCGCCACAGGTGACCCGCGCAGTACAGGCAACCCACGATCATCGCCGCGAGCACCACGGCGGCCACCGGGTTGGCGGTCGCGCCGAGCATCACCACGTGCAGCCCTGCCGAACTCACGGCCAGCAGGGCACACGTCCGGCGCCCGAGAACACTGCAGGCGTGCGCGGCCGACATGGCTCCATCGTCGCAGCAATGGCAAGCCCGCGCTGCCCGAAACGGGTATGGGCCGCGAAAAGCCCGGTGCGTGTTCGTCCACCACCGTAGCGTCTGCCCTATGACCCACTTCAAAGCCCGGCTGACCCGGTCGCCACTGGTGATGGGCACATTCCTTCTCACCGTCGCGCTGATGGCCGCATGTTCGACCAACACGAACTCGACTGATACGACGACGGACACGGCCGGAGGTACCAACGGCGAATCGGCAGCGAGCCGCGTCGTGGTGATCACCACCGGGGGAACCATCGCGACGAGCACCGACGCCAACGGCGTGCGCCGACCGACGGTCAGCGGTGCCGATCTGGCGGCCGGGCTCGACGTCCAGGTCATGGATGTGATGAAGAAGGACAGTTCGCAGCTCACGCCCGCCGATTGGGATGTGATCGGAGCGGCGGCCAAGAAGGCCGTGGCCGACGGTGCTTCGGGCGTGGTGATCACCCACGGCACCGACACGATGGAAGACACCGCGATGTGGCTGGACGTCACCTACAACGGGCCCGCGCCGATAGTGCTGACCGGGGCGCAACGCAGCTCCGACGCCCCGGATGCCGACGGGCCGACAAACCTGCGGGACGCGCTGACCGTGGCGTCCAGTCCCGCCGCGCGCGACCAGGGCGTGATGATCATGTTCGCCGGCGACGTCTTTCAGGCCCTGGGGACCCACAAGGTGAACACCCAGGATCTCCACGCGTTCGGCGGCACCCCGCCGATCGGGTCCGTCGCCGACAACACGTTCAAGCTGGACCACCCCGCGCAGCGGCCGTTCCTCGGTGAAGTGCCCGCGGTCAGTGCACCGCGGGTCAACGTCGTCGCGGCCTACCCCGGCGACGGCCCCGGCCCCATCGATGCCGCCGTGGCCGCGGGAGCACGCGGAATCATCGTGGAGGCACTGGGATCCGGCAACGCCGGTGACGGTGTGGTGGACGCGGTACGCCGGCACGCACCGGCCGGGGTGGCATTCGGAATCTCCAGCCGCGTCCCGGACGGGGAGGTCATCGCCGAATACGGTCCCGGCGACGACATGGTCAAGGCCGGCGCGGTGATGGTCCCCCACTTACGGCCGAGCCAGGCGCGGGTGCTGATGATGGCGGCACTGGCCACCGGTAAGCCGGTGGGTGACGTGATCAAGCGCTGGGGCTGATCACCTGAAAGCTAGCTGTCGCCGAGGCCGAGGAGTTTGACGCTCTCGTCCCGCATGTCGACCTTGCGGATCTTTCCGGTCACCGTCATCGGGAATTCCTCCACGACAACCACATAACGCGGGATCTTGTAGTGGGCCAGCTTCCCGCAGGCGAACGCCCGCAGCGCCTCTGCGTCCAGCGGCGCACGGCCCGGTTTCATCCGGACCCACGCGCAGACCTCCTCGCCGTACTTGGCGTCAGGTACGCCGATCACCTGGGCGTCGTCGATGTCGGGATGGGTATAGAGAAACTCCTCGATCTCACGGGGATAGACGTTCTCACCGCCGCGGATCACCATGTCCTTGATCCGGCCGACCACCGTGCAGTAGCCGTCCTCACGCATCACCGCCAGATCCCCGGTGTGCATCCAGCCGTCGGTGTCGATGGCCTCCGCGGTTTTCGCAGGCTCATCCCAATAGCCGAGCATGACCGAGTAACCGCGGGTGCAGAACTCCCCGGGCTCCCCGCGCTCGACTGTCTCGCCGGTATCCGGGTCGACGATCTTGACCTCGATGTGCGGATGGGCGCGACCGATGGTGGCGGTACGGCGCTCCAGATCGTCTTCGACCAGCGTCTGACACGACACCGGTGACGTCTCGGTCATGCCGTAACAGATCGCCACCTCGGCCATGTGCATGTCGGCCACCACGTGCTTCATCACCTCGACGGGGCACACCGAGCCCGCCATGATCCCGGTCCGCAGTGAGGACAGGTCGAATTGGGCGAAGTCGGGATGCCCGAGCATCGCGATGAACATCGTCGGCACCCCGTACAGCGCCGTGCACTGCTCGGATTCGACCGCGGCCAGCGTGATGCCGGGATCGAATCCCGGTGCGGGGATGACGATCGTCGCCCCGTGGGTCAACGCACCGAGGTTGCCCATCACCATGCCGAAGCAGTGGTAGAACGGCACCGGGATACACACCCGGTCGCCGCGCTCGAAATTGATCAGCCCGCCGACGAAGAACCCGTTGTTCAGGATGTTGCGATGGCTCAGCGTCGCGCCTTTGGGGAATCCTGTTGTCCCCGAGGTGTACTGGATGTTGATCGGGTCGGTGTTGGACAGCTCGCCGGTCCGTGCCCGCAATTCATCCTCGCCGGCCTGCTCGATGTGCAGCCGGTCCCAGTCCAGGGTGCCGAGGAAGATGATGTCTTTCAGCGCCGGACATTCCGCCTGCACCTCGGCCACCATCGTCACGTAGTCGGAGGACTTGAACGCGGTGGCCGAAACCAGGGTCCGAATGCCGGATTGCTTGAGTACGTAAGCCAGTTCGTGGGTGCGGTACGCCGGGTTGATGTTGACCAGGATCGCGCCGATCTTGGCCGTCGCGAGCTGAAGCATCACCCATTCGGCACAGTTGGGCGCCCAGATGCCGACGCGATCGCCCTTCTGCACGCCCAGGGCCATGAGACCACGTGCCACCGCGTCGACCTCGTCGTCGAGCGCGGCATAGGTCCAGTGCCGCCCGGTGGCCACCTCGACCAACGCGTCGGCGTCCGGCCCGGCCGCCACCATGCGTTCGAAGTTCGCCCCGATGGTCTCTTCGAGCACGGCTACATCGGTGGGGCCACGGTCATAGGAACTCATCGCTGCGTTCATTCCACAAGATCCTCGTATCGGAATTCGGTGGAAATAGGTTGGCCCGCTTCATGAGCCGCGTCCTCACGCTTACGCAACTCGACGCGGCGGATCTTGCCCGAGATCGTCTTGGGCAGGTCGAAGAACTCCACCCGGCGCACCTTGAGGTAGGGGGCGAGATGGTCGCGGGCATACACCATGACCTCTTTCGCCGTGTCCGCGTTGGCTTCCCAGCCATCGGCCAGCGCGAGATACGCCTTGGGCACCGACAGCCGGGTGTCGTCGGGTTGCGGTACCACCGCGGCCTCGACCACGGCCGGATGCTCGATCAGCACGCTCTCCAACTCGAACGGCGACACCTTGTAGTCGCTGGACTTGAACACGTCGTCGGTGCGGCCGATGTAGGTGATGTAGCCGTCCTCGTCCACACCGGCGACGTCGCCGGTGTGGTAGTAACCGCCGGCCATCACGGCCTCATTGCGTTGCGGGTCACCGAGATAGCCGGTCATCAGGTTGCGCGGGTGCGCGGCCAGGTCCAGGCAGATCTCCCCCTCGTCGGCGAGCGTCGACGTGATCGGATCCACCAGCACCACCGGGACGCCCGGCATCGGCCGGCCCATCGATCCCGGTTTCACCGGCTGGCCGGGGGTGTTGCCGACCAGCAGCGAGGTCTCGGTCTGGCCGAACCCGTCACGAATCGTCAGCCCCCAGGCCTTTTCCACCTGGGCGATCACATCCGGGTTCAGCGGCTCACCGGCGCCCAGGATCTCGCGCAGCCCCTCGGGCCGCTCCCCCAGGTCGGCCTGGATCAGCATGCGCCACACCGTCGGCGGGGCGCAGAACGTGTTGACCGCGGCCCGCCGCAACTGACCGAGCAGGGCCGCCGCATCGAAGCGTGCGTAGTTGTAGACGAAGATCGTCGCCTCGGCGATCCACGGTGCGAAGAAACAACTCCAGGCGTGCTTGGCCCAGCCGGGCGAGCTGATCGCGAGGTGCACGTCGCCGGGTTTGACGCCGATCCAGGCCATCGTGGTCAGGTGGCCGACGGGGTAGCTCACCTGGGAGTGCTCGACCAGCTTCGGCTTGCTCGTGGTGCCGGAGGTGAAGTAGATGAGCATCGGGTCATCGACCGTGGTGCACGCCTCGAACCGCTGCGGTGCCACGTCCTGCGCGTCGGCGTAGCGATGCCAGCCCGCCGGCGTCTCACCGACCGCGATCCGCACGTAGTCACCGGGCACCTCGGCGAACTTGACCGCGTCGGCGGTGTTGGCGACGACGAACCGCGCGCCGCCGCGGGCGATGCGATCGGACAGGTCCGCCGGCCCCAGCGCCCCGGTCGTCGGCATGATGACCGCGCCCAGCTTGGCGATGGCCAGCATGGCCTCCCACAACTCGACCTGATTGCCGAGCATCAACAGAACCCGGTCTCCCTTGCTCACACCGAGTCCCTGCAGCCAGGCCGCGACACGGTCGGAGCGCTGCGCCATCTCGGCAAAGGTCACCCGCTGTTCGGAACCGTCCTCCTCGACGATCCACAGCGCCGTGCGGTCGTTGCCCCTGGCGATGGCGTCGAACCAGTCGACCGCCCAGTTGAAGGTGCCGCTGATCTGCGGCCAGGCGAATTCCTCGACCGCCTGGGCGTAGTCCGCGATGGTGGCAACCAGCTGGTCACGGGCACCGCGGTAGCGGTCCGTGTTGCTCGCGACGACATTCATGACAGTTATGCTCTACGTCACACTCGCCCGCCCGCTACCCCCGAAAGTGTGTACCGACGATGCGCCCCTGGTTATTGCGGCCCCGCGACGGCGACGCGGTACGCGCCGAGCTGCGCCGCATGGCCACCGATACCGGGCTTCCGCTGGCGTTCGGCGGGCAGGTGCACGACGACACCCTGCTGTTGAGCGAGTTCTTCGGCACCCGCACCGGCGCCATGCGCGGGCTCGCGGTGCTGCCCCGCGCCGGGCTGGGCGGGGCCAGCGTGGCGTCCCGCCGTCCCATCTCGGTGCCCGATTACCGGCGCTCGTCGACCATCACCCACGATTACGACGAGCCGGTGCTGACCGAGGGGATCCGCTCGATCCTGGCCGTGCCGGTGGTCGTCGACGGCACGGCGCGGGCCGTGCTCTACGGAGCGCACCGCACCAGTGCCCCGATCGGCGACCGGACCGCGGCCGCGATGGTGGCCTCGGCCCAGCGATTGAGCGACGAGCTTCGCGTCCGCGACGAGGTGGACCGGCGCCTGCGGATGCGCGAGACCGCGCTGACCAACTTCACCGACCAACCGGCCGACACCGAGCAGATCCGCGAGGTACACGCCGACCTGCGACGGCTGGCCGCCGACACCCCGGACCTGGCCGGGCCGTTGCGCGAGCTCGCGGACCGGCTGGCGGTCGCCCTGCGTGGCGATCCGCCGGCCAGCGCCCCGCTGACCGCGCGGGAGGTCGACGTGCTGGCGCAGGTTGCTCTGGGCTGCACCAATGCCGAAGCAGCCCAGCGACTTTCACTCAAGCCGGAAACCGTGAAGAGTTACCTGCGCAGCGCGGCAGCCAAGCTCGGGGCCCGCAACCGTCACGAGGCGGTCTCCAAGGCGCGGCGGTTACGCCAGATTCCCTGACCGCACCTTCAGCCGGTCCGCCGGACCAAGCGTTCGTAGCGCTGCCGGGCGGCCTGCGCACTGCCCAGCCCCAGGCCGAACGCGATGCGCTGCCACGTGAATCCGCGTCGATGCGCGGCCAACAGCAGGAGCGCTTCGAGCTCGTCCAGGTCGAGGCGAACTTTCGGCATCAGCGTGAGCGCGGCCATCAGGTCGTCCTCATCGATGTCGGGCTCGCCGGGTTCCGGGCTGAACGTTCCCCCGGCCAATGCCGCGACGATTCGGACGGCCTCGTGCGGCTCGACCATGTGCGCGTTGCTGCTCCGGGCTCGCCTGTCGGCGGTATCGGCATGACGCTCCGCGATTCGGAACAGCCCCGCGTACTCGCGCTGAGCACGCTCGCGGCTGGGATTGGGCGGCTGCAGCGATTCGTTCGTCATGGCATCCAGGGTGACTTTTCAACATTTTGTTGTCAACATAATATTGATACCGCTGGACGCTTCGGCGCGACAGGATGGCCTACATGACCTCGAGCGACCAGTCGATCAGCCCCTTCCGCATCGCAATTCCCGACGCCGATCTCCACGACCTCAAGCAGCGACTGAACCGGACCCGATGGCCCGAGGCCGAGTGCGTCGAGGACTGGACCCAGGGCATCCCGCTGGACTACACCAAGGATCTGGCGGCCTACTGGGCCAACGAGTACGACTGGCGCGCCCGCGAGGCCGCCCTGAACCGGTTCGACCACTTCACCACCGAAATCGACGGCCTGGACATCCATTTCATCCACCAGCGATCCGGGCGCGAGGACGCGTTCCCACTACTGATCACCCACGGCTGGCCCGGGTCGATCGTCGAGTTCCACAAGGTCATCGAACCGCTGACCGAGGCCGGATTCGACGTGGTGTGCCCGTCACTGCCCGGCTACGGGTTCTCCGGCAAGCCGAGCGCGACAGGGTGGGGAATCGGGAAGATCGCGCAGGCCTGGGACACCCTGATGACGCGGTTGGGCTATGACCGCTACGGCGCGCAGGGCGGCGACTGGGGCGCCGCGGTGACGACGCAGATCGGCCGCAACGTGGGCTCGTGCGTGGGCATCCACGTGAACATGCCGATCGCGCAGCCGCCGGCCGAGGGCATCGGCGAGATGACCGAGGACCTGCAGGCGGCCCTGGCCCGGATCGAGTACTACCGCAAGTGGGACTCGGGCTACATGAAGCAGCAGTCCACCCGGCCGCAGACCGTCGGGTACGGGCTCGTCGACTCCCCGGTCGGTCAGCTGGCGTGGATCGTGGAGAAGTTCTGGTCGTGGATGGACTGCGACGGGAACCCCGAGAGCGTGGTGTCCAGAGACGAGATGCTCGACAACGTCATGCTCTACTGGCTCACCGCATCGGCGGCCTCGTCGGCCCGGCTGTACTGGGAAAGCGCCAACACCTTCGCCGGCGGCGAATATGTCAGCCTGCCCACCGGTATCGCGTCGTTCCCGCTGGAGATCCTGCGCGCCCCGCGCAGCTGGTGCGAGACCGGCTACAACGTCACCCACTTCACGACGATGCCGCGCGGCGGACATTTCGCCGCCTTCGAACAGCCGGAATTGTTCGTCGAAGATGTGAAGACGTTCTTCGACACCGTGCGGTGACGTACTAGCGTCTTGGGCATGGACCCGTTGGTGCGTTCCCGTGCTGTCCAGGCCGTGATCTGGGGTATGCCCGCCGTCAACTTCGAGCTGCTGCGCGAAGCGGCAGCCGGAGTCGGCGCGGGCGACAACCAGGTGGTGTTCTGGTCGAAGCTGCTGGACTGGAAGAACCAGACGCTGACCCCGAATCCGGACACGCTGTACTTCTTCCCGCTCTACAACACCGAGGCCGGCCCGGTCGTGCTGGAAATCCCACCCGCAGAAGGTGGTTCGATCACCGGGTCGGTGGACAACGGCTGGCAGGAAGCACTCGAAGATGTCGGGCCCGCCGGGGTCGACAAGGGCGCGGGCGGCAAGTACCTGATCCTGCCGCCGGGCTTCGACGGTGAGGTTCCCGACGGCTACATCCCGATGCCGTCGGCGACGTACACGGGGTTCGGGGCGCTGCGGTCCAACGTCGCGTCGAGTGACGACGCCGACGTCGCCACGGCGGCCGAGTACGGCAAGCGCATCAAGGTCTACCCGCTGTCCGGCGCCGAGCCGACGGCCTTCGCCGACGCATCAGGTGCGTTGTACGACAGCACGATCCCGTACGACATCCGGTTCTTCGAACTGCTTCACCAGTTCGTCCAGCGCGAGCCGTGGTTGCAGCGGGACCGGGTGATGATCTCGGTGCTGAAATCGATCGGCATCGAGAAGGGCAAGCCGTTCGAACCCGACGCCGAGTTGAAGCCGGCACTGGAGGCGGCGGCGGCCGATGCACACGACTGGCTCGACGCCAACTATCCACGGTTCTTCACGCCGCCGTATTTCGATGGAAGTCACTGGGCCGTGCCCGCCTCCCCAGAGGTGGTGCAGGGCATGCAGAGCGGATTCGCCGACCCCGCCAGCTACCCTGTCGACGATCGCGGCCTGCTGTACTCGTTCATCTACTTCAGTGCCAAACACCTTGGGCAGGGCCAGTTCTACGTGATGACGATCGTCGATGCCGACGGTCAGTCGCTCGACGGTGCGGCCACCTATCGACTTCGGGTACCCGCCGACCCGCCGGTTTCGCTGTACTGGTCGGCCACGGTGTACGACCGGGCGACACACGCGCTGATCCGTGACCTGCCGCACGGAAGCCGCTCCTCGCACCGGCCCGACCTCGTGACGAACCCCGACGGGTCCGTCGACGTCTACTTCGGCCCGTCCGCCCCAGAAGGCAAGCAGTCCAACTGGATTCCGACGAAACCCGATGGCCAGTTCGAGGTACTGTTCCGGCTCTACGGCCCGAAACCCGCCCTGTTCGACAAGACCTGGGCGCTTCCCGACATCGAAAAGCTGTAGCCAGCACCGTGAACCGCCTGCGCTGGCTGGGCATCGCGGTGATGGTGGTCGCCGTGGGCGGCGGCATGCTGTGGCTGTTGTGGCCGCAACCGCGGACACCGATCGTCGCCGAAGCCACCGCGGGGCCGTACCTGGTGCGCTTGAAGGGCGATCCACCCAAGGTGGGAGTCGGCCCGCTGACCATCGAGATCCTGGGAAGCGCAGGCGAAACCCCGACACCGGAGTGGGTCCGCTTCGAACCACGCCTGCCGGAGATGGGTCTGGCCGCCCCCACCGTCGAGGCCACACCCGCAGGCACGGACGACTACAGCGCCGACATAGACCTGTCCGTGCCGGGCCAGTGGGACGTCATCGTGCGCATCGGTGCGGGCTCACAGAGCTACGACGCCACGCTGCGCTTCACCGCCAAGCGATAACGGCTGCGCGAGCAGACACGAAAGTACCCAGTTTCGAACAATTTAGGGTGCTTTCACGTCTGCTCGCGCAATAAAGAGGAGCTCAGGCCAGCGAATCGACCCAGGCCCGGTGCAACGCCGCATACGCCCCGTCGGCCCGGTCGATGAGATCTGCCGGTGCGCCGTCCTCGATGATGCGACCGTGCTCGAGGACGAGGACCCGGTCGGCGATCTGCACCGTGGAGAGCCGGTGTGCGATCACCAGCGCGGTGCGGTCGGCCAACACGGTTTCCAGCGCGCGCTGCACCATTCGTTCGCTCGGAATGTCCAGTGAGGACGTCGCCTCATCCAGGATCAGGACCGCCGGATCGGCCAGGAATGCCCGGGCGAACGCCACCAGCTGACGCTGCCCGGCCGACAGGCGGCCACCGCGCTTGGCGACGTCGGTGTCATACCCGTCGGGCAATGTCTCGATGAAGCGATCCGCACCGACCGCGGCTGCGGCCTCCCGCACCTGCTCATCGGTGGCCCCGGGACGTCCGAACCGGATGTTGTCGGCGACCGTCCCGGAGAACATGAAGTTCTCCTGGGTGACCATCACGACGTGGCGGCGCAGGTCCGCCTGGGCGAGCTCGCGCAGATCCACGCCGTCCAGCGTCACCGATCCGGCCGTGGGGTCGTAGAACCGGGCGATCAACTTGGCGATGGTGGTCTTGCCCGCGCCGGTGGTGCCCACCAGCGCCACGGTCTGACCGGCCGGCACCGAGAGCTCGAGCCCGGGCAACACCGGACGGCCCGGCGCGTACTCGAACCGCACATCGTGGAACACGATGTCGCCCTTCGGGTCCGCGCCTGAATCCGGCAGCGGGACGGGCCGCGCGGGTTCCGCGATGGCGGGCTGCTGGGCCAGCACCCCGGCCAGCTTCTCCAGAGCCGAGGACGCCGACTGGAAGGTGTTGAAGAACTGCGAGATCTCCTGCATCGGTTCGAAGAACATCCGCAGGTACAGCAGGAACGCGGCCAGCGTGCCGATGGTCATCTCACCGTGCAGCACCCGAGAGCCGCCGTAGAGCAGCACCACGCCCGTGGTGAGGTTGCCGACCAGCTTGACGCCGGGCATGAAGATCGCCAGCAGCTTGAAGGTCTTCTCGTTGATCGCCCGGTACTCGTCGGCGACGTCGTCGAAGATCTCCTGGTTGCGCGGCTCGCGCCGGTAGGCCTGCACGGCCTTGATCCCGGTCATGGTCTCGACGAACTGGACGATCACCAGCGCCGCGCTTTCCCGCACCAGCCGGTAGGTCTTGCCCGACTCGTTGCGGAACCACCACACCAGGGCGACCAGGATCGGGAACGCCGCCAGGCACATCAGGCCCAGCCGCCAGTCGAGCGCGACCAGCAGGATCGCGGTACCGAACAGTGTCAGCACCGCGGTGATCAGGCTGTCGAAACCGGTTTCCAGCATGTCCTGGATGGCCTCGACGTCATTGGTGGACCGGCTGACCACCCGGCCCGACGTATACCGGTCGTGGAAGGCCACATCGAGCTTGCCGAAATGGCGGAACACCCGCCGGCGCAACTCCAACAGCACCCGCTGCCCGACCCGGCCGGAGCGCCGCAGGAAGAACATGCGGCTGATCGCCTGCACGATCACCACCACGCACAGCGTGCCGACGATCAGCATCAGCTCACGGGCCGGGCCGCCCTCCAGAATCGGTGGGATGCCCCAGTCGATACCGCGCTGCACCAGGATCGGAACAGAAAGCCGGGCAGCGTTTTCCACGACGACCACCAGCGCCAGCACGGCGACCGTCCAGCGGTAGGGGCGCAGCAATGAGATGAGCAGCGCCCGGGCCTCGCGGCGCCGGGGCACGCTCTCGTCGATCGGAAGTGCGGACGCGCCGGCGGGGGTGCCGTCGGAGTCATCCTGCTCGTCGTCGGTCAGCCGGCCACGCCATTGTGTGGTGGTCATCGACGTTGCACCTCCGCCCCGAGATACGGTGGCTCGCCCACTTCGTCGATGGCCGCACGCTCGGCCTGCCCGCGCTGCAACCGGCCCAGCTCCTCGTCGTCCTCCCATTCGCAACTGCGCTCGCTCGCGTCGTCGAGTTGGTCATCGGCGGCCAGCAGGTAGCGGTATTGCGGTACCCGCGTGAGCAATTCGGTGTGCGTACCGATGTGGGTGATGGTCCCGTCCTGCAACAGGGCGACCTGGTCGGCCAGCAGCACGGTCGACGCGCGGTGCGCGACGATGATGCCCGTCACCCCGCGCAGGACGCGCCCGAGGGCCTCCGTCACCACGGCCTCGGTGTGCACGTCCAGCGCTGACAGCGTGTCGTCGAGCACCAGGATCTTGGGCGCCGCCAGGATCGCGCGGGCCAGCGAAAGACGTTGGCGCTGACCACCGGACAGGCTCATGCCCTGCTCGCCGATCCGGGTGTCCAGGCCGAACGGCAGGTCGTAGGCGAACTGTGCGGCCGCGATCTCGATGGCCTGGCCCAACTGCTCGTCGGTGGCATCGGCACGGCCCAGCCGTAGGTTCTCGGCCACCGACATCGAGAACAGCGTCGGGTCCTCGAACGCGGTGGCCACGGCCTGCCGCAGCACGGGCAGGCTCAGCTCCCTGATGTCGCGGCCGTCGATCAGGATCTGGCCTTCGGTGACGTCGTAGAGCCGCGAGAACAACGCGGCCAGCACCGATTTGCCCGAACCGGTCGCGCCGACGAGCGCCAGCGTCTGCCCCGGCTCCACCACCACGTTGACGTGCCGCAGGGCCCATTCGTCCTCGCCGTCGGGGAACTTGAAGCCCACATCCCGCAGCTCCAACCGCCCGCCGCGCGGCGCCTGCGACACCGGGCCGTCGGCGATGTCGATCGGGGAATCGAAGATCTCGGCGATCCGGTTGGCCGCGGTGAACGACTCCTGGGTCATCGACAGCAGGAAACCCAACGAGGCGATCGGCCACACCAGCGACAGCATCATCGTGATGAAGGCGACCAGGGTGCCCATCGTGACGTGGCCGTGGCCCGCCGCGTACGCACCGAACCCAAGCACCACGATCAGCGTGAGGTTGGGGATGACCTCCAGCAGCGTCCAGAACTTCGCCGACACACTCACCCTGGCGAACTGCGTCTCGTAGAGCTGCGTGGCCTGCTCGTCGAACCGGTCGAAGACGTAGTCCTCGCGGCCGAAGGCCTTGACCACCCGCAGCCCGAGAGCGGCCTCCTCGACATGGGTTGCGACGTGGCCGGTCTGGTCCTGCGCCAGCCGCGACAACCGGGTGTACTCCCGCTCGAAGTGCAGCACGGTCAGCGTGATCGGCACGATCGACACCAGCACCACCACACCCAGCGGCCAGTACATCGCCAGCAGGATCGACGTCACCACGACGATCTGCAGGGTGTTGAGGATCAGGAACACCAGCCCGAAGGACAGGAACCGGCGGATCGTGGACAGGTCGTTCATCACCCGCGACAGCAGCTGCCCGGACTGCCAGCGGCTGTGGAAGCTCATCGGCAGGATCTGCAGCCGCGCGTAGAGATCCTTGCGGATGTCGGCCTCGACGCCCATGGTGGCGCGGGCGACCATCCAGCGCCGGATGAACCACAGCACGGCCTCGGAGATGCCGACCGCCACCGCGGCCGAGCCCAGTACCCACAGCCCGTGCGGATCCTGGTGGCGCACCGGACCGTCGATCACGGCCTTGGTCATCAGCGGGATCGCCACCGTCGCGGCCAGGCTGACCACCGCGACCACGATCATGACGATCCAGCGGGTCCGGTACGGCAACAGATAAGGCAACAGCCGCCACAGATCTGAACTGGTCCGTATCCGCTTCGGTGGTGGGGCGATCGCGGGTTGACTCACTGGATCAATCTTCCCATCAGGGGCAAACGATTAACCTCATGCCGCCGGGACCTCCTCGGAGAACTGCGTGTCGTACAGCTCGGCGTAGCGGCCACCACGGGCGAGCAACTCGCGGTGGGTGCCGCGTTCGACGATGCGACCGTCCTCGACGACCAGGATGAGATCGGCCGCGCGAACCGTGGACAACCGGTGCGCGATGACGATCGAGGTGCGCCCGCCCAGCGCCTCGGCGAGGGCCTGCTGCACCGCCGCCTCCGAGGCCGAGTCCAGCGACGCCGTCGCCTCATCGAGCACCACCACCCGTGATCGTCCCAACAGCAGGCGCGCGATGGTCAACCGCTGCCGCTGTCCTCCGGACAGACGGTATCCGCGCTCACCGACAACCGTGTCCAAGCCGTCGGGCATCGCCGCGACCACATCGTCGAGCCGGGCCCGGCGGAGCGCCTCCCAGAGTTGGTCTTCTTCCGGAGCCGCCCCGGCGGCGACAGCGGATCCAGCGTCCGGTCGTCCTAATAACAGGTTGGCGCGGATCGACTCGTGGAACAGGTGCCCGTCCTGGGTCACCATGCCCACGGTGTCCTTGAGCGACGCGAACGTCACGTCCCGCACGTCGGCACCGTTGAGCTTGATGGAACCGGAGTCGACGTCGTAGAGCCGGGCCAGCAGCGACGCGATGGTCGACTTGCCCGCCCCCGACGATCCGACCAGCGCCACCATCTGCCCGGGCCGGGCCGTGAACGAGATGCCGTGCAGCACCTCGTCACCACCGCGGTCGTCCAACGTCGCCACTTCTTCCAGCGAGGCCAGCGACACCTTGTCCGCCGAGGGGTAGGAGAACCGGACGTGGTCGAATTCGACCTCGACAGGACCATCCGGCACAGGCACGGCATCGGGTTCCTCGGCGATCAGCGGCACCAGGTCGAGCACCTCGAAAACCCGCTCGAATGACACCAGGGCGCTGGCGATCTCGACCCGCGCGTTGGCGAGTGCGGTCAGCGGCGCATACAGCCGGGTCAGCAGCAGCGCCAGGGACACCACCGCGCCGGCCTGCATCTGCCCGCCGATCGCGAGTACGCCGCCCAGCCCGTAGACCAGTGCCAGGGCGAGCGCCGACATCAGCGTCAGGGAGTTCATGAACGTCGACTGCAGCATCGCCGTGCGCACCCCGATGTCGCGCACCCGGTCGGCACGCGCCGCGAACTCGTCGGACTCGGTCTGCGGGCTGCCGAACAACTTGACCAGGGTGGCCCCCGGGGCCGAGAACCGCTCGGTCATCTGGGTGTTCATCGTGGCGTTGTGGGTGGCCGCCTCCCGGGACAGCCCGGCCATCCTCGTGCCGATGCGCCGGGCGGGCAGCACGAACAACGGCAGCAGGGCCAACGACAGCAGGGTGATCTGCCACGAGATGCTGAGCATCACGACCAGCGTCAACGTCAGGGTCACCAGGTTCGCGACGATGCCCGAGAGCGTGTCGGAGAACGCCCGTTGCGCCCCGATCACGTCGTTACCCAGGCGGCTCACCAAGGCGCCGGTCCGGGTGCGGGTGAAGAACGCCACCGGCATGCGTTGCACGTGGTCGAACACCGCGGTGCGCAGATCCAGGATCAGACCTTCGCCGATGTTCGACGACAACCACCTGGTCAACAGGGCCACCGCGGCTTCGGCGACGGCTACCGCGGCGATCACCGCGGCCAGCAGCACCACCGTCGACGCCGGGCCGCCCCGCGTGATCGCGTCCACCACCCGGCCGGCCAGCACCGGTGTCGTCACCGTCAGCAGCGCACTGACCACGCTGATCGCGACGAAACCGCCCAGCCTGCGGTGGTGGCGCGCGGAGAAGCGCCAGATCCGCGACAGCAACCGCCGGTCGGCCAGTGCGCGCAGGTCACCGTCGCGCGCATGCGTCTGCCGGTACAGCGACTGCCTGGCCACTGTTTCCATATTCATGAGCATCACCGTAAAACCTGAACAATTATTGAGGTCAAAAACATCCCCGGGGACTTCCCTGGGAGCCTGCGCGAATCACCGTTGTTCATCGGGCAAGATGGCGGTTATGGATAGCGCTACCAGTGGCATGGCCTCGCCCCGGGTCCTCGTCGTTGACGACGACCCTGACGTGCTCGCCTCGCTGGAACGTGGGCTGCGGCTGTCCGGGTTCACCGTCTCTACGGCCGTGGACGGGGCCGAAGCGCTGCGCAGCGCCACCGAGACCCGCCCGGACGCGATCGTGCTCGACATCAACATGCCCGTACTCGACGGCGTCAGCGTGGTGACCGCGCTGCGCGCGATGGACAACGACGTGCCGGTCTGCGTGCTCTCGGCCCGCAGCAGCGTCGACGACCGCGTGGCCGGCCTGGAAGCCGGCGCCGACGACTACCTGGTCAAACCGTTCGTGCTGCAGGAGCTGGTGGCCCGGGTCAAGGCCCTGCTGCGCCGCCGCGGCGCGTCGGCCACCTTCTCCTCCGAGACCATCCAGGTGGGCCCGCTGGAGGTCGACATCCCGGGCCGCCGCGCCCGCGTCAACGGGGTGGACGTGGACCTGACCAAACGCGAGTTCGACCTGCTGGCCGTGCTGGCCGAGCACAAGACCGCCGTGCTGTCCCGCGCACAGTTGCTGGAACTGGTCTGGGGCTACGACTTCGCCGCCGACACCAACGTGGTGGACGTGTTCATCGGGTACCTGCGCCGCAAACTCGAGGCCGGTGGCGCGCCACGGCTGTTGCACACCGTCCGCGGGGTCGGATTCGTCCTCAGGACGCAGTAGGAAATGAGGCCGCTGACCCGGATCTTCCGCCGCACACCGTCGCTGCGGACCCGGGTCGCGTTCGCCACCGCCATCGGCGCAGCGATCGTCGTCGTCATCGTCGGCACCATCGTCTGGGTCGGCATCACCAACGACCGCAAGGAACGACTGGACCGGCGCCTCGACGAAGCCGCAGGCTTCGCCATCCCGTTCCTGCCGCGCGGCCTCGGCGAGATCCCCCGCTCCCCGAGCGACCAGGACGCCGTGATCACCGTGCGTCAGGCCGGAAACGTCTCGTCGAACTCGAACGTGATCCTGCCCGAGCTGCCCGACGGCTACGCCGACACGTACATCGACGGGGTGCGCTGGCGGGTCCGCACCGTGCAGATCCCCGCCCCCGGACCCATGTGGGTGGCAGTCGGCGCGACGTACGACGCCACCATCGCCGACACCAACAACCTGCACCGACGGGTGCTCATCATCTGCGTGTTCGCCGTCGGCGCGGCCACCGTGCTGGGCTGGGTGCTGGCCGCGTTCGCGGTCCGCCCGCTCAAACGGCTGGCCGAGCAGACTCGCGAGATCGAGGCGGGCGACGAGGCCCCCGACGTCGAGGTTCGCGGCGCCAGCGAGGCCGTGGAGATCGCCGATGCCGTCAACGGCATGCTGCAGCGCATCTGGAAGGAACAGGACCGCACCAAGGCCGCGTTGACCTCGGCCCGCGACTTCGCCTCGGTGTCCGCCCACGAGTTGCGCACCCCGCTGACCGCGATGCGGACCAACCTGGAGGTCCTGTCGACCCTTGACCTGGCCGACGACCAACGCAAGGAAGTGGTCGGCGACGTCATCCGCACCCAGTCGCGGATCGAGGCCACCCTCGGCGCCCTGGAACGCCTGGCCCAGGGGGAACTGACCACCACCGACGACCACGTCACCGTCGACATCACCGAACTGCTCGACCGCGCCGCCCACGACGCCATGCGCGTCTACCCCGACCTCGAGGTCTCACTGGCGCCCTCGCCCACCGTGATCATCATCGGGCTGCCGACCGGACTGCGGCTGGCGGTGGACAACGCGATCGCCAACGCGGTGAAGCACGGCGGCGCCACCCGGGTGCAGTTGTCGGCCGTGAGCTCGCGCGAGGGAGTGGAGATCGCGGTCGACGACGACGGCGTGGGCGTGCCCGAGGAAGAACGCGAAATGGTGTTCGACCGGTTCTCGCGTGGGTCGACCGCGTCGCGCTCGGGCTCCGGACTGGGACTCGCGCTCGTGGCCCAGCAGGCCGACTTGCACGGCGGTACAGCGACTCTGGAATCCAGCCCGCTGGGCGGGGCGCGGCTGCTGTTACGCCTGCCCGGTCCGCACTAGAAATAGTCCCGTCAATACGGCGAGCAGACGCTTAGGTACCCTGCCGATGGCGTTTTCGGGTACCGCCGCGTCTGCTCGCGCGTCTTGTGCTGTTACTTCTTGTCGCGCTGGGACTTACCGCTGTCCCAGCGGTTGAACCCGGCACCCTCGGCGGATTCGACGTCGGCGAACCAGATCTCGGCGATGGTCACCGAGTACGACGGGCTCTCCGGCGAGTGATAGAGCATCGAATCCTCGTTGCCCTTGATCAGATAACCCGTCGGGGTGCCCGCACCCGAGACCCGTACCGAACCAGCGCCGTACGGCGTCTCCTCGACGACCTTGACGTCGTCATCGGCCGCCTCGTGGGCACCTCCGCCGGAGGCGAACTTGGCCGCCCCGGCTGCACCGGCGGCAGCCGCACCGGCCGCTGCGGCACCGCCGCTGACTTTGGGCAGCTGCGTGGTGGGCTCGTCGCCAGAGCTGACCCGGGGCAGCTTGGTCGTGGCGTCATCGGCGACGGCCGTTGCAGCTCCGGCTGTTCCGCCGACGGCCGCGGCCTTACCACCGGCTCCGGCCGCGGCGTCGGGACGACGCCCCAGCGCGCCGTACACCGGCACCTCGCGCTTCACCCTGCGCAGGGTCAGCGCCAGCGTCAGTACCAGGCCGAGCACAAAGGCCAGGGCCATCAACCACCAGTTCACGTCGCTCATCGTCGTGCTCCAATCTCACGCGAGCCGGGCAGTTCGGCGAACGCCTCTTCCTCACTGGTGGGCTTGACGGTCACCACCGAAATCAGCCAGGCCACCAGCGACCCCACCACGAATGCGAGCAGATACCACAACCATTGGATTACGAAGTCCATGTCGAATCTCCCTAATTGACCGTGATCTCGACACGGCGGTTCTGCGCCTTGCCTTCGGGGGTGTCATTGCTGGCGATCGGATTCGCCGAACCCGCGCCGGACGACGTCACGTGATCGGCCGCCAGACCCTGCGAAACCAGATAGTCGGCAACAGCTTTGGCGCGGTTGCCGCTCAGCGGGATGTTGATGGCGTCATTGCCCGAGCTGTCGGTGTAACCGGTGACGGCCACCTTTGCGCCTTCGCACGACTTGAGCTTGTCGGCCACCTGCGACAACAACTGCTGCGAGGACGGGGCCACAGCGAACCCGTCGGTGCTGAAGTTGATCGGCGTCTTCAACAGAGCGCTGACATCACCCTGCAACACCGCGCACGGTCCGGGCGTACCACCGGGAGCACCCGGTGCACCAGGAGCCGGAGGCGCGGGGGCAGCCGGTGCGGCCGCGATCTGAATGTTGTTGACGAGCTTGATGTTCGGCCAGGCTGCCTTGGCGGCCGCCTCGACCGCGTCGCGCACCTGCGCCGACGGCGCCGTACCGGTCAGCGTCAGCGTGTCACCGTCGATGCTGAAGTTGAAATCCGGAATGTCGGCCGAGGCGTCGAACACCTTGCCCAGGGCCGACACATCGGGGGTGCTCACACCCGGGCGCAGATTCAGATTGTCGACCAGATTGACGTCCGCACCAAACTTTCCGCGCAGCCAGTCCAGCAGCGAGGTCTTGGCGGCCGCGTCGGGCAGATCACCGGTGAGGGTGAAGTCGTTGCCGTTACGGGTGATCGACAACGGCGCGAACGAAAGGTTCGGCAAATTGACATTGGGTGCGTTGACGTCCGGGGCATTCACGTCCGGAGCGGTCAATGTCGCCGTGGGATTCACATCGGGAAGAGTGACATCAGCGTTCCTGTTCGAGCGGTCGAGTCCGCCCCACCCGATCAGCCCCAGCAACAATGGAACTGCCGCCAGCGCCAGCAACCAACCCAAACCGGGTGGTCGCCGATATAACTTGGAGGCTGTTTGCCAGCCTGTGATTGTCCGAGATTCGTCCGAACCCGACATTTTGGGCACTCCCTGAAGTCGACGAACAGTTATCTACAGCAGCGAAACAGGTTGACGGTAGCAGCAAATGGAAATTGACGGTTAGGTTCGGCCAATACTTTCCGAACCCATGGAAACGTCAACGGGCGGCGAGCAGATCGATCACGAAGATCAGCGTCTTGCCCGAAAGCCGATGCCCCGAGCCCGCCGGACCGTAAGCCTGTGCAGGCGGAATGACGAGCTGGCGCCGACCGCCGACCCGCATCCCGGGAATTCCGTCCTGCCAGCCCTGAATTAGGCCCCGCAATGGAAATTCAATGGATTCTCCGCGATTCCAGGAGCTGTCGAACTCCTCACCGGAGTCGTATTCGACGCCCACGTAGTGCACCTCGACGGTGCCACCGGGCACTGCCTCGGGGCCGTCGCCGACCACCAGGTCGGTGACGACCAATTCAGTGGGGGCAGGTCCGTCCGGAAACTCGATGTCAGGTTTTGTACTCACCGGATCAACGGTAGTCCGGCAGACTGGTTGTGTGGCCAAAGATCAGGACATCCTCGCCGAAGTTCACCGGCTCGTTGCCGAGGAGCAGGAGCTCCGGACCAGAGTGCAGCGCCGGGAAATCGACGAATCCGAAGAGCAACAACGACTGAGATCGCTGGAAGTCGCTCTCGACCAGTGTTGGGACCTGTTGCGGCAGCGCCGTGCGCTGCGTGAAACGGGACAGGACCCGGGCCTGGCCCAGAAACGCGGAGCCGACGAGGTCGAAGGCTATCGAGGCTGACCGGCAGGGCGTGACGTGACAGAAAAGGCGTTGGACGCCGTCATCGTCGGCGGCGGGCACAACGGCTTGGTGGCCGCTGCCTACCTGGCCCGGGCGGGACGCCGGGTCCAGGTGCTCGAACGTCTCGACCACGTAGGCGGCGCAGCAGTTTCGGCACACGCCTTCGACGGTGTGGATGCCCGCTTGTCGCGGTACTCGTACCTGGTCAGCCTGCTGCCCCAACGCATCGTCACCGATCTGGGAGCCCGAATCCGGCTGTCGCGGCGCCGAATCTCGTCCTACACGCCGGATCCGGCCACCCGCGGTGCGACCGGACTGCTGGTCGGCCCGAAGCCGACGTTCGACGCGATCGGCGCCGGCGCCGACGCGGCCGGGTTCAGCGACTTCTACCGCCGGTGCGGGCTGGTCACGTCCCGGATCTGGCCGACGCTGCTGCAGCCGCTGCGCAGCCGGGCCGAGATGCGACGCGACGTGCTCAGCGGAGCGGACACCGAAACAGCCGCGGCCTGGGAAGCGCTGATCGAACAGCCCATCGGCCAGGCGATCACCGCCGCGGTGTCGCACGATCTGGTGCGCGGCGTGATGGCCACCGACGCACTGATCGGCACGTTCGCAGACATCGACGATCCGTCGCTGATCCAGAACGTCTGCTTTCTCTACCACCTGATCGGCGGCGGCACCGGCGACTGGGATGTGCCGGTCGGCGGGATGGGTGCGGTGAGCGGGGCCCTGGCCGCCGCCGCGGCGGGCTTCGGCGCCGAAATCATCACCGGTGCAGATGTTTACGCGATCGATCCGGATGGCGAGGTGCGCTATCGCCGGGGCGGATCGGCGCGGCGCGTCGCCGCCGAGCGTGTGCTGGCCAATGTCACCCCCGCAGTGCTCGCCGACCTGCTCGGCGAACCGGCTCCCGAGACCGCCCCCGGCGCGCAGGTGAAGGTCAACCTGATGCTGCGCCGACTCCCCCGGCTCCGCGACGAACACGTCACGCCCGAGCAGGCATTCGGCGGCACATTCCACATCAACGAGACGTTCAGCCAGCTGGCCGGGGCCTACGACGCCGCGGCCGCCGGGCGTGTTCCCGATCCGCTCCCGTGCGAAATCTACTGTCACTCCTTGACCGATCCCAGCATCCTGTCCGAGGACCTGCGGGCCACGGGGGCTCAGACGCTGACCGTCTTCGGGCTGCACACCCCGCACTCACTAGCCGTGGGCGATCCCGACCGGACGCGCGACCGGCTGACTTCGGCGGTGTTGAACTCGCTCAATTCGGTTCTGGCCGAACCGATCCAGGACGTCCTCATGGAGGACGGCGCCGGCCGGCTGTGCATCGAGTCCAAGACCACAACCGACCTGGAGCAGGCCCTGGGGATGACCGCGGGCAACATCTTCCACGGCGCGCTGCGGTGGCCGTTCGCCGAGGACGACGCCGCATCGGAGACGCCGGCCCAGCGCTGGGGTGTGGCCACCGCCCATGACCGGATCCTGTTGTGCGGCTCGGGTTCGGTGCGCGGCGGCGCCGTCTCCGGCATCGGCGGCCACAACGCCGCGATGGCGGTGCTCGAAAGCTGAGGCGACGGGCTCAGTCTGTGCCGATGAGGTCGGCCAGTCCGTCCAGCACACGCGCCAGCCCGAACTCGTAGGCGTGCGCGGCACTGTAGGCCGCGTCGAATGCCTGGCCGGCCGCCGTCCCCACCCGCGAGGCCAACGGATATCGGTCACCGTCGAGGACGCGCTCCAGCAGAGGGCCGACGCGTTCCCACCACTGCCCGTCACTCTGGCCGCTGTCGGCCGCGGCCCGGCGCGAATCGATGGCGATCCGGGCGACCGAGTTCACGAAGCCAAGCACATACGTCAGCGCCGAATCCATGTCGAGGTCACTGAGTCCGAGTGAGTCGAACGCGCTGAGCTCGTGCTCGTACTTGGCCATCATGCCCGGGCCCAGCGGCGGGCGGGTAGTCGGCAGGTAGGTGATCCAGGGATGCGTCTCGAACATCGCGAGGTTGTCCTCGGCGATGACGGAAACCTTCTCCCGCCACGGCTTCCCGACGAAGTCGCGTCGCGGCATCTGCCGGTAGACGGTATCGACCATCAGGTCCAGCAGTTCGGCCTTGCCCGGCACATAGGTGTAGGTGGCCATCGGCGTCACACCCAGTTGCACGGCGACCGCCCGCATCGTGAGCGCGTCGAGGCCGTCGGCATCGGCGATCCGGATGGCGGCGTCGACCACCGCGTCCACCGTCGTGCGTTGTTTCGGCCCGCGGGTGCGCGCGCCCTGACCCGGCTCACGCCAGAGCAGTTCGAGCGTGCGTACCGGATCGCCGGCACTGCTGCGATCCCCACCTGCGCGTTCTCTCACACCGCCATCCTCTCTGTACTGTGTACAGTGTATGCCGTACAGAGTAATCCTACCGCCGAGGAGCACCATGGTGACCATGCCGCAGGCCTGCGAATTCACCCCCACCACCGCCGATGTCGACTCGGTACTGGCGTGGTTCGCCCGCTACGACGCCCTGGCGACGAGCAAGGACGCCGAGGGCATGGCGGATCAGGCGATGTTCCCGCTCAACGAGGTGACCGACGGCAGCGCCGAGTCCGTCGACCGGGCCGGGTTCATCGCGCAGATGGCCGAACAGTTGAGCCAGAGCACCGATTTCACGATGGAGTCGACCCGAACGCCGCACTTCATCAACGAGAACCTGGTGTTCGTCATCACGGACGCGACGTTCACCGCCGACGGGTTCAGCCAGCGGGTCCGCTACGGCGATCTGCTGGTCAAGTGCGACGGCGTCTGGAAATTCCAGACCATGGTGCAGGGCGGGTGGGGCGAGAATTGATCCCGGTCGAGGGCTAAGGCGTGGTGATCTTGCGCAGGATCGCCCGCAGGACTTCGAGGTCCCCGGCGTCGAGCGCGGCGAGCGCTTCCGGCGCCGGATCCTCGATCCGGTCGATGCGCGCCAGCAGCGCCCGCCCGGCGTCGGTCAGCGACACCAGCTTGCAACGCCGGTTGGCCGGGTCGATCGCACGCACCACCAGCCCGCGCTCCTCAAGGTCGTTGACCGCGACCGTGGCCGCCGGGGCATCGACCGTCGCCGCGTAGGCAAGCTGCTTGACGGTCAGTGGTTCGCGCGCAAGCCGTTTCAGGATGCGGATACGGCTGAACGGCAGCCCGGTCTCGTCGATCACCGCCCGGCGCCAGCCGTCGCGGTGGTCGAACACCAACGCGGTCAGCTCATGCCACACCCCGTCGGCCAAGTCGGTTCGCCGGTCATCGGGCATGGGTCACCTCCGGGACATGGTGTTCACCGATCAGGGGCGCCAGCTTCTGCGCGGAACGCAGAGCCCACGGCGTGGTGGAGACGACGCCCAGTGTGAAGATCACCAAACCCAGTGCGGCACAGACGAACCACAGTGGTCGGGCGGCCGCGGCGAAATCGATGCCGGTCCCGGCCAGCGCCGCACCCGCGACCGAACCGCACAGGGCCACACCGATACTCACGCCGACCTGACGACTGGTGGAGGCCACCGCCGAGGCCGCACCGGCGCGGTCCAGTGGCATACCGCTGACCGCCGTGGTGGTGATCGGCGCATTGACCATCGAGAAGCCGATGCCGAACACCGCGAACATGACCAGCAGCTGCCACACCGGGGTGTCGCCGGTCAACCGGGTCAGCAGGACCGTGGCGACGGTGATCGTCGCTCCCGACACCAGCAGCGAGGGCCGGCTGCCGTACCGGCCGACCAGCCGGCCCGACAGCGGCGAGAAGATCAGCGCGCCGACGGCGACCGGCAGGTAGATCAGGCCGGTGTGCATCGCCGAGTAGCCGCGCTCGGTCTGCAGGTACAGCGACATCATGAACAGGAACGCCCCGTACGCGGCGAACGCACAGACCGCGATCAGGGTGGCCGAGGCGAACGGCACGCTGCGGAAGAAGCGCAGGTCGATAAAAGGGTCCTTGCGGCGCGATTCGTAGCGCAGGAACGCCACCAGGGCCGCGAGCGCCACGACGGCGACGGCGAGGGTGCGCGGGTCGGTCCAGCCGAAGCCCGGGCCCTCGATGAGCACGAAGACGACGCCGAACAGGAATGCCACGCCCAGCACCTGGCCGACGGGGTCGAGGTCGCGCATCGTCGCCGACTTGGATTCCGGCACGAAGATCGCGGTGAGCACGAGGGCCAGGACGCAGATCGGCAGGTTGATCCAGAACACCGCGCGCCAGTCCACGTATTCGATCAGCGCCCCGCCCACGATCGGGCCCAGTGCCATCGAGATGCCGACCACCCCGCCCCAGACGCCGATCGCGCGGGCGCGCTCCACCCGGCCGGTGAACACCTGGGTGATGATCGACATGGCCACCGGGTTGAGCATCGAGCCGCCGATGGCCTGCAGGAAGCGGGCCGCGATGAGGGTTTCGATGTTGGGCGCCAGGCTGCACAGCAGCGAGGCCACCGCGAAGATCGTCAGACCCAACTGGAACGTGCGCCTGCGGCCGAAGCGGTCGCCGGTGGCGCCCGCCAGCAACAGCAGCGACGCCAGCACCAGGGTGTAGACGTCGACGATCCACTGCAGCTGCGACGGTGAGGCACCCAGATCGTCACGGATGCTCGGGATCGCGACGTTGACGATGGTGGCGTCCATCGACACGATCAGCAGGCTCAGACAACACGAGACGAGGATGATCGCCTTGCGCCGTGCGCTGAGCGAGCCGACAGTTGTATTCACACAACTATTGTGAAACTACAACTATCAATCAGGCAAGTCGAAACCCGCCGCAGCGGTTCGCCGGCCCCACTACAGTGATCGCCACCAGCAAACGCGGACTCACCCATCCGGACGACAACCGGAACGGAAACCCATGCGTGAACCGAGTGATCACCAGATGTCCCGCCGCCAAGCCCTGACCGTGCTCGCGCTGATGGGCGCCGCGCCGGTCGTGCTGGCCGGCTGCAATTCCCGGAGCCAGCCGTCCTCCGGGAGCGCCGACGTCATCTTCCGCAACGGGACCGTCTACACGGTCGACCCGGCCAAGCCGAGAGCCGAAGCCGTCGCCACCCGGGGCAAACAGATCGTGCACGTCGGCACGGCCGATGAGGCCATGGCGCTGGCCGGGCCGTCGACGCGGGTGGTCGACCTCGACGGCGGCATGCTGCTCCCCGGGTTCGCCGAGGGCCACATCCATCCCATCGCCGGCAGCGCCATCACCCGCGGCGTGGACCTCCAGTTCGACACGCGCGACGCCATCCTCGCGGCACTACGCGACCATGCCCCCACCGTCGCCGGTAGCGGCCCGGTGCGCGGTTTCGGCTGGCGCTACGACGCATTCCCCGCCACCGGGCCCAGACGCGAGGACCTCGATGCGATCTGGCCGGACCGGCCCGTGCTGCTGATCGCTATCGACGCCCACTCGGCGTGGGTCAACACCAAGACCCTCGAGCTCGCCGGGATCACCAGGGATTCCGCCGATCCGGTTCCGGGTTTCAGCGTGTTCCAGCGCGATCCCGACGGCACCCCGACCGGGTACCTCGTCGAGGTGCCCGCCTACATGCAGGTGCTGAACTCCGTCGTGCCGATGGACGAGGGGTTCGTCACCGAGTCGCTGACCCAATGGGCGCCCAAGGCATCGGAGGCCGGCATCACCTCGATGTTCGACGCGGGCGTCGAAATCATGCCGGAGGACAAGGCTTTCGGGCACTACCGCGACCTCGAGACGGCGGGCAAGCTGCCCTTCCGGGTCACCGGCAGCTACTACTACAACCAGCCGGACGTCGATCCGCTGCCCAAGATCCTGGCGTTGCGCGACGGACCCCAAACCGAGCTCGTGCACGTCAACGTGCTGAAGATCGTGATGGACGGCGTGGATGCCGGACGCACCGCGGCGATGCTCGCGCCGTATGCGGACAAGCCCGACACCAGCGGCCAACCGCTGTTCTCCGCCGATCAGGTCAACGACGTCGTCAAGCGCGCCGACGCACAGGGAATCGACATCCACGTGCACTGCATCGGCGACAGATCAACCCGCATGACGCTCGACGCTATCGCGGCCGCCATCGAGGCCAACCCGCAACGCGACCGGCGAAACGCCATCGCACATCTGCAATGTGTTGACCCACAGGATATTCCACGGCTGGGCAAGCTCGGTGTCATCGCGCAGGTCTCCGCCCAATGGGCCGCACCGGACCCGTACTGGCACAACGTGACCACCGTCCGGCTCGGGCCCGAGCGGGCCGATCGCATGTATCCGTTCAAGTCACTGTCCAACGGCGGCGCCCGCCTGTCCTTCGGCTCCGACTGGCCCGCGGCGAGCTACTACAGCACCTTCCGCCCCCTCGAGGCGATCGAGATCGCCGTCACCAGAAGAGAACTGGGCAAAACCGACCAGACGCCGCTACCTCGGCCCGAAGAACGGTTGAGCCTGGACCAGGCGATCACCGCCCAAACCATGGGCCCGGCCTACCAACTGCGCCGCGAGAACGACCTCGGCTCCATCACCGCGGGCAAGCTGGCCGACCTGGTCGTACTGGACAAAGACCTCACCGCGATCCCGCCGCACGAGATCCACCAGGCCCAGGTCAAGCTGACGATGATGAACGGTGTTGTCCGCCACGAGAAATAGTCTGAGCGCTACGGGCGCCGATCCGACAGAATCGTCACTGTGAACGAACGGAACTCCCTCGTCGCCGCAGCCGTTGCCGCCGCAGGCATCGAATCGGCCATCAAGATCCTCGACGCCGACGCCAAGACTGCCGCCGCAGCCGCCGACCAATTGGGGTGCGAGGTCGGGGCGATCGCCAACAGCCTGGTGTTCGAGTGCGACGGCGAACCGCTGCTCGTGATGGCCAGCGGTGCCGCCCGGGTGGACACCGACGTCGTCGCCGGCCATCTCGGGGCCACCGCCATCCGCAAGGCCGACCCGAAGCTCGTCCGCAGCGCGACCGGACAGGTCATCGGCGGCGTCGCTCCCACGGGCCATCCGGCGCCGCTACGCACCGTCGTCGACCAGTCACTGGCGTCCTACCCGGTGATCTGGACGGCCGCGGGCACCGCCGACTCGGTCATGCCGCTGACCTACGCGCAGCTACTGGCGCTCACCGGCGGCGCCGCGATCGCGGTGCGCTGACGTCGGGCTGTCGACAGCTCGGATGTCTCGCTCCATCATGGTGTCTCGGACGAACACGGACACTCAAACGCAGCACGACAGGTCAGGGAATTCGAATGACGTGGACATTGAGCAGATCGGCGAAGCTGAACGACGGAACCGTGCGGTGGGAGACCTTCGGTGACGGAAGGCCGATCGTCCTCGTCCACGGCACGCCCTATTCGTCATACCTGTGGCGCGACGTGGCAATTGCGCTGGCCCGCCGCGGCCGAAAGGTCTTCGTATTCGACCAACTCGGCTATGGCCAGTCGGACAAACACGACGGCCAAGACCTCACCCTCGCGGCGCAGGGTCGCAACTTCGCCGAGCTGCTACATCAGTGGAACCTCCAGCGCCCCAGCGTGGTTGCATGTGACATCGGCGGCGCGATCGTTCTGCGGGCACTGCTGCTCGAACACGCCGCATTCTCCGATCTGACCCTGTTCGACGCCGTCACCGGAGGGACTTGGGAGCACGGCCTGTTCGCGCTGATCCGCGAACACCACAACGTCTTCGAGCAGCTTCCGCCGTATGCGCATGAAGCGCTGGTGACCGCACACCTACGCAACGGCACCCACCAGGGCTACCGCCCGGGGGTACTCGAAACGTATCTGGAACCGTGGCTCGGTTCCGAGGGGCAGGCCGCGTTCTACCGGCAATACCGGCAGCTCAGCGAAGACGACACCGCCGAATACGAGCATCTGCTCGGCACCATCGACATGCCCGTGACGCTGCTGTGGGGCCGCAATGATCAGATCCTGCCCGCACCACACGGGACATGGATCGAGCAACGAGTCGCGAACTCGGGACTCACCTGGATCGACGATGCGGGTCACCTGCTGCCGGAGGACGCACCGGCGCAACTGATCGAGCGATTGACCCGATCTGATTAGCGGCGGGCCGGCCGATACGAAAGCCCGGGAGCGCAATGCTCCCGGGCTTTCGTGTCAGCGTCAGCGCTTGCTGATTGTCAGCGCTTGTTGATGTCGACGTAGCCGCGCTCGGTGTACCCGGTGTAGATCTGGCGCGGGCGGCCGATCTTGTTGGGCTCCGAGTGCATCTCACGCCAGTGCGCGATCCAGCCGGGCAGCCGGCCCAGGGCGAACAGCACGGTGAACATGCGAGTCGGGAAGCCCATCGCCCGGTAGATCACGCCGGTGTAGTAATCGACGTTCGGGTACAGCTTGCGCTCGATGAAGAAGTCGTCGGTCAACGCGATCTCTTCGAGCTGCTTGGCGATGTCGAGCAACTCGTCGTCGCCGCCCAGCTTGCCCAGGATCTTGTCGGCCTGCTCCTTGACGATGCGCGCCCGCGGATCGTAGTTCTTGTAGACCCGGTGACCGAAGCCCATGAGCTTCACGCCGTCTTCACGGTTCTTGACCTTCTTGACGAAGGTCTGCACATCGTCGTCGCCGGTGCGGATCTTCTCCAGCATCTCCAGCACGGCCTGGTTGGCGCCGCCGTGCAGCGGGCCCCACAGCGCGTTGATGCCACCGGAGATCGAGGTGAACAGGTTGGCCTGCGACGAGCCCACCAGGCGCACCGTGGAGGTCGAGCAGTTCTGCTCGTGATCGGCGTGCAGGATCAGCAACATGTCCAGCGCGCGGACGATCTCGGGATCCACCTCGTACGGCTCGGCCGGGAAGCCGAACGTCATCCGCAGGAAGTTCTCCACCAGCGTCAGCGAGTTGTCCGGGTACAGGAACGGCTGCCCCTCGGACTTCTTGTAGGCATACGCCGCGATCGTCGGCAGCTTGGCCAGCAGACGGATCGTCGACAGCTCGACCTGCTTGTTGTCCAGCGGATCCAGCGAATCCTGGTAGTAGGCGCTCAGCGCGTTGACCGCACTGGACAGCACCGGCATCGGATGCGCGTTGCGCGGGAAGCCGTCGAAGAAGCGCTTGAGATCCTCGTGCAGCAGCGTGTGCCGCTGGATCTGGGTGGTGAACGACTCCAACTGCTCGGCCGTCGGCAGCTCACCGTAGATCAGCAGGTAACTGACCTCGATGAACGTGGAATTCTCGGCCAGCTGCTCGATCGGGATACCCCGGTAGCGCAGGATGCCGGCATCACCGTCGATGTAGGTGATGGCCGACTTGGTGGAGGCGGTGTTGACGAACCCACCATCAAAGGTGGTGTAGCCGGTCTTGGCCAGCAACGGACCAAGCGCGATGCCGTCACTGCCCTCGGTGGCATGGACGATATCGAGATCAATCTCGCCACCGGGGTACTTGAGAGTGGCAAGGTCCTGCCCACTCGACGGGTTTTCGGCCACGGGAATCCCTTCATCGTCCTGGGAACCGACAACTGCTCTACAAAAGGTAGTCGCAATCGATCGGCGCTGCCCGCGGGGGGTTACTAACGGGTCACTGCAAACGGCTCAACCGCGGTCGGGGCGCTGCTCAGCGCCCGCGACGACCTCTAGGAAGTCGGCATAGGTCGATTCGATCCGCTCGACGATGTCGTCCACGGTCACGGTGTCCCAATTCGCCCGAGATCCCAGCTCAGCGATGCCGGTCATGATGATCGCGGTCCATACGACGGCCGTCAGCTTGAGCCGGCGATCGTCGCCGGGCACTCCCATCCGCCGCGCCAGCACCACGTTCACCGCGTCGGCGCGGAACTCCGAAGCCGACTGGATCAGCGCCTGCGACGAGGTGATGATGCGGGCCGAAGCCAACAGCCGATCCGACGTGAGTTGGCTGGGCGGGGCTGTCTTGGTCTTGAGGAACGCCTGCACGTGGGCCCGGTACAGCGCCTCGATATCGCCGAGCTCGGCCGGTTGCGCCTCGAGCTCGATCGCGACCATCTCGATCACCTCGTCGACGAACGCCAGGACGACCGCGTCCTTGGTGGCGAAGTAGCGGCTGAATGTGCGCGGAGACACATCCGCCACCGCGGCGATCTGCTCGACCGTGGTCTGCTCGAATCCCTGCCGATCACACAGATCGATCGCGGCCTCGATCAACATCGCCCGGGTGCGTTGTTTCTTCCGCTCACGCAAACCGGTCTCGGCCTGCCGCACAACGTCAACCACGAGATCGGATGCTAGCCCCCAAAGGCCTGCTTTTCGGTCCTTTTCGGCAACTATGTGGCGCTGGGTGCCATTCGCCGGTGGTCATACTTTGTCAGGCTCGGACTGTTCCTGCGGGGCGACGCTGCTCGTGCTCACGCGGTAGCGCACGAACGCAGGTACCGCCAGCGCCGCGATCACCACGCCGACGACCACCAGCGCACCGCCACCGGCCGCGGCGACCGTCGTGCCCACTGCTGCTGCCGCCGCGCCATGGAGGGTGTCCGCCAGCCGGGGGCCACCGGCCACCACGACGGTGAACACGCCCTGCAACCGGCCGCGTAGCTCATCGGAGGCCGCCTGCTGCAGGATCGTCGACCGGAACGCGGCCGACACCATGTCGGCGGCGCCGCCAACCGCCAAGAACGCCAGCGCAATCCACAACACCATCCCGGCCTGGCCGTGCGCCATTCCACCGGCGATACCGAACCCGACCATCGCCACGCCCCACACCACGATCGCCAGCACGACGGCCAGCCCCTGCCTGCGGATCCTCGGCAGCCAGCCCGAGAACACGCCGCCGGCCACCGCACCGGCCGACATCGCCGCCGCCAGCAACGCCATCGCCGTGCCGCCCGAGACCGGGCCGCCGAAGCTCTCGTGCGCCATCTGGGGGAACAAGGCGCGCGGCATCCCGAAGATCATCGCCACCAGGTCGACGACGAACGACATCAGCACCACCCGGTTGCCGGCCAGATAGCGGAAGCCGTCGAGCACGGCCGTGAGGCCCCAGCGGGACGCACCTTCCTCGGTGCTGGCCGGCGGCATCGGCGCCAGCCGGAAGGTCGCCCAGATCGGCGCCAGACAGGTCACGGCATCGATCAGATACAGCGTCGACAGGTCCACCCAGTTGAGCAGGGACCCGGCCATCAGCGGGCCGACGATCGCGCCGAACTGCATGACCGTCATGTTCAGCGAGTTCGCCGCGGGCAACTGCTCCCCCGGCAGCATCCGCGGAATGGCCGCCGAGCGGGTCGGGCTGTTGATCGCATAGAACGCCTGCTGCACACCCAGCAGGCACAGCACCACCCACACGTTGTTCAGCGCCAGCGCCGCCTGCAGCCACAGCAGCACCGAGGCCCCGGCCAAACCGATCGAGGCGATGATCAGCAGCAGCCTGCGGTCCATCGCGTCGGCCCAGGCACCGCCCCACAACCCGAAGACCACCAGAGGTACCAGCGCGAACAGACCGGACAAGCCCACGTACGCCGAGTTCTCGGTGAGCACGTACAGCTGCACCGGCACCGCGAAGATGGTCAGGTTTGCGCCGATGACGGTCGGTATCCCGGCCAACCACAGCCGCCGGAAATCCGGTGTGCGCAGCGGGGTGGTGTCGGCGAAAAACCTACGCACTACGGCTGCAGGCGTTCGGCACGGTTGCCGATCACGCGAATTCGGTTGTGTACCCGGTTCTCCCGGCCCTGCCAGAACTCCACGCTCTCCGGGGCGATCAGGTAACCGCCCCAGTTCGGCGGCACCGGAACGGATTCGAGATCGGCGAACCGCTCGGTCACCTCGGTGAGCTGGGCCAGCAGCGCCTGACGGGATGCGATCGGGCCCGACTGCTGCGACGCCCAGGCGCCCAGCTGTGAACCACGGGGGCGCTTGGACCAGTACTCCTCGGTGTCCTCACGGCTCACCTTGGTCACCGGACCGCGCACGTGCACCTGACGCCCCAGCTGGTACCAGGGGAACGTCGCCGACGCGTAGGGATTCGTGGCCAGCTGTACACCCTTGGCGGAGTCATAGTTGGTGAAGAACGTGATGCCCGTCTCGTCCATGCTCTTGCACAACACCGTTCGGGTGACGGGTCTTCCCTCATCGTCGGTGGTCCCCACCACCATGGCGTTGGGCTCGGCCACCCCGGCGCGGTAGGCATCGGCCAGCCAGGTCCGCAGCAGCTTCAGCCAACCGGTCGCCGGGTCCTCCCCCAGCCAATCGACGTCCAGGTCGCCACAGCCGTCCTTCTCGACGTAATCCACGCGCATGGCAGCCAGGTCATGGTTGTCGTGTCCAGGGGTCTGTTCGGGGGGACTTGCCACCGCGGTAACGCTACGCCTGCGCTTGGTGCAAGAATCTGGCCATGCCAGCTGTACCGGAGGACTTCGTTCCCGGCCTCGAAGGCGTCGTCGCCTTCACGACCGAAATTGCTGAACCGGACAAGGACGGCGGCGCACTGCGCTACCGCGGCGTCGACATCGAGGAACTCGTGCGGCGCCGGGTCACCTTCGGAGATGTGTGGGGGCTGCTGGTCGACGGCAGCTTCGGCACGGGCCTGCCCCCTGCCGAGCCGTTCCCGCTGCCCATTCACAGCGGCGACGTGCGGGTGGACGTCCAGGCCGGGCTGGCGATGCTGGCACCGATCTGGGGCTACGCACCGCTGTTGGACATCGACGACGCCACCGCGCGCGACCAGTTGGCCCGCGCCTCGGTGATGGCGCTGTCCTACGTCGCGCAATCCGCCCGCGGCATCTACCAGCCCGCGGTCCCCCAGCGCACGATCGACGGATGCGACACCGTCACAGCGCGTTTCATGACGCGCTGGCAGGGCGACCCCGACCCGAAGCACGTCGAGGCGATCGACGCCTACTGGGTCACCGCCGCCGAGCACGGGATGAACGCATCGACGTTCACCGCCCGGGTGATCGCCTCCACCGGCGCCGACGTCGCAGCCTCCCTGTCGGGTGCGGTGGGCGCGATGAGCGGACCCCTGCACGGCGGCGCCCCGGCCCGAGTACTCCCGATGATCGAAGAAGTCGAGAAGACCGGTGACGCACGCGCGGTGGTCAAAGGCATCCTTGATCGCGGCGACAAGCTCATGGGCTTCGGGCACCGCGTGTACCGCGCGGAGGATCCGCGGGCGCGGGTGCTGCGGGCCACCGCCAAACGCCTTGAGGCGCCCCGCTACGAGGTGGCCGCCGCACTGGAGCAGGCCGCCCTTGCCGAGCTCCGTGAGCGCCGCCCGGACCGGGCCATCGAGACCAACGTCGAGTTCTGGGCCGCGGTGATCCTGGACTTCGCCCAGGTGCCCGCCTCGATGATGCCCGCGATGTTCACCTGCGGGCGCACCGCCGGATGGTGCGCGCACATCCTGGAACAGAAACGGCTCGGCAAGCTCGTGCGCCCGGCCGCCATCTACGTCGGCCCTGAACCGCGCAGCGTGGAGTCGGTCGCCGGATGGGACAAGATCGCTACGTCATGACCGCCGCCCGCGACGTATTCGCCTCGGCAGCACATGCTTTCGCCCGACTGGTGCAGGTGCTGCCGGCGGATTCGTTCGACGGGCCCGGCCTGGGCGAGTGGGATCTGCGCGCGCTGGTCGGCCACACGTCGCGCTCGCTGATCACCGTCAGCACGTATCTGCAGGCCCCTGCGTCGACGGCCGATCTGGCCGGTCCGGTGGAGTACTACGCGGCCATGCGGGGATTCATGTCCGACGCCGGGGCCGAGGCCATCATCGAGCGCGGCAGGCAGGCCGGGCGCGACCTGGGCTCCGATCCGGCCGCGGCGGTGGACGCGCTGGCGAGCCGGGCCCTCGACGACATCGACGAGGCGGGCGATCCGTTGATCACCGTCATCGGTGGGTTCGGTATCGCGTTGAGC
>NZ_HG322952.1:752900-777525 GCF_000455325.1 Mycolicibacterium septicum DSM 44393
TGAGCCAGTACCTGCCGACCCGCGTCTTCGAGCTCGCCGTCCACAGCCTCGACATCGCAAGGGCCACAGGCATTTCGGCGGACCTGCCGGCCGAAGTCCTGGAAGCGGCAGGCGTGCTCGCAACACAGATCGCGGTGAAGCTGGGTGAGGGCGAGACCGTGCTGATGGCGCTGACCGGACGCACCGAGCTGCCGCGGACCTTCTCCGTCACCTGATCTGTCCGAGCGGTTCATACACGTGTCAGACCCCGGTGGTTGCATGGGAGTTGTCCGGCGATGAGATCCGCCCGCCGCGCGGGTCTGTATTGAGTCCGCTCACTGATCAGGAGAAGAAGATGGCGATCGAAGTAACCCCCGCAGTCATTCCCCATCTGGTTGTCGACGATGCCGCCGCGGCAATCGACTTCTACGTCAAGGCGTTCGGCGCCATCGAGCTGGGCCGCGTACCGGGGCCCGAGGGCAAGCTGATCCACGCCGCGCTCACCGTCAACGGATCCACCGTCATGCTCAACGACGACTTTCCCGAGTACAACGACGGCAAACCGTCGACGCCCAAGGCGCTGGGCGGCAGCCCGGTGACCATCCACCTCACCGTGACCGACGTCGAGGCGGTGTTCGCCAAGGCGGTCGACGCCGGCGCAGAGGTCGTCATGCCGCTGGAAGACCAGTTCTGGGGTGACCGCTACGGCGTCGTGCGCGATCCGTTCGGCCACCTGTGGTCACTCGGTCAGCCGGTCCGGGAGGTCAGCCCCGAGGAGATCGCGCAGGCCATGCAGTCGGGGCAGTAACCCGTCAGGTGGCATCCTGAGCAGGTGATCGACGTCCTGATCGCCGAGCCCGGGGAACTGAGCCGCGACCTGCTGGGTTCGGGCGAGATGTTGGTCCGCTCGGCGTTCGGTGACGGCTTCCGCTCGCACGACTGGCTCCATGGCGTCGACGGCGTGCACGTGCTCATCACCGAGGATCGCGAACTACTGGCCCACTCGGCGGTGGTGCCCCGCACGCTGCGCCACGCGGATGACGTCTTCGACACCGGTTACGTCGAAGGTGTCGCCGTGCGCGGCGACCAGCAGGGCCGCGGTCTGGGCCGCCTGGTGATGGACCACACCGAGGCCATCATCCGCGCGCGGCACGCCCTCGGTGCGCTCAACGCCGTGGAGAGCGCCGCCGCGTTCTACGCCGGCCGAGGCTGGCAACGCTGGAACGGCCCCACCCAGGCCGACACCCCTGACGGGCTGATCGACACCTACGACGCCGACGACCGGATCTTCCTGCTGCCGACGGACCCAGCGGCTCGCGATCTCGCCGAGTCAGTGCCCCTGATCTGCGATTGGCGCAGCGGCGACCTCTGGTAGCCGACGTCTGCCCGGCTCGGCACAGTTCATACTGAGTGCCGCACATGCCCCGCGATGTGGCGTGCCGGAGCAAAGGAGATCGATGAACACCCAGCCCGCCGACACCACGCCGGCTGCCCGCGCGCTGAGCTGGCGGGTGGTGGACATCGTCGTCGCAAGCGTCCTCGCGACAGCGTCGGGGCTGGTGTTCGTCGTGTGGAACATCGCGTCCAACCCGATCAGCGCGCCGCTGACAGCACTGCTTCCCGGCCTGCAGGCACTGCTCGCCGGGGGCTGGTTGTTCGCCGGCGTGCTCACCGCCCTGGTGATCCGCAAGCCGGGCGCTGCCTTGTACGGCGAGCTCGTCGCCGCCACCGTGTCGGCACTGGTCGGCAACCAGTGGGGCGTGCTCACCCTCGAGTCGGGCCTCGTACAGGGTCTCGGCGCGGAACTGGTCTTCGCGGTGTTCCTGTACCGCCGTTGGGGATTGCCCGTCGCCATGATCGCGGGCGCCGTCGCGGGGTTGGCCCTGGCCATCAACGACCTCATCCTGTGGTACCCCGGGTCGGCGAACACCTTCGCCGCGATCTACACCGTCTCGGCGATCGTCTCCGGTGCGCTCGTCGCCGGCCTGCTGTCCTGGTTCGCGGTCCGGGGGCTGGCGAAGACCGGAGCGCTGAGCCGGTTCGCCTCGGGCCGGATCGGCCCCGACGCTCGATGAGCTCACCGCACGGCACCGGCGCCACGGTGACGGCGCACAGCTGGGGCTGGTGCCATGCCGGACGCGCCACCTGGGCCGTGCGGGACCTCGACCTGCGGATCGAAGCCGGTGAGCGGGTGCTGCTGCTCGGTCCGTCCGGCGCCGGGAAATCGACTCTGCTGCACGGCATCGCCGGTCTGCTCGGCGGCGCCGAGGAAGGCCGGCAGACCGGCAGCCTGCTGGTCGACGGCGCCGCACCGGCTGAGCAGCGCCACCGGATCGGCATGGTGCTCCAGGATCCCGACTCCCAGGTGATCCTGTCCCGGGTCGGTGACGACGTCGCCTTCGGCATGGAGAACTTCGGTGTCGAGCGCGACCAGATCTGGCCCCGAGTCCGAACCGCACTCGACGCCGTCGGGTTGAATCTCGTTTTGTCCCAATCCACTTCGGAGCTCTCCGGTGGACAGAAGCAACGCCTCGCACTGGCCGGGGTGATCGCGATGGACCCCGGGCTCATCCTGCTCGACGAACCCACGGCCAACCTCGACCCCGCCGGCGTCGTCGAGGTACGGGACGCCGTCGCCGAGTCGGCCGCCCGGACCGGCGCGACGCTCATCGTCATCGAGCACCGCACGGAGACATGGCTGCCGGTCATCGACCGGGTCATCGTGCTCGGCGCCGACGGTGAGGTGATCGCCGACGGAACCCCGGACCAGACCATCCGGCGCAACCACGATTACCTGGTCCGATCGGGTGTCTGGGTACCCGACACCCCGCTGCCCGAGATCACCCGCCACCGATCTCATGGGGCCGAAACATTGCTGTGCGCAGCAGATCTGGCCCTGGCGCATCCCGGCGATCCCCCGATGCACATCGGTTTGAACTTCGAGATCGATGCCGGCCAGACGACGGTGATCACCGGCCCGAACGGCGCGGGCAAGTCGACACTGGCGCTCACCATCGGCGGGCTGTTGCCCGTGCCCGCCGGCCGGCTCGAGGCGCACGCCGGCTTCGCGCCCTCGCCGTCGCGGCGACAACCCGTCAAGTGGCGGTCGAAAGAGCTGCTCACCCGGATCGGCAGCGTGTTCCAGGATCCCGAGCACCAGTTCCTCGCCGGCACGGTGCGCGACGAACTCGCGCTGGGCCCCAGAGCGATCAAGCTCGGCGCCGCCGAAATCACCACGCGCACCGACGAACTGCTCGAACGCCTGCACCTGACCCACCTCGCAGCGGTGAACCCCTACACCCTCTCCGGCGGGGAGAAGCGCCGGCTGTCGGTGGCCACGATGCTGGCGACCGCGCCCAGGGTGATCATCCTCGACGAGCCCACGTTCGGGCAGGACCGCCGCACCTGGGAGGAACTGACCCGGCTGCTGGCCGAGATCGCCGACGCCGGAACGGCCGTCGTCGCGGCCACCCATGATCTGGACTTCGCCGCTCTGCTGGCCGACGCCCGGATCGAGCTGCCGGACTGGGAGCCCACCACGGAGACGACGCCGTGATCAATCCGGTCGCACGGCTGCTCACGGCGCTGATCATCGCGGGCGCCCTGGTGCTCTCGGTGGACTGGGTGTCGGCGCTGACGGCACTGGCCGGTGAGATCGTGCTGTTCGCCGCGGTCGGTGTGCGACTCCGCGCAGCGCTGGCCCGTAGCGCCGTGGTCGTCGTCGCGGCAGCGTTGACCGCTGTCACCATCCTGCTCTACGGACAGACCAGCGGAACCGTGTACTGGCACTTCTTCCTCGTCACCGTCAGCGACGGGTCGATCGCCCTCGCGGTGGCCACTTTCCTTCGCGTGCTGGCGATCGCGCTGCCCTCGGTCATCCTGTTCATCGACGTCGAATCGACCGAGTTGGCAGACGGTTTGGGCCAGGTGCTGCGACTACCCGCCCGGTTCGTGATCGGTGCACTGGCCGGCCTGCGGATGGTCGGTCTGCTCGGGCAGGACTGGCGATACCTCGGGTATGCCCGGCGGGCCCGCGGCGTGGCCGATCACGCCCGGGTGCGGCGGATCGCGGGGCAGGCGTTCGCCCTGCTGGTGTTCGCCGTGCGCCGCGGATCAAAGCTCGCCACCGCGATGGAAGCGCGCGGGTTCGGCGCCTACCCGCAGCGGACCTGGGCACGCCCATCACCTTTCGGCGCACGCGAATTCGCCCTGATCGCGGCTGGATTCGTCATCGCGGCAGCAGCGATCGCGGTGTCGGTGGCGTGCGGGACATGGAACTTCATTGGCACTCGATGACATCCTGCGCCGCCTCGGCGCGGCCGCGACGACGGTCCTGATCGACGGCCGTTCGGGGTCCGGCAAGTCGACGCTGGCGCTCGACCTGCACGACGAGTGGACCGGCAGCGCCGTCGTCCGGCTCGACGACATCTACCCGGGCTGGGACGGACTGCTCTGGGCCGCAGATCATGTGCGGCGATCACTGCTCGCCCCGCGGGCGGCGGGCCGCACCGGACGCTGGCGGCAATGGGAGTGGGCGACGGATGCGCCCAGCGGCTGGCACGCGATAGAACCGGGACAACGCCTCATCGTCGAGGGCATCGGTGCACTCACCCCGGCCACCCGGGCCCTGGCAGATCTGGGCATCTGGGTCGATGCCGACGACGCCGAGCGCAAGCGCCGGGCACTGGAGCGCGACGGCGACACCTACCGGCCGCACTGGGACCGGTGGGCCGCCCAGGAGGACGAGTTCATCACCCGGTTCCAGCCGAGGGCGTGCGCCGACCTGATCGCGGTACCCACCGCACGCGGATTCGGATTCACCGTGCCCGATTAGCGCGCCGATTAGCGCGCCGGTCAGCGCAGACCGGCCAGAACCCTCTGCCGCACTGTCGGTTTCGGTGCAGTCGCTGCGACGGCGATCATCTCGTCGACCGAGGTGAACTTGTCACGCGGCCGGTCCTCGCCACCGCGGGCGATCTCGGCGGCGTCGATCGCCTGCCATCCGGCGGCGTCCACCATGGCGGGCTGGCGCGTGCGCACCAGCTTCTCCAGGGCGGCCGGCTTGTGCACCGGATCGGTCAGCACGCCGGCGTTGTAGTCGTCGACCAGCTGGTGCACGGTCTGCGCCGCGCACGACTTGTTGGTGCCGATGAAGCCGGTGGGCCCGCGCTTGATCCAGCCGGCCACGTACGCGCCGGCCGTGTCCCGGACCCGTCCGCCGTCATTGGGCACGACAGCGGCGGCGTCGTCGAACGGAAGATCGGCAATTGCCTTGCCGCGGTACCCGATCGAGGTCAGCACAAGCCCTGCGTCGAGCGTGCGCACCTCATCGGTACCGGTCACGCCGAATTCGATCCCGCTGACCTTGTCCTCACCCAGCACACGCTGCGGGGTGAGCCGGTAGACCAGCCGGATCCGCGGCCGGGTCAGCGGCGCGGAGGCATTGCCCAGCTTGGCCAGGATCTCCAGCTTGTTACGGGTCAACGGATCCGTCTCGCGGGCCAAGTCCGCCACCACCAGCTGGTGATCGGCCTCGTCGAGCACGACGTCGCAGCTCGCGGTCAGGCCGATCAGCTCGGGCAGGGTGAAGGCCGACTCAGCGGGGCCGCGGCGGGCCGCGATCACCACCTCGGAAACCTTCGAGGTGCGCAGGGCCGCCAGCGCATGATCGGAGATATCGGTGCGGGCCAACGCATCCGGATCGGTGGTGAGCACCCGGGCCACGTCGAATGCGACGTTGCCGTTGCCCACGATGACGACCCGCTCATGGCTGAGGTCCACCGGCAGGTCGGTGAACTCGGGGTGCCCGTTGATCCAGGCCACCATCTCGGTCGCCGTGCCCGTGCCGGGCAGCCCCATGCCGTCGATCTCGAGCCGGCGATCGTTGGGCGCGCCCACCGCGTACAACACGGCGTGGTGATGCTCCAACAGGTCGGCATGCGACAGGTGCTTGCCCACCTCGACGTTGAGGAAGAACTTGAATCCCGGCTGCTTGCCGATGACGTCGAACAGCTGGGTGACCCGCTTGGTGCTCTGATGGTCCGGTGCGACACCGGCCCGCACCAGCCCGTAGGGCGTCGGCAGCTTCTCGAAGACATTGACCCGCACGCCGCGCTGGGTCAGCAGTTCGTCGGCCGCGTACATGGCGGCCGGGCCCGAGCCCACGATCGCCACCGTCAACGGCCCACCGGAGTGCGCCGCCACCTTCGGCGCCGCGATCACCGGCGCCAGCTTGGACGTCGGCGGCAGCTTGCCTTCGCGCTTCGGGTAGAAGGCGGCGTTGAGCTCGACGAACGGCAGTTGCTTCTCGGTCAGCCGGGTATCGGCCGCGATCGCACCGACCGGGCAGGCACTGACGCATGCGCCGCAGTCCACACATGCCTCGGGATCGATGTAGAGCATCTCGGCCGTCGCGAAGCCCGGCTCATCCGGTGACGGATGAATGCAGTTCACCGGGCACGCGTAGACACAGGACCCGTCGCTACAACACGACTGGGTGATCACATGGGGCATAAAAAAACCTTCGAACCCTCCGGGAGGAGCTTTAGGCGACCGAGACCAGGTGCTCGCGCTGTGGCTCGCTACGGTAACGGCTCGGCGGCCCGTCGATCTTGCAGATCCGCCAGATGAGCTTGGCGATCGGGTTCATCAGGCCGGTGTCCTGGCACAGCATGCGGACATCGCCGAACATGTCCCGCAGCATCTTGCGCGACTCGGGCGAACCGAAGAACAGGTCCTTGCGCACCGAGCGCGGGATGTCGAATTCCTTCCAGAACGCCCGCGGCGGCACGATGATGGCCGAGCACAGGATGCGCATGGTCAGCGGCACGAACAGCGACAGGATCCAGCGCTGACGGCGACGCAGGTTCGGCACCCGCTTGTGCAGGTACTGGTGCGCGAACGAGATGTGGCGGGCCTCCTCGGCGACGTGAATCGCCATGACCCGTTCCATGATCGGGTGCAGGGCCTTGCCCTCGCGCAGCACGTTCTTCTGCGTGTGGTCGATGGGCTCCTCGCCGGCGAGGACGCCGAAGAAGAACGGGATCGGCAGCGGGCCCGCGGCCAGCGGGATGAGCGGCTGAATCCACTTGAGCAGCCGCGGCATGCCCGGCACATCCATGCCGATCCGGTTCACCATCTCCTGGAACATCAGGGTGTGGTTGCACTCCTCGACGGATTCGTGCAGGCAGTACCGGTACTCCGGCGAGCCGTTGGGCACCCAGAACGAGTACTCCATCAGGCCGCGGATCAGGATGTTCTCGAAGTGCAGACCCACCTTGGCGACGTTGGCCTGGCGCCACATGCCGATCTGGATCTGCCGCTCGATCGGCTGCGCCTGGTACCACGCGTGACCACCCATCGGGTCGGTCGACGGCAGGACCCAGCGCGGATCGTTAGGGATCACCGCAAACTCGGGCGAATCCCACTCGATGTCCTTGTACGGGTTGAAGTTGCGTCGCACCGACCCGTCGGACAGTGTCGCGAGCATGTCGACGTACTCAATGTCGTCGCTGACGTCCATGTTCTTGCGCCAGCGCCTGACCATCTTGGTCCGAGCCATGTTGCAGACCTCTCTATAATCGTCTGAGGTTTACATCTACCCACTTGTTGTACAAACGGTACCGCAGGTATCGAGTAAAAGTCCATGCCTGATTTGAATCGTTTGCCGATTGGTAACCACACGTGGTCGATCTGAAGACAAAGCAGCAGGTAGAGGCGATGGCCGCAGCTGGTGCAGTAGTTGCCGAAACATTGCGAACAATCGCCGAGAAGGCCGCCGCCGGGCACACCACCGCCGATCTGGACCGGATCGCCGCCGAAATCCTCGCCGCACATCACGCCTCCTCGCCGTTCCTGAACTACCACCCGCGGTGGGCGCCCAAACCCTTCCCTGCGGTGCTGTGCGTGAGCGTCAACGACGCGGTGGTCCACGGCATCCCCGACGACACCGCCCTCGCCGACGGTGACCTGGTGTCGGTGGATTTCGGGGCAATCCTCGACGGCTGGTGCGGAGACGCCGCCCGCAGCTTCGTGATCGGCACACCGCGGGCGGCCGACAGCGCACTGATCGAGGCGACGGATGCGGCCCTGGCCGCCGGGATCGCCGCGGTGCGGCCCGGCAACACGCTGGGTGACATCGGCCACGCGATCGAGTCGGTGGCCCGCGAGGCGGGATACGGCCTGTTGGCCAACCACGGCGGGCACGGCATCGGCCGCACCATGCACGAGGCGCCGCACGTGCCCAACTCGGGACGCCCCGGGGAAGGCCTGACATTGCAGCCCGGCCTGGTGATCGCCATCGAGCCGATGCTGATCGCGGATGGCACCACGGACTACGTCCACGACCCCGACGGCTGGACGCTCCGCAGCGCCACCGGCGCCCGCGCCGCACACAGTGAGCACACTGTGGCCGTCACCACGGACGGCGCCCGAATTTTGACGCGGTAGCGGCCGACTTTAGGCTGGTCCCATGGCTGAACTGATCATCCCCGCCGACCTCAAGCCCCGCGACGGCCGTTTCGGATGTGGACCCTCCAAGGTCCGTCCCGAGCAACTGACCGCGTTGGCCGCTGCCGGGGATCTGTTCGGCACGTCCCATCGGCAGGCGCCGATCAAGAATCTGGTGGGCCGCGTCCGCGATGGCCTGCGCGAACTGTTCTCGGTTCCCGACGGCTACGAGGTCATCCTCGGCAACGGCGGTTCGACCGCATTCTGGGACGCCGCGGCCTTCGGCCTGATCGACAAGAAGTCTCTTCACCTGACCTACGGCGAGTTCAGCGCCAAGTTCGCCTCGTGCGTGGCCAAGAACCCGTTCATCGGCGACCCGATCATCGTCAAGACCGACCCGGGCACCGCACCGCAGCCGCAGTCCGACCCGTCGGTGGATGCCGTCGCCTGGGCGCACAACGAGACCTCGACCGGCGTCTCGGTGGCGGTGCAGCGTCCGGCCGGCGATGCGCTGGTGCTGATCGACGCCACTTCGGCCGCCGGCGGCCTGCCCGTCGACATCGCCGACACCGACGCGTATTACTTTGCGCCGCAGAAGAACTTCGCCGGTGACGGCGGCCTGTGGCTGGCCATCGTCAGCCCCGCGGCCCTGGCCCGGATCGAGGCGATCGGCGCATCGGACCGCTGGGTGCCCGACTTCCTGTCGCTGCCCATCGCGGTGGAGAACAGCCTCAAGAACCAGACCTACAACACCCCGGCCATCGCCACGCTGATCCTGCTCGCCGAGCAGATCGACTGGCTCAACGGCAACGGCGGGCTGGACTGGGCCGTCAAGCGCACCGCGGATTCCTCGCAGCGGCTGTACTCGTGGGCCGAGGCGTCGAGCTTCGCCACCCCGTTCGTCACCGACCCGGCGCTGCGCTCGCAGGTCGTCGGCACCATCGACTTCAACGATTCGGTGGACGCCGCCGCGGTCGCCAAGGTGCTGCGGGCCAACGGGATCGTGGACACCGAGCCCTACCGGAAGCTGGGCCGTAACCAGTTGCGGATCGGCATGTTCCCGGCGGTGGAGCCCGACGACGTGAGCGCCCTGACCAGCTGCGTCGACTGGGTCGTCGGGCAGCTCTGAGCGAACCTTCATCTCCGGGTCTGTCCCGCCAGCGTGTCAGCCCGGTAACGGGCCCATAACGCAGTAGGGTTCGCGCAGGAGGTTTGGTCGGTATGCGAGAACTCAGAGTCGTTGGTTTGAACGTAGACGGCAGACGCATCATCTGTGAATCCGACGACTCCGCCAAGGACATGTTCAGTGTGCGTGTCGATGACCGGCTGCGTGCTGCGATGCGCGGTGACAAGGTCGCCTCGAATCAGACCGACATCGATGTAGAGGTGCAGAACGTGCTGCGACCCAAGGAGATTCAGGCAAGGATTCGCGCTGGGGCGTCGGTCGAGCAGTTGGCCGAAGCAGCCGGGGTGCCTGTCGAGCGGGTCGAGCGGTTCGCCCATCCGGTGTTGCTGGAGCGCGCCCGCGCGGCCGAGTTGGCCACCGCGGCGCACCCGGTGCTGGCTGACGGCCCCTCGGTGCTGACCCTGCTGGAAACCGTCACGCAGGCCGTGGTGGCCCGAGGTCTCGACCCCGACTCGATCGCCTGGGACGCCTGGCGCAACGAGGACAGCCGGTGGACCGTGCAGCTGGCCTGGAAGGCCGGCCGGTCCGACAACGTCGCACACTTCCGGTACACCCCCGGAGCGCACGGCGGGACCGTCTCCGCATCAGACGATGCGGCCCGCCAGCTGATCAACCCCGATTTCGGCCGTCCGCTGCGCCCCGTCGCCGCGGTGCCGCACCTTTTCGACAACCACGAGACCCACGAGGTGGCGGAGACGCCGGCCGTGGCGCCCGAGCAGTTCAGCCGACCGGCCGAGCCGATTCCCGCACCCGCTCCCCCGGCACCCAAGCGCGGCCGCAAGGCCCGCCCCGCGGTTCCGGCCTGGGAGGACGTCCTGCTGGGCGTGCGGTCGTCGGGAACCCAGCCCTGATCGCTTCTTGCGATCTGTGCACGATTTTCCGCGGTAGCCGCGGAATATCGTGCACAAGACACAGCTAACCGTCGTGTGGCGAACGCGACCCTCCAGTTTGGCCGAAAGTTAGTTATAGTGGCTAATAACTAGCTTTGCTATACATCTGGAGGGGTCATGCCACGCACCGATAACGACACCTGGGATCTGGCCAGCGGCGTCGGCGCCACCGCCACCGGCGTTGCCGCGTCCCGTGCCCTGGCCTCCAGCGCCACCGACCCGCTGATCTCCGACCCGTACGCCCGGCCCCTGGTCGACGCCGTCGGGGTGGACTACTACGTGCGCATGGCCCAGGGCGACCTGGTCGCCGACGGCGCCGCCGAGCCGCTCGACCCGCACGTGATCGCCGACGGCATGGCGATCCGGACCCGCTACTTCGACGACTTCTTCCTGACCGCCGTCGAGGCGGGCATCCGCCAGGCCGTCATCCTGGCCTCTGGCCTGGACGCCCGCGCCTACCGGCTGCCCTGGCCGGCCGGGATGACGGTGTTCGAACTGGATCAGCCGGCCGTCATCGAGTTCAAGGGCCGGGCACTCGCCGACCTGGGCGCCGCGCCGGCCGCCGAACTGCACGCCATCGGCATCGACCTACGCCAGGACTGGCCCGCCGCCCTACGCGCCCGCGGCTTCGACCCGCAGGCCCCGACCGCGTGGATCGCCGAAGGACTGCTCGGGTACCTGCCTCCCGACGCCCAGGACCGGCTGTTCGACAACATCACCGCGCTCAGCGCACCGGGCAGCCGCATCGCCACCGACTGGATGAGCGGGCACTCCGAGCTGGCCGAGAGCCGGATACGCACACTGACCGACCACCAGCGCGAGCAGGGCCTGGAGGTGGACGACCTGTCGGAGCTGATCTTCCCGGGCGACCGCAACGCCGTCGCGGACTACCTGACCGAAACCGGCTGGCAGCCCGAAACCACCACGGCCGAAAGGATGTTCGCGGTCCACGGCAGGCAGTTCCGCCGCGACGAGGCCGTCGCCGGGCTGCTCGACGCCAACTACACCGCGGCAGAGCTGGTGGCCTGAGCGGCCCGGGTCGGCCCGGATTCAGCCCTGGGTCAACCCGATCGCCAGCAGCGCCAGCCAGCCACCCGCCACTCCCACGCCCGAACCCAGGACGAACCAGCGCCACACCGGCCGGTGCCGCCAGCCCCACACGGTGGGGGCCAGTCCGCCGACGGCCACCATGTTCAGCCCGACCGCCAGCAGCGGGTGGACCCGCAGCAGGCCCACCCCGAGCACCACGATCGCCGCACCCAGCACCGCGGCCACGAAGGCGGCCACCGTCAATCCGGTCCCCCACGGCGTGGAATCGTCGGTCACGGAATCAATCTAACGCGATCTCAGCTCCCGAGCCTCGCACGTTCATAGAACGCGAGCGCCGCCGCCGTGGCGACGTTGAGCGAATCGGTGCCGCGTGACATCGGGATGCGCACCCGCACGTCGCTGGCCCGCATCGTGTGCTCGGTCAGACCCGGGCCCTCGGCGCCGACCAGAACCGCCACCCGATCGCCGTCGAGCTGCGACATCGCCTCCGACAATGTCGCGGCGGCCGGATCCGGTGTCATGGCCATGAGCCGAAACCCGCTGTCCCGCAATAGCTCCAGATCGCCAGGCCAGGATTCGGCCCGCGCGAACGGAACCAGCAGGGCATGGCCCATCGAAACCCGCACCGCCCGCCGGTACAGCGGGTCAGCACACCCCGCGCCGAACACCACCGCATCGACCGCCAGCCCGGCGGCGTTGCGGAAGATCGACCCGAGATTCTCGTGGTCGTTGACCCCTTCCAGCACCGCCACGGTGCGGGCCCCGGAAATCACCTGCGCCACCGACAACTCGGGCGCGCGCGAAGCCGAGGCCAGCACGCCACGGTTGAGGTGGAACCCGACCGCGGCGGCCATCACGTCCGCGTTGGTCCGGTAGAACGGCACATCCACGCCCTCGAGATCGGCGGCCAGCTCCTTCAGGCGCCGGTCGGTGCCGAGCAGCGCGCGCGGGACGAACCGGGAGGCCAGCATCCGCTGGGCCACCAGCACCCCTTCGGCGATCACCAGACCCTTGCCACTGGGTAGATCGGGCCGGCGGTCCACGCTGTTGAGATCGCGGAAGTCGTCCAATCGGGAATCGGCCGGATCCGCTATGTCGATGACCTGCAGCAGACTCACGCGCCTTCGAGAACCATGGCCGACATCAGATCGGTGGCGGTGAGCAGTGTCTGGCGTTCATCGGGATCCAGCCGCAAGAGCTGGGACTTGAGCCACTCCTGGCTCGCCCGGCGCTCGGCCTCGACCAGGGTCATCCCGGCCTGCGAGGCAGACACCACGACCTGGCGTCCGTCCACCGGATGAGCCGCGCGGGCCACCAGCCCCAGCTCGGCCAGTGAGGCGATCACCCGGGTCATCGACGGAGGGCGCACCCGTTCACGCACCGCCAGGGCCCCCGGCGTCATCGCGCCCTCCTTGACCAAGGTGGCCAGCGCCGAGAACTGCGTCAGCGAAACCGGGGATTGCGCACGCCGCGTACGTAATTGACGCGCGAGACGGACAACCGCCAGAGCCAGGTCATTCGCGAGCCGCGCATCCGGATCCTTCACATCGGAAATAATACTGAGGCTGCGACAGTAAAGGGCTAAAACCAAGACCAATGAATCCCCATCGCATCGGATACGTTGGTCACCGATGACCGAGGACACCAACGACACGTCGGCGCCGCAGCCGCCGGCCCTGCCCGCCGCGTTGCTGGAGCCGTGGCCCGTGATCGTCGTGATCGCCGCGGGCTGGCTGATCGCGACCATCGTGGCCTTCACCGTCGGCGGTCTGCAACACTGGCGGCCGTTCACAATCGCCGGGCTGGCGATCGGCGTTCTGGGCACGACTATCTTTCTGATCCAGCGCCGCGCGGTGCGCCGCGGATCCCGCGGTGCGCAAAGCGGATTGACCTGAGGAGACACCATGGCCGCACCACTTCTGCAAGCCACCATCGACATCGACGCACCGGTCGACAAAGTGTGGGGGCTCATCTCGGACCTGAGCCGGATGCCGCAGTGGAGCCCGCAGTGCCGGTTCATGAAGACCCTCGGCCCGCTCCGCCCGGGAACCCGCACGTTCAATCTCAACCGGCGCAAGTTCATGTTCTGGCCCACCACGTCACGCATCACCGAGGTCGTCGACAACAAGAGGCTCGCGTTCCTGGTGGAGGGCAACAACACCGTGTGGAGCTACGAACTGGAGCCGACCGCCACCGGCACCCGGGTGACCGAGTCCCGTCACGCCGAGAACGGCACGACAGCCGTGTCCAACGCTCTGGTCGGCGCATTGTTCGGCGGAGTCCCGAGCTTCGAGGATGAACTCGTCGACGGGATGAACGCCTCGCTGGCGCGGATCAAGGCCGCCGCCGAGAACTGAGCAGAGCTCAGTCCACCACGTCGAGCACACCGTCGTCGTACGGCTCATACATCGGCGAGCCGGTGCCGGGCGGTTGCGGGGTGTCCGAATGGGCCCCGCAGCCGTACTCGGCCTCCACCACATGCCCGTCGGCCGACAGATCGTTGGCGCACACACCGAACATCAAGCCCAGCGCACCGCCGAGCGGTAGGTAGAACCCGCAGTCGCGGCACACCCGGCGCGTCGAGCGGGCCATCGCCGAACCCGGCCCGTAATCGCCGTCGTGCCAACGCTGCGCTGCCTGCCCGCGCCCCCACTCACTGAGCACCTGACGCCGGCCGAGGCCGAGCTCGAGGTCGAGAGGGACGTCGTCGATCAGCGGATCCCCGGTGGCCACGTAGCCCGGGACCAGACGCGGATCGTTCGGCGGAGGCGCCAGCAGGTCACCGGGCCCGAGATCACCGGGACGGACCCGCTCCTGCCACGGCACCCACTGCGGCGCCAGCAGCGCCGTCGGCCCCGGAATCAGGACCAACTCGCTGATCGTCGCGTGATCGGCGCCCGGGTAAGCCGCCACCACGACGGCCCACTGCCAACCGCGGTAGCCAGGCAGATCGGCCAGGAACCGGTGCGTGGCGGAGGCGGCATCCTCGACGCTGACGCCGAGGTATTCGCCCACGGTGCCCTCACCGCTGAACTCGATCAACGCCGCACGGGCCTGCTCGGCGGCACCAACAAGCAACGCCTCCTGCTCCTGCGACGGCGCTTCGGGGCCGGCCGTCAAGCCGGAGTCGGGAGTCTGCTCAGCAGATTCGGTCACGCTTTCCATTGCCTCCATAGTGCCTGATCGGGGCAACCTCGGGCCACACCGGTCGGCTGTCGGCCGCCTGCGCGCCGGATAAGAGAGAATCAGGGGGTGACCTACTACCCGCCGCGGCCGCCGGCCGATCACGGCGCGGAACATCCCGGAATGGCCAATTACCCCAGCGACGAGACGCCGCGCCGGCCACCGAGGCAATCGGTGCCCAGCTCCAACCGCTGGCTGCCGCCGCTCGATGAGCAACACACCGCCGCGCACTCGGCAGACGAGACGCCGCCGTCGCGCGGGGTCGGATCAGCGGCGGGCGAGAAGGTCACCGTCACCCGGGCGGCCGCGGCACGCAGCCGCGAAATGGGCTCGCGGATGTACGGTTTCGTGCACCGCGCCGCCACTGCCGACGGCGCCGACAAGTCCGGGCTCACCGCATTGACCTGGCCGGTCGTGGCGAACTTCGCCGTCGACGCGGCGATGGCCGTCGCGCTGGCCAACACGTTGTTCTTCGCCGCCGCGAGCGGGGAGTCCAAGGGCAAGGTCGCGCTCTACCTGCTGATCACCATCGCCCCGTTCGCGGTGATCGCCCCGCTGATCGGGCCCGCGCTGGACCGCCTGCAGCACGGCCGCCGGATGGCGCTGGCCGCCTCGTTCGCGTTGCGCACCGTGCTGATCTTGGTGCTGATCGCCAACTACGACGGCGCCACCGGAAGCTATCCGTCCTGGGTGCTCTACCCGTGCGCGCTGGGCATGATGGTGCTGTCCAAATCCTTCTCGGTGCTGCGCAGCGCGGTCACCCCGCGTGTGCTGCCCCCGTCGATCGACCTGGTCCGGGTGAACTCCCGGTTGACCACCTTCGGCCTGCTCGGCGGCACCGTCGTCGGCGGCGGCATCGCCGCGGGCGCCGAATACCTGTTCAACGTCGCGCAACTGCCCGGAGCGCTGTACGTGGTCGTCGCGGTCAGCGTCGCCGGTGCGGTGCTGTCCATGCGGATCCCCAAGTGGGTCGAGGTCACCGAGGGCGAGGTGCCCACCACGCTGAGCTATCACGGCCAATCCGGCGGCCCGGGCGAGACGCGGAGGCACCCAGGCAAGCCCAAGGCGGAGCGTCAGCCGTTGGGCCGCAACACCATCACCGCGTTGTGGGGCAACTGCACCATCAAGGTGATGGTCGGATTCCTGTTCCTCTACCCCGCCTTCGTGGCCAAATCTCACGATGCCAGCGGCTGGGAGCAGCTGCTGATCCTCGGCCTGATCGGGGCCGCGGCGGGGATCGGCAACTTCGGCGGCAACATCGCCGCGGCCCGGCTCAAGCTCGGCCATCCCGCTCAGCTGGTGGTGCGGGCCGCTGCCGCGGTCACCGCCGTCGCACTGGCCACCGCCCTCACCGGCAACCTGCTGGTGGCGGCCGGGGCGACCCTGGTCACCTCCGGAGCCAGTGCGATCGCGAAGGCCTCACTGGACGCATCCCTTCAGGACGACCTGCCCGAGGCCTCGCGGGCCTCGGCGTTCGGCCGGTCGGAATCGGCGCTGCAGCTGGCCTGGGTGGCCGGCGGCGCCACCGGGGTGCTGATCTATACAGACCTCACAGTCGGGTTCACTACGATCACGGCCGTGCTGATACTGGGCCTGGCGCAGACCATCGTGAGCTATCGCGGCGAATCACTGATTCCCGGCCTGGGTGGTAACCGCCCGGTCCACGCCGCACGGGAAGGCGGCAGCCGTCCCCAGACAGCACCGACGACAGCACAGTGGGAGTCCCGATGAAGCGCGTCCTGGCGATCCTTGCGACCGTGGTCGTGCTGGCGATTGCCGGCACCGCGGTGGGTGTCTGGCGGCTCCACAGTTCACACGGCGACCAGCTGCCGGAGATCAGTGCGTACTCGCACGGGCATGCGGTGCGGGTCGGGCCGTTCCAATACTGCGAGGTGCTCAACCTCGACGACTGCAAGGAACCGCGCGATGCGGGCGAGCTGCGGGTCACCAAGGAGAGTCCGGTCCAGCTCTCGGTGCCCAGTTCGGTCGCCCGGGCACCGTGGCGGCTGCTGCGCGTGTACGAGAACCCGATCGACACGACGGTCACGTACTTCGCACCCAAGACGACGCTGGCCGTCACCATCCCCACTGTCGATCCCAACCGGGGCCGGCTCACCGGGCTGGCGGTCCAGATGCTGACCCTGGTGCAGGACCAGAACGGCGAGGAGTTCGCCCTTCCCCACGCCGAGTGGTCGGTCAGCACGGTCTGGCCGGACCGCGAGCCGGCGGACGCGCGCTAACCCGCTGAGTGCCCGGCCGGTACCCGCTCCCCCTCAGGCGTCGGCCCGGGCGGAGTTCCGTCACCGAAAGGCCTGCCGCCCAAGGATTCCCGGCCGTGTGGCGTCAGCCAGTTGGCCAGGTCCGGGCCCTTGGGAACGACCTGCGTCGGATTGATGTCCGAATGCACGATGTAGTAGTGCTGCTTGATCTGCACGAAGTCGATGGTGTCGCCGAATCCGGGCGTCTGGAACAGATCCCGCGCATAGGCCCACAGCACATCCATCTCGTCGAGCTTGGCCCGGTTGCACTTGAAATGGCCGTGATAGACCGGGTCGAACCGGGCCAGCGTGGTGAACAGGCGCACGTCGGCCTCGGTGATGGTGTCGCCCACCAGATAACGCTGACTGCGCAGCCGGTCGGTCAGCCAGTCCAGCGCGGTGAACAACCGGTCGTAGGCGGCGTCGTAGGCCTGTTGTGAGCCGGCGAACCCGCAGCGGTACACGCCGTTGTTGACCTCGGTGTAGATCCGCTTGGCCACCGTGTCGATCTCCTCGCGCAACGGCTCGGGATACAGCTGCGGGGCGCCCTCACGGTGGTACGCCGTCCACTCGGTGGAGAAGTCCAGCGTCATCTGGGCGAAGTCGTTGGTCACCACCTCACCGGTGGACACCTCGACGATCGCAGGCACGGTGATGCCCTTCGGATAGTCCGGGAAACGCTTCAGGTAGGCGTCACGCAACCGCGGAATCCCCAGCACCGGGTCCACACCGCCGGGATCGAGGTCGAACGTCCAGCTGCGCGCGTCATGGGTGGGACCGCAAAAGCCAATGGACAGAGCACTTTCCAGGCCCAGCAGGCGTCGCACGATGATTGTGCGGTTGGCCCACGGACAGGCCCGCGCCACGATCAGCCGGTACCGGCCGGCTTCAACCGGGTAACCGTCACGACCATCAGCAGTGATCCTGGTGGTGATGTAGTTGGTGTCGCGGTTGAACTCGCCGGAAGTGGACTTGTCGGCGATGTAGGTGCCCTGGGCCATACCTACATATTGGCCGCACAGTGCGCCGAGCAACACCCGGCGCACCAGAGGATCAGGCGTCGAGCTCCTGCGCGACGGCCTTGACCACTTCGGACACCCGGCGCGCGACCTTGCGGTCGGGGTAGCGCCCCTTGCGCAGCTCGGGCTGCACGATGTCCTCGAGCAGCGTGATCATGTCCGAAACCATGCCGTGCAGCTCATCGGGAGTGTGCTTGTGCTCGGGACGCTCGGCCTCGCGCCGGGTCCGGCTCAGGCTCGGCGGCGGGTCGATCAGCTTGAGGCTCAACGCCTGCGGGCCGCGACGGCCGGCAGCCACGCCGAACTCAACACGTTGACCGGCCTTGAGTCCTTCGACACCCGCGGGCAACGCCGAGGACCGCACATAGACGTCCTCACCGTCCTCTTGGGACACAAAGCCGAAGCCCTTTTCGGCGTCGTACCACTTCACCTTGCCGGTCGGCACTGCTACTCACCCGCTCGTCTTGTCAGAACTACCTACACACATAAAGCTCGCGTCCCGTCAGCGCCGGGACGCGATGGAGCGATCTTACTCGGCCCTGGCTGGGTGCTTCACCCCTATTACTCGGTAGGCTTGGAACCACCTCTGGAAGAGAGATGCGCCGGTAATGCGAGTGATACTGAACATCATCTGGTTGGTCTTCGGCGGCCTGTGGCTGGCGCTGGGATATCTGCTGGCCGCACTGATCTGTTTCGTCCTGATCATCACCATCCCGTTCGGGTTCGCCTCGCTGCGCATCGCCTCCTACGCCCTGTGGCCGTTCGGCCGGACCATCGTGGACAAGCCCGGCACCAGGCCCGGCGCCCTGGTCGGCAACATCATCTGGATCGTCCTGTTCGGCTGGTGGCTGGCATTGGGCCATCTGGTGAGCGCGGTGGCCATGGCGGTGACCATCATCGGAATCCCATTGGCGCTGGCCGATCTCAAACTGATCCCGGTCTCGCTGGTGCCGCTGGGCAAGGAGATCGTCCCGGTCGACTCGCTGAAGGCCGCGGTATGACCCTGACCCCACTCGGGTTGCCCACGGTGCATCGATCCGACGGACCGGCCATCGGTGCGTCTCTCGCCCCGGCCCCGACGAGTGGCCCGCTGGTCGACACCTACGGCCGCGTCGCCACCGACCTCCGGGTCTCGCTGACCGACAAGTGCAATCTGCGATGCACCTACTGCATGCCCGCCGAGGGGCTGGACTGGTTGCCCGGAGAGGCCCTGCTCAGCACCGCCGAACTGAGCCGGCTGTTGCGTATCGCAGTCACCCGGCTGGGCATCACCAGCGTGCGGTTCACCGGTGGTGAGCCGTTGGTGACGCGCCACCTCGAGGATGTGGTGGCCGCCGCCGCGGCGCTGCGCCCGCGGCCGGAGATCACCCTGACCACCAACGGCGTCGGGCTGGCCCGCCGCGCCGCCGGCCTCAAGGAGGCCGGGCTGAACCGGATCAACGTGTCGCTGGACAGCGTCGACGCCACCCACTTCGCCCGGATCACCCGCCGGGACCGACTGGCCGACGTGCTCGACGGCCTGGCGGCCGCCAAGGCCGCCGGACTGCAGCCGGTGAAGGTGAACGCGGTGCTCGACCCGGTCTCGGGTCTCGACGACGTGGTGAACCTGTTGGGCTACTGCCTGGATCACGGATATCAGCTGCGGATCATCGAGCAGATGCCGCTGGACGCCGGGCACACCTGGCAGCGCGGCACGGTGATCGACTCCGAGGCCATTCTCGGCACCCTGCGCCGCCACTTCGACCTGCGGCCCGATCCGAAGCCGCGCGGCTCGGCGCCTGCCGAGCTCTGGCAGGTCGCGGCGAGCGCCGATCACCCCGCGGGCACCGTCGGAGTGATCGCCTCCGTGTCGCACGCGTTCTGTTCGGACTGTGACCGCACGAGGCTGACCGCCGACGGCCAGATTCGCAGCTGCCTGTTCTCCACCGAGGAGAGCGACCTGCGCGCGCTGCTGCGCGGTGGCGCCGACGACGCCGCCATCGAAACGGTCTGGCGGACGGCGATGTGGGCAAAGCCCGCGGGACACGGGATCAACGACCCGGATTTCGTGCAGCCCGTGCGGCCGATGAGCGCGATCGGCGGCTAGATGACGGAGCACACCGTGGCCGTGACGGTCCGTTATTTCGCCGCTGCGGCCGCCGCGGCCGGAGTTGATACGGAAACGTTAGGTTTGGCGGAGGATTCGACGATCGCGACGCTTGTCGAGCATCTCAGCGGTCGCGACGCGGAGCTCGCGCGCGTGCTTAAGCGCTGCTCATACCTGTCGGACGGCATGGCCGTCCGCGATATGGACAAGCCGCTTTCAACGTCTCAAACCATTGATGTGTTACCGCCATTCGCCGGCGGCTAACGTGATTTGCATCACATAACGAAATGGTCACGAGCTGGCTACAGCGAGGTGGAGCGTCGCGTCCACCTGCGACAACGCGAAAATAACCTGCACCTTTAAACAACTTTTAGAGTTTGCCAAGGGGCAAAACGCCCGAGGCCGCTAAAGGTGACGGGATTGCGGGGAGCCGTTACCGTTCATTCCCAAGTCAACCGACCCTAATCAGTTGACCCACCCTCATACCGACGCGCCGAGCTCCATCCATCGGGCGAGGGTCACGACGAACAACAAGGATGGAGGCGGGGGACCCAACCGGTCCACCGATTTATTTCAGGACCAGGAGCCGCTTGCGGCTCCTTGGGGTGAAGCCGTCGCCGTTTCGACGACGCCGGCCGGGTGACCTCTCCCATCCGAACCCGACAGCTGACCTCGTGGGCGCATACGAGAGGACCTTCACGCTTATGAGTGGACGGCATCGCAAGCCCACTTCCTCGTCTTCAGCAAAGAATGTCGCCAAGATCGCCTTCACCGGAGCTGTGCTCGGTGGCAGCGGCCTCGCACTGGCCGGACAGGCCATGGCCGCCACCGACGGCGAGTGGGACACGGTAGCCCGCTGCGAGTCCGGCGGTAACTGGGCGATCAACACCGGCAACGGCTACCACGGCGGGCTGCAGTTCTCGCCGAGCACGTGGCGTTCCAACGGCGGTGGCGAGTACGCCCCGTCGGCCTACATGGCCACCAAGGAACAGCAGATCGCCGTCGCCGAGCGCGTGCTGGCAGGCCAGGGCAAGGGCGCTTGGCCGGTCTGCGGCCGCGGCCTGTCGGGCTCCACCCCGCGCAACGTGGTCGCCGAGCCCGCTCCTGCCCCGCTGGATGCGCCCGCGGTCAACGGTGAACTGCCGCCGGCACCCGACGCTCCGGCCCCGGCACCCGAGGCAGCCCCGATGGACGCCCCGCTGCCGCCGGCACCCGATGCTCCGGCCCCGGCACCCGAGGCAGCCCCGATGGACGCCGCACTGGCGCCGGCTCCTGAAGCCGCCCCGATCGCCGATGCCGCACTGCAGGTGCCCGCACCCGAGGCTCCCGCGCCCGCCCCGGAGGCCCCGGCTCCCGAAGCGGCGCCTGCCCCCGTACAGCCGGTCAGCTACGTCGATCAGATCCAGCAGGCCATCGAGAACCAGGGCCTCGACGGCAACGTCGTCATCAACAGCTGAGTTTCAGGCCGAGCCGACCCATTCGTCGGTGCCGTCGGAGAAGTACTGGTGCTTCCACACCGGTAGCCGCTCTTTGACGGTATCGACGAGACGGGCACAGGTTTCGAACGCCGCCCCGCGATGGTCCGCTGCCACAGCGGCCACCAGGGCGGCGTCTCCTATATTCAGGGTTCCGATGCGGTGGCTGACCGCGATCGCACGTACCCCGGTGGCCTGCGCGGCCACCTCGGCAGCCACCTCTTGCAAGGTTTGAAGGGCATCGGGGTGCGCGGAGTAGTCGAGCCGGGTGACCGAGCGGCCGCCGTCGTGGTCGCGCACCACCCCGCAGAATCCGACCACCGCTCCGGCTGCCTCGTGGGCCACCAGGGCCTCGTATTCGGTCAGCGAGATCGGTGTCTCGGTCAGTTCGACCCGTACGACGGATGCGCTCACCCGGAGTGGTCCTTTCCGCCCAGCTGGTCCAAGGCATGCTCCAGCACGCCGGCCAGCACGCCCAGCCCGTCTTTGACCCCGCCCGGCGATCCGGGCAGGTTGACGATCAGGGTGCGCCCGGCGACACCGCAGACGCCGCGGGACAGCACCGCGGTGGGCACCTTGTGTACGCCGGCACGCCGGATGGCGTCGGCCAGTCCCGGTATCTGATAGTCGAGCACCGACATGGTGGATTCCGGCGTCGCATCGGTGGGCGAGATGCCGGTTCCGCCGGAGGTGATGATCAGGTCGACGCGCTCGGCCAGGGCGGCGCGCAATGCGTCGCCGACGGCGTGCCCGTCGGCGACCACCACCTGCTCGGTGACGTCGTAGCCGCGATCGGAGAGCCAGCCGACGATGAGGGGGCCCGTCCGGTCGTCGTACACCCCTGCTGCGGCACGGGTAGAGGCGATGATGACCCGCGCCGAACGCGTCACTGAGTAGTTCTTTCCCACAATCCCGTTTTACCGCCTTCTTTGCGCACCACTTTGATGTCGTCGATGCGAGCGGCGGGGTCGACGGCCTTGATCATGTCGTACAGCGTCAACGCGGCCACGCTCACCGCGGTCAGGGCTTCCATCTCGACCCCGGTGCGGTCGGTGCTGCGCACGGTGGCGGTGATGGCCACCGCGGCCTCGCGGGCGTCGAAGTCCACGTCGACGCCGGTCAGCGCCAACTGATGGCACAGCGGGATCAGATCGGGAGTCCGTTTGGCGGCCATGATCCCTGCCACCCGCGCGGTGGCCAGGGCATCACCCTTGGGCAGGCCGCCCGAGGCGATGAGGGCCACCACATCCGGCCGCGTGTGCAGGGTGCCCACGGCCTTCGCGGTGCGTTTGGTGACGTCCTTGGCCGAGACGTCGACCATGTGTGCCGCGCCGGACTCGTCGAGGTGCGACAGTCCCACTGTTACCTGTTGACGACGGTGGCCGACTGGATGAAGGGCAGCTCGTCGGCCGGCAAAGGAAAGGTCACATCGCCGAACGGGGACAGTGCGCCGGTGCGGTCGGTGGCGAGCTCGCTCACGGCGTGGTCATCGCCGTCGGAAAGCACGGGCCAGCCGTTGTCGACGTAATGGTTCTTCTTGTTGTCAGCCACGCTCCATATTGTGGCAGGCGCCTGCGCCGGAGGCGAGACCGGCGGGCCGGAGCGCAGCCACCGGGGGATGGCTCGGCGGGCAGGAGCGCAGCGACCGGGGATGGATTGCGCGGGCTGCTTTACGCTGGTCAGGATATGACCGCCGCACAGACTCCCGGATTCCCGCTGGGTGCCTGGCTGTCCGACCTCGACGACAAGGGCCTCATCCGCCTGCTGGAGCTGCGGCCCGACCTGAGCCAGCCGCCACCGGGAACGATCGCCGCGCTTGCCGCGCGTGCCACCTCACGTCAGTCGCTCAAGGCTGCCACCGATTCCCTGGACTTCCTGCGGCTGGCCGTCCTGGACGCGTTGCTGGTCCTGCACGCAGATACCCACCCGGTCCCGGTGTCCGAGGTGAGCGAACTGTTGGGTGAGCGCGTCGGCGCCGCCGACGTGACCACCGCGCTGGAAGATCTGCGCGAGCGGGCCCTGGTGTGGGGCGAGGCCGCCGTCCGGGTGGCGCCCGAGGTGGCGTCGGGCCTGCCCTGGTTCGTCGGCCAGGCCGCCGTGGAGACCTCGGATCGCAGCGCCGACGAGATCGCCGACCTGCTCGGGGGGCTGGACGAGGCCCAGAGCGAACTGCTGGCCCGGCTGCTGGAGGGCTCACCGATGGGCCGCACCCGCGATGCGGCGCCCGACACCCCGCCCGACCGGCCGGTGCCGCGGCTCGTGGAGGCCGGGCTGTTGCGCCGGATCGACGCCGAGACGGTGATCCTGCCCCGCGTCGTCGGCCAGGTGATGCGCGGCGAGGCGCCCGGCCCGGTGGAGTTGACCACGCCGGTGCTCCAGGCGACGTCGACGACGGCTGCCGACGCCGACGCGGTGGCCGCCGGTGCCGCCATCGACCTGTTGCGCGAGATCGACCTGATCATCGAAACCCTCGGCAGCGCACCGGTTCCCGAGCTGCGCAACGGCGGGCTCGGGGTGCGCGACGTCAAGCGCTTGGCCAAGACCACCGGCATCGACGAACCGCGCCTCGGCCTTCTTCTGGAACTGGCCGCGGGCGCAGGGCTGATCGCGGCGGGGATGCCCGATCCGGATCCGGGCGACGGGACCGGGCCCTACTGGGCGCCGACGGTGGCCGCCGACCGGTTCATCGAATCCCCCACTGCCGTGCGCTGGCACCTGCTGGCAGCGACGTGGCTGGACCTGCCGGCCCGGCCCGCCCTGATCGGCAGCCGCGGCCCGGACAACAAACCCTTTGCCGCGCTGTCGGATTCGCTGTACTCGACAGCGGCTCCGCTGGACCGCCGGCTGATGCTGAGCGTGCTGGCTGAACTGGCTCCTGGCACCGGAGTCGACGGCGCCGAGTTGTCCCGGGCGATGGTCTGGCGCCGTCCGCGCTGGGCGATGCGTCTGCAGCCGGACACGGTCAGCGGGCTGCTCGCCGAGGCCCATTCACTGGGCATGGTGGGCCGCGGTGCGATCAGCACGCCCGCCCGCGGCCTGCTGGCCGGCGAC
>NZ_HG322952.1:777551-864381 GCF_000455325.1 Mycolicibacterium septicum DSM 44393
CCGACGAGGACGTGCTGGCGGCGATGGCCAAGGCGCTGCCCAAACCGCTCGACCACTTCCTGCTGCAGGCCGACCTGACGGTGATCGTGCCCGGCCCGCTGGAGCGGGATCTGGCCGAGCATCTGGCCGAGGTCGCCACCGTCGAATCGGCGGGCGCGGCGATGGTCTACCGGATCAGCGAACCGTCCATCCGGCGCGCACTCGATGCCGGCCGGACCGCCAGCGAGTTGCACTCCCTGTTCGAGAAACACTCGAAAACCCCGGTGCCGCAAGGGTTGACGTATCTCATCGACGACGTGGCGCGCCGCCACGGCCAACTGCGTGTCGGGATGGCCACGTCGTTCCTGCGGTGTGAGGACCCCGCGCTGCTGGCCCAGGCGGTCGCCTCGCCCGGTGCCGACCGCCTCGAGCTGCGTCTGCTGGCCCCCACCGTGGCGGTATCCCAGGCGCCGATCGCCGACGTGCTCACGGTGCTGCGCGAAGCCGGGTTCGCGCCGGCCGCCGAGGACTCCACGGGCACCGTCGTCGACATCAGGGCCCGCGGCGCGCGTGTCGTCGCACCGACCCGGCGCCGGGTGTACCGCCCGCCCACCGCGCCGACCGCCCAGACCCTCGGCGCGATCGTCGCGGTACTGCGCAAGGTGGCGTCGGGGCCGTTCGCCAGCGTGCGCCTCGACCCGGCCATGGCCATCACCCAGCTGCAGGACGCCGCGATCAACCAGACCTCCGTCGTGATCGGCTACGTCGACCCCGCGGGGGTGGCCACTCAGCGGGTGGTCTCCCCCATCAACGTGCGCGGCGGTCAGTTGACCGCATTCGACCCGGCTGCCGGGCGAGTGCGCGAGTTCGCCATCCACCGCGTCACGTCGGTGGTGTCGGCCGACACCGACTAGCCGCGACACCGCCGCTCCTAGCTCGGGGAAACTGGAAACACAGCCCGCTCACAGAGCCGTTCATGAATATGGCGACGTGACAACGATGTTGACGGCGGCGGATCAGGTGCCTCCGGCGTACCGAGGCGTGTCCCTGCTGCACGGTTGGTTGCCCCCCACGTTGCAGGTGATAGCGGCCGTGGCGTTGATCGCGGCGATCGGCTGGCGCACCCGGCGCTGGCGCCTGATCTGGCTGCCGTGTGCGATCGCGGTCGGACTGGGCCTGGCGGCGTGGGCCCGCTGGTTCATCGATTCGCAGGGCCTGGCGGGCGATCCCGCACCAGCCGAGCTGTGGATATGGATCGGGCTGACCGGATTGGCGGCGGCCGTGCTGGCGCTGGGCTGGCGCGGCAGCCACTGGCGCAGGCGGACCGCCTCGGTGGCCGCGGTCCCGTTGTGCCTGCTGAGCGTCGGCGTGGCGGTCAACCTCTGGGTCGGCTACTTCCCCACGGTCACGGCACTGTGGAACGAGGTGACCGCCGGGCCCCTGCCCGGCGAGACCGATCTGGCCACAGCTCTCGACCAGCGCCAACGAGGTGACGTCCCGTCCCACGGAGAGCTGGTGTCCGTCACGATTCCCGCGGACGAATCCGGCTTCAAACACCGCGACGAACTGGTGTACCTGCCACCGGCCTGGTTCGCCGCATCGGCACCCGAGCTTCCGGTGGTCATGATGATCGCCGGCGAGTTCAACACCCCTGCCGACTGGGCGCGCAGCGGCAACGCGATCGCCACCATCGACGATTTCGCCGCCGGCCACGGCGGCAACACCCCGGTCTTCGTCTTCGTCGACGTGGGCGGCTCCTTCAACAACGACACCGAATGCGTCAACGGGCCGCGCGGCAACGTCGCCGATCACCTCACCAAGGATGTGCCACCCTTTCTGACCAGCACGTTCGGCGTTCGCGACACCGGCTGGGGTGTCGTCGGCTGGTCGATGGGCGGAACGTGTGCGGTGGACCTGACCGTGATGCATCCCGAGCTGTTCAGCAGCTTCGTCGACATCGCCGGCGACACCGGGCCCAACGCCGGCACCAAGGATCAGACCATTGCCAGGCTCTACGGCGGCGATGCCGCGGCCTGGTCCACCTTCGATCCGGCCACCGTGATCGACAAGCACGGCAGGTACCAGGGGGTGTCCGGCTGGTTCGTGATCTCCTCGGACGCCCCGGTCAAGCGCGGGTCGCACCAGGCCAATCCGGACGCGGTCGGCCTCGGCGGGCAGGACGCCGGCGGCAATCCGGGCGACCAGACCGAAGCCGCGCACACCCTGTGCGACCTGGGCCGCAGCCGCGGCATCTCGTGCGCCATCACTGCCCTGCCGGGCAAACACGATTGGCCGTTCGCCGAAGAGGTGCTGACCAAGACGCTGCCCTGGCTGGCCGGCGCCGTCGGAACCCCCGGAGTGCGGCAGGTACCGCTGCCGTCCGGCGGTGCGGCCCGGCCCGCCGCACCCACGGCGGCGGCGCCGCGCTGACCCGGCCACGTGCTCGGAGGCACGGTGCCGAATGCGGATGTCGGCTCATTCGGAATAATGGACGGGATGAGTTTTCCCGCCGTGAGTGAATGGACCCCCCGCACATGACTGACGGCCCCCTGATCGTCCAATCCGACAAGACGGTGCTGCTCGAAGTCGACCATGAGCAGGCCGGGGCGGCCCGCGCCGCCATCGCGCCGTTCGCCGAGCTCGAACGTGCCCCCGAGCACGTGCACACCTACCGCATCACCCCGTTGGCGCTGTGGAACGCCCGCGCCGCCGGCCACGACGCCGAGCAGGTGGTCGATGCGCTGGTCAGCTTCTCGCGCTACCCGGTACCGCAGCCGCTGCTGGTCGACATCGTCGACACGATGGCCCGCTACGGGCGGCTGCAGTTGGTGAAGAGTCCTGTGCACGGCCTGGTCCTGGTGAGCCTGGATCGCGCCGTGCTCACGGAGGTGCTGCGACACAAGAAGATCGCCCCGATGCTGGGCGCGCGCATCGACGACGACACCGTGATCGTGCATGCCAGCGACCGTGGCCACATCAAGCAGATGCTGCTCAAGATCGGCTGGCCGGCCGAGGACCTGGCCGGTTACGTCGACGGCGAGGCCCATCCGATCGAGCTGGCCCAGGACGGCTGGGCGCTGCGCGACTACCAGGAAATGGCCACCGACTCGTTCTGGGCGGGCGGCTCCGGTGTGGTGGTACTGCCCTGCGGCGCCGGTAAGACCCTGGTCGGGGCCGCGGCGATGGCCAAGGCCGGCGCGACGACACTGATCCTGGTCACCAACACCGTGGCCGGGCGACAGTGGAAGCGCGAACTGGTGGCCCGCACCTCGCTGACCGAGGACGAGATCGGCGAGTACTCGGGCGAGAAGAAGGAGATCCGGCCGGTCACCATCGCGACTTACCAGGTGATCACCCGCCGCACCAAGGGCGAATACAAGCATCTGGAGCTGTTCGACAGCCGCGACTGGGGCCTGATCATCTACGACGAGGTTCACCTGCTGCCGGCACCGGTGTTCCGGATGACCGCCGATCTGCAGTCCCGGCGGCGGCTGGGCCTGACGGCGACCCTGATTCGCGAGGACGGCCGCGAGGGTGACGTCTTCTCGCTGATCGGCCCGAAGCGCTACGACGCGCCGTGGAAGGACATCGAGGCCCAGGGCTGGATCGCTCCCGCCGAGTGCATCGAGGTGCGGGTGACGATGACCGACAACGAGCGGATGCTCTACGCCACCGCCGAACCCGAGGAACGCTACAAGCTGTGCTCGACGGTGCACACCAAGATCGCGGTGGTCCGCTCGATCCTGGCGCGCCACCCCGGCGAGCCGACTCTGGTGATCGGCGCCTACCTGGATCAGCTGGAGGAACTGGGCCAGGAACTGGACGCCCCGGTGATCCAGGGGTCGACGAAGAACTCCGAGCGCGAGGCCCTGTTCGACGCGTTCCGGCGCGGCGAGATCTCCACGCTGGTGGTCAGCAAGGTCGCCAACTTCTCCATCGACCTACCGGAAGCGTCTGTCGCGGTTCAGGTTTCAGGCACTTTCGGCTCCCGCCAGGAAGAGGCGCAGCGTTTGGGCCGGCTGCTGCGGCCCAAGGCCGGCGGCGGCGGTGCGGTGTTCTACTCCGTGGTCTCGCGTGATTCGTTGGACGCCGAGTACGCGGCCCACCGGCAGCGCTTCCTGGCCGAGCAGGGCTACGGCTACGTCATCAAGGACGCCGACGACCTGCTTGGCCCCGCGATATGACGGTGCGGCGGGTGATGCCCGTGCTCACGGTGTCCGACGCCGCGGCCACCGCCGCCGCGTACACCCGGACGCTCGGGTTGGCCGAGGTGATGAACCACGGCTGGATCATCACGCTGGCCGATGCGGAGCGCCGCCATCAGGTGAGTCTGATGACGAAGGACGCCACCGCCCCGGTGAATCCGTCGGTCTCGATCGAGGTCGACGACGTCGACGCCGCGTATACGTCTGCCGTCGAGGCGGGGCTGGAAATCGTGCATCCCCTGACCGACGAGGACTGGGGTGTGCGTCGATTCTTCTTCGCCGATCAGTCAGGCAACGTCGTCAACGTGCTCAGCCACCGCGGATAGCCCGCTTACGCACCGTCATCAGCAATTCACCGTCCGGGCCTCCGGTGAAGGTGAGCTCGCGGCGTAGCCGTTGACCCGGCACGAGGTCGAGCTCGAAACGCTGTGCGAGCGTGGCGATCACCAACGTGGCTTCGAAGCTGGCGAAACCTGAGGCGACGCACATCCGCCGGCCCGCCCCAAACGGCATCTGGGCGCGACGCTGCGGTCCGTCGAGGTTCTCCTTCAGGAACCTCTCCGGGTCGTAGCTGTCGGCGTTCTCCCACACCCGCTCGTTGTGGTGCACGCTGTGCGTGAGGATGGCGACGCTGGTGCCGGCCTTGATCGGGTAATCACCCAGCACGTCATCGGATTTCGCCACCCGAGCCACACCCATGATGGGCGGGTAGACGCGCATAGCCTCGGCCACCACGGCCTGCGTCCACGGCAGGTTCTCGACGTCGTCCGCGGTAGGTTCCCGACCGCCGAGCACATCGTCGAGTTCACGCCCGAGCCGGTCGCGCGCATCCGGGTTCTGCGACAGCAGGTACCAGGTCCACGCCAGCGCCGCCGCGGTGGTTTCGAAGCCCGCGCCGAGGAACGTCATGACCTCGTCGCGGATCTCCAGATCGCTGTAGCGGTAACCGGTTTCGGGGTCCTCGGCTGCGATCAACAGGGCCAGCAGATTATCGGTGCGCTCGATCTTGCCGCTGCGGTGGTCGGCGATGAGCTGGTCGATGAACCGTTCGATGCGCCGCAGTCCGCGCCGTGCCCGGGGCGCCACCAGCCACGCTCCGCGCCGCAACGCGTTGATCGAGAACCGCGGCGACGAAAACCCCTCGGCGATCCGGCGCAGCGGCCGGGCCGCCCCGAGAAGGAACCCGTAGCCGAAAAGCGTCAACAGACGGGCGAAGTCGGTGCGCATCTGCTCGGCGAGCCGGCCGTTGAGCTCGATGCCGAACATCGTGCGGGCGATGATGTCCAGGGTCACGTAGTTCATCTCGGCGGCGATGTCCACCGGTTGGCCGGCGGCCAGGTTCGCCTCCCAGCGCCGGGCGGCGGCCACACTGGCCTCGGTCATCTGCGGCGCGAACGCATCCACCTGCCGCTTGGCGAAGATCGGCTGGACCAGACGCCGGTTGCGTTGCCACAGTTCATCATTGAGATCGGTGACCAGGCCCCGCCCGAACGCCACAGCCAGCAGGTCGTACTCGGCATTCTTGGCGTAGTTGTCCTGATTGGACACCAGCACGTGACGGGCGATGTCGGGATTACGCACCACCACGAACTTGGCCAGCGGCGTGCGGGCGACGACGATGTCGTCCTGGCCCGGCAGTTCGGTGGCGTACTCGTAGATGGTGTGCCGGTAGCCGGCCCGGATCGCCTTGAGGGCCAGCCACCACGATTTGAGGTACCCGACCTCGGTGTGCTGCCAGCGCACCGGCGTGGGTGCCCAGCGCGGCGGGTGCAGTGCCCCGTTCCCGCGAACTGGGCACGTGCTGCCTGCGGTTTGCGCGCTGGGCACGGTCATCCGGCCACCTCCCCATGAGCGCCGGGAAGCCGACCCGGACTCGGGGTATACAGTACCGGCGGTATCAGGTTAATGCCAGGGTCAACCTCTAGGTGTGCGGCCCCATGGCCTTGACCACGGTCAGGAGCACCACCGAATCCGCGAGTGCCTGCAGGCTGTGCCGCGTCCGCGGGATCACGATGTGATCGCCGGGCGAACCTTCCCAGCTCGCTTCGGAATTGGCCAGCTTCACCCTGCCCTCGATCACCTGCAGCGTGGCTTCACCCGGGCTCTCATGCTCGTCGAGCCCGCTTCCCTCGGTCAGTGCGATCAGGGTCTGGCGCAGCTGGTGCTCATGGCCGCCGTAGACCGTGTGGGCACTGCGCCCGCTGCTGGCCGCGCGGGCTGAGGCCAACTGCTGACGGGCAATCGCGGTGAGCGAGATCTTCTCCATACCCACAGATCGTGCCACCTCCCGTCGACGAACCGTGAGCGATACGGACAGAACGCCACAGCGCTCCGGTGAGAGCCACCGCCTTCCAGCTGTGAGTCTTTCGGTCGTGGCGATATCGGATCCGCACACCCCACGATGGGCCGATGCGCACACACGGACACGTGGCCCGAACCGCGGCGGCACTGGCCTCGGCGATGGGTATCGGCCGCTTCGTCTATACGCCGATCCTGCCGCTGATGTCGGCGCAGGCCGGTCTCACCGCCCACGATGCCGCCGTGCTCGCCACGGCGAACTATGTGGGTTATCTCGCCGGGGCCCTGGCGGGTTCGATCTGGCCGCGACTGGCCCGCTCGATCACGGTGTGCCGCGTGTGCCTGCCGGTGATGGCGGCCAGCCTGGCCGCGATGCCGTTGTCCACGAACACATTCGAATGGGCCGTGCTGCGCGGCGTGGCCGGGTTCACCAGTGCGCTGGTCTTCGTGATCGCCGTCAACACCATGCTGGAGCACCTGCACGGGCATCCCGCGCACCTGGCCGGCTGGGGATTCGGCGGGGTGGGTGCGGGCATCGCACTGTCGGCACTGCTGGTGCTGGCCACCGGTGACTGGAAGGCGGCCTGGTGGGCCGCGGCCGCGGTGGCCGCCCTGCTGGGTGTCGGCGCCTGGTCGATGCCTGCCGCCCCGCACGGCACCGCGACCGCACCGGCCGGTGATACCCGGCCCGCCCACGGCCCGTTCACCTTGCTGCTGACCAGCTACACCCTCGAAGGAATCGGCTACATCATCGCCGGCACCTTCCTGGTGGCAGCGGTCGCCCAGGGAACACCGGCGTGGCTGGGCGGGAGCACGTGGCTGGTCGTCGGCCTCGCCACCGTGCCCTCGGCAGCGCTGTGGGCGGCGCTGAGCAGCCGGTGGTCGCACCCGGTGCTGCTCGTGGCGGCGCTGGCACTGCAGGCCGTCGGGATCGCCGTGGCCGGCATGGTCGGCGGGGTCACCGCCGCACTGGTGGGCGCGGTGCTCTTCGGCGGAACCTTCATCGGTGTCAGCACACTGGCCCTGGCGGCGGGGCGGCTGCTGCGGTATCCGCGTGCCGTCGCGCTGCTCACCACCGGGTACTCGGTGGGCCAGATCCTCGGACCGCTCGTGGTTGCGCCGCTGCTGCACCGCGGTTTCGCGCCCGCGCTGCTGGTGGGCGCGCTCGTGGTGTCAGCCGCCGCGGTGGTGTCCGGGGTGATGCGGATCGTCGTCCGGCACCCAGACATCGGGGGCGTTCAGCCCGAGATCACCTATGCCGCGAGTGAACTCGTCGACCACGGCCAGGACGGCCGGACTGGTCTCGTCGCGACGCCACACCAACGACCACGTCCATAACGGCGCCGGAGTCACCACCGGGCGACGCACCAGGCCCGCGGGCAATGACGCGCCCTGCCCTTTGGGGTTGTTGAGGACGGGCCGGCGCAGCCGTCGGACATGCTCGAAAAACGTGGGACCGGTGACGCCGCCGTCGTCAGTGCGCATCACCGGCGCCCCGACGGCCGCGGCGAACAGTTCGCCGTAGCGATTCCACGACGACCAACTCGCCGCATCGTTGTCGACCAGCACCGTGGTGTCGCGCGCACTGACCGGGGATTCGTCGGTGCCGGTGCTTAAGGCGTACAACCGGTCCACCCCAATCAGCCTGGCCTGCAACGACAGTGACTCCAGGTCGGCGTTCTGAACCCAGCAGATCGCCAGATCGAGGCTGCCCTCGGCGACCCGGGCAGCCTGCGCGTGCGACGGCATCACCCAGGTGTCCACCCGCACCTGGGCCACCCCCGAGGCCCGCTCGGCCCAATCGGTCGGGCACCAGTTCACATACCCGATCCGGACCGGCTCCGACACCGCCAGACCTTGTGCGCGCCTGCGCAGTTCATCGGCCGCCTGGACCAGGGCCCGCGCCTCGGGCAGCAGCGCGGTGCCCGCCTGGGTCAGCGCCACCGAACGCCGGTCCCGGTCGAACAGGGTGACCTTGAGGTCGCGTTCCAATGCCTTTATCTGCTGGGACAGCGACGGCCCCGCGATACGCAGGCGCTCGGCTGCCCGGCCGAAGTTCAGCTCCTCGGCGACGGTGACGAAATAGCGCAGCTGACGTAGCTCCACGGTTCGAGCGTAGTAGGCGCAGCCTCTCAGCAGAGAGCCAACAGGTCCCGCCGAACGGACATGACATCGCCCGCGACCACGTTGAGCTGTGCATCAGACCAGACCCGAGAAAAGGGAGACCACCCCATGAGCACCACACCACACGTCGCAGTCATCACCGGCGCCTCCCAGGGCATCGGCGAGGCCCTGGTCGCGGGCTACCGCAAGCTGGGCTACGCCGTCGTCGCCAACTCCCGAAACATCGGCGAGAGCGACGATCCGATGGTGCTGGCCGTGCCCGGCGACATCGGGCAGCCCGGCGTGGGCAAGCAACTGATCGACGCCGCCGTCGAGCGCTTCGGCCGCGTCGACACCATCGTGAACAACGCAGGCATCTTCGTCGCCAAGCCCTTCACCGAATACACCGACGCGGACTACGACGCCGTCACCGGAGTCAACCAGCGCGGCTTCTTCGAACTGACCCGCGCCGGGATCGCCGCGATCGAATCCCACGGCGAAGGCGGCCATGTGGTCACCATCTCCACGAGCCTCGTCGACCACGCCAACTCCCAGGTGCCCTCGGTGCTGGCGTCGCTGACCAAGGGCGGTCTCAACGCGGCGACGAAGGCGCTGGCCATCGAGTACGCGTCGCGGGGTATCCGGTCCAACGCCGTCGCGCTGGGCACCATCCGCACCCCGATGCACGCGCCCGAGAACCACGAATTCCTGTCGGCGCTGCATCCGGTAGGTCACATGGGCGACATCGACGACGTGGTCGACGCAGTGCTGTACTTGGAACGCGCCGGATTCGTGACCGGCGAGATCCTGCATGTGGACGGAGGCCAAAGTGCCGGGCATTGAGGAAAACACGGCGGAGATCCTCCGATACGTACTCGACGAGTGGCGCGCCGGCATCGCGGCCCACGATCCCCGGCGAGTGGCCGCGGTGTTCACCGAGGACGCGATCTTCCAGGGGCTGCGTCCCTACAGCGTCGGCCGGCCGGGGGTGTTCGACTACTACGAGTCGCAGCCCGTCGGCCTGACCGTCGACTACCGGATCAACGAGACCCGCCGGCCTGCCGAGAACGTCGTGCTCGGCTACCTGCGCGCGGACTTCACGCGTCCCGACGGCACGGGGATCCCGCTGAACCTCAGCGTTTTGGTCACCCGTGACGACGACTGGCGCATCGCCCACTATCAGGTGTCGGCCGTGCCCGACTGAGGGACTCCCGGCACCACCGACGGCCCCGCTCGGGCATCACCACGATGCCCGAGCGGGCCGGAGTTCAAATCACCCGGAGTGAATCTCCGTCGTAGCCGAACCGGGACCGCAATTGCACCAGCAGACGCTCGGCCTCGGCGATCCTCGCGTGCAGGCGGACAAGCGCTTCCGGCATCGGGGCGTCGGCCACCCGGCTGCGTTCCCGAAGGCGTCGCCACCGCAGCTCGGTGGCCGCGAGAAGGTCCCGCAGCTCGGCGATTTCGCCGACCAGAATGTCCTCGAACAGCCGCGATTGGGCGATGTCAGCGCTGTGCACGGGCCTGGAACAGTCGATCGCGGCGGCCGCGCGAGAAACCATGCGCGGCAGGGGGTTGAGCACCGCGGCCACATCGGCCCCGACTGTCGGGGCAGAGACGTTTCCGCTCCCGAATTCCCGTGATATCAGCGTCACGTGGGGATCATGGAGCACCCACCCGACTCCCAGCGACAACACAGACGTAACCCGAGATGCCACCTCTGGTCATCTACCGGTCACCGGATGTACGTTTGACGGCCTTTGCGCACGGACGACGTCCGCGGTCGGTCCACCTAGCTCAGCGCCGGGATGACCTTCTGCTCGAACAGTTCGATCCCGGACCGGTCGTAGGCGGCCTCCGGGAAGTACAGGATCGCGTACTCGCAACCGAGGTCGCGCATCCGCTGCAGCTTCTCGATCACCTGCTCGGGTGTGCCGCTCGCCGATTCGGGCGCGGTGGCGTTGGCGAGCATGGCGTCGACGGAAGCCTCCCCTGCCACCGGCGCCTGCCGCGCCCGCAACCGCGCGACACGGTCGGCGACATCGGCCTCGGAGTCGCCGATGACGGCGTTGAAGTTGGCCGATCGCACGATCGCGTCATAGTCGGTTCCGACGTCGCGGCAATGGTCGGCCAGCACCTGGGACTTGTGGGCGAAGCCCTCGGGTTCGGAGGTGAAGTTGGTGTACTGCGCATACTTGGCCGCGATGCGCAGCGTCACCTTCTCTCCGCCGCCGGCGATCCACATCGGGATGCCACTGTCCTGCAAAGGCTTCGGAGCGACGATCGCGCCGTCGACCTGGTAGTGCTTGCCGTCGAAGCTGACCCGCCCGTCGCGCCAGGCGTCCCGCATGATCTGGACGCCCTCGTCGAGGCGGCCCAGCCGCACCCCGGCCGACGGGAAGCCGTAGCCGTAGGCCCGCCATTCGTGCTCGTACCAGCCGCCGCCGATGCCCATCTGCACGCGGCCGCCCGAGATGATGTCGGTGGTGGCAGCGATCTTGGCCAGGTAGACCGGATTGCGGTAGCTCATCGCGGTGCACATCTGGCCGAGCTTGATCCGCGACGTCGTCGCGGCATAGGCCGACATCAGCGTCCAGGCCTCGTGGGTGGCCTCGTCGGTGGGGACCGGCACGGTGTGGAAGTGGTCGTAGACCCACAGCGAGTCCCAGCTGCCTGCGTCGGCGTAGGCAGCCAGGTCACGCATCACCGGCCAGTGGTTCTCGGTGGGAATGTCGACGAGGTCAAGGCGCCAGCCCTGCGGGATGAAGAGTCCGAAGCGCATGGACCCCGACTCTACGACGCCGACGTGTGTCGTGGCACGAGGCTAGCCTGAGTTTTATGGCCCTTTCCAAGGAAGAACGCGAACAGTTTCTTGCCGAGCCGCACATCGCCGCCCTGTCGGTGTACGCAGGCGACAAGCGCGGCCCGTTGACCGTCCCCATCTGGTACCAGTACACCCCCGGTGGGGAGCCGTGGGTGCTGACCGGGGTGGGATCACGCAAGCACCGGCTGATCGAGGCGGCCGGACACGTGACGCTGATGGTCGAGCAGCTGGAGCCGACGGTGCGCTACGTGGCCGTCGACGGTGCGGTCTCCCGCATCGAACCGGGCACCGACGAGCAGCTCGTCGAGATGACCAAGCGCTACCTGGCTCCCGAGAAGGTGGAGCCGTATCTGGAGTTCGCCCGCCGTGAGCACGGTGAGAGCGTCGCGGTGTTCCTCAAGCCCGAGCACTGGCTGTCCTCAGACCTGGGGTCGCTGTGACGCCATGAGCTCGCGCCAACGGCTGTTCCGGTGGCTCTACCGGCTCGGGTTCACGCCCTGGGACGGCCACCCGTTGGCGCACAGTCTCACCAAGCTCGTCGAAGGCACCACCCACCCGTTGTCACCACCCGGGACCGCGCTCGATCTGGGCTGCGGGACCGGGGACAACGCGGTGTACCTGGCCCGGCACGGTTGGCGGGTCACCGGTGTGGACTATGTGGTCAAACCGCTGAAGAAGGCTCGTGCCAAAGCCGGCGGGTTGCCCGTCATCTTCGTCAAAGCCGATGTGACACAACTGAGTTCATCTGGCATCGGGGCAGGATTCCAGCTGATCATCGACAGTGGTTGTCTGCACGGCATGAGTGCCGCCGACCGCGACGCCTACGTACGGGAAGTCAGCGCGGTGGCCGCGCCCGGTGCGCAACTGCTGATCGTGGCCTTCATCCCGGGAGCGTCGATGGGCGTACCCGGCATCGGGTTCGAGGAAGTCCAACGCCGATTCAAGGACGGCTGGACATTGCTCTCCAGCGGAGATGAGCCCGCGATGGATCAGAACGGCACCAGCCGGGCGCGGCATTATCTGTTCGCACATTCAGCCTGACCCTCGGCCGATTCAGAACCCCAACGCAGCCATCGCGCCATCCACGGTCGCGGTACGCAACTGCTCATAGGGCACATCGGGGAACTGCAGGCAGCAGTCCTGCAGGCCACCGAACGCGATGACCGCGCGGGTGGACTGTTCGAGCGTCGGGCGCCGGCCGAACACCAGCACACCCAGCCTGGCCCGCCAGGCCAGCAGTTGGTCGATCAGCCCGAGATCGGCCAGGGTGGTCAGCTCGGAGACGATCAGCACGAGGTCGGCCAGGTGCCGGTAGTGGAAGTCGAAGTAGCCCTCGAGGAGCTCCCGCGGCGATGCCCGGGCGGCGCCCCGCTTGCCTTCCTGCTCGGCGATGAAGGCCTCACCCTCGTCGATCAGCGGTTGCACGATGCTGCGGACGAGGTCCTCACGGGACCGGAAGTGGTAGTACAACGCGGGTTTGGTGATGCCGAGGCGGTCGGCGATGTCCTGCAGGCTCGTGCGCACAACGCCCTTCTCGGTGAACAGCTCGCGCGCCACATCCAGGATGCGTTGCCGGGTATCCAGTGCAGGCTTGGCCACGTAGCCACCCTAACTTACTTAACGATAGGTAAGCTCACGACGGAAGCACTTACCGACCGTTAAGTAAGGGGGCATCGTGAAGGTACTCATCTCCGGCGCCAGCATCGCCGGGCCCGTACTCGCCTACTGGCTGTCTCGACACGGAGTCGACGTCACCGTGGTCGAACGCTCACCCGCACTGCGCAAGACCGGCGGTCACGCCGTCGACCTGTTCCGCCCCGCAATGGAGATCTCCGAACGCATGGGCGTGCTGTCCGAGATCCAGGCGCACGCCACCGGGACCACCCAGATGATCGTCCATCGACCCGGCGCGTCGCGCCCGACCCGCCTGGACTACGTCAAGATCATGGGGGCCATGTCCGACCGGCACGTCGAGATCATGCGGGACGACCTCAGCGAGATCTATTTCCAGGCCGGACGTGACGACGTCGAGTATCTCTTCGGCGACACCATCACCTCCATCTCGCCCGACGGGGACGTGACCTTCGAGCACAACCCACCCCGGCGCTTCGACGTGGTGGTGGGAGCCGACGGGCTGCACTCGGGTGTGCGCCGTCTGACGTTCGGCGACAACGTTTCCGAGAGCTTCCTCGGCGGATATCTCGCGGTGGTTTCGGTGCCCAAGGACATGGCCCGTGACGGCGAGATGACCGGCTACTTCAAACCCGGGCACATGGCCGGGATCTACACCGCCGACCATCTCGACGACGCCCGCGCGGTGTACATCTTCCGCCCTGGCCGACCGCTGGACTACGACTACCGCGATGCGGAGCGCCAAAAGGCGCAACTGCGCGCCGCGTTCGAGCACATGAGCCCCGAGGTGGACCGCTGGCTCGACGAGGTGCCGCGGACGCCGACGTTCTACTTCGACGCCATCACGCAGCTGGAGATGACGACGTGGTCGCGTGGCCGGGTGACGCTGGTCGGGGATGCGGGCTACTGCCCCGGGCCCGCCGTCGGCGGCAGCACCAGCCTGGCGGTATACGGCGCCTACGTCCTGGCCGCCGAGATGGTGCGGGCGGGTGACGATTACGCCGCGGCGTTCGCGGCCTATGAACGCACGATGCTCGCGCCGGTTGTCGGCAGCCGGAAACTGGCCCGCGTGAACGCGAAAACCGTGGTGCCCACCAGTGGTTGGGGCATCCGCGCACTCGTGGGCGTGGGACAGGTGGTCTCGCTGCTGCCACTGGGCCTGGTCCAGTCGCTCGCCCGGCTCAACACCAAGGGCGTGCGGCTCTACGACACCATGCCGCTGCCCAATTGGCCGGCGTCGCTGACGGGGTGAGCGGGCACGGGCGCGGCGTAGCGTGGCCACATGGGCGAACTCTCCGATGACGTGATCGCGTTCCTGTCCGAAGGCACCCGCACCGCGGTGCTGGGTTGGGTTGCGGCTGACGGCCGACCGTTGGCGGCGCCCGTGTGGTTCGTGGTCGACGACGGCGCGCTGGTCTTCAACACCGGCAAGGACACCGCCAAGGGCCGCGCGCTGGCCCGCGATCCGCGCGTGGTGCTGTGCGTCGACGATTCCAACCCGCCGTATGGGTTCGTCCAGATCCAGGGCGTGGCGTCGATCAGCGAGGATCCCGGCGAGCTTCTCGACATCGCCACCCGCACCGGCGGCCGCTACATGGGCGCCGACCGCGCCAAGGAATTCGGCCGGCGCAACGGGGTGCCGGGTGAACTCGTGGTGCGGGTCAAACCGACGAAGATCCACGCCGCATTCGACGTGGCGGATTGAGGGGCAGTCATGACCGAGGTTTCCGCCTTCGCCGACATGCTGTCCCGTGATCACGGGCTCTGTGTGCTGAGCACCCTGCGCGGTGACGGCAGCATCCAGTCCTCGGTGGTGAACGCCGGGGTGATGGCGCACCCGCGCACCGGTGAACCCGTCGTCGCCCTCGTGGCGATCGGCGGCGCCCGAAAGCTGCGGCACCTGCGCGCCGATCCGCGGGCCACCGTTGTCGCCCGGGCCGGCTGGCAATGGGTGACCGTCGAGGGCACTGCCGAGATCATCGGGCCCGACGATCCGAGCCCTGACACCGACGCCGAGAAGTTACGGCTGCTCCTGCGCGCCGTCTTCGAGGCGGCCGGCGGCACCCACGACGATTGGGACACCTATGACCGCGTCATGCGTGAGGAACGCCGCGCCGCGGTCCTGATCACGCCGGTGCGGGAGTACTCGAACCCCGGCTGAGATCGAGATTGCACACAGGGTCGTGAAATCGCGAGATCAACAGCCCTGAGCGCAATCTCGATGCCCGCGCACGCAAAAGCCCCCGACTTGCGCCGGGGGCTTTTGACGTTTGGTGCTTAGCTCTCGAGCGAGGCCGGAGGCAGGAAGCGGTCGCCGTAGCGGGCGGCCAGCTCCTTGGCGCGGGCGACGAACGCCGCCTTGCCGACGCCACCGGGGCCCTCGTAGCCGACGATGAACTGGGCCGAACCACCGGTGTACGGCGGGAAGCCGATACCCATGATCGAGCCGATGTTCGCGTCAGCGGTCGAGGTGAGCACGCCCTCGTCGATGCACTTCTGGGTCTCCAGCGCCTCGGCGAACAGCATGCGGTCGATCATGTCCTGCAGCGGCGGGGTCGAGGACCCGGAGTTGAACGTCTCCGTCAGGCCGGGCCACAGCTGGGTCCGCTTGCCGTCGACGTACTCGTAGAAGCCGGCACCCTTCAGGCGCGACGGGCGACCGAGCTCGATCATCTTCTCCACGACGGCCTCGGCCGGGTGCGCCACGTAGGTGCCGCCCTCGTCCTCGACGCCCTTACGGGACGCCGTGGCGATCTTGTGCATGAGCTCCAGGTTGAGCTCATCCGACAGCTGCAGCGGCGCGGCCGGGTAACCGGCCTGCGAACCCGCCTGCTCGATCGACGCGGGCGCGACGCCCTCGCCCAGCATGGCCAGCGCCTCGTTGACGAAGGTGCCGATCACGCGCGAGGTGAAGAAGCCGCGGCTGTCGTTGACCACGATCGGGGTCTTGCGGATGGCCAGCGTGTAGTCGAACACGCGGGCCAGGGCCTCGTCAGAGGTCTTCTCGCCCTTGATGATCTCCACCAGCGGCATCTTGTCGACGGGTGAGAAGAAGTGGATACCGATGAAGTCCTCCTGGCGCTTCACGCCGGTCGCCAGACCGGTGATCGGCAGCGTGGAGGTGTTCGAGCCGAGCAGCGCGTTGGGCTCGACGATGTCCTCGATCTCCTGGAACACCTTGTGCTTGAGTTCCTGGTTCTCGAACACGGCCTCGATCACGAAGTCGACGCCCTTGAGATCCTGCGGATCGGCGGTCGGGGTGATCTTGGCGAGCAGCGCCGCGGACTTCTCTTCGGTGGTCTTGCCACGCTTGAGCGCCTTGGCCTCGATGCCCTCCGAGTACGCCTTGCCCTTGTCAGCGGCTTCCTGCGTGACGTCCTTGAGCACGACGTCGTAGCCGGCCTTGGCCGACACGTAGGCGATACCGGCGCCCATCATGCCCGCGCCCAGCACACCGATCTTCTTGATCTCCTGCTTGGCGATGCCCTCGGGACGCGAGGCGCCGCCGTTGATGGCCTGCAGGTCCAGGAAGAACGCCTGAATCATGTTCTTGGCGGTCTGGCCGGTGACCAGCGAGACGAAGTAACGGCTCTCGATGCGGCTGGCGGTGTCGAAGTCGACCTGCGCGCCCTCGACAGCGGCGTCCAGGATGGCCCGCGGTGCGGGCATCGGCGCGCCCTTGAGCTGCTTCTTGAGCAGCGCCGGGAAGGACGGCAGGATCGCGGCGAGCGCCGGGCTGGACGGGGTGCCGCCGGGGATCTTGTATCCCTTGACGTCCCACGGCTGGGTGTGAGCCTCGGGGTTGGCCTTGATCCACGCCTTGGCGGCCGGGATCAGCTCGTCGACCGAACCGACGAGCTCGTCGACCAGACCGGTCTCCTTGGCCTTGGTGGGGTTGAAGCGGGTGCCCTGCGAGAGGACCTCCATGAAGGCCTTCTGGATACCGAACATGCGCACGGTGCGGGCCACGCCGCCACCGCCGGGCAGCAGGCCCAGGGTGACCTCGGGCAGACCGATCTGGCTGCCCTTGACGTCGGCGGCGATGCGGTGGTTGGTGGCCAGCGCGATCTCCAGGCCACCGCCGAGCGCGGCGCCGTTGATGGCGGCCACGACGGGCTTGGGCAGGGTCTCCAGCTTGCGCAGGTCGGCCTTGATGGTCTCGACCATCTCGAACGCCTCAGCGGCGTCGTCCGGACCGATGTTCATCATGCCCTTGAGGTCGCCACCGGCGAAGAAGGTCTTCTTCGCGCTGGTGATGACCACACCGGTGATCGAATCCTGCTCAGCTACAAGCTTTTCCACGGCATTGTGCATGGATTCCTTGTAGTGCTCGTTCATCACGTTGGCCGAACCGGTCGGGTCGTCCAGCGTCAGGGTGACGATGCCATCGGCATCCTTGTCCCACTGAATGGTGTTCTCAGCCATTGGTTCTCAGCCCTCTCAGACGCGCTCGATGATGGTGGCCACGCCCATGCCGCCGCCGATACACAGCGTGATCAGGGCACGCCGAGCGCCACGACGCTCGAGCTCGTCGACCATGGTTCCGGTGATCATGGCGCCGGTGGCGCCCAGCGGGTGGCCCATAGCGATGGCGCCACCGTTGACGTTGAGCTTCTCGTCCGGGATGTTGAGGTCCTTCTGGAACTTCAGGACGACGGAGGCGAAGGCCTCGTTGAGCTCGAACAGGTCGATGTCATCGACGGTCAGACCGGCACGATCCAGCACCTTCTGGGTGGCCGGGGTGGGGCCGGTGAGCATGATGACCGGGTCGGCGCCGCTGGTGGCGGTGGCCACGACGCGGGCCCGCGGGGTCAGGCCCTGGCTCTGGCCCGCCTTCTCGCTACCGATCAGCACCAGGCCGGCACCGTCGACGATGCCCGAGCTGTTGCCACCGGTGTGGACGTGGTTGATCTTCTCGACGTAGTGGTACTTCTGCAGCGCCACGTCGTCGAAGCCGCCCATCGCGCCGAGGCCCTCGAACGCGGACTTCAGCTTGCCCAGGTCAGCCGCGGTGGTGCCGGGACGCATGTGCTCGTCGTGGTCCAGGACGACGAGGCCGTTCTGATCCTTGACCGGGACGACCGACTTGGCGAAGTAGCCGCCGGACCAGGCCGCCGCCGCGCGCTCCTGCGACCGCGCCGCGTAGGCGTCGACGTCGTCGCGGGAGAAGCCCTCGATGGTGGCGATCAGGTCGGCGCCGATGCCCTGCGGGACGAAGCCGATGCGGTAGTTGGTCTCCGGGTCAGACGCCCAGGCGCCGCCGTCGGAGCCCATCGGGACGCGGCTCATCGACTCGACACCGCCGGCCAGCACCAGGTCGTCCCAGCCGGAACGAACCTTCTGGGCGGCCAGGTTGACGGCCTCCAGGCCCGACGCGCAGAAGCGGTTGAGCTGGAAACCACCGGTGGTCTCGGGCAGCTTGGCCACCAGTCCGGCGGTACGGGCGATATCGCCACCCTGGTCGCCGACCGGGGACACCACGCCCAGGATGACGTCGCTGATCAGCGTCTCGTCCAGGTCGGGGTAACGGCTGCGGATCTCCTCGATCAGACCGACAACCAGGTTGACCGGCTTGATCTCGTTGAGTGCGCCGCCGCGCTGCTTGCCACGGGGCGTACGGATCGCCTCGTAGATGAAGGCTTCTTCGGACATGTCTGCTCCCCTGCCGTATCGGCGTCCAGGTTCAGGTTGGGTTGTGGAACCGCCCAGCGAATGTGGGCAGCACGCTGACCGCAGCCTAACAGGCTCGCCCAACCCGTTGGTTGGGCCTGTGCTCAGCATCATCCTTTACGCAGATGCACGAGTGGCCACTTACGGCACGCCGTTGGCAATTCGGCGTGCCATAAGTGGCCACTGGACGACCGAGATCAGGCCGAGCGGGGCTCCTCGACGGCCAGCAGCGTCGGGTAGTCGGTGTAGCCCACCGGCCCCGGTGCATAGAACGTCGCCATGTCGGGCTCGTTGAGTTCCGCACCGAGGACCAGCCGGTCGATCAGGTCAGGGTTGGCAAGGAATGCCCGCCCGACCGCGGCCGCGCTGATCGCACCCCACTCGGCGTAGCCCTCCAATTGGGAGAAGTCGGTGCCGCTGGCGCGACCGGTGTTGAGGACGAACGTCCCCGACCACAACGCGCGGATGACGCCGAACGTGTGCTCGGCCGGGTCGATGAGCAGGTGCAGGTAGGCCAGCCCGAGGGGCGCGATGCGCTCCAACAACGCCTCGTAGGTGCCGACGGCGTCGTTCTCGTGCATGCCGCCGGCAGTGTTCCCGGGTGAGATACGCAGCCCGACCCGGCCCGCGCCGATCTCGTCGACGACGGCTTCGACCACCTCGGCGGTCAGCCTGGCCCGATTCTCCGGCGAACCGCCGTAGGCATCAGTGCGCTGGTTGACCACATCGGAGGCGAACTGGTGCAGCAGGTAGCCGTTGGCACCGTGGATCTCCACGCCGTCCATGCCCGCGTCGATCGCGCGGCGCGCGGCGGCCCGGAACTGCTCGACGATCACCGGGATCTCGGCGGTGTCGAGCGCACGCGGCGTCTCCAGAGCCTTCTTGCCGGAGGGCGTGTGGGTGACCACATCGGCCGCGATCGCCGAGGGAGCGACGGCCTCGAACCCGCTGATGTCGGGGTGTGCCATCCGGCCGACGTGCCAGAGCTGAACGAACATCTTGCCGCCTGCGGCATGCACCGAGTCGGCGATCTCGGCCCAGCCGTGCTGATGGCGGTCGGTGTAGATGCCCGGGGTGTTCATGTAGGCCCCGTTGGCGGTCTCGGCGACGGCCGTGGCCTCGCTGATGATCAGACCCGCTCCGGCGCGCTGGGTGTAGTACTGCGCGGCCAACGGCGACGGGGTGCCATCGGCGTCGGCGCGCGAACGCGTCAGCGGCGCCATGAACAGACGGTTGGTAGCGACGGTGTCGCCGACCTGGATCGGCTGCAGCAATGCGGCGTCGGCGTTCAGTTTGTAGTTCACGCCGCTTTAGAGCGTCGAGGGTGCGGCAATCATTCCCGGCGTCATGATCGCCGAGCCTGCGTCCAGACCACCGAGCCTGCGTCCAGAACGCGAATTCGCCGATTTTCACGATCTCACCGCAGTCTCGGTGGGTAACCACATCTACTCTCGACGGCATGACCGTGCAGAGACTGCAGCCGTACGCGGTGACGATCTTCGCGGAGATGTCTGCGCTGGCCAGCCGCCTGGGCGCGGTCAACCTCGGCCAGGGTTTCCCGGACGAGGACGGCCCGGCCGAGATGCTCAAGGTGGCCCAGAACGCCATCGCCGAGGGCCACAACCAGTACCCGCCCGGTCTCGGCATCCCCGAGTTGCGCGATGCGATCGCCGCGCAGCGCAAGCGCCACTACGGCATCGATTACGACCCCGACACCGAGGTGCTGGTGACCGTCGGCGCAACCGAGGCCATCGCCGCGTCAGTCCTCGGCCTGGTCGAGCCGGGCGCGGAGATATTGGTGATCGAGCCGTTCTACGACTCGTACTCCCCCGTGATCGCCATGGCCGGATGCGTACGCACCGCCGTGCCGCTGGTCGCCGACGGCGCCGGGTTCGCGATCGACATCGAAGGTTTGCGCCGGGCCGTGACACCCAACACCCGCGCACTGATCCTCAACTCCCCGCACAATCCGACCGGCGCCGTGGCCTCCGACGCCGAGTTGCGCGCGGTCGCGGCGCTGGCCATCGAGCACGACCTGCTGGTGATCACCGACGAGGTGTACGAGCAGTTGGTGTTCGGGGTCGAGCACCTGCCGCTGGCCCGCTACCCCGGCATGGCGGAGCGCACGGTGACCATTTCGAGCGCGGCCAAGATGTTCAACGTCACCGGCTGGAAGATCGGCTGGGCCTGCGGGCCGGCCGATCTGATCGCCGGGGTGCGCGCCGCCAAGCAGTACCTCACCTACGTGGGCGGTAGCCCGTTCCAGCCCGCGGTGGCCCACGCACTCAACAACGAGGACGGCTGGGTGGCCGACCTGCGCCAGTCATTCGAGGCCAAACGTGATCGGCTTGGCAGCGCCCTGGCCGACATCGGGTTCGAGGTGCACGACAGCCGCGGGACGTACTTCCTGTGCGCCGACCCACGGCCCCTCGGGTATTCGGACAGCACGCAATTCTGCGCCGAGCTGCCGCACAGGGCCGGGGTGGCCGCGATCCCGATGTCGGCGTTCTGCGATCCCGAGGCACCGCATGCGGACTTGTGGAATCACTTGGTGCGCTTCGCTTTCTGCAAGCGTGACGACACCATGGAAGAGGCGATCCGCCGGCTGGGCGTGTTGCGGGCCTAGCCTTTGTCGCTCAGCTTGACGGCGCGCTCTCTGGCCGTCATCGCACCCCAGATGCCGTAGGGCTCGGGAGCGGAGAGGGCGTGTGCGCGGCAGCGGGCCAGCACCGGGCAGGCCTGGCAGATCGCCTTGGCCGCGTCCTCCCGCCTGCGCAGCGGGCGGCCCCGAACCTCTTCCGGGAAGAACACCTCTGCCGGATGGTCCCGGCAGAGTCCGCGCAGCTGCCAGCTCCACTCGTCGAAGGCGGGTGGTGGCAGGTTGCGAGGGGAACGGTAGAACGGCATCGCCGGACGGGTGGCGGCGATATCGGGTATCGCCTGTCGCGCAACGATTTCCAGCGGCGGCTGGCTGTCAAAAAGCGTGCGGGACAAGGCGTTCACCCCTTTGAACGAAGTGGCGTGTGGCCTGCCATGCTGCCAGCCCAGCCGGAGGCCGCACGTTGTCATCATGTAAAGAATCGACCGCAGATCGCGACACTTTGCTGCCTCATTTCGGCACGCCGCGGGCGATGAGGTGGTATGTACCGCGGGCCGAAGATGCCGTCTTGTCCGGTTCGGACTGGTGCGATGCGCGCTACACCGGTCGGCTCCGGCGGTTCGCGTAGGGCCTGTCGTCACCACCGCACGGGAGCAGGCCCCTATCCTCCCGGCTCAGGACAATGACGCTGCGACCCTCGAGTCCCGCGGGGCCAGTAGGCAGTAGAGGCCCAGGGCCACACCACAGCCGATGAACCAGCTGTATTGAGCGGCGGTGTGCATGCCGGCCACGCTGCCGCCCAGCAGTACCGGGATGACCGCGAGCACTGCGCCGGCCACCGTCGCGATCACCGCCACCTTGTTGTATCCCTTTCTGTACCAGTATTTTCCGGACTCATCCATGGTGAAGAGGTCGTCCACCACGACCTTCTGCTTGCGCACCAGGTAGAAATCGGCGATCAGCACACCGAACAGCGGACCGATGAATGCACCCAACGTCTCCAGCGTGTAGTGAATGACCTCGGGGTTGTTGTAGAGATTCCACGGGGTGATCAGCACCGACCCGACAGCTGCGATCATGCCACCGGCCCGCCAGCTGATCCGTTGTGGGCTGACGTTGGAGAAGTCGAAGGCCGGACTGATGAAGTTGGCGACGATGTTGATGCCGATGGTCGCGATGGTGAAGGTCAACGCGCCCAACACGATCGCGAACGTGCTGTCGATGCGGGCCACGGTCTGGACCGGATCGGTGATCAGCTCGCCGAATACCGGCAGCGTCAGCGAAGCGGTCACCACCACTAGCACCGAGAACACGAGGAAGTTCAGCGGCAGGCCCAGGAAGTTGCCCCGCTTGACCGCCGCGAAAGTCTTTCCGTACCGGGAGAAGTCACCGAAGTTGAGCATCGGGCCGGAGAAGTAGGACACCACAAGGGCGATCGCCCCGAGCATCACCGGCACCGACGCCCAGCCGGTGTAGTTGACGTCGCCGAGGTTGAGGTCGATGGCGCCCCACCCAGCCTTGGAGATCAGATATCCGCACAGGACGAACATCACGACGTAGACGGCCGGGCCACAGAAATCGATGAACCGGCGGATGGATTCCATTCCGCGCCAGAACACACAGGCCTGCAGCACCCACAGCAGCAGGAAGCTGCCCCAGCCCAGCAGGGACAGCCCGGCGAACCCGTAGTCGGCGACCACTGCATACGGCGCCAGCGCCGGGAACAGCTTGACCAGCACGATGTCCAGGGCCGCCGAGGCCAGGAACGTCTGGATGCCGTACCAGGCGACCGCGATCAGTCCGCGGATGATGGCCGGGATGTTGGCGCCGAGCACCCCGAACACCGTGCGGCAGATCACTGGATAGGGCACCCCGGCGACCTGGCTCGGCTTGGCCACCAGATTGCACAGGAAGTAGACGATCGTGATGCCGATCAGCAACGCCGCCAGCACCTGCCAGCTGGCCAGGCCCAGCGCGAACAGGCTGCCGGCCGTGACATAGCCGCCCACGCTGTGCACGTCGGACATCCAGAACGCGAAGATGTTGTAGGAACCCCAGGTCTGTTTGCGCAGTGGGGCCAGATCTTCATTGGTCAGCCGTGGGTCGTAGCCCGGTTTGATCTCACCGCTGCCGACCGGATGGCCGGCCGCCTCGACGAGATCTGCGGCACCCACGGTTTGGGATACAACGGTGTCGGTCATGGACCGACGCTAGGAACCTTGTGTTTCCCGGCTATTTCACCGGAGCTATGCCTTAATTTCGCGAATAATATATTTCGGCATTTGCATTCGGCCGGCTACGCCAACAACCCTGTGCGGGTGGGCAGAGTGGCGATCACGGCGTTGAGTCGCGCGGCATGCAGTTCGGAGACCGAGACCAAGCGGTCGGCGTCGCCGGCCAGGAAAGCGTCGAGCATCTCGCCATGGTCGGCATGCAACTGAGCCCGGGCCGCCGGACTGACGTGGACCATCGTCTGGACGGGTTCGGTGACGTTCCAGGCGGCTTCGAGCATGTGCAGCAGCCGGTGCATACGGGACGGCCGGGTCAGGGCGGCGTGGAAGTTGCGGCTCTGGCGGTGATAGGCCACGGCATCGTCATCGGCGATCGCCTGTTGCAGCAGGTGATTCACCGCGACCGCTGCGGCACGGTCGGTGTCCGATGCGTTGGCCACCGCAGCCGCCAACGAAGCCGACTCCAAAGTCTCACGCACGATGTACATTTCGCGGAGTTCCGGAGCGGTCAGCAGCGCCACCCGGTAGCCCGAATTTCGGCGGTGCGCCACCAGGCCCTCGCCGATCAGGGTTTTCAGCGCCTCTCGCACCGGGATCTGACTGACCCCGAACGCGTCAGCCACCTCGGCGAGCGGAATCGGTGTACCCGGCGGCACCCCGCCGTCGAGGATGGCCCGGCGCAGCTCATCGAGGACCGCCTGCTGCGAGTGGCCGGCCGTCACAAGCTGTTCGAGCAGGGCCGATCGCCGCAGAGCCCGCATACGGCCACATGCTAAGCCAGTCTGGCCGCCACCGCTCCACGGAGCGGTAGCCGAAGCCTCAGGTTCGGTAGGAATCGCACTGATCGACCCCGATTCGAGTAGTCCGATACTCGCGCAGAACCTCACCAAATTTGCCACCATCGTAAAGACACTGGTGGGAGGCGTGATGAACCTCGGATCGACAACGCTTGGGCGCGCTGCCGGCCTCACGGCGGTCGCTGCTGCCGCGGTGCTGGCGGTGGCGTGTAGCGAGACCAAGAATGATCCGCCGCCGCCCCCGCCCCCGGCGAGTGGGAGCGCCACACTGCCGTCGACCACGACCACCGTGTCAGGGCCGATCACCACCTACAAAGCCCCCACAACCACCACGAACCCGGATGGCTACACCAGTACGACGACGTCGACGAGCACGACGCTACCGGCGCCGACGTCGGAGCCGTCGACGACATTGCCGACCCCGACGCTGACCACGCCGCCGACACCGACCGCGGACAACCTTCCGACGACGTCGGTTCCCACCACGCAGCAGGCGCCACCGACGTGAGCGAGGACGCCAAGTCGCTCACCCAATCGGCGGAGCGGTGGCTCAGCCTCGCGGCCCTGGTGGTCGCGCCGACATCACTGATCACCGGATTGTGCTACTTCTTCGGCCTGCTCGCGATCCGCAATCGGTTGCACTACTTCGGCGTTGATCCAGGAACCGTGGGCTACACGTCGGCGGACTACGTGGTCACCACCATCGGGACGTTCTTCTTCGCGTCGTTGCGGGTCCTGATCGTTCTGGCGATCCTCGTGGTACTGACGGTGGCTTTTCGGCACTGGGCGGCCACCGGGCGGCGAATCACGTTGCTACGCAACATCGCATGGCTCTTGACAGGCCTGGGCGCGGTGGGCTTGATCGTCGCCGTGGTGTGGCTGGTGTCCGATCGCAGCCTGATCAAGACGGTGGTCGACAATCCCCCCGACATGTACATGGCGGCGACGATCGCTGCCGGAATCGTACTTCTGGTCGCCGGCTATTGGACTCTCACCCTCACCGGCCGCGGCCGGCTACCCAAGATGGCCGAGCGGATACTGCTCGCGCTGGCGGTTGCGGGCCTGGTGGTGGCACTGTTCTGGGCCACCGATCTCTACGCCGTCGATCAGGGCAAGCACAACGGCGCGGATGCCGCAGGCAGACTGTGGGCGGCCGACGGCGACTACACCGCGGTACAAGTCGATACCACCGAGGCGCTGAACATTCCGGACAACCTGGTGAAGATGACGGTGCTACCGGCCCAAGGACCACCTGCTGCGCCGGTCTACCGCTACCAATGCCTTCGTGTCCTGGAAGCACACGCCGGCCGCTACGTGCTGGTGCCGGCCAGGTGGTCACGGGAACAGGGTTACGCCATCACCGTGACGCCTGACGCGACACACCGCGTCACGTCCGTGGTGGACTCGACACCCGTGGTGAAAGGGTGGACGGTCGACGAGTTCTGGCAATGCCCGGAGGTGGTTCGCACCTACCAGCAGTCTGACCTCGAACCGATCCTGATCGGTCCCGAGAGGGCACAGGAGCTCGTTGGCGCCGGCAGTCTCAGCGTTACCGGCCCTGACACGAACAGCGACACCGCACCCGCCAACGGGAATCCCTCCTCATCGAAAGGTTGTGTACCCGAAGGTGATCCATCCGCCCTGCCGGCGGCACTGCCGCCGTACCCCAAAGTCGTCGCAGCGACGCGGGAACGCGAGATCACCGGCGCCGGACCGTCCGGCCGGGTGCGGTTGCAACAGCGGGCCATGATCTTCCCTGACCCCGCTGCAGCCGAGAATTTCATGACTGCGGTCCAGGAACATTGGGGTTACTGCGCGGGCAAGACCACCGCCGTATACCGGCACGGCGAGGCTCAGGCCCGCACCATCGGTACCCGCGTGGTGCAGAAAAGCGTTCTGTCAGTGACCGATTCGACCGCAACCAACGCGGCCGCGGACTGTGCCCAGGCCCTGGCCGCCAAATCCAATATCGTCGTCGCGGTCGACCTCTGTGGCGCGAAGGAGCCGTCTCAGGCGGCCGCAGTCGCCTACGACGTGCGGAACCGGATACCCACCGACTACTAGGGCAGCGTGGCGGCCACCGCCCACAACGCGGCCAGATCCTCCGGCTCGGTCCGGATCGGACTGAGCGCCACATCGGTGGCCCCGGCGTCGAGATAACGTTGCAGCTGCTCGCGCACTTGCGCCGCCGACCCGACGGCCGCCAGTTCAGCGACACTGGAAACCTGTTCGCGGGCAATGACTTTCTGATATGACGGGATGGTCTCGTAGAACGCCAGTTGCTGTGCGGCGGCGCTGCGGGCGGCGTCCGCGTCGTCGGAGACGAGCGCCGGCACCATGGCCACCACCCGGGGTTGCGGCCGGCCCACCGCCGTGGCCGCCGCGGTGATCGTCGGCACGATGAACTCCCCCACCGTGCGCGGTCCGGCGAGATACGGCAGTGTGCCATCGGCCAATTCTCCGGTGACCCGAAGGGCCTTCGGCCCCATCGCGGCGACGTACACCGGGACCGGGGTTCCGCCGGGCACGTGCACCGGCCACTCGGGGTTGGCGGTGAACGCGGTGCCGTGGAAGTCGACGGCGCGTTCATCGAAGATCGCCCGCAGCACCCGCAGGTGTTCACGCAGCCGGCCCACCGGGTCGGGCCAGGCGGTGCCGAAGGCCTGGTGTTCAGGTGCGTGCGAACCCAGACCGAGCCCCAGCGTGAAGTTGCCGTGCGCGGCGGCCTGCGCCGTCTGCGCAGCGGAGGCCACCAGCAGTGGGTGGCGGGGATTGACCGGCACCACCGAGGTGCCCACGCCGAGACCCGGGACGGCAGCGCCGATCAGCGCGGCCAACGTGATGGCGTCGACGTCGAACTGCTGGGCGAGCCAGATCTGACGGACCCCGGCCGCGTAGGCGGTGCGGGCCTGTGAGATCGCGGCGTCGACGACGTTGGGGGCGGACGGGTTCAGGGTGAGGACGACTCCGGTCGGCATACCGGCACCAACCGGCACAGCAGTCCGGGCTATTCCGTTCTGCTCACGCTGCGCGATATCCGCGCTTCTAGGCCCGCCGTGAGTTACTCATGACGCGCTGGCGCAACCGATCGATGGCGACATCGAGAACGAGTGTCCTCGCACGGTTGATGAGGAACTCCGGGATCGGCATCGCGAGGTCGACGATCACGTCGAACCGCACCCGCGTCTTGTCCACCTCTGGTGTCAGGTTGTATTCGACGTGCTGCCCGCGCTGCTGCAGGTTGGGTTGGGCATCCCACACCATCCAATGGTCGCCCCAGTGGAATTCGAGCAGCTCTTTGTCCGTGATGCCCAGCAACCTCATCGTCGCCTTGACATGGTGGGGTTTGCCGTCGGGATACCGGTCGAGGATCTTGACGCGTCGGTGCAGTACAGACCAGGTCGGCAGCGCGTCGACATCGGCGAGCACCTCCATGATCGCCTCCGGCGAGGCGTCGAAGACCACCTCGCGTGATGCCTGAACGGCCACGTCTCCGAATCTAGCGAAGCGTGCCGCTCATGGCGGTGGTTCTGCGATGCGAAACGAGGGAGGTTAGCTGGGTTGCCGGGCGACGATCACCGGCGCTGCGGCGGAATGGACGACCGCGGAACTGACCGATCCGAGCAGCAACCCGGTGAATCCACCGCGTCCGCGATTGCCGACGACCACCAACTGTGCGGTTTCGGCCTGAGCCAGCAATTGCCGGGCCGGCTTGTCGGGCATGACCACGCGTCGCACCGCCACATCGGGATAGCGCTCGCACCACCCGGCCAACTGCTCGGCGAGCGCACGCTCGGCTTCAGAGCTCAGGTCTTCCCACTTCACGTCGGGGAACTCGAAGTTCAGATCAGTCCAGGTGTGCACCACCACGAGCTCCACACCGCGGCGGGACGCCTCATCGAAGGCGATTTCGGTGGCGTATTCGGAGGCACGCGACCCGTCGACACCGACCACCACGGGCCCGTCCGCCGGATGATCGTTGTCGGGGATCACCGCGACCGGCCCGTGGGCATGAGCCGCGAGGCTCGAGCTGACCGAGCCGAGCAACCGGCGACCCCATTTGCTCAGGCCGCGGGAACCCACGACCACCAGATCGGCATTCCGCGAGTAGTCGATCAGCGTGGCCACCGCGTGTCCGGGCACCGCCTTCGCGATGATCCGGGGTTCCTGGTGGCCGGCGATGGTCTCGACCGCAACGCGGCGCGCATCATCGAGGACCTCCTGGCCGCGCTGATCCTGATAGTCCCAATAGTCCTGGGGCAACGCGACATCCAACCAGACCGGTGACGCAGCGCCGGGGAGCGCGTGTACCAGCGTGAGCCCGACGCCCCGCAACACGGCGGCGCGAGCCGCCCAGGCCACCGCTGCGTCCGACGAGGGCGACCCGTCGACCCCGACGACGATGCCGTGGCGGACGTCATGTTCACTCATCCGAATCTCCTTGTGGCGCAGCACGGCAGATCATCACCGGCACCGGGCTGTGGTGCAGCAGGTTCAGGCTGGTCGACCCGAGGAACACACCGGCCAGGGCGTTGCGGCCCCGGGACCCGACCACCACGAGTCCCGAGTCGTCGACATGCTTGAGCAGCGCCTTGCCGGGCGATTCCGGCTCGACGAAACACTTGGCGTCGACGCCCGGGTGGCGCTTGTTGTGGACGTCGACGGTCTCGGTGAGATCGGCCAGTTCAGCGGACTCTATGCCGTCCCAGTCGATCAGCAGCGGGATGGTGACACCAGTCTCGGCCGGTGCGGCCAGAGACAACGAGCGCACGGCGTTGACCGCCAGCCCGAACCGGTCGGCGAACTCGAACGCCGTCTCCAGCCCGGCCTGCGCGGCAGGGCTGTCGTCGACCCCGACGACGACGGGGCCGTCACCTGGAGCCACCTTCTCGCCACGGAAGGCGACCACCGGGCACGCCGCTCGGGTCGCCACCGACAGCGCCGTCGACCCCAGCAGCAGCGCCGCGGCCGGGGTTACCTTCTTACCGCCGAGGACGACGAGGCTCGCGTCGGCGCTGGCGTCGATCAGCACCTGGTCGGCGGGTTCGTTGAACGAGACGGTGGACACGGACAGGTCGGGATGATCGCTACGCACGGCTTCATCGGCGGCCTTGAGGAACGCCTCGGCCATGTCGCGCTGGTAGGACATCATCGCCGCGGTGAACGCCGCTGCGGTCTGCGTCAGATTCCGGCCGACGGACGGTAGTGCGTGCACGATGCGCAGCGGTACGCCGAACCGCACGGCGACCGCACCTGCCCACCGGGCCGCATCAAGCGCGCCATCACTGCCGTCGATTCCAACCACTACGGGAGCGTTCGAGGAAGTCACTCCTTCATCGTGGCTGCTGAGCGTCACTATGGCCAGGGACCAAAGACTCTAAGTGCCAATCAGGTCCAGCCGATGTCGGCGATGTCGGTGCTCGACTGCGGCGGCCGGCCTGGTGTTCCCGGCGCGGTCCGGGAGAACCGCGGAGCCGGGGCGGCTTGCGCGACACCGTCGACGGTGATCAGCGTCGACCGGTCCAGCAGATGCTTACTCTCGGCCGCTTCACCCCAGGTGAGCACCGGTGTCACGCAGGCGTCGGTGCCTGCGAAGATCGCGGTCCACTCGTCGCGGGTCTTGGTGGCGAAACGCTCGGTGAAGATGGCGCGCATCTCGTCGTAACGGGCCAGCTCGAACTGCCCGGGGATCTCACCTGGGTCCAGGCCGAGACCCGCCACCAACTGTGCGAAGAACTGCGGCTCGATCGACCCGACCGCCATGTAGCCGCCATCGGAGGTCTCATAGGTCCGGTAGTACGGGGCACCGCCGTCGAGCAGGAAGGACTCGCGCTCGTCGCGCAACGATCCGGTGGCCCGCATGGTCCACATCATCTGCGACAGCATGCTGACCCCGTCGACCATCGCGGCGTCGATGACCTGGCCCTTGCCGGAACGTTCCCGCTCGTACAGCGCGGTGACGATGCCGATGACGACGAGCATCGAGCCGCCACCGAAATCGGCGACGAGGTTCAGCGGCGCCACGGGCGGGCGGTCGCGGTAACCGATCGCCGAGAGGGCGCCCGTCTGCGACAGGTAGTTGATGTCGTGGCCGGCCGTGGTGGCCAGCGGCCCGTCCTGACCCCAGCCGGTGATCCGGGCGAAGACCAGCCGCGGGTTGACGGCCTCGCACTCCGCCGGGCCGATGCCGAGGCGCTCACAGGTGCCCGGCCGGAAACAGTCCAACAACACATCGGCTTTGGCGACCAGATCCAGCAGCTTTCCCGGTTCGTTCTTCACGTCGAGATCGACGATGCGCTTGCCGCGATGCAGCAGGTCGACGTTCTCGGCGGGCATGGTCAGGCCACCCGGTCGGCGCACCCGCACCACGTCGGCACCCAGGTCCGACAGCATCATCGCGGCGTGTGGCCCGGGGCCGATGCCGCCGAGTTCGATAACTCGCACTCCGGCGAGCGGTCCGGTGTTGGTCATGCGAGGCACACTAAGGGATGGGCGAAAACCTCTACACCGTCGGTGACTATCTGCTGGACCGCCTCGCGGAACTCGGGGTGACCGAGGTCTTCGGCGTCCCAGGCGACTATCAGCTGGAATTCCTCGACCACGTCCTGGCCCACCCGCAGATGAACTGGATCGGCGGCGCCAACGAGCTCAACGCCGGCTACGCGGCCGACGGCTACGGACGGCTGCGCGGGATGGCCGCCCTGGTCACCACATTCGGGGTCGGCGAATTGTCGGCTGCCAACGCGGTCGCGGGCAGTTACGCCGAACACGTCCCGGTGGTCCACATCGTCGGTGCCCCTTCGAAGGACTCCCAGGGAGCACGGCGCATCGTGCACCACACCCTCGGCGACGGCGACTTCGAACACTTCCTGCGGATGAGCCGCGAGATCACCTGTGCACAGGCCAATCTCGCGCCCGCGACGGCGACCCGCGAGATCGACCGGGTGCTCTCAGAGGTCCGTGAGCAGAAGCGGCCCGGCTACCTGCTGATCGCCACGGATGTGGCCCGGTTCCCCACCGAACCTCCCGCTGCGCCGTTGCCCCGCTACACCGGTGGCACGAGTCCGCGCGCCCTGTCCATGTTCACCGCGGCAGCCGCCGAGCTGATCGGTGACCACCGGCTGACCGTGCTCGCCGACTTCCTGGTGCACCGGCTGGACTGCGTCGACGAACTCAGCGCGCTGCTGGCGGCGGACACCGTCGGCCACGCGACGCTGATGTGGGGCAAGAGCCTGGTCGACGAGAGCTCACCGAACTATCTGGGCATCTATGCCGGTGCGGCCAGCGAGGATTCGGTGCGCGAGGCGATCGAGGGCGCGCCCGTGCTGGTGACCGCGGGAGTGCTGTTCACGGACATGGTCAGCGGGTTCTTCAGCCAACGCATCGACCCGGCGCGCACCATCGACATCGGCGTCAACCAGAGTGTGGTGTCCGGGCAGGTGTTCGCCCCACTGGACATGTCGGCCGCGCTCGACGCCATCACCGCAATCCTCACCGAACGCGGCATCACCTCACCGGCGCTGCCCGCGGTCCCGGCCCGTACGCACGCCGACCCACCCGTCCGGGAGGCCGCCCTGACTCAGGAATCCCTGTGGGACAGGCTTTCTGAAGCGCTGACGCCGGGCAACGTGGTGCTCGCCGATCAGGGCACGTCGTTCTACGGGATGGCCGGGCACCGGTTGGCCTCCGGGGTGACGTTCATCGGCCAACCCCTGTGGGGCTCGATCGGCTACACCCTTCCAGCCGCGCTCGGCGCCGGGCTGGCCGATCGGGACCGCCGCACGGTGTTGCTCATCGGTGACGGCGCCGCCCAGCTGACCATCCAGGAGTTGGGCGCCTTCGGCCGCGAGGGCCTGGCACCCGTCGTGGTGGTGGTCAACAACGACGGATACACCGTCGAACGCGCGATCCACGGCGTCACAGCCGAATACAACGACATCACCGGATGGCGCTGGACAGAACTGCCCGCGGCGCTGGGCGTCCCCGATGCGCTCACCTTCCGGGTCAGCACCTACGGCGAACTCGACGACGCGCTGAGGACCGCGGCGGCCGCGCCCGACCGCATGGTGTTCGTCGAGGTGATGCTGGGCCGGATGGACATCCCGCCCCTGCTGACCGAGTTGGCACAGTCCGCCTCGGACGCCAATTCGAGCTAGTCCCGGCGGTCCGGCTGGAATCTTCGGATTCGAGTAGGCCGCTACGCTATCCGCGGCGCTCCCACCCGGATGGAATGGCAGTTGAAATCGCTGACCTCACAGGGAGACGTCCGATGGCCACAGAAATCTTCGCGAAAATCGGTGACATCAAGGGTGAATCGGTCGATGCCAGGCATCCGGACGAGATCGACGTGGCGTCGTTCTCGTGGGGCGTCGCCAACACCGGATCCGCGGCACCGGGCGGCGGCGGGGGTGCGGGCAAGGCGACGTTTCAGGATCTGCTGATCGTCCACACCATCGACAGCGCCACACCAGCGCTGCTGTTGACCTGCGCCACCGGGCGGCATCTCGCGCAGGCGACGATCAGCCACCGCAAGGCCGGCGAGAATCAGCAGGACTATCTGACGATCAAGCTCAGCGACGTGACGATCACGGCCGTCACCCAGAACGGCGCGGAGGTCGCGCCGTACACCGAAACGGTGAGTCTCCGGTTCGGGAAGGTCGACCTGCTCTATCGACGGAGGCGTCCTGACGGATCCTTCGACGAGGGCCAGCATTTCATCTTCGACGTGCGCACGAACCAGGCTGGCTGACGCTCAGCCCTTCTTGACCTTGAGCACCTGCTTGCGCAGGCCTTCGGTGGCGGTCTCCACACCACCCTTCATGGTCCGCTTCAGGATGAAGCCCGGCAGCGGCACCGACAGATCGATGGTGATGTCGAACCGGACCTTGGTCTTGTCGCCGGCGGGAGTCAGGGTGTAGCTGGCGTCCTGCGCCTTGAGCTGACCGGCGCGCACGAGGGTCCAGCTGACCTTGTTCTCGCTCCAGGTGTATTCGATCACCTGCTCGTCGGTCAGGCCGGCGGCCTTGACCGTCATCTTGACCTGCTTGGGCCGGCCGTCGTCGTAGGTCTCGAGGATCTCGGCGCGCTGGTACTGCGGGGACCAGCTGGGGGTCGCCTCGACATCGGCGACAACGTCGAGGATCTCCTGCGGGGTTGCCTCGATGACTACTTCACGGGAATCGCTGGTTGCCATGCGGTGAGATTACTCGGGGCTACGCTCACGAATATGAGCAATGCCGTCGATCCCACTGCTCGACCCAGCGGAACCGGATGTGCGGAGTGCACCGCGGCAGGAGGCTGGTGGGTGCACCTGCGGCGCTGCGCGGCGTGCGGCCACATCGGGTGCTGTGATGATTCGCTGGCCCGTCACGCGTCGGCGCATTGGCGCGAGACCGGGCATCCGATCATCCGGTCCTTCGAGCCGGGCGAGGACTGGTTCTGGAACTTCGAGACCAACCAGTACTACGACGGGCCCGACCTCGCGCCGCCCCAGCATCATCCCAAAGACCAGCCGGTGCCCGGACCCAAGGGGCACGTGCCCAAGGATTGGGCCGACCAGCTGAGCAACCGCTAGTCGCCCAGCACCGCCTTGGCGGCGTTGTAGCCCGGGATGAACGTGATACCCGGACCGCCGTGACAACCGGCGCTGCCCAGATAGAGCCCGTCAATGGGAATCGGTTGACCGACATATCCTCTGGGGCCGGGACGGTTGGGGCCCATCTGCTCGGGATGGATCAGGCCGTGGCAGTAGTCGCCGCCCGGTGCACCGAACATGGTTCCCATGTGGCGCGGGGTGAATGTGGTGTGGCGGATGATCCGGCGCTCGAAATCCGGTGCCAGCCTGGCGATCTTCTCGATGACACGCCGGCCCATCTCGGCCTTGAGCTCGCCGTACCCGGTTGCCGACTCCTCGACCGGGAACCACAGCGCGAACGCCGAGGCGGCGTGCTTGCCTGCCGGGGCCAACGTGGAATCGTGGGCCGACGGGATCTGGAAGGCGATCGCAGGATCTGCGGGCACGATCCCGTGGCGGGCATCCTGCCATTGCTGCTGGAGCTCTTCGGGAGTACTGAAAAGGCCGATGGCCGCCTGCATTTCAGGATCGTTGAGCATCTCGTAGGGAGCCTCGAACGTGGGGGCTCCGTCGAGGGCGAAATGCATCTGCAGGTAGCTGCCGCGGTGGTCGATGCGGGTGAACCGTTCACGCGCCTCGGCCGGCAGCGCCTCGGGATCGATCAGCTTGGTGACCGTGGTGTCCGGGGCGATCGCCGACACCACGACGGGCGCGGTGATCGTCGTGCCGTCCTCCAGCCGCACTCCGGTGATCCGGCCGCCGTCGACCGATATGCGATCGACACTGCTGCGCAGGCGTAGCTCACCACCAGCGTCAGTGAGCATGGTGTGCAGGTGTTCGGTCAGGGCGCCGATCCCGCCGACCAGCTTCTTCATCAGCATGGCGTTCTCGTCGGGCACCGCCAGCCCATAGGCGAGGGCCGCTGCGCTGCCCGGCGTCTCGGGCCCGCGGTAGGTGGTGTTGATCGCAAGGAAGGCCAGCATGCCGCGCAGGGCACCGTGCTTGTCCCGGTCCGGCAGATACCTGTCCAGGACATCGCTGACCGATCCGAACAGCAGGTCATCGATCGCTGCGCGCTCGGATTCCGTTGTGGCGCACGCATACATCTCGTCCAGTGTGCGGGGCGGGCGCCCCGCGTCGAATCGGCCCAGCGCCCGGGTGGGCGCCAGGCTCCATGCCATCAAGCCGGCCATCCCGGCCACCGCGTCGGCACCGTGGACCTCACCGAGGTGGCCGAGCATTTTCATCGGGTCGGCGTAGTAGACGACCGGCGGGTCACCGATTCCGCGCAGCGACACCGACATGACCCCCAGGTCCACCGTCGGCAAGGTGTCCAGCCCGAGTTCGGTGCTGACCACCGCCGAGGTGGGGAACTGCAGCGACCCGGCGATCTCGAACCGGTAGCCGTCGAACAGCTCGACCGTGGAGGCCATGCCCCCGGCGTACCGCTTGGCTTCCAGGCACAGGGTGCGCATTCCCGCCCGCGCCAACAGGGCCGCAGCGGCCAGCCCGTTGTGCCCGGCGCCGATCACGATTGCGTCGTAGTCCGCCATCGATCGAGGCTGACACCGCACCCGATGTTTTGTCAATAATGACAAAACATCGGAGGTCGGTTGACCCAGGTCGTCAATCCAGACCGGTTCGCAGCGCTTCCAGCCCGGCCCGGCACATCCGCGCCAGTTCGGGCAGTGAACGTTCCCCGGCCTCGTCGCCGACCATCCACAACTCCATGGCGCCGAACACCGCGGCCGCGACAGCTCTTGCCGTCACCACGATCCGTAGCCGGTCGTCCCCCTGCGGCACCTGACCCCGGCGTGCCACCAGCAGTTCGGCCACCGCGTCGGCGAAGTCGGATTCCACCTGGCGGATGTGCCGCACGATCCGGTCGGGGTCGAGTTCGACCGCGCGCATGCTGGCGATCTTGGTCACCGCGTCGACGTCGTACGGGAACGCCAGGACCGCGGACTGCACCGAGTCGAGGATCGATTCGGTCGCCGGACGCTCGGCCAGCGCGGCTCGGAACCAGTGCAGACCCGCGTCGTAATCGGCGAACAGCAGATCGTGCTTGGACGTGAAGTGCCGGTAGAAGGTCCGCAGGGACACGCCGGCGTCCGCCGCGATCTGCTCGGCCGAGGTGTCCTCGACGCCCTGGGCGAGGAACCGCACCAATGCGGCCTGCCGCAGCGCCTCGCGCGTGCGCTCACTGCGCGCGGTCTGCGCGGGCCTGACCATGACAGTGAAATTACCGCACGGCCGATCGATCCTCGGGACGCACGGAATGTCAATATTGACAAAACTTGAGAACGCGAGTGTGCTCACGCCATGGTGTCGATCATCGTTCATGCAGTTCTGGGCGTGGCCGTCGTCGCGCTCGTCATCCGACTCAACCCACACGTCTTCTCGCGCCCACCCGGGCCGGCGCTGTCCCGCGTCGAGCTGGCGTACTACCTCGTCGGCCTCGCCTCGATCCCGATCTGCTGGTACTTCAACATGCAATTCGTCGCGCAGTACGCCCAACCGGACGGCAACCCGATCTGGGGCCCGGGAAGTTGGCAGGAGTTCATCGCGCTCGGGTACACCAACCCCGCGGCCGCCTCGGCCAGCGCCGACTACACGATCGCCAATGTCATTCTGCTGCCGCTGTTCACGATCATCGACGGACTGCGCCGCGGCATCCGCCACCCCTGGTTGTTCTTCGTGGCGAGCCTGTTCACCAGCTTCGCGTTCGCATTCGCCTTCTACTTCGCCACCATCGAACGGCAGCGCCGCCACCAGCAGGCCGAGGTCGCGGTCAGCTGACGGACCAGGTTGCGTGCTACCGCGCCGCCTGAGCCTCGGCGCGGCCACGCAACCGGGATTGGGCCCACCCCAGCACGTCGTAGTAGCGCGTGGGCGCAATACGGGCCAGCATGTCGAATGCGTACGCGTCCGGGCCGATCAGAATCCGGGCCTTACCCGCCTCGACCCCGCGGTGGATGATCTCGGCTGCCTTGTCGGGCTGGGTCATGGTGATCGCGGCGAACTCCTGGGCCATCTGGTCGTGAGTACGGCCGCGACCTTCGGGATCCTTGCGGAACCGGGCATTGCGCACGATGTTGGTGTTGATGCCGCCGGGGTGGACATTGACCGCCGTCACCCCGGTTCCGCGCAACTCCTGGCGCAGCGAGTCCGTGAACCCGCGCACTGCGAACTTGGCTGAACAGTAGGCACTTTGGTTCGGCATGCCGACCAATCCGAACACGCTGGAGGTGTTCACGATGACACCTTCGTCCTGCTCCACCAGGGTCGGCAGGAATGCCCGGGTGCCGTTGACCACACCGTGAAAGTTGATGTCCCACAACCAATTGTCATCCTCGGGCACAGCATCCAGCACACTGGAGGACACCGCGACACCGGCGTTGTTGAAGACTGCGCCGATCGGCTGCGGAGCCCAGGCCCCGACCTCACCGGCGAATGCGCGCTGGTCTTCGGCATCGCGCACGTCCAGCACTCGGGTCAGCACCGGGCCGGACAGGCCTGCCTCGGTTTCCTTCAAGCCGGTCTCGTCGACATCGGCGATGGCCACGGGGCAGGAATGCGACGACAACCGCTGCGCCAGAGCACGACCGATACCCGACGCCGCACCGGTGATGACCACGGTGCGGCCGCTGATGGTACGGCGCCTGCTCATTGCTGCTCCTTCAGTTCGGTGTCGATGACACGGGTCGAGGCTGCGTGCCGGGTGATCAGGTCCAGCAGTCCGTCCCATGCTCCGGCGGGCAGATCGTGGCCCATGCCGGCAATGGTCTCCAGCCGGGCGCCGGGGATGGCCCGCGCGGTGGCGGCACCGCCGCTGGGGTTGACCATGCGATCGCGGTCGCCGTGGATCACCAGCGTCGGCACGTCGATCTGGCCCAGTTCGACGGTGCGGTCCCCCGAGGCGAAGATCCCTGCCAGCTGCCGCGCCACCCCGGTCGGCCTGGGATCGCGATTCCAGGCGACCCCGGATTTCTCGCGGACCCAGGCCTCGTCGAACGGGTATCCGTGAGAGCCGATATGGCGGAACATCTTCACGTCGGCGTCCATCGCCTCGGCGCGCGACCGCGGTGGTTTCGCGGTGGCCATCCGCCACCACGTCGACGGGGCCGGCCTGCCGATCCGCGGCGCACCGGTGTTGGACATGATCGAGGTCAGCGTCGCGACGCGGCCCGGATGGCGGGCGGTGACAGTCTGGGCGATCATCCCGCCCATCGACACCCCGACCAGGTGCGCCCGGTCATGGCCGAGCGCGTCCAGCAGCCCCACGGTGTCACGCGCCATGTCCCCGAGGTGGTACTGGTCGGCGTGGCTGCCGCCCCGCAGGATCGCGAGCGGGCCCGGCGGCGGGAACGGCATGTGGGTGGACCGCCCCACATCGCGGTTGTCGAACCGGGTGACACGGTAGCCACGGTCGGCCAGGCCGGTGACGAGCCCGTCCGGCCAGGAGTGCAACTGCTGCCCGAGGCCGGCGATCAGCACGACCGGCGGATCACCGGGATCACCGAACTGCTCGTAGCACAACCGGATTCCGCGGCCGACGTCCACCACACTCTGTTTGGCCTGTGCCATATCCACCCCTAACTGGTACCCAGCGGTACCGATTACGGTACTGCGCGGTACCAGCCGGGGCAAGTGGGAGGGCTCCGCCGGTGTCAGGCCCGGGGTTCCAGTAGTGCGGTGCAGGCCAGCACCGCATCCTCGGTGACCTCCCCCACCTGGTCGCCGCTCTCCACGGTGATCGCGATGAGTTCCCGCAACCCGCCGAGCAGCATGATGCTGCGACGCCGCGAGATCGACACCCCGGCCGAGCGGAACACTTCGCTTTGCGTCAGGGCCTGCACCATCGCGATGAAGTTCTCCATCGACTCCCGCTGAAGCGCCCGCGCCGCGGTACCCAGCGTCGGGAGATCGCGGATCCAGGCCAGCATCAACTCGGGGTGGGCCTCATAGGAGGCGATCCACGCCTCGACCGCCTGGCGGACCTGATCCCGCCAGGGAACATTCCGGTCGACGCCGCGGGCAACCTCACGCACATGCTTGGTATTCACACTGGTCAGCAGCGCGACAAAGCAATCCTCGCGGCTCGCGAAGTGTTCGTAGAAGGTGCGGCGGGACGTCTTGGCCCGCCGCACGATGTCGGCGACCGTGGTGTTCTGATAACCGTCTTCGACGATCGATTCGTTCATGGCTTCGAGCAGGCGCGAACGGAACGCGCTCTTGTCGGCCTCAACCGACGTCGTGGGACTGTTCATCTCGGGCTGTCATCGTAATGCCGATCAGCGGCGCACGGTTGGGCTGTGCCCGACGACCGATCGCGCGCCCGGGTTGGCGGCCGGGGGACGGTTCTGCCGGAAACTCAAGCAGACGCCGAGGTTGCCGCCCACGCACGGCACCCCGTTGACCGTGGGAACCGGACCGCCGGACCGATTCCCGGTCGGGTCGAGGGCCGCCGGCTCGGCGTTCACCGACGGTGCGAACACCACCGCCACTGCGCAGAGACCGATCACCATCCGGCGCATACCGGCAGCGTAACGCCGGCGGTCAGCCGATCGGCGTCAATGGGCTGAGCACATCACGCACGAATTGGGCGATGTTCACCGACGGATTGCCGTCAGGGAAGCTCACTGTGGCCAGCACGGTGCCACCGGCATCGGCGAAGTTCTGGTCGGCGCGGCCCTGATGCGTCGAGGACGTCACCACGATGATGCCCGTGGCACCCGCCTTCTTCGCCAGCGGAACCGAGAACTGCGCGTTCTGCACGGTGCTGTTGGCCCGGTCCTCCACGATGATGCGGCTGGCCGGAAGGCCAAGCATGACAAGCAGATTGCGCATCTGTGCGGCCTCGGTCTGACCGTTCTGCGGGTTGCCACCGGTGACGATGACGGGAGCCTGCGGAAACGCCTGAGCGATCGCCAGGCCGGTGAGGACGCGGTGATACAGGATGGCCCGCATCGAGCCGTCGGGCTTCAGCCCGTAGCCGAGGATGACGATGGCGGGTTCGGTGAAATCCTTGCCCGCCACGGGTGGGACTGCGTGTGCCGTCACCGGGCTGACGGTCAAGGTCAGTACGCACGCCAGCGCAATGACGAGAATCCTCAGCCAATTGCGCATCTCACCCCTAACGACTGCGACGCTTGTGAAGGTCGTGGCCAATGGGGTCGATGTTACCGATCTGGCGGATGTGGCGTCGGTGTCAGCCGGGCACGGTACTCACATACACCGTCTCGGGCCGGGTCACCGCCGCCACCTTGCCACCCGGCACCAGCACCGTCGTCCGCGACCGACGGCGGCGCACCGCCTCGGCAGTGGGTGCTTGCTCGGGGTCCCGCCCAGCCAGGTGGTGCAACAGCCGCAAGGTGGACCACAGCCCAGCCCCGGTGATCCCCCGCTCAGGGTCGACCGACACCAGCGCACGAGCCACCGCGCGGTCGGTGAACAACCCATCGAACGCCCGACCCGCAGCTGCGGCGAGCATCGGACCGTGGCCGAACGGCATCGTCGCCGGGATGGGGTCTTCGGCCCGAACCAGCACTGCGTCCGCATCGGGCTCAGGAGTGTGCACCCGAGCCAGACACACCAGCGACACGGTGTGACCGCGCTCGTCGCGGCCGGGATCGGAGACGACGGTGATCGGGAAAGGCTCAGTGCCGCTGAGCACCTGGGCATGCGCACGCTCGGCGGCGATCCACGTGGCCGTCTGCGCGACCGTCTGTCCCCGGGCCGGATCCATCACCGCGCCGGGCAGCGACAGCTGCCCGGCGTGGGGGTCACGTTCACGGCGGTAGAGCACCAGGGCCGGGTCGTCTGGATCGTCGGTGATCGCCACGAGGTCCACCGACAGCCACATGCGCTGATCGTCTGCGGGTTCGGCGGGCACGATCCAACTCTGTCACGCCGCGTCCTCTCGTCGGGCCTTCGCCGCCAGGAACCGCGCCCAGCCGGCGCGAAGCTCGGCGCGCACTCCGGCGAATGTCGCGGCACCAACGAACCTGCCGTCCTCGAAGACCGTGCGCAACCGTGAGTTGGCCTCCTGGTCGGCGGTGGCCTGCTGCGTCAGCTCCAGTGAGCCGTCCATGCCGCCCAGCACCGCGAGCCGGCCGCGCGCCGAACGCTTGGTGCCCGAGTCTGTGACCGGGTCCTTGAAGATGTCGCGGCCCCGACCGTCGACCTGCACCCACGTCGCCTTGACCGCCAGGGAGAAGGTGTCCCGGGTGACGAACTGGTATGTGTACGAACCGAATCCGAATACCGGAACCGTGGACACATAACCCTGCCGCATCAGGTTCATGGTGATCGCGTCAGCTCGCTCGAAGTTGATCGAGTCGCCGTAGATCACGCCGACGTGCGGGTCCAGCTCGCGGTAACCGGCGGCGTTCTCGGTGGTTCCGAATGTCTCGGCCAGCAGGTTCACCACACCCCTGCGTTGCGGGCTGCCGGCCGGGGCCTGCGGGTCGCCGCACAGGATCAGCTCGGGATCACCAGAGTCAGGGCGGATCACCAGCTTTCCGTCACGCGCCATGATCGTGTCCTTGAGCGCGGGCAGGAACTCCGTCATCACCTGCCATAGATCCCAGCTGTCGCTGACCACCGAGACGATCCCCGACGGGTACAGATCCAGCAGCCGCTCGAACGTGGCCAGCTCCCCCTCGGGCCCGTTCGCCGTCATCACCGAGTGCTCGGTGGCAGGGACGGATCCGCCCAGCACGGTCCCCTCGGGCGATCCGGGGTAGAACCGGTCGATCCAACCCAGCGCTGACAGCGAGTCGGTTCCGGTGAAACTCAACAGGTGCGCGGCACCGCTGACCGACGCTGCACCCATGCCCGCCATGCCGCGGGCCGAGAAATCGTGGCCCTGCCAGTTGACGGCGGCTGGGTCGGCGCCGGAGGCTTCGGCGCGCTCGTCGAGCAGGCACCGGTTGCGCCAGGCCGTGGTGGCCGAGGTGATGGGCTGCCACAACGCGGCCGACAGATCGGTCTCGATGTAGTTGGTCAGCCAGAAGAACCGAGGCTCGGTGTTCTCCACCGTCAGGTACGGGATCCCCAGCGGGGTGACCGTCCCCTCCGGCAGCGCCCGGAACCGCAGCGGCAGCCGGCCGTAGCCGTGCAGCTGCCGGATGTGTTCGGAGCCAACGTTGTTCGGCCCCAGAATGTCGGCGACCCGCTCCTCGTAGGCCCGGCACACCTCGTCGATGTCGGCGTCGAAGAATGCCTGCCAGCGGACCGCGAGATCGGCCAGGTACGCCTGCAGCCCGAAGAACACCGTCCAGTCGACACCCGCCACCCGGCTGCCGCGCGCGGTCAGGTTGGAGTACACGACCTCGGTGCGGTCCGGGTACTGCCTGCGGTGATCGAGCTTGTACGCGTCGGTCTCCATCAGCACCGTCAGCGCATCCAGGGCCGTGCGGGTGTAGTCGCAGGGGTCGAAGCTCATGATCAGTTCTCCTTTTCGGTCAGCACGGACAGGACGTGCCCGATCAGCGGCACCTGACGGACTTCAGTCGGCAGGGCATCCGGATCGACGCCGGCGCTGGTGTTCGCGGCGGTGATCGACGCGAAGTGAGTCAGTAGGTTCTCGCGCCAGCGCCCGGTGAACAGCCCGTGCGTCACCCACAAGTGCAGTTCGACGGCGGGCTCTGTCGCGCCGATCGCTTGGGCGAGACCGGCGAAAGTGCCTCCGCCGTCGCAGATGTCGTCGACCAGCAGGAACCGGCCCGCCCCCAGACCGTCTGGTGCGGTGAACCCCGACAGTGCCCCCGTCTTCGGGTCACGCATCTTGCCTGCGGTCAGCAACGTCACACCGAGCGCGTTCGCGACCGCGCCGGCGCGGTCGACGGCACCCTTGTCGGGCGCGATCACACCGTCCCAGGAGATCTCGGCGAGCGGCGAGGCCGCGATGAGCTCGGCGGCGCCGATGGAGTGGACCGTCGCCCCGTGAGCCGACGCGGCCGCAGCCCAGGCGCCGGAGTGCGGATCGGCCGCGATCACGTCGCGAATCCCGGTCGCCGCGGTCAGACGAGCGACACCCTGCGCGTCGTAAGTCGCGTCGTGATCACCACGCGCCGACGGCAGATACGGCATCACCAGGACCGGGTCCGCGTCCTGGTGAAAGGCGACCCACTGGGCGAGCGCGGCGAAATCCAGTGCGCCACCGGCGTTCCAGGCGATCGGGCGCCGACCGGAAGCCGGCTCGAGGTGACGGACGGCGACGTCACCGCCGGGGTAGGCCTCGATGGCTCCGGGTGCGGCGTCCAACCGCCGGGTGACGGGATCGTAGGTGTGGAAGCTCAGGCTCATGACCGAAGCGTACCAGAGATACGGGCATATTTGCCCGTATCTTTCCCAAGGCACTGTTCCAGCCCCGTCGACGGCACGAGTTTTCCTCAGACAACAGCCATCAAGCCCTCACCAGCTCCTGTCCGTTGCCGTGCACGCTGGCTGGTTCAGCGGGGCCGCGCCTGCGGTTTCGCCCGAAAGTTGTGACCGGTAGGGAGCTTTACGCACGCAGGGTGATCTGAACCGAACACCAGGAGGTGGATGCGATGTCGATGGACAAGCTGATCGATAGGTACGCCGAGGCGATAACCGCAGAGGGGTACGGATATCTGGCCGCACTGGCAACGACGATCGTCTTCGCGGTGCTCTGGCGAATCGCGACGACTCCGCGGCGCCCGGCGGTGACCGAGCCGATCGGCGCCACCGAGCTGGCGTTCCTGCGGTCAGACGTCGCCCCGGTGGTGTCCTCGCTCGCAGGTCTGCGCGCCAGCGGACGAATCACCGCCGACGGACGGGTGGACCACGCCGTCCGCAGCCCGGAGACCGACCGGTTCACCGGTCAGGTACTGGAGCGGGCCGGCGCCGACCCAGGGCACACCGTGCCGGGTCTGTATGCCGCAGCTCGGGACGAGCTCGCGGCGCTGGAGGAGGAGTTGAGCCGGCGCGGCCTGGCGCGAACCCGGGCCGAACGGGCCCGCATGCGCTGGGGCGCAGCGCCATCGATCTTGGTGATGGCGGTCGGCATCGGTTACGCCATCTATCTGCTGACGTCGTTGTCAGACCACCCGATCCACGCGGTCACGTTCACCGCGGTGGTGCTCGCCACGGTCCTGTACGGGGTCTTCGTGCTCCCCCACCTGCTCGGAGCGAATCGCCTGACCCGCGCAGGCCGTCGTCTGCTCGCCGCCCGGCAGAAGGAACTGGCTTATCTGGAACCCGCGAAACAGCCCGCCTTCGACACCTACGGTCCTGCTGCGGTGGCGCTGTCGGTGGCGCTGTTCGGAACCGGCGCGCTCTGGGCGATCGACCGCGACTACTCGTCGTCTGTAGAACTCGCCGGAGGCGACTCCGGTGGCGGCACCGACGGTTCCTGCTGTGGGGGCGCCTCCTGCGGGGGCGACGGCGGCGGTGGAGGTGGCTGCGGGAGCGGTTGCGGAGGTGGCTGTGGCGGAGGTTGCGGCGGATGAGCACCACGACCCGTACCGTGCCCGCCCTGGGCGATGTGGGTATCGGCTGGCGACGTGAGATCGCCGGGGTGGTCGCCGATCTGCGGCCCGGGTTCTGCGAGGTGATCGCCGAGGCGATCCCGATTCGCCGCCGTCAGGCCCGACCGGACCCGGCCCTGGCGGATCTGGCCGCCCGCGGCGTTCCGGTGGTCCCGCACGGCGTCGCACTCTCTCTGGGCGGTGCGGAACCCGTGCAGCCCAAGCGAGTCCGGCGGCTGGCCGCCTGCGCACGAGCACTCGGCGCTCCGGTGGTCAGTGAGCACATCGCCTTTGTCCGGGCCGACGGGATCGAGGCCGGGCATCTGCTGCCGGTGCCCCGCACCCGGGAGGCCCTCGACGTGTTGGCGGCCAACATCGACCGCACCCGGCGCGAACTGCCGGTGCCGCTGGCTGTGGAGAACATCGCCGCCTTCGTCGAGTGGCCGGAGTCCGATCTCACCGAATCGGAGTTCCTCACCGAACTGGTGGAACGCACCGGCGTGCTGCTGGTCCTGGACGTGGCGAACGTGTACGCCAACGCCCGCAACCGCGGGCGCGATCCACTCGGGGAGCTGACCCGGCTGCCGGTGGAACAGGTGGCCTACAGCCACGTCGCCGGCGGCCGGGAGGGCGCGGATTTCTACCACGACACACATACCGATCGGACTCCGTTGGAGGTGCTGGACCTGGTCACCGCGCTGCGGGAGCGGGTCGACACCCCGTTCATGCTGGAGCGCGACGGCCGGTTCCCGCCCGCGGCAGAACTTTTCGACGAGTTGGACGCGATCTCCGCGGCCGCGGGGGCCGCTCCGATCACCTCCCGGGCACGAAAGGCGTGGGCATGAGAGACACATTGGCGCAGCGTCAGGAGGCCTTGGTGCGGGCATTGGTGGCCGGCGGCCCGGTGCCGCCGGGCTTCGATCCGGCAGCGGTGGCCGCAGCCGGCGAGGTGTGCCGCCACAAACGCGACGCGCACGCGGGTAGCACCACTCGCCGACGCTGGTGGTGGTCGTTGTGCCGCCGAAACACGGACAGGGCTGACCAGCGTGACACGATGGTCAGATGAGTGACTGGACGAGGGGAAGACTTTTCGGCGCTTTGAAAGCGGCCGGAGCGGCTTCGATGGTGGGTTGTGCGTTGATGCTGGGTGCCGGTGCCGCGCAGGCGGATCCGGCGCCGTTCGAGCCGCCGAGGCTCGTACCTGCCGACGGCGCGACCGTCGGCGTGGCCCAGCCGATCATCATCAACTTCCCGGGCCCCGTCGAAGATGCCGGCGCCACCGAAAACTCCATCCACGTCTCGTCGGTGCCGGAAGTTCCCGGCAAGTTCTACTGGATCACCCCCACGCAACTGCGCTGGCGTCCGCTGAGCTTCTGGCCCGCCCACACCGCGGTCACCGTCGATGCCGGCGGCACGGTGTCCAACTTCACCACCGGGGACACCCTGGTGGCCACCGCCAACGACGCCACCCACCAACTGACCGTCACCCGCAACGGGGCCGTGGAGAAAACCATCCCGATGTCGATGGGCATGGCGTCCGGTGGCCGCCAGACTCCGAACGGCACCTTCTACGTCCAAGAAAAGATGCCCTCGGTGGTGATGGATTCGTCGACCTATGGCGTCCCGGTCAACTCTGCGAACGGATACAAACTGACGGTCGATCTGGCGGTCCGCTTCGACGACAGCGGCGACTTCGTGCACAGCGCTCCGTGGTCTGTCGCCGATCAGGGCAAGCGCAACGTCAGTCACGGCTGTATCAACATCAGCCCCGCCAACGCGAGGTGGTTCTTCGACACCTTCGGCCCCGGCGATCCCATCGTCGTGCAGAACTCCTCCGGCGGCACGTACTCCCGGTACGACGGTTCCAACGATTGGCAGATCTAGCCGAGAAGGGCCGCAGCGTTCCGACGATCGTCGAGAGCAGTCGATCTGACGTCGTTGCGGCCCTCGGCGTTTCTCCGGGCCCGAACGCGCGAACCCCCAGAAACAGAAAAACCCGCTACGGGTAGCGGGTTCTCTCAGTGGCCAGGGCCGGGATCGAACCGGCGACCTTCCGCTTTTCAGGCGGACGCTCGTACCAACTGAGCTACCTGGCCGGAAGGCACCGGCTCTCGCAAACCGAACTGCCTCGCCGTGATGGCGACCCTGACGGGACTCGAACCCGCGACCTCCGCCGTGACAGGGCGGCGCGCTAACCAACTGCGCCACAGGGCCTTGCTTTCCTGCTTACTGCATATGTTCCAACGTTACCGTTGTCACGTACCCCCAACGGGATTCGAACCCGTGCTACCGCCGTGAAAGGGCGGCGTCCTAGGCCACTAGACGATGGGGGCCTAATCCGAATCTCTCCGGGGTGTTCACAACGTGTCCGTTGGGAGCTTCGATAGCTTAGGGTACGGATGCCCAAATCTTCAAACCCGGTGGTCGCAACACCAATTTCCTCCATCTTGTACCCTGTCTTCTCGCGCCCCTATAGCTCAGTTGGTAGAGCTACGGACTTTTAATCCGCAGGTCGTAGGTTCGAGCCCTACTGGGGGCACCACACACCCGCCGCAAGGCGGGTCACGGTGCGGCCGAAATGCTCCGCGCACCGCCCGTTCAGGCGCTCCGCGCGGTCGCGATCTCGTCGGCCAGCGGTGCGATCGCGGCGATGATCTGACCGACGGTCGACTCGGGCACCCCGGCGTCGGCGAGGCTGTCGCCCAGGTGGCCGGCCACGAGGTTGAAATGGTGCATGGTGATGCCGCGCCCCTGATGGACCTGCCGCATCGGCGCACCGGCGTAAGGCTGTGGCCCGCCCAGCGCGGCGGCGAAAAACTCCACCTGCCTGCCCTTGAGCCGGGCCATGTTGGTTCCGGTGAAGAACCCGGACAGCTGGTCATCGGCCAGCACCCGCCGGTAGAAGTCTTCGACGACGGTCTCGAGTGCCTCGGCCCCGCCGATCTGGTCATAGATGGTCGTCATGGCGTCAGCATCGACGAACGCCGTTGCCCTGCAATTACCGCCGCGTAGCCGCTCAGCTACAGCGGCCTCACAGGTAAGGGGTATGCGTGAGCGCGGCGGGCCACTCCCGTTTATCGTTATGGCCGGGGGTCGTTCAGCAATTGGATCGAAGGAGTCACCGAATGTTGTCCCGGCGCCCGCGCACTCGAGTCATGGCCACCGCGATCGGTGCCGCCGCGCTGGCTGCAAGCGCCGCATTCGGGGCCGCACCGGCCCACGCGGACGCTCAGGACGACCAGTTCTTCACCATCGTCAACGACCTGAAAATCCCCACGACTTCGCCCGAGGAGGCCGGCCAGGTCGGTCGCGGAGTCTGTGACGCGCTCACGAAGGGCAAGATCGAGCCCGCACGCACGGTGCGGGGAGTCATCAGCCAGCTGATGAACCAGGCCGGCATCGACAAGCACCAGGCCGCCAACCTGGTGCGGGGCGCGGTCAAGGTCTACTGCCCGCAGAACGCGCCGTTCGTCGGGCGCTGAAGCCCTCAGACCTCAGGGCAGTAGTGCATCCCGTTGTCGCGGTGACCGATTGGCGGCAGGTTGCGGGCCGGGGTGTGCACCAGCGGAGCGTCGGCCGGGATTCGTCCCTTGACGCGATCCCACGCGCTGCGCGCCCGTGGATGCATACGGTGCCGGACGGGCACCAGTTTGAAAACCTTGCCGATCACCTTGCCCAGCAGTCGATGGATCTTCTCGTCGCGCTCAGACCAGGTGTATCCCATCAGCTCTCGCACCGCCGGGTGGTACAGGCCGACGGTGAACCATACGAACAACGGGTGCACCACGTGCTTGCGCTGCAGCGCCCACATCCAGTCCGGCATCTTCGACGCGAACGGCGGCTTCGGCAGCTCACTCAGGTCCAGCACTTCACGGGCAGCCTGGTTGTTCTCTAACACGTTGCGGCACATGTGTTCCCAGTAGACCTGGAAGTCCTCCCAGGTTTCCGGCACGGGCCGCATGCTCATCCCGTACATCGAGTACCACTGCTTGTGCTCTTCGAACAGCTGCCGCTTGTCGGCCTCGGAGATCCCGCCCGCGAGCCGGTCCGCCACGATGATCGTGCCGACGAAGAACGTCGAGTGCGCCCAGTAGAAGACCTCGGGATTCAGCGCGTGATAGCGGCGCCCCTGAGCGTCGACCCCTTTGATGTCGACGTGGTAGTCGCGCACCTCGGCACCGGTCTGCGGCGCGCGGTCCCCGTCGAACACCACGCCACCGATGGGGTACAGCGAGCGCAGCAGCCGGGGCCAGCGTTCCTGGAAGAAGATCGAGTGCTCCGTGACCGCCGCGCCGAGCAGCGGGTGCATGTTCTGCATCGAGCCGGCCCACGGCCCCTGGAGCATGCCCCGCCAGTCGCCGAAGTACTTCCATGTCAGCGAATCCGGTCCGAGCGGGATCGGCGGCGCCTCATAGCCGCCAGGGGCGGCCGGACAACCCGACGCCACAGCAGCGGATCCGCTGGTCACGGGGCATGTCTCAGAAGTATCTTGTGTCACAGGTGCGCTTTCTGCCGGCAAGACGATGGTCCTGTTTCAAAAGTGACTACATACGTTGTCATCAAAGCTTAGGAGTAGATGTGCCATCCGGTCAACGACGCGGCCGATGGTCGGGCGTTCCGCTTCAGGAACGCACGGCTCGCCGGCGCGACGAACTGATCGCCGCAGGCGTCACCCTGCTGGGCAAAGCCGACGGCCCGGCCCTCACGGTCCGCGCGGTGTGCCGCGCGGCCGAACTCACCGAACGGTATTTCTACGAGAGCTTCACCGACCGCGACACCTTCGTGCGGGCCGTCTACGACGACGTCTGCGCCCGGGCGATGTCGGCGCTGACCACCGCCGTCACTCCCCGCGACGCGGTGGAACAATTCGTCGCCATCATGGTCGACGACCCCACCCGCGGCCGCGTGCTGTTGCTGGCCCCCGAATCCGAGCCGGTGCTCACCCGCTCGGGCGCGGAGTGGATGCCCGACTTCATCGGCCTGCTGCAACGCAAACTGACCCGCATCGCCGACCCGGTGCGTCAGGCGATGGTCGCCACCAGCCTGATCGGCGCGCTCACGGCGCTGTTCACCGCGTACCTCGACGACAGGCTGCCGGCCAGCCGCGAGCAGTTCATCGACTACTGCGTCGACATGCTGCTCGGCCGGGCCGGCAGCTTCTGAGGGATCCCGGGAGCTCTACTCGTCAGGCGTGCTGGCCTCGGCGATCGGCTCCTGCTCCGCCGCGGCGGCCTCATCTTCGGCCGCCTTGGCCTCACGGCCCGCCGGGCTGGCTATCGACGCGCCCGGATGTTCCTCGGTGGCGTGGTCGCCATCGCAGTTGAGTGCCACCTGGGTGACGTCTTCTTTGTATTCGTAGTAGGTGTCGGACGTCTGCGGCACCAACTGCCGGACGGTCCACGCGCTGGTGACGATGCACTCGTCACGCGGCAAGCGACTGCCCACGGTGACCGCGACATGCGCAGTGCCTCCGCCGTCCTCGATAGCCGTGACAGCGTCGCTGTAGGTCTGCCCCACCACGTCCGGTGCCGCTTGGGCCGCCCCCGCGCCCACGACCGCGAACGCAAAACCCGCCGCGGATACACCGATGACACTTCCGAACCCGATCGCGATCTTCATCTAGCCCGACCTTCCCCGTCCGGTGATCTCTCCCGGAGAGGTGGGGTGCCAGCGTTTACGCCCGCGCTTGTCAGCCGCCCCTCGTTCCGCGGCAAGGTGCCACAGAAGACTCTTTGGGAGCTGACCTGAAGTTTAGTCGGCGATTAGGCTCACATCGAGTAATTAACGGCCACTTAACCGCTACTCGTCGGGGGTGCTGACCTCTTCGAGCTGCTCCTGCTGGGCAGCTGCGGCCTCCGCCTCAGCCTTCGCCTCTTCCTCGTCGGAAGCCGCCTTGGCCTCACGGCCCGCCGGGCTGGCCACCGATGCGCCGCCGTGGGTGGCGGTCGCATGGTCACCGTCGCAGTTCAACGCGACCATGACCTCGCTGTCGGCATGCCCGAAAGAGCCGCCGCTGTCGCGCACGAACGGGGCGTCCCATGCGTTGGTGACGATGCAATCACCCTGGGACAGCTTGCTTCCCACCGTGACGGCCACCTTGGCGCTGCCGCCGCCGTCCTCGATCGCGCTCGAAGCGTCCGAGTAGGTTTGGCCGACAACGTCAGGTGCGGCAGCCGCGACTCCGGCGCCGAACAGCAGGGATACAGCCGCACCGGTGGCAATTGCAGCTCCGGCACCAAAGACAACCTTTTTCACGTGTGCCCAACCTCCGAGCGTGGGTATCCGACAGATGTTCGTGCGGATCCTACAGTCGCCGCGGGCGTGACGCAGGGCTCGCGAACGCGCCCGCGGGGCAACTTGATGTCACCGGTTTACACAGATATATTGACTGCTACCAACAGGTACAGATAACTGAGCGTCCCAAGGACGCGAGGAGGGTGAGCGCACATGACGCAGGAATACACAGACCTGCAGCTCCTGCACGAACTCGAGCCTGTCGTTGAGACCAGCATCAACCGCCACATGCGGATGCGTAAGGACTGGAATCCCCACGACTTCATCCCGTGGTCGGACGGCAAGAACTACTACGCACTCGGCGGCCAGGACTGGGATCCCGAGCAGTCGAAGCTGTCCGAGGTCGCCAGGACCGCGATGATTCAGAACCTGCTCACCGAGGACAACCTGCCCTCGTATCACCGCGAGATCGCGATGAACATGGGCATGGATGGCGCTTGGGGCAACTGGGTCAACCGCTGGACCGCCGAGGAGAACCGCCACGGCATCGCCCTGCGCGACTACCTCGTCGTCACCCGTGCCGTCGACCCCGTCGAGCTGGAAGAACTGCGCGTCGAGCAGGTCACCCGCGGCTTCTCCCCCGGCCAGAACCAGCAGGGCGATCTCTTCGCCGAGAGCCTCTTCGACTCGGTGATGTACGTGTCGTTCCAGGAACTCGCGACCCGCGTCAGCCACCGCAACACCGGCAAGGCCTGCGACGACCCGATCGCCGATCAGCTGCTGCAGCGCATCTCCGCCGATGAGAACCTGCACATGATCTTCTACCGCGACGTCTCGGCGGCCGGCCTGGACATCTCCCCCAACCAGGGCATGGCGTCGCTGCACCGCGTGCTGGACAACTTCAAGATGCCCGGATACACGGTGCCCGACTTCCGCCGTAAGGCCGTCATCATCGCCGTCGGCGGCGTCTACGACCCGCGCATCCACCTGGACGACGTGGTGATGCCGGTGCTGCGCAAGTGGCGCATCTTCGAGCGCGAGGACTTCAGCGGCGAGGGCGCGCGGCTGCGCGACGACCTCGGCCGCATCGTCGAGGAGCTCGAGGACGCCTGCGACAAGTTCGAGGTCGCCAAGGAGCGCCGCCTGGAGCGCGAGCGCAAGGTGGCCGAGAAGAAGGCCATGAAGAACCTGCTGGTGTCGTCATCGTCCTCGTAAGTTCCACCGTCGAATCGGCCCGATCCCAACTTCGGATCGGGCCGTTCGCGTTGCCCAGCCCAGTTGTCCTGGCCCCGATGGCCGGGGTGACCAATGTGGCGTTCCGCACGCTGTGCCGCGAGCTCGAGATCGCCCGCGCCGGAACCGTCAGCGGGCTCTACGTGTGCGAGATGGTCACCGCCCGGGCCCTGGTCGAGCGCCATCCGGTCACCATGCACATGACGACGTTCGCGCCCGACGAGTCGCCGCGGTCGCTGCAGCTGTACACCGTGGACCCGGAAACCACGTACCGGGCAGCCAAGATGATCGCCGACGAAGGCATGGCCGACCACATCGACATGAACTTCGGCTGCCCCGTGCCCAAGGTCACCAAGCGCGGCGGTGGATCGGCACTGCCCTACAAGCGGCGGCTGTTCGGCCAGATCGTGGCCGCCGCGGTTCGTGGTGTCGAGGGCACCGACATTCCGGTGACGGTCAAGTTCCGGATCGGCATCGACGACGCCCACCACACCCACCTGGATGCCGGGCGGATCGCCCAGGAGGAAGGCGCGGCTGCCGTAGCGCTGCATGCCCGCACCGCCGCCCAGCGCTACTCCGGCACCGCCGACTGGGACCAGATCGCCGCGCTCAAAGACCACGTCACCAGCATTCCGGTGCTGGGCAACGGCGACATCTTCGAAGCCGACGACGCGCTGGCGATGATGGCCGCGACCGGCTGCGACGGCGTGGTCATCGGCCGGGGCTGCCTCGGCCGGCCCTGGCTGTTCGCCGAGCTCTCGGCGGCCTTCACCGGGCGCCAGGCCGCCACCCCGCCGACCCTTGGCGAGGTGGCCGACATCGTGCGCCGCCACGGCGAGCTGCTCAGCGAGCATTTCGGCGAGGACAAGGGCATGCGCGACATCCGCAAGCACGTGGCCTGGTACCTGCACGGTTTCCCGGCAGGCGCTGATCTGCGGCGCGGGCTGGCCTTGGTCAAGACCCTCCGGGAGCTCGACGACCTGCTCGACCAACTCGACGGCGACGCCCCGTTCCCGCCCGCGGCCACCGGTCCGCGCGGCCGGCAGGGCTCGGCCGCCTCGGTGTCACTGCCCGAGGGATGGCTCGACGATCCCGACGACTGCGCGGTGCCGATCGGGGCCGACGTGATGCATTCCGGAGGCTGACCTGCAGTCCCACCGAGACGACTTCGAGACAGCTCTGTCACCGGGTTGGGTCTAGCTCAGCCTCAGGATGTCTCAGTACGATGAAAACCCTGCCGCGGCTGGCTCAAGTAGCCAGTCCGGCACAGTGCTGCTAGAAGAGATGAGGAGAAAAACCTCAGCAGCACCCAAGTCACACCGCGGGAACGATGCGCACCGACGCGCACGCGCGAGTTCGAAGAGTCGGAGGCCGGTAAGGACATGAGTGACGGTGATAACGCCACTCCCGGCCGTCGGCACCGCGCGCCGGAGGATTCGTCGGACAACAAATGGATTACCCGATCCCGGCAGCCTTTGCCAGGCGCCGCGCCGTGGGAACGCCAAGATGCGCCGCTACCCGATGATTCACCGGTCGACGAGCCCACCGGCAGTCACGCCGACGGGGTAACTGTCGCCGATCTGATCGCCAAGGTCGCCGGGACCGGATTCACCCCGACGCGGCACCGGCTGGAACCCGACGAGCCGGAAGACGTCGAACCGGAACCAGAGCCGGAGCCCGAGCCCGAGCCGGCGTACGTCTTCGAACCAGAGCCGGAACCGTATGTCTACGAACCGGAGCCCGAACCGGAGTTCATCCACGAGGCGGAGCCGGAGCCGGCCTACCTCGAAGAAGAGTCGGAAGCCGAGCCGGTCTACGTCCGCCCGCACGTGCCCGACCCCACCGACGTCATCGAAGCGGTGCGGATCGACCCCGAAGACGACGAACCCCAGGATTTCCCCGTAGTCGAGGATTACCCCGAGCACTTCGACGACTCTTTCGACGAGCCCTTCCACGAGTCGTTCGACCACGAACCGCACGAGGACTCGTTCGCGGAGCCGATCGCCGCGCCCGCAGAGGGCTCGCTGGAGCACCACGAGGCCGAAGCCGACAACACCGACACCGACGTGCTCCCGGCCCTGCCCGCGGTCTACGAATACGAGGCACCCCAGGAGCGCCCGCCGTGGCGGGCCGGCCGGGTGCCCGCGGACGAGCACGATCCCGACGAGACCACCGTGATCGAGGCAGTGCGGCCGCCGCTCAACCGCCGGGTGATCCTGGCCGGGCGCGCCGCCGCCGCGATGCTCGCGGTCCTCACCCTGGTCCTCACCGGCGGGGCCTGGCAGTGGCAGTCCTCGAAGAACAACAGCCTCAACAAGGTCGCGGCGCTGGATCTCAATTCGCGCGACATCCTCGACCCCAACGCCCAGTTCGGCGACGAGAACTTCCTGATCATCGGCACTGACAGCCGGTTCGGTGACAACGGGGGCATGGGTGCCGGCGGCACGGAGGATGCCGGGGGCGCCCGATCCGACACCATCATGCTGGTGAACATCCCGGCCAACCGGGAACGTGTCGTCGCCGTGTCGTTCCCCCGCGACCTGTCGATCACCCCGATGAAGTGCGAACCCTGGAACGCCGAGACGGCGACCTACGGTCCGCTGTACGACGAGGACACCGAGACCTACGGCCCCGACGAGGTCTACACCGAGACCAAGCTGAACTCGGCCTTCGCCTTCGGCGGCCCGAAGTGCCTGGTGAAGGTGATCCAGAAGCTGTCCGGGTTGTCCATCAACCGGTTCATGGCCGTTGATTTCTCCGGCTTCTCGAAGATGGTCGATGCGCTCGGCGGGGTCGAGGTGTGCAGCACCACCCCACTTGAGGACTACGAACTGGGCTCGGTTCTGCCCAATGCCGGACGTCAGATGATCGACGGCCATACCGCCCTGAACTATGTCCGGGCCCGTCAGGTGACCACCGAATACAACGGGGACTACGGGCGGATCAAACGCCAGCAGCTGTTCTTGTCCTCGCTCCTGCGCGCGCTGATCTCGCGAGACACATTCTTCTCCCTGAACAAGCTGAACAACGTGGTCAACATGTTCATCAGCGACAGCTTCGTCGACAACATCAAGACCAAGGACCTGGTCGACCTCGGGCAGTCCGTCCAGGGCGTGAACGCCGGCCGGATCACCTTCGTCACCGTGCCGACCGTCGGATACGCCGACGAGTACGGCAACGAGGTCCCGCGCACCGACGACATGCGGGCCCTGTTCGACGCGATCATCAACGACGACCCACTGCCCGGTGAGAAGAATCCGGACAACACCCCGGTGCCCGGCACCCCCGAATCGGCGACCTCGTCGGTCCAGGCTGCCGCGCCGTCGGAGACACCCCAGTCGACCGCTCCGGCCCCCGCGCCGGCCACGACCGACAGCGGTGAGATGGTCAACGCCGTCACCACCGAACCGCAGCAGGTCACGGTGCAGGTGTCCAACTCGACCGGCCAGAGCGGCCTGGCCTCCACAGCGGCCACCGAGCTGCAGGAACACGGCTTCAACGTCAACACCCCGGACGACTACCCGAGCATTCTTCCGGCGACCACGGTGTTCTTCTCCCCCGGTAACGAGGAGGCGGCCGCGACCGTGGCCAGCTCGTTCACCAACCCGACCATCGAACGCGTATCGGGTATGGGTGACGTGGTGCAGGTGGTGCTGGGCTCGGACTTCTACACGGTCAACGCGCCGACCCCGAGCGGTTCCGAGGTGCAGGTACACGTGCTGAAGGGCACCGGCGCCAGCCCGACGCACCTTCCCGAGGACCTGACCGTCACCAACGCCGCGGACACCACCTGCGAATAGTCCGGCGACCTGGGTGGACGGCATTCACCGTTCGTTCATCGTTGCATCGTGACTACAGGCCCGTTGACCGCCTAATCTTGCAGCATGCGTACCCACTACAACGAGCAATTGCGTTCACTGACGGACCAACTCGGCGAGATGTGCGAGTTGGCGGGTACCGCAATGGAGCTGGCCACCCAGGCCCTCTTGCAGGCCGATCTCGCGCTCGCCGAGCAGGTCATCAGTGACCACGAGAAGATGACCACGCTGAGCACCCAGGCTGAGGAGTCTGCGTTCGTGTTGCTCGCGCTGCAGGCACCCGTCGCCGGCGATCTGCGCTCGGTGGTGGGTTCCATCCAGATCGTCGCCGATGTGGACCGGATGGGCGCCCTGGCGCTGCATGTCGCCAAGATCGCGCGCCGGCGCCATCCCCAGCACGTGCTGCCGGAGGAAGTGAACGGATACTTCGCCGAAATGGGCCGGGTTGCCGTCGAATTGGGGCATGCCGCGCGCGAGGTGCTGCTCACCCAGGATCCGGAAAAGGCCGCCCGGATCCAGGAGGAAGACGATGCGATGGACGATCTGCATCGCCACCTGTTCTCGGTGCTGATGGACCGGGAGTGGAAGCACGGAGTGACCGCGGCCGTCGACGTGACGTTGCTGAGCCGCTTCTACGAGCGCTTCGCCGACCATGCTGTCGAGGTGGCGCGGCGGGTCATCTTCCAGGTCACGGGCTCCTACCCGGACGGGGATTCGGTTTCCTCGAACCAGTGACTCAGGGCCGGTCGGTGGGCGGCACCAGGCGGACCCCGTCCTTGTGCGCCCCAGCCAGGTCCCCCAGCACTTTGACCAGCACTTGTAGGTCCGTGCCGCTGTAGCGCAGCAGAAAATCGCGGGTTCCGCGGTCCATCTCCTCGTGCAGCTTCCGGTGCAGGTCGGCGACGAGTTCTCCGTCGGCGGTCAGGCCGAGTTCGATCTCCTTGCGGTTGCCGGGCACGGGTGTGCGGGCCACCAGGCCGGCCTCGACCAGCCGCTGCACATGCTTGGAGACGGTCCCCTTGAGCCGGCCGGAGCGCGCCGCCAGCCCGACCACGCTGACCGGGCCCTCGGCGATCTCCGCCAGCAGGTGCATCGACGACGTCGGCAGCGTTCGCACCAGCGGCTGCAACCGTTGGGGGCATCCGGCTGCCATGAAATCGCGCTCGGCGTCGCCCTCCCCGTCGTTCCCGAGCCGGTCACCCACCGTGGCCATCAGCCCGGTGATCGCGTCGATCAGCTCAAGTTTGGTTTTCACGGAAACCATCTTGCCACTCGTGGCGGTGCCGAGTAGATTGTTTCCATAGAAACCATATCTTTGGAAACCAACTACGAGGGAGTCGCCATGAAGGCCGCACTGGTCACCGAATGGGGCCGAGACCCCGTCTACACCGACGTGTCCGACCCCGAGCCGGGTGACGGCGCCGAGGTGGCCGCCGTCGAAGCATCTGCCCTTACCAACCTCACCAGGGCCCTGGTGTCGGGAAAGCATTACGCCAGCAAGGAGATTCAGCTGCCGGCCATCCCCGGCGTGGATGGTGTCGCGCGGCTCGCCGACGGCCGTCGCATCTACACCGGGGCGCTGGGATATTCCGGGATGATGGCCGAGCGCGCACTGGTGGACCCCAACGGCGGGGTCGACGTTCCCGAGCATGTGGACTCGGTGACTGCCGCCGCCCTGCCCAACCCCGGCATCTCGGCCTGGACCGCACTGTCGCACGCCGCAGCGGTGAAACCCGGCGATCATGTGCTGGTACTGGGCGCCACCGGCGTAACCGGTTCGATGGCAGTGCAATTGGCCACCGCAATGTTCGGCGCCGAGACGGTGGTGGCCGCCGGCCGCAACTCCGAACGGCTGGCGTGGCTACGGTCGGCCGGCGCGCACGCCACCATCGCCCTCGGCGAGCAGGACCTGGGCGCCCAGGTCGCCGAAATGCATGCCCGGCGCCCGTTCGACGCGGTACTCGATTACCTGTGGGGCGAGCCCGCCGCCCAGGTGCTCACCGCGCTAGCGGCCAGCCATCCCGCCGCGCACTACCACCCGACCCGGTTCGTGCAGATCGGGTCGATGACGGGGCCGACGCTGCCGCTGGATGCCGGGGTGCTGCGCGGTACCGGGATCACCCTGTGCGGCGTCGGGATCGGCAGCGTCCCGCCCGAGGTACTGATCCGGGCCCGCACCGAGGCGCTGCCCCGACTGTTTGCGATGATCGCCGACGGACAGCTCGAATTACGCACCCAGGCAAGGCCTTTGGCCGACGTCGCCGAGGCCTGGGCCGGTGCCGAACCCTCGGGGACGCGCGTCGTGCTGACCCCTTGACGCCGCGGCGCGGGCAGTCAGCCGAAGCGGCCGGAGATGTAGTCCTCGGTCGCTTTCTGGGTGGGGTTGGAGAAGATCTTCTCGGTGTCGTCGATCTCGATCAGCTTGCCGGGCTTACCGGTGGCCTCCAGATTGAAGAACGCGGTCTGATCACTCACCCGGGCGGCCTGCTGCATGTTGTGCGTGACGATGACGATGGTGAAATCCTGCTTGAGCGTGGAGATCAGATCTTCGATGGCCAGCGTCGAGATCGGGTCGAGTGCCGAGCAGGGCTCATCCATCAGCAGCACATCGGGCTGCACCGCGATCGCGCGGGCGATGCACAACCGCTGCTGCTGACCGCCCGACAGACCACCGCCGGGCTTGTCCAGACGGTCCTTGACCTCGGTCCACAGGTTCGCACCGCGCAGTGAGCGCTCGGCGACCTCGTCGAGGGTCTTCTTGTTGCGTACGCCCTGCAGCTTCAGCCCGGCCACCACGTTGTCGCGAATCGACATGGTGGGGAACGGGTTCGGACGCTGGAACACCATGCCGATGGTCTTGCGCACGCCCACCGGGTCCACCCCGGCTCCGTAGATGTCCTCACCGTCGAGCAGCACCGAGCCCTCGACGCGGGCCCCGGGGATCACTTCGTGCATGCGGTTCAGCGTGCGCAGCACGGTCGACTTGCCGCAGCCCGACGGGCCGATGAAGGCCATCACGCTGCGCGGCTGCACCGACAGCGAAACCTCGGAAACGGCGTGGAACGCGCCGTAGTAGATGTTGACGTCCTTGAGATCCAGCCGCTTGGCCATGGATAGCTCCTACACCTTCTTGGGGGAAAAGAGTCTGGCGACCGCACGCGCGCCGACATTGAGCAGGGCGACCAGCAGGATCAGCGTCAGCGCCGCACCCCAGAGGCGGTCGGTGGGCACCGGGTTGGCGCCCGCCCCCGCCGAGATCTGGTCGTACATCATGCCCGGCAGCGATCCCATGAACCCGCCGAACATGTCGAAGTTCATCGCCTGGGCGTAGCCGACCAGGATCAGCAGCGGCGCGGTTTCACCCATCACGCGGGCCAGCGCCAGCATGACCCCGGTGACGATGCCCGACATTCTATCGCTTGTTAGAACTGTTGCACCGATGGTCGATTGTCGGCATATATGTCCAGGTGGATTGAATGTCGATTCACGTTGCCTTAGCCACAGGACGGAACACGCCGTTGAGCCATGGCTAGGGAGCCTGAGAATCGCGAAGCGGCCCCTGACTGTTCGCTTAGTCGTCTCCACTCACGCGAATGCAGTTAGCTAGCCCTACTAGTAGTACATTCGCCGGATGGTTCTCGAGAGGATGATCGACCGGAAAGAAGCCGCCACCGCCCTGGCGGTGGAGGTACTCGACGAGTTGCGCGTATCCGTTCTGGAGTGCCTGCTTGCCTTGGATGCCATCTCCCAAGAAACCATCATCGATTTCGAGCCGCTCACCGAAAGCCTTGCCGCATCAGGGAGAGTCGCTCGGCAGGCATTCATTGCAGCGAGCTTGTTGAACCAAGACGCGGAGTTTGCTCCGCTGTGCCGCGAAAGCGATTGCATGACACCGGGTTCGATCATCAATCGACACTGGGCCGCAGTCGCGGAAGGTGCACCGGCTACCCCTCCTGATCGATCCGATGTCGACGACTTCGAAACCGAGATAGGCGGCGTGTTCGCCAGAAGCGATGGACCACTAGGCGCGGCTCAGCACCCCCATTTGCTTAGCATTGCGGAAGTAGAGATTTCGAGTTCTGATACCGAACAAGCAGTTGCACCCGGCCAATACCACCCGGCGGCATCCATCGAGGACGACCGCGATGCGTATCGCAGGCAAGTCGAAACAGCATTGATGGATCGCAGACAGCGACATATGGCGGTACGTCGGGAAACGATTCGAACTGCGGGTAACCATGTGGTTCAGCAGTGGATGGAACGTCGGGCTTCCTCGATGGCGGAGAACGCGTAGCTTGCCGAGAACGCACGCGCTCATGCGCAGCGAAAGTGGTTGCGATGAAGAATGTTTCAACTACAGGACCACGTGGTCAAGCACATTGGACAGCACCTGATCGGGGCCGTCAAACGCCCTCACGCACCAAACGAGCGCCGCCGAACGGCTTGTTGCCCAACGCACTACCTCCCGTAGCCACTCCACCGATGACAGTGCCAGCGCGGGGCCTTGACGCCGAGTGTCACGCGGCCTCACGGCTTGGTGAAGCACGCGCAATCGGCACCACAGCAGAGACAGTCGGCCATCGGCAGCGCCATATCGCACCACATTATGGCCGGCTTGGCGCTGGTGACAGCGAAATACACTTTGCCTGTGGCAGTTGCACCCTCAGCGAGGGTCGCCCCGGAGATACCGGACGTGCTGGCCAGCTGCCACGGTACTGGGTAGCCAAGGTGATCGGCACCCATCGCCTCGATGCCAGGGATCACCGGGGCCACAGCGCCTTTGACCGCCCGCACCGATACTGTGGCCTCCCACAAGGGTCGCACCCTACCTAGTTGGAGGTCGCAACTGCGCAGTTGGTTGCGGCGATAGACCGGCGTTTCGGCGTACACCCGGAACCGTCGGCGGCGCGAAGGGCTGACGGGCGGGGCCATTAGCGGCCCATCATGGGTCCCATCATGGTTGGCATGCCATTGACAACGAAGCCGGTAACTTCTCGCGCGTGGGCGCGGATGGCGTCGATAAGAGCGGGATCAGTGGCAGTTTCGATAACGGCAACACCGTTGGAGGTCAGCGTGATTTGGCGTTGGTAGTCAGATGCTCTCCGGAACAGCGTGGGCAGGCTGTCGCTCATGCAGGTCACTTCAGCACCTTGGCCGAGGTGGTCATACATTGAGGACACGTGGGCATGCAGTTGCGCGACGAGATCAGGGGCGCCGGATTCAGTGACGGTACGGATCCCGCCTGGTATGTCTTCGACGGTGCGCCGCAGTTCATTGTGTCGGGCGAACATAGCCATGTAGCGGCTCATATCGGTGCCCGAGATTCCACCCATCATCCCGGGCCCCTCGGCTCGGCCTGCCGGCATCCGAATGGTGGTGCGCAGCAGGTAGGCCAGTGCGGCCACGGTGCCGGCCGCCCCGAGGACGGCAAGAGCGGTGCGTCTGGGCATTTCGGTCATGTGCGGCTTCTTTCGTGATGGTGCCGGCGTGGACACACCACCGCCCGCGGCGAGTCAGGTCGTGGCGGCCTTACGGGTGACGACCCGTTCGACGAGCCCGAGGGTGAACCGCTCGACGCGGTCAATGTCGAGGCCGTCAGCGGTAAGGAGGTGGTCCAGTGGGCGGCGCTGCTGCGGATGTGATCGACCAGGACGAGCCGCCCACCTGGGCGCAGTACCCGGGTCATCTCGGTTAGCGCTTGGGTGTGGTTGGGGATGGCGCACAGCCCGAGGGGGCATACGACGGCGTCGAAGCTGGCATCGTCGAACGGCAATCGGTGGGCGTCGGCCCGTTGCAGAACGGCGGGGTGTCCGAGATCGGCGGCGCGGTCACGGGCCAGGTCGAGTATCTGCTCGCTCCAGTCGATGCCGGTCGGCCGGACAGTTTCGGGGCAGAAGGGCAGGTTGAGGCCAGTGCCGATCGCGACTTCCAGAACGTCGCCGGTGGCTTGGCTGCAGACCCACTGGCGGGAGTCGCCGAACAGGTGGCGGTCGAAGAACCCGATCTCACGGTCATAGTTGCGGGATTTCTTGTCCCAGTACCGGTTCCAGCGTGCGCTTCGATCATCTGATGTAGCCATGGTTCACCTCGCGTCGCCGGTCAGGCGTTGCGGAGCGTCCAATATGGGCTGCCGTCTGCCGACAGTCTCACAGTAGTCGCGTGGGCCTGGCCGTGGGCGTCGTTCCCCTACCACCCGAACTTCGGCTCTAATCGAGACCACCTGCACCAGCAACGAGCAGGTCGGGGTCATCGCGTGATGACCGTGGCGCGACACTGGACATCAGAATGAATCAGGCTGTCCGAGTACAGATGTGGCTGGCCACCAGCGTTGCGGGTTGCCCACAAGGATGGCACCGGCCTGGCACTGCACCTCCACCCCACCGAGCCACCGAGGAGACACAGACGTCGGGTCCCAACCCCACCTCGAAGCATCGCCGCTAGTCGGTTATAATCGTCATATGGCGATGAATGAGTCGGATGCCTGCCTCGTCGGCAGTACCTCAGGGACCTCCTCCAATCTGGATGCCGCGGTGGCGCTGTTTCACAGCCTCTCCGATGGCGCCCGGCTGGCGACCGTGCGCCGGCTGGCCGACGGGGAAGCCCGGGTGGTCGACCTGGTCGGTGAGCTGGGGTTGGCGCAATCCACCGTCTCGGCCCATGTGGCGTGCCTGCGGGACTGCGGACTGGTCACCGGGCGCCCCGAAGGACGACAGGTGTTCTACTCGCTGACGCGCCCCGAACTGCTCGACCTGCTCGCCTCAGCGGAGACGCTGCTGGCCGCCACGGGCAGCGCGGTGGCGCTGTGCCCCAACTACGGAACCCGCTCCCGCACGGGCGCGGCGACCTCCACGAAGCAGGCCCGGCGATGAGCGACGCATGCGGCTGCGGCAACGACGAACCCCGCTCCGACGAGCAGGAGCGTGAACCCGAGCGGCTCTGGCAGATCAAAGAACTGCAGTTCGCCGCTATTTCGGGGGTGTTCCTGCTGGCAGCGCTGATCGCTGGATTCCTCGGCGCCACCGAGCCGATCGTCCTCACGCTGCAAGCGGTGGCGCTGCTGGCCGGTGCCTATACCTTCGTGCCGTCCACCCTGACGCGGCTGGCCAAGGGCAAGATCGGGGTCGGCACCCTGATGACCATCGCCGCGGTGGGCGCAGTGATCCTCGGCGAGGTGGGCGAGGCCGCCATGCTGGCCTTCCTGTTCTCCATCAGCGAGGGACTGGAGGAGTACTCGCTGGCGCGCACTCGCCGCGGACTGCGCGCGCTGTTGTCGCTGGTGCCCGATGAGGCCACCGTGCTGCGTGACGGCACCGAAATTGTCGTCGCACCAACCGAATTGCGGATCGGCGACCGGATGCTGGTCAAGCCGGGTGAACGTGTCGCTACCGACGGCATCATCGGGCAAGGCCGCACCGCGCTCGACGTCTCGGCCATCACCGGCGAGTCGGTTCCCGTCGAAGCAGGGCCAGGCGATGAGGTGTTCGCCGGGTCGATCAACGGCACCGGCGTACTCGAGGTGGAGGTCACTACCACCGCCGAGGACAACTCGCTGGCCCGCATCGTGCGCATCGTGGAGGCCGAGCAGTCCCGCAAGGGCGCCTCCCAACGCTTGGCCGACCGCATCGCCAAACCGCTGGTGCCCGGGGTCATGATCGCCGCGGCACTGATCGCGGTGCTGGGCAGTGTGCTCGGTGACCCGGCTACCTGGATCGAACGTGCCCTGGTGGTGCTGGTCGCCGCCTCCCCGTGCGCCTTGGCAATCTCCGTGCCGGTCACCGTCGTGGCCGCGATCGGAGCCGCCAGCAAGCTGGGTGCATTGGTCAAGGGCGGCGCCGCGCTGGAAGCGCTGGGCAAGATCCGCGGCGTTGCACTGGACAAGACCGGCACACTCACCGCGAACCGGCCCACGGTTATCGAGGTGGCCACCACCAACGGTGCCACTGGCGAACAGGTGCTGGATCTGGCGGCAGCCCTGGAAGCGCGCAGCGAGCACCCGCTGGCCGCGGCGATCCTGGCCGCAGCCGACACCGTCATCCCCGCCACCGACGTCGAGGCCGTCACCGGTGCCGGCCTCACCGGGCATCGCAACGGGCACACCATCCGGCTCGGCCGGCCCGGCTGGCTCGACCCCGGCCCACTCGCCGGCGATGTCGCACGCATGCAGCAGGCCGGCGCCACCGCCGTCCTCGTCGAAGACAACGGACAGCTGATCGGGGCAATTGCAGTACGCGACGAGTTGCGCCCCGAGGCCGCCGAGGTGGTGGCCCAACTGCGCGGCGACGGCTACCACGTGGCGATGCTCACCGGCGACAACCAGGCCACCGCCGCGGCGTTGGCCCGCGATGTCCGGATCGACGCCGTGCACGCCGAGTTGCGCCCCGAGGACAAGGCCCGACTGATCGAACAGCTCCGGGCCCAGCGCCCCACGGCGATGGTGGGCGATGGCGTCAATGACGCTCCTGCCCTGGCCACTGCCGACCTGGGTATCGCAATGGGCGCGATGGGCACCGACGTGGCGATCGAAACCGCGGATGTGGCGTTGATGGGCGAAGACCTGCGCCACCTGCCGCAGGCGTTCACTCATGCGCGTCGGGCGCGCCGGATCATGCTGCAAAACGTCGGCCTGTCCCTGGGCCTGATTGTCGCGTTGATGCCGCTGGCCTTGTTCGGGATGCTCGGCCTAGCCGCCGTCGTGCTGGTCCACGAACTCGCCGAAATCGTGGTCATCGCCAACGGAGTACGGGCCGGACGCACCAAACCCCTAGCCACCGCGACAGTAGACCGGTCGGCCCGCCAAACCCGCGCGGCCTCGGTCGACGCACCGTCGTGACCCCCGGCCACCCCGGCCGGCAGGCCACCGTGATGCGGTCGCGCATCACCCTGGCCGCCACCGCGGTCCTCGTCGCAGGGATGGCCGCCCTACCGGGTGGCGCGCTGGCCAATGTGATCGACCGCACCGCCGATGCGATGGTCACCGACTACGTGCACACGGGCTGGTTTCCCACCTTCAACCTCGCTGACGCCTTCATCGTCACAGGCGCAGCCATACTCGTTGTGGCCAGTTGGCGCGCGAGCGGCACCGCAGACACCGGGATACGCGCATGATCCTGTCGTCCGTGCTACCCGCGATCGGCCTGTTCACCGTCACCAACATCGACGACATCATCGTGCTCTCAATGTTTTTCGCCCGCGGCGCGGGACAACGCGGGACAACGGCCCGAATCACCGCAGGTCAATACCTGGGATTTGTGGGCATTCTGGGCGCGGCGGTGCTCGTCACGGTGGGTGCCGGAGCGTTCCTTCCTCCACAAGTCATCCCCTACTTCGGACTCATACCGCTCGCGCTGGGGCTGTGGGCGGCCTGGCAAGCCTGGCGTGACAACGACGACGATGACGACGCGGCGAAGGTCGCGGGCAAAAACGTCGGCGTCTGGACGGTCGCTGCAGTCACCTTCGCCAACGGCGGGGACAACATCGGCGTCTACGTCCCCGTCTTCCTCAGCGTGGGACCCGCGGCCGTGGTGGCATACTGCATCGTCTTCCTCGCGCTCATCGCGGTCCTCGTCGTCGCCGCCAGATTCGTCGCCACCCGCCGGCCGATCGCCGAAATCCTCGAACGCTGGGAACACATCCTCTTCCCGATCGTCCTGATTGCCCTCGGCATCGTCATCCTGGTCAGTGGTCTCGCCGACTAAGGAGCAAGAAGCCCTTCTCTCGCACAGTTGACCGCCGAAAGACTTGTCGCCCAAAAGGGATCCATGCGTAGCGTCATGTGATCTATTGCCGTCATCGCACCCGTTATCGTCGCTGCAGCCCACGTTCACGGGCTACACCACCGGCGACGAGTCCATGCCCAAGGCGGCACCTTCCACTTCGCCCCGGTTAACCGCGTTTGTATCTATCAAATCGGTGGCCAAATGAAGCGCCGCGAACGGCCTCGGCTGCCGGAGACAGTGCGATCTAGTCCAGGAGTCGGCCGCTGATGAGGCGCAGCTGTGGATAGGCGTTGGCGACGGGCAGCACAGTGCCCCCGGGGTGTGCTGTGAGCCAGTCGTCGGCTGCTTGGGGGTTCGCAAAGAAACGGCCGGGGTCGCAGATGGTCGCACGCACTGCGGCGGAGTCCATAGTCTGGGAACCAGGAATCGAGATCACCGCGGTAGAGGGCGAGAGGTCGGTAACACCGGACCGCGGGTCAACCGTGAAGCTGACAACGATATCGGTTGTCGGGCAGCGGGATTCGATTTGCGCGCGGCGATCGAGGATCACCGGAAACAGCAGGGTGTCGGCGGCACACCACGTATAGAGGTGCTGCCCGTCGACGATGTAAACATGCGGGCTCGGGTTGAGAGTCAATCCCCACCCGATGATGCGGTGATGGTCGTCGTACTCGATATCACGGCCTGCGGGAGCAGTGGTGAGGTCGGCTCTATCGACGCCGGCGGCCGCACAGAGATCGGCGACCGTGACGGGACCGCCGCCGGCGAGCAGGCGCACGGCGGTGCGCATGAGGTGCCGTCCAGTCTTCTGGTCGGTGTCCCTTGAGACGCTGTCGGCGCCTGGGTCTGCGCACATCAGCGGCTCCTTCCGTGCCGCATCCCGGAGGTGATCGGCTGAATTGGCGCGCAATGCGGTCAAGAGACGCTCGGGTGTCGGCAGGTCGAGCCGGCAGGCGTCTGCAGCCAGGACCGTAGCTGCGGGGCACATCACATCGGCACCGTCGACGAGGACTGTTGGCGAGGGGTAGCGGCCCACTCTCTCGATGATCGGCAAGTCCAGAGCCATGCTGCTCAGGCAGTCGGTGACCAGCTGCCGGGCGGACGCGGCATGAGGACAGTCGGGTGCAGTGAGCAGTTCGATGCGCATGTGTTCAGTCTCCGGTGGCCGAATGTGGTGTGGTGGCGGCGATGTGAATGTCGTGCAGGATCGGGCACTCCCGCTGGAGTCGAGGCTGATCGCAGGTTTCGACGAGCCGGCCGAGCGCATTGCGCATACCGGCCAGCTCATCGATCCGACGCTGCAGGTCGCCGATACGCGCATAGGCCATCGCTTTGGCATCGTCACACGAGGCCGGCCCTCCGCCGGCCAGGTGCAGCAGTTCCTCGATGTCATCGAGCGTGAATCCCAATTGTTGGGCGCGTTTGACGAACCGCACGACCCGTACCGCGTCCGCGGAATAGCATCGGTATCCCGACCCGGTCCGCTGCGGTGAGGGTAGCAAGCCACGGCGTTCGTAGTAGCGCAAGGTTTGGGCATTGACGTGCGCCGCCGCAGCGACCTCACTGGTTCTCACCCCACCAGCATGAACCCTGTACCCAACTATCGGGTCAACTATCGGGTCAAGCCGACGTAGGTATTCTCCACATAGTTGCAGCCGTTTATTTGCGAACGCAACGAGCTCGCACGCACAGCCATCACTGATGGCGCGAGATTCTAGGAACGGCAACACTGTTGATGAACATCGCATTGCACATCCTTGCAATCCAAGTTGGTGGATCTGTCAACTTCCGCCATCTCAAATACCTATCCGCCATCCTCTCACCTGCACGTTCTCACGCAGGTGGCGTGCAAGGCCCATCCAGATGGCGGAGCCCGAAACTGCTGGGGGTCTGCTGCCATCGGCTAGGTGTGTGAAAGGTATTGTCACTGCGACTGTGAGCGACACGTTGGCCGTCGTGCTGCCCCCCTCATCCGGACTCGGGCCTGTCGTTCGGCCGACGAGCCCGAATTGGGATGGTCAACCTCTGACAGTTGTCGATGGTTGGACGTTGTCGACGATTAACGAGGCTTGCATTCCGTACCTAGGTACGGGTTTATCGTCGGTGTATGGCGATCGAAGATGGCTCGGATTGGGTGCCCCAATCGTGCTCGCTGCCGTCCGCGGAGAGGCCATTGCGGGTGGCTGAGTTTGACCGGTTGTTTGGTGAATCGGCGGTGCGGTCAACGCGGGTGACCACCACGCGGCTCGACGTGGAGCTGGACGCCGCGGCGCAGCATCGCGCGCGGGATCTGGCCGCGCGGGAGTCGGAGTGCTGCTCGTACTTCACGTTTACTTTTGAGACAGTGGGGCCGAATGTGGTGATGCGCATTGAGGTTCCACCGTCGCAGAGCGCTGTGCTGGATGCTCTGGCTGGCCGCGTCGACGTGGCGACCCGAGGTGGCGTCACGTGAGTGAGACAGGACTGCGCAGCGGTCAGCTGGCTGGCGCGGCGGGTGTGAATGTTGAGACGCTGCGGTATTACGAGCGCCGGGGTCTGTTGGCCAAGCCGCAGAGGTCGTTGGGTGGGCACCGGTTGTATCCGGCGCAGACGGTGACGATGCTGCGGGTGATCAAGACGGCGCAGCGTCTGGGGTTCACGCTCGATGAGGTGGCGGACTTGTTGGCCGCGACGCGGGTGGGTGCCCGCTCGGATGCGGGGTTGCGGGCCCGGGCGCAGACCAAGCTGGCCGAGATCGACCAGAAGCTCGCCGAGCTCGCCGCGGTGCGCGACACATTGCGCTCGGCGCTGGAAGCAGGCTGTGATGATCTGCTCGCGTGCGCGGAAAGCCCGTGTTGCCCACTGCCGTTCACCACTGATTTCGACGCGAGCTGAAGGGTCTGCGCGGTGGCTGCTGCGGATAGGCGCTCCAGTAGACGGTGGTGGACCCTGATCGGTGCCGGAACGTTGATCTGTGCGAGTTGCTGCCTGCTGGTGCCTCTACTGGCAGCAGCAGGGATCGCTGGCAGCGCAGCGCTGCTGATAAGCGCCGGGCGGCTGGAGACGATCGGATTCGCATTGGTCGCACTCGGCGTGGCTGGGTTCGTGCTGATGAGGATCCGGGCCAGACGCTCCCAAGACCTCGCCTGTTCGCCGGCTGACGACGGTCCGGGGTGCGGATGCATGCCGTCGGATCCGACCCTGCCTGAGATCCCGTCGAAACCAAGCGGTTCATAGGACTGCGAGGCTTGAGGTAGGTTCCTCGGCCCTCGGCCCTCGGCCCGACCGAGTGTGGTTGGGCCGCAACCGGATTTGTGTTATCCGGTCAGTCAATTCTGTGCGGGAGTATGCCCGCCCAAACGGTGTGGAGGTTTGTCATGCGCGTGTCAGGGTGCATTGCGGTAGCGGCGGCCGTCGCCGTCGCGTTGGCGGGGTGCGCCGGCAGCGGCGCCCAGCAGGCACAGTCGCAGGCCGCGGTGACGTCGGCGGCACCCTCGGGGATGCAGCCCGATGCGGTCGGGCGGGCGGTGCCCGAGCAGCTGAGGTTCACCAGCGCGCTGGTCGACGGGATCAGCTTCGAGGGGTCGTCGTTGGCGGGCAAGGACGCGGTGTTGTGGTTCTGGGCGCCGTGGTGCGGGGAATGTCGCCGCGAGGCCCCGCATGTGGCCGCGGTGCAGAAGGCCACCGGCGACAAGGTCGTGGTAATGGGGGTGGCCGGCCGCGGCGACAACGCCGGTATGCGCTCGTTCATCGACGCCACCGGGGTGGGCGGGTTCGCTCATATCGTCGACACCGACGGGACGGTGTGGCAGCGCTTCGGGGTGGTCCAGCAACCCGCGTACGCCTTCATCGATCACACCGGGGCGGTGACGGTGGTGCGCGGCTCGCTGGGCGAAGACGAGCTCGCGGCCCGTGTCGATGCGCTGAGTAGCTCCTAGGTCGGTGATGGATACTCTGGGTTTCGCGTTGGCGGCCGGTGCGCTGGCTGCGGTCAATCCGTGCGGATTCGCCATGCTGCCTGCGTATTTGGCGTTGTTCATCGCCGGTGACCAGCCGCCGTTGGGACTGGGGAGTGCTTTGGTCGCAGTACGTCGCGCTCTGGCGGCGACGGCGGCGATGACGACCGGGTTTCTGGCCACGTTTGTCACCGCTGGGCTGGTTTTGTCCCCGGTCGCGGCGACCCTGCAGCGATGGGCGCCGGCACTGACCGTGGTGATCGGGGTCGGGCTGGCGGTGATGGGTCTGCTGATGGTCACCGGCCGGGAGCTGACGCTACCGTTGCCGAAACCTGGATCTGCGTTCAATCCGGCCGCGGGCCTGGGCCCAATGGCGCTCTATGGGGTGGTGTATGCGGTGGCGTCGCTGGGCTGCACGATCGGCCCGTTTCTCGTAGTGACCGCCACAACATTCACCTCCGGCAACATCCCCGCCGGGATCGGTGCGTACGGTGCCTACGCGATCGGGATGGGCCTGGTGGTCGGGGTGGCCTCGATCAGCGTCGCGCTGGCCCGCCAGTCGGCCACCCAGCGGCTGCGCCGACTCCTGCCCTATGCCGCACGGGCCGCCGGCACCTTGCTGCTACTGGCCGGCGGCTATGTCAGCTGGTACGGCATCTATGAGCTGCGGATCTTCGCCGGCGCGCGGGTCAATGATCCGATCATCAACGCCGCCGCCCGAATCCAAGCCACCATCGCATCGCTAATCGGCTCGGCCGGTCCCCCCGCTCTCGCCGGCATTCTGGCCGTCATCCTGGTGACCGCGGGCACGGCTGTCCTTGTCGGCAGAGCCTGTCGCCGTCGCCGATCACTCACCAACGACTCGGCTGACCACTCCGCCACCAGCCAGTAGTGCTTGTTCATGGGGCTTGGCCCTGTAGTGGGGTTGAAGGTTTAGGCTGCCCGCTGTGAGTCGGATGCGGATCTCTCAGCTCGCAAAGCGCAGCGGCGTGCCAGCCAGCACGCTGCGGTTTTACGAGACGCTGGGTCTGTTGGCGGCGCAGCGCACTGATTCTGGGTACCGGATCTATGACGAGGCCACCGTCGAGCGGTTGGCGTTCATCCGCGCCGCCAAACGGGTCGGCCTGCCGTTGGAGGAAATCGGCGAGCTACTCACGGTGTGGGATCAGGGCGCGTGTGTTGATGTGCGGACCCGGCTGCGCCCGATGATGACCGCACGGCTCGACGAAGTCACTTCCCGGATCGGCGAGCTGCGTGCCTTCGCCGATGTCCTCACCGACGCGCTCGATCACCTCGATGCCCTGCCCGACCGCGCCACCCCATGCGACGCATCTTGCAGTTTCCTGAAATCACCCGCGCGACAGGAACATCGGTGATCTACGTTATCGCCGCACCGTGTGTGGATGTCAAAGATAAAGCTTGCATCGAAGAATGTCCGGTCGACTGCATCTACGAGGGCACCCGGATGCTCTACATCCACCCCGACGAATGTGTGGACTGCGGGGCATGTGAACCTGTCTGCCCGGCCGAGGCCATCTTCTACGAAGACGACCTGCCCGACCACTGGGCCCATTACGCCACGATCAGCGCCGAATTCTTCGCCGACCTCGGCTCACCCGGCGGCGCTACCAAGACCGGCGCCCAGGCCTTCGACCACCCGATGGTAGCGGCGCTGCCTGCCACCAATACCTAACCACCGCAACAGATCCAGCGTGGTGCCGGCTATCTCCCGTGCCCGGTGCATGCTGAGGAAGGACGTAACGTCTTGTCGTCACCGCTGACCGAGTGGCTCGAACGCCACCAGATCCCCATCTACCTGGCCGGGCTGGCCGCCGGGGCTGCAGTCGGGGCAGCCTGGCCCGCCGGCGAGCATGCGTGGGAGGCCGCCATCTACCCGGTACTCGGCGCCCTGCTGTACGCGACGTTTCTGCAGGTTCCGTTCACCAAACTGACCGCGGCGTTTCGTGAAGTCCGGTTTCTAGCCGCGGTCCTGGGCGTCAACTTCATCGTGGTGCCACTTGTGGTCGCCGCCCTGACCACCTTTGTGTCCATGCCCCAAGCGGTGCTGCTGGGTGTGCTGCTGACCTTGCTGACACCGTGCATCGACTACGTCATCGTGTTCTGCGGCCTAGCAGGCGGCGACAACCAACGCCTGCTGGCCGCCGCGCCGCTGCTCATGCTGATCCAGATGCTTGCATTGCCGCTGCTGTTGTGGCTGTTCGTCGGTCCCGAACTCGCCGACATCGTCGACGTCGGCCCCTTCCTGGAAGCCTTCCTCATCCTCATCGTGGCGCCCCTGCTGTTGGCCTGGGCCACCGAAGGGCTTGCAATGCGCCACCGCAGCGGACAAGTGATCTCCTCGGCGATGGCCGCGGCGATGGTGCCACTGATGACAGCCACGCTGTTCGTGGTGGTCGCCAGCCAATTCCCCAAGATCAGCCACCAGGTCGACCAAGTTCTCAAAGTGGTCCCGATCTACGCCGCGTTCCTGCTCATCATGGCGCTGCTCGGGTTGGCAGTGGTGCGACTGCTCCGGTTCGACAGCGGACGTGGTCGGGCCCTGATCTTCAGCGGCGCCACCCGCAACTCCCTGGTCGTACTCCCGCTAGCACTGGCACTACCAGCCGCCTACGCGACCACCCCCGCCATCGTGGTCACCCAAACTCTCGTCGAACTGCTCGGCATGATCATCTACGTTCGCGTCGTCCCAAAGCTGATTCTCACTCATCCCGCGGATGGGTAGTGTCTGGCATTCTCACGCGGAAAACACCTTTGGCCATGAGTGACGCCAGTTGTGGCATTGATCGTTGAATCGCTCTGAATCTTCAGTTGTCTTTGCGAGGATCGAACCATCGATTCCGGCCTCCATGAAGAGGCGAAGCGTCAGCATCCAGTGCAGCGACTGGTTCAGTGCGTGCATGCGGCGGATCTGGTCGACGCTGAGCCCGTTCTGCCCGAGACCGTGCGCCAGAGCGATGCGTTGGTTGACGACCTGCTCTTTCCAACGGCTCAAGCGTCCGATGCAGGCGGGGACAGCTTCAGCGACCGGCTCAGCGAGAGCTTTGACTCGTTGGGGATAGCTGTATTCGTGCCAGTACTGGCGTAGAGCTGTTGAAAGAGATTGAGAGACCTCTGTCGGCATGTTCGAAGCTTCAACCGCCTCCAGCGAGTTGTCGATCTGCTCGACGCTGAATCGTCGTGCATCTGGATCGAGTGTCCGGTGCAGAGCCTCTACAGCGGTCGCCAGAGACAGCGCATCTGCTTCTACAGTCGGATATTCGTTTCGGATGACGGCGGCAAGGATCTGAGGCACGGGTGTCGTGCGTTGGTGTAGATCGAACCATCGCGGAAGGAACTCGAGTCCGACGTGCGGTCGGGTGAATAGCAGTTCGCCGGCGGTCTCGGGGCCGGCCGGATCGATCTGGTAGCCGTGTACCGAGCACCAGGTATCGGCCCAAACGTCCAGCGACCGTATGACGCACGGCTTGCCGGACAACAGCGTCATGAGGTCGGCGAGGGGGCGCAGGACTCTCATTGCGATGTCCGGAAGGCTCCAACCCTGAAAGAGCTCGATCTCGAGCTGACTGGTCGTGGTGACATGGAGCCCGCGCAAGTCAGGAGGACTGTGCCGTGCTGATGGTGCGAGGGTGAGATAGCCTGCGCCATTGGCGAGTTCGGCATCAAGTGATTTGTTTCGTACATTCATGTGCCAGTCGAGCTTGAGCGGGTCACGCGGATAGACCGTGGTAGCGAGTGCGGGAAGTCTGGCCCACTCGGCGAGGTTTGTGACATCGGGCCGAACACCGCAAAGGGGCGTGTCTGGATCGGGCAGATGTTGGCCCGCGACACACCACGTGGCTTTGAGCCCTTGTCTAGACGGACCGGCGTTTTTGCCGGCAAAGAATAGGCCGGCCAGTTGTGTTTGGTGCGTGGTTTGTGCGTCCCAGAGGGTGACCTTTCGCGGTTTCATCGGGATCGAACCGAGGACGACCATGTCGTCAGGTTGATCGCTGAGCTTCACGGCCGCCTTACCTGGCCCGGTGTTCCTGATCAAGAACATTGGCGTGATCTCCGGGCTGACCTCTAGGCGAACATCAGTGCCATCGACGCTGAGCATCCCCGACACCGGAGAATCGTCGGCATCGGGCAACCAGAATTTACCTAGTGATTGAGCTGTCTTGGAAGGGAATTCAGCGTTGGTCACCTGTGAATCTCGCTTCTTCTTGGTTAGGTTCAACGGTCCGCTGCTCTGGGGTTGCGCCACTGGTGACGTTGACTGAGCCTGGCATGATCTTGTCTCGCAGGCTTGCCGCCCTCCGAGTCGGCGGGACGGACGGATCCTCCCCTGGTGCGCGTTGACTGAAGGCATTGACCATTTCGTGCCCTAGTTCCGGCCAGGCGAAAGCCGCCATCTTCCAGCAGTTGTTGAAGCCGCGTCGTTGGAAGCTGATAGCTGCGGGCCGGTAAATCTTTCTGACTGGTGGTGATTCGAAGGAGATGTTGTATTCGAAGCCGCCGATCTGGATGTAACCGCCAAGAATCTCGCTTTCAACGTTTGCCGGTCGTACCCGCACCGAGTTCCCTTTGATCCAGTAGTCCGCGTCTCGGTCGAGCATCACATACATGCCCCGGTGCTTCGGCCATTGGGCTCCCCGCCATAGGATTTCGGTCAGTGTCGCGGTGGTCACCCCGAGACGAAATCGGTAGGCGACGTGCCCGTTGACCGTGAGGGCGCCGGACTCGATCGCTCCCCAGAGAACTTTGAGTAGCCACAGTTCAAAGTACGGTCCGCTGATCAGTGTGAAGCCGTTTGGGAAATGCGGCGGCATTCCGGTATGCCAGTTCATGTCGAGCAGATCGTCTCGCAGGTGGGTGAAGAATTCCGCCGCGACCTTGTCCAGAGGCGACAGGGCCCGGTTGTGTCGACTGCACAGGATCTTCGATGACATCGAGTTGATACCGATGGTTTTCCGTTTCGGCGTTTTTCCTTGCCAGGCCGCACCTTCGACGGCGATAACTTTCTTGTCGTTGGATACGCGTTCAAGCAGGTCGTCGCTGATCCAATGCTCGCGGGTGAGTTGCTCATCGCAGTCCTGGCTGCTGCGGGCGTAGCAGCCAGGGTTGCCGTACTCGGTGCGCGGCCCAGTGATGAGAGCTGGCGGACGTTCTGCGACCCATGTGTCGTCGGTGGCTCGATGGCAGTGCTGAGCTTGCAGCCCTGAACCACATGGGCAGTCATGCTCGGGGGCGGGGCCGTAAAAGGGGTTGAACGCAACGTCAGGGTCGTGCACGACCTCTAGGAGTTCTCTCATCGGCGGCGCAGCCCTCTGGCGTGCGAAGACCGCGTTTTCAGCCTTGCGAACGCACACCGAAAGTGACGATAAGACGTCGACCTAACATGGACTCAGAAGATCGCAGTACCAGGCCGCGCGATCTGCCCATCGGCAGCCGAAACGCCTAGTCGGCCGGACCACAAGAATGCTTACTAGCGCTATCGCATCGCCTGCATGGAGCAGTTCAGCTCCTGTCGAGATGTGAATTCGGCGCGGGTGACTGTTTGCAATTCGGCGTTGCAGTCTCTGTCACGACAAGGGTTCATGCCGCCGGCTCGCGGGCACACTCACACGCCTGCGCAAATGGCGTGTAGCGAGTTGCCGGAACTCGGCCTCACCGAGCTGTCCTTTGCAGAAGGCGATTTCGATGTCGTCCCAACTGCCCGCCTTGTACGCATCAGTAGCAACGCCTCCAACGGATGCCGGGGCGCCGAAGGAGTACTGACGATTCAAGAGCTGGTTCATCATCTCGTCCCCATCGATCAGCCCTGCGACGTGTCGGTCGATGATCTCAGCAGGCGCCTGTTCAAGTTGTGAAGGATCGTCGGTGAACCGACGCAAGATACGTTGCACCGCCGGCACCGAGTAAACGCCGACGATGTCGCTGATTTGCGTGTGAGTCAGCCCACTATCGGTGGCAGCCTGGTAGATCGCGCGGTCGAGTTCACGTTTCTGCACCCGGTAGAGTGCGGCGTTGGCCGCCAGCCGAGTCAGCGCCGTCTCACTCATCCCCCGAATCACTCCAGGGTCCTATGCGCATCACAGGATGCGGTCTGCCACAGTCAAGCGCAGTGGACATCTCGCTATCCGGCTCGCCGATATCCGGGCCGACACTGATGAGCCTCAGCAGTCGGGGAACCGTGATGCCCCTGAGCGCGGCCTCGGCTTCGAGAGCACTCTTTTCCTGCGGGAGCAGGCGTACCTTGACCTGTTCCGTCAGGCGGCGATTCTCAGAATTGGACACAACCCCTCCTCAACCCACAGGAGTCCAGCGTCTCGGCGAGCAACTCAGCTAATGGTACTACTAGTAGTGCATACAGTTGCGGTGCTTACGGGATTGGGGCACGCCTGCTACCGACTTCACTGGATCTTCCAGGACCACCCTGGCAGCGCTTCAAGTTGGGAGACTCTGGTGGATGGCATGCGGCCGCGGTCGTGTGCGTCTCGTTGGGCGCGTGCCCAGTCACCGACGGGATAGTCGTCGTAGGTGTGTCCGCGGGGCGGATTGGCGTGGCCGTTCTGATCGCTGTAGCGGCGAAGTGCGTCAAATCCGCGCTGCCACTGAGCATCTAGGGGTGACCATTGCCATCCTGGCAGTGACTCCAGTGCTGCAGCTTGCTGTTCGGGTAGGGTGCCTTGCCGGTACTGATAGCGCTTGCCGGTCACCCATGCGCCGAGCCGGAATCCGTCGATGACGGTGTGTTGACTGGGCGAGGCATGCCCGTTTGCGGCCGCAAAGCTGGTGAGTGCCTCGAAACCAACGGTCCACTGCTCGCGTTGGCGGCCCCAGCTGAAGCCGCGCAATGCCTCGAGTGTGGCGATCCGCTCCTGCGGCAAAGTGCCGGCACGGAAGTCTTCTCGGCAGCGGTGGAGCCATTGTCCTAACGGGTACCCGTCAAGCTCGGCATCTTGCTGCACGTCGTCGAGACTTCGGTGGAGTTTGATGTAGCGTTTGGCGGCCAGTATCCCTTGCTTCCAACGTGTTTCGTCCTGATCCCATGTCCAGCCCGGCAGTTTGTCCAGGAGGGTGATCTGGACCAGAGACAGCTGGCCGCTGAGCTGGGCGCTGCGTTGCGCCGCCGCCCAGGCCTGGATCTCGACGCCGTCGATGACGGTCGCCTCGAAGCCAATGATGCTGCGGTGCTTGCGCGCGTAGGCCTGCACGGTGTCGTAAGCGTGGCGCCAGCTGTCGGGGCGCGAGGGTCCCCACTGCCAGCCTTCAATGCGTTCGAGCGCCTTGACACGTTTGGCGTCCAGCGCGCCGTTCCAGTAGTCGTTTCTGCACTGAACAACCCATTTGCCGAGGTCAACGCCAAATGCCCGGACACCTCGCGCGACGTCGGTGGTTCCGCGCGCATCGCGATAGGCCTTCAACGCTTGCAGGGACCGTGTCCACTGGTCGGCCTCGGAGTTGGTGTCGGTGGAACTCACGTGTAGATCGAGGGGGCCAGCCGGTATCCGGCACCACGGATGGTGCGGATGAACTCTCCGTGTTCAGCGTCGACGCCGAGTTTGTCGCGCAGCCGTTTGACGTGCACGGCCACGGTGTTGGTGTCAGAGACACGCCCCCACACGGCGTCACTGATTTCTTCGGAACTGACGACTCGGCCACGCTGCTTGATCAAGAAGATCAGCAGTTCCAGTTCACGCTGGGTGAGTTGGACTTCGCGGCCACGAACCCGGGTTTCGTAACCATCGGGATCCACATGGATGGGTCCGGCGAAGAACGTGGCCGGCTCGTCGGGGCGCTTGTCACCGCTGAGCGCGAATGGGGCGATCGCGGTGATGTCATAGGGCCGGGCGATGACCGCCGAGGCACCGGCTACGAGGACCTGGCGGGCCACGTCGTCATCTTCGGGCGCCGAGCCAACCAGGATCGGTAGGGACCACCGGCCACGCACTGCTGCGGCGATGGTGGCCGCGTCGACGATCTCGGTGCGGGCCTGCAGCACCAGCGCGTTGGGCGGTCCGGCACCGACTGTCAGCAGCGCTTCAGCGCCATCGCTGCACCACACGGTGTCGATTCCGGTGCGTGCGGCGTCCTCCATCAACTGTTCGGCGATGATTGCATCGGTGTCGACGAGCAACAGACTGCCGCGCGCAGGCCCCACGGCAGCACGAAATGCTGGCCGCGTGAACTCGTCGGCACGGCGTACCTCGATCGTCAAATCGTGTACCCCACTCTTCTTCTCACGCGCTCGCAAAACCCCCGTGCGTGATGCGCATCCCGCCGACTATTAGCCAAATCGGCCGGAGATGTAGTCCTCGGTCGCCTTCTTGCCTGGATTGGAGAACATCTTCTCGGTGTCGTCGATCTCGATAAGCATGCCGGGCTTTCCGGTGGCCTCGAGGTTGAAGAACGCGGTCTGATCACTGACACGGGCGGCCTGCTGCATGTTGTGGGTGACGATGACGATCGTGTAGTCCTGCTTGAGCGTGGAGATCAGATCTTCGATGGCCAGCGTCGAGATCGGGTCGAGCGCCGAGCAGGGCTCATCCATCAACAGCACATCGGGCTGCACGGCGATGGCACGGGCGATGCACAACCGCTGCTGCTGACCACCCGACAGACCACCGCCGGGCCTATCCAGGCGGTCCTTGACCTCGGTCCACAGGTTCGCGCCGCGCAGTGAACGCTCGGCCACCTCGTCGAGGGTCTTCTTGCTGCGCACACCCTGCAGCTTCAGCCCGGCCACCACGTTGTCACGAATCGACATGGTGGGGAACGGGTTCGGACGCTGGAACACCATTCCGATGGTCTTGCGCACGCCCACCGGGTCCACCCCGGCGCCGTAGATGTCCTCACCGTCGAGCAGCACCGAGCCCTCGACACGGGCGCCAGGTGTTACCTCGTGCATGCGGTTCAGCGACCTCAGCACCGTGGACTTGCCGCAGCCCGACGGGCCGATGAACGCGGTCACGCTGCGCGGCTGCACCGACAAACCCACGTCGGCCACGGCGTGGAATGCGCCGTAGTAGATGTTGACGTCTTTGAGGTCAATACGTTTGGCCATGAGGAACGTTCCTTGCGGTTAGCGGTTGCGGGTGAGGAGGCGTGTCGCGATCGAGGCCAGGAACATCAGGATGCCCACCACGATGATCAGCGTCAACGCAGCACCCCAGACACGCATTTGCCCGGCGGGTTGGGGGTTGATCAGTTCGGTGTAGATGAGCAGCGGCAGCGATGCCATGTTGCCGTCGAGCACGTCGAAGTTGATGGATCTGGCGTATCCCACCAGGACCAGCACCGGGGCGGTCTCACCGATGACGCGGGCGATCGACAGCAGAATGCCGCTGATGATGCCGGGCAGCGCGGTGGGCAGCACGACGCGAGCGATGGTGACCCACTTGGGAATGCCCAATGCGAGGCTGGCTTCCCGGAGTTCGTCGGGCACCAGTTTGAGCATCTCCTCAGTGGAGCGCACCACCACCGGCAGCATCAGCAAGACCAGTGCCAGCGATACGGCGAAGGCACTTTGCGGGAATCCGAGGGTGGCGATCCACAACGCGAAGATGAACAGGGCAGCCACGATTGAGGGCACACCGGCCAAGACGTCGACCATGAAGGTGGTCACCCGAGCCAGCCGGGAGCGGCCGTACTCGACGAGGTAGATGCCAGCCATGATGCCCAGCGGGATCGCGATGATGGCAGCGATGCCGGCCTGCACCAGCGTTCCGTAGAGCGCGTGGTAGATGCCTCCGGCGAAGGATTCGGGCAGCACACCTTGCAGCGAGCGAGTCCACCAACCCGATTTGGTGACGCCCTGCCAGCCCCTCTCCACCACGATGTAGAGCACCCAGAACAACGGGATCAATGCGACCCCGAATGCTGCGACGAATAGCGAGGTCGCGATGTTGTTCTTGATGCGCCGACCGACGCTCACCGAGTGGAACGTCTGGCTCTTGACCGGGCTGTCGAATGCGGTGGTCATCCGTTGACCTTCCCTCCAGCAATGCCGCGGGCGGCCGCGTTGACCACGAAGGTCAGGGCGAACAGGACGAAACCGGCGGCAATGTAGGCGCCGGTAGGCAGTGGTGCACTGAATTCGGCTGCCGCCGAGGCAATTTTGGAGGCGAAGGTGTAGCCACCGTCAAACAACGACCAGCTACCCGGCTGTGCTGCCGAGCGCAGGATGATCAGTACCGCAACGGTTTCACCGAGCGCACGACCGAGGCCCAGCATTGAGGCGGCGATGACACCGCTGCGACCGTACGGCAGCACCGTCATACGTACCGTTTCCCATTTCGTGGCACCCAAAGCCTGGGCGGCTTCGATCCGGGAGATCGGGGTCTGGCGGAACACTTCCCGACTCACCGAGGTGATGATCGGCAGAATCATCACCGCCAGCACCACGCCGGCGGTGAAGATGGTGCCGCCGCCCGCCAGCGACACGTTTCCGGTCTCGAACAGGAACAGCCAGCCCAAGGATTTGTTGAGGAAACTGGCTACCGGCTCCAGCCAGGGAGCCAGGATGAAGATTCCCCATAGACCGAAGATGATCGAGGGCACCGCGGCGAGAAGGTCGACCAGCGCGCTGAACGGTCGGGACAGGCGTGCCGGTGCGTAGTGGGTGAGAAACAGTGCGATGCCCACCGCGACCGGCACAGCAAGTGCGAGCGCGAATACCGAGCTGAGCACAGTCACCATGAACAGGTCGCGGATGCCGAACCTCAAATTGTCGGCGTCGGCGGTGTTGAACTCGGTACTGGTGAAGAAGTTGGCGTGGTTGGCCCCGAGCGATGGAATGGCGCGGATCAGCAGGAAGATCGCAATGAGTGCGATCGCGATGACAATGGTCGACCCCGCCGCGACAGCTAGCGCCTTGAAGATACGGTCACCGAGCTGGCCGCTCCCCGCGCGGATCGCGCTCGTCTTTTTGGTGGCCTTGTCCGGATCAGGCATAGATGCAGTCTCTCCCCTTTCGGGGGCCGCCGGTGTAGACGGCCCCCGAAAGGTTCCCGAGATCTCTGGCTGTAAGGCCATCAGTGATTCCGATCAAGCGATCGCGTTGACAGCGGCAGACAGCTTCGATTCGAACGCAGCCGGCAGCGGGATGTACCCGTTGTCGGCCAGGCCTTCCTGACCCGCACCGATCGTCGACTGCAGGAATGCCTTGACGGCCTGGCCGGTGTCGGCGTCGGGGTACTTCGAGCAGACGATCTCGTAGGTGGCCAGCACGATCGGGTAGGCCCCGGTCTCGGTCGGCTTGTAGAACGAAACCGTGTCCAGCACGAGGTCGTTGCCTTCACCCTTGATCGTGGCGCCCGAGATGGTCTTGCCGACAGTCTCGGTGCTGATCTCGACCGGCTCCGGGCCCGCCGAGGTGACGATCTTGGCCGTCGACAGGCCCTGGGCCTGGGCGAAGGACCATTCGTTGTAGGTGATCGATCCCGGGGTGTTCTTGATGGCCGCCGAGGTGCCCTCGTTGCCCTTGGCACCCTCGCCAACTCCGCCGGCGAACGCCTTGCCCGCACCCTTGCCCCAGGCACCGTCAGACGCTGCGTCGAGGTACTTCTGGAAGTTGTCAGTGGTACCGGACTCATCGCTGCGGAACACGACGGTGATCGGCTGCGCGGGCAGCGTGGCCGACGGGTTGAGCGCCTTGATCGCCGGGTCGTCCCAGGTCTTGATGGTTCCGTTGAAGATCTTGGCGGCGGTGGGCCCGTCGAGCACCAGCCCGTCGACGCCCTCGAGGTTGTAGGTAACCGCGATCGGGCCGAACACCACCGGCAGGTTCCAGGCGGGCGATCCACACCGCTCGGCGGCCTTGTCGTACTCGCCCTTGTCCTTGCTCAGCGGGGAGTCAGAACCACCGATGTCGGTCTGCTTGCCGACGAACTCGCTCACACCGGCGCCGGAGCCGTTGGAGGTGTAGTTGAGGGTGTAGCCCGAGCAAGCCTGCTCGTAGGCGTTGACGAACCGGGTCATGGCGTTGGCCTGCGCAGTGGACCCGCTGGCCTTCAGCGACTTCTTGCCTGCGCAGTCGACACCTGACGATGAAGCCTCGCCGGCGGCCTTGGTCGCGCTAGAACCAGATTCTGCATTGTTGTCACTGCCACACGCCGAAAGCACCAGGCTGCCTGCGGCCATCAGGCTCAGCGCAGCACCGAAACGGTTGAGCTTCACGTAGCTCCTTATTAGAGGTCAGGGTGGTCAACTCCCGTTGCCACCACGGCGGGCCAAGCCGCGGAACGGCTGTTCCGCCGAGCAGAACCGATGGCTGCTCGGGACCTGAACCTAAAGGTTGCCAGTGAACCCACAGCACAACCCGGATGAACGGAAGATGAACCACCTTGACGGCCTCAGGTCGATTCACGCTGCCCTCTTGACGGCGCCGATATAGCTCAACAAGTATTGAGTCAATATTTCTGGACTGAAATCGTCGCTCCCGCCGAGAGGTCCGCGCCTACCGCTCCATAGGTGTGGTCCTCCAGAACCCCTGACGTCCGCCACTTCGCTATAGGCCCGAAGGAGGTCACTGCCACCATGTCCGACAACGTCGCCACCCACCTGCGCTCCGACCTGTCCATCGATCAGCAGCTCGCGCTCAAGACCGCAGCGGTTCGGCTCGAAAACGAGTTCACCGACAGCTTCGGCATCGAGACCATCGAGCGATTTCTGCACTCCTCCTATGACCAGTTCGCGAGCAGGGCCTCGATCCCACGGTTTCTGCCGCTGCTGGCCGAGCGCTTCGCACGCCAACGGTTACGGGCGCTGGCCAAGGTGGAAGGCAAGAGCGATACCGGCAAGCCGACCGTGCTGTTCCTGTGCACGCACAATGCCGGTCGCTCCCAGATGGCCTTGGGATTCTTCAGCCATTTCGCCGGGGATGCGGCGGTGGCGTGGTCGGGCGGCTCGGAGCCGGGCAATGAGATCAACCCGGCTGCGGTGGCCGCGATGTCCGAACGCGGGATCGACATCTCCGGTGAGTACCCCAAGCCCTGGACTGAGGAGATCGTTCGGGCTGCCGATGTGGTGATCACGATGGGATGCGGCGATGCCTGCCCGGTCTTCCCGGGTCGCCGCTATGAGGAATGGAAGCTGGAGGATCCGGCGAGCATGAATGTCGATGCGGTGCGCCCCATCCGCGATGACATCGAACGCCGAGTTCGTCAGCTGCTCAACGAACTTGGCGTTGCCGCTCATGCGTAACCGCTTGCGCCACCGATTCCCTTCGTCGGCTTGCGCTACCCGAGGGCGCGGGGCCGGTCGCATGGGACCTCAGCCCGGCGCCCCGCTGCGTTCCGCGCTGACCGCGGCGATTGGGTGGCTGAGGGCCGGCTATGCCGAACAGGCGCCACGCACAGGGCATGCGACGTTGATCGCACTGCACGGGCCGGCGTCTCTGACGGCGCGCCAGCTCAGCTGCGCGATCGCCGCGCTCGGCGACGGCCCGTCATCTTCTGCTGACATCGACGTGGCAATCACCATGGCCACCAACCGGTTACCGACACCCAGTCAGCGTTGCGCCGTCAGCCGGGCATGGCGGGATCGTTTGTTGCCGCAGTGATCGGCGGAGCGGGTGCTGGCCATCGATCACGATGGCCAGCAACACACTCGCAGGCTCGGCGCCCACCTTCACCACCTGTGGCTGGCGATTTCCTTGAAGGTCTCGTCGTATTGCTTGGTGGCATCTCGTGCGCGATCCGGTGACCCGCCGAACAGGCCAGCACGCAACGGTTCCCACTGCTCCCCGCGGAGCTGCAGTTCATCGGCGAAGTCTTTCACCGGTTCGCAGTGACGGTGGGCATAGCGCCAGGTGGAACGTCCGAACCACTTGTTTCGGGAGTAGGACGGGCGGCCAGACTCAGCGGCCCGCATGAATCCGAGGTCCTCGTTCACGACTCCGACGGCAATCTCGGTGTAGTCGAACGCATCCTGGTAGGCGTCGTCGTCCGGGAACTGGTCTACGAAGCTCGGCTTCAAGATAGCGAACAGCCACTCGGAAACCGGGGTGTGGAACTTCCCGTACTTCTTGTTGTATCCAGCCAGGGCGGTGGCAAGGTCATCATCGGTGGTCTCTGAGCGAGCCAGGATGTGGGCCGCGACTTCGGCAGCTCCGCCGAAAGGTGTGTAGGGGCTGACGGTTTCGATGATCGCCACGCGTTTTCCCTGCAGGCGGGGGTTCGGGACCACATTGTCCACGATGAGCGCCCGGAAGTTGTCCCAGCGGCCCTGGCCACTGGATGCCATGGCGGCGACGGTAACCGTGAGGAGGCTCGGGAGGTAGCGCAGCGCGTTGAGCGAGTCGCCCACCATCTTCACCGCCTCCGCAGTGAGGGCGCGGATGCCTTTGATCCACGGCGACAGCGACTCTGGGGATCCCCAGCGTGCAGCGACCTGAAGCGATGCACAGAAAGGCTCGACCAACCGCCAGTAGTCGATCGCGGTTTCCGCAATCTGGACGATGTGCTCGTCGTTGGTGGTGCCGGAGAACGCCGAGGGGAAACGCTCGGTGTCACGCATGCCTGCCAGCATGTTGGAGATCTCCTGGGTGATCAGTTCATCGAGTTCGATCTCCCGGGACGGGTCGCGGATCATGTCTTTGGTGAGCCGCCGCAGCAGGGCTGGACGCTCGGCAGCGGCGGCTTCGCTGACTGCTGTTCGAACGGTGGCGGGGTCGACCCCGGTCAGGCCCATGGCCTTCTTGGTGGCCTCGATCAGTTTCACCACGTTCTCGGCGTAGTTGTCGCCGAACAGGTCGATGTAATTGATGTCGCGAAGCGTCCGGCCACCACCAAGATCCCATTCGGGGATCTCGCAGTCATCGAATCGCACGGGAATGAGCCAGGTTCGGCCAGGCGGGCGCAGGCGGAATTCCTCTGCAGCGAGCGTGATCTCTTCATTCTGGTAACTCTTGGGCTTGCCGGTGGACTTCGTTGAGAAGCATGCGAGGAAGGCCAGTGAGCCAGAGCTGATCGCCTCGCGGATCTTGGCCTTCCACATGTCGCCAGGCCCCAGATCGGCCCTGTCCCGCCAGTGCGGAATGCTGGCCGCGTTCAGCAGGTTGCACAGCTTGTCGACGTGATCGCTGTCTTCATGGACATAGGAAATGAACGCGTGCTCGGATGCGGACTGCTCCGTCATGGTGTTGTCGTGACCTTCCGTCTCGAAAGTTCTCCGGCCCAGCGTTCGCTGAGCCGCTCTTTGGGTGGCTTCGCAAACACTACACCTAGTGGTCATCGAGCTGGGGGCATACAACATGTTCTGAATAACATTTATGGAATTTCCAGCTCAGGACATTGCTGAGCATGCAGGCATCGGCGTGTCGCCAGAACAAAAAGAGCCCCGCACTCGACGGAGTGCGGGGCTCTCAATAGTTCATCGGTGCCCTAGGTGCCACCCAAAGGTCACGACATCGACACTGTGCAGGATCGAGCACCACAACGTCAACTACCGACAAGGGTGAGGTTGCCGAGCTCACACTTCGAACCCCGATTCGGCACCGTGACCGAAACCGCAGGCCCGCGGCACCGGATTGCGCGGGCAGACCACTCGGAGCCACGGCCCAGATCGAGGCTGGGCGTGAAAATTACTGCGATTTAAGAGAATTGGCGCCAATGGCCGACAACTGGCCGAACAAGGACGGCCCGCCTAGGACAGAAGGGGCGGCGGGGCGGGTAGACCTGGGACTAGCGGGCCATCAGCAGGTGCGCGACACGCTCAAGCGCGACTTCGTTGACCCGGTAGTAGGCCCATTTGCTGCGCTGCTCACGGCTAACCAGGCCAGTCTCGACGAGCAATTTCATGTGGTGCGACACCGTCGACTGCGACAGACCCAGGGGCTCGGTGAGGTCGCAGGCGCAGGCCTCACCGCCGGCCGAGGCGGCGATCAGTGACAGCAGCTTGACTCTGGCCGGATCGGCCAGGGCCTTGAACACCGCCGCGAGCCGTTCGGCTGCCGGCGTGTCGATCACACCGCCGGTCAGCGGAGAGCAGCACGCACCGATATCGGTGGCGGTCACCGCGACAGTTGCGCTGGCCATGACCCCAGTATGCCACACACATTGACAAACATCGATGTATCGAGCATTGTCGATGTATCGATAGTTGTCGATCCGAGGAGAGAAGATGTCCGACCTGCCCGTTGTTGTGATCGGTGCCGGCCCGCAAGGCCTGGCTGCCGCTGCGCACTTGTTGGAACGCGGCCTGACGCCGCTGGTGCTGGAGGCCGGCAGCGGGCCGGGTTCGGCGATCCAGGGCTGGTCTCATGTACGTACGTTCTCGCCGTGGCCCGAGTTGATCGATCCGGCGGCTGCCCGGCTGCTGGCTCCGACCGGGTGGGTAGCTCCGGCTTCGGGGTACCCCACCGGGCAAGAGTGGATCGACGACTATGTGGCGCCGTTGGCGCAGGCCCTCGGTGATCGGGTGCATTACGACGCCCGGGTAGTGGGCGTTTCGCGTCAGGGCCATGACCGGGTGCTCAGCACCGGGCGTGCGGAATCCCCATTCGTGGTGCGCATCAGCGATGAGGCCGGCGCGCAGTCTCGGGTGTTGGCCCAGGCTGTGATCGACGCCTCGGGGACCTGGACGCAGCCCAATCCTGCGGGCGCCGACGGTCTTCCGGCCATCGGCGAGCAGGCGGCTGCCGACGCGGGTCTGGTGACCTACATCCCCGCCTCGCGCAACCAATCTGAGAAGTTCTCCGGTAACCATGTGGTGGTCGTCGGCAATGGCCATTCAGCGATGACCGCAGTCATCGAGTTGGCCGAGGTGGTCCGCGAGGATCCGTCCACGCAGGTGTCGTGGGTGTGGCGGCGCGGCGCGGTGGGTGATGGTTTCGGCGGCGGCGAGGCCGATGCGTTGCCGCAGCGTGGCGCGCTGGGGATTCGGGCCCGGGCGGCTGTCGATGCCGGACTGGTCAAGCTGCACACCGGGTTCCGCACCGAGCGCGTCGATCGCGTCGAGGACCAGGTGGTGCTGGTCGCCGACGACGAGCGCACGCTGGCGCCGGCTGATCATGTCGTGGTGCTGACCGGTTTCCGGCCTGATCTGTCGTTCCTGTCGGAGGTGCGACTGGATCTGGACCCGATCCTGCAGGCCCCGGCCAAGCTGGCCCCCGAGATCGATCCCAACCTGCACTCGTGCGGCAGTGTGCCCCCACACGGCGCGACCGAGCTTGCCCATCCCGACGAGCCGGGCCTGTATCTGGTGGGGATGAAGTCCTACGGGCGCGCCCCGACCTTCTTGGCGTTGACCGGTTATGAGCAGGTGCGCAGCGTGGCCGCGGAACTGGCCGGTGACCACGAGGCGGCGCAGCGCGTCGAATTGGTGTTGCCCGAGACCGGTGTGTGCAGCGGCGGCGGCCTGGTTGATGACGCTGAGGCGGCCAATGAGGGCGGCTGCTGCAGCACGGCCAGCGCCCCGCAGCCGTTGACGTTGTCACTCAATCCGATCGGCGGATGACCTCACCGCGCAGTGCATCACTGCCG
>NZ_HG322952.1:865108-936630 GCF_000455325.1 Mycolicibacterium septicum DSM 44393
CCCCGCAGCCGTTGACGTTGTCACTCAATCCGATCGGCGGATGACCTCACCGCGCAGTGCATCACTGCCGCCCCGCGCCGGCTCGCACGGCCCGCGCGGGGTGCTGGTGACGCTGTGTGTCACCGAGATCATCAGTTGGGGTGTGCTCTACTACGCCTTCCCGGTGTTGTTGCCCCAGATCTGCGGCGACACAGGGTGGTCGGCCTCGGCGGTGACTGCCGCGTTTTCCGCAGGCCTGCTCACCTCGGCGATCATGAGCGTCCCGGTGGGCCGAGCGCTGGACCGCCATGGCCCCCGCTGGGTCATGACAGGTGGTTCGGTGCTCGGTGTCGCCGCACTGCTGGGGATCGCCGCGGCCCCCACCTTCGGGTGGTTTCTTGCCGCGTGGGCGCTGGCCGGCGTGGCGATGAGCGCGGTGTTCTACGCGCCGGCGTTCGCCGCGCTGACGCGGTATTTCGCTCCCCATGCTGTGCGGGCGCTGACCGTGCTCACGTTGGTCGCCGGGTTCGCCAGCACTGTTTTCGCCCCGCTGACCGCAGTGCTCTCGGCGCATCTGGATTGGCGTACCACCTATCTCGTGCTCACGGCGTTGCTGGCGGTGGTGACCATCCCGGCCCACCTCGTCGGACTGCGACAGCCGTGGCCGCCGATGATCCATCACCATGCGGTGCAGGCTGCGACCCTCACGGCACGCACCCGCCCCTTCGTCGCCCTGACGGCGGCGTTCGCGCTGGCGGCGCTGGCCTCCTACGCCGTGGTCATCAACCTCGTCCCGTTGATGGCCCAGCGCGGGTTCAGCACCCAGGCAGCGGCGGTGGCCCTCGGCCTCGGCGGCGTGGGCCAGGTGCTGGGCCGGATCGGTTATCAGAGTTTGGTGCAGCGCTTCGGCGTCGTCACCCGCACTGCGCTGATCATGGGCATCGTTGCGGTCACCACCGCACTGTTGGGACTGTTCACCTCGCTGGCGGCGCTGATCGGCGTCGCGATCGTGGCGGGCATGGTGCGCGGCATCATGACGCTGCTGCAGGCCACTGCCGTGACAGAACGCTGGGGCACAGCCCATTACGGGCATCTCAGCGGAATCCTGTCAGCACCATTGATGTTCACCACCGCACTAGCCCCGTTCATCGGCGCCGCACTGGCCACCGCGCTGCACGGCTACGCGGCCATGTTCGTCGTCCTGGGCGCGGCCGCCGGCCTGGCAGCGGTCTTGGCCACCGCCACCGGCGTGGCAGCACCCGAACTCACCACCGGTACACCATCGACGAAAGAACCGTCACGGCAATGACTTCCGCCTCACCACGCGACGCGATCGTGATCGGTGCCGGCCAATCCGGACTGGCCGCCGCCGCCGCGCTACGCGACCGCGGCCTGCACCCGCTCATTGTGGACGCTCGTGGTGAACCCGGCGGATCCTGGCCGGACTACTACGCCAGCCTGACCCTGTTCAGCCCCGCCCGCTACAGCGCGCTGCCCGGCGTGGCATTCCCGGGCGATCCCGACCGCTATCCGCATCGCGACGACGTCATCGACTACCTCCGCGGTTATGCCGCAGGGCTGTCTGTGGACATCCACACCGGCGATGCGGTCACCACCGTCACCGGCGACCCGAGTGGCTTCACCGTCTTCACCGCCGCGGGCCGGCAGTGGAGCACACCGATCCTGATCGCCGCGACCGGAAGCTTCGCCAAGCCCTACCTGCCCAGTTTCCCCGGAGCCGACACGTTCACCGGCCAACTGCTGCATGCCAGTGCCTACCGAAGTCCCGACCCGTGGGCCGGGCGGCGCATCGTGGTTGTGGGCGCCGGCAACTCGGCAATTCAGATCGGTGCCGAGCTGGCTGAAGTCACCGACGTATCCCTGGCCACCCGAGACCGGGTGCGGTTCATTCCGCAGCGACCGTGGGGTCGCGACATGCACTTCTGGTTCACCGTCACCGGCCTGGATGCCGCACCGATCGGCCCGTGGCTGAACCAACCGCCTACCGTTCCGGTGTTCGACCACGGCACCTATCGGGACGCGCTCACCGCCGGTCGTCCCGACCGGCGACCGATGTTCCGTCGTCTCGACGGCGACTCGGCGGTGTGGGCCGACGGCACCCGCGAACAAGTCGACACCGTGCTGTGCGCGACCGGGTATCGGCCCGCGCTGGACTATCTCGCCGACCTGGGGGCACTCGATGACCGCGCGCTGCCCCGACAGCGGCGCGGGTTGTCGCGCACTCACCTGGGGCTGGGCTTCGTAGGTTTGGAGTGGCAGCGGTCCCTATCTTCGGCGTCGCTACGCGGCGTCGGCCGGGACGCCACCTATGTCGTGGATAAACTGCTGGCCCGCAACCCTTCCCGCCAAGGCGCGTGGCAACGACGAGCAGCCACGGGTGGCTGCGCGGCGGATCGGTGCGCTCAGCTGACGGCACGGAGATCACGTACCTGGTGCGTGGTGAGGGCCCGGTCCTGGTAGCGGTGCATGGCGGCCTGGGTACCGCACTAAGTCTGATGCCGCTGGCCGACCATCTCACCGACCGGTTCACGGTCGCCCTGATCAATCTGCGCGGCCACGGAACCAGCCAGCGTGGCCTGTCACCGCCACACATCGACCGCTACACCGAGGATGTCGGCGCAGTCATCGACACGCTTGGCCCGATCGATGCCCTGTTCGGCTACTCGTTCGGTGCTGTTGTCGCACTGGAAACCGCGCTGTCCGCACCAGATTTGGTGCCGCGCCTGGCGCTGTATGAACCACCGCTGCCGATCACCTACCCCATCCCGGATCCGGAGTGGATCCGCGGCATGCTCGACGCAGGACGCTACGAGGAGTTGGTCCTGGATGCGCTGGGCCGCGGGGGCGGCGGACTCTCACCGGCCGAAGTTGCTGCCGCACGGGACAACCCGTTGTGGCTGGCCAACGTGGCCCATGCCCCCACGCTGCTGCCCACCATGGAGGTGCTGTCGGGACTGCCCGCTGATCTGCGCCGCTACGCCACCCTGCACACACCCACCACCCTGGTGTCGGGCACCGCCAGCGCGGCGTTTCTACACCAGGCCATCGACCTGCTCACGCACGAGCTTCCCCACGCCACTCTGGTGCAGCTGACCGGCCAAGGCCACCACGTCGCGCCCGAGCCCTTGGCCGAGGTGCTGAAAACGCAGTGATGGTCCACCGGCGGGATGCGAGCAGACCAGCGTTCGCATCCCACCGGTGCCTGGAGGTGTCAGCGCGCGGTCTGGTTGGGGATCCCGCCGCGGAGCAGCTCGTGGGTGGTCGGGGTGTCGGTCGTCAGCCACAGACGCAACAGATGGCGCCGCCGGCTCAGTTCGTCGTGGTCGGTGTATTGCTCGCGTGAATGCAGCACCGTGGTGTTGTTGAGGATTTGCACGTCGCCGGGCCGAAAGTCCATTTCGATGTGAAAGCCCGGATCGTTGGCGATGTTCTCGACCAGGCGCAGCGCGGCCAACTGGTCATCGGACAGTCGAGGTGCGCCCGCGTGCTGTTGGGAGTCGCGGATGTACCAGGCGATGAAAAACAGCCGTGGGACGCCGTCGATCTCGGTGATCGGTGCCAGTTCGAAGAATTCGGGTTCACCGGCAGGCTGTTCCCCGTTGCGGCTCCACGGCATGGGTTGATACATCACCTCCACCAGGTGCGGGTCTTGGCGCAACATCTCGTTGTAGACCGCGTGGGCGCTGACAATCTTTGATTCGCCACCGGTTTTGGCCGGATGTAGACACAGCAGGCCGACCAGATCTGAACCGTCGCTGTGGAAGTCCTGGCGCAGATTTGTCCGGTACTTGCGCACACCTGGGCCGTGCTGGCCGCGCTCATCGCGGATATGGGTGAGCAGGTTGGCGTGGCGATCCTGACCGACGGGCTGGCCCAGCAGGCTGCCCAGCCCCAGGTAGGCGTGCTCAATCTGAGCCTCGGTGAGGTCTTCGATCGGGAAGTCGCGCAGCCGCACAAACCCCGCTCCCCGCTGCAGCATGGCCGCCCACCGCGCGGCTGCCGGGGCGAAGTGACGTGCCAGGTCCTGCTGCGCTCCGCCGCGCCCGTAGTCGATGAGAGCCCGGCGGTCCGCGGGCGAGAGGTCGATCGACCATGCGTGCTCATCGGGAAAATCGGCGGGCGTCCACACCGACGGCAAATCCACTGGCACTGAAGCGGTCACGGGAGAACTCCTTCTCGAGAGGGCGAACGATGGGATTGATTGGGTTAGCAGCAGGTAGCCAACACGCCGCGCAAGGCGTCGAGGGCAGCGACATGGGCCCGGTAGTAGACGTTCATCCCGCGTCGCTGCGACAGCGCCAATCCCGCCTTCTTCAACTGGCCGAGATGGTGGCTGACGGTGCCGTCGGACAGACCGACGGCGGTGGCCAGGTCTTGAGTGCACAGCTCACCGTCGCGGGCGGTCAGCAGGATCGATATCAGCCGCAGCCGAGCGGGGTCGGCCAATGCCTTGAGACGCAGCGCGAGCGCGACGGCGACGTCCTCATCCATCGGCGCCGCGGAGATCGGGGCGCAACAGATCGGGGCACTGACATCGATAACAGGCAACGCCTTGGGCATGCCGCCAACCATAACCATCTATTTGATATATATCAAATAGCTCAGTGCCGGATTCCCGACGTCGAGCACGGTGGCGGCGGTGCTCGCGTTGACGTGCGTGTCGGCGGTGGCTGCGACACTGGGGGCAGCGGCCGCGCCGGTGTGCTGGGCGGGTTGCTCGGATGCGCCGGGGGTCGGCCATCTGCAGGGGCGGTCGACATGGGGGCGGTCGTGGACAGTGCGGTGATCGATGGGACCGATCCGGCAGTCGTGGTGTCGGCGCAGGAGTTGCGGGCCTGGACCGATGCCGAGGTCGAGGCCGCGACGTTTCGGTGCTGCGGCTGCAGCGTCGAGATGTACCCGAAAGCCCACCGCCCCGACCGACGAGTGCAGGCGCACTTTGCCACCAAACCGCTTCGCCAGCATGTGAATTGCACCCTGGTTGATGAGACCGCCGCTGCCGGTGGCGTGATCGCCGGCGGTTCCCCTGGCCGACTGCCGGTGCTGCGTCCGACCCGGCTGGTCGAATCCGAGGACCGCAAGATCAGCGGGGAACCCGCCGCCAGCTTGTCGCCGAGTGCAGATCGCCGCCGCACCTCGCTAGTGCCGGTATCGGCGACAGGTGACGTACGCCGGAGAACGTCGGGCAGCGCGATCGCCCGATCGATCAGGCCATTCGCAGCGGCGTTTCTGGAGATGAGCGCCGAGGAGCGCCGAGGGTCGCCGATCGAGCTTCCGGGCGTCAACGCCGACCGGTACCAATTCGCGTTCAAAGGACTCCCGCGCCGCGACATCGTCCGGCTGCCGCATCGGCGGGTGCTTCATGCCCAGCTGCGCTGGACGGGGCAGATCTCCGACGTCGACGGCATCTACCGGGTTGAACTATATGCCGGAGAAGGTTACGACCCCGACTCGCGCCGATTCACGCGGCCGTGGACGCTGGTAGTCGACCATCGAGACTGGACCTCGGGGCAGCGCAACCATTTTCGCGATGAGTTCGCCTCGGTGTCGGGTGCGGCACGTGATCATGGCTTGACGCCGTGGGCGTTTGCGCTGGCCGATCAGAATCCCGCAGAGCTCACCGAATTGACCCTCACCCGCCGCGCGTATGTCGCGTTCTTACCCGGTCAGTGAATCGCCACCGGGCGACCACCCTCACCCCCGGACGGACACCCACGGACTGTGTCAGGTGTCCATCGAGTCGTCGAGCAGGTCACTGGCCGGCACTCCGAGCACCTCGGCGATGTCATAGAGCCGCTCAAACAACAGCCCGCGCTTGCCGTGCTCGACGTGGATGAGCACATTGCGCGTGACGCCCGACTCCAGGGCGAGCGCTTCCTGGGTTAATCCTCGTTCGAGCCGCAAGCTGCGGATACGACGTCCCACAGCGCGGCGGCGCTGGGCCCACTGGGCGGCTCGTTCGGGGTCTGTCTGACTGGGTCGGGTCGGCACGCCACCCAGTAGTCAGTTCAGCAACACAAGAGTCTGCCCTACTAGTAGTACATTGGACTGGCGGGGTCTCAGGAGTGGCTTTTCCGAAGCGCCGGTGCGAGGAGGACCTAGGCCCGGCCGCGCAGGAGGCGGGTGACCGCCAACCAGACGCCCTCCAGTGCCCTCCTGAGACTCCGCCCCGCTTACTCAGATCCGTGCGTCAGACGCTGGCGCCCTCGCCCGGAGCGCAGGCGCGTGAGCGCAACGGCGCGAGACCGGTTGTTGCCGAAGATGGTCGGCCTCACTGCGGGGCCGCGGCTAGGTGATGCTGTCGACTGCTGTCGAGACCTTGGATTGAAAGTCGGGCGGCAGCGGGATGTAGCCGCTCTTGTTGAGCCCGGTCTGGCCGGCGGTGATGGTGGAGTGCAGGAATGCCTTGACTGCCTTGCCTACCTCGGGGTCGGGGTATTTCGAGCAGACGATTTCATAGCTGGCCAGCACGATTGGGTAGGCGCCTTTTTCGGTGGGGAGATAGATCGGTTTCAGGTCCAAGACGATGTCGTTGCCCTGGCCGGTAATTCCGACCGAGGAGATGGTTTTGCCGACCCAGTCCGAGCCGATGTGCACGATGCCGGCAGAGGTCCGGATGTCGGCGGCGGCCAGTTCCTTTTCGATGGCATAGGACCATTCGTTGTAGCTGATGGCACCCTCGGTGTTTTTCACGACCTCCGAGGTGCCCTGATTGCCAGGTGCGCCCTGCCCCGTGCCGCCCTGGAATGTCTTTCCGGCGCCGTGGGTCCACGCACCTTCGGAGGCAGCCTGCAGATACTGCTGGAAGTTGTCGGTGGTGCCAGATGAGTCGCTGCGATAGACGACATGGATGTCGAGGGCGGGCATTTTTCCGTTGAGTGCCACGAGCGCCGGGTCGTCCCATCGGGTGATGGCGCCGGTGAAGATCTTGGCGATGGTGGGTGCGTCGAGGGTCAGCACGTCGACCTCGCTGAGGTTGAACGTGATGGCCAGGGGGCCGAAAGCGGCAGGCAGGTTCCAGGCGTCCGAGCCGCCGCAGCGTTGCTTGGCAGCCGCGTATTCCTGACCTTGTAGCGCAGTGTCTGATCCGCCGAAGTCAGTTTTGCCGTTGAGGAATTCTTCGACGCCGGCTCCTGAGCCGTTGGCGGTGTAAGTGACCGTTTTGCCCGGACAGGCATCCTCGTAGGTCTTGATGAATCGGGTCATCGCGTTGGCCTGCGCGGTGGATCCGCTCGCGGTGAGGGTCGGCGTGCCCCCGCAGTCCACCGTGGCGTTCTTGGCGTAGGGCTGCACGGGTCCGGTGGTGGCGCACCCAGCCAGAAGCAGTGCCCCGCCAACGGCCAGAGCTGCCGCCGTGCGGGATCGGCGAAGTGTCATGTCGACTGTGTCCTTTGCGTTCGTCTGGATAGGGGTGGATACGTGTTGGCCTGGGCAGTCAGCCGCACATCGCTGCGGGTTGACCAAGCAGGTGGGACACGGTGTGCGCCGACAACGGCGTGGCCACGGTGCCGTGCCGCGGCGTCGATTCGGGCCGCACCATTCGCCTGCGGCCCGTCCGCATATCGCTCAGCCATGATTGCCTCAATGATGATTGAGTGATCTCGTGATGGGCAAGTGCCGTAACGGGATTCGCCGGGTGATGTCACCGAGCATTCATCTCCCGGGTGGTGGGAGTTCATGCATCGACGCCCCGAGGGCGAGCGGTGCGATGCGTGCACGTTCGTGTCCGTCCGACTGCGGCGCGCACCGCGGGTCGCAGTCCCGAGGAAGCCCAGAGGACAACACGAGTCGGTCGAGCAGTAATGGGGCCGCCGGTAGGTCGAGCTCCGGCTTGACGGCCTGCCATCACTCAATGACCATTGAGCCAATGGATGGTCAGCCTGATCTCGTCGACGCGTCGCGGCGCGCCGAGATTCACGCCGCCCTGGCCGATCCATATCGGGTGGCAATTGTTGATCAGTTGTTGATCGCCGACGCATCTCCCTCGGAGTTGCAGGCTCAGCTGTCGGTGCCGTCGAACCTGATGGCCCATCACCTGCGCGTTTTGACCGAGGCCGGTCTGATCGGGCGGACTCGATCCGAAGCCGACCGACGCCGCACCTATTTGCATCTGCAGCGTGAGGCGCTCGAGCAGTTGGTGCCCGCGGCGGTCCGTCATGCGCGCCGGGTGGTGTTTGTGTGTACGCAGAATTCGGCTCGAAGCCAGCTGGCGGCCGCTATCTGGAATCGGCGCAGTCCGGTGTTGGCCACCTCGGCGGGCACGCATCCGGTGGACCGTATTCATCCGGCGGCGGTCGCCGCCGCGCGGCAACGGCGGGTGCCGATGTCGACGCGGCCACCGCGTCATCTCAACGAGGTGTTGGCTTCTGGCGATCTGGTGATCGCGGTGTGCGACAGCGCCCATGAGGAACTCACACCGGACCCCGAACGGATCCACTGGTCGATTCCTGACCCGGTGCACAGCACCAACCCGGATGCCTTCGAGAACACCGTGGACATCCTCACCGGCCGGATCGATCACCTTGCGCCCTACGTGCAGGCAAGCTGACAGCCGGCGGCCAAGCCTTCTGATCTCCGAGCGGTCAGTGCAGCTCAATCGCCGGGCTGGGCTTGAATGTCAGTCGTCGAGGTCGAGTTCGGCAACCGCAGACTTGGCGGTGCGGCCGACACCGAGGATTGTTGCCGATCCCGGTCCGGTCCAATCGCCATAGCCGAGCAAGTGCAAGCGCGGTTCTGCCAGGGCGCGAGTGCCCGCGGTCGGCACGGTACCGTCCTGGCCGCGCAGCCGTAGCGGCCGAAGGTGGGACAGGGCCGGGCGAAATCCTGTCGCCCACAACACCACATCAGCGTGGTGGACTCGCTCACCCCAGGCCACACCGTCAGGTGTCAGGCGGTCGAACATGGACACCGGTGTGAGATCGCCGCGATCGCGTGCGGCCAGGACTTCGGGGACCATCACGATGTCACCGAGTGCGGCGACCCCACCGGGATCGGGCTTGCCCGCGGCCAGCGCGATTGCCCGACGGGACGCGGCCTCGAACAGGGCTCGGCCGTCCACACCGTCGGGCAGGAATCTCGGTGGTCGCAGCGTGGCCCACATCGTGCTGGAGGCCACCGGGGAGATCTCAGCGACCAGCTGGGCCGCGGAATTGCCACCCCCGACCACGACGACATCGGCGCCCGCGAACTCCGCCGGCGTGCGGTAGTCGACGGTGTGTAGTTGTCGTCCCTTGAAGGTCCGCATGCCGGGGTACACGGGCCAGAACGGCTGTTGCCAGGTTCCGGTGGCGCTGATGACTCGGCGTGCCCGCCAGGTGCGCGTCTCCGCTTCGACCCGCAGTTCGGCGCCGTCGCGGCGTATCGCGCTCACCCGCACCGGTCGCTCGATGGGCAGGTCATAGCGGGCCTCGTAGGCGGTGAGGTAGTCCACGACATGGCTTGCCGGCGGAAACCCGTTCTTCCACGGCGGCATCGGCCACCCGGGCAACGAGGCGTATTGGGCCGGGGAAAACAGCCGCAGTGATGGCCAGGTGTGGGGCCATGCGCCTCCGGGTGCGGGTTGGTCGTCGAGGATCACGAAGTGGTGGCCGGCGCGGCGCAGGTAGTACCCAGCGGCCAGCCCTGCCTGCCCGCCGCCGACCACAACGACATCCACACCCGTTGCCATTGGGATCAGGGGGCGCTGTGCTTCGAGGTCAGTTCGGCGATCAATGCCTCGACATGGGACTTGATCTCGTCGCGGATCAGGCGAACTGAGTCCAGCCCCTGACCGGCGGGGTCTTCCAACACCCAGTCGCGGTAGCTCTTGCCGGGAAAGACCGGGCAGGCATCGCCGCAGCCCATGGAGATCACGACGTCGGAGGCCTGCACGGCGTCCACGGTGAGGATCTTTGGGCTCTGTGCGGAAATGTCGATGCCGACCTCGGCCATTGCCTCCACCGCGGCGGGGTTGACCTGGTCGGCGGGGGCAGAGCCTGCGGAGCGGACCTCGATGCGGTCTCCGGCCATCGCTGCGAGGAAACCGGCGGCCATCTGGGATCGGCCGGCGTTGTGGACGCAGACGAACAGCACGCTGGGGGTGGTTGGCATGGGCATTCCTGTTCAGGTCAAGGGACGAAAGGTGGTGGCTGCCAGGGCCCTAGCAGCAGGTCGTTAGCGTTGACCTCAACGCATCCAACGATTTCGTGTTCGCTTCGTAGAACACATTCATTCCTCGCCGCTGCGCGGTGACCATCCCCGCTTTACGCAGCTGGCCGAGGTGGTGGCTGGTAGTCGATTCGGCGAGCCCGACCGCGGTGGCCAGATCGCATGTGCACACCTGGCCCTGCACGTCGGTCAACAGAATCGACATCAGTTTGATCCGCACCGGATCGGCTAATGCTTTGAGCCGCAAAGCGATCTGCAGCGCCGCGTCGTCGTCGAGGGGTGCCGCCGAGACGGGTGCGCAGCAGATCGGTTCGGTCAGATCGATTACCGGCAACGACTTGGGCATGGGTTTCACCCTAACCCCGGATATCGACTTATGCCGAAAAGGTCGGTTCGACCTGAACCGAGAGCCGCAGCGATGACCCATCATCCTGGCAAGGGCCGCAGTCCACGCTGATGGTCACGGCTCCACGTTTGGGTGGCTATTTGTGTTGCGTCCCAAGGTGATCCCAGCGGCGGAGTGTAGGACAGGTCGAGGCTGCTGAACTCCGGGATAGTCATGTGGTGGTAGAGGGCAGTGGCGTAGGTGTCGACGCGTTTGGCGATTTCGGCGCCACGATGCCCGACAAGCTGAGCGCCGAGCAGCAGCCCGCTGGATTGGTCGCCAGTGATACGGGTATGGATCGGGGTGGCGCCCGGGTAGTAGGCCTTGTGATCATCGGGGGCCGATGCGGTGGTGACCGGCGCCCAGCCGCGCTGTGCCGCGATGGCTTCGTGCTCGCGCAGCCCGGTGCGGGCTGCGACGAGGTCAAACACCTTGACGACTTGGGTGCCGAGGCTGCCGGCGAACCGCGCGTCACCACCGATGGCGTTCTCCCCGGCGACACGGCCCTGCTTGTGGGCGGTGGTGCCCAGCGGTAGCCACGTTGAGCCGAGCAGCCGGTGGTGGGTGTGTACGCAGTCACCGGCGGCGTAGATGTCGGGCAGGTTGGTGCGCATCGCGTCGTCGACGACGATCGCGCCTTTGACCCCGAGCTCGGCGCCGGCGTCGGCCGCGAGCTCGGTATCGGGTCGCACGCCGACCACGACCAGCACGAAATCGACCGTGCGGGTGATGGTTTCCCCGTCGCGTGCAGCGTTTACCGTCAATGCCCCAGTGTCGGTGTTGGAGATGGCGTTGACGGTGGTCGCGGTGAGGACCTCCACACCGTGGCGCTGCAGTTCGGTATGGACCAGGGCGCCAAGCTCAGGGTCGACGGTAGGCAGCACTTCGGGCAAGGCCTCGACCTGGGTGACGGCGATGCCGCGCAAGGTCAGGGCTTCGGCCATTTCCAGGCCGATGTAGCCGGCACCGATGATGATCGCGGTTTTCGGATCCCGCTGCTGCAGGGAGTCCATCACGGCGAAGGTGTCGCCCATGGAATGCAGCAGGTGGACCCCGTCGGCAGGCCCGAGGGCGTGTGGACCGGTGAGGCCGGCGATGGGTGGATGTACCGATACAGCTCCAGTGCCCACGATCAGGGCGTCATAGCCGAGTTGCTGGGGGTTGCCGGTGGGATCGAGGACATCCAGGGTGTGCTCGGTGACGTTGATCTTGGTGGCGGTGGTGTCGGTGACGACCCGCATTCCGGTGGCTGCAAGGTCTTCTGCGGTGCGGTGGGCGAGATGAGTCCAATGGGCGACCTCGCCGGACACGTAATAGGGGATGCCGCAGATGGAGAAGTTGGGATAGGCGTCGGCGACCACCACTGTGACCTCGGCGGTGGGGTCGAGTTCGCGGATCCGCAGTGCCGCTGAGATTCCGGCGTCGCTGCCGCCGACGGCAACAATGTGTTGGGGCATGGCTCATCGCTCCTGGGGGACGGGATGTGCTCGGTGGACGAGTACTGCAGACGACACCCGCCGTTGGGTGCGGTGTAGCTGGGCGGCCGCGGCCGCGCTGCACGTGCGCTTCTAGAGCAAGCTCGGGCTCTTCAACCGAGACACGAGATCGGTTACCCGCGAGGCGATATCGTCGCGGACCAACCGCATCCGCTCGATGCCCTCGATGCCGCGTTCGGAAGGTTCGTCGGTGTCCCAGTTCTCGAAACGCGTTCCCGGCACCGGATCGACTTTGGCTTCGCGCCCCAAAGTGACCACGAGATCGACGGTTTTGACGAGGTCGGGATCGATCAGTTTGGGTGTCTCGCCAGTGATGTCGACACCGACCTCGCCGAGCGCTTCGGCTGACAACGCGTTGATGGTGTCGCCGGGCTTGGTGCCGGCCGAATACACGTCGACATCCTCGCCTGCGACCTGGCGCATCAATCCGGCCGCCATTTGTGACTTGCCGCCGTTCTTGACGCACACGAACAGCACTGCCGGCTTGACCGTTTCGCTCATGGGTCAGCGCTCCTGGGCGGTGATCGGTGCCGGGCCCGCGGCAGTGCCACTGCCGCCGCCGAATCGACCGCGCAACGCCAGCGAGACATAGACCAGGGCAACCAGGACGGGCACCTCGATGAGCGGGCCGACCACGCCAGCCAGGGCTTGGCCGGAGGTGGCGCCGTAGGTCGCGATGGCCACAGCGATGGCGAGCTCAAAGTTGTTGCCGGCAGCGGTGAACGCCAGCGTGGTGGTGCGCTCATAACCCAATCCGAGCACCGAGCCGAGCAGGTAGCCCCCACCCCACATGATCGCGAAGTACGCCAGCAGGGGCAGCGCGATGCGGGCGACGTCCCACGGCCGGTTGGTGATCTGCTCCCCTTGCAGCGCGAACAGGATCACGATGGTGAACAACAGGCCGTAGAGCGCCCACGGCCCGATCCGTGGCAGGAACTTCGACTCGTACCAGTCACGGCCCTTGGCTTTCTCCCCGAGGCGACGCGAGAGATACCCGGCCACCAGTGGGATGCCCAGGAAGATCAGCACCGATTTCGCGATCTGCCATGGCGAGGTGTCGATGGTGGTTTGTTCCAGGCCGAGCCAGCCCGGCAGCACCGACAGGTAGAACCAGCCCAGCACCGCGAACATGACGACCTGGAACACCGAGTTCAGCGCGACCAGCACCGCGGCGGCCTCACGGTCACCGCAGGCCAGGTCGTTCCAGATGATGACCATGGCGATACACCGCGCGAGCCCGACGATGATCAACCCGGTGCGGTACTCGGGCAGGTCAGGCAGCATCAGCCAGGCCAACGCGAACATCAAGGCCGGGCCGAACACCCAGTTCAACAGCAGCGAGGACAGCAGCAGTTTGCGGTCGCCGGTGACGGTGTCGAGGCGGTCATAGCGCACCTTGGCCAGCACCGGATACATCATGATCAGCAGGCCCAGCGCAATCGGCAGTGAAATCCCGTCGATCTGGACTTTTTCCAGCGCGGTGTTCAACCCCGGGATCCAGCGCCCCAGCAGCAGGCCGGCGACCATGGCGGCACCGATCCACAACGGCAGGAACCGGTCGAGGGTGGACAGCTTGCCGACAACCGGTGTTGCCGACGACGAAGTGGTGGTCTCGGTCATGCCAGCACCCCCACCGTCTCGACGGTGGCGCCGAGCAGCACCGACAGGCTGGCCAACGCTTCGGGCACCACTGTGTAGTACACCCAGGACGCGCGGCGCTCGGAGGTCAGCAGACCCGCGTCGCGTAGCACTTTGAGGTGATGGCTCACCGTGGGTTGGGAGACCTCGACTCCGGCCGAGATGTCGCAGACGCAGGCCTCACCGCCGGCGCGGCTGGCGATCGCCGAGAACAGCTGCAGCCGGACCGGGTCGGCCAGCGCCTTGAGCTTGACCGCCATGTCCGCGGCGGCAACCGCAGAGATCGGTTCACGCAGCAGCGCCCCGGGAGGGCAACACAGCACCTCGGACGACTGATCAAACTGATTCGACATACATCAATATTGACAGTTATCGATACCGTCTGGCAAGTGAACAGTCGCCCAACTTCGAGGGCACGGCCCGGCCGGGTGCCTTGAGGGCTGCGGTTCCATAGCGGCGTTAGTCGGTGGCCGTGGTTACCGTAGATGGCTATGGCGACACCTCCAGCGCAGGCGATGTGCAGTGAGTGCAACCAGTCGGCCCGCGTGGCCACAGCCAATCCGATCTGGTCTCATGGCGGCGATGAGCCGTCGACGTGGATCGTTGAGGTCGACTGTGCACGCTGCGGCCTCCAACACGGCTGGCTTCCTCGGCGCTGACGGCGATGGCTCCCGAGCCCCTTTTTGATGACGGTCCGCATCACGACGGTCCCGCGCTCTACACCGAACCTCATTTCGCGTTCCTGAACCGGGCCAGTGACCCGATGTGGGCGCAGGTACGTGACGTGATCGAACAGTGGTATGCCGACTACCCCGACCCCGACGGAGATCTGCGCGCCAGATTTCGTGATGTCAGCATCCGGCAGCACGCTCCGGCCTGGTGGGAGCTGTACATCTACACGTTGTTTCGCCGGCTCGGATATGCGCCGACGGTTCACCCCGAGATTCCCGGCACCACCCGCCACCCCGACCTGCTGCTCACCAAGGACGGTTCCCGGGTGTACATCGAATGTGTGGTGCTGTTTGAGGACGGGAGCCGGCAGTCAACAGACAGCGAATCCTGGGTCAAGGACTGCATCGACGCCGCCAAGAACCCTGACTTCGTCGTCGGGGTTCGGTTCGAGCACTTCGGGAAACTGCGGCCGAAACAGAGCCAGGTCACACGCCACATCGAGGGTTGGCTGGCAACGCTGGACTATGACTCCGTGTCGGCGGCCAGCCGGGCAGGCGAATCACACTACCCATCAAAGAACTTCGACTTCGCTGATTCGCGGGTAAGGCTCACTGCTATACCCGTGCACCCCGACAGGCGGGGCAATGACGTTGGCCGCATCGGCTTCGGCCCGGCGAATGGCGCCTTTGCGGTGCAAAGCGTTGGCGAGATTCGAGACATCTTGAAGGGCAAGGCTAAACAGTGCCGGGCGGTCGATGCGCCGCTGATCGTCGCGATTCTCAACTGGTCGATGTTCGCCCGGCTCAACGAAGTCAACCGTGCCCTGTTTGGGTCCGCCGTCGTGCAATCGGGCAGGGACACCACCCAGCTGGTTCAAGGTACAGACGGCTATTGGCACCCCGGGCCGCCGCCGCGCGGAAGTGTCGTCTCGGCCGTGTTGTTCGGTGAAAGCGTCAGTCATTCACGCGTTGCGGCTGGGCTGCCGAGGCTGTGGCGCAACCCATGGGCACAGCGCCCCCTACAAGATGATCTCCCGTTCGAGGCGCACGCTGCTGACCCCGACACCGGTGAAGTGGTCGTGACCGCGCACGAGACTATCCCGGCATCAACAGTTTTCGGATTGTCGGCAGGGTGGCCTCACGCCTAGGGCACGATCCTGGCGCAGACACATCCGACTGCGCCCAGCACGGCGGTTATCTGGTGCCGTCATCGTTTCCGCGGTGGCGGGATGTAGCTTGCGAGCGGGGTCGCCTGCGCGTCGAGATGTTGGTGACGGGCTTTTGGCTTTGAGCACTTTCTCGTTCGAGCGTCAGAACATTGATCACTGTGGCGTACAGCTGCAGTCTCTGCTCTAGCTCTGCACAGTGTGCGAGGAGTTTGGCGTGGTCTTCCTTGAGCTTTTGATACTCGCTGAGGCGGCGCGCGAATGCGGCCGGGGCACCGTCGGCGTTGCGCACCTTGGCCTGGAAGAGCTCTTTGAGGTCGACATGTTGGTGGGTGAGATGCCAGCGCGGGAGGTCGGCTTCCACGGCGAGCTGTGACACCGACAGTCGGCCGGTGGACCGTAGCGGCTGACCGGCGAGCAGCCGGTCCATCGCGGCGAGGATCTGGTCGCGGATAGGGTCGTTGTGGGCGGCATCGGTTGTCATTGGTGTCGCTCCAGGATTTTGTCGAGACGTTGCAGTTCGCGTTGCTCTCGTTGGTGTCTTATCGGAGGGGCCAGCGGATCGCTGACGATCTCGTGGAGCTGGTTGCGGTGTTGTTGGATGGCTTCGATGTCACGGTCGGTGTGTGCGATGCAACGGCATGTGGGACGGCAGTCGTCGATGTCGGGGGTGAGCATCGGATCGTCCATGCTCCCGCGCAGCTGACACGCAGCCTCCTGCGCCTTGAACACGCACGTCATTCCGTCGCCGTGATAGATCTGCAGCAGCGTGTTGCCGAGCAGATCGCGCGCTTGTCGGGGGCTGGTGAGTACATGACCGGCGAAGGTGCGTTCGGCGGCACGGACTCGCTGGCGGTATTCGTCTGCAGCGGGCCCAGAGACGCGTTCGCCGTCTTCGAGTGCTTGTTGGTCGATGGCCATCTCTTCCAGACGCGCGAGGAAGTCTTCGTAGGCGTACTCGTCGGGAAAGCCCGAGCTGTAGTCACCGGCGTATCCCTGGATCAGTCGTGTGTGCACGTGCCCGTACTGCATTGCTCCGGCGACCAGGCCGCGGGGCCGACGCCGAATGAACCAGGCCAGTGTTCGCCGAAACCGTGAGAGCGTGATCTGCTGAGGGTCAAGAGGGATGCCCGGGCGGTCGTTCTGCGTGCAGTAGTCGTTGACCCAGTCGATGAAGTCGGAAATGGTGCCGACGGCTCGCGTGCTGGTCCGAGCCTGACCGATGCGGGCGAAGTTTGTTGCTTCCTTGTAGGGCTGGATTCTGGACGGGAACAGCAGGGGGTGGGCGTGGAGGCGCTCCATAACAGCGACCGCGTCGGCGACCGGCTTGACCACCACCCACGGATCGCGGCGTTGTTGTCCCTCGGGGAGTTTGTTTCCGTCGTCGTCGACGACGTTCTTGAACACCAGTCCCGACATCAGCCACATGTCGGCTGCTTCGTCGCGTTCGATGCATCCCCGCCGCAGATTGAGGACTTCGCCGGCTCGCGCACCTGAGAGGTAAGCGATGACGATCATCGCGGCAGCGCTGAGATGGTTGGCCAATGTCCGCGCCTCCTCGTAGGCGATGGGACGGTGCCGCCAAGGACGTCCGTCGAGGCGGGCGGTGATCGGGGTGTCCAGATAGGGTGCGTCAGCAATCGGTAGGCCTGATCGCGCAATCAACTGGCCCGCGGGGTAGCGCAGTGTTTTCTGGTTGAACACCATCTCCAGCTGCCTCTCGAGATGCTGCATGTCGAGCTGCACCCTGCCCGTGGCGTCGACCTTGCCGGGTAGGGCCCCGCCGGTTTCATGCAGTCGTGCCACATAGGCCTGCACCTTGTCTTCCAGGTCATGGCTCGGGGTGCGCCCGAGGCGGCCGCCGTTGTCGGCGCGGCGCGCTTGTGGGGAGAGTCTTTTGAGACGCAGGTGTTCGTCATGCGCTGCGATGATGTCGACGGAGAAATCCTCGACGAATCGCAGTGCCCAGTGCAGCAGCGGCTGCATGGTGACTTCTGCGATGCGCGGTGTCCGGTTTTCCCTGCGCGACTGCGACTTTCCCAAGATTTCGTGCAGTGGATCGCCGTTCCACGGCGGCGCGAGGGGAAGCCTCATTGATTCGGGCAGGATCAATCGGTAACTCCATAGCCGCCGTATCTCAAGGGCCCGCCGATGCTTGGTGTCGAGTGTGGCTTCCACGTCCACGAGGTATGCCAGGTAGCGGTCGAGGACGTTGTCATCAACCTCACCGAAAGCCCAGATGTGTTGCTGGTTCAACCACGTCATGAAGGCCTTGAAGCTGGCCCAGGCACTGACCACGGTAGCGATCGCTGCCTTGCTCGCCGCCTTCTCGTGAAACGGGGTGGGCGTGGAGTGGTTGATCAACTGCCAGAAATAGTGTTTGGAGGCGAGGCGTAGCCGCTCAGGTATTGAGCTGAAGTTCAGTGTGAGCGTGTAAACGTGCTCTTCGAAGACTGCAGCGGTCAAGCTCCAGTGGTCGTCACCGAAGCGACTCAGCGCAGCGACGTCCGTCCCAGGGACGAGTTCGCGGTTGGTCAGGACCAACGTTTGATCGTCGGGCCACTGGACGTCGTCGGGAATCGGGCTTGCCCATTCGACCGAACGCCAGGGCGCGGTCACCGAATGTCCATTTCCCGATTGATGAATCGGTCCACCATCGCGTGTTGCTGCGGAGTCGCGTCCGCGCGCGCCTGCGCGACAGCAGCGGCGTCATGCCGGCTGAGCAGGTCGGCGAGTTGGGTGTGAGCACGTGCGAATCGTTGCGCCCAAGCCAGTGGAGTCATGTCTGCCTTGCGGGCTTGAAGGCGCTCAAAGACGAGAGCTTGCACGGGTAGATGGTGGGGCAACGCTCTCGCGCACGGGCATTCCAGGCATTTCATGAACGACGCGCGGCATGGTTGCCCCGGAGCCCCAAATGGGCTGTTGTCATTGTCGATACAGGAGTTCATCACTGTGTCCAGTTCACCCGCAAGCATGCGCTTGACGACGGTCGGCTCAATACCGTGCTTTGCGGCGAGCGCGCAAGCGTCGGATTGAGCGATCTCGTCGCGACTGAGGGTCTCCATGACGCTGCGACTGCGCGCTTTGTCGACTTCTTCAGCCAGTGCGGCCGCGACGACTTGTCGATACTGGCCGAGGTTGCCGCGGTCCCTGCTGAGATAGTCCTTGACCAGGGTGGTTTCGGTGTGAGCAACGGGTTTCTGGTGCAATGAGACATAAGTGAGCCGTATCAGGTCCAACGTCACCGACAGGTATCCGCGGGCGTTGGCCGCCGAGGCATCAGGCTGGATCTTGTGACGCGCCGACCACATACGGAAGGGCTCGTTGCTGGCAAGCGCCCGAATGCCGCGGGTAGTCCCATTTGCGTGGTAGCCAACCAGAAGGCGGTCCGTATCAGTTATTTGACGCGAGTGAGACGTCAAGTCAAGCAACAGCGCATATAGACCGAACGGTGTGTGCAATTCGTCGCGGGCTGTCGGAGATGACGACGTCGAGGGAAGCGTGATCCAGTCCGGGATCTCGGCCAAGGCCAGATTCATGTAGGCCCGGGCTCCTCGCCGGGGCTTGTAAGTATCGAGGATCGCGATGGACTTCCGCCCATCGACGTGTCCGTCGGTTCGGTGATGCGCTGTTGTGAGGTTGAGGATGACACTGCGATTCTGACCGGTCATGATCCCCATAAGAATTGCCGCAGCAGCGAGTTCGGTACACGTCAGATGCAGCCAACCCACTACCTCGGCGACCGAGCCGAACCCCGAGTCCCGTACCCAAGTCTTGGGTGCGTACGTCCCTTTGTGAGCTGGGCGCGTATAGCGGGGTACGTCGGTGTGCTCTTCGACGAACTCCAGCAGTTCCAAACGCCGGTCACGGCCAGCCATCTTTCCTGCGCGGTACTGCCGCAACAGCTCGCGGTTCTTGCGGATTCTGGTCGCCGCGGCGCGCAGATCTGATCGCGCAACGCGAGCGATCTGAGTGAACTCGTCGCGACTGTAACTTGCCTTCTTACTCGCGTTCGATTTTCTCAGAGTGATTTGGCAAACTTTGGCCACCATCATGGCAGTTAGTTCATTGCTATTGCGGAGCACTACTTTTAGCTCAGACACTTCGCGATGTGCCGACGTTGTTGTGGCGCGGCGATGATCGCGGAAACCGTCAATGTGGTCATCGACGAGCTCTGCCATCGTTGTGGGCGGGGCCGCCAGTCCGCTGAGGTAATCAGCGAAGAGTCGAACGGCGCGGAAAGAGTACCTGAAACCTTCCATCCTGGTCACCGCGCCACCAGGAGCTGTCCGTTTCGCAAACGTCATCGCCAATCCCTTTTGCAGATCGAGGGCCACAGGCATCCGGGAGAAATCGAAATCCTGAACGGTGGCACCATCATGGTCAAAGCACCTCACCGTCAGTCGGTCTGGCTGCAGTCCATGGGATGTCAGTCCTTGGGTGGGTAGCGCTGCGCGTCGACCGCGGCGGCTCACCAGCTGGTTCCAACCGGGTCGCTGGCGACATTGGGGTGCAGGCGGAATGCCTGGCTGAGGAACTCCTTCACCGGAAAGCCGTCGGCGTGGGCCAGCAGAATCTCGACGTCAAGATTCCGGAAAGGTTCCAAGTAGACGTTTTTCGTCGTCTCGACGCGGGCGTGGCCGAGCATGGTTTGAACGAAATGCCAGGTGTCTCCGAATTGGGTACGGAAGTCGTTTGTGCCGTCCTCCTCGAGGGAGCTCAGCCGGGCTGCGTACACCAGCTTGCCGATCGAGAACCATTTCAGAGCAAATGAGTGCCGGTGCATATGCGGTGTGCACCTGAAGTTGGGCAACCCAAGCGCGGCGATCCGCCGATTGGCGTTATCAAACGTGTGGTGCCATCCATGGGGATCTCGGGGCAGCCCATCCTCATTTAGCCACAGGGCCAAGGGTTCCAGATCGCTACCGGTGCGCATGAACAGTCTTCGCCGCTGTTCTGGATCAATGAGGTTCCATGGTCGCTGAACCTCCTGGCCGTCGTCCGCAATGAGGATCACGTGGCCCCCACGTTTAGCCGGTTGTGCGATCTGGCGCGCTGCGACGGCGTCATACCGATGCTCGGCCTGCGCGTCACGAACAGCACGCGCACGAGGGCCTTCTATGTAGGCACGGACCGCGCGCAACACATCAACGGGCATCCAATAGGGATGTCCGTACCCACCCTTGGCGCATTTGTCGGCCAACCGGCACGTATAGAACGACCTTCCCAGCTCCAGCGTCGGCAACTCCGGCAACACCACCGAGCCCCACTCGGTCAGCCGCAGTCCTGTCCCATACAGACCATCCACAAACGCGCTGTCTCGCTGTTCATTTCGTCCTCGCCACGATTTGTCTGGTCCGCCGTCCAGGGTTCGACCACGCAGGCCCACGTCGCGCCACCTCGCGATCGCGGCGGGATCTAGCCACTTGACGCCCGCTGTGCGCTTCGCCCGGGGTGAACCCACTTCGGCGAAAATATCGGCCACCTCCGGGTAGCGGGACGAGGCCCATCGATAGAACTTCTTACAGGCGGCGATGTCCTTGGAAAAAGTCGACGTACCAACTCTTTCCGGATTGGTCGGGTCTGTCAGACGCCAGAACTGAAACTCCTCGACATCGTCGACAGAGGCTGTAAACCACTCCTGCCCGCGGGTTTCCAGGAAGTTCAGCCACAATGCCAAACAGCCGGCATAGTCGCGGTTGCTTGTTTCCGCCAGATTCCGCATCCGAGCTGAACCGAGGAAGTCGTTCACCCGAGTATCTGGAAATCCATTCGGACCCAACAAGAACCGTTGTCCATCACGACCCCCGAGGGCTTTGATCAACTCCGACAGCGACTCTGATCTATCCGCCAGCACCAACGACAAGTCACCGACTGGCAGATCAAATCTGTATCGATGAACCTGCCATCGCGCATCACTCATGATCGGCTCCATTCTCAATGGACCCGATCAGTCAATCACAACAGTTCAGTCGGCTATAGAACGCCAGGCGCCGTCGGGATCACGATTCGGACGATGGTCTTCCACTTGGGCACGCCCAGCGCGTAACTCGCTTCGCGAAGGTCCATCGGCACGATGCGCAGCATCTCCTCGGTGGCCCGCACGATCACCGGAATCATCAACAGCACCAACGCCAGTGACACTGCGAACCCGGACCGGCCGAACCCGAGCGTGGCCACCCACAATGCGTAGATGAACAGCGCGGCGACGATCGAGGGCACGCCGGTGAGGATGTCCACCATGAACGTGGTGACCTTGCCCAGCCGCGTACCACCGCCGTACTCGACCAGGTACACGCCCACCATCACCCCGATCGGAATGGAGATCAGCGAGCACACGAGGCCTTGCAGCAGGGTGCCGACGATCGCGTGGTAGGCACCGCCACCCGCGCTGAACGTCGTCATCCCGGCCTGGGAATTGGTGAACCACGTGGGTGAGCTCAATGCGGCCCAACCCCGGACGATCACCGAGTACAGCACCCACACCAGAGGTACCAGGGCGACCAGCAACGACGAGGTCACCAACACCGTGGCGAGGTGGTTGGTCAGCTTGCGGCGCAGGCTCACGCCCTGGAACGCGGGCGCCTTGACCGGCCGCTCGAGCGTGGAGGTCATGAGCGTCCCTTTCCGGCGACCGCGGCACGGGCCAGCGAGTTCACCACGAAGGTGAGGATGAACAGCACCAGGCCGGCGGCGATGTAGGCGCCCGCCTTGTACTGGTCGTTGAATTCGCTTGCGGTGGCGGCGATCTTGCTGGCGAAGGTGTAGCCGCCGTCGAACAGCGTCCAACTGAACGCGGTCTGGGTGCCGCGCAGGATGATCAGCAATGCGATGGTCTCACCGAGCGCGCGGCCCAGACCGAGCATCGCGCCGCTGATGTACCCGGACAGCCCGAAGGGCAGCACCGTCGTGCGCACCACTTCCCAGCGGGTGGCACCCAGCGCCAGCGCGGCCTCGATCTGGCCGCGCGGGGTCTGGGTGAACACCTCGCGGGTCACCGCGGTGATGATCGGCAGGATCATCACCGCCAACACGATGCCTGCGGTGAAGATGGTGCCGCCGCCGGCCACCGACGCGTTGCCGGTCTTGAACAGGAACAACCAGTCCAAGTTCGTATTGAGCCACACCGCAAAGGGTTTGATCGCGGGCGCCAGCACGTACAGGCCCCACACGCCGTAGACGATCGACGGCACGGCGGCCAGCAGGTCCACCAGATAGGCCAGCGGGCCGGCCAATCGCCGCGATGAGTACTGGGTGAGATAGATCGCGATGCCCAGGGCCACCGGCATCGCCAAGACGAGCGCGAAGACCGAGACGAACACGGTCACCTGCAGCAGCTCGAAGATGCCGAAGTGCATCGCCGAGGTGTCGGTGGTGATCCAGTTGCCGCCGTAGAGGAAGAAGTTCTCCTCGTTCCGGGTCAGCGCCGGAACCGCGCGCCAGAGCAGGAACACCCCGATCGCCGCGATGAGCGCGACGATCAGGATGCCCGAGCCCTCGGCAAGCCCACGGAAAATTCGGTCGCCCAGGCGAACCTTGGCTCCCTTGGACGGATCGGTCGAGATGGGTACCGGTTCGGGATGGGGGGAGGCGAGCGTCTCCCCCGACCCCGAATCAGCTGGATTCGGCGTTGTCACTGTCGTCCCGTCGGGGCCCCTGGTCGTCATATGGTCGGTTAAATCCATCCTCGCCCAAATCCGTCCTCAAATGCCAGCCGGGCTACTAAGCGATGGCCTCGACCGAGGTCAGCAGGCGCTGCTTGAACTCGTCGGGGAGCGCGATGTATCCGGCCTGCGACAGGCTGGCCTGGCCCTCGTTGGCGGCCACCGTCAGGAAGGACTTGACGGCCGCAGCGGTGTCGGCGTCGTAGCCCTTGGAGCAAACAATCTCGTAGGTGGCCAGCACCAGCGGGTAGACACCGGCTTCCTTCGAGGCGTACAGCGCGTTCAGGTCGAGCACGAGGTCCTTGCCGTCACCCTTGACCTTGGCGGCGCCGACGGCCTTGGTGGTCGACTGGTCGTCCAGCGCGACCGCACCGGCGCCGCTGTCGATCTGGGCGTAGGGCAGGCCGGCTGCGGCAGCCGGGCTCTTCTCGACGTAGCCGATCGAGCCGGGGGTGGCCTGGACGGCCTGCACGACACCGGAGGACTTCTGCGCGCCCTCACCGGCGCCGCCCTGGAACTCCTTGCCCGCACCCTTGGTCCAGGTCTGCGGCGCGGCCGCGGCCAGGTACTTCTGGAAGTTGTCGGTGGTGCCCGAGGAATCCGACCGGTAGATCGGCTTGATGTCCACGTCCGGCAGGGTGGCGCCGGCGTTGAGTGCGGCGATGGCCGGATCGTTCCACTTGGTGATCTGGCCCTGGAAGATCTTGGCCAGCACGTCCGGGCTCACCACGAGCTTGTCGACGCCCTCGACGTTGTAGGCCAGCGCGACGGGGCCGAACACCAGCGGCAGGTTCCAGGCCTCGTTGCCGCCGCAACGCGCGGCGGCCTTGGCGACCTGGTCGTCCTTGAGCGGCGAGTCGGAGCCGGCGAAGTCGACCTGCTTGGCGATGAACTGGTCCACGCCCGCGCCCGAACCGGTCGGGTTGTAGGACAGGTTCTTGCCGGAGCAGACCTGGCCCCATGTCTTGTTGAACTCGGCAATGGCATTCTGCTGCGCGGTCGAGCCCTCGGCCGTCACAGCGCTCTTGCCGCTGCACTCAGCGGACGCGGCCGAGTTGGTGCCCGCGGCCGACGAGCCGGTGCTGGCGGCGTTGTTGTCGCTACCACAGGCGGTCAGCGTGAGGGCCGCGATCGCCGTCGCGGAGAGCGCGACACCGAACGGCTTGCCAATGCTGATGAGCTTCACTTGTCCCACTTTCAGTTGACGGCTTCGAACTCTCCGGCAACGTATTAGGCCCCAGTGGACGGCTCGCGGACAGCAGGTGAATCAGCAGTGAATAGGTTCAGCGTGTTCACAGCTAAACGGGTTAACCGGCGGCGTACGCCACGTCGACGCCGAATACCTCGAAACCCAAGTTTCGGTAGGTCGCCACGGCCGCCGAGTTATCTGCCTCGACGTAAAGTAGCACCGTCGCCAGGGACCGCTCCGCGAGGTGGTGCAGACCGATCAGCGTGAGCACCGAACCCAGGCCTCGCCCCTGTGCGGCGGGGTCGACTCCGACGATGTAGACCTCGCCGAGATCGCCATCGTGGACCTTCGTCCAGTGGAAGCCCAGCAGCGCCCCGGTGCGCTCGTCGAACGCCTCGAAAAGCCCTTCGGGGTCGAACCACGGCTCGCTGCGCCGCTCTTCGATGTCCTGTTCGGTCCAACCGCCCTGTTCCGGATGCCAGGAGAACGCGGCGTTGTTGACCCGCAGGATCTCGGCATCGTCACCGGGACCGGCGTAGGTGCTGATCCGTACCCCGTCGGCGGTGCGCAGCGGCGGCAGATCGGTCAGCGGGCGGCGCATCTGCAGCAGTTCGCGGACGGTTTTGAGGTCCAGCGAGGCCGCCAGCGCCCGGGCCGCCTCGAGATTGCCGTGCGCCCAGATCCGCGTGCCCGCGGTCCCCTCGGCGAGCCCGGCGCGAGCCAGCGCCGCCCCGATGCCGCGCCGTCGGGCCTGCGGATGAACCACCAGTTCGGCCATCGCCGGGTCTTCGTCGCCGGCCGGGGCCAGGTTCAGGTATCCGACGAGGTCTGCGCCGTCGGTCGCCAAAAGGTGGCGGGTGCGGTCATGGCCGAGCTCACGCAGCACCTGATCGCCGACCGGGGCGACGCCGTCGACCGCGGTCGCCGCGGCAATGAGTGCCCGGATCCCGGTCTGCTCGGCTTCTGAGAGTCCGGTCCGCCAGTCGAGGTCGGTCACTGGCTGGGCAACCGCCCGGCCAGCGACTCGTCCACGTCGTCGTTCACCGGGTCGAAGTCGTCGTCGACGTCGTCCTGCGTGGCCTCGGCGGCGCCGCTCGCCTCGGGGGCGGGGGTGCGGCCGCGTGACGGGCGTACCGCCTTGTATCCGACGTTGCGGACGGTGCCGATCAGCGATTCGTACTCGGGGCCGAGCTTGGCGCGCAGACGACGGACATGGACGTCGACCGTCCGGGTTCCGCCGAAGAAGTCGTAGCCCCACACCTCCTGCAGCAGCTGCGCCCGGGTGAAGACCCGTCCGGCGTGCTGTGCGAGGTACTTGAGCAGCTCGAATTCCTTGTAGGTGAGATCGAGGGGGCGCCCGCGCAGGCGCGCGGTGTAGGTACCTTCGTCGATCGCGAGCTCACCGAGGGTGATCTTGCCGACGTTCTCCTGGTTGGCGCCGCCTCCGCGCCGGCCGACCAGCAGCCGCAGCCGGGCGTCGATCTCGGCGGGGCCGGTGCTGGGCAGCAGGATCTCGTCCAGACCCCACTCGTGGTTGACCGCCACCAATCCGCCCTCGTTGATCACCGCGACGACCGGGACGGATGTACCCGTCGTTCCCAGTAGTCGGCACAGGCCGCGAGCGGCCGCGAGATCGGTACGCGCGTCCACGATCGCCACATCGGCACTACCCGCTTCCAGCAGCGAGGACACCTCTGTCGGTGCCGTGCGCACGGTGTGGGCCAGCAGCGTCAGCGAGGGCAGGACCGACTCGGGGTGCGGGTCGACGGTCAGTAGCAGCAGATCCAACAGGTCCTCCGGCGCGCCGGCAATCACTTCCCGCGACCGCCCGGACCCCGATGTCCACGCAGTCGGATTCATGACTGACATGTAGCCGTTACCGGCCTTTAGTGATCTAACGATAACGCCTCACCTGCTGATTAGCCGCGCCGAGCGCTTGGATCCGTCGGCCGTGGGCGACAATGTGGCGGTGCGCAAACTGCTGATCGGGCTCACCGCAACCGTCACCGCGCTCGTCGTCGGGGTTGTCGGCACCGATTTCGGCTCGGCGATCTACGCCGAATACCGGCTTGCCCGCAACGTACGCACCGCGGCCGGGCTCAACTGGGACCCGTGGGTGGCCATCCTGGGCTTTCCCTTCCTCACCCAGGTCCGCAACCACCGCTACAAGGAGATCGAGATCCGCGCCGCCGGCGTCGACCACCCGGTGGTCGGCAAAGCCTCGTTGGAGGCCACGCTGCACGGAATCGACCTCACCGACTCGTCGTGGCTGATCCGGCCCGACGCGAAGCTGCCGGTCAGGAAGGCCGAGAGTCGCATCATCATCGACTCCACCCATATCGGCAGGTTCATGGGCATCGATGACCTGTTGGTGGAGGCTCCCTCGCGGGAAACCAACGACGCCACCGGGGGCACCACCGAATCCGGCATCTCCAGCAGCCAGGGCTTGGTGTTCACCGGAACCCCCAAGCAATCCGGACTCGACAAGCGGGTGAGCGTCGCGGTCGACCTGTCCTTCGCCGACGGCAACGAAACCACCCTGGTGCTGACCGCGACCGGGATCCTGACCGGCCCAGGAACCGCCGACGAGGCCGTGCCCGACGACAAGGTCGCGGCGGTGCTGTCGGAGTTCAGCCACACGATCACCGGCCAGAAGCTTCCGTTCGGCATCGCCCCCACCACCGCGGGCGCCCGTGGCTCCGACGTGATCATCGAGGGGATCGCCTCGGGAGTAACCATCGACCTGGCGGGGTTCAGACAGTCATGAGCTCTTCGATGGTGCTGGTGATCGTGGTGCTGATCGCCGCGCTCGGGGTCGCCTACGTGATCGGTCGCCTGATCACGCTGCGCGCCGGCATGATCAGGGCAGGTGAGGAGGCCGCCAACGTCGACACCAGCGATCTGGGGTTGTCCCACACCGGCCCGACCGTCCTTCATTTCTCGGCCGAATGGTGCGGGCCCTGCGCGGGAGTGCGACGAGTCGTCGACCAGGTGTGCGCGGAGCTACCCGAGGTTGCCCACGTCGAGATCGACATGGACGCCAATCCCGAAGCCGCCAGGCGGCTTTCGGTCCTGTCGCTGCCCACCACCATTATCTTCGACCGGGACGGGCGGCCCCGATACCGCACCAGCGGGGTGCCGAAGGCCGCTGACCTGCGCTCGGCTCTGGAACCACTGTTGGCCTGACCCGGCGGTTATTGGGTAAGCTGTGGCTCGTGTCAGCCCGCCTTGAGCTTGTGCTCACCAAGCGCCGCGCAGTCGATCTGTGCCGCGTCGCGGGTTGCTGCTGTTGTTGTTGCTGTTGAGGGCAGCCGCGCGCTTTTGCGCGCCCGCTCAGGCCTCGCGCCTGAGCCTGCACACCATCAGACCTTCTACAACAACAGGAGTTCGTTCTCATGTCATCGACATCAACCCAGCCCGTCGCTGATGGTCGGCCCGCGCAGGTCGACGTGCGGGGCCCTCGGTTCGCGGCCTGGGTCACCACCGCGGTACTGATCGCCACGCTGCTGGTCGCCGGGGTGAGTGAGCTCGCGGCCGCGGTGCTGCTCGGCGCCCAGGCCGTGGTGTTCGCCATCGGTGCGGTCGGCGGTCCACGCAAGCATCCGTATGGCCGGCTGTTCGCCACTTTCGTCGCACCGCGCCTGGCACCGGTCACCGAGCGCGAGCCGGTGCCACCACTGAAGTTCGCCCAGCTGGTCGGCTTCGTGTTCGCGATCGCGGGTACCGCAGGGTTCGCCTTCGGCATCACCGCGCTCGGCCTGACCGCCACCGCCTTCGCGTTGGTGGCGGCCTTCCTCAACGCCGCCTTCGGCATCTGCCTGGGTTGCCAGATCTACCCGCTGGTGGCGCGGCTACGTCGCGTCCCCAGTCCCGCATGACACCCGCCTGACAAACCAAATCTGAAGCAACCGAAAGGAATTCGTACATGGCACGTTCCGACGTCCTGGTCTCGACCGAATGGGCCGGGAACAACCTCGACACCCCCGGCGTGGTGTTCGTCGAGGTCGACGAGAACACCAGCGCCTACGACGACGAGGGGCACATCCCCGGCGCCGTCAAACTGGACTGGAAAGACGATCTGCAGGACGCCGTCAAGCGTGACTTCGTCGACCAGCAGCAGTTCTCGAAGCTGTTGTCCGACAAGGGCATCAGCAACGACGACACGGTGATCCTGTACGGCGGCAACAACAACTGGTTCGCGGCCTACGCCTACTGGTACTTCAAGCTGTACGGCCACGCCGACGTGAAGCTGCTCGACGGCGGCCGTAAGCGCTGGGAGCTCGACGCACGCCCGCTGGTCAAGGACGCCGTCAGCCGCCCCGCCACGTCGTACACGGCCCAGCCGCTCGACAACAGCATCCGGGCGTACCGCGACGAGGTCATCTCCGCGATCGGTGCGAAGAACCTGGTCGACGTGCGGTCGCCTGACGAGTTCTCCGGCAAGATCCTGGCACCGGCGCACCTGCCGCAGGAGCAGAGCCAGCGGCCCGGGCATATCCCCGGCGCCATCAACGTTCCGTGGAGCAAGGCAGCCAACGAGGACGGCACCTTCAAGTCCGACGAGGATCTGGCCAAGCTGTACGCCGCGGCCGGCCTCGACGGCGAGAAGGAGACCATCGCCTACTGCCGGATCGGTGAGCGTTCCTCGCACACCTGGTTCGTGCTGCAGGAGCTGCTGGGACACGAGAACGTCAAGAACTACGACGGTAGTTGGACGGAATACGGCTCCCTGGTGGGCGCCCCGATCGAGTTGGGAAGTTGATATGTGCTCTGCACCCAAGCAAGGACTGACGTTGCCGGCCGGCGTCGACCTGGAGAAGGAAACCGTCATCACCGGTCGCGTGGTGGACGGCTCCGGCCAGGCTGTCGGCGGTGCCTTCGTGCGCCTGCTGGACTCCAGCGACGAGTTCACGGCTGAGGTCGTGGCCTCGGCGACCGGCGATTTCCGGTTCTTCGCCGCCCCGGGCACCTGGACGCTGCGCGCCCTGTCCCCCGCGGGCAACGGCGACGCCAGCGTGGCCCCGGCCGGTGCGGGCATCCACGAGGTCGACGTCAAGGTCGCCTAGCGACGATCAAGGCGAGGTACGAGCCGATGAGGAGCTAGGCCATCGGCACCGCCTGATCGCTTGATCGCTTGATCCCGCTCGAACGTGGGCTTGTGTACGAGGATTCGCACGTATCTCGCACACAGGCCCACGTTCGGCGTGTATAGGGCGCCCCGACCCGGGGCGCCGACACCCTCGACTAGGAACTAGACTCACTCCCGTGGTGCTCTTCTTCGAGATAATGCTCGTCGCGGCCGTCGTGGTCATCACGTGGTTCGCGTTGTACGCGCTGTACCGCCTCGTCACCGACGAGTCGTGACCTCCGACCGGGACATTCCAGCCGAGGCCTCCGTTCCGGAGCCGGGCTCCGGTGACCGAGCCGTAGCGGCAGCCGCCGAGCGGGCCAAGGCAACGGCCGCCCGCAACATTCCGGTCTTCGACGACCTCCCGGTGCCTGCCGACACCGCCAATCTGCGCGACGGCGTCGAACTCAACGACGCACTGCTGGCACTGTTGCCGTTGGTCGGCGTCTGGCGCGGTGAGGGCGAAGGCCGCGACACCCATGGCGACTACCGGTTCGGTCAGCAGATCGTGGTCTCCCATGACGGCGGTGACTACCTGAACTGGGACTCGCGGTCCTGGCGGCTGAACGAATCGGGTGAATACGAATCCCCCGGCCTGCGCGAAACCGGATTCTGGCGATTCGTGACCGATCCCGATGATCCGACCGGCCGTGACGAGTCGCAGGCCATCGAACTGCTGCTGGCCCATTCGGCCGGCTATGTCGAACTTTTCTACGGCAAGCCCCTCACCCAGGCGTCCTGGGAGCTGGTGACCGATGCGCTGGCCCGCAGCAAGTCCGGGTTGCTGGTCGGGGGCGCCAAGCGCCTCTACGGCATCGTCGACGGCGGCGACCTGGGCTACGTCGAGGAACGTGTGGACGCTGACGGCGGTCTGGTACCGCATCTGTCGGCCCGGCTGTCACGGTTTGTCGGCTGATGCGCCGGCCGATCATCGCGGCAGGACTGCTTGCCGCAGCAGCGTTCCTCGGCGCATGTTCGTCGGAGGGCCCACAACCTGCTCCGACCTCACCGCCGCCCGAGCACGGGACCTATGCGCACTGCCTGTCCCAGCACGGCATCCCGTCTGCGCCCGGCCCGGTCGCCGGTCCGCCGTCCGGGGTCGACGATCAGACCTGGCAGCAGGCCACCAAGGCGTGCTCGACGCTGGCGCCGGGCCCGAGCAGCTAGGGCTCGCCTCCGCGCCCTGCCTTGCCGCGGCCCAATCATGGATCGCCGCAACCGATCTCAGCGGTATTGCCTGACACCGTTTCGCAACCAATCACACAGCCGGCTCCAAGGGTGCTGATAACCCAAGCCCATTCAGCCGAAATAGCCTCGGTCGCGCACCAACCATCGAGGAGGTAAATGTGTCCTTGTCATCGCTGCGCGCCGCCGTTTTCGGCGTCACCGGTGCAGCACTCGTCACCGGCATGGTGGCGTGTTCGTCCGGTTCGAGCACAGAGTCGCCCGATACCTCGGGGGCCACGTCGGCTTCGGAGTCGACGTCGGCCGCTCCGGCAGCCGCGCCCCACGGCGCGTTCACCGATTGCCTGACCGAGCACGGCATCCCGGCGCCACCGGAGGGTGCGCCACCAGGTCCGCCACCGGCGGGCGCGACCCCGCCTCCAGGCGCCCCGACGCCGCCGCTGGGTCCGGACGGGAAGCCTCTGCCACCCCCGACCGATGCGAATGGCGAGCCACTGCCACCGCCGCCGCCGATGGGCGAGGACGGCAAGCCATTGCCTCCGCCCGGTGTCGATCAGGCTCAGTGGGACGACGCGATGCAGGCCTGCCAGTCACTGGCGCCACAGCCGCCGCCGCAGTAACAGGGTTCGGCCTACCCCAGACATGGGGCGGCCCCCGAGCCGTGGTTCTTGGTTAGACAGACCGAGGGGCTCGGGGGCCGGGTGGCTGCGGGGAATTCGCCAGCGCGCGCAGGCAATACCCCGGCGCTGCTAGCGGGCAGCCACCTCACATGTCCATAAGTCACTCAATTTGACGGACCACCTCCTTCCCTGTGTGCACACGAAGCTACCCCCGTCCGCGCACCCCGACAAGCGATTTATCCGCAGCTCAGCGATCGCTGACGATCGCCGCGTCGACCAGGCCGGAGATATCGGCTGCCAGCGGTGCATAGGGCAGCGGCCGCCCGTCCAGGGTGTGCACCCGGGCCGCGAGGGTGATGCTGGAGACCAGCCAAACCCCCTGCGCCGTAAGCAGATCCGCCGGCTTGAGGGCCCGGAAGTCGCAGTCATAGCCCTTGTTGCGGGCCACCTCGAACAGTGCCTGTTGGGTGGTGCCGCGCAGGATCGGGTACCAGGGCGGCGGGGTGAGCAGAAGCGGCCGGCCGTCGTCACCTTCGGCCGCGATTACCACGGTGGAACGCGGCCCCTCCAGCAGGTAGCCGTCGGAGCTGACGAAGATCACGTCACCGGCACCCTGGCGCTCGGCGTGCCGCAGCGCGGCCATGTTGACCGCGTAGGACAGGGTCTTGGCGCCGGCGACCAGCCACGGCATGTCGCTGGCATTCAGGGGCAGCCCGCGGTCGAGGGTGATCGCCGCCAGCCCGTCACGCCGCACCCCGGCCACCCGGTCGGCCAGCGCGCCGATCGTGGCGAACGCCGTCGCCGGTCCCCCGCTCTCCCGCCCGCGGCTGTAGACCAGGCGCAGCACGCCGTCGCCGTCGTTGTCGGCGGTCCAACGTGCGGCCCCCGTCGCGACCGCCGCTCGCCAGGCGTCCAGATCCGGCTCGGGCAGATCCAGCATCTTGGCGGATTGGGTCAGCCGCCCCAGGTGCGCCTCCAGCAGGCAGGGTCTGCCATCGCGCACCAGCAGCGTCTCGAAAACCCCGTCGCCGCGCACCGCGGCCAGATCGTCGGCGTGCAGCAGCGGAGCGTTGGGATCGTGGATCTGGCCGTCAAGGGTGACCAGCACGGCTGGTTGGCTCGCCATGGGGCCAAAGCGTAGCCGCGCGCCCACGAGCCGCCGGCGCGGGAAGCGACAAACGTAGAGTTGGCGCTATGACTGCCCCACCGCCAGCAGTGCCCACGCCCGAAGGCAGCCCCGACGCCGGGGCCGTGTGGCATTACGGCGATCCGCTCGGCGAACAGCAGGCCGCTGCGGGTGCCGCCGTTCTGGTCGACCGGTCGCACCGCGCAGTCCTGACCCTGACCGGCAAGGACCGTCAGACGTGGCTGCACAGCATCTCCAGCCAGCACGTCAGCGCATTGCCGGACGGCATGGTCACCGAGAACCTGAGCCTGGATATGCAGGGCCGTGTCGAAGATCACTGGATTCAGACCGACCTCGGCGGCACCACGTACCTGGACACCGAACCGTGGCGGGGCGAACCGCTGCTGGCCTACCTGCGCAAGATGGTGTTCTGGTCCGACGTGCAGGTCGAGCCCGCGGATCTGGCGGTGCTGTCTCTGCTCGGGCCCGGGCTTGCCGATGACCAGGTCATCAAGGCCCTGGGCTGCGCGGAGCTGCCAGAGGAGGCGACGGCGGTCGCACTGCCCGGCGGCGGGTTCCTGCGCCGGCTGCCCGCCCCGGGAATCGAACTGGACCTGGTGGTGCCACGAGAGGCAGTCGCCGAGTACACCCGGCGGCTGACCGAGGCCGGCGTGCGGCCGGCCGGGATCTGGACCTACGAGGCCCACCGCGTGGCCTCCGGGCGCCCGAGGTTGGGGGTCGACACCGACGAGCGCACCATCCCGCACGAGGTCGGCTGGATCGGCGGCCCCGGCGTCGGAGCGGTCCACCTGGACAAGGGTTGCTACCGCGGTCAGGAGACCGTTGCACGGGTGCACAACCTGGGCAAACCACCCCGGATGCTGGTGATCCTGCAGCTCGACGGCTCCTCTGACCGGCCAGTGACGGGCGACGCGGTGACCGCGGGCGGGCGCAACGTCGGCCGGATCGGCACCGTCGTCGAGCACGCCGACGACGGCCCGATCGCATTGGCCCTGGTCAAACGGGGACTGCCGGCCGATACCGAGCTGGTCGCCGGCGCCGAGGCGCAGGCACCCGCCGTGATCGACCCCGATTCCCTGCCGGAGGCGGATGCCACCGCCGGCGCCGGGCGGGCGGCAGTGGATCGACTCCGGGGGCGTTAAGCCGTGGAACAGGTCATCAGCACGTAAACTCACTCGGTCACCGACGACGTGACGACCGTCTCTGCGCGGATCCTCGCGTTCTTGGTGACGGTCGTGCCGCTGTGCAACGACGCACGGTAGCCGGGCCCGCAGCCACTCGATGTGAGGTAGGGCCTGACAGCACTTCTCGGACGGGCACGGTAAAGTGTTGGCAGGAAATAAAGACACACAGATCGGAGCCGCCTAGCTATTGGGCCGCTCCGTTATTGCGCGAGGGGGTCCCCCATGGGCCGCGGCCGGGCTAAGGCAAAGCAGACCAAGGTTGCACGTGACCTTAAGTACAGCTCGCCGAATACCGACTTCAGTCAGCTCCAACGTGAGCTGTCGGGATCTCCCGATTCCGGCGACGTCAATGACGATGCCGAAGACTGGTCGGGCGAGGACGACTGGCGGCGCTGAGCCGCCGGCATTCTTTTCGTAGAACTTAGATACAGGTCGCGCTGATCGCGCACGTCGCTTACCAGCGCGACCTGTCTATCTGCCTAAAACCGCGGATGCTGTCCGACCAGCTGGGCGCGCGCACTGTCCTTGCCGCCCTTCTTCACGGTTCCCAGCGTCCAGCAGTCCAGGTGCCGTGCGGTCAGGATGGCCAGCGCGCGATCGGTGTCCTCCGGGGCGACGACGGCGACCATCCCGACGCCCATGTTGAACGTCTTCTCCATCTCGGCACGCTCGATGCGTCCGCGCTGGGCGATCATCTGGAACACGGGCGCAGGCGTCCACGTACCGCGATCCAGCTCTGCGGTCAGGCCATGGGGCACCACACGCTCCAGGTTGCCCGCCAGGCCACCGCCGGTGACGTGGCAGAACGTACGCACCTGCGTCTCGGCGGCCAGCGCCAGGCAGTCCTTGGCATAGATGCGGGTCGGCTCCAGCAACTCCTCGCCGAGGGTGCGGCCGAACTCTTCGACGTGGCCGGCCAGGTTCATCCGGTCGATCTCCAGCAGCACCTTGCGGGCCAGCGAGTAGCCGTTGGAGTGCAGCCCGCTGGACTTCATGGCGATGATCACGTCGCCGGGGCGGACGCGATCGGGTCCGAGCACGTTGTCGGCCTCGACGATGCCGACGCCGGTCGCGGAGATGTCGTAGTGGTCGGGTTCCATCAGCCCGGGATGTTCGGCCGTCTCGCCGCCCAGCAGCGCGCAGCCGGCCTGGACACAGCCTTCGGCGATGCCGGACACGATCGCACTGACCCGCTCGGGGACGGTACGGCCGACGGCGATGTAGTCCTGCAGGAACAGCGGCTCGGCGCCGCACACCACGAGGTCGTCGACCACCATGGCGACCAGGTCCAGCCCGACGGTGTCGTGCTTGTCCATGGCCTGGGCGACGGCGAGCTTGGTGCCCACACCGTCGGTCGAGGCGGCCAGCACCGGCTCGCGGTATCCGCCCCGTAAGGCGAACAATCCGGCAAACCCGCCTAGACCGCCCCTGACCTCAGGTCGGGTCGCCTTGGCGGCGAGGGGTTTGAAGAGTTCAACAGCGCGGTCACCGGCTTCGATATCCACTCCGGCCGACGCGTACGAAATGCTGTTGTGTTCGGCGATGCCGTGCTGTTCGGCGCCCTTAGTCATCGCAAGCAAGGCTACCGCCCCGCTGTTACGGGGGTACAGCGCAGGAGGTGTTAAGGACACCTCAAGGACGTCGCGACCGTGACGTCAGGGCCTGCGCAGCGCCGATGCGTTGTCGTTGTCGGGCTGCAGCGGAATGCCGGTGCGGGCTGCGGTGGCCAGCATCTGCTCGATGACGTTCTTGCCCAGTGCGGTCTCGCCGGGCAGCTCGATCGGGTAGTTCCCGTCGAAACAGGCCGAGCACAGCCGGGTGGGCGGTTGCTCGGTGGCCGCGATCATGCCCTGCTTGGAGATGTAGCCCAGGCTGTCGGCACCGATGGCGTGCCGCACCGCCTCCAGCATCTCGCCCGGGTGCTCGGCGGATGCCGCGTTGGCGATGAGCTCGGCCGGGGTGGCGAAGTCGATGCCGTAGAAGCAGGGCCATTTCACGGGCGGCGAGGCGATCCGGACGTGGACCTCCAGCGCCCCTGCCTCACGCAACATCCGGACCAGGGCGCGCTGGGTGTTGCCGCGCACGATCGAATCGTCGACGACGATGAGTCGCTTGCCGCGGATGACCTCCCGCAGCGGGTTGAGCTTGAGCCGGATACCCAGCTGCCGGATGGTCTGCGAGGGCTGGATGAAGGTACGGCCCACGTAGGCGTTCTTCATCAGGCCCTGCCCGAACGGGATCCCGGATTCCTGCGCGTAGCCGACGGCAGCCGGCGTTCCCGACTCCGGGACGCCGATCACCAGGTCGGCGTCGATCGGGTGCTCGCGGGCCAGCCGCCGGCCGATGTCGACGCGCGTGGCGTGCACCGAGCGGCCCACCAGCGTGCTGTCGGGCCGGGCCAGGTAGACGTACTCGAAGACGCAGCCCTTGGGTTCGGGGTTGGCGAACCGGGTGGAGCGGACGCCGTCGGCATCGATGGCAAGGAGTTCACCGGGTTCGATGTCGCGGACGAACGAAGCGCCGACGATGTCGAGCGCGGCGGTTTCGGAGGCCACCACCCAGCCGCGGTCGAGCCGGCCGAGCGCCAGCGGGCGCACACCGTGCGGGTCGCGGGCGGCATAGAGGGTGTTCTCGTCCATGAAGGTCAGGCAGAACGCGCCGCGCACGGTGGGCAGCAGGTCCAGGGCGGCCTGCTCCAGCGTCGCGTCGGCGGCGCCGTGGGCCAGGAGCGCCCCGAGGATGTCGGAATCGGTGGTGGCGGCCGGGGCGCCCTTCATGTCGATCAGTCCGGCTTCACGGGCGCGGGTCGCCAGCTCCGCGGTGTTGACCAGGTTGCCGTTGTGTCCGAGTGCGACGCCGGTCCCGGCGGCGGTGTTGCGGAACACCGGCTGGGCGTTCTCCCACGTGGTGGATCCGGTGGTGGAGTAGCGACAGTGTCCGACGGCGACGTGGCCCGGCATGGCGGCCAGGGTCTGCTCGTCGAATACCTGACTGACCAGCCCGAGGTCTTTGAAGACCAGGATCTGGGAGCCGTCGGAAACGGCGATGCCCGCTGCTTCCTGGCCACGGTGCTGCAGCGCGTACAGGCCGTAGTAGGTGAGCTTGGCAACGTCTTCACCCGGGGCCCAGACCCCGAATACGCCGCACTCTTCGCGCGGTTCGTTCTCTTCGAGTTGCTGCACAGTCACGATAGGGCTGCTCCCGGGGCGGCGGTTGGTGACATAACCGAGTCTACGGTCCAGGTGGGCCAACAAAAGAATCGAATGGCCGGTCTGGCACCGGCTTTTCCAACAGCGGGCGACACGATCGCCATTCCCGCACCCATCTACCGGGGTGTGGCCAGCCGTACCCGGATCCGTCGGGATAACCCCATCGACCCACTACATGGCAACGGCAAGGATGGATTTCGTGACGCGCCAACTCTCCGAGAAGCCGGCAACCGATCCCCTCGACCCCGACGCGGAGACCCGGCCGCAACCGTGGCCGGGGGTGACGAAGATCGCATTTCGGTTCTGCTTCCTGTACTTCGGCCTGTTCTGTCTGTTGTTCGCGCAGATCACGTTCGCCTTCCTGGGGATCGTCGGCCACTGGCTGCCGGATCGGGCGGTGATGTGGCAGATGACCGTCTTCGGGCCCGTGGTGGGCTGGGTCGGCAGCCACGTCTTCGGCGTCGAGGCGGTTCTGCATCAGGACTCGGGCAGCGGGGACCAGGCCGCGATCTGGGTGACGATGTTCTGCCTGCTGGTGTTCGCCGTCGTCGGCACAGCGGTGTGGTCGTGGGTGGACCGGCAGCGACACGACTACTCGAGGCTGTGGGCCTGGTTCCTGACATTTGTGCGGCTGTGCGTGGGCGGCCAGATGCTGTTCTACGGATTCGCCAAGCTGGTGCCGACCCAGATGCCCACGCCGCCGCTGGCCGCGTTGCTGCGCCCGTACGGCGAGTTCAGCCCGGCGTCGGTGCTGTGGCTCCAGGTCGGCAGCTCCTATCCGTACGAGATGGCGCTGGGCGCGGTCGAGGTGCTCGCCGGGTTGTTGCTGTTCCTGCCGCGGACCGGGACGCTGGGCGCCCTGCTCGGCGTGGCCAGCATGGCGCAGGTGTTCCTGCTGAACATGACCTTCGATGTGCCGGTGAAGATTCTCTCCGGACATCTCCTGCTGATGGGTCTGGTGCTGCTCGCCCCGCAATACCGCCGGCTGGCCGACTTCCTGGTGCTGCAGCGCACCACCGAACCGGCCGTCCAACCCGAACTGTTCGCCGGCGCTCGGGCCAACAACATCGCGGCGCGGATACAGGCCGCACTCGGTATCTGGATCGTGGCCGGTTGTGTCCTGACCAGCTGGCAGAGCTGGAGCGAGTACGGCGGCGGCCGCGTCAAACCCGAGCTGTACGGGATCTGGACGGTCAGCCGCTTCGACGTCGACGGCGCGGCGGCACCGCCGCTGACCACCGATCAGTACCGTTGGCAGCGCGTCGTTTTCGATCTGCCCGAGCTACTCACCTACCAACGGATGAGCGGCGAACTGGTGGACGCACCGGTCAAGGTCGACGGGAACAACCTCACGGTGTCGGGACCGGACGGCTCACCCCTGGCCACGCTCACCGCGTCCCGGCCGACACCCGAGCAGCTGCGGCTGACCGGTGAGTTGTCCGGCCGCGACGTCGCGATCTGGCTGGATCGGCAGGATCTGAACCAGTTCACCCTGCGGAACCGGGGCTTTCACTGGGTGCAGGAGTATCCCTACTTCCGGTGAGCCGGCCGCCACGCGCGGCGAACGGGACTAGACACTCCCCAGCGGCACCAGGGGCAGCCAGCGGGCCACCTCGCCGGCCCTCGATCCCGACATCTGCACCGCTACCCCGGCGTCGTCCAGGTCGAGCTGCCCGGTAGCCAGCAGCAGCCAGGTGCGGGGATCGGTTTCCACGACGTTGGGCGGGTTGCCCCGGGTGTGGCGGGGCCCTTCGATGCACTGCACCGCGACGAACGGCGGCACTCTCACCTCGACGCTGGCGCCCGGTGCTACCGCCGCCAGGGTGCGCGCGGTCAGCCGGACCGCGTCGGCCAGCTCGGCGCGGGCGGGTTCGGCATGGGTGGGTTCGCGTAGCCAGTCGGCCACGGCGGCGACCGCCGCCCTGGTCTTTTGCGGATCTACACTGCCTCGCGCGGCCATGCCATAGAGTCTCGCAAAGTGTTTGCCGATCACCGTAATCCGCCGTATCGCATGGCCGGTGCAGTGCTCTTGGTGATCCTCGCGCTCGCATTCGGGTTGATCGTGGCGCAGTTCCGGGGCGCTTTCGAACCCAAGACACCGCTGACCCTGCTGGCCTCGCGGGCGGGCCTGGTCCTCGATCCCGGTTCGAAGGTGACCTTCAACGGGGTTCCGATCGGCCGGGTGGCCACGGTGAGCGCCGACGGCAACCCGGTCCGGGCCCAGGTACGGCTCGACATCAACCCGAAGTACATGGACCTCCTGCCTGCCAACGTCCAGACCTCGATCCAGGCGACCACGGTGTTCGGCAACAAATACGTCGCCTTCACCTCGCCGGAACATCCGAGCCCGCAACGGGTTTCGAGCTCCACCCCACTCGACGTCACGGCAGTCACCACCGAGTTCAACAGTTTGTTCGAGACCATCACCGCCATCACCGAACAGGTCGACCCGATCAAGCTGAACCAGACCCTGTCGGCCACCGCGCAGGCCTTGACCGGGCTGGGCAGTGCGTTCGGGCAGTCGCTGAGCGACGGCAACACGATCCTCGGCGATGTGAACCCGCGCATGCCCGCGCTGCGCCACGACATCGCCGCCCTGGCCGATCTCGGCGAACGCTACGCGGCGGCCGGACCCGACCTGTTCGACGGCCTGACCGACGCCGCTCGCAGTGCCGCCACCTTCAACTCGCAGCGCGGTCAACTCGACGCCGCGCTGATCGCAGCGATCGGCTTCGCCGGGACCGGTTCCGACATCCTCGAGCGCGGCGGCCCGTATCTACAGCGCGGCGCACAGGACCTGATCCCGACGTCGAAACTGTTCGACAAGTACCAGGGGCAGCTGTTCTGCACCATCCGCAACTACCACGACGTCGCGCCCGCCTTCTATGCGACGTTCGGCGGCGACAACGGATATTCGTTCGACAGCACGGGAACCTTGTCGAGCATCGGCGTGGGCAACGCCTACGTGTATCCGGACAACCTGCCACGGGTCAACGCCAAGGGCGGGCCCGAGGGCAAGCCCGGCTGCTGGAAGCCGATCACCAAAGACCTGTGGCCTGCGCCGTACCTGGTGATGGACACCGGACTGTCGATCGCGCCGTACAACCATGTCGAACTCGGCTCGCCGATCTTCACCGACTACGTCTGGGGACGGCAGATCGGTGAGCCCACGATCAACCCGTGACCGCTTACGATCTTGTCCGAGGCCTTTGCGCGAAAAGGGGATTTGTGAACGCGTCGCCGATACAAGAAGTCTGATCGATGCCTAAACGCGCAGTACCGGCGAGCCCTGAGCAGCCCGCCGCCTGGCCCCCCGCACTTGCAGCATGGCGCGCCGTCGGCCTGTCGCTCGCACCGATCGGAGCCGCGGCCTTCAACGGGGTGGCCGGCCTGTGCGCCGCGGCCATCGCCGCCGTTTTGATCTTCGCGTTCGCCCGCCTGCACCGGAATGCACCACAGTCCGTATCGACGGGTGATCTGGTGGCCTCCACGGTAGGTCCGGCCGCCGGGCGGTTCACCAGCCTCATCCAGCTGGCGGCCTATGTGCTGCTGGGTGTGGCCGCCGCGCTCACGCTCGCGCTACAGCCGTTGACCGGAGCACCGGATCTGGAGACCGCGCTGGCCGGCTGGTGGTGGCCCGGCTGGTCTGTTGCAGTGGTGGTCATCGCCGGTGCGGTGGTGGCCTACCTGCCGACGCGGGCGGTGGGTGCCACGGCCGCCGCGCTGACCGGTGTGGGCCTGTTGGTTTTCCTCTACCTTGCGCTGGCGATCATGGCCCGGGTGGGCTCGGGTACACCTCCGGTTCAGTTCGGCGGGCCCACGCCCGTCAATTCGGTCCTGCTGGTGACGGCGGCAGCCATTCCGCTCGGCCTGGCGTTGGTGGGATTCGAGGCCGCGACCGTGGTCAGTGGCCGCCTTGAATCTGTGGCGCGCCCGGTGGGCGCGGCGGTGGGGATCACGGCGCTGGTCGCGGTCGTCCTGCTGCTGGCCGCCAACATCGGCGCGACCGGCGGGTTCCACCCCACCGCCGCGAACCTCCCGCTGATCGTCTCCCAGTTCTACTCGGATGCCGGGTTCTACTGGTTCACCACCGGGGCGTTGTGCCTGGGATCGGCCGCGGTGCTGGCCTTGACGTGGGCGGCCACCCGGGTCGCGGGACGATTGTTCGGTTCCGGTCCGGAGGTGGCGATCCTGGTTCCCGCGGTGATGTGTGTGCTGGCCGTGGCGTTCAGCCGGTTCCAGGATCACATCGGCAGACTGCAGATAGCGGTCCCGGCGCTGCTCTTACTGGTGGTCTATGTGCTTGTCACGGAGGCCAATTCGCGCGTCGAAGGGTCCGCGGCGGCACAGCAGGCGCCGAGGGTGATCCTGACCGTGGTGGTGGTCTGCGTGGTGTTGATCCCGCTGCGGGTCACCAGTTTCGCGATACCGGCGTTGTGGCCGCTGGCCGCTACGGCTGTGATCCTCGCGGTGGCAGGGGTGTTGGCGCGGCTTGGTAGGCCAGTGCGGCCAGCGCCCCCGCCTCGTTGATCGCCAGGTGAGCCAGCATCGGCGCCGCCAGGCTCGCCGAACGCTGCGCAAGCCAACCGAACGCCCACCCGGCGACCCCGGTGACCAGGACAGTCGGGAGCACCGGTTGGCCCGCGGCACGGGCGTCGGAGATGTGTGACAGCCCGAAAGCGGTGGCCTGCAACACCTGACCGCCCGCCGGACCGAACGCTTCGGCGCCGACCTTGCCCAGCGCACCGCGGAAGGCGGCCTCCTCCGGCCAGACGGTCCCCAGCGGGATCCGCAGCGCCAGCCAGCGGCCCGGCGCTGCGGGCAGGACCTTGCGGCGCATCCCGGTGCGGACCACCGGCACCGCCGAGGTTGCCGCCACTCCTGCGCTCACCGCGGTCGCGGCAGCCGCCCCGAGTCGCAGGCCCGACCACAGCGCCGGGGGCAGTAACCCCGGCCGGGCACTCGTCCCGACCATCAGCACGCTGCCGAGCCCCGCCCGCACCAGCGGCTGCCACCGGGCCGGCAACCGGGGGTCGACCAGGCCGTTCCACGCGACCAGGCCCACGGCCAGCGCCACCGCGCGAATCCGGCCGGTGGACATCAGTATTCGGGTCCGTTGTTGGCCTCGGTCTTCTCCAGCGCCACGCGGATTCGCTCCGTGTCCTCCGGAGTCCACCCCTCCGGTGGCGCCACCGCCGCCCAGCCGTCGAGCACCGATTCGCCGTAGTTGTGCCCGTGTCCGGCCGGGACGCTCGACGCGTTGGTGATGTCGGCGGCCACCTGCCAGAACGTGATGATGGGGTACCAGCGCATCGAGGCGGTGCGGTCCGTTCCCGGCGGTTCGACCAGCCAATCCGGTTCGGAGAACAGCAGATCCGTCGACCACCAGATGATCGGGTCCGACGGGTGTTGCAGGAACAGCACGCGGGTGCCCTCCCACGGAGCGGCGGTGTCCTCGGCGATCTCGGCGGCGTTCGCGGCCTCGGAGAACCGCACGGTGCGGCCGTTGTCGTAGCTGGGTCGCGCTTGCGGTGTGCCCGGGTCGCGGCGCGCGGTCAGGCCGCGCCACAGCGGGCTGGCATTGGGCGGGCCCACCCACAGCACCGAGGAGAAGCCCATCCGCGAGATGTCGGGGAGCCAGCTGAATGCGCCCTGTCCACCCATCGATCCCAGGCTCTCCCCGTAGAGCACCAGTTGGGGGCGATGGTCGGGCGGCAGCTGCGCCCAGCGCGCTTGGATCGCGTCGATCATCAGCCGTCCGGTCTTCATGGACTTCTCCCGGTCACCCATGAACGAAATCCAGCTCGGCAGATAGGAATACTGCATGCCGACCATCGCGGTGTCGCCGTTGTACATCAGCTCCAGGGCGCGGGCGGCCACCGGATTCACCCAGCCGGTGCCGGTGGTGGGGACGATGACCAACAGCTTGCGATCGAAGGCGTGGGTGCGCTCAAGCTCGCTGAGCAGCACCGCGGCCCGCTGATCGTCGGAGTCGGCGGTGTGCAACCCGGCATACACCCGGATCGGTTCCCTGGCCGGCGCACCGTTGAGCTTCTCCAGCTCGGCGGGACGCGGGCCGCTCGCCACGAAGTTGCGGCCCTGAAAGCCCAGCGAATCCCATGCCGCGAATGAGGCTGGGCTGCCCGACCTTTCAGGTTCGGTCGGCTGGCTGACGCCCTCACGGGTGGTGGAGTTCTGCGGCTGGAACACCCGGCTCGCCCCGGCCAGGAAACCGCGGTAGGCCACGCCGTTGACGAGCATGACGACCAGCACCACCACGATGGCGGTCCCGATGAACTGGGCCACCTCCCGATGCAGATGCCAGCGCCGGATAAACCACCTGGCCAGCAGTCGCACGATGTCGCGGAGCAACCGTGCCGTCGCGATCAGCGCGGCGCCCACCGCGACCGCGATGATCAGGGTGCGCAGATAGCCCAGCGTGGCGGGGCCTTCCATGCCCATCAACGCCGAGACCTGCCGCTGCCAGGCCGCGGCGGGGATCAGCATCAGCACGCACGCCACGATGGCGCCGGTCACGACGAGTGCCTTCAGCCAGTACAACGTCCGCTTCGACGGAGGCCACCAGGCACGGTTGCGTAACCCGAAGCGGTACAGCGCCTTTCCGAGCAGGAGACCGATGCCGTAGCCGATGGCGGCATTGATGCCGCCGATCAGCCCGGCGAACAGCCAGTCGCGCGGCAGCAGCGACGGGGTCAGCGAGAGACAGAAGAACAGGGCTCCGACGGCGATGCCGGCGAAGTCCAGTCGCACCAGGCTCCAGGCCCAGCGCAGCAGAGGATGACGTTCGTTGGAGGCTTTCTCCGTCACCCGAACAGCCCGGGCAGCACGCCCTCCGACGTACTCCGTAGCTCCGCGAGGGTGATGCTGAACTGTCCCTGGACCTCGATCGAGGGTTCTCCGCCTTCTGGCCCCTCGTCGACGACGCCCACCCGGGTGACCGGCAGGTCCCGGGCCTCACACATCGACCGGAACCGGCTCTCCTCGGTGCGCGGCACGGCCACCAGCACCCGGCCCGCGGACTCCGAGAACAGGAAGACGAACGGGTCGATGCCTTCCGGCAGATCCTCCGGAAGGATGACCCGGCAACCGGTTTCACCGGCCAGCGCGGCCTCCACCACGGCCTGGATCAGCCCACCTTCGGACAGGTCGTGGGCCGCGGAGATCAGTCCGTCCCGCGAGGCCGCGGTCAGCACCTCGGCCAGCAGCTTCTCGCGGTCCAGGTCCACCTTCGGCGGAACCCCACCCAGGTGGTCGCCGGTGACCTGGGCCCAGACCGACCCGTCGAACTCGTCGCGGGTATCCCCGAGCAGCAGCAGCGTCTCACCCGGTTCGGTGCCCAGCCCGGTGGGGATGCGTCGCTTCACGTCGTCGATCACGCCGAGCACGCCCACCACCGGCGTCGGCAGGATCGCCGTGGAGCCGGTCTGGTTGTAGAAGCTGACGTTGCCTCCGGTCACCGGAATGCCCAGGGCGGCACAGCCATCGGCGAGTCCGCGGACGGCCTGGCTGAACTGCCACATCACACCCGGGTCTTCGGGCGACCCGAAGTTCAGGCAGTTGGTCACCGCGACCGGGGTGGCCCCGGTGACCGCGACGTTGCGGTAGGCCTCGGCCAGCGCCAGCTGCGCGCCCGTGTAGGGGTCGAGCTGGGTGTAGCGGCCCGAGGCGTCGGTGGAGACTGCGATGCCGCGGCCGGTGCTCTCGTCGATGCGCAGGACACCACCGTCGGCATGCTCGGCCAGCACGGTGTTGCCGCGCACGTAGCGGTCGTACTGCTCGGTGATGAACGCGCGGCTGCACAGGTGCGGGCTGCCGATCAGTGCCAGCAGGGTGGCCTTGAGCTCGTCGCCGGTCTTCGGCCGGGGCAGTTTGGCCGAGGTGTCGGCGATCAGGGCGTCCTGGCTGTCGGGGCGGGCCACCGGGCGCTGGTAGACCGGGCCCTCGTGGGCCACGGTGCGCGGCGGCACGTCGACGACGGTCTCGCCGTGCCAGGTGATCTGCAGCCGGTCCCCGTCGGTGACCTCACCGATGACGGTGGCCAGCACCTCCCATTTGCGGCAGACCGCCATGAACGCATCGACGTTCTCCGGCGTGACCACGGCGCACATGCGTTCCTGGGACTCGCTGGAGAGCACCTCGGCCGGGGTCATGTCCTTGGCGCGCAGCGGCACCTGGTCCAGCTCGATGTGCATGCCGCCGTCGCCGGCCGACGCGAGTTCGGATGTGGCACAGGACAATCCGGCACCGCCGAGGTCCTGGATACCGACCACCAGGCCGGCCGAGTACAGCTCGAGACAACACTCGATGAGCACCTTCTCGGTGAACGGGTCGCCCACCTGAACGCTCGGCAGCTTCTTGCGGCCCGCTCCGCTCTCGTCGCCGCTGAAGGTGTCCGACGCCAGCACCGAGACACCGCCGATGCCGTCCAGGCCGGTGCGCGCGCCGAACAGGATGATCTTGTTGCCGGTACCCGAGGCGAACGCCAGATGCAGGTCCTCCTTGCGCAGGGCACCCACACACAGCGCGTTGACCAGCGGGTTGCCGGCGTAGGACGGGTCGAAGATCGTCTCGCCGCCGATGTTGGGCAGGCCCAGCGAGTTGCCGTAGCCGCCGACACCGCGCACCACGCCGTCGAGCACGCGGCGGGTGTCGGGTGCGTCGGCCGCGCCGAAGCGCAGCTGGTCCATGACCGCGACCGGGCGGGCGCCCATCGCCATGATGTCGCGGACGATGCCGCCGACGCCGGTGGCCGCACCCTGGTAGGGCTCGACGTAGGACGGGTGGTTGTGGGACTCGACCTTGAAGGTGACGGCCCAGCCGTCGCCGATGTCGACTACGCCGGCGTTCTCACCGATGCCGGCCAGCATGCCGGCGCGCATCTCGTCGGTGGTGGTCTCACCGAAGTAGCGCAGGTGCACCTTCGAAGACTTGTAGGAGCAGTGTTCGCTCCACATCACCGAGTACATGGCCAGCTCGGCGTCGGTGGGGCGGCGGCCCAGGATCTCGCGAATCCGCTGGTACTCGTCGTCCTTGAGACCGAGTTCGCGGTAGGGCTGCGGCTGATCGGGGGTGGCGGCTGCCCGCTCCACAGTGTCTTGGGTGGATGTACGGCCGTGGGTGAGCTCAGACGTCACGTGATCAGTTTAGTTGCTGCTCGCGTGTGGGCGCGGCCACACCGACGGGCGGCGCCGAAACCCGGCTGCAGGGCTATCCGCCCGCGATACAGAACGCGTTGCCGGCCGGGTCGGCCAGCACCACCCAGTTGAACTCCGGACCGAAGTTGTGCCGCCCGGTCTCGCTGGCGCCCAGCCCCACCAGACGCGTCACCTCGGCCTCCATGTCGGCCGCGTGGAAGTCGAGGTGCACGCGATTCTTGCCCGGCGTCGGATCGTCGACGTGCTGGAAACCGAGGTTGGGCCCGCCCGGCAGGTCGACGAGGACGAATTCGCCTGGAACAACGGCATTTACCGTGCCGTTGACGGCCTGCGCCCACCATTGGGCCAGCGTGTCGGGATCGGTGCAGTCGACTGTGATCATCTCCACGGAGAGTGCCATGGCGCCGACCCTAGATCAGGCCGGTGACAAGAACCCCCGCAATGCCGCCGAATAGGCGGCGACGTCCCGGGCGCCCATGAACTCCCTTGCGGAATGCATGGCGAGCTGCGCCGCGCCGACGTCGACGGTCGGGATCCCGGTGCGCGCCGACGTCATCGGCCCGATGGTGGACCCGCACGGCAGATCGGCGCGGTGCTCATAGCGTTGCAGCGGCACCCCGGCGTGGTCACAGGCCAGCGCGAACGCCGCCGCGGTGCGGCCGTCGGTGGCGTAGCGCAGGTTGGGCTGCACCTTCAGCACGGGCCCGGCGTTGACCTCGATCAGGTGTCCGGGCTCATGACGGTCCGGGTAGTTCGGATGCGTCGCGTGCGCCATGTCCCCGGAAGCCACCATCGATCCGGCCGCCCTGCGCAGGAAGTCCTCCCGGGTACCGCCCGCGGCGAGCACGATGCGCTCCAGCACGGTCGGCAACAGTTCGGACTGGGCGCCGTGGTCCGAGGTCGAACCGACCTCCTCGTGGTCGAACAGCGCCAGCACCGGCACATGTGTGCCTGCACCCGCGGCCAGGACCGCCTCCAGTCCCGCGTAGCAGGTGGCCTGGTTGTCCAGTCTGGGCGCGCTGACGAACTCCCCCTCGGCGCCGGTGATCGCCGACGGGGTCAGGTCGTGGGTCATCAGGTCGAAGCCCAGCACGTCGCCCTCGTCGGCCCCGGCCCGCTCCGCGACGAACCGCAGGAACGACCCGGGCCGCTCCCCCAGGCCCCACACCGCGTTGACGTGGCGCTGCGGGTCGGGGCTCACGCCCTTGCGGTCCTCGGACAGGTGGATGGCGAGCTGGGGCACGCGCAGGATCGGATCGTCGATCCGGATCAACCGGTGTTCGATCCGGTTGCCGTCGCGGACCGAGAGCCTGCCGCTGATCCCGAGGTCGCGGTCCAACCACGAGTTCAGCCAGGCCCCGCCGTAGGGCTGCAGTGCGACCACCTGCCAGCCGGCGACGACGCGATCGGGGTGCTGCTTGACCCGGAGGTTGGGGCTGTCGGTGTGGCCGCCGACGACCCGGAACGGTGCGGCCGGGTCGGTTCCCTCGGCGTTCCAGGCCACGAGCGAGCCCGCCCGCACCGTGAAGAACTTGCCCGCGGTGGCCGGCCAGCCGTCGGTTTCGGCCAGCTCGGTGAATCCCGCGTCGCGCAGGCGTTGCGCGGCAGTGGCGCACACGTGGAACGGAGACGGAGAGGCATCGATGAACTCGCACAGGCCCTGAGCGCTCGCTGGCATCTTTTCATCTTGACCGGCGAACCGGCCGCAGGTGTCGGTAGGGTCGGTTTGTGCCCGATCCGATCCCGCAGCCGGTGCTGAACCTCCTGACGCGGGCGGCCATCTTCCTGGTACTGACGATCGAGGACGACGGTGAGCAAGCCGTTCACGACGTCCTCCCTGACATTTCGGGCATCGTCCGCTCGATCTGGTTCCGCGATACCACCAAGGAGCTGTCGCTGGTGGCGGGGATCGGTTCGGCGGCCTGGGATCGCCTGTTCGCCGGGCCGCGCCCGGCCAGTCTGCATCCGTTCATCGCCCTCGACGGCGGACGACATCAGGCACCGTCCACCCCGGGTGATGTGTTGTTGCACATCCGCGCGGACACCATGGACGTGTGTTTCGAGTTGGCCGATCGGATGCTGCAGGAGTTCGGCAGTGCCGTCACGGTTGTCGACGAGGTGCACGGGTTCCAGTACTTCGACAACCGCGATCTGCTGGGCTTCGTCGACGGTACCGAGAACCCGAACGGGTCCACCGCGGCGGCCGCCGTTCAGATCGGCGCCGAGGATCCAGATTTCGCCGGGGCCAGCTACGTGCACATCCAGAAGTACGTGCATGAGATGACGGACTGGCGCTCGCTGTCGGTCGAGGAACAGCAACGGGTGATCGGCCGCACCAAGCTCGACGACATCGAAATGGCCGATGACGTCAAACCTTCCAACTCTCACATCGCGCTGAACGTCATCACCGACGAAGACGGCAACGAACTGAAGATCGTGCGGCGCAACATGCCGTTCGGCGAACTCGGCAGCGGCGAGTTCGGCACGTACTACATCGGCTACTGTGCCGATCCGGCCATCACCGAACGCATGCTGACCAACATGTTCATCGGCGATCCGCCCGGCAACACCGACCGGATCCTGGATTTCTCGACCGCGGTGACCGGCGGGATGTTCTTCGTGCCCACCATCAGCTTCCTCGATGATCCACCGCCGCTTCCGGTTCCGGTCGAAGAACCGGAAGTGATCGCAAGCGACACCGCGGTGCCCGAACACTCACTGGCGATCGGCAGCCTGAAAGGAATCCCGCAATGAACAACCTGTACCGCGAGCTTGCCCCGATCACCGAGTCCGCCTGGGCCGAGATCGAACTCGAGGCCAGCCGGACTTTCAAGCGGCACATCGCCGGACGGCGCGTGGTCGACGTCAGCGAGCCCGGCGGCCCGGTTACCGCGGCGATCAGCACGGGCCATCTGCTCGATGTGAACTCGCCCGGTGACGGCGTGGTCGCCCACCTGCGCGACGCCAAGCCGCTGGTGCGTCTGCGGGTGCCGTTCACGGTGTCGCGCACCGCAATTGACGACGTCGAGCGCGGCGCCCAGGACTCCGACTGGGATCCGGTGAAGGACGCCGCCAAGAAGCTGGCGTTCGTCGAGGACCGGGCGATCTTCGAGGGTTACCCGGCGGCCTCGATCGAGGGCATCCGCAGCTCCAGCTCCAACCCGGCGCTGGCCCTGCCCGACGACGCCCGTGAGATCCCCGACGTGATCGCCCAGGCGCTGTCCGAGCTGCGGCTGGCCGGTGTCGACGGACCGTACTCGGTGCTGCTCTCGGCGGCGACCTACACCAAGGTCAGCGAGACGACGGCGCACGGTTACCCGATCCGCGAGCACCTGAGCCGGCTGGTCGATGGCGAGATCATCTGGGCGCCCGCGATCGACGGTGCGTTCGTACTGTCCACCCGCGGTGGCGATTTCGATCTGCAGCTGGGCACCGACGTCTCGATCGGCTACCTGTCCCACGATGCGGAGAGCGTGCAGCTGTACCTGCAGGAGACGCTGACGTTCCTGGCCTACACCGCCGAGGCCTCGGTCGCCCTCACCGCCTGAGTCCCCTTGCCCCTTTGGTCCCCTTGCCCCGCGAGCGACCGTGTCTGTACGCCGACACGCCGCAAATTGCGTACCTCAGCGGTCGCTCGCGGCGCCGAGTGAGGCCGAGCCGAGTGAGGCCGAATAAGGCAGAAAGCTAAACCGAGAGAACCGCGTCCAGCGCGGAGTAGAACAAGCCGAGCCCGTCGTCGGACGGACCGGTCAACGCCTCGGTGGCGTGTTCGGGATGCGGCATCAGGCCGACGACGCGACGGTTGGCCGAGCACACGCCCGCGATGCCGCGCATCGAACCGTTGAGGTTCTCGCGGTAGCGGAAGACCACGCGGTCCTCGCCCTCGAGTTCGTCGAGCACGGCGTCGGAGGCGACGTAACGGCCTTCGCCCGACTTGAGCGGGATCAGCAGGTCGGCACCGGCGTCATACCGGGTGGTCCAGGCCGTGGTGTTGGAGGCGACCTCCAGCCACACGTCGCGGCAGATGAAGTGCAGTCCGGCGTTGCGGGTCAGAGCACCGGGCAGCAGCCCGGCCTCGCACAGCACCTGGAAGCCGTTGCAGATGCCGAGCACAGGCATGCCCTTGCCGGCAGCCTCCACGACCGAACCCATCACGGGCGCGAACTTCGCGATGGCCCCGCAGCGCAGGTAGTCCCCGTAGGAGAAGCCACCGGGCACGACGACCGCGTCGACGCCCTTCAGGTCCGCGTCGGCGTGCCACAGGCTGACCGCCTCGGCCCCGGCCAGACGGACGGCTCGGGCCGCGTCGACGTCGTCGAGCGTCCCGGGGAAGGTGATCACCCCGACACGGGTGGTCACGCGCCCTCCCTGCTCACCGAGAAGTCCTCGATAACGGTATTGGCCAGCAGAGATTCGGCGATCTCGGCCAGGGTTTCGTCAGCTACGGAGTCATCGACTTCGAGCTCGAAACGCTTGCCCTGACGGACGTCCGAGATACCACCATGTCCAAGCCGACCAAGTGCCCCGACGATCGCCTGACCCTGGGGGTCGAGGATCTCCGCCTTGGGCATGACGTGCACAACCACCTTTGCCACGGCGCACACTCTACCGGCACGACCCTATGTAAGCCGTGCACAGTGGGTCGGCCAGCGCATCGAGCACCTGACGGTCCGCCGGAGCGGACCACGCGACCTGTGGTGGCGTGGTCGTCCACATGGCCAGCTCGACCATGGTGCTGTTGTACGGATCGGCGAGCAGGTACTGGTGCAGGACCGTCCCATCGTCGAGGTTGACCACCGCTGCCAGCCGCCCGGTCCGCTCTGTGGTGATCGACGCCGCGTTCCCCGGGCAGGCGCGCAGTGCCGCAGTGGCCCCTTGCAGGACCGCCAGCGCCGTCTGACCGCCTTGCCACGTCTCCCCGCGCCAATGGATGACCTGCACGCGCAGTTGCCAGTGCCCCGCGGGCCGGGTCACCTCGGATCGCGCCGCCACGGCATAGCCGCGCGGATCCCCGGGCACCGGCGCCGACGCACATTCCTCCTCGAAGCGAAAGCGTGGTGCGACGGCGGTCACGGCCAGTCCGGCCAGCCCGGGCCAGCCGTACTCACGGTCCAACGGGAGTTTCGAGGTGTCCACCCACGCCGAGTCGGGGATGCGGTCACACAGCGGCGGGCAGTCGGGGCTGGGCTCCGCCCAAGCCGAAGGGGGCGCTGCGGCCAGCCCGCAGAGCACGATCGACATCGCCACGATCACCCGCCATATCCCCACCGAGCGCCACAATATAGGCATGCAACTCACGCATTTCGGACATTCGTGCCTACTGGCCAGCATTTCGGACACCACCGTGCTGTTCGACCCGGGCAACTTCTCGCACGGTTTCGAAGGCATCACCGGTTTGTCGGCCATCCTGATCACCCACCAGCACCCCGACCATGCCGATACCGCCCGTTTGCCCGCGCTGATCGAGGCCAACCCGCAGGCGGCGCTGTATGCCGATCCGCAGACCGCCGCCCAGCTTGGTGAGCCGTGGCAGGCGGTGCGCCCCGGCGACGCATTCCGGGTCGGCTCGCTCAACGTGCGCGGGACCGGCGGCAAACACGCCGTGATCCACCCGGAAATCCCTGTGATCGACAACATTTCGTACCTGCTGGGCGATGACGAGCATCCCGCCCGGCTCATGCATCCCGGTGACGCCCTGTTCGTCCCCGGCGAACCGGTCGACGTGCTGGCCACCCCCGCGGCCGCCCCGTGGATGAAAATCTCAGAGGCCGTTGACTTCCTGCGCGCGGTGGCGCCGGCGCGGGCGGTGCCGATCCATCAGGGCATCATCGAGCCGGGTGCGCGCGGCATCTACTACGGGCGGCTGACGGAGATGACGAACACCGAATTCCAGGTTCTCACCGAGGAAAACGGCACCGAGTTCTGATTCACGGCTCAGCCGTGGTGTTCTGAACGCGAGCGGCCTAGGCGATATCGGCGGCCGCACCGCGCCCGGCCGCCCGGCCGGAGAAGATGCACCCGCCCAGGAAGGTGCCTTCCAGGGACCGGTAGCCGTGCACCCCGCCACCGCCGAATCCGGCTGCCTCACCCGCGGCGTACAGGCCGGCGAACGCGGCACCGTCTTCTTTGAGAACCCGGGAGTCGAGGTCGGTTTCCAACCCGCCCAGGGACTTTCGAGTCAGGATGTGCAGTTTGACGGCGATCAGCGGACCCGCCTTCGGGTCGGTGAGCCGGTGTGGGGCGACGACGCGGCTGAACCGGTCACCGAGATAGCTGCGGGCCGCCCGGATCGCGGTGATCTGCCCGTCCTTGGTGAATTTGTTGACCACCTCGCGGTCCCGTGCGGTCACCTCGGCCGCCACCGTGGCGTAGTCGACTTCCAGCACGTCCGGCACGTCGTTCATCGCGGCCACCAGTTCGCGCAGGGAGCGCGCGCTGACGAAGTCGACACCACGATCGACGAACGCCTGTACGGGGGCCGGCGCACCCGGTTTCACCCGTGCCAGGACGTCCCGCACGCTGCGCGACGTGAGATCGGGGTTCTGTTCCTGGCCGGACAACGCGAACTCCTTGGCGATGATCCGCGCGTTGAGGATGAACCAGGTGTAGTCCTGCCCGGTGCGGCAGATGTGCTCGAGCGTGCCCAGGGTGTCGAAGCCCGGATACAGCGGCCCGGGCAGCCGTTTTCCGTTGGCGTCCAACCACAGTGACGACGGCCCCGGGAGAATGCGGATCCCGTGGTCGGGCCAGATCGGATCGTAGTTGGTGATGCCTTCGGTGTAGTGCCACATCCGGTCGCTGTTGATGACGTGTGCACCGGCGGTCTCGGAGATGCCGATCATCCGGCCGTCGACGTGCGCGGGGACGCCGCTGAGCAGTTGCTCGGGCACCCGGCCCATACGCGCCGGCCAGTTCTTGCGCACGAGGTCGTGGTTGCCGCCGATCCCTCCGCTGGCCACGATCACAGCAGAGGCACGGAACTCGAAGTCGCCGATCACGTTTCGCGACGACGGCGCCCCGCGAGGCGCATCGGAGGGCTCCAGCACCGCACCCCGGACCCCGACGACGGCGCCCTCGGAGACGATGAGTTCGTCGACGCGGTGACGGTGGGCGAACCGCACCCGCGGCTCTCCCACCAGCCGACGGGCGAAGACGTCGACGATCGCCGGCCCGGTCCCCCAGGTGATGTGGAATCGCGGCACCGAATTGCCGTGTCCCAGCGCCCCGTAACCGCCCCGCTCCGCCCACCCGACCAAGGGGAAGGTCTGCAGGCCGCGGGACCGCAGCCAGCTACGTTTCTCCCCGGCGGCGAAATCGACGTAGGCGTGCGCCCACTCCCGCGGCCAGTGATCCTCGGGCCGGTCGAACCCCGCGGTGCCCAGCCAGTCCTGCAGGGCCAGCTCCTGGCTGTCGCGGATCCCGAGCCTGCGCTGTTCGGGACTGTCGACGAAGAACAGTCCGCCGAACGACCAGAACGCCTGCCCACCGAGGTTGGCGGCGTTCTCCTGATCCAGGATGAGCACGCGGTGCCCGCGCTCGACGAGTTCGCATGCGGCGACCAAGCCGGCGAGACCCGCCCCCACGACAATGACATCGGCGTCTGCCATGAGACGCAAGACTAGCCCTAGTCAGGCAGCCTCGGTCAGGACCGAGAATCCTCGCCACTGGTAGATGGTGGGCACGCACCGGTGCAGCAAAGCCAGGTCGATCGCGTCCAGCATGGCCTGCCGGGGACCGGGCCTGCGAAGGTGCCGTGCGGCAACCGCGACGCGCACCGTGCCTTCGCGGCGCGCGGTGCGTTCAGCCGAGAGCACCACGGTGCGGCACCACCACGGCTCGGACAGAAAACCTTCTCCGATGCCCACCACCCGGGCGCGCGTCGTGGTCTGGCGGACCAGGTCGGTGATGCCGTTCAGGTCGGCCAGCAGACGAAAACCGTTGCGCGGCAGAGCGGTCACCGTGCCCTGCGACACGGTCCAGCCGGGGGCGGCGAACAACCGGGTGCGCAGTCCCAGGTGTTCGAGCACCCGGTCGGCGCCCATCAACCTCAGGTTGGCCTCGTGGGCAGGCAACGAGGCGAACTCACCGCGCCGCTTCTTGGTCGCGGCCTCGTCGTAGCCGTGCAGGACGACGGCGTCACCGCCGCTGCGCCGGCGGGCCAGCCATTCCACGGTGCCGGCATCGCGGTCCAACCGGTATCCGCCCTTGAGCCGCGGCGCCACCATCATGGACACCGGTACCCCACGGGCATCGAGCTCGTTGCAGAATGACGCGACATCGCCCAGCGTGCGATCGCTGATCTGCGATATCGAGACGATGAGTTGTCCGGTCACGCTGCCAGTGTGGCAACGTCACATGTCGGGACGGTGTCGAACACTCTGACGCCGAATGTCCATTCGGCTAGAGCCTGATCAGGCCGGCAGGACCGCTTCGATGGCCTCGATGACCTCGGGCGCATCCGGCTCGGTGCGGGGACGGAACCGGTTGGCCACCGTGCCACCCGGGGCGAGCAGGAACTTCTCGAAGTTCCACTGGATGTCCCCGGCCTCACCTGCCGCGTCGGCGGCCTGGGTCAGCTCGGCGTAGAGCGGGTGACGATCGGCGCCGTTGACGTCGGTCTTGGCCAGCAACGGGAACGTCACGCCGTAGGTGCTCGAGCAGAACGTCTGGATCTCCTCGGCGCTGCCCGGCTCCTGGCCCATGAACTGGTTGCACGGCACGCCGACCACGGTGAGCCCGCGCGCGGCGTAATCCTGTGCGAGTTTCTCCAGCGCGGTGTACTGCGGCGTCAGGCCGCATTTGGAGGCGACGTTGACCACCAGGGTGGCGCCCGTGGCCAACTCGGCCAACGTCGTCTGCCTGCCGTCGAGGGTGGTCAGCGGAATGTCGTTGAGGCTCATCGCCCAGAGGTTACCGGAGCTATCCCGACCTACTTGTCGAACAGGATCCCGGCCAGGCTCTCCACCTTCGCGATCGGATCGCCCGCGGTGTCGATCGCGTCGTTGAGCCACAGCATCGAAAAGCCGTGCACCAGAGACCAAGCGGCCAGCGCGGCACCCGCCGGATCGGCGGCGGCCTTCGGATCGGCCAGGGTGCCGACGCCGCGGTTCAGCTCCGCTCCGGCGGCCGACGAGGCTGCGACCAGCTCGGCATCGGTGTCGTCGTAGAGCGATTTGTCGAACATCACCTCGTAGTGGCCGGGGTGGTCGAGGGCGAAGCGTACGTAGGCCTTGGCGGCGTCGATGAACTGCGGCCTGGCCTCGGTCAGGGCCGCGGCCAGAAGCTGAAACCCTTCGGTGGCCAGTGCGGTGAACAACCCGCGCCGGTCGGTGAAGTGGTGCGCGGGTGCCGCGTGTGAGACACCCGCAGCCCGCGCGAGTTCGCGCAGCGAGATGCCGTCGGCGCCGCGCTCGGCCACCAGATCGGCGGCCTGAGCGAGGATCACAGCCCTGAGGTCGCCGTGGTGATAGCCCATGCGGGCCATCCTAGCCCCACATCTTGACACCGCCTAGATTCGGCGTAGCGTGGCGATCTAGACACCGACAAGATCGGAGCTTCGATGGCCGTCTTCCTGACCCTGATTCTGGGTAGCCTGGCCGCCCGGGTGATCGGCATGCTGGGCGTGGACTATCTCGACGGTTGGCCCGAGGCAATAGCGGTCGGACTGGCCGCGATGTTCGTGATGACCGGCGTCGCGCACTTCGTCAATCCGTTGCGGCGCGACATGATCGCCATCGTGCCGCCGGCGCTGCCCGCCCCGGCCGCACAGGTGACGGTCACCGGCGTGCTGGAGCTGGCCGGCGCCACGGGCCTGCTCTACCCGCCCACCCGGGTCGCCGCAGCCGTGTGCCTGTTCCTGCTCATGCTGGCCATGTTCCCGGCCAATGTGTATGCGGCCAGGATGCCCAACCCGCCGAAGTCGATGACCTCGCGGTTAGGTGTCCGGACCGCCGAAGAGGCTGTCTACCTGGCCGCTGCCGTGGTTGTCGCTGTCGGCGGCAGCTAGCAGCCAGGCGTATTGGAACGCCGCTTCCTTCCACCGCTCGTAGCGCCCGGACAGGCCGCCGTGACCGGCCACCATCTCGGTCTTGAGCAGTACGGGATGACCGTCGGTCTTGGTATGCCGGAGTGCGGCAACCCATTTGGCCGGCTCCACGTAGTACACCCGGGTGTCATTGAGCGAGGTCATCGCCAGAATCGCCGGGTAGTCCTGGGCCGCCACGTTCTCGTAGGGCGTGTAGGCCTTCATGTAGCGGTAGACCTCGGGGTCGTCCAACGGATTTCCCCACTCGTCCCACTCCGTGACGGTCAACGGGAGCGACGGGTCCAGGATGGTCGTCAGCGCATCGACGAACGGCACCTGGGCCAGAATCCCGGCGAACAGTTCCGGGGCCATGTTGGCCACGGCGCCCATCAACAATCCGCCGGCACTGCCGCCGAGAGCCACCAGATTCTGCGGGCGGGTCACGCCGCCATCGACGAGATGGCGTGCCGCCGCGATGAAATCGGTGAACGTGTTCGTCTTCTCCAGCAGCTTGCCGTGCTCGTACCACGGCCGTCCCAGCTCGCCTCCGCCGCGCACATGCGCGATCACGAACACCATGCCGCGGTCCAGCAACGACAACCGGGCGATCGAGAATCGCGGATCCTCACACGACTCGTAGGCGCCGTAGCCGTAGAGCAACGCCGGCGCCGGGAACTGCAACCCGGCCCGGTGAATGATCGAGATCGGAACCTGCGCCCCATCGGGTGCCGTCGCCCAATCCCGGCGTTCCACATAGTCTTCCGGCCGGTAGCCACCCAGCACCGGCTGCTCGCGCAGCAGCGTGCGCTCACCGGTGGCGAGGTCGAGGTCGTATATCCGCGCCGGGGTGATGAACGAGGTCGCGCCGATCCGCAACTTCGGTGAGGACCAGTTCGGGTTTCCGCCCATCCCCGCGGCGGTCAGCTCGGAATCGAAGGTCAGTTCCTCGCGCGTACCGTAACCGTCCGCGGTGAGCGGCCACAGTGCCATCTTCGGCAATGCCTCGCTGCGGTAACTGATCACCAGGAGCCCGTCGAACGCGTCGACACCGTCCAGACGCACATCGGAGCGATGCTCGATCAGGGTGCGGAAATCGCTCGGGTCGCTGACCGGGGCCTCCACCAACATGAAGTTCTCGGCACCGTCGTTGTGCAGGATCAGGAACCGGTCCTCGCCCGCGACCACGGCGTGCTCGACGGAGTACTCCACCAGGTCGCGACGCTCCCACACCGTGGTGAACTCCGCCGTCGGGTCGTTGGCGTCGATGTAGCGGACCTCGGTGGTGACGGCGCTGCCCGATGCGACGAACAGGTACTTGTCGCTGCGGCTGCGCCCGATCGCGACCCAGAACCGTTCGTCGGGTTCGTGATACACCTTCTCCGACGGCAGGCCGGAAGCCAACCTGTGCCGCCACACGGTGTCGGGCCGCCAGGCGTCATCGACCGTCGTGTAGTACAGCGTGCGGCTGTCGGCGGCCCAGGTGCCGCCGGCGCCGATCCCGGCGATCGTGTCGTCGTAGTGCTCGCCGGTGCGTAAATCCTTGAACTTCAAGGTGTATCGCTCGTCGCCCTTGACGTCGACGGAGTACGCCAGGATGTTGCCGTCCAGGCTCACCGTGGCCGCGCCGAGCGAGAAGTACTCGTGGCCGTCGGCCTCGACGTTCTCGTCGAGCAGAATCTGCTCACCGGGGATCTCGGCGCCCTCGTCGAGCGCCGGTGGCGTCCAGTCGTCGGGATCGCCGATCGGGCATCGGCAGTGCACCGCGTACTGCTTGCCCTCGAAGCTGCGCGCGTAGTACCACCAGCCGGACCGGCGCATCGGCACCGACAGATCGGTTTCCTTGGTGCGGGCCTTGATCTCGTCGAAGATCTTCTGCCGCAACGGCTCCAGATGAGCGGTGGCGACCTCGGCGTAGGCGTTCTCGGCCTCCAGGTGCGCGATCACCTCGGGGTTGTCCTTGTCGCGCAACCATTCGTAGGGGTCGATGAACACGTCACCGTGATGCTCACGACGGTGGTTGCCGCGCTTGGCGACCGGCGGCTGTACGGACTGTGTCATGCGCCGATCCAATCCTCGAACTGCAGGCCCGAAATCCGTTCGTATGCCTCGATGTACCGGTCCCGGGTGGCTGCCACGATCTCCTCGGGCAACGGTGGCGGCGGGGTGTCGCCGTGGCGGTCCCAGCCAGAGTTGGGCCCGGTCAGCCAGTTCCGGACGAACTGCTTGTCGAAGCTGTCCTGGACCTCACCCTGCTGATAGGTCTGGGCGCGCCAGTACCGGGACGAATCCGGGGTGAACACCTCATCGGCCAGCACCACGTTGCCGTGCTCGTCGACACCGAACTCGAACTTCGTGTCGGCGATGATGATGCCCTTGGTCAGGGCGTGGTTCGCACCCTGCACGTAGGTCTGCAGCGTGCGTTCCTTCAGCTGGCTGGCCAGCACGGGCCCGACCAGTTCGATCACGGTGTCGTACGAGATGTTCTCGTCGTGCTCGCCGATGTCGGCCTTGGTGGCCGGGGTGAACAGCGGCTCGTCGAACTTGCTCGCCTCCCCCAGACCCGGCGGCAGCGGGATACCGCATACCGAACCCGACGCCTGGTAGTCGAGCAGCCCCGAGCCGGTCAGGTAGCCGCGGGCCACACACTCCACCGGCAGCATCTTCAGTTGCTTCACCACCAGCGCACGGCCCAACACCTCTTCGGGGATGCGCTCGTCGTCCGGCGGGCCGGCCAGATGGTTGGGCGCGCTGATCAGGTCGAAGAAGAACACGCTCATCGCCGTCAGGATCCGGCCCTTGTCCGGGATCTGCGAGTCGAGGACATAGTCGTAGGCCGAGATGCGGTCGGTCGCCACGAACAGCAGGTGCTGGTCGTCGATGCGGTACAACTCGCGGACTTTCCCGCTGGCCAGGTGCTGGTAGTCGGACAGAGCAGGGCGCATTGGGCCAGCCTATGTGTTGGGATCGGTCTCATGAGATCGCGGTACCTGCCCTATGCCAGCAGACCCGGCCGCTTGTTGGCCCAGTTGTTCAGCGATGCCGCCGTGATCGCCTGGACCGCGGTGTGGATATTGGTGGGATTGGCCGTACATTCGGCGGTGTCGACCATCGCCGAGGTCGGCAGGCAGGTCCAGAGCGGCGCCAACGGGGTTGCTGACAACCTGGGATCCGCTGGTGACAGCACCGACAGCGTTCCCTTGATCGGTGACACGCTGAGCAAGCCGCTGCGCGCTGCCAGTGAAGCGGCCCTCGACATCGCCGGTGCGGGCGCCAACCTGGACAGCACCGCGAGCTGGCTGGCCTGGGTGCTGGCCCTGGCGGTGGCCGCCGCGCCGATCCTGTTCGTGGCGATGCCCTGGCTGTATCTGCGGGTGCGGTTCTTCCGGCGCAAGTGGACCGCGATCACCCTGGCCTCGACCGCCGCCGGGGAACAGCTGCTGGCGCTGCGGGCGCTGGCCAATCGGCCATTGGCCAAGCTGACGGCGGTGTCCGATGACCCTGTCGGCGCCTGGCGCAGTCAAGACCAGCGCGCCATTCGCGGCCTGGCCGCCCTTGAGCTGCGCTCGGCCGGCATGCGCCTGCGCCGCATCGACTAGCCCTCACCCACCCCCACCCCCAGCGATTTGTGGAGTCTTAGCCGTCACCCGCACGGTTGAAACTCCACAAATCACTGGGGTGGGAACCAGTTGACAGGGGAACTCCGTCCAAACTGCGTGCTTGACGACTTTCTGCGTGATCACGACGGGGTGGTCACCCTGCCTCAGGCCAAGCAGGCAGGGCTCACCCAGGACATGGTCGATTCCCGTGTAAGGACAGGTCGCTGGATCCGCTGCGCCCGCGGTGTGTACTTCGTCGACGACAGACCGTTCACCGACAGCGCCCGCGTCCGGGTGGGTGTGTGGTCGTATGGCCGGCACGCAGTCGCAACCGGGTTGGCCGCCGCATGGTGGCACGGGATCACCAAATACCCGCCGGAAATCGTCGAAGCGACGACGCCGCATGCCAGTCGCCTACGCGTGCACCCTGGCACCAAGCTGCGCCGGCGCGATCTCGATCCCGCCGACATCGTGGAACGCCGCGGGCTGCGAGTCACCGCCCTGGCGCTGACCGTGGTCGAAGCCGCGGCCCGGCGAGGTGGCGGCGCCAAGCTCATGGACAGTGCGTTGCAGCGCCACACCGAACTGCGTGACCTGTGGCGGGCGCATCTGCGCAACAAGGGCAGGCACGGCTCGCCCGCCGCCCGCAGGCTGCTCATCGCCGCGGCCGACGGAGCACGTTCAGAAGCCGAACGTCTGCTGATCAAGCTGCTCAGAGAAGCCCAGATCACTGGGTGGAAGGCCAACTACCGCCTGGGCCGATACGTGATCGACGTGGCCTTCCCCGCCCACAAACTCGCGATCGAGACCGACGGCTGGGCGTTCCACAGCGATCAGGCGGATTTTCAGCATGACCGCGTCAGGCAGAACGAGATCGCGCTGATGGGCTGGCAGGTGCTGCGATTCACCTGGCTGGATCTGACCGAGTATCCGCAGCGGGTGATCGCCGAGATCCGTTTCGCTATCGAGTGCCGCTCAGGCGCTTCAGCCAGCTTCCGAACGGGTGCCGCACGGTGACCGAACCCATCCGCACCCTGCCACGCACGACGAGGTGCAGCTGATCCGACGGCGGGCTGGTGCGGACCTTGACCGTGGCGCTGCCGGCGATGGCGTTGACTGCATTCAGATCGGCGGTGGCCGACGGGGGCACGATGAGCTCCGTCGAGCTGCAGTAGTCGTCGATGACGATCTCCACCACAGGCCCGGGCAGCACCGCCGAGCTGAAGTCGAGGGTCGTGCTGCACAGCCGGGTGTTGAGGTGCAGGGAGGGAGCCACCCGCCACTGTCCGCGCCGCACGATCGAGGACATCCAGCCACGCAGTTCCTCTGGCGCCGCCGTCGGCAGGTGCGATGCCGGGACCATCGGCGGTGATGCGATCGGCAGGTCCGCCACCACGGCGGCCAACTCGCCGCGAGTGCGGGCGGCCAGTGCGGCGTCGTAGCGCTCGCTGAACTCGTCGAGGGTGATCATGCCCTCGGCTACCGCGCGTTCGAGCAGTTGTCCCACCTTCGCGCGCTCGGCGTCTGAGACTCGAAGATGGTCGTCCTGGCCTGAGTCCATGCTCCGAGGTTAGGCGAACGACGCCCCGGGTTTCACGCCCCGAGCTCCACCACCATGTGTCGGATACCGGTGTGCCGGTTGCTGCGGGTCCATTCGACAGGCTTGACCAGACGTGCCGAGGAGAACCGCGACAGCAGTTCCTCGAACAGCACCCGCAACTCCAGCCGGGCCAGGTTGGCGCCCAGGCAGTAGTGGATGCCGTAGCCGAAACCCAAGTGCGGGTTGGGCTTACGCGTGATGTCGAAGGTGTCGGGAGCGGAGAACACCAGCGGGTCCCGGTTCGCCGACCCTTCCCAGACCTGCACCTTCTGCCCGGCTTCGATGTCACAGCCGCCCAACGTCACGGCGCGGGTCGCGGTGCGACGCTTGGACGGTGACGGCGAGGTCCAGCGCACCATCTCTTCGATCGCCGTGGGCAGTTCGCCGAGATCGTCACGCAACAACGCCATCTGCGAAGGGTTTTCGATCAGGGCCAGCAGCCCGCCCGCCACCGAGTTGCGCGTGGTCTCGGCACCCGCGCTGAACAGCAGGCTGAAGAACAGGTACAGCTCCAGATCAGACAGCGCCGCGGCTTCATCATCGCGGAATGCGTTGGCCACCACCGAGAGCATGTCGTCGGTCGGCTCGGCACGTTTGGCGGCGATGAGTTCCTGGCCGTAGGTGTACATCCGCGAACCGGCTTCTTCGGCCGACATCTGCGCCATGGCCGCAGAACGCGAGCCGCCGAAGTCGAACTGCGGCTCGATCGCGTGGAACAGCCAATGCCGTTCGGATTCAGGCACTCCCAGCAGTATGCAGATCATCTGCATGGGCAGCTCGGCGGCCACGTCGACCAGGAAATCAAACCCCACCCCAGGCTCGATCCCGTCGAGCAACCGGCGTGTCCGGGCCCGCAGATCGTCTTCGACCCGCCGGATCATCCGTGGCGTCAGCCCGGAGCTGACCAGCCGGCGGATCTCGGAGTGCCGCGGGTCGTCCATCATGTTGAGCACCTGGCCGGCGATGGCCAGATCCTGCAGCAGCGTGCCGCCGTAGGGCCGGGTGCCGCCGGTCACCGATGAGTAGGTCTCCGCATCACGCAGCACCGCAAGGGTTTCGGCGTGGGTGGCCACCGACCAGAACCCTTCGTCATCCGGCGTGTGTTCGGTCGCCGAGTGCCAGTACACCGGGGCTTCGCGACGGTGCGCGGCGAACAATTCGTGCGGAAAACCGGCAGCGAAGTTGTCCAGGTCGGTGAGGTCGGCCGCCAAGCTCACAAGATGGCACCCGAGGTGTACTTGGCGGCTTCGGGGTAGCGGCTGACCAGTTCGTCGACGGCCGCGACGACTCCGTCGACCTGGGCGCCGGCGGCTCCGGTGAAGGCCTGCTTGTCGGCCAGCGCGGCTTCCAGGGCCGCCCGGTCCAGCGGCAGCCGCGGGTCGGCGGCCAGCCGGTCCAGCAGGTCGGGCTCCAGGCCGCGCTCACGCATGTCCAGTGCGACGGCGACGGCGTGCTCCTTGATCACCTCGTGCGCGGTTTCGCGGCCCACGCCGGCGCGCACCGCGGCGATCAGGATCCGGGTGGTGGCCAGGAACGGCAGGTAGCGATCCAGCTCCCGCTGGATCACCGCCGGGTAGGCGCCGAACTCGTCGAGCACGGTCAGGAACGTCTCGGTCTGCCCGTCGATGGCGAAGAACCCGTCCGGCAGCGCCACGCGGCGCACCACCGAGCAGAACACGTCGCCCTCGTTCCACTGCGCACCGGCCAGCTCGGCGGCCATCGAGGCGTAGCCGCGCAGCACCACCTGCAGGCCGTTGACCCGTTCACACGACCGGGTGTTCATCTTGTGCGGCATGGCCGAGGAGCCGACCTGACCGGGCGCGAAGCCTTCGGTGACGAGCTCGTGGCCGGCCATCAGCCGGATGGTGTGCGCCAGCGAGGACGGCCCGGCACCCACCTGCACCAGCGCCGAGAGCACATCGTGGTCCAGCGAGCGCGGGTACACCTGCCCGACGCTGGTGAAAACCTCTGTGAATCCCAGGAATTGGGCGACACGCCGTTCCAGCTCGGCGAGCTTGGAGGTGTCCCCGTCGAACAGGTCGAGCATGTCCTGGGCGGTGCCCATCGGCCCCTTGATGCCGCGCAGCGGGTAGCGGTCGATCAGCTCACGCAACCGGGTCAGCGCCACCAGCGTCTCTTCGGCGGCCGAGGCGAACCGCTTGCCCAGCGTGGTGGCCTGAGCCGCCACATTGTGCGACCGGCCGGCCATCACCAGATCGCGGTAGACGACGGAGCGCTCGGCCAGCCGGGCCACCACCGCGACGCCGTGGGCGAACACCAGCTCAAGCGAGCTGCGGATCTGCAGCTGTTCGACATTCTCGGTGAGGTCGCGGCTGGTCATGCCCTTGTGGACGTGCTCGTGTCCGGCCAGCGCGTTGAACTCCTCGATGCGCGCCTTGACGTCGTGGCGGGTGACGCGCTCGCGCGCCGCGATCGATGCGAGGTCGACGTTCTCCAGGACCCGCTCGTAGTCGTCGATCACGCCGTCGGGCACCGGGACGCCCAGCTCGGCCTGCGCACGCAGCACGGCGAGCCAGAGTCGGCGTTCGGCGACGATCTTGGCCTCCGGCGACCAGATCGCGACCATTTCGTCGCTGGCGTAGCGGTTGGCCAGAACATTCGGGATCGTCACGAACACACAGCTTACGGCCCAGGCCGCGGTACCAATGAGACAGTGGACGGATGTACTTCGTCGGACTCGACCTCGCGTGGGGCGAGAAGAACCAGACGGGCGTGGCCGCCATCGACTCCGGTGGGCGGGTCCTCCACGTCGGTGTGGCGCAGGACGACGACGATATCGCCGCGGCCATAGAGCCTTACGTCAGCGGCGACTGCCTGGTTGCCATCGATGCGCCGCTGATCGTGAAGAACCCGACGGGCCACCGACCGTGCGAACGGGATCTCAACCGGGACTTCCAGCGGTTCGACGCCGGGGCACGCCCGGCGTTCACCGAGCGACCCGAGTTCAAGCATCCGCGTGGGGCGCGGATCGCGTCGGCCCTGGGCCTCGACATGGATCCGTCGTCGCTGTCCAACCGTCGCGCGATCGAGGTCTATCCACACCCCGCGAGCGTCGTGCTCTTCGGGCTCGACAAGACCTTGAAATACAAGCGCGGTGCGTTCGGCGACCGGCAGCGCGAACTTCTGCGGCTGATGACGTTCATCGAGGAGCTCGACGGGGCGACGCCGCGGCTGCGGGCGAACCGCAATGTCAGCTGGGTGGAACTGCGCAAGCGGATCGAGGCTGCCACCCGGCCGGGGCAGCTCGATCGCGACGAGGACCCCGTCGACGCCCTGCTGTGCGCCTACATCGCGCTGTACTGGTACCACCGGCCCGAGGATGTGACGATCTACGGCGATTACGCCTCGGGCTACATCGTCACGCCGTCCCTGCCCGCATCTCGCCTGCCGCGGCCTCGACCCGCGCCGCTCCGCGAGGCGGCGCCGTCGACGGCTGTCGCCGAATACGCCGCCCGGCGCCCGGACCTGGTGGCGGCCACCGAGCAGTACCTCAAGCTGGTCACCAGCCTGCTCGACGAGGCAGGCATCAACTACCTCAGCATCACGGCCCGCACCAAGAGCGTCGATTCGTTCGCCATGAAAGCCAACCGCCGTGCGGCCGACGGCACTCCGATGTACACCGATCCGCTGGTGGAGATCACCGATCAGGTTGGCCTGCGCGTCATCACCTATCTGCGTGAGGACGTGGACGCGGTGGCCAATCTGCTGGCCGAGGAGATGCGGCTGCTCGACGACCAGGACATGGGTCTGCAGACCGCCCGTCAGGGCCGGTGGGGCTACGCGAGCCGGCACCTGCTGTTCGGGGTCGAAGGCGAACAGTATCCGGCGTCCATCCAGGTGCGTACCGTGCTGCAGCACGCGTGGGCCGAGTTCGAGCATGACGTGCGGTACAAGGGTTCGATACCGGCCGAGCACGTCAGCGAACTGGACCGCCGATTCACACTGGCCGCCGGGCTGCTGGAGCTGGCCGACCGCGAGTTCACCGAGATCCGGGAACGCCTGCGACTCACCATGACCGACGACGAGGGCACCGGGTCCCCGGGGTTCTCTTCGGACGCGCGCATCGCCACCCCGGTGCTGGCCACCTACCTGGGCAACCGCTTCCCCGACGCCGGCTGGTCACGCACGGACCACTACGGCTGGATCTCGGGATTGCTGCTCGAGCTCGGCATCACCTCACTGGATGCGCTGACGACCGTGCTGGATTCGGTGGACACCGACGAGATCAACCGGCTGATGGACTACCGGTACCCGCCGGGCGCGGTGCGTCGCCTGGACGACGCATTGCTGGCCGTGTTCGACGACCGCTACATCGAGCTGGACGGAAACGCGCACCGGATCGCTCTGCTGCAGAACCGGATTGAAAAGCTGCGTAAAGATTCCTAGGGCGCGTCGGCGAGGTGGGTCGGGTCGGTGATCCCGGGCCCAGTGATACCCAGCTGCTTGTTGATCATCTTGGTGATCACGAAGAGCACCACTCCGGTGGCGACCAACGCCAGCGCGAGCACATACTGCACGCCGGGCCGCCCAGAGGTCGGCAGCACCAGATACATCGAGGCGATGAAGCCGATGACGGGCAGCACGGTCGGAGTCTTGAAGTGCCCACCCTCTTTTCGCACATCCCGGCGCAGCACCAGGACCGCCACGTTGACGACCGAAAAGACTGCGAGCAGCAGCAGTGAGGTCGTGCCGCCGAGGATCGCGACGGTGTCACCACTTGCGAACGCCGACACGTAGAAAATCAGCCCGAATGCGATGAGCGTGGTGAAAACGATTGCCACCCAGGGCGTGTGCCGCTTCGGGTGCACCGTACCGAGCATCGGGGGCAACACGTGCTGGCGGGCCATGCCGTAGATCAGGCGACTGGCCATCAACATGTTGATCAAGGCAGTGTTCGATACGGCGAACATCGAGATGATGGGCAGGATGTTCGAGAACGGGAGCCCCGGTGCGGCGGCCTCCATCACCTTCACCAGCGGGGAGGAGTCGGACTCGGCGAGCGTTCCGACCGGCACCAGCGCGACCGCGATGACGGCAACCACGACGTAGACCAGGCCGGCGATACCCAGACCGGTCAACAAGACCTTCGGGAAGATCCGCACCGGATCCTTGGTCTCCTCCGCCATGTTGACCGAGTCCTCGAACCCGACCATCGCGAAGAAGGCCAGCGACGTCGCCGCGGTGACCGCCACGAAGGCGTTCTTCTCCCCGGAGGTGTCGAATGCGACGACGCGGGAGAAGTCGACGTCCACCCCGCTGACGATCGCCCACAATCCCACGGCGACCACGAGCACCAGGCCGGTGATCTCGATGAACGTCAGAACTACGTTCAGCTTGACACTTTCACTGACGCCGCGCAGATTCACCGCGGCGATCAAGGCCATGAACAGAAGCGCGAGGAGGATGACGCCGACCACCTTCAGGTGGGCGACGTGATCGGTGAAGAACTGCCCGAAGTTGACTTCTATCGCGTCGAAGAAGCTGATCGCGAAGAACCGCGAAGCCGTTGAGGCCGAGGTGATTCCGGAGCACATCACGATGAACGCCACCAGGAACGTGACGAAGTGGACGCCAAATGCCTTGTGCGCGTACAGGGCTGCGCCGGCGGCCTGTGGATACTTGGTGACCAGCTCGAGGTAGCTGAACGCGGTGATGGTGGCGATCAGGAACGCCGCGAGGAATGGCACCCATGCGGCGCCGCCGACCTCCTTGGCAACCTGCCCGGTCAGCGCATAGACACCCGTGCCGAGGATGTCGCCGACGACGAACAGCAGTAATAATCCGGGCCCCATCACCCGCTTGAGCTGTGGCTCCTCCGCGGTTGCGGGTTGCGACATTCCCCCTCCTTCAGCCGGTCAGACGCGTACCCGCCCGTTCGTCGACGGGCGCCAGCACGTCGATGACGTCGATCAACGTGGCGCGGGCACTGGCTCTGGGCCCCTCCCCTTCGTCGACCAACGATGCCACGACTGCCCCATCAACCGCACGCACCAACGCTGTGACCAGTTCGCCGCGCACCGAGCGGCCCGAGCGTTCCACCACCTCGACCACAGCGTCTGTGCGCTGTTGCAGTATGCGGCGCTGGACATCGCGCAGCCCGGGCTGGCGGGCGCAGGCGATGTAGCGCTCGTAGCGCGAGATCAACTCTTCCGTCCCGTGCCGCTCCGGGGATTCCCCGAGCAACAAATCGACGAGGACGTCGGCGGTCGATTCGGCACCGCGGCGCCGCCGCGACAGCGCGGCCACACCGGCGCTGAGTTGTTCGGCTTCTCGGGTTCCGATGTACTCGACAGCCTTCGCGATGAGGTCGTCCAGTGAGGAGAAGTAGTACGTCGTCGAGGCCAGCGGGAGGCCGGCGCGGCGCGCCACGGCACGATGCCGGACGGCGTCGAAACCGCCCTCGCAAAGCAACTCAGCGGCCGCCCTGACGAGGGCGTACCGCCTACGCTCCCCTTTGGGAGTGACCGCTGCCGTCACCTTCCACATGGTGCCAGCCGGGCCCCCTCCACATCGGGCTTTCGGTCAATCATCAGGCTTTACTCAGGTTTTTCCGGCGCGTCGGCAATGCCGCGGGAATGCCACTGGCCGATGCCAATGTCGGTCGATGGCAAGATGGCCCGCATGCCCAACTTGACCCGTCGCGCAGTCCTGCGCCTCGGCGTCGGTGCGGCTGCCGGCGCCGCCGGTGCTGTAGCCCTCGCCTCCGCCCCTGTCTCACCCGCCAGCCCTGCGGCTGCCCCGACATCCACCAGTGGCTCGTTCGTATCGGCCGCGCGTGGCGGGACGAACACCAACTGGGCGATCGCGCGCCCACCGGGCCAGACTGGCAAACTCCGCCCGGTGATCGCCCTGCACGGCAAAGGCCAGGATGCGGCCGGTGTGATGGCCGGCGGAGTGGAACAGGGCCTCGCCGAGGCGGTGGCGGCCGGGCTGCCGCCGTTCGCGGTGGTCGCGGTCGACGGCGGCGGAAGTTATTGGCACAAACGCGCATCCGGTGAGGACTCGGGCGCGATGGTGCTCGACGAGCTGATTCCGATGCTCGGTGATCAGGGCCTGGACACCTCGCGGGTGGGGTTCCTGGGCTGGTCGATGGGCGGCTACGGCGCGCTGCTGCTGGGCTCGCGGCTCGGGCCTGCGCGCACCGCGGCGATCTGCGCGGTCAGCCCGGCGCTCTGGACATCCTCAGGGGCCGCGGCACCCGGGGCCTTCGACAGCGCGGCGGACTACGCCGCCAACAGCGTCTGGAGTCAGCCCGCGCTGGGGTCGATCCCGATCCGGATCGATTGCGGGAACAGCGATCCGTTCTATTCGGCCACCAAGCAGTTCATCGCCGAGCTGCCCAATCCCCCGGCCGGCGGCTTCTCCCCCGGCGGACATGACGGCAGCTTCTGGAGTTCGCAGCTGCCCGCCGAGATCACCTGGATGGCACCGCTTCTCGTCGCCTAGAGGGTGACGCGCCCTTCGGCGGCGGCCAGTCCGATGTCGCTGCGGAAGTGGCTACCCGGCAACCGGATCGACTTGACGAGCGTGTAGGCCGCGTCGCGGGCGGCAGCAAGGTCCGGCCCGGTGCCGACCACCGAGAGCACGCGGCCGCCCGAGGACACCACCTCGCCGTCCTCGCGGCGCGCGGTGCCGGCGTGCAGCACACCATCGGCTTCCGATCCGTGAATGACGTCGCCGACGCGGGGCCGACCCGGGTAGTTCTCCGCGGCCACCACGACCGTCACGGCGTAACCGTCTTGCCACTGCAGGTCGCCGAATGAGGCGAGCTCGCCGGTGGCCGCGGCGTTCAGCAGTTGACCCAGCGGCGAATCGAGCAGGGCCAGAACCGATTGCGTTTCCGGGTCACCGAAGCGGCAGTTGAACTCCACCACCGACGGACCGTTCGAGGTGATCGCCAAACCGGCGTAGAGCAGGCCCGAGAACGAGCTGCCGCGCGCAACCAGTTCCGCCGCAACGGGTTTGACCACCTCATCGACGATCTGGTTCTTCACCGATTCCGGCAGCCAGGGCAACGGGGCATACGCACCCATCCCGCCGGTGTTCGGCCCCGTGTCTCCGTCGCCGACGCGCTTGAAGTCCTGTGCCGGCAGCAGCGGCACCACCGTGGCGCCGTCGACCACACAGAACAGCGACACCTCGGGACCGTCCAGGAACGACTCCAGCAGCACCGGGTGCCCGGAGTCGAGCAGGCTGGCGGCATGGGCGCGGGCGGCGTCGCGATCGGCGCTGACCACCACGCCCTTGCCTGCGGCCAGACCGTCGTCCTTGACCACCCAGGCGGCCTGGCCGGCGGGCGGACCGAAGCGGTCCAGCGCGGCGTCGAGGTGAGCGGGGTTGTCGACGATCTCGCTGCTCGCGGTACGCACCCCGGCCGCGGCCATGACGTCCTTGGCGAAGGCCTTCGAGCCCTCGATGCGGGCGGCGTCCTTGCTCGCGCCGAAGCAGGCGATGCCCGCGGCCCGCACGGCGTCGGCCACGCCGAGTACCAGCGGGACCTCGGGGCCGATCACCACGAGGTCGCTTTGGAGGCGCTGGGCCAGCTTGACCACGGCCTCACCGGAGGTGATGTCGACGTCGTACTGATCGGCGATGGACTGGGTGCCGGCGTTGCCGGGCGCCACCGCCAACTCCTCCACCTGCGGGTCGCGGCGCAGGGCCAGCAGCAGGGCGTGTTCACGGGCACCGGATCCGATAACGAGGACGCGCACGGTCGTAGCGTAGCGGGAAACCTGCGGGCATACACTTGACGCCACAGTGTATGGTCGAACGAAGGAATGTGCCCGCCGTCACATGAGGAGATGATCCGGCTTGACCACCATGAATGCCTGCCCGTTCGGCGCCGGTTACGACTTCACCGATCCCGACGTCCTGCTCCGCGGAATCCCGGTGCGTGAGTTCGCCGAACTGCGCAAGACCGCACCGGTGTGGTGGAACGAGCAGGACGAATCGATCTTCAACGACGGCGGCTACTGGGTGATCACCCGCCACGAGGACATCAAGACCATCTCCCGCGACGGCGGCGCCGTGTGGTCGACCAACGCCAAGGGTGCCGTCATGCGCCTGCCCGAAGGGGTGACCTCCGACCAGCTCGACCTCACCAAGGCGCTGCTGATCAACCACGACGCCCCCGAGCACACCCGGCTGCGCAAGCTGGTGTCGCGACTGTTCACGCCGCGTTCGGTGGCAGCGCTTGAGGAGAAGCTGGCCGTGGCGGCCCGTGACATCGTCGCCGCGGCGGCCAAGAAGGACAGCGGTAACTTCGTCGACGAAGTGGCGATGCCGTTGCCACTGCTGGCCATCGCGGACCTGATCGGCGTCCCGGAGGAAGACCGGGAGAAGCTCTTCCACTGGACCAACGCCATCATGAACACCGACGACCCGGATTTCGACGCCGATCCGACGATGGCCAACGCCGAACTGATGGGCTACGCCTACACCATGGCCGAGCAGCGGCGTCAGTGTCCGGCCGACGACATCGTGACCCGACTCGTGCAGGCCGACGTCGACGGGGACTCGCTCGGCGAGGTGGAATTCGCGTTCTTCGTGATCCTGCTGGCCGTGGCCGGCAACGAGACCACCCGCAACGCCATGACCCACGGCATGAACGCATTCCTCGAAAACCCGGACCAGTGGGAACTTTTCAAGCGCGAACGCCCGGAGACCGCGATCGACGAGATCATCCGCTGGGCCACCCCGGTGCACTGCTTCCAGCGCACCGCCCTGGTCGACACCCAGATCGGCGATGTCACCGTGAAGGCCGGGCAGCGCGTCGGCCTGTTCTACAGCTCGGCCAACTACGACGAAGAAGTCTTCGACTCGCCCTTCACCTTCGACATCCTGCGCAACCCCAACCCGCACCTGGCGTTCGGCGGCAACGGCGCGCACTACTGCATCGGCGCCAACCTGGCACGGATGGAGATCAAGCTGATGTTCAACGAGATCGCCAACCAGATCCCCGACATCACCAAACTGGCAGAGCCGCAACGGCTCCGGTCCGGGTGGATCAACGGCGTCAAGGATCTGCCGGTCTCCTACCACGGTTGACGGGCAGGGCGATTCGCCCGTTGTTCTAAGATTCGCCCATGCGAACGCACGGGTGGGCCGGCTCGACGCCGGCCACCGACGAAGAGGCGATTGCCCGGATCCTGGCCGCGGCCGGCAAGGCGATCGACGAGCGAGGTGCGGACTTCTCGATCGCCGACGTGGCCCGCACCCTCGGCGTCACCCGCCAGACCGTGTACCGCTATTTCCCCAGCACCGACGCCCTGCTGGTG
>NZ_HG322952.1:936656-1001675 GCF_000455325.1 Mycolicibacterium septicum DSM 44393
CGCTATTTCCCCAGCACCGACGCCCTGCTGGTGGCATCGGCGGTACACGCGGCCAGCGACTTCCTGGACCGGGTGGCCGCCCATCCGCGGGGGTGACGGACCCGGCGGAGGCAGCCGCCGAGGGCATCGCGATCGCGCTGGAGTGGCTGCCCGAGGACAAGCACATCGGTTTGCTGATCGCCCCCGGTCGCGCAGATGCACACACCGAGTCGGTGACCTCTGATGTCGCGGTCGATTTTGCCCGCGCCCTGCTGCGCAAGTTCGACGTCGATTGGGCCGGCCTCGGCTACACCGATACCGAACTCGACGAGCTCGCCGAGCACCTGCTGCGAATCATCCAGTCCTTCGTGATCGACCCGGGGCGTCCGCCGCGCACCGGCGACGCGTTGCGCAGCTATCTGCGACGCTGGGTGGGCTCAGCAGTGGTGAGCGGACATCTGGCGTCCACGAGGCCGTCGGCCGGGAACTAGACCGGCAAGAGCGTCAGCGTCGTTCGAAATGCTGGTAGTCGACGGGGTCATGCCAGTGCCCGCCCCACTTCCAGCCATGCGCGGCGAAGGTCCGCACCACCACGTCACCGTCGCGGATCATCCCCTGATCGGTGCGGGCGCGGTCCAGATACGCTCGCGCGGTGGCGGGCTGCAAGTCGCCGGAGGCCGAGATGTACGGGTTGATCAACGGGTTGATGTCGACCGCACGGCCGTAGGCGTGCAATGACCAGGCTCCGCTCGGCAGCGGCCGGCAATTGAAGGCCGAAGTGTTGTTGTCCTGCATCGACAGCTCGTCCTCGGCGCGCGGATAGTTGTCCACCGTGCGTATCTTCTCGATCGGGAATCGCACCGAATACAACTCCGCGAAGATCGCGATCACGTCGTTGACCGCATCACGGTGCACCACCAACTCACCGCGGTGCGATCGGCCGTCAAAACCGAAATACGACAGGGTGATTCGGCGGAGCTCGATGGGTGGCACGGGGCATCCCGGCCGCCAGGTGGCGCCCAGCGCGGCGGCGTCCACGGACTGAGCCCGGGCGGGTTGCTGCGCCACCGAACCGGGCTGCGTAGTGGCGATGGTCCTCGGCGCCGTGACCGATTCCGACGCACCACCGGCACATCCCGCCATGCTCCAGGCGAACAAGCCCGCAACCAGGGCACATGCGCGGACCGTTGGGATGCCCACCCAGCCACTCTAGATCGCAGAGCTGGGGAAATCCGCCGTGAGTGCGGGGTTGATTCGGTCCTGGTGGACGGGAAATTGGCGCACGGGAGACCGTTTGCCGGGACTTAGACTTGAGCCCTCGAATCAGCTGGGGGTGAGCTGTGCGCGCACTCGACGCCTTCCACACGACGTGGTCGCAGGCGCGCACCACGTTCGGTGAGGGCGCTCCGACGACAGGCGATACGTTCGACGGCAGCGCGCGGCTCCGCGAGATGCAATCCACCATAGAGTCCGCAGCGCCCGACGAACGATGGCAGGGCACGGCCTCTCAGGCCTACGCGGCGAAGAACGCCGAGCACGCGGCCGTTTACGGCAAGCTCGCCAACCTCGACCAGCGCATGGCCACTGAAGTCAGCCGGGCAGCCGAGGTGGTCAGCGCCGGTCGGCAGAATCTCGAGCAAACCCAGAGTTGGGTAACCAGCATGGACGCGTCGATCCCGCCCGGCAAGACCGGCGAGATCATGCGGGTGATCCTCGCCAGCAAGGGCATCGGCCAGATCAACGATGTCATCACGCAATCGACCGGAGAGATGGGTGACATCGGTCGACGCATCGAGGATATCCGCAAGGAATACGACGCGCTCGCAGGAGAAGGCGAGAAGGAGGGAAAGCCCGCAAAGCTAGGAGAATTTCCGGAAGGTGATCCGCCGCCTGTGGATCCACTCGACGAGCTCAAACGCAAGTACCAAGTCGACGAGGACCCTGACGGCAAACTCGACTGGGAACCGGGTTGGCCGTTCAACATGTTCACCGAACCGCACCAGGTCACAGCTACTGAGGGACGGATACTCGACGGCCTTTCCGTATTGGACCTCCGCGACCTCGACCAAGTCACAGAAGCCGCCAAAAGCGAGGCAATCAACCGATTTCCACCACCGCGGCACCCCAACGACACGGCCGATAACCACACGGATGCATTCCGGCACGCTTACTGGAATGCACTGATGACTCAGCGCTTCGGCGCGGACTGGACCCGTGATTTCACGACAGCACACGAGCGACTGCCCGACAATCCCTCCACAGCCGAAGCCATGGACCTCTACAACAACGAGGTAGGCAGGAACATCGCAATGGCTCATCCTGACGCGACTCCTGCCGAGCTTGCCAACTATGTCGAGCGGGCCGTCCGACAAGGCGATACCGTCGTGGTGGCGCCGAACAGTGGTGGTGAGCGGTTGGCCTGGAGCAACACAGTCAAAGAGGGCGAAGCCGGCATAACTAGCCTGTCGACAATTCCCGGCCAGGCGCCTACGCCGACCGGGGCCGGACCAGGTGGAATTTACGATCCCGGTCAGCCGGGAGGCTATGGAACATCAGCGGGAGGATATTAGTTGTGGCCAAGTTTTCAGCGGTAGGCGTCACGCTAAGCGTGCTGCTGCTGTGTTTCTCCCTGACTAGCTGCGATCTGGTCAGGCAAGCAATGAGGCAGTCAATGGATATCGACTACAACGATCAACGACTCGACAGCGGACTGAGAACCCTGCTGCACGAGAACAAGTCAGCCAGACTGAGCGACTTCACCAGCTGGGATTGGGACGAGGTTCACCTCTTCAACGAATACTCAGAGCGGGAATACATCGAGAAGGTCGTCGGCGCTCCTGTTATCAAGAGCAAGTTCCTGAATTCCAAGGCCAACCTGCTGGTCTTTGAACTCAATGACAAACCCGTCAAAGCCGCTGGTATCACGCCAGATTTTCTCCGCCCTGAAGACCACCGTGTGACCTTCCCTGCCAATGTGGTTCTGAAGCCGGCGGGCGGTGGAACTCTCATGCTGACGGTGCCTGCGAGCTAGCAGCACATGTGCGGGTTTCAACTGTGGTACCGCAGGCAGTACCACAGTTGAAACCCAGACCCACCGCCAAAGTCGGCTCGGTACAACTCAGACCACGGTCAACGGCAACGACTTCCGCGGTTCGAACACGAACGACGCACCGCCGCTGAACTTGGTCACCGCAACCTCGTCAAATTCCTTTGCTGCCGTCTCGGTTTCGATAATCCGAGCGGTCCACTCCGCCTCGGACCCGATGACCTCGACAGACAGGTGCCGGTCGACGCCCGCGACGATGGCCTGCAGCGGCCGAGTCTCGGCAGGCCCGGTCAGGGCCACCCAGGAACCGTCTTCGTGGGCCGGGGAACGCCGTACCGAGACGGTGTCCGGGCCGAACTCGGCGTCGACGTATTCCGAGGGATTGAACATCGGATGCAACTCGAGCACCCGCACCGCACCTTCGATGCCGCCGGGCAGATCGAGAACCCGGTGGATGCGCTCGGCACCTAGCCCGGCCACGCCGATCAGCTGCTTTGTGCAGATCTCGGTGGCCAGTTCGGTGTTGGTACCGGCCCGCTTCCCCACCGCGAGAATGAACGACAAGTTCAGCAGATGCATCTGCAGGCACACCTCGTCGGCCACCCGGACCAGTGCCGAATGGGAGAACGCCGCGAAGTCGAAATCCGACAGCAGCGGACCCGAGTAGTCCGAAGCACCCTCTTCGGAGGGATCGATCGGATCCAAAACCGTTTGAGCAGCCCGGGTCCGGCCGATCACATCAAGGGCCGGGATGTCGTCGACCTCTGGGTAGGACTCGTCGATGATTACCGTCCACGCGCAGTGTGGCTGCCGGTCCGCCGGCGCCCGGGGCGGCCGGTGAATCGGCCGGACCTGGCACTTGCGGTTGGTGGCCAGGGCGGTGGCGTCGAAGGTCGGGTCCTCGATGTCGTGGCACATGCCGCGCACGTAGTCCTCGCCCATCGGCTCGACGTCGAGCAGCGCCCCGCAGTGATCGAGATGGAACTCGCCGTGCCAGCGATCGTGAACCGTGTATCGGAAATCCATGAATTGCGGCGGCGCACCGATGTCGAGCTGCAAGCCCTTGAAGATGGTGATGACGTCGACGCCCTCGTACTTGAGCGCCTTCTGCATCCGCCTGGTGTAGATCGGGCTGGACGCCGCCCACTCCTCGATGGCGATCTGCAGCATCTCTTCACGGCCGAAATTGCTGATGCACCAGGCCATCCCGGACCGGTCGATCATCTGACCCATGAGCAGCAGCTCGGGTACCAGCTTGACCAGCTCGTCATGGGTCAGCGACGCGTACCTACTTGTCATCGAGCTCGCTCCCGGTGTTCATCTTGACTGCCGCGTTCACATTGGCGCGCCGGTCCTCGTCAAGCCCCTTCTCGGCGGCCTTGCGGCGCTTGGCCACAACTTTGGACACGGTTCCGTTGAGCCCGGACCCGAGCGGGAAGCCGAGGTACTGGGTGAGGAAGATCGCGATGTCCTTGAGCTCTTCCTCGGTGAACTCACCGTTGAGCAGCGCGGCATTCACCTGGATCTCGGCGAGATCCTGCGAGCCGACGGCGGTCACCGCGGACAACGTCATCAGCCGCTTCTCACGCATCGACAGTCCGGGCTTGGTCCAGATGCTGCCGAACAGGTGGTCAACGGTGAGATCGAAGTACGGATCACCCTCGATGTTCGGCATCTCCCAGCCGTAGACCTCGTTCATCTTGGCCAGGCCCTTGGCGCGCAACTCGTCCATCGAAAGTTCTCCTAATCGTTCTTGTGCGGTACGCCGAGGCCGTCAGCGAGCCGCTGCAAGGCCAGCTGAGCCAACGGAAGGTCCACTCCCACAACGTCACCCAGGCCGATGGCGAGGCTCAGGTCCTTCTCACCCAGGCCGCGGGTGTGGGTGAACGCGTCGTAGAGCCAGTGGTCCGGGGTCAGCTCGGCCATGTTGTCGCGGACGATGATGGCGCCCGGCCCGCTGGTCAGCGCATCGGTATGACGCACCACCCGGCCCAGCGCGCCCAGGTCCAACCCGGCCGCCTCGGCCAGCTTCATCGCCTCGCACGCCGCGGCATAGGACGTGAAGGTCAGCATGTTGCGGGCCAGCTTCATCCGGGTGCCGGCACCCGGCTCGCCGGCGTGGATCACCATCGAGCCGAACTGCTTGAGCGCCGGCTTGATCCGCTCGTAGACCGGCCGGTCGGCGCCGACCATGATGGCCAGCTCACCCTTCTCGGCCGCCGCGCCGCCCCCGCTGACCGGTGCGTCGACGATGTGGATGCCCTGCGACCGGTACTGCTCGGCGAGTTCGGCCGCGGTGGTGTCGCTGATCGTGGAGTGGATCACGATCACGGTGTCCGGCTTGACCTTCGGCGCCAGGTCTGCGATCACCGAACGCACCTGCTCGTCGTTGAGCACCGTGATGCTGATGATGTCCGCGTCGGCGACACCTGTGACGTCGTCCGCCAGTGTCGCGCCGAGCTCCGCGAAAGGCTCCATGGATTCGGCACGCACATCGAATACCGTGAACCCGCCCGGCCATTCGGCCAGGCGCTTGGCCATCGGGGCACCCATGTTGCCCAGGCCGATGTAGCCGTATCGCTGCTGAGTCATGACCGGATGATCTGTCCGCCGTCGACGTTGAAGATCTGGCCGGTGATCCACTTGGCCTGATCGCTCAACAGGAACAGGCACATGCCGACCAGGTCCTCCGGCTGGCCCATGCGGGACAACGGGATTCCCTTGACGATGTCGGCGACCATCTCCTGCGGGGTGGTGGTGCGGTTGGCCTCGGTGTCGATCGGACCGGGCGCGATGGCATTGATGCGGATGTTCTGTCCGCCCAGCTCCCGCGACAGCTGCTGGGTCAGGCCGTTGATGCCGACCTTGGCCAGGCCGTAGTAGTTGGCGTAGAGCCAGGCCGCGGTCGAGGACTGGTTGACGATCGCGCCGCCGCCACGCTTGGCCATCTTGCGGTACACCGCGCGGGTGCACACCAGCGCGCCGTCGAGGTTCACGCTCATGAACTTCTTGTAGTAGTCCCAGTCGACGGTGAGCAGGAAGTCGAGCTTCATCCCACCGAAGATCGCGGCGTTGTTGACCAGGTAGTCGATGCCGCCGAACTCCGAAAGGGCCTGCGCCGCCATGTCCTTGGCCGAGTCGATGTCGGAGACGTCGACCCGCACCGCGAGCGCGTTGCCGCCCTCACCCTTGATGCCGTCGGCGACCTTCGCCGCACCTTCGGTGTTGATGTCGGCCACCACGACCGCCGCACCCTCGCGTGCCAGCGCCTCGGCGTAGGCCTGGCCGATACCGCCACCGGCCCCGGTGACGATGGCCACCTTGTTGTCGAACTGTCCCATCGAAAATCTCCTCAGTCCTCTAGTTCGCGAGCGTCGCGACGCACTTGATTTCGGTGTACTCCTCGAAGCCGGCCACGCCCATCTCGCGGCCGATTCCGGACTGCTTGTAGCCGCCGAACGGGGCATCGGCCGAGTACCAGATGCCGCCGTTGACGTTGACGGTGCCGACGCGCATCCGCGCCGCCACTGCCTGCGCACGGGCGTCGTCGCCGGAGAACACGGTTCCGGACAGGCCGTACGGCGAGTCGTTGGCGATCCGCACGGCGTCGTCGTCGCCGTCGTGGGCGATGACGGTCAGCACCGGACCGAAAATCTCCTCGCGGGACACCCGGGCGTTGTTGTCCAGGCCGGCGATCACCGTCGGCTCGATGAAGAACCCGGTGTCCAAGTCCGCGGGACGCCCACCGCCGCACGCGAACCGGCCGCCCTCCTGCAGCGCGAGGTCCAGGTAGGACTGAACCCGGTCGCGCTGACGGGCAGAGATCAGCGGGCCGCACACCGTGCGCTTGCTGTTCGGGTCGCCGGGCTTGATGCCCGATAACGTGGCGGCCGCAGCTTCCACTGCCTCGTCGTAGCGGGCCCGCGGCACCACCAGACGGGTGGTGATCGCGCAACCCTGACCGGCGTGCATGGCAACCGTGAAGGCCGCCATCGAGCAAGCCCCGGCCAGGTCCGCGTCATCGAGCACCAGGAAGGCCGACTTGCCACCCAGCTCAAGGAACACCTTCTTGAGCGTGAGCGCCGCATCGGTCATGACGGCCCGACCGGTCGCGGTCGAACCCGTGAACGAAACCATGTCCACCCGAGGGTCTTTGGACAGCAGCGCGCCCACCGCGTGATCGTTGGAGGTGACGATGTTGATCACGCCGGCCGGGAAGTCGGTCTGCTCGGCGATGATCTGGCCGACAGCCGCGGCCACCCACGGGGTGTCCGGGGCCGGCTTGAGGATCAGCGTGTTACCCGCGGCCAGGGCCGGGCCGACCTTGGCCAGGTTGATCTGGTGCGGGAAGTTCCACGGGGTGATCGCGCCGACGACTCCGACCGCCTCCCGCGCGATCTTGCGGTTGGTCGGGATGCCCTGCGGGGTGGCGTAACCGAGATCGGTTGTCCACTCGTAGTTCTCGGCGGTGTCGGCCGAGTAGGCCAGATCGTCGATCGGACCTTCCAGCTGTGCACCGGCGGTGAGCATGCGCGGGGCACCCACCTCGGCGATGGTCAATTCCCGCAAATCCTCGATGTTCTCGCGCAACGCATCGCGCAGCTGGCGCAGGCAGCGCACCCGGAGCGCGGTGTTCGTCAACCAGTCGGTGTCGTCAAATGCCCGACGCGCGGCCTCGATGGCATTGCCCATGTCCTCGGCGTCGGCGTCGGCGGCAACGCCGAGCACCTCCTCGGTGGCGGGGTTGACGGTCTCGAACACTCCGCCGCCCCCGGCAACGAGCTTGCCGTCGATAAGCAGTTGACTCTGGCGATCGGCCAGTACCGGCATTGGTGAACTCCACTTCACGAATTCTGGACAACTGTCCGGCTGTCTCGTCTCGAACGATAGCCGCAGACGATGTCGAGCCGCAAGGGTGCACCCCACCACTCCTCATCCGACGTCAGAATTCGCAGTTCATTGTGGCCTTTCACGATCCATACTTGCTCAACCTCGACATCGTCGGATAACTTGGACATGTGTCCAGCGATGCGGTGTCCGCAGTCACAGAACCAGCTCCGGAGCCAGACAAGGAGGCCCCGCGCAACCGCCGGCAGGAAGAGACCTTCCGCAAGGTCCTGACCGCCGGAACCGAGATGTTGCGGGAGTCCTCCTACGCCGATCTGACGGTGCGTGCGGTCGCCGCACGCGCCGGGGTCGCACCTGCCACGGCCTACACGTACTTTTCGTCGAAGAACCACCTGATCGCCGAGATGTACCTGGATCTGGTCAGCCGATGCCCGTACTTCACCGACGTGAACGACTCCAGGACCACCCGCGTCGACAAGGCGCTGCGTGCGCTGACCCTGGTTGTCGCCGACGAACCCGAGGTGGCGGCCGCCTGCACCACAGCCCTGCTCGGCGGCGGCTCCGACCCGGCGGTGCGCAAGGTGCGCGACCGCATCGGCGCCGAGATCCACAAGCGCATCCGATCGGCCGTCGGGCCGGATGCCGATTCCCGCATCGTCTCCGCCCTCGAGATGACCTTCTTCGGCGCGCTGGTCAATGCCGGCAGCGGCGCCTTCACCTACCACCAGATCGCCGACCGATTGACCTATGTGGTCGGACTCGTCCTGGGAGAGGACAAATGACCTTGAATGCCGTCGAGCTGATCTTCGACCCGTACGACTACGACTTCCACGAGGATCCGTACCCGTACTACAAGCGGTTGCGCGACGAGGCCCCGATCTATCACAACGAAGACCTCAAGTTCTGGGCGCTGTCCCGGCATAGCGACGTGCTGCAGGGTTTTCGTAACAGCGTCACACTCTCCAACAAGCACGGTGTGTCCCTCGACCCGATCTCGCGCAACGACGAAGCGCACCGCGTCATGTCGTTCCTGGCCCTCGACGATCCCGGCCACCTGCGGCTGCGCACGCTGGTGTCCAAGGGCTTCACCCCGCGGCGCATCCGCGAACTGGAGGGCCGGGTCACCGAGATCGCCCACCAGCATCTGGACGCGGCGCTGCAGAGCACGACATTCGATTACGTCGACGATTTCGCCGGCAAGCTGCCGATGGACGTCATCTCCGAGCTGATGGGTGTACCCGAGGAGGACCGGATCCGGATCCGCGCGCTGGCCGACGGTGTCATGCACCGCGAGGACGGCGTCGCCGACGTGCCCGAATCGGCCATCGCGGCCTCGGGTGAGCTGCTGGTCTACTACGCCGACATGGTCAAACAGCGCCGCAAGCGGCTCACCGACGATCTGACCTCGGCACTTGTCGAGGCCGAGATCGACGGCGACAGGCTCACCGACGACGAGATCATGGCGTTCCTGTTCCTGATGGTGGTCGCAGGCAACGAGACCACCACCAAACTGCTTGCCAACGCCGCATATTGGGGCCACAAGAACCCGGCCCAGCTGGCCCGCGTCTTCGACAACCACGACCTGGTCGTGCCGTGGGTCGAGGAGACCCTGCGCTACGACGCCTCCAGCCAGATCCTGGCCCGGCTGGTCACCGAGGACCTGACGTACTACGACACCACGGTCCCTGCGGGGGACGTGCTGGTGCTGCTGATCGGCTCGGCGAACCGCGACGAACGCGTCTTCGAGAATCCCGACGAGTACCGGATCGATCGCGAGATCGGTCCCAAACTGGTGAGTTTCGGCAGTGGTGCCCACTTCTGCCTCGGCGCGCACCTGGCGCGCATGGAGGCCCGGGTGGCATTGACCGAGTTGTTCAAGCGAATCCGCGGATACGAGGTGGACGAGGCCAACGCCGTCCGCGTCCACTCCAGCAGTGTCCGTGGATTCGCTCACCTTCCGATTACCGTCCAGCTCCGCTGAAAGGCCGCTGCATGCCTCGTTTTGCCCCCCTACCCGACCGTCGTCCCGCCCTGGTCGCCGGTGCCTCCTCAGGCATCGGTGAGGCCACCGCGATCAAGCTCGCCGCCAACGGGTTTCCCGTCGCCCTCGGTGCCCGCCGGGTGGAGAAGCTCCAGGAGATCGTGGAGAAGATCCGCGCCAACGGCGGCGAGGCCATCGCGGTGCACCTGGACGTGACCGACCCCGACTCGGTCAAGGCCGCTGTCGAGCAGACCACCTCCGAACTCGGCGAGATCGAGGTACTGGTGGCCGGCGCCGGTGACACCTACTTCGGCAAGCTCGACTCGATCAGCACCGAGCAGTTCGAGTCCCAGATCCAGATCCACCTGGTCGGCGCCAACCGGGTGGCCACCGCCGTGCTACCCGGGATGATCGAACGGCAACGCGGCGACCTGATCTTCGTCGGATCCGATGTGGCACTGCGTCAGCGGCCGCACATGGGCGCCTACGGCGCCGCCAAGGCCGCTCTGGTGGCGATGGTGACCAACTATCAGATGGAGCTGGAAGGCACCGGAGTGCGCGCGTCGATCGTGCATCCCGGTCCGACCAAGACCTCGATGGGCTGGAGCCTGCCGGCCGAGCTGATCGGCCCGGCACTCGAGGACTGGGCCAAGTGGGGCCAGGCGCGCCACGACTACTTCCTGCGCGCGGACGACCTCGCGCGGGCCATCACCTTTGTCGCCGAGACACCCCGCGGCGGCTTCATCGCAAACATGGAACTCCAGCCCGAGGCTCCGCTGGCCGATGTCAAGGACCGCCAGAAGCTCGCCCTGGGCGAAGAAGGGATGCCGGAGCAGTGACGATAACCAAGGAAGTACAACGGGTTTCCGGTGGCGAGGAGGAGCACGGCCACCTCGAGGAGTTCCGCACCGATCCGATCGGGTTGATGTGGCGGATCCGCAACGAATGCGGCGACGCCGGCTGGTTCCAGCTCGCCGACAAGCAGGTGATCCTGCTGTCCGGCGCGGAGGCCAACGAGTTCTTCTTCCGTTCCACCGACAGCGAACTCAACCAGGCCGAGGCCTACCCGTTCATGACCCCCATCTTCGGTGAGGGCGTGGTGTTCGATGCCGACCCGGAGCGACGGGCCGAGATGCTGCACAACACCGCGTTGCGCGGTGAGCAGATGAAGGGCCACGCGGCGACCATCGAGAACGAGGTCCGCCGGATGATCGAGAACTGGGGCGACAGCGGAGAGATCGACCTGCTGGAGTTCTTCGCCGAGCTGACCATCTACACCTCGACGGCCTGCCTGATCGGCCTGAAGTTCCGCAACCAGCTCGACTCCCGGTTCGCGAACTACTACCACCTGCTCGAGCGCGGGACCGATCCGCTCTGCTACGTCGACCCCTACCTGCCGATCGAGAGCTTCCGTATCCGCGACGAGGCCCGGGCCAACCTGGTCGAGTTGGTGCAGGAGGTCATGAACGGCCGGATCGCCAATCCGCCCACCGACAAGAGCGATCGTGACCTGCTCGACGTCCTGGTGTCGATCAAGGACGAGGAGGGCAATCCGCGCTTCTCGGCCAACGAGGTGACCGGCATGTTCATCTCGCTGATGTTCGCCGGTCACCACACCAGCTCGGGCACCTCCAGCTGGACGCTGATCGAACTGCTGCGCAATCCCGATTTCTACGCCAAGGTCCAGAACGAGCTCGACGAGCTCTATGCCGACGGTCAGGAGGTGAGTTTCCATGCGCTGCGCCAGATTCCGAACATCGACAACGCGCTCAAGGAGACCCTGCGCCTGCACCCGCCGCTGATCATCCTGATGCGCGTGGCCCAGGACGAGTTCGAGGTCGCCGGCTACCCGATCCACAAGGGCCAGATGGTGGCGGCCTCGCCGGCGATCTCCAACCGCATCCCCGAGGACTTCCCCAACCCGGACGCCTTCGACCCCGACCGCTACGTCAAGCCGCGCCAGGAGGATCTGGTCAACCGGTGGACCTGGATCCCGTTCGGCGCGGGCCGGCACCGCTGCGTGGGTGCGGCGTTCGCCCAGATGCAGATCAAGGCGATCTTCTCGGTGCTGTTGCGCGAGTACGAGTTCGAGATGGCACAACCGCCCGAGACCTACCAGAACGACCACTCCAAGATGGTCGTCCAGTTGGCCCGGCCCGCCAAGGTCTGCTACCGCAAGCGTGTAAAGGACTGACCCAAATGGGTTGCTACCGTGTCGAACTCGACGAGGACCTCTGCCAGGGCCACGCCATGTGCGAGCTGGAGGCGCCCGACGTCTTCCGGGTGCCCAAGCGCGGCGTCGTCGAGATCCTCGATTCCGAACCCCCTGACGAACTCCGCGATGCCGTGGAGATGGCCGTCGATATGTGTCCCACCCGCGCTCTATCCATCACAGAGAAGGAATGACAATGGCGTCAAGAGAAGAACTGGAAGCCTGGTCGGATCGCTGGCTGAAGGCCAACCAGGAGGCAGAGAAGGCCGGTGACTGGAAGCCGCTGGCCGACTTCTACACCGAAGATGCCACCTACGGCTGGAACATCGGCCCCAAGGAAGACGTGATGTGCGTCGGCCGCGACGAGATCCGCGACGTGGCACTCGGCCTGGAGATGGAAGGCCTGGAGAACTGGGTCTACGAGTACCAGCGGGTCCTGATCGACGAGAAGCAGAACGAGATCGTCGGGTTCTGGAAGCAGATCGCGAACAAGAGCGACGGCAGCAAGGACGAGATCTACGGCATCGGCGGTAGCTGGTTCCGGCTCAACGACGATCTGCTCATCGAATGGCAGCGGGATTTCTTCGACTTCGGCCACGTACAGAAGGCGTTCCTGAAGCTCATCGAGTCCGGAGACCTCACCCCCACCATGCAGAAGCGCATCGAGCGTTCGCTGGCCGGCGAGAAACTGCCCGGCTACTACCCGCTCGGCGAGGCCCCGGTCAAGATCTGGTAGTTCCCGGCCAAGCAGTTGCTTGGGGGTGGGTGTGACCCACGCAACTAATGGCTCTAGTCTGTGGTCAACGGCTCTAGTGGAAGGCACACGCGATGAAGACCAAAGGCGCTCTCATCTGGGAGTTCAACCAACCGTGGACGATCGAGGAGATCGAGATCGGTGACCCCGTCAAGGACGAGGTCAAGATTCAGATGGAAGCCTCGGGCATGTGCCATTCCGATCACCACCTGGTGACCGGCGACATCCCGATGGCAGGTTTCCCGGTGCTCGGCGGCCACGAAGGCGCAGGCATCGTGACCGAGGTGGGCCCGGGTGTCGACCACATCCAGCCCGGCGATCACGTCGTGCTGTCGTTCATCCCGTCGTGTGGTGAATGTCCGGCGTGTCAGGAAGGTCTGCGCAACCTGTGCGACCTCGGTGCGGGCCTGCTGGCCGGCACCGCGGTTTCCGACGGCACGCATCGCATCCACTCCGTCAAGAACGGTCAGCCCGTCATCCCGATGACCCTGCTGGGCACGTTCAGCCCGTACATGGTGGTGCACAAGAGCTCGGTCGTGAAGATCGATCCGTCGATCCCGTTCGAGGTGGCCTGCCTCGTGGGTTGCGGTGTCACCACCGGGTACGGCTCGGCCGTGCGCAGTGGCGACGTCCGCCCGGGCGATGACGTGGTCATCGTCGGCGTCGGCGGTGTCGGCACCGGTGCGCTCCAGGGTGCGCTGGCCGCCGGTGCGCGCAATGTCTTCGCGGTGGATCCCGTTGAGTTCAAACGGGACAACGCGCTCAAGTTCGGTGCCACCCACGCCTACCCGGACATCTTCTCCGCGATGGCCGGCGTCGCCGAGGTCACCCAGGGCCGCATGGCGCACAAGACGATCGTCACCGTCGGTGAGCTCAAGGGTGAGGACATCGACCACTACATGAACATCACCGCCAAGGGCGGCACCGTGGTGGCCACCGCGGTCGCCAACATGGCCAGCAACGACGTGAAGCTCAACCTGTCGATGCTGACCCTGCTGCAGAAGCGCCTGCAGGGCACCATCTTCGGCGGCGGCAACCCGCACCACGACATCCCGCAGCTGCTCAGCATGTACAAGGCCGGCCGGCTGAACCTGGACGACATGGTGACCCGGCAGTACAAGCTCGAGCAGATCAACGACGGCTACGCCGACATGCTCGAGGGTCGCAACATCCGCGGCGTCATCCGCTACACGGATGCCGATCGGTAGCCACTCTGCGTTTTGTGGAGCCGCAGCCGTTCCGAGAACGGCTACGGCTCCACAACTCGGTGTGAAAGGAACACATGACCGAGACATCCACTGAGACACCCGTCGTCGTCGCATCGCGGTCGTCGTGGAAATGCGTGCAATCCGGTGACCGCGAGGGCTGGCTGGCCCTGATGGCCGATGACATCCTGGTCGAGGACCCGATCGGTGAGGCCGTCACCAACCCCGACGGCACCGGGGTTCGCGGCAAGGAAGCCCTCGGCGCCTTCTACGACGCCAACATCGGGCCCAACGAGCTGACCGTCACGTGCGAGGAAACGTTCCCGTCCAGCTCGCCGAACGAGATCGCCTACATCCTGGTGCTGCGCACCAAGTTTCCCAACGGGTTCACCGCCACCGTGCGTGGCGTCTTCACCTACAAGGTGAACGCCGAAGGGCTGATCACCAACCTGCGCGGCTACTGGAACCTGGAAGCCATGGTCTTCGCGCAGGAAGACGAGAACTGACCGGCGGAGCGCTTGCCGGCCGCGGCGCGATCGTGGTCGGCGGCACCCGCGGCATCGGCCTGGCGGTTGCCGAACTCCTGACCGCCCAGGGTGCGGGTGTGGTGGTCAACGGACGCGACCCCGATGCCGCACACGCTGCTGCACACCGGATTTCCGGTGTCCCCCATGCCGGTTCCCCCGCCGACCCGAAGGTGGCCGACGCACTCGTCGACACCTGTGTGGCCGAGTTCGGCCGGGTCGACATCCTGGTCAACTGTGCCGGTACCGCCGAACCGGCAGGGTCATCCATTCTGAATGTCACCAGCGCCGAATTTCACGAGCTGCTCGACGCACATCTGGGCACGGCGTTCGAGACCTGTCGCGCGGTCGCACCGAAGATGGTGGCCCAAGGGGGCGGCACCATCGTCAACACCAGTTCCTTCGCCTTCCTCGGCGATTACGGCGGCAGCGGCTACCCGGCCGGCAAGGGTGCGGTCAACGGGTTGACCCTGGCCATCGCGGCCGAGCTCAAGGAACACGGAGTGCGGGCCAACGTGGTGTGCCCGGGCGCTCGCACCCGGCTGTCCACCGGATCGGACTACGAGCAGCACATCAGCGAACTCAACCGGCGCGGGCTGCTCGACGACGTCAGCATGCAGGGCGCGCTGGACGCCGCGCCGCCGGAGTACGTCGCCCCGACTTACGCTTACCTGGTCAGCGATGCCGCGCGGGACATCACCGGGCGCATATTCATCGCAGCGGGCGGGTTCATCGGCGAATTCGCCCGGCCCTCAACCGGTTTCATCGGATACCGCGACCACAACAGCACGCCGCCGTGGACGGTCGAGGAACTGCACGAGACCATCTCCGGGGCATAGCCGGGTTCAGGACGCCGCGCGCTCGCGCTTGGCGGCCTCGCGGGCCAGCAGCCGATCACGCTGCTCCTCGAACTTGACCACCTTCGTCTGCAGGTCTTCCAGGAACGCCGCCAGCTGGTCGCGCCGGGCCTCACCGACGGCACTGAAGTCGTTGCGCTCGAAGATCTGCCACTTGCGCAGGTTCGGCATGACCACTTCTTCGAGGTGCTGGCGCAGGTCGTAGATCCCGTGCTTGGCCATCAGCACACCGTTGCGGCGGAAGTCCGGCATCCCCTGACCCGGCATCCGGAAGTTCTCGACGACGGCGCCGACAGCGTCCAGGGCTTGGTCGGGCGAGAGATCGAGGGCGGCCTCGCACATGTTCCGGTAGAAGATCATGTGCAGGTTCTCGTCCGCGGCGATGCGTTGCAGGAGCCGGTCGGCGATCGGGTCGTCGCAGACCTTGCCGGTGTTGCGGTGGCTGACGCGGGTGGCCAACTCCTGGAAGGTCACGTACGCGACCGACATCAGGAATTCGGAGTTGTGCATCGCCCGCTCTTCGTCGGTGGACGTGAAGCCGTTGGTCACGTGCTCCATGCGGGCCTGCTCCAGCGCGACGAGATCGACACCGCGGGTGACCACCAGATAATCCCTGATCGCGATGCCGTGCCGGTTCTCCTCGGCGGTCCAGCGATTGACCCAGGCTCCCCAGGGACCGTCCTGGGAGAAGCTCCCGGCGGCTTCACGGTGATACGAGGGCAGGTTGTCCTCGGTCAGCAGGTTGGTGATCATCGCCGCCCGGGCCACGTCGCTCAGCTGCGATTGCTCAGGATCCCAGTCCTGGCCCCCGGCGGCGGCGAAGTTGCTGCCGGAGTCCCACGGGATGTAGTCGTGCGGGTACCAATCCTTCGTGGTGGCCAGATGCCGATTGAGGTTTTGCTCGGCTATCTGCTCCAGTTCAGCCTGCAAAACCGCATCGGTCAGCTCCTGCTGCATGAATCCCCTTAAAGCCGATGTACAACCACATCGGACTGGCTAAAATCCCCCACCCCGCCCAGCAAAGATAGAGCACGATGGGCCGTCCCGACGACTCCACAGGCCGCGCCGAACTCTCGACCGGCCCGATTCGGGCGCTCACTATGCTTCTCACCATGGCGTCCGTCTTCACAAAGATCATCAACGGAGAACTGCCCGGGCGATTCGTCTACGAGGACGATGAGATCGTCGCGTTCCTGACCATCGCACCGATGACACAGGGCCACACGCTGGTCGTTCCCCGGGCTGAGATCGACAACTGGCAGGACGTCGAACCCGCGGTGTTCGGCCGGGTGATGGAGGTGTCACAGCTGATCGGCAAGGCTGTGTGCCAGGCCTTCGGCGCGCAACGTGCCGGCGTCATCATCGCCGGACTCGAGGTGCCGCACCTGCATGTGCACGTGTTCCCCGCCTACAACCTGGCCGACTTCGGTTTCGCCCACGTTGATCACAACCCGTCGGCCGAGTCCCTCGACGCCGCACAAGCGAAGATCAAAGCCGCGCTGGCAGATCTGCAATCCGCGGCAAGCTGACCGTGAACCGGCAGCCCTGACCGGGCGCAGTGGTGACCCTGACCGTGCCACCGTGAGCCAGCACCAGGGAATGCACGATCGACAGGCCCAGTCCGGTACCGCCGCTCGCGCGGGTGCGTGAGGTATCCGCGCGGTAGAACCGTTCGAAGACCCGTCGCGCGTCGTCCTGGCTCATGCCGGGACCTTCGTCACACACCTCGATGATGGCGTGGTCGTCGTCGGTGCCGACCCGCACCGTGATCCCGGCGGTTTCCGGGGTGTGCTGCACCGCGTTGGCGACCAGGTTGCTCAGCACCTGGCGCAACCGGGCCTCGTCGCCGAGCACCTCCGGGGTCCCGGGCCCGTCGAACACCTCCATCCGCACCCGCCGGCTCGGGGCGATCGACTGCGTGTCGTGCACGGCGTCGGTGGCCAGGGTCAGCAGATCGACCCGATGCTGATCCAGCGGCCGCTGCGCATCGAGACGTGCCAGCAGCAGCAGATCCTCGACCAGCAGGCCCATCCGCCGGGACTCGCTTTCGATCCGGCCCATCAGCATCTCGACGTCGCGGGCGGCTCCCTGGCGGTACAGCTCGGCGAATCCACGGATCGTGGTGAGCGGGGTGCGCAGCTCGTGGCTGGCGTCGGTGATGAAGCGGCGCATCCGTTCCTCCGAGGTGCGCGCCTGCTCGGCGGAGGCGTCCGACGACGCCACCGCCCGCTGGATCTGCGCGAGCATCCCGTTGAGCGCCGACGACAGCCGTCCCACCTCGGTGCGCGGATCCCGTTCGGGGACACGACGATCCAACTGGCCGGCGGCGATGGCCGCGGCCGTGCGTTCCACCTCGACCAGCGGGCGCAGGCTGCGGTGCACGACGGCGTAGCCGACGATGCCGAGGACCACCAGCACCACCGTGCCGATGCCCACCTGCGACCAGATCAACGCGCGTACCGATGACTGCACGTCGGACAGGTCGATCGCGACGGTGGTGAGCTCCCCGTTGGGACCCTCCACGGTCATGGCCCGCCACTGCACGTCGGAATCGCCGACGGATTTGACGGTCACCGGCGCCGGACCGACATTGTTGTCGTCGGGCAGTGCGGGTTCGGCCTCGCGGTCGTTGATCGCGATCCAGGTCCGGCCGTCCTGATCGACGCCGCGGACATAGAAGTTCGACGGCGGGCGTGCCGGGTTCGGCCCTTCCAGGGGCGTCGAGGGCAGTTGGCGCGGTTCCTGCGCCCAGCTGTCCGAAGCGTCGAGCAGCGTCTGATCGATGCGGCTGATCTCCGTGTGCCGCATGATCGAGGTCACCGCGACACCGGAGGCGAGCAACCCGAACGCCACCAGAACCAGCGCGGCGGCCACCAGGCCAACGCGCAGCGGCACACCGCGCCGCTCTACCCGGTCAAACACCCCAAAAGTATGCCGCCGACGGACGGACCTCAGCGTGGCTCACGCAAAACGTAGCCAACACCGCGCAACGTGTGCAGCAGGCGCTTGTCGCCGGTGTCGATCTTGCGGCGCAGGTAGGACACGTAGGACTCGACGACATTGACGTCGCCGCCGAAGTCGTAGCGCCACACGTGATCGAGGATCTTGGGCTTCGACAGCACCGTGCCCGCGTTGATGATGAAGTAGCGCAGCAGGGTGAACTCGGTCGGTGACAGCGAGACCGGCTCGCCCGCCTTCCACACCTCGTGCGTGTCCTCGTCGAGCTCGATGTCGGCGAAGCACAGCTTGGCGCTGCGCGGTTCCTCGACGCCTCGGCCGGACCGGCGCAGGATGACCCGCAGCCGGGCCACCACCTCTTCGAGGCTGAAGGGCTTGGTCACGTAGTCGTCGCCGCCCAGGGTGAGCCCGGCGATCTTGTCCTGAAGGCTGTCGCGCGCGGTGAGGAACAACGCGGGCGCGTCGATGCCGTCGGCGCGCAGCCGGCGCAGCAGCCCGAAGCCGTCCATGCCGGGCATCATCACGTCCAGGATCACTGCGTCGGGCCGGACTTCCCTGGCCTTGTCCAGGGCACCGGCGCCGTTCGACGCGGTGTGAACTTCGAAACCCTGGAACTTCAAGCTGACAGACAGCAGCTCCACGATGTTGGCCTCGTCGTCGACAACGAGGATCCGGGCTTCGGGGACGCTCTCAGGAACTGCAGGCATGGCCATTCCCTGATGTTGATGGTGCCTCTTGAACTCAACCTGCATGCACGCTGTGCACTTCCTGTGAGTTTAGCTGTGACGCGGGTAACTACACTGACGCCCATGAACCTCGGCAAGACGCTGATCCAGGTTGCTACCGCGCCCGTACGCATCGGGTTGGCCGTGGCCGACGCCGGACTCGGCATCGCCAACGAGACGCTCAACGCGGTGCAGCGCGGCATCACCGACGGGAACCCACTCAACGGCAGGTCATCGATGGCCTCGCTGTTCGGCATCGATGATGCCGTGGAGCGCGCGAACCGGTTGGCGCGGCTACTGGACGACGACGCCCCCCTGGGGCGGGCGCTGGCTCCCGACGGCCCGATCAACCGTTTGCTGCGGCCGGGCGGTCTGGTCGATCAGCTGACCGCCGAGGGCGGCCTGCTGGACCGGCTGACCGCGGACAACGGCGCTGTGGCCCGGGCGGTGGCCCCCGGCGGCCTGGTGGATCAGGTCACCCTGGAGGGCGGCCTGCTGGACCGGCTGACCACCGAGGACGGCGCGGTGTCCCGGGTGATCGCTCCGGGCGGGCTCGCCGATCAGCTGCTGGCCAACGACGGACTGTTCGAGCGGGTGCTGCGCGAGGACGGGGTGGCCGATCGCCTGCTGGCCGAAGGCGGCCTGCTCGACACCCTGACCGATCCCGACGGCCCGCTGCTCAAGCTCGCCGATGTCGCCGACACCCTGAATCGTCTGGCGCCCGGGCTGGAGGCCCTGGCACCCACCATCGACGCGCTGCACGACGCGGTCATCACACTGAGTCAGGTGGTCAATCCGCTCAGCAACATCGCCGACCGCATCCCGCTGCCGCGCCGTTCGTCCCGGCGGAGCTCCCCGCGGCCCGTCGCCTCGCAGCGAATTATCGACGCCGACGACTGACCCGCTAAGCTAGGGCGCGTTCCACCCGCCTCCGTAGCTCAGTGGTAGAGCGCCCGCCTTGTAAGCGGAAGGCCGTCAGTTCAATCCTGACCGGGGGCTCCATACACACCGATGGGTGTCGGTGCATGTCAGTAGCTTCCTCACATGAGGCTATGTCGCGGCTGCGGTTCACCACTGGAGAAGCGCAGTCAGAAGGTCTACTGCAGTAATGCATGTCAGGGCTCAGCCCGCCGGAAGGCCAGCACAAAACGTTGGCTCGAATCCGGCGAGGCTTACGTTACTTCTCTACACGGTCACTACATCCGGCTTTATCTCACCGAAGCTCAATCCGGCTGTTGTGCGATCTGCGGCGCGGCCAGCACCTGGCAGGACCTCCCGCTCGTCTTGGTGTTGGACCACATCGACGGAGACTCGACGAACAACGGCGCGAGAACCTCAGACTGGTCTGCCCGAACTGCGACTCGCAGCTGCCGACGTACAAAGCCCGCAACAGGGGCAACGGTCGCTTCTACCGCCGAGAGCGCTACGCCAACGGCCAGTCGTTCTAGCGTTCACGTCTCGTCGGCGATGTTCTCGTGACTCTCGTGCAGTCCCGGGCCCTCGGGATCCTCACCCCGACGGTCGAATTCGTCCTGCAGCTCCTCTTGCCCTTCGGTCACCTTGCGGGCATCTTTCGGTATCGCCCGGCCACCGTCACGTTGATCCATAACCCGTTGAGTCACCCGGATCGGCCGCGGCTAAACACCTAGACCCGGGAGGTCAGCTTTCGCAGGGTTTGGTACTCCGCGTCGCGATAGGGCCGCCCATCGGGTTGCAGCAGATCGCTGAACCACACCTTCGGAACCTTGGTGTAGGGCTTGTCCCACGAATCCCACGGGAAATAGGTCTGGGTCTTGCCGGCCACCAGCCCCCAGCTGTAAGCACCGACGTTGTGCCGCTTGGCAACCGGGAGCACACCTTCGACCGTGCTGCCCTGATCCCGGGCCAGATACTCGGTGCACAGCATCGGCCGGCCCAGCGGGGCGAGCTCAGCGATGCGGGCCTCGAATTCGTCGGGGCCCGCGTAGGAGTGGAAGGAGATGACGTCGGAGTTGTCGAGCTGGAAGCTGTCCATCGCACTTCGGCTGCCGCGGTCCCAGCTGCCCTGCCACACACCACTGGTCAAGGGCTGCACGGGATTGACCGAACGCGCCCAGCCGAACACCTGCGGCAGCAGTCCTCCGACGGCGTCGATCTTGTCCTTGCGTTCGACCTTGCGGTACTGCTTGGCAGGGTTGTCGGGCTCGTTCCACAGGTCCCAGCCCAGGACCCGGTTGTCGTTGCGGAACTGGCTCATCACCCCGACCACATAGTCACGCAGCACGGTGCGGTAGCGGGGGTCGTCGATGCGTTGCGCTCCCGGGCTCTGCACCCAGCCCGAGTTGTGCACGCCCGGCGTCGGGGCCCGCTGCGCCCCCAGTTGCGGATTCGGATCCCAGCACGAGTCGAAGAAGACGAACAGCGGCTTGATGCCCTGACGCGCCGCGATCCCGACGAATTGAGCCAGCCTGCTTTGGAATCCGGCACGGTCCTGGGCCCACAGCAGATCGTGCAGGAACACCCGGACCGTGTTGAACCCGAGTAGCCGGCACGCCCCCAGCTCGCTGTCGATCCGTCGCGCATCGTAGGTACCCGGCGAGAACATCTCGATCTGGTTGATCGCGTTCGATGTGATGAAGTTCGTGCCGACCAACCAGCCCTGGGCCTGGTACCACGCGTTGGCGCGCTCGACCGGCCACTGGCCCGCCGCCGCGCTCGCACGCGGGATCACGGGAAGAGGAGCCAGTACCTGAGGTAGAGCCGCTGCTGCTGCCAGTACCAGCGGGATCTTGAGGGCCGTTCGACGGTGCACTTAGTGAACATAGTGGCGCCCAGCAAAGACCCCGGGGTCACGTATCACATTGCAACCATTGAGGTTTCATATCGTTATCTACTCGGCACCCTCAGAGCCGGCCCACCGTGAAATCGGCGGCCTGGCCAGGCATGCCGTTGAGCACGTATGCGGTGTGCGCGAAGTTGGGTACCCCGGCGGGTGTTCCGTCACAGATGGTGTCGCCGGGTTCGCACAACTCGATGGTCTTGTCCTTGTATCGCGGGCCGATCACCATCGCCGGTGCGCCGATATCGCGCATGAACTCGTCGGACGGCGTCCCCAGTAGAACCACCGACACCACGTGGTCGGCGATCTCGGGCGCCATGGGTTCGGGGATGTACTGCTTGTATTCGGGCGGGATCCCGTCGGGGACAGTGGCCGCGGTGGCGTAGCCCGCTACCGCGGCGCCCTGCGAGTAGCCGCCGAGCACCATCTTGGTCTTGGGGCAGTCCTTGGCGGTCGCCTTGACGTGGTCGGTCGCATTCCGGATGCCGTCGACGACGGTCCTGGCGAACTCGATCCGGTCACCGAAGTTTCCACTGGCCTGGTAGTTCACCGGGTACACCTCGACCGAACGCTCTCCGGCACGCGTACGCAGCGCGTCGACGAAGGACTGTCCCGGTCCGCCGACCCCTGGCGGCTCGTAGGTGCCGCGCGCGAACACCACCTCGACGTCCGGGCACGGCTGCGCGGACGCGGCCGGCGCGGGTGCCATCGGTACGGCGCAGGCGGCTATCAGCACCGCGCCCTGGGTGAGCTTGAGGACGTTCATATGGACTCCACGTCTGACGGACCGTGTTGAACGTTTTCAGTTCCCCATGCTGACACATCCCAAACCTGGATGACAGCGTCCGCAAATATTGCCTGGACCTATCCCAGCGGTACGTCCAGGTAGGGCCGAGGATCTGCCGCGCCTGGACCGTCGAAGTGCCACCACTCCCCCGAGTACACGGTCAACCCGCCGGCCTTCATGGCCTCGCGCAACCGGGCCCGGTTGGCCTGGGCGGCCGGGCTGACCCCGTCCGTCGCATAGGCCAGGCTGCGCGGGGCGAAGTCATCGAATCCGGTGCCCATATCGGCCCCTGCGATCGTCACGTCCACCGATCGGCCGGCCTCGTGGCTGCGCGCATACGCGGACGGCCGGGCCACCCAGTTGGGGTTGGACACCACCTCGAACATCTTGACCTGCACCTCGTGCGGCCGATAGCAATCCCAGAACACCAGCGTCTGCGGGCGCAGCGCGGCCGCAGCGGCCGCCAACCCGGGGGCCATCGACTCGTGCACCAGGCACGGTGCCCCCGGCGGATAGAGCCGCTGGCCGACGAAGTTGTCGCTGGTCGCGTACCGCAGGTCGACCACCGCGTCGGGGACGACCGAGCGCACGTCGACCAGCCCGGCCTCGGCCGCCGGCCGGGCGGACGCCGTGGGTACCGGAGCGCAGACCATGACGAACAACGCCAGCAGGCCGGCAAGAGTGCGTGTCACCCCGCCACCATGGCATTCTCGCCCTTTTGAACGGACCGTTCTGCCGCGCGTCGGTTCGTGAACCGTGCGCCGATGCCGATGCACGGCTTCTCGATCCACCGGTAGGTGACAAAACTGAATGCGGCGGTGCCGGCCACCACCAAGGTGTATCGCAGGATCTCAAGTGGGATCGAGAATTGTCCGGGCGTGATCGCGATGTCGACTGCTGACCGGACAAGGGGATGCAGGAGATACATCGAGTACGCCCATGTCCCGAGCGCGACGAGCGGCCGGGAGCGAAGAATTCTGCTCACCCAACGCGGGCCGATGACAAGGCCCGGCATCAGAAGCACCACCGCGTAAGAGAACGGCACGTCCACAATCCCTGGGACGTCGACCAGAGCCTTCACCAGGATCGCGCCAACAAGGATGATCAGGAACACGCCGGGTCTCGCGAATTGGGCAACCAGGCGATACGACGTCGCCCTGAACATCAGCAGGGCAAGAACGCAGCCCAGGATCAGCGGGATGAACACGACCGAATAGTTCGAGGGCCAGACGACCCACGCTGCTGTCATCACCGCCGCGAGGCTGACCGCGAACCAGAGACGCGCACGTTCGAAAACCGGAGCGATGAGCGCGAAGGCCACGAGTGGCCATGCCAGATAGAACTTCTCCTGTACCGCAAGGGTCCAGGTGTGGCCGAATGTCGCCCCAGACGCAAACTCGTTCTGGAAGGTCAGGAAGTACACGAATCGCTTCCACCAATTACCGGGGTTCTCCGCAAGTCCGGCCACTACGAGCCCGCTGAACAACAAAAGGGTGAAGAAGTAGACGGGGAGCAGGCGGAAAGCGCGGCGGACGTAGAAGCTCTCCCAGTCGATGCGCGAACGCTCACTGTGTTCCCGAAGGAGCAGCAGCGTTATGAGAAAGCCGCTGTTGACGAAGAAGATCGGCACACCCGTGCCCGGGACGTTGCCCCAGATGGGATCGCGCATGTGGCCGGCGATTACGAAGAGGATCGCCACGGCCCGCAGGCCGTCGATCTCCCTGATGCGCCCTTCGGCGCGGAATTGATCGAATGACAGGCGGGGCCCGTGAAGTGCGGCCCGTACCAATCGGAGTGTCGCTGGGCGTCGTTCAGATGTCGTCGCCGAATCCATATATCCCCTCGGTCGACGCTCAAGTCTAGAGGGGCGGGCATCAGCTCGATTTGTCGCGCGACAATCACACCGGGGCGACTACCCCCGATCTTCATGCGGAAATGCCGCTCTCATCTTCAGACATATCGACTTCCGATGTACGATAATCGCACTCTTGAGATGGCATCGAAGCCCTGGTGGCCACCTACTTACGCGCAACACCAACGGACGGATTGGAGCAATCCCATGGCGTCAGCCGTACCGGAGACCGTCGCAACCCGCTACGCCGGCAGACGGGTCGAGCGGGTCGAGGACACCCGCCTGCTCACCGGACGCGGCACATACGTCGACGACATCACGCGGCCCGGCATGCTGCACGCCTGCTTCGTCCGCAGCCCCTACGCACGCGCGACGTTCACCGCCATCGATGCCGCCGCAGCCCGGGCTCTGCCCGGGGTGCACGCCGTGCTCACTGCCGCCGACCTCAACCCCGAGGTCAAAGAGGCCTGGCATGCCGTCGCGGGCAAGGACGTCCCCGACACGCCACGGCCACCACTGGCCGAGGGTGAGGTGAAGTTCGTCGGCGATCCCGTGGCGCTCGTCATCGCCGACAACCGCTATATCGCCGAGGATGCGGCCGACCTGGTCGACGTCGACTACGAGCCGCTGCCCGCGATCGCCGATTTCCGTCAGGCATTGACCTCCGAGGTGTCCGTCCACGAGGCCTTCCCGGACAACAACGCCGGCGGCATGGCCGGCATGCCGCCCGACGAAGAGGTCTTCGGCGCCGCGGCGCACGTGGTGAAGGAACACATCTACCAGCAGATGCACGTTCCGGTGCCGATCGAGACGCGTGGCATGGTCGCGGAATGGGCGGCCGCGGGCGAGTTGACCATCTGGGCCTCCACCCAGACCCCGCACGAACTCCGCGCGTTCGCGGCCCGCCTGCTCGGAATCCCCGCTCAGCACGTCCGGGTCATCATGCGCGACACCGGCGGCGGATTCGGCCAGAAGGTCGTGCCGATGCGGGAGGACATGTGCATCATGCTGGCCGCACGCAAAGTGGCGAGGGCGCTGAAGTGGATCGAGGACCGCCGCGAGAACCTGATGTCGGCAGGTCAGTCCCGTCACGTCGACGGCGACGTGCGCATGGCATTCGACGACGACGGCGCGATCCTGGCTGCCGACATCGACTTCATCCAGGACGTGGGTTCGTACCCGACCCCGTATCCGGTGCTGACCACCGCGGCCATCGGCATGTTCTTCCCCGGCCCGTACCGGGTGCCCAAGGCGAGCTTCAGCTACAAGACCGTGTTCTCCAACACCGCGGGCCTGCATGCCTACCGCGGACCGTGGCAGTACGAAACCCTCACCCGCGAAATACTTCTCGACATCGCCGCGCGGAAGATGGGCATGGATCCCGTCGAGCTGCGGCGCAAGAATCTGCTGCGCCGCGACGAGATGCCGTACTTCAACCCCAACGGCATGCCCTATGACCACGTCGCCCCGATCGAGACGTTCGAGCAGGCGGTGAAGATCCTCGACCACGAGGGCTTCCGCAAGGAGCAGGCCGCGGCACTGGCCCAGGGCCGCTACCTCGGGCTGGGTTTCTCCGCCTACATCGAGCCGACCGGCGCCGCCACCGGCCACCTCGCCAGCGAGGGCTGCACCATCCGGATGGAGCCGACCGGCAAGATCAACGTGTACGTCAACGGTGGATCCACCGGAAACAGCCTGGAAACCACCGTTATTCAGCTCACCGCCGACGCCCTGGGCGCCGACATCGACGATGTCGCCACCATCCAGGGCGATACCGCGGTGACACCGTACGGTGCAGGCACCCAGGGCAGCCGCAGTGCCCCGATGACGGCGGGTGCGGTCAACGAGGCCGGCACCATCCTGCGCAACCAGCTTGTCGCGATGGCCGCGGCCCGACTCGGGGTCGAGGAGTCCGAGATCGAGCTCGGCGGATCGAAAGCGCTCGTGCGCAGCGATCCCGAGAAGAGCGTGAGCTTCGCCGATCTGGCCTTCCGCGCCCACTACGAGCCGCAGATGCTGCCGCCGGGCATGTCGGCGAACCTGGAGGCCACCGCGCGCTACACCGCGCCGCCGACCGCCCCGATCCATTGGGCCAACGCCACCCACGCCTGCACATGCGAGGTCGACGTGGTCACCGGACACGTCACCCTCACCCGCTACATCGTCAGCGAGGATGTCGGCCCGATGATCAACCCCAACGTGGTCGAGGGCCAGATCGCCGGTGGCACCGTCCAGGGCATCGGCGGCGCGCTGCTGGAGAAGCTGTCCTACGACGATGCCGGAAACCCCTTGTCCTCAACATTTGTCGACTATCTGCTGCCCACCGCCACCGAGGTCCCGACGATCGAGTACGGCCACGTCGAGATTCCCGGCCCCGGCGTCGGCGGCTACAAGGGCGCCGGTGAGGGCGGCGCCATCGGCTCGACGCCCGCGGTCATCAACGCCGTCAACGACGCGTTGGCCCCACTCGGCGTCACCCTGACCACGCTGCCCGCCACCCCGGCGGCCATCGTCGAAGCCATCGAACGCTCGCAGGAACAAAAAGGAAGGGACCACTGATCGTGGAGCTCAACAACGAATTCCGGGTCGCGGTACCTGCGGCGAAGACCTGGGAGGTGCTCACCGACGTCGCACGCGTCGCGCCCTGCCTACCCGGTGCCACCCTGCTGAGTGTCGACGGCGACGACTTCACCGGTGCGGTCAAGGTGAAGGTCGGTCCGATCACGGTGTCCTACAAGGGCGACGCGACGTTCCAGGAAAAGGACGCGGCGGCGCAGCGGGTGGTCCTCAAGGCCAACGGCAAGGAGACCCGCGGCAACGGCACCGCGTCGGCCATCGTGACCGCCCAGCTGAAAGACGAGGGCGCCGACTCCACACTGGTGGTGGTCACCACCGATTTGGCCATCTCCGGCAAGGCCGCCCAGTTCGGCCGCGGCGTGCTGGCAGATGTGGCCGGCAGCCTGATCGACCAGTTCGCCGGCAGCCTGGAGGCCGAACTTCTGGGCGGGAAGGCGCCTGCGGCCGAAACCGGCTCCGCCGCAGGCCCATCTGAGCAGGCACCTCAGGAGGCCGCCCCGATCAATGCGCTCGCACTGGCCAAGGTGATGGCGGTGCCGATGGCCAAGCGGTTCGCGCCGGCCATCGGCGCGGTCGCGGCCGCGGGTGTGCTCGGCTTCCTGTTCGGCCGGGCCGGCCGCAGCAAGCGTAAGAGCAGCGGGCTGACCACCGAGGATCTGCACGCCGCGCTGCTGCGGTTGGTGTCATGAAGCCCGCCCCCTTCGCGTATCACCGGCCCGCCACGGTCACCGAGGCGGTGTCCATGCTCGGCGAGTACGGCGAGGACGCCAAGATCCTGGCCGGCGGGCAGAGCCTGGTACCGATGCTGGCCATGCGCCTGACCCACTTCGAGAACCTGATCGACATCTCCCGGCTGTCCGAGCTGAACGACATCGCGCTGCAGGGCAACGAGGTCCGGATCGGCGCGGCCACCCCCCACGCCATGGTCGGCCTGGACGACGAGGTCGCTGATTCTGTGCCGCTGCTGACCCTGGCCACGCCGCACATCGGGCACTTCCAGATCCGCAGCCGCGGCACCCTGGGCGGCGCCATCGCACACGCCGATCCGGCCGCCGAGTACGCGGCGGTCGCATTGGCGCTCGACGCCACGATCGAGGCCACCTCGGCGCGTGGCACCCGCCAGATCCCGGCCGCCGAGTTCTTCACCGGCCTGTGGGAGACCGCACTGGCCTCCGACGAGATCCTGACCGCGGTGCGCTTCCCGGTCGCCTCGGGGCGCAGCAGCTTCGGTATCGCCGAATTCGCCCGACGCCATGGTGATTTCGCGATCGCCGGCGCGGTGGTCGGATTCGAACTCGATGAGGACGACCGGATCACCCGCTGCGGCATCGGCCTGCTCGGGCTCGGGTCCACACCGCTGCGGGCCACCCCGGCCGAGACAGCCGTGATCGGCACCCCGATCGGCGGTATCACCGCTGACGAGATCGGCCGGCTGGCGATGTCCGAACTCACCGACATTCCTTCCGATCTGCAGGGCTCGGCGTCATACCGGGCCCGGGTCGGGGCCGCCATGGTGTCCAGAGCCTGGACCCAGGCGATCACGCACGCCGAGGAGGCCGTCAATGCATGAACTGCCGGTTGCCGTTTCGGTCAACGGGTGTGGCTACCAGAGTGTGGTCGAGCCTCGGGTGACACTCGCCGATTTCCTGCGGGACAACTGCGGTCTCACCGGGACCCACCTCGGCTGCGAGCACGGCGCCTGCGGCGCCTGCACGGTCCTGCTGGACGGGCAGGCGGTCCGGTCCTGTCTGGTGTTCGCGGTTCAGGTGGAGGGTCAGGAAGTGACCACGGTCGAAGGTATTGCCGCCCCGGACGGTCAGCTGTCCCCCGTTCAGGCCGCACTCAAGGAGTGCCACGGCCTTCAGTGCGGCTTCTGCACACCGGGATTCGTCACCTCGATCACCGCGATGCTGCGCGACAACCCGAATCCCACCGACGAGGAGATCCGCGAGGGGCTCTCGGGCAACTTCTGCCGCTGCACCGGCTACCAGGGCATCGTCAACGCGGTGCACCGGGTGTGTGAGCACGCAGAAGCCGACGCCGAGCTCAAGCCTCTAGCTCAGCAATGACTTTCGCGATGCGCCGGGCCCGGGTATCGGCGGCCTTGGCGCCCTGCACGGACGTCACGTGCGCCTTCTGCTTGCTGTAGGAGAGGCTCTCCCACTTCGCCGCAGCGCCCGGTGACTCCGCCAACGCGGCCCGCAGGTCGTCGGGAGCCTCCACGGTGCGTGGTTCGGTGTCGACCGTCAGATCGACGTCGATGGCGTCGCCGCCGCCGATCCCCGACTCGTCGCGACGCTCGGCGCTGAACGGAATCAGGAACCTGCCGCCCATCGGCGCGATCGTCGACCGGTATCGGTAGCCGTTCACGTCGACCACCACGGCTGGGCGCTTCCCGGCGCCGAGCGCGTCCACCACGTCGGCGGGAACTTCGATACCGGTGTTGTTGCCGTCCTGGAACATCGTCGTCGAGAACTTCATACCTCCCGAATCTAAGCGGTCGAAGCCACCTTGGCTGCGGGCAGCCGTCGTTTGAGTCGCACGCTCCTGAGTATCTGGATGGTCATGTTGGTGGAGGTCAGCATCGGGAACACGCCGAGGAACGTTCGTTCCGACGGGGTATGCCCGTGCAACTGTTCGAGACTGCCGAAGACGTAGAAGCATCCGATGCAGAACAGCGTGGCCGGAACGGCGAACGCCAGGACGCTGCCACGGACGGAGAGCACCTCCCGCGCCAGGCTCAACTCATCGTCCGAGAGCGCCTCTCGTTTGCGGACCTTGTGCAAAGTCGCAGGCAGGACGCCGATGTCGAGCCTCGACGTGACATGCGGCTTGCCCATCGACCGCCTCGTGAACACGAACGCGATGATCGCGAACACCCAGATCAATGAGAAGAAGACGATCGACAACAGGCCGAAGAGAGTGGAGGTCGTCACGTCACACCCCTGCTTCCTGCAGCTGTCGGCCTGCACGCTGCCGCAGTGGACGCTGCCGGATGAAGGTGGGCCACCAGAACCACGGTCCGAGCATGCGTAACAGGCACGGCACGATGAACGACCGGACGATCAGGGTGTCGAGCAGCAGACCTATACAGACCGTCGAACCCACCTGACCGATGGTGCGCAGATCGCTGATCAACATCGCCAGCATCGTGAATGCGAACACCAAACCCGCGGACGTCACCACGCCACCGGTGCTCCCGAGCGCCCGGATGAGCCCGGTGTTCAACCCGGCGCCGGTTTCCTCCTTGACGCGGGAGATCAGCAGCAGGTTGTAGTCCGAGCCGACCGCGACCAGGATGATGAAGGTCAGCGGCAGCACCAGCCAGTGCAGATGCAGGCCGATCAGGTGCTGCCACACCAGTATCGACAGCCCGAACGCGCCGGCATACGAGAACGCCACCGTGCCGGGAATGACGAAGGCCGCCACCAGGCTTCGGGTCAGGTAGAGCATGATCAAGAAGATCAGCACGACCGCGGCGATCGCCACGATCAGCAGATCGGAAGCCGCATAGGCCTTGATGTCCTTGTTGTTCGACCCCGCACCGCCGATGTAGATCTTGGCGCCGGCCAGCGACGTTTCCTTGAGCGCCGCCTTGATCGCGTCCGGGAACTGCTCGACGTGGTCGATCCCTTCCGGGCCCATCGCGTTGCCCTCATGGGTGACGATGAAGCGGGCAGCTTTGCCGTCCGGCGACATCATCAGCTGCATACCGGTTTTGACGTCCTCGTTGTCGAACGCCTCCCTGGGGATGTAGAAGAAGTCGTCGCTTCGAGATTGGTCGAAGTCGTTGCCCACGTTGATCAGATCGAAGAACGTCTGATCGGTCTGGGTGGACTGCAGATGCGCGGGCCCGTAGTTGTTGGTGATCACGCCCAGCAGGGAGCGGCTGTCGGCCATCATCCGCTCCAGCTGCGAGATCATCTGCGGCAGCAGCCGGTCGATGGCCTCGAACGACGTGACGGCGTCGGCGATCTGCGCGTCGAGGCTGTCGATGCCGTCCAGCGAGTCGAACAGTGATCGCATCGCCCAGCACCCTGGGATGTCGAAACAGTGTGGCTCCCAGTAGAAGTAGTTCTTCAACGGCCGCAGGAAGTCGTCGAGGTTGGAGATCCCGGCATTCATGTCATCGGTGACCTGCTTGAGGTTCTCCAACGTGAGCACCGTCGAGTGGAGTTCGTCGGACATCTTCTGGGTCAGCCCGATCACCTGCTGCAGCACCGCGACCGAACGCGCCTGGATCTCGGCCTGCTTGTCGGTGTTCTCGTTCTGCTGCTCGGTGAACGGCAGCTGCTGACCGCTTCCGCTGCCCTGGGTGGTGAACAGGTAGGGAATGGTGGCGTGCTCCAACGGCCGGCCCAAGGGTCGGGTGATGCTCTGCACCATCGCGACACCCGGTAACCGGATGAGGCTCTTCGCCACCCGGTCCAGCGAGATGAAGTCCGCCGAGTTACGCATGTCGTGATCGCTCTCGACCATCAGCATCTCGCTGAACAGCTTGCTCTGCGAGAAGTGCCGGTCCGACGCCTCGAAGCCGAGATTTGCTGAGCCATCGGCAGGTTGGTAGGCGCGGTCGTCGTAGCTGACCCGGTAGGTGGGGACGAACACCGCTCCGATCATCACGACCGCGGTACTGGCGACGAACACGGGCTTGGGCCACCGCACCACGCTCGTCGCGATCCGTCGGTACAGATGCCCCTTGACCGCCCGCTTCGGGTCGAACAGGCCGAACATGCTGCCGAGGGTGAGTATCGCCGGTGCGAGCGTCAGAGCAGCGGCGATGGTGAACAGCATGCTGATGGCGACGGCCGGGCCCATGGTGTGGAAGTAGTCGAGACGCGCCAGACTCAGGCAGTAGCAGGCACCGGCGATCGTCAGCCCGGAGCCGATGATGATCGGGGCGACGCTGCGATAGGCCGTGTAGAACGCGGCTTCCCGGCTTTCGCCGGCCTGTCTGGCCTCCTGATAGCGGCCCAGCAGAAAGATGCCGTAATCGGTTCCGGCGCCCAGGGTCAGCGCCACCACGATGTTCACCGCGAACGACGACAGCGGAATGACGCCGAAGTGTCCGAGGGTGGCGATGACGCCCTTGGCGACGAGCATCTCGATCAGGACGCTGACGAGCGGTACCAGCAGGGTGGAGACCGAGCGGTAGACCACGAGCAGCATGATCACGATGAGGATGATCGTCAGGATCGTGATGTTGTTGAGGCTGGAGTTCGCGATCGTCAGCGTGTCGGAGGCCAGTGGTGCGGCCCCGCTGACGTAGACCTTGAGCCCAGGTGGCGGAGTGTCGTGGGCGATGAGGTCACGGACGGCGTTCACCGACTCGTTCGCCTGGAGCTGGCCGATGTTGCCCGCGAGCCGCAGCAGGACGAATGTCGCCTTCCCGTCCACACTTTGGGCCCCGGCCGCGGTGATTGGTTTGCCCCACAGGTCCATGACGTACTGCACGTGCTCGGGATCCTGCTTGAGCCGGTTCATCAGGTCGTCGTAGTAGCGGTGGTCGCCGTCGTCGAGTGGCCGGTCGGCTTCCAGCACCAGCATCGTCAGGCTGGTGGAGGTGGACTCCTGGAACTTCTCACCGATCCGCAGCATCGCGACCTGCGACGGCGCGTAGCTCGGGATCATCGAGCCGGCGAGTTGTTCGGCGACGCGTTCCACCTGCGGGATGAACGTATTGGTGCTGACGGCGAGTAGAGCCCAGAAGACGATGATCGGCACCGCCAACACGCGTACGGCACGCGCGACGGCCTGTCCGTCCGCCCGGTGTGCGCTCACGCGGACTTCACCCGGCAGGTGACGTCGGCTTCGGCATGGGTCGACGATTGTTCGTCGCGCACAACGTCGTTCACCAGCATCCGGCACCCCACGTCGCCACCGGCGACCTGCGCCGAGATGCTGCCCGACACCACGGTGAGCGTCGTCGTCTCCGTGTGCGTCCACGGCAGCTCGGTGATGTCGACCTTGTGCGGGTGGCCGTTGATGTCGACGTAGCTCAGCATCCCGCCGTTGCCGACGGTCCCGAACAACTCATAGGTGAGCCGCTTGGGGGTGAACTGCTCGGGCGCCTGCGCGGTCAGCACCGACGGGACGGGTCCCGGCTCGGACATCTGATGCACCTTCCAGACGGCCACCGAACCGACACCGAGCGCGACGACGGTGACCAGGGGGAGCCAGCCCTTCTGCAGGAAGGTCCCGCCTCGTGGGCGCCGGGTCGCCCGGACGCCTCGCCCGCTTGCAGGTCCATCCACGATCATGACGGCTAGATATATCGCACATAGGAACTATCTATCAACCCCCTCGACCACCGATTCGCTGCACACGGCGAGTCTGTGACTTCGCTGTACGCCGCGAATTAACAATAATGGTCAGCTGTTGGCGCGCGAACCCCGCGCCACATCCTCCCCAGCCCGCTGCCCCTTGGTTTCCGACGCATTACTTCCCATGAATGATATAAATATCGCGTGAGCGATACGCCGGACAGCAGAGTGGAAGCGATCTCGGCCCTGCTCGTCACGAGCGCCGATCTGATGTGGCGACACCTCGCCGACCGCGAAGGCCTCAGCGCGAGCGCGACGCTCGTCCTGGTGCGCCTCAACCGGCAGGGCCCCATGCGGGTTACGGCGCTGGCCGAGGCCGAAGGTGCGAGCCAGTCCGGAATGACGCAGCTCGTGCAGCGGATGGAGCAGCAGGGGCTGGTGGAACGGTGCGACGATCCCGACGACGGACGGGCATGCCTGGTCAAGGTCGGGGAAGGAGGCCGGCAGCTGTGGGATGAGCGCGCCGACATCCGCAAGCAGCGCATCGCCACGCTCCTGGCCGGACTGTCCGACGACGACCAGGTGACCCTGTGGCTCGCCGCACAGGTCGCGGCGCGACTGCTCGACCAGATGCGCGAGATCGCCGATACGCCGGCAGGCACCGAATCCGAGGGCGTTGCCTGATCGGACAGTCGCCGAGACCATCGTCTTCCGCCAGAGTTCGAACCAACCCGGTAGGAGTGGAGTCATGAAGATCGGATTCATCGGCCTGGGCAACATGGGTGCGGCCATGGCCGCCAACCTGCTCAAGGCGGGACACGAGGTCACCGCGTACAACCGCTCCCCCGACAAGGTGACCGCACTGGCCGCCCAGGGGGCACGACCGGCAGCGTCGGTGGCCGACGCCTGCCGGGGCGACGTCGTCGTCACCATGCTGGCCAACGACGACGCGGTGCAGGCGGTGACATTCGGCGACGACGGCATCCTCGCCTCGCTGCCCGAAGGCGCCATCCATGTCTCGTCGTCGACTGTCAGCACCGCCCTGACCGAACGCCTCACCGAAGCCCATGCCACGGCGGGCCAGGGTTTCGTGGCCGCCCCGGTGTTCGGCAGGCCCGAGGCCGCCGCGGCAGCGAAGTTGTTCGTCGTGACGGCCGGCGCCCCGGCGGCGGTCGATAAGGTGTCGCCGATTTTCGATGCCATCGGGCAGCGCACATTCGTCCTCGGCGAGGAACCGCAAGCCGCGAACCTCGTCAAGATCAGCGGCAACTTCCTGATCGCCTCGGTGATCGAATCCCTGGGTGAGGCAATGGCTCTCGTGAGCAAGGCGGGGGTGGACAAGCAGCAGTACCTGGAACTGCTGACCTCGACGTTGTTCGACGCCCCCGTGTACCGCACCTACGGCGGGCTGCTGGCCCGCGAGGAATTCACCCCGGCCGGGTTCGCCGCCACCCTGGGCCTCAAGGACGTCAAGCTGGCGCTGAGTGCGGGCGAGGAGCTACAGGTGCCGCTTCCCGTCGCGAGCCTGCTGCGTGATCGTTTCCTCACGCTGCTGGCCACCGGCGCGCCGAGTTGGACTGGTCGGCGGTGGGTGCGCTCAGCGCGTGGGAGGCCGGAGCGGACCACCCCGCCTAGAAACGCGTCAGCGCCGAGGATTGCGGCCACATGGTGACCGCCATCCTCGGCGCAACGGCTTTCCGATCTAGTCGGCGGCGACCACGCCGCGCAGTCCGTCGACGCCGTACAGCGGTTCCAGCATCCCCGAGATGTCGGGGCCGCGGCGCAGGGCGTGCCCGCCGTCGACACCGATGGCCTGACCGGTGATCCAGCCCGCGGCGTCGCTGAGGAGGAACACGGCCAGGTTGGCGATGTCCTCGACCTCACCGAAGCGCGGCATCGGCGTGCAGGCCTCGTAGTCGTCGCGGGCCGCCGGGAGTTCGAAGACGGGACCGACCATCTCGGTGCGGGTCAAGCCGGGCCGAATGCTGTTGAACCGCACCGAGGACGGCCCGAGCTCGTCGGCGGCCAGTTTGAGCAGATGGTCGAACGCCGCCTTGCTCACGCCGTATGCGCCGAACCACCGATGGGTGTTGCTCGACGCGATCGAGGAGATGCCGACGAACGAACCGCCACCACCACGGACCATCTCCCGGCCCGCGTGCTTGATCAGGTACATCGTGCCGTTGACGTTGAGATCGACGGTCTGGCGCCACAGTTCGGAGTCGATCTGCGTGATCGGACCGATGGTCAGCGAACCACCGGCACTGTGGACCACACCGTGCAGCTGGCCGTGCCAGGCAGTGGCCGCATCGACCGCGCGGCGAACCTCGTCCTCGTTGGTCACGTCGGCGGGTTCGTACCGCACCGATCCGGGCCCCTGCGCCGCGAGTTCGTCGGCGGCCGCGCTCAGCTTGTCGGCATTGCGCCCGATCAGCAGGGCGTTACCGCCGGCCGCGACGATGCCGGCCGCGGCACCCTTGCCGATGCCGCTACCGCCACCGGTGACCAGGTAGGTGCGATCCTTCAACGACAGTTCCATTTGCGTCATCCTTATGGTGTATCTCGCCGGGCCGGTTTCGGGGCCCCCAGCGTCCGCCAGTCGGGAACATCGGGTGGCATACCCACCGGCCAGCGGTTCTCGTTGGCCGACGCCCAGTGCGCGTGCCCGAGTTCGTGAATGTGGAACGCATGGCGCAGCGCTTCGGTGAAGCCCATCGCGTCGCTGGCCGCGTTGACAGAATCCTTGATCAGCAAGGCCGCCATCGTCGGCCGCTCGGCGATGCGCCGCGCGAATTCCAGTGTCTTGTCTTCGAGTTCGTCGCGCGCGAAGACCTTGGACACCATGCCCAACCGGTACGCCTCATCGGCATCGATCGAATCACCGGTCAGCAGCAGCTCTTTGGCCTTGCGGGCGCCGAACTCCCACGGGTGGGCGTAGTACTCGACGCCCGGCATCCCCATCCGCACCCCGACGACGTCGCTGAACTTGGCGTCGTCGGCGGCCACGATCAGGTCGCAGGCCCAGATCAGCATCAGGGCCGCCGAGATCGCATTGCCCTGCACCTGGGCGATGGTGATCTTGCGTAGATCACGCCAGCGCCGGGTGTTCTCGAAGTAGAAGTGCCATTCCTGCAAGTAGGTCCGCTCGGTGACGCCGGCGGCGGTAGCACCGTGGGAACGGAAGGTCGGGTGCTGGGTCGGGCCCGGTGTGCGCTCGGCGAGGGCCTCTTCGGAACCGAGGTCATGGCCGGCCGAGAAGTTCTTCCCGCGCGCCGCCAGGATCACCACGCGGACCGCGTCATCGGCCTCGGCCCGGCCGAACGCCTCGTCGAGTTGCACCAGCAGGGTTCGGGACTGGGCGTTCTGCGCATTCGGACGGTTCAGCCAGATCCGGGCGATGCGTCCCTCATCGAGTGTCTCGTATTCGACCTGACGGGCCTCGTCGTCGGAACTGACCATTTCGGACCACCTCTTAGGCAGGGTAAGTAAGTAACGAACTGCACATTACGTGTATCGCGTAACCGAGCTCACACCGGGATCACAGCTACCATGCAGCCGCTTCACAGCAGAACGTGTGGCGCCGTCGGCACTACATCGTTCGCAGAGCTATTTTCCCTAGTAAAGGGTAGGATATCGACCACGGGACGACATCACCGACAACCGTCGTCAGACCACCGCGGCCGGGGTCCAGCAAACCTTTTGAGGCCCTGAAGAGAAAGCAGCACAATGGCCAACTCCCCGTTCATCGCGCGTCGCTTCGCCGTCGCGGCAGGCATTGCCGTGGCCATCGCTTCAGCCCCTGTCCTGACAGTTCTCGCGATGCCCGCGTCCGGCTCACTCGCCTCCTGCCCCAGCGGGGAAACCGAAGACACCTTCACCAACGTGTGCGTCCCGGACCTGGTCCCGAACTCGCCCAACGCGTTCAGCCCGACCGCAGGCAATCCGAACCTGCCCTCGGTGAATGTGCCCGACGGCGGCGGTTCGATCCCATGCACCGGCGCCAACTCGGGTGAGTGCATCGGCCTGGCCGAGGAGCAGCAGGCCGAAGGCCCGCAACCGGTTCCGCAGTCGACGGTCGGCAGCAGTCCGACCGTGCACGGCTCCATCGGCTGATACAGCCCCACCGCAGAGACCGCACAGTAAACCCCCAGCAGTCCTAGACTGCTGACGTGAAATCACGTGTTGCGCCCGTCGTGCTGTCCGTCGCCGGCGCCGGCTGTGCACTGTCCTTGTGGCTGGGTGCGCCGGCCGCACACGCGGCGTGTACTTCCGGCGAGGAAGAAGACGTCTACACGACCACCTGCACGCCATTCCTGGTGCCGAATTCACCGTCGCCGTTCAGCGGAATCCCCGGCAATCCGGATTTGCCGGCAGTGAACCTCCCCGGCGGAGGCGGAGCCATCCCTTGCACAGGCCACAATGCCGGCGAATGCATCGGACTGGCCGAGGAGGACGAGGCCGAAGGGCCACAACCAATTCCGCGGTCAACAATCAGCGCCAGTCCGTAGCAGTTTGGGGCGGTTTCCCAGCCAACTCGTAGATCTGATGCAGATCTCTCACAGCATCCATAGAATCCCACTCAACAAAACAATCGAATACCTAGAGAAAGCGTGACGATGGCGACCTTCCCGATCTCGATGCGACGACTGATCTTTGCCGGCGGATTTGCACTCGCTGCGGCCGCCGCCCCAGCGATCGCCGCGTTCTCCGTACCCGTGTCTTCCGGCCCGGCGATCGCCTGCCCGACGGGCGAAGAGGAAGACCTCTACAGCGGCGCATGCGTCCCGCACACCGTGCCGAACTCCCCCGCACCATTCAGCGCCACCCCGGCCAACCCTGACCTGCCCTCGGTGAACGTGCCCGGCGGCGGCGGCTCCATCCCGTGCACCGGCGCCAACTCGGGCGAGTGCATCGGCCTGGCCGAGGAACAGCAGGCTCAGGGACCGCAGCCGGTGCCGGAGTCGACCGTCGGCAGCAGCCCGACTGTGCACGGTTCCATCGGCTGATGGCGTGAGGCGACCGGGGCCCTCCCGGTCGCATACAGTTGTGTCATGCCTGCGAAAACTGATACCGCCGAGATCGACGACGTCGAACCGCTCGCCGACAGCACTGCCAGCCAGGCCCGTCGCGTCGTGGCGACCTACGCCACCGACGCCGACGAGTGCCGGATGTTTCTGTCCATGCTCGGCATTGGGCCCTCGAAAACCGAGGCGTAAGTGAGTCCGGAGGGCGGCCCCGAGGCCGCCTCCGGTAACTCCGACTTCGTCGTGGTGGCCAATCGGCTGCCCATCGACATGGAGCGGTTGCCGGATGGCAGCACGACTTGGAAGCGCAGCCCCGGCGGACTGGTAACCGCACTGGAACCGCTGCTGCGTAAACGGCGCGGCGCGTGGATCGGCTGGGCCGGCGTCCCCGACAGCGGCGAAGAGCCCATCGTCGAGGACGGCGTGCAGCTCTACCCCGTGGAACTGTCCGCGCAGGACGTCGCGGACTACTACGAGGGGTTCTCGAACGCCACCCTGTGGCCGCTCTACCACGACCTCATCGTCAAACCCGTCTACCACCGCAAGTGGTGGGACAGCTACGTCGACGTGAACCGGCGTTTCGCCGAGGCCACGGCGCGGGCCGCCGCGCCCGGTGCCACGGTCTGGATCCAGGACTATCAGCTGCAGCTCGTCCCCAAGATGCTGCGCATGCTGCGTCCCGACGTCACCATCGGTTTCTTTCTGCACATCCCCTTCCCGCCGGTCGAGCTGTTCATGCAGATGCCGTGGCGCACCGAGATCGTGGAGGGCCTGCTCGGAGCCGATCTGGTCGGGTTCCACCTGGCCGGGGGTGCACAGAACTTCCTGGTCCTGGCCCGCCGCCTGGTCGGGGCCAACACCTCGCGCGCCTCGATCGGCGTCCGCTCACGCTTCGGCGAGATCTCCTACGGATTCCGCACGGTCAAGGTCGGGGCGTTCCCCATCTCGATCGATTCGGCCGATCTGGACGCCAAGGCCCGCAACCGCGCGATCCGGCAGCGGGCCCGACAGATCCGCGCCGAGCTCGGCAACCCGCGCAAGATCCTGCTCGGCGTCGACCGGCTCGACTACACCAAGGGCATCGACGTCCGCCTGCGCGCGTTTACCGAACTGCTCGAAGAGGACCGGATCAAACGCGACGACACCGTCCTGGTCCAGCTGGCCACACCGAGCCGCGAGCGGGTCGAGAGCTACATCGCGATGCGCGAGGACATCGAACGTCAGGTCGGGCACATCAACGGTGAATACGGGGAGGTCGGGCACCCGTTGGTGCACTACCTGCACCGGCCGGTGCCCCGGGACGAGCTCATCGCGTTCTTCGTCGCGGCCGACGTCATGCTGGTCACCCCGCTGCGCGACGGGATGAACCTGGTGGCCAAGGAGTACGTGGCCTGCCGCAGTGACCTCGGCGGCGCGTTGGTGCTGTCCGAGTTCACCGGTGCGGCAGCTGAGTTGCGTCAGGCCTATCTGACCAACCCGCACGATCTCGAGGGCGTCAAGGACGCGATCGAGGCGGCACTGGAGCAGAGCCCCGAGGAGGGCAGGCGCCGGATGCGGGCGCTGCGCCGCCAGGTGCTGGCCCACGACGTGGACCGGTGGGCACGCGCCTTCCTGGACGCCCTCGCTCAATCCAAATCGGGCTGAATCAGGCTAGATCGGGTTGATCGCGTTGATCAGCCAGTCCCCGCCGATCTTGCGGTAGTCGACGCGCAGCCGGCTGCCGTCATACAGCGGTTGGCGGGACTGGTCGGTCACCGTGCGGTTCATGTACACCAGCACCGATCCCGATTCGCGTTCCGCGGTCATCACACCGACGCCGACGACGCTGATCTGGACCACCAACTGACGCTTGCGCGCCTCGGGGATCACCTTGGCGGTGGCGTCCTGTTCGAACTTCTGGCGGAAGTCCGGGGCGAGCAGCGGATAGGTTTCCGACAAGCTGCGCTCGACGGTCTGATAGTCGTAGCCGAACACCTTCGGGATCTGGTCGGCCGCCACGACGGGCAACTCGGCCCGCGTGGTCTCCTGGCCGCGTTGCGTCACGCGGTTCCAGTAGAGCGAGCCACCGATACCGGCGAAGGCGACGAAGGCCACCGCCAGCACGCCGATCAGCAGGCCAGTGAGTTTAGAGCGCATCAGTTTCCACCGTCGGGGTACTTGAGGTCGTATCCGGTCATGTGGCCGTTGTCGTCCTCGTGCACGATCACCCGCAACCGGTACGGACGGGTCGGAGAATTGACGCCGTCCATGTCGGCGACGGTGACGCGCACCGCGACCAGCACCGAAGCATTCCCGGCGATCTCGTCCACCTTCTCCAGCGCTGCGCCGTTCACCACGGCTTCCGAGCTGGCCTTGGTGTCACGGAACAGTGCCTTGAGGTTGTCGGCGTTGTTGCCCTGGCTCATCATGTCGCGCAGCGGGCCACTCGTGCCGTCGATGAAGCGGCTGACGCTCTCGTCGATGGTGTCCTGGGTGTAGCTGAACATGTTGATCACGGTCTGCTCGCCCGTGTCGACAAAGCGCTCGTTGCGGGCCTGCACATCGTCCACGGCCCGCTGCTGACCGAACATCACGTACCCGAGCACGCCCAGCGCCACGGTCCCCAGGCCGAGCGCCACGGCCGCCGCCAGCGCCACCAGCCTGCCGTGGGGACGCCGCCGGGGCGGCGCCTTCAGCGGCGTCAGCTTCGGCGCCTTGGCTGCCGTGGTGGTCGGTGAATCGACCACCACGGTGGTTGTGGTCGCGTCGCCGGCGGGCGCGGCCCCGGTCGGGCCGGCCGCCCTGGACGCGCGCCTACGCACCGGCCTCTGATTCGAGGCCGTTTCTTCCGTCATCAAGCCTGCCTTGGATCCAGCATCAGGTCTACCCAGGTCTCCGCGGGTGCCAGATTGTCGGCGCCGGCCGCGTACACGCCGGTGCCTCCGTCTGCGTCAGCGAAGACCCCACTGTGCTGATCGTAGGTGCCGATCCCTGGAGCGCTGGCCAGAGGTGGTGCCTCGGCCGGCAAGGGTGCATCCGGAGCCGGTGCGGGCGCATCCGGTGCCGGTGCCGCTTCGGGTGCTCCCGGAGGCGTCCGGCCGTACGGCGGCACGATCTGGTCCGGCGGCGCGAAGTACGGCCACGGCGGCGGCGGGGTGCCCGGCTTGTTCGGCGGCACCGGCAGCGGGAACGGAGCGTGCGGCGCCGGACCCGGGCCCGGCTCGACACCCGGCGGCAACTGCACCACCGGCGGACCCGGATCCGGGTCGACCTGCGGCGGGATGTTCGGGAACTTGTTGGGCGGCAGGATGTTGCGCCCGTCCTCGATCGGCGTGCCGTACGGCACCGGCGGACCGCGCCACGGGTTGGAGCCCACCGGAACGTAGCCGTTGGGATCGCGGCACAACTGGATCGTGGGTGCCCGCTTGCCCGGGAACTCCTGGCACGGGTAGTTGCGCGCGCCACGCACCACGGCCGGATCGTTCTGCGCGGTCTTGCAGTACATGTCGGTCGGCAGATCCCGCAGGGTCAGATCGGCCGGGGACCGGGTCTGGGTCGGCGGGAGGAATCCGGTCAGGCACGGCGGCGCATCGCCGAGGTCGACCTTGAAGTCGAGCTTGCCGCCCTCGTCGACGGGCACACCGCCGGCGACCGTGTTCAGTGCGGCCATCAGGGCCGGGAAGATCACCAGCGCCTGCTCGAGCGACTTGCTGTAGATCACGCCGATCCGGCCGAAGTTGGCCAGGTTGGCCGCCAGCACCGGGAACGTCGGCCGGATACCGCTGAACGCGGTGTTGGCCGCCTCGGTGGCGCCGGGAACGGTCTTGAGGGTGGCGCGCAGCTGCGGGTCTGCCTTGTTCACCTCACCGGTGAACCGGGCCAGCCCGTCGGCCAGCGACCGGATGTTGTCCCCGCTGCGCATCTGCGCTTCCAGGAACGGACCGGCCTGGTCGATCAGCTGGGTGGTCTCGCCGGAACTGGCGTTGGCCTCGTCGATCAGCAGGCGCGAGGACTCGATGAGCCGCGCCAGTTCGGGCCCGGATCCGTTGAACGCCTTGAACGTCTCGCGCAGCAGATCCTGCAAGCGGCTGTTTCCGATGCTGCTGACCAGCGTGTCGGCCTCGTGCAGCATGCCTGCGATGTCCTGGCCGACCCGGGTGTTCTGCTGATCGATGGTGGCGCCATTGCGCAACTTGTCGGTCGACGGTGACTCCGGCGGAATCAGATCGATGTACTGCTCACCGACAGCCGAGACGCTCTTGACCGTGGCGGTGACGTTGTTCGGGATCGCCGTGCTGCTGTTCAGCTGCATCCTGGCGACCACGCCGTCGGGGGCCAGGCCCACCGAATCCACCCGCCCGACCGTCACACCGCGGTAGGTGACGTTGGCGTTCGAGTAGATGCCGCCACCGGTCAGGAAGTTGGCGTTGACGTGATAGGTGCCGATACCCACGGCAGCAGGCAGATGCAGATAGAACAGCGAGATCGCGCCGACGGTGAGGACGGTGACGACCCCGAAGATCATCAACTGCATACGGGTCAGCCGGTCGATCATTACGGCTTCTCCTCGTGCTGGGTGGCAGTTCCGGCGGGGATCTTGAACGGGTCGGCGGCCTGTCCGGACAGGTTGGCCATCTCTCCGGTCAGCCAGTCCGGCGGATTGATCACCTCGTCGAGGTGCTTCATGTTCGGGTCGAATCCACCCGTGGTGAAGATCGACTCGCCGAACCGGCGCAATGTCAGGTCGAACGTGACGAACACGTTCAGGTAGTCACCGCGGACCGCGTTGCGCAGGTACTTGTAGTGGAACGGGAACGTGGGCAGGAACTCCAGGTCCTTGATGAAATCGTCGGCGTTGTCGTTGAACGCCTTGATCACCGGATAGAGATCCTTGATGTCGGCCGCGAAATCGTCCTTGGTCGACGACAGGATCCGCGAGCCCACCTCGGCGAAGCCGCGCAGCGCGGTGAACGCCTCGACGATGTTGGAGCGGTTCTCGTTGAGCACCTTCAGCGCCCCGGGCAGGCTGTCCAACGTGCGGCCCAGGTTGTCCTTGCTGCGGGCCAGGATCGAAGCGAAGCGGTTCAGCCCGTCGGCCGCAGCGATGATGTCGTTGGTCTGCTGGTCCAGCGATGAGGTCAGCTCGGCCAGGCGCGGGATCAGCTCGGCGAAGCTTCCGGCCCTGCCTGCCACCGCGGCGTAGGCCTCATCGGTGATGTCCTGCAGCGCACCGAGATTGCCCTTGTTCACCACCATGCCCAGCGAGGACAGCACTTCCTCGGTGGTCGGGTAGCGGCTGGTCTGCGACAGGGAGATGTTGGAGCCCTCGCGCAACTGTCCCTGCGCCGGTTCGTCGACCGGTTCGGACAACTGCACGTGCTGAGAACCCAGCAGCGATGTCTGGGCAACGCGCGCAACGGCATTCGCCGGGAGCTTCACGTCGCCGTCCAACGACAGCTGTACCGCCGCGTAGAAGCTGCCGTCCGGACGCTGCATGGCGTCCAGACCGGACACACTGCCAACCGTGACGTCGTCGACCATCACCGGCGAGTTCTGCGGCAGGGTCGCCACATCGGGCAACTCCACGGTGACGTTGTAGGACCCCGCCCCGTGCCCGGCCGTGCCGGGCATGTTGAGCGAGTTGAGTCCGCCGAACTGGCAGCCGGCCAGCAGCATCGCGCCGCTGCCGATTGCCAGCGTGCGTCCGCTGAACCGGGATGCCTTACCCCTCAATGCTTTACCCCTCATCATCCGCCGGCACCAGCCTCAGCAGGCGCGGGCGCGGGTCCGGGTGCGGGCCCCGGCGCGGGACCGACTCCTGTTCCGGGTGCGGGTGCGGGTGCATCCGGCGGCAGGATCAGCGAACTCAGCGTCGCGTCATGCGGGATCTGCGGCGGCGTCACGCCCGGGGCGTTCTGCCACTGCAGGTACGGCACCGGAGTCTCCGACTTGGCCTCGGTCGCCGGGGTGTCGTACTGGATCTGGCCCTTGTAGGCGGTGATGCTGTTGACCGGGTGGAACAGCACCGGCGGGTAGTTCATCGTGATGCGGCGCAGCACCGGACCCATCCGCTGCCTGCAGATCTCGGCGCGCTTGTAGTTGTCCGGGTTGGCGCCGATGTCGAAGGTGCCACCACAGATGAACTGCGTCGGGTTGGCGAAGTTGGGCAGTGACAGCAGACCACCGACGGTGCCCTGGGCCGGGTTGTAGATGTTGTAGAAGTTCGCCAGACCGTTGGGCGTGACGTGCAGGATCTGCTCGATGTCGTCACTGTGGTCGGTGAGGATCTGGGTGAAGTCCGCCAGCTTGCCCACCTGGGCGATCAGCGCGTCGTTGTTCTCGTTCAGGAATCCGCGGACATCGCCCAGCGCCTGGTTCAGCGTGCCCAGGGTCTGATCGAGACCGTTGGAGCTGTCGGCCAGTACCTGCGACACCGACGCCACGTGATTGGTGAACTGCACGATCTGTTCGTTGCTGTTGGACAACGCGTTGACGAGGACCTGAAGGTTCTTCACCGTGCCGAACAGATCGGTGCGGGAATCACCCAACCGGCCCGCGGTCTGGGACAACTCCCGCAGTGCGTTGCGGAAGGAGTCGCCGTTGCCGTCGAACGTGGTGGCGGCCTGGTCGACGAAGGCCGCGATCGGACCCTGCACCGAGTTGGCCTGCGGCCCGAGTTGTGAACTGAGCTGCGTGAGTTGCTCTTTGACCTCGTCCCATTCGACCGGGACACCGGTGCGGTCCAGCCCGATCGATGCGCCGTCGGCCATCACGTCGCCTTCGGTGTAGGCCGGCGTCAGCTGAATGAACCTGGCCGACACCAGGTTCGGCGAGAGGATCAGCGCCTTGGCGTCGGCGGGCACCTTGACGCCGCGATCGAGGGTCATCTCGATCTTGACATCCGAGGGCCGCGGCTCGATCGAGTCGATCGTGCCCACCGGCACCCCGACGATCCGAACCTCGTCGCCGGGGTACAGGCCGACGGCGTTGGTGAAGTACGCCGTGAGCTTGGGACCCGTCCGCGACGGCCACACCTGGTACACGCCGACGGCGAGTACCGCCAGCAGCAACACGGCCAGGCCGATGCGCATCCACCGGTTGCGACCGGACGACACCGAACTCTCTTGGGTCATGGCGATTTCGGCCTAACGATCGTGCGTTCGGAGATGTATCCACGCAGCATGTCGGCGAGGCTGTCGGGCAGCTTCCCCGGCTGGAAGTAGGTATCGAGCAGCACCTCGGACATCGACGCGGGCGGCAAACCGTACAGGTTGATGTTGAAGCCCGGACCGTTGCCGACCACCTCGGCGAGGGTGGTCGCGTACGGCGGCAGGCGGCGCAAGGCCTCGCCGATGTGCTCTTTGCGCTCCAACAGGTTGTCCATCACGAGGTTGAGCTTCTCGAGCGCCGGCTTGAACTCCTTGCGGTTGTCGGCGACGAATCCCGAGAGCTGCCGGGACACGTCGTCGATGCCGGCGATCAGATTGCTCAGCGCCTGCCTGCGCTCGTCGAGCGCGGCGAAGAGCTGGTTGCCGTCGGTGACCAGCTGGTTGACCTGGCCGGCGCGCGATGCCAGCAGATCCGACACCCGCTTGGCGTGCGTGAGCAATCCTTCGAGCGCCTCATCGCGCTTGTTGATGCTGCGCGACAGGTTGGCCACACCGTCCAGCGCACCCCGCAACTGCGGTGTGGCGTCGCGCAGGGTGTCGGTCAAGGTCTGGAGGGCCTGCTCGAACTTCGGCTTGTCCAGTTCGGAGACGTTCTGCCCCAGGTCCTGCAGGGCCGTGTTGAGCGTGTAGGGAGTCGTGGTGCGCCCCAACGGGATCACCGTCGAGGACCCGCTGCCCTTCGGCGTCACCGAAAGCGACTTCTGCCCCAGCACGGTTTCGGTCTTGATCGCCACCAGTGACTGATCGCCGATCTTGATGTTGCGATCCACGGTGAAGCTGACCTTGGCGGTGTCACCGACCAGCGCCACCCCGGTGACCTTGCCGACCGCGATACCCGAGACGTTGACGTCGTTGCCCGGGTCGATCCCGCCGGCGTCGCTGAAATACGCCTCGTACTTCTTGCCCTGCGGGAAGAAGGGAAGCCCGGTGTAGCCGAAGGACACCAGCACCACACATGCCACCAGGGCGATGCCGAAGATCCCGGTGCGTAGCGCTGTGTCGCCGTCGCGCTTAGCCATTCTCCGAGCACCTCCCCTTCGACGGGTCCGGCGGGCCGCCGAACGGAATCAGAATGTCGCTACCGGCCGGTCCGTTGACCTTCATCCGGATCGAGCAGTAGTAGATGTTGAAGAACGAGCCGTAGGCGCCAAGTCCGTTGAGCCGCAGGTAGTTCTCGGCCAGCGGTTCGATCACCTTGTTGACGTCGGCCTTGCGTTCGTCCATCCGCTGGGCGAACGGCCGCGCGTTCTCGATGACGGCCTGCAGCGGGCGACGCGACTTGTCCAGCATGTCGGTCAGGTCGTTCTCGGCCGAGGCCAGCGGTGCGATGGCGCCGGCGATCGGGTCGCGCCCCTCGGACAGACCGGAGATCAGCTTCTGCAATTCGTCGACGCTGGAATCGAACTGCGCGCCCTTGTCGTCGACGGTGCCAAGCACGGTGTTGAGGTTGGTGATCACGTCACCGATCAACTGGTCGCGGGCGGCCAGGTTCTGGGTGAATGCGCTCGTGCTGGTGAGCATGTTCGCCAGCGCTCCACCCTGGCCCTGCAGCATCTCGATGATCGCGTTGGAGATCTCGTTGACCTTGTTGCCGTCAAGGCCTTTCATCACCGGCCGCAGGCCGCCCAGCAGCGCGTCGAGATCGAGCGCCGGCTGGGTGTTCTGCTGCGGGATGGTCGCTCCGGCCGGAAGCTTGCGCAGTTCGCCGGGACCCGACGTGATCTCCAGATACCGGTCACCGACCAGGTTCTCGTAGCGCACCTTGGCCTGGCTCGACGTGTAGAGCTGGTAGCGCTTGTTGAGGTCGAACTTCACGTCGACCGTGTTGTCCGGGTTGAGCTTGACGTCGTTGACCGTGCCGACCGGCACGCCCGCGATGCGGACGTCCTGGCCTGCCTTCAGTCGCGAAGCCTGGCTGAAGGTGGCGTGGTAGCTGTTCTCCGAGGCGAACCGGAATTCGCCGAACACCACGACCAGCATGGCCGCCACCAAGAGCATGGCGATGGTGAAGATGCTGACCTTGAGCATGGTCCGGTCAGGACGCGCACTGGACGCCATCAGAAGCGATCCCTCTCCGCGAATGCGCCGTTGAACAGGAACTGCAGCGTTGCCGGGGCGTCGAACTGCACCTCGGTGTTCGGCTGGAACGGCACGTAGGCGTTGTCGGTCACCAGGAACGGCGAGTGGTACCAGCTACCGCCGAACTGCTTCGACGGCACATCCGGCAGGCCACGGCAGTTGGGGCCGCCAGAGGCGTTCACGATCGGCAGGCTCTCCGGGTAGGTGTACGCCGGGGCGCCGGGCAGGAAGTTCGACGACACGAACAGACCGGGCCTGATACCACCGATGATCGGCGCGAACCGGTCCACACCGATCGACACACCCTTGAGCACACAGCCGAACTCGGGTGAGTAGTCGCTGGCCACCTTCAACGGGGCCCGCAGCCGCTGGATGGCGGCGATGTAGTCGTCGGCGGCCGGCTGCAGGGTCGCGGTGCCGTTGTTCGCCAGGCCGGTCGCGGCCAGCAGGGTGGCGTTGAGGTTGGTCTTCTCGTCGACGATCGTCTTGTTCAGGGCGGGCACGTTGTCGACGATGCGGGCCAGGTCCGGCCCGGCGTCACCGTAGATGTTGGCGACCGCGGCGGCCTTCGCGAAGTCGTCGCGCAGGGTCGGCAACTTCGGATTGATCTGCGCCAGATAGCCGTTGAGTCCCGTGAGAGCCGTACCGAGATCGTCCCCGTGGCCGCGCAGGCCCTCGCCGAGCGCGGTGAGAGTGGCGTTCAGGCTGACCGGGTCGATCTTGTTGAGCACGTCCGACAGCGTCTGGAAGAGCGTGTTGACCTCGAGCTGCACATCCTTGGCGGCCACCGTGCTACCCGGGCGCAGCGACGTCGGCTGCGGCTCCGCGGGCGGCTGGAACTCCACCGACTTGGCACCGAAGATCGTGTTGCCCGCGATCCGCACGGTGGCGTTGGACGGGATGTAGCGCATCTCGCCGCGCTTGATGGACAACGTCAGCTTCGCCTCGCTGCCGGCATACGCGATGTCGGTGACCTTGCCGATCTGGATCCCGCGGTACTTCACCTTGGCGTCGCGCTCCATCACCAGGCCGGCCCGCGGCGCGGTCAGGCTGACCGTGTCGGTCGGCGTGAAGGCGGCTGTGTAGGACAGGTAGGTGAAGACCACCGCGGCGGCCAGGATCGCCGCCAGGATCGCAGCGGCGATCCTGACATGACGACGGTGCTTGGAAGGTGCGTCTGTCATAGGAATTCCTGCCACCTACCCGGAAAGGTTGAAGTTGCCGGACGCGCCGTAGACGGCCAGGGAGATGAACAGCGTGATGGTGACGACGACGATCAGCGAGGTGCGCACGGCCTGACCGACCGCAATGCCCACGCCGACCGGCCCGCCGGATGCGTTGTAGCCGTAATAGGTATGCACCAGCATCACCGCGATCGCCATCACGATCGCCTGCAGGAACGACCAGAGCAGGTCGCTGGGTATCAGGAACGTATTGAAGTAGTGGTCGTACAGACCCGCCGACTGACCGTTGATGAACACCGTGGTGAATCTCGCGGCGAAGAACGCGGCCAGCACCGACAGCGAATACAGCGGCACGATCGCGATCAGGCCGGCCAGCAATCGGGTCGAGACCAGATAGGACACCGCATGAACCGCCATCGCTTCGACGGCGTCGATCTCCTCGGCCACCCGCATCGCGCCGAGCTGAGCGGTTGCGCCCGCGCCGATCGTGGCGGCCAGGGCGATACCGGCGATCACCGGTGCCACGATGCGCACGTTGAGGAACGCCGACAGGAAGCCGGTCAGGGCCTCGATGCCGATGTTGCCGAGCGACGAGTAACCCTGCACCGCGATCACACCGCCGGAGGCCAGGGTGAGGAAGGCCGCGACGCCGACGGTACCGCCGATCATCACCAGGGCGCCTGCGCCCATGGTCATCTCGGCTACCAGCCGGATGGTCTCCTTGCGGTAGCGGTTGATGGCGTTCGGCAGGTACCGCATGGTCTCGCCGTAGAACAGCGCCTGCTCGCCGACGTTGTCGACGACCTTGGGCACGCCGCGGAACAGCCGGCGGAAGCGGAGTGTGGCGTCATAGCTCATCGCACGAGCACCCGGACCCCGATTGCTGTCATGATCACGTTGATCACGAACAGGCAGATGAAGGCGTAGACCACCGTTTCGTTCACAGCGTTACCGACACCCTTCGGGCCTCCTTTTACGGTCAACCCGCGGTAGCACCCGACCAGTCCGGCGACCACGCCGAACAACAGCGCCTTGATCTCGGCCAGCACGAGCTCGCCGAGGCCGGTCAGCACGGTCAGGCCGTTGATGAAGGAACCGGGGTTGACGCCCTGCAGGAACACTGAGAAGACATAGCCACCCGCCAGGCCGATCGCACAGACCAGACCGTTGAGCAGCAGTGCCACGAAGGTCGAGGCCAGCACGCGGGGCACGACCAGTCGCTGGATCGGATCGATGCCCAGCACGCGCATGGCGTCGATCTCTTCGCGGATGGTGCGGGCACCCAGGTCGGCGCAGATCGCCGTGGCGCCCGCGCCTGCCACCACCAGCACGGTCACCACCGGGCCGAGCTGGGTGATGGTGCCGAAGGCGGTGCCTGCGCCGGACAGGTCGGCGGCACCGATCTCGCGAAGGAGGATGTTGAGGGTAAACGCGACCAGGACCGTGAAGGGGATGGCGACCAACAAGGTCGGCACCAACGAGACCCGGGCGATCATCCAGGTCTGATCCAGGAACTCTTTGAACTGGAACGGTCGACGGAACATCTTGGCGAAGGTGTCCAAGGACATCTCGACAAAGCCGCCCACGGCCCGGGCCGGAACCGCAAGCTGTTCGATCAACCTGGGCTCCGTTCTCGGGTACTTAGGTGGGGGAAATTCCGCGGATTGTCGCGATAGCGAAAGTTGGACGGCCACGTGACGTAGCCGCTCTCCCACCCCTTGGTCTTACGGTGCTCTTAGTGAGCCGGATCATACTAACTAGAACATGTTCGCAGTGTCAAAGAATTCAAAATCCTCATGTCGGACGCCGTTTTTGCAGCTCAGGGCGTACCGCATCAACATTGAGTTAGAACACGTTCTACACATTTCGAGCGACGGCAAACGAGACCGTCAGTCTCGTGAATCCATCAGCTCCGTCGCCGAGAATCCACGTCCCAGGTCACGATCAGCAAAGTAATCGTGCAACGTCCCGCTGAGGTCTGCCGGGTTCCAGGCATCGGAGTCCGCAGTGAAATGCTTCTCCGCTGTGGGCGGCGCGACCAACGTGACAGTTGGACCATAGACGATGAACAGCTGACCGTTGACGGCTTCGGACGCCGGCGCGGCCAGGAATCGTACAAGGGTGACGACGTGGTCGGTCGACAGCGGGTCGACCTGACCTTCGGGCGCATCCCCGAAGACGCCCGCGGTCATGGCGGTGCGGGCCCGCGGCGCGATCGCGTTGGCCCGGACACCGAAGCGCTCCAGGGCCCGGGCGGCCGACACCGTGAGCGCGGTGATGCCCGCCTTGGCGGCGCCGTAGTTGGGCTGACCGACCGGACCCGACAGCCCGGCCTCCGACGAGGTGTTGATGATCCGGCCGTAGACCGTGCCGTCCCCCGCCTTGGCCTTGTTGCGCCAGTAGACGGCCGCGTTGCGGGTCAGCAGGAAGTGGCCACGAAGGTGCACCGCGATGACCGCGTCCCACTCCTCGTCGCTCATGTTGAACAGGATCCGGTCGCGGGTGATGCCCGCGTTGTTGACGACGATGTCCAGGCCACCCAGACCATCGGCGGTGGCGACCAGCTCATCGGCGGTCGAGCGCGCGCTGATGTCCCCGGCGACGACGACACCCTTGGAGCCGGCGGCCGCGATCTCGTCGAGGACGTCGGAGGACTCCAGCGCGCCGGCCATGTCGTTGACCACCACGGTCGCCCCGGCCTTGGCCAGGTCGACGGCTTCGGCGCGGCCCAAGCCCGCGGCGGCACCAGTGACCACCGCCACTTTTCCGGACAGATCAATCTGAGCCTGGTCAGTCGTCATATTGCTCCTCGCGTGCGCGGCATTTATGAATGCCTCTAGTCTTTTCGGATCAGGGCTGCCCGGGGGCATTCGGCGATGGACTGCTCGGCCAGATCCTCCTGGTCGGCAGGCACCGGATCGGACTTGACCACGGCATAGTCGTCGTCATCAAGATCGAACAAATCGGGGGCAATACCCACGCACACCGCATTGCCTTCGCAGCGATCACGGTCCACTTCAACTCGCATGGCGACCTCCTCACAACGTGTGCACGCACGGGGCTGCGTGCGCGCAGCCACAGAATACGACCACACCTGACGGATACCAGTCCTGCACCGGCCTGGATCCTAAGACTAGAACGTGTTACAACCAGGTGAGAACTCAGGTATATCAAGCAGTGAGGATGCAGCGGAATGCGGATCGGTTACACCCCCGAGCAGGAGGAGCTGCGCCGCGAGTTGCGCGCGTACTTCTCCAAGTTGATGACGCCCGAGCGCGTCGAGGCACTCAACTCGTCCGAGGGCGAGATGGGTCGAGGCACCGTCTACCGCGACACCGTCGCGCAGATGGGCAAGGACGGCTGGCTGACCCTGAGCTGGCCAGAAGAATTCGGCGGCCAGGCCCGCCCGCCGATGGACGGGCTGATCTTCACCGACGAGGCTGCGATCGCCGGCGCCCCGGTGCCGTTCCTGACGATCAACAGCGTCGCGCCGACGATCATGCACTTCGGCACCGAGGAGCAGAAGAAGTTCTACCTGCCCAAGATCGCCGCGGGCGAGTTGCACTTCTCGATCGGCTACTCCGAGCCCGGCGCGGGCACCGACCTGGCCGCGCTGCGGACCACCGCGGTGCGCGACGGCGATGACTATGTGGTCAACGGCCAGAAGATGTGGACCAGCCTGATCGCCTACGCCGACTACGTCTGGCTGGCGGTCCGCACCAACCCCGAGGCAAAGAAGCACCGCGGCATCTCGATGCTGATCATGCCGACCACCGTCGAGGGCTTCTCCTGGACGCCGGTGCACACCATGTCCGGTGTGGACACCAGCGCCACCTACTACCAGGACGTGCGCATCCCGGCGACCAACCTGGTCGGCGAGGAGAACGCCGGCTGGAAGCTCGTGACCAACCAGCTGAATCATGAGCGGGTGGCTCTGGTTTCTTCACAGCCGATCTACGTCGCGCTGGACGGGGTCCGCGAGTGGGCCCAGAACACCAAGGACGTGCACGGCAAGCGGGTCATCGACTCCGAGTGGGTGCAGCTGAACCTGGCCCGGGTGCACGCCAAGGCCGAGGTACTCAAGCTGATCAACTGGGAGCTGGCCTCTGCCACCTCCGCCCCATCGCCCGCGGATGCGTCGGCGGCCAAGGTGTACGGCACCGAGCTGGCCACCGAGGCCTACCGCCTGCTGATGGAGGTGCTGGGCACCTCGGCGACGCTGCGTCCGGACAGCAAGGGCGCACTGCTGCGTGGCCGCATCGAGCGGTTCCACCGGTCGGCACTGATCCTGACCTTCGGCGGCGGCACCAACGAGATTCAGCGTGACATCATCGGCATGGTCGCGCTCGGCCTGCCCCGAGTGAACCGGTAAGGACGGCACACCAATGGATTTCAAGACGACCGAAGAGGCCGCCGACCTGGGTGGCCTGGTGCGCACGATCACCGAATCGGTGTGCACGCCCGAACGCCAGCGTGAGCTCGACGGGCTCGAGCAGCGATTCGACGCCAATCTGTGGGCCAAGCTGGTCGAGGCCGACGTCCTGTCGGCCGCGGCGCCGGAGTCGGTGGGCGGTGGCGGTTTGGGCGTGCTCGAGCAGGCCGCCGTGCTGACCGCGCTGGGCCGTCAGCTGGCTGCCGTGCCGTACCTGGACTCGGTGGTGCTGGGCGCGGGCGCGCTGGCCGCGTTCGGGTCCGAGGAGCTGCGCACCGAGTGGGCACATCCCGCGGTGGCCGGCGACAAGATCCTCGCCATCGCCCTGGACGGCGAAATGGGTCAGGGGCCGGTGCAGGCGCAGGCCGACGGCTCCGGGTACAAGCTCACCGGCTCTCGCACCCAGGTGAACTACGGGCCGGTGGCCGACGCGTTCCTGGTTCCGGCCGAAACCGATTCCGGGGTCGGCGTTTTCCTGGTCACCAAGGATGACCCGGGTGTCACCGTTACCGCGCTGAGCACCACCGGCAAGGGCAGCGTGGCCCATCTGGAGCTGCAGGGCACCACGGTGGACGCCGGCCGCCTCGTCGGTGGCGCGGAGGTCGCGCAGTGGCTCACCACCTATTCGGCGTTGGGCCACAGCGCCTTCCAGCTCGGTGTGCTGGAGCGCGCGCTGGAGCTGACGTCCGAATATGCCCGCGAGCGTGAGCAGTTCGACCGTCCGATCGGCAGCTTCCAGGCTGTCTCGTCCCGGCTGGCCGACGGCTACATCGACGTCAAGGGGCTGCGCCTGACGCTGACCCAGGCCGCCTGGCGGTTGTCCGAGGACCTGCCCGCCGACATCGATGTCGCCAGTGCCTCGTTCTGGGCTGCCGAGGCCGGCCACCGCGTCGCGCACACCGCGGTGCACGTGCACGGTGGTGTCGGCATCGACACGGACCACCCGGTGCACCGGTACTTCCTGGCCGCCAAGCAGACCGAGTTCGGTGTCGGCGGGGCGACGGGACAGCTGCTGCGCATCGGCCGCGAACTCGCGGACACCCCGGTCTAGGGATGGGGGGTCCAACCGCCGGGCCGACGGTCACCGAGCTGCTGGTCCCGCTGGCCGAGGTCACCGATCGTGGCCTCTACCAAGAGGATTCGTTCGTCAGCTGGGCCGACCACATCGCCGCCGGTGCGCAACTGGCCGCGGCGCTGCGGGCACGGTTGGACCCCTCCAAACCCCCACACGTCGGGGCACTCCTCGGCAACACCACTTTTTTCTCCAGCCTCCTGGTGGCCGCGGGCCTGAGCGGGCTGGTGCCCGTCGGGCTCAACCAGACCCGCCGCGGTGAGGCGCTGGCCCGCGATATCGCCAAGGCCGACTGCCAGCTGGTGCTGGCCGACAATCCCGACGCGGTGCCCCCCGGGGTGGATTTCATCGACGTCGAATCTGCCGACTGGGCTGCCGAACTCGCGTCGTATCGGGACACCCCGGTGACGTTCGGCGATCTGTCGGCCGACGACCTGTTCATGCTCATCTTCACCTCGGGGACCAGCGGCGATCCCAAGGCCGTGCGGGTCACCCACGACAAGGTGGCGTTTCCGGGCCGGATGCTGGCCGACCGCTTCGGGCTGGGTCCGGCCGACACCGTGTATCTGTCGATGCCGCTGTTCCACTCCAACGCGATCATGGCCGGCTGGGCAGTCGCCGCCGCGGCCGGTGCGTCGATCGCGTTGCGGCGCAAGTTCTCCGCCTCCGGTTTCATGCCCGATATCCGCCGCTTCGGCGCCACCTACGCCAACTACGTCGGCAAGCCGCTGTCGTACATCCTGGCCACCGAACCAGCGCCCGACGATGCCGACAATCCGCTGCGGTTCCTCTACGGCAACGAGGGTGCCCCGCGGGATCTGGGCCGGTTCGCCGAGCGGTTCGGGGTGACGGTGGTCGACGGATTCGGTTCCAGCGAAGGCGGTGTGGCGATCGCCCGCACTCCCGACACCCCCGAAGGCGCCCTCGGCCCGCTCACCGACCAGGTGGCGATCGTCGACGTGGACACCGGCGAGCCGTGCCCGCCCGGCGTGGTCGGAGAGTTGGTGAACCCGACGGGTGCGGGCTGGTTCCGCGGCTACTACAACGATCCCGAAGCCGAAGCCGACCGCATGACCGGCGGCGTCTACCACACCGGCGATCTGGCCTACCTCGACGAGAACGGCTTCGCGCACTTCGCCGGGCGGCTGGGCGACTGGATGCGGGTCGACGGCGAGAATCTGGGAACCGCGCCGATCGAACGAATCCTGTCGCGCCACCCCGACGTCGCCGAGGTCGCGGTGTACCCGATCCCCGACCCCGATGTGGGCGATCAGGTGATGGCCGCGCTGGTGTTGACGGCGGGCAAGCCGTTCGACATCGACAGCTTCGGGAAATTTCTTCATGAGCAGCCCGACCTGGGACCCAAGCAGTGGCCGTCGTATGTCCGGGTCGGCACCGAGTTGCCACGTACCGAGACGTTCAAGGTGATCAAGCGGCAGTTGTCGGCCGAGGCCACCGAGTGCGCGGACCCGGTCTGGCCGATCCCCCGCTAGCCCGTACCTGCGCGGCACGCGCGCCAACCATTTCGATACCATTGGCATCGAAAAATGGGAGGCGTCAGCATGCACATCGCAGTGACCGGGGGCACCGGCTATCTCGGAGCCCACACCGTCCGGGGCTTGCTGGCCGCGGGACATCGAATCCGCCTGCTGGTCGCACCGGGTTGCGGTGACGACGAGGTGATCGGCCATCTCGCCGCGCTCGGCGAGATGTCGGTGCTCGAAGGCGACATCCGCGACAGTGGCACCGTCGGGAACCTGCTGTCGGGGTGCGAGGCCCTGATCCATGCCGCAGGCATCGTCGGCACCGACCGCCGGCGCGAACAGCTGATGTGGGAGATCAACGCGCACGCGACCGAGGCCGCGCTGAACCGCGCCGTCGAGGCCGGGCTCGATCCCATCGTCTCGGTCAGCAGCTACAGCTCGCTGTTCCCGCCACCGAACGGGGTGATCTCGGCCGACACTCCGCCGGCGCCGGGCCGCAGTCCCTATGCCCAGACCAAGGCCTATGCCGATCGGGTGGCCCGCCGACTGCAGGATGCCGGGGCCCCGGTGGTGGTCACCTACCCGTCGAGCGTGGTGGGTCCGGCCTACTTCACCGCGGCCGGGGTCACCGAGCGCGGCTGGGCACCGATCGCCAAGGCCGGTCTGGCGCCCCGGATGACCGGCGGCATGCAGATGATCGACGTGCGCGACGTCGCGCTGGTGCACGAGCGGCTCATGGCGCCCGGGCGCGGACCCAAGCGCTACGTCTGCGGCGGCGTGATGGTGTCGTTCAACGAGATGATCGATGTCCTCGAACAGGGGGCCGGGCGCAAGATCCGTCGAATCCCGTTGCCGGGGAGCCTTTTCCGGGGCATCGGCTGGTGCTCGGATCTGCTCGGCGGGGTGCTTCCGCTCGGCGACGGGATCAGCCACGAGGCCGCGCTGCTGCTCACCGCCGCCACCCCCACCGACGACAGGAGCACGCTCGCCGATCTGGGCATCGAGGCATGGCGTTCGCCGCAGGACGCCATGCTGGCCTCATTCGGCAGGTGACACACCCAGGGCCTGGCTGAGCAGCCGCACCAGCCGCTGCTGCAGTTCGGGCGAATCGTCGTCGGTCGCCACCGTGGTGGTGAACAGCGCCGCCCCGGCCGCCATGGACAGCACAGCCTTCGCGTCCGACTCCGTCCCGTATCCCCTGGCCGCGAACATCTCGATCGCCGGCCCGCTGAACCCGTCCCACAGCGCTTTGCGCAGGGCGGCGTTCTCACGCAGCGCCAGCAGCAGTCCGGGCACCGCCTCACTCACGTCGGAACGGCTGAACAGCTGATGGCTGCCGCGCACCACCCAGTCGATCCAGCCGGCCAGATCGGTGCCGGAAAACGGTGACATGTCGGGTGATTCGCCGAGTATCGCGTGCAGCACCAACTCGGCCTTCGACGACCACCGCCGGTTCAGGCTGGACCTGCCCACCCCGGAACGCGCCGCGACCAGCCGAACGCTCAGGTCGTCCCAGCCCACCTCGACCAACAGCTCGCGCGTGGCCGCGAGCACCCGCTCGTCGATCGACGTGTCGCGTGGTCGCCCGGCCATTCTTCGATTCAACCGCATGGTGGCGCGGGTAGCGTCGGAGACGTGGGCTACCGCGAACACCGTCCGCCGCCACGACTCGGCGAGCTCGTGGAGTGTCGATGGGTCCGCACCGGCCCGGCAGAATCCGGCCGGATACTGCCCGACGGCTGCATGGACCTGATCCAGATGAACGACCGGATCGTCGTGGCCGGCCCCGACACCACGGCATTCATCGCCGCGGGTGGCCGCGATCCGGTGCAGGGGTTGCGGTTTCGGCCCGGGGCCCTGCCGCGCCTCCTCGGCGTCCCGGCTTCCGAACTGCGCAACACCCGGGTCGACCTGAGTGAACTGCGCCAGGTCGACCGTGGCGGCTCACTCGACGAGCTCGCCGAAACGCTGGCCTCGGAACGGCCCCGCACCGAGACCGCCCCCTGGCCGCTGCCGGCACTACGCGATGTCACGCGCCGGCTGGCTGCCGGCGAATCCGTCAGTGCGACAGCGCGCCATGCCGGTTGGTCGAACCGGACCATGCAGCGCCAGTGCACGGCGGTCTACGGATACGGGCCGGCGACGCTGCGCCGCATTCTCCGGTTCCGCCGTGCGGTCGGGCTCATCGGCACCGGCCTGAGCACCGGCGCAGTCGCCGCGCAGGCCGGCTATGCCGACCAGCCCCACCTGCACCGCGAGGTCCGCGCCCTGGCCGGGGTGCCATGGCATCAGCTCCGTCAGCTCCGTCAGCCTCCCGACGCCGCGAACAGGTCCACCGAGGTCCCGTCGGGATCTTCGACGGTGGCATAACGCTGTCCCCATGGCGCGTCGAAGGGCTCGAGCGTTCCCGGGTGTCCGGCGAAGGTGAGCCGCTCATAGAGCGCGTCCACGTCGGCGGGCGCGTCGAGCCCGAAGGCCAGCGCCACCCGTCCGGCTCCCGCCGGGGGCACCCAGCCGGGATGCATTCCGGCGATCACCTCCTCGGTGTCGAACGCGAGACGGTTTCCGCCCGGCAACGCCACCTCGACGTGCGGCCCGTCCGGCTCGGGAACCGGCAAGCCGAGCAGCCGATAGAAGTCCAGGGATCGGGGCAGGTCTCTGGTGACGATCTCAACGACCGCCGAGCTCAGGTTCAAGGTCATATCCGCAGGTTAGGGGGCTGGAGGGGGCACAGTCGTGAACAGATCGGACAAGGTGTGCCTTTGTCGGACTGCCGGTACCGAGTAGGTTTGGCCTGACTGTTAGTTACTTGCCAGTAGGGAGTCCCCGATGCCCGCTCCGTCCGCCGCCGACTTCGCCCGACTGCGCGCGCTCGTCGCCATCGCCGACGTCGGCGCCCGGCAGTCCAAGCCGATCGAAGAGGTGTTCACCGGCAAAGAGCTGACCACCATCCCGGTCGGCACTGCCGAGGACGTCACCGCGGCATTCGTCAAAGCGCGCGCCGCGCAGGCCCTGTGGGCCAAACGACCGGTCAAGGAACGCGCCGCCGTCATCGAGCGCTTCGGCGAACTGGTGGCCCGCAATCGCGACTTCCTGATGGACGTGGCCCAGGCCGAGACCGGCAAGGCCCGCTCGGCCGCGCAGGAAGAGATCGTCGACATGATCCTGAACTCGCGCTACTACGCGCGCGAGGCGACGAAGCTGCTCTCCCCCAAACGCGTGCAGGGCCTGCTGCCCGGCATCGTCAAGACCGTGGTCAACCACCATCCCAAGGGCGTCATCGGGGTCATCTCGCCATGGAATTACCCGATGGCCCTGTCGATCTCGGATTCCATCCCGGCACTGCTGGCCGGCAACGCGGTGGTGGTCAAGCCCGACAGCCAGACCCCGTACTGCACGCTGGCCAACGCCGAACTGCTGTATCAGGCGGGCCTGCCGCGCGATGTGTTCGCAGTGGTTCCCGGACCGGGCTCGGTGGTCGGCACCGCGATCGTCGAAAACTGCGACTACCTGATGTTCACCGGTTCCACCGCGACCGGCCGGTCCCTTGCCGAACAGTGCGGCCGCCGGCTGATCGGCTTCTCCGCCGAACTCGGTGGCAAGAACCCGATGATCGTCACCAAGGGCGCCAACCTCGACGTCGCCGCCAAGGCCGCGACCCGTGCCTGCTACTCCAACGCCGGGCAGCTGTGCATCTCGATCGAGCGGATCTACGTCGAGCGGGAGGTCGCCGACGAGTTCACCGCCAAATTCGGTGAGCAGGTGCGCAACATGAACCTGGCGGCCACCTACGACTTCACCGCCGACATGGGCAGTCTGATCTCCGAAGATCAGATCAAGACCGTCTCCGGCCACGTCGACGATGCAAAGGTCAAGGGCGCCACGGTGGTTGCCGGCGGCAACCCGCGCCCCGACATTGGCCCGCTGTTCTTCGAGCCGACGGTGCTCACCGGTGTCACCGACGAGATGGAATGCGCGCGCAACGAGACCTTCGGCCCGCTGGTGTCGATCTACCCCGTCGACTCGGTGGAGGAGGCCATCGCGAAGGCCAACGACACCGAGTACGGCCTGAACGCCAGCGTGTGGGCCGGATCGAAGTCCGAAGGTGAGGCGATCGCGGCCCGGATCCAGGCCGGCACGGTCAACGTCGACGAAGGCTACGCCCTGGCCTGGGGCAGCACCGCGGCCCCGATGGGCGGGATGAAGGCCTCCGGCGTCGGGCGCCGGCACGGTGCCGACGGCATCCTCAAATACACCGAGTCGCAGACTGTCTCCACCGCACGGGTGATCAACCTCGATCCCCCGCTGGGTATCTCGCAGACGTTCTGGCAGAAGGCGCTGACCCCGATGATCCAGGCGGTGCAGAAGCTGCCCGGTCGTTAGACCTGGGTCCGCCGGTCACCGGGGACGCCGCGCGACGACCGCGAAGTTCAGCGGGATCCTCGGCGTTCCCGGCGGCAGGGTCCAGCCTTCGGTGCAGGGCACGAGAGCAGGGAACGCCGGCCAGTCCATGTAGGGCAGCTCGGCGAACGACTCGATGACGAGCCCGGCCTGCAGCAATGCCGTGACCACTTCGGCCAGGTCATGACGCCACTCATGGTTGCGCACGTGGGCGATCTGTCCTGCCGAGCTTTCGGTGTAAGTCCCTGAGTCGTCATAGGTTCGGGCGCCGCCGCCGCTGAGGTAGTCGTCGGTGACATCCCACGGTTCGAAGTCCATCGCACCGAGGAGCGGATGGTCGTCGCGGATCAGGAACACCCCACCCGGTTCGAGCAGATCGTGGATCGATCGGGCCCAGTTGTCGAGTTCGGGCAGCCACACGATGGTCCCGGCACTGGTCACCACGGTCTCGAAGCGTCGCTGGATCAACGCCGACGCGAACCGCGCGTCGCCCTCGACCCAGGTGATCTCACGGCCGTCGGCCTCGGCGATCCTGGCCGCGTGCCGCAGCGAGTTCGGCGACAGGTCGACGCCGTGCACATCGCGCGCCCCCAGCCTCGCCCAGGACACGGTGTCGGTACCGATGTGGCATTGCAGGTGCAACAGCGAACGGTCCGTCACCCCGGCCTGCGGCAGGTGCGGCGCCAGCACCTCGAGGTCGTTGAGCACGACCCGCGAGATGTCGGTGGGGTCGGCCAGAAACCCTGCCACGTCATACATCTGGGAACGGGCGTGGACATCTGCCCGGTCGTCCCAGTTGGCACGGTTCGCGGCTAGCGCGTCCACTTCGTTCACCGTCTCGACCCTACCGGCGAGCGCCGAAACACATCGAGCCTGCGTTCAGATCGCGAAATCGTGAGAAATCGCGATCTGACCGCAGGCTCGATGCGCTGGGCGCAGACTCAGCTCTCGGCGATACCGTCGAGGCGCTTGGTGGCCGCCTCGAAACCGCTCACCAGCTCACCGATGATGTCGGCGGCAGGGCGGATCTCGTTCATCCGGCCCACGATCTGGCCGACCGGCATCGCGACCGTGGTCGGGTCATCGGAGAGGCTCATCCGCTGATGCGCCTCGCCGACCAGGATGTTCTGCAGCGGCATCGGCAGCGCTTCGGGGGCGTCCGGTGCATCCCAGGCGTCGGTCCACCGGCTCTTCAGGATCCGGGCGGGCTTGCCGGAGTAGATCTTCCGGCGCACGGTGTCGGCGGAGGTGGCATTCAGCAGTGCCTCCTGGATCACCGAGGCACCCGACTCGCGACGCACACCAAGGTCGTATTCGGCCGCGGTGAGGAATGCCGATCCCATCCAGACACCCTGCGCTCCGAGCGCCAGGGCCGCGGCCACCTGTCGGCCGCTGCCGATACCGCCGGCTGCAAGAACCGCGGCCTTACCGTCGACGGCGTCGACGATTTCCGGCCACAACACCACCGAGCCGATCTCACCGGTGTGTCCGCCGGCCTCATGGCCCTGGGCGATCACGATGTCCACCCCGTTGGCCACGTGGCTGAGCGCATGCTTCGCGCTGCCGGCCAGCGCGGCCACTGGCACACCAGCCTCGTGAACCTGCTCGATGACGTCGTTGGGCGGGGACCCCAGCGCGTTGGCGATCAGCTTGATCGGATGGCGCAACGCCACCTCGACATGGCTTCGCGCCACCGAGTGTAGCCAGCCCAGCACACCGGTGTTGTGCTCGCCCTCCGTGGGGAGCGGCGGAACACCGAGATCGGCAAGGGTTTTCGCGACGAAGTCGCGGTGAGCCTGCGGAATCAGCTTGTCGATGTCGACCGCGCTGCCCTCGGTGGGGATCTTGTTGGGCATCACCACGTCGACGCCGTACGGCTTGCCGTCGGTGTTGGCGTCCATCCAGGACAGCACGTTTTCCAGCTCGTCGGGATCGTTGAACCGCACGCAGCCCAGCACACCCATACCGCCGGCCCGGGTGACCGCGGCAGCCACCTTCTCCGACGGGGTGAAGACGAAGATCGGGTATTCGACCCCGAACCGCCGGCAGAGATCAGTCTTCATCATTTCGCTCCAACATGATTCGCGTGCACCTCGTCGGCGGCGCGCTCCTCGGTGGTGTCCTTGGCCCACCGGTAGTCGGGCTTGCCCGCGGGCGAGCGCTTGACCTCGTCGACCAGCCACAGGCTGCGCGGCACCTTGTAACCCGCGATCTCGCTGCGCACGAACGCATCGAGATCGGCCAGGGTCGGGCGCGACCCGTCGCGCGGCTGCACGACGGCGGCGACGTGCTGACCGAAGCGCTCGTCGGGCACGCCGACCACCAGCGCGTCGAACACGTCCGGGTGTCCCTTGAGCGCGGCCTCGACCTCTTCGGGGTAGATCTTCTCGCCACCGCTGTTGATCGACACCGAGCCGCGGCCCAGCATGGTCACGCTGCCGTCGGCCTCGACCTCGGCGTAGTCACCCGGGATGGCGTAGCGGATCCCGTTGAAGGTCCGGAAGGTCTCGGCGGTCTTCTTCTCGTCCTTGAAGTAGCCGACCGGGATGTGGCCGCACTTGGCGATGATGCCGCGCACGCCCGACCCCGGGACCACCTCGTTGCCGTCCTCGTCGAGCACCTTGGTGTTCTTGTCGATGGTCACGCGCGGGCCGCCGGTGTGGCTCTGCCCCTTGGCGACCACGGAGGTACCGCCGAAACCGGTCTCCGACGAGCCGATCGAGTCGGTGATGATCCGGTTGGGTAGCAGCTCGAGGAACTTCTCCTTGAGGCTCGTGGAGAACAGGGCTGCGGTGCTGGCCAACAGGAACAGCGACGACAGGTCGTACTCGTTGCCCGCGTCCTGGTGGGCCAACAGCGCATCGAGCAACGGCCGGGCCATCGCGTCGCCGGTGAAGAACAGCAGGTTGACCTTGTGCTCGTGGATCATCCGCCACGCGGCGTCGGCATCGAACTCCGGCATCAGCACCACGGTGTGGCCGGTGAACAAGGCCATCCAGGTGGCCGACTGGGTCGCGCCGTGGATCATCGGCGGGATGGGCAGCCGGATCATCGGCGGGTTGGCGGCGGCCTGCTTGGACAGGTCGTATTCGTCGGCGACGGGCTCGCCCGTGGCGAAGTCGGTGCCGCCGAACAGCACTCGGTAGATGTCCTCGTGGCGCCACATGACGCCCTTGGGGAATCCGGTGGTGCCGCCGGTGTAGAGCAGGTAGATGTCGTCGGCGCTGCGTGGGCCGAAGTCGCGCTCGGGTGAGCTGTCGGCGATGGCGGAGTAGAACTCGACGCCGCCGTATCGCTGGTAGTCGTCGTCCGACCCGTCTTCCACGACGAGGACGGTCTTGACCAACGGCGTCTCCGGCAGCACGTTGGCCACGCGATCGGCGTAACGGCGCTCGTGGATCAGCGCGACCATGTCCGAGTTCTCGAACAGGTACTTCAGCTCACCCTCGACGTAGCGGAAGTTGACGTTGACGAGGATCGCGCCGGCCTTCACGATGCCCAGCATCCCGATCACGATCTCGATGCGGTTGCGACAGTAGAGGCCGACCTTGTCGTCCTTCTTCACACCCTGCGAGATCAGATAGTGGGCCAGGCGGTTGGCCTTCTCCTCCAACTGCGCATAGGTCAGCTGTTCGTCGCCACAGATCAGGGCGACACGGTCAGGCACAGCGTCGATGGCGTGCTCGGCAAGATCGGCAATATTCAGAGCCACAGAACCTAAACTAGAACGTGTTACATTTCGATACAAGTCTGGGTTGAAAATGCAGAGAGGCGGACTGTCCGTGAGTGACCAAAAAGACGGTGCAAAAGGGCCCGACGCCCTCATTGAGCAGCGCGGACACACCCTGATCCTGACGCTGAACCGTCCCGAGGCGCGCAACGCGCTTTCCACCGAGATGCTCTCGATCATGGTCGAGGCCTGGGACCGCGTCGACAACGATCCGGAGATCCGCACCTGCATCCTGACCGGTGCCGGCGGGTACTTCTGCGCGGGCATGGACCTCAAGGGCGCGACCAAGAAGCCGCCGGGCGATTCGTTCAAGGACGGCAGCTACGACCCGTCACGCATCGACGGCCTGCTCAAGGGCCGCCGGCTCACCAAGCCGCTGATCGCCGCGGTCGAGGGCCCGGCCATCGCGGGCGGCACCGAGATCCTGCAGGGCACCGATATCCGCGTCGCCGGGGAGAGCGCCAAGTTCGGCATCTCCGAGGCCAAGTGGAGCCTGTACCCGATGGGCGGCTCCGCGGTGCGCCTCGTCCGCCAGATTCCCTACACCATCGCGTGCGACATGCTGCTGACCGGACGGCACATCACCGCCGCCCAGGCGCTCGAGTACGGCCTGATCGGTCATGTGGTGCCGGACGGCACCGCGCTGGACAAGGCCCTGGAGATCGCCGAGGTGATCAACAACAACGGCCCGCTGGCCGTGCAGGCCATCCTCAAGACCATCCGCGAGACCGAGGGCATGCACGAGCTGGACGCGTTCAAGCCCGACACCGCCAACGGCATCCCGGTGTTCCTGTCCGCCGACGCCAAGGAAGGCCCGCTGGCCTTCAAAGAGAAGCGCGCACCCAACTTCCAGATGAAGTAGCACTCGCCCTCCAAGCAAGAACTGAGGCCCTGCTCGATGTATCGAGCAGGGCCTCAGTCTTTTTCAGGCTCTCAATGGCCTAACGCCAGTGCCCGGGGGGCGGCGGGGGCGGGCCCCAACGACCCGGCGGCGGGGGGCGGCGGGCCCCAGAAGCGCGGCGGAGGTGGCGGCGGACCCCAGAACGGCGGAGGGGGCGGAGGCGATGGTCCCCAGAACG
>NZ_HG322952.1:1001701-1137131 GCF_000455325.1 Mycolicibacterium septicum DSM 44393
GAGGGGGCGGAGGCGGTGGTCCCCAGAACGGCGGGGGCGGCGGAGGAGGCGGCGGGCCCCACGGCCGCAACGGCGGGGCGGGCATCGAGGACAGTGGGGCCGGTCCCCCGGCCTGCAGGCTCGTCGGCGCCGGGAGCGGCGCCGCACCGGCCTGGCCTGCAATTCCGATTGCTCCGGCCAGCAGCGCCCCACCCAGCACCACTCCACTCATCACAGTTCGCCCAGTCAAATGTCGTGCCATCACATGCACCCTTCAATCGTCTCGTCATATCCCCCGATATCGCGAGGCTATCTAATTAGATGGGCTATGCGAAACCTGTGAAGGACCTTGCACAGCGAACACTTAACCAAGACATAGGGATACACAGAGACACCCATCGGCGAGTGTGGACCCACTGCGAAGAATCGGGCGGTTTCTCGCAGTGGATCCACACTCGCGCGAACTCCAGTTAGGTGCCCAGCGGAGCCGTCGGGGTGAAGACGACCGGCATGGCCTCCGGCCCGCTGACGAAGTTGGCCGGGCGCAGCGGCACGTGCGCGCCGTCGGCCAGCCGCAGGTCCGGCAGGCGCTGCAACAGCCGGGACACCATGAGCCGCAGTTCCAGTCGAGCCAGCTGATTGCCCAGGCAGAAGTGTGTCCCGAAACCGAATGCCAAGTGGCTGTTGGGGTTCCGGTCGATCCGGAACTCATCCGGGTTCTCGAACACCGTTTCGTCGAAATTGGCCGCTTCGAACATCAGCATGATCTTCTCGCCGGCCTTCAACTCGGTGCCGTGGAACGTGGTGTCGGCGGTCAGGGTGCGGCACATGTTCTTCACCGGCGAGGTCCAGCGCAGCATCTCCTCGATCGCGCCGGGGAGTTTCTCCGGATCAGCCACCAACGCATCCCACTGATCACGGTGGCGCAGAAGCTGTTCCACCCCACCGGAGAGGGTGTGCCGGGTGGTCTCATCCCCACCGATGAGGATCAGCAGCGTCTCCATGACGATCTCGTCGTCGGTCATCCGCTGGCCCTCGACCTCGGCGTTGACCAGGATCGAGAACAGGTCGTCCGTCGGGTTGGCCCGCCGCTTCTTGATCTCCTCCATGGTGAAAGCCGTGTAGGCGGCGAAGGTTTCCATCAGCTTCTGGATCACGGTCTCGTCGACGTGCGAGGACAGCCCGCACACCAGGTCGTCAGACCACTTCAGCAGCATGTCGCGCTCCTGGGGCAACACCCCGAGCATGTCGCCGATGACCGCCATCGGCAGCGGCGCGGCGATATCGCGCACGAAGTCGCATTCCCCGCGTTCACACACCGCATCGATCAGGGTGTCGCACAGCTTCTCGATCGAGGGCACCTTGTCCATCACGCGCTTGCGAGTGAAGCCGGAGTTGACCAGCTTGCGGCGCAACACATGTGCGGGATCGTCCATGTCGATCATGTACGGCATGCCGGGCTGGTCGGGCCGGATCCCACCGGTGGACGAGAACAGCTCGGGGTTCCGCTCAGCGTCGAGCAAGGCCTGATAGGTGGCGGCCGCGGCCAGTCCGTTGCGATCGCGGAACACGGGCTCGTTGGCCCGCATCCATCGGTAGGCCTCCCGCGCGCCACCGTCGGCATAGAAAGTGCCGTTGGTGAGGTCCACATCGGGCTTGAGCAGGACTTGGGTCACGAAATCTCCTTGGCGTCAGCAAACGTCATCTGCACATTGCGGACCGAACTGGACAGCAACGCCCGTTTGGGCAGGCCCAGGGCCGCAAGTTCTTTGGCATACGGGTGGTCCCCGAGCCGGATCCGGACCCCGCCCGGTCGGTACCGCACGCCGGAAAGCCGCATCTGGCCTTCGGTTTCGCGCAGGACGCCGTCGAGGTGGGAAAAGGTGGACTGCACCTGGGGTTTGGCGGTGAACGCCGACGGCACCGGCAGGCCGGGCTTGAAGTCCATACCCACCGCGAGCCGGCCGTCGATGCTCACGTCGAAGCCGAACGGCCTACCGTCGCGGACCCCGGCCCCATTGTCCGCACCGCGGACGGTGAAGTCCGCCAGGACTTTCGGATAGCCCCAGATCTGCCGGCCGGCCTGCAAGGTGAACTCACCGTCGACCGGAAGGTGGTGCACGAACGCACCCGCCGAGCCGAGGCCACGCAGGCCTGATTCCGCCGACCCGGGCCGGTTCACCATGACATTGGTGCCGTACTCCAGGTACGGACCCAGATCACCGTCGATGTAGTGCATCAGCATCAACACGACCATCGCGCGGTTCGGCCGGTGCCGGTACACGCGCAGGCCGCTGTAGTCGATCATGCGCTGCGCGGCGTCGGCATCGACCGAATACATCGCCATGTGCTGTTCGGCGGCACGGATCTGCACCGGCATCGTCAACACGGTGCCGAGCACAGAGTGTTGCGAGGGTCCCGAAGCGGGCGCGCTGTGACTCACGCCATAAATCTAGAACCTCGAGTAGACAGGTTGCAACAAAGTGTCTACTCATCGGGAGCGAACAGACGCGGACGTACCCGAAAACGCGCTTTCACGGGTACCGGCGCGTCTGCTCGCGGCTGGAGACAGGCCTACACGAGGGCGGCGAGATCCTTGATCTGCTCGACGGAGCGGGCGCCGACGACCATCATGGTCACGCCCGAGGCCTCCCAGGCCTTGATCTGCTCCTTGACGTAGTCGAGGTTGCCGACGATCGCGGAATCATCGACCAATTCGTCGGGAATGACCTTGGCCGCTTCATCTTTGCGGTCACTGCGGAACAGCTTGGTCACGTCGTCGACGACCTCGGCATAACCCATCCGGCGGTACACGTCGGCGTGGAAGTTGGTGCCCTCGGCGCCCATCCCGCCCATGTAGAGAGCGAGGTGGGGCTTCATCAGCTCCATGATCGCGGGCCGGTCGTCGGTGACCACGACCTGCGCGGTGGCGCAGATCTCGAAGGTCTCCCGGGTGTTCCGCGCGCCGGGGCGGGCGAAGCCCTCGTCAAGCCATTCGTTGTACATACCGGCGATGCGCGGCGAGTAGAAGATGGGCAGCCAACCGTCGGCGATCTCGGCAGCCAGGGCGACGTTCTTGGGCCCCTCGGCACCCAGCATCACCGGGATGTCGGCACGCAGCGGATGAGTTATGGGCTTGAGGTTCTTGCCAAGGCCGGTGGTGCCCTCGCCCGTCAGGGGCAGCGGGTAGTGCGGGCCGTCGCTGTGCACCGGGGCCTCGCGCGCCCAGACCTGACGAAGGATGTCGATGTACTCGCGGGTGCGGGCCAGCGGCTTCGGGAACTTCGCGCCGTACCAGCCCTCGACCACCTGCGGCCCGGATACACCGAGGCCGAGGATGTGCCGGCCGCCGGAGAGGTGATCCAGCGTCAGCGCGGCCATCGCGCACGCGGTAGGGGTACGGGCGGACAACTGAATGACCGAGGTACCCAGCCGCATGCGGGTGGTCTCCCGCCCCCACCAGGCCAGCGGGGTGTACGCGTCCGAGCCCCAGGCCTCTGCGGTGAAGACGGTGTCGAAGCCCTCCGCCTCTGCGGCGGCGACGAGTTCGGCGTGGTTGGTCGGCGGCTGGGCGCCCCAGTATCCGAGTTGAAGACCCAACTTCATTAGCTCGCCTTTCCACACACGGTTGAAACCATTCTTAGAACCTGTTCTACTCGATGCTGTGACCACAGGCCAAAGCAGCCCGGTGCAGATCGACAAGCATGAGCGGCCCCTCTCGGCGCCGCTGAAGCTCTCATTCGACTACACCCGTTCAGTCGGACCGCTCCTGTCCCAGTTCTTCACCGCACTGCGCGACCGACGCATCGTCGGCGTACGCGGGTCGGATGGTCGGGTGCACGTACCACCCGCTGAGTATGACCCGGTCACCTACGCGGCTCTGACCGAGGTCGTGCCCGTCAGCGCGGTCGGCACGGTGCAGTCCTGGACCTGGCAGTCGACCCCCCTGGAGGGGCAGCCGTTGGACCGGCCGTTCGCCTGGGCGCTGATCAAACTCGACGGCGCCGACACCGCGCTGCTGCATGCCGTTGATGTTGGAGCTGCCTCCTCCATCAAAAGTGGCGACCGCGTGCATGCGCACTGGATCGACGAGCCGGTCGGCGCGATCACCGATATCGCCTATTTCGTGCCCGGCGATGAAGAGGAAGCCACCCCGGCCTCCGGTGCCGATGATCGCGAGCCGATCACGGTGCAGGTGACCCCCAGCTTCATCGAGATCCAGCACACCGCATCGCTGCCCGAGACCACGTTCCTCAAGGCTCTCCAAGAAGGCAAGCTGCTCGGCGGCCGGACCAAGAAGAGCCGCGACGGCAAGCCCGGCAAGGTCTACTTCCCGCCGAAGGAAGCCGATCCCGCGACCGGTCTGGAGCTCGACGAGTTCATCGAGCTGCCGGACCAGGGCACGGTCACCACGTTCGCGATCATCAACATCCCGTTCCCCGGCCAGCGCATCAAGCCGCCCTATGTCGCGGCGTACGTGCTGCTCGACGGCGCCGACATCCCGTTCTTGCACCTGGTGACCGAGATCGACCCGGCGGACGTGCGGATGGGTATGCGCGTGCAGGCCGTGTGGAAGCCCCGCGAGGAATGGGGCTTGGGTATCGACAACATCGACTACTTCAAGCCCACCGGCGAACCCGATGCCGATTACGACTCCTACAAGCACCACCTGTGAGGTGCCCGCCGATGAGCGCTTGCGCGAAGAGCAAAGGACTTGAGCATGACTGATATCGCAGTGGTGGGCTTCGCGCACGCGCCCCACGTCCGCCGCACCGACGGCACCACCAACGGCGTCGAGATGCTGATGCCGTGTTTCCACAAGCTCTACGAAGAACTCGGCCTCAAGCAGACCGATATCGGATTCTGGTGCTCCGGATCGTCGGATTACCTTGCCGGCCGCGCATTTTCGTTCATCTCCGCGATCGACTCGATCGGCGCCATCCCGCCCATCAACGAGTCGCACGTCGAGATGGACGCGGCCTGGGCCTTGTACGAGGCCTACATCAAGTTGCTGACCGGCCAGGTGGAAACCGCGCTGGTGTACGGCTTCGGCAAGTCGTCCGCCGGCACCTTGCGCCGGGTTCTGGCGTTGCAGACCGACCCCTACACCGTGGGGCCGCTCTGGCCGGACTCGGTGTCGATGGCGGGCCTGCAGGCGCGGGCCGGCCTGGATGCCGGCAAGTGGACCGCCGAACAGATGGCTCAGGTGGCGCTGGATTCCTACGCCGCAGGCGGACGAACCGATCGCGAACAGGTCACCGGGTCCATCGACGAGCTGCTGGCCCGGCCGTACTTCGCCGATCCCCTGCGCCGTCACGACATCGCCCCGATCACCGACGGCGCGTCCGCGATCGTGTTGGCCGCCGGCGACAAGGCCCGCGAACTCCGTGAAAACCCGGCCTGGATCACCGGTTTCGAGCATCGGATCGAGACACCGATCCTGGGCGCCCGGGACCTGACCACCTCACCCTCGACCGCTGCGTCGGCCAAGGCGGCCACCGGTGGTGACGTGGGCTCCATCGACATCGCGGAGATCTACGCCCCGTTCACCCATCAGCAGCTGATCCTCACCGAGGCGATCGGGCTGGGCTCGTCGACGAAGGTCAATCCGTCGGGCGGCGCCCTTGCCGCCAACCCGATGTTCTCGGCCGGACTGGAACGCATCGGTTTCGCCGCGCAGCACATCTTCGACGGTTCCGCGCAGCGCGTCCTGGCGCATGCCACGAGCGGCCCTGCACTGCAACAGAATCTCGTCGCCGTCCTGGAAGGGAAATAAAATCGTGGCAGGACAGCTCGCCGCGGTGCTGGGCACCGGGCAGACGAAGTACGTGGCCAAGCGGCACGACGTGTCGATGAACGGTCTGGTCCGCGAGGCCATCGACCGTGCGCTGGCGGATTCCGGTTCGACGTTCGACGACATCGACGCCGTCGTGGTGGGCAAGGCGCCCGACTTCTTCGAAGGCGTCATGATGCCCGAGCTGTTCATGGCCGATGCCACGGGCGCGACGAACAAGCCGTTGATCCGGGTGCACACCGCCGGATCCGTGGGTGGTTCGACGGCGATCGTGGCGGCCAGCCTGGTGCAGTCCGGTAAGTACAAGCGCGTCCTGACGATGGCGTGGGAGAAGCAGTCGGAATCGAACGCCATGTGGGCGTTGAGCATTCCGGTGCCGTTCACCAAGCCGGTCGGCGCCGGTGCCGGCGGGTACTTCGCACCGCACGTGCGTGCCTACATCCGCCGGTCGGGCGCGCCCAACCACATCGGCGCCATGGTGGCGGTCAAGGACCGGCTCAACGGCGCGAAGAATCCACTGGCGCATCTGCACCAGCCGGACATCACGGTCGAGAAGGTGATGTCCTCCCCGATGCTGTGGGATCCGATCCGTTACGACGAGACCTGCCCGTCGTCCGACGGCGCGGCGGCCATGGTGATCGGCAATGAAGAGGCAGCGGAGGCACACCTGTCGAACGGGCATCCCGTCGCCTGGATCCACGCCACCGCGCTGCGCACCGAACCGCTGGCCTACGCCGGCCGCGATCAGGTCAACCCGCAGGCCAGCCGGGATGCCGCCGCAGCGTTGTGGAAGGCAGCCGGCATCACGAGCCCCATCGACGAGATCGATGCCGCCGAGGTGTACGTGCCCTTCTCCTGGTACGAACCGATGTGGCTGGAGAGCCTCGGTTTTGCCGCCGAGGGCGAGGGCTGGAAGCTCACCGAGGCCGGCGAGACGGCCATCGGCGGGAAGATCCCGTTCAACGCCTCCGGCGGTGTGCTGAGCTCGAACCCGATCGGCGCGTCGGGCATGATCCGGTTCGCCGAATCGGCGATCCAGGTGATGGGCAAGGCCGGCGACCACCAGGTCGAGGGTGCCCGCAAGGCACTGGGCCACGCCTATGGCGGTGGCGCGCAGTACTACTCCATGTGGGTGGTGGGCGCTGACAAGCCAGGTAAGCCGGCGTCATGACGCGGCCGACGAGCGCTTGCGCGAGGAGCCATCGATGATGAAGTACACCCTCAGCGTGGCCATGGGCCCGCTGGAGCATCTGACCGGATTGGCCCGCACCGCAGAGGAAGTCGGGTTCGATTCGATCGCGCTGCCCGACTCGCTGTTCTACATGGAGAAGCAGGCCGCCGACTATCCGTACACCCCGGACGGTTCGCGGATGTGGAACGCCGAGACCCCGTGGGTTGATCCGCTGATCGCGGCGGCGTCGATGGGTGCGGCGACCTCGACGCTGCGGTTCTACACCAACGTCATGAAGCTCGGGTCTCGCAACCCGCTGCTGCTGGCCCGCCAGGTCGGCTCGGTGTCCAACCTGACCAACAACCGGTTCGGGTTCGGCGTCGGGATCGGCTGGGCACCAGAGGAATTCGAATGGTGTGGGGTTCCGTTCGCCAAGCGCGGGGCACGCGTCGACGAGATGATCGAGGTGCTCAAGCTCGTGCTCGGCGGCGGCATGGTCGAGTTCCACGGCGAGTTCTACGATTTCGAGCGTCTGCAGATGAGCCCGGCGCCGTCCGAGCCCGTGCCGTTCTACGTCGGCGGGCACACGCCGGTGGCACTCAAGCGCGCCGCTCGCGTGGGTGACGGCTGGACCAGCGCGATGATGACCTGTGCACAGCTGGCCGAGACCGTGACGGCGATCAACAAGCTGCGGAGCGAATACGGCCGGGCCGATGAGCCGTTCGAGTTCCAGTCGGTGTGTATCGACAAGTTCGATGTCGACGGGCACCGCCAGCTGGCCGAGGCCGGTATCACCGACAACATCGTCATCCCGTGGATGCTCGAGGGTCTGGGCTTCGACGCTCCGTTGGAGAAGAAGCAGGATTCGCTCAAGCGGTTCGCCGACACCTACATCCACTCGGGCTGGCAGGACTGACATGGCCGTCACCGATCCTCAACATCCGGCGCACCTGGCGGGCAAGCGATCCCGGGATGCGGTTGCCGCCCGGGACAAGCAGACCTGGCTGGAGAATTTCGCCGACGACGCGATCGTGCAGGACCCCATCGGGCCGTCGTTCTTCGATCCCGAGGGCAATGGCCACCGGGGCAAGGAAGCCATTGCGGCGTTCTGGGACAAGGCCATCGCCCCGACCGACAACCTCGAGTTCAACTTCGTCGACACGTTCCAGTGCGGCGACGAGGAAGCCAACGTCGGCAGCATCGTCACCACGATGGGCGGACACCGCATCACCACTCCGGGAGTCTTCACCTACCGCGTGAATGACGCAGGACAGCTGGTGGCGTTGCGGGCCTACTGGGAAGTGGACCGCGCGAGCGCCGAGAAGATCGAAAGCTAGAGCTCGGCGAGCCCCGTCAGGTAGCGCTGGGCCAGCTCCCGGTACGCCGCCGGGTTGGTCCGCACCCACGTCTGTGCGCCGGTGCCCGCGATGGGTCCCCGGATCTTCGCGGGTGCACCGGTGACCAAGACCTCGTCGGGAATCTTGGTGCCCCCGACCACCAGGGAATGCGCGGCGATCAGGCTGCGCCGGCCGATCACCGCCCCGTCGAGCACCGTGCAGTGGTTGGCGATCAGCGCCTCCTCGCCGACGTGTGCGCCGTGTACGACACACATGTGGGCGACCGTCGCGCCCGGTCCGATGTCGACCGGTATCCCCGGTGGCGCGTGCAGCACCGAACCGTCCTGGACGTTGGCCCCCTCGCGGATGACGATGGGGGCGAAGTCACCTCGCAGCACCGTGTTGAACCACACCGAGGCACCGGCCTCGACCGTCACGTTGCCGATCAATGTTGCCGTCGGGGCCACAAACGCGCTTGGGTCCACCACGGGCGCCCGGCCCTCGAACGAATACAGCGGCATCGTCCACATATACCGCAGGAAACCGGCCGCGGCGCAGCGACGCGTACCCTGAACAGTAACTATGTCGCTCACGACAACCAATCACCCCAGGTTCTTGATCACCATCGGTCTTGCCGCGGCCGTCGTCGGCACGGCGGTCGCATGCTCCCCGGCCGGCGATTCGCCGAGTACGCCGTGGGTTGCCACACCGTCCACGTCGACATCGGCGGCGGCCCCGAAGTCGCCGAAATCGCAGGCGTCCGACTACAGCCATCTGCTGCTGCAGGCCGAGGATGTCAGCATTCCACCGGACTCGTTCACGGCCCGGTCGAGCAACGTCAACCCCGACGGTCAGTCCGGGGCAAGCGCGCTGTTCGTCAACGCCGACGACACCAGGGCAATCGCCGACACGATCCTGATCTACCCGGATGCGGAGACCGCGGCGGCAACGCTCAAGCAGGCCTCCGCGGCGGTGAGCACCATGGTGACCGGTGGACAGCCGCAGCCGGTGCCGGTGGGTTCGAACGGCACCGTCATCTCGGGGACCGCACCTGACGGCAAGAAGGCCGTGACGCTGCTGATGTACACCCAGGGCCGCGCGGTGGTGCGGCTGGAATTCGACAGCAACCCGGACGATCCGGTGTCTCCGCAGACCGTGGCCAGTGTCGGCCGAATGCAACAGATCGCGCTGAGAATAGGCCTTCCGGAGCGGGAGTAACCCCCGCTCACAACGGGTATGCCGCAGGTCACGCCTCAATTATTGCCATGAGGGCTCCAAAAACTGTAACGTGTTCTAGTTAAGAGCACCGATACGGGAGGCCCACCGTGACTACCGAAACTGCCGGCATCAGAGAGATCGACACCGGCGCCCTGCCAGACCGCTATGCGCGGGGTTGGCACTGCCTGGGACCGGTCAAGGGTTTCCTTGACGGTCAGCCACACTCTGTCGAGATATTCGGCACCAAGCTGGTGGTGTTCGCGGACTCGGAAGGGTCCCTGAAAGTTCTTGATGGCTACTGCCGGCACATGGGTGGCGACCTGTCGCAGGGAACCATCAAGGGCGACACCGTGGCCTGCCCGTTCCACGACTGGCGCTGGGGCGGTGACGGCAAGTGCAAGTTGGTCCCCTACGCCAAGCGCACCCCGCGACTCGCGCGCACCCGTGCCTGGCACACCGACGTGCGCGGTGGCCTGCTGTTCGTCTGGCACGACCACGAGGGCAATGACCCGCAGCCCGAGGTTCAGATCCCGGAGATTCCCGAGGCCGCCAGCGACGAGTGGACCGAGTGGCAGTGGAACTCGATGCTGATCGAGGGCAGCAACTGCCGCGAGATCATCGACAACGTCACCGACATGGCGCACTTCTTCTACATCCACTTCGGCCTGCCGACGTACTTCAAGAACGTCTTCGAAGGCCACATCGCCTCGCAGTACCTGCACAACGTCGGACGTCAGGACATCGGCGGCATGGGCACCCAGTACGGCGAGTCGCACCTGGATTCCGAAGCCTCCTACTTCGGGCCGTCCTTCATGATCAACTGGCTGCACAACAACTACAGCGGCTACAAGGCCGAGTCGATCCTGATCAACTGCCACTACCCGGTGAGCCAGGACGCCTTCATGCTGCAGTGGGGCGTCATCGTCGAAAAGCCCAAGGGCATGGACGACAAGACCACCCAGAAGCTGGCCAACGCGATGACGGACGGTGTCAGCCAGGGCTTCCTGCAGGACGTGGAGATCTGGAAGCACAAGACCCGCATCGACAACCCGTTGCTGGTCGAGGAGGACGGCGCCGTCTACCAGATGCGCCGCTGGTACCAGCAGTTCTACGTCGACGTCGCGGACATCACGCCCGACATGACCGACCGCTTCGAGATGGAGATCGACACCACCGCGGCCAATGAGAAGTGGCATGTGGAGGTCGAGGAGAACTTGAAGGTCCAGGCCGAGGAGAAGGCGGCCGAGAAAGAAACGGCACAGTCCAGCTGATGACGACACGCAACGAGCGGAGCCAGGCGCCGGACGTCGACGACCTGGCCCGCTCGATGCTGCTGCTGCATGGCGCACATGACGACGACGATCATCACGCCGGCAGCAACCCCGAGGGTTCGTCTCCCGGATCGTGGGCCAAGGCACCGAGTTTCGCGTCCGATCCGCAGCGTGCCGCCGCTGTCCGCGAATCCAGCGCGCGCGACCGCGAGCGCTACCTGACCTCAGGCCTGGTGTCGGTCGACTGCCGGTTCTGCCATGTCGCGGTTCAGGTGAAAAAGCTCAGCGCAGAACACACTTCGGTGCAGTGGAATTCCGAAGCCGTGCGACGCTGCGCGACATTCGAGGAGATCCGTTCCACCGGAGGAGATCCGGCCCGGGCGCGGTCATGCCCTCGGCTGACCGACAGCATCAAGCATGCCGTCGCCGAAGGGTGCCTGGAAGAGGTGTCCTCCGCGCCCTCCCCCGGCGACGGCTAGTTCACTCGGTTAGTTCGCCGTCTGCAGTTCGGCCACGCAGGCACCCAACGACTCGTCGTCATCCCCGTCGCCCAGCGGCGGCAACACGATGCCGTCGGCCACATCGCCGAATCTTGTCTTCAGCAACACCGGGATCTCGTCGTGACGCCCGCAGACCACCAGCTCGTCCAGAATGGAATCGGTCAACACCGAAGGTAATTCGTCCCACAGCTCGGTCCGCACCAGCGAACGCAGCCGCTCCTGGAGGTCGGCCAGGCCACGCCGGGCCAGACCGGTCGCATACGCGGGCGTGGAATACAGGAATGCCAACATCCGGCGCTGCCGTTCCCGTTCCCCGGCCACCGCCTCATCGGTGCGGCCGGTGGCGATCGCCGTCGAGGCGACCACGAGCGGTTCGTCTGCCCTGCCCGAAGTCTCGGCGCCCCGCGCCAGCGCCGGACGCACCACGTCATGCAGGTAACCAGGGTCCGAGTTGGTCGAGTGCGTGACGATCCCGCGCGCGACGCCGCCCGCGAGTTCGCACATACCGGCATTCACCGCACCCAGCCAGATCGGCGGGCGTACCGCGTCGCTGGGGCCGGGGTTGAAGTACGGCTGCATCCGGGTCAGCCGGTAGTTGTCACTCTCGAAATGCACTGTGTCCCCGGTTCGGAACGCGTCGAACAGGGCGTCCAGCGCACCCACGTAGTCCCTGAGCCGGGTGATCGGATCGCTCCACGGCATGCCGTAGCGGTCGCGGATGTTCTGCTTGATCTGCGTGCCCAGGCCCAGTTCGAACCGCCCACCGGAGAGCACTGACAGATCCCAGGCCGTGTACGCCGTCAGCGTGGGACTGCGCACGAATGCCAGGGTCACGGCGGTACGCACGGTGATGCGCGACGTGTGTTCGAGTGCCAGGAGCGAGACTGCGAGGGAGTCGTGCACGGTCTCGGCGACGTGCAGGCCGTCACAGCCCAGGCGCTCGGCCCGCCGCGCGTAGTCCGGGGTGGCGGTCAGCGGCTTACGCGGGTCGAGCGCCAGATAGACCTTCATGATCATTTCCCTCCCGCGAGCAGACGCGAATGTACCCGGAAATGCTGGTTTCCGGGTACATTCACGTCTGCTCGCGGGGGTTTTTACAGCCCCTTGAACCGCTCCTTGACCGTCTCGGCGGACAATCCGTAGTCGGCCAGCGAGTAGGTGTGCTTCGGTGCGCGGGGCCCCTGCTTGCTGGCATTGTGACTGTCGACCATCGCCTGCCGTGCGGCGTCGGTGAAGTCCAGCCCGAACGTCCGGTAGATGCCTTCGACCGCGCCGATCGGGTCCTCGACGAACTCGAAGTAGTCCACGTCGCAGAACTGAGCCGGATCATGCTTGGCCCGTTCGGTATTGAACAATTCCAGCCCGCGCGACCAGGTTTCCATGGAGTCTTCGCCGATCACGTTTCCGGTGAACGTGTTGGACCAGCCCTCGGTCGTGTGCTGCGCCAGCGAGCACATCGAGGCCATGATGGTCTCGGCCGGTCGGTGGCACTGGACCACCAATGCGTCCGGATACGTCGCGAACAGCGCGTCGAGGGCGAACAGGTGACTGGGGTTCTTGAGCACCCAACGCTTTTCGGGCTCGTTGAGGCCGATCAGCTGCAGGTTCTTCCGGTGCCGCGCATACGGCTTGGTCCAGTCCTGACGGGCCAGCCACTGCGCGTAGGTCGGTACATGGGCCAGCGTCTCGTAGGACACCGAGTGCAACGACTGGCGGAGCAACTGCCAGCATTCCTCGACCTCGTCGGCGGTCATGTAGTGCAGGCCTGTGTAATCCGGGTTCTCTTCGTGCGCCTTCTTGAACCGGGCGTCGAGCGCGCTGAAGACCGGGTCGTCCGGCCAGGTTTCCCGCGGCGGCCGCGGCTGCGGGAACTCCGCCAGCCACATCTCCAAACCCTGGTGCATCGGGTCCGCGGTCAGCAACCGGTGGATCACCGTGGTCCCGGTGCGCGGCAGGCCGGTGACGAAGATCGGCCGCTCGATCGGCACGTCGACATGCTGCGGGTACTGCTTGAACGCGGCTTCCGAGACGAGGCGGGCCACCAGTGCGTTCCTGGTGAAGAACCGCTGCATCTTGCTGCCGAGCTCGGTCAGATCGGCGTCGCGCTGGTAGGAGTCCAGCAGCACCCCGAGCGCTTCGGTGTAGTTGTCGTCGTCGGTACCGAAATCGTCCAGACCGCAGGCCTTCACCGCCGAGGCATGCAGATCCTCGACGGTACCCACGTTGGTCCGCGGGGAACTCATGCTTTGTATTCTCCGCAGTTCACATCGAGGGTCTGGCCGGTGATGCCACTGGACAGATCGCTGGCCATGAACAGGATGGCCGAGGCCACCTCGTCCTCGGTCGGCAGCCGCTTGAGATCGGACCCGGCCGCCGACGCGTTGTAGATCTGTTCCACGGTGGTGCCGTACTTCTGCGCCTGGTGGTTGAAGTACCCCTCCAGAGTTTCACCCCAGATGTAGCCGGGCAGCACCGAGTTGACCCGGATGCCCTTCTCCCCCAGCTCGGTGGCGAGGGTCTGGGACATGGCCAGCAGGGCCGACTTGGCCATCTTGTAGGCGCCGTACTTGGCCTGCGAGTGCCGCATGACCATCGAATTGACATTTACCACTGAGCCTTTGGCGGCTTCCAGGGCTGGTGTGAAGCCCTGGGTCATGCGCAGTGCGCCGAACACGGTCAGCTCGATCGCATCCCGCATGTGCTCGAAGGTGGTGTTCGCGAACGGCTTCATGGATGGCACCCGAAACGCGTTGTTGATCAACACGTCAGCCTTGCCGTACTCCTCCATCGTGCGGGCCACCACGTTGGCGACCTGTTCCTCGTCGGTGATGTCGGTACCCACCGCGAGAGCGCGACGGCCCAGTGCCGTCACCTCTTTGGCCACGTCCTCGAGCCGCTCCACCGTGCGGGCGGCCAACACGAGGTCGGCGCCGTTCTCCGCACATCGGCGGGCCAGTGTCGTCCCGAGCCCGGGCCCGACCCCGCTGATCACCACTACCTTGCCATCGAGCAGTCCGGCCATCGGTCAGCCCACCATCCTTTCGCCAATAAGCTTCTGACGCAGCGCGATCCGCGCCCGCCAATCGTCGTCGGAAATCTTGTTGCCCTCGAAATATGGCAGCTTCTCGGCCACGGAACCGATGCCCACCAACTCCACGGTCGGCCCGTCCCCGGCGCTCAACTCACGTGACACCCGTTGCCACCGGAACTGCAGGTAACCCTTGGCGTGCCCGAGCGTCTCGCACCAGTTGGTGATGCCGGGATTGGCGTCGGACACGACGATGCGGATCTTGCCGTCCGGATCGACCTGGGCCTGTGTGCCGTTCAGCGAGGTCTGGTGGTTGATGTAGTCCAGCGAGATGTACCAGAGGCTGCCCAGCTGGAAGCCGAGGTAGGGCGCGTCGCTGACCGGAAGCGTGATGACGATGGCCTGATCGGGCGACAGATCGTAGTGTCCGACCGATGAGTACTGGGTGGCCAGTCCGCCCGGCGTCAACCGCGGCGCGGTGAGGGTGTTGACGGGCAGGTTGTCGTAGAACCACTTCGGGAACTGCAGCCACGTCTTGACGCGCTGCACGAGTTGCTTGCCTGCAGTGGCGTAACGCTTCTCGATCAGTTCTTTGGTCAGCGGCGCCGGGGCCGTCCCCGCGGTGTCGGTGCGCGCGATCGCGAACGACCCACGCTGGGCCGCCCAGTCGTTGTACACCTCGCGGATCACCAGTTGCGACGGCGTGGCCGGGGTGAACCGCCACTCGAAGGTGCCGTCGGCGGCGATGTCGAGCTTGCGATCGTCGAACGCGGTTTCACTGTCGGGCACGTTGTCGTCGGTGTACTCACCGCCGAGGAGCTGGAAGCTCACGTCTGTGGTGGTGCCACGGCGTCCGGTGACCACGTACTCGTGGCCGGGCTGGACCCGGGTGCCGAAGTACATGGTGTCGGGATTGTCCAGACCCATCTTGGTGAACGGCCCGGTGCCGCTGTGCAGGAACGGATGATCGCGGTCGTAGTCGAACGCGACGTGGGTGCACGCCGCGATGCACCCGGCCAGGTATTGCAGACCCTCGAGGAGATCGGCCTCGGACTCGATGAAGGCAGCCTCGGTCACCAGGCGTTCAGCTTCGGCTATGGCCTCGACCAATGGTTGTGAGTACATCAGCATCTGCTCTCTCGGTCCAATATTGGACCACAGTGGTAGAGTTTCCTACCTGACACTAGAACGCGTTCCAATTCGAGTCAACGCCCGATTGCCGCCAGGAGGACGGATGTCAGACGCCGAATCGGCCGGCCGCGCTTCACCACCCACTGCCCGGGTGGTGGCCATCCTGGATTTCCTGTCCCGCCATCCGCAGGAGCGGTTCGGGCTCTCCGAGCTCACCCGCCGGGTCGGGCTGAGCAAGCCGACCTGCCTGGGGATCCTGAGCACGCTCACCGAATCGGGCTATCTGGTGTGCGAAACGGGGGACAACAGCCGGGACAAGTCGTACCGCCTCGGCCCGGCGCTCATCTCGCTCGGCCAGATGGCCCAGGAGTCGATGCGCGTCAACCCGGCGGCACGGGCGGAATTGCGCGCGCTGTCAGCCGCTTTCGACACCTCCGCGGGCCTGACCGCCGTCGTCGACGACCGGATCACCGTGCTGGAGCTGATCGGCCCACCGGGCCGGGATCCCGGGGTGAGGGTCGGGCAGAGCTATCCGTTCGCACCGCCGGTCGGACTGATGTTCGTCCTGTGGGACGACGACGCGCTGCGTGCCTGGCTGGCCAAGGTCCCGACCATTCCGTTGCGCACCGAATCCGCCCGGCTGCACCGGGTGATCGAAAGCTGCCGCGCAGACGGATATCTGGTGGAACGACTGACCCCCGGGGGCCGCAGGCTCTATGCACTGATGGCGGGAATGTCGACCAATCTGCCCGACGAACTTCGTGCGCTGCTGAGCGAGTTGGTGTCCGATATCGGCGAGCGGGTGTATCTGCGCGACGAGGGACCGGCCGGCCGGAGGCCACATGACATCAGCGTCATCTCCGCGCCGGTGTTCGACCACTACCAGCGCCAGATCATGGCGGTGTCACTGCACATCGGAACGGCATTGACAGACAAGGAGATCAGCGATCGGGCGCGTGCGCTGGTGGCGACGGCCGACGCGCTGACCAAACAGCTCGGCGGAACCAAGCCGGCGTACTGAGGGCGCTGCGCTCAGAAGTTGTTGCAGGTGTCGAAGACCGTCTGCAGCAACCCGAGGTACGGCTGGTTGGCCGGTTGAGCGGCGATCCCCTCGGCCATGCGTTGCCGTTGATCCCGCCCGGAGCCCAGGAACTGCCGCAGCACATCCTGGACCGCGGGCGACGCCCCGGCCATGGGGCTCTGCGCATTCAGTGCCCCCATCACCTGCGGATAGCTACAGGTGGTGTTGACGGCCGAATCCAGTCTGGGGTCCGCGGATGCGACACCCGCTCCGGCGGTCAACAACACCGCCAGACCGCCTACTGTGACAGCCAGTTTGACCGAATTTTGCTTCATGACGTGTAGACCTCCTCCCCCGATTTCCGGACTCTAACGCGCAAAGCATGATCACTTACGGGTTTTCGTAATTTGCTGCGCCAGACCCGGCCAGGTATTTGCCCGAGAAAACGGTTTGCGGTCGAGGCTCGAGCGTCAGGGCTCGTCAGGGCGCAAGAACAGCGACCGGACCACCGGCCGGGGAGCCGTGTCGCGCAACAGCATGCTGGCCGGCCGCTGGCGGACCTGTTGCGGCCACCAGAACCAGCGGCCCAGCAGCGCGGCGATGGACGGCGTCATGAGGGCGCGGACAACGAGAGTGTCCAACAGCAGACCGATACCGATCGTGGAACCCACCTGGCCGATGATGCGCAGATCGCTGGCCACCATCGACATCATCGTGAACGCGAACACCAGACCCGCGGCGGTCACCACCTTTCCGCTACCGCCCATGGCCCGGATGATGCCGGTGTTGATCCCGGCACCGATCTCCTCTTTCATCCGGGACACCAGCAACAAGTTGTAGTCGGAACCCACCGCCAGCAGGATGATCACCGACATGGCCAGCACCAGCCAGTGCAGATTTATGCCGAGGATGTGCTGCCAGATGAGCACCGAAAGCCCGAACGCCGCCCCGAGCGACAGCGCCACGGTGCCGACGATGACCAGGGCGGCGATCAAGCTTCGCGTGACCATCAGCATGATGACGAAAATCAGGCAGAGCGCGGCAACTCCCGCGATCAACAGGTCGTATCTCGAGCCGTCACGCATGTCCTTGAACGTCGGAGCGGTACCGGTCAGGTAGATCTTGGCGCTCTCCAGGGGAGTCAATTTGAGTGCCTCTTCGGCCGCCCTGTGTACCGCGTCCACCCGTGCAATGCCTTCGGGCGTCGCGGGATCCCCCCGGTGCGAAATGATGAAGCGGACCGACTTCCCATCCGGCGAGAAGAACAGGTTCATCGCGCGTTTGAAGTCCTTGTTCTCCAGAACTTCGGGCGGAAGGTAGAACGAGTCATCGTTTCGTGCCGCGTCGAACGCCTGCCCCATCGCGGTGGCGTCCTCGCTGACCTCGTCCATCATGGCGATGGAACCTGCCATGGTGCTGTGCATCGTGAGAATAGCGGCCCGCATCGCCTTCATGCTGTCGATCATCTTCGGGAACTGGGCGATCATCTGGGGCATGAGCACGTCGAGCTGATCGGTTTCCCGACTGAGGTCCAGTACTCCGTCGGAAACCTCATCGACTCCGTCGAGTGCGTCGAACAGGGATCGGAACGACCAGCAGAACGGGATGTCGAAGCAGTGCGGCTCCCAGTAGAAGTAATTTCGGATGGGCCGGAAGAAATCGTCGAAATCGGCGATGTGGTCGCGCAACTCGTCTGTGACCTCCGCCAGTTCCCGCGTGTCCCGGGTCATCTGATGAGTCGTGTTGCTCATTCTGAGACCCACGTTGTAGAGACGCTGGGTGATGTTGATCATCGTGGTCATATCGTCGGCCTGCTTCAACAGGTCCTTCATGCGGTTCTTCTGGAACGGCATGATCTGTTCCTGATTGGCATTCTGCAGGCTGAGCAGGAACGGGATCGAGGTCCGATCGATCGGGTTGCCCTCTGGCCGCGTTATCGCCTGCACGCGGGATATGCCGGGAACGGCGAAGATCGCCTTGGCCACCTTGTTCAGTATCAGTAGGTCTGCCGGAGTACGCATGTCGTGGTCGGACTCGAGCATGAGGACGTCGGGGGTCATGCGGGACTGCGGAAAGTGCCTCTCGGCGGCCGCATAGCCGACATTGCCGGGAATGTCGGCAGGCACGTACAGGCGGTCGTTGTAGCTGGTCTGATAGGCCGGTAGCGCCAACAAACCGATGAGCGCGATCACGCTGGCCGTGACGAGGATGGGCGCCGGCCACCGGACGATCGCCGTCGCCAATCGCCGCCACCGCCGGACGATGATCTTGCGCTTGGGCTCGAACAACCCGAATCGACCGCCGACTACAAGCGCGGCCGGCACAAGCGTGAGCGCCACCGCGACCGCGACGACCATCGCCACGGCGGTGGGAACACCCATCGTCTGGAAATACGGCAGTCGAGCGAAACTCAGACAGAAGATCGCCCCGGCAATGGTCAGGCCGGAACCCAGAACCACCTTGGCCACACTTCGATACGTGGTGTAGAAAGCGGCGTCCCGGTCCTCGCCGGCCTGACGCGCCTCCTGATAGCGCCCGAGGAAGAATATGCCGTAGTCGGTTCCTACCGCGATCCCCAGCGATACCAGCAAGTTGACCGCGAATGTCGACAGCCCGATGACCTGATGTACACCGAGTAGCGCGACCACTCCACGGGCCGCCTGAACCTGTATTCCCACCATCAGCAGAAGCAGGACCGCGGTGACGATCGAACGGTAGACGAGGAGCAGCATCGTCAGGATCACCACGAGCGACACCACGGTGATCTTGATGATGGACTTGTCTCCGGCGTGGTTCATATCCGAGACCAACGGTGCGGGGCCCGTGACGTAGGCCTTCAACCCCGGGGGTGGCGGTGTACGGTCCACGATTCCCCGGACGGCGTCCACCGACTCGTTCGCCAGCGATTCGCCTTGATTACCAGCCAGATTCAGCTGGACATAAACAGCTTTGTCGTCGGCGCTCTGGACTGCGGGCGCCGTGAGCGGATCACCCCAGTAGTCCTGCACGTGCTGCACATGGCGGGTGTCGGCTTTCAACTGCCGGATCAAATCGCTGTAGTAGCGGTGGGCTTCGTCCCCGAGAGGCTGGTCGCTCTCCAGCACGATCATTGCCACGCTGTCAGAATCGGATTCGCCGAAGCTCTTGCCCATGCGCTGCGCCGCCTGGAACGACGGGGCGTCTTGGGGAACCAGCGAGACCGAATACTGCCGCCCCACATGCTCGAGCGACGGAACGGCGAAAGTCAGTGCCGCGACGATCACGAGCCAGCCGAGGATGATCAGCACCGCCAGGCGGTGGATCATCCGCGCAATGAACGGTGGACGGTCGTTCAACGCGGTCAGCGTTCGTCGGGTTTCAGCAAGAGCGAGCGGACCAGTGGGCGAGGGCCGGTGGGCCGCAGAAGCGCGCTGGCGGGCCTCTGACGAACGTGTAGCGGCCACCAGAACCACCGGCCCAGCAGGGCGGCGATGGACGGCGTCATGAGTGCGCGCACGATCAGGGTGTCGAACAGCAGGCCGATGCCGATCGTGGAACCCACCTGACCGATGGTGCGCACGTCGCTGGCCAACAACGCAAACATGGTTGCGGCGAACACCAGACCCGCTGCGGTCACCACCTTTCCACTGCCGGCCATGGCGCGGATGATGCCGGTGTTGATACCCGCGCTGATTTCCTCCTTCATCCGGGACACCAGCAGCAGGTTGTAGTCAGAACCGACAGCCAGAAGAATGATCAGGGCGATGGCGAGCACGATCCAGTTCAACTGGATTCCGAGAATGTGCTGCCAGATGAGCACCGAAAGCCCGAACGCCGCCCCGAGCGACAGGGCGACCGTTCCGACGATCACCAAGGCCGCGACCAAGCTCCTGATCATGATGAGCATGATGATGAAGATCAGGCACAGCGCGGCGATTCCGGCGATCAGCAGGTCATAGGTCGACCCGTCTACCTGATCTTTCGCCATCGCCGAGGTGCCGGTGAGGTACAGCCTGGCGTTTTCCAAGGGCGTTCCCTTGAGGGCCTCCTCTGCCGCAGTCCTGATCGGATTGACCCGCGCAATGCCTTCGGGTGTCGCGGGATCCCCTCGCTGGGAGATCAGCAGTCGTGCAGTTTTCCCATCCGGCGACAAGAACACGTCCATGACCCGTTTGAAGTCGGCGTTCTTGAAGACAGCAGGAGGGATGTAGAAGGAATCGTCGTTCTGGGCGTCGTCGAAGGCTCTGCCCATAGCGGTTGCACCATCGGACATCTCATCCATCTGCGAGAGAATCCCCGCCATGGTGCTGCGCATCGCCAACATCATGGTCCGCGTGCTCTGCATCGTCGCGATCATGGCGGGGAACTGGGCGATCATCTGCGGCAGGAGCAGGTTGAGTTGATCGAGGTTTCCGATCAGCCGGTGCATTGTCACGGTGAGCTTGTCGACACCGTCAAGCGTCTCGAAGAGGGACTTTATCGACCAGCACAGCGGGATGTTGAAGCAGTGCGGCTCCCAGTACAGGTAATTGCGAACCGGCCGCCAGAAGTCATCGAAGTCCGCCATGTGGTCCCGCAACTCGAGCGTGACGTCTTCCAGGTCGTGTGTCTTGCCGACCAGGCTGTTGGTCGCGGTAGCGAGTTGCTGCATCAACTCGAACATGCGCTGCATCACGGCGATCGTTTTTGTGATCTCGTCGGCCTGGGCGAGCAGATCATTCATCCGGGCCTTCTGAAACGGCAAAAGCTGCAGTTGGCCCGCGTTCGAGGAACTGATGATGAACGGAATCGTCGTGTGCTTGAGGGGAACCCCCTCGGGCCGGGTCGCCGACTGCACCCGGGAAACCCCGGGAACGGACAGCACCCCTTTGGCGAGTTTGTTCAGGATCAGGAAGTCCGCCGAGTTACGCATATCGTGGTCGGCCTCGACCAATAACACGTCGGGCGATGCCGTCAGCGACTGCGTAAAGTGCCGGGCGGCAGCGTCATACCCGGCATTGGCGGGAATGTCCTTGGGCAGATACTGCTGGTCGTTATAGCCGGGCTGGTACGCGGGCAGCGCCAACAAGCCGATCAGCGATACAGCGCACGCCGCCACCAGAATGGGTGCGGGCCAGCGAACGATCGCCGTACCGATCCGGCGCCACCGACGGACGCTGATCTTGCGTTTGGGCTCGAACAGTTTGAATCGACTCCCCAGCGACAGAACCGCCGGGATCAAGGTCAGCGCAACCGCAACCGCAACCACCATGCCCAGGGCGCACGGGATACCCAGGGTCCGGAAGTAGGGCAGGCGGGTGAAGCTGAGGCAGAAAACCGCGCCGGCGATGGTCAATCCCGATGCCAGCACAACCTTGCCGACGCTGCGATAGGTGGTGTAGAAGGCGGTTTCCCGGTCCTCCCCCGCCTGGCGCGCCTCTTGATAGCGCCCGACGAAAAAGATGCCGTAGTCGGTGCCCGCCGCGATGCCGAGGGTCACCAGGAGATTGACGGCGTAGGTGGACAGACCGATGAAGCCTTGATCGCCGAGAAGTGCGACAACCCCTCGCGCCACCTGCAATTGGATTCCGACCAGGAAAAGCAGGATCACCGCCGTGAAGATCGAGCGGAAGAAGAACAGGAGCATCGCCAGGATGACCGCGAGGCTCAGACCCGTCACCAGTAGGACCGTCCGGTTGCCGCTCGCACTCAGGTCAGCGACTGTTGCCGCCGGACCGGTGACATAGGCTTTGACGCCCGGCGGCGGCGAACTCCGTTCGACGATGCCCCGGACCGCTTCGAGGGACTCGTTCGACAGTGCCTGACCGAGGTCGCCCGCGAGACCCAGCTGGACGTACACAGCCTTGTTGTCGGCGCTTTCCGCTGCCCCCGCCATCAGCGGATCGCCCCAGAAATCCTGCACGTGCTGGACGTGCGCCGGGTCTGCCTTAAGCTGACGAATCAAATCGTCGTAATACCGGTGCGCCTCGTCACCGAGGGGTTGGTCACCCTCCAGGACGATGATCGCCACGCTGTTCGACGTCGCTTCGCCGAAGTTCGTGCCCATCCGCTGGATCGCCTCGAACGACGGCGCATCGTTGGGGATCAGTGATACGGAGTGCTCTTTCTCCACCTGCTCCAGCGGGGGGACGACCGCGGCCAGGACATAGGCAATCACCAGCCAGCCGATGATGAGCGGTACCGCCAGCAGTCGGATCATCCGTGGGATGAACGGCGGTTTGGTGTTCGCGTCCCGGGTGCTCATGCGGCCTTCAGAAGGCAATAGGTGAACGCGCTTTCACCGGTCTCGACCTTCTCCGACTTGACCTCGTCATCCACAATGATGCGGCAGCCGATCCTGTTGCTATCGCCCTGCGCTATGACATTGACCATGGACGTGGCCTCGGTCATCGGGAACTTCAACGACCATGGCAGGCTCGCGCCTTCGACAAACCGCGGCTCCGCGTCGACATCGAAGTAGCTGATGTTCGCCACCGTCCCCGGTGGTCCGAACACCTCGTACACGAGTTGTTTGGGATCGTAGGGCTTTCGTTTCTCGAGCTCTGTGTCGGCGTACGCGGGCCGGGTCTGTGAGCCGAACACACCGTGCAGCCGCAGGACGGTGAATCCTCCGGCGCCGAGGACGACCAGTACCAGCAGCGGAATCCATAACCGCTTCAGAACCCCCAAAGCACGAACCCCCTGAATCCGTGGCCTAGTCCGGACAATCCAATTTGTGGAGACCGGCGATGCAGATATTCCGCCACCCATGCCATGCCGGCAACTCGAATGCGGTGCGCATCCGGGACCGGCCGTGAGCAGGGGTCACGGCATACACGCGGCACATCGAGCAGGACAATCCGGACCTGACCAGTAGAGCATTCAGGCGACCTCCATATCTGCTCATTCCCAAGGTGATACGGGATCGTAATGCATTTGGCGCGACCTCCGGCGCGGAACGGAATTTAACGCGACTAACGGTTCTCACGGGATTGAATGACCATTGTTTGACTCTGCAAAGAAATTCAAGATTACCGAGTTCACCAAATTCGGCCGTTCCAGGAATCCGAGGTGCCCGGCGTCGGCGATCTCGACGTAGCGCCCGTGCGGCAGTGCATCTGCCACCTCCGCTCCGAGGTGTGGCGGCATCACCAGGTCATCGGCGAATCCGATCACGAGCACCGGTGTGGTGATCGTCCGGTAGGCGGGCCTGCGGTCGTTCTGCGGCGCCACGCCGTACTGAGCGCGAACCCCGGGTGTCAGCTTTGCGGGCCACCTGGTGAAGGTGTCGATCCAGTCCCGAACGGCAGCCTCGTTGTTCAAGGTCTTCGGTGAAAAGTTCTCCAGTAGGCGCAGTTTCGCCTCGTATGTGGGCGGCAGCTCGACGTCGGCCCTGGCAAGGTCGCGTTCGGCGGTTCGGAAGAACTCGCGCGTCAGATCGTGGCGGCCCCGGGTGGCCATCAGCGCCGCCTGACTCACCAACCCGGGCCGGGACAGCATCAGTTCCTGCGCGATATATGAGCCCATCGAGACCGCAACCACCCGGACCGGTGCGACGTCGAGTCGCTCGAGCAACTGCACAGTGTCGGCCACCATCGTTGCCGACGAGAAGCCGTCGGTGTCCGCCGTCGCGCCGACGCCCCTGTTGTCGAACGTGATGACGCGATAGCCCGCGGCGCGAAATGCCGGCACCTGATAGAGATCCCAGGTGCGCCCGACGCCGCCCTGCCCGGCGATGAACAGCACAGGATCACCGTCGCCGCGGTCTTCATAGGCCAGGTTCACGTCCTACGCGCCCGGACAGGTGACTACGCGTCCAGGCGGGCGAACTCGCCCTGCCGGTACTGATCGACGCACGCCGCGCGCCGGACCTTGCCACTCGTCGTGATCGGAATCGAACCAGGTGGCACCAGAACCAGATCCGCGACGCCCAGGCTGTGCGTGTTGAAGATCGCCGAGGTCACTTCGCGCTTGACGTCGGAGAGCTGGTCCTCGGGCGACTCGGCCCGCTTCCTGACTTCGATGATGACGACGAGTTTCTCGGTGTGACCGTCCGGTACCGCGATGGCTGCACACCGGCTCCGGCTGATCTCCTGAATCGTCGCCTCGATGTCGTCGGGAGAGTGGTTGCGCCCGTAGACGATCAGCAGGTCCTTGATGCGACCGATGACGAACAACTCGCCGTCGAACATGAATCCTGAATCCCCCGTGCGCAGCCAGGGTCTCTCAGGCGTCCCGGCCGACGGAGCGACGAGCTTCGCACCGAACGTCGACTCGGACTCCTCCGGCCTGTGCCAGTACCCGCTTGCGACGTTGTCCCCGTGCACCCAGATCTCCCCTACGGTGCCGACCGGACACTCGGTATGCGTCTCGGAATCGACGATGCGGATCGTCGGCGAGACCGGCACGCCGTAGCTGACAAGTGGCATGCCCGCGCCGTTCTGGCAGCGCCGCGCAGTGCCCGCGGTCAGCGATTCCGATTCGAAGCGCACGATCGCCGGCGGTTCACCCGACTCACGCGTTGCCACGTACACCGTGGCCTCGGCGAGGCCGTAAGACGGCCGAATCACCGATGCACCCAGATTCATCCGGGAGAAGCGCTGGGTGAACCGCTCGAGCGTGGCCGGGTGCACTCGTTCGCTGCCGGTGATGATGGCGAGCACATTCGACAGGTCGAGACCGGCCATGTCATCGTCCGACGTCTTGCGCACAGCCAGTTCGAACGCGAAGTTCGGTGCGGCGGTGTAGGTACGGCCGTTCGTCGCCAGCATCTGCATCCACCGCGCGGGCCGTTGCAGGAACGCCACCGGGCTCATCAGCACGGCCGGGATCCCAGCGAGCACCGGCGCGCACACTCCCAGATACAAACCCATGTCGTGATAGAAAGGCAGCCACGACACGATGGTGGAACCTTCCGGGATGACATTGTTGAATTCCGCGAAGTAGCCCGACGTCAACTGTTCGTAGTTGGCCAGCAGGTTCCGGTGCGACATCATCACCCCGGCAGGCCGACGGGTCGACCCGGATGTGTATTGCAAATATGCTGTGTCGGTCACACTTTCGCTCTGCAAACCACTGCCGGCCGAACCGCTGGAATCCAGCGTGTCGACCTCGACGATGGCCGGAGCCGATGCGGAATCCGACCGCACATAGTCGGCCACCACGCCGGCGACCCCCGAGGTGGTGAGGATGACCGTCGGCGCCGCGTCCTGCAGCACCGAGCTGACCCGCTCATCGCTGACGCCCCCGAGCGGAACCGCCAGCGGAACGGCGATGCGCCCCGCCTGCATCGCGCCGAAGAACGCGACGATATAGTCCAGCCCCTGCGGCGCCAGGATAAGCGCCCGGTCACCCGGTGAGCCGAGGCCGCCGAGTTCTCGCGCAACCCCGCACGTGCGCCGATACAGCTGCGAGTACGTCAGGCTCTGTGCCGCGCCGTCCCAATTATTTTCATAGTCAATAAACGTCGCCGCCGTGTCTTCGCCCTGCAGGCCAGCACGCTCCCGCAGCAACGTCAAAATGGATGCCTCGCCCACGCAGGTCAGGGTATCGCGGTAATCATGACCGCATATCCGGAACTATCAGCAAATTCTAATTCAATGACTATGTGAATCACATCGGCGTCATTAACGCCCACCTCGCCACCACGAGCGAACACTGGCGCACCGGCTTCGACAGCCTCTGATCTTGACTGTCATGGCCCGTTGCCCAGAAGGCCCGCGAAGTGCTTGCAATCGTTCCTATCTCAAAGGTGGATTGATCAGATTCGGAGACAACATTCCGCAGCGAACATACTGTTATTGATTGTGACCGCCCTTGACGGGCGCTGAGCCACCAATGGCCGCATGACAACCGGCGGCCTATTTGTGTGGCCCGGTGAACGAATACAGGGTATCGAGCCTGACAGCGGCCGAACCGCGGAAAGGCCTGCGGGGAGGAGGGGCAATTGACCGCATCCGAGATCGTGAGTGAAGGGCGTCCCCAGGTGCGCAGCACGCCGGTCACTCCCGTTGCCGTCATCGGCATGTCATGCAGGCTTCCCGGTGGCATCGACTCCCCCGAACTCTTGTGGGAGGCCCTGGTTCGGGGCGATGACTTCGTCACCGAAGTTCCGCCTGATCGTTGGGACGCGGACGAGTACTACGACCCGGAGCCCGGGGTGCCCGGTCGGTCGGTGTCGAAGTGGGGCGCTTTCCTCGACGACGTCGCCGGCTTCGACGCCGAGTTCTTCGGTATCAACGAACGCGAGAGTGCCGCACTCGATCCCCAGCACCGGTTGTTGCTGGAGACCTCCTGGGAGGCCATGGAGCACGCGGGCCTCACGCGGGAAGCCCTGTCGGACTCGCTGACCGGCGTGTTCGTCGGATTGACGCACGCCGACTACCAGATGCTGGCCGCCGACGCTCAGTCCCTGGAATCGGCATACGGCTTCAGCGGCAACAACTTCAGCCTGGCATCCGGACGGATCGCCTACGCGCTCGGGGTCCACGGACCCGCACTCACGGTGGACACGGCGTGTTCGTCCGGCCTGACCGCGATACACCTGGCCTGCCGCAGCCTGCACGAGGGCGAAAGCGATTTCGCGTTGGCCGGCGCCGCCACACTGGCGCTGGACCCGCGCAAATTCGCTTCGGGTTCGGCCGAGGGAATGCTCTCGGCAACCGGACGCTGCCACGCCTTCGATGTTGCGGCCGACGGATTCGTGGCCAGCGAAGGCTGCGTCGTGGTGCTGCTCAAGAGGTTGCCCGACGCCATTCGCGATGGCGACCGGATCCTGGCCGTCATACGCGGCACGGCCGCGAATCAGGACGGTCATACCGTGAACATTGCGACGCCGTCCGATGCCGCACAGACCGCGGTGTACCGAGCGGCGTTGGCCGCTGCCGGGGTCGAACCCGCTACGGTCGGCATGGTCGAGGCACACGGCACCGGCACGCCAGTGGGAGACCCGATCGAATACTCCAGCCTGGCCAAGGTGTACGGCATCGACGGCCCCTGTGCGCTCGCATCCGTGAAGACCAACATGGGGCATGCCCAGGCCGCCTCGGGAGCCATCGGGCTGATGAAAGCGGTCCTCGCACTGCAGCACGGCGTGGTGCCGCAGAACCTGCACTTCACCCGTCTTCCCGACAAGCTCGCCGAAATCCAGACCAATCTCTTTGTGCCCCAGGTGACAACGCCGTGGTGCACCAACGGACATCATCCTCGGCGGGCGGCGGTGTCATCGTATGGGTTGTCAGGGACCAATGTGCACGCCGTCCTGGAGCAGGCTCCGGTCCCGACACCTGAATCCACAGCTGCGGACTCCACAGCCCCGGCTTCGCCGACACCGATGCTGTTCCCACTGTCGTCCACCTCGGCCGACGAGTTGCGTCATACCGCCGGCCGGCTGGCCGAGTGGATAGAAGCACACGAGGATGTCGTCCTGCCGGATCTCTCCTACACCCTGGGCCGCCGACGCGTGCACCGGCCGGTGCGCACCGCCGTCAGCGCGAACAGCCGGCCTGAACTCATCGCCGCGTTGCGCGAGGTCGCCGACGGCGACACTCCCTACCAACCCGCGGTCGGGCGCGACGACCGCGGCCCGGTCTGGGTGTTCTCCGGTCAGGGTTCGCAGTGGGCGGGAATGGGTGCCGAGCTGCTGGCGACCGAACCGGTGTTCGCCGCCATCGTGGCGCAGGCCGAGCCGATCATTGCTGCCGAATCGGGATTCTCCGTGACCGAGGCGATGGCGGCGCCGGAGGTCGTGACCGGTCAGGACCGGTTGCAGCCGACGTTGTTCACCATGCAGGTCGCGATGGCCGCCACCATGAAGGCACACGGGGTGCGTCCCGGAGCCGTCATCGGCCATTCCCTCGGCGAGGCCGCGGCAGCTGTCGTCGCCGGGGCGCTGTCGTTGGAGGACGGGCTGCGGCTCATCTGCCGCCGGTCCCGGCTGATGTCCCGAATCGCGGGCAAGGGCGCCACAGCAGCGGTGGAACTGCCTGCCAAGCAGGTGCTTTCGGAGCTGACCGGCCGCGGCATCAACGATGTCGTGGTGGCGGTGGTGGCTTCGCCACAGTCCACCGTGATCGCCGGTACCACCCAGACGGTGCGCGATCTCGTGTCGGATTGGGAGCAACGTGGGGTGATGGCTCGCGAGGTTCCCGTCGATGTCGCCTTCCACTCACCGCAGGTCGAGCCGATCGTCGACGATCTGGCCGCGGCGCTTGCCGACCTCAAACCCATGACACCGGAGATTCCGTTCTACTCGGCGACCCTGTTCGACCCGCGCGAACAGCCGGTGTGCGATGCCGACTACTGGGTGACCAACATGCGTCGGATGGTGCGGTTCGCCACCGCCGTACAAGCCGCGCTGGAGGACGGCTATCGCGTGTTCGCCGAGCTCTCACCGCATCCGCTGCTCACCCGTGCGCTCGAACAGACCGCAAGCGGCCGCGAGACGCCGATGGCCGCCCTGGCCGCGATGCGCAGACAGCAGGAGATGCCGAATGGGCTGCGCCGGCTCCTCGTCGATCTGCACAGCGCAGGTGCTGCGGTCGATTTCTCGGTTCTGTGCCCGGACGGCCAGCTGGTGGATGCGCCTCTGCCGAACTGGACGCACCGGCGGCTGTGGCTCAGCGGCGGCGGCCAGGAACACCCGACCCACGGCGGCTGCACCATCGCGGTTCACCCGCTGCTGGGCGCCAACGTGCGGCTGCACGAGGAACCGGAACGCTACGTGTGGCAGGCCGACGTCGGCACCGCCGCCCAGCCATGGCTGGGAGATCACCAAATACGCACTGTTGCAGTACTTCCGGGTGCGGCGTACTGCGAGATGGCGCTGGCCGCGGCTCAGTCCGTACTGGGTGAGACTTCCGAAGTCCGTGACATCCGGTTCGAGCAGGCGCTGCTTCTGGACGAACAGACAGTGGTCGGAGCCTCCGCCTCGGTGTCATCACCCGGCGTGGCCGCCTTCACCGTCGAGACCGACGAGGAGGGCCAGCAGGCTCGGCACGCGACCGCGGTCCTGCACGCCGCAGCGGACGAGCAACCGCCCGCGTACGACATGTCGGCGGTCGTCACCGCCCACCCCTGCGACGAAGACGGCGCCGAGGTGCGTAATCGCGTGGGCCAGCATGGCATTCAGTACGGTCCGGCGTTCACCGGTCTGGTCACAGTGCGTACCGGCGAGGCCGAAGCCCGCACGGTCCTCGCCGAGGTTGCCCTCCCCCGCTCGATCCGCTCCCAGCAGGACGCATACGGCGTGCACCCGGCACTCCTGGATGCCTGCTTCCAGTCGGTCGAGGCACATCCCGACGTTCAGGCGCTCGGCGGCGACGTGCTGGGGTTGCCTCTGGGCGTGCGGCGGCTACGCGCCTACCACTCGGCCCGCAACGCGCACTACTGCTACACGCGACTGATCAAGGCCGACACAACCGGTATCGAGGCCGACATCGATGTGCTCGACAAAGACGGCACAGTCCTGCTGACGGTGCAGGGGCTTCGCCTGGGCACCGGCGCCTCCGGCAGCGGACACGACGATCAGGTTCTCAGCGAACGACTGCTGACAGTCGAGTGGCGGCAGCGCGATCTCCCGGAGGTCGAATACGCCGAAGCCGGATCCTGGCTGCTCATCAGCGCCTCGGACGGTCCCGATGCGGCCACCGACACGTTGAGCAGCATCCTGAAAGACCGCGGCGCACAATGCACCACGATGAGTTGGCCCAATCAAGTCGACGACTCACTGACCTGTGCACAGTTCGGAAATCATCTGCGTGCCGGCCGATTCACCGCCGTGGTGATCCTGACGTCGCCGAACAATGGTGATCACACCGACCAGTCACCATTGCTGGGTCGCGAGTACGTACGTCACCTGGTGCACATCACCCGCGAACTACCGGAGGTGAGCGGAGAACTCCCTCGCCTGTACGTCGTGACCCGCAACGCCCAGACGGTGGTGGCCGGCGACGTGGCCAATCTCGATCAGGCGGAGCTACGCGGCCTGATCCGGGTGATCGGCACCGAACATCCGCACCTGACCGCCACCCAGATCGACATCGACGAGGCCACCGGCGTGGAGCAGGTGGCACAGCAACTGCTCAGCGGATCCGACGAAGACGAAACCGCCTGGCGCAATGGCCGGTGGTACACCGCACGGCTGTGCCTCGCCCCGCTGCGTCCCGAGGAGCGGCAGACCACCGTCGCTTATCTCGAGCGCGACCGGATGCGGCTGCAGATCCGTACGCCGGGCGACCTGGAGTCGATGGAACTCGTTTCCTGCGAACATGTTCCCCCGGGGCCGGGTCAGATCGAGGTCGCGGTCAGCTCGTCCAGCATCAACTTCGCCGACGTACTCGTCGCGTTCGGCCGCTACCCCGCGTTCGACGGGCGTTTGCCCCAACTCGGTATCGACTTCGCCGGAGTGGTGACCGCGGTCGGTCCCGACGTCACCGACCACAAGGTCGGCGATCGGGTCGGAGGTTTGTGCGCCGATGGCTGCTGGGGCACGTTCGTCACCTGCGACGCACGCCTGGCAGCCACCTTGCCGGCCGGCCTGACGGACGCCGAGGCAGCCGCGCTGACCATTGCCACCGCCACCGCCTACTACGGGCTGAACGACATGGCCCGGATCAAATCCGGCGACAAGGTGCTGATCCACTCCGCAACCGGCGGGGTCGGCCAGGCGGCGATGGCCATCGCCCGCGCCGCCGGGGCGGAGATCTTCGCCACTGCCGGCAACGAGCAACGTAGACAACTTCTGCGCGACATGGGCGTCGAACACGTCTACGACTCTCGGACTTTGGAGTTCGCCGATCAGATCCGCGAGGACACCGACGGATACGGCGTAGACATCGTGCTAAATTCGGTGACCGGTGCCGCCCAGCGGGCAGGACTCGAATTGCTGGCGTTCGGTGGGCGATTCGTCGAGATCGGTAAGCGCGACATCTACGGCGACACCCGGCTGGGGCTCTTCCCGTTCCGGCGCAACCTGTCGTTCTACGCCGTCGACCTGGCGCTGATGTCCGTCAGCCATCCGGATCGGCTCCGGGAGTTGCTGGAAACGGTGTATCTGCTGACCGCCGAGGGCGATCTGCCGATGCCCGAGGTCACCCACTTCCCACTTGCCGACGCTGCCACCGCGATTCGGATGATCAGCGGCGCGCAGCACACCGGCAAGCTCGTGCTGGACATCCCGCATACCGGCTCGAGTCGGCTGGTGGTCCCGCCATCACAGGTGCGGGTGTTTCGGCCCGACGGTGCGTACATCATCACCGGCGGCCTCGGGGGCCTCGGATTGTTCATGGCCGAGAGGATGGCGGTCAACGGGTGCGGACGTATCGTGCTGTCCTCTCGCTCGCAGCCGAGCGCTCAAGCGTCGGCATTGCTCGAGCGCATCCGCGCGACCGGGGCCGACCTGGTCGTCGAGTGCGGCGACATCGCCGAGTCCGGTACCGCGGAACGGTTGGTGGCCGCGGCGACCGCCGGTGGGCTCGAAGTACGCGGCGTACTGCACGCAGCGGGCGTGATCGAGGACGCCGCACTGACCAACATCACAGATGAGCTGATCGAACGAGACTGGGCACCAAAGGTTTACGGTGCATGGAACCTGCACACCGCCACCGCGGACCAGCCTTTGGACTGGTTCTGCTCATTCTCTTCGGCAGCCGCGCTGGTCGGCTCCCCCGGGCAGGGTGCCTACGCCGCCGCCAACAGTTGGCTGGACGCCTTCAGCCTGTGGCGCCGCTCCCAGGGGCTGCCGGGCACGGCCATCGCGTGGGGAGCCTGGGGGCAGATCGGCCGTGGCACGGCCCTGGCCGAAGGCGCCGGAATCGCCATCGCTCCTGACGAGGGCGCGTACGCGTTCGAAGCACTGCTGCGTCATGACCGCGCCTACACCGGATACGCGCCGATAACGGGTGCGCCGTGGTTGTCCGTGTTCGCAGAACGCAGCCCCTTCGCCGAGGCATTCCGATCGACCGGCCAAAACGCAACGGGCACCAGCAAGTTGCGCGCCGAACTCGACGAGCTGCCGCCGGACGAGTGGGCCGCCAAGCTGCGGCACGTGATCTCCGATCAGGTGAGCGTGATCCTGCGCCGCAGTGTCGATCCGGACCGCCCCCTCTCCGAGTACGGCATGGACTCGCTGGGAGCGCTCGAACTACGCACCCGCATCGAGAACGAAACAGGCATCCGGATCTCGGCCACCGGAATCACGACCGTGCACGGGTTGGCAGACCTGCTGTGCGAAAAGCTCCTTCCGGCGGGAGCTGCCTGAGATGCGGAGCCGCATGCATTTCGATCAGGTTGTTCACAGCAAATACGCATACGGGCGCGGACACCCAAATTCCTCCCGACCGCGCGAACCGGAGCCCGAGTACCGCGGCGGATCCTTCGTCACCTCCGCCCACCTTGCGACCACAGCTACTGAAGGGACCCAAGCCGATCGACAGTTCTTGACCGTCGCATCGGGGACGCCGAGATCGTCGATATGAAACTGGTTATTTCACAATTGTTCTGAACGTCTGGATTCCGCTGAATCGGAGGAATAGCAGCAGTGTTTCACCGAGTCCGAGGAGGCTGTGCGCGATGGGAGCACGCGGTTCAGGTTCCCGCCACCATGAATCGCGCAGGCAAGTAGATTCGCACGGCCGGAATGGCCAAAGTTACTCAAGATCAGTTTTCGAGAAACCAATCAGCAAATAGCATACAAGGTAGGATTCCGCTCATGTGGGGCTCGTTGGTAGTACTGGCACTTTTGACGACGATCAATCCTGTGCGCCTCGGAATCATCCTGTTGGTGCTCTCGCGGCCGCGGCCCGTGCAAAACCTGCTCGCCTATTGGTCAGGAGCGGTGCTGATCGGGCTCGCCAGCCTCATCATTCCACTGGTCGTGCTCCACTCCACTCCGGCGTCGTCCGCCTTCGCGAAGAAATTCGCGCACCCGACCACAGACCCGCTCACACAGCGCATCACAATCAGCATCGGCATCGCGCTCCTGGCGATCGCCGCATTCCTGGTGGCCCGCAACGTGCTACGGAAACCTGTCCCCGCCGGCGCTCATCGGAAGTCGGCAGGCAACGGCGTCGGTGCCACCTCGACACTCGTGGACGATTCCGGCGCCCCTCCGGCGATCACCAGGCTGTTGTACTCCAACTCCGACGATGCCGACGCCTCACCCGGATCCCGGGGGTTGGTCGGACGCGTCCGCGAGGCGTGGCAGAACGGGTCCCCGTGGATCCCCTTCATCATCGGTGTCATAGTGGTTCCGCCACTCGACGGGATTCTTTTCGCCCTGGCCATCGTCGTCGCCTCGGGTGCCTCGTTCGAGATCCAGTTGGTCGCGCTGATCGCATTCGTCTTCGGCGTGCTTCTTGTGGAAGAGATCATTCTCGTAAGCAATGCCGTGGCACCGGCGAAAACCCAAGCTGCGCTGCGCAAGTTGCACGAATGGGCCACCGCACATCGTCAGACCTTCGCGGCAGCCATCTGTGCGGTGGTCGGGGCCTCCCTGGTACTCCGGGGCATGGGCGGCCTCTGAGATGCGGATCGACAAAGGCGGAGAGCGCGAGGTGCCATGAAATCTCTGATGAAAACACTCGCCAGCGGGACGCTTGGCATTTTGATCGTTGGACTACTGGTGTTCCTGCCGGCGGGTACCTTCGATTACTGGCAAGGGTGGGTATTTCTGGCGGTGATTGTCATCTCGGGATGGGTTGCCGGTGGCTACTTCCTGCGGACGAATCCCGCGGTCCTCGAGCGCCGAATGCCGGCCACTGAGACCCGAAAGCCGCAAAAGGTCCTTGCGACCACCCTGTTGCTGTTGTGGGCAGCGATGATGGTGGTCAGCGCGCTCGACCATCGCTTCGGATGGTCCGCGGTTCCGACATCGATCTCTCTGATCGGCAACGTTCTGGTCGCGGTCGGAGTTGGCGGTCTGACGCTGGTCCTCGCGCAGAACAGCCACGCGGCCGTAACAATCCGCGTCGAGGACGGTCAGGAACTTGTGTCCACCGGCTTGTACAAAATGGTTCGGCATCCCATGTACACCAGCGACATATTTCTCTTGGCGGGGATCCCACTTGCGCTCGGTTCCTATTGGGGGCTTCTCTTCGCCATCCCGTGCCTTTTGGTGCTTGTCTTCCGCATCTACGACGAAGAACGACTACTTCGGGAAGAGCTGGACGGATACCGCGAGTACACACAACAGGTTCGGTACCGCATGCTTCCGCTCATTTGGTGACGGACCAGACGTAGCGTTAACTGCCGGCAACCGGTGAGCGATATGGAAGCCCGGCTAGGATTCCATACCTGTGAAGTGTTGATTCACAGCGATTCCCGTGACGCACGGCGGTGCATCGTCACAAGACGCTACGGTCGTACTTTCCAGTAATGACGTGAGTTTCTGTGCGTATGCGTTCAGCGATTCGGGGATGAACATCTCAAAGTGGGTGCAGTCGACCGGCACTACCGCAATGTCGCCGGAAACATACGGCCGCCAACTGCGCAGCAGCGACCGGGCAGCACTTCGGTTCCGCAGACGCGCCCACCGCGACACGATCCCGGAATCGGCGGCATCACACCTACGTCGCGCAGCCGAGAACATCACCACGTCGCCGTCGAACACATCCGGCTCATGATCGAGCAGCAGCAACTGCCCCGCACTGACACTGCGCGCCATGAACTCCACCAACTGTTTTGCAGGAGGGCTCGAACCCTGTTGCGCAAGGATGTCGGCCATGCGCGAATAGCTCAGCGGTCCCCAATGCAGCGGGACCCGAGCATCATTGGTCTGCAGGATGTAATCCAGGACCCACCCTTCGGCAACCGCTCGAGTGCTTGCGATCTTCCTGGTGATGCTCTTCCAGAATCTGTTCGGATTCAAAAGGCCGTCGAGCAAGACCAGACGCTGAACCTCACATCCGCGTCGCTGAAGCTCCACAGCGAGAGCATGGGCGACCACCCCACCGAATGACCATCCCAGGATCCGATACGGCCCAACCGGATACAGGCCCTGCAGCCGGTCTGCGTAGTCCGCCGCCATAGCCTGAATCGACAGCGCTTCGTGCTCACCATCAGACGGGAGTTGATTGATGCCGATGATCGGGCCATCCACATACCGGCCCAACGCCCGGTACGACCAACTCAGCCCGAAACCGTCATGGACACAACACAGCGGAACCCCGTCGCCCGGTTTGAGCACTTCGACCGGGACCACTTCCTGCGAGCTCTCGGTCCGACCCACCTGCGCAGCCAAACCACGCACGGTCGGCGCATCAAACATCACCCGCACCGCCAACTCGGCACCCAAACTGGCATTCGCTGCTGCGATCACCCGCATCGCAGACAAGGAATCGCCACCCAGATCGAAAAACGAGTCATCGACCCCGACCCGCTCCACACCCAGGACCTCTGCATAGATGCCGGCGAGAATCTCCTCAGTAGGCGTGGCCGGAGCATGATATTGCTGCCCATCCGCGTAGACCGGACGCGGCAGGGCCCGACGATCCAACTTCCCATTCACCGTCAACGGCAACACATCGACCACCACAATCGCCGCCGGCACCATATACACCGGCAACCGCTGCGAAAGCTGCGCACGCACCGCCCCCGGATCCACTGCCCCACTGACAGACTCGGTGACATAGCCCACCAGCCGCTTATCCCCCGGCCGGTCTTCACGAGCGATCACTGCCGCCTGATCGACACCCGCCAGGTCGGAAAGCACAGTTTGGATCTCGCCCAATTCGATGCGATAGCCCCGGATCTTGACCTGCTCATCAGCCCGACCCAGATAATGCAACTGCCCGTCGGGGCCCCAGCGCACCAGATCGCCGGTCCGGTACATACGTCCACCGGATGCACCGAACGGGCACGCCACGAACCGGGAGCCGGTCAGCCCACCCCGGCGCAAGTAGCCACTCGCCACACCGGATCCGGCCACGTACAACTCGCCGACCACTCCAGCAGGGACCGGGCGCAACCATTGATCCAGGACAAAGAACGCCGCGCCCGGCACCGGCACACCAATCGGCACAGCATCCGCCCCGGCCATCAGCGGCGCACTGAACGATGTGTACCACGTTTCCGTCGGGCCGTAACCGTTGAGCATCAACCGATCCGGCGCCCACCGCTCCACCAGCTCGGTCGGGCAGGCTTCCCCAGCCACCACCAACGCCATCGACTCCAGACCGTCCGACGACAGCGCCGCCGCGGCAGACGGCGTCTGATTCAACACACTTACCTGCTCGGTAATCAGCAACGCGTGCAACGCATCCGGCGAACCCGCCACCAGATCAGGCACAACCACCAGCCGCCCACCACTGAGGAGCGCACCAAAAATCTCCCACACCGACACATCAAATGCATACGAATGCCACTGCGACCACACGCCTGAACGCGGCAGCCCGACGTCCAGAGAGCCGAGTAACTGGGTGATGTTGCCATGTGGCACCGCCACCCCCTTCGGTACCCCGGTGGTGCCCGAGGTGTAGATGACGTAGGCGATCTCGTCGCCCGCCAGCGCCGGCAATGCGGTGCTCGGTTGGTCATTTATCCGCAGATCCTGCACATCGATGACGTCTACACCGCAGACACGCAGACGTGCACTCAGAGCACCGGCGCTCAGTGCGGCCACTGGCTTGGCATCGCCGACGACGACCGCGATCCGGGCATCAGGATGGGCGGGATCGATCGGCATGTACGCCGCCCCGGTCTTGAGCACCGCCAGAATCGACACGATCGCCTCAGCCGAACGGTTGAGGAACAGCGTCACGCATTCACCCGGACCGGCACCGTGACCGACCAGCAGATGCGCCAATCGATTCGAGGCCTCATCCAACTCCCGATACGACCACGAACGGCCGTCGAAGGTCATGGCCGCTGCATCCGGGGTGCGAGCCACCTGCCGCGCGAACACCTCGGGAATCGACGCCGTCACGCCCGCGGGCGCGGTCAGTGTCGCACGGTTGCCGACCTCATCGAGACAGGCATGCTCGGCAACGTCCAACACATCGATCGACGACACCCGCCGGGTCGAATCCGCCATCATCGCCACGAGCACCCGCTGCAACCGCGCGATCAGCGCCTCGATGGTGCTCGGGTCGAATACGTCGGTACGGAACTCGACCGACCCGCCGATCCCGGCAGGCTCACCGGCCTCGGTCCAACGATCCTCCAGAGCGAAGGTCAAGTCCATCCGGGCGGTATGGGTTTCTGCCGCCAGCGGGTTGACCCGAACATCGCCCATTGTCGATGCCACAGCGGAATCATCGCTGTTCTTCGACCAGGGCAGGTTCTGCCACGTCAACAGCACCTGCACCAGCGGATGATGGGTCAGGCTCCGACTCGGGTTGATCCGGTCGACCAGTACCTCGAACGGCACATCCTGATGCTCAAACGCCCCCAGGCTACGCTGGCGCACCTGCTCCAACAACGCGGCGACCGTGGGGTCTCCAGAAAGATCGGTACGCAACACCACGGTGTTGACGAAGAACCCCACCAGATCGTCTAGAGCCGGATCATTACGCCCGGCGATCGCAAAGCCGACTGCCACATCGGAACTGGAGCTCAACTTCAACAACATCACCGCCAGGGCTGCCTGCATCACCATGAAGCCGGTGGCGTTGTGCTCGCGGGCCACCCGGGCGATCTGCTGCTGTAATTCCGGTGGCCAATCCACCGCGACGCTTGCCCCTTGGTAGTTGGCCACCGGCGGATACGGCCGATCCGTGGGCAGCTCCAACCGCTCGGGTAATCCGGCCAACTCCTTTTCCCAGTACGCCACCTGTTCGGCGATCACACTGTCGGCATCAGACTCATCTCCCAGCCAATCCCGTTGCCACAACGCATAATCGGCGTACTGCACGGGCAGCGGCGACCATTCCGGGGGGCGTCCGACGCACCGGGCGGTGTAAGCCACCCCCAAGTCAGTCACCAATGGAGCTATCGACCAACCGTCGGCCGCGATATGGTGCACCACCACGACCAGCACATGCTCACCCTCGGCGACACGGTAAAGACGCGCCAGCAGGGGAATCTCAGCAGCTAGATCGAAACAATGCCGCACCGCCTCGCCGACGGCCTCCTCCAGTCGTTCGCCCGGCCAACCACTGGCATCGATGACCTGCCACCCGAAATCAGCGCGCTCCGGCTCCAGGATCACCTGCCGGGGCGCCCCCTCTGACACGGCGAACAGCGTGCGCAGGCTCTCGTGACGGCCCACCACATCCGCCAGCGCCGAACCCATCGCCGCAACATCCAACGGGCCGCTGATCCGATACGCCGTCGGCATGTTGTAGATCGGTGACGGGCCCTGCAACTGCTCCAAGAACCACAACCGTTGTTGGGCGTACGACAACGGCAACACCGGAGGCCGCTGTTGAACCGTCAATGACACACCTGGCCGTTCGTCGGCATGCAGGCAGATCCAGTCGGCCAACCCGGCCACGGTGGATACGTCGAACAACACTCGAATCGGTATCGTGACGCCGAGTTCAGTCCGGATGCGGGCGAGCAGCCGTGTCGCCGACAGCGAATGCCCGCCCAAATCGAAGAAGGAGTCATCAATGCCGACCCGGGTGCCTCCGAGTATGTCGCTGAACAGTGCTGCCAGCGCCCGTTCACGTTGAGTTTGCGGCGCCCGATATGCCACCGCGCTGTGGAACTCCGGCGCCGGCAAAGCGCGCTTGTCCAACTTGCCGTTGACAGTCAGCGGCAACGTATCCAGCACCGTGATCGACGCGGGCACCATGTACTCGGGCAGTCTTTCGGTCAGATAGGCGCGCAGTTCAGTCACGCGTTCGATTGCCGCCGGATCGTTGACGTACCCGGCGACGGAGCCGACCTGGGTGGCCGGCAGGTAGAGATCCGACAGCGCCGTCGGTGCATCAGCGGCGCGCGTGAAGATGATGTCCACCAGACCGACCGTGGGCGACCAGGTCACGGACGTGAGGTATCCCAGTTCGTCCCCCAACTGATGACACTGGTAAGGCAGCACCGCATCCGTCGGGCATGCTTCGCCACGCAATTCATCGACTGGCAGCCCGTCCCTGGCCTGGTCCAGCGCTTGGGCCAGATGCACGTCCGGCAACATGCCGGCGTGCGGCACCCCGGTTACCCGTAACTCCGGCAGCTGCTGGGATCGCAGATGCGCGCCCAACGCGGCCAGGCTTCCGAACCGCTGCCATGACTCCGTAGGCAACTGCGCCACCGAACGCACCGGCACCGGTGCCTTTCGCAGGATCACGTCATAGCGGTAGGTGCTGAGTTCGTTCACCGCGCGCAATTGCTTGAGCTCCATTTGGACCGCACCGATATCAGCGAGCTGCTGCGGCAACTCGGTGAAGAACTCCGGCGCCAGCAGGAGTTCTTGCTCGGCAACCATTTCCCGGCGCACCCGCTCGCGCAGCAACCCTGCCGTGTCCCCACCAGCGGACGGATCGGCGCACACGATCCCGGTGGTGAACGTCCGCAGCAGCGACAGGTTGCGCACATCACCGAGGAACACCGCCCCGCCCGGCGCCAACAGCTTCGTCACCACTGCCAGCACATCCATCAGATAGCCAGCACTAGGGAAGTACTGGATCACCGAGTTGAGCACAACGACATCGAAGTGCCCTTCCGGCAACTCATCTGGAACATCAGCCGGCTGAACCCGAAGCTGAACTCGATCTCGCCACGACTGCCATGCCACGGCCGCCCGCAGCTTCTGAATCGTCGGCGCGGACAAGTCGGTGCCCCAGTACTCCATGCATTCAGGGGCGATCTGCGAAAGCAGAAGCCCTGATCCCACACCGATCTCCAGAACCCGTTGTGGGCGAAGGGCCATGATCCGGTCTACCGTGGCCGACCGCCATTCCTGCATCTGATCCAGCGGAATAGGCTCACCCGTGTAGCTGCTGATCCAGCCTCCGAAATCCTCTCCCAGCTCCACGGGTCCATCGACCTCGGGCACCGGCTCCGAATAGACGCCGCCCCACACACCCCGCCACTGCTCCACGAGCCGTGCCTCGCGGGCGGGCTCTCGGACGAGCATCATCTCGGGATCCAGCACGACGTAGCCACTCAACAGCTTCTCGCTGATGTCGTCTGTCTGCCCCGCGGCCGAGGCGGGTTTCTGAGCAACCACCACCGCCTGCGCTACCCGTGGATGGCCTGCCAGTGCCGCCTGGATCTCACCGAGTTCGATGCGGTAGCCGCGGATCTTGACCTGCTCATCAGCACGTCCTTCGTACAGCAGCTGACCGTCCGTACCCCAGCGCACCAGATCGCCGGTGCGGTACATACGGCTTCCCACGCCGCCGAACGGGCACGCCATGAACCGGGACGCGGTCAAACCTGGTCTCCGCCAATACCCAACTCCCACACCGCGGCCCGCCACATACAGTTCACCGACCACGCCCGTCGGCACCGGCCGGAGCCATCGATCCAGCACGAACAACGCCGTGCCCGGCATCGGATAGCCAATCGGAACGACGACCGACCCGCCCTCACTCGCTACCTGCAACGGCGCACTGATCGCCACCCACATCGTGGTCTCGGTCGGGCCGTATTGATTGATCATCGCCCGGCCGGGGGCCCAACGCTCCACTACTTCAGCCGGACAAGCCTCGCCTCCCACCAGCAAGGCCACCGAACCCAAACCCTCGGGAGACAACGCTCCCACCGCGGACGGCGTCTGGCCCAGCACATCGACTTTCTCGTCGACCAGTAGGGCATGGAAGTCCGTCGGGGACAGTGCCACCGACTCGGGCACCACGACGAGCCGGCCGCCATGAAGGAGGACCATGAAGATCTCCCAGCCCGAGATGTCGAAGCTGTAGGAGTGCCACTGCGTCCAGGCCGTCCCTGGTGCGGTCAGGCTCGGATCCAGCGAATCGAGCAACTGGGTTACGTTGTGGTGCGCGATAGCAACGCCTTTCGGCGTCCCTGTTGTCCCCGATGTGTAGATGATGTAGGCAACGTCGTCGGCGCCGGGCGCGGGCAACTCAGCGCACTCGAAAGACTCGACGGCTGGATCGTCGGCGTCGATGACCAACAACTCATGGCCGTCCAACCGATCAGCCAACGCGGCCGTGGTGACCGCGGCGATCGGAGTGGCGTCCTCGAGCATGAATTCGACCCGCGAGTCGGGATGGACCGGGTCGATCGGCAGATAGGCTGCGCCGGTCTTCAACACCGCCATGATCGACACGATCGCCTCGGCGCAGCGGTTGAAGAGCAGGGCCACACATTCTCCTGGGCCCGCACCGTGGCTGATCAGCAAGCGCGCCAATCGATTCGATGCCTCGTTCAACTCCTGGTAGGACATCGAGCGGCCGTCGAAGCGGACCGCCACCGCGTCGGGGTCGCGTGCGACCTGCTCAGCGAAGATCACCGGGATCGACGCCGGTGTCGCCGCCTCCGACAGCACCTTCCGGTTGCCGATCTCATCCAGTTCGATGCGCTCGGCGGCGTCCAACACATCCAGGGACGACAACAAGCCGCCCGGGGCGGCGACCATCGCCTGCAAAACCCGCTCGAATCGCTGGATCAGCGCCTCGATTGTGGCTGTGTCGTATACATCGGTGCGGAACTCCACAGTCCCGTAGATCCCGTCCGGCTCACCGTCTTCGGTCCAACGTTCCCGCAGGAAGAACGCCAAATCCATCCGGGCGGTGTGGGTCTCGGCGGCCAACGGCGTGGCCCGCAGATCGCCCATGGCCGACTCTGTCGCGGGGGCACCGCCGTTCTGTCCGGCAAAGTTCTGCCAGGCGAACATCACCTGGATCAGCGGGTGATGGGTGAGGCTGCGAGCCGGGTTGAGCCGATCCACCAATACCTCGAACGGCACATCCTGGTGCTCAAAGGCGCTGAGGCTGCGCTGGCGCACCTGCTCCAACAACTCGGCGACGGTCGGATCGCCAGCCAGGTCGACCCGCAACACCAAGGTGTTGACGAAGAACCCGACCAAATCTTCCAGCGCCGGATCATTGCGTCCGGCAATCGGAAACCCCACCGCCACATCGGGACTGGCACTCAGATTCGACAACAGGACCGACAGTCCGGCCTGCATGACCATGAAACTGGTCGCATTGTGCTCGCGAGCCACCCGTGTCACCAGCTGCTGCAGATGTGCCGGCCAGTCCACCGCCACACTGGCGCCACGGTAGTCGGCCACCACCGGATATGGCCGGTCGGTGGGCAACGCCAACCTCTCCGGCATGCCCGCCAATGCGTTCTCCCAGTACGCCACCTGCGAAGATATCCGACTGTCCGCATCGGCCAGATCACCCAGATACTCACGCTGCCACAGCGTGTAATCCACATATTGCACCGGCAGCGGCGCCCAATCCGGCGCCCGTCCCGCACACCGGCTCGCATACGCGACTCCCAGGTCACGCACCAGCGGACCGACCGACGAGCCGTCTCCGGCGATATGGTGCACCACCGCGACGAACACATGGTCGTCCTTCGCAACGCGGAAAAGCCATGCACGCACCGGTATTTCGGTTTCGAGGTCGAAGTTGTAACACACCGCCGCGCCGATGGCCTCCGTCAGCCGGTCAGGTGACCAGCCACCGGCGTCAACGACCTGCCACCCGAAATCGGCTTGGTCGGCGGAGACGACGATCTGCCGGGGCAGACCGTCACGCGCGGCGAACACAGTACGCAGCGATTCGTGGCGGCCGACCACATCGGCCAGCGCCGCGCCCAACGCCTCTACATCCAGGCTTCCGCCGATCCGGAACGCGGTCGGCATGTTGTAGGTCGCAGCCTCGCCCTCGAACTGGCTGAGGAACCACAACCGTTGCTGCGCATACGACAACGGCAACACAGAAGGCCGCTCGACCCTCGCCAATGGCGGCAATCCGGCTGTACCGTCGCCGATACGCCCCGCCAGCTGCGCGACCGTGGACGCGTCGAACAGGGCTCGCACTGCGACTCCGACGTCCAGAGCGCTGTTGATCGCGGCGATCACCTTCATAGCTGAGAGAGAATCCCCACCGAGATCGAAGAATGAGTCATCGGCTCCAACCCGTTCCAACCCGAGCACCTGGGCGTAGATGCCGGCCAGTATCTCCTCGGTGGGGGTGGCGGGGGCCCGGTATCGATCGACGTCCGAGTACTCCGGGGCCGGCAGCGCCCGCCGGTCCAGCTTGCCGTTGACCGTCAACGGCAGCGCATCGATGACCACAATCGCCGCCGGCACCATATAGGCGGGCAGCCGCTCACCCAGCGCGGAGCGAACCCGGACCGGATCCACTACCCCGGCCTCCAACTCGGTGACATAACCGACCAGGCGCTTGTCGCCGGGCCGATCCTCGCGGGCAACCACTACCGCCTGTCCGACCCCGTCGATATCGGCCAGCGCCGATATGATTTCGCCGAGTTCGATGCGGTACCCGCGGATCTTGACCTGCTCATCCGCACGCCCCAGATACCGCAACTGCCCGTCAACACCCCACGACACCAGATCGCCGGTGCGATACATCCGTGTCCCAGGCGCCCCGGCTCCACCGAACGGGCACGCCACAAACCTGGACGCGGACAGCCCCGCCCGGCGCACGTACCCCATCCCGACTCCCCGGCCGGCCACATACAACTCACCGACCACGCCCACAGGCACCGGGCGTAGCCACTGGTCCAAGACGAACAAGGCCGCCCCGGGTACCGGCGCACCGATCGGCACCGTACCCGAACCGGGGACGAGCGGGGCGCTGATCGTGGCGTACACCGTCGCCTCGGTCGGACCGTAGGCGTTGATCATCACCCGGTCCTGCGCCCACCTGTCCACCACGTCAGCCGGGCAGGCCTCACCCGCCACCACCAGCGCCGTCGACTCCAAACCCTCAGCCGACAGCATCCCCACCGCCGACGGGGTCTGACTCAACACCGTTACCCGCTCGCTGACGAGAAGGGCATGCAGATCCTGCGGCGAGTGTGCCACCGACTCGGGGACCACCACCAACCGACCACCATGGAGCAACGCACCGAAGATGTCCCATACCGAGACGTCGAAGACCAAGGAGTGCCATTGCGTCCACACCTGTTGCGACGTCACCAAAGCCGGAGGCATTGTCTCCAGAAGCTGGGTCACGTTGCCGTGGGTGATCGCCACTCCCTTCGGGACACCCGTGGTGCCCGAGGTGTACATGATGTAGGCGATATCGTCCGGTCCCGGCGCCGCCGGCTGGGCGGTGACCGGGTACGTGTCGACACGGGGGTCGTTGACGTCGATGACGACCAGCCCCGCCCCTTCGAGTCGCTGTGCCAGCTCGGCCGTCGTCAGGGCGGTCACCGGCGCGGCGTCGGAGATCATGAACTGCACCCGCGCATCCGGAACCGCCGGTTCGATCGGCAGATAGGCCGCCCCGGTCTTGAGCACCGCCAGGATCGACACCACCGCTTCAGCGCATCGATCGAAGAACAGCACCACACATCGACCCGGACCCGCACCGTGGGAAACCAGGAAGTGCGACAACCGGTTCGAGGCTTCGTCCAGTTCGCGATAGGTCATCGCACGGCCGTCACACGTCAGTGCCAACGCATTTGGCACCCGAGCCACCTGCTCGGCGAACGACGCCGGAATCGACACCGCGGCCACAGGCTCGGTCAACACTGCCCGGTTGCCGAGTAACTCCAGACGGACTTGGTCGGGCGCATCAAGTAGATCCACCGAGGACAACCGCCGGGTCGAGTCAGAGGTCATCGCCACCAGCACCCGCTGCCACCGCTCGATCAGCGTTTCGATACTGGCGGCGTCGTACACGTCGGTGCGGAACTCCACAGATCCGCCGATCCCATCGGGCTGACCTTCTTCGGTGAAACGCTCTGACAGAGAGAACGTCAAATCCATTCTGGCGGTGTGGGTTTCCGCTGTGAGGGGCGTGGCCTGCACGTCACCCAACGCTGCTCCCGTGGCGGACCCACCGGCAAAGTTCTGCCAGGCCAACAACACCTGGACCAGGGGGTGATGGGTCAGGGTGCGCACGGGGTTGAGCCGTTCGACCAGAACCTCGAACGGCACATCCTGATTGTCGTAGGCGGCCAGGCTGCGCTGGCGCACCTGGGCCAACAGGTCAGCGACGGTGAGTTCGCCGCCCGCATCGACCCGAAGCACCAAGGTGTTGACGAAGCAGCCCACCAACGCATCCAGAGCTGGATCACTACGACCGGCGGTCGCGATCCCCATCGCCACATCGGGACTGGCGCTGGTCTTGGCCAACAGCACCGCCAGTGCGGCTTGGACCACCATGAAACTGGTCGCGTTGTGCTCACGCGCCAGCTGAGCGACCCGCTGCTGAAGTTCTGCAGGCCAATCCACCGCCACGCTGGCTCCCCGAAAATCAGCGACGCGCGGATAGGGTCGGTCGGTGGGCAGGTCCAACCGCTCTGGCAGGCCCGCCAACATATTTCGCCAGTACGCGACCTGCCCGCCAATACGACTGTCAGGGTCGGCCAGATCACCCAGATGCTCACGTTGCCACAATGTGTAATCCACGTACTGCACCGGTAACGGCGACCACTTCGGAACTTCGCCAGCTGATCTGCTCGCATAGGCCGCGCCGAGATCTGCCAGCAATGGTGCGACCGACGAACCGTCCCCGGCGATATGGTGCAGCACCCCGACCAGCACATACTCGTCCTGATCCACGCGGAAAAGTGTTGCGCTCAGCGGACTCTCGACCGAGAGATCGAATCTGTGACCGGTCGCCCCCTCGACAGCCTCCCGTAGGCCTTCTGCCGACCAGCCGCCGGCATCTACGACCTGCCATCCGAAAACTACCTGCTCGGCAGGCAGAACCAACTGCTCCGGGACACCACCAACCGCGCGAAACACCGTACGCAACGACTCATGGCGGTCCACCACATCGGCCAACGCCTGACCCAGTGCGTCGACGTCCAAGTGGCCACTGAGCCGCAACGCCACCGCCATGTTGTAGGTCGGCGAGGGGCCTTCCAGCTGATCGAGGAACCACAACCGCTGCTGGGCATACGACAGCGGGATCACCAGCGGCCGCTGGCGAGCCACCAACGGCGCCCGCCCACCGGTACCGGCATTCACACCTCTCGCCAACCCGGCCACCGTCGGTGTCTCGAACACCGAACGAACCGCGAGATCAGCATCAAGACAAGTGTTGATCGCATTGACCAACCGAGTTGCGGACAGAGAATCTCCGCCCAGATCGAAGAAGGAGTCGTCGACGCCGACCCGTTCGAGGCCGAGCACCTGGGCGTAGATCCCGGCGAGGATTTCCTCGGTGGCGGTGCTCGGCGCCCGGTAGCGATCACCGGTGTATTCCGGTGCGGGCAGGGCCCGCTTGTCGAGCTTGCCGTTCACGGTCAACGGCAACGCATCCAGTACCACCACAGCCGCGGGCACCATGTACGAGGGCAGCCGCTCAGCCAGCATGGTACGTACTTCGACAGGATCGGCGGTACCGGTGATGTAGCCGACGAGGCGCCTATCCCCGGGATGGTCCTCCCGAGCGATCACCACCGCCTGCTGCACACCATCGAGGTCGGCCAAAGCTGTTTGGACTTCACCTAATTCGATGCGGTAGCCGCGGATCTTGACCTGCTCATCGGCCCGCCCGGCATACTGCAGCTGGCCGTCTGGACCCCACGACACCAGGTCCCCGGTTCGATACATCCGAGCACCCGGCGTCCCGAAGGGGCACGGCACAAATCGCGACCCGGTCAAACCGGCGCGGCGCAGGTACCCGGCGCTTACCCCGCGGCCGGCGACATACAACTCGCCCACCACACCGGGCGGGACCGGACGCAGCCATCTATCCAGGACGAACAATGCCGCTCCCGGTACCGGCACGCCGATCGGGACGGCACCCGAACCAGCCTGCAAGGGCCGGCTGATCGTGGCATACACCGTGGTCTCGGTCGGCCCGTAACCGTTGATCATCACCCGACCCGGCGCCCACCGAGCAACCACATCCGGCGAGCACGCCTCAGCAGCCACCATCAACGCCGACACAGATACAAGAACTTCTGGGTCCAACACTCCTACCGCAGAAGGAGTCTGACTCAACACCGTCACCCGCTCCTCAACGAGCAAGCTCTGAAAGTCATCTGGTGAACGCGTCACCGACTCGGAAACCACCACCAGACGGCCGCCGTGCAGCAGGGCGCCCCAGATCTCCCACACCGAATAGTCGAACGCCAACGACGAACACTGGGCCCACACCTGCTGCGGACCCATCTCGATACCCACGTCCATACCATCGAAGAGACGGGTCACGTTCTGATGAGTGACTGCAACACCTTTCGGAACACCAGTCGTCCCCGAGGTGTAGATGATGTGCGCGATATCGTCCGGCGCAGGAAGTGCCAGCGCAGCACTCGATTGAGCATCAACGCGCGCATCGTCGACCTCGACCACCGGAATACCGAGTCCATCAAGCCGCGAAGCCAATGCACCCGTGGTCAGCACCGCCGCAGGTCCGGCATCAGCGATCATGAACTCCACACGCGCATCCGGCACCATCGGATCGATCGGCAGATACGCCGCCCCCGACTTCAGCACACCCAAGATCGCGACAACCGCGTCAGCCGAGCGGCCCGTCAACAGGCCCACCGACCTGCCAGGGCCCGCGCCCTCGCTGATCAACAAACGCGCCAACCGATTCGACGCCTCATCCAACTCCCGATAAGACATCGACCGACCATCAAAACGAACAGCCACCGCATCCGGAGCCCGAACTACCTGCACCGCAAACAGCTCCGGAATCGAGGACTCCACCACCGAAGCCGACAACACCGCACGGTTGCCCCAATCAGGCAACTCAGACTGTTCGTCCTCGTCCCATAAATCCATCGACGACAGCCGCCGGCTCAGGTCGGCCGTCACGATGACGCCTCTGCCTCAGCCATCATCGCCACGAACGCCCGCCGCGACCGATCGATCGACCGTACGACACTGACGACGTCACAGATACCGGGTTGAAACTCCACAGTCCCTCCGATCCCGGCAGCATCACCGGTCCCACTCCAACATTCATCCCAGGTCCGTCACCTATAGGAGCTCTGAACCTGTGCCACCCTGTCCCGCAGGCTCTTCGGCCGGATATCCGGCCAGAACTGCTCGATGTAGTCCAGACAGACAGCGCGGGCCGCTTCGCCGTAAGCCACCGTCCAGCCGGCAGGAATTTCTGCGAAGGCCGGCCACAAGCTGTGTTGTTCCTCGTCGTTGATCAAGACGAGAAAGCGGCCATCGTCATCGTCGAACGGATTGATGCTCATCTCGTCCTCCCCGGCACCAAATCGACCAGCGAAATAGGACGCAATGTGGCATCCACTCGCGCCCGTGTCTGCCCTCGGCACTTTCAGCAATGAATTAGCCCGTTGCAGAGCGTCAGCATATCTACTTCTTTTTGGCAGGGCCAGGAAATCGGTCATCTGGTTTGGTTCGTTGCCGAAACCGGGCTGGCCCATTTCCCAATCGACACATCTGCCACAGATGAGCAAATATGCGGCACTACGGCGAGCGATCTTGCGGCTTTCGAGCGGCAGCGTCGGCAGTTTCGCCGGACCCTGAAGCGTGCCCGACGCGGCATCGTTCATGCCCCACACCTGCGGGACATGCTCCCCTTCTGTCCGACCCGCCTATTTTCCCACTACAGAGCAGTCACGGGACCGTAGGATCAGCGAGGCACGCATGACGCCGGTGTAGTTCAATCCAGCGAAGCCCGACCGGACCGGCGCTCGAGTCAAACCACCGGGCAGCGCTACCAGCGGGCAACCCCAGGCAGAGAGCGCTTCAGCTTCTTCACAGTTTTAGCAAAGAGCAGGTGCAAGGTCCACCACGGTATCGACCCAGGCCCACTTGGCGAAGATTGAGTTAGCCACGGACATCCTGACAATGCCCGATCACGTCTGCGGTGTTGAGTTTGCGATTGCAACTAATAGCGAATATTCGATGGTCCCCGTCCAGGCCTCACTCAAGACCCGGTATTCGCGATGCCGCGAAGGATAGAGCCGAATCCATGCAGGTGACCGTCGGCCGTGTCCTGATGGGCCGGTGTCGGGCTTTCGGCGATGTTTTCTGGGCATGGGCAGCCAATGAGTCGGCGACAGCTCGGTATCGTCCTCGGAGATACCCAACGTAGGTTGATCTGTGGGGGATGGAATCGCATGTCTGCACACGTCGAGCAGTTGGAGTTTCAGGCGGAAGCGCGGCAACTCCTGGAGTTGCTGGTGCACTCGGTCTACTCCAACAAGGACTCGTTCCTCCGCGAGCTGATCTCGAATGCGTCGGACGCCCTGGACAAGCTCCGCCTGGAGACGCTGCGGAACAAGGACCTGACCGCCGACATCTCCGACCTCCACATCGACATCGAGGTGGGCGGGATCCACGGACCCTGACCGTGCGCGACAACGGCATCGGGATGACGCGCGACGAAGTTGTGGCGCTGATCGGCACTCTCGCGAAGTCCGGAACCGCAGAGCTGCGTCAGCAATTGCAGGAAGCCAAGAAAGCGGCCGCCTCAGAGGAACTGATCGGGCAGTTCGGCGTCGGCTTCTACTCCGCGTTCATGGTGGCGGACAAGGTTGAATTGCTCACCCGCAAGGCCGGCGAGAGTGGAGCTACCCGATGGGTGTCGAGCGGCGACGGCACCTACACCATCGAGTCCGTCGATGACGCTCCGCAGGGCACCTCGGTCACGCTGCACCTGAAACCCGAAGATGTCGAGGATCAGCTTCACGACTACACCGCTGAGCACAAGATCCGAGAGCTCGTCAAGAAGTACTCCGACTTCATCGCCTGGCCAGTCCGCATGCAGGTCGAACGACACACGCCGGCTGCCGAGGAAGGCGGCCCGGACACCGTCACGGTCGAAACTCAGACGCTCAACTCGATGAAGGCGTTGTGGGCCAAACCCAAAGACGAGGTTTCCGAAGAGGAATACCACGAGTTCTACAAGCACATCGCCCATGCCTGGGACGATCCGCTGGCCGTCATCTCGATGAGGGGCGAGGGCAGTTTCGAATATCAGGCCCTGTTGTTCATCCCGTCGCATGCCCCGTTCGATCTGTTCACCAGGGACGCCAAAACCGGAGTCCAGCTGTACATCAAGCGCGTCTTCGTGATGGGAGATTGCGAAGAGCTCATGCCCAGCTACCTGCGCTTCGTCAAGGGCGTCGTGGATGCACAGGGTATGTCACTCAATGTCTCTCGCGAGATCCTGCAACAAGACCGGCAGGTCACCGCAATCCGTCGTCGGTTGACCAAGAAGGTCCTGTCGACCATTGCGGATCTGCAGTCCAGCAAGCCCGAGGACTACCGCACCTTCTGGGAGCAATTCGGCGCTGTCCTCAAAGAGGGCCTGATATCCGACCTGGACAATCAGGACACGCTGCTGCGGATGTCGACCTTCCTGTCCACCTTCTCCGAAGGAGACGACGCCGGGAGGCTCACGACGCTGCCCGCGTACGTCGAGCGCATGAAGGATGGTCAGCAACAGATCTTCTACGCCACGGGACCGTCTGCCGAGCAACTTCTGAAGTCACCGCACCTGGAGGCATTCAAGGCCAAGGGCTACGAGGTCCTGCTGCTCACCGACCCCGTCGACGAGATCTGGGTGGGTTCGGTGCCGGAGTTCGACGGCAAGCCGCTGCAGTCGGTGGCCAAAGGTGAGATCGACCTCGACTCCGATGCGGACAAGGCCGCGCATGAGGCCGAACGAGAGGCGCAGCAGCAAGAGTTCGCCGGCCTCTTGGCCTGGTTGAAGGAGACGCTGACCGAGCGAGTCTCGGAAGTGCGATTGTCCAGTAGGTTGACCGAATCTCCGGCCTGTCTGATAACCCCCACGTTCGGCATCACGCCGTCGCTGGCGCGCATGTACCGTGCCTCCGGACAGGTTGTTCCGACCGGAAAACGGATCCTCGAACTCAACCCGAGCCATCCACTGGTCACCGGCTTGCGGGAGGCGTACAAGACGGGCGGAGACGATGCTCATTCGCATCGACTCGCCGAGACCGCCGAATTGCTCTACGGCACAGCTCTTCTTGCCGAGGGAGGGGTGCCCGACGACCCTGCCAAGTTCGCCGGACTGCTCGCCGACCGCTTGACACGCACGTTGTAAGACGCGTCATTCCAGCCAATTCGGAGTGCGGTTTCGTCGCAATTGCCGAGTGAAACCGCCTTCGGGCTCGTACCGTACAAAAATGAGCAATGTACTGGACGTGCTCGATCAGACCATGTTCGACCTCGGGCAGGCGACTGGTTCGGAAACCCTACTGCAGTGTGTTTGGGTGTATGACCGGCCGATCGACATCCCCGGTCTGCGGCAATTCCACGGCCATCTTCAGCGAGGAAGATTGTCCCGCTGCATCGGCCGGTCACCACTGTCGTTCGGTCGCCATCGCTGGGTAGCACCCGAGACCTCATCCGACCTCGAGGTCGTCGAGACAGCCAGGCCGCGTGAAGAATTCGACGACTGGCTCGACGAGCAGGTCAACAGCCCACTCGATTGCGAGCACGGGCCGGCCTGGCGCCTTGCGGCGCTCCCCTTCACCGATGGCGGCACGGGCATGAGCCTGGTCATCTCACACTGTCTCACCGACGGTGTCGGGCTGTGGGAGGCCGTAGCCGAAGCGGCACTCGGTCGCGACGACGCGGTAACCTGGCCGACTGCCGCATCGCGCGGGCGATGGCAGGCCATCCGCGAAGACGCCGGCCAAACTGTGAGGGATATCCCGGCCATCTGCCGTGCCGTCGTCGCCTCGATGCGGTTGGGGCGTGGGGGCAACAGTGCCGAGGCTACCGTGCCACCGAGTACCGCATCACCTGCGCCATCTCCTGAAGCCGACGAATCCCACCTTCTCCCAACGGCAACGATCTTCGTCGACGCCGACGAGTGGGACGCCCGCGCAGGCGCACTCGGCGGGACCCGCAACACACTGCTTGTGGGACTGGCAGCTCGCCTCGCCCAGCGCGCGGGACGGGTTGCGGCCGATGGTTCTGTGGTCGTGACGCTGCCGGTCAACGAGCGCGCCGCAGACGATACCCGCGCCAACGCGCTCGGCGGCGTGCGCGCCACAGTCGACCCGGCATCAGCAACAACCGACCTGAGTGGGATTCGAACAGCAGTCAAACAAGCCTTGATGCGCCACTCCGAGGAACCCGACCCCCAGCAGGTGGTGAATGCCCTGGTTCCACTCTTGTCTCAGCGGCTTCTCAAAGCCGCCCGCGGGGTGACAAGGGGCAACCCGTTCAATCTGGTCGGCGCATCGAACGTCGGAGTGATCGACGCCGCTGCCAACCGTCCAGACGGCACAACCGCCGACGCCTTCGCTTTGAGGCTCCACCACCTCGGTGTGGCCACGTCGACGCTGCACCGGTACGGCGGAGTCCAGACGATGCTGTCAGGGGCAGTGGACGGACGGATCTTTGTCTCGTTGGTCTCTACTCTGCCGGACCGTCTGAACACGAACGATGAATTGCGACAGGAGCTTTCAACCACCCTGAGTGAGTTCTCGCTCAGCGGCACGCATCTCTGAACCAACCTGTACTGGACGGGCCTCGAAGACGACTCTGAGGCACAACGGTCACCAGACGAGTGGTACGAGCCGGTAGTGCACCTTCTGCATGTACTCCCTATATCCGGCGAGCTGCTGCCGAAGCAGCTTCTCCTCGTCCTGAATGCGGAAGGCGTAGATGACCAGGACGGGAACGAGAACGGCCAGTCCCCACCATGAACCGAGTGCGAGGGGCATTCCCGCCACCATGAGCAGCGCCCCCATGTACATCGGATGCCGCACAAGCCCGTAGAGGCCGGTGGAGACGAGCGTCTGCTCGGACTCGACGGTGATGTTGGCCGACGCGTAGCTGTTCTGGACGATCGTGAATATGGTGATCACGAGACCGATCGCGAACATCGCGTTACCGAGCCACGACACGGTTGTGGGCACGGGGGACCATCCGAAGCGATGATCGAGACCACAGAACACCGGCAGCCCAATGGACAGCACCGTGATGACGACGAGTACCGCCTTCTGCACCGGTCTCGACTCGGCCTTCTGTCCGACGCGCATGCGCCGCTCGACAACCGCCTTGTCCTTTCTCAACAAGTAGACGGTGGACAGAATTGCCATGACCGAGTACACGGCCAGGAAAACCCATGCCTGCCAGTAGTTGAACGTCCCCGCCGGCACGAACAGCAGCGCGCCCAGCGCCACGAGGCCGAGAACTGATTGGATAGCCACCCGGAGATTGGTGCTCATGTCATCCTCCTACTTGTGCGATTCTGGGACGCTCAAAGATGCGCGCCGGTCAGCGAGAAGTCGTTCAATGCATGTGAAAGGTCTTGCCTCAATCGCTCATTCGTGTTGACTCGACCGGGTAGATACGAGAAGGCCGAGACAAATACCCGTCCGTTCGCCCGCCCGGAGAGAAATGACTGGGTCCCGCCGAACCGGTGCAGCATCGCCTCCGTCAGCCCCAGGTACGGGAGAACTTTCACGGCGAAATGGTCGGCGTCCGTACCATCCGCACGACTGGCGGCCGGGTTGACCACACCGAGGTTGGACGAACCGACCTGGTTGAGTGAACTGACACGGGACGTAGCCCCGAGGAACCGCTTCGGCAAGAGGGGAATGATGGCATTCACCGCTTGTTCCTCGTCGGGCGCTTCCCCGTGACGGATCAGTGCTTGTTTGACCGCAGCCCGGATCTCACGCAGGTCCGTGGTCGCCAGCGCGGGGTCGACCGTGACGGCGACACTGCTTCTCGCGTTGGCGCGGGTATCTCCGTCGGCGCGCTGATTGACCGGCATCATGACGATCACCGATCCGTCTGCGCCGACCCGTCCCGCGCGCTGGGCGAGCCGAGCCGCCAAACCCACAAGAAGAGCGTTGCTGGTCCCACCGAGTGCCTCTGCGCGAGAATCCCATTCGTCGGCATCGACGAGGATCGTTGCCATCGGAACCGGGATCGGTTCGTCTGAAATGACGGCCGGCGCAGGTGATGTGGTGGTCGGCGGAGTGGCCGGGGCCGCAGCTTCGGCCCCCTCCCGGCTGCGCCGGGCCAGCCGAATCGCGGCGACAACGCCCCGCGCCATGGCGGGGATGTCGAGCACGGTTTGCCAGGCGTCCTGCCTCAGGGCTTTCCAGTGACCGCGCGACGCGGCAGCAGGCCAGCTGATCGGATCGTCACGGCCGAATGCGGCATCAGCGAGTGCCTCACACAGACCGACCCCGTCGATGAGGCAATGCGAGACGACCAGGCTCACACCTGAGCCGCCGTCGGTGAACGGGAGCACTGCAAGGTGCCAGCCGGGTCCGTGCTCGCAATCAAGAGGAGCATTGATCTGCTCGTCAAGCCAGTCGTCGAATTCTTCACGCGGCCTCGGTATTTCGACGACCTCGAGGTCGGTCGAATTGTCCGTCGCCACCCAGCGGTGGCGGCCGAACGACAGTGGTGAACGCTCGATGCCACGGGACAGTCGTCCCCGCCGAAGATGGTCGTGGAACAGCCGAACGCCGTCGATGTCGATCGGGCGGTCATAGATCCAGGCGCTCTGCAGAAGGCTGTTCACTCCTATCGCCAGCCCGAGATCGAACGTACGCTGGTCGAGCACATCGAGGACGTTGCTCATTTTTGGAACTGTATCCGCGTCGAATTCGCGCCTCTCGTGTTTGTAAGTGGTCCGCATTTGGCGATCACCGTCCCCACGTCAGCCGCTCAACGCTTGTGCGTTAGAGCATCGTTGCCAAACTATTCCGAAGTTCTTTCCAGGACAGACTTGAGCTTCTCGACGTATTCACCCAGTGCTTCGGGGGTGAACATCTCGAAGTGGGTGCACCCCACCGGTAGCACCGTGATCTTCCCGGAAACATAAGGGCGCCAACCGCGCAGCATCGCTCCGGCAGCCTTGCGGTTGCGTAGCCGCGCCAACCTCGACCTGAGCCCATCCTTCCCGGTCTCCTCGCATCGAGGACGGGCAGCCGAGAACATCACGACATCACCATCGAACAATTCCGGCCGATGATCGAGAAGGAACAACTGCCCCGTACTCACACTGCGCGCCATGAACTTCACCAACTGACGCGACGGAGGACTGGCCCCGTGCCGGGCGATGATGTCGGCCACCCGCGAATACGACAGCAGCCCGATATGCAACGGAATCCGGACCTTGTTGGTCCGAAGGATGTAATCCAGAACCCATCCCTCGGCCACCGCCTCGTTCTTCGCAATCTTCCTGGTGATGCTTTTCCGGAACCTGTTCGGGTTGAGCAAGCCATCGAGCAGCACCAGCTGCTGAACCTCACAACCACGCCGCTGAAGCTCGACAGCCAACGCATGAGCGACCACACCACCAAACGACCAGCCCAGAATCCGATACGGCCCAACCGGATACAGCTCCTGGAGCCGATCGGCGTAGCTGACCGCCATGCTCTGAATCGACTCTGGCTCGGGCTCGCCATCGGCTGACGCTCGGTTGATCCCGACGATCGGGCCCTCCACATACCGACCCAACGCCCGATACGACCAACTCAACCCGAAACCGTCATGAACACAACACAACGGCACACCGCTACCCGGTTTGAGCACTTCGACCGGAACGACTTCCCGCGAGCTCTCGGCCCGGCCCACCTGCTGGGCCAAACCATGCACCGTCGGCGTATCGAACATCACCCGCACCGCCAACTCGGCACCCAAACCGGCATTCGCCGCAGCGATCACCCGCATCGCCGACAACGAATCCCCACCCAGATCGAAGAACGAATCATCGACCCCGACCCGCTCCACACCCAAAACCTCGGCATAGATACCGGCCAAGATCTCCTCGGTCAGCGTGGAGGGAGCACGGTACCGCCGGCCATCGACGTAGTCCGGGGCCGGCAACGCGCGACGATCCAGCTTCCCGTTGACAGTCAACGGCAAAGCATCGAGGGCGACGACGGCGGCGGGCACCATATAGCTGGGCAACCGCTCCGCCAGGGAAGCGCGGACATCTGCCGGTTCCGCGGTACCGGTGACGTAACCGACGAGGCGCTTGTCGCCGAGGCGATCCTCGCGGACGATGACCGCCGCCTGATCCACACCCTCCACCTCAGCCAGCACCGCCTGAACCTCACCCAACTCGATGCGATACCCGCGAATCTTGACCTGCTCATCAGCCCGACCCAGATAATGCAACTGCCCGTCGGCTGCCCAGGACACCAGATCCCCGGTCCGATACATCCGCTGTCCCGCGGCAAAGGGACACGCCACGAACCGGGACGCCGTCAGCCCACCCCGACCCAGATACCCGCTCGCAAGGCCGGACCCGGCCACATACAACTCACCGACCACCCCGGCAGGCACCGGACGCAACCACCGATCCAACACGAAGAATCCCGCCCCCGGCACCGGCACACCGATCGGGACAGCGCTCGGTCCGGCCGCCTCCGACTTCGTCAAGGGCGCGCTGAACGACGTGTACCACGTCTCGGTTGGTCCGTAACCGTTGAGCATCAGCCGGCCCGGCGCCCACCGATCCACCAACTCGGTCGGACAGGCCTCACCGGCCACCACCAACGCCACCGACTCCAGGCCTTCCGACGACAGTGCCGACGCGGCCGACGGAGTCTGATTCAGAACCGTGACCTGCTCGGCAATCAGCAACGCGTGCAGCTCATCCGGCGAACCCGCGACCGTATCCGGCACGACCACCAGGCGCCCGCCACTGAGCAACGCACCAAAGATCTCCCACACCGACACGTCAAACGCATACGAATGCCACTGCGACCACACACCGGCAGCCGGCAACCCCACATCCAACGACGTCAGCAACCCCGTCACATTGCTGTGCGGAACCGCCACCCCCTTCGGCACACCCGTCGTACCCGACGTGTATATGAGGTAAGCGATGTCGTCCGGCCCCGGAGCCGGCAGCGCACTGCTCGGCTGGACATCGATCTTCGGATCGGCCACATCGACAACGGCCACACCCAGGCCATCGAATCGCTCGGCCAGCCCACCGGTGGTGACCGCGACGACCGGCCGGGCATCGCCAACCACCACCGCGATCCGCGCGTCCGGATGAGCCGGATCAATCGGCAGATACGCCGCGCCCGACTTCAACACCGCCAAGATCGCCACAATCGCCTCGGCCGAACGATTCAGCAGCAGCGCCACGCATTCACCCGGACCCGCACCAAGTCCGACAAGCAAGTGCGCCAACCGATTCGACGCCTCGTCCAGTTCCCGATACGACCACGCACGCCCGTCGAACCTCACCGCCACCGCATCAGGTACCCGCCCAACCTGAGCCGCGAACACCTCCGGAATCGAACCCGCCGCCATCGCCGGCGCGGTGAGCGCTGCCCGGTTTCCGACCTCGTCGAGGCGGGCGTGCTCGGCGGTGCCGAGTACGTCGATCGACGACAAGCGCTGCGCCGGGTCCTCGGTCATCGCCGCCAGCACCCGTGCCAGGCGCTCGACCATCGACGAGACGGTCTCGGCATCGAACACGTCAGTCCGGAACTCCACCGAACCACCGATGCCGGCGAACCCGCCTTCGGTGTCGAACTTCTCTCCCAGGGCGAGAACCAGATCCATACGCGCGGTGTGGGTCTCGGCCATCAGTGGCGCGGCGTGCACGCCGCCCAGCGTCGACTCGGCGCCGGATGCAGAGGCGGGGTTCTGCCAGGCCAGCATCACCTGGATCAGCGGGTGATGGCTCAGGCTGCGCGTCGGGTTGAGCCGGTCCACCAGCACCTCGAAGGGCACATCCTGATGCTCATAAGCTGCCAGACTGCGCTGACGCACCTGCCCGACCAGCTCGCCTACAGTGGGGTCGTCGGCCAGGTCGACTCGCAACACCAAGGTGTTCACGAAGAACCCGACCAATTCATCCAATGCCGGATCATTACGCCCGGCAATCGGGAAACCCACCGCCACATCAGAGCTGGCGCTCAAGGTCGACAGCAACACAGCCAACGCAGCCTGTACCACCATGAAACCGGTCGCGTTGTTCTCCCGCGCCACCGCCGCCACCCGCCGCTGCAGCTCCGCCGGCCAGGCCACCTCGACGACAGCTCCGCGGTGATCGGCGACCGCCGGGTACGGACGATCGGTCGGCAACTCGAGGCGATCAGGTAGGCCCGCCAACGCGTCCTGCCAGTAGGCCAGCTGCCCGGCGATGCGGCTCTCGGGGTCGGACAACTCGCCGAGCTGCTCCCGCTGCCACAATGTGTAATCCGCGTACTGCACTGGCAGGGGAGACCACTCCGGCGCCCGACCGTCGCAGCGGGACCCGTAGGCCACGGCCACGTCACGGGCCAGTGGAGCGAAGGACCACGCGTCCCCTGCGATGTGATGCACGACCGCGACCAGCACATGTTCATTCTCGGAAACGCGGAAAAGCCTTGCCCAGATCGGGATCTCGCTGTTTAGATCGAAGGGGTGCCGTACGGCTGCATCGATGGCGCTTGCCAACCGCTCCGCTGGCCAACCCGCGGCGTCCACCTCCTGCCACCCGAAATCAGCCTGGTCGGCAGGAATGACCAGCTGCCGGGGGACACCGTCGACCTCGGGAAAGACCGTGCGCAGACTCTCGTGCCGGGCAGCTACATCGGCCAGGGCCGCGCGGAGCGCATCGACGTCCAATCCGGTGACCCGATACATCATCGGCATGTTGTAAATCGGGGAAGGACCGTGCAATTGGTCCAGGAACCACAGCCGCTGCTGGGCATACGACAACGGCACCGCTGCAGGCCGAGGCATGGGCGCCAACGGGGTCCGCCCGCTCGAACCCATGGCCATTCGCGGTTCGAGCTGCGCCACAGTCGGCGCGTCGAATACCGCGCGGACGGCCAGATCTGTGTCGAATGCGGTGTTGACGGCATTGATCAGCCGTATGGCCGACAGGGAATCACCACCCAGATCGAAGAACGAGTCGTCGACTCCGACCCGGTCCAAGCCCAATACTTGAGCGACGATGCCGGCCAGGATCTCCTCGGTGGGGGTGGTCGGGGCCCGATAGCTGTCGGCATCGACGTATTCCGGTGCCGGTAGCGCGCGTCGGTCCAACTTGCCGTTGACGGTCAGCGGTATTGCGTCGACGACCACCACGGCAGCGGGCACCATGTAAGTCGGAAGGTGCTCAGCCAGGTGGGCTCGGGCCTTACCGGAGTCGACCAGGCCCGGCGCCGTCTCGGTCACGTAGCCGACGAGTCGCTTCTCGCCCGGGTGGTCCTCGCGGGCGACGACGACAGCCTGTTCCACACCGGCCAGATCGGCCAGTGCGACCTGGATTTCGCCGAGTTCGATCCGGTAACCGCGAATCTTGACCTGCTCGTCGGCGCGGCCGAGATACTGCATCTGCCCATCGCTGCCCCAGCGCACCAGGTCGCCGGTCCGGTACATCCGCGCCCCCGCGCCGCCGAACGGGCAACTGACGAAACGAGATGCGGTCAACCCTGCCCGGCCGACATATCCCACTCCGACGCCACGGCCGGCCACATACAACTCCCCCACAACCCCCGGAGGCACCTCCCGCAGCCAGCGATCGAGCACGAACAACGCGGCCCCGGGTGCAGGCGATCCGATCGGAACGATGCTCGGCACCGCCGCTTCGGCTTTCAAGGGCGCACTGATCGCGGCGTACACCGTGGCCTCGGTCGGCCCATACGCGTTGATCAGCACCCGTCCCGGCGCCCAACGTTGCACCAGCTCGGTCGGACAGGCTTCCCCGGCCACCACCAACGTGGTGGACTCCAAGCCGTCCGGTGAGAGCATCCCCGCCGCCGACGGTGTCTGGCTCAAGACGCTGACCTTCTGGCTGACCAACAAGTCATGCAAATCCTGCGGCGAACGGGCCACCTCCTCCGGCACCACCACCAACCGGCCGCCGTGCAGCAGGGCGCAGAAGATGTCCCACACGGAGACGTCGAACACCAGCGAATGCCATTGCGACCACACGGTTCCCGGTCCCACCAGCGCCGGGTCCACGGCGCCGAGGAACTGCGTCACATTCTGGTGTGTGATCGCCACGCCCTTCGGAACGCCGGTGGTTCCCGAGGTGTAGATCAGGTAGGCGAGGTCATCGGCGGCCGGTCCTCGCAATGCGGTGCTGGGCCGCGTCTCGGTGCGCGTGTCGGCGATGTCGATGACGGTCAGGTCGCACCCGTCCAGCCGTGCCCGCAACTCGGACGTGGTGACCGCGGCTACCGGGCCGGCGTCGGCCAGCATGAACTCGACCCGCGCGTCCGGCACCATCGGGTCGATGGGTAGGTACGCTGCTCCCGACTTGAGCACCGCCAGGATCGCGACGATCGCCTCGGCCGAATGGTTGAGCAGCAGCGCCACACATTCTCCTGCTCCGGCGCCCTGGTCAACAAGCAGGTGCGCCAAGCGATTCGATGCCTCGTCAAGCTCGCGGTAGGTCCACGAACTCTCGCCGCACACCACCGCCACCGCAGCGGGGTCCCGCGCCACCTGTTCGGCGAACACCGCAGGAATCGACACGGCGGCGACCGACTCGGACAGCACCGCCCGATTGCCCCATCCGTCGAGTCGGGCGTGGTCGCCTGGCTCGAGCAGGTTTATGGACGACAACGCCGCTGATGGATCGGCGGTCAGCGCTTCGACCGCGCGGGTGAGTCGCTCGACGAAGCTCTGGATGGTGGCGGCATCGAACACATCGGTGCGGAACTCCACCGCTCCGGTGACGCCGGCGGGCTCACCGGCGCTCCAGCGTTCTGCCAACGAGATCATCAGATCCATGCGGGCGGTCTGAGTGTCCGCTTCCAGCGGGGTGGCTTGCATGCCGCCCAAACTCGTCGACGCGGTTTCGTCATCGTCCTGCGCGGTCAGGTTCTGCCACGCCATCATCACCTGGACCAGCGGGTGGTGGGTCAAACTACGGGCCGGGTTGAGCCGGTCGACGACCATCTCGAAGGGCACATCCTGGTGCTCGTAGGCAGCCAGGCTGCGTCTCCGCACCTGGGCCAGCAGGTCGGCTACGGACGGATCACCGTCGAGCTCGACGCGTAACACCAGTGTGTTGATGAAGACCCCGACCAACTCATCCAATGCGGGATCGTTACGCCCTGCGATCGGGAATCCCACTGCGACATCCGAATTCCCGCTGAGAGTCGACAACAACACGGCCAGGGCGGCCTGAACCACCATGAAGCTGGTCGCGTTGTGCTCACTCGCTGCCCGCGCGATCTGCCGCTGCAGCTCGACCGGCCACTCCATCGTCAGACTGGCCCCGCGGTAGTCGGCCACCGGCGGATACGGCCGGTCGGTGGCAAGCTCCAGTCGCTCGGGCAGCCCGGACAGCGCCTGCTCCCAGTACGCCAACTGACCGGAGATCCGGCTGTCGGGATCGGACAGTTCACCCAGATACGACCGCTGCCACAGCGTGTAATCCGCATATTGCACCGGCAGCGGCGCCCAGTCGGGAACCTGACCCGCGCACCGGCTCGCGTAGGCCATCCCGATGTCACGCACGAGCGGACCGATCGACCAGCCATCCCCGGCAATGTGATGGACGACCGCAACCAGCACATGGTCGCACTCGCCCATTCGGAAAAGGGTCGCTCTCAACGGGATCTCGGCGGACAGGTCGAAGTTGTATCCGACGGTCGCGTGAATCGCGTCGTGGAGTCGGTCCGCGGACCAGTCCTCCGCGTCGACGACCTGCCACCCCGGTTCGGCCTGCCCCGCAGGCACCACGACCTGCAGGGGTAGACCGTCGACGGCCGGGAAAACCGTGCGTAGAGACTCGTGGCGCTCCACCACGTCGGCCAGTGCCTGGCCGAGGGCGTCGACATCCAGCCCACCGGTGATCCGGTACGCGGTCGGCATGTTGTAGATCGGTGACGGTCCCTCGAGCTGGTCGAGGAACCACAGCCGCTGCTGGGCATATGAGAGCGGAAGGGCATCCGGGCGTAATTGTGCCACCAGAGGTTCACGCCGACCGGAACTCTCACCAGCACATGTCGCAAGTTCTGCCACCGTGGGCGCCTCGAACACCGCCCGCACTGCGAGATCGGTATCCAGACTTGCGTTGACCGAGTTGATCAACCGCATCGCCGAAAGCGAGTCGCCACCCAGGTCGAAGAACGAATCATCCGCCCCGACGCGTTCCAGACCGAGCACCTGCGCATAGATGCCGGCCAGCATTTCCTCGACGGGAGTCGCCGGAGCGCGGTACTCCTGACCGTTGGCGTACTCGGGGGCAGGCAGAGCGCGTTTGTCGAGTTTGCCGTTCACCGTCAAGGGCAATGCGTCGAGCACCACCACCGCCGCGGGGACCATGTAACCGGGCAACCGGTCGGACAATGCCGCACGAACCGCGACCGGGTCCGCGCTGCCCGTGATGTAACCGACCAGGCGCTTGTCGCCGGGGCGGTCTTCTCGCGCTATGACCTCGGCCTGTCGCACCCCGTCCAGATCTTCCAGAGCTGACTGGATTTCACCTAGTTCGATGCGGTACCCGCGAATCTTGACCTGCTCATCGGCACGCCCGAGGTAGCGTAACTGGCCGTCGGGACCCCACGACGCGAGATCGCCTGTCCGGTACATCCGGGCCCCTGCCCCACCGAACGGGCACGCCATGAACCTCGTCGCACTCAATCCACCGCGACGCCAGTAACCAAACCCCAACCCGGCGCCGACCACGTACAACTCGCCCACCACACCAACCGGCGCCGGCTGCAGTGAAGAATCCAGCACGAAGAACCCGAGGTGGGCCAACGGCACACCGATCGGGCTCGCACTGCCCTCGACGTCACTGGCCACGATCTCCCGGAACGAGGCGTGCACCGTCGTCTCGGTGATGCCATACATGTTGATCAGCCGAGTGGAACCTGAATGCCCCTCGAACCATGGTCGAAGGCGCTGCGGTTCAAGCGCTTCCCCACCGAAGATCACCGTCTCCAACTTCAGCTGACGGCCCAGTTCAGGCTGCAACGCGTCAACCGACTGCAAGGCGTAGAAAGCCGACGGCGTCTGACTCAGCACCGTCACCTGCTCGGCAACCAGCAAGCTCAGCAAGTCCTCCGGAGATCGTGTCACCGATTCCGACACCACCACGAGCCGGCCGCCGAACAGCAGCGCCCCCCAGATCTCCCACACCGAATAGTCGAATGCCAACGAATGACATTGCGTCCAGACCTGACCCGCCAGACCCAACTCGGCATCCAGGGTTCCCAACAACCGAGCTACGTTCCGATGGCTGATCGCCACGCCCTTGGGAACACCCGTCGTCCCTGAGGTGTAGATCAAGTACGCGACATCGTCTGAAACGGGCCCCCGCAGTGCGGTACTCGGTTGCGCGTCGATCGCGGCATCGGCAACGTCGACGACGGTCAGGTCGATCCCTTCCAGCCGCGTCCGCAATCCGGCGGTGGTCACCGCGACAATCGGAGCCGCGTCGCCGAGCATGAACTGGATCCGCGCATCGGGATGCATCGGATCGACCGGCACATATGCCGCCCCCGACTTCAACGCTCCCAGAATCGCGACGATCGCCTCAACCGACCGAGGCACCAGCACCGCCACACATTTGCCCGGGCCCGCGCCGAAGCCGACCAGCCAGTGCGCCAGGCGATTCGACGCCTCGTCGAGCTCGCGGTAGGTCATCGACCGACCATCGAAACTCACCGCCAGCGACTCAGGCGCGCGAGCCACCTGAGCGGCGAACAGCCCCGGAATCGACATCACAGGAACCGGGGGTTCGGCCAACACGGCTCGGTTACCGACATCGTCGAGGCGGGCATGCTCGACGACATCGAGCACATCGACCGACGACAGCCGCCGGGTCGGATCATCGATCAGCGCCTCGGCGACGCGCACCAGCCGGTCGATCATGGTCTGGATGCCGGCCGCGTCGAACACGTCGGTCCGGAACTCCACCGTGCCGCCGATACCTGCGGGGTTGCCTGCGTCGTCCCACCGTTCAGCCAGTGCGAACGTGAGGTCCATCCGGGCAACGTGCGTGTCCACCGGCAGCGGACTGACCTGTGCCCCACCCAGAGTCGATTCGGTCGCCGTGTCGGCAGTGAAGTTCTGCCATGCCAGCGCCACCTGGACCAGCGGGTGATGGGCCAGCGACCGGGTCGGCTTGAGCCGGTCCACCAGTACCTCGAACGGTACATCCTGGTGCTCGAGTGTGGCCAGACTGCGCCGGCGCACCTGGGCGAGCAGCTCGACAGCAGTCGGGTCGCCGGCCAGATCCACTCGCAGCACCAGTGTGTTGACGAAGAATCCCACCAACTGATCGAGCGCCGCATCGCCACGGCCCGCGATCGGAACCCCCACGGCCACATCAGAAGTCGCACTGAGCTTAGACAGCAACGTCGTCAGCGCGGCCTGGACCACCATGTACGTCGTGGCGTTGTGTTCCCGCGCAACTTCACGTATCCGCTTGTGCAGTTCGGCAGGCAATGAGACCGGCATGCTTGCGCCGCGGTGATCAGCCACGGGCGGGTACGGGCGGTCGGTGGGAAGTTCCAGGCGTTCGGGCAGCCCGGCCAGCGCCTGCTCCCAATACGCCACCTGCTCCGAGATGCGGCTGTCGGTGTCCCCCAGGTCGCCCAGATGCCTGCGCTGCCACAGGGTGTAATCCACGTACTGCACCGGCAACGGTGTCCAGCCCGGCGCTCGTCCCGCGGACCGGCCGGCATACGCCAATTGCAGATCGGCGATCAACGGGGCCACGGACCAGCCGTCGGCAGCGATGTGATGAACCACGGCCACCAGGACATGCTCATCCTCGGTCAGCCGTAAAAGCGCCGCCCGCAACGGTATCTCGCTGCCCAGATCGAAGGCATGGCCGGCCATGCCTCCGATGGCTTCACGCAATTCGGTCATCGACCACCCGCCGGCGTCAACCACTCTCCAACCGCAATCGGCTTCCTCGGCAGGTATCACCACCTGCTCCGGGACGCCCTCGGTCGACCGGAACACCGTGCGCAGAGATTCGTGGCGCTCCACCACATCGGCCAGCGCCGCACCGAGCGCGTCCGTATTCAGCTGCCCGGTGATCTGTAATGCCACCGCCATGTTGTAGGTCGGTGACGGTCCCTCCAATTGATCGAGGAACCACAGTCGCTGCTGGGCGTACGACAACGGGATGACCGCGGGGCGTTGCTGGGCGACCAACGGTTCACGTCCACCCGAACTCTCACCGACGCGAGCCGCAAGCTCGGCAACGGTGGGGGTCTCGAACACCGCCCGTACCGGTAGATCAGCGCTCAGACCGGCATTGATCGCGTTGATCAACCGCGCCGCCGACAGCGAATCCCCACCCAGGTCGAAGAAAGAGTCATCAACCCCGACTCGTTCCAGACCGAGCACCTGCGAATAGATCCCGACGAGGATCTCCTCGGAAGGTGTACTCGGAGCCCGGTACCGATCGGCGTCGATGTACTCGGGGGCCGGCAACGCTCGACGGTCGAGCTTGCCGTTGACCGTCAACGGCAACGCATCGAGCACCACAACCGCGGTGGGCACCATGTAGCCGGGCAACCGCTCCGACAATGCCGCACGAACCGCGACCGGATCGGCACTGCCGGTGATGTAGCCGACCAGGCGTTTGTCGCCGGGGCGATCTTCCCGGGCGATCACCGCCGCCTGGTCTACCCCGTCGACCTCCGCCAAAGCGGTTTGGATCTCCCCCAACTCGATCCGATAGCCACGAATCTTGACCTGCTCATCGGCACGCCCGCCGTACCGCAACTGACCGTCAGGACCCCACGACGCCAAATCACCGGTCCGATACATCCGCGCCCCGCCCCCACCGAACGGGCACGCCACAAACCTCGTCGCACTCAACCCACCACGACGCCAATAACCACACCCCAGCCCGGCACCGACCACATACAGCTCACCCACCACACCGACCGGGACCGGCTGCAGCGACGAATCGAGCACAAAGAACCCGAGATGCGACAACGGCACACCGATCGGGCTGACACTGCCCTCGGCATCACCGACCACGATCTCGCGAAACGACGCGTGCACCGTTGTCTCGGTGATGCCGTACATGTTGATCAACCGCGGCGAACCAGGATGGCGATGCAACCACCCCCGAAGTCGCTGCGGCTCAAGCGCTTCCCCGCCGAAGATCACCGACTCCAGCTTCAACTGACCATCCGGCCCGGCCTGCAACGCGTCCACAGCCTGCAACGCATAGAACGCCGACGGCGTCTGGCTGAACATGGTGACCTGCTCGGCAGCCAGCAGGGCATGCAGCTCTTCTGGCGCCTGCGTCACCGACTCCGGCACCACGACCAGCCGGCCACCGAACAGCAGAGCGCCCCAGATCTCCCACACCGAATAGTCGAACGCCAACGAATGGCACTGTGTCCACACCTGACCCGCCAGACCCAACTCCGCATCCAGCGTGTCCAGCAGCCGCACCACATTGGCATGGGTGATCGCCACACCCTTCGGGCGACCCGTCGTCCCCGACGTGTAAATCAAATATGCGACGTCGTCAGCTGTCGGCGTCGGCAAATCCTTTCTCTGCCCGTCGTTCTGACCGAGCTGGTTGAAATCGATGACTTTCAGATCGCACCCTGCGAATCGGTCCAGCAACTCCGTGGTCGTGACTGCCACTGCCGGTTCCGCGTCAGCGAGCATGAACTGGACCCGAGCCTCAGGGTGCATCGGATCGATCGGCAGGTAAGCCGCACCCGACTTCAGCACCGCGACGATGCAAACGATCGCCTCGACAGAGCGGGGGAACAGCAATGCCACCCGACTGCCCGGCCCAACACCATGACTGATCAACTCGTGCGCCAGACGATTCGAAGCCTCGTCCAACTCCGCATACGACATCGAGCGACCGTCGAGTGTCACCGCTGTCGCCTCTGGCGTACGCGCCACCTGCACCGCGAACAAATCCGGAATCGAGGCCGATGGCGAAACCGGCTCGGTCAAAGCAGCCCGGTTACCCCATCCGAACAGCTCCGCGTGCTCGTCGGCATCCAGGAACTCCATCGACGACAACCGCCGACTCAGGTCGGCGGTCACGACGACGCCTCCACCTCGGCGGTGATCGCCATCAACACCTTTCGCAATCGATCGATCAACCGCACGACGCTGCTCTCGTCATAGACATCGGTGCGAAACTCCACAGTCCCCCCAATCCCGGCGGGTTCGCCGGTCTCAGTCCACCGTTCACCCAAAGCCAAGGTCAGATCAGTACGCGCGGTGTGGGTTTGCGCGGGCAGCGGGGTCACCCGCACATCTCCCAGCGTCAGGCCTCCCGCGGCGTCTGCGCTGTGTTGCCAGGCCAGGTTCTGCCAGGACAACATCACCTGCACGAGCGGGTGATGGGTCAAGCTGCGCGTCGGGTTGAGCCGATCCACGACAACCTCGAACGGCACGTCCTGGTGCTCGAAGGCCGCCAGACCGCGTTGACGCACCTGCTCCAGGAGTTCACCGATGGTCGGATCTCCGGCGAAGTCGACGCGCAGTACCACTGTGTTGACGAAGAACCCGACCAGGTTGTCGAGCGCGGGGTCATTGCGTCCCGCGGTCGATATCCCAACCGCTACATCTGAACTCGCGCTGAGCTTCGACAGCAGCAGCGCCAGCCCGGCCTGCACCACCATGAAACTGGTCGCGTTCTGCTCACGAGCCACCCGGGCAATCCGCTGCTGGAGCTCGGCGGGCCACTCCACCATCAGACTGGCCCCGCGATAGTCGGCCACCGGTGGGTACGGCCGATCCGTCGGCAACTCCAACCGCTCGGGCAGCCCCTCCAAAGCCTGCTCCCAGTACGCCAGCTGGGCGGAAATGCGACTGTCCGGATCGGCCAGATCACCCAGGTACCCCCGTTGCCACAGCGTGTAATCCACATACTGAACCGGCAGCGGCAGCCATTCCGGGGGCCGGCCCGCAGACCGGGCCGCGTATGCCGAGCCCAGATCAGCCACCAAGGGGGTGACCGACCAACCGTCGGCGGCGATGTGGTGCACGACCGCCACCAGGACGTGCTCGTTCTCGGCAACACGGAAAAGTGTGGCCCTCAAGGGCAATTCGGTCGACAGGTCGAATGGGTGACGCGCGACCTCGCCGGCGGCCTCGGCCAACCGGTCCTCCGGCCAACCGACCGCATCCACCACTTCCCAACACGTGCGTGCACTCTCGGCCGGCACCACCGATTGCTGCGGCATCCCGTCGGCCAGAGTGAACAGGGTGCGTAGGCTCTCATGGCGACCGACCACGTCTACCAGTGCCTGACCGAGCGCGACGGAGTCGAGCTCTCCGCTGAAGCGCAACCCCACGGCCAAGTTGTAAACCGGTGACGGGCCGTTCAATTGATCGAAGAACCACAACCGCTGCTGCGCATACGACAAGGGCACGTTCTGCGGGCGCAGCATCGTCTGCAGCGGAGGACGTACCGCCTCGTCCTGCTGGCGGTCCAGGGAGGCGGCCAGCCGGCCGACCGTGGGCGTGTCGAACAGATAACGCACCGGCACGTCCTTGCCCAGCGCCAGCTGCAGCCGCGCGCTGACCCGGATGGCGATCAACGAATCTCCGCCCAGGGCAAAGAAATCGTCGTCGAGGCCGACCCGATCGAGTCCGAGCACCTCGGCGAAGACCTCGGCGACTGTCTTTTCCGACGGTGTCTGCGGTGACCGGAACGTGGCGGCTGCGAACACCGGCTCAGGCAGCGCCCTGCGATCGATCTTGCCCGAGGAGGTCAGCGGGAACTCCTCGAGCACAACGATCTGGGACGGCACCATGTACTCCGGCAGACGGGCACCCAGCCACTGCCGCACCTCGCTCACCTTGCTGTTGGTGTCAGGGTCATTGGCGTAGGCGCTGCGCTTGTGCGAATCAGCCGGGGGCTGATACAGATCGGTCAGTACCTGAGTCTCCCCCTCGCCGGTGGCGGCGAGGAAGACCGCGTCGACGGTCCCCGGTTGAGCGCCCCACGTGACGGCAACCTGGTATCCGGCGGACTCACCGAGCTGGTACAACCGTTCGGGCGTGACCGTGTTGGCGGGGTTGGCGGCAATCTCTGCCTCTGCCAGCGCGTCGGCGGACGAGTGCCCGTCTGCCAGCGCCCGTTCAACGATCACATCGGCGAACACGCCCGCCCGCGGAATCCCGCTGACTCGCACCTGTGCTGGTCGCTGCGCAGCCAGCTCGGCATGCAACCCGCTCAGTCCCGCACAATCAGCCCACTCCCAGACGGGTGCGTCCGCGAGTGAATGGACCCGGCCGGCCGACTTGTGAATGATGACGTCATACCGGTACCGGGTCAGCTCGTTGTCGGCTTCTCCGCGCTTGACCTGGATGCCTATTCCGCCCACTGACGGGTGGCCGGCCGCCCAGCTCGTGAAGAACTCTGGGGCCAGCAGCAACTCGGGCTCGCCGAGGATCGCGCGTTGCACTCGCTGACGGATCTCGTCGCTGTCGGCACCTTCACCGCTGCGGGCCAGCGCGATACCGGTCTGGAACGCGCCCTGCAGGCTGTGATTGCGCACATCGCCGATGAACAACGTTCCGCCCGGGGCCAACAGCTCCACGGCGTTGTCCATGACCTCGGCGAGATACGCCGAGTTCGGGAAGTACTGGATCACGGAGTTGACGATGACCGTGTCGAAGTATCCGGCGGGCAGTCCGTCGGCCACATCGGCCGGCTGTACCCGCAACCGGACCCGATCCCCCCATGGTTGTCCGGCCACCGAGGATTCCAGCTTCCGAATGGTCGGCGCGGAAAAGTCTGTCCCCCAATACTCCACGGACTCGGGGGCGATCTGGGAGAGCACGAGACCCGAACCCACACCGAGCTCGAGCACCCGCTGCGGGCGCAGTGCCAGGATCCGGTTCACGGCTCCCGCGCGCCATTCCCGCATCTGATCCAGCGGAATCGGATCCCCCGTGTAGCTGCTGTTCCATCCGCGGAAGTCACTGCCGAACTCCACCGCTTCGAGATCGGCGTCATAGAGCTCGTCGTACACGTGCTGCCACTGATCGACGACTTCGGCATCGTGGTCGGCGCTGCTGGCACGCTCCAACGCGACGTAGGCGACCAGATGGTCGGCGGCTTCATGGTGATAGACCGCGGCCGCAGCGCGATTGACCTGTGGGCAGGCCAGCAGGGTGTTCTCGATCTCGCCGAGTTCCAGGCGCTGCCCGCGCAACTTCACCTGGGCGTCGGCACGGCCGAAGTACTCCAGGTTGCCCTCGGTGGTCCAGCGCACCAGGTCACCGGTGCGGTACAGGCGCGTCCCCGGGGCGCCAAAGGGGTTGGCCACGAAGCGATCCGCGGTCAGATCGGGTCGGCCTACATAGCCGCGGGCCAACACCGGGCCGGCCAGGTACAACTCGCCCACCACCCCGACAGGAGCCGGGTTCAGCCGGGCATCGAGCACCAGCGCACACGTTCCCGGAACCGGGGCACCGATCCGCACCGGCTGTCCGGCCGACAGCGCACTCCAGGTGGCCCAGATGGTGACCTCGGTGGGACCGTAGGCATTGAACATCCGCCGACCGGGCGCCCACGCCGCCACCAACTCCGCCGGGCACGCCTCCCCACCGGTGACCAGAGTCTTCAATTCGGGCAGACGGCTGCGGTCCAGAGTTGCCACCACCGTCGGGGTGATCAACGCCGCCTCGACCTTCTGGTCCTCGATCACCGCTGTCAGTGCGTCACCGGCATAGGAATCCGGCGGGGCCACCACCAACGCCGCCCCCGAAGACACCGCCCACAACCACTCGAACACCGACGCATCAAACGTCGGCGCAGCCACCATCAACACCCGCGCACCCGCACCCACCCCGAACAGATCACGATGAGCCGCAGCCACACCCAACACACCGGCATGACTGATCGCCACACCCTTGGGAACACCCGTAGACCCCGACGTGAAAATCACATACGCCGCACCGTCAACACTCAACGGCGCCAACCGATCCGCATCCGTCACCGGCTCCGCGGAGCTCGCCGAAAGGTCCAGTGACACCACATCCATGACCGGGCGCGTCCCTGATCCCTCGACGGCGTCGCTGCCACGGGCCAGAACGCACACCGCCTCGGCGGCGTCCAGTACCGTCGCGATCCGCTCGGCCGGGTGGGTCCGGTCCACCGGCACGTACACACCGCCGGCCTTGAGCACAGCCCACCAGGCGATCACCAGGTCAGCCGACCGGCCCATCGCCACACCGACCGCACGCTCCGGACCGACGCCGGCTCCTATCAGCACCCGAGCCAACTGGTTCGAGGCCTCGTCCAACTCGCGGTATGACAGCTGACGGGACCCGTCGATGATTGCGACGGCATCCGGATCGGCGGTCACCGCAGCAGTCAACAGCTCAGGGGCGAGACCCACCGGAGCGCCGACTCCGGCGCCAGACCATTCGTACGACACCAGATCCTGCTCGTCACCATCGAGCAGCGTCACCTCACCGACGACTGCCGACGGGTCGGAGACCACAGCCTCGAGCACCCGGCCGAACCAACCGACCAACCGCTCGATGCTGGAGCGGTCGAACAGATCCGTGGCGTAGGTCACCGTGCCGGCAGCACCCTCGCCGGGCACGTCCCTGAGATCAATGTCCAAATCCCATTTGGCGGTGTGGGTATCGGCCACCAATGCCTCGACGCTGGCACCTTCCAGCGCGACCTCCGGGCGCACATTGTTCTGGAAGACCATCGCGATCTGGAACAGCGGATGGTGCGAGGTGGAACGCGTCGGGTTGATCCGCTCCACGAGGCGCTCGAATGGCACGTCCTGATTGCCGTAGGCGTCCAGCGCCTTCTGCCGGACCTGCGCCACTACATCGCTGAACTGCAGGCCCGACGAGACACTCACTCGCAGCACCCACGTGTTGACGAAGAAGCCCACCAGTTCATCGAGCGCCGCGTCAGTCCGTCCGGCGATCGGGGTGCCCAACGCGACGTCCTCACCGACACCGGCCCGGTGCAGCACGACCGCCATCGCAGCCTGCAACACCATCGATACCGTCGCGTTGTGTGCTGCGGCCACCGCCTTGACACCTGACCACAACTCCGGATCGATACGTATCGGAACGCCTTCACCGCGGTAACTGGGCACCGGCGGCCGCGGCCGATCCGCAGGCAGCGACACCACCTCGGGAAGATCCGCCAACTCCTGACGCCAGTACGCCATCTGGGCCGCGATCACGCTGTCCGGATCAGACTCTGATCCCAGCCAATCCTGCTGCCACAACGTGTAATCGGCGTATTGCACCGGCAACGGCACCCATTCGGGAGCCTGACCGGCGCACCGGCTGGCATAGGCAACCCCGACGTCGCGCACCATCGGCGCCATCGACCAGCCGTCAAAGACGATGTGGTGCAGCACCATTGCCAGTAAGTACTGGTTCGGTCCCACCTCGTAGATCTGCGCCCGCACCGGAATCTCGGCCGACAGATCGAACCGATATTTGGCCAGCGCGATCAACTCGTCTGCCACGTCGGCTTCCGCCAGCGACAGCAGCGCCGGCCCGCCACGCCGCCACAACCCCGGCTCCGCGGGCAGCACCTTCTGGTATCCCTCACCGTCGATGTCGGGGAAGACGGTCCGCAGCGACTCATGCCGGGCGATCACATCATCTAGAGCCTTGTCCAACGCCTCGACGTCGAGCTCACCGTTGATCCGGAAAGCGGTCGGCATGTTGTATGTGGCGACCCCGCCCTCGAAACGGTTGAGGAACCACAACCTGCTCTGGGCGTACGACAACGGGACAACCGCGGGTCGCTCACCCGCCACAAGTGGCTTGCGCGAATTGGAATTCTCACCGATGCGCGGTGCGAGTTGGGCGACCGTGGGGGCATCGAACAAGGTACGCACGGCAAGTCCGGAATCCAGGCTGGTGTTGATCGCGGCGATCACGCGCATTGCCAGCAGCGAGTCACCACCCAGGTCGAAGAACGAGTCATCGACCCCGACCCGCTCCAATCCCAGAACCTGCGCATAGATGCCGGCCAGGATCTCCTCGGTGGGGCTCGACGGAGCCCGGTAGACGGCGGCGTCCTGGTATTCCGGCGCAGGCAGGGCCCGCGTGTCCAGCTTGCCGCTGACGGTGAGCGGCAATGCCTCGAGCATCACCACCGCTGCGGGGATCATGTAGTTCGGTAGCCGTTGGGCCAGCTCCGCACGCACCTGCGACGGATCGGCAGTGCCGGTGATGTAGGCAACCAGACGCTTGTCGCCCGGGCGGTCCTCACGGGCGATCACCACGGTCTGGTCGACGCCGGCCATCTCAGACAGTGCCGCTCGTACTTCGCCGAGTTCGATGCGGTACCCGCGGATCTTGACCTGCTCATCCGCACGGCCCAGGTACCGCAACTGCCCGTCAGCACCCCACGACACCAGATCGCCGGTGCGATACATGCGAGTTCCGGCCCCACCGAACGGGCAGGCGACAAACCGCGACCCGGTCAACGCCGGGCGGCGCGCATACCCGCATGCGACACCCCGGCCGGCGACATACAACTCCCCCACCACGCCCGGAGGCACCGGGCGCATCCGGTCGTCCAGCACGAACAACGCCGCGGTCGGCACCGGAGCACCGATGGGCACCGCACTGGGCCCGTCGCTTCCGGCCGGCGTCAAGGGCGCACTCATCGACGCGTAGATCGTCGCCTCGGTCGGGCCGTAGGCGTTGATCATCACCCGGCCCGGCGCCCACCGATCCACCAACTCGGTTGGGCAATCCTCGCCACCGAGAAGCAACGCCACCGAATCCAACCCCTCGGGCGACAGTGCCGCCACCGCCGACGGGGTCTGGGTCAGCACGTTGACCTCTTCGGCCACCAACAGGGCATGGAAATCGGTAGGCGACACCGTCACCGCTTCGGGGACCACCACCAATCGCCCGCCCGACAGCAGTGCGGCCCAGATCTCCCATACCGAGAAGTCGAACGCGTACGAGTGACACTGCGTCCATACCTGTTCCGCCGGAAGGGATGCGGGCATGGACGCGGCGACGTGCGCGAGGTTGCGGTGAGTGATCGCAACCCCCTTCGGCGTGCCGGTGGTACCCGAGGTGTAGATGAGGTAGGCAATGTCATCAGGGGCCGGTGACGGTAGCGGCGTCGCTGGGTAAGCCGCCATGCGGGGATCGCCGATATCGAGGATCGGCACAGCACACCCGCGCAGTCGTTCTGCAAACCCGGCGGAAGTGAGTGCAACCACCGGCTCCGCATCGGCAGCCATGAACTGGATCCGCTCATCAGGTACCGCCGGATCGATCGCGAGGTATGCCGCCCCGGCTTTGAGGACAGCAAGCATCGCGACAACCGCGTGCGGCGAACGTTCCAGCGCCAGCGCTACCACGTCGCCGGGGCCTGCGCCCTGGTCAACCAACGCATGCGCCAACTGATTCGATATGTCGTCGAGTTGCCGATAGGTCAACGAGCACCCCTCGGCGGTGATCGCGACCGAATCAGGGGTTCGAGCAACCTGCTGGGAGAACAGCACCGGAATCGAGATCTCGGTCTCCGGCCGGCCCAGGACAACCCGATTACCGATCTCGTCCAATCGGAGATGCTCGCTCTCGTCGAGCACGTCCACCGTCGACAGTCGCCGAGTGGTGTCGATGGTCATCGCCACCAGGACCCGCTGCAGCCGCTCGGTCAGGGTCCGAATCGTATCTGCGTCGAACACGTCGGTGCGGAACTCCACCGCTCCCGAGATGCCGGCGGGCGCGCCATCCGGAGTCCATTGCTCGGACAGGGAAAACGCCAAATCCATACGTGCGGTGTTTGTTTCCGCCGACAGGGGTGTAATCCGAATATCGCCCAGCGCCACATCCGTCGCGGGATCTCCGGCGAAATTCTGCCACGCGAGCATGACTTGGATCAGCGGGTGGTGGGTCAGACTACGGGTGGGGTTGAGGCGGTCGACCAGCACCTCGAACGGCACATCCTGGTGTTCGTAGGCGCCCAAGGCCTGCTGGCGCACCTGCTCGAACAACGCCGCGATCGTGGGATCGCCTGCAAGATCGACCCGCAATACCAATGTGTTGACGAAGAACCCGACCAGCTCATTCAGAGCGGACTCACCGCGACCCGCTATCGGAAATCCCACCGCGACATCAGAGCTGGCACTGTGCCTCGACAGCAGCGTTGCCAGCGCAGCCTGCACCACCATGAAACCGGTCACGTTGTGCTCGCGAGCCACACGAGCGATCTGCTGCTGCAACTCTGGTGGCCATTCCACCGCCACACTGGAACCCCGGTAGTCGGCCACCGGCGGATACGGCCGATCCGTCGGCAACTCCAACCTCTCCGGCAGGCCATCCAACGCCTGCTCCCAGTACGCCACCTGCTCGGCGATCACACTGCCCGGATCAGCCTCATCCCCCAGCCAGTCCTGTTGCCACAACGTGTAATCCACGTACTGCACCGGGAGCGGCGCCCACTCCGGAGCTTGGCCGACACAGCGGCTGGCGTAGGCCTTGCCCAGATCCGCCACAAATGGTGTGACCGACCAGCCATCGGCAGCGATGTGGTGAACCACCGCCACCAAAACATGCTCATCCTCAGCGACTCGGAAAAGCGTTGCTCGCAAAGGAATCTCAGTAGCCAGATCGAAGCAGTGCCGCACAGCGTCACCGACGGCTTCCTCCAACCGCTCGCCCGACCAACCACTGGCATCGATGACCTGCCACCCGAAATCGGCCTGCTCGGCCGGCACCACCACCTGCCGGGGCACACCTTCGACCGCAACGAACAACGTCCGCAGACTCTCTTGCCGGGCGATGACATCGGCCAAACCTGCTCCCAGCGCACCAGCATCGAGACCTCCGGTCAGCCGCAGCGCGACCGGCATGTTGTAGATCGGTGACGGTCCCTGCAGCTGCTCGAGGAACCACATGCGGTTCTGTGCATACGACAGCGGTACCACCGCGGGTCGCTCGCCTGCGGTCAGTGGCGCACGCCTGTCAGATCCCTCGCTCAGACGCGGAGCCAACTGCGCCACAGTCGGTGCATCGAACAGTGTGCGCACCACGAGTCCGACTTCCAAGGTCGTGTTGATCGCAGAGACCACCCGCATCGCCGTGATGCTGTCGCCGCCCAGATCGAAGAAGGAGTCGTCGACCCCGACGCGTTGCAGCCCGAGTACCTGGGCATAGATACCTGCCAAGATTTCTTCGGTGGCAGTACTGGGCGCCCGATACCGGTCGCCGATGTACTCCGGTACCGGCAGGGCCCGCTTGTCGAGCTTGCCGTTGACGGTCAACGGCAACGCGTCGATGACGACGACCGCGGCGGGCACCATGTAGGCCGGCAACCGGTCGGCCAGCGCAGTCCGTACCTCCGCAGGGTCGGCGGTGCCGGTGATGTAACCGACCAGGCGCTTGTCGCCGGGATGGTCCTCCCTGGTGATCACCACGGCCTGCTGCACACCATCCAAGTCGGCCAAAGCTGTTTGGACTTCACCCAATTCGATGCGGTAGCCACGGATCTTGACCTGCTCATCAGCGCGCCCCGCATACCGCAACTGCCCATCGGCGCCCCACGAGACCAAATCTCCGGTGCGATACATGCGGGCCCCCGGTGCCACGAACGGGCACGGCACAAAGCGTGACCCCGTCAATCCGGCGCGGCCCAGATACCCGGCACTCACCCCGCGGCCGGCCACATACAACTCACCCACCACACCGGGCGGCACCGGACGCAGCCACCGATCCAGGACGAACAACGCCGCACCCGGCACCGGCACACCGATCGGGACACTGTTCGAGCCAGGAACCAATGGCGCGCTGATCGTGGCGTACACCGTCGTCTCAGTCGGACCGTAGCCGTTGATCATCACCCGACCGGGGGACCAATGGTCCACCACCTCGGCAGGGCACGGCTCAGCGGCGACCATCAACGCTGCCGACTCCAGCCCCTCCGCAGCCAACATCCCCACTGCCGAAGGGGTCTGGCTCAAGACGGTGACGTGCTCGCTGACCAGAAGCGCGTGTAGGTCTTCTGGTGAACGTGTGACGTGTTCGGGCACCACCACCAGGCGCCCACCGTGCAGCAGGGCGCCCCAGATCTCCCAGACCGAATAGTCGAACGCCAACGACGAGCATTGAGCCCACACCTGCTGCGGACCCATCTCGATACCCACGTCCATACCGTCGAAAAGACGGGTCACGTTCTGATGGGTGACCGCAACACCTTTCGGCACACCCGTCGTCCCCGACGTGTAGATGATGTGCGCCAAATCATCGGCTGCAGGACCCACCGCCAATGGAGTTCCCGGCTGAGCATCGATACGGGGATCGTCAATCTCGACCACCGGCACGTCACGTCCGCGAAGCCGCTCCGCCAACTCGGCCGTGGCGATCACCGCCACGGGCTCCGCATCGGTGATCATGAACTCGACGCGCGCGTCAGGCACCGCCGGATCGATCGGCAGATACGCCGCCCCCGACTTCAGCACACCCAAGATCGCGACGATCGCATCAAGCGACCGGCCGGTCAACAAACCCACTGACCTACCCGGACCCGCACCCTCACTGACCAACAAGCGCGCCAACCGATTCGACGCCTCGTCCAATTCCCGATAGGACATCGAACGGCGATCGAAACAGACAGCCACCGTGTCCGGAGCCTGCGCCACCTGTGCCGCGAACAGCGCCGGAATCGAGGACTCCACCACCGGCCGGCCCAGGACTCCCCGATGACCGACCTCATCCAGTCGCGCACGATCGGCGGCATCGAGCACATCCACCGACGACAACGACCCATCTGGATCAGCGACCATCGCCACCAACACCCGCACCAACCGGTCGATCAGTGTCTCGATGCCGGCCGCGTCGAAAACATCGGTGCGGAACTCCACCATTCCCGAGATGCCGGCCGGCGTACCGGTGTCGCTGAATCGTTCGGCCAGTGAGAACACCAAATCCATACGAGCGGAATGGGTTCCCGCCTCCAACGGGGTTACCTGGACGTCGCCCAGCGCCAGTCCGGCGGCAGGATCACTGTGCTGCCATGGCAGGTTTTGCCAGGTCAGCATCACCTGTACGAGCGGGTGATGGGTCAGGCTGCGGGTCGGATTGAGCCGATCCACCAAGATCTCGAAGGGCACGTCCTGATGTTCGAAGGCCCCCAGGCTGCGCCGGCGCACCTGCGCCAGCAACTCGGAAACCGTGGGGTCGCCGGACAGGTCCACCCGCAGCACCAGAGTGTTGACGAAGAATCCCACCAGATTGTCCAGCGCGGGCTCACCGCGGCCGGCGGATGCGATGCCCACGGCCACATCGGTGCTGGCGCTCAACTGGCCGAGAAGTGCCGCCAACGCGGTTTGCACCACCATGAAGCTGGTCGCATTGTGCTGACGGGCTACCCGGGCAATCTGCTGCTGCAGTTCGGCCGGCCATTCCACCGCGACGCTCGAACCCTGGTAGTCGGCCACCGGCGGGTAGGGACGATCGGTCGGCAACTCCAACTGCTCCGGCAGACCGGCGAGCGCATCCTTCCAATAGGCCAATTGGCCGGAGATCACGCTGTCGGGATCAGCGACCGAGCCCATCCAATCCTGCTGCCACAATGTGTAATCGGCGTACTGCACCGGCAACGGCTCCCACTCAGGGGCCTGCCCGGCACTCCGGCTGGCGTACGCCGCTCCCAGATCCGCCACCAGCGGGGTGACCGACCAACCGTCTGCAGCGATGTGATGCACCACAGCTGCGAGCACATGCTCGTCCGTGTCGACCCGGAAGAGCGTTGCCTTGATCGGGATCTCGCGCGACAGGTCAAAGCTGTGGCGCGCTGTCTCACTGATGGCCTCGTCGAGCCGGCTTACCGACCATCCTCCGGCATCGACCACCTGCCAACCCAAGTCAGCCATCTCGACGTCCACGACCAGTTGGTGGGGTACCCCGTCGACCGATCCGAAGATTGTGCGCAGACTCTCCTGCCGGGCCACGACATCCGCCAGCGCGGCCCCCAACGCATCTGCGTCCAGGCGTCCCCGCAGCCGCAATGCGACGGCCATGTTGTAGATCGGCGACGGCCCCTGCAACTGCTCCAGGAACCACAACCGTTGCTGGGCATAGGACAGCGGCACAGATTCGGGACGGTGGCGCGCCGTCAGCGGTGGGCGGGCTATGCCGTCCTGATGCCGGTCCAGATAATCGGCAAGTCCTCCGACAGTGGGTGCGTCGAACAGATACCGCACCGGCACGTCCCTGCCGAGTGCCGACTGCAGCCTGGCGCTCACCCGGATGGCGATCAGCGAGTCACCGCCCAGTGCGAAGAAGTCGTCATCGAGGCCGGCTCTGCCGAGCCCCAGCACCTCGGTGAACACCTCGGCAACGATCTTTTCGGTGTCGTTCTGCGGGGACCGGAAGGAGGTGGCGGCAAACGTCGGTTCCGGCAGCGCTTTTCGGTCGATCTTGCCCGAGGAGGTCAAGGGGAACTCCTCGAGCACCATGATCTGTGTCGGCACCATGTACTCGGGCAGTTGCTCGGCCAACCACTGGCGCACCTCGCTCACCTTGGCGTTGGTGTGTGGGTCGTTGGCGTACCCGCCGTGCAGACGCGAGTCGGTGGTGGGTTGGTAGAGATCGGTGAGCGGCGGCATCGCCCCGCCGTCGGCGGCCGAGATGAAGGCGGCGTCCAGCGTGCCGGGCTGTGCGCCCCATGTGACCGCGACGTGGTACCCGGCGGCCTCGCCGAGTCCATACAAGAGTTCAGGCGTGACGGCATCTTCGGAGGCGGCAACAGAGTCGGCATGGTCGAGGGCCTCGGCGAGCGGGAGACCGGCAGCCAGGGCCTGTTCGGTGACCACATCGGCGACCACACCCGCTCGCGGAATCGCACTGACCCGCACCGTCTGTGGGCGCTGCGCCGTCAACTCGGCGTGTAGCCCACTCAGGCCGGCGCAGTCGGTCCAGGCCCAGTTCGGTGCACCGGCCAGCGAGCACACCTGGGTCGGAGACTTGTGGACGATGACGTCGTAGCGGTACCGGGTCAGCTCATTGTCGGCCTCGCCGCGCTTGACCAAGACCCCGATACCCCCCACCGCCGGGTGGTCAGCCGCCCAGCTGGTGAAGAACTCTGGGGATAGCAGCAATTCGTGCTCACCCACGGTCGCACGTTGAATCCGTTGGCGGACCTCGTCGGTATCGGTCCCGGCGCGACTGCGCGCCAGCGCGATCCCGGTCTGGAACGCACCCTGCAGGCTGTGATTGCGCACATCGCCGACGAACAATGCCCCGCCCGGACCCAGCAGCTCCATTGCCTTGTCGATGACCTCGGCCAGATACCCCGCGCTGGGGAAATACTGGATCACCGAGTTGATCACCACCACGTCGAACTGGCCTTCCGGCAGTCCTTCGGTGACATGCGCCGGTCGGGTCAGCAGATGAACCCGTTCTCCCCACGGCTGCCCGGCGACTGCTGCCTGCAGCTTCCGGATGGTCGGCGCGGAAAAGTCTGTCCCCCAGTACTCCACGCATTCCGGCGCGACCTGTGAGAGAACGAGGCCCGAACCTACACCGATCTCCAACACCCGCTGCGGCTTCAGAGCCAGGATGCGGTCGACTGCACCCGAGCGCCACTCCCGCATCTCATCCAGCGGAATCGGCTCGTCGGTGTAGCTGCTGTTCCAACCGCGGAAGTCGCTACCGAACTCCGCCACCTGCATGTCGGCGTCGTACAGCTCGTCGTAGATGTCCTGCCACTGATCGACGACTTCGGCGTCGTGGTCGGCGGTGCTGGTCTGTTCGAGAGCGATGTAGCCGACCAGATGATCGACACCGGTGCTGCCTCGATGAACAGCCGCGGCCGCACGCGTGACCTGGGGGCAGGCCAGCAGGGTGTTCTCGATCTCGCCGAGTTCCAGGCGCTGCCCGCGCAGCTTGATCTGCGCATCGGCGCGACCCAGATACTCCAGACTCCCTGCCGGGGTCCAGCGCACCAGGTCACCCGTGCGGTACAGCCGCGACCCCGGAGCGCCAAAAGGATTGGCCACGAACCGGTCCGCCGTCAACTCCGGTCGGCCCACATAGCCGCGGGCCAGCACCGGACCGGCCACGTACAGCTCGCCCACCACCCCAACCGGGGCCGGGTTCAGCCTCCCATCCAGCACCAGCACACACGTCCCCGGAACCGGGGCACCGATCCGGACGGGCTGTCCGGCCGACAGCGCACTCCATGTGGCCCAGATGGTGACCTCGGTCGGGCCATAGGCATTGAACATCCGCCGCCCCGGCGCCCAGGCCGCCACCAACTCCGCCGGGCACGCCTCACCACCGGTGACCAATGTGCTCAGTCCGTCGACCCGCGCCGGATCCAGCGTCGCCAGTACCGTCGGAGTGATCAACGCGGCACTGACGTTCTGGCCGGACAGGATCTCGGTCAACGCCTCGCCGGCATAGGCGTCCGGTGGGGCCACCACCAACGCCGCACCTGAGGCCACTGCCCACAACCACTCGAACACCGAGGCATCGAAGGTCGGCGCGGCCACCATCAACACCCGCGCACCAGCACCCACCCCGAACAACTCACGATGCGCCGCAGCCACACCCAACACACCGGCATGACTGATCGCCACACCCTTCGGCGTGCCCGTGGAACCCGACGTGAAAATCACATACGCCGCATCATCAAGACTCAACGGCGCCAACCGATCCGCGTCGGTGACAGGATCCGCACTGTGGTCGGACAGGTCCACCAGATCGAGCGGGATCACGAGTCGACCGCCGGTGCCCTCGACCAGATCGACACCGCACGTCAGTACGCACACCGCCTCGGCGGCGTCCAGCACCGTCGCGATCCGCTCGGCCGGGTGTCCCGGATCGACGGGCACGTACACACCGCCTGCCTTCAGCACGGCCCACCAGGCGATCACCAGCTCAGCGGACCGGCCCATCGCCACGCCGACCGCGCGCTCCGGACCCACTCCGGCTTCCACCAACGCGCGTGCCAGTCGATTGGATGCCTCGTCCAACTCGCGGTACGACAGCTCTCTGGACCCGTCCACCACCGCCGGGGCATCCGGATCTGCGGCCACCGCCGCCGCCAGCAGCTGTGGTACCAACCCCATGGGCGCGCCGACCTCGGCTCCAGACCATTTGTGCAGCAGCAATTCCTGCTCGTCATGATCGAGCAGGCCCACCTCGCCGACCACCACCGACGGATCAGCCACCACGACCTCGACCACCCGGCCGAACCAACTCACCAACCGCTCGATGCTGGAGCGGTCGTACAGGTCGGTGGCGTAGGCGACCGTGCCTGCGGCCATCAGCGCGCCACGCCCTTCGGCCGGCACTGCCTTCATGTCGAAGAGCGCACTGGCATCGCCGCTCGGTATCTCTCGGAGATCGAATTCCAGGTCGAATCGGGCGGTGCGAATGTCTGCCGCCAGCGGCTCGACGTCGAGTTCGTCGAGTTCGATCTCGGGGCGGACATTGTTCTGGAATGCCAGCACCACCTGGAACAGCGGATGATGAGAAGTGGAGCGGGTCGGGTTGAGCCTCTCGACGAGTAGTTCGAATGGCACGTCCTGGTTGGCGTAGGCATCGAGCGCCTTTTGTCGAACCCGCTCCAGCAACTCACTGAACGGCAGTGCGGGGTCGACTCCTACCCGCAGCACCCAGGAGTTGACGAAGAACCCGACCAGCTCGTCGAGGGCCTGGTCCGTGCGACCCGCGATCGGGGTTCCCAGCGCGATGTCTTCGCCGACCCCGGCGCGGTGCAAAGCCACCGCCATCACGGCCTGCAAGACCATCGACGCCGTGGCGTTGTGTTCCGCGGCAACCGCCTTGATTCCCGCCCATGACTCCGGATCGATACGCAGATCGACCGCATCGCCGCGATAACTCGGCACCGGTGGCCGGGGACGATCCCCCGGCAACGACGACACCTCGGGAAGGTCCGCCAGCTCTCGCCGCCAGTAAGCCAGCTGGCGGGCGATCACACTGTCGGCGTCAAACTCTGAACCCAGCCAGTCCTGTTGCCACAGGGTGTAATCGGCGTACTGCACGGGCAACGGCACCCAGTCGGGGGCCTGACCCTGCACCCGCGCCCGGTACGCGTCGCCCACGTCACGGGCCATCGGCGCCATCGACCATCCGTCGAAGGCGATGTGGTGCAGCACGATTCCGAGGACGTACCGGTCAAGCCCTACCTCATAGATCTCCGCCCGGAACGGGATCTCAGCCGACAGGTCAAAACGATACTCGGCCAACGAAATCAGCTCGTCGACCACATCGGCATCCTGGAGCTGCACCACCACGGGCCCTCCGCGCCGCCAGAGACCCGGCTGCGCGGGAACTACCTGCTGCAAGGGCACACCCTGGACATCGGGAAACACCGTCCGCAGAGATTCGTGGCGGGCGATCACATCGTCGAGCGCGGATCCCAGAGCCTCGGCATCCAGCGCACCGTCGATGCGGAAAGCCATCGGCATGTTGTAAGTCGCGGCGCCATCTTCGAATCGGTTGAGGAACCACATCCGGTTCTGCGCATACGACAGCGGCACTACCGCAGGACGCTCGCCTGCGGTCAGTGGCGCACGTCTGTCAGATCCCTCACCAAGCCGCGGAGCCAACTGCGCGACGGTCGGTGCATCGAACAGTGTGCGCACCGACAGCCCGGCATCCAAGGTCGTGTTGACCGCGGAGACCACCCGCATCGCCATGATGCTGTCCCCACCGAGATCGAAGAAGGAGTCATCGACCCCGACCCGTTCCAGTCCGAGTACCTGGGCGTAGATGCCGGCCAAGACTTCTTCGGCCGCGGTGCCCGGTGCCCGGTACCGGTCGCCGGTGTATTCCGGTGCGGGCAGCGCACGCTTGTCGAGCTTGCCGTTGACAGTCAGCGGCAACGCGTCGAGGACGACGACCGCCGCGGGCACCATGTAGGCCGGCAACCGCTCGGCCAGGGCAGTCCGTACTTCTGCCGGGTCGCCGGTGCCGGTGATGTAACCGACCAGGCGCTTGTCACCCGGGCGATCCTCCCGAGCGATCACCACCGCCTGCTGCACACCATCGAGATCAGCCAAAGCTGTTTGGACTTCACCCAATTCGATGCGGTAGCCGCGGATCTTGACCTGCTCATCAGCGCGCCCCGCATACCGCAACTGCCCATCCGGGCCCCACCACACCAGGTCCCCGGTGCGATACATGCGGGCCCCTGGTGCCCCGAACGGGCACGGTACAAACCTCGACGCCGTCAACCCGGCGCGGCGCAGATATCCCGCGCTCACCCCGCGGCCGGCCACATACAACTCGCCCACCACACCGGGCGGCACCGGGCGTAGCCACCGATCCAAGACGAACAACGCCGCGCCCGGCACCGGCACTCCGATCGGGACGGTACCCGAACCAGGCTGCAGGGGCCGGCTGATCGTGGCGTACACCGTCGTCTCGGTCGGACCGTAACCGTTGATCATCACCCGGCCCGGCGCCCAACGATCCACCACATCCGATGGACATGCCTCAGCCGCCACCATCAACGCCGACACCGAGTCCAGAACTGCGGGGTCCAAAACCCCTACCGCAGACGGTGTCTGACTCAACACCGTCACCCGCTCCTGGACAAGCAAGGCCTGCAACTCCTGAGGCGACCGCGTCACTGACTCGGGCACTACGACCAGACGCCCGCCGAACAACAGAGCGCCCCAGATCTCCCACACCGAATAGTCGAACGCCAACGACGAACACTGCGTCCACACCTGTTGGGGACCCATCTCGATACCCACGTCCATACCATCGAAAAGACGGGTCACGTTCTGATGGGTAACCGCAACACCTTTCGGCACACCCGTCGTTCCCGACGTATAGATGATGTGCGCGACATCGTCCGGCGCAGGAAGTGCCAGCGCGGTACTCGGTTGAGAATCGATGCGGGGATCGCTGACTTCGATCACCGGCACGCCGTACCCGTGGAGCCGACCTGCCAGAGCACCCGTGGTCAGCACAGCCGCCGGCCCCGCATCGGTGAGCATGAACTCGACGCGCGCATCCGGCACCGCCGGATCGATCGGCAGATACGCCGCCCCCGACTTCAACACACCCAGTATCGCGACAACCGCATCAGCCGAACGGCCCGCCAGCAACCCCACACACGCGCCCGGACCCGCGCCCTCACCGATCAGCAACCGCGCCAACCGGTTCGACGCCTCATCCAGCTCGCGATATGACATCGAACGGCCATCAAACCGAACAGCCACCGCATCCGGATCCCGAACCACCTGCGCCGCAAACGCCTCCGGAATCGATACCTCAGACACCGGCTGCGCCAACACCGCCCGATGACCCACTTCATCGAGACGACCCTGCTCACCGACCTCCAGCACGTCGACCGACGACAACAACCCGTCCGGGTCGGCCGCCATCGCCCCCAACACCCGCTCCAACCGTGCCGCGAGGTCGGGGACCTCAAAGCTGGAGAACGGCTGACCGGATCCCATGGTGCTGAGAAGCAGCTCCTCTCCCGCACTGGAGAAGATCAGACCGAACCCACCGACAACACCCGCATTGGTCAACGACGCCGATGCCTGCACACCACCGAAGTCCAGCGTGAACGTGGACGGGAGGAAGTTCACACTCACCCGATTGGCCATCTGTCCCGCGGCGCGCGGATTGACCTTGCGCTCAAGGGCATGCACCGGGAATCGTTGATGTTGGACGGCTTCTTGTATGCGAGTCTCGACATGACCGATGAACTCGGAAATCGACGATGCCGGCGATGCCTTCAACACCAGGGGCACGACTCCCGCAACCATCCCGGGAAGCGTCCGGGCCTCGGGACGCACGCGACGACTGACGGGGAAGTCGAGCACGACATCTGGGCCATCGGCACACCATCCGTGTACGAGAAGTGCACACGCCGCGGTGACGACCGATGAGCGGGGAACGTTCAGCGAGTGGGCCAACTTGTCAACACTGCGGAGCAGATCAGAGTCCAATTGCACTGCGGCCGAGGGCCAATTGCCGTCTTGGATGTCGGTAGCGTCGGCAGAAGCGTATTGCCGATCGCTTTCCGGAGGCAGATGCCCATGCCAATAGGCCTGGTCATCGAGATAGTCGCCAGATGCTTCGTAGTCAGACTCACCGTCGATCAGATCCGACAGCGAGCCGAAGATCGCCCCTGGGATCGGCGCGCCGGTGAGAACTGCCGAGTAGACCGAGGCGAGCCGGGCTCCGATGAGTGCGATACCCGTTCCGTCCACAACTATGTGGTGGCAGCACGCCAGCAGGAAATGCTCGTCGGCACCGGTCTTGAAGAGTGCGCATTTGAACAGCGGTCCTGCCAGAGGCAGGGGCGTGCGCTGGATCGCCGCCGCCATGTCCCGGGCTTCCTGCTCAGGATCGGCCGCGCCGGTCAGGTCATGGAATGCCAGCTCAACCTTCGGGTAGTCGACCGGCTGCTGGAAAACCTGCCCGTCTACCTCGAAGAACGTGGCCCGTATAGGCTCGGCCTCCCGGACCACACGGTAGATCGCCCACTCAAGGGCGTCGCGATCCACCGCACCTGCGATCTTCACGAACAAACCGAGTTGCCACTCCGAACCGGAGCTGGCGACGTCTTGCGCAAGCCAAATGTCTAGCTGCGCACGTGTTACCGGCAGCGCCTGTTCACCATGCTGCATCGGACTCTCCCACCGCGAGATGTAATGCGAGCCCCCCCGGCCCCCTTATTTACCTGTCGGACCCCTGGCTCTGCGCTAATCGATCACGCAGGCTCTTAGGCCGGATATCCGGCCAGTTCTGCTCGATATAGTCCAGACACGCAGCGCGATCGGCTTCGCCGAACACCACCTTCCAGCCGGCCGGAACGTCCGCGAAGGTCGGCCACAGACTGTGTTGCTCCTCGTCATTGATCAAGACGAGAAAACGGCCGTTGTCGTCGTCAAACGGGTTGATGCTCACCTGGTCCTCCCCACCGTCGAGTTGACCAGTAAAGATCGCTCAGGAATCCGACGCACGACATCCAGCCCCGCACCTTGTCCTCACGATGTCTGTTTTTTTGGCCCACTCCAGCTATGACGTGTCTAGTTGCAGAGCGCCAGCATATCCAGATCTTCTTGACGGGGGTGCAGAAATTAGCGATCCAGGAATTATCTGTTGCTGCATCGAGGGTATTCATTCTCTCACTCGCCAGCCTGGCCGATAGCGAGCAAATGCGCTCCGCATTCGCAGCGACGATCCCGGCGGCATGTCGACTCGCGAACTTTCGGCGACCTCGGGGATCGATTCGTCGACACTCATCCCTGAGTGAAAGCCGTCCTCAAAATTTCTTCAGCGCAATGACCTGCCGCCTCAGTTGGCGCCGGCGCCGCCCGGGGAGTGCATCGGGTGCGAGGCGTGGTCAGCACCGTACCGAGAACAGGCCCGGCCCATGGCACGGCGCCCCCGCCGATCACACACAGGCGGTTCCCAGCGGAAATACTGGATGCCCGCTGCGTATGAGATCCCTCTGATCGACAGCCAGACAGAGGGCACGGGCGGGGGCCCGCGTGATCCAGAACAGATCTGGGCCACCCCCGGGATGGACGGCGACACCATGTTCACGGCCGATATCAAGCACATGCGTGTAGTTCTATCTAGCGAAGCAGAGCCCAATCGCGCCGGCGCACCGACGAGGCCCCAGCCCCGCCTATAGGTCCTGCGCCCCGCGGAATCAGGGTTTCAGCAAAATCGGAGCGACACAGCCGTAGGGTGCGACCGGTTGCGGATCACGATCCGAACCAAGGAGCGACAGTTAGCCAGCCAATCCCTGACGATTTATCAAGATCGATTGATTTCAAAGTTTTCGATCGCAAAAGCCAGCGAATAATTGGCGTGGAATCCGCCGCATCAGAGGGGCGCCCGCTTGATCTTCAACACCGCTTCCTGCGCGGCCGACGGGCAGTTTCAAACCAGGCTCCATTGACGCGAAAAGTGCACCCACTTGCAGAAGTAGTAAACGCCGTTATTTGACTAGTGAAACAAACTCAGGGCTTAATTGCTGGCAGCGCCATCTGACGGTGCGTTCCGATCACGCCAAACAACGCTCAAGAAGTTCGCTCGATGAGGACATCGGTCACGCTTGGCCACGCACCTCAGCTGACACTTGCCAACACCAACGGCAGCACATCAGGCACTCCAGCGTCACGCAACACCCGGGTGGCCATCGTCAGTGTCCATCCCGTATCGGTCATGTCATCGACCAGCAGCATCGGCCCGTCGACATCAAGCTGCGGCGGTTCCCAGGCATCACTCAATGCAGCCACCCGATAGGCCGAATTCGCTGCGGTGACAGGCCGGTGCTGCGCGGTGTAGGGCAAGACGCCCAGATTCGTCAGGCGTCCGATCTGTGCCAGGCGCTGCACCGTCGAGGAGATCAACACCGGATGTGTCCGAGAGTCCAGCCCCATCACCGCTGCCGGCCGCTGGTCCCAATCCCACGCCTTCAGCACCTCGATGGCCGCGTTGATCACGTCGTCGGGCACCTCGCCGTCGGGTTCGGCGAGCAGGCGCCGTAGCCGCGCTCCCCAGCCGAGATCGGTCAACCTGCCGATCGCCCGGCCCGGCGCGGCGCCCTCGGTGATTCGGCCGGACAGCGTCACGCCCAGAGCCGCCAGCCCGGACGGCCACTGCTTGCGCGGGGCCACCAGGACGCCGGGCCGGGACAACCGCTGCGCGGTATCGGTGAGGATGTCCTGCGCCACCGCGGCCTGGTAACGCCGGCCGGTGCAATTGTCACATCGTCCACACCGTGCGTCCGGCGCCAGATCGGGATCGTCGAGTTGACCACGCAGGAACACCATCCGGCAGCCGTCCGTGGCCTGATAGTCCAGCATCGCCTGCTGCTCCCGGCGCCGCGCCTCGTCAAGCGCCCGGTAGCGGGCCTCGTCGTAGCTCCAGGGCACTCCGGTGCCGATCCAGCCGCCCTTCACCCGGCGGACCGCACCATCCACGTCGAGCACCTTGAGCACCATCTCGAGGCGGGACCGGTTGAGATCGACCTGCGGTTCGAGCGCCTGGGTGGACTGTGCGCGGTCGGTCTCCAGTGCCCCGATGACGTGGCGCACCATGGGTTCAGACGGGAAGGCCACCGACGCGAAATACCTCCAGACGTCCTGGTCCTCGGTGCCGGGAAGCAGGATCACCTCGGCGCTGTCGGTGGCACGCCCGGCGCGGCCCACCTGCTGGTAATAAGCAATCGGGGACGACGGCGCCCCCAGATGCACGACGAACCCCAGGTCGGGTTTGTCGAACCCCATCCCCAGCGCGGACGTCGCCACCAGTGCCTTGACCCGGTTGTCGAGCAGGTCGGCTTCGAGTTGTTCGCGTTCGGTGGTGTCGGTGGACCCGGTATAGGCCGCCACCTTGTGGCCGCGCTCAGCGAGGAGTGCAGCGACGTCGTGCGCCTGGGCGACCGTCAGGGTGTAGATGATGCCAGAGCCGGGCAGGGAATCCAGTTGCGCCGCAATCCAGGCGGCACGTTGTGCGGGCGTGCCCACCTGCACCACCGACAGCCGCAACGATTCACGGTCCAGGCCGCCGCGCAGCACCAGGGTGTCCGACCCGCCGACTCCCAGCTGGGCCGCGACGTCACCGACCACCCGGTCGTTGGCGGTCGCAGTGGTGGCGAGAACCGGTATCTGCGAACCCAATTCGCCGATCAAGGTACGGATGCGGCGGTAGTCCGGCCGGAAGTCGTGCCCCCAGTCCGAAACGCAGTGCGCCTCGTCGACCACCACCAGGCCCGCATCAGCGGCCAGCGAGGGTAGGACGTTGTCGCGGAAGTCTGGATTGTTGAGCCGCTCGGGGCTGACGAGCAGCACGTCGAGTTCCCCCTCGGCGACGTGCTGATGGATCGCGTCCCACTCGGTGACATTGCCGGAGTTGATCGTCGCGGCCCGCACCCCGGCGCGCTCGGCAGCGGCCACCTGGTTGCGCATCAACGCCAGCAGCGGCGAGACGATCACCGTCGGCCCACGACCGGAGGCGCGCAGGAGCTTGGCCGCGATGAAGTAGACCGCGGACTTGCCCCACCCCGTGCGTTGCACGACCAGTGCCCGGCGCCGCTCGACCACCAGGGCCTCGATGGCGGCCCACTGGTCGTCTCGCAGGACCGCCTCGGACCCGGCCAGCTGTTCGAGGATCGACTGGGCCTGCTCGCGGGTTGCCATGGCCCCAATCATGCCCGTCTCGACTGACACCACTCACCGCGCCAACGGCTCACTCGCCGAAACCGAAGGGGCACTAAGCAATCCGCTTAAACATGAAACTGTGTCAACTTTTGCCAAACACCTTCGAGCAACATGTCGATCCGGTAGACGTGAGCACATGCATTCGGGGGGATATGCAGGGCGCGTCGGTGGTTTGGCGGTAGCCCTGGGAGTTGGATCTGCCGTGGCCATGGGGATGGGATGCGGGGTGGCCGCGGCCGGCCCGACAGACTCGTCCACAACCAAGGACACCGCGCCCGAGAAACCCCGTCAGACGAAGCCGAAACCCAAGACCGCGTCGAAACCCCGCACTGCAACCGACGGCACACCTGCCACAGCGAGGGACGCCGTCGACAAGGTGGGCGCCAAACTTCGCACCGCAGTGCACGACGCCCTGGATTCGGTGGACTTCAGCCGGCCCGGCACCAAAGCTCCCCCGAAGCGTGCGGCCCGAACCGTCCAGCGCCTGCTACCCGGACCGGACAAGGCGGGTAAACAGCCGCGGCTCGCAGCCGTCACCGACGACGATCCCGAAGTCGGCAACGCCGAACCATCCGAACCCAAAGCACCCATCGCGGTCAACGTCGAAGCGATCACCGCGATCCCGACGTCTGCACTCACCTCCGGTGTGCGGGCGTTGTCGGCGCTCGCGCCCGATCCGGGCCCGAAGGTGCCGGCCCCGCCGAAGATCGAGAAGTTCGAAGACGCGGTGACCGGGGCCGTGTCCACGGTGGTGAACACCGTGCTGAATCCGTTCTCGGTGAATCCCACACCCGACTCCCCGGCCGAACCCCCGGGAGCGTGGGCCATGCTGGCATTCGCACGCCGCGAGTTCGAGCAGGTGTTCCGCAGGCCGCAAGATCTTTTGACTCAGGTCAGCACCCTCACCAGCACCGTCACCGCGCAGGGACCGGTGGCTCTGGCCCCGGGAATCGTCGTGCCACCTGAACTCGCCGGCCACGTGATCACCACCCCCGGCCCGTCACTGACCGACCAGATCACGGTGTTCGGGATGGAAGCCCTCAAGCGGGTCTCCCAGGTCATCGGCGTCAACATCACGATGAAACTGGGCGAGCTGATCACCACCCCCACCCCGCCGTGGTTCACCACCATCGGACTGACCGTCACCAAAGACACGTACGAGGGCGGTGACGTCTGGGTGATCACCCCACCGAACCCGACCGGTGAGCGGGTCATCGCGGTGCACGGCAGCGGATTCGTCTACAACCCCAACATCATTCACTGGATGGACTACGCACAAATGGCGCGCGAGACCGGCGCCACGGTCGTCGTCCCCAGATATCCGCTGATCCCCGACGGCGGCACCGCGGAGAATTCCGTCCCGCCGATGGCCGATTTCATCGCGGCACAGGTCGAGGAGTACGGCGCCGAGAACGTCAGTGTGTATGCGGATTCGGCCGGCGGCACCCTGTCCATGCTTGCCGTGCAGAAGATCGTCCGCGACTGCAACGGTGATTCCGACTGTCTGGAAACCCGGGTCCCGTCCCGCATGGTGCTGCTGTCTCCCGGGCTCCAAGGATCAGACATCTACACCGACCCGAACGTGGCGTTGGTCAACGACCCGGTCGTGTGGCTCACCGAGGAGGACAAGGAGTACTACGGCTCGTGGGCCGCCGGACCCGAGGAGTTGTGGAACCCGATGATCGGGCCGACCGAGGGAATGCCGCCGACCACGATCTACGTGGGTTCGCGCGAGCAGGCCGCACCGGGCGCGTTGCTCTACGCCGAGAGAATGGTCGATGCCGACCCGAATGCCGATGTCACCGTGGTGATCGGGATGGGCCAGATCCACGACTGGGCCCAGGGCGGTCCCATCCCGATCAACTCACAGTCGGCGAACTACCGCGACGACGTCTACCGACAGCTCGGCATCAACGACAACGCCGACGAGACAACCAGTCTCTAGGCCTTGGCGGCCGCGGCTTCCTGCTCGCGCTTGATCTCCAGCGCGATATCGATGAGCTGGTCTTCCTGACCACCGATCAGCTTCCGCTGGCCGACGCGGAGCAACAGCTCGTGGGCGGGCACCCCGTAGCGTTCACCCTGGCGCACCGCGTGCTTGAGGAAGCTGGAGTACACCCCCGCATAGCCCATCACGAGCGCGTTGCGGTCCAGCAGGCACTCGGCCGGCATCGCCGGGGCGACGACCTCTTCAGCGGCATCTGCGATGTCGAAGAAGTCGATACCGGTCTTGACGCCGATCTTGTCGAACACTCCGACCAGCGCCTCGACCGGTGCGTTGCCCGCGCCCGCGCCGAATCGACGGCACGAGCCATCGATCTGCTTGGCACCCGCGCGCACAGCCTCGACCGAGTTGGCCACGCCCAGGCCGAGGTTCTCGTGGCCGTGAAAACCAACCTGGGCATCCGATCCCAATTCGGCGACCAGAGCCGCCACCCGGTCGGCGACACCCTCGAGCACCAGGGCACCCGCGGAATCCACGACATAGACGCACTGGCATCCGGCATCGGCCATGATGCGGGCCTGCTTGGCCAGCTTCTCCGGGCTGATGGTGTGGCTCATCATCAGGAACCCGACGGTCTCGAGGCCCAGTTCACGGGCGAGCCCGAAGTGCTGGATCGACACGTCGGCCTCGGTGCAGTGGGTGGCGATACGGCAGATCGAGCCACCGTTGCCCTGGGCTTCCTTGATGTCTTCCTTGGTGCCCACACCGGGCAGCATCAGGAACGCGATCTTGGCTTCCTTGGCCGTCTCGGCGGCCAGCTTGATCAGCTCCTGCTCGGGGGTCTTGGAGAACCCGTAGTTGAAGCTCGACCCGCCCAGGCCGTCACCGTGGGTCACCTCGATGACGGGGACACCGGCGGTGTCCAGGGCGGCGACGATCGCGCCGACCTCGTCCTTGGTGAACTGGTGCCGCTTGTGGTGCGACCCGTCGCGCAGCGACGTGTCCGTCATCCGGACGTCCCACGCGGGGTTGAAGAAAATGTCACTCATGCTTGAGCACCTCCAGTCACCGCGAGCGACTCTTTCGCGATTTCCTCGCCGACCTTGGTCGCCGCCGCGGTCATGATGTCCAGATTTCCAGCGTAAGGCGGCAGGTAGTCACCGGCACCCTCCACTTCCACGAACACCGTGACCAGGTGGTTTCCACCGTTGACCACGGACGGTTCGTCGAACTGCGGTTCGTTGAGCAGGCGGTAGCCCGGGACGTAGGTCTGCACCTCGGCGACCACATCCTTGATCGACTGCGTGATCGCGGCGTGGTCGGCGTCCTCGGGGATCGCGCAGAAGATGGTGTCGCGCATGATCATCGGCGGCTCGGCCGGGTTGAGGATGATGATCGCCTTGCCGTCGCGGGCCCCACCGATGTCGCGCACGCCGGCGCTGGTGGTCTTGGTGAACTCGTCGATGTTGGCGCGGGTGCCCGGACCGGCCGAGGCCGACGACACCGAAGCGACGATCTCGGCGTAAGGCACGTCCACTACGCGGCTCACCGCGTACACCATCGGGATGGTGGCCTGGCCACCGCAGGTGACCATGTTGACGTTCGGCGCATCGAGGTGCGCGCGCAGGTTGGCCGGCGGGATCACGCCGGGGCCGACGGCCGCCGGGGTCAGGTCGATGGCGCGGATGCCGGCCTCGGCGTAGCGCGGGGCCGCATCGCGGTGCACGTAGGCGCTGGTCGCTTCGAACACCATGTCCGGCTTCTCGCTCTGGGCGAGCAGCCAGTCCACGCCCTCGTGCGAGGTCTCCAGGCCCAGCTTGCGGGCACGTGCCAGACCTTCGGACTGTGGATCGATACCGATCATCCAGCGTGGCTCGAGCCACTCCGACCGCAGCAACTTGTACAGCAGGTCGGTACTGATGTTGCCCGACCCGACAATGGCAACTGATGCCTTTTCAGCCATATCGGCTCCCTTATTCGAAACTCAGTCTTACTGAACCTAACCCGGCGAAGTCAGCGACGAAATCGCTGCCGGGAGGTGCATCTATCGCACGTGTGCACGAGCCCGGCAACACGATGTCACCGGCCTTCAGACGCACCCCGAAGCTCTCCACCTTGCGGGCCAACCAGGCCACCGCGGTGACCGGATTTCCCAGCACCGCATCGCTGCGCCCCTCCGCCACGACCTTGCCGTGGTTGGTCAACACCGCGTCGATGTTGCAGATGTCGATGTCCTTGGGCGAGACCCGCGCTTCCCCGAGCACCCAACCGGCGCTGGAGGCGTTGTCGGCGATGGTGTCGCACAACTTGATCTGCCAATTGGTGATGCGGGTGTCGATCAACTCGATCGCCGGGGCGAACGCGGCTGTCGCGGCGAGCACGTCTTCCTCGGTGCATCCGGCCCCCGGCAGATCGTCGGCCAGGATGAACCCGACCTCGACCTCGACCCGCGGGTACAGGAAGTTCGACGACTTCACCGGGACGTTCTCGAACACCTCCATCTCGTCGAGGAGATGTCCGTAGTCCGGCTCGTCGACGCCCATCATGTCCTGCATGGCCTTGCTGGACAGGCCGACCTTGTGGCCGATGATCCGTGCACCCTCGGCGACCCGCTGCCGGATGTTGATCAGCTGGATCTCGTAGGCATCCACCACGTCGATGTCGGGGTTACCGTCGGTCAACGGGGTCATCGGAACCCGGCTGCGCTCGGCCTGGGCCAGGTCGGCGGCCAGCTGGGCACGCACCTCGTCGCTAAGCATTCTGGTGAATTCCCCTCACTTCTTTGACCGGGGCGGTTGTTGGATTGCCGGTCAATTCTATAACGTGTTCTACATGACTGGACAGGAGTACGACGTTGTCGTGGTCGGCAGCGGCGCTGCCGGCATGGTCGCCGCCCTCACCGCAGCCCACCAGGGCCTCTCGACAGTAGTCGTAGAGAAGGCGCCGCACTATGGAGGTTCCACTGCGCGGTCAGGTGGTGGGGTGTGGATCCCGAACAACGAGATTCTCAAGCGTGACGGGGTCAAGGACACCCCCGACGCGGCCCGCACCTACCTGCACAAAATCATCGGCGACGTGGTGCCCGCGGAGAAGATCGACACCTATCTCGACCGCTCGCCGGAGATGCTGTCGTTCGTCCTGAAGAACTCGCCGCTGAAGCTGTGCTGGGTGCCCGGGTACTCGGATTACTACCCCGAGACGCCGGGCGGCAAGCCCACCGGCCGCTCGGTGGAGCCCAAGCCGTTCAACGCCAAGAAGCTCGGCGCTGACGAGAAGGGCCTGGAGCCGCCGTACGGCAAGGTGCCGATGAACATGGTGGTGATGCAGCAGGACTACGTGCGGCTCAACCAGCTCAAGCGTCATCCCCGCGGCGTGCTGCGCAGCATCAAGGTGGGCGTGCGCTCCGTATGGGCCAACGCCACCGGCAAGAACCTGGTCGGCATGGGCCGCGCGCTGATCGCGCCGCTGCGCATCGGCCTGCAGCAGGCCGGCGTCCCGGTCCAGCTGAACACCGCGCTGACCGATCTCTACGTCGAGGACGGCGTTGTCCGCGGCGTCTACGTTGTCGACCCCCGCGACAGTTCCGCTGAGCCGCAACTGATCCGGGCGCGCCGCGGCGTGATCCTGGGCTCCGGTGGATTCGAGCACAATGAGCAGATGCGGGTGAAGTACCAGCGCGCACCCATCACCACCGAGTGGACCGTGGGCGCGGTGGCCAACACCGGCGACGGCATCCTCGCCGCCGAAAAGCAGGGCGCCGCACTCGAATTCATGGAGGACTCGTGGTGGGGCCCGACGGTCCCGCTGACCGACTCGCCGTGGTTCGCCCTGTCGGAGCGCAACTCCCCCGGCTCGATCATCGTCAACATGGCCGGCAAGCGGTTCATGAACGAGTCGATGCCGTACGTCGAGGCCTGCCACCACATGTACGGCGGCGAATACGGCCAGGGCGCGGGCCCGGGCGAGAACATCCCGGCCTGGCTGATCTTCGACCAGCAGTACCGCGACCGCTTCATCTTCGCGGGCCTGCAGCCAGGACAACGCATTCCGAAGAAGTGGCTGGAATCGGGCGTCATCGTCAAGGCCGACACCCTCGAGGAGCTGGCCGCCAAGACCGGCCTGCCCGCCGACGCGTTCGCCGCGACCATCGACCGGTTCAACGGGTTCGCCCGCTCCGGGGTGGACGAGGATTTCAAGCGCGGCGACAGCGCCTACGACCGCTACTACGGCGATCCGACCAACAAGCCCAACCCGAACCTCGGCGAGATCAAGCACGGCCCGTACTACGCGGCCAAGATGGTGCCGGGCGATCTGGGCACCAAGGGCGGCATCCGCACCGATCTGCAGGGTCGCGCGCTGCGCGACGACGACTCGGTCATCGAGGGTCTCTATGCCGCGGGTAACGTCAGCTCACCGGTGATGGGTCATACCTATCCCGGCCCGGGCGGGACCATCGGACCAGCCATGACCTGGGGTTACCTGGCGGCACTAGACATTGCGGGGAAGAAGTAGATGCCCATCGATCTCGACAAGGCGCTCGGCGCCGAGCTGGAACCCATCGAGTTCTCCTGGACCAGCAGCGACATCCAGCTGTACCACCTGGGCCTCGGCGCCGGCGCCGACCCGATGGACTCGCGTGAGCTGAGCTACCTCGTCGACGACACCCCACAGGTGCTGCCGACGTTCGGCAATGTCGCGGTCAGCTTCCACATGACCGAGCCGCCCAAGGTGCAGTTCCCCGGCATCGACATCGAGCTGTCCAAGGTGCTGCACGCCAGCGAGGCCGTCAGCGTGCCCGGTCCGATCCCCACCAGCGGAACCGCGAAGTCGGTGCAGCGCTTCACCGAGATCTGGGACAAGGGCAAGGCCGCCGTCATCGTCAGCGAGTCCACGGTGACCGACCCGTCGGGCACCGTGCTGTGGACCACCAAGCGGTCGATCTTCGCCCGCGGCGAGGGTGGATTCGGCGGCGAGCGCGGACCCGCGACCTCGGCCGAACTGCCCGACCGCGCACCCGATATCGAGATCTCGTTGCCGACGCTGCCGCAGCAGGCGCTGCTGTACCGGTTGTGTGGCGACCGTAATCCCCTGCACTCCGACCCGGCCTTCGCCGCGGCGGCGGGCTTCGACCGGCCGATCCTGCACGGATTGTGCACCTACGGCATCGGCTGCAAGGCCATCGTCGACAACCTGCTCGACGGCGATGTCTCGCAGGTGGCGTCCTACGGCGCGCGGTTCGCCGGCGTGGTGTTCCCAGGCGAGACCCTGCAGGCCAACATCTGGAAGGAAGACGGCAAGTTCATCGGCGTGCTGACCGCACCGTCGCGGGACAACGCCGTCGTGCTGTCGGGCGTGGAGCTCGTCCCGGCCTAGCCTTCTTCTTTCTCCACCCGCTTTGTCACGATGGAGTGGCTGTCGACCTCGACAGCCACTCCATCGTCGTTTTGGGGCATTGGGCGGCAACGGGATTCGTAATCGCCGAATGCGGCCAGAGAACGCACAACGGGCGCCGGTTCACACCGACGCCCGCAGCACAGTGAAGAACTTCGCTACATCCGCTTCCAGAGATCGTCGCCACCGGAGTGACGTGGGGCCTCGGGTGCCACCGGAACCGGGCCGGGAGCCGGCTGGCTCGGTGCGGCAGCGGGCGGTGCAGACGCAGCGGGCGGGGCCGAATGCGTGACCGGAGGCGCCGAATGCGGCGCCGACGACGCAGCCCCACCGGTGCGGTCGGTCATCTGAGTCTCACGAGCATCCAGGCCCGCTTCACGCCGGTCTTGCGCAGCGTCGCGGTCGTTCTGGGCCGTCTCCCGATCGTTCTGCTGCTTGTCCCGGTCGTTGAGCTTGGCCTCGCGCTCTTCCTGCTGCTGTTGCGGGTTCGGACCGCCGGGGCCACCCGGGCCGCCGGGCTGGCCGGCACCTGGCGCACCGTCTTTCCCCGCACCGTCGCCCTTGGCGCCCTCCATGGCCTTCATCAGCGGCTCCATGAGCGAGCCGAACTGGCCGCCCATCTGACCCGCCATCTGGGCGGGCTGGCCGGCCATCTGGCCCATCTGGCCCAGCTGACCCATCATCTGGCCGAGCTGACCGACGCCCTGCCCACCGGATTCGTCGGCTTTCTCGTAGGCGCCCTGGGCGTCGGAAAGCTTGGCGTTGAACATGTTCTCTTTGGCCGACAGGGCCGTCACGTTCGTGGTCAGCGACGCCGCCAGGGTCGGCAAGATGCCGGCGATGGTCATGCTCATGGCGTCTTCGCCGGCCTGGATCGGCGGCATGTCCGGTAGCTCGATTCCAGCGGCACTCCAGTTGAGTGCGCCGGGCGTCTGCATCGGTGCGGTCATCGGTCCCCTCCTCGCGTCAGATCACCAGTCGTCAAAGTCATCATCGCCATCGCCCAACTCGTGTTCCAGCGGGGCCGGGACGGCCAGTCCGGACGTCGTCCCGCCGCCGCCACCGGCGCGCTGGCCGCCGCCCATCATGCCCATGCCACCGCCCATGCCGCCCGCCGCGTTGGCGGCAGCCACCGGCGCGACGCCGCCGATAACGGCGGCACTGGCCCCGGCGTCGACGGAAACCGGTGCGGTACCGCCACCGACCATCTTCGACAGCAGGGGTGTCTGCGGACTCCCGCCACCCGAGCCACCGGGCAATCCCGCCGCCTTGACCATCCCCGCGCCGCTGCTCGGCCCGGAACCCCCGGCCAGCGGGTGGTTCGAGAACGCCGAGAACGGGCTGGGCCCGCCGCCGGTGCCCTTGCCGCCCGAGCCCAGCATCTGCGTGAGCTGCTGCAGGGGCTGCGACAACTGCTGCAGCGGTTGGGAGAGCTGCTGGGGAATCTGCCCGAGCATCTGCGGGATCTGGCCCAGCATCTGCGGGAGCTGGCTGATCATCTGCATCATCTGCTCGCTGCCCTTTTGGGCCGCTTGTGTCGCCTGAGCCGTCGGTGGGGTGCCGACCTGCGGGAGGTTGGCTATCGTGCCCAGGCTGCTGGCCATCTCACTGCTGGCGGCCGAGACCGTCGCGATGTTCTGCGACAGCCCCATCTTGATCCGGCTCTCGATCAGCTCCTGCTTGTTGCTGAACGGCAACGCCTGCAGGGCGGTGACCTCCTGCTGGACCTCTTCGGCGGCCGCGTTGAGCGTTGTCTTGGTCTGCACCACGGAAGCCGCCATCGTGGTCAACGCGGTGGCGATGGCCTGCGCCTGAGCTGCATTCGCCTCGTGGCCGGCGATCATCGTGGTCGCCTCACCCGATGCCGCCACCGATGCGCCGCCCTGCCACTCACCGGTCAGCTTCGAGAGCTGGTTGGTCTGCTGCGGGACGACGTGGCCGCTGATCTTGGTCGCGACCTTCGTGTACGACGCCGCAGCAGCGGTCAACTGGTCTTCATCGATATTCGGCCAAGCCGGTCCCTGCAACGTCTGCGACCCGTACGGGCTGCTGTCGCGCGGCATCCCCATGCCACGGCCCCCTTCTACGCGTGATGCACATCCGGAGCAAACATTACCGTGCCGATCGGGGGTGGCGATGCACCTTTATCCGAGGATCAATCCCGAAGTCGGCACCCCGGTTCCCGCGGTGACCAGCACATGCTCGACGTTGTCGACCTGGTTGACCGAGGTACCCCGCAATTGGCGGACGCCCTCGGCAATGCCGTTCATCCCGTGGATGTAGGCCTCGCCGAGCTGACCGCCGTGGGTGTTGATCGGCAACCGGCCGCCGAGCTCGATGGCGCCGCCGGCGATGAAGTCCTTGGCCTCGCCCTTACCGCAGAAGCCGAGCTCCTCGAGCTGTATCAACGTGTACGGCGTGAAGTGGTCGTACAGGATCGCGGTCTGGATGTCGTCGGGCGACAGACCACTCTGCTCCCAGAGCTGACGGCCGACCAGGCCCATCTCGGGAAGACCGAGCTCGTCGCGGTAGTACGAGTACATGGTGAACTGGTCGGTGCCTGCACCCTGGGCGGCAGCCTCGATGATCGCCGGCCGGTGCTTGAGATCCTTGGCCCGCTCGGGCGTGGTGACGACGATGGCCACGCCGCCGTCGCTCTCCTGGCAGCAGTCGAGCAGCCGCAGCGGTTCGGCGATCCACCGCGAATTCTGGTGATCCTCGATGGTGATCGGCTTGCCGTAGAAGAACGCCTTCGGGTTGGTCGCGGCGTGCTTGCGGTCGGCCACCGACACAGCACCGAAATCCGCACTCGTGGCGCCGTATTCGTGCATGTACCGCTGGGCGATCATGGCCACCGAAGCGGCCGGGGTGCTCAGCCCGTGCGGGTAGGACCAGCTGTACTCGACGCCGCGCGAGTCGGCGTTGACGGTCAGGCCCGTCATCACCTGACCGAACCGGAACTCCGAGCGCTCATTAAAAGCCCGGTATGCCACAACGACTTCGGCCACACCGGTGGCGACCGCGAGAGCCGCCTGCTGCACGGTCGCGGCTGCGGCGCCGCCGCCATAGCCGATCTGGCTGAAGAACTTCAGGTCCCCGATCCCGGTGGACCGCGCCACGGCGGTCTCAAGGTTGGAGTCCATCGTGAACGTCACCAGGCCGTCGACATCAGACGGCTTGAGGCCGGCATCGTCGAGGGCGTCGAGCACGGCCTCGGCGGCCAGCCGCAGCTCACTGCGACCGGAATTCTTGGAGAAATCGGTGGCGCCGATACCGGCGATGGCTGCCTTGCCGGAGAGCATCAGTTGTCCCCCAAAGTAAGTGTGGACGTGGCGATGACGTGGTTGCCCAGGCTGTTGCTGCCCACCACCTTCAGTGTCACCAGGTCGCCCTCGATCTCGGTGACCTCACCGGTGAACGTGATGGTGTCGTAGGCGTACCACGGCACCCCGAGGCGCAGCTTGATCGACTTGACGAACGCGTTCGGACCCGCCCAGTCGGTCACGTACCGACCGACCAGGCCGGTGTCGGTCAGGATGTTGACGAAGATGTCCTTGGAACCCTTGGCCTGCGCCAGGTCCCGGTCGTGGTGCACATCCTGGTAGTCACGCGTCGCGATGGCGGTGGAGACGATGAACGTCGGGTCGCCGTAGATCTTGAGTTCGGGAAGTGTGGTGCCGACTCGAACGTCGGAGACAGTCAGGCTCATGCTTGTGGCTCCCATGCGTACAACGTCCAGGCCGGGCTGATCTCACTGTCCGGGAAGTCGAGATAGGTTGCAGAGACCGGCATTCCGATCTTCACCTGATCGGCGGCGATCCCGCGCAGCTCGCCCAGCATCCGGACCCCCTCCTCGAGTTCGACGAGGGCGATCACGAACGGCAGGCTGCGGCCGGGCACCTTCGGCGCGTGGTGCACGACGTAGCTGAAGACCGTGCCCTTGCCGGACGCCACGACGTAATCGGCCGGGGCATCTTTGTCGGCCCACACCGCGGGCACCGGCGGGTGCTGCAATGTGCCATCGGGGCGGCGCTGGATCCGAAGCTCGTGGGCGTTGATGCCGTCCCAGAAGAACTTGGTATCCCGCGACGAGGACGGTCGCATCAGCTTGTCCGGGTCGAGATCCTCCGGGATCGCCTCGGTTTCGGCGGCCTCCGCGGCTGCCTGCTTGGCGGCCGGGAGGAACTTCATGATGCGCCAGTCCATGTCGGCGACTTCCTCGTCACCGACGTGCCAGCGGATCTTCTGATTGATGAAGTAGCCCTCACCCAACGCGGTCTGCTTGGGACCGACGATGCCGACGATCTCGGCGCTCATCACCACCTGTTCGCCGGGCTGCAGGTAGCGGTGATAGGTCTGGTCGCAGTTGGTGGCGACGACGCCGACGTACCCGGCATCGTCGAACAACTTCATCGCCCGGCCCAGCGGATCATCGTCGGACCGGGTGCGGCCCAGGCCCATCATGGTCCAGACCTGGATCATCGCCGGCGGCGCCACGATGCCGGGATGGCCCGCAGCCTTGGCGGCCTCCGCGTCGACGTAGATCGGGTTCTTGTCGCCGATCGCGTCGACCCAGTGGTGAATCATGGGCTGATTCACCGGGTCCCGAGCAACCGTCGGCTGGCTCGTCCCGGACGCGATGATCTGGTCGATCCCTGCCTGAAGATTCGCGCTCATCTCAACCCTTCGCTCTACCGAGGAACTCTCGGCACCCGCAGACCCGACGCCGCGATCATCTCGCGCATCACCTCGTTGACGCCACCGCCGAACGTGATCACCAGGTTGCGCTTGGCCATCTTGTCCAGCCAGACCAGCAGTTCGGCGGTCTCCGAGTCAGCCGGGTTGCCGTACTTGCCGACGATCTCCTCGGCCAAGCGGCCGACCTCTTGGATGCGCTCGGTGGAGAACACCTTGGTGGCAGCGGCATCGGCCACGGCGATGGTCTCGCCGGAGGCGGCCACCTGCCAGTTGAGCAGCTCGTTGATCCGCCAGATCGACTTGATCTGCCCCAAAAGGCGTTTCACGTCGTCGTGCTCGATCGGCGTGACGCCGTCCGAGCCGGGCTTGGAAGCCCAGCCGTGCACCTGATCGTAGATTCCGGCAATGCGGCCGGCCGGGCCCAGGCCGACCCGCTCGTGGTTGAGCTGGGTGGTGATCAGCTTCCAGCCGCCGTTCTCCTCGCCGACCAGCATGTCGGCGGGAACGTGCACGTCGTTGTAGTACGACGCGTTGGTGTGGTGCGCCCCGTCCGACAGGATGATCGGGGTCCAGGAGTAGCCGGGATCCTTGGTGTCGACGATCAGGATCGAGATGCCCTTGTGCTTGGCGGCTTCCGGGTCGGTGCGGCAGGCCAGCCAGATGTAGTCGGCGTCATGGGCGCCGGTGGTCCACATCTTCTGCCCGTTGACGATGTATTCGTCACCGTGCTTGACGGCGGTGGTGCGCAGAGAAGCCAGGTCGGTACCAGCCTCGGGCTCCGAGTAGCCGATCGCGAAATGCACTTCGCCGGCAAGGATTCCGGGGAGGAACTTCTTCTTCTGCGCCTCGGTGCCGAGTGCCTGCAGGGTGGGTCCCACGGTTTGCAGCGTGACCATCGGCAACGGGATGTCGGCGCGGTTGGCCTCGTTGATGAAGATCTGCTGCTCGACCGGGCCGAAGCCCAGGCCGCCGTACTCCTTGGGCCAGCCGACGCCGAGCTTGCCGTCGCTGCCCATGCGCTTGATCACCGCACGGTAGGCCTCGTTGTGCCGATCGGACTCCATCGCCGCGGCCTCTTCGGGCGTGATGAGAGTCGAGAAGTATTCCCGCAGTTCGGCTTGCAGCGCGCGCTGCTCGGGCGTCAGATCGATGAACATTACGCTCCCACCAAATCGAGGCGATGCGACGGACCGCCCAACAGCCGGGTCAGATCCTTGATCGAGGAGTAGTAGCGGTCCATCGGGTAGGTGATGTCCATACCCATACCGCCGTGCAGGTGATGGCACAGCCGCATGGCCGGCGCGGCCTGCGAGGTGAGCCAGTAGCCCAGAATTGCCAGATCCTCGTCGGCGTCGAGCCCCTCGGACAGCCGCCACAGAGCCGAAGTGGACAGCAAAGAGATTGTCCGCGAGGCGATGTAGACCTCGGACAGCTGTGCGGCAACCGTCTGGAACGTCGAGAGGGGACGGCCGAACTGCTCACGGGTGGCCACATAGTCGGCGGTCAACCGCAGTGCGCCGGCCACCAGCCCGGCGGCGAACGCCCCGGTGGCGGCGAGCGCCAACTGGTTGACCCGGTGCGCACTCGCGCCGTCGAGCACGTCGGCGGCGTCGACCGCGACGTCGGCGAACGTGACCGCGTACTCGTCGGAACCGTTGGAGGTCGGGGTCTTGGTGACCGTCACGCCGTCGGCCTCGGGCGAGACCACCACCACCGCGTTGTCGGCGGTGACCACCAGCCACTTGGCCGACTCGGCATAGGGCACACCGATTTTGGTGCCGTTGAGCTTGCCTTCCGCGAAGTTGGTCGCGGGACGTTCCGGCAGTGACTGCCCGGGCTCGTTGAGCGCCGCCGAGAGCACCGCGCCCGTCGCCACACCGGCGAGGTAGCGGTCCTGCTGGGCGTCAGAAGCCAGGTCGAGCAGCGTCACCAGACCGAGGCCGACGGTGGCCAGCGCCGGACCGGTCGTGCCGTGCCGGCCGATCTCGGTCAACGCCGTCGACAGCTCGGGCAGGCCCAGACCGTCACCACCGAGTCGTTCCGGCACTCCCAGCGCCGCGACACCACCGGAAACCAGTGCATCCCAGGTGTTGTCGCGTTCCAGAACAGAGGTCACCACGTCGGCGACAGCCTGCTGCTCTGGGTTCGGTGTGAAATCCACCCGAATCCTCCTTGATCCGTTTAGACGACAGTGCGCTCAGTGTGCGACGGGGCAAGTGCCCGTGTAGTCGACCGGCCAATGCTTAATACCATTGAGCCAGCCGGACTTCAGCCGTTCGGGATCACCGACCGGCTTGAGGTCGGGCATGTGATCGGCGACCGCGTTGAAGATCAGGTTGATCGTCAGGCGAGCCAGGTTGGCTCCGATGCAATAGTGCGCCCCGGTGCCGCCGAAGCCGACGTGCGGGTTGGGATCGCGAAGGATGTTGAAGGTGAACGGGTCCTCGAACACCGCGTCGTCGAAGTTCGCCGAGCGGTAGGACATCACCACACGCTCGCCGGCCTTGATCTTGACACCCGAGATCTCGGTGTCCTCGCTGGCGGTGCGCTGGAAGGCCGACACCGGCGTGGCCCAACGAATGATCTCGTCGACGGCGGTCTTCGGCCGCTCCCGCTTGAACAGCTCCCACTGGTCGGGGTTCTGCGAGAACGCGATCATGCCGTGGGTGATCGAGTTGCGGCTGGTCTCGTTGCCCGCGACTGCCAGCATGATGACGAAGAAGCCGAACTCGTCGTCGCTGAGCTTCTCGCCGTCGATGTCGGCCTGGATCAGCTTGGTCACGATGTCGTCGGTCGGGTTCTTGCCACGCTCTTCGGCCATCTTCATGGCGTACGTGATGACCTCGAACGAGGACATGGCCGGATCGACGTCGGCGTACTCGGGATCGTCGCCGGCGGTCATCTCGTTGGACCAGCGGAACAGCTTGTCGCGATCGTCCTGGGGCACGCCGAGCAGTTCGGCGATGGCCTGCAGCGGCAACTCGCAGGAGACCTGCTCGACGAAATCGCCGGTGTTCGACGCCGCGGCGTTCTTGGCGATCTGCTGAGCGCGGTTGTTCAGCTCGTCCTCGAGCCGCGCCAGGGCACGCGGGGTGAAGCCACGGGAGATGATCTTGCGCAGCCGGGTGTGGTGGGGGGCGTCCATGTTGAGCAGGACGGCCTTCTGGAGGTCGACCGCTTCACGGGTCATCTCCTGCGGCCAGACCGGGATCGCACCGTTCATCGCGCTGGAGAACACCTCGCTGCGCAGTGAGACGTCCTTGACGTCCTCGTGCCGGGTGACCAACCAGTAGCCCTTGTCGCCGAAGCCTCCGGTGCCGCCGGGCACGTCGACCCAGCGAACCGGCTCGGCCTTACGAAGCTCGGCGAGCTCTTCGACCGGCAGGCCCCTGAGGTTGAGCTCGGAATCGAGGAAGTCGAAATCCTTGGGGATGTTCGGGCAGCCCATGTGTCTAACTCCTAGTGTCTGTAGCAAGCCGTGCGCGTAGCCAGCAATGCTTGAAACAACGTGGTCTAGTACCAATTGAGACCATTGAAACACGCCTTGACCGCAGATCAAAGGTAGTGATGCATCCGCGCTTGTCAGAGTAATGAAACGTGTTCTAGCCTGGCTTCATGGGTAACCCTGTCATCGTCGAAGCCACCCGCAGCCCCATCGGCAAGCGCAACGGCTGGTTGTCCGGCCTGCATGCCACCGAGCTTCTCGGAGCCGTCCAGAAGGCCCTCATCGAGAAGGCCGGAATCGACCCCGGCAGTGTCGAGCAGGTCATCGGCGGCTGCGTCACCCAGTACGGCGAGCAAGCCAACAATGTCACCCGTCAGTCCTGGCTGATCGCCGGACTGCCCGAGCACGTCGGCGCCACCAGCGTGGACTGCCAGTGTGGCAGCGCCCAGCAGGCCAACCACCTGGTCGCGGGCCTGATCGCCACCGGCGCCATCGACATCGGCATCGCCTGCGGCATCGAGGCGATGAGCCGGGTCGGCCTGGGCGCCAACGGCGGCGGGGCTCGCGCCGCGTCGTGGGACATCGACCTGCCCAACCAGTTCGAAGCCGCCGAGCGGATCGCCAAGCGCCGCGGCATCACCCGCGCCGACATCGACGCACTGGGCTTCGCCTCGCAGGCCAGGGCCAAGCAGGCCTGGGCCGAGGGCCGTTTCGACCGCGAGATCTCCCCGATCGAGGCGCCGGTCATCGACGAGAACAAGCAGCCGACCGCCGAATGGAACACGGTCAGCCGTGACCAGGGCTTGCGCGACACCACCCTCGAGGGCCTGGCCGCGCTGAAGCCGGTCATGGAGGGCGGTATCCACACCGCCGGTACCTCGTCGCAGATCTCCGATGGCGCTGCAGCGGTGCTGTGGATGGACGAGGACAAGGCGAAGGCCCTCGGCCTCAAGCCGCGCGCCCGCATCATCAGCCAGGCCAACGTCGGCGCCGAGACCTACTACCACCTCGACGGCCCGGTGCAGTCCACCGCGAAGGTCCTCGAAAAGGCCGGCATGAAGATTGGCGACATCGACCTCGTCGAGATCAACGAGGCGTTCGCCTCGGTGGTGTTGTCCTGGGCCCGGGTGCACGGCGCCGACATGGACAAGGTCAACGTCAACGGCGGTGCCATCGCCCTCGGCCATCCCGTCGGGTCCACCGGCGCCCGCCTGATCACCACGGCCCTCCATGAGTTGGAGCGCACCGACAAGAGCACCGCACTGATCACGATGTGTGCCGGCGGCGCGCTGTCGACCGGCACGATCATCGAGCGCCTCTAGTGACCTTCAGTGACGCGGAGCGCATCGCGGCCGCACAGGCCTACATCGATGCGCTGGTGACCCATCAGGCCGACGCCGTCCCGTTCACGCCGGATTGCATCCGCATCGAGATGGGGCTGAAGACCGGACGCTCCGGAGATCACCTGCGCCGCAGTCTGAACAACGGTCCGCAGTTCAAGTTGATCGAGGAGACGACGCCGCCGGAGTTCACCGTCGACGGTGATCATGTCCGCGCCCGCTTCGACGTGCTCACCAAACCGCGCCTGTTCGGGCGGCGGGTGTGCTCACACGTCGACGAGACGTTCCTGATCCCGGCGTCGGACGGAAAGATCCACCACATCCGCGCCTCCCTTACCCCGTTCATCAGCCGCTAAGGTCCTCCGCATGGCCAACACCCCCCGCCCGCTCAACGCCAAACAGGTCGAGCGCCTCAACGCGAAATCGACCGGCACCGCCATCAAGTGGATGTCGCGCGCCCAGACCTGGATCTTCAAGAAGACGGGCGGACGCTTCGGGGACAAGTTCCTGCGCGGCGCCGAAGTCGGCATCCTGACCACGATCGGACGCAAGTCCGGCGAGGAGCGGGACAGCCCGCTGCTGTTCCTCCAGGAGGGCAAACGCATCGTGCTGGTCGCCTCGCAGGGCGGCCGGGCCACCAACCCGATGTGGTACCTGAACCTGGTGGCCAATCCCCGGGTGAAGTTCCAGACCAAGCACGAGACCCTGGAGCTCACCGCGCGCGACGCCACCGACGCCGAGCGCGACGAGTACTGGCCCAAGCTGGACGCGATGTACGCCGACTTCGTGAACTACCGGTCCTACACCGACCGCAAGATCCCGATCGTGATCTGCGACCCGGCATAACAAACGTTCACCCAAAGCGCCCCTGACCTCGAGGTCGGGGGCGCTTTGCGTTGCCAGGTGTCCTGGAGCTGGCCAATTACGCAACTCTCGGTAGCAGAATTGACGGGTTAACAGTTTTTCGATTATGTTCTGTGAGCGCGCCCACAGTGAACGGCAGGTGAGCGGCAGCCCACAGTTTCGTGAACTCGATGGAGACCCTATGCAACGACCCACCCGCCGCCGGGCTGCCGGCGCCGCCGCGACCGCGCTGACCGCGTGTTCGCTGTTCGCCGCCGCAACCCTGCCCGCCTCCGCCTTGACCGTGACGTTCATCCGGCACGCCGAGTCACAGGCCAACGCCTCCGGATACATCGACACGAGCACGCCCGGACCCCACCTGACCAATGACGAGGTGGACCAGACTGGCGGACTGACCGGCGAACAGCAGGCGCAGAACTTCGCTGACGCGCTGTGTGCCACCTCCTGCACCGGAACGGCCGCGCCGTTCGACGCTCTCTACGCCTCGACCATGATCCGCACCCAAGAGACCGCGAAGCCGTTGTCCGACAAGACCGGGCTGCCGGTCACGATCCTGGGCTCCTACGATCCGAACAACCCGCAGCGGAACTCCGGCGTGCAGGAAATCAGTGCCGGCATATTCGAGGGCCTTTCCGAAAAAGAGGGCATCGGCCGCATCGGCTACATCCTCGCCCCATTGGCGTGGACGATGGGCTTGCAGTTCGTCCCGATCCCCGGTGGCGAGACCGGTCTCGAGTTCAACGAGCGCGTCACGAATGCGCTGGCCGATGTTGAATCCGGCACCACCGACACCAACGGTGACGGCGAGATCGACGCCGCAGTGTTCTCCCACGGCGCCACCATCATGATGTGGACGTTGATGAACGTCGACAATCCGAGCTTGGCGCTCCTGGCGAACACGCTCGACAACACCGACACCGTGGTGGTCAAGAAGAACGATGACGGCAGTTGGCATCTGGTGAGCTGGAACGGCCAGGAGGTCGGCGACGCCGACTACGCGACCAAGATGTTCGTCAACGTGCGCGATCTGATCGTGGCCCCGCAGAAGGCGGTCTACAACATGCGCATTCCGGTTCTCTCCCTGGATCCGGAAGCCATCGTCACCACCGGGGCGCAGGGTGTGCAGGACGTCGCCGGGGCCGGCGTGAAGTTCGTCAAGGACTCGATCACCGACACCGTCAACGCGATCACCGGTATCCCCGGCTCGCTGGGTCAGTCGACATCGCAGGTGTCGAAGGTCAACACCCTCAACGTCGTCGCCGACAGCGGCACCCCGGCAGCGGGCGATCTCGCCGAGAAGGCCAAGACCGCCGTCGAGGGCGCCACCGATGGCGCCAAGGCCGCCGTCGAAAACGTCGCCGAGGACGCCACATCGGCAGTCGAGAAGGTGACCGAGCCGGTACAGGCCAAGATCACCGCCGCCCGTACCGCCAACGGCGCCACCAAGCTGACCAATGGCAACAAGGCGGAGCCGGGTAAGGCTGTCTCGGCAGTTCGCGACCGGGTCAACCAGGCCGCGGACGACGTGCGCAGCGGGGTCGAGTCCTCGGTCAAGCAGGCACGCGAAACCGTCAAGAAGCTCGCGGGTGCCGACAAGACCAACAAGGCAGCCAAGGACAACAGTGCAGGCAAGCCGAAAGCCGCATCGAAGGACGCTGCGTGAAATAGGCGTCACAGCAAGGTAATACCAACCGGCTCGATCCCCCTCCTCGCATGAGGAGGGGGATCGACCTGTATCTGACCCGATTTAGAGCAGCGCCTGAAATTTGTCAAATACCTTCCCGCTCAACGGGATAACTGCTCGCCCCCACAGCAATTCGCCAGACAATATTTCTGGCCGGCCAACGCAGTGTCACCGGCAGGTCACGTGAAATCCCAACAGCCACAATGGAGGAAGCACATGAACCGCCGCAGAGGTGACGCGCCGGCGTCACGGTATCGAAGTCTACTAGGGGGTGTCGCCCTGGCATTCCTCGCCTTCTTCCTGGCGATGCCAGTGGCCCATGCCGCCGAGGTCATGCGCGTGACATTCGTGCGTCACGCGCAGTCAGAGGGCAACGCCTCCGGCCTGATCGACACCAAGACCCCGGGTCCGGTTCTTACCCCGCTGGGCCAGCAGCAGGCCCAGGCCGTGGCCGACAAGCTGGGCGACAACAACTACGACGCCATCTACGCGTCGACCATGGTGCGGACCCAGCTCACCGCCGCACCGATGTCGCAGCGCCTCGGCCTGCCGATCCAGGTTCTGCCCGGCCTGCAGGAGATCGAGGCGGGAGCCTTCGAGGGCACCCCGGAGGCGAACGCTGCCAGCGGGTACGGCCTGTATCCGATCGCATGGGCGCTCCCGGGCGTGATCCCGCAGATCCCGTTCGACAAGAGCACGTACATGCCGGGTACCAACCTCAACGGCTACGTGTTCGACGAGCGGGTCCGGGGCGCGTTGCAGACAATGTATGACAACGGCGACCGCAACGCAGTGGTGTTCTCGCACGGCGGCACCATCATGTTCTGGACGTTGATGAACGTTCAGAACCTCACCGTGATGGAGAAGCTCCAACTGCTGCAGACAGCCCAGTTGAACAACACCGATTACGTCGTGATCGAGGGCAACAACGAGGACGGCTGGACCCTGGTGAACTGGAACGGCAAGCAGTTCAGCCCGGAACCGACCTTCGGGCACGAGGTGAATCTCCAGCTCCGGACGTTGTCGCGCCAACTGACCGCCGCCGCGGACCAGGTCAAGGAGGCCTTCAAGACGGGTGACTTCGTCACCATTGCGACGGCCATCAACCACAGTGTCGCCGACGCGACCTTCTCGGTCACCAAGTTCAACCGCGCTGTCAACGCTCAGATCATCAAGCGCGTCAGCAATGCAATCCAGGGCACTACCAGCGATCTGCAGGACAAGGTGTCCACCGGGGTCGAGGACGTCAAGAGCACGCTGAAGGTGACCACGGACAGCGTCGAGCAGAAGGTCCAGTCCGCTCCGGAGACGGAGACCGTCTCGGACACAACGGAACCGGCCGATTCCGCATCCCTCGCGGGGGCGAAGTCGAAGCTCAAGGCCACTGTCGACGGCATCGTCAAGCCCCGCGGCGCGACCGATCTGTCCGACGGCAACAAGGCGGTGCCGGGCGTCGCGAAGTCGCTCAGCCGTACCGGCGAGAAGGTTCAGACCGCCGTCAAGGATGCCCAGGACCAGGTGACGTCGTCGATCAAGAAGCTCGGCGACGCGGTCAAGAAGGCCACCGGCCAGACCGGCCAGACCAGCAAGGCCGGCAAGACCGCTGCTGCCAACGACGGTGCCGGCAGCGACACCGCCTCCAACAAGGACGCCGCCTAACCAGTCGGCATTGTTCAAGGGTGCCCCAGGCCAATTGGCCTGGGGCACCTTTTGCATTCGCATTCGCAATTCGTGCAACAACCAGTCTCGGACAACGAGACATCCACACACGACCAACCAATTCACTCATACGTTCATTTCGCTCCACCTGCACATCGATGATTGGAGGAACGAAGCAATATGAATTATTTGAGACGCTCGAGCATTCGGGCGACGTTCGCCGGCATGGGAATGATGTTCCTGGCATTCCTTTTGGCCATTCCGGTCGCCCACGCAGCGGAAGTCATGCGGATCACGTTCATTCGTCACGGTGAGTCCACCGCGAATGCGGCGAATGTCGCCGACTCATCCGTGCCGGGTCCGGTCCTCACGGAGAAGGGCCGGCAGCAGGCCCGTGACATCGTCAACGTGCTGGGCGACAACAACTACGACGCGATCTACGCGTCCACGATGGTCCGGACCCAGCTGACCGCCGCACCGATGGCGGAGTACCTGGGCCTGCCGATCCAGGTCGTTCCCGGCCTCCAGGAAATTGAGGCAGGAATCTACGAGGGAACCCCGGAATCCGATGCCGTCAAAGGCTACCTGCAGGCGCCGCTGAAATGGCTGCAGGGTGATCTCGACGCCCGCATTCCCGGGTCTGTCAACGGGCGGGAATTCGATGCGCGTATGGATGGCGCAATTCAGACCATGTACGACAACGGGGACCGGAACGTGGCGGCATTTTCGCACGGCGGCGCCATCATGTTCTGGGTTTTCCTGAATGCGGAAAATGCAGACCCGATGTGGCTGATGACCAATCCGCTGCGAAACACCGGTTACGTCGTGGTGGAGGGAAATCCCGAGGACGGCTGGCGCGTCGTGCACTGGAACGGCACCGAGATCGGCCCCGAAACTCCGTTCCACGTCGAGGTCCTGCGCCAGGTGCGGACCCTGTCGAGGCAGCTCAACGCCGCGGCCGAGCAGGTGACGGATGCCTTCGCCACCCGTGATCCGGCGGCCATCGCCACGGCGATCAACCGGAGCATCGCCGACGCGAGCTTCTCGGTGACCAAGTTCAACCGGGCGATCGGCGCCGAGGTAATCGATCGGGTGAACAAGGCATTCCCGAAGAGCGAGAACGAATTACGCGAGAACGTGTCGTCAGACATCGAGGACGTCAAGACCGCAGCGAGCGACATCGTCAAGACGGCTGCCGACGACGTTCAGGGCGCCGGTGACACGGCCACTCAACAAGTCAGTGCGGCCGCTACTGGAATGCGGACCGTCACCAAGACACGTCCTGCCGCAACGGATCTCAGCGACGGGAACAAGGCGGCTCCGGGCCTGAAGAAGGCGGCCACCGAGTCGGGTGACAAGGTACGCGCGGCGGTGGAGAACGCGCGTGATCGGGTCTCGTCCTCGGTGCGCAGTATCAGGGACGCGGTCAAGAAGGCTTCTGACCGGGTTGAAGCCAAGGACAAGGCAGAGAAGAGGCACACCGCCCCGAAGAACGCCGCCTAGCGATACCGCCTCATCTGACCGACGAGCAGGCGCGAAGGCCCCCGCAATCCGCTGATTGCGGGGGCCGAAGCACCGCCCGATGACGGCGGCGATCGGAGAACCACGTCCTCTGTCAGTAGCGGCGCGGCAAGATTGCAGGATCCACCCCTGCGCTGAGCAGAGACGCCGGCGGGCCGGTCGAAAGGAACATTCACGTGTCAGCCACATATGCCGTCGTCGGCGCAACCGGAGCGACCGGCGGCGCCGTCGCCGCCGCCCTCGCGGATGACCAATCACAGGTGCGTGCGATCGCCCGCAACCCGAATTCGACACGGGCACAACAGCTTTTGCAGTCTGGAATCGACGTCGCGGCCGCCGACCTCGACGACGTGGACGCACTGACGCGCGCGTTCAGCGGGGTCGCCGGGGTTTTCGCAATCACCACGCCGTTCGAGGAGGGCCCCGACGCCGAGGTGGAGCAGGGCCTTCACATGATCACCGCCGCCACGCAAGCCCGGGTACCGCATCTCGTGTTCTCTTCGGTGGCCAATGCCGACCGGCACACCGGGATCCCCCACTTCGACAGCAAGGCGAAGATCGAAGCAGCACTCGTCGACTCCGGCGTGCCCTACACAATCCTCGGCCCCACCTACTTCTACGACAACATGCTCGGCGGCGTCGACGAACTACAGTCCGGGATACTCAGCTTGCCGATTCCGGCCGCCACCCCGTTGCAGCAGCTCTCCCGCCGGGACTTCGGCCGGTTCGCCGCGACGGTTCTGCGCGCTCCGGATCGCTTCATCGGAGCGCGTATCGACGTCGCGTCCGACGCGCCGACACCGCGTCAGATGGCCGCCACACTTCAGGAAACGCTGGGTCGCCAGTTCGAACTCGTCACGACCGACCCGGCCGAGATCAGCTCCCCCGACATGCGGGCGATGTTCACCTATCTCACCGAACACGGCTACAGCGCGGACATCGACGGTCTGCGCCACAGCTACCCGCAGGTCGGATGGCAGCGCTTCGGCGATTGGCTCGCCGACCAGACGTGAGCAGTCCCCCTTTTCACTTGGAAAGGGCGAGCCTGCTTCTAGGACAACGAGTCTGCGCTCAGATCGCGAATCCGGCGGATTCACGATCTGAGCGCAGTCTCGGCGAAACAGGGAGAAACTAGGCGCCGTACACCGGGACCGCGGGGCGAGCCTTGGCCAGCAGGTCGTTGACGACCGGGCCCAGCTCGGCGGGATCCCACTTCGCGCCCTTGTCGATCTGCGGTCCGTGGGCCCAGCCCTCGGCGACGCGGATCTTGCCGCCCTCGATCTCGAAAACCTTGCCGGTGACGTCCTTTGACTCGACGCTGCCCAGCCACACCACCAGCGGGGAGATGTTCTCCGCGGCCATGGCATCGAAGGCCTGGTCCTGGGTGGCCATCATGTCGGCGAACACGGTCTCGGTCATCCGGGTCCGGGCCGACGGCGCAATACCGTTGACCGTGACGCCGTAACGACCCATCTCGGCGGCGGCCACCAGGGTCAGCGCGGCGATACCGGCCTTGGAGGCGCTGTAGGTGGCCTGGCCGACGCTGCCCTGCAGGCCCGCGCCTGAGCTCGTGTTGATGATGCGCGCGTCGACGGTTTCGCCGGCCTTGGACTTGGCCCGCCAGTACGCGGCGGCGTGCTTCATGGTGGCGAAGTGCCCCTTGAGGTGCACGGCGGTGACGGCGTCGAACTCTTCTTCGGTGGCGTTGGCGAACATCCGGTCGCGCACGATGCCGGCGTTGTTGACGAGAACGTGAAGGTCGCCAAAACTCTCTATGGCCTGCTGGATCAAGGCCTCGGCCTGCCCCCAGTCGGCGACGTTCGAACCATTTGCCACGGCTTCGCCTCCGGCGGCGACGATTTCGTCGACGACATTCTGCGCCGCGCTGCCACCACCGGCCGGCGAACCGTCCAGGCCGACCCCGATGTCGTTGACCACGACGCGGGCACCTTCTGCGGCGAACGCGAGCGCATGCTCACGCCCGATACCGCCACCGGCACCCGTCACGATGACCACCCGGCCGTCGAGCAATCCCATAGCTGTTTCTCCTTATTTGTTGGCGCTTGAGGCGTCGAGGTAGGTCGGCGGCTCACCACCGCCGTGCACCTGCAGCGCCGCCCCACTGATGTAGGACGCCGCGTCAGAGGTCAAAAATGCTGCGGCCCAGCCGATGTCGGCGGGCTTGGCCAGCCGGCCCAGCGGCACGGTGGAGGCCACGGCGGCGACCGACTCGGCGTCGCCGTAGAACAGCTCGGACTGCTCGGTCTCGACCATGCCCACGATCACCGAGTTCACGCGGACCTTCGGCGCCCATTCGACGGCCAGGGTCGAGGTCAGATTGTCGATGCCGGCCTTGGCCGCGCCGTAGGCCGCGGTGCCGGGAGTCGGCCGGTGCCCACTGACACTGGAGATGTTGACGATCGTCCCGCCGGTCTCCTGCTTCTGCATCACCGCGTTGGCGTGCTGGGAGACCGACAGCGGCCCGAGCAGGTTGAGCTCGATGATCTTGGTGCTGAATTTGGCCGACGCATCGGCGGCGGCCACGTACGGCGATCCGCCGGCGTTGTTCACCACGGCGTCCAGCCGGCCGTGCCTGTCCACGATGGCCTCGATGAGTCCGGCCACCGATTCGTCATCACGAACGTCGCAGCTGTGGAATTCGTAGGGCAATCCCTCGACCGGACGGCGTGCGCAGGTCACCACAGTGGCGCCCTGACCGGCAAAAACCGCGCTGATCCCAGCGCCAACCCCTCGCACTCCGCCGGTCACCAGGACCACCTTGCCGGTCAAACCCAAATTGATGGCACCGGCTTCTGGCGTATCGGTCACTGTGCTAGCGTACCAAGCAAGTGCTTGCTTAGGTAGCGACCCCTTCAGGAAGTGGATTGATGACGATCACCACCAAGACAGTCGAGCCGGGCATTGTCTCGGTCACCGTCAACTACCCGCCCGTCAACGCCATCCCGTCGGCCGGCTGGTTCGAACTCGGCGATGCGATCACCGCGGCAGGCCGCGACCGCAGCACCCACGTCGTGATCCTCCGAGCCGAGGGCCGTGGCTTCAACGCCGGTGTGGACATCAAGGAGATGCAGAACACCGAGGGCTTCAGCGCGCTGATCGACGCCAACCGCGGTTGCTACCACGCGTTCAAGTCCGTGTACGAGTGCGAGGTTCCCGTCGTCGCAGCGGTCAACGGGTTCTGCGTGGGCGGCGGCATCGGCCTCGTCGGCAACGCCGACGTGATCGTGGCCTCCGATGACGCCAAGTTCGGCCTGCCCGAGGTGGAGCGCGGCGCGCTCGGAGCCGCCACCCATCTGTCCCGGCTGGTTCCCCAGCACCTGATGCGCCGGCTGTTCTTCACCGCCGCCACCGTTCCCGCCGAAACGCTGCACCACTTCGGGTCGGTGCACGAGGTGGTACCGCGTGATGATCTCGACGAGGCCGCGCTGCGCGTTGCCCGCGACATCGCCAGCAAGGACACCCGGGTGATCCGGGCCGCCAAGGAGGCGCTGAACTTCATCGACGTGCAGCCCGTCAACGCGCGGTACCGCATGGAGCAGGGCTTCACCTTCGAACTCAACCTGTCCGGTGTGTCCGACGAGCACCGTGACGCTTTCGCCGGCACTGACAAGGGATCGAAATAACATGGCAGACAAGCGAACAACTCTCGACGAGGCAGTCGCCTCGATCGAAAGCGGCATGACGATCGGCATCGGCGGCTGGGGCTCACGGCGCAAGCCGATGGCCTTCGTGCGCGCCCTGCTGCGCACCGACGTCAAAGACCTGACCGTGGCCACCTACGGCGGTCCGGATCTGGGCCTGCTGTGCTCGGCCGGCAAGGTCAAGCGCGTCTACTACGGCTTCGTCTCGCTGGACTCACCACCGTTCTACGATCCGTGGTTCGCCAAGGCCCGCACCACCGGTGCGATCGAGGCCCGCGAGATGGACGAGGGCATGCTGCGCTGCGGCCTGCAGGCTGCCGCCCAGCGGCTGCCGTTCCTGCCGATCCGCGCCGGTCTGGGTAGCGATGTCCGCACGTTCTGGGGCGACGAGCTCAAGACCGTGAAGTCGCCGTACCCGACCGACGGTGCCTACGAGGAACTGATCGCGATGCCCGCGCTGAACCTCGACGCCGCGTTCGTGCACATGAATCTCGGTGACGCCCAGGGCAACGCGGCCTACACGGGTATCGACCCGTACTTCGACGACCTGTTCCTGATGTCGGCGCAGCGTCGCTTCCTTTCGGTCGAGCGCGTGGTCTCCACCGAGGAGCTGGTCAAGGCCGTTCCGACGCAGGCCCTGCTGATCAACCGGATGATGGTCGATTCCGTGGTGGAGGCCCCGAACGGCGCCCACTTCACCACCAACGAGCCCGATTACCGGCGCGACGAGAAGTTCCAGCGCCACTACGCAGAGGCCGCAGGCTCCGACGAGACCTGGGCCGAGTTCGTCAAGACGTATCTGTCCGGTAGCGAGGCCGATTACCAGGCCGCCGTTCGGAAGTTCAAGGAAGATCAGGAGGCCGCCAAGTGATTGCCGTGACCCGCGCCGAGGTGTGCGCCGTCGCCTGCGCCGAACTGTTCCGCGATGCCGGCGAGATCATGGCCAGCCCGATGACCACCGTCGTCCAGATCGGTGCGCGGCTGGCCCGGCTGACGTTCTCCCCCGACATCGTGCTGACCGACGGTGAGGCCCGGATCCTGGCCGACACCCCGGCGATCGGCGCACCGTTCACCGTCGAGGGCTGGATGCCGTTCAACCGGGTCTTCGAGACCCTGGCCTGGGGCAAGCGCCATGTGGTGATGGGCGCCAACCAGATCGACCGCTACGGCAACCAGAACCTGTCGGCCTTCGGCCCGATCCAGCAACCGACCCGGCAGATGTTCGGGGTCCGCGGCGCGCCCGGCAACAGCATCAATCACGCCACGAGCTACTTCGTCGGCAACCACTCCAAGCGCGTGTTCTGCGACTCGGTGGACATCGTCTCCGGAATCGGCTGGGACAAGGTCGATCCGGAGAACCCGGCGTACCGGTTCGCCAACATCTACCGCGTGGTGTCCAACCTGGGCGTGTTCGACTTCAACGGCCCCGACCACCAGATGCGCGCGGTGTCCCTGCACCCCGGGGTCGAGGCCGATCAGGTCGCCGACAACACCTCCTTCGAGGTGCACGGCCTCCAGGAGGCCGAGACCACCCGGCTGGCCACCGATGAGGAGCTCAAGCTCCTGCGCGAGGTCATCGATCCGAAGTCGTTGCGCGACAAAGAGGTCAAGGTCTAAAGAATGGGCAAGCTCAAGACTCCGCTGACCGAACTGGTCGGCATCGAGCATCCCGTCGTGCAGACGGGAATGGGCTGGGTGGCCGGTGCACGACTGGTCGCCGCAACCTCCAATGCCGGCGGCCTCGGCATCCTGGCGTCGGCGACGATGACGCTCGAGGAACTGCAGACCGCCGTGACCAAGGTCAAGGCCGCCACCGACAAACCCTTCGGCATCAACATGCGTGCCGATGCGGGCGATGCCGGTGCGCGCGTCGACCTCCTGATCCGCGAAGGAGTCAAAGTCGCCTCCTTCGCTCTAGCTCCCAAGCCCGAACTGATCGCCAAGCTGAAAGACGCCGGCGTCGTGGTGATCCCGTCCGTCGGTGCGGCCAAGCACGCCAAGAAAGTGGCCGGCTGGGGTGCTGACGCGGTGATCGTGCAGGGCGGCGAGGGCGGTGGCCACACCGGTCCCGTCGCGACCACGCTGCTTCTGCCGTCGGTGCTGGATGCCGTCAAGGACACCGGGATGCCGGTGATCGCCGCCGGTGGTTTCTTCGACGGGCGCGGCCTGGCTGCCGCACTGTCATACGGCGCCGCCGGCGTCGCGATGGGAACCCGGTTCCTGCTGACGTCGGACTCCACCGTGCCCGAAGCGGTCAAGGAGCGGTACCTGCAGTCCGCGCTGGACGGCACCGTGGTGTCCACCCGCGTCGACGGCATGCCGCACCGGGTGCTGCGCACCGGCCTGGTCGAGAAGCTGGAGAGCGGTTCGCGGGCACGCGGTTTCGCCGCAGCCGTCGGCAACGCCCAGAAGTTCAAGAAGCTCTCGGGTATGACCTGGCTGTCGATGGTCAAGGACGGCCTCGCGATGCGGCACGGCAAAGAGCTCACCTGGTCGCAGGTCGTGATGGCCGCGAACACCCCGATGCTGCTCAAAGCCGGTCTGGTGGAGGGCAATACCGACGCCGGCGTGCTGGCATCGGGGCAGGTGGCAGGCATCATCAACGACCTGCCGTCGTGCGCCGAGCTGGTCGAGAAGATCGTGGACGACGCAGTCGCGCACCTGCGGTCCGCCTCGGGCTACATCCAGTAGCTTCCTCCGCGAACAGACCTGAAACTGCCCCTTCTCACGTGAGAAGGGGCAGTTTTGTGTCTGCTCGCGGGAGAACGCCGCGCACAGTGGATGCATGGACATCCGTCGCGTCGAGCACCCCGTGGTCCGGCGGGCCGCCGAGGGACTGCACAACTTCAACAGCAGGCACCCGTGGAGTCACAACGACCATTTCCACGGTTGGATCCTGGCGAACCTGCCCGCACACCGCGGCGCCGCGATCGACATCGGCTGTGGCCAGGGCGAATTGGTGGCTCAACTGGCCACTCGGTTCGCGCATACCCACGGCACGGATCTCGACGCCGGCATGCGGAGTGCGACGGCACGTCGGTGCTCAGGACTCACCAATGTCACCGTCGACGACACCCAGCTCACCGAGCTCGAGGACCCTGTCGACCTCATCACCATGATCGCGGTGCTGCACCATCTCGATGCCGAGCAGGCGCTGTCCGAGGTCAAACGGCTGCTGCACCCCGGCGGACGGTTCCTGGCCGTCGGACTGACAGCCCCGGCCTCGGTCCGTGACACCGCATGGGATCTGGCCTCCGCGGTGACCAACCCGCTGATCGGCCTGATCAAGCATCCGCGGCCGGTGCCCGGGGGCCCGGTGCCCCCGCCCTTCCCGGTACGCGATCCCCAACTCAGTTTCGACGAGCTTCGGGCCGTGGTCCGGGACGTCATGCCGGGCGCCGAGATGCGCCGCCGGTTGGCGTTCCGGCACACCATCGCCTGGACCAAACCCGGCCCGGAGTCATGACCGCCCGAGATGTTTGCCATCGGAATGATCCGGACCCAGTGGCGATCCTGTTCATCCCGACGCTCGTGCCGGTGGAACACCGCGGTACGGCCGGCACACCATCGCCCGACCGTGGTCCGGGCACCGGCCTGGCGCATTGTTACCGGGGTGATAAATCATCGAGGCTTTCCACCGGTCGGCCCACGAGACTCCGCCGCCCGCCGATGCCCGCCGCCCGCTGAGATTTCCGCCGTCACCGCAGGTGAAGGCGGAAATCATCACATCGCGGCCGGATCGCCGTATGACTGCCGCGTTCCCATGAAATGACTTGTGCGTTAACGCAATTTCACAGTGCTCGACAGCCCCAGGTGCGTTCTTTTGATGCCTTCCGCGCCGCCCCTACGCTCGATTCTCAACAGGCTGGAGGGACGGATCGTGGTCGATTCACATGCAGGCGGCGCAGCATCCGCCGATGCTTTGCTGAGGCTGGGTAAGTACTTCCACCGCGGCGAGATCTCCGACGATCAGCGGACCCTGCACAAGATCGGCGGGCGCTCGGCCGACGACTTCTATCGGGACCGCTGGGCGCACGACAAAGTGGTGCGATCGACCCACGGCGTCAATTGCACCGGATCCTGCTCGTGGAAGATCTATGTCAAGGACGGCGTGATCACCTGGGAGTCGCAGCAGACCGACTACCCGTCGGTCGGTGCCGACAAGCCCGAATACGAACCGCGGGGATGCCCACGCGGAGCGTCGTTCTCGTGGTACACGTATTCGCCTGCGCGCGTTCGTTATCCGTACGTTCGCGGCGTGCTGCTGGAGTACTACCGGGAAGCCAAGGAGCGGCTCAAGGACCCCGTGCTGGCCTGGGCCGACATCGTGGAGGATCCGGAGAAGTCGAAACGGTACAAGACCGCCCGCGGCAAGGGCGGATTCGTTCGTGCCGAATGGTGGGAGGCCGCCGAGATCGCCGCCGCCGCCCACGTCCACACCATCAAGAAGTACGGACCGGACCGCGTGGCAGGCTTCTCGCCGATCCCGGCGATGTCGATGGTCAGCCACGCCGTCGGCGCCAGGTTCATCTCGCTGCTCGGCGGGTCGATGCTGTCGTTCTACGACTGGTACGCCGACCTGCCGGTGGCCTCGCCGCAGGTGTTCGGAGACCAGACCGACGTGCCCGAATCAGCCGACTGGTTCGACGCGGGCTACCTGATCATGTGGGGATCCAACGTCCCCGTCACCCGAACTCCCGACGCGCACTACATGACCGAGGCCCGGTACCGCGGGCAGAAGGTGGTCGTGGTGTCGCCGGACTATGCCGACAACACCAAGTTCGCCGACGAATGGCTACCGGCCCACCCCGGAACCGACGCCGCCCTCGCCATGGCGATGGGTCACGTCATCCTCAAGGAGTTCTTCGTCGACAAGCAGACGCCCTACTTCACCGACTACGTCAAGAAGTACACCGACCTGCCGTTCCTGGTCACCCTCACCGAACGCGACGGGCGAGTGCTGCCCGGGAAGTTCCTCACCGCAGCCGATCTGGGCGGTGAATACGCCGATGTCGAAGCCGCGTCCTCCAAGACCGTCCTCCTGGACCAGGCCGGGCGGCCCGTGGTGCCGAACGGCTCGCTCGGACACCGGTTCACCGCGTCCGGCGAGGGTCATTGGAACCTCGATCTGCAGGGTGTCCACCCGATGCTGACCCTGCTCGGCAGCCATGACGACACCGCAACCGTCGCCCTCCCCCGGTTCGACAGCGACAAGCCCGGCGTCCTGGAACGCGGCGTTCCGACCACAGTCGTTGCCGGACATCGTGTGACGACGGTCTTCGACCTGATGCTGGCACAGTACGGAGTGGCCCGCGACGGACTCGGCGGTCAGTGGCCGTCGGGATACGACGACGCGTCCGAGCCCTACACCCCCGCGTGGCAGGAAGAGATCACCGGCGTACCCGCTCAGGCCGCCGAGCGCATCGCCCGGGAGTTCGCCGACAACGCCGAACGTTCCAAGGGCCGGTCGATGATCCTGATGGGCGCGGGCACCAACCACTGGTTCCATTCCGATCAGATCTACCGGTCGTTTCTCACGCTCGTCATGCTCACCGGCTGCCAGGGTGTCAACGGCGGCGGCTGGGCGCACTACGTCGGCCAGGAGAAATGCCGGCCCGTCACCGGTTGGGCCACACTGGCGTTCGGCCTGGACTGGCAGCGGCCACCGCGGCAGATGCAGGGCACGGTGTTCTGGTACCTGGCGACCGATCAGTGGCGCTATGACCCGTTCACCTCGGAGGTGATGGCCTCGCCCCTGGCCGAGGGCAAGTTCGCGGGCCGCACCGCCGCCGACAACATCGCCCTGGCCAGCCGGCTCGGCTGGATGCCCAGTTACCCCACGTTCAACCGCAATCCGCTGGATCTGGCCGACGAGGCCGCCCGGATGGACAAGGACGCCGCGGAATACGTTGTGGACGGGCTCAAGTCGGGCCATCTGCAGTTCGCCTGTGAAGACCCCGACGCCCCGGAGAACTTCCCGCGCTGCCTGACGGTGTGGCGGTCGAACCTGCTCGGCTCCTCGGCCAAGGGCAACGAGTACTTCCTCAAGCACCTGCTCGGCACCGACTCCGCGGTGGCCGCGCGCGACGAGGACGGCATCCGCCCGCAGGAGGTCCGCTGGCGCGACGAGGCCCCGGTCGGAAAGCTGGATCTGCTGCTGTCGCTGGATTTCCGCAACACCAGCACGACGCTGTTCTCCGACATCGTGCTGCCCGCGGCCACCTGGTACGAGAAGCACGACCTGTCCAGCACCGACATGCACCCGTTCGTCCACGCCTTCTCGCCGGCCATCTCGCCGCCGTGGGAGACCAAGACCGATTTCGAGGCGTTCCACCGCATCGCCCGCGGCTTCTCCTGGCTGGCCGAGAAACACCTCGGCAAACGCAAGGACATCGTGGCCATGCCGCTGCAACACGACAGCGCCGACGCCACCGCCCAGCCCGGCGGTCACGTGCTGGACTGGAAAGCCGGTGAATGCGAACCGATTCCCGGCAAGACCATGCCCCGGCTGGTCATGGTGGACCGCGACTATCCCGCGGTCGCCGAGAAGATGGCCGCACTCGGGCCGATGGTGGAAACCGTCGGCCTCACCACCAAGGGTGTGACCACGCACCCCGACGCCGAGGTCGAGTACCTGCGCGGTGTCAACGGCGCGGTGGTCAGCGGCGTGGCGATCGGGCGGCCGTCGTTGGCCAAGGACACCCACGCCGCCGAGGCCATCCTGGCATTGTCGGGCACCACGAACGGACGCCTGGCCGTCGAGGGATTCGAGGCCCTGGAGCGACGCACCGGAACCGAACTGGTCGACCTGGCCAAGGAGAACGAGGGCAAGCGAATCACCTTCGCCGACACCCAGGCCCGGCCGGTACCCGTCAACACCTCACCGGAATGGTCCGGTTCGGAGACCGGTGGCCGGCGGTACTCGCCGTTCACGATCAACACCGAGCGACTCAAGCCCTGGCATACGTTGACCGGCCGCCAGCACTTCTATCTGGACCACGACTGGATGAGTGAGCTCGGCGAGCAGCTGCCCACGTTCCGGCCGCCGCTGGACATGACCGCGCTGTTCAACGAGCCGGCCGTGGGCGACACTTCTGGCGGAATCACCGTGCGTTACCTGACGCCACACTCCAAATGGTCGATTCACTCTGCGTACCAGGACAACCTGTACATGCTCACCCTGTCCCGCGGTGGTCAGTGCATCTGGATGTCGGACGTGGACGCCGCCAAGATCGGGGTCAAGGACAACGACTGGATCGAGTGCACCAACCGCAACGGCGTGGTGAATGCACGGGCCATCGTCAGCCACCGCATGCCCGAGGGTCTGGTGTTCATGTACCACGCCCAGGACAAGGCAGTCGACGTTCCGCGCACCGAGAAGAACGGGAAACGCGGCGGCATCCACAACGCGCTGACCCGGATCATGATCAAACCCACCCACCTGATCGGCGGGTACGCACAGCAGTCATTCGCCCTGAATTACCACGGGCCCACCGGAAACCAGCGCGACGAGGTCACCACGATTCGTCGTCGATCGCAGGATGTGGAGTACTGACATGAGGGTGATGGCTCAGCTCGCGATGGTGATGAACCTCGACAAGTGCATCGGCTGCCACACCTGCAGCGTCACGTGCAAGCAGGCGTGGACCAACCGCAGCGGTGTGGAGTACGTGTGGTTCAACAACGTGGAAACCCGCCCCGGACAGGGTTATCCACGGCAATACCAGGACCAGGAGCGGTGGAAGGGCGGCTGGACGCTCAACAAGCGCGGCAAGCTCACCCTGAAGTCCGGCTCGCGCCTCAAGCGGTTGCTGAACATCTTCGCCAACCCCGACCTGCCGACGGTGTCGGACTACTACGACCCGTGGACATACGACTACGAGAACCTCCTCTCGGCGCCGGCGATGGACACCACGCCGGTGGCCCGGCCCAAATCGTTGATCACCGGGCGGGACACCAAGGTCACCTGGGGCGCCAATTGGGACGACGACCTGGGCGGCGGCCCGGAGCAGGTGGGCCGGGATCCGTTGCTGGCCAAGGTCAACAAGGACGCCGAGGTCGCCGAACTCTCGGCCAAGGTCAAGCTCGAGTTCGAGCAGACGTTCATGTTCTACCTGCCGCGGATCTGCGAGCACTGCCTCAATCCGGCCTGCGCGGCAGCCTGCCCGTCCGGCGCCATCTACAAACGCTCCGAAGACGGCATCGTGCTGGTGGATCAGGACAAGTGCCGGGGCTGGCGGCAATGCGTCACCGGGTGTCCCTACAAGAAGATCTACTTCAACCACAAGACCGGCAAGGCCGAGAAGTGCACGTTCTGCTATCCGCGCGTCGAGGTCGGTATCCCCACGGTGTGTTCGGAGACCTGCGTCGGGCGGCTCCGCTACATCGGCGTGATGCTCTACGACGCGGATGCGGTGCTGGAGGCCGCCTCGGTCACCGACGACAAGGACCTCTACCCGTCACAGCTCGGGGTGTTCCTCAACCCGCACGATCCTCGCGTGGTCGCCGAAGCCGAACGGGCCGGCATCTCACCCGAATGGATTGAAGCGGCCCAGAATTCACCGGTATACCGGCTCATCGTCGACTATCAGGTGGCCCTGCCCCTGCATCCGGAGTACCGGACCATGCCGATGGTCTGGTACGTGCCGCCGCTGTCACCGGTGGTGGACATCCTGAAGGAGACCGGGCACGACGGCGAGAACCAGAACAACCTGTTCGGCGCCATCGACACGCTGCGGATCCCGGTCGAGTACCTCGCCGAGTTGTTCACCGCGGGTGAGGTCGGCCCGGTGCGGGCCGCTCTGCAACGTCTGGCGGCCATGCGGTCCTACATGCGCGCAGCCAACCTCGGTGAGGAGTTCGACGAGACCATCCCGGAATCGGTGCGGTTGAGCGGCGATGAGATCGAGGCGATGTACCGGCTGTTGGCCATCGCCAAGTACCAGGACCGCTACGTCATCCCCACCGGGGCCGGTTCGGATGCCCACCGCCTCGACGCACTGGCCACCGGCTGCAGCCTGGACGGCGACGGCGGGCCCGGCATGACCGCCTTCGACACCATGGTGGACAAGTTCCACCTGACCAACACCAATGACGCTGTTCCGCAGGGTGATCCGACCCGGGTCAACCTGCTCAACTGGGACGGCCGGAGCACAGACGGGTTGTTGCCGACCACATGAAGCTACTAACCCTCGGCCGCAGAACAGGAACAGGTTCTGCGCTCTCCGAACGCCAGCAGCGGCTGGTGTGGCGCATCACCGCCCTGCTGCTCGACTACCCGACGGCCGAAACAGCCGATCTCGTCGGCCAACTGGCCACCGCCACAGCGGAACTACCGGATGCGGCGAGGATCCCGTTGACGGATTTTCTGCAGCGGTTCGGCGAAACAAATCCGATGCGGCGTGCGTCGAACTACGTCGAGACGTTCGACATGCAACGGCGCAGCAGCCTGCATCTGACCTACTACGCCTACGGCGACACCCGCAAACGCGGTATGGCCCTACTGCGGTTCAAGCACGCCTACCGTCAAGCCGGAATCGAAGGCGAGCTGAGCGATTCCGAGCTGCCCGACTATCTGCCCATGGTGCTCGAGTTCGCCGCCACCGTCGATCAAGTCCAAGGTGAGCGCCTGCTGGCCGAGCATGTCCCGGTGCTCGAACTGCTGCGGCTCTCCCTGCAGGACAACGATTCCTACTACACCGGGCTGCTGGCCGCAGTCCTTGCCACACTGCCCCCGGTGAACAGCGCCGACCGCCGCCGTATCGCGCAACTCGCCGCCGAAGGTCCGCCTGACGAGGACGTCGGCCTCGACCCGTTCGCGATGGACCCGATGGCAGTCGACACGACCGGCCAGGGGGCACGCCGATGAGCAATGTGCTGTGGATGACCCTGCCGTACATCGCCTTCACGTCGTTCGCCCTCGGGCACGTCTGGCGCTACAAGGCCGACCAGTTCGGTTGGACCACCCGGTCATCGCAGATCTACGAGAGCAAGCTGTTACGGCTGGGCAGCCCGCTGTTCCATTTCGGCATCCTCGGGGTGCTCGCCGGGCACGTCGGAGGGCTGTTGATCCCCCAGTCGTGGACCTCGGCGGTCGGCATCTCCGAGCACTTCTACCACCTGATGTCGGTGAGCCTGGGGTCGATCGCCGGGCTGGCTGTGGTCGCCGGGGTGGGCATCCTGCTGTACCGCCGCGTCACCGTCCCGGAGGTGCGCACCGCGACCACGCTCAACGACAAGGTGATGTACCTGCTGCTGGTCGGGGCGCTGGCGACCGGGATGCTGAACACCCTGACCAACGTGTTCTCGACGTACAACTACCGCGAAACCGTATCGCCCTGGTTCCGCAGCTTGTTCACCTTGCATCCGGCACCGGAGCTGATGGCTGGATCCCCGTGGACGTTCCAGGCGCATGTGCTGATAGTGCTCGCCCTGCTCGGCTTCTGGCCCTACACGCGGCTGGTGCACATGTTCAGCGCACCGATCGGTTATCTGGTCCGCCCCTATGTGATCTACCGCAGCCGCGATCCGCAGCGGGCCGGAAAGAACCGCTACGCCAAGGCCTGGGTGACGCCGCAGGCGCCGCCCAAGCGCAGCCGTTGGGTGTGAGCGGCCTGAAGACGCCAGGGCTGCACCGATAGGCAGCTCCGATCGGCTCGTCGGAAACTCCGCTTTGACGAGCGCATCGCGCCGGCGCAACCTCGATTGCATGCGCACCGTCCAGGTGTATGCGCGGGTGCGCATCGCGATGAGGCCGCCACCGGGCGACCGTCGTCCCGCGCTGCGCGTCGCCCTCGGCCTGGCGGTGCCCGGGGTGGCCCTGCTTCTCGCGGGACGCCCCGACCTGATGATCTATGCGGTGTTCGGTGCGATCACCGGGATGTACGGCCGGGCCGAGCCCCGGCAACGCCGTGTCGTCCATCAGACGCAGGCGGCAGCCATCCTGATCGCCGGGGTCGCCATCGGTGTGACCCTGTCGAGCATGCGGGCGCACCCCTGGGCTCTCGTGGTCACCGCGGTCGTCTTCGTGACGGTGGGATCGGTGGTGACCGACCGCCTTGCGCTCAAACCGGAGGGTCCGTTCTACGGGGTGTTCGCCCTCGGCGCGGTCGCTACGGTGCCGGCCGGGCGGGTTCCGCCGGCGGCTGCGGTGTCCATATGCGCCGCAACGGCTTTACTGTGCATCGTGCTCGGCGCCCTCGACGCGCCACGGGCACCCGGCCTCGCACCGCGTCGCTTCACCACACCCGTGCAGAACCTGCCGATCCATGCCGTCCGCTACGGGGCGGCCGTCACCGCGGCAGGCACCGCAGGCCTGTTTCTCGGGGTGGACCATGCCAACTGGGCGATCGCCGCTGCCGCCGGTCCACTGGCGGCTGCCGATACCAGCGGCCGGGTCCGCCGCGGCGTGCACCGCTTGATGGGCACACTCATCGGTCTGGTGGTGGCCGCCCTGCTCCTGGTTCCGCATCCCGACGAGTACATTCTGGCCGTCTGTGTGATGGTGCTGTTGTTCCCGACCGAACTGTTCATGGCCCACCATCACGCGATCGCCCTGGGCTTCTTCACCCCGCTGATCATGCTGATGACCGATCTGGCCGAGCCGACCGAGCCCCTCGCGCTGCTCACCTACCGCGGGATCGACACCGTCATCGGCGTCACCGCGGCCGTCGGGGTCGCACTGTTGCTACCCGGACCGGGTTTCAGCTGGACACGATGCCGACGACCAGGTTGATCGTGGTTGCGAGGATCACGGTGCCGAACAGATACGACAGCAGGCAGTGCCGCAGCGCGACCGCGCGGATGGTCGTGTCGGTGACGCTGGTGTCCGACACCTGATAGGTCATGCCGAGGTTGTAGCTGAAGTAGAAGAAATCCCGGAACGCCGGCAGCTCGTCGGAATTGAAGTCGATGCCACCGGCTTTCGGGGTGTAGTACAGATACGCGTAGCGGGCGGCGTACATCAGGTGCATACCCGCCCACGCCATGAAGACCCCGGCCAGCGCCGCGGTGGCCGCGCTCGGATCGCTGTGCGAACCACCCCGAACCAGCATGACGACGATGCTGACCAGCGCACCGACCGCGGCCGCCACGATCACGAGCTCCTCGACCACCGGGTTGAAGGCTTCCTGGCGGGCATGGTCTCGGGTGGCGCCGGCATCCATGGGCCACAGCAGAAGCCATCCTCCGGCTACGAAAACCGCTCCGGTGCAGGCAATCCCGACCAGAACCCCGAGAGAGGCGTCGGTCAGCGATCCGGTTATCTGGCCCGCGAGCACACCGACGATCACCGAGCCCCCGAGCCGGGTGACCGGGGAGAGCAGCCATGGTGCTGCCATCAGGCGGGCGCCGACAGGGACACACGCACCTTGACGTTCTTCATGATGGGCTGATCGCTCTGGGTGCTGTAGTCGCCGATGGCGCACAGCACGTTCATCTCGGGCATGTAGCCCGCGGCACAGCCGCGCGGAATGCCGTACGGGATGGCCTTGTAGCGCCATAGCGATCGAGTGCTGCCGTCGCGCGCGGTGGCGACGATGTCGACGTCGTCGAACTCCTCGATCCCACGCTCGGCCATGTCCTGCGCATTCATGAAAACCAGTGTGCGCAGGTTCTTCACACCGCGATAGCGGTCGTTGTCGGAGTAGATGGTGGTGTTCCACTGATCGTGCGAGCGCAGCGTGGCCAGGATCAGCGTGCCGGCCGCGGTGCTGTCGTCGGGTAGGTCGACCGCCGAGAACTCGGCCCGGCCGGACGGGGTCAGGAAGATCAGTTCCCGCGCCGGCTGCTTGATGCGGAAGCCCAGCGGGAGCCGGACCCGGCGGTTGAAATCCTCGAAACCGTTGAGCACCTTGGCCATCGTGTCCCGGATCCGGTCGTAGTCCTCGACGTACCAGCTCCACGGCGTGCCGCTGGAGGGCAGTGCGGCCCGCGCGATCCCGGCGATGATCGCCGGTTCCGACATCAGGTGCGGCGAGGCGGGCTTCTTCATCCCGACCGAGAGATGCACCATGCTCATCGAATCCTCGACCGAGGTGGACTGGACCCCGGCCTTCTGGTGATCCTTCTCGGTACGGCCCAGACAGGGCAGGATCAGTGCCCGGCGACCGTGGATCACGTGACTGCGGTTGAGTTTCGTGCTCACCTGCACGGTGAGATCGCATTTTTGCAGGCCCGCGAATGTGTACGCGGTGTCCGGGGCGGCACTGGCGAAGTTCCCGCCCATCCCGACAAACACCTTGATCTCGTCGCGGTGCATGGCCTCGATGGTGTGCACGGTGTCCATTCCGTGCTCGCGCGGCGGGTCGATACCGCACACCTCGGCGAGCCGGTCGAGGAAGGCCCCGGCCGGCCGGTGGTCGATGCCGCAGGTGCGGTTGCCCTGCACATTGCTGTGCCCTCGCACCGGTGACGGCCCGGCTCCTTCGCGGCCCAGATTGCCGCGCAGCAGAAGCAGATTGACGATCTCCCGCACGCTGTCCACGCCGTGCTCGTGCTGGGTGACGCCGAGGCACCAGCTGATGATGCTGCGGTCGGCGTCGCAGTAGATCTTGGCCGCCTTGCGGATATCAGCTTGGCGCACGCCGGACTTGTATTCGATCTCGTCCCATGAGGTGGCGTCGCAGACCGCGCGGTAGTTCTCGAATCCCGCGGTGTAGCGGGCGATGAACTCGGCGTCCAAGGCCTTGGGATCGATTTCCGCCTGTTCCAGAACGGCTTTGGCGATGCCGCGGATCAGCGCCATGTCCCCGCCGATCCGGGGCTGCAGGTTCAGCGTGCTGGTCTTGGTGGACTTGAAGGTGGCCATCCGCAGAAAGTCGTGCGGGATGATGGTTCTGGTCGCGCCGGCCTCGACCAGCGGGTTGATGTGCACGACCTGCGCACCGCGCCGGTAGGCCTCGGCCAGCGCGGTGAGCATGCGCGGCGCGTTGGAGGCGGCGTTGACGCCGATGATGAACAGCGCGTCGGCGGTCTCCCAGTCCTCGAGGTCGACGGTGCCCTTGCCCGTTCCCAGCGCTGCCTGCAGCGCCCGCCCGCTCGCCTCGTGGCACATGTTGGAGCAGTCCGGCAGATTGTTGGTGCCGAGCTCGCGGGCCATCAGCTGGTACAGGAACGTGGCCTCGTTGCCCAGCCGGCCCGACGTGTAGAACGCCGCCCGGTTCGGGTCGTCCAGATCCGCCAGTGCCCGGCCGACCACCTCGAACGCGTCGCGCCAGCTGATCGGTTCGTAGTGATCGGTCTCGGAGTTGTACATCATCGGTTCGGTCAGCCGGCCCTGGTCTTCGAGGGCGAAATCGCTCCAGGTCGAAAGCTCGGAGACGGTGTGCCGTGCGAAGAACTCCGGACCGCAGCGCTTGTGCGTCATCTCCCACGTGACGTGTTTGATGCCGTTCTCGCAGATGTCGAGTTTGAGGCCCTTCATGTCGTCGGGCCAGGCGCAGCCCGGACAGTCGAAGCCGCCGTCCTCGTGGTTCATCTTCATGATCGCGCGGGGGCCGTCGATCGGCTCGCGCTCGCGGATCAGGAATTCTGTGACGCTCTTCGCCGCGCCCCACCCGGCCGCGGGGTGATGGTAGGGATGGAATTCCGGTTGGTCGTGCCCCTCGGCGTCGGTGCGCTGTTCGGTGCCCCGGTCTGTCATGAGTTAAGTCTGCGCGCCGACGAACTGCGGCGTCCAAGGAATGTTTCCGACGATGCGATAAGCCGCGCCTATCGTCCGTGGTCGAATGGCTCATGCTGTTCCGCCAGCTCGAATACTTCGTCGCGCTCGCCCGCGAGAAGCATTTCGCCCGTGCCGCGAGCGCATGCTACGTATCGCAGCCGGCTTTATCGGAAGCCATCCGCAAACTGGAGAACGAGCTCAAGGTTCCACTGGTGCGTCGTGGGCAGAGCTTCGAAGGCCTGACACCGGAGGGCGAGCGGCTGGTGTTGTGGGCACGCCGGATCCTGGCCGATCACGACGCGCTCATCCATGAGGTCACCGCATTGCAGACCGGCCTCACCGGAGAGCTGCGGCTGGGCGTCATTCCCGCGGCGTCGAGCACCGTCGCGCTGCTCACCGACCCGTTCTGCGCCGAACATCCGCTGGTGCGGGTGCAACTGGAGAGCAGTCAACGCTCGGCAGGGATCGTGGAACGTCTCCGCCGGTTCGAGCTGGACGCGGGCATCATCTACCCGGACGGGCAGAACACCACCGGTCTGCTGGTCACACCGCTCTACCAGGAGCGCCAGGTGCTGATCGCCAGCAGCGAGTTGCTGACGAGCCAACCGGATCCGGTCACCTGGGCCGACGCGCTGCAATTACCGCTGTGCCTGTTGAACAAGGGCATGCGCGGCCGTCAACTCCTCGACGACGCGCTGACCGGCCAGGGTCTCACCCCGATGCCACGGTTGGAGGCCGATTCGGTGGTCTCACTGATGGCGCACGTCAGCACCGGCCGGTGGGCCAGCATCGTCGGCCAGACCTGGCTGCGCGCGTTGCGCCCGCCGGACGGGGTGCGGGTGGTGCCGTTGGACGACCCGCCGGTGACCGCGACGGTCGCGCTGGTCACCAGCGCCGCCGAGCCCGGATCGGTGTTGGCCCGCGCCTTGGTCAAGACGGCGCTAGAGGTACCAGTCGGGCAGCTGCTCGGGCCGTAATTCGGTGGCATCGCCGGGGCGGGTGAGAGTCAGTACCGCGCGCACGATCTCGGGCCGGGTCTGCAGTACTTCGGCGATCGCGTTGAGCCGTGCCGCGACGTTCGATTCGGCGGCGTCACCGGTCAGGTCGACCGCAGCCACCAGGTAGATACGGTCCGCCCCAACCCATTCCATGTGCAGGTAACTGACCCGCTCGATGTCGGTGTGATCGAGCAGCGCCCGCAGCACGTTGTTGCGGGCGAGCGGGGTGGCCGCCTCCCCCGTCAGGAAGTCCATGTTGCGCCCGATGAGGAACAGCGCGACGCCGCCCAGCAGCACGCCGACCAGGATCGACCCGACGGCATCCCACACCGCGTTCCCGGTGAGCTGATGCGCCGCGATGCCGGCCGCGGCGATCATCAGGCCGATCAGCGCCGAGAGGTCTTCGGCGAACACCGCGCGCAGCATCGGATTCGACGTCACCCTGATGTAGCGCAGCGGGTGGATACGTCGCCGCACCGCGCCCGATCGGGTCTGGCGCAGGGCTTGCGCGAACGACGTTCCCTCCAGCACGAATGCGATGCCGAGCACCGCGTACGCCCACCCGTACGACGTCGCCTCGGCCTCCCCGGTCAGCGAGGAGATGCCGTGCCAGATCGACACCACCGCACCGACGGTGAACAACCCGAACGCGGCGAACATCGACCAGATGTAGCCCGCCCGGCCATACCCCAACCGGTGTTCGGCATCGGCCGGCTTCATCGACTTGCGCGTACCGATCAGCAGGAACACCTCGTTGCCGGTGTCCGCCCAGGAGTGAGCGGACTCGGCCAGCATGGAGGCCGAGCCGGTGATACCCGCGACCGCGGTCTTGGCGACCGCGATGAGTACGTTGGCGCCGAGTGCGACGGCGACGGTCAAGACACTCTCGTCGCCCGAATCGCTCATGTCCTGGACACTACGGGCCTGCGCCCAACGCAACGGTCCCCCGCAAGCCGGAGCTTGCGGGGGACCGTCGGCGGAAGAAATCCGTCAGATCAGAGGCGCTCGATGATCGTGACGTTGGCGGTGCCGCCGCCCTCGCACATGGTCTGCAGGCCGTAACGGCCGCCCGTGCGCTCGAGGGTGTTGAGCATGGTCGCGAACAGCTTGGCGCCGGTGGCGCCCAGCGGGTGGCCCAGGGCGATGGCGCCGCCGCTCGGGTTGACCTTGGCCGGATCGGCCTTGGTCTCCTTGAGCCAGGCCAGCACGACCGGCGCGAAGGCCTCGTTGATCTCGACGGTGTCGATGTCGTCGATCGACAGGCCGGTCTTCTCCAGTGCGTACTGGGTGGCCGGGATCGGACCGGTCAGCATCATCACCGGATCGTCGCCGCGCGCGCTGATGTGGTGAATCCGGGCGCGGGGCTTCAGGTTGTACTTGTTGACCGCTTCCTCAGAGGCCAGCAGCACCGCCGCCGCACCATCGGAGATCTGGCTGGCCAGCGCGGCGGTCAGCCGGCCACCTTCGACGAGGGGCTTCAACGAGGCCAGCTTCTCCAGCGTCGATTCCCGCGGTCCCTCGTCGACGCCGAAGTCGCCGACCGGGACGATCTCGTTGTCGAAGTGCCCGGCCCGGATCGCGGCGAACGCGCGCTGATGGCTGTTGTAGGCGAACTCCTCCATCTCCTCGCGGGAGATGTCCCACTTCTCGGCGATCATTTCCGAGCCACGGAACTGCGAGATCTCCTGATCGCCGTAGCGGTGCAGCCAGTTCTTGGATTCGTTTGTGGGCGAGGTGAATCCGAACTCCTTGCCGACCACCATGGCCGAGGAGATCGGCACCCAGCTCATGTTCTGCATGCCGCCGGCCAGGATGAGGTCAGCCGTGCCCGACATGATGGCCTGGGCGCCGAAGGAGATGGCCTGCTGGCTGGAGCCGCACTGCCGGTCGACGGTGACGCCGGGGACGGACTCGGGGTAGCCGGCGGCCAGCCAGGTCAGGCGGCCGATGTTGCCGGCCTGCCCGCCGATGGCGTCGACGCAGCCGACGATGACGTCGTCAACGGCACCCGGGTCCACGTCGGTGCGGTCGAAGATGGCGCGGAACGCGTGCACGCCGAGGTCGATCGGGTGCACCTCGGCCAGCGAGCCGTTCTTCTTTCCGACCGGCGTACGCACCGCATCGACGATGTATGCCTCAGGCATTACTTGTCTCCTTTGACAGTCGCGTTCTCCGCGGTGATTCCGCCGAGGACGATGGCGAGGTATTGCCGGCCGACCTCTTCGGCCGAAAGCGGTCCGCCCGGCTGGTACCAGCGGACCGAAACCCAGGTGGTGTCGCGGATGAACCGGTACACCAGGTCGACGTCGATGTCCTGACGGAACGAGCCGTCGGAGATGCCCTGCTGCAGGATGTCCACCCACATCTTGCGCTGTTCGCGGTTGCGCTCGTCGACGAAGTCGAACTGCGGGATCGATGACAGCCGCTTGGCCTCATCCTGGTAGATCACCACCTGCGCATGCCGGTGCTCGATGGCTTCGAAGGACGTCATGAACAGTCCGGTGAGCCGGCCCAGCGGGGTGGTCTCGCGGTCGAGGATCTCCTGGTACCGCGCGAACAGCCAGTCGAGGAAGTCCTTGAGCACTTCCTCGACCATCTGCTCTTTGGACTTGAAGTGGTGATAGAGGCTGCCCGACAGGATTCCTGCGGAGTCAGCGATATCGCGGACTGTCGTCGCCTTCAGACCGCGTTCGGCAAACATCGTCGCGGCAAGGTCGAGCAGTTCTTCTCGTCGGCTCGCCGGCTGGGCGGGTGTGTCCCCCATCCACACAGCATAGCAACCAAGCGCTTGCTAGGTCATGTTCGAGGCGGTTTGTCCATTGCTACGTGCGGCGCTCAAGCTGCCCGGATGAACGGAGACTCCGAGGCAGAGCACAAAGACTGAGTGAAGCAGCACTTCAGCAGCACAAAGGTCGACGGCGTGACGATCTACGACCTGACCGCTCCGCTCAGGTGAGGCCCGCGTCCTTTACCCAGATTTGAGCCCGGCACAGCGGAGGCTGTGCCGGGCTCAATGCGTTCTCGATCAGCAGGGCACGAACGGCGGGCAGGGACCCCGTCCCGGGGGCGGCGGCAGTCCGGGGCCACCCGGG
>NZ_HG322952.1:1137726-1140497 GCF_000455325.1 Mycolicibacterium septicum DSM 44393
GGCCACCCGGGCCCGGTCCGAACCCCGGCCCACCGGGGCCACAGGGCGCTCCGGGCGGACAAGGCGGAGGCGGCGCTGCCGCCGCGACCGCAGAGCCGATGGTCGCTCCACCGAACAGCGACAGGGCCAACAGGGCCGAACCGGCGGCGGCCCGACGCTTCATCGTTCGCACAATCCACTTCCTCTCATCGTCGATACGCATGAACATCGCCGCCGCGGCAACACATTTGGCGGCACACTAATCGTCTCGAGACGCACTATGCGGCCGCTTTGCTGTCCCTATCCCCCAGCTATGAATCGCCACAATCAGACCTGCCTCACTTTCTCCCGCAGCTACTTCATAGGTGCGCCACAGAATCACCACAGTCGACGCATAACGCGACTGAAGAGAATCTGCCGGTGCCCAGTTCCGACGACACCCCCGTTGAACCCTCGACGGCCGCCAATGTGCGAGCCGTGATGACGCGCGCCGACGGCAGCCCGATCCAGGTGCTCGTCGTCGATGACGAACCCGGGCTGGCCGAGTTGGTGTCCATGGCGTTGCGCTACGAAGGCTGGCAGGTCTCGATCGCGGCCGACGGATCATCGGCGATCCGCCGCGCCCACGAGAACCCGCCCGACGTCGTCGTCCTGGACATCATGCTGCCGGACATCGATGGACTCGAAGTACTTCGGAAGCTCCGCGACACACGCCCCGGACTGCCGCTGCTCCTGCTGACCGCCAAGGAATCGCTCGAAGACCGCATCGCCGGGCTGGCCGCCGGCGGCGACGACTATGTCACCAAGCCTTTCAGCGTCGAGGAACTCGTGCTGCGGTTGCGCGCGCTCATGCGGCGTACCGGCGTCTCCGAGGACACCGGGGCATCGAAACTCGTCGTCGGCGATCTGGTGTTGGACGAGGACAGTCACGAGGTCTTCCGAGGCGGGGACGAAATCACGTTGACAGCAACTGAATTCGAGCTGCTCCGGTACCTGATGCACAACTCCAGACGGGTGCTGACCAAGGCGCAGATCCTCAGCCACGTGTGGAACTACGATTTCGACGGCCGCTCCAATGTCATCGAGCTGTACATCTCCTATCTGCGCCGGAAGATCGATGCCGGCCGCACTCCGATGATCCACACGCTCCGCGGGTCCGGATATGTCCTCAAACCGCCTCGCTGAGCCACGCTCGCCGGTTCGGCTGCGACGCCCCCGGACGTGGTCACTGCAAGCCCGACTGCTGCTGGTGCTCGCCGGGCTGCTCACGTTCGTGTGCGTCGGCATCGGCGCCGGCACCCTGCTGGCGATGAACCACTTCCTGACCGAACAGTTGGAGCACCAGGTGTTCGACGCCGGATCACGGTCGGTGGCGTTCTACAACTTCGGGCCGCCACCGTTCGTGCGGTTCGAAGGCCCAGGGCCGATGTTCCTCGACGGCCCGGGTCAGTCGGTCGGCACCGTGGGGGCTGTGGTTTCCGACGGCCACACCGCCGAGGCGGCCATCATCTCCGCCGACGGAGATCGACGGGAGCTCTCACCCAAGGCGTTCGAACAACTGTCCGGGATCGGGAAACAAACTCTGGTCCGCATCGATCTGGACGGACTCGGCGATTACAAACTCGTCAGCGTCACCGCCGATGACGGGCGGACAGTCGTCGCGGGTCTGCCGATGGCCGGCGTCACCAACACCCTGTTGTCGACGCTGGGCTTCTTCAGCACCGTCGCGGCGACCGCGTTGATCCTGGCCACTGCCGCCGGGATCGTGATCATCCGGCGCCAGTTCGCACCGCTGTCACGGGTCGCTGCCGCGGCCCACAGAGTCACTCAGCTCGAACTCGACCGCGGTGAGGTCGACCTGCCCACGCCGCTGGTGCCCGTCGATCCGGACAGTGCCCGCACCGAAGTGGGCCAACTGGGTTCGGCCTTCAACCAGATGCTCGACCGCATCGCCGACGCGCTTGCGGTGCGGCATGCCAGCGAGACTCGGGTACGGCAGTTCGTCGCCGACGCCAGCCACGAACTGCGCACCCCACTGGCCTCCATCCGGGGCTACACGGAACTGGCCCGCCGCAGACTTGCCGGCTGCCCGGACGATCTGGCCCATGCGATCGAACGCGTCGACGCCGAATCCAAACGGATGACACAACTGGTCGAAGACATGCTGTTGTTGGCGCGGATGGATTCCGGGCGCCCGCTCGACTACGAACCCGTCGATCTGTCCGAGCTCGCAGTAGACGCCGTCAGCGACGCTCACATCGCGGGGCCCGTCCACCGTTGGTCGGTCAACGTGCCCGACGAACCGGTCCTGGTCGCCGGAGACCGCCTCCGGCTGCATCAGATGCTGGCGAACCTGCTGACGAATGCCCGGGTGCACACGCCGCCGGGGACCCGGGTGAACACCGCATTGCGCCGGAACGGAAACGATCAGGTGGTCCTGACGGTGACCGACACCGGGCCGGGCATCCCGAAGGATCAACAACCGGAGATATTCGAACGTTTCGCCCGCGGCGACTCGTCCCGGTCGCGGCGCGCGGGCAGCACGGGCCTGGGCCTGGCCATCGTGCGGGCCCTCGTCAATGCCCACGACGGCACGATCGAGGTGCGGAGCGTTCCGGGCGAAACAGCCTTTGCCATAACACTTCCCGCGATGATCCCGGACTAGTCACCACCGCAGGTGCGGCGCGCCGTCGTACGCACCGCACCCGCAGGGTTGCTAGCGGGGGCCGGGACCGCCGGGATGGCCCGGGGCGGGGCGGGAGCGCCCGGGCCCGGAGGCGGGCACGGCTGCA
>NZ_HG322952.1:1140557-1309806 GCF_000455325.1 Mycolicibacterium septicum DSM 44393
GGGGCGGCGGCGCGGCGTTGGCCACCCCACCGAATCCCAGTGCGGCCAGTGACATTCCACCGACGATTGCGACTCCGCCGAGCAGGCGGCGCGGATGCGACTTCATTCTCATTCCTTTCCGTGCGCGGATGTTGATTGACATCTCGTGCACCGCAGCAACTTTGGTGCACGACGATCTCTTCACCGCAACGGAAACATTACAGTCAGCACACTATGGAAGCCCTGTGCGCGACTTATGCCTGGAATTGGAATCTGTTGTTCTGCAGTAGATTACATCAGCTGCCAGCTGGATGATAGCCATGACATAGGGCGTTGACAGCTAATTCTTATCTTCAGCAACCGGCCGGCCGCGGAGCACCGAAACCGCACGCCGTCAGCGCGGCCTCGATGGTGGCGTTCACGAGGGCGTCGTCGATCGGCCCGATGGCCGGTAGCACTGCGCGAAGGACCAGCGGACCGGTCAAGAGGTCGGAGATGACCTCCGGGTGCGATGGCGGCGGAATCTCGCCGCGATCGGCGGCGCGGGTGAGCATCGCAGCCACCGAGCGGCGACGCGGCTCCATGAAGCGTTCATAGAACGCCTCACCGAGTGCGGCGTCGTCTCGCATATCCCCCAGCGCGCCGGCCAGTGCGGCCTGAACCATCGGGTCGACGAAGAAGTCACGCTGGAGCTCCTGTACCAGCCGCAGATCTTCGCGGAGATTGCCGCTGTCCGGGGCAGGATCGATCCCGAAACGGCTGATCAGCAGCGCTATGACGAGCTCTCCCGGGGTCCTTGCCCGACGGTAGATCGCCGCACGGGTCGTGCCGGCCAGCTTGGCCACCCGATCGATGTTCACCGCCGAGTAGCCATGCGAAAGCAACACCGCCTCAGTCGCATCCGCGATGGCGGTGTCCAAGGCAGTGTCGCGGGGGCGACCTCGAATCCCTGACATGTGCTCACTGGAAACATAGCGTTGACCGATTTACGACACACAATGTACCGTAAAAATATGGAGACAATCTGGGTACTCGGCGCGACCGGCAAGGGTGGTCGGGCAATCGCCGCCGAACTGATCGGCACCAGGGCCGATGTGGTGCTCGTGGGACGTGACCGCGACCGGCTGGCCACCGCGGCCGCGTCACTCGGAGGCCGGAACCGCACAGTCCTGACGCCCGGGCCGTCGGAATTGACCACCCTGATCGCAGCCGAAAAGCCGACGGTCGTCGTGAACACCATCGGCCCGTTCGGCGAGACGACCGCGCCGCTGGCGCGAGCATGCGTGACAGCGGGCAGCCACTACGTGGACCTGGCCAACGAGCTACCACCGGTGCAGGCGGTGCTGGACATGGATGCCGACGCGCGAAGCGCGGGGGTCACGCTGGTCACCGGAGCAGGCTTCGGAGTGCTCGCCACCGAGTCCCTCGTGATCGAGTTGGCCGACGGGCGGCCCCCGGCATCCCGCGCAACCGTCGCCGCAATGCCCGTCGTCGACGGGTTGGGCTCAGCCGTGCTGTCGAGTGTGATCGATGCAGTCGCCTATGGCGGCCGCCGCTACCGCGACGGGCGGCTGCTGCGGACGCGCCTGGGTGCCGAGCACGCATGGATTCCGTTGCCGGACCTGCCCGCAATCCAGGCCCTCGCGGTCCCTACCGGTGAACTGGAAGCGGCTCACCGCGCTTCGGGCGCCGGTGACGTGGTGGCCCTGTCCAGCGAAGTGCCCAGCGGGCGACTGGCACGCGCGGCCCTACCGGTGATGTCGGCGCTGCTGGCCGTACGGCCGATCCGGGCCGGGGTACAGCGCCTGGTCGATCGGGCACGGTTGACTCCGCCAGCGACATCCGGCGACACCTCCTGGGCGTATGCCCGACTGGAGTGGCCCGACGGAACACATCGCGAGGCATGGCTGCGGACCGGGGAGGGCTACGGCTTCACCGCCAAGGTCGCCGCCCTCACCGTCGCCCGGTTGAGCGACGGCGAGGGTCGTCCCGGAGCCTTCACCCCGGGGGCACTATTCGGTGCCGACTTGGCGCGCGACGCGGGAGCACAGATCATCGCGCCGGGCACGGTGACATCGTGATGACAGGCGAGGCCATCGTCCGCCGCGAGATTCGCATCCCGGCAGGCTGCGACGACCAGCTTGATGCCTGGGTGTACATGCCCGACCGGCCAGGGCCGGTTCCGGTTGTGGTGATGGCGCACGGCATCGGAGGTATCAAGGCCGGCGGATTGGCACCGTTCGCAGAAAGATTCGCGCGCAATGGATTCGCAGCCGTCGTGTTCGACTACCGCCATTGGGGCGAATCCACCGGTCGGCCAAGGCAATTCCTCTCCATCCGTCGCCAGCTCGAGGACTACCGCAGCGCGCTGACCTGGGCACGCACGCGGGACGAATTCGACGCTTCGCGAGTGTTCGTGTGGGGAACCTCATTTGCCGGCATGCACATCGTCGAGTTGGCCGCGAGCGAACCCGGCCTGGCCGGCGCCATTGCCCAATGCCCACTGGTGGACGGCCTCGCCGGGCTGACCAACATCCCGGTGGCCCGAGGGCTGCGCCTGACCGCACACGCGCTGGCCGACCTGGCCGGATCCGTATTCGGCCGGCCCCCGCGATATCTGCCGATCAGCGTCCCGCCGGGACAGCTCGGAGTGATCGCAACCGACGATGCGATGGTCGGCATGGCCCGACTCGATCCCGGCGACGGCTCCTGGTCCAACGAGATCACCGCCCGGTCACTACTGGACGTGACGCTGCACCGACCGGTCAAACACGCCCGGAACGCCCGCTGTCCGCTGCTCATGGTCGTGGCCGAGCACGACACCATGGCTCCCACCGGACCGGCACTGTCCGCCGCGACGAACGCACCCCTGGGCGAGCTGTACCGCAGCCGCGGCGGGCACTACGACGTCTACGCCGGCGGGCTGGATCACGAGAACGTACTGCGCGTCGAGACATCCTTCCTGCAACGGCACTCCGAGATGCCCACTCGCTGACGTGTCATCCAGGCTCAGCGGCCGACCCAATCCACGAACTGGTCCGAGGTGATCACCGGCGCGAAGAAGTTGTTGATCCGTTCGAAGGCCGCACGCTCCTGGTCGGGATGAGCCGCACCGGTCGCATCGCCGATCACGATGGGCAGCAGACCATGGTCACGGGCCGCCCGGGCGTTGCCCTCTACGCACCAGTCGAGATGGATCCCGGTGAGGACCAACACCTCCACTCGTTGCCGGCTCAACGCACCGGGCAGGTCCGTTCCGACGAAGGCCGTCTGCAGCGCCTTCTCGTACAACTCGTTGTCGCCGGGCTCCACCAACTCGCGGAGTTCACCCACCAGTTCGTTGTCCCAGGCGATCTGCTCGGGGGTGGCATCGATATGACCGGTCCACCCGTCGTACTGCACCTTGTCGAAATCCGTCTTCGGGTAGTCGTCGCGGAACACCGAGAACCCGATCCAGTTGAACGAGAAGAAGTTCGCCGCCGAGCGTGCGGCTTTCGCCACCCTGACGGTCGCCTCAAGACTGCCGCGGTACGCGTGCCCTTCGGCGTATTGAACCCCACCCGGCTCGTACAGCGAGTTGGATTGGCTGATCGAGAGAAACGCGGCGGGCCTGGAGAGGATCTCGCGGAAGTCGAGCCCCTCCCACTGCTTGGCCAGCGGCGGGATCGCGGCACGGTTGTCGACCGGATAGCCGAGCGCCTGCGGATCGAGCGCGATCGGATCCAGCGGGGTGGTTCGAGATGATCCGTTGACGGCGAGTGCGCTCATGCGGGATACCTTCGACGGGCTCCGGCGCGGTTGACAGTCTTTGAATCTGCGCGATTCTGGCGACCTACCGGTAGTCGTACGACCAGTACGCCGAGCAGTACTCCGGAAGATCGGTCACCACCGGACGGTCGGCTCGCGACCGCGAGAGGTTGAACAAGTACCAGGGGTCATTGTTCGAGCCATCGGATCGCACGCAGGCGCGGATGTGCTCGGGCAACCGGTGCAGCGCCGGGTCGATGTCCGACGACAGCCGGGACAGGTATTCGGCGTCGAGTTGACCGTTCTGCTGGAACCGGTCGATGTTCCGGTCGGCGACGAGCCGCTCGGGATTGAGCGCCGCCAACCCCAGCAGCGCCACCACACCGGCGACCAGCACCGCATGCGGCAGCCACCGGCCCGACATCCGCACCCCCGTCCCGGCGACGAGCAGAAAGACCACGCCCAGCCACAGTTCGATCGTCACCACCATCAGCCGATCAGTGCTGAAACCGTATGCCTGCTGGTACAGCCACATCCGGTGGATGGCCGAGATCACCACGACAACCGATGTGGCGCAAAGTATTCCGATAAGAACCCGCAACAGACGGCGGTCGGCCGCGTCGGCCCGGCCTGCCACCCTGATCACCACGCCGAGCACCAGCAGGGTCAGCGCCGAGACCCACAGCAGCTGCCAGAAGCCTTGCCGGGCGTATTCGGCGTAGGTCAGCCCTTCGGTCTCCAGCACATGGGTGTGACCGCCGAACAGCACCGCGGCCTGCACCACCACGAACGCCAGGAACAGCACGTCGAGCACACTCAGCGGCAGCGCCCACTCCCAGCGCGGCACCGCCTTCATCGGCGGGGGCGCCAGGGCATCGAGCCGCGGTGGGAATCGGGTCAGGTAGGCACCGCCGAGGACGAAGGATGCCACAACCCCGAAAACCACAACCCGCGCGAAGGCGTCGACGCCGTCGAAGGTCGGTACCAGGTTGCCGACCAGATGCGCGAAAGCCGCGTCCGCCGAAGCGAACAACGCACCGAACACGAACGCCAGCAGCACGGTGAGACCGATGACGGCGGCGGCGCGGCCCGGGTTGGCGACACCCACCCGGCTCGGCAATCCACGTCGCACCCACCCTCTGACCCGGGCCGGCAGGGCCCACGCCAGAAACGGCGCGCTGAACACCGCGGTCCAGGTACGCCCGCCGAAAAGCGTGCACCAGCCGACGATCCAGGCCGCCATGATGCACAGCACACCCAGCCAGTCGGCCGCCAGCAGCGCGGGTACCGCCAACAACGCCACGGTCAACGTCATACCGGCCCACTCCGTGCGGGTCGGTCGACGCTCGGCAGTGCCGAACACCACGCCGAAAACCATGATCCCGACCACGAGGTAGCCGATGCTGAGCACGGACGGCCGCCACACCGCCGTCCCCACCAGGCCTGCGGCCACGGCGAGGATCAGCAGTCGGCGGGGCGCCGACGACAGCGGGGCGATCGGCCATACCCGCCGTGGCCACACCGTCCACCCGGGCTCGCCGGAGCTCGGCAGCGCCGGACCGATCAGTGGCGGTATCACCGGCTGTCCCGGAACCAGTGTCGTCATGACTGCTCCTCCCCATTCGCCGGGATGTGGACCTTGATTCGGCATCCCGCCCCGGTATCCATCACTTCGATCACCCCGCCGTGCAATTCGACGGCCCACCGCGCGATCGCCAGCCCCAGGCCCGTGCCACCGTCAGAGGTCGCACCGCGGGTGAACCGCTGGAAGACGCGCTCACGCTCGGCGGCCGCGATACCCGGGCCCTGATCCGCCACCTCGAGCCGCAGGCCCGACACCTGACGTGTCGCCAGCACCATCACGCGGCCACCGGCTGGACTGTGCCGAATTGCGTTGTCCACCAGGTTGACCACCACCTGCCGTAGCCGTGCCGGGTCGGCGACAGCCTTCAAGTCGGGCGGTGACACCCGGATGACGACCGGAATGCCGCTCGCCGACACAGAGACGTGTTCGACGGCCTCGCGCAGAAACTCGCCGACGTCGAACCGACTGATCTGCAACGGAATCGCCCCGCCCTCGATACGGGACAGGTCGAGCAGGTTGCTCACCAGCTCACCGAGGCGCTCGGTCTGAGACAGCGCGATCCGCATGGTCTGAGCGTCGGGCTCGACCACCCCGTCCACCACGTTCTCCAGCACCGCCTGTAGAGCCGTGATGGGCGTGCGCAATTCGTGGGACACATTGCCGATCAGGCCGCGCCGGTACTCGTCGGCAGCCTCGAGATCGGCCGCCATCTGATTGAATGCGGCTGCCAATTGACCGATTTCGTCTCGGGAGGTCGCGCGCACCCGGATGCTGTAGTCGCCGCGGGCCATCACCCGTGCTGCCGCCGTCATCTGCCGCAGCGGCGAGGTCATCCCGTGCGCCAGGAACTGCGTCAAGATCAACGAAGTGGCCAGCGCGGCAAGCAACGCGTACCGGAACTGCCAGCTGGCGCCGACCCAGAAGGTGAACGAGGCCAGCAGGATCGCCCCGCCCACCAGCAGGCCGGTCTTGACCTTGAACGATGCGAACGGATCCAGCGGTCGAGGCAGCCGGTCCCACAGTGCGGTCACCCGGTCGGCGAGGCTCATCGCGGGACCTCCAGGGCGTAGCCCACGCCGTGCACCGTCCGGATCAGCTCAGATCCGAGCTTGCGGCGCAGCGCCTTGACGTGGCTGTCCACCGTGCGGGTCTCCACTCCGGCCGCCCAACCCCACACGTGCTCCAGCAGGGTCTCGCGGGCCACCGCAGCCCTGGGCCGGCCGGCCAGGAACACGAGAAGATCGAATTCAGTTCGGGTGAGGTGGATCTCCCGGTCGCCCTCATGGACCCGACGCTCGCTCAGGTCGATGCGATAGTCGCCCACCGACAGCGGCTGGTCACCGTTCGCCCGGTCCACCCGGCGCAACAGCACCCGCACCCGGGCCACCAGTTCGCGCATGCTGAACGGCTTGGTCAGGTAGTCGTCGGCACCGACACCGAGGCCGATGAGCATGTCGGTCTCGTCGGTGCGGGCAGTCAGCATCAGCACCGGCACGGGAAGCTGCGCCTGAATACGCCGGCACACCTCCAGACCGTCGAAGCCGGGCAGCATCACGTCGAGGACCACAAGGTCGGGCGACGTTGCCAGCGCGGCTTCCACCGCCGACGGCCCGTCAACCGCCGTCTCCACCTCGAACGCCTCGGCACGCAGCCGGGTCGCCACCGCGGCCAGGATGGTCGGCTCGTCGTCGACCACCAGGATTCGCTTCACGAACCCGACTCTAGGTGCAGGTTGTGGTGGTCACGGGCAGTGTTTGTGAAGATCCTGTGGAGACCGTCACGAATTTGCTGTGGCCCGGTGTCGGGCGTTCTGGTTAGGCTGGCCGGGGTCAGTACGCATCTGGAGGGGCGGCGGTTGGATCAGCAAACGGTGTGGTCCACCGACGAGGTACGGCAGTTTGCCGGGAAGGCGTACGCAGCGGGCCAGAAACTCGCGGGCGCCGCCGGTTGGTCCGGCACCGGTGCCACCCAGACCTTGGTGTGGGGAGACTTCCAGGGCAGCGGGCGTACCCCGTATCGCGTGCAGGTCAACCTGGTGGGCCCGACGTACAAATGCTCGTGCCCGTCGCGGCAGTTTCCCTGCAAACACGTGGTCGGCCTGGTACTGCGCTGGTGTGGCGGCAGCGTCGACGTCTCCTCGGAGGCTCCGGCGGGCGTCGTCGCGGCGCCCGCAGCTCCCGCCGCCCCGAAAGCGCCACGCGAGGTCAGTGAAAAGGCCATCGCGGCGCGGGAGCACAGCGTCAGCGAGGGCCTGGAGCAGCTCCAGCGATGGATCGACGATCAGGTCCGCAACGGCATCGCCGGCATCAGCGCCGATCCGTACGCCGGCTGGAGTGAGCCGATCGCCAAACGCATGGTCGACGCGAAGGCTCCCGGCCTGGCGCGCTGGTTGCGCAGCCTGCCCGGCCATCTCACCCACGACGAGTGGCCGCGGCTGATCATCGAGGATCTCGGACTCATCCGGCTGCTGATCGACGCCTACCGCACCATCGACGCACTGTCCGTGGAGTCCGCCGCCGCGGTTCGCCGTCACATCGGATTCACGGTGCCGCGGGCCGAGGTGCTGGCCGCCGACCCGGTCAACGACACCTGGCAGGTACTCGGTTACGCCGAGACCTTGGAGGACCGGTACACCACGCGGCGAATGTGGTTGAGCGGCACAGCCACCGGGCTACTGGTCAACGTGCAGTCCACCGCGCCGAGCGGGGCCAGCTTCGACAACCGGCTCACCCCCGGACGGGAGTTCACCGGCAGCGTCTACCCATATCCCGGCGGCCCGTCGAGCTTCCGAGTCGCAATCCCCGATGGCGACGTGCCGACCGACCCCATCGGGCAACTCGTGGTCGCCGGCACCGGGATCGACTCGGCGCTGGCCGGGCGGGCCCGCGCTCTCACGGTCGACCCGTGGTTGCTCCGGTACCCCGCCATCGTCGCCGCCCGGCCCGTAGAACTCAGCAGGCCCAAACGCCGCTACCTGGTCGATGCCTCGGACAACGCCCTACCGGCGATCTGCGACGACGCCCGCTGGGCACGACTGCAGGCCGGAAGCGGCGGACGATTACTGCCGCTGCTGACCGAGATCACCACGGACGGGATCGATCCGCTGTCGATGTTGAGCGACGCGCCGCCATCCCGTCTGGCCGGACCGGCGGTGACGGCACTGTGAGCGACTACCAGCGGATGATCTCCTCCGCCACGGTCGGATTCGGTGCGAAACCCTTACCCGACAGCACATTCGATGTTCCGGTCGACGGCAGCGTCGCGGCGGTGCACGACGCCGGCGACCCGGTCGGGTCGGTGCTGCGGGTGGCCGGCCTCTACGCAGTCGCCCGGCGGGCCGGGCAGTTGCCGACGTCAGTCGAGACGGGCTCCGATCCGGCACCACCGGAAACCCGGCCGCTGATCACCGCTACGCACGCCTTCCTCGTCGAACGGGCGCTCACGCTCCGGCCCATCCTCGACGGCGTCCTGGCCGACATTGCGGCGGCGGGCCTCCGCCTCCCGCCGCGGCTCATCCCCGAGCTGTTGCGGATCCAGCAGAGCGGCGTTGTGACACAGCAACTCTGGGCGGCGATCGGCAACGGTGGCCAGTGGTATGCGGTCGAACACTACGGCCGCGGACATCGCGCGCTGCGCGACGTTCTACGGACCCGGCCCACCGAGTGGCCCAAGGAAACCGACTACACCCACGGCGATATCGCCAAACGCCTCGACTGGCTCGCCACCGCGCGCAGCCTCGACCCGGACCGGGCCCGCGACCTCGTGGCGCAGCACTGGGCAGCCGAGGACGCCGAGTCCCGGGCCGCGCTGTTGGCCGCGTTCGCGTCACCCGAACACGACTCCGACGAGCCCTTCCTGGAAGCCGCGCTCGACGACCGGGCCGTCACCGTGCGCAGTGCCGCCATCGCCGTGCTGGGTGACCGTTCGCGCAGCCGCTACCTGGACCGCATGAAAGACCGCGCCGCCCATATCTTCTCGGTGAAGAAGTCGTTACTCGGGGTGAAAGCCACCGTGCATCCACTGCCGGCGCCCGACGCGGCGGCGATTCGGGACGGGCTGAGCACCACCAAACCCGAAGCCGTCGTCGCACGCACGCCGATCGCGTTCTGGAGCGAGGTCTTCAGCGCGGTGGCACCGGAGAAGGTCGCCCGTGCGCTGTCCGACACCGATCAGGCCGTGCTGGCGGCGCTGACCCTCAGCGCACTGCGCGGCAACGATCCCACCTGGGCCGTGCCGCTGTTGCAGCGTTGCCTGCCCGCCGATTACGCCACCTGTTACGACCCGTCCACCGCGCATCCGGCCATCTCCGCCGAGATGATCCGCGCGCTCACCAACATCGCGGAGACCGCACCGCTGGTGCGCGTCGCCGCGGGCCTGCCGCGGCCGTTCGCCCCCGACGTCGCCGCGGCGCTGTTCGGATCCCTGGCCGGGGCCGGGTGGGGCACGGCACGCCAACGCCGCGAGGCCGCTGCACATCTGGCGGCCGGGTATCCGCTGGACTGGCTGCGGCGCATCGCGACTCTCGTCGACCACACCGCAGACGAGGAACTGCACAAGTTCTACGCCACCGTTTTCGAGCTGCTCACCCTGCGATCCGACATTGCAAAGGAACTCTCCCATGACTGAAGCGACCCTGCTGCGTCCGCATGCCGAGCAGCTGTTCGCCGCGGAGCTCGCGGCCCTGCGCACTGCTGATGCCTTGCCCGCGCCGCCGAACTGGTTGATGTCGCCGCACGCCGTCGTTCGCTATCTGCTCGGCGGGGAAACCGTTGAGGGAGTGGAGATCACCCCGAAGTACATCGGACCCCGGCGGATCATCGAGGTGGCCGTGGCGACTCTGGCCACCGACCGGGCGCTGCTGCTGCTCGGCGTGCCCGGTACCGCCAAGACCTGGGTGTCGGAACACCTGGCCGCGGCAGTGACCGGGGATTCGACGCTGCTGGTGCAGGGCACCGCGGGCACCGTCGAGGAAGCCGTGCGTTACGGCTGGAACTACGCCCGGCTGATCGCCGAGGGCCCGTCACAGCAGGCCCTGGTCCCGTCACCGATCATGACCGCGATGCGCGACGGCAAGATCGCCCGCCTCGAAGAGCTGACCCGTATCCCGTCGGAGGTACAGGACGCGCTCATCACCGTGCTGTCCGAAAAGACCTTGCCCATACCCGAACTCGGTGGCGAGGTGCAGGCGACGCAGGGGTTCAACGTGATCGCGACGGCCAACGACCGCGACCGCGGCGTCAACGACCTGTCGTCGGCGTTGCGCCGCCGGTTCAACACCGTGGTCCTTCCGCTGCCCGCGAGCCTTGACGACGAAGTAGAGATCGTGACGCGTCGGGTGGCCGACATCAGCGGGTCGCTGCAGCTGCCCGAGGTCCCGACCTCGGCCGAGGAGATCCGCCGGGTCGTCACGGTTTTCCGGGAACTGCGCTCGGGGCTGACCGCCGACGGCCGCAACAAGCTCAAGCAGCCGTCGGGCACCCTGTCCACCGCCGAGGCGATCTCGGTGGTCACCCAGGGCATCGCGATGTCGGCGCACTTCGGCGACGGAGTGCTCCGGCCGGCCGACACCGCAGCCGGCATCGTCGGTGCGGTCGTGAAGGATCCGGTCAACGACGCGGTGGTGTGGCTGGAATACCTCGAGGCAGTGGTACGTGAACGCGACGGCTGGGCCGACTTCTACCGGGCATCGCGGGACGTCCTGCACTCGTGACCACCCACGTCCTGGGTATCCGGCACCACGGTCCCGGATCTGCGCGTGCCGTGGTGTCCGAGCTGGACCGCATTCAGCCGGACATCGTCGTGATCGAAGGGCCGGCCGATGCGGACCGGCTCACCACCGACGTGGACGACGCCGACATGGTGCCACCGGTGGCGATCATGGCCTACGCGGTCGACGACCCCGCGGTGTCGGCGTTCTGGCCGTTCGGCGGCTTCTCCCCCGAGTGGCAGGCGCTGCTGTGGGCCGCCCGCCACCGGGTGCCGGTGCGATTCTGTGACCTGCCCGCCGCCACCGTGCTGGCTCAGCGTGATCAGCGGCATGCGGACGTATCGCGGGTTCGGGTCGACCCGATCGCGGCGCTCGCCGATGCCGCGGGCTACGACGATCCCGAACGCTGGTGGGATGATGTGGTCGAATCTCGCACGGACGGCAGCGGATTCGATGCGATCACCGAGGCCATGCGGACGGTCCGGGAGCTCGAACCCGACGAGGACGACCCGATCGAGCATCAGCGCGAGGCACACATGCGTCAGGTGATCCGCAAAGCCGTCAAGGAATTCTCGACGGTGGCCGTGATCTGCGGGGCCTGGCACGCACCGGCCCTGGCCGGGAAACTGCCCCCGGCAAGCGCCGATTCGGCCCTGCTACGCGGCCTGCCCAAGGTCAAGTCCGCGACGGTGTGGGTGCCGTGGACGCATTCGCGGCTGGCCGCGGCGTCGGGCTACGGCGCGGGTATCCGCTCGCCCGGCTGGTATCAGCATGCGTTCCTCGAGCGGGAACGCCCGGTGGAAACCTGGCTCACGCTGGCGGCCAGGGCATTACGCGACCACGACATCTTCGTCTCCTCGGCCCACGTCATCGAAGGAGTCCGGCTGGCCAACGCGCTGGCCGCGATGCGGGGCCGGGCCCATCCCGGTCTGAGTGAGGTCAACGAGGCCACCGAGGCCGTGCTGTGCGAGGGATCCGACACCCGGTTCGGGCTGATCGTGCGCGAGCTGGTGATCGGGGAACGGCTCGGCAGCATTCCCGAACATCTGCCGATGGTGCCGCTGCTCGCCGACATCACCAAGCAGCAGAAGTCATTGCGCCTGAAACCCGACGCGGGCGCCAAGCAGGTCACCCTCGACCTGCGCAAGCCGAACGACCTCGCGAAGTCCCACCTGCTGCACCGGCTCGCCGTGCTCGACATTCCGTGGGGCGAGCCTGAGCTGACCACCGGGCAGGGCACGTTCAAGGAAGCCTGGACCCTGCAGTGGCAACCCGAGTTCGCCGTGAAGGTCGTGGTGTCGTCGGTGTGGGGCAACACCGTGTACCGCGCCTGCAAGGCCAAACTGGCCGATACCGCCGAGAACGCAACGCATCTGGGACAGGTCACCGCGGCGATCGAGGCCGCTCTGCTCGGCGGAGTCGACGAAGCGGTTGCGCCGCTGCTGGCCATCCTGGAGAACAAGGCCGCGGTCGACCGGGACCTCACCGAGCTCATGGCGGCCCTGCCCGCGCTGGCCCGGTCATTGCGCTACGGCGATGTGCGCCGCACCGACGCGGGTGCGCTCGGGGTGGTGACCACGTCGCTGCTGCGCCGCGTCAACGTCGGCCTGCCCGCGACGCTGACCGGGCTCGGCCCGGACGCGGCCGCCGAGATGCTCGCGCACATCAACGCGGTCACCGACACCGTCGACCTGCTCGATGCCGACATCCGCGGGGAATGGCTGGCCACGATCGCGCGTCTGGCCGATCGCGACGATCTGCACGGCAGCCTGGTCGGCCGGTTCGTCCGCATCGGCGTCGACGGAGCGGTGTTCACCACCACCGAAGCGGCGCGACGCATGCGCCGCGCCTTGAGCATCGGCGCACCGGCCGACGAGAAGTCGGCCTGGATCGAGGGTTTTCTGTCCGGCAGCGGGCTGTTGCTGGTGCATGACACCGAACTGCTCTCCGTCATCGACGAATGGCTGACCGGTTTGACGGCAACGGAGTTCACCGACGTATTGCCGCTGGTGCGTAGGACCTTCAGCACCTTCGATGCCGGAATCAAACGCAACATCGGGCATGCGGTGGCCACGGCCGGCTCCGCTGTCCACACCGAATTCGCCATCGACGCCGAACGCGCCCGCCCCGCGGTGATCGCGGCGGCGGCCATCTTCGCACGAGGTATCGCCCATGACTGACGAGACCATGCCCGACGAACGGGACCGCCGGTGGCGGCTGGTGCTGGGTTCGGACGCGGAGTCACTGCCGAGCCTGCAAGGCGGTGACGTCGAGATGGACAAAGCGCTGTCGGCGCTCTATGACCGCAAAGGGGGACTCGGCGGTTCGGCTCCATCGGTGGCGCGTTGGCTGGGCGATATACGAAAGTACTTCCCCAGCACGGTGGTTCAGGTCATGCAGCAGGATGCCATCGAACGACTCAACCTGCGCATGCTGCTGCTCGAACCGGAAATGATGGACAGCGTCGTGCCGGACCTGTCGTTGGCCACCACGCTCATCACGCTGGGGCAGGCCATCCCCGACGAATCCAAGGCGTCGGCCCGGGCCCTGGTCCGCAAGGTCGTCGAGGACATCGAGCGGCGCATCGCCGACGGCACCCGGGCCACGCTGCGCGGTGCGCTGTCCCGCAATGCCCGCACCAGCCGTCCGCTGGCCTCCGACATCGACTGGAACCGCACCATCGCGCGCAACCTGAAGACGTTTCAGCCCGACCTGAAGACGATCATCCCCGAACGGCTGGTCGGGTTCCGCCGCGCCGGCCGATCGGTGACCAAGGACATCGTGCTGGCGATCGACCAGTCCGGGTCGATGGCCGAATCGATCGTGTACTCCGCGGTTTTCGGCGCGGTGATCGCATCGATGCGGTCGCTGCGCACGTCGCTCGTGGTGTTCGACACCGAAGTCGTCGACCTCACCGACCTGCTCGACGACCCCGTCGACGTGCTGTTCGGCACTCAACTCGGCGGCGGCACCGACATCAACCGGGCCATCGCGTACTGCCAGACCCTGATCACGCGCCCTGCCGACAGCATCTTCGTGCTGATCTCCGACCTCTACGAGGGCGGTGTCCGCGACGAGATGCTCGCCCGCGTCAGACAACTCGCCGACGCGGGCGTCCAGGTGGTGGTGCTGCTGGCGCTGTCCGATTCGGGCGCACCGTCGTTCGACCGCGAGATCGCCGCCGATCTGGCCGCCATGGAGATCCCGGCGTTCGCCTGCACGCCCGACGCGTTTCCCGAGCTGCTGGCACTGGCCATCAACAAGGGCGACATCCGTGGCTGGGCGGACCGGACCGGCCTCGCCCAGCGCGGGATGGACGCGACCTAGGCCCGCTGGCTGGAGACCGAGATGACCTCGCCGGTCAGGTAGCTCGAGTAGTCGCTGGCCAGGTAGGCGATGGTGGTCGCGATCTCCCACGGTTCGGCCGCACGGCCGAACGCCTCGTCCGAGGACAGCCGGTCCAGCAGGGCCGCATCGGCCGAGCGCTCCAGGAACTTGTGCCGCGCGATGCTCGGCGAGACCGCGTTGATCCGCACCCCGAACTCGACGGCTTCGATTGCGCTGCAACGGGTCAGTGCCATCACGCCGGCCTTGGCGGCGGCGTAGTGCGACTGCGAGTGCTGTGCGCGCCAGCCGAGAACGCTGGCGTTGTTGACGATCACGCCACCGTGCTCGACATCCCGGAAGTAGCGCAGGGCGGCACGGGTGGCCCGCATCACCGAGTTCAGGGTGACGTTCAGGACCCGGTCCCACTCGTCGTCGGTCATGTCGACCAGCGGGGTCTCCCCGCCCAGACCGGCGTTGTTGACCAAAACGTCGAGCCGGCCCATCTTTTCGACCGACCGGGCGATGAGTGCGTCCACCGCCTCGGTGGAGGTGACGTCGCAAACCACGGCCTCGACCCGGCCGAGGCCGAGCTCTGCCAGCTGATCGCGGGTCTCGTTCAGGCGTCGCTCGTGGTAGTCGGACACCACGACGTCGGCGCCCTCCAGCAGAGCGCGGCGCGCGGTGGACGAGCCGATACCGGTGCCGGCGGCGGCCGTCACCAGGACGACCTTGCCCTTCAGCAGGCCGTGGCCCTCAACCTCTTTGGGAGCTACCGACAAATCCATCAGCCCTTGGCCTCTCGGGGTAGGCCGAGCACCCGCTCGGCGATGATGTTGCGCTGGATCTCGTTGGACCCGCCGTAGATGGTGTCCGACCGCGAGAACAGGTAGAGCCGCTGCCACTCGTCGAATTCGCCCTCGGGCAGGGTCAGCCCGGCCGTGCCCTGCACGTCCATGGCGATCTCGCCGAGCTCGCGGTGCCAGTTGGCCCACAACAGCTTCGACACGTTGTCCTGCCCGGGCTGCTCGACATCCATGGTCGCCAGGGCGTAGGACCGCATGGCCTGCAGGCCGGTCCACGACTCGGTCAGCCGCCGGCGGATCAGCGGATCGTCGGCCGCGCCGCTGCGCTTGGCCAGCTCGACGAGGTTGGAGTGCTCGCGCGCGTAGCGGATCTGCTGGCCCAGCGTGGACACCCCACGCTCGAAGGTCAGCGTGCCCATGGCCACCCGCCAGCCGTCACCGGGCTGACCGACCACCAGCGAGGCGTCCGTACGGGCGTCGTCGAAGAACACCTCGTTGAACTCGGAGTCGCCGGTCAGCTGGATGATCGGGCGGATCTCGACGCCCGGCTGATCCAGCGGCACCAGCAGATAGGACAGGCCGGCGTGCCGCTTGGAGCCCTTCTCCGTGCGCGCCACGACGAAGCACCACTGCGCCCAGTGGGCCAGCGATGTCCACACCTTCTGACCGTTGATGACCCACTCGTCGCCGACCAGCTCGGCCGTAGTCGCCACATTCGCCAGGTCGCTGCCGGCGTTGGGCTCGGAGTAGCCCTGGCTCCACAGTTCGGTGACGTCGAGGATCTTGGGCAGGAACCGCTGCTGCTGCTCGGGGGTGCCGTACTCGATGAGCGTCGGCCCGAGCAGCTCCTCGCCCAGGTGGTTGACCTTGTCGGGCGCGTTGGCGCGGGCGTACTCCTCATAGAAGGCAACGCGATGCGCGACCGACAGCCCGCGGCCGCCGTGCTCCACCGGCCAGCCGAGGCAGGTCAATCCCGCCGCGGCCAGATGCTGATTCCACGCCCGCCGCTCTTCGAAGGCTTCGTGTTCACGCCCCGGTCCACCCAGGCCCTTGAGCGCTGCGAATTCGCCAACAAGATTGTCTGCGAGCCACTGCCGGACCTCGGCCCGGAACTCCTGGACCTCTATCACCCCTGTAGGCTAACCTACCAAGCACTTGCTTTGTTAAGGGAGCATCGATGACGAGCGATCGCCGCACCGTTCCAGCGGTGCTGGACCGGGTTGCCGTGCAGTATTCCGACCATGAGGCCCTGGTCAGTGACGATAAGCGCCTCACCTACTCGGAACTGCGCGCGCACGTACGCCAAGCCGCCGCGGCGATGATCGACCTCGGTGTCGCACCCGGCGACCGGGTGGCGATCTGGTCCCCCAACACCTGGCACTGGGTGGTGGCCTGCCTGGCCACCCATTACGCCGGCGCGGAGATGGTGCCGCTCAACACCCGCTATACCGCCAGCGAGGCCACCGACATCCTGGCCCGCACCGAGGCTCCGCTGCTGATCGCCTCGGGCGAGTTCCTGGGCTCCGACCACGCGGCCGAACTGGATCGCGACGCGCTGCCCGCGCTGCGCCACATCGTGCGGGTGCCCATCGAAAAACAGGACGGAACCTGGGACGAGTTCGTCGCCCGCGGGACCGACCTCGAGGCTGTCGACGCCCGCGCCGCGGCGGTACAGCCCGACGACGTCTCCGACATCCTCTTCACCTCCGGCACCACCGGACGCAGCAAGGGTGTGCGCTGCGCCCACCGCCAGTCGCTCGACGGATCGGCCGCCTGGGCCGAGTGCGGCCAGGTCACCAGCACCGACCGCTACCTGTGCATCAACCCGTTCTTCCACAACTTCGGCTACAAGGCCGGCATCCTGGCCTGCCTGCAGACCGGCGCGACGCTGTACCCGGTGCTCACGTTCAAACCCGAGCAGGCCCTCAAAACCATCGCCGAACAGCGCATCACCGTGCTCCCCGGCCCGCCGACCATCTTCCAGACCCTGCTGGACCACCCGAAGCGCGCCGACTACGACCTGTCCTCGCTGCGCTTCTCGGTCACCGGCGCGGCCGTCGTCCCGGTGGTCCTGATCGAGCGGATGCAGTCCGAACTCGACATCGACATCGTGCTGACCGCCTACGGCCTCACGGAGGCGGCCGGCTTCGGCACCATGTGTCGCCCCGACGACGACGCCCTGACGGTGGCCACCACCTGCGGCAGGCCCATCGCCGATTTCGAACTGCGCCTGGATGATTCGGGCGAGGTGCTGCTGCGCGGCCCCAACGTCATGCTCGGCTACCTCGACGACCCCGAAGCCACCGCGGCGGCCATCGACGCCGACGGCTGGCTGCACACGGGCGATATCGGCACGCTCGACACCCGCGGCAACCTGACCATCACCGACCGCCTCAAGGACATGTTCATCTGCGGCGGGTTCAACGTGTACCCGGCCGAGATCGAGCAGGTGCTGGCCCGGTTGGACGGGGTGGCCGAGGCCGCGGTGATCGGCGTGCCCGACGAGCGGCTCGGCGAGGTCGGCAAGGCCTACGTGGTGCTCAAGCCCGGGGTGACGCTCGACGAGGCCGCCGTAATAGCCCATACCCGCGAGCATCTGGCGAACTTCAAGGTGCCGCGATCAGTTGAGTTTCTGGATGTGCTGCCGCGAAATCCGGGCGGCAAGGTGATCAAACCGGTGCTGCGCAGCAGAGGGACCCGAGAAGGGGTGCAATGGACCTGACATTCGACGACGAGACCGAGGCCTTTCGGGCCGAGGTCCGCGACTTCCTGAAAGCAAACCGGGAGTCCTTCCCGACGAAGTCGTACGACACCCTTGAGGGTTTCGAACAGCACCGCCGCTGGGACAAGGTGCTTTTCGACGCCGGCCTGTCGGTGATCGCGTGGCCCAAGGAGTACGGCGGCCGTGACGCCACCCTGCTGCAGTGGGTGGTGTTCGAGGAGGAGTACTTCCACGCCGGTGCTCCCGGCCGGGCCAGCGCCAACGGCACCGCGATGCTGGCGCCGACACTGTTCGCGCACGGCACCGAAGAGCAGCTCCAGCGCGTGCTGCCGAAAATGGCCAGCGGCGAGGAAATCTGGGCCCAGGCCTGGTCCGAGCCGGAGTCGGGCAGCGACCTGGCCTCGCTGCGTTCGACGGCTACCAAGGTCGACGGCGGCTGGAAGCTCAACGGGCAGAAGATCTGGAGCTCACGCGCACCGTTCGGTGAGCGCGGCTTCGGCCTGTTCCGCTCCGACCCAGAGGCCCAGCGCCACAAGGGTCTGACCTACTTCATGTTCGACCTCAAGGCGCCCGGCATCACCGTGCGCCCGATCGCCCAGCTCGGCGGGGACACCGGTTTCGGCGAGATCTTCCTCGACGACGTCTTCGTGCCCGACAACGACGTGATCGGCGGCGTGCACGAGGGCTGGCGCGCGGCAATGAGCACGTCGAGCAACGAGCGCGGCATGTCGCTGCGCAGCCCGGCACGATTCATGGCGCCGGCCGAACGTCTTGTCGCTCAGTGGAAATCCAACCCAGATCCGGTCTACACCGACCGCGTGGCCGATGCCTGGATCAAGGCCCAGGCCTACCGGCTGCACACCTTCGGCACCGTGACGCGGCTGGCCAACGGCGGTGAGCTGGGTGCCGAGTCCTCCGTGACCAAGGTGTTCTGGTCCGACCTCGACGTCGCCCTGCACCAGACCGCTCTGGACCTGCAGGGTCCTGACGCCGAACTGGTCGACCACTGGACCGAAGGTCTGCTGTTCGCTCTTGGCGGCCCGATCTATGCCGGCACCAACGAGATCCAGCGCAACATCATCGCGGAAAGACTGCTTGGCCTACCGCGCGAATCCGGAGGGAAGCCGAGATGAACTTCGAGATTGACGAACAGCAGCGGGACTTCGCGGCCAGCATCGACGCGGCGCTGAGCGCCGCCGATGTCCCGGCTGCGGTACGCGCCTGGGGCGAGGGTGACACCTCACCGGGCCGCAAGGTATGGGCACAGCTGACCGACCTCGGGGTCACCGCGCTGCTGGTGCCCGAGAAGTACGACGGCATCGAGGCCAACCCGGTCGACCTCGTCGTCGCCCTGGAGCGGTTGGGCTACTGGGCGGTGCCGGGTCCGGTGACCGAATCCATTGCCGTCGCACCGATTCTGCTCGCGAACGACGACCGTTCGGCTGGGCTGGCCTCCGGCGAGCTGATCGCCACCGTCGCCATGCCGCCGCAGGTACCGCGCGCCGTCAATGCCGACTTCGCGGGACTGACACTGCTGGCCGCCGACGGCCAGGTCGGCGACGCGGCGGCCGGCACTGCGCACGATTCCGTCGACCCGGCCCGAAAGCTGTTCGACGTCACGGCCTCCGGTGACACCCAGGCCGCCGAGACCGCGCGGGCCTATGAGTTCGGTGTCCTGGCCACGGCCGCCCAGTTGGTGGGCGCCGGCCAGGCCATGCTGGATCAGTCCGTCGAATACGCCAAGCAGCGTGCGCAGTTCGGCCGGATCATCGGCTCGTACCAGGCGATCAAGCACAAGCTGGCCGACGTGCTCATCGCCGTCGAGCTGGCCCGCCCGCTGGTCTACGGTGCGGCGCTGTCGCTGGCCGACCAGAAAGATGGGGCCACGTCGCCCGACACCGCTCGCGACATCAGCGCCGCCAAGGTGGCCGCCGCCGACGCCGCCCTGCTGGCCGCCCGCTCGGCGCTGCAGACCCACGGTGCCATCGGGTTCACCCAGGAACACGACTTGTCCCTGTCACTGCTGCGCGTTCAGGCGTTGCGCAGTGCCTGGGGCGATCCCACCCTGCACCGTCGTCGACTCCTGGAGGTCCTCTCGTGAGTGAAGAACGCCAACTGCTGCGCGAAACCGTCGCCGCACTGGTGGACAAGCACGCCTCCCCCGAGGCAGTGCGCGCCGCGATGGAATCCGAGCGCGGCTACGACGAGAAGCTGTGGAGCCTGCTGTGTGAGCAGGTCGGCGCCGCCGCCCTGGTGGTGCCGGAGGAACTCGGCGGCGCCGGAGGCGAACTCGCCGATGCCGCGGTGGTTCTCGAAGAGCTCGGCAAGGCCTTGGTGCCCACCCCGCTGCTCGGCACCACGCTCGCCGAGCTGGCGCTGCTGGCCGTCGGAGATCACGAGCCGCTCGAAGGCCTCGCCGAGGGCGCCTCGATCGGCACCGTCGCCTTCGACGCGGACTACGTCATCAACGGCGACGTGGCCGATGTCGTCATCGCCGCCGACGGGGAGAACCTGACCCGCTGGACCACGTTCACCGCCACCCCCAAATCCACCATGGATCTGACCCGCCGGCTGTCCGCGGTGATTCCCGGTGACACCGTCGTCCTCGGCGCCGACCCGGGGCTGGCCGACACCGCGGCCCTGCTGATGGCCGCCGAACAGATCGGCGCCGCGTCGCGCTGCCTGGACCTCACCGTCGCCTACACCAAGGACCGGGTGCAGTTCGGCCGCGCGATCGGCAGCTTCCAGGCGCTCAAGCACCGGATGGCCGACCTGTACGTCCAGGTCTCCTCGGCGCGCGCCGTCGTCAACGACGCCATCGCCGCCCCGTCAGCCACCACGGCCTCTCTGGCCCGCTACTTCGCCAGCGAGGCGCTGTCCGCGGTGACCGCCGAGGCCATCCAGCTGCACGGTGGTATCGCCATCACCTGGGAGAGCGACATCCAGCTGTACTTCAAGCGCGCCCACGGCAGCGCCCAGTTGCTGGGTCCGCCGCGTGAGCATCTGCGCCGGCTCGAAGCTGAGGTCTTCTAGGCGGTTCGGCCGCCGAGGTCTTCTAGCCTGCAATACATGGACAACCACGTCGCACTACGAGCCGGAATCCCGCCGTTTCACGTCATGGACGTGTGGCTGGCCGCCGACGAACGCCAGCGCACACACGGCGACCTGGTCAACCTGTCCGCCGGGCAGCCGAGCGCCGGGGCGCCGACGGCGGTGCGCGATGCCGCCGTCGCCGCGCTGAACCAGGGCCAGCTCGGCTACACCGTCGCACTCGGTCTCCCCGAGCTGCGCGCCGAGATCGCCGCGTCGTACCGCAAGTACGGCGTCGAGGTCGGCGTCGACGAGGTGGTGCTCACCACCGGATCCTCGGGCGGGTTCCTGCTGACCTTCCTGGCCTGCTTCGACGTCGGTGACCGGGTGGCGATCGCCAGCCCGGGCTACCCCTGTTACCGCAACATCCTCACCGCGCTGGGCTGCGAGGTGGTCGAGATCCCGTGCGGCCCCGAGACCCGGTTCCAGCCGACCGTCGCGATGCTCGAGGCGCTCGATCCCCCGGTAGCGGGCGTCATCGTCGCCAGCCCGGCCAACCCGACCGGCACCGTCATACCGCCCGCCGAGTTGGCCGCCATCGCGACGTGGTGTGACGACGCCAGCGTGCGGTTGATCAGCGACGAGGTCTACCACGGCCTGGTCTACCCCGGCGCGCCCGAAACCAGCTGCGCGTGGCAGACCTCGCGCAATGCTGTTGTGGTCAACAGCTTCTCGAAGTACTTCGCGATGACCGGATGGCGGCTGGGCTGGCTGCTGGTGCCCACCGGGCTGCAACGCGCGGTCGACCGGCTCACCGGCAACTTCACCATCTGCCCGCCCGCACTGGCCCAGCACGCCGCGGTGGCCGCGTTCACCACGGAGTCACTGGCCGAGGCCGACGGCCTGCTCTCGCACTACGCCGACAACCGCACGCTGCTGCTCGACGGGCTGCGCGGCATCGGCATCGACCGGCTGGCCCCGACCGACGGCGCCTTCTATGTGTACGCCGACGTCAGCCACTACACGGACGACTCACTGGCCTGGTGCTCGAAGCTGTTGGCCGAGACCGGTGTTGCCATCGCTCCCGGCATCGACTTCGACACCGTGCGCGGCGGCTCCTATGTCCGGCTGTCCTTCGCCGGGCCGACCAGCGATATCGAAGAGGCGCTGCGCCGCATCGGTGCCTGGTTGGGCTGACGCCGCCTGCCCGCGCCACCTACCGCTTGACGGACGCGTACCAGTCCAGCAGATCCGGATTGTCCACGGCGCTGCGCTCGACCACCTTGGCCGCGTCGGCGCCCTGGAACAGCTTCTTGATCGGGACCTCGAGCTTCTTACCCGTGCGGGTGTGTGGGATGCCCGGGGCGACAAGGATGTCGTCGGGCACGTGCCGTGGCGACACCTCGGTACGGATGGTCTGAATGATCTTGTCCCGCACGGTGTCCGTGAGCTCGACCCCCTCGGCCAGTACCACGAACAACGGCATCCAGTATCCGCCGTCGGGTTGCTCGGCCCCGATCACCAGCGCCTCGGCGATCTCGGGCAACCGCTCGACCGACTGGTAGATGTCGGCGCTGCCCATGCGGATGCCGTTGCGGTTCAGGGTGGAGTCCGAGCGCCCGTGCACGACGATGCTGTCGTGGTCGGTGATGGTGATCCAGTCGCCGTGCCGCCAGACTCCGGGGAACATCTCGAAATAGGCGTCGCGGTAACGGGATCCGTCAGCGTCGTTCCAGAAGGCGATCGGCATCGATGGCAGCGGTTTGGTGATCACCAGCTCGCCGACCTCGCCACGCACGGGATTGCCGGATTCGTCCCAGGCGTCCACCGCCGCACCGAGGTAGCGCGCCGACAGCTCACCCGGCCACACCGGCACGGTCGGCACACCGCCGATGAAGGCCGACACCACGTCGGTGCCACCGCTGATCGACGCGACCTGCACACGCTCACCGACGTTGTCGCGCAGCCACAGTGCCGACGAGGGCGGCAGTGACGATCCGGTGATGCCCACGGTTCGCAGCGCCGACAGGTCGTGCTCTTCGCGGGGTACCGAACCGGCCTTCGCGCAGGCCAGCACATAACCGGGGCTGGTGCCCAGGACCGTCGCGTGGACCGTGGCCGCGATGTGCCACAGCGCGTCGGCCGTCGGATAGGTGGGGCTGCCCTCGTAACAGACGATGGTGGCCCCGACCAGCAGGCCGGCCACCTGGAAATTCCACATCATCCAGCTCGGGCTGGTGTACCAGAAGAAGGTGTCGTCACGACCGATGTCGGACTGCAGCGACACCGCTTTGAGGTGTTCGAGCAGGACACCGCCGTGGCCGTGCATGATGCCCTTGGGCAGCCCGGTGGTGCCCGACGAATACAGCACCCACAGCGGATGATCGAAATCGACCGGCGTCGCGGCCAATTCGCCCTTGCCTGCGGTCGCCGACTCCCAGTCCAGCCAGTCGTCACGGGCCGCACCCAGCCGTGACACCAGCACCGAGGCCTTCAGGGTAGGCAGACCCTCGCGGACCGCGGCGATATCGGCGCTCTTGTCGTGGGACTTGCCCCCGAACTGGTAGCCGTCGGCGGTCACCAACACCGTCGGCTCCAGCTGACCGAGCCGGTCCAGGGCCGCCTTGGCGGTGTAGTCCTGGCCGCAGGCGCTCCAGATCGCCCCGATGCTCGCCGTCGCCAGGAAGGCGATGATCGCCTCGGCGATGTTGGGCAGGTAGCCGACCACCCGGTCCCCCGGCTCCACGCCGAGCGATCGCAGGGTGTGCGCGAATGACGCGGTGCGGCGTAACAATTCCGCCCAGGACAGTTCGGTGACGGCGCCGCCCTCGGCGACCGTGAGAATGGCCGGTCGATCGGTCCGGGCCTGGCGGGCCACCTGGTCGACGTAGTTGAGCCGGGCACCGGGGAACCAGCGCACGCCCGGCATCGCTTCGCCGACGAGCACCTGCTCCGGGCGCTCACCCAGGTCGAAGTAGTCCCACAGCGCGCCCCAGAACGCCGCCGGGTCATCGACGGACCATTGCCACAAGCTCTGATAGTCGGGCGCGCTGATACCGGTGCGGGACTCCGCGAACCGGGCGAAGTCGGTGACCTTCGCGGCCGCGACGCCTTCCGGGGTCGGTTCCCATTGAGCTTCTGTCGTGGTCATCGTGCGCTCCACCCACCATCCATCGTGTACGACGCCCCGGTCACCATCCGGGCGTTCGGCGACGCCAGCCAACCTACCAACGCGCCCACCTCTTCCGGCTCGACCAGTTGCTTGACCGCGCTCTCCTTCAGCAGCACCTCGGCCAGCACGTCCTGCTCGGGAATGCCGTGGATGCGGGCCTGATCGGCGATCTGTTCGGTGACCAGCGGGGTCCGCACGTAGCCGGGGTTGACGCAGTTACTGGTCACCCCGTGTGGACCACCCTCGAGCGCAGTCACCTTCGAAAGACCTTCCAGCGCATGCTTGGCGGTGACGTAGCCGGACTTGAATTCCGAGGCGCGCAGGCCGTGCACCGAGGAGATGTTGACGATGCGACCGAACCCCTGGGCATACATGTGCGGCAGCGCGGCGCGGATCAACAGGAAGGGCACCTCGACCATCAACGCCAGCAGCATCCGGAACCGCTCGGGCGGGAATTCCTGGATCGGATGGATGCTCTGCACCCCGGCGTTGTTGACCAGGATGTCGCAGTCCAGCTGCAGCGTCTCCAGCGCCGAGACGTCGAGAAGGTCCACCGCCCAGGGCTTTCCACCGATCTCCGCGGCCACCGAAGCCGCGGCAGGCCCGTTGACGTCGGCCACCGTGACCACCGCACCGAGGGACGCCAGCTCGCGGGCGCATGCCGCACCGATGCCGCTGGCAGCCCCGGTGACCAGTGCCGTGCGGCCGGCCAGATCACTCATGCCGCGGCCCGCTGCAGATCGGCGGCATCGATGTCGGCCAGGTCCACGCCCTTGGTCTCGCGGGTGAACGCCAACGCGATCAGCGTCACCAGAGCGGCCAGCGCGAGGTACACCGCGATCGGCACGGAGGAGCCGTAGGTCTTCAACAACCAGACCGCGATGATCGGCGCCAGCGATCCGGCGGCGATCGAGGTGACCTGATAGCCAAGGGAGACACCGGAATAGCGCATCCGGGTGGGGAACATCTCGGACATCAGCGCGGGCTGCGGCGCATACATCAGCGCATGGATCACCAGGCCCAGCGTGATGGCCCCGATCACCGGCAGATACTGACCGCTGTCCATCATCGGATAGGCGAAGAAGCCCCAGCAGGCCGCGCCGACAGCACCGATGAAGTACACCGGACGACGTCCGTAACGGTCCGAGAGCGCCCCTACCGTCGGTATGGCCACGAGGTGCACCGTATGGGCGATGAGCAGCCACCACAGGATGTCGCTGGTGTCGGAGTGGACGTGCTCCTTGAGATAGGTGATCGAGAACGTGACCACCAGGTAGTACATGATGTTCTCGCCGAACCGCAGGCCCATTGCGGTGAACACCCCGCGCGGATAACGCTTGAGCACCTCGATCGCGCTGAACGAGCTGGCCTTGATCTGTTCGGCTTCCTGTTGGGCCGCAACGAAGATCGGAGCGTCGGTCACCTTGGTCCGGATGTAGTAGCCGATCAGTACCACCACGGCCGACAGCCAGAACGCCACGCGCCAACCCCAGGACAGGAACGCGTCGGCACTGAGCAGTCCGTTCAACAGCAGCAACACCACGGTCGCCAGCATGTTGCCCACCGGAACGCCGGCCTGCGGCCAACTGGCCCAGAAACCGCGCGAACGGTTCGGGCTGTGCTCGGCCACGAGCAGCACGGCACCGCCCCACTCGCCGCCGACTGCGAAGCCCTGCAGGAACCGCAGGACCACCAGCAGGACCGGCGCCAGGTAGCCGATCTGCGCGTAGGTCGGCAGGCAGCCCATCAGGAACGTGGCCAGGCCGACCAGGATCAGGCTGAACTGCAGAAGCTTCTTGCGGCCGAACTTGTCGCCGTAGTGACCGAACACGATGCCGCCGAGGGGGCGGGCCAGGAAGCCGATGGCGTAGGTACCGAAGGCCGCCATGATGGCGTCCAGATCGTTGCCGCCCTGCGGGAAGAACAACTTGTTGAACACCAGTGTGGCGGCGGTTCCGTACAGGAAGAACTCGTACCACTCGACCACCGTGCCTGCCATCGAGGCGGCGACGACGCGGCGCAGACCGGTCACATTGGGCGCGCTCATCCGCAGCTCTCCTCATTGCTCAGCACTGTGATGCCCCTTACAGCTTTCGTGAGTATTCATGCACGCCGAACTCGCCGCAATGGGTAAAAGCGCACGAGCAGTCTGCAAAAATGCAGAAATGGACGGTCCGCAACGCCCCGGCCGCCCCAGCGCGGACGATCTGCTCGTGCTGCTCGCGGTCGGCCGGTCCGGCCGCTACACCGCCGCGGCCGATGAGCTGGGCATCAACCACACCACGATCTCGCGGCGTATCGCCGCGTTGGAGCAGGCCATCGGGGGCCGGGTGCTGACCCGGGCCGGCGGCGGGTGGGAACTCACCGACCTCGGGCGCGAGGCGCTGGCCGCCGCCGAGGCCGTCGAGTCCGCGGTATCCACCCTGAGCACCGCCGGCGCCCGGCAACTCGAGGGCGTGGTCCGGATCTCGGCGACGGACGGCTTCAGCGCCTACATCGCCGCCCCCGCGGCGGCTCAAGTGCAACGCCGTCACCCTCGCCTGACCGTCGAGATCGTGACCGCCACCCGCCGCGCCTCCCAACAACGGTCGAGCCTCGACCTCGAGATCGTCGTGGGCGCACCCCAGGTACGACGGGCCGAGGCGATCCTCCTCGGCGACTACTGCCTCGGCCTGTACGGCGCGCGTTCCTATCTCGCCGAACACGGCACCCCCACCGACATCGCGGACCTGGCCCGATTCCCGTTGGTCTACTTCATCGATTCGATGCTTCAGGTCGACGATCTCGACATGGCCACCAGCTATGCACCGGCCATGCATGAATCGGTGACGTCCACCAACGTGTTCGTCCACGTCGAGGCCACCCGCGCCGCGGCAGGGCTGGGGCTGCTTCCGTGTTTCATGGCCGACCGGCACGAGGATCTGGTTCGGGTGCTGCCCGCGGAACTGACGGTTCGGTTGAGCTACTGGCTGGTGGCCCGGGCCGAGACGCTGCGCCGCCCGGTGGTGGCCGCCGTGGTCGAGGCGATCCAGGATCGGATGGCCGACCAACACGATGTGCTGCTCGGCATTCGCTGACCCGGTGAGAAGAATGCTTGCGGTCCGGCCCGGATATTGCTGCGGTGAGCGGTATGCCATTCATCGAGCACGAGCGCGGGCGCGCCTACTACCGGCACTGGGCCGCGGCGGAACCCCGCGCAGCCGTCGTCTTCCTGCACGGGTTCGGTGAACACACCGGCGTCTACCACCGGTACGGTTTCGCGCTCAATGCCGCGGGCATCGACCTGTGGGCGGTCGATCAGTTCGGGCACGGACTGACGCCGGGCACCCGGGGTGACTTCGGCAGCATCGAGGACAGTTCAGCACTGGCCGAGGCACTGACCACCCTCGCCGAGCAGGAGAGCGCCGGCATACCCCTGGTGGCACAAGGGCATTCGTTCGGCTCGGTGGTGACCCTGTTCCGGCTGCTCGGTGCACCCGACCGGTACCGGGCGGGCATCATCTCCGGCGCCCCGTTGGTTCCGATCCCCGAGATGCTCGATACGGACACCGAATTGGACCTGGACCCGAACTGGCTCTCGTCCGACCCGTTCTACCTGGACGCCCTGGAGAACGATCCACTGGCCTTCGTCGACGCCGACGGGGCCGCCCTCACCCGCGAACTGGACCGGGCCTGGGACCGGTTCGGTGCCGAGCTGCCCAAGCTCACGGTGCCGACCCTGGCCCTGCACGGTTCGGCCGACGTCATCGCCCCGGCCGGTGCGGTGAAGGCCTATTCCGAACAGATAGAAGCGTTGCGGTTCAAGGAGTTTCCGGGCGGCCGCCACGACATCCTCAACGAGGATGTGCACCGCGAGGTCGCCGCCGACATCATCGATTTCGTCGACGCGCAGATCGGCTAGCGCCCGGCCTCATACCCCGCCGTGAGCCAGTAGACGGTCCGGTCGAGGCTGGGGAGGATCTCGGTGATGGCGATCTCGCCCGCGGTGAAGCGGCCGACCAGGCCGAAGACCAGGTTCATCAGGATGTTGTCGAGGTCGTGGACGAACGTCTCGTCGACCCCGGACAGGATCGACAGGCCCGCGGGCACCACGGCGTCGAGGCCGCGGCGCACCAGGCGGTCCCCGCCCGGCGCCGCCCGGACCCGCGAGTAGGCCCTGAGCATGTCGGGGTGTTTCTCCCACGGCTCGAAGATGGTGCGGAACATCCGCATCAGCGCCTCGTACAGCGACTCGTCGGGCTCACGCACCTGCCCTGCCACTCCCGAGTACCGGTTCTCGGCCATCCAGGAATCCAGCGCGGCCAGGATCAACTCGTCGCGGGTGGCGTAGCGCTTGTAGATCGTGGCCAGTGAGGTCTTGGCCCGGCGCGCCACCTCACGCAGCTGCACCGCGTCATAGCCCTCGGTCTCGAGGAGGTCCACCACGATGTCGAGGATCCGATCACGCTCTTCGGTCACTGTCTCAGTCACTGTCGAAAACACCCTTGCCGCCGGAGAGTAACCACGTTACCGTACCGCTGTAACACGGTTACAGCTATTCGGCGGAGCGAGGATCAATGGGAAATCTGGACGGAAAAGTCGCCTTCATCACCGGGGTGGCCCGAGGTCAGGGCCGCAGTCACGCGGTGACGCTCGCCGCCGAGGGCGCGGCCATCATCGGCGTGGACATCTGCGAAGACATCCCATCCAACGGCTATCCGATGGCAAGCCGCGACGAGCTCGACGAGACGGTCGCCCTCGTGGAGGCCGCGGGCGGCAAGATGGTCGCCGCCGTCGCCGACGTCCGCGATTTCCACGCGCTCAAGGCGGCACTCGACGCGGGTGTCGAACAGTTCGGCCGCCTGGACATCGTGCTCGCCAACGCAGGCATCGCGACCATGGCCTTCCGCGAGCTGACCATCGAAGAAGACCTCGAGATGTGGACCGACGTGCTCGACGTCAACCTCGTCGGCTCGTTCCACACGGCCAAGGCCGCGATCCCCCACCTGATCGAGGGCGGACGCGGCGGATCGATCGTCTTCACCAGTTCGACCGCGGGGCTTCGCGGCTTCGGCGGTCTGCAGGGCGGTGGCCTGGGCTACGCCGCATCCAAGCACGGCATCGTCGGGCTGATGCGCACGCTGTCCAATGCCCTTGCCCCGCACAGCATCCGGGTCAACACGGTGCATCCCACCGCGGTCAACACCATGATGGCGATCAACCCGGCGATGACGGCGTTCCTGGAAAACTACCCCGACGGCGGTGTGCACCTGCAGAACCCGATGCCGGTATCCATGCTGGAGCCGCAGGACATCAGCGCGACCATCAGTTACCTGGTGTCCGACGCTGGCCGCTACGTCACCGGGGTCACCCTCCCCGTCGACGCCGGCTTCACCAACAAGCTATGAGCGGGCGGGTCACCGGCAAGCGCGTGCTGATCACCGGCGCAGCACGCGGCATGGGCCGAAGCCACGCGGTACGCCTCGCCGAGGAAGGCGCCGATCTGATCCTCGTCGACATCTGCGAATCGCTGCCAGAGGTGGAGTATCCGCTGGCCACCCGCGACGATCTGGACGAAACCGCCCGCCTCGTCACGGAACTCGGCCGTCAGGCCCTGACCTATGTGGTCGACGTGCGCGACGGTGCGGCATTGAGCGCCGCGGTCGCCGAGGGGGTGGCAGAGCTCGGCGGCCTGGACGCCTCCGTTGCCAACGCCGGGGTCCTGACCGCGGGCACCTGGGACACCACCACCGCGGAGCAGTGGCGCACGGTCGTGGACGTGAACCTGATCGGCACCTGGAACACCTGCGCGGCCGCACTGCCCCATCTGGTGGAACGCGGCGGCAGCCTGATCAACGTCAGTTCGGTGGCGGGACTCAAGGGCTCACCGCTGCACACGCCCTACACGGCGTCCAAACACGGCGTGGTCGGCCTCAGCCGCGCCCTGGCCAATGAGCTTGCCGCGGTCAACGTTCGGGTCAACACCGTGCATCCCACCGGAGTCGCCACCGGACTTCGTCCCGACAGTCTGCACACCCTGCTCCACGAGACCCGCCAAGACCTGGGGCCGATCTTCCAGAATGCGCTGCCGATCCAGATGACCGAGGCGCTGGACATCAGCAATGCGGTGCTGTTCCTGATCTCCGACGAAGCCCGGCACGTCACCGGCCTGGAGTTCAAGGTCGATGCCGGGGTGACGATCCGATGACCGCATCCGATACCCGGACCGAGCGCGGAAGGCGCGAGTTCGCCGAGGTGATGACGTTCGCGGCGCCGTCGGAGGATGCCAGCCCGGCGACCACCAACCTCATCGACTTCGTGTTCGCCGAGGTGTGGCCGCGCACCGCCTTGACCCGCCGGGACCGGCGATTCGTCACCCTGCCGTGTGTCGCGGCGGCCGACGCCGAAGGTCCGTTGCGTGACCACGTATACGCCGCACTCAACAGCGGTGATGTGTCCATCGTCGAAATGCGGGAAACCGTCCTGCATTTCGCGGTGTACGCCGGGTGGCCCAAGGCATCCCGGTTCAACATCATGGTCGACGAGCAGTGGGACCGCATCCACCGCGAGCGCGGCCTGACACCACCCGCACCGGAGCCGCTCCTGCCGCTGCCCACACCGAGCGATCCGGAGGAACGACTGGTCTGCGGGGAGCAGTCCTTCCGAGACATCAACTGCATTCCCTTCGCCCCGACCCGCGACAACCCGTACTCCGGGGCAGGCATCCTCAACTTCGTGTTCGGGGAGATGTGGCTGCGCCCCGGACTCGGCATGAAGGAACGGCGCCTGGTCACGGTGGCCTGCGTGGCGTTTCAGGATGCGCCGCTGCCGATCCTGAGCCACGTCTATGCCGCGCTCAAGAGCCGTGATGTCTCGTTCGAGGAAATGGACGAGCTGGCACTGCATTTCGCGGCCTACTACGGATGGCCCAAGGCGGCGAACCTCAACCAGGTGATCGGCGAACAGAAGCAGCGGGTGCTTGCCGAGTGGGAAGCCGAGGCATGACCTTCGAGCACATCTACCCGGCCACCGGCCGGCCGAACGGAACCGTGTCCCTGGCCGGGCCCGCCGAGATCGACAACGCCGTCGCGGCGGCGGCCAAAGCGCAGCGGGAATGGGTCTCGCTCACCGTCGACCGCCGCCGGGACCTGCTGATCGACCTGGCCGACGTGGTGCACGAGCACCTCGACGAGCTCGCGAAACTCAATGTGGCCGACTACGCGGTGCCGATCTCGTTCGCCGGAACCGCACTGCTCCTCGAGCGGTTCCTGCGGCATTTCGCGGGTTACGCCGACAAACCGCACGGGGTGACGACCCCGGTCAACGGGTCGTTCGACATCAACCTCGTCGAGCGCGAGCCGTATGGCGTCGTCGGCGTCATCACGCCATGGAACGGCGCCCTGGTCGTCACGGGATCGTGTGTCGCCCCGGCGCTGGCCGCAGGCAACGCCGTCGTCCTCAAGCCTTCCGAGCTCGCACCGTTCGCGGCGCTGCGTTTCGGAGAGCTGTGCGTGGAGGCGGGATTGCCCGAGGGGCTGGTGACCGTCGTCCCCGCCGACGCCGAGGGCGGCGACGCCCTGGTGCGCCATCCGGGTATCGGCAAGATCGCCTTCACCGGGGGCGGCGCGACCGCGCGCGAGGTATTACAAGCCGCCGCAACGAATCTGACGCCGGTGGTCACCGAGCTGGGCGGCAAGTCCGCCAACCTCATCTTCGCCGACGCCGATCTCGACCTCGCTGCCACGTTGTCGGCGCACCAGGGCCCGCTCATGCAATCGGGGCAGAGCTGCGCGTGTGCGAGCCGGATACTCGTCCACGACGGGGTGTACGACGAATTCCTGGAGAAGTTCCTCGGCGTGATAGGCGCGGCCCGCATCGGTGACCCGATGGATCCCGCGACGACGTTCGGACCGGTGATCAGCCAGGCCGCGGCCGACCGGATCCTGGCCGCGGTCGACACCGCCGTGGCCGGCGGTTCGGGCGAATTGTTGTTGGGCGGCAAGCGGATCGACGGCGACGGCTACTACGTCGAGCCGACCGTGTTCGGCGGCGTGGACAACGCCTCGGAACTCGCGCAGCTGGAGACGTTCGGGCCGGTGGTCTCGGTGATGAGATTCCGCGACGAGGACGAGGCCGTGCGGATCGCCAACGACACCCCGTACGGCCTGAACGCGTTCGTCCAGACGACGGACCTCAACCGCGCGCACCGAGTTGCCCGCCGGCTCGAATCCGGATCGGTGTGGATCAACCAGTTCAGCGACATCTCCCCACAGGGCCCCTACGGCGGCTACAAGCAGAGCGGTTCGGGCCGCACCGGCGGTGTCGAGGGCCTCAACGAGTTCCAGCAGGTGAAGAACATCCGGATCGCTGTGCGCTGATTTCCCGGCTCCGGTTGACGTGAGCCAGACAACACTCCACAATAACCGTCATGTTCGGTCAGAAATCCACATTGACGGTCAACCGTGCTGCCGGTTGAGCGTCATGAGGCGATCGTCGATGCGGTAGGCACCGCGCAGGCGGTCAGCACGGACGAACTCGTCCGCCGCCTCGGGGTATCGGCCGAGACCGTGCGCCGCGACCTGGCCTTTCTCGAAGAGCGCGGAGCATTGCGCCGGGTTCACGGCGGCGCCGCCGCGGTGGCCGACCACCGCCCCATCGAGCCCTCCTACTCCGAGCGGACGATGATCCGGCACCAGGCCAAGGCTCAATTGGCCCGGGTGGCAGCGGGCCTGCTCGAGAACGGGCAGACGGTGATCATCGACATCGGGACCACGGCCGTCGCCGTGGCCCAGGCCATCCCCCGCTCGTTCACCGGCACCGTGATCACCCCGTCGCTGCCGGTCGCGGTGGAACTGGCCGACCGCCCTGGAATCGAGCTGTTGCTGGCCGGCGGACGAGTCCGGGCAGGTGACCTGGCCTGCTCGAACGCACACACCAAGGCCTTCTTCACCGACATCTATGCCGACATCGCCCTACTCGGGTCCGGCGGCGTGGACGCGGCAGCCGGGCTCACCGACTTCCATCTCGACGAGATCGACGTGCGCCGCACGATCATCGCCAACAGCGCGCGCAGCTACATCCTGGCCGACTCGTCCAAGCTCGGACAGGTAGCGCCCTACCGAGTCTGCGATCTCAGCGCGGTCAACGGACTGATCACCGACCAGAGCACCGACCTGGCCGTGGAATCGGCCTTCCAGGAGATGGGAGGTGTGGTCATGCCGGCCCGGCCGGCAAGCGCCTGAAACGGGTGCGGGCGACGTTGCAGCGTCGCCCGCGGACCGAGCTCTTCTCCCGAAACAGTCAACTCCAGTCAGAAAGCCCGATCGATGACAAATTCTTCCACATCGCCGTACGGCTATACCGAGACGTTGGAACGCGGCACCGGCAAGTTCGCCTCCTTCGCCGTGGCGTTCGCGTTCGTCTCGATCGCCACCGGCATCTTCACCACCTACGGCAGCGTGCTCAACAGCTCCGGCCCGATGGGCATCTGGACCTGGCCGTTCGTCATCGTCGGACAGGTCGCGGTGGCCCTGCTGCTCGGCTCGCTGGCCGCCCGCATCCCGGTGACCGGCTACGCCTACCAGTGGGTGTCACGGCTGGCCAACCCCATCCTCGGCTGGATCACCGGCTGGATCTCCTTCACCTTCTTGGCGATCGTGGTGGTCGCGGTGGACTACACCGTCGCCGCCACCGTGGTGCCCGCACTGTTCGATTTCACCGGCACCCCGGCGACCTCATTCCTGATCACCGCCGGAGTGCTGCTGCTGCAAGCATTGCTGGTCGGGTTGTCGACCAAGTGGACCGAGCGGGTCAACAACTTCGCCGTCACCGCCGAGCTGATCGGGATGGTCGCCCTGGTGGTCCTGCTGTTCATCGTCGGCGTGATCGCGCACAAGCTCTCGGTCGGCAACCTGTTCTCCCGCGGAGATATCCCGGCCGAGGGTTATTGGAGCTTCGGCACCGCCACCTCGGTGGGCCCGTGGATGCTCGGCTTCCTGCTCGGCGCCTTCACCATCGTCGGTTTCGAGTCGGCCGCCAACCTCGCCGAAGAGACCAAGAACCCTGAAATCGTTGTGCCACGGGCAATGTGGCAGGCCGTGCTGGCCTCGGGCGTGCTCGGCTTCCTGTTCCTGCTGGTGGTGACCGCTGCTGTCAACGATCCGGCCACGCTGGCTCAGTCGGGCACCCCGATCGCCGACGTGATCCGCGACATCCTGGGCTCGTTCGTCGGCACCGCGCTGCTCATCCTGGTGGCCATCGCGATCTTCGCCTGCGGGCTGGTGATCCTGATGAGCGGCGTGCGCCTGGTCTGGGCGATGTCGCGCGATCAGCGCTTTCCGGGATGGCAGGTACTGCACAAGGTTTCACCGCGGTTCCGCACCCCGGCGAACGCCACCGTCTTCATGGCAGCCACCTCGGCCGTGATCCTCGGAATCTTCTCCACCAGCACCGACGCGCTGTTCAAGCTGTTCTCCGCGGCGACGCTGCTCCCCGCCACCATCTACGCGATCACCGTCGCCCTCTACATCGCGACCCGCAAGAAGCTGCCCCCGAGCGCCGGCTTCAATCTGGGCCGCTGGGAGATCCCGGTTCTGGCTGTCGCGGTGGTGTGGCTGGTGTTCGTGCTCTCCCTGTTCCGCGACGCGTCCTTCAAGGATCCTTGGTTGTACGTCCTGGCAATGGTGGCCATCGGTGCCGTGTACCTCGGCTACCTGCTGGTCACCCGCGGCAAGGAGGGTCTGAAGATGCCCGAACTGGCCTCGATCGACGCCGAACTGGACCATGTCGCAGGCGATACCGAGGATGCCGTGAAATGACGGTACTGGCCATCGACCAAGGCACCTCGGGCACCAAGGCGATCGTCGTCGATCCCCAAGAGGGTGTAGTAGGCGTTGCCGAGGTCGCTGTCCACCCCCGTTACCTCGACGGCGGCGGCGTCGAGCAGGACCCGGCAGAACTGCTGGAGTCCGTGCTCGGCGCCGGACGCGCCGCCCTCGATGAGGCCGGCCGCCCTGTCGACGCGGTTTCGCTGGCGAATCAGGGCGAGACGGTGCTGGCCTGGGATCCCGTTACCGGCAAGCCGCTGACCCCGGCCATCGTGTGGCAGGATCGCCGGGCCGAGGCCTTGTGCGCCGACCTCGGCGCACATGCCGACATGCTCGCCGCCCGAACCGGATTGGTGCTCGACCCCTACTTCTCGGCACCGAAGATGGCCTGGCTGCGCCGCAACATGGGAGCCGCTGCCGGCAGTGTGGTGACAACATCCGACACGTGGCTGCTGCACCAGCTCACCGGAGAGTTCGTCACCGATGCCACCACCGCCAGCCGCTCGGCGGCCGTGGAACTGGGCGGCCGGGACTGGAGCCCCGAGTTGCTCGCATTGTTCGGACTGGACGGCGAGCGGCTGCCCCGAATCGCCGGCAACGACGAGATCATCGGCACCACATCGGCTTTCGGAGCCGACGTCCCGGTCGGCGGCATCGTGGTGGACCAGCAGGCCGCGCTGCTGGCCGAGGCGTGCCTCGAGCCGGGCATGGCCAAGTGCACGTTCGGCACCGGCGCGTTCCTGCTGTCGAACACCGGGACCACCCCGGTGCGCTCGACCACGGGTCTGACCTCGTCGGTGGCCTGGCGGGTCGGCGGCATCGACTCGTTCTGCATCGACGGCCAGGTCTACACCGCCGCATCGGCCGTCAAATGGCTCACCTCGCTCGGCGTGATCAGCGGAGCCGCGGAGATGGATGCCATCGCCGAATCCGACAGCGGCGGGGTGATGTGCGTGCCCGCGCTGGCAGGCCTTGCCGCGCCATGGTGGAAATCGCAAGCCACCGCGACGATCTCGGGCATGACCTTGTCCACCGGGCGCGGCCACATCGTGCTGGCGGTACTGCAGGGCATCGCCGCACAGGTCGCCGAACTGGTGTCGGCGATCGACGCCGACGCACCACAGCTGACCAGGCTGCGTGCCGACGGCGGGCTCACCCAGTCCACGGTCCTGATGCAGGCCTGCGCCGACATCCTGCAGGTGCCCGTCGACGTGTATCCCTCGGCGCACGCCACCGCACTGGGCGCTGCCGCGCTGGCGCGGCTCAGCCTGGCACCCGAGCAGTCGGTGTCCGACGTCGTCGCCGACTGGACCCCGGCGGCCTGCTACGAACCCCGGTGGAGCCCGGCGCGCGCCGCCGAATTCCGCTCGGCCTGGCGAGAGCTGGCCGAAACCACGTATCACCAGGAGAATTCATGAACACCCCGACCTCCGGCGCCTTTGACGTCGTGGTCATCGGAGCCGGCATCGTCGGCTCAGCCATCGCACGTGAGCTGTCCGGATACCAACTGTCGGTCGCGCTGCTCGAAGCCCGCGACGACGTCGGCGACGGAACCAGCAAGGCCAACACGGCGATCCTGCACACCGGGTTCGACGCCAAACCCGGAACACTGGAATCCACCATGGTCAGCCGCGGCTACGAACTGCTGTCCGACTACGCGGCCCACACCGGGATCCCGGTCGAGCACACCGGCGCCATCCTGGTGGCCTGGGACGACGAACAGCTCGATGCCCTACCGGGATTGAAGGACAAGGCCGAGGCCAACGGGTACCACCGGTGCGAGATCGTCGACTCCGCGGCCGTGTACGCCGCGGTTCCCGACCTGGGGCCGGGCGCCCTCGGCGGCCTCACGGTGCCCGACGAGTCGATCATCTGCACCTGGACGGTCAACCTCGCGCTGGCCACCGACGCCGTCAACCGGGGCACCACCCTGCTGACCGATCACCGGGTGGAGCGCGTCGAGACCGGCGCCGAGGGCACCACGCTGCACACCTCCGCGGGCACGGTGCGCACGCGATGGGTGGTCAACGCAGCCGGTCTGGGCGCCGATGTCATCGACAACCTGTTCGGCTTCTCGCGATTCACCGTGACCCCGCGCCGCGGCGAGCTCATCGTCTACGACAAGCTGGCCCGGCCGTTGGTCGACAAGATCGTGCTGCCGGTGCCGACCTCGCGCGGCAAGGGAGTTCTGGTCAGTCCCACCATCTACGGCAACGTCATGCTCGGCCCCACCTCCGAGGACCTCACCGACCGCAGCGCGACCGGTACCTCGGAGAGCGGATTCGAGTTCCTGCTGGAAAAGGGGCGCGCGCTGATGCCCCGACTCCTTGCCGAGGAGGTCACCGCGACCTATGCCGGGCTGCGCGCGGCAATCGACCACGGGGACTACCTGATCGAGGCCGATCCAGCGCAGCATTACCTGCTGGTCGGCGGCATCCGGTCCACCGGCCTGACCGCGGGCATGGCGATCGCGGAATACGCCCGTGCTCAACTGGTCTCGGCCGGCCTTGAGCTGACCCCGGCCGGCGATCTGCCCGACCCGCCGCAGATGCCCAACCTCGGCGAGGCGTTCCCCCGTCCCTATCAGCAGGCCGAGAAGATCGCCGCCGACCCCGCGTACGGCCGGATCGTGTGTTTCTGCGAACGGGTCACCGAAGGTGAACTGCGCGATGCCTGCCATTCCGTCATCCCACCCGCGGCCTTGGAAGGCCTGCGTCGACGCACCCGCGTGATGAACGGTCGCTGCCAGGCTTTCTTCTGCGGTGCCGAGGTGCAGTCCGTGTTCGAGCGGGAATCTCAGGAGAGCAAGCAGTGAGCAGCATCTACGACGTCGCGATCATCGGCGGCGGGCCCGCGGGCCTGACCGCCGCGGCCGAGCTGGCCCGCGACTCAAGCCTGAATGTGGTTGTGCTGGAACGCGAATCCGAGGCGGGGGGCATTCCGCGGCACAGCGACCATCCGGGCTACGGCATCCGCGACATGAAGACGTTCATCGGCGGGCCGGCCTACGCGCGCCGCTTGGTCCGCGAGGCCACAGCGGCCGGGGCCGAGATCCGGACGGCCACCATGGTCACCGGCTGGGCCGGCGACAGGTCCCTTGAGCTCACCTCCCCCGCCGGGCGCGAACGCCTCGACGCACGTGCGGTCATCCTGGCCACCGGCGCCCGCGAGCGGGCGCGCCCGGCCCGGATGATCCCCGGCGACCGGCCCGGTGGCATCTACACCACGGGGCAGCTGCAGAACACCGTGCACCTGCAGCACCGCGGCGTGGGCAAGCGCGCGGTCATCGTCGGGGCCGAACTGGTCAGCTACTCGGCGGTGCTCACCCTCAAGCATGCGGGATGCGAAACCGCATTGATGACAAGCGAATACCCGTCACCCGAGTCCTACGCGATGTTCAACATCGCCGGCCGGACCCCGCTGATGAACGTCGAGGTCGCCACCACGACCCGGGTGACCCGCATCATCGGCAAGGGCGTCGTCGTCGGCGTGGAAGTCGAGAACACGCGGACCGGGCAACGCCGCATCGTGGCCTGCGACACCGTGGTCTTCACCGGCGACTGGATTCCCGACCATGAGCTGGCCCGCTCCGCCGGCCTCGCCATGGACCCGAGCAGCCTGGGGCCCGTCGTCGACACCGCGCTGCGGACCAGTCGGGAGGGGGTGTTCGCGATCGGCAATCTGCTGCACCCGGTGGACACCGCCGACATCGCCGCTCTGGACGGCCGTCACGTGGCCGCGCAGGTGCGTCGCCACCTCGACGGTGCGCCCACGCCGGACCGGGCGATCCGCATCGAGGCTGCGGCCCCGCTGCGCTGGGTCGCCCCGGGTCTGCTGCGGCCGGGCGATCCCGCGCCCGCGCGGCACCGACTGCTGCTGTGGACCGACACCCTGGTGCGTATCCCGAAAGTGGTTGCCCGCCAGGACGGAAGGGTCGTCGGCCGCAAGACCCTGCCGTGGCCGGCCTCACCGGGCCGGGTGTTCCGGGTGCCGTCCAGCATCCTCGACGCGGTCGATCACCGGGGCGGACCGGTCAGCCTTTCGCTGGGGTGAACGTGATGTTGAGTTCGGTGAGGCCCCGCAGCAGGAACGTCGGCTCGTAGGTGTAGTTCCGTCGTCCGGCCGGGCCGTGGGCGGATTCATCGATCCCGATGTCCCGCATCCGGTCCAGGAGGCGACGGACGGTGATCTGACCTTCGACCCGGGCCAGCGGCGCCCCGGCGCAGGTGTGGATGCCCCGGCCGAAAGCGATGTGCTCACGGACGTTCTTGCGATCCGGACGGAACTCGTGCGGATCGTCGAACTTGCGGGGATCGCGGTTGGCCGCGCCCAGGCACAGCATGACGATGGTCCCGGCCTTCAGGTGCACCCCACCGAGGGTGGTGGTCTTGCGGACGAGCCGGAAATCGATCTTGGTCGGAGAGTGCATCCTCAGAGCTTCCTCGATGAAAGTCGGGATGCCGTCCGGGTTCTCACGCAGTGCCTGTTGAAATTCCGGATTGTCGCCCAAGGTCTGCACGGCGGCGCTGAGCAGCTTGGTGACGGTCTCCTGGCCGGCGGCGAACAGGAACGTGGCGGGCTTCACCACCTCCAGCAGCTCTGGCGTCGAACCGTCGGGATAAGTCGCGGTGGCCATGCCGGAGAGCACGTCGCCGCGTGGCTCGCGTCGGCGTTCCGCGAGGTAACCGGCGAACTTGTCGTCCAGATACTGCAGGGGGTCGAGCCCGACGGGCTCACCGTCGAGGGCCCCGACGCGGTTACCCTCCGGCCGCTCGGCGCCCAGTGCAGCAAGGAATTCGGGGCGGTCTTCCTCGGGAACACCCAGCAGGTCGATGATCGCCGAGGTGGCAAAGGGTTTGGCGTACTCGGAGAGGAATTCGCACTTACCGTTGTCGATGAACCGGTCGAGCTGGCGGTCCACCAGCTGCCACATGTAGTCCTCGTTCTCCTTGAGCCGCCGCGGCGTCAGCAGCTTGCTCAGGAGCGAGCGCGCCCGCTCGTGCTGGGGCGGGTCCATCACGACCATGTGCTCGTGGATCGGGAACAGGTGGCGGTGCGCCTCGATCTGCTCGGTGATGTCGTCGCCCTCGGGTTCGAAGGGCAGCGGCGGGAACAGACCGCCGATCGCGTTCACGGCCGAGAACGAGGCATGGTCCTTGAAGGCAGCCATGACTTCCTGGTAGCCGGTCACCGCGACCACACCGTGGTGCGGTTCGGCGAACACCGGCCCGTTGCTGCGCAGGTACTCGTAGTACTCGTAGGGATCCTGTGCGACGGCCGGGTCGGCGAAGTAGTCGACGGAGGCGAGATCGGTCATGGCTCACTGGCCTTTCGTGCTGGTGTTGAGCAGGCTGATCGCCTGGCGCGGGCAAGCGTCGACAGCGGATTTGACGTTGTCCCAGGTACGTTGATCCCACTGGCCGTCCGCCGGGGCGGCGCCGGCCACCTCGTCGTCAGACAGGTCGAACACCTCAGGGGCAAGTTGGATGCACAGTGCATGTCCCTCACACAGACCGGCATCCACCTCGACCCGGGTCGTGCTCATGTCTTCGGGCATCGGTTTCCTCAGTTCAGAATTTGATCAATCGATCAAACCGTTAGGATGGCTCATGCTTACCACCCCCGACCTTCGGCGGTCAAGGATCTCGCACGACCAGGTACATATGTTGTCGGGCAATGGTTTTCAGAGGCTGCACTGATGCCGGCGACACGATCGACCAAGGACAAGGACGCGGGCACCCGTAAGCGCCTGATCGAGGCAACTGCCCAGGTCATCCGCGACGAGGGATACGCCGCGGCCACCACCCGGAGGATCGCGGCCGTGGCCGGCGTCCGGTCGGCACTGGTCTACTACTACTTCGACACCCTCGACGACCTGTACATCGCGGTGCTGCGCAGCGGCGCCGATGCGGCCCTGACCCGGCTACGCGAGGCCATCACCACCGACGATCCGCTGCGGGCGTTGTGGCTGATCAACTCCGACTCGCGGGTGACCGGGCTCAACACCGAGTTCATGGCGCTGGCCAATCACCGCAAGGCGATCGGCGTCGAGCTCAAGGCCTACTCCGAGCGCGTCCGCGACATCGAGGCCGCCGCCATGGCCGGGGTACTCCGCGCCCACGGTGTGGACATGGAGGAGTTCCCGCCCGTGGTGATGTCGATGCTGCTCACCCAGTCCGCCCGCAGCCTCTGCAACGAAGAGGCGGTCGGCGTGACCGAGGGCCACGCCGAGTTCCGCGCCTTCGTCGAGCGGTTCCTGCGCCGGTTCGGCAGCGACCAGGCCGCTACTTGAGCATGCTGCCCGCGTCGACCGTGACCGGCAGGCCGGTGATGTAGCGAGCCTCCTCGGAAGCCAGGAACAACACCGCATTGCTGATATCCACGGGCTCCACCCAGCCGACCGGGAGAACGTGCATCAACTGGGCGACCACGGCCATGTCGTCGGGACCCGGGTTCTCCAGGTCGGGACGGAACAGCTTCATCGTCCCCTCGTTCATGAACATCGGGGTGTTCACGTTCGTCGGGCACACCGAGTTCACCCGGATCGAGTGCTGCCCCAACTCCACTGCGAAGCTACGCATCAGACCGATCACACCGTGCTTGGCTGCGATGTAGTGACCGGTGTTCGGGTACGCCTTGAGCCCGCCGACCGAACTGGTGAGGACGATCGAACCGCCCCGGCCACCGGAAAGCAGATGCGGTACGGCAGCTTTCACGGTCTTCCAGACGCCGGACAGGTTGACACCGATCATGTCGTCCCAGTCGGATTCCTTGGTCTTGTCCAGGGTGTCGCCGCCGTTGCCGATACCGGCGTTGGCCACCACGATGTCGAGCCGGCCCAGCTGTTCGACACCGCTGTCGACAGCCGACTTGAGCGCGTCGAAATCGCGCACGTCGACCTCAGCGGTGACGATGCGACGGTTCAGCCCCTTGACCAGATCGGCCGTCTCGGCCAGATCGTCCGGGGTCGATGCCGGGATCGCACTGGTATCGGTAACCGGGCGACACACGTCGACAGCGATGATGTCCGCACCCTCTTGCGCCAATCGCAGCGCGTGACTACGCCCCTGCCCGCGCGCCGCACCCGTGATGAATGCAACCTTGCCTTCTACCCGGCCTGCCATCGCCACCTTCTTTCAGTTTGATCGAACGATCAAACTATGAATATCGACGCAGGCGATGTCAAGACCCTTGTTGATCATTTGATCAACACACGACGCGCAGGCACCCATCGCCCCTTCCGATGCCCGTAAACACGGTTATGGGTTGCCTCTCAGCCCGTTCTCAGGTGGCTCATAGCCAACCCGGGCACCGCGATCGCAGCCGGCGACCACCGGGAACACCCGCCCCCACCTGCGCAGATTGCTGGCCGGAGGCCGTCACCCCACAGGAAGTTCACAGGTATATAGCTGCCCTAAGTGTGGTTAGCCATACCTATTGTTTCTTAGGTAAGTCTCAGCTAACGTCTGACCGCCGCCGTAGGGGCGGCGTATTTATTCGAAAGAGGAGATCTTCGTGCAACAAGCACTTCCGTGGTCGGGCGGCGGCCGGATGAACAAGTTCGTCGTCGGCGGTATCGCGGCGCTGGGCGCCGGCGTCATCGCCGTCAACCCGATCGCCACCAGCCCCGCCCTGATCGAGGCCCAGCACCGCGCGGTCCAGCTCGTGGCCGACGCCACCGCTTCGCCTCTGGACGTCTACGGCGAGCTGTTCAACAACACCATCACCAACATCAGCACCCTCGGTGGACAGCTCGCGGCGAACCCGTTCCCCGTCCTCAGCACGATCGCCGCGAACCAGCAGGGCTACGCCGAGCAGATCGGTGCGGCCATCGAGGCCATCCCGACCACCCTGCAGAACTGGTACGAGAACGGTGGCCGGGAAGGAAGCGCGGGCAAGGTCTACGTAGCCGCCATCCAGACCGCACTCGAAGCGGGCGATTTCAACACCGCATACGACAACTTCAACAAGTTCTTCCTGTTCGCCCTGCAGAACTCGGTTCTGCCGGTGTTCAACGTCCTGTTCACGATTCCCCCGCAGATGGCACAGAACTTCGCGGATGCGGTCACCGCGGTATCCAGCTCAGGCACCCTCGTGTACGGGCTTTTCCAGTCCGCCTTCGCACCGATCAGCGGCGCGGCATTCGAGACGTCGCGGGTGAGCGACGCCATCTCGGCGGCCATTTCGTCCGGCGACGTGGAAGCCGCACTCACCGCGGTGGTCAACGCACCCGGCATCATCGCGAACGCGTTCCTGAACGGTTTCGACTACAACGACGCGGACACCACCGAAGCGTGGTCGGGATTGTTCTCCCCCAAGGGAACCCGGGCCAGCGGTGGTCCGATCTCACAGCTGCTGGTCACCATTCCGCAGAAGATCGCCGCCGCCATCACCAACTCGACCGCCACGACGGCCTCCACGACCGGAGCCACCGTGGTCACGGATGCCCTTGCACCGGTGAGTGATTCGACGACATCCGCGGCTGTCAAGACGTCAGTCACCGACCTCGGCAGCGGCACCGACGCCGCCGACGCGGCCGAGGCCGCAGCCGCTTCGACCGGCGTCACCGCGAAGACCGCCAAGGCCGCACTGACGGCGAAGGCCGCGACTGACACGGCCACCGACACCGCGGACGCGACAGCTGCGAGCACCACCGATGCGGCTGCCACGACGGCGACCGAGGAGACCAAGTCGGAAGAGGCCAAACCCGCGAAGGCCGAGTCGAGCACCGACGGCAAGCCCGGCGGAAACCGGCTGAGCTCGGCCGTCAAGAAGCTCAGCGACAAGGTCAAGGGCTCGAAGAGCAAGGCCGTCTCGTCGGACGCCGGTGACAGCTCGGCCTCCACCTCGGCATCGGACTCGAGCAGCGCGTCCAAGAGCGAGAGCAAGCACGCCAAGAAGGCAGCGGGCCACAAGTCCGCCGCCTGATCACGGCACAGCACAACTGGGCCCTCTCCGCGAGGAGAGGGCCCAGTTCTGTCTGCCCTGCAACGAAACTGGGCCCCACCCTTGCGGATGGGGCCCAGCTACGCGCAGCGCTATCTACTCGGACGAGGAGCTCGAGCTTCCCTTGGAGTCGCTGGAGCCCTTGGAGTCGCTGGATACCTTGGACTTCCCGGAGTCGGTGGACTTGGTCTCCTTGGCCTTGGCCTTGGCTTCCTTGGCTTCCTTGGCCTTGGCCTGCCGGGCTTCCTTGGCTTCGCTGATCTTGGCCTTGATCCGGTCCGTGACCTTGGTCTTGCCCGTGGCCTTGGTATCGGCGGTGACCGACTTGGTCGTCACCGGCGCCGTGACCGCCTCGGCGGCAGCCTCTTCCGTCACTGCCGGAACGGCACTGGCCGCCGGCGTCTCGACCTTCACTGCCTCGACAGCCGGGGTCTCGACCTTCGGGGACTCGACGGCCGGGCTCTCAGCCTTGGGCGCCTCGACGGCCGGGGCCGCTTCCTTGACCGACTCGACGACCGACTCGGTCAGTGCCGCCTTGGGCGTAACCGAGGAGACCAGCTGAGCGGAGACGCTCGTCGGCACCGCCGTCGGAGCGACCTCCGGGGTGTTGTCGATGGCATTGGCGAGGGTCTTGGGGATGTTCACCAGCAGGTTCTGCAGCAGACCCGCGACCACCCGGGCGCCTCCCTGCTCGCCGGGCTCGGCCCAGGTGAGCAGGGCCGGCCACTCGGTGTAGCCGCCGGTGCCCGTCTCGGGGTCGGGGTCGGAGTACTTGAATCCGTTGAGCGCCGCGTTGACGAGGATCCCCGGCGTGTTGACGACGGCGTTGAAGGCTCCCTGGATATCGCCGGCGGCCACGGTGGTGCTGATCGCCTCGGCAACGCGCGCGAGCTCGAACACCGGACCGCTGACCGTTGCGAAGGCACCCTGGAACACGGCGCTGACGACGACACTCGAGGTGAAGGTGGCAGCGATCAGGTTCGTGACGTTCTGCGCGATCTGCTCGGGGATGCCGGCCAGGTACTCAGTTCCGCCGCGCGGAATGCCCGAGAGGATGAACCCGGGAGCGATCAGCGAACCGAAGGCGCCCTGGAACGCGTACAGCATGGAGTGGTTGAACCACCGGTACGCCTCGCCGATGTCTCCGGCCTCGAGTGCGGCCTGCGCCTGCGCCAACCGTGCCTGCCCGTTGGGGCCGTTGTACCAGTTCTGCAGGTTGGTGGGGATGGCCTCGAACGCCGCGCCGAACTTGCCCGCGTAGCCCAGCTGGTTCTCCAGCACCTGGTTCAGCAACGGTGCCGGGTTGGCTGCGATCGCGGAGCCCAGCAGCTCGAGGTTGCTGAAGGTGTTGCTGAACAGCGTCCCGTAGACGTCGACCGGGGACGCGGTGGCATCCATCGTCGCCGTCAGGTCGTAGGCGAGGGTCTTGGCCTGCTGAACAATCGTCGAGTTCTGGGCAACTGGGGTCACCGCGATGGCGCCGGCACTGACCATTGCGACGCCGGCGATGAGGAACCGATCCTTCCGGCTCACCGCAGGGGCGGCGCCGGAGGAGAGGGCGGGAAGGGGCACGAAATCTCCTGAAAGCTGATAATTGACTGTGGAACGACCAAAAATTAGCTTAGCGTTCCCTAAATATCAATAGGTATGCCTACCCTGACTTCCCGCGGCGTAAATATGTGCTGAAACACGGACTGGGCCCCCTCCGCGGGAGGGGGCCCAGTCCGTGTCAACGATGAAAAGTTAGAGCCAGGTGTCCGACGTAGTAGCGGTGAGGAACGCATCCAGATCGTCACGCCACTGCGCCGGGGTGTTCTTGTCCGGCTCGATCCCGGTGTACTCGCCGCGGTAGAACAGCAGCGGCCGGGGCTTGCGTTTGGGAACCTCGGACAACGAGTGCACCGCACCGAACACCACGAAGTGGTCGCCGCCGTCGTGCACGGAGTGCACATTGCAGTCGATGTGGGCGAGGCTGCCGTCGATCACCGGAGAGCCGAGTTCCGATGGCGTCCAGTCGATCCCGGCGAACTTGTCCGGCGCCTTGGAGCCGAACTGCGCGGACACATGCTGCTGCTTCTCGTGCAGCATGTTGACGCAGAACTTCCCGCTGGCCTCGATGGCCTGCCAGGCCCGCGACTGCTTGGTGGGGCAGAACAACACCAGCGGCGGGTCGAGCGACAGGGCGGCAAACGATTGGCAGGCAAAGCCGATCGGCACGTCATCGTGAAAGGTCGTGATGACCGTGACGCCGGTGCAGAACTGGCCGAGCACATTCCGGAACGTGCGCGGGTCGAGCGGCTGAGCCTGTGTCATCACTTGAAGCCCACGGAGAAGTCGTGGCCCCAGAGACTGATCCCGACACTCTCCCGGGCGATCCAGCTCTCGTCCTCGACTTCGAGTCCCTCACAACCGAATTCCATGTCGAACCCACCCGGGGTCTTCATGTAGAAGGACAGCATCTTGTCGTTGATGTGCCGGCCCAGAGTCGCCGACATCTTGACGTTCCGGCGGTTGGCGCGATCCAGGCACAGGCCGACGTCGTCGGAGTTCTCCACCTCGACCATCAGGTGCACGATGCCGGTCGGGTTGGGCATCGGCATGAAGGCCAGCGCGTGGTGGCGCGGGTTGCAACCGTAGAAACGCAGCCAGACCGGATCACCGTCGGCCGGGCGACCCGCGAGCTGCGGGGGCAGCTGCATCGAGTCGCGGAGCCTGAAGCCCAGCACGTCCTGGTAGAACGCCTGCGCTGCGGCATCGTCGTTGCAGGTCAGCACCACGTGCCCGAGGCCCTGCTCTTCGGTGACGAACTTGTGGCCGTAAGGGCTGACGAACCGGCGGCCCAGGTACTGCGCACCGTAGAACGCCTCCAGGACGTTGCCTGCCGGATCGGAGAACCGGATGAAGCCCTCGACCCGGCGTTCGCGGATCTCGTCCCTGCTGCCCTCGACGAAATCGACGCCGGCCTTGGACAGGCTCTCGCGCAGGATCTGCAGCGCAGGAGCGTCGGCAACCTCCCAGCCGGAGACCAACAGCCGGTCCTGGTCGCCGGGCACGATCACCAGGCGAGCAGCGAAATCGTCCATCCGCAGGTAGAGCGCGTCCGGGATGGACCCCTCGCCCTCAACCATGCCGAGCACTTTCACACCGAACTGGCGCCATGCCGCCACGTCGGTGGCCTCGATGCGCATGTAGCCGAGTGCCTTGATGCTCACGGTCAGCCTCCCAGGAAATCGATGGTGAGCTTGTTGAACTCGTCGAACTTCTCGACCTGAGCCCAGTGTCCACACTGCCCGAAGACGTGCAGTTGCACCCGCGGAATCTGCTTGACCGCGACCAGTGCGCCGTCGAGCGGGTTGACCCGGTCCTCACGGCCCCAGATCAACAGCACCGGCTGGCGCAGCTTGTACACGTCGCGCCACATCATTCCGAGCTCGAAGTCCGCACCGGCGAACGACTTACCCATCGCCCGGGTGGCGGCCAGCGACTCCGGCGTGCTCGCGATCGCGAACCGCTCGTCGACCAGCTCGGGGGTGACCAGCTTCTGGTCGAACACCATGATCCGGATGAAGGCTTCGAGGTTCTCGCGCGTCGGTTCGAAATTGAACTTGGCGAGCGCCTTGACACCCTCGGTCGGGTCCGGCGCGAACAGGTTGACGCTGAGCCCGCCGGGGCCCATCAGGATGAGCTTGCCCGCCCGGTCCGGGTAGTCCAGCGCGAAGCGGACCGCGGTGCCGCCGCCGAGCGAGTTGCCCAGCAGCGGGATCCGGCCCTGCAAACCGAGGTGGTCGAACAGCCCGAGCAGCGCCTTGGCGCTGTAGCGGTTGTACTGCTCGTGCTCGGTGTGCTTGTCGGAGTGCCCGTAGCCGGGCTGGTCGACCGCGAGCACGTGGTAGTGCTCGGCCAACACCGCGATGTTGCGGCCAAAGTTCGACCAGCTCGATGCGCCGGGGCCACCGCCGTGAAGCAGCACGATGGTCTGCGCGTTCGGATCGCCCGCCTCGTGGTAATGCAGCCGCATGTCATCTCTGACCTGGGCGTACCGGGAGGTGGATTCGAAAGTGATCTCCTGCGTCGCGGTCATGTATCAGACCATCGTGTCGGCCGGGGGCAGGCCGAACTCGTTGTTGCCGAAGATCAGGTAGGCACGCTCGGGATCGTTGGCGGCGTGCACGCGGCCGGCGTGCGCATCACGCCAGAACCGCTGCACCGGAGCGTCATTGGACAGCGCGGTGGCACCCGAAGCCTCGAAGAGGCGGTCGATCGAGGCGATCGACCGGCCGGTGGCGCGCACCTGATCGCGACGGGCGCGGGCGCGCAGCTCGAACGGGATCTCCTCGCCGGCGACCAGCAGCGCGTACTCTTCGGCGACGTTGCCGGACAGCTGACGCCAGGCGGCGTCGATGTCGCTGGCCGCCTCGGCGATCCGGATCTTGGCGAACGGATCGTCCTTGGCCTTCTCGCCGGCGAATGCCGCACGGACACGCTTGCCCTGGTGCTCGACGTGCGCGTCGTAGGCGCCGTAGGCCATGCCCACGATCGGGGTGGAGATGGTGGTGGGATGGATTGTGCCCCACGGCATCTTGTACACGGGAGCGGTGTTGGTCTCATAGCCGCCGGCGGTGCCGTCGTTCATCGCCTTGTAGGACAGGAAGCGGTGCTTGGGCACGAACGCGTCCTTGACCACGACGGTGTTGCTGCCGGTGCCGCGCAGACCGACCACGTTCCAGACGTCGTCGATCTTGTAGTCGCTGATCGGGATCAGGAAGCTGCCGAAGTCGACCGGCCGGCCGTCCTTGATGACCGGGCCACCCAGGAACGCCCAGGTGGCGTGGTCGCAACCCGAGGACCAGTTCCAGGAGCCGTTGACGATGTAGCCGTCACCGGTCTCGGTCACCACGCCGGCACCCATCGGGGCGTAGGAGGAGGAGATCCGAACCGCGGTGTCCTCGCCCCAGACATCTTCCTGAGCCTGCTGATCGAACAGGGCCAGGTGCCAGTTGTGCACGCCGATGATGCCGGCCACCCAGCCGGTGGAACCGCAGGCGCTGGCCAGCCGCCGGACCGCCTCGTAGAAGACGGTCGGGTCGCACTGCAGGCCACCCCACTGTTCGGGCTGCAGCAGCTTGAAGAAACCGATGTCTTCCAGCGCCTTCACGTTCGCATCGGGCAGCTTGCGCAGATCCTCGGTCTCCTGAGCGCGCTCACGCAGCGTCGGCAGCAGTTCATCGATGCCGGCCAGAACCGCCTGCACGTCACGCTGTTCAATGGATGTCACGGAAATGCCTCCCAAGATTCGGACTGCGATAAGCGCGAGCTGACCGCCTAGACAGAGATTAGAACACGTTACGATTTGTGTCGAGTAGCGCCTTGCAATGGTGGGCTGGACCAGGGCAAGTACGTTTTTGTAACATGTTCTAGTTATGAGCGAAGAAAGGGTCCAGCTGTGACTGATGAGCCACTGGGCAGCCATGTCCTCGAACTGCAGGTGAGTGCGGTCATCGAGGAGACGGCTGACGCGCGGTCCCTGGTGTTCGCCGTACCCGAGGGTTCGAACATCCCTGCCGACCGGTTGCGCTACGCCCCGGGACAGTTCCTGACCCTGCGGGTACCGAGCGATCGCACCGGCTCGGTCGCCCGTTGCTACTCACTGTCCAGCTCGCCGGTGACCGACGATCAGCTGACCGTCACCGTCAAGCGGACCGTCGACGGCTACGCGTCAAACTGGCTGTGCGACAACGCACACGCCGGGATGCGGATGCACGTGCTGGCCCCGTCCGGGACGTTCGTGCCCAAGAATCTCGACACCGATTTCCTGCTGCTGGCCGCCGGCAGCGGTATCACCCCGATGATGGCGATCTGCAAGTCCGCGCTCGCCGAGGGCAGCGGCAACGTCGTCCTCGTCTACGCCAACCGCGACGAGAACTCGGTCATCTTCGGCGCGACCCTGCGCGAGCTGGCCGCCAAGTACCCCGACCGGTTCACCGTCGTGCATTGGCTGGAGACCGTACAGGGGCTGCCCAGCCCCGCCGCCCTGGCCGGGCTCGTCGCGCCCTACGCCGCACGCGAGGCCTTCATCTGCGGACCCGGACCGTTCATGGCAGCGGCCGAGCAGGCGCTGCAGCAGGCCGGTGCCGCCGACGAGCGCATCCACATCGAGGTGTTCAAGTCGCTGGACTCGGACCCGTTCGCCGCCGTCGTCATCGAAGAAGACGACAGCGACCAGGGCCCGGCCACCGCGATCGTCACCCTGGACGGCACCACCCACGAGGTCCGCTGGCCGCGCTCGGCCACGCTGCTCGACGTCCTGCTGGACAAGGGCCTGGACGCACCGTTCTCCTGCCGCGAAGGCCATTGCGGCGCATGCGCGGTGCTCAAGAAGTCCGGAGACGTCGAGATGAAGATCAACGACGTGCTCGAACCCTCCGATCTCGACGAAGGCCTGATCCTGGGTTGCCAGGCCACGCCCGTGTCGGATTCGGTCGAAGTCACCTACGACGAGTAACGAGCGGATACCTTTCTTGACGATGACGATCAACAGGCTCTTCGCAGCGAGCGCGGCAGCAGTGCTGACCTCGGCGGCGCTGACGTTCCCCGCGTCGGCCACTGCGGCCGCGAACTCGGCCGTCACCTCGATCCCGAGCCCCCAGGGCACGATCGAGATGCACGTCAACGCCGACTGCGCGGGCACCCAGTGCACGTTCAACACTCAGGCCAACCTGCTCACGCCGGACGGCCCCATCGGTTTCCCGGGTGACGCGTGGGCGCGGCAGACCATCACGCTGCGCAGCACGAACAAGGACACCTGGCAGGAGGCCTCCTACAGCGCGCCGGCCGGGATGCCCAGGGAGATCAAGGGCTCCAACCACGACAACGTGCTGTCGAAGCTGTACCGATCGGTCAACAAGGTCGAGATCTCGGCGACCTACTTCGGCGGCGGACCGCTCGAACGGTTCCGCATCGAGGGTGTGTCGACCCCCACCGAGTGGCGGACCGGCCAGCCCAACACGAAGGACCAGTTCATCATCTGTTCAGTGATCCAGGTGGTCTTCGGAGGGGTCAACCTGACCACGCCGACCGCCTGCACCCAGACCGGCTTCTGACATGTGCCTGTCCACGAGCTTGCGCCACCGGCGGTGCCGGTAGGCGTAGATCCCGCGGGCAAGCATCACCACCACGGAAGTGAGTCGGCCGGCGTCGATCTCGACGGTGTCGCTGTACCGGCACGACTGATCGGTGACCGGTTCGGCGTGCAGGGTGTGGTCCCACGAGCGCAGCACCCCGCCGTACTCGTGGGTGCGGATCGTGCGGGTGCCGTCGTCGACCTCGAGAACCTCGATGGTGTGCCGGTAGGCCGGGATCAGGTGAAAGGCGAACAGCCAACCGGTGCCCCGGTCTCCGGCCTGGAACGGTTCGGTACGGCCGGCCAGGGCCGGCACGCCGAACAGACCGCGGCAGACGTAGAGAAATGTCGGGACCTGCTGCATGGCCTGCCACACCCGTTCGGTGTCGGCGGGCAGAATCGTTTCAACGTGGATGCGCTGCATGTCACCAATTTTCGAGAGTCGCGCAGCGGCTGACTACTCGCTTTTCGCGCGGAGGCGACGATGACCCCGACCGACCGATTCCGGGCCCGTAAGCAGCCCAGACAGCAACGCGCCGTCGAAACCCGGCAGGCCATCCTCGACGCGGCGGCTCGCATTTTCGCCGAGTACGGGTACGCCGCGGGCACCACCAACCGCATCGCCGAAGCAGCGGATCTGTCGATCGGCTCGCTGTATCAGTACTTCCCGAACAAGGACGCGATCCTGTCGGCGCTCACCGACGCACATGTCGACGCCGGTGCGGCGCTGCTGCGCGAGCGCACGGCCGAAGGCCTGCCCGAGTCACTCGAAGACCTGCTTCGGCTGTTCGTCCGGGCGACCATCGACAACCACCGCGACGACACCCGCCTGCACCGCGTGCTGTTCGAAGAGGCTCCTCGATCGCCGGGCCTGCTGAACCGGCTGCACCACACCGAAGAGGACGCCGTCAGCGCGGCAAAAGCCTTGCTGGACAGCCGCTCCGACGTGGCGGTGGCCGATACCGCATTCGCGGCACGCATGGTGGTCGCGACCGTCGAGTCGCTGACACACCGGCTGCTGGCCTGCGAGAAGCCCGCCGATGCCGAACAACTCGAGGACGGCATCGTCGCGATGCTGGCGGGGTACCTACGGGGTCACTAACCCGCGCGAGCAGACGCGTCGGTACCCGAAAATGACACTTCACGGGTACCTGCGCGTCTGCTCGCGGAGGTGGTCCTAGCGCGGCAGGCCGAGCAACCGCTCACCGGCAACGGTCAGCAGGATCTGCTCGGTGCCACCGGCAATCGTCAGGCAGCGCGTGTTGAGGAAGTCGTGCACCTCGCGGTTGCGCACCACACCGCCGCCGTCGGACAGTTCCAGCCGGAACTCCGCCAGCGTCTGGCGGTAGCGCACACCGATCAGCTTGCGGGCGCTGGCCTGCGCGCCGGTGTCCTGACCGCTGACCGCCAGCTGGGCGATCCGCTGATCCAGCAGTGAGCCCACCTGAGCCGTCAGGATCAACCCGCCGAGGCGGTCCAGATCGGCCGGGTCCACGTCAGGCTTCGCGCCGAGGGTGCGGAGCAGTTCCTCCATCGGATTGCCCAGCGCAGTCCCGCCGGCCATCGCCACCCGCTCGTTGGCCAGCGTGGTGCGGGCCAGCCGCCAGCCGTCGTTGACGGTGCCCACCACCATCTCGTCGGACACGAACACGTCGTCGAAGAAGACCTCGTTGAACAGCTCGTCACCGGTGATCTCGCGCAGCGGGCGGATCACGATGCCCGGCGTCTTCATGTCGATCAGGAAGTAGGTGATGCCCTTGTGCTTCGGGGCATCGGCGTCGGTACGCGCCAGGCACACGCCCCAGTGCGCCTTCTGCGCCGCCGAGGTCCACACCTTCTGGCCGGTCAGCTTCCAGCCCGGCTCACCGTTCGGGCCTTCCGCGCGAACAGCTTTCATGCGCAGGGCGGCGAGATCGGAGCCGGCGCCCGGCTCCGAGAACAGCTGGCACCAGGCCAGGTCACCACGCAGGGTCGCCGGCACGAACTGGTCGATCTGCTCGGGGCTGCCGTGCTCCAGGATGGTCGGCACCGCCCACCAGCCGATCACCAGATCCGGGCGCTCCACCTCGGCCGCGGCGAGCTCCTGATCGATCAGCAGCTGTTCGGCCGGAGATGCGTTGCGGCCGTAGGGACGTGGCCAGTGCGGAGCCAGCAGCCCGGACTCGGCGAGGGCCACCTGGCGCTTCTCCGCCGGCAGCGCGGCCACCTCGGCGACCGCGGCACTGATCTCCGGGCGCAGACCCGCCACCGACTCCAGATCGATGCGCAGCTCACGCCGCACACCTTGCTGAGTCAGTGCGGAGACCCGGCGGATCCACCGGCGCCTGCCACCGAGTGCATGCGAAATCCCATATGCGCGACGCAGATACAGATGCGCCTCGTGCTCCCAGGTGATGCCGATACCGCCGAGCACCTGGATGCAGTCCTTGGCGTTGACCTCGGCGGCGTCGATGCCCGCGGCGGCCGCGACCGCCGCGGCGACCGACAGCTGCGAGTCATCGGATTCGGACACCGCGCGCGCCGCGTCGGCCGCCGAAACCGAAATCTGCTCGGAGCGCAGCAGCATCTCGGCACACATGTGCTTGACCGCCTGGAAGCTGCCGATCGGCTTGCCGAACTGCTCGCGCACCTTGGCGTACTCGGTGGCGGTCTGCAGGGTCCAGCGCGCCAGCCCGGCGGCCTCGGCTGCCAGCACGGTCGCGGTGATGTCCTCGAACCGCTGCCGCGAGACCTCGAGCACCTGTGCGGGGGCCGAATCGAGCACGACCCGGGCCAGTGGCAGCGAGAAGTCGGTGGCGGTGAGCAGTTCGACAGTCACCCCGGCGGCGCTCGCGTCGACCAGAACCACGCGGTCCCCGGCAGGCAGCAGGAGCACCCCGGCGGCGTCGGCGCCCAGGACGTACTCGGCGGTGCCGGAAACCTTGTCGCCGGACAGCGTCAGGTCCGCATTCAGCGCCGCACCGGCGGTGCGCTCACCCGACACCAGGGCCTGCAGCACGGCCTCGTCGGTCACGATCAGGGTGGCCAGGGCCGTGGTGGCCACGGGACCGGGCACCAGCGCGGCAGCGGCTTCGTCGACCATCGCGCACAGGTCCTCGACCGTGCCGCCGGCCCCGCCCTGCTCCTCCGGAACGGCAACGCTGAAGATCCCTAGTTCGGCGAGACCCTGAAACGGCCTGCGCCATGCATCGGCATCATGTTCGCCGGACCGGACCGCCGCGGCGGTATCGGTTGCACCGGCCCAGCTCCTTACCAGGTCACGGGCGGCAAACTGCTCGTCGGTGATCGTCGCAGACGCGCCGGACATGGTGGACCTCCTAGCCCCTAAAGCGAGAAGTCCGTGCTTCCCACTAGAACGTGTTCTAATGGTGACAGTGTTCGACCGTCAAGTCGACCCGCATCACAGCAGGACACGTCCGTGTGTTTACCGGCGCGGAGGTGCGTAGAAGGAGATCGCCGTGCGTATCGTTTTCGATGAGGTACGCGACGAGAGGGGGCCACACACCGCATGTCCAGCGCACCACAGCAGGCAGGCAGCGAATCGTCCGGGTCGGACACCCGACCGCGTGAGGTTCTGAACGTGGCAGTCCTCGCCGAATCCGAACTCGGCTCCGAAGCACAGCGGGAGCGCCGCAAGCGCATCCTGGACGCGACCCTGGCCATCGCCTCCAAAGGCGGCTACGAGGCCGTCCAGATGCGCGCCGTGGCCGAGCGCGCCGATGTCGCCGTCGGCACGCTCTACCGCTACTTCCCTTCCAAGGTCCACCTCCTGGTGTCCGCCCTCGGCCGGGAGTTCGAGCGCATCGACGCCAAGACCGACCGCGCCGCACTCGCCGGCGGCACCCCCTATCAGCGGCTGAGCTTCATGGTCGGCAAGCTGAACCGGGCCATGCAGCGCAACCCGCTGCTCACCGAGGCGATGACGCGGGCCTTTGTCTTCGCCGACGCATCCGCCGCGGGCGAGGTCGACCACGTCGGCAAACTGATGGACTCGATGTTCGCCCGGGCCATGAGCGACGGTGAGCCGACCGAGGACCAGTACCACATCGCCCGGGTCATCTCGGACGTGTGGCTGTCCAACCTGCTGGCGTGGCTGACCCGGCGGGCCTCTGCCACCGACGTCAGCAAGCGACTCGACCTGGCCGTGCGGCTGCTGATCGGCGCCGAGGACAAACCTAAGATCTAGCGGGTGAGCCTTCCCGCCGACCTTCAGGACGCACTGACCCGGGCCGCCAAGGTCCCCCGGTTGCTCATCACCTCGGATTTCGACGGCACCCTGGCCCCGATCGTGAACAACCCCGCCGACGCGCGCCCGCTGCGCGCGGGCGCCGAAGCGCTCGTCGCGCTCTCGCAATGTCGTGACACTTCGACCGCCCTGATCTCCGGCCGCGCGCTGGAGGTGCTGCGGGAGCTGTCGGGGATGCCCGCGGCCGTGCACATGGTCGGCAGCCACGGCGCCGAATTCGACTCCGGATTCGCCCACCCCATCGACCGTGCCCTGCTCGACCGGATCGCCACCGAACTCACCGCGATCGCCGCGGTCCGGCCGGGCGTGACCGTCGAACTCAAACCCGCGAGCGTGGCCCTGCACGTGCGCAACGCCGAACCCGGCGACGCCGAAGCCGCGTCCGCGCAGGCACTCCGATCCGCACAGGCGTGGGATGCGCAGCTGACCAAGGGCAAGGCCGTGCTCGAGTTCGCGGTGATCACCACCGACAAGGGCGAGGCGATCGACATCCTGCGCGATCAGCACCGCGCGTCGGCGGTGATCTACTTCGGCGACGACGTCACCGACGAGAAGGCGTTCCGCCGACTGCGCGACGGCGACGTCGGCGTCAAGGTGGGACCGGGCGAGACCCTCGCCGGGTACCGGGTCGACGAGCCCGAAGACGTTGTGGCAGCGCTGAAGTACCTGTTGCAGGCGCGCGCGGCGAGCTAGGCCGGCGGGCCCGACGTCCGCCCGCGGACCACCTCGGTGGGGAGCACGTCGATCACCGGAAGCCCCGACCGCGGCGGATTGTGCAGCAACTCGCCGGCGCGCCGTCCCTTGGCCAAACTGGACTGCACCACCGTGGACAGGCCGCGGCGCAACGCCTCCGGCACCCCGTCGAAACCCGTCACCGTCATCTCCCCCGGCACGTAGATACCGCGGGAGCGCAGATAATCCATGGCCGACAGGGCCAGCACATCGGCGGTGCACATCAGCGCGGTGATGCGGGGATTGGCGTCCAGCGCCACCTCGGCAGCCGCCCCTCCGGATGTCGGCAGATGGTCGTAGCTCTCCACCACCGTCAGCCTGTCCGGTGCCAGCCCGGCGGCCGTCATCGCGTCGTACACACCGTGAATCCGCTCGCGCTGCACGTGAAAATGCGGTGACAACACCCGATCTGGATCTGCCAGTGCGGGTTTCGTGCTCTCGTGCGGCCAGTCGCGGCCCAGCCGCATGGTCAGCAGACCGATGTCGCGATGGCCCAGCTCCAGCACATGTTCGGCCAGCCGCCGCATCGCGCCGCGGTCGTCGATGCTGACCCGGGACACCCCGTGCACGTCCTTGGGCTGATCCACCACCACGACCGGCAACTGACGCTGACGCACCACCGGCAGGTACGGATCGTCGTCGGAGGCCGAGTACACCACGAACCCGTCGACGCCCGCCGCGAGCACCGCCGCCGAACCGTCCTCGAAACTGCGGTTGGGCCCGATCGCCACCAGGAGCAGCCCCTGCCCCACCGCTTCGCAGGATTCGGCAAGTCCGGCAACGAAATCCAACGCGGCGGGATCACTGAACGAGTAGTTGAGCGCCTCGGTGATGATCAACCCCACAGCGCCGGCCCTGCGGGTCCGAAGCGAGCGCGCCACCGGATCCGGCCCGGCATAGCCCAGCCTCTTGGCCGCATCGAAGATCCGGTCACGGAGCTCGGCGGACAACTGGTCAGGACGGTTGTAGGCGTTGGAGATGGTGGTGCGAGAAACCTTCAGTTCGGCCGCCAACGAAGCCAGGGTGGCCCGCCGTGGCGGGTGGGGACTCCTTGGCATGCTTTCCGAGGCTAGTGGATTGCTGAATTCCTCACCCGGTCAACCGTCCAGACCGCCAGCCAGAATCCGCAGGCGATCGTGACGATCACGAAGCTCGGCGGCATGTTGAAGATTGCGGACACCGCCAGCCCGGCCCACACCGAAACGACGCTGATGCCGGTCGAGATCGCCATCGCGAGGATCGGCCGGGCCGTCACCATGATTGCCGTGGCGGCCGGGGTGACGACGAGCGCGAACAACAGCAGCGTGCCCACGGCCAGCACCGCCATCGTCACCGCGATCCCCAGCAGGACCATGAACAGGACCGACAGCACGCGTACCGGCACCCCTTTGGCCTCGGCCACCTGCGGGTTGACGGACGCGAACAGCAATGGGCGGAAAACGAATACGACCGTGGCGGCCAACAGGAGCAGCAGCGCGGTGAAGTTCAGCAACTGCTGATGCGTGATGGCCAGCAGGTTGCCGAACAACACGTTGGTCAGCGTGGACGAGTTCTTCGTGGCCAACGAATTGAAGAACAGACCGAAACCGGTGGCCAGGGCCAGCACCGTGCCGGTGGCCACCTCGCGATCGTGGGCCCGGCTGCCCAGCGCCCCGATCACCAGGGCCCCGCCGACGCAGAACGTCAGCAGGCCCAACCCGACCGGAAGCCCGAGCAGCGCCGCACCGGTGGCGCCGGGTAGACCGATGTGGGCCAGAGCGTGGGCGGCGAAAGCGGTGTTGCGCACGATGACGAAATAGCCGATCAGCCCGGCGGCCAGCGCCACCAGCGTGCCGCCGATCAACGCATTCCGCATGAATGCCGAGGTCAGGATCTGCCACCAGTTGTGCTGATAGCCCATCGCGAATGTGCCCGCAGCCTGCAGACCCGCCGACATCACACGCTCCTCATGTACATCTGCCCCAGCGGGGTGTGGGCCACCTGCACCTTGGTGCCGTACAGGTGGGTCAGCAACTCGGCATCCACCACCTCGTCGATGGCCGCGTGGTGGGCGTGCCCGTCGAGCAGATAGATCGCGCTGTCGAGCACACTCAGCAGCGGGTTGAGGTCATGGGCGACAACGAGGATCGTCACGCCCAGGTCCTGGTTGAGCCGGGCCAGCAGCTGCACGATCTCATGCTGGTTGCGCAGGTCGAGCGCGGCCAGCGGTTCGTCGAGGATCAGCATCTTCGGATGTCCGACAAGGGCATTGGCCAGGGCGATGCGCTGACGTTGCCCTCCGGACAGTTCCGACAGGCGCATGTTGGCGAACCCGGTGGCCTCGACCCACGCCAGGGCCTCGTCGACCCTGGCCCGGTCGGCGGCCGAGGTTCGGGTGAAGCCCCACCGCCGCCCGGTGAGCCCGAGGGTCACCGCACCCCGGGCCCGGATGGCCTCGCCCGCGCCTGCGGCGTAATCCTGCGGGACATAGCCGATCAGGTCGTTGTGCTCACCCGGTGCACCACCGAGGACCCGCACCGAACCCGACGCCGCGGGCAGCAGGCCCAGCATGACCTGCAGCATCGTCGACTTGCCCGACCCGTTGGAGCCGATCAGCGCGACGATGCCACCGGCCGGGATCTCGAAGGTGCCCTCCGACCAGATCAGCCGTCCTCCGCGCACGGCACTGACATCGTCGAAGACGAGGGCAGGTTGAGACTCGGTGCTACTGCTGGACACCGAGAGCCTTGGCAAGGGCGGTCAATTGGTTCACCTGCCAAGCCTCGAACGAATCCGCTCCCGGCGCCACCGTTTCGGTGACATCGACAATGGGGATTCCGGCGCTCTCGGCGGCGGCCCGGATCTGCTTGGGCAGCGAGCCCTCGGTCTGGGTGTTGTAGATCAGCACGTCGACGCCGCGGTCGGCGAGCAGACGCAGGAACGCGTCCAGGTCGGCCGGCGACGGGTCGGTCTCGTTGGACGACGCGGCCTGGTAGCCCGCGGGTGTCGCGTTGACCAGACCGACCGCGGCCGCCATGTCGTCGAACACCGCTTCGGTGGCGGCGTAGCGCTTGCCGGTGGCCTTGGCCTTGATGTCGGCGATCAGCTGTTGGTAGGGCTGCATCGAGGTGGTGAACTCGGTGCGGCGCTGAGCGAAGTAGTCGCGCGCGTCAGGAGCCAACTGGCCCAGTTCCTCGGTGATCGTGTCGGCGACGCCGGTCACCGAGGAGGGGTTGTACCAGGCGTGCGGGTTGTTCGAGTGCTCGTGGGCATGTCCGCCGTCCCCGTCGCCGTGATCATGATCGTCATCGCCGGCCCCGATCGCGGAGACGACGATGGCGTTCGGCGCGGTGCTCTGCGCCAGCTTGGTGGCCCACTCGTCGTAGTGCCCGCCGTTGATGACGACCAGCTGCGCGCCCTGGAACTTGGCCGCATCCGCGGGCGAGGGCTCGAAGTCGTGCGGATCCACCGATGACCCGGCCAGCACCGTGGTCACCTTGGCGCAGTCGCCGCCCAGCGCGGACACGATGTCGCCCCACTGGTCGACGCTGACGACCACGTTGACCGGTGTGGTCACGCAGTTCCCGGCGGACTCGGGCTGTTGGGCCTCATCGGAACCGCAAGCGGCGAGGGCGAATGGGGTGGCCAGCAGGAACGCGGTGGCCGCGGCGCGGAGATTCAGGGGCGAGAGCACGGCGATAACGATAACCGTTTGCATTAGGGGATGCACGCCCGGATGATGATTTATTGAAAATCGTTTTCATTAAGGAGTGCGATGTCCGACTTGCTGCCCGTCACCGTGTTGTCCGGCTTCCTCGGCGCCGGGAAGACCACGCTGCTGAACCACATCCTCGCGAACCGGGAGGGCAGGCGCGTCGCCGTGATCGTCAACGACATGAGCGAGGTCAACATCGACGCCGCGCTCATCGCCGGGCAGGGACACCTCGACCGCACGGAGGAGAAACTCGTCGAGCTGACCAACGGCTGTATCTGCTGCACACTGCGCGAGGACCTGGTGGAAGCGGTCGGCGCGCTGGCGCGACAGAACCGGTTCGACCAGTTGGTGATCGAGTCGACGGGCATCTCCGAACCCATGCCGGTCGCAGCCACCTTCAGCTGGGAATTCGAGGACGGCTTCAGCCTGGGCACGCTGGCCCGGCTGGACACGCTGGTGACCGTTGTCGACGCGTCGACATTCCTGACCGAGTTGGCCCGCGGCGAAGCGCTGGCCGAACGCGAGATGACGGCGGGTCCCGGTGATGCCCGCAGCATCGCCGACCTGCTCACCGATCAGGTGGAGTTCGCGGACGTCATCCTGCTCAACAAGACCGACCTGGTCAGCCCGGCAACCCTCGACACCGTCCAAACCCTGCTGCGCAGGCTGAATCCGACCGCCAAGCTGATCCGGACCGACCACGGCGTCGTCGAGATCGGCGAGGTGCTGGGCACCGGGCTGTTCGACCCGGAGGCCGCCGCCCAGACCCCGGGCTGGGACGAGGAGATCGCCGACGGACACACACCTGAAACCGAGGAGTACGGCATCAGCTCGATGACCTTCCGCTCCGACCGGCCGTTTCACCCCCAGCGGCTCGGCGACGCGCTCGGTCAGGTGACAAGGGTGTTGCGCAGCAAGGGATTCTGCTGGATCGCCAGCCGCCCGACGATCGCCGCCATCTGGTCACAGGCCGGCCCGAACCTGGCGATCGAGCCTGCGCAGTACTGGTCGGGCACCGAGATCGCGCCGGGTCAGGAGATCGTGTTCATCGGCATCAAGCTCGACCGGGACAACGTCCACCGGCTACTCGACGGGGCCCTGCTGACCGATGCGGAACTGGCCGAGGGCGAACAGGCCTGGGCCGGCTATCCCGATCCGCTGCCTGCCTGGAACGTCACTCACGCGCACTGACGGGCCCAACGCCGAACGGCCACTTATGACACGCAGATTGGTCAATCGCGTGTCATAAGTGGCCACCCGACCACGACACTCAGTGCGTGTGGCCTACCGTGCCGCTGAGCTCGTTGGGTGCTTTCTCCAGCGTCGTCGAGGTGCTGACTTCTCCGGATTCGATGTCGACGATGTGCACCTGCCTGGTGGCGGGGTCGGTGACGAACACGTCGTGGCCGCGGACGAACACGCTGGGCCTGGGCTGCTGCCAGTCATCGGGTTCGGTCCACGGCTCGGCCACCTCGACGGTCTTCACGGTGGCCCCGGAGACCGGGTCGACGACATGGAGCTTGCCGTCGGTGCCCAGGACGAGCGCTTCGGCGTGCGGACCACGCGCCAGCGACCGGAACGAGTAGCTGACCGCCTGCGGCAGGGATATCAGCCGCAGCTGATTGCTCGCGGTGTCGATCAGGGCGAACCGGTTGGGCCGCTCCAGTTCGGCATCGGGGTCGACCTTGTAGTCGCCCAGCGCCACCGGTGAGTCTTCATGTCCGCGAACCGTTCCCACCCGGCCGTATGCGTCCGGGGCGGCGATCTTGGCGAAGGCACCGTCCGAGAAGGTCAATGCGCCGTTCTCACAGCCGAATACGAGAGTGGTGGAATCCACCACCGTTTCTCCGTGAATGCCCGGGCACTCGTTGTTGCGGGCGACTTCCCGGTCCGAGGCGTCGAAAGCGACTGCACCGCTGCGTTCGTCGGAGTCGCCTTCGCTACGCACCCAACTCCCGTCGTCGAGCACCACGGCCACACCGTGGTGCGGCCGTGGCGCTTTCATGCCCCGCATCCGCGGCACGGCAGCGGTGAGATTGTGCGGATCGAGCACGGTGATCTCACCGGACCCGTCGGCGAACAGCACGGTGTGTTCACCGTGGGCGACGACGTGACCGGGCTCGTCTGCCACGAAGGTGGTGTCGGTCAGCTCCCCCGCCGACGCGTCGAGCAGACGGAAACCCTCGCCGGTGGACACCAGCAGGTGCGAATCGTCGCCGGCCGGGTTGACCCGCAGGAACCCCTCCAGCGGGACGTCGGCCTTGACCTGCAGGCTGTCGCCGTCCAGCACGTACAGCCCACCGTCGTAGGTGACCACCAGCGGATCGGGTATCGGCTCGCGTTCCGCCCGCTGCGTTTCGCCGCCGCCACAACCGGTCAGCGCTGCCGCGAGCGCACCGACCAGGACGAGGACCTTCGATGGATTCGGCATTCGTTCTCCTTGCTCCTTGTGTGTGATCACCAGCCCGCGGCCACCAGGAAATCCGGGATGACGTTCGTCCGGTGCGTGCGCTCGACCCGTAGGCCGTTCGCGTAGTCGATCTCGTGTACTGCCCTCGCCGTCGCGTCGTTGACGTAGGCACGCCCGGCACCGACCTCGATCACCGGCGTGCCGACCGGAGTGGCGAGCAGTTCGAGGCGGCCGGTGTGTACACCTGCCGCCACATCGAGGGCATGCAGAACGCCGTCTTGCGTCACGGCCAGCACGGTGGTGCCGCCGGCGGTGTTCACCGCGACGACGCCGGGCAGCCGCATCGACGCCCATCGGCGGCCCTCGAGCAGCCATACCTCGTCACCGGCCACGGCCGCGAGCGAATTCCCGCCCCTGCGATAACCGAACGGCCCCAACGCCTCCCGGGGCCGAACCGGACCGAAAGCGATGCTCTCGGCCACCGGGGCTCCGCCGCGCCGGGAGATCTTCAACGCACCGTCACGGCAACCGAGCACGACCGCCCGGCGGAGTGCCACCGCGTCGGTGACCGCCGGGCAGTCTCCGAGCACGGTGGCCTGTTCGGCGACGGTGCTGACCAGCCCCCGACCGGAGACCGTCAACAGGTCGTCCTCCAATGCGATTGCAGCCAGAGCTTTTTCAGGCTGCTGAGGGACGGCCGAGGGTGTGAGCTCACCGCGCGCGAAGGCATCCCGATCCAGCGCTGCGACCGAACCGTCAGCGCGGCGGGCAACGGCCAGCGCACCGTGGCCCCGTACCGCGGTGACCGGCCCGTCGATCCGCCCCACCACGGCCGGTGGTGCGTCATAGAAATGCGAATGGTCGCCGTGGTCGAAGGTCCACGCCCCGCCGTCCAGGATCGTCAGGCCGGCATCGTCGTGCAGGTAGGCGTACCGGCCGTCACCGCTCACGGCGTCGACGGGACCGAGCTGCCCCAGCCCCGTCTCGTCGGAGTCCGCGACATCGAGCACTGCGCCGGCCCCGGTCTGCCGCTCCACCAGGATCAGCCGCGTCACCGGACGATCCGCTTCCCGGGGCGACGCCGGCTGCCGGGGATCCGGAGTGGTGGAGCACCCGGCGACCAGGAGGGCGACGAGCGTCATCACCAAGGCCCTGTTCAGCACCCCAAACTCTTATCATTAATGACATTCATTTTCAATAAGGGATCGTGCTCGGTCTGCCGCAAGGCCCACCTAAGCTCGACCCGTGTCTGAGCACGCCTTCACCCCCGACGAGCGCCGCGCCGTCTACCGGGCCATCGCCGAACGCCGGGACATGCGCCGGTTCGTCCCCGGCAGCACGGTTCCGCCCGAGGTCCTCGGCCGGCTTCTGCAGGCCGCCCACGCGGCGCCGAGCGTCGGCCTGATGCAGCCGTGGCGGTTCATCCGGATCACCGACGATGCGCTGCGCGGCAAGATCCACGCCCTGGTCGACCAGGAGCGCATCAACACCGCCGACGCACTGGGCTCCCGCGGCGACGAATTCCTGGCGCTCAAGGTCGAAGGCATCCTCGACTGCGCCGAGCTGTTCGTCGTCGCCCTCGGCGAGAACCGCGACCGGCACATCTTCGGCCGCCGGACCCTGCCCCAGATGGACCTGGCCTCGGTGTCCTGCGCCATCCAGAACATGTGGCTGGCCGCGCGCGCCGAGGGCCTCGGCATGGGCTGGGTGTCGATTTTCGAGCCGCTGCCGCTGGCCCAGTTGATGGGCATGCCCGCCGACGCCGAGGCCGTGGCGATCCTGTGCCTGGGCCCGGTACCCGAATTCCCGGACCGGCCGGTGCTGGAGATCGAGCACTGGACCGTCGGCCGCCCGCTGCCCGAATTCGTGGCCGAGAACGGCTGGCCGAGCGAGGCGTCGCCTTAGGCTGGACGGATGGCCGCCTCCGTCGATCTCAATGCCGATCTCGGTGAGAGCTTCGGCGCGTGGAAACTCGGTGACGACGAAGCCATGCTCGGCCTGGTCACCAGCGCGAACGTGGCCTGCGGATTCCACGCCGGAGATCCGGCACTGCTGCTGCGCACGTGCCGCGAGGCCGCGGCGCGGGGGGTACGCGTCGGCGCCCAGGTGGGTTACCGGGACCTGGCCGGCTTCGGCAGGCGCTTCATCGACGTCACCCCCGAGGACCTGACCGCCGACGTGATCTATCAGATCGGTGCGCTGCAGGCCATCACCCATGCCGCGGGTACGACGGTGACCTACGTGAAACCCCATGGCGCGCTGTACAACACGATCGTCAGCCATCCCGAGCAGGCAGCCGCCGTCGCGGCCGCGGTGGCGGCGGTCGACGCGGGCCTACCGGTGCTCGGCCTGTCCGGTTCGGCGTTCTTCGAGGAGGCAGGGCGGCGCGGGCTGCGCACCGTCGCCGAGGCCTTTGCCGACCGCGCCTACCAACCCGACGGCACGCTGGTATCCCGCCGCGACCCCGGCGCCGTGCTGCATGATGCCAACGAGATCGCCGAGCGAGTGGCGGGCATGGTGATGAGGCGGCAGGTCACCGCGGTGGACGGATCCGTCATCCCCGTCACGGTGGAATCTGTTTGCGTACATGGTGATTCACCGGGAGCCGTCGAGATCGCGACGGCGGTGCGCGAGCGCCTGTCCGCTGAACGGGTCACGCTGAGCGCCTTCTGCTGACAGGTTCGCCTGGCATGATGGCCGCGTGGTGGCGAACCCGGCGGTGATGCGGTGGCGGCCGAGTTCCATGCAGGTTCTCGTGGCCGGGATCATCGCGTTGGCATTGGCGGGCACCACGCTGCGTGGGTTCGTCGAGAACACGCCCGACGTGGCGACGGCAGCCACGGTGTTCTGCGGCGTGTTCGTCCAAGCGCTGCCGTTTCTGGCCCTCGGCGTGGTGATCAGCGGGCTGATCGCGGTTTTCGTGACGCCCGAGCGCCTGGCCCGCTGGCTTCCCCGGCGTCGCAGCGCGGCCATCCTGGCCGCCGGTGTCGGCGGCGCGGCATTGCCCGGCTGCGAATGCGGTTCAGTGCCGGTGGCGCGCAGGCTTTTCGGCGACGACACCGAGGACGGCACCGTGGGTGCGGCGGCGCTGACCTTCATGTTGGCGGCACCGGCCATCAACCCCGTCGTACTGGTGGCCACGGCCGTCGCGTTCCCCGGGCACCCGCAGATGGTCGCCGCCCGGTGCGCGGCATCACTGCTCACCGCGCTGATCATGGGCACGCTCTGGGCCAAATTCGGCAGCCCGGAGTGGATCACCCGCCGCCTTCCCAGGCCACCCGACGGTGAGGGTTCACGGTGGGCCGTCTTCACCGAAGCCGCGCGCCACGATTTCCTTTCGGCGGCCACCTATCTCGTCGTGGGCGCGGCGGCCGCGGCGGCGCTGCACGTACTGGTTCCGACGTGGGTGTACGAGCACCTGGCGGGCCAGATCGTGCTGGGCGTGATCACCATGGCGGCACTGGCGGTGGTGCTGGCGTTGTGTTCGGAGGCGGACGCGTTCGTCGCGGCCAGCCTCACCATGCTGCCGCTGCTGCCTCGGCTGGTGTTCCTGGTCGTCGGGCCGGCCGTCGACATCAAACTGTTCGCGATGCAGGCCGGAATGTTCGGCCGCGCGTTCGCCGTCCGGTTCGCACCCACGACCTTCGTGGTCGCCACGGTGGTGGCGACCGGCATCGGCCTGCTGATCCTGGGGCCGCAGTGAGCCGCGAAACCGAGAACGCACTGCTGCTGCTGATCGGGGTCAGCACCGCGATCATCGCCGCGTCCGGTGCCTACACCCGGTATGTCAAGCCGGGACTGCTGCCGTACCTGGTGGCGACCGCGGTGTTGCTGATCGCGCTGGCGCTCGCCGCGATCGTGCGGGATATCCGGCACGGCCGCCGCGAAGGCGATCCGGACCACGCGCATGATCATCCGCACTCGCCCGGCGTCGCGTGGCTGTTGCTCATCCCGATCGCGCTGCTGGCCTTCGTCGTACCCCCGGCGATCCGTCCCGACGCCGCATCGGTGACCGCGGTGTCCACCGATGTGCTGCGCCGTCCGTTCCCACCCCTGCCCGACGGCACCGCTCCGGAGATCTCCCTGCCCGACGCACTGATCCGCGTGGCACAGGACTCCGCGGGCACCCTCGACAACCGCACGATCACCGTCACCGGGTTCACCATGCGCGACGGTGACCGCAGCGACCTGGCCCGGGTGGTGATCATCTGTTGCGCGGCCGACGCTCAGCTGGCCCGCATTCGTCTCTCCGGGCCGGCAGCGGCGCAGGTGGCCGGCTACCCGGACGACACCTGGATCAAGGTGGTGGGCACGATCCCTGCGGGGCAAAGTGATTCGAGCCGGCGCGCCATCCCGACGATGACGGCCCTGAGCGTGACCCGCACCGATCCCCCGGCGCGGCCCTACGCCTACTGATGCCTGAGCGCGCAGTCACCGCACTTCGATCCGCCGGGCACCCGGTAGTACAGGCAACAGCTGCGGCGGCGGAACGCCCACCCGGTCAGTTCGCCGGTGCCGGTCAGGTCTCCGGTGGTCAACAGCGCTTCGGTGACCTCGGCGACGTCGTCGCTCAATTCCGGTCGGACCCGGGCCAGATCGGCCGCCGCCGCGACCAGGGCCGCCGCGGCATTGCCGTAGAGCAGACGCGGCGCCATCTTGACCCGGAGCCCCGCCGCCAGCGGCTCGAGGTGTTCGGTGATCACCAGCCGATACAACTGGCCGACCATCGCCGGGCCACCGTCCACCGGCCCTCCCACCGGCACCGGCAACCTCAGCTCGGTGCGGGCGGCATGGCGCTGCAGATCGGCGAGGTCCGGCAGCACACCGAATTGCAGCGCACACGCCAGCAGCGGTGACCACAAGCGCGAGGCATGGCTGAACTGGACCAGCGACGCGCCGATACGCAGATCCGTCGTGCCGTTGCGCGCGCTCGTCGCGGCGACGAGGTCGGCGCAGCCGTCGTCATAGCAGCGCTGGACCGGAATCCAGTCGGCCGGCTCCCCGCCGACGGTGATCGCGAAGAACCCTCCGTACGAGGTGATTTCGCTCAGATGGTCACCGATGTTCACGGCCTCGCCCCGATCTTGGCAGGGACGATGACCTGCGGCCTGCCGGTGTCGGCATCGAGGGCGATCCGGGCCCCGACCCCGTACACCTCGGACAGCAACCCCTCGGTGAGGACGTCGGCCGGCGCGCCGACGGCCACCAGCCCGCCCCCGTCGAGCACGCAGATCCGATCGCAGTAAGCCGCAGCGAGATTCAGATCGTGCAACGCGGCGATGACCGTCGCACCGGTCTCCCGCAGCAGGTGCAGGGCCTCGTGTTGATGGCGCAGGTCGAGGTGGTTGGTGGGCTCGTCGAGCACGATCACGTCGGTGCGCTGGGCCAGCGCCCGGGCGATCAGCACGCGTTGCTTCTGTCCGCCCGACAGCCGGCCGTAACCGGCCCGGCTCAGTTCCGCTATGTCCAGCGCCGTCAACGCCGCGCCGATGATCTCGCGGTCCTCGGCATTGTCGGCCTCGAAGGATCGCTTGTACGGTGTGCGGCCCATGGCCACCATGCCGAACACGGTGAGCTCGAAATCGCCTGCGGCTTCCTGCAATACGGCCGCGACCCGGCGTGCGGCCCGCTTGCCCGGCAGCTTCCACACGTCGGCGCCGTCGACCAGCACCCGACCGGCGCTCGGTCGCTGCGCCCGGTACAAGGTGCGCAGCAGTGTGGTCTTGCCCGCGCCGTTGGGACCCACGACGGCCAGCATCTCACCCGGGGCGACCGACAACGACACGTCGGCGATCAACGGTGTACCGCGCACCGTCACCGAGACCGCCTCGAATATCACTGCCGCCGTCACGTCACGGCCTTCCGCCGCATCAGCCACAGGAAGAACGGCCCGCCGGCGAGCGCGGTCAGAATGCCCACCGGCAGTTCCTCCGGCGCGGCCACGGTGCGGGCCACGATGTCGCACAGCACCACGAACGCCGCGCCCAGCAACGCGGCGGCCGGCAGGGCTCTGCGGTGATCGGCACCGACCAGCAGGCGCACCACATGCGGCATGATCAGCCCGACGAACCCGATCGTGCCGCTGACCGCGACCATCGCCCCGACCATGAGCGCCACGACGACGAACATTCCCGCCCGGAACCGGTGCACGTCCAGACCGAGCGAGGCAGCCGCCTCCTCACCGGTATAGAGCAGGTTCAGCGATCGGGTGAAGGCCAGCAGCACGATCACACCGACGAGGACCGCCACCGCGGGTACCCACACCATGCGCCAGGTGGCGCCGCCCAGGCCGCCGAGCATCCACCGCACGGCCGCCTGGGTCTTGTGCGGATCGTCCGAGGTGACGATCAGCAGACTGGCCACCGCGGACAGCACTTCGGCCACCGCCACGCCGGCCAGGATCAACCGCGCAGTCGTCATCCGCCCGCCCGAGCGGGCCAGGAAGTACACCGCGACGAGCGCGAGAAAGGCTCCGAGGAAGGCCGCCAGCGGCACGGTGAACACCTGCAGCGCACCGGCACCGAACACCAGGATCAGCACGGCACCGACCGACGCTCCCGACGAGACACCCAGCAGCATGGGATCGGCCAGCGGATTGCGCACCACGGCCTGCAGCGCCATCCCACACGCCGCCAGACCGGCGCCGACCACCGCGCCCAGCACGACCCTGGGCAGCCGGGCGTCGAGCACGATGGATTCCCGCACCGCAGGCCAACTCTGCTCGACCAGGCCCGGATGGATGGAGTGCAGCACGATGGCCCACACCTGCCCGGGCGCGATGGACACCGAACCGATCGCGACACCGGCGGTCATCGCCATCAGCAACAGCCCGGCCAGCGCGACGAGGGTCAGCCGGTAGGGCATCAACTGAACCGGTCGGGGTGCAGCTGCCGGGCCAGGGCGTCCACCGCTCGGCCCATCCGTACGCCGACCACCACCGAGGACAACGGGAGGACCGCGAACCGTTGCTGGGCAACAGCCGGAACATGCTGCAGCAGAGGATGTTCGGTCAGGAACCGTTTCTTGTCCGCGACCGGTTGGTCTCCGTAGTCGTAGATCACGATGACCTCGGGTGCGCGATCGGCGAACTGCTCGAACGACACGTCGCCCCATACCTTGGGCACATCGGCGAACACGTTGACGCCACCGGCGGCCTCGATCATCAGGTTTCCGATGCCCTTGCCGCCCGAGGTGAATACGGTCGCCTCACCGCTGTCGTAGACCGCGACGCGCAAGGGCCGCACCCCGCGCAGCGTCGCCGCGGACTGCGCCAGCTCGCCATGGAGTTTCTCGATCTGCTGCTCGGCCCGGGCGGTGACGCCGAATATTGTTCCGATGTTGCGGATTTCGTCGTCAACGGTGGACACCGCGACGGGCTCGGACCGGCAATCCTCGATGTTGAGATAGGTGTGAACCCCGGCATCGGTCAGCCGTTGCCTGCCGCGGCCCTCTTTCTCGTCGAACGCGCTGTCCCAGCCGCCGTAGACGAAATCGGGTTCGACGGTCAGCAGCGACTCGTAGGACGGGTACTCCTTGGCCAGCACCGGAACGGTGTCGTAGGCGGCCTGGTACTCGGGCAGGATCCGGTCGTCGAGATAGGACGTGCCGACCATGGAATCCTCCAGGCCCAGCGCCAGCAGCGTCTCGATCGCGTGCTGATTGAGCGCGACCGCACGGGCCGGCGGCCGGTTATAGGTGGCGCTGACGCCGCAATTGTCCACGGTGACCGGGAATCCCGGTGCGGCATCGCCTGCGGTGCCGGGCGCCGCGGTCGAGGCGCACCCCGGCACCAGTAACGCCGACGCCAGTCCGGCGATCAGCCAACGAGCGGCCATGGGCGTACCCGTCCTCTCCGGGGAGATCCGCCCCAGTACGTGAGGTGGCGACTGCGGTGTGTATCTGGCTCTACAGTGGCGGGACCGCGCCGGATTCTCACCGGCTTCCACGGTCCGCAGTCGCCCTATCGCCGTCGATGGTAGGTCAAGCGGGGCCGACCACCGGCAGCAGCGCCATCTCCCTGGCGTTCTTGATCGCCGTGGCGACCTGGCGCTGTTGCTGCGGGGTGAGCCCGGTGATGCGCCGGGACCGGATCTTGCCGCGCTCACTGATGAAGGTCCGCAGCAGGTGGACGTCCTTGTAGTCGACCTCGGTCACCCCGAGGGCTGTCAGTTGATTGCGCCTCGGCTTCTTGAGTTCGGTGGCCGGCGGGCGCTTCTTGGTGTTCTTCCGGGAATTCGACGCCATCACCAGCTCGACTTCCGCACGCCCGGCAGTTCACCGCGGTGTGCCAGTTCGCGCACCCGGACCCGCGACAGCCCGAACTTGCGGAGATGACCTCGCGGGCGGCCGTCGACCGCGTCTCGGTTGCGCAGCCGCACCGGGCTCGAATCACGCGGCAGCCGTTGCAGTGCCGAGACCGCCGCTGTTTTCTCTTCACGGGTACTGGCCGGGTTGCGGATGGTCTCTTTGAGCTCGGCCCGCCGTTCGGCGTAACGCTCCACGAGTTCCCGGCGCTGCTCGTTCTTGACGATCTTGGATCGCTTGGCCATCAGCGCTCCTCGCGGAAGTCGACGTGGCGGCGGACGACCGGGTCGTATTTGCGCAGCACGATCCGGTCCGGGTCGTTGCGGCGGTTCTTGCGGGTGACGTAGGTGTACCCGGTCCCCGCAGTCGATTTCAGCTTCACGATGGGACGAACATCGGTGCTGGCCATCAGATCTTCTCCCCTGCGCTACGCAGGCGGGCCACGACCGCCTCGATGCCGTCGCGGTCGATCACCTTGATTCCCTTGGCGCTGACCCGAAGTCGGATGCGGCGCCCTTCTCCTGGCAGGTAGTAGGTCTTGGTCTGGATGTTGGGGTTCCAGCGGCGCCGACTGCGCTTGTGCGAGTGCGACACCGTGTTGCCGAACCCGGGCGAGCGCCCGGTGACTTGGCAGTGGGCAGACATCGGTCTCCTTCGGATGGGGTAGCCTTACGATAATGATAATCGTTTTCAACAACAACTTCACCGGGAGGTGCAGTGCGAACCCCTGTGGTGCTGATCGCCGGTCAAGGTGACAGCGACGGCGTAGCAGAAGAACTGGGCCGCAGGCCGGGAACCGTGCTGGTGCGCCACGCATTCGACGGCCAGGTCGTCCTGCGGACCGTGTCCGACGGCGGCGGGACATCCGATCTGGCCCTCGAGCTGGCCCACGGTTGCGTGACCTGCACGGTCCGCGACGATCTGCTGATCCTGTTGCGGCGCCTGAGCCGGCGCGGCGACGTGGAGCGCATCGTCGTGCAGCTGATGCCCTGGCTGGAGGCCGAACCGGTGTGCTGGGCGATCAACACCGTCCGGGTCCACGTCGGGCCCGGTTACCTCGACGGGCCCGCCGCCCGCGACGTGACCATCGAGGCGGTCATCGCAAGCCTGGACGCCCTGGCCTGGCTGGAACAGTCCGTCGGCGACGAGGAGCTGCCCGACGGGCGCACGGTCGCCCAGGTGGTCGTCGGGCAGGCCGAGTTCGCCGACATGCTGGTGCTCAACGAGCCCGACGCCACCACACTGGCGGTGCTGCGCCGGCTCGCACCCCGCGCCCGCATCACTGTGGGCCCCGACCAGGTGGAGCTCGGCCTGGCACACCTGGAACCGAACAGTCCGCGCGGGCGCACCGCGACACCGCACGATCCGCTGCTGGCCGGAGAACCGCCGCTGGAACCCGACGACGAGGTCATCATCGTCGAATTCGCCGCGCGCCGACCGTTTCACCCGCTACGCCTGCACTCCGCCGTCGATCACCTGCTCGACGGCGTGGTACGCACCCGTGGGCGAGCCTGGCTGGCCAACCGGCCCGGCGACGTCATGTGGATCGAGTCCGCAGGCGGCGGAATGCATTTCAGCAACGCCGGAAAATGGCTGGCAGCAATGGATTCCACCGAGCGGGCCTACACCGACCCCGAACGCCTGGCGATGGCCGCGATCGACTGGCATCACCAGTTCGGTGATCGCCACATCTCGCTGACGGTCCTGGTCTGCGGAGCCAGGCCCGGCGAGGTCATCGAGGCGCTGCGCGGCGCGCTGCTCACCGACGACGAGCTGGCGCGGCCCGAGCAGTGGGCCGATTACCCCGACCCGTTCGGGGACTGGCACGAAGAACCCTGCCTGCCACCGGTCGAGGAACCCGCCGCATCCGCCCGTCAGGAAGCCCACCAGGAAGGGGAATCCCAGTGAAATCCGACATCCACCCCGACTATCACCCCGTGGTGTTCCAGGACGCCGCGACCGGTACCAGATTTCTCACCCGGTCGACCGCAACCAGTGAGCGCACCATCGAGTGGCCCACTCCCGAAGGGATCCAGACCTACCCGCTGATCGTCGTCGACGTCACCAGTGATTCGCATCCGTTCTGGACCGGGTCCGCGCGCCACATCGACTCGGCCGGGCAGGTGGAGAAGTTCCGCCGTCGCTACGGATAGGCCGGCTCTAGGGTGGGGCAATGCGGCTCAAGCCCGGCAGACCCGACCTGGCCCCCTATGCGCGGTTCTTCGACGCACCGTCGGCCACACCGCAATCCCCGGTCACGGTGACGTGGGCCGGGGTCAGCACGCTCCTGGTCGACGACGGGTCCTCGGCCGTCCTCACCGACGGGTTCTTCTCCCGGCCCGCGCTGTCGAGCGTCGTCCTGGGCAAGCTGGCGCCGTCACTGCCCCGCATCGATGGCAGCCTGGCCCGTCTCGGCGTCGACAAGCTCGAAGCCGTGTTGCCGGTCCACACCCACTTCGACCACGCCATGGACTCGGCCGTCGTGGCCGAGCGCACCGGTGCCCGACTCGTGGGCGGTACCTCGACCGCCCAGGTCGGTGCCGGCGGTGGCCTGGCGCCCGACCGGATCGTCACGGTCACCCCCGGCGAAGCCGTCACCCTCGGAGCGTTTCAGGTGACCCTCTTCGAGTCCGAGCACTGCCCACCTGACCGCTTCCCCGGCACCATCACCGCGCCCGTCGTGCCGCCCGTGAAGGCCTCTGCATACAAATGCGGTGAGGCCTGGTCGACCCTGGTGCACCACCGGGCCAGCGACCGCAGCCTGCTGATCGTCGGCAGTGCCGGCGCGGTGCCGGGCGCACTGGACGGGCAGCACGCCGAGGTGGTCTACCTCGGGATCGGCCAACTCGGGTTGCAGTCCGAGCAGTACCTGGAGAGCTACTGGGCCGACACCGTGCGCGCGGTGGGCGCGCGCCGCGTGGTGCTGATCCATTGGGACGACTTCTTCCGGCCGCTGCACAAACCCTTGCGCGCACTGCCGTATGCCGGCGACGACCTGGACGTCTCGATGCGGGTGCTGACCCGGCTGGCCGAACGGGACGCGGTGAGCCTGCACCTTCCGGCGCTGTGGGAGCACGCCGACCCGTGGGTCAGTTGAGCCGCTGAAACGACGGCGGCAGCGGCAAGCCAAGCTCCGCCAGCACGCCACGCAGCCGCGTCGGGTAATCGGTGATGAGGCCGTCGACGCCGTGGGCGATCAGCGCCCGCATGGCCGCCGGTTCGTTCACGGTCCACGGGGTCACCTTGAGGTCCAGCGCGTGTGCCCGCTCCACGAATCCCCGGTCCACCAGCTGGTACTGGGGTGAGAGCACCGTGGCGCCCACCGATACCGCGCCGGCGATCGGATCGCCGTCCACTGCCGGATCGACCCCACCGAGCCACGGAGAACCGGGCACCCAGGTCGTGTCATCCCACAGCGCCACCCTCGGTAGCGACGGCTCGGCCCGCTGCACCAATGGCAGTGTGCGCCAGTCGAAGCTCTGGATGTCCACCTTGTCGACCTTGCCCGCCGCCCGTACGGCATCGAGGATGACGTCGACGAACTCCTCCGGCGTGGCCGAGGTTTCGGGTTTGTCCGCCTCGATCTTCGTCTCGATGTTGAAACGCACGTCGGCGTCGTAGGCATCGGTCAGTGCGAACACCTCGGGCAGCACGGCAATCTTGTTGTCGCGCACCACCTCGGCGTCGGGAAATCCACTCAGCAACTTGCCACAGTCAAGGGTGCGAATCTGTTCGAGGGTGAGATCGTGCACCAGCTTCCCCACGTACGGGTACATCGGGTCGCCCGGGAACGCCGGGGCCGTGTCGGCACATTTGGTCTCGTCGATCCGGGGGTCGTGCCACACCAGGGGTTGCCTGTCCTTCGTGAGCACGATGTCGAGTTCGAGCGTGCTCACCCCGAGCTCCAAGGACTTCGCGAAGGCGCGCAGCGACTCCTCGGTCGTCTCGCCACGGCCGCCGCGGTGGGACTGCAGGTCGAACCCGGCGGGCGCCGCGACGGCCGGCGGGACAGACTGGAACACGGCAGCCAGAGCGAACAACAGGACCATCGGTGCAGCCGGACGCATGGTCACCAACGCTATCGAGCAAACCGAGTACGGTCAGGTCCGCGTGGCCCGACCGCGTGAATCGTCATCGAATGTTCGACTGGCCGAAAGGAACCACGCCGTTGATCCTGGCCCTGGTGCTGCTGGCCGTCGTGTTGGTGTTCGCGTTGGCGCGGCCCGAGGGCTGGCCCGAGGCCGTCGTGGCGATTCCGGCCGCCGGGCTGCTGATCGCCTTCGGTGTGATCTCGCCGGACGACGCGCTGGCCGAGGTGAATCGCCTTCTGCCCGTGGTGGGTTTCCTGGCGGCGGTGCTGGTGTTGGCCCACCTGTGTGACGACGAGGGCCTGTTCCACGCCGCGGGCACGCTGATGGCCCGGGCCAGCAGGGGTGATTCCCGAAGGTTGCTGACCCGGGTGTTCCTGATCGGGGCGACGACGACCGCCGTGCTCAGCCTCGACGCGACCGTGGTGCTGTTGACGCCGGTGGTACTGGCCACCGCCCGCACACTGGCGATACCGCCCCGGCCGCATGCCTACGCCACCGCACACCTGGCCAACTCCGCGTCGCTGTTGTTTCCGGTGTCGAACCTGACCAATCTGCTGGCCTTCGCCGTGGCCGGCCTGTCCTTCACCCAGTTCAGCGCGGTGATGGCACTGCCCTGGCTGGCCGCCATCGGCGTCGAATTCGTGGTACTGCGTTGGCTTTTCCGCCACGAGTTGAGCCGCCCCGCCGCCGAGGTGACTCCCCCGCCGCCCGAGGTTCCGGTATTCGTGCTCGTGGTCTTGGGTTTGACGCTGGCGGGATTCGTCCTCACCTCGGTGTTCGACGTATCGCCGGCCTGGGCGGCGCTGGCCGGAGCGGTGGTGCTCGGCGTGCGCAGTCTGGCTCAGCGGCGCAGCACGATCGGCGGAATCGTGCGTGCCGTCAACGTGCCGTTCCTGGCGTTCGTGCTGTGCCTCGGTGTGGTGGTGGACGCAGTCGTTCACAACGGCCTCGGCGACGCCATGCGTGGGGTGCTTCCGATCGGCGATTCGCTGCTCGCACTGCTGGGCTTCGCGGTGGTGGCGGCCGTACTGGCCAATCTGGTCAACAACCTGCCCGCGGTGCTGGTGCTGCTGCCGCTGGTGATGGCGTCCGGACCGGGAGCGGTACTGGCGGTGCTGATCGGGGTCAACGTCGGCCCCAACCTCACCTATGTCGGCTCATTGTCAAACCTGCTGTGGCGCAATGTGGTTCACCGCGAAGGCCTGCCTGCGCGGTTCACCGAGTTCAGCCGGGTGGGCTTGGCGACGGTGCCGCTCACCCTGGTGGCCTGCGTGCTGGCACTCTGGGCCGGCCTGCGGCTCTTCGGCGGTTAGGCGACACCGTTAACTTGCCGGTGCCGCACCGTTCGCATTGACCCGGTAGCACGGCAAGGGTGAGCGACAACGCGACAGTCAGTAGGCGAACGTTGCTTTTGGTGGGCGGCACCACCGCGATTCTGGGTGCCGGCGCCGGGATCGCCGTCGACGGTTTCGTCCGATCGTCAGGGCCGGAGCTCTGGCAGCGCGAGGACCGCAGCGGTGCACCCCGGGTCGGCGGGCTGCACCTGCAGTACGGTGCCGATGCCTCGTCCGAGGTCGTGGTGTCCTGGCACACCGCCACCCGGGTGGGCAACCCACGGGTGATGTTCGGCACCCCGAACGACGGCTTCGGCGAGACCGTCGCCGCCGACACCGTCACCTACCGCGACGGGCAGTCCGACACCGAGATCCGGGTACACCACGCCCGGCTCACCGGCCTGCTACCCGACACCGACTACATCTACGCCGCGGTACACGACGGCGCGAGCCCCGAAATGGGCACCGCCCGGACTGCGCCTCGGGGGCGGGCCCCGTTCCGGTTCACCAGTTTCGGCGATCAGTCCACGCCGACGCTCGACGCGATGGTGGCCGACGCGTTCGGGAGCGACAACCGGGGTTCGCCTGCCGCGGGTGACATCACGACCGCAGTCGAGAACGCCCGACCGCTGTTCAATCTGGTCAACGGAGACCTCTGCTACGCCAACCTGTCCGGCGACCGGATCAGAACCTGGTCGGATTGGTTCGAGAACAACTCCCGTTCGGCGCGGCACCGCCCATGGATGCCCGCCGCGGGCAATCACGAGAACGAACTGGGCAACGGCCCGATCGGCTACGCCGCATATCAAACCTATTTCGCCCTCCCCGATTCCGGAGCGGACGTCGAGCTGCGCGGCATGTGGTACGCGTTCACCGCGGGCGCGGTACGAGTGATCAGCCTCAACAACGACGACGTTTGCTATCAGGACGGTGGGAACTCCTACGTCCACGGCTACTCCGGCGGGGCCCAGAAACGTTGGCTGGAAAGTGAATTGGAGCATTCGAGTGCCGACACCGGGATCGACTGGATCGTGGTGTGCATGCACCAGACCGCGGTGTCGACCGCCGACCGCACCAACGGCGCGGATCTCGGGATCCGGGAGAGCTGGCTGCCCCTGTTCGACCAGTACGGCGTGGACCTGGTGGTGTGCGGACACGAGCACCACTACGAGCGCTCGCACCCGATCCGCGGTGCGCAGCCGACCGATACCCTCACCCCGATCCCTGTCGACGGCCACGGGGATTCCATCGATACCAGCAGGGGCACAGTACATCTGGTGATCGGCGGCGGCGGCACCTCGATCCCGTCGAACCGGATGTTCTTCCCTGAACCGCGCTGCCGCGTGCTGACCGGGGTCGGGGCGCTCGACCCGGCGCTGGGCAAACGCACACCGCGCTACGTCACCGAGGCCGCGCCGTGGTCGAAGTTCCGCGACCGGGACCACGCCTACGGTTTCGTGATGTTCGACGTCGACCCGGGATCGCCGGGCGGCGAAACCTCGATCGAAGCAACCTATTTCGCGGTCGACGGACCGTTCGGCCAGACCACGCCGGTAGATCGCTTCATCCTGCGCAAGAAGCGCACGGCCTGACTACGAACTCCGGCGCTGACGGGCGATCTCGGCCAGCACCACGCCGGCCGCCACCGAGGCGTTCAACGACTCGGTCGGCCCGGCCATCGGGATGGAGACCACCGCGTCGCAGTTCTCCCGCACCAGCCGTGACAGGCCCTTGCCCTCCGAGCCGACCACCACGACCATCGGCCCCGAGCCCTCGAGCTCGTCGAGCGTGGTGTCACCACCTGCGTCCAGTCCGACGATCTGCAGACCGGCATCGGCATAGCTCTTCAGCGTGCGAGTCAGGTTGGTCGCCCGCGCCACGGGCGTACGGGCCGCGGCACCGGCGCTGGTGCGCCACGCCACCGCGGTGACCGACGCCGAACGGCGCTGCGGGATCACCACACCGTGCCCGCCGAACGCGGCCACGGAACGCACGATGGCGCCCAGGTTGCGCGGATCGGAGATATTGTCCAGCGCGACCAGAAGCGCGGGCTCCCCGGACTCGCGGGCAGCCTTCAGCAGATCGTCGGGATGGGCGTAGTTGTACGGCGGCACCTGCAGGGCCAGGCCCTGGTGCAACGCGTTGGAGCTCATCCGGTCCAGATCGTGGCGCTGCACCTCCAGAATCGAGATGCCCCGGTCCGCGGCGATCTGGACGGATTCGGTGAGCCGCTCGTCGGCCTCGGTGCCCAGCGCCACGTACAGCGCGGTGGCCGGGACCTTGGCCCGCAGGCACTCCACGACCGGGTTGCGGCCCAGCACCAACTCGGTGTCGTCGGTCTTCTTGTGCCGGCCCTGCGCCTGGCGCGCCGCTTTCGCGGCCTTCTTGGCGGCCGGATGATGCGGACGCTGATCCGCGCGCGGGGTGGCCCCACGGCCCTCGAGCCCGCGGCGACGCACGCCGCCCGACCCGACCGTCGGCCCCTTCTTCGTCCCCGCCTTGCGCACTGCGCCGCGGCGCTGCGAATTCCCGGCCATTACGCTCCGTTCCCGTCCACCAGTGCCCACTGAGGACCGTCGGCGGTGTCGGTGACCTCGATGCCGGCCGCCTTCAGCCGATCCCGGATGGCGTCGGCCGCCGCCCAGTCCCGGTTGGTCCGGGCCTCGGCCCGTCCGGCCAGGGCCCACTGCACCAGCTCATCCACTGCGGCCAGGGCGGCCGAAGTCTCGTCCCGCGATTCCCAGCGCTCGTCGAGCGGATCGCAACCCAGGATGCCCATCATCGCCCGGATGGACGAGGCCTGCGCCATCGCGCCATCGTGGTCGCCGGCGTCCAAGGCGCGGTTACCCACGGCCCGCGCGGCGTGCACCTCGGCCAGTGCGATCGGCACGGCGAGGTCGTCATTGAGTGCGGCCGCGAACTTCGGCGTCCAGTCGCCCACGGCGACGGCACCGACGCGGTTACGCACCCGGTGCAGGAAGTCCTCGATGCCGCTGTAGGCCTTCACCGCGTCCTGCAGCGCGTTCTCGGAGAACTCCAGCATGGACCGATAGTGTGCGCTGCCCAGGTAGTAACGCAGCTCGGCAGCCCGAACCCGTTGCAGCACAGCAGGAATCGAGAGCACGTTGCCCAGCGACTTGCTCATCTTCTCGCCGCCCATGGTGACCCAGCCGTTGTGCAGCCAGTACCGGGCGAAACCATCGCCCGCGGCCTGCGCCTGGGCGATCTCGTTCTCGTGGTGCGGAAAGACCAGGTCCATACCGCCGGCGTGGATGTCGAACTCCGCGCCCAGATACGCCTCGCACATCGCCACGCACTCGGTGTGCCAGCCGGGGCGTCCGCGCCCCCACGGCGTCGGCCACGACGGCTCGCCCGGCTTGGCGCCCTTCCACAGCGTGAAATCGCGCTGATCCCGCTTCCCCGTCGCCGCACCCTCACCCTGGTGCACATCGTCGATGCGGTGGCCGGACAGCGCGCCGTAATCGGGCAGGCTCAGCACGTCGAAGTAGACGTCGCCGCCGGCCGCGTATGCGTGCCCCTTCTCGATCAACCGGTCGATGAGCTCGACCATCTGGGTGATGTGGCCGGTGGCCCGCGGCTCAGCCGACGGCGGAAGCACACCTAGCGCGTCGTAGGCGGCACTGAAAGCCCGCTCGTAGGTCGCGGCCCATTCCCACCACGGCCGGCCCGCGTCGGCCGCCTTGTTGAGGATCTTGTCGTCGATGTCGGTGACGTTGCGGATGAACGCAACGTCGTATCCATTGGCGGTCAGCCAGCGGCGCAGCACGTCGAACGCGACTCCGCTACGGACATGACCGATGTGCGGCAAGCCCTGAACGGTGGCACCGCACAGGTAGATCGATGCGTGCCCCGGCCGCAGCGGTACGAAATCTCGTACGGCACCCGCCATGGTGTCGTACAGCCGCAAATCGGAGGCAAACCCCGACGCGACAGCTTGAGCGCGATCGGTCACGACGTGCCAGCTTACCGGCCTATTCGGCAGGAACCACCAAAGCGCTGGCTATCGCGGCCAATCCTTCACCCCGGCCGGTCAGACCGAGCCCGTCGGTGGTGGTGGCCGACACCGATACCGGTGCCCCGATCAGCTCGGAAAGAATGCGCTGGGCCTCGTCCCGGCGGGGCCCGATCTTGGGCCGGTTGCCGATCACCTGGACCGTGGCGTTGCCGATCTCGAAACCCGCCGCCAGCACCAGTCCGCGGACGTGACGCAACATGTCCGAGCCGGTGACCCCGCGCCATTCCGGCCGGTCTGTGCCGAAAACCCCGCCGAGATCGCCGAGGCCGGCCGCACTGAGCAGCGCGTCACACAATGCGTGGGCGGCGACGTCGCCGTCGGAATGGCCGGCGCAGCCGTCGGCCCCGTCGAAAAGCAGCCCCAACAACCAGCAGGGGCGCCCCGGCTCGATCGGATGGACGTCGGTACCGAGCCCGACCCTGGGAATCCTCACGTCGCACGCGCCATGACAGCCTCGGCGAGCAGCAGATCCAGAGGCGTGGTGATCTTGAAGGCCAGCGGGTCGCCCTCGACGATCTGCACGGGCGTACCGATCTGTTCGACGAGCGAGGCGTCATCGGTGACCGCGCCGGCCCCGGCCCGCTGATAGGCACGGCGTAACACGTCGGTACGGAACCCCTGCGGGGTCTGTACGGCCCGCAGACCGGCCCGCTCGGGCGTCCCCAGCACCGCACCGTTGGCGTCGACCGCCTTGATGGTGTCGGCCAGCGGAAGGCCCGGGACGACAGCGGAGTGGCCTTCGGCCAGCGCCGCGACGACCCGGGCGATCAGCGTCGGAGGGGTCAACGCCCGGGCGGCGTCGTGCACAAGGATGAAATCGGGGTCACCGGCGGCTGCCAGAGCCAGCCCTACCGATTCGGTTCGATCGGCTCCCCCGGCCACGATCTGCGCGCGGCCCCCGAACACCAAGGTCGCCTCATCGGTGAGCGCGGGCGGAACCGCCACCACGACCTTGTCGATCGCCCCTGAGGCCAGCAGCCCGTCGAGGGCATACTCCAACAGGGGTTTGTCCCCCAGATTGACGAACGCTTTCGGTCTGCCCGCGCCTAGCCGCTCACCAGAGCCGGCGGCCGGGACGACCGCGACTGTTGTTGCCACCACGCGTCAGGACGCGGCGGCCAGAACCTCGTCGAGGATGGTCTCGGCCTTGGCATCATCGGTGTTCTCGGCCAGCGCAAGCTCGCCGACCAGAATCTGCCGGGCCTTGGCCAGCATTCGCTTCTCACCCGCGGACAGACCGCGTTCCTGATCCCGACGCCACAGATCCCGGACTACCTCGGCAACCTTGTTCACGTCACCTGAGGCCAGCTTCTCGAGGTTGGCCTTGTAGCGGCGCGACCAGTTGGTCGGCTCTTCGGTGTGCGGAGCACGCAACACCTGGAAAACCTTGTCGAGGCCTTCTTGGCCAACGACGTCGCGGACTCCGACGTATTCGGCGTTGTCTGCGGGCACTCGAACGGTCAGATCCCCTTGGGAAACCTTCAGGACGAGATATTCTTTCTGCTCGCCTTTGATAGTCCGGGTTTCGATCGCCTCGATCAACGCAGCACCGTGGTGTGGATAGACGACGGTGTCTCCGACCTTAAAAATCATCTGATTCGAGCCCCTTTCGCTAGTCCATCCTAACACGGGCCCAGATCACATGCGCACCAACTGCGCAGGTCAGGGGCACCGCAGGTGAAGAACAGGGGTTGACATGGTGACGAAAGCGTGCAACCACCGGACCCCGAAGACACCCGAAATGGGTGTCGGCGCAAAGCGGTTGCGGGCCTGAGCCGCCCGCTGCCGAGCCCCCTTGCGACCCGTCTGCCGAGCCCTCGCATTCCGCCCGCCGACGCCACCTACTACTGTGCATAGTCGAAGAACGCCGACCCAGCTCAGGAGGCTTGAGTGAACCGCTTCGCAATGCGCGCCTCGGCAGGTCTGGCCGCATGTGGCCTGACCGCAGCCGTTCTCACCGGCTGCAGCGCCGGGCAGGTCTCCCAGACGGCCACCCAGGAGCCCGCCGTCAACGGCGTCAACGCACAGGCCGGCGCGATCTCGCTGCGCAACGTGCACCTGCGCGCGCCGCAGCAGAAGGACTACGTCGAGCCGGGCTCCGAGGCCGAACTGCTGTTCGTCGCGGCCAACGGATCCACCGAGGCTCCCAACAAGCTCGTCTCGATCAAGACCACCGTGGGCGACGTGACACTGACCGGGGACCAGTCCATCCCGGCAGGCGGCGCGCTCATCGTCGGCGAGCCCGACGGGCAGCTGAAGCCGCTGGAGAAGGTCGAGGCCGCCGATGCCGTCACCGCGAAGGTCACGCTGACCAAACCGGTCACCAACGGACTGCTCTACGACTTCACGTTCAAGTTCGAGAACGGCGAGACCACAGTGGCCGTGCCGATCTCGGCAGGCGAGGCGCCCCGGCGCGACACGGCCGGCGAGGAGCCCGCCGAGGGCGCCGAAGCCGGTGGCCACCACTGATCTGACGCACCGCTGACCCGCGGGGTCCCGTCCGGCGCGTGCACACCGCCGATGTCGGGGCCTGACGCTACTGTCACGGCGTGGCCGGTTCGAAAGTACGTTCGCAATACCGCTGCTCGGAATGTCAGCACTCCACACCCAAATGGGTGGGCCGCTGCGCCAATTGCGGCACCTGGGGCACGGTCGACGAAGTAGCGGTGCTCGCCTCTGTGGGCGGTTCGGTCCGCCGCTCGGTGGCCCCGACCTCACCCGCGGTTCCGATCACCTCGATCGACCCCGGGATCACCCGGCACTACGCGACCGGGGTCACTGAACTGGACCGGGTCCTCGGCGGCGGCCTGGTGGCCGGTTCGGTCACGCTGCTGGCCGGCGAACCGGGCGTCGGCAAGTCCACCCTGCTCCTGGAGGTCGCCAACCGCTGGGCGCACACCGGCCGACGGGCGCTGTACCTGTCCGGCGAGGAGTCCGCGGGCCAGATCCGGCTGCGCGCCGAACGCACCGGCTGCACGCACGAGAACGTCTATCTGGCAGGCGAATCCGACCTGCAGATCGCTCTGGGTCACATCGAGGAGGTCAAACCGAGCCTGGTGATCGTCGATTCGGTGCAGACCATGTCCACCACCGAGGCCGACGGTGTGACCGGAGGGGTCACCCAGGTGCGTGCGGTGACCACGGCGCTGACGGGCCACGCCAAGACGGCCGTCGGGGACCCGGCTGTGGCCATGATCCTGGTCGGGCACGTGACCAAGGACGGCGCCATCGCGGGCCCGCGTTCCCTGGAGCATCTGGTCGACGTGGTGCTGCACTTCGAAGGTGATCACACGTCGAGCCTGCGCATGGTGCGCGGGGTCAAGAACCGGTTCGGCGCCGCCGACGAGGTCGGCTGTTTTCAGATGCACGACAACGGAATCGAGTGTGTCAGCGATCCGTCCGGACTGTTCCTGGACCAGCGCCCGGCAGCGGTGCCCGGCACCGCCATCACGGTCACCCTCGACGGCAAGCGACCGATGATCGGTGAGGTACAGGCGCTCGTCGCCCCGCCGGTTGGGCCTCCCCGGCGGGTCGTCAGCGGGATCGATTCGGCCCGTGCGGCGATGATCGGCGCGGTGCTGCAGACCCGCTGCAGCCTGCCGATCGGCAACAACGACATCTACCTGTCCACCGTCGGCGGCATGCGGCTGACCGATCCGTCCTCGGACCTGGCCGTGGCGGTCGCCATCGCGTCGGGCTATCTCGACATCGCGTTGCCGATGAACGCCGTGGTTATCGGCGAGGTGGGGCTGGTCGGCGATCTGCGCCGGGTCACGGGCATGGATCGCCGCCTGGCCGAGGCCGCCCGGCTGGGCTTCAACATTGCCGTGGTGCCGCCCGGGGCCACCAGTGCGCCCGCGGGGCTGCGCGTCATCACCGTCGATCACATCGGGGCGGCATTACGGGCACTCAAAGACATCGCGATTGCCAGCAATCGAGGACAGCATGGACAATAGCGGCCGACCCTAGGAGAACCGATGGCCGTGAACTCCGGCGCCAGGACCAGCCGCACCGTGGTGCATCTGGCTCGGCCGACGCTACGAGAAACCCTCGGCCGGCTGGCGCCCGGCACCCCGTTGCGCGACGGCCTGGAACGCATCCTGCGCGGCAAGACGGGCGCGCTGATCGTGCTGGGTTACGACGACAGCGTGGAAACCATCTGTGACGGCGGGTTCGCCCTGGACGTGCGTTACGCCCCCACCCGGCTGCGTGAGCTGTCGAAGATGGACGGCGCGGTGGTGCTGTCCAGCGACGGCAGCCGGATCGTGCGGGCCAACGTCCAGTTGGTGCCCGATCCCTCGATCCCCACCGACGAATCCGGTACCCGCCACCGTTCGGCCGAGCGCACCGCCATCCAGACCGGCTATCCGGTGATCTCCGTGAGCCACTCGATGAGCATCGTGACGGTCTACGTCGCCGGGGAGCGGCATGTGGTGCCCGATTCGGCGACCATCCTGTCGCGGGCCAACCAGACCATCGCGACGCTGGAGCGCTACAAGGGCAGGCTCGACGAGGTCAGCAAGCAGCTGTCCACCGCCGAGATCGAGGATTTCGTGACGCTGCGCGACGTCATGACCGTGGTGCAGCGTCTGGAGATGGTGCGCCGGATCAGCCTTGAGATCGACGCCGACGTCGTCGAACTCGGCACCGACGGACGCCAGCTCAAACTGCAGCTCGACGAACTCGTGGGCGACAACGAGGCCGCGCGCGAACTGATCGTGCGGGACTACCACGCACTGCCGGACCCGCCGACCGCCGCTCAGGTCGGCGCGACGCTGGACGAGCTGGACGCCCTCACCGACAGCGAGCTGCTCGACTTCACAACGCTGGCAAGGGTTTACGGTTATCCCTCGACTTCCGAGGCGCAAGATTCGGCAATGAGCTCACGCGGCTACCGCGCCATGGCGGGGATACCGCGACTTCAGTTCGCCCACGTCGATCTGCTCGTCCGCTCGTTCGGGTCATTGCAGGGGCTGCTGGCCGCCAGCGCAGACGATCTGCAGTCGGTCGACGGCATCGGGTCGATGTGGGCCCGGCACATCCGTGAGGGACTGTCCCTGCTCGCCGAGTCGACGATCGCCGACCGGCTCGCCTGAACGTCAGTTACCCGGTGCGGCCGGATCAGCCGGCGCTGCACCCTCTGGGGGCGGCCCGGGCAGCTGCGGATTGGGTTGGGCCAGTATGAACGGCACCGGCGCCGATCTCAGATTGCCGAGCTGCACCATCAGGTTGTAGGTGCCGGGCCCGATCGGCTGACGCGGCATCGGGCACTGCGGCCCCGACCCCATGCCGGTCCAGGTCACCTCGGTGGTCACCTGCTCACCCGGGTTGAAGGTCTTCACCAGCGTCTCGTTGGACGGCGCGCAGTCCAGGTTGGACCAGAGCCGGTTGTTGTCCAGTGAGTACACGTAGGCGGCCAGTACCGCGGCGCCCACGTCGCGTTTGCAGGCCACCAGGCCGATGTTGGTCACGACCATGGTGAACTTCGGCTGATCGCCCACTACGTACTCGGGCTGGCTGGTGATGCCCTTGACCGCGAGCGTCGAATCCGGGCAGTCGTCGCCCTCCTTGAGCAGCGGCGGCGGGGTCACCGCGGCGGTCGGCGTGGCCGTCGGCGGCGGCGCGTGCTGAGCCGGGGGCACCACCGGGGTCTTGACCTCGGGGTTCTCCCCCGGCAGCGGCGTCGGCGGTGCGGCCGTGGCAGACGCGTCGGTGGACTTCGACTCGGCTCCAGAGCTGCTGGTCACGATCACCGCGACGATCGCGGCGATGATCCCCACGACGACCACCGCGATTCCGATGGCCAGCGCCCTGCGCCGCCAGTAAATCTGCGAGGGCAGCGGCCCATGAGGTTCGAGATCCAACACGGCTTTCACGGTAAGCCCAGGTCATGCACAGTTGTCCGAGGCGACTCGGCGTGTCGGAGCACTGAAGCTGTTTCGCTCCTCACGTGCGCAGCGAAATTCTCAGGCTTCGCCGATGTTGCCCAGATGGCTGCGCAGCTCCACGTGACCGTCCGACAGGTGGTAGGTGGCGCCGACGATGGCCTGCGTACCTGCGGCCAGACCATTGGAGATGGCGGCCGACCGCATCTGCAGTTGGTTGACCGTCTCCTTGACGTGGTAGGCCTCGAACTCGTCGACGCGGTTCAGGCCGGCGTGACGACCCATCAGGATCGACGGGGTCACCCGCTCCACGATGTCGCGCACGTAGCCGCCGGGCACCTGCCCCTCGTCGAGCGCGGTGATCGCGGCCTTGACCGCGCCGCAGCTGTCATGGCCCAGGACCACGATCAGCGGCACCTCCAGGATCGACACCGCGTACTCGATCGAGCCCAGCACCGCGTTGTCGATGACGTGGCCGGCGGTGCGCACCACGAACATGTCGCCGAGGCCCTGGTCGAACAGCAACTCCGCGGCAACGCGGCTGTCGCCGCAGCCGAACACCACGGCGGTGGGCTTCTGCCCGTGGGTCAGCTTGGCTCGACGGGCGATGTCCTGGCTGGGGTGCTGCGGTTCGCCGGCAACGAAGCGGGCGTTACCGTCCTTGAGTGCCTTCCAAGCGGACACGGGATTCGAATTGGGCATATCAGCCATTTTGCATGAGATGCCGATGAGCATCGACGCGGAGCAGCTCGTCAGCTGGTACACAGACGCCCAGCGGGACCTGCCGTGGCGCCGACAAGGGGTGACCGCCTGGCAGATCCTGGTCAGCGAGTTCATGCTGCAGCAAACACCGGTGGCCCGGGTCGAGCCGATCTGGCTGGCCTGGATCGACCGGTGGCCCACCCCGTCCGCGACGGCGGCCGCCGGGTCGGCCGAGGTACTGCGGGCCTGGGGCAAGCTGGGGTACCCGCGGCGGGCCAAACGCCTGCACGAATGCGCGGTGGTGATCGCAGGCGAATACGGCGACGAGGTGCCCACCGACGTCGATACCCTGCTGACCCTGCCCGGCATCGGTGCCTACACCGCGCGAGCCGTGGCCTGCTTCGCCTATTCGGCCAGCGTTCCGGTCGTCGACACCAACGTGCGCCGTGTGGTCACCAGGGTCTTGCGTGGGCAGGCCGATGCACCCGCCCGCGCCCGCGACCTCGACGATGTCGCCGCACTGTTGCCCGACGATGCCACCGCACCGACCTTCTCAGCCGCCCTGATGGAGCTGGGCGCGGTGGTGTGCACGGCCCGCGCGCCACAGTGCGGCAGCTGCCCGCTGAGCCACTGCCGGTGGCGGTCGGCCGGGTATCCGGAGGGCACGACGACCCGAAAGGTGCAGCGCTACGCCGGAACCGATCGGCAGGTGCGCGGCAAGCTGCTGGATGTCCTGCGCGACAGCAGTTCTCCGGTCACCCGCGCGCAGCTGGACGTGGCCTGGCTCACCGATACCGCGCAACGGGATCGCGCACTGGACTCGCTACTGGTCGACGGCCTCGTCGAGCAAACTGTGGACGGCCGGTTCGCGCTCGCCGGCGAAGGCGAAATTCCATGAGATCGGCATGAATCCGGTGCGCGGCACACCATTTGGGCCGCACATCACATAGAACGGATTCATGTCAAGCAAATTCTCAACGACGTTTGCATGTACGGCAATGGGTCTGGGTATGGGGCTGGGCCTCGCGGCGACGGCCAACGCGGCCCCGTCCGGCACCGGTTCGGCGGCCGACACGGTGCGCGACCTACAGAGCCGGGGCTATCACGTGCAGATCAACTCGAACGCCAATACTGCCCTGTCGAATTGCCGGGTGACCGGCGTGCACGGACTGGCCGACTCCAACATCAACGAGGACGGCTACCGGATCGATTCGACCCAGCACACCACGGTGTACGTCAACGTGGCCTGCCAGCCCGACGGCTGAGCCATCACGCGATGACGGCGTCTTCGTCTACACCACAGGCGAATTGACGTCGGTAGTCCGATGGCGTCACGCCGATCAGTCGGCGGAAGTGATGGCGCAGCAGCGTTGCGGTGCCGAACCCCGCCTGCCCGGCGATCCGGTCGATGTCCAGGTCGGACTCCTCCAGCAGCCTGCGCGCGTACAACACCCGCTGATCGGTGATCCACTGCATGGGTGTGGTGCCGGTCTCCTCGACGAACCGGCGGGCGAAGGTGCGCGTGGACATCGCGGATCGCCTGGCCAACGTGGTCACCGTGTGCGGTTTGTCCAGGTTGCCTATGATCCAATCCAGGTGCGGCGCAAAGCCTTCCGAACACCTGACCGGAATCGGCTGATCGATGAACTGGCGTTGGCCGCCGTCGCGCTGCGGCGGGACCACCATTCGCCGGGCGATCTTGTTGGTCACCTCGCTGCCGAGTTCGCGGCGAACCAGGTGCAGGCACGCGTCGATGCCCGCCGCCGTGCCTGCGCTGGTGATCAGATTGCCGTCGTCGACGAACAGGACATTACGGTCCACCTTGGCGGTGGGATATTTGCGGGCCAGGGCGTCGGCGTGCATCCAGTGCGTGGTGCACGGCCTGCCGTCCAACAGGCCCGCCGCGCCGGCGAGGAACGCGCCCGAGCACACCGTCAGGATGATCGAGCCCGCGTCGGCAGCGGCCCGCACGGCCTCCAACGCCTCCGGCAGGTAGTCGGAGGTGCCGATCGCCGGGATCGCCACCAGATCGGCGCCCTGGAGGGCATCGAGCCCATGCTCGGGGGTCAGGGTCGCACCGACCGAAGTCCGCAGCGGCTTGCCCGGTTCGGGGCCGCACACCTTGAAGTCGAAGTTGGGTACGCCGTCGGCCGACCGGTCGATCCCGAAAACCTCGCAGATGACCCCGAACTCGAAAACGGCCAGACCGTCGAGCACCAGCGTGGAGACGCTTCTCAGCATGGCAGCATTTTATCGTAAGGTGTCAGCGCTGCCACTGTTGGCTGGATATTTCCCCGACGAGCATTACTGCCATGACTGTTGCACTCGCTCTGATCATCCTGATCTCACCCTTCGCGGTCGCCGCGGCAGTGGGCTGGGCGGCGCGGCGCGGCAATGTCCTGCGGTTCCGCCTCGACCTGTTCGACCTCAACCAGCCCGACTACGAGACGTATCGCGCCGGCCACGACCTCGACGCGATACGCAGCCGGTTCGAACACCAGCCGTCCTGGCCGAGCGCAGGTGTCCTAGGCGAGCGCCGTTAGAAACTCCGTCACGGCTTCGCGGTACACCTCGGGCGCATCGTCGTGGATCAGGTGCCCCGCGCCGGGTACGTGCAGATACCTGGTGTCCTTCCCGATCTCGGCCATCCGGCGCATCTGCCCCGGCGGCGCCACCGAGTTGCCCGCCTCCATGAGCAGGGTCGGCACCCGCACGTCGCGCCACTGCTGCCAGTAGTCCCGAGTGCCCCACTGGGCAGCGATGTCCAGCCACCATTGCGGGTACCCGTGCAGCCGCCAGCCGGTGGGCGTTCGGTCGAACGCCTCAAGGAAGTACTGACCCGCGACCGGCCCGAACTCGTCGTAAACCTCTTGCGCCGAGCCGAATTCGACCGGAAGGGCGTGCACCCACGGCTCCCACGGCCCGGTGGTACGTCCCCGGAAATCCGGGGCCATGTCCTCCACCACCACCGCGCGGGCCAGTTCGGGACGGGCGGCGGCCAGACACCACGAGTGCAACGCACCCATCGAATGCCCCACCAGCATCGCCGGCCGCCCGAGACCTGCCACGGCGTCACCCAGGTCCGCGACGAAACGCTCGGTGCTGATCGGATACGGATCGACCACATCGCGCCCGCGGTGCCACGGTGCGTCATAGGTGTAGACCTCGCCCAGCCCGGCCAACCAGGGCAATTGGCGCGACCAGGTGCTGCCGCGACCCATCAGCCCGTGCACCAGGACGATGGGCTCGCCGCGCCCCCCTCTGTGGGTGAGCAGATCTGTGACCATCCCGTTATCTTGCCGGGCAGTCGCGGTAGCCTGAACACCATGCCCGTCGTGAAGATCAACGCCATCGAGGTCCCGCCCAACGCCGGCCCGGAACTGGAGAAGCGGTTCGCGAACCGTGCACACGCCGTCGACAGTCAGCCCGGCTTCCTGGGCTTCCAGTTGCTGCGCCCGGTCAAGGGCGAAGACCGCTACTTCGTGGTGACGCAGTGGGAAACCGAAGAGGCCTTCCAGGCCTGGGCTTCGGGCCCGGCTGTCGAGGCGTACAAGGGCCAGCAGGCAAAGCCTGTGGCCACCGGCGCGTCGCTGCTGGAGTTCGAGGTTGTGCTGGACGTTGCAGGGCCCGCTGCCCAGGCGTAGCCGCGGCCGGACGCTGCACCGCACGATCGGCCTGACGGCCATCACAGCGGTCGCCGCGGCCCTGGCTTGTGGCTGCTCGCCGAACGCCGCGCCCGCGGCCGAAGTGTCCTACGGCGCGCACATCGACACCATCACCCCGCCGGGTCTGCGAGCCAAGCAGACCATGGACATGCTCAACTCCGACTGGCCGATCGGTCCCATCGGGGTGCGCACCCTGGCCGCGCCCGAGAAGGTCGACCTGGTCGGCACCAAGATGGACTCCATCTGGTGGGACCGCCCGTTCAAGGTCACCTCGGTGGACATCGGGGCCGCGCAGGCCACGTTGCACGTACTGACGTCCTACAACGTGGCCCAGGACATCGAACTGCGGACCAACGATGTCGGTCTGGTGGACCGGTTCGAGGTCAACCTGGTGCCACCGAAGATCGACAAATGGTCCGACATCGACACCGAGCTGACCAAGTCGGGAGCGCGCTACTCCTACCGGGTGTCCAAGGTGAACAACGGCAAGTGCGAGCAGGTCGCCGGCACCAACACCGACATGTCGCTGCCACTGGCTTCGATCTTCAAATTGTATGTACTGCTTGCGGTTTCGGATTCGGTCAAAGCCGGCACGCTCAAGTGGGACGATCACCTGACGATCACCAAGGAAGGCAAGAAGCTCGGCTCGGCCGGGCTGGACAAACTTCCCCCCGGTGCTCAGATCACCGTGCGGACCGCCGCCCAGCAGATGATCTCGGCCAGTGACAACATGGCCACCGACCTGCTGATCGAGCGGATGGGCCCGGCGGCGGTGGAACGCGCGCTGGTCACCGCGGGTCACCACGATCCGGCCAGCATGACCCCGTTCCCGACCATGCACGAGGTGTTCTCGGTCGGCTGGGGCGAGCCGAACCTGCGCGATCAGTGGAAGAACGCCTCGCGCACCGATCGGGTGGCACTGCTGCAGCAGACCAATTCCCGCCCCTACGAACCGGATCCGTATCGCACCCACACCCCGGCCTCCAATGACGGTCTGGAGTGGTTCGCCAGCGCCGCCGACATCTGCCGGGTGCACGCCGCCCTGCAGGCCTCGGCGTTCGGGCCTGCCGCGCCGGTGAAGGACATCCTCTCGGCACTGCCCGGCATCGACCCCGATCCGGCCAAGTGGAACTACATCGGCGCCAAGGGCGGCAACCTGCCCGGCGACCTGACCTTCAGCTGGTACGCGGTGGACTACACCGGGCAGCCATGGGTGTTCAGTTTTCAGCTGAACTGGCCGAAGTTCCGTAGCCCCACTGCCGCAGGCTGGTTGCTGCAGATCGCCAAGCGGGCCTTCGCCATGGCGCCGGTCGGACAGTAGGGCCGCGGACTAGTTGCTGCTCCGCAAGGTCCAGGCTTGGCCGCGGAAATGCATCACGGTTCGGCTGAGCGGCGCAATATCGATGCGCCAGAACGACTTTGCCGGGGCGTCCAGCGCGACGAGGATGGCCGCCCGGATCACCGCCGGGTGGGTCACCGCGACCAGCCGCCCCCGCGTCGAGACCAGGCTGTCCATCCAGCGATGAACCCGGTTGACGAGATCGACGACGGATTCGCCGCCGTGCGGCGCGCGGGTCGGATCGGTCAGCCAGACCGCCAGGTCCGCGGGCAGCACCCCGCCCAGCACACCCCCGCGCCAGCTGCCGAAGTCCAGGTCGGCCAGTTGGGGTTCGACCACCGCTGACAGGCCCAGCAGCTCGGCGGTCTGGCGGACCCGTTTCTCCGGCCCGCAGTACGCGGCGTCGATGACGCCCAATTCGACGGTCGCATCGGCCTGCCGGTGGCCCAGCGGATTCAGCGGCTCGTCGGTGGGAAATCGTCCGGCGGCGGTGGCGTCGGTCATGGCGTGCGACACCAACGTCAGCCGGACGACCTCACTCACGACGAACTCACGCGATCAGTTGCTCCTCGCGCTTGCCCTCGAGCACCCTCGACGCCAGGGCACCGAACACCAGCCCGATCGTCGCCCAGATCACCACCTGGATACCCAGCGAATACAGCCGGAATTGGTAGAGGTCGTCGGCCGGGAAGGTCGACGGGGTCTCGTGGATACCCGGCAGGATCAGGAAGACCACGGCCATCGACACCACGTAGTCCGCGGCGCCGATCAGGCTGGCATTCCACACCCCCAGCTTCGGCATCAAGCGACGTGCGAGCAGCACCGAACCGACGAACAACGCCGCCGAGAGCACCACCAACAGCACGTAGAGCAGGGTCCGCTGCTTGATGGTCTCCTCGAGGCTGGTCGCGGGCGGGTTGGGCGGGTACTTCAGCGCCGGGACGATCCACAACGAGACCAGCATGCCGCCGGCGGTCAGCGCCGCCAGCGCCCGTGCGGACAGGTTGGCCCTGCCGTACAGCACGCAGAACACGACGGCCAGCAGGGCACCCATCGCGACGCTGAAGATCAGGACGCCGAGACCCATGCCGATGTTCGACTGGACACCGCGGGTGAACACCTCGGCGCTCTCGGCGCCGCCGTGGGAATGCCCACCGGCGCCATGTGAATGTTCCGCCGCCTCATGCGCTGCGCCGGCACTGTTCTCGAAGTCGATCGCCCGACCGATGATCGGTTCGATCAGCAGCTTGGCCCAGATGAAGGCGAGCACGCCTGCTAGGGCGCCGGCCAGAATGCCGCGCCCGATGATCTGCTTTTCCATTTTGTCCGGTATCTCCGCTGCGTATCAGTGGCAGGGGAAACCGAGAAGGTGGCGGGCGTCGTGCACGAACTCGTGCACGTAGGTGTTGTTGCCCAGGACCGAGGTCGCGCCCTGGTCCATCCCGACGAAGTAGAGGGCCAGCAGCGCGATGAACGCCGTCAGCGTCAGCCAGAGCACCGCCTTGGTGGCCGACAGGTCGATCGCGGGGGCGTGGCTCTTGCGTGCCTCAGTGGGAGTCATACCGGTCCTTTCCGGGAATTCGCGTCCCAGTCCGTGTCGTGACAGGTGAGGGTCTGACTGTTAACAGTGGCGCGGCCGCCCTGGATTCTCACCAGGTTCCTCTGCCTGTCGATTACAGCAGCATCCTAACCACCGCGCAGGAGTTCTCTCATCGGCAGGTATGAAACGGGTATGAAAAATGCCCCCGCCATTGCGGCGGGGGCATTTTTCGTCTTGGACCTTATTCCGCGGTGGCTCCGGCCTTGGCCAGATCCGGACCGTCGGAGCCGGCCGCCTTGGGCGCACCGGAGAACGTGAACTTCGCGTCCTCGCCGGCGCCTTCGCCGTCCCAGCCCTCGACATCGACCGTGACCAGCTGGCCCGGGCCGAGCTCTTCGAAGAGGATCTTCTCGGAGAGCTGGTCCTCGATCTCGCGCTGGATGGTGCGCCGCAGCGGGCGGGCACCGAGCACCGGATCGAAGCCACGCTTGGCCAGCAGGGCCTTGGCCTTGTCGGTCAGCTCCATGGCCATGTCCTTGGCCTTGAGCTGGTTTCCGACCCGGCCGATCATCAAGTCGACCATCTGGATGATCTCGTCCTGCGTCAGCTGGTGGAACACGATGATGTCATCGATGCGGTTGAGGAACTCAGGCCGGAAGTGCTTCTTGAGCTCGTCGTTGACCTTCTGCTTCATCCGCTCGTAGTTGTTCTCCCCGCCGCCCTGGCTGAAGCCGAGTCCGACAGCCTTGCTGATGTCGGAGGTTCCCAGGTTCGAGGTGAAGATCAACACCGTGTTCTTGAAGTCGACCGTGCGGCCCTGACCGTCGGTGAGACGTCCGTCCTCCAGGACCTGCAACAGGCTGTTGTAGATCTCCTGGTGGGCCTTCTCGATCTCGTCGAACAGCACGACCGAGAACGGCTTGCGGCGCACCTTCTCGGTGAGCTGGCCGCCCTCTTCGTAGCCGACGTAGCCCGGAGGGGCACCGAACAGCCGCGACGCGGTGAAGCGGTCGTGGAACTCGCCCATGTCGATCTGGATGAGCGCATCGTCGTCGCCGAACAGGAAGTTGGCCAGCGCCTTGGACAGCTCGGTCTTACCGACACCGGACGGGCCGGCGAAGATGAACGAACCGGACGGACGCTTCGGGTCCTTCAGGCCGGCGCGGGTACGCCGGATCGCCTTGGAGACGGCCTTGACGGCGTCCTCCTGGCCGATGATCCGCTTGTGCAGCTCGTCTTCCATGCGCAGCAGGCGCGTGGTCTCGGCCTCGGTCAGCTTGAACACCGGGATACCGGTCCAGTTGCCGAGCACCTCGGCGATCTGCTCGTCATCGACCTCGGCGACAACGTCGAGATCGCCCGAGCGCCACTGCTTCTCACGCTCGCCACGCTGAGCGACCAGGGTCTTCTCCCGATCGCGCAGGCTCGCGGCCTTCTCGAAGTCCTGCGCGTCGATCGCGGACTCCTTCTCCCGGCGCGCGTCGGCGATCTTCTCGTCGAACTCGCGCAGGTCTGGCGGAGCGGTCATCCGGCGGATACGCATCCGGGCGCCGGCCTCGTCGATCAGGTCGATCGCCTTGTCCGGCAGGAACCGGTCGTTGATGTACCGGTCGGCCAGGGTGGCCGCGGCCACCAGCGCACCGTCGGTGATCGAGACACGGTGGTGCGCCTCGTAGCGGTCACGCAGACCCTTGAGGATCTCGATGGTGTGCTCGACCGTCGGCTCACCCACCTGGACCGGCTGGAACCGGCGCTCCAGGGCGGCGTCCTTCTCGATGTACTTGCGGTACTCGTCGAGGGTGGTCGCACCGATGGTCTGCAGCTCGCCACGGGCCAGCTTCGGCTTCAGGATCGACGCGGCGTCGATCGCGCCCTCGGCAGCACCCGCACCCACGAGCGTGTGCAGCTCGTCGATGAACAGGATGATGTCGCCGCGGGTGTTGATCTCCTTGAGCACCTTCTTCAGGCGTTCCTCGAAATCACCGCGGTAACGGCTGCCGGCGACCAGTGAACCCAGGTCCAGGGTGTAGAGCTGCTTGTCCTTGAGCGTCTCGGGGACCTCGCCGTGCACGATGGCCTGGGCCAGGCCCTCGACGACGGCGGTCTTGCCGACGCCGGGCTCGCCGATCAGCACCGGGTTGTTCTTGGTGCGGCGGCTCAGCACCTGCATGACCCGCTCGATTTCCTTCTCACGGCCGATGACCGGATCGAGCTTGCCTTCCATGGCGGCGGCGGTCAGGTTGCGGCCGAACTGGTCGAGGACCAACGAGGTGGACGGGTTGCCCGACTCGCCGCCACGGCCACCGGTACCGGCCTCGGCGGCCTCCTTGCCCTGGTAACCGCTCAGCAGCTGGATGACCTGCTGGCGCACCCGGGTCAGCTCGGCGCCGAGCTTGACCAGCACCTGCGCGGCCACACCCTCGCCCTCACGAATCAGGCCGAGCAGAATGTGCTCAGTGCCGATGTAGTTGTGGCCGAGCTGCAGCGCCTCACGCAGGGACAGCTCCAGCACCTTCTTGGCACGCGGCGTGAAGGGGATGTGGCCGGACGGCGCCTGCTGTCCCTGGCCGATGATCTCCTCGACCTGGCTGCGCACGCCTTCCAGCGAGATGCCCAACGACTCCAGCGACTTGGCGGCTACGCCCTCGCCCTCGTGAATCAGACCCAACAGGATGTGCTCGGTCCCGATGTAGTTGTGGTTGAGCATCCGGGCTTCTTCTTGCGCCAGGACGACGACCCTGCGGGCACGGTCGGTGAATCTCTCAAACATCGGTGGTTACCTGCTCTCCATCGCTAGCGATACCCGCGTACGGCTGCGTTCTATCGGTTTTTCTCGTAGCCCGCACGTAGTACCTACCGTCCACTCTAATGGGCGGCCGTCCATGGTGCGGAGGTTGGTCGCTCCGCATCTACTGCTGCAGATGAGCAACGCCGCCGGTCGGCGAATCGTTTCCGAAAATCGAGGCTTTCGGGTTCGCCACTAGCGAAAAACTCCGGACCGGGAATTCTCACCGGTCCGGAGCTGGCAACTGTCGGTTAAGTTGCGGTCGTTTATGTGGCGGCGTGGAAAGCGTCGATGACGTCTGCGGGGATACGGCCACGCGTCGACACGTTGTGCCCGTTGCGGCGGGCCCATTCGCGGATGGCGGCACTCTGCTCGCGATCGATGGCGCCGCGCCCACGGGCCGGGCCTGCCGCCCGTCCGCGCCGGCGCCCGCCGACCCGGCGTCCGGCCTCAACCCACTGCTTCAGGTCGTTACGTAGCTTGGTGGCATTCTTCGAGGAAAGGTCGATCTCATACGTGACACCGTCCAGCCCGAATTCGACCGTCTCATCGGCGGTGGCCTCGCCATCGAAATCATCGACCAACGTGACGGTCACTTTTTTCGCCATTACCCCGCACCGAACCCTTCTGCATACGCATTGGTGACTACGCCTGAGTATCCTGCACCTGCGCACTAATGTGCCACAGAAACGCAGACATTTCCAACGACGTGAGGATCGCGGCAGTTCAGTTAGTCTGTCGCCGAACAATCGGGAACAAAACCGTCTCCCGAATAGACAACCCCGTCAGCGCCATCAACAAGCGATCGATACCCATTCCGGTGCCCGTGGTGGGCGGCATCGCGTACTCCAATGCGGCGAGGAAATCGTCGTCGAGAACCATTGCCTCGTCATCACCGGCCGCAGCCGCGCGAGCCTGGGCCTCGAATCGTTCCCGTTGGATTACCGGGTCGACGAGTTCGGAATATCCCGTGGCGAGTTCGAAACGCCGTACGTAGAGGTCCCATTTCTCGGTCACCCCGGGAATGCTGCGGTGCGCCCGGGTCAGCGGCGAGGTCTCGACCGGGAAGTCGCGGACGAACGTCGGGGCCCAGAGCTTCTCCCCCACTGTGTGTTCCCAGAGTTCCTCGACCAATTTTCCGTGTCCGTAACCACGGTCACGCGGAATCTCCAGCTCGAGCCCGTCGGCAATACGCCACAAGTACTCGACTGATGTGTCGGGCGTGATCTCCTCACCGAGCTCCTCGGACAGCGAGGGATACATTTCCAATGTGTCCCATTGCCCGTCGAGATCGTAGATAGTGCCATCAGGCAATGGCACCTGACGCGTACCGATCGCCTCGTCGGCGACTTCTTGAATAAGTTCACGCGTGACTACCGCGGAATCGTTGTAGTCGCCATACGCCTGATATGTCTCCAACATCGAGAATTCCGGTGAGTGTGTGGAATCGACACCTTCGTTTCGAAAGTTCCGATTCAACTCGAAAACCCGGTCAAAACCGCCGACGATGCAGCGCTTCAGGAACAGTTCCGGCGCAATCCGCAGGTACAGATCGACATCGAGCGCATTGGAGTGGGTGATGAACGGCCGCGCCGCCGCCCCGCCGGCCAGCGTCTGCAGCATCGGCGTCTCGACCTCAAGGAAGCCGCGCCGTTCCAGCGCCGAACGCACCGCCCGCACCACCGCGACCCGCTGCCGGGCGATGCTGCGCGCCTCCGGGCGCACGATGAGATCGACGTAACGCTGACGCACCCGGGTCTCTTCGCTCATTTCCTTGTGAGCAACCGGAAGGGGCCGCAGGGCCTTGGCCGCCATCTGCCAAGAGTCGGCCAGCACCGAGAGTTCACCGCGCTTGGAGCTGATCACCTCGCCGTGGACGAAGACGATGTCGCCGAGGTCGACGTCGGCCTTCCACGCGTCGATGGACTCCTGACCCACCTGAGCCAGGCTGATCATGGCCTGCAGCTGGGTGCCGTCTCCTTCCTGCAGCGTCGCGAAGCACAACTTGCCGGAATTCCGGGCGAACACCACCCGGCCCGTGACACCGACGATCTCGCCGGTCTGGGTGTCGGCGGCCAGGTCCGGGTAGGCGCTGCGCAGTTCGGCCAGCGAATGCGTGCGCGGAACGGTGACCGGATAGGGCTCGCGCCCCTCAGCCAGCAGCCGCTCCCGCTTGGCCTGACGAATCCGGAACTGCTCGGGAAGGTCGGCCTGGGACTGGGACGCGTCGTCGCGATCGGCTGGGCTCACAAAATGCCAGCTTAAATGAACTCGCGGGCGCGCAATTGCACGCCGACAAGCCGGCGGCTCCCGGCCACGAGCCAATGGACCGGCGGTTCAACGGCATACCCGCGTCCCGGCGGGGTCAGGCTGCGACCCAGGTGTGCACAACCTCACACCGCTCACCTGGCCGGCTTGAGCCGTCCACGCTGGCTGTCCCGGTTGCGCTCGAACACCAGCCGCAGGCCGTCGAGGGTGAGATGGCGGTCGTAGTGCTCGACGGTGCGCAGGTCCGGCAGCACCAGCGGCGCCGTGTGGCCGGTGGCCACCACCGCGACGTCGCTGCCGGAGAAGCCGTCGACGTCCTCGCGGATCCGGCTGACCAGTCCGTCCACCAGTCCGGCGAACCCGAAAACCGCACCGGCCTGCATGCATTCCACGGTGTTCTTTCCGATCACCGAACGCGGCCGGGTCAACTCGACCCGGCGCAGCGCGGCCGAGCGGGCGGCCGCGGCGTCGGAGGACACCTGCACACCGGGCGCGATCGCCCCGCCGAGGAACTCCCCCTTTGCCGACACCACATCGACACAGATCGACGAGCCGAAATCGACGATGATCGCCGCGGTGCCGTACTTGTGATAGGCGGCAAGACAATTCACGATGCGGTCGGCGCCGACTTCCTTCGGGTTGTCGACCAGCAGCGGGATGCCGGTACGCACCCCCGGCTCGATCAGCACATGCGGCACCGTCGGCCAGTACTGCTCGAGCATCAGACGCACCTCGTGCAGCACCGAGGGCACGGTGGACAGCCCCGCGGCCCCGGTCAGACGCTCGGAGTCGTCACCGATCAGGCCGTCGATGGTGAGCGCCAACTCGTCGGCCGTCACCTCGGATTCGGTCCGGATCCGCCACTGCTGCACCACCTTCGCGTGATCACCTGTACCGGAGATCAACCCTACGATGGTGTGGGTGTTGCGGACGTCGATGGCGAGCAGCATCAGCGGGGCGACATCAGTTCGGACACGTCCTCGGGGACGTACGCCGGATCGTGGCCGTGATCGCCGAGATCGATCTGCTTGTTGTCCGCGTCCACGAATACGATCCGCGGCTGGTAGGCGCGGGCCTCGGCGTCCTCCATCACCCCGTAGGCGATCAGGATGACCAGATCGCCCGGGTGAATGAGATGCGCTGCGGCACCGTTGATCCCGATCACGCCGGTGCCACGTTCGCCGGTGATGGCGTACGTCACCAGCCGGGCACCGTTGTCGATGTCGACGATCGTCACCTGCTCGCCTTCGAGCAGATCGGCGGCCTCCATCAGGTCGGCGTCGATGGTCACCGAGCCCACATAGTGCAGATCGGCCTGCGTCACCGTGGCGCGGTGAATCTTGGATTTCAGCATGGTGCGCTGCATCAGTTCCTCCAGGGCAGTTCGTGATTGTCGCCGTCGCCGACGCGAGGGTGTCCATCGATTCCGGCGGACGCTCCGATATCTACAGAGATGTTGTCCAGCAGGCGGGTTCGGCCCAGCCGGGCCGCGACCAGCAGCCGGGCCTGACCCTCACCCGGCGCGGGGCCCAGCATCGGGTCGCGCACTTCCAGGTAGTCGACGTCGATGGCCGGTACCTCGTCGAGCACTCCCCGGGCCGCGTCGATGGCCGCCGCCGCCCCGCCCGCCGCGGCGTACTTGCCGGCCAGCAGGGCCGCCGACAGAGCTCCGGCCTGATCCCGCTCGTCGGCATCCAGGTATCGATTGCGCGATGACATCGCCAGGCCATCGGATTCCCGGACGATGGGAACCCCGACGATCTGCACGTCGACATTGAGATCGGTGACCATCTGCCGAATCAATGCCAGTTGCTGATAGTCCTTTTCGCCGAAGAAAGCCCGGTCGGGCCGGACGATCTGGAGCAGCTTGAGCACGACGGTCAGCACGCCGGCGAAATGGCCGGGGCGCGCGGCCCCTTCGAGCTCACCGCCGCCGGGCCCGGGCTCCACGCTGGTCCGCGGCCCGTCCGGGTACATCCCTGAACCGGTTGGGGTGAAGGCGATCTCGACCCCTTCGGCACGCAGCGCGGCGAGGTCCTCGTCGAGCGTGCGCGGGTAGGCGTCGAGATCCTCCCCCGCCCCGAACTGCAACGGGTTGACGAAGATCGACACCACCACGACCGCGCCGGGAACGCGCTTGGCCGCGCGGATCAGCGTCAGGTGGCCCTCGTGCAGCGCGCCCATGGTGGGCACGAGGGTGACCCGGCGCCCGCTGGCGCGCAGGGCCCGGCTGACCGCCGCGACATCGGCCGGTGCCGAGTAGACGTTCAGTTCACCGGCGACGAACTTGGGAGGGTTGCTCTGGGTCATCCTTGACTCGTTTCAGGGCTGGTTTCCGGGCCTGTATCTGAGAGCACCGCGAAGACGTCCAGGGGCGCATGCGCGCGTTGGGCGGTACGCAGTGAGTCGGCCCGATATGCCTGGGCCAGTTGGGGATCCAATGCGCGCAGGGCTCTCAGGTGAGCGCCCACCGCTGCTGCGTCGCCGCGTGCAACGGGTCCGGTCAACGCGGCCTGGCCGCGTTGCAGCGCGTTTTCCAGCGCGGCCCGGGCCAGCGGGCCCACCACCCGCTCGGGCAGCCCGCCGGGCGCATCGCCGACGAGTTCCTGGCCGAGCAGTTCCTCACCGCGCAGCGAGGCCCGCAGCGTGTCGACGGCGTCGAGCACCAAGGTGACCAGGTGATTGCTGGCATGCGCCAGCGCCGCGTGGTACTGCGTCCGCGCGTGCTCGGGCACCCGGAACGGCTCCCCACCGATCTCCAGCACCAGCGACTGGCCGATCGCGTAACCGACTTCGTCGGCCGCGGTGATGCCGAAACACGTATCGGGCAACCGCGCGAGGTCCTCGTCGGAGCCGGTGAACGTCATCGCCGGATGGATGGCGAGCGGAATGCACCCCTGCTCGGTCAGCGGGGCCAATACCGCGACCCCGTTGGCACCGGAGGTGTGCACCACGATGGTGCCGGGCCGCACCACGCCGGTCGCAGCAAGACCGGACACCAGCGATGGCAGCTCCGCGTCCGGAACCGTCAACAGCAGCAGCTCAGCGCGCTGCGCCACGTCGGGGACGGGAAGGATCGAGGTATCCGGCAGCCTGCGCTGTGCCCGCAGCCGGGAGGCCTCGGAGATGGCACTGCAGGCCACCACCACGTGCTCGACCCGTTCCAGGGCATAGCCGAGCGCCGTGCCCACCCGGCCCGCCGAAATGACGCCGACGCTGAGCCTGGCAGGACGCAATCCCTCAGGAGGGGACCACCCGTTTGCAGGGGGCTGCTCCATCGCAGACGACCTCACAGGATGAATAGGTTTCAGTCGTTCCAGTCCCGCGTTGCGGGTACCGGACGGTCGTCACGAGACTAGCTCACTCGTCGCGGCGCCTGCGACGCCCGCCTTCGGCAGGGGCGGACTGAAACCGTGCCAGCAGCTCGTTTACCGACTGCCCGTCGGCATGGTGCCCGTTCGCCGGCTCGGGTTCGGGTTCGCTGCGGTGCCGTGATCCCCGCCGGGGCGGCTCGGGCGGTTGCGACGATTCGGTGGCCAATGCCGGCGACGGCTGGGCCGGTTCTGGCCGGCCGGGATCCGAAGTCTCGGCCGCGGCGGAGTGCCGGCCACGGGGCGGCGGCTCGGGAGCTTGGCCTGCCGACATCGCGGGGGCCGGTGTCGGGATCGGTTCCGGCGCTGGTTCCGGGATCGGTTCCGGAGCTGGTTCGGGGGCCGGCGCCGAGGTTTCCTCCGGTGTCGAATCAGGGGCACGGCGCCTGCCGACGTACTCGGCCGAGGTTCCGTTCTGGGCCACCGGCGCGGCCCAGTTGCTGCCGGGGGCGCCAGCGGGGATCCACTGCCCCTCGGCGGGAGCCGGTTGCCAGCCCGTGGCCGCGGGTTCGGCAGCAGGCGCAGGTGTACTGACCGGCTCCGGTTCGGGGGCCTCGATCGTCGGCGACGGCTGCATCGGCGGCATGGCCGGCGGCGGTGGCGGCGGTGCCCACGTGGACGGCGGCTCCGGCTGCCTGCGCGCGGCCGGTTGCGGCTCGGGCCTGGGCTGCGGCTGGGGTTGCGGTTCCGGTCGGGGCTCGGGCCGAGGCGCAGGCTGGGGCTCCGGCCGGGACACGGGCTGCGGTTCCGGTCGAGGCTGAGGCTGGGGTTCCGGCTGACGCGGGGGTTCCGGCTGGCGCTGGGGCTCCGGCTGGCGTGCGGCGTCCTGCTGGCGCCGGCGGCGACGGGGCTGTTCACCGGCAGGCATCGGTCGCGACGGCAGACGATGCGCACCACCCGAGGTCGCCCAGTCGTTCTCCGGCGGATGCGGCTCGGCCGGAACGTCGATGATCGGGCTTTCCTCGGTACGCGACGTCCGAATGTCGGTAACCTCGACGGGCGGCACATCCAGGCGGCTGGCGGTCACCCGGCCTGCGGTGCGCACCGCGCTCTTGTCGGTCTCGATGGCCGGGCGGTGCACCAGGTCCGTGTCGAACAGGATCTCCAGGTTCGCCCGCAATGCGGCCAGCTCGGAACGCAGCGCGGCAACCTCGTCGGCCGCCTGTGCGCGCAGTTCGGAGGCCAGCTCCCGGCGCAGCTGGGTCTCGACGGTCAGCTCGTACTCCCGCCGCGCCGAGATCTCCCGATCCAGCTGCAGGTCGTAGACGAACTTCAGATCCCGGGCCTTGGCCTGGTCCAGGTCACTCTGGCGTCGGTAGATGACGGAGACGAAGGCCGCCACCACTGCAGCCCACAGGGCCAGGATGACGGCGAGCTTCAGCAACTCGACGCGATCGGTGAACACCAATGCGGAACTGGCCAGAATGGCGAGTACCAGCAATACCGTTAAGAGCAGCCAGCCTGGCCTTCGGCCGCCGCGCCGTGGCCGACCACCGCGGGGCAGAACGGTCATGCGCCGACTGTACCCGTCACCGGTCATCCAGCCTGGCGACCACCACGGCGATTCGGGCAACTACCTCAGACAATCCGTCACTCGGGCGCAGTGTCCCCGTTGTCCGGCGGTTCCTCGGGGGACTTGCAGCAGTGCTGCAGCCACACCGCCGCGACGGCCAGCGCCAGGGCACTGACCGCGGCCACCGCCGCGCCGGGGGTGTCCTCGCCGGCCACCCGCAGTTCGCCGCGCCGCGGCAGCAGGTACACCAGCACACCGATCCACCAGCCCGCGACGACGGCGCCGACCCAGGCCGAGGCCTTGGCGATCACGACCGACCGGGCCACTGTGAGCGGGTGCAACCGGCCTGCGCCGACCCCGATCTGCCCGTCGTTGATCTTGGCCCGCACGTAGAACGCCCAGCCCGCCTCGACGAGCGCGACGGCCAGCAGCGAGAGCCCGGTCCACACCGTCAGCGGCGGGAACCAGCGGTAGAGCACCCCGATCAGGATGTAGCCGACGATGGCGACGACAACGACCGCGCCGGCCAGGTCGCGCTTGCGGGTCGGGCCCATCAGTCCGCCACGGGTTCGGTGTCGAAGTCCAGCGCCAGGTCGGTGCGCCTGACCCCGGCCCGTTCGGCCGGGTCGATCTCCTCGAGCAGGTGCGCCACCCGCCGTGTTCGGCCGACCACCGTCAGCGTGGCATCCGGATCCACTGCCAACCACGGGATCAGGACGAAGGCGCGCAGGTGGGCCAGCGGGTGCGGCAACGTGAGGTCGTCGTCGCGGGAAAGCACCTCGACGTCACCCTCGTGGCACGTGACCAGGTCGACGTCGAGGGTGCGCGGGCCCCACCGCTGCTCCCGGACCCGGTCCGCCTCCTGCTCGAATTGTTGCCCCCGCCGCAGCCAGCCATGGCAGTCGAGGTCCGGGTCGTCGGCGATCAACACCGCGTTCAGGAACGGTCCCTGCTCGACTCCGCCCCAGGCGTCGGTCTCGAACACCGGCGACACCGCGCGCACCGCCGTCCCCAGTCCGTCGACCACCGACTGCAACCGGGCCAACCGGTCGCCCAGGTTCGACCCGATCGAAAGGACAGTGGTGGTCACAGCGTGCCCCTGCGGGACCGCCGGGCCACCACCGCGACATCGTCGAACGTCAGAGGAATCGGGGCGCTGGGCTTGTGCACCACAACCTCGACCGCGTGCAGACGCTCGTCGGCCATGACGGCGTCGGCGATCTCGGCCGAGACCGTCTCGATCAAGTTGCGCGGCGGCCCCGCGACGATGTCCGCCGCCCGCTGGGCCAGCGCGCCGTAATCCAGGGTGTCCGCCAGATCGTCGGTGGCCGCCGCCCGGCGCAGGTCCACCCACGCCGTGATGTCGACGACGAACTCCTGCCCATCGCGGCGCTCGTAGTCGAAGACACCGTGATTGCCGCGAACCCGCAAGCCGCGCAACTCAATTCGATCAGCCAACCCGACCTCCAGATTCCCAGGCTTCCAGCACCGCGAGCGCGTCGACGGAGGCCACCACATCGTGCACCCGAACACCCCAGGCCCCGTGCTGGGCGGCCAGCATCGAGATCGCGGCCGTGGCCGTCTCCCGGCCGTCCGGTGGCCGGGGTGTCCCGTCCGCGCCGGCCAGCAAGGAACCCAGAAAACGCTTGCGTGACGCACCCACCAACACCGGGATCCCGGTGGCGATGAATTCGGGCAGCGCGTGCAGCAAGGCCCAATTGTCTTGGGCGGTCTTGGCGAATCCCAGGCCCGGGTCGATGATCAGCCGCTGCGGGTCGACGCCCGCGGCGACCGCGGCGTCGACGGCACCGAGCAGTTCGGCCCGGACCTCGGCCACCACGTCGCCGTAACCCGGGGCGTGATGCGGCTGCTCGGCGCCGACCGAGCGCCAGTGCATCAGGATCCACGGCGCCTTCGCCTCGGCGAGCAGGGGTGCCATGTTCGGGTCGGCCAGGCCGCCGGACACGTCGTTGACGATCTGCGCGCCGCTTTCCAGCGCGACCGTCGCCACGTCGGCGTGCATGGTGTCGATGCTGACGGTGATCCCTTGGGCGGCAAGCGCTTCGATCACAGGAGCGACGCGGGCCGCCTCCACCGCAGGGTCCACCCGCACCGCACCGGGACGGGTCGATTCCCCACCCACATCGATGATCGCTGCCCCCGCGGCCGCAAGCGCCAGCCCGTGTTCGACGGCGCGGTCGCGGTCGATGAACCTGCCGCCGTCGGAGAACGAATCGTCGGTCACGTTCACCACGCCCATGACCTGCACGGGCGTTCCGCGAGGGACAATCGGGCCGGGTGGGTTCACTTCCGGAGGATGAGTTCCAGCGCCTCGGCCCGGGATGCCTTGTCGGTCTTGAACTGTCCCCGCACCGCGGAGGTGGTGGTGACCGCGCCCGGTTTACGGACACCGCGCATCGCCATGCAGAGGTGCTCGGCCTCGATCACCACGATGGCCCCGCGCGGATCGAGCTTCCGCATGAGCGCGTCCGCGATCTGGGCGGTCAGGCGTTCCTGCACCTGAGGCCGCTTCGAGTACAGGTCGACAAGTCGGGCGATCTTCGACAATCCGGTCACCCGGCCGTCGACGCCGGGGATGTATCCGACGTGCGCCACCCCGTGGAACGACACCAGATGGTGCTCGCAGGTGGAGTACAGCGGGATCTGCTTGACCAGCACGAGCTCGTCGTGCTCCTCGTCGAAGGTGGTGTTGAGCACCGCGTCCGGGTCCGTGTACAGACCCGCCATCAGCTCCTTGTACGCACGCGCCACCCGAGCAGGGGTGTCCAGCAGACCCTGACGGTCGGGGTCCTCGCCGATGGCGATCAGCAATTCACGAACGGCCGCCTCGGCCCGGGGTTGGTCGAACACCCGCGTGGCCGTATCGGTGTTGTTGTGATGCTCGCGCAGCGACTGCGACATCGAAGCCTCCGTTCTCGGATCAGCCGTGGGCCGGCGGGTTGGGCCGGTCGGCCCGCTCAGGTCCACCGTCCTGGCCCGCTTCCTCGTTCGGATTCGGCTGACCGGGATGAGGATAAGGCTGGTACGGGTACGGCTGGGGCTGTTGCCATCCCGACGGATGCGGCGGCGGGTACCAGTAACCCTGCTGTTGCTGGGGCGGCTGGTATCCGGGCTGCGACGGCGCGGGCGGCCAGCCCGGGGCGTGCCAGCCGGCCGGGGCACCGTAATCGGGCTGGGTCGAGCCATTCTGGTTCGACCCGTTCGGCGGCGCACCGTTGGTCCCGGCCCCGTTGGTCTCGTTCGCGCGCTCGGCCTCGCGGCTGGCGGCGGCGATGGCAGCCTTGAACGCGGGCTCCGGTACCGGCGGCGGCCACGGCTCGCCACGCTCGATGGCGATCTCGCCCGGGGTCTTGATCGGCGGCTTGTCCGACGGCACCCGGCCACCGAAGTCGTCGAACATGGTCAGCCGGGGACGCTTCTTCACGTCACCGAAGATCGCCTCCAGCTCGACGCGGTGCAGCGTCTCCTTCTCCAGGAGCTCACCGGCCAGGGTGTCGAGCACGTCGCGGTACTCGCTGAGGATCTCCCACGCCTCGGTGTGCGCGGCCTCGATCAGCTTGCGCACCTCGTCGTCGATGTCGCGGGCCACCTCGTGGCCGAAGTCGGCCTGGGTACCCATGGTGCGGCCCAGGAACGGATCGCCGTGCTCGGTGCCGTAACGCACGGCGCCGAGCTTGGAGCTCATGCCGTACTCGGTGACCATCGCACGGGCGATCTTGGTGGCCTGCTCGATGTCGGACACCGCACCCGTGGTGGGCTCGCGGAAGACCAGCTCCTCGGCAGCACGGCCACCCATGGCGAACACCAGCCGGGCGATCATCTCCGAGCGGGTCATCAGGCCCTTGTCGTCCTCGGGGACTGCGACGGCGTGGCCGCCGGTGCGGCCGCGGGCCAGGATCGTCACCTTGTAGATCGGCTCGATGTCGGGCATCGCCCACGCGGCCAGGGTGTGCCCGCCCTCGTGGTAGGCGGTGATCTTCTTTTCCTGCTCGCTGATGATGCGGCCCTTGCGGCGCGGGCCACCCACGACGCGGTCGACGGCCTCTTCCAGCGCCGCACCGGTGATGACGGTGCCGTTCTCGCGGGCGGTCAGCAGCGCGGCCTCGTTGATGACGTTGGCCAGATCCGCGCCGGACATGCCGACGGTGCGCTTGGCCAGCCCGTCCAGGTCGGCGTCGGGGGCGATCGGCTTGCCCGCCGAGTGCACCTTGAGCACCGCGCGACGGCCGGCGAGGTCGGGGTTGGACACCGGGATCTGCCGGTCGAAGCGGCCGGGCCGCAGCAGGGCCGGGTCGAGGATGTCGGGCCGGTTGGTGGCCGCGATCAGGATGACGCCCTGGCGGTCGCCGAAACCGTCCATCTCGACCAGCAGCTGGTTGAGGGTCTGCTCACGTTCGTCGTGACCGCCGCCCATGCCCGCGCCGCGCTGACGGCCGACGGCGTCGATCTCGTCGACGAAGATGATGCACGGGCTGTTGGCCTTGGCCTGCTCGAACATGTCACGCACGCGGGACGCGCCGACGCCGACGAACATCTCGACGAAGTCCGAACCGGAGATGGTGAAGAACGGAACCCCGGCTTCACCCGCGACCGCGCGGGCCAGCAGGGTCTTGCCGGTGCCGGGCGGGCCGTAGAGCAAAACGCCCTTGGGGATCTTGGCGCCCAGCGCCTGATAGCGGCTGGGGTTCTGCAGGAAGTCCTTGATCTCGTAGAGCTCCTCGACCGCCTCGTCGACGCCGGCAACGTCGGCGAAGGTGGTCTTGGGCATGTCCTTGCCGAGTTGCTTGGCCTTGGACTTGCCGAAGCCGAAGCCCATCCGGCCGCCGCCCTGCATGCGGGAGAACATCACGAACAGGCCGACCAGCAACAGCAGCGGCAGCATGTAGATCAGCATCGAGCCGAGGAAGCTGCCCTGGTTGACCGTGGTGCCGAACTTGATGTTCTTGGTGGCCAGCTGATCGGCCAGCTTCAGGGCGTAGCCGGTCGGGTATTTGGTGATGACCTTGTCGGAGTTCTCGGTCTCTTCTTTGCCGCTCTTCAGATCGAGACGCAGCTGCTGTTCGCGGTCGTCGATCTGGGCGCTGTTGACGTTGTCAGCGCTGATCTGGGCCACCGCCACCGAGGTGTCGACGGGTTTGTAGCCACGCGTGTCGTCGCTGAAATAGAAAAACGACCAGCCCAGCAACAGCACGACCGCGATCACGGTCAGCGTACGGATCACATTTTTGCGGTTCATCGATCACTCGGCCGAGTTCGGCCCGGTCCTTCCAACGTGCGCAGTTGAGACATTCAAGGCTACCGCTAGACCAACGTCCGGCAGTTCCCGACGGTATCCAGCCCTACCACCGGCACCTGAAGTGCCCTTACTCGCGGACGATGCCTGCCACTTCCGCGATGACATCGCCGTACCAGCGGAAGAGTTTCAAGGGCTCGGGCTGATCGTCTTGCAGCAGGTCCGACCAGCAATCCACGACCGCGGCCCGGGCCGCGGTACCGATCCACGGCTGCGGCAACAGTTGGGGTGGCAGCAGCGGATCCGGCTCCACGGCTCGGGTGAACTCCGCGGCCAGCTCGATAGCGATGCTGAGCCGGGTCGCCCGGGCGGCCCCGGCCAGCTCCTGCGCCGCCCGTCGCGCCGTTGCCAGGAGGCGACGATGACCGTCGGCGATGCGATCGAGCGGCCACAGGGCTTCGGCGAGAGCCCGGGCCTCGCTGACACCGCCGACCGTGAGGTCGGTCGTGGTGAGGGTGGTGACGCGATCGGCGACGCCGAACCGGTCGGCCGCGGCCTGCACGTATGGCTCCCATTCGTTGGGTGAGACGTACAGGCCGCCCTGGACGGGGGCACCGCCCAGCCGGAGGACGGCGTCGCGCATCGAGTCGCGGGCCGATCGCGCGGACTCGCCGATGGCAAAGGCCACCACATGCCACCGGCCATCCCAGTCAGCCTGTCCACGGTCCTGGGCGTACATGTAGCGGACGAACTCCAGATCCGGCTCGATGGTGCTGCGCATCTCCGGCGTCGCCCGCAACACCGCCTTGCGCCCGCGGCCATCCTGGACGAACTGTCCTTCGGCCACCAGACGTTTGATGCACAACCGCACCTGCTGGTCGCTCATCCCGAGGGTGTTGGCGACGTCGTAGAGCTCGCCCGCGTCGACCGTGGCGTCCGCACGCAGCATGCTCTCGACCAGGATGCGGGTCGGGACAGCGTGGTCGGCCTCGGTGCGTACCTCAGGGCTCATCGGTACTCATGGTCCACCACGATCAGCGGGGGTGAACCGGTACGCCCGAGTTCGCGATCAAGGTCGGCGAAGAACCGGTCGCTGTCGATCACCGCGTCGGGCGGGTGCACGCCGGCTCGACGGGCGGTGCCGTCGGCGATCTGGGACATGCCGAGCGCCAACGGAATTCCGGTGGCGCGGGCCATGTCTGTCAACAACGCATCGATGCCGGCGGCCGGGTTGAGGTGGGCCAGCACGGCCGTGTCGCGACCGCGGCGATCGCCGAACGCCGCGGCGAAGAAGGGTGGCAGGGTGCCCGGGCCCTTGTTGGTCAGGGCGCGCGGCAACGATCGGATGATGCCCGGGAGATCGGGTTTGGCGATGCGGCGGGCCGCGGTCTCGTTGGTGAGCCGGCCGCCGTCGATGCCCCGGCGCAGCACGTCGAGATAGGCGAGCGCCGACGGACTGATGACCATCAGGTTGGCCGATTCTCCGGTGGGTTTGAGGGTGCGTTGCAGCGTGACCGGTTCGGGGTGCCCGACGGTGTAAGCAGTGCCGCGGCGGCCGCCGGGGAGCTCGAGCGTCACGGGCCGCAGTGGCCGTTGTTCGGTCAGCGAGCCGGCCCGCACTCCGGTGATGGTGCCGCTGCTCTGCTGCATCCAGTGCACGGCGGCGGCCGTCGGTGACCCGTCCGGGCCGATCAGTTGGTCGCGGCCGGCCGCTTCCCCGCCGGCCGTCACGTCGACCGGCCATGCGGTGTAGACATCGCGCACCGAATCCAGTGGAGAGGCCGCCGCCGCGGCGAGCAGATTGCTCACCCCCGGGCTCGCACCCATGCCGATGACCGCGGTCACCCCCGGCGCCCGGGCCGGCGCGTCCAGTTCGAAGCATCTGCTCGGTGGGTTCCCAGTCGTCGCAGATGTCGACATAGTGCGTGCCCGTATCGATCGCGGCCCGCAACACCGTCAGTCCGAATCGGTAATACGGGCCGACGGTGTTGAGCACCAGGTCGGCCTCGCCGAGCGCGTCGAGCAGTCCGGCGCCGTCGGTGACATCCACCCGGCGAGTGCTGACCGGCACGGCGGCATCGGCCAACTCGCGGGCGAGGCGCTCGGCCGCCACGAGATCACGGTCGGCGATGACGATGCACTCGACGCCGCCGCGGTACGCAGCGGTCCGAACGGCGACGGCGCCCATCGCTCCGGCGCCGCCCAGGGCGAGAACTCTCATGGCGTGGTCCTTTCGGGTTGTGTTTCGACGAACCGCCGGAGGGAGTCGAGGTAGCCGGGCGCATACAGCGAGCGCGGCGCGAAAACCGCCACCAGGAACGACCGGACGCCTTGGTCGTGGTCGAGCGGTGCCTTGGCGATGCTGTGCGAGGCATCCGGGAACGTCTGAACGGTCAGCAGGTTCGGCGGCACCTGCGCGCGGTAGACCCGCTCGGTTTCGGCCACGTCGACGTTCCGGTCCTCGGCTCCCAGCATCAGCAGGACCGGGACCTTGATCCCGGCCAGCTGTGGCGTCACGTCGGACGTGTAATTGGTCCGCACGAACCGCCACCGGTCGGCGGACATCGGCGGGTCGTCGATCCCGCTCGCGACGTACCGGCCGTAGTCGGCACCGGCGCGCAGCAGCCGCACCGATTCGGCCCGGCGGCGCAGCGCGGCGGCGATCTCGGCGTCACCGGCTCCTCGCGCCCGCAGTTCGGCCAGCAGGTTGTATTCGCCTTGGCGCAGCCAGTTGATCGCCGGTCCGACCAGGATCATGAACCGCAACTCCGGGTGGCGCACGGCCACCTCGGGCAGCACCCAGCCGGCCTGGCTGATGCCCCACAACCCGACGCGGCGCGGATCGATGTCGCCGCGGCTGCGCGCCCAGGTCAGCACGGCCTCGGTCTCGACGGCGCGGTCATGCATGCTCTGGTGCAGCCAATTACCCTGCGCCCCTTGCACACCGGGCTTGTTCCAGGAGACCGAGGCATAACCGGCCCGGGCGAACGACTCCCACAGCGGCCGATAGAACGAATCGCGAGACGCGTCGGCCGGGCCGTCGCCGTGCACGAAGACCACCAGCCCGTACGGCTTTTCCCCACCGGCCGGCAGGGCGAGGACCGCCTCGAGTGGCTGCGCCGAGCCGGGTATCTCCACATTCTCTTCGGTGATGGCGAAGTCGTTTCGAAGGACGACGACGGCGCCGAGCGTGGCGGCGACGAGGCAGCAGACGGCGATCACCCGGAGGCAGACGCGAAGCATAAAACTATCGTACATGAAACGCCCGTTTTATTTTCGATAGTTATTGATAGGCAGGCTTACGGCGCCGCCGATCCTGTGCTTGGCTGAGACCGTGACCACACCGACCGAACGGTTAGTCGATACAAATGGCGTGACACTGAAGGTGATCGAGGCGGGTGAGCGCGGAAATCCGGTGGTGGTGCTGACCCACGGATTCCCCGAACTCGCGTATTCGTGGCGGCATCAGATCCCGGTGCTCGCGGCCGCGGGCTACCACGTTCTGGCTCCCGATCAGCGCGGCTACGGCGGATCATCACGGCCCGAGGACATCGAGGCGTACAACATCGTCGAACTGACCGCGGACATCGCCGGCCTGCTCGACGACGTCGGCGCAGAGAAGGCCGTGCTGATCGGCCACGACTGGGGCTCGCCGGTGGCCACCAATTTTCCGTTGTTCTTCCCGGACCGGGTCAGCGCCGTGGTGGCCATGAGCGTGCCGCCGGTACCGAGAGCGCCCGCACCCCCGACGCAGATCTGGCGCAAGATCGTCGGAGACAACTTCTTCTACATCCTGTACTTCCAGGAACCCGGTGTCGCCGACGCCGCACTGGGCGCCGACCCGCGGCACTCGTTGCGCCGGTCCCTCGCGATGGAGGGCCTCGCCGAGCCGCTCGAGAACCTGGTCGATCGCCCGTTGCCGCCGCTGCCGGACTGGATCACCGCCGACGAGTTCGAGCACTACGTGCAGGCCTACACGGCCAACGGGTTCACCGGACCGCTGAACTGGTACCGCAACTTCGACCGGAACTGGGAGCTGACCGAGAGCACTCCCGCGCCGACCATCACCGCGCCCACCCTGTTCCTGGCCGGCACCGCCGACCCCGTGCTGGGCTTCACCCCACGCGACCGGGTGCGCGACGTGGTCACCGGCGACTACCGCGAGGTGCTGCTCGACGGCGCCGGACACTGGTTGCAGCAGGAACGGCCCGACGAGGTGAACGCGGCGCTGCTGGAATTCCTGGGAGACCTCAAATGAGCCCTTTGAATTTCGGTGTGTTCATCACCCCCTTCCACCCCGTGGGCCAATCCCCCACCACCGCACTGCAATACGACATGGACCGGGTCGAGGCGCTGGACCGGCTCGGCTACGACGAGGCCTGGTTCGGCGAACACCATTCCGGCGGTTACGAACTCATCGCGTGTCCCGAGGTGTTCATCGCCGCCGCGGCGGAACGGACCAGACACATCCGGCTGGGCACCGGTGTGGTGTCGCTGCCGTACCACCATCCCCTCATGGTCGCCGACCGCTGGGTGTTGCTCGACCACCTCACCCGCGGCCGGGTGATGTTCGGCACCGGGCCGGGCGCGCTGCCGTCCGACGCCTACATGATGGGCATCGATCCGGTGGACCAACGGCCGATGATGCAGGAGTCGCTGGAGGCGATCCTGGCGCTGTTCCGCGCCGCACCCGACGAGCGGATCGACCGCAAGACCGACTGGTTCACGCTGCGCGACGCCGCCCTGCACATCCGCCCCTACACCTGGCCCTATCCCGAGATTTCCACCGCGGCAATGGTTTCCCCATCCGGGCCGCGGCTGGCCGGGGCATTGGGCACGTCCCTGCTGTCCCTGTCGATGTCGGTGCCCGGTGGCTATGCCGCCATCGAGACCACCTGGGAGACGGTGCGCGATCAGGCCGCCAAATCCGGCCGGCCCGAACCGGACCGGAAAAACTGGCGGGTACTGGGCATCATCCACCTCGCCGACACCCGCGAGCAGGCCATCGAGGACTGCACCTACGGCCTGCAGGACTTCGCCAACTACTTCGGCGCGGCCGGCTTCGTGCCGCTTTCCAACGACACAGGACCGGCCCCATCCGCCTACGAGTTCGTGGAAAACTATGCCGCAGGCGGCAATTGCTGTATCGGCACCACCGCCGACGCCATCACCTACATCCAGGACCTGCTGGACCGCTCGGGCGGCTTCGGCACCTTCCTGCTCCTCGGCCACGACTGGGCGCCCCCGGCCGCCACCTTCCATTCCTACGAACTCTTTGCGCGTGAGGTGATCCCGCACTTCAAGGGCCAGCTCACCGCCGCCCGGGCATCCCACGACTGGGCCAAGGGCATGCGGGATCAGCTGCTGGGGCGCGCCGGGCAGGCGATCGTCAACGCGATCACCGAGGCCGTCACCGAGGACGCCACCGAGGAGAAGAGTTGATGCGCGCCGCGGTCCTGCGCGACGGACGGATGGTCGTCCGCGACGATGTGCCCGAACCGACGCCTGGCCCGGGCCAGGTGCTCGTCGAGGTGAAGGCCTGTGGAATCTGTGGCTCCGACCTGCATTTCGCCACCCACGGCGCCGACATGCTGGCTGCGAGCGCCGACCTGGAGGGCGTGCCCGACATCGACATCGACCTGGCCGGTGACGTCTTCATGGGCCACGAGTTCAGCGCCGAGATCCTCGCCGCGGGCCCGGGCACCGAGGCGCCCGCGGCGGGCACCCTGGTGACCTCCGTACCCGTGCTGATCTCGGCCGGCGGCGCCGCACCGATCGTGTACAGCAACACCACCCTGGGCGGATATGCCGAGAAGATGCTGCTGTCGGCACCGTTACTGCTACCGGTACCCAACGGTCTGAGCGCCGAGCACGCCGCGCTCACCGAGCCGATGGCCGTCGGCCTGCATGCGGTCAACGCGTCGCGCGTCGAACCCGGCGAGACGGCGCTCGTCGTCGGCTGCGGCCCGGTCGGCATCGCCATCATCGCCGCGCTGAGACTTCGGGGCGTGGAAACCATTGCGGCGTCGGACTTCTCCCCCGCCCGCCGTGAACTCGCCGCCACGATGGGCGCGCACGTGACGTTGGATCCGGCGGAGGATTCACCGTTCCATCAGTGCAAGCCCGCGGTGGTGTTCGAGGCGGTCGGCGCCCCCGGCGTCATCGACGACGTGCTGCGCCGAGCACCCGCCGGCGTCCGGCTGGTGGTGGCCGGAGTCTGCATGCAGCCCGACACCGTGCACCCGTTCTACGCGATCACCAAACAGATCAACATCCAGTTCGTGTTCGGTTACGACCCCGCCGAGTTCGCGGACTCACTGCGGGCCATCGCCGAGGGCGACATCGACGTCGCACCGATGATCACCGGGACCGTGGGTCTGGACGGCGTGGGCGCCGCGTTCGGTGAACTCGCCTTCCCCGACCGGCACTGCAAAGTCCTGGTGACGCCGTGACGTCCCGGTAGGGTTTTGGTCATGCCGATCGCCGGAAATGCGAAATTGCGGGTCCTCGGCGTTGCCGCGGCGGGATTGATCGCCGTCAGCGCCAGCGCGTGCGATGCGACCTCAGGCCCCGCCGGTGGCGCACCGGACGGCGCCAGGCAGGTGACCGTCGTCGGATCCGGTCAGGTGCAGGGCGTTCCGGACACCCTGACCGCCGACGTGGCGATGGACTTCACCGCGCCGGACGTGTCGGGCGCGCTCAACCAGTCCAGCCAGCGCCAGCAGGCCGTGATCGATGCGCTGGTCGGATCGGGCATCGACCGCAAGGACATCAGCACCACGCAGGTCAGCGTGCAGCCGCAGTTCACCGACAGCAAGATCTCGGGTTACCAGGCCAGCAACGCGATCAAGGTCAAGATCCGCGACACCGCCAAGGCCTCGGCGACCCTGGCACTGATCGCGAGCACCGGAGGCGACGCCACCCGCATCAACTCGGTCAACTACTCGATCGAGGACGACTCGGATCTCGTGCGCGACGCCCGCGCCCGGGCATTCGACGACGCCAAGAACCGCGCCGACCAGTACGCCGGGCTGTCCGGAATGCACCTCGGCAAGGTGATCTCGATATCCGAGCAGTCCGGCGGCTCCACCCCGCCCACGCCCACTCCGATGCCGCGCGCGGCGATGGAAGCGGTTCCGCTGGAACCCGGTCAGCAGACGGTGAACTTCTCGGTGACCGTGATCTGGGAGCTGACCTAGCCGGCAGGCGCGATGTCCCGTTGACTTTGAAACCACGCACACTGCTACCCGCAAAAGTGCAGCGTCAGCTCGAAGTCAACAAGGAGTTTCTGACCTAGCCCGCAGGCGCGATGTCCACGGGGATGCCGTTGAGCACCGCGGTGCCCGACAACGGGTCCAGATGGGTGCCGTCGTTGAGCTGGTTGACGTTCACGCCGGGCCGGCCGGCCGCGAGCTCCTGACCGGTGCCGCCGCGGTCATGACCCCAACCGTGCGGCAGCGAGACCACGCCGCGCCGCATGCCGTCGTCCACCTCGATCGGGGCGAGCAGCTCACCGCCCGGGCCCTTGATCACGGCGATGTCGGTGAGTCCCAGCTCGGCCGCGTCATCGGGGTGGATCTGCAGCGTGCACCGGTTGGAGCCGCCGGACAGCGCCGGGAGGTTGTGCATCCAGCTGTTGTTCGACCGCAGGTGGCGCCTGCCGATCAACAGGAACCCGCCCGCCGTGCGGCCGAGCGCCTCGCGCAGCCGTGCCACGTCGGCGACGATCGGCTCCGGCGCGAGTTCGATTCGCCCGCTCGGGGTTCGCAGGACCTCGGGGACCCGCGGTTTCAGCGGCCCCAGGTCGATCCCGTGCGGGTTGGCCTTCAGCTGCTCCATGGTGAGCCCGTCGGGCTTGGTACCGAACGCGTCGCCGTAGGGTCCGAGCCGCAGCATCATGTCCAGCCGGCGTTCGTAGCCGGGGCCGTCGTACAGCATCGAGGTGAGCTCTTCGACGTCGCGGCCCGCCACCGGTGAGTCGGCGTCGGCGACTTCTTTCGCCAGCGTCGTCGCGATCACCTGCGCGTCGACGAGCGCGGGGTCACCGTCGGCGCCGATGCCGTAGAGGATCAGCGCGATCCGGGACAGGATCTCGGGCTCGTCGGGCCGACCGTCGGTCGGCAGTGCCGGCGACGAGTACCGGACGTTGTTGCGCACCGCGAGGTTGTTGAGTGCGACGTCGAAGTGCGCGCTGCGGGCCGGCGGAGGCGGCGGCAGGATGACGTCGGCGTGGCGGGTGGTCTCGTTGAGGTAGGGATCGATGGACAGCATGAAGTCGACGCGGTCCAGAGCCAGGTCGAGCCGGTCACCGTCCGGCGCGGACAGCACCGGGTTTCCGGCGATCGTGATCATCGCCTTGATCTGGCCCTCGCCGGCGGTGTCGATCTCCTCGGCGAGCGCGGCGGCCGGCAGCTCGGAGAGCACCTCCGGGTAGCCCGAGACCCGGCTCGCCCACCGTCCGGTCTTGAAGCCGCGACCGGGTTTCGGCGGGCGTGGTGCCGGTGCGGCGGCGCCGAGCGCGAACATCGCCCCGCCGGGCCGGTCGAGGTTGCCGGTGAGGATGTTGATGACGTCGACGAGCCAGCTGCCGATGGTGCCGAACTCGACCGTGGACGTGCCCATCCGGCCGTAGACGGCCGCCGTCGGCGCTGCCGCGAGCTCGCGGGCCAGTTCTCTGATCTCGTCGGCGCCCACTCCGCACGCCGGGGCCACGGCCTCGGGGGAGAACTCGTCGGCAAGCGCGCGGAGCTGTTCGACGCCGGTGACGTGGTCGGCGAGCCCACCGAGTGCGACGAGGTCCTCCTCGAACAGCACGTGCACGATGGCGAACAGGAGCGCCGCATCGGTACCGGGCCGGGGCGCGAGGTGGCGGTCGGCGAGCTCGGCGGTGCGGGTGCGGGCCGGGTCGATGACCGTGAGCCGGCCACCGCGTTTGCGCAGTGCGCGCAGCTTGCCGGGGAAATCGGCGGCGGTGGCCAGGCTGCCGTTGGACACCAGCGGATTCGCACCGATGATCACCAGATAGTCGGTGCGGTCGAGGTCGGGGACGGTGAACGCGATCGGGCTGCCGAACGTCAGGCCCAGCGCGACGTGCTTGGGCATCTGGTCGAGCGTGCTGGCGCTGAACACCTGCCGGGTGCCCAGGCCCCGGATGATCAGCGGTGCATACAGGCTGCCGGCGATGGTGTGCGCGTTCGGGTTGCCGAGATACACCCCGACCGAGGCGCCGCCGTGCTCGCCGATCACCGCGCCGAGTCGCTCGGTGATGACGGCGTAGGCCTCGTCCCAGGTGCCCTCGGTCAGCACGCCGTCCCGGCGGATCAGTGGTTGCGTCAGCCGGTCCGGATCGTTGTCGAGTTCACCGAAGCTGGCGCCCTTCGGGCAGATGAATCCCGCGCTGAACACGTCGTCCCGGTCACCGCGGGCGGCGGTCACCCGACCGTCGGAGATGGTGAGTGTCAGGCCGCAGGTGGCTTCGCAGAAGGGGCAGATCCGCAGGGCAGTGCAGGTGTCAGCCATGCGTGCGATTCTGCGCCGCTCAGGGCGTTTCGTACACCTTTGGTTCGAGGGTGCCGATGTAGGGCAGGTCGCGGTAGCGCTCGGCGAAATCCAGTCCGTACCCGACGACGAACTCGTTGGGGATGTCGAAGCCCACGTAGGCGACGTCGAGTTCGGTCTTGACGGCCTCGGGTTTGCGCAGCAGCGTGCACACCCGCAGCGATCGCGGGTGCCGGGTGGCCAGGTTGCGCAGCAACCAGGACAGGGTCAGCCCCGAGTCGATGATGTCCTCGACGATGAGCACGTCGCGGTCATTGATGTCGCGGTCGAGGTCTTTGAGGATGCGCACCACCCCAGAGGACGAGGTGGACGAGCCGTACGAGCTGACCGCCATGAACTCCAGCTGCGTGGGCAGCGGGATGGTCCGGGCCAGATCGGTGACGAACATGACCGCGCCCTTGAGCACGGTGACCAACAGCAGGTCGTCGTTGCCCAGATCGTCTCGGTACTGCTCGGCGATCATCTCGGCGAGTTCGACGGTGCGGGTCCGGATCTGCTCCTCGGACAACAGCACCGATTTGATGTCTCCCGCATACAGCTCGGCAGAGTCGACAGCCACTGCAACAGCGTGCCATGGGAGGGGGCCGCTTTCCAACGCGGATCGCTAGACCGGTTCGGTGTGCATCGTCAGCACGCCGTTGCGCCGCGCCGCGAACAACCGCTGTTTGCGCAGCCCGGAACCGACTGCCACGCCGCCCTGTCCGCGCCAGGCCGTCACCAGCCGGTCGACCCCGCGGATCTGGATGTCGGTCAGATCACACGCGCCACCGTCCAGCAACCAGGCCCGGATCACCCGGCGCCGCAGCGCGTCGGGCAACGGTGCCAACCGGGCCGTGTCCAGTCCGGCCTCGGTACGCGCCCCCGCCAGCGCCTCGCCGGCCAGCGCGTCGAGCGTCTCGGTGTCCTCGCGCAGCGCGGTGGCGGTGCGGGCCAGCGCCTCGGCCACGCCTCCGCCGAGCACGTCCTCCAGCAGCGGCAGCACCTCGTGCCGCAGCCGGACCCGGGTGAACCGGCGGTCGGCATTGTGCGGGTCCTGCCACGGGCTGAGGCCGAGTTCGTCGCAGACCGCATCCGTCAGAGTGCGCCGGACCCCCAGCAGCGGCCGGTGCCACGGCGGGTCGTGCGCGCGCATCCCGGCGATCGATCGGACACCCGATCCGCGGCCCAGCCCCAGCAGCACCGTCTCGGCCTGGTCGTCGAGGGTGTGGCCGAGCAGGACCGGAGCGCCGTCACGGGCCGCATCGAGTGCCGCGTAACGCGCTTGCCGGGCCGCGGCCTCGGGCCCACCGGTTCGGCCGACATCAACTGAAAGGACTTGTGCTGCAACGCACCCCAGGGCCAGCGCTTGCCGTTGGGCGGTTTCGGCGACGGTGTCCGATCCGGCCTGTAGTCGGTGGTCGACGATCAGCGCGGTGGTGGGCCGCAGGTCGGCCGCGACCGCGGCCAGGGCCAGGGAATCCGGGCCGCCGGACAGTGCCACGCACCAGGCCGACCCGTCGATGCTCTGACCGGCGGCCGCCACGGCTTGCCGCAGCGCGGCTACAGCACCCGTTCGATCCATCGTTGCGGTTCGTCGATCTCATCGGGCAGCGGCAGGGTGTCGGAGCTGGACCAGATCGTGTTGAAGCGGGCCATCCCGACCTCCCCCACCACGTGGTCGACGAATGCCTTGCCCCGGGTGTACTGGCTGATCTTGGCGTCGAAGCCGAGCAGCGCGCGGACCACGCGCTGCAGCGGAGGCTGCTTGCGCTGCCTGCGCTCGTCGAAGCGACGCCGGATGGTCGAGACGGTGGGCACCACCGCCGGGCCGACGGCATCCATCACGTGATCGGCATGCCCCTCCAGCAAGGTGCCCAGCACCAACAGCTGATCGAGCGCGCGGCGCTGCGGTTCTGCCTGCACGGCGCGCATCAGGCCGAGGACACCGCTCGAATTCGGGTCCGGGGCCGCCCCGTTGCGTTGATCGCGGACGAACTGCGCGAGCCGGCCCACCACCTCGGCGACGTCCTCGCCGGCATCCTGGGTCAGCACCGCCAGGGCCTGTGACATGTGGTCGGCCAGCCAGGGATTGGCCCGGAACTGCACCCGGTGGGTCACCTCGTGCAGGCATACCCAGAGCCGGAAATCAGCTGGGCTGACCCGCAATTGACGTTCCACCGCGATGACGTTCGGATACACCAGCAACAGCTCGCCACCGTCGGGACCGAACGGATCGTACTGACCGAGGATGCCCGAGGAGATGAACGCCAGCACCGCGCCCGTCTGCGCCCCGGTCACCCGGCCGGTGATGAATCCCGGCTTGTGCTCGTCACTTTCGTCACCGGGTTGGCCACCGGTGGTCATCACCCGCATCGAACGGGTGGCCGCGCGGATCCAGTCGGGACGGTCCACCACGCGGGCCTCCGGCACCTCCGCGCCCTCGATCAGACCCGTCACCTCGCGCACCGGCAGCTCGGCGGCCTTCGAACTCTCCGAGAGCTGCTCGATCACCTGGTTGCGGGTGTAGTCACTGGAGGCCGGAGCCGGCCGGGCCAGCTTCGCCCCCACCGTCGCGGCGAAATCCCAATCGACCGCGCGGCCCGCGGTCATGGTGACCCGGTCGCTCATGTGCCACATCCACACGACCGCAGCACCGCGGCCAACTCGTCGATCGCGGTGCGCCCGGTGGGCCCGGCGTTGTTGGAGATCAGCGCGAACGTCAGCACGCGCCCGTTGTCGTCGGTGACGATGCCGGCCAGCGCATTGGTGCCCGTCAGCGACCCGGTCTTGGCTCGCAGCCAGCCCGCGGCGTCGCGCCCGGCGTCGGTGTCGAGGTAGCGGTTGGACAGCGTGCCGCTGCCGCCCGCGATGGGCAGCAGGTCGACCAACGGCCGCACGGCAGGTTCGGTGTTGCCTGCCGCGATGTTGACCACCTCGTCGAGAATCCGGGCGGTCAGCCGGTCTTCGGTCGACAGCCCGCTGGAATCGACCAGCTTGGCGGCCGACATGTCGATGCCGATGCCCTCCAGTTGGCTCAGCACCGCGTCGACACCCCCGTCGAAGCTCTGCGGCCGGTGTAGTTGGGCGGCCACTTCACGGGCGATCGACTCGGCCATCACGTTGTCGGATTCGTTCATCATCTGGCGCAGGCGCTCGATCAGCGGAGCGGACTGCACCGCGGCGATCTGCTTACCCGGGACCGCACCGGACAGCACCGTCACCGTCGCGGGGTCCACCTTGAGCGCGGCGGCCAGGGCCCGGCCCGCGTCGAGGGCCGGGGTGGTCGACCGCCTGGATTCGACCGTCACCGGCTGGATGCGCCCGCCGTCGAGCATCACCGATTCCATCGGCGCGATGTCACCGCCCTCGATGTCGGCGGGATCCCAGCCCGGCGCCATCGTCGGGCCGCTGTACTCGCTGGTGTCCACCCGGACCGCGGTGACCGTGATGCCGCTGTTGCGCACCTGCTCGGCCAGGTCACTGATGCGGGCCGCGCCCTTGTACCAGGTGTCGGTGTCCTCGGGCGCCGCCGAGAGCGTGGTGTCCCCGCCGCCCTTGAGCACCACCAGCCCCGGCTGGGAGTCGACGGCCAGGACCGTGGTGGCCAGCCGGGCATTGCGGTCCAGGGTCAGCAGTGCGGCCGCCGTCGTCAGCACCTTGTTGACCGAGGCCGGCTGCATCGGCACCCCGGAATTTTGTTCCCACAGTTCGGCGCCCGTCTCGGCGTCGGTGATCCGGCCGGTCACCTCACCGAGATCGGGATTCGCCAGAGCCGGTGCCAGCGCGGCGGCCAGGCCGCTCACGGTGGGGTGGGCGCCGACATGTCCACCGGGACGATCCCCGGGCTGGCGGTCGCGGCAGCGGGTGCCGGCGTCACCGCCTCGGCGTCACTCCACCGGTGCCCGGTGAGCACGGCAGCAACCGCGACGACGGCGGCGACCAGCACCAGGACCACGACGCCAACCGCCACATGGGTGGACTGCCGCCACCGTGTGGGCCGCATATTTCTCCTGCTCTGCCGGTGGTGGGGACGAGCCACCCGTTTAGGCCAGACTATCGCTCGATTAGGGTTGACCCGCGTCGTCGCCCGACGACCCAAGCCTGACCGCAGATGCGAAGGAGCCGCGACGGTGAAGTTCGACGTCGTCATCGAGATCCCGAAGGGTTCGCGCAACAAGTACGAGGTTGACCACGAGACTGGCCGGGTCAAGCTCGACCGCTACCTCTACACCGCATTCGGCTACCCGGCCGACTACGGGTTCTTCGAGGACACCCTCGGCGAGGACGGCGATCCGCTGGACGCGCTGGTCCTGCTGCCGGAGTCGGTCTTCCCCGGCTGCACCGTCGAGGCCCGCCCGGTCGCGATGTTCAAGATGACCGACGAGGCCGGCGGCGACGACAAGTTGCTGTGTGTGCCCGCCGGGGATCCGCGCTGGGACCACATCCAGGACCTCGGCGACGTGTCGCAGTTCGAACTGGACGCGATCAAGCACTTCTTCGTGCACTACAAGGACCTGGAGCCGGGCAAATTCGTGAAGACCGCCGACTGGGTGGGCCGCGAAGAGGCCGAGGCCGAACTGCAGCGTTCGGTCGAGCGGTTCAAGACCTCCGGGCACTAGATCTGGCGGAGAGTTAGCCTCCCTGTAACACGGGGTAACGCCCCTGTGCTCTGCGCCTTTCATGCTTGACCAGGTGTTGATGCATCAGGGCGTGGGACTTGAGGCGTACAACGCACTGCCCCTGCGGCGTGCGGTGCACGCTGTGTACGAGTGCTGCTACAGCGTGGTGCTGGCCACCGATCTCGCCGGTGGCCGCCCGTTCGCCGACCACGACTCGCTGTTCCGGCAGGCCGACGCCCTGCTGTTCAGCCTCGGTGAGGATTCCATCGACCGCGTGCTGCAGGCCTATCCGCACATCGGCAGGCGACCGCGCAGCCCGAAATCGGTGTGCGAACAGTGCTCGGTGTGGGACGACGATCCCGCGGTGATGACGCAGCTCAACAACGAGGTCCTGCACTACGCCGAGCGGTTCGGTTTCGGCTTCGTGATGTTCGTCGAGGATTGCTGCGCGCACCGGGCCATGGCCGGGATCGTCGACCGGCTGCACAACGACCGCGAGACGGAACGCAAGGTCGTCCGCAACGAGCTGGCCCGCATCAACCGGGCCCGGCTGGAGCGCATGCTCGGCCCCGAGGGCGGCTACTACAACTGGTAGTCCGTCGCTACACGGTGATTTCGCGTGCGGAACCCGGATGTGTGCTGACCGTGACCACCACACGTCCCGGCCCGGTCCACAGAGTGCCGCGGCTGTAGCCCGCGGAGCCGTAGTGCCCGCCCGAGGCCGGGTCGGCCGTCGAGGCGACCGTGATGGACTGCCTGCCCGATGCCCCGGTGTCGCGGTTGCGCCACGTGGTCTCGACATCGAGTGCGCAGGCCGCGGTGCGGTTGTCCGACGAGAAGTGGACCGCGACCGCCACCCCGTTCTCCACCCGGTTGCCCTGCTGCAGCGGCGCGACCATGGCCTCGGCACTGGTGGATCCCGAGCAGCCCGGAAACACCGTGACCTGGGTGTCGTCGAAGTGGGCGTAGCCCGCGGCCGACGCGGGAGACGCGCATACGACTGCCGCGAGGACGGACATTCCGAGCGGTACCGCGATGCCGGCCGACATTGGCTTCCCCTCCCGAATCTCTCGCTCCCCCTGTGACCTATCGAGGCGACGTCGCAGCGTGTTACACACGGTGCCGTATCGTGATGCAGCAGAACCGATTTCATTGCCTACCGGGCACCGACCGAGGACAGCCATGCCCATTTCCACACATCGCGTCCTGCAGATCGGCCCACTGAAGCCGTCACTGGCGGTAACCCTGCGCACCGACTACCAGGCCTACGTCCTGCCCAACGGCGACGAGCGCGGTGCGTTTCTGGCCGAACACGCGGCCGAGATCACGGCGGTGGTGGTCTCGGGCGTCACCCGCGTCGACCCGGATCTGATGGCGGCACTGCCGAATCTGAAAGTGGTGGTGAACTTCGGCGTCGGGTACGACAACATCGACGTGGACGCGGCCGCGGCCCGCGGTATCGGTGTCAGCAACACCCCCGACGTGCTCGACGACTGCGTGGCCGACACCGCGGTGGGCCTGCTCATCGACACCATGCGCCGGTTCTCGGCCGCCGACCGCTACGTGCGGGCCGGCCGCTGGCCGGTGGACGGGAACTATCCACTGACACAACAGGTTTCGGGATCCAACGTCGGCATCCTGGGGCTGGGCCGGATCGGTGGCGCGATCGCCACCCGGCTGACGGGTTTCGGCTGCTCGATCAGCTACCACAGCCGCAGGCAGGTCCCCGACAGCCCGTACCGCTACGTCGACTCGCCGGTCGAGCTGGCCCGCCAGGTCGAGGTGCTGATGGTCGCCGCGGCAGGCGGCGCGGGCACCCGCCACCTCGTCGACCGGGCGGTGCTCGATGCACTGGGGTCCGACGGCTATCTGGTCAACATCTCTCGCGGCACCGTCGTCGACCAGGACGCCCTGGTCGAGGCCCTGACCCACGGCCGGCTGGCCGGCGCTGGGCTGGACGTGTTCGCCGACGAACCGAACGTCCCCGCCGCGTTGACGAAACTGGACAACGTGGTGCTGCTGCCCCATGTCGGCAGCGGCACCGTGGAAACACGGGCAGCCATGGAGGCGCTGGTCCTGGCCAACCTGAACCGGTTTCTGCAATCCGGTCAGCTGGTCACGCCCGTTCGGTGAAGCGCGGCCTTACCGCACGTTGCAGCCGGTCCCCATGTTGTGGCAGTGCACGCCGGAACTGCACGACCCGCAACTACACCCGCAGGCGACCTTGGACTGCGGCCTCACCGCGGGCTGTGGCGGATAGAAAACATCGACGTCCCGGTCTCGACGCGGGCGATCACGACGCGGCATGAGTATCTCCCCTCGCTGACTTCGGTCTATATGGGAAGGCTATGCCCCGGGCGCGCGGGTGGTGGCAGATTCACCTGCCTCAATCACGCCCGTGACGGGTATCGGTGCGTCCATGATGTGCCGATGGATGACCTCGTGCACGGCCACTGTGACGACCGCTTTCACGCAATACGCGACGCCCTGGCAGACGCGATCGCCGCCGGAGAGGAAACCGGTGCCGCCATCGCGATCGACATCGACGGTGTACTCGTCGCCGACATGTGGGGCGGGCACGCCGACGCCGCGCGTACCCGAACATGGGACGCCGACACCATCGTCAACGTCTTCTCGTCCACCAAGACCGTTACGGCACTGGCCGGGCTCATGCTGATCGACCGCGGACTGATCACCGCCGACGCCCGGGTCGCCGATCACTGGCCCGAGTTCGCGGCAAACGGCAAGCAGGACATCGAGTTCCGTCATCTGTTGACGCACAGCTCCGGCTTGTCGGGATGGGACCAGCCGTTCACCATCGAGGAAAGCTACGACTGGGAGAAGTCCACCGCCGCGCTGGCCGCCCAGGCACCGTGGTGGGAGCCGGGTACCGCGTCGGGGTATCACGCCCTGACCCACGGGCACCTCATCGGCGAGGTGGTGCGCCGGGTCACCGGCAAGTCGCTCAAAGAATTCGTCCGCGAAGAGATATCGGGGCCGCTGGGCGCCGACTTCCAGATCGGGGCCGGCCCCGGGGACGCGCACCGCATCGCCGAGATCATCCCGTCCGACGAACCGCTCGATCTGCCGTTGGACCAACTGTCCGAGATCGCGCTCAAGACGTTCACGGGGACGCCGTCACCGGCCATCGCGAACAGCCCCGCCTGGCGCGCCGCCGACATCGGTGCGGCCAACGGACACGGCAACGCGCGATCGCTGGCCCGGATCCTCTCGGCAATCTCGTTGGGCGGCACGGTGGACGGGGTGCAGCTGCTGCGGCCGGAGACCGTCGAGTCGATCTTCGAGCTTCAGCTGGACGGCCCCGATGTGGTGCTGCTCGGGCACCCGCTGCGCTGGGGACTGGGATTCGGTCTGCCGCAGACGCAGACCGTGTCCTATGTGCCCGACGGCAAGATCTGCTTCTGGGGCGGCTGGGGCGGTTCCTGGGAGACCTGCAACCCCGATCACCGCGCCACGTTCGCCTACGTGATGAACAAGATGGGGCCGGGCGTCGAAGGCTCCGCGCGCACCGCCCGCTATCTCAACCTGTTCTACGAGGCTCTGGCTGACAAGGCGAATCGGCGGCCTGCCGGGTGGGCTGCAACCTGCTGATGGGGCTACCAACGTTAGTATTTGTCGACGCGTCCTTGGATACCGTCTCCATAGGCGCACGAATCACGTCGGAGGTAACCGGATGACCAGCCAACCGGACCCGGCAGGCTGCTCAGTAAAAGAGAGCCGTGTCGGTCAGGTCAGTGTGGTGACAGTGGCCGGAACGGTCGACATGCTCACCGCGCCCCAGCTCGAAGAGGCGATCAACTCCGCCGTAAAGAGCTCAGCCCCGGCCATCGTTGTCGATATGAGCGCCGTGGAGTTCCTGGCCTCGGCCGGGATGGGCGTCTTGGTGGCGGCACGGGAACAACTCGGAGACACCGCGCGGTTCGCGGTTGTCGCCGACGGGCCGGCCACCAGTCGACCGCTCAAACTGGTCGGGATCGCCGAGGTCGTTGATCTGTTTGCGACACTCGACGAGGCATTGGCCGCATTGAAGACATAACGCCGGCGACTACGGGGTAGCCATTAGGTCGACATGACACACGCAGGCCAGTCAGCTCAGTTCGCCAAGGACGTGACGGCCGCACCGGAAGTTGCGGCCCAGATACGCCGTGAGTTCTCCAGTTGGCTGAGCACGCATCTCACGCTCGACCCGACCAAGGCCAGTGATGTGGTGCTGGCCGTGAACGAGGCGCTGGCCAATGCCGCCGAGTTCGCCTACGTGAATGCCCAAGCGCCCGGGGTGATGCATGTGCGCGCCGATTACGACGGGGACACGGCGGTACTCACCGTCACCGTCGCCGACGAGGGTGTCTGGCGCATCGACGAGACCGGCCACAAGAACCCGGCCCGCGGGCGGGGGATCCCGTTGATGCGCGCTCTCACCGATCACGCCGTGATCGACTCGAACCACACCGGTACCGAAGTCCGCCTGCAATGGCGCCACATCGATCAGGACTGCGGAAGCCGCACCACCTGAACGAAGAACTCGTCGATCTGACGGACCGCGCTCATGAACTGGTCCAGGTCAACGGGTTTGGTCACATAGGCGTTCGCGTGCAGCTTGTAGCTGCGAAGGATGTCCTCCTCGGCCGAGGAAGTGGTCAGCACCACGATGGGGATGTAACACAGGTCCGAGTCGGACTTGATCTTCTCCAGCAACTGCCTGCCGTCGTATTTCGGCAGGTTCAGATCGAGCAGGATCAGATCCGGGCGCGGCGCGCCTTCGAAGGCGCCACGCCGATAGAGAAAGTCCAGGCCTTCCTCGCCGTCACGAGCGACGTGCAAGTTGTTCTTGATCTTGTTGTGCTCGAAGGCTTCCCGGGTGATGAGCTCGTCACCGGGATCATCCTCGACCAACAGGATGTCAATGGCTCGGTTGACCGATGAGGTCACTGTGGAGTTCCTTCCAACTGGGGTTCAGGCACGACGTCGGGGACGGTCGTGGGTGTCTCGGGCAGGGTGAACATGAACCGGGTGCCGGGCGAGTACGACGTGTCGATCCAGATGGATCCGCCGTGGTGTTCGACGATCTTCTTGCACAGCGCGAGTCCGATGCCAGTGCCGCTGAAGGCATCGCGTCCGTGCAGGCGTTGGAATATCACGAACACCTTGTCCACGAACTCCTCGCCGATGCCGATCCCATTGTCCGAAACACTGAATACCCAGTTTTCGGCCAGTTCACCGGTACCGGGCCGGCAGTCGATGACGATCCGGGGCACAACCCCCTCGCGACGGAACTTCACGGCGTTGCCGATCAGGTTCTGCCACAGCATGGCCATCAGCGTGGGATCACCGTCTATCTGCGGCAACGGCTCATCCGGTCGTTCGATCTCGGCGCCCGACTCCCCGACCGCCGTCGCCAGGTTCTTCAACGCGCTGTCGAGTGCCTCGTCGAGGTTCACCTCGGTATGGGTGGCGTTGAGCCGGCCCACCCGCGAGAACGTCAGCAGGTCGTTGATCAGTGATTGCATGCGCTTGGCGCCGTCGACGGCGAAGCCGATGTACTCGAGTCCCCGCTCGTCCAGTTTGTCGCTGTAGCGCTTCTCCAGCAGCTGACAGAACGAAGCGACCTTCCGCAACGGCTCCTGGAGATCATGCGATGCGACGTATGCGAACTGCTCCAGTTCGGCATTGGAACGGCGCAACTCCTCGGCCTGCTGATCGACGGCCTCCTGGGCAGACCTCGACGCATCGAGTTCGTCGACAACCCGCTGCCGCATATCCTCGACGTCGGCCGCGATGGCCCGAATATCCTTGGGTCCCTGTGGAACGATGCGTTCGGAGAAGTTCCCCTCGGTGATCCGGCGACACGAGGCCGCCAACGCGGCAAGTGGTCGGGTGACGGCACTGCGCACCAGCACCGTCAACAACACCGCCATGGTGAAGAAGGCCGCGATCATCGCGATCACCACGCCGTCGCGCCAGGCCCGAACGTGGCCCAGCTCATCGACGCTGGCCTGCCTGGCCTGACTGAGGTCGGTGTTCTGCACATCGAAAAGCCCACGCAGGCCGTCGAATTCCTTCTTGCCGCGATCCGCGGAACGGGTGTCGACGACTGCGGGCCGGCCGACCTGAACGCCGGCGACGAGCGGCTCCGCATAGTTGGCCCGCCATGCCGCCGCTGCCGTTTCGATCGAGTCCAGATCGGCCAGGAGATCGTCGTGGCCGGCCAGGTAGCCGCGGATGTCCGCTGCCGCCGCCGCTTCGGCGCTCTGCCCGTCGCTGTAGGGCTCCAGGAAACGCGGGTCGGCGGCAATGGCGTATCCACGCACGGCCGTCTCCTGGTCCCGCAGGGCGGCCTGCAGTTGGTACGCCGCAACCCGAGCGGGCTGAATGTTGTCGATCAGCTCTCGCGATACGGCGTCGGTGCGGCTCACCAGCGCGATGCCGGCGACCGCACCGGTCAGCACGATCACACACATCACCGACACCAGCAGGTTCTGCCAGCCTTGCACCGTGAGCTTCATACCGGTGAACGCTCCACTCTGATCAGCGCGATGTCATCGCTGAGACCGCCGTGCGGACGCGCGCGGGATTCGACGTCGCCGATCAGTGCATCGACGAAGTCGCGTCCGGGCAGCTCTGCCAGCGACTTCGCGAGTTCGAGCAGGCCGTCTTCGCCGAGACGTTCGCCGCCGGGGCCCGCGTGCCCCTCGAACAATCCGTCGGTGAGCAGTACCAGACCGTGTCCTTCGGGCAATGCCAGCCGGTTGACCGGCCACTCCTTGGCCCCCAGGCCGAGCGCGGAGCCCGCGGTGGGCTCGATCCATCGCACGGTTTTGCCGCCGTGTAGCAGCAGACCCGGATGTCCGGCACGGACCACGTCGTACTGCCCGCTGTCGGGATCGAGCGCCACGCTGAGCAGGGTCGCGAAGATTCCCGGTCCGTGGCGCTCGGTGGTCAGGATGCGGTCGAGCTGGCGCATCCGCTCGTTGCCCCGCAACCCGGCGAACGTGAGTGCGCGCCAACCGATCCGCAGAGCCACGCCGAGGGCGGCCTCGTCGGGGCCGTGTCCGGCGACGTCGCCCATCATCACGTGCACGGTCCGGTCGGGGGTCTGCACGATGTCGTAGAAGTCTCCGCCCAGCAGGGCATCCCGACGGCTGGGCAGAGACTTGGTGACGACCTCCACACCCGGATCGTCCAGGAGCAACGCCGAGGGCAGCAGGCCGCGCTCGAGACGAGCGTTCTCCTGTTCCCGCAGCCGGCTGGCGTGCAGGTCCACCGCCGTCAGCTCGGCGCGCTTGCGCTCGATGGCGTACACCAACGCACGTCGCAGCATCTCCGGATCGACGCGTCCCTTGACGAGGTAGTCCTGTGCGCCCGAGGCCACCGCGGATACGCCGAAATGCTCGTCGTTGAGACCGGTGAGCACTATGACCGGAATGGCAGGGTCCAGCCTGCCCAGCCGGTGCAGCGCATCAATCCCCTGCGCGTCGGGCAGATTCAGGTCGAGCAGTACGCAGTCAGGGCGGTCATCGACCAGCACGCGTTCGGCGGCTGCCATGGACTGCACCCAGACCAGGTCGATGTCAGCGGTGTCGGCCAGATCGGCGATCTGCTCTTCGACCAGCAGTGCGTCGCCACGGTCGTCCTCGACCAGCAACAGCGACAATCGCCGGCCCAGAGCGGGACCGGCGAGTGTGGCAGAGGGATACGGCTGCTCCGCGCGCATGGGATCACGTCCTTCACTCACTGAGGCCGCCCGGTCGCGCTGACCTCTGCATTAGTGACGACGTGGTCGAGAGTACCTAGACGCGGGCGTCAATTCCCCGGCAGTCGACCAAATAGGGGCCCCGGATCAGGAAGCCCGGGCCTGCGAGCGCGGCTCCAGCCTGCGCAGTACGTCGCCGCCCAGAACCCGCGCATCCTGGCCCGGCGTGGCCGGGATGAGGGTGACGCCGTCGGCGACCTCGGCGGCCTCGATGTCGGCGATCAGACCGGTGAGGCCGTCGACCGTCCCGACGTACCGCACCTCGGCCTCGGGGCCGGCGACCGTCAGGCTGCAACGCGCCGAGCGGTAGTCCCCGGCCACCGCGACGGTGACATCGAGGATCACCGATAGGGTCTCGTCCTCGGACTTGAGACCGGACCGGATCCGGCGCGCCTGGGCCAGGTCGGACGCAGAGATGCGCGCCGTCGGCTCGTCGCCGTCGGTCAGCTCGGTCCAGGTCTCGGCGTCCGCCACGAATATCCGCACCCCGTCACGCTAAGTGCAAATACCGCACCTGCACAGAGTTACGTTCAGGCGGAATGCAAGGAACTAACGCGCGTCCCGCACCCGCGTCTTGTACAGACTCGCGGCGGTGGTGATGGCCAGCGTCACCACGATCACGCCGAGGCTGGCCAGGGTCGGGATCTCCGGGACGTGCACCGGCTCACCGCCGTTGATGAACGGCAGTTCGTTCTCGTGCAGTGCGTGCAGCACCAGCTTGACGCCGATGAAGGCCAGGATGAACGCCAGTCCCTGGGACAGGTAGACGAGCCGCTTGAGCAGGTCACCGAGCAGGAAGTACAGCTGCCGCAGGCCCATCAGGGCGAACACGTTGGCGGTGAACACCAGGTAGGGCTCCTGGGTCAGCCCGTAGATCGCCGGGATCGAGTCCAGCGCGAACAGCAGGTCGGTGGTGCCCAGCGCGACGATCACCAGGAACATCGGCGTCATCAGCCGCTTGCCGTTCTCGTGCACCCACAGCTTCAGGCCGTCCCACTGGTCCGTGGTGCGCAGGTGCTTGCGGGCGAAGCGCACCACGCCGTTGTCGCCGTCGTCGTCGTGGTCGGTGTCACGGACCAGGTTGATCGCGGTGTACACCAGGAATGCGCCGAAGATGTAGAACACCCAGGAGAACTCGTTGATGGCCACCGCGCCGAGCGCGATGAAGACGCCGCGGAAGATCAGCGCCAGGATGATGCCGACCAGCAGGGCCTGCTGTTGATAGACCCTCGGCACCTTGAAGCTGGCCATGATGATCAAGAAGATGAACAGGTTGTCGACCGACAGGCTGTATTCGGTGAGCCATCCGGCGAAGAACTCCAGCCCGAACTGGCTGCCGTGGAAGTACCAGACCCATACGCCGAAGGCCACCGCCATGCCGATGTAGATCGACAGGTACGTCGCGGTCTCACGGGTGGTGGGTTCGTGCGGGCGCCGCCCGATCACGATGACGTCGAACAGCAGAACGGCGATCGTCACTGCGAGGGTGACAATCCATTCCAGCTGGGTTACCTGCATCAAAAATCCTCCGGTCGTCAAAACGCCGGAGGTCTCTTCCACCGGAAACGCGCACCGGTCCGCGACACCGATCGATCATTGACGACCGACGTGATGACGACATCGCAGCGAAGGAATACTCCCCTCCGCCGACCAGTCTGCCTGACGGATCCCACGAACCGAAATCGAACCGGCACGCCGGGCCGACCCGCCGTGCGCCACTGGGCCGTCGCGGCAGCGGCTTAGTAGTTTGTACTCGTGACAGCTCCCGCCGGTCCGCACGAGATTCCTCCGCAGTACGTGCTATCCCCACTGGCCCCCGAGCCGCGCACGCTCGTCGACATCCTGCACGACACGGCCCGGCGTTTTCCCGACGCGCCCGCCCTCGACGACGGCGCCGTCCAGCTGACCTATGCCGAGCTGATCGCCGACGTCGCCGACAGCGTCGCCTGGCTGGCGGCGCGCGGTATCGGCCGCGGCGACCGGCTCGGAATCCGGATGCCCTCGGGCAGCTACGCGCTGTACGTGGCGATCCTGTCGGTGCTGGCCTGCGGTGCGGCCTACGTCCCGGTCGACGCCGACGACCCCGACGAGCGGGCCGAGCTGGTGTTCGGCGAGGCCAACGTGGTCGGCGTGATCACCGAGGCCGGCCTGGTGCGCGGGCCCGGTTCGTCGCGTGGCTGGCGGGCCGCCGAGCCGCTGGGTCGCGACGACGCCTGGATCATCTTCACCTCGGGATCGACGGGCACCCCGAAAGGTGTCGCGGTCACCCATCGCAGCGCCGCGGCGTTCGTCGACGCCGAAGCACGAATGTTCCTGCAGGACAACCCGATCGGTCCGGGCGACCGGGTGCTGGCCGGACTGTCGGTCGCCTTCGACGCCTCCTGCGAGGAGATGTGGCTGGCCTGGCGGCACGGCGCCTGCCTGGTGCCCGCGCCACGGTCGCTGGTGCGCAGCGGCATGGACCTGGGCCCATGGCTGGTCTCGCGGGACATCACCGTCGTCTCCACGGTGCCGACCCTGGCGGCCCTGTGGCCGGCCGAGGCACTGGAAGCGGTGCGGCTCTTGATCTTCGGGGGCGAGGCCTGCCCGCCCGAGCTGGCGGCCCGGCTCGCGGTGGACGGTCGCGAGGTGTGGAACACCTACGGTCCCACCGAGGCGACCGTCGTGGCCTGTGCCGCTCCGCTGGACGGCCAGGGACCGGTCAGCATCGGCCTGCCGCTGGCCGGCTGGGACCTGGCGGTGGTGGACAAAGACGGCCTGCCGGTGGCGATCGGCGGCGTCGGCGAGCTCGTGATCGGCGGAGTGGGTCTGGCCCGCTACCTCGACCCCGACAAGGACGCCGAGAAGTACGCGCCCATGCCGACGCTGGGCTGGAACCGCGCCTACCGCAGCGGCGACCTGGTGCGCCTGGAGGCCGACGGCCTGTACTTCCAGGGCCGCGCAGACGATCAGGTCAAGGTCGGCGGCCGTCGCATCGAACTGGGCGAGGTCGACAACGCGCTCGTGCACCTGCCCGGCGTCAGTGGCGGCGCGGCCGCGGTGCGCAAGACCGCCAGTGGCACCCCGCTGCTGGTCGGATACATCGCCAGCACGGACCCGGATTTCGACCTGGCCGCCGCCCGGACCGCACTGTCGGAGTCGCTGCCGGCCGCCCTGGTGCCCCGGCTGGTGCTGCTCGACGAACTCCCCACCCGCACGTCGGGCAAGGTGGACCGCAACGCGCTGCCGTGGCCGCCGCCGGGAGACGCCGATCAGGACGCCCCGCAGCTCGACGGCACCATGGGCTGGCTGGCCGGGCTGTGGCGCGACGTGCTCGGCACGCCCGTCGAAGGGCCGGAGGCCGATTTCATCGCGCTGGGCGGCGGTTCACTGTCGGCCGCGCAGTTGGTCGCGGCACTGCGCCAGCGCTACCCGCTGGTGACCGTCGCCGACCTCTACGACCATCCTCGGCTCGGCTCGCTGGCCGGCTATCTCGACGAGCTCAAGGCGCCGCCGCAGATCCAGATCCGCGAGGTCAAACCGACGCCGCTGCTCACCCAGGCCGCACAGGTCGCGTTGTCGCTGCCGTTGGCCACCCTCACCGCCATGCAATGGGTGGTCTGGCTGGCGCTGCTGAACAACGTGGCCGCCCAGACCGGGATCGTGTCGTGGGCGCATCCGCTCAGCTGGTGGTGGGTGCTGGCCGGATTCCTGCTGTTCGTCACTCCCCTCGGCCGCATGGGCATCGCGGTGCTGTTCGCCCGGATGCTGCTGAGCGGACTCGAGCCCGGCACCTACCGCCGCGGCGGGCCGGTCCACCTGCGGGTCTGGATCGCCGAGCGGTTGGCCGATGCCAGCGGCGCGGAGAACCTGGCCGGTGCACCGTGGATGGTCTATTACGCCCGCGCCCTGGGCAACAGCGTCGGCAAGGGCGTCGACATGCACTCGGCCCCACCGGTCACCGGAATGCTCAAGATCGGCCACCGCGCCTCCGTCGAGCCCGAGGTGGACCTGACCGGGCACTGGATCGACGGCGACCTGTTCCACGTCGGGCCGGTGTCGATCGGCAACGACGCCACGATCGGTGCCCGCACCACCCTGCTGCCCGGCGCGAGCGTCGGCAAGAACGCCGACGTCGCCCCCGGATCGGCCGTGATCGGCAAGGTCAAGAACGGTCAGTTCTGGAAGGGCTCGCCCGCCGTGAAATCCGGCAAGGCCCGCCACCCCTGGCCCGACCACCGGCCCGGACGCGCCCCGGTGTGGGTCGCGGTCTACGGCGTGTCCTCGCTGCTGCTGGCCGGCCTGCCGCTGCTGGCCCTGGCCGCGGGCCTGGCGGTGATCGTCTGGGGCGTGCACGACACCGCCTCACCGGCCGACGCCCTGCTGCCCGCGCTCGCGTGGACCCCGGCCGCGGCAGCGGTCGCCCTGGTGACCTACGCCGCGCTGACCGTCATCGGAGTCCGCATCCTGTCGGTGCGGCTCTCGGAGGGCTACCACCCCGTGCGCAGCCGGGTGGGCTGGCAGCTGTGGACCACAGAACGCCTGATGGACGCGGCCCGCAACTACCTGTTCCCGATCTACGCCAGCCTGCTCACCCCGTGGTGGCTGCGGCTGCTCGGCGCGAAAGTCGGTAAGGACACCGAGATCTCGACCGCCCTGTTCACCCCCAAGTTCACCGAGGTGCAGGACGGCGCATTCCTGGCCGACGACACCATGGTGGCGTCCTACGAACTGGGCGGCGGCTGGATCCACGTCGCCAAGGCCACCATCGGCAAGCGTGCCTTCCTCGGCAACTCCGGCATCACCCAGCCGGGCCGCAAGGTGCCCGACGACGGCCTGGTGGCGGTGCTGTCGGCCGCGCCGCACAAGGCCAAGGCCGGCTCGTCCTGGCTGGGCAGCCCGCCGGTTCGGCTGCGCCGCAACGCCACCGAGGCCGATGCGCTGCGTACCTTCCATCCGTCGGTCCGGCTCAAGATCATGCGCTCGGCGGTCGAGACCTGCCGGCTGATCCCGGTGATCGTCACCTTCGCGATCGGCGTCGGCGTGCTGGGCGCGATACAGGCGGTGACGATGCGGTTCGGCTTCCTGTGGGCCGCACTGTCGGGAGGTGTCGTGCTGCTGATCGCCGGCCTGGTGGCCGGAACCATCGCGGTGATCGCGAAGTGGTTGGTGGTCGGCCGGATTCGCGCGGTCGAACATCCGCTGTGGTCGTCGTTCGTGTGGCGCAACGAGGTGTCGGACACCTTCGTCGAAACCGTCGCCGCACCCTGGTTCGCCCGGGCCGCCAGTGGCACCCCGGTGATGAACCTGTGGCTGCGCGGCTTGGGCGCCTCGATCGGCCGCGGCGTGTGGTGCGAAACCTACTGGCTGCCCGAAGCCGATCTGGTGGCGCTGGACACCGCCGCCACCGTCAACCGCGGCTGCGTCGTGCAGACGCACCTGTTCCACGACCGCATCATGCGGTTGGACAGCGTTGTGCTCGAAGAAGGTTCGACGCTGGGGCCGCACTGCGTGGCGCTGCCCGCGGCGCGGCTGGGTGCCGGCGCCACGGTCGGCCCGGGCTCGCTGGTGATGCGCGGTGACGAGGTGCCGCCGTCGACGCGCTGGCAGGGCAACCCGATCGCGCCGTGGAACATGTTCGGCAAGAAGCGAGCGGCCGAAAAGTCCGCCGAAAAGTCCGCCAAGAAGACAGAAGACCCCGCCGCGTGACCCGATCGAAGAAGGCTGCAAAGAAATTGGCGCCCCCACCCGTCATCGACCCGTATCTGCCGCGCAACGGCAACTTCGGGTACCGGGTGTCGCGCTACGAACTCGACCTCGAGTACAAGGTGGCGATCAACCGGCTGGCGGGGACGGCCACGATCACCGCGGTGACCTTGGCCGCGCTGCGCACCTTCACCCTCGACCTGTCCGACGCCCTGGCGGTGTCGCGGGTGTCGGTGAACGGCCGCCGCCCGGCCCAGTACCGATGTTCGGGCGGGAAGTTGTCGATCACCCTGTCCTCGGCATTGCCGGCCGGGGCCGCGATGACCGTCGTCGTCCGCTACAGCGGAACCCCGCGCCCCATCGAGTCCTATTGGGGTGACGTCGGTTTCGAAGAACTGTCGAACGGGGCCCTGGTGGCCGGCCAGCCCAACGGGGCGGCTTCCTGGTTCCCGTGCGACGACCATCCCAGCTCGAAGGCGAGCTACCGGATCCAGATCAGCACCGACAGCCCCTACTACGCCCTTGCCAACGGTGAGTTGATCTCTCGCAAGGCGCGCGCCGGGCACACCGTGTGGACCTACGAGCAGGCCGAACCGACGTCGAGCTACCTGATCACCCTGCAGATCGGCCAGTACGAGAGCCAGCGTCTGACCAAGACCCCGGTGCCGATGCACGCCGTGCTGCCGGCCCGGTTGCGCCGCGAGTTCGACCACGACTTCGAGCACCAGCCGCAGATGATGAAGCTGTTCATCAAGCTGTTCGGCCCGTACCCGCTCTCCAGTGGCTACACCGTGGTCGTCACCGACGACGATCTCGAGATTCCGCTGGAGGCCCAGGGCATCTCGATCTTCGGGGCCAACCACTGCGACGGGCACCGCGGCGCCGAACGGCTCATCGCCCACGAACTGGCCCACCAGTGGTTCGGCAATTCGGTGACGGCGCGGCGCTGGCGCGACATCTGGCTGCACGAGGGTTTCGCCTGCTACGCGGAATGGCTGTGGTCCGAGCACGCCGGCGGCCACACCGCCGCGGAGTGGGCCGAGCACTATCACGAGCGCCTGCGCGACAAGCCCCAGGATCTCCTGCTGTCCGATCCCGGGCCGGAGGACATGTTCGACGACCGGGTCTACAAGCGCGGCGCCTTGACCCTGCACGCCCTGCGCACCCGGATCGGTGACCGGAATTTCTTTGCGCTGCTGAGGGATTGGACGGCCCGCTACCGGCACAGCACGGCGTTCACCGACGACTTCACCGGGCTGGCCGCCGGCTACACCGACGAGCCGCTGCAACCGCTGTGGCAGGCCTGGCTGTATTCCAAAGAGCTGCCGGACCTGTGACCGACGCCGGCGGCGCCCCCGCCACAGGACCCATCACGCGCAGCAGCGTCGCCCGCGTCGGTCTGGCGACGGCGATCAGCGCGTTGTGCGGTTACGCCGTGCTGTACCTGGCCGCGCGCGATCTCGAGCCCGCCGGCTTCTCGGTCTTCAGCGTGTTCTGGGGCGCGTTCGGCCTGGTGACCGGGGCCGCCAACGGTCTGTTGCAGGAGGCCACCCGCGAGGTCCGCTCGTCTCGGCACCGGGATCTCAGCGGCGGGCCCACCACCCACCCGATGCGGATCGCCGGGCTGGTCGGCATCGCCGCGGCCGTGGTGATCGCGGTCAGCTCACCGCTGTGGAGCTCGCACGTGTTCGTCGAGTCACGGGCCCTGAGCGTGGTGCTGCTGAGCGTCGGGCTGGCCGGATTCTGTCTGCACGCGACACTGCTCGGGATGCTCGCCGGGGTGAACCGCTGGACCGAGTACGGGGCCCTGATGGTCACCGACGCAGGCATCCGGGTGGCCGTCGCCGCAGCGACGTTCGTGCTCGGCTGGGGGCTGGCGGGGTTCCTGTGGGCCACCGTGGCCGGGGCGGTGGCCTGGCTGATCATGCTGATCGCGGCACCCGCCGCGCGCCTGGCGGCTGGGCTGCTGACCGCGGGCAGTCCCGCGACGTTCCTGCGCGGGGCCGCGCATTCGATCGCCGCGGCCGGCGCCAGCGCGGTCCTGGTGATGGGCTTCCCGGTGCTGCTCAAGGCCACCTCGGGTGATCTGGGTGCGGCCGGTGGTGTGGTGATCCTGGCCGTGACCCTGACCCGGGCTCCGCTGCTGGTTCCGCTCACCGCGATGCAGGGCAATCTGATCGCGCACTTCGTCGACCAGCGCGACAAACGGCTGCGGGCGCTGCTGGCCCCGGCTGCCGCAGTGGCCGCACTGGGTGCGGTGGGCGTGGCTGCCGCCGGACTGCTGGGGCCCTGGCTGCTGCGGGTGGGGTTCGGCGACGAGTACCGGGCCGGCGGCGCCCTGCTGGCCTGGTTGACCGCGGCCGCCGTCGCCATCGCGATGCTCACCCTGACCGGCGCCGCGACCGTCGCTGCCGCCCTGCACCGGGCCTACGCGCTGGGCTGGATCATCGCCACGGTCGCCGCGGTGGCCCTGCTGTTGCTGCCGCTCGGATTGGAGGAGCGCACCATCATCGCGCTGCTGTGCGGACCGCTGGTGGGAATCGCGGTTCACCTGGGCGCGCTGGCGAAGCTGGCTCTCAAATGACCGTGTAGTTTGGTGCCCATCGACATGCGCTATCAGGACGTTTGGATCGTCATCCCCGCCTTCAACGAGGCGAGCATCATCGGCGACGTCATCTCCGACGTGCGCTCGGTTTTTCCTAACGTGGTGTGCGTCGACGACGGCAGCCGCGACGACACAGCGGATGTGGCCTTCGCCGCCGGCGCGCATGTGGTCCCGCATCCGGTGAACCTGGGCCAGGGAGCGGCGATCCAGACCGGGGTGGAGTACGCCCGCAGCCGGCCCGACGCCCGGGTGTTCGCGACCTTCGACGCAGACGGGCAGCACCAGGTCAAAGACGTGATGCGGATGATCGATCGGCTCGACACCGACGATGTCGATCTGGTGGTGGGGACCCGGTTCGCCGGCACGGTCACCCACGTCCCGCCGGTCAAGCGCCTCATCCTGCGTGCCGCGGCGTTTCTCAGCCCGCAGAGCCGCAGCCTCGGCCTGACCGACGCCCACAACGGACTGCGGGTGTTCAACAGGACCGTCGCCGACGCACTCAACCTGACCATGAACGGCATGAGCCATGCCGGCGAATTCATCGCACTGGCCGCTGAACACCATTGGCGGGTCGCTGAGGAGCCGGTCGAGATTCTCTACACCGACTATTCGAAGTCGAAGGGCCAGCCGCTGCTCAACGGCGTCAACATCGTCTTCGACGGGCTGTTGCGCAGGAGGATGTCCCGGTGAACTGGATTCAGGCTCTGCTGATCGTCTCGGTGCTGGCGCTGTTGGCCTACCTGCTGGGATCACGGCGCAGCGCAAGGTCCAAGGCGTGGGTCAAGGTCGGTTTCGTGCTGTTCGTGGCGGCCGGCATCTACGCCATTCTGCGGCCCGACGACACCACGATCCTCGCGAATTGGCTTGGCGTGAAACGCGGTACGGACCTCATGGAGTACGTGCTCATCATCGCGTTCGTGTTCGTCACGCTGTCGACCTACCTGCGCTTCAAGGACATCGAGCTGCGCTACGCCCGGCTGGCCCGGTCCGTGGCCCTGCAGAACGCGCGAGTTCCGGAAGACACCTAGCGGCTGAACAACGTCGCCAGCATTTCGATCCTGGCGTCCTCCAGCTCGGGCATCGGCAGCACGCGCCGCACCATGGCGGCCCCGTCGAATGTGTTGATCGCGATGGTCAGCATCACGGCGAAGACGTCTTCGGGGAGCTGATCCATCCCGGGCGCGCCCTTGGCGATTTCGTAGATGCTGGCGATGTACTCGGCAAGCACCGTCTGCAGTGCGGCCCTGAGCTTTTCGTCGGTGCGCGCCGCCATGAGCAGCTCGTGCCACACGGTGTTGGTGTCACTGCCCGCGATGTCGCGCAGGATCCTCAACTGCGCCGGCAGCGGCGGCTGCTCGGCGGCGATGTCCGCGCCCAACTTGCTGCCCAGCTCCAGCTGACGCCGTGCCACCTCACGGGCGGTGGCTGCCATGAAATCGCTCATCGTGGGGAAATGCCGGAACAGCGCGCCGTCGGAAACCTTGGCCCGCTTGGCGATCACCGCCGCCGAGGCCTTGGCGTAGCCGACCTCGATGATGGTGTCGATGGCGGCGTCGAGTAGTCGTGCGACGGTTTCCTCGCGGCGCTGCTGCTGGGTTCTGGCCATGTCAGACCGGCGTATGGTCCAGTTTCTCAGCACCGGCCCGCAGGTAGCGTCCTGACTTCACCGACACACCGTAGCCCTCCCGGAACTCACCGTTGCGGAACACCACGGCGCCGTTGACGGCCGTGGCGACAACGGCGTCGTCGCTGCGGTTGACCATGCGGCTCAACCCGCCGTAGAACGGGACCGATTCCTCGTGATACGCCTCGACCGTGTCGTTCAGGCCGGCCGGGTCTATCACCACGAAGTCGGCCCGGTCACCTTCGCGCAGCGTGCCGGCCGAGACGCCGAACCAGTCGGCCACCTCGCCGGTCAGGCGGTGGACGGCGTGCTCGGTGGTCATGAACGGCTTGCCCGCCAATTGGGCGTCGCGCACCCGCTTGAGCAGCTTCACCGAGTAGTTGTAGAACGCCATGTTGCGCAGGTGCGCACCGGCATCCGAGAAGCCCATGTGCACCGACGGGTCCTTGGCCAGCCGGTCGAGATGCTTGGGACGGTTGTTCGCCACGATGGTCGTCCAGCGGACATTGCGCTCACCGTTGTCGACGAGCACGTCGAGGAACGCGTCGAGCGGGTGAATGCCGCGCTCGTCGGCGATCTGACCGAAGCTCTTGCCGATCAGCGTCTTGTCCGGGCATTCGACGATCGTGGCGTCGTGGAAGTCGCGGTGCCACAAGGTCGGTCCGAGCACGCGGCGGTCGAACGACTTGCGGAACCGGCGGCGGTACTCCGGGTCGGCCAGCAGCTTGTTGCGCTCGAATTGATCCTTCAGATGCAGGGCTGCGGTACCCGCACCGAACTCTTCGAACACCGGGAGATCGATTCCGTCCGAATACAATTCGAACGGCACGGGCAGATGCTGGAAACGCACCTTGGCGCCAAGGACGCGGTTGAGCAGCCGGACGCCCGGCCCCAGCACCCGCACCGCACCGGGCGAGGACTTCGCGTCGGCCGAGACGAGCAGGCTCATCCGGACGTCCCGGCGGCGGCCGAACAGGCCGCTGCTCTCCACGAAGAAGTTCAGCGCCTCATGGATCTTGGCGACGTTCGGCGCGCTCTGCAGCATCCGTCCACGCTTGCGCAGCACCTTGATCAGGCGCCGGCGCTCACGCCAGGTCGCGAACGTCGACGGCAATGCGCGGGACCGGAAGCGGTCCCCGTCGAGCTTGTCGATCGCCGCGTCCATCCCGGACATGCCGAGCATGCCCGCTTCGAGGGCCTCGTCCAGCCTGGCCGCCATGGTCTCCAACTCGGCGTCGGTCGGCATGACGCCGCGGGTGGTGGCCCGGTCCAGGCCGAGCACCGAGGCCCGCAGATCCGAATGGCCCAGCAGCGACGCGATATTCGGGCCGAGCGGCAGCTCGTCGATGACCTTCACATATTCGGCCGGACCCGACCAGGTCTTGTGCTCCTGCAGGGCGCCCAGCACGAACTGACGCGGGACCGCCTCGACGCGGCTGAACAGGTCGGCAGCGTCCTCGGTGTCGGAGTAGACCGTCGACAACGAACACATGCCGAGCAGGACGGTGGTCACGCCGTGACGCACCGATTCCCGCAGGCCCGGATCGAGCAGGATCTCGGCGTCGTAGTGGGTGTGCACGTCGACGAAGCCGGGCAACACCCATTTACCGCCGGCGTTGATGACATCCGGGCAGTCTGTCTCGTCAAGGGGTGTGGCCGATACCGCGACCACTACCCCGTCGCGAATTCCCAGCGTGTGGACCTGCGGCGGGGCGCCGGTGCCGTCGAACCACAGGCCGTTGCGAACGATGACGTCGTAGGACATGACGCCACGCTAAACGAGAAAGTGAGTACTCACAATCTTTTAGCGAGAATTACTCCGGAAGTATTCGACCGTCTTGGGGATACCCGCGGCCAGATCCACCTGCGGCCGCCAGCCCAGCACATCCCGGGCCCGGCGGATGTCGAGCTGGGAACGACGCAGGTCACCGAGCCGCGGCGGGTGAATCTCCGGTTCGTCTGCGGCACCGACGGCCAGGGCGATCGCGGTGTGCATCTCGCGGGTCGAGGTCTCCACCCCGGTACCGACATTGAACCGTTGACCGCCGCCGTCCGGCCCGGACGCCTTCACGAAGGCGTCGACCACGTCGTCGACGTACACGTAGTCACGGGTGTCGGAGCCGTCACCGAAGATCTTGGTGGGCCGCCCGGCCAACAGCGCCTGGGCGAAGATCGCCACCACGCCGGCCTCACCGTGCGGATCCTGCCGCGGGCCGTACACGTTGGCCGGGGCGATGTGCGAGCAATCCAGGTTGTAGAGATTGCGGAACATGTTGAAGTAGACCTCGCCGGCCACCTTGCTCGCCGCGTAGGGCGAGGCCGGATTGGTCGGGGCATCCTCGCCCGTCGGGTAGGACGGCGGGGTGCCGTACACCGAACCGCCCGAGGACGTGTGCACCACCTTGCGCACCCCGGCCTGACGGGCCGCCTCGGCCAACCGGACCACGCCCACCACGTTCACCGTGGAGTCCAGTTGCGGATCGTCCACCGACCGCTTCACCGAGATCTGGGCGGCCAGGTGGAAGATCACCTCAGGCTGGGTGTCCTTGAGCAGGCCCAGCAGGTCCGCGTCCACGATGTCGGCCTTGACGAACTCGAAGTCCTTGTTGCTGTCGGCGCTCTGCAGGTTGTCGATGCGGCCCGTGCTCAGGTCGTCGATTCCGACGACGCTGTGCCCGTCTGCCAGCAGCCGATCGACCAGCGTCGATCCGATGAAACCTGCCGCTCCTGTCACCAGTGTTCGCACGGCCACACCATACCGACGGCAACTAGGGCCCCGCTGTGTCCGTACAGTCGGCAAGAGTGAACAAGGTCGCCCGCACTGCTGCTGCGCTGATCGCGCTGCATCTGGTGGTCCGGGCGATCCTCGCGTTCGGGGGCTATTTCTACTGGGACGATCTGATCCTGATCGGCCGGGCCGGGACCCAGAATCTGCTGTCGCCGTCCTTCCTGTTCGACGATCACGACGGCCACGTCATGCCCGCCGCGTTCCTGGTGTCCGGGGCAGTGACCCGGCTGGCCCCGTTCTCCTGGGTGCTGGCCGCGGTGAGCCTGGTGGTGATGCAGCTGCTGGCCTCGCTGGCGTTGCTGCGGGCACTGTGGGTGATCCTGGGCTGGCGGCCGGTGCTGCTGGTGCCGCTGACGTTCGCCTTGTTCACTCCCCTGGCGTTGCCCGGATTCGCGTGGTGGGCGGCGGGGCTGAACACGCTGCCGATGCAGGCCGCGCTGGCATGGGTGGTTGGTGAGGCCGTACTGCTCGTGCGGACCGGGTCGTCGCGGCACGCCGTCACGGGTGTGCTGGTCTTTCTCGGCGGGCTGCTGTTCTTCGAGAAGGCCGCGGTGATCCCGTTCGTGGCGTTCGCGGTGGTGGCTCTCTTGGGGTACGTCACCGGGACTTTCAGCGTGCGTGAGGTGTGGCAGCGCGGCCTCCGGCTGTGGGTCGCGTCCCTGGCCCTGATCGTGGCGTGGATCGGGGTCTACCTCGTCGTCGTCGATCAGAAGCGGTGGAGCTTCGACCTGGCCATGACCCGGGACCTGCTGTGCCGCTCGTTCACCCACGGCATCGTGCCCGGACTCGTCGGCGGGCCATGGTCCTGGCAGCGCTGGGCCCCGGCATCCCCGTGGGCCACGCCGCCGGTCTCCGTGATGGTGCTGGGCTGGGTGGTCTTGGTCGTCGCGGTGGCGGTGGTGCTGGTCCGCAAGACCCGCATCTGGCCGGTGTTGGTCGTGGCCCTGGGCTACGCCGTGGCCTGCCAGATCCCGATCTATCTGATGCGCTCGTCCCGGTTCACCGCGTTGGAGCTGGCACAGACGCTGCGCTACCTGCCTGATTTGGTCGTGGTGCTGGCGCTGCTGGCTGCCGTGGGATTCTGTGCGCCAAACCGGGATTCACGGTTCTCCTCCGCCCTCTCGGCATCGAAGGCGCGCACTGCCATATGCGTCAGTCTTGCAGCGCTTTTCGTGGCAAGCAGCCTGTATTCGACGCACACCTTCCTGAAGGTGTGGCAGGACAATCCAGTGCCGGCCTACCTGAACAACGCCCGCGCGTCGCTGGCCTCCACCTCATCGGCCGCTCCGCTGCTGGATCAAGAGGTCGATCCGCTGATCCTGCAACGCGTGGCCGCGCCGGAGAACCTGGCCAGCCACATGTTCGCCCTCGCCTCACCGCGCCCCGAGTTCGCCTCGGCGACAACCGATCTGCGAATGTTCGACCGCACCGGGACGCTGCTTCCCGCGAAAGTGACGTGGGTGCGCACCATCGTCGAGGGTCCGGAGCCGAAATGCGGATTCCTGGTGCAGCCCGACGAGCCCGTCGTCATGCCCCTGGACGGACCGTTGCTGCCGGCCGACTGGACCACCGAGATCAACTACCTGGCCAACAGCGACGGCTCCTTGACCATGGCCCTGGCCGAAGGGCCTGAGGTGAAGGTGCCGGTGCGGCCCGGACTCAACCGCGTCTTCGTCCGGCTGCCCGGGGCGGGGCAGTCCATCTCCGTGCAGGCCAACACCGCTGCCCTGTCGGTCTGCATCTCCCCCGGACCCGTCGGATTCCTGGCACCGAGGTAGCTCGGGTGCTGAGATACTGAGCGTTGAGTATCGGGATTTGTCGAGGGGGACGCTTCTGTGAGCGCGCTTGATGGCTTCTATTCGACGTGGAGCAAAGCCAAGGACACCTTCGGCGTAGGCACCCCCACCGACGGCAGCCAGTACAACGGCAGCAGCTCGCAGCTGCTGAAGATGAAGTCCTCTATCGAATCGGCCCAGCCTGACGACCGCTGGCAGGGCACGGGGTCTCAGGCCTATGCCGCGGTCAACAAACAACATGCCGGCGTCTACGAAAAGCTGGCTGACCTCGACAAGAAGATGGCCGCCGAAGTCACCAACGCCGCCAACGTCGTCACCAATGGGCGCAATCAACTCGACACTACGAAGTCCTGGGTCGACAGCGCGGTCAACTCACTGCCCAGTTCCCTTAGCGCCCAGGCCCGCGAGAAGAGCCTGATCCCGATCGCCAAGGAAGGCATCACGCAGGTCAACAACACCGTCAGCACCGCCAACGGCGACATGCTCAAGATCGGCTTCCGCGTCAGCGACCTCAAGAATGCGTTTGATGAGCTCCAGAATCAGAAGCTCGGGCCTGGGGACAAGAAGGGCAGCGAAGAAGCCCACGCGTTACCTCCAGAAGAGCAAGCCAAGAAGGACGTTCAGAACGCGCTACTCAAGGGGGACAAGGACGCGGCAGCGCATGTGGATCAGATATTGAGCGGGATCAAACCCGGTCAGGAGCTAACGGCGGAACAAGCCGCTTACATGAGCCAAATGGAATCCCAGCAAAAGGACATGTCAGTAGCCGCCCTGAAGGACGCAAGAGAAAAGCTCGGCGAGCATGGCGATGTCATCCCGAACTCATGGCAGCTAATGAGCAATGACGATGTCCCCCGATCCACGGGAAAATTCGATGACCAACAGAAGGGCGGCTTCGACCGATTGCCGCAGAGCGTTCAGGATGCCCTCAAATCGCCAGGCGCATTGCCAGTCACCACGGAGGTGAGTGACATCGCGGCCATCGTTAAGGAAGGTGATCCAGCGCTACAGACCGGTACCGAGCTAGATCGTGAACTGATGCGCAAGGCGGACCGGATGATGGACTCGGGGTTGTTCACGGGCGATGTCACTTTCGCAGACCCTCATGCGAAGTACGTTGAGAATACCGTTCAGGACATTTTTGAAGCAGCGGGCCGCGACCACCAGATCGTTTACGACCAAATATCGGGTAATCATGGCGACGACGGTCAGGATTTCTTGAAAGACGTCACCACGCACGAGTGGTCAGACGACGGAAAGGCCGCCGGTTCTCTGTTCGAATGGACGAAGGACTCTCCCGAGAGCAAACTCTCTGCTGAGACTGCAAATGTCTACGCCGAATTTCTCGGACGTGAAAGTGGCGATCTGCTTGCGATCAACGGCAACCACCAGATCGGGGACATGAATCCTGATCTCGTCAAGGCGTTCGCCAACGGATTGATGCCGTATCAGGACGAACTGGTCACGGACCAACCGAAGGTGAATACCGATTTCCACCGCCTCGACGACCTCGGCAGCACAATGGACAAGACGAAGGGCCTCTTCGCTGTAATAGATTCGCAGCCCGAAGCAGCGCGAGATTGGAACAAGGCCGCATACAACAACGCTCTTGAGATGCAGAATTCGTTCGCGGAATACGCGAAGGAACACCCCGACCTACCAAAAGGTGACGCCCGGGTGGACGACCTGCAAGCCTCGGCCCGACTGCTTGGCGTAATCGACGGCGGCATGAGTCAAGAGACACTTTCGAACATCCACAACGGCCAGATGAATGCCGATCAAGCACTGGAAAATGCTAAGGAAGCCTACGAAACCAAAAAAGACATACTCCGCAGCGTATTTTCCTACGGCAAAGGCGGTGACTTGATCACCAACACCTTCGCGGACATGATCGCAGGCGGCCCACCAGACAAGGCCGACTTTAAATTCAACGAGGACGGAACCCTAACCGACGTGGGCCTTACCGCCAATGAGACGTCGGTTCAGCATCAGATCACACAGGCTCAGTACGCCGTGGCGTCACAGTTCGTTCAGGATGGTAATCCACATATCGAAGACCGATTCTTCGATGACACCAGCGGACGGTTGAAGCCGCCAAGCCAGATTAGTGATGCGGACTGGAGCATTTACGACGCTCAGTTAACCGCCGCGATGGCTGACAAGACACAGATCGCGGCAATGATGACGAAGTTCAGCCAAACTTTCGGGCACGTCGGCGGGTACCAAAAATGAGGTTCTGGCTCACGCTAGTCACCGTCGGAATACTTGCGCTCGTCGTCGCCTGTACTTCGCAGGACGAGCCTTTGCTTCCTTCGAGCACGGACACCGTCGCGATCGCCGAGAAGATCACCGGATCAAACGATCAATCGTTCTTGTGGGATATCACCGCTGCATCGTGGGATGACGACGGTCGTCGGGCGGCTGAGCTCTTTGCCTGGGTTCCACGGGACGCGCTTTCGACCGATCGAACAACAGCAACCCGGGCGGGGGCCGCCGCGCACGCCATCGCATCGTTCTTGGCAGACGAGCGGGAGAAGGTTGCGGATACACCGGCGAATCCTGCACTCTGGCAAGCCTTTGCGCAGAGCCTAGTGCCTTATCTCGGAGCGATGGTCGCCGATGAGAGCGGAGTTGCAGGATTCGAGCCGTTGGACGACCCCGAGTCGCAGATGCGGCGCACGGTCTCGCTATTCGCGGCGATGACGAAGGAAGCCGATGCGCACCGCACTTTCAGTACAGCCGTCTCCCAGCGTGCTGACACCTACGAAGCCGCGTTCGCAAGAGCCGCCGTGGCGGAACCTCTCCTCGCGGACAGAGGCCCCACCAAAGAAGAACTTCTTCAAGCAGCGCGCCTCCGAAGCCTTTTAGCGACTGGCACCCACTTGGCAGATCCGACCTCGGACAAGCCCACATCTACACGTGCGCAAACACAACTCGCGTATCAAGTTGTTTCACTCACCGCACGTCCGGATGATCCTCACATCAATGAAGAGTTTTTCAGAGACGGTCGCCTACTACCTCCAAGTGAAATTGCTGCCGAGGACTGGAGCATCTACGACAGTCAACTAACGGTGTATCTCGCTCCGTGGCCACGCATCAACGGGGCGATCCGCGAGTTCGGTAGCGCGTACGACGTTATTGCCCGGGGACAGTGACGAGAGAGGAAGAGCGCCACTGCCGTGACGAATTCTTTTGGGGTGCACAGGATCAGCGCTGCGGCCCTGTCGTTGGCCGTGGCCACATTCACACTTTCAGCGTGTTTCCCAAGTTCGCACAATCGGCAACAGATCGAGACAACCATGGACGCTCCCGCCGCCAAGCACACGTCCAATCCCGTTCGACACGAGCTGGAGCCGTTGACCAAACGCTTCCCGGCGATCGGGTCGCCTGTCAACGGATCGTGGGTGAGTGGAGACATGGGTGATCCGGATGTGCCTGGGCCATCGCTGTACTGGATCGACAGCATCGTCGAACTGAGCCCGTCCGTCGCGGAGGATTTGAAGGCGAGGTCCCGCCCGATGCCGACCACCGACCGGCCCGATGTCTGGGAATCATTGCGGGCTGACCTGCCGCAGGGCGGCTTTCTAGCCAGTAGCCAACTCGACGCGGCATTCACCGGCACCAAGATCAAGTCCAAGGCGTTCCTTGCTGAGGACGCGCCAGTTGTTGTCATCACCGCCACCGGTGAATAGCTCGTCACGTCCGTGCCAAGCTGGCAGGCATGACTGACGACGTACGCGAACAGGGTCTGCGGGTCCTCCAAGAGCTGGTTCCGCATCTGTCGGAGAAGAACGTCGAGCCCGACGGATCCTTCGGCGACGAACTCCTGGCGATCGGGGTCGACAATGTCTTCGGCCGGCTGTGGAGCCGCGAGGGCCTGAGCCGGCGTGATCGCAGCCTGGTCACCATGGGCATTCTCATCGCACTGCGCGCCACCGATGAGTTCGAGTCGCACGTCAGGATCGGCCTGCGAAACGGCCTCACCGAGGACGAGATCGCCGAGGTGATCTACCACTCCAGTGGCTACGCGGGCTTCCCGAACGCCAACACCGCGATGAAGGTGGCCAAGCAGGTCATCGAAGGGCCGGACTCGCTGTAAGCGCTCTCCGAACCCCTACGCCGACTAGCGCAAAACAAAATGGAGCCACCCAGGGGAATCGAACCCCTGACCTATTCATTACGAGTGAATTGCTCTACCGACTGAGCTAGGGTGGCGCGCTCGGCGAACCGGGCGGCACGAGTCTACGGCAGGCCCCCGCCCAGACCCAACTCACCCGCGCAGCGCCTGCCCGATGGTCGCCACCATGGCATCGACCGCGAACTTCGGCTTGACGTTGGTGGCCAGCGCTTCGCGGCACTCCAGCACCGCCTCGATGCAGCGCAGCAGCCGGTCCGGCGGCACGTGGGCGGCCATGGCCTCCACTTTCTCGGCCATGTCGGGGTGGTTGGCGGTCACTGCCGTGGCTCCCGATGACACCAGAAGCGCATCGCGGAAATAGGTCGCCAGGTCGATCAAGGCCCGGTCGAGTGCGTCACGGGAGGCCCGGGTCTGCCGGGACTTCTGCCGCCTCTCCAGCTCCTTGAGGGCACCGGCGGTGCCGCGAGTGGTGGTCGCGGTGCCTTTTCCGGTCCCACCGGCTCCCAGGGCGGTCTTGAGCTCCTCGGTCTCGGTCTCGTTGCGCCCGACGGTCAACGCCAGCGCCTCCGCCTCGGCGACGGCCACCATCTCCTCGGCGGCCGCGAATGCTCGGGCCGGGGTCGCGGCGTCCCTGGCCAGTCCCAACGCGCGTTTACGGCGCTCCCTGGCCTCCGGATCGGTCGCGAGCCGCCGGGCCCGGCCCACGTGCCCGCCGCTGACCGAGGCCGCCCAGCGAGCGTCTTCCTCGGGCAGCCCGTCACCGGAGATCAGCACGTCGGCGATGGCATCCACCGACGGTGTGGTCAGCGCTACGTGGCGGCACCGCGAGCGCAGCGTGATCGCGATGTCCTCGGGGTCCACCGATGGCGCGCACAGCAGGAACACCGTCGACGCGGGCGGCTCCTCCACCACCTTCAGCAGTGCGTTGGCAGCGCCTTCGGTGAGCCGGTCGGCGTCCTCGATCACCACGATCTGCCAGCGCCCGGTCCCGGGCCGGCGCGACGCGATCTGGACGATCTCGCGCATCTCCTTGACCGCGATGGACAGCCCCTCGGGCACGATCCGCCGCACATCGGCGTGGGTACCGGCCATCGTCGTCGTGCAGGCCCGGCATTCACCGCACCCCGGAGTCCCCTCAGACGTGCACTGCAGGGCCGCCGCGAAGCACAGCGCCGCGACCGAACGCCCTGATCCCGGCGGGCCGGTGATCAGCCAGGCATGTGTCATGGTCCCGACGGTGGTGCCACTGTGTGGCGAATCACCCCGGGCCGCCAAGGCGGCCGCCACCAGCTCCTGTTCCACCGCATGCTGGCCAACCAGCCGCGCAAAAACCCCGCTCATCGTCCCCAACAGTAGTGGTCAAGCCGACACAACCACGTCACAGCAGGCGCTCAACGTCCCTGTGGCCCGATACGGTGAACGGGTGACCGCGGAGGCAATCCCCATGAGGCGAATCAACGCATTCGTCCGGTGGGTGGCCCGTACCCCGTGGCCGGTGTTCACGCTGGGCATGCTGCAGGCCGACATCATCGGCGCACTGTTCGTTCTGGGCTTCCTGCGCTTCGGACTGCCGCCCGAGGACCGCATCCAGCTCCAGGATCTGCCGGTGTTCAACCTGGCGATCTTCCTGGGCTACCTTTTCGTGTCGTTCACCATCGGCGCCTACCTGGCCCTGCGGCTGCTGATCCCGGTCATCCGGTGGCAGCGCCGCGACACCCTGCTGTCCAAGTCGGACCCCAGCATCACCGAGCTGGCCCGCGTGCGGGCGCTGAAGATGCCCTTCTACCGCACCCTGATCAGCGTCACGAACTGGTTCCTCGGCTCGATCGTGTTCATCGTGGCCAGCTGGCCGGTCGCCAGTAAGTCCGCGCCCGTCGTCCTGGTCGCCACCGCCCTGGGTGCGACGGCCACCGCGATCATCGGCTACCTGCAGTCCGAGCGCGTGTTGCGGCCGGTCGCGGTTGCCGCGCTGCGGGGCGGCGTGCCGGAGAACTTCCGCGCACCCGGGGTGATCCTGCGCCAGGTGCTGACCTGGGTGCTCTCGACGGGCGTGCCGGTCCTGGCCATCGTGCTGGCGCTGGTGGCCAGCAAGTTCTCGATCCTGACCGCATCCGCCGACCGGCTGATCACCCCACTGTTGCTGCTGGCCATCGCCGCGCTGGTGATCGGACTGTCCGGCACCATGCTGGTGGCGATGTCGATCGCCGACCCACTGCGCCAGCTGCGCTGGGCGCTGGGTGAGGTGCAGCGCGGCAACTACAACGCGCACATGCAGATCTACGACGCCAGCGAGCTGGGCCTGCTGCAGGCCGGGTTCAACGACATGGTGCGCGAGCTGGCCGAGCGGCAACGGTTGCGTGACCTGTTCGGCCGGTACGTGGGTGAGGACGTGGCCCGCCGTGCCCTGGAGCGCGGCACCGAGCTCGGCGGCCAGGAACGCGACGTCGCGGTGCTGTTCGTGGACCTGGTGGGTTCGACGCATCTCGCGTCGACCATTCCGGCAGGCGACGTGGTGAACCTGCTCAACGAGTTCTTCCGGGTCATCGTCGACACCGTCAACCGGCACGGCGGGTTCGTCAACAAGTTCCAGGGTGACGCGGCGCTGGCCATCTTCGGCGCCCCCATCGAGCATCCCGACGCCTCCGGCGGCGCGCTGGCCGCGTCCCGCGAACTGCACGACGAGCTGCTCAGCGTGCTGGGCAGCGACACCGAGTTCGGTATCGGGGTCTCGGCCGGACGCGCGATCGCCGGCCACATCGGCGCTCAGGCCCGTTTCGAGTACACCGTGATCGGCGACCCGGTGAACGAGGCCGCGCGCCTCACCGAGCTCGCCAAGCTGGAGGAAGGCCACGTGCTGGCCTCGGCGATCGCGGTCAGCGGCGCCCTCGATGCCGAGGCGCTGAGCTGGGACGTCGGCGAGATCGTCGAACTGCGCGGCCGCACGGTGCCCACTCAGCTGGCCCGCCCGATGAACCTCGTGCTGCCCCGCGACCTGGAGCGCCAGGCCGAGAGCGACGTCTCCAGCTAGAAGGCTCAGGCCTTCTTGGCAGCGGCCTTCTTCGCGGGAGCCTTCTTGGCCGGCGCCTTCTTGGCAGCCTTCTTCGCGGCCTTCTTCACCGGCCCACGGGCCCGGCGATCGGCCAACAGTTCCGAGGCCCGCTCGTCGGTGATCGACTGCACGTCATCGCCCTTGCGCAGGCTGGCGTTGGTCTCACCGTCGGTGACGTAGGGACCGAAGCGGCCGTCCTTGATCACCATCGGCTTGCCCGACGCCGGGTCGGTGCCCAGCTCACGCAACGGCGGGGCCGCAGCGGCCTGGCGCCCACGGCGTTTCGGCTCGGCGTAGATCTTCAGCGCCTCGTCGAGGGTGATGGTGAACATCTGTTCCTCGTTGGCCAGCGATCGAGAGTCGGTGCCGCGCTTGAGGTATGGGCCGTAGCGGCCGTTCTGCGCGGTGATCTCCTCGTTGTTCGACGGGTCGACGCCCACCACCCGCGGCAACGACAGCAGCTTGAGCGCGTCGTCGAGCGTCACCGTCTCCAGGTCCATCGAGCGCAAGAGCGATCCGGTACGCGGCTTGGGGCCGGTCGGCTTCTTGCCCTTCTTGGCCGTCGTCCCGGCGTCCGGCTCCTCCGGCGGTTCGGGGAGGATCTCCGTGACGTAGGGGCCGAAACGCCCGTCCTTGGCGACGATTTCGTGTCCCGACACCGGGTCGACACCCAGCACCCGACCCTCTTGCGGTGTGGCGAAAGCCTTTTCGGCCAACTCCAGGGTCAGCTCGTCGGGAGTCAGCTCATCCTTGAGGTTCGCGCGCTGCGGCTTGAGCTCACCGGGATTGTCCGGATCGGCGATCATCCGCTCCAGGTATGGACCGTTGCGGCCCACCCGGACCACCACCGCGCGACCCTCTTCATCGTCAAAGAGCTTGATGGAGTTGACTTCTCGCGCGTCGATGCCTTCGAGGTTCCCACCGACGAGGTGCTTGAGCCCACCGGCGCGGGCAATCGAGCCCTCGACGCCGTGCTCGCCGCCGAAGTAGAAGTTCGACAGCCAATTGGTGCGCTGTTCCTGGCCGTTGGCGATCTCGTCGAGCTCGTCTTCCATGGCGGCGGTGAAGTCGTAATCCACCAGTCGGCCGAAGTGCTGCTCCAGCAGGCCCACGACGGCGAACGCGACCCAGGAGGGCACGAGAGCGCTGCCCTTCTTCTGCACGTAGCCGCGGTCCTGGATGGTCTTGATGATCGAGCTGTACGTCGACGGGCGACCGATGCCGAGCTCTTCGAGTGCCTTGATCAGCGAGGCCTCGGTGTAGCGGGCCGGGGGCTGGTCTGGTGGCCGTCGGCGGTCAGATCGGCGGCGTCGACGCGCTGCCCCTGGGTCAGGTTCGGCAGACGGCTCTCGGCGTCGTCGGACTCGCCGCCGGCCAGCTCGTCGATGCTCTCGACGTAGGCCTTGAGGAAGCCCGGGAACGTGATGGTGCGACCGGACGCGTTGAAGACGACCTGCTCGCCACCGGCCGCGGTGCCGGCGATGCGCAGCGACAGCGTCGTACCGCGCGCGTCGGCCATCTGCGAGGCCACGGTGCGCTGCCAGATCAGCTCGTAGAGCCGGAACTCGTCGGTGTCGAGCTGCGCGTGCAGCTGGCCGGGGGTCTGGAACACGTCGCCGGCGGGGCGGATCGCCTCGTGGGCTTCCTGGGCGTTCTTGACCTTGCGGGTGTACTGCCGCGGCGTCGGGTGCACGTACTCCGAGCCGTACAGCTGGCCCGCCTGGGTACGCGCGGCGTTGATGGCCGACTCCGACAGCGTGGTCGAGTCGGTACGCATGTAGGTGATGTAGCCGTTCTCGTACAGCCGCTGCGCGATGCTCATGGTGCGCTCCGAGGAGAACCGCAGCTTGCGGGCGGCCTCCTGCTGCAGCGTCGACGTCATGAACGGTGCGTACGGCTTGCGCGTGTACGGCTTCTGCTCGACGGAGCTGACGGCCAACTGGGCACCGCGCAGTCCGGCGGCCAGGGCCCCGGCACTGGCCTCGTCGAGCACGAGCACCTCGTCGGGCTTCTTCAGCTGGCCCAGCGAGTCGAAGTCGCGACCGGCGGCGACGCGGCGGCCGTCGACGGTGTTGAGCTTGGCGGTGAACTTGGGCGGCGAAGCCTGCGGATCGGAGACGCTCGCGTCGAGTTCGGCGCTGACGTCCCAGTAGCCGGCGCTGCGGAACGCCATGCGCTCCCGCTCGCGCTGCACGATGATGCGCGTGGCCACCGACTGCACCCGGCCTGCCGAGAGCTTCGGCGCGACCTTCTTCCACAGCACGGGCGACACTTCGTAGCCGTAGAGCCGGTCGAGGATGCGGCGGGTTTCCTGCGCGTCGACCAGCGCGATGTCCAGGTCACGCGGGTTTTCCGCGGCGGCACGGATGGCGGGCTCGGTGATCTCGTGGAACACCATCCGCCGGACCGGCACCTTGGGCTTCAGCGTCTCCAGCAGATGCCAGGCGATCGCCTCACCCTCGCGGTCACCGTCCGTTGCGAGGTAGAGCTCGTCAACACCCTTGAGCAGGTCTTTGAGCTCGGTGACGGTGCTCTTCTTGTCCGGGCTGACGATGTAGAGCGGTTCGAAGTTGTCGTCGACATTGACCCCGAGGCGCGCCCATGGCTCGGATTTGTACTTGGCCGGCACGTCGGCGGCATTGCGCGGCAGGTCACGAATGTGCCCGCGGGAGGATTCGACCACGTAATTGGAGCCCAGGTAGCCAGCTATCTTGCGCGCTTTTGTCGGCGACTCGACAATCACGAGTCGCCGGACATTTCCCTTGCTACCGCTGCCGCTATCGCCAGCCAACTGTGCCTACGCTCCACTTCTTTAGTTGCCGCGCCACGCCCGGCAACTGACAATTTCGCATTACGCGCGAGCCTACGCAAACCGGCTCTCCGCGTGTGCACCATTAAATACGTGGCCAATGCGCCAACGCCGCCGCCTCCCCGGGTGGTTCCCCTACGTTCTCGACCAGGCGCGATAAGCGACGCCGCCCACTGATCCGCAGGGCTGGATGGGAGCCCCTGGTCCCGATCAATGTCGGGGCGATCCCCACCCGCATCATGGCCGCAGCCAGCACCGCGTGGGTATCGGGAGCATGTGGGTCCAGTCCCAGCAGGTAGCGGTCGTCGGCCTCGGGCGTGCCCGCCGCCAGCGTCCAGGCCCGCAGCTCGCGCGAACCGGGCAGCCAACCGGCGGGCACCGTCTTGACCGCGCCCCTGGTCCACTCGCCCGCGATCAGCATCAACTGCGGATCCAGCGCGGTGCGCACCAGCGGGTTGTTCTCGTCGGTCCGGGATATCTCCGACACCAGACCGGCCTCGCTGATCATCTCGGCCAGGCCGTTGGCGCGCCACAGCTCGTCGACGACCACCGAAATCCGGGCCGCCTGCTGGCCGCCGTGGCTCGCCAGCACAACCTGTCCCGGCCCGGCGAGAACCCCGGTCAGGTCGGCCACCGCGGGCGGCACCGACTCGGCCGAGAAGAAGGACAGCTGGCTCACGAATCGACACTAAGCCAGCGCAGCCCGCAAAAACGAGAACACCCCCGCGGTGTCCGATGCGGACTCACACGGGGGCGTCTCTTTGGGTTTGTTTGGCTCAGATGGCCCGAACACCCGTGGCCTGCGGCCCCTTGGGGCTCTGGCCGACCTCGAACTCAACCTTCTGGTTCTCCTCCAGGGTGCGGAATCCGCTGCCCTGGATTTCCGTGTAGTGGACAAACACGTCAGCCGAGCCGTCCTCCGGAGCAATGAAGCCGAAGCCCTTCTCCGCGTTGAACCACTTCACAGTTCCCTGTGGCATCTTTTGTTCTTTCCTTCTCTTTCAACCGGGTGCGGTCCACCGACTTCCGATGCACCGGGCCCGTTCCGACCGCCATACCAACGCGCGAGTCGACCGGAACTTGACCCGACCTACAACCCTCGCAGGAACCGCGATCGCAACGACGATCCTGCGAGTGCGAGTACAAACACAGAAGCTGCGACCGTGATCAGTCAATCATGTCGAAGGCTGCTGCGACAGTCTCGGGATGCGGCGCGTGGTGAACAATTCGTTTACAAATCCGACCCGATGTCGGCGGGGTAGATCGCAGGAGGACCAGTAGTGCTCGATCAGGGGTCAGATTTCGGCCGTGAGCTGCTCGCTTGCGCTGTCGACGGCACCCCTTCCGGCGAAAATCCGCTACGCCATGTTGCGGATATCCCTCCGCGACAGGGCAAACCACAGGAGTGGCCGCAATGGGCCCATTCGGAGGTCGTCCAGGCGTTGGTCGACCGCGGGATCGCCGCGCCGTGGTCGCACCAACTCGCCGCCGCCGAGTTGGCCCACGACGGGCGGCATGTGGTCGTGTCCACCGGAACCGCGTCGGGCAAGTCCCTGGCCTACCAACTGCCGATCCTGACGGCGTTGGCCGAGGATCGGCAGGCGCGGGTGCTGTACCTGTCCCCGACGAAGGCGCTCGGCCATGACCAGCTGCGCGCGGCACAGAATCTCACCGAAACCGTCACCGCACTGCGCGACGTCGCGCCGGCACCGTATGACGGGGACAGCGCAACCGAAGTGCGGCGGTTCGCCCGGGAGCGATCCCGGTGGATTTTCTCCAATCCGGACATGATCCATCTGTCGCTGTTGCGCAACCACGCGCGCTGGGCAGTGTTCCTGCGTCACCTCAAGTTCGTCGTGATCGACGAATGCCATTACTACCGTGGCATTTTCGGTTCGAATGTGGCCATGGTGCTGCGCCGGCTGCTGCGGTTGTGCGAGCGCTATTCCCCTGACCATTCCGCGCCGACCGTGATTTTCGCGAGTGCCACCACCGCCTCACCGGCCGAGACCGCCGCCGAGTTGATCGGGCAGACGGTCGCCGAGGTGACCGAGGACGGCTCCCCGCAGGGCGCCCGCACGATCGCGCTGTGGGAGCCGGCCCTGCTCGACGACCTGACCGGCGAGAACGGCGCGCCGGTGAGACGTTCGGCCGGTGCCGAGGCCGCGCGGGTGATGGCCGATCTGATGACCGAGGGTGCGCGCACCCTGACCTTCGTCCGGTCCCGCCGCGGCGCGGAGCTCACCGCACTCGGAACCCGGGCCCGGCTGGAGGACACCGCACCCGAGCTTGCGGACCTGGTGGCGTCCTACCGGGCCGGTTATCTCGCCGAAGACCGCCGCGAGCTCGAACACGCGCTGACCGACGGACGACTGCGCGGTCTGGCCACCACCAACGCGCTGGAGCTCGGCATCGACATCGCCGGGCTGGATGCGGTGGTGCTGGCCGGGTTTCCCGGTACCGTCACCTCGTTCTGGCAGCAGGCCGGCCGGGCCGGCCGACGTGGGCAGGGCGCGCTGATCGTGCTGATCGCGCGCGATGACCCCCTGGACACCTATCTCGTGCACCATCCGGCGGCGCTGTTGGACAAGCCGATCGAGCGGGTGGTGATCGACCCGACGAATCCGCATGTGCTGGGCCCGCAATTGCTCTGTGCGGCAGCCGAGCTGCCGCTGACCGAGGCCGAGGTCCGGCTGTGGAACGCCGATGCGGTCGCCGAGACCCTGGTCGACGACGGGTTGTTGCGTAAACGTCCGGGCGGCTACTTCCCCGCTCCCGGGGTGGATCCGCACCCGGCCGTCGACATTCGCGGCTCCAGCGGCGGCCAGATCGCGATCCTGGAGGCCGACACGGGCCGGATGCTGGGCAGCACCGGCGCGGGCCGGGCAGCGGCCTCTCTGCATCCCGGCGCGGTCTATCTGCACCAGGGCGAGACCTACCTCGTCGACTCGCTGTCGTTCGAGGACGGTGTGGCGTTCGTGTACGCGGCCGACCCCGGGTACAGCACGTTCGCCAGGGAACTCACCGACATATCGGTCACCGGGCCCGGCGAACGCAGGACGTTCGGCCCGGTCACCGTGGGTCTGGTTCCGGTTTCCGTGACCAACACCGTGGTCGGCTACCTGCGCCGCCGCATCGACGGCGAGGTCATCGACTTCGTGGAACTGGATATGCCGCCCAGCACCCTGGACACCATGGCGGTGATGTGCACGATCACCCCGGAAGCCTTACAAGACAGCGGTATTGACCTTCTCGCGGTGCCGGGGAGTCTGCATGCCGCCGAACACGCCTCGATCGGTCTGCTGCCGCTGGTCGCCAGTTGCGACCGCGGCGACATCGGCGGGGTCTCGACGGCTGTCGGACCGGTGGACGGCCTGCCGTCGATCTTCGTCTACGACGGCTATCCGGGCGGTGCCGGCTTCGCAGACCGCGGATTCCGCAATCTGGGTACGTGGTGGGGCGCGACGGCCGATGCGATCGAGGCCTGTGAGTGCCCGCACGGTTGCCCCTCGTGCGTGCAGTCACCGAAGTGCGGCAACGGCAACGACCCGCTGGACAAAACGGGCGCGATGAAAGTGCTCCGCCTGGTGCTCGGCGCGCTGAGTACTTCCTCAGCGTGATCCCCCGACCGCGTTGACGACCGACCCCTCGACGGCCGACTACGCGGATCGACAACTACGTGGCTGCATTCGGCCACGCCGAACACACAGACGTTGCGACGAACGGTCGGACAACGCGATCCGTTCCCAATCCCGGAGGCCGGGCGCAGTGGCAAATTACGTGAACTCACTCATGTTTGCAACCCGACAGACGGTAGTTCCGGAAACCCGTGACCGTAATCCGCAGTTTTTCGGTGCGGATTCCGTCGTCCTCGGGCGTGAAGGCAGCTACGGGCAGCGCCGGTAAAATGCCGCGCATGACCCACGACTGGCTGCTCGTGGAGACACTGGGTAGCGAGCCTGTTGTGGTCGCACGAGGTCTGCAGACAAAGAACCTCGTCCCGATCAGTGTGTTTCTGCGCCGAAATCCGCACCTGATGGCAATTCAGAGTGCCATCAGGGAAACCGTGCAAGCGGGCCAGGGCCTCAGCAGCATCACACCCAAGAACGACCGCGTAATCCGCACCGAGGTGGTGCGGATGTCCGACGGACACATCCACGGGGTGCATGTCTGGATCGGGCCGGCCGATGCCGAACCGCCGCAACGGCCGGTTCCCGGCCCGCTGGTCTGGGATCTGACCGCGGGCGTGGCCACCGACACCGCCGAATCCCTGCACAACAGCGGCATGAACCCCGAGACCGAGGCCACCCACGACCGCGCGTTTGCCGACGACTTGCCGTCTCGGGATCTCAACGGCAGCGAGTCCAAGGTGCTGGCCATGACGATCAAGCCGGTGGTGGGTAACACCTTGTGCACCACCTGGGATGTCACCGATCACCGCGGGGAGGCGATCACCGTGGGTTTCGTGGCCCGGGTGGTCACAGAACCCCACGATGACGGCTCCGACCGGCTGATCTGCCGGGCGATGAACTGGCGCAGTGAGCGCGAGACTCCCGTGGTCCGCCCGGACAACCTGGCGCAACGCATCCTCGACGGGCTGGCCCGGCCCGGCGTGCACCGGGCCCTGGTCGGCCTCGACGACTGGAAGCTGCTCAAGTGGCTCGACGAGCCCGCACCGTTCTTCGACTGGCGCAACCGCGACGGTGGACCGGCCCGCATCCATCCGGCCGACGCCAGGCACATGGCCCGGATGACCACCGATTTCTCCGGCGGCGCCACCACCGCCGTGCTGCGGATGCGCACCGAGGACGGCGGCTGGCAGCCGGTGCACATGACCATCAACCGAATCGAACTCGACGACAACACGTTCGCGGGGCTGATCGCCCTTCGACTGCCGACCGACGACGAAGTCGCCGCGGCAGATCTCGACGAACTCGACTAACCGGCGAAGTCCACCGGTCCCGCGCGCGCGACCGCCCGGGCCGGACCGACTCCCCAACGACCGAGGCGGACCGGAACCGAAACCTGCAGCACCACATCGAGGCCGTCGATCCGACAGTCCGCGAGAACCGCCCGCATTCGGGCGGCAACCTGGGTGGCCTGTCGGCACGCCGCGTCCGGACCGGACACCACCGCGCCTGCGGCGCCCAGGGCGGCCAGGTCCGCCGCGGCCTGCGCCCGGTGCCGGGCCGTCACCGCTGCACCGAGATAGGCGCCGCCGGCCGCGAACGCGATCACCATCGCGATCATGGCCGCTGCCAGCAGCGTGGCCGATCCGCGCTCACCCGGTGCCGGGTTCGGTGACTGCTGCCGCCTCGGCGGACACCGTGAGCCCCGGCAACGCCGTGGCCGCACTGACCCGGGCCACCACCAAACCACCGTCCTGCCCGACGTGCACCACCGCGCCGGACGGGGCGACCCGGCGAGCGGCCGCCGTTGCCGCCTCGCCCTCTCCGCGGGCCGCCAGGCGGGCGGCTTCGCGCGCGGCGTCGATACAGCGGATCTGCATGCCCATCGCGCTGAGGCCGCCCACACACAACACCAGGACCGCCACCAGCGATGCGATCGCAAAGGCGGCCTCGACGGTGACCGCGCCCCGGTCATCTAGACGTTGGTGTTCAGTGCCCGGCTGATGATGTTGGTCAGCGCGCTCACGATCGAGTCCCCGGTGACCACGGTGTACAAGATCGCCCCGAACGCCGCCGCGGCGATGGTGCCGATCGCATACTCGACGGTGGACATCCCCGACTCGTCGAACATCAACAGCGCCGCCTTGGCATTCACCCTCTGAATCATGTTTCCTCCCATGACCTTTCCTCCCTTTGTGAAATGTGTTCACAACAGACCTGAACCCAGCACGTCACCGGCAAGGCCGGCGACCACAGGTATGACGCCCAGACACAGAAATGCCGGCAGATAGCAGAGCCCCAGCGGGCCGGCCACCAGCACCGAGGCGCGTTCCGCCACCGCGTCGGCGGAGGTGGCGGCGTCGTGCCGGGTCTGGGCGGCCAGCTCGGTCACCCCGTCGGCCAAGGCACTGCCCGAGGCAGCCGACCGGCGGGCCAAACGCAACAGGGCTTCGGCGTTCTTGTCCTTGGGCGCCCCAACATCTCCGGTGCCCCAGGCCGTGGCCGGGTCCGCCCCGAGCGCCAGCAGTTCGGCCGCGCGGCGCAGCAGCGGCGCCAGTGCCGGTGGAGCTGACGGGGTTACCGCCGCAGCCGCTGTCGACACCGCCATCCCGGCCGCCAGGCAGGCAGCGAACAGGTCGAACGTCGAGGCCGCGCCGAGTGGATCGTCAGCCCGCACCGGCTGCGAACGTGCGCGAACCACGGGTCGCGGCGCGGCGCGGGCCCGCACGCGGGCCGGATCCGCCCCGACGAGCAGGGCAGCGGCGAGAAACACTGCTGCCCAGCTCATCTCAGCACCCGTTCGGTGATCCGGTCCGACCACATCAGCCCGGCACAGGCCAACAGGACTCCGATGACCAGCAGCCAGCCACCCGCTCCCGCACCGCACAGGAACGCCAACGGCCGCGCCCCGATCAACTGACCCAGCGCGATCCCGGCCACCGGCAACCCGGCGAGCACCGCCGCCGTCGCCCGCGGCCCCGCCATCGCCGCCTCGACATGCGAGGAAAAGCGTTCACGCTCAACGATGTCGCGTTGCGCGGTGCGCGTCAGGGTGGCTATGGAGAGCCCATGCACGTGGGCCAGGCGCCAACACGCCGCGAGCCGTTCCCAGTGCATCGGCAATCGGGATGTCGCCGCAACATCTTCCAGCCCGGCCGCGACGTCGGCGCCCAGCCGCGCGCGAGCGGCCACGGCACTCAAGCCGTGGTGTACCGGGCCGGACACCTCGCAGGCCGCGGTGCCGAAGGCATTGACCGGGTGGACTCCGGTACGCAGTTCACCGACCAACACATCCAGGGCGGCCTGCAGCGCCGCGGATTCCTGTTGTCGCTGAAGCCGGGCACCGCGACCCCTGCGGCGTATCGCCACCGTTCCGGACACCACGGCCCCGGCGAGGGCGACCGGCAACGGAACCAGCCAGGCCACAACGACTCCCACCACCATCACGGTCGGCGCCGCCCGCACTCGACGCCGCCCCGGTGCGTCTGCCCTCCGCAGCGCGGTTGTCCGCCGGGGTGTGGCCGGCCACAGCAGAAGCGCGGCCGCAAGTACCAGCGCGCTCGCCGTCACGGCGCCGCCCGCTGTTCGATCAAGGCATCGAGAGCCTGTGCTCCGCAACCCAATCCGCTGTCGGTATGCCAGGCCGTCACCACCTCGAGATCGCCCCGGGCGGCTCGGCGCAGCACCGCGATCTCGACGAGCCTGCGCCGCCCGGTGCCGTCACGCCCGACGTGCAGCAGAACCTGCGACGTTTATCAGTAGTTAACTACACAATGTGGGCGCACAATGCGTGTTGAACTGCGTATTTATCGTCGGGTACATGTACTCTAAGAGTGTGCGTAGCAATATCAACCCTCTCGCCACGCCGATGCGGCGTGTTGCTTGCGCTCTCTGTTTTTGTGTGCGAAATTCGCCGTGTGAACCTACAAGAGCGGTTGCGCAAGGCGGTGTCGGATCATGGGCCGTCGTTGGCGACTCTGCGTTACGACTTGGAGGTGGTGATCCCCAAGGTTGGCCAGATGTGGCAGCCGTTGTTCGAGGATCCGTTGGATATTCATGGTCAGGCGTTTTGTACGTGTGTGCGCCAGATGGTGTTGAGGATGCGCGAGCTTCGCAAGCCGATCCCTGGGGACACGTTGTTGACTTCTCGTGGCAGTGGGTTGTCGGTGCAGATCGCCGATTCGCGGGGGATGGATTTTCGTGCGCGACGGTGGCCGTCGAAGGTGTTGCACGGGGAGCGAGTTCGGGTGGTGACGCATCCGACGGGCGGCGATCTTCGGGTGCTGCGGCCGCCGAAGGCTCAGGTCGACGAGCAGATGTTGTTGGACGAGGACGAGCCGGCGCAGTTGTTTCCGTCGCCGATTGTGACTCCGGCCGGTACACCGGATATCTTCGCCCTGTGGTGGCCGACCGACGATGGGTGGGGATTGTCGGAGGCGGTGTTGGCGTTCGTGGTGGATGTGGACAATGCGTCGCGGGTGCAGATTTTGGCAACCGAGCCGCTGCCTCCAGTCACCGACTCTCCGCTGGTGACTCCGTCGGCGCAGGGTCAGGGGCCCAGGGACGACTTCGGCGAGTACGAGCCGCCGGCGCTGGGGACGGGCGAGGATCCCGAGGAGCCGGCTTAAGGGGTCGTGGTGTCGGGGGTCGATGCGAATGTCGGCGGGTGGCTGTTGAATCGAGGTCGCAATGACGACGACCGTGGACGTGTATGGGTTGCGGGTCAACCAGGCCCGGGTCATGCGCGCGATGACTGCCACTGCGGTGATGGAAGCGTTGGGCTGGAAGCATTCTCGGCTGAACCGGTTGGAGAAGTCGACCACGACGGCGTTGCCGATCAAGGATTTCGACCGGCTGGTGGCGGTGTTGCGGTTCCCGGCGAAATTTTTCACCACCGCTCCGACGTCGCGGGTGCACCAGTCGGATCTGTTGTTCCGTGCGCCGCGGTCGATCACGGCGACCGAGCGGGAGTATTTGGCGCAGTTCGCGGCATTGGCTGGGGAGTTTCTCGACGAGCTCAATGGCCGCACTCAGTTACCTGCGGTGAAGTTGCCGATACTTCCGATCGACACCGCAGTGACCCAGGCCGCTGCGGCGGTGCGTGCCAGTTGGGGGTTGGAGCACGATCAGCCGATCGAGTACCTGACGCATGAGATCGAGCGCAGCGGTGTGGTGGTCGTGGTGCGCCGCTTGCTGACCTCCTCGTCACGGCGGATCCTGGGTGACGGGGATTCCACCGGCAAGATCGACAAGCATTTGGGTTATTCGGTGCGTGTCGGGGAGTTCAATACCCGGCCGTTGATCGTTGTGCGGCAATCGAATTCGTGGGAACGGACCCGCTGGACGCTGGCTCATGAGGTGGGTCATCTGGTGTTGCATGCCTCGGGCAGCGTCACCGAGGCCTGCGAGGAGCAGGCGTCGCAGTTCGCCTCGGAGTTGTTGGCGCCGGCGGCGGTGCTGGCCAAGGACGTGTCGCGGGCTCCGTCGCTGGCGGAGTTGTTGCCGGTGAAAGCAAAGTGGGGTGTGTCGCTGGGGGCGTTGATCAAGCATCTGCATACCTCGCAGTTGTTGACTGGGGCGCGGTTTGAGGCGTTGCGCCGCCAGCTCTACACCCGGGTCAATCCGGATACCGATACGACGTGGGGTCGGGTGGAGCCGGGCTGGAATGACCGTGAGGTGGAGCGGCCACGATTGATCAGCAAGTGGCTGGAGATGGCGTTTTTCGGCGCGTTCGGCGGCGATGCTGGCCCCCTATGACTTGGTGTGGCCGCAGGATCTGCTGGAGGACTTCATGGCCGGGCAGCGGGCCGCCCCGGGCGCGGCGGCGGTGCGGGTGGCCGCCGGCAGCGGCAGAGCGACGGTCGGACCCGGGTCATCGGCGCCCAGTACGGGCAGCAATGTGATTCCGTTGCGGCAGCGAAGCCGGCGCGGCTAGAACACAAGGGGGGCCGGTGGCGCGAGTGCAGCGGGTGATCTTTGCCGACCAGCCTGTCACCTACACGGTCGTTGGCGCCGATCATCTGCCGGTGGCCCCGGCTGCGGAGTATCTGAGGTTTCTGCGTGAGGGGGGCGCGTCCCCGCACACGGTGCGTGGCTACGCCGCGGGGTTGGCGCGGTGGTTCACGATGCTCGAGCACACCGGCCATCGCTGGGATGACTTCCCCACCACCCTGTTCGGGCAGTACTTGCAGTATCTGCGGACTGGGGATCTGCCCGGGACACCGCGCCTGGGTGCCCCCGAGACCAAGATGGTGACCAGTTCTTTGCAGCCGCGGGCGGCTGCGGTGTTGTCGATGTATCGCTATCACGCTGATGCCGGCACCACCGAGGTGCCTTATCGGCGTTTGGTCACTCAGCGGGGCAGCTGGCGGCGCCACAACCGCTACGTCGGGTTCCTCGACGGCGTCGGGCCCCACCGCGACGGCGAGCACCCGATCTACCCGGTGCGCACCCCGCGGCGATCGGCTACCCCTGTCTTGTCGCCTGCCCAGGTGGCCACGATCCTCGATGGCTGCTCGGTGCAGCGCGACGGGGACTGGACCGGCGGGGCCGCCGCGGTGCGCAACCGATTGTTTTTCGCAGTACTGGCCGAAACGGGAATGCGTCTGGGCGAGGCCTTATCACTGCGGCACAACGATTTTCATATCGGCGCCGGTGCGACCCCGTGGATCGACATTGTGGAGCGCCAAGATCATCCCCATGGTGCTCGGGTCAAGACCGGGCCGCGGCGGATCTATGTCGGTGATGACCTGGAGGCACTGTATTCAGAGTATGTGTGGCAGTTGGTCGCGATGAACGCCGACCAGGTGGTCGATGATCTGTCGAATCATTTCGTGTTCGTCAATCTGCAACGGGGACCGCGTTTTTCGCCGATGCGCCAGGAGAACATCTACGAGAAGGTGCGCGGGCTGCGCACAGCGCATCGGAGTCTGCCGCCGGATTGGTCACCGCACTGGCTGCGCCACACTCACGCCACCGCGTTGCTGCTGGCGGGGGTGCCTGAGCATGTGGTGATGCGGCGTCTGGGCCACGCCGATGTGCAGACCACTCTGTCCACCTACGGCTGGGTCACCCAGGACGCGGCGATGCGTTCACTGGCCGAGTGGAAAAACTATGTCGCCGGATGGAAAGGACTTCACGATGGCCAGCAATGAGGGCCGCCTGACCACACCGGTAGGCGACCTCGGTGCGGTGGCGTGGCAGGCGCAGTGGGCCCAGGTACCCGCCGAATGGCGCCGCCCGGCCTATCAGGTGCATCTGCCCCCGGCAGATCGGGTGTTCCTGTCCCGCAAGAACGATCTGCCGCCCGCTGCGACCGCTGGGGTGTACGACTTCACCCCGCAGGCCACACCGGCGCGGTTCGCCGACGAGATCGCCTGGTGGGTGTGGGTGTGCTACCACGAGGGGCTGCGCAAGATCGAGCATTCCCTGCTGCGCTGGGCCACCCAGGCCATCAGCGCCGCCGCGGCCGAGTACCGCAGTGCGCACGGCCGCCACCCGGTGAGCATCACCGACCTGGCGGTCAACGACATGGTGCGCCACGCGGTCGTGGTGTTCGAGCGGCGCAATGCGCGGCTGCCCGCCGGCGGCACACGCCGCAATATTGTGGGCCTGATCGAGCATCTGCACCTGTTTGTGTCGGTGCGGGCCAGCGCCATCGACTGGTGGGCCTATGACACCTGGGATCTGCGGGCCGATCCACGGATCCCGCAACGCGAACACGAACCGTGCCACGAGAAGACGGTGCGCATCGGCGCGATCGAACCAGCGTGGCTGCGCGAAGGGGTGCGGTTTTGGCTGCGCACCTGCCTGGATGCGGAGTTGCTGCGCTGGTCATCGGCAGTCGATCGTGCCCGCGAGATGGCGCGCCATTTCGGTGAATTCGTGATCGCGCGTGGCTACACCGATCCCGTCTTATCCGATGACCCGGCGCAGCTACGCCTGATTTTCACTACCTACAACGAATACCTGCGCTCCCCAGCCGCGGCTGCCCGACCTGACAAGCCGTTGTCTGCCACGGCGATCGGCGACAGCCAATCTCAGATCCAGAGCTTCTACACGTTCATGCTCGACCATGCACCCGAGGCCGCGGCAGCCACCGGCGATGCGCGTTGGGAGAACCTGTCCGCGGCGCACACCCGGTTGTGGGGGCCGGCGTTTCGCACCCGCCGCGCCCACCGCACCCGGGAATTGACCTGGTACTCCACTGGAGAACTGCAGCAGATGCTGGCCTACCTCGACGTGCTCGCCGCCCAACGGGGCGCCCTGGTGTCGGTGACCCATCCCGATGGCACCGTGTCGCTGATCAAAGGCCTCGGCGACCCCCAGGCCGCCCGGATCTGGCTGCTGCAAGCACTGACTGGGCGGCGGGCCTCAGAAATTCTCATGCTCGATCACCACCCGCTCGAAGCGATCCCCGGCGCGGCGCGGCCCACCGCCACCGATGACCCCGATGTGTTCGTGGCCAAACTGCGCTACCAACAGACCAAAGTCGACGGGGTCATCCCCACCATCCTGGTCGAGCAGGCCGTGGTCAACGTCATCGCCGAGCAACAGCGCTGGCTCGCCGACACCCACCCCAGCCTCACCCCGAAATACCTGTTCATCGCGGTCAAACAAAACCTGGCCGGGCGCCGGCCCCGCCCGTATGCAACGTATCGGGCCTCCCTGGACAAGCTCGATGCCATCCATGGTCTCAGCGATGCTGCGGGAAACCCGTTGCGGTTCACCCAAACGCATCGGCTGCGCCACACCCGGGCCACCGAACTGCTCAACGACGGCGTGCCGATCCACGTCGTCCAGCGCTACCTGGGCCACAAGAGCCCCGAGATGACCATGCGTTATGCCGCGACACTGGCCGCGACCGCCGAAGCGGAGTTCCTCAAACACAAGAAGATCGGCGCTCACGGCACCGACATCGGAATCAGCCCGTCTGACATGTTGGACATGACCCAGCTCTCAGTGCGCACCGACCGGGTCTTGCCCAACGGGGTGTGCCTGCTGCCGCCACTGAAAACCTGCGACAAGGGCAACGCCTGTCTGTCGTGCGGGCATTTCGCCACCGACGCCACCCACCTCGACGAACTCAAAGATCAGCACGCCAAGACCACGGCGCTGGTCGAGATCAGACGTCAGCAGTACCGCCAGCGCACCGGCCGCGAACTCACCGATGACAACGTATGGGTCGCCCAACGCCTGCGCGAATTGCATTCCCTGCAAGCCATCCTGGACCGCCTGACCGCAGATCAACGCACCCATCAGGAGGCGATCGCCGGGGCCGGGACGGCCAACCGCATCCCGCTGCAACCTGTGGCCACCCGCGGTGCGCACGATTCAGCACTGCGCAAAGCCGATCCTCACACACCCGCATGACCGTCACCCCCGCCTCCCTCACCGCCCTTGAGGCCAGCGCCCGCAAACGCAGCGCCGACGTCGAGGCCCGTATCGATCGGGCCCTGAAGAAGATGCGCAAGCAGGGCCTCGACATCAACGTCAGCAGCCTGGCCCGCCACGCCGGAGTGTCACGCAGCGTCATCCACCGCCGCCCCCAACTGCGAGAACAGATCCGCACCACCCAGCCGCTGGCCGCCGCCCCCGATCCACCGCCACCACCGGCTACCGACACCGAGAGCAGCATCATCACCGCGCTACGGACCCGCCTGAAGGCACGAGACGCCCAGATCGCCGACCTGAAAGCCCAACTGCGCGAACGCGACCACATCATCGCGACCCTGCACGGGCAACTGGCCGGCAAACCCCACCCGGACACCAACTCCTAGCTGGCTGGTTGTGCGGGTCGCTGCGTGGTTTGCGCGGTGATGAAGTCGTCGACGATGCGGGTGCAGTCGTGGTGGCCGATGGCGCGTAGGCCGGTCATTCTGGCGAAGACCAGGGGGCCGACCAGTTGGCACAGTGCCAGTTCGATGTCGAGTTCGCCGAGTTGGTCGAAGGTTTCGGGGCTGTGCAGGATTTCGTCGAAAGGCCGCCGGTACTGCTCGATCACCCGGGTGCGCAGCATGCTGGCGGTGGCGTGTTGGCCGGTATCGCTGTCGCTGTCGTGCGTTTCGGTGGGGCCCAACGCGGCCCAGGCCAAGGTGGTGACGTGCAGCGGCGCTTCGGCGAACAGGTCGGCTTGGCGCGAGAGCAGTTCGATGAGCCGCTCACGCAGGGTGCCGCTGGTCGGGGCGGGCGGGATGACTTGGGGCAGAAGGCGTTCGAAGGTGGCCGCGAGCAGTTGTGAGGAACTGTTGAAGTGGCGGTAGAGGGTGGTGCGGGCGACCTTGGAGGCTTTAGTGACCGCGTCGATGGTGACGGCTTCGATCCCACCGGTTTTGAGCAGGTTGGCCGCGGCGTCGAGCAGTCGGGTGCGCGATCGGGTGCGGCGCGGGTCGACGTCGTCCTCGTCGTCGGGTGCCGCCGCGGGTTCTGTCCCCACCTGACCTCCTGGTGTTCCGATCGCCGGTGCGTTGCCCCCGCTCTCCCGGTTATGGTACCGATAGTAGCGCAGCGAAACTGCTAGTACCGGCGGTCCCGGGTCGGGACGCGGTGGCGGGGCTGCCCGGGTGTGAGGAGGCCGTGATGGGTGCTGATCAGCCGCAGCGGTTGCCGTCACACACGCCGACCTGCATGGGCTGCGGGCCGGACAATCCGCACGGTTTGCAGCTGGAGGTGTTTCGGTGCGGCGATGAGGTGTTCGCTGATCTGGTGTTCGATGAGCGTCATATCGGTGCGCCGGGGCTCGCACACGGTGGCGCGATCGCCGCGGCCTGTGATGACGTGCTGGGGTTTTCGTTGTGGATCGCGGCCACCCCGGCGGTGACGCGCCGTTTGACGGTGGACTATCTGCAGCCGGTGCCGTTGGGATGTACGCATCGGCTGACCGCGCGGATCGCCACCCGCGAGGGCCGGGCGTTGCATGTGGACGGGGTGGGGGTCGGCGTGGACGGTGTCACCCGGTTCACCGCCTCGGCGGTGTTCATCACGGTGGATGCGGCCCATTTCGCCGCCCACGGTGACATCAGCGGTTTCGGGGAGTTGTTCGCCGAGCTGGCCCGCTACGGTGGCGCCGGCCCCGACGCGGGGTCGCG
>NZ_HG322952.1:1311310-1313371 GCF_000455325.1 Mycolicibacterium septicum DSM 44393
GTGGGCGCGTCGCGAGGCGATCCTGGATGCCGCGTGGACGGTGGCCTCAGCACACGGTTTTGACGGTGTGCAGATGCGTGCGGTGGCCGCGCAGGCCGGCATTGCCGCCAGCTCGCTGTATCGGCATTTCCGATCCAAAAGCCATCTGCTGGTGACGGTGCTGGCCCGCGAATTCGAACGTCTCGACACCGAATTCGTCTGGAGTACCGGTGAACTGGCGCCGCAGGCCCGGCTGGGGCGGTTGACCACCCACCTGCACACAGCCTGGCAGGCCAACCCGCACCTGACCGAGGCGATGGTGCGTGCGTTCGTCGTGGCCGACACCGAGGCCACCAGCGCGATCGAGCACGCTGTCGCGGTGATCGAGGACATGCTGGCCCGCGCCCTGGGCGGGCCCACACCCAGCGCACATGACCGGGACGTGGCCAGCCTGATCGCCGACGTGTGGCTGGCCAACCTGATCGCCGTCATCGGCGGCCGGATCGATGCGGACCTGGCCCGCGAACGCATCGACCGCACAACCCGACAGCTGGTGCACGGCACCCACACCACCACTTAGCGATACTAGTAGTATCGCTGCGCTACTCCCAGTACCATAAAGCGACACAACGACGTGTCGAAGGGAGCCGGGCATGCATACCCCCTGGATCGAGCGGTGCACCGTTCAGCGTGTCTCGTTGCGCGACGGATTGGTGCTCGACCTCGACGATTACAACGAATTGGTGATCGCCACCCCGATCCGGCTGACCCTGCCGCCGATCGGATCGTCTTATCCCGAAGAGCAGGTCCTCATCGACCCGGGCAACGTCTCGGTCCAGCAGCGTCCGTTGCTGGACCTGGCCGGCGCGGTGTGCACGGGGGCGTGGTGCGACGAGGGCGGCGGGTTGCACCTGGGTTTTTCCCGCGGGCATCGCATCGATGTCGCCCCCCAGGAGGCCGCGACCTCCTGGGAGCTCTACGGCAAACGCCACGGCTACATGGCATGCCTGCCCCGCGGGCGGGTGCGGGTGGTGCGCCACGACCTGCCCGACGACGAATCTGAGGACACCGCAAGTTAATTCACCCCCCACCGCGCCCAGCCGCAACCATGGCCCGAAAGGTCGGCGCGGCCCTTCCGATCCTCGTGTGGGACTATTAGTATCGTAGCGATACCGATAGTTTCGTTTCTTGGGAGGCGTGGGGATGGGCGATCGAACCGGAGATGCTGGGCCTTCCCGTGGCCGGCGCGGCGTCGATCTGTCCGGATCTTCGGAATACAGCGCCCGGTTGGGTCGGCTCGCGGCGTTCACGGTGGGCCACAAGGCATTGGTGATCGGTGGATGGATCGCGGCCGCGGTGGTGCTGGCGCTGCTGTTCCCGCAGCTGGAGACGGTGGTGCGCCAACAGTCGGTCGATCTGATCCCGCGTGATGTGCCCTCGTTTCAGACCGTGGACCGCATGAGTGAGGCGTTCGGTGAGCAGGGCTCCAAGACGATGCTGTTCGTCGCGATGCAAGACCCGGCCGGTCTGACCCCCGATAATCAGCTGCGCTATCAGGATCTGGTGGGGCGGTTGCGCGCCGATCACGACCATGTCCTGCTGGTCCAGGATCTGCTGGCCGACCCGGTCACCAGAACCCAGGCGGTCAGCGGTGACGGCAAGGCCTGGTATCTGCCGGTCGGGGTGGCCGGCACGCTCGGTGATCCCACCGCGGCCGAATCCGTGCAAGCCGTGCGCGATCTCACCGACACGGCATTCGCCAACACGTCCACCACGGCCTATGTGACAGGGCCACCGGCCACGTTCGCCGATCAGATCGCCTCAGCCGAGCACGACCTGGTGTTCATTTCGATCGCCACCGCCGGGCTGATCGCGCTGATCCTGCTGATCGTGTACCGGTCGGTGTTCACCGCGCTGCTGCCGCTGCTGGTGATCGGGATCAGCCTGGCCGTCGGGCGTGGGGTGCTCTCTGCCCTGGGGGAAATCGGCATGCCGGTCTCGCAGTTCACCGTGGCGTTCATGACCGCGATCCTGCTCGGCGCCGGCACCGACTACACCGTGTTTCTGATCAGCCGCTACCAC
>NZ_HG322952.1:1313397-1324143 GCF_000455325.1 Mycolicibacterium septicum DSM 44393
CCACCCGCGGCATCGGCGAACCCAAACCCGACCGCACCCGCCGCTACTGGAACAGCGTGGCCGTGGCCGTGGTGCGTCGCCCGGTGCCGCTGCTGGTCATCAGCCTGACCATCCTGGTGGCACTGTCAGCGGCCGCGGCGACCATGACCATCAGCTACGACGACCGCCAAGGACAACCCCCCACCACCGCCAGCAACCAGGGCTATCAGCTGCTGGACCGCCATTTCCCCAAAGACGTCGTCATCACCGAATTCCTCGTCGTGGAAAACCCGACCGACATGCGCACCGGCAAAGGCCTGGCCGACCTCGACGAGATGGCCTCACGCATCGCCCAAATCCCGGCCGTGACACGTGTTTCCGGGATCACCCGACCGGCCGGGCAACGCCTCGACCAAGCCCAACTGTCCTGGCAGAACGGACAAATCGGCGACAAGATGGCCGACTCGGTCGCCCAGGGCAACGACCGGCGCACCGACCTGGACAAGCTCACCCACGGCGCCGACCAACTCGCCGACGGCCTGGCCCAACTCGACACCACCGTGCGCACCGCGCTCACCCCCCTGGGCGGTGTACTCACCCAAGCCGGCGCCGCCGGTGAGAACATGCAGCGCTTCGGCCCGCTGCTGCAACAACTCTCAGCCACCGCACCCGAGGTCGACACCGCCATCCAAGCCGGCCCCGGCATCCGACCCCTGGCCGAACGCGCCCAGACCGCCATCGCCGCCCTCGACCCGCTCGTCACCGCACTCAACACCTCACCGTGGTGTATCACCACCCCGCAATGCACCCAGATCCGCGACCAGGTCAGTATCCTGACCACCCTGCGCGACAACGGATTCTTCACCCAACTCGCCACCCTGGGCGACCAGTACAACCCGGCCACCAACGCCACCGTCACCGGCACCCTCACCGAAGTGCAACACACCGTGGCCACCATGAACAACGCCTTCAAAACCCTCGGCAACCCCGAAAACCTGACCGCCAACATCGGCCGACTCCAACACGGCATCAGCCAACTGGCCTCCGGCGCACGCGCCCTGGCCACCGGCGTGCACACCCTGGCCGACAGCAACATCCAAATGCTGTCCGGGATGAGTCAAATCGCGGCCCAACTGCAAAACTCCGCCCGCGCCACCGCCGGATCCGATGCCGCCACCGGCTTCTACCTGCCCCCCGAAGCCTTCGACAACCGCCAATTCGCCGACGTCGCCAAACACTTCCTCTCACCCGACGGCAAAACCGCCCGCTTCGCCATCGACACCAACACCGACCCCTACAGCGGCGAGGCGATGAACCTGGCCCGCCAGATCACCGACGTCGCCAACACCGCACGCCCCAACACCTCCCTGGACCACGCCACCGTCTCGGTCGCCGGATTCCCCGCCGTCAACTCCGACATCCAACGCCTGCTCTCATCCGACTTCACCCAACTGGCCATCGCCACCCTGGTCATTGTCGGACTCATCCTCATCGCCCTGCTACGCGCCCTGATCGCCCCGCTATATCTGCTGGGCACCGTCGTGCTGAACTACCTGGCCTCACTCGGTATCGGAGTCATCGTCTTCCAATGGATCCTCGGCCACCAAATCGCTTGGCCCGTACCACTACTAGCGTTCATCATCCTCGTCGCCGTCGGCGCCGACTACAACATGCTGCTCGTATCCCGACTCCGCGAAGAATCCACCCACAACATCCGCGTCGGCGTGCTGCGCACCGTAGCCACCACCGGCTCAGTCATCACCTCCGCCGGCCTCATCTTCGCAGCCAGCATGTTCGGCCTGATGATCGGATCGGTAGCCATCATGATCCAAACCGGACTCATCATCGGCTGCGGACTACTGCTGGACACCTTCCTCGTACGCACCCTCACCGTCCCAGCCATCGCCACCCTGCTCCGCCAAGCCAGCTGGTGGCCACAACGCCCCACCACACCCACAACACACCCCACACCAACACCACAACCAGCCACCGCCACAACCTGACAGCGCTAAGAAATTTCAACCACAGTCACACGCGGCATTCCCGATTCACACCGATCCGCCAAAACCCGCCCCGCAGAGCGCAGATCATCGAGTACAGCACTACAGATAAGCATGTCGCCCACGGTCGCAAACACCATCCCGATCACCGTCAGCGACAGTCGAGGACACCCGCAACCGACCTACAGATAACACGGCCGCCGCGAGTTGACTGATCAGCGCGGCGCGGTCCAAGCCACCGAGCGCACCGAGGGCCTCCAATCGAGCCGGTACCTCCGCCGGACTGTTGGCATGCACTGTCCCCGCCCCGCCGTCGTGCCCGGTGTTGAGCGCGGCCAGCAGGTCCACCACTTCGGCCCCACGAACCTCCCCGACGACGATCCGGTCCGGGCGCATCCGCAAGGCCTGCCTGACCAGGTCGCGCACCGTGATCTCACCGACGCCCTCGACGTTGGCACCCCGGGCCACCAGCCTGACCAGATGCGGATGCGACGGGGCCAGTTCGGCGGCGTCCTCGACGCACACGATGCGTTCGTGGGCGGGGACGGCACCGAGCGCCGCGGCCAGGAGAGTGGTCTTGCCGCAGCCGGTGCCGCCTGAGATCAGAAACGCGAGCCGGGCCCGGATGACCGCACGCACGAGCTCGGCGGCCTGCGGCGGGATCGCCCCGGACCGCGCGAGGGAGTCGAGATTCTGTGTAGCCGGGCGCAACACCCGCAGGGACAGGCAGGTGCCTGCGGCAGCGACGGGAGGCAACACCGCATGCAGACGCACGGTGAAGGGGCCGATACCGGTGAGCTGACCGTCCACCCAGGGCTGCGCCTCGTCGAGCCGGCGTCCGGCCAACAACGCCAACCGCTGTGCCAGCCGGCGGACCGCGGCTTCGTCAGGGAAACGCGCTGCGCTGCGGTGTAATCCGCTGCCGTCGTCCACCCACACCGCGTCGGGTGCGGTGACGAGCACGTCGGTGGTCGACGGGCCACCCAGCAGTGGCTCCAGGACACCGGCACCGGTCAGTTCGGTCTCGAGCAGCCGCAGGTTGCTCAGCACCTCGGTATCGCCGAGCAGTCCGCCGGACTCGGCCCGGATCGCCGCGGCGACCGCACCCGGATTCAGTGGAGTGGCCTCGGCCGCGAGCCGTTCGCGGACCCGGTCGATCAGTGAGGTGCTCATGCCGCGTCCTGGTCGGGGTGACCGGCCAGTACCGACAGCACCCGGCGCGCCGCCGAGCCCAACGGCGACCGTGGGCGCACCCGCAGCCCGCCACGCTCAAGGACCTCCACGATGCCGGCCTGTGCGCGCATCGCGGCCAGCATCGGCAGGCCCACGATGCGGGCCACCTCGGCCGCTCGCAGCCCGCCCGGGGACGGACCCCGCACCACGACACCGGCATTCGGGTTGCAGGCCAGCACCCACGGTCGCGCCGCCGCCGCTGCGGTGCACGACCGCACGTCGGCCGGTGTCACCAGGACCACCAGATCGGCGGCGTCCAAAGCGGTTTCGGCCGCTTCGGTGGCCCGTCGCGGCACATCGCACACGACCGTGACGCCACCGCGGCACCCCGCGTCGATGACTGCACCCAACGGCCCGGCCTCGATATCGGCACCCGAGCGTCCGCTGGAGAGCACGCTGACCCCGTCACGACGAGGCAGCGCGTCGCGCAGCGCCGGATAACCCAACCGACCGCCCTGCAGTGCCAGATCCGGCCAGCGCAGGCCGGCCAGATCCTCACTGCCGGCCACCAGGTCGATCCCTCCGCTCCACGGGTCGGCCTCGACCAACAGCGCGGTCGGTGCAGATTGCGCCAGTGCCACCGCGAACACCGACGCCCCGGCGCCTCCTCTGGCGCCCAGTACGGCCACTGCGGGACCTCGACCGGCGTCGTCGTGGGAGGCGGCTTCGGACAAAGCAGCGACCAGCTCGGCGTCCTGGCCGGGAAGCGTCACCAGGTGTTGCGCGCCGATCGCGATGGCGGCCTGCCAGTCATCCGGCCGCGGGGCGTCGTTGCCGACCAGGATCACCCTGGTGCGCCTGGGTAGCGCCCGGGCGGCGCATCGCTGCGCGGACGGGGCGTCGAGTACGACCGCGGCGGCCGCCATCCAAGCCTTCCGCCCCGAGGGTTCGTCGACGACGACGAGACCGACGCCGGCGGCAGCGGCCACCCGGGACACATCGTCACGCAGCAGTGGGTCGCCGATCAGTGCCAGCACCGTGCCGGTCGGGGTGATCGAGGGGTTCGGAACGGCCATATGCCCACCCTGCGGGCAATCACGAACCGAGCACCATCACCAATTCACGGATTGTGGATGAAGCGTGCGCTGGGGATGAACCACGGTCCGCGAACGTACCGCCGAGTTCCAGTGAAAATACGGTTCCGCAACCAACGCGGCCGGACGGCCAAGGATTCTTCCCCTGGAAAAGGGACGACCCCCGCCAGGGGGGGAGGAGGCGGAGGTCGTCGTGTATCAGCCCCGGGGGGTCGGGCTGATACACCCTCGGCATAAGCCGAGTAATGCTCACTATACACACGGAACTGCCAAAACACGCAAGAGACACCTGCGCGGGCTACCGACGGGATTGCGGAGTCACCGTCCACAAGAATGTGTCGTGAACTGCCATTTTGCGTTACCGGACAGATGGCAGGGTGCACGTGCCTCTATGCTGGCGCTTGTGACCGCTTCCGATCGGGCTGCCGGGGAATTGATCGCACAGCAATCCGGGCCGCAGGACGGTCGACCAGTGCGCACCGCGGCCTTCTTCGACCTCGACAAGACCGTCATCGCCAAGTCCAGCACCCTTGCTTTCAGCAAACCTTTCTTCAACCAGGGTCTGCTGAATCGCCGCACTGTTCTCAAGTCGACGTACGCACAGTTTCTGTTCTTGATGTCGGGCGCCGACCACGACCAGATGGACCGGATGCGCAGCTACATCACCAACATGTGCACGGGCTGGGATGTCGAACAGGTCAAGTCGATCGTCGGCGAGACCTTGCACGACATCGTCGATCCCCTGGTGTTCGCCGAGGCAGCCGAGCTGATCGCTGACCACAAGCTGTGCGGCCGCGACGTCGTGGTGGTGTCGGCTTCGGGCGAGGAGATCGTCGCGCCGATCGCCAGGGCACTGGGCGCCACCCACGCGATGGCCACCCGCATGGTGGTCGAGGAAGGCCGCTACACCGGCGAGATCGCGTTCTACTGCTTCGGCGAGGGCAAGGTCGAAGCAATCCGCGCCCTGGCCGCACGCGAGGGCTACGCGCTGGACCACTGCTACGCCTACTCGGACTCGATCACCGACGTCCCGATGCTCGAATCCGTGGGTCACCCCACCGCGGTCAATCCCGACCGGGGACTGCGCAAGGAGGCCGCCTCCCGCGGGTGGCCGGTGCTGACTTTCACCAGGCCGGTGTCGTTGCGCGACCGGCTGCCGGCGCCGTCCGGAGCCGCGGTGGCCACCACCGCGGCCGTCGGCATCAGCGCCATCGCGGCGGGTGCACTGACATATTCACTGCTGCGCCGCTTCACTTCCTGACCTACCGCATGTAGTAGCTGACACCCCGGCGTAACGATCAGAAGTCGGGTGCATTTCACCCTTGCTGTGACCGTGGTCACGTAGTACAAAGGAACCACGGAAGCTTGGATGAGGCCAAGAGTTAGCCGGAAGAGAAGGCTAGATCTCCCGAACCAGGCTCCCCAGCACGGGTCCCGGCACCCACGCGGAGCACATGCCGCGGAATAGGCAAAAGTGTTGCGGGCCTGCGTGATTGCGAAGAGCGGACGGCCACGACGGCCCTTTGGGTAGGGTTGCAGCCGAAGCGCATTGCAAGGACGCCGAGGCCACCCACGCAACCCACGTTGGCACGCTTGGTAACCGGTATCCGTGCTAGCGGGCGACGAGCCGAAACATCGTTTCGGACCGTCGCCCGCTTTCGTTTGCTGAGAGTCCTCTGACGCGGAGCGTCAACCCGCTGCAGACTGGGCGATCTGCAGCGCTTCCCGCGCTCCGCCCTTCAGTGCCTCACTACTGAGCAGCAGCCATGCGGTCAGCCCGTCGGGCGTACCCGAGGCGAATCCCCGTGCAGCAGCCCGGTACTCCCCCGACTTCCGCATCCAGTGCACCTCGGGAACCCCGAGCCCGTGCGGGTCCAGCCCGCTGGCGATGGTCACCAGGCGCGAGACCGCGCGGGCCACCACGCCGTCGGCGGTGCCGAACGGAGCCAGGCTGAGTAGTTCGCCGTGGGCGATGGCGGCCAGGACCGGGGCGGGAACCTTGGAGCCGCCGGCCAGAATCTCCGTCAGCAGCTCGAGGCGGCGGCCGACGTCGGGATCGGTCCGCGGCCGGCCCAGATGCTCTTCGTCGGTGAGGTCGGCGGCGGCCAGGGCGTGCAACCGGGCCAGCGCCTGCATCGGGGCGCGCTGCCACACACCGACCAGCGCGGTGGCGCCGCCTTCGAGTGCCTCGGCGACCCGGATGGCGCCTGCCGTGACCGGGTCGGGTTCGCCGTCGGCGGACAGCTGGACGGCCCCGCCGTCGAGCACTGCCGAGGCCCGAGCCGCACGCAACGCAGCTTCGGCCGCGGACTGCGGCCAGCCGCGCAGGTTGAACTTGTGTCGATGCGCCCGGCCCAGGGCCTCACGCGCCTCGTCGCTGGCCGCAGAAACACCGGGCAGGTCGAGCAGCGGTGCGAGTGGATCGGTCATGAACGAAACGCTAGCCGACCGCTGAACGCCGTCTCGCCGACCGTTGGGCGCATCAGGACAGCCGCCCGGCAACCGCCTTGTGAGCTCCCAACGCCGCTGCAACCTTTGGTGACTAGGCTCACACCCATGTCAAACGCGCCAGCGACGTCTACCGAAGTTCCGTCAGCCTATCCGCCGCCTGCCGATTTCGCGGCCAACGCCAACGCGACGGGCGAGTTGTACGCAGAGGCCGAGAAAGACCGGCTGGCGTTCTGGGCCGCCCAGGCCAACCGGCTGAGCTGGCAGACCCCGTTCAGCGAGGTGCTCGACTGGTCGGAGGCACCGTTCGCGAAGTGGTTCGTGGGCGGCAAGCTCAACGTCGCCTATAACTGCGTCGACCGCCATGTCGAGGCAGGCAACGGCGACCGGGTCGCGATCCACTGGGAGGGTGAGCCCGTCGGGGACGCCCGCGACATCACCTACGCCCAGCTCAAGGACGAGGTCAGCAAGGCCGCCAATGCACTGGCTGCGCTCGGCCTGACCGCCGGCGACCGCGTCGCCATCTACATGCCGATGGTGCCAGAGGCGATCGTGGCGATGCTGGCCTGCGCCCGCCTGGGCGCCATGCACAGTGTTGTCTTCGCGGGCTTCTCGGCCAGTGCGCTCAAGGCGCGCGTCGAGGACGCTGCGGCCAAGCTCGTCATCACCACCGACGGCCAGTACCGGCGCGGCAAGGCGGCGTCGCTGAAAGATGCGGTCGACGAGGCCGTCTCCGATCAGCCGTCGGTCGAGCACGTGCTGGTGGTCCGGCGCACCGGAATCGACGTGAACTGGACCGACGGACGCGACCTGTGGTGGCACGAGACCGTCGACAAGGCGTCCACCGAGCACACCCTGGAAGCCTTCGACTCCGAGCAGCCGCTGTTCCTGCTGTACACCTCGGGCACCACCGGCAAGCCCAAGGGCATCGTGCACACCTCGGGCGGCTACCTCACCCAGGCGGCCTACACCCACTACAACGTGTTCGACCTCAAACCCGAGACCGACGTGTACTGGTGCACCGCCGACATCGGCTGGGTCACCGGGCACACCTACATCACCTACGGGCCGCTGGCCAACGGCGCCACCCAGGTGGTCTACGAGGGCACGCCCACCTCGCCCACCGAGCACCGCCACTTCGAGATCATCGAAAAGTACGGCGTCACAATCTATTACACCGCTCCCACGCTGATCCGCACGTTCATGAAGCTGGGCCGCCAGATCCCGGCCGCGCACAACCTGTCGAGTCTGCGGCTGCTGGGTTCGGTCGGTGAGCCGATCAACCCCGAGGCCTGGCGCTGGTACCGGGAAGTCATCGGCGCCAACAAGACTCCGATCGTGGACACCTGGTGGCAGACCGAAACCGGGGCCATCATGATCTCCCCGCTGCCCGGTGTCACCGCCACCAAGCCCGGATCGGCGATGACGCCGCTGCCCGGCATCTCGGCCAAGATCGTCGACGACGACGGCAACGAGCTGGTGCCCGGCGCCGACGAAGCCGAACACGTCACGGGTTATCTGGTGCTGGACCAGCCGTGGCCGTCGATGCTGCGCGGCATCTGGGGCGACCCGCAGCGGTTCAAGGAGACCTACTGGTCGCGCTTCGCCGAGCAGGGCTGGTACTTCGCCGGTGACGGCGCCCGCTACGACGCGCAAGGCAACATCTGGGTGCTGGGCCGCATCGACGATGTCATGAACATCTCGGGCCACCGCATCTCGACCGCCGAGGTGGAGTCGGCCCTGGTCGGGCACTCCGGGGTGGCCGAGGCCGCCGTGGTCGGCGCCAGCGACGACACCACCGGCCAGGCCATCTGCGCATTCGTGATCCTGAAGGCCAGCGCGCATGGCGGCGCCGAGAACATGATCGACGAACTGCGCGCCCAGGTGGCCACCGAGATCTCCCCGATCGCCAAGCCGCGGGAGATCCACGTGGTGCCCGAGCTGCCCAAGACCCGCAGCGGCAAGATCATGCGCCGGTTGCTGCGTGACGTGGCCGAGGGCCGCGAGCTCGGTGACACCTCGACGCTGGTCGACCCCAGCGTGTTCGAGGCGATCCGCGCCAGCAAGTGAGCCAGTAAGTAGGACGTCCGCCTAACCGACCGGGACGTAACCCGTTCCCGGTCGGTTCTTGGCGGTGATGTCGGCCAGCTGCGTGTTGAACGACATGGTCACGGCCGGCGTGTGCAGGGGCACGAACTTCACCACGCAGGTCGGCAATTCCTCGGTGTAGGCGCCGTGGAGCATGCCGACCAGCCGGTTGTTGACGGTGACCGGCGCGCCCGAGTCGCCGGGCTGGCCGCAGACCTGGTTGACGATCGTGCCCGGGTCCTGTCCGGGCCCCCAGGTAACACCGCACGAAGACCCCGTCGTGCGGCCCAGTTTGCAGGCGATGTCGCCGAACACCGGGTCCGGCCCGAGTCCGTCGATCTGGAATCCGTTGACATTGTTGGTCGGAGTCACCTTGGCCGGATCGAACTGGATGACGGCGTAGTCCAGCAGATCGTTGCCGGCGACCATCGTGCCCACCACCCCGGCGGTCGGAACACCTTCGGCTGCCACCACGGCGCCGGGACCCCCGCAGTGCGCCGACGTGAAACCGATCAGTCGGCCGGCGCTGTCGTGCCCGATCGTGGTGAGCGTGCAGAACGCATCGCCGTTGACCACGATGCCCGATCCGCCGCCGAGCACCACCGGCGGATCAGCAAGCGCCTGGGCCGGGGTCAGCATCGCCACGACGGCGATGATCGGTGCGCCAATGAGCCACTGCCAGCGGCGTCTGCTCGTCAAGTGTCCTCCGATCGACGCGCCCGACCCGCGCAACTCAAGAATGCGGTCAGTCTACTAAGACGCGGATGTCGGCCGGGATCGTTAACGGCTTCGCCGCATGGCAACATGAACGCCATGAGCACAGGCGACCGCAGGGACGGCGTTCCGACGACGGTGACCTCGATTCCGCTCGTCGACCCGCATGCCCCCAAGCCGGACCCCTCGATCGGTGACCTGGTCAAGGACGCCACCGCACAGGTATCCACCCTGCTGCGCGCCGAGGTGGAACTGGCCAAGGCCGAGATCACCCGCGATGTGAAGAAGGGCCTGACCGGCAGCGTGTTCTTCATCGCCGCGCTGGTGGTCCTGTTCTACTCGACCTTCTTTTTCTTCTTCTTCCTGGCCGAGCTGCTCGACACCTGGCTCTGGCGCTGGGTGGCCTTCCTGATCGTGTTCGGGCTGATGGTGCTGACGACGGGGGCGCTCGCGGTGTTCGGCTTCCTGAAGGTGCGACGGATCAAGGGTCCGCAGCAGACCATCGAATCGGTCAAGGAGACACGCGAGGCACTCACGCCCGGCCACGACAAGGCCGCGCTGCCAGCTGTCCCAACCAGGCCGGCCACCGACCCGTCAGGCTGGTAATGCCCCCACCCGACCCGTCGATCACCAGGATCGAGGGGCCATGGCGGCATCTGCAGGTGCACGCCAACGGTATTCGTTTCCATGTGGTGGAGGGCGAGAGCGAGAGCCCACAGCCCGATCGCCCGCTGGTGATCCTGCTGCACGGGTTCGGTTCGTTCTGGTGGTCGTGGCGTCACCAACTCACCGGACTGCCCGGCGCCCGGGTCGTGGCGGTCGACCTGCGCGGCTATGGCGACAGCGACAAACCACCCCGCGGTTACGACGGCTGGACCCTGGCCGGGGACACCGCCGGGTTGGTACGCGCGCTGGGGCACAAGACGGCGACGCTGGTCGGGCACGCCGACGGCGGCCTGGTGTGCTGGGCGACGGCCGTGCTGCATCCGCGCGCGGTCGACGCGATCGCCCTCGTCAGCTCACCGCATCCGGTGGCGCTGCGGGCCTCCACGTTGACCCGCCGCGACCAGGGCCGGGCCCTGTTGCCGTCGATGCTGCGCTATCAGGTGCCCGCGTGGCCCGAACACACGCTGACCCGGCATGACGGCGCCGAGCTGGAGCGCCTGGTCCGCGGCCGGGCCGGTGCCAAATGGCAGACCAGCCAGGACTTCTCCGACACCATGGGCCATCTGCGCCAGGCCATCCAGATT
>NZ_HG322952.1:1324169-1350728 GCF_000455325.1 Mycolicibacterium septicum DSM 44393
ATCTGCGCCAGGCCATCCAGATTCCGGGAGCCGCACATTGCGCGCTGGAATACCAGCGGTGGGCGGTGCGCAGCCAACTGCGCAGCGAGGGCCTGCGGTTCATGCGCTCGATGAAACGGCCGATCAGCGTGCCCGTGCTGCACATGCGCGGCGACGCCGACCCGTACGTCCTCACCGACCCGGTGCACCGGACCCAGCGCTATGCACCGCACGGCCGATACGTATCGATCACGGGTGCAGGGCATTTCGGCCACGAGGAACAGCCCGAGGCGGTCAACGAGCAGCTGAGCCGTTTCCTGGCCCAGCTGCCCGCCAGGTGATCAGGAGTTGATACACGTCCCGGTCGCCACCCGCTGGGTGTTGCCGACCTTGGCCAGCTGACGCTCGACTTCCTTGGCGGTCAGCACGAACCCGGTGTCGGCGTCGTCGACGGCCGCGCCGAACACCACACCGAGCACCTTGCCCGCCCGGTTGATCATCGGCCCACCTGAATTGCCTTGCCGCACCGTGCCCCTGACCGTGTAGACCTCGCGGGTGACGGTGGTGCTCCGGTAGATGTCAGGTCCGTTGAGCTCGATGATCTCGCGCACGCGGGCCGGCGTGGCCAGGAAGTCGCCGCCACCCGGGTAACCCATCACCACGGCGTCGGTGCCCTTGGGGGCCGGTTGTTCGGCGAACTGCAGCGGGGCGATCGGCAGATCCGGCACGTCGAGGATCGAGATGTCGGCGTTGGGGTCGTACGACACCACGCCCGCGTCGTAGGTCTTGCCGTCGGCCTCGATGGTCACGCTGTCGGCGCCGGCCACCACGTGGGCGTTGGACATCACCCGGTTGGGCGCGACCACGAATCCGCTGCCCTCCAGCACCTTCTGGCAGCTCGGCGCGATGCCGCGGATCTTGACCACGCTGGGCCGGCTCGTCGTCACGATGGGATCGGTGGCCAGCGCGGCGTCGGGGGCGTCGACGTTGACGATCGGGGTCCGGCCGAACGGTTCGAGCACATCGGGCAGCCCGGAGGTGTCCAGCAGTGCCGACAACCGGTTCGGCACCGAGCGCATCCAGTCCGGCGCCACCTTGTCGACCTCGGTCAACACCCGCGAATTCTTCACTGCCGCAGCCAGATTGGGCTGATCCGAGGAGGTCAGCAGGCTACCCAGCAGCCACGACGCCACTAGGACCGCGACCAGCATCAGGCTCACCCCGACCACCGAGTCCAACGCGCGGAACAGCGGGTTGCGGATCGTGCCGCGCACGGCACGGCCCAGCACCACACCGGCGATCTCACCGATCACCACGAGCGCCAGGATCAGGAACAGCGTCGCGAACAGCTTGGTGCGGTCACCGCTGACGTGCGGGATCACGTGCGGCGCCAGCAGCACGCCGGCCACCGCGCCGAGCACCACACCGATGAACGACAGCAGGGAGCCGAGCGCGCCGGAGCGCCAGCCGGAGATGGCTGCGACGAAGCCGATGCCGAGGATTGCGAAATCGAGCCAAACCGAGGGTGTCATCTATATCCACTTCAACATGGGGCTTCACCGTAACCGTTGTCATGCCCGACGAGGGCCATTGCGTCATCGAGTCCGCGGACGTCCTCGGTGTTCCAGGGCTTGGCCCAGCCCGCGACGTCGAGGATCGCCGAGATCACCTGGCCGGTGAACCCCCACACCAGCATCTCGTTGAGCAGGAAGGCCGGTCCGGCGAACCGGCTGGCGTTCGCCTCGCGGTACACCATGAGCCGGTTCTCCGGGTTGATGAAGGCCCGCACCGGAACCCGCGCCACGACGGCGGTCTCGGATTGGTCGACGACGGCCACCGGGCCAGGGTCGGGCGAATACGCCAGCACCGGGACCACATGGAACCCCGATGGCGGGATGAACATCTTCTCCAGGGTGGCCAGCGGGTACAGCCGGCTGGTGTCGATGCCGGTCTCCTCCCACGCCTCGCGGAAGGCCGTGCCGACGGGACCCTGGTCGCCGGGATCGGTGGCGCCGCCGGGGAACGCGGCCTGGCCGGCGTGGTGGCGCAGTGTCGAGGCGCGGACTGTCACCAACAGATCGGCGTCCTCGGGAAGCAGCGGGGGCGCGCCCTCAGGCGGGCCCGAGAACAGCACCAGCACCGCGGCGTCGCGGCGTGCGCCGGCCTGCGCGGCCTGATTGTTGGCTTCGACGATCCCGGCCAGCACGTCCTTGGGCACCCGCCGGCGGTAGGCGTCCGGCACCTGGTCGAGGTTGTCCACCAGCGGTTTGAGCCAGGCCGGGGCGGCATCCGGGAACAGCCCGTCGCGCGTCGATCTCACCCCGGGTGCTCCTATCGGCTAGAGCGGATCTTCTCGTCGACCGCCGCCGCGATCTCGTCGGCGCTGACGAACGAACGGGGGAGGATCCCGGCCACGCTACCGTCCGCGCGCAATACCACCGTCGCAGGCATGACGTTGGGCACCTTGAGCGCGGCCGCGACCAGTCGCCGGCCGTCCTGCAGCGTCGGCAGGTGCACACCGAGTTCGGCCAGCCGCACCAACGCGGCCGCCTCGTTCTCGTCCTGGTGCACCGTCACCACCAGCACGTCGTCACCGACCCGGCGTTGGTATTCGGCCATCGCCGGGAGTTCGTCGGCGCACGGCCCGCACCAGTAGGCCCACAGGTTGAGCACCACGGTCCGGCCTGCGAGCGCGGATGCCACGTCGACGGGCTTCCCGTCGCCCGCGCAGTCCAGGGTTATGCCGCGCAACGCTTCCGGTCCGGGACCCCGGCCCAGCCCAGGACAGGGCGCCAGATCCGCGCGGGAGCGAGGTCCGGCCAGGGCCTCTGGGGTATCGGCGTCGCGGTGATCGCGGGACGTGGACTGCCCCGCCCCGGGCTGCGGCGCAGGCTCGTCGCGCAGTTCCATCCAGAATGCGGTGCCCAGTGCCACCAGGACCACGAGGACCACCACGGTCCAGCGGGCCGATCGACTCATCGTGCGTTCACAGCCCCGCCAACGCCAGCAGATGCTCGGTCTCGGGGCCTTTGACCAGCGCGGCAGCGGTCTCCGGGTCGGTGGGCCCGAGCCCGAACGACGGGCAGTCCTTGGCCAGCACGCACACCCCGCAGGCTGGTTTACGGGCGTGACAGACCCGGCGGCCGTGGAAGATCACCCGGTGGCTGAGCAAGGTCCATTCCTTGCGTTCGATGAGCTCACCGATCGCGAACTCGACCTTGACCGGGTCCTCCTCGGTCGTCCAGTGCCAGCGGCGCACCAGCCGCCCGAAGTGGGTGTCGACGGTGATCCCCGGGATGTCGAAGGCATTGCCCAGGATGACGTTGGCGGTCTTGCGCCCCACCCCGGGCAGGGTCACCAGGTCCTCGATGTTGTCGGGCACCTCGCCGTCGAACCGGGCCACCAGCTCCTGGCCCAGCCGGATCAGCGAGTTGGTCTTGTTCCGGTAGAAGCCGGTCGGCCGGATCAGCTCCTCCATCTCGGTGCGATCGGCCTGCGCGTAGTCCAGCGCCGTGCGGTATTTGAGGAACAACGCGGGCGTCGTCAGGTTCACCCGTTTGTCGGTGCTCTGCGCCGACAGAATGGTCGCCACCGCCAGCTCCAGCGGGTTGGTGAAGTCGAGCTCGCAGTAGACATGCGGAAATGCCCGGGCCAGTTCGCGATTCATCCGGCGGGCCCGACGAACCAGGCCCAGGTGGGTTTCGTTGTCCCACTTCTTGGACCGGCGCGTTTTCCCAGTTGGGGCGGCAGACGCAGTCACGTCAATCAGCGTACTGACCTCGTCGGACAATCCGTGGCGCGGACCGGTGATGATTCGTGACCCCACTGAGACCTACGCCGTGTTAACTACTGCCTTGTGTCGTGGTTGCTGGTAGCGCTCACCCCGGGGTTGCTCATGCTGGCGGCGTTCGGGCTCGAGCGGCTCGAATCGGGATTGGACCGAAAACCACGCCCGGCGGCGGCCGTCATTCCACGCGTCAAGCCGATGATCATCGACCTCGACAGTGAGCGTTTGCCGACGCGGTACTACGAGCCGCAGGCCATCAATACCGGGTTTCCTGCGTCTCGACCTGTCAATCGTGTGTAGCGTGGGCTAGTCGCGAAACCGCGTACCTCTAGACTGAGCAGGAAGTATCAGTAAGAGGACAACACACCCAATAGCTTAAGGGGCAACGTGGACGAGATCCTGGCCAGGGCCGGAATCTTCCAGGGCGTCGAACCGACCGCCGTTTCGGCGCTGACGAAGCAGTTGCAGCCCGTCGACTTCCCGCGCGGGCACACGGTCTTCGCCGAAGGCGAGCCCGGCGACCGCCTGTACATCATCATTTCCGGCAAGGTGAAGATCGGCCGCCGTTCGCCCGACGGTCGGGAGAACCTGCTGACCATCATGGGTCCGTCGGACATGTTCGGCGAGCTGTCGATCTTCGACCCGGGGCCCCGCACCTCGAGCGCCACCACCATCACCGAGGTGCGTGCGGTGTCGATGGACCGTGACGCGCTGCGCGCGTGGATCGCCGACCGTCCCGAGATCGCCGAGCAGCTGCTGCGCGTTCTCGCGCGTCGTCTGCGTCGCACCAACAACAACCTGGCCGACCTCATCTTCACCGACGTCCCCGGTCGCGTTGCCAAGCAGCTGCTGCAGCTGGCCCAGCGGTTCGGAACCCAGGAGGGCGGGGCGCTCCGCGTCACGCACGACCTCACGCAGGAAGAGATCGCCCAGCTCGTCGGCGCGTCCCGCGAGACCGTCAACAAGGCACTGGCCGATTTCGCCCACCGCGGCTGGATCCGGCTGGAGGGCAAGAGCGTGCTGATCAGCGACTCCGAAAGGTTGGCGCGGCGCGCGCGGTAGCGAGCCCGCTAAGCGCGCAGGTAGTCCAACTGGGCCTGCACCGATTTCTCGGCGGCATCCCACAGCTTCTGGTCGACGTCGGTGTAGACGTGCTCGACGACCTGTCGGGCCCCGGCGTCTTCTCCGAGTTCCCTCAGCGCTGCCCGTACCTGGTCCAACCGCTCCTCGCGGTGGGCCAGGTACATCGCGGTCACCGCGTGGAGATCGGGAAGGTCCGGTCCGTGCCCGGGAAGCACCGTGCGGGTACCCAGCCCCTGCAGCCGGTGCAGGGATTCCAGGTAGTCGCGCAGGCTGCCGTCCTCGGTGTCGATGACGGTGGTTCCGCGCCCCAGCACGGTGTCTGCGGTCAACACCGCGTCGTCGAGCACGAACGACAGTGAATCGACGGTGTGCCCAGGAGTGGCCATCACCTTGATCCGCAGGCCTGCGGCGTCGATCACCTCGCCGTCGGTCAGCGGGCCGCCCAGACCGCGCAGGAAGCCGCTGCCGACCGAGCGGACCACCGCCCCGGTGGCATCAACGAGCTTGTCGATCCCGCGGGTGTGGTCCTCGTGCTTGTGGCTGATCAAAACCAGCGCGACGGTGCCCAGCTCGGCGATACGCGCGATGTGCGCCGCGTCGTCGGGACCGGGGTCGACGACGACGATCTCGTCGCTGCCCGGGCCGCGCAGCACCCAGGTGTTGGTGCCCTCCAGCGTCATCAGGCCCGGGTTGTCGCAGAGCAGGACCGAGGCCGATTGGGTGACCGGCCGCAGCAGCCCGTAGGCCGGATGTTCGGTCACGCTGTCACTCACGCGGTTTCGACGATGATCTCGACTTCGACCGGCGCGTTGCGCGGCAGTTCCGACACGCCGACGGCGGAACGCGCGTGTGCGCCTGCCTCGCCGAAGATCTCACCGAACAATTCCGAGGCACCGTTGATGACGCCGGGCTGTCCGCTGAATCCGGGGGCGGAGGCGACGAACCCGACCACCTTGACGACCCTGACGACGGAGTCGATGCCCACCAGCGCGTGCACCGCGGCCAGCGCGTTGAGGCCGCAGATCCGGGCGAGCTCCTTGCCCTGCTCGGGGCTGATCTCGGCGCCCACCTTGCCGGTGGCCTGCAGTTCGCCGCCCTGGATCGGCAGCTGACCGGCGGTGTAGACCAGATTGCCGGTGCGCACCGCGGGGACGTAGGCGGCCAGCGGCGCGACCACGTCGGGCAGTTCGATACCGAGTTCGGCCAGCCGTGCCGTCACGGTCATTTCGGCCGCTTCAGGTAGGCGACATGCTGCTCACCCGTCGGACCCGGCAGCACGGAGACCAGCTCCCAGCCGTCCTGTCCCCACTGGTCAAGAATCTGTTTGGTGGCATGGGTCAACAACGGCACCGTGGCGTATTCCCACCGGGTTGGTTCGCTCATGGCCTGAGCCTATCGGTCGGACACACAGGCTTGGTTAGCATGCACTGGTGGCAACCACCGAGAGCGGCGCCAAACACGTCGGCTGGCCGTCGCGGCTGACCAAGGCCCGGCTGCATTTCGTAACGGGCAAGGGCGGCACCGGCAAGTCGACCGTCGCCGCGGCCCTGGCCCTGGCGCTGGCCGCCGGCGGCCGCAAGGTGCTGCTGGTCGAGGTCGAGGAGCGCCAGGGCATCGCGCAGCTGTTCGACGTGCCGCCGCTGCCGTACGAGGAAGTCAAGGTCGCCACGGCCGACGGCGGCGGTCAGGTCAACGCGCTCGCCATCGACATCGAGGCCGCGTTCCTCGAATACCTCGACATGTTCTACAACCTCGGCCTGGCCGGCCGCGCGATGCGCCGCATCGGGGCCATCGAGTTCGCGACCACCATCGCGCCCGGTCTGCGTGACGTGCTGCTCACCGGCAAGATCAAAGAGATCGTGACGCGGACCGCCAAGGACGCCAAGGGCAAGCGCGGTGTCTACGACGCCGTTGTCGTGGATTCTCCTCCCACCGGCCGTATTTCGCGGTTCCTGGACGTCACCAAGGCGGTCTCCGACCTGGCCAAGGGCGGGCCGGTGCACTCCCAGGCCGATGGCGTGGTCAAGCTGCTGCACTCCGAGCAGACCGCCATTCACCTGGTGACGCTGCTGGAGGCACTCCCGATCCAGGAGACGCTGGAGGCGATCGACGAGCTGACCGAGATGGGGCTGCCGATCGGGAGCGTCATCGTCAACCGCAACATCCCCGCGTACCTGCCCGCCGGGGATCTGGCCAAGGCCGCCGAGGGCGACATCGACGCCGACGCCGTCCGCGCCGGCCTGGACAAGGCCGGAATCACGTTGGCGGACGATGATTTCGCCGGCCTGCTCACCGAGTCGATCCAGCACGCCACGCGGATCGCGGCCCGCGCCGAGAGCGCCGAACAGCTCGACGCCATCGACGTACCCCGCCTCGAACTGCCCGCGCTGGCCGACGGCGTCGACCTGGGCAGCCTGTATGAACTCGCCGAAGCACTCGAACAGCAGGGGGTCCGATAGTGAGTGCCAACCCGCCCGCCCTCGACATGCACGCGATCCTGTCCGACACCGCCAACCGCGTCGTAGTCTGCTGCGGCGCAGGCGGAGTCGGCAAGACCACCACCGCTGCCGCGATGGCCCTACGGGCAGCTGAATACGGCCGCACCGTCGTGGTGCTCACCATCGACCCGGCCAAGCGGCTGGCCCAGGCGCTGGGTATCAAGGATCTGGGCAACACTCCGCAGCGGGTTCCGCTGGCACCGGAGGTGACCGGGGAGCTGCACGCGATGATGCTGGACATGCGCCGCACGTTCGACGAGATGGTGGTGCAGTACTCGGATCCCGGCCGCGCCGACTCCATTCTGGAGAACCAGTTCTACCAAACCGTCGCCACGTCTCTCGCCGGCACGCAGGAGTACATGGCGATGGAGAAACTCGGCCAGCTCCTGGCCGAGGACAAGTGGGATCTGGTGGTGGTGGACACCCCGCCGTCGCGCAACGCACTGGACTTCCTTGACGCGCCGAAGCGGTTGGGCAGCTTCATGGACAGCCGGTTGTGGCGCATGCTGCTGGCGCCGGGGCGGGGCATCGGCAAGCTCGTCACCGGCGCGGTCGGCCTGGCCATGAAGGCCCTGTCCACCGTGCTGGGTTCGCAAATGCTTTCCGACGCAGCTGGTTTCGTTCAGGCGCTGGACGCCACGTTCGATGGTTTCCGGCAGAAGGCCGACAAGACCTACGAACTACTCAAGCGGCGCGGCACCCAGTTCGTGGTGGTGTCGGCGGCCGAGCCCGATGCATTGCGTGAGGCGTCGTTCTTCGTCGACCGGCTCTCGAACGAGCACATGCCGCTGGCCGGGCTGATCCTGAACCGCACCCATCCCACGCTGTCCGACCTGCACGCCGAGAAGGCCGAGGAAGCCGCCGACGAGCTGGCGGCCGAGGATCCGGATTCGCTGGCCGCGGCGGTACTGCGCATCCACGCCGACCGAGCCCACACCGCCAAGCGCGAGGTGCGGCTGCTGTCCCGGTTCACCGGCGCCAATCCGCATGTGGCGATCGTCGGCGTGCCGTCGTTGCCGTTCGATGTGTCCGATCTCGAGGCGCTGCGCGCGATCGCCGATCAGATCACCGGAGAGGCGGCCGACGCCGCCTGACCGGCGTCCTCCAGATACCGGCGGATCTCGTTGCCCAGCAACCCCATCGCCTCCAGGCACGGATCGCGATGGTCCTCACCCCAGGCCCAGTTCGCCAGCACGGCGTAGCCCACCCGGCGTCCGCTGGCGGCGTGCCCGACGCATCCGATGTCGATGCGCGCATCGGAGATGGTCCCGGTCTTGTTCCAGAGTTCGAAGCCGGCGTCGGGCTCGGTGTGGGCCAGTGGGTCCAGGCCGAACGCCCGCGCCACCATGGACAGATCGGTGTTGACGCCGAGCCATCGCCGCACCCGCTCGGATGCCGCAGCGCCGTGGATTTCGCCCGTGTGCAGACGTCCGACGAAGTCGCACAGTTCCGCCGCGCTGCCCGTCGAGAGGGTGAGCGGATCATCCTGGGATCGGTTCAGCCGCACCCGATCCCGTAATCCGCTGGCGGTGAACCCGAGGTCGCGGGTGGCCCGCTGCACCTCGTCGAGCCCGAGCCGGCGAAGCAGCATGTTGGTCGCCATGTTGTCGCTCACGGCACCGATCAGCAGGCACAGGTCATCGATCCGGTGGTCCTGCTGCCGCAGCAGGTAGAGGATGCCGGAATCGGCCACCTGGTCCTCGGCGGTGGCGGCGACGACTTCACCCGGGTCCAGGGTCACGTCGTCGAACCGGCGCGCCACCTCGGCCAGCAGGAACACCTTCCCCACACTGGCCGTCTTGAGCACGCGGTCCGGAGTGTGCTCCCACAGGGTCTGGCCGGTGCTCAGGTCCGTGACGCGGGCCGACCAGGTCGCCGCGTCGGTCAGCCAGGACGAGGCCCGGGAGAAGAAGCCGCTCATGCCAGTTCGGCGACCTCGGCATCGACGGGCATGCGCCCGAACCGCTTGCGCAGGACGTAGGCCACCACGACCACGACGAGGCTGAGCACGCTGGCCAGCAGCTGGACGCGCTGATCGACGTCGAACAGCATGGCCAGCAGGACCAGGACGAAACAGGCGATCACCACGATGGTCAGATACGGGAAGAACCACATCTTCAGCGTCAGCTTGGACGGGTCTTCACGTTCGATGGCCCGGCGTACCCGCAGTTCGGAGATGCCGATCATGATGTACATGAAGATCGCGACCACGCCGCACGAGTTCACCAGGAACAGGAACAGTGAATCGGGGGCGATGTAGGCGAGCACCACGGAGATCCAGCCGATGACCGTGCTGGCCAGTACGGCCCGGGTCGGTACGCCGCGGGAGTTGGTGCGCACCAACCACTCCGGCGCGTCACCGTGCGACGCGAGGACCCGCAGCATGCGCGAGGAAGTGTAGATCGACGAGTTCAGCACCGAGAGCACCGCGGTGAGGATGACGAAGTTCATGATCGCGCCGGCCCCGGGGATCTCCAGTTTGTCCAGCGCGGCCACGTACGGGCTGGACAGCACGGATGCGTCGTTCCACGGCAGGATGCACACGACCAGGAAGATCGACCCGACGTAGAACAGGATGATCCGCCAGATGACTCCGGTGGTGGCCCTTGCCACCGACTTCGCGGGCTCGGCGCTCTCCGCGGCGGCGATGGTGACGATCTCGGCTCCACCGAAGGCGAAGATCACCACCACCACGGCGCCCAGGATCGCTCCGACGCCGTTGGGCGCGAACCCGCCGTGGGACACCAGATTGCTCAGTCCGCTGGTGTCGCCCGGCCACAGCCCCAGGACCCACAAAAGGCCCAGCACGATGAAGGACACGATGGCGGCGACCTTGATGCCGGAGAACCAGAACTCGAATTCGCCGAACCACCGCACCGAGATCAGGTTGGTCACGGTCATCACGGCCATCAACAGCATGGCCATGAGCCACAGCGGCAAACCGACCCAGACGGACAGGATCTTCGCTCCGGCAACGGCTTCCACCGCGATGATGATCACGTAGTAGTACCAGTACAACCACCCGAGGGTGAAGCCCGCCCACGGCCCGATCCCCATCCGGGCGTAGTCGGCGAACGCGCCGGTCCTCGGCTTCGCGACCACCATCTCGCCCAGCATGCGCAGGGTGCACAGCACCAGCGCGCCGGCCAGAACGTAGGACAGGATCGCGGCGGGGCCGGCGGTCTTGATGACCGCACCGCTACCGACGAACAGCCCGGCACCGATGGCACCGCCGATCGCGATCATCGTCATGTGTCGCGTTTTCAGCGACCTGGCCAGGCCGGAGCGGGGTTCGTCGGTGGAGGACGACTGGGATGTCGATTCGAGCATGTGGGCGGTCGCAATCAGTCGGAGGGTCAGGCGGACGGGAGCAGAGGCAGCGGCACAAGAGACGGTTCGCCGGCCTCGGTGACGATCTGTTCGATCGTCTGGGCCCGACGGGCAAGCGACCAGCGTCGGTCGCCCTCGGCGTCGGTCCCCACGGTGTACACCGCGGGTCGGGGCAGCGCGTTGTACGAGAAGTGGGTGGAGAAGTAGTAGCCACCGGTATCCGGAACAGCCACCAGGTCTCCCCCGCGAATGAACGGCAATTCGCGGCCGACGGCCAGCATGTCACCGGTGAAGCAGGCGGGCCCGGCCACATCCTGTACCCGCATGCCGTCGTCGCGGCGCCGCCCCTGCCGGTCGTAGATCTCGACCCGCAACGGCCACGCCTCGGGCGCGAAGATCGTGCGGGTGGCCACCTGCACACCGGCGTGGGTGATGGCGATCGGCCTGCCGCCGGTGACTTTCGTGTACTCGACCCGGGCGACGATGGTGCCGGCCTTGGCCGTCAGCGCGCGCCCGAACTCGGTCACCAAGGCGTACGTGCCGTCGAACAGCTGCGGCACCGCACCCTCCAGCGCGGCGCGGTGATCGGCGAAACTTGGTGTGATGTCGTCGGATTCGAAGTTGACCGGCAATCCTCCGCCGATGTCGATCCGCTGAATCTGCCGGAAGCCGACCCGTGCGGTGATCTCGGCGGCGAGCTCTGCCACCAGCCGAACGCCCTCGGCGGCGTGCGCGAGGCTCATCCCCTGCGATCCGCTGTGCACGTGCAGCTGGGTCAACCAGGGCCGGTCCGCGAAGGCGTCGACGATTTCGTCGCGATGGTCGGCCAGCCCGATCCCGAACTTGGAGGTGGTGGTGGCCGTGCTCATGGCGCCGATGGTGCCGGCGCCGGTCTGGGGATTCAGCCTCATCCCGATCACCGACCGATGTCCACCCACCCGGGCGATCGCCTGATCGACCCGCGCCAGCTCCTCGAAGTTGTCGATGTTGAACGACACCCCCAGCGCGAGCGCCCGCTCTATCTCCGTCTCGGTCTTGGCCGGAGAGTCGAACACGATGCGTTCTGCCGGGAAGCCCGCAGCCAGCGCCAGTTCGAGCTCACCGGGGCTGGCCACCTCGCATCCGAATCCCGCCTGGGCGAAACGCGCGAGCACCGGGCGCAGCGTGATCGCCTTGGCCGCGATGGTGTGCAGTGCCGGCATGCTCGACGGGTAGGCCTCGGTCAGCGACCGCATCAGTTCATCGAGGGTGTCCAGGTCGATGACTCCGCACATCGGGTACAGGTCGCCGATGAATCCCTGCCGAACCACACCGGCCACGATTTCGCCGCGCCGGTGCATGAGCGTGTCCGGATCCGGCAGTGGTGGCCCGGTACGCAGTGGTGCATCAATCACAGATAAACCCTATGAATACAGCCCCTGGTGAGGAGAGCCGTGCGGGCTGAGGAATTCCGCGCGGATCTTCGTCGGATTCGGAGGAAGCCCCCGAGACCCCGATGGCGGTATCTCCGAAATGCACTAACCGGATCCGCGATTCTTGTCGATGTCGACGGGCGGGCGGGCGGCGCGAACCTCACCGCCTCGTTCCCACACCAACAGCCCCAGGGACGCGCGGAGCCGGGCTGCCGCCGAGTGCAGGTCGATACCCGAGACCACCCGGATCCGGTCCAGCCGGTACCGCAGCGAGTTGGCGTGGATGCCCAGTTCGCGGGCCGCTCCGCTCAGATTGCCCGGGTGGTCGAGCACGGCCGCGACGGTGTCGATGAACGCGGTGCCGTGGTCGGTGTCGTGCCGGCGCAGGGCAGACAGCGGTTCGGTGATCGTGTCGGCCATCGGACCGAGCAGATCGGCCGCCCGGACCAGGGTCAGCGCGTCCTGCACGTCGGCAGCGGTGAGCACGGGCCGCTGGTCGTGCGGCTGGTGTGCGACGTTGAGTGCGGCTGCATCGAGGACCTGGCGGGCGACGATGGCGGAATCCCGCAAGGAGGCGATGGCGTCGACGACGGGACCGACCGCTACCGGGCCGGCGTGGGCAGCCGAGACCCGGGTCAAGTGCCTCGACAGGTTGTCAGCCAGATCCGCTTCGGCGGACTCGTCGTCCAGCACCGGGAGCACGACGAGCAGGTCGTCCCCGACCCGCGCCGTCCGGGCGCCCGCCCGCAGCGCCTGAACATGGAACATCAGGGAGCGCGACGCGGGCGTATCGGAGCCCAGCGCGACCACTGCATGTCTGCTGTCCGGTTGCAGCCCGAGCAACGCCGCCGGGACTCCGGGGTCCACCCCACGCGAGAGCAGGTCGACCAGAGCCGACTCCTGGAGCCGGCGTTCGTATTGGTCGCGGTGGACTTCTCGCAGCATCATCGCCGCGGCGGTCTGGCGCACCTGCAACAGCAGCTGCCGTAGTTCTTCGCGATCGGTGTCGTCGTCCAACGCCGCCCAGATCGTGCCGAGCGTCTCGGTGCCCGATTTCATCGCGACCACCATGCGGGCCGGGTCGTCATCCTCGGCGTTGCGCACGACCACGTCATCGGATCGCCAGACCGCGGGCAAGAACCCGGTGGACATCAGCCGCTCGACCCGCCATGCGGGTACCGCGCCACCCAGGATCGTCTGGTTCCGGATCGGGTCGACACCCGGCCCGACGACGGCGTACGCCAGGACTCGGGAATCCAGATCCTCGATCGTCACCGGAGCGCCGGTCTGGCTGCTGATCCAACGGGCCAGGGCCTGCAAGTTGTCCACCTGCGGAGCCGGGCTGACGATGCGGCCCGCACCGAGCAGCCGGACCAGGACCCGGAACAGCTCGCTCCAGCCGACCCATGGCGAACGCCGGAACAGTCTGGCGGAGTGGCTGGGCAACATCGACACGTCGGTCGTCGCATCGGGTGGAAGCACAACGGCCGCAGCGGTTCCCACCTCATCGAGCAACGACCCGAGCGCGAAGCGGTCCTCGATGCGAGTGCTGACGAACACGATGGTGCCGCTGTAGTCCGCCGGGGTGCCGGGCTCGTGCAAGGCGACGTCGCTCAGCAACGGATCGTCGCCGGTTTCCGCCGCAGGCAGCGGTATCAGCATGCCGGCGGCACCAGACACCATCGCCGACAACGGAAGAACGCTGACAGGCTCACTCACTGCTGCTGATTACCATGTGCCACAACCGAATACACTACCGTCGGCTGCACTTTGGCGCGCGCGGGCCGGGTGAGCCCGCGTAAGACACGGAGGTTAGACCGCGCTGCGGTGGTGCTTGCGCTGGGCGGCGAAGAACTCGGACCAGGAGATGACTTCGGGATGCTGCTTGAGCAGGGCACGACGCTGACGTTCGGTCATCCCGCCCCAGACTCCGAACTCCACGCGGTTGTCGAGTGCATCGGCACCGCATTCGAGAATCACCGGGCAGTGCCTGCAGATCACCGCGGCTTTGCGTTGTGCGGCACCGCGGACGAACAGCTCGTCCGGATCGGCCTGACGGCACCTCGCCTGCGAAACCCAGGCGATCCGGGCTTCGCCCTCGCCTCGGTGGACCAGGTTGGCGGCTGGGGTGGAAGCGTTCATCTTGTCTGCGACAGTTCGTGTACCTGACACCAGCGATCCCTTCGTTCCAGCCATCTCCCCAGATGGCAGGCTTCGAACCTTCCGGTGTAGAACGCCGTTGCGATCTACGCCACATTGCGCCAGCCTGTGTTACCTGGATCGCACTGTGTGTCCAAGCTAGGTGGTCAGAGGGTATTAACGCAACAGTTTGCGAACCACTTTTTTGGGACGGCCGTGCCGTCTGACCCGCTTTCCGGCACACCGCGGTATTTCTGCAGGCAAGCGCGATATGCCGGTGAGCCCCGCTCGCAGGAAGCCCGCCTCAGCGAGATAGCTACTCTGTACCCATGCCGGAGCCGCCGACACGACCGCCCGCGCAGCCACCCCAAGCGGTCACCATCATCAAACTCGCATGGTGCTGCCTGCTGGCCAGCGTTTTGGTGGCCACTTTCATGTTCCCTGTCGTGGGTGGATTCGGCCTGATGTCCAACCGCGCCTCCGACGTGGTGGCCAACGGCTCGGCCGCCCTGGTGGACGGCGAGGTTCCCCAGGTCTCGACCATGGTCGACGCCAAGGGCAACACCATCGCGTGGCTGTACTCGCAGCGCCGCTTCGAGGTGCCCAGCGATCAGATCGCCAACACCATGAAGCTCGCCCTGGTCTCGATCGAGGACAAGCGGTTCGCCGAGCACAACGGTGTGGACTGGCAGGGCACGCTCACCGGCCTGACCGGATACATGCGCGGCGACTCAGACACCCGCGGCGGTTCGACCATCGAGCAGCAGTACGTGAAGAACTACCAGCTGCTCGTCGTCGCCCAGACCGATGCCGAGCGCCGTGCCGCGATCGAGACCACACCGGCCCGCAAACTGCGTGAGATCCGGATGGCCCTGACGCTGGACAAGACCTTCACCAAGCCCGAGATCCTGACGCGCTACCTCAACCTGGTCTCGTTCGGCAACGGCGCGTTCGGCGTTCAGGACGCCGCGCAGACCTACTTCGGTGTCAACGCCTCCGAGCTGAACTGGCAGCAGGCCGCCCTGCTCGCCGGCATGGTGCAGTCCACCAGCGCGCTCAATCCCTACACCAATCCCGACGGCGCACTGGCCCGGCGGAACCTGGTGCTGGACACCATGATCGACAACATCCCTCAGGAAGCCGAGGCGCTGCGGGCCGCCAAGCAGCAGCCGCTGGGCATCCTGCCGCAGCCCAACGAGCTGCCCCGCGGCTGCATCGCCGCCGGAGACCGGGCGTTCTTCTGCGATTACGCGCTGGAGTATCTGGCCCGCGCCGGCCTGTCCAAGGAACAGGTCGCCAAGGGCGGTTATCTGATCAAGACCACGCTGGACCCGGATGTGCAGGGCTCGGTGAAGTCGGCGATCGACAGCATCGCCCGGCCGGATGCCCCCGGCGTCGCCAGTGTCATGAGCGTGGTCAAGCCGGGTAAGGAATCCCATCCGGTCCTGGCGATGGGCAGCAATCGCACCTACGGCCTGAACACCGATGCCGGCGAGACCATGCAGCCGCAGCCGTTCTCACTCGTCGGCGACGGCGCCGGGTCGATCTTCAAGATCTTCACCACGGCCGCGGCCATGGACATGGGGATGGGCATCAACACCCAGCTTCCGGTGCCCGGCTTCTTCCAGGCCAAGGGTCTGGGCAGCAGCGACACCCCGGGATGCCCGAAGGAAACCTGGTGCGTGAAGAACGCCGGCGGTTACCGAGGCTCGATGAGCGTCACCGATGCCCTGGCCACCTCGCCCAATACCGCCTTCGCCAAGCTCATCTCGCAGATCGGCGTGCAACGGTCGGTCGACATGGCGGTCAAGCTGGGGCTGCGGTCCTACGCGTTGCCCGGCACCGCGCGCGACTACGACCCAGAGAGCAACGAGAGCCTCGCCGACTTCGTCAAGCGCCAGAACATCGGCTCGTTCACGCTGGGCCCCATCGAGGTCAACGCGCTCGAGTTGTCGAACGTGGCGGCCACGCTGGCCTCGGGCGGGACCTGGTGCCCGCCCAACCCGATCGGCCAGGTGCTCGACCGGCACGGCAATGAGGTGTCGGTGACCACCGAGACGTGCGAGCAGGCGGTGCCCGAAGGTCTGGCCAACACCCTGGCCAACGCGATGAGCAAGGACGACCAGGCCGGCGGTACCGCCTCCGGGTCGGCCGGTTCGGTGGGCTGGGATCTGCCGATGTCGGGCAAGACCGGCACCACCGAGGCGCACCGTTCGTCGGGTTTCCTGGGCTTCACCAACCAGTACGCGGCGGCCAACTACATCTACGACGATTCCACCACCCCCGGCGAGTTGTGCTCGTTCCCGCTGCGCCAGTGCGGGAACGGCGACCTGTTCGGCGGCAACGAGCCGGCCCGCACCTGGTTCACCGCGCTCAAGCCGATCGCCAACAACTTCGGGCCGGTCGCGCTGCCGCCGACCGATCCGCGTTATGTCGACGGCGGCCCCGGCTCCGTGGTGCCCACCGTGAACGGGCTGGACGAGACGGCCGCGCGCCAGCGGCTCAAGGAGTCCGGATTCCAGGTGGCCGACGGCGCCGCCTCGGTCAACAGCAGCTCGCGGTACGGCACCGTGGTCGGCACTTCGCCCGCCGGGCAGACGATTCCGGGCTCGATCATCACCATCCAGATCAGCAACGGGATCCCGCCTGCCCCGCCGCCGCCCCCGGTGGCGTTCCCGTTCCCGGGTGGCCCGCCGCCGGAGATCGGCCAGACGGTGGTCGAGATCCCCGGGCTGCCTCCGATCACCGTGCCGGTGCTCGGGCCTCCACCACCCCCGTGACGGCCGGATCGCAGTAGGCTTGCCTGCATGTCAGTGAAGAAGGCAGCTGCCGTCACCGCCGGTTCGTTGGTTGCCGGGATCGGCTACGCGTCCCTCATCGAGCGCAATGCGTTCGTGCTGCGGGAAGCGACCATGCCGGTACTGGCCCCGGGCTCGTCGCCCCTGCGCGTGCTGCATCTCTCCGATCTCCACATGCGTCCCAACCAGCGCCGCAAGCAGGCCTGGCTGCGTGATCTGGCGCGCCTCGAGCCCGACCTGGTGGTCAACACCGGCGACAACCTGGCCCACCCGAAGGCCGTGCCCGCCGTCGTGCAGTCATTGAGTGACCTGCTTTCGGCTCCCGGCCTGTTCGTGTTCGGTAGCAACGACTACTTCGCGCCGCGGCTGAAGAACCCGCTGAACTACGTCACCAACCCGCAGCACCGGACGCACGGTGAGCCGCTGCCGTGGCAGGACCTGCGCGCGGCCTTCACCGAACGCGGCTGGCTCGACATGACCCACATCCGCCGCGACATCGAGGTGGCCGGGCTGCACATCTCGGTGGCCGGGGTCGACGATCCGCACCTCAAGCGCGACCGTTACGACACCATCGCCGGCCGGGCCAACGGAGCGGCCAACCTGACGCTTGGCCTCACCCACTCCCCCGAGCCCCGGGTGCTGGACCGCTTCGCGGCCGACGGCTATCAGCTGGTGCTGGCCGGGCATACCCACGGCGGGCAGCTGTGCCTGCCGTTCTACGGGGCCATCGTCACCAACTGCGAGCTGGACCGGTCCCGGGCCAAGGGCGCCTCGAAGTGGGGATCGCACATGCAGCTGCATGTGTCGGCGGGCATCGGCACGTCGCCGTTCGCGCCCGTGCGGTTCTGCTGCCGCCCGGAGGCCACTCTGCTGACGCTGGTCGCAGCGCCGACCGGAGGCGGGCACGTCGGGATCAGGGCCGGGCAATCCAGCCCGACCGTCTCGGCCCGGTGAGCGAACCTGGCTGTACCGCGTCACGCCCTCGGCCCCGCCGGTGGGTCGACAACGCGGTGCGGCTGATCGAGGCCGATTCCAAGCGCAGCGCCGACACTCATCTGCTGCGTTATCCGCTGCCCGCCGGGTGGCGCGAGGAAGTGGATGTCGCGCTGTATCTCAAGGACGAGTCCACCCACATCACCGGCAGCCTCAAGCACCGGCTGGCCCGTTCCCTGTTCCTGTACGGGTTGTGCAACGGCTGGATCGGTGAGGGCACCACGATCATCGAGGCATCCTCGGGGTCGACGGCGGTGTCCGAGGCCTACTTCGCGGCACTGCTCGGTCTGCCGTTCATCGCGGTGGTGCCCGCCTCGACCAGCGGCTCGAAGATCGCGCTGATCGAAGCCCAGGGTGGCCGTTGCCATTTCGTCGCCGAGTCGTCGCAGGTATATGCCGAGGCGCACAAGTTGGCCGACGAGACCGGCGGGCATTACCTGGACCAGTTCACCAACGCCGAGCGGGCCACGGACTGGCGCGGCAACAACAACATCGCCGAGTCGATCTATGAGCAGATGCGCCTGGAACCGCACCCGGTCCCGGAGTGGATCGTGGTGGGGGCGGGCACCGGCGGCACCAGCGCGACGATCGGCCGCTACATCCGCTACCGCAGGCATGCCACGCAGTTGTGTGTGGTCGACCCGGAGAATTCGGCGTTCTTCCCCGGCTACGCACAGGACCGCGACGACGTCGTCACGGGTGCGTCCTCACGTATCGAGGGCATCGGCAGGCCGCGGGTGGAGCCGTCGTTTCTGCCCGGGGTGGTCGATCGCATGATCGCCGTGCCCGACAGCGGGTCGGTGGCCGCGGCACACCACGCGAGCCGGGTGCTGGGACGCCGGGTCGGGCCGTCGACGGGAACCAATTTGTGGGGCGCGTTCCAGCTGCTGGCCGAGATGGTCGCGCACGGACGCAGTGGGTCGGTGGTGACCCTGCTGGCCGACAGCGGTGACCGCTACGCGGACACCTACTTCGATGCGGACTGGCTCAGCGCCCAGGGGCTGGACACCTCGGAGTCCTCAGAGGTGCTCTCGGAGTTCGAACGCTCGGGCAGCTGGTCCTGATCGGTCTCGGCCGTCAGGAACAGCCACAACGCTGCCAGGGCGAAGAACCCCAGGTAGATGAAGGCGCCCAGGACGGTCATGAGTACTCCAGTCGATTCCGGTGATGTCATTGTGTAGAACACCACCGACACGCCTATTGCTTCCCGTTCCCGGGAGTGACGTACGCCGCGGGGACCCTCCTCGTCACCCCACCGCCGTTTTCTACGCCAGGGCTGCGATCCCGGTGCGACACCGACCCAGCGGTAGAAAACGACGCGGACCGATGGCCCCGTCGGCGGCGAGGTGGCCGTTTGGCTTTCGAGGTACCCGGTGCGATAGGCTGTCGAAGCTTCACGCGGGGTGTGGCGCAGCTTGGTAGCGTGCTTCGTTCGGGACGAAGAGGTCGTGGGTTCGAATCCCGCCACCCCGACAGTGCAAGGAAGGCCCAGACCAGAGAAATCCGGTCTGGGCCTTGCTTTTTACCAGGTCACGGCCCCGTCACTCGTGCTGGTGGCCCTTCTTCCCGTGACCCTTGCCATTCCCATGGCCGTTTCCGTTGCCGATCCCGGGGCCCTGATCCCCTTCGTCCTCGGGCACCGTCGGCGTGAACGTCGGGACGCTCGTCACGGCCGGAACGGTCGGCTCGACAGAGGTGGTCACCGGCGTGACCGGCGCGCGTTGTGGCGGCGGGTCGGAGATCAACAGGACGGCCGCGAGGATGACGCCGGCCAGTAGACCGGCCGTCAGGAGGGCCATCTGGATGCGGGAACGCCGGACTGGCGGAGGAGGCGGCGGGGCGGGCAGCATCAGGGTCGCGGGCCGAGCCGGCGCCTTCTGCAGGGCGGCCCGCATCTCGGCGGCATTGGCGAAGCGGTAGGCCGGATCCCGCGACATCGCGCGTTCCAGCACGTGGATCAGAGCGGGATCGACATCCGGACGCAGCATCCCGATCGGCATCAGCGGCTGCTCGAGCACCGCGCGCATGGTGGCCACCGGATTGTCGCGTTCGAACGGAAGCTGCCTGGTCAATGCCTCGTAACCGAGGACGCCCAGGGCATACAGATCGTCCGACGGCGACGCCGGCCGGCCGGTAATCCGTTGCGGGCTCAGATAATTCGCGGTGCCGAACACCATCCCGACGCGGGTGTGGGTGGCCCCGTTGGTCTTGGCGATTCCGAAGTCGGCGAGCTTGGCGGTGCCGGACGCGGTGATCAGGACGTTGCCGGGCTTGATGTCGCGGTGCAGGATGCCCGCCCCGTGCGCGGCTGTCAGCGCACCGAGCAGGTCTGCCAGCACCCAGCGCACGCGGTCGGCCGACAGCGGACCGGCCTCGATCTCGTCCGCCAGGGTGGGCCCGGGCAGTCGTTCCATGACGATGTACGGCGTCCCATTGTCTTCACCGCTGTCGTGGACGGCGACGATGTTGGGGTGGTTCAGCGCGGCCGCAGCCCGCGCCTCGTTCTCGAAACGCCTGCGGGTCACCTCGTCGGCGGCCAGGGCCGGATAGAGAAGTTTGATCGCCACCGGACGCGACAGCCTGGTGTCCCAGCCGTCGTGCACCTCGGCCATGCCGCCGCGGCCGAGCACGCCGCGTAGCTCGTAGCGGCCGGCGAGCGCCGCCGTCATAGGTCCCCTCTCCGGTATGCGCTTGTATCCGAGTATCCCGCAGTGCCGCCGTGCGGCATGCTGGCACCATGCCCCGGTTCACGCTGGAATCCGCCGACGCCGATTTCTTCACCACGGCACCGCACATCTTCACCTATCAGAAGCGTTTCGCCGCACCGCCTGAAAAGGTGTGGGATTCGCTGGTATCCGACGAGTCCCTGGCCGCGTGGGGCCCGTCGATCACGGCGGTGAACTGGTTGACGCCAAGACCCTTCGGTGTCGGCACCTCCCGCGAGGTGACACTGGCGCCGGGCGTGGTGCGGGTACACGAGACGTTCTTCCGCTGGGAGGAAGGCCGCAGGTACTCGTTCACGGTCGATCACGCCAGCATTCCGACGCTGCGCCGGTTCGCAGAGGACTACCTCGTCGAACCCGTCGGCGACGGCCAGACACAGTTCACCTGGATCGTGGCGATCGAGCCGAAGCCGTTGTTCGCGATTCCGTTCAAAGGGCTCGCGCCGGTGGTCAAGGCGGCGTTCGGCCGGCTGGCCTCCGACGGTCAGCGCTATTTCGCCAAGCAGGTGTGAGCGCCGTCCCAACCAAGCAGTTGATAGCCTCGGCCGATGGCCGCGCTGAGCTGGATCGCCCAACTGTTGCAGTTCGATCGCCATGGCGATGACTTCTGCATCCGCGAGCCCCGACGAGGTGCGGTCGAGCGGCTGTTCGGCGGCCTGATCGCGGCGCAGTCGCTGGCCGCGGCCGGGGCCACGGTCGACGACGGCAAGCTCCCCCAGTCGCTGCACGCCTACTTCGTTCGTGGCGGGCGATACGACGCCGACGTCGAGTTCCACGTCGACCGCATCCGCGACGGACGCGCGTTCGCCACCCGCCACGTCACCGCCAGCCAGGGCGGGGCGGTGATCCTGGAGATGATCGCGTCGTTCCACCATCCCGAACCGGGGCTCGACTGGTCCCCGGAGGCACCGCCCGCACTGGAGTTCGCCGCGGCGGTCCCCAAGGCCGACGTGCTGGATTTCGGGGACAAGTTCGAACTGCGCACCACCCACGACGACGCGTCGGAGTTCGCCATCCCACCGTTCTGGGTCAGGGCCAGCACTCCGATCGAGGACGATCCGCTGATCCGTGCCTGCACGCTGGCGTTCATGTCCGATCTCGGTCCGGTGCCCTCGGCGCTGCCGCCTGACGTCAAGCTGCGGTCCGATCTCGGCTTCGCCGCCAGCCTGGATCATTCGATCTGGTTTCACCGCCCGTTCCACCCGGATCGCTGGCATCGCTACGAGATCCAGCCCGCGAACCACAACGACTCACGGGGTCTGGCGGTCGGTTCCCTCTACGACGCCGACGACACGCTGATCGCCAGCGTCACCCAGGAAGCCCTCTGGCGGATCTAGCCCGCGCGTTTGTGGTCTCCGCGAGGTGGGCAGTCGGTGACCATGAAGATCTCCGACGTCGCCTCCTGGCCAGTCGAGCTGGGCGCGGCTGCACGGCACCGGCGGCTGTTCCACCCGAGTGGGGTACTGGCGCGGGGCAGTCTCGAGCGCACCACGCCCAGCGGCAGAGGTCTGCCGCTCTACTCGTGTGACGTCGTCGGCCGGTTGTCCAAGGGGGTCGGGACACCGGATTCCCTGCCGGACATCGCGGGCCTGGCCTTTCGTCTGCCACCGCAGTTGTCCGGCACGCCGTGGGATGTGCTGCTGGCCTCTACCCTGGCCGGCAATCGATTTCTGTTGTGGCCGGCCAACTCCTGGGCGGGTATCACCTTCTCCAGCGTGATGCCGATGAGGTTCGAGGGGGCACTGTGGTGGCTCAGGGCTCGGCTCAACACCCAGTTCGACGGCTCCGGTCTGTCCCTCGGCAGCGTGAACGCTCAGCTGGAACGCGGTGGCATGGAATTCGCCATCGAACAGTCCTCGATCAGCGGCGAGTTCGAGCCCTTGGCACGGCTGCTGCTGCGCGAGAAGCTTCCCCACGGCCGCGACGTCTCATTCGACCCCGCTGTGCACACCGCCGCCGGGGTTCGGATGGCGCCGGATTGGTTGGCCGACGTCCGGCGGGTCACCTATCACCGCAGCAGGATGGGCCGCGCCGCCCACTAGCGCTCAGTCGGGCGGTTCGTGGCTGGTGCTCTCGGTGGTGTCGACATCCGGGGTGTCCTCGGGGACTTTCTTGGCGCACCCCTTGCCCGCCGCGTCACCGTCATCACCGCGCTGCTCGCGGTGCTCTTCGTCGTAGATCCCCTTACCTTTGGGCATACGCCTGAGGTACCCGTTGGCCCGGGCTTCAACCGGTTTCGCAGGCTTTAGAGCCGCGCCTTGACCGCGGCCGAAAGCCGCGCACCGTCGGCCTTGCCCGCGGCAATGGCCGTGGCGGCCTTCATCACCTGGCCCATCTGACGCATTCCGGGGCGCTCACCGATCTGCTCGGCGACCTGTGCGATGGCGGTGTCGGCGACGTCGGCCAGCTCGGCGTCGGTCAGCGGGGTGGGCAGGTACTCGTCGATGACGCGGGCCTCTGCGTGCTCGTTGGCCGCCAGTTCGCCCCGGCCGTTCTGGGTGTAGATCTCGGCGGCCTCGCCGCGCTTCTTCGATTCGCGGGCCAGTACCGCGATCACCTCGGCGTCGGACAGCTCCCGGGCATGCTTGCCCGAGACTTCCTCGCTCTGGATCGCGGCCAGCACCATGCGCAGGGTGGCGGTGCGCAACTTGTCCTGCGACTTCATCGCGCCGGTCAGATCGGCGCGCAGCTTGTCCTTGAGGTCGGCCATAGCGTCAACCTACGCTGCGATCAGTCCTGGCCCGCTACGAATTTCGCATCGACCGACATCGCGACCTCGATATCGGCAGGGGAAAAGTCCAGTTCCGGCGCACCGCCGCCCTTGGGCGCGGCCATCGCGCGCATTGCCAACGGGGACGACGACCCCTCCGGAGACCGGCCCAGCATGCCGGCATCGCCGATCGCCACCGGCCGGACCGGACCGAGGCCCAGTGCGTCGGAGAAGCGCTGGGCCCGGGCGACCGCGTCCTGCACGGCGGCGGTGTGCACCCGGGCGACGAGTTCGTCACGATGCTTGGCGGTCAGTGCCCATTCGATTCGCGACAGCGAAAAACCGCCGGTGTCGGTGACATGGCCGCCGACCCATCGCGCCATCGCGGTGAAATCGCTGAACTTGACCTCGATGCCGACGCTGGCATGGTGGACCAGTGGCAACTGCTTGCCCTCGTTGTTCCAGGGTCGCTCGGCCCAGGTGCGCACGTGGCCGGTGGACCACCAGGTGACCGGGCCGCCATCGGGGTTGTGCAGCGGTGCGATCGAGGCCTTCACCGCGTCCAGGTCGCGGACCACCCGTTCGTACACCGGCTCGATGGCCGGCCCCTCGTAGCCGATGGTGGCGTGCACGGTCGCACGTTCGGGCGGCTGAAAGGCAGAGAACGACCCACGCACGATGATCTCGGTCGACATGCCCACACGGTAGTTGCTGACGGCAACTACGGTGAATGCATGACGAGCGGCCGGCCATATCTCGGGAACGTCATCCCGCTTCGTCCATTGAGCCTGACCGAGATCTTCAACGGCGCGGTCGCCTACGTCCGCACCAACCCCAAAGCGACGCTGGGGCTGGCCACCATCGTGGTGCTCGCCTCGCAGATCATCACGCTCGCACTGCAAATCGGGCCGCTGTCCGCGCTCGGCGAATTCGACTCCACCCTGCAGGGCGAGGCGCCGTCGTCCGGGACCGTCGCGGTGTTCGCCGGTGGCGTGTTCACCGGCATCGTGGTCACGACGCTGGCCTCACTTCTGCTGAGCGGCATGCTCACCGTGGTGATCGGCCGCTCGGTGTTCGGTGGAAGCATCACGGTCGGTGAGGCATGGCAGCGGCTGCGCGGCCGGTTACCGGCGCTGATCGGGCTGACCGTGCTGCAGGCCCTGGCTTTGGCAGTCGTCATTGCCGGCGTGGCGGTGGCGATCGCCGGTGCGGGCAGCATCGGCGGCGGGCTGGCCGCGTTCGCGATAGGTGCGCCGTTGGTGGCACTCGCCCTCGTCGGCGTGCTCTACGTGTCGACGGTTCTGCTGTTCGCCCCCGCGGTGATCGTGTTGGAACACCTCGGAATCGTCGCGGCGGTCAACCGCTCGTTCACGTTGGTGAACAAGGACTTCTGGCGGGTGCTCGGCATCTGGGTGCTGTCCACGATCGTGGCCGCGGTGATCGGCTGGGGCGTGGGTGCGCCGTTCAACATCGCCGGGCAGATCATGACGATGATCGCCGACGGCCCCACGATGCCGGCGCTGATCCTCAGCGCCGTCGGCTCCGCGATCGGGCAGATCGTCACCGCACCGTTCAGCGCGGGCGTGGTCGTCCTGCTGTACGCCGATCGCCGGTTCCGGGCCGAGGCGTTCGATCTGATGCTGCAGACGGGCGCGGGTGCACCGGTCGAAACCGCCGACCAACTCTGGCTGCCTGCCCCGGTACATCTGAGGTGACGAGCATCGAAATCGACCGTGACGCCGCGCACGACGCCGCGCAGAACGAGCTGACCAAGCCGATCTACCCCCGGGCTTCACCGGCCGATCAGATCGGCGAGTGGCTGCGGGATCTGCTGTACCGGATCACCTCCGCCGGCTCGACGATCCCCGGCGGGTGGTTCACCATCTCGGTGCTGGTGATCCTCGTCGTCGTCGCCGTCGTGGTGGCCGTACGGATCGCGCGGCGCACGATGCGCACCGCCCGCGGGGCGGACCAAGCCCTGTTCGGCAGCCAGGAGCTCAGCGCCGCGCAACACCGGTCGATCGCTGAACAATATGCCGCACAGGGTGATTGGTCGGCAGCCATCCGGCACCGGGTCCGCGCCCTGGCACGCCGCCTCGAGGAAACCGGGGTGCTCGACGCCGTGCCCGGGCGTACCGCGACCGAACTCGCCCGCGACGCCGCGGCGGCGCTGCCCGCTCTGTCCACCGAACTGTTCAGCGCAGCAAACACATTCAACGACGTCACCTACGGTGAGCGGCCGGGTACCGAATCGGCCTACCGCGCGATCGCGGCGCTCGACGAGGTTGTCCCCGCATGAGAGAACGTCTACGCACGGCCCGCTGGGTGCTGCTGGCGTTCGCCGTCGTCGTCGCGGTGGCGATCGCGACCGTCTATCTGACCGCACCGCGGCCGGGCGGGGCGATGGATCCCGAGTCCACCGCGCCGGAGGGCACCCACGCATTGGTCAGCCTGTTGCGCGACCACGGTGTCGAGGTGATCACCGCCGCCAACGCCGACGAGGTGGCCCGCGCCGCCCAGCCCGGCACCTTATTGGTGGTGGCGCAGACGATGTTCCTGTCCAGCGAGAAAACCGTTGCCCGGCTCACCCATCTCCCCGGTGACCTGCTGCTCGTCGCACCGACCGGGCTCACCCGCGAGAAGCTGGCCCCGCAGATCCAGCTCGACAAGCCAACGGAGCTCGGCGGCGGAGAGCCGGATTGTGAACTGCCCGAGGCGAACCGGGCCGGCACGGCACAGTTGGGCACCACCGATACCTATGTGGCCGCCGGCAGTACGCCGGTGACGCTGTGCTACGACGGCGCACTGGCGCGCTACCACGACGGGCCACGCACCGTGACCGTGGTCGGCACGGGCGACTTCATGACGAACTCGCGCCTGCTCAAAGAGGGCAATGCGGCACTGGCGATGAATCTGGCCGGCGCCGCACCGCGGGTGATCTGGTACGCGCCACAGCATTTCGAAGCTACCTCGACGGCGAACGGCAAGCTGTCCGATCTGATGCCGCCGCAGGTCCGGTGGATGGTCCTGCAGCTGTGCCTGGTGGTCGCACTGCTGGCAGTGGCCCAGGCCCGGCGCCTGGGTCCGCTGGTCGCCGAATCCCTGCC
>NZ_HG322952.1:1351280-1466885 GCF_000455325.1 Mycolicibacterium septicum DSM 44393
CCGCCGCGAACTCGGCGGGCTACATACTGTTCGGCCCGCCGCCGGCCTCCGACGCCGAACTCGTCCACCTCGCACACCAACTCGACGACATCGAAAGGCAGGTCGCACAGTCGTGACTCAGCCCACCTCCGAGAACGCCCGTGACGCCCTGCTGGCCCTGCGCAACGAGATCGCCAAGGTGGTGGTCGGCCAGGACGCGGTGATCAGCGGCCTGGTCGTCGCGCTGCTGTGCCGCGGGCACGTGCTGCTCGAGGGGGTCCCCGGCGTGGCCAAGACCCTGTTGGTGCGCACCCTGGCCGCGGCGCTGCAACTGGAGTTCAAGCGGGTGCAGTTCACACCGGACCTGATGCCCGGCGACGTCACGGGCTCCCTGGTGTACGACGCGCGCACCGCCGAGTTCGAATTCCGCAGCGGCCCGGTGTTCACGAACCTGCTGCTGGCCGACGAGATCAACCGGACACCGCCGAAAACCCAAGCGGCGCTTCTGGAGGCCATGGAGGAACGTCAGGTCAGTGTCGACGGCCTACCTCGCCCGCTGCCCGACCCGTTCATCGTGGCGGCCACCCAGAACCCGATCGAGTACGAGGGCACCTATCAGCTGCCCGAGGCCCAGCTGGACCGCTTCCTGCTGAAGCTCACCGTGCCGCTGCCGCCGCGGGATCAGGAGATCGCGATCCTGAGCCGGCACGCGCAGGGCTTCGATCCACGCGACCTGTCGGCGGTGCGGCCGGTGGCCGGTGCGGCCGAGCTGGCGGCCGGTCGCGACGCGGTGCGCCAGGTGCTGGCCGGTGACGAGGTGCTCGGCTACATCGTCGACATCGTCGGCGCCACCCGGCATTCCCCGTCACTGCAGCTCGGTGTGTCACCGCGCGGCGCGACGGCCTTGCTGGCCACGGCAAGATCGTGGGCCTGGCTGTCCGGCCGCAACTATGTGACCCCTGACGACGTGAAGGCGATGGCCCGGTCGACGCTGCGCCACCGGGTGGCGTTGCGCCCGGAGGCCGAGCTGGAGGGGGCCACCTCCGACGGAGTGTTGGACGGCATCCTGGCCGCCGTCCCGGTACCGCGCTGATGGTTCTCACCGGCCGCGCCGGTCTGGTGGCACTGGTCTGCGTGCTGCCGATCGCGTTGGCCCCCTGGCCGGCAACGGCTTTCGCCGTACTGGCGGCGCTGCTGGCCGGGGCGGTGGCGGCCGATGTCGCGCTGGCCGGCCCTCCCGGCGCCCTCCAGGTGACCCGTAGCGGCGAGTCCACCGCGCGCCTGGGCCAGACCGTCGATGCGGTGCTGACCGTGCGCAACACCGGGCGCCGCCGGGTGCGCGGCGCGATCCGCGATGCCTGGCCGCCCAGCGCGTCGGCGCAACCTCGCGCCCAGCAGGTGAACATCGAGGCCGGAGAACAGGTTTCCCTGGCCACCCGGTTGCACCCGGTGCGCCGCGGTGATCAACGGTGCGAGCTGGTCACGGTGCGCTCGATCGGCCCACTGGGGCTGGCCGGCCGGCAACGCTCACGGCAATTGCCCGGGCAGGTACGCATCCTGCCACCGTTCCTGTCCCGCAAGCACCTGCCGTCCCGGCTGGCCAGGCTGCGGCAGTTGGACGGTGCGATCCCGGTGCTGATCCGCGGTCAGGGCACCGAATTCGACTCGCTGCGTGAGTATGTGGTCGGCGACGACGTCCGCTCGATCGACTGGCGCGCCACCGCCCGACGCGCCGACGTGGTGGTGCGTACCTGGCGTCCGGAACGCGACCGGCGGGTGGTGATCGTGCTCGACACCGGACGCACCTCGGCGGGCCGGGTCGGGGTGGACCCGACCTCGCTGGATCCGGGCGGGTGGCCGCGGCTGGACTGGTCGATGGACGCGGCGCTGCTGCTGGCGGCCCTGGCCTCGCGGGCCGGGGATCACGTCGATTTCCTGGCCATCGACCGGGTGACCCGCGCCGGGGTGTTCAATGCCTCGCGCACCGAACTGCTGTCCACGCTGGTCTCGGCGATGGCACCCCTGCAGCCCGCCCTGGTGGAATCCGATGCGACCGCGATGGTTTCGGCGGTGTCGCGCCGGGTGCGGGGACGGGCGCTGGTGGTCCTGCTGACAGACCTCAATGCCTCTGCCCTCGACGAGGGGTTGATGACGGTGTTGCCGCAATTGTCGGCACGCCATCAGGTGCTGCTGGCCGCGGTCGCCGATCCTCGGGTGGACCAGTTGGCGGCCGGCCGTTCCGATGCCGCGCAGGTGTATGACGCCGCCGCTGCCGAACGGGCCCGTAATGACCGCCGGGCCATCGCGTCACGGCTGCGCGGGCACGGTGTCGATGTGGTCGACGCCCCGCCCGAAGATCTGGCGCCGGCGCTGGCCGACCACTATCTGGCGATGAAGGCGGCGGGAAAGCTCTAAGCGGTGGGAACCAGATCGGGTGCGTCTTCGAGGTCGCCGCTCTCCCCCGCTCGCACGGCCTTGCGCCCGAAGTGGAACACATAGCCCAGGAAGGCCAGTTCGGCCGCGACGCCGATGCCGATCCGCATCCAGGTGGGTAGTGGCGACGGGGTCACCAGGGCCTCGATCAGACCGGACACCAGGAGCACCACGGCCAGTCCGACCGCAGCGGCGACCACCGCCCGGCCCTGTTCGGCCAGCACCTGCGCCCGCGGCCGGTTGCCGGGCGCGATCACCGTCCAGCCCAGCCGCATCCCCACCGCGGCGGCCAGGAACACGGCGGTCAGCTCGAGCAGTCCGTGCGGGGTGATCAGGCCGAGGAAGAAGCCCCCCTTGCCCGCGCTGAACATCAACCCGGCGATCAGTCCGAGGTTCGCGGCGTTCTGGAACAGCACGTACGGGATGGGTAGCCCGAGCAGGATCGCGAAGGCGATGCATTGGGCGGCGACCCAGGAGTTGTTCACCCAGACCTGCAGGGCGAACGACCCGGCCGGGTGCTCGCTGTAGTAGGACTCGAAGTCGTGGTGGACCAATTCGTCGATCTCGCTGGGGGTTCCGACGGCCGCGTGCACATCGGGGTTGCCCGACACCCATAACGCCAGCGCCACGGTGACGATGAAGAACGCCACCGCGGATCCCAGCCACCAGCGCCAGGACCGGTAGGCCACCACCGGAAAGGACACCGTCCAGAACCGGACGAACTCACGCCACAGCGGGGCGTGCGCGCCGGTCACCGCCGCACGTGCCCGGGCCACGAGCCCGGACAACCGTCCCACCAGGACCGAATCCTGCGAGGCCGATCGCACCATCGACAGGTGCGTGGAGACCCGCTGATAGAGGTCGACGAGCTCGTCGACCTCGGCACCGGTCAACCGGTGGCGTCGTTTTACCAACTGCTCCAACCGGTCCCAGGTGGGGCGATGGGCCACGACGAACGCATCGACATCCACCCGGCAAAGCGTAGTCGGTAGCGTGTGTCGGTATGGTTTGGCAGCCCGCGCCGGTGGTGACCGGCGACGCCGTCGTCCTCGACGTGGCGATCGCCCAGTTGCCCGTGCGCACCCTGGCCGCACTGATCGACATCGTGGTCATCGCCGTCGGGTACGTGGTGGGCGTGGTGTTGTGGTCGATCACCCTGACCCAGCTCGACGAGGCGTTGTCAGCCGCGATCCTGATCATCTTCACGGTGCTGACCCTGGTGGGTTATCCGGTGCTGATGGAGACCGCGACGCGTGGCCGGTCGCTGGGCAAGATGGCGTTGGGCCTGCGGGTGGTCGCCGACGACGGCGGCCCGGAGCGTTTCCGCCAGGCGCTGTTCCGCGGGCTGGCCGGCTTCGTCGAGATCTGGATGCTCACCGGTGGACCCGCCGTGATCTGCAGCCTGGTGTCGGCCAAGGGCAAACGGCTCGGCGACATCTTCGCCGGGACCGTGGTGATCAGTGAGCGCGGACCCAAGCTGAACCCGCCGCCGGTCATGCCCCCGGCGCTGGCGTGGTGGGCCGCCTCGCTGGAACTGTCGGGACTCGGCCCCGAGCAGGCCGAATTGGCCAGGCAGTTCCTGTCGCGGTCGGCTCAGCTCGATCCGCGGATACGCCATGAGATGGGGCACCGGATCTTCGGGGAGGTGGCCTCGCGCATCTCGCCCCCGCCACCGCCCGGCGCGCCGGCCGAATATGTGCTGGCAGCGGTGCTGGCCGAGCGACACCGTCGCGCACTGGCCCGGCTGATGCCGCAAGCCCGTGCGGTGGCGTATCCGGCGGCCTATCCCGGCTATCCGCCACCACCGCCGACCAGCGGTTTCACCCCACCCAGCTAAGGTGTGGGACATCACTGTCTCATTTTGGCCCGATCGTGCTACATTTTGATCCATGATCAATTCGGCATCGACGCACAGCGGGCCGCGTGAGCGCACCCGCAAGGCGATTCTCGATGCCGCGATGACGGTCCTGGCCGACAATGCGACGGCGTCGCTCAGCGATATCGCGACCGCCGCCGACGTCGGCCGCAGCACCGTGCACCGGTACTACCCGGAGCGCACCGACCTGCTGCGTGCCCTCGCCCGGCACGTCCACGAGCTCAGCAACGCCGAGATCGACCGCGCGGACCCGACTCACGGTCCCGCCGACGAGGCACTGCGCCGCGTGGTGGAAAGCCAGCTCGACCTGGGTCCGATCGTGTTGTTCGTCTACAGCGAGCCGACGATCCTGGCGGATCCCGAGCTGGCGGCCTATCTGGACACCGGGGACGAGGCGATCGTCGAGGTGCTCAACCGAGCGTCGGTCGACAGGCCCGAATATCCCCCAGGATGGGCCCGGCGGGTGTTCTGGGCGCTGCTGCTGGCCGGCTATGAAGCCGCCAAGCAGGACGGCACCCCCCGCCACCAAATCGTCGACGCCATCATGACCAGCCTGACCGCGGGCACCATTCATCTCCCGCGCGGCTGACCCCAAACTTGCCTGGAGAAACCCAATGTCCACCTGCCTCGACGGCAGCCCCGCTGTGACGCCGACCCCGAAACGCGCCTGGGTGGCGCTCGCGGTCCTGATGCTGCCGGTACTGCTGATCGCCATCGACAACACCGTCCTGGCCTTCGCCCTTCCGGCGATCGCCGAGGACTTCCGTCCCGCGGCGTCCACCCAGCTGTGGATCGTCGACGTCTACTCCCTGGTGCTGGCCGCGCTGCTGGTCGCCATGGGCGGACTCGGTGACCGGTTCGGCCGGCGCCGCCTGCTGCTCATCGGCGCCACGGGCTTCGCGATCGTCTCGGCCGCCGCGGCCTTCGCGCCGAGTGCGGCCTACCTGGTCGCCGCGCGTGCGGCGCTCGGTGTCTTCGGCGCGATGCTGATGCCGTCGACGCTGTCGCTGATCCGCAACATCTTCGTCGACGCCTCCGCGCGCCGGCTCGCGATCGCCATCTGGGCCTCGTGCTTCACGGCGGGCTCGACGCTGGGCCCGATCGTCGGCGGCGCGCTGCTGCAGCATTTCCATTGGGGCTCGGTGTTCCTCGTGGCCGTGCCGATCCTGCTGCCGCTGCTGGTGCTGGGTCCCCGGCTGGTGCCCGAATCGCGTGACCCGAACCCGGGCCCGCTGGATCTGGTGAGCGTGACCCTGTCGTTCACCGCGATGCTGCCGTTCGTGTGGGCGATCAAGACCGCTGCCCACGACGGTTTATCGGGCAGCGTCGTCGCGGCGTTCGCGATCGGCGTCGCCTCCGGCGTGCTGTTCGTGCGCCGGCAGAACCGCAGTGCCACACCGATGCTCGACATGGGCCTGTTCTCCTACGCGCCGTTCAGCGCGTCGATCCTGGCGAACTTCCTGTCGATCGTAGGCCTGATCGGATTCATCTTCTTCATCTCGCAGCACCTGCAGTTGGTGCTCGGCCTGTCGCCGCTGGCGGCCGGTCTGGTGACGCTGCCGGGCGCGGTGGTGTCGATGATCGCCGGCCTGGCGGTGGTCAAGGCCGCCAAGCGGTTTGCGGCGGACAAACTGATGATCTTCGGCCTGGTGTTCGTCGCTGCCGGGTTCGGCTTGATCCTGGCCTTCCGTCACGATCTGTCGGTGGCCGCGGTGATCGCGTCGTTCGTGGTGCTGGAGCTGGGTGTCGGTGTCTCGCAGACGGTGTCCAACGACACCATCGTGGCATCGGTGCCCGCGGCGAAAGCCGGTGCGGCGTCGGCGGTCTCGGAGACCGCCTACGAGCTGGGCGCCGTGGTGGGCACCGCGACGCTCGGCACGATCTTCACGGCGTTCTACCGCAACAACATCCAGGTGCCTGCCGGACTGACCCCGGCGCAGGCCGCCGACGCCGGTGAGAGCATCGGCGGCGCCACCTCGGTGGCCGCGGATCTTCCCGCCGAAATCGCGCAGCGCCTGCTGGATTCGGCCCGCCTGGCGTTCGACTCCGGCATCGCGCCGACGGCGATCATCGCGGCGACGCTGGCGCTGGCGGCGGCCGGGATCGTGGCTGCCGCGTTCCGCAGGCAGGCTCAGCGGTAACGCAGACCGATCAACAGCAGCACGGCGCCGATGAACCCCGATGCGGTGCGCACGTGGTTCCACGCGGTCCAGGTGGTGAAGTAGGCCTGCCATTCGGCGGCCGCATCGGCCAGGTCGATCTGGTCGAGGTGGTTGTTGAGCGGCACGTTGAACGCCATGGTGATCACCACGCCGAGGACGCCGAAGATCGCGCCGGCCAGCAGATACCAACTGCCCGGCCGGCCGATCTGGGCCACCGCGATCACGCCGACGATCACCGACAGCATCGCCGAACCCAACAGGAACAGCAGGAACGGTGCGTTGGTGTTGGCTTCGGCGTTCATGCCGCGCATGGCGGTCACGGCGTCGACCGGACCGGTGCGGTCGAGGCCGCGCATCACGAAAGTGGAGAACGCGTAGAAGATTCCACCGGCGGCGGCACTGCCGAGAGCGGCGGCTGCGGTGAGGACGACGACGGGGCTGATGGTCATGGCTTCAGTCAACGACGCCGAGGTGAGACGTTCCATCGCCGAGAATCCCGATTCCATACGCGATCGTCTCGCTCGCCTCGCACTGCCAAGATGGAACCGTGACGTTCGACGAGTTGGTGGCCGAGGCTGACGCGGCGTCGGTGGACGGCTGGGACTTCTCGTGGCTGGAAGGCCGGGCCACCGAGGCCCGGCCCTCGTGGGGCTATCAGCGCTTGATGAGCCAGAGATTGACGACGGTGTCCTCGGCGCTGGACATCCAGACCGGCGGCGGGGAGGTTCTCGCCGGCGCGGCGACGTTCCCACCGGCCATGGCGGCCACCGAATCCTGGCCACCCAACCTCGACCGCGCGACCCGGCTGCTGGGACCCCGCGGCGTCGTCGTGGTCGCCGATCCCGACGAGCCGCCGCTGCCGTTCGCCGACGCGGCATTCGATCTGGTGCTCAGCCGGCACCCGGCCACCGTGTGGTGGGACGAGATCGCCCGTGTGTTGACCCCGGGCGGTACCTACCTGGCCCAACACGTCGGCCCGGCAAGTGTTTTCGAGCTGACGGAGTTCTTTCTCGGCCCACAGCCCGAGGCTCGCAGGGCCCGTGACCCGGAAACCGAGTCCGCCGCCGCGCGGGCTGCCGGACTCGACATCGTCGACCTGCGCGCCGAGCGGCTGCGGGTGGAGTTCTTCGACATCGGCGCGGTGGTGTACTTCCTGCGCAAGGTCATCTGGATCGTGCCCGGCTTCACGGTTGACGCCTACCGCGACCGGCTCGCAGCGCTGCACCGGCAGATCGAGACCGACGGTTCGTTCGTCGCACACTCGTCGCGCCACCTGATCGAGGCACGCAAGCCGGGTTGAGCGCTACCCTACGGTCGTGGACGCCCTGGTCGGACTGCTCGACGGGGTACGCGCGCGGGGCGCGTTCGTATTGCGGTTGCGCATGGATCCGCCCTGGTCACTGGCCATTCGCGACGAGGCACCCCTGGCGCTGATCTGCCAGACCCGCGGTGACGCGGTCATCGCCGGCGATCACAGCGGCACGTTCCGGTTGGGTGCGGGCGACGTCGCACTGACCCGCGGTACCGAAAACTATGTCTTCGCAGACGATCCGGCCACACCGCCGAGCGTCGTGATCAATCCCGGCCAGCGCTGCACGACCCTGTCCGGCGAAGACCTGCAGTTCGAGATGTCGCTGGGCCTGCGCAGCTGGGGCAACAGCGCGACCGGATCATCGGAGTCGATCGTCTGCGCCTACGAGGGCCGCAGCGAGGTCAGTGCCCGCCTGCTCGACGCACTCCCGGCGGTGCTGGTGCTGCGAGCGGACGAGTGGGACACCCCGCTGATCGATCTGCTGTCCGTCGAGGCCGGCCGCGACGGACCCGGGCAGGAGGCCTACCTCGACCGCCTGCTCGACCTGCTGCTGATCGGCGTGCTGCGCACCTGGTTCGACCGGGACGGCAATGCTCCGTCGTGGTGGCAGGCCGAACAGGATCCCGTCGTCGGGCCCGCCCTCAAGTTGATCTACAACAATCCGGCACATCCCTGGACCGTGGGCAATCTTGCTGCAGCCGTTGGATGTTCGCGTGCGGTGTTCGCCCGCAGGTTCACCGATCAGGTCGGCGAACCGCCGATCGCGTTCCTCACCGGTTGGCGCCTGGCGCTGGCGGCCGACCTGCTGCGCGGCAGCGAGGCCACGATCGCCGCCGTGGCCCGGCAGGTGGGCTACTCGACACCGTTCGCGTTGAGCAGCGCATTCAAGCGGTCCTACGGGGTCAGCCCGAACGAGCATCGGGCGGTGTGACCGCACCTGCGGCCCGCCGCGCAGCGAGCGCCCCGGCGATCGACGTGGTGGCGATGGTGAGCAGCGCACCAAGCATCAGGGCTGCGGGCTCGCCAGGCGCCAACAGGTGCTGTTCGGTACCCAGCGTGGCGGCGGCGACCGGGACGCCGAGCTGGGCAGCGGAGAACACCGCGAGTGTCGCGGGCTGACCGAACAGCCGGCCCGCGCCGTGCGCGAGCACCGCACCGAGGCCCAAAGCCACACCGAGCAGGATGAATTCGGGGTGGTCGGCGAGTTCGCGCACCTGCAGAGAGGCGCCCAGCCAGACGAAGAACAACGGGCCGAAGAATCCGTCGGTGATGCCGAACAACTGCCTGGCCAGCCGGCGGGGCTCCCCGATCGCCGACACCACCAGGCCCAGCGCGAAACCGGCGAGCATGATCGAGACGTGGGTGGTCACCGCGACCGCCGACAGCCCGAACAGGAAGATCAGGCTGAACCGAAGCTCGAGCGCGAACTTGCGCTTCGCCGAGTAGTGGTGCACGCGGCGGCGCAGACCCCGCGCATACCCGGCCCGCAGCACGAGGAACAGCACGCCCGCGCAGCCCGCGATGGCCAGCGCCCCCAGGGCCGCGCGCGGCGCCCGCTGGATGTCGATCACCAAGGGCAGCAACACGATCGATGCGGTGTCGGCGATGGCGATCTGAGCGGTCACGGACAGCACCGGCGGCCCCTCCAGCCGCAGGCCGTCGATCACCGGCAGGGCCAGGGCCGCCGACGACGACGCCATCACCACGGCATACAGCGCCGCGTGCCCGGTACCGAACGCGCGCGCGATCACGACGCCGAGCACCGCGGCCACCGCACCCACGAAGACCGCCCGCAGCAGCGCCTTGGGGATCGCGGTACGCAGCGTGGTGTCGCGCACCGGGACGTGGGTGCCGACGACGAACATCACCAACGCGAAACCGATGTTGGCCAGCAGGGTGAATGTCGGGTCACTGTGATCGACGATGCCGAATCCGGTTCTGCCGAAAACGATCCCCGCGAGCAGCTCGCCGATGACCACCGGGATGCGCAGCCGCGGCACGGTGGCCAGCGCCGGTCCGGTCAGGCCGATGACCGCGACCAGCGCCAATGTGTCGAACCCGAACCCGGCCACCTCAGCCCGTCACGCCTGCCAGGACACCAGATGGCACGGTATCGGGGTGTTCTCGTCGGTGACGTAGCTCGCGCACACCCGGTGATAGCCGTCGGCGATCTGCAACAGCACGCCACCGACCGCCTGGCCGCGCACCAACAGGATCGGTGACAGCCGCTTACCCGAGCTGATCTTCGACAGGTCGTCGCGGACGTGGGCGTTGGTCTCGGGCAACAACGGCAGCCCGGCGGCCCGCAGGATGTCTTTTGCCTTGCGGTACACCACCTCCGCCGTCTTGAGCGCCGCCACCGTATCGGTCACAGCGGCGGGTTCGGCGATCAGGCTGAGGTAGTCGGCGGCGGCGTCATAGTCGTGCCCCTCGGGAGAATCGAGCCACTTCACGGCCATCCGCACACATTAGGCGCTGATCCAGTTCCCGTGGAACCCGTAGGGCACGCGTTGCGGCAGTTTGATGGTGGCGACCGGCTTCCCGCCGAAGTCCGACGCGTCCAGGATCACGAGGTCGCTGCCGTCGCGCTCGGGGTTGTAGACGTAGCCCAGGTACCACCCGTTGCTCTCGTCGGCCGGGCCCGCCCCTGGGACGAAGACGGCTTCCCCGGGTCCGCCGGATCCGAGTTCGTGCCGCGCGCCGGCACCGGTGGTCAGGTCATGGCGGATCCAGGCGTTGTCCGCGACGGACACCGAGTACCGGGCGGGCAGGCCTGCCAGCCGGTCGTCGATGCGGGGGAACTCCACCCCGAGGTCGTCGAGCTGACGCTCGCGGACCGTCCCGGCGGTCAGGTCGATCCGCCATTCCCACAGCACGCCCTCGACGTCGAACCCGCCGTTGTCGCGCCACAGCTCGGGATAGCGAACGGCCTGCAGCACAATCGAATTGCCGTCATCGTGGGCGTTTGCCACGTGGAACACGTAGCACGGGTCGATGTCGAACCAGCGGATCGGCGCGTCGGGGTCGTCACGGCGCAGCACACCGAACCGGGCGCCGTAGTCATCGCTCCAGCGGTAGGGCATGTCACCTTCACCCTTGACCGCGATGTCCAGGTCGAACACCACGGGCAGGTCCATGAAGATCACATGGCCGGCGGTCATCGCGAAGTCGTGTATCATGGTGTGCGCCTTGACATCCACCGGCCGGTTGATCGTCAGCTCACCGCTGGCATCGGCGCGGTGGTAGGTGACGTAGGGCTCGAAGATGCTGCCGTACCCGAAGAAGTGCAACTCCCCTGTCGTCGGGCAGATCTTGGGATGCGCGGTCATCGAGTCGACCAGTTTCCCGCCGAAGTCGTAGGCGCCCACGGTCTCCAGGTCGTTGGTGATCTCGTAGGGCAGCGAGGACTCCACCAGCGCCAGGGTCTTGCCCGCGTGGTTGACGACGTGGGTGTTGGCGACGGCGGACCGCAGGTTGCGCGTGCCGTCGGCGTTGTACAGGGGGAAGTCCTTGACGAAGCTGTCGGTCCGGACCCAGCGGTTGCGGTACCACTTGGCCGCGCCGTTCTCGATGCGGACGCCGTGGATCATGCCGTCGCCGGTGAACCAGTGTTCGGTCGCCTGGCGCGGGTTCGGACCGTTGCGCAGGTACCAGCCGTCGAGTTCGGCGGGGATGGCGCCGTCGACGGGCAGGTCGTACTCGGTCAGTTCGTCGGCAACGGGTGCGTAGTTGCCGCGCCGGAAGAAGTCGGTTTCGCCGATGGGCAGGGCTGAAGTCATGCACTCCACGGTGACATTCCATAACTGACATGTCAATAGTGGACGGTAGACTGCCGACATGAGTCTGCGGATGGCGGCACTTGGCCTGTTGGCACAGCACCCCGGCAGCGGGTACGACCTGCTCAAACGGTTCGAGAAATCGATGGCGAACGTCTGGCCCGCCACCCAGAGCCAGCTGTACGGCGAGCTCAACAAGCTGGCCGCCGCCGGCCTGATCGAGGTGTCGGCGATCGGCCCGCGCGGCCGCAAGGAGTACCGGATCACCCCGGCCGGCCGCACCGAACTGGAGCGCTGGATCACCAATCCCGCCGACGACCCGCCCGAGCGCAGCGCCGGACTGCTACGGGTGTTCCTGCTGGGCGAACTGCCCCGCGACCAGGCCCGCGAGCACCTGGCAGCGCTGGCCGCGCACGCCGACTCCGAAGTGGCGCGACTCAAGGAACTGGAGTCCTCCATCCCCTGGTCCGACACCGACGAGGACCTCTACGGCCACGCGGCCCTGGAGTACGGCCTGCGTTTCAACGCCATGCAGGCCGAGTGGGCACATCGACTCACGAAAGCTATCGACAACCGATAGGTTCCGATATATCGTTGACGCATCGGAAGCGCGAAACGATGCTTCCTCCACGACAACGAAGGATTTACTTCAATGACCCACCCATTCAATCCACAAAACGGCGGCTTCGGATTCGTTCCACTCGGCCGCGAAGAGGCCCGCATCATGTTCCGCCAGGCCCGACAGGCCCGCCGGGACATGCGCGAGCAGATGCGCGCACAGGCTGACGCGACCCGTGAGCACGGCGTCGACGCCACCTGCCAGACCGGCTTCGGCGGCCCAGGCTTCGGCGGTCCGGGCTTCGGGCCCGGTCGCGGCTTCGAATTCGGTTTCGAGCCGCGCGGCGGCTTCGGCTTCGGCTTCGGCGGACCCCGGGGGCGTGGTGGCCGCGGCGGACGCCGCGGTCGACGCGGCGACGTCCGTGCCGCCATCCTGACCTTGCTGGCCGAACGGCCCATGCACGGCTACGAGATGACGCAGGAGATCGCCACCCGCAGCCACAACCTGTGGAAGCCCAGCCCGGGCTCGGTGTACCCGACCCTGCAACTGCTGGTCGACGAAGGTCTGATCACCCCGACCGAAACCGAGGGCAGCAAGAAGACTTTCGAGCTGACCGAGGACGGCCGGCAGGCCGCAGCCGGGATCGAGACCGCGCCCTGGGACCAGATCACAGAGGACGCCGATCCCGCTGCCATGAACCTCCGCGGCGCCCTCGGCCAGCTGATGGCCGCCGTCGGCCAGTCGAGCTTCACTGCCAGCGAGGACCAGCAACAGCGCATCCTCGACATCGTCAACAACGCCCGCCGCGAGGTCTACCAGGTCCTCGGCGAGGAGTAACGGCCCGTAGGCTGCGTTTGTGAACAGCCTCGTGACAACCATCGCGCCGGCCGTCGTCGCAGTCTTGACCGCGGCCGGCGCGGTCATCGGACTCCAATTCCGTGATGTCGACGCCTACGAGCGCCGGCGCAACATCTGGCAGTGGCTCCTGGTCCTGCTCGCCGCCGCCGCGACATTGGGGGCCGTCGGATCGGCCTCCGGTGTGGGCAGCCTCATCGAGGCCACCATCATGACTGTGGTCGGGGTGGCCGCCGTCGTCCTCGCACACGTGCTGTGGCGGCGGCGTGTTCCCGACGCCGAACCCCGCAACGTCGCGATCGCGACCGCCGCCGCCGCGTGTGCGGTCCTGGTCATCGTCGGCGTGACGACACTGACCTACACCGGGAACAAGGGCTGCCGTCAGGCCGATCCGCTGGTGCAGTCCAGCCGCGCGAGTTCGGGCGCTCTGATGCCGACGATCGAGGCCAACCAGGGTCCGACGGTCGGCGACTTCACCGACTGGGCCAAGATCATCCGCGAGCAGGCCGATCAGGTGACCGACGGCGACGTCGCGCAGCACGCGCACCGGATGGGCGAGCTGGCAGGACAGATCGCCGATTCGGTCAGGAGCAACGACAAGGCCCAGCACGCGCTGCTCGGCAAGGAGTACTACGACGAGCTCGGGGCGATCCTGAAGAAGTGCCAGATCCAGGTGACCCGCTAGATCTCGACCCAATCCAGGGTTCGCGAAACCGCCTTGCGCCAACCGGCGTAACCCCCGGAACGCTGCTCGTCATCCCAGTGCGGGCTCCACCGCTGGCCCTCCTGCCAGTTCGCCCGTAGGTCGTCGGCGCTCTCCCAGAACCCGACCGCCAGCCCGGCCGCGTACGCCGCGCCCAGCGCCGTGGTCTCGGCCACCACAGGCTTGACCACCTCGACTCCCAGCACGTCAGCCTGGATCTGCATGCACAGCGCATTGGCGGTGATACCGCCGTCCACCTTCAGAACCTCAAGGTGCACACCGGAATCGGCTTCCATGGCCTCGACCACGTCGCGGCTCTGGTAGCAGATCGCCTCCAGGGTGGCCCGGGCCAGGTGAGCGTTGGTGTTGAAGCGCGACAGGCCGACAATGACGCCCCGCGCATCGGAGCGCCAGTAAGGGGCGAACAGTCCGGAGAACGCCGGCACGAAGTAGACGCCGCCGTTGTCGGCCACCTGCCTGGCCAGCGCCTCACTCTGCGCGGCACCGCTGATGATGCCAAGCTGATCGCGCAGCCACTGCACCGCCGAGCCGGTCACCGCAATCGAACCCTCAAGGGCGTAAACCGGTTTCGCGTCGCCGAACTGATAGCACACCGTGGTGAGCAGTCCGTTCTCCGAACGCACGATCTTCTCGCCCGTATTGAGCAGCAGGAAATTGCCTGTGCCGTAGGTGTTCTTGGCCTCGCCGGGCTCCAGGCACACCTGCCCCACCATCGCGGCCTGCTGATCGCCGAGGATTCCGGTCACCGGCACCTGGCCGGCCAGGGGACCGTCGTCGCGGGTGATCCCGTACGAGGCGGGGTACGACGACGGCTTGATCTCGGGCAGCATCTGCCGCGGAATCGAGAAGAACGACAACAGTTCGTCGTCCCAGTCGAGGGTTTCCAGGTTCATCAACATGGTGCGGCTGGCGTTGGTGACGTCGGTGACGTGCACGCCGCCGCGGTAACCACCGGTGAGGTTCCAGGTCACCCAGCTGTCGGGCGTACCGAAGATCGCGTCACCGTTCTCCGCATCGCGCCGGACCCCCTCGACGTTGTCCAGGATCCACTGGATCTTGCCGCCCGAGAAGTACGTCGCGGGCGGCAGTCCCGCCTTGCGGCGGATCACGTCACCGCGGCCGTCGCGGTCCAGGGCCGCGGCGATGCGGTCGGTGCGGGTGTCCTGCCAGACGATCGCCTTGTGGTACGGCCGCCCGGTGTGGCGGTTCCAGACCAGCGTGGTCTCCCGCTGATTGGTGATACCCAGCGCGGCGAGGTCGCCGGCCACCAGGTTGGTCTTGTTCAGCGCGGTCATGATCGCCGCGGAGGTGCGTTCCCAGATCTCGACCGGGTTGTGTTCCACCCACCCCGCCTTGGGCAGGATCTGCTGGTGCTCGAGCTGATGGCGCCCCACCTCGGCACCGGCGTGATCGAAGATCATGCATCGGGTGCTGGTGGTGCCCTGGTCGATTGCAGCTACGAAGTCCGCGGACATTCGTACATGATGGCTTACATGGCTCCCGACCCCTCAGATATCGACCGGATGCCACGGGGCGGGTTCCGCGCGTCGTGCCTGGACCGGCTGCTCGAGACCGACCGGCCGGAGTACCTGGACCGCGACGATGTCGACACCTCCGTGAAGAACCAGGTGATCGGGGCGCTGGATTGGACCGGCCGGTTCTTCAAGAACCATCAGCGCTTCGCCGCGATCGCGCTCGATCTGGTCGCCGAGGTTCCCGATCCTCGAATCCTGGAGTTGGGCGCCGGGCACGGCGGGGTGTCCCGCCAACTGCTGGCCGATCATCCATCGGCACGGGTCACCGTCACCGACGTCGACCCGGAATCGGTGGCCCGCATCGCCGCGGGTGACCTGGGCAGCCATCCCCGCGCCGAGGTCCGCCAGATGGACGCCACCGCGATCGACGCCGCCGACGGCAGCTATGACCTGGCCCTGTTCGCGTTGTCGTTCCACCACCTGCGCCCGGCTCAGGCCGCGCGGGTGTTCGCCGAGGGCACCCGGGTTGCCGACACCCTGTTGATCATCGACCTGCCGCGCCCGCCGGCCCCGCTACACCTGCTGCGCCTGGCGACGATGCTGCCCGCGGCGGTGGTGCTCCCGTTCGCGCACGACGGTGTCATCAGCTCACTGCGCAGCTACAGCCCCTCGGCATTGCGCAGCCTTGCCCGCCACGCCGACCCGTCGATCGAGCTCAAGCTGCGCAGCGGACTGAACCTGCCCCAGATCGTCATCGCCAGACGCGCACGGTGAATCTCCTCAGGCGCGTCGTTTGACCTGTGGCGTAACCGCGAAGAAATCGGCCACGGTGGACGCCAGCTCCAGGAAGGCCTGCCGCGTCGGCCCGCCGAGGAAGCCGAGGTCCACTTCGGCGCCTTCGGCCAGGTGGTCGTCGAACGGGATCACGTGCAACGCCCGCACCCTGGGCAGGAAATGGTTGGACAGCTGCCCCATGTCGAGCCCGAGCGCGCCCGGCCTCGACGCGCTGACCACCACGACCGCCTTCGGCACCAGGCGTGAATAGCCGTTGCGCTCAAGCCAATCCAACGTGGCGAGCGCGCTTCGCGCCGAATCGATGGCAGGCGAGGCCACGATCACGATCGCGTCCGCAGCGTCCAGCACTCCCGCCATCGCCGAGTGCACCAGCCCGGTGCCGCAGTCGGTCAGGATGATGTTGTAGAAGCGCTGCAACACACTCAGCACACCGCGATAGTCGTACTCCGAGAAGGCTTCTGAGGTGGCCGGGTCCCGCTCGGACGCCAGGATCTCAAGGCGGCTCGTGCTTTGAGAGGTGTGACGGCGGATGTCGGAGTAGCGGGATATGCCGTCGTCGAGGAGCACGTCGCGCACCGTGGAAGCGCATTCGTTGGGCCCGCGCTGGGCCAGCGTGCCGAAGTCGGGGTTGGCGTCCACCGCGATCACCCGGTCCCCGCGGGTCGCGGCCAGCGTGGCTCCCAGGCCGACGGTGGTGGTGGTCTTGCCGACCCCGCCCTTCTGGGACAGCAGGGCGATGTTGAACGGACCGCCGACCACCGGCTGGTTGACCCGGTCGATGAGCGACTTTCGGCTGGCCTCCTGCTCGGAGACTCCCGGGTTGATGCCGGTGGCCCGGTAAACAGCCTTGCGCCAGCCAGATTTCGGGGTGGGCGCAGCCCGGATCAGCCCCAGATCGCCGTTGCTCGGCACCACCGAGGCAGGGTGGCTCGTCGCAGGGTCCGGCTTGATGGACGTGAACGGAGTCTGCTCCGGCGGCCCGAGCGGGAGCCGCTCGTCGTCGCGGTCGGTCATCGCTGCTTCCTTTCCGTCAACTCGAGGCCGTCATGCCGAGCACCTGCTTGAGTGCCGCCCGCATGTCGGCCGGCTCGATCCGCATCAGTTGCGCCTCGTCGAGTTCCGACAGGTTCGTACCGTGGATCTCGCTGAGCCGGTATTCGCGCTCCTCCTCGGCCGCCTCGATCACGTTGCGGACGAACCGGCCATTGCCGGCGAGGTCGATGCCGGGGCGCAGTTGTCCCGTCGAGTCGAGTGCCTCGCTCTGGCACAGCGTGACGCACGAGCTGACGAGTTCCTCGTGGGCGGCCTCCGACAGCTCCGAATCCCTGGTGCGGGCGACCAGCTTCCCGATGTCCCCGAGTTCGTGGGGACCGTACGAGCCGAACCGGATTCGTTTGGTGAACCGTGACGCCAGACCGTCATTGGAGGCCAGGAAGCGATCGATCTCGGCGTCATACCCGGCGATGATCACGACCAGGCGGTCGCGATCGTTTTCCATGCGGGCCAGCAAGGTGTCGACTGCCTCACGACCGAAGGCATCGCCGCCGGACAGCCCGGTCTGGATCAGCGTGTAGGCCTCGTCGATGAACAGCACCCCGTCCATCGCCGAGTCGATCAGCGCGGTCGTCTTGATCGCCGTGCTGCCGAGATGCTGGCCGACGAAATCGTGACGCTTGGCCTCCACGATGTTCGGTGTCCGGAGCAACCCCAGCCCGCAGTAGGTCTGGGCGACCACCCGGGCGATCGTGGTCTTGCCGGTCCCGGGCGGGCCGGTGAACGCCAGGTGCAGGCTGCGCGCCGCCGAGCTGAGCCCCTTGTCTCCGCGAACCTTTGCCAGCATCGCCGCCGACTTCAGTTTGGCGACTTGAAGTTTGACCTCTGACAGGCCGATCTGCCGGTCCAGCTCCTCCTGTGCGGCCCGCAGGTATTCGTTGCCACGCTCCGACAGATCGTCGGCCAACAGGTCCTCTGCCGACGGCACGCTGGCCGGGTCCCAGCGGTCGGAGCGCGAATCGACGATCTCCTTCGAGGTGATCACGAGGCGGTACTTCGGATCGGCCAGCGCGGCGGCGTTCGCCTCGAATCCCGGGTCCTCGCTGTAGATACGTTCGAAGATCACCCGGGCGTCCTGCTCCTCGCCCATCTCCCGCAGGGTCAGTCCCTTGCAGAACTCCGCAGCCCGCCGGGCCCCGGGTACCGGGCCCTCGATCGCCCGGTCGAGCCGGCGGATGCCCTCTCCGAACAGTCCCATCTGCGCGCACGCCGACCCGACCATCAGATCGGCTCCGGCACCGATATAGCTGTCGGTGAAGGATCCCGACCTGCTCAACGCACTCAGTACGTCAGGCCAGCGCTGCGTGGTGAAGTGCAGTACGCCGCGGATGTACGCACAGATCTCACCGGTGTCGCCATCCGCAGGCGTTGTGGTCTGTTCCAGCTTGTCCAGAACCTGCTCGGCTTCGTCGAAATCCTTGGCGCCAATCATGCTGGCCGCGTATGCGAGCCACATCTCGGTCTTGCTGCTCAACGGGTAGTCGAGGTACAGGCCGGTCTGGAAGCGTCCACTCAACGCCCGTTGCGGCAGCCCGAGTCGGCGCTGCTCCCGAAACAATGAGAGTGTGCTGGTTCGGTACAGGTGGTAGATGACCTCGGGACTGGTGTCGCCGGTGGCCGCGCGACCCAACCACGCATCGCACATGTCCGGGTCGTACTCGGTGGCCCGGCGGAACGCCAGTGCCGCGTACTGCAGGTCGCGCTCGGTCTCCAACCCGTCGATGGGAATGCCGAGCGACAGCACCCCGGCATCGAAAACCCGCTGCGCATCGGTAGATCCACTCATCGGAGGTGACACATCTCCTCACTGCACGGTCAGCCGCGATTCGCCCGCGAGTGTACTAAGTTGAGCAGAATGGCACAGCCGGTGCAGTCACCGGGCGGAACGATTTCGGTGCACACGACCGAACGGGGTCTGCCCGTCGCGCTACGCCTCGACCCCGTCGAGTTGAAGAAACCGCCCGCGCAACTGGCCGATGAGATCATGGCGCTGTGCCGCTTGTCGGCGGCACGCGCCCAGGTCGAGCGCAGGCGGGAGCTGGCCGAAAAGGGTTACAGCACATCGGTCATCGACCCGCTGCGACTGGCGACCGAAGACGAATTGGCCCGTGCCGAGGACGCGGTCCTCGGTGACGAGGGGGACCTTCCGCCGACCTGGGGCAGGTCCGTATGACCAGTCTCGCCGACTCCCTCCTCGCCCGCATCCGTAGGCAGCGTGACCTGGTGCAAGCCATGGACGAGCACTGCCAATCGATTTCGGCGCGCGTCACCAGCCGTGACGGGAACGTCAGTGCCGAGGTCGACGGCATGGGAACGATGACCGGGCTCTGGCTCGGGCCCGGCGCGCACAAGCTGGGCGCCGACGTGCTTGCCAAGCTCATCGTCGAAACCGCCAGCGCCGCTGCACAGGTCGCATCGGCACGGCAGCAGTACCTCACCGAGGAGTTTGCCCAGCGCATGCAGGAACTCGGCCAGGCGCCGCTGACCCGTTGGGACGGCGGCTCTTTCGAACCCGAGCGTCAATAACTGCCGGGCAAACGAGTTCCGCGGACAGGATGGCGACTGCGCCGCAGTTCAGGGCGCCCAAGAATTGCATATCCAGCAATTTTTGCTGTTGCACTAATTACCAGTACGAACGATCTACACGTGTAATTCGCACAAAATTCAGTTAGCTGCGGTCGGTCAGCGCCGCTATAGTTTATTGGTCTCGTGCCCACACAACCCCCGCTTACAGCCGGAAAGGTATTAGCACGATGAGCGACATTTTCGCCGCCCAACCTTCGGGAATGGCCACCTTTTCCGCTGCCAACGAAGCGGCCGGCTCCGCGATAACCACAGTCGGTTCTGCCGACTCGGCGGCGATGCTGATGTCCGCAGCGGCCGCGCTCGGCCCGATCGGAGCGGTCTACCTCGCCGCCTTCGGCCCAGCTCAGGCCAACAATCTGGCAGGCACACTGTTGGTCGGCGGGGTGCATGCCGCCACAAGTGCCGCCACCGAAATGTCGCGGTCCGCCGTGCTGTCCAACGACGACGCCTAGGCCTGGCGCGAAATGCCGACAATTTTGCCTCCGCGCCCGGTGACCCCGGTAGGTCAGCTAGCTCAGCAGGTTCCCGGCTACGACGCCACCCCGGTTATCGCTGCTCAAGAACAGAACCTGCAAGATTTTCTGAATTTGCCAGTACGACAAATTCTTGAGCGCCTGGGTTTGCCACCAATTGCCGATCAAAAGCCCGCAGAAGAACCACCGCCCGAGGGCCAACCCGAGCAGCAGCCGCCGGCCAATCCGATGGATCCGAGCGCGTTGATCAGCCCCGTCACCGATGCGCTGAGCAGTTTGGGCAGCGGCTTGTTCGAGGGCGTCGATCCGACGACGATGCTGCAGTCCATCTCCAAGATGTTCGACTCCACCGGCGGGTCCATGTCCAAGTCGGTCAGTTCGGCAGGCGACGCGTGGCAAGGCGCCTCCGGTACGGCCGCGGCGACCAAGACCACCGCTGCGATTTCCGACGGCGCTGAAGTCGGAGCCCAATCCGACTCGCTCAGGACCAGTTTGTCCGCGGCAGCAACCAACGTCGGCCAGGCTCGGGTCCGGCTCATCGAGATCATCACCGAATTCGCCGCGACGATCGCGGCCATCGGACCCATGATCATCTTTCCGTGGGGCTGGGCAGCTGCAATCGCCGCCGCCAACAAGGCAATTGCCACCACGGCCGAGGTGATGACCGAACTGCAGACTTCGCTGGCCACCCAGGCAGCTCAGGTCACCACAGCCGGTGCACCGGTGGGCATCACCGCTGCACCCGAGGGTGCCTCGTCGCTGGCCGGCCTGGCCTCGCTGATGCCGATGGCGATGAAGGGCGCCGAGGCCGGGGTGCAGGCCGGCACCGGTGCCGCGTCGGCGGCCAGTCAGGCCGCCGCGAATCCCGCCATCGATCCGTTGGACCCGGCCGCCGCCGATGCGGCCGAGGCCGAAGGCGGCCCCGCGATCGCGGGCGCGGGAATGGGCGCGGGCGGCGGTGGCGGTGGGATCGGCAGCGGCGCACTGGCACCGCGCTCACTACCCATGTCATCAATGCTTCAAGCGGAAAGCGCAAGTGCCCCAGCGCAATCAGCCGCACCACGAATGGGAGGCACCGGAGCACCGGGCATGATGGGCGGCGCACCCATGGGGGCGATGGGCGCCGGGCAGGGCGCGAACGCCTCATCGAGCAACAACCACACCTCGGCATCGTTCCTGCACACCACCGACCAAGGCAGCGAGATCGTCGGCGATCTCGGTACCGCGGCACCCCCGGTCCTCGGGGAAGCCGACCCGTATCAGACCCCGGACGTCGAACTCCGGATCTGACCAACCCGATAAGGAGAACCGTCATGGCCGACAACGCCGGTATGTCCATCCAGCCCGGAGAGGTCCAGGAGATCAGCCGTCAACTCGACGAGCTCGCCAACCGTGTCCAGCGGGTGATGACCGACGAGGCGCCCAACCTCACTGTGACGCCGTCCGCCCGCGATGAAGTGTCGCAACGAATCGCCCAGACCCTCAACGAGGTCCACGCCTCGTTCGGTACGTCCACCGATCAGGGCATGACCGAGGTTCACGAAGTGGCGGCGACACTGCGTGGCCATTCGTCCAACATCGCGGCCTCCGAGGACTTCGCCGGCTGATATCAGCGCGACCATTCGAGTTCTGTCGACGAGGGGAGGTTTCCGGGCGTGGGGTTCACCGACGTTGCGTGGGAGTCGCGCAGCACCGAACAGCTGGCTCGCGACCTCACCGAGGGGCCCGGTCCGGCGTCGGTCGGCGGTGCCGGTGCGGCCTGGATCCGGGTTGCCAACGAATTGGCAAACGTCTCTGTTGATTTCGACAAGCTGGTGGCACGCCTCCGGACTGTCTGGGACAGCCAGGCCTCCGACGCCGCGGCACAGCGCCTGGAAGAGTTCGGTAAGTGGTTGCAGGCGATCAGCCTCAGCGCGGCCGGCAACGGACAGCGTGCCGAGGAAGCAGCGGTTGCCAACACCGTGGCAGTGCTGGCGATGCCCAGCGTGTCAGAGGCGATCGAGACAAAGACCGCCCAGGACATGATGGCCTCGCTGGCGGCTTACAACGGGGCCGTGCTGACCGGGACGTTCGCCGAGTTCGACGCGGCCGCCACCGCCGATGCGGCCAACGCTGCAGCCGTCATGCAGCAGTATGAGGAGGCCGCTGCTCCCCTGGCCCAGCCGTGGGAGCAGCCCGTGCCTCCCCAGGTGTCAAAAGGCAATGCACTCAAGGCCGAACAGGGGGCCGACAGTGCAGCCGGTGCCGGCGGTGGGGCCGCCGGCGGCGTCGCGTCGGTGCCACCTCCGCCGCTGGCACCCATGTTCGCACCGGGCATCAAGTCCAGCGGCGACCCGAAGGCCCTGCAGAAGACCGGGTTCGCCGGCGGGGGCGGCGGTGGCTCGGGCACCGGGATGAGTGGTGCCCCCTATGCGCCGATGGCTGCGATGGGACGCGGCGACCAGAACCGCGACTACGAATCCGTGCAGCCTGCGGCGGCTCTGGACGGGGCGGGTGAACCGGGTGCCGGGGTGTCCGACGCTGGGCAGGCCTGGCTGCCGGCCGCGCAGCAGAACGATGCACCGTTCATGGTGTCGAATGTCAGTTGGGGTCCCGATACCGCGGTGTTCGACGAACTCGCCGCCCCGGAGGTGCCCGCCGGTGAAGGTTTCGCCGATGAACCGGAGCGCACTCTTGAGCAGGTGGACAACCGCTGGGTCACTCCTCCCGTGATCGGCGTCGACCGGGGGCTCAACCTATGACGGCATCGCTGGCTGGACAGTTCGTCCTCACCGAGGACGAACTGCACGTTGTGGCAGCACGTCTCGGTGTCCAGGCGATGCCGTTGGTGCTGGACCTGCGACCCCGGCACCCCACCGAGACCGCCCGCGCCGAGGCGCTCGGGCAGGCCACCCGGAGCCTCACCGAGCGCGGCCTTCTGACGGCCGGGGAGGTGAGCGCGGAGTTGTCTGCGGTGGTGCAGTCGCTGCAGCGGCCCGACCGCGAGCTGGCCATGCGCCTGGTGACCCCCGATGGGTTGGCCCGTGTCACAGTCGTGCGGGATGGCACGCAGTGCATTTCGGCCTGCCGGGTGGGTGACGCGATCACGGTGGAGACCATCGACGACGGTGCGAACCTGTCCAGCGCGGCGGGCGGCCTGCTGCGTCGGCTCCCGGCAGCTGCGCCCGCCGAGATCAGTCCGGTCGGCGCTCCGCTCACCGAGGTCAGCCAGGCACTGTCCGATACCCATGACGCCACGGTGTTGTCCGACCGGATCCGGGCGCTCGGAGCCGATCCCCGCTCCGCGATGACGCTGGGTTCGGCGCTGGCGGCGCGGTTGGCGTTCGCCGAGATCGTCTACTACGCACTCGATGACGACGTCGACCGAATCTCGCGGTCCGCCGGGGCGGTCGGCATCTTCTACACCAAGCGCGGACGGATCGTGGGCGCGCCCAGTGCATCGCCCAGCGGCCAGTTGTGGACCACCCTCAAGCCGGGATCGGACCACACGATCAAGCAGGCCGTCGGCCAACTCGTCGAGCTGTCCGGCTACAGATGGGGGGACTGCTAGATCCGCTCCCTGTTCACCAGCGAATTCTCAACCACCGTCCGGCGATTCGCGCCGGGTATGACAAAGAGAGGTACGGCATGACGCTTCATCTGACGCCCGCGGAAGCTCAGCAGAAGATCGAGAACATCGATAAACAGATGATGGATGTCCGGCGGCTGGCGGCCCAGATCCTGGACCAGACCGAGTCCATGACGGCCAGTTCGTGGACGGGCGGCAAGGCTGCGAAGTTCCGCGGCATCATGACGCAGCACCACGAAGACTTCAACTACGTCATCAACAACCTGCAGCAGATCGTCGACAAGGGAAAGTCCGACATCAACACACTTGTCAGCCACGACGCCGACTAGCAGCCGACTGAACTCGAAAGGTTTGATCAATGGATACGGACAACATTCGGTACCAGTACGGAGCCAACTACGCGTCCCTGGACGACATTCAGGGAGCGACCAACAACGCGCAGGCCATGCGTGAGGAAGTCAGCCAGGTCTTCTCAGCGCTGCAGGGCGTGTACGAGGGCCAGGCCGCAGAGACGCTGAACCAGAAGCAGATTCAGATCCTGCAGCAGATGGACGCGATCCTCAACGAGATCACCCAGACCCGGACCGGGGGCAATCAGTCCCAGGAAGACGCTGCGGCGCTCGACGCCCACCTTGCCGGCGGCTTCTAGGGCGGCAGTATCGTCGGCGGGCTCGGTTGTCGGTTCCATCGCGACCGAGCCCGCTTACGCGTCCGTTCTCCCGAGGCAGAAAGAAAGGGGCTCAACATGATCACTGATGAGGTGGCCCCGCTTCGCCATGGGCTCGAGCCGTGGTTCATGAGCGGTTTCGAGTTCCGTTGCATCTGGGAGGCACTCGGCCTCGACCGCCTGCCGTCCCCGCTGTCCTACCGCCATCGCGGACCGAAGTTCATGTCCGAGGTGGAGGCCGACCGCCGCGAGGCGCTGGCCCGGTTGCGCGCCGGACTGAACCCGAATCGTGTTCGCATCCTTGAGGCTTTGCGGTACCCGGCATACCTCCTGCAGGGATTCGGCCAGATCGAGTCCGGCCAGGTCTACCGGCTGCTCGGAGTGATCGGCACGACGGGTTACTGCGCGGTCATCACCCAGGATCCGAGCGAGCAGCTCATCTTCGGCGAAGATGTTCAGATCATCGGCTGTGTGAACATCGACTTTTCCCAGGTCGTCCTGGAAGCGCTCCCTGCCTACAAGCCCGGTACCCGGCCCCGCAAGGAAGAGCTGCTCGAGGACGAGACCCCGACCTCGGCGCTTCGGGATACCAAGATCACCGGATCGATTCTGCTCAGCGGTTCGCCCGAGTTCACGATGGACTATCAACTTCTCAACGCCGACCAGCTGACCGTGATCAACATCGCCGACGACGGTGCGTACGTGGTGAACGAGGGCACGAAGTCATTTCAGATCATCCCGGCGACGGTGCCCAATCTCATGCAGGTTTTCAAGAAGGTCGAGAAGCGGCAAGCAGAAGCCCTGGCGGAGAAGCTCTCTGCCGAGAAGACAGACCGGGATTTCGATGCCCTACCTTGACGCCGTCTCTGTCTACGTCCCTGTGGGTACGGACAGTCAAGGCCGCCCGAAACATCTGGCGACCGCAGCTTCCGAGATGCAGTCGGTCCACGAGATGGTGGAACTGGCCGGGCGCCAGATCGACGGCTCTGTACTGTCCGCGGCGGCGGACAGCATGGCTGCCTCCTTCCATTGCGGCACCCTGTATCAGGGCGAACATTTCTGGCCGATACAGAATTCACTGCAACAGTCCCTGCTGGGCAGAACATCTGCCGGTTCCGCCACCGAGATCCGCCAGTTCTGCTCCGGCGGCCTGTACGGCGTGATGCTCGCCGATGCCGTGCTGCAGGCGGGTTGGGCCGGTGACTATGCGATGGTGACCGGCGGCGACAGCATCTTCTACTTCGACCGGCACGAATATGCCGCCAGCCCGGCCACCGAAGGTTCGCTGCTGGGCGACAGCGGTTTCTGCGCGCTTCTGAACCGCGACCACGGGTTCGCCCGAGTCGTGTCTGCCGCCGCACGCTCCCACAACCCGTCCGCCGGCATGATGCACGGCAGAGCTGACGGCGCCATCGACGATCCGAAGTTTCCGACCTTGGAAGACTGGATCACCCGGTGGGAAGACTATGACCGACGCGGTCACGGCACGGTGAGAGACAACGCGATAGCCAGTTTTCGGGTGGCCGTCCAAACCGTGACCGAATGCTACGAACGCGCGGGCGTGCAGCCGGACGACATCGATTGGTTCGCCCCGTCGTTCATCGAGCCGAGCTACGTCACGGACATGCTCGCCAAACAGACCTTCCTGCAACCCACGCCCGGGCTGTACTCCTTCGCCGCACAATTCGGGCATCTGACCGTCTCAGATTTCGGCGTGAACCTCGCCTATCTGATGAACAACAAGATGGCCAAAGTGGGCGACCTGGTGCTGCTGTTCGCCGCCGGGAATTTCGTCAACTGTGCCGCGGTGCTGCTGCGTATCGAGAAAGAGGTGACCCTCCCATTCAATATGCCGGCGTGACATCGCGATTCACATGAACCACCACCGCAGAGGAGAAGACTGATGACCAACCCGTGGGGCGGCCTGGACGCCGACACCGTGAACAAGAAGCTCTACCTTGATCCGACTGTCATCTCAGAGGTCAACAGGGTCTTCGAACCGTACGAGGAGAGCCTCGAAACCCTCATCGGCGATTCCCTCGACGAGACCACGGGATACTTCGGGACACCGGAGAACCCGCTGGCGGTTCTGGTTCAGAAGGTCTTCGATGCCCGCGGCAAAGAGTTGACCGACTACCTGAAGGAGCAGTTGTCGCAGACGCAGGGCTTTGTCAAGACTGCCCGGGATGCGGCGGAGGCCATGCGGACCTCCGAGAACGACTAGTAACAGCACGGACGGGACGGCGTAGAACACCATGAGCGGCTTCGGCAATTACCTCGGCGCCACGATGGGCACGAGTACCAACGAAGAGGGCAAAAGTGGCGCCGTCTATGACAATGCCTTCGTCACCAACTCGAACTACCCCAAACGCGCCGCGCTGATCGGCGACGACGGCAAGTTCGTCCAGTTGGACTCAGATCTGCAGGACGAGAACAAAGTCGCCAAGTACCAACCGAACAGCGCCCTTCTCGGCGAAGTCCCCGGATTGATATCAGACAACAGCACGTACCTGGAGGTGCAGGACAAACTCTCCGGTCCCGAATCCCTGAACTGGGAGGGCAAGTCGTTCGTCTTCATGCGCAAGGAGAGGGACTCGCTCAATCCCGGCAAGATCGAACAGCTGGGCAAGGACTGGACGGAACACGGCGACACCCTGAAGACGACTTCCAAGGATTTCAAGGAGACCGTCAACAAGACGATCGAGGGAAAGTGGTCCGGTGAGAGTGCCTCGGCCGCCGAAACCGCGTCCAAGCAGGTCACCAAGACGTCGATCTACGATTTCACGCTGGCTTCCGACGCGATAGCCGACAGGCTCACCGTGCTCCACGACGCGTTCACCAGTCTTCGGGACCAGTTCCCCACCTATGCGAACGACCAGTTGATCGAAAAAGGTGATTTCGACAAGGCGAAGCTCGACGCGAAGATCGCCGATTTCAATTCCAAGTACCACATCGACGGCAGCGGCTACCTGCGCAACAACGATGACGGTTACGTGACCGCGGCCGACGCACTCAAACAGCTGGACGAGATCAACCGCTCCATCGACGCCTATCAGAAGGCGGTTCAGCTGTTTCAGAACATCTACAACCCGACCGTCGAGGCGGTCACGAAGAACTTCCCCAACCTGCCCACCCCGCCGAACATGAAGTACGGGGATCCGACCGCACCCGGCGGGCCCGGTGGACCCACCAGCCCCGGCGGGCCCGGTGGTGGCACCAGCCCGTTCAAACCGGGTGGCGGCAGCGGCATCAAGCCTTTCGACAAGTCGGACTTGGACAAGCTCAAAACAGACAAACCGACCGACCTCGACAAGTACAAGCCGATCGACCAAAAGCCCACGGACCAGACAGATTCCACGACCGATCCCATCAAGGATGCCCTCGACAACCTGACCGACCCGGTCAAGTCGGCCATCGACTCGGCCACCAACGCCGCCAAGGACGCGCTGGGCCAGGCGATGGACGCCGCCAAGAACGCTGCGGGGCAGAACCCATTGGGGCAGGGGCTCGGCGGCCCGCCCGAGGGCGTTCTCGGCCTCGGGCCGCAAAGGGCTCGGCGGCGCTGGTGCAGGCAAGGGAACGGGTGGCGCTGGTGGCGGAGTCCCGTTGCGCGGCATGCCGAGTGGCCTCCCGGCCACAGCACCCGCGACCACCGCGGCCAAGGTGACTGCCCCGGCCGCCGCCGCCGGCCTGGGTGCGGGAGCGGGCAGCCCCGGAGCGGGCGCCCCTGCTGCCGGCCAGCGCGGTGATCAGAACGGCAAGGGCCACCAGGTCAACAAGGCGCTGCGCCGCAAGAAGAACGGCAAGGACGTCATCGGCGACTCGGACGCATCGGTGCCCGTGGTCGGCGCGAACGAGGAAGCCGAACAGCCGGAGAGCGCACCCGTCGAACAGTCCGAGTTCCGTCGTCGCGTTCCGCAGCGGGACGGCACCTGGCAGCCCAACTCGGCGGTCCAGCCCGGTCCGGCTCGCCCCGCTCGCCCGCAACAGTTCACGCAGGAACGCTCGGAGTGACGCTTCAGGGTTTGTCTTGTTGTTCCAGAGCGTCGGCGGTGATCCGCAGGCCATCGGCGTAGTAGTCGAGCAGGTTGGTCTTGGCGGTGATCGACCCGTCCACCCAGTCCAGCTGCGCTTTATAGCCTTTGGAGCCGTCGGCGAATCTGTTGCCGATCTTGTCATGCCCCCAGGCTTCGCCTTCACCGCTGAGCATCTGCATCAGTGCTGACTGCACGGCTTTCATGTCATTGCTGACGAAGGCGAGATACTGCGCGGTACCGCGCAACTCGGACGGCGTGACGCCCAGCGGTACGGTCATCGCACACTCCTCACAGTGGGGTATTCGTCGGGTTCTTCTCCGCCGTCGTGATGCCGCGCGGGCACAACGGGCGACAACAGATCCCTGATGTCAGGAGCTCCGTCGACAATGTCCGACAGCGAGGGCATCTCCTCCCGCCGCTGAGCCAGCGGTGCAAGGAGTTCAGCGACTTTCGACTCGACGTCGCGGGCGGCCTCCTGGGCCGCGGCGGTGATGTGCCATCCCAGGTCGGTCAGATCATGGTCATCCAAATAGGCTTCGTCGACCGCCGTCCGGGTGACGACACCGTCGGCGTTCACCGTGACCGTGACTGTCCCATCGGCCCGAGTGGCCGATGCGGACAAAGCCGCCCGCGCATCCTCGACGGCAGCCAGCTCGGCGAATTGTTCCTGCACGAGTGCAAGAGCATTGATGAGTTCATGCCGTGCCGCATCGTTGTCCATGTTCAGTCCCCGTCTCCCCCACTGGCCGCCGCGGCACCGCCACCATCGGGGGTCGACGCCTTGGTGCTCCGTGCAGCAGCGCGGCCCCGAACCCCGCCGGTGACCGCGGTAGGCACCGATCCGAGGACGGAAACCGGGTCGATCTCGCTGCCGGTGGCCAGTGCCCCGGTCACTTTCTTGGACATGCCTGCGACGTATCCGACAGCCGCACCCTTGACCGCCGAATTGCCCACCAGCCGCTGGCCGTAGATGCTGACCGTGCCCTGGGTGGCACCGCCGACGGAGTTGGCCAGAGCGACGGTTCCGAGCCTGTCCCAGTCGTATCCGTTCTGATGTCCCTTGGACTGCTGGATGTTCTGGATGAACAGTTCCTGCCCGAGCGCCTCAGCCGCCTCGACGCCGGACTTCTTGATGATCCGGTGCACCGTCGTCTTCGTCATGGCCTTGCCCAGGTCAGTCATGACATCTTTGAGCAGTACCGACACCATCCGCTGGATCGCGGCGGATGTCGTCGTCTCGATGAGGGGGATCTCGGCTGCCGATGCGCCGAAGGTCACCGAGGTCTGAGCCAGTGCCCAGGAGATCTCGAATGCCGCGATCGCCAGTGAGGTCAGAATCTGGAGCTTGGTGTATTCGATGTTCTTGCCGGTACTTTCGGCAAGCGTGCCGAGCGCGGCCATCGCATCGGCGAGTTTGTCGACCGTGGCGTCACCGTCGAACAACATCGCGAACTGCTTGTCCGCGGCCCCCGCGGTCACGCCCTGCAGGACCGAACTCGTGCTGGCCCGCATCCGGTTCAGTTCGGGTATCAGATCTCTCAATTGTTCGGCGCGGTCGCCCCATTCACCGCCGATGCGGTACATGGCATCCTCGTCGCCTTTGGGCCATTGCGAGCCGACCAGGTAGGACACCCACTGTAAAGGCCCGGGAATCTGCAGGGTCACGCGATCCCCCATCGGCGAAAAGTTCCGTGCAGCATTGAAATTCAACGCTATTGCGCGCTACCGCACACCGCCATTTCTGACGGCCTTGTTCGCCGAGAGTTCAGCTACCCGCCAGTTCTAAGTCAGAAGACCCGCCAGGCTCAGCTGGTTGGCCGCGGCATAGACCTGTGCATCGGGACGATCACCGAAAATCGCCGCGACGTCATCGACGGTGGCGGTGCGATCGGCGGCAAGCTCCAACAGGGCCTGGCAGCGGTCGACCGTGGTGGCGCCGGTTTGGGACACCATGTCGGCCACCGTGGCCTCCGGGGTCCAGATGGCCGGGAACGGCACGTCGAGCTCGCCTGAGGTGTCGGTTCCGCCGCGATACCACTGACCGTTCGACCACCAGAAGCAGAAACTCAGCAGCCCATTGCGATTTCGGGTGTTCAGCACCGAATCGTTGACCCAGGCGGGCGCTCCCCCATACAGGTCGGGCAGCGGACCGCCGCCGTTGTAGGCGGCCTCGAGCAACTCGGAATTCCATTTGCCACCGGAGAGCACCGCACGGTCACCGGGCAGCAGGAACAGCGTCGACCCGCTGCGGACATCGCTCTCGAACCAGGCGTACCCGGGATAGATGCGTGGCCCCCAGCCCGACCCGCTACCTGCGTAGGCAGCCGACAGCACCGCCCAGCGGGCCAGCAGCTCGGGAAGCGGCGGGATCTGTTCTGTGACGACGGCTTCGCGACCGGCATCCTTGTCGGCGGCGGCCGCGGCCGCGGCCTGGGCGGCGTCGCGCCCCTGCGCGTCGGGTCCGGCGGTGTAGCCGGCCAGCCACACCGGCACCTGCGCACGTGGGTAGGCGTCGAGGTCGTTGCGATAGTGCTCGGCCGCCACGATCTGGTCCTCCGGGAACGGCTCGTCGCCGTAGTCGTAGTCGACCGTCGCCTCGCCGCGATTGTTGACGTTCAGCAACAGCCGCCACCACGGCCCGGCACTCATGCGGGCCGCGACTTCGCGTTGTTGGCGCACCAGGTCGGCGATCGACTGGGGCACCGGGACCAAGCCGGTTCGGTCCTGGGCCCAGAACTGCACCTGGGCGATCTGAGAGGTGACGGTGAAGGCGAACACCGCCGAGAACTCGTCCCAGCCTTCCGGACCGAGCTGGGCCAGCTGCTGCACGATCGAGTCGATGAGGCGGGACGCCTCCTCGGCCGTCGCGGTGTCTGAACTGGTCGGTGCATCGCCCACCGGTGCGGGTGGCTCGTCGACGATCGTGAAGTCGGCGATCGCGCCCGGGTCGTCGGCAGCCGCCAACCGGAACTGCTTCTCGAACTCGGCCATGAAGGCCGCCTCCTCGGAGCCGGCGCCGTTGGACTGAGCTCCGCCATTGGTTCGGACCGCGGGTTCCTGTGCGGTGAACGCATCCCGCGCCTGCTGCGGCGGGATCGACGACGACACCTCTTCGATGCGCCCGGAGTCACCCACCAGGAAGATCGACCGTCCGACCGGGATGTCGAGGAAGGCCATCGGGTCGCTGTCGTCGATGTCGACCGGTGCGTACACACTCCAGCCCTTGTCGAAGCGATCAGCCGCCAGACCTTCGGTCGGATAGTCGAGCCCCCTGGACCTGATCCAGTTCGTGACCAACGAGATTGCCTGTGCCGCTTCCATTGCCCCCTACCTTCCCAGCTTCTGCTGTTCGGCTTCGATTTCGTCGGCCAGCGCCGAGCGTTCGGCCTGTTGGCGTGCCAGCAGCCCGGCGCTGAATGCGGTCCAGGCGGCGTCCTGCTCCGGCGTCATCTGAGCGCCGTGCACCTCGGATTCGACATCCGGGTGGTGGTCCAGGAACTGGTTGAACAGCGCACCCATCTCCCGGCTGTGCCTGCGGTTGAGCTCGATCCGTCGCGGGTCCATACCTACTCCTCGTCACCCTCGTACAGCGCCAACTGGTCGAAGACCACCAACGCCACCCGGTCCGGGTCATCGGTCGGGTGCACCCGCAGCGTGTGGTGTGGGTTCGGCGCATCGTCGACGATGATCACGCTCTTTATCCCGGCCGGGAGGTTCGCCGGCCAGTCGATCTCGTCGGTGGGTTCCTCGACCAGCACATGCGCGCGCTTTCCGCGCAGGCCGGTCTGGTCGTACCGCAACGGCGTGGGCTTCTGGCTGCTCATGTGGTGTCCTCTTCCTGATCCTGCGGACGGTCGTCGTCGGGCCCCCTCATGGGCGGCAGATCGGGCGGATTGTCCGGATCGATGCCGAGACCTGCGTTCACACTGCCACGGCTGCGGGTGGAGCTGGCAACGATGGCCTCGTAGATCTCATCGCCGACGCGTCCCTTGGCGCGGTTTCGTTCCACGAGCTCGTCGAAGGTGGGGTTCGGTTCATTTTCGTTGAGCCATTCGGCCAGCTGCCGGTCCGACATCAGGGAGCGGGTCCAGCTGCGGATGGTCGCTCTCATCCCGTACATCGTCCTGGCCCGTTCCTCGGCGCCGACGCCGTCGCGCAGGAGTTGGTCCCGAAGCTCCCGCATCCGCAGTTCGTACGTGGTGTAGACGGTGCGGGTCTCCTCGTCGGACAAGGTCCCTGCCGAGTAGTGACTGTGCGTGGCACCGTCGATGATGGCTTCGTAGACGGCGTCGCCCGACAGTCCCTTACGTTCGTACCGCGCGACCAGATCCTCGAACGACGGATTGCTCTCGTTCGCCGACAGCCAGTCGGCGGCCGGGCGGTTCTCCATCAACTCCCGGGTCCAGGCGCGCAGCGAGCTGCGCAGGCCCGCCAGGGTCCTGGCGCGGTCCTCCGCGCTGACGCCGTCGCGGATCATCTGCTCGTTGAGCGCCCGCAGCCCGAGTTCGAACTGCGAGTACACCGCGCCGGTCTCGATGTCGGTCAGACTGCCCGGGGCCATGCGGCTGTGGGTGGAGGTGTCGACGATCGCTTCGTAGATCGCATCCCCGGTCAGACCGCGCTCGGTGTTACGCGCGACCAGGTCCTCGAAGGTCGGGTTGGTTGTGTTGCGCGACAGGAACTCTGCGGCGTCCCGGTTGCTCATGAGCTGATAGGTCCAGGTGCGCAGCGAATTCCGGAGTTCGGACAGTTGCCGGGCACGTTCCTCGGCGCTGACGCCGTTGCGCGTCAGTTCTTCGTTGAGCTGACGCAGCTTGCTCTCTCCGTCGCTGAACACCCCGATCGCCTGGCCCTCCGACAGGGAGCCCGGTGCGAGGTCGGGCAGGCCGAGTTGACCGACGGGATCAATCACCGGAGCCGACAGGTACTTCACCAAGTCGATCGAGGTGTTCTCCAGCAGTCGGCGGCCCAGATCAGGTTCAGCCTCAGTTTCCAGGATCGCGAGATCGATGGGCTCGGGCAGACGGGGGTTGTCGACTTCCAATTTCGGCAGCATGTCGTCGAGCAACGCCCGGCCCTCGGCGCTGAGCCCGTCATACATGTCCTCGGCCCGCATCTTGATCTGGTCCAACGCACCCTGCAGGTTCTCGAGATCAGGACCCCAGGTGAACCCGCGACGCGCCCACGCGTTGCTTCCCTGCCCCTCTGAAGTCAGTTCGATCCGGTGCACTCCGGAGCGCACGTAGTAGCGCTCCAGTTCGGCCGACAGCGCCTTGGAGAAACCTTCACCCCGGTCCTGTTCCCGGACGATCGACATCAGCGTGTTCTCGACGACGAGGTTGCCGTCCTCGTCGCGATAGAACGCCCGATCGACGGAACCGATCTCGTTGTCGCCGTTCAGGATTGTCCCCGAGAGGAGGGCCTGGCCGGTGTCAGGCGATGCCTCACCCCGGAACTCGACGCGGTACGGACCGTACGTTCCGGACAGATCTTCGGCGAGTTGTCGCACGCGCTGAGGATCGAGGTTGTCGACCACGTCGCCGAGCGAATCCGGTTCTCGTGGGGCGCCCTTGACATCGCCGACGGAGTCGGCGGCACCCAGGCGCAACGGCACGTCGTGCAAAGGGTTCACCGCATCGCCATTGGCGTCGAGATAGCCGACTGCGGTGCGGTCGACCGCACCCTGACCCCAGTGCGGCGGCCATCCCGAACGCTGCCCGGTCTCCCGGTCGATCAGATAGATCTCATCGCCGTCGTTGACCGCGAGGTATGCATGCCCGCCACTGCGTCCGCCCCGCCAGCGCGACGTCACCACCGCCGAGGAGCCGTCGCCCAGTTGCCGCAGCGTCTGTTCCACTTCGGCGTAGGTGGCAAATCGCGACGAGGATCCGACAGCTTCGTACAGTGCCCGGGCCGGTACACCGGTGCGGGTGGGTTCGACGTCGACCCGGTAGTCGCGGCCGTAGCGCTCCGACAACCGGTCCGCGACATCGAGTGCGCAGTTCTGCACGGGGTTCTGCGCCTCGGCGGTGGCAAGGAGGCCTTGGACGTCACCGATCCCATAGCCGGCATCGGAGTCGACGTATCTGACGGCGTGCCAGTTGGTGTTGGTGAGCAGCCTTTGGCCCAGGTCGGGATGGCCGGGAGCGGTCAGGCGGGCCAGGTCGATGGGCTCTGGCAGGCGTGGGTGGTCGGGTTCGAGCCGGTGGACAACCTCGTCGAGAACGGCCTGCGCCTCGGGGCCGACCTGTGCCCGCAGCTTCTGGGCGGAGCTCTTGATGCTGACGAGTGAATCCTGCAGTTTCGCTGTGTCCGGCGCCCAGCCGAAACCCCAACTGGCCCAGGCGTACGCGCCGTCCCAGGCGGCTTCCATCTCGATCCGGTCGACGCCCGAGTGCACATAGTAGGGCTCCAACTGTTTGGCCAGGGCCTTGGAGAATCCCTTTCCGCGATGGGATGCACTGGTGATCTCGATCATCCCGTGGAAGGCGACCAGATTGCCCCCGGCGTCACGGTGATACGACCAGTAGATGGTTCCGATGCGCTTGCCGTCGCTCAGGATGTAGCCGGCGATCCCCGTGGCCTCGTCCGGCACCCGCTGCAGCTCGACCCGGAACGGCCCGTACACCCCGGAGAGATCCTGAGCCATCTGGTGTACCCGTTGCTGATCCGCCGCGTTGTCGACGACATCGCCGACAGGTTCGGCATACCGACTGTCCACCTGACGGGCGGCGGGATCCTGACCGCGGTACTCCTGTTGCCTCGCCGGGTAATCGCTGTCCCCCGAATGACCTTGGACATCACCGATCGCGTCGGCGGCATCGAGGTACCTGACCCCGCTCCAGTGGGTTCCGGTCAGCAGATCGCGCCCCAGATGCGGTTCCTCTGCTGTGGCCAACGCCGCCACATCGAAGGGCTCGGGGAAATCCGGCCGACTCGGATCTAGGCGCTGTACAAGGTCATCGAGGACCACCCGCGCATCGGGACTGACCTGATCACGCAGTTGGAGCGCCGCGTTCCTGACGCTGTCGAGCGACGCCTGCAGCTTCGCCGGATCAGGGTTCCAGGTGAAACCTTGGCGTGCCCAGGCGTAGCCACCGTCCTGCTCGGTACGCAGCTCGACCCGGTCGACTCCCGAGATCGCGTAGTAGCCCTCCAGCTGCGCACGCAAAGCCTTCGAGAAACCCTTGCCACGGAAGTCTGTGTCGGGAATCTCGATCACGTTCTGATGAGCGACCAGATTGCCGTCCCCGTCGCGGACGAAGGTCACCTGCATGAACCCGATTTCCTCGTCACCGTTGAGGATCGCGCCACCGACGATGACTTCACCGGACCGCTCGTTGGCTATCGCCCGGAACATCTCGACGCGGTACGGGCCGTACCTCCCGGACAGGTCCGCGGCCAGTTGCTGCACCCGTTCGGTATCGAGATTGTCGACGATGTGCCCGAGCGGTTCCAGGTACCTCGAGTCGACGCGCCGGGTGGTCGGATCCTGGGTGCGGTACTCCTGTTGCCTGGCCAGGAAGCCGTCGGCGTCTGGCAGACCCTTGACATCGCCGACGCTGTCGGCAGCGCGCAGCGAAACCTGTACGGGTTCATCACCGATCGGGTGGACCGGCGCACCGTTCTCGTCCAGGTAACCGACGGCGGTGCGGTCCACGGCGCCTTCGCCCCAGTGCGGTGGCCACGGCGAGTACTGCCGGGTGCGCGGGTCATAGAGCTGCACCTGCTCGCCGTCGGTGACCGCGAGGTAGGCATGCCCACCCTGCCGTCCGCCGTCGGCCGACCAGCGCGACACCACGATCGCCGACGACCCGGCGGGCCTGCCCAGCAGTTCGGTCTCGATGTCGGTATAGGTCGCGAACTGGGAGCGGGACTGCGCCGCCTGGAACAGCGCCCAGGCGGGCACCCCCGTACTCGTGGGCGCGACGGACAGATCGAAACGCCTGCCGTAGAGCGTCGACAGCTCGCCGGCCACCCCGTAGGCGCAGTTGTCGTCGGCGTCCGCGCGGGTCGCGCCGTCGCGACCGAACAGGTTCTGCAGCCAGCTTTTTAGGCCGGTGCGCGCCGGAGCGGCGGGCGCGGAGTCCAGATACTTGACGTAGTGCACGCCATTTCGGCCGGGCACCGCGCCGGTGCCGTCCAGCAGGCGCCGGCCCAGATCAGGTTCGGCAGTGGTGGCCAGGTTGGCCAGGTCGATGGGTTCCGGCAACCGCGGGTTACTCGGATCCAGCTGTCGCACAACCTGATCCAGGATAGCCTTGGCCTCGTCGCTGACCGTTTCGCGCAGCTGGCCGGCCGACATCTTCACCCGGTCGAGCGATTCCTGCAGCTGACGGGCCCCGGGATCCCAGGCGTAGCCGCGTCGGGCCCAGGCGTAGGCACCCTTGTCGTGGGTGGTCAGCTCGATCCGGTCGATGCCCGAGTGCACGTAGAAGCGTTCGAGCTCGGAGGTCACCGCCTTCGAGAATCCCCTGCCGCGCAACGGCGTGCCGTCGGCCAACTTCTCATTGATGACGAAGCCGCTGTGATACGCGACGAGGTTGCCCGCGCTGTCCCTGTCGAACGACCGCTGGATCTTCCCGATCTTGTTATCGCCGTCGTAGATGTCGCCGGTCAGCATCACCTCGCCGGGCAGGTTCACCGCGCTGAACTGGATGCGGTAGGGCCCGTACACACCGGACAGGTCCCGGGCGAGCTGTTGGACCCGGGCATGGTCGGAGGCGTTGTCGACAACGTCACCCAGTGGCTCGGCGTAGCGGCTGTCCACGAGCCGGGTGGCCGGATCCTGGGCGCGGTACTCGGCCTGCCGCCGGGTGAAGTCCGGATCAGTCTGGGGGCCTTGCACATTGCCGACAGCATCGGCCGCGTCGAGCTGTAACGGCACATCGGTGGTCATCGGCCCGACCGGGTCGCCGTTGGGCTGCAGATAGCCGACGGCCGTCTGGGTCACCGCGTGCTGACCCCAGTGCGGGGGCCACGGCGAGTACTTCCGGGTGTGCGGGTCGTACAGCTGCACCTGGCCGTCGACCTTGACGGCCAGATAGGCGTGACCACCCTGCCGTCCACCGGCCCACTGCGACGTCAGCACGGCCACGCGCAGCGACGGGTCACCCAGCAGTCTTGCCTCGACCTCGTCGTAGGTCGCGAACGTTGCATCGGATCCGACGGCCTGGAACAGCGCCCGCGCCGGCACACCGCGACGCGACGGGGTGGCATCCAGGCCGAACGTGCGGCCGAACAGCGTCGACAACTCGTCGGCGACCGTGACAGCGCAGTTGGGCGGCCGGCGCCACAGCGCGTTCCAGAATCGTCGGCCCCCCACTCGATCTCCGGCGGGTTCGACGGTGCGCAGCAATGGCTGCCTGCGGCTGCGTCCCATCTCGGTGCGGTGCTGCTCGGTGGTGACGGCATCGGTACGCCCGGCGGCGACGCGCCCGAGATTCGTCGTCGATTCGGTGTTCAGGAAATAGGCGTGGTGGGTGCCGCCCGTGAGGAGGCGGTTCATGGATGCCGGCGGCTCGCCGGTGACCCGCACAGCGCCAAAGGAATCCATCGCCGGGTCGGTGCCTAGGCCGATGCCCAAGATCCGGCCGTTGGAGCCCGAGGCACGGCCGCCCAACGCGGTGACCACATCTCGTGATGAGGAGGCGACGAACACGTTGTCGGCGCCGATACCGAACTCACCGGCGGTACGCACCGGACCAGCGCCGGGTGAGCCGACCAGGGACACGGTTCGGACCTGCCTGGCGAGTCTTCCGTTCTGACCGGCGTATCCGGTGGTGGTCGATCCGTAGGAGTAGCCGAAGACGTGATTGCCGGTGAAGTGCCTGCCGTCACCGGCGAGCGTGTCGCGGGCGGCGTTGAATGCCGTGATGTCGCTGTAGAGGATGTCGCCGCCGGTGCGGGCCATACCGTGCCCGGCGGCACGCAGCGTGCTCCAGCCGCTGGGCGCGTCGTAGCCGACCCAGGCGATCGAGGCCGCCGACAAGCCTGGGTTCTCCTGCTGTACGGCCTGTAGGTGGTGGAGTGCGGAGGTGGTGTTGAAGCCGAGCATCGAGTCCACCGTGGAACCGACACCCGGCACGTGCCAGGACACCGAGTCCGCGGTGTACGGGTCGGCGCCGTAGCTGAGCACCGCGCGCCCGTCCCCGCCGAACTCCGATGCGTCGAAGGCCAGCAGCAGCGGTCCGTCGACCCCTGCTTGTGTGGCGTCGACAGCGGCCTTGCGCAGCGCGAGGTCGAGTTTGTCCATCCGGCGGAGGAACTTCTTCTCCGCGCCGCTCAGCCGTTCCCCGCGATCCGCCTTCGACTGGACGGCATCCGCCTGCTCCCGCATCTGTTGCAGGACATTGCGGTTCGCGCGGTCGCGGTCCCCAGCGCTGATACCTTCAGCGTTGCCGATGTGCTGCGGGTAGGTCTCGATGACCGCGCTGCGTTGCTCGTCGGTCAGCCCGGACCACCAGCGGGCATTGTTGGCCGCTCGCGCCGACGCCTCCTCGGCCGGCCCCATCGGATTGCGCAGTTCGTCGGGCCGCACCGGCGGAATCCGCCGCGCCAAGGCGTCGTCGGCCACCTGCCGAACCGTCTCGCTGAGGGCGGTTTCCGGCGCAGTCACCGAGCTTTCATGTTCGGTGGACGATCGCGTGGGCGCATCTCCGAGCATGTTCCCGGTTCGGCCCGGATGGTCGGTGCCGACCCAGTCCACGCCGAGGTCCCGGGCGAACTGCACGTCGGCCTCGTTGTTGACCGTCCAGCAGTAGGTGGCCAATCCTCGCGCGGCTGCCGCCCCGACGAGCTCGGGATTGTTGCGCAGCGTTTCGATCGACGGGCCGATCGCCGTGGCACCCACCATGCCGGCCAGGTACCGGGCCGACGGGCCCAGCAGAACCGTGGGGACGTTCGGCGCGGCCATGCGGACCCGCACCAACGCATCGGGGTAGAACGAGATCACCGCCGCCTTGACCAACTGGTCCGGTCCCGGGCTCGCCAGCCCGTGCCGTTCCAGCGCGGCGACCACCTCACGCTCGATCTTCAAGCCTTGCTGCGCAGGATGTTTGGTCTCGATGAACAATGTCACCGGACGCTCGGCGTCCTGGGCGAGCTGGATGAACTCGTCGAGGGTCAGAATGCCGTGACCGTCGAAGTCGAGCGCCTGCAACTCGGCCAGCGTCATGTCGCCGACCCGGCCGGTGCCGTTCGACGTGCGGTCCACGGTCTTGTCGTGGATGAGCACCAATTCACCGTCTTTGGTGAGCCGGACATCGCATTCGAGGGCGCCCGCGCCCTGCCGCAACGCTTCGGTGTACGCGGCCCGGGTCTGCTCCGGGAAGTCGTGGGAAGCGCCCCGGTGGGCGACCACCTGGGTTCCCGACTCGGCGCGACTCGGCGGGCCCGCTTGGGTGACAACGTGATTGCCGGTGAACGGCCCCGGCTCTCCCAATGACTGACGGGTCGCATGGAAGGCGGCCAGGTCCCGGTGCAGCGCCCCGGTGTCGCCGATCCAGGCGATGGCCGCTGAGTCCTGCAGTCCGGTGGAGGTTTGCAGCCCGTCGAGAGCGCGGACGGTCACGGTGCCCAGCTGCTCGATCGATCCACGTGCGGTCTGCCAGGTCACGTTCGAAGCGTGGTACGGATCGGCGCCGAAGCTGATGACGGCGTAACCGTTGCCACTGGACGCCGAGGTGTCCAGGGCGAGCACCAGCGGGGGATCGAGGCCGGCCCGCGCCGCGTCGGCGTCGGCCTGCCGCACCGCGAGGTCGAGCCGGTCGATGCGCGCCAGGAAGGCACGTTCTTCGCGGGTGGCCGGCCCGAACTGGTCGAGCTTGGTCCGGATGTGGTCGGCGCGGTCCCGATAGTGCTGCAGTGCATCGCGATTCGCGGCATCACGTTCGGCGGCCGGCCTGTTGTCGATGTTCCCGTGCGCCAGACCTTCGGGGAGTCCCTGGACCCTGCCGATGGCGGCCGCGGCGAACTGGTTGTGCCACCGCCCGCGCTGGACGGGATCACCGTTGCTGTGCAGATAGCCGACGGCGGTTTGAGCCACCGCGTCCTGGCCCCAGTGCGGGGGCCATCCCGAGTACTGCCGGGTGTGCGGGTCGAACAGATACACCCGGCCGTCGATGTTGACCGCCATGTACGCATGCCCGGCGGGCTGCCCTCCGCTCCAGCGGGACGCGATCACCGCCATCGAGCCCGAGGGCCTGCCCAGCAACGTCTCTTCGATCTGTGCGTACGTCGCGAAATCGGCGCTGGATCCGAACGCTTTGAACATCGCCCGCGCGGGTGTCCCACGCCGTGACGGCGCGGTGTCGAGCTGGATGTCGCGGCCGGTCCGTGCTGACACTTCCCCGGCCAGAACCTGTGCGCAGTCGCTGCCTCGGGTCCAGCTCGGGATGCGGTTCCGCTGGTGAGTGTCGGTCGGGTGAAAGACACCGGGATCGTCGTCGAGCCGCATGACCGGACGGGCCGCCGCGGGTTCGATGGTGCGGGAACCGCTTTCGTCGACAGTGCGGTGCCGTTCGGTGTGAACGTCATCGTAGTTCCCGGCGGCGATGCGGCCGATGTTGGTCAGCGACTCGGTACGGACCGCGTGCGACGGGGTGACCAGCCACTGCCGGGTCCCGGGACCGTCGGTTTCCAGGTAGTCGAAGTAGGCATTGTGGGTCGTGAGGGTGTCCTTGCGATCCATCGACGCGGGGAACTCAGCACTGATGCGTTGCCCGCCGAAGGTATCCATCGCAGGGTCGGTCCCCAGACCGATCCCGAACCGGCCCTGCGAATCCGAGGTCCGCCCGCCCAGCCCGGTGACGAAGTCCCGTGACGACGAGGCGACGAAGACGTAGCGGGTGTCGATCCCGAAATCACCGGCACTCCGCAACGGACCGGCGCCCGGTGATCCGATCAGCGTCACCGTGGTGATGTGCGGCGCCAGCCGGCCGCCGGCACCGGCGTAGCCCGTGGTGGTCGACCCATACGAATGCCCGAACACATGATTGCCGTTGAAATGGCTTCCGTCACCGGCGAATGCGTCGTGTACAGCGTTGAAGGTGCTGATGTCGGTGTAGAGCATCTCGCCGCCGGCTTGGGCCAGGCCGGGCCGGGCCACCCGCGCCGAAGCCGAATCGTTCGGTGCGTCATATCCCAGCCAGGCGATCGAGGCTGCCGACAGTGACGGATTCTCGGTTCGCGTCGACTGCAGGATGTTCAACGCGCAGTGCATGATGTAGTCGAGCTTGTCCAGCTGGGAACCCAGGCCGGGCACGTACCACGACACCGATTCCGCCGTGTACGGGTCGACTCCGAAACTCACCAGCGCGCGTCCGTCACCGCCGAACGCCCCCAGGTCCAGCGCCAGCAGCAGCGGATGCCCGACCCCGGCCTGCTGGGCCGCCACTTCCGCTCGCTGCATGGTGGTTTCGAGCCGGTTGATCCTTCGCAAGAAGTCCAGGTCGCGTTTGCCGGGGTCCTGACCGGCATCGACCTTTGCCTGCACCGCCGCGGCCCGCTCGGCGTGGCGCCGCAGCATCTCCCGGTTGGCGGCGTCGCGAACGGCAGCCGGAATGCCTTCGGCGTTGCCGATCTGCTGCGGATACTCCTGAAGCAGAGCTTGTTGCTGCTCCTCCGACAACCCCGACCACCACGCGGCGTTGTTGCGAGCTCGCGCCACCGCTTGCGGTTCCCTACCCAGGGGATGTGCCAGGTCGCCGACAGCCAGTGGCGGAATCCGTTGCCCCAGCGCCTCGTCCGCGACCACACGCGCCACTGACGGCTCGATCTCACCCGCACGCCACCGGGGATTCCACGGCCGTCGCGGGCCTTCGTGCTCTACCTGGGTGTCACCGTCCAATCGCAGTGGCCGTCCGGCCGCGGGATCCACCGTGCGGCCGTCGACCACCCGACGATGCCCTTCGCGGTCCAGCCTGTCGGTGCGCCCTGCTGCGATCCGCCCGGAATTGGCCAGGGATTCGGTCCGCACCGGCGGACCGTCGCCCTCACTCACATGGTGGTAGTAGCTCTTGTGCGTCCCGACGGTGCTCGCCGTGTTCATCGACGCCGGGAACTCGGAGGTGACCCGGACTGCCCCGAATTCGTCCATCGCCGGATCCATACCCAGCCCACGCCCCGCGAAGCGGCCGTTCTGCTCCGCTCTGCGCCCACCGAAGCCGGTGACCGGATCCAGCGAGGAAGACGCGACGAACACGTTGCCGGGGTCGAGCCCGAATTGACCGGCATGGTGCATCGGTCCGGCACCGGGGGACCCCAGCAGTGTCACGGTGCGAATGTCGTTCGCCAGACGTGCGCCCCGGCCCGCGTAGCTCACGGTGGTCGAACCGTAGGAGTGGCCGAAGATGTGGTTTCCGTTGAAACGGCTGCCATCTCCGGCCACGGTGTCGCGGGCGACATTGAACGCCCGGATGTCGGAGTACAGGATCTCGGCCCCGGCGCGCGCCAATGCCGGGCTCAGCACCCGGCCACTGGCTGCGCCGTTGGGCGCGTCATAGCCGATCCAGGCGATGGACGTGGCCGCGAGTGTGGGATCTTCGCGCATCGTCGACCGCACGTGGTTCAGCGCGTTGCGCATGTTGCCTTCGAGCTTGTCGACCGTGGTCGCGAATCCGGGCACCAGCCACGACACCGAATCCGCTTGATACGGATCCGCACCGAAGCTCACGACCGCCCGGCCGTCACCACCGAACTCGAACGGGTCCAGTGAGAGCACCATCGGGCCGCCGACCCCGGCCTGCGCCGCGTTCGCCGCCGCTGCCTGCAAGGCGATGTCCAGACGATTCACCCGCAACAGATTGGCGAGGTCGTTCTTCCCCGGTCGCACACCACGGTCGATCATCGACTGCACGTGGTCCTGGAAACGCTTGATCGCCAGGCGGTTCGCGGCATCCCGGGCTACCGGCGGGATACCTTCCGCGTTGCCGATCCGTGCCGGATACGACTCGATCAGCGCCTGTCGCTGCGCATCCGTCAGGCCCGACCACCACACGGCATTGTCGCGGGCCCGCGCCACCGCGTCCCCGGCCCTACCCAGCGGATTGACCAGATCGGCGGCACCGGCGGGCGGAACCCGCTGCGCCAGAGCCGCATCCGCCACTGCCCGGGTTGCCGTGTGCTGGGTCTGGCCGCCGGCCCGGGTCCAGGTGGGTTCGGTGACGGCGTGCTGTGGGTCGACTTCGATGTCGGCGTCACGCCACCGCGGATTCCACCAGTTGCGGCCCTGGTTGTTGTTCCGTGCCCCCGCCGGTTCGACGGTCTCCCTGCGAGTTCCGAAGAAGCGCCCGGGCCGCTCCGCCATGGTGCGGTGTGGTTCGAGATCGAGTCGTTCGGTGTGCCCGGAAGCGATGCGGCCGACGTTGGCCAGCGACTCGGATGGGACCGCGTTCGCCGGAGTGACCAGCCATTGCCGGGTGCCCGGGCCGTCGGTCTCCTGGAAATCGAAGTACGCGTTGTGGGTCGCCGTGGTGTCCTTGCGGTCCATCGACGCCGGGAACTCCGCGCGGATCCGCTGCGCGCCGAAGGTGTCCATCGCGGGATCGGTGCCCAGGCCCCGGCCCCATCTTCCATGCGAATCCGGCGTGCGCCCACCAATGCCCGTCACGAAATCCCGAGAAGACGACGCCACGAACACATTGCGAGGGTCGATCCCGAAATCACTGGCGCTCTGCACCGGGCCCACGCCGGGTGAACCGAGCAGCGTGATCGTGCTGACGTGCTCCCCCAACCGTCCGCCACGTCCGGCATAACCGGTGGTCGTCGACCCGTACGAATGTCCGAAGATGTGATTGCCGGTGAAATGGCTACCGTCCCCGGCGAACGCGTCACGCGTCGCGTTGAACGCGCTGATGTCGGCGTGCAGGATGTCACCGCCGGCCTCGGCCAACTTCGTACTGCCAACCCGGACCGTCGCCGAGTCATTGGGTGCGTCATACCCCAACCAGGCGATCGAGGCCGCCGACAACGTCGGGTTCTCGGTTTGCGTCGACTGCAGGATGTTCAATGCGCAGTGCATGATGTAGTCGAGCTTGTTGATCTGCGACCCCATGCCGGGCACGTACCACGACACCGAGTCCGCCACATACGGGTCGACGCCGAAGCTCACCAGCACACGTCCGTCGCCGCCGAATGCCGGAGGGTCGAAGGCGAGGACCAGCGGCTCCCCCACACCGGCCTGCTGAGCGGCCACATGCGCCCGTTGCAGAGCACTCTCCAGCCGGTTCACCCGCAGCAGGAAGTCGAGCTGTGTGTCGTTGGGTTGGGTACCGGCATCGATCTGCGCCTGGATGCCGGCCGCACGGTCCAGATAGCGTTGCAGCACACGGCGATTGGCGATGTCGCGGTCGGCGGCCGGGATGCCTTCGGCATTGCCGATCTGGAAGGGGTACGCCTCGATCAGATCGGCCCGCTGCTGCTCGTCGAGTCCCGACCACCACGCCGCGTTGGCTCGTGCGCGGGCCACCGCCTGAGGCTCGTTCCCCAGCGGGGTGACCAGGTCTGCGATGCCCACCGGCGGGATCCGTTGCCCCAGCGCCTGATCCGCCGCCAACTGCACCGCTGACGGCTCGACCTCGCCCGGATGCCACCGAGGATTCCACCGGCGTGGTTCCCCGGGCTGGTGGGTGTCGATATCGCCGTCCAGCCGCAACGCACGCCCGGCGGCCGGCTCGACGGTGCGCCCGTCGACGACAGTGCGGTAACGTTCGCGATGAAGCCTCTCGGGATGCCCGGCGGCGATCCGGCCGAAGTTGGCCAGCGATTCTGTGCGTACCCGTGGAGCGGTGTCGCCGTCCATGTAGCGGTAGTAGCTTCGGTGGGTGCCGACGCTGCCGCCGTCGTTCATCGATGCTGGGAATTGGGCGGTAACCCGCACCGCCCCAAATGTATCCATCGCCGGATCGAGGCCGAGACCGCGCCCGAAGAACCGGCCGTTCTCACCGGGTGTGCGCCCACCCAATCCGGTGACGGGGTCCAGCGAGGAGGACGCGACGAACACGTTGTCGGCGCCGATCCCGAAATCGCGGGCATGCCGCATCGGGCCCGCACCGGGCGAGCCCAGCAGCGTCACGGTGCGGATGTCGTTGGCCAGTCGCCCGTTCCGTCCGGCGTAACTGGCGGTGGTGGAACCGTACGAATGCGCGAAGATGTGATTGCCGCGGAAATGGCTCCCGTCACCGGCCACGGTGTCGCGCGCCGCGTTGAACGCCCGGATGTCGCTGTACAGAATCTCGGCGCCCTGGCGTGCGAGCGTCGGCCTGGCGACCCGGGGAGTGGCCGAATCGTTCGGCGCGTCATAGCCGATCCAGGCGATCGACGTCGCCGCCAGCGTCGGATTCTCCTGGAGCGTCGACTGCAGGTGGTTCAGCGCATTGCGCATGTTCCCTTCGAGCTTGTCGATCGTCGTCGCGAATCCAGGCACCAGCCACGACACCGAATCCGCCTGATACGGGTCCGCACCGAAGCTCACGACGGCCCGGCCGTCGCCGCCGAACGCAGGCGGGTCGAATGCCAGCACCAGCGGCGCGTCGAGGCCGGCGTCGGCTGCTTCGCGCCCCATCTGTTGCAACGCGGCATCCAGGCGGTTCATGCGCAGCAGGTGGTTCTTTTCCGGCTTGGTCAGCTTTTCGCCGCGATCGAGCTTCTGCTGCACGTGATCCCGGGCCATCTGCAGGGCGGTGCGGTTCGCCAGGTCGCGGGAGACCGGCGGAATGCCCTCGGAGTTGCCGATCCGCGTCGGGTACGTGTCGATCAGCGCCTGCCGCTGTTCCTCGGTCAGACCTGCCCACCAGCGCACGTTGGCCTCGGCCCGGGTTCGGGCGTCCTCGGCCACACCGAGTGGATTGACCACATCGCCGGCGCTCGCGGGGGGATCCCGCTGCGCCAGCGCATCATCCGCGATCTCGCGCGTGCTCTGGACGGTGGGCGCGGCCGGCTCGAGAGCAGGAGCATCGGTCTCGGACGACGGTTCGAGTTGTGTGTGGGTTCCGCGGTTGGCCCCGAAGGCTTCCGCCCACGGGTCGACCCCGAGGCTGAGTTCGGCGATCGGTGTTCGTCCGGCCAGCGCAGCGGGAACGTCCCGCGACGTCGACGCCACGTAGACGTTGTCGGCCCCGATGCCGAACTCGGCGGCGCGGCGTACCGGACCGGCTCCCGGCGAGTCGGTGAGGGTGACCGTGCGAATATCGTTGGCCAGCCGGCCATCTCGGCCCGCATAGCTGACGGCGGTCGAACCGTAGCCGTGGGCGAAGATGTGGTTGTCGGTGAAATGACTGCCGTCGGCGGCCACGGTGTCGCGGCCCGCGTTGAACGCCCGGATATCGCTGTAGAGGACGGCGCCGCCCTCGCGCGCGGACCCGTGCCCCGCCACCCGCCACGCACTCCAGCCGCTGGGTGCGTCATAGCCGAGCCACGCGATCGAGGCCGCCGACTGCCCCGGGTTGGCCTGGAGGGTGGCCTGCAGGTGGTTGAGAGCGCCGTCCATGCAGGCGCCGATCCGGTCGATCGTGGTGCCCTGCCCCGGCACGTGCCACGATACCGAATCCGCTCGATACGGATCGGCACCGAAACTGACGACTGCTCGGCCGTGACCGCCGAATTCCGAGGCATCGAAGGCCAACAGCATCGGCGCGTCGACCCCGGCCTCCTGGGCGCGGGCTTGCGCGTCGGCCAACGAGCTCTGAATCCGGTCCAGCCGAGCCAGCATTCGGCTCTGGCTGCGCGTCAACCGCTGGCCGCTGTCCCGCCAATCCTGCAATTGCCGGCGTTGCGCGTCCAGCAGTTGAGTGTTGGCCGCATGGCGGGCTGCCGGCGGGATGCCCTCGGCATTGCCGATGTGCTGCGGGTGCATGTCGATCAGGGCGCGCTGCTCGGCGCCCGTCAGCCCGGTCCACCAGGTCGCGTTGGCGCGCGCCCGGGCGTCGGCCGACTCCATCAGTCCCAGCGGGTTTCGCAGGTCACCGGCATCGACCGGGGGCACGCGTTTCGCGAGCGCCTCGTCAGCGATCTGGCTCTGGGGTGTGACATGCCGCCACTGCTCACCCGGCGCCTGGTCTGGGGTGCCCTGTACGTCGCCCACCGCAATCGCCGCGGCGAGATCATCGGAACGGAATCCGAGCTCATTCACCGGATTACCCTGTGCGTCAAGGTAACCGACTGCGGTCGTCGACACCGCGCTCTGCCCCCAGGACGGTGGCCAGCCCTGCCGTTCCCCGCGGTGCAGCAGATATACGTCCTTACCGTCGAACACCGCTACGTAGGCATGTCCGCCCTGGCGTTGTCCGTCGCCGGCCCACGCCGACGTGATGACCGCGGCAGAACCGGGTTCCATCCCGCGCAGCGCGGCCTCGATCTCGCTGTAGGTGGCGAAGTCGGCCCGTGACCCGGTTGCCTGGTACAGGGCCCGCGCCGGCATTCCGGTGGACGTCGGCTCGCCGTCGACCTGGTACTGCTTGCCGAAGTGTGCTGACAGATCATCGGCCGCGTCGAGCAGGCAGTTCTGGTCGCCGTGCATCGGGACCGAAACCTGCTCACCGGTGTTCGGCGCGTTGTTCTGGTTCGTGTCCTGCGCGGTCTCCTGGATCCGTGCGGCCGGGACGCCCGCAGCCTGCTGTTCCGGCCCGGCGGGCTGAGCAGTCGGAGGGGTCTGCTTCGGCTCGACGGGCTTCGAATCAGATTTCGTCGCAGCCGGTTTGGCAGCTTGCTCGGGCGTGTTGGTGGTGGTCGTGGGTGCGGTGGTCGTGGGTGCGGGTGCGGTGGTCGCGGGTGTGGCGGTGGGCGTGGGCGTGGAGGCCACCGGTGTCGGCGGGGCTTCCGGCGTGGGCGCCTGCTGCACCTGCGTCGGGTCGGCAGGTGCCTGTGCGACGTCTGCGACCTCGGGAGCAGCCTGTGCGCCTTCGACATGCTGCGCACCCTGCGCGTCGGGAGTCGCATCGACCTGCCCAGCATCGGTCGACACCGGTTCGGCGGCTACTGCGGCGTGTGGCACGTCCGTCGTCGAGACATTCGCCGCCGGGTCGGCGGCATTCTGGTCCGAGCTGAGCATGGCCGTGTGCGCGGGCTCATCGGCGGGGATGTCGGCCGAATCGCTGTTGTCGTGCTCCGATTTTGACGAGTCCTGCTGCTCATCCCGGTCGGCGGGGGCATGTTGGGTTTCGGCGTCGGTGTCGGTGTCGGTCTCGGCATCGGTTTCGGCGTCGGCCTTCTCGGGTGTCTCGTCGGAGTCCTGATCCGTGGACTCGTCGACCGCACCGTGACGTTCCCCGTTCTTGGACGTCGGCTTCGAATCGGACTGCGGTGTGGTGTTGTTCGTCTGGCCACTGCTGCCACGCCCGGTTCCCGCCTTGGCCGGTGCGGCCGACTGCTGGGAGGAATCGTTCTGCGGAGTTCGGTTGGTTGTGGTCTCACCGTCGTCGTCGGTGTCCTGCTGTCCGGTGTCCAGCCTCCCGTCTGGATTCTCACCTCGTAGGCCGACATTGGGAGCGTCGGGCCGCGGCGGGCCGGCCGGATTGGTCTGGTTGCCCTGCTGTTGTGCCGGATGGCCTCCGCCGATGCCTTTCAGACCGCCGATGCTGGTGCTGGTGGAACTGGCAAGGATCGAGATCGTGTCGAACTCGCCGCCGACCGACAAGGTGCCTGCCACGTTTCCCGACACACCGGCGGTGAACATGGTGGTGGCGCCCTTGGTCGCCGCCATGAACCGGTTGCGGGCACCTCCCAGGCCGTGTGCAACCGGGACAGCGGTGGCTCCGCCCGCTCCACCACCGACCGTCGAGGCGATCGCCGTCTGTTTGAACCGGTCCCACCGGTAATCGGCGTGTCCGTTGTTGGCCTGGATGCCCTGGACGATCCCCTCTTGGAGCAGCCCCTGACCCAGCTCCTCGAAGGATTCCTGGATGGTCTCGTGCAGGAGCCTTTTCATCATCGTCTTGGTCAGCAGTTCGGCCATCTTCTCGCCGATACGCCGGATCGCCCACGCGACGAGCGCACGTATCCACGCCATCGTCGTTGTCTCGATGACGGGGATCGCCGCTGTCGACGCCCCGAGTGTCGGGCTCGACATGGCCAGGCTGTAGGAGATTTCGGCGGCGGCGAGCGCCAGTCCGACGATGATCGACAGCTTGCTGTATTCGATCTCGGAGCTGAAGTTGGTGGCGCCCTCGCCCATCCCCGAAATGCCTTGGGCGAGTTTGTCCACCGTGTAGTCGCCGTCGAACAGCATGGCGAACTGTTTCTCCGCGGCATCGGCGGTGTCGCCGAACAGCACCGACATGGTCTCACCGCGGACCCGGCTCAGGTCCGGGACGAGATCCTGAAGCGCTTCTGCCGCGGCTTGATAGTGCTCGCCGATACGGCGCGTGCGGGTTTCACTGCCCTGCGGCCACTCACCGCCCGCGAGATATGACACCCATTGGAGCTCGGGTGGGATCTGGATGTCCACGCGGTGCGGTGACCGCTACGGCTGGTCTTGCTGTTCGAAGGAGTCCGCGGAGCCCTTCAAGCCGTCCGAGTAGTAATCGAGCAGGTCGGTCTTGACCGCCACGGACCCGTCGACCCAATCCTTTTGCGCCAGATAGCCTCCGCCGCCTCTCGCGAACCCGTCACCCATCTTGTCGTCACCCCACGCGGCGCCTTCGGCGGCCAGATTGGATTGCAGGGACGACAGCACGTTCTTCATCCTGACGCTGACGTCATTGAGGTCCTTCGAGGTCGCCCGCAGGTCAGAAGGTCCGACACCGAGTTCGTCAGCCATCGATTCATCTCCTCACGGTGGGGAAGGCGGATTCATCCCGGTCGTCGTCCTCCGGCTCACCCGCTCGGACCGCGTCATCGTTGCCGTATACAGCTCTGGTCAGATCGCGCAGATCGGGCGCGCTGTCGACGACGTCGGACAGCGACGGCATCATCCGGCGCCGTTCCTCGATCGGCATCATCAGGGCAGCCGACCGCTGCGCCACGAGTTGCGCCGCGGACTGCGCGGCCTCTGTCACGTGGCCGCCGAGTTCTTCGAGTTCGTACTCATCGAGATACGTCTCGTCGATCACGGTTTCGACGACATGGCCCCGAGCGTCGACGGTCACCTCGACCAAGCCATCGGCCGCCTTCGAGCTGGCGGTGAGCTGCGCCTGCTCGCGCTGCACCGCCGCAATATCGGCCATCTGCTCTTGGACCAAGGCAAGCACCTCGGTCATCTGATGCCGGAGGGCATCGTTACTCATTCGGGCCAGTGTTCCAGATCCTCACAGGCACCGCCACGTTCTTTGCCGAATTCGATTACAGCCGACCATATTTGAGCGTACGAACAATTACGTCTGCGAAATTGCCATCGTCGCAATGCCACTCACACCGCAATTTGCCACCCGCGCGTAGATAACCGAGATTTACTCGGCAGTCCGCTTCCCACGCCGATAGCTCTCACACCCTTGACCGATGGGCGTGTTCTTTGCCTCCCCCGATCGTGAGGGCCAGGTGGTCACCCGTACTGGGGTGCGGCGCGCAGCCTGGGAAACTTCTCCGCAACGGCCGCAGCCAATTCCAGATACGCCTGGAGTGTGGCCGGATCCAGCAGGTCGAAGTCGACGTCGGCACCCTCTGCCAGATGCGGATCGAACGGGATCATGTGCACCGAACGGCATCGGGCTTGGAAGTGCTCGTAGACCTTGTCCAGTTTGAGTTTCGCCGATCCTGGCCGCGAGGCACTGAGTACCACGTGCGCTTCGCGGACCAGCGCGGAGTGACCGTGCTGCATCAGCCAGTCCAGCGTCGCCGATGCGCTGCGGGCCGCGTCGATCGCCGGGGAGCTGACCAGCACGATCGCGTGCGCCAGATCGAGCACACCCGCCATCGCGGAATGCATGATGCCGGTGCCACAGTCGGTGAGGATGATGTTGTAGTAGCGACGCAGGATGCTGACGGTGCGGCGGTAGTCGGATTCTCCGAACACCTCCGAAACCGCGGGTTCCTGTTCACTGGCCAGCACTTCCAGTCGGCTGCCCGCCATCCGGGTGTGGTTGCGGACGTCGGCGTAGCGCTCGATGTCGGGATCCGACAGCAGGTCCCGCACGGTGGACTGGCTCGACGCGTCCCGAACCCGTTCGGCCAGCGTCCCGCGATCCGGGTTGGCATCGACCGCGATGACCCGGTCCTGCCTCATCATCGACAGCGCCGAGCCCAACCCCAGCGTGGTCGTGGTCTTGCCGACACCACCCTTGATCGACAGCACCGCGATCCTGAAGTCGCCCGCGATCGGTTGACGGATCTGGGCCAGCAGGTCCTCGCGCTCACGCTCCCTGCGTGATTCACCGGGATTGACGTGACCCGCGCTCGCCAGATGTACAGCCCGGCGCCATCCGGAGTGAGGTGCGTTGCGGGCACGGTTGATGATTCCGGCGTCGTCGAGCGAGGGCGGCACCGGCGAGTACTGCGGCGGCGGCGCCGCGCCAGGCGGCGGCAGGAGCGGCGGCAGCGGGGGCATGAATCCCGGCGGCGGCAACGGCAGCGGAGGCAGCGGCGGTGGAGGAGGCGGCATCTGCGGGCCGGCCTCGGGCGGCCGCGCATGCCTTGCCGTCTCCGGCAACGGCGGAATCGGGATCAAGCCGGTCGGCGGCTCCGGCTGCGGTTCCGGGTCCGGCTCGGGTTCAGGCTCCCGAGCGGGCTCATCGAGTTCGAACCGTTCGGCGAACTCGCGCGACCCGATCGAGCTGTGCATCTGCCACGGAGGCGGGGCAAGCCGACGGGCAGGAGCCGGTGCCGGTGCAGGTGCAGGTGGTGCAGGAGGAGGAGATACCACAAAGGCGTCGGTCGTGTCATCGGCCGGCGAGGTGGCGGTGTGGGCCTGCCGGGCCGACCGTTGCGCCGCAATCTGTTCCAGCAACGCAGCCGCCCGGGCCTCCACCGCGTCCAATTCGCCAGGCGCCATGTCGTCGAGCGATGTGGGCTCGCCGATCGGCCGATTCTCGTCCGGCATCTTTCCCCTAACTCACCTGGTCCGCCGCCGGGCAGCAGCCACCGCCACCGCCGCCACCATCAACGCAAGACACGCCGCGGTGACGGTGAAGACGATCCTGCGCGCCCGCACATTACCCGGGTCGGGTTGCGGCGGCCCGCTGATCGGTGAAGCGGCAGTGACATCGCGGCCGTCGACCCCAGGCGTGAGCTGGTAGGTCAGTGCCGCGACTGGGTCCACGACTCCATAACCCGTGGCCTGGTTGGGTCCATTCCCCGGGGTGCGGGCCGTCCGTTCGACCAGATCCTTGACCTCACCCGCGGTCAGGCCCGGGTAACGCGACCGGATCAGCGCCACCACACCCGAGACGAACGGCGCCGCGAAGCTCGTGCCGTTGAGTGGGGCCAGCCCCTGCTGGCCGAGTTGTGCGTTGCTCAGACCAGGACCACCGGCGTCCAACGAGGTGACCCGTTCGCCCGGGGCGGCCACCGCCACCCATGGCCCGTGCAGGCTGAAGTCGGCAGGGGTGGCCGAGGTCGTCACGGCGCCGACGGTCAGCACGTAGTCGGAGAACCAGGCCGGGCTGGCAATGGTGCTGACGCTGTCCCAGCCGGTGTGCAGGGGCTGGTTCGGATCGTTCATGTTGTTCTGTGCCTTGCACATGCTCTGGGAGTTGAAGTTTCCCGCCGCAGCCACCACCACGACATTGCGTTCGTAGGCGTAGCGCACCGCAAGCCCGAGTTCCCGGTCGTCCATTCCGGCCGAAACCGGCGCGCAGGCCACCTCCGACAGGTTGATCACCGTGGCACCGAGGTCCACCGCCCGAGCGATCGCGAGCGCCAAAGTGTGCGTATTGCCGTAACCGATCGACGTCGCGTTGGGGTCGTCGTTCTGGCTGCTGCTCGTGCCCGCGACGCTGAAGGCTCCACTGTTCTGCCGGATCGACAGGATCGAGGCCTCGGGGGCCACCCCGGCGAAGCTGTCACCGTCGACGGGGGCCGCACCGATGATTCCGGCGACCAGGGTGCCGTGCGCGTCGCAGTCGACCAGGCCGTCGCTGTTCGACACATAGTCGCCGCCCGGTTCGAGCGCGGGAAGCCGGGGATGACGGTTGACGCCGGTGTCGATCACCGCCACCTTCTGCCCGGCGCCCCGCGAAAAGCGCCATGCCCTGCGGTATTCGAGCATTGCCTCCGCGCTGGTCTGCTTGGTGAAGTCAGTTCCCGGGAGTACGCCGGTGGGGACTCCGCAGATCGCCTTCTGCTCGGTCGGCTGAGCCGGCGCGACAGGCCCGTTCGGGGGCGGACCGGGTTCGACGACGGGCGGCGCCACCGCACCGGCAGGCGGCGCGCCGAAGCCCGCCAGCGCCACCGTCAGGACGACCGTCGCCACCGCCGCGTACCGCCGGGCGGTCATTAGCCGCCCAGCCGTTCGTACAGTCCGAGCGGCCACAACGCGAGTGGGATCACCGCGGCCACGGCCAGATACTCGAGATACACCGCGACGCTCCGGATCCGATGAGCGTAGGAGGCGGCGACCCCGCCCACCACCAGCACCGCGAGTACGACGACGCCGGCGAGCTGCAACGACCAGGCCCCGGTCTGGGCTTGCACACAGGCCACCAGCACCAGCATCACGGCAGGCACGGCGAGCGCGGCGCGTTCCGGCCAGGTCGTCGCCCGGCGGCTTCGCAGGGCCGGAACCGCAGCACAGACGAGGGCGAAAGCGAATGCCGCCCAACCCGTGTCGACCCGCATCAATGCGGTGGCGCTGATCAATGCGGTGGTTGCCGACCCGGCCAGCAGGCCGGAGCGGGTCAGCACCGCCGACTGCACCCGGTCCCACACCTGTTCCGCGCTCGGCATCGGGGTTGCCGCCGGGGCCTGGAGCGCCCCCGTCGTGAATGGGTCGTCCGTGCGCGCGGCGTCGTCCGAGGCCACCGGGTACTGGTCAAGCCGTGCCGTCAGCACCGGCACCGCCAGACACCCGAACACCGCCACCACGGCGGTGACCGCAGCCACCACCGGGATCGGCACGCCCAGCGCCCTGGCCGCGAATGCCGCCGTACCGAAGCCCAGCAGCACCGCCGCCGCGACGTAGGTCCAGTGGCCGGCTCCGATCACGCGGTGACATATCACCGTGAGCACCAACAACACTGCGCTCCCGACCGCCAGGCCGACCTCACCGTGCGGGGCCGCGAGCACCCAGCCCGCGGCGACGCCCACCGCGATCACCGGCGGGCCGACCGCTGCGGCGATGTCGCCCCTGCCGAGCGCTCGGCGCACGAGTGCGGCTGCGCCGACCAGCGCCACCGTCATCAGGGCCGCGGAGACCAGTATCAGCGGCCGGTGCGCCGACAACCCGGGGGCGAGCAGGAGAACGACCCACAAGGCCGCGCACAGCCACAACCCCGCGAAGGCCATCATCCGCGCCGCGGTGGCGCTCCACGCCGCGTAGGACGCGCGGTTCAGCCGGGCCGCCGCGTCCACCACGTCGTCGTACAACGTGGGCGGCGACAACGCCTGACGAGCCGAGAGACGCAACAGCTCACCGTTTTTCACCCCGGCTTCGCGCAGGGTCCGGTCGGGTTCCAGCACACCGCTGCCAGCCCGGCCCGCGCGGCTGAGCACCCAGAACGTCCGTCGCTCGTCCCGATCGGCCATGTCGTCACTGCGCTCGTCGTCCCGGGACTTGATCAACCGGGCCAGTTCCGGAAGGAACGCGGCCACCGGGACGTCGGCCGGCAGCGCGACATCGAGTTGGGTGCGCCCGCCGACCACAGACACCCGCAACGCCTCGGGTGCCGCGGACACCACGTGCACCGAGCGAAGCTCCTCGACGCCGGTCACAGGTCGGGCATCCGGGACAGTTGCACCACGCCGCTACGAGTGGTCCGCGAGACCAGCATGCCGCGACCGGGAGGCATGGCGCTGGCCTTGTGCCCGCCGAACAGGCCGCCCTCGTCTCTGCTTCCGCTCATCACCAAGCCGTTGCAGGACAGGTCTTTCAGACGTCCGACGATCGGGTCCATCATCGCCCGCCCGGCCCCGCCGCTGCGGCGGGTGACCACGACGCGCAGCCCGATGTCGCGGGCCTGCGGCAGGTATTCGACCAGCGGTCCGAGCGGATGGCTCAGCGAACCACCGGGGATCAGGTCGTAGTCGTCGATCATCACGAACAGGTCCGGGCCCGACCACCAGGACCGTTCCTTGAGTTGCTGCTGGGTGATGTCGTTGGGCGGCAGGCGATCTTTCAGGGCACCGGCCAGTGCCGTCATCAGATCGGTGCACGACTGCGGGGCCGTGGCGTAGCCGCCGAGGTATTCGTCGGGCACGACGCCCAGCATCGAACGACGGAAGTCGACCAGGATGATCTTGGCCTCCACCGGGCTGGCGTTCTCCATGACACCGGCGGCAATGTTGCGCAGCAGACCGGTCTTTCCGCATTCGGTATCGGCGAAGGCCACCAGGTGCGGTTGCGAATCGAAATCCAGAACCACGGGGGCGAGCTCTTCCTCGTTGATGCCGATCGCGATCCGGGCCTTGCTGAGTTGGCCGGAATCGCGGGCCGCGCGTACGACGTCGTCGCGGTTCACGTCGTGCGGGAGCATCCGCACCTTCGGCGCCTCCCGGTCCTGGTAGTGGGCACGCACCGCCTCGACGGCCCCGGCCACCCCGGCGGGCAGATCCTCCACCTCCGAACTGGAATCCAGTCGGGGCAACCCGATCAGGATGTGCAGGCGCTCGGAGTTGATACCGCGACCGGGCCGCCCGATCGGCACCAGTTCGGCGGAGCGGCGTGCCACCTCGCTGTCGATCGGGTCGCCCAGGCGGAGCTCGACGCGGGTACCGAGCATGTCCTTGACCGCCGGCCGGATCTCCATCCACCGCGACGCCGTGATGGCCAGGTGCACGCCGTAGGACAGACCCTGGATGGCCAGGGACTGGATCACCGGATCGAGCAACTCGAAGTCGCTCTTGATCGATGCCCAGCCGTCGATGACCAGCACCACGTCGCCGAATTTGTCCTGGCTCACCTCGCCCTTGGCCTTGCGCTGGCGGAAGTCGCGCATGGATTCGATGCCGAGTTCGCGGAACAGTTGCTCGCGGCTCCGCAGCACGCCGGCCACCTCGGCCACGGTGCGCCGGATGGCGTCGGCGTCCATGCGGCCCGCCACCCCGCCGACGTGCGGCAGTTTCGCCAGGCTGGTCAGGGTGCCGCCGCCGAAGTCCAGGCAGTAGAACTGCAACTGCTCAGGGGTGTGCGTGGCAGCCGCGGCCAAGATCAATGTGCGCAGCGTGGTGGACTTGCCCGACTGCGGCCCACCGACTACGGCCACGTTGCCCTGGGCGCCGGACAGGTCGACCATGAGCACATCGCGACGCTGATCGTAAGGCCGGTCCACCACACCCATCGGCATCCACAAGCGGCCGTTGAGGTTCTGCGGTGCCGACCAATCCGATTCTGGCAGAAGTTCGTTCACCGCGGGACTGTCGTCGAGCGGCGGCAGCCACACCTCGTGGGCGAGCCTGCCATGGCCGCGCAGCCGGCTGACCACCATGTCGAGCAGCGTGGTCTTGGTCGGACCGGAACTGACCGGCTCTGCCTCTGGTAGCTCCGAAGGCACCGCCACCCTCGCCGGCACCGCGTCCTTCTTCACCGGTGTGGCGGTGAACAGCTTGGGCGCCAGCGCGCCCAACTGGGCCACCCGGCCGGTGCGGGCCGATATCCGCGGCTTGACGTACTCTCCCGAGACGTAGCACGCGTTGAACCGGATCGGTTCGGAGGCATCGCATTTCAGGAATGCCGACCCTGGAACGCTGGGCAGGTGGTAGGCATCGGGCACACCGAGCACGCTGCGCGACTCGCCTGCCGAGAACGTCTTGAGACCGATCCGGTAGGACAGGTGCGAGTCCAGGCCGCGCAGCTTGCCCTCCTCCAGCCGCTGCGAGGCCAGCAGCAGGTGCATGTGCAGCGAGCGGCCCAACCGGCCGATCATCACGAACAGCTCGGCGAAATCCGGCTTCTGGGACAGCAGTTCGGAGAATTCGTCGACCACGATGAACAGTGCGGGAAGCGGTTCGAGGTCGGCGCCCGCCGCGCGGGCCCGCTCGTATTCGGTGACGTTGGGGAAATTTCCGGCGGAGCGCAGCAGCTCCTGGCGGCGGTTCATCTCACCGGCCAGCGCGTCCCGCATGCGGTCCACCATGGTCAGCTCGTCTTCGAGGTTGGTGATGATCGCCGCGATGTGGGCGATCCCGTCCAGACCGAGGAACGTGGCGCCGCCCTTGAAGTCGACCAGCACCAGGTTGAGCTGCTCGGGTGAGTGCGACGTGATCATCGACAGCACCAGCGTGCGCAGGAATTCCGACTTGCCCGACCCGGTGGCACCGATGCACAGCCCGTGCGGGCCCATGCCGCCCTCGGCGGCCTCCTTGATGTCGAGTTCGATGGGCTGCCCGTTGGGGGTGATACCGATCGGCACCCGCAGCCGCTCCCGCGGGGACCGCTGCCGCCAAATCTGTTCGGGCACGATGCCGGCGGCGTCGGGAATCTTCAGCAGTGCCATCAGTCCTGGGTCGACAGCCCTCGAATCGGCCTCCAGGCTGACGATGTGCGCGGCGTTCGCCGGCCGGTAGCGACCGATCCGCCGCGCCGTGGTCTCGGCCTCGGGAATGGTGATGGTGTCCGGGGTCGCGAACCGTTCCACACCGACGGCGGTCCGCGCGGCCACGTCGTCACCCTCGACGACCAGTTGGAGGCTGCGCCGGGCAGACGCCCCGGCACGCAGGCCGTTCAGGTCGAGCAGCGTCACGCTGTCCAGCCCGGCATCGGTGATCAACTGCTCGTCGCCGGTCACGAATCCGTCGTCCAGCACGACGACCAGCTGCTTGAGCCCCTGCGTCGGCTGCGAGTTACGCGTGAAGCGACCGCGTTCGGCCAACTCCGAAGACAGTGCCGTCTCCATCAGCTCGAGCGTGGGGAACAGCAACCGCATCGAACCCATGCCGTCGCGGGTCACCGCGTGCTGCGCGTGCGGCAGCCATTTGACCCAGCTCCAGTTCTCACCGTCCGGGTTGGCGGTGACAATGGCCACCTGCACGTGGTCGGGCCCGTGAAAGGTGCACAGTTCCAACACCATCGACCGCACCAGCTGCTGCGCGAGCCTGCGCTCGCCTTCGAAGGTGATGGTGGGGAACGCGCGCAGCGACACCGCGGTCGGCAGCGCGTGCACCACCGAATGGGTCTTGACGAACCGGCGCAGCGCCACCGTCGACACCGGTTCCAGGTCCTCGGGCGGGCCGGTCTCGGGCGCCATCAACCGCGTCGCCAGCCGGTGGGTCCCGATACCGACCCGGATGTGGCAGTAATCCGCATCGCTGGGCCGCCGCTCCCACATGCGCCGGGTACCGACGACATCGGTCAGCGCCCGCGGGTCGGGATGGCTCCATTCCAGCGCGGTGCGTTGTTCGGCTCCGGTGGTGTCGGCTTCCTCGCGAAGATTGGCGAGATAACTGAAGTAGTCCTTGCGTTCCTCGTTGAGCTCGGCGGCGGCTTTGCCATTGCGGTTCCCGCCGCCCATGAACATGCCGACCATCGACATGATCATCATCATCGGGAAGAGCAGGAACATCGGGCTTCTGGCCATGTCGCGGCCACCGACCGTGATCATCAGCGCGATCATGCCGATCACCGCGACCAGCATCACGAACGGCATCAGCCGCATCATCAGGTTTCCCGGGATCGCGCGCGGCACCTCGGGCGGTGGCGCCAGGTTGACCTCGCCGCCGGGCATCCGCGGCGGTGCCACCCGAAGGCGGCGGACGAACCCCTGCGTACTCAACCTTCCCTCCCCGGAAGCTGCTGGAGCCGGATGCTGGGTATTGTTCGTGTCGAGCAATCCCATTGCGCAGGAGGCCGACTGGATTGTGACCCTACTTGAGCCAGACCTCGAAGCCGAACCGGAACTGAGCCGACTGACCCTGGTGGTCGGCGAACTGAACATCGACGTCGGGCTGCCTGCACACGTCAGCATCGCCCAATACATCCCCGATGTCATCGATATCGCGAATGAACAGATCACCGCGAATGAGGCGATCGTCGAGTTCGCCGCCGCTGACGGGCAGTGGACATTGGCCCCGCTCGGCGGCGAACCGATCGCCCCGCACCTGTCGCTCGGCGAAGCAGGGGTCTACGACGGCGACCTGTTGATGATCTGCGCGGCGGGCCAGCCGGTCAGCCCGTTGCTGTTCGACGACGTCGACGACACCCAGAGCCCAGGGGCCGGGGCCGTGCGGAGCTGGTTCACGGACAACGCCAACGTGTTGGCCGGCTTCGGTGTCACCGCGGCCGCCGCGGTCACGCTGGCGGGCGTGCTGGCCCATTGGGCCGCCCAACCCGCGGTGCCCGCGGCAGTGCTCGCCCTCGGCGCGATGGGGGTGCTGCTGGCCTGCCTGGTGGCGCACCGGCCGGCCGCCACCGGCACGTCGGCCTGGATCGCCGCGGTGTCGACGCCGCTGGTCTTCGCCGGCTCGCTGTACCTGGTGCCCGACGGATCCGGCACCACCTCCCTGCCGATGTCGTTCGCCCTGACCGCGTTCGGCGCACTGCTCGTGCTCCTGATCTCCGGAAGCGGATCCGCCGTGTACACCGCGATCATCGCGGCGTGCACTTTCGGTGGCGTCAGTTCCACGGCAATGTTGCTGTGGCAGCCGCCCATCCGGACGGTGGGGGCTTTGCTCGCGACCGCGGCCGTTATCGTCGTCTACCTCGCTCCGCGGGTGACGATCGGGCTGTCGAAACTGCCGATCCCCCGGGTGCCGACGGCAGGCGAGCCGCTCGATGACATCGAGACCCAGGGCGGCACAACTGTCGAAGGCGTCAATGCCATCGGCAAACAGATCATCCCGACCGAGGAAGATCTGATCAGCCGCGTCCGGCGGGCCAATCAGCACCTCACCGGCATTCTCGTCGCCGCCGCCGTCGCGGCCCTGGTCGGCTGTTATCTGGCGGCAGACATCAGCAACGGGTTCTACTGGCAGGGCACCGTTTTCGCCATGATGGTGGCGACGGTGCTGTGTCTGCGCGGCCGTGGCCACCACGACCTGGTGCAGTCGGCGACACTGATCGGCAGCGGGCTGACCATCGCCGTCGCCGTGGTCCTCAAGACCGCGGTGAACGTCGAGGGCTGGGAGGCCCGCGCCGTGGTCGTGCTGCTCGCCCTGATGGTCCTGATCCTGGCGTGCGGGCTGGTCGCACCGCTGCGCGAGTTCTCCCCGGTGATGCGGCGTCAGGTCGAGATACTCGAATACATCGCCGTGGGATCGCTTTTCCCGCTGTGCTTCTGGATCATTCGCGTCTACGCGTTCTTCCGCGAGATGCGCCTTTAGCGGGTCGACACCTTGCTGCTGTCCGGGTCGGCGGCCATGCCGTCATGGGCGACCAGGGCCGCCTCCTGGGACAGCTCCGGCCCGGCCGGCAACAACGACAACACCGGCCACGGTGCCCACTGCGGTGCGTTGGCCGGACCGTCGGGAATCTTGACGCCGCTGACCCCGAGCACCTCGGCGGTCGGCAAATCCTTGATGTGGTACCGCACTCCGGTATCCGAGACGTAGAACAGCTGCCCCGTCGAGCGGCTGTCCGGATCACTGCCGGTGGCCTGCACATACTCGCCGGCACCCGGGGTCAGGTACACCGAGTCCGCCCCGGGCCCGCTGCCGTCGGCACTGGCCAGCCGAACCATCTGCGCGCCTTCGGCGGTCGGCAGCCGGTGACCGACCAGCAGCCGCACATTCGCACCGGCGTCGGTGTTGGACCGCTGCCAGCCCATGCACACCACCCGGTCCGGATTCGGCGGCACGATCCGGGGCGAAACCAGTGGGTAGTGGTCGATCGCCAACTTGTGCACGGTCGGCACCTCGGCCAGCGTCGCGGGCGCGATGTCATCGATCTCTCCGGTGGCCACCTCGCCGGACGCGCTGTAGCGGATGATGTCGGCGGTGGCCTGCGAGACAGGCTGCAGACCTTCGCGCAACACGACGTAGAGCTGTTCACCGCGGGAGTCGACGGATTTGACGATGGCGCCGACCGGATGGTCCGGCCCCAACGGACCGGGCTCCCCCGACCCCTGGATCTGCACCGGAGTGATCGGGTCGACCAGTGGGAAGGTGTTGAGCAGGGCCAACGACATCGGCCGGGTGGCCGCACCCTGCAGGTGAAGTCCGTTGACCAGAACCGGATCCGACACATCGATCGGGGCGCGTACGCCCCGGTAGACCAGGTACGTCGTCCCGCCGGTCTCGGTGAGGACGGCCTCTGCGGAATCGACCGGCCGGATACCGCCGTCGAGCACCGGATCGTTGGCCAGCACCGTGGTCTGCAGGCTGGGCGTGCCGGTGGTTTCGGTGACGGCCGGCATCAGCAGGTTGTCGCAGACGGTCCACGACGACAACGCCAAGTCGTCGCCGCGGTTGATACTGGCCGGTGCACCGACGATGCCGACCATGGGTCCGCGCGGTACGACGTCGAGGAACTTGTCGTCGACCTGCTTGGGGCTGTCGTTCTTGCCGACGATCAGCCGGGCCGACGCCAGGTTCAGCACGGGGTGGATCTGGTCCCCGATCCGGACGAACGGCGCACCGCTGGACTTGCTCAGCACGATCTGCGCGTCGCCGATGTTGGGCGCGGGCTTGAAGAACGCCATGACAGCCGCGGCGCCCGTGATCAGGACGGCGATCACCGCCCCCACGATCAGTGCCCGCATCTGGCCGCGCATCGGATCGTGGATCATCCGCGAATCGCCCCGGATGAGCGCGTGCTCAAGGCGGCGGATCAGGAAACGGTAGCCGTTCACCTGTGCGCGAGTGGTAACTTGCGCTGGCATGCGTAGTGTTTAGCACGTCCGCACCACCTCGAGATGAAGTCCGAGCGCCTATCCGAAAAGCGATGCGTCCATTGACTTTCGCAGCAAAGCTCGTCACCGCCGGTGATACTGGCCCGCAGCGGCTCTTTCCCCTGGTCGACCTGATCGTCCTGCAAATTGTCGTCGTCGTCGGCATCGTCGGCGCCCAGCTACTGGACCGGCCCGGCTGGCAGGGTGCGGTGGCGGGTCTGGTGGTGGCGTTGCTGCTGGTTGCTCCGGTCGTCCGGGGTACGACGGCACCGCGGGCGCTGGCGCTGCGCGGGAGGTTTCTGCGCCATCGGCGGCGACGCACCGGCAAGTCCGCGCCGGCTTCCCTGCCGACCGAGCCGTTCGACGTACCGACACCCGACGGACTGCAGATCGGATTCCGTTGGAACGGTTCGACTTTGCTGTCGTTGCTCAAGATCGACGAAAACCCCAGGGCTCTGACGGTTTTGGAGCCGGGGGTCACCGTTTCCGGCGAGATGGTTCCGGTGCAGGCCCTGCTGGACTGCCTGCGCCAGTTCGACATCACGCTCGAGTCCATCGACATCATCAGCCAGGGCGCCCGCTCGGCCGGTCACACCGACGTCGCCGCCGTCTACGACTCCGTGCTGGGCCCACTGCCCGCGATCGCCCAGCGCACCGTGTGGATTGCCGTGCGGTTCAACCCGTCGCGCTGCGCGGAGGCGGTGCGGCGCCGTGGCGGCGACCGCGACGGCATCCTGCGCGCCGCCACCACCGCGACCCGGCGCGTCGCCAATCGGCTGGCCGAGGCGGGCCTGCAGCCCCAGTTCCTGTCGGCGAGCGGCATCGCGGCGGCCACCAACCAGCTCAGCGACGGCGTCAACCTCGGCACCGTCGAGGAGACCTGGGAGGACTGCAGAGAAGGCCACTTCCGCCTGTCCAGCTTCGCCGTGCAGCCGAACATGCTGACCACGGCCGGGCTCGGGCTGTTGTGGACCGTGCCCAGCTACTCCACCACGGTGTGCCTGTCGCTGCGTGAGGCCCCCGATCACGGCGCCGACGACGATCTGGTCCAGGTCCGTGGACTCGTCCGCTTCGACAGCGACGTGCGCGTCCCCACCCAGTTGCGCGGGCTCGTCCCGCTGCACGGTCAGCAGTTTTCCGCGCTCGCTGCGACGCTTCCGATCCCGGAGGTTCCCGGCGCCCGCCACATCGAGCACTGGGCGTCCGGTCTCCGCGGCGACGCGCTGAGTGATCTGGCCCTGCCCGCTTCGGGCTGCGGTCAGGTGATCGGCGCCGACCAGGAGGGCCGCGCGGTGGCGCTGCCGGTGTTCGGGCCGCAGATCCGCCGGGTCGAGATCGTCGGCACTCTGCATCTGGCCCAGCAGGTGGTGTTGCGCTCGCTGGCCCTGGGTGCCCGGGTGCTGGTGCACAGCCGGCGGCCCGCGTTCTGGCGCGACATGGTCGAGGTCGTCGGGCGCCATGACCTGCTGTGGGTTGCCGACTTCAACCGGCGCGCCATCCAGGCCGGTGCGGAGCGCAACTACACCGTCGAGATGTTCGACGGTGTACCAGAGCAATCGGTCCGGATCGGGGTGACGACCATGGCGCTCGCCCCGCCGAACACCCGGCCTTCCGATCAGGCCGACGTGGTCCTCGACCTGATCTCGCTCGAACACGACACGGTCAAGGTGAGCACCCAGGCCGGCTCGGCGGTGGTCACGATGGTCGCCACCGATGACGAGATGCGTTATCTGAGAGCATCCGCGAACAGCATCGACTGATGTGAAGGAGTGATCGTGGTCAATTCACCGAGCCGCAACCTGTCGATCGCGGTGGTGGTGCTGGGTCTTGCCGGCTACTGCGTGAGTTTCGGACCGTCGGCCGACGGCGGAGGCAACGACTGGCACGTCAGGTTCGCCGTACTGGCCGGCCTGGCGGCCGCAATCGGCTTGCTGCCCAAGCAGACTGCCATCCCATGGCTCACCGCCATCCTGGCCGCGGCGGGTTTTCTCGATGCCTTGTCGAACGTCCTGACCTCCTCGGGGTGGGTGCTGACCACGATCGCGGTACTCAACGGATTGCAGACCGTGGCGGCCGTCGCGGCACTGTGGCTGGCGCCGGAGACGCCGACGGCCAATGCCGCCGGTGGGTACGAGGCCTACCTCGACTACTACAACCAGGCCGTGCAGCAGTACTACCAGCAGGGCGCGGTGGCACAACCGGATGCGTCGCAGCGCAGCGGTTACGGCCAGGCATATGCCCAGTCTCAAGCCACTCAGCAAGCACCCCAGTACGGCGACTACGCCGATCTACTGTCGCCGCAACAGGATTACGGCCGGACCGCTGCCGCTGCACCCGCCCAGTCCGGCGCCGCGGTGGCCCCACCGGGACGCGCGGGTGCCGGTCCGGCCACTAGCCGCGCGGCCGAGTCAGCCGATGGAGCAGCCACGCCGCAGGCACCGTGGCCACCAACGTCACGATGAACAGCACGGTGGCCGAACCGGTGTAGACGTTCCAGCCCAGCACGAACTCCATCACCAGGTCCATGGCGACCACGTGCAGCAGGAAGACCTCGTAGGAGATCTCGCCCAGCCACACCATCGGCCTGCTGCCCATCAGTCGCGCATAGAGGCCGTCCCCATCCAGCGCCAGCGGGGCCACCACGAGGGCCGCGATGATCGCGTAGAACATCGTCTTGGCCAGGTCCTCGGTCAGGTCGAGGGATACCGCGGTGGTGATCCCGGCGATCGGGGTCGAGACCACCAGATAGCAGGCCAGTGCCAGGGGCAGCGCCGCCATCGCATAGCAGCGCACGCCGATCGCGCTCAGCACGGCGAGCATCATCCCGCCGATGAACCAGACCAGATAGTGCGGCAGCCATGCCCCACCGCCGACCGGCATCCATTCGGTGTTGTGCAGCAGCACCAACCACAGCGGGCTGATCGCGGTCAGTGCAGTCAACCCGGCGAGCAGCAGTGCGGGTCGAAAACGTCTGCGACACAACACCACCAACAGCAGGTAGGCCATGAGCGGCAGCACCGCGTAGAACGCGACCTCCACCGCCAGGCTCCACATCTGGCTCAACCCCTGGTGCAGGTAGTCCGTGAAGTAGTTGTCGCTGTAGATCTGGGTCAGCGTCAGGTTGCGGAGCAGGCCCGCCCAGGTGTGCCCGGGATTCGGCTGTACGGGCCGCAGTTCGTAGACGCCGTAGACGATGAGGACCGTGACGACATAGGCGGGCATGATGCGGCGGAACCGATTTCGCGCGTAGCGCAGGGTGCTCGGCGCGTCGGCCCCCGAGGCAGCCGCCTGCACCCAGGGCCGGAACAGCAACAGACCCGAGAGCACGAAGAAGATCGCCACCCCCACCTCGAGGCGGGCGCTCATCAAACCCAGGTACCCCTGGGACAGCAGGCCGGTGCCGTACGCCGCGTGGGTTCCCATCACCGTCAGCGCGGCCACCGCGCGCACTCCGGTCAGCGACGCGACGCGATCGGCGTGCGAGACCTGCTCGAGCCCGCCCTGGTCGTCCTCAACCGGTGAGGTCATTTGGCCATTCTGCTGCGCGCGCGGCCGTTCGCGTTGTTGCATCGCGGTGTGGGTGAAGAGGTCAAGAACACCGAGTTCAGCCGCGCGCACCGGCAGGAGTACCGGCGCAAGGTGCAGCTGTGCCTCGACGTGTTCGAAACCATGCTGGCCCGGTCGAGTTTCGAGTTCGAGCGCCCGCTCACCGGCATGGAGATCGAGTGCAACCTCGTCGACAACGAATACCAGCCCGCGATGACCAACCAAGAGGTGCTGGCCTCGATCGCCGATCCGGCCTATCAGACCGAATTGGGCGCCTACAACATCGAATTCAACGTCCCACCACGACCGCTGCCCGGCCGGGCCGCGCTGGAGCTGGAGGACGAGGTGCGGCGCAGCCTCAATGCCGCCGAGGTCAAAGCCAGCGAGGACGGCGCGCACATCGTGATGGTCGGCATTCTGCCGACGCTGATGCCCGAGCATCTGTCGGACGGTTGGATGAGCCAGTCGACGCGGTATCAGGCGCTCAACGACTCGATCTTCACCGCCCGCGGCGAGGACATGCCCATCGACATCTCCGGGCCGGAGCGGCTGAGTCTGCAGTCGGCGTCCATCGCGCCGGAATCCGCATGCACCAGCATGCAGCTGCACCTGCAGGTCTCCCCCGCCGATTTCGCCCGGAACTGGAACGCCGCCCAGGTGCTGGCCGGACCTCAGCTGGCGGTCGGCGCCAACTCGCCGTACTTCTTCGGCCATCAACTGTGGGCCGAGACCCGCATCGAGCTGTTCACGCAGTCCACCGACACCCGTCCCGATGAGCTCAAGGCTCAGGGGGTGCGCCCACGCGTCTGGTTCGGCGAGCGGTGGATCACCTCGATCTTCGATCTGTTCGAGGAGAACGTGCGGTACTTCCCGTCGTTGCTGCCAGAGCTGACCGACGAGGATCCGGCCGCCGAGCTCGCGGCGGGCCGGGCACCTCAGCTCGCCGAGCTGCGGCTGCACAACGGGACCATCTACCGGTGGAACCGCCCGGTGTACGACGTGGTGGACGGCGTTCCCCATCTGCGTGTGGAGAACCGCGTGCTGCCTGCCGGCCCGACCGTGGTGGACATGCTCGCCAACGCGGCGTTCTATTACGGCCTGCTGCGGACGCTGTCCGAAGAGGACCGGCCCCTGTGGACCAAGATGAGCTTCGCCGCGGCCCACCACAACTTCGTCGAAGGCGCCCAACACGGTCTGGACGCCCGGCTGTACTGGCCCGGTCTGGGCGAGGTGACGCCCGATGAGTTGGTGCTGCGCAGGCTGCTCCCGATGGCGCACGACGGGCTGCGCCGCTGGGGTGTGGCAGGGGAAGTGTGCGACCGGTATCTGGGGGTCATCGAGGGCCGCGCCAAGACCGGGCAGACCGGATCGACCTGGCAGGTCGCGACGGTGAAGAAGCTGCAATCACAGGGGTTGACCAGGCCCAAAGCGCTGGCCGAAATGTTGCGGGAGTATGTCCAGCGGATGCACAGTAATGAGCCCGTCCATACCTGGGATTGAGGCGCGTACGTTGGAGCCATGACATCTGGACAGGTCTTGGACTGGGATGGCGCGTACAAGGGGGAAGCAGGTTTCGAGGGCCCGCCACCGTGGAATATCGGTGAGCCGCAGCCCGAGCTTGCAGCGCTGCACCGGGCCGGGAAGTTCGAAAGCGATGTGCTCGACGCCGGCTGCGGGCATGCCGAGTTGTCGCTCGCGCTGGCCTCGGACGGCTACACCGTCGTAGGCCTGGATCTGAGCCCGACGGCGATCGCCGCGGCCAACAATGCCGCACAGGTGCGTGGGCTGTCGGCGGCGAGCTTCGCCCAAGCCGACATCACCTCGTTCACCGGTTACGACGGCCGGTTCAACACCGTGATCGACTCGACCCTGTTCCATTCCCTGCCGGTCGAAGGTCGCGACGGCTACCTGAAATCCATCCACCGGGCCTCGGCACCGGGTGCGCACTACTACGTGCTGGTGTTCGCCAAGGGCGCGTTCCCGGCCGAGTTGGAGACCAAGCCCAACGAGGTCGACGAGGACGAGCTGCGGGCGGCAGTGTCCAAGTACTGGGAGGTCGACGACATCCGGCCGGCGTTCATCCATGCGAATGCGGCTGGATTGCCCGTGGACGCCCCCGTCGAACTGCCGCAGCACGCGCTCGACGAGAAGGGCCGCATCAAGTTCCCGGCGTTCCTGCTGACCGCGCACAAGGCCTGACCCACCCGCTCAGAACGGTGGGTCCTCCGGGGCCGGCGGCGGTGGCGGAGGCGGCTCCCAGTCCGGGGGTAGTTCCTCGGGTTCGAATGGGTCGTTGATCCAGGCGCAGTACGGACTGGTGCTGGGCTCATCGCCTTTGAAGAATTTCAGGGTGGCCCGCATCCGGTTGCGGTTGCGCCGCCGATCCAATTCCTGTCGGCGGGCCGCTTGGGTACGGCGGTAGGCCTTGTTGACCGGGCGGAGCCGCCGGTTCTTGGCGCGGGTCTGTTCGATACGCGCCGCGCGGCTGAGAGTCCGGGGCCGCTGCGGGCTGGGCTGGCCGCACGGCGCGGGGCTGAAGCTGTTGAACAGATCCGCTCCGCCCGGCGTCGTGCGATACGTCTTGCCGCTCGGCGACGTCCACACCACGGTGCCGTCCGGGTACTGCTCATCGCTCCACCCGCCAAAAGTCTTGAGCCGGTGATGAAAACGGCAGAGGCATTTCAGGTTGGCCGGGACAGTCAGCCCACCGCGAGATGGATCGCTGTGGTCGAACGGCACCGTGTGGTCGATGTCGCAGTCCTCGGCCGGGTGCTCGCAGCCCGGGAAGCGACACGTCAGGTCGCGGCAACGGACCCAGCGCTGGACCGACACCGTCGGCTGATAACGCAGCGCGGCCGCAGCATCCACGTCCGGCTCGGTCACCAGCCTCGTTGTGGCTTCGGCAGCGAGCTCCCGCACCTGCTCGGCGTCGACCACCCCGAAGCCACACACATACCCGGCCGCCGTCCCGGCTCCGAGGACCGTGTCACGTTCGGCGATCACGTTGACCACCACCTTGACCGGTTCTGAAGGCTCGTTCGTCGACCGGACCGGGCACTCCGCGCGGCCGCACTCGCATGACAGCTCTCGTCCCTCGGCCAGGGCCTCGATCGCATCAGAGCGGCGCTGGTCGTTGCTACGCGGATCTTTCGGGCACAGCCTGGCTGACATTTCCGAAAGCTTTGAGTCAAAGGTCAATCCGGCACGAGTCGTGACGATGGCGTCGATCTTGGCTGTGCCATCCCCGCGTGCGCTGACCTTGACCCTGCGGCGCTTGGTCGCGTGTTCGCGTTCACAGATCGCGGCCGGGTCCAAGGTCTGCACCTTGGCATCCACGGTGGTGGTGATGCGCCCGTCCGACCAGCACTGCCACCCGGTAATCCGCTGCGCCAGGTCCTCGTCCAGCTGCTCCATCACCCTCGGCGAGACGAACCGGGTCCGGGTGATGACGATTTCGACAGTGCGCCAATCGGTCTGACCGTCACTCAATAGTGCGGCCAATCGGGGCAGCCGGTCGCGCAATGCCTCGGCCTGCCCGACAAGCCGGCTGGCGGCGCCCGACGTCAGGTTCAACGCCGCCCCCACCTCAGCGCTCGCGCGGGCGAACCCAGTCAGGATCATGTAGTTCGGGTGCACACCTTCGACATTCAGTTCGGCGGTGCGCTGCGCCAACAAGTCCGCCACCGCCGCCATCCGGGTCGCGATCAACCGCGCCTCGGCACGCGCACTGTCAGTTAGCGCGTCCACGAGCCGACCCGGTGCCGCCGGATCGAACTCGATATCGAACATACGTTCGAGTGTAGTCCGCGCCACTGACAATTGCTGGAAAACTGGCTAAGGCACGTCCCGCAACACCTCGGCGAACTGCTCCAGATCCTCGGCAGTCGTGTCGACATGCGGCGAAACCCGCAGCACCGGCTTGGCCATCTCGAACGGAGCCCGCGCGAGTTCACATGCGGTGGTGACGATTCCGCGCTCGGCGATCAGCCAGGCCCGCACCGCAACCGGATCGGCACCGTCGGTCGGTTCGAGCGTGGTGATCGCGGTTGGTTCATCGACGGCTTCCACCACCCGCCATCCGGGCACCGCGGCCAGAACCTCCCGGGCTGTGCGGCCCACCTCGGCGAGCCGGCCGCGCACGCTATCCGGTCCGGCGGCCAGATGTTCACCGAGCGCAACCGAGTATCCGACGCGGGTCGCGGCATTGTGCTCACCGTGCTCGAAGCTCGCCAGCACGCTCACCGGAACATCCCACGACGCCGGAGGCACGCGTCGTTGTAGCCGCCCAACAAGTTCCGGCCGCACGGCCAGGAAACCCACCCCACGCGGCCCGGCCAGCCATTTGCGCGATGACGAGTAGATCGCGTCAGCACCGACGCTGCAGTCCAGATGCCCGAATGCCTGCGCGGCGTCCACCGAGATCGGGACCCCTGCCTCGCGGCACACCGCGACCATCTCAGCCAGGGGCTGAGCCACGCCGCGGTGGCTGGCCAGCGCCGTGAAATGCACCAGTGCCGGCGGATCGGAGGCCAGCACGCGGGCCGCCTCGTCGAGATCAACCCGGCCATCCCCGTCAACAGGCAAGGCACGCACCTGAAAACCGTTGGCGGCCATGACCGCGAGGTTCGGCCCGAACTCGCCGGGCAGGCAGGCCAGCGTGCGCTCCCCCGCCCAGCTGCCGAGCAGCAGGTCCAGGGAGTGGTTGGAGCCCGTCGTGTAGACCACGTCAGCGGCATCGAGCCCGGTCAGTGCCGCCACCGCGGCCCGGCCCGCAGCGAGCACAGGCACTGCCGCCTCCGCAGCCACGTAGCCGCCGACCTCGGCCTCATGGCGGGCATGTGCGGCGACGGCATCGATCACCGCGAGGCTCTGCCGCGAGCAGGCGCCACTGTCGAGGTGCAGTCCGGCGACCTTGGGGCGAGCGTCCGCCCACTGCTGCGCGAGGCTCACTTCACCGCCAGCGACAGTCCGAAGTCACCGGCATCATCGGTCCACCAATGGGTCTGCCGGAGGCCGGCTCTCGCCAGTTCATCGGCCACCCCGTCGGCGCGGAACTTGCAGGACACCTCGGTCAGCATCTCCTCACCGGCACCGAATGCGACATCGAGATCCAGACCGGCAATCCTGACCTGCTGCGGCGCGTCCGCCCGCAGCCACATCTCGATCCGCTCCTCGTCGGCATTCCATTTCGCCACGTGCTCGAAGGCGTCGAGGTCGAAATCTGCGTCGAGCTCACGGTTCACCACCGACAACACATTGCGGTTGAACGCCGCGGTGACGCCGGCACTGTCGTCGTAGGCGCGGACCAGCCGGTCGGTGTCCTTGACCAGGTCGGTGCCCAGCAACACGCTGTCCCCGGGCTGCAGGGTCTCGGCCAGGGACGTCAGGAAATCCGCGCGCGGACCGGGTGTCAGGTTGCCGATCGTCGAACCGAGGAACGCGACCAGGCGACGCCCCACCGACGGGATCTTGCCCAGGTGTTCTTCGAAATCACCACATACCGCGTCGATCTCGATGCCGGGATACTCCTGGCCGATGGCGTCACCGGCAGCACGCAGCACGCTGGCGTCGACGTCGAACGGGATGAACCGGCGCAGCTGCCCGCCGTCGCGCATGGCGTCGAGCAACATCCTGGTCTTCTCGGAAGTGCCGCTGCCCAGCTCGACGAGGGTGTCGGCCCCGGCGGCCTCGGTGATCTCCGGCGAGCGGTCCCGCAGGATCTGCGCCTCGGTGCGCGTCGGGTAGTACTCGGGCAGCCGGGTGATCTGGTCGAACAGATCGCTACCAACCGAATCGTAGAACCACTTGGGCGGCAGCATCTTCGGCGACTGGGCCAGCCCCTCGCGCACATCGCGACGAAGCGCGGTGGCAGCGGAATCGGCCGCCAGATAGTTGGACAGGGTGAGCGTCATACCGAACCTTTCAGTGGGGTGAGCTCGACATGCGAGTCAGAGACGTGCACCAGATGGCGGTCCGGGATGTCGGACCAGCCGGGATCGTCGTCGTAGGGTTCACTCGCGAGCACGACGCCATCCGGCAGTCGCAGCATCGACAAGGTGTCGCCCCAGGTGGTGGCCACCATACGAGAACCGTTGGCAGCCAGGATGTTCAGCCGGGCATTCGGATCCAGCGCGCCGACTTCGGCAATCGTCTGCCCCAGTGCGTCCAGACCCCGCTGGAAGATCAGCGCGGCCAGCACCGCACTGTCCACGACGGATTCGGCCTCCCCGGTCAACGGCAGCACCGCCCGGTCGACCACCCCGTTGTGCGAGAGCAGCCAGTGTCCGTCGGTGAACGGCGCCGAGGCCGAGGGTTCGATCGGCATGCCGATGGTCGCCGAGCGCACCGCGGCCACCACGCACCCACTGCTCAACGCCGGTGCGACCGAGGCGAAGGAGGCGTCGCCCCACAGCGGCTTGTCGCTGCGCCACCGCCGGGGCACGCCCTCATCGAAAAACCCTGCACCCCAACCATCGGCATTCATCAGTCCGTGTTTCTGGCGACGCGGCGCATACGACTGCACCAGCAGGCCCTGCGGCGGGTCCAGCACCAGTGAGGCCACCGATCGCGGTGCGCCCAGCCATCCGATATGCCGGCACATCAGACGTCCCAGGCCAGCCGCACGCCGGAGAAGATCTGGCGCCGGATCGGATGGTCCCAGTTGCGGAAGCTCGGCCGCAGGATGTCGGCGGACACCGCCCACGAACCGCCGCGCAGGATGCGGTAGTCCCCGTCGAAGAAAGGTTCTGTGTAGCGGTCGTACACCATCGGCGTGAAGCCGGGCCACGGCCGCAGCGCGGACGTGGTCCATTCCCAGACGTCACCCAGCATCTGCTCGACGCCGTAGGCCGATGCACCGGCCGGATACGCACCCACCGGGGCGGGCCGGCGCGCGTCGCCGCCGAGGTTGGCCAGCGCATCGGTGGGTTCGGAAGTGCCCCATGGGAATCGGCGTCGGCTCCCCGCCACCGGGTCCCAGGCGCAGGCCTTCTCCCATTCGATTTCGGTGGGCAGCCGGGCTCCCGCCCAGGCGGCGTACGCCTCGGCCTCGAAGAACGTCACGTGCTGGACCGGTTCGTCGGCCGGGATCGTCTCGATGTGGCCGAACCGGGTGCGGGTGCCATCGTGCCCCCAGAACTCGGGTGCCGTCAGCCCCGCCTCCTGACGATGCGCCCAACCGGGCTCGGACCACCATCGCCGCTGTTGATAGCCGCCGTCGTCGATGAACTCGCGCCACTCGGCATTGGTGACCGGCACCCGCCCGATGGAGAAGGCAGGCAGCTCGACGGTATGCGGCGGACGCTCGTTGTCCAGCGAGTGCGGTTCGGTGAATTCGTCCACCCCGAGCACGAACGGGCCACCCGGGATCAGCACGGAAGTGCCTGCCGCTCCGGCCCGACCGGCCGGCAGCGCGCTGCCGGTGTCGAACAACGGCGGTCCGGCCCGCAGGTTCAGCGCCTGCAGCATGGTCTCGTCGTGCTGGTTCTCGTGGCTGATCACCAACCCGAAGTTGAACCCCGAGTCGTCGGCGTCAAGGGATTCGAGGGCATCGAGCGCGCGGGACCGCACCGTCGCGCAGTATGTGCGCGCATCGGTGGGCGGCAGCAGGGGCAGGTCGACGCGACTGGCCCGTGTGTGCACGAAGGCGTCGTAGAGCCGGTCCACCTCGGGGGTCAGCATGCCCGGACGGTCCGGGTTGCCGCCGCGTAGCAGCCACAGCTCCTCTTGCTGGCCGATGTGGGCGAGATCCCAGACCAGCGGGCTCATCAACGGGCTGTACTGGCGATGCAGTTCGGCATCGTCGAAGTCGACCAGGCCCAAGGTGCGTTCCCGCGCCCTGGTGAGCTGCTGTGCCAGCGTCTCGCGTGTGGTCAAAGCTCGCCCTTCACCAGTTGGCTCATCGCAGAAGCGATTCCGTGAGTCACCACCTGGTCGGCGAAATCGTCGGCCGGGCAGCGCCCCTCCTGGACCGAACGCGTCAACTGCGCCATCGATTCCGTCAACTCCGCCGGGGCCCGCTCCGCCGCGGCCGAGACGCACGCGACGGCCGCTTCCTGCAGGCGGCGATCGGCCAGCCCGATCCGGGCGGCCCGGTCCCAAGCGGTGGCCACCGGCGCGGTCGCCTCGGTGGCGATCGCGGCGGCCCCCGGATCATCCAGGAGAGTCGTCGTCATGAACACCACGGCGGGCCACAGGGCGTCCGGAACGCTGTCGAGATAACGGATCTCCAGCCAGCGCCGCGGCCGGACCGGGGGGAACAGTGTGGTCAGGTGGTACTCGAGATCGGCTTCGGTGGGGCGGCGGCCGCCGAGTACCGCGCGTCCGTCGGCCCAGTCGGCGAACGGGACCCAGTTGGTCACTGGAACGGCATCCGGGGTGTTGACGAGCATCACCGGCGCCCGCAACGCATAGCGCGCCCAGTCACTGGCCGGATCATCGCCGTCGGCGCCCGGGATCGGGCCACAGCGCGCGGAATCCAGCTGCCCCCACACCCGCTGCCGTGACGACTGCCAGCCGGTGAACTGCCCGCCGAGCATCGGCGAATTCGCGGTGATGGCGATCATCGTCGGGCCGAGCGCGTGCGCCAGCCGTACCCGCTCCGCCCAGCCGTCCCGCGGACCGGCGTCGAGATTGACCTGAACGGAGGCGGTCGACGTCATCATGGCTGCGCCGGGTTCGGCCGATCCGCTGGCCGCGAAGAACTGCTCCATGGCCTGATAGCGCGGGCCCGGGTTGACCCGCTGAGTGGGCCGGACCGGATCGGCACCCAGCAGCACCAGGCCCAGACCGCGGCGTTCGAACTCCGCGCGCAGCACGGCCCGGTCGGCCAGCAGTGCGGCGATCGCGGCCGACGGTCCGTCGGCCGGCGGACCGGACAGTTCGACCGCGCCCCCGGGTTCGACGGTGATACGGCTGCCACCGGGCAGCGCGGGCACCGCCGCGATGACCTCGGAGAGCTCCTCCCACCCCGGACGCCGCAGTGGATCGTCGAGGTCGAAACAGTGCGCCTCGATCTCCAGACCGACCTGCCCGACCGGCCCGTCATCGAGGCAGTGCGCCCCGATGAACGCCGCGGCATGTTCGGCGCTGGTGAACTCGACGGGAGTCAGACGGGCCGCATCAGCCCTGACGGGTACTGCCATGGCAACCACCCCTCCCGGTCCTCACCGGATTCAAACGGCTCGGTTCTGTTCCATCATCCAGATCGGACCGACACGTTCTACTGCCCGAGCGTGTTCTGCATGGCGCCGGCCAGCACGTTGACCGCGGGGCCGGCGTTGCCGGACTGGCACACCTTGGCTTGTAGCAGGACGTTTTCCCGTTTGCGGGTGGTGTTGAAACAGCGCCGGTCCGTGCCGGCCTCCTGTTTCACCCAATCCGCGTCGGTGGCGCTCGCCGGGCCGCCGGTGAACGTCCACACCTGGGTCACGAAGTTGTCCAGGTGCATCGCGGTGGTCTGGCCCGAGCAGCCGTTGGTGCGGTCCACCACACGGTGAAAGGCACGGTCGGCGGCCTCCGGCGTCGCGAACACCCCGATCGCCTGCTTGACGTAATGGTTGTCGTCGCCGGCCGACGTCTGGGTGGTGGCGCCGTTGAACGAGGCGAGGTCCGGGTCGTTGAACACCTCGGGCAGGCCGATGTCGGCCCAGTTGTTGCACACCGGGTTCTCGACCGAGAAAGCCTGGAACGGGACGGTGAACTGGGACTCCCACGTCATCGGAGCGCCGATGATGTTGCCCACCGAGCCTTTGGGCATGACGGCATAGGACACGACACCAGGATCCGAGGGACGCGCACCAGCAGGTGCAGCCAATGCCAGCGCGAGACCGGCCAGCCCGAAACCGACAGTCAGGGCACGCATGGCCTCGATCATGCCAGTTAGTGAACCGTCCGCGTGCAATAGGTTCGCGCCGGCGACGGGTAAGGCCAGGCGTAGTGCCCTGTTTCGGCGGGGCAGGCCGACCCGTCCCGTACGTCCAGCCGTTGGGTCACCTGAACCATCACGCCCGGACCGCGTTCGGTGCGTGCGGTGCAGTCGGTCAGCTCCACCATGCCCGCGGGCATGCCGAGTTCGTAGCAGTGATCGGCGACCAGATTGGGAACCAGGCACAGGCGCGCGGTCGACGGATCGGCCAGCTTGGCGGGCAGGTGCTGGTATTCGGCGCTCGGGCAGTTCCCGGCACCGTCGGCGATGGCCCCGACCGTGTAGCTGGGATCGACGTTGCAGGACACCTTGCCGGCGCGGGTCACTTCGGGAGCAACGGGCGTGGTGGCCGGGACGCTCACGCAATCGCCGACGGCGAAGACCATCGCCGCGCCGCGCTCGGGTTCGGTCCCCGCGCCGCAGCCGGCGGCCAGCAGCGGCACCGCGATCAGTGCCGCAACCAGGAGCCGATTGCGCGTCATGGTTAGCGAGAATCTCACGATTCCCCGGACCCCACCCAGTGCTTGGGTGAAAAGACAGGCGCCCCGGCCACCAAGGGGAAGTGGCCGGGGCGTCCGTTGGGCTGCAGAGTGGTCTAGTTGGGTGCGGGTGTCTGGCAATCCGCGCAGACTCCCCAGAACACGACTTCGGCTTCGTCAACCGCGAATCCGGCCAGTTCAGAGGGCTCCAGGCACGGGGTCTGCCCGACCGCGCAATCGACGTCGGCGACCGCGCCACACACCCGGCAGACCAGGTGATGGTGGTTGTCGCCGGCGCGGGTCTCGTAGCGCGCCGAGGAGCCGGCGGGTTCAATACGACGGACCAGACCCGCATTGACGCAGGCCCGCAGCACGTCGTAGACCGCCTGGGTCGACACCGAGCCGAGGTTTTCGCGGGCCAGACCGGCCACATCGTCTGCAGTCGAATGCGGATGGTCGGCCAGCGCCTGGAGAACCGCGACCCGCGGTGCGGTCACACGCAGCCCGGCAGCCCGCAACAGGGCCTTGGGGTCGTGTTCATGCACCGTGGTCACGGCTCCAGTATGCGCGCTCTTTGGAGTCAGTCCAAAAGAGCGGACTGTGATTATGGTCGCGCAGGCTGTGCGGGTGTCGGCGGCGTCTCAGGACGCTCCGGGCCGCTGCCCGGACCGCCGGGGCCACCGGGTCCCCAACCGGGACCACCCGGGCCGAACGAGCCGGGCCCACCGGGACCCCACGGCGGCATCATGCCGTGCGGCGGTCCCATCCGCCCCGGTCCGCCGTCCGGTCCACCGCGATGGAACATCATCATGCCGCCGCGGTCGTGGCCGCCGCGGTGGTGATGGCCGTCGCCGCCACCGGAATGCGCGCCGAGGAAGAACCCGGTGCCGAAGACCACGGCGACGATGAAGACGGTGCCGGCCGCGATACCCACCCAGGCGAGCGCCTGAAGCAGACGACTCGGCTTGTTCTCGACAGTCGGGGCGGGAGTGGCGACCACGGTCGCCGGCGCTGCCGCGACAGGCTCGGTCGTGGCCACTGGTTCGGTCGCAGGATCGGGGGGTGTTTCAGTCATGACACGAGCATGCGAGGGCTGGTGAGGTGCTGATCAAGAATTGGCTGTGAATCAGCTTTGAAAGACCCGGGACTATTGCTCCCACGGCTTGATCGGGTTCACGGCGTACTGGATCACGCGGTACGGCGAGCCGCCGCGGGCCATGGTGTTCCACTGGCTGATGAAAACCCGGACCTGATCCAGCGTCGATCCCGGCGAGATGTAGCCGCCGTAGGGCTGGGCCAACTGGTTGACCTCCGGCGGAGGCAACGAGTCGACCGGGTCGGGCCAGGCACTGGCGAACACCACCGTGGTCACGGGCGCCGTACCCAGCCCGGTGGGGTCGTAGGCGACCCGCATCTCCATGTTTCCGTTGGTGGCGTTGAAGTACGACAGCACGGGCTTGCCGTCGATCTGCCGGATGCTCATCTCCCCCGTACGGTCGGCGAACAACGGCGTCGGCGGCTTGCCCCAGCCACCCGCCGACGACCAGCCCTGCCAGCCGGCCCGGTCGGTGAAGGTCTTCGGGTTCGCCCGGTACAGGAACGGCGGGCTGCTGCGGTCGAAATTGTTGGCCAGGATGTAGACCCACCCACTCGGAGAATCCTGTGCCGGGACCGGGTCGTAGTAGCCCGTGATCTGCGACTGCGCTCCACCCAGAAACTTGGCGTCACGTACCGAACCGGGCACCGTCGGCCAATTAGGCTGGGCCGCATCGGCTTTCACCAACCGGGAGCTGTACGGCTTGAGGTTGTAGGTGGTGGTCACCATCATGTAGTTCTCACGGTTGATCGCCACCACGCCGGCCGGCAACTGGGATCCGCCCGGCGGCGTCGGGTCGGCCAGCAACGGCTTGTCGACCCCGGTGACACCCCGGTAGCGCACCCCGCCCGCGTCCTCGATCGAGTCGGCATCGACGTGCAGGGCCACCGGCGAGTGCCAGCCGCCGAAGCCGACGGCCTGGCCGGCGAAGCTGTCACCGCAGACCTGGAGCACCCGGCTGGGAAACTCCATGAACTCACAGAGGTCCGTCGCGCCGATGCCGTAATCAGCCGTGGGCGTACCGGTTCCTGCGCTCGGCCCGATTCGCAACACCTGGCCGGGGGCCAGCGGAGGCACCACCGGATCGCCGAAGCCCGGAGTGGCCCGGGCGAAAGGGGCCTGCCACACCGCCGCAGCAAGCATCGCGACAACGGCGAACCTGCGGGCCGGGTTCACCCGCGGATCAGAGCTCGGCGGCCAGCAGTTCAGCGATTTGAATCGTGTTCAGCGCGGCACCTTTTCGCAGGTTGTCGCCGGACACGAACAGAGCGAGACCACGTCCGTCGGGCGCACCCGGATCCTGGCGGATCCGGCCGACGAGAGACTCGTCGGCGCCGGCGGCGGCCAGCGGGGTCGGCACGTCGACCAGTTTCACACCCGCGGCACCGGCCAGCAGTTCCTTGGCCCGCTCAACCGAAAGCGGCTGGGCGAACTCGGCATTGATCGACAGCGAGTGCCCGGTGAACACCGGAACGCGAACACAGGTGCCCGAGACCAGAAGGTCCGGGATACCGAGGATCTTGCGGCTCTCGTTGCGCAGCTTCTGGTCCTCGTCGGTCTCACCGGAGCCGTCGTCGACCAGTGATCCGGCCAGCGGGATCACGTTGAAGGCAATGGGTGCAACGTATTTCACCGGCGCCGGGAACGTCAGCGCCGAGCCGTCGTGCACCAGCTGCTCGGCTGCGTCGACCACCGCGCGTGTCTGCGATGCGAGCTCCTCGACACCGGCCAGGCCACTGCCCGACACCGCCTGGTAGCTCGACACGACCAAGCGGGTCAGCCCGGCTTCCTCGTGCAGCGGCTTGAGCACCGGCATGGCGGCCATGGTGGTGCAGTTCGGGTTGGCGATGATGCCCTTGGGACGAACCCGACCATCGCGGGCGAAGTTGACTTCCGAGACGACCAGCGGAACCTCCGGGTCCTTGCGCCAGGCCGACGAGTTGTCGACGACGACCGCGCCGGCCGCGGCGAACCGCGGGGCCTGCACGCGCGACATCGTCGCTCCGGCGGAGAACAACGCGATGTCCAGACCGGACGGATCGGCCGTCTCGCTGTTCTCGACCTCGATCTCCTGGCCGCGGAACGTCAGCTTCTTGCCCTCGGACCGTGCCGAGGCGAAGAACCGGACCGAGCTGGCCGGGAAGTTCCGCTGCTCCAACAGGGTGCGCATGACCTGGCCGACCTGGCCGGTCGCACCGACGACACCGATGTTGACCATGTCAGCGCCCCGTTCCGCCGTAGACGACGGCCTCGTCCTCGCCGCCGAGGTCGAAAGCCTCGTGCAGCGCGCGGACGGCCGTGTCCAGCTCGGTGTCCTTGACCAGAACCGAGATCCGGATCTCGGAGGTGGAGATCAGGTCGATGTTGACGCCGACCTCGGCCAGCGCCTCGCAGAACTTGGCGGTGACGCCGGGATGGCTGCGCATGCCCGCACCGACCAGCGACACCTTGCCGATGTGGTCGTCGTAGAGCACCTGGCTGAACCCGATCTCATCCTTGAGCGCGGTCAGCTTCTCCACGGCCGTCGGGCCGTTGTCCATCGGGCAGGTGAAGGTGATGTCGGTCTTGCCGTCCTCGACCTTCGAGATGTTCTGCAGCACCATGTCGATGTTCACGTCGGCGTCGGCGACGGCGCGGAACACCTGGGCGGCGTAACCCGGCACGTCGGGCAGGCCGACGACGGTGACCTTGGCCTCCCCGCGGTCGTGGGCTACTCCGGTCAGAAGGGCGTCTTCCATGGGGATGTCCTCGATCGATCCTTTGACGATGGTGCCGGGCTTGTCCGTGTACGACGAACGAACGTGAATCGGCACGTTGTACCGGCGGGCGTATTCGACGCAGCGCAGCATCAGCACCTTGGCGCCGCACGCGGCCATCTCGAGCATCTCCTCGAAAGAGACGGTGTCGAGGTGGCGGGCATTGGGCACGATGCGCGGGTCGGCGGTGAAGATGCCGTCGACGTCGGTGTAGATCTCGCAGACGTCAGCCTTGAGCGCGGCGGCCAGGGCGACGGCGGTGGTGTCCGAGCCGCCGCGGCCCATCGTGGTGACGTCCTTGCTGTCCTGGCTGACGCCCTGGAACCCGGCGACCAGCACGATGACGCCCTCGTCCAGCGCATCGCGAAGGCGACCAGGGGTGACGTCGATGATCTTGGCGTTGCCGTGGGTGCCGGTGGTGACGATGCCGGCCTGCGAGCCGGTGAACGAGCGCGCCTGTGCACCCAGGGACTCGATGGCCATCGCGACGAGGGCGTTGGAGATGCGCTCACCGGCGGTCAGCAGCATGTCCATCTCGCGCGCAGGCGGGGCCGGGGAAACCTGACGGGCCAGGTCAAGCAGGTCGTCGGTGGTATCGCCCATCGCCGAGACCACGACGACGACGTCGTTGCCTGCCTTCTTCGTCTCGACGATGCGCTCGGCCACCCGACGGATCCGATCGGCATCCGATACCGAGGATCCGCCGTACTTCTGTACGACGAGCGCCACTATCTAACCCTTCGAGCTTCGGGAATGAGTCCCAAACAGGATAAGGGAGACGCGCACGCGATTTTCTCCGCCGGTAGCTTGGCTGACGTGCCTGACACGCCGAGCGGTCGGTCGGCCGCCACCTCTGTGCCGATCCATCCCGATCTCGCGGCCCGCTGGAGTCCCCGGGCGTTCGATCCCGATGCCACCATTACCGCTGACCAGGTCACCGCGCTGCTCGAGGCGGCGCGGTGGGCCGCCAGTTGGGGTCACCGGCAGCCGGTGCGGTTTGTCGTGGGCCGGCGAGGGGATGAGACCTTCGTTACATTGGCCGGCCTGCTCAAACGCGGCAACAGCTACGCGCACGCGGCCTCCGCGCTGATCCTGGTGTGTGCCGACCAGGGAGAAGATGAGAGGACGGCCTTGTACTCGGCGGTCGACGCCGGGGCGGCGATCGCGCAGCTGACCGTCGAGGCGGTGTCCCGCGGGTTGATCGTCCATCCGATGGCGGGTTTCGACATCGACGGTGCCCGGGCAGCGTTCGAGATTCCCGACGGTGTGCAGCCGTTGGCCGTCATCGCCGTCGGCACGCTCGGCGACTACTCCCACGTCGACGAGGCCATCGCCGAACGCGACGGCCGGCCCCGCGAACGGCTACCGCTGGAGCAGATTGCCTTCGGTGGGCGCTGGGGAATTCCGCTCGGCTGACCGGCGCACCGGCTAGTTTTGGTGAAGCACCGGGAAAGGAACACATGGCAGGACAGGCCATTCGCAAAGCCGTCATCCCCGCCGCGGGGATCGGTTCGCGTCTCCTGCCGCTGACCAAGGCCATCCCCAAGGAAATGCTGCCGGTCGGCGACAAGCCTGTCATCGAACACACCGTGCGCGAGCTGGTCAATTCCGGCATCACCGACATCACGATCGTGGTGTCCGGCGGAAAGACCTTGATAGAGGAGCATTTTCGCCCGAATACGACCCTGGTCGACCAGCTTCGCGCGGACGGCAAGGACGCGTACGCCGACGCGGTCGAGGAGGTCGGCGAGCTCTCTGCGCGCGGCCACATCACCTACCTCCATCAGCACGGTCCGTACGGCAACGGCACACCGGTGCTCAATGCCTCACGCTCCTTCGGTGACGAGCCGGTCCTGGTGCTGTGGCCCGACGACGTCTTCGTCGCCGAGGTGCCGCGCGCCCAACAACTGATCCGGGCCTATGAACAGACCTCGTCCCCGGTGCTGGCGTTGATGCCGATGGCTCCCGAGAATTCCCGCCGGTACGGCGTGCCGATCATCGACGAGGATCTGGACGGCGGGCTGCTGCGGATCACCGGGATCGTCGAGAAGCCACAACCCCACGAGGCGCGCTCCGAGTACGCCGCGATCGGTGGCTATGTCGTCACACCGGGGATCATCGACGAGCTTCGTGAGCAGACGAAGCGCTGGTACACCCAGACCCAGCCCGGCGAGATCTACCTGACCGACGCGATCAACGCCCATGCCAGGGACCACGCCGTCTACGGCCAGGTGATCCAGGGGCACTGGTATGACACCGGCAATCCGGCCGACTATCTGGTCGCGCAGTTCGCCTTCGCGTTGGCCCATCCCGAATACGGTGCCGCGCTACGGCAGTTGGCCGACCAGCCAGACCTGCTGCTACACAAGCTTTCGCGTGAGATCGGGGAGGGCCCACCCACATGAACTTGTCCCTGACCAACGGTCTGATCCCGATCACGCTACAACTGCTGGCATTGATCGCCATCGTGGTCGCGGTCGGCCGCGGCCGGTCTCGGGAGTGGATGAGGCGCTGGCTGCTCGCCGCGGTGCTCGTCGGCGTCGGCCTCGCGGCGGCCGCGCGACTGTTCGTCCGGGAGCAGGGCTGGTCCGCCGACGCCATCTCGTTCGGCACGATCTTCTGGACGGCGATGTTCGGATTCGCCGTCACGGTTCTGATCGGCGGCTGGCATGGCACCGCGTGGTGGCGGCGGTTGGTGTCCGTGCTGTCCGTGGTGATGATGGTGGTGTGCGGTCTTGCCGCGCTCAACACCGCGACCGGCTACTTCCCCACGGTCCGGGCCTTCTGGCTCCGGGTGACCCAAACCGAGCCGGAACAGTGGATCGATGAATCCCAGCTCGCCGCGCTTCAGCAGTCCGGTGAGATACCGACCCGCGGCACGGTGGTGCGGGTCAACATCCCTGCCGACGCATCGGGTTTCGAGCACCGGACCGAGGTGGTCTACCTTCCGCCGGCCTGGTTCGCCAGCAACCCGCCACCACAACTACCCGCGGTCATCTTGATGGGCGGCGAGTTCAACCACCCCAACGACTGGCTGCAATCGACCGGCGCCCTGCAGACGCTCGACGACTTCGCCGGACTGCATCACGGCAATGCGCCGGTCATCGTATTCCCCGACATCGCAGGCAAGTTCAGCAATGACACCGAATGCGTCGACGGGACCCGCGGCAACGCCGCGTCCCACCTGACCAAAGACCTCGTGCCCTACCTGATTTCACGCTTCGGGGTCAGCCCGAAAGCCGAGAACTGGGGACTGGCGGGATGGTCTTCGGGTGCGACGTGCGCCCTGAACACCGCGGTCCGCAATCCCGAGATGTTCAGCGCATTCGTCTGGCTGGACGGCACCCTCGGCCCCAATGCGGGTACCAAAGACCAGACCATCGCACGACTCTTCGGCGGCGACCAGGCAGCCTGGGAAGCGTTCGACCCCAAGACGGTGATCACCCGGCACGGCCCGTACGACACCATGGCGGCGTGGCTCGGCGTCGGCGAAAGCACGCCGACCATCCACCGTGACCCCACGACCACTCCTCCGTCGGAGGAGGCGATCGCCGGGTGGGACACGTTCTCCGAGGAGCACGCCTCCAACGCCAACAAGCTGTGCGCCCTGCTGAGCGGTTACAACGTCGAATGCTCCGTGGTGGGCTACAAGGGCGGGCACGATTTCCAGGCGGCCAGTACGGCATTCGATGCGGCGCTGCCCTGGCTGGCCTGGCGGCTCGGTACCCCGACTGTGCGAGAACGCCCCCTGCCCGGATCGGACGGGAACTAGCCAACCGCTACTTCCAGAGTGCCTCCAGCGAGGTGACGGACTGGCCGAGCGCTCGGGCGCTCAGCGCTCGCAGTGCACGCCGCTCGACCACGTCGAAACTCGCCCCGACATGCTCATGCAAGGCGGTGCGGCCGGCGTCGAGCTGATCATCGAGCAGGAGGTCGGCGATCTGGAGGTGCTCGTCGATGGTGGCGATCACCCGTTCTTCGGTGACGAAGTCGTACATCCGGATCAGCCGGATCCGCCGGTTGAGGTTGTCGAGCGTGGCCACCATCGCCTTGTTCCCGGATGCCGCGCACAGCTCGAGGTGGAACGACTCGTCGCGCAGCACCATGTCACCGTCCGGTGCGGGCGGGCTGGCCTTCAGGTCCAGCCACTCCGCGCGCAATGCCGCGAGCCGGTCCTTGTCGTAGTGCAGCTCATCGGTTTCCAGGATCCGGGTGATGCCGCGCAGTTCGATGGTGATGCGCAGCTCGTAGAGGTCGCGGACGCCCGGGATGTCCAGCGCGACCGGGTAGTACCCGTCGGGCCTGCGCTCGAGCATGCCGTCGGCGTGCAGCCGGACCAGTGCCTCTCTCAGCGGGGTCCGGCTGACGTTGAGCGTCTCGCACAGCTGGGACTCGACCAACCGGGTGCGATGGTCGATCTCGCCGACCATGAGCTTCTTGCCGAGGTCGAGATAGACGCGGTCGCGCAGGGAGACCGGTTCCTCCACGTGGGTCGTGGTCATTGCAGTTCCTTGAGCGCGGCCACCACATCGGAGCTGGTGGCATGCGCCCCGAACACCCCGCCCTGCATGGTGATCATGTTCAGCGCCGCAACGTGGTTGGCGTAGTCGGTGGCACCGGTGGCGTCGGAGACGACGAGGCATTCGTATCCGCGGTCGTTGGCGTCACGCATGGTGGTGTGCACGCAGACGTCGGTGGTGATCCCGGTGAAGATGATGTGCGTGATGCCGCGGTTGCGCAGCACCAGTTCCAGATCCGTCGCGTAGAAGCTGCCCTTGCCCGGCTTGTCGATGACGGGTTCGCCTGGTAGAGCGGCCATCTCGGGTACCAACTGCCAGCCCGGCTCGCCCTGGGTGAGGATCCGTCCGCACGGCCCGGCCGAGCCGATCTCGGCACCGATCTGGGCCGAGCGCCAGCGCTTGTTGGCCGGCAGGTCCGACAGATCGGGCCGGTGGCCCTCACGGGTGTGGACGATGAACAGGCCGGCGGCGCGGGCTGCGGCGAGCACTTCCTGTGCGGGGCCGAGCGGGGTACGCACCAGGGACAGGTCGTAGCCCATGGTGTCGACGTATCCGCCCTCGCCGCAGAAGTCGACCTGCCAGTCGATGTTGATCAACGCCGTTCGCGCGGTGGGGATGTCACCGTCGTAGGGCCACACGTAGGGGTTGGCGGCAATGGTGACGGTCATACGGTCTCTCCCACGAGAACGGGTTGCTCGGTGCGCACCGGCAGGTACGCCAGGGCGGTGAAGGCCAGGCCGCCGACGACCATCGCCACGACCGCATCGGACAGCTGGGGCGCGTAGTAGTGCGTCAGCAGCGCTCCCCCGGCTCCGATCGCCCATGCGGCGAACGGCTTCCAGTAGAGCCCGGCCACCGATGACGTGCGTCTGGCGGAGAACACCAGCTGGTCGAGGATGAGAACGATGCCGATCGGGGGTACCAGCACCCCGAGGATGTTCAGCCAGGTCGCGAAGTACGACCAGATACCGGCCACCGCGGCAACGGTTCCGACGATGCCGAGCACGATCGTCAACTGGCGCATGGTCTTTCCGGTGATGTTCCCGAATCCGACGGCCCCGTTGTACAGGCAGTGCGCGCACACGCTGCCCAGGTTGACGAAGACGAACACGATCGCCAGGGGCACCAGGACTCCCCCGGCGCTGACCAGGACATGCAGGAAGTCGCCGCCCGCGGTGTCGGCCGCGGCGGCGGCGCCGAGCGCGACCACGAGCGCGCCGACCAGCTGAGCGATGAAGTAGGCGACCGGGAATGCGGCGAACGCCGCCAGCGCACCTTCCCTACCGTTGCGGGCCCACCGCGTGAAATCGGCGGTCATGGTGCCCGAGTCGGCGAAGCACGCGAAGACCATCGTCACGGCGACACCGAAACTGAACGCACTCGCCCCGGCTCCGCCGCCGTAGGACAGGGCCGATCCGATGCCGTCATCGGCCGCCGCCAACACCACGGCGACCACACCGAGCGGGATGAACAGCACCGAGGCCACCACCCCGATCCACGAGATCGCCCGGATCCCGACGAAGGTCAGCGCCACGAACAGCACCCCGGCCAGCAGCGTGATCCACGGTGCACTCCACCCCATGGACAAGTTCAGCGTCGAGCCCACCATGCCGGTCTGGAAGGCGAACCAGCCGATCACCAGCGCGGACAGAAACGCCGACACGATGCGAAAACCTTTGGTTCCGAAGGTGTCCGCCGCAGTGAGCGCGAAGTTCTTGCCAGAGCGCCCGGCCAGGTAGCTCAGCGTGCCCACGTAGCCCATGAGGATGAGGTCACCGACGACGATCGCCGCCATTCCGGCGACGAAGCCGAGGTTGTAGACGACGATGCCGGCGAACACCGCCGACGTCATGATCATCGGGAATCCGACCCACACCGCCGACACCGCGAACAGCGATTTGCGGGCGGACGCCGGGACGGGCTGGTTCTCGTACTCCTCACCAAGCGCCGAATGATGTTCGGCGTGCGCTGTATCCATGGCTGTATACGGTGCGGTATACGGATTTCCCGAGCGTTTCTGTCGATGAACGTTCCGTAACGGGGTCCTCACCGCCGGGCGGCGCCGAGGTTTACGTCACCGCAACACAACGAGCCGGTCCACGTAACAGAAACGTCGTCAACTCCCAGTGATCGGCCCGTCCGGGCCGCCACCCCCAGGAGATGTTGATGGATACAGGAACCACGGCATTCATGCTGTGTTGCATCATCGGCCTCACGCTGATGATCCCGGGCCTTGCCCTGTTCTACGGCGGCATGGTCTCGGTCAAGAGCTCGACGAACATGATGATGATGACGTTCGGCGCAGTCGCCCTGGTGGGCGTGCTGTGGGTGCTGTTCGGCTTCTCGATGGCGTTCGGGACGTCCTACGGCGACCTCGGACTGCTCGGCAGCATCACCGAGTTCGCAGGCATGAAGAATCTGGTTGAGCCGATGACGTCCGTCAATGGCCTACCAGTAAGCCTATTCTCCCTTTTCCAGGCACTTTTCGCGGCCATCACCGTGGCGCTGATCTCCGGCGCGGTCGCCGACCGGATGAAGTTCGGCGCCTGGATGATCTTCGCCGGCGTCTGGGCTGTGCTGGTGTACTTCCCTGTCGCACACTGGGTGTTCGCCTTTGACGGGACGTTCTCGGAGGACTCCGTCGGCGGCTGGATCGCCAACAAGCTGCACGCGGTCGACTTCGCCGGTGGCACCGCGGTGCACATCAACGCCGGCGCCGCCGCCCTGGCGCTGGCCATCGTGCTGGGCAAGTCCGCACTGTTCGGCCAGCTGCGCAAGCCGCACAACGTTCCACTGACCCTGCTGGGTGCGGGCATGCTGTGGGCCGGCTGGTACGCCTTCAACGGCGGATCCGCCCTGGCCGCAGGCAATTCCGCGGCGATCGTCATGGTCACCACGTTTGTCGCCACCTGTGCCGCCACCCTGGCCTGGATCGCGGTCGAGAAGCTGAAGACCGGCCACGTCACCGGCGTGGGCGCGGCGTCGGGTGCGATTGCCGGCCTGGTCGCCATCACCCCGGCCTGCGGCGCTGTCACCCCCGTCGGCGCCATCGTCCTGGGTGCCATCGCCGGCGCGGTCTGCGTGCTCGCCGTCGGCCTCAAGGAGAAGCTCGGCTACGACGACTCCCTGGACGTGGTGGGTGTCCACCTGGTCGGTGGCGTGATCGGCACCCTGCTGATCGGCCTGCTGGCCTCCGAGGCCATGCCCAGCAAGGTCAGCGGTCTGTTCTACGGCGGCGGTCTCGAACAGCTGTGGAAGCAGGCGATCGCCGCGGGCGCGGTGGCCGTCTACTCGTTCGCGGTCGCCTTCGCCATCGCCTACGTCCTCAAGAAGACGATGGGTATCCGCATCTCCTCCGACGAGGAGGAGAAGGGGATCGACGCCAAGTTCCACCGGGATTCGGCCTACGAGCTCGAATTCGCCTGACAGTAAGTCTGATTCCCCGGCCCGGCTGCCGTGGGCCGCTCTCACGGCAGCCGGTGACCGGGGTTTCCTCGGCTTGCTGAAGTTTCCTACTGTGATACCTTGATTCATAACAAGAGACGAAAGTGCTGGTGCTATGCCCTCCGATCTCGCCGCCCTCGCCGAACAATCCGGCACCAAATTCATCCTCGCGCTGTTCGTCGACCTGCGCGGAAAGCCTTGCGCCAAACTGGTTCCCGTCGAATCGGTCGAGCTGCTGGCCACCGAGGGCGTCGGCTTCGCCGGCTACGCCGTCGGCGCGATGGGCCAGGAACCCAAAGACCCCGACCTGATCGCCATCCCCGACCCCGCCTCGTTCACCCCGATCCCGTTCATCAAAGAGGGCCTGGCCCTGGTGCACTGCGACCCTCACGTCGGGGGCGCGCCGTGGCCGTACGCGCCGCGGGTCATCCTCAGGGGTCTGATCCAGCGCGCCGCCGACGCGGGATTCGAACCCTGGGTCGGCGCCGAGGTCGAGTACTTCCTGCTACGCCGCGGCGCCGACGGCACGCTGGCCACCGCCGACGCGGCGGACACTGCCGCCCAACCCTGTTACGACGCGCGCGGCGTCACCCGGATGTACGAACACCTCACCGCGATCTCCACCGCGATGAACTCACTCGGCTGGTCCAACTACGCCAACGACCACGAGGACGGCAACGGGCAGTTCGAGCAGAACTTCGAGTTCTCCGACGCACTGACCACCGCCGACCGGGTGATTACCCTGCGCTACCTGCTGTCGATGATCGCCGCCGAACGGGACATGGTGGCCACCTTCATGCCCAAGCCGTTCTCCGACCGCACCGGCAGCGGCCTGCACCTGCACCTGTCACTGACCAGTGCCGGGACGCCGGTCTTCCCGGCCGACGCCGACGAGCGGGGCCTGGGCCTGTCCGAGACGGCATACGCGTTCATCGGCGGCATCCTCGACCACGCCTGCGCGCTGCAGTCCGTCGTCGCGCCGACCGTCAACTCCTACAAGCGAACCGGTGCCACCTCGACCGCATCGGGCGCCTCGTGGGCCCCTCGCAAGCCCAGTTACGGCGGCAACGATCGCACCCACTACATCCGGGTGCCCGACAGTCAACGCATCGAGTTGCGCGGCGGCGACGGCTCGGCCAATCCGTATCTCGCGATCGCCGCCGCGTTGGGTGCCGGCCTCGACGGCGTCAAGCGCAGCCTCGACCCGGGAGCCGTGGGCGCCCAGGGACCGGCGGCTCTGCCGCCCACGCTGCTGCACGCGATCGAATCCCTGGAGACCGATCCGATCGTCACCGGCGTGCTCGACGTCGCGGGCGACGGTGTCGCCTCCTACTTCGCCGACGTCAAACGCGACGAGTTCTTCGCCTACCACGGCACCGTCACGCCGTGGGAGATCGACCAGTACCTGACGGCGTTCTAGCCGAACGGCTTTCACGGAAGGGAGACAACATATGTGCGGGATCGTGGGGCTACACCTGCGCACACCGGAGCTGTACCCGCGGCTCGGCGAACTGCTCGCCGCGATGCTGGGCGAGATGTCCGATCGCGGCGCCGACTCGGCGGGGATCGCGATCTACGGAGACCCGGAGTGGTCGCCGTACGGGCAGGGCTGTGTCTCGCTAACGGATGTCGCCGAGACACCCGAGCTGGGACCGGATGTGGATGTGGTGCAGGTGGATTCGACCTACCTGCTGTCGGCCGACATGGACTCCGAGGAGCTGCTGAGCCTGGCCCGGGCGGCTTACCCGACCGCTTTGATCTCCGGGTTCGGCCCTGATCTGGCAGTGCTCAAAGGGGTCAGCCATCCGCGCGCCCTCACCGAGGCCTGGGGCCTGGCCAAGGCCCGGGGCTGGCAGGGTGTCGGGCACACCCGGATGGCCACCGAGTCCGCGGTGACGCCGGCGGGCTGCCATCCGTACACCGTCGGCCCCGGACAGTGCCTGGTGCACAACGGGTCTTTCGCCAACCACGCCACCATCCGCCGCGAACTGCGCCGCGCCGGCGTGGCGTTCGACAGCGAGAACGACACCGAGGTGGGCGCCCGGTTCGTGGCCGAACAGCTGGCCGCCGGCCGTGATGTGGCGACCGCGCTCAAGGAGCTGTGCGCCACGTTCGACGGCTTCTACACACTGCTGGTCTCCGATCACGACTCGTTCGCGGTGGTGCGTGACGCCATCGCCTGCAAGCCGGCGGTGATCGCCGAAACCACCGACTGGGTGGCGATGGCCAGCGAGTACCGCGCCCTGGCCGGGCTACCCGGGGTCGAGCAGGCACGCATTTGGGAACCGGAACCGGAGGTGGTCTACGCATGGACACGCTAATTGGATTCGACCTGCGCACAACACCATTGCGTGAGGTCAACGCGGCGCTGCATCAGCCGGGCGTGGAGGGTGACTACGTCATCGCGCACCCTGACGGTGCGCACAATGTGGCCGTCGGCCTCAACGCGCCGGTACGCGTGACGGTGGAAGGCCACGTCGGCTACTACGCGGCCGGGATGAACCAGCTCGCCGAGGTGACCATCAGCGGCAATGCCGGCACCGGGGTGGCCGAGAACATGATGAGCGGCACGGTGCGGGTCACCGGGAATGCCTCGCAGTCAGCGGGTGCCACCGCACACGGCGGACTGCTGGTCATCGAGGGGGACGCCGCGGCACGCTGCGGCATCTCGATGAAGGGCGTTGACATCGTGGTGGGCGGCAGCATCGGCCACATGAGCGCATTCATGGCCCAGGCCGGACGGCTGGTGGTGCGCGGCGACGCCGGCGAGGCGCTGGGCGATTCGATCTATGAGGCCCGCATCTACGTGCGCGGCGAGGTGACCTCGCTGGGTGCGGACTGCGTCGCCAAACCGATGCGTGCCGAGCACCGTGCCGAACTCGCGGAGTTGTTGACAGCCAGTGGTTTCTGCGACGACGACACCTCCGATTACACCCGCTACGGCTCGGCCCGAAACCTCTACCACTTCCACGTCGACAACGCGAGTGAGTACTGATGCGCGAATCCGCCACCTTCGATCGATCCACGATCGCCGACATCCAGCGCGCCGCAGACACCGGCATCTACGACATCCGCGGTTGGGGCGCCAAACGCCGGCTGCCGCACTTTGACGACCTGCTGTTCCTGGGTGCGTCGATGTCCCGCTACCCCTTGGAGGGCTACCGGGAACGCTGCGGCACCGACGTGATCCTCGGTGACCGGCACGCCAAACATCCTCTGCACCTGGATATCCCGGTCACCATCGCGGGCATGAGCTTCGGCGCGCTGTCCGGGCCTGCCAAGGAGGCCCTGGGCCGCGGGGCCAGCGAGGCCGGCACGTCGACCACCACCGGCGACGGCGGCATGACGCCCGAGGAGCGGGGGCAGAGCAAGCACCTGGTGTACCAGTACCTGCCATCGCGCTACGGGATGAATCCCGACGACCTGCGCAAGGCCGACGCCATCGAGGTGGTGCTCGGCCAGGGCGCCAAGCCCGGCGGCGGCGGAATGCTGTTGGGACAGAAGATCTCCCCGCGGGTGGCCCAGATGCGCACGCTGCCCGAGGGCATCGACCAACGCAGCGCGTGCCGGCACCCGGATTGGACCGGCCCGGACGATCTCACCATCAAGATCAACGAGCTGCGGGAGATCACCGACTGGGAGAAACCCATCTATGTCAAGGTCGGGGCCACCCGCACCTATTACGACGTGAAGCTGGCCGTGCACGCCGGGGCCGACGTGGTCGTGGTCGACGGCATGCAGGGCGGCACGGCCGCCACGCAGGAGGTGTTCATCGAGCACGTCGGCATCCCGACCCTGGCCGCGGTGCCGCAGGCGGTGCAGGCCCTGCAGGAGTTAGGAGTCCATCGACAAGTTCAGTTGATCGTGAGCGGCGGCATCCGCTCGGGCGCCGACGTGGCCAAGGCGCTGGCGCTGGGCGCCGACGCGGTCGCGATCGGCACCGCCGCACTGATCGCGCTGGGCGACAACCACCCCCGCTACGCCGCCGAGTACGAGAAGCTCGGCAGCGCAGCCGGTTTCTACGACGACTTCCAGGACGGACGCGATCCGGCCGGCATCACCACCCAGGACCCGGAGCTGGCCGCCCGGTTCGACCCGGTCGAGGGCGGCCGACGGTTGGCCAACTACCTGCGCGTGCTGACCATGGAAGCCCAGACCATCGCCCGGGCGTGCGGCAAGGCCCATGTGTGCCACCTGGAGCCCGAGGATCTGGTGGCAGTGACCATCGAGGCCGCGGCGATGGCGCGAGTTCCGCTGGCCGGCACGAACTGGATTCCTGGGACATGAGCGAAACAGCCGATGTCGTCATCGTCGGCGGCGGACTGGAGGGCGCGGCGGCGGCCTGGGCGTTAAGTGAAAAGGGTGCCAACGACGTTGTTGTCCTGGAGCGCAATACCGTCGGCTCCGGGATGACCGGGAAATCCAGCGGGATCGTGCGCTGCCACTACGGGGTCAGCTCGCTGGCCGCCATGGCCACGGTCGGCCTCGAGGTGTTCGAGAAGGCCGAGCAGTATTTCGGGACCGACATCGGTTTCCGGCAGACCGGCTATGTCGTCGGAGTCGGCGAGCCCAACGTCGACAATCTGCGCAAGAGCCTGGCCGCCCAGCGCGAGGTCGGGGTGCAGACCGAGGAGATCGACGCCTCCGAGGTGGCCAAGCTGTGGCCGTGGGCCGATCTGGAACCGTTCGCGGCCTTCGGCTGGGAGGCGCGCGGCGGATACGGCGACGCCTACCAGACCGCGCAGGCGTTCGCGGTGTCGGCGAGGGCCGCCGGAGTGCGAATCCGACAGGGCGCCAACGTGACCGGACTGGTACTCGACGGGGGTCGGGCCACCGGCGTCGAGCTGGCCGACGGCACAAGGGTTTCGGCGGGCACCGTTGTCGTGGCGACCGGCGCGTGGACCCGGCCGTTCCTGGCCCCCTACGGCATCGACGTGCCGATCAGGGTGGTTCGGGAGCAGATCGTCACCATCTCTCCCGGTGTCCCGGTCGGAGCGGTCCCGGTGTTCTCCGACCTGGTGTCGCTGCAGTACGTGCGCCCCGAGCTGGGTGGGGAGATCCTGTTCGGCAACAGCGACCTGGCGCACTGCGAGCCTGCCGACCCCGACGACTACCTGAACCGGGCCACCGACGGCTTCATCGACCTGACCGTCGACAAGGTGGGCACCCGATTTCCCGGCTTCCCCGACGCCGCGATCACCGGCAGCTACGCCGGTTGCTACGACGTCACGCCGGACTGGAATCCCGTGATCTCCACGACCGGGATCGACGGCCTGATCGTGGCGGCCGGATTCAGCGGGCACGGCTTCAAGATCGCGCCGGCGGTCGGCAAGCTGGTCGCCGACCTGGTGGCCGAGGGCCGCAGTTCCGACCCGCGGATACCCGAGACGGATTTCCGATTGGCCCGGTTCGCAGAGGACAATTTGCTCAAGAGCCGGTACCCGTACGTCGGTGCCGGGGAGATGCGATAGACGGGGGCGGACTGCATGAGCGACGTCCCGCTGCTCCGCAACACCGGCACAGCTCGCGACCGTGATCCGAACGAACCGGTCGAGGAACTGGAATTCGAGGCGGCGATCGGGCGCAATGTGCGTCAGCTGCGTCAGCAGCACGGGCTGACCGTGGCCGAGATGGCCGCCCGGGTGGGTATTTCCAAGGCGATGCTGTCCAAGATCGAGAACGCCCAGACCTCGTGCAGCCTGTCGACCCTGGCCCTGCTCGCGAAGGGCCTCGATGTTCCGGTCACCAGTCTGTTCCGCGGGGCCGACGTCGAGCGTCCGGCGGCATTCGTCAAGGCGGGCACGGGTCCGGAGATCGTGCGCAACGGCACCAAACAGGGCCATGAGTATCAATTGCTCAGCTCCCTGCGCGGGGAACACAAGCGGCTGGAATGCCTGCACGTCACGCTGACCGAGAAGAGCCAGACCTACCCGCTGTTCCAGCATCCCGGCACCGAGTTCATCTACATGCTCGAGGGCGTCATGGACTACAGCCACAGCCGCTCGGTGTACCGGCTGCAGCCTGGCGACTCCCTACAGATAGACGGGGAAGGCGCTCACGGACCGGTTGACCTGATCGAACTGCCGATCCGGTTCCTGTCGGTGATCGCCTTCCCTGATTCGCAGGTGTGAGTCACTGATCGGCGTTTGTGTCACTGTTGTCCTATGCGCCACCGTGCCCGTCGAGCGGTCCGCGACGCCTCCAAGTGCTTCGCCGTGATCGTTCGGGTGGCGTTGACCAGCGCGGTCGCCGTCGCGCCCAGCCTGGTCGGCCTGGTCCAGGAGAACCGGGTACGACCGCCGTCGGCGGTCCCGCCGTTGCCCAACCTCGCCGGCCAGCCCTGGGCGGCGGCGCCGCCGGCGCGTCCAAATGCCGCCGCGCCGGGTACGACGGGGCCACCCCCGCCCCCGGAGATTCAGGCACCGGGTGGGGTGCACGTCCCCGCGATCGCACTCGCGGCCTACCAGAACGCGGACGCCATGATGGCGCAGCGCCAACCCGACTGCGGTGTGACGTGGAACCTGCTCGCCGGGATCGGGTACGTCGAGTCCACGCATGCCGTGAGTCCCGTGTACGGCCCAGCCCTCGACGGCTCACTGCCGGGCAACGAGATCATCGTCGCCGGCAGCTTTGGCGGCGGCACCATCTACGCCCGCGCACTGGGGCCCATGCAGTTCCTGCCGAGCACGTGGCTGTTGCACGGCGCCGACGGCGACGCCGACGGTCAGGCCGATCCGCACAACCTCTTTGATGCCACCCTGGCCGCGGCTCGCTACCTCTGCAGCGAGGGTGCGGACCTGCGCGACCCGTCGCAGCTGACCGCCGCGGTGCTGCGTTACAACCACTCGATGGCCTACGTCGCCAACGTGCTGGGCTGGGCGCAGGCCTACGCCACCGGTGTGGCTCCGGTCAATCTGCCGCCGCTCATTGCGCCGCGGCCGCCGAGCGTCGCCGTGCGCGCGGTCGCCGGCGCGGCATCGGCCGCCGAGTCGAATGAAAACGCCACCGCCAAACCGGATAAGACCGTGCGTCGAAACGACGACGGATCTTCTATGACGCCCAAGGGCTCCACGAACACGAACACGAGTACGAGCAGGACGAGCGGATCCCGGCACAGCGTCGGCACACCCAAGGTCAAAGTTGGCAACGGCCGCTCCGGCGGGGCGCGCTGACGAGATGAGGAAGGCGCTCACCGACCGGTTGACCTGATCGAACTGCCGATCCGGTTCCTGTCGGTGAGCGCCTTCCCTGATTCGCAGGTGTGAGTCACCACGTCGATCACTCGTAGATGCTGGTGATCCGCTGCGGGCCGTGATGGTTGTGCCAGCCGGGCTTCATACCGGGCGCCGGTGTGGCGTAGGTATCAGGGCTGTAGAGGTTGCCCGAGCCCTGCGGGGTCTGCGCGCCGGCCGTGCCGGCCAGGCCGAGTGCGACGGCGCCGAAGACGCCTGCGGACAGGATGGGCAGTGCCAGGGCCTTGGTGAACTTGGTCATGATCGTGAATCCTTCTGTCTCAGTTGGCTTTTCGTTTCCCTTAGCGGTTCGTTCGGCCGCTGATACAAGAATGCGATCTGGACGGCCCCAGGTCTGTCGGGCAATCAGGCGATGAGACTGGTGAAGATGCGTTCCCCCGATCGGGGGAAGAGCACGTCAACCTCAGGTTTTGGCCTGGGAATGACGCGGAGTACAGTTGAGCGCGTGCAGCGGGTGCTCCTTCTCGGACGCCGCGACGGGGTCTGATCAGACCGGCTTCCTGTCGCGGGTTTTTGCGATGCGCCGGTCGGGTCCCCCTTCAAACCCCGGAGCAAAAACATGACCACCCCCGACATCTCTGCAGATGCCTTCAGTTCAGTTCGCGCGATCAATACGCCGGCCGGCAACCTCAACCCCGGACAACCCGTCTGGAACACCCAGCGCGGCTCATCCATGCCGGTCAGCCGCTATCGCAGCTTCGCCGACGAGGTCCCAGGCGGCAGCCCCGCCTTCGGCACCGGCGTCCCGTTCGACCGCACCTGGCCGGACCGCGTCATCGACACCGCGCCCCAGTGGTGTGCGGTCGACCTGCGCGACGGTAACCAGGCCCTGATCGACCCCATGAGCCCGGCGCGCAAGCGCCGCATGTTCGACCTGCTGGTCCGGATGGGTTACAAGGAGATCGAGGTCGGCTTCCCGTCGGCGAGCCAGACCGACTACGACTTCGTCCGCGAGATCATCGAGGACGGCGCGATCCCGGACGACGTCACCATCCAGGTGCTGACGCAGTGCCGCCCCGAGCTGATCGAGCGCACCTTCGAGGCCTGTGCCGGAGCCCCGCAGGCCATCGTGCACTTCTACAACTCGACGTCGATCCTGCAGCGCCGCGTGGTGTTCCGCGCCGACCGGGCCGCCGTCAAGAAGATCGCCACCGACGGCGCCCAGATGTGCGTCGAGGAGGCCGAGAAGTACCCGCAGACCCGGTGGCGCTTCGAGTACTCGCCCGAGTCGTACACGGGCACCGAGCTGGAGTACGCCGTCGAGGTGTGCAACGCGGTCGCCGACATCGTCAAGCCCACGCCCGAGTGGCCGTTGATCGTGAACCTGCCCGCCACCGTCGAGATGGCCACCCCGAACGTCTACGCCGATTCGATCGAGTGGATGAGCAGGCACCTGGCCCCGCGCGACTCCATCATCCTGAGCCTGCACCCGCACAACGATCGCGGAACCGGCGTTGCCGCAGCAGAATTGGGCTACCAGGCCGGCGCCGACCGCATCGAGGGCTGCCTGTTCGGAAACGGCGAGCGCACCGGCAATGTCTGCCTGGTGACCCTGGGCCTGAACATGTTCAGCCGCGGTGTCGATCCGCAGATCGACTTCTCCAACATCGACGAGATCCGCCGCACCGTCGAGTACTGCAACCAGCTGCCCGTGCACGAGCGCCACCCCTACGGCGGCGACCTGGTCTACACGGCCTTCTCCGGCAGCCACCAGGACGCCATCAACAAGGGCCTGGACCAGATGAAGGTCGACGCCGACGAGGCCGACGCCGACATGGATGACATCTTGTGGCAGGTGCCCTACCTGCCGATCGACCCCAAGGACGTCGGCCGCACCTACGAGGCCGTGATCCGGGTGAACTCGCAGTCCGGCAAGGGCGGCGTGGCCTACATCATGAAGGCCGACCACGGTCTGGTGCTGCCGCGCCGGTTGCAGATGGAGTTCTCCAAGGCCATCCAGCAGATCACCGACGGCGAGGGCGGCGAGGTCTCGCCCAAGGAGATCTGGGGCGCCTTCTCCGAGGAGTACCTGGCCCCGATCACCCCGTTGGAGCGGATCCGCCAGAAGGTGGTGGCCTCCGAGGTGGACGGTGGCACCGACACCATCACCGCGATCGTGAAGATCGACGGCGTCGAACGCGAGATCGTCGGTGCCGGCAACGGCCCGCTGGCGGCGTTCGTCGACGCGTTGGGCGCCATCGGCTACGACATCAACGTGCTGGATTACTCCGAGCACGCCATGTCATCGGGTGAAGAGGCGCAGGCCGCGGCCTACGTCGAGGCGTCGATCGGCGGCAGGACCGTCTGGGGCGTCGGTATCGCGACTTCGATCACAACTGCATCACTTCGCGCAGTCGTATCTGCCGTCAACCGCGCGGCGCGTGCTTAGCTGACGCTGGCGTAGATCACTACGCAAAGGCCAACGGCAAGGAGCGGTCCATGGACTGGGGCTCGACATGGGATTTCCTCTGGCATTTCCTGATCATCTTCGCCTGGATCGCATACCTGCTGGTCCTGTTCCAGATCCTCACGGACCTGTTCTGGCGTGACCACAAGACCTCCGGCTGGATCAAGGCCGTGTGGGTGGTCTTCCTGATCGTGTTCCCGTGGCTCACCGCGATCGTGTACCTGATCGCCCGGGGTAAGGGCATGTCCGAGCGCGCGCAGGCAGCCGCGCTGGCCGCCAAGCAGGACACCGACGCCTACATCCGCGAGGCGGCCGGCCGCTCCCCGGCACAGGAGATCGCCGACGCCAAGGCACTGCTGGATGCCGGCACGATCAGCCAGGCCGAGTTCGACGGGTTGAAGGCGAAGGCGCTCAGCTAAAAGACCGCGGCGAGCCGCGAATCAGAACAGCGTGTACTGATCACTTTCGGCAGGGATGTCGCAGAACTGCTCGATGTCGGCACCACCGACGACATGGGTGAGCAGGCCCATGAAGGTGTCGTCATCGAGCAGCGGCACCCCCACCTCGACGGCCTGGTAGCCCTTGCCCTGGTCGGGCGCCGGTTCGTTGCAGATCACCAACGAGGTCTGCTGGTCCACCAGGTCGGTGTAGGCCAGCCCGGCGTGCAGGATGCGCTCGACGAGCTCTTCGTGAGTGCGCGCCACCTCGGCCGACAGCGCCACCCGCATGCCCTGCACCAACGGCCGTCCCGGCATGAAGAGACCCGGGTTGGCGTACTCGCACGGCAGGCGCGAGGCCAGCACCTTCAGCGGCCGCAGCTCTTCATGGGTGATGTGGCCGTTGGGCCAGCGCCGTCGGCTCACCTCCCGCAGCGGCAGCCAGACCTTGCGGTCGCGGGCCCGGGCCAGGGTCGGCTTCAGGATCTGGGCCAGCACCAACGCGTCGTCGAGAGCATCGTGTGGCTTCATCTGGCTCACGCCCCAGTGCGCTGCCAGCGTCTCCAGGCGCAGGTTCTCGGTGCCCAGCGCCAGCCGGCGGGCCAGCTCGACGGTGCACATGACGCTGTCGATCGGCAGCTCGGCGCCGACCAACTCGGCCTCGGCGGTGAGGAAGCTGTAGTCGAAGCCCACGTTGTGGGCGACCAGCGTGCGTCCTCGCAGGATGTCACTCAATTCGTCGACGACGTCCCCGAAGGTCGGCTGGCCTTCCAGCATCTCGGTCGTCAGCCCGTGGACATGGGTGGGCCCGGGATCCACACCCGGGTTCAGCAGGGTCGCGACACTGCGCTCGACATTTCCGTCATCCCCGACCGCGAGGGCGGCCACGCTGACGATGCGTGCCTGCCCCGGCCGGAACCCCGTGGTCTCCACGTCGACCACGGCCCAGCCCGCGCCCGGCTCATCCGCCGGTCTGCCCCACGCGCTGCTCATATTCGCCAGGATGGCACGCGAGTCCGACAACCTCGGGCGGCACGGCAGCGTGTCGTGCCCCTAAAATCGCCGGAATGCTGACCCTTCGCGGGCGCGCCGCCCTGGCCGCCGGATCAACCGCGCGCTGGGCCTCGCGGGTCACCGGCCGCGGCGCCGGTGCGATGATCGGCGGCCTGGTGGCGATGACGCTGGACCGCTCCATCCTGGGCCAACTGGGCCAGGGCCGCCGCAGCGTCGTCGTGACCGGCACCAATGGCAAGTCGACCACCACCCGGATGACCGCGGCCGCCCTGGCCACACTCGGCCCGGTGGCCAGTAACTCCGAGGGCGCCAACATGGACGCCGGCCTGGTGGCGGCGCTGGCCGGGGCCCGCGATGCCACGCTGGCGGCCCTGGAAGTCGACGAGATGCATGTCCCGCACGTCAGCGATGCGGTGTCGCCGTCGGTCATCGTCCTGCTGAATCTGTCCCGTGACCAGCTGGACCGGGTCGGTGAGATCAACCACATCGAACGCACGCTGCGAGGCGGGCTGGCCCGGCATCCCGACGCGGTGATCGTGGCCAACTGCGACGACGTCTTGATGACCTCGGCCGCCTACGACAGCCCCAATGTGGTGTGGGTGGCCGCCGGCGGCAGCTGGGCGGGTGACTCGGTGAGCTGCCCGCGATCCGGCGAGATCATCGAGCGCAACGGGCGCGACTGGTACTCGACCGGCAGCGACTTCAAACGTCCCAGCCCGCAGTGGTGGTTCGACGACACCCACATCTACGGTCCGGACGGCCTGGTGCTGCCGATGACCCTGGCCCTGCCCGGCGCCGTCAACCGCGGTAACGCCACCCAGGCCGTCGCGGCCGCCGTGGCGCTGGGCGCCGACCCTGCTGCCGCGGTGGCCGCGGTCTCCGGCGTCGACGAGGTCGCCGGGCGGTACCGCACGGTGCAGATCGGCACTCACACAGCGCGGATCCTGCTGGCCAAGAACCCGGCCGGATGGCAGGAGGCCCTGTCCATGGTCGACAAGCACGGCGCAGGCGTCGTCATCTCGGTCAACGGGCAGGTGCCCGACGGCGAGGATCTGTCCTGGCTGTGGGACGTCCGGTTCGAGCACTTCGACGACACCGTCGTCGTGGCCGCCGGCGAACGTGGCACCGACCTCGCGGTGCGGCTCGGCTACGCCGGCGTCGAGCATTCGCTGGTGCACGACACCGTCGCCGCGATCGACTCCTGCCCGCCCGGGCATGTCGAGGTGATCGCCAACTACACGGCCTTCCTGCAACTGAATCGGCGGATCTCGTGAGCGCGGTGCGGATCGGGCTCGTGCTGCCCGACGTGATGGGGACCTACGGAGACAGCGGCAATGCGGTTGTGCTGCAACAGCGCTTGCGGCTGCGCGGTATCGACGCCGAGATCGTCGAGATCACCCTGGCCGACCCGGTGCCCGACTCGCTGGACCTGTACACCCTCGGTGGCGCCGAGGACTACGCGCAGCGGCTGGCCACCAAGCACCTGATCCGGTACCCCGGTCTGCAACAAGCGGTTTCGCGGGGCGCACCGGTGCTCGCGATCTGCGCGGCGATCCAGGTCCTCGGCCACTGGTACGAGACCTCGGCCGGTGAGCGGGTGGACGGCGTCGGGCTGCTCGACGTCACCACGTCGCCGCAGGAGGCCCGCACCATCGGTGAGGTGGCGTCCACTCCCCTGCTCGACGGGCTCACCCAGCCGCTGACGGGTTTCGAGAACCACCGTGGCGGAACGGTTCTGGGCCCTTCGGCACGCCCCTTGGCGAAGGTGACCAAAGGTGCGGGCAACCGCCTGGGCGACGGCTATGACGGTGCGGTTCAGGGCAGTGTGGTGGCGACCTATCTGCACGGCCCGTGCCTGGCCCGCAATCCGGAGCTGGCCGACCATCTGCTGACGCAGGTGGTGGGTGAGCTACCGCCGCTGGAGCTTCCGGAAGTCGAGCTCCTGCGCCGCGAGCGCCTGGCTGCCCCTCGCCGGGTGTAGCTCGGGTTGCTTTTGCGCCGAGAGTGACGCCATGGTCGTTCTCCCGCGCAGGCAACGACCTTCGCGTCACTTTCGGCGAAGTGCCGGGAGGACGACGCCCGCCATCCCTCGCGCAACTCCCTTAATCAAGTCGGATAGGTCGAAATAGTCGCGCCACAGAGTGATCCGGCCATCGCGAACTTCGAAAACACCACACACCCAGAAGTGCGCCTCGAACGTGCCGATGAGCACTGAGTCCGTTCGCTCGGTCAGAACGGTGGTCCCGTCCCGGGCAATCCGGTGAATCACGACATCGAAGCGCACCTTCGGGGTGTCCAGACGTCGAAACACCGAGACGATACGGTCGACTCCGCGCATGGAGGGATAGCCAACATTTTCATAGACCACGTCGTCGGCGAGGAGCGATCGGACGACGTCGAAGTCCTTGTCCCGCATCACCGCATACAAGTACGACTCAACGACAGACACCGGGTCGGTCACGCTTGTCAGGGTAGTTCCGCTCCGCACGTCAGGATGCGAAAACGTCGACTGCTGCCGCGATCTGCGCTGCGGCATCGGTGAGAATCGGCTCACCGTGCCCGAATCCGGCGCGCTGCGCGCCCGTGGCCGCGAGCTTGGCCACAGAGTCGGCGAGCTCGGCGCGGTCGGTGTTGAAGATACCCACGATCACCTGGCCGTTGGACTCGGCGACCACGTCGCCGGTCAACACGGCGTCGGCAGCCGGCAGATAGAGGGCGATGCCGCCCGGGGTGTGGCCGGGCACGCCGATCACCCGGGCCCCGCCGGCGAAGTCCAGGACGTCACCGTCGCCGACCACCCGGTCCACCCGGCAGGCCGGGCCGTGCGGTGAGGCGTCGAAGTCGGGGCGCAGCGTCCGCTCCGAGTCGGTCAGCACGGGCAGTGGCCCGGATTCGTCGCCGCGGATGAACTCGGCGTCACCCTTGCCTGCGACGACCTCCACATCGGACCAGTCCGCGATCTCGGCGGCCGCGCCGCAATGGTCCTCGTGGAAATGCGTGAGCACGACGCGCTTGACGTGCAGGCGTCGCATTCCGAGCGCGGCCAGTGCCTCGGCGATCAGGCCGGAGCTGTCCGGCCAGCCGGTGTCGATGAGCGTGACACCTTCACCGTCCAGCCACAGGTAACTGTTGAGCAGGTGCGCCCGCTCACCGGGGATGCGCAGCCGGTACAACGAATCAGCCATCTGGAGTAGGTCGGGCATAACTCGACGCTAGTGGCTCAGACCTTCTTGGTGTGTCCGCGAATCGGACAATTTCGCCATCTGTGTAAATCCTGTGGTTGCCGGCCCGCGGGGCCGCAACACCGTGATGTATATCCGATCGACCAACCCGGGTCACACAGATCACATATCCGCCGCAAACTGTCGCGCGTCACGATCGGCCAAAGCTACCGGCCAGTATGGACCAGCATCTAGACCATTTATACCGAGTTGGGCTAACTACTGGCAGACACTGCCGCGTTGCCCGCAGCCCAGCCCGCGGACCGTTTCACCGGTCAGAACCCGACCGGCTGAACATTTGCCAGACCGTTCAAGATCAGGCCGTGACCGCTCTTTTGAGCAAACTTTTTACGCAGCCCACGCCCCTAGGGGCTGTCTCATTATTTGGACTAACTATGGATTTGACATGGCGTTATGTGTTGAATCTCTTATTACTCTCAAGTAAGTATCAGCTTCCCTCGCGGAAGCAAGCAAAGGAATGAATGATGGAAACCGCTGTTCGCTCATATCTCACCGCCGGGGTTGCCCTGGCCGGCGCGGGCGTCATCGCCGTCAGCCCGGTCATGCCGACCCCGACTGACATCCAGCTGCCCGCAGTACACGCATCGTCTGCAGCGGTTGAACTGTCCGCCCTGACCAACCCCCTGGATGCCTGGGCACAGACCCTGTCGAACGCGAGCGCCAACCTGCAGACCCTCGGAGAGCAGCTGTTGGCCAGTGACGCCCCGATTCTGCGGACCGTCATCAGCAATCAGATCGGCAACGCTACGGTCGTGGGCAACGCCGTCCAGACGTATGCCGACAACCTCACCTCCACGCTGCAAGGCCTGCCCGCCGCATTGCAGACGGCTTCCGACCTGATCTCTCAGGGCCAGATCACCGATGCCGTGGACGGGCTGACCCTGAGCCTGCTCCCGGCGATCCTGGGCCTGCTCGACCTGTCGAACAACAGCTGGACCGCGGTCACCACGACGACGCAGAATCTCGCGAACGTGATCGCCGCGGTGCCGACCATCGCGACCGCGGCGGTGCTGCCGGCCGTCTTCCCGCTCCTGTCCGTGCTGAACGGAGTCGCCGCAACCGCGCAGGAAGTGGCGACGGCCGCCAACGCCGGCGATACCGAAGGCGTCGCCAACGCCCTCATCAACGCGCCGGCGAACCTCACCGACGCATTCCTCAACGGCAAGGGCACGATTCTGGGGATCATCCCCGTCGCAGGACTGCTGTCGCCGTCTTCCCCGCTGGGTGCCCTGGGTAGCGGACCCATCGCATCCCTGCTCGATATCCCCAAGACCATCGCCGGACTGCTCGACCCGAATCCGTTGGCACCGGCCACCACCTCGGCGGCGGTCACCTCCGCCAAGCTGAGCACTTCGGCCGTCAGCACGCTCAGCAGCGGGACGTCCGCGCGTAGCGTCACGCTCAGCGTTCCGGCCGGCGAAACCGCCGCGGCGCCAGAAGCCGTCGCGACATCTGCCGATTCCACCGATGCCACGGCACCCGCTACACAGGCCGACGACTCGACCTCGGCTTCAACTTCGAAAGCGACTCCCAAAGCGACGTCGAAAGCGAGCAACAAGGTCACCGGCTCTGCGAAGCAGGTTCGTGACAACCTCAGGAAAGCCACGCAGCGAATCGCCGGGAAGACCGGCAAGAGTGCCGACAGCACCAGCACCGACGGTGCCAAGAGTGCTGCAGGTAAGTCCGATCGCAAGAGTGGCGGCAAGCACCACGAGTAGCCACCGATCCTGAAAGCGGTGGGCCCTTTCTGCGGAGAGGGCCCACCGTTTCGGTATCGGCGAGAACGCGCTAAGCCATCGCGCGGCGGCCGGCCAGTGCCCGGCCCAGGGTGAGCTCGTCGGCGAACTCCAGGTCGCCGCCCATTGGCAGCCCCGAGGCGATGCGGGTGACCGTCAGCCCGGGGATGTCGCGCAGCATCCGGACCAGATAGGTGGCCGTGGCCTCACCCTCGGTGTTGGGGTCGGTCGCGATGATCACCTCGGCCACGTCGACGCCGTCGACGCGTTCACCGATCCGGTTGAGCAGCTCACGGATGCGCAGCTGGTCGGGCCCGACGCCCGACAAGGGATCCAGCGCCCCGCCCAGCACGTGGTAGCGGCCGCGGAATTCGCGGGTGCGTTCGACGGCCTGCACGTCCTTGGGTTCCTCGACCACGCACACCAGCGAGGCGTCGCGGCGGGGGTCCTTGCAGATCCGGCAGCGTTCCTCGTCGGAGACGTTGCCGCACACCGCGCAGAAAGTCACGCCGTCACGGATGCGGCCCAGCACCGCGGTCAGCCGATCGATGTCCGGCGGCTCGACGCTCAGCAGGTGAAACGCGATCCGCTGCGCGCTCTTGGGGCCGATGCCGGGCAACTTGCCCAGCTCGTCGATCAGATCCTGTACTGGGCCTTCGAACACTTACAGCCCCGGAAGTCCGAATCCGCCCAGCCCGCCGGCCAGCGGGCCCAGGCGGCTCTGCGCCAGGGCGGTCACCTGATTGGAGGCATCGGCGAGGGCACCGACGATGAGGTCCTGAAGGGTCTCGACGTCCTCGGGGTCGACGACCTTGGGATCGATCGCCACCGCGATCACCTCACCGCTGCCCTTGACCGTGACCTGCACCAGCCCGCCGCCGGCCTGGCCGTGCACCTCGGAGTTGGCCAGCGCCTCCTGCGCCTCCATGAGCTGCTGCTGTACCTGCTGCGCCTGCGCCAGCAGGGCCGACATGTCGGGCGTGCCTCCGGGTTGCATGCGTGGTCCCCTTGCCGTGTTGATTGCGTCTTGGTCTCGACTTGGTTGCTCTCGCCTGTCGGCGGCGATTCGGACTTTCAGCCTAGTCGGCGTGCGGGCTAGCGTGGCGCCCGTGCGAGTCCCAGCCTGCGTGCGTGTCGGCACCGCGATGGTCAGCAGCGTCATTGTCGCCGCGGCCGTCCCGGCGGTCATCGACGCTCCCCACGCCAACGCCGCTCCCTCGAACATCGCCGGCATGATCGTTTTCCTCGATCCCGGCCACAACGGTGCGAACGACGCATCGATCAGCCGCCAGGTACCCACCGGCCGCGGCGGCACCAAGGACTGCCAGGCCAGCGGCACCTCCACCACGGACGGCTACCCCGAGCACACCTTCACCTGGGACACCACGCTGCGGGTGCGCGCCATCCTGAACCAGATGGGTGTGCGCACCGCGATGTCACGCGGCAACGACAACGCGCTGGGACCGTGCGTCGACGAACGGGCCTCGATGGCCAATGCACTGCGGCCGAACGCCATCGTGTCCATCCACGCCGACGGCGGCCCGCCCAACGGCCGCGGCTTCCACGTGCTCTACTCGTCGCCGCCGTTGAACAATGTGCAGGCCGGGCCGTCTGTGCAATTCGCCCAGACCATGCGCGATCAGCTGTCCGCGTCGGGCATCCCGCCCGCGACCTACATCGGTTCCGGTGGTCTGGACGCCCGCTCCGACATCGCCGGGCTCAACCTGGCGCAGTTCCCGTCGATCCTCGTCGAGTGCGGCAACATGAAGAACCCTGTCGACTCAGCACTGATGAAAACCCCGGACGGCCAGCAGAAGTATGCCGAGGCAATCGCCCGGGGTGTCGCCGCGTATCTGGGTTCGCAGGCGCGCTAGCTTTCGACTTCCTTCTTCAAGTTGGCCAGCACCTCGTCCTGGATCTTGCGCAGGCCCAGCGGTGCGAAAGTCTTCTCGAAGAAGCCCTTGACCCCGCCTGCACCGGTCCAGCTGGTCTTGAGGTTGACCGACGATCCGGCGCCCGCCGGGGCAACGGTCCAGTTGGTCACCAGGCTGGAGTTCGCGTCCTTCTCGATCACCGTGTGGCCGGCAACGTCCACCGACGCCTTGATGTCACGCACCCGGGACTCGGTCGCCTGCAGCTTCCAGCTGGCCACCGTGCCCGCACCCTGACCACCCTCGAGCACCTGGTAGTCGCGGTAGTGCGAGGAGAGGATCTTCGGGCGCACGGTCTGGTAGTCCGCGATCGCGGCGAACACCGCGGCCGGCTCGGCGTTGATCAGAACCGTGCTGACCGCACTGACCTGTCCCATGACTGAAACTCCTTTTGCTCGTGTCTGCGGGTGCATCGTCGGCAACCTCCGACTAGCGTATATGTGTGTCTGTTGTTACGACTGACGCACAAGCTGCCCATGCCCTAGGCGTGCAGCGCCTCCTGGACAGTTACCGCGCCATACCGCCCAATTCGACGGTGCGGCTTGCCAAGCCCACGTCGAACCTCTTCCGTGCGCGAGATCGCAGCGATGTCAAGGGTCTGGACGTATCGGGGCTGACCAATGTGATCGCGGTCGACGCCGAAGCCCGTACCGCCGACGTCGCCGGCATGTGCACCTACGAGGATCTGGTGGCCGCGACGCTCCCGCACGGCCTGGCGCCGCTGGTGGTGCCGCAGCTCAAGACCATCACGCTGGGCGGCGCCGTCACCGGCCTCGGCATCGAGTCGACGTCATTCCGCAACGGTCTGCCGCACGAATCGGTGCTGGAGATGGACATTCTCACCGGGGCAGGCGAAATCGTCACCGCATCACCCGAACAGCATCCCGACCTGTTTCGAACGTTCCCCAATTCATATGGCACGCTCGGATATTCGACCCGGCTCCGAATCGAGCTCGAACCCGTCACCTCCTTTGTCGCGTTGCGCCACCTTCGGTTTCACTCGCTGACCGACCTCGTCGCGGCGATGGACCGGATCATCGAGACCGGTGGGCTGGACGGCGAGCCGGTCGATTACCTCGACGGCGTGGTGTTCAGTGCCGACGAGAGCTACCTGTGCGTCGGTTTCAAGACGACGACGCCCGGCCCGGTCAGCGACTACACCGGCCAGGACATCTACTACCGCTCGATCCAGCACGCGCAAGGCGAGAAACACGACCGGCTGACGATCCACGACTATCTGTGGCGGTGGGACACCGACTGGTTCTGGTGCTCACGGGCATTCGGCGCGCAGAACCCCACCATCCGGCGGTTCTGGCCGCGTCGGCTGCGGCGCAGCAGCTTCTACTGGAAACTCGTCGGCTACGACCAGCGGTTCAACATCGCCGACCGGATCGAGAAGCGCAACGGGCGCCCGCCCCGCGAGCGGGTGGTGCAGGACATCGAGGTGCCAATAGAGAACTGTGAACGGTTCCTCTCGTGGTTCCTGGAGAACGTGCCGATCGAACCGATCTGGCTGTGCCCACTGCGGTTACGCGATGACGACCGCCATGCGGCGGGCTGGCCGCTGTATCCCCTGCGCGCCCACCACACCTACGTCAACGTCGGGTTCTGGTCCTCGGTACCGGTCGGCCCGGTGGAAGGCCACACCAACAAGCTGATCGAGACCAAGGTCAGCGAGCTCGACGGGCACAAGTCCCTGTATTCCGATTCCTACTATCCGCGTGAGGATTTCGACGAGCTCTACGGCGGTGAGACCTACAAGGCCGTCAAGAAGTCCTACGACCCCGATTCACGTCTGTTTGACCTGTATTCGAAAGCCGTGTTGCGCCGATGAACGGAGAACAGCGATGACCACCTTCAAAGAACACTCGACGCACGCAACCGACCACAAGCTCAGCCTTGCAGAGATCTTGGAGATCTTCGCGGCCGGGACGCAGCCACTGAAGTTCACCGCGTACGACGGAAGCACCTCGGGGCCCACGGACGCCACGCTCGGTCTGGACCTCAAGACTCCGCGCGGCACCACCTATCTCGCGACAGCTCCCGGGGATCTTGGCCTGGCCCGCGCCTACGTGTCCGGCGACCTGGAACTGTACGGGGTCCATCCCGGCGACCCGTACCCCCTGCTGTGCGCGCTGGCCGAGAAGATGGCGTTCAAGCGCCCGCCCGCCCGGGTGCTGGCCAACATCGTGCGGTCCATCGGCATCGAGCACCTCAAGCCCATCGCGCCGCCGCCGCAGGAGGCGCTGCCGCGGTGGCGCCGGGTGGTAGAGGGGTTGCGACACAGCAAGACTCGCGACGCCGAGGCGATCCACCACCACTACGACGTATCGAACACGTTCTACGAGTGGGTCCTCGGGCCGTCGATGACCTACACCTGCGCGTGCTACCCGGATGCCGATGCCGGCCTGGAGGAGGCGCAGGACAACAAGTACCGCCTGGTGTTCGAGAAGCTACGGCTCCAGCCCGGTGACCGCTTGCTCGACGTCGGCTGCGGTTGGGGCGGCATGGTGCGTTACGCCGCACGCCACGGGGTCAAGGCGATCGGGGTGACACTGTCCAAGGAACAGGCCCGGTGGGCGCAGGAGGCCATCGTCAGGGAGGGTCTTGGGGATCTGGCCGAGGTGCGCCACGGCGACTACCGCGACATCGCCGAGACCGGGTTCGACGCCGTCTCCTCGATCGGCCTGACCGAGCACATCGGCGTGCACAACTATCCGTCGTACTTCGGTTTCCTGAAGTCGAAGATGCGTACCGGTGCGCTGTTGCTCAACCACTGCATCACCCGCCACGACAACCGGAGCGGAGCGGCCGCCGGAGGTTTCATCGACCGCTACGTGTTCCCGGACGGCGAGCTGACCGGCTCGGGACGCATCATCACCGAGATGCAGGACGTCGGCCTGGAGGTCATGCACGAGGAGAACCTTCGCAACCACTACGCGATGACGCTGCGCGACTGGTGCGCCAACCTCGTCGAGCACTGGGACGAGGCCGTCGCCGAGGTCGGGCTGCCCACTGCCAAGGTGTGGGGCCTGTACATGGCGGGCTCCAGGCTCGGCTTCGAGACGAATGTCGTCCAGCTGCACCAGGTTCTGGCCGTCAAGCTCGATGACCGCGGCAACGACGGCGGCCTGCCGTTGCGGCCGTGGTGGACCGCCTAGACAAGCGTCGCCGCCGATTGAGGTTGCGCTAGCTCTCGATCTTTCGCGCACCCAGTTCGTTCTGAAGCAGTTCCAGCGCGACCTCTTCGGGGTCGCGGCGCGGCCCGGCCTCGCTCTGCGAAGCCTCGGCGAGCATCTCTGCCTCTTCCTGCTCCGGGGACGGCGGCGGTTCGGGATCCGGCACCGGTTCGGGTTCGGGAATGACCCGGCCCGGCCGGGTCGGGACCCGCGGCGGGGGTTTGGCGGCCTTCGGCGGAGGTGGCGGCGCTGCCTCCGCGGTCCCGACCTCGCAGCGGATCTGCCAGTCCACCCCGAGCGCGTCCTTGAGCGCATCCCGGATCACATCGGCATTGCGCGACTCGGTGAGCCGCTTCGCCAGCGGCGGTGATTCATGAGACAGCACAAGGGTTTTGTCCTCGACCGCCCGCACGATCGCCCCCGACAGCATGACCTCGGTGGTGCGGCTGCGTTCGCGCACCTTCTCCCGCACCGTCGTCCACATCGAGCGCACGGCGGCTGCGTTGGGCTCGCCACCGGGGGTCACTGCTGCCGGCGCAGGCAGGGGTTCAGGCTCGGGTTCCGGAGCAGGCTCGGGCTCGAAGTCGGGCTCCGGCGGGAGCGGCGGCTCGGGCTCGGGTTCCGGAGCGGGTGGCGGTGGCGGCGGCGCCGAGACGGGTTCGGGGGCGGCGACCGGTTCCGGAGCGGCGACCGGTTCGGGGGTGGCGACCGGTTCGGGGGTGGCGACCGGTTCGGGAGCGGGCGGCGGCGTCGGGGCGGGAGCCTCGGCAGGAGCCTCGACCGGGGCCGCCTGGCTGCGCCGGGTGAAGGTCTTGGCGGGCTCGGCGGCGGGACGGGCGGCCGATGCCGCGGCCTCGCCTGCCGGGATCGACAGGTCCAACCGGGTCTCGATGCGTTCGATGCGCTGCAGCAGCGCCGACTCGGTGTCATGCGCCGAGGGCAGCAGCAGCCGGGCACACACCACCTCCAGCAGCAGCCGCGGCGCGGTCGCACCACGCATCTCCCCGAGGCCCGCGTGCACCACCTCGGCATAGCGGGCCAGCGTCGCCGCACCACTTTGTCGGCCTGCTCCCGCATCCGCTCCAGCACGTCGGCCGGTGCGTCCACGACACCGCGGGTGACCGCGTCGGGCACGGCCTGCAGCACGATCAGATCGCGAAAGCGTTCCAGCAGATCGGTGGCAAAGCGCCGCGGATCGTGTCCGGCGTCGATCACCGCCTCCACGGCGCCGAACAATGCGGCAGCATCGCCGGCGGCCAGTGCCTCGACCGCATCGTCGATGAGCGCCATGTCCGTGGCACCGAGTAGGGCCAGCGCCCGCTGATAGGTGATGTGGTTGCCATCCGCACCCTGCTCGGAGCCGGCCAGCAGCTGATCGAGCACCGAGAGCGTGTCGCGGGGGGAGCCGCCGCCGGCCCGGATGACCAGCGGGTACACCGCGTCGTCGACGTTGACGTTCTCTTCGGCACAGATGCGCTCGAGCAGCGGACGCATGGTGCGCGGGGCCAGCAGCCGGAACGGGTAGTGGTGGGTACGCGACCGGATGGTCGGGAGCACCTTCTCGGGTTCGGTGGTGGCGAACACGAAGATCAGGTGCTCGGGCGGCTCCTCGACGATCTTGAGGAGCGCGTTGAAACCGGCGGTGGTGACCATGTGCGCTTCGTCGATGATGAAGATGCGGTAGCGGGATTGCGCCGGGGTGAAGAACGCGCGGTCGCGCAGTTCTCGGGTGTCGTCGACGCCACCGTGGCTGGCCGCGTCGAGTTCGGTGACGTCGAGGTTGCCCGGACCGTTGGGGGCCAGCGCGACGCACGAATCGCAGACGCCGCAGGGTGTGGGCGTCGGCCCCTGCTCGCAGTTGAGCGAGCGGGCCAGGATGCGCGCCGAGGACGTCTTGCCGCAGCCGCGCGGCCCGGAGAACAGGTAGGCGTGGTTGATCCGACCCGCGGTCAGCGCAGTAGATAGCGGCTCGGTGACATGTTCCTGGCCAACGACTTCCGCGAAGCTTGCCGGCCGGTATTTGCGGTAGAGAGCCACGGAAGAAGGCTACCGATCCGGTCCGACGGCGCGAGCACCAGCGGACAATTACTCGCCCAGCAGGGACTCGGTCGCCGCGAGCAGGGCGCAGGTGGCCAGGCCGTCGACCGCCTCACGCACATCCGACAGCGACGGGAACGTCGGCGCGATGCGGATGTTCTTGTCCTCGGGGTCCTTGCGGTACGGGAACGACGCACCCGCCTCGGTCACCGCGATCCCGGCGTCCTTGGCCAGGGAAACGGTGCGCTTGGCGGTGCCGGGCCACACGTCGAGGCTGACGAAGTAGCCGCCCTTGGGATCGGTCCACGACGCGATCTTCGACTCCCCCAGCCGGTCCTCGAGGATCTCGGCGACCAAGGCGAACTTGGGGGCGATCAGCTGCCGGTGGCGCTGCATCTGCAGCCGCACGCCATCGGCGTCGCGGAAATAGCGACTGTGGCGCAGCTGGTTGATCTTGTCCGGCCCGATCGTCTTCTTGCCCGCGTGCTGCAGGTACCAGGCGATGTTTCCCAGCGAGCCGCCCAAGAAGCTCACCCCCGCCCCGGCGAAGGTGATCTTGGACGTCGAGGCGAACACCAGCGGACGGTTCGGGTTACCGGCGGCCTCGGCCAGACCCAGCACGTCGACCTGGCGGATGAACTCGTCGGTCAGGGTGTGAACCGCATAGGCGTTGTCCCACATCAACCGGAAATCGTTTGCGGCCGTGCGCATCTGGACGAGACGCCGGACCACTTCCCAGGAGTAGGTGACGCCGGTCGGGTTGCCGTACACCGGAATGCACCACATGCCCTTGATCGCCGGATCGGCCGCGACGAGTTCCTCGATCAGGTCGACGTCCGGCCCGTCCTCGCGCATCGGCACCGCGATCATCTCGATTCCGAAGGACTCGGTGATGGCGAAGTGCCGGTCATATCCGGGCGCGGGGCAGAGGAACTTCACTTTCTCCTCTTGGCCCCAGGGCCGCACCGAGTCCACACCGCCGTGCAGCAGCGAGAACACGAGGACGTCGTGCATCATCTCCAGGCTCGCGTTGTTGCCCGCGATCAGGTTCTGCACCGGGATGCCGAGCAGCTCGCCGAAGATCTCCCGCAGTTCGGGCAGCCCGTGCAGGCCGCCGTAGTTGCGGGTGTCGGTGCCTTCGCGGTCGCGGAAGGAGTCTTTTTCGGAGCCGGGGAGCGACAGCAGCGCGTTGGAGAGATCCAACTGCTCGGAAGCCGGCTTACCCCGGGTCAGGTCCAGGCTCAGCTTCTTGGCCTGCAGCTCTGCGTAGTTGCGCTGTTGGACTTCGTGCTGCGCGAGCAGATCGTCGCGGCCGAGAGACTGGAACGACACCGCGCGCCTTTCACAGATGGTGAATGAGCTGAACATAAGGGGACCCCGCGCACCCGCCAGAGCCCGTTGACCCTTGCTGCCTTCCGGCCCTGGGGGAGTTCACAGGATGGACGCCGCGCGGGGTCCACAGCGAGTGTAATACCCGCCCCTTCCCCGGCGTTTACGGGACTGGTTCGAGCGTCGGCTACGATTGCCGACGGAGGATTCGCCTAGTGGCCTATGGCGCTCGCCTGGAACGCGGGTTGGGTTAACAGCCCTCAGGGGTTCAAATCCCCTATCCTCCGCGCTCGGGTCCGGGGTGCGACCTGCTGAATCAACCCTGATCAGCAGGTCGCACCCCGGCCCAATTAAGTACCCGAGGAGGAGTATGGGCCGCACCGTCGCGGTGATCTGGCACGTGTCGTTTTCGATCGTGGCCGCCGGCCTCTTCTTCTTTTTCGTTCTTCCGCGATGGCCCGAACTCATGGGCCAGACCTCGCCGACGCTCGGGCTGATCCTGCGCATCGTCACCGGTGTGCTGATCGGTCTCGCGGCCCTGCCGGTGGTGTTCACCCTGCAGCGGACCAAGCGGCCCGAGCTGGCCACCCCGGAGCTGGCGCTGCGGTTGCGGACCGCCTCGATTTTCCTGCATGTGCTGGCAGCGGTGCTGATCGTCGTCACCGCGGTCTCCGAGATCTGGTTGTCGCTGGACAGCTTCGGTCCGTGGCTGTTCGGGATCTACGGCGCCGCCGCCGCGATCGCGCTGCTCGGCATCTTCGCCTTCTACCTGGCCTTTGTCGCCGAATTGCCGCCCCCGCCGCCGAGGCCGGTCAAGACCCGCGAGAAGGCCGAGCGCCGCGGACGTAAGAAGGCCGACGCGGAAGAGACCGAAGAGACCGCGGTCGATGAGACCGAGAAGCCTGCCGAGACCGACGCTGACGCAGACGCCGAAGAGACCGAGGCCGAGCCTGAGTCCGAAAAGGCTGAAGAAGGCGAAGCTTCCGAAGAGGCCGAAGAGTCCGAAGAGGCCACCGAGGACGACAAGGCGGAGGGTGCGTCTCTGCGCAACCGCCGGCCGTCCAGCAAGAGTGGCACCAAGCGCAGGGGCTGGCGCTCGCGCAGCGACGTCGCCACCGAAGACTGACGCAACGCCGATCGCGTCGACATCGGGTTCTTGCCCAGCCAAGATGGGTACATGAGCAAAGTGGGCTCACATCCGTTCAAAGTGATTCTCGCCGCGGCACTGACCGCCGCGGCCACCGTCGTCGTCCCGTCGGCACCTGCCGGCGCCGCACCCGGTGACCCGGAGGCGGTGGCCACCCAGGTCGAACCAACGGTGGCGCGCATCGACACCCGGGTCGACTACCAACAGGCCTACGGCATCGGCACCGGCATCGTGCTCTCCCCGAACGGCGAGGTGCTGACCAACTATCACGTCGTCCAAGGGGCCAACTCGATCAGCGCCACCGTCGGCGGCCAGAGTTTCCCCGCCGACCTGGTCGGCTACGACCGCCAGAACGACATCGCGGTGCTGCAACTGCACGGTGCGGCCGGCCTGCCACCAGCACCGATCGGCGATTCGGGCGCGCTGGCACCGGGTCAGCCGGTGGTCGCGCTCGGCAATGCCGGGGGTAGCGGCGCGCCGCTGACCCGCGAGATCGGCACCGTCAGCGCCTTCAACCGGACCGTCAACGCCGAAGACGAGCTGACCGGCACCAGCGATGAGATCAACGGCCTGTTCGAGTTCGCCGCGCCGGTACGTGCCGGCGATTCCGGCGGGCCGGTGGTCAACGATGCGGGCCAGGTCGTCGGGATGACGACAGCGGCGTCGGTGAACTTCCGGATGGGCCCCGGTGGCAAGGGATTCGCGATCCCGATCAACGACGCGATGGGCATCGCCGGACAGATCCGCGCCCGCACCCCGTCACCTTCGGTGCACATCGGACCGCCGACCATGCTCGGCGTGGGAGTGCGCACCGCGCAGCGCCAGAACGGCGGCGTGATCGTGCAGGACGTCATTCCCGGCGGACCGGCAGAGGCGGCCGGCCTGAACCCGGGCGATCTGCTCACCAACATCGAGGGCACCCGGCTGGATTCGGCCCGCACCCTGACGCTGGTTCTCGATCAGCACTACCCGGGCGACGTCGTGGGTCTGACCTGGCTGGACCAGGGCGGCCAACAACGCACCGGCAAGGCCACGCTGGCTGCCGGGCCGTAGTCCGTGGTCACGCTGGACCGCCTGATCAACGTCCTGGGCGGCTACGGGGTGCGGCTGCGCACCCCGGCGAATGGACCCCGTCCGGCGCCACGCTCGACCGAGCTGCGCAGCGTCGTGATGCACGAACCCGGGCAGGTCATCGGTGACGTCCTGCTCGCAGTCGGGGCCACCTCGGTCGGCGAGGCTGTTCAGTGGGCGGCCGCCGCGCGTGCCGTGGTGGTGCTGGTCCGCGGCCCCGACAGTCCCTCCGGCGATGACGAGCCGGTGGCCGACGACCGTATCGCGGTGATGACCGTCGACCCCGAAGTCTCCTGGAGCGAGCTGGCGGCCGTGGTCTACGGCGTCGTGCTGGAGGGCCGGGAAACCGAATCCGGGCGTGGCCCAACCGATTTGTTCGCCCTGGCCGACAGCCTGGCCGACGCTGTGGGCGGCTCGGTCACGATCGAGGACCGGCGCAGTTCGGTGCTGGCCTACTCGCGGCTGCAGCAGCATGCGGACCCGGCCCGCGCCGAGACGATCCTGAGCCGCCGGGCTCCGCAACAGCTGCGGGCCCTGTTCGAAGCCCGCGGGGTGTTCCGGCATCTGGCCGAATCCGACGAGCCGATGTTCGTCGGCGGTGACGACGAACGCGGCCTGACCGGGCGGATGGTGGTCGCCGCCCGGGCCGGTCGCGAACTACTCGGGTCGATCTGGGTGACCTGTGCCGAGCCATTGCCCGACGCGCGCCGGGCCGCGCTGGCCGACGGCGCCCGCATGGTCGCCCTGCACCTGCTGCGCTCACGGGCCAGCGCCGATCTGGAACGCCAGGTGGAGTCCGAGCTCGTCATCCGTCTGCTCGAGGGCGCTGCCGACGCCACCACGGCGGCCAGCCGGCTCGGGCTCCCGCAGACACCGCTGCGGGT
>NZ_HG322952.1:1467373-1475816 GCF_000455325.1 Mycolicibacterium septicum DSM 44393
CGTTCGAGCGGGCGACGGCCGGCTTCGGCTGGTCGCGACCCGGGCGCAGCGCCCTGGCCGGCAACACCGTCTACACCGTGCTGCCCGGCGCCGAGGCCCAGGCCGCGAGCGGCTGGGTGGCGGGGTTGCGGGCCGCGCTGCCCGATCCGGTGACCGTGCTGGCCGGGATCAGCGGCCCGGCCACCGCCGCCGAACTGGCGCTGGCGCGCAGTGAGGCCGACGAGTGCCTGGCCCTGCACGAGGTGCGCCACGGCGACGCCAAGAACCTGGACGAACAGGTGCCCGTCTACGACGAGGCCTGGGACGAGATCCTGCTGCAGCGCCTGCGGATCGCCGCCCGCGCCGGCCGCGCCCCGCAGCGCGGACCGGTCGCCGAGCTACGCGCCCACGATCAGGCCCACGGCACGCAGTACGCGGAGACGCTACGAGCCTGGTTGGAGGCCCAGGGCGATCTGGCCGGGGCCGGGCGGGCACTGGGCGTGCACGAGAACACCGTGCGCTACCGGCTGCGCAAGATGGTCGAGTTGACCCAGCTCGACCTGGACGATGCGCGCAAGCGGGTGGCGATGATGATCGAGCTCGCGGCGACAGAAGAGTTGTCGTAACTCGACAATCTCACCCCTTCTACTTGTCGAGATCCTGCAAACCAACTAAGCCGGGTCAGCCCCACCATGGGGAGCATGAATGGGGTCGAGCGCATTGACGGCGGACCGCGGTCTGCGGTGGTCGTGGGTGCAGGCATTGTCGGCCTGTCCACGGCATGGTTTCTCCAAGAGCGCGGGGTCGAGGTCACTGTCGTCGACCGCCGCGGAGTGGCCGCGGGTGCTTCCTGGGGCAACGCCGGCTGGATCTCGCCGACGCTGACCATCCCGCTCAACGACCCCGCGGTGCTGCGCTACGGGCTGCGGTCGCTGTTCGACCCGGCCGCTCCCCTGCACATCCCACTGAACTCGGGACCCCGCGTGCTGGCGTTCCTGACCCGGTTCGCAATGAACTGCAGGCTCTCCACGTGGACCCGGGCCGCCAAGGCCAACGTCCCGTTCAACGAGGAATGCCTCGAGGCCTACGACGTCCTGACGGCCAACGGGGTGTCGGTACCCACCACTGACGGACCGATCACAGCGCTGTTCGAAACGCAGCGGCAGGCCGAACACCTGATGACCGAACTGCGCCGCATGGCCGCGGTCGGTCAAACCGTGACCGTGACCGGCCTGTCCGGTGAAACACTGCGCGACCATGTGCCGCTGGCGTCCGCGGCGATCACCGCGGGCATCAGCGTGGAGGGTCAGCGCTTCGTGGACCCGGGCCGGTTCGTCCAGGCGCTCGGTGATGCCGTCATGGCCCGAGGTGCGGAGTTGGTCATCGGTGAGGTCACCGACGTTCGGGCCGAGGGTGCCACCGTCACCGTGGAACTGGCGGACGGCTCGCTGACCGCCGACACCGCGGTGATCGCCACCGGGGCGTGGCTGTCGAAGCTCGCCAAGCCCTGGGTTCGCACACCTGTGCAGGCCGGACGCGGCTACTCGTTCACCGTGCCGGTGCACCGCCCGATTCTCGGACCCATCTACCTGCCCGACGCCCGTGTCGCCTGCACGCCGTACCAGGGCGGACTGCGGGTGGCCGGGACCATGGAGTTCCGTTCCCCCGACGATCCGCTGCAACCACGGCGAGTCGACGCGATCATCGCCTCCGCCGTCCCACTGCTCGACGGTGTCGACTGGGATGCCCGCACCGACGTGTGGGTGGGCGGCCGTCCCGTCACGCCGGACGGGCGCCCACTGATCGGTGAAGTGACACAAGGCATCTACGTGGCAGGCGGCCACGGCATGTGGGGCCTGGCCCACGGCCCCGTCACCGGGCGGCTGCTTGCCGAATACATCACCACCGGAAAGCAACCCGAAGTCCTGAGGGAATTCGACCCGCGCCGCTGACGATTCACGACATCGCCCTAACGGGCCAACAAGCCGTCAGGGGCGGCGCGCGAACCCGCCCCTGACGGCATCTCCGCATCATCGGAAGGAAACCACAATGACTGTCAGCCAACGTATTTGGTTGTCACCACAGGCGTTCGACCGACTCCAGACCGAGTTGTCGACGTTGCGAGACCTGATCTCGGGCGAAGCCGCATCGGATTCCGACGAGAACGAGGTGGCGATCCAGCGGGCCCGCCAGACCCGCATCCAGCAGATCCACGACCTGCTGCTCAACGCCGTCGTCGGCGAGGATCCGCCCGACGACGGGGTGGCCGAGCCGGGCATGGTGCTGACCGTGCGCTACGACCAGACCGGCGAGATCGAGACGTTCCTGCTAGGCATCCGCGGCGCCGAATACGGCGACCTGGAGGTCTATTCGGTGAACTCACCGCTGGGTGAGGCCATCGTCGGCGCGCGTCCCGGTGAACAGCGGCAGTATCCGGTGCCCAGCGGCGAGGCCGTGCCCGTCACCCTGATCAGCGCGGTGCCGTTCGGGATGCACCTGCCAGCCGCGGGATAGGGCGCGCGCGTCTTACTCTGTCCGAATGGCAGGCGAACGCAAGGGCACGCCCGGCAGCTTGACCGCCGATGACTGGCTTCAGGCCGGGTACGCCCTGCTGGCCTCCGACGGGATGCGGGCGCTGAAGATCGAGCGGCTCTGCGAGCAGATCGGCGCCACCCGGGGCAGCTTCTATTGGCACTTCACCGACATGAAGGGCTACCGGGCGGCCCTGGTCGCGTCGTGGAATGCCTTCCTGGAACAGGACCGCCGCGCGCTGGCCGAACTCGAGGACCTGCCGCCGCGCGAACGGCTGTCGCAGATGATGAGACAGCTGCTGAGCCCACAGCACTGGACCCTGGAACGCGCGATGCGGGAGTGGGCCAGATCCGACGACATCGCCGCGGCCAACGTGCGGGCGGCCGATCACCGGGTGATGGTCGCCGTCACCAGGGCCTACCTCGACTACGGGTTCAGCCCCGAGGACGCCGGCCTGCGCGGCCAGGCCACCTTCGCCACCGGTATCGGGGCGCTGCACCTCATCGACTCGGCCGACGCACTGACGGCCGCGGAGCGCTACGAGCGCTTTCTGGACCTCATGCTGGCTCGATGATCGCGGAGAACACGCGCTCGAACAGGTCGGTCAGCTGATCGGTGTCCGCGTCGGTCAAGCCCGGGCTTCGTATCACCCGGCGCATCAGTAGGACTCCGCTCATCACCGACAGCATGGCGTCGGTGCGGAGCTCTCGCCCTGGCTCGGGGAGCTGACGGGCCAACCGCTGACCGACGTGGCGCGCGATCGCGTCGCGGACGATGTTCACCGCAGCCGGATTCGAGATGGACCGGAGCATGATCAGGAACGGCTCCAGCGGGTCGGCGTCCGGGTCGGAGCGTTCGACCAGTGCGATGGCGGCATCGCGGGCCAGGGCGTCCGGTTCCTCGGCGACGATCGTCGGAGGCGCGAACGAGGTCTCGACCGCTTCGGCGAACAGCTGCTCCTTGGACCCGAAGTAGCGGTTCACCAGCATCGCAGTGACCCCGGCGTCTCGCGCGATCTCACGAACGCCGACACCGTCGTACCCGGACAGCGCAAAGTGGCGGATCGCCGATTGCAGGATCGCCTCGCGGGTGGCAGCGGCATTGCGTGGTCGGGAGGAACCCATACCGAGAACGCTAGGGAATATCGCGCCGCAAGTCTACGTATGTATACCTATCGGATGTATACGAGCGTAGACATAGGAGCGGGGTCATGGATCTGGGTCTGTCGGGTAAGCGCGCACTGGTCACCGGATCGAGCACCGGGCTCGGTCAGGCCATCGCACAAACGCTTGCCGCTGAGGGTGCTTCCGTCGTGGTCCACGGGCGCGACGCATCACGCACGGACGACGTCGCCGAGCGCATTCGGGCCGCCGGCGGCGACGCGGTGTCCGTCACCGGCGACCTGGCCACCGACGCGGGTGCCGACGCCGCCGCCGCGACCGCGGGTGACATCGACATCCTCGTCAACAATGCCGGGTACTACGACGGACTGGGATGGTCCGAGCTCACGGCCGAGCTGTGGGCGCAGATCTATCAGGTCAATGTCGTATCCGGGGTGCGCATGATCGAGCGCCTCGTGCCGGGGATGCGGCGGCGCGGCTGGGGCCGTGTCATTCAGATCGGTGGCGGGCTGGCGATCCAGCCCGTCGCCATGCAGCCGCACTACAACGCAACCCTCGCCGCCCGACACAACCTCACCGTGTCGCTGGCCCGGGAACTCGCAGGCACGGGCATCACATCCAACACCGTCGCGCCGGGGGCCATCCTGACCGAACCCGTGCGGGACATGGCCATCCGCGCCGGAGCCGTACACGGCTGGGGCCCGACGTGGGAGGACATCGAGACCGCTGCTGCCACCGAATGGTTTCCCAACGATGTGGGCAGGTTCGGTCGACCGGAGGAAATCGCTTCCGCGGTCGCATTTTTGGCCAGCACGCAGGCCGGCTACATCAGCGGTGCCGATCTGCGCGTCGACGGCGGAACGATCCGCAGCGTCGCCTGAACCATCACCCCACCCAGATATGTCAACCGAAAGCAGGTAACCGCAATGTCGTACGTATTTCTGGTATCTGGCGCATCCCGTGGTCTGGGCCGCGCCATCGTAGAGGCAGCATTGGGCGCGGGACACCGCGTCGTCGCCGGCGTCCGCTCCGCTGACGCCCTGGCCGACCTTGCCGCCGGGGAACGGGACCGCCTCGCCGTTGTCCAACTCGACGTGACCGACGACGACCAGGTGCGCGCAGCCGTGGCCACCGCGGTCGAGCGGTTCGGCCGGCTCGACGTATTGGTCAACAACGCGGGCTACGCGAACATGGCCGCCATCGAAGACTTCGACTTCGACGACTTCCGCACCCAGATCGACGCCAACTTCCTCGGCGTCGTTCGCCTCACCCAAGCCGCACTCCCGGTCATGCGTGCCCAACGCGCCGGTCACATCGTCCAGATCTCGTCGGTCGGTGGACGACTCGTGCGCGCCGGCCTTGGCGCATACCAGTCGGCCAAGTGGGCGGTCACCGGGTTCTCCGGCGTCCTCGCCAAGGAGGTCGCACCTCTGGGAATCAAGGTCACGGTCCTGGAACCCGGTGGTATGCGCACTGATTGGGCCGGGTCGTCGATGCGCGTGGACACGGTCCGTGAGGAGTACGCCGCCACCGTCGGTGCGTCGATCACCCAAAGCACTCCGGAGAACCTCGGGGCCAGCGACCCCGCCAAGGTGGCCGGACTCGTCGTCGACATCGCCGAGATGAGTGATCCCCCGGCGAGGTTGCTCGTGGGGCCCGATGCCTACCGCTACGCGACTGCCGCCGGACGCGACCTGCTGGCCGACGACGAGAAGTGGGAAACCCTGAGCCTTTCCACCGCGGCCGATGACGTCACCGCCGATCAGGTCGACCCGCTGGGAGCCGTCAAATGAGGACAAAACTCGGGCATTCCGAGTTGACGGTGCGCCCGATCGGACTGGGCTGCATGGGAATGTCGCAGTCCTACGGCGATGCGGACGACAACGAGTCGGTGGCCACAATCCGGACCGCACTCGAACTCGGGGTCGACTTCCTCGACACCTCCGATGTGTACGGCGCGTCCGACATCACCTTCGGCGTGCCGATCCGCGGCTTCGGCCACAACGAGCGACTGATCGGCGCCGCGATCGCCGGGCACCGGGACGAAATCGTGCTTGCGACCAAGTTCGCGGCGAAGATCAACGACTCCGAGAACGGGATCGCGATCGACGGCCGGCCCGAGTATGTACGAACCGCATGTGAGGCCAGCCTGCGGCGCTTGGGAACCGACGTCATCGACTTGTACTACTACCACCGCCTCGACCCGAGCGTGCCGATCGAGGAAACCGTGGGAGCGATGGCCGAACTCGTCGCGGCAGGCAAAGTCCGTGCCATCGGACTCAGCGAGGTGAGTCCCGATCAGCTCCGCCGCGCCCATGCCACGCATCCGATCACTGCCCTGCAATCCGAGTACTCACTGTGGGAACGGCATGTCGAGGAGGGCATCACATCGACGTGCCGGGAGCTGGGTATCACCCTCGTGCCCTACAGCCCGCTGGGCCGCTCGGCGCTCACCGGATCCGTGAAGACCGGCAGTACCTTCGCCGCGGGGGATTTCCGGGCCACGAACCCGAGGTTCTCGGCCGAGAACCTCGCGGTCAACCTCGAGCCAGTCGAACAACTCAAGGCCATCGCGGCGGAGAAAGGGTGCAGCCCGGGACAACTGGCGCTGGCCTGGTTGCTCGCACAGCCGCTCGACGTGGTGCCGATTCCCGGAACGAAACGGATCCCGTTCGTCCGGGAGAACATCGCGGCCACCGACGTTGCGATCAGTGCCGACGAAGTCGCCCTTCTGGCCGGGATATTCACACCGGGCCGCGTCGCGGGAGAGCGCTACGCCCCGGTTCACGCCCGGACGATCCGGTGAGGCGCAGCGGTGGCTAATCCTGGCGGCGGTTGCCCTCCTCGTCCCAGTTGGCGGCGACCTTCTTGCTCGGCTGCACCCGGGGCGGCTCCCCCGGCATCTTCGGATAGCTCGGCGGGTACGGCAGATCCCCCAGGCCACGCTCCTCATCGGCGGCCACCAGGTCCAGCAGCGGCTGCAGGGACTGCTTCTTCTCGTCGATGCCGGCCCATGGATCCTCGCGGCCGGCAAGGAAATCCGGCACGGTGGCGATCGTGTAGTCGTCGGGGTTGGCTGTGCGGAGCTCGTCCCAGGACAACGGCGTCGACACGGTGGCGATCGGGGTCTTGCGGGCCGAATAGGCCGAGGCGAACGTGCGGTCGCGGGCGTTCTGGTTGTAGTCGATGAACAGCCGCTCGCCCCGCTCCTCCTTCCACCACGACGTGGTCACCGCATCGGGGGCACGGCGCTCCACCTCGCGGGCCAGGGCGATCCCGGCCCGCCGCACCTCGATGAAATCCCAGTCGGTCTTGATCCGCAGGAAGACGTGCACGCCGCGGCCGCCGGAGGTTTTCGGATAGCCGACCAGGCCGAGCTCGTCGAGAAGCGGCTTGAGCACATCGCAGGCGACCGCGGCGGCCTCGGCGAACCCCGTGCCCGGCTGGGGGTCCAGGTCGATCCGCAACTCGTCGGGATGCTCGGTGTCCGGGCATCGAACCTGCCAGGGGTGCAAGGTGATCGTGCCCATCTGCGCGGCCCACGCGATCGCCGCCGGGTGTGTCACCTTGAGGGCGTCGGCGGTTCGGCCGGACGGGAAGGTGACGACGCAGGTCTCCAGGTAGTCGGGATGCTTCTGCGGGACCCGCTTCTGGTAGATCTCCTCACCCTCGATGCCGTCGGGGAACCGCTGCAGGTGGGTGGGCCGGTCCTTCAACAACGTGACCATGCGGTCGGCGACGCCGAGGTAGTACTCCATCAGCTTGCCCTTGGTACCGTCCTTGCCGAGCTTGGGGTAGTACACCTTGTCCGGGTTGGTGAACCGGACCTTGATCCCGTCGACGTCGAGTTCGGTTGCCGGGGTTGCCATCTCAGCTGTCTCCCTCGAGGACGTCGTACAGGTCGTAGTTCAACGGCACGTCGAGCTGGTCGAACGTGCAGCTCGACGGTTCCCGGTCCGGACGCCAGCGCATGAACTTCACGGCGTGCCGGAAGCGTTGCCCATGGACGGTGTTGCCTTCCATCTGGTCATAGGCCACCTCGCACACACGCTCGGGGCGCACCGGAATCCAGCGCTTGTCGGCGGCCGAGTTCCAGCGGCTGGGGTCACCCTCACGGACTTCATCGCCCTCCCGCAGCGGCTCCAGGTCGGCCAGCAGCTTGAGCCGGTCCTTCACGCTGAACGAGGCTGCGCCACCGACCATCTGCAGCTCACCGTCGGGCCGGTAGAGGCCGAGCAGGATCGAGCCGATGCCCTCCCCGCTCTTGTGGATGCGGTAACCGATGGCCACGCAGTCGGCGTCGCGGTGGTGCTTGACCTTCACCATCTCCCGCTTGCCCGGCAGGTAGGGGCCGTCGAGCTTCTTGGCGATCACCCCGTCGAGCCCGGCCCCCTCGAAGGTCTGCAGCCACTGGGCGCCGAGGTCGGGATCGGTGGTGGTCCGGGTGACATGACACCACTTCTCGGCGTTGACGGCGTCGATCAGCGCCTCGCGGCGCACCCGGAACGGCTCGGCGAGCAACAACCGGTCACCGGTGGCCAGGGCGTCGAATCCGATGAAGTGCGCCGGGGTCTGTTCGGCGAGCATCCGCACTCTCGACTCGGCGGGATGGATGCGCTGCGACAACGACTCCCAGTCCAGGCGCACCCGGCCGTCGATCTCACGCGGCACCACCACTTCACCGTCGAGGACGCAGCGGTCGGCGAGTTCGGCACGCAGGGCGTCGAGCAGTTCGGGGAAGTAGCGCCCGAGTTCCTTTCCGCTGCGGGACTGCAGCACCACTTCGTCGCCGTCGCGGAAGGCCAGCGCGC
>NZ_HG322953.1:0-123010 GCF_000455325.1 Mycolicibacterium septicum DSM 44393
TCCCGAGCCCTCCAATTTCGATTGGGGGGCTCGGGCATTTTTGTATCTGCGCACCGATGAATTAGAGGCGCGTTTTCAATTTCGAAATTGAAAACGCGCCTCAGTCATAAATCAATTGAAAAGCGCCGGCATCGTCCGGCTTCTCTCCAATTCCAACAATGCACGCTTGCGGTCCAGGCCGCCGCCGTATCCGGTGAGGCTGCCATTCGCGCCGATGACCCGATGACAGGGCACGATGATGCCGATCGGATTGTGCCCGTTGGCCAGGCCGACGGCTCGCGATGCCGATGGTGACCCGATCTGTCGCGCGATCTCTCCATACGAGCAGGTTTCGCCGTACGGAATCGTCTGCAGTGCCTCCCACACGCGGCGCTGAAACTGCGTCCCGACCATGTCGAGCTCGAGGTCGAATTCCGTACGTTCGCCGGCGAAGTATGCGGACAGCTGGTCGGCGGCGTCGGAGAATGCCGTGTCATCGGCCTCCCAGCCTTCGCGGCTCGGTTCGTAGGTCTGATCGACCATCCGTAGATGCATGAGCTTTCCATCCCGGCCGGCCAGCGTGAGAAGGCCGACCGGGCTGTCCATGGTGCGGTAGTGCAGTGTCGTCATGACTTCTCCTGTCGATCGTGCGGGGGCCATTCGTTCACCGCGTGGTCCAGTGTGGTCCAGAGGTGTTGTGTCGCATATGCGCGCCATGGCCGCCATCTGGTGCTGTGTTCGACGAGCCCGTCGGGGGTCAGGTCCAACTGGTCCGCGGCCGCGCGTACGCCGAGATCGGTGGCGGGGAAGGCATCTGGATCACCGAGGCCGCGCATGGCGATCACCTCTGTGGTCCATGGCCCCACCCCGGGGAGCGTGAGCAACTGTTCGCGGGACCGCTCCCAGTCGCATCCCGGGTCGAGGACCAGATCGCCATCGGCGATCGCCGCCACCAACGCCGTGACGGTCCGCTTCCTGGAGGCCGGCATGGCCAGATGACCGGGATCCAGGGCGGCCAGGTCGCCGATACTGGGAAATACGTGGGTCAGCCCTCCGGCCTCGTCGGAGACGGGGGTCCCGTAGCCGGCGACGAGGCGTCCGACATGGGTGCTCGCCGCCTTGATCGACACCTGCTGGCCGATCACCACCCGGAGTGCGAGCTCGGATTCGTCGACGGTGCGGGGGATACGTTGCCCCGGCGCCTTGGCGACCACCGCGGTGAGCCGCGGATCGGACTGGAGCGCCTCCACCACCGCTTCGGGATCGGCGTCGAGATCCAGCAGGCGCCGGCACCGTGCGATGGCGGCCGACAGGTCGCGGAAGTCCTCCAGGACCAACTGGCAGCGGACATGATCGGGCTGCGGGGTCAGGCCGACCACGCCATGGCCGTGCGGCAGCCGCAGGGTGCGCCGGTACTGCCCGTCGCGCACCTCCTCCAACCCTGGAACCGCACTGGCCGCCAGATGCCCGAACAACCCTTCGTAGGCGAAAGGGGTTCGTACCGGCAGTCGCAGTGACAGCACGCCGGGTGCAGCGGAGGCATCGGCGGCGAACCGGTTGCGGGCCCGCAACCGCAGCTGGGTCGGTGTCAGATCGCACACCGCCCGTACGGTGTCGTTGAACTGTCGGATGCTGGCGAAGCCCGCAGCAAAGGCCACGTCGGCGAACGGCAGCTCGGTGGTTTCGATCAACACCCGCGCTGTCTGGGTCCGTTGCGCCCGGGCCAGCGCCAGGGGATTGGCCCCCAGCTCGGTCTGCATGATGCGTTGCAGCTGCCGGCTCGTGTAGCCGACGCGGGCCGCCAGCCCCGTCACTCCCTCGCGGTCCACGGTGCCGTCGGCGATCAGCCGCATGCACCGCGCCACGATGTCGCCGCGCACGTTCCATTCGGGGGAGCCCGGCGAGGCATCGGGGCGGCAGCGTTTGCAGGCTCGGAAGCCGGCTGCCTGGGCAGCGGCCGCGGTCGGATAGAACCGCATGTTGCGGGCGAACGGTGGCCGTACCGGGCAGCTGGGGCGGCAATAGATGCCTGTGGTGAGCACAGCGGTGACGAACCAGCCGTCGAACCGTGCGTCCTTGGACTGGACTGCCCGGTAACAGCGGTCGAAATCCTCGTGCATGTATTCCACGATGGCACGGCACCCGGCGCTTCACTAGCGGAAAAACGACATGGTCGTGGGAGCGTGCCCGTGGCTAGACTGCGACCTGTGGCCGAGCTGGTGCAGCACTACCTGGACCGGATCCGTGCCGAGCAGATCGAACTACGCGACGGCGCCCTGGCGAGCTATATCCCCGAACTCGCCAAGGTGGACCCCGAGGGATTTGGACTGAGTCTGTCCTCCTCGGACGGATATGTCTACGAATCCGGCGACACCGCAGTGGAATTCACCATCCAATCTATCTCCAAGCCGTTCACCTACGCGCTCGCGCTGGACCAGATCGGCCAGGATGCCGTCGACGCCAGGATCGGCGTCGAACCCTCGGGAGAGGCGTTCAACGAGATCAGCGTGGACGACGTGACCAAGACACCGAAGAACCCCATGATCAATGCCGGTGCCATCGCGGCGGTTTCGCTGATCCCCGGGGCCAGTGCCGATGAGCGGTTCGACCGCATCCACGAGTTCTATTCGGCGTGCGCGGGCCGGCGACTCGAGATCGACATGGATGTCTACGCCTCGGAGAAGGCGACGGGCAACCGCAACCGGGCGATCGCGTACATGCTGACCAGTTTCGGTGTGCTGGACGGCGATCCGGACGAGGTCCTCGACGTGTACTTCCGCCAGTGTTCGGTCAAGGTGACCAGCACCGACCTGGCCCGGATGGCCGCCACGCTGGCCCGGGGCGGGTTCAACCCGTTGACCGGCCGGCGCGTCATCGATGCCAACGTGGTTCGGCGCACCCTCAGTGTGATGGTCACCTGCGGGATGTACGACGCGACAGGCGATTGGGTCAGCGCCGTCGGGCTGCCCGCCAAGAGCGGGGTCGGCGGCGGCATCGTGGCGGTGCTGCCCGGCCAACTCGGCATCGGGGTCTACTCACCACGTCTGGATTCCCGCGGCAACAGCGTGCGCGGGGTACACGTGTGCCGCAACCTTTCCTCACAGTTGGGACTTCACTTCCTCACGGTCGGCCGTGAGTCGTCGTCGACGTTGCGAGCGGCGTACCAGGTCAACCCGGGGATTCGGGTCTACGAGGTTCAGGGCGATCTGTTGTTCGCCGGTGCCGAGCAGGTGTTGCGGACCGCCGAGCACGATCGTGGCGGTTATGACGTCGCCGTGCTGGACGTGACCCGGGTCGACGACATCAACGATGCGGCGCGCGGCATGCTGACCGGGATGCGGGCCAGCCTGGCCGCCACGGGCAAGGAGGCCTATCTCGTCGACCCCGACGGCCGCGTGGTGCCTGCCGACCGGCGCGACGACTATGACGGCGTCGTGTTCCGCACTCTCGACGAGGCGGTCGAAGCGGCGCGGCAGTGGGGCGCAGGCTAAGCCGGCACGGCCACGCGGGTCGGCTCGCCCAGCCCCCGCAGGGTGACCGATTCGCCCAGCGACCAACGGGCCCTTTCGGTTTCGGAGGCATTGGCGATGGTGTCCGATGAGGCCACCAGATGCCCGGGCACCTGCTTGGAGAAATCGCACAGCCGCGCGGCCTCGTTGACCGGCTCCCCGATCACGGTGTACTCGAAGCGCTGCTTGGCCCCGACGTTGCCCGCCACCACCTGACCGGCCGCCACCCCGATTCCCGCCTTGAGTTCGGGCACCTCGACACGCAGCCGCTGCGCGATCGCCCGTGCGGCTCCCAGGGCTTCGTCCTCGGCATTGGGCAGCGAGACCGGCGCACCGAACACCGCGAGTATGGCGTCACCCTCGAATTTGTTGACCAGGCCGCGGTGATTGTCGACCTCGTCGACGATGACCGCGAAGAACCGGTTGAGCAGATCCACCACCTCGACCGCGGGCCGCGTGGTGACCAACTGCGTCGAGCCGATGACGTCCACGAAAATCACTGCGGCGTGGCGCTCCTCGCCGCCGAGGACGGGCTTCTCCTGCTCAGCCAGCGCGGCGACCTCGCGGCCGACATGGCGGCCGAACAGATCGCGGACCCGTTCGCGCTCGCGCAGGCCGTGCACCATCGAGTTGAATCCGCGTTGCAGCTGGCCGAGTTCGGTGCCGTCGAACACCACGAGGTTGGTGTCCAGATCGCCCTGCTCGACACGGTTGAGGGCCGCGCGCACGACACGGATCGGGGTCGCGGTCAGATACGACAGAATCCACATCAACAGGAATCCGAACACCAGCGCAAACGAGCCGAGACCGATGACGGCATAGGCGAATTGGACCGGTGTCAGGTTGTTGAGCGTCACGGCGAACACCGCGGCCAGCATGATGCCCACGATCGGCACCCCTGAACTCAGCGCCCATACCACCATCGTGCGGCCCATGATGCCCGGAGCCAGCCGGACGGGCGGCGGGCCTGCCTCCAGGGCCTGCGCGGCCACCGGCCGCAGCGCGAACTCGGTGAACAGATGGCAGCTGACCGACACCACGATGCCGGGAAACGTGATGCCCAGCAGGAACTTCGGGATGTAATTGGTGTCCACCAAGCCGAAGAGTGTGGTCAACAGGGCGGCTCCGAGCCCCCACAGGACCAGCAGCACGCGGGTGAGCCGGAACGGGGCGAAGAACGTGTTCCGCTGATCCGCGACGGTGGGTGGGCGTTCTTCGATGGCCCACCGCACGTTGTCGATCACCCGGGTCGTCGCCCAGAAGACCCCGACGATCAACGCCGAGCCCATGTAGATGGGCGCCACGATGAAGGTGATCCAGCGGACCGGCGGAGCGAACACGTCCGGCGAGGGGAACAACAGCGTGACGATGATCATCGAGATGCCGATACCGAGCAGGTTCACCAGGATCACGAACGTCGTGAGGATGACCTGGATGCGCACCCTGCGCCGGCGCTGGCTCTCCGATACCCGGCCCAGCACCCACGATCCGTACTCCGGGGTGATCGGGATCCGGCTGTTCTGGCGGGTGACACCTTCAAGGACGCGGCCCAGCCGTCGTGCCAGCGATTTGTCGGAGTTCATTGTGGCGTCAGCCTAGTTCGTTCGGGATGCCCTTAAGGTGGATCGGGTGCGCCTCGTGATTGCCCAGTGCACCGTCGACTACGTCGGGCGGCTGACCGCCCACCTTCCATCGGCCCGCAGGCTGTTGTTGTTCAAGTCGGACGGTTCGGTCAGTGTCCATGCCGACGATCGCGCCTACAAGCCGCTGAACTGGATGAGCCCGCCGTGCTGGCTCGTCGAGCAGGACGGCGAGGGGGCGCCGGTGTGGGTGGTCGAGAACAAGGCCGGTGAGCAGCTGCGCATCACGGTCGAGGACGTCGAGCACGACTCCAGCCACGAACTCGGTGTCGATCCCGGCCTGGTGAAGGACGGCGTGGAGGCGCACCTGCAGGTGCTGCTGGCCGAGCACGTCGAGCTACTGGGCGCGGGCTACACATTGGTGCGCCGTGAGTACCCCACCGCGATCGGCCCGGTCGATCTGATGTGCCGTGACGAGCTGGGCCGCTCGGTGGCCGTGGAGATCAAGCGCCGCGGGGAGATCGACGGTGTGGAACAGCTGACGCGCTATCTCGATCTGCTCAACCGCGACACCGTGCTGGCCCCGGTGGCCGGTGTGTTCGCCGCCCAGCAGATCAAGCCGCAGGCCCGAACCCTGGCAACTGACCGTGGAATCCGTTGTGTGACTTTGGATTATGACCAGATGCGGGGTATGGACAGCGACGAATACCGGCTGTTCTGATGCGCCGCCGGCCCCGCGAACACCGTCGGCTGGCGCCCTTGCCGCCGTCGCGCCGGGTCGAGACCGGGCCCGACGGTTACGACTACGAGGTGCGAGCGGTCGCTGCATCGCGAGCGGTGAAGGTATATCGATGCCCCGGGTGTGACCACGAGATCCGCGTGGCCACCGCGCACGTGGTGGTGGTACCGATCGATGTCGGCGATATCGATGACCGCAGGCATTGGCACACCGCCTGCTGGGCGAATCGGACCAATCGCGGCCCGACGAGAAAGTGGTCTTAGTGCTCTGAATCCGCGGCGGGTTCGACCAGCTCGATCAGCACGCCGCCGGCATCCTTGGGGTGGATGAAGTTGATCCGCGAATTCGCGGTGCCCTTGCGCGGGGCTTCGTAGAGCAGCCGCACGCCCTGGCTGCGCAGGCGCTCCGAAAGCGCGTCGATGTCGCTGGTCCGGTAGGCCAGTTGCTGCAGGCCGGGGCCGCTGCGATCGATGAACTTGGCGATCGTCGACTGCTCGTTCAACGGGGCCAGCAGCTGGATCTGGGCGCTGCCCTTGGCGGCGCCGCGCACCGAGAGCATGGCCTCGCGCACGCCCTGCTCCTCGTTGATCTCCTCGTGCAGGACGATCATGCCGAGGTTGTCGTGGTACCACTTGGCCGCGGCATCCAGATCGGGGACGGCGATACCGACGTGATCGATTGCCGTCACCAGCGCGGAAGCGAGGGCGGGACGGGCATCAACCTGATCGGCGGTCATAACGTAACGGTAACCTCTACCTGAACGTTTGCGTATGTGTGATCGCCCACACAGCTCTTGGACCCTGGCTTTGGAGGTAGGAAATGACTGCGGAATCTCGCACGTCGGTGATCGTTGCTGGAGCGCGTACTCCGGTCGGCAGATTGATGGGCTCGCTGAAGGATTTTTCCGGCAGTGACCTGGGCGCCATCGCGATTCGCGGTGCCCTGGAGAAGGCCAAGGTCGATGCTTCGCTGGTGGACTACGTGATCATGGGTCAGGTGCTGACCGCGGGGGCCGGTCAGATGCCCGCCCGCCAGTCCGCGGTGGCCGCCGGCATCGGCTGGGACGTGCCCGCGCTGAGCATCAACAAGATGTGCCTTTCCGGCATCGACGCCATCGCCCTGGCCGACCAGCTGATCCGCGCCGGTGAGTTCGAGGTCGTCGTCGCCGGAGGCCAGGAATCCATGAGCCAGGCCCCGCACCTGCTGCCCAAGAGCCGCGAGGGCTACAAGTACGGCGATGCGACGCTGGTCGACCACCTGGCCTACGACGGTCTGCACGACGTGTTCACCGACCAGCCCATGGGCGCGCTCACCGAGCAGCGCAACGACGTCGACAAGTTCACCCGCGCCGAGCAGGACGAGTTCGCCGCCCAGTCGCACCAGAAGGCCGCCGCGGCGTGGAAGGACGGGGTGTACGCCGACGAGGTGGTGCCGGTGTCGATCCCGCAGCGCAAGGGCGACCCGATCGAGTTCGCCGAGGACGAGGGCATCCGTGCCAACACCACGGCCGAATCGCTGGGTGGCCTGCGTCCGGCCTTCCGCAAGGACGGCACCATCACCGCCGGGTCGTCGTCGCAGATCTCCGACGGTGCGGCCGCGGTCGTGGTGATGAGCAAGGCCAAGGCGCAGGAGCTGGGCCTGGACTGGCTGTGTGAGATCGGTGCGCACGGTGTGGTGGCCGGTCCGGACTCCACGCTGCAGAGCCAGCCGGCCAACGCGATCAAGAAGGCCGTCGAGCGTGAGGGCATCAGCGTCGATCAGCTGGACGTGCTCGAGATCAACGAGGCATTCGCTGCGGTGTCGCTGGCCTCGACCAAGGAGCTGGGGGTCGACCCGGCCAAGGTGAACGTGAACGGCGGCGCGATCGCGATCGGTCACCCGATCGGCATGTCGGGTGCCCGCATCACGCTGCACGCCGCGCTGGAACTGGCCCGCAAGGGATCCGGCTACGCCGTGGCGGCGCTCTGTGGTGCCGGTGGCCAGGGCGATGCCCTGATCCTGCGTCGCTGACAGCTATCAACGACGGCGTGTAGTAGCTGGCCGTCCGGTCCGGCACAATGGCGGCCATGACACGCTCCTTCGACCTGCGCACGGTTTCGGGCTGGTTCCGGCTCATCGCTCTCGCTGAGGCGGTGAGCTGGGCCGGTCTGCTGGTCGGCATGTACTTCAAGTACCTGGGCAGTCCCCGCACCGAGATCGGAGTCAAGGTGTTCGGCCCGATTCACGGTGGCGTTTTCGTCGCCTTCGTGGTGGCCGCTGTGCTGGTCGGAATTGCCCACAAGTGGGGCGTCGGCACCTGGATTCTGGCGTTGCTGGCCAGCATCGTGCCACTGGGCAGCGTGATCTTCGTCATATGGGCGGATCGGACCGTCCGCCTCGCGCCGGTCGACGGTTCGGCCCTGGTGCCGCAACCGGGCGGCGCCGTGCCCGAAACGACGTGACAGACTTGGTGGCGTGACTCGTCCACGACCTTCTGTCGGGCCGGCGCTGGCCGGCGCGGTTGACCTCTCGGCACTCAAGCAGCGGCCCGCGGCGGGCGGTGCGGGCGGTGGCAGCCCCAGTGCTGCCGGCGGCCCGAACGTCACAGAGGTCAACGAAGCCAACTTCGAAGCCGAGGTGCTGGTCCGCTCGGGCCAGGTGCCGGTGGTCGTACTGCTGTGGTCGCCGCGCAGCGATTCCAGTGCCGCGCTGGGGGATGCCCTGGCGGGTCTGGCTGCGGCCGACAACGGCAAGTGGTCCCTGGCGCTGGTCAACGTCGACACCACCCCGAGGGTGGCGCAGATGTTCGGCATCCAGGGCGTGCCCACCGTGGTTGCGCTCGCCGGAGGACAGCCGATCGCCAGTTTCCAGGGCGCTCAGCCGGCAGACGAACTTCGTCGCTGGGTCGATTCGCTGCTCGAGGCGACCGCGGGCAAGCTGCCCGGGTCCGGTCCCGGTGACGACGAGCCGGAGCAGGTCGATCCGGAGCTGGCAGCGGCCAGGGCTTACCTGGACGAAGGGGACTTTCCCGCAGCAGCCGCCGCCTATCAGGCAATTCTCGATGCGCAGCCCGGCCACGCCGAGGCCAAGGGTGCGGTGCGACAGATCGCGTTCCTGCAGCGGGCAAGCGCACAGCGCCCTGATGCGGTGGCCGCTGCCGATGCCGCTCCCGACGACATCGAGGCGGCATTGGCGGCTGCCGACGCCGAGATCCTGGCCCAGAACGTGTCCGCGGCCTTCGATCGGCTCATCGCACTGATCAAGCGCACCGCAGGCGACGACCGGACCGCGGTGCGGACCCGGCTCGTCGAGCTGTTCGACCTGTTCGACCCGGCCGATCCCGAGGTGGTCGCGGGCCGTCGCAATCTGGCCAACGCGCTGTACTAGGACGCGTCAGGCGGGCTCGAACCACAGCATCGCCAGCGGCGGCAGCACCATCACCGCCGAGGCCGGGCGGCCGTGCCATGGTTCGTCGGTGGCCTGCACCGCACCGAAGTTCCCGATGCCCGACCCGTTGTAGATGGTCGCGTCGGTGTTCAGCACCTCCTGCCAGGCGCCGGCATGCGGCAGGCCCAGCCGGTACTCGCTGTGCTCGCTGCCGGCGAAGTTGACCACGCAGGCCAGCACGGAACCGTCGGCACCGAACCGCAGGAAGCTCAGCACGTTGTTGGCCGAGTCGTTCGCGTCGATCCAGGAGTAGCCCTCGGGGCTGGTATCGCGGCTCCACAGCGCCGGGTGGCGGCGGTAGATCCCGTTGAGATCGCGCACCAACCGTTGCACGCCGCCGGAGAAGCCCTGCTCGTCGAGCTGGAACCAGTCCAGCCCGCGCTCTTCCGACCACTCGGCCCGCTGGCCGAATTCCTGGCCCATGAACAACAGTTGCTTGCCCGGGTGGGCCCACTGGTAGGCCAGCAGGCTGCGCAGCCCCGCGGCCTTGGCATGGTCGCCGCCGGGCATCCGGCCCCACAGCGTGCCCTTGCCGTGCACGACCTCGTCGTGGCTGATGGGCAGCACGTAGTTCTCGCTGAAGGCGTACAGCATCGAGAACGTCATCTCGTGATGGTGATAGCTGCGGTGCACCGGGTCATGGCTGACGTAGTCGAGCGTGTCGTTCATCCAGCCCATGTTCCATTTCATCGAGAAACCAAGGCCGCCAAGGTTGGTCGGGCGGGTGACACCGGGCCAGGAGGTCGACTCCTCGGCGATGGTGACGATTCCCGGCGACATCTTGTGCACGGTGGCGTTCATCTCCTGCAGGAACTGCACCGCCTCCAGGTTCTCCCGGCCACCGTGGACGTTGGGTGTCCAGCCGCCCTCGGGGCGGGAGTAGTCGAGATAGAGCATCGAGGCCACCGCGTCGACGCGTAGTCCGTCGACGTGATACTCCTTCAGCCAGTACAACGCGTTGGCGACCAGGAAGTTGCGCACTTCGGGCCGGCCGAAGTCGAAAACGTAGGTGCCCCAGTCGAGTTGCTCGCCGCGGCGCGGGTCGGAATGTTCGTAGAGCGGGGTGCCGTCGAAACGGCCGAGCGCCCAGGCATCCTTGGGGAAGTGGGCAGGCACCCAGTCGACGATCACCCCGATCCCGGCCCGGTGCAGCGAATCCACCAGGAACCGAAAGTCGTCGGGAGTTCCCAGCCGGGATGTCGGGGCGTAGTAGGAGGTCACCTGGTAGCCCCACGAACCGCCGAACGGATGCTCGGCCACCGGGAGCATCTCGACGTGGGTGAAGCCCTGTTCCACAACGTATTCGGTCAGTTCGGTGGCCAGCTGTCGGTAGCTGAGCCCCGGGCGCCAGGACATCAGGTGCACCTCGTAGGTGCTCATCGGTTCGAACACCGGGTTCTGCGCAGCGCGCCGCGCCATCCACTTGCCGTCGTTCCAGGTGTAGGAACTGGTGGTGACCCGGGATGCGGTCTGCGGAGGTACCTCGGTGGCGAATGCCATCGGGTCGGCACGGTCGGTGGTGCCTCCGCCGGCGCCGTGCACGCGGAACTTGTAGAGACCGTTGGCCGGGAAGCCGGGCCAGAACAACTCCCAGACCCCCGACGAGCCCAGCGCCCGCATCTGCGCCTCGTTGCCGTCCCAGTGATTGAAATCACCGATAACGCTGACGCCCTTGGCGTTCGGTGCCCACACCGCGAACGACACGCCTTCCACGATCCCGTCGGGAGTGGTGAAGCTGCGCGGGTGCGCGCCCAGGATCTCCCACAGGCGTTCGTGACGCCCCTCGGCGAACAGGTGAAGGTCGAGTTCGCCGAGCGTGGGTAGGAACCGGTAGGCATCGGCTGTGGTGTGGGTGAAGATCGTGTCGTCCGCGCCGGGATAGCCGATCTCCAGGCGGTAGTCGGCCAGGTTGGTGAAGGGAACCGACACAGCGAAGATCCCGGAATCGATGTGCTGCATGGGGAATCGGTCACCCCCGATCACGGCCACTACCTTGGAGGCGTGTGGGCGATAGGCCCGGATCACGGTCCGGCCGCTGTATTCGTGGGCCCCGAGCACCGAATGCGGATCGTGGTGCTGACCGATCAGCAGCCGCTGGATGTCGGATGGGTCGGGCCGCAGATGTAGGTCGGTGAGGTGGTTGCTTCTCGTCATCTCGTTCTCATTCCCTGCGTAGCAAGCCCAGTCGTTGCTCATAGGGTACGAGTGGCATGTTCAATACGTGCGCCACCGCCTTGGCGGGATCGATGCGGACGTAATTCGACTGCCCCCATTGGTATTCCTCGCCGGTGATCTCGTCGCGTACCCAGAACCGGTCATGTGATTCCATACCCAATGCCTCCATGTTCAACCACAACATGGCTTCCTCGGCGCTGAACGGGTTGAGCGTGACCACCGTGAGCACGGCGTCTCCGGTGATCGGGTCGAACTTGCTGTAGGCGAGCAGTGCGTCGTTGTCCACGTGGTGGAAGGTGAGGGTGCGCAGCTGACGCAGGGCCGGGTGTAGGCGCCGGATCTCGTTGAGGCGGGTGACAAAAGGCTCGAGCGAACGCCCCTCGGCCAGTGCCGCCGCGAAGTCGCGGGGACGCAGCTCGTACTTCTCGGAGTCCAGATACTCCTCGCTGCCCTCGCGGACGGCCCGGTGCTCGAACAGTTCGAAGCCGGAATACATGCCCCACGAGGGGCTCATGGTCGCGGCCAGCACTGCGCGGATCGCGAACATGCCCGGACCGCCGTGCTGCAGTGACTCGTGCAGGATGTCTGGGGTGTTGACCCACAGGCTGGGCCGCGCGCTGTCGGCGTTCGCGGTGATCTCGTTGCCGAATTCGGTGAGTTCCCACTTGTTGGTGCGCCAGGTGAAGTACGTATAGGACTGGGTGAAGCCGCGTTTGGCCAACCCGTAGAGCCGGGCCGGCCGGGTGAACGCCTCCGACAGGAACAGTACGTCCGGATCCTCGTTCTTCACCTCGGCGATCAGCCAGACCCAGAAGTTGGGCGGTTTGGTGTGCGGGTTGTCGACGCGAAAGACCTTGACGCCATGTGAGATCCAGAACCGCACCACCCGAAGCACCTCGTGGTACAGCCCGGCGGGGTCGTTATCGAAGTTGAGCGGATAGATGTCCTGGTACTTCTTCGGCGGGTTCTCCGCGTAGGCGATGGTCCCGTCCGGCAGCACCGTGAACCACTCCGGATGCACGGCGGCCCATGGATGATCCGGCGCGCACTGCAGCGCCAGATCCAGTGCCACCTCGACGCCCTGCTTGCGGGCGGCGGCCACGAAGGCATCGAAGTCGTCGATCGTGCCGAGCGCGGGGTGCACGGCGTCGTGGCCGCCCTCGTCGCTACCGATCGCCCACGGTGACCCGACGTCGTCGGGCGCGGCGGTCACCGCGTTGTTGCGGCCCTTGCGATGCACCTTGCCGATGGGGTGGATGGGCGGCAGATAGACGATGTTGAAACCCATGCGGGCGATCCGGGGGAGCTGCTCGGCGGCGGTCGCGAACGTCCCGTGCACCGGATGTCCGGCTTTGTCCCAGCCGCCGGTGGACCGCGGGAACATCTCGTACCACGAGGAGAACCGGGCCAGCGGCCGGTCCACCCAGACGCCGTATTGCTCACCGCGGGTGATCAACTCGCGCAGCGGGTACTGGTCGAGCAGTTCGGTGACCTCTTCGGACAGCGCTGCCCCGGCACGAAGGAACGGATCGCCAGGGACCCGCAGCGCCGCGGCGGCCTCGATCAAGGGGTCACGCAGTTTGCGGGGCACCCCGGCGGCGGCGCGCTCGAGCAGGCGGGCCCCGACCAGCAAGTCGTTGGACAGCTCGGCCTCACTCTGACCGGCGCGCAGCTTGGCCTCGACTGCATGACGCCAGGTGGCCAGGGGATCGCCCCAGCCGTCGACCCGGTACGTCCACAGTCCGACGCTGTCGGGCGTGAACTGGCCATGAAAGACATCGGGTGTGTGCCCGGTCGACATGGGCAGGGCCTGCGGTTTGATGCGTTGTGAAGGACGCACCCCAGGGTTGGTGGGCAACACGGTGTCGATCGGCACCGGTAGCGCCGCGGTGCCGGGTCCGGTGGCCAGCCGCGGGTAGTCGGTGCCGAGATAACGCACCACCAGGGTGGCCGCGACCGCGTCATGGCCTTCACGCCACACCGTGGCCCGGACCGGGACCACCTCGCCCACGACGGCTTTTGCCGGGAACTGCCCGCCGAACACCACAGGCGCGACATCGTCGATTCCGATACGACCGGCCACCCATCCACTCCTCACGTCGTCTCGATCAAGCGGCTGTCTGTGTTCACTCGCCTTGTCGCGTCTGATACCCACCGTAATGGGCTGCCCAATCTCGCGGGCGTTAAGCACGACCTGACCGCTGCTTGTGCCGATACCGCTCACCGCTGCACGAACCGGAATTGTCAGTAAGGTTGGATCGCGTGAAAGCCCTCAGAAGGTTCACCGTCCGCGCGCACCTTCCCGAGCGGTTGGCGGCGCTGGAACGGCTGTCGATCAACCTGCGGTGGTCGTGGCACAAACCCACCCAGGATCTGTTTGCTGTCATCGACGCCGACCTGTGGGAGCAGACCAACGGCGACCCGGTGGCGCTCCTGGGGGCGGTCAGCCCGCAACGGCTCGACGAACTCGCCGGTGACGAATCGTTCCTGGGCCGGCTGGACGAGCTGACCGCGGACCTGGACAACTATCTGAGCCGCCCGCTGTGGTACCAGCAGCAGATCGCCGACGGGGTCGCGATGCCCAAGGGCATCGCGTACTTCTCGATGGAGTTCGGCGTCGCCGAAGTGTTGCCCAACTATTCGGGCGGTCTGGGCATCCTGGCCGGTGATCACCTCAAATCCGCATCGGATCTCGGGCTGCCGTTGGTCGCGGTGGGCCTGTACTACCGCTCGGGGTACTTCCGGCAGTCCCTGACCGCCGACGGTTGGCAGCATGAGACCTATCCGTCCCTGGACCCACAGGGGCTGCCGCTGCGGCTGCTCACCGACGCGTCCGGCGCGCCGGTGCTGGTGGAGTTGGCGTTGCCGGATGCGCGTGAACTGCGGGCCCGGGTCTGGATCGCACAGGTGGGCCGGATTCCGCTGCTCCTGCTCGATTCCGACGTTCCGGAGAACGAGCACGAACTACGCGGGGTCACCGACCGGTTGTACGGCGGCGATCAGGAACACCGCATCAAGCAGGAGATCCTGGCCGGTATCGGCGGTGTGCGTGCGATCCGCGCCTTCACCGAGATCGAGAACTTGCCTGCCCCTGAGGTTTTCCACATGAACGAGGGCCACGCCGGCTTCCTCGGGGTCGAGCGGATCCGCGAACTGGTCGCGGCGGGGCTGGATTTCGACACCGCGTTGACCGTGGTGCGGTCGTCGACGGTGTTCACCACGCATACCCCGGTCCCGGCAGGCATCGACCGGTTCCCGGTCGAGATGATCAGGAGTTACTTCGGCAGCCCGCCGGGCGGTCCCGCCGACTCCCGGCTGCTGCCCGGTGTGCCGCTGGAGCGGGTGGTCGCGTTCGGCGCCGAGGACGACCCGTCGAAGTTCAACATGGCGCACATGGGTCTGCGACTTGCCCAGCGGGCCAACGGGGTGTCGTTGTTGCACGGCCAGGTCAGCCGGGGCATGTTCAACGACCTGTGGCCTGGATTCGACCGGGCCGAGGTGCCGATCGGATCGATCACCAACGGCGTGCACGCCCCGACCTGGGCGGCCCCGCAGTGGCTTGCCCTGGGACGGGAGCTGATCGGCTCGGAGGCGGCGGAACCTGCGGTGTGGGAGCGGCTGCAGGAGGTCGAGCCGGCGCACATGTGGTGGATCCGCTCCCAGCTGCGCGAGACGCTGATCGGCGATGTGCGTGACCGCCTGCGCCGCTCCTGGCTGGAGCGCGGCGCGTCCGAGGCCGAACTGGGCTGGATCGCAACGGCTTTCGATCCGTCGGTGCTGACCGTCGGGTTCGCCCGACGGGTGCCCACCTACAAGCGGCTGACCTTGATGCTGCGGGATCCGGAGCGGCTGGAGAAACTGCTGCTCGACGACAAGCGGCCGGTGCAGCTGATCGTGGCGGGCAAGTCGCACCCGGCCGACGACGGTGGCAAGGCGCTCATCCAGCAGATCGTGCGGTTCGCCGACCGGCCGGAGGTCCGGCACCGGATCGCGTTCCTGCCGGACTACGACATGTCGATGGCCCGGCTGTTGTACTGGGGTTGCGACGTCTGGCTCAACAATCCTCTGCGGCCGTTGGAGGCCTGCGGTACATCGGGGATGAAGAGTGCGCTCAACGGCGGGCTGAATCTCTCGATCAGGGACGGCTGGTGGGACGAGTGGTACGACGGCGAGAACGGGTGGGAGATCCCGACCGCCGACGGAGTGGAAGACGAGGCCCGCCGCGACGATCTGGAGGCCGCGGCCCTCTACGACCTCCTCGAAAACGCCGTGACACCGAAGTTCTACGACCGCGACGAGCACGGGGTGCCGACCCGCTGGGTCGAGATGGTGCGTCACACGCTGCAGGTGCTCGGGCCGAAGGTGCTGGCCTCGCGCATGGTGCGGGACTACACCGAGAAGTACTACCTGCCTGCGGCGCAGTCGTTGCGCCAGACCGTCGAGGCCACTTCGGGGGAGCCGTTCGGTGCGGCCCGGGAGCTGGCCGATTACCGGCGGCGGGCCCAAGAGGCCTGGCCGAAGATCCAGATCACCGACGTGGACAGCTACGGCCTGCCCGATACGCCGCTGCTGGGGTCGCAGTTGACGCTGACCGCCACGGTGCAGCTGGCCGGTCTGCGTCCCGACGAGGTGACGGTGCAGGCCGTGCTGGGCCGGGTGGACCCAGGCGACGTGATCCTGAATCCGGTGACCGTGCCGATGGCGCACACCGGTTCCGCCGACGGCGGTACCGAGGTGTTCTCGACCAGCACGCCGCTGCCGGTGGCCGGGCCGGTGGGCTACACCGTCCGGGTATTGCCGCACCATCGGCTGCTGACCGCTGACAACGAGCTCGGCTTGGTGGCGCTGGCTTGAGTAGAGCGCTCAAAGTTCAGCTCGACGGCGGACCGTACGCGCTGGCTGCCGGAAGCGACGGCGCGATGTGGGTGACCCTGGTGCACGGTGGCGCCGTCGCCCGGGTTTCGCCCACCGGTGAGGTCAGCACGTACTCGGTCGCAGAATGCTCACGTCCGTCGATCATCGCGGCAGGTCCGGACGGGGCGCTGTGGTTCACCCGGTCCGGCGACGATCGAATCGGCCGGATCAGCACCGCGGGGGAGTTGAGCTCTTTCGAATTGCCCGAGGGCAGTGCGCCTTTCGGCATCACCGCGGGCCCCGACGACGCATTGTGGTTCACCACGATGTCGTCGGGCGAGATCGGCAGGATCGGCACCGACGGTGAGATCAGCACTGCGGCCACGGTCGGCGGGATGCCGTCGATGATCACCAAGGGGCCCGATAACGCGTTGTGGTTCACGCTCAACGAGACCGGCGCGGTGGGCCGGCTGAGTGTTGACGGGACGCTCAAGGTGCGCGAATTGCCCACTGCCGCAGCAGGTCCTGTCGGCATCGCGGCCACTCATGATGACGCCGTGTGGTTTACCGAGATTCGAGCCGACAAGATCGGCAGGATCCCGGTCAATGACGCCATCCAGGAGCTGGACCTGCCGGGCAAACCGCATGCGGTGGTCGCCGACCCGACCGACGGAGTGTGGGTCAGTCTGTGGGGTGCAGATCAGATCGCCCGGATCAGCGGGGACGGGGATGTGGTGACCATCGATCTGCCGTCCGGCAGCGAACCGCACGGGTTGGCGATCGGTCCCGACGGCGCCTGCTGGGTGGCGCTGGAGTGTGGATTCGTCCTGAAAATGCCGACCTGAGTGAGCAGAGGCGCTGACGGTCGGGTAAGTACATGGGCAGTCTTGTTCCCTCGCTGAAACGTAGCGATACGTTGCCGCGAGGAACCGTAACGGGAGGCCGCCTGTGTTGATTCGCTCCTTCGGACTGCTCGTTGCGGTGTCTATGGCCTGCGCGGCGCCGGTGGCACCGGCCTGGGCCGATCCCGCCGTCCCCGATGCCGAGGTCGTCGCAGACGTGGTGCCCGCACCGGGCGAACCGGGCGCCGCCGACCTCGTCGAATCGACCCCGCCGGCCAACCTCAAGACCCCCGATGGCTGGAATCTGACGGTGTCGGCCAGTGACGAGACGCAGGCCGTGGTGGCGCCTCTGACCACCGCGATATCCTCGCGCGAATATGTCGTCGGCGGCACGTACCGCGGAGCGATGTCCGGCCCCGACGGCGGTGACCCGCGCGGCACCCTGGAGGCCGGCTATCAGATCGGCTGCGGCATCGACATGAGTACCTCCAACGGCGTCTCCTTGACCGGCACCGCCGGACTCAACTCGTCCATCGGTGTACTCGGCACCGACGTGGTCTCACCCTGGCCGGAGGGCATCCTGCCGGGGGTCGGCGCGAACATCGGCGGTGGTATCACGATCGGCCTCAAACCCGGCATCATCAACCTCATCCCGGTGGCCAAGAAGGAGTTCAAGGGCACCGCGCCGTGGGTGATGATCAGCAACTTCCGGGTGAAGATCGACGGCTGTGTGGGGCAGTCGTTCATCCGGTCCTATGCCGTGCTGACCCGGTCCACCGACGAGTCCGAGGCAGTGCTGGCCTGGTACGGCACCACGAAGGTTGTCTGACCCCTCAGGCGAACCGCTTGAGGCAGCGTTCCTCGTCGCCGAGGATGCCGACCCGGAAGGCATCGATTCGGGCGAAGCCCGACGGCACCGACTCGCCGTTGACGTCGCTGGCCGCCAGCCCGTTGGTGAGGATGCCCGATACCGCCTCGTCGACATCGCCTGCGGTCAGCAGGATGGTGTCCCCGTTGGGCAGGTTCACGGGTTTGATCATCTTGGCCGTGGCCACCCCGGTCAGGCAGGCGGTGCGCAACGCTGCCTCGGCGTTGTCGAGCACCAGGCCGCGGGCGTGCTGCAGGGCCAGGGTGTAGCGCGAGATCAGCACGGAGAAGGCGGTGTTGTCACCGCCGGCCAGGTCGCCGACGTCGACCTGGTCGGATGGTGCTGCGAGCGCTTGCAGTTCGGCCAGGTCGACCACGATGGTGTTGGTGTCAGGGCAGTAGGAGGCCGGCGGGCTGGGCCGTGCGCTCGGACATTCCGCCGCGGCGTCGGGCCGGAAGTCGAGCCGCGGGGGATCGGCGGGTTTGAAGATGGTGTTGAGCGCGTCGATCATCGAGCGCACCCAGCGTTCGGTGATGTCCAGGTCGCCGCTCTGGTCCTCGGGAAGCAGGACGGGGAGGTCGCCGCGCCGTTGGTTGATCTCCTTGAGGTCGATCGCGGCACAGGCCGCGGGGCCGTCGGTGAACCCGAACTGGAAGGCCGAGATCCGTTCGAACGCCGAGCCGTGCTCGTCGATCCCGACCTGGGCCTCGGCCTCGGTGAGCAGCGGATCCCGGAACGCGATGACGGCGGCGAGCAGCTTGTTCAGCCCGTCTGCGGTGCTGAGCGCGAACCGCTGGGAATCGCCCTGGGCCACCCATCGCATGTAGGTGCCCGCCAGGCAGTCGGCCTGCTGCTCGGCGACCAGAGTGGGTGTCTGGCGGTTGATCAGTCCGGCCTGCTGCTGGATCGCATGGCCGTACTCATGGGCGAGCACCATGACGGCTCCCATGTCGCCGTTCTGCCGGCGCAGGCCGGGCATCAGCACGCCGCGGTCCCAACCGATGGTCCGATCCGGTTTGCAGAATGCCGCATTGACCAGTCCGTAGGTCTCCATCCCGCAGAAGCCGCCGTCGAAACTCTCGGCGTCCCAGGAGATCAGCGCGCGCACCGGTTGGAACTGACCGTCGAACGCCTCTGAGTAGGCACCCGACCAGAACTCTTCGAGGTCACTGACGGCACTGGCGGCGAGGTTGTCGATCTTGCCCCCGTCGGTGTTGGTGACCTTGCGCGAGGGCTTCTCGGCATCGGGACGCAGTCCGCTGGCCCCGTCGGTCGCGGGCATGCCGGCGACCGAGAAGGGATCGCTGAACACCGACACCGCCGTGCCGCCCACCAGGGCTGAACAGGAGGCCAGCGGCAACGCCGTGCACACCGCGAATGCGATGCCGAACAGGGCGCGTCGGCTCATATGGATGCCTTCCGGTGCACTCTGGCGGCCAACTGTCCGCGGGTATGCCGCACACACTAGTTAACTCGGCACGCACAGGGTGCGATATCAGCCCGCGCCCCGAAGCCGCTTCAACGACTGTCGCACCCGGTCAGGGTCGGTGGTGGACCAGAACGGCGGCAGCGACGAACGAAGGTATCCGCCATAGCGGGCGGTCGCCAGCCGGGAGTCCAGCACCGCGATCACCCCGCGGTCGTCGGTGTGACGCAGCAGCCGACCGGTGCCCTGGGCCAGCAACAGTGCGGCGTGGTTGGCGGCGATCGCCATGAAGCCGTTGCCGCCGTGCGCGCTGATCGCCCGCTGCCGCGCGGTCAGCAACGGATCGTCCGGGCGGGGGAAGGGAATCCGGTCGATCAGGACCAACGACAGCGACGGCCCCGGGACGTCCACGCCCTGCCACAGTGACAGGGTGCCGAACAACGAGGTCTCGGGATCATCGGAAAACTGTTGCACCAAAGCCGAAGTGGTGTCTTCACCCTGGCAGAGCACCGGGGTGGACAGCCGTCCTCGCATGACTTCGGCGGCGGCCTTGGCCGCGCGCATCGACGAGAACAATCCCAGGGTGCGGCCACCGGCCGCGGTGATCAGGCCCTCGATCTCGTCCAGTGTCCGGGTATCGGTGCCGTCCCGCCCAGGCGGTGGTAAATGCTTGGCCACGTAGAGGATTGCCGATTTGGCGTGGTCGAACGGTGACCCCACATCGATACCGCGCCAACCCGGTTTGGCCGGCTCGTCGGCGAAGCCGCCCAGCCCCCAGTTGCGTGCCATCGCGTCGAAGTTGCCGCCGAGGGTGAGGGTCGCCGAGGTCAGCACCGCGGTGGTGTTGGCGAACAGTCTGGTGCGCAACAGGCCCGAGACCGACATCGGCGCCACCCGCAGCAGGGACCGCCCGGGGCGAGGAGCCCCGGTGTTTCCGGCGTTCGATCCCTCGGACTGCTCCACCCAGACCACGTCGACGCGATCGGGGATGGGCGGTACGAACGAGGTGAGGATCCGGGTGGCGGTGTCGCTGACGTCGTTCAGTGCGGTGACGGCCTCGGTGCGCGCCGAGGCGGCCTGGGGGTCGCTGGGGCTGGTGTCGATCGCTGTGCGCGCCGCATTGGCCGCGTCGCGCAATGCGGTCAGGTAGATACCCAGTTCCTCGTCGAGCACGTCGATACGACCCGCATCGAGCTCGTGCAGCATCGAGGACAACGTCGCGACGGCGGCCTCGAAGCGCTGCGCCAGTTCGTCATCCACCAATCGCGCCATCCTGCGGTGTGCCACCGCCATGGACGTCGCCGAGAGTTCGGCGGTGGCCACCCCGGTCACCCGGTCTGCCAGTTCGTGGGCCTCGTCGACCACCAGCAGTTCGTACTCGGGCAGCACCGAGAAATCGGAGAGCGCGTCGATGGCCAGGAGCGCGTGATTGGTGACGACGACGTCGGCGGCACCGGCCTTCTCCCGCGCCCGCTCGGCGAAGCAGTCGGTACCGAACTGGCAGCGCGACACCCCGATGCACTCACGTGCCGACACGCTGACCTGCGACCAGGACCGGTCCGGCACACCGGGAGTCAGCTCGTCGCGGTCACCGGTCTCGGTGTCCGAGGACCATTCCGTCAGCCGCTGCACATCGCGGCCCATGGCGCTGATCGCCATGGGCGAGAACAGTTCGTCCTGGGGACGGTCGGCCGGCTCGTCGGCCGCTCCATTGTGGATCTTGTTGAGGCACAGGTAGTTTCCCCGGCCCTTCAGTAGCGCGAAGGTGGGCTTGCGGGGCAGCGCGTCGGCCAGCGAGTTCACCAGCCGGGGCAGATCGCGGTCCACGAGCTGACGTTGCAGCGCGATCGTGGCGGTCGAGACCACCACCGGCTGCTCGGTCTGCAGGGCGCGGGCGATCGACGGCACCAGGTACGCCAGCGATTTGCCGGTGCCGGTGCCGGCCTGCACGGCCAGGTGCTCACCGGACTCGAAGGCGTTGGCGACGGCCTCGGCCATCTCCACCTGACCAGAACGGCTGGCGCCGCCGAGTCCTTTGACGGCGATCTTGAGGAGATTGGTCACCACGTTGGCCACCTCACGGGATGGCTTCGATTTGGTCGTCATGTCTGGAACGGCACAACCCGGGTGGGGATGGCCGGCTCGCCGCGGGACAGTTTGAGCCCGTCCCACGGAAGGCTGTGCAGCCCTGCGGAGACCCGCTCACGCGCGGCGGCCAGGTCGGTGGCGGGGTGGTGTCCTTCGACAGGGACTCCGCCGGCCACCAGCGGGACGGTGAGCGGGCGTGCGACGAGTCCCGATGTCTCCAGCGGCTCCTGACCGTGCGGGTAGACCACTTCCTCGACGATCGTGCCCGAGGCCTTGGCGAGCCGAGCGGCCTGCTTGCGGCCACCGTGGGACTCCTTGCGGCTGCTGCGCTTGGCCACCGGCATCCCGTCGACCTCGACCAGCTTGTAGACCATGCCCGCGGTCGGCGCGCCGGATCCGGTGACCACCGAGGTGCCGACCCCGTAGCTGTCGACGGGCTCGGCGCGAAGTGCTGCGATGGCGAACTCGTCCAGGTCTCCGGAGACCACGATCTGAGTGTTCGTGGCACCGAGGTCGTCGAGCTGCTGGCGCACCTGGCGGGCCAGCACACCCAGATCGCCCGAGTCGATGCGCACAGCGCCCAACTGCGGGCCGGCCGCCGCGATCGCGTTGGCCACGCCCGCGGTGATGTCATAGGTGTCCACCAGCAGGGTGGTGCCGACGCCGAGGGCCGCCACCTGGCCGCGGAACGCGGCCTGCTCGTCCGGTCCGGATTCCGTGGTGTGCAGCAGCGTGTAGGCGTGCGCCGCCGTGCCCAGTGCGGGTACCCCGTAACGCTGCTGGGCAGCCAGATTCGACGATCCGGTGAAGCCGGCCAGGTAGGCCGCGCGGGCGGCGGCCACGGCGGCCAGCTCATGGGTACGGCGCGAGCCCATCTCGATCATCGGCCGGCCGTGGGCCGCGCTGGCCATCCGGGCCGCTGCCGACGCGATCGCCGTGTCGTGGTTGAGGATTGAGAGAACGAGGGTCTCCAGCACCACGCACTCGGCGAAGGTCCCGTGTACCGATAGCACCGGAGAACCGGGGAAGTAGAGCTCGCCCTCGGCGTAGCCGTCGATGTCACCGCTGAACCGGTAGGCCGACAGGAAGTCGAGGGTCGCCGTGTCCAGGAACTCGGAGAGTGCGGTGAGTTCGTCGGGGGTGAACGTGAACTCTGCCAACGCTTCCACCAACCGGCCGGTGCCGGCGACCACGCCGTAGCGCCGGCCCTCGGGCAGCCGGCGGGCAAAGACTTCGAATGTGGTGCGGCGGTGCGCCGTGCCATCGCGCAGCGCGGCTGCGAGCATCGTCAGCTCGTACTTGTCGGTGAGCAACGCGACGGTCACACCAGCAACCGTAGCTGTTCGCAGCTGTTTCAATATCGCGGCACCCCTGCCGGTATTGTGGGCCCATGGTTACACCGGCGAAGGCCCGACCGGGGACCCGCGAGGAGCGCAGCGTCGAGGCGGCGCCACGGGAAGATGCAGCCACCGAAAGCCCGTGGGTGACCATCGTCTGGGACGATCCGGTCAACCTGATGAACTACGTCACCTACGTGTTCCAGAAACTGTTCGGATACAGCGAGCCGCACGCCACCAAACTCATGCTGCAGGTGCACAACGAGGGCAAGGCCGTGGTGTCGGCAGGCAGCCGCGAGTCGATGGAGACCGACGTGTCCAAACTGCACGCCGCCGGGCTGTGGGCCACCATGCAACAGGACCGCTGATCGACTGTGCGCAAATGGAAAAGGGTCGAGACCGCCGACGGTCTGCGGTTGCGCTCGGCGTTGGAGGCCCACGAGGCCGCATTGCTGTCGAGCCTGGGAACGTCGATGCTGGGGATGCTCGAGGAGCGCGGATCATCCGGGCCCACAGACGAACTCGAGATGATCACCGGCATGAAGACCGGCAATCCGCAGGCGCCCGAGGACGCCACCATGAAGCGTCTGCTTCCGGATTTCTATCGGCCGCAGACTGAGCATCCCGCCGGTTCGAACACTGCCGAGAGCCTCAACAGTGCGCTGCGCGGACTTCATGAACCTGCCATCATCGATGCCAAACGCGAAGCGGCCCAACGTTTGTTGGACACCATTCCCGATGGTGGCGGCAAGTTCGAGCTGACCGAGGACGATGCCGAGGCATGGGCCGCAGCGGTCAACGACATCCGGCTGGCCCTGGGCACGATGCTCGACATCGGCGCGCAGGGCCCCGAGCAGCTGCCCGCCGAGCACCCGATGGCCGGGCATGTCGACGTCTACCAGTGGCTGACCGTGCTGCAGGAGTACCTCGTCCTCAGCCTGATGGGGAGATAAGTCTGATGGGTTCGATCACCGACGTCGGCGGCATCCTGGTCGGCCACCACCATCGCATCGACCCCGACGTGACGTTGGGCTCGGGGTGGGCGTCGGGATCGACCGTGGTGCTGGCCCCGCCGGGGACCGTCGGCGCCGTCGACGGACGCGGCGGTGCGCCGGGTACCCGCGAGACGGACCTGCTCGACCCGATCAACACCGTGCGCCACGTCGACGCCGTCGTGCTGACGGGTGGCAGTGCCTACGGCCTGGCCGCCGCCGACGGGGTGATGACCTGGCTGGAGGAGCAGGGCCGCGGGGTGGCGATGGACGGCGGCGTGGTGCCGATCGTGCCTGCCGCGGTGATCTTCGACCTGCCCGTGGGCGGCTGGGCCAACCGGCCGACGGCGGAGTTCGGCTACGCGGCCGCCGCGGCGGCGTCAACGGAGTTCGCGCTCGGGACCGTCGGCGGCGGTGTCGGTGCGCGCGCCGGAGTCCTCAAGGGCGGTGTCGGCACCGCCTCGGTGACCTTGGACTGCGGGGTGACCGTGGGTGCCCTGGTCGTGCTCAACGCCGCCGGTGACGTGGTGGATCCGGCCACCGGTCTGCCCTGGATGGCGGCGCTGATCGAGGAGTTCGGGCTGATCGCCCCACCCGCCGACCAGCTCGCCGCCTACGGCGATCGACACACCGAGCTGGCGCCGTTGAACACCACCATCGCGGTGGTCGCCACCGACGCCGAGCTCAGCCCTGCCGGGTGCCGTCGGGTGGCCGTCGCCGCGCACGACGGACTGGCCAGGACCATCTCGCCGTGTCACACCCCGCTGGATGGCGATACGGTGTTTGCGCTGGCGACCGGCGCGGTGACCGTCGAGCCGGACGAGAAGACACCGGTGGCGATGTCGCCGGAGACGGCACTGGTCACCCGAGTCGGGGCCGCCGCGGCGGAGGTGCTCGCCCGCGCCGTGCTGGTCGGGCTGCTGGCCGCCGAGCCGGTGGCCGGAATACCGACCTACCGTGACATGTTGCCGGGAGCGTTCGAATGAAGGAGTTGTGACGTGCTGGTGATCCGCCGGGATCTCGTCGAGGCCATGGTTGCGCATGCCCGCGCCGACCATCCTGACGAGGCGTGCGGGGTGATCGCCGGACCGGAGGGCTCTGATCGGCCCGAGCGGTTCATCGAGATGGTCAACGCCGAGCGTTCCCCGACCTTCTACCGCTTCGACTCGATGGAGCAGTTCAAGGTGTGGCGCTCGATGGACGAGGCCGACGAGGTGCCCGTCGTCATCTACCACTCGCACACCGCGACCGAGGCCTACCCGAGCCGCACCGACATCTCGCTGGCCCAAGAGCCCGATGCGCACTACGTGCTGGTCTCCACGCGCGACCCGCAAGAGCACGAGCTGCGCAGTTACCGCATCCTCGACGGGGTCGTCACCGAGGAACCCGTCTCAATTGTCGACCAATACTGAGCAGCCGAGCAGTACACCTAAGGAGTTTCCATGGCAGTCACCGTCTCGATCCCGACCATCCTGCGTCCGCACACCGACGGGCAGAAGCGCGTCAGCGCCTCCGGCGACACGTTGCAGGCGGTGATCGCCGACCTCGAGGCCAACTACTCGGGCATCGCCGACCGGCTCGTGGATAACGGCAAGCTGCACCGCTTCGTCAACATCTACGTCAACGACGAGGACGTGCGGTTCTCCGGCGGCCTGGACACCACCATCGCCGATGGCGACTCGGTGACGATCCTTCCTGCCGTTGCGGGCGGAGCCTGACGGTCCATGACCAGATACGACTCGCTGCTGCAGGCCCTCGGCAACACCCCGTTGGTCGGGCTGCAGCACCTGTCGCCCCGGTGGGAGGACGGTCCGGACGGGCCGCATGTGCGGCTGTGGGCCAAGCTCGAGGACCGCAACCCGACCGGCTCGATCAAGGACCGGCCCGCGCTGCGCATGATCGAGCAGGCCGAACGTGACGGGCTGCTGAGCCCGGGCGCCACGATCTTGGAGCCCACCAGCGGCAACACCGGTATCTCGCTGGCCATGGCCGCGATGCTCAAGGGCTACAACATGATCTGCGTGATGCCCGAGAACACCTCCATCGAGCGGCGTCAGATCCTCGAGCTCTACGGCGCGCGGATCATCTTCAGCGCGGCCGAGGGCGGTTCCAACACCGCCGTGTCGACCGCGAAAGAGCTTGCGGCGGAGAACCCTTCGTGGGTGATGCTGTACCAGTACGGCAACCCGGCCAACAGCGACGCGCACTACTACGGCACCGGCCCTGAGCTGCTGGCCGATCTGCCCGAGATCACCCACTTCGTCGCCGGGCTCGGCACCACCGGAACCCTGATGGGCACCGGCCGCTTCCTGCGCGAGCAGGTGCCGGGTGTGCAGATCGTGGCCGCCGAACCGCGCTACGGCGAGGGCGTGTACGCGCTGCGCAACATCGACGAGGGATTCATCCCCGAGCTGTACGACCCCGACGTGCTGACCACCCGGTTCTCGGTGGGCTCCTACGACGCGGTCAAACGCACCCGCGATCTGGTGACCCGCGAAGGCATCTTCGCGGGCATCTCCACCGGCGCGGTCCTGCACGCCGCACTGGGTATGGGCGCCAAGGCGATCAAGGCCGGCGAGCGCGCCGACATCGCGTTCGTGGTCGCCGACGCCGGGTGGAAGTATCTGTCCACCGGTGCCTACGCCGGTAGCCTTGATGACGCAGAGGATGCGTTGGAAGGGCAGCTATGGGCGTGAGCGGGCAGGTATGACGAACCCTGGTCTACCGTCGTCCAGCGCACCGAAAAAACGACCCGCGTGGATCGTCGGCGGCGTCACGATCGTCAGCTTCGTCGCGCTGCTGTACGTGATCGAGATCGTCGACACCGCGATGGGCCACCGGCTCGATCAGGACGGCATCCGGCCCCTGCAGACCGACGGACTGTGGGGCATCCTGTGGGCGCCCCTGCTGCACGGCGGCTGGCCGCACCTGATCGCCAACACCGTGCCCGCCCTGGTGCTCGGCTTTCTCATGACGTTGGCCGGGATGGGGCGGTTCATCGCCGCGACCGCCATCATCTGGATACTCGGCGGCTTCGGCACTTGGCTGATCGGAAACATCGGCCTGCACTGCCCCTACGTGAGCGTGCAGTGCACGAGCACTCACATCGGCGCATCCGGCTTGATCTTCGGCTGGCTGGCGTTCCTCATCGTGTTCGGGTTCTTCACCCGCAATGTGTGGGAGATCGTCATCGGCGTCGTCGTGCTGTTCGTCTACGGCGGCGTCCTGTTCGGGGTGCTGCCGGGCAATGCGGGGGTTTCCTGGCAGGGCCACCTGAGTGGGGCACTTGCCGGTGTGGTGGCGGCGTACCTTCTGTCCGGACCGGAACGTAAGTCGCGGGAAGCGAAGAAGAATTCCGCACAGCCACGGCTGAGCGCGTGACCGTATGAACGACCCACTGGCCCCCGTCGGCATCTTCGACTCCGGCGTCGGCGGACTGACCGTGGCCCGCGCGATCATCGACCAGCTGCCCGACGAGGACATCATCTACGTCGGGGACACCGGCAACGGCCCCTACGGGCCGCTGTCCATCCCCGAGATCCGGGCGCACTCGTTGGCCATCGGCGACGACCTGGTGGCCCGCGGCGTCAAGGCTCTGGTGATCGCGTGCAACACCGCGTCGTCGGCCTGCCTACGCGACGCACGTGAGCGCTACTCGCCGGTGCCGGTGGTCGAGGTGATCCTGCCCGCGGTGCGGCGCGCGGTGGCCGCCACCCGCAACGGACGCATCGGCGTGATCGGCACCGCCGCCACCATCGCCTCCGGCGCCTACCAGGACGCGTTCGCGGCCGCGCGGGACACCGAGGTGTTCGGGGTGGCCTGTCCGCGGTTCGTCGACTTCGTCGAGCGCGGGGTCACCAGCGGCCGTCAGGTGCTCGGCCTGGCCGAGGGATACCTGGAGCCACTGCAGCGCGCCGAGGTGGACACCCTGGTGTTGGGCTGCACGCACTATCCGATGCTGTCGGGTCTGATCCAGCTGGCCATGGGCGACAACGTCACGCTGGTGTCCTCGGCTGAGGAGACGGCCAAGGACCTGCTCCGGGTGCTCACCGAGCTCGATTTGCTGAAACCCCACGAATCCGGCCCGGCCCAACGGGTGTTCGAGGCGACCGGCGATCCGGAGGCGTTCACCTCCCTCGCCGCCCGCTTCCTGGGACCGGGGCTGGACGGGGCGCGGCAGGTCCGGCGTCACGCGGGCGTCGGAAAATGATCTCCGTCGCCCAAACCGGCGATGTCTTGGCAACGTGCACATCGGGCATGGCAAGCTAGACACTGTGCGATTGACCATCCTGGGATGCTCCGGCAGCGTTGTCGGCCCGGATTCGGCAGCCTCCGGCTATCTCGTCACCGCACCGGACACGATTCCGATGGTCGTCGACTTCGGCGGTGGCGTCTTGGGTGCGTTGCAGCGCTACGCCGATCCGAATTCGGTCAACGTGTTGCTGTCGCATCTGCATGCCGATCACTGCCTCGATCTGCCCGGCTTGTTCGTCTGGCGCCGGTATCACCCGATCCCGGCCACCGAACGCGGCCTGATGTACGGGCCGGCCAACACGTGGGCCCGGCTGGGTGCGGCGTCGTCGCCCGAAGGCGGCGAGATCGACGACTTCACCGACATCTTCGAGGTGCGGCACTGGGAGGACGGCTCCCCGGTGCAGATGGGCACGCTCAACATCACGCCGCGGCTGGTGTGTCACCCCACCGAGTCCTACGGCATGCGCTTCACCGATCCGTCCGGGGCGACGCTGGTCTACAGCGGTGACACCGGATACTGCGACGCGCTCGTCGACCTCGCCCGTGGCGCCGACGTCTTCCTGTGCGAGGCGTCGTGGACGCACGACCCCTCTCGTCCGCCCCACCTGCACCTCTCGGGCACCGAGGCGGGACGCGCGGCCGCCGAAGCAGGCGTCGGTGAACTGCTGCTGACCCACATTCCGCCGTGGACCTCACGCGAGGACGTGATCAGCGAAGCCAAGGCCGAGTTCGACGGCCCGGTTCATGCCGTGGTGTGCGGCGAGACCTTCGACGTCACCCGGCGCTGACCCGCTAGGGTTGGCGGGTGTCCAAGCGAGAAGACGGTCGTCTTGACGACGAGCTGCGCCCGGTAACCATCACCCGCGGTTTCACATCGCATCCCGCCGGATCGGTACTGGTGGAGTTCGGCCAGACCCGCGTCATGTGCACCGCCTCGGTCACCGAAGGCGTGCCGCGCTGGCGTAAGGGTTCCGGGCAGGGCTGGCTGACCGCCGAGTACGCGATGTTGCCGGCCGCCACTCACGACCGCTCGGACCGCGAATCGGTCAAGGGCCGCGTCGGCGGCCGCACCCAGGAGATCAGCCGTCTGGTCGGACGCTCGCTGCGCGCGTGCATCGACCTCGGCGCGCTGGGGGAGAACACCATCGCGATCGACTGCGACGTGCTGCAGGCCGACGGCGGTACCCGCACCGCGGCCATCACCGGCGCCTACGTCGCACTCTCCGATGCCGTGACGTATCTGGCTGCGGCCGGGCGGCTTTCCGATCCGCGCCCGCTGTCGTGTGCGATCGCGGCCGTGTCGGTGGGCGTGGTCGACGGACGCGTCCGTGTCGACCTGCCTTACGTCGAGGATTCCCGCGCCGAGGTGGACATGAACGTCGTCGCCACCGACACCGGCACCCTCGTGGAGATCCAGGGCACCGGTGAGGGCGCGACCTTCCCTCGGTCCACGCTGGACAAGATGCTCGACGCCGCGCTCGGCGCCTGCGAGCAGTTGTTCGTGATCCAGCGTGAGGCACTGGAACTGCCGTATCCGGGCGTGCTGCCGGAAGGGCCCGCGCCCAAGAAAGCGTTTGGAAGCTGAGTGCCCGCACTCCTTGTAGCCAGCCGTAACGCCAAGAAGCTGGCCGAGCTGCGCCGGGTGCTGGATGCCGCCGGGATCACCGGGCTGGACCTGGTGTCGCTGGCCGATGTGGCTGCGTACGACGAGGCGCCAGAAACCGGTGCGACGTTCGAGGAGAACGCACTGGCCAAGGCTTCGGACGGCTTTCGCGCCACGGGATTGGCTTGTGTGGCAGATGATTCCGGGATCTCCGTGGACGCCCTGAACGGGATGCCCGGGGTGCTCTCGGCGCGGTGGGCCGGCCGGCACGGGGACGACGCCGCGAACACCGCGTTGTTGCTCGGGCAGCTGGCCGATGTGCCCGACGAACGGCGCGGGGCGGCGTTCGTGTCGGCGTGTGCGCTGGTGTCTGCGTCCGGTTCCACGGTGGTGCGCGGAGAGTGGCCGGGCACGGTCACCCGCGAACCCCGCGGCGACGGCGGGTTCGGTTACGACCCGGTGTTCCTGCCCGAGGGGTCTACTTCGACGGCCGCCGAGCTGTCACCCGCCGAGAAGGACGCGGCGTCGCATCGCGGCCGGGCGCTGGCGTTGTTGGTGCCCGCGCTGCGGGAGCTGGCCGGGTCCTAGCGGACTCGGCGGCAGGCTAGAGCTCGAAGCGCTTCTTGAGATCCAGCGTGTTGAAGTGCTCGACGATGATGCCCAGGAGCGGGATCGTGCCCGCGAGCAGCACACCGATCGTCTTGCCGATGGGCCAGCGGACCTTGACCGCGAGGTTGGCCGTGAACAACAGGTAGATGAAGTACACCCAGCCGTGCACGATGCCGATCCAGCTCGGCGGGTTGTCCACCTGGACGATGTACTTGAGCACCATCTCGTAGCACAGCGCGATCAGCCAGAGGCCCGTCGTCCAGGCCAACACGCGGTAGCCCAGCAGGGCCTTGCGGATGGTCTCCTTGGGCATCGAAACAGGCGGCGTGACCTCGGCGCCCGGTTCTGGTGCGGTCATCTGTCGGTCCTGTCTTTCTTCTCGGGCTGGGCATCGGACTTGGCCAGCTCGGCAAGGTAGGCGTTGTACTCGGACATTTCTCGGTCGTCGGCGTCTGCCGCGGCGGCCTTGGGGCGTTCGGGCAGCAGGCCCACGGGGATCTCGGTGAGCTCACCGTTATCCCGCTCCGGCGGTGCCTCCTCGTACCGGACGAACTTGTAATAGGCGTAGAAGCAGAACCCGGCGAACATCGGCCACTGCAGGGCGTAGCCGAGATTCTGGAAGGTGCCCGAAGCGGATTCGTAGCGCGTCCACTGCCACCAGGCCAGTGCGAGGCAGCCGGCGGCGCCGAGAAAGACCAGTGCGATGAGCGCTGGTCTCCTACGCCGTGTAGTGGACATTCGTCCATGGTACGGCGCGGGTCTTGAGGCCGACGAATGTGTCGAGGTGGCCCGATGTACCTGCGGTAGGCTGAGCGCGCTCCATGCGGGCGTGGCGGAATTGGCAGACGCCCGGGCTTTAGGTGCCCGTGTTCGAAAGAGCGTGTGGGTTCGAGTCCCACCGCCCGCACTCTTCAACCCACGTGTGATCTCCAAACCTGGTACCAAATGCGGTACCAGGTTTCACGGTCGGTGGTCGGTTCCCGACCCCTCGACGGCCGGTGACCGCAACTCCTCACGCAGCGATGCGATCTCGGCACGTAGCTCATTGATATGGGCCGCCGTCACCGCCGCCTCGGCGGATTCGTCGGCCGCCACACTCTGCACGATCCATGACGCGATCGTCGCGGTGATGGAACCGACCAGGCTGATCCCGCCGATCATCAACAGCGCGGCGATGACTCGACCGGTCGTGGTGACCGGATACATGTCGCCGTATCCGACGGTGGTGATGGTGGTGATCGCCCACCAGATCGCATCGCCGAAATCGGTGATGTGGGCGTCGGGCTGCCCACGCTCGGCCTGCAATACCGCCAGCGACGCGACATACACCAGCAGGATCGCACCCGAAACGGTGTAGATCACCACCTTGCCGCGGATCGCGCGACCGACGGCATTCTGGAGCACACCGATCAGCACGACGAGACGCAGCAACCGCAGTGGTCGCAGCAGCGGCAACAGCACGATGGCCAGGTCGACGAGGTGGGTTCGGAACCAGCGCTTGCGGTCGTCGGCGAGATACAGCCGGGCCGCATAGTCCGCGGTGAACACCGCCCACGTCAGCAGGGTCGCCAAGTCGACAGCCCGAGCCGCCAGCCCGTGCGGCTGCACCAGTACCTCGATCGTGTAGGCGGCGAGGAACACCGCCGCCACCGCGGCCAGCGGCCATTCGGCGCGTGCCTCCCACCTGTCGAGGCGCTGTTGGATCGTCACCGCAAAAGTGTGCGACACAAATCCGCGACGGGCCTAGGCAACCCGGCGGATTCCGCTCTCGGCGGCCAGAACGTATCGTTCCATCTCGCCGAGGCGCGGCGGAGGCGTACGACGCGCGGGTGGGCGCGGAAGGGAAACGGACACACGTGAGCAAGCGGATAGTCGCGTTGATTCTGGCAGTGGTGGCGATTGCCGCGGGTTGCGGTAAAGGCGATGAAGCGTCCGGGCAGACCATCACCCCCGGACACTCCCAGGCGTCCCCGTCGGGCACCTACACCGCCTTCGCGGAGGAGGGGACGGAAGAAGACGGCGTGAAGCCCTGGGTCGCGGTGGTTCGCGACAAGGCCGGCAAGGAGGTCTTCCATGACCATTCCTCCTACAGCCCCCGCAACGGCGTGATGATGACCTGGTTGCCCACCGAACCCGAACAGCTGTGGGTGTATTCGGGCGATGGAGGGGTCTACAGGATCGCTCCGGGAAGCCATGGCGGGTGGACACGGAGCGCCGTCAAGAGCGAGAACGTGCCGTCGGAGATCTCAAGTCTCTGGGAGTCTTCGCGATCCTGAATCGCAGCACTGCCCGTTGGGGGCAGACTCGAGGCGTGAGACGGGAGGAGAACCGATGATTGACGTCCTTCCCGACATGCCCGAGGGTGTGTTCGGTATCCGAGTGTCGGGTCGAGTGCGTGGTGACGATCTGCGCGAATTCCGGCCGACGATGGACGAATTGCTCGACACCGGCGAGATCCGCATCGTCGAGGTCATCTCGCCGGACTATGAGGGATTCGGAAGCGGTGGGCTCGTCGAGGATTTGAAGCTGGGCCTCGGTGTGTTGTTGCGCCATCACTCCGCGTTCAAACGGATCGCCGTCGTATCCGACATGGAGTGGGTCGCCCACGCCATGCACGCGTTCGCGTGGATGATTCCGGGGGAGCTCAAGGTCTTCGGGCTCGGCGAGCTCGATGCGGCCAAGGAGTGGGCCGCGGGCTGAGGCCGGCGGGCAAGCCGAAATCAACGCCATGGTCGTTCCGCGCGCCGAATAACGACCACAGCGTCACACTCGGCGAGCAGAAGCCAAGTAGACCCTACTTGTTGAACTTACCGCTCAAATATTCAGTGCGGCAGGCATTTCGGGCCAGCTTGCCGCTCGTCGTGCGGGGGATCACGCCGGCGGCGACCATGCGCACGTCGGCCACCCGGATCTGGTGGTGGCGTGACACGGCCGCGCGGATCGCGTCGACGATCGGGCCGGGCTCGGCACGACCGGCTCCGGCTGCCCGCTCGGCGACGATCACCAGTTCTTCACCGCGGTCCCCGACCACCGAGAACGCCGCAACGTAGCCCGAGCGCACGGCGGGGGACGCTCCGCTGACGGTGGTCTCGATGTCGGTCGGGTAGTGGTTGCGCCCGTCGATCAGGATCATGTCCTTGATCCGGCCGGTGAGGTAGAGCTCGCCGTCGAGGTAGACGCCGAGGTCGCCGGTCGCCAGCCAATGGCCGTTGTCGGGCACCTCTTCGGCGTGGCTGCCCGTCGTGAGGCGGGTCTGCAGCTTGTTGGCGAACACCCGCTCGCTCTCATCGGGTCGGCCGAAGTAGCCCTGGCCGACGTTGTTGCCGTGCAACCAGATTTCGCCGACGACACCGTCGGCGGCTTCGCCGCCGTCGCCATCGGCGATCACCGCCCACTGGTTCGGGATCGGCTGGCCGCAGGATACGTGCGCCACGGCGCCCTCGTCGGTCGGGGCGACCGTCACGGCGCGCCCGGCGCTGAGCTGCTCGCGGTCGAGGTACACGGCACTGGCCGCGGCGCTCGGGGCGATGCTGGCCACCGACAGCGTCGCCTCGGCCATCCCGTACGACGGTTTGATCGCCGTCGCGGGCAGCCCGTACGGGGCGAACGCCGAGGTGAACTTCTCGACGGAGGCCATGGTCACCGGCTCGGAGCCGTTGAGGAGCGTGACCACGTTGGTCAGGTCCAGCGTCTCTCCCTCGGGCGGCAGGCCGCGTTCGGAAGCCAGCTCGAAGGCGAAATTCGGGGCAGCGGCGAAGGTGCGGCCGTGGGCGGCCTCTTCGGCCAGCCGCTTGATCCAGCGGTACGGGCGGCGGACGAACGCCATCGGGTCCATCAGGCTGATGTGGCCACCGCACAGGGCTGGGAACATGATCATGATCAGGCCCATGTCGTGGTACAGCGGCAGCCAGCTGACACTGCGGATGCCGGTGTCCAGGTCGCCGGCCAGGATCATCTGGATGACGTTGGTACACACGTTGCGGTGGGTGATCTCGACGCCGGCCGGGGTACGGGTCGACCCCGACGTGTATTGCAGGTACGCGATGTCGTCGATGTTGACGTCGGGGCTGACGTACATCTCGGCCAGCGTGTCCGGGACGGCGTCGACGGCGATCACGCGGGGGCGCTCGGCGGCAGGCAGCGTCTTGATGAAGGCGCGGACCGATTCGGCCGCAGAGGTCGTGGTGAGCACCGCCGTCGGTTTGGCGTCGGACAGCACCGCGGCCAGTCGCTCGGCGTGACCCGCCAGGGCCGGCGCGAACAGTGGGACGGCGATGTTGCCGGCGTGCACCGCCGCGAAGAACGCCGCGACGTACTCGACACCCTGCGGGGCCAGGATCGCCACCCGGTCGCGGGGCTTGGTGACCTGCTGCAGTCGGGCGCCGACAGCGCACACCTGCGACCACAGGGCGTTCCAGCTGAGCTCGACGGCGCGGCCGTCGGGATCGGTCGAGTAGTCCAGGAAGCGATACGACGGCTCATCCCCAAAGATGAACCGGTTGCGATCCAGGAACGACGTCAGTGTGAGGCCGTCGGGTACGACGATCGTGCCGTCGTCGCGAACGTAGTTCTCGATGTTCGACGCCGACGATTCAACAGCACTGGTTGCAGCGGGATCCCGACCCATAACCCGTAAGACTAATAGCGGCTCTAATAAAGCCTGGCAGCGTGGTCGGGTGTGGGTTGTCACCGGGTACCGAAAATGTGTCGTGCGTCTCTCTATCGGGGCCCGTCAACTGCATAAGTTCCGTTATTGTCCGTGAATTCCACGATCACCCGGCGGAGCGTGTCGTTGATCTCGACCGCGCATGTGAAGGTTTCCCCGGCCCGGACGACCGGATCCTTGCCGTTGTTGCAAGCGACCGCGACGATCCGGTTGGCCCCGTAACCGTTGATCGGATCGGACAGGATCTGTGCCACCCCGGACTCGGCCTGATGGACGTCGAGGTGGGTGCTGTTGGCATCCACCCGGCTCCACGCCCACACCCCGGTGCCGATCACCGCGAGCGCGACGACGGCGACGGCCGCACCGATGAGCAGACGTCGGTCGTCACGTTTGGGCTTGGGCAGCGGCGACGGCTGTGGTGGACGCGGCGGCTGCGGAGCGGGCCGGCCGTGGTGTTGCGGCGGTGGGGGCGGCAACGGTCCTCGGACGGGTGGCGGCGTCCGCGGGGGCCGGGCCGGGTGAGCTCCCGGTGGCGGTGTGCCGCCCGGGAGGGGCGCGCCGCCGGGCCGGGCCCACCACGGCTGCTCGGGACCGCTCATCGGCTCTCCTCGACTCGGCTCATCGGATCACGCGAACCGTTGGTAGCACTGCGCGTCGTCGCCTTGCAGGCCGGACCGGTAGGCCAGGATCCGAGTGAACCCTGCAGGCAGCACCCGGCCGTTGACGTCGCTGGCGGCCAGCCCGTTGGTGAGCAGGCCGCTGATCGCCTCGTCGGTGTCACCGGCCGACAACGTGATCGGGTGACCTTCCTCGGCCATCCTGGCCTGCCCCACGCCGGTCAGGCAGCCGGTGCGCATGGCGGCCACCGGAGTGTCGAGCACCAGGCCCTTCTCGTGTTGTACGGCCAGCGCGTAGCGCGACGTCAGAACCGAGATCGCCGAGTTGTCGCCCTGCAGGAGCTCACGCTCGTCGTTCTCGTTCCTGGCTTCCCCCAACGCTTTCATCCCGTCCAGGTCCACCACGATGGTGTTGGTCGCCGGGCAGTACGAGGCCGGTGGCGACGGTCCCGCGTCGGGACATGCGGTGGGCTCGGTGCTCAGCTTCGGTGGGTTGGCGGGTGCGTAGACCTGCTGCAGCGACTGCATGGTCTTGTCCAGCAGATCGGCGGTGATCGTGCTGTTCGCGCTCTGCGCTCCGCCGAAGAAGTCGAGGAACTTCGGCAGATCGCCGCGGCGCTTCTTGATCTCGTCGGAGTCGATGGCCGCGCACTCGTCGACGTTGCCGCTGAAGCCGATCTGGAACGCGCTGACCCGGTCCAGCGCCGACCCGTGCTCGTTGCCGGTGAGCGTGGCGTCCATCCGCGTCATCAGGGGATCGCGGATGTAGATCAGACCGCCCAGGACGTGGTTGAGGCCGTCACCGGTGCTCAACTCGAAGCGCGGTGATTTACCCGCGGCCACCCAGCGCAGGTAGACGCCGGCGAGGCAGTCGGCTTGCTGCTCCGCCACCAGTACGGGCGTGCTCTCGTTGATCAGCCGGGCCTGTTGCTGGACGGCGTGGCCGTACTCGTGGGCCATCACCCCGACCACACCCATCTGGCCGAAATACTGTGCCGCGACGGGAATCGCCACGCCGCGGTCCCAGGCCATCACGTCGCTCTTGAGGCAATAGAAGGCGTTGGTCAGCCCGACGGTGTTCTCCCCGCAGATGTCGAGCCCGGGGGAGAGGTCGGAGTTGAACGAGACGAGCCGGGACACGGGGGTGAAGGTTCCCGGCAGTGAGCCGCCGGTGTAGTTCTGCGACCAGAAATCCTCGATGTCGTCGACGGCCAGCAGGGCCAGGTCGTCGATCTGGCCGCCGTCGGTGTTCTCGGCCTGACGCGTGGGTCCGGGTGCGTCGGGCCGGATGCCGCTGTGGCCGTCGGTCACCGGCAGGCCGCCGACGCGGTCGGGCAGGAACAACATCGAGGTCGCCCGGCCACCGACCACCGTGGCGTTCCCGCAGCCGGCCAGCAGCGCCGCACAGCAGACCAGACCGAGCCACCAGCGAAGCCTCGCCAATTGAGCCGCCTTCCGTGCGATCCGCCTCAGCCAGTTCTACCTGCTCGTGGCGACGTTCGGCACGGGCCGCTCGATGACCTGCGCGACAATGGCACCCGTTATGTGCACGTTCGACGATCTCCTGGTCCGGGTGCTGGCCCACGCGGCGGAGCCGGGGACATCGATCATCGGGATCACCGGGGCGCCGGGCGCGGGCAAATCCACACTGACCGAGGCGCTGGTCGCGGCCGCGCGGGAACGCCTCGGCGCCGACGCGGTCGCCCATGTGCCGATGGACGGATTTCACCTCGCCGACGTGGAGCTACGCCGGCTGGACCGGATCGACAGCAAGGGGGCGCCCGACACCTTCGACGTTGCCGGCTACGCGGCGTTGCTGCGCCGCATCCGTGCGCGGACCGAGGTCGTCTACGCGCCGGGCTTCGAGCGTGACATCGAGCAGCCCGTCGCCGGCGCGATCCCGGTGTTCCCGGATGCGGCCGTGGTGCTCACGGAGGGCAACTACCTGTTGCTCGACGATCCCGGTTGGTCGGCCGTGGCCGCGGAGATCGACGAAATCTGGTACTGCGCAATACAAGACGATGTGCGCGTCGCGCGTCTGGTGGCCCGTCACGTCACCTTCGGCAAGCGGTCAGACGAAGCGCGGCGCTGGGTTGCCGAGGTCGACGAACCCAATGCGCGGTTGGTGGCGGGCACCGCGGCGCGGGCCGATCTGTCGGTATCGGTCGACACCGTGTTGGGCCAGTGATGCCCAACTCACACTGATGTCGTTTGTGTGGATAATCACGCCTGATCGAGTTGCTATAACAGTCAGCCGACGGCCAGAATCGATGTGTAAATCTGGAATCATTCCAGAAAAACCATGCGAGATTGGACAGGTTGCGATGGCGCTTTTGACGATTGGTTCTCAGTTCCCGGAATACGACCTGACGGCCGTGGTTGGCGGAGATCTGTCCAAGGTCGACGCCAAGCAGCCCGATGACTATTTCACCCGCGTCACCAACAAGGACGACGAGGGCAAGTGGCGCATCATCTTCTTCTGGCCCAAGGACTTCACCTTCGTGTGCCCGACCGAGATCGCCGCGTTCGGCAAGCTCAACGAGGACTTCGAGGATCGCGACGCCAAGGTCATCGGCGTCTCGGTGGACAACGAGTTCGTGCACTTCCAGTGGCGTGCGCAGCACGAGGACCTGAAGACGCTGCCGTTCCCGATGGTCTCGGACCTCAAGCGTGAGCTCTCGGCGGCCGCAGGCGTTCTCAACGCCGACGGTGTGGCCGACCGCGCCACCTTCATCGTCGACCCCAACAACGAGATCCAGTTCGTGTCCGTCACCGCGGGCTCGGTGGGGCGCAACGTCGACGAGGTGCTGCGTGTGCTCGACGCGCTGCAGTCCGACGAGCTGTGCGCCTGCAACTGGAAGAAGGGCGATCCGACGCTCAACGCCGGTGAGCTGTTGTCCGAGGCGGTCTGACCGTGAGCATCGACAACATCAAGGAAGCCCTTCCGGAGTACGCGAAGGACCTCAAGCTCAACTTCGGCAGCATCGTGAAGTCGACCGAGCTCACCGAGCAGCAGTTGTGGGGCGCCCTGGTGGCCACCGCCGCGGCGACCAAGTCGGCGCGCCTGCTGAAGGAGATCTCCGAGGACGCCCTCGACGTGCTGAGCGCCGAGGCCTACAACGGCGCCCTCGGCGCCGCCTCGATCATGGGGATGAACAACGTCTTCTACCGCACCAAGGGTCAGCTCGACGGTCGCTACGACGATCTGCGGGCCGGGCTGCGGATGAACATCATCGCCAACCCCGGTGTGCCCAAGGCGGATTTCGAGCTGTGGTCGCTGGCGGTGTCGGCGATCAACGGCTGCTCGCACTGCCTGTCGGCGCACGAGACCGTGCTGCGCGACGCCGACGTGTCCCGCACGACGATCTTCGAAGCCATCCGGCTGGCGTCGATCGTCTCCGGTGTGGCGCAGGCGCTGCTGACCGCGGACGCGCTCGCGGCGGTCTGACGCTCAAGCCTCCGGAAAGGGGCTTAAGCGCATAACCCAACAGATAAACTCGCCTCTCGCGATTCGAGAGGCGAGTTTTCTGTTGACGGCACCGAGGACAACCACCCGCATCGATCCCGTCGTGCGCAAGGCGATCACCGGCGCGTCCATCGGTAACGCGGTGGAATGGTTCGACTTCGCCATCTACGGGTTCCTGGCGACCTACATCGCGGCCAACTTCTTCCCGTCGGGCAACGAAACAGCCGCACTGCTCAACACTTTCGCCATCTTCGCCGCCGCGTTCTTCATGCGCCCGCTCGGTGGCTTCGTCTTCGGTCCGCTGGGGGACCGGCTGGGGCGGCAGCGCGTACTCGCCGTGGTGATCCTGTTGATGTCGGCCGCCACGCTGGGCATCGGCCTGCTGCCCACCTATGCCACCATCGGCGTGGCCGCACCATTGCTGCTGCTCCTGCTGCGATGCCTGCAAGGGTTCTCGGCCGGCGGTGAATACGGCGGCGGCGCGGTGTATCTCGCCGAATACGCGACCACCCGATGGCGCGGGTTCACCGTCACGTTCATCGCGTGGTCGGGGGTGCTGGGCTTCCTGTTGGGCTCGGTCACCGTCACTGTGCTGCAGGCGTTTCTGCCGCCGGAGGCGATGGAGAACTACGGCTGGCGTATCCCGTTCCTGGTGGCCGCACCGCTCGGCCTGGTCGGCCTGTACATCAGGCTGCGACTCGATGACACGCCGGAATTCGCCAAACTCGACGAGGCCGATCGGGTCGCCACGTCGCCACTGCGCGAAGCCGTCGGCACCGCCCGCCGGGCGATCCTGCAAGTCATCGGCCTGTTCATCGTGTTCAACGTCGGCTACTACGTCGTCTTCACCTTCCTGCCGACGTACTTCATCAAGGCACTTCACTTCAGCAAGACGCAGGCATTCGTCTCGATCACCCTGGCCAGCCTGGTCGCGCTGATCCTGATCCTGCCGCTGGCCGCACTGTCGGACCGGATCGGGCGCAAACCCCTGCTGATCGCCGGCTCGGTGGGGTTCGTGGTGTGCGCGTATCCGCTGTTCCTGCTGATGAATTCGGGGTCCGTGGCGGCGGCGATCGCCGGGCACTGCGTGCTGGCCGCGATCGAGTCGGTATACGTGGCGACAGCCGTCACGGCCGGCGTCGAACTGTTCGCCACCCGCGTGCGCTACAGCGGTTTCTCGATCGGCTACAACATCGCGGTGGCACTGTTCGGCGGGACCACTCCGTATGTGGTCACCTGGCTCACCGCCGCGACCGGCAACAACCTGGCGCCCGCGCTGTACCTCGTTGCCGCGGGCATCGTCTCGCTGGTCACCGTCCTGACCTTGCGCGAGAGCGCGGGACGGCCACTTTCGGGAGTGGACGACCCAACTGGGCAGCAACGTGCCACGATGACACCGTGAGCACGACACGAGGACGCCCCACGAAAGCTGATGTTGCCAGACTGGCGAACGTCTCGACGGCGACCGTCAGCTACGTGCTCAACAATGTTCAAGGGCAACGCATCTCGGAGCAGACCCAGGAGGCGGTGCGTAAGGCTGCGGCCGAACTCGGCTACCGGCCCAACCTGGCGGCCCGCAACCTCGCGGTCGGCGGCAGCGGTGTGGTGCTCTACATCGTGCCGCGCACCGATCTCGGTGAACTGCCTCTGGAGGTCGGCAGTCGCCTCACCACCGCGCTCGGCCGGCACGGCATCGTGCTGTCGATGCAGCTCGAGACGGACGACGGCCAGAACATCGTCGACGCGGTGGCGAACCTCAACCCGGTGGCCGTCGCCGGCGTCTTCCCGCTCACCGGTGCCGCTGCCGCGGCGGTCGAGGCGGCGCGGATTCCGCAGATCTACCTGGGCAGCGAGAAGCTGCGCGCGCTCGGGTCCTTGCACCTGACCGTCGGGGCGATGCGGGTGGAGCACCTGATGGCGCGGGGCCACACGCGCCTGGGCTTCGCCTATTCCGGTGCCGAGGTGCTCCGGCCGCTCGGTGACTACTGGTTGTCGGGTCTTCGGGTGGCCGCCGGCGCGCAAGGTCTGCCCGAGATCGAGGTCGACACCGTGGCCACCGACGGGTCCGACGCGGACGCTGTCGTGTCGAAGTGGGTGTCAGCGGGCGTCACGGCCGTGTGCGCGCAAAGCGATGAGACGGCGTTCGTGGTGCTGCACGGGATACGCCGGGCCGGCTTGCGCTGCCCTGACGATCTCGCGGTCATGGGGGTCGACGCGATACCGCTGGGCGCGGTGAGTTCCCCGCCGCTGACCTCCGTCGTATTCGACGCCAAGACCATCGTCGATGCTGCGGTCCCGGCGATGATGGCCGAACTCGGATACCCGACAGTCGCTGACGCCGACGGCAGTGACCCTGCCGCGCTCATCGTGCGCGACAGCACCTGACCATTACATGTGAACAGCAAGCCGTAAGCCGAGGCGGCCTTGTCGGGTGGCCGTCCAGACGTGTAACTTACGCGGGTAAGTAACTCTCCGCAGCCCTCAGAGAGGCGGACCGCCGTGAGTGTGAGCACCACCAGTGACGTGTATTTCGATCCCTACGACGTCGAGATCAACGCCAACCCGTATCCGACGTTCGCCCGGCTCCGCGAGGAATCGCCGCTCTACTACAACGAGCAGCACGACTTCTACGCGTTGAGCCGGTTCGCCGATGTCAACAAGGGACTCGTCGACCACGAGACCTTCAGCTCGGCCCGCGGGGCGATCATCGAACTGATCAAGGCCAACATCGACATCCCCTCGGGCGCCTTGATCTTCGAGGACCCGCCGATCCACACCGTGCATCGCAAGTTGCTGGCCCGGATGTTCACCCCGCGCAAGATCAATGCGCTGGAGCCCAAGATCCGGGAGTTCTGTGCGCAATCGCTGGATCCGCTGGTGGGCGAGGGCAAGGTCGACTTCATCAAGGATTTCGGCGCGATCATGCCGATGCGGGTGATCAGTGCGTTGCTGGGCATCCCCGAGGACGACCAGGAGATGATCCGCGACCACGGCAATGACCAGTTGCGCACCGAGGCGGGCAAGCCGATGAAGGCGGCCCAGGAGGGTCTGGTCGACGGCTCGATCTTCGAGACCTACATCGACTGGCGCAAGGACAACCCGTCTGACGACATCATGACCGATCTGCTCAACGTCGAGTTCACCGACGAGCACGGGGTCACCCGCAAGCTCACCCGCGAAGAACTGCTCATCTACATCAACGTGGTGGCGGGTGCCGGGAACGAGACCACCACACGGCTGATCGGTTGGGCGGCAAAAGTGCTCGCCGAGCATCCGGAGCAGCGGCGCCAGCTGGTGGAGAACCCGGCGCTCATCCCTCAGGCCATCGAGGAACTGTTGCGGTTCGAGCCGCCGGCCCCGCACGTCGCCCGCTACGTGACCCGCGACGTCGAGCTCCACGGCCAGACGGTTCCCGAGGGCAGTGTGATGATGATGCTGATCGGTGCGGCCGTCCGCGACAGCCGTCAGTTCCCGCCCGACGGTGAGGTTTTCGACATCCACCGCGAGCAGCGCCAGCACCTGGCGTTCAGTGTCGGAACCCACTACTGCCTGGGTTCGGCCCTCGCGCGACTCGAAGGCCGGATCGCGCTGGAGGAGATGCTCAAGCGCTTCCCGGAATGGGACGTTGATCTCGACAACGCCATACTGTCGCCGACTTCGACTGTCCGCGGCTGGGATTCGATGCCGGTGATCCTCCGGTGACGGCCGCGCTGACCGTCCCCAAGGACTGGGCACAGGTCACGCCCGAGTGGTTGACGGCCGCGCTGGCCGACCATCACCCGGGTGCCGTGGTGGACCGCGTGACCGTCGACATGCGCGACGACGGCACCAACCGTCGTGCGCGCCTGTCGGTCACCTACAAGCCGGGGCCGACCGGGCCTTCCATGGTGTTCGCCAAAGCTGTCGATCCCGGGCACAAGGAGATGATCAAGTACACCAGCGGCCTGCTGCACGAGCCCAGGCTGTTCAACTCGAAAGTTGAGCTGCCGCTGGAACATCCGACCGTGTACGCCGCGCCGATCGACGAGGGCGACGAGGACTTCATGCTGGTCATGGAGGATCTGACGGCACGCTCGGCCGACCCGCGCGACGCCACCCGGCCGCTGACGGTGGAGCAGGCGGCCCAGGGCGTGCGCGGTCTGGCCCGGCTGCACGGTGCGTTCTGGGGCGAGCGCGTGCGGCGTCCCGGGCTGGAGTGGCTGGAGCCCTTCGTGCCCTGGGACGGTATGCAGTGGGCGCCCCTACCTGCCGCGCTCGAGCGGTTGGGCGACGACGCCCCGGCCTCAGTTCACGCGCTGACGATCGACCACCTGGTGGAGGGGATTTGGAAGCCCTTCATCCAGACCCTCACCTTGCCCGGGATCTCGCAGACGCTGCTGCACGGCGATCCGCACATCGGAAACACCTATCTGTTGCCCGACGGGGATGTCGGGTTCCTCGATTGGCAGGTGGCCCGGCACGGCAACTTCTCCCTGGATCTCGGCTACTTCCTGCAGGGCGCGCTGACCACGGAAGACCGCCGGGTGTCCGAACGCCAGCTGCTCGAGGAGTACCGCGACGAGCTCGGACTGCCCGCCGACGAACTGCCGTCACCCGACGAGATCTGGCTGCGCTACCGGGCTTCGGTCGCCCACGGCCTGACGACCTGGCTGGCCACCGCCAGCGCGGGCGAGCTGTGGCAGCGCCCGGACATCGCACTGGCACTGGCACAGCGGTATTCGGCGGCCTACGAGGATCTGCAGACCGCGCAGGCGCTGGCCGACCTGATCGGTCAATGACCTCCGTCAAACCGACCGCCTGACGGGAATCCTCGATCCGGACACCCGCCGAGCCACTACGGTGTCCGGCATGACAGGTGTCGTGGTGACAGGTGCAGCGTCGGGGATCGGCCGGGCCAGCGCGGAGGCGCTGATCGCAGATGGTCGTCGGGTCGCGTTGTGGGACATAGCGCCCGAGGTCCGCGAGGTGGCCGAAGGATTGGGCATGCCATCGACGGTGATCGACGTGTGTGACACCGCTGCGCTCACGGCAGCCGTCGAGGAGACGGCGCAGGCGCTCGACGGCATCGACGGCCTGGTGCATGCCGCGGGCCGCGTGCTCCCCGAACCGGTGGGCGCCTTCACCGAGGAGTCGTGGGACGCGGTGCTCGACGTGAATCTGCGTGCGCAGGCGCTGTTGATGCAGTTGCTGCTACCGCACCTGGAGAGATCCGCGAAAGATGGCGGATCGCCCGCAGTCGTCGGCATCTCCAGCATCGAAGGCCTGGCCGCCAACCCGTTCATCCCGGCTTACTGCGCCTCCAAGGCAGGCTTGCTCGGTATGACGCGGTCGATGGCTGCACAGTTGGGCCCGTTGGGAATTCGCGTCAATGCCGTGTGTCCGGGCTTCATCCACACCCCGATGCTCCAGATCGCGTTGGACGTCGAGGAGATCCGTGCGAGCTTCGAACAGGCCGCGCCGCTGGGCCGGCTGGGGCAGCCTGACGAGATCGGGGCCGCCGTGGCGTTCCTGATGTCACCGAAGGCGTCGTTCATCACCGGTACGCAACTCGTCGTGGATGGGGGAGTGACCAGCCGTCACGCGTGAGGCATGGCGCACCTACGCGGGATCCATCCGGAAGATCGGCATCCGCCCCAGTAGCGCCTCGAACTCCTCGGGGCCGCCCTCGACCACCAGTCCGCCCTGGCGAAGGAAGCCGACCCAGCCGGGAATCAGGCTGGGCAGCAGGCGAAGTAGTGGCCTGGCGTCCTCGTCGGAAAGTTCGACCACCCGTACCTGCTCGACTCGACGCCCCCGGCTCAACGTCGCGGTCTGGTCGGCCCGCACGTTTGCGATCCACGCGGCCTCCGGTGCCGCCGCGACGTATTGCTTGCCGTCGACGAACATCGGTGTGACCGGTGTGGCGCGGGGTTGCCCGGATTTACGTCCGGTGACCGTGAGGATCACGGGACCCTTTGCGCCGAAGCGGAGTCCGAGCCGGGACAGGGCGATGATCGCCTTGTTGCCGGGCTTGATGTACCAGGGCAGCTTCACGATTTCTCCAAGTTGAGGAACGTGCTCAAGTTATGCGGCCCAGCCTAGCGCTATATTGAGGGTGCGTGTCAAGTTAGTTCTGGAGGTGCGATGCCTGCACAACGCGCGTTGCGCGCGGATGCGCGCCGCAATCGCGAGAAACTGCTCGAAGCCGCGCAGGCCGAGTTTCAGGAGCGCGGGCTCGGCGCTCCGTTGGAAGCGATCGCGGCGCGGGCCGGGGTCAGCATCGGGACGCTCTACAACCGACTCGGGACACGCGAGGACCTGATCGACGCAGCGTTGTCTGCCCTGCTCGCGCAGACACTGGAGGACCTGTCCGAACGCGCGTTGTCCGCCGGCTCAGCGTGGGATCGCTTCGCCACCTTCATTTTTGGATTGTGTGATCTGCAGGCCGGCGATCATGCCTTCAGCGATGCCATGTGCACCTCGCGATACGCCTCGCCGGCGATCGAGCAGATCTGCCAGGCCAGTCTGGAACTCGGCTCACGGTTGATCGCCGACGCTCAGGCCGACGGCTCGCTGCGCGCTGACGTCACCGTCGACGACCTGTTCACAGCGCTTTGGCTCAATGCCTGCCTGGCCGACCATGGTGGCCCGGATGCCGCTGCGGTCGCCCGCCGCCAGATTGCCTTGCTGCTGGACGGTCTACGCACCGCCGCGGCGACCCCACTGCCGGCCGGTGCGGCCGAGGCGGCGGCCGTCGCCTCGAGTCTGATGCAGTCCTAGCCCCGATACCGACCTAGTCGCTGGCCGGGAGCGGCTTGGCTTCCTTGAGGCTCAGCGCGGTGGTCCCGACCGACAGCGTGCCGGCGCCGGCCTTGGTGACCAGCACCTCGGCCCCGCCCTCGTCGACGTAGCGCTTGCCCATCAGGTTGCCGTCGGAGAACGCCGCGTCGATCGCTGCGCCCGAGTCCCTTTCGGCGTCGAGTGCAATCATGGCGACGCCGCCCGCGCGGAGGTCGTCGAGGCTGTCGGCGCTGCGCACCACGATGACCTGGGTGTCGCACACCTGGCTCTGCAGGCGCGTTCCGTTCTTGATCATGCTGACTCCTTAGAGGCTGGTGCGAGTTCGTCGACGAGTTGGCGGCGCAGGACCTTACCGGTCGGGTTGGTGGGTAGTTCATCACGGAACACCACCCGGTCGGGGGTGCGTGAACCACGCAGCTGCTTGCGCACATGATCGCGCAGCGCGTCCGGGTCGGGTGAGGTGCCCTCGACGGGTACCACGACGGCCACGATGATCTGTCCCCATTGCGGGTCCTCCGGGCCGACGACGGCGACGTCGCGGACCTCGGGGTGTTCGACGAGCACGTCCTCGATCTCGGCCGGGGCGATGTTCTCCCCGCCTCGGATGATGGTGTCGTCGGACCGCCCGCCGATGAACAGGTAGCCGCCTCCGTCGAGCATGGCGACATCCTTGGTGGGGAACCAGCCTTCGGCGTCGAGCACCGACCCGATGTCGGTGTAGCGGCCGGACACCTGCTCACCGCGCACGAAGAGTTCTCCGGTCTCGCCGGCGCCCAGCACGGTGCCGTCCTCGGCGCGGATCTGGACCTCGACCCCGGGCACCACCTGGCCCACCGAACCGAGCCGCCGAGCGGCGGCCGGGTCCTCTGCGGCCAGCGCCTCGCGGTGATCGTCGGGGCCCAGAACCGCGATGGTGGAACTGGTTTCGGTCAATCCGTAGGCGTTGACGAAGCCGACGTTCGGCAGCAGCTGCAGTGCCTTGCGGACCAGCGGGAGCGCCACCTTCGAGCCGCCGTAGGCGAGGTTGCGCAGGGTGGGCAGTTGAAGGCCGGCCGCGTCGAGGGCGGTGACGATGCGATCGAGCATGGTCGGCACCACGGTGGCCGACGTGACGCCCTCGGTGCGGACCAGCTCGACCCACTTACCGGCGTCGAAGTGTCGCAGGTAGACCATCTTCCGGCCGGCGTACAGGTTCGACATGGCCGCGCTGACCCCGGCGATGTGATACGGCGGGACGCAGATCAGGGCGGCGTCTTCCTCTGCCGCCGAGGCGAATTCGACTGTCCCGGTGATGTAGCTGGTGAGGTTGTTGTGGGTGAGCTCGACGGCCTTGGGGCGTGAGGTGGTGCCCGAGGTGAACAGCACGACCGCGACCGCGTCGGGGTCGGCGAACTCGGCTGCGGGTTCGGCGGTGCGCGCCGCGGCCAGGAACTCCTCCGAGGTGATGACCTGCTTGCCCGCCCCGGCGACGACATCGGCGTATTCGGCGTCTGCGACCACCAGTGGTGCGGGCAGTCGCTCGATCAGTTCGTGCAGGCCGTCCTTGCTGAGTCGGTAGTTCAGCGGGGTGAACGGCACGGCGGCACGGGCGGAGGCGAACAGCAGCAACGGCAGCATCGCGCCGCCGGTGCCGACATAGGCCACGTGGGCGGCCCCCGAGGCCGCGATGACACCGGCGCCGCCGTCGGCCAGGGTGCTGAGCTCCTCGGTGGTCAGGCGGAGATCGTCGGACACCACTGCGGTGCGGTCTCCTCCACCCGAGACCGCCATCTCCAGCAGTAGCGAGATGCTCATAGGCCCTGTCCCGGTGCGTCGATGAAGATGTCGATGATCGGATTATCCCCGCCGCCGTAGCGGGAGAGGTCAGTGACACCGGATGCGGTGAGCACCTCCGAGTCGACGAAGGTCTGTCCGTTCACCTCGGCAGCGGGGCGCGACAGGATCTCGACGGCCGCGTCCGCCATGATCTCGGGGTTGCGGGACGACTGCGCCAGGTTCTGCCCGTCTGCCAGGTTCGTCACAGCAGAGGTGACGATGTAGGTCTCGGGCCACAGGCAGCTGAAACCGATTCCCGCATCCGCATATTCAGCGGCCCAGCCCAGCGACAGCAACGTCATGCCGTACTTGGACAGGGTGTAGGAGGGGTGCGCGCCCAGCCAGTAGGGATTCATGTTCATCGGCGGGGCCAGCGTCAGCACCTGACCGTTGGTCGACTTGCGCAGGTGCGGCAGCGCGGCCTTGGTGAGCAGGAACGTGCCGCGGATGTTGATGTCCATCATCAGGTCGAACTTCTTGGCCGACAGCGCCTCGGTGGGGTCGGTGGAGATGGCGCTCGCGTTGTTGATCACGATGTCGACGCCGCCGAAGTGCTCGACCGCGGTCTCGATCGCGCGGGCCACGTCCTCTTCCTTGCGCACGTCGCCCACGACCGCGACGCCCTTGCCGCCGGCGGCCTCTACCTCCGCGACGGCGGTGTGCACGGTGCCCGGAAGCTTGGGATGGGGTTCAGCGGTCTTGGCCAGCAGCACCACATTCGCCCCGCGGCGAGCGGCGCCGAGCGCAATCGCCAGCCCGATACCGCGGCTGCCGCCGGATACGACCAGCGTGCGATCGGTGAATGACTCTTGCTGGCTGGACATGGTCCTCCTCGTCGAGCGCAGCAATCCGCTACGCGCCGTGTATCAACCGTACCCAAATGGTATTGGCATTCTCATTTTTAGCAAGTGTCGTAATCGTCAGCCCCGGCACCCGGAGAATCGGCGTCCACCACACCCGTTCGCCTGCGTCGCCGACGGTCCTCGGAGTGCAGGTCGGAGGGCTCCCGGCCAGTACAGGCCCTACATTTCCACCCGGCGGTATTGGCATTCTCATTTTTAGCAAGTACGTTATCCACTGATGAGCGAGCAAGTTGTGCCTCCGGTAGAGACTCCTTCAGGGATCCCGCTGGCGCCCGTCTACGGACCGAGCGACCGTGCGGTCGAGCCGCCTGCCCCCGGGACCTATCCCTTCACGCGCGGCAACTTCGCGTCCGGCTATCGCGGGAAGACCTGGACGTTCCGGCAGTACTCGGGTTTCGGCACCGCCGAGGAATCCAACCGCCGATACCGCTACCTGCTCGATCAGGGTGGGACGGGTCTGTCGGTGGCGCTGGACCTACCCACCCAGTGCGGCTACGACTCCGATGACGAAGAGTACGGCGAGGAAGTGGGTCGTGTCGGCGTCGCGGTGGACACCCTGGCCGACGCCGAGGTCCTGTTCGACGGCATCCCGCTGGACAAGATCAGCACCAGCTTCACCATCAACGGCACCGCGGCCATCCTGCTGGCTTTCTACGTCGCCGCCGCAGAGAAGAAGGGCGTGCCGCGCGAGAAGCTGACCGGAACCATCCAGAACGACATCCTCAAGGAATACGCGTCGCGCGGGACCTGGATCTGGCCGCCCGAGCCGTCGCTGCGGCTGATCGCCGACACCATCGAGTTCTGTGCCGCCGAGGTGCCGCGGTTCAACGCGATCTCGGTGGCGGGTGCGCACTTCCGCGACGCGGGCGCCAACGCGGTGCAGGAGATGTCGTTCACGCTCGCCGACGGCGTCACCTACTGCGACACGGTGGTCGAGCGCGGCCGCATGACGATCGACAAGTTCGCCCCGCAGATCTCGTTCTTCTTCTACACCCACGGTGACTTCTTCGAGGAGATCGCCAAATATCGTGCCGGCCGGCGCCGTTGGGCCACGATCGTGCGGGAGCGCTACGGTGCGACCACCGACAAGGCCTCGATGTTCCGGTTCGGCTGTGTGGCGGGCGGGGCGTCGCTCTACGCGCCGCAGGCGCAGAACAACCTGGTGCGGGTGGCCTACGAGTCGCTGGCTGCGGTGCTGGGCGGTGTGCAGTCGATGTTCACCGCGGCGTGGGACGAACCGTTCGCCCTGCCCAGTGAGGAATCGGCGACGCTGGCCCTGCGGACCCAGCAGATCCTGGCCTACGAAACCGGTGTCACCAAAGTCGCCGACCCGCTCGGCGGTTCGTATTTCGTCGAGGCGCTCACCGACGCCACCGAGGCCAAGATCATCGAGATCATGGACGACCTGGAGAAGCACGGCGGCATGGTCCGCTGCATCGAGGACGGCTACCTGCAGGGCCTGATCGCCGACGAGGCGTTCAAGATCCACCAGGAGGTCGAGTCGGGGGCACGCCCGGTGGTCGGGGTCAACAAGTTCGTCACCGACGAGCCGGCGCCCGACATCGACACCTACGAGCTCGATGCGGAAGGTCGCGACCTGCAGCTCAAGCGGCTGTCCAAGGTCAAGGCCGAGCGCGATGACGTCGCGGTCAAAGAGACTCTGGCCGCCCTGGCCAGAGGTGCCGAAGGCAGTGGACCGGGGGCAGACAACCTGATGCACCGGTTGATCGATTGCGCCAATGCGTATTGCACAGTGGGAGAGATGGTGTCGACCTTGAAGTCGGTGTGGGGCGAGTTCCAGCAGCCGGTGGTGTTCTGAGCATGGCTACTCGTGTATTGGTTGCCAAGCCCGGGCTCGACGGCCACGACCGCGGCGCCAAGATCGTCGCGCGGACGCTGCGTGACGCCGGATTCGAGGTCATCTACACCGGTATCCGGCAGCGCATCGAGGACATCGTGTCGATCGCGCTGCAGGAAGACGTTGCACTGGTGGGTCTTTCGATCCTCTCGGGTGCGCACGTCGCGCTGACCACCCGCACCGTCGAGGCGTTGCGGGCAGCCGATGCCGGTGACATCGCCGTCGTCGTCGGCGGCACCATCCCGCAGTCCGATGTCCAGAAACTGCTGGATGCCGGTGCGGCAGCGGTATTCCCGACGGGGACGTCGCTCGACACCCTGGTGACCGATGTTCGTGCGCTGACAGAAAAGGTTTCGGAGTCATGAGGCTGGGCGTGATGATCGGGGCCGAGCGCGGCGACATGGCCCGCAAGGTCTCCAAGTTGGTCTCCGACATCCAGTGGGCCGAGGCGGCCGGACTGGACAGTGCGTGGATGCCCCAGGTGCCCAACGACTTCGACCTGCTCACCATGGTGGCGCTGATGGCGTCGAACACGTCGCGCATCGAACTCGGCACCGCGGTGGTGCCGCTGCAGGCGCAACACCCGATCGCGCTGGCGCGGCAGGCGCTGTCGGTGCACGCCATCTCGGGTGGCCGTCTGGTCCTGGGTGTCGGGCCGTCACACCACTGGATCGTCCGCGACATGCTGGGCCTGCCCTATGACAAGCCGGCCGCCTACACCCGGGACTACCTGCAGGTGCTCAACGCTGCCATCTCCGGGCCGGGAGACGTTGACGTGGAGAACGATTCCTTCACCGTGCACAACCCGACGGTGCTGGGCGCCGACACCCCGATGCCGGTGCTGGTGTCCGCGCTGGGCCCGGTGATGTTGCAGATCGCCGGTGAGCACGCCGACGGCACGTCGCTGTGGATGGCCGACGAGAAGGCGATCGGCGAGCACATCGCCCCGAAGATCAACAAGGCCGCCGCCGAAGCCGGTAAGCCCGCGCCGCGCATCGTCGCAGGCATCCCGGTGACGCTGTGCGCCAACTCCGAGATCGAGGAAGCCAAGGACCGCGCCAACCGCGTCCTCGCCGAGGCCGAGACCTCGCCCAACTACCAGCGCCTGCTGGACCGCGGCGAGGCCCGTAACGTCGGTGATCTGCTCGCCGCGGGTGACGAGGAATCAATCCTGAAGCGGTTCAAGCAGTTCGCCGATGCGGGTGTCACGGACCTGTCGGTGCGGCTGCTGCCTATCGGTGACAACCGCGACGAGCTGATCGCGTCGAAGTACCGCACGCGTGAGGTGATCGCCGAACTCGCCAAGGCCGTGCGGTGACCACAGGCGGTCCGCTTGCGGGCATCCGCATCATCGAGGTCGGCGTCATGCTGGCCGGCCCGTACGCCACCATGATGCTGGCCGACCTGGGCGCTGAGGTGATCAAGGTCGAACCACCCGGCGGGGAGATCTCCCGTCAGGTCAGCGACAGCTATTTCGCGAGCCTCAACCGGGGTAAGCGCAGCATCTGCATCGACCTCGCCTCCGAGGCCGGTCAGGCGAAACTCGCTGAACTGGCGGCTGATTCGCACGCGCTGCTGGTGAACATGAAGCCTTCGGTGATCCGCAGGCTGGGCCTCACCTATGAGAACCTGCGACGCTTCAATCCCAAGATCGTCTGTGTCGCGATGACGGGATTCGGGTTGGACGGGGGAGACGACCCGGCCTTCGACTACGTGATCCAGGCTGCCACCGGGGTGGCCGCCATGACCGGTGATCCCGACGGCCCGCCAACCCTGCCGGGCTACTCGTCGGCGGACAACTCGACCGGGCTGACCGCGGCACTGGGCCTGTTGGCGATGATCGTCTCCGGCAACGGCGGCCAGGTGGATGTCTCGTTGCGTGATGTCATGCTCTCGCAGCTGAACTACCGTGCCTCGGCCTATCTCAACGACGGTGCCGAACCGCGCCGCCATCCGTTCGGGGCGCATTCGTATTATGTCCCCGCGCAACTGTTCCCGACGGCCGATGGCTATCTGGCGTTGTTCATCACCCACGACGGGTTCTGGAAGTCGTTTGCCGGTGAGGCCGGGGTCGACGGTTTCGAGACCATGGCCGAGCGGGCGGCTCGGCGAGACGAGGTCCTGGACGTGGTGACTGCCGCGCTGGCGACCGATACCGCCGCGGGCTGGGAGTCACGGCTCAAGCCACTGGGGATTCCGGCTGCCGCGGTGCGTACCCTGCCGCAGGCGCTGGACGCGACGCCCGAGATGCTCGTCAGCGCCGGCGATTTCCGCTTGGTGGGTAGCCCCGTGCACGTCGCCGGGTATGCGCCGGACTACCGGCCGGCGCCCGCATTCGATGAGTACGCCGCCGCACCCCTGGAGGGCTCGGCGGCGCCGTCATCGAATGCTCAGTCTTCGTCGTAGGAGACCGTCACTGAATCGCAGTCAGGGATCGCCTGGCAGGTCAGTACGTAGCCCTCGGCCACCTCGTCGTCATCGAGCGCGTCGTTGACGCGCATGGTGGCGGTCCCCTCGAGGAGCTTGGCCATGCAGGTGCCGCAGTTGCCTGCCTCGCAGGAGAACGGGGGCGTCATCCCGGCGCGGCGTGCGCTCTCCAGCAGTGTTTCGCCCTGTCGGCGGGGTACGGACAACTGCTCACGATCGAAGACGATCGTGACCTTCCCGTCCGCTTCGCTACCGACCGTCGGATCTGCCGTCATGTGACTCCCCTGTGCAAGTACGTTCTGATATGAAGAGAATACCATTCTCGCTAACTGATAGTATCTTCTCGGTGTGCTCGACGCCCAGCGGAGCCTGGGGAAAGGGGTTGTGAATCTTGACTGGGATCACAACTGCACCTCGCGTGCGCACCCCCGTCGTGCTCGCCTTCGATGACCGCGAGTACACCCTGGCCGAACTCGATGCGCTGACCAGCGGGATGGCCACGGAGTTGGAGCACCGGGGCGTCAGGCCGGGTGATCGCGTCGCCATGATGTCGTCCAACCGTCCCGAGTTCGTCGTCGCCTTGCGCGCGATCTGGGGCCTGGGTGCGGTGGCCGTGCTGATCAGCCCGGCCTGGAAGGCCGCCGAGGTCGCCCACGTCCTGGCGCTGACCGCGCCCAGCCATGCGGTGGGCGATCACGAGGTGCTGGCCGCACAGATGCCGATGTTGCATCTCGACGAGCCCATCACCCCGGGTCTGCGGCGGTTCGATGCGCCCGACCCGGACCGCGACGCGCTGTTCGTCTTCAGCTCGGGAACCACCGGCCTGCCCAAGGCGGTGCGCCACACCCATCGCGGGTTCGCCGCAGCCATCGACCACTGGCGTGACGCGCTGGGGTTCACCAGCGCCGACCGCATGCAGATCATGACGCCGCCGTCGCACATCCTGGGGTTGCTGAACATCGCCATGGTGCTCGACACCGGCGCCTGGATGCGCCTGCACCGCCGGTTCGATGTCGACACGATGTTGCGTCACATCGAATCCGATCGCATCACAATCGAAATGGCTGTGGCGCCAATTGCTTTGGCGCTGGCCGCGCACCCCGATCTCGGCCGTTACGATCTGTCGTCGCTGCGCTACGTGATGTGGTGCGCCACCCCGGTCACCCGCAGTGTCGCCGACGCCGTCACCGAACGCACCGGGATCCGGTGGCTGACCGCCTATGGCACCACCGAGCTCCCCGTGATCGCGTGTAATCCGCTGGATGCCACCCACATCGACACCGTGGGCACTCCGGTGCGCGGGGTCGCCGTCCGTATCGGCGAGGACGGTGAGATCCAGGTCCGGTCGGACTCGGTGATGGCCGGATACCTGCCGAAGGACGCCACCACGGGCGCATTCTGCGACGGCTGGTACCGCACCGGCGACATCGGCTACCTCGACGACGACGGATACCTGCGCATCACGGACCGCTCCAAGGAGATGGTCAAGGTCCGCGGCTTCCAGGTGGCGCCGGCCGAGGTCGAGGCGGTGCTGCACGGCCATCCTGCGGTGACCGACTGTGCGGTGTTCGGTGTGACCGACGCGGCCGACGGCGAGGCCGTCGTGGCCGCCGTGACGACACATTCTGCGGTGTCAGCAGAGGAGCTCATCGACCTCGTCGGTGAGCGGCTGGCCTCGTACAAGCGGCCCAGCCGCGTGGAGTTCGTAACCGAGATACCCCGGTTACCTTCCGGAAAGGTATTGCGACGAGTGCTGAAGGAGCGGCATGGACGTTCGTCTGACGTCTGAACAGCAGCAGCTGCGAGAGGCCGCAGCGAAACTGGCCGACGATCTCGGACCGGATGCGGTCGGAGAGCTGTCGGATGAGGGCCGGATCGCCCGGCTGGAGAGCACGGTCGCCGCAACCGAGTGGCGCACGCTGCGTTCCGACGGTGCGTCCGGTGTGGAAGTGGCGATCATCGCCGAGGAGTTCGGACGCGGTCTGGTCGACGTGCCCTTCCTCGGGCCGGTGCTCGCCGATGATCTCGCCCGTCGGCTCGATCGGGAGGTGAAGGTCGGCGCCGACGAAGCCGCCACTACCGGTGTGGATCTGACCCGCAGCACGGTAGGCGCGGTCGAGTCGCCCGCCGAGCTCGGTGAGCTGTCGGGCGAGGATGCCCTGCGCTGGCAGGCGCTCGCGCTGACCGCCACCAGCGCCGACCTGGTCGGTGCCGCCCGCGGCGTGCACGCGCTGGCCGTCGACTACGCGAAAGTCCGTGAGCAGTACGGCTCGACGATCGGGTCGTACCAGGCTGTCGCACACCTGCTGGCCGAGGGGCTCGCCCTGATCGAGGGGTCGATCAGCGTGCTGCGGCACGCGGCATGGGCCGTCGACGAGCTGCCTGCCGAGGAGGCCGTCCGGGCCGGAAAGATCGCCAAGGTCTACTGCGCGCGGGCCGCGCGCACCGTCTGCGAGACCGCGATCCAGGTGCACGGCGGAATCGGAAACACCTGGGAATGCCTGGCGCATGTGTATCTGCGCCGGGTTCTGGTGGCCACCGAGCTGTGGCCCGTCAAGCTAGAGGACTTGGAGGTCACTGATCTTGGACTTTCGTGATTCACCTGAGGAAGCCGCCTTCCGGGACCGCCTGAGGACCTGGCTGGCCGACAACGCCGCGTCCTTCAAGGCCTCCGGCGACGATTACTGGGCCCGGATGGGGGAGTGGCATCAGGCCCTCTATGCCGCAGGGTTTTTCGGTACCTCCTGGCCCGAGGAGTTCGGCGGCCAGGACCTGCCGCCGGTATACGACGTCATCGTCGACGAGGAACTGGCCCGCGCCGGTGCGCCGCCGCGGCCCAGCCTCGGCTACCTGGTGGTCGGCCTGGGGCATCACGGCAGCAAGGAGCTGCAGCAGCGGTTCCTGCCGGGGATGATCAACGGCACCGAGCGTTGGTGCCAGGGCTTTTCGGAGCCCGGCGCCGGTTCGGACCTCGCCTCGCTGACCACGACGGCGACGCGCGACGGCGACAACTACATCATCAACGGGCACAAGATCTGGACCAGCTACTCCGATGTCGCCGACTGGTGCCTGGTGCTGGCCCGCACCGACAAGACTGTGGCCAGGCACAAGGGCATTTCGGCATTCATCGTGTCGATGCACCAGGACGGCATCGAGCAGCGGCCGTTGCAGATGATCAACGGTGTCACCACGGAGTTCGGTCAGGTGGCGTTCGACGGTGCGGTGGTGCCGGCCTCGAACATGGTGGGCGAGCCGGGCGACGGCTGGCGCCTTGCCATGACGGTGGTCAGCCACGAGCGTGAACCGTCGACCCTCGGCTATTCGGCGCGCTACGGAAAGCTGGTGCGCGAGATGGCATCTCGGGTCGAGGGGAAAGTTCCCGAAGACCTCGCCTGGGCGGGTGTGCAGGCCGAGATGCTGCGGCTGCATGTGCGCCGGCGGCTGTCCGAACAACTCGACGGGCTCAAGCACGGCCCGGAGGGCTCGTTGGACAAGCTGCTCATGACCTGGGTCGAGCAGTCCGTCGGGCATGCCGCGCTGGCGGTCACCGGCACCAGCGATCCCGAACTTCTGAGTGCGTATCTCTACAGCCGCGCACAGAGCGTCATGGGTGGCACATCGCAGATCCAGAAGAACATCATCGCGTCACGAATCCTCGGGCTGGGAGTCTAGATACATGTACGGAATGCCAGACGAAATCGATGTGCAGGCCGACGGCGCGCTGCGGATCATCACGCTGAACCGCCCCGATGCGCTCAATGCGGTCAACGACAACTTGCACGTCGGCCTCGCTCGGTTGTGGGAGGCGCTCAACGAGGACGCCGACGCGCGTGCCGCGGTGATCACCGGTGCCGGCCGCGCGTTCTCTGCGGGCGGCGACTTCAACTACCTCGACGAGTTGCGGCGTGATGAAGCCTTGCGCCAGAAGACGATCAAGCACGGACGCGACCTCGTCATCGGTATGGTGCGCTGCCGCATCCCGGTCGTCGCCGCGGTGAACGGCCCGGCCGTCGGGCTGGGCTGCAGCCTGGCCGCGCTGTCCGACATCGTCTACATGGCCGAGACCGCACACTTCGCCGATCCGCACGTACAGATCGGACTGGTGGCCGCCGACGGCGGTCCGCTGGTGTGGGGCTCGCAGATCAGCCTGTTGCAGGCCAAGGAGTTTGCGCTCACCGGCGTGCGGATCAAGGCCCAGCGGGCCCTGGAGCTCGGGCTGGCCAATCACGTGGTCGAGGATCCGCTGGCCGAAGCGATCGCGTGCGCGAAGAAGCTGATCGATCTGCCCAAGCAGGCGGTCGAGGCCACCAAGCGGTTGATGAACATCCAGCTGGAGCAGCAGGTGATGGCGTCGCTAGACTACGCCAACCTCGCCGAGTACGTCTCGTTCGGCACCGCTGATTTCAATCGGATCGTGGACGGCCTGATCGCCAAGAACTGATCACCTCGCCCCGCGAGCGACCGCAAATGTACGCAATTCACGGCGTGTTGGCGTACAGACACGGTCGCTCGCGGGGCAACTAGGGGCAACTAGGCAACTAGGCAACTAGAAGGTGAGCGCCTCGGAGCGCTGGACGGTACCGGTGACGCCGCCGGCATCTTGACCGGCCAGGCGTACCGCCGCGAGTCCCATCGCCTCGGGTGGCTCGATCATCTCCGGCGGGATCTGCAGCCCACTGCCGCCGGCCTGCCACCCCTCGGTCAGAACCACGCGTGACGGGCTGAGGCAGTTGACCGCGATGTTGTCGTCACGCAGATCGGCGGCCAGGCCGAGATAGAGGCGTTCGGCCGCGGCTTTGGACACCCAGTAGGCGTTGGCACCGTGCTCGACCATGTCGACTCCGGTGGTGGTGATCGCGATGAGCGAACCGCCGCCGCGTTCGCGAACGTGCGGGATGACGGCCTTGGTCACCAGGAACACCCCGGTGAGGTTGACGTCCAGGCACAGTTGCCATCGTTTGAGCGGTGTCGTCTCGACCGGGCCGAGCCACAGCACGCCGGCGTTGGCGACCAGGATGTCGATACCGCCGAACTCCGAAACCGCCGCGGCGACAGCCTTGTTGACCGAATCCTCGTCGGTGACGTCACAGGCGACCGGTAGCGCGCGTCCGCCCGCATCGTTGATGTCCGCGGCCACCGAGCCGATGGTGCCGGGCAGCTTGCCCGGCTGTTCGGAGCGGGCGGCCACGGCCACCGCGGCACCCTCGGCGGCCAGTGCGGCAGCGATCGTCGCGCCGATGCCGCGGCTGGCACCGGCGACGAAGGCGACCTTTCCGGTCAGGTTCATCGCGACAGACTATTACTTGGGCGGGAAGCGCAATGCCCCATCCAGGCGGATGATTTCGCCGTTGAGATAGTCGTTTTCGATGATGCTCTGGGCCAGTTGGGCGTACTCGACCGAGCGGCCCATGCGCTTGGGGAACGGCACCTGCGGACCCCAGTACTGCTCGAGCTGATCGGCGGCCTTGCCGTAGGCGGGGGTGTTGATGGTGCCGGGGGCGATGGTGCAGACCCGGATGCCCAGGGGCGACAGGTCGCGTGCGGCGACGAGCGTCATGCCGAGCACGCCGCCCTTGGCCGCCGAGTACGGCAGCTGGCCGATCTGGCCCTCGAACCCGGCGATCGAAGCCGTGTTGACGATGACGCCGCGACCGCCTTCTTCCAGCGGTTCGGTCTTGGCGATCGCCGCGGCGGACAAGCGCATCACGTTGAACACCGCGGTCAGATAGAACTCGACGGTCTTCTTGAACCCGTCGAGGTCCAGCGGGGACCCGTCCTTGCCGACCAATCGGCCGCCGGCGGCGGGCCCGCCGTGGGTGTCCACGGAGATGCGGAGCGGGGCAAGGGCTTCGGCCTCGGCGATGGCGGCGAGCACCGACTCCTCGGAGGTGGCGTCGGTGCTCACATAACGCACACCCAGCTCTTTCTCCAGGCTGGCGCCCTTCTCGTCGGCGAGGTCCGCGACGACCACCTTGGCTCCCGCTGCCTGCAGGCGGCGGACGGTCGCCTCACCCAGGCCACCCGCACCGCCGACGACGATCGCGGAACTACCGGCGATTTGCATACGGTTCCCCTTCTTGCAACTGAGACTCTCTGGCTGCGAGAATAGCATTCTCTTACCGGGTGAACCAGGGAGCAGATCAATGCCTGAAGCCGTCATCGTGTCCGCGCTGCGTACTCCCATCGGCACAGCGAAGAAGGGCACGTTGCGCGATACGGACGCCTACGCGCTGGCCGATCATGTGGTGCGCGCTGCGGTCGACGACCTGGCCGGGCGCGGCACCGTCCCGGTCGACGACGTGATCCTGGGCGAAGGTCTCTACGGTGGCGGCGTCATCGCCCGCCACGCCGCGATCACCGCCGGTCTCGCGACGGTCCCGGGAGCGTCGATCAATCGGCACTGCGCTGCCGGTCAGGCGGCCGTGCAGAGTGCGGCGGCCGGCATCCGCGCCGGGATGGACCGGCTGATCCTGGCCGGCGGGGTGAACTCGGCCTCAACCTCACCGCGGTTCGTCCGTGCGGCAAGCAGTGCCAAGGACGCCGAGTGGGTCAACTGGTTCCCGCCGACGCATCCCGACCGGCCGGACGCACCCAATATGGACATGTCGATCACGGTCGGTTGGAACGCCGCGGTGAAGGCCGGGGTGAGCCGCGAGGAGATGGACCAGTGGGCATTGGGCTCACACCTCAAGGCCATTGCGGCGATCGACGAGGGCAGGTTCAAGGAAGAGATCGTCCCAATCGAGACTCCGTACGGGTTGTTCGACACTGATGAGCATCCGCGCCGTGACACCACACTGGAGAAACTGGCGGCACTCAAACCGCTGCATCCAGAGATCGACGGGTTCTCGATCACCGCGGGAAATGCGTGCGGCGCCAACGACGCGGCCGCACTGTTGACCATCGCCAGCGACAAGCTCGGCCTGCCGGCCCTGGCCACCATCAAGTCCTGGGCCTCGGTGGGCGTCGACCCGGCCTCGACCGGGCTGGCCCCCGTCGAAGCCATCACCAAAGCCCTGGGCCGCGCGGGCCTTTCGTTGTCGGACGTGGATCTGTTCGAGATCAACGAGGCTTTTGCGTCGATGTGCGTGGCCACCATCAAGCTGCTCGACATCAACCCGGAGATCGTGAACGTCAGCGGCAGCGGGTGCTCGCTGGGCCATCCGGTGGCCGCCACCGGGGCGCGCATGCTGGCCACGATGGTCCATGAGCTACGCCGGCGCGGTGGCGGTATCGGCGTGGCCGCCATGTGTGCCGGGGGCGGTATGGGCTCGGCGACGGTCATCGAGGTGCCTGCACCGTAATGTCGACCGTGATGACCAGCCCACCCAGCATCGAGGAGCTCATCACCGCGGCGCGCGGCGGGTCCCAGCGTGCCGTCGGGCGATTGCTGAGCCTGGTCGAAAGCGGCCGTCGCGACGAGGTTCTCGCGGTGCTCGGCCCGGCATCTCCGCGCGTCATCGGGGTGACCGGGCCGCCCGGAGCCGGAAAGTCGACGACGGTCGGCGCGCTCGTCGGCGCGTACCGGGAGCGCGGTCTGCGGGTCGCGGTGCTGGCGGTGGATCCGTCGTCGCCGTACAGCGGCGGTGCGTTGCTCGGGGACCGGATCCGGATGGCCGCCCACATCAACGATCCCGACGTGCTGATCCGCTCGGTGGCGACCCGTGGGCATCTGGGCGGGCTGGCTGCCGCGGTACCCGCGGCGATCCGCCTGCTGGCCGCGCTGGCCTACGACCTGATCGTGCTGGAGACGGTGGGCGTAGGGCAGTCCGAGATCGAGATCGCCGCGATCGCCGACCCGACCGTGGTGATCCTCAACCCCGGCGCCGGTGACGCCGTGCAGGCCGCCAAGGCCGGACTGCTGGAGGTCGCCGACCTGGTGGTGGTGAACAAGGCCGACCGCGAAGGTGCCGATCAGACTGCGCGTGACCTTCGGGCCGAGGCGACCGTTCCGGTGCTCAAACTCGTTGCGGCTCAAGGGGAGGGGCTGGCTGAGCTGGTCGAGGCCATCGACGCGCACCACCGATCCGACACCCCGGCGCGCCGCGCCGCGCGGGCCAGGACCCAGATCCTGTCGCTGGCCCAGACCTTGCTGCGCAATCACGGTGAGCTGGACGGGCTGGCTGCCGCCGTGGCCGACGGCATCACCGATCCGTACAGCGCTGCGGCGCAATTGATCGCGGATTCAGCCGGGTAGGCCCAAGACGCGTCGCATCGTCTGCAGCAACTCGGCGCGCAGGGTGTCATCGTCGACGTCGGTCACCAGCGGGTGCATCACCGCGACGCTGATCACGCCGGACAACACCGCCGCATGGACCCGCGCGCCATCGCCGGACTGGTCGCCGAGCATGGCCGCGTAGAGCCGGTCGATGAACTGCTGGAACGGTTCGTGTTCGGCGAGCAGTCGCACCACGACCGGATCGAACTGCAGTGTGCTGGCGGCACGTCGACGCGATACGGCCATGTCGATCACCCGGGTGAGCAGCACTTCCCGAGCCCGGGTGGGCGAGCCCTCGGCCTCGGCCGCCTCCAGCGCATCCTCCAGTTGGCCGAGTTCACGCTCGGTGAGCGCGATGACGATGGCTTCCTTGGTCTTGAACTGGTGGTAGACAGCGGCTTTCGTGACACCGAGCGCGTCGGCGATCATCTGCAACGACGTGCCGCTGACCCCGTGCTCGGCGATCAGCTCCAGCGCCGCATCGAGGATGCGGGTCTGAGCTGCGCTGCGCGGGTTCCCGAGCACGACTCGACCGTAACCGATCAGCTCACCGACTTGCCCGTGGCCGCGGCATAGCCGCTGCGGTAACCGAACACCATTGCGGGGCCGAGGGTGCCGCCCGCCCCGCCGTAGGCCTTGCCCGTCACCCCGCCCATGGCGTTGCCCGCGGCGAACAGGCCGGGGATCGGGGCGCCGTTGACGTGCAGGACCCGGCCGTCGCGGTCGGTGCGCGGCCCGCCCTTGGTGCCCATCGCGCCGATCTTGACGGGCACGGCGTAGAACGGCGCGGTGTCGAGGGGCCCGAGCGTCTGGCCTGCCGGGGTGGGGGCCGAGTTGTCGCCCCAGTACCCGTCGTACGCGCTGGATCCGCGGCCGAAGTCCGGGTCGACCTCGCGGGAGACATTGTCATTCCACAGGTTCAGGGTCTCGGCCAGGCCCTGGGCGTCGATACCGGTCTTGGTGCCGAGTTCGGCGAGGGTGGCCGATTCGCAGAACCAGTCCGGCACCGGGTCGCCGGGTTCGACGCCGAGGAAGCCGTAGCGCTGCAGGTGCACGGAGTCGAACACGATCCAGGCCGGGTCGTTGGCGTAGCCGGTCTTGGGGTCGAGGTACTGGAAGGCGCCCGCCATCGAGTTGTATTCGCCTGCCTCGTTGAGGAAGCGCTTACCCGCCCGGTTGACGATGACGCTGCGCGGCCGGGTGCGTTCCAGTCGCACGCTGCGGCTACGGGGATGACCGTCGATGGTGTCACCGGGGATCTGCACGATCGGAACCCACCACGCCTCACCCATGTTGGCCAGGTCGGCGCCGTGTGCCATCGCCATCCGCAGCCCGTCGCCGGTGTTGTTCGGTGGGGACACCGCGCCGCGCATCGGGCCGCGCAGGTAGGCCTCGACCAGTTTCTCGTCCCACTCGAATCCGCCGGTGGCCAGCACGACGCCGCTGCGGGCGCGCACAGTCACCTCGGCGCCATCGACACTGATCCGCACCCCGGCGATACCGTCGGCGTCACCGACCAATTCGATCGCCCGGGCCTCGGTGACCGGCTGGATGCCGCGATCGAGCAGGCCGCGCAGCAGACCGGCGATCAGTGCAGTGCCGGCGACACAGAGGTCGGCGTCGGGATCGTCGTAGACGGCGTGAATGCGGGCGCGGGTCTCCGCGTCGATGCCGACGTTGCTGAAATCTGCTGGGAACGAGGTGATCCGGTCTCGCCAGGCACCGAGCTTGCCCTGATCCACCGGGCCCGCGCTCAGCGAGCGGCCGCCGCCCGGGCGCCCGCCGGGAAGCTCGGGCTTGTAATCGGGAAAGCCCTCGGCGACGGCGAAACGCAGCTCGCTGTGTTCCTCGACGAAGTCGAGCATCGCCGGACCGGTCCGCACGAAGGTGTCGACCAGATCGGCATCCATGTAGCCCAGCGATTGGGCCTGCAGGTAGTCGATCGCGTCGGCGACCGGCAGCGGCCCGTCGGCGCTGCGGTCGTGGGCCGGGATCCAGACGATGCCGCCGGAGACCGCAGTGGTGCCGCCGACCGTGGTTGCCTTCTCGTAGATCGCGACCGAGGCGCCGTTGACCGACGCGGTCAGTGCAGCGGTGAGCCCCGCGCCACCGCTGCCCAGTACGACGACGTCGACCGAGTCATCCCACTCAAATTCGGTATGAGTCATTTGTCATTCCCTTATCAGTACAGAATCGCCGATAGTTCGTTTGCTGCCCGGACCACCGCGTCCTTGCCGCCCAGCACGACGTCTTCGCGGTGCGAGATGAGATTGATGCAGGTGGGCGGCGACGGCAGACGCCGGCGCACGGGCACCGCCAGGCCATAGGTGTCCGGTTCGATCTCGCCGTGGGTGATCACCCAACCCTGTTCGCGGGTCTCGCGGACCAGTTCGCGTTCGCCGGGACGCGGCGGCATGCTGGCCAGCAGTGCCACTCCGGCGGCGCCGCGCTCGAGCGGATGGCGGCTGCCCTCGTGGAATGACAGTTGGTAGAACACCTGCGTCGGGACGATCACCGCGACCGCCACCTGCTGATCGCCCTCGGCCACCAGCAACGACACCGTGCTGCCGAGCTCGTCGGCAAGTGCGCGCAGGGTCGGGACGCTGAGCTGGCGCATGTTGTTGTCGAAGGACGCCCCGAGTGCGGCCAGCCCGGCGCCCGGCCGGTAGCGGCCGTCTTCGCCCTTTGTCACGTACCGGAACTGACTGAGGGTGGCCAGCAGCCGGTAGGCGATCGTGCGATGGGCGCCGACGTGGTCGGCGACCTGTTGCACGGTGAGCCCGGTCGGGGCTGCGGCGATGGCCGCGAGCGCGCTCAATCCGCGCGCCAGCGTCTGTGAACCGGGCACCCCGTTGGGGGTGCTGTCGGTCTTCGTTTGTGCCTGCGGCTGGGTTGCCTTGGCCGGCATCGCGCCCCTCCTTGACAGATAGAACCGCGAGAGTGATGCTCTGATAATAATGCACGCTGATGTGCGCTATATGAGCAAAGTGCTTACAAATTTGGAGAATAGCATTCTCCTTACCGTCGGAGAGGGGAACATGACAAGCACTGCCGCCGGGCCGGCATCCGGTTCCGTTTCGGCCACCGAGCATGAGAGCGTCTGGGCTGATCTGCAGGGCGTGGCGTTCTCGCAGGGTTACCTCGATGTGGGCGGCATCCGCACCCGCTACCTGCATGCCGGTGACCCGAAGCTGCCCGTGCTGGTTCTGCTGCACGGGTCGGGCGGACATGCCGAGGCCTATGTGCGCAATCTGAAATCTCATGCCGAGCATTTCTCGACGTGGTCGATCGACATGCTCGGGCACGGCTACACCGACAAGCCCGGCCATCCGCTGGAGGTCGCGCACTACGTCGACCATCTGATCGCCTTCCTCGACACGATCGGTGCGCAGCGTGCCCACATCTCGGGTGAATCGCTGGGCGGCTGGGTGGCCGCGCGGGCCGCAGCCGATCACCCGGACCGCGTGGATCGGTTGGTGCTCAACACCGCCGGTGGTTCACAGGCCGACCCCGAGGTGATGAAGCGGATCATCACGCTGTCCATGGCGGCCGCGGAGAACCCGAGCTGGGAGACCGTGCAGGCCCGGATCAAGTGGCTGATGGCCGACAAGACGAAGGATTACGACGACATCGTGGCGAGTCGTCAGGCGGTATACAGCCAGCCCGGTTTCGTCGCCGCGATGAGCGACATCATGGCACTGCAGGATCCGGAGATCCGCGCGCGGAACCTGCTGGGGGAGAAGGAATACGGATCGATCACCGCGCCCACTCTGGTGCTGTGGACCAGTGATGACCCGACCGCCGACGTCAGCGAGGGCCGGCGCATCGCGTCGATGATCCCCGGTGCCCGGTTCGAGGTGATGCCGGACTGCGGGCACTGGCCGCAATACGAAGACCCTGAGACGTTCAACCGGTTGCATCTGGAATTCCTGCTGGGGAAGCCGGCGTGACCGACCAAGAGGTCGACGTCATCATCGTCGGGGCCGGGCCGGTCGGCCTGACCCTGGCGAATGTTCTTGGCATCCAGGGTGTCCGAACGCTCGTGGTGGAGGAACGCGAAACCCTCATCGACTACCCCCGGGGAGTCGGACTCGACGACGAATCGCTGCGCACCTTCCAGTCCATCGGCCTGGTCGAGGCTGTCCTGCCGCACACCGTGCCCAACCAGATCCTGCGGTTCTACGACGGTCACCGCCGGCTGCTGGCCGAAATGGCGCCTCCGGATGCACGATTCGGCTGGCCCAAGCGCAACGGCTTCGTCCAGCCGCTGGTCGACGCGCAGTTGCTGGTCGGGCTGGACCGGTTCGAGCACGTGCAGGTGGCCTGGGGTCGCCGGATGGAAGCAGCCGTCGAGACGGCCGACGGAGTGACGGTCGAGTTCGGCCCGGACGTGCCCGCGGTGCGGGCGCGCTATGTGGTGGGGTGCGATGGCGGCCGGAGTGCCACCCGCCGCCTGATGGGGGTGTCGTTCGACGGCACCACTTCGCCGACCCGCTGGGTGGTGGTCGATCTGGCCAACGATCCGCTGGGACATCCGAACAGCGAGGTCGGTGCCGACCCGGATCGGCCGTACGCCTCGATCTCGATCGCGCACGGCATCCGCCGGTTCGAGTTCATGATCCATGCCGACGAAACCGACGAGCAGGCCGAGAATCCCGAATTCGTCGCCCGGCTGCTCGCTCCGTTCGTACCGCATCCCGACAAGGTCGACGTGATCCGTCGCAGGGTCTACACCCACCATTCCCGTATCGCCGGGAACTTCCGGAAGGGCCGGTTCCTGCTGGCCGGCGATGCCGCTCATCTGATGCCGGTGTGGCAGGGCCAGGGTTACAACAGCGGCATCCGGGATGCGGCCAACCTCGGTTGGAAGCTGGCCGCGGTGGTCAACGGCCACGCCGGCGACGCACTGCTGGACAGCTACGACATCGAGCGCCGCAAGCACGCCAGGGCCATGATCGACCTGTCGACGTTGGTGGGGCGGGTCATCTCGCCCACCAACCGCAAGATCGCGGTGGTGCGGGACAAGCTGATTCGCGGTGCGTCGGTGGTTCCGGCGCTCAAGCGCTACGTGCTGGAGATGCGGTTCAAGCCGATGCCGCGGTACGACCAGGGCGCGGTCTACCACCCGAAGCCGCCGACGCCCGAAGCTCCGGCCGGCACGTTGTTCATCCAGCCGCGGGTGGACACCCGCGAGCAGTCGAACGTGTTGCTGGACGACGTGATCGGCCTGAACTTCGCGGTGCTGTGCTGGAACAACAATCCACGCGCGTTGCTCGGCGAGCAGGCCTATCAGCGCTGGAAAGCCCTGGGCGCGAAGTTCATCGCGGCCCGCCCGCAGACCCAGCTGTTCTGGATCGGGCACGACGCGGACAGCGATGACGGCTCCGTGGTGATCGTCGGTGACCGCACGGGTGCGCTCAAAGCATGGTTCGACGTGCACGCGGAATCTGTCCTGGTGCTGCGCCCGGACCGCTGCATCGCCGGTGCCGACATCGCCCAGCGTGCCCCGGAACTGAGCAACGCCCTGTTCGACGTACTGCATGTGCTGGAGGGAGGTGCGAACGATGCCGGTAGCCCTGTGCTGTATGTCCCACAGCCCACTGCTGAATCTTCCGGGACCGTCGGCTGATCTCCTCGACGAGATCGGCTCGGCGCTCTCCGCCGCGCGGGAGTTTGTTGCCGACTACGACCCCGAACTCGTCATCACCTTCTCGCCCGACCACTACAACGGGTTCTTCTACCGGCTGATGCCCCCGTTCTGCATCGGTACCGCCGCAACGGGAGTGGGGGATTACGGGACGTACCAGGGTGCGCTGAACGTTGCCGGTGACATCGCCCAGCAGTGTGCGGAGGCCGTGTGGGAGTCCGGGGTGGACGTCGCCGTCTCGACGAGCATGGACGTCGACCATGGCACCGTGCAGCCTCTTCAGGAGTTGTTCGGCGAGGCGACCGCGCGTCCCATCGTGCCGATCTTCATCAATTCCGTTGCCACCCCGCTGGGTCCGCTGTCGCGGTCCCGCGCGCTGGGGGCGGCGGTCGGCGCCTACCTGGCAACCCTCGACAAGCGGGTGCTGGTGCTGGGTTCCGGTGGGCTGTCGCACGACCCGCCGGTGCCGACGCTGGCCACCGCACCGCCGGCTGCCCTGGACCGGATCGTGCACGGGGTCCCGATGACCGCCGAACAGCGTATGGCCCGGCAGTCCGCGGTGAGCCAGGCCGCTCACGACTTCGCCCATGGGCAGAGTGCGCTTCGGCCGCTGAATCCCGAATGGGACCACAGTCTGCTGGAGATCTTCGACGAGGGCCGGTTGACGGATCTGGACGGCTGGTCCAACACCTTCATCGCCACCGAAGGTGGCAATTCGGCGCACGAGATCCGCACCTGGGTTGCCGCATTCGCGGCGCTCGCAGTCAACGGGCCGTACCGGACGGGGAATCACTTCTACCGGGCGGCACCGGAATTGATCGCAGGATTCGCAATCAGGACGGCGGTAGGAATCGCAGCATGAGTTCAGACACCAGTGCACAGACCGCCGAGCAGACGTTCGACAAAACCGTCGACGTGCTCGTCGTCGGCTCCGGCGGCGGCGGTATGACGGCTGCGTTGGCAGCCGACGCGGCCGGTCTCGATACCCTTGTGATCGAAAAGTCCTCCCACTTCGGCGGTTCCACCGCGCTCTCGGGCGGCGGGATCTGGGTACCCGGGGCGCCGTCACAGCGTCGTGCCGGCCATGTGCCCTCACCGGACGGGGTTTTCGACTACCTCAAGCAGATCACCGAAGGCACGGTCAGCGACGCCCGGCTCCGCAAGTACGTCGAGGCCGCGCCGGAGATGATGGACTTCCTCGAGCGCAACAGCGATTGGTTCGAGTTCGTCTGGAAACCCGGCTACGCCGACTACTACCCGGAACTGCCCGGCGGATCGGCGCAGGGGAGCACCATCAACGTCCCGGCCATCGACCTGCGAAAGCTCGGTGAGCACGAGCAGGAGCTGCTCGCCCCGCTGGCGCTGGCGCCCAAGGGAATCTGGTTCGCCCCCAAGGATCTTCGGCTCTTCTACCAGGTCCGGCAGAACTGGCGCGGCAAGGCCGTACTGCTCAAGCTGATCTGGCGGATGGTGCGGGCCAGGGTGTTCGGTGACCGGATGGCCGCCATCGGCCAGTCGCTGGCCGCCCGGATGCGGCTGGCGCTCAAGCAGCACGACATCCCGCTGTGGCTGGACGCGCCGATGACCTCGTTGATCACCGGTGCGGACGGCGCGGTACTCGGCGCGGTCATCGAGCGCGACGGCAAGCCGCTGCGGATCCGGGCCACCGGGGGCGTGATCCTGGCCTCGGGTGGGTTCGACCATGACATGGCGTGGCGCAAGGAGCATCTGCCGGTGCTCGAAAAGGACTGGAGCTTCGGCAATCCGGCTGCCACCGGCGACGGTATCCGGGCCGGGGAGAAGGCCGGCGGTACCACTGAACTGCTGGACGAGGCGTGGTGGTTCCCGGCGATCTGCTGGCCCGACGGCCGGCTGCAGTTCATGCTGAACGAGCGGATGATGCCGGCGCAGTTCGTTGTCAACGGCGACGGCAAGCGGTTCATCAACGAGGCCGCCCCATACATGGACTTCGCCCACGCCATGATCAAGGGGCAGGAATCAGGTGGCGGGCATATCCCGTGCTGGCTGGTCACCGACATCGACTCGTTCCACCGGTACGTCGTGGGCGGGCACCTGCCCATCCCCAAGATCCCGTTCGCTCCCGTGCCCACCGGCCGCAAGGTGCCGAAGGCGTGGCTGGATTCGGGTGTCGTGGTCGAGGGGGACAGCTGGGAGGAGTTGGCCCGCAAGATCGGTGTGCCCGAACAGAATCTGCGGGCCACCGCCGAGCGGTTCAATCAGCTCGCGCACGCCGGCCACGACGACGACTTCAACCGTGGCGACAGCGCCTACGACAACTACTACGGGGATCCGACCTTGCCGAACCCGAATCTGCGCCCGCTCGGCAAGCCGCCCTACTACGCGTTCCAGATCATCCTCGGCGACCTGGGCACCTCGGGCGGCCTGCGCACCGATGAAAACGCCCGGGTGCTGCGCTCCGACGAGACCACCGTGGACGGGCTCTACGCGGTGGGCAACGTGTCGGCAGCGGTCATGGGCCGTAGCTACGCCGGTGCGGGCGCCACGATCGGGCCTGCGATGGCATTCGGGTACGTGGCAGCCAGACATATCGCTGACCGGAGTGCCCAACAGTCTGTCGCGCAACCAGTTTCACAAACAGCCAACCAACAAATCCAGGACACCGTCAGTAACCCCTCAGGAGGAAATCGATGAAGATCTCGCTGTTCTACGAGTTCGCGCTGCCGCGCCCGTGGTCCGACGATGATGAACTCCAGATGTTCCAGGACGGCCTGGACGAAGTGGAGGCCGCCGACAAGGCCGGCTTCTCCACTGTCTGGCTGACCGAGCATCACTTCCTGGAGGAGTACTGCCACGCCACCGCACCGGAGATGTTCCTGGCCGCGGCCAGCCAGCGGACGAAGGATATTCGGCTCGGCTTCGGTGTCATGCACCTGCCGCCGCCGATCAACCACCCCGCGCGGATCGCCGAGCGGGTTGCGACCCTGGATCACTTGTCGCGCGGTCGAGTGGAGTTCGGCACGGGTGAGGGATCCTCGGTCGCCGAGCTCGGCGGTTTCAACATCGATCCCGCCGACAAGCGGACCATGTGGGAGGAAGCCCTCGAGGTGTCCATCCGCTGTATGACCGAAGCCCCGTTCACCGGGTTCAAGGGCGAGCACGTCGAGTTGCCCGCCCGCAATGTGATCCCCAAGCCACTGCAGTCACCGCACCCGCCGGTCTGGGTGGCGTGCACGCGCCCGTCGTCGGTGCAGATGGCGGCCCAGAAGGCCATCGGTGCGCTGAGCTTCGCCTACACCGGTCCCGAGGCGCTCAAGGAGCGGGTTGACGGGTACTACAAGGAATTCGAAGAACAGGGTGCTCCGATCACGCCGGCGATCAACCCCAACATCCTGGCCATCGGCGGCGACCTGTCGATGATGGTGGCCAAATCCGACGAAGAGGCGCTCAAGCGGCTCGGCATCGGCGGCGGCTTCTTCTCGTTCGGCATCATGCACTACTACCTGACCGGCATGCACACCCCCGGCCGCACCAAGGTGTGGGAGCGGTACGAGCAAGCGGTCAAGGAGGATCCGTCGCTGGCCTATGGTCCCGGCCGCGGCGCCATCGGTTCGCCCGACACCGTGCGCGAATTCCTGCGCGGTTACGAGGCGAGCGGGGTCGACGAGATCATCCTGCTGCTCAACCCGCGCAGTCACGAGGGCACCATGGAGTCCATCGAGATCATGGGCAAGGAGATCCTGCCCGAGTTCATCGAGCGGGACGCAAAGGCGGTGGCGGACAAGGCCAAGCGCCTGGCACCGGTGATCGAGAAGGTCGAGTCGCGTCGCCGTCCGTCGGACGCCCCGTTGTTCGACGAGACCTACGCCTTCGGTGGGCTGCCCACCGGTCGCGACAAGTTCACCGCAGGTGAGATTCCCGAGGCGATGGCCGAGATCAACGAAGGCCGGGTCAAGGCGGCCCAGGCCGAGAAGGAAGCTCGCGGGAAGTCGGATTGAGAAGAAGTCGGCGATCGTGACCGCACTCGACGAGTTGGTGCGCTACGACGGCAAACACGTCGTGGTCACCGGCTGCGGGTCGGGCATCGGCGCCGAGGTCACCCGTGCGTTGGGTGAGCTCGGCGCCCGGGTGACGGGCCTGGACATCCGGCCACCCGATCACCTGCCCGATGAGTTCATCGAACTCGACCTGGCGGACCCGGAGTCCGTCGACCGTGCCGCCGGCGCGGTCGACGGGCCGGTGGACGCCCTGTTCAACGTGGCCGGCGTGTCCTCCGGTATCGGCAATCCACTGCTCGTGGTGCGCATCAACTTCCTGGGAACGAGACAGTTCACCGAGGCGGTGGAACAACGCATCGCGGCGGGCGGATCGATCACCTCGGTGTCCTCGCTGGCGGCGTCGGGCTACCGCGAAAACCGTGGCACCACAGCCGGGTTGATCCGGACGCGATCGGTCGACGAAGGGCTGCGGTGGTGCGCCGACCATCCCGAGGCTCTGGCCGACGGTGGCTACCGGTTGTCCAAGGAGGCGATGATTCTCTACGGGATGTGGCGGGCCACCGAACTCGGTGCCCGCGGTATCCGGATCAACTGCACGGGGCCGGGCGTCACCGACACCCCCATCCTCGACCAGCTGCGCTCGGCCTACGGCCAGCGGTATCTCGATTCGTTCACCACCCCGCTGGGCCGTAACTCCGAGGCCGCAGAACAGGCGTCGCTGCTGGCGTTCCTGGGCAGCCCGGCAGCCAGTTACGTGACCGGGCAGGTGATCTGGGCCGATGGCGGCATTCTGGCCCAGCGGGAGGCGGCTCTGGTCGATGCTGTAGACGGAACGGTCGGCGACACCGCCGACGACTCGGTGCAGAGGAGCTGAGCTTGGCCGGGACGATGAGCGACTTTCGCAAGGTCGCCGACGATGTGCGCAACTGGGGCCGCTGGGGCGATGCCGACGAACTGGGCACGCTCAACCTGATCACCCCCGACAAGGTCGCGCAGGGCGCGTCACTGGTCACCCAGGGCAAGGTGTTCGCGCTCGGCGGGGACTTCTCCTCGGCCGGCCCGCAGGGGGCGTTCCAGTTCCGGCAGAACCCGACCCATGTGATGACCGTGGACGGCGGCGACGCCAACACCCTGGCGCAGTACGGTCCGCAGTGGCTGCGCAACTCGGTGGCTCACGAGGTCAGCGAGTTCTTCGTGGACAACCCGTTCCGCTTCAACGACGACATGATCGTGATGCCGCTACAGGCCGCCACCCAGTGGGATGCGTTGTCGCACGTCTACTACGAGGACAAGCTCTACAACGGATTCCCGGCGGATTCGGTCACCAGCTTCGGTGCCTTCCACTGCGGTATCGACAAAGTGGACGGCAAGGGCATCACCTCTCGCGGCGTACTGCTGGATGTCGTCCGTCACCGCGGGGCCGAGCAGTTCCTGGAACCGGGCAATCCGATCACGCCGGCCGAGCTCGACGAGGTGGCCAGGGCGCAGGGAGTTACCGTCACGCCCGGCGACATCGTGGTGGTGCACACCGGTTGGTGGACAAGATTTTTGGCGAACGGCGACGGAACAGAGCCGGGATCGGGACTGGATTGGCGTTGCGCGTCGTGGCTGCACGATCACCAGGTGGCGGCTGTGGCGGCGGACAACCTGATGGTCGAGGACCCCGACCCGGCCAACGGTGTCGAGGGCACATTCCTGCCGATGCACATGCTGTGTCTGCGGGACATGGGCCTGATGCTCGGTGAGTACTGGGACCTCGGCGCACTGGCGGCCGACTGCGCGGCCGACGGCGTCTACGAGTTCCAGCTCATCGCCCCGCCGCTGCGCGTCACCGGTGCCGTCGGTTCGCCGGTGAATCCCATTGCGATCAAGTGAGGAAAGATGACGTCAACTGAGAAGGTGCCGTTCGTGGTCGGGCTCGGCGGCACCCTGCGCGCCGACTCTTCGACCGAGCGCGCCGTCCGGTACTGCCTGGAGTCCGTGGAACGGCAGGGCGGCAGGACCCGGATGTTCGCCGGGCCTGACCTGGAACTGCCGATGTATGCGCCGCATTCGTTGGAGCGCACGCCCGCGGCCCTGGAGTTCGTCTCCGCGCTCCGTGACGCCGACGCCGTGGTGGTGGGCTCGCCGGGCTATCACGGTGCGATCTCCGGTCTGGTCAAGAACGCGTTGGACTACATCGAGGATCTGCGGGAGGACCCGCGGGTCTACCTGGACAACACCCCGTGGGGCTGCATCGGTTGCGCCTACGGCTGGCAGGCCGCGGTCGGCACACTGGGCCAGCTGCGGTCCATCGGTCACGCGTTGCGGGCCTGGCCCACCCCGCTGGGCGTGGCGATCAACTCCGCGGACAAGATCTGGGCTGAGACAGGCGAACTGGCCGACGGTACGGTGCGCGGTCAACTCGAGATGCTGGCCACCCAGCTGCTCACGTTCGGCCAGGCAGGCGGAGCCGCGCAGTGACGGCTCAGCGCACGTTCGCACGGAAGGCCATCGACGTCGACGGTCTGACCACCGGCTACCTCGAAGCCGGCCAGGGTGATCCCGTCGTCCTGTTGCACGGCGGCGAGTTCGGCGTCAGTGCCGAATTGGGTTGGGAGCGCGCCATCGACGCGCTCGCCGAGCACTACCGGGTGCTGGCCCCGGACATGCTGGGTTTCGGCGAGAGCGCCAAGGTCATCGATTTCAACGACGGCCGGGGCATGCGGATTCGGCACATCGCCCGGTTCTGCGCCGAACTCGGGGTTACTGAGGCCCATTTCGTCGGTAACTCGATGGGGGCGATCAACCTGCTGGTCGACACCACCTCGGATGCGCCGCGGCTCCCAGTGCGATCGCTCACCGCGATCTGCGGGGGAGGGGAGATCCAGCGCAACGAACATTCGGCGGCGTTGTACGACTACGACGCCACGCTGGACGGGATGCGACGCATCGTCACCGCACTGTTCGCCGATCCGGCCTATCCGGCCGACGAGGCCTATGTCCAGCGGCGGTACGAGTCGAGCATCGCGCCGGGAGCCTGGGAATCCTTGGCCGCGGCCCGGTTTCGGCGGCCCGGCCTGGACGCACCGGCAATGCCGTCGGCGCAGCGGGCGTATGAGCGCATCGGTGTGCCGACCATGATCATCGAGGGGGATCGTGACAAGCTGCTGCCGTCCGGTTGGGCCGCCGAAATCGCCGGCCAGATCGCCGGTGCCCGCAGTGCGGTGATTCCCGGTGCCGGGCACTGTCCGCAGATCGAACAGCCCGCCGCGCTCATCGCGGTGCTGCTGGAATTCCTGAAAGAGGTTTCATGAGTAACGAGCTGGCCGGAAAAGTCACGGTCGTCACCGGCGGTGCGTCGGGTCTCGGTGAGGGATTGGTGCGGCGGTTCGCCGCCGAGGGCGCCAAGGTGATGATCGGTGACGTCGACGAGGACCACGGCAAGGCGCTGGCCGACGAACTGGGGGAGAACGCCCGGTTCCTGTTCACCGACGTCGGCGACGTCGAACAGGTGGGTCGGCTGGTGTCGGCCGCGGTGGACACCTTCGGGGCCCTGGATGTCATGGTCAACAACGCGGGGGTCTCGGGCACCATGCACCGTCGCTTCCTCGACGACGATCTCGCCGACTTCACCAAGGTCATGGGCGTCAACGTGCTCGGCGTGATGGCCGGTACCCGCGATGCCGCGCGATACATGGCCGAACACGGCGGAGGTTCGATTCTCAACCTCACCTCGATCGGCGGCATCCAGGCCGGCGGCGGGGTGATGACGTATCGCGCGTCCAAGGCCGCGGTCATCCAGTTCACCAAGTGTGCGGCGATCGAGCTGGCCCATTACGAGATCCGGGTCAACGCCATCGCTCCGGGCAACATCCGCACGGCGATCGTGGCCAAGTCGGCCTCGCCCGAGGAGCGCGAGCGCATCGAAGAGTTCGAGGCAGGGATCCGGGCCCAGATGCGCAACGACCGCCCGCTCAAGCGCGAAGGCACGGTCGAGGACGTGGCCGAGGCCGCGCTGTACTTCGCGACCGACCGGTCGCGGTACGTGACGGGAACCGTGTTGCCGATCGACGGGGGCACCGTCGCGGGCAAGGTCATCGTCCGGAAGCCCAAGCCCCAGGCCTGACCTGGGCCGTTGACCGGGGGCGTGACGCTGGAAACCCCGGTTTTCCAGCGAATATGTCCAGCGTCGTCCGGCCTTGGATTTGTTTAAATCAAGTGCTTGACTTAATTACAGGAGGGGCGTTGACTGTAACGGTGACAGCAGCCAACCGGACCGCCCGCGCCGATCGGGCGAGCATTACCCAGGAGGCGATCCTCAAGGCGGCTGAGCGCCTCTACGCCGAACACGGAGTGTTCGCGGTGTCCAACCGTCAGGTGAGCGAGGCGGCCGGTCAGGGCAACAACGCCGCGGTCGGCTACCACTTCGGCACCAAGACCGACCTGGTCCGCGCGATCGAACACAAGCACCGTGGTCCGATCGAGTGCCTGCGCGAGCAGATGGTGGCCGACACCGGTGCTTCGTCCGGGCTCCGGGACTGGGTTTCCTGCCTGGTGCAGCCGCTCACCGACCACCTCACGGCGCTGGGCAACCCGACCTGGTACGCCAGGTTCGCCGCTCAGGTGATGACCGATCCGGCCTACCACAACATCGTGGTCCGCGACGCTCTCAGTTCGGAGTCGCTGGTGCAGGTCATCGAGGGGATGAACAACTGCCTGCCGGAACTGCCCGCCGAGGTTCGCGCGGAACGCAACATCATGGCGCGCAATCTGTTGATGCACAGCTGCGCCGACCGTGAACGGGCGATGGCGCAGGGCGGCAACGTGCCGCGAGCGTCCTGGCAGGGCGCTGCGTCGGGATTGATCGATGCGATCGTCGGCCTGTGGATGGCGCCGGTCACTCAAGAAAGCGACCTCATATGAAAGTCACGGTCGACCAGGACAAGTGCGTCTCGTCGGGGCAGTGCGTGCTCAACGCCAGCGAGGTGTTCGACCAGCGCGACGAAGACGGTGTCGTCGTCCTGCTGGAACCCGAACCCGATCCGGACCAAACCGACAACGCCCGCCGCGCCGCGGCGGCCTGCCCAGCCCTGGCCATCGAGATTCAAGACTGACTTGAGGAACGGAACCACCACATGTCTGAGACGCTGACCGAAGTCGACATCCCCGAATACCCGATGGAGCGCGATGTGCGGTGCCCGTTCGCGCCGCCGCCGCCCATGCTGGGCAACCCCAAAGGCCTGTTCCGCGTGAAGATCTGGAACGGCAGCACCCCGTGGCTGATCACCGGCCACGAGGAGGCCCGCACGCTGTTCTCCGACTCCCGGATCAGTGTGGACGACCGGATCGAAGGCTTCCCGCACTGGAACGAGCACATGCTCTCCACCGTCGACAAGCGTCCGCGCTCGGTCTTCACCTCCGATGCCGAGGAGCACACCCGGTTCCGCCGCATGCTGTCCAAGCCGTTCACGTTCCGTCGCGTCGAGGGATTGCGCTCGGCCATCCAGAAGGTCACCGACGAGTGCATCGACGAGATCCTGGCCGGCCCGCAGCCCGCCGACCTCGTCGCCAAGCTGGCCCTGCCGGTGCCCACTGTCGTGATCAGCGAGATGCTCGGTGTCCCTTACGAAGACCACGAGTTCTTCCAGGAGCACGCCAACGCCGGCCTGGCCCGCTATGCCGCGGCGGACGCCATGCAGAAGGGCGCGATGAGCCTGCACCAGTACCTCATCAACCTGGTCGAGGAGAAGCAGGCGAACCCGTCCGAGGACGCGGTGTCCGATCTGGCCGAGCGCGTGACCGCCGGCGAGATCAGCGTCAAGGAGGCCGCCCAGCTCGGCACCGGCCTGCTGATCGCCGGCCACGAGACCACCGCCAACATGATCGGCATCGGCATCCTGGCGCTCCTGGAGAACCCCGAGCAGGCCGACTTCCTTCGTAACGCAGAGGATCCGAAGGTGATCGCCAACGCGGTCGAGGAACTGATGCGTTATCTGTCCATCATCCAGACCGGCCAGCGCCGGGTGGCGCTGGAGGATATCGAGATCAGCGGCGAGACCATCCGCGCCGGTGATGGCGTCATCATCGATCTGTCCCCGGCCAACTGGGACGCCAAGGCCTACCCGGAGCCCGACAAACTCGACCTCAGCCGCGACGCCGCCCAGCAACTGGGCTTCGGCTACGGCCGCCACCAGTGCGTCGGTCAGCAGCTCGCGCGCGCCGAACTGCAGATCGTCTTCCACACCCTGCTGCGCCGGATCCCGACCCTGCGCCTGGCCGTTCCGCTCGACGAGGTGCCCTTCAAGCACGACCGCCTCGCCTACGGCGTCTACGAACTTCCCGTGACCTGGTAGCACACCCCCAAAAAAGGGAACATCCTTTCACAGCCCGATTGGAGCACCACCGATGTCTACCTTGACTCAGACCCTGTATCCGCCAGAAGGTTTCGGCGCACCGAAGAACCGCCGTGGACATGCGACGAAGGGAGGTCTCGCCGGATTGCCGCCGGGAACCGAGATCTTCTCGGCCGACAACCACATCTCGGTCGCCGACGACATCTTCTACGAGCGCTTCCCCGATGACCTCAAGGGTGCCGCCCCGCGGATCTGGTACGAGGACGGCGCCTACATGGTCGGGATGAAGGGCAAGGCCTGGACCGGCGGCGACTTCGGCCGGGTGCTCATGCAGTACGACGACCTCGCGGGCGCGGCGACCAACAACATCGCGGCCCGCATCCGTGAACTCGCCGAGGACGGTATCGACAGGGAGCTAGCGTTCCCCAACGCCGTGCTCGCCCTGTTCCACTATCCGGACAAGGGAATCCGCGAGCGGGTGTTCCGCATCTACAACGAGGTGATGGCCGAGCTGCAGGAGAGCAGCAATGGCCACTTCTATGGTGTCGGGCTGATCAACTGGTGGGACCCGGCCGGTACTCGCAGCACCCTCGAGCAGCTGAAATCGCTGGGGCTCAAGACGTTCCTACTGCCGTTGAATCCGGGCAAGGACGACGAGGGCAACATCTACGACTACGGCGGCACCGAGATGGACGCGGTGTGGGACGAGATCGAAGCCGCCGGCTTGCCGGTCAGCCATCACATCGGTGAGACCCCGCCCAAGACACCGTGTCAGAACAACAGTGTCGTGGTCGGCATGATGGTCAACGTCGACTCGTTCCGCGAGCAGTTCGCCAAGTACGTGTTCTCCGGAATCCTGGATCGGCATCCGAGCCTGAAGGTCGGCTGGTTCGAGGGCGGGATCGCCTGGGTGCCCACCGCACTGCAGGACGCCGAACACATGCTCGCCTCCTACCGGCACATGTTCAATCACGAACTGCAACACCCGGTCCGGTACTACTGGGACCATCACATGAGCGCCTCGTTCATGGTGGATCCGCTGGGCCTCCGGTTGATCGATGAGATCGGTGTCGACAACGTGATGTGGTCCAGCGACTACCCGCACAACGAGAGCACCTTCGGGTACTCGGAGAAGTCGCTGGCCACCGTGGTGGAAGCGGTCGGGTCCGAGGCCGCCGTCAAGATCGTGTCGACGAACATCCAGAAGTTCCTGGGCTTGGCATGAGTACTCTGACCAATTCCGGCGTCACCCAGATCGCCCGAACGGGCTTCACCCCGCTCGACATTCCCGACGAGCCCGACCTCGCCCGGATGCGCCGAGAGGTGGGTGCGCGTCTGCACGCCGCGATGGCCGACCAGGGTGTCGATGCGCTCGTGCTGCTCGGCAACAGCAATGTCATGTACGCCACCGGGATCGCCTGGCCGCTGGCCGACGCGGGGCTGTCGCATGTCGAGCGGCCGATCGCGGTGGTGCTGGCCGACGATGAACACCCGCACCTGTTCCTGCCGTTCCGTGAGGGCGCGGCCATGGAGACAGGGGTGCCCGATGACCACCTCCACGGGCCGGTCTATCTCGAATTCGACGAGGGTGTAGCGGAATTCGCGCAGATCCTGGCCGGCTTGGTACCCGCCGGCGCGACGATCGCGACCGACGAGTTGACCGGGGCGATGCGGCTGGCCGGCAGCGCGCTGTTCCCCAGCGCACCGGTGGATGCCGCCCCGGTGGTCGGTGCTGCGAAGCTCGTCAAGACGATCGACCAGATCGCCTGTATCCGCCGGGCCTGTCAGATCACCGAAGAGGCCATTGCCGAGATCCACAAGTCGCTGGCGCCCGGTGTGCGGCAGATCGACCTGTCTGCCGAATTCGTGCGCCGCACATTCGAACTGGGCGCCACGACCAACATGTTCGACTCGATCTGGCAGGCCATGCCCGCGTCGAAGGCGGAGGGCACCTGGACCACCACCGGCGATCTCGCCCTGCCACTGCTCACCACCGAGCGCGAGTTGCAGCGCGGCGATGTGCTGTGGACCGACGTGTCCATCGCCTACCACGGCTACTGCTCCGACCATGGGCGTACCTGGATCGTCGGCCAGGACCCGACGCCGGCGCAACAGAAGCAATTCGACAAGTGGAGCCGCGTCGTCGATGCGGTGCTGTCGGTGACCAAGGCCGGTGCCACCTGCGGTGACCTCGGCCGGGCCGCGACCGCGGCCGCCGGCGGACAGAAGCCGTGGTTGCCGCACTTCTACCTGGGCCACGGCATCGGCACCAGCGCAGCTGAGATGCCCATGATCGGAACGGATCTCGGCCAGGAATGGGACGACAACTTCGTCTTCCCGGAAGGCATGCTGCTGGTGTTCGAGCCGGTGGTCTGGGAGGACGGCACCGGCGGCTATCGCGGCGAGGAGATCGTGGTGGTCACCGAGGGCGGCTGGATGCCGCTGACCGCATATCCGTACGACCCCTATGAGGTGTCCCGTGGGAACTGAAATCGCGGCCGACGGCCGGGCGCTGCGCGTCAGTCGCCGGGAGCGCGCCATCGCGCAGATGGAGGCCCATGATCTCGACGCGCTGGTACTGGGCAGGCAGGCCAACGTCCGGTACATCTCCGGCGCCCCGCAGTTGTGGGTGGTGGGCACCCGTCCGTTCGGGCCGATCTGCACGTTCGTCCGCGCCACGGGTGAGATCCACCTGAACAGCACGTGGGACGAGGGCATTCCCGAGGAGATCCCCCACGAGAATCTCTACGGCTTCGCGTGGAACCCGATGACTCTGGTCGGTGTGCTGCAGAACATCAAGGGTGCCGATTCGGCATGGCGCATCGGAACCGACGCCCTGACACCGACCTTCGCCAAGCTGCTGCCGATGGCCTTCCCGAATGCCGAGCTGGTGGACGGTGAGCAGGCGATGCGGGCCGCGCGTCGCGTGAAGACCCCCGAGGAGATCCTGGCGCTGCGACGGGCACTGGCCGTCGCCGAGGAAGGGCTGGCAAAAGGCGTCGCCGAGCTGGTTCCTGGAACTACCGAGAAACGCCTGGCCGGTGCGATATTGGAGGCCGAGGCCGCCGGTGGGGTGAGCACCCCCGCCACCCAGGACGCCGCGTGGATCACCTCGAAGGACCATCCGTGGCGACGTGCCCAGGGCGACGGCCGCGTGAGCGAGGGCGATCTGGTGGCGCTGTCGGCGGGAGTGCTCGCGGACGGCTACGTCGCGGAGGTGGCGCGCACGGTGTTCGTGGGCGAACCGACAGATGCGGTTCGATCGCTGTACCGACGTCGGGATGACCTGTGGGACAGGCTGGTTGACGCCTGCCGCGCCGGTAAACCCACCAGCGCGTTGCTGGACGCGTACGAGCAGGCCGGCGAACCACTGCCGGCGATGCCGGTGGCGCACGGGCTCGGATTGGGATTCGACCCACCGGTGGTATCCCCGAACCTGCGGGCTACCGCAGAGGCCGACCTCCTCGAGGAAGGCATGGTCCTGGCCGTTACCGGCTATGTCTGGGAACAGGGCGTCGGCGCGGTGTTCACCCGCGACGCCGTCGTCATCGGCGCCGACGGACCCGAGGTACTGACCCAGGCCCCATCGAACAGTGAGGCGGCACATGCCTGAGCGTCCCAAACCAGAGGAGATCATCCTCTACGAGAAGGACCCCAAGACCAAGATCGCCACCATCACGTTCAACCGGCCCGAGTTCCTCAACGCGCCGACGTCGATGGCGCGGCTGCGCTACGCCGACGTGCTGCGGGCGGCCAATGCCGACAACGACGTGAAGGTGGTGATCATCCGCGGCGTCGGGGACAACCTGGGCAGCGGGGCAGATCTGCCGGAGTTCATGGAGGGCAACGACAATCCGGCGGCGCGTCTGGCGGAGCTGCGGCTCGAAGATGACGGGGTCGGGGAGGTGACGTACCCGCCCAAGGGCACGTTCCGCAACGGCGCGACGATCAGCTCGTGGTATGCCAATTCCCAGGCCGGCAACCGTGCCTTGCAGGACTTCAAGAAGATCAGCATCGTCGAGGCCAAGGGCTATTGCTACGGCTGGCACTTCTACCAGTGCGCGGACGCCGATCTGGTGATCTCGTCTGATGACGCCCTGTTCGGGCATCCGTCGTTCCGGTATCACGGCTGGGGACCGCGGATGTGGACGTGGGTCCAGATGATGGGCCTACGGAAGTTCCAGGAGATGGTCTTCACCGGACGTCCGTTCACCGCCGCGGAGATGTACGACTGCAACTTCCTGAACAAGGTGGTTGCCCGCGACCAGCTGGAAGACGAAGTGCAGAAGTACGCGCTGGCCTGTACCCGGAACCGGCCGGTGGACACCGTCTTTCAGCAGAAGATGTTCTTCGAGATCTTCAAACAGCAGCAGGGCGAATACATGGGCAGCCTGCTGAGTGCGTTCTTCGAGTCGATGGGCAACGGGGTGGCCAACGACAGCGACGACGACCTGGACATGTTCGAGTCGATCGATTCCGGGCTGTCGGCCGCGGTCAACGACAACGACAGCAAGTTCCCACCCGATTTCCGGCTGTCCAAGAAGAACAGGGCGAAACCCGAATAGACACATGAGCTCACCACTTGACGGCTACACCGTCATCGATCTGTCCAGCGGGATCGCCGGGGCGTACGCCACGAAGATTCTCGCCGATGGGGGCGCCGACGTGATCAAAGTCGAAGCCCCCGAGGGTGACCCGTTGCGCCGCTGGTCGGCGTCGGGTGCGCGCATCGGCCCGGATGAGGACGGCGCGCTGTTCACCTTCCTGGCCGGCGGCAAGCGGAGCGTGGTCGTCGATCCCGACGAACCGCGTCTGCTCGACCGGCTGGTGGCAGCGGCCGACGCCGTGATCTGGTCCCCGGAATCGCCTGTCGCTCAGTCGATCGCACCCGAGGACCTCTTTCGCCGGCATCCGCATCTGATCGTCACCACGATCACACCGTTCGGGTTGGACGGGCCGTGGAGCGGCCGGGCCGCCACCGAGTTCACCCTGCAGGCGTGGTCCGGTGGCGCGATCGGTATCGGTCGCGGTGTGCAGGACCGGGCGCCGGTGTCCATCGGCGGACAGGTCGGCGAATGGCTCGCCGGTGCGTACGCAGCGGCGATGACGCTCGCATTCCGGGCGCGGGCAGTCCGTGACGGCCACGGCGAGCTGGTGGACCTGTCGGCTCTGGAGGCGCAAGTCCTGGGCCTGACGTACTACCCGGTCACCTACTTCGAGATGTTGGGCCGCCCGTGGCGCAGCGAGCGCAGGCCCACGGTGCCCGGGGTCGCGCAAGCGGCCGACGGTTTGGTGGCACTTGGCTGCGGCACTGCCCAGCAGTGGTGGGACCTGTGTGCGATGTCGGGCCACGACGAGTGGATCGACGAGGCTTCGGAGCTCACGATCACCGAGCAGGCCAACCTGCACGCCGAGGAGCTCTACGCATGGGTGCGCAACCAGAATGTGGACGACGTACGAGATTTGGCGTCGGCGTTCCGGATTCCCAACTCGCCGGTCGGCAACGGTGAGAACGTTACGGCCATGGACCATTTCGTGCAGCGGCAGGCATTCATCCGCAATCCGCAGCGCGGATTCACCCAGCCCGCCGCGCCCTACCGGTTGTCAGGTGCTGCGTTGCGTGAAGCGGCGCCGGCTCCCCGCCTCGGCGAGCACACCGCAGACGTAGCGGCCGCGGACCTGACGCCGCGCGCTGAGCCGGTCGGTATGCCCGGCGGGGATCGGCTGCCGTTCAGCGGGTTACGTGTGCTCGACATGACCACGTTCTGGGCCGGGCCGTCGTGCACCCATCCGCTGGGCATGCTGGGCGCCGAGGTGATCCATCTGGAGTCGACCCCGCGGCCGGACGGCACCCGGTTGATCGCCGGGATCCCGGCGACCGTGGAGCAGTGGTGGGAGCGCTCGCCTATCTTCAGCGCGCTCAACACGAACAAGAAGAGCCTGACCCTGGATTTCCAGACCGAGCAGGGCCGGGACCTGTTGCGCCGGCTGATCGCCACCTGCGACGTCGTGGTGGAGAACTTCACCCCGAGGGTGATCGAGCAGATCGGGCTCGACTTCGACTCACTGCGGGAGCTGCGCGAGGACATCATCATGGTGCGCATGCCCGGCTTCGGTTTGGACGGGCCGTGGCGGGACAACCCGGCGTTCGCTTACATCATCGAGGACGCCTCCGGGCTGAGCTGGCTCACCGGCTATCCGGATCGCACTCCGTTCGAACCGTATTCGATCGGTGACCCCAACGCCGGCGTGCACGCGCTGTCGGGGCTGATGCTCGCGCTCGAGCACCGTCGCCGCACGGGACAGGGAGTGCTCGTTGAGGCCGCGATGGTCGACGCCGCGCTCAATGTCGCCGCCGAACAGGTCATCGAGTACTCGGCCTACGGCACGCTGCTGCAGCGCGACGGCAACCGCGGTCCGGCCGCGGCGCCACAGAACATCTACCAGAGTGCCGAGATCGACGAGTTCGGCAGAGCAGACAGTTGGGTGGCGATCGCGGTGAGCACCGACGCCCAGTGGGCCGCACTGCGCGCGGCGATCGGGCAGCCGGATTGGGTGATGGATCCGGCGTTGGATTCCGCCGACGGGCGGCGGGTTCAGCACGACCTGATCGACGCGGAGCTGGCTGCCTGGTGCCTACCCCGGACCGGTGACGAGATCGTCGAAACCCTCTGGCCGGTCGGTGTTCCGGTCGCCAAGGTGATGCAGCCGCACCGGCAGTTGGAGCTGCCGCAGCTGCGGTTCCGGCGCTTCTTCGAACATGTCGGGCATCCGGTGAACAACGCCGCACCGCACAGCACCCTGCCTGTCTCGCTGGCCAACGGGCCACGCGCGCTGCACCGGCAGGCGGCACCGCTGCTCGGCGAGCACAATCACGAACTGCTGGCCGAACTCGGGCTGTCCGACGACGAGATCGCCATGCTGGCCACCGACGGCGTGATCGGCACCGAACCCGGAGTCGGCGGACGCCGTAAAGCGGCTCGCTGAGCGAGCCACGGAGGCCAACCTCAGCGGCGCTGGAACTCGTCGAGCAACGCACCGAAATCCTGGGTGTCCCAGAGGTTAAGGACGTTGCTCAGCATCAGCAGCTGGGCCCGCACCGGCTCGTTGTCGGCGATCCGCGGGTCGAAGCGATCGACGTGCTGATCGGGTAGCGCGGCCGCGAGGTGGGCAGGCGCACCGAGGAGCCAAGTCACTCCCATCACCGCGGCGTACAGCATGAGCTGAGCGCGTAGCCTCCCAATGTCGAGCACGGGTCCGCCTGCGGCGTGAAACTCGGCGGCGAAGTGGGCCAACAGGCCGTCGAGATGCTGTTCCCAGATCTCAGTCTCGGCGCTGCACAGCGAACCCCACAGGGCCATCGCGACATTCATCACGCTGACGCAGCCCCAGTCCATCAACCCGCATCCCAACGTCCCGTCCGGTTCAGGCCAGAACCAGGCGTTGTCGACGTTGGCGTTCCAGTGGCACAGCGCCACCTGATCCACGGTGTCGTGCAGCCAGGTCATGACGGCGTCCTCGGCCGCCGCGATCCGGCCCACATCGGCGAGCATGCGGGCGGTGAACTCCGGGCGGCCGACGCTCGGGGGGAGCAGCGCCGGGTAGCGTGCCGCGAATGCGGTCAGCCGGTGGACCTGTTCGGCGAGTTCGTCGGGGGAGCGGTGCATCCGGGCCCCGACCGTCACTTTGGCCGCGTCGTAACGGAACTCATCGGCCACCGTGTCAGGAAGCGAGCCGGACCGGTGCGCACCGGCCAGTCGCGCCACCGAGGCCAGCAGGGCCCGGTAGTGACCGACAGCATCGGGCATCCGGTAGTCGAGGCATTTGTCGTAGTGCGGCTCAATCCCGGAGGCGCCGAAAGAGATCCGCTCGGTCAGCAGCATCCCGGTACTCGACCCCCGGTGGTAGTCGGCGAACAGGCACACCGGCACGGTAACGGGCAGCGGGGTACCGGCCGACAACGCCCCGAACGCCACCTCGAGCTCCATCTGCGACTTGCCCCGATCCCGCCGGGAGTTGTCGAAGTCGCGGGAGAACTTGACGAACAGTTCGGTGGGCAGCCCGTCGGCCGGAGCCGCGTAACGGACATCGAGCAGAACCTTGCGCCCGGTGCTGCCCCCGAGGCATTCCTGGAATCGGGTGATCGCCATGATCCGATTGCCTTGGGGGAGCACACCGAAAGCATGCAGGGCTGTGGTCAGGAAGGCCGGGCCGGCACTGCGGAGCGTGTCCGGATCGGCCGGGAATTCAAGCCCGGATCGGTCTCCGGTCACCCAGCGCTGCATCTGGCCTCGTCACCCGTCTCGCCCCGGCCTGAATGACCATGGCGTGTTCGCATTGCCGCTGCCGGTTATCGCTGACGCCGTCCCGCTGGGTCGGGCCGGCAGACGATTCACGTCGACGGTGGCACTCGGGCTGCGGGTGGCTGGTACCGCCACCCGCAGCCCGGCGCCGCCACACTCGGTCCGGGCTAGGGATCCGGACTTACTTGAGGCAGCTTCCCGCGTCGACCGGCAGGGTGACGCCGGTGATGTAACGCGCCTCGTCGGAGGCCAGGAACAGCACCGCGTTGCTGATGTCCACGGCCTCCACCCACGGGATGGGCAGGGTGTGGAACAGCTGGCAGATCGGCGCCATATCGTCGGGGCCCGGGTTCTCCAGGTCGGGCCGGAACATCTTGAACGTGCCGTCGTTGTGCAGCATCGGGGTCGCAACATGCGTGGGATGCACGGTGTTGCAACGGATGCTGTGCTGGCCCAGCTCCACGGCGAACCCGCGCATGAGGCCGACGACGCCGTGCTTGGCGGCGACATAGTTACCGCAGTGCGGGTAGGCCTTGAGGCCGCCGACCGAGCTGGTCAGGATGATCGAGCCGCCGCGGCCGCCTTCGATCAGGTGCGGCACACCGGCTTTGACCGACTTCCAGACACCCGAGAGGTTGATGTCGATCATCTCGTCCCAGTCGAGCTGGCTGGTCTCGTGCAGCACATCGCCGCCGTTGCCGATGCCGGCGTTGGCAACGATGATGTCGAGGCGGCCCAACTGCTCGACGCCGCTGTCCACGGCTGCCTTGATCGCGTCGGCGTCGCGCACGTCGACCTCGGCGGTGACGACGCGGCGGTTGAGTCCCTTGATGAGGTTGGCGGTCTCGGCCAGGTCATCGGAGGTGGAAGCCGGGATGGCGGTCTCCACACCGGGCCGGATCGGACCACAGATGTCGATCGCGATGATGTCGGCGCCCTCTTGCGCCAGCCGTATCGCGTGGCTACGTCCCTGGCCGCGGGCCGCCCCGGTGACGAACGCGACCTTGCCTTCCACCCGTCCAGTCATTGATTACCCCAGTTCTGTTTTCGTGTCTGCGACATACTCGGTGAAGTACTGTGCACCTGCTCAGCAACTCTGTCACCGGGGCGCCTGCCGTGTCAATGACAGATACGTTTAGGGCAATTTGTACTCTCCGCTTAGAAGAATGAAATTCTCACGAGCCCATTTCGGCGACGATCTGCGGCAGGTCCAGGGTCGAGCGGATCCCCGGCGCAGCGGCGCAGACGAAGGGCACCGCGTTGACCGCGCGGTTCGCTGTATAGCCGGGGGACACCGCAGCCATCCGATCGAGCGCAATCGGCATCCGCACGTCGATGTCCAGGGGCGCATCGCCGTCCACGGTGAGGTGCCACCCAGTGGGCCGCAGGTCCCAGTCCTCGGTGAGCTCTGTGCAGCAGTACCAGGTCGCCTGAAATCTCAGTAGCCGGCGCCCCGAGCGCATGCCCGATACGGTGATCCGCTGCGCTGCCACTGTTCCGGCACTCAGCTGTCCGGCCCGGATTGCGGTGTCGTGAGCTGCGAGGGCCCATTGCCCCTCGGTGTGCACCGAGTCCAGTGGCAGTCCGATCGCGTCGGCCACCAGGCGCAGCGACGGACCGAAACTGGCCTGCAGGTGGGCGGCGCGACGCTCGTCGAACGGGCCGGGAGGCCCGCCGAATCCCATGACGTCGAACAACAGCCCTGGCGAATCGCGTTGGGACAGATCGGCGTACTCGTCGATGGCCAGCAGGTCCAGCCGGCGCTGCACCGAGGTCAGTGCCAGCGGTATCGCCTCGGTGATGAATCCGGGGCTGCTTCCGGTGGCATACAACGTCGCGTTGCCGCGCGCGCAGGCGTCGCTGACGGCCGCGCGCAGTTCGGGCTCGATCGAAGCCGGGTGGTGGAACTGGCCGCACGTGCTGACGACATTGATCCCCGCGACCAGCAGGCGGCACAACTGCTCGATGTCGGGGGTCGCGGGCATGTAGAGCACACAGTCGGGTGCGGAGTCGAGGATGGCCTCGATGCGGTCGGTGGCGGTGATGCCGGTGGGGGCCAAGCCGCACAGGTCGCCCGCGTCGGTGCCGACCTTGCCGGCGCCGAAGACGTGAACACCGCTCAGTTCCAGGCGCGGGTGCTCGATGATCGAGCGCAGCGCGTGGGTTCCGATGGTGCCGGTCGCCCATTGCGCGACGCGATGGCGGTGAGTCCGGAGATCGGGCACACGCTTGAGTGTAAGGAGAGTTCTGTCTCTAGGAGAACGAAATTCTCAGCTAGCTGGCGGCGAATCCGTTGGCGACGAAGTCCCAGACCTCGTCGGCGGTGATCGGGTGGATCGACGCCTCATCGGTGCCGCCGCTGGACTGTGCGACGAACATCACCGTCTGCATGGTCATCGCGGCCATCCGTCGCGGGTTGATCCCCGTGCGCAGCTGGCCGGCCTCCGATGCCTCTTCCATGAGCTCGGTGAGCAGGGCCAGCAGCGGTGCGTGGGCGACCTTGACCTCCGACGGGTGCGACACCAGCAAACGCGGCGCGAAGTCGGTGAACAGCGGGCGCTTGGCGGCCGGATCGGGCCGAGACGACTCGAAAAGCAGCTGGATGGCGACCTTGAGCCGCTCGATCGGCTCGCCCTGGGTCGAGGTGGCGGCCCGGATCTGGTCGGCCGAGCGGCTCAATGCGTCCTCGAACAACGCGAGCAGGAGCTCGTGCTTACCGTCGAACTGCAGGTAGAAGCTCCGCAGCGACTGGCGGGAGCGGTCGACGACCTCTTGCACGGTGAAGTCGGTGCTGCCCTTTTCGATGATGATCGCCTGGGCCGCGTCCAGGAAGCGTTGCACGCGCTGGGCGGCGCGCAACTTTGCGGTTTTGATCGACCGCTCGACAGCTCGTTGCTTCCACGCGGGTTCTTCGCCAGCGGTAGTCACTGGCGGCTCCGACGCTTGTCGAGTGGGGAGAACATGAACTGACTGTACCGGAGAACGCCTTGCCATTGTGGTGCCAGACCCCCTCGCGGCCAACGTGTCGGAGATTGTAACTTTCGTACTGTGAGAATAGTATTCTCATGAAGGGAATTATAGAAGTCCTTTCAGAAGAAGGGTTTCACATCAAATCTGGCGCCGCCCGGGGTGCTGTTTGCGGGGTGGCTGCCGCGGTCGCGGAGGCGGCTGTCGTGTGGCAGCTGTGGACAGAAGGAAATACGTGTACATCGACTACGACGTTGCCGATTCGATCGCCACGATCACGCTCAACCGGCCCGAAGCGGCCAATGCGCAGAACCCGGAACTGCTCGATGAGCTCGACGCCGCGTGGACCAGGGCTGCCGATGACCGCGACGTCAAGGTGATCGTGCTGCGGGCCAATGGCAAGCACTTCTCCGCGGGACATGACCTGCGCGGCGGTGGGCCGGTGCCCGACAAGATCACGCTGGAGTTCCTCATCGAGCACGAGTCGCGCCGCTATCTGGAGTACACGCTGCGGTGGCGCAATGTGCCCAAGCCGTCGATCGCGGCGGTACAGGGACGCTGCATCTCGGGCGGCCTTCTGCTCTGCTGGCCGTGCGACCTGATCCTGGCCGCGGACGATGCGCTGTTCTCCGATCCGGTGGCCCTGATGGGCATCGGCGGCGTCGAATACCACGGCCACACCTGGGAGCTCGGTGCCCGCAAGGCCAAGGAGATCCTGTTCACCGGCCGGGCATTGACCGCTGAAGAGGCCGAGCGCACCGGCATGGTCAACCGAGTGGTGCCGCGTGCCGAACTCGACGCCCAGACTGCCGAGCTGGCCGCGCAGATCGCGCAGATGCCGGCGTTCGCGCTCCGTCAGGCCAAGCGCGCCGTCAATCAGACCCTCGACGTACAGGGCTTCTACGCCGCGATCCAATCGGTGTTCGATATTCACCAGACCGGGCACGGCAATGCGCTTAGCGTCAGCGGATGGCCGGTGCTGATGGATATCGACGGAATGAAGCAGAACATCAAGTAGGCCTGGGCCTCTGAAGATGGGGGCGATCCGGCTCAGCGTGAGTTACGCGGCCAGGCAGATCTATGCGCAGACCACGGCCGCGGCGGCGGTGACGCTCGTGGTGCTCGCACTGAGCCGCAACACCGTCGGTGATGCGCGCCAGCTGATGACCCAGGCGAACCTGGTCGCGCTGATCGCCCTGATGGTCGCGGCGGCGATCGTCGACACCATCGTCGGCTGGGTCAACGTCCATCCGACCTTCAAATGGTATGCCGCGGGCGAGAACCCGACGCCGCAACAGCAGCGCGCCGCGATGCGAATCGCGCCGCGTCAGACCATCATCCAGTTCACCACGTGGGCGGTGAGCGCCGTGGTGTACACCCTCATCAACCTCGATGCCGGGGGAGGTGTCGCGTATGTGATGGGGGGTGCGATCCTCTTCGGCGGCATAGCGGCCGCCTGTATGGGATTCCTGGTGACACAACGGATGTTGCGGCCGATCGTGGCGGCGTCGTTGACTGCGTCCTCGGCGACGCTCGTCCGGATGCCCGGTGTGCTGGCCCGCCTGATCACCATCTGGACGCTGTTCAGTGGGCTGCCCATATTGGGAATAGCGTTGATCGTGCTGGCCCGCTCCAACGGCTGGTTCGTGCAGAAGACGGCGCCGGTCGAGGCCGCGGTGCTCGTGCTGGCCATCGTCTCGCTGATCTTCGGTCTGCGGTCGATGTTTCTGGTTGCGCGGTCCGTCTCCGACCCGATCGGAGAAGTCGTGCTGGCCATGAAAGCCGTCGAAAGAGGCTGGTCGGGTGTCTCGGTCAAGGTGTATGAGTCCTCCGAGATCGGCCGGCTCCAGTACGGATTCAACCGGATGCTGGCCGGCCTGGCCGAGCGGAACCGGTTGCGCGACCTGTTCGGCCGGTATGTCGGCGTCGACGTGGCCCGCCATGCCCTGGAGCAGGGTGCGGCGGTCACCGGCGATGTGCGGGAGGCCGCAGTGCTCTATGTCGACCTGGTCGGCTCGACGGCGTTGGGTGCCTCGCGTCCCCCGCAGGAGGTGGCGCAGCTGCTGAACGGATTCTTCAAGATCGTCGTGGACACGGTCGAGCGCCATCACGGCCTGATCAACAAGTTCGAGGGCGATGCCGTGCTGGCCGTCTTCGGTGCGCCGTTACGGTTGGACAACCCGGCGTCCTCGGCGCTGGCCACCGCACGGGCGCTGGTGCCGCGGCTGCACGAGCTACCGGATGTGGAGTTCGGTGTCGGCATATCGTGCGGCTCCGTGTTCGCGGGGAACATCGGCGCCGAGAACCGCTACGAGTACACAGTGATCGGCGACGCGGTCAACGAGGCGGCGCGGCTGGCCGACCACGCCAAGGACCGCGAGTCGACGGTGTTGTGCTCGGGAAGCGCGCTGGCCCATGCCGATGCCGACGAAGGGCAGCACTGGGTGGTGCGCGGTTCGACGGTGTTGCGTGGCCGTTCGACGGCGACAGTCTTCGCCGAACCGGTCACTCCCTAGCGCGAGTGGTCCCCAGCTTGCGGGGGACCACTCGGCAGAGAAACGCTACAGCTGGGCCAGCCGCGGCACGGTCCCGCGGGCCCGCAGACCGGCGCCGGCCTTGCGGGTGAGTTCCCTTGAGCTGCCGAGCAACCCGTCGAGCACGAGAACCCGCTTCACATGATTGTGCAGCTCATGCTCCTCGGTGAACCCGATGCCGCCGAGTACCTGCTGGCAGTGCTTGGCGGCGGTCAGCGCGGCTTTGCCCGCGGCGGCCTTGGCCAGCAGCGAGTTCAGGTCGACGTTGTCCGCGCTGGGCAGGCTCAGTGTCGCCTCGGCACCTTCGATGGCCACGAGTGTCTCGGCCAGCCGGTGCCGCACGGCCTGGAAGGACGAGATCGGCTTGCCGAACTGGACCCGGTCCAGTGCGTGCTGTCGGGCCAGGGCCAGCATTCCGCGGGCCGAGCCGACCAGCCACCAGCCCAGCGCGCGGCGCGCCTCCGATACCCGCAGCAACTGGCCGTCGGGCACTTCACGCAGCGGCAGGCCGCCCATCGTCTGGTTGGCGCCGGACGGCTGATCTTCGCGTTCCCACACCACCCAGATGCCACCGGCATAGGGCATCGGCGGCGTACCGCCGGGCAGGCCGCCGATGGTCTCAAGCAGTACATCGTTGAGAATCGAGGCGTGCGAACCTGTTTCGCCCAGCAGGCGGAACACCAGAGGCATGGCCACCTCTGGCATGTCGGACAGCATCTCGGCCCAGCCGAGTTCGGCCAGCGCGGCGTCCAGCTTGGCTCCCGAGGCCGACAGCATGGTCTTGCGCAGGGTGTCTTCGAGCAGGCCGAGTGATTCGGTATCCAAATCGGTCACGCCTCACTCCTTCCCGAGGTCCAGCAGGCGACGCGCGATGATGTTGCGTTGCACTTCGGCCGTGCCGCCGTAGATTGTCGACGCGCGCGAATACAGGTACTCGGTGCGCCATTCGGAGTCTTCGAGTTCGATGACGCCGGGCATCAGATTGCGCGCGGTGTCGTAGAGCAGTTGTTCGGCAGTCGCCAGCAGCACCTTGTCGATCGAGGTGTCGGGTCCGAGCTTGTGGCCCTTGGCCAGCCGGTGCTGGGTTGCCGCCGAACGGCAGCGCAGCGTGTGCAGGGCCAGGTAGACGTCTCCGAGGTCCGGATCCACCACCTGCCCTTGCCGTTTCACCGCTTCGACGAGCGCGTCGAACCGCGAGTACAGGTAGGCGATGCGCTGCCAGAAGCACGTCGAACGCTCGTAGGGCAGCAGGTCCATCGCCAGCTGCCAGCCGTCGCCGGGCTTGCCGAGCATGCGGCTCGCGTCGACCTCGACATCGTCGAAGTACACCTCGCAGAACTCATCGACATCGTGCATGGTGCGCAACGGCCGGACCGTGACGCCGGGGGAGTCGGTGTCGACGAAGAACGCGGTGATCGCCTGGTGGTTGGGGGTGTCCGCATCGCCGGTGCGGGTCAGCAGGATGCACCGGTGCGAGTACTGCGCGAAGCTGGTCCATACCTTCTGCCCGTTGATGACCCATTTGTCACCGCGCTGTACGGCGCGGGTGGTCAGAGATGCCAGGTCGCTGCCCGAGCCGGGTTCGGAGAACCCTTGGCACCATTGCTCTTCGCCGGACAGCAGTTTCGGCACCATCTCGGCGGCCAGTTCCTTGGGCGCGTAGTCGATCATCGTCGGCGCCAGCACTTCCAGCATCGAGTAGGGGCCGGGTTCGGCCAGCCTGCGGCCCACGACCTCCTCGCCGACGATGGCGCGCAGCATCTCCGGACCACCCAGGCCGCCGGCGTGCTCGGGCCAGCCGTAGCGGCTCCAGCCACCGTCGTAGAGCGCCTTCTGCACGCGGGCGAACTGACGCATATGACCTTCCAGCGAATGGTCATCGGGTGGCGTCAGGTCATTCTCGGCGAGCCAATCCTGCAGCGCCGTGCGGAAAGCCGCTGGTTCGAATAGATCGCTCATCCGGCTTCCGGCCTGCCGATCGCGTGCGGCCGGCCGTGGTCGTGATCGCCACTACGCCGGATGAAGGTCATCGCGCGGGTCTTCAATCGCCAGCCCTCGGCGGTCCGCTCGTAGGTGTCGCGGTAATAGCCGATGCGCATGTCGTGCTTGGAGTGCTCGATGAAGCACAACGGCTGAGTGCCTGACGCGGTATCGGCCCCTTCGACCAGGTCGATCAGGGCGGTACCGGTCATGAACAGGCCCTTGGGCGCGGCGTCCACCAGTACCGGGAACCGATTGAGCGTGTAGGTCTCGCCGAATGCGCTGTAGGTGCCGTCGGGGGTGAAAACACTGATCAGACCGTCGATGTCGCCCTGGGTGATGGTCACCGCGTATTTGGCGAGCACCTGCTGGATCTCGATCAGATCCTCGGTCCGCGTCGGGGAATCAGTTGATGTGCTCATTGCGGAAGACCTTACCGCCTTTCATTACAAAATCCACATGTTGTGTAACGGTGATGTCCTCGAGTGGATTGCCCGGCACCGCGATGATGTCGGCGAGCAGCCCTTCTGCCAGCCTGCCCCGGTCGGTGACGTTGATCAGATCGGCGGCGATCGTGGTGGCTGACCGCAGCACCGCGGCCGGCGGCATGCCCCACTCGACCAGCGTGACGAGTTCGTCGGCGTTCTTGCCGTGCGGGATGGCCGGCGCGTCGGTACCCACAGCGATCTTCACCCCGGCCTCGTACGCCGCCTTGATGGAGGTCTCGGCCTTGGGAAACATCTCGGCTGCCTTGTCCTGCAGCACCTTCGGTGCCTTCGAGACATCCATGGCCTGGGCCAGCCGGCGGGTGGTGACCAGGAACCGGTCGTTGTCGACTAGCTTCTGGATGGCCTCGTCGTCCATCAGGAATCCGTGCTCGATGCAGTCGATGCCGCAGTCCACGGCATGTTTGACCGCCTCGGCGCCGTGGGTGTGGGCCGCGACGCGCAGCCCGCGCCGGTGCGCCTCGTCGACGATGACGCGCAGTTCCTCGTCCGAATAATGTTGTGCCCCGGCCTCACCGGTGAGTGACATGACGCCGCCCGAGCAGCACACCTTGATCAGCTGGGCCCCGTGCTTGATCTGATAGCGCACCGCCTTGCGGATCTCATCGACCCCGTTGGCGATACCTTCCTCGATGGTCAGCTCCAGCACGCCCGGCATGAATGCCGCGAACATCGTCGGATCCAGGTGCCCGCCGGTGGGCGTGATGGCGTGACCGGCGGGGATGATGCGCGGACCGTCGATCCACCCCGCATCGATGGCCTTGCCCAGGGCGACGTCGAGCAGGTAGCCGCCGGTCTTGACGAACAACCCGAGGTTGCGCACGGTGGTGAAGCCGGCGCGCAGGGTGCGGCGGGCGTTGCCCACTGCGCGCAGCACGCGGGTCGGGGGATCGTCCTGCACCTGGGACAGGCCGGGGTTCTCACCGCGGCCGCCCATCAACAGGTTGACTTCCATGTCCATGAGGCCGGGCAGCAGGATGGAGTCGCCCAGATCGATGACTTCGTCGTCAGGACCTATGACGGGGTCTGATTTGCCGTCTCCGACGGCGATGATCCGGTCCCCGTCGACACGGACAATGCCGGGACGAATGATCGTCCCGGCATCGACGTCGACCAGACCCGCAGCTTTGAGGGTCAGCACGATCAGACCACCGGCTCCTTGATGAGGTTGATGTAGGCCGCGCCGCTGTCGAGCACTCGCGGTTGCTTCCACACCTCGATCGGGAAGCTCACCATGACGACGGATTGACCGAGGTGCACCAGCGCCTTGGCGTCGTCCGGCATGCTCGCCAGCGGGAAGCGGGCATCGACGTAGACCATGATGTCTTCGAGGCGCTCCATGCCTGCGTCGTAGAGTTCTTGCATCTCGTCCATCGTCGAGTTGAGGCGCTTCTGATAGCGCTCCTCCTCGGTGGGCAGGCACCAGTCGCTGAACCGCTCCAGGTCGGCGAATTCTTCAGGCAACTTAGACATTTGCGGCATCCTTTTCTGCGGCCTTCGCACTCGGGGCGGCGTGATTGCCGTTCGTCGAACCATTCCCGTTGGCCTTGGCTTCTTTGTACCGGTCGACGTAATTGTGAGCGGTGTGGTGCAGGTGGCGCAGCAGGATCTCCTGGTCGCACAGCGGGAAGTCGAGCACGGCCCGGGTGCCGATCTGCGTCTGGGTGGCTTCCAGGGTGTTGGCGTCCTGGAACGCGTACTCCTTGAACGTCACCGCGGCCAGTTCCTGGGACAGCCGTTCGCGCAGGTTCTTCGGCGGCACGAAGTACAGGTCGGCCTCGAAGATGTGGCTGTCCACACCGGTTGGCCAGTAGTTGTAGGTCAGGTACCAGCCCGGCGCCCAGAAGAGCAGGGTGAAGTTCGGGAAGAACTCGAACGAGTCCTGGCCCCACGTCGCATGCCGGCCGGGGTTGATCGCCGGCGGCAACTCGTCGGGCAGGATGCCCTTGATGTCGGGGCGGTCCCACGGCCCGAACAGGCCACTGTGCAGGATGCGCTCGATGGGCTTGACCATCTTGAGGTCCTTCGGCGGGCTCATGCCACCCCAGGACGAGATCATCGAGTGATCGCCCTTGATGTCGTAGTGCAGCGCCTCGAAGCCGAACTTGGCCAGCTTCTCGGCCTCCTCCTTCTCCGCCTGCTTCATGTGCAGGATCGGCGCGTGGTAGAACTCGACGAACGCGTCGATGAACAGCTTCCAGTTGGCCTTGATCTCCGAGCGGTAGCTGTAGTGCTCGGTCATCTCGTGGAACGGATATCCCTTGAGGCCCTCGGCGAACTCACCCAGGTACTCCTCGAGCGACACCGCGTCGTCGTCGAAGTTGACGAAGATGAAGCCCTCCCACACCTCGCAGCGCACGGGCTTGAGCGGGTAGTCGGCCTTGTCGACGTCGAAGAACTCCTGCTCCTGCTGGATGAACGTCAGGTCGCCCTTGAGGTCGTAACGCCAGGCGTGGTACTTGCAGACGAACTGTCGGCAGCTGCCGGAGACCTCTTCGCCCGGGTAGTCGTTCCAGACCAGCTTGTTGCCGCGGTGGCGGCACAGGTTGTAGAACGCGCGGATCTGCTCGCCGTCGTTGACGATGATGATCGAGGTGCCGGGGCCGACCGACGGCAGCTCACGGGTGATGTATCGGCCCTTCTTGGGAATCAACTCCACCCGGCCCATCTGGAGCCAGGTCTTGCGGAAGATGGCCTGCTGCTCCAGTTTCCACTGCTCGGGATCGATCGAATCCTCGTAGTTGACCGGGCCGGTGCCCAGTTCGGGCCAGTTCTCGGTCCAGCTGCCGGCATCCGGCTTCGGGAAGAACGCCATCATCTACCTCTACTTTCTTCTTGAGTCAGTGGCCGGATTCCGGCGCAATTCCAAAGGTGTTGTAGGCCATGGCCATGAGGCCGTAGCCGCCGATTGTGAAGACGAGGTCCATGCGCTGGCGCTCGTCGAGGTGCTCGCTCAGGGCGGCCCAGGTGCCGTCCGAGATCTCCGATTGCCCGTCGAGCTCGTCGACGGAGTCGAGCACCAACTGGTCGAGAGGGGTGGAGCCTTCGCCGCTCGTGCTACTCGCGATCTGCTCATCCGTGAGGCCCTCGGACTTGCCGATGAATGCGTGGTGCGCCCACTCGTATTCGCACTTCTTGCGGTGGGCGATCCGCAGGATGGCAAGCTCCCGCATCTGCGGATCCAATGTCGAGCGGAACAGCAGATGATTGCTGAAGCGCAGGAACGCCTTGGTCAGCGCGGGGTGGCGGGCCAGGGTCGACAGCGCGGTTCCCGCACCCTCGGGATTGAGCCGCTCCTCCGGAAGCATGACCGACAGTGCTCGTCGCACGTCGTCGTCCCACTCCTCGGCGGGTAACGGGGGCAGGCGCACGGGGCGGCTCTCCTCTCGATGAACCATGGCTGACTCTCGTTGGTGAGAATCAGGTTCTCATTTCCGACTAAGAGGTTTCCATCTTTTGTGTCGATGGTCAACAAGAACCGGCCAGATTGCGTGGTGACCTGGCTAAATCTCCTCGTCAACAGCCTCAGACATTGATTCTCTCTAGATGAGAAGCTAGTTTTCTCCCATAGAGAACCGATGTGACGGCCAATGGGACGGAGCGAGGCAGTGAACAAAGACGACATGATCTTGATCAGCGTCGACGACCACATCATCGAACCGCCGAACATGTTCAAGAACCATCTTCCGGAGAAGTACCGCGATGAGGCGCCACGGTTGGTGCACAACCCGGACGGCAGCGACACCTGGCAGTTCCGCGACACGGTGATCCCGAATGTGGCGCTCAACGCGGTGGCGGGCCGGCCCAAGGAGGAGTACGGCCTGGAGCCCCAGGGGCTCGATGAGATCCGCAAGGGCTGCTACGACCCCAATGAGCGGGTCAAGGACATGAACGCCGGCGGCGTGCTGGCCACCATGAACTTCCCCTCGTTCCCGGGTTTCGCAGCCCGGTTGTTCGCCACCGAGGATGCGGAGTTCTCGCTGGCGCTGGTGCAGGCGTACAACGACTGGCACATCGACGAGTGGTGCGGATCCAACCCCGGACGGTTCATTCCGATGGCCATTCCGGCGATCTGGGATCCGCAGCTGTGTGCCGACGAGGTGCGCCGGGTATCGAAGAAGGGCGTGCACTCGCTGACCTTCACCGAGAACCCGTCGACCCTGGGTTACCCGTCCTTCCACGACCTGGAGTACTGGAAGCCGTTGTGGGAGGCCCTGGTCGACACCGACACCGTGATGAACGTGCACATCGGATCGTCGGGAAAGCTGGCGATCACCGCCCCGGATGCCCCGATGGACGTGATGATCACCCTGCAGCCGATGAACATCGTGCAGGCCGCGGCCGACCTGCTGTGGTCTGCGCCGATCAAGGCATACCCGGGCCTCAAGATCGCGCTGTCCGAAGGCGGCACCGGGTGGATTCCGTACTTCCTGGACCGGGTGGACCGCACCTACGACATGCACTCGACGTGGACGCACCAGGACTTCGGAGACAAGTTGCCCTCGGAGGTGTTCCGGGAGCACTTCATGACCTGCTTCATCTCCGACCCCGTCGGCGTGAAGAACCGCCACGAGATCGGGGTGGACAACATCTGCTGGGAGATGGACTACCCGCACAGTGACTCGATGTGGCCCGGGGCCCCCGAGGAGTTGAGCGCGGTGTTCGAAACCTACGAGGTTCCCGACGACGAGATCAACAAGATCACCCATGAGAACGCCATGCGGCTGTACCACTTCGATCCATTCGTCCACGTCCCCAAGGAGCAGGCGACCGTTGGTGCGCTGCGTAAGCAGGCCGAGGGGCACGACGTCTCCATCCGCGCGTTGAGCCACAAGGAGAAGACCGGCACCACCTTCGCCGACTTCCAGGCCAACGCCAAAGCCGTTGCCGGCGCGCGAGACTGAACGCCGAGACGATCGGCCGAGAAAAATAGGAGAGCACACAGTGTCGGGCGGTATGAACTTCGAGCTGACCGAGGACCAGCAGCTGATCCGCAATTCCGTTGCGGAGCTGGCGGGCAAGTTCGACGATCACTATTGGATGACCAAGGATCAGGCCCACGAGTTCCCGCAGGAGTTCTACGACGCCATCGCCGGCGGGGGATGGCTCGGGATGACCATCCCCGAGGAGTACGGCGGGCACGGCCTCGGCATCACCGAGGCCACCATCCTGGCCGAGGAGGTGGCCCGGTCCGGCGGAGCCATGAACGCCGCCAGCGCGATCCACATGTCGATCTTCGGGATGCAGCCGGTGGTGGTGTTCGGCTCCGAGGAGATGAAGAAGGCGACGCTACCGCGCATCGTCGACGGAGATCTGCATGTGTGCTTCGGCGTCACCGAACCCGGTGCAGGCCTGGACACCTCGCGCATCACCACGTTCGCCAAGAAGGACGGCGACGGTTATGTGGTGAACGGCCGCAAGGTGTGGATCTCCAAAGCGCTTGAGTCCGAGAAGATCCTGCTGCTCACCCGCACCGAGTCCCGTGAGGATGTGGAGAAGCGCGGAGGCAAGCCGACCGACGGGTTGTCGCTGTTCCTGACCGACCTCGACCGCGACCACGTCGAGATCCGGCCCATCAACAAGATGGGCCGAAATGCGGTGAGCTCCAACGAGTTGTTCATCGACGATCTGCGCGTGCCCGCCGAGCACCTGATCGGCGAGGAAGGCAAGGGGTTCAAGTACATCCTGCACGGGCTCAACCCGGAGCGGATGCTGATCGCGGCTGAGGCCCTCGGCATCGGTCGCGTGGCGCTCGACCGTGCGGTGAAGTACGCCAACGAGCGGGTGGTGTTCGACCGGCCGATCGGCATGAACCAGGGCATTCAGTTCCCGCTGGCCGACTCGTTGGCCCGGCTCGACGCCGCGGAGTTGATCCTGCGCAAGGCCACCTGGCTCTACGACAACGGCAAGCCCTGTGGGCGTGAGGCCAACATGGCCAAGTACCTGTGCGCCGATGCGGGATTTGGCGCCGCCGACCGTGCGCTGCAGACCCACGGCGGCATGGGTTACTCCGAGGAATACAACATCTCCCGGTTCTTCCGGGAGTCCCGGCTGATGAAGATCGCACCGGTGAGCCAGGAGATGATCCTGAACTTTCTCGCCGCCAACGTTCTGGGCCTGCCCAAGAGCTACTGAGGAGATATCGAAGTTCCATGAGGACCTATTTCGACCTGACCGGACGCTCGGCGCTGGTGACCGGGGCCGGAGCGGGGATCGGCGCGGCGGTTTCCGAGGCGCTCGCCGCGGCCGGTGCCTCGGTGCTCGTCACCGACATCAGCGGTGATGCCGCGGCCGCGGTCGCCGAGCGCATCAACACGGCCGGCGGCAAGGCGGACAGCGCCGCGCTGGACGTCAGTGACCGCGACGCCGCGGTGGCCGCGGCCGCGCAGGCCGCCGCGCTCGGTGAGGGCAACCTGCACATCGTGGTCAACAACGCCGGCGTCACATCACCGGCGATGTTCCCGAAGCTGACCGACGAGACGTTCCGGGTCACCTTCGACATCCACGTGATGGGCACCTTCCACGTCACCCAGGCCGCCCTGCCGCACATGCCGACCGACGGGACCGGCCGCGTCATCAACGTCACCTCGTCGGCCGGGATCACCGGCACCCTGGGACAGGTCAACTACTCGGCGGCCAAGGCCGGCCTGATCGGCTTCACGAAATCGCTGGCACGTGAATTGGCGGCCAAGAACATCATGGTCAACGCGCTGGCGCCGCTGGCGGCCACGCCGATGACGGAAACCATCCGCACCAACGAGAAGTTCGCGGCCAACATGATGAACCGCATCCCGCTCAAACGGTGGGCCGAGGCCGACGAGGTCGCGGGCGCGTTCGTCTTCCTGGCCTCCGATGCCGCGTCGTACATCACCGGGCAGGTTCTGCCGGTCGATGGCGGCATGGTTATGTGAATTCGTGATTGCAGCTCAAGACGGCCCCTTGGCCGGTATCACCGTCATCGCGATGGAGCAGGCGGTCTCCGCGCCGATGTGCACCCGGGTGCTGGCCGACTTCGGTGCCAGGGTGGTCAAGATCGAGAATCCCAAGGGTGGCGATTTCGCCCGCGACTACGACGATGTCGTGCTGGGGCAGGCGGCCCATTTCGTCTGGGCCAACCGGGGTAAGGAATCGATCACCCTCAATCTGAAGTCGCCGGAGGGCATGGAGGTGCTGCACCGGTTGCTCGACGGTGCCGACGCCTTCGTGTCCAACCTCGCTCCCGGCGCCACCGCGCGCCTGGGGCTCGGGCCCGAGGACCTCAAGGTGCGCCATCCCCAGGTGATCCCCGTCGAGATCGATGGTTACGGGCCCGGTGGGCCCCTGTCGCACAAGCGCGCCTACGACCTGCTGGTGCAGGCCGAGTCCGGTTCGTGCGCGTCGACCGGCTATGCCGGGATGCCGGCCAAACCCGGTGCGGCGGTTGCGGATATCACCACGGGGCTGTATTCGGCGCTGTCGATCATGGCGCTGTTGCTCGGCCGGGCACGCAAGGGCGACACCGGTGCCGCACCGGCCGTGGCGGTCAGCCTGTTCGACACCATGACCGACATCATGGGATACCAACTGGCCTACACCCAGCACTCCGGCATCGACCAGGTTCCGCTGGGGATGAGTTCGCCGGCTGTGGCTCCCTACGGCGCGTTCGACACCCGCGACGGGCAGACGGTGGTGCTGGGAACCACCAACGACCGGGAATGGCAGCGGTTGGCCCGCGAGATCATCGAGCGGCCCGATCTCGCCGACGACGCGCGTTTCGCCACCAACTCCGATCGCTGCGCGCATCGGGACGAACTGAACAAGGCCATCGAATCCTGGTGCGCCCAGCATGATCTCGATGACATTCAGCAGATCGCCGATGACGCCGGGATCGGCAATTCGCGCTACAACCTGCCCAGTGAGGTCATCGCACACCCGCATCTGAAGGCGCGGGACCGGTGGCGTCAGGTGGGCACCCCCAACGGGGAGATCTCGGCCCTGTTGCCGCCGCCGGTGATCAGCGGCATGGAGTTGGGCATGGGTGCGGTGCCCGGGCTCGGCGAGCACACCGATGCCATCCTGGCCGGGATCGGCCTGAGTGCCGAGCAGATCGGCACCCTGCGGGAGCAGGGCGCAATCGGCCCGGCCTACCAGTCTTAATTCCAGAGGAGAATCGCAATGCGCGAAACCGTCATCGTCGAGGCCGTCCGTACCCCGGTGGGCAAGCGTAACGGCGGCCTGTCCGGATTCCATGCCGCCGACCTGTCGGCACTGGTGCTCAATGCGCTCGTGGAGCGGGCGGGCATCAGCCCCGACATCATCGACGACGTGGTCTGGGGCTGCGTCTCGCAGGTCGGCGATCAGTCCAGCAATATCGGCCGCTACTCGGTGCTGGCCGCCGGCTGGCCCGAACACATTCCGGGGACCACGGTCAACCGGGCGTGCGGATCGAGCCAGCAGGCACTGGATTTCGCGGTCCAGGCCGTCATGTCGGGCCAGCAGGACGTGGTCGTCGCGGGTGGTGTGGAGGTGATGAGCCGGGTCCCGCTGGGCGCGGCCCGGGCCACCGGTACTCCGTACGGTCCGAAGGTGTTCGAGCGGTACAAGGACTTTGCGTTCAATCAGGGCATCTCGGCCGAGATGATTTCGCAGAAGTGGGGTTTCAGCCGGACCCAGCTGGACGAGTACTCCGTCGCCTCGCACGAGCGGGCAGCGGCGGCCCAGGACCGCGGTGCCTTCGAGAACCAGATGATCACCGTGTTTCCCGACCCGGCCGATCAGTTGGACCCGGTGGTTGCCGACGAAGGGGTGCGCCGGGGTACCACGGTGGAGAAACTTGCCGGGCTCAAGCCGGCATTCGCCGAGGACGGCGTGATCCACGCGGGCAACTCGTCTCAGATCTCCGACGGCGCCGCGGCGCTGCTGGTGATGACCGAGGAACGTGCTGTGACGATGGGTCTTTCGCCGATCGCGCGGTACCGCGCGGGTGCGGTGACGGGAGCCGATCCGGTGCTGATGCTGACCGGGCCGATCCCGGCCACCGAGAAGGTGCTGCACAAGGCCGGCGTGCGTCTCGACGAGGTCGGCGTGTTCGAGGTGAACGAGGCCTTCGCCCCGGTGCCCATGGCGTGGCTCGCCGAGACAGGCGCCGACGAGGCCAAGCTGAACCCGCTCGGCGGCGCCATCGCGCTGGGGCACCCGCTCGGGGCGTCGGGCGCGGTGCTGATGACCCGGATGATCAATCACATGCGAGACAACGGAATTCGGTACGGCCTGCAGACCATGTGTGAGGGCGGCGGTACCGCCAACGCCACGCTGGTCGAGCTCATCGACTGACGCTAGGGAGAAGTAGTGCAACGCAATCTGTTCACCGAGGATCATGAGGCCTTCCGCGCACTCGCGCGCGACTTCATCGAAAAGGAAGTCGTCCCTGCCTATCCCGAGTGGGAGAAGGGCGGCCGGATGCCCCGTGACGTCTTCAAGCACATGGGTGAACTCGGCATGCTCGGGATGGCGATCCCCGAGGAGTACGGCGGCGCAGGCATCGACGACTACCGGTACAACGTGGTGCTCCAGGAGGAGGCCGCGCGCGCCCTGGTGACGTTGTCGACGGTGCGCACGCAGCTCGAGGTGATCCTGCCGTACTTCCTGCACTACGCGAACGAAGAGCAGCGGCAGCGCTGGTTCCCCGGGCTGGCGGCGGGCACGCTGCTGACCGCGGTCGCGATGACCGAGCCGGGCACCGGATCGGATCTGGCCGGTATGCGCACCAGCGCGGTACGCGACGGTGACGAGTACGTGCTCAACGGCGCCAAGACGTTCATCACCGGTGGCATCCAGGCCGATCTGGTGGTCGTGGTGGCCCGGACGTCCACCGACCCGGAGAACCGGCGCAAGGGGTTGACGCTGCTGGTCGTCGAGGACGGCATGGCGGGCTTCGAGCGGGGCCGCGAGCTGGAGAAGATGGGCTGCAAGGTGCAGGACACCGCGGAGCTGTCGTTCAGCGATGTGCGGGTGCCGGTGGCCAACGTGCTGGGTGAGGAGGGCGAGGCGTTCAGCTACCTCGGCCACAACCTGGCCCAGGAGCGCCTCACCGTGGCCGTGGGGTCGGTGGCCCAGGCCCGCTCGGCCATCGCCGCGGCGATCGGCTACACCAAGGACCGCAAAGCGTTCGGCCAGCCGGTCGCGTCCTTTCAGAACACCAAGTTCGAACTGGCGGCGTGCTCGACAGAGGTCGAGGCGGCCCAGGCGATGCTCGATCGGGCGGTGGCGCTGCACGTCGACGGAGAGCTGTCCGGTGCCGACGCGGCCCGGGTGAAATTGTTCTGCACGGAGATGCAGGCGCGGGTGATCGATCGTTGCCTGCAGCTCTTCGGCGGGTACGGCTACATGATGGAGTACCCCATCGCGCGGCTCTACACGGATGCCCGGGTGGCGCGAATCTACGCCGGGACCAGCGAGGTCATGAAGGTGATCATCGCCAAGTCGCTGGGGCTCTGACCCGGCTTTCCCGGCGGTTGTGACGGCCGCCGGGAATTTCTTTCTCTGAGACACTTGTCACAGACGGTCAAACCAACCTACTGTGTGTTCACTAGGTTGGTTCGACGAAGGAGTCCGGTGGCTTCGGTGGCAGGTGCAGAGGCGTCTTCTGGGGGCGCGCGGCCCTACGCGACGCTCCTGGCCAAAGGGGAAGACCGCAGGCAGCGGATACTTTCTGTGGCTGAGAAGCTGCTGGCCCGCAATGGGTGGCGCAACACCTCGCTGGCCCAGATCGCCCGGGAAGCCGGGGTCACGCCGGCCGGTCTGCTCCACCATTTCGAGTCCAAGGAGCAGCTGCTCAACGCCGTCCTCGACGCGCGCGACCACGACGACGACACCCACGCGGACCGGTCCGGGAACCTCGCCGACGAGATCAAACGGGTGGCCGACCGGTTCGTCCGGGCGCCCGAGCTGGTCGGCACGTTCACCGTGCTGCTGGTGGAGAACATCCAACCCGACGCGCCACTGCACGATCGTTTGCTCAAACGGCAACAGGATGCGCGCGACATCGTCGCCGACATCATCACCCGCGGCCAGCTCGACGGTCGCTACCGCTCCGACTTCGACGCGGCCACCAAGGCCGTGGAGATCCTGGCATTCATCAATGGAATGGAGACCTCATGGCTACTCGATCCCTCGCTCCCGTTGACGGACGTGTTCAAGAGCTACGCCGAGATGCTGGGGCGGGAAATCGAGCAGCCGGACGGCCGCAACGGGGCGGCCGGCCAGTGAGATTGGAGGACGACATGCGGTATCGGCTTGATGTGGTCGCCCCCTGCGTGGTCGACGCGGTCCGGTTCGCCGGTGGTTGGCTGGTCGACCGGGTGATGGCGGGGTGGGATGTCACGGTGCTGATCGGTGCCGACGAGGATGTCCGTCCGCTGGCGATTCTCGGGGTGGAGACCATGCCCCTGGAGTCGGTCCTGGAGTCCTGGGAAGACCGCCCGCACCCGCAGACCGTCGCGGTGGCCGCCGATCTGTTCAACACCGACGAGCGGGTTCGGCGCGGCGTCCTGGGCGCGCTGGAGCAGGGGCACACCGAAGTGACATTGTGGGGCGACGAGTGTCCGGCGGACCTGAGCGTCGACCCGGTACGTCACGAACTATCCGCTGCCGCACGCGCTTTCAAGGCGCAGGCACTCGCGGCGGTCAACGATCCCGAGGCCAAGGTCGTCGGTACCACCGAGGCATTCCGGTGCGGCACGATGATCAGCCGCTCGGTGCCCGCAGACCTGATTCCGGCCAGCTGACGGAACGTTTCTGCCAACCGCAGATCAATTTCTGCCAGCGGAATTAACCCTCTGACCTCGATGTTTGATGGAACAGACCGGCGAAATGCAGTACCGGATCGCCGACCTGTGGGGCCGTAGCGCGACGCTCGGCGCCACCCGCAAGACATCGGAAGAGGGCACCACAATGAAGAAGATCGGAATCTCCACCCTGATCGCCGGCGGTCTGACCGCAGCCGTGTTCGGCTTCGCCGCGCCGGCCCAAGCCGACCCGGGCACCCCCATCGGACCGCACTACAGCGTCGACAACCACGACGAGGTCAACACCACGAACGGCTTTGTGGACCTTCCCTTCTGACCCTGCGCACAGATTGCCGGCACTGCGTACAGATCGCGAAAATCGCCAAATTCGCGATCTGTACGCAGTCTTGATGTCGGACGAGCGCTAAACGAAGGTAGGCATCGCGGCCCAGCCCCGCACCGCCGCGGTTTCCGACGGCTTGGCGTTGGCCCAGTCGACCTCCCACTCGGGGAAGCGTTTGAGGATCTCCTCCATGGCGATGCGGCCTTCCAGGCGCGCAAGCGCGTTGCCCATGCAGAAATGCGTGCCCGCACCGAAAGTCATGTGCGAGTGATGTTCCCGGTGGATGTCGAACACATCGCCGTCGGGCGCGAACCGACGATGATCGCGGTTGGCCGCGCCGACGAGCATCAACATCGCCGAACCCTCCGGCACGGTCTGGCCGTAGTACTCGACGTCGCGGGAGACGTAGCGGGCGATCTGTAGGGCCGGCGGCTCCCAGCGCAGGATTTCCTCGATCGCGTCGGGGATCAGGTCCGGGTTGTTCACCAGATCGCGGCGCTGATCGGGATATTCGGCCAGCGTCTTGCCGGCCCAGCCGATCAGCCGGGTGGTGGTTTCAGAGCCCGCGGTGGCGATCACGGTCAGGTAGAGCAGCAGCTCGTCGCGGCGCAGCGTGCGCACCGTGCCGGTCTCATCGGTGAACTCGGCGTTGAGCAGGTCGGTCATGATGTCGTCGGACGGGTGTTCGGTCCGCCAGTCGATGAACTCCGCGAACACCTCACCGGTGGCCAGCGCATCGACGGTCTGACCCTGCAGGGTCTCCTCGCCGTGATCGGTGATGGCCCGCTGCCGGTCTTCCGGGATGCCCAGCAGCATGCCGATGACCCGCATCGGCATCTGCTCGCCGAGATCGTTGACGAAGTCGAACTTGTCGGTCCCGACCAGCGGATCCAGGCAGCGTGCGGTGAACTCACGGATCTGCGGTTCCAGCGCGAGCACCTTGCGCGGTGTGAACACCCGCGACAGCAGGTTGCGGTGGATGTTGTGGATCGGCGGATCCTCGAAGATCAATGTGCCGGGCGGGATCTCCATGCCGGATTTGATGATCTCGAGCAGCGCACCGCGACCGGAGATGAACGTCTCGTGGTCGATGACGCCCTTGTTGACATCGTCGAAGCGGCTCAACGCGTAGAAGTCGTGCTGCTCGTTGTAGTAGAGCGGGGCTTCCTCCCTGATCCGGGCGAACACCGGGTAGGGGTTCATGTTGAGTTCGATGTTGTACGGGTCGTAGTACAGATCGGCTTCGGTCGAAGTTGGCACGGCTGATCTCCTGACCAGATTGAAAGGGCTGTGCATCTGCTTAGCAGGCCAAAGGCGGCCGGGTCAAGGAATCGGCCGATAGCGCCCGATTTCGGACGGATTCGAAACTGTCCGTTGCGGATTGAAGTGCGAGTCGCCCCGGAATTGATGTCTATCGGAATTACACTCGGCCGGGCTAGTGTAAATATCAGTCACAACGGCCGATGGGGGACTGATGACCGCTGAGGAGATCGTGCGGGCCGAGATCGCGGCATGGGGGAGCAACGACGTCGACGAAGTCATGAGTCACTTCGCCGAGGACGCCACCTTCGACATCGGGCCCGACTGGCCGAAGCTCTCGGGGCGCGACGCGATCCACGACATGATGAAGGTGTTCTTCGCCGGCGGAAACTGTGTCGACCTTGAGATCCTGCACCTCGCCGTGGCCGGGGACGTCGTGCTGATGGAGCGGCGCGATCACTGGATCGTGGACGGCAAGCAGATGAGCTGGCCGGTGATGGGCGCCTATGAGGTGCGGGACGAGAAGATCACGGCCTGGCGGGAGTACTTCTATCCGCCGAAGGAGTCCTGAGGTCGAGCACGACCTTGCCGACCGCTTTACCGGAGGCTACTTCGCGCAGCGCCGCGGTGGTCTCGGTCAGCGGATAAACCGCACCGATGTGTGGCCGAACGGTCCCGCCGGCCAACAACTCCCGCAATTCCGCTTCATTGCGGGCAAACTCGTCCGGGTCGATGTCCTGGAACTGGAAGCCGAGGACCGCGATTCCCTTGACCAGCACCAGGTTCAGCGGAATCCGGGGGATGACGCCCGAGGCGTAGCCGATCGTCACGAACCGGCCACCGCGGCGCAACGCGCGCAACGCCGGTTCGGAAAGGTCGCCGCCTACGGGGTCGAGCACCGCGTGCGCGCCGTCAGGGAGTGCCTCTCGTAGGGCGGCGCGCAGGTCGCCCCGGGTGTGGTTGACGAGCGAGGCCGCGCCGTATTGTTCTGCGGTGGAGAGCTTTTCGTCCGACGATGCGACCGCGGTGACCCGGGCGCCGAGCGCCGTCGCGAGCTGCACGGCCGCCAGGCCCACTCCGCCGCCGGCTCCGAGCACGATCACGTCGTCGCCCGGTCGGGTCCGGGCCACCGACCGGAGCGTGTGATAGGCGGTGCGGTGGGCCACTCCGAAAGCCGCCGCGGTGCGGTCGTCCACGCCGTCGGGGATCCGGGCCAGTCCGGCGGTCGCGACACACACCTGTTCGGCGAACGCCCCGAACAACCCGGTGCCGGTCACCCGGTCGCCGACGGCGAAACCGTCGGTGTCACCGGCTACTTCGGTCACCACCCCGGCGAACTCGCTACCCGGGATGAACGGCACGGGCACCGTGATCTGATACTGGTCGGCCACCAACAGCACGTCGGGAAAGTTCACCGCGGCCGCGCCGACCTGAACACGTACCTGGCCGGACGCGATCGGGGGAGCGGGGAGTTCCTCGAGACGGACCACCTCCGGTGGCCCGTACTCGGGGCAGACCGCGGCCCTCACCGGTAGTCGCTGGATTCGGCGAGTTCGGCGGCCGAGGCCATCAGGTCGGTCACCACCGGCCCGAACGCCAGCAGCTTCTCGTCGTCGCCGGCCCGCTGAAAACCCTGCTCCAGCACGATCGCCAGCTTCCATTTGGCCAGCACCAGGTAGTAGTCGAGGTCGTCGACCTGGCGTCCGGACACCTTCGCGTAGTGCGCGACGACGTCGTCGCGAGACGGCATCCCGCGCATGTCGACGTAACCCATTTCGGACGGCTCGGGGTTGTCCGGGTCGGAAGGCCAGCTCTGCACCATCCAGGCCAGGTCCAGCTTCGGGTCGCCGACGGTACCCATCTCCCAGTCCACGATCGCAGCCATCGTCGCCGGGGCGCCGTGGCGGTACATGACATTGGCGAATTGGTAGTCCCCGTGCATCAGACCGGGGATGAAGTCGAGTGGCTTGTGGGCCCGCAGCCAGTCCGTGGCCACCTCCAGCCCGGGCAGTTCGCGGTTCTTGATCCGGTCTAGGAAACCGATCCAGCGGGAGACCTGGCGTTCGTGGAAGCCGTCGGGCCGACCGAGATCACCCAGCCCTTTGGCCTGCCAGTCGACCTTGGACAGCAGCGCGATGCCCTCGGCCAGCTGATAACTCAGCCCGGGGCGGGTGCTCAGATCGGAGTCGAACGGCTCGGGCCAGCGGCCGTGGGTGTCCATCGGGGACCAGCCGTCGACGAATCCCATCAGATAGAACGGCCGGCCCAGTACCTCGGGATCGGCGCACACCCCGACCGCGGCGGTGTGCGGGACCTCCGTGCCGTCGAGCGCCTCGATGATGCGCCACTCCCGCAGGATGCCCTTGTCCCGGTCCGGCGGGGCCCCGGCCGGCGGCATCCGCAGCACGCAGGTGTGCTCGCCGCGGCGGATCTCGTAGATGACGTTCTGGGTTCCGCCGGACAGGAAGCGGGCCTCGAGCGGCTCGCCCTTGCCTTCGAGTCCGGCGTTGTCCATCCAGTCGGCAAGGCGCGCCGTATCTATTTCACTCACAGGTTGCCCACTGTGTTTTCGATGTCGGCCTCAAGGTATTCGGCGTACTTCGCCTTCGCGGCGTCGCGCTTGCGGGGTATCCACTCGGTGGGCCAGGTGTCGGTGGTCGGCTGGTAGTCCCGCAAGACCTGCCGGGCGACGGTGGTCTTGTGTACCTCGGTTGGACCGTCGGCCAGTCCCATCACGGCGGCGCCGGTGACCATGCCCAGGAACGGCATCTCGTTGGTGACGCCGAGCGCGCCGTGGACCTGCATTGCGCGCCAGGCGATGTCGTGCAGCACGGTGGGCATGGCCACCTTGACCGCGGCGATGTCCTTGCGGACCTTCTTGTAGTCGTTGTACTTGTCGATCTCCCACGCGGTGTAGAGCACCATCAGCCGGAACTGCAGCAGCTGAGCGTAGGAGTCGGCGATGTAGCCCTGCACGAATTGCTTGTCGGACAGCCGGCTGCCCTGGGTCTCGCGGCTCAGCGCGCGTTCGCACATCATGTCCAGCGCCTTCTGGGCCAGGCCGATCGTGCGCATCGCGTGGTGAATCCGGCCGCCGCCCAACCGGGTCTGCGCGATGACGAAGGCCTGTCCCTCGCCGCCGAGGAGGGCCTCGGCCGGTACCCGGACATTGTCATAGTGGATCAGCGCATGGCTGCCGTGGTTGTCGGCTTCGCCGTACAGTCCGACGTTGCGGACGATCTCGACGCCGGGGGTGTCGGTGGGCACGAGAAACATCGACATGCCCTGGTAGGCGCTGACTTCGGGATTGGTGACCACCATGACGATCAGGAACGAGGCCGTTGCGGCGTTGGAGGAGAAGAACTTCCAGCCATTGATCACCCAGTCGTCCCCGTCGCGTACCGCGCTGGTGGTGAACAGCGTCGGGTCGGCACCGGCATGCGGTTCGGTCATCGAATAGCAGGAGAACAACTCGCCCTCGAGCAGCGGATGCAGGTACTGCTTCTTCTGCTCCTCGGTCCCGTAATGCGCGATGATCTCGGCGTTTCCGGTATCGGGGGCCTGACAGCCGAACACGATCGGGGCCCACTGAGAGCGGCCGAGGATCTCGTTCAGCAATGCCAGCTTGAGCTGTCCGTAACCCTGTCCGCCGAGTTCCGGACCGAGATGCGTTGCCCACAGACCCTTTTCGCGCACCTGGGCCTTGAGGGGATCGATCGCCTCGCGACGCTTGCCCTCCAGTTGGGTGAACTGAAGGTGTGGAAAGGCCAGGTCGAGCGGCTCGACCTGGTCGGTGACGAATTCGTCGGCCCAGTCCAGTAGCTCCTGATACTGCGGGTCGGTCTCGAAATCCCACGCCATCGGGGTCCTCCGATCTAGTTGTTGGTGGTGTTGAAGCCGGTGATCATCGCGCTGATGTCACGCGCGACGACGTCGGTGAACGAGCGGTTGCCGAAACCCCCGCCGGCCCAGTGCCGGACGCCCTCGCTGACAAGGATCTGGGCCAGCCGGGACAGGTGGGACACGTCGACGTGGGCGCCGAGCTTGCCGTCGGCCTGGGCCCGGCTGAACAACTCGCCGAACATGTCGGCGTCCTGGGTATCCGGGTCGACGTCGCCGGCCAGGATCCGGTGTTCGTGCCGGTACCCCTCCAGGATCGTCTCGACGATCAGCTCGGGTGGATTGCGCGCCATCGACCGCTCAAGGCTGCGCAGTGCCTCGGTGATGACGGCGGTCATGTCGTAGTCGCCGACCAGCAGCGATTTCACCCGCTTCTGTGCCAACCGGGTGGAGGTCAGGCCCACCTCGAACAGCACGTCCTCTTTGGCCGGGAAATAGAAGTAGAACAGGGCCCGGGACACCCCTGCGGCCCGGCAGATGTCGGCGACCGTGGTCTTCGCGTAGCCGTTGGTGCGCCAGAGTGCCATCGCGGCCTGCACCAGATCGCGCTTGGTCCGGTGCGAGCGGGCCCGTTGGAAGGACGCGCGACGTTGACTGCTGTCAGCAACCTCGGTCGTGGTTCCCTTGGGCATATACGGCACTTTAACAAGGGATTCCGCTCTTGAAAATAGTTGACGTTTGTCTAACTATCTCCCTATGAGCCAACCCCTGCATGGTCGTAGGATTCTGGTCACCGGCGGCGCCTCGGGTATCGGGGCCGCCGCCGTGGACGTGCTGAGCGCCGCCGGCGCTCAGGTCGTGGCCACCTATCACCGCACTCCGCCACCGGACCGCCCGTCCGTGGCTTGGGTGCAGTGCGACCTCCGGGAAGCCGGAGCGGTTGATGCAATGACGGCCTCGGCGGTGCAGACCATGGGCGGCCTCGATGTGCTGGTGCACGCGGCGGGGTTGTGGCAACCGGGCATTCCCGGCCAGATCGAGGTGGCCGAGATCGACTACCTGGTCGACACCAACCTGAAGGCCACAATCCTCACCAATCAGGCCGCATACGCGGCGATGCGCGGAACGGGCGGACGCATCCTCAACTTCGGCTCGGCCGAGGCCGTCATGGGGAGCCCCATCTCGGCCGTGTACGCGGCGACCAAGGGGGCGGTACAGGCTTGGACGCGCTCGGCGGCCAAGGCCTGGGCGGCTGAGCGGGTCACGGTGAACGCGCTCGCGCCGGCGGTCGACACCCCGGGCGCAGACCGGTTGCGGGAATTCCTCGGGCCCGAGATGGCGAGACTCGTCGATCAGCAGATGAAGATGACGATCCCGCTGGGCGGCGCGCTGGGGGATCCGGCCCGCGACCTCGGGCCGGCTCTGGTGTTCCTGGCCGGCGACGGAGCGGGCTTCATCACCGGCCAGTTGATCGCTGTGGACGGCGGACTGACGATGCTGGGTGGTTAGTTGAGAATACTATTCTTGCAGCTTGTCGCTGATAGGTCGGGGTGCGACGTTGACGCGCCACCGGTGCTGTGGAAATCTACTATTCGTATAGGAGAGCCACATTCTCATACGTGTGGCTGGAACGGGAGCAGCTGATGGCGATCGACCCAACCGGTATCGATTTTTTTCGCGATGAACGATTGGTCGACAACCCGTACCCATTCTTCGAGGCGCTGCGGAACAAATGCCCGGTCACCCGGGAAGACCACTACAACGTGACCATGGTGACCGGCTGGGACGAGGCCGTGCAGGTCTACAACGACGAGGAGACCTTCTCGTCCTGCCTGTCGGTCACCGGGCCGTTCCCGGGTTTCCCGGTTCCGCTGGAGGGGCGCAGTGCCGAGGAGGTGACTGCGCTCATCGACAAGCACCGCAACGATCTGCCGTTCAGCGATCAGCTGCCGACGCTGGATCCGCCCACCCACACCGATCACCGCTCGCTGTTGATGCGGTTGATCACGCCCAAGCGCCTCAAGGAGAACGAGGACGCCATGTGGCAGTTGGCCGACGAGGTGCTCGACAGCTACCTGGCGTCCGGCGGCGGCGAGTTCATCAAAGGCTTCGCCGGTCCGTTCACGCTCCTGGTGATCGCCGACCTGCTCGGGATCCCGCCCGAGGATCGGGAAGGCTTCGTCAACGGCATCAAGCAGCATTCGGGCGGCGGAATCGGCAGCACCAGCAAGGAATCGCTGTCCCACAGCCCGCTGGAGTTCCTCTACGGCCAGTTCTCCGACTACGTGTCGGACCGCCGGGCCAACCCGCGCGACGACGTCCTCACCGGGCTGGCCGAGGCCACGTTCCCGGACGGCAGCATCCCCGACGTCGGCGATGTCGCGCGGGTGGCGACGAATGTCTTCTCGGCCGGGCAGGAGACCACGGTGCGCCTGCTCAGCACCGCGCTGAAGGTCTTGGGTGAACAACCGGAGATCCAGCAGCGGCTTCGGGCCGACCGCAGCCTGATCCCGAACTTCATCGAGGAGGCGCTGCGGATCGAGAGCCCGGTGAAGGGCGACTTCCGGCTGTCACGCTGCCCGGTGACGGTCGGCGACACCGAGTTGAATGCCGGTACCACGGTGATGGTGCTCAACGGTGCGGCCAACCGGGATCCGCGGCGCTTCGAGGATCCCGACACCTTCGACCCGGCGCGCAAGAATGCCCGCCAGCACCTGGCTTTCGGCCGCGGCATCCACAGCTGCCCCGGTGCCCCGTTGGCACGTGCCGAGACCCGGGTAGGTATCGAGCGGTTGCTGGACCGGACCAGCGACATCCGGATCTCCGAGGCCGAGCACGGTTCGGACGGCGACCGTCGCTACAACTACATCCCCACCTTTATCCTGCGTGGGCTGACCGAACTGCACCTGGAGTTCGACAGCTGATGCGGGTCCGGGTTGACGAGGACCGTTGTGCAGGCCACGGCATGTGCCTGACGCTGTGCCCCGAGGTCTTCGAGATGTCAGACGACGGTTGGGCGGTGGCCGATCCGGACGAGGTTCCGGCCGGTCTTGAGGATGCGGCACGCGAGGCGATACAGAATTGCCCGGAGCGGGCAATCAGCGAAATCGAAGGCTAGAGAAGGAGTTCGGACATGGCAGCTGCCAAGGGATATGTGATCATCACCGAGGACATCAAGGACCCGGCCGGGATGGGGGAGTACGCGAAGCTGGCGTCGAAGGCGATGGGCGGCGCCACCATCGTGGCCGTCGACCAGAAGCCTGAGGTGATCGAGGGCGCGTGGCACGGCACCCAGACCGTCGTGCTGGAATTCGAGTCTGTCGACGCCGCGCGCGATTGGTATTACTCCGACGCCTACCAGGCAGCCGCCAAGGTCCGCCAGGGCGCGGCGGAGTGCAACGGCATCATCATCTCCGGCTTCCCTTCCTGATCGGCGGCCGCAGTGCGTTACAGCATCACCTACCCGATGCACACTCACCCCTACCACCCGGATCTGGTGAGCGGCAGCGGAGTTGCGGCGATGGCGGCTGCGGCCGAAGCGGCGGGTTTCGACGGCTTCGGGTTCACCGACCATCCCGCCCCGTCGCAACGCTGGCTCGACGCCGGCGGCCACGATGCGTTGGATCCGTTCGTGGCGATGGGTTTCGCCGCGGCACACACCACGACGCTGCGCCTGGTGCCCAACATCGTGGTGCTGCCGTATCGAAACCCGTTCGTGGTGGCCAAATCCGGCGCCACACTTGACCTGCTATCCGGCGGCCGGTTCACCCTGGCCGTCGGAGTCGGTTACCTCAAACGGGAATTCGCCGCGCTCGGGGTGTCCTACGACGAGCGCGCCGCACTGTTCGACGAGGCGCTCGAGGTGATCCGCGGCGTCTGGACCACCGACGATTACACCTTCGAGGGCACGAACTTCAGCGCAAAGGGCATCACGGCGCACCCACGGCCGGCGGCGAGCCCGCATCCTCCGATCTGGATCGGCGGCAACACGTCTGCCGCGCGCGCTCGCGTGGCCAAACACGGCGACGGTTGGTGCCCGTTCGCCGCGCCGGCGGGTCTGGCCAAGACCGCGGGTACAGCAGCGATCGATTCACTGGACGCCTTGGCCACCGGTATCGAGGATCTGCGGGCGCGGCTGGCCGCGGCCGGTCGCGATTCGGACGCAATCGATATCGTGTTCAACAACTTTGAGGGCGGAAGCCCCGGCGACGACGACTTCGATGCCGAAGCCTATCTGGCCGGTGTGGACAAGCTCGCCGCGCTGGGAGTGACCTGGCTGCACGTGACTCTGCCCGGCGACAGTCTGGCGCATGCGCTGGAGGCCGCCGAGAAATTCGGGAAGACGGTCATCGCCGCCGCGTAGGCCATTCCCGCCGAGATCAACGCCATGGTCGGTTTTCCGATCCGGAAGCGACCACAGCGTTGATCTCGCGGACAGATCAGGCCGGCGTCAACGCGGCAATCGGCGTGGTGGTCGTGGCGTGCACCAGCAGCTCGGCCAGCTCGCGCGGGCGGCTCAGGAATGGCGAATGCGATGCGTCGATGGTCAGCTGTTCGACACCGAGGCGTTGGGTGACGGTGTCGGCCAGCCATTGCGGCATCGAGCGGTCCTGCAGACAGCGGATGAAGCTGCGCGGCAGATCGGCCGCCCAGAACTGCGGCACCGACACCGGCGTGACCGTGGTGTCACCGAACCGCTCGGGACCGAGACGATCGAAAGCCCAACGCGCCGTGGCCTCGTCGCAGTCGTGGTAGAAGTAACGCCACGCCCCGTCGAAGTCGGCGAAGTGCATGGCGCCTTCCTCGTCGAAATGCAGGTAGCCCAGCATCTCGCCGACATCACCGTCGAACTCGCCGCCCAATTGGTCCTCGGCCGAACGCATGGCCATGGCTTCGGGATAGGTCCGGCCTTCCCTGGGCAGTGCCGCGGCCAGATACACGATGTGGCCCACCAGTTCCGGGGCTGCATCGGCAGCGAGGGTCGCGTCGAACCCGCCGCCGGAATGTCCGACCAGCACATCCCCGGGCTGCATCACCTCGACGATCGCGGCCCGCCGGTTGGCCAGGGTTGATTCCTCGGCTACCCGGGCGCCGTGTCCGGGCAGGTCCACAGCGACGCCGTCGTGACCCAGGCTCTGCAACTCGGCGACGGTCCGCTCCCAGCACCAGGCCGCGTGAAAACCGCCGTGTACGAAGACGAACCGCACGCCTACTCGTCCTTGATCGAGATGGCCTGCCGGGGACACTGGCGCACCGCTTCGCGGATCAGCGCCTCGTTCTCGGGCGTCACATCCTCCTGAAGGATGTGGAGGTAGTCCTGATCGTCGAGATCGAACACTTCGGGGATGATCCCCATACAGACCGCGTTGCTCTCGCAGATCTCGAAATCGACGTGAACCTTCTTGGTCATCACCTCAACACCCTCACCGGCACGTGCGAGTAACCCGCCACATTCTGCATGTGAACCCTCTGCAGCTCATCCCATCTCACCTCGTAGCGGGGCATGAAGTCGAGTAGCTTCTCCAGCGCGACGGCGCTTTCCATACGGGCCAGTGCGGCGCCCAGACAGCTGTGGATGCCGTAGCCCAGGCCCAGGTTCTGTGCCTCCGTGCGGTCGCGCTCGATGTCGAAGGCGTCGGCGTCGGTGAACGCGTTGGGATCGCGGTTGGCCGCGGCACTGATCAGGAACACCGCCTTGCCCGCCGGGATGGTGCCGCTCGGCACGTGGGCTTCCTTGAGGGTGTAGCGCACGTTGTACTGCACCGGACCCTCGTAGCGCAGCAATTCCTCGATGGCGGCCGGGACCTTGTCGCGGTCGTCGAGGAGTTTCTGCCACTGCTCCGGGTTGCGCGCGAACAGCACCATGGCGGTGCCGATGAGTTTGGTGACGGTCTCGGCGCCGGCCCCACCGAGCAGGGTGGCGAACCCGGTGATCTCGATGTCGTCGAGGCGGCGCATCTGGCCGTCCTCGCCGGGAATCTCCGCGGCGATCAGCCGGCTGATCATGTCGTCCTGCGGGTCTTCCCGGCGCTTCTGCACCAGCCCGTAGTAGTAGATGCCGGTGTCGATGTTGGCCTGCATCCCGGCTTCTGAGTAGCCGATCTGCCCGGGCTCACGGGACAGGCTGGTGTCGATCCAGTGCCGGACCTGCTGGCGGTACTCCGGGTCGACGCCGGCCATCCGGGTGATGACCTCGACCGGGAACGGGCCCGAGAAATCCTGGACGACGTCGAACTCGTCGGACTTGATCAATCCGAGGTGGTAGTCGATCTGCTCGACCACGGTGTCGCGCTGGCTCTGGATCATGCGCGGGGTGAACGCCTTGTTGAGCAGGCTGCGCATGTGCCGGTGATCGGGCGGGTCCATGAAGATGATCGACTTCTGCGGCGGCTCGTCGCTTTGCACCATGGCCAGATCGCAGCCGCGCGACGAGGAGAACGCCTCGTGATCCTTCAGGGCCGCCGACACGTCCTCATGCCGGGTCAGGGCAAAGAAGTCGGAGTCCTCGTTGTAGTACAGCGGCGCGTCCTGGCGCATCCGCCGGTACATGTCGAACGGGTTGTTGAAGAACTCCTCGGAGAACGGATCGAAAATCACCTGGGCCTTGGTCATTGGCTGGCTCCTCCTTCGCGGCGGGCTGCGCCGGAAGTGCTGTGAAACGTTACGGGAAACTGTTGAACTGTAACGCTAACAGTAAACCCTCCGGGGGTGTTTGAAAAGCACAAAATGGGTGCTGATCAGGTCGTGACGGCGGGCCGGCTCACTTGAGCGCGGCGTCGAGCAGGTCCTCGAGACGGCCCAGGTCACTGTCCAGCTCAGAGGCTGTTCTGCGGACCACCGCCACGTCCTTGCCGATGAATTCGCCGACCCGGGCGATGAATGCGTCCGCCGAGCCTGTGGCGGCGATTCCGCCCAGTGCACGGCTTGCCGCACTGCCGTGGGTGAGCGCGGTCAGCAGCGTCGCCTCGTCGATACCCAGTCGGTCGCCCAGGCGCACGCCCTCGGCCACGGCACCGATCTGCGCGGCGAACAGCGCGTTGTTCACCAGCTTCACCCGCTGTCCGGCGCCGACCGGACCGACATGCAGTACCGGATCGGCATAGGAGGTCAGCACCTCGCGGGCGCGGGCGACCGCGTCGTCGTCACCGCCGGCGAACACCGTGACGGTGCCGGCCGCGATGTCGTGCGGTCCGCCGCTGACCGGTGCGTCGACGACGGAGATGCCGCGTGCGGCCCCGCGCTCGGCGAGGGCCTCGGCAGTGCGGGGGCTGCCGGTGGTGTGCAGCACGAGCACAGAACCGGCCGGCATCTCGTCGATCAGATCCGGGCAGAGTTCCCGGACCTGATCGTCGGTGAACACGCAGACGATCGTGACGTCGGCATCGGTGACGGCAGCGCTCGCCGAATCCACCGGCTCGGCACCGAGTTCGGCTATCGCAGCGCGCTTTTCGTCGTCGCGGCCCAAGGCCCGCACCTGGTGTCCGGCGTCGGTCAGGCGGCGCACCATCGGAGCGCCCATCCGGCCTGCCCCGATGAAACCGATATGCATCAGCGGGGATGGTTCATGATGGCCAGGGCGTTGTCGGCTGCGTCGAACACTGCGCCCTGGGGAGCCGAGGCATCGTCGGCCAGGCTGGCGGCATGCCGGCAGTCCTTCTGCAGCAGCGCCCCCGCGATCGGTGCCAGGTTGTCCAGCGTCCCGCCGAACATGGCGATGCTGTTGAGCGCCTTACTGGTGGCCGAGCCGCGCGAGATCACCTCGCACAACGCCTGGCGGGGAACACCCAGCGCCTCACCGAGTTCCAGCGCACTCATGGCCGAACCCAGGTTGGCGCTGAACAGCAGGTTGTTCAGGATCTTGGCGACCTGACCGGCACCGATCCCGCCGAGGTGCACGATCGGGTCGGCATAGGTGGCGAACACCGGCCGCACCCGTTCGACGACTTCCTCGTCGCCGCCGAGCATCACCAGCAGGGTGCCCGCCGAGGCAGCGGGCTCGCCCCCGCTCACCGGGGCGTCGACGACAGAAACGCCATGGGCGGCAGCCTTTTCCGCGATCTCACGACAGGTGTCGGGGTGCACCGTGGAGTGAATGGCGATGACGCCGCCGGGTGCCAGTCCGGCCAGCACACCGTTCTCGCCGTCGAGCACCTGGCGCACGTCGTCGTCGCCGACCACACACAGGCAGACCAGATCACTGGCGGCGGCCAGTTCGGCGGGGGAGCCCGCGGTCTTGGCCGCGGTGTCGGCGAAGGGTTCCAGGGACGCCGGGCGGCGGGCCCACAGGGTCGTCTCGAAGCCGCCCTCGACAATCCGCCGGGCCATCGGCGCGCCCTGGCTGCCCAGCCCGATAAATCCGACTCGCATCAACCTGCCTCCACTTCCACTTCGGTATTCACAGTGCCTGTCATCGGCTCGAGGCCGCGGTCGGCTACGCATTGTTCGGCGAAGGTCAACACCTTGCGGTGATAACACGCGGCGGTCAGCCCCACACTGAGGTTGTGCCCGCTGTCGGCGAGCTCACCGGTCTCGACCCGGGGCGCGGCGGTGAACATCGCGCCGATCCCGGCCAGTGCCTCCGCATCGGACTCCCAGACGTTCTCGTACTCGCCGGCGAGGAACTGCACCGGCACCGTCGTCTGCCCGGCCAGGGCCGGAAAGTCCTGTCGCGACCAGCTTTTGATGACATCGCCCTCGTAAGCGGTGCCGCCCGCGGACAATCCGGCGCCGATCACGTCCGGCGGGTAGAGCCGGGCCGGCTCCCACAGCAGCTCACGAAGACCGCGCGGGCGGTTCACGGGCGAGGCGTCCTTCAGTAGCTCCTGCGCCCCCGGGTGGTAGCGGCGGCCGGTGCCGGCCAGTGACACGCCGAGCACCTCGGGCCGTTGCACCGCCAGGTGCAGGGCCAGCTCGCAGCCCATCGAATGGCCCAGAACGAACAGGTCCGCCGCACCGGCGATGCGCTGGATTGCGCCGAACGCCAGCGCGACCCGTTGTTCGGGCCGTGCCATGGCGTCCGGGTAGGCCGCCGATGCGCCATAGCCGGGACGGTCCAGCGCGATCACGGTGTACCCCTGGTCGACCGCGATGCGCAGCAGCGACAGTTCCGGGTGTCCGGGGCAGTCGAAGTAGGCAGACGTGGTGGCTCCACCGTGCAATGCGACGACGACGGCGCGCGGGTCGGGGGACTCGGCGACCAGCGCCGACATCGGGACGCCGTCGACCATCACCACCCGGGGGTGCGGATCGGCCTTACTCATGGGGTACGCCCATGCTTCAGTCGTCCCTGCGCATCAGCAGCACGCCGCTCGGGGTCAGACCGCCGCTGCTGGCCACGGCGACGCGTGCGTCGGCCACCTGGCGCTCACCGGCCTCGCCGCGCAGCTGGGTGACAGCCTCGTGGATGAGACCCATCCCGTGGGTGCGGCCGTGCGAGAGCTGTCCGCCGTGGGTGTTGAGCGGGATGATGCCGTCGCGGGCGATGTTATGGCCGCCGTCGAGGAAGTCCTTGGCCTCGCCGATGCCGCAGAAACCAAGGCCCTCCAGCCAGGACAGGCAGTTGAAGCTGAACCCGTCATAGAGCTCGGCGACATCGACATCGCTGGGGCGCAACGAGGTTCGCGACCACATGTGCGCGCTCTGGCCGAGCACCTGCGGTTCGTGGGTCAGCGTGGTCTGGTCCCAGTCCAACCGTTCGATGATCTGGGTGCCCACCGCCTCGAACAGGATCGGCGGCTTGGCCAGATCGCGCGCGACGTCGACGGCCGAGACGATGACGGCCACCGCGCCGTCGCACGGCACATCGCAGTCGTAGAGGCCGAACGGCGTGGTGATCATGCGGGCCGACAGGTAGTCGTCCATGGTCATCGGATCGCGGTAGATCGCGGTCGGGTTCAGCGCGGCGTTGGCGCGCTGGTTCAGCGCGATCCAGCCGAGCGTCTCCCGCGTCGTGCCGTATCGGTCGAAGTGGCGACCGGCGTTCTGTGCCAACGTGTGTGCCGCCGAGGTGGACCCGAACGGGTGCTGCCAGCTGTTGGTGCGGCCACCCATCGGAGGGGACATCTTGCCCTCCTTGACCAGCTGGCCGAAGGTCGCCTCCCACAGCGTGCGGAAACACAGGACGTGCTTGGCCATTCCGGTGGCGACGGCCATCATGGCGGCGATCACCGAGCCACCGGGACCGAAGGTGTCCATACCACCGTTGATCCACGTCGGCCGCAGCCCGAGTGCGCCCTCCAGCGCGGTCACGCCGCCTTCGCCCATGCCGGCGATGTCCAGACCCGGATAGGTGGACAAACCGTCGATGTCGTCGAACGTCAAACCGGCGTCGGCGACTGCCTTTTCGGCGGCTTCGATGGTCAGCGACAGCGGCGGCACCATCAGCCGGCGGCCGATGGTGGACATGCCGATGCCGGTGATGGCCGAGTGGTCCTCGAACTTCTCCTTGGTCAGCATCGGCCGGACGTACTTGCCGACGTCCTGCGGAGCGACGGGCTCGGCGACCGGCGGGGTAGAGGTGGTGTCAGCCGACGGCTTGAACACCGGCAGCCAGACATCCTCGATGTGCTGGAAGTCGGCCTCCACCGGCATCCCTAGCTTTAGATCGTCCGGCTCGCAGTCGACGATGTTGGTCGTCAGCCGGACCCGGGGATCCTCGGCGATGGCCACCTCGGCCACCACGTACGGCGGCGGCATATCGGGGAAACCGAACCGGTGATTGACCGTGAATCCCGCCAGCGATGCCCGGCCGGACACGTCGCGCACACCCATGTTGTGGCTGCGGCAATAGCGGCAGACCGGCTGCGGCGGATGGATGAGGGCGCTGCAGTCCTGGCACTCCTGGATTCGCAGCACCCCGTCGGCGCCCGCGGTCCAGAAGTACTCGTTGAGCGTGGTGACCGTCGGGAGCGGACGTCCCGGTATCTGTGACAACTCGACTCCGGTGGTAAGCGGGTTATTCTGTGTGGAGAATCACGTTACCAGTTTCCGGGATCGGTGATCCAGCACCTATGCATTCGGAGTGGGCTCAGCCGGCCTCCCGCTGTGCCCGGGTGTCCTTCAACTCGATGATCGCGTGCACGGGGCAGTCCAGCAGGGCACGCCGGACCGCGTCCTCGTCGGCCTCGGGAATGTTGCCGTCACCCTGAAGTGAGGCGTACCCCCAGTCGTCGAGCGGGAAGTACTCCGGTGCGTGCTTGGCGCACAATCCGAAGCCATCGCACAACGTGCGATCGAGCTTGACCTTCATACCGCCACCACCGCCTCCACGGACTCCACCTCGTAGGGCCGATCGGCAGTGAATGCACCCGAACGGCAAGTCTGACAGCCATTTTCGAGGTGGCGCTGCACCAGGTCGGGGAACTGGGACAGCAGGCTCGCCGCCACATTGGCCGCGCCGTCGAGCGTGGCGCAGGCGCCACGGCCGCGCAGTACCACCGACCACCGCTTGAGCCGGTCCAGGTCCTCCTGCGTGGCCAGACCGTCGCGCAGGCCCGTGGCCACGGCTGCCATGGCGGCCGTTCCGTTGAAGCACGAACCGCACTGGCCGGCGTTCTCGCGGTCGAAGTACGCCAGCACGGACGCCGCGACGGCCACCGGGCAGTCATCGGTGAGGATGCCGATCGCGCCGCAGCCCAATCCGCTGCCGAGGGCCCGCACCGACTCGTGATCCAGTGTGACCCCGACGATGTCGCGGTTGACCAGTCCGGCGAAATACCCACCCATCAGCGCCCCGCGGACCTTGTCGGCGGACACCCCGTGCAGGGTCAGCAGATCGGCGAAGGCGATGCCGTGCGGCAGTTCGTACAGCGCGGGCACGCGTCCGGCCCCGGTGATCGTGGCCAGGAAGGTGCCGGGGGAGGCCTCGGTGCCCAGTTCCCGGAACGCCCTTGCGCCGTGCTGGTGAAGGAAGGCCAGGTGAGCCAGCGTCTCGACATTGCTGATCAGCGTCGGCCTGCCATCCACTCCCTCCTCGAACGGGCGCGGTGGCTTGTCCGTCGGCTTCGCCGGTCCTCCGTTGACCACGTGGACGGCGGCGGTTTCCTCGCCCGCGACGTAACCCGGAGCGACGGTGAGCAATTCGATCGCCACACCGGGCAGTTCGCGGGGGAGTTCGGCGAGCGCGCGCTCGATGCTCTCGGCGGCCCGGGGATCCGACACGTACACCACGGCGCGGTCGGCACCGACGACCCCGGCCGCCAGTCGCAGGCCGTCCAGCACCGCATGTGGGCGGTTGCGCAGCAACCAGCGGTCCTTGATCGAGGCCGGCTCGCCCTCTTCGCCGTTGGCGATCACCACCGAGCCGATCTTGGCCTCGCCGCCCTGCTGTCCGTTGTCGCGGACCGTACGCAGTTTCACCGCCATCGGGAAGGCCGCACCGCCCCGTCCGAGCAGTCCGCCGGCCTGCACCTCGTTCAGCAGCTGCTCCGGATCGGTAAGGGCGCCATAGCCCCCGGCCCGCTGATAGTCGGTCAGGCCTTCGGGTCCGTCGCGCAGGAGGCGCGGGGTGATCCCCGGCCATGCCGCGACCGTCAGTTCGGCTGTCATGGTCACATCCCGTCCC
>NZ_HG322953.1:123672-191246 GCF_000455325.1 Mycolicibacterium septicum DSM 44393
GTTCGGCTGTCATGGTCACATCCCGTCCCCGGTTAGGCTTACCGGCATGAGAACTGCGGTGGTGCGCGTCGGAGTCGACCCGGCCGGTGAGCTCGGGGGCCAGGAGCTATCCGACGGCATGGCAACGCTCCGTGGGTTGCTGGGCGAACGTGGGGCCGAGGTGCTGGACAACCAGCTCGCCGGACTGCCCGCGAATCGCCGCGAGGTCGAGGTGCTGATCGCCGGCAACGACGCACCAGAGCTGCAGGCCATCGCGATGGAACTGTGTGCCAAGGCTTTTGGCACCGCGCCCACGGCTGGGGTGGTCACCTTCGTGAGCCGCGGGACCGACGAGGACGCCCGCGGCGTGCTGGCCGGTTTCGGACTGTCGGGCGACATCGTTCGGTCCGTCGATGACGAGGGCTGGGATGTGGTGACGGTGACCCTGGACAAGGCCGACCTGACCCGCATCCCGGAAAGCCGCGTCCACACCGCCCTGGAGGCTTCGCTGAACTGCGAGGTGCACATCCGGACGGTGTGAGGGCGACGGCACTGCGCTCACCTGGGCTCCGGGGAGGTAGACCCCAGGAACTCGATGATCGCCGGCGCGGCCTGCACCCAGGTGTCGAACATGTTGAACCGCTTGACCTTCCCCGCGGCCCGGTCCTCACCGGCGCGCTCCCAGGCATCCTCGGGCCACGGCGGGTCGATCAGCTTGGAACCCTTGATCAGGCAGCTGACCTCAAGGGAGGTGCGCTTGGGATGGTCCAGATCGTTCTCGCCGCCACGGATGATGAGCGTCGGCACGGTGATGTTGTCGAACATCTCGTCCTCGACGCCGGGAATGGTCTGGCCGGGCTTCGGAACGAACGCATTGAGCCAGCGCAGCATCAGCTTGAGGAACTCATCGGGATCCTGGGCCAGGATGCGGTCGCGGTTCACCGGGTTCTCGGCGGCGCGCTCTTTCCACTCTTCAATGGCGGCAACGGCTTTCATGCCGGCTCCGCGCACGGCCAGGATGCTCGGCACGATGTAGTAGGAGCCGAGCACGAACGACCCGTACACGCCGCCGACGATGTTCCACACCACGAGTTTGGTGACAACCTCGGGGTAGAGCATCGCGGTCAGCATCGAATCGCGGGCCCCGCCGGAACCGCCGGCCAGGATGCACGGGCCGATGCCCAGCTTGGTGATCAGTGCCGAGAGTGTCTCGGCGCGCATGTGCGATTCGCTCTGGCCGTAGAACTGGATGTCCGAGCGGCCACAATTGGGCCGGTCCCACAGCAGCACCCGGTAGCCGCCCTTGACCAGGGCCTGGGCCAGCGGACGCAGTCCCGGAATGTCCTTGCTGAACCGGCCGCCGGGCGTCAGCGCGATGAAATCGCCTTCTTTGCCGAGGATCTCGTAGACGACGTTGCCGCCGTTGATCTCGATGGTCTTCTCGCCCCGCTTGAGTTCCGGGGTGCCCAAAGGAAATTGAATCTCACCCGACATCGATGATTCGCTCGCAAGCTCGCTCATGCCATCACCAACACATCTTCTCCAACCACACGGACCGGGTAGGTACGGATACTCCATTCCGGCTTCACCGCGGTGGTGCCGGTTGCCAGCTCGAAACCCCATTGGTGCCAGGGGCAGTAGATGAACTCCTTGTCGCGCACCATCACAGCGTCACCCGGCACATCGTCGTCGACCACCGTGCGGCCCCGGGCGCGGCCCGAGCACAGCGGACCGCCCTCGTGCGGGCAGTAGTTGGCGATCGCGTAGAAGGTGCCGTTGACGTTGTACACACCGACACCGTGGCGGCCGATCGGCACCAGTTTGTGTGTGCCGGGCGGGATCTCCTCCACGGTCGCGACGACGTGCTCGCGACCCTGAGCGAGCCGGGGGCGCTTGTCAGGCTCGGTCACTAGAACACCCGGACCTGTCCCTCGAGGACCGGGACGGTTTCGGGCAGCTTGTAGGTCTCGATGCCGTTGCGGAACATGATGGCCTCACGGGCGTGCTCGGGCAGGTGCTTGACCAGCCAGCGCGGGTCGTCGAATGTCCAGTGCGGGTAGTCGCTGGAGTACAGCAGGATCTTCTCGCACTCCATCCACTCGAAGGCCCGCGACAGCTCGGTCTTGTCCTCGGGGTAGTCCAAGGGCTGGGTGGAGAACTTGATGTGGTCCTTGACGTACTCGCTCGGCTTGCGCTTGATGTCCATCCAGGACTTGCGCGCCTCATAGATGGCGTCCATGCGCCACATCAGCGGCAGGATCCAGGTGAACGCGTGCTCGATGAACACGATGCGCAGGGTCGGGAACCGGTCGAAGACGCCGTCGAAGATCAGGCTCATCACCTGGTTGGCCGCCAACAGCGAGTACGTGACCATGAAGTCGTGGTTGTAGCTCGGCAATCCCACCGGCGGAAGCGGCAGGTTCTCGAACTCGCCCCGGGACAGGTGGCAGCTCACGGTGATGTCGTGCTTGGTCGCCGCTGCCCACACCGGGTCGTACCTCGGGTCCCCCCATGACGGCCGCGGCTCGGCCTTGATCAGGACCTGGGACATGTACGGGTGTTCGGCCCACTTCTCGATCTCGGCCACTGCCAGTGACGGTTCCTCGATGGCCACGCAGATCGAGCCGCGCCAGCGCTCATGCCAGTTGTTGTGAGGGTCCAGCCAGTTGTCGGCGAGCCAGGAATTGGTGGCGGTGCAGTAGGCCGCGGTGGCCTCACCCAGGCGGCTCTCGCCGTGCGTCGGTTCCAGGATCGCGATGTCCGAGCCGGCTTCCATGATGAGCTGGCGCAGCGCCATATCGGGGTCGCTGCAGGCGAACTCACCGTCCGGCGGGAAGGCGTCGAGCCGCATCGCGTAGGAGTGCGCGTAATCGGGTGCGTCGTAGTAGATCTGGTCGCCGACCGGATGGCTCATGAAGAACTTGCTGCGCCACGGCTCCGGGATGTACTCGAGGAGCTGACCGCGCTTGGGCATGGGGTGGACGTCGGAGTCGACGCACCGCACCGCGATCCGCTCCGTGGCCGGCACCCGTGGATTCGTCGTGATTGGCTGGTTGGTTGACATACAGGGCCTCCCTCACGTGCCTCTACTGTGCCGCAACCGCGGACGTGGGAACTGCGTTTTGCAGTCCGTAGAGCTCTGCGGCATTGCGCCACAACAACTTGTCGCGCTGCTCGGTGCTGAACGCGCTCGGAACGCTCGGTTCGTTCAGCTGCCAGTGCGGGTAGCTGGAACCGAACATCACCATGTCTTCCTTGCCGGTGAAGCTGAACCATTCGCCGGCGAAATCGGTGTCGCCGGGACCGTCGAGCGCGCCCTGCACGAAGTACACGTGGCCGGGCAGGTAGTCGCTCGGCATCTTCGGTGCCCACGGGGTCTGTTCCAGGTGCGGGCGGCCGAAGCAATCCATCCGCCACATGAACGGGGTCAACAGATCCGCGGCGCCGTCGGCCCAGACGAACTTGAGCGTGGGGTTCCGCTCGAACACGCCCTCGGCGATCATGTTCATCAGGTGGTACAGGTAGTTCAGCGCCATGAACCCGAGGTACTGCTCGTAGGTCCGGGCCTTACCGGACGGCGTCGGCGCGAACTGGATGCCGGCTCCACCCTCGATGTGCACGGCCACCGGCAGGCCCGCCGCGGCGGCCGCCTCCCACAGCGGCCAGAACTGCGGCTTGCCATAGAGTTCGCGCGACTGCATCGGCACGCCGATCTGCACCACGCGCGGGTGGTCCTTGTACTTGTCGATCTCACGCAGTGCGCCGGCGATGTCGTCCGGGTTGACCCGGATGGTGCCGCGGAACCGTTCACCGTGTTCGTCGTGTTCGAGCCAGCGGGTCACCATCATCGCGTTGTGCGCGGCGGCCAGCGCGGTACCGAGGTGACGGTCGGGCATGATGCCGCGGGTCATGGGGTGCAGGATCGCGATGTCGACGCCGCGGTCGGTGAACAGATGCCGCGCGGCGATGTCGGGATCCGAGCCGGGGTACTGCCGGTTGGGTCCCTTGGTGTCCTTGGCGTATTCGCCGCCCGGTGCGCCGTACCAATTCATCTCGTAGTCGGGGAAGCCGCGGCTGGCGAACGGTTCCTGCAGGAAGTTCTGCCGCAGGTCCTTGTTCGAACCGAAGAAGACGTGCACGCTCGCGTCGATCAGGGGCGTTCCCGCACTGCCGGGCTGCGCCGGGTCTTTGATTACCAAGACTGTCCTCCGATGTCCGTCCGGAAACGAGCTGCGCACGCGCTGATGACGACGTGCCTCTCGCGCCGGATCTTACAGCCAGTCTAGATCCATATTCTTCTATGGCAAGAACATAGTTCTCAGAACGTCGCGGCCCTTTGTCGCAGGTAATTGCCAGTGCTGGTCACCTGCACAGCGGACTACTACCGAGAACCGGTACTTGCTAGAGGAGAAGGTCACACCATAGAAAGAGAATGCTATTCTCATTTCGAACGTGACAGTGCGGCAGGAGGCGGCGGTTGCTACTCGAATTTGATGCCGATCAGCGGCTATGGCAGGAAACCGTGCGTGACGCGGTGACCAAACAGTGCCCGGCCACGCTGGTCCGTGAAGTGGCTGAGCAGGGTGTCGATCCGACACCGCTGTGGCAGAGCTATATCGACCAGGGCTGGACCGAGCTCACCGACTCGGAGAACGCGGTGGAACTGGCCATCGTGCTCGAAGAGCTCGGCCGGGCCACCGACCTGACGCCATACCTGGCGACCATGACGCAATATGCGCCACTGGCGGGGGACCGCTTCGATGCGGCCAAGGCCGGCACCGCGGTGTACAGCGGCGTGACGGCCAACCGGGATGCCACCGGCTGGGTGCTGACCGGAACCGCCCATCACGTCCTCGAGGGGGACCGCGCGCAGAACCTGGCTGTGGTGACCGACGGTGGTGTGTTCCTGGTCGACGCCGCCAAGGTGTCGGCCAAGCGCAGCCCGGTCTTCGATCCGGTGCTGCACGTGGCGGAGGTGTCGTTCGACGACGTGCATGTCGACGACGCGGATCGCATTCACGTGGATACGGAGAAGGCTCGTCACCTGGCCCTGACCGGCATGGCCGTCACGATGGTCGGAGCCTGCCAGCGGGTTCTCGATCTGGCCCTCGACCACGTCAAGCAGCGGCAGCAGTTCGGTGTGGCGATCGGGTCGTTCCAGGCCGTGCAGCACAAGGCCGTCGACATGCACGTGGCCATCGAAAGAGCACGGGCACTCTCGTACTTCGCCGCGCTGACCATCGCCGCCGACGACCCGCGCCGGCGGCTGGCATCGGCGATGGCCAAGGCCGCCGCCGGGGAGTGCCAGGCCGTGGTGTTCCGGCATGGCCTGCAGCTGTTCGGGGCCATGGGCTTCACCTGGGAGAACGACGTGCAGTTCGCGCTCAAGCGGGCCAAGGCGGGCGAGCTCCTGTTGGGCGGCGCCGCCGAGCACCGCGCGTTGATCGCCGCCGAATACCGCACGACCTACAGGGGCCTGTAAATGCAGCTGACATTCGATTCCGATGTCGAGGAGTTCCGCGCCGAGTTCTCCGCATTCCTCGATGCCAACCTGCCCTCGGAGGCGCAGACGCTCGAGCGGCCCCGGTCGGTGTCGCACATGCCGCAGTGGGCCCGCGACTGGCAGCGGCTGCTGTTCGACAACGGGTGGCTGCTCCCGGCCCAGCCGCCCGAGTTCGGCGGGCGAAACGCGTCGGTGGTGCAGACCTTCGTCCACCTCGACGAGCTGTGCCGGCGCCGGATCTACCACAGCTTCAACCCGCAGGGCGTCAACATCATTGCGGCGTCGCTGCTCACGTTCGGTTCCGAGGAGCAGAAGCACCGCTGGGCGGTGCCGGTGCTGCGCGGTGAGAAGACCGCTTCGCTGGGGATGAGCGAGCCGAGCGCGGGTTCGGACCTCGCGTCCCTGCGTACCCGTGCCGTCCTGGACGGGGACCATTTCGTGGTCAACGGCCAGAAGGTGTGGACCTCTGGCGCCCATGACGCCGACTTCCTGCTGACCTTCGTGCGCACCGACCCGGATGCGCCGAAGCACAAGGGAATCAGCGTGCTCATCATCCCGACCGATACGCCGGGGGTGGTGTGCCGGCCGTTCGCCGACATGACCGGTGAGGAGAATCTCGACTTCAACGAGGTGTTCTTCACCGACGCCCGGGTGCCGGCCGAGAACCTTGTCGGTCCGCTCAACGGCGGATGGGGTGTGGCCAACGGATCGCTCGGGCACGAGCGCACGATGATGTGGCTCGGTTTCGCCGACCGGATCGACAACATGCTGGCCGACTTCCAGCCCAAGACCGAGCTGGAGCGTGACCAGTACGCCACCACGATCATGGACTATCAGGCCTTGCGGGCCATGGGATCCGCTGGGCTGGCGAAGGCTTCACGCGGCGAGGCGGACACCGCGTCGGTGTCGGTGCTCAAGCTGTTCGGATCCGAGGCCGAGCGCAACGCGTTCGAGAATGCGCTGACCGCGGCCGGTCCCGACGGGTTGATCCACCCGACCACCTCGGGTCCGTACGAGCACATGAACCTCGACCACTACTTCGCCAGCTGGTTCGAGCGTTATGCCAGGAGCTTCGGCGGCACCATCGCCGGCGGGACTTCCGAGATCCAGCGCAACATCATCGCCACCCAGGTGCTGGGGCTGCCGCGCCGCTGAATTCGTCGCGCCGACCAAACGCGAATGTCCCCGAGATCACCGGATCTCGGGGACATTCGCGTCTGCTCGCGGCTACCGGTGACGCGGAACAAAACTTAGGTTACAGTCGGCGTGATGTTCACGCTGCGATTCGACATGCGTGCGCCGCATACCTCGACGACCGACCTCTACGGCGCCGCCATCGACATGTGCGCATGGGCCGAGACGCGCGGCGCGGTGATGGCAGTGCTGTCGGAGCACCACGGCACCGCCGACGGGCACCTCGCCGCGCCGACAGTCCTCGCCTCGGCGATTGCCGCCCGCACCGATCGACTGCCGATTCTGCTTGCCGCGGTGCCGATTCCGTTCTGGGATCCGGTCCGCCTGGCCGAGGAGATCTGCGCGCTGGACATCATCAGCGGTGGCCGGGTCTCGTATGCCTTCGGCATCGGGCATCGCGCCGAGGAATACGAACACTTTGGTGTGGAGATGAGCGCGCGCGGCAAGCTGGCCGACGAGAAGGTGGCACTGTTGCTTCGTCTGTTGGCGGGGGAGACCGTCGACCATGACGGCCGGCGGATCACGGTCACCCCCGGATGTGCGAGTCCGTCGGGACCGTACCTGCTCATCGCGGGCGGCACCCGGGCCGCCGCGCGACGTGCCGCCCGCCACGGCCTCGGGTTCATCTCGCAGTCCGCGACCCCGGGACTCAAGGAGTTCTACGAGTTCGAATGCCGGGCCAACGGCCACGAACCCGGTGTGGTCCAGTTGCCCGCGCCGAACACGCCCACTGCGGTGTTCGTGGCCGACGACGCGGACCGGGCATGGGATGAGCTGGGCCCCTTCCTTCTTCACGACGCGGTGACCGCTGCCACCTACCGGCACGGCGACAACACGGTCGCGAGCATCTCGCGCGCCCACACCGTGCCGGAACTACGGGAGGCGGGTGGCCCCTATCAGATCCTGACCGTCGACGAGGCCGCCGGTTACATCCGTGCGGGCAGACCGTTGCCCCTGCTACCGCTGTGCGGAGGGTTACCGCCCGACGTCGCCTGGTTCTACCTCGAACGGGCCGTCATGGCGTCCGAACGGGCATGACCGAATGTCGGATGAGGAGTCAAGCATGACAACACCTTTGCGACCCCTGCGGACCGTCGTCTGGTCGACGGGCGGCGTCGGATCGATCGCGATCGACGCGATCGCCCGGCGCCCGGATCTCGAACTGGCCGGTGTGTGGGTGCATTCGCCGTCGAAGGTCGGACTCGACGCGGGTGTGCTCGCGGGGCGTGCCCCCCTCGGCGTGCCGGCCACCGACGACGTCGAGGCGCTGATCGCGTCGGCTCCCGACTGCGTGGTGTACGCGGCGAGTGGGCCGGACCGCGATGCCGGCGCGGTGCCGGACTACGTGCGACTGCTGAACGCCGGAATCAACGTGGTGTCAACGACATCGACCGGCCTGGTGTACCCGCCGGCCTATTACTCGGCGGAATGGCGAGACCAGTTGGAGGCTGCGGCCAAGGCCGGAAATTGTTCGTTCTACGCATCTGGGGTCTTTCCCGGATTCGGCTCGGATCAACTGGCGCTGATGCTGGCAACCCAATCCAAGAAGATCGACCGCCTCACGGTCACCGAGGTGTCCCTCAACGATCACTATCCGGTGGCCGACGTGATGATGGACGGCATGGGTTTCGGGCGCCCGCTGGATTTCGAGCCGATGCTCAAAACCCCGGGCTTCATCGAGATGGCTTGGAAAGCACCGATTCACATGATGGCCGATGCGCTCGGGGCCGAGGTGTCCGAGATTCGGGGATCCCTCGATCGCAGGATCACCGACCGCGACATCACTGTGGCGTTCGGGACCATCGCCGCCGGAACCTGCGGTGCGGTGTGCACGCGCGCGGCCGGTGTGGTGAACGGACGTGAGGCCATCGTGGTCGAGCACATCATCCGGATGTCGCGCGACGTCGCACCCGATTGGCCCGCGTCGGAATTCGATGCCACCTACCGGGTGGACATCGAGGGTGATCCAGACATCCACTGTGCGATGAACCTGGGGGCGGCCGAGGGACACGGCGCCGGGCAGGCGGCGATGGCTGCCACCGCGATGCGGGTGGTCAACGCGATCCCCTACGTTGTCGACGCGCCTGCCGGCTTGTTGAGCTCGGTCGATATCCCGAACACGTTGCCACGGTACGTTTTCGACTAGTCCGCGATCAGCGGACGACCACACCGCGCAGGCTGGTGTCCCGGACGTGGATCTGCGATGCGCGGGTGCCCAATTGCCGAAGAATGTTCTCCGGTATCCATCCCACGCCGATGACCGACCGGGCCAGGATCTCGTTCGAGGGGCTGTCGATACTGATCTCACCGGCCTTGATCCCTGCGGCGAGAAGCGCTTTGACCTGCTTGACGCGCTGCATGAACAACCAGCCGGGGTTGGGGGTGTCTGGCGGCGACTGGCGCATCCACGCCAGCTGGATCCGGAACTCATCTCCGAACTGATCCAGCGCGTTGGTGTGGATCCAGCTCAGCGCGTCGAGCTTTTCGATGGTGGTGCCTTCGGACCCGAGGACCTCTGTCCAGCCCACCGCGATCTTCTCGCCGAAGGACTGCATGATCGCCGCCAGCAGTTCGTCCTTCGACCCGATGAGCCGGTACACCGTGCCGGTGCCCATGCCTGCCGCCGAGGCGATATCCCGCACCGTCGTACCCTCGTAGCCGCGCCGGCCGAACTCGGCCCGCGCCACCGCCCGGATGTGGGCGGTCTTGTCATCGGCCTCGGACTCGGCCTCCTCGATCCAGCTCCGGACCACGTCGTCGGCTGCCACGAACGGGACGGACTTGTCGAGTTCGGCGTCGGTGGGCTGACCGGTGGACAAGCCTTCCAGAAGGATCCGGCACAGCAGGGTGGCGACCTTCTCCGGAGCGGCATTGTGGCGCATGACGTCGAGTCCGACCTGCAGCATGGACTGGCAGATCCGGTCGGCCAGCACGGCCAGGTCGACGTCCGACCGCAGGTAACCGGCCCATCGTGCGGCCCGCAGGGTCTGCTGCATGGCGTCGAGCGTGGCGGTCGGGCGGCGCTGGGCCAGTGCGACGAGGTCGGGGTTGGAACTCGGGCTCTCGTAGAACGACATCTGGAGCGCGGCCCGGTGTGCGACGGCGCACCGCGCGATGTCCGAGCCGAGTTCGGCGATACGGTCGAACGGCGACGCCGGATCGGGACCGTCCAATCGGCTCTGCGCCTGCGCGGCAATGCGGTCGAGGTCCTCGTGATACCGCGCGAGCAGTTCCACCAGGATCGCTTCCTTGGATTCGAAATGGTGGTACAGGCTGCCCGGAAGAATGCCTGCCGCATCCGCGATCTCTTGCAGCGACGTACGAAGGCCCGACGTGGCGATCAACGTGGCAGCGGTCTCGAGGATCTCGGTCCGGCGCGTGCGATCCTCAGCAGCGGAGCCGGCGTCGATTGCGCGACCTGGGGTGCGCTTGAGCGTCCTGCGCTCCCCAGGCGTTACCTGGGGACGGCCCACAGCGACTCCACGATGATTGCTGGCTCCCGTCATACGATTTGGGCGACTGACCCAATATTTGGTTAGAGGCTACCAGAACAGTGCTGGTGCGCTGGGGATCCCGTGCAGCCGTATGCGCCGGTAGAGCACTCGCGCCCGGCGTCCGCGACGTTGCGCCGAACGGGTCGACCGCAACGCCGCCGTCCGGCTCACGCAGTGACGCCGAGCCGTTCGGTCACCCCGAACACTTCGTCGTAGATCGATCCCGGAATCGTGAAAGGCTCGGTCGCAGCGACTTCCGAAAGGTGCGCGGCGATGTCGTCGGCGCTCGGGTCGGAGTCCGGTGGCGCCATCCAGCCCTCGCCCAAACCGACGAACACGCGGGCGAAGCGGCCTGCGCAGGCCGAGAAGTTCTGGTGGCTGAGCCCGCAGTCGCGGCTGGCCAGGTACACCACCAGCGGGGCGACCAGTTCCGGCCGGATCGCCTTGAAGAAGCCATTGTCCTCAAGGACTTTCGGATCGCCCAGGGTCTCGGTGACCATTCGCGAGATACCGAACGGCAGTACGGTGTTGGCCAGAATCCCGTGCGGTGCGCCCTCGAGTGCGATCACGTTGGTCAACCCGACCAGCCCGGACTTGGCCGCGGCGTAATGTGCCTCGAGGTGCTGGCCGAACATGCCCGCCGACGATGCGACGAACACGAACCGGCCGTAGCCCTGGCTCTTCATCACGCGGTAGGCGGGCTGGGCGAGGTAGAACCCGCCGTCGAGGTGAACGCTCAACATGCGTCGCCACTCATCGGCGGACAGCTCCTCGAACGGGATGCTGTTGAAGATGCCGGCATTGCTGACCACGGCGTCGAGCCGGCCGAAGCATTCGACCGCGGTGCGCACGATCGCCTCACCGCCCTCCGGGCTGTCGACCGAATCATAGGATGCCACGGCGGTGCCGCCGGAGGCCGTGATCTCCTCGACGACCTGATCGGCGACCGCGGTGTCGGAGCCTTGGCCCGCCATCGTGCCGCCGAGGTCGTTGACCACGACAGCGGCCCCGCGCCGTGCCAATTCGAGCGCGTACTGACGGCCTAGGCCGCGGCCGGCGCCGGTCACCACGGCGACCTGGTCGTTGAAGTCGATCACTTTGTAGCCCTTGCTCGTTGATGTTCCGGCTTGGCGTCGATTGACTCCGGTGGTGCCGAACTCTACGGTGGAACAGATATTTGGTCAACGCGGTGCGTGCAGCGGAGGTATCGGGTGTCTGACGGTGGCGGAGACGGCGGCCGATTCTCGGGGCTGGGAATGCTGGCATCCGCGCTGGCAGCGCGTCCGGTCGCGGTGGCCCCGGCCGACGCGGGCAGCGCACCGTGGACCGATGGCAAGACCGTGTTCGTCGACCCGTCGGCGCCCGCACGTGCACGGCTCGAATCGGTAGCCGTGCAGGCGTCGCTGATCGCGGCAGGCAGCCTGGACCCCGATGTGGTCGGAGCCCTGGTCCGGCATAGGCGATTGGCCGAACGCTACCTGGCCGTGGAGGGGCACCGTGCGCTGTTGGCCAACCACGCACTCCTGCCGAATTCTCTTGGCGCCCTGACTGACCGAAGTATCGCCGAACGCAGCGATTCGGCCGCATCGTCCCTGGCGATCGCCCGCGGGCGGGATGCGCTCAGCGCCCCGCCTGCGGGCTTCGGGGTGATTCAGGCCAAGAAGGTCCTGGCGGCGTGCGCGGCGGTCAAACCGGCCGATCAGCAGTCGGTGGGACATGTGCCGCGGCGGCAGGGCAAGCAGGAACTCGAGGAATTGGAGGAAGACGACCCCGATAGTTGGGACGACTCCGATGACCCCGATCTGTTCTCCAGCCCGGTCGGCGGGGGCGGGGCCATCGGAAAGTGGCTCAAGAAACTGCTGTCCTCGTCGCGCAAGACGGGTGGCAGCGGTGGGGGACCGCCGGGCGCCGACTCGCCGACCCACCGCACCAACTCGACCAGACGCGGGGTGCATGCAGTCTCGTCGCTGGCCACGGTGTCGTCGGAGGAAGTCGTCGACATCAAGACCGAGGGCGTGAAGTACCCGGAATGGAACGCCGACCGGGGGATCTATCGGCTTGACTGGTGCACCGTCCGCGAGGCTGACCCGCAGGTCAAGGCGCACGCCACCCAGCAGATCGAGGATGCGATCAGCGTGCGGCGCCCGCTGGCTCGTCTCGGCATGGGTCTGCACCGGCGTCATCGCCAGCCCCAGGGTGACGACATCGACATCGATGCCGCGCTCGAGGCGCGCGTGGAGGTCCGAGCCGGATCGGTACCCGATGAGGCCGTCTATCTCGACAGTCTGCGAAGGCGCCGGGACTTGTCGGTGCTGTTGCTGTTGGATGTGTCCGGCTCGACGGCGGAGCCGGGCGCCGTCGGCCGTACCGTGCACCAGCAGCAGCGCACGGCGGTGGCGCACCTCATGGTCGCGCTGCATGACCTGGGTGACCGGGTGTCGCTGTACGCCTACTACTCCCAGGGGCGGTCCGCGGTGACCATGGTCCCGGTGAAACGGTTCGACGACCACCTGGACGCGCAGGTGATCCGAAGGCTGAACAGTCTTGAACCCGGCGCCTATTCGCGACTCGGAGCGGCGATCCGGCACGGCTCGTCGGTCCTGGAGAAGCGCGGTGGCACTTCGCGGCGACTGCTGGTGGTCCTGTCCGACGGACTGGCCTACGACCACGGCTACGAGCGGGCCTACGGCGCCGCGGATGCCAGACGCGCCTTGGCCGAGGCGCGGCGCCGGGGGACCGGCTGTGTCTGTCTGACCATCGGCGCCAGCACCGACGTGGAGTCCTTGCGCCGGGTGTTCGGTAGCACCGCGCACGCCACCATCTCCAGTCCCGACCAGCTCGCAGGCGTCATCGGGCCGCTGTTCCGCTCGGCGATTCGCTCTGGCGAGGTTCGTCGGCGGGTGTCCTGAAGGTAGCTCTGTTGCGGTGATGTCAAGTCCCAGAATGGCATTGGCATCATCGATGCTCGCGCAACGACTGGGCAACAAGTGCTTGAAACAAACATCTGTTCCGCGTTAGGCTCGCTTCAGTACCGCAGTGTCGCGGATACGACGAAAGGTGTGTTGATGGCCAACGAGTCCGGACTCGCTCACCAGAACGGAGCCAATGCGCAGACCCTGAGCGCGCGTCCCTATTACAAGCCGGTCGGCAACGAGGAGACGGTGTTCAAGGCGGCGTACCGCCAGGGTCTTTCGCTGGTTCTGAAGGGTCCGACCGGGTGCGGCAAGACGCGCTTCGTCGAGGCGATGGCCCATGACCTCGGCCGGCCGCTCATCACCGTCGCCTGCCACGACGACCTCACCACCGCGGATCTCGTCGGCCGGTATCTGCTGCGGGGCGATGAGACGGTCTGGATGGACGGCCCGCTGACCCGCGCGGTGCGCGAGGGCGCGATCTGTTACCTGGACGAGGTGGTCGAAGCCCGCCAGGACACCACCGTGGTGCTGCATCCGCTCGCCGACTATCGCCGCCAGCTGCCGATCGAGCGCCTCGGTATCACGCTGGACGCGGCGCCGGGGTTCGGTCTGGTCATGTCCTACAACCCCGGCTATCAAAGCGTTCTCAAAGACCTCAAGGACTCGACCCGCCAGCGGATGGTGGCCATCGAGTTCGGCTTTCCGGAACCCGAAGTCGAAGAGGGCATCATCGCCCACGAGGCGGGAGTCGATCGTTCCACCGCGGCCGAGCTGGTGCGGTTCGGGCAGGCCATCCGGCGCCTGGAGACCGGTGGCCTGCGCGAAGTCGCGTCGACCCGCGTGCTGATCGCCGCTGGGCGCTTGGTCGCCGAGGGGCTGCCCATGACCGTTGCGGCCAGGGTGGCGGTCGCGGGACCGCTGACCGACGACGTGGCCGTGAGCCGCGGTTTGCACGAGCTCATCGACGTCTACCTGGGCGGATCGGCGGCTGGTGATTGACGCCGTGCAGTACCCCCGTTAGGTTCAGAACAAATATTAGGTCGACCCCGGTGTTCCTGCGACGAACGCCCGCACCATGGAGGTCAGATGTCATACGAGAGCACTGCGGAGCCCATCAAGGTCGGCTACCTGATGGACTTCACCTTGCCGCCCGGGTTTCCGGACGAGCTGCTGGCTTCATTCACCCAGACGTTTGACCTGGTGTTCGAGGAGGCCGTCGAGCAAGGGCTGATGGATCGGCCGGTGCAGATGATTTACCGCGAGGTGGAGGGGCTGCCCAAGGGTTCGGTGAAAGCGGTCATCGATGCGTATGGCGAACTCGTCGACGAGGGCTGCCTGGTGGTGTTCGGACCGAACATCACCGACAACTGTGTCCCGCTCCGGGAGGCGATCGAAGAGCGCTTCAAGGTGCCGGCCATCAGCGTCACGGGAACCGACGACTGGCTCGGGGAGTGGACGTTCGCTTTTCCCCAGGGATCGATGACCGACGAACCCATCTTTCTGGCGGACCTGGTCGCGAAGCGGGGCCTGACCGAGATCGGCGTACTCGTCGAGCAGAACCTCATCGGCGACAGCTACCTGAAGAATCTGCGAACGGCCTGTGCCCGCAAGGGCATTCGGATTGTCGCCGAAGCCGCGATCGCGCAGACGGCGCAGGACATCAACGCCGCGGTGAGCACGCTGCACGAAGCGAAGGCCGAGGCGATCGTCCATCTCGGGTTCGGTTTCGGCATCGTGTTCATCAACCCGGCGCTTGAGGCCGTCAACTGGGATCCCCCGCGCTTCACCACCACCGCGTTCCAGAACGCCTGGGTCAACCCGATCATGTGGAATGCGTTTCTCGGCTGGGTCGGGGTCGATCAGTACGACGAGGGCAACCTGGTCGGACAGGCCTGGCTTGACCGATACGCCAAGCGGTACAGCGGAAGTCGTCCCGAGTACTGCGTGTCGGTGGTCAATCACGACGTGGCCGCCACGCTGGTGCGCGCCTTCACCGATGCCCATCCGCTGAGCCCGCGCGGCGTCAAAGAGGCACTTGAGCGCGTGAAGATGATGCCCGCGGCGTCTGGCGCACCCGGAACCCGGGTGTCCCTGGGGAAGTGGACACGGCGCGCGTGGATGGGATCGGGCTATCTGGTCGCCCGGACCCTCGATGCGGACGGCATCAATTCGCACCTGGTCGACCGGTTCGGGGAGGAATGACGTGACCACCAGAGAATCGCTACCGCCTGATACCCAGGTCAAACCGCCGCCACGCAAGGGCCCGAACTGGGGTCGCGTGATCGCCCTGCTCGCTTGGCTCGGCTTCTTGGGGTTGTTCGTGGCCGTCGGGCGGACCGACGTCGACCCGCGGGTGGCCAACCCGAACGTCGAGGGCCGGCCGCGTCCCGTCGCGTTCCTGACCGCGTTCGATCACTGGCAGATCATCCCGCAGGTGGGCGCCGTGATCATCGTCGTGGTGTTCACCGTCATGTTCATCGTCGGTTGGCGGAAGAACCCCGGCAGTCCGGTGCTGCTCATGGTCCTGGTGACGACGTTGATCGTCTGGCAGGACCCGATCATGAACTGGTCGCCGTATGCGGTGTACAACCCGATGCTGCTGCACTGGCCGGAGAACTGGTACCTGATCATGATGTCGCCGACGGTGGAGCCGTTCATCGTGTTCGGTTACGTCCTGTTCTACTTCGGCCCGTACTTCCCGGGGATCTGGATCCTGCGCAAGCTGCAGGCCAAGCGCGGTCCCGAGGCATTCGTCACCCGGCACCCACTGATCAGTTTGGGCGCACTGGTTTTGGTCATCGGCTTCGTCTTCGATGCCATCCTGGAGGTCAGCCTGGTCCGCACGGGGCTGTACATCTACTCGCAGGCCATTCCGTTCGGCACGCTGTTCCCGGGCAGCACCTTCCAGTTCCCGTTGATCTGGGAATCGCTGTCGGTGACCTTCGTGATGGTCCCGGCGGCGATCCTGGTCTACCGCGACGACACGGGAAAGTCGGTGGCCGAGAAGCTCGCCGCGAAGGCGAAGCTGTTCCCGTCGAGGCCGGTACTCGGCACGTTCCTGGTGATGTTCGCGATCATCAACGTGTCGTACTTCGCCTACGGCAGCTGGTTCTGGGTCATCAAGGCCAGCGGCGCGGCAACCTCCGTCGCCTGCCCGTGGCCCTTCCCCGAAGCCAAGATCTATGACCCACAAGGGTTCTACCGGGCGAACGGAGCCGAGGGGCCTTACTCGGTAGGCAAGTGGTCCACCTGGCAGCAGGGGCCCGCTCGCAATCCCGACGTCGAGTTGGGTTCGACGAGCAACCGGTGCGCGACGGGTGGCCAGGATGGCTGAGCCGCGGGCAGTCGTCATCACCGGGGCGTCCCGGGGACTCGGCTTCGCATCTGCCACGCGCCTTTATCGCGAGGGGTGGCGCGTGGTGGCTGCGATGCGGAGCCCCGAGAAGGCGATGCCTGTGCTGCGGGAGGCGGCCGGAGCCGGCGAGGACGACGACAGGCTGATCGGTGTCCAGCTCGACCTCACCGACGGAGCGTCGATCGCGGCCGCAGCCAAGAGCATCACGGAGGCGGTCGGCGCGCCGTATGCGTTGGTGCACAACGCCGGCATCTCCGCAGCGGGAATGGTGGAGGAAACATCGCCCGACCTCTGGGAGCGCATGTTCGCCACGAACATCTTCGGCCCGGTGGCGCTCACCAAGGCTCTGCTGCCGACCATGCGAGAGGCCGGCCGTGGCCGCATCGTGCTGATCTCGAGTGCCGCCGGTGTGCGTGGAATGCCCGCAACCGCACCGTATTCCGCGGTCAAGGGCGCACTGGAGCGATGGGGTGAATCGATGGCCGGGGAGGTCGCGCCCTTCGGGATCGGTGTCACCATCCTGGTCACCGGGACCTACGACACGGAGATCATCACCGACGCGGGAACCACAGACGACCGTGATCTGGACGGACCCTATGCTCCCCACCACCGCACGATGGACAAGCGCGGGCGGGCCATGATGAAACGCGCGGCCAGGCCACCCGAGAAGTTCGCCGAAGGCCTGGCGAAAGCGCTCGACAACTCGAAGCCGTTCGTCAGGACCGCTGTCGGGCCCGATGCACGAATGTTGTTGATCGCCAATCGTTTGATCCCGGCGGCGGGATTGCACCAGATGACCCGGCTGATGATGGGCATCCCGCGGTTCGGCGCACTCCGAGGGGAAGGCACCCGCCATGGCTGAGCGCTCGAAAGTGACCTTCGAATCGAGAATGCTGATCGACGGCAAGCTCGTCGACGGCGAGGCAGGCACGTTCACCAACGTCAACCCGGCAAATGAAGAGATCCTCGGAGAGGTCTCGGATGCCTCGAAGGCCGACATGAACCGGGCCATCGACGCCGCCCGCCGGTCATTCGACGAGACCGACTGGTCGACCAACCACCAATTCCGCAAGCGGTGCCTCGAACAACTGCATGAAGCGATCGAGGGCGAGTTGGAGGAATTGCGCGAGGAACTCATCTCCGAGGTGGGCGCTCCGCGAGCCGTGACACACGGACCACAACTGGATGCCCCGCTCGCCGACGGCCTCAACTATCCGGCCCGGCTGATCGAAACCTTCCCGTGGGAGACCGATCTCGGTGACACCGTGGTGTCGGTCACCGGCGTGAACACCACGCGCAAGGTGTGGCGTGAACCGGTCGGGGTGGTCGGTGCCATCGTGCCGTGGAACTTCCCGTTCGAGGTCGCCATCAACAAGCTGGGCCAGGCGCTGGCAACCGGCAACACGGTGGTCCTCAAGGCGGCGCCGGACACTCCCTTCAATGCCACGCGGCTCGGCCGGCTCATCTCCGAGAACACCGATATCCCCGCGGGTGTGGTGAATGTCGTGACGGCATCGGACCACCTCGTCGGAGAAGAACTGACCCTGTCGCCCAAGGTCGACATGATCTCGTTCACCGGGTCCACGGCGGTGGGCAGGCGGATCATGGAGAAAGGTGCCGCGACGATGAAGCGGCTCTTCCTCGAACTCGGCGGCAAGTCGGCGACGATCGTCTTGGAAGACGCGGATTTCAACACCGCCTGCCTGATCGGTATCGGCCCGTTGCTGCACGCCGGGCAGGGCTGCGCCGCTCCTACCCGGATGCTGTTGCCGCGTTCCCGTTACGACGAGGGCGTTGCGATTCTGAAGGCCATCTACGAGAACATCGCGCCCGGAGACCCGCAGGACCCCGGCACCCTCTGCGGCCCGGTCATCTCGGCCAAACAGCAGTCCCGCATCCTCGGTTACATCCGCAAAGGCGTCGACGAAGGTGCCACGATGCTCGTCGGCAGCACCGAGGCGCCCAGCCAGTTCGACAAGGGTTTCTGGGTCAACCCAACACTTTTCACCGACGTGGACAACTCGATGACCATCGCCCAGGAGGAGATCTTCGGACCCGTCCTCGTGGTGATTCCCTACGAGGACGAAGACGACGCCATCCGGATCGCCAACGACAGCCCGTACGGTCTCGCCGGCAACGTCATGTCGAGCTCGCTGGATCGTTCACTTGCCGTCGCTCGCCGGCTGCGCGCCGGGTTCATCGGCCTCAACGGCACCGCGGGCTACGGGGCCGACACACCGTTCGGCGGCTACAAGAACAGCGGTGTCGGTCGCCAGAACGGCATGGCCGGATTCGAGCAGTACACCGAGATCAAGTCCGTCGCCTATCCGGCGATATAGAGGAGAACTTCTGTGGAACAGCTTTTTGACGACCTCGAGGACTTCGGCTCCTTCGACGATGCCGTCTCGGGAGACGTCCGGGATCCATTCCCGGAACTGGCCAGGCTTCGGCGCGAGGAGCCTGTGCAACGGATCGACATGTCCGCGATGCCTGGCGAGCAGGGCAAGCCCGTCTTCATCGTGTACCGGTACGAAGACGCCCAGCAGATGTTGCGTGACAATCTGACATTCTCGTCATCCGGTGTCATCGCGGCATTCGGCCCGGTGCTCGGCGATCGCGTGATGCTGGGCATGGACGAGCCGGTGCACGGCCGCCTGCGATCGCTGGTGTCGAAGGCGTTCTCGCAAAAGGCCCTGGCGCGTTGGGAAGACGAGCTGGTCGGTCGGGTGGCCAACGAGCTCATCGACAAGTTCGCCGCCGACGGCAAGGTCGACCTGGTGAAGGCATTCACATTCGACTATCCGAGCCGCATCATCGCGGGTTTGTTGGGATTGCCGGAGGAGGACTACCCGCAATTCCAGCGCTGGTCCATCTCGCTGCTGAGTTGGATCATGAACCCGGAACGCGGACTGGCGGCGTCGGCCGCGCTGTGCGAGTACTTCGCACCGATCCTGCAGGCCCGGCGCGCCGAGCCCAAGGAAGACATGATCAGTCTCCTCGCCGAGGCCGAGATCGACGGCGAGAAGCTCACCGACGAAGAGATCTTCTCGTTCCTGCGACTCCTGCTGCCGGCCGGGGTGGAGACCACCTATCGGTCGCTGGGCAACCTGCTGTTCGGGTTGCTCTCGGACACAACGCAGCTGGACGCGGTCCGGGCCGACCGGTCGTTGCTGCCGCAGGCCATCGAGGAAGCGGTGCGCTGGAACCCGCCGCTGCTGACCATCACGCGCACCACGACGTGTGACACCGAGCTCGGCGGCGTTCACATTCCGGAAGGCTGTTCGGTGATGCCGATGCTCGGGTCGGCGAATCGGCAGGACGACCGGTGGGCCGATCCGGACGCGTTCGACATCTTCCGTACGTCCAAGGGAAATCTCGGCTGGGGCCATGGGGTGCACGTGTGTCTGGGCATGCACCTCGCTCGGCTCGAAATGCGCACTGCCATCAACCTTCTGCTGGACCGACTGCCCAACCTGCGGCTGGACCCGGACGGAGACGACCCGCACATCCGTGGGCAGGTCTTCCGGTCGCCGACCTCGCTGCCGGTGCTCTTCGATCCGGCCGGCGCCCGATGACCGAACTCCGTTACGACGGTCGGGTGGCGATCGTGACAGGCGGTGGCAGAGGCGTCGGCCGTAGTCACGCACTGTTGCTGGCCTCGAAGGGCGCGCGCGTCGTCGTCGCCGACTACGGCGTGGGCATCGACGGTGACGGCTCTTCGGCGGAACCGGCCACCGAGGTGGTTGCCGAGATCAAGGCGGCAGGCGGCGAGGCGGTGCCCTGCTTCGCGTCGGTGGCCGACGAGGCCGGCGCCGCCGCGATCGTCGACACCGCCCTGCAGACCTACGGGCGCCTCGACGCCGTGATCAACAACGCGGGTATTCACGTCGCGGGCGCACTCCTCGACCTCAGCACCGATCAGTTCCGCTCGATGCTCGACGTTCATTACCTCGGAACGCTTTTCGTGACGAGGGCTGCCTGGCCGCATCTGATGCAGGCCGGCTACGGCAGGGTCGTCAACACGGTGTCCGAGGCCATGCTGGGCGGGATACCCGAACACACCAGCTACGGCGGTGCCAAGGGCGCGGTATTCGGGTTGACCCGCACGCTGGCCAGTGAGGGCCTGGCACACGGAATCCTGGTGAACGCGATCGCGCCGCGCGCATTCACCAGGATGTCGGCGGCGCAATCCGACAAGATCGCGGCCAACCACGGCATCTCGACGGAACTCATGGATCAGATCAACGCCGCCATGCCGCCTGACCTGTGCGCCCCCGCCGCGGCATTCCTGGCACACGACTCCTGCCAGTTGTCCGGGGAGATCCTGCGGGTCGGGCTCGGAGGAGTTGCCAGGATCGCCGTAGTGGCCTCGCAGGGTATCAACCAGACCCCGTTGACCGCGGAGGACATCGCCGAAAACCTCGGCACGATCATGGATCTCAGCACCGGACAGGTCTTGGAAGTAGCTTCCGGCCGACCCGTACAGGAGGCGAAACAATGACCGAAATCCGTTCCGGCTTCGAAGAGGTGGATTTCTTCACCGACGCATCACTGGTGCCGGACCCCTACCCCTACTTCGACCACCTGCGATCGAAATGCCCGGTGGCCCATGCCACTCCGTTCAACGTGCTGGCCGTCACCGGCTACGACGAGGCGCTGGCCGTCTACAAGGATCCGGCGTTCTCGTCGTGCGTGTCGGTGGCGGGACCGTTCTCCGGCCTGCCGTTCGGACCGGGGGAGAGCGACGACGTCTCGGAGCTGATCGAGGAGCACCGGCTGGCGGTGCCGATGGGCGAGCACATCACCTCGCAGGATCCTCCGCTGCACACCCGGACGCGCGGTCTGATGAACAAGCTGATCACTCCCAAGCGCCTCAAGGAGAACGAGGACTTCATGTGGCGGCTGGCCGATCAGCAACTCGACACCTTCGTCGACCGCGGATCGGCCGAGTTCCTCGCCGATTACGCCAAGCCGTTCTCCCTCTTGGTCATTGCCGATCTGCTGGGCGTCCCGGGCGAGGACCATGAGGAATTCAAGGCGGCGTTCGCCCTGGAAACGGTCGGTGAGCTCGGTAAGGAGGCACCGACGACGCACAACCCCCTGCAGTGGCTCAACGACAAGTTCTACGCCTACATCGAGGACCGCAGGCGCGCACCGCGCGAGGACGTGCTGACCGGCCTGGCGCTGGCCAAGTACGAGGACGGATCGACGCCCGACATCGAGGACGTCATGAACTTGTCGACGTTCCTGTTCGCAGCGGGTACGGAGACCACGACGAAGCTGGTCAGCTCGGCAGTCCGGTTCATCGCGGACAACCCGGGATTCGAGACGATGCTGCGCGACGACCGGGGCAGGATCCCGTCGTTCCTCGAAGAAACGCTGCGGATGGAGAGCCCGGTCAAATCTCACTTCCGGATGGCCAGCAAGACCACCAGTATCGGTGACATCGAAGTGCCCGCCGGAACCACCGTCATGGTGCTGCCGGGGGCGTGCAACCGTGACGAGCGAAAATTCCCGGACCCCAACACCTTCCAGCCGGATCGTGGAAATGTGCGCGAACAGATCGCGTTCATCCGGGGAGTGCACTCCTGCCCGGGCGCGCCACTGGCGCGCGCGGAAGGCCGGATATCCCTGAACCGGATCTTGGACCGGATGTCCGACATCACGATCTCCACCGAGCACCACGGTCCCGCCGAGGACCGCCGGTACACCTACGAGCCGACGTTCATCATGCGTGGGCTCAGCGAGCTTCACATCGAATTCAAACCCGCCGCCTGACCGGCCAGCACAACTAGGAGCACAGATGACCGGAAAGCTCGAAGGCAAGGTCGCTTTCATCACCGGCGCCGCCCGCGGACAGGGGCGGGCGCATGCGATCGCGATGGCCAGGGAAGGTGCCGACATCATCGCCGTCGACATCTGCCGCGACATCCCGTCAAACCCCTACCCGCTGGCCACGCCCGATGACCTGGCCGAAACCGAAAGGGCGATCAAGGAACTCGGCCGGCGCATCGTCGCCCGCGTCGCCGATGTCCGCGAGCGCCACGAGCTGCGAGATGCGGTCGAGGCCGGGATCGCCGACCTCGGCAAGATCGACATCGTGGTCGCCAACGCCGGCATCCTTCCGATGGCGATGGGCAGGCCGGATCCCATGCAGTTCGTCGACGCCTCCGATGTGGACCTGGTCGGGGTGATGAACACCGTCGCGGTCACCGTTCCGCACCTGCCCGACGGATCGTCGATCATCGTCACCGGATCGACCGCCGGCATGATCCGGGGCACCACCGACAACCCCAACATGGGCCCCGGCGGGGCGGGGTACGGATGGAGCAAGCGCGTCGTCATCGAGTACGTCGAGGAGATGAGCCTGCACCTGGCTCCGAAGATGATCCGGGTCAATGCCATTCACCCCACCAACTGCAACACCCACCTGCTGCAGAACGACGGCATGTACTCCATGTTCCGGCCCGATCTGACCGCCGAGGGCAAGAAGGCCACCCGTGAGGATGCCGAGCCGTTGTTCACGATCTTCCAGGCGATGCCGATCCCGTACATCGAACCCGAGGACATGGCCAACCTCGGTGTGTTCCTGGCCAGCGACGACAGCCGCTACATCACCGGACAGCAGATCCGGGTCGATGGGGGCTCATTACTCAAGTGGCCCAATGGACCTGGCCGTTAGCACCGGGCATCGCATCAGAAGGAGGTGGTGGTGGGCGCCCTCATCATGCTCGGCAGCCTGTTCGTCCTGATCGTGTTGATCGTCGGCCTGGTGCTCTACTTCGATCCTGAAGCGCGGCGCCGTCCGGCCGAGGAGGTCGAGCCGTGAGCGTCGACGTCCTGATCAAGGCCGGGGTGGCCTTCGCGTACATCACCGGTCTGGGTTTCCTGGCGGTGGGGATCTATCTGAGTTACCGGCGCGGGCGCCTGCATCCGCTGCTGTTGCTCTGTATCTCGGCGCTCTCGTTCTCCTGGATCGAAGCGCCCTACGACTGGGCGATGTACGCCCAGTTTCCGCCCGCGTTGCCGCGAATGCCGTCGTGGTGGCCGCTCGACATGACCTGGGGCGGGCTACCCTCGGCGGTACCCGTCGGCTACATGGGTTACTTCGTGTTGCCGGCGATCATCGGTGCCGCACTCGGGCGGTGGGCGGCCGGGAAGTGGAACTGGCGGCGGCCGCAGACGCTGTTGCTGGTGGGCTTCGCCGTCGGGTTCTGCTGGGCCTTGTTCTTCAACGCGATCATCGGCGCGCGGCTCGGCCTGTTCTACTACGGCTACGTGATCGAGGGGCTGGGCCTGTGGGAGGGGACCAAACACCAGTACCCGATCTACGACGCCATCGCGATGGGTGTGCAGATGATGGTGTTCACCTACCTGCTGGGCCGGACCGACGCCGAGGGCCGCAACGTGATCGAGATGTGGGCCGACAAGATCTCCAAGACCCGGCTGCAGTCGGCAGTGCTGTCGGTGATCGCTGTGATCGTGGTCGGGCACGCGGTCTACGCCTCGGTCTTCGCACCGCACCTGGTCACCAAACTGGGCGGGTGGGTGACCGTGGGGCCGACCGAGCAGTTGTTCCCCGGAGTACCGAATCAGCCGAAATAGCCGGCCGGACCTAGTCCTGGCGCGCAAATGTCACGCTGGGGTGGCGGTCGAGATCCGGGGCCGCTCCAGCGTGACAACGCGGGAACGACTATCAGTAGTTGTTGCAGCTGCCGGCGATCGAGTTGATCGGCCCGAAGTACTCCTGAGCGGCCGGGCTGGCCTGCAGCTGGGCCACCGTCTGCTGACGCTGGGCGGGTCCCGAGGCCAGGAAGTTGCGCAACGCGCCCTGGGCGAACGGGGACGCGTTGAACTGCTGCGCCAGGTCGGGACGCTGAGCGTTGAGCGCCGCCATCACCTGCTCGTAGCTACATGTCGTGTTGACCACGCCACTGAAGTCGGGCTGGGCGGACGCCAACCCGGTCGCCAGCGGAACGGACAGGGCCAGCCCGCCGAGGGCGGCCGCGATGTACTTGAAAGAAGACTTGATCACCTGTTGGAACCCCCATGTTGTTCGCCCAAAAAGGCGACGCCTTGCACGTTTGCCGGACCCGACCTCATTCGAGGTTAACAGGCGGCAGACGTACAAGGCGTCCTCACAAAACCGGCCTCAGTCGATGACGGCGCGCTCCTTGCGCTCGGTGATCGGCCGGGCGAGTTCCTGCTCGACGCAGATGCGCTGCAGTTTCTCCAGCGTCTCGTCCAGGCCCGGACCCAGCGGCTTGCTCGGCGTGAACGTGGCCGGAAGATTGCGCATGCCCTGGATGACGCCGATGGTGTCGTAGTGCACTGCGCCCTCGGGGTCGCAGACATAGTCCGGCATCCGATCGAGGACAGCGGTGAGCATCGACTTGAACACCGTGCGGGCCACGTTCGACCCGACGCAGCGGTGCACGCCGATGCCGAAGCTGAAATGCCGGTTGCCCTTGCGGTCCAGGATGACCTCGTTGGGCTGGTCGAACACCGACGGATCGCGGTTGGCCATCGCCCAGGACAGCCACAGCCGCTCGTACTGCTTGAACTGCTGGCCTTCGACCTCGACGTCTTCGGAGAAGGTCCGGCCGTCACCGGGCGCCGGGGTGAAGAACCGCAGGAACTCCTCGGTGGCGGGATGCAGCAGGTTGTCGCGTTCACGGGACAGCCGCTCGCGCTCGTCCGGATGTTCGCCGAGCCACTCCAGGGCGTGCGCGGTGAGGGCCGTGGTGGTGTCGAAACCGCCGCCGATGACCAGACCGAGGTTGCCCAGGATCTCCATGTCGGGGGCCGGCTCACCGTCGATCCGCAACTGCAGCATCGCGTTCACCAGTCCGGGGCGCGGATTCTCCCGGATCTCCATCATGTTGTTGATGATGTCGATGCCCATCTCGCGATGCTGCTCGTTGATCTTCTCGCGATCGGGGGAGTGCTCCGGGGTGTACACCGAGGCGTGCGTCGGCTCGCTGTAGACGTTCCACTTCTTGAGTTCGATACCCATCATCGCGAGGGTGAACACGGCGGGAACGACGTTGGCCAGATGCTCGACGAAATCGATGCGGCCGGACTCGATGTGCTCGTCCAGGGCGGCACGCGTGATCTCGTCGACGAACGGTTCCCACCGCTTGATGGCGGCGGGTGACAGGTACGGGTTCAGCGCGCCGCGATAGGCGCTGTGCTCCGGCTCGTCCATCTCCAGGATGCCGCCGCGCACCACGGTCGCGCGGCTCGCCTTGGGAATGGTGATGCCCTGGTAGGGCGTTTCACCGCTGATGTCGTGGTGGTTGGAGACCACCGGGCAGCGGGCCAGCTCGAACACGTGCTTGCTGTCGGCGGCGACCCAGTGCCCGTTGTAGGAGTCAGTCCACGCCATAGGGCACTTGGACTGCATCTCCTCGGTGATCTTCTCGAACTGCTCCCGATATTCCGGCGTGTGCCGGTCGAAGTGGTAGCTGTTCTTCTTACGGTCGTCGTCGGTCGTGACATCGTCGATACTCACGGCGTTGTCTCCCTTGGCCTTTCGGTCTGTGTCAATCTTCGATGACGATGGCTTGCTCGGGGCAGGAGTGCGCGGCCTCGCGGACCGCGTCCTCCTGATCTGCCGGCACCACATCGGAAACCGGTGACGCGTGACCGTCGACGTCGTCGAGGACGAACGAGTCGGGCGCGATCATCGAGCACAGGGTGTGGCCCTGGCAGCGACTGGCATCGACCGAAACCTTCACTACGACAACTCCTTTGCAATCAGTGGGTACGGCATCACACGTGGTAGTCGTACCACTTGAGGTAGCCGCCGGCATCGACCCGCAGCTGCATGCCGGTGACGAAGCGCGACTCCTCGGAAGCCAGCCACAACACCGCGTTGCTGATGTCCTCGGGCTCGATGAAGTTGACCTTCATGGCCTGTTGCACACCGAACACCGGCTCGGCGTCGGCGCGGGTCGGGTTCTCCAGATCCGGCCGGAACGAGCGGTACATCGGCTCGCTCTGCAACATGTTGGTGTTGCAGTTGGTGGGGTGGATGACGTTGGCACGGATGCCGCGCACCGCCAGTTCGGTGGCGAGTGCATGCACGTACTCGGAGATGAGCCGCTTGGAGATCATGTAGCCCATGCCGCCGGGATCGGCGCCGGGGTTGGGCTTGTTGTGGGCGTCCATCAGTGCGGCGGCCGATGCGGTCGCGATGATCGAAGCGCCCTCTTTGAGGTGCGGCAGCGCGACCTGGATGGCGTTGATGGTGCCCACGAAGTTGGTGTTGATGCCGTCGGTCCAGGCCTGCATCGCGGGCTGGCCCTTCATCGCGGCGATGCCGGCCTGCGCCACGACGATGTCGAGCTTGCCGAACTCCGCGAGTCCCGATTCCAGCGCGCTCCGCAGCTCGGCCTCGTTACGGACGTCGGCCTGGGCGGTGACGATGCGCCGGCCGGTCTTCTCGACGAAGTTCTTGGTCTCTTCGAGGTCTTCTGCCGTCGCCATCGGGTAGCCGACGGTGTCGTAGTTCTTACAGATGTCGACCGCGATGATGTCGGCGCCCTCTTCGGCCAGCCGGATCGCATGGCTGCGGCCCTGACCACGTGCCGCGCCGGTGATGAAAGCGACTTTCCCGGCAACCCGGCCTTCTGCGCTGTTTCCCACGTTTGTTCCTTTCGCTGATGATGTTTCGGGTGCACCGCGTGCGCGTCAGGTGTTACGGCCGCCGTTGACGCCGAGAATCTGGCCGGTGATGTAGCTCGCCTCTTCGGAGACGAAGAAGGCACAGGCGGCGGCGATGTCTTCCGGCTTTCCCATGCGCCGCACCGGGGTCTGCTCGATCTGCCTGTCGGTGTCTCCGAGGAAGCCCTTGCCTTCGGCCTTGCGCAGCATGGGCGTGTCGATGAAGCCCGGCGGCACCGCGTTGACCGTGATCCCGCTGGGGCCGAGTTCGAGCGCCAGGCTCTTCGTCAGGCCGTTCACCGCGGACTTCGCCGCGACATAGGGCGACATGAAGGGCTGGCCCGAATGCGTGCTCGACGACGAGATGTTGACGATGCGACCCCAGCCGGCCTCGAGCATGTCGGGCAGTGCGGCCTGGATGCAGTGGAATACGCCATTGAGGTTGACGTCGATGATCTGCTGCCACTTCTCGAACGAGACGTCACTGAAGCGCTTGAAGCAGTCGAGGCCGGCGGCGTTCACCAGAACCGAGATCGGGCCGAGTTGGGCCCGAACCGCGTTGAGTGCGGTGTCGACAGCAGCGCGGTCGGTCACGTCCGCGACATGCGCGAAATCGTCATCCGATGGCTGCAGGTCGAGTATCGCGACGTTGAGGCCGTCGGCGCGCAACCGGGCGACAATCGCCGCCCCGATGCCCGAACCTCCTCCGGTGACAACGGCATTCTTCATGACAGTTCTCCGGCCGCCGGGCGAAGCCGGGCTTTCTCAGGGGTCAAGAATCATCCTTCCGATTATGAGAACCGTACTCTCGGATCGGCGTGCACCGCAAGATCTGAGTGCAACCAGAGCGCCGCCTGCATGGATGGCGGATCTGCAGCGAATAGGGCATGACTAGCTGATCTAGCTTTCACTTGAGTTCTCATCGAGCGAATGTATGATTCGCCGGTGATGAGAATGCAGTTTCCATCACAGTAGGGAATCGCCTGAGGAGGATGATGCAGCAGGAAGCGCCGACCATCGCGCAAGAACAGCGGGCTGACCGGAAGTTGTTGATCGGCGGAGAGCTGCGCGAGACGCCGCGGACGTTTCCTTCCGTCAATCCAGCTACCGGCGAGGTGTTCGGCTACGCGCCGGACGCCACGGTCGCCGATGCCGAGGCTGCGGTCGCCGCGGCCAGGCAGGCATTCGACAACACCGACTGGTCCACCAACACCGAACTGCGGATCCATTGCCTGGAGCAACTGCACCAGGCCCTGATCGAGCATCGTGACGAGCTGGCCGCCCTGACCACCACCGAGGTGGGCGCGACCGCGGCGCTGTGCGCCGGTGCGCAGCTGGACGGTCCGATCGACATCGTGCGGTACTACGCCGAGCTGCTCAAGACCTACCCGCTGACCGAAGATCTCGGAAACATCGAGAGCCGCGGCATGCAGCACCACCGGTGGGTGGAGAAGGAAGCGGGCGGCGTGGTGGCCGCGATCATCGCCTACAACTATCCGAACCAGCTGGCCCTGGCCAAGCTCGCTCCGGCGCTGGCCGCCGGCTGCACCGTCGTGCTCAAGTCCGCTCCGGACACCCCGTTGGTCACGCTGGCGCTCGGCGAGCTGATCGCGAACCGCACCGACATCCCGGCCGGCGTCGTGAACGTGTTGTCGGGCGCCGACCCCGAGGTGGGCGCGGTGCTCACCACGAGCCCCGACGTCGACATGGTCACCTTCACCGGTTCCACGCCCACCGGGCGGCGCATCATGGCCGCGGCCAGCGAGACCTTGAAGAAGGTGTTCCTGGAACTCGGCGGCAAGTCGGCCGCGATCGTCCTCGACGACGCCGACTTCAACACCGCCGCACTGTTCTCGGCCTTCAGCATGGTCACCCACGCCGGTCAGGGCTGCGCTCTGACCTCGAGGCTGCTGGTGCCCGCGAAGCACAAGGACGAGATCGTCGAGCTGATCAAGAACAACTTCGGACTCGTGCGCTACGGCGATCCGACCGATCCCAAGACGTACATGGGGCCGCTGATCAGCGAGAAGCAGCGCGACAAGGTCGACGGCATGGTCAAGCGTGCCGTCGAGGCCGGCGCGACCCTGGTCACCGGCGGCGAGAAGGTCGACCCCGGCTTCTTCTACACCCCGACGCTGCTGGCCGATGTCGACCCCGACAGCGAGATCGCCCAGGAGGAGGTCTTCGGGCCGGTGCTGGCCGTCATCGCCTACGAAGATGACGACGACGCGGTGCGTATCGCCAACAACTCGATCTACGGGCTGTCCGGAGCGGTGTTCGGCAGCGAGGACCGCGCGCTGGGCGTGGCCCGGCGGATCCGGACGGGCACCTTCTCGATCAACGGCGGCAACTACTTCAGTCCCGACAGTCCGTTCGGTGGGTACAAGCAGTCCGGCATCGGCCGAGAGATGGGTACCGCGGGACTCGAGGAGTTCATGGAATCCAAGACGTTCGCGCGGGTGCTGGGCTGATGAGCGCTTGCGCGAAGAGGAGAGAGCAATGAGCGGCGGTCCACTCGAAGGAGTCCGCATCCTCGAGGTCGCGATGTACGGTTTCGTCCCCTCGGCCGGAGCCGTGCTGGGGGAGTGGGGTGCCGACGTCATCAAGGTCGAGCACGCCGTCACCGGCGACCCGCAACGCGGGCTGCGTCAGACCGGGCCGCTGCGCGTCGAGGGCGATCCCAACCCGAACATCGAGCACGCCAACCGCGGCAAGCGCAGCATCGGGCTGGACATGTCGGTGCCCGAAGGGCGCGAGATCCTGCTCGAACTGGCGAAAAAGGCCGATGTGTTCCTCACCAGCTTCCTGCCCGGACACCGGCAGAAGTTCGGTATCGATGTCGACGACATCCGCGCGGTGAACCCGAAGATCATCTACGCCCGCGGCAGCGCTCTCGGCCCCCGCGGCGAGGAGTCGGTCAAGGGTGGCTATGACATGACCGCGTTCTGGTGCCGGGCCGGCACCGCCGCGACGATCACGCCGGCCGGGATGGAGGGCATGATCGCCCCACCCGGGCCTGCCTACGGCGACACCATCTCGGGCACCAACCTGGCCGGCGGCATCGCCGCGGCCTTGTTCAAGCGGGAGCGCACCGGTGAGCCGTCGGTAGTGGACGTATCGCTCCTGGGCAGCGGACTGTGGTCGATGGGCCACACCGTGGCGCTCACCCAGCACTTGAACCAGCTGATGGTGACACCGCCACCTGGTGTGCACGGGTCGCCGATCAACCCGCTCGTCGGGTTGTACGGCACCGCAGACGACCGCTACATCTCGTTCGTGATGATGCAGCCGACCAAGTTCTGGGCCGACGTCTGCCGGCACATGGACCTGGAGGGCTACATCGACGACCCGAGGTTCGCGACTGCCGAATCGTTCGCCGAGAACACACCGGACGCGGTCGAGATCCTCACGGAGGCGATGAAGAAGCGGACTTTGCCAGAGTGGAGCGAGCGATTCGCCACGCTGGCCGGTCCGTGGGCTCCGGTGCAGGACACCCTGCAGGCGGCACAGGACGCCCAGATCCGGGCCAACGAGTACCTGGTGCAGGCCGGCGAACTCGAGTTGGTGGCCAACCCAGTGCAATTCGACGTCACGGCGCCGAGCACCGGGCCGGCGCCGGGGTTCGCCGAACAAACCGACGACATCCTGGGCGAACTCGGCCTGGACTGGGATCGCATCATCGAACTCAAGACCGCCGGCGCTGTCACCTAGGCCGCCGTCGCAATGCCCTTCAACACCACCATCGGAACCCGTCTGTCGCGGGCGGCTGCCATCGCGTCCCACGACGAGAACGGCAGTCTCGTGCAACTGCGCGGAGGGCTGTCGAGCGTCCTGCCCCAATTGTCAACTACCGGAGCAAGTTCTGAGTTATTTGCCCTCGCGACAGATACCCAGTCCGATAGCATCATGCGGTCGGGGGGCGGTCGTGGGGCAAGTCTGTCCGGCGTCACCGGTAGGTCCGGTGAAGCGAAGAGAACCCAGCGAAAGCAGGAGGTGCGTCAGATGTCCCAGCGCACTCCGCTTTTGCCGCTCATGGTCGAGTCATCCGGTTCGCGAATCAGCGCGCAGATGAATGCCATTGTGTCCCAGCTGGATTCGGCAGACATCGGGCACCCGACCGGCCGGTTGGCACGTTCCGGGTCTGAGGTTGCGGCATGACCCCGCCGGGGCCGAAGGCCGCACCGTACGTAGTAGAGCTAATTGAGCACCGGCGCGGTGCAGCACCTAACATCGGCGCACCGACTGCGGTGTCCGCAGCCGTCAGCCGGGACAGGAGTACGCATGGCGGATAAGTGGACGACCGGAGTGTCGCTACGCAACCTGTCGGGTCCGATGCAGGCTGTCGGTGCGTTGTTCGCGATGTCGTTGGATGCGATCCGGTTCATTTTCAAGCGGCCGTTCCAGGGGCGGGAGTTCCTGGAGCAGTGCTGGTTCGTGGCGCGGGTGTCGATGGCCCCGACGTTGCTGGTGGCGATCCCGTTCACGGTGCTGGTCTCGTTCACGTTGAACATCCTGCTCCGGGAGTTGGGTGCGGCCGACCTGTCGGGCGCGGGTGCGGCGTTCGGCGCGGTGACCCAGCTGGGTCCGATGGTGACGGTGCTGATCGTGGCCGGGGCCGGGGCGACCGCGATGTGCGCGGATCTGGGATCGCGCACCATCCGCGAAGAGATCGACGCGATGGAGGTGCTGGGGATCAACCCGATCCAGCGCCTGGTGACCCCGCGGATGCTGGCCTCAGGACTGGTCGCGTTGCTGCTGAACAGTCTGGTGGTGATCATCGGCATCCTGGGCGGCTATGTGTTCTCGGTGTTCATCCAGGACGTGAACCCGGGTGCGTTCGCGGCCGGCATCACGCTGCTGACCGGGGTGCCCGAGGTGATCATCTCCTGCGTCAAGGCTGCGCTGTTCGGGCTGATCGCCGGCCTGGTGGCCTGCTACCGCGGGCTGACCATCAGCGGCGGTGGAGCCAAGGCAGTGGGTAACGCGGTCAACGAGACCGTGGTGTACGCATTCATGGCCCTGTTCGTCATCAACGTGGTCGTCACGGCCATCGGTATCCGCATGACGGCGCACTGAGGCAGGGGACGCAATGGGAACGATGACGATCCTGCGGTCGACCTATCCGCGGGTCACCCGCCAATTCCACAAGCCGGTCTCGACGCTGAGCCGGATCGGCGATCACACGCTGTTCTATCTCAAGGCACTGGCGGGCACCCCGCACGCGGCCATGCACTACCGCAAGGAACTGGTCCGGCTGATCGCCGAGATCTCGATGGGCGCAGGCACCTTGGCCATGATCGGCGGCACGGTGGTGATCGTGGGGTTCTTGACCCTGGCCACCGGTGGTGTGCTGGCCATCCAGGGCTACAGCTCGCTGGGCAACATCGGCATCGAGGCGCTGACCGGATTCCTGGCAGCCTTCATCAACGTCCGTATCGCCGCGCCCGTGGTGGCCGGTATCGGCCTGGCCGCCACCTTCGGCGCCGGCGTGACCGCCCAGCTCGGGGCGATGCGGATCAACGAGGAAATCGACGCCCTGGAAGCCATGGCCATCCGCCCGGTCGAATACCTCGTCAGTACCCGGATCGTGGCCGGGATGATCGCCATCACCCCGCTGTACGCGATCGCGGTGATCCTGTCGTTCTTGGCCAGCCAGTTCACCACGGTGGTGCTGCTCGGGCAGTCCGGAGGTCTGTACGACCACTACTTCACGACGTTCCTCAACCCGATCGACCTGCTGTGGTCGTTTCTGCAGGCCGTCCTGATGGCCATCACCATCTTGCTGATCCACACCTACTTCGGCTATTTCGCCTCCGGCGGACCCTCCGGAGTCGGTGTCGCGGTCGGCAACGCCGTACGTACCTCGCTGATCGTCGTGGTCTCGGTGACCCTGCTGGTGTCACTGTCGGTCTACGGCTCCAACGGCAACTTCAACCTGTCGGGATAGGGAGAAGAGTTGACACGCAACGTTGGACCGGGCCCAGCCCACCGGTCCGAAACCACAAGTAGCGCTTCGCCGGTGGCGGCGCGCCCCGGACGCAGCTTCGGCGCGGGAGGCTCCGCGCGGCCACTGGCGGGTTTGGCGACCGTGGTCGCCATAGGCCTGATCTTCGGCCTGGCGGTCGCGCTGTTCCGCGGCAGCTTCACAAAGACCGAGCCCGTCACCCTGATCTCCGACCGCGCCGGCCTGGTGATGAACCCGGACGCCAAGGTGAAGATGCGGGGCGTCCAGGTCGGCACCGTCAGCTCGATCGAGCAGCGTGCCGACGGCAAGGCCGTGCTGCACCTGGCGATGAACCCGTCACAGCTGCGCCTGATCCCGGGCAACGTCCAGGCCGACATCGCCTCGACCACCGTGTTCGGCGCCAAGTACGTCCAACTCGTCGCGCCGGACAACCCCTCGCCCGAGAAGCTTCGGCCCGGCCAGACGCTTCAAGGCGATCATGTCACCGTCGAGATGAATACTGTCTTCCAACAGCTCACCAACGTGCTGAACAAGATCGACCCGGCCAAGCTCAACGAGACCCTGGGCGCGCTGTCCTCGGCCTTCTCCGGACGCGGCGAAGCGATGGGGCAGTCGCTGTCCGACTTCGACGCGGTGCTGAAGAAGATCGAGCCCAGCCTGCCCAATCTGACGGGCGACATCGAGAGCATGGCCGCTGTGTCGAGGGCTTACGGTGACGCGGCACCAGACCTGCTCAAGACTGTCGACAACACCAATCGGCTCAGCGACAGCATCGTTGACGAGCAGAAGAACCTCGACAACTTCCTGGTGAGCTCGATCGGACTGGCCGACGCCGGCAACGACGTCATCGGCGGCAACCGGCAGGCACTCAGCACCACTCTGAACCTGTTGGCGCCCACCACCGATCTGCTCAACGAGTACGCACCCGGAATCGAGTGCGGCCTCAAGGGGATGCTGTACCTCCTCAACCAGCCACCGCAGATGGAACCCGGCGTCGTGGTCAACGTGGCGTTCACGCTGGGCATCGAGCGCTACCGGTACCCGTCCAACCTCCCCAAGGTGGCAGCCAAGGGCGGTCCGCAGTGCATGGGCTTGCCGTACATCGGATTCGGCAACAAGGCCAAGTACCTCGTCACCGACACCAACGCCAACCCGTGGAAGTACGGCAACCAGGGCATCCTCCTCAACTCCGACGGGCTCAAGCAGATCCTGTTCGGCCCGCTGGACGGCCCGCCACGTAACACCATGCAGACGGGACAACCGGGATGAAGCGCGGCAGAAGCACATTCATCAAGTTCGCGTCCTTCGCGGTGGTGATGGCCGTCCTGACGGCCTTCCTGTTCATGACGTTCTCGGAATACCGCGGCGGCTCGTACTCGGGTTACTCGGCGGTCTTCGGTGACGCCTCACGGCTGGAGTCGGGAGACTCGGTGCGGGTTGCCGGGGTCCGGGTGGGAACGGTGAAAAGCGTTTCGCTGCAACCTGATAAGTCGGTGAAGGTGGAATTCGACACCGACCGCAGCGTTGCGCTGACCACCAGCACCAAGGTCGCGGTGCGCTACTTGAACCTGGTGGGGGACCGCTACCTGGAACTGATCGACAGCCCCGGCTCGACCAAGCTGCTGCCGGCTGGATCGCAGATACCCAAGGACCGCACCGCAAGTGCGCTGGATCTCGATCTTTTACTTGGCGGCCTGCGACCGGTGATCCAGGGGCTCAACCCCCAGGACGTCAACGCGCTGACCTCTTCGCTGATCCAGATCTTCCAGGGGCAGGGCGACACCCTGGACTCACTGCTGAGCAAGACCTCGTCGTTCTCGAACACGTTGGCCAACAACGACCAGGTCATCCAGCAGCTGATCGACAACCTGAACTCGGTGGTCGGAACACTGGCCAAGGACGGCAAGAAGTTCGACGGAACCGTCGACCGTCTCGAACAGTTGATCAGTGGACTCTCGCAGGATCGTGACCCACTCGGCACGGCCGTGACGCAGCTGGACAACGGCACTGCCTCGCTCGCCAGCCTGCTCACCGAGGCACGGCCGCCACTCAAGGGCACTGTCGATCAGCTCAACCGACTGGCCCCGCTGCTCGATGACCACCAGATCGTCCTGGACCGGGGCCTGCAGAAAGCCCCCGACAACTTCCGCAAGCTCGCCCGGCTGGGCTCGTACGGCAGCTGGATCATGTACTACATCTGCGGACTTGGTATCCGTGTCACCGATCTACAGGGGCGCACTGCGCACTTCCCGATGATCAAACAAGAAGGCGGGAGGTGCGCGGAGCCCTGATGCTTAAGTACCGCGAATCAAATCTGATCAAGGCAGGTTTCATCGGCGTCGTGCTGATGATGCTCATCATCGCCGTCGGGCTTCAGCCCGAACGGTTGCAGCAGTGGGCCTCGTCGGTGCGCCATCAGGCACTGTTCAGCGAAGCCGGCGGTATCGCCACCGGCAACGACGTGACCTTGTCCGGAATCAAGATCGGTTCGGTCACCGACGTGTCGCTGCAGAACGGCGACGCGTTGGTCACCTTCACCACCGAGGGCAAGTACCCCCTGGGGTCACTGACCACCGCGCACATCCGCACCGGTTCACTGCTCGGTGAACGGGTGCTGACACTGGAGTCCGATGGTGCCGGCACGCTGCGCACCACTGATGTGATCCCAACGTCGCGCACGTCGTCTCCGTACTCGCTGACCGACGCGGTCAGTGACCTGACCACCAACTCGGCGGGTACCGACACGGCTTCGCTGAACCAGTCCCTGGACACGCTGTCGGCGACCATCGACCAGGTCGCACCGAAGCTCGGGCCCACGTTCGACGGCCTCAGCCGGTTGTCCAAATCGATCAACGGCCGCAACGAAAGTCTGGCCAGCCTGCTCAAGAGTGCCAGCGACGTGACCGTGGTGCTGTCACAGCGCAGTGATCAGCTGAACACGTTGATCCTCAACGCGAATGATCTGCTCGGCGTGCTCAACGACCGGCGCCAGGCCATCGTCGACCTGCTGGCCAACACCGCGGCAGTCTCGCAGCAGCTCTCGGGCCTCGTTGCCGACAACGAGGCGCAGCTGGCGCCGACGCTGAAGCGGCTCAACTCGGTCACCGCAATGCTGGAACGCAATCGCGACAACATCACCAAGGCCCTGCCGAATATGAACAAGTTCCAGTTGTCCCAGGCCGAAACCCTGGCGAATGGGGCGTATTACAACGCCTACGTTCCCAACCTGCAGCCTGCCCAGTTGCTCCAGCCGTTCATGGACTACGCGTTCGGGTTCCGGCGTGGGACCAACGCCGGCCAGCCGCCGGACAATGCCGGGCCGCGCGCCGAATTCCCATGGCCCTACAACGGAGTTCCCGGAGGTTCACGCTGATGAACCGCAGTCGTCTCGGTAAATGGCTGGCCATTGCGCTGGTGGCGTTGCTGGTGGTAGGCGTGGCAGTGTTGTTGCGCCAGAGCTTCTTCGGGCAGAAGACCATCTCCGCGCTGTTCACCTCGGCCACCGGCGTATACCCGGGTGACGATGTCCGGGTGTCCGGAGTCAAGGTCGGCACGATCGATTCGATCAAGCCGGAGGGCACGCAAACCCGCGTGACCCTCAAGGTCGACCATGACGTGCCGATCCCGGCGGATGCCAAAGCCGTCATCGTGGCCCAGAACCTGGTGGCCGCACGCTATGTGCAGCTGGCGCCGGCCTACCGGTCGAGTGGCCCCACGCTGCCCGATGACGCCGTGATCGGCTTGGACCGCACCGCCGTTCCGGTGGAGTGGGATCAGGTCAAGGAACAGCTGATGCGGCTGTCCACCGACCTCGGACCGCAGAGCGGCGTCGACGGGACGTCGGTGTCCCGGTTCATCAACAGCACGGCCGACGCGATGGCCGGCAACGGAGACAAACTGCGCCAGACCATTTCGCAGCTGTCCGGCGTCGCCCGGGTTCTGGCCGAGGGCAGCGGAAACATCGTCGACATCATCAAGAATCTGCAGACGTTCGTTACCGCACTGCGGGACAGCAATCAGCAGGTGGTGTCGTTCCAGAACCGGTTGGCCACGCTGACCAGCGTGGTTGACGGCAGCCGATCGGACCTCGATGCGGCCCTGACGAACCTGTCGGTGGCGGTCGTGGACGTACAGAGATTCGTTGCCGGAACCCGCGATCAGACCTCCGAGCAGGTGCAGCGGCTGGCCAATGTCACCCAGAACCTGGTCGACAACAAATTACACATCGAGAATCTCCTGCACGTTGCGCCGAACGCGTTCATGAACGGCTACAACATCTACAACCCGGACACAGGCAGCGCGGTCGGCCAGTTCGTGTTGAACAACTTCTCCAACCCGGTCGAATTCATCTGCGGTGCCATCGGTGCCGTCGAGAACACCACCGCACCCGAGACCGCGAAACTGTGCTCGCAGTATCTGGGCCCAGCGCTACGGCTGATCAATTTCAATCACCTGCCGTTCCCGATCGACCCGTACCTGATGCCATCGGCCAAACCCGAGAACATCGTCTACTCAGAGCCGGGTCTGGCGCCGGGCGGTGAGGGAGGGTCGCCCACTGCACCCGATATCCCGCCGGCAATCTCGGCCTACAACCCCGGCCCGACTCCGCCTCCACCGTTCACCGGTCGCGGGCCGGATGAGCCGCCACCAGGGGCTCAGCAGCTGCTGCCGGGTGGGGACTATTACCCGCCCAACATGCACAACACTGTGTCGGACATGCTCAATCCGGCTGCCGGGCAACCCGGGCCGCCTCCGGGTCCGCCGCCCGGTCCACTGGCCGCCGAAGTGCCGGCGCCCGCGGCACCGGCACCAGCACCAGCAGAAGGGACGCCACCAGCATGATCAGGGGAAAGCCGCTGCGTCTGGCAATCGCCGCCGGATCCTGCGTCGCGCTGACCACCAGCGGGTGCGCGTTCCAAGGCGTCAACTCGCTGCCCCTGCCCGGGGCCGTGGGACGGGGTGCGGACTCCAGCGTCTACCACGTCGAGATCGCGAATGTGGCGACGCTGGAACCGAATTCACCGGTGATGATGAACGACGTCGTCGTCGGCAGCGTGCGCACCCTGTCGGTGAAGGATTGGCACGCGGACGTCGAGTTCTCGGTGCAGCCGGGTGTCGTGGTGCCGGCAAATGTGGTGGCCAGCGTCGGGCAGACCAGCCTTCTGGGTTCGATGCATCTGGCGCTCAACCCGCCGGCGGGTCAGGCTCCCAACGGGAAACTCCCACCGGGAGCGACGATTGCGCTGAACAACTCGTCGACGTATCCGACGACCGAGCAGACGCTGTCCTCGCTGGCCGCGGTGGTGAACGGCGGCGGTCTCGGGCAGATGGGTGACATCATCCACAACTTCAGCGCCGCACTCAACGGGCGCGAGGCAGACTTTCGTGATCTGCTCACCCGGTTGGATACGTTTGTCGGCGCGTTAGATGCGCAGCGCGACAACATCGTTGCTTCGATCCAGGGGCTGAACCAGTTGGCCTCGACCTTCGCCGGGCAACGTGATGTCATCACCCGGGCGCTGGAGAAAATCCCGCCGGCGCTCGATGTGTTGATCAAGGAGCGGCCGAGATTCACGACCGCACTGCAGAAGCTGGGCACCTTCAGCGCGACCGCCAACCAGTTCGTCAACGATTCGCAGGCCGACCTTGTTCGGAACCTCAAGAACCTGGAACCTGCGTTGAGGGCCCTGGCTAATGTCGGGCCGCAACTCGATGCGGTGCTCGAATACGCTCCGCATTTCCCGTTCACCCAGATCTTCATGGACCGCGCCATCCGCGGTGATTACTACAACCTGTTCGCGTACTTCGACATGACGATCCCGCACCTCAAGCGCAGCTTGATGCGGGGTACCCGCTGGGAAGATGGGGACGCGCAGAACGTTCCGATTCCGGGGGATCCGAACTACCTGAACTACACCTACGACCCGCTCAAGACCGGGGTCAACCCGCCGCCGCCGGAGGCGTTCCCGGAGGAGCCGGACATGCCGAACGCGCCGCCGCCAGCGGATCTCCCGGCTCCCACCTACGCCGGCCCGGTACTGCCCGTGGCGCCACCGGCACCGCTCACCATGCCCGGGGGTGTGCCGCAGCCTGTGGCCCCGGCCGGCGGGTCGACGTCGATCTTCGCGGGACCGTATGCGCCTCAAGGTGGTTCAGCGGACCAGGCGCCGGCACCTACTGCACCTACTCCACCGACAGGGGGTGGCGGATAAATGCTCACCCGCTTCATCCGGACCCAGCTGATCCTCTTCACCATCGCCTCGATCGTCGGTGTGGCAGTCATGCTGTTCGCCTATATGCAGCTACCGACGCTGCTCGGTGTCGGTCGCATCACCGTGAAGCTCGAACTGCCGGCCACCGGAGGCCTCTACCAGTTCGGCAATGTCACCTATCGCGGATCCCAGATCGGCAAGGTGACCTCGGTTTCGCTGACCGAGAAGGGTGCCGAGGCGACTCTGTCCCTTGACCGCTCTCCGAAGGTGCCCGCCGACCTGGCAGCCGAGGTCCGGAGCATGTCCGCGGTCGGTGAGCAGTACGTCGAGTTGTTGCCGCGCACCAACTCTGGGCCGTACTTGGACAACGGCTCGGTGATCGCCGTGTCCAACACCAAGATTCCGCAGCAGGTCGGCCCGATGCTGGATCAACTCAGCGCTCTGGTCGACACCATTCCGAAGGACAAGCTGAGCCAGCTGCTGGACGAGTCCTACAACGCGTTCAACGGGACCGGCTATGACTTCGGTTCGCTGCTCGACTCGGCTTCGACGATCACCAGGGACTCCAACGCGGTCTCGGACCAGACCCGTGCATTGATCGACGACGGCAAGCCCTTCCTCGACGCGCAAGCCCAGACCACCGATTCGATCAGAACCTGGGCCGCCAGCCTGGCCGGTATCACCGGGCAGGTTGCCGACAACGATCCCGAGGTCCGGTCGCTGCTGCGCAACGGCCCCGGGTTCGCCCAGGAGACCACGAAGCTGCTCGAGCAGATCAAGCCGACCCTGCCGCTGTTGCTGGCGAACCTGAGCACCTTCGGCCAGATCGCACTCACCTACAACCCGTCGATCGAGCAGCTGCTGGTGTTGTTGCCGCCGTACGTCGCTCAGCTGCAGACGTATGCGCCGACGAACAACACGAGCGGTCTGCCGATGGCCGACTTCTCGCTGGGTCTCGGTGATCCGCCGACGTGCACGGTGGGGTTCCTCCCGCCGTCGGCGTGGCGCTCCCCGGCCGACACCACGACCATCGACACCCCGGACAACATCTACTGCAAGTTGCCGCAGGATTCCCCGATCGGTGTGCGCGGTGCCCGCAACTACCCGTGTATGGAGCATCCGGGCAAGCGGGCGCCCACGGTCGAATTGTGCAACGACCCCAAGGGATTTCAACCGATCGCACAGCGTCAGCACGCGCTCGGCCCGTACCCGCTGGACCCCAGTCTGATCGCCCAGGGCGTGCCCCCTGACACCCGCGTCCTGCCGGACGAGAAGATCTTCGGGCCGCTCGGCGGCACCCCGCTGCCGCCGGGGGTGACCGCTCCGCCGCCAGGGGCGGCACCCGAACCGCAGCCGGCGCCGAGCTTCGCCGGAACCGGGCCAGGTCCGCTGCTGCCGGGGCGGCCGCTGTACATGGATCCTCCGGTGCCCGGTGTACCGCCGCCACCGCCGGGAGATCCCAACGCAGTTCCGCTGCCGGCGGCGGACCAGCCGCAGTTCACCGAGCTTCCGCCGGTCCCGCACGGACAGGGAGTGTTCCCGGATGCGCCCGAGACTCCTTCAGAGCCCGGAGCGGCGCCCAGCGCGTTCAACGGTGACAAGGGTCAGGGACCGTCGGTGGCTATCGCCAAGTACAACCCGCGCACGGGGGAGTACATGGGTAGCGACGGAAACCTCTACAAGCAGACGGATCTGGTGTCCCAGCCCAAGTCGTGGCAGGACCTGATGCCGACCTGAGCGGAATATCAAAGAACTGGCCCCGGGCGATTGCCCGGGGCCAGTTTTTTTGTCTGTCTTAAGTTTTTGGCTAGGCGGGCCGCATGTAGAACGGCATCCGAACCTCCGGTGACTGATTGCGTCCGCAGGATCCGCTGGGTCCGATGGTCACGTCTTCGCCGGTGTATTCGGATGAGGTCAAGTCCGTGTGGCCGTCGAAGCCCACCGGGTAGATTCGGTAGATCTGCATGCCCTCGACGGGCGTGCCGTCCGCGCAGAAGCGCCAGTTGGGCAGCACCCTCTTGATGTACCAAAGACCGTTCGTCGTGTAGATCGGTGCCGACCAGCCCGCATCGCTGGTCACCGTGCCGCTGCATTCGGTGGGGGAGATGCACTGTGTGGAGATCGTCCAGGTGCTGCGGACCGAAGGCTGGTTCTCGTACCGATCGTTGATCTTGGCCCATTCGCCGTTGGACGAGGTGGCAAAGGTGCCGTTGATACCCCACTGCTCGCCTGCGACCGCGGGGGCGGCGCCGCTCAGGCTGACGGCCGCTGCGGCGGCGACGGCCACCGCGGCTGCACTTACCCGGGAGACTGACATGAACGCTCCTTCTGGCCGACCTGACGCGGCGGTAGCCATGTTCTCAGTTTCGGAGAATATCACTATCGGTGCCTGTCTCACGATGTAATGGTCCAGGCCAAGCCGTCCTGCTGCCGGCTTGTGGACCAGCGGCGGACCGTTCGTAGTAATATTCTCCAAAACTGAGAGTTTAATTTCCAGCTATGCGAAAGTAGCAACGTGCGTGTGACGGTGATGGCGACCGCTTCAGTGATTGTCGCCGGGATGCTGGCTGCTCCGCAGGCAAACGCGGGACCGCAGACATGTAATGACGCTTTCTGCACGCCGGGTATCAACCCGAACGCTGTGCTCGGCGCTCCGTGCGACAACACCTCCTACTACGTGTTCGGGGTCGACGCGCGCAACGGGTGGGGCCGGCTGGTGTTCTGCGGCTCGCCGCGGCGCTATGAGCCGCGGTGGTTCCGGTCGCCACCCATGGTGGGCATCCGCGACGAGAACAGCCTGTGCATCAACGAGCAGAACTCGGTGGCCCAGGCGCCGGATGGGTTGTTCCTGAGCTGTGTTCCGATGAATGGTGAGACACGCTGGCTCCGCGGCGACGCCTGAGTCAAATGCCTGAAGACGCTTGAGGGCGACGCGTTTCGCGTCGCCCTCAAGCATTCTCATGTTTCGGTTGTGGGGTCTACCAGTTCCGGATCGAACACAACGCGCCCTTGGGGCCGCTGTTGGTCTTGACCACCACGCCGTCGACCGCCAGCTTGCAGTTGAACCCAGGAGTCGGAAAATTGGGTGACTCACCGCTCTGCACCAGGACCATGGCCCACAGGTCGGGATCGGCGAGCATGGCGTCAAATACCCAGGGCTTGTCCGGTGCGATGTCCACATCGGCCCGCGGGCTGAATTCGTACGGATTGTGGCTGTAGTCCGAGAACTGCACCGGATCGGTGTCGCGATAGTAGATGTGAGCCCAGTACGGCGCATCGGCGGTCACCGTGTATTGCACGTGACGCAGCGGCGGACCGACCGGCTCCGGATCATCGGCGAATGCCGGTGCGGCCGTGGCGATTGCGCCGGCCGCCAGGGTAGCGGCCGTCGCGATGGTCAAAGCTCGGCTCGTCAGATGACGCATCGGTCACATCCTCGTCAGGGTGAACGGATAGGTGAAGGCGCCACCGGGGGCGCCGTCGCAGCCGGCATCGAACGAGGAGACCATCTCGCCCGCGAGTGTGTTGGCATCCCACGAGTAGACGTCGTGGGTCGGGATGGTCGGCCCGTAGTAGATGTCCCCGCACCGCAGGCCGAAGGGATCATCGACCGTCAAGGTATAGCGACCGTCGACCAGTCTCGCGTTGCCACGCCCAGAGAAAGCCTTGGCAACTGGTTGCGGGATGGCCACGATGGAAATGCAGTCGTGCTGCCGGACGTCGGAACCCGGGTCGCGGCACGGCGTGATCGCCGACCAGATCCAGGTGTGGAAATCCCTGCGATCGGGGATGTTGAGGCTGTAGTTGCCGAAGTACATGGCCTGCGACGGCGGTGCCAATGCGATCGCTGTCCCCAACCCGAGCGCGGCACTCATCGCCACACGGATCAAGCTGGACTTCACAGGCACACCTCCACGGATCGGCACTGGTCGGCTGACTATAGAACGAGATCAGGCTTCACCGTGCCGAAACCGGAATCTCGTCTTCGCCAGCGAGATTGTCATTCTCGCAATCGGAGAATAACAAATACGGCGAAGACGAGATCCGCGGATTCGTCTGTCGGTAGATCGGGTCAGCGCACGGGCTTGAACGTGATGTGCAGATCGGTCAGACCGCGCAGTATGAACGTCGGCTCGTAGTTGTAGCGACGATCGTCCGCGGGCCCGTGGAACTCCTCGTCGATGCCGATCTCGGCCATCCGGTCCAGGATCCGCTCGAGTGACACCCGGCCCTCGACGCGGGCCAGCGGGCCGCCCGGGCAGCTGTGCACACCGCGGCCGAATGCGATGTGCTCGCGGACGTTCTTGCGATCCAGGCTGAAGGTGTGCGGATCTTCGAAGCGGACCGGGTCGCGGTTGACCGCGCCGGGGCACACCATGAGCGTGGTGCCCGCAGGCACGTCGACGTCACCGAGCTTGGTGTCCTTCTTGGCCAACCGGAACTGGCTCTTGACCGGTGCGTCCATCCGCAGGGCTTCCTCGACGAAGGTCGGGATGCGGCTGCGGTCGTCGCGCAGGGCCTGCTGAATGTCCGGACGGTCGCCGAGCACCCGCAGCGATGCGGAGAGCAGCTTGGTGGTGGTCTCCTGCCCGGCGGCGAACAGGAAGGTCGCGGATCGAACCACCTCGATGACCGGCGGTACGGAACCGTCCGGGTAGTTCGCCGTGGCGAGCGCCGTCAGCACGTCGTCGCGGGGTTCTTTCCGACGGTCCTCGAGGTAGCCGATGAACTTCTCGTCGAGCCACTCCAGCGGATTGGAGGAAACGAGGTCGCCGTCGAGGGAGCCGACCTGAGCACCCGGCCGGGGTGCGCCCAGGACCGTCCGGAACTCCTCGTGGTCTTCTTCCGGCACGCCCAGCATGTCGGCGATCACCAGGAGCGAGAAGGGCTTCGCGTAGGCGCTGAGGAACTCACACTTGCCGTCGGCGATGAAATCGTCGAGGCACTGATCGGCCAGCCGCCACATGAAGTCTTCGTTCTCCTTCAACCGGCGCGGGGTCAGCAACCGGTTGAGCAGGGAACGGGCGTTGGTGTGGTCAGGTGGGTCCATCGTGACCATGTGTTCGAACATCGGCATCTGGGGCCGGTACTGCGCGATCTGCTCGGTGATGTCAGAACCCTCGGGGGTGAACGGCAGCGGCGGGAACGGGCCGGCCACGGCGACGCACGACGAGAACAGATCGGTGTCCTTGAGGACGGTGGTGGCTTCTTCGAACCCGGTGATCGCCAGGACGCCGTAGTTCGGTTCCTTCACGACCGGACACTTGCTGCGCAGGTGGTCGAAGTACGGGTGCGGGTCGGGAACCAGCGATTGGTCGGTGAAGTAGTCGACGGTGTCGTAGTTGGTCGTGCCGGAATCGCTCATGATGTGCGCTGCCTCCCGAAATCGATATGCGCTGCGGTGGTTTCGCGACGGGCTGCACCGCGCGAAGAATTATCGAAATTGCTGAGCACCTGCTTAGCATGGCAGTAGAGTCGTGGTCAAGATCACGTGGCTGTGCTGAAGTTACGATCAGCCAGACGTTGTCGGGGGCAAGTCGTGAGGAGGATCGGGTATGGCATCGGCGCGAAGGATCGGGGCGCCCGACGCGAAGAACCGAATCGTGCTGCTCGACGCTGCCGAGGCGCTGATGATCGAGGAGGGGTACGTCGCGGTCACGTCCCGGCGGGTGGCCGAGCGGGCCGGTCTCAAGCCCCAGTTGGTGCACTACTACTTCCGCACCATGGATGACCTGTTCCTGGCGGTGTTCGTGCGGCGGGCCGATGAGGGGTTGGCTGCGCAGGCCGAGGCTCTGAACTCGCCGCAGCCGCTGTGGGCACTGTGGCGGTTCGGCACCGACCCGAGCGCTACGCGCTTGACGATGGAGATGACGGGGCTTGCCAACCACCGACCGGCGCTGCGGGCCGAGATCGGCCGCTACGCGGAAATGTTCCGCGAGGCGGAAACCAAGGCGATCGACGGGGCGCTGCAGCGGTACGGCGTCGAAGCGTCCGAGGTGCCGCCGATCGTGTGGACCTTCATCGCGGCCAGTGTGTCGCGGGTGATGGTCATGGAGCAGGCGCTCGGAATGACGGCAGGTCATGCCGAGGTGCTGAAGTTCTGCGAGGACTGGCTGCGCCGTCTCGAAGGCGAACCGCAGCCGCTGGAACTGCCGGCCTGAAGCCTGACCCTGCGTGAGGCGTGAACGTCCCCCGAACCGATGGTTGCGGGGGACATTCACGTCTGGCCGCCAGACGGACTAGAGCGAGAGGATCGTTGCCGAGGCTGTGCCCGGCGCGCCGTAGACCTGAGCCAGGCCGACTCTGGGATTGCCCGGCACCTGGCGTTCGCCCGCCTCGCCACGCAGCTGTCTCACCAGCTCGTGCATCTGGCGAAGGCCCGAAGCCCCGATGGGCTCGCCGTTGGCGATCAGACCGCCGTCGGTATTGACCGGGATCGATCCGCCGATCTCGGTGGCGCCGTCGGCCAGCAGCTTCTCCTGCTCGCCATCGGCACACAACCCGGTCTCGGCCATGTGGATCACCTCGGCGCCGGCATCGGTGTCCTGCAGCTGGGCGATGTCCACGTCCTCGGGCCCGATGCCCGCGGCCTCATAGGCGGCCTTGGCTGCGTAGACCGTCGGTGAGGGATCCTCGTCGAGCGGAGCCGAGGTGCCGTGCACCTCGTACGCGCCGAACGTCCGGGTCCGGATCTCGCTGGCCCGTACGTACACCGGCTTGTCGGTGTATTTGTGCGCGATGTCCGCCCGGCACATGATCACCGCGGCCGCACCTTCGTCGGGTGCGCAGAACATGTACTGCCGCAGCGGGTAGTTCAGCACCGGGGAGGCCATGATCTCCTCGACCGAGATCTCCTTGCGCCGGAACGCATTCGGATTCTTCTCACCGTTGCGGAAGTTCTTGTTGGCCACCCGCGCCAGCGTCTCCTCGGAGATGTTGTGCTTGTGGATGTAATGGTTGGCCTTCATCCCGAAGAACTTGGTGGTGACGAACTGGCCGTTCTCGGCATACCACTGCGGCAGGGCGAGTTTGGCCGGGTCGTCGGTGAACGCGCCGCGCGGGTGCTTGTCCAGGCCGATCGCGATGCCGATGTCGTACTTGCCCAGCCGGATCGTGTCGGCGGTCTGCTGGATCGCGCTGGCCGCGGTGGCGCACGCGTTGAACACGTTGGTGAACGTGATGCCGGTCAGCCCGACCAGCCTGGTGACCGCGTCGGGATTCGACACCTCGTAGCTGCCGCCGAACCCGAACTGGATGTCCTTCCACTCCAGGCCCGCATCCTCGAGAGCGAATTGGATTGCCTCGGCGCCCATTTGCATCGCGGTCTTGTCGAATCGGCCGAACGGGTGAATGCCGACGCCGATGATCGCTACGTCATTGGTCATGTGCGCGGCCTCTCTAGACGGGCTGGAAGGCGAAGGTGACAATCTCGTTGCCGTCTTCGTCGGTGGTGAACGGGATCATGGTGAGTTCGACGTCCATGCCGAATTGCAGTTTGGCGGGGTCGTTTTCGGTGAGGCGGCCTTCGACGCGCAGGACCGGTCCGGTGTCGTCGGTGAGTTCGACGAGGCCGACGCCGAAGGGGACGAAGGCTTTTCCGGTGGGGCCTTTGTAGGGGGCGCCGGGTGGGAAGCCCTGGGTGGTCCAGGCGATGACGGTGCCGCGTCGGGGCAGCAGGGCTTGTTCGGTGTTGCCGCCGGAGCATTTGGGGCAGCGGGCCTGGGCGGGGAAGGTGGTGGCCGTGCAGTCGGTGCAGCGGCTGCCGATCAGCTGGGGTTCGGCGTCGGGCCACGTCGAGATCTCGGGCGCCAGAGCCTTCTGAGTTGACACGTCGCTGACGATAACTGGAAATGCAATTCTCGTCTAGTGAGAACCGGCTCTCGGTAGGCTCGCTGGTGCAGTTGAGACGGTATGGACGGATGGAGGCGGCGTGAGCGAGGTTCTACCGGGGGAAGTCCGTCAGATCGGGTACGTGGTCACCGATCTGGACGAGGCGATAGCGGGCTGGCTGAAGATGGGCGTCGGCCCGTGGTTCGTGATCCGCGACCTGCCGCAGCGGGTGACCTACCGCGGCGCGCCGTGCGAGGTGAAACTGTCCCTCGCGCTGTCCAACAGCGGTGACCTCCAGGTCGAGTTGATCCAGCAACTCGACGACACTCCCAGCATCTTCACCGAGTTCCTCGACGGCTCCGGCGCGGGAGGCTTTCACCAACTTGCCTACTGGGCAGACGATTTCGAAGCCGCGATGGCCACGCTCGGCGAGGCCGGCTGGCCCCGGGTGTGGTCGGGCGGGGAAGGGGAGGGAGTGCGTTTCGCCTACTTCGAACCGCCGGCGGGTGCCGCGATCGTCGAGATCATGGAGCTGACCGAGGCCTCGGCCGGCATGGCCGCGTATGTGCGCGCGCAGGCCGCCGGCTGGGACGGCGGCGATCCGGTCCGGGAGCTGGGCGGCGGCTGACGGCCGCCCAGCGACACCCGAGGCCTACTTTCCCTTGTTCATCACCTTGTCCGCGGCGGCCCAGTGCTCGTCGGAGCACCACAGCCGGGCGAAGGCCGCGACTGCCTCGGTGGTCGAAACCCCGTTGATCACCCGCTTGACCTCACCGGCCTGACGCCGGGCCAGAAGCTGCGCCGTCGACCGCCAGGTCTCGGCGAACTCGGCCCGGGGGACGACCTGGTCGATCAGACCGACCTGCTCCGCCTCGCGTGCGCCGAGGATGCGACCGGTTCCGGCCAGTAGCAGCGCCCGGCTGCGGCCGACCAGGGTGGCGAGCCGTTCGGCCCCGCCCCACGCGGGCATGATCGCCAGGGCGACCTGGTTGAACCCGATCTTGATGTCATCGGCGGCGATTCGGATGTCTGCCGCGACGGCGACCTCGGCCCCGCCGCCCAGGGCATGGCCGTTGAGCGCCGCGATGACCGGTCCGTCGAAACCCGCGATCCGGTCGCAGATCGTGCGCATCCGCCAAGCCATCTCGGACGCTTCGAGTTCGGTGCGCAGTGCTGCCAGTTCCTTCAGGTCGCCCCCGGAGACGAAGGCGCGGTCGCCGCCGCCGGTGATCACCAGGGCGGACGCGCCGGCGGCGCCATCCAGGGCCTTGTTCAGCGCATCCATGGTGTCCAGCGAGATGGCGTTGCGCGCCTGCGGGCGGTCGATCGTGATGACCGCCAGTTCGCCGTCGATTTCGAGGTCGACCATCAAACGTTCTCCAGTTCCGGGATTGGCATTCTCGTTTGATGAGAATAACATCACCGTTGTGCGCGACATCCCCGTTGAGCTGACCAAACGGTACGTCGAAGAAGGCTGGTGGCGGCCTGAAACCCTGGGCCAGATGCTGGCCGACGGTCTGGCCGCCAGTCCCGATGCCGGGTTCTACGTGCACTCCGCGACCCGTCCGTACCAGGGCACCTTCGGCGAGGTCGAGCGCACCGCGCGGCGCCTGGCCGCCGGGCTGCGCGATCGCGGGGTCGGGCCCGGTGACGTCGTGGCCCTGCAACTGCCGAACTGGATGGAGGCCGCGGCCGCGTTCTGGGCCTCGGCATTCCTCGGAGCCGTGACCGTGCCGATCGTGCACTTCTACGGACGCAAGGAACTCGGCCACATCATGGCCACGGCGAGGCCGAAGGTGTTCATCACCACCGAGCAGTTCGGCCGGATGAAGTTCGAGCCCGATCTGTGTGCCGACGTCCCGATCGTGGGTCTGGTCGGTGCCGATGAGCGCTCGCGCGAGGAGCGTCGGCACAGCTCTTTCGCCGACCTCCTCGCCGACGAGCCGATGAGGGGCACCCTGACCGCCGATCCGGCGGCGCCGGCGCTGATCGCCTTCACCTCCGGAACCACCCGCGAGCCCAAAGGTGTTGTCCACAGCCATCAGACGCTGGGCTTCGAAACCCGCCAGTTGCTGGAGAACTACCCGCCGGACCGGGGTCGTCAGCTCACCGCCACGCCCGTCGGGCACTTCATCGGCATGCTCGGCGCGTTCCTGATCCCGGTGCTGGAGGGTGCCCCGATCGACCTGTGCGACGTCTGGGATCCGGGCAAGGTGCTGGAGCTGATCGAGCGTGACGAACTGTCGATCGGTGGCGGGCCACCGTATTTCGTCACCAGCCTGATGGACCACCCGCAGTTCAGCGAACGCCATCTGGCCCGGTTCACCACCGTCGGACTGGGCGGCTCGACCGTGCCCGCAGCCGTCACCCGGCGACTGGCCGATCTGGGCCTGTTCGTCTTCCGTTCCTACGGCAGCACCGAACATCCGTCGATCACCGGATCCGGTGCAGGTGCGCCCGAGGCCAAGCGGCTGTACACCGACGGCAATGTGCGTCCGGGTGTGGAGATCCGGCTCGGGCCGGACGGGGAGATCTTCAGCCGTGGACCGGATCTGTGCCTCGGCTATACCGACGATGCCCTCACCGCAAAACATTTCGACTCCGACGGCTGGTATCGAACGGGCGACATCGGAGTGCTCGACGACGACGGGTACCTGACCATCACCGACCGGACCACCGACCTCATCATCCGGGGCGGCGAGAACATCAGCGCGCTGGAGGTGGAAGAGGTGCTGCTGGGCCTGCCCGATGTGATCGAGGCGATCGTGGTGGCCGCACCGGACGCGCGGCTGGGCGAGAGGGTGGCCGCGGTCCTTCGCGTGCGCGACGGCGGCACGATGCCCACCCTCGATCAGGTGCGGGCGCATTTCGAGTCCTGCGGGGTGGCCCGGCAGAAATGGCCGGAAGAGCTACATCAGGCCGAAGATTTTCCCCGCACGGCCAGCGGCAAGGTTCAGAAGTTCGTCATCCGTCAGGAGATTGCTGCAATCGCCCGGTGAGCAGCCCTCGGGCCGAGCTGGGCATTGCGGCAGCTATCAAGTGAGAATATGATTCTCTAGAATTGCAAAGGAGTTTTCCATGGGACAACTGTCGCATAGGGTCGACATTCCGTTTCCGCTGTTCGACGCGGACAACCACCTCTACGAGCCGCCGGAGGCGATGACCAAGTACCTCCCCAAGGAGTACAAGGACATCGTCCAGTACGTCGAGGTCAACGGCCGCACCAAGATCGCGATCGACGGCCACATCAGCAACTACATCCCGAACCCCACGTTCTCGCACGTCGCCAAGCCAGGCGCCTGGGAGGAGTACTTCAAGTTCGGCAACCCGGACGGCAAGAGCAAGCGCGAGCTGTTCGGTGAGCCGATGCGGTCCATCCCGGCGTTCTTCGAGCCGGAGCCGCGTCTGGAGCTGATGAACGAACTCGGCGTCGACCGCAGCCTGATGTTCCCGACGCTGGCCAGCCTCATCGAGGAGCGGCTGCGCGACAATCCGGTCGCCATCCACGTCATCGTCCACTCCCTCAACCAGTGGCTGGACGAGGTCTGGGGCTTCAACTACCGGAACCGCATCTTCACCACCCCGGTGATCACCCTGCCCATCGTCGAGAAGGCGATCGAAGAGCTGGAGTGGTGCGTCAAGCGCGGCGCCCGCGCCATCCTGGTCCGCCCGGCACCGGTGCCCGGCTTCCGTGGCCCGCGCTCGTTCGCGCTGCCCGAGTTCGACCCCTTCTGGGAGCGATGCGTCGAGTACGACGTGTTCGTCGGCATGCACTCCTCCGACAGCGGCTACTCGCGCTACACCTCGGAATGGGATGGCACGGTGCAGGAGATGCTGCCGTTCCAGACCAACGCGATGAACATCCTCAACGAGTGGCGCCCGATTCAGGATGCCGTCGGCTCTTGGGTGATCCACGGTGCACTGTTCCGCCATCCGAAGCTCAAGGTGGGCATCGTCGAAGCCGGCTCCAAGTGGATGTTCCCGCTCCTGGATTCCATGGCCGAGGTGTACAAGAAGGCACCAGAGGCCTTCCTGGGCAACCCGATCGAGGAGATCAAGAACCGCATCTACGTCAGCCCCTTCTACGAAGAGGGCATCGACGACCTGATCAACCTGATCGGCGTCGAACAGGTGCTGTACGGCTCCGACTGGCCGCACCCGGAGGGCCTGGCCGAACCGACCCACTACGTGACCGCGCTCGAGCACCTGGCCGTCGAGGATCAGGCCAAGATCATGGGCGGCAACCTGGGCCGCCTGGTCACGCTCTAAGGGGCCGACACATCAATCAGTGGCAGACCATCCCCGAGATGGTCTTGAGTGCAGCGGACCGTTTCGGCGATGCCGAGGCTGTCGTCGACGGTCCGCTGCGTCTGACCTTCACCCAACTCGCCGAGCGCATCCGCAAAGCCTCGGGTGCGTTCGCCGGGTTCGGCGTGGACAAGGGGGACCGGGTCGCGGTCTGGGCTCCCAATTCGGCCGAGTGGATCATCGCCGCATTCGGGATCATGGCCGCCGGCGGCGTCCTGGTCCCGGTCAACACGCGGTTCAAGGCCGAAGAGGCCGCCGACGTGGTGGTGCGCAGCGGCGCCAAGGCGGTGATGATCCAAAACGGTTTCCTCGGGCAGGATTTCACGTTCACCGAGGCTGATCTCGATGTTCCGACCATCGATCTCAAGTCGGACTTCCTGACTAGTGGAAGTCCGTTCACGCGTGATGTGGAGCCCGCCGACATCGCCGATGTCATCTTCACCTCGGGCACCACGGGCAGGCCCAAGGGCGCGATGATGAACCATCGCCAGACGCTGCGGGCCTACGAGGAGTGGGCCACCCTGGCGGATCTGCGCGAGGGTGATCGCTACCTGATGATCAACCCGTACTTCCACACCTTCGGGTTGAAGGCGGGGTTGGTGGCGTCCTTCCTGCGCGGTGCGACGATGCTGCCGGTGGCGGTGTTCGACGTCGACAATGTGGTGGAACTGATCGAGCGCGAACGCATCACGATGCTTCCGGGCCCGCCCACCCTCTACCACTCATTGCTGGCTGTCGCAGACCGTGACCGGCTGGCTACGCTGCGGGCGGGGGTGACGGGTGCCGCCGACATCCCGGTGGAACTGGTGCGTCGCATCCGCGAGGAGTTGCCGTTCCAGACGTTGATGACCGGCTACGGCCTCACGGAGGCGGGCAACGTCACGCTGTCACGGCCGGGTGACTCGGCCGAGGATGTGGCCACCACCGCCGGGCTTCCGTGCGAGGGGATCGACGTACGCATCGCCGAGGACACCGAGGTGCTGGTGCGCGGCTACAACGTGATGCAGGGCTACCTGGACGATCCGGCGGCCACCGCCGAGGCGATCGACGCCGACGGCTGGCTGCACACCGGAGATCTCGGCGAGTTCACCGAGTCCGGCAGGCTGCGGATCGTCGGACGTAAGAAAGACATGTTCATCGTCGGCGGCTTCAACGCCTACCCGGCCGAGATCGAGGGATTCCTGCTCGAGCATCCGGCGATTGCGCAGGTTGCCGTCATCGGTGTCGCCGACGAGCGGATGGGCCAGGTCGGCAAGGCGTTCGTGGTGCTGCGGGACGACCCCGGTGCCGCGCCCATCGCTGCCGAGGAATTGATCGCCTGGGGCCGCGAGCGCATGGCCGGCTACAAGGTGCCCCGCTATGTCGAGTTTCTCGACGAACTTCCACTCAATGCCACCGGCAAGGTGATGAAGAATGAGCTCGAGGCGCGGGTGACGGCGAGTCCGGGCTAAGTGCGCGCACAGCGCGTAAACATCATTTCCGCAGCTAAATGGCCATTTATGCGCCTGCTGTCGATGATGTACTCTCGGGTCACTACCGCAAACTGATAACGTAATTCTCGTTAAGCAGGCTGCTGAACGGACAGGAGGTCGGCATGCCGTCCCGCAAGCCTTCGTCGCCGGTACTCGATACTAGCGAAGATGACGCGTCACCGAGCGACGCACTGAAGTTGGCCGAACAGGCCGAAGCCGAGGCCGCAGAGGCCGAAGCCGTGGCTGCCGCCGCGCGGGCACGTGCTCGCGCCATCCGGCTGCGTAACGAGGCTGCGGCCGACAAGGACGACGTGGACGCGACCGCGGCGGATGACGTCGCCGACGAAGACGAAGCGCCGTCAACCGAGCCTGCCGACGACACCGATACCCCTGAGGTCACCGATACCACCGGCGTCGATGCCGAGTCAGAGGCCGTCGAAGCCGAACCGCTCGAAGAAGCCGAAGAATCAGGGCCGGAGGCCGAAGCCGAAGCCGAGGTCGGCGCGAGCAAGTCGTCGCGCCTGCCGCGGGTGCGGGTTTCGCGTCTGTTCTGGAAGGTCCTGGCGAGCTGCCTGACACTCATCGTCATCGCCGCGTTGCTCGGCGTCAGCGGCTGGATGATCTGGCACCACCGGCAGGCCGAGCATCGCCAGCAGTTGGCGGCCGAGTACACCGCGGCGGCCCGCCAAACCGTCGTGACCCTCATGTCCCTGGACTTCAACCACGCCCAAGATGCCGTCAAGAACATCCTCGACAACTCGACGGGCGAGTTCCGGGAGGACTTCGAGGCGCAGTCGAAGGACTTCGTCAAGCTGGCCCAGGACGCGAAGGTCGTGACCGAGGCGAACGTGACCGCCGCCGCCGTCGACACCATGAGCGACAACAACGCTGTCGTCCTGGTCGCCGTCAACACCCAGGTCACCAACACCACTGGTGCCAACAAGCAACCGCGTCCATGGCGGGTGGCCGTCGACATGGTCCGCGAAGGTGACCAGATCAAGCTGTCGAAAGTCGAGTTCGTGCCGTGACCCTGGACCAGGACATCAAAGAGACCGAGAAAGATACCGAGACGACCGTCGAGCCGGAAGACACCGCAGAAGCCGTCGAGGAGCAGGCCGCAACCGAGGCTGATCCGGCCGACGGCGACAGCGACAGCGACGCGGCTGCCGCTGAGCCGGCCCGCGGGTGGCGGCAGACGCTGACCAGGCTGTGGTTCCCGCTGGCTCTGGTGGTGGCGCTGATCGCGTCGGCGGCGCTGGCCGGGTGGCTGTACTTCGCGCAGTTCCGCGTCGACCAGCAGACCGGTGAGGCGGCGTCGGCGACGGTGCTCAAGGCAGCCGGCGAAGGCACCACGGCCCTGCTGACCTACGCGCCGGACAGTCTCGACCGAGATTTCTCCGCCGCCAAGTCGCACCTGACCGGAGACTTCCTGTCGTACTACACCCAGTTCACGCAGGAGATCGTCGCCCCGGCTGCCAAGCAGAAGTCGGTCAAGACCACTGCAGCAGTCGTACGCTCTGCCGTCTCGGAGATCCATCCGGATTCAGCGGTGGTGCTGGTGTTCGTCAACCAGGCCACCACCAGCGCCGAGAACCCGAACGGGAGCTTCGCGGCGAGCGCGGTCAAGGTGGGGATGAAGAAGCTCGACGGCAATTGGTTGATCTCGTCGTTCGACCCGGTGTAGCAGCGCCTTCAGCCGAACGGCGTCAGTCCTGAGCGTGCCGTTCGTACGCCCACCGCTCCAGCCATGTCTGGAGTTCGTGTACCGCCAATGCGGTGACCAGTGCGCTCATCACGACGAGGCAGAGCAGTAGAGCACTCATGGCAGGCACCCCGCGTTGTCGTTGTGGTGCCGGCCCCCGAGCGAGCCGGGACGGTGCGGTGCGCCAGGGCCTGCGTAGTGCGTTACCTGCCTCGGCGCGCTTTCGGGAATGTCCAGGACGGACCGCTTGACGGCCCGGCAGCGGTCGCGCTCAGCGACACACCAGGAGTCGGACCAGCCTTCGAGCAGGTCGCCGCTCCGAACCAGCCGGTGCAGGGCGGGATGGGTGAGCGCGGGTACGGATCGGCCGTCGATCACCGCCATGGCTTCGTGCTGTGCGAGCGCCTCGTGCCAGTCGACCTTCACCTCGGGCGCCAGGCTGACGTACTGGTGTCGCACGACCAGCAGGGTGTCGGCGCCCAGTGGTCGCAGTCGCCACAGCGCGGATCGCAGCGAGGACACCGCCTTGTGCGGCGGGCTGCCCGGCCACAGCAGGTCGCAGACCCAGCTGCGGTGCAGCTCGCGGCGCTTCACCGCGGCCAATGCCACCAACCGGCGGCATGACGGCGGTAGCACCACCGGCTCCGTGTCGCGGTAGACGGCGAACTCGCCGAGGAGGTTCAGCGTGAATTGCTTGGACACACGCTCATCCTCGAGCCTGGCTGCGACCCTGACATCAGTAGTGCACTACCTGTATTTGGCGCACATTTCTTCCACCACGCCGTAGGCAATCCGTGGTCCGGCGCCCCGATGCGATGGAATTGCGGTGAAATCTGGCGACGAAGGGACATATCAGTGTGAACGAGGACAGACCGAGTCCGGTTCAAACGCACCGGTTGAGCCGGATGGCCGGACGTGACCCGCACGAGCAGCACCGGGTCGCGACCCCGCTGGAATTGCTGTTCGACCTGACCTTTGTGATCGCCTTCGGGGTGGCGGCCGCGCAATTCGCGCATCTGATGGCCGAGGGTCACGTGTCGGCCGGGCTGGCGGGTTTCGGGTTCGCCGCGTTCGCGATCTGGTGGGCGTGGATGAACTTCACCTGGTTCGCGTCCGCCTACGACACCGACGACTGGATCTACCGGGTGATGACGATGCTGCAGATGGTCGGCGTCATCATCCTCGCGCTGGGCATTCCCCCGGTCTTCGCCTCGATCGAACACGGCGGGCACGTCGACAACGTGGTGATGGTGGCCGGCTATGTGGTGATGCGAATCGCGTTGGTGGGGCAGTGGTTGCGCGCTGCAGTGCAGGATCCGCCGCGTCGGCGGGCTTGTCTGACCTATGCGTCCGCGGTTGTGGTCGCCCAGATCGGATGGGTGGCGCAGATCTTCGTATCGACCTCGCTGACGGTCTTCTTCGTCACCGCCCTGGTGCTGATGGTCGTGGAGATCAGCGGACCGATCCTGGCCGAGCGGCTGATGGGTGGCACCCCGTGGCACGCCCACCATGTCGCCGAGCGCTACGGCCTGCTCGCGATCATCGCGTTGGGCGAAGGTGTGGTCGGCACGGTGGCGTCCCTGACCGCGGCGGTGGGGGAGCACGGCTGGACCACCGACGCCATCCTGCTCGTCGCCTCCGGAATCGGGCTCACCTTCGGGATGTGGTGGGTGTACTTCCTGGTGCCGGCCGGTGCATTGCTGCATGCCCAGCGCAGGCTCTCGTTCTGGTACGGATATCTGCACCTGGCGGTGTACGCGGCGATCGTGGCCACCGGCGCCGGATTACACGTGGCGGCCTATTACGTCGACGGTCAATCGAAACTGAATTCCGTCGACACCGTGCTGGCGGTGGCGATTCCGGTGGGCATCTACCTGGTGGCGATGTTCGTCATCTACTCACTTCTGGTCGGCGATTTCGATCTGATGCACGCACTGTTGCTGGTGCTGGCCGCGGCGGTGCTCGTGGCCGCGGTGGCGCTGGCGGCGGCCGGGACGTCGATGGCGGTGTGTCTTCTGGTCGTGACCGCGGCCCCGGTGGTGGTGGTCGTCGGGTTCGAGGCGGTCGGGCACCGGCACGCCGCCGAGATCGTCGGTCGACGTCTGGACGTTCACCGCCCGGGGTGAGTTTCGAAGCTCTCCAACAGCATTCGTTCCTGTTCGGCCGCCAGCAGCCGGCGGGTCTTGCTGCGGGTGATCAGGATTCCGATCGTGGCCAGGATCCACGCCACGTACTGCACTGACCACGCCAGGCGGAACGACGCGAACGAATAGCTGTCGGCGCCGGACAGGATCAGGCCCATGGCCTGCATCACCAGCAGTGCGGCCAGGAAGCCACCCATGTTCACCATGCCCTGGGCGGTGCCGAGAGTGTGGCTCGGGTTGAAGGTGCGCGCGAAGTCGAAGCCGACCATCGAACCGGGACCGCCGACCGAGATGACGACGATGAGTACCACCAACAACCACACCGGCGCCGGTCCGGGGAGGGCCAGCACCACGGTCCACACCACGGCGTTACTGGCGATGATCCACAGCACAAGACGCGACCTACGGTGCGGATGGCGGCCCGTGAACACGCCGATCATGATTCCGGCCGTGATGGCGGCCACCACCGAGACGGTCAGCAGGGACCCCGCGGCCGTCTCCGAAAGTCCCTGCGCCACGGTCAGATAAGGCACACCCCACATCAGTGCGAACACCGTGACCGAGAACTGGGTGCCCATATGGGTGAAGAATCCGAGCCTGGTGCCTGGCCGCAGCCAGACGGTCTTGATACGAGACAGCGTGGTGTGCAGGGAGATCGGCTCGGACGTCTTCGCCGAACCGTGTGGGGTGTTGCGGATCAGGGCCAGTGCCAACACGATCACGACGAGTCCGAACGCGGCGACCGACAGATATGCCGGTGTCCACCCTGAGCCGGTGAGGATCGCGAGGAACGGGACCGCGGACAGGACCTGACCGAGCTGGCCGCAGATTCCGGTCAACTGGGCCACCAACGGGACGCGAGCCGGCTCGAACCAGTACGGCACCAGGCGGAGAACCGAGATGAAGGTCAGGGCGTCGCCCAGGCCGACGATCGCCCGCGCGCCGATCGCCGCGGGCAGCGACTCGCTCAGTGCGAGGACGAGCTGGCCTGCGGTCATCAGCGCGGCACCGCAGACGATGAGCACACGGGAACCGAAGCGGTCCAACAGCAATCCGGCGGGAATCTGAGCCGCGGCGTACACGACCACCTGCAGCACGACGAACGTGGACAGCACACCCGGGCTCGCGGCAAATCTGTCCGCGGCCTGGAGACCCGAGACGCCGAGGGTTGTGCGGTCGAGGACGGCGATGATGTAGGCGAGTAGTCCGGTGGCCCAAACGATCCAGGGACGCACGCGGGCACCTTTCGCCAAATGTGTTTCTCGGGGCAGACGTACATGCTCTCGCACCGCGGGCGCCGAAGCGAACGGACTTCTTTGTGCCGGCTGTGAATTTGGTCGCCGTGCCGGCTTTCCCCCGATTCGCGGAGTTGGCTGAAAATGCAGCTTCGCGTAAGTCTTGTGACCAGTGTTGCGACATATGTGCTGATAATCGGCATGCTTGCGGAGTCCGGCGATGATCGATTCATCCAGGCGCAAATTCGCTCGCGGTATTAATCGGAGGGTAGGGTGTCGGCATGAATCGCTGTTCAAACCGACGCGGAGGACGTCGGCTTGGTTGAGTACCGTTTGGAAGACCTGGCGCGCATTTCCGGCGTCAGCGCTCGCAATATCCGCGCTTATCGTGAGCGCGGCCTCTTGGATTCGCCGCGGCGCGTCGGGCGCTCGGCGTACTACGACGAGCGACACCTGGCTCAATTGACGGCGATCAGCCAGCTACTCGCCAAGGGTTTCAACTCTGCGCACATCGCCGAGTTCTTCGCCGGCTTGCGCAGCGGCAAGGACCTGCCCGACACCTTGGGCATCCAGAGCTCGGGCTGGAGCCGGCCGAAAGTGCTGACCCTGAACGTGGATCCGGCCGATGACGACGTCCGCACACTCGTGGAGTTCGGGTTGGTGCGCATCGCCGAAGGGTCCGTGGAGGTGACCGACCCCGCGTTGGTCACGTTCCTCAGCGGTGCCGAGGATCAGCGGCTGTGCGTCCGGACCATGGCCGAGCTCGCCCGGTCGACCGACACGGCAATCGATCGGCTGGCCGAATCGACCGCCGCCGCAGTCGCCGAACATGAAGGCGCGCCCTCCGACGACCGTCTGCGTGAGCTGACCCGGGCCGTTGTGTCGGCGGGGGTGGACCGGGCCCTGCGGGCGGGGTTGACCCCGGCCGATTGAGCCCTGCTCGAGCGCCGAACGGTGCGGATGTGAATCTGGATATGTCTGTGACCAGTGGCGTTGAAGTGAATATTGAGGTACGTGTCGTAATCTGAGGCACGTGTCGATATCCCGACGCGAACTGCTCAAATACGCGGCCGCTGCACCCGCTCTGATCGGACTGGGTACGGGCCTGGCATCCGTCGGCGCCGGTGTGACCGCGTCACCGGCCGGGGCCGCACCGCTCGGCGTGCTGCTCGATTACGCCGCCGGTGTCATCCCTGCTGCTGATATCCGCACGTCAGGTGCCATCGGGGCAATTCGCTACGTCTCGGACCGCCGGCCCGGAGGTGCTTGGATGCTCGGTAAGCCGATTCAGTTGCCCGAAACCCGTGATCTGTACCAGAACGGCCTGAAGATCGTTTCCTGCTATCAGTACGGCAAGGAGCACACCGCCGACTGGCTGGGCGGGCAGAACGCCGGGATTCAGCACGCCAAGCGCGGCTGGCAATTGCACTCATCGGCGGGCGGTTCGGTGGGCGCCCCGATCTATGCGTCGATCGACGACGATCCGAGCTTCGAGCAGTACAAACAGCAGGTGGCGCCGTATCTGCGCGGCTGGGAGGCCGTTCTCGGGCATCAACGGGTCGGTGTGTACGCCAACTCCAAGACGATCGAATGGGCTGTGCAGGACGGGCTCGGCTCGTACTTCTGGCAGCACAACTGGGGCTCGCCGGGGCGGGTCGCCCATCCCGCGGCACACCTTCATCAGGTCGAGATCGACCAGCGCAATGTCGGTGGTATCGGGGTGGACGTCAACCACATCCTCAAGCCTCGATTCGGCCAGTGGGACTGAATAGTTACCGACGAGTAAGATATTCCAGCAAACTTTTCGCTCGGACGCGCCGGATTCGCTAGACAGAATCGGCCTGATTGTCTGCTGGATCGCGGCCACTTCGAGGCCTCCGATGTGGCGGAAAATTTAGATAACGATTCGATAACAATACTGCCTTGATCTGCGCAGTTATGGCTACTCGACCGTAACCACCTGCCAGCAGGACGTTTGTCCCGAATGGCTTTGGCCGCCGGTCGGTGGCGCGTTACGTTACCGGCGGTTACCCATGCGTAGAACTCGCCAGTAACCAATCTGGGCGGAAAAAGCCCGTCTGCTCTTATGACACTCTTAGTACGGCGGGAATGTGAGTGACACCGTCCGGAGAGCTCCGGCGGCCTGCGTTCCAGCCTGATTCGACGCTGAATCGCCGTTGGCCTGTCGCCCGGGCAGCCACACCGCCCCAGACATGCAGACAGATACCTAACACCGCACGCGACAGCCACACGCGACAACACCAGAGCAGCACGAGGAGATAGCGCCAGTGACGATCTACGAACACGACCGGGTGTCCGCCGGTCGCAACGACGACTCAGGATCCGACGGTCGGCAGGCTGACTCCACCCACGCACTCGTCGACCGGCTGAGCGCCGGAGAGCCCTACGCCGTGGCCTTCGGTGGCCAGGGCAGCGCCTGGCTGGAGACCCTTGAGGAATTGGTGTCCTCGGCCGGTATCGAGGCCGAACTGGCGACCCTGGCCGGCGAGGCCGAGTTGCTGCTCGAGCCGGTTGCCTCCGAGCTCGTCGTGGTGCGGCCGATCGGGTTCGAGCCGCTGCAGTGGGTCCGCGCGCTGGCCGCCGAGGAGCCGGTGCCGTCCGACAAGCAGCTGACGTCGGCCGCCGTCTCGGTTCCGGGTGTCCTGCTCACCCAGATCGCCGCAGGGCGTGCACTGGCCCGTCAGGGCATGGACCTCACCGCCACCCCGCCGGTGGCCGTCGCCGGGCATTCCCAGGGCGTGCTGGCCGTCGAGGCCCTGGCCGCCAAGGGGACCAAGGATGTGCAGCTGCTGGCGCTGGCGCAGCTGATCGGCGCGGCAGGCACCCTGGTGGCCCGTCGCCGCGGGATCACCGTGCTGGGCGACCGCCCGCCGATGGTGTCGGTCACCAACGCCGAGCCCGAGCGCATCTACGAACTGCTCGAAGAGTTCAGCCAGGACGTTCGCACCGTGCTGCCCCCGGTGCTCTCCATCCGCAACGGCCGTCGCTCCGTTGTGATCACCGGCACACCCGAGCAGCTGTCGCGATTCGAGCTCTACTGCAACCAGATCGCTGAGAAGGAAGAGGCCGAGCGCAAGAGCAAAGTCCGCGGCGGTGCGGTCTTCGCCCCGGTCTTCGACCCGGTGCAGGTCGAGGTCGGTTTCCACACCCCGCGCCTGGCCGACGGCGTCGACATCGTCGCCCGTTGGGCCGAGGCCGTCGGAATCGACGTCAAGCTCGCCCGCGAGATGACCGAGGCCATCCTCGTCAGCCAGGTCGACTGGGTCGACGAGATCACCGAACTGCACGAGGCCGGCGCCCGCTGGATTCTCGACCTCGGCCCCGGCGACATCCTGACCCGCCTGACCGCCCCGGTGGTGCGCGGCCTGGGCATCGGGATCGTGCCCGCGGCGACCCGCGGTGGCCAGCGCAACCTGTTCACCATCGGCGCGGTGCCCGAGGTGGCCCGCCCGTGGTCGAGCTATGCCCCGACCGTGGTGAGCCTGCCCGACGGATCGGTCAAACTCTCCACCAAGTTCACCCGGCTCACCGGACGCTCGCCGATCCTGCTGGCGGGTATGACGCCCACCACAGTGGACGCCAAGATCGTGGCGGCCGCAGCAAACGCGGGTCACTGGGCCGAACTCGCCGGTGGCGGGCAGGTCACCGAGCCGATCTTCAACGATCGCATCGCCGAGTTGGGCGAGCTGCTGGAGCCCGGCCGGGCGATCCAGTTCAACACGCTGTTCCTCGATCCGTACCTCTGGAAGCTGCAGGTCGGCGGCAAGCGGCTGGTGCAGCGCGCCCGTCAGTCCGGTGCGCCGATCGACGGCGTCGTGGTCAGCGCCGGCATCCCGGACCTGGAAGAGGCCGTCGAGCTGATCGGCGAGCTCAATGACCTCGGCATCAGCCACGTGGTGTTCAAGCCGGGCACCGTCGAGCAGATCCGCTCGGTCATCCGCATCGCGGCCGAGGTGCCCACCAAGCCGGTGATCGTCCACATCGAGGGCGGCCGCGCGGGTGGCCACCACTCGTGGGAGGACCTCGACGACCTGCTGCTCGCCACCTACTCCGAGCTGCGCAGCCGGTCCAACATCACCATCTGCGTCGGCGGTGGCATCGGCACCCCCGAGCGGTCCGCCGATTACCTGTCCGGCCGCTGGTCGGCCACCCACGGCTACCCGCTGATGCCGATCGACGGCATCCTGGTCGGCACCGCCGCCATGGCCGCTCTCGAGGCCACCACGAGCCCGCAGGTCAAGCAGCTGCTGGTCGACACCAAGGGCACCGAGGCATGGGTGGGTGCGGGCAAGGCCTCGGGCGGCATGGCGTCCGGACGCAGCCAGCTCGGCGCCGACATCCACGAGATCGACAACACCGCGTCGCGCTGCGGCCGGCTGCTCGACGAGGTGGCCGGTGACGTCGAAGCGGTGGCCGCGCGCCGCGACGAGATCATCGCCGCGATGGCCGACACCGCCAAGCCGTACTTCGGCGATGTCGCCGACATGACCTACCTGCAGTGGCTGCGCCGCTACCTCGAACTGTCGATCGGCGAGGGCAACAGCACCGCCGACACCAAGCGTGACGACTCGCCGTGGCTGGACGTCACCTGGCGCGACCGCTTCGAGCAGATGCTCAAGCGCGCCGAAGCACGTTTGCACGCACAGGATTTCGGTCCGATCGAGACGCTGTTCGACGCCTCCGGCGACGGCGAGGCGCTGCTGGAGGACCCGAAGGCCGCGCTGGCCGCGCTGGTCTCGGCCTACCCGGACGCCGCTTCGGTGCAGCTGCACCCGGCTGATGTGCCGTTCTTCGTCGAGCTGTGCAAGACGCTGGGCAAGCCGGTCAACTTCGTCCCGGTGATCGACAAGGACGTGCGCCGGTGGTGGCGCAGCGACTCGCTGTGGCAGGCCCACGATGCGCGCTACGCCGCCGATCAGGTGTGCGTCATCCCCGGCACCGCCGCGGTCGCCGGCATCACCCGGGTCGACGAGCCCGTCGGTGAACTGCTGGACCGCTTCGAGCAGGCCGCCGTCGACGAGGTGCTGGCCGCAGGTGCCCAGCCGCAGGCCGTGCTGTCGCGCCGTCAGGGCCGTGGCGATGTGGCCGGTCCGCTGGCCGTGCTGCTCGACGCCCCCGACGTGTTGTGGGCCGGTCGCACCTCGGTCAACCCGGTGCACCGGATCGCCCCGCCCTCGGAGTGGCAGGTCCGCGAGGGATCTCAAAACCGTTCTGCCACACACCCCTCCACGGGTGCGCGGCTTGAGGTCGCCGACGATCAGCACGTGGTGCTGTCGGTGCCGCTGTCGGGAACCTGGATCGACATCCGGTTCACCCTGACCGAGGCCATCCGCAGCGGTGGTGCTCCGGTCGTCGAGGTCGCCGATGCCGCGACCGCGATGCGTTCGGTGCTCGCCATCGCCGCCGGCGTGGACGGACCCGACGCACTGCCTCCCGTGGTCGACGGGACCGCCAAGGTCACCGTCACCTGGAACCCCGAGCAGGTCGCCGATCACACCGGCGTCACCGCCACCTTCGGTGCGCCGCTGGCGCCGACGCTGACCGTCGTTCCGGACGCCCTGGTCGGCCGGTGCTGGCCCGCGGTGTTCGCCGCGATCGGTTCCGCCGCCACCGACTCCGGCTTCCCGGTCGTCGAAGGTCTGCTGAGCCTGGTGCACCTGGACCACGCCGCGCACCTGCTGGCCGCGCTGCCGACCGAGCCCGCCGAATTGACCGTCACCGCAACGGCTTCGGCTGCTCATGACACCGAAGTTGGCCGCGTTGTGCCGGTTTCGGTGACCGTGTCCAGTGCCGATGGCACCGAGCTGGCCAAGCTTGAGGAGCGGTTCGCGATCCGCGGCCGCACCGGCGAGGCCGAGCTGACCGACCCGGTCCGGGCCGGCGGCGCGATCTCGGACAACGCCACCGACACCCCGCGTCGTCGCCGCCGCGACGTCACGATCGGTGCGCCCGTGGACATGCGGCCGTTCGCCGTGGTGTCCGGTGACCACAACCCGATCCACACCGACCGGGCCGCCGCGCTGCTGGCCGGTCTGGAATCGCCGATCGTGCATGGCATGTGGCTGTCGGCCGCTGCGCAGCACGTCGTCACCGCCACCGACGGCAAGCCGATTCCGCCGGCCAACCTGGTCGGCTGGACCGCGCGCTTCCTGGGCATGGTCAAGCCGGGCGACGAGGTCGACTTCCGCGTCGACCGGGTCGGAATCGACGTCGGCGCAGAGGTTGTCGAGGTTCAGGCCCGCATCGGCTCCGACCTGGTGATGGCCGCCACCGCGCGACTCGCGGCGCCCAAGACCGTCTACGCGTTCCCCGGCCAGGGCATCCAGTCCAAGGGCATGGGCATGGAGGTCCGGGCCCGGTCCAAGGCCGCCCGCAAGGTGTGGGACAAGGCCGACAAGTTCACCCGCGACACGCTGGGCTTCTCGGTGCTGCACGTGGTCCGCGACAACCCGACGTCGCTGATCGCCTCCGGTGTGCACTACGAGCACCCCGAGGGTGTGCTGTACCTGACCCAGTTCACCCAGGTCGCGATGGCCACGACGGCTGCCGCCCAGGTTGCCGAGATGCGTGAGCAGGGTGCGTTCGTCGAGGGCGCGATCGCCTGCGGTCACTCCGTCGGTGAGTACACCGCGCTGGCCTGCGTGTCCGGTGTGATCGAGCTCGAAGGTCTGCTGGAGGCGGTGTTCCACCGCGGCTCCAAGATGCACGACATCGTGCCGCGCGACGAGCGAGGCCGCTCCAACTACCGGCTGGCCGCGATCCGGCCGTCGCAGATCGACCTCGCCGACGAGGACGTCGAGGACTTCGTCGCCGAGATCGCCGAGCGCACAGGTGAATTCCTGCAGATCGTGAACTTCAACCTGCGCGGTTCGCAGTACGCGATCGCCGGCACCGTGCGCGGTCTGGAGGCGCTGGAGGAAGAGGTCGAGCGTCGCCGCGAGATCAGCGGCGGCAAGCGGTCGTTCATCCTGGTGCCCGGCATCGACGTGCCGTTCCACTCCAGCGTGCTGCGGGTGGGCGTGGACGACTTCCGGCGCAGCCTGGAGCGCGTCCTGCCGCGCGACCGCGACCCGGAGCTGGTCGTCGGCCGCTACATCCCGAACCTGGTGCCCCGGCCGTTCACGCTGGACCGCGATTTCATCCAGGAGATCCGCGATCTGGTGCCGGCCGAGCCGCTCGACGAGATCCTCGCCGACTACGACACCTGGCGTAACGAGCGCCCGATCGAGTTGTGCCGCAAGGTCGTCATCGAGCTGCTGGCCTGGCAGTTCGCCAGCCCGGTGCGCTGGATCGAGACGCAGGATCTGCTGTTCATCGAAGAGGCCGCGGGAGGCCTCGGCGTCGAGCGGTTCGTCGAGATCGGCGTGAAGAACGCGCCGACGGTCGCGGGCCTGGCCACCAACACGCTGAAGCTGCCGGAGTACGCCCACAGCACCGTCGAGGTGCTCAACGCCGAGCGCGATGCCGCGGTGCTGTTCGCCAGCGACACCGATCCGGAGCCGGAGCCGGAGGCTGAAGAAGCCGCCCCGGCCGCGGAATCCTCGGCCGCGCCTGCCGCCGAGGCAGCCCCGGCACCGGCGGCCGCCCCGGCTGCCCCGTCGGGCGGACCCCGTCCCGAGGACATCGGATTCGACGCAGCCGATGCCACTGTCGGCCTGATCGCCTTGAGCGCCAAGATGCGCATCGACCAGATCGAGGGGCTGGACTCCATCGAGTCCATCACCGACGGTGCGTCCTCGCGCCGTAACCAGCTGCTGGTCGACTTGGGCTCCGAGCTGAACCTGGGTGCCATCGACGGTGCCGCCGAGGCGGATCTGGGCGCGCTCAAGGGACAGGTCAGCAAGCTGGCCCGCACCTACAAGCCGTTCGGCCCGGTGCTCTCCGACGCCATCAACGATCAGCTGCGCACCGTGTTCGGCCCGTCGGGCAAGCGCCCGGCCTACATCGCCGAGCGTGTCACCAAGACCTGGGAGCTGGGTCCGGGCTGGGCCAAGCACGTCACCGTCGAGGTGGCGCTGGGCACCCGCGAGGGCAGCAGCGTTCGTGGCGGCGATCTGGGTGGTCTGCACCCGGGCGCGCTGGCGAGTGCCGCTGACGTCGACAAGGTCATCGATGCCGCGGTGGTCGCGGTGGGTGCCCGCCAGGGTGTGCCGGTGAGCCTGCCCTCGGCCGGCGGTGCCGGAGGCGGCGGCGTGGTGGATTCGGCCGCGCTGACCGAGTTCGCCGAGAAGGTCACCGGTCCCGACGGCGTGCTGGCCTCGGCTGCCCGCACGATTCTGGGTCAGCTCGGTTTGGATGCTCCCGCGAGTGCCCCCGAGGCTGCGACCGACGCCGAGCTGATCGACCTGGTCACCACCGAACTCGGTTCGGACTGGCCGCGATTGGTGGCTCCGGCGTTCGACGCCAAGAAGGCCGTCGTGTTCGACGACCGCTGGGCCAGCGCCCGTGAGGACCTGGTCAAGCTGTGGCTGGCAGACGAGGGCGAGATCGACGCCGAGTGGCCGCGCCTGTCGGAGCGCTTCGAGGGCGCCGGACATGTCGTTGCCACCCAGGCGAATTGGTGGCAGGGCAAGGCGCTGGCTGCCGGCCGCACCATCCACGCGTCGCTGTTCGGTCGCATCGCGGCCGGTGCGGAGAACCCGGGCAAGGGCCGCTACAGCGACGAGGTCGCGGTGGTGACCGGTGCGTCGAAGGGCTCGATCGCCTCGTCGGTCGTCGGGCAGCTGCTCGACGGCGGCGCGACCGTCGTCGCCACCACCTCGCGTCTGGACGACGACCGGTTGGCGTTCTACAAGGAGCTCTACCGCGAGAACGCCCGCTTCGGTGCCACCCTGTGGGTGGTCCCGGCCAACATGGCGTCCTACGCCGACATCGACAAGCTGGTCGAGTGGGTCGGTAGCGAGCAGATCGAAAGCCTTGGGCCGCAATCGATCCACCTCAAGGATGCGCAGACCCCGACGCTGCTGTTCCCGTTCGCCGCACCGCGTGTGGCCGGGGATCTGTCGGAGGCGGGTTCGCGCTCCGAGATGGAGATGAAGGTGCTGCTGTGGGCCGTGCAGCGGCTCATCGGCGGACTGTCGACGATCGGTGCCGAGCGCGACATCGCCTCGCGGCTGCACGTCGTGCTGCCGGGCTCGCCAAACCGCGGCATGTTCGGCGGCGACGGCGCCTACGGCGAATCCAAGTCCGCACTCGACGCGCTGGTGAACCGCTGGAGTGCGGAAGCTTCGTGGGCCGACCGGGTCAGCCTGGCGCATGCGCTGATCGGCTGGACCAAGGGCACCGGGCTGATGGGGCACAACGATGCCATCGTCAGCGCGGTCGAGGAGGCAGGCGTCACCACCTACAGCACCGCGGAGATGGCAGCCATGCTGCTGAACCTGTGCACGGTGGACGCCAAGGTGGCCGCGGCGAACGCCCCGGTCAAGGCGGACCTGACCGGCGGACTCGGCGACATCAAGATCGACATGGCCGAGCTGGCTGCCAAGGCTCGCGAGGACATGGCAAGTGCCGCAGGCGAATCCGAGGACGACGAGGACGAAGGTGCGATTGCCGCGCTGCCGTCCCCGCCGCGTGG
>NZ_HG322953.1:191292-203065 GCF_000455325.1 Mycolicibacterium septicum DSM 44393
CGCTGCCGTCCCCGCCGCGTGGATACAACCCGGCCCCCGCGCCGGAGTGGGCCGATCTCGACGTCGACCCGGCGGACCTGGTGGTCATCGTCGGTGGCGCCGAACTCGGGCCGTACGGCTCGTCGCGGACCCGCTTCGAGATGGAGGTCTCCGGCGGCTGTCGGCGGCCGGTGTGCTGGAGCTGGCCTGGACGACCGGTCTGGTCAAGTGGGAAGACGATCCCAAGGCCGGCTGGTACGACGCCCAGACCGGTGAACTGGTGCCCGAATCGGAGATCGTGGAGCGCTACCACGACGCCGTGGTGGAGCGCTGCGGTATCCGCGAATTCGTCGACGACGGTGCGATCGATCCCGATCACGCCTCGCCGCTGCTGGTCAGTGTGTTCCTGGACAAGGACTTCAGCTTCGTGGTGTCCAGCGAGGCCGACGCCCGTGCGTTCGTGTCCTTCGACCCCGAGCACACCGTGGCCCGGCCGGTGCCGGATTCCGGTGACTGGCAGGTGATCCGCAAGGCGGGCACCGAGATTCGGGTTCCGCGCAAGACCAAGCTGTCGCGCACGGTCGGTGCCCAGATCCCCACCGGGTTCGACCCGACGGTGTGGGGCATCACCCCGGACATGGCCAACTCGATCGACCGGGTGGCGCTGTGGAACATCGTCGCCACCGTCGACGCGTTCCTGTCCTCGGGCTTCACCCCGACCGAGCTGATGCGTTGGGTTCACCCGAGCCTGGTGGCCTCCACGCAGGGCACCGGCATGGGCGGCATGACCTCGATGCAGACCATGTACCACGGCAACCTGCTGGGTAAGTCCAAGCCGAACGACATCCTGCAGGAGGTGCTGCCGAACGTCGTTGCGGCACACGTCATGCAGTCCTACGTCGGCGGCTACGGCGCGATGGTGCACCCGGTCGGCGCCTGCGCCACCGCGGCCGTCTCGGTCGAGGAGGGCGTGGACAAGATCCGCCTCGGCAAGGCCGACCTGGTGGTGGCCGGCGGCTTCGACGACCTGACCCTGGAAGCGATCATCGGCTTCGGTGACATGGCGGCCACCGCCGACACCGAGATGATGCGGGCCAAGGGCATCAGCGACTCGAAGTTCTCCCGCGCCAACGACCGTCGTCGTCTCGGCTTCCTGGAAGCCCAGGGCGGTGGCACCATCCTGCTGGCCCGCGGTGACCTGGCCGTCAAGATGGGCCTGCCGGTGCTGGCCGTCGTCGGCTACGCGCAGAGCTTCGCCGACGGTGTGCACACCTCGATCCCGGCTCCGGGCCTCGGTGCCCTGGGCGCCGGGCGTGGCGGCAAGGAATCGCAGCTGGCCCGCTCGCTGGCCAAGCTGGGTGTGGGTGCCGACGACATCGCGGTGATCTCCAAGCACGACACCTCGACGCTGGCCAACGATCCCAACGAGACCGAGCTGCACGAGCGGCTGGCCGACTCGATGGGTCGTTCGGCAGGTGCCCCGCTGTTCATCGTCAGCCAGAAGACGCTGACCGGGCACGCCAAGGGCGGCGCGGCGGTGTTCCAGATGATGGGTCTGTGCCAGATCCTGCGCGACGGCGTCATCCCGCCGAACCGCAGCCTGGACTGCGTCGACGACGAGCTGGCCACCTCCGGCCACTTCGTCTGGGTGCGCGAAGCCCTCGACCTGCGCGGCAAGTTCCCGCTCAAGGCCGGTCTGATCACCAGCCTCGGCTTCGGGCACGTGTCGGGCCTGGTTGCCCTGGTGCACCCGGAGGCGTTCATCGCGGCGCTGGATCCGGCCGAGCGCGACGACTACCGCAAGCGTGCCGAGCAGCGCACGCTGGCCGGTCAGCGTCGTCTGGCCGGGGCGATCGCCGGTGGACGTCCGATGTACGAGAAGCCCGCCGACCGCCGGTTCGACCATGACGTGCCGGAGAAGCGTCAGGAGGCAGCGATGTTGCTGAACGCGGACGCCCGACTCGGCGATGACGATCTCTATGTGCGGTGAGTGCGCGCACGGACGGGTGAGCTAGGTTCGCTTCCATGGCGATAGTGGGAGTAGGCATCGATCTGGTTTCCATACCTGATTTCGCCGAGCAGGTGGACCGGCCGGGAACCGTATTCGCCGAGACGTTCACGCCAGGTGAGCGCCGGGACGCCGCGGACAAGAGTTCGTCGGCGGCCCGGCACCTGGCGGCCCGGTGGGCGGCCAAGGAAGCCGTGATCAAGGCCTGGTCGAGCTCGCGCTTCTCCAAGCGGCCGGCCCTGCCGGAGGGGATCCACCGCGACATCGAGGTGGTCACCGACATGTGGGGTCGGCCCAAGGTGCGGTTGTCCGGCGAGATCGCCAAGCACCTTGAGTCCGTGACCATTCATGTCTCGCTCACCCATGAGGCCGATACCGCCGCCGCGGTGGCCATCATCGAGGAGCCCTAGCTCTCTGCACTCTCTGCACCCTCTGCACCGCGAGCGACCGTGTCTGTACGCCGACACGCCGCATTTCATGGCATTTTGCGGTCGCTCGCGGTGGACGGCGGACCTACTAGTGTCGTCACCATGAGTGACGTGGTGGCGCGGGTCCAGCAGGTGTTGCCGTCGGTGCGGTCCGATCTGGAGGATCTGGTCCGCATCCAATCGGTGTGGGCCGACCCGGCGCGGCGCGACGAAGTGCATCGCAGCGCTGAGGCAGTCGCAAAGCTGTTGAAGGACGCGGGCTTTCCCGAGGTCCGGATCGTCAGCGAGGGCGGTGCGCCCGCGGTCATCGCGCACTACCCGCCACCGGCCGGCGCACCCACGGTGCTGCTGTACGCCCACCACGACGTGCAACCCGAAGGGGATCCGACCCAGTGGGATTCCGCGCCGTTCGAGCCCACCGAACGTGACGGCCGGCTCTACGGCCGGGGCACCGCCGACGACAAGGCCGGTATCGCAACACATCTGGCCGCGATACGGGCGTTCGATGGCAAACCTCCGGTAGGCGTCACGGTGTTCGTCGAAGGCGAGGAGGAGTCCGGGTCGCCGTCGCTGGGTGCACTGCTGGCCGCGCACAAAGATGCACTGGCGGCCGACGTCATCGTCATCGCCGACTCGGACAACTGGAGCACCGAGATCCCGGCGTTGACCGTGACCCTGCGCGGCCTGGCCGATTGCGTGGTCGAGGTGGCCACCCTGGACCACGGGCTGCACTCGGGCCTGTGGGGCGGGGTCGTGCCGGACGCGTTGAGCGTCTTGGTGCGACTGCTGGCCAGCCTGCACGACGATGACGGCAACGTCGCGGTCGCCGGGTTGCACGAGGCGACGGCAGCCGACGTGGACCGCGGACCCGACTGGGTCCGGCAGGAATCCGGCCTGTTGGCCGGCGTGTCCGAAATCGGTTCCGGCTCAGTCGTGCAACGCATGTGGGCCAAGCCCGCCATCACCGTCATCGGTATCGACACCACACCCATCGACAGGTCGTCGAACACCCTGATCCCGCGCGCCCGCGCCAAGATCAGCATGCGGGTCGCGCCCGGCGGCGACGCCCACGCGCATCTCGAGGCGTTGACCCGTCACCTCCAGGCCCACGTTCCCTGGGGCGCCCAGGTCACGGTCAGCCCGGGCGACGTCGGTCAGCCCTATGCGATCGACGCCTCGGGGGTGGTGTACGACGCGGCCCGTTCGGCGTTCCGCACCGCATGGGGAACCGACCCGGTGGACATGGGCATGGGCGGATCGATCCCGTTCATCGCCGAATTCGCCGAAGCGTTCCCGGCCGCGACGATCCTGGTGACCGGTGTCGAGGATCCGGGCACACAGGCGCACAGCGTGAACGAAAGCCTGCACCTGGGAGTGCTGCAGAAGGCGGCCACGGCCGAGGCGCTGCTGCTCGAAGCGCTGGCTCGCTAGACCGAGATGGCCAGCAGCGTCGGCTGGTTCGTCGTCGGCCTGGTCGCCCTGGCGATCGGCGCCGAGGTGATGGTCCGCGGCGGTGCGCAGCTGGCATCGAGGCTGGGTATCAGCCCCATGCTGGTCGGGCTGACCGTGGTGTCGATCGGCACCAGTCTGCCCGAGCTCGCGGTCGGTGTCACCGCGGCGCTGGAAGGTAGCGGGGAGTTGGCGGTCGGCAATATCGCCGGCACCAACGTGGTCAACATCCTGTTCATCCTCGGCCTCAGCGCGCTGATCCGTCCGCTGGCGATCGAACGACGGACGTTGCGCTTCGACCTGCCGGTGATGGCCGGCGCGGCGGTACTGCTGTGGGTGTTGGCCGTCAACGGGGTGCTGTCCCGGCTGGACGGCCTGATCCTGGTGTGCGGCGCCGTCGTCTACACGGTGGTGCTGATCCAGATGTCGCGGCACGAGAGTCGGGCCACGGTGGCCGAGTACGCCCAGGCGTTTCCGGCCGTACCGGAACCCGGTGGCGCAACCAAACGCGTTGGCGGCACAACAGTTCAGCACGTCGCCATGACCGTCACCGGTATCGCGGTGGTGATTCTCGGCGCGGAGTGGCTGGTCGGCGGGGCGGTGGGGATAGCCCGTGAATTCGGGGTGTCCGATGCGCTCATCGGTCTGACCGTCGTGGCGATCGGAACCTCGGCCCCGGAGTTGGTGACGACGATCGTCTCGACGGTGCGCGGCCAACGTGACATCGCGGTGGGCAATCTGCTCGGCAGCAGCGTCTACAACATCCTGCTGATCCTCGGCATCACCTGCCTGGTCCCCGCGAACGGGCTGGCGCTGACACACAACCTGGTGTGGATCGACATCCCGCTCATGGTGGCCGCAAGCCTGGCCTGTATCCCGATCTTCGTCTCGGGCCGGCAGGTGCACCGGGCCGAGGGGGCCGCGATGGTCACGGCCTACCTCGGCTACCTGGTTTTCCTGCTGACGACTCAGCCCTGACCGGGTCGAGTCAGAGGGACAGGTCGCGGCGCAGCTTGGCGACGTGACCGGTAGCGCGCACGTTGTACTGCGCGACGGCGATCTTGCCCTTTTCGTCGACGACGAACGTCGAGCGGATGACGCCCTGAACCGTCTTGCCGTACATGGTCTTTTCGCCGAAGGCGCCCCAGGCCGTCAGCACCGCACGGTCGGGATCCGACAGCAACGGGAAGGTCAGCTCTTCCTTGTCGCGGAACTTGGCGAGCTTCTCCGGCTTGTCGGGGGAGATGCCGATGACGTCGAGTCCGGCGCCGTTCAGTTCGGCGAGGCTGTCCCGGAAATCGCACGCCTGCTTGGTGCATCCGGGTGTCGAGGCGGCGGGGTAGAAGTACACGATGACCTTGCGGCCCTTGTAGTCGGAGAGCTTGACGACGTTGCCGTCGGCGTCGGGCAGGCTGAAAGCCGGGGCGGTGTCTCCCACCTCGAGGCGCGGGGTTGGCGGCATGCGCGGGTATCCCTTCTTGTCGACCGGTTCCGTCGTCACGGCGCCGGCTGATCTAGGGTAGTGCGGCAGGGCAGCACGACGTGGAGCGGCTTGGAGGAGCAAACAGTGGCGAACCGGGACCCGGAGAGCATCAAGCGGGACATCGATCAGGCTCGCGATCAGCTGGCGGTGACGGTCGACTCCCTGGCCGAGCGGGCCAACCCGCAGCGTCTGGCCGATGATTTCAAGTCGGCGGTGATCGGCTTCATCAAGAAACCCGCAGTGACGGCGTCGTTGGCCGGTGCGGGTGTGCTGGTGGTGTTCGTCGTCGTCCGGCGGATAAAACGGCGCTGAGCTGATTTGCAGGGCGAGTGTGCCCTGACGTGATACATGGGCCGCTGGGCGACGCTTGATGCGCTGCTCAGCGGCCTTTGTGGTTTGATTCGCCGCTCAGCGGCTCCAGCTTGATTCGCCGCTCAGCGGCGGCGGAACAGCAGCCAGTCCGTCAACGAGAAGCTCGGGGGATTGGCGACGCGTCCGAGACGGTTGCAGCTATACACCATGACGGGCTGATTCGTAGCAACAAATGCGGAGGTTGATGCACCCGTGGGGTCGACGCCACCTGCGGTAGCCATCAGCTAACACCTCTTATCCTGGCGCAATCGCCACATGGTACTGAATCGCAACGGATCAGCTAACTCGAGATTAACATGGTTTCCTGCGTCTGACCAGCGAAAGCGCTGAAGTCAAATACTAAGCAGTAACTTACGACCACGTCAACCTGAGAGGCCCGTCACGATTCCCTGTGTTACGACAGAGTTACCAGCACATTATCTAGGGGTATCGACGAGCGGATTCTCGGCGGTCGTAGGGGCGCTCACGGCAAAGTCGATCGGCGTGTCGGCCGGTTTGTGTGGGATTGGCGCCGGGTACGCCGGCTGAAATTGGCACGATCGCCTGAAATGTTTGCTGAGGTATCGGCTTCGCGCGATGGGCCTTTGGCCCCTCTGTGCCGGTTTACCCCGATTTGGTGGGGAAAATGATTGGCAAACGCGTAGCCGTCTGGTAGCTCGGGGTGTCCTGTGCAACTTTGTGCCGGAAAGTCGCCGTAGCTGAAATCCGGTGCATTGCACCGTGGGAACGGCTCATTCTCGTCGAACCGGTTGCTAGCGCATAGGTGTCCAGCTAAGGTCGACCTCGGGTCAGGATAGGGGAGTCGGACCTGGGTGTTGAGCTCGGCCGCAACACGCGACGAACGTGTGACAAGGGGGTATTGCGTTGCAGCTAACTTATTTTCCGTTTGCCAGGATTGCTGCGTGTGCCTTCGCCGGTAGCGCCTGTCCCGACGGACTCATCGTCGGGATTCGCTGACAACACCCGATGGCCCATGTTGAACCTCTCGGTAGGGATGTGGGCCGTGGTCACACCGACTGGAGGTAGCCATATGGCGCATGTGAGCGATGAAACGCTCGGCGATCTACGCAGGGAACTCGACCGCTTCAAAACCGTGCAGTACCGCGATAACGGCTACGCCGCCGCGCATCTGGCGGGTGCGGTGGAGATGTTGTTGGAAGAAGCCGAACCCAGCATCGGCGACAGGCTCGCCGACAGGTATCGAGCCAGATAGATGCACCGCCGCAGTAACTCTCAAACGCTGAAACGCAAAAACCCTGCCGAGGCAGGGTTTTTGGTTGGTGCGCCGTCAGGGTTTCGAACCCCGGACCCGCTGATTAAGAGTCAGCTGCTCTACCAACTGAGCTAACGGCGCGCGTGAGAGACAATAACAGGAGTTTCACTCAACAGTGAAATCCGCTGGTGGCAGGCTTGGGGGCACGTTCAAGTCGGCTCGATCCAGCTGGAACCCTTAGACTATTGCCAAGAATTTGCTATCGACCGTGCGAGGGGTAGGACGAACATGGGGCAGGCCCAGACGCTGACCCGTCCGTATCGGGGTGTGCTTCGTCGAGCGGTGGTTGTCATGGTGCCGGCGATGATGTTGGGCCTCACGGCGTGCGGGGGCGAAGATCCGCAGGGGCCGCCGCCGGTGATCACCGACAAGGGCACTCCTTACGGCGACTTGCTGGTCCCCAGGGTCAACGCCTCGGTGACCGATGGTGCGGTCGGGGTGACCGTCGACGCACCGGTCACGGTGAGCGCAGAGAACGGTGTGCTCGGCGGCGTCACCATGACCAACGAAGAGGGCGGCAGCGTTGCGGGCAAGTTCAGCGCGGACGGGCTGACGTGGTCGGCCACCGACCCGCTCGACTACAACGAGCAGTACACCCTCAATGCGCAGTCGCTGGGGCTCGGCGGTGTCGCCAACCGCCGGCTGCGGTTCGAGACGCACTCCCCGGCGAACCTGACGATGCCCTACGTCCTGCCCAACGACGGGGAAGTGGTCGGAGTTGGTCAGCCGGTGGCAATCCGTTTCGACGAGAACATCACCGACAGGTTGGCAGCCCAGCGCGCCATCACGGTCAAGACCAACCCGCCGGTCGAAGGGGCCTTCTACTGGCTGAACAACCGCGAAGTGCGTTGGCGCCCAGCTAAATACTGGAAGCCCGGCACCTCGGTGGACGTGACCGTCAACACCTATGGCGTCGCCTTGGGTGACGGACTGTTCGGCCAGGGCGACGTGTCCACCCACTTCACGGTGGGCGACGAGGTGATCGCGTCCGCCGATGACAACACCAAGACGCTGACCATCCGGCGCAACGGCGAGGTCATCAAGGCCATGCCGATCTCGATGGGCAAGAACAGTTCTCCGACCAGCAACGGCGTCTACATCATCGGCGACCGCTTCGATCACATGGTGATGGATTCGTCGACCTACGGGGTACCGGTCAACTCGCCCAACGGTTATCGCACCGAGGTCGACTTCGCGACCCAGATGTCCTACAGCGGCATCTATGTGCACGGGGCGCCGTGGTCGGTCGGCAGCCAGGGCTACAGCAACGTCAGCCACGGCTGCCTCAACGTCAGCACGGCCAATGCGCGCTGGTTCTACGAGAACACCAAGCGCGGCGACATCGTCGAGGTTGTCAACACCGTCGGCTCGGTGCTGCCGGGCACCGAGGGCCTGGGGGACTGGAACATCCCCTGGGATCAGTGGCGCACCGGCAACGCCAGCACCTGATTTTCGGCATCGCCCGATTACCTGCGCGGTAATCGACAACGCTTCCCGTATCGGTGAATCTGACTGGGTCCCAGTTGATTACCGTGAAAGAGGCGATATGGCCGAGTTCGACGACACCGTCACCGCATACCTGCGCACCTGGAATGCCACCGACACCGCCGAGCGGCGGGCGCTGCTGGAACGGCATTGGGCGCAGAGCGTCACCTACACCGATCCGCTGGCTCAGGTGAGTGGGCACGACGGTATCTCCGGGGCCATCGAGGCCGTACAGGCTCAGTTCCCGGGCTACGTGTTGACACTCGTCAGCGGGCCGGACGCCCATCACCAGCAGGCGCGTTTCCAGTGGGGTCTCGGTCCGCGCGATGCCGAGCCGGTGGTGGTCGGTTTCGATGTGCTCTCCACCGACCCCGGAGGACGCATACAGACCGTGCTCGGGTTCCTGGATCAGGTGCCCGCCTGATTACTTCGCCGCGCGGTCCAGTGCCGCAAGCGATTCGGCGAGGAAGTCGCTGTCGAACGGCGGCATCCCGCCGATCTGGTCGCGGAAGCTCTGCGGGGTGTCGGTCCAGTCGTAGGTGATGGTGACGTCGGTCTGGTCGCCGTTGGGGGCCAGGTCGTAGCGCCAGCTCCAGCCGCCCGGTGCAATCTGGCCGGTGTCGTCGAGTTGGCCGGGCAGCCAGGCGATGGTCCGGTCCTTGTCGAAGACGGTCACCAGGTTGTGCATCACGTAGTGTCCGCCCGCCTGCGGCAGGAACATGTTGATCGCGAAGATCTGGCCGGTCCCGGTGATCGGCTCGGGATCGATCGCGTCGCGCACCCAGTCGCCCGGCTCGGTGTCGCAATGCCGGGCCGGGTCGGCCAGGACTGCGAACACCTGGGCCGGGGACGCGGAGATGGTGCGGGTGACGACAAAGCGTTCCTGGTCGGTTGAAGCGGTCATCGAGGGTCCTTTCCATACAGGCGGGCAATGTCCGGGCTGTCGAGCCAGCCCGAGTATGTGGGTCGCGAAGGCCACCCTTCGGGGGAATCGAGCCATTCCTCCTGCCGGCCGTACGGCAGCAGGTCGATCAGGGCGAAGGAGTGGCTGAGCTGTTCGGTGCCACGGCCATTGGTGTGCCAGGTGCGGTACACGGTATCGCCGTCGCGCAGGAAAACATTGACCGCGAAGCCTTCGCCCGGCGCGGCGTCGACGTCGGTGCCGAAGGAGCTGTCCGACGACGAGTACCAGTCCATCCGGTTACCGACCTTGTCTCGGTAGGCCAGTGCCTCCTCGATCGGTCCGTTGGTGACGATGACGAAGCGGGCGTCGTAGTTGTCCAGGAAGTCGAGGCGGGTGAACTGCGACGTGAACCCCGTGCAGCCGCCGCACTGCCATTCGGCGCCGTCGGTCCACATGTGGTGGTAGGTGATCAGCTGGGTGCGGCGGTCGAACACGTCGGCCAGCCGCACCGGCCCGTCGGCGCCGATGAGCGTGTAGTCCGGCAACTCCACCATCGGTAGGCGCCGTCGCGCCGCAGCGATCGCGTCCAGTTCCCGGGTGGCGGCCTTCTCCCGACGCCGCAGGTCGTCCAGTGCGGTGCGCCAGGCCCGCGGGTCGACTGTCGGAGGTTTTCCTGTCGTCATGAAGGGCTCCTGATTGCAGTTCGGAGAATCTCGTTCTCTTAAGTGGACCCGCCGCGCGTCCGGAACTCATCGCACGCGGTAATGTCCGACGAGCGAAGGGTGACCTAACACCTCGAGATGAACCATGGAGGTTGATCCAGAATGAGCAGTCAGCGAGCCGATGCAGCCGGGCTGCGTCTCCTCGTCGTCGGTGCCTCGTCGGGCATCGGCCACGCTGTTGCGGTCAGTGCCACCGAACGCGGCGCCAAGGTCGCGGTGGCGGCACGACGCATCGACCTGCTGAAATCCCTGGCGGAGGTCACCGGCGGGCACGCCTTCGAACTCGACGTCGAGGACTCCGCGGCGATCAACCGAGTGGTCAACGACGCGGCGGACGCCCTGGGCGGCCTGGATGCCGTGGTGTTCACCAGCACGGTGATCCCGTTCGCCTATATCGAGGACACCGACGTCGCCACCTGGTTGCACGCATTCAGCGTCAACACCGTCGGCGCCAACAACGTGCTGCGGGCCGCGGCGCCCCGACTGGCCGAGAACGGTGTGGTCCTGGTGGCGTCCAGCTACGACGTGGGTCGCCCGCGGGCCGGTGTGGCCGCGTACAGCGCAAGCAAGGCCGCTCTCGACGAGATCCTGCACTCATGGCGCATCGAGCATCCCGAGCTGTCGCTGATCCGGGTCGGCGTCGGCCCCACCGATGACACCGAGATCCTTCGCGGCGCCGACCGCGACCTGCTCGACCAGTTGGTCACGACGTGGGTGGCCCAGGGCGCCCTGCCGGCCCGGATGTCGGCCCTGCGCGACGTCGCCAACACCCTGGTGTCGCTGGTGACCACCGCGTACGAGAATCCGACCGTCGTGCCCGAAGTCGTGCAGCTGGCCCCGCGGATCAAGAAGGGCGCCGGGCGCGCGTCGAAGTAGCGGTCGGCCGGGGAGTCCCGGCTCGACCGTTTCCCGGCCGCCGTAGTGGATGGCCCGGTTTCCGGTCACGCACATTTTTGACTGCCTGACTGTTGGCGGTGGTGACCGCCGTATGTCTTCTGGGCGTGGCCGATGTGTCATCAATGCGTCACCAGATGTCTTGAACTGTAATAACATTCACCGCTCTGTTCCGGCGCGGTGCTGTGGCGACCCTGCAGAACCTGGAGCTTCCTCCGACCGCTGTTTCTATGAGTTCCGCCAGATTCATTGATAATGACAATCATATTCAATAATTTGGACGCTTCGAGTAGACGGGCTACAAGGGGGGTTTCTCATGGCCGCGGTATGGATGGCCTCGCCACCGGAGGTGCATTCCACATTGCTGAGCAGCGGCCCCGGACCGGGGCCGATGTTGGCCGCCGCCGGCGCATGGGCGTCGTTGAGCGTCGAATATGCCGCAGTCGCAGAAGAACTCGCAGCAGTGCTCGGTGGGGTGCAGGCAGGTGCGTGGCAGGGTCCGAGTGCGGAACGGTACGTCGCCGCTCATCTTCCGTATCTGGCGTGGCTGCACCAGGCCGGCGCCGACAGCGCTGCGGCCGCGGCCAGGCATGAAACCGCAGCCGCGGCCTATGCCAGTGCCTTGGCGGTGATGCCCACCCTGGTCGAGTTGGCCGCCAACCACGCCCGGAACGCAGTCCTGGTGTCCACCAACTTCTTTGGTATCAACACCATTCCGATCGCTGTGAACGAGGCCGATTACGTGCGGATGTGGATCCAGGCAGCCATCACGATGG
>NZ_HG322953.1:203202-206608 GCF_000455325.1 Mycolicibacterium septicum DSM 44393
CTACTGGTGTTGGCCGTACAACTTGGCTTTCCTACTTGCGGCCCGACGCCTGCTGCAGGTCGTCGTTCCAGTTGTTCCCTACGCCGCTGATTCAACCGGTCTCTGGTATCGTGACCGCGAACCTGGGGTGGGCGATAGCCGGCCTGGCCGCGATCCAGCCGCCCGCACCCGTTTTCGCCGAGATTCCGGCCGGTGCCGAACCTGGGTCATGGCCCGCCGCAGGGAGCGCGTCGACGGTGTCCGGAAGCCCACCGGCTCCGACCGCTCCCTCGGCCCCCACGGTCCCGGCCACCGGAGCGTCGGCGACCGCAACCGTCACCTCCGCGCCGGGGCCGTCGGCCGCCCCGGGCGGTGGATCAGGATTCGTCCCGCCGTACTTGATCGGCGCCCCCGGCGTCGGCGTCGCGGCCGCGACGCGGACCACCGCGGCGACCACCGCCAAGAAGAAAGCCCCCGAGCCCGATATGGCCGCCACCGGAACCGGAGAATCGGCCCGTGAGGCGCGGGCCCGCCGACGTCGCCGAGCCGGGATTCGGGACAGAGGACATGGCAACAAATACATGGACATCGAGGCGGGTCCGCAGCCGGACTCCACGTCGCAGGCGCCGGCAGTGTCGGATCGCGGTGCGGGGCCACTGGGCTTTTCTGGTGTGCGGGACAAGACGGATGCCACGACGACGGGATTGACGACGCTGGGCGATGCCGGGTTCGGTGACGGTCCGACGGCGCCGATGTTGCCTTCGACCTGGGATCCGGACGCGAAGGACTGAGCGGACCTACTGTTGCGCAAATCCGCAGGTCAATCCAGCGGTTGGTAGCCCCAGCTGCCGCGGTGCCGGTCGAAAGTCATCCGCAGCAGTGTCCCGGCCGGATGGCGTGCAGCGGCGTCGCACATGTCGTGGATGAGGTCCTCGGCGATGAGGTCCAGTTCGGCTGGTTCGTTCACCACGCCCGCCCAGGGGCTGGCCGCCAGATGCGTCCGGCAGGCGGCGATCAGGTCGACCGGTGCGGCCGGGACTTCACCGACGGCGGCCAGAGTCGAGTAGCCGTGCGATGTGATGCCCTGGTGGACGACGTCGCATCCGCACCCGGCGTCATCGCAGACGAAAGGCGCGACGACGACCTCGCCTTCGGTGGCAGACCAGCGGTCGGTCGCAGCCATCGGTCGTGAGGGACGCTTGGCCACAAGCACTTTCATGATCCCGACTGTAGGGCAGACGAGGTGGCGGGCGACGCCTTCGGGGATGGTCTCCCGGAGCCCGAGCTGGATGACGGCAAACCTGGCAGAGCACCGAAAACAGGAACGCCGCCTGCTTGCGCAGACGGCGTTCCCGATATCGGGGTGGCTGACGGGACTCGAACCCGCGACAGCCAGGATCACAACCTGGTGCTCTACCAACTGAACTACAGCCACCATCGCCGCTGGCGCCTTTCGGCGTATGCGGCTCGTAGATACTAACTGCTCGGGTGCTCCAGAGCCGAATCGGTTTTTGGCGCGTCGTCCTTCGGCGGGCCGAGCTCGGCCGCGATGGCGGCAATGTCGCTGGTAGACGGGCCAGGCTGAGCTACGAACGCGGTCGAGCGGTAGTACTTGAGTTCGCGGATCGACTCGTGGATGTCGGCCAGGGCGCGGTGTGCGAGACCCTTTTCCGGCTGGCCGAAGTAGATCCGGGGGTACCAGCGCCGGCACAGCTCCTTGATCGAGCTGACGTCGATCATCCGGTAGTGCAGGTAATCGTCGAGTTTGGGCATGTCACGGGCGATGAAGCCGCGATCGGTGCCGATCGAGTTGCCGCACAGGGGCGCCGACTTGGCGGTCTTGACGTGTTCGCGGATGTAGTCGAGCACCATCTGCTCGGCGGTGGCCACATCGACGGTCGATACCCGGACTTCCTCGATCAACCCGGACCGGGTGTGCATCTGTTTGACCACGTCGACCATGGAGGACAGCGCCTCGTCGTCGGTGTGTATGACCACGTCAAGGCCGTCCCCGAGGATGTTCAGGTCGGCGTCGGTGACCAGAACCGCGATCTCGATCAGGCGGTCGGACTTGAGGTCCAGGCCGGTCATCTCGCAGTCGATCCATACAAGTTCGTCTCGCACGAAGATCCACAGTATTCCCATACCGGGCGACGAGCCGCCACACCCACCGCGTGTGCCGTCCGGCAAGTAGTGTCAGACCCCGATTGGCTCGTTCGCGAAAACTGGGAGGACCGCGGCATGACCACCGAATCGACAGCCACCCCCGCGCAGCAGATCGCTGCCGGTTACGCAGTCGAAGGCCAGGCACTGGAATTGGGAGCGGTGGTTGTCGACGGCACCGTCGACCCCACTGCTCAGGTCCGCATCCCGTTGGCCACCGTCAACCGGCACGGCTTGATCGCGGGTGCCACGGGCACCGGCAAGACCAAGACGCTGCAGGTGATCGCCGAGCAGTTGTCGGCGGCGGGCGTCCCGGTGGTGATGGCCGACGTGAAGGGTGACCTGTCAGGGCTGTCGAGGCCCGGTGAGGCGAACGAGAAGACCGAACAGCGCGCCAAGGACACCGGCGACAGCTGGACGCCGACCGCCTTCCCGGTGGAGTTCCTGTCGCTGGGCACCGAGGGCATCGGCGTCCCGGTACGCGCCACCATCACCAGTTTCGGCCCGATCCTGCTGTCGAAGGTGTTGGGCCTCAATGCGACTCAGGAGTCCACGCTCGGCCTGATCTTCCACTGGGCCGACCAGAAGGGCCTGCCGCTGCTGGACATCAAGGACCTTCGGTCGGTGATCCAGTTCCTCACCAGTGACGAGGGCAAGCCCGAGCTCAAGGCGCTGGGCGCGGTGTCGGCCACCACGGCCGGGGTGATCCTGCGCGCACTGGTGAACCTGGAGGCCGAGGGCGCCGACACGTTCTTCGGTGAACCCGAGCTCGAGCCCAAGGATCTGCTGCGTACCGACGCGCAGGGCCGCGGCATCATCAGCCTGCTGGAGCTGGGAGCCCAGGCCGCGCGGCCGGTGATGTTCTCGACGTTCCTGATGTGGGTGCTGGCCGATCTGTTCACCACGCTGCCCGAGGTCGGTGACGTCGACAAGCCGAAGCTGGTGTTCTTCTTCGACGAGGCGCATCTGCTGTTCGCCGACGCGTCCAAGGCGTTCCTGGAGCAGGTCGAGCAGACGGTGAAGCTGATCCGCTCGAAGGGCGTCGGCGTGTTCTTCTGCACGCAGCTGCCCACCGACGTCCCCAACAACGTGCTGTCGCAGCTGGGCGCGCGGGTGCAGCACGCGTTGCGTGCCTTCACCCCGGATGACCAGAAGGCGCTGTCGAAGACCGTCCGCACCTACCCGAAGACCGACGTCTACGACCTGGAGAAGGCGCTGACCTCCTTGGGTATCGGCGAGGCGATCGTGACGGTGCTGTCCGAGC
>NZ_HG322953.1:206647-361328 GCF_000455325.1 Mycolicibacterium septicum DSM 44393
TTCGCGCGCTGAGATTGCACTGAGGGCTGTGGTTCGGCAAGAACCACAGCCCTCAGTGCAATCTCGACTCGCCGGAGACTCGGCAGAGAATTCCTAGCCGCCGCCGAGCTTCTTGTAGACGGCGCCCACGATCGGGGTGACGATGGCGCGCGGCGCGTAGCCGCTGGCCATCGACATGGCCTTGGATGTCACGCCGGGCACGACGCGCATCTTGTTCTTGTCCAGGCCGTCCAGCGACAGCTTGGCGGTGTATTCGGTTGAGATCCAAAGGAAGTCGGGGATCAGCCGTTCGACCAGGGACTGCTCGGACTCGTCGGGCAGGTCGGTGCGCACCGGGCCCGGCGCGAGCACCGTGACGTGCACGCCCGCGCCCTTGAGCTCGCCGCGCAGCGACTCGCTGAACGTGTTGGCGAACGCCTTGGACGCCGCGTAGGTGGCGTTGTTGGGGATCGGTGAATTGCCTGCCGCCGATCCAGAGGTCAGGATGCCGCCGGAGCCGCGCTTGACCATTCCGGGCAGCACAGCCAACACCAGATCGTGCACGCCGAGAACGTTCAGCTGCACCTGGGCCTTCTCGCCGGCCGGGTCGAGGTCGGCAACCGGGCCGAAGGTCGCGGTCCCGGCGTTGGCGCACAGGATCGAGATCTTGCGCTGGGCCAGTTCGTCGCACAGGACGCCCCGGGCCGTGGGGTCGGCGAGGTCGACGGCGCGCACCTCGACGGTCACCCCGTAGCGCTCGGTGAGGCGCTGCGCCAGGGACGTCAGGACGTCCTCGCGTCGCGCGGTGATGATCAGGTGGTGGCCGCGGGCAGCGAGTTCGGTGGCCAACGCTTCGCCGATGTTCTGCGAGGCGCCGGTGACGACGGCACGGGCATCCGGACTGGGTGCGGGTACTGGCATGCGGCCAATCCTAAGAGGAGCGGAAGGCCATAAGGTGGCGGGCATGATGAACCCAGGGCGGGCGAGGGTGCTCGCGTGGGCATTGTGGGACTGCGGCGCGACGGGACTGAACGCAATCGCCGTCACTTTTGTGTTCTCGGTGTACCTGACCGGCAGTGTCGGCGCGGGTCTGCCCGGCGACACCAGTCCGGCCAGCTGGCTGGGGCGGGCCATGACCGTCGCCGGTCTCGTGGTGGCCCTGCTGGCGCCGGTCACCGGCATCTGGGTCGACGCACCGCACCGGCGGCGCCGGGTGCTCGCCGTGATGACCGGGGCGGCTGTCGTGTTCACCGCGGCGATGAGCCTGATCCGCGACGACCATCGCTACCTGCTGCCCGGCCTGGTGCTGCTGGCGTGCACCGCGGCCTGCAACGAGCTGGCCACGGTGCCCTACAACGCCATGTTGCGGCAGTTGTCCACTCCCGATACCTCCGGCCGGATCTCGGGCCTCGGCCTGGGGCTGGGCTACGCGGGCAGTGTGGTGCTGTTGCTGCTGGCCTACGTCGGGTTCATCGCCGGCGACGGGGATACCCGTGGGCTGCTGGGCATTCCGGCCGCGGACGGGCAGAACGTACGGGCGGTGATGCTGCTCACCGCCGTCTGGTTCGTGTTGTTCGCGTTGCCGATCTTCGTGATGGTTCCGCGCGTGCCGGCCATCGAGCCGGTCGAACGCATCGGTTTCTTCGGCGCCTATCGCAAGCTGTGGGCCGAGATCCGGGGTGAATGGCAACGCGACCACAACGTCGTCTACTACCTGGTGGCGAGCGCGGTGTTCCGTGACGGGTTGGCCGGGGTCTTCGCGTTCGGGGCGGTGCTGGGTGTCAACGTCTACGGCATCTCGCAGGCGGACGTGCTGTTGTTCGGGATCAGCGCCTGCGTGATCGCCGCGGTCGGAGCGGTCACCGGTGGCCTGCTCGATGACCGGGTGGGTTCCAAGCCGGTCATCGTCGGATCGCTGGTCTGCCTGATCGCGGTGGGTCTGGCGCTGCTGGTCCTGTCGGGACCGGTGGCGTTCTGGGTATGCGGCCTGCTGCTGTGCCTGTTCATCGGGCCCACGCTGTCCGCGGCACGCAACTTGATGCTGCGGATCACCGCGGACGGCAAGGAAGGCGTGGCGTTCGGGCTCTACACGACCGTGGGGCGCGCGGCTTCGTTCCTGGCGCCGTGGCTGTTCTTCACCTTCATCGACCTGTTCGGTGCCGACCGCGCCGGAATGGGCGGCCTGGTGCTGGTGCTGGCCGTGGGACTGGCGGGCATGCTCGCCGTGCGGGTGCCCGCGCGGCAGCCCAACCCCGCGGTGCCGACTCCCTGAGCCGACGGGTCAGGGCGTCCCGACGCAGATCGTGATGCCCGACCCGGTCCGATGCTGGGTCTGCACACCGTTGACGGTCACCGTGCACGCGACGTCAGGACCGAAGTTCACGACGCTGACGCTGGCGGTTTCCGTCGCGGGTGCGGCGAGTTCGACCTGCTTGCTCCACGGCAGCGGGACGTTGAACTCGGTCTGCAGCATGTTGCCGGTGTCCAGGTAGGTGATGTTGATCGCCCTACCCTCACCAGTGACCTCGTAGGTGACGGTCTCGGTGGGGCCCGGTGTGGTCTCCGTGGGCGAGGTGGCAGTGGGCGGCGGGAGTGGCCGGGGCGCACGCGTGGTTGTCGTTGGCGCCGTCGGCGACGTGGTGAAGCCCGGCTGCGGGGTGATCTGCGGTGCGACCACGGTCTCCTGGCTCGACCCGTTGGCGATCACCAGCGCGATCACGAGGCCCAGGACCACCAGGACCGCCACCGCAGCCAAGATCCAGAGCCACAGCCGGGGTTCGTGATCATCGGGCTCCGGCGGGGTCGGCGCACCCGGGGGCGGAGTGGGTCCGCCGGGCGGCTGGCCGCTTGCGTAGGGGTCGTATCCGTAGGGAGGGTAGGGCGGCAGCTGTTGGGTGGGATTGGACACCGAGGAGCCGGCCGGCGGCACCGCTTGGGGTACAGCCGGGTACGAGCCCTGATACGGCGGCTGGTTGGAGTACGCCGGATCCGGATAGTCCACGGGATAGCCGCTACCGAAAGATTGGGTCGGTTCGGACCCGTCGCGGCGTGGTGAATCGGTCATGCCCACCTCATGGCTGCGAGGGTACCTGTGCGGATGCTCAGTCCGCTGCGACCGAGGTCCCGGGCGATTGCGCGATGATGAGAGATGCTGGAGAGGACTTCACGAGTGACAGGAGGACGCGCGGTGGCCGCGGATCGGCATGTGCGGGTGAACTACGGCGCGTCGCTGTCACCGGATGCGACGGCATTCGCCCACTTGGTCGACGATGGCGGCTATCCACGAGCGGTGCAGCGCTTCCTGCGCGGATGGCGCGCCAGCTCCTCGCGCGACGTCGAACTGCCCGTGGTCGGTCCCGTGACGAAAGTCATCCATTCCGCCGACGGCCACTGGCTGGCCTGCGAGGTGGCTCCGGACGGTGCGTCGCGCACCCAGATCTGGGTGGTGACCACCGACCCGGATGACCGGGACGCCCGTCGCATCGATCATTGGCCGCCCGATGTCGCCGAGGGCACCGCGGAACTGATCGGTTGGGATGGGACACAGGTGGCGGCGATTCTGACCGGCGAGGACGGCGTCGGTAGTTCCTGCCTGATCGACCCCTCCTCGGGGGACATCATCGTTCTCGACCGCCGTTCGGGTGGCCGCCTGGTGGATTCTTGGGCAGGCGCTTCGCTGGTGCGGGTCGGCCCACGCGGCTACCGGGAGCTCATCATGCTGTGGGGGCTCACCGAAATCGGTCTGCTGCCCTACGATCCGGGCTCGACAACCGACATCGGCGTGATCCTCGACGATCACCAACCCCGCCGGCTGCGCACCGGGTTCGACGGGGACGCGATGTCACTGCTCGAACCGGCCAAGTCCTACAGTTCCGACAGCACGGATGGCTATGTGCGGGCGCTGATCCGGAGCGAGAACGGGGCGTCGCATGCCCGGTTGCTCGAAGTGACCGTCACCGCCGACGGGGTCGGCTATCACGTCGTTGCCGAGCGTCCTGGTTACGAGCTCGACGAGTTCGTGGTCAGTGATGATCTGTCGACGGTGGCCATGCTGTGGAACATCGACGGCCGCAGCGAACTTCAGATCCTTCAGTACGCCGACGGGACGCTGTCCGAGCCGATTCCGTTCCCCGGCATGGTCGCCACCCAATTGAGCATCAGTGCCGGTGGCTCCATGGTGGCGATGACGGTCCAGGGGCCGTCGTTGCCTCCTACGGTCGAACTCGTCGACCCACGCACCCGCGAATGGGAGCGGATCGACCGCGATCCGAGCGTCGGTCCGCTCACCGGGACACCGACTTTGGCGCGAATCACCGCGCGCGACGGGCTGGAACTCAACGCCTGGTTGTACGAACCTGAGGCAGAACCGATCGGGGCGATGATCTTTCTGCACGGCGGGCCGGAGGGGCAGTCGCGACCCGACTACAACGAGTTCTATCCGCAGCTGCTCGAAGCCGGGATCACCGTGCTGACACCGAATGTGCGCGGATCCGGTGGATTCGGTCGGGCGTTCATGCATGCCGACGACAAGGAGTTGCGGTTCGCGGCCATCGACGACGTCGCCGACTGCGTGAGCTACCTGGTCGACAACGGCTACGCCGCCGCCGACCGAATTGCCTGTTGCGGGTGGTCCTATGGCGGCTATCTGACCCAGGCGGCGTTGACATTTCACCCGGAGTTGTTCGCGGCAGGGATCAGCATCTGCGGCATGAGCGATCTGAACACCTTCTACCGCAACACCGAGCCGTGGATCGCGGCGGCGGCGTATCCGAAATACGGTCATCCGGTCGGCGACCGGGAGCTGCTGGAGCGGCTGTCACCGCTGCTGCGGGCACACGCGCTGACGGCGCCGCTGCTGCTGGTGCACGGCGCCAACGACACCAACGTGCCGCCGAGCGAATCGCAACAGATGTTCGACGCATTGCGGGCGCTGGGCCGCACCGTGGAGATGCTGACGTTCGCTGACGACGGTCACGAGATCATCAAGCGCGAGAACCGCGCGGTCCTGGTCGATGCCATGACCCGCTGGTTGATCAAGGCGTTCGGCGACTAGCTTGCGGTGAGCGCGGCCAGCGTCATCCGGCGCAGCACCGCGCGTGAATGTGTCTTGGGCGCAGCGGGTCTCACGCTGTACGGCGTGGAGTTCAGCAGGCCGAACGCGGCATGGGCCATCACCCGGGCATCGTCTTCGGCCAGGTTCGGATCGAGCCGCGTCAGGACCGTCACCCAGATCTCCACGTACTGCCGCTGGGCGCGACGCACCTGTCGTCGGGCCGTGTCGGGCAGGTGGGCCAGGTCGCGGTCCTGGATGCGGATCAGATCGGATTCGCCGAAGACGAAGTCGAGGTGGAAGTCCACCAGGCTGTTCAGTGTGTCGGCGGGATCTTCGTCGGCCGCGGTGACTTCCTGTGCCCCGGCGAGCAGCCGGGTACTGATCCCGACGAGCAGTTCGACCAGCAGGGCTTCCTTGTTGGGGAAGTGCCGGTAGATGGCCGGTCCGCTGATTCCGACGGCCGAGCCGATGTCCTCCAGGCGCACCGCGAGATAACCGCGTTCGGCCACAAGCCGTTCGGCGGCAGCGATCAGCTGGCCGCGGCGATCGGACTTGGCCTTACTGCGACGGGTGACGGCGCTGTCGGACATGGCGCCTCCGGAGGGTAGACAACTCAGTTAATGAAAACTAACCTATCACGAGTTAGTTGTCATTAACCGAAATGGGAGCTGCCTTGTCATCGCACCGCGACGAGCATCTGGCGCTGGTTGGCCAGTTGCGCGCCAAGCTCGCCACCGCCGCCCTCGGCGGCCCCGAGCGGGCCCGTCAACGCCACGTCGACCGGGGTAAATTGCTGCCCCGCGACCGCGTCGACGGTCTGCTGGACCCGGGTAGTCCGTTCCTGGAGATCGCCGCGCTGGCGGCGGACGGGATGTACGACGACGAATGTCCGGGTGCCGGGATGATCGCCGGCATCGGCCGGGTGTCCGGCCGGGAATGCTTGATCGTCGCCAACGACGCCACCGTCAAGGGCGGCACGTACTACCCGGTCACGGTCAAGAAGCACCTGCGAGCCCAGGAGATCGCGCTGCAGAACAAGCTGCCGTGCATCTACCTGGTCGACTCCGGCGGTGCGTTCCTGCCGCGCCAGGACGAGGTGTTCCCGGATCGCGAGCACTTCGGTCGCATCTTCTACAACCAGGCCACCATGAGCGCGCAGGGCATCGCGCAGATCGCCGCCGTGCTCGGATCGTGCACCGCGGGCGGGGCCTATGTGCCCGCGATGAGCGACGAGGCGGTCATCGTGCGCAACCAGGGCACGATCTTCCTCGGCGGTCCGCCGCTGGTGAAGGCCGCCACCGGTGAGGTCGTCACCGCCGAAGAACTCGGCGGCGGGGACCTGCACTCCAAGACCTCGGGCGTCACCGACCACCTGGCCCACGACGATCGCGACGCGCTGCGGATCGTGCGCAACATCGTCGCCACCCTGGGGCCGGCCGAAGCGCCGCCGTGGGCCGTGACACCCACCGTGGACGCCGTCGCCGACCAGACCGAGCTCTACGACGTGGTCCCGGTCGACGCACGCGTGCCCTACGACGTGCACGAGGTGATCACGCGCATCGTCGACGGTGGCGAGTTCAACGAATTCAAGGCCGAGTACGGCACCACCCTGGTCACGGGGTTCGCCCGCATCCACGGCCACCCGGTCGGCATCATCGCCAATAACGGTGTGCTGTTCGGTGAATCCGCGCTCAAGGGAGCGCATTTCATCGAGCTGTGCGACAAGCGCAAGACACCGTTGCTGTTCCTGCAGAACATCGCCGGGTTCATGGTCGGCCGGGACTACGAGGCCTCGGGCATCGCCAAGCACGGCGCCAAGATGGTCACCGCGGTGGCCTGTGCCCGGGTACCGAAGCTGACCGTGGTGATCGGCGGCTCCTACGGCGCGGGTAACTACTCCATGTGCGGGCGGGCGTATTCGCCGCGGTTCCTGTGGATGTGGCCCAACGCCCGTATCTCGGTGATGGGCGGCGAGCAGGCGGCATCGGTGCTGGCCACCGTGCGCGGCGATATGAGCGCCGAGGAGGAAGAACAGTTCAAGGCGCCGATCCGGGCCCAGTACGAGCATCAGGGCAACCCGTACTACTCGACGGCCCGGCTGTGGGACGACGGCGTGATCGACCCGGCCGACACCAGAACCGTGCTCGGACTTGCTCTTTCGGTTGTCGGCCAGGCTCCGCTGGAGCCGGTCTCCTACGGCGTATTCCGGATGTGATGCTCAGATGACAACTTTTGACACAGTCCTCGTCGCCAACCGCGGCGAGATCGCGGTGCGGGTCATCCGCAGCTTGCGCGAGATGGGAATCCGCTCGGTCGCGGTGTTCAGCGACGCCGACGCCGGTGCCCGGCACGTGACCGAGGCCGACGTGGCGGTCAACATCGGGCCTGCCGCGGCGCGGCAGAGCTATCTGAACATCGATGCGGTCGTCGCGGCCGCGCAGCGCACCGGTGCGCAGGCGGTACACCCCGGCTACGGATTCCTCTCCGAGAACGCCGAGTTCGCCGCCGCACTGCAGGCCGCGGGCATCGCCTTCATCGGACCGCCCGCATCGGCGATCGCCACCATGGGCGACAAGATCGCGGCCAAGGCCGCGGTGTCGGCATTCGGCGTCCCGGTTGTGCCGGGCATATCGCGTCCGGGCCTGACCGATGAGGATCTCATCGCAGGGGCGCCCGAGGTCGGTTTCCCCGTCCTGGTCAAGCCGTCGGCGGGTGGCGGTGGCAAGGGCATGCGGGTGGTCGAGCAGGCCGCCGATCTGCCTGCGGCGTTGACGAGTGCCCGCCGCGAGGCCGCCGCGGCCTTCGGCGACGACACTCTGTTCCTGGAGCGATTTGTGTTGCGGCCCCGGCACATCGAGGTGCAGGTGCTGGCCGACGGCCATGGCAACGTGATCCACCTCGGCGAGCGGGAATGCAGCCTGCAGCGCCGGCATCAGAAGGTCATCGAGGAGGCGCCGTCGCCGCTGCTCGACCCGGCCACCCGGGCGCGCATCGGTGCGGCCGCCTGCGACACCGCGCGTAGTGTCGACTACACGGGTGCAGGCACCGTGGAATTCATCGTGTCCGCCGATGCACCCGACGAGTTCTTCTTCATGGAGATGAACACCCGGCTGCAGGTCGAACACCCGGTCACCGAGATGGTCACCGGAGTCGACCTCGTGGAGCAGCAGGTCCGGATCGCGGCCGGTGAGAAGCTCGCCATCGGCCAGGACGACATCGTCATGACCGGCCACGCCGTGGAAGCACGGGTCTATGCGGAGGATCCCGCCAACGGCTTCCTGCCCACCGGCGGCCCGGTGCTCGGGCTGCGCGAGCCCAGCGGGCCGGGCGTGCGGGTGGATTCCGGCCTGGCCGCGGGCAGCGTCGTCGGTAGCGACTACGACCCGATGCTCTCGAAGGTCATCGCCCACGCCGCCGACCGGACCGCGGCGCTGCACAAGCTGGATCGGGCGCTGGCCGACACCGCGGTGCTGGGGCTGACCACCAACACCGAGTTCCTGCGCTTCCTGCTGGCCGATCCCGATGTGGCCGCGGGCCGATTGGACACCGGCCTGTTGGACCGTCGCGCACCGGATTTCGCGCCGCAGGTGGTCGGCGAAGCGGAGCTGATCGCCGCCGCGGCGTGCCAGTGGATCAACGACTGGTCGGAGGCCGGTGACTGCCTGTGGGCCCGCCCGACGGGCTGGCGGGTCGGGGAGCGCGCCCCGGCCGCGTTCCGGCTGCGGGCGGGGGAGCGCACAGACCACGTGTACCTGACCGGTACCCCGGAGCGGGCCACCGCCACCGTCGAGAACGGCGAAACCCACACTGTCAGTGCCGCATTCGTCGGCGACCGGTTCACCGTCACGCTCGACGGTCTGCGGACCGAGTATCTCATCGCCACGCAGCTGAGCGGCGGGATCGGCCAGCTCTGGCTCGCGGGCGTGGGACGCAGCTATGTCGTCGAGGAGGTCCGTGAGGCTCCGGTGCGCCCCGACGACGAGCACAGCGGCGACGCCGAACTCGTCAGCCCCATGCCGGGATCGGTTGTCGCCGTGGGCGTCACGAACGGCGCCGAGGTGACGGCCGGCACCACGGTGGTCACCGTGGAGGCGATGAAGATGGAGCACGCCCTGACCGCACCGATCGACGGTGTGGCCGAACTACTCGTCGCCGTCGGCGACCAGGTCAAGGTGGGTCAGCCACTGGCTCGAATCACCGCTCACACACAGGAGAACGAACAATGAGCGACTTCTTGTCGACCGGCACCCTGCCGGATCACTATGCGCAACTGGCCAAGACCGTCCGTGACTTCGCCCAGAGCGTGGTCGCTCCGGTATCCGCCAAGCACGATGAGGAACATTCGTTCCCCTACGAGGTCGTGGACGGCATGGCCGACATGGGACTGTTCGGTCTGCCGTTCCCCGAGGAGTACGGCGGCATGGGCGGCGACTACTTCGCGCTGTGCCTGGCCCTGGAGGAACTCGGCAAGGTCGACCAGAGCGTGGCCATCACGCTGGAGGCCGGGGTCTCGTTGGGCGCCATGCCGGTCTACCGCTTCGGCAACGAAGCGCAGAAGCAGGAGTGGCTGCCGCTGCTGGCCAGCGGCAAGGCGCTGGGTGCGTTCGGCCTGACCGAGGCGGGCGGTGGCAGTGATGCCGGCGCCACCAAGACCACCGCGAAGATGGACGACGGTCATTGGATCATTAATGGCTCGAAGCAGTTCATCACCAACTCCGGCACCGACATCACCAAGCTGGTGACCGTGACCGCCGTGACCGGTGAGCGTGAAGGCGGCAAGAAGGAGATCTCATCGATCCTGGTGCCGGTGCCCATCGAAGGGTTCACCGCCGAACCGGCCTACAACAAGGTCGGCTGGAACGCCTCCGACACCCACCCCCTGAGTTTCGATGATGTCCGGGTGCCTGCCGAGAACCTGCTCGGCGAGCGTGGCCGCGGCTACGCCAACTTCCTGCGCATCCTCGACGAGGGCCGCATCGCCATCGCGGCGCTGTCGGTCGGTGTGGCGCAGGGCTGTGTGGACGAATGCGTGAAGTACGCCAAGGAACGTCAGGCTTTCGGGGCGGCGATCGGCACCTACCAGGCCATCGCCTTCAAGATCGCCCGGATGGAAGCTCGGGCCCACACGGCCCGCGCCGCGTACTACGACGCTGCGGCGCTGATGCTGTCCGGCAAGCCGTTCAAGAAGGCGGCATCGGTGGCCAAGCTGGTGTCCAGCGAGGCCGCGATGGACAACGCCCGGGACGCCACCCAGATCTTCGGCGGCTACGGGTTCATGAACGAATACCCGGTGGCGCGGCATTACCGGGACAGCAAGATTCTCGAAATCGGCGAGGGGACAACTGAAGTGCAGCTGATGCTGATCGCGCGGGAGGCGGGCCTGTGAGCGAAGGGGCGCCCAAGAAGGTTATCGAGCAGCGCGGGCTGTGGTTCGAGGAGTTCGAGATCGGGGTGCGCTACCTGCACCGTCCCGGACGGACCATCACCGAGGCCGACAACGTGCTGTTCACCACGCTGACGATGAACACCCAGGCGCTGCACCTGGATGCGGCGTTCTCGGATGCCCTGCCGCCGTTCAACGCCCGGCTGGTCAACTCGATGTTCACCCTGTCGACGCTCGTCGGCCTGTCGGTGGCGCAGCTGACCCAGGGCACCATCGTCGGCAACCTCGGGTTCTCCGAGATCGCCTTCCCCAAGCCGCTTTTCCACGGTGACACGCTGTACGCCGAAACCGAGATCACCGAGAAGCGGGCATCCAAGAGCCGGCCGGGGGAGGGCATCGTCACCCTCGCCCACACCGGCCGCAACCAGCACGGTGACATCGTGGCGACGGCGTCGCGCAAGACCATGGTGCGGATGCGCCCGGAGGGGGACTCATGACATTGCAGGCACCCGGCCCGGGCTGGCTGTTCTGCCCGGCCGACCGTCCCGAGCGATTCGAAAAGGCTGCGGCAGCAGCCGATGTGGTGATCCTCGACCTCGAGGACGGGTGCGCGGCCAAGGACCGACCGGCGGCGCGTCAGGCGTTGATCGACACCCCGCTGGATCCGGCGCGCACGGTGGTGCGGGTCAACCCGACCAGCACCGCCGACCACGAGCTCGACCTGAAGGCGGTCGCGGCCACCGACTACACCACCGTGATGCTGGCCAAGACCGAGGCTGTCGACCAGGTGACGGCCTTGGCCCCACTGGATGTCGTGGTATTGATCGAGACCCCACTCGCGGCGCTGAAGGTGGCGGAGTTGGTGCAGCCCGACAACGCCTTCGCGGTGATGTGGGGCGCGGAGGATCTGTTCGCGGTCACCGGCGGCACCGCCAACCGCTGGCCCGACGGCACCTACCGCGACGTCGCCCAGCACGTGCGGTCGCAGACCCTGCTGGCGGCCAAGGCCTACGGGAAGCTGGCGCTGGACTCGGTGTACCTCGACATCAAGGATCTCGACGGCCTGCGGGCGGAGTCCGATGACGCGGTTGCCGTCGGCTTCGACGCCAAGGTGGCAATCCACCCGACTCAGGTCGCCGTCATCCGCTCGGCCTATGCGCCGACCGATGAGCAGATCGCCTGGGCGCGGGCGGTGCTCGACCGGGTGGCAACCGAACGTGGCGTCTTCCAGCACGACGGTCTGATGGTCGACGCTCCGGTTCTGCGGCGTGCCGAGCGCATCGTCGCGCTGGCTCCCTGATTTCTCCGCCGAGCAGTCTCCCGCTTGCGGGGGACTGCTCGCGTAGGGAAGCCGACACGCCTCCATTCCGTAACCGGCGATGAGCGTGGCCGCATGGGATTCGGGCGCATAATGGCGATATGCCCCAGTGCTGCGACGGGCCGAGCGGATCGTCCAGCTAGCGCCACACCCAGGCATCTAGCCGGAGGCCTCTCACCAGGGGTTTTGCGCGTACCGCCGCTGCTCTGAGCACCTCATGGACTGGCGGCGCGACATGCCGTCACCCGAGAAGGAGGCGGTATGGCTGAGCGGATGACGGCACCGTTGAGTGTCGATCTCGATCCGGTGCGTCTGGTCGACGCCGAGGGGTCTCCCACGAGGGAAACGCGCTACAGCCGCGATCTGCCCCACGAGACATTGGCCTGGCTCTACGAATCGATGGTCGTGGCCCGCGACCTGGACGTCGAGTTCGTCAATCTGCAACGCCAGGGTGAGCTGGCGCTGTACGCGTCGTGCCGCGGCCAGGAGGCCGCCCAGGTCGGGGCGGCCGCCTGCCTCCGGAAGACCGATTGGCTGTTCCCGCAGTACCGGGAGATCGGTGCGTTCCTGCTGCGCGGGATCACCCCGGCCCAGATGGGTGCGGTGTGGCGCGGTCAATGGCACGGTGGCCTGGAGTTCACCAGCCGCTGTGTCGCCCCGATCGCGATTCCGATCGGCACCCACGGACTGCACGCGGTCGGCGCTGCGATGGCCGCGCAGCGCCTCGGCGAGGATTCGGTCACCGTCGCGTTCCTCGGCGACGGCGCCACCAGTGAGGGCGATGTGCACGAGGCGCTGAACCTGGCCTCGGTGTTCAAGGCGCCGTGCGTGTTCTTCGTGCAGAACAACCAGTGGGCGATCTCGGTGCCGGTGAGCAAGCAGCAGGCCGGACCGTCGATCGCGCACCGGGCCATCGGCTACGGCATGCCGGGTATCCGCGTTGACGGCAACGATGTCCTGGCCTGTTATGCGGTGATGGCCCAGGCCGCTGAGCAGGCCCGCGCGGGCGCAGGCCCCACGCTCATCGAGGCCGTCACCTACCGGATGGGGCCGCACACCACCTCCGACGATCCCACCCGCTACCGGTCGGCCGACGAGGTCGACGAGTGGCTTGCCCGCGACCCCATCGCGCGGTACCGCACCTACCTGCAGAACGCCGGCGTACTCGACGAGCGGCTGGAGCAGCGCGTCGCCGCACGCTCACGGCGGCTGTGCGCCGAGGTGCGCGACTCGCTGGTCGGGTCGGTGGATCCCGATCCGGCCGAACTGTTCGACAACGTGTACGCCGAGATCACCCCGGATCTGGCGCGCCAACGCGATCAGTTGTTGGCCGAACTGGCGAAGGAGGCGTGAGACCAGTGACACTGATCATCGATCGACCTGCCGCTCAAGGTGATTCGCCGGAGCCGTGGGAGCCGGACTTCACCTCTGCCGACGTGGCGGCACCGCCGACCGCATTGCCGGTGACCGCCGAACTGACCATGGTGGCGGCGATCAACCGCGCCCTGCGCGATGCGATGGTCGCCGACGACCATGTGCTGGTGTTCGGCGAAGACGTCGCCACCCTGGGCGGCGTCTTCCGGGTCACCGAGGGACTGGCCGAGACCTTCGGTGCCGAAAGGTGTTTCGACACCCCACTGGCCGAATCGGCGATCATCGGTGTGGCGATCGGCCTGGCGATCCGCGGGTTCACGCCGGTGCCGGAGATCCAGTTCGACGGGTTCAGTTATCCGGCCTTCGACCAGATCGCCAGTCACCTGGCCAAATACCGGATGCGCACCCACGGGGACATCAACATGCCGGTGACGGTGAGGATCCCGTCGTTCGGCGGCATCGGCGCGGTGGAGCACCACTCGGAGTCCACCGAGTCGTACTGGTTGCACACCGCCGGGCTCAAGGTGGTCGTACCGTCCACCCCGTCCGACGCGTACTGGCTGCTGCGGCACTCGATCAGCAGCGCCGATCCGGTGATCTTCCTGGAGCCCAAACGACGTTACTGGGCACGCGAACTCGTCGACACCAGTGCGCCCGCACCGCCGATCGGCCGGGCAATGGTGCGGCGCGACGGAACCGATGTCACCGTGATCACCTATGGCGGCTTGGTGGCCACCGCGCTCAACGCCGCGGATCTGGCCGACGAACGCGGTTGGAGCCTCGAGGTTGTCGATCTGCGTTCACTGAACCCGCTTGATTTCGACACGGTGGCCGCCTCGGTGCGGCGCACCGGCCGAGCCGTCGTGATGCATGAGGGGCCCCGCACGCTGGGCTTCGGGGCTGAACTGGCTGCCCGGATCTCCGAGGAGTGCTTCTACGACCTTGAGGCACCGGTGTTGCGTGCCACCGGTTTTGACACGCCCTACCCGCCTGCTCGGCTGGAGAAAGTGTGGCTGCCGGGCGTCGACCGGTTGCTCGACTGCGTCGAGCGTGCGGTGGGCCAGCCGTGAACCGGGAGTTCCTGGTTCCTGACCTCGGGGAGGGGCTGCAGGACGCCACGATCACGAGTTGGAGCGTCGCCGTGGGCGACACCGTCGAGCTCAATCAGACGCTGTGCACGGTCGAGACCAACAAGGCCGAGGTGGAGATCCCCAGCCCGTTCGCCGGCCAGGTGCTCGAACTCGGCGGTGCGGCGGGGGATACCTTGACCGTCGGGTCACTGTTGGTCCGGATCGACACCCGTGAGCCGGCCGCTACATCAACCGGAACCACGAAAAATGGCGGTACACCACGTAAGTCCGTCCTGGTCGGTTACGGCGCCGACGACACGATGGATGTCAGCAGGCGCACGGCGACGCCGGGCAGCCCGCGGGCGCGGGCCAAACCGCCGGCCCGCAAACTGGCCGCCAACCTGCACGTCGACCTCCAACAGCTGGCACCGGGATCCGGCCCGGAGGGGATCGTCACCCGTGCCGACGTGCTGGCCGCCGCGGGCAGTTCGGACATCGTCGGCGTCGGCGGCGTTCAGGCCGCGATGGCGCGACGGATGTCGTTGTCACGTAAGGAAATCCCCGATGCGCACGCCCGCGTGGAGGTGGACTGCTCCGCGCTGCTGCAGCTGCGTGACCGCATCATGGCCGCCGATGCGGCACTGCCTGCCACGCCGTTCGTGCTGACGCTGCGGCTGCTGGTCGTGGCGCTCGGGCGCCATCAGATGCTGAACTCCACCTGGCTCGAAACCGCCGAAGGCCCTCAGATTCACCGGCATCCGGCTGTGCACCTGGGTTTCGGTGTGGCCGCACCGCGCGGACTGCTGGTCCCGGTGGTCCGCGACGCGCAATCGATGACGACCCGCGAGTTGGCCGCAGCGGTGGCCCGGTTGATCGAGCAGGCGAGAGCCGGAACGCTCGGCCCGGCCGAGCTGAGCGGGTCGACGTTCACGGTATCGAACTTCGGCGCACTCGGACTCGACGACGGCGTGCCGGTGATCAACTATCCGGAGGCGGCCATTCTGGGGATGGGCTCGATGAAACCGCGGCCGGTCGTGGTCGACGGGGCTGTGGTGGCCCGTGCCACCATGTCACTGACCTGTGCCTTCGACCATCGCATCGTCGACGGCGCGATGGCGGCTGCGTTCCTGCGTGACCTGCGTTCGCTGATCGAGGCGCCGGAGTTGGCTCTGATCGACCTGTAGCTGCTACTTGCGCTTGGCGGCAGCCAAACGCTCTGCGAATTCCGGAGATTCGATGGAGCGTGCCTGCGGACCGAGCTCGATGTCGACGGCGGTCCCGTGCTGGTCGATGTCGACGGTCCCCGGATTGGCGGTGGCCCGCATCGAGGCTTTCGTCGCGATCACCACGTCGCGCGGAGCGCTTGCGGGCCCGGCGGCGAGCAGGCGTGCGGCGCCCACCGGATCCTCGGCGATCGAGAGCGCCAACCCGTGGCGCACCGCCGACTCGGCGTCGAAGCGCATGCCGAACAACAATGCCGCCCGGGCCACCTGCGGGCCGACGCCCCGCTGCAGCATCCAGGTGGCGCCGCCGGGATGGATACCCAGCTTCTGGAACCGCGGATCGAACAGCGCACTCGGGCCGGCGATCCGGACGTCGGCGGCCAGCGCCAGGTTGAGGCCGGCGCCGACGGCGGCGCCGTTGACCGCGGCGATCGTCGGCAGCGTGCAATTGGCGACCGCAAGGAACCCGTCGTAGATCTTGCGCAGTCCGTCTTCGGTGGCCTCGCCCAGAGCGGTGAGGTCGGCACCGGCGCAGAACGCCTTGCCGGCCCCTGTGACGATCACGGCGTGCACATCGGGGTTGGCCTCGGCGGCCTCGACCGCGGCGCGCAGGGCCGCCGACATCTCGAAGGTCACCGCATTGCGGCGATCCGGGTCGTTGACGGTGATGACTGCGATGTGATCGTCGACGCTGACCAACACTGAATCGGACACGGTGTCACCCTAACCTCCGTGCGCATCGCCCCGTGAGCGTCGCGTGAGGCCCGGCGGCCTTGCGGCAAGGCAGGTAAACCTAGCCTAACCAAGCTATGCTCCGTCGGAGTCGTCCGGCCGAGGGGGAGATGTGCGGGTGAAATTGGGTCATTGGGGCCGCGTCGTTGCGGCAGTCGCGATGTCGGTGGGCTTGCTGACCGCCTGTGGATCCGGCGAGAACCAGACGCCGCAGGCGGATGCCGTGACCATCACGCACAAGTTCGGCGAGACGAAAGTGCCTCCGGATCCACAGCGCGTGGTCACCGTCGGGTGGACCGATCAGGATTTCGTGTTGCCGTTCGGGGTGATCCCGGTGAGCACGCGAGACTTCGAGGAGAAATACAGCAACTATCCGTGGGTTGCCTCGGCCACTGGCGGCAAGGCCATCCCGACCTGGGGCAGCGACGAGATCGACTTCGAGGCGATCGCGGCGCAGAAGCCGGACCTGATCTTCGCGATCTACGAGTCGATCGATCAGCCGACCTATGACCGGCTCTCCCAGATCGCGCCCACCGTGATCCAGTCAGCTGACTACGCCGACGAGGAGACTCCGTGGAACGTGCAGTTGCTGACCACAGGTAAGGCGTTGGGCAAGGAAGCCGAGGCCACAGCACTCGTCGAGAAGGTCCAGGGCCGGATCGACGACGTACGCAAGACCAATCCGGAATTCGACGGCAAGACGCTGGTGGTCGATCAGGGACCGGAGAACGGCGGGCATTACCTGTTGCCGCAGAACGATCCTCGGCGCGCGGTGTTCAACGCGCTCGGTTTCAAGACCCAGGATGTCGATGGTGATGTCAGCGAGGAGAAACTCGACTTGCTCGATCACGATGTGCTGTTCGTCGCCGGCGCCACCAAAGATCAGATGCTGGCCTCGCCGGCCTTCGCGCGCCTCGGCGTGGTTCGTGACGGCCGCACGTTGTACACGAATTTCGAGTCCAACCTCAACGGCGCGCTGACCTACAGCGGGCCCAGCGCCCTGCTGTACTCACTCGACGTGCTCACCCCACAGCTGGCGAATGCGCTCAACGGTCGCCCGGTGACCGACCTGTCGAACGGCTGATCTACCCGGGTGCACTCCATGCGGCCCACAGCTGCGCGTAGCGGCCGCCGTGCCCGAGAAGTTCGGTGTGCGTCCCATTTTCGACGATGCGCCCTCCCTCCATCACCGCGATCTGGTCAGCCGTGGCAGCCTGCGTGAGCCGATGCGCGACGATCAACGTCGTTCGCCCCTCGGTCGCCGCGGCGGCCGCGCGTTCCAGCTCGACGGCGTGAGCCGAACCCGCTTCGGCGGTTGCTTCGTCGAGAACCACCACCGCGGGGTCGGCCAGCACCAGTCGCGCCAACGCGATGTGCTGGGCCTGGGCGGGGGTCAGGGATACGCCTTGCTCCCCGACGGGTGTGTCGAGCCCCGCGTCGAGGGCCTCGACCCAGTCGTCCGCGCCGACCACGCGAAGGGCATCCCAGATCTCGTCGCGTGTGGCCTCCGGTGCCACCAGGCGCAGATCATCGATGAGCGGACCGGAGAAAACGTGGATCTCCTGCGTGACGGTGGCCACCCAGCGACGCAACAGGCGGGGATCGACGTCGCCCACTGCGACACCGCCGATCTCGACATGACCCCGGGTGGCCGCATAGAGACCTGACACGATGGCGGCCAGCGTGCTCTTGCCCGCGCCGGTGGAGCCGACCAGTGCGCAGCGGGTCCCGGCGGGAATGCTGAGGGAAACATCCTGCAGGACTTCGGGTCCGGCGTTGTAGCGGAACGACAATGCGCGGATCTCGACGTCGGATCCGGCCGGGGTCGCCGAGCCGGACCGTCCGGCCGGCTCAGGCAGGTCGACGATTCCGACGAGCCGCGCCAGGCACGCTGCCGCGGCCTGGATCTCGTCGAAGTTGTACATGAGCATGCCGATCGGGTTGAACAACCGATGAAACATCAAGGCGGCCGCCGTCGTCGCGCCGATGGTGACCGAATCGGACCGCACCAGCAGAAACCCGACCACCAATGTTGCTGACAACCCAATGAACTCGGCACGGTTGACGCGCCCGACCAAGCGGGTGAACAGGGTGAAGACCGTCACCGACAGGTCCCGCACGCGGTTCGATGCATCCTCGATTCCGGCCAGCTGCTGGGCGTGGATCTCGTAGGCGTCGATGGTTCTGACGCCTTGGACCGACTCCATGGTGAGCTGCGTGCGCTGTGCCATCGCGATGCGTTGTTCGGCATACAGCGGTGCTGATCGCGGTAGGAACCACCGCAGGCCCGCCGCATAGGCGGGGATGCACAGCGCGCCGGCCAGACCCAGCCGCCAGTCCAGGCTTCCCATGGCGAAAAGCGTGACCACACCGAGAAACAGGGCATTGAACATGGTGGGCAATACCTGTGACACCGCCTTGGCCACCGCGGCGACATCTGGGCCGACTCTCGACAGCAGATCGCCCCGGCCGCTCTCCTCGATCGTGGTGGCCGGCAGGTTCAAGGCCCGGGCGAGCACGTCCTCGCGGAGGTCGGCCACCGTGTGCTCGCCGAGCCGGTTGATCAGGTACGCCGACAGTCCGGTGCCCAAGCCACCGAGAACAGCGGACACACCGATCAATGCCGCCAGGCCTGCGAGGCTGCCCACGGTGGCGCCGTCTCGGATTCGATCGACGAGCGTACCGAGCAGGTACACCGGCACCGTGGCGACGGCTGCCGCGGCAAGTCCGATTGCGCACGCTGCGGCGGTCCGGGCCGGCCTGGTCCTCAGTTCGGCCACGAGCCACCGACGACTGCGCGCGGCCGAGGCCACCGGCAGGACAGGTGGGGTGATCGATTCGCTGATCGTCACCGGGACACCAACTTTCGGTAGACGGGGTCAGAGTCGGACAGATCGCGATGCGTTCCCTCGGCGCGCACCCGGCCGGCTGCCACCACGACAACGCGGTCGGCGGTGGCAAGCAGGGCAGGACTGCTGGTGACGATCAGCGTGGTGCGACCCGAGGGCGGCCGCAGCCGCCGGATGCCGTCGGCGATGGCCTGTTCGGTGACGGCGTCGACCGCGGTGGTCGGGTCGTGCAGGACCAGGATGTCGGGGTCGGCGGCCAATGCCCGGGCCAACGTCAAGCGTTGTCGCTGACCGCCGGACAGGCTTGCTCCGCGCTCCAGGACGGGGTGCGTCAGTCCGTCGGGATGAAGTTCGACGACATCGACCGCACACGAGGCTGCCAGCGCGGGCCCTGCGTCTCGGCCCTGCGCGCCGATGTGCAGGTTGGATTCCAGGGTGCCCGTGAACAGTTCACCGTTGTGGTGCTCGACGAGCAGTCTGTGGCGTCGCTCGCCGTGCTTGATCGCACCGATCGGGTGCCCGCCGGCATGCACCGAAGCGGTCGACCGCACCCGGCCCGAAAGTACGTCGATCAGCATCGTCGCGTCGCGCGCGTCAGCAGTCAGCACGGCCACGTACTCGCCGGGGTGAAGCTGCAGGGTCCAGCCGTCGAGCTGCGCGGTCAGGGCACCGGGGAGTACCTCCTCAGGCGCCGCGGTCGCCGGATCGGGGGAATGGGCCGTAGGGGAATTCAGCACCGCCGCGACACGATTGGCCGAGGCCCGCGCCTCGGCCACCCAACTCGGCACGATCGCAAGTGTGGAGAACGGCTCGATCAGAAACTGTGCCAGACCGATCACGGTGATCAACTGGCCCAGTGACAGGTCGCCGTGCAGTGCGAAGTAGGCGGCTGCGACGGCGACGGTCATGGCCGCGAGCGCTCCCGCTGCTGCTGCCACACCTTCCTGGACGCTTTCGATCCGGGCGGCGCGCAAGGTGGCGGCGAGCGATGTGCGGCTGGCCACGCGGTAGCGTGCCGCGGCATTGGCTTGCGCCCCGATGCCCTGCAACGGTCGATGCCCGCTGACCAGATCGGTGGCCAACGCGGTCGCCCGTCCCATCTCTGCCTGCTGTTCCTCCACACGCCGGGCGATCAGCGGTGCGGTCAACTGAAGTGCGGACACTACGAGGGGAATGCCGATGAGCACGATCAGGCCCAGCGGCAGGTCGATGCTCAGCAGCACGACGCCGCATACGACTGTGGCGACCACCGCACCGGCGACGCGCGGCAGGTAGTCGATGACGTAGCCGGTTTCATCGGCATCCGTGGACGAAATCGAGAGCAGCTCACCGGCTTTGAAATCCGTATGGATGCCCAGCGGGTCGAGGAGCTTGGCGCTGATCTCGATGCGCAACAGGTGCGATTCGCGCGCGACCGCATACATCAGCAGCCGGGACCCGAACCGCCACAGAACCGACAGCACGAGGAAAAGGGCGGCCAGCACCGCGATCCAGGCGATGATTGCCGGCACACTTCCGGTGCCGACGGCGCGGTCGACGATCACCCCGATGAGCACCGGCACCGCGGCCTCACACACCTGGTGCAGTGACGTCAGTGCGGTACCAGGAATCAACCAGCGCAGATTGCGGGTTACGGTGCGGCGCAGCACGGCCGTACCGGAACTCACGACGGCCTCCTGGTGTAGGCAGACGCCCGAGGGATGACCAGCGGCGTCGCGGTCTGAGGGTCCTCGATGATCTGGCACGCGAGGCCGTAGACGGCCTCGACCAATTCCTCGGTGATGACTGCTGCCGGATCACCTTGCGCGACAATCTTCCCGGACTTCATGGCGACGATGTGATCGGCGTAGCGGCAAGCGTGGTTGAGGTCGTGCAAGACCGCGACGACCGTGCGGCTCTGCTCTCGGTTGAGTCTGGCGAACAAGTCGAGCAACTCCACCTGATGGGCGATGTCGAGGTAGGTGGTCGGCTCGTCGAGCAGGATCAGCGGGGTCTGCTGGGCGAGCACCATTGCCACCCAGACCCGTTGCCGTTGACCGCCGGACAGCTCGTCGACCAGCCGACCGGCCAACTCCGTCACCCCGGTCTGCTCCATCGCATCGGCGACCGCGGCTTCGTCGTCGGCCGACCACTGTCGCATGACCTTCTGGTGTGGGAAGCGGCCTCGGGACACGAGGTCGGCCACCGTGATGCCCTCGGGGGCGATCGATGTCTGAGGCAGCAGGCCAAGCCTCCTGGCCACCTCCTTGGTGTGCAGCGACGCGATGTCCTGGCCATCGAGAACGACCTGGCCGCCGGACGGTTTGATCAGCCGGGCCAGCCCTCGCAACAGGGTGGACTTGCCACATGCGTTGGGGCCGACGATCGCGGTGACCTGTCCGTCAGGCACCTGCACCGACAGGCCGGCGATGACGGTGTTGTCCTCGTAGCCGATCGACAGGTGGTCGGCGTGTAGCCGGCTGCCCTCCATATGCATGGTCCCTTCACCGTTTACGTGCCTGCGTGACAAGCAGATAAATCAGGTAGGTGCCGCCCAGCGACACCGTCACCGCACCGACGGGGAGTTCGTTGCCGCCGAACAGATGTTGGGCGATCACGTCACTGCCGAGCAGCAGGACCGCGCCCATCGCCGCGGACGGCATCAGGCCGACGCCCGCACTGGCAGTCAGCCGGCGCGCGAGTTGCGGGGCCGCCAGTGCGATGAACGTGATCGGTCCCGCGGCGGCGCAAGCCAGCGCCACGAGTGCCACCGCGGTGACCAGATAGGCCAAACGTGCTCGGTCAGGATGTACCCCGAGAGCGCCTGCCGCGTCATCGCCGAGCTGCAGTATCGGAAGCTGCGGGCCCAGCGCCACCAGTCCGACGGTGATGGCCAGCAGGCAGATCGTCATTGGAACAACCTGCACCCAGCTCAGCCCACTCAGGGTGCCCTGCTGCCACACCGATGCGGTCACCGCCGCGTGAAAGTCGAGTTTGATGACGATCCACTGGTTTACCGAGCTGAGGACCGCACCCAGCGCGATACCCACCACGATCAGCCGGTATCCCGCCAGCCCGTTGCGGTAGGCCAGCAGATACACCGCGAGTGCGGTGATCAGGCCGCCCACCAACGCGCCGGCCGCCACGGCGTAGTAGCCGCCGCCGAATCCGGCGATGACGATCAAGGCTCCCGTGTAGGCGCCGGTGTTCACACCGATGATGTCGGGGCTGCCCAGCGGGTTTCGGGTCAGTGCCTGAAAAATCGCACCTGAGACACCCAGCGCGGCACCGACCAGCAACGCCATCATGGTCCGTGGCATTCGCCATTCGAGCACCACCACGCGGTCGAACGACGTGTTGGCGCCGAGCAGAACCTTCAGCACCTCCAGGGGCGCGACGGTGTACTTGCCGAATCCGATGGCGATCACACCGACGACGACGGCAGTGACCAGAAGCGAAACCACCACGAGGATCGAGCGCCAGGATGCCCGGGCCGATATGCCGCGGGAGCGCAGGACAGCCTGGCGGTGACCGAACTCGACGCTCATCCGCGCTCGGTCCCACGGCGACGGATCAGCCAGATCAGCACCGGCGCACCGAGAAACGCGGTGACAATGCCGGCGGGTAGTTCGGCGGGCCGGATGATCACGCGGCCGACGATGTCGGCCGCCAGCAGAAGTGCAGGCGCCACGAAGCACGCATACGCCAGGATCCAGCGCCAGTCCGGGCCGGTGAATCGCCGCACGGCGTGCGGAACCATCAGGCCGACAAAGCCGATCGGCCCTGCGCCCGCGGTCGCGGCCCCCGCGAGGAGGGTGACGGCGATGAGACTGAGGGCTTGTGTGCGTGCGACATTGCCGCCCATGCTCTTCGCCAGATCCTCACCGAGGGCGGTGACATTGAGTGAACGGCTGACGATGACGCACAGTGCCGCGCCGAGGGCGATGAACGGGCTGATGGCCGCCGCCACCTCAAGAGGTCGGCCGTCGAGCGCGCCGGCATCCCAGAAGCGCATGTTGTCGAAGGCGCGGGGATTGCGTAACCGCACGACGAATCCGATGCCGTCGAGCACGGCGCCCACCGCCACGCCTGCGAGCAGAACCCGCACCGGGGTGGCGGTGACCCGGCCGGTCATGCCGACCAGATAGACGACCACCATCGCGAAAAGCGCTCCGGCAAAGGCGAACCAGATGTAGGTCCAGATGCCGCTCAGGCCGAACAAGGCGATTGCGCTGACGACGAACAACGCTGCCCCGGCGTTGATGCCGAGGATCTCGGTGTCAGCCAACGGATTCCGTCCGACCGCCTGGATGAGTGTGCCCGACAGACCCAGGGCGAGTCCGACGAGTACTGCGAGCGCAGTGCGGGGGATCCGCAGGTCATGCACGATCCATTGATCGCCGATGTCGCGGTAGTCGGTGACCGCGTGCCAGACCGTCGGTAGGGACACGTTCTCGGTGCCGATTGCCAGGCTGGCCAAACACATTGCCGCCAGCAACGTGGCAGCGATCGCCAGCCCGAAACCGCGCCGGCGTCGGACGGGTCCGGTCGGTGGGGCCGCCGGCTTGTAGGTGATCACCGCGGCTGCGGCTGACCGGTCCCGTACGCAGCTTCATCGAAGAGGGTCATTGCGTTAGGTTAGCCTAACGATCGTTGTTGTTTGTGTGCCGAGGTGGCCGAGCGAATCCCTGATCCGCCACAAATGTTCACCGAAACGTCAGCCGCGTCGCCCAGCGATCCGGCTTTCGCGAGCGGACAATGATTCGGTGACGGCCGACATTGCCGGTATTTCTGGCGCCCCGGGCGCCGGGTCGGTGCGGCCGACGCGGCGCCGTCTGCTGTTGTTGGCCGCCGGTGCGGTCTTTCTGCTGGACGTCGGGACCAAGGCCCTGGCGGTGGGGATGCTCGAACCCGGCCGCGCCGTCCCGTTGCTCGGCAACTGGCTCGCGTGCGAGCTCACCCGCAATTCCGGTGCGGCATTGTCGATGGCCGCGGACCGGACCGTGATGCTGACCATCGTCGTCCTGTCCGTGGCTGCGGCCATCGCCTGGATCGGTGCGCATGTCCGCTCACCGTGGTGGGCGCTGGGCCTCGGGACGATCCTGGGTGGCGCCGCGGGCAACCTCGTCGACCGGTTCTTCCGTGCTCCCGGCCCGCTGCGGGGCCATGTGGTCGACTTTCTGGCCATCGGCCCGATGCCGGTGTTCAACGTCGCGGATCTCGCCGTGTTGGCGGGCGTGGTCTGGCTGATTGCGTTGTCGCTGTCAGGCTTTCCGTTCAATGGCGCCGCCAGGGACCCGGGGCCGCATGCCGGAAGTTGATCTGGACCACCACGCCGCTTCAGAGGACAGCCCGCCCAGAACTCCGTGGTACGACACCACTGCGGCGATCGCGGTCGCCGGGATCGGTGGCGTGGCGGCCATTGGTGCGCTGGTATTCGCGATCCTGATGACGTCGCACCACTCGGTGCTGCCGGCCCAGCCTGAGCGACTCACCCCGGTGACGTCGACGAAACCGGTGTCGTCTCGGTCGACGACAACCAGTACCAGTACCTCGCCGCGGACGCCGGTGAGCACCAGCGAGGACGCCGGAACATCCAGTGCGCCACCGCCACCGCCAGAAGTCCCGGTGGAGACGACTGCGCCGCCGACCACGACCATGTCGAATCCCTACGCCACCACCTCGGTGCCCAATGCGGGTGCGTTCTAGCCGATGCCGAACGGGCCGAAAGGCCCGATCGGACCGAAGATGACGGAGGAGTCGTCGGGTTCGTTGGGGCAGGCCACGTCGACGTACACCGTGATCGAGGATTTCGGTGCCGGTGGCGAGGACCGGTCGGGGTTGTGGATGCCTTTGACCGAGCATTCCGACAACGGGGTCGTGCTCACCCCGCCGACCCAGTTGATCTCGACGTTGTAGCCCTGATCCTCTAGGCCGCTGATGACTGCGTCAGCCGATTGCTCGCCGGCGGTGGGGTCGGCTCCGGCCTGAGGGGCCGAGGCGGCAAGAATCCCTGCGCAGCACAACACCAAGGGGGAGAACGCCTTTACGCACCGCGATGCTCTCAGCATGATCACTCTCCGGCGGTCGGACCGGTCTTGCCAGTCTATTCCGCCGGGAGCCGAGGTGACGTGGTTCAGGATGTTTCGGACTCGTCCGGGCACTGCACATCCACGTAGACCGTCACCGAGGTCTTCGGCAGGGCCGGCACCCCACGGTTGGGGTTGTGGATCGAATTCACCCGGCATCTGTCCAGCGGCAGTGTGCTGGTGCCGCCCACCCAGTTGATCGCCACGGTGTAGCCCTCGGCGCTCAGCGCCGAGATGGTCTCGTCGGCCCGCTGCCCGCTGCCCGCAGTGGGCTCCGCCGCGGCAAGTGGGGCAAGCCCGATTGCTGCGGCCGGCATGAGCACGGCCAGTCCTGTGATTTTCGTACATCGCGCATGGAACAACATCCCGACCCTCCCTGGCGGTCGGATCTCATGCTGTCGCTCTCACCGGTAGCCCCGGCCGTCATTCGTCAGTGTATTCCCGATGTACAGAAAGTTAACAGGAAGTGACGAAATCTCTGCCGGGAGGTATCGAGGGCAAAAAAATCGAGCAGCACCCGGGGTTACCGGATGCTGCCCGAATGTGTCATGGAGCAGGCGGTGCGGGAGGCGGGGGTACCGGCACTCCCGGCGCCGGCGGCGGCGCTGCCGGATCCGGAAGGTTCTCACCGAGACCCGACGGAATGTTCGTCCCCGGTGGGGGAGCGGTGCCCGGAAGCGGTTCGCCGAGTTGCTCTTTGGGGGTCTGGCCGAGCATTGCGCCACGCAGGTTCCCGTTGTGGTACATCTCGCGCATATGCCGCATCCAGTCGAGCCCGGAGATGTCCGCGTTCTCCTGGCCCGGTTCGACGCCGACCACGGTGCCCTGGCCGGGCGCCGACGGCTTCTCGTTCTGCGGGAGGAAGTTGCCGTTGTTGAACGCCCTGAGGTTGGGTGCGTTGGTCGGTGGCGGACCGCCCGGTGCCGACGGCGTCGCGTACTGCCCCAACAGCGCACCCGGGCTCATGTCGATCCCGCCGGGAGCGCCCAACCTGCCCGGTGCCGACTCGGCACCGGTCTGCGCCAGAACCGACAACCCGTTCGACCCGAGCGGTGCACCGACGATCGGCACCTCCGGTCCGGGTGGGGCAGGTGGTTCTACGGCGGGGGCTGGGGCGGCAACTGCGGGAGCGCCGGGAACCTCCGGCGGTGCCGGGTCGGCGGCGGCGGTTGCCGAACAGGCAACCGCCGCGCCGACCACGAACAACCCGGCTGCGGCGAGGGTGGCCATCGCGTTCTTGACCGCGTACGTGCCGTCTGGGATCTCGCTCATGCCTTCGTGTTTCGCTTTCACAGCTTCCCGTCAGACTGCCTTGGTGACGCCGTAGTACGCGACCACGTCGTCGGTGTCGGTGGTGGAGCTGGTCAGGGTCGCGTACGAGCGCAGGAAGGACTGACCGGTGCAGCCGTCAATCTTGATGTGGACGTCCTTCACCGTGACGCGTACCGGTGCCGCCTTGAACGTCTTCTTGTTCACCGAGACGTTGGTGACGGTACCGGGCTTGAGGTGGATCTCCAGCGTGCCCGACATCGGCGTGCTCACACCGGTCGGGATGATGCCGGCCAGCGTCGAGCCCGACGTGCTCAGACCGATCGAGCCGATGAGGCGGACCTGGCCCAGCTCGATACCGCAACCGATCTGGTAGCCGGTATCCAGCGTGCCGCCGGACAGCGAGGTTGACCCGCCGCCGGTGACGGTGCCGGTGAACGTGCCTGCCACGAGGTATTCGCGAGACGATGCGGCGGTGGTCAGCGGTGCCACCGGCAGCTGGCTCTCGTCCTTGGCGGCGACGGTGAGCTTCCACCCGTCCGGGGTCGTGACGACGCCCGGCTCCGCCGATGCGACGAGTCCGTTGTCCGGCGGGGGACCGGCATCAACGGCCGGTGCGGCGGGGTCTGGCGGTGGTGGCGGGTCTGCAGATGCCAGCGGCGCCAACGCAACCGGGGCCAACATGCAAACAGCGGCCAGAGTGGCGAAACGATTCAACATGCGGGAACTTGTGCCTCTCGTAAGTTTCGAATCCGAGGGATCGGCGTCGTGATCAGAACGATTGATGGTCAGTGTCGTGGCCGGGCCGCGGTCAGACGGCCTTGGTGACACCGAGGTAGGTGATGACGTCATCGGTGTTGTCGGTGGAGCTGGTCAGGGTCGCGTAGGTGCGGATGAACGACTGACCGGCGCACTGATCGAACTTGATGCGGACGCCCGTGACGGTCACGCGGGTACCCGATCCCTTGAACGACTTCTTGTCGATCGGGACGATGGTGACCGTGCCCGGCTTGAGGTACACCTTGCCCTGCAAGCTGATACCGGTACCACCGCTGACGTCGCTCGCGGCGCCGGTGAACGGAATTCTGAGGCCGGGCGTGAAGCTGATGCCGGGGTTGATTTCCGTTTCGTCCGTGATGATTCCGCAGCCGATCTGGGCGCCGGCTTCCAGCGATCCACCGGTCAGCTTCGTCTTACCGCCACCGGAGACCTTTCCGGTGAAGGTCCCTCCGACGAGGTATTCACGTGAGGACACCGCAGTGGTCAGCGGCGCCACCGGAAGCAGGGTCTCATTGGAGCCGACAACGGTGACGTGCCAGCCATCCGGGGTGTCCAGCACACCTGGTGCCGAGGACGGAACAGCGCCGGTGTCCACCGGCGGCGGGGCGGGAGCAGCGACGGGGGCGGCCGGGTCCGGCGGGGGCGGGGGATCCGCCGACGCAAGGGGCGCAATCGCTACAGGGGCCAACATGCAGACTGCAGCCAGCGTGGCAAAACGACTCAACATGCGTGAACTTGCGCCTCTCGTGGTTCTGGGCCCTGCCGTTCTGCGACGCGCCGTGGTCGTCAGAAGCCATAGGGCCCAAGGAATCTGTCGCGACGAATCATTAACCGGTCGCGTTTCCAAACGGTGAACAACGACCCAACAGTTGCCGCCGCATTCCCGTCCAGCTGGAATCCTGGAACCTGTGAGGTTGCTGGGAAACAGCCTGCGCCGCAGCGCATTACATATATGAGGAAAAGATGGCGGCCGGCGGCACGCAATGGACGACGCTTGGAGGCAGCCGGTTGGCCGGTTGTTCACCTTTTGGACATGTCAACCACCGACCGTGAGGGGCATCCGGGGGGTAAGGCTGACGCGTCGATGAGGCGTGGAGGTCAACCGTGGGCGCCCGGCGCCGAACTGCTACCGACTGACGGAGGAATCGTTGAGGTCGTCTCAGGTGTACGAGCGAGGGTTTGCATCGCTGCTCATCGCATTCAGCATCGGGTTCGCTGCCATGCCTACGGCAGCCGCGGAACCGGGCGAGGAGACCGGTGTTCCGGGACCGGCGGCGCCCGTGGCTCCTGAGTTACCTCCGGTGGCAGCCGGTGTGCCGGCCCCGGGTCCGGTATCGGTGCCGGTCGCGACCACGGATGACCCTGGCGTGCCTGCGGTTACGGCCTGCTCGACGTTTGCCAACGCGCTCGATTCGGCTTCCACGTTCTACGGTGATTTCGCGGATTCGATCGAAGGCGTGGAGCGTCCCGACTACGGCGACCCGACCATCAGCACGACGAACACCAGTGGCCGGACCGCACTGCGCGAAGCCGCCGCCTCGGCGATGAGCGCCGCGGGAACACCTGGGCTCTCCCCGGACATCGCCAACCCGATGCGGTCCTGGTCCTTCGGCGCCACCAAGCTGCTCCTGAAGATGGGGCTGCGCACCGGTGGCCAATCCCTCAATGACACGGCCTCCCAGCTCAACACAGATGCCACCAACGCGCAGATGGCCTGCGCCGCCGCGGGCACCCACGCCTGACGGCGAACCCGATCACGTTGTCCTGATCGGGTTCCGGCGGGGCGCACCGGCATTCACGACCTCGGAAACTCACCCACCCAGATGCGCGGCGAACCGTGCTTCAGTAAAGGATTGCCGTGATCCGGCTTGCGATTTCGTTGCTCATGCTCGTGCTGCTGGTCACCAGTTGTGCCGGCAACGGCGACAAACCCCAGGGTCCGCCGAAAGAGGTGCCAAAGTCGGCGCTCGAGGGGTTGCTGCTCAGCCCCGATGAGATCAACGCCGTGATGGGGACCGAAGGGATGACGGCACATCCACCGGTCACCGAGATGAGCGACCACCGCAACCTGCTGCCCAATCTGAACTGCCTCGGTGCCTGGCAGGTGAACGAGTCCGCCATCTACGGAGATCACTGGACCGCCATGCGCCAGGTGCTGCTTCGTGCTCCGGACAATGACGATTGGGACAACCTGGTGGTGCAGTCAGCGGTGATCTTCCCGTCGACTCAGGACGCCAAGGACTTCCTCGGGCAGTCGGCGGAACGCTGGTCGAAATGCACCGACCACAATGTGAACATCACGCTCAACGGCGAACCGTTGCCCAGGTGGAAGAGCGGCGAGCTCACCAAGACCGACGACGAGCTCATCCTGCCCTTCACCCGCACCAAAGGTGATCAGATCCGGGCGTGCCAGCGTGCCCTCGCCGTCGCCGCCAACCTCGTCATGGACATCCAGGCATGTAAGCCGGCAGGTTCGTCGGTGACCCAGGCTGCCGATGTGGTGGACAAGATCAAGGCTGCGATGCCGCGCTGACCGGTACCCGCCGGGATGCTGCGGGTACTCTGAGCCCCGCAGCTGGTCTGTCGGCACCGGGGCGTTTGCGGTGCCGACATCGAGCGACGCATGCTGATTGAGATGCGGCGCGAGAGGGAACCCGGTGAGAATCCGGGACTGTCCCGCAGCGGTATGCAGGAACGACCGCCGTCATCAGCACTGGCACGCAGGGAACTGCGGCTGGGAAGCGACGGCCAGTAGGTGCACGGTTTCCGTGCGTGCGTGCCTGTGAGTCCGAAGACCTGCCAGCCGTACCGGGCGCGCCGCGTCCGGTGGTTCATCGCCTCGCGGAATGGGCAGTGGCCGAATCCGGTTCACTCGTGGCGGGTGGCTGCGTTCGGTTCGATGTCTCCTGGCGGTGGCCATCCCCGCATGTTGAAGGACGACGTCATGAGCACAACCGCAGCACCCTTCACCGCCACCATCCTCGGGTCGCCCCGAATCGGGCCGAACCGCGAACTCAAGCGCGCGGTCGAGAAGTACTGGTCGGGTCGTATCGGCCGGGCTGAACTCGAATCCGTGGCCGCCACCCTGCGTCGCGACACCTGGGCGTCGCTGGTCGCGGCCGGACTGGACTCCGTCCCGGTCAACACCTTCTCCTACTACGACCAGATGCTCGACACCGCGGTTCTGTTCGGCGCACTGCCGACGCGGGTCAGTGGGATCACCGATGATGTCGACCGGTATTTCGCCGCGGCCCGCGGCAACGACGACATCGCGCCCCTGGAGATGACCAAGTGGTTCGACACCAACTACCACTATCTCGTACCGGAGTTTCGTCCCGACACATCGTTCTCGCTCAACCCGGCCAAGGTGCTGGGTGAGCTGGGAGAGTCACGCGCACAGGAGGTTCCGGCACGGCCGGTGATCGTGGGTCCCGTCACGTTCCTGGCATTGTCCAAGGCGGTCGACGGCGCGGGCGCGCCGATTTCCCGGCTGGACGACCTCGTGGACGTCTACGCCGAGCTGCTGGGTGTGCTGGCCGACCACGGTGTCGAGTGGGTTCAGTTCGACGAGCCGGTGTTGGTGACCGACATGGTCGACAATGCCGCCGAACTGGCCGAGCGGGCCTACGCCCGGCTGGGCGGGCAGGCCGAGCGGCCGGCGATTCTCGTCGCGACGTACTTCGGAGAGCTGACGGATGCACTTCCTGCCCTGGCTCGGACACCGGTCGAGGCCATCGGTGTCGATCTGGTGGCCGGCTCCGCAGCCGCCCTCGCCGCGGTCCCTGAGCTGAAGGACAAGCTCCTGGTGGCCGGAGTGGTCGATGGCCGCAATGTCTGGCGCACCGACCTGGACCGGGCACTTCGAACACTGGACTCCCTGCGCGGCAGCGCCAAGGCGGTAGCTGTGTCTACGTCGTGCTCGACGCTGCACGTGCCGTACACGCTCGACGCCGAACCGGATATCGATGCGGCACTGCGTAGTTGGCTGGCCTTCGGGTCAGAGAAGGTCGATGAGGTGGCGGCCTTGGCCCGGGGGCTCGATGAGGGCCGCGACGCGATCTCGGCCGAGATCACCGCATCCGACGCCGCCATCGCCTCCCGCACCACCGACCCACGGCTGAACAACGGCCAGGTCCGGGCGCGGATCTCGGAGATCGTCGGGTCCGGCGCCGAGCGTGGACCGGCCGACCAGCGTCGCATCGTTCAACAGGAGCGGTTGAAGCTGCCGGCCTTGCCGACCACCACGATCGGGTCCTACCCGCAGACCTCGGCCATTCGCATCGCCCGCGCCGACCTCCGGTCCGGCAAGATCGACGCCGCTGAGTACGACCGTCGGATGAAGGCCGAGATCGCCGATGTCATCGCCCTGCAGGAACAGCTGGGTCTCGATGTATTGGTGCACGGTGAGCCCGAGCGCAATGACATGGTGCAGTACTTCGCCGAGCAGCTCGACGGGTTCTTCGCCACGCAGAACGGCTGGGTGCAGTCCTACGGCAGCCGGTGCGTGCGCCCGCCGATCCTCTACGGCGATGTGGTCCGGCCCGAGCCGATGACGGTGGAGTGGATGACCTACGCCCAGTCGCTGACCGACAAGCCGGTCAAGGGCATGCTCACCGGGCCGGTCACCATCCTGGCCTGGTCGTTCGTCCGCGACGATCAGCCGCTGGCAGATACGGCAGCGCAAGTGGCACTGGCGATTCGGGACGAGACCGTGGACCTGCAGTCGGCAGGCATCGCGATCATCCAGGTCGACGAGCCCGCGCTGCGCGAGCTGTTGCCGTTGCGTTCGAAGGACAAGGAGGCCTATCTGCGCTGGGCGGTAGATGCGTTCCGGCTCTCCACCTCCGGCGTGGCCGATTCCACCCAGATCCACACGCACCTCTGCTACTCGGAGTTCGGTGAGGTGATCGGGGCGATCGCCGACCTGGACGCGGACGTGACCTCGATCGAGGCGGCCCGCTCACACATGGAGGTGCTCGGCGATCTCAATGCCGCCGGATTCTCCAACAGCGTTGGCCCGGGTGTCTACGACATCCACTCACCGCGCGTGCCCGGCGTGGAGGAGATCGCTACGTCGCTGCGTGAGGCACTCAAAGCGGTTCCCGCCGAACGGCTCTGGGTGAATCCGGACTGCGGCTTGAAGACCCGGACCACCGACGAGGTGACCGAGTCGCTCAAGCACCTGGTCACCGCCACCGCGAAGGTGCGCGCAGGATAGCGTCGCTTGTTTGGCCGACCGTGGGTCTTGTGCACGCAATCACAACGATTCCCGTGCACAAGGCCCACGCTCGTTCGGCTAACCGAACTCGACGACGTTGGTCGGTGCCCGGAATCGCTCGAACCGCTTGGACCGGTAGACGAGGCCCGCGGCGCGGGCCAGGACCTTGCCCCGGCCCGCCGGCATGTCGAGCTCGTGCACTGCGAGAACGCCTGGGATGGAAAGCAACTCGCCGTATCGGTCGGCGGTGAACGAGAACGGCATCGGTGGCGCGGTGTACTGCTTGCTGAGCCTGATGCCGCGTCGTTGCGAGTACCAGCTCAGAAACCGCGGGACGCTGTCGAAGATCAGCTGTCCTCCGGGGAACCTCGAGGCGCAGGCAGCGATGACATCGAATACCGATTCCTGGTCCAGATATTGGAACAGTCCTTCTGCGGTGATGAGTACGCCGTCGGTGGCGTCGACCTGATCCATCCACGAATGGTCGAACGCGGACTGAGCCAGGTAGTGGAGCCTGTCCGACGACGGGAGCAGTTCCTGACGTAGCCGTACGATCGGCTCCAGGTCCACTGAAAGCCAAGTCATTTCACCATTGTCGAGGCGCCAGAAGCTGGTCTGCAGTCCCTCGGCAAGGGCGACCACGCCGGCGCGGGGGTGTGCCCGCAGATACCGGCGCGAGGCCGCGTCGAACGCCAGGGCCCGCAGCGCGGTGGCTTGGTGGGTCCGGCCGAAATGTTCGTAGTCATAGCCGAGGCTGTCGCGCAGTGCGACCGCCATCGGGTCCTCGATGATGCCGTCGGGCCGGGCTGCCTCGGTCGCTCTCTGGTGCAGGGTCAGGAGCGCGGTTTCGGATATCGCGGTCAGATGACGGGCGTCGACGACTGGCATGGCACGACCGTACCTGCCGGCCGATTCACGGCACATGCGCGTCGTGGTGTCGAGAGTCGTTGCCCCGGTGGACAGATGATCTCGACGATTCGGGAACTTTCTGTGCGCCGTGACCGACTAGCTCTGGGACAAGGCAATGCGTGCCGGTCCCTGCGGTGCCGGTCGACGCTCGTGCGAGGAGGTGATGACGTGACTGCGCCGTACTGGCTGGCGGTGCCCCCGGAGGTGCATTCTGCCCAGTTGAGCATGGGCCCGGGTCCCGGATCTCTTCTTGCCGCAGCGACTCAGTGGGAGGCGCTGAGCGTTCAATACAGTGCGGCGGCAGCCGAACTCACGCAAATCCTGGCCGAGGTACAAGGAAGTAGCTGGGAAGGGCCCAGCGCGGCGCAGTACGTGGCTGCCCATGGCCCCTACCTGGCGTGGCTGGAGCAGGCGTCAGCCGACAGCGCCGTTACCGCTGCCCAGCACGGAACGGTCGCGGCCGCCTACAGCAGCGCCCTGGCCACCATGCCTACGCTCGCCGAGCTCGCAGCCAACCACGTCACGCACGGGGTGCTCCTGGCCACCAACTTCTTCGGCCTCAACACCATACCGATTGCCCTCAACGAAGCCGACTATGTCCGGATGTGGCTGCAGGCCGCCGAAGTGATGACGACCTACCAGGCAATTGCGACGAACGCATCGGCGGCGGTCCCGTCACCCCAGCCGGCCCCGTCAATCCTCGCGCCCGGAGGCGAAGCGCAAAGCGAGCAGCAGAATGCCTCGGGCTCAACCTCGGACAACCAGCCGCTGAGCGATATCTGGAGGCTGATCTCCGACCTGATCTCTGGTGCGGGCAATCCCGAACAACTCCTGCAGACTTTTCAACAGCTCTTCGAGCAAATGGGATTCAACCCGGCCGAGGCCGCCATACTCGCGATCATCGCGCTGGTCCTGTACGACATGCTCTGGTACCCGTACTACGCCTCGTATTCGCTACTGCTGCTGCCGTTCCTCGCGCCCGCTCTCAGTGCTCTGAGCGCGCTGAGCGTGCTGGCCTTCCTGCAGGGCAAGGTGCCGCCGCCCGGCGTGTCACCTGCTCCTGTCGAAGTAAGCACCGGCCACCGCGCCGCGCCGACCGTCGGAGCCGGCGCGGCATTGGGTCCGGCCGGGGTGTCCAACGCAGTTCCGCAGACCGGCGGATCCGGCTCTGGTGCGCCCTTGGGCAGCAGTCCAACGAGCTCGACACCCGCACCCTTCGCCGGCTACGCCGTCCCCGGTCTGGATCCGCCGGGAGTCGCCTCGGGGCCCGAGTCCGGCGCGAAATCCACTGATGGCATGGCAGACATCCTCGACACCGTTGCCGCGGCACGGGCGGCCGCTTCCGCTCGCAGCCGTCGACGGCAGACCGGTCGGAAACGAGACCGTGCCCGAAGCTACCGGTACGAGTTTCTGGCCCCCACCGAAACCGTGGGCGCGACCGACGAAGACCAGGACCCGAGCCGACCCATGTCGCCGTCATCCAGCGACAGCGGGGCGACCACCCTCGGCTTCTCCGGGGCCGTACCGATCGCCTCGAGCGCATCTGCGTCAGGGATGGTGCGACATGCGCCCGCCGACAGCGGGGAATCCGTCCCGATGCTCCCCGGTACCTGGCTGGAGGAATCAGATGAACGACGCGAATAGCGGGAACTTTCAACCGGTTTGATTCGACCAATTCTTTAGTCGCACACCGGCGCAGCGCAGTGCCGCACGAGGAGAAGACATGACGCTGAATGTGAAAGGGGAGGGACTCGGGGCGCAAGTCACGGGAATCGACCCCAAGAATCTCGATGACATCACCCGGGAAGAGATTCGGGAGATCGTCTATCAGCACAAGCTGGTCGTCCTGAAAGACGTTCATCCTGCGCCGGAAGAGTTCCTCCAGTTGGGACGAATTGTCGGTGACGTCGTCACGTACTACGAGCCGATCTATCACCACAAGGAACACCCGGAGATCTTCGTTTCCTCGACAGAGGAAGGGCACGGTGTGCCCAGGACCGGAGCCTTCTGGCACATCGACTACATGTTCATGCCCGAACCGTTCGCATTCTCGATGGTGGTGCCGCTGGCGGTGCCGGGAAACGACCGTGGGACCTATTTCATCGACCTCAACAAGGTGTGGGAGTCCCTTCCGGACGCTGTGCGTGACCCGGTGCGCGGCACGTTCGCAACCCATGATCCACGGCGCCACATCAAGATTCGCCCGCATGACGTGTACAAGCCGATCGGCGAGGTCTGGGACGAGATCTCCAAGACCACGCCTCCGATCAAATGGCCGACGGTGATCAGACACCCGAAGACCGGCCAGGAGATCCTCTACATCTGCGCGTCAGGCACCACGAAGATCGAAGACGGGCACGGAGATGTGCTGGATCCTGCTGTTCTGCAACAACTCATGACTGCAACCGGACAACTCGATCCGGATTTCCTGTCGCCGTTCATCCATACCCAACACTATGAGGTCGGCGATGTTGTGTTGTGGGACAACCGGGTCCTGATGCACCGGGCCAAACACGGCACGACACCAGGAACATTGACGACTCATCGGCTGACCATGTTGGACGGCCTCACGACACCGGGATATGGGGTATGACCATGAGCACCGCCGAGACGCTGTCTGTGGCAACGAGTGGATACGGCATCACACACATGGCGCCGATCCCCGAGGATCTGCTGGTCAAAGTGCTGGAACCCTATTCCTACAAGGGGTGCCGCTATCTGCTCGACGCGGAGTACGAAGCCACGGAGACCTCGGTGTTCGCCGTCGGGAACTTCAGCATCAAGGAGCCTGCCTACATTCGCGACACCGGCCACTTCAACGCTGCCGAATGGGTCCTGTGCTTCAACCAACTCGCGTACAGCGCGTTCGCACCGGCAATCCTCAACGAACAGATACCCGAATTCCGGGGCTGGTCGATCGAGGATTACTTCAACTACCAGCTGCCCAGCATGTTGATCAAGACCACGGCATCACGGTTCAAGCGCCCGATCAAGTCCCACAAGTTCTCGGCACGGTTGCTGTGCAAGGACTTCGAGGTCGTCGATCGAACGATTCGCTATCTCAAGATTCCGTGCACAGTCGAATTCTGGGATGAGGACGGTGGGGCCGCATCCGGCGAAGTCGAACTGGCTGCCCTCAACATCCCCTGACACCTGCACGGAGAGCGGCTTCACAGCTATGGCACACCCACCATCCACGGTGCTGGAACGCATCGGCGACAGGGCGAGACAACGTCCCGACGCGATCGCCCTGCGTCGCTGCGACGGATCCAGCGTCATTCACTACCGGGACCTCATGGCCGAGGTGGACAGGCTCGCCGCTGTTCTCGGCTCACGGTCTGTCGCGCGGGGAAGCCGTGTGTTCGTCATCTCGGACAACGGTCCCGAGACCTATCTGTCGGTTTTGGCCTGCGCAAGAGTGGGGGCCGTCGCGGTCATGGTGGACGGCGGAATGCCTGCGGCGGCCATTGACCGGTTCGGCGAGATCACCACTCCCGCTGCGATACTGATCGCACCGGGCTGTCGCCTGCAAACCACCGAGTTGTCAGATGCGCTCCAGGCGATCCCGACCTTCGCGGTCGAGATCGACCACGGCTCTGCCGACCGTGCCGGTGCTCCGGTCTCACCTGCGGAGCCGCCTGTTCCCGTTGGGGGAGCAGACGATCCGCTGGCGATGATCTTCACCAGCGGCACCACCGGAACCCCGAAGGCAGTGCTGCTGCCCAACCGGACCTTTTATTCCGTTGCCGACATTCTGCAGCGTGAGCAATTGACCTGGGTTGACTGGATCGTCGGCGAGGCGACGTACTCGCCGCTGCCCGCGACTCACATCGGTGGGCTGTGGTGGATCCTCAACTGTCTGATGCAGGGCGGGCTGTGCATCACCGGCGGCGAGAATACGTCGTCCATCGCCGAGATCCTCACTGCGAATGACGTCGCGACGACATGCCTGGTTCCCACGCTGCTGACCCGGCTGGTGTCCGAATTGCGATCCACCGGAATGCCGGTCCCGCCGTCGCTACGCATGGTGGGCTATGGCGGATCCCGCGCGGTCGCCTCCGACGTCCGGTTTGTCGAGGCGGCGGGTGTTCGTACCGCGCAGGTTTACGGACTCAGTGAAACAGGGTGCACCGCACTGTGTCTCCCCACCGGTGACGGGTCGATCGCCAGAATCGAGGCCGGCGCGGTTGGGCGGCCCTATCCCGGAGTGGAAGTTCACCTGGATGGCGACGGCAGCGGACCTCCTTCCCGTTCAGGCGCTGACTCGGCCTCGTCCGGCACACTGTGGATCAAGTCGCCGGCGAGCATGTTGAGGTATTGGGGCAATCCCGACCGGACTGCCGAAGTTCTGGTTGACGGATGGGTGAACACCGGAGACCTTCTCGACCGCCATGACGACGGTTACTTCTACATCCGGGGCAGGTCCTCGGAGATGATCATCTCCGGGGGCGTCAACATCGCGCCCGACGAAGTCGATCGAATTGCCGAGGGGGTTGCCGGCGTCGGCGAGGCCGCTTGTTACGAGATCCCCGACGAGGAGTTCGGTGCGCTCGTGGGGCTGGCGGTGGTCGCATCGACGACGCTGGATGAATCAGCCGCCAGGAAGCTCAAACATGCCATCGCCGCGCGATTCCGGCAGGAGTCGGAGCCCATGGCCAGGCCCTCGACCATCGGGTTCGTGGAGCAGATTCCACGAACCCAGTCCGGCAAGGTCATGCGGGCCTCCCTGGGCGCGGTAGCCGGTGGCTGAGTGTCTGAGGAGCAGAGTCCTCGCCGCGCTGTCGGAGGTGCTCTACGTCGATGAGTCGGATTTCCTCTACGGCGATGCGACAGACCTGAGGGATCTCGGGCTGGACTCGGTCCGATTCGTGCTGTTGATGAAGCAACTCGGCATCGATCGGGAGTCAGACGTGCCGCGGCGGCTGGCGGACAACCTGTCGATCGCAGGGTGGGTCCGGGAGTTGGAGAAGCTGGGTGAACCTGTCTGAAGGCCCGGATGCGCAACGTATTCCGCTGAGCCGATCCCAGCAGAACATCTTCAATGGAGTGTCGCAGGACGACGATCCGCACCTGTACCTGATCGGCAGGCGCTATCGGTTCGAGCCGGTACCACAGGCGGAGTTCCTGACCGCGCTGCGGAAGACCATTCTCGCCAACCCTGTTCAATTGTGTGTTCTGGCGGAGCCGGCTGAGCCCGGTGGATACCCGGATCTCGTACCCCGGCTGGATGCCGATGACATCGTGCGGGTGTGCGGTGACGAAAGCGCGACGCTGTCCGACGGGTGGGGGTCCGGTCTTCTCGCAAAGCCCTTGGCGCGCTACACCGTGTATGTCGACGGCAGCGGCCTGGTGTGTGGTCTCGATGCCCAGGCGCACCACATCCTGCTCGATGGCGGAGCCATCGGCATCATCGAAGCCGACCTGGGGCGCTTCCTCGCCGGTAGCGGGCCGGCCGCCGGCGCGTGTGTCCGTGCCGGCCTGACCGACGTTGTCACCGCACATCGCCGGGAGGCGAGCCGCGTCGACGAATCACTCGAGCGACTCACCTCTGTTGTGCGGAACGAGCTCACGGCGGCCGCCGGGAAGGGTGGCCACGGACATGGCGCCGACGCTCCGGCATCGGTGGCCAGGGGAGTACTCACCGAATCCGCGGTGATCCACGGGGACGACTACCACCAGATCCTTGCCCTGGCCGACCGCGAGAGCGTCCCGCTCAACGTGCTGGTCGCGGCGGCGGCCACGGCGGTGGACGCGAGTATTCATCACACCACCGAGCGCCTTTTGGTGCACGCGGTCGACAACCGCTTCGGCGACCCTGACCTCGATGTCGCCACATGTCTGGTCAACTCGATGGCCCAGCAGGTCCGGTTCGTGCCGTATGCATCGGTGGCGGACGTCGTGCGCGCGGTGGATCGGGGCTATGTCAAGGCCGGCCGGCGCCGCTGGTTGCGTGAAGAGCGTTACCGCCGAATGTATCTGGCGATCAATCGGACAACCTGCGTGGAGACCTTGACGCTCAATTTTCTGCGGGAGCCCTGTGCGCCCGAACTGGCGCCGTTCCTGTCTGAGGCGCCCGTGACATCGGACATCGGTCCGATCGAGGGTATGACCGTCGCGGCTGTGCTCGACGAGCAACGGCACACGCTCACCCTCAACATCTGGAGCAGACCCGATCTGCCACGACAGAACGGCGCAGGTGTAGCCGGCCGGGTCGCTACCGCCCTGAAATCCATGACCACGATGTGGGATTCCCCGATCGCGATGACCGTCGGCGAGTGGTACGTGATCGCCGCCGACGGGATGCCACGTTCGGTGTCGCAGGCACCCGAATCCGAGGAGCCGGTGGCACCCGCGTGGTTTCTCGATCGACCTGAGTCCGTCGCTGAATGCCGCGAACGTCGAGCCCACGTCGATCCCTGGATCGCCTGGCTGATCGAAACCAATGTGGCACCAGGCGATGTGGTGGTGTTCACCGACGACGACACCGACAAGACGATCGACCTCATGATCGCGTGTCACCTGGCGGGCTGCGGCTACAGCGTCTGCGACCACGCGGATCAGGCGGTGGCGCGGGCCGAACGAATCCGCGAATACGGCAACGGCATCTCAGCGCACATCGTCGACGTCGAGTCGACGAATGTCCCGAGAAGCATCGGTGGGGAGCGTCGGCGTCTGGTGGAGGCCCGCGTCGAGCAGACCGCAACGGACGCGCATCTTTCCGCCAGGACCGCCTACGTGATGCCGACGTCCGGATCGACCGGGGAACCCAAACTCGTGCACGTGAGTCATGGTTCGCTCGCGGTGTTCTGCGTCGGGATGGTCCGGGCCTACGGCTGGGGACCGGGCGACACCATCCTCCAATGTGCCTCGCTGACATCGGATATCAGCGTCGAAGAGGTCTTCGGTGCCGCTGTCAGCGGAGCGACACTGATCCGTTCGGCGGCGGTGAAAGCCGGTGATCTTCAGGCGCTTGCCAAGGATCTGGTGGCATGTGGCGCGACCGTCGTGGATCTGCCCACCGCGTTGTGGCATCTGTGGTGCGAGGACGTCGACACGATCACCGGCATCGGCCACTCTCGGCTACGACAGATTGTGATCGGCGGTGAGTCCGTCCGCTCTTGTGCGGTCGACAAGTGGGTCGATACCGCTGCCGCCGAGAATGTCTCGCTGGTGTCGAGCTATGGCCCGACCGAGACCACGGTCGTGGTGACCCACTTGCCGATCATCGATCGCGGCCGGGTGGTCGAGCGCGACGAGCGACTTCGGCTGGGGCGGCCGATCGTTCCGAACACGGTGGTGATCGCCTTCGGTGAGGTCGTGGTGGTGGGAGACCTGGTTGCCGACGGCTATCTCGGCGTGGACTTTGCCGGTTTCGGGTCGGTCACCACAGCCGACGGCCGGCGGCAGCGTGCCTTTGCGACCGCCGACCGGGTGACGATGGACGGCGCCGGGTTCCCGGTGTTCGCAGGCCGTAAGGACGCACTCGTCAAGATCTCGGGCAAGCGCGTCGACACCGCTGCGCTCACCCGACGCATCGCGGCGGACCCGGCGGTGGTCGACGTCGCCGTTGAGCTTCACAACGGGGGCCTGGGAGTGTGGTTCGAGACGCGGCGGACCCGTGGTGGTGACGAAGACCCCGCCGCGGCAGCAAGTGTCCGCAGCGTCCTGGTGGATTCACGGGTCCCGTCGTTCGTCATTTCCAGCGTCGCGAGCATCCCCAGGAAACCCAATGGCAAGATCGACACCGCAAGGCTGCCAACATCGCCCGGTGGTCCGGGCGGGTGCGTCGACGCCGACGCCGGCGAGCGGGCGGCGGGTCTCGCCGGAATGTGGAGTGCGCACCTGGGGCGCCCGATCATGCCGGGGACGTCGCTGCTGTACGAGGGCATCGGGTCGCTGGACCTGGTGCGGATCCTGCCCGATACGCGCAGATATCTCGGTCGGCAGGTGTCGATTCTGGATCTGATCAGTGCCGATACCGCGGCCAACCTGGTGGACGACGCATCGATGATCGACGGCTGGATGGACGGCACCACCGCCGCGGAGATCGAACGCGACTTCATCGGACTGCCGACGCGCCGCGTGTGTCAGCCGTCGAACACACCGCGCTCCTCGGCGCGAGACGACGGACCGATCCTGGTTGTGGGCGCGTCCGGAATTCTGGGATCCGGTTTCGCGGAGGCGATTCTGGAGCTGACGCGGTCGGCGGTTCCACGGCCTGATGTGGTCCTGGCCATGAGGTCAGCACCCCCCGTCGACCGGGTCTGGACCGAACTCCGGGATACGCCCGGTGTGCGGATCGAGTACCTCGCCTCCGGCTTCGGTCCGGCCGAGCTGGGGGCGCTGATCCGGCAGACCGGAGCGCGGACTCTCGTCAACTGCGTCGGGAACACCAACGTGGTGGTCCCGTACCGCGAACTTCGTTCAGCCAACGTGGAATTGGTGGCAGCGATGGCGCAGACGTGCGCGGCTTCCGGTACGAAGCTGGTGCACCTGTCGACGTATGTCGTCAACGGGGATGTCGCCGCGCCGCAGGTGGTCGATCCGCGTCGGGCGCCATACCCGTACGCAGCCTCGAAAGCGCTCGCGGAATTGGCGGTGGACGGGGTGGGCGGAGAGCTCGACTTCACGATCGTGCGCCTGCCTCGGGTCCTGGGGACACCGGCACAGCTGCGCAGGTCCGCCGACATCCTGGTGTCGGTCGCCGATGCCTGCCATGCGTTACAGGCTTATCCGGCAGTCGAATTGACCGAAGAAGTGACGACCGGCCGCGCGGCGGCGAGGAGCATTATCGGCAGGTTGCCGGAGTTCGGCGGGCCCGACGAGCTGGGCCGCGGGATCGATGTGCTGCGCGGACAGGCGGTGGGGTATCGGCAGTTGCTGGGCACCGTGGCCGCCGAAGAGGTCGACAGTCACGAATGGAAGCGACGGCTGGATGAAAGTGCTTGGGCGAAGGCCGATCCGCGTCGCTGGTCGGTGATCGACGCCTGGATCGGCTTGGGTATGCGGCTCGGTGGACGCTCGTATGCGGAGTACCTGGCCGCCTACCCTGCTCTCCCACTGGGAATCGATACCGTCCGTGAGCTGGTGGCGACACCGCCGCCCGTGCAGGCACTGCTCGCCCAGACATGGTCGGGAACTCAACGCGATTGTTCAACGACTTATCAACCAGACACCACCAGACAGTGAGGGATGGCAGTGACAGACATATCCGCACACAGTGACGAGACAGCACGCGCCAGACGGATCCGGCTCGACGTGACCGGCATGTCCTGCGGAGCGTGCTCGCGCCGGGTCGAGAACAAGCTGAACAAGATCGACGGAGTACATGCCTCGGTGGACATCTCCACCAAGATCGCGACGATCGACGCCCGCCACGACATCAGCGTCGCCGACCTCTGCGATGCGGTTGAGCAGGCCGGTTACCGCGCCGAGGAGCGCACCGCCGTCGACGACGACGCGGACTCCACGCCTGATGGAGCGCCCCAGAAACGCCCCTCGATGGTCGCCAGGGCCATCCGCTGGGTGACCGTCGGGCACATGGGCGGCTGAGAACCTGTCGGGAACTGTCGCCGTGGGCCGGGCGAGCTAGCCGGTCAGGTCGTCCCGCTCGGACGCGGCGATCAGATCTTCGCGGGCGCGCGCCACGCGTGAACGGATGGTGCCCACCGGGCAGCCACACACCTCGGCGGCTTCCGCATAGGACAACCCGAGGACCTGGGTGAGCAGCAGCGCATGCCGCCGGTCGGGGTCCAGTCCGTCCAGCAGGAGGCGGATCTCCACCATCTTCTCGAAGCCACCGACCGGGCGGTAGCTCTCGAGGACCTGCTCGACGTCTACGCCGTGCTGGGTACGTGGCCGGCTCTGCTTGTGCCGAATCTGGTCGACCACCACGCGCCGAGCGATCGACATCAGCCAGGTACGGGCGGACGACCGGCCACTGAATCGGGGGAGCGCGGTGATGGCGCGCATGAAGGTTTCTTGCGTGAGGTCGTCGGCCGACCCGGAATCGCCCAAGTAGGCGACGGTTCGCCAGACGTCGGTCTGGGTTGCCCGGATGAACTGCTCGAGCGCCGCCGAATCACCGCGGCCGGCGGCGAAGGCCAGCCGCGTAACGTGGTCCTCGCCGCGTTCGGTAGTCACAGCCATCGACATTATTCGATGACGCCCGGGAACTCGGCATCGGGCCCAAGCGACTATCTAATCGGTGACGTATGCCACCGGTGTGGTGAGTGAGCAATTGGGAGTGGTGGTGACAACAGCAACTGTCCCCGACAAAGAGGTGGCCCAGCGCATTGCGCTGGACGTCACGGGAATGTCGTGCGGGGCCTGCGCTGCACGCGTGGAGAACAAACTCAACAAGGTTGACGGCGTGCGCGCGTCAGTGAACTTCGCCACACGCGTCGCCACTGTCGAAGCCACCGCCGACGTCGGCGTCGAGCAGCTGTGCGCGGTCATCGAGAAGGCCGGCTATCAGGCCGCGCCCCGTGTCGAGCGTTCCACGGCCGACGTCGACCCCGATGCCGATCACGCCCGCAGTCTGCTCCGGCGCCTCGCGATAGCCGCCGTGCTGTTCATCCCGCTGGCGGATCTGTCGGTGATGTTTGCCGTGGTGCCCGACACCAGATTCACCGGGTGGCAGTGGGTGCTCACCGCGTTGGCGGCACCGATCGTCACGTGGGCCGCGTGGCCGTTCCACCGGAGTGCGCTTCGCAACGCCCGGCACGGCACCTCGACCATGGAGACCTTGATCTCCATCGGCGTCACGGCCGCGACCGCGTGGTCGATGTACACGATCTTCTTCGACCACCAGACCTACCACGCCGCCGGCGTATGGCAGGCGCTGCTCGGCAGCGACGCCATCTACCTCGAGGTCGCCGCGGGGGTAACGGTTTTCGTGCTCGCCGGCCGCTACTTCGAGGCCCGGGCCCGCTCCCGCGCCGGGGGAGCGCTGCGGGCACTCGCGGCGCTCGGCGCCAAATCGGTGACGGTGCTGCTTGCCGACGGCGGCGAGCTCGTGCTGCCCGCAGACGAGCTCAAAGAAGGCCAGCGCTTCGTCGTTCGTCCCGGTGAGGCCATCGCCGCGGACGGTCTTGTGGTGAGCGGGGCGGCCGCGGTCGACGTCAGCGCGATGACCGGCGAGTCGAAACCGGTGCAGACACACGAAGGTTCGAGTGTCGTGGGTGGCACCGTGGTGCTCGACGGCCGCCTGATCGTGGAGGCCGCCGCCGTGGGACCCGACACCCGGTTCGCCGGGATGGTCCGGCTGGTGGAGCAGGCGCAGGCTCAGAAAGCCGACGCGCAGAGGCTGGCGGACCGCATCGCCTCGGTGTTCGTGCCGTGTGTGCTCGTGATCGCCGCGGCCACCGCCATCGGCTGGCTGTTGGTCGACGGCGACGTCAACCGTGCGGTGTCCGCCGCCCTGGCCGTCCTGGTGATCGCCTGCCCCTGCGCGCTGGGGCTGGCGACTCCGACCGCGATGATGGTGGCATCGGGCCGCGGCGCTCAGCTGGGGATCTTCCTCAAGGGACACCGCGCCTTGGAGGCGATTCGCGCCGTCGACACCGTCGTGTTCGACAAGACCGGCACGCTGACCACCGGACAACCTCAGGTCATCACCGTCGTCGCGGCCGACGGATGGAGCGAGGACGAGGTTCTCGGGTACGCGGCGGCCGTCGAGTCGGCGTCCGAACATCCCGTGGCCCATGCGATCGTCACCGCCTGCGCGGACCGTGAGCTCGCCGCGGTGGAGGACTTCCAGGCGTTCGCCGGCCATGGTGTGGCCGGTTCGGTGGACGGTGTGGCCGTGGTCGTCGGGCGTCCCACCTGGGTGACCCGGGACCGCGTGGTGCCCGCCAATCTTGCGGCCGCCCGCAGGTCGGGCGAGTCACAGGGCCAGACCGTCGTGTTCGTCGCCTCCGGCGACACCGTCTGCGGTGCCATCAGCGTCGCCGACGCCGTCAAGGAGTCGGCGGCCGGTGCCATCGCTCACCTTCATGCCGAGGGCATGAAGACCATGCTTTTGACAGGGGACAACGCCGCCACCGCCGCTGCGATCGGCGCGGCGGTGGGCATCGACGACGTGGTCGCCGAGGTACTGCCCGAGGACAAGGTCGGCGCGATCGAGAGGCTGCGCGACCAGGGCCGGGTGGTGGCCATGGTCGGCGACGGAATCAATGACGGTCCGGCGTTGGCCTGTGCCGACCTGGGCCTGGCCATCGGCCGGGGAACCGACGTGGCCATCGGCGCGGCCGACATCATCCTCGTCCGGGACAACCTCGATTCGGTACCGCAGGCGTTGGGTCTGGCCCGCGCGACGATGCGGACCATCCGGGTCAACATGATCTGGGCCTTCGGGTACAACATCGCGGCGATCCCGATCGCCGCAGCGGGTCTGCTGAACCCGTTGATCGCCGGCGCGGCGATGGCGGTGTCATCGTTCCTGGTCGTGTCGAACAGCCTGCGGCTGCGCAATTACGGCACCGTCCAAGCGAACTCGTTCAGGGATTCGGATGCTCAGCCGCCGGTGCCGGCGGCGCGCATGTCCGGCTGAGACGAGTTCAGCGGGGCCAGGCAGACACCCAGCCAGGTGGCGGTCAATGCGGCGGCGCACAGGGTGCCCAGTGCCGCCGGAACCCAGGAGGCGGTGTGTGCGGTGTGATGCCACCAGAACGCGCCCGCGCCGTCGACAGTGGCCAGCGCTGACGCGCACGTCGCGAGACAGCACCACCGAAACCGGCGTCGCACCAGGGCGAAAGCCGACACCGAAGCCGCGAGGGTGAACAGGGCGATCGCCACCAGGGATATCCAGTGCCCGTTGCGGGTCGCGCCGGCGGAAACGTCGCCGGTCACGTGTAATGCCATGGCCGTCGCCGCCAAGCCGGTGGCAAGTGCTCCCAGCACCCGGGCGCGGGCGGTGCTGATCCACACATCCTCGAAGACCCGGCGCTCGATGGCCCGCAACTCGGTTTCGACAGTGGCGGTGATCTTGCTCGAAGTCATCGAGACACCCCGTTCATCAACGCATTTGACCGTCCAGTGGTGAGCGTCGGCGAGCAGCGCATCCTTCTACCTCTCGTCGTTCTGCCGATCGGCGTCCTGCGGGATCGACGGGTGGTCCTGCGGTGTGGATCTCGATGGCCCCGGTGATTGGTCGGGAGCACAGCGAGATTAGTTCCTTTTGCGGCCTGATCGAGACCTACCGGGCGTAGCCTCATATGCATGACCAGCAATGAAACAGTCGAGTCGACCAAGTGCGACAACCCGAACTGTACGTGCGAAAACTGCACCTGCGGGAGCAACTGCACCTGCGGTTCTGACGCCGCCGACTAGTTCCCGGGGCCGCTCGGTCCGGCCGAATCGGTTCAACCTGGTTCGCGGTTCAGCGCCGGGTGCGGGACAGTTCGTGCAGCATCGCGTTATAGGCATCGAGTTCGTCGTCGTATCCGCGGTCGCTGTGGCGGTCCTCACGCGCTCCCGCCCGGCGATCCTGGCGTGCCCACTGGGCCACCAGCGCGATCACCACGATGACCACCGGCAGCTCACTGGAACCCCACGCTATGGCGCCGCCCAGGTGTTGGTCATCCGAAATGCTCTGCAACCAAGGCAGATTGACGGACCGGTAGAAGCTCTCACCCAGCGATGAGGTCATCGTCATGGTGGCGATACCGAAGAAGGCATGGAAGGGCATCACGGCGAACAGGAGCCCGAGCCGCCCCAGGAAGGGGAGTCGCCGCGGTCCGGGGTCGATGCCGATGATGCCCCAGTAGTACAGGTAGCCGGTGAGCAGGAAGTGCACGCTCATGAACTCGTGGCCCCAGTGATACCGGATCAAGGTGTCGAACAGGGGCGTGAAGTAGACGAGGTACAGCGACCCGACGAACAAGAGGAAGGCCGTCACCGGGTGCGACAGGAACCGCGTCACCGGCGCATGTACGAACCAGACCAACCATTCCCGGGGCCCCGGTGCTCCGCCTTTCGGCGCGGCGGGCAGGACCCGTAGAGCGAGGGTTACGGGTGCGCCGAGTACCAGCAGCACCGGGACGAACATGTTCAGCGCCATGTGCTCACCCATGTGCACGCTGAACATGGCCGATCCGTAGGCGCGCACGCCGGAACTCGTGGTGATCAGCAAGGCCGCGCAGCCCAGGGACCAGGCGATCGTGCGTCCCACCGGCCACTGGTCACCGCGTCGCCGCAGCCGCGCCACCGCGACGAGATAACCCAGCCCGAGCACGATGGCCGCCGTCCCGATCAGCGGATCGAACCGCCATTCGGTGATCAGGGTGACCGGGCTCGGAGGTGTGTCGAGCTGATAGCCCAAAAAGATGTCCCACGTGGAGAACTCGTGGACGGTGAACCGGGGCGGAACGCTGTTCGCAGCGAGCGCCAATGCGGCGGTGACGACGACCATCGCGCCCGCAGACACGGTGTCGACCAACCGTGACGGGGTACGGCGCATCAGGAGAAGCACTGCGTCTCCGGCCCACACCAGTACCAGCAGCACCCCCGCGACCACCACGGCCCGTCCGTAGGCGGACCCCAGGATCGGCAACCCGCGCAGCATCAGCGTGGCCAGGACGGCGCCGTAGACGATGGCGACCGCCCCGCACGTCAGCTGCAGCAGCTGGACCCGGCGTCGAAACACGACGTCTCGCAGTCCGGTCGAAGCGATTTTCGTTCCGGCCAGAACCGCGACGGCCACTGCGAAGACGATCACGGCGCTGGTGGCGATGTCATGGTCCGGACCCTGCCCGGCATTACCGGTCACCGGTACTGCGACCACGCCGATCATCGCCGGCAGCAGTGCCACGCAATGACCCATCCAGCGGAGAGTGAAACGCACGCCCACGGCCAGCACCAGCGCGCACACCGCTGCCACACACCAGCCGCGTGCGACCTCTGACGCCGCGATGGTGCTGCCGAGGCCAGGACCGGCGACAAGCCGGCCGATGGGAATTCCGGCGTCGGCGGACGCCGAGACCACGACCATCGCGGTGGCGCAGCAGGCCCAGATGATGGCGACGCGTTCGACGAGCAGATGCGCCGAGAAGGACGCCGCGTCGATCCGGCCGTCGTCGCGAGGTGTCGCGGTCGTCACAATCCAGATGAGCGCTCCGACGCACAGCGCACCCGCCAAGGTGCCGGCCCAGTGTCCGAGCAGCCGAGCTGCGCTGGTGGCCGTCCCCGGGTCGGCGATCCCAGCCGCAGCCAGTCGCTGGGCGCCCAGCTGCACGGCGCTCATGAACAACACCACAGTGCAACCTGCGACGATGCCGAGCAGTGTCAGGCGTCCCCGCCACACCCCGGCCGCAGTGGACATGCGCACACGCGCCATAGTCGAACCGGCCTTCCGCCGCGGAAACGAACAAAACGTCGCGGCCATGCGATTCTACGACAATGCGTCGTAGTGCTGACGGGTGCGGGAACTTCGGCGCCCGCATCCGCGACCAACAACTGAGGACGACCGCCCCCCGACACTCTTGTAGACAGGACCCGGAATGATCGCCGATCTCGCGCTCCGCTGGGTGGTAACGGTGTTGTTCGCCTTGAGTGCCGTTGAGTGCACCTACGCCTTGCTGGGCTCTCGTGGCCGTCCGGGCGCTGCCGTGAGCCAGCTGCTCCACTTGGCGATGGCCATCGCGATGGTGGTGATGGCCTGGCCGCGTGGGGCCGAGCTGCCCACACTCGGCCCGATGTACTTCTTTTTGGCCGCCGCAGTCTGGTTCCTGGCCGGCCTGCTGAGGTCCGCGACGACTCAAGGCCGGGTGATCGACGGCTATAACGCCGCGATGATGCTGGCGATGGCCTGGATGTATGCCGCCATGAACGGCAATGTGATTGCGCGCCAGTCAGAAACGGTCGCCGCGGGGGGCCACGACATGCATGCGATGCACATGTCCGGGCACCCTGGCGGCGGCACTGCGATGGCCCTGGAACACGTCTCGGTGCAGCCGCTCTGGATCCCCGCCATCAACTGGCTGTTGACCATCGGCTTCGTGATCGCCGCCGCCGTGTGGCTGCACCGCTACTTCACGGTCCGTCAGCAGGCCGGAACGGCGCCGTTCTCGCACTTCGGCACGCTGTGCCGGGCGATGATGGCTGCCGGCATGGCGATCATGTTCGGCGTGATGCTGTAACGGCTCAGGCGGCGGGGTCGTCCGCTGCGCGGAGATGACGACGGGCCGGCGCGGCCGGGCCGGATTCGTCGTCGTCACCACGTGCCTTGGGTGACGGGTCGTGCGGGCGCTTGGTGCGCGACGCCCAGATCGAAACGATCGCTGCCAGCGCCACCGGCACATGACTCAGTACCCGGACCGGGGTGACGAGTCCCGCCAGCGCGTCGGACACGACGTAATAGCCGAGGAATGCGCAGTAGATCACCAGCACGCAGGCGAGACCGGGCGCGATGCGGCGGCGGAAGGCCATCGCAATCGTCGCGATTCCCAGCGCCGCCGACCATGCCGTGGACTCGTTCAGCAAGTGGGCTCCGCTGGCCGAGCCGTGATGCGCGGCAACCATCCCGAAATTGATGCCCGCCGCTTGCGCGATCGCCAAACCCACCTGGACGATCCCGATGACGACGATAGCGGTGGTCAGCAGGTGCCGGCTCAGCCGGTGCCAGAGTTCGCTCAGCGCATTGGTCCTGCGGTTCGGGCGTCCACTCACCGCGCCGATCAGTCCGGTGTTGGCCAGATCGCGCAGTTGCAGGGCCAGGGATCCGGCCTTGTCGTACCAGGTGGCGCAGTCAGGGCAACCACGCAGATGCTCGTCGACGCGCGCAGAGGGGACCGGCTCACGCTCCCCATCGAGGCGCGCCGAAAGCGCCTCCCGTGCCACCACGCAGTCCACCGGGCCATTCTCCCGCATTGACCTCGTGGATTGCACACCTGCTCAGGCTGTCGGCGAGTAGGGCAGATTGCTGCTGGTCTGCGGGTCGACGTGCACGGGCCTGCCCACATACGGGAAGGCGCGTTGCGGGCAGGCCGGGCGATCACAGATTCGGCAACCCGCTCCGATGGGCACCGTAGCTTCGGGATCGCCGAGATCGATGCCCACCGAATAGATGAGTTTGTCGGCATGGGCAAGGTCGCACCCCAGCCCGATCGCGAAGTTCTTGGGCGTTCCCAGGTACCTGCTCGGTACCGAGGGTGACGTCCTCGCGATCCAGAAGTACTTTCGTCCGTCGGGCATCTGGGCCACCTGGGTCAAGAACTCGCCCGGCCTGGAGAATGCCTGGTGTACTACCCACAGCGGGCAGTTGCCGCCGACCCGGGAGAAGTGAAAGGCCGTGGCGGACTGACGTTTCGATATGTTTCCCGCGCTGTCGGTGCGGACGAAGATGAACGGGACGCCGCGCGCGTCCGGACGCTGCAGGGTGGACAGGCGATGGCAGATGGTCTCGAATCCCATTTCGAAACGGCGGGCGAGCTGATCGATGTCGTAGCGCAGGTCTTCGGCCGCAGCCAGGAACATCCGGTACGGGAGCAGCAGGGCGCCGGCGAAGTAGTTGGCCAGCCCGACACGGGCCACATCCCTTGCCTCGGTGCTCAATTGGTCGTCGGTGGCGACGATCGAGTCGATCAGTTTGGAATGCAGCAGCAACGCTATCTGGGTGGCGAGCTGGAACGCCCGCTGGCCGGGCAACAACCACCGTGCCACGTACAGCGTGCCGGCCTCGGGCTGATACCGGCGTTTCATGCTGGCGCCCAGTACATCTCCGTCATCGACGATCACCGAGATGCCGAACTCGCTGAAAAGTAGGTCCGCCAGTTGCCGGTCCAGGCCGCCGCTCTGCAGGCGGTGGCGGGCGAAAAGATCCTCGGCGGCGCGGTCGAGGGCATCAATGTAGTTGCGGCGGTCGTAGAAGAAGTCGCGTACCTCTTCGAAAGGCATGGGTTGCTGCGCACCTGCCTGCGCATCCAGGTTGGCCCGACCGTGCACGGCCTCCAGTTCCGCGGTGGCATCGTGCAGACGGCGATGCATGCTGACCATGGTCTGGCCGATCTCGGGCATGCGGGCGACTAGTTCCTCGATCTGCGTTGCGGTGGCAGGGCCGTCGGCCAGAATCTCGCGCAAGTCGGACACCAGCCGGGCATCGGCATCTGGGGTGAAGTACTGCGTCGGCAAGTCGAAGCGATCGGCCAGGGCCAGCAGAACCGGCACCGTGATCGGCCGCTGGTCGTTCTCGAGTTGGTTGACGTAGCTCGTCGAGAGTCCCAGCGCGCGCGCCAGCGCGACCTGTGTCAGGCCTCTCTCGTCACGCAGCCGTCGCAGACGGGCGCCGGCGAATGTCTTGGTCACCGCTGTCGAGGCTACCCCGATCGGCTTTCGCAAGATTCGCAAAAGTGGCCGCGAAAGGACACAAAAATACGCATTTACAGGTGCTTTCCCCGGTGATCGCGGCTGCGTACCGTGCGGATCATGCTTGAACACGACGTCAGAACCCGGCGCAGCGCCGAGGACTTCCCGCGTAGCGAACACCTGGCCTGGAAGATCGCCGAGATCGCCGCCGACCCGGTCGCCGTACCGCCCGAGACCGAGGCGATGGTGATCAACCGCATCATCGACAACGCCGCGGTGTCGGCTGCGTCGGTGATTCGCCGGCCGGTGACGGTGGCCCGTGCCCAGGCGCTCGCGCACAAGGCGCCGCGGGGTGCCACCGTGTTCGGTGTCGACGGCACGGTTTCGCCCGAGTGGGCGGCCTGGGCCAACGGCGTCGCAGTTCGCGAGCTGGACTTCCACGACACGTTCCTGGCCGCCGAATACTCCCACCCGGGTGACAACATCCCCGCGCTCGTCGCCGTGGCCCAGCAGCTCGGCGTGAACGGTGCTGACCTCATCCGCGGTATCGCAACCGCCTACGAGGTGCAGGTCGACCTGGTCAAGGGAATCTGCCTGCACCGACACAAGATCGACCACGTCGCCCACCTCGGGCCGTCGGTCGCCGCCGGGCTCGGCACCATGCTGCGGCTGGATCCCGAAACCATCTACGCCGCAATCGGTCAGGCCCTGCACCTGACCACCGCCACCCGCCAGTCGCGCAAGGGCCTGATCTCCAGCTGGAAGGCCTACGCGCCGGCATGGGCGGGCAAGGTCGCCATCGAGGCCGTGGACCGCGCGATGCGCGGCGAGGGTTCGCCTGCCCCGATCTGGGAGGGCGAGGACGGCGTGATCGCCTGGATGCTCGCCGGCCCCGAGCACACCTACCAGGTTCCGCTGCCCGGACCGGGTGAACCCAAGCGCGCCATCCTGGACACCTACACCAAGGAACACTCGGCGGAGTACCAGAGCCAGGCGCCGATCGACCTGGCGCGGCGGATGCGCGAGCGTATCGGCGACCTGGACCAGATCGCCACCATCGTGCTGCACACCAGCCATCACACCCACGTCGTGATCGGTACCGGGTCCAACGATCCGCAGAAATTCGATCCGGATGCGTCCCGCGAGACGCTGGACCACTCGGTGATGTACATCTTCGCCGTCGCGCTGCAGGACGGGACCTGGCATCACGAACGGTCGTATGCACCCGAGCGGGCGCACCGCGCCGAAACCATCGAGCTGTGGCGCAAGATCTCCACGGTCGAGGATCCGGAGTGGACGCGGCGGTACCACTCGAATGACCCGGCGGAGAAGGCGTTCGGTGCCAAAGCTGTCGTCACCCTCAAGAGCGGCGAAACGATCGTCGACGAACTCGCTGTCGCCGACGCCCACCCGTTGGGGGCGCGGCCGTTCGAGCGTGAACAGTATGTCGCCAAGTTCGCAGAGCTGGCCGACGGCGTCGTCGAAAGCGAAGAGCAGCAACGGTTCCTGAGTGCGGTCGAGAACGTCTCGGCGACCAAGTCGGGTGGGCTCGGCGCGCTCAATGTCCGGGTCGATCCGCGCGTGTTGGACAAGGCGCCGACGATCCCCTCGGGGATTTTCCGATGAGCGTCGGCTTGCTCGGCTCTGCTGCTTCTGCGGCCGACAAGCGCCGGAAGTTCCGACGCGGTTTGGAATCCGGCCGGCTCCTGCGCTTTCCCGGTGCGTTCTCCCCGCTGGTCGCCAAGCTCGTCGCCGAGATCGGTTTCGACGGCGTCTACGTCTCGGGCGCGGTTCTGTCCGCCGACTTGGGTCTGCCGGACATCGGCCTGACCACGCTGACCGAGGTGGCGGGGCGCGGTGCCCAGATCGCTTCGGGCACAGATCTTCCGACGTTGATCGATGCCGACACCGGGTTCGGTGAACCGATGAGTGCGGCCCGTACCGTGACTCTGCTCGAAGATGCCGGCCTGGCCGGACTTCACTTGGAAGACCAGGTGAATCCGAAGCGGTGCGGGCATCTCGACGGCAAGGCGGTCGTCGAGACGGCCGAGATGGTCAAGCGGCTGCGGGCCGCCGTCTCGGCACGCCGTGATCCCGATTTCGTCATCTGTGCCCGTACCGATGCCGCGGGGATCGAGGGGATCGCCGCGGCGATCGACCGGGCCAAGGCGTACGCCGACGCCGGCGCGGACCTGATCTTCACCGAGGCGCTGCAGACTCCTGCGGACTTCGAGCAGTTCAGGGAGGCGGTGGACGTCCCATTGCTGGCCAACATGACGGAATTCGGAAAGTCCGAACTGCTGACCACTCAACATTTGTCCGAGATCGGCTACAACGCGGTGATCTACCCGGTTACCACACTGCGCCTGGCCATGCATGCCGTCGAGATAGGTCTGCGCGAAATTTCCTCGGCAGGTACGCAATCCGGCCTTCTCGATCAGATGCAACACCGAAGCCGGCTCTACGAACTCCTGCGTTACAACGACTACAACCAGTTCGACTCGGACATCTTCAATTTCTCGCTGCAAGGGGCGACGCCATGACCGTTACCGAGAACGACACAGCCAAACCGAGCATCCACAAAGGCCTGGCCGGGGTGGTGGTCGACACCACCGCCATCTCCAAGGTGGTGCCCGAGACCAACACGCTGACCTATCGCGGTTACCCGGTGCAGGACCTGGCCGCACACTGCAGCTTCGAGCAGGTGGCCTACCTGCTGTGGCACGGTGAGCTGCCGACCGATCAAGAATTGGCCTTGTTCACCCAGCGCGAGCGGGCCTCGCGCCGGATCGACCGTTCGATGCAGTCGCTGCTGGCCAAGCTGCCGGACAACTGCCATCCGATGGATGTGGTGCGTACCGCGATCAGTTACCTGGGTGCTGAGGATCCGGAAGAGGATGACAGCAGCCCCTCGGCCAACATGGCCAAGTCGCTGCGGATGTTCGCGGTTCTACCGACCATCGTCGCCGCCGATATGCGTAGGCGGCGCGGGCTGGAACCGATCGCCCCGCACAGTCACATGGGGTATTCGGAGAACTTCCTCAACATGTGCTTCGGTGAAGTGCCGGACCCGTTGATCGTCAACGCCTTCGAGCAGTCGATGGTCCTCTACGCCGAACACAGCTTCAACGCGTCCACGTTCGCGGCACGGGTTGTCACCTCGACCCAGTCCGACATCTACAGCGCCGTCACGGCCGCCATCGGAGCCTTGAAGGGCTCACTGCACGGCGGCGCCAACGAGGCCGTGATGCACGACATGCTCAAGATCGGGTCAGCGGACCGCGCCGCTGAATGGTTGCACGGCAAGCTGTCGCGCAAGGACAAGGTGATGGGATTCGGCCATCGGGTCTACAAGAACGGTGATTCCCGGGTGCCTACCATGAAGGCCGCTCTGCAAGAGGTTGCTGCTGTGCGCGACGGGCAGCAGTGGCTGGACATGTACAACGTGCTGGAGAGCGCGATGTTCGCGGCCACCAAGATCAAGCCGAACCTGGACTTTCCGACCGGGCCGGCCTACTACCTCATGGGCTTTGACATCCCCAGCTTCACACCGCTTTTCGTGATGAGCCGGATCACCGGCTGGACTGCCCACATCATGGAGCAGGCCGCGTCGAACGCGCTCATCCGTCCGCTCAGTGACTACAGCGGGCATCCACAACGGGCCTTGGCGTAGCTCGCCCAAGCTCTGAAAGGAAACTGTGGTCGACAAGGTTCTGGTCGCCAACCGCGGCGAGATCGCGATCCGTGCATTTCGCGCAGCCTACGAACTCGGGCTCTCGACGGTGGCCGTCTATCCCTATGAGGACCGAAACTCTCAGCATCGGCTCAAGGCCGACGAGTCGTATCAGATAGGTGCGGAAGGTCATCCGGTCCGTGCCTATCTATCGGTCGACGAGATCATCCGGGTTGCCCGGGAGGCGGGTGCGGATGCGATCTATCCCGGGTACGGGTTCCTGTCCGAGAACCCTGAGCTGGCACGGGCCTGCGAGCAGGCGGGAATCACGTTCGTCGGCCCCTCGGCCGATGTGCTGGAGCTGACCGGGAACAAGGCGCGCGCCATCGCCGAGGCCCGCAAGGCGGGCCTGCCGGTGCTGGCCTCGTCGGACCCGTCGAGTTCGGTCGAGGAATTGTTGACCGCAGCGGAATCGATGACCTTCCCGGTGTTCGTGAAAGCCGTTGCCGGCGGTGGCGGTCGGGGCATGCGCCGAGTCAACGAACCGGCAGATCTTCGCGAAGCCATCGAGGCGGCCAGCCGGGAAGCTCAGTCCGCGTTCGGCGACCCCACAGTTTTCCTTGAGCAGGCCGTGATCAATCCGCGGCATATCGAGGTACAGATCCTGGCTGACAACCAGGGCAACATCATCCACCTTTTCGAGCGCGACTGCAGCCTGCAACGGCGCCACCAGAAGGTGATCGAGCTGGCACCAGCGGCTCTGGATCCCGAACTACGGCAGAGGATCTGCGCTGACGCCGTCGCATTCGCCCGCCAGATCGGATACTCCTGCGCGGGTACGGTCGAGTTCCTGCTCGATGAGCGGGGCCGGCACGTCTTCATCGAGTGCAACCCCCGCATCCAGGTTGAGCACACGGTGACAGAGGAGATCACCGATGTGGATCTGGTATCGAGCCAGTTGCGGATCGCCGGGGGAGATTCCCTGGCGGATCTCGGACTGACCCAGGACGCCTTGAAGATTCGCGGGGCCGCCCTGCAATGCCGGATCACCACCGAGGATCCAACGAATGGCTTCCGTCCCGACACCGGGCGCATCACCGGGTACCGGTCACCCGGCGGTGCCGGTGTGCGGCTGGATGGTGGCACCAATCTGGGCGCTGAAGTGGCCGCGCATTTCGATTCCATGCTGGTGAAGCTGACCTGTCGAGGTCGTGACTTCCCGACGGCGGTGGCGCGCGCCCGTCGCGCCGTGGCGGAATTCCGGATTCGCGGAGTGGCCACCAACATCCCATTCCTGGCTGCGGTTCTCGACGATCCGGATTTCATCGCGGGGCGGGTGACGACGTCGTTCATCGAGCAACGACCCCAGCTGCTCACCGCGCGCGGCAGTGCGGATCGTGGCACCAAGATCCTCAATTATCTGGCAGATGTGACGGTCAACCAGCCGCACGGCCCACGCCCGTCGGCCGTCTACCCGCGCGACAAGCTGCCCGCGTGTGATCTGACTGTCCCCGCACCCGCAGGCTCCAAGCAGCGGCTGGCTGAACTCGGTCCCGAAGGCTTCGCCTCCTGGCTGCGGAACAGCAAGTCAATTGGGCTCACCGACACCACTTTTCGCGATGCACATCAATCCCTGCTGGCCACCCGGGTGCGGACCAGCGGACTGATCCGCGTCGCGCCCTACATCGCGCGGATGATGCCGCAGTTGCTGTCCGTTGAATGTTGGGGAGGTGCGACCTACGACGTCGCCCTGCGCTTCCTCAAGCAGGACCCGTGGGAGCGGTTGGCCGCGCTGCGCGAGGCGCTGCCCAACATATGCCTGCAGATGCTGTTGCGGGGCCGCAACACCGTGGGCTACACGCCATATCCGGAGACAGTGACGCGCGGGTTCGTCGATGAAGCAGCCGCAACCGGGATCGACATCTTCCGGATCTTCGATGCGCTCAACAACGTGGATTCGATGCGTCCGGCCATCGACGCTGTCCGCGACACCGGCACGACCATCGCCGAAGTCGCGATGTCGTACACCGGCGACCTCTCCGACCCCGGTGAACGTCTCTACACGCTCGACTACTACCTGCGGTTGGCCGAGCAGATCGTCGAGGCCGGCGCGCATGTGTTGGCGATCAAGGACATGGCGGGGTTGCTGCGAGCGCCGGCCGCCGCGACCTTGGTGAGCGCCCTGAGATCACGGTTCGATCTGCCGGTGCACGTGCACACCCACGACACTCCCGGCGGCCAACTGGCCACCTACGTCGCGGCGTGGACTGCCGGAGCCGATGCCGTCGACGGTGCCGCAGCCCCGTTGGCCGGCACCACAAGTCAGCCGTCGTTGTCGTCGATTGTGGCTGCCGCCGCGCACAGCCAGTTCGACACCGGCTTGTCCCTGGATGCCGTGTGTGACCTTGAGCCGTACTGGGAGGCGTTGCGCAAGGTCTACGCGCCGTTTGATGTAGTGGCGTCGGGTCCTGCGTCTCCCACCGGACGGGTCTACACCCACGAGATCCCCGGCGGCCAGCTGAGTAATCTCCGGCAACAGGCGATCGCTTTGGGCCTGGGTGACCGCTTCGAAGACATAGAAGCGAATTACGCTGCGGCTGACCGGATGTTGGGCCGGTTGGTGAAAGTCACCCCGTCGAGCAAGGTGGTGGGGGACCTCGCGTTGTCCTTTGTCGGCGCTGGTGTGGGTGCCGCCGAATTCGCCGCCGACCCGGCTCGCTACGACATTCCGGACAGTGTGATCGGTTTCCTGCGGGGAGAACTCGGAGATCCTGCGGGTGGTTGGCCGGAACCTCTGCGCACCAAGGCGCTCGATGGTCGGGGCCCGGCCAGACCTGTACAGGATCTGTCCGCTGAGGATGAAATCTTGTTGGCCGCACCGGGGCCCAAGCGGCAGGCGGCTCTCAACCGGTTGTTGTTCCCCGGGCCCGCGGCAGAGTTCGAAGCGCATCGCGACGAGTACGGTGAAACCTCGCGATTGAGTGCCAATCAGTTCTTCTACGGTCTGCGTCACGGAGAGGAACATCGGGTCAAACTGGATCCGGGTGTCGAATTGCTGATCGGGCTCGAGGCGATCTCAGAAGCCGACGAGCGGGGAATGCGCACGGTGATGTGCATCCTCAACGGACAGCTGCGGCCGATCGTGGTGCGCGACCGCAGCATCGCCAGTGAGGTCCCGGCCGCTGAGAAGGCCGACCGGAACAACTCTGCGCATGTCGGTGCGCCCTTCGCGGGCGTGGTTTCGGTCAATGTCGTTGAGGGCCAGGTCGTCGAAGCCGGCCAGTCCATCGCGACCATCGAAGCCATGAAAATGGAAGCAGCCATCACCGCGCCTGAATCCGGCACGGTCAACAGAATCGCGGTCGCGCAGACTGCTCAGGTTGAAGGTGGCGATCTTCTGGTCGTCGTCGGATAGTGCGGTGGCTGCATTGGAGGTACCTGTGCCCTTGAACACCGTCGCGCTCGAGTTGGTGCCACCAAACATCGACCTCGGAGTCGACCACGCCGTGGAGGATGCGCGAAAGGTGGCGCGGCTCTCCGCGGAGAGCGGCATGGCAGGACGTCTCGGCCACGTCATGCTCCCGGCGATGATCACCGAGGATGGTGACCGCCCGATAGAGATGAAGCCCAAGATGGACGTCCTGGACTACTGGCAGGCGATCCAAACCGAGCTTCCGGGTGTGCGCGGCTTGTGCACCCAGGTCACGTCGTTCTCGGACGAGGCCGTGTTGCGGGATCGGCTGACGGATTTGAGCGCGGCGGGTTTCGACGGCGTGATCTTCGTCGGTGTGCCGCGCACGATGAGCGACGGTGAAGGCTCCGGCGTCGCACCCACTGACGCCCTGGCCAAATTCGACGGCCTTGTCGAGAACCGCGGGGTGATCCTGATCCCGACCCGCGATGCCGAGCAGGGTCGCTTCACTTTCAAATGCGATCAGGGCGCCACGTTCGCCATGACGCAGCTGCTGTACTCGGATGCGGTGGTCGAGTTTCTGCAGCGGTTCGCCCTGGAAAGCGACCACCGGCCAGAGGTTCTGCTGTCGTTCGGTTTCGTGCCGAAGTTGGAGAACAAGGTCGGCCTCATCGATTGGCTGATCCAGGACCCCGGCAATGACGCCGTTGCGCAGGAGCAGGCCTTCGTCAGATCCCTGGCGGGCGGTGAGCCCGACGCGAAACGGAGACAACTGGTCGATCTCTACAAGCGGGTCATCGACGGGGTGGTCGATCTCGGGTTCCCGTTGAGCCTGCACTTTGAGGCGCCATACGGTGTTTCCCGGCCGGCATTCGAGACGTTCGCCGAGATGCTGGCGTACTGGTCACCGAAACAGGCGTCCTGATCGGACCGCGATGAACGCACGGTCCAATCCCGGCCAGATGAAGGTGATGGGGGTGCTGAACGCCACTCCCGACTCTTTCTGGGTCGACAGCAGGTTCGATGTCACCGCGTTGGCGATCGCGGCGGGGCGAAAGATGTTCGAAGACGGGGCGTGGGCGGTGGATGTGGGTGGAGAGTCCACTCGTCCAGGTGCCACCCCGGTGTCGATCGATGAGGAACGCAACCGTGTGCTTCCCGTCGTCGCTGGGCTTGCCCACCTGGGCACGGTCTCGGTGGACACGCGCAATCGCGAGGTGGCCGAAGAGGCGGTGCTGGCCGGTGCCGGCATCATCAACGACGTCTCGGGCAAGCTCTGCGATGTTGCGGGGCAGCTCGGTGTCGGTTACGTGAGCATGCACGCCCACACGGTTCCCGTCGTCGCGGAAGGCTTCCCGGAGTACGAGGATGTGGTCAGCGACGTGACGGGCTTTGTCACCGGGGTCGCGCAGACGGCTGCCGCCGGCGGTGCCGCTCCGGTGTGGATCGATCCAGGCATCGGATTCGGCAAATCCCCTCGACATAACCTGGAGTTGCTGCGCCGGCTTCCTGAGCTCTGCGATCACGGCTTTCCGGTGTTGGTCGGGGTGAGCCGAAAATCGTTCGTCGGCAACGTCACCGGACGCGCAGTGGACGCCCGCCTGGCGGGATCGCTGGCCGTCGTCGCGCCCGCGTGGTCGGCGGGCGTCGATGTCATCCGAGTTCATGATGTCGTCGAGACAATGGACACCATCGCAATGCTGGAGGCGATCTGGGGACCGCCGCCGGTCCCGTGACGCCGGATCTGCCCGCGAAGTGTGGGATAGCCCACATCTGGTGCGGGTGCCCCGATGCGGAATTGGCTGAGGCGCGGCCCCGGCGGAGAAAACCGACCACAACCACCCCGCTCGGTTGGTACGGGCGTTCGCGGAGATACCCAGATCGCCTCGCATCGGCCCGCACTCGCGAGTCGAAGTGCGGCCGTCGTGGTCTGACGCCCATGGTGCTCGCTGAGGGTGCGAAAAGGGCTGTTGTACTGCTTTTTTGAAACCGCACCGAATATTGACGGTTGTTTTGGGTTTCATCAGAGCCCGGCTTGTGTGCGGAAAGGGACTCCCCATCATCGGGGGAGATTTGGTTAGTGTCACCCTCGCTGATCTGAGGAGGCTGCGGGTCTGGGCGTGGCGCACACACATGGGTGGCGTCCCCCGACCTGCGCCGGACATAGGGGGATGGGCGTTTGACGTGCGATGAAGTGCTGCAGCGCAGCGCAACTGGTGATGCGCTTGCTCGAACGCAGCGCGGCGCGTGACCGACGTGTCATCGCGGACAGGGGGCGCTACGGCCGATTCCCGGGTGCGGCACGATGGTTACTCGCCGGACTACCCGGTGCTTCCACGGGAACTCAAGAACGTCTCCGACGCCGTACGGCAAGCCCCGGGGCCCCCAGTTCCACAACTGTTGCGGCCGAGCAAGGTTCGGGTGGCCACCGATGACGATGCGACCCTCATTGCCGAGTGGATGAATCGGCCGCACCTGGTCGAGACATGGGAATATGACTGGCCGGTCGAGCGCTGGCGCAATCATCTGAAAGCGCAGGTCGAGGGCGACTATTCACTGCCGCTCGTCCTGAGCATCGGTGGGGTGGACCGTGGCTACCTCGAAATCTACCGTGCCGCCAAAGATTCCATCGCCGACCGCTACGACAGTGAGCCGCACGATCTGGGCTTGCACGGCGCGATCGCCGACGAGGAATTGGTCAACCGTGGGCTCGGCCCGATGCTGCTGCCCAAGATCGTCGCAAGCGTCTTGACCGCCGATCCCGACTGTCAGCGGATCATGTTCGACCCCGACCACCGCAACGCGACGGTGCGGGGGTTGTGTGAGTTCGCCGGGTGCCGGTTCCTCGGTGAGCACGAGATGTCCAACCGCAGGATGGCGCTCTACCAACTCGACCGGGACACCGCCCGGAAATGGATGGCTTGACACCAGACTGTTCAATCCGGCTGCTCGACAGCCGGTTCCAAATCAATCGATCCGTAGCGGAAACGAAAGGTGAGGCTTGGTCTCATCGACCAGCCGGATACTCACATATGACCGATACCAATTCATCGACACCGCTCGCTGTCACCGACGGGCTGGTCTCCATCCTGCGTGACGATCTCGAACTGCCATGTCAGTCACTCAGTACCACTACACGTCTCGTCGACGACCTGGGGATGGATTCGGTGTCGTTCGCCGTGGGCCTGGTGTCCATCGAGGAGAAGTTCGGTGTGCAGCTCAGCGAGGAAGACCTCATCACCTGCCAGACCGTCGGAGATCTGCAGTCGGTGATCGACCGCAGGAGCGCAGCGTGAACCCGCTCGCAGGAGCCCTGCGGGAGGCAATGGTCGGCTCACCGCACGACCTGGTGGTCCTGGATCGCGAGACCGATACCTGGCAGCGACGTCCGTGGCCAGAGGTGCACGGAATCGCCGAGAGCATTGCGGCCTACCTGCTGGGCCGGGACCAGCCCGGTGCGGTGGGGCTGGTCGGCGAACCGACGGTGGAATTGATTGCCGCCATTCAGGGTTCGTGGCTGGCGGGTTCGGGCGTGTCCATTCTTCCGCGTCCCCAACGCGGCGCCGAACCATCGGAGTGGGCGCAGGCGACGTTGGCCCGGTTCCACAGCATCGGCGTAACCACGGTGTTCAGCTACGGCGCCACCCTGCAACTGCTTCAGGCCGCAGGGTCCCCGCTCGCGGTGTACGACATCGCCGACGCCGCACGCACGCCGACATCGACGCACCTGCGGTATCCCGACAGTGCCGACGTGGCCATCCTGCAGGGCACCGCCGGATCCACCGGAACTCCACGCACTGCGGTGCTGGCACCGGAGGCCGTGCTGAACAACATCCTGTCCGTGACCCAGCGATTGTCGCTGGGCCACAACGACGTCGGATGTTCATGGTTGCCGATCTACCACGACATGGGCCTGGCGATGGTGCTGACATCGACAATGTCCGGCGGGTCATTGTGGCTGGCCCCGACGGGCGCGTTCTCGGCCGCGCCGCTCCGGTGGGCCGAATGGCTGTCCGAATCACGCGCAACCCTCACTGCCGGCCCGAATTTCGGTTACTCGGTGCTCGGCCGATTCGCCAACCGCGTCTCCGACGTCGACCTCGGCGCGCTGCGGATAGCGATCAACGGTGGTGAACCCGTCGACTGTGCCGGAGTCGATCGGTTTGCCATCGGCATGAGCCGGTTCGGCTTCGACGCCGGCGCCATGGCGCCTTCATACGGAATGGCCGAGTCGACCTGCGCGGTGACCATCCCCGCGCCCGGGGAGGGCCTGCGCATCGACATTCCGGACGCTGCGGACACCTCCCGGCGCTACGCGCTGCTGGGTCGTCCGGTGCCGGGCATGGAGATTCGTATCGTGCCGTCTGCACACGACGAGACGGGTGAATCCGGGGAAGTCGAGATCCGCGGTTCGTCGATGATGACGTCCTACCTGGGAGTTGAACCCACTGACGCGGGTAGCAACGGCCAGTGGTTCCCGACCGGCGACATCGGTTACCTCGTTGACGGTGCATTGGTGATCTGCGGGCGCTCGAAAGAGATCATCACGATCGCGGGACGCAACATTTTCCCCACCGAGATCGAGCAGGTCGTCGGTGAGGTGGACGGCGTGCGCGAGGGAGCGGTCGTCGCGGTCGGCACCGAATCCGGCGCCGCGCAATCTCGGCTACTGGTGGCAGCGGAGTTCATCGGAACCGAGCAGGACACCACCCGCAGCGCCGTGATCCGGCGGGTTGTGTCGGTGTGCGGTGTCACGCCTGCCGACGTCGTGCTGATGTCGCCGGGATCATTGCCGCGCACATCGTCGGGAAAGCTCCGGCGGCTCGAGGTCCGACGCCAACTGGAGGCGGCGCGGTAGCCGCCTGGGTCGCGCGATGAGTTTTACCCTCGTTCCGAGTCCAATCAGCATCCACCGCTGAACGAACGGGAGAGAACTCGTGGTCCAACTGCTCAAAGTCCAGAATTTCAACGTCTCCAGCGACGGATTCGGCGCCGGCGACGACCAGAGCTTTGAGCGTCCCTTCGGTCACGCCGACCCGGGGACGATGTTCGCCTGGGCCGGCGCGACGGCGAGCTGGCCCAACCGGACAGAGCCTGGCGGTAGCCGGGGCCTCGACGATTACCTCACCCGGGATTTTCATCACAACATCGGTGCCGAGATCATGGGCCGCAACAAGTTCAGTCCGTACCGTGGCCCCTGGCAGGACCACGATTGGCAGGGCTGGTGGGGTGACGTGCCGCCGTTCCATACCCCGGTGTTCGTCCTGACCCACCACGAACGGCCGTCGTTCAGCCTGTCCGACACCACGTTCCACTTCGTCAACGCCGATCCGGCGACGGTGCTGGAGCAGGCCCGGGCCGCCGCGCAGGGCAAGGATGTTCGGCTGGGCGGGGGAGCGAGCACCATCCGGGAGTTCCTCGACGCCGACCTGGTCGACACCTTGCATGTGGCGGTGTCGCCCGCCGAGTTGGGCAGCGGGTCGCGTCTGTGGGAGTCACCCGACGAGTTGAACGACCGGTTCCACCACGACGTCGTGCCCAGCCCCGGGGGCGCGGTCACCCATCACCTGTTCTGGAGACGGTGAGACCTTTGTTTTCGTGACCTGAGCAACCGTCACACCACTTTTTTGAATTGCCATCGAGCAATGGTGCGTTCCGATTACGCTGCGCTTGCCTGACGCAGGCGTCAATATCAAGATCGGAGCTCTCCATGGTTCGTGCACTCATCGCGGCAGCGATATTCGGTGGTCTCGTCCTGGGCGGATCGGCTACAGCCGCAGCCGACCCGTACTACAAGAACTGCAGCGCCGCCAGGCAAGCCGGCGCAGCGCCGATACACGAGGGTGAGCCCGGATATGCCGAGCATCTCGACCGAGACGGCGACGGTGTCGCCTGCGAGTAAAGCCCGCGGAGAAACAGCCCTGCCTCTGAGAAGGGGCAGGGCTGATTTTTCTCCGGATAGGTGGGACGAGAGCGATCAACCCCCGCAACGCACCCCGCGCTCGAAGGTGCGGATGACGGCGGGGGCGGCCGCGTGCTGCGGCATGAGGCCGTCCTTGGAGTCCTGGCAGGCCCACATCACCAGACCGTAGAGGGCGTGTTCGAGCCATTGTGTGCTCGATTCCGGATCGAACACGCCTTCGGCCTGGCCGCGTTCGATCAGCGTGGTGAGGTAACTGTTGTCGGGTACCACCTCGGGTGGCAGGCCGCGAAGAACGTTGGGGTCGTCGAAAAGAAACAGCAGCCGGTTGCCGACCGAGATCATCGCGTTGATGACGCGCCGCATCGCCTCGATCGCGCAGCCGTCCTCAGGCGCGGCAGCGGCCACAGCGTTGGTCACGACCTGCACCGAGTCGAGAATTGTCGCGTTGATCAGGCTTTCCCGGTCGGGAAAGTAGCGGTGCACCGTGGTGCGGCCGACCCCGGCCTCCTTGGCGATATCGGGCAACGTCGCGGTCCGGTCGTCAGCTAGGACGACGGCGGCGGCCTCGATGATCGCACCACGGGTGCGCCACTGGGTGGCCGAGAGCTCGCCTGTGCTCATGCGTCGATGGTATCGACGCGGGTCACGACATTCTCGCCACCGGTATCGGTGCGGTCCGATCGGAGAGGAAACGCGCCGGACGCTGACGCACCGGCAGCGGCCACCAGAACCAGCGGCCGAGGATCGCGGCAATCGTCGGTGTCATCAGCGAGCGAACCACGAGGGTGTCGAACAGCAGGCCCAGGCCGATGGTGGTCCCGCCCTGTCCGATCGCGATCAGATCGCTGGTGGCCATCGACGCCATCGTGAACGCGAACACCAGGCCGGCCGCGGTGACCACGCCGCCGGTGGCACCCATGGCCCGGATGATGCCGGTGTTGATACCCGCGCTGATCTCCTCCTTCATCCGCGAGACCACCAGCAGGTTGTAGTCCGATCCGACGGCCAGGAGGATGATCACCGAGAACGCCAAGGTCATCCAGTGCAGGTCGATCCCGAGTAGGTACTGCCACACCAGGACCGACAGACCGAACGATGCGGCCAGGGACACGATCACGGTTCCGACGATGACGAACGACGCGATCAGCGCGCGGGTGATCAACAGCATCACGATGAAGATCAACGTGATCGCGCCGCAGGCCGAGATCAGCAGATCCCACTGGGCGCCGACCTGGATGTCCTTGTAGGTGGCCGCGGTGCCGCCGAGGTAGATCTTGGCGTCGGCCAGCGGCGTCGTCTTGATCGCCTCCCGGGCCGTCTTCAGGATCGGCTCGACATGCGAAATGCCTTCCGAGGTGGCCGGATCCACGTCGTGGGTGATGATGAACTGTGCGGCCTGGCCGTCCGGCGAGACCATCAGAGCCAGACCGCGTTTGAAGTCCGGGTTGTCGAAGGCCTCGGGCGGCAGGTAGAAGGAGTCGTCGTTGCGGGCGTCGTCGAACGCCTGGCCCATCACCGATGCGGTGTCGGTCATCTTGCCGATCTGGTCGATCAGCCCGTTGAACGTGCTGAACATCGTTTTCATCGTGCCCTGCATGGACTTCGAGATGGCGATCATCGGTGGCAGCTGCGCCACCAACTGCGGCATCAGCTGATCCATCTCGTTCATGTTCTTCACCGATTGCGAAAGGGTTTCGGTCATGGTGTCGATGCCGTCGAGCCCGTCGAACAACGAGCGCATGGAATGGCACATCGGGATGTCGTAGCAGTGCGGTTCCCAGTACAGATAGTTCCGCATGGGCCGCATGAAATCGTCGAAATCAGCCATGTGATCTCGCATTTCGTTGGTGCTGGCCTGCATGTCGTTCATGCTGGCCGTGAGTTCATGGGTGATGTCGGTCATCCGGTTCATCAGGCCCAGCATGTTCTCCATGATCACGATCATCCGGCCGAGATCGTCGGTGAGCGTGTTCATGTCGCCCATGCGTTCACGCAGGAACTGCAGGTTCTCGGTCATGGACACCGATTGCATGCTCACCTGGAACGGCACAGAGCTGTGCGCGATGGGGCGGCCCAGCGGCCGGGTGATGCTCTGTACGCGTGCGACGCCGGGGACGCGGATCAGCTCCCTGGCGATCTTGTCCAGCACGATCATGTCGGCGGGGTTGCGCAGATCCCGGCCCGCGTCGACCAGCAGCAGGTCGGGGTTCATCCGCGCCGCGGTGAAATGCCTTTCGGCGGCGGCGTATCCGACGTTGGACGGCAGATCCTTGGGGATGTAGAGCCGCTCGTTGTAGGAGGTCTTGTAGCCGGGCAGGGCCAGCAGTCCTACGAGTGCCACCGCGATGGCCGCGGCCAGGATCGGAACGGGCCAGCGCACCACCGAGGTGCCGAGCCTGCGCCACCCGCGCGACCGGATCTCACGTTTGGCGTCGAGCAGACCGAATCGACTGCCGACCACCAGCATCGCCGGTGCGAGGGTGAGTGAGGCCAGCACCACCACCGACATGCCGATGGAACTGGGGATACCCATCGAACTGAAGTAGTTCAGCCGGGTGAAGTGCAGGCACAGCATGGCACCGGCAACCGTGAGACCCGAGCCGAGGATGACGTGGCCGACACCGTGAAACGCGGTGTAGTAGGCGTCTTCTCGTTCCTCGCCCTTCTGTCTCGCCTCCTGGTACCGGCCGACGAGGAAGATCGCGTAGTCGGTTCCGGCCGCGATGGCCAACGAGGTCAGCAGGCTCACTGAGAACGTCGACAGACCGAGCAGGCCGGCGTGGCCGATGGCGGCCACGACACCGCGCGCGGCCGACATCTCCAGCAGTACCACGATGAGCATCAGCAGCATCGTGGCGATCGACCGGTAGACGACGATCAGCATCACCGCGATCACGGCGATCGTGACGAAGGTGATCTTGACCATGCTCTTGTCGCCGGCTTCGTTCATGTCCGTGGTGAGCGGACCTTGGCCGGTGACATAGGCTTTCACGCCTGCGGGCGGATTGGATTCGTCGATGATCTTGCGGACGGAGGCGACCGATTCGTTGGCCAGTGTCTCGCCCTGGTTGCCTGCGAGGTTCACCTGGACGTAGGCGGCCTTGCCGTCCGTGCTCTGGGACCCTGCCGCGGTGATCAGGTCGCCCCAGTAATTCTGCACGTGCTGAACGTGTTTCGTGTCGGCCTGCAGTGTGCGGACCAACTCGTCATAGTAGTGATGAGCCTCGGTGCCGAGCGGCTGTTCGCCCTCCAGCACAACCATCGCGATCGTGTCGGAGTCGAATTGATCGAAGCGATCGCCGATCTTCTTCATCGCCACCAGCGCCGGTGCGTCCTGGGGCGACAGGGACACGGCGTGCTCGTGGCCGACGACCTCGAGTTGGGGGACCAGTGCGTTGAGGACGACGACGAGTACGACCCACGCCAGGATGATCGGGATCGCGGCGACGCGAATGACACGGGCTATGCCCCTGTGCGAGGGGTTGTCCGAGTGCGCGGGGGCGGCGCTGTGGTTGCTCATGCGGCCTTGTCCAAGCAGAAGGCCTGGGCGTCGTGCTGGTTCACGGTCTGCTCGTCTCGGACTTCGCCGTTGACGACGATCCGGCAGCTGATCACTTCGCTATCTCCTTGGGCAACCACATTGGCGAACACCGTGGGCAGGGTGGTGACAACCTCGTGCCGCCACGGCAGCGAGGTGAAACTCTCGGTGTGGGGCTGGGCGTCGGCGTCCAGGTAGCTGACATGGCCGCTCGTCCCGCTGGGGCCCTCGATCTCGTAGACGACGCGCTTCGGGTTGAACTCCACGATGTCGTCGCCGGCGGACTGTCCCGGTTCGGTGTTGATGTGGGTACCGAAGATCCCGTGCATGCGGTTCATCGCGAAGCCGCTGAGGGCGAGGGCCGCCACCAACACCAAGGGAATCCAGAAGCGTTGGGCGAGCCGAAATAGCGTAGCCACGGCAAAATCCACCTCTCCGTTTCGGCGCATGCCGACGGAAACCCCATCCGACCGCGTTTTGATCGGCTGAACGTAACAGGCCCTTAGTGGATCCTCAACGTTCCATTAAGGGATATTGAGATACCTCACAGTTGTTTGCGAAGCGGAATTTTTTGGTGACCTACGCGGTGAGTAGACGTAACGGGGAACCGGTGCAGTAGGCGGCGATGTCCTCGACGATATCGCGGTAGAAGATCGACATGACGGTCTGCGTGACGTAGCCGAGGTGCGGCGTCAGCAGCGTATTGGGGAGGGGCGCCAGTGGGTTGCCCGGAGGCAGCGGTTCGTGCTGGTACACATCGAGCGCCGCCCCCCGAATCTGGTTGCTGCGCAGGGCTTCGACGAGCGCCGGCTCATCGATGAGGCCGCCTCGCGAGGTGTTCACCAGGATCGCCGACGGCTTCATGGCGGCCAGCTCGGCGCTGCCGATCATGCCGCGGGTCGTCTCTGCGAGCACCATGTGCAGCGACACCACGTCGGCGTCGGTGAACAGCGCTTCCCGCTCCACCCGGACCACGCCGGCCTTGGCCGCGCGTTCGTCGGTGAGGTTGGGACTCCACGCGATGACGTTCATGCCGAACGCGGTGCCGATCGCGGCGACTCGGCTGCCGATCCGGCCCACTCCGACCAGTCCCAGAGTCGCCCCGTGTAGGTCGCCGCCCATCGTGCTCTGCCACAGCCCATCGCGGATGCGCCGATCCTCGACGACCAGATGTCGCTGCAGTCCCAGGATCAGTGCCCAGGTGTGTTCGACCGTCGGGGTGATCGCCCCGCCGGTGCCCGACACGGTGATACCGAGTCGGTGCGCGGCGGCCACGTCGATGGCGGCGTTGAACGGTCCGGTGGTCACGAGAAGCTTCAGGTCGGGTAACTGGGCGAGCAGCGTCGCGTCGAGCGGGGTGCGCTCCCGCATCGCGACGACGACCTCGTGGCCGGCCAGAGTCTCGACCAGGGCCGGGCCGGGGGCGATGTGTTCCCGCAGTGACGTGATCTCGGTGGCGCGGGGAATGGGCGTCCAGTCGACCGTGTCGGCGATCCCCTGGTAGTCGTCGAGAACGGCGATGCGCAGCGGTTCGGTCATCGATCAGTAGGCGTTCGGATCGCTCTGCACCGCCGGTGGCACCGGATGCTGGTAGAGCTGGGATGCGTTCTCCCAGGTGATCTTCCGGATCACCTCGGCGGGCAGGTCCTGGATCTGCTCGTGAATGGTGGCCTGGGTGTGCGGCCAGGTGGAGTCGCAGTGCGGGTAGTCGGCTTCGAGCAGGATGTTGCCGGTGCCGATCCGTTCGTGCTGCACGAACGAGGACTGGTCTTCGACCGCACAGAACCAGAAGTTCCTGGTGAACACCTCGGCAGGGGAGAGGCTCTCGCCCAGCGCCTTCCAGGTTCCGTACATCTGGTGGTAGCTGAGCATGTGGTCGAGCCGGTCGAGCAGGCCTGCCACCCAACCGATTCCACCTTCGGACAGGCAGATCTTGAGGTCCGGGTAGCGGCTGGGCAGACCTGAGTAGAGCCAGTCGACCGCGGCGGTGATGGCGTAGGCGAAGAACAGCACACCCTGAACATCCGGCGGAGCATCGTCGGTGGTGGATGGTGCCGAGCCCGAGGACCCGATGTGCAGATTGACGACGGTGCCCGTCTCGGCACACGCCGCCATCATCGGCTCCCAGTAGCCGGAGTGGATGGTCGGCAGCCCGAGCATGGCGGGATTCTCACTGAATGTCACGGCGTGGAAACCGCGTTCGGCGTTCTCGTAGATCATCTGGGCGCCGACCTCGGGGTCGAGTAGCCACGGCAGCTGGCACGGGATGATCCGGTCGGGATAGGACCCGGCCCATGCTTCGAGATGCCAGTCATTCCAGGCCCGCACCGAGGCCATCGCCAGATCCCTGTCTTTGGTCACCTGCTGCAGCCGCTGGCCGGCGAACCCAGGGAGGAAGGACGGGAAGTTGAGGGACGCGTACACGCCGTTGAGATCCATGTCCTTGACGCGTTCGTGAATGTCCCAGGCGCCGCGGCGCATTTCGTCGAACCGCGCCGGCTCGAAACCGTATTCGGAGACCGGCCGGCCGACCACGGCGTTGAAGCCGACGTTGGGTAAGGACTGCCCGTCGTACATCCAGGTCTGCCCGCCGTTCTCGGTGTCGACGACCGTCGGTGCACGGTCGGCGAACTTGCGTGGCACCCGGCCGGTGAAGGTGTCCGGCGGCTCGACGATGTGATCGTCGACCGAGATCACGGTGTACAGACGTTCGGCCCGTTGCGGTTCGGGAAGAAATGTGACCGTGCGTTCGGCACCTTGCTGCGCGGTGGTGAAGTTGAGATTGCCGGCGAGCTCGTCGATGGACTTCATGCAGCCTCCTTCTAGGTCAGCACGTCGGGGTCGGCCTTGATGGTCATGCGGGCCGCCCCGGCCCAGTACACGTCGGCGGCCCGCTCGATGAGCGAGGCCTTCATGCCGTACATGTCGGAGCGGTTCATCGCCGTCGGCTCCCGGCCGGTGAGCATCACCTGGTAGGCCAGCTTGCACACCCGGTCGATCGACGCGGCCCGGTACACGGCCTCGGCCACGGTGCCTCCGGTGGTGATGACGCCGTGGTTGGCCAGGATGGTGAGATTGGCGGTGCCGATCCGTTCGGCGAGCTCGCGGGCTCTCGGCGCCGAATCGACCTCGCCGTCATAGGTTTCGACGAAGCACATGTCGTCGAGGAACAGCGATCCGGTCTGGTGCACCAGGTCCGGCAGCTTCCCCAACGCCGCGATGAGGCTCACATAGTAGGGGTGATTGTGGATGACGACGCGAGCATCGTCGCGCATGCGGTGCAGTTCGGTGTGGATGTGGATGGCCGGGGTGACATCCCAGCGGCCGCGCACCACGGCGGCGTTCTCGTCGACCACGCAGATGTCGGACGCGGTGAGCTCCTGCCACCACAGTCCCCACGGATTGACCAGCATCTCGGTACGGCCCTCAGGCTGCCAGGTGATGTGGCCGGCCATGTTCTCGGCGAATCCGATGGCGGCCAGGTGCCGGAACGCCACGGCGAGTGCCTGTTCTTCGGACAGGTCGACGCCGATCGGCGGGGTGACCGACGGCGACCACACCTTCAACCCGCCCTGCCGCATTTCATCGACGTTCATAGCCGTCTCCCAACCGCGTCCGGATATCTTCGCGGAGTTGCCCTTTGGCGATCTTCCCGCCCGACGACCGGGGCAACTCGTCGAGCACGATGAGCCGCTCGGGAAGCAGTTCCTTCGACATACCCTGGGCCAGGAGGTGTTCGACGAGCCCCGGGAGATCGATGGCCTGCCCGTTCGCAGGTTCTACATAGATGCAGACCTTCTCACCGAAGACCGGGTCGGGCATCGCCACCGCAGCGGCCACGGCGACAGCTGGATGCGTCGTCACCGCATCCTCGACCTCGCCGGCGCTGATGTTCTTGCCGCCGCGCACGATGAAGTCCGAGGTGCGGCCGGTGACCGACAGGTAGCCGTCGGCGTCGACCTCGCAGACGTCGCCCATCCGCATCCAGCCGTCGGGGGTGTACAGCTTGTCGTGGTCGACGCCGCCCAGATAGCCCAGGCTGGTCGCTGGTCCGCGGCAGGCCGGTTGTCCACGGCCGGTTGAGGTCACGTCGTCGTCACCGTCGAACAGGCGCACCGCCATCTCCGGCACCAGCCTTCCGGCGGTGCGCAGCCTGCACTCCCGGGAATCGTGCAGCGTCGTCCCGCTCAGCAGGCCGGTTTCGTTGGAGCCGTAGAACTGCAGGATGGTGGCGCCGGTGAGGTCCTCGAAGTCGGCGGCGCGCTGATACGGCAGCGCCTCACCACCGGTGAAGACCACCCGCAACGAGCTCAGGTCGTTCTCGCGCGATGCCCGGTCTGCCATGATCATCATCAATTGCGTACTGACACAGCACAACACGCTGACCCTGTGACGGGCGATCGCCTCGCACGCGGCCGCCGCGTCGAACCGCTCGAGCAGGATCGTGGTGACGCCGAGGTAGATCGGGGTGGTGTGGGCGGTCCAGATGCCGAACCCGAACGGGGCCGGGATGACGGGCAGGAAGACGTCGTCGGCGCTCAGCGCACCGTTGGCGACCGCCTGCTGATGGAAGTAATGCCACCGGTTCTGTGTGTGTACAACACATTTGGGTAGGCCGGTGGTCCCCGAGGTCGAGTTGATCAGGAACACGTCGTCGGGGCCGACCGCTGCGGCGTCGTCGGGTTCACGCGGGGGTGTGTCGGTGTCGATGGACAGGCCATTTCGCTCGGTGCGCAGGACCACGGCGGCGAGGTCGAGCTGCGGAGCGAGGCCGGCGACGGTGGACTGCGCCGACGTCTTCCGCGCCGCGTCGCTGACCAGCAGGCGCGGCTCGGTGGTCCGCAGGATCTGGGTGGCCTCGCGCGTCCCGGCGCGGGCGCCGATCCCGACGACGACACCACCGCAACGCTCGACTGCCACGAACAGCACATGAATGGCGGCGGTGTCGCCGTGCCACACGGCGACCCGGTCACCCGGGGCAACCCCGGCGCCCGTTAGTTGGGCCGCGAGTGACGTTGCGGCCTCGTCGAATTCACGCCAGGTATAGGTGGCTGCAGGGTGGTCCACATAGGCCGGCTTGTCGGGGTGGGTCAGTGCGTGACCGCGCACGGTCTGCGAGATCGTGCGGTCCGACCACCACCCGGCCGACCGATAGTGGGCCGCGTCTACTGCGTCAATGGCGACGTCGCCCACCTTCATCACCAAATCATATGAAAATAAGAACCTGTGTCAACGGTCACATTGATGTCGGTTGTCGATCACGGTCGTCGGGGGCCGGACTGCGCCCATGTGCGCACCATCGTCGGATCGACGACCCCGTCGACGCCCGGGTACTGCTGGGCGTTCACCAGATGGGCCGCGGCCAGATCGCGGGCTCGCTGCGCGTCACCCATGTCGATCGCGTCGATCACCTGCCGGTGGTCTTCCAATACCGCTCGGCGCTCCTCGACCGGCACGGTCGAGTGGTCCGTCACCTGAGCCGACCAGTTTTGCTCATGCGCTGACCACAGCGCTTCCAACGCGCCCGCCAGGATAATCATCGTCTCGTTACCGCAGTGGCGCACCAGCGCTTCGTGATACCGGCGGCTCGCCGAGGTGGCCTGCAGCAGATCAGAAACCGATCTGACCGATTCTTCGTGCAATTCCCGAAGAATCGGTACAACGGTGCGCTTCCGATCCGGGCGCTGGGCGCAGAGTGCGGCACATGCCGGCTCGACCTGCAGTAGAGCCGTGCCCACGTCGGCGAGTCCGACCTGCCCGGCTCCGAGCACCAGCCCCATCGTGTAGGCGAGGTTTGCTGCGTCGGGTCGGTGGACCACCGCGCCGCCGAGCTTGCCGCGCCGTACCGTCAACAGCCCCTCGGCCTCGAGGATGCGCATCGCCTCGCGCAGGGACGGTTTGCTGATCGGATACTCGACGAGAAGTTCGTCTTCCTTGGGCAGGATCGTGCCGTCGGGCAGTTCCCCGGTGAGGATCTGGCGCCGCAACTGGTCGGCGACCTGATCGGCAAGTCGCTGGAACCGGACGTTTGGCTGCGCCACGCATCGAGTGTGCCAGATGGTCTGCCGTTGATGGCGCTGTGCCGAGCCTTGTATCCAAATGATTTGTCTCATACGGTGAGCCATGCAGAACTGGACGATCGGGGCGTTGACGGTTCACTCCGTCCTGGAGACGGTGGTGCCGACCCGGCCTGACCGGCTGTTTCGCGGGCTCCCGTCCGAGCTGCCGAGCTGGCTTCAGCCGCACTATGTCGACGACGCGGGCAACCTACTGGTGGCCATCCAGTCGTTCCTCATCGAATCCGGTGACGAGTTCGTGGTGGTGGACTGCTGCTTCGGGGAGGGCCACGACCTGCCCTATCAGATCCCCATGGATCCCGAGCATTACCGGCAGTCGTTGGCCGCGGCCGGATTCACCCCCGGCGATGTGACCACCGTCGTCTGCACTCACCTTCACCTCGACCATGCCGGGCGCAACACCTCCCAGCGTGACGGTGCCTGGGTCCCGACCTATCCCAACGCGACGTACCTGCTGACCGCCGACGAGTACACGTCATGGCTCCAGTCCTCGGCGCCGAACCGCGCCGCCGCCGAGACCGTCGAACCGCTTGTCGCACACGATGTCCTGCGTCTGACCGACTCGGACCACGCGATCACCGACGAGATCCGGCTGTTGGCCACCCCCGGTCACACTGCGGGGCATGCCGCGGTTCGGATCGAATCCGATGGGGAGGTGGCGATCATCAGCGGAGACGTCATCCACCATCCGATCCAGATCACCCACCCCGAGGTGCAGGCCCTTCCCGATGACGATCCGGCGGCCGCCGCGGTGACCCGTGCCCGGCTGCTGCAGGGCATCGTCGATGAGCAGGCACTGTTGTTCGGAACGCATTTCGCGGCCCCGACCGCAGGCACGATCGTCGCCGACGACGACAGGCTGATCTGGGTGTCGGCCTAGACCGCGAGCGTCTCAGACCGCGGTGTGGACGATGAGGATGTCGATCTTGACGCGGCGGGCGATGGTGGCGGGCACCGAGCCCAACAGGCGGCCGGCGACGGAGTCCAGTCCGATGTCGCCGACGACGATCAGATCCGCATTCACCTCTTTGGCGAGTTTCACCAGGGCGTCGACCGGGGCACCTTCGACCGCCCGCTCGACGATGTCCGAGGCGCCGGCGGCCTTGGCCCGGTCGCGCGCCACCTGGAGGATCTCGTAGACCGGGGCGGCACCGTGCATCCGGTAGCCCTCGCTTTTGAGGCTGTCCTCCGCACGGGTATCGACCACATGATCGGGTGACGGCGGCCGCGACCAGCCGCCCTTTTCGGCCACGGGTGGATGAGCACTCGCGACGATCAGCTTCGCGTTCTCCTGCGCGGCGACCATGGCGGCGCGGTCGACCGCACGTAACGACGAGTCGGACCCATCGGTCCCGACCACAATCGTCCGATACGTGCTCATGTCAGCTCCGAACTGTCGGCTTACCAGGACAAACAGGACCCTAATGCACGTCAATCTTCCGCTGTTGGAGATTGGGCTCCGCGCCGCGTCAAGGATCAACCGACACAGGTGTCAACAATCAGCCGACGTCGTACAGATGGAGAGCGGTTCTCAGGCATATGCGCCGAGTAAACGGTCAGGTCACGGTTCCGGATACGCAGCGCCGATCGTCGAGCACCTCCGGGAAGCTACCGTTTGGCTATCGCCAACGGGCGGCAAACAGTCACCGATCTGCGCGATATCCGGGAAACGTGGAGCGACGTGAGATTCAGGCTCACCCTCGTATTGAGCGAGCAGTCGACCGACATGGAGTTGTCGGATGTGCGGGGTACGGTGCGCTCAAGAACGAGAAGCACACGTCAAATGAACGAGACATGGCACCCCCGACAGGATTCGAACCTGCAACCGACCGGGTAGAAACCGGATGCGCTATCCGTTGCGCCACGGGGGCAAGTCGGACCACCACAATTTACACCGCGTGGGTGTCGTTGCCGAAACGGATATGCAGCACGTGGGCTGCTTGAACCGCGGCCGATGAAACGAGCGAGTCAGTGGGTCGACATCACACCAAAGACAAAGGTGACCTCGGCGTCGCCAAAGCGCATGCCGACCTGGTAGGCAATGGTTTTTGCGTGCTGTTCCCCGCGACCGAGCATGCGCCGTTCGACCTTGTGGCGTACGCGGCAGGCACCTTTCACCGCATCCAGGTGAAGTACCGGTCGGCACGAGCGGGAGCGGTCAAACTCAACCTCCGGTCCACCTGGGCCGATCGCCACGGCGCGCACTGCGCGCCCATCGACAAGGACGCGATCGACGTCATCTGCATCTACTGTCCGGACACCGACGAGTGCTACTACATCCGGCCCGCCGATCACGGCGTCTCCGTCAATCTCCGGGTCACGCCGACCAAGAACGGTCAGCAGAAACGAATTTTGGCGGCCACCTCGTTTCGCGACCTACCGGACAAACACCTCCCGCCGATCGACGAAACCCGTACCTCGGCGTGAAGGGCGGTGACGCGCGACGCACGCACCGGCAAAGCCCTCCCGCGGAGCCGGAGGCGGACTAGCGTGGACGCTGCACTTGGTGGCCAGGGGAGGGGAGAGGGACCACGCTATGAGCGACGTGCCGGAGGTGGACGCGGCCGGACTGCCCGAGAAACTGGGTGCAGTGGACCAGCTGCTGCATCGCGGCGAGGCGAATCCCCGGACGCGGTCGGGCATCGTCGGCCTCGAAATCCTCGACACCACCCCAGATTGGGAGCGGTTCCGCACCCGGTTCGAGAACGCGTCCCGCAACGTCCTACGGCTGCGGCAGAAGGTCGTCATGCCGACGCTGCCGACGGCGTCGCCCCGGTGGGTGATCGATCCTGACTTCAACCTCGACTTCCATGTTCGGCGCATGAGAGTGCCTTCCCCGGGCACACTCCGGGACTTGTTCGACCTGGCCGAGATTGCGCTGCAGACACCGATGGACATCACGCGCCCGCTGTGGAGCGCGACGCTGGTCGAAGGGCTGGAAGGTGGGCGCGCAGCCACGATCCTGCATCTCAGCCATGCGGTGACCGACGGGGTCGGTGCCATCGAGATGTTCGCCAACATCTACGACTTGGAACGCGATCCCGAGCCTCGGCAGATGGCGCCGTTGCCCATTCCTCAGGACCTGTCGCCCAACGATCTCATGCGGGAAGGGCTCGGCCGGCTTCCCGGCAAGATCGCGGGTGGCGTGCTCGGCCTGATCGGCGGTGCCGCGCGCGTCGCCAACCGGACGGTGCGGGACCCGGTATCGGCGGTCAGCGGAGTCGTCGAGTACGCGATGTCGGGAGCCCGGGTGAATCGGCCTGCGGCCGACCGGTCGCCGCTGCTGCGTCGGCGCAGCTTGTCCTCGCGGACCGAGGCGATCGACATCCCGTTCGGTGACCTGCGGAGTGCCGCCAAGGCCGCCGGTGGATCGATCAACGACGCCTACCTGGCCGGCCTGTGCGGCGCGCTGCGGCTTTACCACGAGGCGATGGGAGTCCCGATCGAGGACTTGCCGATGGCGGTGCCGGTCAACCTGCGTTCCGAGGATGATCCGGCCGGTGGCAACCGATTCGCGGGAGTCAATCTGGCCGCTCCGGTCGGCATCGCCGATCCGGAGCTACGGATCAAAGCCGTTCGGGCCCAGATGACCACCAAGCGTGAAGAACGTGCGATCGACATCGTGGGCGCCATCGCTCCGGTCCTGAGTCTGCTACCGGACAACATCCTGGAATCGGTCGCCGGCTCGGTGGTGAACTCCGACGTGCAGGCCAGCAACGTCGCGATGTATGCCGGCGACACGTTCATCGCCGGATCGAAGATATTGCGGCACTACGGAATTGGCCCGCTGCCGGGTGTTGCGATCATGGCGGTGCTGATCTCGCGGTCGGGGTACTTCACCGTGACCACGCGCTACGACCGCGCGGCGATCACCGACGAGGCCCTGTTCGCGCAGTGCCTGCTCGACGGCTTCAACGAGGTGCTCGCGCTCGGGGGCGACGGGCGCGCCGAACCGGTCACCTTCGCGGCCACGGTGCCGCCAGAGGCTGAAAACGCGTCGTCGAACGGGAGTGCCGCACAGTGACGTCACCAGGGCAGGCAGGCAAATCCAAGCAGCGGCTGCCGGGGTCGCTCGCTGAGATCGAGGCGAGTCCGGAAGGCCCGGAGATCGGGGCGTTCTTCGACCTCGACGGAACACTGGTGGCCGGGTTCACGGGCGTGCTGATGACGCAGGATCGATTGCGTCGCGGTCAGATGAGCATCGGCGAGTTCATCGGGATGGTGCAGGCCGGGCTCAATCACCAGCTGGGGCGCTCAGAGTTCGAGGACCTGATCGGCAAGGGCGCCCGGATGCTGAACGGCAACTCGCTCAGCGATCTCGACGAGCTGGGCGAGCGGCTGTTCGTCCAGCACGTCCAGGGCCGCATGTACCCGGAGATGCGTGCGATGGTGCGCGCCCACATGGCCCGTGGCCACACCGTGGTGCTGAGTTCCTCTGCGCTGACGGTTCAGGTGGAGCCGGTGGCTCGCTTTCTCGGCATCGACAACGTGCTCTGCAACAAGTTCGAGACCGACGAGGACGGCCTGATCACCGGGGAGGTGATGAGACCCGTCATCTGGGGTCCCGGCAAAGCCCGTGCGGTGCAGAACTTCTCGGCGGCCAACGGGGTGGACCTGAGCAAGAGTTACTTCTACGCCGACGGTGACGAAGACGTCGCCCTGATGTACCTGGTGGGCAACCCGCGGCCCACCAATCCGGCTGGCAAGCTGGCCGCCGTCGCCGCCAAACGCGGCTGGCCCGTACTGAAATTCAGCAGCCGCAGCGGCAGCAGCCCCGTCGCGCAACTACGCACGCTCGCCAGCCTCGCCACCATCCCGACCGTCGCGGCCGGCGCGATCGGACTCGGGCTGCTCACCCGCAACAAGCGCACCGGGGTCAACTTCTTCACGTCGAACTGGAGCAAGCTGCTGATGCTCACCACGGGCATCGAGCTCAACATCCTCGGCGAGGAGAACCTGACCGCGCAGCGCCCCGCGGTGTTCATCTTCAATCACCGCAACCAGGCCGACCCGATGATCGCGGGCCGGTTGGTCGGGGTGGACTTCACCGGCGTCGGGAAGAAGGAGCTCGAGAAGAACCCGTTGATGGGACCACTGGGCAAGGTGATGGACGCGGCGTTCATCGACCGCGACGACCCGGAGAAGGCCGTCGAAAGCCTGCACAGGATCGAAGAGCTTGCCCGCAAAGGCTTGTCGATCCTGATCGCTCCCGAGGGCACCCGACTCGACACCACCGAGGTCGGCCCGTTCAAGAAGGGTCCGTTCCGCATCGCCATGGCTGCGGGCATTCCGATCGTCCCGATCGTGATCCGCAACGCCGAGGTCATCGCGGCCCGCGACTCCAGCACGTTCAACCCCGGCAAGGTGGACGTCGCGGTGTACCCGCCGATATCGGTCGAGGATTGGACCGTCGACAACCTGTCCGACCGCATCGCCGAGGTCCGCCAGATCTACCTCGACACACTGAAATCCTGGCCGGAGGACGAATTGCCGGTGTTCGACGTCTATACCCGCGCCACTCCGGCCAAGAAGGCCGCACCGCGCCGGGCCGCCAAGAAGGCACCGGCGAAGAAGGCGCCCGCGAAAAAGGCTGCGCCCAAACCGGATACCTCGACGTCGCGATCGACCCCCAAGGGTCGACCGTGACCGCGGGGCTCGACGATTTCCCCAGCTTCAGCACCACCGACGATGCACTGGTGCTGGCATCGGTGTCGTCGCCGGCCGAACTGGAACTGCTCAACGACTGGCTCAAGACGCAGCGGCGCGAACACCCCGACTCGACCGTCGAGGTCCTGCAGCTACCTGCCACCGACGAGCCCGCACCCGGAGTGGTGGCCCGGCTGGTCGCGGAGCTGGAATCCGACGAGGACCGGCTGGTGGTCCCGGTCCGGGTGTTCTGGGTGCCCGCGGGGTTGCCCACCCGGTTGAAAGTGGTCGGGTTGATCTCGGGCCGCGACACCTATCGGCCGCCGGAAATCCTGCAGCGGCGCATCCTGCGCAAGAACCCGACGCGGGCCCGGGTCGTCGCCGGTGAGCCGGCCAAGGTATCGGAACTGCGGAAGCAGTGGAGCGAGACCACAGTCGCGGAAAACCCAAGGGAATTCGCACGGTTCGTCCTTCGCCGGGCGGCGCTGGCGATCGAGCGGGTCGAGCTTCGCCTGCTGGGCCCCGAATACAAGTCGCCGCGGCTGGTGAAGCCGGAGATGCTCGACTCGGCACGCTTCCGTCAAGGCCTGGAACAGATTCCCGGGGCGACGGTGGACAAGGCCGGGGAGATGCTCGACGAGCTCTCCACGGGGTGGAGCCGGTTCTCGGTTGACCTGATCCCAACTCTGGGCCGGGCCATCTTCAGCCGCGGATTCGATCCGCGTATCGACTACGACCGCTCCGAGATCGAGTCGATGCGCCATGCCCTGGAACAACATCCGGCTGTGCTGCTGTTCTCCCACCGTTCGTATCTCGACGGGGTCATCGTCCCGGTGGCCATGCAGGAGAACCGGCTGCCGCCGGTCTACACGTTCGCCGGGATCAACCTGTCGTTCGGCCTGATGGGTCCGCTGTTCCGGCATTCCGGCGTCATCTTCCTGCGCCGCAAACTCGATGACCCGCTGTACAAGTACGTGCTGCGCCAGTACGTGGGCTACATCGTGGAGAAGCGGTTCAACCTGAACTGGTCCATCGAGGGCACCCGGTCACGGACCGGAAAGATGTTGCCGCCCAAGCTCGGTCTGCTCGCCTATGTCGCCAATGCCTACCTCGACGGCCGTAGTGAGGACATCTTGCTGCAGCCGGTGTCGATCAGTTTCGACCAGCTGCACGAGACCGCCGAGTACGCCGCGTACGCCCGTGGTGGCGAAAAGACGCCCGAGGGCCTGAGCTGGCTGTACAACTTCATCAAGGCGCAGGGCGAACGCAACTACGGCAAGATCTATGTCCGCTTCCCCGAAGCGGTTTCGATGCGTGAGCACCTAGGCGAGCCGGGCGGCGACATGGCCCACGACGAGGCGGCCAAACGCCTGGCGATGCAGAAGATGGCGTTCGAGGTGGCCTGGCGGATTCTGCGGGTCACCCCGGTCAGCGCGACCAACCTGGTCTCGGCGCTGCTGCTGGGCGCCCGAGGGGTCGCCCTGACCCTCGATCAGCTGCACCACACGCTGCAGGACTCGCTGGACTATCTGGAGCGCAAGAACACCCCGGTGACCAACAGCGCACTACGCCTGCGTACCACCGAGGGGGTGCGCTCGGCCGTCGACGCGCTCTCCGGGGGACACCCCGTGACCATGGTGGACAGCGGCCGCGAACCGGTATGGCGGATCGCCCCCGAGGACGAACTGGAGGCGGCGTTCTACCGCAACTCGCTGATCCACGCCTTCCAGGAGACCTCGATCGTCGAACTGGCACTGGCCCATGCCGCCCATGCCGCCGGCGACCCGCTACAGGTCTTCTGGGACCAGGTGATGCGGCTGCGCGATCTGCTCAAGTTCGACTTCTATTTCGCCGATTCGGAGGCCTTCCGCGACAACGTCGCCGAAGAGATGTCGTGGTACGACCGCACACCGGAAGGGCAGGCGGCCGGCGGCTGGGAAGCGAAGGTCTCGGCGGGAGGCGACGAGATCTATCAGATGTTGCGCAGCAAGCGACCGCTGCTGGTGGGCGCCATGCTGCGGCCGTTCTTCGAGGCCTATGCGATCGTCGCCGACGTGTTACGCGACGCACCGGCCGAGATCGGTGAGCGGGACCTGACCAGGCGGGCGCTCGGTGTCGGTCGTCAGTACGTCGCGCAGGGGCGGATCAGCAGCAACGAGTCGGTCTCGGCGCTGCTTTTCGCCACCGCGCGGCAGGTGGCGGCCGACCAGAACCTGCTGGTCAACGGCCCCGATCTGCAGGCGCGCCGCAACGCGTTCCGCGAGGAACTGCGGGGGGTCGTCGCCGACATGGACAAGGTCGACGAGATCGCGCGTGAGCAGTTCTACATCCGGGAAAAGCAGCGTCGTGTCGTGCGGGGTCCGTCCGGCTAGGCGACGCCTGGGGGTGTGGTGGAGCCCACGCCATACCCTTGCACCATGACTTCTGCCGGCCAGGTGGCCGCATCCAGCGTGCGCAACAGCGTGGTGTGGCCCGTGCTGGTCGGCGTGGGTCTGCTGGCCGGGGCGGTGGCGGCGGGCATCGGCGCGCTGTCGCTGGCCGACGCCCTGACCGCCACCGGCCTGCCCGATCCAGGCCCCGTCACCACCTACGGACTGCCGTTCGTGCGCGCTGCCGGCGAGATCGCCGCCGTCATCGCGGTGGGGTCTTTCCTGTTCTCGGCGTTCCTGGCAGCACCCCAGACCAACGGCGTGCTCGATGTCGCCGGTTACCGGGCGCTGCGACTCGGCTCGGCGGCCTCGGGCGTGTGGACGGTGTGCGCGGCACTGCTGGTTCCGCTGACGGTCTCCGACGTGTCCGGGCAGCCGCTGCTCGACCATCTCGCACCGGTCGACGTGTGGTCGGCCGCCGGCCTGGTCGATGTCGCCGTCGCCTGGCGGTGGACGGCGATCCTGGCGGCCGCCGTCACCATCGCGAGCCTCCCGGTGCTGCGGTGGGGGTGGACGCCGGTGCTGCTGGCCGGTTCGCTGCTGACGTTGATGCCGCTGGTTCTGACGGGGCATTCGTCGGCAGGCGGAGCCCACGATCTGGCCACCAACAGCCTGTTCATCCACCTGGTCGCCGCTGCGCTGTGGGCCGGCGGGCTGCTGGCGTTGTTGGCCCACGCCATCCGGGCCGCTGCCGGGTCCGGCGGTGACGGCCCGGCCACCGCGCTGGCGGCACGCCGCTTCTCGGCGCTGGCCCTGTGGTGCTTCATCGCGATGGCCGTCAGTGGTGTGCTCAACGCGCTGGTGCGGATCCAACCATCCGATCTGGTGCGTACCAGCTATGGCTGGTTACTGGTGGCCAAGCTCGTGGCCCTCAGTCTGCTCGGCGTGCTGGGCTGGCGACAGCGTCGGGCCAGCCTGACCGCTCTGGCCGCCGACGCTGGTGCGCGCCGACCATTGATCCGGTTGGCGCTGACGGAAGCCGCGTTGTTCGGCGCCACGTTCGGCATCGCCGTCGGGCTGGGACGCACCCCGCCGCCGCCCGAGCCGAGGATCCCCAGCGCCACCGAGGTCGCGATCGGATACGACTTCGCCGGGCCGCCGACGGTCGCTCGGGTGTTGTTCGACTGGCGATTCGACCTGCTGTTCGGGACCGCGGCCATCGTCGGCGCATTGGTGTACCTGGCCGGTGTGTACCGGCTGCGCCGCCGCGGCGACGCCTGGCCGGTGGGCCGCACGTTCGCCTGGCTGCTCGGCTGTGCCGTCCTGCTGTTCACCACCTCATCGGGGCTCGGTCGCTACATGCCGGCGATGTTCAGCGTGCACATGATCGCCCACATGCTGCTGTCCATGCTGGTTCCGGTGCTACTGGTGCTGGGCGCCCCGGTGACCCTGGCGCTGCGGGCCCTGCCGACCGCGGGCCGCGGCTCGCCACCCGGCCCCAGAGAGTGGCTGCTGGCGGCGTTGCACTCCAGGGTGTCGCAATTCCTGACCCATCCCATCGTCGCGACCGTGCTGTTCGTGGCCGGGTTCTACGGCCTGTACTTCGGCGGCATCTTCGACGCCGCGGTCAGCAACCACGCCGCGCACATCCTGATGAACGTGCACTTCCTGCTGTCGGGCTACCTGTTCTACTGGGTGGTCATCGGCGTGGACCCGACCCCGAGGCCCGTCCCGCACCTGGTCAAGATCGGGATGGTGTTCGCCTCGCTGCCGCTGCACGCGTTCTTCGGTGTGGTGCTGATGGGCATGAAGAACGTGCTCGGCGAGAGCTTCTACCGGTCGCTTCAACTGCCGTGGCACACCGACCTGCTCGGAGACCAGCATCTCGGCGGCGCCATCGCCTGGGCGGCCGGGGAAGTCCCGCTGGTCATCGTGATGCTGGCGCTGCTCATCCAGTGGCGGCGCAGCGATCAGCGCACCGCCAAGCGGCTGGACCGGGCCGCCGACCGCGACGACGACGCCGATCTGGCGGCCTACAACGCGATGCTCGCCGAGATGGCGCGGCGCGACCGTCCTTCCGGCTGACTCCGGAGTTATCCCCAGCCTGCGTTTCATCCCCAGCCGACGGGTGCGTCGGCTTCGCCGGGCGTCCTGATGTCGGGGCGTCGACCGTCAATTGACGGGTAAGGCGGTCGACGCTTCACCTCCGGCCGCCGCATCGATGAAGCGAAAGGAACCAGAAATGTTCGAGACACCGTTCACCATCGTGGGGAACATCATCACCAACCCGGTCCGGCTGCGGTTCGGCGATCAGGAGCTGTACAAGTTCCGGGTGGCCAGCAACTCGCGGCGGCGCACCTCCGAGGGCACATGGGAGCACGGCAACTCGCTCTACGTCACCGTCAACTGCTGGGGCAATCTGGCCACGGGTGTGAGTGCCTCGCTCGGGCGTGGTGACGCGGTCGTGGTGGTCGGCCACCTCTACACCAGCGAATACGACGACAAAGAAGGCGTGCGCCGGTCGTCGGTCGAGGTGCGCGCCAGCGCCGTCGGACCCGATCTGTCCCGCTGCACAGCCAAGGTCGCGCCATTGCCGAAACCCACGTCCGGACCGGCGCCCGAGGTCGAACCCCGTGAGGTGACAGCCGACCCGAATGGGGCAGAAACCGAGCCTGATGAGGGTGAGCTGCCACTGTCGGCCTAGCCGGTTTCGGTCACGCCTAGGATGGGCGCGAGTGAGTTGGGCTTGACGCAACCCTTCGCGCAAGCGCCCATCCGACATTCCCGAAGAGTTTCAGAAAGGCACATCACGGCATGGCCGAATTCATCTACACGATGCGCAAGGTCCGCAAGGCGCACGGCGACAAGGTCATCCTTGACGACGTCTTCCTGAACTTCCTTCCGGGAGCCAAGATCGGCGTCGTCGGTCCCAACGGGGCCGGTAAGTCGAGTGTGCTGAAGATCATGGCCGGCATCGACCAGCCCAACAACGGCGACGCCTTCCTCCAACCCGGCGCGACGGTCGGCATCCTGATGCAGGAGCCGCAGCTCGACGAAACCAAGACGGTCCGCGAGAACGTCGAGGCCGGCGTGGCGATCAAGGCCAAGCTCAACCGGTACAACGAGGTGGCCGAGCTGATGGCCACCGACTACACCGATGAGCTCATGGAAGAGATGGGTCACCTGCAGGAGGAGCTCGACGCGGCCGATGCCTGGGACATCGACTCCCAGCTCGAGCAGGCCATGGACGCGCTGCGCTGCCCGCCGCCCGACGAGCCCGTCACCCACCTCTCCGGCGGTGAGCGCCGCCGTGTGGCGCTGTGCAAGTTGCTGCTGTCCAAGCCGGATCTGCTGCTGCTCGACGAGCCCACCAACCACCTCGACGCCGAGAGCGTGCTGTGGCTCGAACAGCACTTGGCCAACTACAAGGGCGCCATCCTCGCGGTCACCCACGATCGCTACTTCCTCGACAACGTCGCCGAGTGGATCCTCGAGCTCGACCGTGGCCGCGCATACCCGTATGAGGGCAACTACTCGACCTACCTGGAGAAGAAGGCCGAGCGCCTGGAGGTGCAGGGCAAGAAGGACCAGAAGCTGCAGAAACGGCTGAAGGAAGAGCTGGCCTGGGTGCGTTCGGGCGCCAAGGCCCGGCAGGCCAAGAACAAGGCACGTCTGGACCGCTACGAGGAGATGGCCGCCGAGGCCGACAAGACCCGCAAGCTCGACTTCGAGGAGATCCAGATCCCGGCGCCGCCGAGGCTGGGCAACCTCGTGGTCGAGGTGAGCCACCTCGACAAGGGCTTCGAGGGCCGCACGCTCATCAAGGACCTGTCCTTCACGTTGCCCCGCAACGGCATCGTCGGCGTCATCGGTCCCAACGGTGTCGGTAAGACCACGCTGTTCAAGACCATCGTCGGCCTCGAACAGCCCGACAGCGGTGAGGTCAAGGTCGGTGAGACGGTCAAGCTGAGCTACGTCGACCAGAGCCGCGCGGGCATCGACCCGAAGAAGAACGTCTGGGAAGTCGTCTCCGACGGCCTGGACTACATCGAGGTCGGCCACAACGAGATCCCGTCGCGGGCCTACGTGTCGGCGTTCGGTTTCAAGGGACCGGATCAGCAGAAGCCGGCGGGCGTGCTGTCCGGCGGTGAGCGCAACCGGCTGAACCTGGCGCTGACCCTCAAAGAGGGCGGAAACCTGATCCTGCTCGACGAGCCGACCAACGACCTCGATGTCGAGACCCTGTCCTCGCTCGAGAACGCGCTTGACCAGTTCCCCGGCTGCGCCGTGGTGATCAGCCACGACCGGTGGTTCCTGGACCGCACCTGCACGCACATCCTGGCGTGGGAGGGCGACGACGACAACGAGGCCAAGTGGTTCTGGTTCGAGGGCAACTTCGGTGCCTACGAGGAGAACAAGATCCAACGTCTCGGTGCCGAAGCAGCACGCCCGCACCGGGTGACCCACCGGAGACTGACCCGCGACTGAGCCGTGACGGGATAAACGGCGCAGCGGGCTCGGTGACGCTACTAATGTCGCAGCTATGCACCAATGCCGGTGCATGGGCGTGAGTAGGGAGTGATCCGTATGACGGCCGAACCGGGAGCTCTTCGGGGACAGGGAATTAGCGACCGGGATCGCTCACAGGCACCGCCTGAGGTGATCCACCGGCTCGCGGTGGCTTTCCTGTCCACCTACCGGGCTCCGCAGGCCGATGCGCCGGGTGTCGCGGCCACCGGCCCTCAGGCCGCGGTGGCCGAGCGGCTGGTCTCCGATGCCACGTTGGCCGCCCACTACGCGTTGGCCGGCCAACGGGCACCGGGCGAAACCAAGGTCATGGTGTATCCCGGGGACAGTGACTCCGGCCCGGCCCTGCAGATCGTCACCGAGCAGGCGGCGATGCTGGTGGATTCGGTGACGGTGTTGTTGCACCGGCACGGCATCGCCTACCCGGCCATCATGAACCCGGTCTTCCGGGTGCGCCGCGACGCCAACGGTGTGCTGCTGGATTTCCAGCCCGCTGCCGAGGCGACCGGGGTTGACGGGGTCGACGAGTGCTGGATCCTGGTCCCGGTCAGCGGGGCTGCCGACGGTCCCGCGCTCACCGAGGTGGTCGGGCTGGTGCCCGGTGTCCTCGCCGAGGCCCGTCAGATCGGGCTGGATTCCGCGGCGATGGGCGCCGCGCTGCACGCCCTGGCCAACGACGTGGCCACCGATGTGGAGGGCCGGTTTCCCAACGCCGACCGCAGGGACGTGGCCGCTCTGCTGCGTTGGCTATCCGACGGACACTTCGTGCTGCTGGGCTACCAGCAGTGCGCGATCAGCGACGGGCAGGCCTCGGTCGATCCGGCCAGCCGGCTCGGTGTGCTCAAGCTGCGTGACGATGTGCTCCCGCCGCTGACCGCCGCCGACGACCTGATGGTGCTGGCGCAGGCCACGATGCCGAGCTATGTGCGTTACGGCGCCTACCCGTACATCGTCGTCGTGCGCGAGAGCTCCGGCGGGCGGAGTGATGTCATTGCTACAGAGCATCGTTTCGTAGGCCTGTTCACGGTGGCTGCGATGAACGCCAACGTGCTGGAGATCCCGTTGATCTCGCGGCGCGTCGAGGAGGCGCTGGCGATGGCCCGCCGCGATCCCAGCCATCCCGGGCAGCTGCTGCGCGACATCGTCCAGACCATCCCACGCCCCGAACTGTTCGCGCTGAGCTCCAAGCAGCTGCTGGACATGGCTTTGACCGTGGTGGACCTGGGGTCACGGCGCCGTACCCTGCTGTTCCTGCGTGCTGATCAACTAGCGCACTTCGTGTCCTGCCTGGTGTACCTGCCCCGAGACCGCTACACCACCGCGGTGCGGCTGGAGATGCAGGACATCCTGGTGCGCGAGCTCGGTGGCGAGAGCATCGACTACTCCGCCAGAGTCAGCGAATCGCCTTGGGCAGTGGTTCATTTCACGGTTCGGCTGCCCGACGGCACCGCCTCGCACACCGTGGACACCTCGGCCGAGAACGAGAACCGGATCCAGAATCTGCTGACCGAGGCCACCCGCAACTGGGGTGACCGCATGACCAGCGCTGCAGCCCACGCGGCGCTCAGTCCCGCCGCCGTCGAGCACTATGCGACGGCGTTCCCGGAGGACTACAAGCAAGCCGTCGCCCCGGCGGATGCGATCGCCGATATCGCGATCATCGAAGGGCTGCAGGACAATTCGGTCAAGCTGGTGTTCGACGAGGACGGGGCCGACGGGCTGGCCCAGCTCACCTGGTACCTCGGGGGACAGTCGGCCTCGCTGAGCGAATTGCTGCCGATGCTCCAGTCGATGGGTGTGGTGGTGCTCGAGGAGCGCCCGTACACCGTGCGCCGGGCCGACGGCCTGCCGGTCTGGATCTACCAGTTCAAGGTGGCCCGGCAGCGCAGCATCCCCGAGGCGCCCGACGCGGCTTCGCGTGAGGCCACCGCCCGGCGATTCGCCGACGCGGTGACCGCCATCTGGCACGGGTGGGTCGAGGTGGACCGGTTCAACGAACTGGTGCTGCGGGCCGACCTGACCTGGCAGCAGGTGGTCATCCTGCGCGCCTATGCGAAGTACCTGCGCCAGGCGGGTTTTCCGTACAGCCAGTCGCACATCGAGTCGGTGGTCAACGAGAACCCGCACACCACACGATCATTGGTGCAACTGTTCGAGGCGCTGTTCGACCCGTCCGAGGACACCGCGGGCACCCGGGACGCCCAGGGGGCGGCCGCGGCCGTGGCCGCCGACATCGACGCCCTGGTGAGCCTGGACACCGACCGGGTTCTGCGTGCCTTCGCCACCCTGATCCAGGCCACCCTGCGTACCAACTACTTCGTGCAGCAGCCGGATTCGGCGCGGCAACGTGGTGTGGTGGCGATGAAGCTGAACCCCGGCCTGATCAACGAGCTGCCGTTGCCGCGGCCCAAGTTCGAGATCTTCGTGTACTCGCCCCGGGTGGAGGGCGTGCACCTGCGGTTCGGGTTCGTGGCCCGCGGCGGGCTGCGCTGGTCGGACCGCCGTGAGGACTTCCGCACCGAGATCCTCGGTCTCGTCAAGGCCCAGGCGGTGAAGAACGCGGTCATCGTGCCGGTCGGGGCCAAGGGCGGGTTCGTGGTCAAACGACCGCCAGAGCTCACCGGTGACGCCGCCGTCGACCGCGAGGCGACCCGCGCCGAAGGCGTTGCGTGCTACCAACTATTCATCTCCGGACTGCTCGACGTGACGGACAACGTCGACAAGGGGACCGGTGCCGTCGTCACCTCACCGGACGTGGTCCGGCGCGACGGGGAAGACGCCTATCTGGTGGTCGCGGCCGACAAGGGCACGGCCACGTTCTCCGACATCGCCAACGAGGTCGCGAAGTCCTACGGGTTCTGGCTGGGCGACGCGTTCGCCTCGGGCGGTTCCATCGGCTACGACCACAAGGCCATGGGCATCACCGCCAAGGGTGCGTGGGAGTCGGTGAAGCGGCACTTCCGGGAGATGGGGGTGGACACCCAGAGCCAGGACTTCACCGTCGTCGGCGTCGGCGACATGAGCGGTGACGTCTTCGGCAACGGCATGTTGCTCTCGAAGCACATTCGGCTCATCGCCGCCTTCGACCACCGGCACATCTTCGTCGATCCCGACCCCGACGCGGCGGTGTCGTGGGTGGAACGCAAGCGCCTGTTCGAGCTCCCGCGGTCCAGCTGGGAGGACTACGACGCCAAGCTGATCAGCGAGGGCGGCGGTGTCTTCAGCCGTCAACAGAAGTCCATCCCGCTCAGCCCGCAGGCCCGCGCGGCACTCGGGATCGACGGTGACATAGAGGAACTCACGCCGCCGGCCCTGATGAAGGCCATTCTCAAGGCGCCGGTCGATCTGCTGTGGAACGGCGGTATCGGCACCTACGTCAAGGCCGAGACCGAGGCCGACGTCGGTGATCGCGCCAACGACCAGATCCGGGTGAATGGAAACGAGGTGCGGGCCAAGGTCATCGGCGAAGGCGGCAACCTCGGTGTGACGTCCCTGGGGCGCATCGAATTCGACCTGGCCGGTGGCCGGATCAACACCGATGCGCTGGACAACTCCGCGGGCGTCGATTGCTCGGACCACGAGGTCAACATCAAGATTCTGATCGACTCGCTGGTCACCGCGGGCAAGGTGAGTCCCGAAGAACGCACCGAGTTGTTGTTGTCGATGACCGACGAGGTCGGTGCCCTGGTGCTGACCGACAACAAGGACCAGAACGACCTGATGGGGACCAGCCGGGCCAACGCCGCGAGCATGCTCTCGGTCCACGCCCGGATGATCAGGGAGTTCGTGGCCAACCGCGGTCTCAACCGCGAGCTGGAGGCGCTGCCCTCGGAGAAAGAGATCAAGCGCCGCGTCGATGCCGGAATCGGTTTGACCTCACCGGAATTGGCGACGCTGATGGCCCACGTCAAGCTCAATCTCAAGGACGACGTGCTGGCCAGTGACCTGCCCGAGCAGGAGGTGTTCGCCTCCCGGCTGCCGCAGTACTTCCCGGAGAAGTTGCGGAAGCAGTTCACCAGCGAGATCCGGTCGCACCAACTGCGCCGGGAGATCGTCACCACGATGCTGGTCAACGATCTCGTCGACACCAGCGGGATCAGCTACGCGTACCGCATCACCGAGGATGTCGGGGTCGGCCCGGTCGACGCGGTGCGCAGCTACGTCGCCACCGACGCCATCTTCGGGATCGGCAAGGTGTGGCGCGAGATCCGGGCAGCTGGTGACGAAGGGGTCCCGGTGTTCGTGACCGACCGGATGACGCTGGATCTGCGCCGGCTGGTCGACCGCGCCGGGCGCTGGCTGCTCAACTACCGTCCGCAGCCACTGGCGGTCGGTGCCGAGATCAACCGGTTCGCCGCGAAGGTGTCCGCGCTGCGCCCGCACATGTCGCAATGGCTGCGCGGTGACGACAAGGCCATCGTTGAGAAGGAGGCCGGGGAGTTCTCCGCGCAGGGGGTGTCCGACGAACTGGCGTTTGCCGTGGCGACCGGTCTCTACCAGTACAGCCTGCTCGACGTGATCGACATCTCCGACATCGTCGACCGCGAGCCCGCCGAGGTGGCCGACACCTACTTCGCACTGATGGATCGCCTCGGTGCCGACGGGCTGCTCACCGCGGTGTCCCAGCTGGGCCGCGATGACCGGTGGCATTCCCTGGCGCGGTTGGCGATTCGCGACGACATCTACGGTTCGCTTCGGGCCCTGTGCTTCGACGTGCTCGCCGTAGGCGAACCCGACGAGACCGGCGAGGAGAAGATCGCCGAGTGGGAGCTGACCAACAGCTCCCGGGTGACCCGCGCCCGTCGCACGCTGACCGCGATATACCAAGATGGTGAGCAGGATCTGGCAACGCTGTCTGTGGCGGCGCGGCAGATCCGCAGCATGACACGAACGAGTGGAACGGGAACAACTGCGTGAGCTTTACAACGCCGGTGCACGTGCGCTGGTCGGACATCGACATGTACCAGCACATCAACCACGCCACCATGGTGACCCTTCTCGAAGAGGCCCGGATACCGTTCCTGCGTGAGCCGTTCGGCGCCACGATCGAGACCATCGGCCTGCTGATCGCCGAGGTCAACATCGCCTACAAGGGGCAGCTGCGGCTGGTGGACTCACCGCTTCAGGTGACCATGTGGTCCAAGCGGGTGCGGGCCGTCGACTTCACGATCGGCTACGAGGTGCGTTCGCTGAATGCCGCTCCCGACTCCAAGCCGTCGGTGATCGGCGAGACCCAGCTGGCCGCGGTGCACATCGCCGAGCAGCGACTCGAACGGCTGACGGCCGAGCAGCGTGGCTACCTGGAGAGCCACCTGCGATGACCATCTCGGAGCGCGGCCTGTGGATCGACGATCCGCGCGACCGAGAGGATCTCGCGACGTTCCTCGACCGTGCCCTGCGGTTGGACGATGCTGCGGTGGTGCGGCTGCGGGAGCGAGCCCGCGACCGGGAGGCCGGCACAGCCGTCGCCTGGGTGGCGACCGGGTTGGAGGTGCTGGCCAGCCGGGTGGTGACCGGGCGGGTGCGACCGTCGGACCTGTCCGCGGGAGCCGACGCGCTGGTGACCGGATTGTCCACTGCCGCAGACGGATACGTCGACCCCGGCTTCCCGATGGATTCGGCCTGGCGCGGTGGCTTGCCGCCCGACGACGGATTCGTCCACCTCGATGACATCCCCGCGCGGGTGATGCTCGACCTGGCCCAGCAGGGTGGAGCGCTGGCCCGCGAGCACGGCAGCGCCCACGGCCCGCCGGCCTCGCTGCTCGACCAGGAGGTAATTGCGGTCAGCGCAGGTGACGAGGTCGTCGGGGTGCCCATGCGCTGCGTTTTCGCGTTGACGGCCATGGGGTTTCTGCCGCAGACCGGCAACGAAGTGAGCGAAGAGGAGATCGTCCGGGTTCGCGCGCACCCGTCGTGGTTGCGCATCGACGCCCGGTTCGGGTCGGTGTACCGGCGCCGGGAGAGCGCCGCCCTGATCCTGGGCTGACCGTCGGGCGCGCAACGTGACATCGGGCGACTTCGAGCTGAGCATGGACGAGCTGCGGGTCGTGGCTCGATACGTGACGGAGACGGCTGAAGAAGTCCTCGTCGTGTTCGAGGGCGTGCATCCCGACGACCCTCGGCCGCGAGCCGCCATCACCGCCGCCTGGCGGTTCGTCAACGGCGCCCCCACGATCCCAGGCGCAGCGGGTCGCTTCACTGGATGCGCACCGGGCAGCGAAAGACGCCGACACCGAATCCGCGCGCCTGGCGGCACAGGCAGCCGGTGACGCCGCCTCAGCGGCCTACCTGCACCCGATCGCGAAAGCCCATCAGGTCGGCCACATCCTGCGGGCCGCGGCGAGCGTGGCCCGCATCGCCGAGATCAACAGCGGCGATCCTGCGGCGGGGGACATGGTGCTGCAACGAGTTCGGCACCTGGCCACACCGGTCTTGATCGACGTCCTCCGTCGCTATCCGCCTGCGCCGTCCGGTACCAACCGGGTGGCCCAGCTGATGGCGACCTTGGATGGTGCCCTGCGGGCGCAGCGCTGACGGCCCGCCTCTAGATCAGCCAGACGGCGGTGTCGGCGGGCAGCACGGCATCCGTCAGCTCACCACTGCTCAGCAGCACCTCGCCCGGCGGCAACGGCACCGGCCCGGCGCCGGTGTTGAGCACACACACCAGGCCGCCTTCGCGCCGCAACGTGAGAACCTCGTCGGCGGTGTCGAGCTCGATCCGGCTGCCGGCGAATTCCACACGGCTGGAGCGCAATTGGATGGCCCGGCGGTAGAACTCCAGCGTCGACGCCGGGTCGGCCTGCTGATGCTGCACCGTCAACGGAGCCCACTCGGCGGGCATCGGCAGCCAGGTGTCGGTGCTCGAGGAGAAGCCGAACGGCGGAGCGTCGCCCGACCACGGCATCGGGACCCGGCACCCGTCACGTCCGCGTTCGGTGTGGCCGGAGCGCTCCCACACCGGATCCTGGAGCACCGCGTCGGGCAGGTCGACGTTGGGCAGCCCGAGTTCCTCGCCGTTGTAGACGAATACCGCGCCCGGTAGTGCCAGCATCACCAGCGCCATCGCCCGCGCCCGCGCCAATCCCCGGGCACCGTCGCCGTAGCGGGTGACCTCGCGTTCCACGTCGTGGTTGGACAGCGTCCACGTCGGTGTCGCCCCGGCGAGGTTGGCCGCGGCGATCGCGTTGTCGATCGCGTCGTGGACTTCGCGGGCGTCGAAATCGGCTTGCACCAGACGGAAATTGAAGCCGAGGTGCAGTTCGTCGGGGCGCAGGTACCTGGCGAAGCGCTCGTTGCCGTGCACCCAGACCTCGCCGACGGCCACCGCGTCCGGATAGTCGTCGAACACCGTGCGGATGAACCGGTGGATGTCGTGCACGCTGTCGTTGTCGAACCGCGGGTCGTCGTCGCTGTTGCGCAGCAGCGCGGTATCGGTGATAGCCATGTCGGGCAGCTCGGGTGGCTTGGCCATGCCGTGGGCGACGTCGATGCGGAACCCGTCGACCCCGCGGTCGAGCCAGAACCGCAGCGTCTTCTCCAGGTCCTCGAACACCTCGGGGTGGTTCCAGTTCAGGTCAGGCTGGGCGGGGTCGAACAGGTGCAGATACCACTGGCCCGGTGTGCCGTCGGGCTCGGTGACGCGGGTCCATGCCGGGCCGCCGAACACCGACACCCAGTTGTTGGGCGGCGCGTCACCGTGCGGGCCGCGGCCGTCGCGGAAGATGTAGCGGTCGCGATGGCGGGGATCGGACAGGGCCTGGACGAACCACGGGTGCGCCGAACTGGTGTGGTTGGGCACCAGGTCCATGGTGACCCGGATGCCGCGGGCATGAGCGGCGTCGAGCAAACGGTCCAGGGCGTCGATGCCGCCGAACAGCGGGTCGACGTCGCGCGGGTCGGCGACGTCATAGCCGTGGTCGGCCATCGGCGAAACCATCACCGGGTTGAGCCACAGGGCGTCGACGCCGAGCGCCGCCAGATAGTCCAGCCCGGTGCTCACCCCGTCGAGGTCACCGACCCCATCGCCGTCGCTGTCGGCGAATGAGCGGGGATAGACCTGGTAGAAAACCGCGTCTGCCCACCACCGGCGCATGTCAGAACGCCGAGTTCACCATCGAGTCTGCGGCCATGTTCAGATAATCCAGCAACGCCTGTCGGTGCGGCTCGTCCAGCGTCGTCGAGTCGATCGAGGCCACCGCGGTGTGCATGCAGCGCAGCCAGGCGTCGCGCTCGAGGTATCCGATCCGGAACGGGGCGTGCCGCATCCGCAGCCGCGGGTGGCCACGCTGGTCGGAGTACGTCCGCGGCCCACCCCAGTACTGCTCGAGGAACATCCGCAGCCGCTCTTCGGCACCGTCGATGTCGTCCTCGGGATACAACGGCAGCAGGATCTCGTCCTCGCGCACCAGTTGGTAGAACCGCGACACGATCGCCGCGAAAGTGTCGTGCCCACCGACTTCGTCGTAGAAAGATCGCTGCACCTGCGTCACGTCGTTCATTGTGGTCCATTGTGGCCTGACGGCACGTCGGCGCCGGTCACGGCACCGTGGTCACCTGGTGTTCATTGGACTGACCTGCGAACACACAAAGAATTTTCGTGCGTATCCGCAGGATCCATGGTGGACTGTCTCCTCGGAGGCTCCATGGCGCACAGCAAAAAAAGCCATATGCGACGGACCGGCCACATACCCGGCCCATCGGGACCCCATGTGCCAAATCGCCCTCTGCACAGCGTCGAGGCACTGCCGACGATCAACCCTGACGCCTCCCTGTGGGGGCGGCGCCGGGTGCTGCTGCTCAACTCCACCTACGAACCGCTGACCGCGCTGCCGCTGCGGCGTGCGGTGATCATGGTGATGTGTGGCAAAGCCGACGTCGTGCACGACGACCCGTCGGGACCGGTCATCCACTCGGCCACCCGCACCATCGTGGTGCCCTCGGTGATCCGGCTGCGCACCTTCGTACGGGTGCCCTACCGGGCCCGTATCCCGATGACCCGGGCCGCGCTCATGCACCGGGACCGCTTCCGCTGTGCGTACTGCGGCGGGCGGGCCGACACCGTCGACCACGTCATCCCGCGTAGCCGCGGCGGCGAGCACTCCTGGGAGAATTGTGTGGCGGCGTGCGCGCCGTGCAATCACCGCAAGGCCGACCGGCTGCTGGCCGAACTGGGCTGGTCACTGCGGTGCGTGCCGATGCCGCCGAAGGGTCAGCACTGGAGGCTGTTGTCGACGATCAAGGAACTCGACCCGGCCTGGGTGCGCTATCTGGGTGAAGGTGCGGCCTGACGCCCGACTTGCTGGGCACTCTCGGCGCGTCGTCGCATTGCGGCTGATACGGTTTGCGCGTGAGCACAGCACTTACCCATTCCCTCCTCGGAGGGGTTCCGCTGTTGTTGTTCGTGGTCCTCGCGTTGATCTTCATGACCCGCAAGGGACCGCACCCGGCTACCTACAAGTTGTCCGAGCCGTGGACCCACGAGCCCATCCTGTGGGCTGCCGAGGAGCCGCAGGATCACGGGCACGGCGGGCATGATTCACACGGTGTGACGATCGGAGGCGGCGCAAGTGGCAAGTGGTGAAGTTTCTACCGTCGCTCCGTCCGATCTGGACCTGCCCTACGGCTACGCCCTGACCTACAGCGGCCGGATCTCCGGGGTCACCGAGCCCGGAGAGCTCTCCGTGCACTACCCGTTCCCGACGATGGATCTGGTCGTGCTCGACGACGCGCTGAAGTACGGCTCGCGCGCGGCCAAGGCCCGGTTCGCCGTCTACATCGGTGACCTCGGCGCGGACACCGCCGCCACGGCACGCGAGATCCTGGCCAAGGTGCCCACCCCCAACAACGCGGTGCTGCTCGCGGTCTCACCCGACCAGCACGCGATCGAGGTGGTCTACGGCGCCGACGTCAAGGGCCGTGGCATCGAAGAGGCCGCCCCGCTGGGCGTCTCGGCAGCTGCCGCCTCCTTCAAGGAGGGCAACTTGATCGACGGTCTGATCAGCGCCGTGCGCGTGCTGTCAGCCGGCGTTGCTCCTGCCTGATTCTTTCAGTACCTAGCGCCGCGAGCGTGCGTGGTTGTCGACTGACAAGCACGCACGCTCGCTGCATTTGCGGGGTGGCCTAGCCCGTCAGCTCATTGCGGATCTCGACATATCGCGTCAAGAACGCACGCTCATCGAACCGCTTGCGCCGCATCCAGGTGCTGACCTCGAAGTTGCACTTGCTGGCGTTGCACGATCCGCACGCCGGCACGACGTTGTCCACGGTGTAGCGCCCGCCGCGCGAGATCGCCATGACGCAGTCCTTCTGGAACGGACCCGTGGTGCCGCGGCAGTAGGCGCACCCGCCCCACGCCGCTTTGATGGCCTCCCACTGTTCGTCGGTGAGGTCGTGGACCACGAGATCCATCCGGCGCTTGCGCTTGCGGGCAGCCCGTGCCGCGCGCGTTCGACTGACCGCCACGGAGCAAGCCTATGAGCCCCGCGAGCGACCGCGTCGGTACAGAAAACACGGCGTGTCGCCGTACAGACACGGTCGCTCGCGGGGCAGAGGCAATCAGCTCACATCGAAGGCACGGGCGCGCAGGGAGCGTTCCACCCCGGCGCGGCCCTCGATCACCAGCCGGCGCAGCGCGGGCGGCACCTCGGGATCGGACAGGAACGCGTCCGCCGCGTCGAGCCCGTTCTGGCTGATGTCCCACGACGGGTACAGCCCGATCACCACGGTCTGGGCGACCTCGCTGGACCGCCGCTCCCACACCCCGGAGATCGCCGCGAAGTAGCGCGCCGTGAACGGTGCCAGGAACTCGGACTGACCGGGCTGCACGAAACCGCCGACGATCGAGCGGGTGGTGATGTTGGCGATCGTGTCGTCCTCGATGACCTGCTCCCACGCCGCGGACTTCACCACGTCCTGCGGGCGGGCGGCCGAGGCCGCGGCGGCCTGACGCTTGCCGGCCGCGGTCGGGTCGTTCTCCGCCTCGGCATCGATGAACGGCGTCTCGGGCCCGTCGGCGTCGACGTCGCCGGTGCGGGCCAGTGCGGTGACGATCCGCCAGCGCAGGTCGGTGTCGATCACCAGGCCGGTCATGTTCACCGCGGCCGGCTCGTTGTCGAGCAGGGTCGACAGCACGGCGACGTGGTTCGGCGACAGCACCGAGGTGCACAGCGCGTTCACGAAAGCGAGTTGGTGATCGGAGCCTGGCGCGGACTCTCGGGCCAGGTCGAGGAGTGCATCCCCGAACGACGGCCAGCCGATTTCAGCGGCCCAGGCGGGATCGGCGTAGGAGCTCAGCGCGGTCTGCGCCTGCATCAGCAGCCGCTGGGCGACCCCGACCTCGGTCTCGGCGTGCACGCCGCTCATCACCAGGGCGACGAAGTCGCGGGCCTTCATCTCGGCCTCGCGGGTCATCTCCCAGGCTGCCGACCATGCCAGCGTGCGGGGGAGTGGATCGGCGATGTCGGCGATCCGGGACAGCACGGTCGACAGCGAGGCGGGGTCGAGCCGCAGCGAGCAGTAGGTCAGGTCGTCGTCGTTGACCAGGATCAGCTTGCCGCGTGAAATGCCCACCAGTGCGGGAACTTCCGTGACCGGGCCCTCGACGTCGAGCTCCTCGCGGTGCACGCGGACGAGCTTGCCCGAACCGTCGTCGTCGTAGATGCCGATGGCCAGCCGGTGCACCCGGGTCTCCCCGGCGCCCGGGGCCGCGCCTGACTGGGAGATCGCGAATCGGGTGAACGCACCCGATCCGTCCACCTCGAAGTCGGCCCGCAGCGTGTTCAAACCCGTTGTCTTGAGCCATTGCCGGCCCCAGCCGGACAGGTCACGTCCCGAGGACTTCTCCAGCGCACCCAGCAGATCGCCGAAGGTGGCGTTCGCGAAGGCATGGTCGCGGAAGTAGTCGCGCAGCCCGGAGAGGAACTCTTCGAGCCCGACGTAGGCCACCAGCTGCTTGAGCACCGAGGCGCCCTTCGCGTAGGTGATGCCGTCGAAGTTGACCTCGACGGCGGCCAGGTCCGGGATGTCGGCGGCGACCGGGTGAGTCGAGGGCAGCTGGTCCTGCCGGTAGGCCCAGGACTTCTCCACGTTGGCGAAAGTGGTCCACGCCGTGTCGTATTCGGTGGCCTCGGCCTGACACAGCACCGACGCGAACGTCGCGAAGGACTCGTTGAGCCACAGGTCATCCCACCACTGCATGGTGACCAGATCGCCGAACCACATGTGGGCCATCTCGTGCAGCACGGTCTCGGCGCGACGCTCGTAGGAGGCCCGGGTCACCTTGGACCGGAAGACGTAGTCCTCGAGGAACGTCACCGCGCCGGCGTTCTCCATGGCTCCCGCGTTGAACTCGGGGACGAACAGCTGGTCGTACTTGCCGAACGCGTACGGCGTGCCGAAGTTCTTGTGGTAGAAGCCGAAACCCTGCTTGGTCTCGGTGAAAAGCCGGTCGGCGTCCATGAACTCGGACAGCGAGGCCCGGCAGAAGATGCCCAGCGGGATCTCGCCGTGGGAGTCGGAGTAGGAGTCGCGCCACACCGCGTACGGTCCGGCGATCAACGCCGCCAGGTAGGTGCTCATCTTCGGGGTGGTGGCGAAGGTGTGCACGGTGACCGCGCCGTCGGGCTCGGTGCTTGTGGTTGCCCCGTTGGAGATCACCTGCCAGTGCGACGGCGCGGTGACCCGGACATCGAACGTGGCCTTGAGGTCGGGCTGATCGAAGCAGGCGAGCATCCGCTTGGCGTCGGCTGTCTCGAACTGCGAGTAGAGGTAGACCTCGTTGTCGACGGGGTCGACGAAGCGGTGCAGGCCCTCGCCGGTGTTGGAGTACAGGCAGTCGGCATCGACCACCAGGGTGTTGTGCTCGGCGAGACCCGTGAGTGTGATGCCGGTGGATTCGTCGTAGCCGGATACGTCCAGTGCGACGCCGTTGAGCGTCGCACTGCGGACCGTGTCGGCCGCAAGGTCGATGAAGGTGTCGGCGCCGGCGAGGGCATCGAACGTCACAGTCGTCGTGGACCGGAAGGTGCGTTCGCCGGGGTTGCCGGTGCCGTCGGTGAGGTCGAGGACGACGTCGTAGTTGTCGACGGTGACCAGAGCGGCGCGCTCGACGGCCTGTTCGCGGGTGAGATTGGGAAGTGCCACGTGTCCAACCTAGTGGCTGGACGTCGGAGGGACCCGGGCTACTGGGGGAAGCCGGCGATCCCGGCGAGCCCGTTGAGGGCGCCCAGGTTGTTCAGGATCGAACCGTCGCTGATCGACGACATCATCTGCGGGCAGTACATCTGGATGGCGATGCCGGTGAAGAACGACGCCATCTGTGGGGACATGCCGCCGTCGCCGCGCATCTGCGAGGCCACCGACGCGAAGTTCTTGCCCGGCTCGACCAGCATCGGACACACGTCCTGGCCCATCTGGACGGCGGTGTTGGGGTCGCCGTAGCCCACCCCGGCGCTGTTCAGCGCGTTCAGGAACGAAGTATCCGTCGGATCGTTCGGCGCCGGGACCGGGTCGGCTTGCGCAGGGACTGCCAACGCGAGGGCGGCGGCGACGGCACCTGCGGTGGCCAGGAAGGCACGAGCGGCCATGTTGAGCTCCTCAGCTATCACGCAGAACCCTTACATCGCTCTGCTCACTTGGGCAACAGTGGTTTACCAGGGTCACAGGAACAACACGTTTCGATAAAGGTTCGCCCACTATGCGTTTCCTGTGCTGCTGCCGTGACTCCAGCATGCATGTCGACATGCCGGTCACCAAGCTTGTCGCGATTGCTCCCCGGATAGTTACTCGCTCCGGGAACATCTCGGTGCAGGTGCAGAGTTGTGCTGAATGCAGTTGTGCCCTGAACCACATCGAGAGGACGCGTAGATGGCCACCGTAGATCAGAAGGCCACGGACCAAAAAGACACGGCCGGATTCTGGTTCGACCCGCTGTGCCCGTGGTGCTGGATCACCTCACGCTGGATCCTCGAAGTCGAGAAGGTCCGCGATATCGACGTGCAGTTCCACGTGATGAGCCTGGCGGTGCTCAACGAGGGCCGTGACCTGCCCGAGAACTATCAGGAACTGATGAAGAAGGCGTGGGGCCCGGTCCGGGTCGCGATCGCCGCCGAGCAGCTCAAGGGTCCGGACATCCTCGGCCCGCTCTACACCGCGATGGGCTTCCGGATTCACAACCAGAACAACAAAGACCTCGATCAGGTCATCGCGCAGGCCCTCGACGAGGTCGGTCTGCCCGCCGAACTGGCCGAGGCCGCCACCACCGACAAGTACGACGACGAACTGCGTAAGAGCCATCACGCCGGTATGGACGCCGTGGGTGACGACGTCGGCACCCCGACCATCCACGTCAACGGTGTCGCGTTCTTCGGCCCGGTGCTCTCGAAGATCCCGCGCGGTGAAGAAGCCGGCAAGCTCTGGGATGCGTCGGTGACGTTCGCGTCGTACCCGCATTTCTGGGAGCTCAAGCGTTCCCGTACGGAGGCACCTGAGTTCGACTGACGGGTGAACCGCACCCAAAATCGCGATTCCGGTTGCGTTACACCGCGGCTCACGCCACGGTGTACGCATGACAGCGGCTGAGCCCAGTACTGACGGTTCCTACCGCGACCGGATCGCAGCTGTCGAGCCGGGCGGTAACGAGCACATCGCCGAGGCCGATCGGCACGGCAAGCCCAGCCAGTTGTTCTGGACCTGGACCTCGCCGAACCTCGAATTCGCCACGATCTTCCTGGGCGTGCTGGCGGTCTCCGTCTACGGCATGACGTTCTGGCAGGCAGTGGCAGGCCTGGGGATCGGCACCGGTCTGGGGGCGCTCGCGCACTACTTCCTGTCCAAGCGCGGGCCCCTGCACGGTGTGCCGCAGATGGTGCTGGGCCGGCTGGCGTTCGGCTTCAAGGGCAACGCCGTGCCCTCGCTGCTGATGACGGTGACCGCGGGCATCGGGTGGTTCGCCACCAACAGCGTCAGCGGTGCGTTCGCGCTCTCCACCCTGTTCGGCATCGCTCCGGTGCTGGCGCTGGTGCTCGTCGTCGTGGTGCAGACCGCGCTGGCGGTGTTCGGGCACAACCTGGTTCAGGCTTTCGAGCGGTGGGCTTTCCCGGTGCTCGCGGTCATCTTCGCGATCACCTCCGTGGTGATCCTGACCAAGGCGGATTTCGGTGCGCCCGCGGTTACCGGCGGTGTCGGCGGCATGGGGGGTTTCCTGCTGACCGTGGGCACCGCGTTCGGTTACGTCGCGGGGTGGGCGCCGTACGCCGCCGACTACACGCGGTACCTGCCGCGCTCCGAGGCCGGACCGCGCACCGGGTTGTACGCCGCCGCAGGGCTGTTCGTGTCATGCATGCTGCTGCAGGCGGTGGGTGCGGCCTCGGTGACCATCGGCCCCGCGGTCTCGGACAATCCGACCACTGCCTTCACCTCGGAGCTGGCCCCGTGGCTGGCGAGCCTGACCCTGTTGGCCATCGCGATCGGGGCGGTGGCCGCCAATGCGATCAACATCTACTCGGGCGCAATGGCTTTCGTGACCATCGGGATCAAGCTCCCGCATCACATCGCCCGGGCGCTGGCGACTGCGTTCTTCGGGGTGGTCGGATTCCTGATCGCCTGGTGGGCGCTGGCCGACGCGGCGGCCAGTTACGAGGCGTTCCTGCTGATCATCGCGTACTGGATCGGACCGTGGCTGGGGGTGGTGTTCGCCGACGAGTACCTGCGCGGCGACGCGCCCGTCGCGCACTTCCTCTACGACCGCTCCTACACGAACTGGCCCGGCCTGGCGTCGTTCCTGATCGGTCTGGTGGTGTCGGTGACGTTGTTCTGCAACCAGGCGAAGTTCGTCGGCTACATCGCTCGCGAGGTACCGCAGTTGGGTGACATCACGTTCTTCGTCGGGTTCCTGATCGCCGGTGCCTGCTATCTCGTGTTGTGCCGGTCCAAGCTCACCGCGGAACGGGCGGTGCCGGCATGAGCCCGGAACAGATGCTCGACATCGCCGTCGAGGAGGCACGAAAAGGGTTGGCCGAAGGCGGTATTCCCATCGGCGCCGCCTTGTTCAGCTCGGACGGGACCTTGCTGGGGGCCGGCCACAACCGGCGCGTTCAGAACGACGACCCGTCCATCCATGCCGAGACCGACGCCTTCCGGGCCGCCGGCCGTCAGCGCGGTTACCGCTCCACGATCATGGTGACGACGCTCTCTCCCTGTTGGTACTGCAGCGGCCTGGTCCGCCAGTTCAACATCGGCGCGGTGGTGATCGGCGAGAGCCGGACCTTCACCGGTGGCCATGACTGGCTGGCCGAGCACGGGGTGGCAGTTACCCTGCTCGACGATGAACGCTGCGTGGCGATGATGGAGGACTTCATCGCCGAGCGGCCGGATCTGTGGGCGGAGGACATCGGCGAATGAGCGCGATAGCAACGATTGACATGTCTCGCTGGTACGCCGGCGGGGCCGAGGCCGACGCAGTCGCCGCCGAGGTGGACGCCGGGCTGCAGCTCGCGGGTTTCATCGTCGTCACCGGCCACGATGTGGACACCGACCTCGCGGCCAAGGTGCGCGCGGCCAGCCGGGAGTTCTTCGCACTGCCGGACGAGGTCAAGCAGGGCTATTCGGTGCCCGTGGGCGGGCACGGCTGGATCGGACCGGGAGCCGAAGCCAACGGTTACGCCGAGGGCACCGAGACCCCGCCGGATCTGAAGGAGAGCTACAGCCTGGGCGCCGAGACGGCGACAGGTGACCCGGAGGTCGACCGGATCTGGTTCGCGCCCAACGTGTGGCCGGCCGAGGTGCCGGTGCTGCAGGCTTTGGTCGACGAGTACACCGCCGCGATGCGGAAGGTCTCCGACGACCTGCTGGCGCTGTTCGCCCACGCCCTCGGATTGCCGGTCAATCCCTTTGTCGCCCTGGCGGATCGGCCGACCTGGACCATGAACATCAACCACTACCCGCCGGTCAGCGTGGTGGGGGAGCCGGAGCCGGGCCAGTTCCGCATCGGTCCGCACACCGACTTCGGCACGGTGACGATCCTGGACCGCGAGCCGGGCGCGGGCGGACTGCAGGTCTTCTCCGAGCAGGAGGGCTGGGAGGACGCGCCGTGGGAGCCGGGATCGCTCACGGTCAACATCGGTGACCTGCTGGAGTACTGGAGCGGTCACCGCTGGCCGTCGGGCCGGCACCGCGTGCTGCCGCCGCAGCCGCACGCCCCCGAGGAAGACCTGGTCTCGTTGATCTACTTCTACGAGGCCAACCACGACGCACTCGTCACCCCGCTGGAGCCGCCCATCGGCAAGGTTGCGGGCCTCGAGCCGGTGACGTCGGCGGCCTTCATCAAGGAACGCCTGGACGCCATCACCATCGGTTAGCCAGGGGCGCGTAGCGCCGTCTGAGAGAATGACCGGCATGCGCGTCTACATCGGTGCCGACCACGCCGGATTCGAGTTCAAGCAGACCATCATCGACCACCTCAAGAAGACCGGCCACGAGCCGATCGACTGCGGTGCCTACAGCTACGACGCCGATGACGACTACCCGGCGTTCTGCATCGACGCGGCGGTCAGGACAGTCGCCGACCCGGGCAGCCTGGGCATCGTGCTCGGCGGCTCGGGCAACGGTGAGCAGATCGCCGCGAACAAGGTGCCCGGCGCCCGATGTGCCCTGGCCTGGAGCGTCGAGACCGCCAAACTGGCCCGCGAGCACAACAACGCGCAACTGATGGGTCTTGGTGGGCGCATGCACAGCGAGGAGGAGGCGCTGGCCATCGTCGACGCGTTCCTGTCGACGCCGTGGTCGGAGGCCGAGCGTCACCAGCGTCGCATCGACATTCTCGCCGCCTACGAGAAGGACCACGTGGCCCCGCCGGTACCCGGCGCGCCTGCCTGACCCATGCCCGAAGGGCACACCCTGCACCGGCTGGCCCGGCTGCACCAAAAGCGGTTCGGCCGGGCACCGGTGGTGGTGTCCAGCCCGCAGGGCCGCTTCGCCGACGGTGCGGCCGCGGTCAACGGCCAGTTGTTCAAGCAGGCCGACGCCTGGGGCAAGCACCTGTTCCACCATTACGACGGCGGCCGGGTCGTGCACATCCACCTCGGCCTGTACGGCACGTTCACCGAGGCTCCCGTTCCGCTGGGGCTGCCGGTCGGCCAGGTGCGGATGCGGATCGTGGGCGCCGAGTACGGCACCGACCTGCGTGGCCCCACCGTCTGCGAAGTGATCGCGGAGCCCGAGATCGCCGATGTGGTGGCGCGCCTCGGTCCCGACCCGCTGCGCAAGGATGCCGATCCAGCGTCGGCCTGGGCGCGAATCAGTAAGTCGCGCAGGTCAATCGGTGCGTTGTTGATGGACCAGTCGGTGATCGCCGGAGTCGGCAACGTGTACCGCAGCGAACTGCTGTTCCGTCATCACATCAATCCCTACCGGCCGGGCACGCACATGGCCCAGGCCGAATTCAGCGACATGTGGACCGATCTCGTCGAACTGATGAAGGTCGGGGTGCGCCGGGGCAAGATCGTCGTCGTCCGCCCCGAGCACGATCACGGTGCCCCGTCCTACGGTCCGGGCCGGCCCCGCACCTACGTGTATCGCCGGGCGGGGGAGGCCTGCCGGGTGTGCGGCGCAGGAGTGCGCACCGCAGAACTGGAGGGCCGCAACCTCTTCTGGTGCCCCGACTGCCAGGTGTGAGCGCGCGGCACCAGCGCGGGCACGGGACAATTCCCCGGTGGAATTGATCCTCGTCGTCGTCGGAGCCATCCTCGTCACAGCAATCGCGCACCGCCGTGGGATGGAACCCGCCCTGATCATCGTGGTGATCGGCAGCGCGGTGTCGTTCCTGCCTGGCTTCGAACCACCCGAACTGGATTCGCACATCCTGTTGACGGTGGTGCTGCCGCCGCTGCTGTACTCGGCAGCCCTGGACTTCTCCTTCCCGACGTTCTTCCGCAACATCCGCCCGATCCTCGGCCTGGGTATCGGCCTGGTCGTGGTGACGGCATTCGCCGTGGCAGCGGTCTCGTCCTGGTTGGTGCTGGTGCCACTGACCTTCGGGCTGGCCCTCGTGCTCGGCGCCATCGTCGCGCCGCCGGACGCCGTCACCGCCGTCGCGGTGGGCCGCAAGCTCGGTCTGCCCAAACGGGTGATGGCGATCCTCACCGGCGAGAGCCTGATCAACGACGCGGCCGCGCTGACCCTGTTCTCCATCGCGGTGGCCCAGGTCGCCGGGAGCCACACCTTCATCGAGAACCCCTTCCTGCTGTTCGGGTACAGCGCCACGGTCGGCCCGGTGGTCGGGGCGCTGCTGGGCTACGTGACGCTGTGGATTCGTAAGCACCTGGACAACCCTGGCCTGGAAACGGTGCAGGGTCTGGTGGTTCCGTTCGCGGCCTTCATCACCGCCGAGGAACTGCACGCCTCTGGCGTCTTGGCGGTGGTGGTCGCCGGCTTCGTGGTCGGTAACGGTGCGATGGGGGCCGGGTACCAGACGCGACTGCAGGAGCGCTACGTCTGGAATTCGGTCGACGTGCTGCTCGAGGCGTTCGTGTTCGCCTACATCGGCCTGCATCTGCGGTTCGTGCTGCAGGACCTCAACGAAGCCCACGAGTCGCTGGCCGTCGTCGCGGTCGCCTCGGTGATCGTGTTGCTCATCGTGCTGGTGATCCGCCCGCTGTCGGTGTTCCTGATGTTCGGCCGGAACAAGCTGTCCCGGCACGTGGAGAGCAAGTTCAGCGTGCCGGTGCCCGACGGTGCTCGCGGCGCCCTCGGCAGGCGCAGCCGAAAGCCGAGGGCGCGCTGGCGCCGGATGATCGATCGCCGCTCCCTGAGCTGGCGGGAGAACATCGTCGTGTCCTGGACCGGGATGCGTGGCGTGGTGACACTGGCCGCGGCCGCCGCGATTCCGGCGACCACGGCTTCGGGGGAACCCTTCCCGGAACGCGCCACCATCCAGGCCATCGCGTTCGCGGTGAGTGTGGGCACCTTGCTGATCCAGGGCTGGACTCTGCCCCTGCTGATCCGCCGGCTGAACCTGTCCCGGTTCTGCGACGACCACGCCGCCGACCGGGAGGAGGAACTCAAGGCCGAACGTGTGGTGCACGATGCGGCCGACGATGTGCTCGACGCGTTCGAGGCAGATCCGCCCGAAGGCCTGGATCCGCGGGTGGTGACCGAGATCCGCGCGGTGATCGCCCGGCATTCACAGGACGCAGACGAGATGCCCGACCCCGAGGCGCTCACCAAACGGGCCGCGGTGTTCTCGGGTCTGTACCGCGATGTCCTTGCGGCGCAACGCGGTGCGCTCATCACCGAGCGCGATGAAGGCCGGATCGAGGACGAGGCGGTGCGGGCCATGTTGGAGCGTCTGGACCTGCAGGAGGCCGGTGTGTCGGCGCGTCTGGAGAGCCGCCTCTAGAAGAGATTCGCGCGAACAGTCGCGTAGGTACCCGAAAAGTGTGAGCCACAGGTACCCGAGCGTCTGTTCGGCAGAGGGTCAGAAGCCCCCGAAATCGCCACCGCCGAAGTCGCCGAAGCCGCCACCGTCGAAGCCTCCGCCGTCCCAACCGCTGGCGTCGGTACCGCCCCAGTCGCCACCGCCGGCGTCGCCGCCATCGAACCCGCCGGCGTCGCCGCCGCCGTCCTGGCCCGCGGCGAAACCGTCGGAATAGCCGTCACCGTAACCGTTTTCGAAACCCTGGGCGCCGTAGTTGACCCCGTGCATACCGGAGAACATCGCGTCGAACAGCAGCACCGAGCCCAGGCCCCAGGCGCCGGCCACGAGCGCCGGCTTCCACCACGGCTCGGAGTACCAGCCGGCGGGCACCGGGCGTCCGGCGACCCGGCCGCCGGGGTAGTAGTTCGGGGTGTTCGCCGACGGAGTCGGGGAGGCCTCGATCTCGCGGCCCTCGAAGTTGATCCGCCGGTCCTCGGTGACCGCTCCGGCCGAACGTTGCCCGCTCAGCGACTCCAACTCGGGACCCGGATCCATGCCCATGGCGGTCCGGGCCGCGCGCACGTAGTAGAGCCCTTCGATGGCACTCTCCTTGGCCAGCGCGGCCTGCTTGGCGGTGGTGGCCTGATCGATCTGTGAGGATGCCGCGGTGTAGCGCTCGGAGGCGTCGGCCAGTGCCTGCTTGGAGGCATCGTCGGAGCCGGTCAGGTTGAGCACCTGCCCGCCGAGACGTTCGATCAGCCGGCGGGCGTCAGCCTTGGCGTCGGCCAGCGACTCCGCGGAACGGCGGCCGTTGGCCTGCGACGAGCTGTAGACAGCGAACGCGATCGCGGCGATGACGAGAACGATGAGTACCAGCAAAACGCTGTTCATGGCGTCCAGCGTACCCACGGGAAATGGCGTTTCCGGGTCCTCGAAGAGAACTCAAATTACGCCGAGAGCGGAGTACACCTCGTTGGACAGCGCGACCGTGCGCGGGTCGGCATTGCACTTGGTGGCGTCGAAATAGTTCATCACGTAGGCGTAGCCGATCCGGTGCTCCAGGTCGACGAAGGCGAACGAACCACCCGACCCGCCGTGTCCGAAGATGCGGGTGTTCGGTCCGGCGATGCCGCGCTGGTTGAGCATGTAGCCCAGACCCCAGCCGTGATCGGCGACCCGCGCGCCCAGCACCACATCGGCGTCGAATCCGCCCTGGGAGATCCGGCAGCGCTCCATGTGCTCGCGGGTCAGGAGTTTCTCCTGGGCCAGCGCGTTGTAGAAGGTCGCCATGCCGAGCGCGGAGACGTGGGCGTTGGTGCTCGGGAACTCGGCGCTGCGCCAGGCGTCCAGGGCCTGCACGCCCAGTTCGTCATCCGGCACGAAGTCCATCGACACCGCCCAGCCGGCCATCGGATGGTCTCCGAGCGAAGCCGGCGGTTCGTCGACCCCGTTGTCGGCCAGCAGGCTGCGAACCGACGGCTTGTTCACCATCTCCGCGCAGCGATGGTGGTGCCAGGCGGGCAGGCCGACGTGGATGTCGGCGCCCAGCGGTTCGGCGATCTCGGTGCGCAGGTACTGACCGAGGGTGCGGCCCGTGACCCGGCGAACCACCTCGCCGAGGATGAAGCCGAAGGTCACCACGTGGTAGCCCTGCGCGCTGCCAGGCGGCCACCACGGCGTCGCGGCTGCGATCCGGGCGCACACCGCGTCCCAGTCGGTCACCTGCTGCCAGCTCATCGGTTCGCGCGGGCCGATCACGCCGGAGCGGTGGCCCAGCACCATGGCGATGGTGATGTTCTGCTTTCCGGCCTGGCCGAACTCGGGCCAGTAGCGGGCCACCGGCGCATCGAGGTCGATCTCGCCGCGGTCGGCCAACAGATGGATGCAGGTGCTCAACAGCCCCTTGGATCCGGAATACACGCTGGCCAGGGTGTCCTGCTGCCATGGCCTGGTACCGGCTGCGTCGGCGGTTCCGCCCCACAGGTTGACCACCAGGTCGCCCTCGACCCAGACCGCGACAGCAGCGCCGACCTCGTTGTGGTGGGAGAAGTTGTCCGCGAAGGCATCGCGCACCCGGGCGAATTCGGACGTGCAGAAGCCGTCGATCGTATCGATCGGCCGACTTCTCAACGGTCCTCCAGCGGGGGCAACGGACGCGGGCGATGACTCGGCAGAGCGCCGAAACACGTCACTGCCCGATGCTAGGGGCGGCCCGTTAACTGAATCGATGGGCGCGGTCGGATCGTTACGGGGTTGGCGTCGGGTCTGTGCCGATTCGACGCCGGATCGAGACCGGACGTTTCATCGTCCTCACAGGTGAGTCACGCCCGGTCCCCGCAGTTCGCCGGCGACCGCCTCAACGCGTCCCGTCATCGCCAGCAAGATCGCCTCACCCGGTCCACGGATCTCCGGCCCGCGGCCGGCCGACCAGTCGAGGTCGCCGGCGATCAATCGCAGACCCCGGGTGCGGCGGGCTCCGCCGATCACCGGGCTGATCCGCGCAAAGGCCAGGGCGGCGAGCAGTGCGTCCGCCGGAATGGTGCGGGACCGTCCGAGCGGGCGCCGGATGTCCTGCTGGTGGATCAGGCACTCGATCAGGGCTACCCGGCAGCCGTAGAGCGCACCCGCGCCGGACGGATCGGCGCCGGCCCGCATCAGGATGCGCAGTTCGTCGGGTCCGGCACCGGCGTCGGCCTGCAGCGCGCGGTCGTTGATCCGGTCCACCTGCCCCCGCGCGGCCAGCATCGCTCCGGCGAGCTGCAGCCGGGTCTGTCCCAGATAGGCGACGGTGTGGGCGACGACGTCGCGGACATTCCAGCCCGCGCACAAGGTCGGTGCCTGCCATTCGTCTGGAGCCAACCCGTCCAGCAGATCGGCGAATTCCTGGCGTTCCCGGTGGGCCAGGGCGCGGACACTGATCATTCGCGCCCCCGTCGCTCGAAAGCCATACTCAGCCAACAAGATCTAAGCAGCCCGGCCGATTCCGGGCTTACCCGGTCAACTCACGCGCGATCCACGTATCGCGAAAATCCGGCCGTTGTTGATGAACGTATTTACCGGGGAGGCGCACCAATTTGGTGCATGGGATTTGCCGGCATTCCAGCCGGAAACGAAATAAATCACCGCGATAATTGAGCGCCATGATGTGCATACATTCCGCAATGCCTTGGTCGTGGCGGCAGGAACGTGTTCAACCGGTGATGGAGCCAAGAATGGGCTCCGCCGATCATGAGGACAGGGGATCGGCGGAGCCGGCGGCTGTCCTGCTCAGTGCCCGACGGGCGTGCCGCGTCGGCCCGACAGGGCCGTGTAGATCGCGATCAACACAATCGCCACCACGACACCGACCACGAACGGGACGATTGCGAATCCGCCGTTCGAGTTGGTGTATCCGACGGCAGCGGTGAGCCAAGAGCCGATCAGGGCTCCGGCGATGCCGAGCACGACCGTCATGAGCGTGCTGACATTCTGCCGACCGGGCATGATGAGTCGCGCGAGTGCGCCGATAATCGCACCGACGACGACTGCGGTGATAATTGCTCCGATCATCTCGTTGCCTTTCGTTCGAACCGACTTCTTGCAATCGGTGTGGTACACATCACTTTCCTCCGATTTTCGGGAGTCGGCCAGTATTGAGATGTGCGCGATATCCGGCAGTGGCCTACTCGTGGGTAATCGGCCGCAGCGCGCGGCGGGGCGGGATAATTCGGTGCCATGACCACCGTGCTGTGGGTACTCGTCGCGGTATTCGCCGTCGGCGTCGTCGCCGGTGGGCTGTTGCGCATTCGTGCGTGGCTCCAAAAGCCGGTGCCGCCCGAGGTGATCGAGGCGGCACACCGCGATGATGACGAGGACGACTAAGGCTATGAGAACGATGCTGGGAGTAGCCCTCGCGGCAAGCGTTCTGGCGCTGGGGTCGCCGATCGCTGATGCGGAGCGAATTGAACCACCGCCGCTGTACGGGCATTACAACCTGTTCATCGACTTCTCGAAGCAGACGTTCAACGGAATGCCGACACCGATGAATCCGATAACGGTGCCTGCCGAATTCACCACCACGTGCGACGCGAACGGATGTGTTGCGCGCATGGACAATACGGACGACCACGCCCGCAACCCGGGTGCCCCAGTGGCCTACGAGTACAGATGGAACAACAACCGCTGGGAAACGAGCGGTGAGTATCCCTATTTCTGCGATCGCAGCAACCCTGGTAGTGCCGTGCAGGCCCAGCGCTCGGACTACTGGATCCCGAACCCTGACGGCAGCTTCTTCGGGGAGCGCACCCTGGTCATCGGGGGAGCCGGATGCCCAGGTGAGGGGCCGGGCACCCACTGGCTGCCGATATCGCTGACACCCATCGACCCGGCCTAGGCCTTGGGTGGCCCGCTAACAGGTGCTGAATTCGTTTCATCTTGCGGTCGGGGTGGGTGTCGGCTGTGGTGCGGCGGTTGGTGTGGGGAGCGGTGCTTCAGGTGTGGGGAGCGGTGCGGCGGTTGGCGTGGGGAGCGGTGCTTCAGGTGTGGGACGCGGCGCTTCAGGTGTGGGGAGCGGTGCGGCAGGTGTGGGGAGCGGTGCGGCCGTTGGCGTCGGCTTTGGCCCCTGCTGCGGCGCTTGTTTCGTCGCCGGAGCGGGGCCGGCGGGGCAGAACTGGCCGACGGGCACAGTGTTTCCGTTGGCACACTGAATGCGGGGCAGTGGACAGAGTTGCCCGAACTCCACTGTGCTGCCGTCCAGGCAATCCACTGGAAACAGCGGGAACGACTCGTGGCCTAGCGGCCCGATGTCATGGGTCGCTGTGGGACTGGCAACGCTTGGCTGTGCGGCAGCGTGCTCGCGTAAGCCGCTGTGGTTCAGCTGTTGGCCGCAACCGACCGTCATCAGAACGGTGGTCACAGCAATCACCGCTGCGAGGATTTCCCTGTGCGAAAGCCCCATTGCTTCTCCCGGCCGTCACAGCCTTCCGGATGCCCTGACTCTAGGCCCGCGCAGCGTTGGGCGAGCGGGCTTCGGGGATATCAGCAAACGTCCGGCGAAGTACGTACGGGCATGTTCGCCAAGGACGTCGATGCAGTAGGAAGCCTCGATTCACGGGGGAGCGCAGCGCCGCCAGGCACGCTGACACCGTGACGATGACCGTTCGCCGGCGTCGGTCGCCAGATGGCCGAGCTGCGGCCCGACAAACAAAAAACCGCCCCATCGGGGCGGTCCTTGTGGAGCGGGCGACGGGAATCGAACCCGCGTAGCTAGTTTGGAAGACTAGGGCTCTACCATTGAGCTACGCCCGCATGTGCAGCATCAGCACTGTACCGGTGTGCCCCCGATCAAAGCCAATTGAATGCCCCGTGCCGTGAGCACGTAGTATCTCGCGTGGTCCGTTCGTGGGTTTTGCCGCGGCGGATGGACCACCACCACGGGGTGTAGCGCAGCTTGGTAGCGCATCCGCTTTGGGAGCGGAAGGCCGCAGGTTCAAATCCTGTCACCCCGACTCATCCGCCAATACGAGAGAACTATCTAGGAGCAGGAACAGTGAAGAGCACGGTCGAGCAGCTGAGCCCCACCCGGGTGCGCATCAATGTGGAGGTGCCCTTCACCGAGCTTGAGCCCGATTTCGAGCGCGCGTTCAAGGCGCTGGCCCAGCAGGTCCGCCTGCCCGGCTTCCGCCCGGGCAAGGCCCCGCGCAAGTTGCTGGAGGCCCGCGTCGGCCGCGGTGCGGTGCTGGAGCAGGTCGTCAACGACGCGCTGCCGAGCCGCTACAGCGAGGCCGTCTCGGCCTCCGACGTCAAGCCGCTGGGTCAGCCCGAGATCGAGGTGACCAAGCTGGAGGACGGCCAGGAGCTGGCGTTCACCGCCGAGGTCGACGTGCGTCCCGAGATCACCCTGCCCGAGTTCGACGCGCTCAAGATCACCGTCGACCCGATCCAGGTGGACGATGACGAGGTCGACGCCGAGCTGCAGTCGCTGCGCGCCCGTTTCGGCACCCTGACCGGCGTCGAGCGCGGTGCCCAGGAAGGCGACTTCGTCTCGATCGATCTGTCGGCCACCGTCGACGGCACCGAGGTTCCCGAGGCCGCCACCGAGGGTCTGTCGCACGAGGTCGGTTCCGGTCAGCTGATCGAGGGCCTCGATGACGCGATCACCGGCCTGAAGGTCGGCGAGTCCAAGGTCTTCACCACCAAGCTGGCCGCCGGTGAGTACGCCGGCAAGGACGCCGACGTGACAGTGACCGTGAAGTCGGTCAAGGAGCGCGAGCTGCCCGAGGCCGACGACGACTTCGCCCAGCTGGCAAGCGAATTCGACACCATCGGCGAGCTCAAGGAGAGCCTCACCGACCAGGTCAAGCGGGTCAAGAGCGTGCAGCAGGCCGAGCAGATCCGCGACAAGGCCATCGAGGCGCTGCTGGAGCAGACCGAGGTTCCGCTGCCGGAGAAGATCGTTCAGGCCCAGATCGACGACGCCCTGCACAACGCGATCCACGGCCTCGACCACGACGAGGACAAGTTCGCCGAGCAGCTGACCGAACAGGGCAGCAGCCGTGAGGAATTCGACGCCGAGAACAAGACGAACGCCGAAAAGGCCGTCAAGACCCAGCTTTTGATGGATGCCGTCGCCGACAAGCTCGATATCCAGGTCGGCCAGAACGACCTCACCGAGCGTCTCGTGCTGATGTCGCGTCAGTACGGCATCGAGCCCCAGCAGCTGATCCAGATCCTGCAGCAGAACAACCAGCTGCCGGCCATGTTCGCCGACGTGCGTCGCGGCCTGACCATCGCCGCTGTGGTGCACGCCGCCACCGTGACCGACACCGACGGCACCGTGATCGACACCGCCGAGTTCTTCGGCCCGGCCGAGGCCGCGCAGGCCGAGGGCGAGCAGGCTGACGAGGCCGCTGCCGACGAGGCCACCGACAAGGATGCTGACGCCGCTGAATGACGCTGTGAGCGAACGCGCCCCCGTACGGGAGTGCGTGATGCCCCAGTTTCGTTAGTGTCGTCAGTACCAACGCGTGAGAGAAAGCAGGTATCCAGTCGTGACTGACATGCGTTCGAACGGGAGCGGGTTCAGCCTCGTCGACTCCGTCTATGAGCGCTTGCTTGCCGAGCGGATCATCTTCCTGGGTTCCCAAGTGGACGACGACATCGCCAACAAGCTGTGCGCGCAGATCCTGTTGCTGTCGGCGGAGGATCCGACCAAGGACATCCACCTCTACATCAACTCGCCGGGCGGCTCGATCAGCGCCGGTATGGCCATCTACGACACCATGGTGCTGGCCCCCTGCGATGTCGCGACCTACGCGATGGGCATGGCGGCCTCGATGGGTGAGTTCCTGCTCGCCGCCGGCACCAAGGGCAAGCGTCACGCCCTGCCGCACGCCCGGGTCCTGATGCACCAGCCGCTCGGTGGCGTCACCGGCAGTGCCGCGGACATCGCCATCCAGGCCGAGCAGTTCCACGTCATCAAGAAGGAAATGTTCCGGCTCAACGCGGAGTTCACCGGCAAGTCAGTCGAGCAGATCGAGGCCGACTCCGACCGCGACCGCTGGTTCACGGCGCAGGAGGCTCTGGAGTACGGCTTCGTCGACCACATCATCACCAGCGCCAACCTCAATGGTTCGGGCCCGACGGCAGGACTGGACAAGTGACCGATCGCATTCATCCGTCATTGGACCCCCGCGTGCAGCCCCAGGCTCGCTACATCCTGCCGTCGTTCATCGAGCACAGCAGCTTCGGTGTCAAGGAATCGAACCCGTACAACAAGCTGTTCGAGGAGCGCATCATCTTCCTCGGCGTGCAGGTGGACGACGCGTCGGCCAACGACATCATGGCCCAGCTGCTCGTGCTGGAGTCGCTGGATCCCGATCGCGACATCACCATGTACATCAACTCGCCGGGTGGCTCGTTCACCTCGCTGATGGCGATCTACGACACCATGCAGTACGTGCGCGCCGACATCCAGACGGTGTGCCTCGGGCAGGCCGCCTCGGCTGCCGCGGTGCTGCTGGCCGCCGGTACCCCGGGTAAGCGTCTGGCCCTGCCGAACGCCCGGGTGCTGATCCACCAGCCGTCGCTGGGTGGAGTGATCCAGGGTCAGTTCTCGGACCTGGAGATCCAGGCCGCCGAGATCGAGCGGATGCGCACCCTGATGGAGACCACCCTGGCCCGCCACACCGGCAAGGATCCCGAGCAGGTCCGCAAGGACACTGACCGCGACAAGATCCTCACCGCGGCGCAGGCCAAGGACTACGGGATCATCGACACGGTCCTGGAGTACCGCAAGTTGTCCGCGCAGGGCAGCTAGCACGGCCGGCAATTCCAGCGGCAACCCCTGATCCGATGACACACGCCCTGCCCGGTGACCTCCGGTGCGGGGCGTGCGTCGTCACGGAGAAGGTTGGAAACCCCGCTGACCTGCGGTCGCGGCGGCGTAGCAGCGTCGTCGGTACCCTCGACCACGGCGAATGTCACCTAGGGCCACGTCGTTCGGCTATTCGCCGGCGTCCCGTAACGACACGCCAAGGTCACAGTCAGCGTGCCGCCGGGTGACGAGCCGCCAGGAGAGATATGTTCTCCTGCACACGAACAAATACCACCGGAGCGATTCGGCCTTATCGGTCGCACCGCGACGGAACGAACGGGTAGCGTCGGGTTTACGCCCGAAGTAACCCAGCAAGTGGCGTAACGACCGACTGCAAACAGGAAGTAGGACCCCCCCACATGGCGCGCATTGGAGACGGCGGTGACCTGCTGAAGTGCTCGTTCTGCGGCAAGAGTCAAAAGCAGGTCAAAAAGCTCATTGCCGGTCCGGGCGTGTACATCTGCGACGAGTGCATCGATCTGTGCAACGAGATCATCGAGGAGGAACTCGCCGACGCTGACGACGTCAAGCTCGACGAGCTGCCCAAACCCGCGGAGATCCGGGACTTCCTCGAGGGCTACGTCATCGGTCAGGACACCGCGAAACGCACGCTGGCGGTGGCTGTCTACAACCACTACAAGCGCATCCAGGCCCAGGAGAAGTCGCGTGATTCGCGCTCTGAGCCGGTCGAGCTGACCAAGTCCAACATCCTGATGCTGGGCCCCACCGGCTGCGGTAAGACGTATCTGGCGCAGACCCTGGCCAAGATGCTCAACGTGCCGTTCGCCATCGCCGATGCCACCGCGCTGACCGAGGCCGGCTATGTGGGCGAGGACGTCGAGAACATTCTGCTCAAGCTGATTCAGGCAGCCGACTACGACGTCAAGCGCGCCGAGACCGGCATCATCTACATCGACGAGGTCGACAAGATCGCCCGCAAGAGCGAGAACCCGTCGATCACCCGCGATGTCTCCGGCGAGGGCGTGCAGCAGGCCCTGCTGAAGATCCTCGAAGGCACCCAGGCGTCGGTCCCGCCGCAGGGCGGCCGCAAGCATCCGCACCAGGAATTCATCCAGATCGACACCACCAACGTGCTGTTCATCGTGGCGGGTGCGTTCGCGGGCCTGGAGAAGATCGTCTCCGACCGGGTCGGCAAGCGCGGTCTGGGCTTCGGTGCCGAGGTGCGGTCCAAGGCCGAGATCGACACCCAGGACCATTTCGCCGAGGTGATGCCCGAGGACCTGATCAAGTTCGGTCTGATCCCCGAGTTCATCGGCCGTCTGCCGGTCGTGGCCTCGGTGACCAACCTGGACAAGGAGTCCTTGGTCAAGATCCTCTCCGAGCCGAAGAACGCTCTGGTCAAGCAGTACGTCCGCCTGTTCGAGATGGACGGAGTGGAGCTGGAGTTCACCGAGGAGGCGCTGGAGGCGATCGCCGATCAGGCCATCCACCGTGGCACCGGTGCCCGCGGCCTGCGCGCCATCATGGAGGAAGTCCTGCTGCCGGTGATGTACGACATCCCCAGCCGCGACGACGTCGCCAAGGTGGTTGTCACCAAGGAGACCGTCCAGGACAACGTCCTGCCGACCATCGTGCCGCGTAAGCCGTCGCGTTCGGAGCGGCGCGACAAGTCCGCGTAACCGGCAAGAGCAAAAGCCCCGCTACGGCGGGGCTTTTGCATTCGGCGGATCAGCGGGTGATGCGGTCGGGGCGGGTGTAGACGTTCATCGAGTCGCCCCGCAGGAAGGCCACCAGCGTCAGGCCGGACTGGCCGGCCAGATCGACGGCCAGGGAGGACGGCGCCGACACCGCGGCCAGGATCGGGATACCCGCCATCACGGCCTTCTGGGTGAGCTCGAACGAGGCCCGGCCGCTGACCAGGAGCACCGTGGCGGTCGACGGAATCCGGCTGTTCTCCAGCGCCCAGCCGATCACCTTGTCCACGGCGTTGTGTCTGCCGATGTCCTCGCGGACGACGAGCATGGTGCCATCGACGGAGAACAGCGCAGCGGCGTGCAGGCCGCCAGTGCTGTTGAAGACCTTCTGCGCATCGCGCAGTTGCGCGGGCATCGCCGAGAGCACCGCGGCGGGAACCGTCGACGGGTCATCGCCGGGGCAGTGCTTGCTGCTCAACCGCACTGCCTCCAGTGAGGCCTTGCCGCACACCCCGCACGACGAGGTGGTGTAGAAGTTGCGCGTCACGTCAACGTCGGGCTTGGGCACGCCAGGGGCCAGGGTCGCGTCCAACACGTTGTAGCTGTTGACCCCGTCCACGTCGGCGCCCCGGCAATAGCGCACGGACACCAGGTCTTCACGCTGTGCGATCAAGCCCTCGGTCAGTAGAAACCCTTGGGCCAATTCGACATCGGCGCCCGGGGTTCGCATCGTGACGGTGATGGGTGAGCCGTCGACGCGGATCTCCAGCGGTTCCTCGACCACCAGGGTTTCCGGGCGGGCCTCAGCCGTGGCGCCGGTCAGGTGGTGGGCGCGACGGCGCGCGGTGACCCGGCCCACTAGGCCCGCTCCAACCGGATGACGACGGCCTTCGACACCGGTGTGTTCGACTTCTTCGCGGTGTGATCGAGCGGCACAAGTGGATTGGTCTCGGGATAGTAGGCGGCGGCATTTCCGGCCGGTGTGGAGTACGGAACGATCAGGAAATCCTTGGCGCGCCGCTCCTGTCCCTCGAATTCGGACACCAGATCCACGCGGTCGCCCTCGGCGAAACCCAGCGCCTCGATGTCGGCGGGATTGACGAACACCACGCGGCGCCCGCCCTTGACCCCGCGGTAACGGTCGTCCAGGCCGTAGATGGTGGTGTTGTACTGGTCGTGGCTGCGCAGGGTCTGCAGCACCAGGCGACCCTCGGGCACCGGTACCCATTCCAGCGGCTGAACCGAGAAGTTGGCTTTCCCTGTGGTGGTGCGGAATTCGCGGGAATCGCGAGGAGGGTGGGGAAGCTGGAACCCGTCGGGCTGACGCACCTTGCGGTTGTAGTTCTCGCAGCCGGGCACCACGTCGGCGATCGCGTCACGGACGCGGTCGTAGTCGGCATTGAACTGCTCCCAGGGCACCGGGTGGTCCGGGCCCATTACCGCGCGAGCCAGCTGGCAGACGATCGCCACCTCGCTGCGCAAGTGCTCGCTCGGCGGTGTCAGGCTGCCGCGGGACAGGTGCACCATCGACATCGAATCCTCAACGGACACCATCTGTTTCCCACCGGCCTGGAAATCCTTGTCGGTGCGTCCCAGCGTGGGCAGGATCAGTGCGGTGCGGCCGTGCACCAGATGACTGCGGTTGAGCTTCGTCGAAATCTGAACGGTCAGAGCGCAGCTGCGCAGCGCGGCCTCGGTGACCTCGGTGTCGGGCGTGGCCGAGACGAAGTTGCCGCCCATCCCGATGAACACGCCGGCCCGGCCGTCGCGCATGGCCCGGATGGCGTCGACGGTGTCGTAGCCGTGCTTGCGGGGGCTGGCGATCCCGAATCGGTCGTCGAGCGCATCCAGGAATTTGTCGGGCATCTTCTCCCAGATGCCCATGGTCCGGTCGCCTTGGACGTTGGAATGGCCGCGCACCGGGCACACCCCGGCGCCGGGCTTGCCGATCATGCCGCGCAGCAACAGCAGGTTGGTGGCCTCACCGATGGTGGCCACCGCATGGTGATGCTGGGTCAGGCCCATCGCCCAGCACACCACCGTGCGCTCGGACATAGCCAGCAGGTCGGCCACCCGCTGCAGCTGAGCCCGGTCGACGCCGCTGGCCTCGGTCACCGTGTCGAGGTCCACGCCGCGGGTCTGGGCGGCGTACTCGTCGTATCCGGCGCAGTGCGCGGCGATGAACTCGCGATCCAGCACCGTACCGGGGGCTCGGTCTTCGGCCTCCAGCAGCAGCCGGCCCAGGCCGGCGAACAGCGCCATGTCCCCGCCGATGCGGATCTGCACGAACTCGTCGGCGATCGAGACGCCGTGCCCGACGACACCGTTTACCTTCTGCGGGTCCTTGAACCGGATGAGCCCGGCCTCGGGAAGCGGGTTGATCGCAACGATCTTGGCGCCGTTGGCTTTTGCCTTCTCCAGCACCGACAGCATGCGTGGGTGGTTCGTGCCCGGATTCTGCCCGGCGATCAGGATCAGGTCGGCCTCGGTGACGTCCTCGACGGTGACGGAGCCCTTGCCGATCCCGATCGACTCGGTCAGCGCGGTGCCCGAGGATTCGTGGCACATGTTCGAGCAGTCGGGCAGGTTGTTGGTGCCGAAGCTGCGGACCATCAGCTGATAGAGGAACGCGGCCTCGTTGCTGGTGCGTCCGGAGGTGTAGAACAGCGCCTCGTCGGGGGAGGCGAGCGCATTGAGGTGTTCGGCGATCAGACGGTAGGCGTCATCCCATTCGATGGGCCGGTAGTGCTCGTCACCGGGTGCGAGCACCATCGGCCGGCTCAGCCGCCCCTGCTGGGAAAGCCAGTACTCGGGCTTGGTCTCGAGCTCGGCGACACTGTGCCGGGCGAAGAACTCCGGTGTCACCACCCGCTTGGTGGCCTCCTCGGCGACCGCTTTGGCGCCGTTTTCGCAGAACTCGGCCAGCTTGCGGCCGCCGTGCTCCTCGGGCCACGCGCAACCCGGGCAATCGAACCCGTGTCGCTGGTTGAGCCTGGTCAACGCGGCGGCAGTGCGCAGCGGACCCATCTGCTCGAAGCCCCGTCGCATGCTGACCAGGACTGCCTCGACCCCGGCTGCTTCGTGCTTGGCGCCGGTGCTGATGACGTTGTGCTCGTCGTAATCGGCATCGATGTCCTTGGCACGGGTCATGAACCCAATCTAGTCCCCGAAAACTGCGGGCTGCGCCGGTTGGCGGGCCTCGACATTCGATATTTCACATGCAGTGATAGATGCTTTCTATCGAACGGCGACGAATGCGAGGAGCCATGGCGAGTGACGTGCTGCTACAGCAGCTCGACTACCTTCTGGCGCTCGCGACCGAGCGGCACTTCGGCCGGGCGGCCGCACGGTGCCATGTGAGTCAGCCGACGCTGTCGGTGGCGATCCGCCGGCTGGAGCGCGAGTTGGGCATCGTCATCGTGCAGCGGGGACACCGGTTCGAAGGATTCACCGAGGAAGGGCAGCGCGTCGTGACGTGGGCGCAGCGGATCGTCGCGGAGCGCGACGACATGCTCGCCGACATCGACCGCATGCGCGGACGGTTGACCGTCACGGCCCGGATCGGTGCGATACCGACGGCGGTGCCCACCGGCCCGTTCATCACAACCGAATTTCTGCGCCGCAACCCGGCGGCGTCCGTGCGCATCGAAGCCTTGTCGTCCCGTGAGATCGCCCGGCGGTTGGCCGATTTCGAGATCGACGCCGGGCTGACCTACCTCGATGACGAAACCCCACCCGGAACCACCTCGGTGGAGATGTACCGGGAGCGCTATGTCTTGATCGCGCCGGCCGATCATGCGCTGATGCACCAGCCCGAGATCGCGTGGTCGGACGCGGCCGGACTGCAACTCTGCCTGCTGACCACCACGATGCGGAACCGGCGCATCCTCGATGCCAACATGGCCGCCGAAGGGGTGCGCTATCGCCCTGTGGTGGAGGCGGATTCGGTCGACGCGCTCTATGCGCACCTGACGAACTCGCCACGCGCGACCATCGCCTCCACCGCATGGTTGCCACAACTCGGGGTGCCTCCAGGCTTTGCCGCGCGGCCGATGGTGCAGCACGGTCCGCGTCCGGCGATCGGACTGGTGGTGCTCGACCGCGAACCCGCCTCGATCGTCGCGGCCGCGCTCGTCGAGGTCGCCACCGATCTAGATCTGAGCACCACGATCGATGCCGGGCCCGTTACCGGTGATTTGAACCGTTGACGCGGCCGTAACAAGTTTGCCACAGGACGCTCCTACGGTTGGCCGGTCAAGCACACGTGGTGATAGGAACACTATGAGCGGAAACGCAGTTCGTTTGCAGGCGATCAACAACGTCGAGGCCTACGTGCCGCCGGCCATCAGCTTCGACCCCACCGAAGCACCCGGCCAGATCTTCGGCGCCAACGTTTTCACCAAGGCCGAGATGCAGCTGCGGCTGCCGAAGTCCGTATACAAATCAGTCGTCGCGACCATCGAGAAGGGCGCGAAGCTGGACCCCGCGGTTGCCGACGCTGTCGCCTCGGCGATGAAGGATTGGGCGCTGTCCAAGGGCGCCACCCACTATGCGCACGTCTTCTACCCGATGACCGGGCTGACCGCCGAAAAGCACGACAGTTTCCTTGAACCGGTCTCCGACGGCCAGACGCTGGCCGAGTTCGCCGGCAAGACGTTGATCCAGGGCGAACCCGATGCGTCCAGTTTCCCGTCCGGCGGTCTGCGCAGCACCTTCGAGGCGCGCGGTTACACCGGCTGGGATGTCACCAGCCCGGCCTACATCCTGGAGAACCCGAACGGCAACACGTTGTGCATCCCGACCGTCTTCGTGTCGATGACCGGCGAGGCGCTGGACTACAAGACCCCGCTGCTGCGCAGTCAGCAGGCGATGGGCGTGCACGCCGAGCGGATCCTGAAGCTGTTCGGCCACACCGACCTGGCGAAGGTGGTGTCGTTCTGCGGCCCCGAGCAGGAGTACTTCCTGGTGGACCGGCACTTCTTCCTGGCACGTCCGGACCTGGTGAACGCCGGCCGAACCCTCTTCGGCGCCAAACCGCCGAAGGGGCAGGAGTTCGACGACCACTACTTCGGTGCGGTGCCCGAGCGGGTGCTGGGCTTCATGATGGACACCGAGCGGGAGCTGTTCAAACTCGGCATCCCCGCCAAGACCCGGCACAACGAAGTGGCTCCGGCGCAGTTCGAGGTCGCGCCGATGTTCGAGCGGGCCAACATCGCCTCCGATCATCAGCAGCTGCTGATGACGGTGTTCAAGACCATCGCCAAGAAACACGGCATGGAGTGTCTGTTCCACGAGAAGCCGTTCGCCGGGGTCAATGGGTCGGGTAAGCATGTGAATTTCTCGGTGGGCAACGCCGAGCTGGGATCACTGCTGGTGCCCGGCGACACCCCGCACGAGAACGCTCAGTTCCTGGTGTTCTGCGCGGCGATCATCCGGGCCGTGCACAAGTTCGGTGGGCTCCTGCGAGTGTCGGTCGCCTCGGCCACCAACGACCACCGCCTTGGCGCCAACGAGGCGCCCCCGGCCATCATCTCGATCTTCCTCGGCGAGCAGTTGGCCGACGTCTTCGAGCAGATCGCCAAGGGCGCCGCGACCTCGTCCAAGGGCAAGGGCGTCATGCACATCGGCGTCGACACCCTGCCGAGCCTGCCGACCGACCCGGGCGACCGCAACCGCACCAGCCCGTTCGCGTTCACCGGCAACCGATTCGAGTTCCGCGCGCCCGGTTCGGGACAGACCGTCGCCGTGCCGATGATCGTGATCAACACCATCATCGCCGACTCGTTCGACTACATGGCGACAGTCCTGGAGAAGGCAGTCGGCGACGGCGAGGATTTCGACTCCGCGGTTCAGACACTGCTGACCGAGATCATCACCGATCACGGTGCGGTGGTGTTCAACGGGGACGGGTACTCGGAGAACTGGCAGATCGAAGCCGCCGAGCGGGGACTGCCGAACCTCAAGACCACACTCGACGCCATCCCGGAACTGATCAAGCCCGAGGCCATCGAGGTGTTCGAGAAGTACGGCGTATTCAGCGAGCGGGAGTTGCACAGCCGCTACGAGGTCCGGTTGGAGCAGTACGCGCTGACGATCGCCGTCGAGGCGAAGCTGACCCTGGAGGTCGGCTCCACGGTGGTGCTGCCCGCCGCGATGCGCTACCAGACCGAGCTCGCGCAGAACATCGCCGCGCTGAAAGCGGCCGGCGTAGAGCCGAGTATGACTCTGCTGGAGGCGGTTTCGGCCCCGATCGCCGACTTGTCGGCTGCGCTTGCGAGCCTGAAGGCGGCGCTGGCCGATCACTCCGCGGAGACGGCCGTCGATGAAGCGGCGCATGCTCGCGATGTGCTGTTGCCGGCGATGGACGCGGTACGCACTGCCGCCGACGCACTGGAGGGCATCGTGGCCGACGACCTGTGGCCGCTGCCGACCTATCAGGAGATGCTCTACATCCTCTGAACACGCTGGTAACGGGGCATTTATTGTGTCTGGGTCCGCACCCGGTCCGCAGTAAGTGCCTCGTTCAGCATCTGGGCCGCAGCGTTGCGTGTCCGGTCCTCCGCCTTGGGCCACAAGTGCGAGTACGTGTTCAGTGTCAATGACGCAGAACCGTGCCCCATGGCCCGCTGAACGGTCACCACGTCGCACCCGGCAGCAATCAGACCTGAGGCGTAGAAGTGCCGTAGATCGTGCAGTCGGAAACTGACCTTGGCTGAGTCACGTGTCTTGCCCCACAGGTACCCCGCCGAATTCTGGTGTAGGGGGTCATCACCCTCGCCGGGGAACATCCAACGGTCTGAATCATCACCGGGGCAATGCATCCGAACATGCTCGGAAAGCATGGTCACAAGATCTTGGGGTAGGTAGACGGTCCGCTCAGAGCCGTACTTGGGTGGCCTAATGTCCACGCCGCCACCTTTGGTGACTTGTGCCTGCCGCTGTATATGAACCTCGCGGCGCATGAAGTCAATGTCTGAGACCTTCAGTCCTGCAGCTTCTCCGAGCCGGAGGCCACCGAAAGCACACAGTGCTACGAAAGCCGTGAATTGTTCAGGCGCGCAGCGAAGTACCTCACCTACCTGCGCCGTGGTGGGAATGACCATTGCGGCCTCAGCTTTCCGCGCCCGGGGAAGCGTTGTCGATGTAGTCACATCGAACGGAATAGCCCTGTCGGCAACGGCAGCGCGGATCGCAGCGCGGATATGGTCGAACCGTGATCGAACAGTGTTGGGTGCCAGTGGTTTATCGACCATCGCCTTAACCCATGACTGGATATGGCTGGGCCGCAGCCGTTCTAGTGGCACATCACCGAAAGTGACACAACCGATTGCCTGGTCGACTTTCCGCACGGTGCCGGGTGCCCACACTTGGGTTTCACGCCACTGGTCAAAGAACTGTTTGAACGTGAGCTTGCCAGTTGTGTTGGCGTATTCACCGCGTGCGACTGACTTGAGGTGTGCTTTGGCCGCTTTCTCACTTGCGAAGCTGGCCGACCGTTCTTTGCCGTCGTCGTCTACCCAACGTGCGCGGTAACGCTTGCCTTGCCCGTTGCGGGCCTTGGGCTGGCCGTCGCTATCAAACCAACGGTCCTCGATATAGCCCAAGTCTGAGGGGTTGCGCTTGCTCATGGGCAAATCGTACGCCTCAGCGGTTCTGCCAGGACCGATTGCGAATACTGCCTGGTCAGAGGTGGGAACGGGGTCAAACCGGGTAAAACCGAATGGCGTTATCATGGTGAGTTGGTTATGCACGAACTTGGAGGAGAACCGAGTATGACCATGGGCCAATGGCCCAAGGCGTGACCCGTGCGAAACGGGACCACAAGGGAGACAACATGTCTCTTGAACAACTGTCTGAAATACCCGATGTTGCAGAGGTTTCCGCGTACGCGGGTATCCCAGAGGCGACACTGAGGTGGTACCGCAGCAAGGGTAAAGGTCCGCGTTCATTCCGCGTGGGTCGCAAGATCCGCTATCGCAAAGCTGACGTTCTGGCTTGGTTGGACGAGCAGGAGCGGACCACGGCAAAGGGTGGCGTTCGATGAGCACCCGTTCGTCTGTCACGAAAACCGTTCCCGGCAACTTCTGTCTGGGGGAGTGCGACACCCGAGAAGCTGGGGCAGTGTGGCGGTCGATGGGGTCTGATTGAAAACAGCTTTTGCGCTTCTTTTCTCTCCTCTTCTTTGCTGTTCTATTCTGTTCTCTTCTCTTCTAGGCTCCAACCGCACGCGTTGACCTGCGCGTATCACGCTTTTGTCACGCTCTTGTCACGCGTGACAGAAGTACGGTTCTGAGCTGGTCGGCAAAACGTAGGTCGCTTCGCTCCAGCCTAGAGGGCGGAGTAGGTGAGTTCCGTTGACCAGCTTGACATCTGTCCTGATCGCTATGTGTGATTTCCGCTGGTCAGGCCTAGAACCACACGGTGCGACAATTAGATCAGCGACGACACAAGAGAGGCCACGTGAGCGCATTTTGGGCACAGTCTCGACAGAGCCGGAACAGCTGTAATTTCACTCCTAGCAACGTATTCGGGTGTATACTTAAGGTGAATACAAGCGAGGTATGTCATCTCTCGCCAACCCCAGTAGATACATCTGAGTTATCTATTACATTGGGGCACAGCACTATTGGAGCATCGAGGCTCGCTATGTCCGCGAAACTGATGGAACTGACACGTCGAGGTCGGCTGGAAATTGACGGTGCCGCCGAAATTCTTGGTGTGACGCCACGGACGCTATATGACTGGCGTGCAAAGGGTTACGGCCCTAAGTCGGTCAAGTACGCGGGCAAGCTCTGGTACACCGCAGAGGATTGCTACCGCTTCATTGCCGACATCGAGGCCGCGACGGCGAAGGGCTCGGGCCTGTGAGCGACATCAACACTGTCAACGTGAATTTGGATATCAACCCTGCGCTTTGGGCCGCTGACCGACGCGTCCAGCAACACTTGCCACCTGAGTACACGCTGGCTTTCATCAACCTTATGCTTCATGCGATGCGGCTCTCGGCTACGTCTGAAAGTGGTTACACGGATGGCGAATTCAGCCTCTCGGGGGCAATACTGCGGGTAGAACATCTCACCGATGATGCTGTTGAGGCCATCGCGAGCGCGGGACTTGCGTGGCAAGTTGAAAATGACACTTGGGCAGTAGATTTCGTCACTCCTCAAACCCCACATGAAGCGCTACAGTCCAGTGCGGATGCACGAGAGCGTGCCGGAAAAACCAAGCACGACAGGGCAATAGTCGCCAAGACAGCACAAAATGAGGTAGCGGCGAAGGTGCAACACAGGCGCGAGATGGATAAGGAACGTCAGCGCCGACACCGTGATTTGCTTGCAGAAGCGCCAGAAACCGACACCTACACAAAACCACTCGTTGAGGATGCTGACGCACTACGGGACCATACAGGGACCGATACGCCACCGGCTATTGACGTTGCAGAACCACGGGCAGAATTGGACACGGCGAAGATGAAATGTAGCAAGTGTGACAACTGGCACTACACCACCGTGGACGGTATCCCGTTGTGCTGGAAATGCTACGACGCAATTGAGCGTGGGCAGCGCCCGAAGTGCAACCGGACCGGCTGCGAAAGTTACGCCACACCAGGCGATGACATCTGCTACACGCACTATCGCGAGGAGCTTGAGACATGGCCGCGACCACTATCCGCGTAGTCTGCCCACACTGCGGACGCAGCATTGCCCTAGTCCGTGATGGGGAAATCGCACTACACGGTAAAGCCAAGTACCCCGGTCAATTCCGTGCGACACGTCCACGGTGCCCAGCATCGCGTATGACGCCCTTCGATCCAACGGTCGGAATCACAGAACGTCAGCTCGAATTCGCACGCCATTGCTGGAACAACGGTGACGCGCTACCCGTAGCACGCTTGCTCGGTGTTGAGTACCCACAGCCTGACATGTCCGGTCTATGCGTCGACCATAGCCTTGCTCACCTTGTGCAGTGTGCACGCAATTGGATTAGTGAGGTAGTGCGGGACTATCGGCTAGGGGTACCAGCGTGAGTGCATACGTAGACATTGATCCGCACTGTGTGCGCAGGACCAAGTCAGCACAACCAACCATCGAGACACGTCCCCACACTGTCCACGTCCTAGCCAACACGGGCGCACAGATGGATCTTGTATTCGACTGTGGCACGGAACAACCCGTGCACGTCGTGACACTGACACGTGACCTATGCGTGTCGCTCCGGGAAGCGCTCGACCGAAAGCTCACGGCCACAAGATGAACCAAACCTTTTACACAGCAATAAGTGTCGACGGTGCGGTGGTCGGAGTAGGTGAGACTGCCATTCACGCACTCACGTTCGCACATCCAGACAACACCGTGTCTCATATTGCGATGGATACCAGCTTGCTTACCAATCTGATTGACCTATTGCAACGCATGCAAGCCAAAGCGCTTGACCACGAATATGATTGAGTACGTACCCGTTGAGAACTACCCACGTGCACACATAGGCCAGCAAGTGAACGTAGACGGAATCCGCTGTCGCATTGTGGGATACGTGCCAGCAGGAAATGTGTGGGAAGTTCAACCATCAAGCCGTGCCTAGTTTGTGGTGAACCGTCGCCCAACTCTCGATGTGATGAACACCGAATGAGGAAAGTCACTCCAAGTTCGACGGCACGAGGCTATCCGGCATGGTGGCAAAAACTCTCCGAGCAAGCACGCAAGATCCAGCCGTGGTGCACCGATTGCGGTAGCACCGAAAACCTAGGTGTGGACCATTCCCCGCAAGCATGGGAGAAAGTCGAACGGGGAAAGCGACTCACCCTCAAAGACTTTCGAAATGGATCGCTCGCAGTGGTATGCGCGAGCTGCAATCGGAAACGTGGCGCAGCACGAGGCGTAAACGTCCAACGCCAATCGTGAGCCATTCTTTTCCCATTGTTCAGCAATGCGGCAAATGGTGAAACACCAGCTCGCACACCGTGTTTGAACCTAGATACGAACACACCCGCGTTGAGCAGCGACAACACCACACCCACCAGTGAGCCAACAGCCGAGCAAACAACGCTGATCAACGGTATCTATGCAGGTGGGGAGTACCCCCTGAGTGGCCATCGCTTCCCGACACCCCGGCTAAAGCGAGCACGGAATTAATTGAGGATCAAACCGGATGAGTTTCAGGATTTAGCTAATGGACCGGGGTCCTAAGTCTCAGGCCGACAGTTCACCGTTGCCGTGGCGTCCTCGCGGTACCGAGTCGCAGCGTTTCGCCCAGTTCTGCCGTCGTTTCCTACGTGTCCCGCATGGTTATGGCGCGGGTAAGCCTCTCGTGCTGCGGGATTGGCAGATCGGCCTAGTGGGCAGTGTGCTTGATCGTTCGCCGCGACCACGGCTAGCGGGCTGGATGATTGGGCGCGGTAATGGCAAGTCGAGTTTGCTTGCGGCGCTGGCGGTTTACGAACTGTTCACGGGTGCAGATGGTGGCTCGATTGTGGTTTGTGCACGTAATCAGGATCAAGCACAGATCATTTTCACGCTGGCCCGCACTCTGGTCGAAACATCGCCAGAGCTGTTGGCGCGGTGCCAAGTTGGACGCGAGCGGCTGTACGTGCCACGTAACCGGTCTGACTTTCGCTGTCTGGTGAGCGAGCCGGAATCGCTTGAGGGATTGAACTATTCGCTGTGCCTGGTGGATGAGCTTGGCGTTACCCCGCGTGAAACGGTCGAGGTGCTCATGTTGGCGCTGGGTAAGCGTCCAGTGTCGACGCTGGTAGGCATTGGCACACCCGGCCCCGATCCGACAGACAGCGTATTGACCGACTGGCGCAACATGCACCACGAGCTGGGCGACGACTTCATTGTGTGGCGTGAGTTTTCCGCAGAGGGGTACCAGTCTCACCCTGTGGACTGCGAGCACTGCGCACGCCTTGCGAACCCCGCTTATGGCGATTTTCTAGACCCTGACTCTTTCCGAATTTTGGTTAAGACTACTCGTGAGAACAGTTTTCGCCGCTCTAGGCTGTGTCAGTTCGTCAACGACACGATGGGGGAGTTCCTACCTCTGGGCCTTTGGGATTCACTCTCGACCGACTCGCCGGTCCCTGACGGTTCGGAGGTTGTTCTAGCCCTGGATGGTTCGTTCAACAACGACTCCACCGGTCTACTGGTCGCCTCTGTGGAGACGGTACCGCACGTGGACGTTGTCGCCCTGTGGGAGAACCCCGGCGATAAGAGCTGGCGCTCACCCGTGCTTGAGGTTGAGGACGCGATTAGAGAGGCCTGCAAACGCTGGAATGTAAGGGAATTGGTGGCCGATCCGTTCCGGTTCACCCGCACTTTGCAAGTCCTGGCCGCTGAAGGCATTCCGGTGATGGAGTTTCCACACTCACCGTCTCGCCTCACTGCCGCCACCACGGACCTGTATAAGGCTTGCACGAACGCCGGTCTGACGCATAGCGGCGATGCACGTTTAGCAGCTCACGTCAGCAATGCTGTTGTGGTTCAAGACAGTCGGGGTATGCGACTCGACAAGGCGTCTCGCAGCGTGCACGCACACAAGATCGACCTTGCGGCGTGTCTGGTGATGGGCTATTCGCGTGCGAGCTGGCTTGCCTCTCATCCTAAGAAGCATTACCGCGCCGGATCGTGGTAAACACAAAGGACTTTCAACTTATGACCGACGATCTAATCGAACTGCTACAAGCCCTGGACGCACCACAGTACCGATACCGCGTGCTGGACAACTACTTTAACGGGAACAGCCCGCTTAGCTTCCTAAGCCCAGAGGCCAAGGTGGCTCTGCGCAACTTTGATCAGTTGTCCTCAAATCTGTGCCGTACCGCTGTGGTGAGCTTGCAAGAACGTCTGCGCCTATCCGGTGTTGAGGGTACCGACGCTTGGAGTTTGTTCGAATATTCGGATCTTGACCAGCTCGCGGCGCAAGTACATAGGGACGCACTGCTGTATGGCGTCGGGTATGTGCTTGTCTGGACTGATAGCAACGGAAAGCCTAGGGCCACTGTTGAATCACCTAAGCAGGTGATTGCGCAGCGTGACCCTGTGACGCGCGACGTGGTTAAGGCGGTCAAGCGCGTTCGTACCAAGACGACGACCGAGGCTTGGGTGTACTACCCCGACCGGGTGGAGCATTGGCGCTCTAATTCGCCTAGTTCCGGTAACGCGGGATATGCACTCGTGGAAACCGTTCCGCATACCTTGGGTGTGGTTCCTGTGGTCCCCATTGGCGATGATTCAAGCGCGATTGACGACCTGCTGAGTCTTCAGGATGGAATCAACAAGCTACTGACTGACATGCTCATTGCGTCCGAATATGCAGGTAGGCCAAGGCGATACGCCACTGGTATTGAACTAGTCGAGAAGCCGGTCACCGACGACCAGGGCCAGCCGGTCATAGATCCTGACACGGGCGAGGTTGTGACCGAGGCGGTTAACCCGTTCCCTGAGTCGAATCGAATGATGGTCTCGGAGGCTGCCGAATCTAAGTTCGGCGCGTTGCCTGCCGCTGACCTCAAGACTTTCGAATCCGGTATTCGCGTGCTGATCAGTCAGGCAATGATGGTTTCTGGCCTACCGGCTCACTATGTCGGGTTGCTACAGGAATCGGTCACGTCTGCCGACGCTTTGCGAGCCGCTGAGGCCGCGCTAGTGGCCCGAGCTGAAGCACGTCAGCGCATTTACGGGGTCGGTTGGGAAGCGGTTGCGCGGCTACTGGTCGCTATCCGTGACGGGGTAGATCCAGACTCGGTGATTGCCCGCGTGGTGTGGTCCCCGGCGGATACCCGTTCGCAGGCTCAGGAGGCGGACTACGCGGTCAAGCTGTATAGCGCCGGAATCCTCTCCCGTAAGGGTGTCCTGAAGCGTCTAGGCCTGACTGCCGACGAGGTGGAAGAGGAGCTAGCGAACACCAGGGAAGAGGCTCAGGTGGGTCACGATCTGAAGTTCGCCGCGTTCTCACGTGACCTGGACACGATGACCGGAAAACCGCCTCAGAAGCCCGCTGCTTAACCCGCATGTTTCCACCCATGCCCGACCTCTTGATCGCACCTGAGGGCAAATGGGGGCTATTGCGGCCCCATCTGAGAGAGGAACCGTCATGTCCGATACTGACGAAACCCAAGCCGAGGAAACCGACCAGCTCGACGCTGAACAGGTGACCGAGGAAAACGACGACCATAGCGGTACGTTCCCGCGCGCCTATGTCGAGAAACTACGCACAGAAGCCAAAGACAACCGTCACCGCGCCGAGACTGCCGAACAGAACCTAGACGCCGTAATGCGTGAACTGTTCACCGCGAAAGTGTCCGCTACCGGCAAGCTGGCCGACCCAGACGATTTGCCCTATGACGCTGAACTACTTGACGACGACAAGCTCACTGCGGCAATTGACGAACTGACCACACGCAAGCCACACCTAGCCGCACGCAAGGCTTCCGGCAGTGTCGGCCAAGGTGTCACCAGCACCAAAGATGAACCATTCTCACTCCTTGGCCGCTTGCAACAATCGGTCTAAACCCGGTGAGAGACCAAAGCGATTGATTCGCAGTCTCTCCCACACTTGAGGGTCTGATACCCATTCCTACCTCTGTCCTGATGGCAGTCGTTTCACACTGCTATTCAAGGACATTCAGAAATGGCTATTCAGACTCCGGCTACTCAGCCGACTCTCTCGGCGGCAGAAGTCGCCAAGCTCCTAGTAGAACCGCTTGAGCAGGTATCTACGTTCCTGTCGGCTGGCCCACAAATTATCGACTCCGCTGGACCTGTCCGCGTGCCCCGCATTGCGTCGGGTGCTTCTGCTGCTTTCGTGGCCGCAGGTGTTCAGATCACCGATAGCGCAGTCGCTTTCGATGAAGTGCAACTACTTCCGTCGACCCTTAAGGGAATCAAGAGCCTGACCAAAGTCTCAAATGAGCTGGTGCGCCAGGCAACTCACACCGTGGGTGCATTGGATCAGGTGCTCTCCACTCGTTTGGTCACCGACGTTTCCAACGTGTTGGATGCCGCACTCTATGACGGCACTGGCACTTCGGACACGATCAAGGGCATCCTTCGCCAGACCGGCGTCACCACTGGCGTTTTGGATCTTGCCGACCCTGACAGCCTGATTGATGGTCTCGCAGCAGCGCAGGGAAACCACGTCAGCCCAACACATTTTGTGATGACTCCTGCCAGCTTCGCAGCTATCCGCAAGGTGAAGGTCGGTACTGGTGACCGTCGCTACGTGATCGAACCGAACACCATTCAGAACGGTGTTGCTTTCCAGCTGTTCGGACTGCCTGTGGTGATCACCGACGATATTCCCGACGTGTCGGGTAAGGCGCGTGTAGCGCTCGTGGACTTTAGCAAGGTTGTGGTTGCCCGCGACCAGAACCCCACCGTCGCAGTACTCGATCAGACTTTCGGCGATTACGACACCGTAGGTATCCGTGTCACCGCGAGGTTCGACGTGGCACTACTTCAGCCTAAGGCTGTGACCCTTCTAACTGTGGCCTAAATGATGGTTACCGCAACTGATTTGGGCGCATTCCTGAATCGCACCGTGGATGTGGCCCAGGCTAATACGGTTATCCAAGTGGTAACTTCACTGGCCGAAAGCTATACCCGTGGTGTCGGATTCACTGATCACGTGCCTAACGATGAGATTGCCGCTGTGGTGCTGGGAGCAAGTGCCCGTGTCATCTCTAATGCCAAAGGCCTTGAATATCAGGAAACGTATGGCCCGCAGTCGATTGGGTTTCGTACCGCGTTCGGTTCCTGGACTGTCGCTGAGACGTTTGTTCTCAACCGGTTTAGGGCAAGGGCAGCGTAAGTGAGTACCGCGAAAGTCTGGCGCTTTGAGCGTTCGTGGAAGGGTGAAGCCACCAACTCACCTGAGGATGCTTACCTAGGGGAGATTGACGGTGTGATCATCGGCGGTGTCAGTGCTCGTGCGCTACGTCACTTCCCAGGATTGCAGGACACCACCGGTCAGGCCGGATTCCCCAAGGATGCAGCTATCCAAGTGCAACCGGGGGACCACGTAAAGATCGGTGACACAACCTATCTCGTGAACGGACCTGTCGAGTGGGACGAACCCACGATCTACGGCACTGACTTCGGCTACCGCTGGCTCAGTGTCGAAGCATCAAGCAACTAAAAGGATTTGAGACAAATGAAGCAAAAGGATGAGCGCTACGAGGCAACCGCCAAGTTGTCTCGCGCAGCCCGTGCCAAGCTTGAGGCCAAGGCCGACAAGCGCAAGTAGGCAATGCCAGCCATGGCACCTCGAAAGTCCCCATGGTTGGAAGGCGCGCCTGAAAAGGGATGCGCGCCCGATGAGACCTCACCCGTACTGTGCAACCAGCGGGTGGGGTTTTGTTGCATCTACAGAACCGGCACCCGTCAACGTCCAAGAGCGGGTGAGCGGCACCGCATAGGAGCGGGTGCCGCCAAGGTTGCCCCCGGTTCGCCGGGGGTATTCGCCTATTCGGAGGTGGTGTGGTTGCGGAGATTGACTAGCGCGTAGCTCGTCAGTTGTTTTGTAAGTCGTCTGACCTCGTCGTCCAGGAGGCTTGCACGTAGACGCTCGTCTTCTCGCCGCCGACGTAGTTGGCGCACCATCACCACCCCTTCGTAGTGCGTCCTCTCTTCGGCAATGATGGGCTGCAGTTGATTGAGCAATGCGAGTAGTTCCTCATCCTTGGTAAGCAGTCGGATCGCGAACGCATGCCCGCTTATTTGGTTGTAGACGCCCCAGTATTCTGCGGCCATGATTGCTCGCATCGCCTTGTCTACCCGGTCGAAACGATAATCCAAGTCCTCTTCGGCTCGCGCTATCCCCTCAACAACTTCATCGATCTGACCGATCGCTTTGTCAAGCTTGACCGTGCGTTCCGCGAGCGCATTTATCAGACCGATTATCTCGATCCGAAGCTTGTCGAGCCGAGCCTCCTCACGGACCCGTTCGAACTGGGCGATGGACGTGTCTAGCACTGCTTGGGCGTGACTCTGGGATTTTGTGAACTGCTCTCCCGACAGGCGGAGGGTGCGTCGGTTTGAACGCAGGTTGAACAGAACGGCAATCACAGCGACCGTGATCGTTCCCAACGCTCCCCAACCCGGCGTGTAATACCACCCATCCATCCGTTTCCTCCCCGGCATAGTCCCGTTAGGACAATATCGGCAAGACGATTCAGTGTGTGCTTGGTCCGCACTCGGTCCGCAGTTGGTGCTGTTTGGCAGTATTTGATAGTTCGTGATAACCCCTGGTAGGAGTCTATTTATCCATCATTTTCAACAGTGACACAACGCGGTAAAACACCAGGACTAGGTTGCTCTACATCCTCTGAGATAGACGTCGTCGGGTGTGGAGGCTGGATCCGTCCGGATCCTGGTAACCGCGCAGCCTCCACACCCGACGATCACCCGCGGTACTTCGTGACGTACGGCCGCTTGTCCTGGGTGACGGCTGACCATCAGAGTACAGTCAGCGCCGATTTTGCGGCGAGCCCCAGCGCCTCGCGAGCCGGGAGACTTCGGAACGAATCCGACAGGATCTCGACACCCCACGGGCCCCGGAACTCGAGGTGCCGCAACACCGTCACCAGCCCCTTTAGGTCGAAATCCCCGTCGCCACAGAGCAACCGGTTGTGCACGGTGTCCTCGAACAGCGTGCCCACCACCTCGCCGGCGGCGTCGTCGAGTTCGACCCCGAAGATCATCTCCGGGGTCAGCGACCCAGCCAGGTCGCTGATCGTCGTCCCTGCCCGGAACACATGCCAGGCATCGATGAGCAGGCCGGCCGCTGAATGTGCGGCCGCCCGGATGAGGCCGGCCCCACCGGAATCGTGTCGATCATCGAGAACGGCATCGGCTCGATCGCCACCCGGGTGCCGTGGGCCGCGGCCTCCTCGGCAAGCGCACGCAGGGGAGCCACCAGTTCACTCAGATCGGTGGTGCGCGAACACCGTTCGGAGCCGATCTTGATGAAGGCGGGACTCAACACATCGGCAGCCTCGAACAGCAGATCGCGCACATCGTAGGAATGCCCGGCTCGTCCTCGGGGGATCCACCACCGCTCGAGCAACTCGATCTCGATGTGTGTCAGTCCTGATGCGGTGGCCAGGTCACCCAACGCGGCGAACCCGATTGAGTCCCTGATGGCCAACAGGTCGTCGGCGATCAGGCCGAAGCCGGTGAATCCGGCCTCCGCAATCGCGGCCACCCGCGCAGCGATAGGCACCGGGCTTGTCGCCGGGTTGTCCATCGGGGAGGTGTTGCCGGCGCTGGTCCACGCCGTGGCAACCAGATCGGTTGCTGCCCTACGCATCTACATGTTCTCGGGAACGCCGAGGGTGATGCCGCCGTGGCTGAGATCGACCTGGTGGGAATTGGTCTTGCTCATACGCTTCTACTTCCCGTACTTCGCGACGTATTCGGTCATGGTCTTGAGTTGATAGCGGGACACCTCACGGGCGTTCTCGTCCTCGGCGAATACCGAGGACACCATGACGGTGTCGTCCCGGTCGTAGAAGCCGATGTCAGCCAGGCCGCCGAAGAACTCGTCCCAGTTGATATCGCCGTCACCGATTTTCAGGTGCTGGTGCACCCGCACCGGGTTGCCCGGCGGGTTGGTGATGTAGCGCAATCCATGGCTGCGGTGGTGGTCCATGGTGTCGGCGACATGGACTAGGCGCAGTTTTTCGCCGGCGGCGCGAATGATCTCGGTCATGTTCGAACCCATGTGGAACGTATGGCAAGCCACGTACACCATGCCGATGTTGGGGGAGTTGACCCCGCGGATGATCCGCACCGCCTCCAGGCCGTCCTCGACGAAATCGTCTGGGTGCGGGTCGATCCGGACGTCGATGCCTTCGCGTTCGATGATCGGCAGCAGTTCTTCCATCGACCGGAAGAACGCCCGCTCGGACTCCTCGGCCTTTTCGGGTCGGCCAGAGAATTCGGTGTTGATGACGTTGACGCCGAGGTCGACGGTGATCTGGATGACCCGCTTCCAGTTGCGTACCGCGGCCTCGCGGGCGTCGGGGTCCGGGCTGGACCAGCGCAGCACGGGCAGCACGGAGGCGATCCCGACGCCGGCGTCCGCACAGGCCTTGCGGAACTTGGAGACCAGGTCGTCGTCGGCACGCGGATGGTTGAAGAACGGGATGAAGTCGCGGTGCGGGGTCAGTTGCAGGTACTCGTAACCGAGTTCTGCTACCAGACGGGGGAATTCGAGTAGCTCGTAGTCGTGGTGGAACGGTGTCGGATCCAGCGCGATCTTCACGCTCATGCCCCCGGGATCGACGCGCGCGACACCATCTTCACGTCGACGGGCAGACCGGTCTCCAGCGCCTCGACACCGGCCGCACACACCGCGGCAGCGGCGTAACCATCCCATGCGGTCGGGCCGTCGACGTTGATTCCATTGCGCACCGCGTCAACCCAGCGCTGAAACTCGATGTCATAGGCCCGGCCGAAGCGCTCCCGGAAACCGGGGGTGATGGTGCCACCCCAGGTGCCTGGTGAGCCCTTCCGGACCAGACCGACATCGAGTCCGATGAATGCCGAACCCTTTTCGCCCACCAGCTCGGTGCGCACCTCATAGGCCACTCCGGTGGTGACGAACAATTCGACATCGACATGCTTGCCGGATTCGGTGCGCATGATGGCGATCTGCGGGTCCTGGATGCCCTCGGGGGCACCCGGATTGACGGCGGGCTTCATGATCTGAATCGAGGCGATTTCCTCGTCGAACAGGAAGCGGGTCACGTCGACCTCATGGACCAGGGAATCCTTGACGATCATGGAGCTGTCGAAGCTCGGCGGCACGGCCGGGTTGCGGTGCACACAGTGCAGCACCAGCGCGCGGCCGAACTCACCGGCATCCAGCAGGTTTTTCAGCTGGGTGTACTCCTCGTCGAAGCGGCGCATGAAACCGACCTGGATGAGCCGTTTTCCGAGCTCGGCCTCGCGCTTGACGACCTCCAGGGACGATTCGACATCGGTGGTCAGCGGCTTCTCGCACAGCACGGGTTTGCCGTGCTCCAGGCAGGCCAAGAGCTGTTTGTCGTGGGTCGGCCCGGGCGTGGCGAGTACGACGGCATCGACCTCGGGATCGGCGATGGCGTCGAGCGGATCGGTGACGGCCCGGCAGCCGGGGATGCCCGCGGCGATCGCCTCGGCCTTCTCGGTGAGGAAGTCGTTCACCACGACGACGCGGGCACCGGAGATCCGGCTGGTCAGGCGCGCGACGTGGTCGGCGCCCATGATGCCGACGCCGAGGACGGCGATGCGAAGATCAGGCATGGTGCTCCTAGCTGAAACGAACGGACGGGACACCGCAGGAACCCAGGTACTTCTGGGTGCGCTTGGCGATGGGCAGGGGAGCGTCGACCTCGCAGGGGTACATATCCTGCTCGACGATCGCGAACACGTCGATGCCGAGCTTCTCGATCTCGGCCAGCAATGGCGGCATCTCCGGAATGCCGAGCGGCGGTTCGGTCATCGCGCCCAGCTTGACGGCCTCGCCGAACGGCAGGTCCTCGGCCTCGACCTTGGCCCGCACCTCGGGATCGACCTGCTTGAGGTGCAGATAGCCGATGCGCTCGGGGGCCCGCTGGATGATGGCGATGTTGTCGCCGCCGCAGTAGCTGATGTGCCCGGTGTCCAGGCACAGATTCACGAATTCGCCGTCGGTGCCGTCCAGGAAGCGATATACGTTCTCTTCGGTGTCGACGTGGCTGTCAGCGTGCGGGTGGTACTGCGCACGCACGCCGTACTTCTCGAACATGGCCTTGCCGAGCTCGTTCATACCCTGGGTCTTCTTGCGCCACTGATCAGCGGTGAGGTTGCGGTCCTCGAGAACCGCGCCGGTGGCGGGATCACGCCACATCTCGGGGATCACCACGACGTGCTTGCCACCGACGGCGGCGGTCAGCCTTGCCACGTCCTCGATCTGCGCCCAAACGGCATCCCAGGAATCGTCCTGATGGAGGTGCTCGAAAACCGTGCCCGCGGACAGTTTGAGATTGCGCTCGGCCAGTTCGTCGGACAGCTGTTTCGGATCGGTCGGCAGATAGCCGAACGGGCCCAATTCGATCCATTCGTAACCGGATTCGGCCACCTCGTCGAGGAAGCGGGTATAGGGCGTCTGGTTCGGGTCCTCGGGAAACCACACACCCCAGGAGTCGGGGGCCGAACCAACGAGAATTGTGCTCATGGATCTCTTTCAGCGGTCGGACGGATTGATCAGGGGGCGTTGAACTTTCTTCCAGTCCGCATACCGTGCGTAGGCGCTCTGGGTGGACTCCAGCGTGGAGACCTCCGACACCGGGACGTCCCACCAGGACTGGCTGTCGGGGGCGTAGATCAGCGGATCGGTCTCGACGTGGATGACGGTGGTTCGCTCAGCGGCCTTGGCCGCCTTGACCGCGTCGGTGAACTCCGCGGCGGTGGTGGCCTTGATGACGTCGGCGCCCAGGCTGGCGGCGTTGGCCGCCAGGTCCACCGGCAGCGTGTCGCCGTCGAGCCGGCCGTCCCCGCTGCGGTAGCGGTAGGAGGTACCGAACCGCTGCGAGCCCAGCGACTCGGAAAGCCCACCGATGGAGGCGAATCCGTGGTTCTGCACCAGCACGGGGATGACCTTGATGCCCTCCTGTACGGCGGTGACCAGTTCGGTGGCCATCATCAGGTAGGAGCCGTCGCCGACCATGATGAACACGTCGCGATCCGGATCGGCCATCTTGACGCCGATCCCTCCGGCGATCTCGTATCCCATGCAGGAGTAGCCGTACTCGACGTGATAACCCTTGCGGTCACGAGTGCGCCACATCTTGTGCAGGTCCCCGGGCATCGAGCCGGCCGCGCACACCACCACGTCGCGCGGATCCGACAGCGTGTTCACCAGACCGATGACCTGGTTCTGGTTCAACGCCGCGCCGTCGTCGGAGGTCGCGTAGACCGCGGACACGGTGTCCTCCCACTCGGCAGCCAGTTCAGTGACCCGCGTGCGGTATTCGTCGCTGACGCGGAAGTCGCCCAGCGCGGTGCTCAGCGCCTCGAGTGCCTCACGCGCATCGGCGACCACGCTGATACCGCCCTGCTTCACCGCGTCCAGCGACGCCACGTTGATGTTGACGAACCGGATGTCGGGATTGTTGAACGCGGTCCGCGACGCGGACGTGAAATCGCTGTATCGGGTGCCGATTCCGATGACGACGTCGGCTTCCGACGCCAGCGCGTTGGCCGCCGTGGTGCCGGTGGAACCGATCGCCCCGACCGACTGCGGATGGTCGTAGCGCAGCGAGCCCTTGCCGGCCTGGCTCTCGGCGACCGGGATGCCGGTGCCAGATGCCAATGCCGCCAGAACGCCTTCGGCGCCGGAGTAGTGCACGCCACCGCCGGCGACGATCAGCGGCTTGCGGGCCGACGCGACGATCTCTGCGGCGCGCGCGATCACCGACCGTTCGGGCAGCGGGCGGGCGATGTGCCAGGTGCGTTCGGCGAACAGCGATTCCGGCCAGTCGTGCGCCTCGGCCTGCACGTCCTGGGGGATCGACACCGTCGCGGCTCCGGTCTCAACGGGGTCGGTCAGCACCCGCATGGCCCCCAGCAGGGCGGCCGGGAGTTGTTCGGGCCGCCAGACCCGATCGAAGTAGCGGGACAGCGGCTTGAAGGCGTCGTTGACCGTGACGTCACCGGAGGACGGCAGTTCGAGTTCCTGCAACACGGGTGAACTGACCCGGGTGGCGAACGTGTCGGCGGGCAGCAGCAGCACCGGTAGCCGGTTGATGGTGGCCAGCGCGGCGCCGGTGAGCATGTTGGTGGAGCCGGGGCCGACGCTGGCGGTCACCGCCCAGGCTTGCAGCCGGTCCTTCTGCCGGGCATAGGCCACCGCACTGTGCACCATGGCCTGCTCGTTGCGGCCCAGCACGTACTTGAGTCCGGGTTCTTTCGAGGCCTCGGCTGCGGCTATCTCGTCCTGCAGCAGCGCCTGGCCCAGTCCGGCCACGTTGCCGTGGCCGAAGATGCCGAAGCAGCCGGCGAAGAATTTGGACCGGACCCCGTCGCGCTCCACATACTGGCCGGCCAGGAAGCGAATGGTGGCCTGGGCCACGGTGAGTCGCACGGTGCCCTCGGTGTCGACCAGTTTCTCGGTCGACTTCGGTGCGGTGGATACCACGGGATCAGGCTCCTTCGCGAGAGGTGGAGGGACGGAACGGGAGACGCGGATCCACGTCCTGGTGCTCCCAGCTGCCCCGCAGCCAGGTGTGGTTCGGGTCGTCACAGATCAGCCAGGCCCGGTCGGGGCCGGAGCCGGCCATCACGTTGAGGTAGTACATGTGGTGGCCCGGTGCCGCGATCGAGGGTCCGTGATAGCCGTGTGGCACCAGCACGACATCCCCGGTTCGGACCTCCTCCAGCACCTCGATGGGGCGCTCGGGGGTGCCGTAGACCCGGTGATAGCCGAATCCCGGTGTGCCGGCGGGGCTGTCGTCGATCTCGAAGTAGTAGATCTCTTCCAGCTGGGTTTCCACCTCGGTGTTCTCGTCGTGCTTGTGGGCGGGATAGCTCGACCAGTTGCCACCCGGGGTGATGACCTCGCACGCGATCAGCGAGTCGGCCTCGAATGTTGTCGCAGTGCCGAAGTTGTGCACCTGGCGGCTGCAGTTGCCCGCGCCGCGAAGTTCGACGGGGACGTCGGCGGCGGCGCGCCGTCGGTTCGGAAACGAACGCGTTGCCCGCGCACCGCAGATCGCGAAGCGTCCCGCACCGGACAGGCGGTACTCCTGACCGATGCCGAGATAGACCATGTCGGCGGGGCCGTCGAAAACCGACGACCGCGGTGACAATTCGAAGGTTTCCCCGCCGCATTCGACGGTGCCGCCACCGGTCAGCGGAAGGATCATCACCTCGGTGTGCCCAGTGTGCAGTTCTGCGGCCTGGCTGTCGTCCAGCTCCAGTACCCGCAAAGAGGATTCGGCCCAACCGGCGGACTCCGGGGTGACGTCGACGGTGAACGGCAGCTCGGCGCTGCGGGCCGGGATATAGAGTTTCGAATGCATGTCACCTCACCAACTTCACCGCGGTCGCGACCGCTGAACTGACATCGTCATCGGGCGGGTACAGCAGGGTGCGCCCCACGATCAGGCCCCGCACGGACGGCAGGGTCAACGCTTTCTCCCAGGACGCGAAGGCCTTGTCGGGATCGGTCGGGTCGCCGCCGAGCAAGAGGGTCGGCAAGGTCGTCGACTCCATCACCCGATCCATCTCGTCGACGACGGGCAGCTTCATCCAGGTGTAGGCCGAGGTCGAGCCCAGACCCTGGCTGATGTGTACCGACTTGATCACCGCATCGGGGGACAGGTCGTTACGCACCTTGCCGTCGACCCGGCTGGACATGAACGGCTCCAGCATGGCCACCAGGCCGTGTGCGGCGAGCGCGTCGACCGCCTGGGCGCAGGACGCCAGCGTGGCCACCGTTCCGGGATCGTCGAGATCGATGCGGCACAACATCTTTCCGCCGTTCATCCGGGCGGTGGCCGTCGATGCCGCGGTGGCTCCCGTCATCCGATCGTCGAGCTCGAAGGACGACCCCGCCAGTCCGCCTCGGTTGAACGAGGAGAACACCACCTTGTCCTCCAGCGCGCCGAGCAGCAGGAGGTCATCGAGGATGTCGGCGGTCGCCAGCACACCGTCGACCCCCGGGTCGGCGAGTGCGGCGCACAGCCGGTCGAGCAGGTCGGTGCGGCTGTTCATCGCGGTGGGCCGCGACCCGACAGCGAGTGCGCCGCGGGCCGGATGGTCGGCCGCGACGATCATGAGCTTGCCGTCACCACGAACGGTCGGACGGGCGGTGCGGTGCTGCCATGCCGCGGCGATCGTGCCGGGCTCGGACGCCCGGAGTTCGGTGATCGCGGCGTAGTCCGTGCACACGGTGGGTTTAGACATTGACAGCCTCCACGGCGGTTTGTTCGGCGAGGTCGGCCACCTCCACGGCGGTCGGCATCGCGGTCGAGCATTCGAGCCGGGATGCGACGATGGCCCCGGCGGCGTTGGCGTAGCGCAGGGTCTTCTCCAGTGGCCAGTTGCGGAGCAGGCCATGAATCAGGCTGCCACCGAAGGCATCTCCGGCACCGAGCCCGTTGACGACATCAACCTCGTTGGGCGGCACGGTGACCGAGCTCTGCTTGGTCTTGCCCAGTACGCCGCGCGGCCCCTGCTTGACGATCGCGAGTTCCACGCCGAGGTCGAGCAGGGCGTCGGCAGCCTTGTGCGGGCTGGCCTCGCCGACGGCGATCTCACACTCTTCGCGATTGCCGACCGCCACGGTGACGTGGCGCAACGCCCGCTGAACCTGTTCGGTGGCCGCGGCCGGTGTTTCCCAGAACATCGGCCGGTAGTCGAGGTCGAGAACGGTCAAAGGAGCTCGCGAGCTGTGCCGATTGTCTTCGCGCAAGCGCTCATCCCGAGCCGACCAGGCTGCGAAATGTGCGCTACGGCTGGGCTCTTCGGACAGGCCGGTCACCGTCGACCAGTACAGGCGAGCGTTACGGATGGCGTCCAGGTCGAGTTCGGTGGGACTGATCTGCAGGTCGGGTGCCGACGGTTTGCGGTAGAAGTACAGCGGGAAGTTGTCCGGCGGGAAGATCTCGCAGAACGTCACCGGCGTCGGGTACTCGCCATGGGTGCTGACATAGCGGTTGTCGACACCCAGCCGGGCCAGTTCGTCGCGGACGAACCGGCCGAAGGGGTCGTCGCCGGCCCCGGAGATCAGCGCGGTGCGATCGCCCAGCCGGGCGGCGGCGACTGCCACGTTGGCGGCGCTGCCACCGAGGAATTTTCCGAACGATTCCACCTGGTCAAGCCCCACCCCGACCTGCAACGGATACACGTCGACGCCGCTGCGCCCGATGGCGATGACGTCGAATGGCTGGCTGGCGTTATCGGTCACGACTGACTCCCGAGTGCGATGTGCGTATGTGCGTTCCGGCGACGACGAGCGCGCCTGGTGTCGGTGTCGACTGTGCTCCCCGTCACCATGTGCTGTCAAGACTTTGTTCGGACATTCTTACTTTCAGTCATAAGCAGGTAGTCTGGACAATCACTCCCGGCGAACTGCGCGCGGAGGACACGAGGATTGGAGTGAGCGTGACCCCGACGTTGTCCGTGGAGCTCGACCGTTCGAGTCCGGTGCCGCTGTACTTCCAGGTTGCGCAGGTCTTCGAAAAGGCAATCCTGGATGGGCAACTCAAGCCGGGGGATCGTTTCGAAAACGAGTTGGCGCTGGCCAGCCGGCTCAGTCTGTCCCGGCCGACGACGCGCCGCGCGATTCAGGAACTGGTGGACAAGGGGCTGCTGGTCCGCAAGCGCGGTGTGGGCACGCAGGTGGTGCAGACCCCGGTGCATCGTCCCGTCAAACTCACCAGTCTGTTCGACGATCTGGCGCGGGCCGGCCAGGAACCGGCCACCAGGGTGCTCGAGTACGCGTTGGGTCCGGCGTCCGACGAGATCGCCGAACGGCTCAACCTGGAAGCGGGCAGCGAGGTGGTGACGATGCGCCGGCTGCGAATGTCCGGCGGTCAACCGTTGGCGCTGATGACCAACTACCTTCCCGCGTCGATCGCGCCGGATCGCGATGAACTCGAGCGGGCCGGTCTGTACCAGTCGCTGCGCTCCCGTGGGGTGCACATCCGGTTGGCTCAGCAGCGCATCGGCGCCAAGGCTGCCGAGCGGGACGAGGCGAAGCTGCTCGACGAGAAGCCGAAGGCCCCGCTGCTGGTGATGGAGCGGACCGCGTTCGACGATTCCGGACGCGTCGTCGAGTACGGAAGCCACGCCTACCGCGCATCGCGGTATTACTTCGATACCACCCTCGTCGATCGCTAGATCTCTCAAAGCCGTTGCAGCCCTGCAGGTTTTGACGCACCGGCGTGGCTGACCGCCACCGGTGCGGGGTTCGCTGCAGCGCTCCTGGGCATTTGATATGCAGTCCTAATGTCCGAACAAAGTCTTGACATTCGGATGTGAGCGGTATTACATCGACTGCGAGGCCGTGTCGCTTGTCACCCAGACGCACAAGCACCCGGTGACGTCGATGGCAAGGAGAAGCAATGAGGTTCAGTCGGCTCGCGGTGGTAGCTGCGGCGGGTGTGCTGGTCATGGGCGCCGGCGCGTGCTCCAGCACCGGCGGAAAGCCGCGGGACACCGGTGGCGGGATGGGCGGCGGAACCGTCGACACCCCGCGGGCCACCATCGCGATGATCACCCACGAGGTGCCGGGTGACTCCTTCTGGGACCTGGTGCGCAAGGGCGCCGAGACCGCGGCCAAGAAAGACAACATCGAACTGCGGTACTCCTCGGATCCCGAGGCGCCCAATCAGGCCAACCTGGTCCAGACCGCCGTGGACAGCGGTGTGCAGGGCATCGCGGTGACGCTGGCCAAGCCGGACGCCATGAAGACCGCTATCGAAAATGCCACGGGCAAAGGCATTCCCACGGTCGCGTTCAACGCCGGCCTCGACTCCTGGCAGAAGATCGGCGTCAAGGAGTACTTCGGTCAGGACGGTTACATCGCCGGGCAGGAGGCGGGCCGGCGGCTCACCGAAGAGGGTGCCAAGAAGGTCCTGTGTGTGATCCAGGAACAAGGCCACGTCGACCTCGAGGCCCGCTGCGCCGGCGTCAAGAACACCTTCCCCGGCACCGAGACACTCAACGTCAACGGCAAGGACATGCCGTCGGTGGAGTCGACCATCACCGCCAAGCTGCAGCAGGACCGATCGATCGACTACGTGGTGACCCTTGGTGCGCCGTTCGCGCCGACCGCCGTGCAGTCGGTACGCAATTCCGGGAGCTCGGCCAAAGTCGGCACGTTCGACACCAACGCCGCACTGGTCGACTCGATCAAGAACGGTGACGTCCAATGGGCCGTCGACCAGCAGCCGTTCCTGCAGGGATACCTCGCCGTCGACTCACTGTGGCTCTTCATCAACAACGGCAACGTCATCGGCGGCAATCAGCCAACTCTGACCGGTCCGTCGTTCATCGACAAGACCAATATCGACGCGATCGCCGAGTACGCGAAGAACGGGACACGCTAGCCATGAGTACCCAGGCAGACCTCAACCTCGAAACGCACAAGGTCGTCCGCGACGAGCGGGTCAAGGAACAGAACAAGCTGCAGCGCCTGCTGATCCGCCCCGAGATGGGTGCGGCGATCGGTGCGATCGGCATCTTCGTGCTGTTCCTGATCGTGGCGCCGCCCTTCCGGACCCCGGAAGCCCTGGCCACGGTGCTCTATGCGAGTTCGACGATCGGCATCATGGCCGTCGGGGTGGGCGTGCTGATGATCGGCGGTGAGTTCGATCTGTCGTCGGGCGTCGCGGTCACCACGGCTTCGCTCTCCGCCTCGATGTTGTCGTACAACCTGCACCTGAACCTGTGGACGGGTGCGGTACTGGCGCTGGTGATGGCCCTGGCGATCGGCTTCTTCAACGGCTACATGGTGATGAAGACCAGGATCCCGTCGTTCCTCATCACACTGAGCACCTTCTTCATGCTCGCCGGCATCAACCTGGCGGTGACCAAGCTGCTGTCCGGCCAGGTCGCGACCCCAAGCGTGTCCGACATGGAGGGATTCGATTCCGGCCGAGCCGTATTCGCCTCGTCGTTCAATATTCTCGGGGTGTCGGTCCGCGTCACCGTGCTGTGGTGGATCCTGTTCGTCGTCATCGCCACCTATGTGTTGTTCAAGACCAAGATCGGCAACTGGATCTTCGCCGTCGGCGGCAACCAGGACAGCGCCCGTGCCGTTGGCGTACCGGTCACGAAGGTGAAGATCGGCCTCTTCATGGTGGTCAGCTTCTGCGCCTGGTTCGTCGGCATGCACCTGTTGTTCGCGTTCAACACGGTGCAGTCCGGCCAGGGCATCGGTAACGAGTTCTTCTACATCATCGCCGCGGTGGTCGGCGGCTGCCTGCTCACCGGTGGCTATGGCACCGCGATCGGCACGCTGATCGGTGCCTTCATCTTCGGCATGACCAACCAGGGCATCGTCTACGCCGGGTGGAACCCGGACTGGTTCAAGTTCTTCCTCGGCGGGATGCTGCTGTTCGCGGTGATCGCCAACAACGTCGTCCGTAACTACGCAGTGAAGAGGTAAGTAGATGAGCACAACTGCTGAAGCCCCGATTGCGGAGACACCGTCGGGCGGCGCGGTGCCGCTGGTCGAACTCAAACACGTGGGCAAGAGCTACGGAAACATCATCGCGCTCAAGGACATCAACCTGCGGGTGGGTGCCGGCGAGGTGACGGGCGTGCTCGGCGACAACGGTGCCGGTAAGTCCACCTTGATCAAGATCATCGCGGGCCTGCACAAGCCCACCGAGGGCGAGCTGCTGATCGACGGCGCGCCGACGGTGTTCGACTCACCCAAGGCCTCGCTTAAGGCCGGAATCGCGACCGTCTACCAGGACCTGGCGGTGGTCTCACTGATGCCGGTGTGGCGCAACTTCTTTCTCGGCAACGAGTTGCGCAAGAAGGGCATCCTGCCGTCGCTGGACATTTCCGCGATGCGTGCGACCACCATTTCCGAGCTGCACAAGATGGGTATCGACCTGCCCGATGTCGACGCGCCGATCGGCTCGCTGTCGGGTGGTCAGCGCCAGTGTGTGGCGATTGCGCGGGCGATCTTCTTCGGCGCCCGCGTGCTGATCCTCGACGAGCCGACGGCAGCGCTGGGTGTCAAGCAGTCCGGCATGGTGCTGCGCTACATCACGGCCGCCAAGGAACAGGGGTTCGGGGTCATCTTCATCACCCACAACCCGCACCACGCACACATGGTCGGTGACCATTTCGTGCTGCTGAACCGCGGGCGGCAGAAGTTGGACTGCACCTACGACGAGATCTCCCTGGAAACCCTGACTCAGGAGATGGCCGGCGGCAACGAGCTTGAGGCGCTCAGCCACGAGCTCCGCCGGTAGTTTCTGCCTCGGCGCCCCGTCAGCCACCCGGCCGGCGGGGCGCTGCGCTATCTGCGCGTCAGCGCGAACACCCGCATGTCCCGGTCGGTGCGCGTCTGGTAGGCCCGGTACATCGGGTAGGCCAGAAAGCGCTGCAGAGCCCCGTCGCGTTCGGCGCCGGAGAGCACGGCCGCGACGACCGGGATGTCCTGGCCTGCCATCGATATCGAAGCCTGCGGCTCGGCGACGAGATTGCTCGACCACGACGGATTGTGCTGCTGGCCGAAGTTGCTGCCCATCACCAGTAGGCGGTCGCCCTCGTGGACATAGCTGAGCACGGAGGTGCGTGGCCGGCCTGACTTTCGACCGGTCGTGGTCAACAGCAGTTCGGGCATCGACAGCGGTCCGAACAACGAGAAGCGACCCTTCGTGCGGTCGACCACCCGCCTGTCGAGTGGCACGATCGCCCGGATCACCTTGGAGCCGAATGGGGATGCGGCGAACGCGAACACCGGCTTGAACATCGGCGAGAGGTCGTCACGCCCCCAGTTGCCGTGCGGAAAGGATGCCTCGGACATTCCGTCATTGTGCGCACGGCGGACCTTGGAATGCGGCGCATCGCCGAAACACGCACGCTCGCGGTGCTCAGCGAGGCATCAGGAGAACGCGGTGCGGAAGGCTTCCAGCGCCGCGACGCTGTCTCCGGAGGCGTAGGCCTCCATGCCGACGGTCCCGGTATAGCCGATGTCGTGCAACGCCTTTGCGATGGCGGGGTAGTGGATCTCACCCGTCCCCGGCTCGCAGCGCCCCGGCACGTCGGCCACCTGGATCTCGCCGATCGCCGACCCGGCCCGGCGCACCAGGTCGACGAGGTTTCCCTCACCGATCTGGGCGTGATAGAGGTCGAGCATCATCTTGACGTTGGGGTGGTCGACCGCCTCGATCAGCGCCAGGGTGTCCTTGGCGCGCGCCAGCGGAACCCCGGGGTGGTCGACGATGGTGTTGAGGTTCTCCAGACAGAAGGTGACACCGGCCTCGGCGCCCAGCTCACCGAGCGCTTCCAGCCCACGCAGCGCCGAGAACCACATCTCGCCGGTGACCCGGTGGCGGGGCCGGGCGGCCTGACCGTCGACCAGCTCGCCCGGATGCACGACGAGGCGCGGAACTCCCAGTACCTCAGCGGCTTTGATGGCTTCCTGTGCGGTACGCACCACCTCGCGGGCGCCCGCCGGGTCGTAGAGATCGCCGCGTAGATAGCCGGTCATCGACGAGAACCGGGCGTCGGTCGCGGCCAATGCATCGAGGTCTTTGTCGTGGAAGCTCCAGATCTCCACCGAGAAGCCGAGTTCGGAGATACGCCGGGCCCGCTCGACGATGTCGAGATCGGTGAAGACCATCTCGGCACACACGGCCAGTTCGAATGTCTGAGTCATAGTCCTTCTCCTTGCGCCGCCTAACGCGTGCGTAGCCCCGCGGCCTGGTACGCGGCGTCGACGTAGGCCATGTTGGTCACCGCGTCCGCGAGCCCGAACGGCAGCGCCGCACCGTTCTGTACGTGGTCGGCGAATGCCTCCAGTTGGTACGTATAGCTGGCCCGGGTCCCGAGTCGCTCGACGCGTTCACCGGCGACCGTCCGCACGGTGATCCGGTCGTCGTCGTTGGGCCGGATGAAATCGTGAACCAGCACCTCGCCCTCGCTGCCGACGATCCTGATGGTGAACGAATACTCGGGCGCCACCATCGAATTGGCGGTCAGCCCGGTCGCCCCGCCCGGGAAACTGACCTCGACATCGCACGTCGCATCGACATCGGTCGAGCGTTGCTCGGCGCGGGCGGCGACGATGGACGGTGCGCCGCGGAGCCCGTCGACGTCCAGACGGCCCAACGACCGCAGGACGTGCATGCCGTAGCAGCCGAGGTCCATCAGGGCCCCGCCGGCCAGTTCCAGGGACCAGCGGGGGTCATCGTCGTCCGGTGCGGGCATCGCCATCCGCACCTCGACCCGAGTGAGCCGGCCGATCTCACCGCCGGCGGCCAGCGCGAAGGCCCGCTGTGTCACCGGATGGAAGAAGTAGTGGAACCCCTCCAGCACCGTCACCCCCGCAGCCTCGGCGGCCCGGGCGACTGTGGCGGCCTCAGATCTGTTGCGTGCGAAAGGCTTCTCGCTGAGCACGGGCTTGCCGGCGGTGACGGCCGCCAGATTCCACGGCGCGTGCAATGCGTTGGCCAGGGGGTTGTATACGACATCCACCTCGGCGTCGTCGATCACCTCGGCGTACGAGCCGAGCACGCGCTCCACACCGTGTTTGTCGGCAAAAGCCGCCGCGCGCTGCGGATCACGCGCGGCGACCGCCACCAGTCGGTGACCCAGTTCCTGCGCCGGCCCCACGATGGCCTTCTCGGCGATCCGGGAAGCACCCAAGACCCCGATGCGCAATCCGGTCACGAGGTCGCAGACTTCAAGTACGCCACGCTGGCCCGCACGTCGGTGACCGGCCCGTCTCCGGCGGGTGCGTTGTCCAGAATGGTGTCCTGCTCCATCACGAACCATCCGTCGAAACCGTTGTCCCGCAGGACCGAGACGATGCCCGCGATGTCGACATCACCGGTGCCCAGGGGCGTGTACATCCCGGCTTTGACGGCATCGGTGTAGCTGATCTCACCCGATTGCACCTTGGCGGCCAGGGCCGCGTCGACATCCTTGAGGTGGGTGTGCGCGATTCGGTGCGGCACCGCCTTGGCCAGTTCGAGCGGATCGGTGCCGCCGATCAACAGGTGCCCGGTGTCCAGGCACAGCGGGATCGCCGAGCCTGCCAGCACCCGGTCGACATCGTCGCGGGTCTCGACCATGGTTCCCACGTGCGGATGCAGCACCGCGAGCAGGCCGCGCGCGGCGACGATCGAGGCCAGCCGGTCCAGGTTGGACAGCAGTGTCGCCCATTGGTCGTCATCGAGCACCGGCCGGGAGTCGTAGCCGTCGGATCCGGTGGCCGCGGCCAGCACCACGACCCCGGCGCCCGCTGCCACCAGCGAATCCAGCGGTCCGGCAAGGTCATCGGCGGGATCGTGGTCGGCGTTGTGCAACACCACGGGGACGAACCCGCCGACGCAGGCCAGCCCGTGCCGGGTCAGCACGGACTGAAGCTCGGCGGTGTCGGCGGGCAGGAAACCTTCTGGGCCGAGTTCGGTGGCGGTCAGGCCGGTGTCGCGCATCTCGGTGAGCACGCGTTCGGGGTCGAGCTGGTAACCCCAGCCGGGTACCTCGCAGACGCCCCACGAGATCGGCGCTCCGGCGATTTTGATGTCGGCGCTCATGCGTTGCGAACCTCCTCGATGCGCACCGGGGCGCCCCGGCGCAGGGACTCGGTGGCGGCCTCGGCGAGCCAGGCCACCTCGACGGCGTCGGCCACCGTGGCGCCGGCGACCGGCGCGCCCTTGGCCACCTCCACGAAGCCGGCCAGCTCCGTGCGGAACGCCTCGGTGAAGCGGTCCATGAAGAAATTGTGTGCGGGGCCGGTCGGGAATGTGTTGGCCGGGTCGACATTTCGGATCGGCACACCCTGGTCCCAGCCGGCGGCCACACTGTCGCCGAATCCGTGAACCTCAAGGCGGCAGTCGTATCCGCGGGCGTTGTAGCGGGCATTCGACACGACGCCCAGCGCACCCCCGTCGAACCGCACGATCACCGCGGCGGTGTCCACGTCGCCGTACTCGGCGAAGAGCGGGTCGCCCTGTACGGATCCGGTGGCGTACACCTCGACCGCGTTCTGGCCGGTGATCCAGCGGATGATGTCGAAATCGTGCACGGCGCAATCACGGAAGATGCCGCCGGAGCCCTTGATGTAGTCCAGCGGCGGGGGAGCGGGGTCCATCGTGGTGCTGCGCACCGTGTGCAGGATGCCCAACGACCCGTCGTCGACCGCACGCTTGGCGGCGGCGAAGGCGGCATCGAACCGGCGCTGGTACCCGACCTGCACGGGGACACCGGATCGTGCGATGGTCTCGGCGACCCGCGCGCTCTCCACGGCGGTGGAGGCGATCGGCTTCTCGCAGAAGGTCGGGATGCCGCGCTCGACGGCGGCCAGTGTCAGCTCGGCGTGCGCGGGTGTCGCGGCGGCCACGACCACGCCGTCGATGCCGGAGGACAACAGTTCCTCGACGGTGTCGACGGCTTTGGCGCCGTGCTTGGCGGCCACCGCAGCGGTAACGTCAGGGCGCTCGTCGGTGATCACCAGCCCGTCCAAACCGTCCAGGGTGGAAAGGGTTTCGGTGTGGAATGCGCCGATGCGGCCCAGTCCGATAACGCCGAGCGTGGTCATGGAATTCTCCGTTCTTGTTGCTGATCGAGGATGCTGTCGAGTTCTTCGGGGGTCAGATCACCGGCCAGTGCGGCCAGCACGGTGTCGACCTGGCTGGGCGGAGCCAGACTGCCGATGGGTTGGTCCCGGTCGAGATTCGTCGGGAACGCGTAGCCCTCGGCGGTGGCGTTGACGGCGTTGGACAGCTCGCGCTCGGAGCGGCCCGCGGACTTCATCGCCAGCAGGGCGGGATACACGGCCCGGACCATGGCGGTGCGATCGAGTGCTTCCATCGCGCGGCCGAACGGCGAGGAGATCTGTAGCAGGTTGGCCATGCGCCGGATGTCGGTCGAGGTGTTGGTGCCTGCGCCGTGATACAGCGCCGGATTGAAGAAGACCGCATCGCCCTTGCGCAGCGGCACCTGAACTTGGTGGGCGGCGAAGAATTCGATGAACTCCGGCCGGGAGAACGCGATGTACCCGGCTTCGAAGGTCTGCGAGTACGGCAACAGCATGGTCGGGCCGCTGGCCGGCGGCATGTCGCAATGCGCGACCGCGCCCTGCAGCGTCATCGCCGGCGACAGCCGGTGCAGATGTGCGGGGTAGTCGGCCAACTGGTCCGGGGTGACGAAACCGAGGTGATAGTCGCGATGCGGAACCTGGGCTGCACCACCGGGATTGACGACATTGACCTGTGAGGTGACCTGATAGCGCGGGCCCAGCCAGGCCTGCGATACGACGGCCAGCGCGTCGTTGGCGTAGTACTCGGTGTACACGCCGGGGGAATGCAGGGCCAGCTTCTGCCCGGCATTCCAGATGCGGTCGTTCGCACCGGCCTTGCCGAAGTGGTCACCGGCGGCGGCGCCTTCGGCGCGCTGGGCTTCGATCAGCGCGCCGAACGCGGCGCTGGCCCGATCGACGACGTCCTCATCGAAGGCGCCTTCGAACACCACGACGCCCGGGCCGTCGGCCAACGCGCTGATCAACTCGGCCTGCAGCCCGCGGCGATCGGCGTCGGCGATGGTGGCGGCCGAGTACACCGGGACGTTGTGCCGGATATAGGCGGCCAGGGGGTAGTCGGCGGCGTCGGTGGTACGCGACACCTGGGCGCGGAACTCGTCGAGGGAGCAGTCCGCTTCCTCGATCCAGGCCCGGCGCCCGGTCTGCGATGTCCGCAATGTCGTGGTCATGGCTGACAGTCTTGCTGTGTCCTGTGGCACAATCAACGGCAAAAATCCATCAAAAAACCATCAGGAGCATCGGAGTTCAGAGGTGGCGCACCGATACAAGGTCCGTGAGATCGCTCAGCAGTGTGGTTTGAGCGAGGCCACGGTGGACCGGGTGCTCAACGACCGCCCGGGCGTGCGGGACAACACCCGGGCCGAGGTGCGCCAGGCGATCGCGGATCTGGACAAGCAACGGGCGCAGTTGCGGCTCAACGGGCGCCGCTACCTGATCGACGTGGTCATGCAGACCCCCCAACGGTTCTCCGATGCGTTCCGGGCCGCCGTCGAGGCCGAATTGCCCACGTTCGCCCCGGCCATGCTGCGGGCTCGCTTCCATCTCTGGGAGTCCGGCTCAACTGCCCAGATGGTCGACACGTTGGCGGGCATCCGCAGCAGCCACGGGGTGGTGCTCAAGGCGGCCGACGAACCCGAGGTGGCCGAGGCCGTCGACCACCTCGTCGCCGCCGGGGTTCCGGTGGTGACGTACACGACCGACATCCCCACCAGCGCCCGCAGTGCATACGTCGGCATCGACAACCACGGAGCCGGTGCGACGGCGGCCTACCTGATCGAGCAATGGCTGGGCCCCACCGACTCCGAGGTGCTGATCACCCTGAGCCGCACGGTGTTTCGTGGTGAGGGCGAGCGTGAGGTGGGATTCCGGTCGGGGCTGCGCGGTTCCGGTCGCGCGGTCGTCGAGGTCACCGACAGCGACGGCATCGACGCGACCAACGAACGGCTGGTGCTCGACGCGCTCAAGCGTCACCCGTCCGTGGAGGCGGTCTATTCACCCGGAGGCGGAAACGCCGCCACGGTGGCGGCGTTCGAGAAGCTCGGACGAGAGTGCCGGGTGTTCGTCGCCCACGACCTCGATGTGGACAACCGCAGGCTGCTGCGGGAAGGCAGGATCTCGGTGGTCCTGCACAACGATCTCCGGGCCGACGCGCGACTGGCGATGCGGCTGATCCTGCAGCAACACGGCGCACTGCCGGGCGAGCCGGTCCGCCCCGTGCCCATTCAGGTGATCACGCCGTACAACCTGCCGGCGTGAGCCATGCGGCTTATCCGGGCTCTGCGGTCGGGGCGGGTTGGGCCTTGACCGGTGGTGTGGCGGCGGGCGTGTCGGGCTGGGACGGCGGTGCGGATTGGGTCACGGTCTCGCCGAACTGCATGGTGGATTGGGCCGAGGGCACGGATATTCCGGGTGCGCCATCGGGCTGAGCGACCTGGACGCCGAGTACCGCCATGACGGCGGCGGCTGCCAGGCCGGCGGTACAGAGGAGGAGTTTCAGTCTCGAATCCATGCGCATTTCGCACTACCCTTCGTCACAACATTGGCTATCTATGTGATTTGAATGCGAATCCCGCGAGAGGCATTCCGCCCCGCCCTCGATGTGAGGTGGATCACATTTTGATGTCGGGTCGGGGATCGGGCGGGGTCGGGGAGCGCGGTGATCGTCCAGACCGGGAGACTTCATCCATGCCACGAGAGCTAGTCCCTGGGGTAACCGTGCTCGGCAACCTCGCGATCGACATCATCAACGGGGCGCCGCCGAGCCCCGGGGGATGCGCATCGTTCGCGGGAGTGGCGCTGCAGGCGGCGGGCGGACCCGGCCGGATCATCGCGATGGGCGCCGAACGTGATCACGCCCTGTTCGACGGGCTGCGCGCGCGGTTCGGGTCGCTGGTGCAGATCCTGCCCTCGGAAGTCACCAGTTCGTTCAGCCTCGACTACGACGACACCGATCACCGGCACATGGGTGTGCAGGCGATCGGCCCGGTGTGGACCGCCGCGGACATCGACGTGGCCGACCCGGCGACGACATGGGTGCACCTGGCCCCGTTACTACGCACCGATTTCCCGGCAGAGACGCTGGCCGCCCTCGCGGCGCGCGGCCATCGGGTCGCCTATGACGGGCAGGGCCTGGTGCGGGCCGACCGATTGGGGCCGCTGATCGAGGATCGCCACTTTCCCGCGGATCTGCTGGCCGATGTCGACATCCTCAAGCTTGCCGAGGACGAGGCGGTGATCGTCGCCGACGGTGCGTTCGACGCGTCGAGCGCGGAGCGACTCGGCGTCGCGGAGATCCTGGTGACCTACGGCTCGG
>NZ_HG322953.1:361354-369823 GCF_000455325.1 Mycolicibacterium septicum DSM 44393
CGAGCGCGGAGCGACTCGGCGTCGCGGAGATCCTGGTGACCTACGGCTCGGAGGGATGCGACATCTATATAGAGGGTGCGGTGGAGCGCGTGCCGGCCGCCTGGCGGGTGCTGGATGTCCAGACCGCGGGGGCGGGCGACATGTTCACCGCCTGTTATGTCGCGCATCGCGCGGCCGGCCATGATCCGCGTCGCTCGGCGGAGGCGGCCAGCGAACTGGTGGCCGGAGAGCTGGACAAGCGGGTTCACACCGGGGCACCCGGGCTGGCGTAGCCGCAGGTCGGGGTCTAAACTCGACAGGTGTCAAGTTTGTGCTTGCCGGTGCTAGCGGAGAGCTACCGGCCAGTAGCTTTTTCCTTAGAGAATGACATTCTCCTAAACGTGACGAAAACCACAGTTCTGTCTCAAATCGGCCTCCTTCACGCCCACGAACAGCACCTTCGGCGGGAACCCACCCGCGTGTCGGGGCACGGCGCGGTGAAGCGCAGCCTAAGAGCAGTGCAATAATCGGTACTGGTAGTGACATCAAAATTCGGTGGACGTTCGATCCGGCGGCGCGTCACATGACAGCGGCCCGGAAAGACGTGGTCAAAGAACGTGTGAAAGGCGGTAGCCGTGGGTGAGAACGGCAACGGCAATGGCGCCGCGCCGCGGCAGAAGCTCGAGAAGGTCGTCATCCGCTTCGCCGGTGACTCCGGCGACGGTATGCAGCTGACCGGTGACCGCTTCACTTCTGAAGCTGCGCTGTTCGGAAACGACCTGGCAACCCAGCCGAATTACCCGGCAGAGATCCGCGCGCCACAGGGCACCCTGCCCGGTGTGTCGTCGTTCCAGATCCAGATCGCCGACTACGACATCCTCACCGCCGGTGACCGTCCCGACGTGCTCGTGGCGATGAACCCGGCCGCTCTGAAGGCCAACGTGTCGGATCTGCCCCGCGGCGGCCTGATCATCGCCAACTCCGATGAGTTCACCAAGCGCAACCTCGCAAAGGTCGGATACGACAACAATCCGCTAGAGGATGACACGTTGTCCGACTACGTGGTGACGTCCGTCGCGATGACGACGCTGACCCTGGGCGCCGTCGAAGTGATCGGTGCCACGAAGAAGGACGGCCAGCGCGCCAAGAACATGTTCGCCCTCGGCCTGCTGTCGTGGATGTACGGCCGCGAGCTCGAGCACAGCGAGGCATTCATCCGGGAGAAGTTCTCCCGCAAGCCCGACGTGGCCGAGGCCAACGTCCTGGCATTGAAGGCCGGCTGGAACTACGGCGAGACCACCGAGGCATTCGCCACCACCTACGAGGTGTCGCCGGCCAAGCTGAAGTCGGGTGAATACCGTCAGATCTCGGGTAACACCGCGCTCGCCTACGGCATCGTGGCCGCCGGACATCTGGCGCAGATCCAGGTGGTGCTGGGCACCTACCCGATCACCCCGGCGTCGGACATCCTCCACGAACTGTCCAAGCACAAGAACTTCAACGTGCTGACCTTCCAGGCCGAGGACGAGATCGCCGGCATCGGCGCGGCCATCGGCGCCTCCTATGGCGGCGCGCTGGGTGTCACCAGCACCTCGGGCCCGGGTGTCTCGCTCAAGTCCGAGGCGATCGGCCTGGCCGTGATGACCGAACTGCCGCTGCTCATCGTCGACGTGCAGCGCGGTGGCCCGTCGACGGGTCTGCCGACCAAGACCGAGCAGGCCGACCTGCTGCAGGCGCTGTTCGGCCGCAACGGGGAATCGCCGGTCGCGATCCTGGCCCCGAAGTCGCCGTCGGACTGCTTCGACATCGCCGTGGAGGCCTCGCGGATCGCGATCGACTACCACACCCCGGTCATCATCCTGTCCGACGGTGCGGTCGCCAACGGCTCTGAGCCCTGGCAGATCCCGGATATCAGCACCTACCCGCCGATCGAGCACACGTTCGCCAAGTCCGGCGAGCCGTTCGCTCCCTACGCGCGTGACCCCGAGACCCTGGCCCGTCAGTTCGCGGTGCCCGGCACTCCGGGCCTGGAGCACCGGATCGGTGGCCTTGAGGCCGCCAACGGCTCGGGAAACATCTCGTACGAGCCCAAGAACCACGACCTCATGGTGCGGTTGCGCCAGGAGAAGATCGCCGGCATCAAGGTGCCCGATCTGGAGGTCGACGACCCCACCGGCGACGCCGAACTGCTGATGCTGGGCTGGGGGAGCAGCTACGGCCCGATCGGCGAGGCCTGCCGGCGCGCCCGGCGCAAGGGCATCAAGGTGGCCCAGGCCCATCTGCGCCACCTCAACCCCTTCCCGGCCAACCTCGGTGAGGTACTGCGTCGCTACCCGAACGTGGTGGTGCCGGAGATGAACCTGGGCCAGCTGGCGCTGCTGCTGCGCGGCAAGTACCTGGTCGACGTCCAGTCGGTGACCAAGGTGGAGGGCATGGCCTTCCTCGCCGACGAGGTCGAAGGCATCATCGATGCGGCCCTGGACGGCACACTCGGTGAGAAGGAAAGTGACAAGGCCAAGTTCGCCCGGTTGGCGGCGGCCACGATTGAGGTTGAGGCGAGCGGTGTGGGAGCGAACGCATGACTGATCTGATCGGCGCAGACCTGGGGCTGACAGAGGCGGGACTGACCAAGAACGCCCTGGTGCCCACCACCGACCAGCCGCAGAAGGGCAAGGACTTCACCAGTGACCAGGAGGTCCGGTGGTGCCCGGGTTGCGGCGACTACGTCATCCTCAACACCATCCGCAACTTCCTGCCGGAGTTGGGCCTCAAGCGCGAGAACATCGCGTTCATCAGCGGTATCGGCTGCTCCAGCCGGTTCCCGTACTACCTGGAGACCTACGGCTTCCACTCGATCCACGGTCGCGCCCCCACCATCGCCACCGGCCTGGCCCTGGCCCGTCCTGACCTGTCGGTGTGGGTCGTCACCGGTGACGGTGACTCGCTGTCGATCGGTGGTAACCACCTGATCCACGCGTTGCGCCGCAACGTCAACCTCACGATCCTGCTGTTCAACAACCGGATCTACGGCCTGACCAAGGGTCAGTACTCGCCGACCTCCGAGGTCGGCAAGGTGACCAAGTCGACTCCGATGGGCTCGCTGGACTACCCGTTCAACCCGGTGTCGCTGGCGCTGGGAGCGGAGGCCACGTTCGTCGGCCGCGCGCTGGACTCCGACCGCAAGGGTCTGTCCGAGGTGCTGCGCGGCGCGGCCGAGCACCGCGGTGCCGCGCTGGTGGAGATCATGCAGGACTGCCCGATCTTCAACGACGGATCGTTCGACGCGCTCCGCAAGGAAGGCGCCGAGGAACGGCTGATCAACGTCACCCACGGCGAGCCGATCAAGTTCGGTACCGATGGCGAGTACTGCGTGGTCAAGTCCGGGTTCGGCCTGGAGGTCGCCAAGACCGCCGACGTCGCGGCCGCCGACATCGTGGTGCACAACGCCGAGATCGATGACCCTGCCTACGCATTCGCGCTGTCGCGGCTGAGCGAGCAGAACCTCGATCACATGGTGATGGGGATCTTCCGCAAGGTCAGTCGGCCCACGTACGACGACGCCGCGCGCCAGCAGGTCAACACGGCCATCGAATCCAAGCCTCATGACACCGCGGCTCTGCAATCCTTGCTGCGTGGCAAAGACACCTGGACCGTCGACTGACCCCGCTGACCAAGACAACCTGAGCACAGCCCCGCTCGCCGCCGTAGTTCTGGCGGGCGGGGCTTCGCGCCGTATGGGGCGCGACAAGGCGACGCTGCCGTTCGACGGCTCGACGATGGTCGAGCATGTGGTCGCCGCAGTGAGTAGGCGCTGTTCACCGGTCTTCGTGATCGCAGCGCCGGGCCAGCCACTGCCCGCGCTGAGCGCCGAGGTGCTCCGTGACGAGGTGCGTGGAGTCGGGCCGCTGGTGGCGACTGGTCGCGGACTGCGTGCCGTAGCGGAGGCCGGCCTGGACCGCGCCTTCGTCTGCGCCGTGGACATGCCGTATCTGTCGTCGGAGCTGATCGACACCCTGTTGGCCTCTGCGGAGCGGTCACCTGCCGATATCGTGTTGCCGTGGGACGGCAGGGACCACTACCTGGCGGGGATCTACCGCAGTGCGCTCGCCGGGCGGATCGCCGATCTGGTGCGCGACGGCCGGCGCAGCATGCGGGCGCTGGCCGAGTCCGTCGATACGCAACGCATCGTGATGGCACCGCAGCGCGCGCTGACCAACGTCAACACCGCGGCCGATCTGCCCTGAGCAGAGTTGCGTGACGGATAAATCTCAGCAAATTGCGAATTAGCGCGGCAACTGGGCTGCATTTATCGTACCGAGATAATTGACTGGTTATTTCACCGTATTTGAGCCCCTGGAAGTCGCATCAATTCGGAAAACGTCATCCGCAGATGGCCCGCGGGTGTACGCGAAAGTCACTGGCGTTCATGATCATTCGAGTTGTTGCGCAATGCGGGAACTTCGCTCGCTATTCGCTGGGGCATGTGTTCAGTGTGTCTAAGTTTGTGCCAAAAGACCCCTGACCGTTCGGTTTGTCAGATCCGGGCGATTCGGATTCGTGCCGCAGGGTTGGCCGGGATGACTGACGATTCGAGTAGCAATGATGAAATGACTTGTAGCTCAGTCGGTTTGGTGAGTCAGCTACCGACTCTGCGGGTGTCGGACGCGGGGCGGTTCGGTCGGTCCGCGGTGACCGACTGGATCGATATCCCTTGTGTGCCAAGATGATCCGACGCCGGCCCGGGCTCGGGGAGTCGGGTGTCTGTAGCGAACAGATTCGCTTGGTGCGGCACGTTGTGACACTCGTCGATGGCATCTACCAGCGGTTTTGTTGTCCCAAGCGTTGTTTGCCCGCGATAACGCACCTGAATCAAGTGGGCCAGTTCACAAAAAGTGCGTGATCTGCCTCACTTTTCGTTTGCGCCGATCACGAAACGGTAACGACCGCCATCCGTCGCTGACCTGCACAAACGATTCGTTCAGCATCTCGTTATCTGTCCGTGATCTTTCCGCGATCGCTTCTACATCGAGGTGACTTCTCTCCGAGACCTTTGTACGGTCCAAAGCGTCTCCACAGGGAGCAAATAATTTCAACACCAAGAACCTGCGTGTGAGTGGGGCCGCAGTGGCGATTACGCCCGACGCGGGGGCCTGGGTCTGATCCCGGGCCGGGCACTGTGGCCCTCCCTTTCGTGCCTGACCGAGACGGCGCGAACCAACCCCTCCGGCCTGGATTCAGGCTTCCGCACCCGCCTGGCGGGTGCTGTTTGGCGCGCGCTTGGCGAGAGGAACGAAGTGAAGAACATCCGCAAGACGTTTGGGCTGGGCATCATTGCTGGAGCGCTCGCTGTGGCTCCCGTGGCACTGGGTGCCGGTACCGCCAATGCGGACAGCGTCAACTGGGACGCCGTCGCTGCCTGTGAGTCGGGTGGCAACTGGGCGATCAACACCGGTAACGGGTACTACGGTGGCCTGCAGTTCAACATGGGCACCTGGCGCGCCAACGGTGGCTCGGGTTCGCCCCACCAGGCCTCGCGCTCCGAGCAGATCCGGGTCGCTGAGAACGTGCTGCGCTCCCAGGGCATCGGCGCCTGGCCGGTGTGCGGCAAGCGCGGCTAGTACAGGGCTGCTCATAACGTGAGCTACTGACAACTTGATACGAAGCGGCGCCGGGCCTCTGCCCGGCGCCGCTTCTGTTTCCTCAGGAGGCCCTCCGGTTGCTCCAGCCTCGGCAACCTCCGAAAAAACTTCTGCCCCCTCTGTAACGCGTGACGTTGGTCACACGAACCCATTAGTGACCGCACAGTTGCACGAACGTGATCGGCATCTGCAGCGGTCCTTGGTGTCAAAGGTCGGGGAAGGGCCGTGAGATGACCAAACGAAGGGCGTTAACCAGGGCTTTCTGGCTTGCTGCGACGTCGGCGGGCCTCATGCTGGCACCCATGTTCGCCTCGACGGCGACCGCTGGTGCGGACACCGTGAACTGGGATGCGATCGCCGACTGCGAATCGGGCGGCAACTGGTCCATCGACACCGGCAACGGTCACTACGGGGGCCTGCAGTTCAAACCAGCCACCTGGGCCTCGCACGGCGGAATCGGATCGCCTGCCACCGCGTCCCGCGAGGAGCAGATAAGGGTGGCCGAGAACGTCCTGGCGACCCAGGGGATCGGGGCCTGGCCAAAGTGCGGCGTCCGGGGCGGAACGCCGGCGGGCTGGGCGACTCCCAGTGCGCCGACCGGCTGCCAGGCTGTGCGCCCCGGTTCGGTGTTGGGAATCTTTGACCTACGCCGGATCTGCACGACCTTCCTGGATCCGCTCGGAGCCTTCGGCGTGCCGCACTGAGCTCAGCGCACCGGGGTGAATGCCCCGCGAGCGGCGATCGAGGCCAGGTGCCGGGTCAATACGTATTCAGGCACGACAACGGTCGCCCGGGTGGCCGCGGCGCTGAGCGCCGGCGGGCGCAGGTTCACGACCCGGCCGATCAACTGTGACTCCCGCACGATCCGCATGACCCTCTTCCGGCGCAGGGCCGCGAAGCGGGCGAAGGCGGTCGGCAGATCCGGCTCCCGGACGGCGAGGCCGGCCAGCGTCGCCGCGTCCTCGAGCCCCTGGCATCCGCCCTGGCCCAGATGCGGGCGCATCGGATGCGCGGCGTCCCCGGCGATCACCACCGGTCCCCGCGCCCATCGCCGCGCCGGGGTGCGGTCGTAGAGGTCGTTGCGCAGCACCTGTGCGGGATCGGTGGCGGCGAGCACCGCCGGGATGGGGTCGGCCCAGCTGCCGAAGATGCGTTGGAGGTGGGTCAGCTCCCCGTCGTCGTTGGTGTGTCCATGCGGAGCCCGCTGGGTGGCGAACCAGTAAGTGTGATCGGTACCGAGCGGCACGTGGCCGGCTTCCATCCCGGGGGCCATCGTCTCGCCCGAGAGTTCGGGGTCGATGGTGCAGTCGGCGACGCCGCGCCAGGCCGTGTACCCGGCGTAGCGACGTTCCAGCGGGCCGTTGAGGTGACGTGCCACCACGGAATCCACTCCGTCGGCGCCGATCACCGCGGTGGCCTCTCTCTCGGATCCGTCGGACAACCGAACACGCACGCCGCCGTCGTGGTCGTCGAGCGACTGCACCGCGACCCCGTATTCGACAGTGCCCGGGTGCAGCGCCGACGTGAGGATCTCGGTCAACGTCGTCCGGTGGATCACCACCAGCGGTTCGCCCAGCGCCCGGATCATCCGGTCGGGTGTCGGTCGCCGCAGCCAGGTGCCGTCGTGCCAGCGCATCGCGCCGCCGGTGACCCGTCCGCCGGACCCGCGCACCGCATCGCCGAGCCCGATCTCGTCGAGCGCCGCCAGGGCGTTGGGCCAGATGCTGATGCCCGCCCCCGTCGTGGTGTCGGTGCGGGTTTCGAGGACGGTGACCTTATATCCCTGCCGTTGCAACGCGACTGCGGTGGCAAGGCCGGTGATACCGGCACCGACGACCAGAACGGACTGCGCCATCGGTCGAATCTAACGGGCGGGGTGAGGTGACTCACCATGGCCGGAGTTGGGATCGGTAGCCTTCCAGCGTTCGCACAGTCTTTACGCAGGTTCCCCGTGCCGAAAGTGCCGGGGCAGAACAGATGAGAGGACCCGATGAAACTCACCCGCTTCGGTATCGCGCTCGGCGCCACACTGATTGCCGCCTCGGCACTGAGTGGTTGCTCCAAGGTGACCGAGATCAGGGACGCTGCTGCCGGGGCGGCCGAGAAGGTCGTCTCCTCGGGCACCGAGAAGATCACCGAAGCGGTTTCGGGCAACCTGTTCACCGCTGAGGGCATCGACAACGCCTATGCGGCGATCGCAGGGAAGGTCGGTGCCAACCCGATGCAGGTGGTCGACGTCGTCATCACGCCCAGCCTGCTCAAGGTCGAGGCGATCGACCCGAACGCGCCGACCGAGCTGAACGAATGGAGCTACACGTCAGGCGCGGTCGGACCGTCGCGTCCCATCGACTACGACGACGACACCGAGGCCCTCCAGCAGAATCTGTTCGTCACCACCGACGTGCCCACCAGCGCGATCGTCGCGGCGATCGACGGCGCAGTGGCGGCCAGCGAGATCCCCGACGGCAAGGTCCAGACGGTGAGCATCAAGCGCAACATCCCGTTCGACGCGAACGTCATCATCTTCATCAACGTCCAGGGGGAGCGCAGCAGCAAGCAGGTGCGAACCGACGCCACCGGACAGGTCATCAAGGTGTCCTGACCGACCCGCATCACGCGGCCCGTACCGAGCTTCGGTGCGGGCCGCGCCGTTACGGTGGGGAGTCATGACGGTGTTTGACGATCTCGACGACTACCTCGCGTTTCCCCGGGTGTCCGGACTCGCGGTGTCGCCCGACGGCTCGCGGCTGGTCACGACGGTCAGCACGCTCAACGAGAAGAAGACCGAATTCCTCAGCGCCATATGGGAATTGGATCCTGCAGGGGTCGAACCCGCGCGCCGGCTGACCCA
>NZ_HG322953.1:370109-497957 GCF_000455325.1 Mycolicibacterium septicum DSM 44393
ATATGGGAATTGGATCCTGCAGGGGTCGAACCCGCGCGCCGGCTGACCCAAGGGGTCAAAGGGGAGTCCGCTCCGGTGTTCACCGCCGACGGAGACGTGTTGTTCCTCGCCGTGCGTCCCGGGGAGGGCGAGGACAAACCGCCGGCGGCCCTGTGGCGGCTACCCGCCGGCGGCGGTGAGGCATCCGAGGTGCTGACGATGCCCGGCGGTGTCGCGGGTGCGGCGAGCGCCCGCGCCGCCGACGCCACCGTCGTCACCGCCTCCCTGCTGCCGTCGTCGGCCGGAGTCGACGACGACAAGGCGAAGCGCGAGGCCCGTAAGGACACCAAGGTGTCGGCGATCCTGCACACCGGCTACCCGGTCCGGCACTGGGATCACGACCTGGGTCCGGACCAGCCCCACCTCTTCGACGCCGACGGGCGGCGGGACCTGACCCCCGGTCCGGGCGCGGCGTTGCGCGAGACGACCTTTGATCTCAGCGCCGATGGCGGATTCGTGGTGACGTCCTGGCAGGAGCCCGGCCCCGGCACGGCGCTGCGGGTTGCGCTCGTGCGCATCGACCGGGTCACCGGCGAACGCACCACCATCGCCGAGGAACCCGGAGCCGACCTGGAACGCCCCGCGATCGCACCGGATGGCAGCGCGGTGGCCTTCACCCGGGAAACTCATTCCACTCCCACCGCGCCGCCACGGATCACGTTGTGCTGCATGCAGTTCGGAGAAGACCCGGTGGAGCTGACCGGCGACTGGGATCGCTGGCCGTCCTCGGTGGCCTGGACGCCGGATTCCTCGGCGCTGATCGTGACGGCCGACGACGGCGGCTGTGGTCCGATCTTCTCCGTGGACCCCGTATCCGGCGCGGTCACCAAATTGACCGATGATGACTTCACCTACTCCGATGTGCGTCCCGCGCCCGGCGGGGTGATCTATGCGCTGCGCAGCTCCTATGCCGCGCCCCCGCATCCGGTCCGGATCGACCGGGACGGCACCGTCACCGCGCTGCCGTGCCTGGAGGCACCAGAACTGCCCGGCACGGTGACCGAGGTGACCGCGACCGCCGCCGACGGCACCCCTATCCGGTCTTGGCTCACCCTGCCCGAAGGCGACGAGCCGGCCCCGCTGGTGCTGTGGGTTCATGGCGGCCCGCTTGGCAGCTGGAACACCTGGCACTGGCGGTGGAACCCGTGGTTGCTCACCGCCCGGGGGTATGCCGTGTTGATGCCGGATCCGGGCCTGTCCACCGGCTACGGCCAGGACTTCATCGCACGCGGCTGGGGCTCCTGGGGCGGCGATCCCTACACCGACCTGATGGCGGCTACCGATGCCGCGTGCGCACATCCGCGAGTCGATGCCTCGCGCACCGCCGCGATGGGCGGATCGTTCGGCGGTTACATGGCCAACTGGATCGCCGGGCACACCGATCGGTTCGACGCCATCGTCACGCATGCCAGCCTGTGGGCGCTGGACCAGTTCGGCCCCACCACCGACGGGGCGTACTGGTGGGCCCGGGAGATGACACCCGAGATGGCCCAGCGCAATTCACCACACCGGTTCGTCGGTGACATCGCCACCCCGATGCTGGTGATCCACGGCGACAAGGACTATCGCGTACCGATCGGCGAGGCGCTGCGGCTGTGGTACGAGCTGCTCACCCATTCGGGGCTGCCCGCCGACGAGAACGGCGAGAGCCCCCACCGGTTCCTCTATTACCCGACGGAGAACCACTGGGTGCTGGCGCCGCAGCACGCCAAGATCTGGTACCAGGTGGTGACGGCATTCCTGGCCGACCACCTGCGCGGTGAACCGGTGCAGTTGCCCGAATTGCTCGGGTAGCGTCGAGATCGTGACGCAGCGTGAGTTTGATCTGGTGCTGTACGGCGCCACGGGATTCGCCGGAAAACTGACCGCCGAGTACCTGGCCAGGGCCGGGGGATCGGCCCGGATCGCCCTGGCCGGCCGTTCCGAGGAGCGCCTGCGCGCGGTCCGCGACGGCCTGGGGCCCGGCGCGCAGTCGTGGCCGCTGGTGACCGCCGACGCCACCTCTCAGCCCTCTCTCGACGCGATGGCCGCACGCACCCAGGTGGTGGTGACGACGGTGGGGCCGTACGCCCGCTACGGCATGCCGCTGGTCGCGGCGTGCGCCGCGGCCGGTACCGACTACGCCGACCTCACCGGTGAGACGACATTCATCCGCGACAGCATCGACCTCCATCACAAGCAGGCGGTCGACACCGGTGCCCGGATCGTGCATTCGTGCGGATTCGATTCGGTGCCATCTGATCTCACGGTGTATGCGCTGTATCAGCGGGCGCTCGCAGACGGAGCCGGGGAACTCGGTGACACCAACCTGGTGGTGCGCAGTTTCGCCGGCGGCGTGTCGGGCGGCACCGTGGCCTCGATGCTGGAACTGCTGGACACGCTGTCGTCGGACCCGGAGGCCCGGGCGCTGATGAACGACCCGTACACGCTGAGCCCCGACCGTGGGGCCGAACCCGAACTCGGCGCTCAGCCCGACGTGCGGTGGCGCCGCGGTGGTGAGATCGCTCCCGAGCTCGCCGGGTACTGGACCGGCGCGTTTGCCATGGCCGCCCCGAACACCCGAATCGTGCGGCGCAGCAACGCATTACTGGACTATGCCTACGGGCGCCGCTTCGAGTACGCCGAGCAGATGAGCCTGGGCCGCTCGCCTGCGGCGCCGCTGGCGGCCGCAGCGGTGACCGGAGCCAACGCATTCACGCTCGGTGTGGGCGGCCGCTACTTCAACCGGCTGCCCGGCGGTCTGGTCGCGAAGTTGGCTCCCAAGCCGGGTACCGGTCCCAGCGAGCGGGCCCGCGAGCGGGGCCACTACCGCGTCGAGACCTACACCACGACGACATCGGGCGCCCGGTACGTCACAAGCATGGCCCAGCAAGGCGATCCCGGATACAAGTCGACAGCGGTGCTGCTCGGCGAGTGCGGGCTGGCGCTGGCAACCGATCGGGACGCGCTGTCGGACCGCCGTGGCGTGCTGACACCGGTGGCCGCGATGGGGGATGTCCTGCTCACCCGGCTACCGGCCGCCGGGGTGTCGCTGGAAACCACTGCCCTGAGCTGAGCTGGCGCAACACGAACGGATCCGCCTGCGTCGAACACCTGTGGGGCAAGATCAGATTCGACTAGTGTCGTTGTCGAGGACTTCCAGTACGCCAGCAACGAAGGTGGGATGAAAAATGGCCGGTCTCGATGATCTGTTCGCGCAGATCCCCGTGGCGGATATCGCAAGCAAGCTCGGCGCAGATGAAGGCGAGGTGAGCGCCGCCATCAAGACCCTGGTGCCCGCGCTCGTCGGCGGTGTGGCGGAGAACGTACAGGCGGACAACATCGACTCGAGCGATCTGGAGTCGGCCGTGTCCGCGCAGGGCGCCAGCGGCCTGCTCGACGGCGGCGTGAGTGTCGACCAGGTCGACGCCAACGAAGGCAACCAGATCGTCTCGAAGATCTTCGGCGGCAACGACAGCAACCAGGTCGCGTCGGCGTTGGCCGGCACGGGCGCCGGTGGCGGTGATCTGATCAAGAAGCTGCTGCCGATCCTGGCGCCGATCGTGCTCGCCTACATCGGCAAGCAGTTCGCCCAGAAGAACGCCGCTCCGGCCGGAGAGGCGCAGGCTCAGGCTTCCGGCGGAGGCGGCCTGGGCGACATCCTCGGCAGCATCCTGGGCGGCGCGACCGGTGGCGGCGGCGCCGCCAACAACCCGCTGGGCAGCATCCTCGGCAGCGTGCTCGGCGGCGGTGGCAACCAGGGCAATGCCATCGGTGAGATCCTCGGCGGCCTGCTCGGCGGCAAGAAGTAGCCCCGGCACCAAGCCGGCTCGAGAGCCTCCGACGCCCAGCGAACGCACCGGGCATCGGGGGCTTTCGCGTATTCGGGCACGTCCTTCTTAGAATGGCTCGGTGACCCCCACCCCTGACGATCGTGCCGATGCCCTCCCCAAATCCTGGGATCCGGCCGCGGTAGAAGCCGACCTGTATCAGGGCTGGGTGGATGCCGGATATTTCACCGCCGATTCGGCCAGCGAAAAGCCGCCTTATTCGATCGTGCTGCCGCCGCCCAATGTGACCGGCAGCCTGCACATGGGCCACGCGCTCGACCACACCCTGATGGACGCCCTCACCCGCCGCAAGCGCATGCAGGGCTACGAGGTGCTGTGGCTGCCCGGCATGGACCACGCCGGCATCGCCACCCAGACCGTGGTGGAAAAGCAGCTCGCGGTCGACGGCAAGACCAAAGAAGACTTCGGTCGCGAGCTGTTCGTCGAGAAGGTGTGGGACTGGAAGCGTGAGTCCGGCGGCACCATCGGCGGGCAGATGCGCCGCCTCGGTGACGGCGTGGACTGGAGCCGCGACCGCTTCACCATGGACGAGGGCCTCTCGCGCGCGGTGCGCACCATCTTCAAGCGGCTCTTCGATGCCGGCCTGATCTATCAGGCCGAGCGGTTGGTCAACTGGTCACCGGTGCTGGAGACCGCGATCAGCGACCTCGAGGTCAAGTACGAGGACGTCGAGGGCGAGCTGGTCTCGTTCCGCTACGGCTCGATGAACGATGACGAGCCCCACATCATCGTGGCCACCACCCGTGTCGAGACCATGCTCGGTGACACCGCGATCGCGGTGCACCCCGACGACGAGCGGTACCGCCACCTGGTCGGCACAACGCTGGCACACCCGTTCGTGGAACACGGGATGATCATCGTGGCCGACACCCACGTCGACCCCGAATTCGGTACCGGCGCAGTCAAAGTCACCCCCGCGCACGACCCGAACGACTTCGAGATCGGGCTGCGCCATCAGCTGCCGATGCCGACGATCATGGACACCAAGGGCCGGATCGCCGACACCGGAACCCAGTTCGACGGCATGGACCGGTTCGAGGCCCGGGTCAAGGTGCGTGAGGCGCTGGCCGAGCAGGGCCGGATCGTCGCGGAGAAGCGGCCGTACCTGCACAGCGTCGGACACTCCGAGCGCAGCGGTGAGCCCATCGAGCCGCGCCTGTCCCTGCAGTGGTGGGTCAAGGTGGACGGTCTGGCCAAGGCGGCAGGCGATGCGGTGCGCAACGGCGACACCGTGATTCACCCGCCGAGCCTGGAGCCGCGGTGGTTCGCCTGGGTGGACAACATGCACGACTGGTGCATTTCCCGGCAGCTGTGGTGGGGTCACCGGATCCCGATCTGGCACGGTCCCAACGGCGAGACGGTGTGCGTCGGTCCCGACGAGACCCCGCCGGCCGGCTGGGAGCAGGACCCCGACGTGCTCGACACCTGGTTCTCCTCGGCGCTGTGGCCGTTCTCCACCATGGGCTGGCCCGACCACACGCCCGACCTGGCCAAGTTCTATCCGACCTCGGTGCTGGTCACCGGCTACGACATCCTGTTCTTCTGGGTGGCCCGGATGATGATGTTCGGCACGTTCGTCGCCGACGATCCGGCCATCACGTTCAACGGCAAGCGCGGTCCGCAGGTGCCGTTCGAGAACGTCTTCCTGCACGGGCTGATCCGCGACGAGTTCGGCCGCAAGATGAGCAAGTCGCGCGGCAACGGGATCGACCCGCTGGACTGGGTGGAGAAGTTCGGCGCCGACGCGCTGCGGTTCACCTTGGCCCGCGGCGCCAGCCCCGGCGGTGACCTGTCCATCGGTGAGGACCACGCCAGGGCCTCCCGCAACTTCGCCACCAAGCTGTTCAATGCCACGCGGTTCGCCCTGATGAACGGTGCGGCTCCCGCGCCGCTGCCCGCTGCGAGCGACCTGACCGACGCCGACCGCTGGATCCTCGGTCGCCTCGAAGAGGTTCGCGACGAAGTGGATGCGGCACTCGACAGCTATGAGTTCAGCCGGGCCTGCGAATCGCTGTACCACTTCGCCTGGGACGAGTTCTGCGACTGGTACGTGGAACTGGCCAAGGTGCAGCTCGGTGAGGGTGTTGCTCACACGACCGGGGTGCTGGCCTTCGTGCTCGACGCACTGCTCAAGCTGCTGCATCCGGTCATGCCGTTCGTCACCGAGACGCTGTGGAAGGCACTCACCGACGGCGAGTCGATCGTCATCGCGCCGTGGCCGCAGGCATCCGGCATCGCACTTGATCCGGTTGCGGCGCAGCACATTGCCGATATGCAGAAGCTGATCACCGAGGTGCGCCGCTTCCGCAGCGACCAGGGCCTGGCCGACCGGCAGCGGGTCCCGGCCCGGTTGTCGGCGATCACCGAGGCCGGCCTGACCGAGCAGCTGCCCGCGGTCACGGCGCTGGCCTGGCTGACCGACGCCGGTGACGGGTTCACGCCGTCGGCCTCGGTCGAGGTGCGTCTGACGCAGGCCACGGTCCTCGTCGAGGTCGACACCTCGGGCACCGTCGATGTCGCGGCCGAGCGTCGCCGGCTGGAGAAGGACCTGGCCGCGGCACAGAAGGAACTGGCCACCACCACGGCCAAGCTCGGCAACGAGGCCTTCCTCGCCAAGGCGCCCGAGAACGTCGTCGACAAGATCCGCGGCCGCCAGCAGTTGGCCGGCGAAGAGGTCGAGCGCATCAACGCACGCCTGGCCGGGCTCAAATGAGGGCCCGGTGACCGACCCGATTCCTTCCCCGGACGAGATCGCCGCGCTCCTGCAGGTCGAGCACCTGCTCGATCAGCGGTGGCCCGAGACCAAGCTGGACCCCAGCACGGCACGCATCTCCGCCCTGCTGGAGCTGTTGGGCTCGCCACAGCGGGCCTATCCGTCCATCCATGTCGCGGGGACCAACGGCAAGACGTCGGTGGCCCGCATCGTCGATTCGTTGCTGGTCGCCCTGCACCGGCGCACCGGGCGCACCGCGAGTCCGCATCTGCAGTCCGCGGTGGAGCGCATCTCGATCGACGGAATGCCCATCACCCCAGCGCAATACGTGAACACCTATACGGAGATCGAACCGTTCGTGGAACTGGTGGACCGGCAGTCCGAGGCCGCCGGTGGCCCGAAGATGAGCAAGTTCGAGGTCCTCACCGCGATGGCCTTCGCGGCCTTCGCCGATGTGCCCATCGACGTCGCGGTCATCGAGGTCGGAATGGGCGGACGCTGGGACGCCACCAACGTCGTCAACGCCCCGGTCGCGGTGATCACCCCGATCGGCATCGATCACACCGACTATCTCGGTGACACGATCGCCGAGATCGCGGGGGAGAAGGCGGGCATCATCACCCGGCAGCCGGAGGACCTGGTGCAGACCGACACCGTCGCGGTGATCGGCAAGCAGGTTCCCGAGGCCATGGAGGTGCTGCTGGCCGAGGCGGTGCGCGCCGACGCGGCCGTGGCCCGCGAGGATTCCGAGTTCGCAGTGCTCAGCAGGCAGGTCGCCATCGGCGGACAGGTGCTGGAGCTGCAGGGCCTGAGCGGTGTGTACTCCGACATCTTCCTGCCGCTGCACGGTGAGCATCAGGCTCACAACGCCGTTCTCGCATTGGCCGCGGTCGAGGCGTTCTTCGGTGCGGGCGCGGACCGCCAGCTCGATGTCGAGGCCATCCGGGCCGGCTTCGCGTCGGTGCGCAGCCCGGGCCGCATGGAACGCATGCGAAGTGCGCCAACGGTTTTCATCGACGCGGCGCACAATCCCGCCGGAGCGGCGGCGCTGGCGCAGACCCTGCAGCAGGAGTTCGACTTCCGCTACCTGGTGGGGGTCGTGTCGGTGATGGGGGACAAGGACGCCGGCGGCATCCTGAGCGCTCTGGAGCCGGTCTTCGATCAGATCGTGGTCACCCACAACGGTTCACCGCGGGCGATGGACGTCGAGTCGCTGGCGTCGCTGGCCGAGGAGCGGTTCGGGCAGGATCGGGTGATCACCGCCTCGACGCTGCCTGATGCGATCGAGACGGCCACCGCCCTGGTCGAGGAGGCCGGGGCAGACGAAGGACTGTCCGGGTCCGGCATGGTGATCACCGGTTCGGTGGTGACCGCCGGCGTGGCCCGGACCCTGTTCGGACGGGACCCGCAGTGAGCAATCAGACCCCCGGTGACCAGACGCCGAGTGACAAGCCGGCTCCGCCCGACCCCTGGAAGAGTTTCCGCGGGGTGATGGCGGGGACGCTGATTCTCGAAGCCATCGTCGTACTGCTGGCCCTGCCGGTGGTGGGTGTCAGCGGCTCCGGGCTGACCTGGGCGTCGGGCGGATTCGTGGTCGGGCTGGCCATCGTGCTGATCTTGATGTCGGGGATCCAGGGCCGGCCCTGGGCCATCTGGGCGAACCTGGGCATCCAGCTGGTGGTGATCGCCGGTGCGCTCATCCATGGGGCCATCGGCTTCATCGGCGTGATCTTCGCCGTGGTCTGGCTGCTGATCGTGTACCTGCGGGGTGAGGTCAAACGCAGGCAGGATCGTGGCCTGCTGCCGGGTCAGCAACCGCCCAGCGAATAGGGCAGTGATAGCTGGGCCACAGTGCGGGCTCCGTCGGGGCCCCGAGATGGCGCCGCGCTGTTACCGACCGGTACGCTCTCTGCCGTGACTGAGCAGACCCTTGTCCTGATCAAGCCCGACGGCGTGCAGCGCCACCTGGTCGGGGAGATCCTCGGCCGGATCGAGCGCAAGGGCCTGACCCTGGCGGCGCTCGAACTGAAGAACGTCAGCGTCGAGCTGGCCAAGCAGCACTACGCCGAGCACGACGGCAAGCCGTTCTTCGATTCGCTGCTGGAGTTCATCACCTCCGGACCCGTCGTGGCAGCCATCGTGGAGGGGCCGCGCGCCATCGCCGCGTTCCGTCAGATCGCCGGCGGCACCGATCCGGTGGAGAAGGCTGTGCCCGGCACCATCCGCGGTGACCTGGCGCTTGTGACCCAAGACAACCTGGTTCACGGGTCGGATTCGCCGGAGTCGGCGGCCCGCGAGATCGCCCTGTGGTTCCCTGGCGAAGCCTCCGCCGGATAATCCTTCTCGCAGTCTGGTCAGTACCGCGTCAGTGATGTGGGATACTGGTTGCGGGTAGCCAGCCTCAACCGAGGCTGAACACCCGAATGAAGACTTCGACGAGCGCGACCACCGCAATCCGGTGCGGCGCGGGCCGTCCAGCCATCATTCAGCCAGGCACCGGGTGGGTTCGGTAGCGAACCGCCCGGAGCGAGACCACAACAAGTCCGGGGAAAGTGTCCCGGGCCAATAGCGGAAGCCCTCGCGTGGCCGCGTCGATACGACGCGCCCGGGGGCTTGAGGAGAATTCGTGGCCGAAGATGCCCAGAATGAAGACCTATCAACCCAGACTCCGCAACAGGAGGGACTGCCCGAGCGGCTGAGAGTCCACTCCCTGGCGCGGGTACTCGGCACCACCAGTAGGCGTGTGCTCGATGCGCTGGCCGAGTTCGACGGGCGTGCGCGCAGTGCACATTCCACCATCGACAAGGTCGACGCGGAGCGGGTCCGTGACGCACTGGCCCTCGGTTCGACAGAACCGGGTCCGATCGATCAAGCGGCTCCGGCGCAGGTCGAGGCCGTGGCGGTCGCCGTGACCGAGTCTGTCGCGGCTCCGGCCGAGACCCCGGCCGATGCCCCCGAAGCAGCCGCGGCGCCCGCCGCCGGGACGGAACCGGCCCCCGAGGCGGACCCCGTTCTGGTGGGCGATGAGCCCGAATCCCGGTTGATCCTGGAGACCGCGAACATCCCCGCGGCCCGCGAAGCCCACACCGAGCGGGCCGATTACCTTCCGCTGTTCGTCGCACCGCAGCCCGTCAGCTTCGTGCCGGTGCGCGTCGAAGAAGATGTCGACGACGAGGACGAAGACGACGACGACAGCGACACCGGCAGCGATGCCGACTCCGAGACGGACGACGAACAGGCGGATCGCCCCGCCGCGCGTCGGCGCCGCCGGGGCCGCCGCGGCCGTGGCCGTGGCCGCGGTGAACAAAGTGACGAGAATGGCTCTGACTCGGGCCCGGATTCCGATACCGACGATGACCAGAGCGAGTCGGACCAGGATTCCGATGACGACTCCGACGAGTCGGACGAGGGCAACGACGAGGACACCGCCGGCAGCGACGGCAGCAACCGTCGTCGGCGTCGCCGCCGGCGGCGCAAGTCCGGCGCGGGTGACAACGATGATGCGGGCTCCCCGGATGACCCGCCCAACACCGTCGTGCACGAGCGCGCCCCGCGCGCCGAGCGGTCCGGCAAGAGCAGCGATGATTCGGAGATCCAGGGGATCAGCGGATCGACCCGCCTGGAGGCCAAGCGTCAGCGCCGCCGCGACGGCCGCGACGCGGGCCGTCGTCGCCCGCCGATCCTGAGCGAGGCGGAGTTCCTGGCCCGTCGCGAGGCCGTCGAACGCACCATGATCGTCCGCGACAAGGTCCGCACCGAGCCGCCCCACGAGGGCGCCCGCTACACCCAGATCGCCGTTCTGGAAGACGGCGTCGTGGTCGAGCACTTTGTCACTTCAGCGGCGTCGGCGTCTCTGGTCGGCAATATCTATCTGGGCATCGTGCAGAACGTGCTCCCCTCGATGGAAGCCGCCTTCGTCGACATCGGCCGCGGCCGCAACGGTGTGCTCTACGCCGGTGAGGTGAACTGGGAGGCCGCCGGGCTCGGTGGGTCGAACCGCAAGATCGAGCAGGCGCTCAAGCCGGGCGACTATGTACTGGTCCAGGTCAGCAAGGACCCGGTGGGGCACAAGGGTGCCCGACTCACCACGCAGGTCTCGCTGGCCGGCCGCTACCTGGTCTACGTACCGGGCGCGTCGTCGACCGGGATCAGCCGCAAGCTGCCCGACACCGAACGCCAGCGGCTCAAGGAGATCCTCAAAGAGGTCGTGCCTGCCGATGCGGGCGTGATCATCCGCACCGCCTCGGAGGGCGTCAAGGAAGAGGACATCCGCTCCGACGTCGAGCGGCTGCAGCAGCGCTGGACCGAGATCGAGGCCAAGGCCACCGAGGTCACCGGGAAGAAGGCCGGCGCCGCCGTTGCGCTCTACGAAGAGCCCGACGTGCTGGTCAAGGTCATCCGCGACCTGTTCAACGAGGATTTCTCGGGTCTGATCGTCTCCGGTGACGAGGCCTGGGCCACGATCAACTCCTACGTGAACACCGTCGCCCCCGATCTCGTGGGCCGGCTCACCAAGTACGAACCCGCCGGCGGCGCCGACGCTCCCGACGTGTTCGCCGTACACCGCATCGACGAGCAGCTGGCCAAGGCGCTGGACCGCAAGGTGTGGCTGCCCTCGGGCGGAACCCTGGTCATCGACCGCACCGAGGCGATGACCGTCGTCGACGTCAACACCGGCAAGTTCACCGGTGCCGGCGGCAACCTCGAGCAGACCGTCACCCGCAACAACCTGGAAGCCGCCGAGGAGATCGTGCGACAACTGCGGCTGCGCGATATCGGCGGCATCGTGGTCATCGACTTCATCGACATGGTGCTCGAGTCCAACCGGGATCTGGTTCTGCGCCGGCTGACCGAGGCGCTGGGCCGGGACCGCACCCGCCATCAGGTGTCCGAGGTGACCTCACTGGGCCTCGTGCAGCTGACCCGGAAGAGGCTGGGAACCGGTCTGGTCGAGGCGTTCTCGACCACCTGCACGCACTGCGCCGGCCGCGGCATCGTCCTGCACGGCGACCCGGTCGACACGGCCTCGTCATCGAACGCCGGCCGCAAGGCCGAATCCAGTGGCGGCGGTGGTGGCGGTGGTGGCGGCCGCCGCAGCAAGCGGGGCAAGCGGGGTAATGCCCGTCCCGAGCCCGAAGAGGTGCCTGTCGTCAAGGTGCCCGACCATCCGGCCGGCGAACACCCGATGTTCAAGGCGATGGCTGCGGCGAACGGTCGCCACGACGAAGACCACGAAGGTCATGAGGGCCACGAAGAGTTCGACGAGCACGCTGTCGCCGAGACTGTCGACGGCGAAGGCGACGAGCAGGTCACGCCCGAGGACGTGGATGTGACCGACGAGTCTCCCGACGGTGAGTTCGACGCGCAGGACGTCGACGAGTCCGATGAAGACGAGTCCGATGACTCGGACGAGGATTCTGACGAGGACGAGGACGAGATCGACCTCGACGACGAGGACCTCGATGACGACGACGATGATCTGGACGACATCGACGACTCGGATGAAGATGACGCGGACGACGACGAGTCGGACGAGTTCGACGACTCCGAGGATTCAGACGACTCAGACGACGCTGACGAGTCCGAAGAGGACGTCTACCAGGCACCGGAGCCCGTGGTGGCCGAGGTGCAGCCCAGTCGCGGCCGTACTCGTCGACGCGCCGCAGCCAGGCCCGCGGGGCCGCCGACCCACGAGTAGAGGGCGGTTTGACCCTCTACCCGCTGGTCAAGTACCCTTGACCAGTTGTCTCCAGTGCCTGTAGTAGTCGCAGGCCGGTGACGGCGGGGCATCCCGCCACCCAAGACCCGCGCACGCACCGACCGGTAGCGCGCGCCCGCAGAGAGCAGCAGAGCAGAGGACACGATGGCGACATACGCAATCGTCAAGACCGGCGGCAAGCAGTACAAGGTTGCCGTCGGTGACGTGGTGAAGGTTGAGAAGCTCGACTCCGAGCCTGGCGCATCGGTATCACTGCCCGTCGCCCTCGTGGTCGACGGTGCCAAGGTCACCAGCAAGTCCGACGACCTGGCCAAGGTCGCCGTGACCGGCGAGGTGCTGGAGCACACCAAGGGTCCCAAGATCCGCATCCACAAGTTCAAGAACAAGACCGGCTACCACAAGCGCCAGGGGCACCGTCAGCAGCTGACCGTGCTCAAGGTCACCGGCATCAAGTAGCGAGGGAGCGAACTAATGGCACACAAGAAGGGCGCTTCCAGCTCACGCAACGGTCGTGAGTCTGCAGCACAGCGACTCGGCGTCAAGCGGTTCGGTGGTCAGGTCGTCAAGGCCGGCGAGATCCTCGTCCGCCAGCGCGGCACCCACTTCCACCCCGGCGTCAACGTCGGCCGTGGCGGCGACGACACCCTGTTCGCGTTGGCTCCCGGCTCCGTCGAGTTCGGTTCCAAGCGCGGTCGCAAGCACGTGAACATCGTTCCCGTGCCGCGCCCGGAGGCCTGAGACTCCGAGGATTCTCCGCGAATGTGAAGCAGCTGCGAGTTCTCGATAGGACTATCGCAATAGCTTCACATTCGACGGAGAGGATGTCCGATGCCCCGGTTTGTCGACCGCGTCGTCATCCATGCGAGTGCAGGAAACGGCGGCCACGGCTGTGCGTCGGTGCACCGCGAGAAATTCAAACCCCTCGGCGGTCCTGACGGCGGCAATGGTGGTCGCGGCGGCAGCATCGTGATCGTCGTGGATCCTCAGGTTCACACCCTGCTGGACTTCCACTTTCATCCCCATGTCGCTGCACCCTCGGGTAAGCCGGGTGCGGGCAGCAATCGTGACGGTGCCACCGGCGACGATCTGATCGTGCGCGTGCCTGACGGCACGGTGGTGCTCGACGAGGACGGCCGGATGCTGGCCGACCTGGTCGGCGCCGGTACCCGGTTCGAAGCCGCACAGGGTGGTCGCGGCGGTCTCGGCAACGCGGCGCTGGCCTCGCGGGCGCGCAAGGCTCCCGGCTTCGCCCTGCTCGGTGAGAAGGGCCAGACCCGCGATCTCACCCTCGAACTCAAGACCGTTGCCGATGTCGGCCTGATCGGTTTCCCGTCGGCGGGCAAATCCTCTCTGGTGTCGACCATCTCGGCGGCCAAGCCCAAGATCGCCGACTATCCCTTCACGACTTTGGTGCCCAATCTGGGCGTGGTCTCGGCCGGCGAGAACACCTTCACCGTCGCCGACGTTCCCGGCCTGATTCCCGGTGCTTCCGAGGGCCGGGGCCTCGGCCTGGAATTCCTTCGGCACCTTGAGCGCTGCGCGGTGCTCGTGCATGTCGTCGACTGCGCGACCATGGAACCCGGGCGTGACCCGATCTCCGACATCGAGGCGCTGGAGGCCGAACTCGCGGCCTACACCCCGACCCTGCAAGGCGATTCCACGCTGGGCGATTTGGCGTCGCGGCCACGTGCGGTGGTGCTCAACAAGATCGACGTTCCCGATGCCCGGGAGTTGGCCGACTTCGTGCGTGAAGAAGTGCAGTCCAAGTTCGGCTGGCCCGTGTACGAGATCTCGACGGTCAGCCGTGATGGCTTGCGCCCGTTGATCTTTGCGCTGTGGGAGATGGTGAAGGCCTACCGTGAGGCGCAGCCGGCGCTGGTGCCGAGGCGTCCGGTGATCCGGCCGATCGCGGTCGACGAGAGCGGCTTCACCGTCGAGACCGACGGCGACGGCGGGTTCATCGTGCGCGGTACCCGTCCCGAGCGCTGGATCGCTCAGACCGACTTCAGCAATGACGAGGCCGTGGGTTACCTCGGTGACCGGTTGGCCCGGTTGGGTGTCGAGGACGCGTTGTGGAAGAAGGGCGCCAAGCCCGGCTGCGCCGTGACGATCGGCGATATGACCTTCGACTGGGAACCGCAGACCCCCGCGGGCATCGACATGCCGCTGACCGGGCGCGGCACCGACATCCGGCTCGAGCAGACCGACCGGATCGGCGCCGCCGAACGCAAGGCTGCCCGGCGGGAGCGGCGCCAGCCCGGGAGCGAAGACGAGTGACGAGCGCAGACTCGTCGCCCTCGGTACATCGCAACGCGATCCGGGCCGCGCGCAGCGTCGTCGTCAAGATCGGCACCACTGCGCTGACCACTCCGTCCGGAGTCTTCGACGCGGGCCGGCTCGCGGTCCTGGTCGAGGCCATCGAGGGCCGGATGAAAGCCGGTTCCGATGTGGTGATCGTGTCCTCGGGTGCCATCGCCGCCGGCATCGAGCCGCTCGGACTGTCCAAGCGCCCAACGGATCTGGCCACCAAACAGGCGGCCGCCAGCGTCGGGCAGGTGGCCCTGGTCAATGCGTGGAGTTCGGCGTTCGCCGTCTACAGCCGCACGGTCGGCCAGGTTCTGCTGACCGCGCAGGACATTGCGATGCGGGTGCAACACAACAACGCGCAGCGCACCCTGGACCGGTTGCGCGTCCTGCACGCCGTGGCGATCGTCAACGAGAACGACACCGTGGCCACCAACGAGATCAGGTTCGGTGACAACGACCGGCTCTCGGCGCTGGTGGCCCAGCTGGTCGGCGCCGATGCACTGATCCTGCTGTCCGATATCGACGGTCTCTACGATTCCGATCCCCGAAAAGGCAACGCGCGCTTCATTCCCGAGGTCGCCGCCCAGGGCGATCTCGACGGGGTGGTGGCCGGCGGGGGTAGCCACCTGGGCACCGGAGGCATGGCCTCGAAGCTGTCCTCGGCCCTGCTGGCCGCCGATGCCGGGGTGCCGGTGCTGCTGGCCGCCGCGTCGGATGCCGGTGCCGCGCTCAGCGATGCCTCGGTGGGCACCGTGTTCGCGCCGCGGCCCGAGCGGATGTCGGCCCGGCGGTTCTGGGTTCGCCATGCCGCGGAGTCCCACGGTGCGCTCACTCTCGACGACGGTGCGGTGCGCGCGGTCGTCAAACAGCGTCGCTCGCTGCTGCCGGCCGGGATCACCGAGGTCACCGGTCACTTCCATGGCGGTGACGTGGTGGATCTGCGGGGGCTTGACGGGCAGACGGTCGCGCGCGGCGTGGTGGCCTATGAGGCCTCGGAGCTGGCCGCGATCATCGGCCGCTCGACGCCGGATCTGCCGGCCGAGCTGCGCCGGCCCGCGGTGCACGCCGACGACCTGGTCGCCACCTAGCGATTTGTGCACCTCCGGTAACGCTGACCGTTACGCGCGGTGCACAAATCACAGCTTGGGGGACTCCAGATACAGGGCGCCCCAGACGATCTGGGTGATCGTGTTCGCCAGCTCGGCGTCGTAGGACGGCGGCTGCGACGGCAGATTCTGATGACAGGTCCGCTCCACCATCCACGTCAGCGTGCTCGCGGTGGCGGCGGCAGGCAGTTGCGGCCGGATCGACCCGTCGGACTGCCCGTCCTCGATCACCTTGGTGAGCTGATCGGAGATTCCGGCCAGCAGCTCACGGTACGTCTGTGCGACGAGTGGGTCATAGCTCGACATCTCGGTGAGCGCGATCAGCACCGGTTGGTGGGTCCGATAGCTGGCGACGATGCCAGACATGGCGGTGTGGGCGTCTGCGGGGTCGCGGCGTCCGGCGACGCTCCACCATTGTTGGGCGGCCTGGGTCAGATCGCCGAACACCTGGGTGGCCAGTCGGCGTAGCAGGTGGCCCTTGTCCTCGAAGTAGATGTAGAAGCTGGCCCGGGAGATCCCGGCCTCGGTGGCCAGTTTGTCGACGCTGAGCTCGGTGAAGCTGGTGCCGTCGGCCATCAGCCGGTCGGTGGCATCGAGCAGTTGGCGTTCGATCCGCTCGCGCCGTTCCTCTCGGTTGGCCTGCGGTTTTCGCGTTACCGATGGCATGCCCTCAGCGTATCGGCATTCGTCACACCTTGACTAGACAGACTGTCTAGACCTATTGTCACCGGCATGACTGTGTCGCCCATCACATCAGCCCCCTCGTGGCCTTCCGCCGCACGCCCCTACGACCCGATCGACCTGTCGTCGCGGAAGTTCTGGGCCACCACGGCCGCCGATCGTGAGGTCACGTTCGCCGAACTGCGCACCTCACGCCCGGTCAGCTGGCATCCGCCCGTCGAGGACGCCCTCATGAAGGATCCCGACGATCGCGGGTTCTGGGCGGTGACCCGGCACGCCGACATCGTGGCGGTCAGCCGCGACAGCGAGACATTCCTGTCGGGCAAAGGGGTGCTGTTCGAATCCGTTCCGGAAGAGCTGCTCGAGGCGTCACAGTCGTTCCTGGCGATGGACGCGCCGCGGCACACGCTGATCCGCAAACTGGTCCACGCCGCGTTCACGCCCCGGCAGGTGGCCCGCATCGAAGACTCGATCAAGGAGAACGCACGCGACATCGTGGCCGAGCTCAAGGAAGTCGGCAGCGGGGTGGACTTCGTCGACCAGTGCGCCAAGGAACTGCCCATCCGCACGCTGTCGGACATGGTCGGGATCCCCGAGTCCGAACGGCAGCGGGTGGCACATGCCGCCGACGCGCTGGTGTCCTGGGCGGACCCGGTCTACCTGGCCGGGCGCAACCCGCTGGAGGTGCTGCTGCAGAACCAGATGTACCTGCATCAGGTGGCGAATGCGCTTGCCGCAGAACGCAGGGAGAACCCGGGCAATGATCTGATCAGCGCGCTGGTGCACGCCGAGGTCGACGGGGATCGGCTCACCGATGCCGAGGTCGCCGCGTTCTTCGTGCTGCTGGCGGTGGCGGGCAACGACACCACGCGCCAGACCACCAGCCACGCGCTCAAGGCGCTCACCGACCACCCCGACCAGAGGGCATGGCTCATGGCGGATTTCGACGACCGGATCGGCGGCGCCGTCGAGGAGTTCGTCCGGTGGGCGACGCCGGTGATGACCTTCCGCCGCACCGCGGCAGTCGATGTCGAACTCGGCGGACAGCAGATCGCCGCGGGGGAGAAGGTGGTGATGTTCTACGCCTCGGGCAACTGGGACGCCGAGGTGTTCGACCGGCCCGACGTTTTCGACCTGAGCCGAAAGCCCAATCCACACCTCGGATTCGGTGGCGGCGGCCGCCATTTCTGCCTGGGTGCGCATGTCGCCAGGACGCAGTTGCGGGCGATCTTCGGTGAGCTGCTGCACCAGCTGCCCGATATCGCCGCGGGGGAGCCCGCCTACCTGGAGGGCAACTTCGTGCACGCTATCCGGGCGATGCCGTGCACGTTCTCCTGAGCTCGCCGGCCAGCAGCGTCAACATCTCCGAACAGCCCGCTTCGACCTTGACCGTGGCGTGGTCGTCGCCGCGGGTGGGCCCGCGGTTGATGATCCCCACCGGGATGTTGTGCGCGGCCGCGTGCCGGACGAATCGGTAGCCGGAATACACGGTCAGCGAGGAACCCGCCACCAACAGCGCCTCGGCATCCTCCACCATCGAATACGCCTGTTCGACACGGTCTTTGGGGACGGTCTCGCCGAAGTAGACGATGTCGGGTTTGAGCATGCCCCCGCACACCGGGCAGTCCACGATGGTGAACGAATCCGTCTCACTGATCACGGCGTCGGCGTCGGGGGCCACCGCGATGCCGCCGACCGATTCGGCGCGTTCGATGAAGCCGGGATTGGCCGTCTCCAGCAGCGCGGCCAACTCGTCGCGGCCCATGGTCGCGCCGCAATCCAGGCAGATCACCTGCGCGTAGGTGCCGTGCAGGTTGACCACCGACCGGCTGCCGGCCTTGCTGTGCAGCAGGTCCACGTTCTGGGTGATCAGTCCGCTCACCACACCCGTGGATTCCAGCGCGGCCAGGGCACGGTGCCCGGCGTTGGGCTGGGTTTCGTCCATGTGGCGCCAGCCGACGTGATTGCGGGCCCAGTACCGCTGGCGGAACACCGGATCGGAGGTGAACTGCCGGATCGTCATCGGATTGCTCGGCGGGGAATCCGGGCCTCGGTAGTCGGGGATGCCGGAATCGGTCGACATCCCGGCCCCGGTCAGCACCGCAAGACGGCGGCCCTGAAGTAGGGCGACGAGTTCGGGGGCATCCACCCTCGCCAGGATAGGCCGCCGGTCAATCCAGGCATTCGGACGCGGGCACGATCTCGGCGCTCATGTTGCGGCGCATCATCTGCAGCGCTGCCGCGCCCAGGTCGGCATCGATGTGCGCGACTGCGTCCGACGGGATCACCACGTCGAAATGCCGCACGTAGGCATCGAGCGCGCTGTAGAGGATGCACTGCTCGGTGACCTGGCCCGCGAGTATCAGCCGTTGCGTGCCCAACCGGCCCAACAGGTAATCCAGTGCGGTCGCATAGAACACGCTGTGGCGCACCTTGGTCAGCAGCAGGCAGCCGTCCGCGGGCGCGATGGGGCGCACCAGATCCGGGTGCTCACCGGCCAGCGCTGCGGCGACGATGTCACTGAACTGGGCGGTGAAATCGCCATAGTTGTCGTTGACGTAGATCAGGTCGACATTCTCGCGGTCGCGCACACCGCCGATTAGTCCGACCAGCGGATCGACGATCGCCGCCACGTTGGGAGCCAGCAGTTCGGCGTCCTCGTGCCGGTAGGCGTTGAGCATGTCCACAACCACCAGCGCGGTATCACTCATGCGTCATTTGGTACCCAGTGGCCCGATCTTGACACTTTTCGGGTGACAATGGGCGCGATGGACTTCTACAGCGCCTACCACCACGGATTTGCGCGGGTCGCCGCCTGCACCCATCACACGGCGCTGGCGGACCCGCCGGCGAACGCGGAATCGGTGCTCCGGTTGGCGCAGGCCTGTCATGACGACGGCGTGGCCGTCGCGGTGTTTCCCGAGCTGACCTTGTCGGGCTACTCGATCGACGACATCCTGATGCAGGATGCCCTGCTGGAGTCGGTCGAACAGGCGCTCATCGAAATCGTCGCGGCCTCGGTGGTGTTGGCACCGGTGCTGGTGGTCGGCGCGCCGCTGCGGCACCGGCACCGGATCTACAACGCGGCGGTCGTCATCCACCGCGGCGCCGTGCTCGGTGTGGCACCCAAGTCCTACCTGCCGACCTACCGGGAGTTCTACGAGCGCAGGCAGATGGCTACCGGCGCCGATGCCCGCGGCACCATCCGGGTGGCCGGTGCGGAGGTTCCGTTCGGGCCCGACCTGCTGTTCGTGGCCTCCGACCTTCCCGGACTGGTGCTGCACGTCGAGATCTGTGAGGACATGTTCGTGCCGGTGCCGCCCAGTGCGCAGGCGGCGCTCGCCGGTGCGACGGTGCTGGCCAATCTCTCGGGCAGTCCGATCACCGTGGGCCGCGCCGAAGACCGTGCGCTGCTGGCCCGTTCGGCCTCGTCGCGGTGTCTGGCCGCCTACGTGTACGCCGCTGCCGGTGAAGGGGAGTCGACCACCGACCTGGCCTGGGACGGCCAGACCATGATCTGGGAGAACGGGCTGCTGCTCGCCGAGAGCGAGCGCTTCCCCCGCGGTGAACGACGCTCGGTGGCCGACGTGGATCTGGAGTTGCTGCGGTCCGAGCGGCTGCGGATGGGCACGTTCGACGACAACGCCAGACACCACGGCGGTCTCGTGGATTCGTTCCGCCGCATCGAGTTCCAGCTCGACCCGCCGACGGGCGACATCGGGCTGCTGCGCGAGATCGAGCGTTTCCCGTTCGTTCCGGCGGATCCCGCTCGCCTGCAACAGGATTGCTACGAGGCCTACAACATCCAGGTTTCCGGTCTGGAGCAGCGACTGCGGGCGCTGAACTACCCCAAGGTGGTGATCGGGGTCTCCGGCGGTCTGGATTCCACTCATGCCCTGATCGTGGCGGCCCGGGCGATGGATCGGGAAAACCGTCCGCGCAGTGACATTCTCGCGTTCACCATGCCCGGCTTCGCCACCGGCGAGCACACCAAGAACAACGCGATCCGGCTGAGTGAGGCACTGGGCGTGACGTTCGCCGAGATCGACATCAAGAAGACCGCCGAGCTGATGCTCACCGAGATGGACCATCCGTTCGGCCGTGGTGAGAAGGTCTACGACGTCACGTTCGAGAACGTCCAGGCCGGCCTGCGCACCGACTATCTGTTCCGGCTGGCCAATCAGCGCGGGGGCATCGTGCTCGGCACCGGCGACCTGTCCGAGCTGGCGCTGGGCTGGTCGACGTACGGCGTCGGCGACCAGATGTCGCACTACAACGTCAATGGCGGGGTGCCGAAAACCCTGATCCAGCATCTGATTCGGTGGGTGATCTCCTCGGACCAGTTCGGCGTCGAGGTGAACGAGGTTCTGCAATCGGTGCTGGACACCGAGATCACCCCTGAGCTGGTGCCCACCGGCGAGGACGAGGAGATCCAGAGCAGCGAGGCCAAGGTCGGTCCCTATGCGCTGCAGGATTTTTCATTGTTCCAGGTGCTGCGCCACGGGTTCCGCCCGTCGAAGGTGGCGTTCCTGGCCTGGCATGCCTGGCATGACGCGTCCCTCGGTGACTGGCCCGCCGGGTTCCCCGAGGACAAGCGCCCGGCGTACTCGCTCAAGGAGATCCGGAACTGGCTGCAGGTGTTCGCGCAGCGGTTCTATTCGTTCTCGCAATTCAAACGTTCGGCGCTGCCGAACGGCCCCAAGGTGTCGCATGGCGGTGCCCTGTCGCCGCGTGGCGACTGGCGGGCGCCGTCGGACATGTCGGCGCGGATCTGGCTCGACGAGATCGAGCGGAGCGTTCCCGAACAGTAGTCTGACCGGCCCAATGGTCGGTTCGCCCAATTGACGACGCAAAAAATTGACAAGCTAACCTTCTGGCTCACATCGGCGCGCTAATGTGCGGCGGGTCACAGTTCGGCAGTGCCGGATGTCGGGTCGAGGAGGTTGCGTTGGGTGCTGCGAAGTACGTCGGTCGGGTAGGCGGATTGGCGGTCGCGCTCGGGGTCGGATCGGCTGTCGTGCTGGGCGGGCAGGTGCTGAGTGCGCCGGCCGCCTCGGCATCACCCGGGTCCAGCGACACCTCGTCGGAGTCCCCATCCGCGCCGGCCGCCAAGAAGGGCCCCGCCAAGGACCGGCAGGGCGCCCAGTCTTCGCGCCAGGCCGCGGTACGCGCAGCGATCAAGGACCGGGTGGCCAAGCTCGGTGAATCCGGCCGCCACCACGTCAGCGCGACGACGCCGAAGTCCAACGTCGTGCAGTCGATCACCGACCGGCTGTCGGAGGCGCAGGCCACGATCGAGGCCGGCCTGACCCGTCACGACAGCGACTCGGCCCCGGCCGAAAAGCCCAAGGTCACCAAGCCCGCCGAGACGCTGCGGGGACTGTCCGCCAAGCCGAACCTGCCCCGTCCGCTGCACGATCGCGTTCAGGCTCCGGAGCCGGGCACGACCGATGACGAGCCCACGATCGAGGCCGTCGAAACCGGTCTGGCTGACCAACCCGCAACGCCGCCGGCGGTCACCGTGACGGCCAAGACCGAGACGGCGCCGGCCGTCGGCGCGGCTCCCGTGCGGGGCCTGATCGAGACCGTCGTCAACGACATCGCCAGGACACTGGCCGGAAATTCGCCTACCGCACCCGCGCCCGATTCGCCTGCCGAGTGGGTACTGCTGGCGGCCGCGCGCCGAGAGTTCTCCACCGCCGCCGTGTCGCCAACCGTGGGCGCCACCGGCGGCATCGTCCCGGCGCCATCGGTCGGCATCACCGACGGCATCATCCACGGCACCACCGGGGCCGCCAGTTCGAGCGGTCTGCCGCTCACCTACACCGTGATCGGTGACCCGAGTGCGGGCGGCAAGGTGCGGCTCAACTCGGCCAACGGGACCTTCACGTTCCTGCCCTACGCGACCGTGGTCGACAGCGGCGGCACCGAGAAGTTCACCGTCGTGGTCGCCGAGACCACGGCGTTCGACGCTGCGCTGCAACAGATCCCGATCTTGGGCTCGTTCGTGCCGCAGGTGCTGGTGATCGTTCACCAGGTGCCGGTCGTGAGCGACCTGCTGGCGCCGCTCATCGGCGACGCCGAGGTGGTGGACGTCAACGTCGACGTCGGCGAGCTGGCACCGGCGGGCACCCCGGTGGCCTACACGGTCCAGGTGACCTCCTTCGACGGCGCGCAGATCAGCATGAACTACTTCCCGGCGTCGGGCCTCCAGGAAGGGGACGAGGCGCCGACCATCTTCAGCGGCGCGGGCCTGTCCAGTGCCGGTGACACCAACCCCTACTCCGGCGGCGCGACCGGCGTCGGCACGTTCCGCGACGCGGGCTACAACGTCGTCACCTGGGATTCGCGCGGCGAACACGACTCGGGCGGAATCCTGCAACTGGACAGTCCGTTCTTCGAGGGCCGCGACGTCTCGGCTCTGATCGACTACGTCGCCAAGCAACCCGGGACCCAGCTCGACGGGGCGAACGACCCGCGGATGGGCATGGTGGGGCCTTCCTACGGCGGCGGCATTCAGTGGGTGACCGCGGGCACCGACAACCGGGTCGACGCGATCGTCCCGACGATCTCGTGGAACTCCCTGAACAGTTCGCTGTACCCCAACGGGGCGTTCAAGACGTCGTACGCCGCGCTGCTGCTGCTGTCGCTGGTGACGTCCGGCGCGAACATCAACAGCCAGCTGTACAGCGGCATCTTCACCGGTGCGCTGCTCGGCGTCCTCACCCCCGAGCAGCAGGCCATCCTGGCCAGCAGCGGCCCGACCGCCCTGGTCAACAAGGTCACCGCTCCGACGCTGATCATCCAGGGCACCGTCGACGTGTTGTTCCCGCTGCAGCAGGCGATCGACAACGCGACGATCCTCGACGCCAACGGTGTGCCGGTGAAGATGGTCTGGTTCTGCGGTGGCCACGGCAACTGCGAGACCCCGCCCGGTGACAGCACGGAGATGGTCCAGACCGCGACGCTGAGCTGGCTGGACACCTACGTCAAGCACAAGGGCGAAGACGTGGATGACGGCCTACCCAAGTTTCAGTGGATCGACCAGAACGGCGATCACTACACGTCCGATCGCCTGCCGACCGACCCGAATTTCACCGGGACCCCGGTCACCGCGTCCGGCGGCGGCGGTGTGCTGGGGATCGTCCCGATCCTCGGTGGTTCGGGACCGGGAGCCGCGGGGATTCCGTTCGGGCTCGGCGACGGGACCAAGGCGGCCAACGCGGTGAACACCACGGTGACCGCGCCGTCGGGCACCGCGACCCAGATCGTCGGTGCGCCCGAGCTGACGATGACCTACTCCGGCATCGGCACCAGCCGTCACGTCTATGCCCAGATCGTCGACGACCAGACCGGGCAGGTGATCGGCAACGTGGTCACGGCGATCCCGGTCACCCTCGACGGCAAGGAGCACACCGTCACCATTCCGATGGAGGCCGTCGCCTACACGCTGGAGCCCGGCCACACCGCCACGGTGCAGATCACCAGTTCGGCCACACCGTTCCTCAACTTCACCCAGTTCGGTGTCATCGACATCTCCGGTGTCGAAGTGTCGCTGCCGACCGTGGGACCCGGTGCCAACGCGCACCCCGCGGCCGACGCCGCTCAGGAGGTGGTCAGCGTCTAGAGCCGGCCCTCGGCCCGCAGGTCTGGATGCACCCATTCGGGTGAGCGACGTGCCTTGAACGCCCGGAAGCCTTCCATCGCCTCGTCGCCGCTGTAGCTGGCCTTCATGCCGATACGGTCGTAGAGGCCCATGTAGCTGTCCAGGCTGGACTTGACCACGCCGCGGGCCCGGGGTGCGGTCCGGCAACACTGGGCGAGCACTTCGGTTGCGGCAGTGAGTAATTCGTCGTGGGGCACGATCCGGGCGACCATGCCCCAGTCGACCGCCTCCCGCGCGCTGAGCGTGCGTCCGGTGAACATCAGGTCGCGGGTCCGGACCGGGCCGATCAGGCGGGCCAGCATCTGGCTGTAGTAGGTGTCGGCGATGCCGCGGTACAACTCGGGCACCCGGAACGTGGCGCGGTCGCTGACCACGGCCATGTCGCTGCAGATCGCGATCTGCAGCCCACCGCCCTGGCACAACCCGTTGACCGCGCTCACCACGGGCTTGACCGATTGGCGCAGGGTTTCGAACGGTGTGACGTCCATCGACAGGGCCGCACCGAAGCTCATCCAGTCGTCGACGCCGTTGCCGCCGCCGAGGTCACCACCTGGTGCGAACACGTCTCCGGTGCCGGTGATGAGCAGGCCGGCCAGGTCCGGGTCCGCCTCGACGTGGGTGACCGCGTACCGGATGCCGAAGTACATCGCCGGCGTCATCGCATTGCGGGCCTCGGGCCGATCCAGGGTGACCACACCGAACGGGCCCTGCCGCTCGAACTTCAGGTATGGCGTGCCGAGCCAGTCGCCTTCGGGCGGTCGTGGGGAGAGTCCCTGTGTCATGGTTGGCGACTATAACGCCAACGGTATCGGCTTCAGTTGGCCGTCTCAGTGGGTGAGGACGGCATCGATGTCGACGGCGGACGGCGCGCAGTTGCCTGCCCCTCGCACCAGGGTGGCCAGGGCTCCGGCCGCGCAGGCGCGGCGCAGTGCCTGCTCGTGGCCCGATCTCCACCCTGCGGCCAGCACTCCGGCGAACACGTCACCGGCACCGGCGGTATCCAACGCCCGCACCGCGGGGGCCGGCACGTCGAAGCGCTCGTCGTCACCCAGGTAGCTGGCCCCTCGCGCGCCCCGGGTGATCACCAGATGCCGCACCGGCCAATGCCACTCCGCCGCCTCGGTCTCGTTCACCACCACCACGTCGACCAGTTCCGACAAGGCCAGCAGGTGATGGGCGGGCGTGCCTCCCGGCGACGCGTTGAGCATCACCACCGCCCCGGCGGCCCGGGCCAGCTTGGCCGCGGCGATCGCCGTCGCGACCGGGATCTCCAACTGGATCAGGGTGACCTCGCTCCAGACGATCGCCGAGCGGGCCGCCGCGGAATCCACTTCGAGCCGCGAGTTGGCGCCCGGTGCCACCACGATGCAGTTCTCCCCGACGGTGTCGACGAGGATCGCGGCGGATCCGCTGGGCCCCGGCATGCACGTCACGGCGTCGGCCCCGACTCCGTTGGCCTGCAGATGACGGCGCAGGATCGTGGCGGCGGGATCGTCTCCGACCGCGGCCACCAGCTCGACGTCGGCGCCGGCCCGCGCGGCCGCCACCGCTTGGTTGCCGCCCTTGCCGCCGGGCGCCGATGACAGCGACGACGCGAGCACCGTCTGTCCCGGGCGCGGCAGCGCACCGACGGTGAACGTGAGATCGGCGTTGATACTCCCGACGACGCAAACCCGCGCAGCGGCCATAGATAAAAAGGCTAACCGGGCAGAGGCGTCAGTGGCGCCTGACACGTGTCGAAGGACGTGAACAGGTCCGATACGCTGGCTAGATGAGCGTTCAGACAGAGTCTCCGGCGACTGCGGTGCCGCACGCCGACCTGCGCGACCAGGTGCACGAGGCGGCGCGTCGGGCACGGGTCGCCGCCCGCGTCCTGGGCACCCTGAGCGCCGAGACCAAGAACCGCGCGCTGCATGCCGCCGCCGACAGCGTGCTGGCCCACGTCCACGAGATCCTCGCGGCCAACGCCGCCGATGTCGAGGCCGCCCGTGAGGCCGGAACCCCGGAGTCGATCATCGACCGGCTGGCGCTCAACCCGCAACGTGTCGACGGCATCGCCGCCGGTCTGCGCCAGGTCGCCGGTCTCCCGGACCCGGTGGGCGAGGTGCTGCGCGGCCGGACCCTGCCCAACGGTCTGCAGCTGCGTCAGCAGCGGGTGCCGCTCGGCGTGGTCGGCATGGTCTACGAGGGCCGTCCCAACGTCACGGTGGACGCGTTCGGGCTCACCCTGAAATCCGGCAATGCCGCTCTGCTGCGCGGTAGTTCGTCCGCGGCCCGGTCCAACGAGGCGCTGGTGACCGCGCTGCGTTCGGCGCTGGCGTCGGTCGGTTTGCCCCTGGATGCCGTGCAGCTGCTGCCCAGCCATGACCGCGCCAGTGTCACGCACCTGATCCAGGCCCGTGGCCTGGTGGACGTGGTGATCCCGCGTGGGGGAGCCGGCCTGATCGCGGCCGTGGTGCGCGACGCCCAGGTGCCCACGATCGAGACCGGCGTCGGCAATTGCCATGTCTACGTTCATGAAGCGGCCGATATCGACGTTGCCGAGAAGATCTTGCTGAACTCCAAGACCCGGCGTCCCAGCGTCTGCAATGCCGCCGAGACGCTGCTGGTGGACAAGGCGCTGGAGGCCACCGCGCTGCCCCGGCTGACCTCCGCGCTGCGGGAGGCGGGGGTCACGGTGCACGCCGACCCCACCGACGAGGAGTTGCACGCCGAGTTCCTCTCGATGGACATCGCCGTGGCCCTGGTCGACGGTCTCGACGCCGCGATCGCCCACATCAACGAGTACGGCACCGGGCACACCGAGGCCATCGTGACAACGAACCTTGCTGCGGCCCAGCGCTTCACCGAACAGGTGGACGCGGCTGCGGTGATGGTCAACGCGTCCACCGCGTTCACCGACGGAGAGCAGTTCGGTTTCGGCGCAGAGATCGGCATCTCCACCCAGAAGCTGCATGCCCGCGGACCCATGGGCCTGCCCGAACTGACCTCCACCAAATGGATCGTGTGGGGAGACGGTCAGACCCGCCCGGCCTAGGCGCCGACCAGATAGAGACCAGGAGACCACATGAGCGTGCCCGCTCGCCCCGCTCCGTTGTTCGCCGACATCGACGATGTCGCGCGTCGCCTGGCGGAGACCGGATACCTGCCCGATACCGCCACCGCGACAGCGGTTTTCCTCGCCGACCGGCTGGGTAAGCCGTTGCTCGTGGAGGGGCCCGCGGGTGTCGGCAAGACCGAGCTGGCCCGCGCGGTCGCCGCGACCACCGGCTCGGAGCTGGTGCGGTTGCAGTGCTACGAGGGCGTCGACGAGGCCCGCGCGCTCTACGAGTGGAACCACGCCAAGCAGATCCTGCGGATCCAGGCCGGGCAGAACGCCAACGGCGGTGACTGGGACCAGACCAAGATGGACGTGTTCAGCGAAGAGTTCCTGCTGACCCGTCCGCTGCTGACCGCGATCAAGCGCACCGACCCGACCGTGCTGCTGGTCGACGAGACCGACAAAGCCGACATCGAGATCGAGGGCCTGCTGTTGGAGGTGCTCTCCGACTTCGCGGTCACCGTCCCGGAACTCGGCACGATCACCGCCGAACGGCCGCCCTTCGTGGTCCTCACCTCGAATGCCACCCGCGAGCTCTCCGAGGCGCTCAAGCGTCGTTGCCTGTTCCTGCACATCGACTTCCCGGATCCGGATCTGGAGCGCCGCATCCTGCTGTCCCGGGTGCCCGAACTGCCCGAGCACATCGCCACCGAGCTGGTGCGGATCATCGGCGTGATGCGCGGTATGCAGCTCAAGAAGCTGCCCTCGGTCGCCGAGACCATCGACTGGGGCCGCACCGTCCTGGCGCTGGGCCTGGACACCATCGACGACGAGATGATCGCCGCCACCCTCGGCGTGGTCCTCAAACACCAATCCGACCAGCAGCGCGCTGCCGGCGAGCTCAGGCTCAACTAGTGGTGCCCCGCCGGGTCCGACCGCCCCAGCCGCTGGCCCCGCACGGCCTGCCCGGGCACCTCGTCGAGTTCGTCGAAGCCCTTCGCGGGCAGGGGATCTCGGTCGGTCCGTCGGAAACCGTGGACGCCGGCCGGGTGATCACGGTACTGGGGTTGGGCGATCGTGAGGCGTTGCGCGAGGGCATCGCCTGCGCGGTGCTGCGGCGCCCCGACCACCGCGAGACCTACGACGCGATGTTCGACCTGTTCTTCCCGGCGGCGCTCGGCGCGCGCACCGTCCTCGACGATGACGACGAGGGCGAAACCGGCGACCAGGATCGGCCCCAGCTGCCGCCCGAAGACATCGAGGCGATGCGCGACGCGCTGGTGCAGATGCTGGCCGACAACGAGGATCTGGCCAACCTCGACGACCGGATGGCGGCGATGATCGCCCGCATCGTCGAGGCGTACGGCCGCTACAACTCCAGCCGCGGCCCGTCGTATTCGTCGTATCAGGCGCTCAAGGCGATGAGCCTCGACGATCTGGAGGGCCGGCTGCTGGCCGGCCTGCTCGCCCCCTACGGCGACGAGCCCACGCCGACCCAGGAGGAGATCGCCAAGGCCCTGGCCGCCCAGCGCATCTCCCAGCTGCGCAAGATGGTCGAGTCCGAGACCAAGCGCCGCACCGCCGAGCAGTTGGGCCGCGACCACGTGCAGATGTACGGGGTGCCGCAACTGGCCGAGAACGTCGAGTTCCTGCGCGCGTCCGGTGAGCAGCTGCGCCAGATGCGCAAGACCGTGCAACCGCTGGCCCGCACGTTGGCGACGCGGCTGGCGGCCCGGCGCCGCCGGTCCCGGTCCGGGGAGATCGACCTGCGCAAGACGCTGCGAAAGTCGATGTCCACCGGCGGTGTGCCGATCGACGTGGTGCTCAAGAAGCCGCATCCGGCCCGGCCCGAGCTCGTGGTGCTCTGCGATGTGTCCGGGTCGGTGGCCGGGTTCAGCCACTTCACCCTGATGCTGGTCTCGGCGCTGCGCCAGCAGTTCTCCCGGGTTCGTGTCTTCGCCTTCATCGACACCACCGACGAGGTCACCGACATGTTCGGGCCGGAGGCCGATCTGGCGGTTGCCGTGCAGCGCATCACCCGTGAGGCGGGCGTCTACACCCGCGACGGGCACTCCGACTACGGCCACGCCTTCGTGTCGTTCCTGGACAAGTACCCCAACGTGCTGTCGCCGCGCAGCTCGCTGCTGGTGCTGGGCGACGGTCGGAACAACTACCGCAACCCCGAGACGGCACTGCTCGCCCACATGGTGTCGGCCAGCCGTCACGCGTACTGGCTCAACCCGGAGCCCAAGCACCTGTGGGGCAGCGGGGATTCTGCGGTGCCGAAATACCTCGAAACCATCCCGATGCACGAGTGCCGCTCGGCCAAGCAGCTGGCCGCGGTGATCGACGGGTTGCTGCCGGTCTGAGCCCGCGCATCGCATCGCCCCCGTGCCGCCGGGTTCGCACGGGTGCCGGTGCCCGTCAACGCTCCCGTAAGCTGCCTCTTTGTGGCAAGACGGCGCAGGTTGGGTGTGATGGGTGGGACATTCGATCCCATCCACAACGGGCACCTGGTCGCCGCCAGTGAGGTGGCGGACCTGTTCGAACTCGACGAGGTGGTGTTCGTCCCGACCGGTCAGCCGTGGCAGAAGCACGACCGGCGGGTCAGCGCGGCCGAGGACCGGTATCTGATGACGGTGATCGCGACCGCGTCCAACCCGCGTTTCTCGGTCAGCCGGGTCGACATCGACCGGGGCGGGGCGACCTACACCAAGGACACCCTGCGTGACCTGCGTGATCTCAACGCCGGCACCGACCTGTTCTTCATCACCGGAGCCGACGCCCTGGCATCGATCCTGTCCTGGCAGAACTGGGAAGACATGTTCTCCATGGCGAGGTTCGTCGGCGTCAGCCGACCGGGCTACGAGCTAGACGGTGACCATATCGAGGCGGCGCTGCGCGAGCTGCCGCCGGACGCATTGACGTTGGTCGAGGTGCCCGCGCTGGCGATCTCCTCCAGCGACTGCCGTAAGAGGGCCTCCGAAGGCCGGCCGATCTGGTACCTGGTGCCCGACGGCGTGGTCCAGTACGTGACCAAACGCGGGTTGTACTCCGCAGACGGGAAGGGTGAACACATCATGGAGCCGGTTCGATGAGCGCGACCGACGAGGCCGTCGCGATGGCGACGGTGGCCGCCCAGGCTGCTTCGGCCAAGCTGGCAGACGATGTGGTGGTCATCGACGTGTCGGGGCAGTTGGTGATCACCGACTGCTTCGTGATCGCGTCAGCCTCCAACGAGCGCCAGGTCAATGCGATCGTCGACGAGGTCGAGGACAAGATGCGGCTGGCCGGCTACAAGCCCGCGCGCCGCGAGGGCACCCGCGAGGGGCGCTGGACGTTGCTCGATTACGTCGACATCGTGGTGCACATCCAGCACCAGGACGAGCGGGAGTTCTACGCCCTGGAACGGTTGTGGCGCGATTGCCCGACGGTTCCGGTCGATCTCGGTGAGCCGGTGGACCCGGAGTCGGCGGAATGAGGGCGCTATGAGGGTCCGTCGGCTGGTGCTGTTGCGCCACGGCCAGACCGAGTACAACGCGGGCAGCCGGATGCAGGGTCAGCTCGATACCGAGCTGTCCGATCTCGGCCGTGACCAGGCCGCCGCGGCTGCCGAGGTGCTGGCCAAGCGCCAGCCGCTGTTGATCGTGTCGTCGGATCTCACGCGCGCCCTTGACACCGCGGTGACCCTCGGTGATCGCGCCGGGATCGCGGTACAGGTGGACAAGCGGCTGCGTGAGACGCATCTGGGGGACTGGCAGGGCCTGACCCACCAGGAGGTCGACACCATGGCTCCGGGCGCTCGCGCGGCCTGGCGCGAGGATGCGCGGTGGGCGCCGCACGGCGGTGAGAGCCGTGTCGACGTGGCCGACCGCAGCATCCCGGTGGTCGCTGAACTTGTTGCCGGACAGGCGGAGTGGGGTCTGGATGGCTCGGACCGCCCCGTTGTGCTGGTTGCGCACGGCGGGCTGATCGCGGCGCTGACCGCCGGTCTGCTCGGCCTGCCGGTGGACAACTGGCCGGTGCTCGGCGGGATGGGCAACGCCAGTTGGGTTCAGCTGTCCGGACATTCCGACGATGACGGAGATTTCGACGCGACCCGGTGGCGGCTGGATGTCTGGAATGCCTCGGCACAGGTGGCCAACGATGTCCTCTGATCGCTCGCCTGCCCGCAAGCCGGTGCTGTTGGTGTTCGCCGACTCGCTGTCCTATTTCGGCCCGACCGGTGGTCTGCCGTCCGACGATCCGCGGATCTGGCCCAACATCGTGGCCGAGCAGTTGGGCTGGGATGTGGAACTCATCGGCCGGATCGGTTGGACCTGTCGCGACGTCTGGTGGGCCTCGACGCAGGATCCGCGGGCATGGGCTGCGTTGCCGCGTGCGGGTGCGGTGGTCTTCGCCACCAGCGGCATGGATTCGCTGCCGTCCCCGCTGCCGACCGCGCTGCGCGAGTCGATCCGGTACATCCGTCCGGCGTGGCTACGGCGCTGGGCGCGGGACGGCTACGGCTGGCTGCAGCCCCGGCTGTCACCGATCTCCCGAGCGGCGCTGCCCCCGCACGTCACGGTCGAGTACCTCGAGATGACGCGCAACGCCATCGATTTCAACCGGCCCGGCATCCCGGTGGTGGCCTCGCTGCCGTCGGTGCACATCGCCGATACCTACGGCAAGGCCCATCACGGGCGTGAGCCCACGGTCAAGGCCATCACCGCCTGGGCGCAGGAGCACGACGTGCCGTTGGTGGACCTCAAGGCCGCGGTGGCCGACGAGGTCCTCGGTGGGCGCGGCAATCCCGACGGCATCCACTGGAATTTCGAAGCCCACCGGGCAGTGGCCGAGTTGATGCTCAAGGGCCTGGCCGATGCCGGTGTGCCACAACTGGATTCCACAGACTGACGATGGCGGTCATGGTAGTAACCGACTCGACGTCGCGGTTGCGACCCGAGTTGTGCGAGCAGTGGGGAATCCGGCAGGTGCCGTTGCACATCCTCGACGACGGCAGTGACTGGCGCGACGGTGTCGATCCGATTCCGGCGGCCATCTACGACCGGGCCAGGGTCACGACGTCGGGGGCCTCGCCGGCCGATCTCGCCGAGACCTATCGGCAGGCGCTGGCCGACAGTGGTGGCGACGGTGTTGTCGCAGTACATATTTCGGCTGCGCTTTCGAGTACCTACAGCACGGCGGCAGCGGTTGCCCGCGAGATCGGGCAGGCGGTACGGGTGGTGAACTCCCGCGCTGCGGCAATGGGGGTGGGCTTCGTCGCCCTGGCCGCGGCCGAATCAGCCCGTGGCGGAGGAACACTCGACGCTGTCGAGGCGGCGGCTCGCGCCGCGATCCCGCGCGGGCAAGCGTTCATCGTCGTGCACCGGCTCGACAACCTGCGGCGCAGCGGCCGGATCGGTGCGGCGGCGTCGTGGCTGGGTACGGCACTGTCACTCAAACCGCTGCTGCGCCTGGATGTGGACGGCCGGCTGGTGCTCTCGCAACGCATCCGGACCATATCGAAAGCACATGCGGCACTTGTTGATCAGATCGCCGACGCGGCGGGGGACCGCGCCGTGAGCGTGGTCGTGCACCACGTGGACAACCCGGACGGTGCCGACGAGATCGCGGCGGCGCTCACCGACCGCCTGCCGAACCTGCGGTCACTGTCGGTGACGGACATGGGTCCGGTGCTCGCCGTGCACGTCGGCGGCGGCGCGGTCGGTGCGTGCATCACCGTGGAGGACGCTTCGGGGTAGTCCCCGAATTTTCGACGCCGTTTTCTACCTGTGGATTGTCGATTGGCGGCGCGCACAACCGTCAGGTGGAAAACGGTGAAGCGGCACATGTTTCCCGCATCCCACCCTTGACTTTCCCACCTGGAAACTGGGATCCTACTTTCCATACAGGAAAGTGAGGAATGGCCATGGGGGACACAACACCGGCCGATGCTCGCGATGCATTGGATGCCGTCGATCACGCCACGGCGCGGGTGGCGGATGAAGTCGGGCTGCCACGGTGGTACTGGTGGCTGCTGGCGGCGGCCTGGGTCTGCCTCGGGGTCATCGGCGATTTCGGCCCGCAGTGGCTCGCCATCGCCGCCACCGTCGGGTTCGGTATCGCTCATTCCACGATCGCGTCGCACCGTCTGAACGGCCGCCGCAGGACCGGCCGCCTCCAGGTCAGTGCCGATACGGCCGGCCGCCGGGTTCCGGTGGTGGTGATCGGCATGCTGATCGGGCTGGTCGCCGTGACGATCGCGGCAGGATTTCTGTTGGACGCCGACGGTGCCCGTCATGCCGGAACCGCGGCGGCGGTGTTCGTCGCCGCGATCGTCGGGCTGGGTGGGCCCGAGATTCTGCGAACTCTGTGCCGATGGGCCAATGCATGACGGCGAAGCCGTGCTTCGACGAACTGATCCACCCCAGCACGCGCTTGACGCTGGTGGCCACGCTGGCCGCGGCGGACTGGGCTGAGTTCTCCTATCTCAAAGAGACGCTGCGACTTTCGGATTCAGCGTTGTCCAAGCAGCTGGCGATTCTGGAGAACGCAGGGTATGTCGCCACCGAGCGGCGCCTCGATGCCAGCCGGCACAAGGTGCACGCCAGGCTCACCGACGCCGGCCGGGTGGCATTCGAGGGTCACGTCGCGGCCCTGAGGGCCATCGTCGGCGGAGCCGACGGAACGGGCATCGTCGGCGGAGCCGAGCCAACGCGCACCGACGACGTCGCGGCCGGCGTCAGCCGGCGAACCGGCCGGTGATCGGCGGCAGGTCCTTGAGTGTGACGATCCCGGGTGGGGCCGCCACCACCGCGGGCACCGCGTTGGTGACGGGCAGCGCGGTGTAGATCATGCCTAGCCCCATGAAGCCGGGTTCGGTCCAGTCCTTGGGCGGCAGGCAGTGCAGCACGGTGCGCATGTTGGGCAGTCCGAAGACCTGGATGACGTGGCCGTGCTCAAGGGGTTTGGGCGGGGTGACGTGGTCGCCCATGGTCCAGTTGAATCCGACACTCACCACGTTCTTGTCGCCGACCCAGCCGCGGTGGTAGCCGTACACGCTGCCCACTGTGCCCTTGGGGATCTGCATGAAGCCCAGGTCGGAATCGTCGGTGGCGGCGGTGAAGGTCACGTCGAAGGTCATCCGGTCCAGCTTGGCACCGATGGCGTCGGCCATCATCGCCGCGGACTCGGCGAACACCTCGCTCTCGCGGCGCACGCTCTCCGCCAGGCCCGGGGTCTCTGGGTCCTGGCCGAATCCCATCGCCGACTGGGTACCCGCGGATTCGTAGGTCGAGCAGTCCACCGATTCGGTGATGCGGATCTCGTCGACGCGCTCGCAGGACCCGGACAGCACCATGCCGACCATGTTCGTCATGCCCGGGTGGGCGCCACTGCCGAAGATGGTGGATTTGCCTGTCTCACAGGCCTTCCGGATGCGATCGAGGTCTTCCGGTGTCTGCTTGCCGCCGGTGATCCAGGCCGCGCTGGAGCACACGTTGACCCCGGCCTCCAGCAACGTGACCAGTTCGTCGATGTTCGGCCACAACGGGTTGTAACAGCAGGCATCGGGTTTCAGCGCGATCAGTTCGTCAATCGAGTTGGTGGCCAGCACCCCCGTGGGTTCGGGCCGGCCGGCCAACTCGGCGGCGTCGACGCCGACCTTGTCGGCGCCGTGGGCGAAGACGCCGACCAGTTCCATGTCGTCGCGACCGATGATCGCGTGCAGCGAGCGTCGTCCGATGTTGCCGGTGGTCCATTGGATGACCCGAATCGGCTTACCCGCTGCGGTCATGATCGCCTCCCTCGCTGAGCCGTGCTGCTGGACTCTAGACACTATCGGGGACTTGTTCACCTCCGGTAGGGGCACCGCCGGCCGGCCTCCTGGCGGGACGCACACCGGCGTCGCACAATCGAACTATGGGGCATGCGCGCCCCGGCGAAGCCATGAATCGAGGTCGGATCATGGAGATGCTCTACGCGATCGCGTCGGTGGGGGCCGGCGCCATCGCCTTGTTCTGGCTCGGCGTGAGCAACATCCGCGTGGTCAGGCAGTACGAACGGGGTGTCGTGTTCCGGTTGGGCCGGGTGCGGGACAAGGTCAGGCAACCCGGTCTGACGATGCTGATTCCGGTCGTCGACCGGCTGCAGAAGGTCAACATGCAGATCATCACGATGCCGATCCCCGCCCAGGACGGCATCACCCGCGACAACGTCACCGTGCGCGTCGACGCGGTCATCTACTTCAAGGTGATCGACCCGGTGCGGGCCGTGGTCGACGTCCAGGACTACATGTCGGCGATCGGTCAGGTGGCCCAGACCTCGCTGCGGTCGATCATCGGCAAGAGCAATCTGGATGACCTGCTGTCCAACCGCGAGCGCCTCAACCAAGGTCTGGAACTGCTCATCGACAACCCGGCGGTGGGCTGGGGGATCCACATCGACCGGGTCGAGATCAAAGATGTCGTGCTGCCGGATTCGATGAAGCGGTCCATCGCGCGCCAAGCCGAGGCCGAGCGAGAACGGCGGGCCCGGGTCATCACCGCCGACGGCGAACTGCAGGCATCGGAGAAACTGGCCGCGGCCGCCGATGTGATGGCCGCCGAGCCCGCGGCACTGCAGCTGCGGCTGCTGGAAACGGTGGTCGAAGTGGCCGCGGAGAAGAACTCCACCGTGGTGCTGCCGTTCCCGGTGGAACTGCTGCGCTTCCTGGAGCGGGTCACGCCCCGCCATCCTCCAACGGTGCAGCGGGTAGGTAATCCACAGCGCGAGATTCATCCACAGCCGGCCGGTGCCGACGGCCCGCGAGCCCGGAATCGTCGCGACCCGCACCTACCGTCGCGGGCATGGGAACCGATATGTCGGTGGAGCGGCTCCGCCGCCTGCGTGGCGGCCGGCCGGGCGGCGGGGATGATCCGGATGCCGAGAATGTGGACGGGGCAGACCGCGACACCGCGTCCGAGAGCGCGCTGTCGAGATGGCTGCCCGACACGGCACCGGGGGACGGCCCGGGGTGGCTGGCTGCCGTGCGTGCCGATCCCGGCCGCGCCGGAGCGCTGGCCCTGGCCGGCGTCGGGGTGCTCGCGATCCTGGTCACCGTATTCGCCCTGATCCGCCAGCAGCCGCCACCGGTTGCCTCGGCGAATCTTCCACCGGTGCAGATGGTTTCGTCGGCCGCCTCGACGCCCGCGGGCAGTGCCCCGGCAGGGCAGGTGGTGGTCAGCGTGGTCGGCCTGGTGCACAAGCCGGGCCTGGTGACCCTGCAACCCGGGGCGCGGATCGCCGATGCGCTGGAAGCCGCGGGTGGGCCGCTCGACGGAGCCGACCTGATCGGGTTGAACATGGCCCGCAAGGTCGGTGACGGTGAACAGATCGTGGTCGGCATCGACCCGCCGGCAGGCCAACCGGCGACCATGGGCAGTTCGGTCGGCGGCGACGCGGCGGCATCTGCGCAACCCGGCGCTCCGGCGGCCGCGTCCGGCGCACCGTCGGGACCGGTGGACCTCAACACCGCGACCGTCGAGGACCTCGACGCCCTGCCCGGCGTCGGCCCGGTGACCGCCGAGGCGATCGTGGCCTGGCGTGCCGCGCACGGCCGGTTCGACAGCGTCGATCAGCTCGGCGATGTCGACGGGATCGGCCCGGCGCGGCTGGAGAAACTGCGTGAGCTGGTCCGGGCGTGACGGCCCGTCCGCCGACGCCGGGGCCGAGGGGCGATCCCTGGATCTGCGGATCGTCCCGGCCGCCCTGACCGCGTGGTCAGTGTCGGCGGCCGGAATCATCTGGCATCTCGGTGCCGCGGTGGTGGTGGGCCTCGGCGCGGTCGGTTCTACCTGGCTGGCCGCGTGGTGGGGTCGCGCGCACGACTCGGACGGCACTCACGATCGACCGATCGCGGCCGCAGTTCTGGCCGTTGCGGCCGTGGCCGCCGGGTTCGCCGTGGCGATCGGACTACGCGTGCACCAGGTCGAACACCATCCGATCGGCCGGCTCTACGGCGGCGCGGCCACGGTCGAGGTGGTGCCCGGGGAGGCCCCGAGGGTGATCAGCGGTGGTCGGCTGATGTTCCGCGCCGCGCTGCGCGAGGTCGATCGGGTCCCGATGTCGGGACGGGTATTGGTGTTCGCCCCCGCGGCCTTCGGCCAGGCCGGTCCCGGGACTCCGGTGCGGTTCCGGGCCACCGTGCGACGCCCGGACCGCAAGGACCTGAGTGTGGCCGTGCTGGCGGCGTCGGGTCAGCCGGCATTACGGAAGGCTTCGGCCGTGCAACGTGTTGCGGCGCAGATCCGTTCGCGCTTCGCGGAGGCGGCGCGTGCCGTGCTGCCCGCCGACCAAGCGGCCATGCTGCCCGCGCTGGTGCTCGGGGACACCTCGGCGGTCACCGCCACGACCACCGCGCAGTTCCGCACAGCGGGTCTCACCCATCTGACCGCGGTGTCGGGGGCCAACGTGACGATCGTCTGTGGTGCGTTGCTGCTGAGCGCCGCGCTCGTCGGCCCCAGAGCGGCCGTGCTGTTGGCCGGCGCGGGCCTGGTCGGCTTCGTCGTCGTGGTGCAGCCGTCGGCCAGCGTGTTGCGGGCCGCGGTGATGGGGGCGGTGACGCTGCTGGCGGTGTTGACCCACCGGCGGCGGCAGGCCGTGCCCGCGCTGGCAGCCAGCGTGATCGCGTTGATGATCGCCGCCCCCGAACTCGCCGTCGATGTCGGGTTCGCGCTGTCGGTGTGCGCCACGGCGGGCATCGTCGTCCTCGCTCCGGTGTGGTCGGGCCGACTGGAGGCCCGTGGTTGGCCGCGTCCGTTGGCGGCGGCGGTCAGCGTAGCGGTGGTGGCCCAGTTGGTCACAGCCCCACTCGTGGCGGGGATCTCGGGCACCGTCAGCCTGGTGGCGGTGGCCGCCAATCTCGCAGTGGCGGGGGTGATTCCGCCGATCACGGTCCTCGGCACCGCGGCGGCGGTGTGTGCGGGCATCTGGCCGGGCGGAGCGCAGCTGCTGATCCGGTTCACCGGACCCGAGCTGTGGTGGCTGCTGTCGGTGGCGCGGTGGGCGTCGGCGCTGCCCGCGGCCGCGCTGCCGTCGCCCTCGGGCGTGGCCGGTGTGGTGTCGGTGGCCCTGGGCGGTGTGGCGTTGACGGTGCTGTGGCGGTTGCGCTGGGCGCGTCGCGGGCTGGCCGTGTCGGTGTTGGGCCTGCTGGCCTGGACGCTGGCGGGCCAGGTGGTCGGGGCTGTCGGGTCGGCGTGACACGATCATCGGTGTGAGTCAACAGATCGACGGTCTGCACCTGGTTCTGGGCGATGAGGAACTGCTGGTCGAACGGGCAGTGGGGGCGGTGCTGCGGGCGCTGCGCCAGCAGGCCGGATCCGACGACGTCCCCGTGGACCGGATGCGGGCCGGCGAGGTCAGCACCAGCGAGCTCGCCGAGTTGTTGAGCCCCTCGTTGTTCGCCGAGGAACGTCTGGTGGTGCTGGAGTCCGCCGCCGAGGCGGGCAAGGATGCGGTGGCCCTGATTGCCTCGGCCGCAGCCGATCTGCCGCCCGGCACGGTGATGTGCGTCATCCACTCCGGTGGCGGGCGGGCCAAGGCGCTGGCAGATCAGCTGAAAAAGCTTGGTGCGCAAGTGCATCCGTGCGCACGGATCACCAAGCCGGCGGAGCGTGCGGATTTCGTGCGCTCCGAGTTCCGCCAGTTGCGGGCCAAGGTCTCCGACGACACCGTCACCGCGGTGCTCGACGCGGTCGGATCGAACATCCGTGAGCTCGCCGCGGTGTGCTCACAGCTGGTGGCCGACACCGCCGGGCAGGTCGACCCGGTCGCGGTGCGTCGCTATCACAGCGGCAAGGCCGAGGTGAAGGGGTTCGACATCGCCGACAAGGCGGTCACCGGAGATGTCGCGGGGGCCGCTGAGGCGTTGCGGTGGGCGATGCTGGCCGGTGAGCCGCAGGTGGTGTTGGCCGATGCGCTGGCCGAGGCCGTGCACACGATCGCGCGGGTGGGTCCGCTGTCGGGGGATCCGTACCGGCTGGCCGGTGAACTGGGGATGCCGCCGTGGCGGGTGCAGAAGGCGCAGAAGCAGGCACGCCGATGGTCGCGTGACTCGGTGGCCGAGGCCATGCGGGTGGTCGCCACGCTCAATGCAGACGTAAAGGGCGCAGCGGCGGATGCCGACTACGCCCTTGAGACAGCGGTACGCCGGGTGGCGGAACTCGCCACCCGGTGAACCGGGAAAGCTACTTCGGGTTGGACCGGAGGATCAGAGCTTGTTCAGCGCCAGGGCCAGAGCCGACTTCTTGTTGGCGGCCTGGTTGGCGTGGATGACGCCCTTGCTGGCGGCCTTGTCGAGCTTGCGGCTGGTCGCCACCAGCAACTCGGCGGCCTTGTCCTTCTCGCCCGCCTCGACGGCCTCGCGGAAGCTACGCACAGCCGTACGCAGCGACGACTTCACGGACTGGTTACGCAGCCGACGACGCTCGTTGGTGAGGATGCGCTTTTCCTGCGACTTGATGTTGGCCACGTAAAAATTCCTTCGTAATTCTCTAGCTGGGGTTACCGAAGTCTGGGTGCGCCCGCCCGCACTGCGGGCAGCGACTGTTCAGGGTACCAGCGAGACGTCTGAACTCCCAAAGCGGTGCAGCGGAAAGCTCGGGTGCGGATGCCCCGTTTTTCGGCTCTCATACCACCTTAACCGCCCTTTGGCCTGCCGAAACGGGCTGTGCCATTGACCCGGCGAAACCCGGCCAGGTGCGGCAGCATGATGAGGGTGAGCCTGAGAACTGTCCGTGCGCAAGGAGCCGAGTCGAACGGGTCGAGGCCGGCCGGCCAACGTGCCGCGTCGGCGCGACGCGTCAAACATCAGGGCATCTTCGACGGCTACAACCGGCTGGGCCGGTACTCGGAGGCGTTCGACGAGATGTTCGACGCCTCCGGCAACGTCCGCGGACCGTACAAGGGCATCTTTGCCGAGCTTGCTCCGTCGGACGCCTCGGAGCTGCAGTCGCGGTCGGAGGCGCTGGGCCGGGCGTTCATCGATCAGGGCATCACGTTCTCGCTGTCCGGCCAGGAGCGGCCGTTCCCGCTCGACCTGGTGCCGCGGGTGATCTCGGCGGCCGAATGGTCGCGGCTGGAGCGCGGCATCACCCAGCGGGTCAAGGCGCTGGAGATGTACCTCGACGACATCTACGGCGAGCAGGAGATCCTGCGCGACGGGGTGATCCCACGCCGGTTGGTGACCTCCTGTGAGCACTTCCACCGTGAAGCCGCGGGCATCGTCCCGCCCAACGGCGTACGCATCCACGTCGCCGGTATCGACCTGATCCGCGACGACAAGGGCGACTTCCGGGTGCTCGAGGACAACCTGCGATCGCCGTCGGGGGTGTCCTATGTGATGGAGAACCGGCGCACCATGGCGCGCGTCTTCCCGAACCTGTTCGCCACCCATCGGGTGCGTGCCGTCGGTGACTACTCGTCGCACCTGCTGCGGGCGCTACGCAACGCCGCACCCACCAACGTCGCCGACCCCACCGTCGTGGTGCTCACGCCCGGCGTCTACAACTCGGCCTACTTCGAGCACTCGCTGCTGGCCCGGCAGATGGGCGTCGAGCTGGTCGAGGGCCGCGACCTGTTCTGTCGCGACAACGCCGTCTACATGCGCACCACCGAAGGCGAGCGCCAGGTCGACGTGATCTACCGCCGCATCGACGACACGTTCCTGGACCCGATGCAGTTCCGCCCCGACTCGGTGCTCGGGGTGGCCGGGCTGCTCAACGCCGCCCGCGCGGGCAACGTGGTGATCTCCAGCGCGGTGGGCAACGGGGTCGGTGACGACAAGCTCGTCTACACCTACGTGCCGACCATCATCGAATACTACCTGGGCGAGAAGCCGATCCTGGCCAACGTCGACACCTACCGCTGTTGGCTGGACGCCGAACGGGAGGAGGTGCTGGACCGGATCGACGAACTCGTCATCAAACCGGTTGAGGGCTCGGGCGGCTACGGCATCGTGTTCGGCCCGGATGCCACGGCCAAGGAACTGGCGGCGATCTCGAAGAAGATCCGCGCCGACCCCCGCGGTTGGATCGCCCAGCCGGTGATGCAGCTGTCCACGGTCCCCACCCAGATCGGCAACACGCTGGCGCCCCGGCACGTGGACCTGCGCCCGTTCGCGGTCAACGACGGCAACGACGTCTGGGTGCTGCCCGGCGGGCTGACCCGGGTGGCGCTGCCGGAAGGGTCGCTGGTGGTGAACTCCAGCCAGGGCGGCGGATCGAAGGACACCTGGGTGCTGGCGTCGCGGACGTCGGCGGCGGATCGCGAGCTGGCCGCTGCCGAGGTGGTGCGGTCACTGCCCAAATCCGCCACGGGGCCCAAAGGCAATGGCGCGCCGGATGGTTCGTCGTCCCAACAACAGCAGTAGGGGGTGGGGGTAGATGCTGGCGCGCAATGCCGAGTCGTTGTACTGGATCGGACGTTATGTGGAACGGGCCGACGACACCGCACGCATTCTCGATGTCACGGTGCATCAGCTGTTGGAGGATTCCAGCGTCGACCCGGATGTCGCCTCGCGAACACTGCTGCGGGTGCTCGGGATCGAGCCGCCCACACGGCGCCTGGACGTGTGGTCGCTGACCGACATCGTGGCCTTCAGCCGTGACAGTAGCGGCTATTCGATCGTCGACTCGATCTCGGCCGCGCGCGAGAACGCCCGCGGTGCCCGCGAAGTCACCTCGACCGAGATCTGGGAGTGCCTCAACACCACCTACAACGCGCTGGCCGAGCGGGAGCGCGCGGCCAAACGTCTGGGCCCGCACGAGTTCCTGTCGTATGTGGAGGGGCGCGCGGCGATGTTCGCCGGGCTGGCCGATTCGACGTTGAGCCGCGACGACGGCTACCGGTTCATGGTGCTGGGCCGCGCGATCGAACGCGTCGACATGACCGTGCGGCTGCTGTTGTCGCGGGTCGGGGACAGCGGGTCGTCGCCGGCCTGGGTCACGTTGTTGCGCTCGGCCGGGGCCCACGACACGTACCTGCGTACCTACCGCGGCGCGCTCGATGCCGGTCGCGTGGTCGAGTTCATGCTGCTGGACCGGCTTTTCCCGCGGTCGATCTTCTATTCGTTGCGGCTAGCCGAACACAGCCTCGACGAGTTGCTCAATCGGCCGCACAGCCGGCTCGGGGCCACCGCCGAGGCGCAGCGGCTCCTGGGCCGGGCGCGCAGCGAGCTGGAGTTCCTGCAGCCGGGTGCGGTGCTGGAATCCCTGGACGCCCGGCTGGCCGGGCTGCAGAAAACCTGCCGCGATGTCGGAGAAGCGCTGTCGCTGCAGTACTTCCACTCCGCGCCGTGGGTGGCCTGGACCGATGCCGGGCACGGGGATGCGGTCGTGATCGAGGAAGGCGAGGTTTAGATGTGGCGGCTACGGGTGGTGCACTCCACGGGATACGCCTACAAGTCGGCGGTGACCGCGTCCTTCAACGAGGCCCGGCTGACCCCGCGTTCGGATTCGCGGCAGAACGTGATCCTGAACCGGGTCGAGACCATCCCGGCCACCAGGTCCTACCGGTATGTCGACTACTGGGGCACCGCGGTGACGGCATTCGACCTGCACGCCCCGCACACCGAGTTGGAGGTCTCGGGGTCCTCGGTGGTCGAGACCGAGGTCGCCGAGAAACCCGAGGAGCTGGTGGGCTGGGATGATCTGCGCTCGGAGGCCGTGATCGACCGGTTTGACGAGGTGCTCAGCCCGACGCACTACACCCCGCGCAGCCGGCGCATCGCGCGGGTCGGGCAGCGGATCGCCAAGGAACACAACCCGTTCGATGCCGTGACGGCCGTGGCGCAGTGGGTGCGCAGCGAGCTCGACTATGTTCCGGGGACCACCGGGGTGCACTCGTCGGGTCTGGATGCCCTGCGCGAGGGCAAGGGCGTGTGTCAGGACTTCGCCCATCTTTCGCTGATCATGTTGCGGTCCATGGGAATTCCCGCCCGGTACGTCTCGGGCTACCTTCATCCTTCGCGCGAGGCGGTGGTGGGGGACACGATCGACGGGCAGAGTCACGCCTGGATTCAGGCCTGGACCGGCGGGTGGTGGCACTACGACCCGACCAACGACAGCGAGATCACGGAGCAGTACATCAGCGTCGGTGTGGGCCGGGACTACTCGGATGTGGCCCCGCTCAAGGGAATTTATTCGGGCGAAGGGTCGACGGATCTCGACGTGGTGGTGGAGGTCACCCGACTGGCTTGACGCGGCCGGTGCGGCCGAGATTGCGGAAGCCGGGGTGCACGTGCGGCGTCAGCCCCTGGTGGTCGGCGAGGATCTGTAGCAGGGCGTGCAGCTCGTCGCGCTGTCCGGCGTCGAGCCCGGCGGTCAGCTGTTCATCGTGCCGCCGCGCCAGCTCCCCGATGCGGCGCAGTGCCTTTTTGCCTGCGGTGCTGAGGAACAACGCGTGGAGGCGGCGATCGTCGGGGTTGCGGCGGCGCTCGACGTAGCCGCGGTCTTCCAGATCGTCGACATAACTGACAACGCGACTGGGTAGCAGGCCCAGCTGGGTGCTCAGGGACTGCTGGCTGAGCCCGGGTTGCGCTCCGATGGCGCGCAGGATTCCGGCGTGCGGTGGGGTGAGCTCGATCGTCGCCATCTGTTCGGCGAACTGCGCCGCGGCCCCGTGGCCGAGCTGCGCCAACAGAAATGCCACGGTGTCGGGCCGTCCGTTCTCCACCGTCGAACCGTATCACGATGAAATCGTTCAAAAACAAAAATATTCAGAAGGTTGAGTTCGGCGCGAACCGGGCATATCGTTCAACTCATGAACGATTCAACGGGAGATCGAATTCGCACCGACCGGCCGACCGGACGGCAGGGCGGACCGCCCTTGGCCCCGGTAGCGGCCGTATCCCTGGCGCTGCTGCTGGCCGGACTCGCCGTCGGTGTTGCACTCGGCGGGGTGATGCCGTTGCCCTACGGCCCGGCGGCCGAGGTCGTTCGATACATCCACGACAACCACTCCGCGGTGCAGGCCAGTGCGGTCGGCACGTTCGCCGCCTCGGTACCGCTGGCCATCTATGCCGCGACCGTGAGCACGCGCTTGCGGCAACTGGGCGTGACGGCGCCCGGGGCCACCATCGCGCTGGCCGGCGGCATTCTGGCGGCGGGCGCCCTCGCGTTGTCCGGGTTGATCTGCTGGACGATGTCCAGGGCTGAGGTGGTCGTCGACGACGGTCTGATCCGTGCGCTGTACTACCTGGTATTCCTCACCGGCGGTGTCGGGCACATCGTCGCGCTCGGCTTGCTGCTCGCCGGGATCGCGGTGCCCGGCCTCGTCCTGGGACTACTGCCGCGACCGGTGGCCTGGATCGGGCTGGTGATCGCCGCGCTGGCGGAACTGGCCACGCTGGTGTTGATCTGGCCGGGATCGGCGGTGATCCTGCCGATCGCCCGGTTCACGGGTCTCATCTGGCTCATCGTGGTCGGTGCACTCCTGCCGGCGCGGCGGGTCGCTCGGAGGCGGGCATGAAACTCAGCGTGAGCGTCACGAACTACTCGTGGCGGGAGCCGATTCACGAGCGGCTGGCCTCGATGGCGCCCTTTCTCGATGGCACTGCCGTCGACACGCTGTGGGTGGCCGATCACCTGCTCCAGGCCGACCCCGCCAGTCCCGCCGACGAACCGATGCTGGAGGCGTACACCGCGCTCGGGTACCTCGCCGCGGCGACGCGCCGGATTCGACTGGGCACCATGGTGACAGCGGCGACCTTCCGCGCGCCCGCGTTGCTGATCAAGGCGGTGACGACGCTCGACGTGCTGTCGAACGGCCGCGCGTGGCTCGGGCTCGGCGCGGGTTACAACGCGGCCGAGGCGACTGCGATGGGGTTGTTCCTGCCGGGTGTCACAGAGCGGTTCGAGCGGATGACCGAGCTGCTGCAACTGGCCCAGCACATGTGGCACGGCGACGAATCGGCCTTCCGGGGACAACATTTGGCACTGCAGCGACCGGTCGGCAGTCCACGTCCCGTTACGGTGCCACACCCTCCGGTGTTGATCGGCGGCACCGGTGAGCGCCGCACGCTGCGGCTCGTCGCGCAGTACGGTGACGCCTGCAACCTGTTCGACGTTCCCGACGGTGGCCGAGCCATCCGTCGTCAGCTCGAGGTACTGGACCGGCACTGTTCCGACGTCGGGCGACCAGCCGACGCGGTGCACCGCACGGTCACCACCGGGCTCGAACCCGGTGAAACGGTGGCACAGCTGGTGCAGCGGTGCCGGGCGCTCACCGAACTCGGCCTGCAGCACGTCGTGCTGATCACCCGCGGACGCCCCTGGGCCGGTGCGGATCTCGACGTCGCCGCCGGGGCGGCCGATCAGCTTCGCGAGCGGGTACACACCCCGGGATGAACTTCGACCCGGTGCAGGTCGTCGCCCAGTTCGATCTGGCGGTCGAACACCGATGCGGCCAGCGCGCGCCAGTCGTCCTCGGTGCCCGCGGCGATCCCGGGCACATAGTGGGTGAGGATCAGGATCCCGACGCCGGCGCGGGTGGCGGTCGCCGCCGCCTCCTGCACCGAGGAGTGATAGTCGCAGATGTCGCGGATCCGCTGCTGCGGAAGCAATTCGATCAGGTCCTTGCGAATCACCGTGTGCACCAAGGCTCCTGCACCGGCGGCCAGCGCGTCCAGGCTGGGACACGGCACGGTGTCACCGGCCGCCACCACCGAGGCACCGCCGTGTTCGATCCGGAACGCGATGGTCGGTGTGACCGGCCGGTGATCGGTAGGGGCGACCCGGATCTGCACGCCGCCGTGGTCCCACACCACCGCGTCGGTGTATTCGTGGACCTCCACCCGCGGTGGGCCGGTGAGGTCGGCGTGGTGGGCGATGCGATAGCCGATGTCGTGTCCGAATACCCGCAGCGTCGCATCGACCACTTCTGCGGTTCCCGGCGGGCCGATGATCGGCAGGGGCGGTGCCTCTGGGGTGAACGTGCTCACCCAGCGGGTGATGATCACGTCGCCCAGGTCGGCGATGTGATCGCTGTGCAGGTGGGTCAGCAGGAGCGCGCTGAGCTGGTTGGCGCCCGAGCCGGCGGCGGCCAGACGCTGCAGCACCCCGCGGCCACAGTCGATCAGAAACATCTGGTCGCCCGCGCGCACGAGGGTTGACGGTCCGGCCCGCTCCGGATCAGGGATCGGGCTACCGGTACCGAGCAGCGTGACCTCGATCATGGCCCCATTCCTACTCCGTTCCCGCGACGGATACTCGGAATCGGATTCCTGGCTGTCGCTGGGCGTGGCCCCTTTCCTACCGGCGACCACCGACCTAGCCTTGTGTGAGGTGGATCACGATCGGAGGCTGCCGATGCGAATCGCGGACGTGCTGAAAAACAAGGGCACGGCGGTGGTGACGATTTCGCCGGAGACGACGGTGACCGAACTGCTGGCCGGCCTGACCGAGCTGAACATCGGTGCCATGGTGGTCATCGGTCCCGGCGGGCTGGCCGGGATCGTCTCCGAACGCGATGTGGTGCGCAAGCTGCACGAGCGGGGGAGCAGCCTGTTGGCTCAGCCGGTGTCGGAGATCATGACCACGGTGGTGGCGACCTGTACGCCGCACGACACCGTGGATCACCTGAGTGCGCTGATGACCGAGAACCGGGTGCGCCACATCCCGGTGCTCGACGGCGGCCGGCTGACCGGCATCGTCAGCATCGGTGACATCGTCAAGACCCGCATGGAAGAACTCGAGGCCGAGCAGGAACAGCTGCAGGCCTACATCACGCAGAGCCGTTGAGGCGACGAGGCGACGGAGGCCGACACACGCCGGCAAGGGTTCGCCAATGGCCTTTGGTCGGTGGAAGTTCGGCGTCGGCGCGGTGACTGTTCGGGCGTAGCTGTAGCGAATATCAAGTAGCGAAGCGATAATTCGCTGCGCTGAATGCCCCGGTGTGGGTGCGGTCCTGGGGCTATGGTCGGTTGAGACTTGGTCGGCGAGAACCGAACATAACCGGGAAAGGAACCGCTGGGACATGGATGTGCCACTGACCCGACGTGGAGTACTGCGGACAGCGGGTATGGCGGCAGCCACCGCCGGTGTCGCCACCGTGATGGCCGCGTGCTCGACCGAGAAGACCTCGAACGGCTCAGAAACCAGGGAACCCGGCGGCCCGTCGCCGTCGGCCGCGCCCGAATCAGCGGCCGGCGCCGCGGACCTCACCCAGCCCGCCCCCGGGGTAGGGATGTTCCCGGGATATGCCCAGACGATCGCGCAGTTCGCTTACGTCTGGGGCTGGCCGCTGGTCAACATGCTCAACAGGCGTGCCCAGATCACCCAGGCGCCGCATCCTGGTCTGCTCGGCGGCATCCTGCCCGTCGCCCCGCAGGGCAGGCTCGCGATGCTGGCCAACTACATCGACCCGGCCGAGACGTTCGTGACCTGCCCCAATCAGGACGTGGTGTACGGGTTGGCGTACTTCTCGCTTGATGACCAGCCGGTGATAGCCCAGGTGCCTGATTTCGGCGACCGGTTCTGGGTCTACGCGCTGTACGACGCGCGCACCGATCAGTTCGGTGAACTCGGCAAGCCGTATGGCACCAAGCCGGGTTTCTATCTCCTGGCCGGACCGAACTGGAAAGGCGAAAAACCTGACGGTGTGGAGGCGGTGATCAGGAGCGCCACCTCGTTGGCCAACGCCGTGCCGCGAGTCTTCATGGACGACACCCCCGAGGATCATGCCGCGATCCAGTCGGTGATCAACCAGGTCGACATCTATCCGCTCGGTGATTTCGACGGCAAGATGAGGACCACCGAGTGGGCCAAGCTTGCCACGATCCCCGCACCGCCCTCCGATGCCGGTGCGGGCGAGACGAAATGGGTTGTGCCCGAGAAGTTTTTCGACGAGTTCGGTTCCATCCTGGATCAGGTGGCCCCCCTACCCGGTGAGGAAGCGCTCTACGCACAGTTTCGGGCGCTGCTGGACTCGGCCAATGAGAACCCCGACATCAAAAAGGTTCTCGTCGACACTGCGGTGGGCACGGAACACGAAGTCATCGGGCCGTTCTTCCAGTGGGCGCACAACGGACGGCCCGCGGGCAACGGCTGGAACCGCTCAACCAACAACGCGCAGTTCGGGATCGACTACTTCGACCGCACCGGTACCGCGAGATCCAACATGTTCGACAACCGGCCCACCGAGACGCAGTACTTCTACTCCGACAACGACGCCACCGGCGCCCCGCTCCACGGCGACAAGCTGTACAAGGTCACCTTCCCTGCCGGCCAGGAACCGCCCGTCAAGGGGTTCTGGTCACTGACGCTCTACAACGACAAGCACCTGTTCCACCCCAACGACCTCAAGCGCTACTCCTTGGGCACCAAGAACAAGACCCTCAAGCGCAATCCCGACGGATCGCTGACGCTCTACGCCGGCTTGAAGTCGCCGGGGCCGGACACCGAGTCGAACTGGCTGCCCGCGCCCGCCGGGCCGTTCTCCCTCTACATCCGTGCCTACTGGGGTGAGCCGGGCATCACCGAGGGCACCTGGAACCCGCCGGCCATCGAGGTGGCCTGACAGCGTCGACTGTGACGCCGCCGACCGCCGGGACCGCTCAGGCGGTCAGAGGCATGTGCGATGGTGGGTTGGTGGCTGCCGTCGATGTCCGTCCTCCGAACAAGTCTGACGTGAAGCGGCTCGCCGCGGTCCTGGGCCGGGCCTTCCACAATGACCCGGTGATGGCCTGGATCCTGGCCGACGACACCCGTCGCGCCAAGGGGCTGCCGCGGCTGTTCGCGGCGATCACGCGCCACCATTTTCTCGCCGGCGGTGGCGCTGAGGTGGCCGTCCGGGACGGCGAGATCGGGGCGGCAGCGTTGTGGGACGGTCCGGGCCGCTGGAAACAGACGCCGGGCGAAGAACTGCGCATGCTGCCCACGATGGTGCTGGCCTTCGGCAGCACCATGCGGCGCGGCCAGCAGGTGGTCGAGCTGATGAAGAAGCAGCACCCGGAGGAGCCGCACTGGTATCTGGCGGTGATCGGCAGTGATCCCGCGGTGCGAGGCGGCGGGTTCGGGCATGCCCTGATGCAATCGCGCCTCGACCGGGTGGACGCCGAGCATGCACCCGCCTATCTGGAGTCGAGCAACCCCGACAACGTCCCGTACTACATGCGTTTCGGGTTCGAGGTCACCGGCGAGATCGTGCTGCCCGACGGCGGACCCACCATGACACCGATGTGGCGGGCGCCGCGGTAGCCGGCCGCGAGGGCAATCGCCGAAGCAGCGTGGCTGTTACAGTGCGAAGGCCGACCAACAGGGGAATCCGGTGAAAAGCCGGAACTGACGCGCAACGGTATGAGGCACCGCCTCGAGTCCGACTACCTGTGGCCGGGAATGACCGTTGACGGCTCCGCGACCGGGCCCTGGATCAAAGGAAGTCTTGGCCGTGCGTGTACTCATCGCACTGTTGTCCCTGTTGTCTGTGACGTTGTTGCTCACGGTGGCTTGCGGGCATCGAGAGTCGGGCGCCGACAACCCCGCCGCCGAGCCCGCCGCGGGCCCGACCAGCTATCCACTCACGATCGAGAACTGCGGTGTGAGAGTCACTTTCGACGGACCGCCGCAGCGGGCCGTGTCGCTGTACCAGTCCTCGACCGAGATCTTGCTGGCGCTCGGTCTGGCCGATCGGATGGTCGGCACGTCCACCTGGTTCGATCCGGTGCTGCCCGAACTCGCGGCCGACAATGCCACGGTGCCCCGGCTGGCGGACAACGACCCGGGGCTGGAGACGGTGCTCGATGTCGAGCCGGACCTGGTGACCTCGGCCAGCGCTCACACCTTTACTTCCGCGGTGGTCGCCGACCGGTCGAAGTTCGCTCAGCTGGGCATCCCGACGTATCAATCGCCTTCGGTGTGTACCGGGGCGAAAGTCGACGGTGAGACCGTCACCCGCATCGAACCGCTGGCCCTCGACACCCTGTTCCGGGAGATCGGTGAGCTGGCCCAGATCTTCGATGTGCAGGAGCGCGGCCGCGACCTGATCGACCGGCTCACCCGGCGGCTGGACGACACACCGTCGATCACGGAGCCGGATACCAGCGTCGCATTCTGGTTCTCGGGGCTACGGACGCCGTATCTGGCCGGCTGCTGCTCGGCGCCCGGGCTGTACGCCACCGAACTCGGCGTCACCAATGTCTTCGCCGATACCCGCGAGGACTGGCCGGAGGTCAGCTGGGAGGCCCTGGCCGACCGCGACCCCGATGTGCTGGTGCTGGCCGACCTCAATCGACGGCGTGTCGACGGGGACGCGCTGGATGCGAAAGTGAGGTTCCTGGAATCGAATCCGGTGACCAGGAACATGACCGCGGTACGCGACAAGCGCTATGTCGTACTGTCCGGATCCGAACTCGACCCCGGAATCCGCGAGATCGATGCCCTGGAGAAGCTGGCTGCCGGTTTCCGGGCGTTCGGGCTGGCCCGGTGACGGGACGGGTCCGGCTATTGGCCGGAGCGATGGGTGCGCTGCTGATGGCCGCCTGCGGCCAGGCCACCGACCCGGCAGCGCCTTCCGGGGCGGCGCCCGGATATCCGCTGACGGTGCAGAACTGCGGCAGGCAGGTGATGATCGATGCACCGCCGCAGCGTGCGGTGTCGTTGAACCAGGGCTCCACCGAGATTCTGCTCTCGCTGGGCTTGGCGGACCGCATGGTCGGCACCGCGACGTGGACGGACCCGGTGCGCCCCGGCCTCGAGGCCGAGAATGCCCGCGTGCCACGGCTGGCGGTGAACAAACCGGCGCTGGAGACGGTGCTCGACACCGAACCCGATTTTGTGTCGGCGTCTTTCGGCGGCACCCTGGGGCCCGGCGGTGTCGCCGACCGGGACCAGTTCGCACAACTGGGCGTGCCGACCTATCTGGCGCCGAGCGACTGCGAGGGCAAGACCTCGGTCAACGGCGACGGCGCGCGCAGCACCCCGTTCAGCATGGACGCCGTCTACACCGAAATCCGGGACCTGGCCAGGATATTCGGTGTCGTCGAACGCGGCGATCGGCTCATCGCGGAGTTGCGCGGCCGGATGGACACGGCCGGTGCGGCCGCCTCCGGAGTCGACATGGCCTTCTGGTTCTCCGATGTTCGTGCCCCCTACTTCGCCGGCTGCTGCGGATCCCCCGGGGTGATCGCCGGGACCGTCGGGGCACACAACGTGTTCGCCGACACCACCGATGAATGGCCGCAGGTGAGTTGGGAGAGTGTGGCCGACCGTGATCCGGATGTGTTGGTGCTGGGCGACCTGAGCCGCCGCACGATCGACGGTGACGCGCTGCAGACCAAAGTCGACTTCCTGGAATCGAATCCGCTCACCCGAGGCCTGGCCGCCGTCCGGGAACGCCGCTACATCGTGGTGAACGGGGCCGATCTCAATCCGTCGATCCGCACCGTGGACGGCGTCGAGAAGGTGGCGAAGGGCCTTGCCGAACTCGGTTTCGGCTCACCGCGGTGAGTCTGCGTACCGGGTGGCTCGGCGGATTGTGGGCCGCCGGCCTTGTCCTTCTGGTGTTCTCGGCCGCGGTGGCCATCACCATCGGGCCCGCCGCGTTGTCGGTGGGCGACGTCTACCGAATCGTCGGTGACCGTCTCGGCGCGGGGCCCTCGGGCGCGACCCGACTGCAGGAGAGCATCGTCTGGCAACTGCGCCTGCCGAGGGTCGTCCTGGCAGCCATCTGTGGAGCCGGGCTGGCACTGTGCGGGGCGGTACTGCAGTCGCTGCTGCGCAATCCGCTGGCCGACCCGTTCGTGCTGGGGGTCTCGTCGGGCGCCTCTACGGGCGCGGTGCTGGTCGCGGTGCTCGGCGTCGGCGCGGGCACGCTGACCTTGTCCGGCGGCGCCTTCGCCGGTGCGGTGCTGTCGTTCGCCGTGGTGCTGCTGCTCGCCTACGCGGCCGGAGGCGGGACCGACCGGGTGGTACTGGCCGGAGTGGCCGGAACCCAGCTGTTCTCGGCACTGACGTCCTTCATCGTGTTGTCGTCGGCCGACGCCGAACAGACCAGGGGAGTGCTGTTCTGGCTGTTGGGGTCGCTGGCCGGGGTGTCCTGGTCCGATGTCCTCACCTGCGCGGTCGTCGTCGGCGTCGGCCTGGCGGTATGCCTGGCCTACGCGCGCACCCTCGACGCCTTCGCCTTCGGTCAGGATGCCGCCGCGACGCTGGGCGTCGCGGTGGCCCGGTCCCGGGTCGTGCTGTTGGTCATGACCGCGTTGGTGACGGCCGCCCTGGTCAGTGCGGCCGGGGCGATCGGATTCGTCGGGCTGGTGCTGCCGCACGCCGCGCGCTTCATCGTCGGGCCCGGCCATCGGCGCCTGTTGCCGACCGCGGTGATCCTCGGCGCGGTCTTCATGGTGTGGGTCGACACCCTGGCCCGGACCGTCTTCGCCCCACAGGAACTGCCCACCGGGGTGGTCACCGCACTGCTCGGCGTCCCCGCGTTCGCATTGATCCTGTTGCGGCGCAGGGGGATACGCCGATGAGCCTGCGTGCGGTAGAGGTGTGCTGGACCCGTTCTGGGCGGGTCGTACTCGACGGTGTCACGGTCGACCCGGCTCCGGGCAGCACAGTCGGTCTGTTGGGCCCCAACGGATCCGGTAAGTCTTCACTGCTGCGGCTGCTGGCCGGGATCGATCGGCCTGATTCCGGATCTGTGCAGCTCGACGGACGTGAACTGCACACGATGTCGCGGCGCGCGGTGGCACGCCGGGTGGCGATGGTCGGGCAGCACGCCGACACCGATCTGGACATCGCGGTGCGCGACATCGTCAGGTTGGGGCGCATCCCGCATACCCCGGTGTTCGGCGGCGGCCGCGACGACACCGCCGCCGTCACCGCGGCGATGGCGGCCACCGGCTTGCACAGCATGGCCGACCGGCTGTGGCACACCCTCTCGGGTGGGGAGCGTCAGCGCGTGCAGATCGCCCGGGCCCTGGCCCAGGAACCCAGCGAGCTACTGCTCGACGAACCGACCAACCATCTCGACATCGCCCATCAACTGGAGATCTTGGCGATGATCCGCACGCTCGACGTCACCAGTGTGGTGGCCCTGCACGACCTCAACCTCGCGGCGATGTTCTGCGACCACGTGGTGGTGCTGTCGGCGGGCACCGTGGTGGCCACCGGTACCCCGGCCGAGGTGCTGACCGAGGAGCTCGTGGCCGACGTCTACGGAGTGCGGTGCCGGATCACTGTCGACGACGCCGGGCCGTACGTGCGTTTCGAATGCGGTACCGGCCCGGCCGGTCCCCGAGAGTGACGAAATGGTCGTTTCGCCGGGCTGACAGCAGCCAATGCGTCGCTCTCGGCGATGTTGAAAAGACTCAGCTCCAGGAGTACTGAGCGCGCAGCCGTAGCGCGACCGCTTCGAACCGGCCGCGATCCAGGATCGCGCCCTCGCGGCGGATGCCTTCCTCCGGAACGTCGAGCACCCGGTCCAGCCGGACCCAGCTCGGCCTGCCGTCGTAATCCCAGGTGCCGGTGCCGATGGCGATCCAGTCCGGATCGTCTCGGTGGTAGTCCTGGCTGGACAACATCAACCCGAGCAGGGTGCGCTGATCGCGGCCCACCACCAGGACCGGCCGGTCCTTGCCCTGGGTCGGATCGTCCTCGTAGACCACCCAGGTCCAGACGATCTCGCCGGGATCGGCTTGCCCGTCCAGATCGGGGGCGTAGACGACTTTGCGGGCCCGGTGTGCGGTGGGCACACTGTTCTTCGATACCGGACGGCCGGCGGTGATCGCCTGCGGCGGCGGCGCGGCCGCACCGGCGAGCACGCCCAGACCCAGCTTGAGGCCCTGCTGAAGGCCCTGTTGGATGCCTTGCTGCACGGTCCGCGGCACGTTGTCCGTGGTCTGTAGCTGACGCACGAACTTTGGTGCCTCGTTGAACACCAGGTTCTCGGCGCCATCCACTACGCCCCTGAGAACCTGTTGGAACGCCTTCCACTGCGACGCCATGGTGTCGAGCATATGCGAGCGGACCCCTGGCGATTGTGTCGCGACGGTGGTTGCTCGATACCCTTAGGGAGCACAGCACGTGCTTGACACCCACGCTCACCAGGAGATTCCCATCAGCAGCTTCGCCGACAAGACGTTCACTGCGCCGGCGCAGATCCGGAACTTCTGCATCATCGCCCACATCGACCATGGCAAATCGACGTTGGCCGACCGGATGCTGGGGATCACCGGCGTCGTCGCCGACCGCGATATGCGGGCTCAATACCTCGATCGGATGGACATCGAGCGCGAGCGCGGCATCACCATCAAGGCGCAGAACGTGCGGCTGCCGTGGCAGGTCAACGGTGAAGACTTCGTGCTGCACCTGATCGACACCCCGGGCCACGTCGACTTCACCTACGAGGTGTCCCGCGCGCTGGAGGCCTGTGAGGGCGCGGTACTGCTGGTCGACGCCGCCCAAGGCATCGAGGCGCAGACCCTGGCGAACCTGTACCTGGCGTTGGACCGGGATCTGACCATCATCCCGGTGCTGAACAAGATCGACCTGCCCGCTGCCGACCCGGAGCGCTACGCCGGTGAGATCGCCCACATCATCGGCTGCGAACCGAGCGATGTGCTGCGTGTCTCCGGTAAGACCGGCGAGGGCGTGGCCGAACTTCTCGACGAGGTGGTGCGGCTGATCCCGGCGCCGGTCGGCGACGCCGACGCGCCCGCGCGGGCGATGATCTTCGACTCGGTCTACGACATCTACCGCGGTGTGGTCACCTACGTCCGGGTGGTGGACGGCAAGCTCAACCCGCGCGAGAAGATCAAAATGATGTCCACCGGGGCGACGCACGAGTTGCTCGAGGTCGGCATCGTCTCACCGGAGCCGAAGGCCTCGGACGGACTGGGCGTCGGTGAGGTCGGCTACCTGATCACCGGCGTGAAGGATGTTCGCCAGTCCAAGGTGGGTGACACCGTGACCTCGGCCCGCAACGGTGCCACCGAGGCGCTCACGGGATACCGCGAACCCCGGCCGATGGTGTACTCGGGCCTCTACCCGGTCGACGGTTCGGACTATCCGGTGTTGCGGGAGGCGCTGGACAAGCTGCAACTCAACGACGCCGCGCTGACCTATGAGCCCGAGACCTCGGTGGCGCTGGGCTTCGGGTTCCGCTGCGGCTTCCTGGGTCTGTTGCACATGGAGATCACCCGGGAGCGCCTGGAGCGCGAGTTCAACCTGGACCTGATCTCGACCTCACCCAACGTCGTGTACCGGGTGATCAAGGACGACAACTCCGAGATGGTCGTCACCAATCCGTCGGATTGGCCAGAAGGCAAGGTGCGCAGCGTCTTTGAGCCGGTGGTGAAGACCACGGTGATCGCGCCGAGCGAGTTCATCGGCACCATCATGGAGCTGTGTCAGCAGCGTCGCGGCGAGTTGGGCGGCATGGACTACCTGTCGCCCGAGCGCGTCGAGCTGCGTTACACCATGCCGCTGGGCGAGATCATCTTCGACTTCTTCGACTCACTGAAATCGCGTACCCGCGGCTACGCCAGCCTGGATTACGAGGAGGCGGGTGAGCAGGAAGCCGACCTGGTCAAGGTCGACATCCTGCTGCAGGGCGAGGCGGTGGACGCGTTCAGCGCCATCGTGCACAAGGATTCGGCGTCGGCCTACGGCAACAAGATGACCACCAAGCTCAAAGAGCTCATCCCGCGCCAGCAGTTCGAAGTGCCGGTCCAGGCTGCGATCGGATCGAAGATCATTGCCCGCGAGAACATCCGGGCGATCCGCAAGGACGTGTTGTCCAAGTGCTACGGCGGTGACATCACCCGTAAGCGCAAGCTGCTGGAGAAGCAGAAAGAGGGCAAGAAGCGCATGAAGACCATCGGTCGCGTGGAGGTGCCTCAGGAGGCGTTCGTCGCGGCGCTGTCCACCGACGCGGCATCGGACAAGCCCAAGAAGTAGGCGGCCCCGGGAGGGATACCCGTCCGGGGGATTGGTTCGCGCTGAGCACAACCCTGGGCCGTTGCGGGTCACGATCGTAGTGTCGCCGGAGTGTCAAGAGAGCTTCATCTGCTGGCCTTCGGCAATACCCGGTCTACCGGGCCGTGGCGACATCCCGACATCGACAACAGCCCCGCCGGGGTGCGCCGACGGCTGATCAGCTATGCCCAGACCGCCGAGGCCGGCACGTTCGACGCGCTGTTCTTCGCCGATGGTCTGAACTACGGTCCGCCGGCGACCTGGCCGTACAAGATCACCGAAGACTTTGAACCACTCACCGCGACGGCCGCGCTGTCCTCGGTCACCGACCGGATCGGGCTGGCGGTGACGGGATCGGCCACCCTGGCTCACCCGTATCACCTTGCCCGCCAGCTGCTTTCACTCGATCACCTCAGCGGTGGGCGGGCCGGCTGGAATCTGGTGACCAGCTTCGCGCAGGCCGCCGCCGACAACTTCAGCGCCCGCGGTGTGGTGGCCCACGACGAGCGCTACCGCATCGCCGAGGAGGCGCTGGCGGTGGTGCGCAAGCTGTGGGACGGCTGGGGCGAGGACACCATCGTCGAGGACCGCGCCGCGGGGATATTCAACGACGTCACCAGAATTCAACCGACCGACCACCACGGGCGCTACTTCGACGTGGCCGGTCCGCTGGGCTCGGCTCGGTCGGCACAGGGGCAGCCGGTGATCTTCCAGGCCGGATCATCGGAAACCGGAAGGGGTTTCGCGTCTCGGCACGCAGAGGTGATCTTCACCAGTCACGGCAACCGGGCGCGGGCGCAGGAGTTCTACACCCAGATCCACGAGGAGTCGCGGCGCTCGGGCCGGGCCAGGCCACCGTTGATCACCCCGTCGCTGCGGTATCTCGTCGGCTCCACCGAGGAAGAAGCCAGGCGCGCACAGCAGCAGGAGTACGAGTACTTCAGTCCGCAGTACCAGGCCGGTTGGCTGCTCGAGGTCGACGTCGACGTCACCGGTGCGGACCTGGACGGTCCGGTTCCGGAGTCGGCCTTCCCCGCACACACCGAGACCCACCAGACCGCGTTGGCGGGCTACCGGCTGCTGGCCACTGACGGAAACCCGACGGTGCGAGAGTTCCTGTATCGCACGGTCAACGGTTGGGGAGCGGCGGTGGTGGGCACGCCCGAGCGGATCGCCGACGAGATCGAGGAGTGGTTCAGCGCAGGCGCTGCCGACGGGTTCGTGCTGCGAGATTCCGGGTTACCGGGCCAGCACGAGCTTTTCGTCGAGCAGGTGGTTCCGGTGCTGCGCAAGCGCGGGCTGTTCCGCCACGAATACGCCGGCGCCACACTGCGATCCCATCTGGGGCTCGACGTACCGCAGCGGCAGCTGTCATGACCGAACCGTATGTGCTGTCGGCGTTCACCATGTCGACGGTGTCGCACGGCAACTTCGGGCTGTGGCGTCACCCGCAGGACCGCACCGCCGACTACACCGATGTCCGGTACTGGGTGGAACTGGCGAAGCTGCTCGACGACGGCGGATTCGACGTGCTGTTCGTCGCCGACGCGGTCGGGCAACTCGACGTGTTCGGCGGTGACGCCCGTGCCGCGCTGGCGCGGGCCGTGCAGACGCCGGTGACCGATCCGCTGCTGGCGGTGTCGGCGATGGCCGCGGCGACCCAGCGTCTGGGATTCGGCATCACGGTGTCCACCACCTACGAGAGTCCCTATCTGCTGGCGCGCAAGTTCAGCACTCTGGACCACCTCACCGGCGGCCGGATCGGCTGGAACATCGTCACCTCCCTGCTCGACAGCGCGGCGCGCAACATCATCGGCCGCGACCGGCAGATTCCCCACGACGAGCGCTACGCGATGGCCCAGGAATTCGTGGAAGTGACCTACAAGCTGTGGGAAGGCTCGTGGGAGCCGGGCGCGGTGCTGCGCGACGCCGAGCGCGGGGTGTACACCGACCCGGCGAAGGTGCACGACATCGGCCACCACGGGCGGTACTTCACCGTGCCGGGGGCACACCTGGTCGAGCCTTCGCCGCAGCGCACTCCGGTGCTGTTCCAGGCGGGAACATCGCCGGCCGGACGGGAGTTCGCCTCCCGCAACGCGGAACTGGTGTTCGTCAGCGATCCACGGCCCGAGGTCCTGCGTGGCCATATCGAGGACATCCGGCGGCGGGCGGCCGGGCACGGCCGCGACCCGCAATCGCTGAAGTTCATCACCTCGGTCGAGATCGTCACGGACAGTACCGATTCGGCGGCGCAGGCCAAGGCACGCGAACTCGCCGACTTCCACGACCTGGAAGGCGGGTTGGTGCTGTTGTCGGCACTGTCCGGGGTGGACTGGTCGACCTACGGGGTGGACCGGCCGATCGGGCAGTTCGACACCGACGCCAGCCGGTCCATCCTGGCCGCGGTCACCGATTCCGGGGTCCGTGAGCGTCTGACGTTGCGGGATTACGTCGGGGGACTGGGCGGGTTCGGCGGCGAGTTGTTCGTCGGGTCGGCCGCCACGGTGGCCGACGCCCTGGACGCGTATGCCGACCGGACCGGGGTGGACGGGTTCAACATCGCCTACCACGTCACGCCCGGCAGCTTCGCCGATGTGGCCACCTACCTGATCCCGGAACTCCGCCGGCGTGGCCGTGCCCGCGAGACGTCCGATCCGACCACGTTGCGGCAGAAGCTGTTCGGCGGCAGCGACGGATTCCTGGCTGATGGACACCCGGCCGCCGGATTCCGCAGGAATTCTGTTCATTTGCAATAGAATCCCGCCGATTGCATAACTGACGGCGCGAATCCGATTGCGGCAGTGTGGCAACACATACCGACATATCAACCACCCGTACCGGTTCACGGACGGGAGGCGTCGCGGTCAGAAAGGGACATTGCCGTGACTACTACAGACGATCCGAATACGCAGCCGACGACGGAGGCCGGAGGCCGCACGCTGATCGCGGCGGAGTCGACGGGGCTGGAATCGGGGGCGCTCGGCCCGTGGGGCGTGTTCGCCCAGGGCCTGGCGGCCGCCGCACCCAGCGTGGCCCTGGCCGTCGTGCCGTTCTCGCTGTTCGTGGCGGCGGGCAAGGGTGCGGCGTGGGCCGCGGTGATCGGCCTGTCCATCGTGGTGCTGGTCGCCATCACGATCAGTTTCCAGGCCAAGCGCACGGTGTCCTCCGGATCGCTGGGCACCTACACGGGTAACGGTCTGGGCCCCGGCTTCGCCTTCGCCGCCGGGTTCAGCCTGCTGTTCGGCTACATCGGTTTCGCGACCACCGGCACCCTCGGCGGGGTGCTCTACCTCGATGCGTTCCTGGAGTCGATCGGCCTTGGATCCCAAGCGGTCTGGTTCCGCCTGCTGCTGGTGATCGTGGTGGTCGGCGTCGCGGTGTACCTGCCGTATCGCGGGGTTTCACTGGCCGCCAAATACGAACTGGCCTTCGAATTGCTCGCCATCGCGTCGATCCTGGTGATCATCGTGGCTTCCTACATCGGCTACGGGTTCCGCATCGACTGGGAGCAGTGGAACCCCCAGCACCTCGGGTCGAGTGCGACGTTCATCGCGGCGGTCACCGCGGTGGGTTCGTACGCCGGGTTCGAAAGCGTCGCCTCGCTCGGGGCCGAGGCCAAGGACGCCCACCGCAATATCGCCAGATCCCTTCTGCGCGTCGTGATCCTGATCGGCGCCCTCTACATCTTCGCGACATACCCGCAGATCCTGCACTTCGGTGAGATCGACGGGGACAAGGCGGTGCTGCCGCAGCTGGCCACCAGTGTCGGGGTGGAGTGGGTGAACCAGGTCGTCAGCGGTGCCGTTGCGATCGCGTTCATCGTGTTCGTCACCGCGGTCACCACCGCCGCCGCGCGCTCGCTGTTCACCTTCGCCCACGAAGGCGCCCTTCCGCACGTGTTCACCAAGGTGCACCCGACGTACAAGACGCCGTGGGCGGGGGTGGTGTTCGTCGGGATCCTTGCCCTCGCGTTCTCGATCACGGCCACGTTCAGCTCCGCGGGCCGGCTGGTGTTCGACGTGTACGGCGGCTACGTGGCCAACTGGGGCTTCCTGGTGAGCTACCTGCTGGTGGTCATCGCCACACCGATCTGGCTTCGCAAGATCGGTGCCCTGACCCCGCGGCGGCTCGCCGTCGCGGTCGCGGCCACCATCGGCCTCGGCTATGTGATCGTCAGCAACTTCTACCCGGTGCCCGAGTTCCCGTTCAACATCCTGCCTTTCGTGTTCGGTGCAATTCTGCTGGCCGGGCTGTCCTGGTATTGGTACCTCAAGCGGACCCGTCCTGAGGTGGCCAACCGGATCGGCACCATCCAGAGCGTCTCGCCCGAGGAGCAGCAGCGGTGGATCGATGCGGGCGTGACGCCGTGACACTGATCCATGACACCCCGTCTGCGGCGTCGGATGTCACCGGCTGGACCGTGGCCGAGATAACCCCACGACATCACCCGCTGATCGCCGACTTCCTGGCCACCACACCGGGGCTCGGTGGACGCAAGTTCGCCGCCGATTCCCGCGATATCGCAGAACAACTCGGCGGCGTGTATCCCGGCTCTGCGGTTGTTCTCCTCGACGGGGAAGGTGCAGTGGCCGGATATGCAGCCCTGCACCGGCCGGACGGTGCGGAACCGGAGGTGTTGGGGGACTTCGTATTCGGTCCGCACGCCCCAGCCGATGCGGTGCGGGCGATCGTCGACGGCACGGTCGATCAGTTCGGCCGGGTCGCCGTGCCGGGCGCCTACCTGCGGGTGTTCATCGGTGCCGACCAGGCAGTGACGATCGATGCCCTGCTCGCTCGCGGAGCGCGTCAAGAGCGCCGATTCGCCAGCACCCGAAAGTCGTTGCGCGACGAGGATCCTGTCGCGCTGGCCGAGGCGGGGATCGCGTCGATCACGATCCTGTCGTGGCCGCAGGTCCTGGCGGACGGTCTCGCCGAGCAGGTCCGACAGGTGCAATTCGACACCTTCCGCGAGCATTTCGGAAACATGTCGAAGACTCCGCAGCGCTGGGAATATCACCTGGCCAGCCGGGCGTTCACCCCGGATTTCAGCTTGGCCGCCGTAGATGACGACGGTGTCGTGGTCGGCTACGTGCTCGGTTCCACCTACACCTCGGGAAGCGGTGCGGACGAGATCCGCAGTGCGCACACCGACTACATCGGGGTGCGCGCGGACCGCCGTAAGGCCGGAACCGCGGAGCTACTGCTGCGGAAGCTCTGGCTGGCGGCGCTGCGACGGGGTTTCACCCATGCCTCGCTGGGCACCGACATCGCTAATGCCAGCAATGCCCACCTGCTCTATGCCCGATTGGGGTATCGCACTGTGCGCGACGAGTACGCGTACCGGATCGACGCCGAGGAGAATTCTTAAATGTCGACGGAAGCAACATATCTGAAGCGCCCCTCAGGTTATGACGCCGAATTGCGCTCGGTGTTCGGGCCGATCTTCGAGCGGATCGCCGAAGGGAATCGGCAGCGCGAGGCCGACCGGGTGTTCCCGCACGAGCAGGTGCGCTGGCTGAATGACGCAGGCTTCGGCACCTTGCGGATTCCGGCAGAGCAGGGCGGTTTCGGGGCGTCGCTGGAGCAGACCTTCCTGCTGCTGGCCGATCTCGGGGAGGCCGATGCCAACATCGCCCACATCTGGCGCAACCACCTGGCATTCGTCGAGGACCGGCTCAATGCGCCGGTATCGGAGGACAACACCACCTGGATCAAGCGGTTTCTTGCCGGCGAGTTCGTGGGCGGCGGCTGGACCGAGGCCAACAATCTGACCCTGGCCAATCTGGCCACGACGGTCACCGAACAGGACGGGCACTGGCTGGTGTCCGGTGCGAAATTCTATGCAACCGGCAGTCTTTACGCCGATTGGCTCGACGTTCTGGGCCGCGGTGAGGACGGAGAGCTGTGGACGGCCCTGGTGCGCGCCGATGATCCTGGCGTCACCCTCATCGATGACTGGCGAGGATTCGGCCAGCGCACGACGGGCAGCGGTTCGGCCCGCTACGACCAGGCCCGGGCCGAGCGCGGCAACGTGTTCCCGGCGACCGAACGGTTCACCTATCAGGCGCACTTCTACCAGATCGCCATGCTCGCGGTGCTGACCGGAATCATCAGGGCCGCACAGCGTGACGCCTCGGCGGCATTGTCGGCCCGGAAGCGCAACTATCCGCAGGGACTGGCCGAGGTTCCGTCCGCCGATGCGCAGCTGCTGCAGGTGATCGGCGAGGTGTCGGCCGAGGCGTTCGGCGCCACTGCGGCACTGGGGCAGAGTGCGCGCAGCCTGGATCGGATCGTGGCCGGTCGGCTGGCCGGCAGCGACGGCCAGGCCCGCCAGTTGCTGGTCGACGCCGAGGTGGCCGTCACCCAGGCACAGTTGGTCATCGTGGCCGCGGCACTGCGGGCCACCACCCGCGTGTTCGATGCCCTCGGCGCCTCGGGCGTATCCGAAGAGCTCGGCCTGGACCGGCATTGGCGCAACGCCCGAACGCTGGCATCGCACAACCCGGTCGTCTACAAGGCGCGCATCCTCGGCGACTGGTTCATCAACGGCAAGGACCCGGTGGCCGATCTGGTGTCACGGGGACGAGGCGGCCAGGGCAACTGAGCCCGCCGGGTCAGGCGACCTGCAGCACCGCTTTGCCTGCGACCTTGCGACCCAACAGCGCGAGGGCGGCGTCGGCGGTGTTCTCCCATGAGTCCCGCAGGCCGATCTGCGGATCGAGTTCGCCGTCGGCCAACAGGGTCAGCAGGTAACGCAGGTCGTCCTGGAACGGTGCCCGAACGGTGAACGGCTCCAACCGCTTCCGGTTGCCGGTCCGCCGTTCCTGTTCGAAGTTGATCGTGGTGGGCTCGTTGGAGGCCATCCCGATGGACTGCACCGAGCCACCGTCGGACAGCAGGCTGAAGGCCTGTGCCAGGAGTTTCCCGCCGACGTTGTCGAGCACGCCGAACACCGGCTCGGTCACCGCGTCGAGCCCGACCACCACTTCGGCCGCGCCCAGTTCCTCGAGACCCTCACCGCGCGGGGCGCTGCCGACCGCGGCCACGACGTGGGCGCCGGCCCGGGCGGCCAGTTGCACGGCGAACCGGCCGACACCTCCGGATGCGCCGGTGATCAATACCCGGCGGCCGACGACCGGACCGAGGGCTCGCAACGCCTGCAGCGCGGTCACCCCGGCAACCGGCAGCGCGGCAGCCTCCTCGAACTCGACGAACTCGGGTAACTCCGCCAGATTGTCGGTCGCCACGACGCGTCGTTCGGCCCAGCCGGCCTCACCGCTGAAGCCGACCACCCGGGCGCCGACCGGCGGTCCGGAGCCGTCGGCCGCGGCCCGGGCGACCACGCCGGCACTGTCCCAGCCGGGAACTTCGCCAGGACGGCGCATCTGGTCGATGAAGTGCAGCTCACCGAAGTTCAGCGCAATCGCGCGCACCTCGATCAGGGCCTGCGATTCGGTGACCGAAGGCTCGGCCACCTCGTCGAACCGGAGATTGGCAGGAGCGTGCGGGTCGTAGACGAGGGCTCGCATGAACGGGCTAACCCCGGAGGGTGTTCCGCTATTCCCTCCCATAGGGTGGCCCACGTGAGCGAGAAGGACCGCGTCCGCTGGGACGCGGCCTATGCCGACCGGGACCCGGACGCGGGGCCGGCGCTGCCGCAGGTGTTCGCCGGCCACGCCGGCTTGTTTCCGATGAGCGGCTCGGCCCTCGACGTCGCGTGCGGAACCGGCCGGGCCGCGCTGTGGCTGGCCCGGCGCGGACTACGCGTACAGGGTCTCGACGTATCCGCCGTGGCGATCGCCCAGGCGAGGGAGTCGGCCGTCCGCCACGGAGTGGCAGAGCGCTGCCGTTTCGATGTCGCCGATCTCGACGAGGGTCTCCCGGCCGGACCGCCCGTCGACGTGGTTTTGTGCCATCGCTTCCGCGAACCCGGGCTCTACCCGGCCCTGGCAGCGCGGCTGCGGCCGGGCGGTCTGCTGGCCATCTGTGTGCTGAGCGAGGTGGGCGCCGCACCCGGAAGGTTCCGCGCCGTACCCGGTGAACTGCGCACCCAGTTCCCCGGGTTGCAGGCGATCGCCGAGCAGGAAGGGGACGGCGAAGCCTGGCTGCTGGCGCGCGCCGCCGGTTGAGGCCGGCGCGAGTCAGGCCCGCCGCCCCCGATCTCAACCGTTGACCGAGATGTTCGTGATGTCGGCGTTGTTCCCCAGCGACTGCCAGGTCCAGTTGGTCACCCGCTCGGAGGTCGGGATCGTCTTGACCCGTTCGATCAGCGGGAACCACGCGAGATCGGCGGTGGCGATCTTGTTGGCCTGCTTCCAGTCCGCTGCCGGGTCGGGCGCGGCGAATGCCCGCGCGACCGCGGCATTGAGCTGCGGATTGTTATAGGTCACGCCGTTCCAGGTGCCTCCCGGAGCGAAGTCGGAGTTGAGCCAGCCGCCCAGCGTCATCCGGGCGCTGTTGCCCTGCCAGTCCGGGGTCCAGTTCGTGATGGCCAGATCCCACTGATTCAGGTTGGAGCCCTCGGCCAGGTACGAGCGGAAGGCACCCCAGCTGTCGCCGGCGATCGGGACCAGGCGGACGGTGATTCCGGAGCGGGCGAGTGCGGTCTGGACCGAGGTGCCGATCTTCTCGAACTCAGGGGTGTTGCGGTACGCCACGCTGAGGGTGAGGTCCGGGTGGCCGGTTTCGGCGAGCAACGCCCTGGCCTTGTCCGGGTCGCCCTTGTCCTCCGGTGTGGGGTAGGGGTTCTCGTTGTTGTATCCCACGATCGTCGAGGTCAGGATCTCGTTGCTGGGGATCGCCGAGTCGGGGCCGCCCAGCCCCCGGACCACGTCCGCCCGGTTGAGCGAATAGTTCACCGCCTGACGGACTTTGAGGTCCTTGAGCGCGGCCTGCGCCGGCGTCTTGGGGGCGGCCGGATTGTTCCAGCTGATGAACACCGCCGAGCCGCTGGCCGAGGTGTGCAGATGGTCGGGGTCACGCTGTTTGTACTGGGCGATCGCGTTGGCCGGGAAGGCGCGTACATACAGCGCGATGTCGGCCGTGCCGGTCTGTAGCTGCTGGGAAGCCGCGTCGGCCGAGGCGACGGTGGTGTCGAAGACGATCTCGTCGGTGTACGCCTTGCGCGGGTCGCCGTCGGAGTTGTACTCGGGAACCTTGGCCAGGGTGAGTTGCCTGCCCTGGTCGTAGGACTTGATCTGGTACGGGCCGCTGGACACGTAGTTCTTACGGAACTCCAGGCTGTCGGCGAAGTACTTCGAGGTCACCTCCTCGGGCAGCGGCGTGACGAAGTTCAGCGTCAGGATGTCGAGGATGTCGCTGGCCGGAGCGGTCAACGTGAGCTGTAACGTCTTGTCGTCCAACGCCTTGAGGCCACTGATCTCGTGGCTGTCGATGAAATTCTTGACCGCCGCCAGATCGCCGGTCGGTACCTTGGCGAACTCGTCGGCGTACTCCTTGAAACCCGCGAACGTCGCGTTGAAGTAGGTGATCGCGCTGACTTGTGCGTTGGGGTCGGGGAAGCGCTTCACGGCATAGACGAAGTCCCGGGCCGTGATCGGACGGCTGCTCGCCCCCGAGTAGGCGATGTTGTCCCGCAGATGGAAGGTGTAGGTCAGGCGATCGGGACTGATGTCCCAGCTTTCGGCAAGGTCGGGCACCACCTTGGTGTCATCGCCGATACCGTCCTTGCTGCCCGCGTAGGTCACCAGCTGACGCGTCGTCGCCCGGATCACCTGCCAAGATTCTGCCGAGTACGCGATCAACGGGTCGAGCGCGTCGATGTCCTCCACCGACGCGACGTGCAGTGTCCCGCCAAAGAGGCTGTCCGGGTTGGCCGGCGATGCCGACCCGCCCTTGTCGGTGCCGCACGCGGCGACGAGCAGTGCGGTGGTGGCGATCAGTGCGCCCACCACTTTTCGCGGTGTTCTCATGGTGCTCCTTGTTGTGTTGCGGAAGGATCATTTGCCACTGCGGGCATGGGTGATGAGGTCGACGACGAAGGTCGAGACGACGAAGATGACGGCGCCCAGCAGCGTGCACCCGATCACCACCGGGGCGTCGCCGTTGTTGGCCGCGTTGACGGCCAGCCGTCCGACGCCGTCGAGCCCGAATATCTGCTCGGTGATGATCGCCCCGCCGAGGATGGCGGCGAATTCGATGGCGCCGAGGGTCAGAATCGGGTTCAGCGCCGCGGACAACGCGTGGTTGAAATACACACCGTGTGTCCCAACTCCTTTCGCCCGCGCTGTACGGATGTAGTCCTTGTTGGCAACCTCGAGGACCGAGGCCCGCACCACCCGCTGGAACAAACCGACCTCGGCCAGCAGCAGGGTCAGCCAGGGCAGCAGCAGATGCCGCGCCCATTCGGCAGGGGATTCGGTCAGCGCCACGTAACCGCCGCTGGGGAAGAACTTCACCCCGGCCAGCGACAACTGGTAGTACAGGACGAACAGCAGGATGACGCCGGTCACGAAAGTCGGGATGGACAGCAGCACATACGATGTCGCGGAGCTCACCTGGTCGAACAGGCTGCCCGGCCTACGGGCGGCGTAGACCCCCAGCACGATCGACACGGTGATCCAGAGGATCAGTGCGCCGGCCGCCAGGCTGAACGTGACCGGGATCTTCTCCAGGATCAGATCGGTGACGGGCCGCTGCTGGCGATAGGAGTATCCGAGGCTCGGTGGCCAGTTGAGCAATCCGGTCGGAGTGCCCTTGATCTCCGGCCCGCGGACGACGTAGTACCACAGCTGCAGGTACCAGGGATCGTTGAGGCGCAGGCTGTTCGCGATCGCGGCGACCGTCTCCTCGGATGCGTTCTCCGGGGCCAGCATGCGGGCCGGATTCTGGTAGGCGACCCTGGTCAGTCCGAATGTCACGAGTACGACGGCCGACACCGTCAACGCCATCCGCGCCAGCCGCCAGGTGAAATACCGAGTCAAAGTGCTTGTCACCGCTCTCACCGGGCCGACGACGGATCGAAGCGGCTGCGCAACCGGGTGCTCAGGATGTTGAATCCGAGCACCGTGACGAACAGCGCACCGGCGGGTGCGATCAGCATCAACGGCTGGGTCTGATACAGCGCGGAATCCTGCGCGTTGGCGATCATGGTGCCCCAACTCGGAGTCGGTGCCTTGATGCCGACACCGAGATAGGACAGCGACGCTTCCGCCACGATGTTGGTGGGCAGCTGCACTGCCCAGTAGATGATCACGGTCGGGGCGATGTTGGGCAGGATCTCCCGCAGCAGGACGCGCACCGGCGTGCTTCCCGCCCCGATCGCGGCCAGCACGAACGGCTTGGATTTCAGTTCGATCACCGAATTGCGTACCAGGCGCGCGAAATACGTCCACGAGAACAGCGCGATGATGCCGATCACCACGAAGATGGGATCTACCAACGTGGTGCCCGCGGTGCCGCGGTTGAGGGTGACCACGCTCAGCGCGGTGACCAGGAACGGGAAGGCCAGTGCGACGTTGGTGAGCTCGGAGAGCGCTGCGTCCACCCGGCCGCCGAAGTATCCGCCCACGAGGCCGACGGTCACCCCGACCAGCATGGCGATGGTGGTGGCCGGGATACCGATCGCCAGGGAGATCCGCGCGCCGTAGAGCATGCGGACGAAGACATCCCGGCCGCTGCCGTCGGCGCCGAGCAGGAAGCCGTTTCCTCCGGTGATCGGCAGGCCACTGGCGTCGAGCGTCTCGTCGGGGAACTGGTCGTTGGGTCCGTGTCCGACGATGGCGGCCACCACGGGGGCCGAGATCGCAGCCAGAACCACCGCGGTCACCAGCGCCGAGCCGGCGAGCAGGCCCGGATCGGCGAAGTATGTCCGCAGCCCCCGGCGCGCCGGCGACGCCGGCGGGTCTACGGCGATCGGGGAGCGGACCAGCAGTCCGGTCATGACGCCCGTGCCCGCAACCGGGGAACAGCGTCCAACAGCCGGCGGGTGTAGGCCGATTGCGGACTCGCGAACACGTCTGCCGTACTCCCGCTCTCGGCCAGACCCTCGGGGCTCAGCACGATAACCCGGTCCGCTATCGAGGACACCACGCCCAGATCGTGGGTGATGAACAGGAAGGCAGTGTGGTGTTCGCGTGCCAGTTGCTCGACCAGTCCGATGATTTCGGCCTGTGTGGTCACATCGAGAGCCGACAATGCCTCGTCGGCGACGATCAGATCCGGTTCGAGCACCAGTGCTCGTGCGATCGCCACCCGCTGGCGCTGTCCACCGGACAACTCGGCCGGGTGGCGGCTCAGCATCGGTTCCGGCAGTCTGGCCTGATCGGCGGCCCGGCGCACCCGGCCTGCTATCTCGGCGACCGGAACACGGTGTGCCCGCAGCGGTTCGGCCACGGATTCACCGGCGGTCCGGCGCGGGTTGAGGCTGGAGTACGGATCCTGGAAGACCAACTGAACGGCCCGGCGGGTGGTGGCTTCCAGACGCGGCACGCCGTCGTGGACCGAGGTGGGCAATGGCGTTCCAGCAAGGACGATGTCGCCGGAGTCGGCGTACTGCAGGCTGGCCACGATGCGCCCGACGGTCGATTTCCCGGAGCCTGATTCGCCGACGAGACCGACGATCTCACCGCGGTGGACCGTGAAGTCCAGCCCGTCGATCACGGTCGCACGGTCACGCTGTCCGCGCCGGGGATAGCTCTTGCGCAGGTTGCGGACCGCCAGCAGCGGCTCGGCCTGGGCGTGCGTGCCGGACGGTGCCGGCGGCCTGACCGAGTCGATGCTGTGCAGCTGTGACGCGGCGAGCAGAGCGCGGGTGTACTGCTGTTCGGGCCGATGGTAGATCCTGTCCCGCGGACCACTCTCGACCACTCGGCCGTCCTTGACAACCGTTACGGTGTCGGCGATCTCGTGCACCACGCCCAGGTCGTGGCTGACGAACAGTATCGCGGTTCCATGTTCGTGCTGCAATCGTTTGAGCAGTTCCAGGATGCCTTGCTGCACACTGACGTCCAAGGCGGTGGTGGGTTCGTCGGCGATGATGAGGGCCGGGTTCAGCGCGATCGCCATCGCGATCATCGCGCGCTGCCGCATGCCCCCGGAGAACTCGGCGGGGTAGCTGTCGTAGGCATCGGAGGGGTCGGAGATGCCCACGTCGTCGAGCAGTTCCTCGACCCGCTCGCGCCGCTGTGTCCGACCGGTTCGGGTGTGGATCCGCAACACCTCGTCGATCTGGTTGCCGATGGTCTTGAACGGGTGCAGATTGCTCTGCGGATCCTGGAACACGAATCCGATGTCCTTGCCGAGGATCCGGCGGAGATCCTTGTCGGAAACACTCAGCAGATCACGGCCGCCGAATCGCACGGATCCGCTGACCTCTGCTCGCGGGCCGAGCAGGCGGGTCGCCGCCAGTAGCGAAACGCTTTTGCCCGAACCGGATTCACCCACGAGCGCAGCCGTCTGCCCGGAGTCCACCGAGAACGAGAACGACTCGATCGCCCGCACCGCTCGCCGTCCGCTCGCGCGGTTCCCGGTATGGATCGTGACGGCGAGGTCGGCGACGTCAAACAGTGCCATCGTCTGTTCGTGCCTCAGAAGGCGCCGTCGCCGCAATCATGCGAACACTATCGGCCTTCGCCCGCGCGACGGACACCGTTTGGATCAGTACGAAGTTATCGCCGGTCAGAAGAAGATTCCGGTGTGCGGCAGCGCCGGTACCGCGAACAGTCGATCCGCCACGCCCACCGCGTCGCGATCGTTGACCCGCACCAGGCCGGCCAGTGCCAGATCCTGCCAACGGGTGGCCCCGAGCAGTGCGGCGGCGAGCGCCTCGACGTCGGCCTCCAGCTGGGCCGGGCCGTCGGTGGGCACCGCACCGGCCGGCGAGATTCGGTATGTCTGTGAATTCTCCTGTAGCACTGGGTCGTCGATGCGAACGACCACTTCTCCGTCGCCGGTGTAGGTGCGTGCGTCCAGGGCTGCCGACACATCGACCACGCGGAGCCATGTCTCGTCCCTGATGCCGGTGAACCGTGCGGCCCGCCGGTCGGTGAGCAGCCAGGGCAGCGGGTCGTCGACCGGACGCATCGGTAGTACCAGGCGGTCGATCAGGTCGAGGTCGAGCAGGTACCTCAGCAGCCCGAGATAGGCATCGGTGGTGGGAGCGAACAGATCGTCGACCACGACCGTGCGCTGGTCGCTGACGAACCATCCGTCGGTGTCGGCCGGGTGATAGCGCGCGAATCCGGTCTCCGATCCCGGATCGCCGTGGACGGCAACGTAGCTCGGACCTATCGCCGTCTCGGCCCGCAGCCGCTGCGATTGCCACCAGACCGCGGGCCGGTCGATCGATCCGGGCCGCGACGGCCGGTTGGCGGCGTAGATCTGCGACAGCAAGTTCCAGGAGTCCTCCACGTCGATCAGCCGCACCGGCCCGCCCGCGCCGACACCGGCTCGCAGGCGGGCACGCCGGGTCAGCACTTCGACGGCGGCCGAGGAGCTGGCCACGCCGTACCCGAAACGCCCGTAGATGGTGGCCTCGGATGCCCGCAGCGTTGCGACCACCTCACCCCGGCCCCGGATCTGGCGCAGCTGGTGGCTGAGCAGATCGGTGGCGACACCACGCCGGGTGAAGGTCGGTAGAACCCCGACGTGGGTGACGGCCGCATGCCCGACCAGCTTGCCGCCGGGCAGGGTAAGCGTGCTGGTGGCCGAGTCGGTGGTGCCGACCAGTCTGCCGTCGACGAACGCTCCCAGGGTCCGCCCCTGCTCCAGCAGGGTGTGGATCCGTCCGGGCGCCAGGCCGCGCAGCGGAGGGAATCCGACCATCGCGGTGCGGAACAGGTTGAGCGCACCGATCAGGTCGTCCTCGGTATCGAGTACCCGGATGTCGTTGCGTACCGGACTCATACGAGTCCCCTCGCACGCAGGATCGACCCAGCGCCTTCGGCGAACCAGAAGGCTTCTTCGACATGGGGTTGCCCGGACAGGATGAAGTGGTCGATGCCCAGATCGTGGTACTCGCTGATGCGGTCTGCGACCTCGGTGTGACTGCCGACCAGCGCGGTACCCGCACCGCCGCGGACCAGGCCGTAGCCGGCCCACAGGTTGGGGGAGATCTCAAGATCAGCCGTGCTGCCCTCGTGCAGCGCGGTCATCCGCTGTTGTCCCACCGATTCGGTGCGGGCTAGCACCTCTTGAGCCGATCTGATCCGTTCCTCGCTGATCGCGCCCAGCAGCCGCTCGGCATGCGCCCACGCCTGTTCGGAGGTGTCCCGGCTGATCACGTGCAGCCGGATTCCGAACTGCAGGGTCCGGCCGTGAGCCGCCGAACGGGCCCGCAACCGCTGCAGCCGCTCGGCGATCTGAGCCGGCGTCTCGCCCCAGGCCAGGTAGGTGTCGACATACTGGGCGGCGACCTCCTCAGCCGCGGGTGAGGCACCGCCGAAGAAGATCTGCGGCGGATCCCAGTCGCCGAAGTCGATGCGAGCGCCGGAAATTCGGTAGTGCTGCCCGTCGAAGTCGAAGGCGGCTCCCGCTGGGGCGGTGCTGACACCGCGCACCACATCGAGAAACTCGCCGGTTCGCCGATACCGCTCGTCGTGGCCGAGGTGGTCACCGAAGCGGGCTTGTTCCACCGGGTCGCCCCCGGTGACGATGTTCAGCAGGAGCCGTCCACCGGAGATGCGCTGGAAGGTCGCGGCCTGGTGCGCCGCCAGCGTGGGCGAGATGAATCCGGGACGGAACGCCACCAGGAATTTGAGGCGGGTGGTGGCCTGACTCAGCGCCGCCGTGGTGATCCAGGCGTCTTCACACCAGGTCCCGGTGGGCGTCAGTACCGCTTCGAAGCCGAGAAGTTCTGCCGTGCGGGCGACTTCGGTCAGGTAGTCGATAGTCGGTGGCCGGATTCTGCTGGATGACGGGCCGACCGCCAGGTGCGAATCGTCGCCGGACCCGACGATGTCGCGGCTGTCTCCGTTGGTGGGTAGGTACCAGTGCAGGTGAATGCTCATCAGCCTGGCAACGCTGCCACCGGAGCCCGCCGCGGACAACCGATAAACCAGCCGTGAATCTAACCCGTCCGCGTCTGGTGGCTTGCGTCGGCGGACAGGGCATCCCGGTAGCGTGCCGCCGGGTGATCGTCGCGCACCCTGGCCCGCCCGCCGATCCTGCCGCGAAGAGTGGCCGGGGCCGTCGGCCTGGGGCGCACCCGACCGCGCCGGTCCAGCTCGGGCACAACGAGTTCGGCGAAGTCCCGATAGCTCTCCGGATTGACGATGTGGATCAGGTTGATGCCCTGTGTTCCGGTGTCGCGCAACCACTGCTCCAACTGGTCGGCGACCGATAGGGCATCCCCGACCAGGGTGTGGGACCGGCCGAATCCCGCGGCCGGTGCCAGTGCGCGACGCAGGGTCCAGGCCTTGTCGGCGTCGGCGAACATCGACAGCAGCGAGCGGTTCGAATCGGTGTCGTGGTGGCCGATCACGGTGTCGAGGTCCTGCCCGGAGAAATCCACGCCGGTACTAGCCGAGTAGTGTGCCAATGCCCCTTCGACATCGAAATGCCGTTGATAGTCGGCGAGTTTGGCTGCGGCGCCGGCCGCGGTGTCGTCCACCACCACCGACAGCGCGCTGACGAAGCTCAGGGAGTCGGGATCGCGTCCGTGGTGGGCCGCCAGCCCGCGGATGGTTTCGACGTTGCGCCGGATTCCTGGGGCGTCGGCCCCGGCCACGAACACCACTTCGGCGTGTTTGGCGGCGAAGTGCTGGCCGCGCGGCGAGCCGCCGGCTTGCAGGAGCAGCGGGGTGCGTTGCGGGCTCGGTTCGGACAGGTGGGCATCGGGCACGCTGAAGTATCTTCCGCGGTGGCCGATCCCGTGCACTTTGTCCGGATCGGTGTAGACGTTGCGGTCGCGGTCGCGCACCACAGCATCGTCCTCCCAGGATCCCTCCCACAGCTTGTAGGCGACGTCGAGGAACTCGTCCGCGCGCTCGTAGCGCTCGTCGTGGGGAATCTGGGTGTCCAGGCCCAGATTGCGTGCGGCACTGTCGAGTTGGGAGGTAACGATGTTCCAGGCCACTCGGCCGCCGGTGAGATGGTCCAAGGTGGTGAACTTGCGGGCCAGCAGATACGGATGCTCGTAGGTGGTCGACACCGTGACGCCGAATCCGAGATGCGTGGTCCCCGCGGCCAGGGCCGATACCAGTAACAGCGGATCGCTCAGCGGAGATTGAGTGCCCGTCCGCAACGAAGTGGCCGCGCTGCCGCCGTAGGTGTCGAGCAGGCCGACCGCATCGGCGAGGAAGAACGTGTCGAACCGTCCCTCGTCGAGGATGCGTGCCAGCTCGAGCCAATAGGCGATGGTGTTGTAGCGGTGGGTCTGGTCGCGGGGGTGGCGCCACAGGCCGTAGTTGACGTGGGAGACCGCGTCCATCGAGAAACCGTTGAGGATGATCGGCCCGTCGGTGGCCGGCGACGGCGTGGTCACTGGGCAGTGTTGACGGGCACCCGCCGGGCCTGCGCGAGCAGTTCACCCCAGGCATTGAACGCCTCGGCGTATTCGGCCGAGGTGCCCGAGCGGCCACCGGCCAGGTCGACCAACGCCCTTGCGATGCTGCCGATTCCGATGCCGGTGCGCTGCACCACCCGCACCAGCTCGGCGAAGGCCTGATCGGGCGCGCAGCCGCGCAGGGCGACCAGAACACCGATCGCCACGTCGATCTTGATGCGTGAGGTGTCGTCTGCACGGAGGCGGTTGTAGCTCATGGTTCCGATGGTGCCGTGCTCGCAACGGTCGAACCAGAGATCGGCGCACCGTGATTTCTCCTGGCGAGCAGACGTGAAAGTGCCCTAAACCAACTGGTTTAAGGCACTTTCACGTCTGCTCGCGCAGTTAGGCGCTGCCCTCGGCGATCCGGCGCACCGCGTCGATGAACACGTCGATCTCGTCGAAGGTGTTGTAGAACGCGAACGAGGGCCGCACGGTGGCTTCCAGGCCCAGGCGGCGCAGGATCGGCTGGGCGCAATGATGCCCGGCCCGCACCGCGATGCCCTCGGCGTTGAGTGCCTTGCCCACCTCCAGCGGCTCATGCCCGGCCAGCACGAACGACAGCACGCTGGCCTTCTCGTCGGCGGTGCCGACCAATCGCACGCCCGGGATGGCGGCCAGTCGCGGGGTGGCGTACTCCAGCAGGGCGTGCTCGTAGGCCGCGATGCGTTCGATCCCGACCCGCTCCACGTAGCGCAGTGCCTCTCCGAGTCCGACCGCGTCGGCGATGTTGCCGGTGCCGGCCTCGTACTTGTTCGGCGGGCCTTGATACAACGACCGGTCCAGGGTGACATCGGCGATCATGTTGCCGCCGCCCTGCCACGGCGGGGTTTCGGCGAGCACGTCCTCGCGGCCGTACAGGGCACCGATTCCGGTGGGTCCGTAGATCTTGTGGCCGGAGAACACGAAGAAGTCGGCCCCGAGTTCGGCCACGTCGATCGGGATGTGCGGAATGGACTGGGCCCCGTCGATGAGCACTCTGGCGCCGTAGCGGTGCCCGAGCTCGACGATGGTCTTGACCGGGGTCACCGTGCCCAGCGCGTTCGACACCTGTGTGGCGGCAACAAGTTTCGTCCTGGGCCCGAGCAGATCCTCGAACTCACTGAGCAACAGGTTGCCCGCGTCATCCACCGGGGCGACCCTCAGCACCGCGCCGGTCTGCTGTGAGATCAGCTGCCACGGCACGATATTGGCATGGTGCTCGAGGTGGGTGATGACGATCTCGTCACCCGGGCCCAGATGCTTGCCGCCCCACGCGTAGGCCACCAGATTGATCGCCTCGGTGGTGCCGCGGACGAAGATGATCTCCTCGGCCTTCGCCGCTCCGATGAAGCGGCGCACCGATTCCCGCGCGTCCTCGTAGGCATCGGTGGCGCGGGCCGCCAGCTCGTGGGCGGCGCGGTGGATGTTGGAGTTCTCGTGCGCGTAGAAGTACGCCAGCCGGTCGATGACCGACTGGGGCTTCTGGGTGGTGGCCGCATTGTCGAACCAGATCAGCGGTTTGCCGTTGACGGTCTCGCGCAGGATCGGGAAATCCGCGCGGATCGCGTTGACGTCGAAGATCTCGTGGTCGTCTTGGATGACCGGAACCTGCTCGGCTGCAACGGAATCGGTCACAGGAGCCTGCAGGAAGTAGTAGCTCCCCGCATCCTCGGATGGTGCGGGCGATCCCGACCAGCCCAGATCCGGCACCGCGGGGACCGCGCCCGGCCAGGTCGGAGCGGAGCCGCGGGGTGCCGGCGGTGCCGACGGGGGAGCGCTTGCCAGCACGCCGGGCACCGTCGGGACCAGGCCCGCCGGCACCGCGAACGCCTCCAGCCCGCCGATGGGTGCGATGGGACTGGCCGCACCGCCGCGGGGCGCTACCGGGACCACGCCCGGAATGCCCTCCGGCTCAGGTGTGCTCGGTGCCGGCACGAAGACCTCCGGCACCGACACGAATTCGGCCGGAGTGCCCGGATGTGCCAGGCCGGCCGCGGCTGAGCCCGCCGACGCCGCCGAGGTGGTATCCGGTGCCACCCCGCGCGGGGCGACCTGCGTGGCCGAGGGCGGGCTGTCGGGCCCGGGCCGGATGCTGGTCGCGTACAGCTGGGTGGCCAGCGCGGCCAGTTCGGCCGCGCTCACCGGAAGATCGCTTTCGGCGTCTAGCGAGCGGAACTCACTTGTACTCATGGAAGTGGTCCACTCCGACGTCCTCGAGGACCGCCAGCGCGTCGTCGGTGAGCACAGCCAGCGACGAGTACAGGGTCACCAGGTAGGACGCGATCGCCGACCGGTTGATGCCGGTGAAACGCACCGACAGGCCCGGGGCCTGCTCGCCGACCAGGCCCGGCTGGAACAGGCCGACGACGCCCTGACGCTCCTCGCCGGTGCGCACCAGGATGAACTTGGTCTTGCCCTTCTCGACAGGAACCTTGTCCGAGGGCACGATCGGGATGCCGCGCCAGGTGATGAACTGCGCGCCGAACAGGCTGACGACTGGCGGCGGCACGCCGCGGCGGGTGGCCTCGCGGCCGAACGCCGCCACTCCCAGCGGATTGGTCAGGAAGAACGCCGGGGTCTTCCACACCTTGGTGATCAGCGAATCCAGGTCATCGGGGGTGGGCGTGCCGCGCAGGGTCTGGATGGTCTGCTCCGGCGTCACCTGCGACAGCAACCCGTACTCGGGGTTGTTGACCAGCTCGAACTCCTGGCGCTCCTTGATCGTCTCGATGGTCAGCCGCAACTGCTGGGCGACCTGGTCGTGCGGGCTGGAGTACAGGTCCGAGACCCGGGTGTGCACGTCGAGCAGCGTCGAGATCGAGCGCAGCGTGTATTCGCGCGGGCTGGTCTCGTAGTCCACGTAGGTCTCGGGCAGCGGCTCCTCGGTACCCGCGCCTTCCTCCGAGTGGATCGCCACCTGATCGGGGTTGACCACCCGGTTCACCCGGTAGATGCCTGCCTCGACCGGCACCCAGCTCAGCAGGTGCAGCAGGAAACGCGGGGTGATGGTGGACAGCTGGGGAACGGTCTTGGTGGCATTCGCCAGCTGGCGGGCGGCGAGATCGCCGAGTGCCTGTGATTCGTTCTGCGCGGACGTCACTGGGTCCTACCTCCAACCGGTCAATGTGGGTGTGGGCGGCAACGATACGGCCGAATCCTGTCCACGACAGTGTTTAGCGCGGGGACGATTCAAACTCGTCACAAACGTGTGAACTGGGCATTGCTGCCCACTTGCCGTATGGTGGGCTCCATGCAACACGTCGAATCGCTGCGCGTCGCCATCGTGCGCTGCCTCGACGTGCGTTGTTGTTGTTGATTTTCTGACGCCCTCCTCTGCGTCGTCCGCCCGCTTTCTCGCGGTGCGTTGATGCGCGCGTATCCGGCCTTCAAGAAAGTCAACCCGTCATGTCTGTCCTGTCTGTTGCTGATTCCCGCGACGAACTCCCAGTGGATTCCCAGGGGGTGTCCGGCCCGGTCGCCGTGCGCACCCGGATCCGTCCCCGCCGGACCGACCCGGCTCCGATGACGCGGTATCGCGGTGGCACCTACTCGCACACCGTGGACACCGTGGTCTTCACCGACGGCACCTCGGCGCGCACCGATCTGATCAGGCTCAATCCCAACGTCGAGGCCTACTCGCTGGACTTCGCCGGCATCGCGCCCACCCGGCCGTCGCGGTATGAGGCCGCCACCTGGTCGGCGGTGCGCAACCTGCGCGCCCGGTCCTATGAGGCCGAGGTGGACTGGATCGTCCGCAACTCGTTTCCCACCCTCGGCACGGCTGAGCTGAGCCGCCGGGTGCGGGCGGCCGGGGTGCCGCTGGGGTCGGCCAACCTGGCCGAGCACGAGGCGATCGCGGCCACCCAGGCGGCCATCTGGTTGTTCACCAACGGACTGGCGCTGGACAACCGGGCGCGCAACGAACCGGCGCGGGCTTACCCCGATGCCGACGGCATCGTGTTCGACTTCGACGGGGCTCCTCAGTTGGGCGGCTACACGGTCGAATTGGAATCGACCGCCGCGGTGTCGTTGGTGCTGCAGAAGTCGAACGACGGTGTGCTGTGGGAGGACGTGGCGGCCTCGGGACTCAATGTCGCCGCGGGCCGCGGCACGCATCGCAGGACTCTCGGAGTCGGCAGCACGGTGTCCTCGACGCGGCCCGGCCGCGGCCCGCAGGGTTACCGGTACTACCGGCTGGCCGTCCTGTCCGATCGTGACGCGCTGGTTCGGGTCACCGATATCCGGTTCTGGCTCAACGGTTCTGGCGCGTACGCCAACTCCGACCGCGTGGTGCATCTGTACAACTACCTGACCGCCGGGGCCCGGGCGGCCCGGCGCGCCACGACGTCGCCCGCATTGTCGGCCGACGAGGCGGTGGTCGAGGCCGGGCTGATCGGGCCGTTCCGGTTGCGGGCCACCGACAGTGCGGCGCTGGAGGTGTCGCACGGTGCCGTCGTCGATCGCGCCGGCCGGGAACTGAGCGGCGCGGTGCAACCCGGTGACGAGTTCTTTCTGCGGGTGCCCCCGGGCGTCGACCAGGTCACGCTGACCGTGCGCGTCCCCGCCACTCCGGACGGATTCGGCGGGCGCGTGATCACCGGAATCGCCCAGGATGGCGCGAGCGGACTCACCCCGGTGGTACTGGTTACCCCGGCCCAGCTGGAGGTCGAGTTCGACGTCCAGTTCGACGCCGCTTCGACGGACCCGCTGACCCGCAGCGCCTAGCGGCTACATCCGTAGAACGTAGGCCTCCGGCCTACATCGGCGCGTTGGCGGGCTGGAAGACCCCGGAACTGTCGGACTCCTCCTCGGCGCGGATGACGTGCACCACGGCGTTGATCAGGGCCAGGTGGGTGAACGCCTGCGGGAAGTTGCCCAGGTGGCGGCCCGTGCGTGGCTCGATCTCCTCCGCGTACAGATGCAGCGGGCTGGCGAACGACAGCAACCGCTCCAGCAGATGCTTGGCCCGGCTCACCTCGCCGATCTCGACCAAGGCGGACACCAGCCAGAACGAACAGATGGTGAAGGTGCCCTCTTCGCCGGACAGGCCGTCGTCGGTCTCCTCGACCCGGTAGCGCAGCACCAGGCCGTCCTCGGTGAGTTCGTCGGCGATCGCCAGCACCGTGGCCCGCACCCGCGGGTCGTCCGAGGGCAGGAACCGCGTCAGCACCGCCAGCAGCAGCGACGCGTCCAGTGCGTCGTCGCCGTAGCGCTGGGTCAGCACGCCGCGGGAGTCGACCCCGCGAGCCAGGATGTCGGCCTTGATCTCCTCGGCCGTCGCGCGCCACTGCTGCGCGTAGCTCTTCTCGCCCTGCAGTTCGGCCAGCTTCGAACCACGGTCCAATGCCACCCAGCACATGATCTTGCTGGAGGTGAAGTGCTGCGGTTCGCCGCGCACCTCCCAGATGCCCCGGTCGGGCTCCTTCCAGTGCTTGATGGCTTCCTCGACCTGGTTCTTCAGCACCGGCCACAGCGCCTCGGGAATCTGCTCGCGCGACTTGGCGTGCAGGTACACCGAATCGAGCATGGTGCCCCAGATGTCGTGCTGCATCTGGTTGTAGGCGCCGTTGCCGATGCGCACGGGCCGGGCGTTGTCGTATCCCGATAGGTGGTGCAGTTCTTCCTCGACCAGGCTGCGCTCGCCGCCGACCCCGTACATCACCTGCAGCGGGTGCCGTTCGCCGTTGTTGGCGCCGGAGACGTCGGCGATGAACGAGAAGAAATCATCGGCTTCCCGGTCCAGGCCGAGCGTGTACAAACCCCAGAGCGCGAAGGTGGAATCCCGGATCCACGAATAGCGGTAGTCCCAGTTACGTTCGCCGTGAGGGGTTTCCGGCAGCGACGTGGTGGGCGCGGCCAGCAGTGCGCCGGTCGGCGAGTAGGTCAGCCCCTTGAGCGTCAGCGCGCTGCGCTGCAGGTACGACCGCCACGGGTGATCGGGGAAGTCGCCGATGTTGATCCACTGCCGCCATGACTCGCTGGTCTTCCACATCTTCTCGGCGGCCTCTTCGTAGGTCTGAGGGGCCGGGTGCTTGGACCAGCTGAGCGCCACGAACACGTTGTCGCCCTCGGTGAGCCGGGTGCGGGCGCGGGCCTCACGGCCCTCGATGCCGATCCGCAGATTGGTGGTGAGCCGCAGTGTGGGGTGCGAATCCGGGTTGCGGCTGGCGCGGGCGATGGCCTCGCCGTAGGCCGGTCCGGAGTACTCCCACGACGCGCTGACCCGGTGGTAGTCGAACGCCGGCTCGCAGTTCATCACCAGTTCGACGGTGCCGCTGACGCAGCGCACGGTGCGCAACAGGATGTGCTCGGCGTCCCAGTCCATCGGGGTGCGCCGGTGCGTGCGGGAGCGGGTGTCGATGTCGTGCCACGGGCCCATCACCAGCGCGTCGCGCACGATCAGCCAGCCGGTGTGGGTCTGCCAGGTGGTCTCCAGGATGAGGCTGCCCGGCAGGTAGCGCCGCGCCGCCGGAACGGTCACGCCGTACGGACCGAGCCGGAAATGGCCCGCGCTGCGGTCCAGGATCGCGCCGAACACGCTGGGGGAGTCGGGCCGGGGGACACACAGCCACTCCACCGATCCGGCCGAGGAGATCAGGCAGGTGTTCTCGCAGTCGGACAGGAAGCCGTAGTCGGCAATCGGCGGGAACGGGTTCCGCAGAGCCCCGCCGGACGAGTACGGCACCGGGGCGGTGACCGTCAACGGTGCCTCGGGCGCCTTGGGAGTGTCCGATGTCTTGTCGAGTGCCGCGACGACATCCGTGGGCTCGGTGTGTTGCAGAACCATCCGCACATCATCGTGCGTGGATACAGGTGTCGTCTACCCAAGACACGCGTGTCGAATGTTACGGGCGGGACGGGACTAATAACGGGCCCACTTGTCGATCGCCTACGCTTGCCCCATGGCGGCAATCCTGAACTGGTGGGACGGCGTCGAACTGTGGCTGACCGGGCTGCCGTTCGTCGTGCAGACCGCTGTCGTGATGCCGGTGGTTCTGGCCCTGGCCTATGGCAGTGCACTGGTGCTCGACAGCGCGCTGGGCTGGGGAATCACCGGGTTGCACCGACTGCGCCACGCCCCGGCGGACGAGGTGGAATCAGAGTGAACGGTATGCCACGCTCACGTGTCACCTTGATCTTGATTCTGCTGGTCGTCCTGGTCATCGTGATGTGGTTGCTGACCCGCTGATTCCGGACACAGATCGCCCGACGGGCGCGACGCCGGAATTCTGTTATTCTTCGCGCCATGCATTCAGCGTCCGGCAAGACCGAGAGCCATGTCTTGGCTCTCATTGCCGTGGGTTCATGCGCTGTTGCTGACGTCGCCTGTTGTCGCTGACTCCAACCCGTCCGCGGTTTGGTGTCGGTGGCGGTTCTGTGCCCGGATGCTCTTCTCTCGCCTCCTCGCCTCCCTAGCCTTTCCGCATGACGGACCTCGTTTTGTCCGCTGTCCGTAAGAAAGGTCATCAGTGCCCATTTACAAGTCCAACGTCAGCAAGTTCTGGCGAACTGCCACCGTCCTGGCCACCACTGGCGTGCTCGCCGTCGGCTGCGGCGGCGGTGCCAGTGATGTCGCCGGCGGTGACCACGGTGCCGCGGGCGCCGACACCACGCTGACGCTCGTCGCCTATGCAGTGCCCGAGCCGGGCTGGAGCAAGATCATCCCGGCATTCGCCGCCACCGAAGAGGGCAAGGGCGTTGCGGTCACGACGTCGTACGGCGCGTCGGGCGACCAGTCGCGCGCCGTCGCCGACGGCAAGCCGGCCGACATCGTGAACTTCTCGGTGGAACCCGACGTCACGCGACTGGTGAAGGCCGACAAGGTGGCCGACGACTGGAGTGCGGGCAATACGAAGGGCGTCCCGTTCGGTTCTGTGGTGTCATTGGTGGTGCGCAAGGGTAACCCCAAGGGCATCAAAGACTGGGATGACCTGCTGCAGCCCGGGCTCGAGGTGGTCACCCCGAGCCCGCTGAGTTCGGGTTCGGCCAAGTGGAACCTGCTGGCCCCGTATGCGGCAAAGAGCAACGGCGGCAAGGATTCTGCAGCCGGTCTCGACTTCGTCAACAAGCTGGTGACCGAGCACGTCAAGACCCGCCCGGGTTCGGGTCGTGAGGCCACCGATGTGTTCCTGCAGGGCACCGGCGACGTGCTGATCAGCTACGAGAACGAGGCGATCAACGTCGAGCGGCAGGGTAAGCCCGTCGAGCACATCAACCCGCCGCAGACCTTCAAGATCGAGAACCCGGTGGCCGTCGTCAAGACCAGCGCCCACGCCGACAAGGCCAAGGCCCTGGAGAACTACCTGTTCACCGCCGAAGGCCAGAAGCTGTGGGCCGAGGCCGGCTTCCGTCCGGTCGACCCGGCAGTGGCGGCGGACTTCGCCAAGGACTTCCCGACGCCGGAGAAGTTGTGGACGATCGCTGATCTGGGCGGATGGAAAGAAGCCGACCCGGCGTTGTTCGACAAGGAGAACGGCTCGATCACCAAGATCTACAAGCAGGCGACTGGATGACTTCAGTAACGCAGACCGATGCAGCCGAGTCTGATTCGGCTGCGCCCGCGCCGGGGGATTCCACCCCGGNGCGCGCCGCCGCTACGGCAGCACCTCGCTGCGCGTGGGGGCGGCGTCGATCTGGTTGAGCGTCATCGTGCTGCTGCCGTTGGCGGCGATCCTGTGGCAGGCGGCCGGCGGTGGGTGGAACGCCTTCTGGCTGGCCGTCACGTCCAACGCGGCGCTGGAGTCGTTCCGGGTCACGCTGACCATCTCGGCAGGCGTGACCGTGGTGAACCTGTTCTTCGGCCTGATCGTGGCCTGGGTGCTAACCCGTGACGACTTCCCCGGCAAGCGGCTGGTCGACTCGGTGATCGACCTGCCGTTCGCCCTGCCGACCATCGTGGCGAGCCTGGTGATGCTGGCGCTGTACGGCCCGGCCAGTCCGGTCGGCCTGCACCTGCAGCACACCAAATGGGGCGTCGGTATTGCGTTGCTGTTCGTCACGTTGCCGTTCGTGGTGCGCTCGGTGCAGCCGGTGCTGTTGGAACTGGACCGTGATGTGGAGGAGGCCGCGGCATCGCTGGGCGCCAACACCTTCACGATCCTGACCAAGATCATCTTGCCGGCGCTGCTGCCCTCGTTGCTGTCCGGCGCCGGGCTGGCGTTCTCCCGTGCCATCGGCGAGTTCGGCTCGGTGGTGCTGATCGGTGGTGCGGTTCCCGGCGAGACCGAGGTGTCTTCGCAGTGGATCCGGACCCTGATCGAGAACGACGACCGGACCGGTGCCGCGGCGATCTCCATTGTGCTGCTGGTGATCTCGTTCGTGGTGCTGTTCGTGCTGCGGGCGGTGGGTTCGCGTGCGGCCAAACGTGAGGAGCTTTCGGCATGACGCTCTCACCGTCGGTGCGTTACCTGCTGCGCTTTCTGGCACTGGCCTATGTGGCGGTGCTGGTGGTGGTGCCGGTCGGGCTGATCCTGTGGCGGACCTTCAGCCCCGGTGTCGGAGCGTTCTTCGCATCGGTGGGCACGCCCGCGGCCATCTCGGCGCTGCAGCTGTCGCTCCTGGTGGTGGCGATCGTGGTGCCGCTCAACGTGTTGTTCGGGGTTCCCACGGCCCTGGTGCTGGCCCGCAACCGGTTCCGCGGCAAGAGCGCCCTGCAGGCGATCATCGACCTGCCGTTCGCGGTGTCCCCGGTGGTCGTGGGTGTCGCGCTCATCCTGCTGTGGGGTTCGGCCGGACTGCTCGGCTTCGTCGAGAACAACCTCGGATTCAAGACCATCTTCGGCTTCCCCGGCATCGTGCTGGCCAGCATCTTCGTCACGGTCCCGTTCGTGATCCGTGAGGTCGAGCCGGTGTTGCACGAGATCGGCACCGATCAGGAAGAAGCCGCCGCGACGCTGGGGTCGACCTGGTGGCAGACGTTCTGGCGGATCACCCTGCCGTCGATCCGGTGGGGCCTGACGTACGGCATCGTGCTGACCATCGCCCGCACGCTGGGGGAGTTCGGTGCGGTGATCATGGTGTCCTCGAACCTGCCGGGCACCTCCCAGACGCTGACCCTGCTGGTGGCCGACCGCTACAACCGCGGTACCGCCGAATCGGTGTACGGGGCGTACGCCATCTCGACATTGCTCATGGCTGTCGCCGTGATCGTCCTGGTAGTCCAGGTGGTCCTCGACCGACGCCGAATCAAGGCCGCGCAGTAGGCCCGAGAAGGAGACAAGAGCTATGACCGACGCGATCGTGGTTCGGGGCGCCAACAAGCATTACGGCGATTTCGCGGCGCTCGACAACATCGACTTCGAGGTGCCGTCAGGTTCGTTGACCGCACTGCTGGGCCCGAGTGGCTCGGGCAAGTCCACCCTGCTGCGCGCCATCGCGGGCCTGGACCAGCCCGACACCGGGACCATCACCATCAACGGGCGCGACGTCACCGGGGTGCCGCCGCAGCGCCGCGGCATCGGGTTCGTGTTCCAGCACTACGCGGCGTTCAAACACCTGACCGTCCGCGACAACGTGGCATTCGGCCTGAAGATCCGTAAGCGTCCCAAGGCCGAGGTCAAGGAGAAGGTCGACAATCTGCTGGAAGTGGTGGGGCTGGCCGGTTTTCAGACCCGCTATCCCAACCAGCTGTCAGGTGGTCAGCGTCAGCGCATGGCATTGGCGCGGGCGTTGGCGGTCGACCCGCAGGTGCTGCTGCTCGACGAACCGTTCGGGGCGCTGGATGCCAAGGTGCGTGACGACCTGCGCACCTGGCTACGTCGCCTGCACGACGAGGTGCACGTCACCACGGTGCTGGTGACCCATGACCAGGCCGAGGCGCTCGACGTGGCGGACCGCATCGCGGTGCTCAACAAGGGGCGCATCGAGCAGGTCGGCTCACCGACCGAGGTCTACGACGAGCCGGCGAACGCGTTCGTGATGTCGTTCCTGGGTGCGGTCTCGGAGCTGAACGGGATCTTGGTGCGCCCGCACGATATCCGGGTCGGCCGCAATCCGGAGCTGGCCGTTGCCGCCGGTGACGGCACCGCCGAGGCCACCGGGGTACTGCGGGCCACCATCGACCGGATCGTGATGCTCGGCTTCGAGGTGCGGGTCGAATTGACCGGTGCCGCAACCCATGTGCCGTTCACCGCGCAGATCACCCGCGGTGACGCCGAGGCGCTGGGGCTGCGGGAGGGCGACACGGTCTATGTGCGCGCGACGCGCGTTCCTCAGATCGCCGGGGGAGTGCAGATTCCGGCGGGTGGCGAAGAACCCTCGAAGGATTCCGAGAAGACCAACGACGAGGACGAGGCGCTGACCGTCAGCTGAGACGGTCAGGCCCGTCCGGTCAGGCCAGGGTCAGGAACAGCCGCTCCAGCTCGGCGACGTCCATGGTCTCGTCGCTGTTGCCGTTGATGCACTCGCGCAGACTGGTGGCGACGATCTTGAATCCCGCGCGGTCCAGCGCGCGGGACACCGCGGCGAGCTGGGTCACGACGTCCTTGCAGTCGCGGCCCTGCTCGATCATGGAGATGACGCCCGCGAGCTGTCCTTGCGCGCGCCGGAGCCGGTTGAGGATGGCGGCGATCGATTCCTCGTCGCAGATCATGTTGTCCCCCTTAACGGTTGGGTCAGTTGCTTGCCATCATACCCGTGGGGGTATGGGTGTATGGTCATGTTGTCGTAGCGGGTGGGCCGAAGATCCACCGCAGCGGACACCATCCGAGCCGGGCGCAGCTGAGGTTGCCGAGACCCGCCAGCAGGGTGAGGCCGGCCGCGGTGAGCCCGACGGCGGGGTGAACTTCCTGGCCGAGGATCAGCGACGCCATGAGCAACACAAACCATCCGAAGGCCCGGCGCACGGCGTCGGGGTCGACGTGCGTGGTCAGCCGGGTGCCCAGCAGACTGCCCAGCACCGCCGCGGCGGTGACGGCGCCGGCGATCGTCCAGTCGATCGGCACGGTGCTCAGATGTCCGGCCAGACCCGCGGCCGAGTTCATCGTGATCACCAGTAGAGAGGTTCCGACCGCGACGGGCATGGGCAGGCCGCCCAGCAGCGCCAGGGCGGGCACCACCAGGAACCCGCCGCCGGCTCCGACGGCTCCGGTCACCACGCCGACCCCCAGCCCCATCAGCAGGACCTTGGCAACGGGCATCGTCCGGGCCGTCGAATCGCACGCCTTGCGGCCCTTGATCATTGCGATACCCGTGGCAATCATCACCACCGTGAAGGCGGTCAGCAGTACCGATCCGGGCACGACATAGCTCAGCAGTCCGCCCAGGTATGCGCCGACCATGCCGGCCGCACCGAACATCAGGCCACTGCGCCATTGCACCCGGCCGGCGCGCGCATGAGACAAGGTGCTGACCGCGCTGGTCACCCCGACGACCAGCAGCGAGGTGGCGATCGCCTGCTTGGCCTCCATGCCGGCCACGTACGCCAGCAGCGGAACGGTCAGGATCGAGCCGCCCCCGCCGAGGAGTCCAAGGGACACCCCGACCAGGACGGCCAGCGCGACAGCGACGGCGATCATGCCAACGCGCCGGAAGGTGTTTGCGTGGAACCGATCAGCTGCTCGACGACGCTCTGGGCATCACAGGACGCGCCCCGGTTGTACGGCAGCTTGGCCAGCATCATGCCCATCGCGCAGGTGTTCGTCAGCGCCGCGGTGGTCAGCCCGGCCCCGATCGCCGCGGCGACCCACTTCAGCTTGGGAGCGGCGATGCTGCCCAGGACGCTGCTCAGCACGATCGACCCGGCAACCAGGCGGACCTGGCGCTCCAAGTCCCAGCGCTGCGCGCCACGGCGCACCCCGAATCCCTTGTCCTGCCAGGCGGTCATGCCGCCCTCGAGGATCGAGACGTTCGGCAGACCGGCGTCGCGCAGCGTCTGGCCGGCGGTGCTCGCCCGCTGCCCGGAGCGACAGATCAGCACGACGTTCTCGTCGAGGTGCTGGGCGATCTCGTCCCGATGTTCCTGCAGCAGATTCAGCGGCACGTTGTAAGCGCCTGGGATATGGGCCGTTTCGAACTCAACGGGCGTGCGGACATCGATGAGCCGCGGGCCGTCACCGGTCTTCTTGAGTTCGTTCAGTTCGGCGGCGTCGATGATCGACGAGGTGGACATCAGGCAAGACCTTTCAACATCAGGTTCCAGTACATGGCGGGCAGCCCGTACTTCTTCATGAGCCAGTACGGCCGGTGCGGCTTGACCGGATCGAGCAGGGGGAAGGAGGGTTTGAGTGCGAAGTCGTAGTCGAACTCGGCCAGCAGCATCTCCCGTGAGGAGGTGACGATCGGGCAGGACGCGTAGCCGTCGTAGGCTCCGGGCAGCGGGCGACCGCTCAGTACCGCGCCGATGTTCTCCACGACGACGGGTGCCTGTTTACGTATGGCCGCACCGGTTTTCGAGTTCGGCGACGATCCCGCATCGCCGAGCGCGAACACGTTCGGGTAGCGCACGTGCTGCATCGTGTGCTTGTCGATGTCGACGTACCCGTTGGCGTCCCCGCCGACATGGCTCGTGGACAGCGGGCTGGCCTTGATCCAGTCCGGTGCGGACTGATGCGGGACCGCGTGGAGTACGTCGTAGGGAAGGACGGTGTCGATACCTTCGGCGACATTGGTCATCGTGACCTTGCGGGACGCCGAATCGATGGACCGCACTTCACTTCCGGTGTGCAGCGTGATGCCGTAGTCGGCGATGACCTTGTCCAGGTTGTCGGCGATCGCGGGGATGCCGAAGATCCGCGGGGTCGGGACCACCAGATGCACGTCGATGTCGTCGAGCACACCCTGGCGCCGCCAGTGGTCGCAGGCCAGGTAGGCGATCTTCTGGGGCGCACCGGCGCACTTGATCGGGCCCGAGGGCATGGTGAACACCGCGGTCCCGGATCGGGTGTCGCGGATGAATTCCCATGTGCGCGGGGCGAGGTCGAAGCGGTAGTTCGACGAGACCCCGTCCTTGCCGAGGGTGTCGGTCAGGCCCTCGGTGCGTTCCCAGTCCAGCTGGATGCCGGGGGCCACCACCAGCACGTCGTAGGAGTATGTCGCGCCGTCGGCACACGTGACCGTGTTGGCGTCCGGATCGACGGATGTCACCGCGCTCTTGATCCAGGTGGCGCCGCGCGGCATCACCGACGCTTCGGCGCGCTCGGTTTCGGCGGCCGTCGCCTGGCCGCCGCCCACCAGTGTCCACAGCGGCTGGTAGTAGTGCTTGTCGGACGGCTCGATGATCGCCACGTCGGTGTAGTGCTTGCGCAGCAACCGGGCCGCCACGGTGACCCCGGCCGTACCGCCGCCGATGATCAGGACCTCGTGCTTGAGTGGGGTGGACATACTTGTTGTGTTTTCCTGTCTCTCAGACGATTTGCGCGGGTGTGCTGTCTCAGGCGGTCTGGGTGCTGTCGGCCCAGGCGCCGTAACCACCGAGGATGTCGCTGACATCGGTGAAGCCGCGCCCGCGCAGCAGGCTGGCCGCCACCGAAGAGCGGTAGCCGCCGGCGCAGTAGACCACGGTCGGGCGGGCGGGATCCAATTCGCCGGTCCGGTCGGGCAACTGACCCACGGGAATGTTGACCGCGCCGGGGATCATGCCCGCTTCGGTTTCGCCAGGATTGCGCACGTCGACGATCTGCAGGTCCTCGACGGTGGCGGCGCGCTCGGCGAAGGCGGTGGCGGTCAACCGTGAGGCGACGGTCACATCGTCCCGGTGCTCGAACATCGTCAGTTCCGGGTTGTCCAGGTATCCCAGCACGCGGTCGAATCCGATTCGGGCCAGCCGGTTCTTGCCTTCACGTTCCTCGCCCGGGTCGGTGACCAGCACGATGTCGGCGTCGGGTTTGACCACCGAGCCGGCGAATTCGGCGTAGCGCCCGGCCAGCCCTATGTTGATCGCGTTGCGCAGATGACCCATCGCGAAGTCTTCGGGGCTGCGGCCGTCGATCAGCATGGCGCCACCGGTCACGGCGTCGGTGGCCTGGCGATAGTCCAGTGCCTCCGGCATCGCTTCCTCGTCCAGCAGCGCGCGGTCCTTGCGGTTGAGGATCGCGTCGTACACGAAGTAGCCCGGGGCGGGCGGTTGGCCGGCGGTGACCAGCTCGATGAACGACTGCTTGTCGGGTGCGCGCAGCGCGTAGTTGGTCTGCTTCTGCTCACCCATGGTGGACGACAGCTCTGTGGACAGGTTCTTGCCACAGGCCGAACCCGCGCCGTGCGCCGGGAAGACCCGGGTGGCATCGGGCAGCGGCAACAGCTTTTCGTGCAACGAGTGGTAGAGCTTGTCGGCCAGCTCGTCTCGGGTGAAACCGATCGAGGCCAGCAGGTCGGGCCGGCCGACGTCGCCGATGAACAGGGTGTCTCCGGTCAGGACGCCGTAGGGAACGGTGTCATCGGCATGTTCGTAGACCACGATGCTCATCGACTCCGGGGTGTGTCCCGGGGTGTGGCGGAATTCCAGCACCACCTCACCCAGCGAGATGCGTTGGCCGTCTTCGACTCCCATGTGATCGAACTCCGGCTGGGCGACCGATGAGTACACGATCTGGGCGCCGGTGGCCTCGGCCAGCTCGAGGTGGCCGGACAAGAAGTCTGCGTGGAAGTGGGTCTCGATCACGTGGGTGATCTGCATACCGAGCTTCTCGGCGTCGGCGACGTACTCGGAGACGTCGCGCTGCGGGTCGACGACGACGGCGCGACCGGTGGACTCATCGCCGATCAGGTACGACGCATGGGACAGACAGTCCAGGTAGTACTGGATGAACTTCATTGTTCAACTCCTCAGGTGGGCGGTCTGTATACCTAGGGGGGTATACCAATAAGCCCAAATATACCCCTTGGGGTATAGGAGTCAAGCCGACGAAGGCGCCCCCGGGCGGTACCCGGGGGCGTGAATGCCGTGAGGAGAGCGGGGGGTCAGGCGGCGAAGCCGGCGCTGCGCACGGCCAGCGCCTCTTCGTAGCGGTCCAGTACCGTTGCCGCCACCAGGCGGTGCGGGCCAAGCGGTTCTGCCATGGGAATTCCTGCGGCGCAGGCAAATTCGGCGACCCGGTCGGTGATGCGACCATGCGCAAGGAACCAGGGCGCGATCACCAGGCGGCGGGCGCCGCGCCGATGCAACCGATCGACGGCCTCCGGCAGGGAGGGGGTCTGCCCTGTGGCGAACGCCACCTGGGTGCCGGCCCAGCGGGTGCCCTCGGCCAGCGCGCCGGCCAGGGCGGCGGTCCGCGCATTGGCGGCAGGGTGCGACGAGCCGACTCCGACCAGGATCACGCCGAGGTCGGCGTCGAAGCGGGACACTCCCACCGCAGTCAGCCGCTCCCGCACCACCTGCAGCAGGCGGGGATCGTCGCCGAGCACATCGGCCTGGGTCACCTCGGCGCCCGAGTCGGCGATGAGCTCGGGAATGTCGATCCGGGCGTGATAGGCGCTGCCCAGCAGCAGCGGCACCACCACGGCGCCGGGTTCGACATCGGGCAGCACCTCGGTGAGGTTGGGTGCGTTCTGTTCACAGAACGCCACCCGCACCTCGGTGTCGGGAAGCAGGCGACGCAGATGCCCGCCGATGGCGTGCGCGTTGGCCGACGAACGCGGGTCCGCGCTGCCGTGTGCTGTGAGAACGAGCGTCACAGAGACCTCACGAGGCGTGCAGCCCGCACTCCGTCTTGGCCTGGCCGGCCCACCGGCCGCTGCGCGGGTCGGCGCCCTCCACGGGCTTGCTCGTGCACGGGGCGCAGCCGATGGACGGATAGCCGTCGTACACGAGGGGATTGACCAGGATGTCGTTGGCCTCGATGTAGGCCTGCATGTCGTCGTCGGACCAGGCTGCGATCGGGTTGATCTTCACCAGGCCGAAGGCGGCGTCCCAGCTGATCAGCGGGGCGTTGGCGCGGGTCGGCGCCTCCACCCGGCGGATACCGGTGACCCAGGCGGTGTAGCCCGCCAGGGCCTTGCCCAGCGGCTCCACCTTGCGCATCCGGCAGCAGGCGGCGGCGTCGCGGGCGAACAGGTCCTTGCCGTGCAGCTCATCCTGCTGGGCAACCGTGTTCTCGGGACGGACGTTCACCACGTTCACGCCGTACACCTGCTCCACGGCGTCACGGGTCCCGATGGTCTCGGCGAAGTGGTAGCCGGTGTCCAGGAACAGCACATCGACGCCGGGGCGGACCTTGGCGGCCATCTCGACGAGCACGGCGTCCTGCATGTTGGAGGCCACCACATAGTTGCCACCGAAGTGCTCGTCGGTCCAGCGCAGCAGCTCCTCGGCGCCGGCGTCGGCCAGCTCGGCCGCACCGCGTTCCGCAAGCTCCTGCAATTCGGTCTCAGTCACGTCATTCACCTCAAGTCCGCCTCGTCGGCCCGAACGGCCCACTGGGCGAAACGCTCGCCGTCCTCGCGTTGTTTCACGAAGTTGCGGACAACCCGCTCGACGTAGTCACCGAGCTCGGTGGACAACACCTTGTGCTGGCGCAACTTGCGGCCGAATCCGCTGTCCAGGCCGAGGCTGCCGCCCAGATGAACCTGGAAGCCCTCCTCGGGCCCATCGCCGTCGTCGATCATCTGCCCCTTGAAGCCGATATCCGCGATCTGGATGCGGGCGCACGAGTTCGGGCAGCCGTTGAGGTTGACGGTCACCGGCACGTCCAGCGTCGAGTTCAGGTCGGCGAGGCGTTCCTCCAGATCGGGTACCAGGCTCTGGGCCCGCACCCGGGTCTCGGCGAAGGACAGCTTGCAGTACTCGATGCCGGTGCAGGCCATCACGTTCTGCCGCCAGCGCGACGGGGTCGAGGACAGTCCCAGCGCGTCGAGGCCGGCGCGCAGTTCGGCCAGCTTGTCGTCGGGCACGTCGAGCACGATCAGCTTCTGGTAGGGGGTCAACCGGATTCGGTCGGACCCCGCGGCCTCGGCCAGATCGGCGACCTTGGTCAGGATGGTGCCGGACACCCGGCCGGCGATCGGTGCGACGCCGACAGCGTTGAGGCCGTTCTTGAGCTTCTGCACGCCGACATGGTCGATGTTGTGGGGCACCTGCTCGGGCGCGGGACCGTCGATCAGCTTGCGCTTGAGGTACTCGGTCTCCAGCACCTCGCGGAACTTCTGCGGGCCCCAGTCCTTGACCAGGAACTTCAGCCGGGCCTTGTTGCGCAGGCGGCGGTAGCCGTAGTCGCGGAAGATCGAGGTGACGCCTTCCCAGACGTCGGGCACCTCGTCCAGCGGCACCCAGACACCCAGGCGCTGGGCCAGCATCGGGTTGGTGGACAGGCCACCTCCGACCCACACGTCGAGGCCGGGGCCGTGCTCGGGGTGGTTGACCCCGATGAACGCCACGTCGTTGATCTCGTGTGCCACGTCTTGCAGACCCGAGATCGCGGTCTTGAACTTGCGCGGCAGGTTCGACAGCAGCGGGTTGCCGATGTAGCGGCGGACGATCTCTTCCAGCGCGGGCGTCGGATCGAGCACCTCGTCGAGAGATTCACCGGCCAGCGGCGAACCCAGGACGACGCGGGGGCAGTCGCCGCAGGCCTCGGTGGTCTGCAGACCGACCTCTTCGAGCCGGCGCCAGATCTCCGGCACGTCCTCGATGCGGATCCAGTGGTACTGGATGTTCTCCCGGTCGGTGATGTCAGCGGTGTCTCTGGCAAATTCGGTCGAAATCTCGCCGAGCGTGCGCAGCGACTTGGCGGTCAGTGCGCCGCCGTCGGAGCGCACCCGCATCATGAAGTACGGGGCCTCCAACAGTTCGGCGTTGTCGTCACCGGTGAAGGTGCCGTCATAGCCCTGCTCGCGCTGGGTGTACAGGCCCATCCAGCGCATCCGGCCGCGCAGGTCGGTCTTGTCGATGCTGTCGAAGCCCTGCTTGGAGTAGACATCGAGGATGCGGGCCCGGACGTTGAGGGCGTCATCCTCCTGTTTGAACACCTCGTTGGGGTTCAGCGGATCGCGGCTACCCAGCGCCCACTGACCCTCGTCGCGAGTCTTCGCGGGTCGTGGCTGGGCTTGAACCTCGGTCATTGCTTGGCTCCTCTTATGGAACCGACCGCTGGAATGCGCTTATCGCCGGTGGGGCTGTCCGGCGGCGCAGATCCGGCGGCCAGCTGAATGTATTGGGCGGGCGGGTTCCGAAATCAACGCACGATTAAGGCAGACAGCAACAGCTACAGACGCGCTTGAAATCGACATGCCGACGGGCCACCAGCTGAATGCGGGTGGTGCTGTTGTGGGCGGCAGTCACGTCGCCATTGTGCCACGATTGTCGTCACCTGCCCTAACCGGGCCATATTTGCGCTCAGGGTGAGCAAAAGTCCGCGCTGGACAGTCTGGGAAAATCAAATCATGAGCACCCGTACCGCGCCTGTCGGCCAACCCGAGTTGGCCCACCTGCCAGGTCGCGCGTTCGGCATCTACATCCACGTCCCGTTCTGCGCGACGCGGTGCGGATACTGCGACTTCAACACCTACACACCCGCCGAACTGGGTGGTGCGAACCCCGATGGCTGGCTGGCCGCGTTGCGCGTGGAACTGCGGCTGGCGGCCGAAAGGGTCGGTTCCGTGCCCGTGCAGACGGTGTTCGTCGGCGGCGGCACGCCCTCGTTGCTCGGCGGTGCCGGCCTGGCCGCGGTGCTCGGAGCCGTCCGCGACAACTTCGACCTGGCGGTCGGCGCCGAGGTGACCACCGAAGCCAACCCGGAGTCCACCTCGCCGGAGATGTTCGCGACGTTGCGCGAGGCCGGCTACACCCGGGTGTCCCTGGGCATGCAGTCGGCGGCGCCGCAGGTGTTGGCGGTGCTGGATCGGACGCACTCCCCGGGGCGCGCGCCTGCGGCGGCGGTGGAGGCCAGGGCCGCGGGGTTCGAACACGTCAACATCGATCTCATCTACGGCACGCCGGGGGAGACCGACGACGATCTGCGGCGCTCGATCGACGTCGCGGTGGGTGCAGGTGTCGACCACGTGTCCGCCTATTCGCTGATCGTCGAGGACGGCACCGCCCTGGCCCGCCGGGTGCGTCGTGGCGAGATCGCCCGGCCTGACGACGACGTGCTCGCGCAGCGCTACGAACTGCTCGACAGCCGGCTCTCGGCGGCGGGCCTGCACTGGTACGAGGTGTCGAACTGGAGCACCGAAGGCGGAGAGTGCCGGCACAACCTCGGCTACTGGGGCGGTGGCGAGTGGTGGGGCGCCGGTCCCGGAGCGCACGGTTTCCTCGGGGATACCCGGTGGTGGAATGTCAAGCACCCCAATGCTTATGCACAGGATTTGGCTGAAGACCGGTTGCCCATCGCCGATTTCGAGAAGCTCGATGCTCGCGACCGGCATGTGGAGGAAGTGATGCTGCGGGTCAGGCTTCGTGGCGGTCTCCCGGTGGCACTACTCGATACCGGCGAACAGGTTCGCGCCGAAACTCTTTGTGGTGAAGGGCTTCTCCTGCGGCAGCGGGACGCCCTGGTGCTGACCGACCGTGGTCGTCTGCTCGCCGACGGGGTCGTCCGGGACCTGTTGGGGTAGCCGGCGGAGCCCGCCGGCGACATTCTGTGGGGTATCTGTGAGTTGACTGTGCCTTGATTGGGAGACCGCTATGCGAAAGATATTGATTCCGTAGTAAATACGTAGGTCTGCGCAATGGGTAAGGCGAGGCTAAGCTTTGCCAAATGCTCACCAAGAACGACCAAGCTGACTGCAATGCTTCGGCCGCGCTCGCCTCGTTCGAGCTGTCCGCGGGTGACATCGGCCCAGCCGACCTGGTCGCCGAGATCGCTCGCGCGTTGTCCGACGACGGCAGTGATTACGTGGTGTACGAGCGGGGAAACCGGTGGATTCTGGCTTCCGGTGCGCAATGCGGTGTCGAGTTGGACAGCGATGAACTGCGGCTCACCCGCGACGGAGCCGTAGCGGCCCGTCGGCCATGGACCGGTAGGCCGGGCGCCGTACTCGGCGAAGCGCTGGATCTGATGCTCGCCGACTCCGAAACCCACGCCGACACCGCATTCGGCTGGGTCGCATTCGAATTCGGCGCGTTCAAGTTCGGTCTCGAAGACCGATTGCCGCCGAAGACTCCGCTGGCGCGGGTCTTCAGTCCGCTGACCCAGATCGAGGTCACCGCGGAACGGGTCACCGTGCTCGGTGGCCGTGAGAGCGACCACGATGTCGTGCGGCGACTGATCGCCGAGGGGCTCCCGCCCGCGGCCGACCCCCGCGGCGTCGACATCCGGCAGGACAGCAGTGGCTACCGTGACCGGGTAGCAGCGGCGATCGACGAGATCGGCCGGGGGCGGTATCAGAAGGTCATTCTGTCGCGGCGCTTCGACGTGCCGTTCCGGCTCGACTTCCCGTCGACCTACCGGCTGGGGCGCCGGCACAACAACCCGGCACGTTCATTCCTGTTGCGGCTCGGCTCACTTCGTGCGCTCGGCTACAGCCCCGAACTCGTCGCCGCCGTGCACCAGGACGGGCTCGTGGTGACCGAACCGCTGGCCGGAACCCGTGCGCTCGGTCGCGGCGCAGCCAACGATCAGGCGGCCCGCGACGATCTTGAGTCCAACTCCAAGGAAATCGTCGAACATGCGATATCCGTGCGCAGTTCGCTCAAGGAGATTGCCGAGGTCGCCGAACCCGGCACGGCGACGGTCACCGACTTCATGACCATTCGTGAGCGCGGAAGCGTGCAGCACCTGGGGTCCACGGTGGGCGCTCGCCTCGACCCGTCGATGGATCGCATGGACGCGCTGGAAGCGCTGTTCCCGGCGGTGACGGCATCGGGCATCCCCAAGGCCGAGGGGGTCGATGCGATCCTGCGGCACGACGAACTGCCCCGTGGGTTGTATTCGGGGGCGGTGGCGATGTTCTCGGCCGACGGTTCCCTCGACGCGGCGCTCGCGCTACGGGCGGCGTATGAAGCCGACGGACACACCTGGCTGCGGGCCGGCGCCGGCATCATCGCCGAGTCCACGCCCGACCGCGAGTTCGAGGAGACCTGCGAAAAGCTGAGCACGTTGTCGCCGTACCTCATCGAGGGAGCCGAGCCGGCATGTGAGTGAGCTAACACGCCGACGGCAGTCGTCGGCGAGGCTGAACGGGTAGTCAAAACCGCCGCCTCGACCGGCAAAGCCGCACGTCATCGCCGCCTGGGGGGCTTCCCAGGAGATTCACAGTTGGTTCTGAGGTAGAACTCCTGCTCTCTCCGATCGTGTGCCACTATTGTCCGCATGTCGGCAGCGTATTTAGGCAAGCCTATCCAGGCTTACCTCGCGGCCGGGTCCTGCTGACATGGGACCCGACACTTCGACCCCTGAACCCATCGCCGTCATCGGACTGGGCTGCCGTGTCGCCGGCAGCGTCGCCACGCACTCGGACTTCTGGAATTTCCTGCTGGAAGGGCGCAGCAACATCACCGAGGTGCCCGAGGAGCGGTGGGAGCCCTACCTGCGGCGCGATCCGCGGAATGCGGCAGTGCTGCGCGAAGTCACGCGGCTGGGCACCTTCCTGGACGACCTGGCCGGATTCGACGCCGAGTTCTTCGGTGTCTCACCGCGTGAGGCCGAGGTGATGGATCCCCAGCAGCGGCTGGCGCTCGAGGTCAGCTGGGAGGCGCTCGAGCACGCAGGGGTCTCGCCGAGGGCGCTGGCGGGCAGCGACACCGCTGTGCTGATGGGCGTCAACTCCGACGACTACGGCAAGTTGATCATGGAGGACCTGCCCGGGATCGACGCGTGGACCGGCATCGGAACCTCGTTGTGCGGTATCGCCAACCGGGTCTCGCATTTGCTCGATCTGCGCGGGCCGAGCGTGGCGCTGGACGCCGCATGCGCGGCCTCACTGGTCGCGGTGCATCAGGCGTGCCAGATGCTGCGGGCCGGCGAGACGTCGCTGGCCCTGGCCGGCGGGGTCAGCGCACTGATCGGCCCGGGTCTGACCCGGGTGCTCGACGAGGCCGGGGCCACCGCCCCCGACGGCCGCTGCAAGACCTTCGACGCCGCCGCGGACGGCTACGGGCGCGGCGAAGGTGCGGGCGTGGTGGTGCTCAAACGGCTCGCGGACGCCGAACGCGATGGTGACCGCATCCTGGCCGTGGTGCGTGGCGGTGCCACCGCCCAGGACGGGCGCACCGTGGGCATCATGTCTCCCAACGGCGCGGCCCAGGCGGATATGTTCCGGCTCGCGTGCCGGATGTCGGGTGTGGATCCGGCCGGCGTCGGATATGTCGAGGCACACGGAACAGGTACTCCCACAGGAGATCCCACCGAGGTCGGCGCTCTCGCCGAGGTGTACGGCGCGGGTCGCGCAGACGCCGACCGGTGCCGCATCGGTTCGGTCAAACCCAACATCGGCCACCTCGAGGGCGGCGCCGGGGTGATGGGCCTGATCAAGACGGTGCTGGCCCTGCATCACGAGGCGATCCCGCCCACCGCCGGACTGCGGCAACTCACCGGTGCGGTCGACTGGGCCAACAGCGGCCTTCGGGTGCCTACCGACGTCGAACCCTGGGCGCGCACCGATACCCCGCGCCGGGCCGCGGTGTGCAGCTACGGCTACGGCGGCACGATCGCGCACATCCTGCTCGAAGAGGCTCCGGCACAACAGAACACGACGCCGAACGATGTGCGCGGTCCGCTGATCGTCCCGCTTTCCGCACGGTCCGGACAGCGTCTGGCCCGTCAGGCCGAAGCGCTCGCCGACCACCTGAGGGCCGGGCACCAGGAGATGGCACCGGTGGCCGCCACGCTGTGGGCACGGCGCGGACACGAACCGGTCCGGGCCGCGGTCGTCGCCGAGCATCGGCATGAACTCATCGCCGGCCTCGACGCCTTGGCCCGCGGTGAATCGGGTGCCGGGCTGGTCACCGGCGAGCTTCCGGGCGGTCAGGCCCGGGACGCGGTGTGGGTGTTCTCCGGCCATGGTTCGCACTGGGCGGGCATGGGCCGCGAACTGCTCACGGCCGAGCCGACTTTCGCGCGCGTGATCGATGAGGTCGACGAGGTCTTCGGCCGCGAGCTCGGGTTCTCCGCACGCCAGGCGCTGAGCACGGGTGAGCTGGGCGGCACCGATCGGATCCAGGCGCTGACCTTCGCGATGCAGGTTGGGCTGGCCGCGGTACTGCGCGAACGGGGAGTTCGGCCTGCCGCGGTGATCGGGCACTCGGTCGGCGAGGTGGCGGCCTGCGTGGTCTCCGGCGTGTTCGAGTTGCGCCAGGGTGCCGCCGTGGCCTGCTACCGGGCCCGCGGCTTCCGCTCCGTGATGGGTTGCGGCGCCATGGCTTTGGTTCGGCTGCCGTTCGCCGAGGCCGAGCAGCGGCTGACCGGCCGCGCCGATGTGGTGGCAGCCATCAGCGCGTCCGCCGAATCATGTGTCATCTCGGGCATCACCGACGCGGTGGAGGAGATCTGCCAGTCCTGGGGCGAGCAGGGCATCGTGGTGCGCCGGGTGAACACCGACGTGGCGTTCCACAGTCCCGCGATGGACGATCTGACCGGCGCCCTGGCCGAGAACGTCGCAGGGCTTGCCCCGGCCCGCGACGCGGTGATCCCGCTCTACACCACGGCTTTGCCAGATTCCCGTTCCACGGCGCCGAGGGATGCGGACTACTGGGTACACAACCTGCGCGGGCAGGTCCGGTTCGCCGAGGCCGTCACCGCGGCGGCCGAGGACGGACACCGGCTGTTCCTGGAGGTCTCCGCACATCCGGTCGTGTCGCATTCGATCGTCGAGACGCTGTTGCACCTCGGTATGGACGAGCACGCGGTGGTGCCGCTGCTGCGTCGCAACACGCCGGAGTCGCCGGCCGTCATGACCGCGATCGCCTCGCTGTACTGCCACGGCGCCGGCGTCGAACATGGTGTCGCCGAGGCTGATCCGTGGACCGCCGACCTCCCGGTCACGCAATGGCAGCACAGGCACTTCTGGCGGGTGCCCACCGCGGCGCCCGGCGGGCGCGCGGTGCACGACACGACCGGGCACACACTGCTGGGTGGCCGCACCGAGGTCGCCGGAACCGTCGCGATCCGCATGTGGCAGACGCGGCTGGACTTCGACACCCGGCCGTACCCCGGCGACCATCCGGTACAGGGCACCGAAATCGTGCCGGCCGCAGTGCTGTTGAACACGTTCCTGACGGCGGCCGGAAGTGGCGCCGGGCTGACCGATGTGCGGCTGCGCACGCCGGTGGCACCCGGGCGCGCCCGCGATCTCCAGGTGGTGCTGGCCGATCGCGAGCTGACCCTGGCCTCGCGGCTGGCAGACACCGCCGAGGATCAGGACGGCGGCTGGTTGACGCACAGCAGTGCGGTGGTCGCCCTCGACGACCAGTCGAACGAGAATGTGGACGACACCATCGCATTGGCCATCGACCTCGACGGGGCCCGCGCGCGCTGCACCGAGCAACTGCCGCCGCGTCACGTGATCGACACCCTGGCCGAACTCGGTGTCGCTGCCATGGGATTCGGTTGGGACATCAAGGACCTGCGTCGCGGTGACGGCGAACTGGTGGCCCGCGTGAGCTCCGAGTCCGACGGCACGCAGCCGGACACCTGGGCCTCGCTGGTGGACGCGGCCACCTCGGCCGCCTCGACGAGCTTCGACGGGCCGCCGCGACTGCGGATGCCTGCCCGGATCGAACGGGTTCGGGTTCACGGTGCACCGCCGGCCACCGCGATGCTGTCGGTCCGGCGCAGGCCGGGTACCACCACGACCGATGTGGCGATCACCGATGAATCCGGATCGGTGCTGCTGTCGATCGGCGGGATGGCCTTCGAGGAGCTGGAGAATCCGGGGCGCGAATGGTCGCCGACCGACATCCGCCGCATCGTGCACCGGGTGTCGTGGCAGGCGGTGGCTGCCCGCGACGACCGTCGTCCCAGTGGGGTGGTGCTCGTCGGCGGAGACGTCGACCGGCTGGAGACCGCGGTCGACGATCTGACCGCGGCCTCGGTGCCGTATCTGGCGGTGGAAGACCCCACCGAACTGGAGTCGAACGTCGAGTTCGGTTCGTTGCCCAGCGAACTCGGAGATTCCGCGGTGGTACTCGTGCTACCGCGTGACGATGGCTCGCCCGAGGCCGCCGTCGACCTGGTGACCAGAACACTGGCGCTGCAGCAGCGCTTGGGGCTGTCGGCACGACTGTGGGCGCTCACCGTCGGCGTCCACGAGGGAGCCAACGTGACCCACGCGCCGTTGTGGGGACTGGGCCGGGTCGCCGCGGCCGAGCATCCGCAGTTGTGGGGCGGTGTCATCGATGTGGCCGACGGATGCCTGCCGCTGGCGGCGTTGGGATCGCTCGCCGGGCACGGCGTGCTGGTGGTGCGTGACGGGGTGGCCATGGCCGCGCGTCTCTCGGCTTCCGGCACGGGCCCGGCTGCCCAGATGCAGTGTGTGCCGGGCGGTACGTATCTGATCACCGGGGGGACCGGCGTGCTGGGTCTGCGGATGGCCCAACGGCTGGCCGATCTCGGTGCCCGTCGTCTCGTGCTGTTGTCGCGCTCGGGTCTGAGCGACCGATCGGGCTGGGCCGAGGACACGCAGTCGGCCGCGGTCCGCGCGGTCACCGCACTCGAAGAGCGGGGCGTATCGGTCACCGTCGCCGCGGTCGACGTCGGCGCCCCCGGATCGGCCGACGCCCTGCGGGACGTGTTGCGCCCGCTGCCGCCGGTGCGCGGTGTGATCCACGCGGCGGGCGTGGAAGCCGGTGCGCTGCTGGTGAATACGACCTCCGATGATTTCGCCGCCGCCATGCACCCGAAGGTGCACGGGACGCTCGTCCTGAACGAGGTGTTCCCACCCGAGCAGCTCGACTGGATGGTGCTGTTCTCCTCCTGCGGCTACCTGGCCGGGTTCCCGGGCCAGGCGGCCTATGGCTCTGCCAACTCGTTCCTGGACGCGATGGCCCGGCACCGCCGCAGTCTGGGCGACCGCACCACGGCCGTCGCGTGGACGGCGTGGCGCGGGCTGGGGATGGGCTCGGCATCGGAGTTCGTTGCGGCTCAACTGGATGCACTCGGAATGGGCACCGTCGGCGCCGACGACGCCATGAGCGCACTCGACCTGGCGATGCGTGAGGACGCGGCCAACATCGTGGTGCTGCCGGTACTGCCCGCAGCCGCAGCGGTGCCGATCCTGGCCGATGTGGCGCCAGAGGACGAACCCGACGACGCGTCGGAGCCGTCGTCGTCGAGCACGGGGGAGTACGACCCCGATCAGCTCGCGGCCCAAGTGTTGACCGCGGTGGCAAGCCAACTGGGGCTCGCGGAGGCCGACGTGAACGTCGACCTTCCGCTGGTGGAGTTGGGCGTGGACTCGATCATGACCGTCCGGCTGCGCCGCCAGCTGGAGAAGCAGACCGGGCTGTCACTGCCGCCGACCCTGCTGTGGGAACATCCCACCGCGGCGGCCGTGACGGCCCGGATCATCGAGCTGCTCGATCCCGAGGCGGGCCGCTCACTCACCCGGTGATAGTGGCGATCAGCTTCTTCTTGTCGACCTTGCCCACCGCGGTGGCGGGCAGGGTCGACATCGGGACCAGTACGTCGGGCCGGGCGTGGGCCGATGCTCCGCGTTCGTCGAGGAACTCGTTGAGCTGGACAAGGCTGATCGGTGCGCCTTTGAAAACCACTGCAGCGCCGATCTTTTCGCCGAGGTAGTCGTCGGGCAACGCCACCGCTGCCGCCGCGAAGACGGCCGGGTGGCTCAGCAGATGGTCCTCGAGGTCGGTGGCCGACACCGTCTCGCCGCCGCGGTGGATGACGTCCTTGATCCGGCCGGTCACCTCGACGTAGCCGGCCCGCGGCCCGTCGGTGAAGATCCGCACCCGGTCGCCGGTTCGGTAAAACCCGTCGGGGCTGAAGGACCGGGCATTGGCCTCGTCGGCGCGGTAGTAGCCGTTGAGGGTGTAGGGCCCGCGGACCAGCAGCTCACCCTCCTGCCCGGGCGCGACGTCGTGGCCGTCCTCGTCCACCACGCGCATCTCGTCATGGGGCGACATCGGCCGGCCCTGGGTGTGCTCCACCACGTCCACCGGATCGCCCGGCCGGGTGAAATTCAGCATTCCTTCGGCCATTCCGAAGATCTGCTGCAGCCCTGAGCTCAGGCCCTGATGCACGAAACGGGCCTCGTCCGGGGACATCCGCGATCCGCCCACCTGGACCACCCGCAGCGAGGTCGGCAGGACCGGTTCCCAGTCGCAGGCCTGGGCCCACAGCTTGGCCAGGGCGTTGACGAGTCCGGTCACCGTGACGCCGTGGGTGTTGATCAGGGCGAAGGCCGATTCGGGGCTGGGGTCGTCGGTGTAGACGGTGGTCGCGCCGACCGTCATCGAGCCGAGCAGGCCCGGGCAGGCGAGCGGGAAATTGTGTCCGGCGGGCAGTGCCGCGAGATACACGTCGTCGTGCACCATTTCGCATGCCTGTGCGCACGCGGCGGCGTTGTAGCGGTAGTCGTCATGCGTGCGGGGGATGAGCTTGGGCAGCCCCGTGGTTCCGCCGGAAACCAGCAGCACCGCGGGACCGCTGGTGTCGACGGTGACGCTCAGTGGGGTGCCGTCGGAATCCTTGAGGGCCGACCAGGATTGGAAGGAACCCGGGTCGCCGTCGACGAGGATGTGACTCAGTCGTGGATGTTCGGAGGCGACTTGGGCGGCCAGCTCGCGGAAGTCGAATCCGGCGATGAGGTCGGGGATCACCAGGCCGACGGCGCCGCTGACTTCGGCGAAATGGCCCAGTTCGGCCGACCGGTGGCCGGGCAGGCACAGGACGGGGACCGCCCCGGCGCGAAGCAGGCCGAAGAGGGCGACCGCGAATTCGCGGGTGTTCGGCAGCTGCACCAGGAAGCGGTCGCCGGGGTTGATCCCGCGGGCGGCCAGGGCGGCGCCGATGCGGTCGGCGAGTGCGTCCAGTTCGGCGAACGTGTGACTGCCGGTGGAATCGACGACGGCCGGCTTGTCCGGCCAGCGTTCGGCGGCCTCGCGCAGGATGCCGTCCAGCGCCTTGCCCTGCCAGTACCCGGCCTGGCGGTATACCTCGGCGCGGTCTTCGGGGAAGGGGGTGAATCCGTTTGCCAATTCGTCCTGTTCGCGGTCAAAACCGGTGGTCATCGGTGGTCTCGGCTCCCGTCGGGTGGGTGTGTCAGCAGATCGAATATAGGGTAACCTTCACAAAGTTAGGGCAGCCTTTACTAATTGTTCGGAGGATGAAGCGTGGTGGCGACGAGTTCCCAGACGGTCCGCGACGAGGTCGCCGAACTCCTGGGGGTCAGCGCAGACGACGTCGATCCCAACACCGACCTGATCGCATCCGGTCTCGACTCGATCCGGATGATGTCGCTCTCGGGGCGGTGGCGTAAACAGGGCATCAACGTCGGATTCGCCGCTCTGGCAGCCAATCCCACCGTTGCCGCCTGGATCGACCTGGTCGCTGAGCACACTCCCGACGCCCCGGTCCAAGACTCCGTCCCCGGAACCTCAGGTCACGTCGCCGGCGATGCCGGCGAACCCTTCCCGTTGGCGCCCATCCAGCACGCCTTCTGGGTTGGGCGCAACCAGGATCAGCAGCTCGGTGGAGTCGGCGCCCATCTGTACGTCGAATTCGACGGCGCCGGTGTCGATCCGCAGCGACTGCGGGCGGCTGCGGCGAAACTGGCCGCGCGTCACCCGATGCTGCGGGTGGAGATCCTGCCCGACGGCACGCAGCGGATCGGAGACCGGCCGCTGCCGGTCACCGTCTACGACCTCCGCGACCTGGATGAGGCTGCGGCACAGGCGCAATTGGAATTGACCAGAGAATCCAAGTCGCATCAGATGCTGCACGACGAGGTACTGCAGCTGAGCCTGTCGCTGCTGCCGGACGGCCGCACACGTCTTCACGTCGACATGGACATGCAGTGCGCCGATGCGGTGAGTTACCGCAACTTCATGGCCGACCTGGCGGCGTTCTACCGCGGCACCGACCTGGCCGATCTCGGCTACACCTACCGTGAATACCGGGCCCAGCTGACAGCTTCGGTGCCGCCCCCCTCGGAGCGAGACCTGCAATGGTGGGCCGAACGGGTCCCGGATCTGCCGGATCCGCCTGCGCTGCCACTGGTTCCGCTGTCCGATCAGCGCAACCCACACCGCAGCATCCGGCTGTGGGAAACCCTCGACGTGGCGACCCGCGACGCGTTGTTCGCGGCGGCGCACCGGCGCGGGATCACCCCGGCCATGGCGGTCGGGGCGTCGTACGCCAACGCACTGGCGCACTGGTCGACGCAGTCGCGGTTCCTGCTCAACCTGCCGATGTTCGGCAGGGAGCTGTATCACCCCGATGTGGACAAGCTGGTCGGTGACTTCACCTCCTCGCTGTTGCTCGACATCGACCTGACCGGAGCCGATACCGCTGCGGCCCGGGCCCGGGTCGTGCAGGAGACGCTGCACGCCACCGCCGCGCATTCGTCGGTGTCCGGGCTCGACGTGCTGCGCGACATGAGCCGCCATCGCGGCAGCCAGACACTGGCCACCATCGTCTACACCAGCGCGCTCGGACTGGGCGATCTGTTCGCCGGTGACGTCACCGATCACTTCGGAGCGCCGGTGTGGACCATCTCGCAGGGACCCCAGGTGCTGATCGACGCCCAGGCGACCCCGCTCGCCGAGGGCCTGATGATCAACTGGGACGTCCGGGTCGAGGCGTTCAGGCCGGGTGTGGCCGAGGCCATGTTCGCCTACCACCTGGACGAACTGCGCCGCCTGGCCACCGATGACTCCGCCTGGGATGCCCCGGATCCGCCCGCGGCGTCCGAGTCGCAGCGCCGGGTGCGGGCCGAGCTGAACGCGACGGCCTCGGCGCCCAGCGGCGACGTGCTGCACACCGGTTTCCTGGCCAACGCGGCCGCCACCCCGGACGCGCCTGCGGTGTTCTGCAGCGCCGGGAACCTCACCTACGGGGAGTTGCGGGAAAAGGTGCTGGCCGTGGCGGCCGCCCTGCAGTCCCGCGGGGTGTGCCACGGCGAAGTGGTCGCGGTGCTGGGTCCGAAGAGCGTCGAGCAGGTCATCGCGCTGTTGGCCATCTCGATGGTCGGCGCCGCGTACCTGCCGGTCGGGGTGGATCAGCCCGCCGATCGGGCCGCGCGCATCCTGCACACCGGTGGGGTGGACTTCGCCCTGGTCTGCGGTTCGGGGTCCGAGCATCCCGATCTGCCGCACCTGACCGTTGCCGACGCCGAGATCATCGGTGACCCGGCAGATTTCGAGCCGGTCGAGGTCACACTCTCGGACCTGGCATATGTGTTGTTCACGTCGGGCTCCACAGGCGAGCCCAAGGGCGTCGAGATCACCCACGATGCGGCGATGAACACCATCGAATTCATCAACGACCATTTCGAGATCGGTCCGGCGGATCGTTGCCTGGCGCTCTCGCACCTGGAGTGCGACCTGTCGGTGATCGACGTCTACGGGACGTTGCGTTCGGGCGGCTCGATGGTGGTCATCGACGAGGAACACCGCCGCGACCCCGACGTCTGGGTCAAGCTGATCGACGAGCACCAGGTCAGCGTCCTGCACTTCCTGACCGGCTGGCTGGAGATGCTGGTGGCCGCGACTGACGGGGCATCCTTGCCGTCATTGCGGGTGGTGCCCACCGGCGGCGACTGGGTGCGTCCGGACATGGTGCGCGCATTGCGTGCCGCGTCGCCCCGGGTGCGCTTCGCCGGGCTGGGCGGGGCCACGGAGACCGCGACGCACAACACCATCTTCGAAGTCGGATCCGGTGACGACGCGCTGCCGGCGCACTGGACCTCGGTGCCGTTCGGCGTCCCGCTGACCAACAACTGCTGCCGGGTGGTCGACTCCCGTGGCGAGGACTGCCCCGACTGGGTTCCGGGTGAGCTGTGGGTCGGTGGTCGCGGCATCGCCCGCGGATACCGTGGCCGGCCCGACCTGACCGCCGAACGGTTCGTCGAGCACGACGGGCGCCGCTGGTACCGCACCGGGGACCTGGTGCGGTCCTGGCCCGACGGCACGCTGGAATTCGTCGGCCGGGCCGATCACCGGATCAAGGTGAGTGGCTTCCGTATCGAGTTGGGTGAGGTCGAGGGCGCCTTGTGCCGGGTTCCCGGCGTGGACGCGGCCGTCGCGGTGCTGGTGCCCGTAGACGGCGGTCACGATCTGCTCGGCGCGCTGGTCCGCGCGGATCAGGCCGGCCTGGAGTCGGGCCTCGACCCTGAGGCGGTGACGACCGCACTGGCCGAGCTGGTGCCCGCGCACATGATTCCGCAGGTGCTGCTGGTCGCCGACGAGATTCCCTACGCGCGGGGCAAGACCGACCGCACCGCGGCCGTCCGGATGCTCTCGGCGGTGGGCGCCCCCGAGGCCCGGGGCTACCGGGCGCCGTCGGATCCGCTGGAAACCGCTCTGTGTGCGATCGTCGGCGACGTTCTCAGGCAGTCCGGTGTCGGTGTCGACGACGATTTCTTCGCCCTCGGCGGGGACTCGGTGCTGGGCACCCAGCTGGTGGCGCGGATCAGGGACTGGCTGGACACCTCGACCGTCATGGTCGCCGACGTCTTCGCGGCCCGAACGGTCGCCGAGATGGCCGCGCTGCTGGCCGGCCGGGAGGCGGGCTCGGACCGTCTGCAGCTGGTTTCTGAGCTGTATCTCGAGGTCGCAGGCATGGACAGCGCCGATGTGGCGTCCGAGTTGGAACGCACGGCCCCAGAACCCGCGTTCGGCAACTAAGGTTAGAGTTACTTCAGTTAGGGCAGGCTTTGCTTATCGTCAGGAGGTCGCTGTGGACGCCGTGAGTCGCACGACTACGCAGACCATGCACACCGTGGCGGCCGAACCGCTGCACCAGGGGTTCTTCGCGCACGCACAGGTTGCACCGGACGACATCGCGGTGTTCGGACCGACCACCCGTTGGACCTACGGGCAATTGCGGGAGCAGGCGCTGTCGGTATCCGGCGCACTGGCGGTGGCCGGAGTGCGCGTCGGCGACCGGGTGGCCGTCGTGGGGCCCACCGGCCTGGACACGGTGATCGCCACGCTCGGGATCCTGGCTGCGGGCGGCGTCTGTGTGCCGGTGGACACCGCCGAGCCGGCTGAGCCGGTCCTGGACCACACGGGTGTGCGGATGGCACTGTTCACCGGCGACGGACCGCCCAACTGGCTGCCCGCGCTCACCGTCTCCGAGGCACTGCGGATCGGAGAGCGCGCCTGCGGCGTCTCCCCGGTGCACTCCGGACCGCATGATCCCGCCTTCCTGGGATCGCTCGACGAGACGGGTTATGCGGTGGTGACTCACGCCGCGGCCCACGATGCCGTGATGGAACTCAGCGTCCGGCTGGGCGTCACCGGCGATGACCGCATCGGCGCGTTCTCCGCTGCGGGCGCTGCGGCTCCGATCCTCATGATGCTGGTGGCACTTACCGCGGGCGCAGCCGTCGTCGTCGCCGATGATGCGCCGCGACGCAACCTCGAACGGGGGATGAACGGCTTCGCCCTCGCTGTGCGGCATCGGGATGCGGTGGCTGCTCTCGACACCGCTGTGCCATCGTGACTGGGCCGGATACCCAGATCACCGTCAAGCCCTGGGTGAAGCGCTACTCAGGGTCCGAAAGCACAACAGCCACACTGGTATTCCCGCACGCCGGCGGAGCGGCACTGGCCTACCGCGGATTCGGTATGGCATTGGCCGCAGCCGGGTCCGATGCCTACGTCATGCAGTACCCCCAACGCGGCGACCGGCTGTCGCATCCGGCCGCACACACGGTGGGCGATCTGGCCAAAGATCTGTTCGATGCGGCCGATTGGGCCGGCATCGGATCGATCCGGCTGTTCGGACACTGCATGGGCGCTGTGGTGGCCTTCGAATTCGCGCGGATCGCAGAACGCAACGGTGTGGCGATCGATGCCCTGTGGGTGTCGGCCAGCGAGGCGCCGTCGGCCGTGGCGGCCGCACCCGCGCTGCCGATGGCCGAGTCCGAGATCCTCGCCGAGATGGTCGATCTCGGCGGCACCGATGAGGCGCTGCTCGCCGACGAGGATTTCGTCGAACTGCTGCTGATGGCGGTGCGGGCCGACTACGCGGCCTTCAACCGGTACTCGTGTGAGGCCGACGTGACGATCGCCTCCGACATCTATGCCCTCGGTGGCGACCGTGACCACCGTATCAGCGAGGACATGTTGCGGCGCTGGGAATCTCACACCACCGGGGCGTTCACATGCTCGATCTTCGACGGCGGGCATTTCTATCTCAACACCCAGCTCGAGGATGTGGCGGAGCTGGTCAATGAGCTCTAGCGGGCATCAACCCGGGCCAGACTCCGCCGACCCGGTGGTGATCGTTGGGATGGCGCTGGAAGCTCCCGGCGGGATCGACACCGCCGCCGGCTACTGGTCGATGCTGACCGAGCAGCGGGAGGCGCTGGGCCGATTTCCCACCGACCGAGGCTGGTCGGTGCGCGAACTGTTCGACGGCTCCCGGCGCGACGGGTTCAAGCGCATTCACGACCTCGGCGGATTCCTTTCCAGCGCAGCTGCATTCGACCCTGCGTTCTTCGGGATCTCACCGCGTGAGGCGGTGGCGATGGATCCGCAGCAACGCATCGGGCTGCGGATCGCGTGGCGCGCGCTGGAGAACAGCGGCATCAACCCCGACGACCTCGCCGGACACGACGTGGGTTGCTACGTCGGTGCGTCCGGCCTGGAGTACGGGCCGCCACTGTCGGAGTTCTCCCACCACAGCGGTCATCTGATCACCGGCACATCGCTGGGCGTCATTTCCGGCCGGATCGCCTACACGCTCGATCTGTGCGGTCCGGCGCTGACCATCGACACCTCGTGTTCGTCGGCGTTGACCGCGTTCCACACCGCCGTGGCCGCGGTACGGGTGGGGGACTGCGACATGGCGCTGGCAGGCGGTGTCTGCGTGATGGGCACACCCGGGTACTTCGTCGAATTCTCCAAACAGCACGCATTGTCCGACGACGGGCACTGCCGGCCCTACAGCGCACACGCGAGCGGGACGGTGTGGGCCGAGGGCGCGGCGATGTTCGTATTGCAGCGCAGATCCGCGGCCCTGCGGAACGGCCGGCGCATCCTGGCCGAGGTGCGCGCCACCGCCGTCAACCAGGACGGCCGGACCACCGGTCTGACTGCGCCCAGCGGCGGCGCCCAGCAGCGGTTGTTCGCCAAGGCGATCGAGCAGGCGGGCGTGCGACCGGAGGACGTCGGCATGATCGAAGGCCACGGCACCGGCACCCGACTCGGGGACCGGACCGAATTGCGTTCGCTGGCACAGACATACGGCGCCACGTCCCCGGGTGCCGGGGCTCTGTTGGGGTCGGTGAAATCCAACGTCGGTCACTCGCAGGCCGCCGCAGGCGGGCTCGGCCTGGCCAAGGTCATCCTGGCCGCCGAGCATGCGTCGATCCCCGCCACCCTGCACGTCGACGAGGTGAGCCGGGAGATCGACTGGGACACCCAGGGTTTGCGATTGGCCACCAAGCAGACCCAATGGTCCGCCGTCGACGGGCAGCGCATCGGCGCGGTCTCGGCCTTCGGGATGAGCGGCACCAACGCCCACGCGATCATCTCGGTTCCCGAGGCTGCAGCATGAGCGAAGTCGACGCCCTGCCCGACGGGCGCACATCTGTCCTGCTCAGCGCGCACGCAGAGGACCTGATCGGCACCGATGCCGCCGCCATCCTGCGCTATCTGGATTCGCGTCCCGAGGTGAGCGCCGGCGACGTCGCCGCCACCCTGCTGTCCACGCGGCGCCTGCGGCGTCACCGCGCTGTGGTCCGCGCCGCCGATCGTGACGAACTCGCCGCAGGGCTGCGTGCTCTCACCGAGGACGCGGATCATCCGCTGGTCACCCGGGTACAGGGCGGGTCCGCGGCTCCGGGGTCGAGTGCGCGCATCGCGTTCGTGTTCCCGGGCCAGGGCAGCCAGTGGCCATCGATGGGTGTGCAGGCCTACGACCGGCTGCCGGTCTACCGGGCCGAGGTCGACAAGTGCGCGGCCGAGTTTCGCAGCTGCGCGCGCTCTCACTGATTACTACTGCGACCCGGATTCGGGTGCGGTCACCAACGACTTCTCCCAGGTACAGATTCAGGGCGCCCAGTTCGTCCACGGTGTGGCGCTGGCCCGGGTCTGGCGTTCCTGCGGTGTGCTGCCCGATATCACCGTGGGCCACAGCCTGGGGGAGATCGGGGCGGCCTATGTGGCGGGCAGCATCAGCCTGCCGGAGGCCGTGGCCGTGGTGGTCGCCCGCGCGACCGTACTCGACCGGTTGACAGGCCCCTACCGGGTCGCGGTGCTCGGGATCACGCCCGACGAAGCGTCGAAAGTCGTGGCCGACACACCGGGCTGGCTCGAACTGTCGGTGGTGAACTCACGGTCATCGGTCGCGGTGTCGGGGGATACCGATGCGGTGGCCGCCGCAGTGGCCGCTGTGTCCGGCCGCGGATCGTTCGCCAAGGAAATCGAGATGTGGTTCCCGGCGCACACGACCGCGCTCGACTCGGCTCGCGCTGATCTCGAATCGATGCTTCCCGCAGCGCAATTCAGTGAGGCGCCGGTGCAGTTCATCGGCTCGGCCACCGCTGATGTGGTGGAAGCGGGCACTGGTTTCGCCGACTACTGGTACACGAATCTGCGCAGCACCGTGCGTTTCGACCGGGCCATCGAGACCGCCGCTCGGCGCGGTGCCCGGATCTTCGTGGAACTCTCCGCACATCCGGCGCTGCTGTTCGCCATGGGGGATCTGCTCGACGACGCGGCCGAACTCACCGGTGGTCCGGTGGTGATGGTGGGATCGGGCCGTCGCGATGAGCCGATCACCGAACGTCTCAGTGCCAACATCGTCTCGGTGGCGATGGCCGACACCGGCTACCGCTGGGGCGACCTCCCGAACCATGGCGCAACATCGCTTCGCGACTTCCCGTTCGCGCCGATGCGGACCGAACATCTCTGGGCGACACCGCAGCCGCTACCTCCGGTCGCCGGTGTGACGGTAGGTGTGGAGCACTGGGAGAAGGTGCCCCCGCTCGACACACCGGCCGGGCAGCGCCGCGTCGCGGTGCTGGATCTGGCTGCCGGGCAGGGGTCGGCGGGCGCGTTGGGCCGCGCGATCGAGGAGATCACCGAGACCACCGCTGTCGCACCCGCCGACGCCGACCTACTGGTCGTGGTGGCGCCGGTGTCCGACGAGGTCGACACCGTGACCGCGGCAGAAACGTTGAGCCGCCGCATCGACGACGGCCTGCTCGGCTATGTCGGGGCGATCGCCCCCGAGACCCGCGACGTGTGGCTGGTCACCGTCGGTGGGGAGCAGGTCCCCGGCGACGGCTCGTCGCGGCCCGAGGCGGCCGCGCTGACCGCGATGCACCGCAGCCTGGGCTACGAACATCCGGACCAGACGTTCCGGCACCTGGACCTGTCGCCCGGAACCCTCGGCACGGCCGCCGCGGCCGTGGCCGTCACCGCCATGTTGACGACCGCGCGCGATATCGCCCTGCGGGACAGCGACTCCGGGCCGACCCTCTGGCAGCGGGGGATGCGCGACGACACCTCCGAGGTCCGGTCCTGGACCGCGGAGTCGGGGATCTTCGACGAGGTGGTCATCACCGGCGGCGCCGGGGCGGTGGGCCTGCACTATGCCCGCCATCTGGCCGACCAGGGGGCGCGACGCATCGTGCTGCTCAGCCGCAGCGGACTCGACGATGCGCAGGTGGCCGCACTGGCGGCCGGCGGGACCGAGATCCTCGCGCCCCGATGCGATCTCACCGACCCGCCGCAAATCGCCGCAACTATCGCCGAGCTAGCGGTCGGCCCGGCATCGCTGGTGATCCACGCGGCCGCATCCGCCACCCTCGCCCCCGGCGGTGAGCTGACCGGCGCGACGGTGCGGGATACGTTCGCGGCCAAGGTCAGCGGCCTGGCCAACCTCACGACGGCATGGCCGCTGCGCCCGGGCGCCCGGATCGTGTTGTGTTCCTCGGTATCCGGCCTGTGGGGCGGATACGGCCACGCTGCCTACTCGGCAGCCAACCGGCTGCTGGACGCGCTGGGCGGGCAGCTGCGGGCCGAGGGCAGGCACTGCACCGCGGTGCGGTGGGGACTGTGGCCGGGCGACGGCATCATCGACCCGGCTGAGGTCGGCAGGGTCGAGAAGTCCGGGCTGCGGGCCATGGCGCCCGACCTCGCGGTCGAGGCCGGGCTGCGGGACTACCCGGCCGATCCGCTGGTGTTCACCGCCGACGCCGACCGGCTTCGGACGTTTCTCGGCGACACCGAAGAACGTGCCGTTGCGGCCGCCGGCGACACCCCCGAGGCGGCGGGCGGCGATGCGGCTGACGCCACGGGCGCGATGCGGATCGCACTGGGGTCGGTGCTGAAGCTGACCGACACCACCGCACTTGATTTCGACACGTCGTTACTGGATCTGGGCGTCGACTCACTGTTGGCGATCGATCTGCGCAAGAAGCTCAAGAAGGCCACCGGCCGATCAGTGCCGCTGGCCACCATCCTCGGTGGCGCCACCGCCGCCGAATTGATCGGGCATTTGGAAAGACCTGAAAAGGAAGCATTTTCGCGTGACTGACATGGTTAGTGCCGACTCGGCAGCCCCCCGCACCTCCGACGCGCGTCTGGAGCTGATGCGGCGCAGGCTTGCCGAACGGGGCCTGGCCTCGGCGTCGGGTGCGGAATCAGGGCAAGCCGCCGCGGGCAGCGAAAGCTCGCCGGTCGATCCGACCGTGCTGTCGGACGGGCAACGCCGGATGTGGTTCGTCCAGGGATTCGACCCGAGCGGGGTACTGCTCAACATCTGCCTGTCCTACCGGCTCAGTGGGGTGATCGACGCCGAGCGGCTGCACGATGCGCTGAATGCGGTGGCCCGTCGGCACCCGATCCTGCGCACCACCTATCGGGCCGACGAGAACGGCGAGCCCACCGCGACGGTCCACGATGACCTGAGCCCGGGCTGGGCGGTCCACGATCTGTCCGACAAATCCGAGCGGGCCCGCAAGCTGCGGCTGGAGGTGCTGGCCCAGCGCGAGTTCGGCACGGCCTTCGATCTGAGCAGCGACTCCCCGTTACGGATCTCGCTGCTCAAGACCGGGCCCGCCGAACACGTGATGCTGCTCGTCGCGCATCACATCGCCTGGGACGACGGGTCGTGGCGGGTCTTCTTCACCGACTTGACCCGGGCCTATTCCGGGGCGCAGCTCGCCGAGACGCCGCACGTGACGGCGGCCTCCGCCGGGGACGGCGGCGAGGACCTGGCGTACTGGCGTGAGGTGCTGGCAAACCCGCCGGAGCCGCTGGAGTTGCCCGGACCGTCGGGGTCAGTGGTTCCCAACGGCTTTCGGTCCCAGCGCAGCGCGGTGCGGTTGTCCGCCGAGACGGTTGCCCGCGTATCGGCGCTCGCCCGCGAAACCGGTGCCACGCCGTACATGGTCCTGCTGGCCGCCTTCGGCGCACTCATCCACCGCTACACCCATACCGACGATTTCCTGATCGCCACCCCGGTGCTCAACCGCGACACCGACGAAACCATCGGCTATTACGGCAACACGGTGGCGATGCGGCTGCGACCGCAGGGCTCGGCCGGGTTCCGGGATCTCGTCGCGGCCACCCGGGACACCGCCATCGGTGCCTTCACGCATCAACGGGTCAACCTCGACCGCGTGGTGGCCGAGCTCAACCCGGACCGCCGCCACGGGGCCGAGCGGATGACCCGGGTGAGCTTCGGGTTCCGCGAGCCCGACGGTGGCGGTTTCGCCCCGGAAGGCGTGACGAGCGAGCGTGCCGACCTGCGCGGCCAGCACACCCAGCTGCCACTGGGTTTCATGGTCGAACTCGACGCGGCCGGTGCGGTGGTGGAGGCCGAGCATCTCACCGAGGTGATGGACGCCGAGCTGGCCGCACAGATGCTGCGGCACTTCGTCGTGCTGCTCGACAGCGCGCTCGCCGAGCCCGACCGGCCGCTGTCGCGGCTGGACCTGTTCACCCCCGAGGACGCCGAATGGGTGCGCGCGGTATCCACCGGTGAGCAGTTCGAGACGCCGGCCACCACGTTGGCGGCGCTGGTCACCGAGCAGGCCGCCCGTACCCCCGAGGCCGTCGCGGTGGTCTACGAAGGCCGCCACTACACCTACCGCGAGATCAACGAGTCGGCGAACCGGTTGGCGCACTGGCTGATCGGGCAGGGCATCGGTACCGAGGACCGGGTAGCGGTACTGCTGGAGAAGTCGCCCGAACTGGTCATCACGGCGCTGGGCATCGTCAAGGCCGGCGCCGTGTACCTCCCGGTCGACCCGACCTATCCCGAGGACCGGCTCGCCTACATTCTCGAGGACTCCGATCCGAAAATCGTTCTGCGCGAGCCGGTCGACGGCCTGGAGAACTATCCGGCCACGGATCCGACCGACGCCGAGCGAATCCGGCCGCTGCGCCCGGACAACACCGCGTATCTGATCTACACGTCGGGATCCACCGGCCTGCCCAAGGGCGTGCCGGTGCCGCACCGGCCGATCGCGGAGTACTTCGTCTGGTTCGGCGGCGATTACCATGTCACCGAGGACGAACGCCTGCTGCAGGTGGCCTCGCAGAGCTTCGACGTGTCGATCGGCGAGATCTTCGGCATGCTCGCCGCCGGTGCGCGCCTGGTCATCCCGAAGCCGGGCGGGCTGGGCGACATCGGATACCTCACCGATCTGCTGCGCGACGAGGGCATCACCTCGATGCACTTCGTCCCGTCGCTGCTCGGGCTGTTCCTGTCGCTGCCCGGCGTCAACGAGTGGCGCACGCTGCAGCGCGTACCGATCGGCGGCGAGGCGCTGCCCGGGGAGATCGCCGACAAGTTCCTCGCCACGTTCGACTCCCTGCTGCACAACTTCTACGGGCCCACCGAGACGGTGCTCAACTGCACCCGCTACAAGGTGGAGGGCAAGCAGGGCGCGCGGATCGTGCCGATCGGCACGCCGAAGATCAACACCACGATCCACCTGCTCGACGATGCGCTGCAGCCGGTCCCGGTCGGGGTGATCGGTGAGATCTACATCGGCGGAACACATGTCGCGCACGGCTATCACGACCGCCCGCGCCTCACCGCGGAGCGGTTCGTCGCCGATCCGTTCAATCCCGGCGGACGGATGTACCGGTCGGGTGATCTGGCCCGGCGCAACGCCGACGGTGACATCGAATTCGTCGGCCGTGCCGACGAGCAGGTCAAGATCCGTGGCTTCCGAATCGAACTGGGCGAGGTCTCCGCGGCCATCTCCGTCGACCCGTCGGTGGGGCAGGCCGTGGTCGTGGTCAGCGACCTGCCGTCGCTGGGTAAGAGCCTGGTCGCCTACATCACGCCGGCCGCCGATGCCGAACAGGTCGAGATCGACCGGATCCGGGCCAGGGTGACCGCCGCGCTGCCCGAGTACATGATCCCGGCGGCGTTCGTCGAGCTGGCCGAGATCCCGATCACCGCGCACGGCAAGATCGATCGCCGGGCCCTGCCGGAGCCGGAGATCCGCTCGGCCACCGAGTTCCGCGCGCCGGACACCGAAACCGAACACGAGATCGTCGCCCTGTTCGGCGAGTTGCTCGAGCGGGACGGCGTCGGCGCGGACGACTCGTTCTTCGATCTGGGCGGTCACTCGCTGCTGGCCACCAAACTGGTTGCCGCGGTACGGACTCGCTGTGGTGTCGAACTCGGCGTGGCCGATGTGTTCGAGAACGCCACGGTGGCGGGCTTGGCGGCCAAGGTCGACGAACTGCGCGCATCGGGCCTCGGTGCCGGCCTGCCTGCCATCGTCGCCACCACCCATGACGGCCCGGCGCAGATGTCGGCGGCCCAGCACCGGCAGTGGTTCCAGTTCCGCATCGACGGACCCAACCCGGTCAACAACGTGCCTTTCGCCGCACGACTGACCGGCCCCTGCGATGTCGAAGCGCTGGCCACCGCGGTCAGCGATGTGGTCGCCCGCCACGAGATCCTGCGCACCACCTATCGCGAAATCGACGGTGTGCCTTATCAGGTGGTTCATCCCGCCGCTCCGGTCGAGGTGCGCCGTGCCGACGGCACGGGCGAGGACTGGGTGCAGGGCGAACTCGACGCCGAACGGCGGCACTGCTTCGACCTGGAGAACGAGTGGCCGGTCCGCGCCGCGATGTTGTCCACCCCAGATTCGCGTGTGCTGTCGCTGATCGTGCACCACATCGCCGCCGACCACTGGTCGGGCACAGTGCTGTTCACCGATCTGCTCACCGCCTACCACGCCCGCCGGGCCGGGCAGGCGCCCGAATGGGCAGCGCTGCCCGTGCAGTACGCCGACTTCGCGGCCTGGCAGGCCGAGGTGCTCTCGGGCGCAGAGGAGCGTGTCGAGGAGCAACGCGCCTACTGGACAAAGCAGTTGGCGGGGCTGTCGGGGGAGCCGGACGTCGAGAACGGCCTGCAGCCGGACTTCCCGAGGCCGCCGGTGCCGACCGGTGAGGGCAAGGCACTCGACTTCACCATCGACGCGGCACTGCGGGGCAAGATCGTCGAGCTCAGCCGGGAACTCGAAGTCACCGAGTTCATGGTGTTGCAGGCAGCCGTCGCCATCGCTCTGCACAAGGCCGGTCAGGGCAGCGACATCGCGCTGGGCACCCCGGTCGCCGGGCGCACCGCGCCCGAACTCGACGCGCTGATCGGGTTCTTCATCAACATCGTGGTGCTGCGCAACGACCTGTCCGGCAACCCCACCCTGCGCGAGGTGCTGCGCCGCTCCCGCGACATGGCGCTGGCCGCCTACAAGCATCAGGACCTGCCGTTCGACCGCGTCGTCGACGCGGTGAGCCCGGTGCGTTCGCTGGCGCGTAACCCGCTGTTCGGCGTCGTGGTGCACGTGCGTGAGGACCTGCCGGCCGAGCAGGTCATCGACTCGGGTGCTGATGGTGAAACCCGTTTCACGGCACTGGAACCCACATTCGATGTGGCCCACGCCGACCTGTCGCTCAACTTCTTCGCCGAAGCCGGCGCCGGGTATCGGGCCACCGTCATCTACCGCACCGAGCTCTACGAGGCGGCCACCGCGCAGCGTCTCGTGGGCTGGCTGCACCGCATCGTCGAGGCTTTTGCCGGCGACGCAAACCAGACGGTGCGCGACATCGTGGTTCTCGATGCGGCCGAACGCGACCTGCTGCTCGACGATTGGAGCCGCAAGGCGGTGCCGCCGGCCGGCCTGCCGCAGACCGAGGGCGCAGACCGCGTCTACCTGCTCGACGAGTGGCGTCGACCGGTGGCCATCGGTGTCACCGGGGACGTCTACTACGCCGGGGGTGCGGTCGGCCGTGCAGCCGGAGCCGCCCGGGGACCTGCCGCACAGCGCTTCGCGCCCAATCCTTTTGGTGAGGGACAGCTGTACCGCACCGGGGACCGGGGCCGCTGGACCACCGACGGCCGGCTTGAGCCGATCATCACCGGTGAGCCCCGCCTGCAGGCCGCGCTGGAAGCGCTCGACGGCGTCGCCGTCGCGGCGACCAGGCGGTGGGACGGCCGTGGCGCCGTCACTCTGGCGGGCTACGTGGTGCTCGAGCCGGCAGTGGCCGACACCGAAACCTTCCTGGACAACGCGCGGGCCGCGCTGCCCGAGGAGTTCGCCGGTGCCGTGCTCACCGTGGTCGGTGACATCGAACCCGCCACTCTGACCCGTCCGAGAGTCACCGCCTCTGCTCCGTCCGAGCCGCCGGCCACCCCGACCGAGCACACGCTGGCAGCGATGCTGGTCGATCTCCTCGGTGCCACCGAGGTGGGGCGGTACGACGACTTCTTCACCCTCGGCGGCGACAGCATCCTGGCTGTGCAGCTCGGTGCGCGGGCGCGCGATGCCGGCATGGCGATGACGGCACGGATGGTGTTCGAACATCCCGGGCTGGCCGACCTGGCCGCCGCGATCGACGCGGCGGGCGACGGCGCTGCCGAGGCCGACGTGCGCCATGAGCCGATGTCCGCATCAGGCCTGTCGCCCGACGAACTGGCCGCGCTGACCGCGGGATGGGGTCAGGACCAGGGGCTCTCGACATGACGACCACCGGAACGCCGCCCGGCGTCGAGGATGTCCTGGCGCTCAGCCCGCTGCAGCAGGGGCTGTACTCCCTGACCGGCCTGACCGAGGGGGACGACGGGGCCGATCCGTATGTCATCGCGATGGCCGCCGACGTCGACGGCGCGCTGGACCCGGAGCTGCTGAGGGCCTGTGCCGAGGCGATGCTGGTGCGTCATCCGAACCTGCGGGCCAGCTTCTTCCAGGGAAACCTGAGCCGCCCGGTGGCGGTGGTCCCGTCGGCGATCGAACTGCCCTGGCGGCATGTGCAGGCCGATGAAGCGCAGGCGGTCACGCTGGAGGCCGAGGAACGCGCCCGGCGGTTCGACCTCGGACGCGGGCCGCTGATCCGTTTCCTGCTCATCGAAAAGCCGGGCCTGCATTGGCGTCTGGTGATCGTCGCCCATCACATCGCGATCGACGGCTGGTCCCTGCCCGTCTTCGTCGGCGAACTCCTGGCGCTCTACGGGGCCAAGGGCGACGTCACCGCGCTGCCGTCCACGGTGCGCCCGTATCGCGATTACATCGGCTGGCTGGCCGGGCGCGATCAGCAGGCCAGCCGGGCACGGTGGCAGGCCCATCTGTACGGCATGGATGCGCCCACACTGCTGTCTCCGGTGCTGTCCGGGCGGGAGACCCAGCCGGGCCTGCCTGCGCGCACCGAGGTGAACCTCGACGAACAGCAGTCCGCCGCGATCTTCGAGGCGGCCCGTCGCCGGGGCATCACCGTCAACACCCTGTTCCAGATGGCCTGGGCAACAATCCTTTCCGTCTTCACCGACCGCACCGACGTGGTGTACGGCGTCACGGTGTCGGGGCGCCCGGACGAGCTGGCGGGCGTCGAGTCGATGGTCGGCCTGTTCATCAACACGGTGCCGCTGCGGGTCCGGGTCGACCCCAGCCTGCCGGTCGGCAGCCAGTGCCTTGCCCTGCAGCGCGAAGCCGCTGAGTTGCGGGAGCACAGCTACCTCAGCCACACCGAGCTGCGTTCGCTCGGCGGCATCGGCGAGTTGTACGACACCCTGCTGGTCTACGAGAACTTCCCGCCCGGGGGACTGGTCGGCAGCGACGAGTTCGACCTCGGCGGAGCGGTGCTGCGGCCGTCGGCGCTGGAGAGCCTGTCGCACTTCCCGGTGACCATCGCCGCCCATCCCACCCACGGTCGGCTCACGGTGCTCGTCGAAACCCTCGACGGGGCACTGGGACCGATCGATCCGCGTGCGCTGGGACTGCGGGTGCTGGGCGTCGTCCAGCGATTGTTGGACGGCTGGGAGCGTCCGCTGCGCGAGGTCGCCGTCACACTCGACGACGATCCGCAGCCGACCGGTGCACCAGCCGTTGCCGGCGATGACCGATTCCACACGGGCCTTCACATCGCGTTCAGTGAGACCGCCGAGGAGCGGCTCGGCTCGGTGGCATTGAGTTGGGACGGAGGAGAACTCAGCTATCGCGAACTCGACGACGCCGCCGACCGCCTGGCCGCCGAGCTGATCCGCCGTGGTGTGGGCGCCGAGACTCCGGTCCCCATCCGGTTGCGCCGAGGGCCCGACTACGTGGTGGCGATGCTCGCAGTACTCAAGGCGGGCGCGATGATCGTGCCGCTGGACCCGGCCATGCCCGAGGAACGGGTTGCCGAGATCCTGCGCCAGATCGGCGCAGCCCGGCCCGCGGAGCTCATCGTCGACGACGCGCTCCTGGCATCCGCCGGTTCCGAGCCCGAAGCCGACTACCGGCCCGCGCCGGTTCAGCCCGGCCAGGCCGCCTACATCGTGTTCACCTCCGGGACCACCGGAAAGCCCAAGGGAGTCATCGGAACCCATCAGGCGCTGCGCGCCTATGCCGCCGATCACGCCCACCACGTGTTGCAGCCCGCGGCCAAGCGCCTCGGCCGCCCGTTGCGGGTGGCGCACGCCTGGTCGTTCACCTTCGATGCGGCCTGGCAGCCGTTGGCGGCCCTGCTCGACGGGCACACCGTGCACATCGTCGCCGACGAGGTGCAGCGCGACGCCGAGGCGCTGGTGGACACCATCGGGCAGTTCGCGATCGACATGATCGACACCACCCCGTCGATGTTCGCCTCGCTGCGCGCGGCAGGGCTGCTCAGCCGGGTGCCACTGGCGGTGCTCGCGCTCGGCGGGGAGGCCATCGACACCGCCACCTGGCAGGGGATCCAGGCCGAGTGCGAGCGCACCTGGATGTCCGCGCACAACTGCTACGGCCCTACCGAGGCCACGGTGGAAGCCGTCGTCGCGGCGATCGCCGACCACGAGCAGCCGTGCATCGGTCACCCGACGGATTCGACCGCGGCCTATGTGCTCGACGGCTGGCTGCGTCCGGTTCCCGACGGTGTGTTCGGCGAACTGTATTTGGCCGGAGGCCAATTGACGCGCGGCTACCTCGGCCGGCCGGGGGAGACGGCGGGCAGGTTCGTCGCCGATCCGTTCACGCCGGGTGCCCGCATGTACCGCACCGGTGACGTGGTGCGCCGGAATCCGCGATCGAGTGCCATCGAGTTTCTCGGCCGCAGCGACGACCAGGTCAAGATCCGCGGCTTCCGCGTGGAACCCGGAGAGGTGGCCGCGACGCTGCACACCCATCCCGGGGTGCGGCATGCCCACGTGGCGGTACGTCAGCACCGCAGCGGGCCGCGCCTCGTCGCGTACGTGGTCACCGACAGTGCGGTCGCCGAGCTGCGCCGGATGCTGACCGCAACCCTGCCGAGACATCTGGTGCCTCACCACATCGTCGTCGTCGACGAGATCCCGCTGACCACCAACGGCAAGGTCGACGATGCCGCGCTGGCAGCGGTCGGCACCGGCGGGTCTGCCGAGGGGTCCGAGCATCCGGCCACCGAGACCGAGCGCGTGCTCGCCGAGGTGCTGGCCGAAGTCCTGGGAACCCCAGAGGGATCGGGTGTCGACGTCACCGCCGACTTCCTCGATCTCGGGTTGGACAGCATCGTGGCGCTGTCGGTCGTGCAGGCTGTGCGGCGCCGCGGCGTGGCGGTGCGGGCCCGGTTGATGCTGGACTGCGCGACCGTTCGCGAACTCGCGGCCGCGATCGACGCCGATGCGGTCGCCGTCGAGCGCGCTGACGATGCGGCCGACGAAGCGGCGGGGGGATCGGGTCCGATCCCGCTCCTGCCCAACGGGCGGTGGCTCTACCAGTACGGCGACCCGCGCCGGCTCGCGCAGACCGAGGTGTTCCGGCTGCCTGCGGGCATCACCGGTGCGCAGCTGGAGACGCTGTTGCGCAACGTGATCGACGGACACGAGGTGCTGCGCACCAGGCTGGACCGCGAGGCCCTGGCCTTGGTCGCGCACCCACCGCGCGAGGTGCTTTCGGAGGCGACGGGGTCGGGTGATCTCAACGCCACGGTGGCAGAGCAGGCCGAGCTCTCGGTACAGCGCATGGATCCGGAGAACGGATCGATGCTCGACGCGGTCTGGTTGCATCACCCGCAGGCTGAGGCCGGGCTGCTGATCCTGACCGCCCACGTGCTGGCGCTGGATCCGGCATCTTGGCGGATCCTCGTCGGTGAGCTCGAAAATGCCTGGCATGCACTGGCTTCCGGACGTGATCCGCTGCCGGTCCGCGAACACACCCCGCTGCGGCAGTGGTCACGTCTGCTCACCGAACGGGCGGCCGAACTCGGAACGTGCGGCTTCTGGGAGCAGCAGTTCGAGGGCGACGACCCTGACATCGGCGCCCGCCGGATCGATCCCGCCACCGACCGCATGGCCGACGTGACGATCACGATGGCCTTCGCCGAACCCGACGTGACCGCCCGGTTGTTGACCGGCGTGGTCCCCGTGACCGAGGTGCTGGCCGCGGCGACGGCTCGCGCCCTGACCGACTGGCGTCGGCACCGCGGCCAGCCGACCCCGGCGCCGTTGTTGGCGCTGGAAACCCACGGCAGGTCGGATGCGGTGGTGTCGGACCACGAGGTCGACACCGGTGACACCGCCGGTCTGCTCAGCATGATCTACCCGTTGCGCCTGGACGCCGACGGCGCCCGCGGTGTGGCCGCGCAGGTGGCAGCGATCCCCGGCGATGCCATCGACTACGGGCTGTTGCGTTACCTGCGCGAGGACACCGCCGAACGACTGGGAACTCATCGTGATCCGCAGGTACTGCTGAACTATCTGGGCCGGATCGAGCTGGATGCTTCCGATCATGCCCTGTTGCAGGACCGGTCATTGCAGACCGGAGTGACCCCGGTTCCAGAACCGAATGTCGCTGTGCGCCATGAACTGACGATCATGGCCGCGGTGATCGACCGCGACGGGTCAGCTGTGCTCGGCACCCAGTGGCGGTCCCTGCCAGACATTCTGTCCGCCGACGACATCGCCGCCCTGCAGGCGATGTGGCAGGACGCATTGCGAGAGGTGTTGCGAGAGGTGACCCAATGAGTGCCCCATCGGCCCCCACCCTGGCCGTCATCGGAGCCGGACCCAAAGCCATCGCGGTGGCCGCCAAGGCCGCCGAGTTGCGGGCGATGGGTGTGCCGGCCCCCGAGGTCGTCGTCGTCGAACGTGCCGGGGTGGCCGCCAACTGGCAGGCCGTCGGCGGCTGGACCGACGGCAACCACCGGCTCGGTACCGGACCCGAGAAGGACGTCGGCTTCCCGTACCGCTCCGCGCTGGTGCCGCGGCGCAACGCCGAACTCGACGAGCGGATGACCCGGCACAGTTGGCAGGCCTACCTGATCGCCACGGGTGGGTTCGCCGAATGGGTGGACCGCGGCAGGCCCGCGCCGACCCACAAGCGCTGGAGCCAGTATCTGCGCTGGGTGGCCGATGACATCGGTATGACCGTGGTTTCCGGTGACGTGGAACGGATCTCGGTCGACCCTGATGCGCACCGGTGGGTGCTGCACACCGCCGATGACACCGTCAGTGCCGACGGTCTGATGGTCACCGGGCCCGGTCAGGCCGAACGCTCGGTGCTGCCGGGCAACCCCCGGGTGATGTCCATCGCGCAGTTCTGGCATCAGGCCGGCAAGCACGAGATGATCACCGCCGAGCGGGTGGCGGTGATCGGCGGTGGTGAGACCGCCGCGTCGATGCTCAACGAGCTGTTCCGCCACCGGGTTTCGACCATCACGGTGATCTCGCCGACGGTCACCCTGTTCACCCGCGGCGAGGGATTCTTCGAGAACACCTTGTTCTCCGATCCGACCGGATGGACCGGGCTCACCCTGGCCGAGCGCCGGGATGCGCTGGCCCGCACCGATCGTGGCGTGTTCTCGGCGCGCGTTCAGGATGCACTGCTGGCCGACGATCGGATCCGCCATCTCCGTGGCCGGGTCGCCCACGCGGTGGCTCGTGACGAGCGGATCCGGTTGACGCTGTCCACCAACACCGGGGGCGAGGCGGTCGAGACCGTCCACGGCTTCGATCTGGTGATCGACGGGTCCGGCGCCGACGCGTTGTGGTTCGCCCCGTTGTTCAGCCAGGACGCCCTGGACCTGCTCGAGCTGGGCCTCGGCGGTCCGCTGAGCGGAGAATCCCTGCAGGAGCACATCGGTCACGACCTGGCCCTGACCGACGTCTTCCCCAAGTTGTTCCTTCCGGGGCTGGCCGGGCTCACCCAGGGCCCCGGCTTCCCGAACCTGAGCTGCCTTGGCCTGTTGTCCGACCGGGTGCTGGGTGCAGACCTGGCCCACCCCTCGATGAGGAGACTCGATGAGTTCCAATCCGTTCGATGACGAGAACGGCACGTTCCTTGTACTGGTCAACGATGAGCAGCAGCACAGCCTGTGGCCGGCGTTCGCCGATGTGCCGGCCGGCTGGCGGGTGGTCTTCGGTGCGGCCGGCCGCGACGAGTGCCTGAGCTACGTCGAGGCGAACTGGACGGATCTGCGGCCCGGCAGCCTGCGCGAGGCGATGGCGAACTAGGGGTCAGCTGGCCGAGGGCGGTTACGCCGGGCTGGGCGCGAGCGCGTCCATGTCGAACACCCGGGCGTGCAGGATGGTGCGGTTCCGCAGCGCTGCCCGCACGGCTCGGTGCAGGCCGTCTTCCAGGTAGATGTCGCCGCGCCATTTCACGGCGTGCGGGAACAGGTCGCCGTAGAACGTCGAGTCCTCGGACAGCAGCCGATCCAGGGCCAGCACCGTGGTGGTGGTGACGAGCTCGTCGAGGCGCAACTGGCGCGGCGGGATACGGGACCAGTCCCGATAGGACAGCCCGTGTTCCGGATAGGGTTTGCCCTCCTGGACGCCTTTGAAAATCATCGCCGGCCCGCGTCCGTCGCACTGTCGCGCGGTGTAGCCATCGGCATAGGTGCCTAGGCTAATACGTTCGCGGGTTGTTGCCTGCGCCGGTATCGCTCGGCGTATTTATCCCCAGCGCCCGCTGCGAATCGGTAAACCCGCTGCTGATCAGTAAAATGAACCGGGCAAAACAAAGTCATCGCTGTGGCGAAGGGTAGGTGAACTGGTGGGGAGTGCCGACGAACGTCGTTTCGAGGTGCTGCGCGCCATCGTCGCCGACTTCGTGGCCACCAAGGAGCCCATCGGCTCCAAGACGCTGGTGGACCGTCACAACCTCGGAGTGTCCAGCGCCACGGTCCGCAATGACATGGCGGTGCTGGAAGCCGAGGGCTACATCACCCAGCCGCACACCAGCTCGGGCCGGGTGCCCACCGAGAAGGGCTACCGCGAGTTCGTCGACCGGATCGACAACGTCAAGCCGTTGTCCTCGTCGGAACGTCGCGCGATCCTGTCATTCCTGGAGTCCGGGGTCGACCTCGACGACGTGCTGCGGCGCGCGGTGCGGCTGCTCGCGCAGCTGACCCGGCAGGTCGCGATCGTGCAGTACCCGACACTGTCCACCTCGTCCGTGCGTCACCTCGAGGTGGTCGCGCTGACCCCAGCGCGGCTGCTGCTGGTGGTCATCACCGATTCGGGCCGGGTCGATCAGCGCATCGTGGAGCTCGGCGATGCCATCGACGAGCATGAGCTGGGCAAACTGCGCGAGATGTTGGGGCAGGCGCTGGAAGGCAAGCCGCTGACCGCGGCATCGATCGCGGTCAGCGATCTGGCCACGCACCTCAATGGGCATGGTGCGCTGGCCGATGCTGTCGGCCGGTCGGCGACCGTGCTGGTCGAGATGCTCGTCGAGCACACCGAGGAACGACTGCTACTCGGCGGAACCGCCAACCTGACCCGCAACACCGCCGATTTCGGTGGATCGCTGCGGTCGGTGTTGGAGGCGCTGGAGGAGCAGGTGGTGGTGCTGAGGTTGTTGGCGGCCCAGCAGGAAGCGGGCAAGGTAACCGTGCGGATCGGTCATGAGACCGAGGCCGAACAGATGCTGGGAACGTCGGTGGTGAGTACGACGTACGGCAGTTCGGGCAAGGTGTACGGCGGAATGGGTGTGGTGGGTCCCACTCGAATGGACTATCCGGGAACCATCGCCAATGTCGCGGCGGTTGCTCTGTACATCGGCGAAGTCCTAGGTACCCGGTAAATCAGCCGGTTCGTCCGGCATGGAAAGGTCAGGCAAGGTCAGCGTGGCACGCGATTATTACGGCTTGCTCGGAGTGAGCAAAGGCGCGAGCGATTCGGAGGTCAAACGTGCCTACCGGCGGCTGGCGCGTGAGCTGCACCCCGACGTCAACCCCGACGAGGAAGCGCAGGCCCGGTTCACCGAGATCCAGGTCGCCTACGAGGTGCTCTCGGATCCGGAGAAGCGCCGCATAGTCGACATGGGCGGCGACCCGATGGAATCGGTCGGCGGAGCGCCCGGCGGGTTCAGCGGGTTCGGCGGTCTCGGTGACGTGTTCGAGGCGTTCTTCGGCGGCGGCACCGCGTCGCGCGGCCCGGTTGGCCGGGTGCGGCCCGGCGCCGATTCGCTGCTGCGGATGCGGCTGGACCTGGCGGAATGCGCCACCGGCGTGACCAAGCAGGTGACCGTGGACACCGCGGTGCTGTGCGATCTGTGCCACGGCAAGGGTACCAACGGCAATTCCACTCCCGTCGCCTGCGACACCTGTGACGGCCGCGGTGAGATCCAGACCGTGCAGCGCTCGCTGCTCGGCCAGGTGATGACCACCCGTCCGTGCCCGGTCTGCGGGGGAATCGGTGAGGTCATTCCCGATCCGTGTCACCGCTGCGGCGGCGACGGGAGGGTGCGCGCCCGACGCGAGATCAGTGTCAAGATCCCGGCCGGTGTCGGCGATGGTATGCGGGTACGGCTTGCCGCCCAAGGCGAGGTCGGACCCGGCGGCGGGCCTGCCGGTGACCTCTACGTCGAGGTCCACGAGAAGCAGCACGAAATCTTCGTCCGCGACGGCGACGATCTGCACTGCACCGTCTCGGTGCCGATGGTCGACGCGGCGCTGGGCACCACGGTCTCCGTCGACGCCATTCTCGACGGGCCCACCGAACTGACCATCGCCGCGGGCACCCAGCCCGGCTCGGTGACCACACTGCGAGGCCACGGCATGCCGCATCTGCGTTCCGGGGTTCGCGGTGACCTGCACGCCCACATCGATGTGGTGGTGCCGTCGCGGCTGGACAGCACCGACACCGACCTGCTGCGCAAGCTGAAGGAAAACCGCAGCCGCGATGCTGCGGAGGTGCGCTCGACACAGGCCGCGGCGAGTTCCGGCGGTCTGTTCAGCCGGCTGCGCGAGACGTTCTCCGGCCGCTGACGCCGCGGGCTACCCCATGAGCACAGCGCTTTTCTACGTCGACGCGCTGCCGGGCGCGGGGGAGCTCGCCGTCGTCGACGGTGACGAGGGTTTCCACGCGTCCAACGTGCGCCGCATTCGCGTCGGCGAACAGCTCGACCTCAGCGACGGCGCCGGGGTGCTGGCGCACTGTGTCGTCGAAGAGACCGCCAAGGGCCGGTTGTCGGCGCGGGTGACCGAACGGGTCGACATCGCGGTCCCACGCCCGACGGTCACCGTGGTGCAGGCGCTGCCCAAGTCCGATCGTTCAGAGCTGGCCGTCGAGCTGGCGACCGAGGCCGGTGCGGACGGCTTTGTCGCCTGGCAGGCGACTCGGTGCGTGGCCCGCTGGGACGGCCCGAAGGTGGACAAGGGCCTGCGGCGGTGGGAGGCGGTGGCGCGTTCGGCGGCCCGCCAGTCGCGCCGCGCGTACGTTCCCGCTGTCGAGGGCGTGGTCTCGACGCCTGCGCTCACCCAGCGCGTCGCCGACGCCGTGGCCGGCGGCGCGGTGGTGCTGGCGTTGCACGAGTCGGCCACCGAGCCCATTGCCGAACTGCCTCTGGGCCAAGCGGATTCACTGATGCTCATCGTCGGGCCGGAAGGCGGGATCGCCGACGAGGAGATCGCAGCGCTGACCGGGGCCGGCGCGAAGGCGGTCCGGCTGGGCCCGACGGTGCTGCGCACGTCGACTGCCGCCGCGGTGGCGCTGGGAGCGATCGGTGCGCTGACGGCGCGCTGGGAGATTTAGCGCCAACTGCGGGCCTGGCCAGGCATTACGCTCCATTTGTGAGTTTCCCGCCGCAAGGCCCGCAGCCGCCCTACGGACAGCCTCCTTATGGGCAGCCTTACGGGCAGCAGCCCCCGCATTGGCCACCGCCGCAGGGGCAGCCGTGGCAGGGCCAAGCGTGGCAGGGGCAGGCGGGCGCCCCGCCTCCATACGGTCAGCCGCCGCAGTGGTCCCCGGCGCGACCACCGATACGGCCCAAGAAATCGGGACTCGCCATCGCGATTGTTGCCGTCATCGCTGTCGTGGGCATCTCGTTCGTCGCATTCATGGGGTACGAGGTCATCAAAGTTGCTGGTGAGGGGCAGGACCGGGTTGCCAGTTCGGCATCTGATTTCTCAGATGTGTGCGAGAACGATCGGATCAGTAATGCCGCGGAGTATGGCAAGCCGTACAACGTCGTGGCCTTCTTCAAGGGTCTCGGAATCGTGGACGAAATCTGGCTGCCGGTCGCTGCCGACAAATGGACCACGTCCGACCAATTCGCCGAGATCAATGTCGTTGCCTGCCTGGATCGAAAAAGGGGTAGCGAGGTGAAATCCACGTCGTGCGTCGACGACGATGACGGGGACCGCGTCACCGTCGACTATTACTCGGTCGAATACGAGGTCACCTTCCGCGAGGCCAAGACCGGCAACGTCATCAAGAGCGGGGGAACAGTGCCCGGTACCGCCGGAAGCTGCCCCTTCATCGCCACCTACGACCGCGGGTCTCGGAAGATGTACGCCAGGCCCGACGAAGATGCGGTGCAGGCCACGTTGGGCGCGTTCGCGGGCTGATCCGACGCCGGTCCAGGTCCTGATGTCGCCTCCGCGCGCTGCGACGAGAGTGCAGCTTTTTGTGCCGACGCGGCC
>NZ_HG322953.1:497983-523416 GCF_000455325.1 Mycolicibacterium septicum DSM 44393
CCGGCGCAAACGTCGCAACAGGCGACACACTCGGCGCAGGGTCTGGCAGGTCACCCCTCCGGGAGGTTCGCGTGCCACCCGGACTGGCCGCGCCATCACGCTGACCTGTGTGTTCACCCGGCCGGCCGGTTCGGCCCGGCAACCGCGCGGCGCCGATCGCCATCAGCCTGCTTAACCATTGGGGCGTGTCGTTGACCAGCGGTAAACTGGCAACAGTACGACGGCAGCCGGCCGTCTTGAAAACACGGAAAGCAGGCACAAACTCCACGTGACGCCCCGCGACACGACCGCTGACTCGTCGGCCACCGCATCGGAATCTGTCCGCAGCAGCATCACCGTTCCGCCCGACATCATCGTGGGCCTGCTCGGCTCCGCTGATGAGAATCTACGGGCACTCGAAAGACTTCTGACCGCCGACATTCACGCCCGCGGCAACGAGATCACCTTCACCGGCGAGCCTGCCGACGTGGCATTGGCCGAACGTGTGGTTGCCGAGCTGATCGCCGTCGCCTCCAGTGGACAGGCGGTGACGCCCGAGGCGGCGCGGCACAGCGTCGCGATCCTCACCGGCACCGAAGACGAGTCGCCGGCCGAGGTGCTGACGCTCGACATCCTGAGCCGCCGCGGCAAGACCATCCGGCCCAAGACGCTCAACCAGAAGCGCTACGTCGACGCCATCGATGCGCACACCATCGTGTTCGGCATCGGCCCTGCCGGTACCGGCAAGACGTACCTGGCGATGGCCAAGGCGGTCAGCGCGCTGCAGACCAAGCAGGTCAGCCGGATCATCCTGACCCGCCCCGCGGTGGAAGCCGGTGAGCGCCTTGGTTTCCTGCCCGGCACGTTGAGCGAGAAGATCGATCCGTATCTTCGGCCGCTGTATGACGCACTGCACGACATGATGGACCCCGAGCTCATTCCGAAACTGATGAGCGCCGGGGTGATCGAGGTCGCGCCGCTGGCCTACATGCGCGGCCGGACCTTGAACGACGCGTTCATCATCCTCGACGAGGCACAGAACACCACCGCCGAACAGATGAAGATGTTCCTGACCCGTCTCGGGTTCGGATCCAAAGTCGTTGTCACCGGCGATATTACGCAGGTTGACCTGCCCGGCGGCAACACCTCGGGCCTGCGCGCGGCGATGAACATCCTCGACGGTATCGACGACATCCATTTCGCCGAACTCACCAGCGCCGACGTGGTCCGCCACCGCCTGGTGTCCGAGATCGTCGACGCCTACGCCCGACATGAGGAGCCGGCCTTGCTCAACCGTGCCCAACGCCGTTCACCGAACGGACGACCCCGCCGATGAGCATCGAGGTATCCAACGAGTCGGGCATCGACGTCTCCGAGGACGAACTGATCAGCGTCGCACGCTTCGTCATCGCCAAGATGGACGTGAATCCGGCCGCCGAACTGTCGATGGTGCTGTTGGACAGTGCCGCGATGGCCGACCTGCACATGCGGTGGATGGACCTGCCGGGGCCCACCGACGTGATGAGCTTCCCGATGGACGAGCTGGAGCCGGGAGGCCGACCGGACGCACCTGAGCCGGGTCCGTCCATGCTCGGTGACATCGTGTTGTGCCCGGAATTCGCCGAGCAGCAGGCCACCAAGGCCGGGCACTCGCTCGGCCAGGAGCTGGCGCTGCTGACCGTGCACGGGGTGCTGCATCTGCTCGGCTACGACCATGCCGAGCCGGACGAGGAAAAGGAGATGTTCGCGCTGCAGCGTCAGCTCCTCGAGGAGTGGGTGGCTGATCAGGTCGAGGCCTATCACGCCGACCGGCAGAGCCAGAAGGATCAGCGCCTGCTGGACAAGTCCCGATACTTCGACGAACCGTGAGCGGCATACTTCCGCTGCTCGGCGCCGTGGTGCTCGTCGGGTTCGGGGGCTTGTTCGCGGCCATCGACGCCGCGCTGTCCACCGTCTCGATCGCGCGGATCGAAGAGCTTGTGCGCGACGAACGTCCCGGCGCGGCACGGCTCAGTCGGGTGGTCGCCGAGCGACCCCGCTATATCAATCTTGTTGTGCTGCTGCGAATCACCTGCGAGATCAGCGCCACGGTCCTGCTCGTGTCCTTCCTCGACGGGCACCTCGGTGTCAGCTGGGGTCTGGTTGCCTCGGCGGCGATCATGGTGGTGACGAGCTTCGTGGCCATCGGCGTCGGGCCGCGCACGGTCGGCAGGCAGAACGCCTACTCCATCGCGCTGATCTCGGCGCTGCCGCTGCAGGCGATCTCGGTGTTGCTCACCCCGATCAGCCGGCTGCTGGTGTTGATCGGTAACGCGTTGACTCCCGGCCGCGGCTTCCGCAATGGACCGTTTGCCTCCGAGATCGAGCTACGTGAAGTCGTCGACCTGGCCCAGCAGCGCGGCGTGGTGGCCGACGAGGAACGCCGGATGATCCAGTCGGTGTTCGAGCTCGGCGACACCCCGGCCCGCGAGGTCATGGTGCCGCGCACCGAGATGGTATGGATCGAAAGCGACAAATCGGCAGGTCAAGCGACGTCACTGGCGGTGCGCAGCGGACATTCCCGCATCCCGGTGATCGGGGAGAACGTCGATGACATCGTCGGCGTGGTCTATCTGAAAGACCTTGTCCAGCAGACCTATTACTCGACCAACGGTGGCCGTGACACCAACGTCGCACAGGTGATGCGACCGGCGGTGTTCGTCCCGGACTCCAAACCGCTCGACGAACTGCTCAACGAGATGCAGCGCGACCGCAACCACATGGCGCTGCTCGTCGATGAATACGGCGCGATCGCCGGCCTGGTCACGATCGAGGACGTGCTGGAGGAGATCGTCGGCGAGATCGTCGACGAGTACGACGCCGGTGAGGTGGTTCCGGTCGAAGACCTCGGTGACCGTCAGTACCGGGTGTCGGCACGGCTGCCGATCGAAGACCTCTGCGAACTCTACGAAATGGAGTTCGACGAGGATCTCGACGTGGACACCGTCGGCGGCTTGGTGGCCTTTGAGTTGGGCCGAGTGCCGCTGCCCGGCGCCGAAGTCACGTGGGACGGCCTGAGGCTGCGCGCCGAGGGGGATTCCGACCACCGTGGACGGGTGCGGATCGGCACAATTCTGGTCAGCCCGGCTGAATCTGAGAAACAGGAGACCCGAGGTACCGATGACTGAGCTCGACGCAGAAGACAACAAGCTCGTGGTGCTGGCCCGTGGCGCGATGGGTCGCGCCGAGGCGTCAACGGGCGCGGCGGTGCGCGACCAGGACGGCCGCACCTATGCCGGCGCCCCGGTGACCCTGGCGGCGCTGCAGCTGACTGCGTTGCAAGCGGCGGTGGCCGCCGCGGTGTCCAGCGGTGCCACCGGGCTCGAGGCCGCAGTGCTGGTCGGCGGTGCCGCTGACGACGCGGGCGTCGCGGCGGTGCGGGAACTGTCCGCCGACGCCGCGGTGATCGTCACCGATCGGGCGGGAAAACCGCTGTGACACTGCCGAGACTGCGCACAGATCGTGTTTCAGGTCCAGATGGCGATCTCACCGCAGTTTCGGTGATAGGGGAGAACGATGAGTGAGTTCCGTTCCGGCTTCGTCTGTTTCGTCGGCCGGCCCAACACCGGCAAGTCGACGCTGACCAACGCGCTGGTAGGCCAGAAGGTCGCGATCACCTCGAACCGGCCGCAGACCACCCGACACACCATCCGCGGCATCGTGCACCGTGAGGACTTCCAGATCATCCTGGTCGACACCCCGGGGCTGCACCGTCCGCGCACGCTGCTCGGGCAGCGGCTCAACGACCTGGTCAAGGACACCTACTCCGAGGTGGACGTGATCGGTCTGTGCATCCCCGCCGATGAGCGCATCGGTCCCGGTGATCGCTGGATCTATCAGCAGATTCGCGCGGTCGCGCCCAAGACCACGCTGATCGCTGTCGTCACGAAGATCGACAAGGTGCCCAAGGAGCGGGTCGCCGAGCAGCTGATGGCCGTCAGCGAACTCCTGGGGCCCGATGCCGACATCGTGCCGGTCTCGGCCACCGCCAACGAACAACTCGACGTGCTCACCGACGTCCTCGTCTCCAAACTTCCGCCGGGGCCTGCGTATTACCCCGACGGCGAGCTCACTGATGAGCCCGAGGAAGTACTGATGGCCGAGCTCATCCGCGAGGCAGCCCTGGAAGGCGTGCGCGACGAATTGCCGCATTCACTGGCTGTGGTCATCGAAGAGGTCGAGGAACGTGAGGGCCGTGACGATCTCATCGATGTGCACGCCATCCTCTACGTCGAGCGCGACAGCCAGAAGGGCATCGTGATCGGCAAGGGTGGCGCGCGGCTGCGCGAGGTCGGCACCGCCGCCCGCACCCAGATCGAAAAGCTGCTCGGCACAAAGGTTTATCTCGACCTGCGGGTCAAGATCGCCAAGAACTGGCAGCGCGATCCCAAGCAGCTCGGCCGGCTGGGCTTCTGATCGGGCGGGCGAGTCGCCGCTATTTGCTCGCTATCACGGCGATCCCGATCACGAGCGCGATGCCGATAATGGCGACGCCGAGAATGATCAGCCCTGTTTTGACGCGTTCCCGTGCGTTCTTGCCGAGGCCTTGTGAGGCGGAGTCGCTGGCGAAGAACATCAGGTTGTCCAGAATCCGCCAAACCCTGGAGTTGCCGTCGTCCCGCTTGGCAGTGGGCTGTGGGACAGCGGGTGGCGGGTAATACGGGGGTTGTGGCTGGGCGCCGTACGGCGGGTAAGGCTGAGCAGGCGGGTAGCCACCGTTGGGCGGATAACCGTATCCATGGGGTCCAGGTGGGGCGGGCGGATATTGCCCCGGCGGAGGTTGTTGGGGGTGGTACGGATCCGGATAGCTCATTGCGGCATTCCCCTTGCCCTATTCGATAGCCTGCGAAATCCTACCTGGCCGACGAACTGCTGACGGTCAGCGTTCGCCACGCAGATACTGCGCCATTGCCTCGGCCTGAGCGGCCTCGGCTTGAGCGGGTGTGGGCAGATCGATCATGTCGTCGATGAACTGTTCGGCGACTTCCTGATCCATTCCCTGGTACATGAGTAGACCTTGCACCATCGCGCGCTGGATTGCGCGGCCCTGCAGGTTTGCGAGCTTGGCCGTAGCCATGATGTTGCGTGCGAGGTCGGATTCGGTCATCGAGGCTGTCGACGGGGCCAACTCGATCCGATTGACGGCGCCCGAGATCGTGGCGTGCGCCGTGATGGTTCCGGCCGGGTTCGTTACTCCGAATGTGACCGGTCCCGACGACGTGTCGTCCGATTCATCATCATCGGCCGAGGCCGGCGCGGGGAGATCAGCGAAATCTGTCGTTGGGCCGCTGGGGGATTCGTCGACAGTGAACGCGTCGAGCCCCGACCAGTCGTCGTGGTCGTCGTGGTCGTCGTGGCTGTGCATGTCGTCGCCGAAACCCAGCGCATCCAGGTCGCCCGGAGACTGCTCGTCCTCGGGATCATCGTCGTCCCAGGTGTGATCGGTCATGTGATCAGCAGTGCATCGTCCGGCCGAGGGTGCCGGATTCTTGCGCGTCGATCTGGTCGTACTGCGAGGCCGCCGTGGTCAGGTTCCGCGACAGGCCGTTTGACGCATTCATCATCGCTTCGGAAGCGGATTTGCGGGCTTCGTTCGCTTCGCACAGTGCTTGCTGCGACGACCAGCAGATCGGGCCGTGCGTTGCCAGCACCTTCCATTCCACATACGACGTCGTATCGCCTGCCGCGGAGAATCCGGCCGCGGCGGTGTCATGCGTGGTCGACATATCTCGGAGGTCCGAAGTGAGGACGTTCAATTCGTCGGACATGAAGTGGTCCTTTCGCGGTTACACATCAGTTGTGAGGCGCTGCGGCGCAGCATGATTCGCGGTGTGGGCGCCGGAGGCAGCGTTGATCGGTGCTCGGCCGGCCTGCGATTCGCCATCCGCCGCGCCGGACTGGCCGCCATTCTGCGCGTTCGGGTCTTGCTGATCGGACTGCTCCACTGCCTGCATCACGGTCTCGACGACCTGGCCGGCAGCGCCCACGAGGCTGCCGAGTGTGCCGGCACCGCCGCCTCCGGAACCACCGCCCATTTGAGGAAGTGACGGCATGCCGCCCATCCCGGCGCCACTGCTCGCGCCACCGCTGGACATGCCGGTCGTGCTCGGCATCGATGCCCCAGATCCACGGCCGCCACCAGTGCCCGATCCGCCACCGCTCCCGGGGCCGCCACCGGCGCCTGTGCCCGAGCCACCGCCGGCACCCGAGCCACCGCCGCCGGTCTGGTTGCCCGAATTTCCGGTGCTTGTCGGTCCCGTGCTTGGGGGTCCGGTCTGGGTGCCGGGGGTGTCCTGCCCGGAGGGATTGTCCGGCTTGTTGGATCCGGGGCCGTTACCGGCCGGGGTAGGCGAACCCGTCCCGGACTGGCTCACCGCGCCCGCTTGCCGGTACTTATCCGTGGCTTCTCGTATCTGCGCCGCATTGTCCTGCGCGTAATTCATCAGATTGCCGACTGCGACGCCGGCGAATGCGCTCGCTGTGGCTACCGCAGCGATTTGGAGGGCAATCGACTCCGGGGCGCCCAGGACGGTGGCCTCCAGTGCCATCGCCACGGGAATCATCGCCGCCAAACCTTTTGACGCCCAGTCGACTTCGGTACGGGCATGGTCGACTTGTTGCGCCTGCGTAGACAGGATCCGAACGATGTCATTGTCGGCTTCGAGCATGGTTGTCGCGCGTTGGATCTGGTGCGAGTTCTGCGACATGTAGGCGTCGGAGGCAGAGCCAGACCATGTTTCGGTGGGGTAGGCGCCTTCGAGGCTCTTCCCGTTGGACTGGAACAGCTTGGCGCCGTCGCTGAAGGCGCCACCGGTGTCTGGGCTTCCCTGTCCCATGGTCTTACTGGTTCCCGTCAGCACCATCAGGCCGCCGGCGATCACCGGTGTGGCGACGGCTTCGGGAATGAGCAACTGCGCCCATTTTCCGGCGTCGCCAACCAGTCCGACCGCGCCTATCGGATCGCCCTCCATGAGCTTCTTGAGGTCGCTGTATGTGCTCCAAGCCAGCGACCCGATCTTGAACTTGCTGGGCCCCTTGCTGCCCTCACTGTCCTGTGCCCCCGTCATTCAGACGCCCGCGTATCGCCCATGGATGCATCAGTGTGCACGCCTCTTGACCCTCCCGACAGCTTGAACAATTTCGTCGCGGCCCCCACGCCGTGGATTCGAGCGTAGCAACGGGTGGCAGGCGTCAATTGCACCAATTTTCACAGCGATTCGACGGCTTCCTGTCAGGTGTGACCAGCGCTTCCGCCCTACCCGTCTAGCGCGTTGATCGCTGCAGCGGCCTGTGACGCGTCGGTCCGCGACGGGGCATTCCACCAGATCTCGGGTTGCTTGGCGGCCCAGCCGGTGATCCCCTCCAACTCGGCGGCCAGCGAGATCAGCAGCGGCTCACTGTCGGCCGGCCCCATCAACTGGACGCCGATCGGCAGCCCGTCGGAGGTGAAGCCCGCGGGCACACTGATCGATGGCCAGCCCAGCAGGTTCCACGGCCAGGTCACCGGGCAGGCGGCGATCGAGCTGCGTTCGGTGGCAGACCACCCGCGCCGGTCGAATTCGTGTGTGAGCGGCGGAGGTTGGGCGGTGGTCGGCGCGATGATGACGTCGACGAGGTTGAAGATCCAGGACACCCGCCGCTGTACGGCGGCCTCGTGCGCCCGGGCTTTGCGGAGGATGTGCTGGGACAACAGCCGACCGATCCTCATGTTGGCCAGGGTGCGCTCGTCATAGGGCACGTCGCCGAGCCGGTCGGTCCAGTCCAGCAGGCCCGCGGTGGAGCGGGCCAGGAAATCCCATGACATCCGCAGGCTGTAGTTGGGGTCTTTGGCCACCACGGTGTGACCCAGCTGCCCGAGTTGATCGGCCAGGCCCTGCAGGGCGTCGCGGATCTCGGGGTGCAACGTGGCCGGGAAACCGGTGAACGGGAACTTCGTCGACATGGCCACCCGGAGCGGTCCGGGTGCGCGGGCGACGTGCTCGGCGGCCTCGATCGGTGCCGGCTTGTGGAGATCGCCCTCGGCGTTACCCGATGCGGCGTCGAGCACCAGGGCCGCGTCGGTGACGGTGCGGGCCAGCACACCGTTGACCGTGATGCCGTTGAAGGCCTCGGGCAGCGGCCAGGTGGAGATGCGTCCGCGTTGGGGCTTGATGCCGACCAGGTGCGTCCACGCCGCGGGGATGCGGACGCTACCCGCGCCGTCGGATCCGATGGCCGCGGTCACCAGGCCCGCGGCGACGGCCGCGGCGCTGCCACCCGAGGACCCACCCGGGCTGTGCTTGCGTGACCAGGGGTTACGAGTGTGCCCGAAGCCCGGACCGCCGGTGAACGGCCACTGCCCGAGTTCGCAGGTGTTGGTCTTGCCGACGATCACCGCGCCGGCGGCCTTCAGGCGGCGCACAACTTCGGCGTCGGCGGCGGCGACGCGGGTGGAGCCGTCGGTGCCGAACCGGGTGGGCACCCCGGCGACGTCGACATCGTCCTTGACCGCGATCGGGATTCCCAGCAGCGGGAGTTGTTTGCCGGCCGCGCGAACCGTGTCGGCCTTGGCGGCGTCGGCCAGCGCCTGCTCGGTCAGCACGACGCGGAATGCGTTGAGGGTGGACTGGCTCGCGGTGATGGCGTGCAAAGACTGACGTACCAGTTCTTCAGAAGTGACTGCGCCGCTGGCAAGTTGGTAGAGCTGATTGGTCAGGGTGGGAAATCGGGGTGAGCTCGGGTCGGAAGTCGCAGATTTGGCCATCACTTTCGAGAATATCGGCGGTGCATAACGGAACCTGTCCGGCCATGGTGCGACACTGTCACGATGCGGCTGTACCGGGACCGGGCGGTGGTGCTGCGCCAGCACAAGCTCGGCGAGGCCGACCGGATTGTCACCCTGCTCACCCGCGACCATGGTTTGGTGCGCGCGGTGGCCAAGGGGGTCCGGCGTACCCGCAGCAAGTTCGGCGCGCGGCTGGAGCCGTTTGCCCACATCGACGTGCAGCTGCATCCGGGACGCAACCTCGACATCGTCACCCAGGTGCAGGCCATCGACGCGTTCGCCGCCGACATCGTCAGTGACTACGGCCGCTACACCAGTGCGTGCGCGATGTTGGAGACCGCCGAGCGACTGGCCGGCGAGGAGCGGGCACCGATGCCCGACCTGCACCGGCTCACGGTGGCCGCGCTGCGGGCCATCGCCGACGGGCGCCGGGCCCGCGAACTGGTGCTGGACTCCTACCTGCTGCGGGCGATGACGATCGCCGGGTGGGCGCCGGCACTGACCGAGTGCGCCCGCTGCGCCGCGCCGGGTCCGCACCGGGCATTCCACGTCGCCGTCGGCGGCAGCGTCTGCGTGCACTGCCGGCCCAGCGGATCCAGTACCCCGCCGCAGCCCGTGTTGGAGCTGATGTCGGCGCTGCACGAGGGGGACTGGGAGTACGCCGAGGCCTCCTCATCGGGGCATCGCAGCCAGGCCAGTGGGCTGATCGCAGCGCATCTGCAGTGGCACCTGGAGCGCCAACTGCGGACATTGCCTCTGGTCGAGCGGGTGTACCGCATCGATCGGACAGTCGCCGAACAGCGCTCGACGCTGGTCAGGCAGGATATGGGCCATGGCATTGACGAAGGACGGGAAGCGGGGCAAGTCGACCTACCCACAGCTGCCCCCGGCGCCTGAGGACTATCCGGTCTTCCCGGACACCTCGAGCTGGCCCGTCGTCTTCCCGGAGATTCCGGCCGGCACCAACGGCCGCTTCGCCCGCCCGCCCCAGCACACCTCCAAGGCCGTCGCGCCCCGGATCCCTGCCGACCAGGTGCCCAATCACGTCGCCGTGGTGATGGACGGCAACGGTCGCTGGGCCACCCAGCGTGGCCTGGGCCGCACCGAGGGACACAAGATGGGCGAGGCGGTGCTGATCGACATCACCTGCGGCGCCATCGAACTGGGCATCAAACACCTCAGCGTCTACGCGTTCTCGACGGAGAACTGGAAGCGCAGCACCGAAGAGGTCCGGTTCCTGATGGGCTTCAACCGGGAGGTGGTGCGCCGCCGCCGGGAGAACCTGAACGCCATGGGCGTGAACATGCGCTGGGTCGGGTCGCGGCCCAGGATGTGGCGCAGCGTCATCAAGGAGTTCGACATCGCCGAGGAGATGACGGTCGGCAACGACGTCATCACCGTCAACTACTGCGTGAACTACGGCGGGCGCACCGAGATCGTCGAGGCCGCGCAGGCACTGGCCGCCGAAGCCGCCGAGGGCAAGATCAACCCGGGCCGGATCAGCGAGGCGTCCTTCGCCAAGCATCTGCACCGTCCCGACATCCCCGATGTGGACCTGTTCATCCGGACGTCGGGGGAGCAGCGGGCCAGCAACTTCCTGCTGTGGCAGTCGGCCTATGCCGAGTTCGTGTTCCAGGACAAGCTGTGGCCGGATTACGACCGGCGCGATCTGTGGGCGGCGTGCGAGGAGTACGTGAACCGCAACCGTCGATTCGGCAGGGCCTGACATGCCGGGCCTCCTGCAGCGGCTGTCCTCGGCTCTCGGCGAGGTGATGTCCGTCGTCGAGGAAGAGGACAGCGCGTTGACGGTGACCGTCGAGGGTTCGGTGGCCTCGGTGCGGGTGGTGGCCATCGCCGAGGATCTGGAGATGGTCTCGCTGACCCAGCCGCTGGCCTGGGATCTGCCGCTGAACAACAAGATTCGCGAACGGGTGTCCGACCATGCCAGCAAGACCATGCTGGGCACGGTGGTATTGGTGGAGAAGTTGGTCGAAACACCGACCAACGGCGCGACCCCCAAGGGCGCTGCGCGCAAGCGGCCGGCCAAGAAGGTCGCCGACGTGATGCTGCGCTACAACTTCCCGGCGGCCGGGCTCACCGACGACGCGCTGCGCACGCTGATCCTCATGGTTCTGGCCACCGGCGCCGATGTCCGCCGGGACCTGATGTCGTGACCCCTCCGGTCATCCGCATCGTCGCCGCCGTAGTGCTCGACGAGCGTGACCGGCTGCTGGTGGTCCGCAAGCGCGGCACGACGGCATTCATGCAGCCGGGCGGGAAGATCGAGCCGGGGGAGCAGCCGATCGAGGCCCTGGCCCGGGAGGTCCGCGAGGAACTCGGGGTCGGATTCGCGCCGTCCGAAGCCGAAGAGCTCGGCCGCCACAGCGCACCGGCAGCCAATGAACCCGGCCACTCCGTCGACGCGTGGCTCTACCTGGTGAGCCTGGACGGCGAGCCGCAATCGCAGGCCGAGATCGCCGAGATGACCTGGATCGACCTCCATGCGCCTGGTGACATCGAGCTCGCCCCGCTGACCCGTGACACCGTGCTGGCCCTGGCGCGCGATCGGGTCAGTTGATCCCGTCGCTGCAGCCGCGGCACATCCCGAAGATCTCGATGGTGTGGCTGACGTCGGAGAAACCGTGCTCGCGGGCCACGTCGGCGGCCCAGGCTTCGACCTGGCCGCCGGAAATCTCGACGGTGGCGCCGCACTCCCGGCACACCAGATGGTGGTGATGGTCTTCCGAGCAACGCCGGTAGACGGACTCGCCCGTGTCGGTGCGCAACGTGTCGACGCTGCCGGTGGTGGCCATGGCCTGCAGGGTGCGGTACACCGTGGTCAGGCCGATGCCCTGGCCGCGGCGGCGCAGTTCGTCGTGCAGCTCCTGGGCTGAGCGGAATCCTTCGGTTTCGTTGAGCAGGTCGGCGATGGCCGCGCGCTGTCGGGTGGACCGGACCGCCCCTGTCACTGCTGTTCCTCGCTGGCGTGGGCGACCGCGTCGGCGACGATATGGGCAAGGTGATGGTCGACGAGGCGGTAGAGGACCTCACGTCCCGCGCGCTCGCTGGCCACCACCCCGGCCTGCTTGAGAATGCGCAGGTGCTGGCTCACCAGTGGCTGCGGCACGGCGAGTGCGTCGACCAATTCGTGGACGCAGCGCTGGGACTGTTGCAGCTGCAGGACGATGGCGATCCGCAGCGGCGCGGCCAGCGCACGCAGCAGTTCGCCGGCGGTGTCGAGGACCTCACGCGACGGCATTTCCGACGCCGGGGCGGCGTTGTGCTCGCGAGCATCGTCGTGTTGATTTACCGTGATATTGGAAATCGTTTCCATTACGGGCCACAATACATGCGCGATATCGCATGTCAACCGCTCCCGCGGTCGCGGCGGATTATCGCTGGCGGCAGGCTGGTCGCTACGCTGATGCACCGTGGCATCCATCATCGATACCGTTGCGAACCTGGCGAAACGCCGTGGCCTGGTCTTCCAGTCCGGTGAGATCTACGGCGGCACCAAGTCCGCGTGGGATTACGGCCCGCTCGGTGTCGAGCTCAAGGAGAACATCAAGCGCCAGTGGTGGAAGTCCATGGTCACCGGACGCGACGACGTCGTCGGCCTGGACAGCGCGATCATCCTGCCGCGCCAGGTGTGGGTGGCCTCCGGCCACGTCGACGTCTTCAATGACCCGCTGGTGGAGTGCCTGAACTGCCACAAGCGGCACCGGCAGGACCACATGCAGGAGGCCTACGCGTTGAAGAAGGGTCTCGATGACCCGGATTCGGTGCCGATGGACGAGATCGTCTGCCCCGACTGCGGCACCAAGGGCCAGTGGACCGAGCCCCGTGACTTCAACATGATGCTCAAGACCTACCTCGGCCCGATCGAGTCCGAGGAGGGTCTGCACTACCTGCGTCCGGAGACGGCCCAGGGCATCTTCGTCAACTTCGCGAACGTGGTCACCACCGCGCGCAAGAAGCCGCCGTTCGGCATCGGCCAGATCGGCAAGAGCTTCCGCAACGAGATCACGCCGGGCAACTTCATCTTCCGCACCCGCGAGTTCGAGCAGATGGAGATGGAATTCTTCGTCGAGCCGTCGACCGCGGGTGAGTGGCACAAGTACTGGATCGAGACCCGGCTGCAGTGGTACATCGACCTCGGCATCAACCGGGACAACCTGCGCCTCTACGACCACCCCAAGGAGAAGCTGTCGCACTACTCCGACGGCACGGTCGACATCGAGTACAAGTTCGGTTTCGCCGGCAACCCGTGGGGTGAGCTGGAGGGCATCGCCAACCGCACGAACTTCGACTTGTCCACGCACTCAAAGCATTCCGGTGCCGACCTGTCGTTCTACGACCAGGGCACCGACACCCGCTACGTGCCCTACGTGATCGAGCCGGCAGCCGGCCTGACCCGTTCGCTGATGGCGTTCCTGGTCGACTCCTACACCGAGGACGAGGCCCCCAACGCCAAGGGCGGCGTGGACAAGCGCACCGTGCTCAAGCTCGACCCGCGGTTGGCCCCGGTCAAGGCCGCGGTGCTGCCGCTGTCGCGCAACGCCGACCTGTCACCCAAGGCCCGTGACCTGGCCGCGGAGCTCCGGAAGTTCTGGAACGTCGAGTTCGACGACGCCGGTGCCATCGGCCGGCGCTACCGCCGCCAGGACGAGATCGGCACGCCGTACTGCGTGACGGTCGATTTCGACACCCTGGAGGACAACGCGGTCACCATCCGTGAACGCGACGCCATGACCCAGGAGCGCATCGCCCTGGACAAGGTGTCGGACTACCTGGCCACGCGGCTCAAGGGCGCCTAGCCCTAGGCTCGCCCCGCAGGGGTGCGGGCACGTCGCCGTCGAGCAGGCCGATCAGCGTCGCCAGCAGGGCGTCGAGTTCGGCGCCGACGGCGGCGATCGCCGGGTTGTCGTAGCTGCTGAACAGCAGGCTCGGCTGGTCGACGGCGAGCACGGTGCCGTGGGGACCGGCGTAGAGCAGTGTGCGCAACGGCGCGTGCAACATGACACCCGGATCGTGGCGGAACATGCGTTCGGCAATGGTGTGGTTGCCCATCAGGTACTCGGTGGCCTGCCCGTTCGATCCTGACCCGGCCATGGTCGGGGCGACGTCGAAGCTGAGGTAGCGCAGGAACCCGTGTGGCGCCTGCTCTTTGGCTACGGCGAGTACCTCGTCCCAGTCCGATGCGGCGGCGAAGGCCGCGTCGTCGAATGCGGGCACCAGGGTTTCGTATCGCTCGCGGGCCCGCTCATAGCTGTCGGGCAGGGCCACCAGAAGGCGGCGGTTCGGGTGGTCGACGATGCCGCTGTGCCGTGTCATCGTGGCGTCGCGATCTCGAGGACGACGCGGAAGCGGGCCCGGCCGGACATCATGTGTGCGTAGGCCTTCGGGGCGTCCTCGAAAGGCATCACCTCGACCATGGGGGCGATGCCGGACGCGAGGCTGAATGCCAGATTGTCCTCGTTCTCGACGGCCGATCCGGTGAGGCTGCCGACGATGCTGCGTCCTCCGAAGATCAGGGTGGCGGTGTCGACCTCAATCGGATCCGACGCGGCACCGACGACGACGAGTCGGCCGTGCGGTGCGAGCCCCGCGACGAGCGGGCTCATCGAAGCGCCACTGGCGGCGGTGGCAACGATGGCCGCGGCGCCGCCGAGCGCGGTGAGCGCCTCACCCGGATCGGCCGCGGCACTGTCGATGTAGTGGTCGGCGCCCAGAGTCCTTGCCAGGTCGGCTTTCTCGGAGCCGCGGGCGATCGCGGCGACCCGGTAGCCGAGTTTCTTGGCGTACTGCACGCCCAGATGCCCCAGCCCGCCCAGGCCCTGTACACCGATCAGCGCACCGTTCGGAGCCGGCGTCGTTCGCAGCGCGTTGAACACCGTCACGCCCGCACACAACAGGGGAGCGGCGGTGATCGCATCGAGTTCGTCGGGCACCCGCACCAGCCCGGTGGCCCGGGCGTAGACCATCTCGGCGTAGCCGCCGTCCGCGTTGGTGCCGGGGAGCGGCTGATCGGTGCAGTTGACGAAATCGCCTCGGCGACAGTACTCACACTCGTTGCACTGCCCGCCGAGGAATCCCAGGCCGACCCGGTCACCGACGGTCCACGCGGTGACCCCGTCGCCCACCGCGTCCACGATCCCGACGATCTCGTGACCGGGGACCACCGGCTGCTGTGGATCGGGTCGCTGGCCCTCGACCGCGAGGAAGTCACTGTGGCACACCCCGCAGGCGTGCACCCGGATCCGGACCTGGCCGTGTCCGGGTGGAACCACCTCGCGTTCGACGAGTTCGAACTGTTGTTGGCCGGTCACCTGATAGGCGCGATATGTCGACATGGCGGCGCCTGCCTACGAGGCCTGGAACAGGGGTGCGTGCACCTGGCGGGTCAGTTCGTCCGCCAGTACTTCCGGTGCGCCGGAGACGATCCCGTCGACGATCTGCCGGGCGACGTCGGCCGGGTCGTTCTTCGGGACATCGAGATCGGCAGTCATCGAGGTGTCGGTGTACCCGAGGTACACGCCGACCACATCGGTGCCCTGCTCGCGAAGTTCCAGCCGCAGAGAGTTGTTCGCAGACCACAGGGCCGCCTTCGAGACACCGTAGGCGCCGTAGCCGGGCAGCCACGACAGCACCGATGCGATGTTCACGATCGCGCCGTTGCGGTTGGCCAGCAGCGGTGCGAAGGCTCTGGTCACCCGCAGTGCGCCGAAGAAGTTCGTCTCCAGCACCGAACGAATCTCGTCGAGGTCGTCCGCCGCCAGTGAGTGGCCGCCGAGTACGCCGGCGTTGTTGACGATGACGGTGGCATCGGCGGCGACCTCGGCCAGCCGGGCGACGTCGTCGCCGTTGGTGACGTCGGCCTGTACGACCACCACCCGAGGGTCGGCCGCGGTGCCGGGACGCCGGCTGGTGGAGTACACCTTGGCAGCGCCGCGCGCCAGGAGTTCATCCACGATCGACTTGCCCAGTCCCTGCTGGCCGCCTGTCACGACGACCGTCGCACCCGCTACCGGTGTTCCTGTTGCTGCCATGTCGAACTCCTTTGATTCGAGTGTTGACCTCGGCCGACTCCGATGGCCTTCCGGGTGTCACGTCTGCCAACGTAGCAATCTGAGTTTGAATTCCCAACCCAGCTATGATGTGAGTATGCCCGCAGAACCGTGGTCCGACGCCGCCTGCCCGATCGCCCGCACCATGTCGGTGCTGGGGCAGCGGTGGGCGATCCTGATCATTCGAGAGGCGCTGTTGGGCCGCTCCCGGTTCTCGGAGTTCCGCGAACATCTGGGAGTGGCCTCCGACGTGCTCAGCGCGCGGCTGTCCGAGTTGGTGGAAGCCGGCATCCTCGACGTCGTGGACTACCGGGAGCCCGGCGATCGCACCCGCAGCCGCTATGTGCTGACCGACGCCGGATATGACCTGGTGCCCGTGCTGGCGGCGATGGGGCAGTGGGGTCACGAACACCTTGCCCGGCCGTACAGCAGCGGCTACCGGTTCGTCGAAACGGAGACCGGGGAACCGGCCCGGATCGGATTCCGCCGCACTGACGGCTCCTCGGTGCCGGCCGGGCAGGTCACTATCACCGAAACCCGGGGCGGCTAACCGGCGTTACTGCCCGGCCCGTTGCCGCCTGGCCGACTAGAAGCGGCCGCCTCCGCCGCCGTAGCTGCGGCCCGACGAATGTGACGCGCCGCCATAGGACGTCGGGCGGCCCATGCTGCGGCCACCGCCCCAGCTGCCCCCGTACCCGCCGCCGAAGCCGCCACCGAAACCGCCGCCGCCGCGCAGGACGTTGCCGATGAGGATGCCGCCGAGTACGGCACCCATATCGGAGCCGCCACCGCCGCCGTACTGCGTGGTGTAGGACCGCTGCGCGGCCCGCACGTCATCGTTGGCCAGACCCTGCGCCTGGGCGGCCAGCGTCGACGCCCCGTTGGCGTGCGCCACCGCCTCGTTGGGATTCTCGGCCCGCTTGGCTTCTGCGGCCTGAAGCTGCCGTTGCGCCTCGGCCAGCCGGGTGCGGGCCTCCGGTCCGATGCTGCCGCGCCGCGTCTCGATGAAGTCCGATACCGCCTTGATCCGGGACTGAGCGGTGAACAGGGCCTGCTCCAGCGCCCGGGCCAGCCGCTCGGCAGCCTCCTGCTGTTCGTGCACGCCGGCCAGCAGCTGGTCGAGTTCGGCGTCGGCCTTGGTCAGCCGGGTGAACGTGCCCAGCGGGTCCGCCTTCCCGTTGGCCGCCGCATCGTCGGCAGCCTTCTTCGCGGCGTCACGGGCCGCGCCGAGTTTGTCGGCCTGTGGCGTACCGGCTTGCCCCAGTAGCGAATTCGCCTGGTCGATCCCGGCCTGAATGTCGGTGATGGCCGCGGGCAGGCCGGCCAGCGCCCGATTGATATCGGACGCCGCGCTGTCCACCGCGTCGAGCAGGGTGCGGGTCTGATCCAGGGCCGACTCGGCCGAGCGCACCGCGTCCACCAGTGCGGTCTGGTCGGTGGCCGGCCGGGAGACCAGGGCGCGGGCCGAGCTGATGCTGCGATCGGCGAACGCCAGCCGCTCTTTGGCGGTGTCCACATTGGTGGCCACCGAAGTGAGGGCGGTCGCGTCGAACTGGGTGTGCAGGGTGTCCAGGGTCTGCCGGGACGGGTCGATGCGGGCGGTCAGGTCGACCATCTGCTGGGTCATGGCGTCCAGCCGTGTCGGGGCGTTGATCACCAGATCGCGCAGCTGCTCGAACGCCTGGCTCTGGGTGTCGAGCTCACGGTCGGCCCTGGCCGCCGACACCACCACCCGGGTCAGCATCTCGCGCTGTTGCAGCGGCGTCTCGGGCACGTCGTCATCGAGGGTTTGGCGCACGGTGAAGGCTTGGGCCAGGGCGGTTTTCGCGTTCGCCAGGGCCGCGGTGAACGGTTCGGTGCGCTTGGCCCCGAACTCCTCGACAGCCAGTTCGAGCTCGGCCTCACTGGTGCGCACGGCATTGTCGACGTCGACCACGATCGAGCGGGACAGCTCGTCGAGCGCCTCTAGCGGCACCGCGGCCAATGCGTTGGCGTCGGTCGGATCGACCCGCTTGGCGGCCTCGAACTCGGCGTGGCGGCGCTTGGCGCGCCGCCGGCGCGACCACCACCACAGCAGACCGGCCAGCACCAGGATCACGCCAAGCGCGATCAGCACGCCTGGCCACGAGATGCTGGGCGCCGCGGGGGATTCGGGTTGGGAGTTCAGCCCGTTGGCCGCGGCGATGGCTGCGCCGGCCCAGTCGTCACGGCGCAGGGCCGGGGTGATGCTGTCGCGCCGGATGTCGTCGGCGCGGGCCGAGCTGGTGACGGTGGAGGGCACCTGGAAGGCGAACGCCCGGTCCACCGTGGCGACGGCGAGCAGCGCGTCGTCGTCACCGAAATCGCTCAGCTGCATGGTCTTCTGGGCCCAGCCGGCCTGGCCCTGGCCGGCGAAGTCCTCGGTGAAGATCACCCACAGCTTGATGTGGCGATCCTCGTAGAGCCTGTCGATCGCACGCTGGAGGTTGCCGCGCTGGGCTGCCGAGAGCGCCCCGGCGTTGTCGGTGAGTTGGGTGGCCAGCCGCAACGGTGGTTCGGCGGCGGCGCCGGGGGCGACCAGCAGTCCGGCAATCAGGATCGCGAGCAGCATGGACAGCACACGGGCGATACGCATGACCGTCAATCTAGTGCGCTGCGGGGTCTCAGCGTCGCTTCCTGGCAGACTGTGCGTCGGTGAACGCGGATACGCAGGCCTGCTACAGCGACTTCGACCGGCAACGTCTGGTGGTCGAGGCGCCCAAGGGTGCTGCGCTGCCCGGGACCGACACCGAGCACCGTACGGCCTTCGCCCGCGACCGGGCCCGCGTGCTGCACAGCGCGGCGCTGCGGCGGCTGGCCGACAAGACCCAGGTGGTCGGTCCGCGGCACGGTGACACCCCGCGCACCCGGCTCACCCATTCACTTGAGGTGGCACAGATCGGACGCGGTATGGCGATCGGGCTCGGCTGCGATTCCGACCTGGTCGACCTGGCCGGCTTGGCCCACGACATCGGCCACCCGCCCTACGGGCACAACGGCGAGCGTGCCCTCGACGAGATCGCCAAACCGTTCGGCGGGTTCGAGGGCAACGCGCAGAACTTCCGGATCCTCACCCGGCTGGAGCCCAAAGTCCTTGATGCCGAGGGTCGTTCGGCCGGGCTCAACCTGACCCGGGCCGCACTGGACGCGGTGGCCAAATATCCATGGCCCAGCTTCGGCACCCGCAAGAAGTACGGCTTCTACGACGACGACGCCGATGCCGCCGCCTGGGTACGAGCCGGTGCACCCGCCGAGCGGCCATGCCTGGAGGCCCAGGTGATGGACTGGGCCGACGACGTCGCCTATTCGGTGCACGACGTCGAGGATGGCGTCATCTCCGGACGCATCGACCTGCGGGTGCTCGGCGATCCCGATGCCGCCGCCTCGCTGGCGGTTCTGGGTGCCCGGTCCTTTCCCACGGTCAGTCACGACGACCTGCTGGCTGCCGCCGAGCGGCTGTCGCATGTTCCGGTGGTGGCCGCAGTGGGGAAGTACGACGGAACCCTGGCCTCCTCGGTGGCGCTGAAGACCCTGACCAGTGAACTCGTCGGCCGCTTTGCCAATGCGGCGATCACCCAGACCCGGGCGGTGGCCGGCGACGGGCCGTTGCGGCGGTTTGACGCCGAGCTGTCGGTGCCGCCGCTGGTGCGCGCCGAGGTGGTGCTGCTCAAGATGCTGGCGCTGCAGTTCATCATGTCCGACCACCGGCACCTGCAGATCCAGGCCGATCAGCGCACGCTCATCCACGAAGTCGCCCTCGCATTGTGGGCGCAGGCGCCGGGCAGTCTGGACCCGCAGTTCGCGCCAGAGTTCGACCTCGCTGCCGACGACGGCGCCCGGCTGCGCGTGGTGGTCGACCAGATCGCGTCCTACACAGAGAGCCGGTTGGAACGAGTGCACGAGGCACGCTCGCCCAGACCTCTAGAATGAGCCGGTGGCCGGCCGGATTTCAGATCGAGATATCGCGGCCATCCGTGAAAAAGTCCGGATCGAAGATGTCGTCGGCGACTACGTCCAGCTGAGGCGGGCCGGGGCCGACTCGATGAAGGGCCTGTGCCCGTTCCACGACGAGAAGTCCCCGTCGTTCCACGTGCGGCCGAACCACGGTCACTTCCATTGCTTCGGCTGTGGCGAGGGCGGCGACGTGTACGCCTTCATCCAGAAGATCGAGCACGTCACGTTCGTCGAAGCGGTCGAATTGCTGGCCGACAAGGTCGGCTACACCGTCACCTACACCGGCGCGTCGACCACCAACGTCCAGCGCGACCGGGGCAGCCGCAGCCGGCTGCTGGCCGCCAACACGGCAGCCCAGGAGTTTTACGCCGAGGCGTTGGCCTCAGACGAAGCCGCCGAGGCCCGCAAGTACCTCACCGAGCGCAACTTCGACGCCGCCGCGGCGGCCCAGTTCGGGTGCGGCTTCGCACCGTCGGGGTGGGACAAGCTGACAAAGCACCTGCAGCGCTTGGGTTTCGAGTTCAAGGAGCTGGAAGCCGCCGGGCTGAGCCGGGAGGGCAAGCGTGGACCGATGGACCGGTTCCATCGCCGGCTGCTCTGGCCGATCCGGGTGTCCTCGGGCGAGACCATCGGCTTCGGCGCGCGCCGGCTGTTCGACGACGACCAGAACCAGGCCAAGTACGTCAACACCCCCGAGACCGTGCTGTACAAGAAGTCGCAGGTGCTGTTCGGGCTGGACCGCGCCAAACGTGACATCGCCAAGGGGCACCAGGCCGTCGTCGTCGAGGGCTACACCGATGTGATGGCCATGCACATGGCCGGGGTGACCACCGCCGTGGCCTCGTGCGGCACCGCCTTCGGCGAGCAGCACCTGTCGATGCTGCGCCGGCTGATGATGGACGACAACTTCTTCCGCGGCGAGTTGATCTACGTGTTCGACGGTGACGCCGCCGGCCAGGCGGCCGCGGTGAAGGCGTTCGAGGGGGAGCAGAACCTGTCCGGGCAGTCGTTCGTGGCGGTGGCCCCCGACGGGATGGATCCGTGCGATCTGCGACTGCGCTCCGGCGACGGCGCCGTGCGTGATCTGGTCGCACGACGAACCCCGTTGTTCGAGTTCGTGATTCGCAGCGCGCTGGCCGAACATGACCTGGACAGCGCGGAGGGCCGGGTGGCGGCGCTGCGGCGCTGCGTACCGATCGCGGCCCGCATCAAGGATCAGACCCTGCGCGACGAGTACGCCAGACAGCTGGCCGGTTGGGTCGGTTGGGACAACGTCGCGCAGGTGATCGGCCGGGTGCGGGAGGAAGCCAGCGGCGGCCGTAAGGACTCGCGGCGCCAGCCCGCGCGGCAACAGGCAAGACCCGCGGCGGCCCCCGTGTCGCGCCCCAATCCGACCGATCCGACGCTGTGGCCGCAGCGCGAGGCCCTCAAAGCTGCCCTGCAGTATCCGGCGATCGCCGGACCGGTGTTCGATTCGCTGACCGTCGAGAGCTTCACCCATCCGGGGTACGCCGCGGTGCGTGCGGCGATCGAGGCGGCCGGCGGCATGGCGGCGGGCAAGTCCGGGGCCCAGTGGATCGAGGCCGTCCGCGAGCAGACCACGTCGCCGGCGGCGGCCAGTCTGGTCAACGAGCTGGGCGTCGAGGCCATCAACGTCGAGGACGACGAGCACCTGCCGCGCTACATCAGCAGCGTTCTGGCCCGCCTGCAGGAAGTTTGGGTCGGCCGTCAGATCGCCGAGGTGAAGTCCAAGCTGCAACGCATGTCGCCGGTGGAGCAGGGAGACGAATATCACGCTCTGTTCGGTGACCTGGTGGCCATGGAGTCCTACCGGCGCAGCCTGCTGGAACAGGCCAGCGGCGACGACCTGACTGCGTGATCACCCACATCGCGATAGGGTGACGGCAGTCGGGCCCCCACACGCGAAAGAGGCAATCCCGGTGACACTGTTCAGCACGCAGACGCGGCGTTACGTTGCAGTCGGCGCATTCGCGCTGGTCGCAGGGGCGGCAGCGGCTGCCCCGGCGTTCCTCGCAACCTCCACGTCCGGCCCCGAGGTCTCGGCCCAGCCGGCCTGCCTGGCCTGGTTCGGCAACAAGGAGGACGGCAAGTGCCTGTCCTACTCCAACGGGATGCCCGCCAACGTGGGGACGCCGTGGGTGGGCGTCGGTCAGAACGGCGTGGTGACCGGCCCGCTGCTGCCGGGCACGTCGATCAACCAGGGGATCGGCTAGCCCTACCAGCGAGTTTTCGCCGAACCGTCGGTGCTCTCCTTCGTGGAGAACACCGACGTTTCTGCGTCTATGGGGGTCAGCGTGAGGAACTGCGGGTCGGGTGAGACCTGCTTGGCGATCTTGCGTCGTCCGGCGTCGATCACCGCCTTGGTGGCCGGATTGGCGGTCACCGCGCGATAGGTACTGGCGATCTGCTCATAGCGGCGTCGCCCGGCCTTGGCGCCCAGCACGTAGCCGACGGCGATCACGGCGGCATAGCGGATCACAGCATTCCTCCCAAAGCGACGGGCTTCCCAGGACGACCAATGTCTGTGCTCCATCCTGCCTCACCATCGCCTCGGCGCGCCCGTCTGGGAGCGAGTTGGCGGCGGCGGCGGTCCGTACGCTAGAGTCAACGCTCGGCCGCGGAGCTTCCGCGGAAGGTAGTCCCCTGTAGCTCAATTGGCAGAGCTCCCGACTGTTAATCGGGCGGTTATTGGTTCGAGTCCAATCGGGGGAGCAAGTTCTCTCAAACCCCAGTCCTTAGGATTGGGGTCGGGTCTGGGCCTGACGGGCCGCCTGGGTAAGCGCCTCCACCAGTGGATTGGACGCCGACGCGAGAGCTTTCCGCTCCTCTTCGGACAGTTGGTAGAACGTCCACACGCCCCAAGCCGCCGGCCGCACATAGACCGTCACCTGTTGCCGGTTGTTGGCGAGCACGGCCGGGACGGGGACGGCGCGATCGAGGGTGGCCGCGCTGGACATCTCCTCGGCGATCTGTTGGACATTGACTGATTCCTGCAGTTGGTACAGGACGGCCTTGTTGGCGGGGCCTTCCATGGCGAGGAACCAAGCCATCGGTGTTCTCCTTGGGGTCAGTGGTCGCACGCGGGTCCTTTGACGGATCGCGAGACGGATCGTGAGTCAGATCGCAAACAGTGTCACCTATCGACGCGCCGTCGTCAGCCCACTCGCTGAGCCGGACTGATTGGCTACCCTTGGGGAGTGCACCCACGGCTGATCGCCATCGTCGCCTTCGTCGGTTTCCTAGCGGTTGGTTGCGGCTGGAGTCCGTCGTCCGCGCCGCCACCGAAGCCCGATACCTGCGCGCCGTCGGACGGCCCCAGCGCCGACACGGTCGCCGATCAGATCGCCAAACTGCCCGCACCCGCTGCGGGCAAGGAATGGACCCAGATCGGCACGGGGCATACCACCAACTGCCGGCTGTATTGGGTGCAGGTGGGCCAGACCAACCCCGATCCGAACAGCGTCGGGCAGCTGTTGTTCTTCGACCGGCAGACCCCCATCGGTCCGGCCACCCCGGAGCCGCGGCCCTACATCAACGTGGTCACCAACGCCGACGACAGCGTGGTGGTGAACTACCAGTGGCAGCAGGGCCACGACTCAGCCAAGTCGCCTACCGGAATCGCCACCGTGCGGTTCCGGATCGGGGACGACGGCAAACTGGTTGCCGTCGACCCGATTCCGAAGCCCTGAGGCGCCTCAGCCGTTGACCAGCTCGGCGGGGTCGAGCATCGCCGCGTAGCGCAACTGCTCGGGGATGCCGAATCCGTCGACGAGGGTTTCGACGTGCGGGCGCAGTGAGCGGCAGCGTTCGTTGATCCCGCGCGTCACGGCCTTGGCACGTTCGGTGGACAGGTAGCGGTGTTCGATGAACCAGGCCTTGTCGTCCTCGATCACCGACAGCGCGTACAGATCGCAGACATCCTGGAGGAGTTCGCGGGCGGTGTCGTCCTCGCAGGCGTCGATGCCGGCGACGAACGCTTCCAGGATGACCCGGTCGATGTGTGCCTGAGCGGCATGCAGCACATGGTCCTGTACGGAGTTGAACGCGTCGAAGGCCGACATCTCCTTGGCCTTGCCCTGCAGCCGCCGCGCGACCGAGGCCAGCATGTACTCCTCGCGGTCCTCGAACATCTTGACCTGGGTGCCGCGGTTGAACAGGCTGCCTTCCTCCTCGTTGTCCTGGCGGGTGTCCAGGACGGTTTGGATGATGGTCTCCGCGGCAGTGCGTTTGAGTACCCGCTCACCGGCGTAGTTGGCCGCGAACCGGACCCATTCGACCGGGCTCATGCCCTTGATGTCGTCGGCGTAGGCGGTGAGCAGCTCCTTGGCCACCAGTTGGGTGAGCACATGGTTGTCGCCCTCGAAGGTGGTGAACACGTCGGTGTCGGCACGCAGGGCGATCAGCCGGTTCTCGGCGAGATAGCCTGCGCCGCCGCAGGCTTCGCGGGCCTCCTGGATGGCGCGGCTGGCGTGCCAGGTGTTGGCGGCTTTCAGGCCCGCCGCACGGGCTTCCAGTTCGCGCTGCTCCTCGGCGTCGGGATCGTCGGAGGTCTGCAACTCATGGCATTTGGCCACCAGTTCGTTCTGGGCGAACTGCAGCGCGTAGGACTTGGCGATCAGCGGCAGCAGCCGGCGCTGGTGCACCAGGTAGTCCATGATGAGGACTTCCTCGGTGCTCTTCGGGGCCTCGAACTGCCTGCGTTCCAGCGCATATCGGGTGGCGATGTCCAGTGCCACCCGCGCCGCCGCCGCGGCGCTGCCGCCGACGGTGACCCGGCCGCGGATCAGGGTGCCCAGCATCGTGAAGAACCGGCGCCCCGGGTTCTCGATCGGTGAGGTGTACGTGCCGTCGGGGGCGACGTCGGCATAGCGGTTGAGCAGGTTCTCCCGCGGCACCCTTACCTGGTCGAACACGATGCGGCCGTTGTCGACGCCAGGTAGCCCGCCCTTGTAATGACAGTCCGACGTCGTCACCCCGGGCAGGTCGTTGCCCTCGTCGTCGCGGATCGGCACCACGAGACAATGCACGCCGTGGACCTCGCCGTCCGGAGTGATCAACTGCGCGAAAACTGCTGCCACCCGAGCGGTTTCGGCGGCCCCACCGATGTAGTCCTTGCGCGCGGTGGGGGTGGGGGAGTGAATGACGAATTCCTGGGTCGCCGGATCGTAGGTGGCGGTGGTCTCCAGCGACTGCACGTCGCTGCCGTGGCCGGTTTCGGTCATCGCGAAACAACCCACCAGGTCCAGGTCGATCAGTGGCCGGACATAGGCCTTGTGGTGGCGTTCGGTGCCCAGGTTCTCGATGGCCCCGCCGAACAGGCCCCACTGCACCCCGGCCTTGACCATCAGCGACAGGTCGCTCATGGCCAGCATCTCGATCTGGGTGATGGCCGCGCCGACGTCGCCGTTGCCGCCGTGCTCCTTGCGGAAGCCGTCCTCGGCAGCACCGGCCGCGGCCATGATCTTGAGCTGCTCGCCCACCTTCGCCCGAGCGATCACTGTATTGGGGGTGTAGTGCGGTCGGAAGATCTCGTCCGACAACCTGGCCCGCATGGCGTTCTTGACGTCGCGCCAGCGGCCGTCCAGCGCATT
>NZ_HG322953.1:523442-528008 GCF_000455325.1 Mycolicibacterium septicum DSM 44393
CCCGAGCGATCACTGTATTGGGGGTGTAGTGCGGTCGGAAGATCTCGTCCGACAACCTGGCCCGCATGGCGTTCTTGACGTCGCGCCAGCGGCCGTCCAGCGCATTTCGCAGATGTTCGGCAGTAGAGGTCATATCCGACGGTAACGCGTGTGGCGGTGGTTATACGACGGTTGCCCCTGGATCTGTTCAGGAAGGCAAGCCTTCCTGGACAACCTCGACCTCGCCGCGAAAGACTGGCGGCATGCCGGACTCGGTCGGTAAGTCGCTGTCTCCCACCGGCTTGCCGCATGTGAGCTATCACCGCCATGCCGACGTCACCGGCGGCTGGCTACGTGCGGCGACCTTCGGGGCCATGGACGGTCTGGTCAGCAACACCGCGTTGATCGCCGGTGTGGGGGCCAGCGCCTCGGCCCAGACCGTGGTGCTCAGCGGTGTGGCCGGTCTGCTGGCCGGTGCTTTCTCGATGGCGCTCGGCGAATACACCTCGGTCACCACCGCCAACGAGCAGGTCGATTCCGAGGTCAGGGTGGAGCAGCGGTCGTTCCGCAAGAACCCGACCGCCGAGCAGGCCGAACTCGTGGCCATGCTCCAAGAGATGGGGATGACACCCGAAACGGCGGCGAAGGCCACCGAGGAGATCCACCGCGACGAGAATCGGGCCGTCAACTTCCACCTCGTACAGGAGCTGGGAGTGGACCCCCGGGAGAAGCCGTCGCCGTGGATAGCCGGCGGCTCGTCGTTCGTCCTGTTCGCGATCGGCGCGATCATCCCGCTCATCCCGTATCTGCTCGGCTTCGAATCGTTGTGGGCCGGCCTGGCCTGCGGCGGGGTCGGCTTGCTGATCGCCGGCGGGGTGGCGGCGAAGTTCACCCGCAAGCCGGTGGCCATCGCGGGGCTGCGGCAGCTGCTGTTCGGGGCTGTCGCGATCGCGGCCACCTATGCCGTCGGCATCCTGGTCGGCGCCGTCATCACCTGATGCTGCGTCGAATCCTGTTGGCCGGCGCCCTGGTGCTGTCGGCGTGTGGTCCGGCGCACGCCACGCCGCAACTGGACTACCTCGGCCAGCGCCAGGTGCCTTCCGGCGCGGTACTGGACGGCACGGTGATCGGCGGATTGTCGGGAATCAGCTACGACCCGGCCGCCGACCTGTACTACATCATCAGCGACGACCGCTCCGCCAAAGGCCCGGCACGGTTCTACACCGCGCGGATCACGCTGTCGGACAACGGTATCGGTGACATCGAGTTCGTCGCCATCCATCCGTGGCTGGACCGCGACGCACAGCCGTTCGGTCCGTTGAACATCGACGCACAGCCGCCCGTGGTGCCGCCCGACCCCGAGGCCATCGCCTTCGATGCGCGCAGGCAGCGGTTGTACTGGACCAGCGAGGGGGAGCGGCGGGTCGAGGGGCCAGGTGCACCGATTCTGCTGGAACCGTGGGCGCGGACCGCAGGACTCGACGGCAGCTTCCTCGGCGAGTTCGCCCTTCCCGACGGATTTCGGATGTCGGCAGCTGAACACGGTCCGCGACGCAACAGCACCCTGGAAGGGCTCACGCTCACACCGGATGGGCGGTATCTCTGGGCGGCCATGGAGGGGCCCGGCTATGACGACGGTCCGCCACCGGATGAGCAGCACGGTGCGCGCACCCGCGTCATCCGCTTCGACGCGGAGTCCGGGGCGGTCGACGGCCGGTACACCTATCCGCTGGACCCGGTCAGCGCCGGGCCGCGTGGAGACAACGGGTTGTCGGATCTGGTCGCGCTCGATGACAGCAGCTTTCTGGTGATCGAGCGTGGCTACGGCACGCACGTCGCGGTGCGGGTTTACCGGGCCGACGTCGTCGAGGGCTCCACAGAGATGACCAAGACGCTGCTGGCGGATCTGACCACCACGCCAGGCCTGACGCCCCTGGACAACATCGAGGGAATCACGTTGGGGCCCAGGCTGGCCGACGGTCGGCAGTCGGTGATCGCGGTCAGCGACGACAACTTCTCGCCGACCCAGGTGACGCAGTTCCTGTTGTTCGCGTTGTAGTCGTGTGCGGCGCATCGAGATTGACGTGAGGGTCGTGAATCTCGCCGGATAACGACCCTCACGTCAATCTCGACGAGCGGGCCGATGAACGGCGAGCCACGCGCACTATTTCAACAACGCATGACGATCGAAGTAGAAGTACGTGTACGCCGCGGTGATCGCGCAGACGACGGTGGCCACCAGCAGCATCTGGGATCCACTCACCACCACACTGATGAAGCCACCGACGATGGCGCCGCCGGCGAAACCGGACCAGAGCAGGAAATAGCCCAGCCAATCGCTGAGTTGGCCTCCGCTGATGTGGCGTTCGATGCCCTGTCCGAGCTTGACCAGGGTCCCGGTCACGTAACTCAGCGGGATCGACACCTCGCCATCCTTGACGAACGACGTGTTCAGCGCGCCGATACCGAAGGCCACGAACAGGATTGGGACGTAAGGGACATCGCGGGCAGACCAGCCCCGCTCGATGATGTCGACCACGGTGGACACCACCAGCGCAAGCGTCGTCAGCACGGTCGCGCCATGGGGGTGATTCACCCAGAGGTGGCGGCGGCACAACGACGCGATCACCACACCGCCGACGAAGGAGAGCAACAGCAGTGCGGCCCCGATCGCCAGCCACTCCTCACCTTGGAAAAGCCCGAGGAAGGCCCGCTCGGTGTTGCCGGTCATGAAGGTGACGAAGTAACCGGCCGAATGGGTGAACGCGGCTGCCCCCAGCACTCCGGCCAGTCCGGCCAGCACCCACGACAACCGGGCCTCGCCGTCGAACTGTTGCGACATGTCACCCATTGTGGGGAGCTTTGCCGGCGCTCGGGGCGGGATTGGCCCCCTGGCAGCTAGGTGTCGCTGCCGACGGTGACCGCGGTGGCCTCGTCGGTCAACTCGTCGAGTTCGGACTCCTCGACGTCGATTCCGACCAGGTACGGCCGCGTCAGGGTCAGCACACCGGCGCCGGCCAGCACGGCGGCCGCGCCCACCCAGTAGGGCAGGTGCACGCTGACCTGCTCGCCGAGCACTCCGGCCAGCCACGGCGCGACCGCGGCGCCGCCGAAGCGCAGGAAGGTGTAGGCCGCCGAGGCCACGCCCCGTTCGACCGGGGCTGCCTTCATCACGGTCTCGGTGATGAGTGTGTTGTTGATGCCGATGAACAGGCCGGCGATCACCACACCCGATGCCAGGACGGTCTTGGAATCCGTCCACACGGCCATCACGGCCAGCACCGTCGTGAAGGCGAGCAGGTTGAGGATCAGCACCCGCACCGTGCCGAAGCGGTGTTGCAGCCGCGGGGCCACCACCACGGAGGTGAAAGCCAACGCCAGACCCCAGCCGAAGAAGATCAGCCCGATCTGGTGGGCGGTCATGTCCAGCGGGAAGGGGGTGAAGGCCAGCAGGGTGAAGAAACCAAAGTTGTAGAGCAGCGCGGTGATCGCGACGCCGAGCAGTCCGCGGTGGCGCAACGCCCGGAACGGATCCGCAAGCGTGGTGGCACGTTCGGCGCGCGGGGTGGACGGCAACAGGAACGCCGTGATCACCAGGGCGAAGGCCATCAGCGCCGAGACGCCGAAGAACGGGCCGCGCCACGAGATCGAACCGAGCACCCCGCCGACCAGCGGGCCGATCGCGATACCCAGGCCTAGTGCCGCCTCATAGAGGATGATGGCTTGCGCCACAGAGCCTTTCGCGGAGTTGACTATGGTGGCCAGCGCCGTGGCGATGAACAGGGCGTTGCCAAGGCCCCACAGTGCGCGCCAGCCCACGATCTGCATCACGGTGTCGCTCATCCCGGCCAGGCCTGCGCCGGCGATGATGATCACCAGGCCGAGCAGCAGCGTGCGCTTGGGGCCGATGCGGCTGGAGACCACGCCGGTGATCAGCATCGCCACACCCATCACCGCCATGTAGCTGGTGAACAGCAACGACACCTGCGAAGGCGAGGCGTCGAGGTTGTCGGCGATCGGTTTGAGGATGGGATCGACCAGTCCGATGCCCATGAAGGCGACGACGGAGGCGAAAGCGACGGCCCATACGGCCTTGGGTTGGCGCCACATCAGGGCGGTGACTCCTATCTAGTTTTCGTGAGCGAGCGGATGCTCGGCGACATCGGTGAGCAGCCGTCGAATGATGTCGACGGAGGCCGCCAATGTCTGGCGCTCCTCGGCGCTGAGCCGCTCAAGCCGGGGGTTGATCGCGGCAGCGCGATCCGCCCTGGCCTGATCCAGGGTTCGCCGGCCCTGCTCGGTGATCCGGATCAGCACCGCGCGGGCATCGCCGGGATCGGTGGTGCGTGACACCAGGCCGGCGTCTTCGAGACGGCGAACCTGGGTGGTCATGGTCGGCTGCGAGCAGTGGTCGAGATAGGCCAGGTCGGAGATGCGCGCCTCGCCCTGGTCCTCGATCGTGGACAGCAGCCGGGCCTGGGCCCAGGGCAGCGGTAGGCGGGCGCGTTGGGTGGCCAGCCGGTTCAACCGGGCGACGACCGACAGCAGGTCGGCGCCCAGAGCGGTTTCGTCGGTTACCGTTACATC
>NZ_HG322953.1:528034-569806 GCF_000455325.1 Mycolicibacterium septicum DSM 44393
AGAGCGGTTTCGTCGGTTACCGTTACATCCTCGGTCGGGGTCGGCATGCCCACCATATTTACATAGATTCACTATGTAGTCTAGTGGCCCAGCGTGCTCTCGGTCACATGACGGGCCCCCGACGGCCGCGATCGCGGCTGGCAGAATCGAACGATGACCGCGAAACCCCCGGCGACGACGCCTCGGCGCGGCCTCACCCCAGGCGAGCTCGCGCAGGCTTCGGTGATGGCGGCGCTCTGTGCGGCCACCGCGATCATCGCCGTGGTGGTGCCGTTCGCGGCCGGCCTCTCGGTGCTGGGCACGGTGCCGATGGGGCTGCTGGCCTACCGCTACCGGCTGCGGGTGCTACTGGCCGCCACCGTCGCCGCGGGCACGATCGCCTTCCTGATCGCCGGCATGGGCGGAGCGATGACCGTCGTCGACTGCGCCTACATCGGCGGGCTGACCGGCGTGGTCAAGCGCCGTGGCCGCGGCACCGGCACGGCGTTCTGTGCCGCCATCGTGGCCGGGGCGCTGTTCGGATCCGCGATCATCGCGGCGCTGACCGTGCTGACGAGGCTGCGCAGCTTGATCTTCGACTCGCTCAGTGCGGGCATCGAAGGGATCGCCAAGGTGCTCGAGCGCATCCCGGTGGTCGACGTGGCGGCCGACCCGATCAGGACCGTCTTCGCGACGATGCTGGACTACTGGCCCGTGCTGATGCTGTTCCTCGGCATCACCAGCATCACCTCGGTCAGCATGATCGGCTGGTGGGCGCTCTCGCGGATCCTGGCCCGGCTGCTCGGGGTCCCCGACGTCCACAAACTCGACGCCGACGGCGAGGAGGACGGGGCGACGATCGCTCCGGTCCCGGCCCGGCTGACCGATGTGCGGTTCCGCTACCCGGGCGTCGAGCGCGACGCGCTGGGCCCGGTGTCGATGGAGTTGCAGCCCGGCGAGCACGTCGCGGTGACCGGCCCGAACGGCTCGGGCAAGACCACCCTCATGCTCATGCTGGCCGGACGCCAACCCACTGCGGGCAGCATCGAGCGGGCCGGCGCCGTGGGGCTGGGCCGCATCGGCGGCACCGCAGTGGTGATGCAGCATCCGGAAAGTCAGGTACTCGGGACCCGGGTGGCCGACGACGTGGTGTGGGGTCTGCCCGTCGGCGCGACCGCCGATGTGGAGCGACTCCTGACCGAAGTGGGGCTCGACGGACTGGCCGAACGTGACACCGGGGGCTTGTCCGGTGGGGAGTTGCAGCGACTCGCGGTCGCCGGGGCCCTGGCCCGCGAACCCTCGTTGCTGATCGCCGACGAGGTCACCAGCATGGTCGATCAACGGGGCCGCGACACCTTGATGAACGTGTTGTCCGGGCTGACCGAGCATCACCAGATGTCGCTGGTGCACATCACGCACTACAACGACGAGGCCGATTCGGCCGACCGCACGGTGCAGCTCAGTGGCAACGGCGGCACCGCAGACAACACCGACATGGTGCAGACCTCCGCGGTACCGGTCGCGGCCGCGCCCGTCGTTCACAGCAGTGCACCGGTGCTGGAGCTGACCGGCGTCGGGCACGAATATGCCAGCGGAACCCCTTGGGCGAAAACGGCTTTGCGTGACATCACGTTCACCGTCAACGAAGGTGACGGGGTCCTGGTGCACGGCCTGAACGGTTCCGGCAAATCGACCCTGGCCTGGATCATGGCCGGGTTGACGGTTCCCACCTACGGCGCGTGCCTGCTCGACGGGGTGCCGGTGGCTCAGCAGGTGGGCTCGGTGGCGATCTCGTTCCAGGCCGCCCGGCTGCAGTTGATGCGCAGCACCGTGGGACGTGAAATCGCCTCGGCCGCAGGCTTCTCGGCGCATGAGGACGACCGCATCGCGGGTGCCCTGGAGATGGTCGGATTGGATGCGGCACTGGCGCAGCGCCGCATCGACCAACTCTCGGGCGGGCAGATGCGTCGCGTCGTCCTGGCCGGGCTGCTGGCCCGGTCGCCGCGGGCGCTGATCCTCGACGAGCCGCTGGCCGGACTCGACGCGGCCAGCCAACGGGGACTGCTGCGGTTGCTTGAGGATCTGCGGCACAACAACGGGCTGACCGTCGTCGTCATCTCGCACGATTTCACCGGCCTGGAGGGCCTGTGCCCGCGCACGCTGCACCTGCATCACGGTGAACTCGCCCTCGCCCCGACAGCTGCCGGAGGTACCCGATGACCGCGCCGACGCGAGGACAGCGCAAGCCCGTCGTGCTGTTGCGCCCGGTCCCCGGCGACACCGTCATCCACCGGTTATGGGCAGGCACAAAACTGCTCGCCGTCGCGGGTATCGGCCTTCTGCTGACGTTCTATCCCGGATGGGTGCCCATCGCGGCTGTCGCGGTGCTGGTCCTGGTGACCGCGAGGCTGGCGCACATTCCGCGTGGCGTGCTGCCGTCGATTCCGTTCTTTCTGTGGATCCTGGTCGCGCTGGGCGGGGCGCTCGCGGCGCTGGCCGGCGGTTCCCCGGTGATCGACATCGGGTCGGTGCAGATCGGTCTGGGCGGCCTGCTCAACTACCTGCGCGTCACCGCACTGGCGATCGTGCTGTTGGGCCTGGGTGCCCTGGTTTCCTGGACGACGAACGTCGCCGACGTCGCCCCTGCGGTGGCCACGTTGGGCCGCCCGCTACGGGTGTTTCGCATTCCCGTGCACGACTGGGCGGTGACGATCGCGTTGGCACTGCGGGCATTCCCGATGCTGATCGACGAGTTCCGCACGTTGTATGCCGCGCATCGGTTGCGCCCCGTCGAACCGGCCGAGACGTTCCGCGCCCGGCGCAAACAACGGGTGTCCAATCTGGTCGATCTGCTGGCCGCCGCCGTCACCGTGGCATTGCGCCGGGGCGACGAGATGGGCGATGCCATCACCGCACGCGGTGGGGCAGGCCAGATCTCGGCGGCACCGTCACGACCCCGGTCGCGCGACTGGATCGCCTTCGCCATCCTCGTTCTCGTCTGTGGCACCGCCCTGGCCCTGGAGCTGACCGTCCTGCCCACCAGCCTGCCCCGCCGCTGACGTCTGCCGGGGACGCGACCTGGTCAGCCGGACGACGGCCACGACGATCACCGCCGCGATGACCACGGCCACCAACCACGGCAGGAGCAGGCCGAACAGCATCACGGCCCCCGATGCCATCGAGACCAGGCCGTGCCAGCCGCGTTCGACCTGACCCCAGAACCCCCGATACTGCGGGGCCGGGCCGCCGATCTGCTCGGCGGTGATGTCGAGATTGACCGTGCTGTAGTCGATCTGGTCACCGAGCTGGGTACGCTGCGCGCGCAGGCTGTCGAGGTCCGCCTGGCGCTGCGACAACGCGTTCTCGGCCTGGATCAGGGCCTCGGGATCCTTGGCGTCCCGCATGATCCCCAGCAACCGGTCCACCGAGGTCTGCAGTGCCTTGATGCGGGCGTCGAGATCGACGCGCTGGGAGGTCACGTCGTCGGCGCGGACCTCGACGGTCTGGACCGTGCCGAGCTTCTTGAACTCGTCGAGGGTGCCTTCGAGTTTGGCGGCCGGGACCCGCAGCGCCAGGGAGATATGTGCACGGCCGGAACTGGAGCCGGCATCCTCGGAGCGGCTGTCGACGCGGCCGCCGGCATCGGTGGCCAGCGATACGGCCTTGTCCGCCACCGCCGCCGGGTTGCCCGCGGTGATCGACATCGACGCGGTCTTGACGATGTCGCGCTTGACCTCGGCGGGTATCGGCGCGTTCTTCATCCCCGGGCCGGCTTCGGGTACCGGGGCCGCCGGAGCGAATCCCGCATCGCTCTGAGGTGCCGCCGGCGCCGAGGAATTGGGGGAGTGCCCGGCCGCGCAGGCCGGCGCGGCAGCCAACAAGGCCGCGGCGAACAGGGCCACCGTCATGCGGTGGCGGCGGGACGCACTGCTGTGCTGGGGCATCAGCCCAATGTAAGCGACGTGCCAGAGGTCAGGGGTCGGTAATTCACGCCGGCTCAGCGCGCTGCTGCCGAATTGGCCGCCCATTGCGCGTCGGCCAGCGACTGCTCGACATCACCGCGGCCCAGGAACATCTCGTCGAAATACGGCTTGAGGGCCTGGTATCCGGCCGGGAAGCCGGCGGCCCCCGGCGCCGGGATGCGCGGCCCGTGCAGCACCAGGAAGAAGGGGCTGACGTCGACTCCACGTGATTTCCAGTAGTTGCGGTAGACCGGCTGGGCCCGCAACACGGCCGGGATGGCGGCGCCTTTGACACCCAGGTATTCGTTGCCGCGCTTGCTGCCCATCCAGGACAACACCTCGCGTACCGCATCGGGGTGACGGGTCGCCGAGTTCGCCGCTGCGGCAATGCCATTGGTGACACTGACCCGGCCCTTGGGGCCGGCGGGCAGCATCGCCACACCCCACCGGAACCGGGCCTGGTTGGCAACGGCGGCCAGGTTGTAGGTACCGGACTGGAACAGGGCCATGCGGCCCTGCAGGAAGGCGTTACGGGAGAAGTCGCCGTTGTTGTTGGTGGCCGCTGCCGGCGGCGCGACGTGATCGTCGTTGATCAGCCGGACCAGATAGGTGAACGCCTCGACGGCCTGCGGGTTGTCGAACGCGAAGCGGTCGCCGATGGTGAAGATGCCGCCCGCAGAGCCGATGTAGTTGAGGTAGATGCCCTGAAGATCGTTGGCGGCGTTGTAGCCCCACTGGCGGATGCGGCCGACGTCGAAACCGTCGGTGCCGGCCGAACGGCCCTGCTCGTCCACGGTCAGTCTGGCCGCCAGCGACCGCAGGGTGTCGTCGGGACCGTTCGACCACCGCAGCGTGGTCAGTTCGGCGAGATCCACTCCCGCGGCGTCGAGCAAGTCGGCGTTGAAGTACACCGCGATACCGGCGTCGGTCAGTTGCGGAACCGCCCAGAGGGCGTCGTTTCGGGTGAACTGGTTGACCACCGAGGGTTCCCAGGACCGGGCGGCGTTGGCGCCCAATGTCTGTCCGATGTCGAGCAGCCGGCCGTTGTCGGCATAACCGGCGAGGTACGCATTGGACAGCCAGAAGATGTCGTCGGCACTCCCGCCGGCCACATCGGTGCGCAGACTGTCGAAGTACGCCGAATAGGCGACGGAGTTGACGCGCACCTCGATGTCGGGGTGTTCCTTGCTGAACTCGGCGAAGGACTCCCGGTAGGCCGCCGCGACCTGTGGGTCCCACAGGCGCACGGTGACCACGGTGCGCCTTTCGGGTTCGGTCGTGTGGCCCAGCAGCACGGCGAAGACGAGCAGGACGGCCATGGTGAGTGCCAGTCCCGCGGCCAGGACGGTGGAGCGACTCATGGTCGCTCCTTGCCGCGAGATGGACGCAATGGTCGATGTCGCGGCGATTTCACAACCATGGCGTTGATTTCGGTGATCATTTGATCCCCGTCACGACGATCGAACGGACGATGTTGCGCGAGAACGCGATGAACAACACGATCAGCGGGACGATCGCCACCGTGGTCGCCGCCATCACCAGCGTCCACTGGGCGTTGTACTGCGTCTGCAACCCGGCCGTCGCGACGGTGAGCACCTGCCACTTGCTGCCGCTCGTGATCACCAACGGCCACAGGAAGTTGTTCCACTGGCTCACCACGGTGATCAACGCCAGGGTCACCAGGATCGGCCGGCTGGCGGGCACCACCACATGGGTGATCACGTCCAGCGTGTGGGCGCCGTCGAGGCGGGCCGCATTGATCAGATCGCCGGGAATGGACCGGAAGTACTCCCGCAACAGGAAGATCGCGTACGGCGAGCCGAACATGAACGGCAGCACCAGTGCCCAGAAGGTGTTGCGCAACCCGGCCTCGGCCATCATCAGGTACAGCGGCACCACGGTCACCGTCGCAGGCACCATCAGCGTGGCGATGTAGACCCAGAACAACGCGTCGCGGCCGGGAAACCGCAGCCGGGCAAAGGCATAGGCGGCCAGCACCGAGAACACCAGTTGGCCCAGCAGGATGACGGCGGTCATCAAGGCGGTCACCACGATGGCGCGTCCGAACCCGGCGTCGGACAGCCCGACGTAGTTCTCCAGCGTCGGCGGCTCGGGCAGTGACAGCGGGGGATCGGTGGCGAACTGCTCGGCCGAGGTGAACGAGGTGAGCAATCCGAGGCCGAAGGGCAGCAGCGTGATGACCGCGCCGAGGAGCAGTCCCACGTAGATCAGTGCGTTACGTGAGGTCATAGCTGATCCTGCGGCGGAAGTAGACGTGCTGGAGGAGCGTGATGCCGACCAGGATGACGAACAGCACGATGGCCATCACGGAGGCGCGGCCCACTGCGGCCGCACCGAACGCCTCGGCATAGATCCGGTGGGCCACCAGGTCGGTGCGACCTTGCGGCCCGCCCGCGGTCAGCGCGTACACGGTGTCGAATACCTGCGCGGCGCTGACAATTCCGGTGACCAGGACGAAGAACATGGTCGGGCGCAGCATCGGCAGGGTGATGTGGCGGAACCGCTGCCAGTCTGTGGCGCCGTCGATCCGGGCGGCGTTGTGGACGTCGGCCGGGATGTTGAGGATGCCGGCCAGGAAGAACAGCGTCACGTAACCGACGTTGGTCCACACCACGACCGCCGACACCACCGGCAGCGCCAGCCCCGGGTCGGTGAGCCAGTCCACCTGCCGGCCCAGCACGGTGCTGAGCGCCCCGTCCGTCGGCGCCAGGATCCATTTCCACAACACCGCGATGGCCAGCGGCGCGCAGATCCACGGCAACACGTACACGGTGCGGAAAAAGCCGGTGCCGGGGAGTCCCCGGGCCAGCAGCGATGCCGCGATCAGTCCCAGCACGGTTTGGGTCGGCACCACCAGCAGTACGAACAGCAGCGTGATCGCCAGGGACCTGGCAAACGACGAATCGGTGAGTACCGACGTCCAATTGTCCAGTCCCACATACTCGATCGGGCCGAGCAGGTCCCACCGTTGCAGGCTCAGCCAGATCACCACCAGCATGGGCAGCAACAGGAACGTGACGACGCCGAACAGGCTGGGGGCGACAAGCGTGTACCCCAGTACGGTGGTGCGGACACGCGAGGTGGCCATCGAGCCATTAAAGCGGTTCGTGACCTTCGGACGCCACGCCGGGCACCCGAGCGCCCATCCTCAACGCCGGAATGCCGTCGTGCAATCCCGGCGCACGCAATTTGCTCAGATGACGTAGATCACTTGACTCCGCCGGAATCGAATTCGCTGCGTTGCGCTTGTAGCAGGTAATCGCAGCAAACAGGGACTGGGGGAGAATCTCATGAGTACACCGCAGCGAGCCCGCACGGGCGCTTCTATCAGCAAGGTGGCACAGTCCACGGTCTTCACGGTCTTCGCGCTGGCCGCCATGGTCCTCGGCTCGCTGGCCGGTCCGATCGCCTCGGCCAATGCCGCCGACGGGTGTGCCGATGTCGAGGTCGTGTTCGCCCGCGGTACCAATGAGGCACCCGGCGTGGGCGCCACCGGTCAGGCATTCGTCGATGCACTCAGCGCCGACCTGCCCGGCAAGACGGTGGACGTGTACGGAGTGAACTATCCGGCATCGCTGGACTTCGGCCAGGCAGCCGACGGCGTCGCCGATGCCAGCAATCGGATCCAGTCGATCGCGGCGACCTGCCCGGCGACCAAGATCGTGCTGGGCGGCTACTCACAGGGCGCCGCGGTGGCCGGTTACACCACCGCCGGAAGCGTGCCCGCCGGGTTCGTCCTGCCCGCCGGTATCAGTGGCCCGATGCCCGCATCGATCGCTTCCCACGTCGCGGCTGTGGCCCTGTTCGGCACACCCGACGAGTGGATCCTGGGCTTGGCCGACCGCAGCGCACCGCCCATCGCCATCGGCCCGTCGTACGCGGCCAAGACCATCCAGCTGTGTGCACCCGGCGACCCGATCTGCTTCCCCGGGGGTCTGAACCGGGCGGCCCACAGCTCCTACAAGGACAACGGGATGGCAATCCAGGCAGCTGATTTCGCGGCCCGCCAGCTCGGGGGTGCGGCACCCTCGGCCCCGATGGTGCAGACCGCAGGCCAGGTCGGCGACAACTGACGCCAACTCAACAACGGCAGGCGGCCGGAAGCAGGTCCTCGACGGACCGCTTCCGGCCGTCAGCCGTTGAGGTCTCGAAATCCGGCGACGGTGTCGGCCAGCGTGATTCGCGGATCGCGGTAGGTGATGCCGAAGTCCCGTTCGCTCGGTGAATCGTCGGAAGCCGGCATCTGCGTGTAGTACTGCATCCCGGCCTCGGTGAACGGTGTCTGGAACGGCAAGAACGGGCCCATCCGGTCGAGTACCTGCCCCGCGACCCGCAGCACGGTGTCGGGAACCGGGACGGCGAACATGGTCTTGTCGCCGACCTCGGTGAGCAGTTTGGCGAGTTGGTCCACCGGAATACGATGCCCGCCAGCCATATAGCGGCGGGGCCCGCGGCCGGGCTCGAGCAGCGCGACGTGCAGGGCGGCCAGGTCACGGCCGTCGACGATGGTCCACGCCGCACTGCGACCGGGGATCGCGCCGAGTTGCAGTGCGGCGGCGACACCCTCGCCGGCCTCGCCGAACTGGTTGCCCACCGGCGGACCCATGACCATGCCGGGATAGGTGATGTTCACCGGCGCACCGGCGTCCTGCATTCCGCGGGCGTAGATCTCGACCTGCGCCTTGGACCGCCCGTAGCCGTCGGTGCCGCCGAACACCGGCAGGTCCGCTTCCAGCGTTTCCACATCGGGATTGAACAGCGCGGTGATGCTCGATACGTGGATGATCGGATCGAGGCCGAGTTCTGCGGCGCCGCCCAGAACGTTCCGCGCACCGTCCATGTTGGTGCTCATCATCTGCGCGGTCTGGCTCGGATCGGTGGCGACCAGTGCCGCGCTGTGCAGGACGGCGTCGCAACCCTCGAGCGCACGCATGACCGAGTCGCGGTCGGTGATGTCGCCGACCGCATGGCCGGAGACGTCGACCCCGAGCTTGGCGACGCTGGTGTGCAGCCGGTCCGGATTGCGCACCAGAAATCGGACGGAATGACCAGCGTCGGCAATCGCTTTCGCGGTCCACCCACCCACAAATCCGGTACCGCCGGTGACCAACACGCGCATGACGCCAACCTCCTAGCGAACCAACGACCGTCGGAAGGACGCTAGTACGTCAGGCGCCGCGGGGAAGCGATTTCAGCTACCGGGTTCAGCCTCCGTGCTGTCTTTATCGGCTCAGCCTCCGCGCAACGTGGCGAGTTCCTTCATATTCGCCAGCCCCTGCTCTTGCGCCTCGTTGAGGAACTCCGGCAGCGGGGCTCGCAGTTCGGGCAGCACCTCGTGGTCGAGCAGTGCCTGCAGGTCGGCCTGCTTGGCACTGCGGCCGGCCTGGTTGTCGAGTTCCTGACGGCCGGAATCGGTTGCATAGTCGTATAATTCGTGCTGGACGGGCCGCGATGTGTCGATGTCCATGCTGCCGGGCTTCCAGTAGGTGTACATGCCGAGCTTGGCATCCTGGGTACGCACGGCCACGATGTGGCTGGGCGCCGACGTCGGGATCTCGGTGGGTGGGCCGTCTGTGCCGAAGAACTTCTTTGCCAGTGGGGATTTCATCAAGGCGGCCATCTCCTCCACCGACATGTCGTCGGTGGCGTGCGCGATCCACGGCCGCCCGGGTGCCGCCGCATCGGCGGCGATCCCGGCGATGTCGGCGCGGCTCGCCAGGTAGGAGTAGCGGGAATCCGACCGCCAGTCCGTGCCGCCGTGCGCGATGGTCAGCAGGAGCGGCGCCAGGTCGGCACTGGAAGTCAGCTGGGTGCGGCTGTCGCCGGGGTCGGGTGTCAGGTGACCCGACGGGTCGCGGATGTAGAGCGGCACTCGGATGCTCTCCTCGTAGACCGCGGCGCCCTTGCCGCGCAGGCCGTGTGACCCGGCGTACTCGCCGTGGTCGGAGGTGAACACGACGACGGTGTTGTCGTCGACGTCCGGCCGCGCCGCCAGAATGTCGAGCACCCGGCCGATCTGGGTGTCCACCTGCTGATGGAGCCACAGGTACATGTCCAGGCAGCGTGCCCACTGCGCGGCTGACTCGGGCCCGGTGTAGTCCATCGCGCCGGTCATCAGCGGTGACATGAAATTCATGTAGTCGATCTGCAACTGCGGCTTGCCGCGGCGGCGCAGGTCATCCGCCGTTTCGAAGTTGACCGGCTTCGCGCTGAACCGGTGCGGAACATCTTCTGGTAGAGGGTTTTTCGGCCACCAGCAGATGTCATGCGGGTTGACCAGGGACACCGTGGTGCACCAGGGGCCCTCGTTCGCGTGGGCGTCTAACCACCCTGCGAACTGATCGACGATCGACGGGTCCTGCTGCAGGCCCTGGTTCGGTGCGCCGTTGGGGGACGGGTAGGTGCCGCCGGAGAAGCCGTGGACGTCCAGGCCGTCAGGGGTGTTGTCGGCCACGCTGCCCAGGTGCCACTTGCCCCACCACCAGGTGCGGTAGCCGGCGTCGCGCAGCATCGTCCCCCAGGTCGGGAACCGGGCCGCCAGCGTCGACTCGGTGGGACCTTCTCCGGTGTACAGGCACCCGGTCTGATGGGAGTACAGCCCGGTGGTCAGCACCCCGCGCGACGGGGTGCACATGTTCGACGCGCTGTAGTGCGAGCCGAACGAGGTGCTGCGGGCGCGCAGCCGGTCGAGGCTCGGCAACAACGCGCCGAGCTGCTGGGTATCGGGGAACCATTGCGGGGCCCGCATCTGGTCGACGATGACGACGAGGATGTTGGGCCGGCCGGCTGTGCCCGGGCCGCGTCTGCCCAGCAGCTCGTAACCGCCGAATCCGACCGCGGCCGCGCCGGCGGCCACTGCCGCACCACCTAGGACTGTCCGCCTGCTGAGCTCTGCCATGTCCTCACGGTATGCCTCGCTACGATCGGTCGGGTGTTGACGGCTCAAGATCCAGTGACCTGGCAGCCGCGGCGCATCGCCGTCGCCGGGGTGACGGGGTCGGGCAAGACGACGCTCGCGACGCGACTGTCGCATCAGTTCGACCTGCCGTACGTCGAGATCGACAGTCTCTATCACGGGTCCGGCTGGGAACCCCGACCCACGTTCATCAGTGACGTCGAGCAGTTCATCGCCGGCGATTCCTGGGTGATCGAATGGCAGTACCGCGCCGTGCGCAGCCAGATCGTGACGCGCGCGGACACGCTGTTGTGGCTGGACCTGCCGACACCGGTGGCCCTGCGCCAGTTGACGCGTCGCACCCTTCGTCGACGCCTCGGCCGCCTCGAGTTGTGGAACGGCAACATCGAACCGCCGCTGCGCACGATCTTCACCGACCGTGACCACATCTTGCGCTGGGGTTTCCGGACCCGAAACAAGCTCCGCGACACCGTCCCTGCGCTGGGATCGCAGGTGCCCCATCTGCACATCGTCCGCTTCACCCGTCACCGCGATGTCGAGGCCTGGTTGCGCCGCGTTGCTCCCGCCTGAACCAAGTCGCCCGGCGGCGCCGCTACCGTAGGGGCGTGACAGCTCAACGACGCGTGGACGCCGACTTCCTGGAGCTGCCCCGGTTCGAGTTGGCTGACGCGGCACTGTCCGCGGCAGCCGCCGCCGGCGCCAGCTACGCCGATCTGCGGATTCACCGCATCACCACCGAGATCATCCAACTGCGCGACGGCGAGTTGGAGATGTCGGTGGTCAACCGCGAGGTGGGTCTGGCGGTGCGGGTGATCGTCGACGGCGCGTGGGGATTCGCCTCCCATGCCGAACTGGCGCCCGAGGTGGCGGCCGAGACGGCCCGGCGCGCGGTGCAGGTGGCCACGACGCTCGCTCCGCTGAACGCCGAGCGCATCGAGTTGGCCGGTGAGCCTGTCTACACCGACGTGACCTGGGTGTCCGATTACGGTGTCGACCCGTTCGTCGTCCCTGCCGCAGACAAGATCGCGCTGCTCGGCGAATACTCCGGCCGGTTGCTGGCGGCCGACGGTGTCGACCATGTGTCGGCGGGAGTGCACGCGGTCAAGGAGCAGACCTTCTACGCCGACACGTTCGGATCCTCGATCACCCAGCAGCGGGTGCGGGTGATGCCGACGATGGAGGCGGTCGCCGTCGACTCGGCCGCCGGGTCGTTCGAGACCATGCGCACGCTGGTCCCACCGACGGCGCGCGGCTGGGAAGCATTGGCCGGCGACGACGTCTGGGACTGGACTTCTGAGCTGGCCGAGCTGCCGACACTGCTCGCCGAGAAGACCAAGGCGCCCTCCGTGGTCGCGGGCCCCACCGACCTGGTCATCGACCCGTCCAATCTGTGGCTGACGATTCACGAATCGATCGGGCACGCCACCGAATACGACCGGGCGATCGGCTACGAGGCGGCCTACGCCGGGACGTCGTTCGCCACCCCGGACAAGCTCGGCACCATGCGCTATGGCTCGCCCGTGATGAACGTGACGGCGGACCGCACCGTGGAATTCGGTTTGGCCACCGTCGGATTCGATGACGAAGGGGTGCGGGCGCAGAGCTGGGACCTGGTGCGCGACGGCGTCTTCGTCGGCTATCAGCTGGACCGGGTGTTCGCTCCCCGCCTCGGGGAGGCCCGTTCCAACGGCTGTTCATATGCCGACTCGCCACACCATGTCCCGATCCAGCGGATGGCCAATGTGTCGCTGCAGCCGGGGCCGGAAGATCTCAGCACGCAGGATCTGATCTCGCGGGTGTCCGACGGCATCTACGTCGTGGGCGACAAGTCCTGGTCAATCGACATGCAGCGGTACAACTTCCAGTTCACCGGCCAGCGGTTCTACCGGATTCGCGACGGCCGGCTGGACGGGCAGCTGCGCGACGTGGCGTACCAGGCCACCACGACCGATTTCTGGGGTGCGATGGAGGCGGTCGGCGGACCGTCGACCTGGCGGCTGGGCGGGGCGTTCAACTGCGGCAAGGCCCAGCCCGGGCAGGTGGCCCCGGTCAGCCACGGCTGCCCGAGCGCCCTGTTCCGCGGCATCAACGTACTGAACACCCGGACGGAGGGCGGCCGATGATCGGCGCACAGCAGGTCGTCGACATCGCCTTGGCCGCAGCAGATCCGGGCACAGAAACGATTGTGCTGGTCACCGAGCGGGCCGACGCGTCGCTGCGGTGGGCCGGTAACTCGATGACCACCAACGGTGAGACGGTCAGCCGCACCATCACGGTGATCTCGATCGTGCGCCGCGGCGACACGGCGCACGTCGGATCGGTGCGCTCCACCGAAGTCGATCCGGCGGTGATCCCGGACCTGGTGGCCGCCGCCCAGCGCGCCGCGGTGGCCTCACCCGAGGCCCGTGACGCCGCACCACCGTTGCCGGGCGCAGGAACGCCTGCCGACTGGGATGCACCGGTGGTGGGCACCGGTGCGCGGGTGTTCACCGGCATCGCCGAAGATCTGGCCAAGGGCTTCGCCGGTTCCGACCAGCTCTACGGATATGCGCGCCATGTCATGGAGACGACGTTCCTGGCGACCTCGACCGGGCTGCGCCGTCGCTACACCCAGCCGACCGGATCGGTGGAGATCAACGCCAAGCGCGACGGGGCGAGTGTCTGGGCCGGGGTGAGCACCCCGGATTTCGTTGACGTGCAGGTAGATTCGATGCTGGACGAGCTGTCGCTGAAGCTGGGGTGGGCGCAGCGGACCGTCGAGTTGCCGGCCGGCCGCTACGAGACGCTCATGCCGCCCTCGACCGTGGCCGACATGATGATCTACCTGACCTGGGCGATGGACGGCCGCGGGGCGCAGGAAGGGCGCAGCGCGCTGTCGGCGCCGGGCGGCACCCGGGTGGGGGAGAAGCTCACCGATCTGGGTTTGACGCTGTACTCCGACCCGTTCGAGCAGTCGTTGGCCTGCCAACCGTTCGTCGCCGTGCCGAGTTCCTCGGAGCGGGTGTCGATCTTCGACAACGGGATGGACATCGGCCGGGTGGACTGGATCCGCGACGGGGTGGTCAACGCGCTGGCCTACCCGCGGGCCGTGGCCGCCGAATACGGCACGCCGGTCGCGGTGCCCGCCGACAATCTGCTGATGACCGGTGGCACAACCGAATTGGCAGATATGATCGCCGGCACCGAACGCGGCTTGCTGCTGACCACACTGTGGTACATCCGCGACGTCGACCCGACCGTGCTGCTGCTCACCGGGCTGACCCGGGACGGCGTCTATCTGGTCGAGGACGGCGAGGTGAGCGCCGCGGTGAACAACTTCCGGTTCAACGAGAGCCCGCTGGATCTGTTGCGGCGCGCCACGGAGGCCGGCATCAGCGAGGTCACCCTGCCGCGCGAGTGGGGTGACTGGGCCACCCGCGCGTCCATGCCGACGCTGCGGATCCCGGACTTCCACATGTCCTCGGTGAGTCAAGCGCAATGAGCTAGGGAGGCCGATGTGCTGTCGGGGCGGCAATTCACGGCTTACGGTCCGTCGCACTGGGCCGCCATCGCCGTGTTTGTCGTCGGGGCGGTGCTGGTGGTCTGGCTCGGCCGCCGTCAGACCGAACGCCAATCCCGGCTGTTCGGCCGCGTCCTCGGTGCACTGACGGCCGCGATCTACGTCGCGATGCTCGCCTACACGCTGATCCCGCCGTCCATCGAACGGTCCGTGCCATTGCGGTTGACCGACCTGGCGACTGTCGTCGGCGCCTACGCGCTGTGGTCGCAGCGACACTGGGCGTTCGTGCTCACCTACTACTGGGGTCTGGTGCTGAGCACGCAGGCGCTGATCTCACCGGTGCTCAAGAGCCCGGATTTCCCGCACTACGAGTTCCTGGCGTTCTGGTCGATTCATCTGCTCGTGGTCTGGGCGGCGATCTATCTGACCTGGGGCCGGGGCATGCGCCCCCATTGGCCTGACTACCGGTTCGTGGTCGTGGTGACGGTGGTGTGGGCCGGAGTCACCATGGCGTTCAACGGAATCGCGGGGACCAACTATGGGTTCCTCAACGCCAAACCCGCCACCGCATCGCTGCTCGATCTGATGGGTCCGTGGCCGGTCTACGTCCTGGTGGCCAGTGCGTTGGTAGCCGTGGTGTGGGCACTCATGACCTGGCCGTGGGAACGGCGCGAGGCTAGGTAGCGGCCACCTCGTCGACCTCGGCGGTGTCGCGCCCGGCCAGTCGGTCGTCCCACACCCGCAGCACCTCGGTGGACGTGCGGGGAGTCGCCAGGCTGACAACAACGTAGGTTATCAGGCTGGACACCAGGCCGTAATAGATGGGCTCGTTGGCCAGCACGTCACCGACGACCGCCATGGTGCCCAGCGTGACGAGCGTGCCGACCGCCATCGCCGCCAACGCACCGGCACCGGTGGCGCGCTTCCACAGGAACCCGCCGAGGATCGGCACCAGCAGGCCGCCGACGAGGATGTCGTAGGCGATGGTCAGTGCACCGACGACGTCGTTGAGCAGCGCGGCGATGATGATGACGATGATGCCGAGCACCGCGACGTAGCGGCGGTCGGAATGCACGTCCACCTCCGGGTTTTCGGCCGCGGCAGGGCTGCGGCCCACCATGCGCAGCAGCAGCGGTTTGATGTCGGTACGGGCCACCGTGGCGGTCGCGATCAGCGCGCCCGATGCGGTCGACATCATCGCGGCGACGGCCGCGGCGAGCACGATGCCGCTGATCCCCACGGGCAGAATCGCTTCCGCGATCTGGGCGTACACGTCGTCCTTGGCCTTGACGTCAGGCATGAAGGTCGATGCGGCCAAGCCGATCAACGCCCCAGCGATTCCGTAGAACACGCAGTAGAGCGCAGCCGTCGTTCCACCCCATCGGGCGACCTGGGGGGAGCGTGCGGTGAACACCCGCTGCCAGATGTCCTGTCCGATCAGCATTCCGAAGCTGTAGACCACGAAGAACGTGATGATGGTGTCGGTACCGATCGCGGTCAGGTCGAACACCGCATCACCGGCGCGCTCTCGGATGCCGTCGAAGCCGCCGGCCCGGTGCCAGGTGAACGGCAGCAGCAGGAAGAACACACCGATCGTCTTGAGGACGAACTGGACCATGTCGGTCAGGGTGATGGACCACATGCCGCCGATCGACGAGTACAGCATGACGACCACGCCGCCGATGATCACAGAAAGCGTTCGGCCCGTGCCGAACAGCACGTTGAACACCGTCGCGTAGGCGATGGTCGAGGTGACTGACAGCATCAGCGTGTAGGCGGCCATGACCAGGCCGGAGGCCGAGGTCGCGTCGACTCCGTAGCGCAGGCTGAGCATCTGCGCGACGGTGTAGACGCGAAGGCGCTGAATGGGTCCGGCGAAGAACAGACTCAGGGCCAGCAGGCCGATGGCGATCGCCACCACCAGCCACATGCCGGAAACTCCCCACTTGTAGCCCAGGCCCACGCCACCGACGGTCGAGGCACCGCCGAGCACGACGGCCGCCATGGTGCCGGTGTACAACGTCGGCCCGAGGCGTCGGCCCGCGACCAGGAAGTCCGCGGAGTCCTTGGTCCGGGACTTCCCCCAGAACCCGAAGGCGAGCATCGCGAGGAGATAGATCACGACGATCGCGATATCGACTGGTTTACCCACGATGTCAATCCTTCGGTCAGAGGTGAGTGGGAGCGAACATCTTCAGCACTGCGGGCAGGACGACCACGGCCGGACCCTCGGTGCCGAATGTGGCGGCCACGATCTCTCCGATGTTGTCGGGCGTGGCGGTGTGCGCGGGGATCCCGAAACTGGCTGCGAGTCGGGCGAAGTCGGGGCGGGCCAGTTCGGTGGCGGTCGCGGTGCCGAACTCGGCGGTCATGTACTCGCGAAGGATGCCGTAGCCACCGTCGTCGACGATCAGCCAGGTGATGTTGGCGTCGTGCTGACGGGCGGTGGCCAGTTCGGCGATCGAGTACATGCCCCCGCCGTCACCGGACACCGCGAAGGTACGCCGGCCGGTGGCGATCGCCGCGGCGAGCGCGGCCGGAAACGCGAAACCCAAACCGCCTGCGCCCTGGGCGGAATGGAACCCACCGTCTTGCGGGTCCCACACCGACCAGGCCCAGTAGCCGGCAATCGTCATGTCCCAGAAGGTGTGGGTGCCCGAGGGCACCGCGGCGCGGAGGTCGGCCATCAGCTGCAGTTCGGTGGACACGTCCTGACCGGCAAGCCGGTCCTGCACAGCCTTTCGCAAGTCGGCCGCCCGGGCGGTGCCCGCGGCGTTGTCGCGCGATTCGACCAGATCGGCCAGCGCGCGCATGGCCTGCGCGGCGTCCGCGTGGATGGCCAGGGCGGGGTGGTTGGCCTCCAGCACGCGCGCCTCGGCGTCGATGTGGATGAGCCGGCCCCGCGGCGCGAAGGTGAAGTAGTTGCTGGTGACCTCACCCATCGCGGTGCCGACGGCCACCAGGACGTCAGCATTCTCCAGCATCTCGGTGGTGTAGCGGTCCTCGATCCACGAGGCGGCCGACAGCGGGTGGTCGAAGGCGATGGCGCCCTTGCCGCCGACCGTGGAAACCACGGGGGCGCCCAGCTTTTCGGCCAGTGCCACCAACGCGTCCGGGCCGCCGGGGGAGCGACGTACGCCACCGCCGGCCAAGATGACCGGCCGCTGCGCGGAGTTCAGCAGTGCCGCGGCTTCCCGGATCAACTCGGACCGTGGGGCACGGTGCGTCGGCGTCACATCGAGTTCGGCCACCGGCGGCACCGTCGTCGGCTCCAGCAGGACGTCCTGCGGGATCTCCACCCAGGTCGGCCCGGCCGGCGCCGAGCGTGCCAACGTGTAGGCGTCGGCGATCAGGCTGGGGATCTCGGCGGCGTGGCGCACGGTGGCAACGCTTTTGGTGACGTTGACCGCGCTGGCCTTCTGATCATCGAGCTGGTGCAGCATGCCGCGGCGCAGGCCCATGCCCGATCGCGGTACCTGGCTGGCGATCACCAGCACCGGCACGCCGGTGGCGTAGGCCTCCTGCAGCGCGCCCAGCGCGGTCAACGCACCGGGACCGGTGGACAGGAACAGCACGCCGACCTCGTCGGTGACCCTGCTGTAGCCGTCGGCGCCGAACGCGGAGTTGTTCTCCACCCGCGAGCTGACGAACGTCAGGTCACTGCGCCGGATGGCGTCGAACAGGCCCAGCGCGTTCTGGCCGGGGATACCGAACACATGCGAGACGCCCAGCGCGGTAAGGGTTTCGACGACGAGGTCGCCGCCGTTACGCATCGGGCCCCAAGGCCAGCAGGGACACCAGGTCGTAGGCGACGTGGGATGCGGCGACACCGGTGATCTCGGCGTGGTCGTAGGCCGGGGCGACCTCGACGACGTCGGCGCCCACCAGGTTCAGCCCGCGGAACCCGCGCAGGATCTCCAGCAGCTCGCGGCTGGTCATGCCGCCGGCCTCGGGGGTGCCGGTGCCGGGGGCGTGGGCCGGGTCGAGCACGTCGATGTCGATCGACACGTAGACGGGCCGGTTCCCGAGCCGCTGCCGGAGTTTGTCGACAACCTCGCGCACGCCTTGGTAGTACACGTCGGACGAGGTGACGATGCCGAACCCGAAGCGGCGGTCGTCCTCGAGATCCTTCTTTCCGTACAGCGGCCCGCGGGTGCCGACGTGCGACAGTGCCTCGGTGTCGAGGATGCCTTCTTCGACGGCGCGGCGGAACGGTGTGCCGTGGGTGTACTCGGCGCCGAAGTAGGTGTCCCAGGTGTCCAGGTGGGCATCGAAGTGCACCAGCGCGACGGGGCCGTGCTTGGCGGCGGCCGCGCGCAGCAAGGGCAGCGCGATGGTGTGGTCACCGCCGATGGTCACGAGTTTGGTGCCGTCGGATGTGAGGTCGCGGGCCGCGCCCTCGATGGTCTCGATGGCCTCGTGAATGTTGAAGGGGTTCACCGCGATATCGCCGGCATCGGCGACCTGGATGAGCTCGAACGGGGACACGTCCATCGCTGGGTTGTAGGGGCGCAGCAGGCGTGAGGACTCGCGCACGTGGGTCGGGCCGAACCGGGCGCCCGGCCGGTAGGAGACACCGGAATCGAAGGGCACCCCGGCCACGACGACATCGGCCTTGGTCACCTGGTCGAGACGGGGCAGGCGGGCGAAGGTGGCCGGGCCGGCGAAGCGCGGGATCTTCGATGCGTCGACGGGGCCGATCGGGGCGGTCATGCTGTCACTTCCTCTGCGGTTGGGCGCGTTCAGGTCTGTCGTCACTCGCGGCGATGACGCATTGCCCGAAGTGAATGTGATGTGCGTTACGGTAAACCCGCAGATCACAGCGTGCAATCGATTCGATCGTGACTATTGCGTCGATAGTTTTGATATGCCTGCAGTGCGCGTCATTAAGATCAGAAGGAGCGTCTTCTGAGCGCTTCAGCGATCTTTTTGCCGGTAGATTTGTGAGGAAAATTCTTCGACGGAATTTCAGGCGGTGCCCCGATGGACGAGGTGGACGAGGCGATCATCAGCCTGCTCGAAGGTGATGGGCGGCTGACTCACCGCGATATCGCCCAGCGCGTGGGCCTGTCGCGATCGGCGGCGGCGGCCCGGACCCAGCGCCTCATCGACGGCGGTCAGGTCGTGATCCGTGGAGTCGTGCATCCCGCGGTGCTCGGCCGTGGCGCCCTGGCCCATGTGAGCGTGATGGTCGACGGGCCGGTTGCGCCGATCGCGGCGAGTCTGGCCCAGCGCGTCGACGTCGCGTTCCTGTCGCTGACGAGCGGTGCGTACGGGTTGATCGCCGAGGTGCGGGTCGGGTCGATCCGAGACATCGACGCTGTGATCGCGGAGTTGCGCGCGATGGCGGACGTCGTGGGTGTCGACACCCTCACCTACGTCGAGGTACTGCGCGACGTCGTCGGCCCGGTCGGTGACGTCAGCGTCGAGGTCGACGATCTGGACCTGGCCCTGCTGCGCGCGCTGCAGGACGACGGACGGGCCTCGTATGTGGATCTTGCCGAGACGGTGGGACTTTCACCCGCGGGAGCGCGACGGCGGGTGGTGCGGTTGGTCGAGTCGCAGGTGGTGCGCATCGGTGCCGTGGTCCGGCACTCCGGGCAGGACCGTCAGAGTGCGCTGGGCCTCGGTATCCGGCTGACCGGAGCGGGGGACGAGGTGGTGTCGGCACTTCGGGGCATGCGGTCGGTCATCTTCGTGGCTCGCACGCTCGGCCGGTTCGACCTGCTGGCCACGGTGCGGGCGTTTTCGGCCGCGCAGTTGGTCGAGATCCTCGACGCCATCCGGGCGCTGCCCGGGGTCGGCGTCGTCGACAGCTGGGTCCACCTGGACGTGGTCAAGGAGAGTTACGCCTCCGGTTTGGAGGTGCTGGAATCGGGGCCCGGGTAATCGCACGACGGCGCCCGTGTTGATGGATACTGCCGGTGTGTCTGCCGATGTGCTCAGTGAGTTGACGGGCCTGGTCGCGGTATCGCCGCCGCGGCTGGCCGATATCAATGCCGCGGTGCGTGAAGTGTGTGCCTCGACGCTGGGGCTGCCGCCCCTGCCTGCCGAGACCCGCGGCGGCGCCGTCGACCCGCTGGTGACCGAGTTCGCCGAGCAGTTCAGCATCGACGTCACGGGCATCAACACCGCGCAGCGGGCCGCGTTCGCCGATCTTCTCGGGCGGGACGTGTTCACGGTGACGACGCTGATCTATGTGGCCGACTTCGTGCCGCGGATGCGTGCCGGGCTGTCCGCCCTGGGCGTGGCCTGGCCCACCGGCCCCGTCGTCTGGGACCACGACACCAACCCGGCGGACCATGTGCTGGACACCTTCGTCCCCGCCGTCGGCCGGCTGCGTGACCTGGACCCGGTGACCTCCGAGATCGTGCGGCTGCGCGGGGCGCGCCAGCACAACTGCCGGCTGTGCAAGTCGCTGCGGGAGGCCGCAGCACTGGAGGCCGGCGCTACCGAGTCCGACTATGACGGCATCGACGACTTCGAGAACTCCGAGCTGTCCGATCGCCACAAGGCCGCGCTGCGCTATGTCGACGCGCTCATCTGGACCCCGGCCCAGGTGTCCGGCGACGAACTACGTCAACACTTTTCGCTGGAAGAGGCGGTCGAGCTGACCCTCGACGTCATGCGCAACGCGTGCAACAAGGTGGCCGTCGCACTGGGCGCCGACGCGGCGCGCATCGACGAGGGCACCGAAGAGTACCGGCTCGGCGCCGACGGGCAGCCGATCTACAGTTAACCCAGGTTCAAACCGGTGTAGACCTGGTCGAGCACGGTGGGCAGCAGCGCGTTGGCCGTGGTCTTACCCTCCGGGGACAGCGTCAGGTTCGTCCAGATCACCAGCGCCACATCGTTATCCGGGTCGAACCCGATGAACGAGTTGAACCCGGGAAGTTCGCCGCCGTGGTAGTACATCGCCGCGTGCGGCCCGAACCGCTGATAGCTGATGCCGTAGCCGTACTGCTGGCCGTCGGGGTGGTCCGGATCCTCGGGGCGCAGGCTCTCGCGCCATCGCTGGGTGAACTGGTCGTCGAAGACCGTGCCGGTGACGAGTGCCCGGATCCAGATGGCCAGGTCGTCGGCGGTGGAGATGGCACCGCCGGCGGCGGTGGCATAGGACGGATTCTGAAGGGTGTAATCGATCGGCTGCAGCGTCCCGGCTTGCGCCGCGGCCACCAGATCCGCCGGATAGGGCTCATCGACCAACGCGTACAACGTCTTTCCGTACATGTAGCCGTGCGAGTAGGGCTCGGGCATCGAGGTGTCGCCGGCGGCAGGCAGTGTGGTGTCGTGCATCCCGAGCGGGCCGAACAAGCGGCGGTCGAACTGCTCGGCCAGGGGGCTGGCGCCGGCCTTTTCTGCCGCCAGGCCCAGCAGCGCGTAGTTGGTGTTGCAGTACTCATAGGTGGTGCCGGGCGGCGCATTCGGTGGATGGGCGAACGCGATGGCCAGCACCTGTGCCGGGGTCCAGGGCCCGGCCGGGTCGGCGTCGAGTTGGGCCGACAGTTGCGGGGCGAACGTGTAGCAGTACAGCCCGCTACGCATCGTCAGCAGATCGGCCAGCGTGATGGCGTTGCCGTTGGGTACGTCGAGGACGTAATCCGAGATCGGATCGTCCAGCGTGAGCTTCCCGTCTTGGGCCAGCAGCAGGATCAGCGCGGCCGTCATGGTCTTGGTATTGGAAGCGATCCGGAAGTGGGTATCGGGTTGTGGGGGTGAGGTCGTGCCCAGTTCGGTGGTGCCGGTCTTGGCGGTGAACGTGCCCTGCGGGGTTTGCAGCAGAGCCAGTGCTCCCGGCACGCGCAGTGCGGTGGCGGCGTTCTCCACGACCGTCTGAAAGTTGGCCGCGTCGATTGTTTTGAGGGCGGGCGGCGCCGGCGCTGAACAGCTCACGAGGGCCAGTGCTGTTGCGACGACGAGGCGCGACGCCTTCATGGCTTCATGGTCCCGCGCCGGGGTCCGGTGCTACACCGTTTTCGATGCCAACAGTCCTAGAACACCGTCGACTTCGGCTTCGGTGGTCGCCCACGAACAGACGAACCGCACGGTGGGCTGCAGGGGGTCGGGCCGATGGACGGCGTAGCCGGACGCGACCGCGGCGTAGGCGGTGGGGTCGAGGTCGACGAATATCTCGTTGGCTTCCGTGGGGGAGGACAGCCTCAGGCCGAGTGCCTGCAAGCCCGCGCTGAGCCGGGCGGCCATCCGGTTGGCGTGCGCCGCCGTCTGCAGCCACAGCCCGTCGTGCAGTATCGCCTCGAACTGGGCCGCGATGAAACGCTGCTTGCTGGCGAGCTGACCAATCTGCTTCTGCACGAAGTGGATTCCGTCGAACAGCTCAGGGCGGCGGACCAGGATCGCGTCGCCCATCAACATACCGTTCTTGGTGCCGCCGACGGTGACGATGTCGGCGTCGGCGATGGCAGCCGGCGCAGAGATGTCCAGCGCGGCAATCGCATTGCCGAGGCGGGAGCCGTCGATGTGGACCAGCAGGTCCAGATCGTGGGCGTGGTCGATGAAGTCCTTGATGGCCTGCGGGGTCCAGACGCGGCCGTTCTCGGTGGACTGGGTGATGGTGACGATGCGCGGCTGCGAGTGGTGCACCGGCCCGCGGCGCGCCACCTGGCTGTCGAGCAGGGCCGGGTCGATCAGACCGTTGTCACTGGGCAGCTTCGTCACCGGAGCGCCGGACAGTCGGACCGGGCCGCCGGCTTCGTCGACCAGCGAGTGCGCGATATCGCTGCACAGGATCTCCTGCCACGGCCGCACTGCGGAGGCCAGCGCGATGATGTTGGCCGCCGTGCCGGTGAGCGCGAACAGCACCTCGGCGCCGGGGGAGTCAAACGCAATCTTGATGGCCTCGGCCGCACGCCGGGTGACGGGATCGTTCCCGTAGGACGCGACGGCGCCGTCGTTGGCCGCGACGATCGCGTCGATCACCTTCGGGTGTGCGGGCGCGGCATTGTCCGAGGCAAACGCATGAGAAGGCACGTCCGCCATGATCCCACCGACGAGCGCTACTTCGAGGCGACCTTCTTCTTGACGAACAGCGCCGGCAACACGACCGTGGCCACGGCCGTGACCAGCCAGACCACCACGGTGGCGGCGATCCAGGAGCCGATGCCGCGGATGCTCAGGCCGTGGGTCAGCACCGAGGCCAGGATCAGCGCGACCAGCGTGGAGACCAGCCCGATGCCGCCCAGGAATGCCGAGGCGTAGCGGCTGGCCATCTTGAGCAAGAACGGCGACAGGATCGCCTGTGCGACGGCGAAGATCACCACCGCGGTGACGAAGCCCCATGCCGACACCGAGACCCCGGGGACCAGCCACGCGGCAACGAGCAAGCCGATGGCCGACGAGCCCAGGAAGATCGCGATGCGCAGCAGAAAGCGGATCATGGGGTGAGCGTAGCCGCGACAAGCCTGCCTGCGGCCCCTGATTGGCGTCTGTGCCTGCGGCGTGTGCGACCATATTGCCGCGCAGATGCGCTCGGGGGCGGTAGCTCAGTTGGTTAGAGCCGGGGACTCATAATCCCTTGGTCGCGGGTTCGAGCCCCGCCCGCCCCACTTAATAGCCTGTTCCACCTCGCGGTTGGTGGTGTTTCGATAACGGTTTCGGAAAGTCTTTGACGATTACGACAAATGTTCTGCGGTAAGTACGCTTTCGCTGTTTCCCTGGATTTATCCATTACGGGTCGACACCACCCTGGCTCGATGTGGCGGCGCAGAAATGGGGGAACGAGAATGCGCACAGCGACCACCGTGATCACCATTGCTGCTGCTTGCGCCCTTGCCGCAGGCTGCGGTCAGTCAACGGAACAAGCGGCCGAGAATACTCCGACCACGCCGATGATCACGTCGTTTCCTCCAACACCGCTCAGACAGAAAACGCTGCCCCGATTGTTGCTTGCGCCCGAACAGATCAACGCGGCAATGGCCGCGGGGGGAATGGCCGTCACGGGTACCGACTCTCGAATGTCAGATGACAGCGGAACGATGGCGCCCCGTGAGTGCCTCGCGGTCGACGGCGCCGCGCAGGCGCCCGTGTATGCCGACAGTGGGTTCACCGACGAGCAAGAGGTGTCGCTGAGCGAGCCGGACGCCCTCGCTCACTATGCCAAGCAGGCTGTGGTTCGATTCGCCGACGCTGATCAGGCCAGGGCCTTCTACAACTCCTCGGTTCAACAATGGCCGGCGTGCAAGCACTACACCCACACGCAGACCGGCACCCTGTGGGACGTGGGGCCCATCTCGACCGACGGCGGTGTACTGAGCACGGTCACCACCCAGTCCAACGCCCAGGCGGGCGGGTGGGCTTGCGGTAGGGCGTTGACCGCGAACAACAACATCGTGGTCGACGTCAATACCTGCAGCGCCAACCCTGCCGACTCGGCTGTCAAGATCGTCAAGCAGATTTCCGCACGGATCGACGCACCGCCGATAATTTCGTAGGCCTGCCCTCCGAGTCGGGCTCTGGTGTATCTGCTTACGAATGCTGTGGCGAGTGTGTAGGTTTCGTCGCCGATCCACGGCGATCGCCGAGTTAACCTACACACTCGCCACCGGATTGGCTCCGACATATCCGGTCACCGTTCCGGAATGACTGCGTAACCGCAGATCGTGAAATCTGTTGCTTATCGGCAGGTTACGGTCCAGGTGGAACGGGGCCGGGAGCCGTCACGCGGGCGTTCGCAAACCCGCTAGAACCAGACTTTTCGCCCACCCACCGGACGCCCGACGGCGCCGAGTATCCACAGGATGATCCCGATCACCAGGAGGATGCCACCGATCGTGTAGAGGATCGAGATCCCGGCGAAGTAGCCGATCAGTAAAAGAACGATGCCGAGCACAATCATGGTCTGTCCGATCCTCTCGAGAGCAACTGAAGTGTTGTCGGCGACAGGAATTGCCAGAACCGTCGATATTCAAACCTACGGCGCTTCGGCGCCGCTAGCATCCTCGACCATGGCGAATCTGCACCGGCGGACGGTGTTGCTCGGGGCTGGGGCGTTGGTCGGGCTGGCCGGGGCGACGGGCGTGGGTTCGGGGCAGGCCCATGCCGAGCCGGCTCCCAGCGATGCCGACCTTGCGCTGCTGCGGCGCACTTTCGCATTGGCGCAGGACGCCCGGCGGAGCGGCAGCGCTCCCTACGGTGCGCTGGTCGCCGATGCAGGCGGCGCTGTGGTCGTCGAGCGCGCCAACACGTCGGCACTCACCGACGGTGACCCGACCCAGCACGCCGAGCTGATGGCCTCCGCGGAGGCATGGCGGGTGCTGGGCAACGACGGGATGAATCACGCGACGCTGTATGCGAGCACCGAGCCGTGTGTGATGTGCTCGGGTGCTGCCTACTGGACCGGGATCGGCAGGGTCGTCTACGGCTTGTCGGCACGCCGGCCGTTCGAGTTCACCGGCGACAACCCGAAGCAAGGCTCGTTCGCACTGCCCTGCCGGGACATCCTTCTGCACGGTCAGCGGGCGATCACGGTGATCGGCCCGCTGCTGGAAGATGAAGCGGCGCAGCCCCATGAGGGTTATTGGCGTTAGCGCCCGGCTCCCGGCGTCACGCAGGGGGCGGCGGAGGTGGTGGCGGCGGCGGTGGCGCCGGCAGGGTTATCGGCGGCAGCCCGGGGATCTCGATGACGTTGGGCGGTGGGGGTGGCCCCAGCTCGTTGAGCGTTGGTGGCGGCGGCAGTTCGGGTCCGGGCACATATACCGGCGGCGGCGGTGGCACATACCCGGTGCTGGTGTTGATCGTGATGATCGAGCCGGGAATGGTCCTGCCGCTCGGCGTCGTCCCGATCACCGAACCCTTGGTTGCGTTGCTGTTGACCGGAGTGGTTCTGTCGGCGACGCGGAAACCGGAGTCCAGCAGGCGTTTACGGGCATCGTCGACCTTCATTCCCGTGACGCTCGGTACCTCGCCGCCCGGGCCACCGTCGACATAGCGCGGGTCGGTGGGAGGCAGGGCGATGGGACCGAAGTCGTCGGCGACGGGACTCATTGCGGCATACCAGGTCAAGGCCGGCTCCGTACCGCCGAACAGGGTGCCGTCGCCGCATTTGCGTAACGGGTACGAACACAACCCCGACGGGTTCGAGGAGTCGTCGAAGACGTAGTTTGCGGCCGCGTACTGGTTGGTGAAGCCGAGGAAGCCCGATGACCGGTGGGCCTCGGTGGTGCCGGTCTTCCCGGACATCGGCAGTTTCCAGCCGACCGAACTCGCTGCGCCGGTGGCGGTTCCGCTCGAGTGATCCTTGCCCAGCGCGTTGGCCAACGTGTTGGCAAGGCCTTCGGGTACCGCCTGGTCGCAGGGGACGGTCTGCACACCCACCTCACGGCCGTTCCGATCGAACATCTTGTCGATCGGGTTCGGTGGGCACCAGGTGCCGCCCGAGGCGAGGGTCGCCCCGACGTTGGCCAACTCCAGCGCGTTGAGCTCGAACGGGCCGAGGGTGAAAGATCCGATGTTCTGCCGCTTGACGTAATCGGCGATGCTCTCGTTGGAGTCGGGGTTGTAATCGCGGGCACTGCCGGGTTCGGCATAGGACCGCAACCCCAATCGGACAGCCATGTCCACCGCACGCGGCACCCCGATCTGTGAGATGAGTTTGGCGAACGCGGTATTGGGCGATTGCGCCAGGGCGTCGGTGACACTCAGTGGGCTCTTGAAACCGTGCGCGTTGCGCACACACCAGGTTTCCCTCGGGCAACCGGGGGTGTCGCTGCTGCCCAGGCCCTTGCCCATGAATGTTCCGGGAACGTCGAGCTGAGCGTTGATGCCCATTCCCATGTCGAGGGCGGCGGCCGTGGTGAAGATCTTGAAGATCGATCCGGCGCCGTCACCGGCCAACGAAAAGGGTTGCGGTTGCACGGTCTGGTTGGCATCGAGATTGAGTCCGTACGTGCGGCTGTCGCCCATCGCAATCACTCGGTGGGTGTCCTTGCCCGGCGTGATCACACTCATCACGCTGGCGACTCCGGGGGCGTTGGGGTCCGCGTACTTCTCGATGGCCGCCATGACACTGTCCTGCACCTTGGGATTGAGCGTCGTGCGGATCAAATACCCGTTGCGCGCGACGTCCTGCATGGTCAGGCCTGCGCGCGCGAGGTAATTCAGGACGTATTCGCAGAAGAAGGCGCGGTCGCCCGCGGCGATGCAGCCCTGCGGAAGCGGGTCGGCCTGGGGGAGCACTCCCAGCGGTGCCGCCTTCGCGGCGCGCAGCTCCTCGGCCCGGTCCGGCAGATAGTCGATCAGGGTGTCGAGCACGAGGTTGCGCCGGGCGAGGGCACCGTCCGGGTTGGTGTAGGGGTTAAGTGCGCTGGTGGACCGCACCACGCCGGCCAACAGCGCGGCCTGCGGCCACGTGAGGTCCACAGCGTCGACACCGAAGTAGGTACGCGCCGCGTCCTGAACCCCGTACGCGCCGTTGCCGAACGACACGAGGTTCAGATACCGAGCCAAGATCTCCCCCTTCGGGAGTGTCTTGTCCATCGCGAGTGCTATCCGGATCTCCCGCAGCTTGCGTGCGGGACTGACCTCGACCGCCGCGCGCCGCTCGGCATCGGTCTTCGCCTTGACCAGGAGGTTGTAGTTCTTGACGTACTGCTGCTCGAGGGTCGACCCGCCGCGCACGTCGTCGATGCCCCGCATGTAGCCGAAGAGCCCGTTCAGCGTTCCCTGGACGTCGACGCCGTTGTGCTCGGCGAAGCGCTTGTCTTCGACCGACACGATCGCCAGCTTCATGGTGTCGGCAATCCGGTCGATGGGCACCACCCACCGACGCTGCTCGTACAGCCATGCGATGGGTTGGCCCGAGGCGTCGACCATGGTGGTGACGATCGGTGCGTCCCCTTTGAGGACCTCCGCGGAATCCTGTGCCACCGTGTCGGATAGCCGCGCCGTCATGATCCCGACACCGCCGACGACGGGGAACATCAACACCGCCGCGAGCAATCCGGCCAGCACACAATGCATGGCCAGGTTGGCAACCGTAGACCGCGACCGCGGAGACGGGCCGGACATGCCCTCTAGCGTAGGGCGATCAACCGTGGTCGATGTATAGATCGCACGCAACACGTTGGCTACGTTGTGATTTCAGAACGCCCGACGGGCGAATCTGATGGGCTGTCGGCGGCCGGCATCCACCGCTATCGGTGTCGCGGTAATCTGCCGCGCAACTGGCGCGAGAGTGCGTCGCTAACGATCGCTGCGACTGCAGTTGGGATTCGCCGGCTTCGCGGGCCAGGTGCACACGTCGATGTAGGTGCTGTTGGCATATCCGCCGCCGTCGAAGACGCCGTAGGCGTCACCGTGCGTGCCGGTGTAGGTCGCCCCGCCGCCTCCGCCACCGCTGGAGGAGATGATGGTGGTGAGCGCCCAGCCCTTGCCCTGCAGCGCGTTCTTGTACGCGGTCATCACGGCGTCCGGAGCGCCGTTGACCTGGTAGTGCAGGTGGATGCCGCCGTCGGCGATGTCGTCGGGACCTTTGGTCTGCTGGACGTCGGCCGGTGTCGGCAACAGAGACGTCAGTGATTCACCGCCCGCGGCCGCGCTGGTGGTGACAGTGGTGGCCGGAGGCGCTGTCGTGGTCGTGGCTGCGGCCTTCTCGGTCACCGGGCTGCACGCCGTGGCGGCCAGGCCGATCGCGATCGCCCCGAAGAGGCAGGTTGTGGTGCGCTTCGTCATGGACATCCCCGTTCCTGTTTGCCGCACGGTATCAACGCGGGCAAAGGTGGTTGGACGATATTGACGCGACCAATTGCCAGGTAGTTCCCATGGCAAATACGTGTCGCGGCTGTTGTGGCAACTGTCGGTCCCGATAGCCCGGCTATCTGTTTGATTGCCGTTACCCGGGTGTCGACTGTCGGGCAAACATCGGTTCACATGCAGCTTCAACCATGTTTGGGCTTGACGGAGATGACGAGGATACGGAGACATGGATGACTCGCAGGCGGTACGTGGTGGCGGCGTTGGTGTGTACGGCAGCCCTGGCTGCGGCCTGCGGTGGAGGCAAGAACGACGACGCGTCGTTGCCGCTGCTCGACCCCGCCGCCAAGGGCACGTTGTCCGAGCGCGGCGGTGCAACCCGCGCCGGCGATGATCGCGCCGCACTGATCGCCGACTCCATCAAGAACTCCGGCGCGAAGAACGTCATCCTGCTGATCGGCGATGGCATGGGTGATTCGGAGATCACCGTGGCCCGCAACTACGCGCACGGCGCCGGCGGCGCCTTCCCGGGGCTGGACGCGTTCCCGCTGACGGGGCAGTACACCCATTACTCCTTGGACAAGAGCGGCAAGCCGACGTACGTCACCGACTCGGCGGCCGGCGGATCGGCCTGGGCCACCGGCACCAAGACCTACAACGGTGCGATCGCGGTGGACATCCACGGCAAGGATCAGAAGACGCTGCTGCAGTTGGCCAAGGAGGCAGACAAGGCCACCGGCGACATCACCACCTCCGAGATCCAAGACGCCACCCCGGCAGTTCAGCTCGCCCACGTCACCGAACGGGACTGCTACGGACCTGACGAGACGACCAAGGACTGCCCGTCCAACGCCCTGGAGAAGGGCGGTAACGGCTCGATCACCGAGCAGCTGCTGGCAACGCGCGCGGACGTGGTGATGGGCGGTGGCGCCGAGACCTTCGCGCAGGTCGCCAAAGCCGGTGATTACCAAGGCAAGACGCTGGAAGTTCAGGCCAAGGAGCGCGGCTTCACCATCGTGCGCAACGCCGACGAACTCGACAAGGCGGACAAGGCCGACCAGGACGCGCCGTTGCTCGGCCTGTTCGCCGATGGCAACATGCCGACCCGTTGGAGCGGACCGGTCGCCGGCAAGGGCGGCTATCTGGAACCGGCTGCCGAGTGCAAGGACAACCCGGACCGCGGTGCCTCGGTGCCCACGCTGGCCGCCATGACCAAGAAGTCCATCGATCTGCTCAAGGGAGACGGGGACGGCTTCTTCCTGCAGGTCGAGGGCGCCTCGATCGACAAGCAGGACCATGCCGCCAACCCGTGTGGGCAGATCGGCGAGACCGTCGATCTCGACGAGGCCGCCAAGGTGGCCCTCGATTTCGCCGAGGAGAACAAGGACACCCTGGTCATCGTCACCGCTGACCATGCGCACAGCAGCCAGATCGTGGAATCCATGAGCGTCGAGGATGTCCATGACGCCGCCACCGAGGCCAAACTGCCCTTCGAGGTCACCCGCGGCGCCATCTACCCGGGTCTGACGCGGGTCCTGCGCACCAAGGACGGCCAGAACCTGACCGTCTCCTACGGCACCTCGGACAACCTCGATGCGATGGACCAGGGTCACACCGGATCCCAGCTGCGCATCGCTGCCTACGGTCCCGGCGCAGCCAACATCGTCGGTCTCAGTGATCAGACCGACCTGTTCTTCACGATGGTCCGCGCGTTGGGCCTGAAGGAGAACTGACCTCCTGCGAGCGCGGCAGCGTCTCACAGCCGCTGTCTGGCAAAGACAAAGGCACGCCATAGGGTGCGATTTGTGACGGTGTCGTGCCCCAAATGTGACCGTTGCAGACCAGTGTTTCCAAAGTGACTCAAGTGCAACAAATGCACTTCACGTCAGATCGGGGAAACCAGATGTCTGCATACAGCACCTTTGGCCGACGACTCGGGTATGCGGCGTTGATCCTCGCGGGTCCGTTGGCGGTCCTGGCGGTGAGCAATGCGTCCGCGGCAGCCGCACCGCGGACGCCGCTCGCCACCGACGAGCAGGCGCCCGCGGTGCCGTTCGACCCCGGCGCGTTGGTCAACGCCATCGATGACTACGCATCGCTGTTGTCGATACTGACCGGCGGTCACAAGGCTCAACCCGGTCTCGGCGCCCCGGTCGGTACCGTCCGACAACCGGCCGGCATCGTGCAACAACCGGCCGGCGCCTACCCGATGATCCCCGGGGTACCGATGTTGCCAGGGGAGCCGTGAACCCGATGCCCCCACGCACCGTGTATCCGATACCAAGCCGACAACGGTCAACCAGAGGAACGGAGTGAGCCGCCGTGTACATCAGCCGAACAGTTGACGCGCGCACCGCGCGGATCGCCCTCTCGCTGATCCGTTGCCCCATCAAGAGCCGGCGGTATCCCGCCAAGCAGGAGCGCTTGGTCACCCCGCAGGAAGCGGCGCTGCTCGCGCGGTAGCCACCGGCGAACCGGTGAGGCCATCCCGCTCCATGGTCAGGCCGGTAGTGCACCATTGCCGCCAAAACATTAAACGTGTAATTTTCTGGCTCGTGGCAGCACTCGAAGGCAAAGTCGCCATCGTCACCGGAACCAGCCGCGGTGTGGGCGTCGGCATCGCGCATGAACTGCTTCGCGCCGGGGCGACCGTCGTGGGGTGCTCACGGTCGGCACTGCCGGAAATTCCGGGGATCGAGGATGCCTGGCGGGATCGGTCTGCCCAGTTGGTCTGCGACCAAGGCGATTACCGCGCGATCGATACCTTCGTGCAGCAGGTGACCGACACCTACGGCCGGATCGACATCCTGATCAACAACGCCGGCGGCACCGTTCCCTCCCCGCACGCCGAGGATGTCCCGGCCCTGGTGTCGCGGATTCAGGGTGCCCCGTCCTCCGATGACGACTTCGAGCGCACCGCGCTGTTCCACGCGTTCGCCGTTCAGATGAACCTCATCAGTCCGATGTGGTTCGCCGTGAGGGTGTTTCGCCAGATGAAGACCCAGGACGGCACCGGGTGCATCGTCAACATCTCCAGCGGTGCGGGACACCCGGCCGGATCGCCGACCTTGGTGTCGTACGGCGCGGCCAAATCCGGCCTCAACCAGCTGACCCGCTCCCTGGCCGAGGAGTGGGGCCCCACGGCACGGGTGAACTGCGTTGCGCTCGGGCCGACGATCACTGAGAACTTCCGCTCCTTCGTACTGCCCAAAGACGATCCGACGGGAACGAAGTACTTCGACGCCGTCCCCATGAAGCGCGGCGGCGAACCGGCCGAGGTCGGCCGGACCTGTGTCTTCCTCGCCTCCGGCGCAGCCGATTTCATCAACGGCACCACCATAGAGATCGACGGCGGCATGCTCCCCGGGGTTCTCTACGAGGCCGGTCTCAAGACCATCACCGACCTGCTCTGAGGAGATCCCTTGTCCCGTCGCGTCATCCAGTTCTCCACTGGCAACGTGGGTCGGCACGCGCTGCGCAGCCTCATCGAACGCCCCGATCTCGAGCTCGTCGGAGTGCATGCGTCCGGTGCCGGAAAGATCGGGCGCGACGCGGCAGAACTGTGCGGCATCGACGGAGCGACCGGGGTGATCGCCACGGACGACATCGACCGATTGGTCAGCCTGAGCGCGGACTGTGTCGTCTATACGTCACAAGCCGAAACCCGCCCTGCCGAGGCGCTTTCCGACATCACCCGGTTTCTGCGGGCCGGCACGAACGTCGTCGGGACCTCCTTCGTCTGGATGGTCGCACCCGATCAGGCCGGGGAATGGTTGAGCGGACCGCTGCGGGAAGCCTGTGCCGCGGGGAAATCGACCCTGTACATCAACGGGATCGATCCGGGTTTCTCCGGGGACACGCTCGTCTACACCGCCCTGAGCCTGGCGGCGCGCGCCACTGCCATCACGGTGCAGGAGGTCTTCGACTACGGTTCCTACGACGACGCCGAATTCACCGGTGCCAGTTTTGGTTTCGGAGAACCTGCTGACCACAGCCCGGTGATGTCCCTGCCGGGCGTGCTTGCCTCCATGTGGGGCGCGCAGGTTCGCGCCCTGGCCGACGACCTGGGTGTGACGCTCGACGAGGTCCGTGAGCGCTGGGAGCCCTGGGTCACCTCTGAGCCCATCGAGTGCACCATGATGAATGTCGACCCAGGGCAGGTGGCAGCGGTCCGGTTCGGCGTCGAGGGGATGCGCGACGGCGCAGCGGTCATCACGATGGAGCACGTCAACCGATTGACCGAGGCGGCGGCGCCGGAATGGCCGTACCCGCCCGACGGCCACCCCGGTGTGCATCGCGTCGTCATCGAGGGCAGTCCCGGCGTCGAGATCAACACCCACGTCGGCGGGCCGGGCGTCGACCACAATGAGGGTGGCGTGATCGCCACTGCGGCGCGCGCCATCAACGCGATCGACACGGTGTGCACCGCGCCGAGCGGCATCCTCGCCGCGCACGACCTGCGCCCGCTGGATCACCTCCGCGGGGTGATGTGGTGACATCGCGACCATGACCGCGCCACGTCGGCCCGCCACCGGAAGCCAGGCCCGTGCCGAACGCACCCGTGCGGCGGTGATCGCCGAAACGGTGCGCTGCATCCTGGACGAAGGATTCACCCCACCCAGCGTCCGGCACATCACCGGGCGGGCCGGGGTGACGTGGGGTGTGGTCCAGTACCACTTCGGCGACCTCGACGGTCTGCTGATGGCCGTGGTGGACAAGGGATTCGGCGATCTGGCCGAAACGCTGGCCGACCTACCCGCCTTCGATGAGGGGATGACGACCCGGGCACGCACCGAGCTGATCGTCGACACCGTCTGGCGCGCATTCTCCAGCCCGGTGTCGATGGCGGCCCTGGAGATCCTGATCTCCACGCGGGGGATGCGTGACAGTTCGGCCAACACCCACCTGGCCGAGCTGATGCAGCATCTCAACCGGCTGGGCTCCCATCTGGCCGAAGGACTGTCCGCGCCGAAGGGCGCCGGGATCGGAAATTTGATCTGGGCCACCCTGCGGGGCCTGGTCGTGGCGCAGATGGTGTGGCCGACGCCGGTCGACTCGTCGAGGGAGCTCGGGACATTGGTCGACGTCCTCGCCGCCTACATCGAGACGGAGCAGCCTTCCTGACGGCTCAGGCGGCCTGGCCTGCGTTCTCGGCGACCCGCTCGGCGTCGTAGGTGTTGATGGCGACGCTGTCGAGGATCGCTTGCAGTTGCTCCGCCTGTGCGTGCGGGGTGAGTTCGGTCGAGCGGTAGATGTGTCCTGCGGCGCGGGCCTGCCGGCGCACGTGGCCGGTGCGGTCGATGCGCAGGTTCTCGTAGTGCCGCAGCCGCGTGCCGATCTCGCCGGGCCGCGCGTCGCGCAAGACGACGGCCAACGTCATCGCGTCTTCGATGGCCTGGTTGGCGCCCTGGCCGAGGTGCGGCGTGACCGCATGGGCACTGTCGCCGAGAAGGGTGATCCGATCCGTGGACCAACGGTCCAACGGTTCCCGGTCGTAGATTCCCCACCGGAACGTGGAATCCATCGCGTCGATGATCGATGACACTCTCGGGTCCCAGCCCCGGTAGGCAGCCGCGAGTTCGGCCACATCGCCAGGGGCGGTCCATGATTCGGTCACGGTGAGGTTGGTGGGGACGAATGCGACGATGTTGATCAGCTCGCCGGCGGACACCGGGTAGGCCAGGAAACTCTGCCGGGGGCCGAGCCACATCGAGCTGGCATTCATGTCGACCACTCCGCGCAGCCGGTCGGCGGGAATCAGCCCGCGGTAGGCCATGATTCCCTCGCTCACGGGTGCGGCCGGGCGCGTCACCTTGCCCTGCAGCCGCGAGTGGATGCCATCGGCGCCGACCAGGAGGTCCGCGTCGACCGTTGTGCCGTCGGAGAATTCGACCCGGACCCCGTCGCCGTGCTCGGTGGCCCCGACGCAGGATCGGCCCAACTGCAGGGCGTCGGCGGGCAGCGCGTCGGCCAGCACTTTCTGGAACTCGCCGCGGTGCAGACACCAGGTGCGTGCCGGGTCCCCGAAGCCGAGCGTCGACGGCTCGCCGGCTATCGGCTCGGCCTGCCAGGTGCGGAACTGATAGTGCGTGACCGGACCGGCGATCGCTGCCACCGCATCGCCCACGCCGAGCTTGTTCAGGATGCGGGATCCGTTCGTGGCGATGGCGACCCCGGCGCCGAGCGCCTTGAGCTCGTGCGCCTGTTCGTACGCGGTCGCGTCGATGCCATTGGCTCGTAGAGCAATTGCGGCGGTCAACCCGCCGATACCCGCGCCCACGACGGCAACTCGAAGTCCGGTCATGAGGCCCTCCTCAATCCGCAACAAATGTACCGATCGGTACGCTATTGACTATAAATGTACCGATCGGTACAGTCAAGGGGTGGCCCGCACAGCAGATCCCGTGAAGCGTGAAGAGCTGCTGAACGGTGTCGTCGGGTATCTCGAACGGCACGGCATCGGCGAGATGTCGCTGGCGCCGATGGCCGAGGCCCTGGGTACGAGCAAACGCATGCTGCTGTACTACTTCGGCGACCGGGCTGAGCTGCTGGCACAGGCCCTGGATGCGAGCCGTCCGCAATTGGGGGAGATGTTCGCCCGTGTCACCACCGCAGACGAATTCGTGGCTGCGGCACGGACCCTGTGGCGGGAACTGACCCGGGGCGGCGAACGCCGCAATGTGCGCCTGCTGTTGCAGGTCCTCAGTCTGGCGGTCACCGACCCCCAGACTTACGGCGAGGCCGCCCGAAACGCGGTCGAAGTGATGATCGCCCCGATCGCGCAAGCGTTGTCCGTGATCGGGTATCCCGCCGACAGCGCCTGCGCGCGTGCCACATTGGTGGTTTCCGGCCTGCGTGGACTGTGCCAGGACGGCCTGGTCACCGCGGACAGGCCGCGGGTCGACGCCGCCGCCGAGCTGTTGATAGCGGCATCAGTTGCCTAGGTCTCGGCGGCGAATATCCAATGCGGCGGATCACTGCTTGATATTGACTGCAATCCGCCGCTTGGACGGCTACGCGGCGCGGTCGAGTCGTGTGAACGCACACCCAGGCCCGCATGGGCGACCGGCTACCGCGATCCCGTGCCGGTGCAGAATCTGAGCGATCTTGGCTGCGGTCTGACACGGCCGGTCGAAGACCTGCCCATAGGACAGCCTGACGGTCGAACGGCCGTCGACCGCGGCATCCAGATCCCGTTCGAAATCCGCATCTCGCCTGGTCGCCGAATCATGAAACGCCCTGCCGTCGAGCTCGACGACGAGCTGTTCTCCGTACTCGGCGTCGCGATAGCAGACGCCGAGCGATGAGGCGGACCGCTGCTGGCGAGTCGCTCGCGGCAGACCGTGAGGACGCTCGACGCGGACAAGATAGCCGTGCTCAAGAACCGAGCAGGTGCCCTCGGCGATGTCGACGAGTGCCGCCCGCAACCAGCGACGACGCCGCAGCCGACCACGCGAGTCGAGGGCTTTCAGCAGCCGCCGCGCAGTGGTGCGCCGAGATTGGCAGGCATTGGCCAGCACGGCTATGGCATCGAGTTCGCGCGCAGAACGGCCGGCGACGTCGAGAGCGGCTTCCTCGTAACGCGTCCGCGGCGGGCCCGCGTTCCACAGCACACGATCATCGAGGTGGGCGACACGGTGAATGCGGACGCCGACCGGCTCAGCCGATGTCGACCGTTGCCGATCGACGGCGACATGGATCGGCAACGATTGCGCACCCAACGCCGATTCGAGGCAAAGGGCGGCCGGGGCCGCGTAAAGCACTGCAGCCCAAGCCCGTTGTATCCAGCTCAGCGGGCCGGTGTGTTCTACATAAACGCCGGCGTGCACCCGCGCCCACTCATTGCGTCTGAGCAATCGTCGGATTTCATGCTCAGCCAGCCCCGCGTCCAACGCCTGCCGACGCGAGATCACCCCATCCTGCTGCCGAAGAACATCACCGACGTCCACAGAATCGATGCTCGTCGACCGGCGCGATCCTCACCAGAGCCGTTCGGCGATCTGTGGATAACCCCTAGGCGGCGGATCACTGCTCGATACTGACTGCAATCCGCCGCAGTGCCGGCTCGGCGTGCTCTAGGCGTTCGACCGTTCCCGATCCATCGCCCGCGCCACCACGCCGCGCGCCGGTCGCTCGCGCACCAGCTGTGGCCACCAGAACCAGCGGCCCATCAACGCCGCAATGGACGGTGTCATGAACGACCGGATCACCAGTGTGTCGAACAGCAGACCCAGTCCGATCGTGGAACCGACCTGGGCGACCACGATCATCTCGCTGACCACCATCGCCATCATGGTGAAGGCGAACACCAGACCGGCCGCAGTCACCACGGACCCGCTGCCACCCATGGCCCGGATGATGCCGGTGTTGATACCGGCAGGCAGTTCCTCTTTGAGTCGTGCCACCAACAGCAGGTTGTAGTCAGCGCCGACGGCCAGCAACACGATCACCGCCATCGCCATCACCATGAAGTGCAGTTCGATCCCGATCAGGTGTTGCCACACCAGAACCGACAAACCGAATGACGTTCCCAGCGATATCAGCACCGTGCCGACGATCACGGCGGCCGCCACCAGGCTGCGGGTGATGATCAGCATGATGATGAAGATCAGGCACAGCGCCGAGATCCCGGCGATCAGCAGGTCGTAGTTGTTGCCCTCCTGCATGTCCTTGAACGCCGAGGCGGTACCGCCCATGTAGATCTTGGAACCCTCCCACGGAGTGTTCTTCATGGCTTCCTTGGCGGCCAGCTTGACGTCGTCGATGATGCCGATGCCTTCCGGCGTCAGCGGATCACCATCGTGAGAGATGATGAAACGCACGGCTTTTCCGTCCGGAGAGATGAAGCTCTTCATGCCGCGCTTGAAGTCGGCGTTGTTGAAGGTCTCCGGTGGAAGATAGAACGTGTCGTCGTTCTTCGAGTCGTTGAATGCCGTACCCATGGCGGTCTGGTTGTCCTGCATCTCCGCCATCTGATCCTGCAGACCCTTTTGGGTCTGATACATGGTCAGCATCATCGTCTTCATGGTCCGCATGGTCTCGATCTGCGGCTGCATCATCGTTGCCATCTGCGGCATCAGTTCGTCGAGCCGATGCATGTCGGGCATCAGTTCCTGGATGCTGTCGGTCAGCGTGTCGACACCGTCGAGGCCGTCGAACACCGAACGCATCGACCAGCACACCGGGATGTTGGCGCAGTGCGGTTCCCAGTACAGGTAGTTGCGCAGCGGACGCAGGAAGTCGTCGAAATCGGAGATGTGGTCCCGCAATTCGGCGACGTCGACCACCATCCGGTCCATCTTGCCGACCATGTTGTGGGTGATGCCGCTCATCTCCTGCATCAACGCGATCATCTGATCCATCGTGGTGATGGTCTTCTGCATCTCGTCGGCCTGCAGCAGCATGTCATCGGCGCGGTCCAGCATGTACTTGCGGTTCATCGTCTGCATGACCCCGCCCATACTCATCTGGGCGGGAATGGTGCTGAATTCCAGCGGCTCACCCTGCGGGCGGGTGATGGCCTGCACGCTGCCGACCCCCGGCACTTCGAAAACTCGCTTGGCGATCCGGTCGATCACCAGGAAGTCCGCCGAATTGCGGACGTCGTGGTCGGTTTCGATGAGCAGCAACTCGGGGTTCATCTTGGCCGCCGAGAAATGCCGGTCCGCCGCCGCGAACCCCTCCTGTGCCGGCAGATCGGTCGGCAGGTAGTTGCGATCGTTGTAGTTGGTCCGGTAGCCCGGCAGCGTGAGCAGGCCGACCAGCGAGAGCAGGATGGTGCCCAGCAAAACTGGCCCCGGCCAGCGCACCACGAAGGCCCCGAGTCGCCGCCAGAAGCGGATGCGCATGGCGCGCTTGGGCTCGAGCACCTTGCCGAACCGGCTGGCCACCGTGATCACCGCCGGGCCCAGCGTCAGCGCGGCCAACACCGTGACCGTCATGCCGACGGCCATCGGGATGCCGAGAGTCTGGAAATACGGCAGCCGGGTGAAGTGCAGACACAACGTCGCGCCGGCGATCGTCATACCGGAGCCGAGCACCACGTGCGCCGTGCCGTGGAACATCGTGTAGTACGCCTGTTCGCGGTCCTCGCCCACGCTTCGGGCTTCCTGATATCTGCCGATCAGGAAGATCGCGTAGTCGGTGGCCGCGGCGATCGCGAGCGTGACCAGGAGCTGCGTCGCGAAGGTCGATAGTCCGATCAATTCGTGATAGCCGAGGAAAGCCACCACGGCGCGGGCAGCCGAGAGCTCGATCACCACCATCGCCAGCACCAGGATCACCGTGATGATCGACCGGTAGACGAGCATCAGCATCGTGATGATCACGACGAAGGTGACGCCTTCGATGATCTTGACGCTGCGGTCGCCGGAGATCTGCTGATCGGCGGCCAGGGCGGTCGGCCCGGTGACGTACACCTTGAGGCCCGGGGGTGGGGTCAGCCCCGCGATCAGCTTCTGGACGGCCTCCACCGATTCGTTGGCCAGCGCCTCACCCATGTTGCCGGCCAGGTAGACCTGCACATAGGTGGCTTTGCCGTCGTTGCTCTGCGCGCCGGCCTCGGTCAGCGGGTCACCCCAGAAATCCTGGACGTGCTCGACATGCTTCTTGTCGGCTTCCAGCTTGTCGACCATGTCGTTGTAGAACCGGTGGGCGTCGTCGTTGAGCTTGTCCTCGGCCTCCAGCACGATCATCGCGGAGCTGTCGGAGTGGAACTCGTCGAACACCGTGCCGACGCGCTTCATCGCGATCACCGACGGTGCGTCGCTGGGACTCATCGACACCGAGCGCATCTGGCCCACCACCTCGAGCGGAGGGACGGTGGCGCTCAGGTATGCGAGCAGTGCGATCCAGCCGACAATCACCGGAATGGCGAATCGACGGATCCATCGAGCAACCCCCGTGTGGGGGGCTCTGGAATCGGCCATCAGGAACCCTTGGTGGTCGGTGAGGGGAGCACGATGCAACGGTCGGGCATTGTGCGAAGGCTTACCTTACTACGTACTGTCGTGCCACCGTCCTACCAGACGCGGGACAGGGGTGGGCTGCCAGCGTGCTTCAGCAGGCATTACACGCCGACAGGTTCGGTCTCGTCGACGGGCCCCAGTCGCCACTGTCCCTCGCCGAGCAGTTCCAGGTGCGTGTTGTGGTGCCGGTGCACCGTGGAGCGGTGGGTGACGCTCACCAAGACGGTGTCGGGCAGTTCGCGCCGAATCAGGCTGTAGATCATGAACTCGAGCGGCTCGTCGAGCGCCGAGGTCGCCTCGTCGAGGAACACCACCTTCGGCTTGGTCAGTAGCACTCGGGCGAATGCGACGCGTTGCTGCTCGCCGGGCGAGAGCACCTTGGCCCAGTCGCCGTCCTCGTCGAGCCGGTCCACATAGCGCGGCAGCGCGACCGCGAGGAGGGCATCCTGCAACGCCTCGTCGGGCAGCTCCCCGGGCTGGTGCGGGTAGGACACCACGGTCCGCAGATCGCCCAACGGAACGTAGGGAACCTGCGACAGATACAGCGTCTCGTTGTCACCCTGCGGGCATTGCACCGTGCCCGACGCGTACGGCCACAGCTGGGCGATGCTGCGCAACAGTGTGGTCTTGCCGGTACCCGACTTGCCGGTGATGATCATCGCCTCGCCGGCTGCCAGGGACAGGCTGAGATCGTCGATCAACTGCTCGCCGGCCGGGTTGCGCACCTCGACGTCATCGAGCTCGACCAGGCTGGTGGAGCCCTGGGCGAGTTCTGCGACCTCCAACTTGGGCAGCTCGCGGCTCTGCTCGTCGGCGGTGACCAGGCCGTGCAGGCGGATGATCGAGGCGCGGTAACCCGCGAACGTGTCATAGGAGTTGCGGAAGAACGACAACGCATCCTGGATCGCGCCGAAGGCGGCCACCGACTGATTGACCGTGCCGAGCTGGATCTGGCCGGCGAACAACCGCGGGGCCTGCAGCGCCCAGGGCAACGGGATGATGATGTGGCTCATCGACAGGTTCCAGCCGGTGAACACCATGGTCCGGTTGACGAAATGTTTGTAGTTGGCGACGACCGCGGCGAAACGTACGCGTAGCTGCGATCGTTCGACCTTCTCGCCGCGGTACAGCGCGACCGACTCGGCGGCGTCGCGCAGGCGCACCAACGCGTAGCGGAACGCCGCGTTGAACTTCTCGTTGTTGAACGACAGCCGGATCAGCGGGCGGCCGAGGGCAAAGGCGATGACGGTGGCGAAGGCGACATAGACGAACACCGACCAGAACATCGCGCGCGGAATCTGGAGCCCGAAGACGCTGAGGTCACCCGAGAGGTTCCACAGGATCGAGGTGGACGAGACGACCGAGACGACCGACGAGATGGCGCCGAACGGCAGTGTGCCGTTGCTGGTCTGGTGCGGGGTGTTGGGCTGCGGGCCCGACAGCGCGGTGAACACGTCGATGTCGGACTGGATGCGCTGATCGGGGTTGTCGATGGTCTGATCGATGAACCGGGACCGGTAGTAGGCGCGGCCGTCGAGCCAGTCACCGGTGAGCCGGTCGGTCAGCCAGGTGCGCCAGGCCAGCATGAAGCGCTGGGTCATGAACAGGTCCACCAGCACCCGGGTGACCAGGATGGCGGCCAGCACCGAGAAGATGAGCAGTGCGATCCAGAAGCCCCGGATCCCGGAGTCTTTGACCGCGTCGTTGCCGGTGGCCAGGCCC
>NZ_HG322953.1:569832-576665 GCF_000455325.1 Mycolicibacterium septicum DSM 44393
GGAGTCTTTGACCGCGTCGTTGCCGGTGGCCAGGCCCTGCACCGCGACCTGTGCCGCCGAGTACAGGTCGTTGCTCTGGTAGCTGAACAACACCGCCAGCCGCACACCGATGATCACCGACAGCAACATCGCGGCCAGTGTCAGCCACGGCTTGAGGCTGTGGCGCCCGGTGAAGTACGCGCCGGTGACGGTCCAGAACTGCCGGCCCCAGGTGGTGAACCGGGCGAGCAGGATCAGTACCGCCAGGGTGCACACCGCCGTGATGGTCCAGGCCTGCGCCAACCACCACAGGGAGTGCAGTAGCTCCGAACTCCAGTCGATCGAGGGCGAGAACGGTTTGACGTCATTCACCGGGATCCCTCCTGAGCTGCCGACGGACCTGCCGGCCGGATTTCCAGAGGTGCCTGCGTGGAAGCTACCGCAGCCGGTCGGTCCGGTCTCAGCGCAACACCGAGAGCGCGCTCACCAATCTCCAACGCACCCACGTGAAGTCCACAAGACCGGAATGTTTCGGCGCCGGTGTGGCGGCTGTACGTCTCTACAGTCCGCGACGGCGCGACTGTAGGGCCAACCCGGGATTGCCGCATTGGGATGCCGCGCGCCCGAGCCCATGTCCATACTTCGGTGTCTTGGTCGCGGCGAAAGGTGGTACATATGGCGTCTGGCAGCCAAATAGATTCTGCGCCAGTGGAATTGAAGCGTGAGTTCTCGCTGTGGTCGGCGTTTGCCTTCGCGTTCGCGTTCATCTCTCCCATCGTTGCGATGTACGGGATCTACGGTCTGTCGCTGTCGACCGCCGGCCCCGGTTTCTGGTGGACGTTCGTCATCGTCGGGACGGGCCAGTTCATCGTCGCCATGGCGTTCGCCGAACTGGTGTCACGATGGCCGTTCGAAGGGTCCATCTATCAGTGGACCAAGCGCCTGGCCGGGGAAGTGGCCGGCTGGTTCGCCGGCTGGGTGTACATGTGGGCCCTGGTGATCATCATGGCCACCGTCGCCTACGCCGGGGCCGGATTCCTGGCCCAGCTCATCGGCATCGAGAGCCCCAGCGCCGTCCAGCAGAGCACCATCGCGCTGCTCATCCTGCTCGCCGGCACCGGAGCCAACATTCTGGGCCGCGGGCTGCTGAAGGCGCTGATGGTCGGCAGCATCATCGCCGAGATCGTGGCCTCCGTCGGACTGGGTACCTACCTGCTGCTGTTCCACCGGCATCACGGATTCGACGCCGTGCTGCACGGTTTCGACCTGAACAGCGGTTGGACCTGGGCGTACGCATCGGGCCCGTTCCTGGCCGCGCTGGCCTTCACCGGTTGGTCCATCCTCGGCTTCGAGAGTGCCGGCGCGATCGCCGAGGAAGTCAAGGAGCCTCGGCGCAATGTGCCCAAGGCCATGCTGTTCTCGATCGCCTTCATCGCCCTGGTGATCGCGTACGCGTCGCTCGCCGTGACCCTGGCGGTGCCCGACTTCGACAAGGTCACCTCGGGTGAGGTCTCCGACCCGGTGACCTACGTGCTCGGCAGCGCACTGGGTGATGCCGCGGTCAAGCCGATCCTGTTCGCCTTCGTGATCGGTTTCCTGGCAAGCTTTCTGGCCCTGCAGGCGTCGGCGTCGCGGGTGATCTGGTCCTTCGCTCGTGATGAGGTGTTGCCCGCGTCGCGGATCCTGGTCAAGCTGTCCAAAGCCGAGGCTCAGCCGATCTACGCGATCATCGTCACCACCATCATCGGTGCCTTCGTCTACCTCATCTCGGCCACCGACGTGTATTCGGTGCTGGTCACCTTCACCGCGGGCGGCTACTACCTGGCCTTCCTGTTCCCGCTGCTGACCGGGCTGGTCGCCCGGCTGCGAGGCAAATGGGAGCCCGGGCCGTGGAACCTCGGCCGGTGGGGTACGCCGGTGGCGGTGCTGGCGGTGCTGTGGGTGGGCTTCGAGTTCACGAACATCGTCTGGCCCCGCACCGTGTCCGATTCCTGGTACATCAACTGGGCGTTCTTCGTGGCGATGGGCGTGATCCTGGCACTGGGCAGCGTCATCGTGAAGGCCCGAAAGGTGGGGCAGCCCAAGACCGGTGACCCCGCCGCGGAGGCACCGGAACTGACCAAGGAGCCGGTGTGAACGCCGACAGGCCCGTGGCGGTGGTAACCGGTGCCGGCAGCGGCATCGGGGCGGCGATCGCGGCGCTGCTGCAGGAGCGGGGTTGGGCCGTCGCGTCCATCTCGCGGGAACCCGCGCCCGACACCGACCTGTGGCTCGTCGCCGACGTCGCCGACGAAACCGCCGTCGACGAGGCGATCACCCAGGTGCGCAAGGCCTTCGGCCGGATCGACGCCGCGGTCATCTGCGCCGGGCACTACGCGGAGACCCCGGCTCTGGAGATCGATCAGCCGGCCTGGGAGCGGATGCTGCGCGTGCACGTGGGCGGTCTGGCCCACGTGTGCCGGGCCGTGCTGCCCGACATGCGCCGGCAGGGCAGCGGACGCATCGTCGGTATCGCCTCGGAGCGGGCCATCGGCGGGGGCAGCAACGACGCCCACTACGCAGCGGCCAAAGGGGCGGCGCTGAGCCTGCTGCGCAGCATCGCCGTGGAGGTCGCCGCCAACGGGGTCCGGGTCAACGCCGTGGCACCCGGGCCGTGCGACACCCCGCTGCTGGAAGCCGAATCATGGGAACGCGCCGAGGAATTCGTCTCGACCCTGCCGGCCCGGCGCATCGCGCTGCCCAGCGAGGTCGCCGAACTGGTCCGCGGCCTGCTGGAGGAGGACCTGTTCCTGTGCGGAGAAGTGTTGTCGGTCAACAGCGGAACGGTGATATGAGATGACCTCAATCGATCGGGTGCTCATCACGGGTGTCGACACCAGGCTCGGCGCCGCGGTGCGTGATCATTTCGCCGGACGAGGTGCGCTGACGGTGGGAACGGTCACCGCGGAAGGTGATCCGGGGCCGGACGGGGAGTTGACGCTCACCGCGAACCCGGCGGACCGGGCCGAGGTGCGCCATGTGGTGGCCAAGGCCGCCGCACACATGGGTGGCGTCGATGTACTGGTCGTGGCGCACGGGCTACCCGTGGCGGCGCCGCTCACCGATCAGCCGATGGCCGAATTCTGGGCCCATGTCGAGGCCACCCTGACCGGCAGCTTCCTGTACGCGCAGGCCGCCGCGGATCACATGCGGCACAGCGGGACCGGCGGACGCATCGTGTTGACCACCTCGCGCTGGCATGTCGGCGGAGACGGCCTCGCAGCGGTCGCCACGGCGGCCGGAGGGATCGTCGCGCTCACCAAATCGTTGACCCGTGACTTCGGTGGCTTCGGGGTCGGCGTGAACGCCGTCGCCCTCGGTGCCCTGGATTCGGAATGGTCGGTCTGTGACGGCGCAGGCGGGCAGCCGCCGGGCGGGCGGACCGGCACCGTCGAGCAGGCCGCCGCGGTCATCGGACTGTTGAGCCGGCGTCAACTCGGTGCGGCCGTGGGGCAGATCGTCAATGTCGATGGCGGGTTGTCCCGAAATCGTGTCTAGGAAAGGCAATCAATGAACCAAGCAATACCCGGGGGCAATGCCCGCGACGCGATCGTGGGCCCGGCGGACCCCCAGGTGCAGCCGCGCTACGCAGGGTGGACGACCTTCGCCCGGCTGCCCCGGCTGTCAGACGTGGCACGGGCCGACGTCGTGGTGGTGGGCGTACCGTTTGACAGCGCTGTGACCTACCGGCCCGGAGCCCGGTTCGGCCCCAACGCGATTCGTCAAGGATCCCGTCTCATCCGTGGCTACAACCCCGAACTCGACATCAAACCGTTCGAGGTCTGCCAGTTCGCCGACGCCGGCGACATCGCGTGCAACCCATTCGACATCGGCGAGGCGGTTGACCAGATCGCGGCGCAGCTGACCGAACTTCAGGCCGAGGGGACGCGTGCGGTGATCCTCGGCGGTGATCACTCGGTGGCGCTGCCGTCGTTGCGCGCGGTCCACGCGGTGCACGGCCCGGTGGCGCTGGTGCATTTCGACGCGCACCTGGACACCTGGGACAGCTACTACGGGGCCGACATCACCCACGGTTCACCGTTCCGGCGAGCCTTCGAGGAAGGCCTGTTGCTCGATCGCAGCCTGCACGTCGGGGTGCGCGGATCCATCTATGACAAGCAGGATCTGGTCGAGGATGCGAACTTCGGCTTCTCCGTGATCACCTGCAAGCAGATCGGTGCGCTCGGAACCGACGGCATCATCGAGCGCATCCGCGAGCGGGTGGGAGACGCGCCGGTGTACGTCTCGGTCGACATCGACGTGCTCGACCCGGCGCACGCGCCGGGCACCGGCACGCCCGAGGCCGGCGGCATGACCAGCCGTGAACTGCTCGAGATCGTGCGCGCGCTGGACAGCGTGAACCTGGTCGGCGTCGACGTGGTGGAAGTGTCACCGGCCTACGACCATGCCGAGATCACCGCGATCGCCGCCGCCAACGTCACCTGGGAATTCCTGTCCGTCTTCGGAAGAAAGGCTCGATCATGATCCCCTTGACGCCTGCCGGGCCGGTGTCCTGGCCGGAGGGAAAGCGTTGCGCTGTCGCATTCACCTTCGACGTGGATGCCGAATCTCCGCTGTTGACCACCGATCCGGCGTTCGCCGACCGCATGGGCACGATGTCGCACCAGGCCTACGGTCCGCTGGTCGGGGTTCCCCGCCTGCTGTCGATACTCGACGAATTGCAGGTTCCGGCAACGTTCTTCGTGCCCGGCTACACCGCGCACCGGCACCCGGAGCCGATCCGGTCGATCGCGGCGGCCGGGCACGAGATCGCCCATCACGGCTACCTGCACGAGTCGCTGGTCGGCGTCGACGAACAGACGGAGCGCGAGATTCTGGACCGTGGGCTGCGGGCGCTGCAGGAGGTGGTCGGGGTGACACCGGTCGGCTATCGCGCCCCGATGTGGGAGATGAACTGGCACACACCGAAACTGCTCGCCGAGTTCGGCTTCCTCTACGACTCCACCCTGATGGATTCCGATCACCCGTACGAGCTGGCCGTCGATGACCAGTCCGCGCTGGTGGAACTCCCGGTGAGCTGGGCGCTGGACGATTGGCAGCAGTACTGCTTCGTTCCCGATTTCTCCGGGACCGGCCTGATCGAGACGCCGGCCAAGGCCATCGAGCTGTGGCGCGCCGAACTCGACGCGATGCGTGATGTCGGCGGTGCCTGGATCCTGACCAACCATCCGTTCCTCAGCGGACGCCCGGGCCGCGCGGCGGCGTTGCGCGAGTTCATCGCCGAAGTGTGTGCCATGGACGACGTCTGGGTCGCGGGCATGGCTGAGATCGCCGGATACGTCCGTGAACAGGCGTTGACGCCGCGCACCCTGACCCGCCCCGAGCTGAACATCCCCGCCGAACCTTAAGGAGAATTCTCGATGAAACGCGAAGCCCTCACCCCGGACAAGCTGCGCGAGGCCTACCAGCATGTGTGGTTCGTGGTGGCCCGGTCCCAGGACATCGACACCCCGCAGTCTGCCACCCTGCTCGACCACAAGCTGGTGGTGTTCCGTGATTCCACCGGTGCGGCCCGGGTGACCGACCGGCGCTGCATCCACCGGGGCGGCAACCTGGCCGACGGCAAGGTCGTCGGCGACAGCATCGCCTGCCCGTACCATGGCTGGCGGTTCGACGGGCAGAGTGGGCAGTGCAGTCACATCCCGTCTCTGGCTGAGGGGCAACGGATTCCGCCGAAGGCGGAGATCAAGTCCTATCCGGTGATCGAGCGGTTCGAACATGTCTGGACGTGCCTGGGCGACCCGGTGTTCGACCTGCCACATCCGCCTGAGATCGGCGGCCTGGAGCTGGAGTGGCGTGCGGCGGAGCCCATTCACGCCGAGTGCGGATTCATGGCGGCCACCGAGAACTTCCGGGACATGGCGCATTTCCCGTTCGTGCATGCGCCGTCGATGGGCGAGGTGAACCCGGTGGTGGACGAGCTCGCCGTCAAGCGTGACGGTCGGGAGGTGTGGGCGTCCTACTTCTACCCGGGGGTGCCCGATTCGGACTTCTCCGATGTCGGCGATGCCTGGATGCATTACCACTCGTACGCGCCGGGAATCGCGACCATCCTGTACGACTTCGGCGAGCCGCTCGGCAAGCGGTATCTGGTGGATTTCCCGTCGCCGGTCAGCTACGACAAGTGCATCATCTTCTGGGGTGTGGCCACCGACAAGGATTTCCGCGGCGGAACGGTCGACGAGATCCTGGAGATCGAGACGAAGGTCTTCAACGAGGACACCCCGGTGCTCGAAGGTCTTGAGCCCAAGGAGGTTCCGCTTGCCGGGCAGGCGTTCGAGGTGTCGGCGCCGGCCGACATCTACACGCTGAACTACCGGCGCGCGACCCAGCATGCGGTGCAGACGATTCAGCAGGAGCGGGACCTCATCGCGGCGCAGACCGAGGTTCCCGCCGAAAACGGCCACGCCCGCGTCTGAGCCGACACCAGGTATGAAACTTCACGTCATTCAACTGCGGCTGGAAGCCACCGAGGTGATCTCGGTGGTGCTCGCCAGCCCCACCGGCGACCGGCTGCCCGCATGGGCAGCCGGTGCGCACATCCCCATCACATTGCCGTCCGGACGCGTCCGGCAGTACTCCCTGTGCGGTCCGCGCGACGATCCGTACCGGTACACCATCGCGGTGCTGCGGGTCGCCGACGGCCGCGGTGGCTCTCGCGAGGTGCACGAGATGCTGCGCATCGGCGACGTGGTCGAGGTCGGGGTGCCCCAGAACGCCTTCGCGCTGAGCCCGGCGCCGCGGTACGTCTTCATCGCCGGCGGTATCGGAATAACCCCGATCGCGGCGATGAT
>NZ_HG322953.1:576718-604562 GCF_000455325.1 Mycolicibacterium septicum DSM 44393
GCCGCCATGGCCTTTGCCGACCGCCTGGCCGGCATCGACGGGGTGTGGCTGATTCCGCAGGACGAGATGGGGTTGCCCGACCTCGCCGGGTTGTTCGCCGGCAGTCCGGCCGGGACCCATGTCTACTGCTGCGGTCCGGCGCCCATGCTGGCCGCCGTCGCCGACCTCAGCGCCGGCTACCCGGATGTCGAACTCCACGTCGAGCGGTTCGCCGGTGCAACCGCGGCGCCCACCGGAGGGTTCGGTGACGGCGCCTTCGAGGTGGAGCTGGCGCGCACCGGTGCCACGGTCGTGGTCCCGCCGAACAAAAGCGTGCTGGAGGCGGTTCTCGACGCGGCCCCCGACACCGCGTTCTCCTGTACGAGTGGATTCTGCGGTACGTGTGAGACCAAGGTGCTCGCCGGCGAGGTCGACCATCGCGACGATCTGCTGACCGAGGCCGAGCGGGCCGCCAACACCTCGATGATGATCTGCGTATCCCGTTCTCTCGGTGGGAAGATCACGCTCGACCTGTGAGAACACGTTCATGGCTCTAAACTCCGCAGCCATGAACGTCCCCGCAGAAGTGTTCCGATGTCCGTCAATGACCCGCTAGCGGACGAAGGCTGTATGACCGTAGAGGTGACGCCGCACGACGGCACCGTCCTGCTCAGGGAACTGCTGGCCCAGCCGAGCCTGCACGTCGACACCCTGACGCCGATCCGCGATCTCGACCGGCCGATCCGCTACGTGTACCCCACCGAACTCGTCGACCCGTCGCAGTATCTGTCGGGGGAGGAGCTGATCCTCAGCATCGGGGTGCCCGTAGCCGATCAGCCGGACGATTCGATCCGGCGCTACGTCGAGACCCTGAGCCGGCGGCGGGTCACCGCGCTGCTGGTGGGGCTGGGGGATCTGTTCGACGAACCTCCTGCCGCACTGGTGCGGGCCTGCCTCGACCTGGACCTTCCGCTGCTTGCCCAGCATGCCGCGGTGCCCTTCCGGCGGATCGTGGACTGGGCGGATTCCATGCGGATCGCCGATCGCGAGGTCGGAACCCGCGAACGCGATCTGGGGTCGATACTGCGCTGGTTCGTGGCCGGAACCCTGGGCGTCGGTCCGGTCGAAACCGCGCTCGCCGAGTGCGGCCTGGCCGGGAGCCCGGTGGCGGTGTGTGCGTTCACCACGGATGTCCACACCCAGGTGCACGAGCTCGTGGACCGGCACCTCGGCACGGTCGCGGTGCTCGATGACCGCATCGTCGCGCTGTGTGCCCAGACCGAGGAGTTCGCGGCCGAACTGGCCGCCTCCGATCTGGTGTGCGGTGTGGCCATCGCTCCAGATCCACAGTCCATGGTGTACGCGATCCCGGAGGCGCTCGAAGCGTTGCGTGAGGGGATTCGCTGGCGGCGCTCGGTGCACATCGAGGAGATCGCCACGCTGGACGGACTGCTGGCGGCGGTGCCGAAAGTTCGGCTCGTGCCCTTCGTCCACCGGCTCCTGGTGCCGTTGGTCGACCACGACAAGCTGAACAACGGCTACCTGGTTTCGTCCCTGGAGGCCTTCCTGGCGCCGGACAACGACATCTCGACCGCCGCGAGCCACTTGTACGTGCACGTCAACACATTGCGCAACCGGTTGGCCAAGGTCGCCGAGCTCACCGGTGCCAACCCCCTCGACGAAACCGACCGGACCAATTTCCGGATCGCGTTGTGGGCGGCTCGGAACATGGGCATGGGCGTCGCCGATACGGCTAAGCCGGTGCACGACAAGGTGATTCAACTCGCGCGAGCATCTCATACCCGGCCGTGATCCCGCCCGGGCGCCGGCTGGGTCGGCGGCCGAACTGTAGAGATCTACAGCCTGACTGAGCTGCGGTGTTTTGTTGTCCAACTGCTCTGCCGAGCCGGACGTTCGTCGGTAGTGTGACGTTTGTCGACAGAGCAGCTCCCGGCAACGTTAAGGAAACCTGTTGGTTCTCTACGAATTTCGGTGTGCGTCAGGTTGCGGCGTCACGAAGAAGATGTTCTCGATGAGTGTTCGTCCGGACGTGATCGACTGCCCGGACTGCCGGGGGCCGGCACGCAGGACCATCGCGGCGCCGAACCTGGGCCGCGGCGGCTCGACCGCCATGGCGCTGCAGGACACCACACGAGCGTCGGCCGACCGTCCCGCCGTGGTGGCCGGACCGCCACGGGGCGGCCGGCGGCAGAAAGTCACCACTAACCCGCTCCATCAGAAGTTGCCCCGTCCCTGAAGTCCTGAAGTCTGCGAAGGAGGATCAATGCCCGACGTCGTATTCCCGCTCGACTCGACCAAGAAGTTCACCGATCAGGAGAAGCTGGGCCACAACCGGTGGCACCCCGACATCTCGGCTGCGGTGACGGTCAAGCAGGGCGACTCGTTCCGGGTGCACTGTCGCGAATGGTTCGACGGTGCCATCGTCAACGACGATTCGGCCGACGACATCCTCAACGCACCGCTGACGACGGTGCACGTGCTCTCCGGCCCGATCGCCGTCGAGGGCGCCAAACCGGGCGATCTGCTCATCGTCGACATCCTCGACGTCGGCCCCATCCCACAGGAGGATTCCGGGCCGCTGGCCGGCCAGGGCTGGGGCTACACCGGCATCTTTCCCAAGCTCAACGGTGGCGGCTTCCTCACCGATCAGTTCCCCGACGCCTACAAGGCGATCTGGGACTTCTCCGGGCAAAAGGCCACCTCACGGCACGTACCGCACGTGGAGTTCACCGGCATCGTGCACCCCGGGCTGATGGGGACCGCGCCCTCGACCGGGCTGCTGGCGAAGTGGAACACCCGCGAGGCCGCACTGATCGCGACCGATCCCGATCGGGTACCGCCGCTGGCCCTGCCGCCCGAACCGCGCGACGCGATCCTCGGCGGACTGACCGGGGACGCCTTCACCAAGGCCGCCGCCGAGGCGGCCCGCACCGCGCCGCCGCGCGAGAACGGCGGCAACCAGGACATCAAGAACCTCACCACGGGCAGCCGGGTGTTCTACCCGGTGTTTGTCGACGGGGCGAACCTCTCGGTCGGCGACCTGCACTTCTCCCAGGGTGACGGCGAGATCACCTTCTGCGGCGCCATCGAGATGGGCGGCTTCATCGACCTGCGCGTCGACGTCATCCCGGGCGGCATGGAGACCTACGGTGTGAGCGAGAACGCCATATTCATGCCCGGCAACACCGATCCGCAGTACTCCGAGTGGCTGGCCTTCTCCGGCACCTCGGTCACCCTCGACGGTGAGCAGCGTTACCTGGACTCGCACCTGTCCTACCAGCGGGCCTGCCTGCACGCGATCGACTACCTGACCAAGTTCGGCTACAGCCCCGAACAGGCCTACCTGCTGCTCGGTGCCGCGCCGATCGAGGGCCGCCTGTCCGGTGTCGTCGACATCCCGAATGCCTGTGCGACGGTGTACATCCCGACGGCCATCTTCGACTTCCCGGTCGCACCCTCGGCCGGCGGGCCCGTGCAGATCGACCCGGGTATGGGGGCTCCGCACTCGTCGTTCAACTGACACTTCCGGACACCGCTCGGAGCGGGCCGGGCCGCGGTCGAACTATCCTCGTCACCGAGACGACCGCTGCCCGCCCCGACCCGAGGGCTTGGTGCAACCGGAAAGGATCGCGCAATGACCCCGCCCCCTGGTGCCTCGCGCCTCGGCACCCGGTTCGGACCCTACGAGCTGAAATCGCTGATCGGTGTCGGTGGAATGGGCGAGGTGTACCGCGCCTACGACACGGTCAAGGAACGCATGGTGGCGGTCAAACTGCTGCGCACCGAGATCGCGGCAGACGCGAGCTTCCAGGAGCGGTTCCGGCGTGAGTCCCGGGTGGCGGCGCGGCTGCAGGAACCGCACGTGATCCCGGTGCACGATTTCGGCGAGATCGACGGTGTGCTGTACATCGACATGCGGCTGGTCGAGGGCGCCAGCGTCAAGGAACTGCTGCGGACCAACGGCCCTCTTTCCCCGGCGCGGGCCACTGCGATCGTCACGCAGGTGGCCGCGGCGCTGGACGCCGCGCACGCCGACGGTCTGGTGCACCGCGACATCAAGCCCGAGAACGTCCTGCTCACGCCTGACGACTTCGCCTATCTGGTGGACTTCGGCATCGCCCACGTCGGGGGCGAGGCCAGCGTCACGATGACGGGCGTGCTGATCGGGTCGAGCGCCTACATGGCGCCGGAGCGGTTCTCCGGCGGCCCGGTCGGACCGGCCGCCGATGTGTACGCCCTGACCTGCCTGCTCTACGAGATGCTGATCGGCCGGCCACCGTACGAGACGGGCGACCTGCGCCAGCTGATGAGCGCCCATATGTTCTCCCCGGCACCCCGCCCGAGCATCATGCGCCGCGGCATCCCGCGCGCATTCGACGACGTCGTGGCCAAGGGCATGGCCAAGGACGCCGTCGACCGCTATCCCAGCGCCGGTGAACTGGCCAAGGCCGCCCGCGACGCGGCCGGTTCCAGTGCGGCTCCCGCATCGCCCCCGCCGCTGCTGCCGCCCACTCCGGCGCCCGAACCCGCCCCGCCGCGGCTCACTCCGCAGCCGCAGCCGCAGCCGCAGCCGCAACCTCAGCCGCAGCCGCCGTCACCGGGCACCCGTGAGTTCTCGTCGATCTACCCCAACCCGAACCACACCGGCTACACGCCGTACCCACCGCCACCGCCCCCGCCACAGGCTCCGGCGCGCAAGCCTCGGTTCAGCCGGGCCCAGCTCACCTTGATCCTGGTGTCGGTGGGCCTGTCCGGGATCGCGGCTGTGTTGGCCGCGGTCCTGGCCAGCGGCGGCGACGGCGCCTCCACCCATGAGACGCTGACCGCGCCGACCCCGCCGAGCGCGACATCCGAGGCGCCGACGACGACCACCACCACGACAGGGTCGGCGACGGCCAACGTGAGCGGCACCGACGACCAGGGCTTCGTCGACCACACCGCGCGGTGCCCCGCGGGCAGCACCCCGGCCGCCGTGATCCGGACCGCGTCCTCACTGGCGGTGATCTGCCAGACCGGCTCCGACAGCTTCTCCTACCGCGGTGAGCGGCTCAGCGACGGCGCCAACCTCCAGATCCCCACCGCCGAGCGGTCCGGCAATGGCTTCGTGGCCGTCAACCCCGCCGACGGTGCGCGCTATGAGGTGGGACCCGACGGTCTCACCATCAGCAGCTACGGCAAGGTCGATTCGTCGGAACCGCCACTGGAGTACGGCGAGCGCTGAAAAGCAGCGTTTGATGCCGGGATTCGAGTAGCGCGCTACGCTACCGACCGCGGCCGCCCCGCTGAACGATTGTGCAGGTCAGCAATCACACGGGCGAAGGGGTTCGCGCACATGGCAACTCGTACCTTCCACGGAGTCGTCACCACACCTTCCGGAACGCCGTTAGGCGGATGGGTCGATGTCGACGTCAGCGACAACGGCGACTACCACGTGAAGTTCCATATGCACAGCAGCAGCATCCTCGGCGACTTCGATTTCAATCTGCGCGCCTACCTGACGGCCCCGGGATTCCCGACGATGGCGTTCATCAAGAGCGGACACGTCTCCGGCGTCGACAGCTGGAATCACGAGGAGAACGGCCACAGCCCGCTGCTGGCGCTCTACTGGTCCAAACTGGACAACCAGGCCACCTACGGCGTCGCCAAGGAATACAAGTGGGGCGGTGTCGTCGGCACGCTCACCGAACTGGTCGGCGACATCCTCGATGTGGCTGCCGGTGCCGTGGGCAGTGCACTGGGCGTGGTGATCGGAGCCACCCGCGAGGCGATCGACTGGATGGGCGCCACCCTGGGGCCGGGCGGAACGCTCGGGGTCATCGGGGGAGTTGTCGTGTTCGCGGTGTCGGCCGTGGCGGGTGCGGGGATCGGAACCGCACTCATCCTCGGTGTGGTGGCGGGGGTGGCAATCGGCGCCGTCACGAATGCGCTGATCAAGTTCCGGCCGCTCAACTCCACCGAAATCGCCTTTGCCCGACAAGTGTTCGGCAACTCACTGCCGTACCAAGACGTGATCATCACCAATCTCGCCGGGCTCGGCGATCGAGCCTTCACCGCTCCGGGCGTTGACGGCAAGACGTATCTCAACATCGGGCGGGCCTACGACAATCCGCTGGGTACCGGTGGCGATGGCTATCCCCGGCCGGGTCAGCTCCTCATTCACGAACTCACCCACGCCTGGCAGATCGCGCATACCGGATCGCTGCCGGGCCTGATGTGCAGCGGCATGGTGAATCAGGCGAATTTCATCCTGGGCGACAACGTGTATCAGTACGGCCCGCCAGGGCGGGCCTGGTCAGAGTTCAACGCCGAACAACAGGGTGCGATCGTCGATCAGTGGTTCGGCGGAACCGGACCCAGTTCCCGGTACAAAGAGGCCGACCAGGAGAACCCGTACTACCGCTACATCTGGAACGACGTCATCAACCATCTGCCGCCTGACGAAGCCCGGGCCAACCTCCGCGCCACCGCATCCTCGGCGCTGAATGTCGTTTCGCGGGAGCCGCTCAGCCTGGAATTGTTCTGGGCGAACACCAGCAAGGCGATCGGATCGCAGTGGTGGACCGGTGCGGCGGGAGACAGCTGGGGCGATCACAGTCCGATTGACGTCGTGGCGCCCGGAGCGGTCGCGGCCGGTGCGGCGGTCACCACGGTCGCCCGCACGCCGGGCAATCTCGATGTGTTCTGGGTCGCGGCCGACGGATCCGTCATGACGCAGTGGTGGGCGGCGGCACCCGACGGTGGATGGACCGAGCACGGTGGCGCGTTCCCGATCGCACCGGCCGGCTCGGCGAGTCCCGGAGCGCCGATCGCGGCGGTCGCGCGGACCGCCGACAACCTCGACGTGTTCTGGGTGCGGCCCGATGGCGCCGTCGCCAGCCAATGGTGGGCGGGCTCGCCCGGAGCGGGTTGGGCTGACCACGGCGCGTTCAACATCGCGCCGCCCGGCTCGGCGGAGAAGGGTTCGGCGGTCGCCGTCGTGGCGCGCATGCCCGATCATCTCGATGTGTTCTGGGTGACCAGAGATGGTGGGGTCGGATCGAATTGGTGGACTGCGGCCCCCGGAGCGAGCTGGGCCGATCACGGGTCGTTCAGACTTGCGCCCGCCGGATCCGCGCGGCCCGGGTCAGCGCTGACCGTCGTGGCCCGCACGCCGGACAACCTCGACGTGTACTGGGTGACCCCCGACGGCGCGGTCGCGTCCAACTGGTGGTTCGGCGCCCCGGGCGCGAGCTGGGCGGACCACGGCTGGTTCACCATCACGGCACCGGGGACGGTGGCGGCCGGCGGCGGCATCACCGCAACCTCTCGCACCCCGAACAATCTGGATGTGTTCTGGGTCGCGCCCGACGGTTCGATCGGCACCCAGTGGTGGCATGCGGCGGTCGGACACAGCTGGGCTGACCACGCCCCGTTCGCGATCGCCCCCGCCGGGTCGGCGGCGCCCGGGTCGGCGCTCGCCTCCGTCGGACGGCTTCCGTCGCACCTGGACGTGTTCTGGGTGCGGCCCGACGGCGCGATCGGGACCCAGTGGTGGGATGCCGCACCGGACCAGGGGTGGAACCATCAACCGTTCGCGGTGACACCGCCTGGGATTGCCGCCGTTCCGCCGGCAGGTCCGGCCCCGGAAGCGGTGGTGGACCGGCTGGACGCGCTGGGCGTGGATTTCAGCGTGCCGGGTGGCGACCTGGCCGACTGGCTGCAGAACCCCGAGTTCACCCCGTATCCGGCGATCTCGGAGGCTCTGCAGAAACTGTTGAGCGGCAAGCATCTTCGCAAACCGGTGTACCTCGACGTGATCGTCTTCAACTACGAGTCGACTCCGGGCGTGCCGTCGCCGCGCCGGGTGCAGGACGTGCGGATGCCGGTACTGGAAGCCGCGGTGGTCCAGGGCCACAATGTCCGCTACGACGAGGCGGTCACCAAGTTCGCCGACCTGCTCGTGCCCGCCGTGTGACCGCGACGTAGCCGGCTACCTCAATTCCGAACGGGCATTTGTGAATTGGAGTAGCCGGCTACGCGTGTCCGTGGGCTGGGCAAACCGTCAGGCTGGCCACAGGGCACCCATTCGAGGCGGCCATCGAATAGACAAGGACACGAACATGACCATCGCCAGTGAGAAGACCAACGGGAAATCCACTACGACGCCTTTCGCCGGCCGGCGCAGTATCCGGGCCTACCGGGCCGGGACGTTCGTCTTGATCGTCGCCGAGGGCGATCTGCCGACGCCGGGATTCGACGTCGACATCGAGCAGGATCCGATCCGGATCTTCCCTCCGCATTTCGATCTGCTCGCGATCCCGCGCAGTGGCATCTGGCCGCAGATCGTCACGCCCTACCGGTACGCCGAGTTCGTGCGCTACCAGCAGGACATCTCGACCATCACGGTGCACCACGCCGACGGGCAGGACGAGATCGAGATCGAGGAGCCTGCCAGCGGCCTCCATCAATTCGCCGCGCTGCCTCCGGTGGCTGTGGATGACTCGGACGAAGCCATCGGTACCTCGTCCAATCTCAGCTTTGACGAGGCATTCCGTGCGGCGCTCGGCAATCTGCCGTACCGCGAGCCCGGCCATCCGGACGAACAGACCAGGGTCGAGGTGCTGGAGACAGCGGGATTGTTCGGCGGCATCGCCGGATCACATGAGCTCTACGTACGGGTTCGCCGGACGGTGATCTGACTGGCCGCTTGCGCGGATCCGGCCCCGCCCCAGCGGGTACCGCTGGGGCGGGATTCTCTCGTCAGGAAGCCGTTTTCACGACGCGAGCCTTTGCGGCAGCAGGGGCGTACACCGCGACCGGATTCGTCTTGCCCTTGAGGGCCAGGCCGGGCCGTGGCTCGAAATCGCCTCGGTCCCCGGTGAGTTGACTCAACGTCGCACCGGTGAGCAGCACGGTGTCGCCGGTCTGGCGGGTCGCGGTCTCGACCCGGGCCGCGACGTTCACCGCGTCGCCGATCACCGAGAACTCCAAACGCCCTGCGCCGCCGACATTTCCGGCCACCACGGGTCCGGAATTCAGGCCCACGCCCACCGTCAGGCTGCCGCTGAACTCCTCGTGCACCGCGTCGGCGATCTGCAGCGCGGCACCCAGCGCGTCATCGGCGTGACGGTCCTGGCGCCGGGGCGCCCCGAAAACCGCCATCAGGCCGTCGCCCGCGTACTTGTCGACGTGACCGCCGTGGTCGTGCACGATCGGAACGATCCGCTCGAACAACCGGTTCAGGGTCGTGACAACCTCGGTGGGCCGCAACCGCTCGGCGAACGTGGTGAAGCCGCGGACGTCGACGAACATCAGCGTGACATCCAGCTCCTGGGCCTCCAACGATCCGGCGGCGCACAGGATGTGTTCGGCCACATCGCGATCCACGTAGGTGCCGAACGCGGCGCGGATTCGCTCACGTTCGGCCAGGCCGGCCGTCATCGTGTTGAAACCGGCTTGTAGCCGGCCGATCTCGCTGGCGTCGTCGACCTCGACCCGGGCATTGAAGTCCCCCGCCTGCACCTCGGCCAGGGCCCGGCGCAGCGCGGTGACCCGTTCGGTGACCGAGCGGATGGCGATCAGGATCGCCAACAGCCCCACCACGATCGCGACCGCCACCAGGATCAGGATCGCCACGAAGGTGCGCTGGGCCCGGAAGCCGACGTCGGCCAGGTAACCGACCGCCAGCACCGCGATGCCGAACAGCGGAACCCCGGTGGCGAGCAGCCATGCCATCACCAGCCTGCGCCCGATCGTCTGCCCGAATCGCCGGTCCGGCGTTGCGCCGTCGAGGGCCCGGGCCGACACCGGCCGCATGACCCGCTCGACGATCAGATACCAGACCGCGCTCGTCGACGTGCCGCCCAGCGCCACCACGCTGAAGATGTACACCGCCGTGGACACCTGCTGGCTGAGCGCCAGGGACCCGAAGATCACCGCCCCGAAGCCCCATACGGCGGCCGACAACCGCACTGCCTCGCCCGAGGCGCCCAGCGTCATCCGCAGTTCGTCCGCGGTGGGTGGGCGGCCCTCGCTGAGCCAGGCGGTGCTGGCGGCGAACCGGTGCCGCCGGACCCGCAGCATCACCGGAACCGCGACCGCCAGGAACACGATCAGCACGGTGCCGCCGCGCATCAGCAGGGTTTGGGTGTCCGCCGGGCTCAACACGATGGGGGCCGCGAAGGCCAGGAAGACGCCGACGATCCCGCCGCCACCCGCGCTGACCACGGCCGCGCCCCACACCCACCGCTTGAACGTCTGATCACGAAGTTCGGCCCCGGCAGTGGCGGTGCCGGCTGCGGGGGCGGCCGCGATGGGTGTGTCGAGGTGTGCCAAGCCGTTGACGGTGGCGTCCATGAGCAGAGCTTGCGCGCATAAGCAGGGCGCTCGATAGGGTAGCGCGCTACCTGTTTCCTGCTCGGCGCCGTCAGCCGTCGGCGCGAACCCGATGGGTACCGCGAGCGGCCCTTTAGTCTGGAATCGGACGCACGGACGGAACAAGGGGACACACATGAAGGTAGTGCTCGGTTACGACGGGTCGCTCGCGGCCAATGCGGCGATCAGAAATGGTGCCGCGTTGTTCCCGGCCGCCGATGCGGTTGTCGTCTATCTGTGCACCCCGCCGTTCGGCAGCAAGGGTTTGCGCGCGCGGTTACGCCACTCGGCGCGCAACGTCGACGAGCTGATCGATCTGGTCGACCGGGAAAGCGACGGCGAGGCCGCCCGGCTGGTCGACACCGGTGTCACCCTGGCGCGGGCCGCCGGCTGGAATCCCGAGCCGCTGGTCAAGCGCACCTGGGCGGGGGAGGGCCTGGGGTTGGCGCAGGTGGCCGAACAACTCGAACCCGATGTGTTGATCGTCGGCGCCCGGGGGATCGGTGCCAGCGACTCGAAGCTGGGCAGTGTCTCGGACCTCGTGGTGCACCACGCGGCCCGCGCGGTGCTCGTGGTGTCCCAGAACATGATCTCGTCCGAATACGACGCGGTGGCCGATGGCCCGGTCGTGGTCGGCGTCGACGGCTCGGCCGGTTCGGAGCGCGCGCTGAGCGCGGCCCGAGCCCTGTTCCCGGCCCGCGAGGTGGTCACGGTCGGGGTGGACGACGGCAGCGCGGTCGACGTTGCCGCAGACCAGCCGGCACATCGTGTGCCGAGGTTCCGCGGGTCCGGCGCCGGTGCGACCGCTGATGCGTTGGTCGCCTTTGCCGAAGATCAACGGGCCGGGGTCGTGGTGGTGGGCTCGCGCGGCCGGTCGGGGCTGAAGAAGGTGCTGCTGGGCAGTGTGGCTGCCGCGACGCTGCAGCGCACGTACCGGCCGGTCCTGGTGGTGCCGGGCGGTTAGCCTCGGCGGCCGTGACGCTCTGCCGCGCGTTCGGCCGCACGGGAGTGCTCGGCGGCCGTGACCACGACCGCGTCAGGGCCGGGATAGACCGTCGCTTCGTGGCCGGTGACCAGCCACCGCACCACAAACGGCGGGGATCCGTCCTCGGTGCGCACCTCGAGGATCTCGGCGTGCTGTTCGTGCTGGTCGGTGGTGGTGCCTTTGACTACCAGGAAATCGCCGACGTGGGCTTTCATCGTCCGCTCCCTTCGCCGTACCCGGCGGACACTCCTATCGTGCGCGCGTCGGGCCGCGGAAGGAACCGTGCGGGGCGAAGATTCACCCGGGAACGCCGGCGCCGACCGCGGCGGTGCTCATCCCGCGGTCTTGCCCGCATCGACGATGTAGACCGCGCCGTGCACGGCGGCGGCGTCGTCACTGGCCAGGAAGGCGATGGTCTTGGCGACATCGGCCACGTCCATCATTCCGCGGGGCGCGGCGATCCTCAGGATCAGATTCCAGTCGGCGTCCTCCGGTGCGGCGAACTCGGTGGTCTGCGGGGTGAGCATGCCGCCCGGGCACACCACGTTGACGCGCAACCGCTCCGAGGTGAACTCGATGGCCAGGGCACGGGTGAGACCGACCAGGCCGTGCTTGGCCGCGCAGTATCCCGCCGAGTAGACCTCACCCTCGATTCCGGCGATGGACGCGACGTTGACGATGTTGCCGCCGGCCTCCAATAGGTGGGGCAGGGCCGCCCGGCACAGGAAGAACGGCCCGTTGAGGTTGACCGCGAGATCCTTGTCCCAGTCCTCGTCGGTGACCGACACGGTGTGGCGCATCTGGTGGAACCCTGCGACGTTGATCAGGGCGTCGAGGCGGCCGAACTTCTCGACGCACTGCGCCACCGCGTCCCGGCAGGCATCCGAGGACGAGATGTCCACCGAGGCGTACGCCCCGCCGGGCACGTCCTCGAACACCGTCGCCATCCGTTCGGCGTCGCGGGCGACACCGAACACCGAGGCGCCGCGGGCGGCGAACAGTTGGGCGACCGCCGCGCCGAGACCCGATGAGGCGCCGGTGACCAACGCGACCTTTCCATCCAGAGCAGTCATGGCTCACACCTTCTCACGCGGCCTCGCGGGCGGAACCGCGGCCAGCAGGGTGCGGGTGTAGGAGTGCTCGGGGGCGGTGAACAACTCGGCGGCCGGGCCGTATTCGACCACCTCACCGGCCCGCATCACCAGCACGTCGTGACACATCCGGTGCACGACTGCCAGATCGTGGGCGATGAACAGGTAGGTCAACCCCAGCTCGCGCTGCAACCCGGACAGCAGGTCCAGGACTCGCGACTGCACCGACACATCCAGGGACGCCGTCGACTCGTCGAGGATGAGCACATCGGGTTCGGTGGCCAGCGCCCGGGCGATGCTGACTCGCTGACGCTGCCCTCCGGACAGCTCGTGCGGGTAGCGCGACGCGAAATCGGCAGGCAGGCCGACGAGTTCGAGCAGCTCGGCCACCCGCGCGGCGCGCGCCTGGCGCCCTGCGGCCAGCCGGTGCACGCGCAGCGGCTCACCGATCGCGGCGCTGACCCGGGCCCGCGGATCGAGCGAGGCGAACGGATCCTGAAACACCAGGCTGATCCGCCGGCGCAGTGCGCGCCCGCCGGTCAACACGTCTTCGCCGTCCAGCGTCGCGGTCCCCGCCGACGGCTCCGCCAGCCCGGTGAGCGCGGCGGCCACCGTCGACTTGCCCGAACCCGATTCGCCGACGATCCCCAGCGTCGTCGCGCGCCGGAGCTGAAACGAGACATCCTTGACGGCATGCACCGGGCCGTACCGCACATCAAGCCCGTTGGCCTGCAACAGAACCGGTGCATCAGCCGGCGCGGGTTCGGGACCCGTGCCGTCGAGCAACGGGCGGGCCGCCAGCAACTCGCGGGTATAGGAGTGCTGCGGGTGGTCGAACACCTGCAGGATCGGCGCCTGCTCGACGGCCTCGCCGTCACGCAGCACGGTCACCTCGTCGGCCACCTGGCCGATGACGCCGAGATCGTGACTGATCCACACCACCGCGGTACCGAAATCCCGCTGCAGATCGGCCACCAGGTCGATGATCTGGGCCTGGGTGGTGACATCGAGTGCGGTCGTCGGTTCGTCGGCGATGAGCAGTTCCGGATCGCAGGCCAGGGCGATCGCGATCATCACCCGCTGGCGCTGCCCGCCGGACAGTTGATGTGGGTACGCATCGAGCCGATCAGGGGAAAGCCCGACCGCCTCGAGCAGCTCACCGGCCCGCACCCTGGCCTGCCGCCGCGTCATCTTGCGGTGTGCCTCAAGAGTTTCGGTGATCTGACGTTCCAGGGTCAGCAGCGGATTCAGCGACGTCCCGGGATCCTGGAAGACGAATCCGATCCGGCTGCCGTGCACGGCCCGCAGAGCCCGGGCCGAGGCGCCGATCAACTGGGACCCGCCGGCCAAGGCGCTGCTCCCGGCGACCACAGCACCCGGTGCGTCCAAAAGCCCCGTGGCGGCCAGCACCGTCATCGACTTGCCCGAACCGGACTCACCGACGATCCCGACGGTCTGCTCACGGTGCACCTCGAAGGACACACCCCGCACGATCTCGCGGCGACCGATCGTCACCCGGAGGTCATCGACCTTCAGCACCGGCTGATTCATCTGCGGCCTGCCCTTCTCGCCTCGATCGAGGTCCGCTGTTTCGGGTCGAGCACGTCGCGCAGACCGTCACCGAACAGGTTGAACGCCAACACCATCACGAAGATCGCCGCACCCGGGAACACCGCCATCCACCACGCCAGCGTGACGAAACCCTGGGCGTCGAAGATCATCCGGCCCAGCGACGGCTGTGGTGGCTGGATGCCCAGCCCCAGAAACGACAACGCGGCCTCGGCCAGGATCGCGAAGGCCAAGGACAGTGAGAGCTGAACGATCAACGGCCCGGCGATGTTCGGCAGGATGTGCCGGACGAGGATGTAGCCGTCGCCGGTGCCCATGCTCCGCGACACCGCGACGAACGGCTCCACCCGCACACCCAGCGCCGAGGCCCGGGCGACCCGCGCGAAGATCGGGATGTAGACGATCCCGATGGCCAGCATCGTGGTGGTGATGCCCGGGCCGAGGACCGCCACGATCGCCAGCGCGAGCAGCAACACCGGGAACGCGAACATGACGTCGACGACGCGCATCACCACGGTGTCGATCCAGCCGCCCCGATAACCGGCGAGCACACCGACCAGCACGCCGATCACCGCGGCCAGCGCGACGGAGACCACCGCGACCCGAAGCGAGGCCGCGATCGCCACCAGCACGCGTGAGAACACGTCGCGGCCGAGCTCATCGGTGCCGAACCAGTGCGCGGTACCGGGGCCTTGCAGCGCGCTGGGCACGTCGATGTCGTTGATGCCGTACGGGGCGATCCACGATGCGGACACCGCGACCACCAGCACCGCCAGCAGCACCGCGGCGCTGATCGCGGTCACCGGATTCGACAACAGCAACCGCCAGGATGCGACCCGGGAATCCTCGGTGGTGGTCATGACAGCCGGATCCTCGGGTCGACGATCGCATACAGCACGTCCACCAGCAGGTTGATCAGCAGGAACAACACGGCGATCAACAACACCGCACCCTGGATCACCGGATAGTCCCGTGCGGCAACCGAATTGAACACCAACCGGCCCAGACCCGGCCAGGCGAACACCACTTCCACCACGATCACCCCGCCCAGGATCGTGGCCAGCTGGATCCCGGTGATGGTCAACACCGGCAGCAGCGCGTTGCGCACGATGTGCCGGAAGGTGACCACCGGTGGCGCCAGGCCCTTCGACCGGGCGGTACGGACGTAGCCCATGGCGGCCACCTCCAGCACCGCCGAGCGCACGTAGCGCGTCATGATGGCGCCGGCCACCAGACCGACCGTCAGCCCGGGCAGGACGATGTGGCGCAGCCAGCCACCCGGATCTCCCAGCAGCGGGCGGTATCCCGAGGTGGGCAGCCAGCCCAGTGTCGAGGCGAACACGCCGATCAGCAGGATGCCCAACCAGAAATCCGGCACCGACACCCCGAACTGACTGGCGACCCGCACGATCGCATCACTGACCCGGCCCTCCCGCAGCGCCGAGAAGATCCCGGCGGGCAGCGCGATCACCAGGGCGATGAGGATGCCGACCACTCCGAGGGACAACGTGGCCGGCAGCCGGTCGAGCAGGGTCACGGTGACCGGGTCGCCGTTGCGGAAGCTGACGCCGAGGTCGCCGGTCAGTGCCGAGCCGAGGTAGGAGAAGAACTGCTCGACGATGGGCCGGTCCATGCCGCTGGCCGCGCGCAGTGCGTCGTAGGCCTGTGGGGTGTAGCGGGTGCCGAGTGCGATGCGGACCGGGTCTCCCGGCACCAGGTGCACCAGGGTGAACACCACGATCAGGACCCCGATGAGCACCACCGCCGAGTACAGCAGCCGCCGGGCCAGGAACTCCATGATCGGATGTTTGTCGCGGATCGTGCGCAAGGCCTGTCGGGTCAAGAGTTTTCACCTCGATCAAGGTCGGCGGTGCGGAACCGGACGGCGCCGTCGCGGCGCACCTGATACCCCGACAGGTTGTTGGCCCAGGCCTGGATCACCGACGGGTTGTACAGGTAGATGTAGCTGGCCTGATCGGCGATCCGCGTTGCGGCTCTGGCGTAGATGTCTTTTCGCTTGGCGACATCGGTCTCGGTGCGGCCCGCGTCCAGCAGGCGGTCGACCTCGGGGTCGGAGAACTTCTGCGCGTTGCTCGTGCCGTGCGTGTGGTGCTGGGCGTAGTAGAAGTCGTCCGGGTCGATGTTCCCCAGCCAGCCCATCATCAGCATGTCGAAGTGGCCGTTGTTCTGTTCGTCGAGCCAGGTCGCGAAGTCCACGGTGCGGATGTTCACCGTGATGCCAAGGGGCGCAAGGTTGTCGGCGATGATCTGGGCGGCCGTCACGGTCTCGGGATACTCGCTGGTGACCAGCATGTCGAGGTCATGCGGTGCGGCTCCGGACGCCTGGAGGAGGCTTCGCGCCTTATTCACGTCGTAGCGGTAGTGCTGATAGTCGGTGAACCACGGGCTGCCGCGCGGGATCGCCAGCTGATTGACCTCCGCGGTGCGGTAGCTGGTGGCGGCGGCGATCGCGTCACGGTCGATGCCGTACGCGATGGCCTCGCGAACCCGTGGGTCGTTCCACGGCGGCCGGGCCTCGTTGAGCGCCAGATACCAGTAGTCGTTGCCGGGTGTGACCGCCAGCGTCAGCGAGTCGTCGTCGCGCAACTGGGCCACCCGCTGCGGCGGCACCGAATCCGTCCAGTCGATCTCGCCGGCCTGCAGCGCCGACAACGCCGTCGTCGGCTCGGAGATGAACTGGAACGTCACCCCGGACACCGGAGGAGCACCTCCCCAATAATGCGGGTTGGCCGTCAGGGTGATGGAGTCCCCGCTGCGGCGGCCGGAAAACGAGAACGGGCCGGTGCCGATCGGATGGGTGGCGATCTGCCCGCTTTCGACGTTGGCGCGTTGCACGATCGCCATGCCCTTGAACCCGCCGAGGTTGGTCAGCAGGTTCGGGGTGGGCTGACGGACGGTGATCCGCACGGTCGCCGGGTCAGGCGCGGTGACACTGCTGACGGCACTGAACTTGTCGACGTTGGTCAGCTGCTCGTCGATGATGCGGCGGTACGAATACACCACGTCGTCGGCGGTCAGCGGACTGCCGTCATGCCAGCGCACGCCGTCGCGCAGGCGGAAGGTCCAGGTGAGTTGGTCATCGCTGACCTCCCAGGACTGCGCCAACGCCGGGCGCATCTGCAGGTCCTCGTCGGGTTCGACCAGGGTGTCGAACACGTTCTCCAACACCTCGAACGAGAAATAGGCACTCGTCCGGTGCGGGTCGAGCTGATCGGGTTCCCCCGCGATGGCCGCGATGAGATTGCCCGACGATTCGTCGCCGAGGTCTACCCGGCTGCCGGTGGAACAGGCAGCCAGCACGAACACCAGGACTGCCGCCAACGTTTTCATCGCTGGTCGTGTGGTCACGATAACTCCAGGATCACCGCGGGTGATCCGCCGTACGCTCACCCGCTGGGGCCGTCACGGGGCCGGCTCGATAGATACCGACCCATACCGGTGACGACGCTGATGAAGACTGCGATACTCACCCATTGTGACGTTCAAGCGCATGGCTTCTGCAGCCGCCCTGTTCTCGTCGGTCGGAATCGGACTCAGCCTGGGGGTTGCCGCCCCGGCGCAGGCTGACCCCCTCATGCTGGGCAAGTACACCTATACCCAGGAGGGCGGCAAGACCGACACCTGGGCTGTCTGGCCGTCCTGTGTCCCGACCGTCGGGGATCTGCGTGAGCCGCTGGAACTGGCGGTGGCCTGCCGGCTGCACGTGGAGACCCAGCGCGTCAGCGTCGGTGGTGACGCCAGGCTGGTCGGGGGCCAGTGGACGTATTCGACGGCGATCAAAGAGGGCTTCCAGTGCTCCGACGGCAGTTGGGCGCCGATCACCGAGACCTACAAGTTCGACGACATCGCGCTGAGGGGTACCCGCAACGTGTCCAACAACGAGGCCTGCGGCGGCACAGTGGCGCCCGCGATCCACACCTTCCCGTTCACGCTGGCCTACAAGGGGCCACTGACGACCCAGGTCAAGGTGTACCCGCTCGATTGCGAGCCGGGCGGATTGCGGTGGTGCACGTAAGTCCGAAGGAGCAGGGGGAGTGCTACCGCTGATCGACGGCAAGGTCGTCGACATCACCGGGCCGGGCCGCACCGACCGGTTCGGGGTCACCGCCACCGATCTCGGTGCTTCGATCATCGCGCCCAACGGCAAGCTGGTATCGGTCTTCGGCGACACGTTCTCGGGGAGCCGGGTCGGCAAGGGCGACTGGCGCTCACCGGTCGTACTGATCGGCAGCGGCGACGCCAACCACGAGATCGTCTACGAATCCGCCGGGGGAGCCGACCCCGACTACGCGCGGCAGCTGTGGCACTACATCCACGACGACGAAGCATCCGGGTGGCGGCGCGGCGGCATCAGCACCGTGATCCCGTCGGATCTGCTGCGGGTGGGCGACTCGCTGTACCTGCACGCGATCGTCAATCATGGCTTCGGCACGGTCATCTGGACCGAGATCTGGCGTTCCGACGACAGCGGGGTGTCCTGGACCCATCTGGGTGAAGAGGCGAAATTCCCGGCCGATCTGCACGACGGTCACGCTCAGTGCTGGTCGTGGGACTTCGATCCGCACGACGGCTGGGTGTACGTGGTGGCAACGGGATTTCAGCGTGACAAGGGCATCATCCTGATGCGGGTCCGCCCCGATCAGATCGGCCGGCGGTCGCAATACGCCGCCTGGGGCTTCACCAACGGACGCTGGCAGTGGGGGCGGCAGGCCACGCCGATCACCCCACCGGACGAGCACTGGGGTGAACTGACGTTCCGCCGCACCGGACCCGGAAGATGGGTCCTTGGCGGATTCCTGACGTCCTCATACGCGCTGGGCTACCGGGTGGTGTCCTCCCCGGTGGCCAACATGTACACCACCCCGGTCCAGACGCCCATCGTCGGGTCGTCGTGGGAGGCCGAGGACCACGCCGGCAGCAAGGTCGCCCAGCTCTACGGCGGCTACCTGCTGCCGGGCTCGCGCTTCGGCATCACCGGCGGTGTCGGGCTGGTGGTCTCGCAATGGCGCACCGACACCGGATGGCCCTACCGGGCAATGCAATTCAAAGCCGGTCTGAAGGACACCGCCAAGACGCCGCGCCGGCCCGACCCCATCAACTTGTGACCCTCAGGCGGTGAACCCGCCGTCGACGTTCCAGTTCGCCCCGGTGACGTACCCTGACTCCGGGCCGGCCAGGAAGCTCACCACGGCGGCGATGTCGCTGGTGTGGCCGTAGCGGCCCAACGCGGTGGTTTGCCTTACGGCATCGGCGAATTCGCCTTCGTCGGGGTTCATGTCGGTGGCGATCGGACCCGGTTGCACGTTGTTGACGGTGATGCCGCGGGGCCCCAGTTCGCGGGCCAGGCCGCGGGTCAGGGAAGACACCGCCCCCTTGGTCATCGCGTAGACCGCGGTTCCACCGGTCGGAACCCGGTCGGCGTTGATGCTGCCGATGTTGATGATCCGTGATCCCTCACCGAGGTGGCTCACCGCAGCGCGGATCGCCGAGTACACCCCACCGATGTTGATCGCGACCACGCGGTCGAACTCCTCCTGCGGGAATTCGTCGATCGGTGCCAGGTAGGCGGTTCCGGCGTTGTTGACCAACACGTCCAAGCCGCCGAGGGCGGACACCGTCTGCTCTACCGCGTTGGCCACCTGCGCCGGGTCGGCGCTGTCGGCCTGGATCGCCACCGCCTTCGCCCCATCGGCGGTCAGCTCCGCGACCAGCTTGTCGGCCTCAGCGGCAGAGGCCCCGTACGTGAACGCCACCGCGGCGCCGTCGGCCGCCAACCGTCGCACGATGCCCGCGCCGATTCCGCGGGATCCTCCGGTCACCAGTGCGCGCCGCCCGGTCAGGGTTGCAGATGTCATTGTGGTTTCCTTCCACGCATTCAAGGCTTTTCCGGTCTGATCGACCGCGGGCCATGCATGGTAAAGGGCGGCGTTCGAGCGGAGATTCCCGGTGTGACTGGCCTCACTCTGTGCCAAGGTGTTCGGATGGTCAAGCGCGTAGTGGTTTGGGGTACCGGTTTCGTCGGACAGATGGTGATCGCCGAGATCATCAAGCATCCGTCGTTCGAACTCGTCGGGGTGGGTGTCAGCAATCCGGAGAAGGTCGGCCGCGACGTCGGCGAGATCTGCGGCCTCGGTGCCACTGTCGGGGTCCGCGCCACCGACGACATCGAAGCGCTGATCGCGCTGAAGCCCGACGCCCTGGTGCACTACGGGCCGACGGCCGCCCACGCCGACGTCAACATCGACGTGATCACCCGATTCCTGCGGGCCGGTATCGATGTCTGCTCCACCGCGATGACCCCGTGGGTCTGGCCCAAGATGCACCTCAACCCGCCCAACTGGATCGAGCCGATCACCGAGGCCTGCGAGGCCGGCGGGTCGTCCTGCTTCACCACCGGAATCGACCCGGGCTTCGCCAACGACCTGTTCCCGATGACCTTGATGGGCCTGTGCTCGGAGGTGCGCCGTGTGCGGGCCTCGGAACTGCTGGACTACACCAACTACACCGGCGACTACGAATTCGAGATGGGCATCGGGAGGCCGCCCGAGAAGCGTGCCCTGCTGGAAACTCCGGACATCCTCATCTTCGCCTGGGGTGCAACGGTTCCGATGATCGCGCATGCGGCGGGCATCGAGCTGGACAAGATCACCACCACGTGGGACAAGTGGATCACCCCCGACGAACGCAAGTCGGCCAAGGGCATCATCCCGGCCGGCAACGTCGCCGCCGTGCGCTTCACGATCAACGGCGTGTACCGCGGCGAGACCCGGATCCAGCTCGAGCACGTCAACCGGATCGGTCTGGACGCCGCGCCGGACTGGCCGTCCGGAAACGACAACGACGTGTACCGCGTCGACATCGAGGGCACCCCGAGCATCTCTCAGGAGACCGCGTTCCGGTTCACCGACGGTTCCGGTCGCGATGCGGCCGCCGCGGGCTGCCTGGCCACGGGATTGCGCGCGCTCAACGCCGTGCCCGCGGTCAATGAACATTCGCCAGGATGGGTGACGGCACTCGATCTACCTCTGATTCCAGGTTTCGGCACCATTCGCTAGGTAACGCCGGCCCCGTCAATCGAGATGGACTACCGGATAGGGTTCTTCTCGAAACGGGGTGACATGGCTGACGGGATCGGGTTGTCGATTGGATCGACGAACCTCACAGCGGTAGTGGTGGGCCGCACCGCGGTGACGCGGTCGCCGGTGCTGACGCTCTTCCCGCACCGGGCCCCCGAAGTGGGTGTACCCAGCGAGAACCCCAACCTGAACGAGCGCGGTCTGATCCTCACCGACTTCATCGAGCGGGTGGGGGACCCGGTCGGGATGCTGGCCCCTGACGGCTCGTCGCACCGGGGCGAGACCGTGCTGGCCGACGCCCTCGCGGCGCTGCTGCGCACGCTGACCGGGGGACGCCCGCCGGCCGATCCGATCGCCGTCACCCATCCCGCGCACTGGCGGCCCAACCAGGTCGAGGCGTTGCGCGCCGAGCTGGCCGCCGTCGGCGGCTTCGGTGATCCGGTCCTGGTGCCCGACGCGAAGGCAGCGCTGGTTGCGCTGCAGGACAACCCCGGGGTGCCCACGCGCGGTGTGATCGCCGTGTGCGACTTCGGGGGCAGCGGCACCAGCATCACCCTGGCCGACGCGGACAACGGGTATCAGCCGATCGCGCCGACCATTCGGCATCCCGACCTGTCCGGCGACCTGATGGACCAGGGGCTGCTCACCCATGTGGTGAACGACCTGTCCTCGGCCGGGACGATCGACCTGGCCAGCACCTCGGCCATCGGATCCCTGGGCCGCCTGCGCGCTGAGTGCCGGCGCGCCAAGGAGCGCCTGTCCACCGAGTCCGTCACGGCCCTGGTCGCCGAATTGCCCGGGCATCGCAGCGATGTCCGGCTGAACCGCAACGAACTCGACGACGTGATCGCCGAACCGCTGCGCGACTTCATGTCGGTGCTGCACGGTGCGGTCGAACGCGCCGGCCTGCGCCCCGGTGAGCTCGTGGCGGTGGCCACCACCGGTGGCGGGGCCAGGATCCCGGCGATCACCACGTCGCTGTCCGAGCACCTGCGCGTGCCCGTGATCACCGCGCCGCAGCCAGAGCTCACCGCGGCCATCGGCGGTGGCCTGATCGCGGTCCGCGGCACCGCCGAGGACGGCATGACCGCGATGGCGCCTGCCTCCGCCGGGGCCCCGCCGACCGCGGCCGCGGCCTTGGTGGCGCCTGAGCCTCCCGCCGCGTCCCAGGCGCTGGCCTGGTCCGATGCCGAGAACGTCCCCGACGTCGCACCGGTCGACGACTACAGCCCGGAGAGGTACGGCGACGATTACGGGACCGATTTCGACACCGGATTCGACCCCGCGGGCGGGCGCACCGTGGCGCGCCCTCAACTCGAGTTCGGTGAGCGTGAGCTGACCGAGCGCGACGAGATCGCGGCGCGGCCCTGGTACCGGCGGCCCCCGGTGATCCTGGGTGCCGGTGCCGCGGCGGTGCTGGTGGCCGTCGTGGCGGTGTTGATCAGCATCACCGGCAGCGACGAGCCCACTCGGCCGGCGTCCAACACCAAGGCGGTCCCGTCGACTACCGCGGCCCCGGACGAGACCGCTCCTGCCGCGCCGGTCGACGAACCCGCGACCGTCGAGGCACCGCAGACTGTCACGCATGAGGCTCCTGCTCCGCAGACCGTGACGCAGACCGTGGAGCAACCGGCCCCGGAGGCTCCGCCGGTGACCGAGAACCCTCCGCCCGCCGAGACACCGACGCCGACCCCGACCACCGAGGCCCCGCCTCCGACGACGACGCAGGCCCCGGTGACGACCACTCAGGCGCCGACCACCACGCAGGCGCCGTGGAGCCCCACCGCCCCGTATCCGACCATCCCCGGCCTACCGTGGGTTCCGGCACCGGGCGGCGGTCACACCGGAGGCTGACGACTCCCGGCGCCCATCTCGCCGGACCAGATGCTGGTCAGGTGGTGAAACAGGCTGTCAGCCAGGACGATTCGCCTGGCATGGCCAGGTTGCGGCATAACCCAGCCCTACGGCGATGATCCCGAACTTGATCAACGCCGCAGTGCGCGCCCGTCGCGCATTGGCGTCGATATTGTTGCGCTGCAGTACTTTCAACAAGGCCATACCTTCCACGGCATCTGCGGCGACGGCCGGAACCGCCAACCACGGCAGTGCCGCCGGATGATCGTGCCTACGGCGCACCCGGTCGATCAGCAGCGCCAGCACGGTTCCATAGGTGAGCATGTATCCGAAATCCAGGCGCAGCGAGGCCAGCGCATCGCGTCGTCCCTCGTGCCCCCAGTAGGCCATGATGTGTTCGGCCCGCTCGGCCGTCCCGGCCAGTTCGAACGCGACGATCCCGGAGCCGCGGGACTTGAGACGTCGGTCGATGCGGACCATGACGCCGGTGTAGCCGAGAAAAGCGATGACAGCGGCGATCATCGGAACGAACCGAGCGCCTCGGTGACATCGGGGGAGTAGACGATCGCCGGATCGAGATCGGCCGCGGTGCGCAGCGTGGCGACCAGGGCTGCGGTGGCGAATTCGACCAGTGCATCGACTTCGATGTCGTGGTGGGCGATGCGGTCGATCATCATCTCGTCAAGGTAGCCGACCCAACCGTGCATGGCGGTCCGAAGCGCCGGCGCGACGGGTTCAACGATGCCCAGCGCCAACAGGATCCGTGCAGCGCCCATCCAGCGGAGCTGCTCGATTGCGGCCTGGTGTTCGGGATCGGCTCCCAATGCGCCGCGCAGAAGCGCGACGAAGCTGTCCGAGTACGAATCGATGTAGGCGATGTGGCTTCGTAACGCGTGACGCAGCTGGTCGATGAGCGAGGTGTCGGCAGGCGGAGCGGAGAGTTGTACGGCCGCGATCTCCGCCGCGATCTCGTTCATCACGGCCAGATACAGGCCGCGCTTGTTCTCGAAGTGATGGGCGATCAACCCGTACGCCACACCGGCGTTCTTCGCGATATCCGATGTGGTGACCTGGTCGTAAGGACGGCTCGCGAAGAGCTTTCGGGCCGCGTCGATGATCAGTTGACGCCGGTCGGCGACGGCCCGTTTGGCTGGCATCAGCCCAGGCTAACGGGATTGCTCAGGGTCCCGATGCCATCGACCTCGATACGCACCGTGTCGCCGGGACGCAAGAACCGGCCGACCGGCCAGCCGGTGCCGCCGAACGTTCCGCATGCCACCACGTCGCCGGGCCGCAGGGCGCAGAACCGGCTGAGCCGGCTGACCACCTGCGCGGGAGACAGAATCAGATCGCTGATGCTGCCGCGCTGACGCTGCTCGCCGTTGAGGAAGGTGCGCAACTCGGCCGTGCCCAGGTCGAGTTCGTCAGCGGTGACCAGCCATGGTCCCAGCGGGCCGTGGCTGGGGTGACTCTTGGCCAGCGCCGTCGCGGTGGGATTGTCGATCTGCCAGTCCCGGATCGACACATCGTTGGCGATCAGGTAGCCGGCGATCGCTGCGCGGGCGCCGTCCTCGCCCACGTCGTGGATGCCGGTGCCGATGATGACCGCGAGCTCACCTTCCCAGTCGACCTGTCTGGCGTCCGCGGGCAGCACGATCGGAGCGCCATGCCCGACGATCGACGATGGTGCCTTGGAGAAGAAGAACGGATATCGGGGCCGCGGATGGGCGAGCAGATAGCCCGCGGCGATCCTGACGAGCCGTGGTTCGCGCAACAACCAACGGATGTTGACGTCTCGGCGGTGGTCAGGTGCGTTGAGCCCGATCGCCATGTACAACGACGGTGTCGGGACGGGTGCATGCAACACCGCGGTCTCGATCGGGTACCGGGGTGCACCGGGCAGCAGTGAGGCCACCGCGGTCTGCCAGTCAGGGCGATGCAACAGGCTCAGGATCGAGTCGGGCCCGTCGTCGCAGGCGCTCAGGTCGGCGATCTCGTCGCCGACGACGGCACCCGCCCGAGCTTCACCGGTCGACAGGGAGAAGGTGGCCAATCACATTTCGCTTGCTCCTACAGTGTTTTCCAGCGCAGGGTCCGAAGTCCGGCCCGAGCGGGTCGAGCGTCGGGCGGCGCCGACCCCCGCCGGGTGAGCCCCGGGACTCCGGCCGTCACCAGCCGCTGCAACACATCGGGATCGAACTCGACGCCGATCGGGTTGGCATCGAACTCTCCTCCTGCGAGCCAGTCGAGCAGCTCCTGGTTCGTGGTGAAGTTGTCGACCTGGAGCTCGATCCGGTTGCCGTCCGGGTCCTCGTAGTAGATCGAGGTGGTGGGTCCGTGGTTGATGCACCACACCGGTGCGATGCCGGCGTCCGCCAGTCGGCGGTAGGTGGCCAGAAGTGTGTTCAGGTCGGGGTAGGTGAACGCGACGTGGTCGACACCGTAGACCTTGCGGTGCAGCTTCCAGACCAGGCCTGGAAACCGAAGCAGCCGAGGCACTTTGATCAGTGCGATGCGGTGATGCTCATGGTCGTAGGTCAGGAAGCTGATCCGCTTGTCGTCGAAGACCACAATGGCGTCCAGGGCGCGGCAGTACCAGTCCGACATCTCGGCTGCGCGTGGCGTCTTGAACACGATGTGGGCCAGCTTGTTCGGTGCGCCGGGCCGCGGCGGCCGGTCCAGATCGGCCGCGTCGACCCGCACCCCGGCGTGGCGGCTCATCGGTCGAACTGCCGGGCCAGCACCAGACCGCCCAGTCCCAGGGCCAGATCGCTGGTGAGTACCAGCGCCGAGAGTGGGCCTCCACGTCGTCCGCGCAGCGTCGCGACCCCGCGCACCGCGGCCATCAGCAGCCCGCTGATCGCGGTGCTACGGATGAAGGTGGCGTCCCGTTCTCCGCGGGAGACCCGGTACAGGCCGTAGGCGAATCCGGCGTTGACCGTGCCGGTTTCGCGGCGGAACCAGGGATCCGCGATCAGGCCCAGCCGGCTCTCCAGCGACGTGGGCACCGCGAAATGGGCGGCCAGTGCCACCAGCACGTGGAGTATCCCCAGTGTGGTGCCGATGCGGATCTGCCGATCGCTGATGGTGAGGCGGATCATCTTGCCCCCAGTTCCAGTGCGTCGAGAGTGTTGACCCGTCGGCCGCCGACGGCGGCCACCAGTCGGCCGAACGCGGGGATTTCCAGCGGGACCAACGAATAGGCCGGATAGACGACCCGGGTCGCGCCCCGTTGCAGGCCGCGGACGACGGCCGCGGCGGTCCGTGCCGGCGGCACCGGTGGCAGTGTTCGCGGAGGCTTTGTCTTCCACGGCAGTTCGTCGACGTCACGCAGGGCGGTGTCGGTGGATCCGGGCACCACTTCGAGCACCCGGATGTCTGTCTCGGCCAGCTCCAACCGCAGCGATCGGGTGGCCTGGGCCAGTGCGGCCTTCGAGGCCGCGTAGTACCCGAGCAGCGGCAGCGGAACCGCCTGCACGGTCGAGGTGACATTGACGATCGTTCCGGTTCCGGCGGCGTGCATGGCGGGCAGCAAGGCCGCCGTGAGCGCGAGCGGTGACCACAGGTTGACCTCGAAAACCTCACGGGCAAAGGCAGAATCGGCGATAAGTGATTGTGGCCCGGTCAAGTTGACGCCCGCGTTGTTGATGACGATGTCCACGCTGCCCCCGAGGGCGTCGAGTGCGCGGACTCCGACGCCTGCGGCCGAGCCGGGCTCGGTGAGATCGGCGGCAAGCACGATGGGGCGAGTCCCGCCGGCGTGCGAAATCTCATCGGCCAGCTTGTTGAGCAGACCCTCCCGCCGGGCCGCGACGACCAGTACTGCGCCCCGGCGAGCCAGGGCCAGGGCCATTTCCCGACCGATTCCGGTAGAGGCGCCGGTAAGCACAATTCGCTTGCCGTCCAGGTTGATTCGTCGTCGTCGCATATCTGCCCCCGATTGACTCCGGTTGGTGTTCCCGCCTACCGTCCCATACTGATTGATAATCAGTCAATAGGGAAGTGGGCGGAGATGGCCAAACACAGCAATGCCGAACTGGCGCTCGGAGTGGGCGCGTTGACGATGGCTGTCGGCGCGTTCACCGGACATGTGCTGGCGCCCAGGCGGGTGGCAGACCACTATGGATGGGTGCATGACCGGTGGTATCAACGTGAAATCGGGGCCTTCAACGCGGGCCTGGGCTATGGCGTCGTCGCGTACGCGACGGGACGAAGAGCGGAGGCTTTTCTCGGATCGTGGTCGGTGGCCGCGCTCCTGCTGGCGATGACGCGCCTTGCGGCGATCCGCAGCGGGGACCGCCGGGGGTTCTGGAATCTGGCCACGGTCGCCGAGGATGCCGCGCTCGGCATCGGTGGACTGGTGTTGATGGCCAGGCGCGCATGAGCACCGGCGCCGAAGTGGTGGTGAACCGACTGCTCGCCGAAGGCGTCGACGTGTGCTTCGCCAACCCCGGCACCTCCGAGATGCACTTCGTTGCCGCGCTGGATTCCGCTCCGGACATGCGCCCGGTGCTGTGCCTGTTCGAAGGCGTCGCCACCGGAGCCGCCGACGGGTACGCCCGTATCGCCGGTAGGCCCGCGGCGACACTGCTGCACCTCGGACCCGGTATGGCCAACGGACTGGCCAACCTGCACAACGCCCGGCGGGCGTTCAGCCCCGTGGTCAATGTCGTCGGCGACCATGCGACTTACCACCAGCCTTTGGACGCGCCGCTGGAATCCGACATCGACGCGCTCGGGTACTGGACGCACGGCTCGGTGCACCGGCCGGAATCGGCCGCCGATCTCGAAGCGGCCGTCCACAATGCCGTGCAGAGCGCGACCGGCGCGCCCGGACGGGTTGCCACGGTGATTCTGCCCGCCGACTACTCCTGGGGCAGCGCACCGCAGAACCC
>NZ_HG322953.1:604588-644390 GCF_000455325.1 Mycolicibacterium septicum DSM 44393
CTACTCCTGGGGCAGCGCACCGCAGAACCCGTTGCCGGACACAGCGTCTCCCCAAGAGCCGGCTTCCAGCGACGACATCGATGTGGCCGGCGCCGCCGAACTGCTTCGCGCACAGGGGGAGCGGGTGGTGGTGCTGCTCGGCGGTGCGGTCACCGACGCCGACGGGTTACAGGCGGCGGCACGCATCCACTCGGCCACCGGAGCGCGTGTCCTGGTCGAAACCTTCCCGGCCCGGCTGACCCGCGGGCAGGGCGTACCCGCCATCGAACGCCTCGGCTACCTGGCCGAGCAGGCCACTCAACAGCTCTCCGGGGCAACCCATCTGGTGCTCGTCGGCGCGAAATCGCCGGTGTCGTTCTTCGCCTATCCGGGCAAGCCGAGCGTGCTGGTACCCGACGGGGCCGAAGTCCGATCCCTGGCCGTCGACGACCTGGCCGGCCTCGCAGACGAATTGGGCGGGGTCGTGCCGACAGCACCGCAACCCGATCCGGCCGCCCTGCCCACGGGTCCGCTCAATCCGCAGAACCTGGCACAGGTGATCGGCAAGCTGCTGCCCGAGAACGCCATCATCTCCGACGAGGCCAACACGAGCGGGATGTTCCTACCGGCCGCCACCGCAGGTGCGGCGGTGCATGATGTCCTCACGCTGACCGGTGCGCGATCGGACAGGGCCTGCCGGTGGCGGTGGGAGCCGCGATCGCCGCGCCGCACCGCCCGGTTATCGCCCTGCAATCAGACGGCAGTGCCGCCTACACCATTTCGGCACTGTGGACGATGGCCCGGGAACAGCTCGACGTCACCGTGGTGATCCTCAACAACCACGCCTACGCGATCTTGCAGCTTGAACTGCTGCGCGTGGGCACCCACGCCGAAGGGGACCGGTCGCGCTCCCTGCTCGACCTGAGCCGCCCCGACATCGACTTCGCCTCGATCGCACAGGGATTCGGGGTGCCGGCCACCAGAGTCGGCACCGCGGAGGAACTTGCCGAGCAATTCCGCGCGGCGTTGGCGAAGCCGGGGCCGCACCTGATCGATGCCGCACTGCCGACGTGGTCACCCGGGTGACCGGCGGCCGGGCCGATCACTACTTCGGGCGGCGCTTCTCCAGCACCACCGCCGCGATCGGTATCCGCATCTCCTCGGGCTCAGCGGACAGCCGGGCCGCGATGCCGGCATGCAACCGGTCGTAGAACACCGGTAACCGGTCGGGGGCGGCGATCGCCGCACCCAGGTCGGCGAACGCCGTGAACCGGCAGAAATCGGCCCAGCGGGTGCCGAAAGCGTGCGCGTTGCGGTCAGAGCGGTAGGCGCTGAAGATTCGGTCCTCGGCGTCGAACACCTCCACGTGCTGGACCTCCAGTCGCTCGAACCGACCCGACGGGGCGAACGGCGCGGCGAAATCGGCGGCGCGCCGCCCGGCGATCGGCAGCGACATCCGGGCGACCTCGTCGGCACTGACCACACCGTCGGTCACCAATTCGGCCAGCGTGCCGGCCACGGACCCGAACAGCGGTCGGTAACCGAAGTCACCGTTGTCGTCCAGCGCGGTCGTCAACACCACCAGGCGGCCACCCGGATACAGCTCGCGGCCGCGAAAAGCGATGAACTCGTGCCAATCGTGAGCCGCCTGCCTGGCATAGGCGGTGCGGACCCGGTCGTCGCGGCTGCACGCCGCGACGACGTGGTCGGTGACCGGCATCGGCACCCGGCCCAAGCGCACGACCGCCCAGGCCGACCAACCCAGGTGCACACTGTTCGACGGCAGGATCTGGCTGTAGAACGACCGGCCGATCGCCGAACTGAACGTGGCCGAATCCTTGTGCAGATAGGACTCCGGATCTTCTTCGAGGATCCGGAACATCGTGGAGAAGTCGTTGTCGGCGACATCGGTGTGTGTCACCAGGACCGAGTGCTCGGGACGGGTGCGCCCGCGCACGGCCGTGATCGCGGCATTGATCGGCTGCATCGAATTCTGTGCGGTGCCCGCCCCGTAATCGGCGATGACGATGGGCAGCGGCGGGTCCGGGATCGGCACGGTGCGCGCGGCCAGCTCCAGAAGCTTGATCGCCGAACTGATTCCGGCGGTATGGGGGTGGGGCGCCGTCCGGCGTGATGCGGGCATGGCTAGCGGCGCCGCCGCCGGCGCAGCAGCAGTCCGATGAGAAGACCCATGACGAAGATGATGACCAAGATGAACCACATCGGCGACTCGACGGTCACCCAGAGCACGTGCACGCCCACCCGATCACGGTTCTGGGCGACGAAGATCGCCGCGAGGGTGACCAGGATCAGGGCCACCCAATAGCGCAGCGCGAACCGCCGGACCGGGCCGGTGGTCGCGGGGGCATCAGGCTCGTCGCGAGGCATACCCCGACGGTAGCTCGTGAGCCGTCGGCCATGACAAACTTCGGCCATGAACAGCCGTCGGTCTGCACCGCGCGTCGCGATCGTGACATCGATCTGCACCCTCGTCATCGGCGCTGTCGGCCTGTTCGTGATGGTGTTCCTCAACGCGTTCGTCCTGGACGAGTACGACGCCTACGGCGAGGTACCCATCCCCGGCACCGCCGGCCTGGAGTTGCCACAGGGCGAGGTGACCGTCAGCCTCCACACCATGGTCACCGGATCGGGAAGCGGGCTGCCGGTGCCCCCGCTGCGGTTGCACGTGACCGCGCCCGACGGCGCCGCCGATCCGGTGCTGACCGAAAGCATCGGCGGGACAACCACGGTGAACAACGACGCCCGGGTGCGGGTGTGGGTCATGCAGGTTTCCAGCGCGGGTGTCTACGAGATCAGCGTCGACGGCCAGGTCCAGGGCTACATCAATCCGCGGCTGGCCTTTGGGCACGGCAGCCAATACGGCTGGCTGCTCTGGCTGTTCGGCGGTCTGGCTGCAGTTGGTGTGCTGGGGCTGATCGCCGGCCTGATGTGGTCGGCGCGGGAGAGTAAGCGTGCCCGCCCCATTTCAAGCGTGGGACTGGAGCCGGCACCGCCACAACCCGCGGTGCCCGGCGGTTACCAGCCCAGCAGCTACCAGCCCACCGACCAGGCGATCAGGCTCGAACAGCTCAAAACGATTGCTGCCCTGCGTGATACCGGGGCACTGACCGAGGCGGAGTTCGAGGCCGAGAAGCGCCGCATCCTGGAGAACTGAGGAAGCCGCGGCCTGCTACGCCGCCTGAGGCGCCAAGCTCGACCGCTGGAACGTGCCTGCCGGGACGAACCGATCCAGCAGTGCATCTGCCGGTTCGCCGGCGAATTCGGTGATCAGCCGTTTGGCCGCCGCCACCGAGGTCAGTGATTCGACCGGCCGTGGATCATCCAGCAGGCCAAACAGTTTCGAGGCGAACCGGGGGCTGCCCTGCGCTGCTGCGAAGAACAGGTTGCCGTACTCGGCCAGATCGGGATCGGACAGGAACAACCGGGTCACCAGCTGCGCGGACCGGGCCCGGTGGTCATAGAAGTCCTCGAATGCGCCGCGCAGCCAGGCCTCGTCGAACCGGCCGTCATGTGCGGCGGCCCTGCGGACGAAGGCGGCGGCGTGGACCAGCCCGCCCTGGGCGCCCTGACCGGCGATCGGGTCGAACGACACCGCGGTATCGCCCAGTGCGGCCACGGGATGACCGCTCGCGGTGCGGCCCACCCCGGTCCGGACCACCTGGGTGACGGCGCCTTTGAGCCACGAGTGCGGATCGTCCTCCAGAATCCTGAGCGCACCTACTTCAGGCAGGTCCCAGTCGATGTAGTCACGGTGCAGCGCGGTGACGACGTCGAGGGCGGACTGCGCGCTGTCGGCACCGGCGAAACGGCGTTCCCACTCGCTGCCGGGGCGGGCCCAGCCCAGGAATGTCCACGTCGGCCCGGCATCCTTGTGCAGATAGCCGCCCCACCAGGACTCACCCTGATCGGTGACCACGGTGAACGCGTTGTGGCGCCCGCCCGCACCGCCACGATGGGCGAAAACATCGGGACCGTACGGCAACCCGGCCAAGGTGACGGTCAGCAGGCTGCGCTGGGGACGGTCGTAGGCCGAGCGCGCGGCGTCGACCGGGAACAGGCCGGACAACCCGCCGCGGCCCGTGGCCACCAGCGTCAGATCGGCACCGGCGGCGATGGTGTCCAGCCGGGCCGGGTCGACGGCTTCGACCACGAACCGGCCGCCGCGCTGCAAGAACAGTGTCAGCCGGTCGTCGGCCTTGAGGCGGGTGTCCACCGCAACCCCGACGAACCCGTCGAAGTCGGCGTCGAACGCGATCTCCTCCGCACGGTCCGGACCGGAGCCGTCCAGCACCCGCACGCTCTGGCCGGTCGAGGTCGGCGCAGTGGCCAGGTAGGTGTTGAGGCCCAAGGATTCCTCGGCCCGCTGCGCCTCGCCGAAGATCAGGGCGGTGCCGGTGGCCGGAACGTCGTCGCGCAGGCTGCGCTGGTCCCGGTCGCTGTAGAGGGTGACGTCAAACCCGTTGTCCAACAGCCCGAGAGCCGCGGTCACCCCGGTCTGGCCTGCGCCGATCACCGCCGCGGTACGCCCATCCGAACTCGTCATGGCTGCCACTATGGGCGCCCGGTGACCCCGCGTTAAGGAACTTGCTCAGCGTGATCGCAATGCCCTCAGGCTGCCGCCGCCCCCACCATCGCGAACAGCGGATCGGTGGGGCCGATGTCGAGGGTGCATTCGGTGGGCCGGGGATCCGGCACGAAGGCCCAGAACATCGCGCCCGCGGCGCCCATCGTGCGCATCTTGGCGATGGCATCACCGAGTACTTGCCTCCGCTCGTCCAGCGAATCGCAGGAACCGGCCTCCATACCGATCTCGGCGACGAACAACGGCTTGCCCACGGCACGTGTCTGCGCGATCCGGCGCGCCAGGCCGTCGTAGATGTCTCCGGGCAGGTAGTCGGTCTCCTCGTAGTAGTGATACTCGAGCACGTCCACGCCCGGGGACGATGCCACCATCTCGAACTCGTGTCCCGCCGACCCGCACTGGCCGCCGCCCGCGTGACCGCTGAAGATGACGGTGCCAGGGTCCAATTCGCGGATCCGGGCACCGGAGACATCCAGGAACGCGCGCAGCGTCTCCGGGGCGGTGGCGTGGCAACTGCGCTTGGTCCAATGGCAGGTGTGGTCCAGGCAGTAGGACGGCTCGGGTTCGCCCACCGCGGTCCAGCCGACAAGGGACGGGGAGCCACCCCAGCGCTTGACCGCGGTGTCCAGCCACGCGTCGAACGTCATCGGCAAACCGTGTGAGACGTCGGTGCGCCAGCCGCCCGCGTACCAGTCGTAATCTTTGAAATAGTCGTTCTCGCAACCGCCGTCGTCACTGGTGAGCACCGCGATCAGGAGCTGCCCGTGTCGTTCGGCGGCCCGGAACACCTCATCGAGCGAGGTGAAATCGAGTTGCCCGGTGTACTTGTTCACCGCGAAGCTGGAATAGGCGTTGAAACGGGTCAGCGAGTGCGGCGGCAGGCTGCCGAAATACGAGTCGAGATCGACCTGAGCGCCGCACCCGGCATTGACGGACCAGTTGGTGGCCAGTTGGTAGGCGTTGATGCCGATCGGCCACCACGGCCTGCCATCGAGCGTCAACGACGTCCCTGAGACGCCGAACTTGGGCAGCGCCACTTGACCGACGGTCGGCGCGGCAGCCGGAGCGGTGAGCGGCGGCATCGGCTCGGGCGCCGATGGGGAACAGGCCGTCGCGATCAGCAGTGCCACACAGAGCAACACCACGGTACGAACTGGCCGGCCGACCATTGCCCCAGGTTAGCCACTCAGCTGCGGCCGCAAGCGCTAATGCCGGGCAGGTGTGGCCGCTTCCTCTTCGCCGCTCGTCCCTCGCGGCTCATCGTCAGTGACCGCGCGCAACCCATTCGTCGTAATGCACGATCTCATCGCCGATCGTGGTGGTATCACCGTGACCGGTGTAGACCACCGTCTCACCGGGCAGCAGGCCCAGCCGCTTCGAGATGGAATCGAGGATGGTCGGGAAGTCCGAGAACGACCGCCCGGTGGCACCCGGGCCGCCCTGGAACAAGGTGTCGCCGGAGACCACCGCGTTCAGTTCGGGGATCGACCAGCAGACCGATCCGGGGGAGTGCCCGGGGGTGTGCAGGGCGTGCAACTCGATGCCGCCGGCGCGCAACACCTGGCCGTCCTCGACGGTTCGGAAGTCGCTGTCGGGGTGGACGACTCGCCACAGCATCTCGTCAGCGGGATGCAGCAGCACCGGCGCGTCCAGCGCCTTGCCCAGTTCGGGCGCGACGGTGATGTGGTCGTTGTGGCCGTGGGTGCAGACCACCGCGACGACGTTGCGGCCGCCCACGGCCTCGATGATCGGGGCGGCGGTGTGGGCGGCGTCGAAGACCACGACGTCGGAGTCATCGCCGACGATCCAGATGTTGTTGTCGACGTCCCAGCTGCCGCCGTCGAGTTCGAAGGTGCCGCTGGTGACGATTCGCTGGATGTTGGATGCCGCGCTCATTTCAGGACGACCACCGAACGCAGCACTTCACCGGAGTGCATCTTGTGGAAGGCGTCTTCGATGGCGTCCAGGCCGATGCGCTCGGAGACGAACTTCTCCAACGGCAGCCGACCCTGCAGGTACAGGGAGATCAGGGTGGGGAAGTCGCGCTCGGGCAGGCAGTCGCCGTACCAGGAGGACTTCAATGACCCGCCGCGGGAGAAGAAGTCGACCAACGGCATCTCCAGCGTCATGTCCGGGGTCGGAACGCCGACCAGCACCACGGTGCCCGCCAGATCACGCGCGTAGAACGCCTGCTTCCAGGTCTCAGGGCGACCGACCGCGTCGATGACCACGTCGGCGCCGAACCCGTCGGTCAGATCCTGGATGGTCTTGACCGCGTCGAGTTCGCGGGCGTTGATGGTGTGGGTAGCGCCGAAATCGCGGGCCCAGTTGAGCTTCTTGTTGTCGGTGTCGACGGCGATGATCTTCTTGGCGCCGACCAGTGCGGCGCCGGCGATCGCGGCATCACCCACACCGCCACAGCCGATCACCGCAACGGTGTCGTCGCGGGTCACCGCGCCGGTGTTGATGGCTGCGCCGATGCCGGCCATGACACCGCAACCCAGCAGTCCGGCCACCGCCGGGTCCGCCTCGGAATCGACCTTGGTGCACTGCCCTTGGTGGACCAGGGTCTTGTCGGCGAAGGCGCCGATGCCCAGGGCCGGGGTGAGCTCGGTCCCGTCGGTCAGCGTCATCTTCTGGGCGGCATTGTGCGTGTCGAAGCACAGGTGCGGCCGACCCCGCTTACAGGCGCGGCACTCTCCACACACCGCGCGCCAGTTCAGGATCACGAAATCGCCCGGCTCGACGTGGGTGACGCCCTCGCCGACCGACTCGACGGTGCCCGCGGCCTCATGGCCCAACAGGAACGGGTATTCGTCGTTGATGCCGCCCTCGCGGTAGGTCAGGTCGGTATGGCACACACCGCAGGCGATGACGTCGACCACCACCTCACCGGGCCCCGGATCGGGAATGACAATGTCGACCAGTTCGACGGGCTGCTTCTTGCTCCGGGAGATCACACCACGCACTGTCTGAGGCATGCCTATAACTTAATGCAAACCGGACAGGTGTCCAATTAGTGGTCGGATATCGTCGCCGCCGAATCTCGGCCCGGCTGCCCATCTCCGGGATACGGTGGGTTGTGGTCGACGATCGAACCCAATTGCTGGTGGTGGCCCGCACGGCGTATCGCCGAAATGACTGGCGCACCAGCTACGAATCCTTCAGCCTCATCGACGGGGTGCAGACCCTCGACACCGACGATCTTGCCGTGTACGCCTCGGCGGCCTGGCGGCAGGGGCACGGTCGCGAATCCGTTCGGATCAACGAACAGGTGCACACTCGCCTGCTGCGGACCGACCCCGTGCAGGCGGCGATGAAGGCTGCCGAGCTCGGCTTGGCCTGGCTGGCCCGCGGTCATCTCGCGCTGGCCCGCAATTGGGCGCAGCGAGCCCAGGTACTGCTCGACGGCGTTTCCGAGGCCGCCGCGCACGGTTACCTGGCCTATCTGTTCGCGGTGGCGGCGGCCGACGCCGGAGATCGCGAGCAATTCGGATCTGCGACACGACAACTGGGCGCCATCGCGGAGAGCTTGGACGATGCCGCCCTCGTCGCGCTGGCGCGGGCGCTCGCCGGCTCGGCTGCCGTCGCTGCCGGCGACCCTGCCGGGTACCAAACTCTCGACCAGGTCCTGATGCCGGTGCTCGACGAACCCGTGCCGGTGGAGTGGGCGGCCGATGTGTACCGGCGGGCGTTGAGCCTGGCGCACCGGCAGAACGCGGACGACCGGGTGAGGTCCTGGGCGCAGTCCATGCAGCGGTGGTGTGATGCCACCGAACCGGAATCGACCCAGTCGGCATATCGAGCCGTCTGCGACGTGCACCGGCTCTCCGCGGGCACCGACACCGATCCTCGAGATCTCGTTCGGCAAGTGGTCGGTCTGCGTCGCCTGGTCGCCGACGTGGATGCGGTCGCAGCGGGCATGGTCGAGGAACTGCTTTCCCGGAGTATGGGGCGCGCCCGATAGATTTTGCGGGATGAACGCTTGCGCGAAGAGCGGACGGTCCTGATGGATGCCGACGTTCTCGACGTTGTAGATACCTGGCCGGTCGACACGGTCGCCGCTGCGGTGGTCGGCCCGTCCGGGGTGCTGGCCAGCCACGGCGATACGGATAAGCCGTTCACGTTGGCCTCGGTCACCAAACCGCTCGTGGCGCGGGCCGCGCAGATCGCGATCGAAGAAGGTGCGGTCGACCTCGACGCCCCGGCAGGCCCGCCCGGTTCGACGATCCGTCACCTGTTGGCGCACGCGTCAGGGGTGGCGATGCGTTCGGCCGAGGTGCTCGCGCAGCCGGGCCAGCGTCGGATCTACTCCAACTACGGATTCGAACTGCTGGCCCGTGCGGTAGAGGATGCCGCCGACATCGAGTTCGGTACCTACCTGACCGAGGCAGTGTTCGAGCCGCTGCAGATGTCGGCGTCGAAGCTGTTGGGTGGGGCGGAGGCGGCAGGGTTCGGCGGCGTGTCGACCGTTGCCGACCTGGCGGTGTTCGCCCGAGAGCTGTTGCGGCCGGCACTGGTGTCTCAGCAACTGCACGACGAGGCCGTGACGGTGCAGTTTCCGGGGCTGGACGGGGTGTTGCCGGGGTTCGGTGTGCAACGGCCGAATGACTGGGGGCTGGGCTTTGAACTTCGCGACGGCAAATCCCCGCACTGGACGGGCTCGGCAAACTCTCCGCGCACGTTCGGGCATTTCGGCCAATCGGGGACGTTCCTGTGGGTCGATCCGGCCGCTGACCTGGCCTTGGTGGTGCTCACCGACCGGGACTTCGGGGACTGGACCTACCCGCTGTGGCCCGCGATATCTGATGGAGTGCTGAGAGAAAGCGGGACAGACTAGCGCAACACTGGCCACACGAGGCACAATAGACACGCGCGGCACACACAACTGCATGCTCGATCGGAATACCAGGCCGTTGGGGAAGACGTCCCTCGTATCCGAAGGAGTAGCAGATGCGTGCGTCGAACCAGTTCGCCGACGCGGCGACGGGCGTGGTGTATGTCCATGCCTCACCCGCGGCGGTATGCCCGCATGTTGAGTGGGCGTTGTCGTCGACCCTGTCGGCGCGGGCGAACCTGAAGTGGACCCCGCAACCGGCCATGCCTGGCCAGTTGCGTGCGGTCACCAACTGGGTTGGGCCCGTCGGCACCGGGGCGCAGTTGGCCAATGCCCTGCGCTCCTGGTCCGTGCTGCGCTTCGAGGTGACCGAAGACCCCAGTGCCGGGGTGGATGGTCACCGCTGGTGCCATACCCCTCAGCTCGGTTTGTGGAGCGGTGCCATGAGTGCCAACGGCGATGTGATGGTCGGCGAGATGCGGCTGCGCTCCCTGATGGCCGGCGGCGCCGACATGTTGGCAGCCGAACTCGACACCGTGCTGGGTACCGCGTGGGACGAGTCCCTCGAGCCTTACCGCAACGGCGGTGACGGCGCAGAGGTGTCGTGGTTGAACAGGGGCGTGGGGTAGCTCGTCAGCTACGCGCCCAGAGGCAATAGCCGCTGAGCTTTGTCGTGAACATGTGGTCGCTGACGTCGACGGTCAGTGGTTGGCCCGGTTCGGCGCTGACCGTCTCGGGCTCCGACGTCTTGCCGGCGCCCAGGACGTCGACGACCTCGGCGCCACAATGGGCTTCCGCACTCTGTGGTGTCCCGGTCCAGGTGCCCGCCGCGGCTTCCGGGTTCCGCCTGCCCTGCCCGTGCAGGATCATCTCGGGGCCCGTGCTCAGCCAGCGGTCCGACGACGGATAGGGCTCGGCGAACCGCTGCCAAGTGCCGTCCTTGCATTGCAGCAGCAGCCGGTTGTTGCCGAGTTGCTCGGGATCGGCGGGAGTCAGCGCCCCGGCAAGAGTGTCGCCGCATGACGAGTCGGTCTGCGGCGCCGTGGTTTCGGATGGCCCCTGCGGCACCGGTTCGGGATCGGCGTGTGCGCAGGCACTCGCGGATAGTGCGGCAGCCACGGTAAGCGCTGCCGCTGTCGACGCAAACACACGGTGCATGGATTACACCGAGATCGTCTTCATCGAGGACAGGTCGGTCTGCATCAACCGCACGTTGTAGTCACCCCAGTAGGACAGGTTGTAGTAGAGGTACTGCGAGTTGTCCTCCACGACATTGCCGTTGGCGTCGACCTTGTTGAAGTAGTCGGTGCCCGACATCGGGTGGATCATGGGCGCATACATGCCGGTGTTGGTCGTCAGGTTGTTGTTCACCAGCGTCGTCGTATCCGACCATGTGCCCTGCGGTGAATCCGACACCCGCATCACGACGTTGTTGCCGCCATCGGTGTAGAGCACGACGTACTTGCCGAGATACTCGTTGTACTGCACGGACATCTCGCTGACATTGCCGTTGGTGGGCAGTCCGCCGACCCAGATGCCGTTGGCGATCTTGGTGAACAACCCGAACGTGAAGAAGTCCGCGACCTTGTAGAGCGTCGGCAGGAAATCGGTGCTGCTGGAGCCGAACACCGGAACTGCCGCCGACGGATCACCGGTCACCCACTGCCCGGCGCCGCTGGAATCCTCACCCGACCAGTACTCGTAGGCGTCCAGGTTGGTGATCTGGTCCTTCTGAACGCGGGCCACGTACGCCGAACCCTGCCTGCCCGAGGGAGTTCCGTACACGTAGACATACGGGTCGGTCGGGTCGTCCGACATCACGAGGGCGTTCTGCTGGAAATGCTCGTCGCCCGGGACGTAGGCCGGGCCCGCACGGAACCAGCCCGACGAGCGCACGGTGTCACGGTCGACGGTCCAGGTCTTGCCGCCGTCGTCGGAGTAGGCGATCGCGGAGTAGTTCGTGGTCCAGCTGCCCGGGTTGTCCCAGGTGCGGACGGACATCACGGTGGCGTACTGCCGGTAACCGCCCTCGGCGCCCGGGTTTTCGATCGCGATGGCCGAGGTCGGGATCATCGTGTAGGTCTGGCCGAACAACCCGTTGAGGCCGCCCGGGTCGTAGATGATCTGCGAGGCGCCGGCCGGGGCGCCCCCGGTGCCGTACCACTGATGATCTCCGTTGGGGTCGCCGGGATACTGCGCCCCGGCGTTGATCACCGCACCGTTGAACTGCAGACCGTCGGACAGGTCGGTGTCGATGGTGCGGAACAACACGTTGTTGCGCCAGTCGCCGGCCATGCCCGGCTCGCTGTAGGTGTCGCCGAACAATGTGTAGATGATCGGCTTTCCGGTCACGGGATCGGTGTAGCCGCTGTTCCACATGATGCCCAGATCCGTGCCCGCGACGTACCAGTGATCGGTGTAGCCAACTCCGGTGACCCACCCCAGCTTTTTGGTGTACTCCGCCAGTGAAGCCGGAACCTGAGGCTTGGGCGTCAGGTCATCGGTCTGCGCAGCGGCATTGGGGGCGACGGCCGCCATCGGCTGGATCTCACCCTCGGCGACCACCGAGGCGGCGTCCTTGGCCGAGGTGACCCGGGAACCCAACGGGTTGATCGTCCGCTCGAATTCCCTTCGGGTCCAAGCCATCATCGCCCACAGGGCGGGGGACTGGCCGGGGGCGACCGGGCTGGTGCCCGCTCCGAACGGTGCCAGGCCGGCGACGCCCAGCAGAGCCGAGACCACAGGCGCGGTGGCGACCTTGGGCGTGGCGGCCTCGGGCGTCGGGACCGGCGCCGCCGGGGCGACGCTCTCCTTCGCGACGGCGGGGACGTCGAACGACGTGACTTCGGTGCGCACCGTCGAGATGGCGTCGCGGCCGCGCTGGTCGATGTCCTCGGCGGCATCCCGCATCCGGATGACCACGGTGTTGGGCCGTTGCGTGCGCTTCAGATCAGGCGCAGTGGTCGCGGTCTCCGGGACGATCCGGGTGGTATCGGTCTTCTCGCCGACGTCGGCCTTGTTGCCCGTCGCGGGGGCATTGATCAGTGTGCCCTGAATCTTGCTCCGGGCCTTGGTCGTCCGGGTCCGCAGCGGGGTCCGCGCGGAGTCCAGGCGGCTCTGCGTCTGCTTGATCGCATCACCGACGTCATTCAGGCCCGACTCGACGTCCTTGCGAATTCGCTCGCCGATCTTCGAGAGCGTGCCGGACGGAGTGGTGGCCGGCTTCTTGGTGTCGGAGGGTTTGCCCGGACCCTTCTTCGTCCCCGAGCTCGAGGTCGACCCCCCGGGGCTTCCCGCCGTCGATTTGCCAGGATCGCCGGACCCGCCTTCGGCCCAGGCGATTCCGGTGCCGGAGGTCAGCGCCGTGCCGATGCCGAGAGCAACGGCCAGTGCGCCGACCCGGCCGATGTATTTGGTCGATTCCATGACGCTCCGTACCAGTCCACTCAGTCACAACCCCGGCCCAGACGCAACGTACCGTGTGCCGTTCACGGTGTCGGGCAAACACGCCGAATCGCAGGAAGAGGGCCCGATACGGGGCTTGCCGTCACCGGATCCGGTAGTGCGCGGGGTCCGGTTCGGACAGCATGCGGGTGAGGGTGGCCCGGTCGAACGGCCACAGGTCGATGGTTCCGGCGTCGGTGAAGTACCACGAGTTGCACCCGGTGTTCCACACCGTCGGACCCAGCCCTTCTGCGACCGCGGCGTTGAATTCGTCGGTGGCCTGTTCGGTGACCTCGACCTCGGAGAGTTCTGCGTTTTCAAACCGCCTGAGCCAGGCCACGATGTAGCCGGCGGTGAGCTCGGCCGAGTACTGCAGCGGGATCGACCCGGTCGGCGAGTTCGGGCCCAACACGGTGAACAGGTTGGGAAACCCGGGGATCGCCGTCATGCGGTACGCACGTGGGCCTTTGACCCATGCATCGTCGAGCGTGACGCCGTCGCGGCCCACGATGTTCATCGGGCGCATGTAGTTGTGCGCCTGAAACCCGGTGGCCAGCACCACGACATCCACGTCGTGGTGCGTGCCGTCCGCGGTGCGGATGCCGTCGGCGGTGAACTCCTGAATGGGATCGTCGATCAAACTCGCGTTGGGACGCTTGATGGCGCGGTAGTACGAGCCCGAGACCACCTGCCGTTTGCACAACGGTTCGTAGTCCGGGGTGAGCTTCGCGCGGAGCGCACGGTCGCGGACCTGGGCGGCCAGGCTCCACCGGGCATAGGACTGCACCAGCTTGCGCCGCCACGACGGCGTGGTGACGACGTCGGCGAGGATTCCGGCTCCCCACTGCAGCCGCCGGTACAGGAAGTCATGCCACCCCGGCCTCCGGTGCAGCACCTTGGCGAGGATCGATGACTGCCGCAGCGACATCGGTGCCCACAGGATCCACTGCGGTGATCTCGCGAAGTGCATCAGGGCACGGGCTTTCGGCTGGAGAGCCGAAACCACCTGGACACCGGTCGATCCCGTTCCGATCACGGCAATGCGCCTGCCGTCGGTGACCACCTCCGGATCCCACCGTGCCGTGTGCACGATCTGTCCGCCAAAAGTGTCCATGCCCGGAATCTCGGGGATCGACGGGTGATGTAACACGCCGGTGGCGCAGATGACGAAATCGGCTGTCAGGGTTTCGCCCTCGCCTGTTGTGAGCGTCCACGACGTGGTGGTGCTGTCGTAACGGGCGCCGACGACTTCGGTGTCGCACCGCAGATGGGCGTCGAGTCCGAAACGTTCCATGACGTCGCGGTGATAGCGCTGGATGTCCTCGCCGTTGGCCCAGATGTGGCTCCAGTCCGGCTTGGGCGCGAACGAGAACTGGTAGATCTGCGACGGCACGTCACAGGTGAGACCCGGGTAGCGGTTCCAGTGCCAGACCCCGCCGACGTCCGAACCCTTCTCCAGGATGGTGAAGTTGGTGAACCCGGCTTGCTTGAGTGTGTACGCGGTGGCGATGCCGGCCATCCCCGCGCCGATGATGACGATGCGGACTTCGCGGCTCATCGGGCCTCCTCACTGACGGCGAGCGCACGCCGGACCGTGGCAGGTGCGGTGTGCATCGATGCCTCGAATGCCGACTGTCGACGGCCGCGCCGCATGAAATGTGAACCCAGGCGCGCGAGATCTGCGGTGTCGGGCCGGATGACGACGACCTGCGTGCCGCGCGCCCGCACCTCGGCCACTTCGCGGTCGAGCCCGGCCGACATCGGCCGGCGCAGCAGCCGGTGCTCCAGCACTCCGCCGAATCCCGGTGCGCGCGTGCCTGGTTCGGAAGCCATGGGGGCGATCACGTAGATGATCTCGGCTTCGTCGGAGGCGATCAGATCTACTGACGCGGTCGATGCGGCGCCGCCGTCGACGAACTGCCTGCCGCCGATGGTGACCGGTGGCATCCAGCCCGGCACCGCCCACGATGCGCGTAACGCTTCACCTGCGGAGGCCTTCGGCGCGCCGGGCGCACCGAACACGACACGCTCGCCGCGCTGGCAGTCGAAGGCGACCATCCGGATGCCCGGGTGTGCCGGCCACCCCGTGGGACCGGAGAATCCGGCGGCGAGACGGTGCAGCCAGTCCGCGTTGCCCCGCCCCACCGGAGCGATGCCGGTGGCGGCGGCGAGGCCCCGTTGACTGCCGAGCAGGCGCGGGTTGAGCAGGCGGGGCGCCGGGATCGGCGGCATGCTGGACGGCGTGTCCGCGATATGCCGGCGCAGGCGCTCATCGGTGGAACTACCGCGCTGCATCGCGACGAGATCGTCGACCGTGGCACCGCCGCCCAGCATCGTGACGAGTTCGGCTCCCGCCGAGGTGCCTTGCAGCACGGCCGCGTCGCGCGGATCCCATCCGATCTGTCCGGCCAGGGCGTGCAGCGCCGCGACTGTCCACGCGCCTCCGATGGTGCCACCGCAACCGATCGCCAATGCCGTGGTCATGGCGTCACCTCGGAATTCGGCTGCGCGGCATGAGCTTTCGATTGGCGAGCGATGCGCTGCAGGTAGGTGGACCGGCCCTGCTCGTCGAGGGCGGTCAGGGCACGGCGGTCATCGATGCGGTCTCGCACCGCGCGCTGGATCGCCTCGGGTACCAGGGCGTCGACAAGGGCCCACCCGGGCGCGACCCAACCAGGCACCGACGTGCGCGCGGCCCGGGTACGCAGGGTCTTGAGGATCGCCCGCGCGACGTCGTCGGGATCCACGGTGGGAAGGCCGTTTCCGAGCTGCACACCCGAGGCGAGTTCGGTGCGAACCGCCGACGGCAGCACGGCCGACACCGAGACGCCGGTGCCCGCGTACTCACGCCGGGCGGCCAGCGAGGCGCCCAATGCGGCGAACTTGCTGGCGTTGTAGGTCACCATGCCGGGGATCGGGATCATTCCGGCCATCGACGCCACGTTGACGACGTGACCGTGCCCGCGGTTCACCATCGACGGAACCACGGTCCGCATGCCGTTCAGGACGCCACGCACGTTGACGTCGAGGATCAGGTCGGTGGTGGCCTCGGATTCGGCGTCGAACGCGCCGAGCGGCATGACCCCGGCGTTGTTGACCAGGATGTCGATGCCGCCTGATTCGCGGACGGCGTCCGCGACGAAGCGCTCCCACGACGACCGTTGCGTGACGTCGAGGTATGCCGCCCGGCAGCGGGGGATACCGGCCGCGGTCGTCGCGGCCACGTCGGCATCGACATCGCCGATCCATACCGTGGCGCCGCGGGCGGAGAACAGCTCCGCCGTCTTGGCTCCGATGCCACGCGCCCCGCCGGTGACGATGACCACCGCCCCGTTCACCGACGCCTGCTGATATGAAAACCGCACGTCATGCCTCCCCTGGAGTCGTCTCACGACCTTTCGCATACCCACGGTATCTGAATACTTTGAGTTAATTCAATACCCAAAGTCCACTCCGAACTATCATCAGCGCATGCCGCGGCTGACCAGGGCTCAACGCCAGGAACGGACGCGGGCCGAACTCCTGGAGGCCGCCAAACAGCGCTTCCTGGCCCACGGCTATGCCGCCACCAGTCTCGAAGACATCGCCGACGACGCGGGTTTCTCCAAGGGCGCCGTGTACTCCAACTTCGGCAGCAAGCCCAACCTGTGCCGCGATGTCCTCGAGCTGATCCACCGTGAGAAGTTCGCCGAGATGGCCGAACTCGCGATATCCGACGCCGAGCTGGACAGCCGGGTGACGGCCTTGAGTGCGTGGCTGGAGCGCACCGCAGGCGATGTCGGCTGGACCATGCTCGAACTCGAGTTCGCGGTGCTGTCGCGGAACAATCCCGAGCTCGGCCAGATGATCACGAGCTTGCGCAACGAGGCGGCGCAGATGGTCATCGACGTACTGCAGTCGATGTCGGTGGAACTCGGCCTCACCGAAGCGCAGTTGGCGAACAGCGAAGTCGCGTCGAGCCTGGAGGATCTCGGCAATCTCCTGCTCAGCGCCGGCATCGGCCTCGGCATCCAGCGGGCCATCGATCCGTCGGTGCCCGCGCGACCGTTCACCGACGCGTTCGGCCACCTGGTGAAACTGCTTGCCGCCCTGGGATCGCCGAAGTAACCCGAAGGAGTTTGGATGGCATTACCGGCCGCCGCACTGTCGACACGACGTCCCAGTCGCAGATCCCGCGCGTGCTATGCCATCGCCCGCCGAACTCTCCTCGTTCAGGTGCGCAGATCAGTTGCCTACCAAGGAGATCGATCCGTCGAGGACCGCCTCACCACGATCGGTCGCCGCATCAACGGGCTCGCGCGACTTCAGCGCCTCCGCCCGAGGAAGGGCCTGCGGGTCAGCCGGATCACGCTCGGCCGTGTCACGGTCGAGACCATCCGTACGGTCGAATCGGCTCACCGTCCGCTCGCCGACGGCGCCATCCTCTACCTACACGGCGGCGGGTTCGTCCTCGGCGGCTTCGACACCCACCAGCACGTCGTGGTCGCCCTCGCCCGGCGGACCCAACTGCCCGTGGTGCACGTCGAGTACCGACAGCACCCCGACGTGACCGTCGACGAGTCCATCGCGGACTGCCTGCGCGCCTATCGCTGGCTGTTGGACCAGGGCGCGGAGGCTGCCAAGACGATCGTGGCAGGCGATTCGGCAGGCGGATTCCTCGCCTTCGCAACCGTTCTCGCCGCCCAGGCGCAGGGAGTCGAGGCGCCGGCAGGCGTCGTCGGCATCAGCCCGCTGCTCGAACTCGACAATGAACGCCGCTCCGGGCATCCCAACTTCGCCGTGGACCGGATGGGAATCGGGCTGGTCCTGCCGATGGTCGTCGGGTGCGTCGGCCCCAAGGACTCGGACGCGCACGCCCTGTCACCGGTCAACGGCGTGCTCGACACCTTCCCGCCGAGCCTGATCATCGCGGCAGAATCCGAGGCGCTGTGTTGCGACGCCGAACGCATGCACGAGGTGCTGACCGATGCGGGGCGGTCGTGCACCCTCAAGATCTGGCCCGGTCAGCTCCACGCTTTCCCGGCGTTTCTGCCGTTCCTGCCCGAGAGCCGGGAAGCCCGCGACTGCATCGTGGAGTTCGTTCAGGACTGCTTGGGTACGAGTAAGCGCAGTGCGCCGGGCACCGCGGACACCGTGACCGGCAACGGAAGTGCGAAATCCCCGTCGGCGTAGGCGTTGATGCCCGGGCATTCGACGTGGATCGTCCTGGCACGCTTGGTGGTCACCTCGTCGAGGTCGACATGCGTGCCCTTGAAAACGGTGGGGAACAGGCGGATCAACCTGGTGCGGGACGCCGACGTGATCATCGTGACGTCGAGCAGTCCGTCCGAATGATCGGCGCCGGGGCAGATCAACATGCCGCCGCCGTAGCTGCGGGTGTTGCCGAATGCCGCCAGGGTGAGGTCGGTGCGGATCTCCGGCCCGTCGTCGAAGGTGAGCCGGAACGGCAGCAGCCGTAGCTTCGAGATCTCCGCGAGCATCGCGACGTTGTAACGCATCCGGCCGTGCGGCCAGCGCATCCGGTTGGTCCGATCGCTGACCAGGGAGTCGAACCCGGCGGCCATCACGGTGCCGAACCACTTGACCGCACCGGAGGCATCCTCGATGCGGCCGAGGTCGACCGTCTCGGTGTGTCCGTCGGCGATGACATCGGCCGCGGCAACGGGATCGCCTGTCGGCAGCCGATATTCGCGGGCATGATCGTTGCCCGTCCCGGCCGGGACGATGCCCAACGGAACATCTCCGGTGGCCAGCGCCTGCAGGGCCAGCGAGATCACCCCGTCGCCGCCGACCACCACGAGGGCGTCGGTGCCCCGGTCGAGCGCCTCGTCGACCAGGCGGCGGGCGTGCGCGGCGTCGGTGCCGACGATCGCGCAGACGTCGATACCGCGCCGCTGCAGCTGCGCGACCGCCCGCTCGGCCGCATGCGGCGCATTGCCGTGCCCCGACATGGGATTGGTCAGGACGGTGACCTGATTCACGGAATCAGCTTGCCCGGGTTGAGGATTCCGGCCGGATCGAGCGTGGCCTTGACGGCACGCAACACCTCGACGCCGAGGTCGCCGATCTCGTCACGCATCCACGGCCGGTGATCTGCGCCGACGGCGTGATGGTGGGTTATGGTGCCGCCGTTGCGGACCATCGCGTCGGAGGCCGCGGTCTTGGCGGCTTGCCATTGCTCGATCGGATTGCCGCGCTGGGCGGCGACGACCGTGAAGTAGAGCGAGGCGCCGGTGGGGTACACATGCGAAATGTGGCACATCACCAGGGCCGGCGTGCCGGATTCGGCGAGCGCGGTGGTCAATGCCTCGGTGACCGCGGCCTTCAGCCCGGCCAGGTTGGACCAGGTGGTGGCGGTCTCCAGGGTTTCGCACAGTGCGCCGGCGGCCAGCAGTGAATCGCGTAGATACGGTGCGTTGAATCGGCCGTGTTCCCACGCCCGGGCCGGTGCGTCACCCAGCGAGGTGCCGCCGTGGGCCTGCATGACGGCGTGGGTCTCCTCGTGGCGGCTCTCGGTGTGGGCCGCGGTGCCCTCGAACAGCGTGATGGCCAGACAGCCGCCGGTGATGCTCTGCTCGCCAATGCTTTCCGTGGTCGCCAGGTTCACCCCGGTCTCGGCCTCGTCGGACAGCCGGATTACCGTCGGGCCGGTGCCGGTCTGGGTGACGGCCCGCAGCGCCTCCGCGCCGGTGGCGAAGTCGGGGAAGGACCAGGCCTCGTAGCGGGTGGTCTCGGGCGCCGGATGCACTCGAACCCGGACCCGGGTGATGACACCGAACACCCCTTCCGAGCCGAGGAGCAGTTGACGCAGGTCCGGCCCGGCGGCCGAGGCCGGAGCGCGACCGAGGTCGAGTGTGCCTGCCGGCGTGATGGCGCGCAGACCGCGGACCATATCGTCGAAGCGGCCGTATCCGGCCGAATCCTGCCCTGAGGACCGGGTGGCGGCGAACCCGCCGATCGTGGCGAACTGGAAGCTCTGCGGGAAGTGGCCCAGCGAGAAGCCCTGTGCGCCAAGCAATGCCTCGGCCTGCGGTCCGGTGACGCCGGCACCGAGCTCGGCCTCACCGGCCACCTCGTCGAGGGTGTGCAATTGGTCGAACCGGCGCAGGTCGAGCGCGACGACCGCGGCGAAATCGCCGCGCAGCGGATCGAGCCCGCCCACGACGCTGGTGCCGCCGCCGAACGGGACGACGGCGATCCGGTGCTCGACACAGTGGGCCAGAATCGCGGCCACCTCGTCGTCCGAGCCCGGGAGCAACACCGCGTCGGGCGCATCCTGGATTCCGGAATCGTTGCGGCGCAGCAGATCCAGCGTCGACTTGCCGCCCGCGCGCAACAGTCGCGACATGGTGTCGGTACCGCAGTGTGCTGCCCCGACGATGGCGGTCAGGGCGTCTCGATCGGCGTCGGACAGGGCGGACGGCCGCAACTGCACCTGGTCGGGTGTCGGCTCCGCCGCCGGTGCGGCTTCGACCCCAAGGGCCTGCTGCAGCAGGGATCGGATTCCGTCGGAGAGCGGCTTGGCCGCATGCGGGTCGCCCCAGGCGTTCCACTTCATCGGAGGCAGAAACTGTTCAGCCGGCTCAGTCATGCGTTACAGTATTACACATGATGTCAATCAGTAACGAGAGATCGCTGAGCGACCAGATCTTGGAGGCCGCCGCCAGCTGCGTGCTGGCCTTCGGCGTGGACCGGGTGACGCTGGCCGAGATCGCCCGGCGGGCCGGAGTCAGCCGCCCGACCGTCTACCGGCGTTTCCCCGACACCCAGTCGATCCTGGCCGCGCTGCTCACCGCGCGGGTCGTCGGTGTTCTCGACACCACCGAGGTCGGCGGTCCGGGCCGTGCGGCCCTGGTCAACCGCATCGTGACGGTCGCCGCGCGGCTGCGCGACGACGAGGTGATCATGGCCGTGCTGCACTCGGCTCCGGAAGTGGCGATGGTGTACATCGCCGAGCGGCTGGGCACCAGCCAGCAGATCCTGATCGATGCGCTGGCCGGGGAACTCAAGCTCGCCCAAGAGTCCGGCCCGGGGGACAACCGCGTCCGGGCCGGGGATCCCCGGCAACTGGCCACCATGTGCTTGCTGATCACCCAGTCCGCCATCCAGTCCGCCCAGATGGTCGAGCCGATTCTCGACGCCGACGCGCTGGCCGCGGAACTGTCCCACGCATTGAACGGATACCTCGCCTCGTGACCGGACCGACAGCTCTCAACCGCGCCAGGCGGGCAACCGAACTGGCCGCACTGGCCGACGGGGAACAGCTCGACGTGATCGTCATCGGCGGCGGGATCACCGGTGCCGGCATCGCGCTGGACGCCGCCACCCGTGGCCTGCAGGTGGCACTGGTGGAGAAACACGATCTCGCCTTCGGCACCAGCCGGTGGAGTTCGAAACTGGTCCACGGCGGTCTGCGCTACCTGGCCACGGGCAACGTCGGGATCGCCCGCCGCAGCGCGATCGAACGCGGAATCCTGATGACCCGCAACGCGCCTCACCTCGTCAAGGCCATGCCACAGCTGGTACCGCTGCTGCCGTCGATGGGGCGCGCGTCGCGCGCGTTGGTACGCACCGGATTCGTGGCCGGCGACGGCCTGCGCAGGCTGGCGGGTACGAGTGCGTCGACGCTACCGCGGTCGGGCCGGGTGGACGCGCGACGTGCGGTCGAGCTGGCCCCGACGGTGCGCACCGAGGGCCTCGACGGGGCCTTCCTCGCCTACGACGGTCAGCTCATCGATGACGCCCGCCTGGTGGCCGCCGTCGCCCGCACCGCCGCACAACACGGGGCCCGCATCCTCACGCGAGTCTCCGCCAGTGGAGCCGACGCCACCTCGGTGCGCCTGACCGACGAACTCACCGGGGACTCCTTCGACGCGACCGCGCGGGTGGTCATCAACGCTGCCGGGGTATGGGCCGGCGATCTGGACCCGGCGATCACCCTGCGGCCCAGCCGCGGCACACATCTGGTGTTCGACGCCGCGGCGTTCGGCAATCCCAGCGCGGCCCTGACCATTCCGATACCGGGGGAGTTGAACCGGTTCGTCTTCGCGATGCCCGAGCAGCTCGGCCGCGTCTACCTGGGGCTGACCGATGAGGATGCCCCGGGGCCGATCCCCGATGTGCCACAACCGACTCCGGGCGAGATCGCGTTCCTGCTCGACACCGTCAACACCGCGCTGGCCACCGAGCTGACCACTGCGGATGTGCGGGGCGCCTACGCGGGGTTGCGGCCGCTGATCGACACCGGCGAAGGCAAGACGGCCGATGTCTCCCGCGAGCACGCGGTGGTGGAGTCGGCGAGCGGCGTGATCAGCATCATCGGCGGGAAACTCACCGAGTACCGGCACATGGCCCAGGATGTCCTGGACCGGGCGCTGACCCTGCGCGGGCTGTCCGCCGCGGGCTGCCGCACGGCCAACCTCCCGCTCGTCGGTGCCCCGGCCAATCCGGTGTCCACGTTGCGATCCGAGCATGCTCTGCCCTCCTCGCTGGTCGCCCGGTACGGGTCCGAGGCGCCCAATGTGATCGCCCGAGCCCGGTGCGCCCGCCCCACCGACCCGGTGGCCGAGGGACTCGACGTCATCCGAGCGGAGTTCGAGTACGCCGTCACCCACGAAGGCGCACTGTCCGTCGATGACGTCCTCGACCGCCGCACCCGTATCGGGCTGGTGAGCGGCGACCGGGACCTCGCCGTCGAGGCGGCTGCCGAGATGATCGCCGAATTCGGGGAAGTCGAGTAGTTCACTACGCATGGCGTGGCCGGTCGCCGCGAGCACACTGACCCAAGGGGTGCAAACCTGTGCGGCGAGGGAGCTCGATCATGGCGAAGCGACTGGTGGTGTGCTGCGACGGCACGTGGAACACACCTGATCAGACAACGGACGGCAAGCCCACGCCGACCAATGTCGCCAAAGTGGCGATGGCGCTGGCTCCGCGGGACGACGAGGGGCGAGAGCAGCGGCTGTTCTACCACCGGGGGGTGGGCACCACCCGGTCGGACCGTCTGCTCGGCGGGGCCTTCGGTGCCGGCCTGTTCCGCGATGTCTGCGAAACCTACCGATTCGTCGTCCAGAACTACCAACCCGGCGACGAACTGTTCTTCTTCGGATTCAGCCGCGGGGCATACACCGCACGCAGTACGGCGGGCCTCATCCGCAACGCGGGAGTGCTGCACCGCGATAATGCCGATCAGATCGAACAGGCGTACGCGCTGTACCGAAACGGCAACACGAACACCAATCCACGCAGCGTCGCGGCGGCACTGTTCCGGAAGATGTACTCCGAAGAAACCGACATCCGGTTCATCGGGGTCTGGGATACCGTTGGCGCCCTGGGAATTCCGTCGGTCGGCGGTTGGCTGGCCCGCCGGTTCAACCGGCGGTACGAATTTCACGACACCACTTTGAGTTCGAGGGTCGGGGAGGCCTATCAGGCACTCGCGATCGACGAGCGGCGGGGCCCGTTCGTGCCGACGATCTGGTCCCAGTCGAATACAGCTCCGCCCACGCAGCGTCTGGAACAGGTCTGGTTCACCGGATCGCACTCCGATGTCGGCGGCGGCAATCGGCAGCATGGACTCAGCGACATCGCGTTGTTGTGGATGCTGGAAAAAGCCCGTGACGCGGGGCTCGCATTCGTCGAAAGGTCTTTCCTGCGTGAGCCTCCGGCCGGCGTCGATCCCGTCTCCGGCGACGAGATCGTCGAGGAGTACACCCGCATCAACCCGGATCCCGCGCAGGAGGTGGAGCCGTCACGGAAGGGCATCTACCGCTTCCTGCCACCACACCCGCGCGAGGGCGGAATGGGCGGCAACGAGTACATCGCCTCGACGGTGTGCCGGCAAGAGCGGTCACGCGGCTGGTGGAGAGCCCCCGTCCCCAACAACGATCCGGAGCGCCGGGTCGTGGAGGTCGAGGTGGGCAACGATCTGAGCCGGACCGGCTAGGTGTGCGACAGCAGCACGTCGCGCACCGCTGAACCGGTGTGGCGCTGCCACATTGCCTGCGCACCCACGAGCAGTGGCGGCTCGAGTTCGGTGATCACCACCCGTCCGTCCATGGCCGGGCCCGGGGGAGAGGTGACGAACGTGACGGCGCCGGTCGTGAGCGGGGCTGCGACCGTGGCCGCCCCCTGGACCCGGCTGACGACATAGTCGGGTTCGAAACCGGCACGGCGGCACGCGCCCATCAGAAAGTCGCTGTAGTACGACCCGCCCGGGGGTGCCCACAAGGCGATGCGCTCCCCGGCGAGCTGGTGAATGTCGACGATGGGCGAGCCGGCCAGCCGGTGCTCGCGGGGCAGGGCCAGCCGTACCCGGTCGTAACCCAGGATGGCCGTGGCCAATTCATTGGTGGGGACGACTCCGCGGCGTAGGCCGAGGTGCACCTCGCCGCCGAGCACCGCAGCGGCGAGCTGATCGGGGTAGAGCTGGCGGAAGGTGAAGGAGGTCTCCGGAAACGCGGTGATGGCCGGTTCGAGGCGGGTATAGGCTTCGCTGCCACTGAGTGCCGGGGTGTGGCCGACGACAAAGACCTCGGCGGCGCCGCCGGCGGTCTGTTCGACCCGGTCAGCCACCGTATGCGCCGCTGCCAGCAATGTTCGGCCTTCGCTGAGAAGCAGGTCGCCGGCCGGGGTGAGCGTCAGGCGACGTCCCTCTCGCCGGAACAGCGTGGCGTTGAGCTCCTTCTCAAGTTGCTGCATCGAGCTGCTGAGAGCCTGTTGGCTAACGTGCAGTGCGACCGCCGCGGCGGTGACACTGCCGGCCTCGCCGATCGCGATGAACTGACGTAAACGTCGCAGATCAGGGATGTTCGCTGCCATCTCTCAAGCCTATCTACAAGTTCAGCTTGTGGATACATCGGAATTTTGCGTTATTCATGTGTGGATCGCGTAACTACGCTGCGAGCTATGAGCAAACTGGAAGGCAAATCAGCAGTTGTTGCTGCCGGAGCCAAGAACCTCGGCGGCCTGATCAGCACGACGCTGGCTTCGAGGGGTGTCAACGTCGCCGTTCACTACAACAGCGCTGCCACCGAGGCGGACGCCGACAAGACGGTCGCCGCCGTGCAGGACGCGGGCGTCAAGGCCGTCAAGGTGCAGGGCGACCTGACGGTGCCGGCCAACGTCGAGCGGCTCTTCGACACGGCCGTCGACGCGTTCGGCAGCGTCGACATCGCGATCAACACGGTGGGCAAGGTGTTGCGAAAGCCGTTCGTGGAAACCACTGAGGCCGAATACGACTCGATGTTCGACATCAATGCCAAGGCGGCCTACTTCTTCCTGCAGCAGGCGGGCAAGCGGCTCAACGACAACGGCTCGGTGGTCACCATCGTGACCGCGCTGCTGGCGGCCTACACCGACGGTTACTCGACCTACGCGGGCTCCAAGAGCCCCGTCGAACACTTCACCCGGGCCGCATCCAAGGAATTCGGTGTCCGCGGCATCAACGTCAACAACGTGGCGCCCGGCCCGATGGACACACCGTTCTTCTATCCGCAGGAGACCCCGGAGCGGGTCGAGTTCCACAAGTCGCAGGCGATGGGCAACCGGCTGACCGAGATCACCGACATCGCCCCGCTGGTGGTGTTCCTCACCAACGAGGGGCACTGGATCAACGGGCAGACCCTCTTCGCCAACGGTGGTTACACCACTCGTTAGATCCGCCGACAAGACGCGAATGTCCCCCAAAACCACGGTTTTGGGGGACATTCGCGTCTGCTCGCGGAAGAAACTCCGCGCTGAAGAGTTACAGCGGGATGTTCTTGTGGCGGCCGCGCCGGTGCGGGGCCTCGGCCAGCGCCTGCGTCAGCTTGCTGCGGGTGTGCGCCGGATCGATCTTCTCGTCGACCACGCCGATCTCGATCGCGGAATCCACACCGCCGGCGATGCGCTCGTGCTCGATGGCCAGCTCCTCGTGCAGCGCCTCGCGCTCGTGATCCGGAGCGGCGGCCAGCTTGCGCTTGTGCAGGATGCCGACGGCGGCCTTGGCGCCCATGACGGCGACCTCGGCGTCCGGCCAGGCGAACACCTTGGTGGCGTTGAGCGAACGGGAGTTCATCGCGATGTAGGCGCCGCCGTAGATCTTGCGGGTCACCAGAGTGACGCGGGGGACCGAGGACTCACCGAAGGCGTGCAGCAGCTTGGCGCCGCGGCGCACCACACCGCCCCACTCCTGGTCCACGCCCGGCAGGTAGCCCGGGACGTCGACGACGACCACCAGCGGAATGCCGAACGCGTCACACAGCCGCACGAAACGTGCCGACTTCTCGGCACTTTCGGAGTTCAGGCAGCCGCCGAGACGAAGCGGGTTGTTGGCGATCACGCCGACCGACCGGCCCGCGAGCCGACCCAGACCGACGACGATCGACGGGGCCCACTTGGCCTGGAACTCCTCGAACGGCACGCCCTCGTCGAGCAGCGCCTCGATGATCGGGTGCACGTCGTAGGCGCGGCGGGCCGACTCCGGCATCAGCGCCATCAGGTCGGTGTCGCCTGCCTCGGCCTTGCTCCGGTCGAAATGGCCCTGCTGGCTGAACAACCCGACCAGGCGACGGCCGCGCTCGTAGGCATCGAGCTCGTCGTCGGCGACGATGTGGCACACGCCGGACTTCTTGTGGTGAGCGTCGGGGCCGCCGAGCGACACCATGTCGACGTCCTCACCGGTGACGCTGCGCACCACGTCCGGACCGGTGACGAACACCTTGCTGTCCGGAGCCATGATGATGACGTCGGTCAGGGCGGGACCGTAAGCCGCACCGCCGGCGGCGAAGCCGACGACCACCGAGATCTGCGGGATGTAGCCCGACGCCCGGATCATCGCCTCGAAGACCAGGCCGACCGCGTGCAGCGCCTTGACGCCCTCGGCCAGCCGGGCGCCGCCCGAGTGCCAGATACCCACGATCGGGCTCTGCTCCTCGATCGCGGTGTCGTAGGCGTTGACGATGTGTGCACAGCCCTCGATGCCCATGGCACCGCCCATCACGGTGCCGTCGGTGCAGAACGCCACCGTACGAACACCGTTGACGGTGCCGGCCGCGGCCAGCACGCCGGAGCGGTCCCGCTCGTGCAGCAGCTCGACGCTGCCGTCGTCGAAGAAGGTCTGCAGGCGCAGCAGCGGATCGCGGGGGTCGAGCGATTCAGCGGCAGCTTCGGGGGCCATGATCGTCATAAAGGTCTCCTTTAGTGGAAAGCTCTGGGTCGCCGTAGTTGTGGAGTCTCAGTACTTCCCGAAGGCGAGCGCGACGTTGTGCCCACCGAATCCGAACGAATTGTTGATCGCGTACTTGAAGTCGCCTTGCCGGGGGTCACCGGCCACCACGTCCAGATCGATCTCCGGATCGAGGTTGCGCAGGTTGAGCGTCGGGGGAATGACGCCGTCCCGCAGCGCCATGACCGTCAGGATGGACTCGACCGCGCCGACCGCGCCGACCGAGTGTCCGAGAGCGGACTTGGGCGCGTAGACAGCGGGCACGTGGCCGCGCATCGCGTTGTTGATCGCTTTCCCCTCGGCCACATCGCCGACGCTGGTGCCCGTGGCATGCGCGTTGATGTGATCGATGTCAGTGGGTTCCAGGCCCGCCAGTTCGATGGCGCGGGTCATGGCGTGACCAGCCTGCTCGCCGTTGGGGTCCGGCGCGACGATGTGGTAGCCGTCCGAGGTGACGCTCGCGCCCATCAGACGGCCCAGGATGTTGGCGCCGCGCGCCTTGGCGTGCTCCTCGGTCTCGATGACCAAGAGGGCGCCGCCCTCGCCGAACACGAAACCGTTGCGGTCCTTGTCGAACGGGCGGCACGCGCCCGCCGGGTCGTCGTTGGTGTTCGACAGCACGATGCGCATCTGCGCGAAGCCGGCGATCGGCACGGCCTCGATCTTTGTCTCGACGCCACCGCAGATCGCGATGTCGGCCTCGCCGAGCACGATCTGGCGCCAGGCGTTGGCGATGGCCTCGGAACCGGAGGCGCAGGCCGAGATCGAGGTACACACCCCGGCCTTGGCCTTGCGGTCCAGCCCGACAGCCGCTGCCGCACCGTTGGGCATGTACATCTGCACGACCAGTGGTGACACTGCGCGCAGGCCCTTGGTCCTCATGCCGTCGTAGGCGAACACGAGTTCCTCGGAGGAACCCATGCCGGTGCCGATGGACACCATGAGGCGACGGGTATCGACCTCCGGGGAGCCTGCGTTGGCCCAGACCCGGCGGCCGATCACCGTCGACATCTTTTGCAAATATGACAACCGGCGCAGTTCGACCCGCGTCAGCTCGTGATCGAAGTCCTCAAGAAGATGCCCGCCGATGCGAACCGGCAGGTCGTACTCCTCGACGAACGAATCGGTGAGAGTGCGGATGCCACTCTGACCGTCGAGCAGCTTCTTCCAGGTGCTTTCAGCATCGGTTGCCAGCGCCGTTGACATGGCTACGCCGGTGACAACCACATTGGGAAGACCATTCCCAGTGGACAATCCCGCCATATTTGCTGTGTTCTTCCTTCCGTGCTTTCCCTCGGTGGGTGCCGTCGGGGTTACCTATCGGGTTTGTTTACCCGATGTCAGTACTTCCCAAAGGCCAGAGCCACATTGTGGCCACCGAATCCGAACGAGTTGTTGATGGCGTACTTGTAGTCGCCATAACGAGGCTCGCCCGCAACCACATCGAGATCGATCTCAGGATCCGGTGTCTCATAGTTAAGCGTCGGGGGGATGACCCCGTCGCGCAACGCGAGGACCGTCAACACCGACTCCAGCGCACCGACTGCACCGATCGAGTGGCCCAGCGCCGACTTCGGCGCGTAGACCGCTGCGTTCTCGCATCCGGCAACGCGGATGGCGTTGGCCTCGGCGGTGTCACCGATCGGGGTGGCCGTGCCGTGGGCATTGATGTGGTCAATGTCCTTGGCTTCCAGACCCGCGGTTTCCATCGCCCGCTTCATCGCGGCACCGGCACGCTGACCGTTGTCCGCGGGAGCGACCATATGGAACGCGTCCGAGGTGATACCGGCACCCAACACACGGGCCAGCGGCTTGGCGCCACGGGCCAGGGCGTGTTCCTCGGTCTCGATGATCATCATCGCGCCGGCCTCACCGAACACGAAGCCGTCGCGATCCTTGTCGAACGGCCGCGACGCACCGGCGGGATCGTCGTTGCGGGTCGACATGGCACGCATCATCGAGAACGCCGCGATGGGCAGTGCCTCGATGCCGCCTTCCACACCGCCGACAACAGCGAAGTCCGCGTCACCCATCACGATCTGTCGCCAGCCATGCGCGATGGCCTCGGACCCTGACGAACACGCCGACACCGGGGTGATGACCCCGGCGCGGGCGCCCAGCTCCAGGCCGGCAACCGCAGCGGCGCCGTTGGGCATGATCATCTGAACGGCGAGCGGGCTGACCTTGCGGATCCCGCCCTCGTTCATCGCGTCGTAGGTCTCGACGATCTTCTCGCCGCCACCGAGACCGGTGCCGATCACGACCGAGAACCGGTCGGGATCGACCTCGGGTGCGCCTGCGTTCTTCCACAGGCGCCGGGCCAGCACCAACGACATGCGCTGCACATAGGAATTGCGGCGCAGCTCGATGCGGGTCAGGTGGCTGTCGACGTCATCGACCAGGTGACCACCGATACGCACCGGGAGGTCCCACTTGGTGACGAAGTCGTCGGTCAACTCACGGATGCCGCTTTCTCCGGCCAGGAGGCCCTTCCACGTGCTCTCGATGTCAGCAGCGAGCGCCGTGGTGGCCTCCACGGCAGTCACCACGACGTTCGGGAAGCCTCCGTTAGCAGTGGAAGGTCTGGTCATTCCGAGCCAAACTTCTCGCGCAGGGCGGCGGCGGCCTCGGGGTTCTCTTCTTCGAGCTTCTGGATGTAGGAGACGACGTCACCGACGGTGCGCAGGCCGGCCAGATCCTCGTCGGGGATCTTCACGCCGTACTTGTCCTCGGTCTGCACGGCGATCTCCACCATCGACAGCGAGTCGATGTCCAGGTCGTCGACGAACGACTTCTCGGGGGTCACCTCGGACGGCTCGATGCCGGTGACCTCTTCGATGATCTCTGCGAGACCGGCGATGATTTCTTCTTGACTGGCGGCCACAATGGCTCCTTCTTGTTGTTGACACTGCCCTCCGGGTGCGGAGGACATTTCGGGACGTTCGGTTTTTACTGCGTTATTCGTTACTGCGTTATTCGGTTTTGCTGGACTTACAGCTCGTCCAAGCCATCCAGGTCTGCGGGGGCCTTGACCGCGCGGGTGGGTGTGCCCTTCAGTTCACGCTTGGCGATGCCGACCAGGGTGCCCGCCGGCGGGAACTCGACGATCCCGGCGCGCTCGGCGCCCTGGAAACGGTCCCGCATGGTGGCGGTGCACAGATCCCAGCGCACCGGCTTGGTCAGCTGGGACACCAACTTCTCCATCGCATCGGCGGCCGAGGCGACCGGCTGGCCGTCCGCGTTCGACAGAAGTGTCGCGGTGGGCTCCGCGGTCGTTACAGACGCGGCTGCGGCGGCGTAGCCGTCCAGCGCAGAAGCCATGTAGTGGGTGTGGAACGCGCCTGCGGTCGCCAGCTGACGGACCCGGGCCTTGGCCGGCGGATCCTCGGCGAGCTTCTCCAGTGCCGCGATCGCACCGGCGGCGACGATCTGGCCGGCGGCGTTGCGGTTGGCCGGGACCAGGTCCAGCGACTCCAGCCGGGCCAGCACCTCGGCCTCGTCGCCACCGAGCACCGCCGACATGCCGGTCGGCTCGACGGCGCAGGCCTTTGCCATCTCGGCGCCACGGGTGGCGGCCAGCTTGACCGCGTCGTCGGCGGAGATGACGCCGGCGATGGCGTAGGCGGCGATCTCACCGACCGAATGGCCGGCGACGATGGTTTCCGCGGTCGCGGGAACGCCGCGCTTGGTCAGTTCCTCGTAGGCCAGCAGCGTGGCGGCCACCACCAGCGGCTGCGTCACCGCGGTGTCGGTGATCTCCTCCGCGGTGGCGGTGGTTCCCAGACGCGCCAGATCCAGGCCGCTGATCTGCGACCACGTGGCGAGGCGATCGGCCGCGCCGGGCAGCTCCAACCAAGGGGAGAGCATGCCGGGGGTCTGCGATCCCTGTCCGGGAGCAAGCAATGCGAGCACGGGTAGAGGCACGTCATTAAGAGAACACTGTGAAGACCGTTTTGTGGGGTGTAAGAGATTATGAACCTTGTCTTATGTTTTTGTAGGTTCCCCACAAAAGTGCATGTGATGCGACATTGCCTTCACCGCAGCGAAATCTGTCACAGCCCCTCGGGCGCCCGGTGAGCGCAGTTCAGGCCCGCTGTCTGGCGGAATGTGCCGGGCGGATCGCGGGTATCACGACGGTTCCGGCATTTGGCGTGCTCGGCTGGTACGCCTGTTTGCTCAGTCTGCCGACTGTGGACGCAACGCGCAGCACGTAGGCGTCCCGCGGCACGGCGGGATCGCGGCCGGTGAAGTCGCCGATCCGTTTCAGCCGGTAACGCACCGTGTTTGGATGAACGAACAATTTGCGTGCGCAAGCTTCGATGGCGCCCCCGGAATCCAGGAACGCGTCGAGGGTCTCGGTGAGCGCCGGGCCTGCATCGGCCAAGGGGCGCATGACCTCGCTTTCCAACGCCGCGATCGCCGTCGCGTCGCCCAGCAGGGCCCGTTCGGGCAGCAGTTCGCGCGCCGACACCGGGCGGGGTGCGCCGGGCCATCCGGCCACCGCGTTCATGCCCGAGATCGCCTCGGTGGCGCTGCGGTGGGCGGCCGTCAGCGTCGGGGTTGTCGGTCCGACCACGACCGGGCCGTCGGCGAACACCGACAGCACGTCGACCAGGAAGCGATCGGTTGCTGACAGCGGGCCCGACACGATCGTCACCAGCCACGTCCCGTGGACATCGGACAAGGCCGCCCGGTTGTGGCGCTTGGTGACGTCGTGGATGTCGTCCCGGGCCAGATCCAGCCGGTCCGGATGCGGCAGGCCGACGATCACCGTGGCCGGCGCGGTGGCGTCCCAGTTCAGCGCCGCGGCCTGGGACTGCAGTTCGGTCCCGGTGTCGCCGCGCACCACCGCGTCGACGACGTTGGCCTCCATCCGCAGATCCCAGGCCCCACGGGCCTCGGCCTGATCGGCATAGGCGCTGGCCGCCGCGAACGCCAGGTCGCGGCTGTAGCGCAGGATGCCGGCCGTCAGCGCGTTGAGCTGCTCCTCGGAGCGGGCCAGCAGCGGCACCACCTCTTCGAAGAACTCCATCGAGGTCCGCACCATCTCGACCGACTGGCGCAGGGCGATACGCCGGCGCAGGTCCTGCGGCACCACCTCGAAGGCCTGGGCGGTGTAGCTGACGTCGCTTTCCGGGTCCCGCATCCATTCGACGAAGTTGACCACGGCGGTCTGTACGACCAACTGCACGCTGGCCCGCTGCGACGCGTCCAGATCGGAGAAGAAGTCCAGACGGTCGGCCATGGCGTGCACCGCCTCGGTGGCCAGCCGGCCGGAATACTGCTTCAACCGGCGCAGTACCGAGTCGGGCACGGTCTCAAGGACCTCGACCGTCGACTTCGGCGGAACGAACCGGTTGTCAGCCATCCCTAAAAGCTACGCCAATATTCTGGTGGATTCCTCCAAGCGCTCTCCGGCGAGCAGACGCCGCGGTACCCGAAATGTCGCAATCCGGGGTACTTGAGCGTCTGCTCGCGCGAAGGAGTTAGGCGCTTCCGGTATCGACGTAGGACACCGCGGCGGCGAACACGTCGTCGATCTTGTACTGCTTGGCCGCCGCGATGGCCACCGAAGGATCGATCTCGCCGTCGCGGGCCAGCCCCTCCAATACCGCCACCACGACCGACTCGGCGTCGGTATTGAAGTAGCGCCGGGCAGCCGGGCGGGTGTCGGAGAAGCCGAAGCCGTCGGTCCCCAGCGTGATGTAGGTACCCGGCACCCACTGCCGGATCTGCTCGGGCACCGCACGCATCCAGTCCGACACCGCCACCACCGGCCCGGCCGCGTTGGCCAGGGCGCTGGTCACGTGCGGGATCCGGGCGGGCTGATCGGGGTGCCGCAACCGGTGCCGTTCGATCTCCACACCTTCGCGGTTGAGCTCGCCCCAGCTGGTCACCGACCACACGTCGGCGGCCACGTCCCACTCCGCTGCCAGCATGTCCGCCGCGCGCAACGCCTCCGGCATCGACACACCCGAGGCCAGGATCTGGGCGGTACTCGTGCGCTGTTCGGGTGCGCGGCGGTACCGGTACATGCCGCGCAACAGCGCCTCGGTGTCCAGATCGGCCGGCTCCGCGGGCTGCACGTAGGGCTCGTTGTAGATGGTGATGTAGAAGAACACGTTCTCGGCGTGCTCGCCGTACATCCGCTGCAGGCCGCTCTCGATGATGTGGGCGATCTCGTAGGCGAACGCCGGGTCGTAGGTCACCGCGGCCGGGTTGGTCGACGCCAGCAGCAGCGAATGGCCGTCGGCGTGCTGCAGGCCCTCGCCGGTCAGCGTGGTGCGTCCGGCGGTCGCCCCGAGCACGAAGCCCTTGGCCATCTGATCTGCCGCGGCCCACAGGCCGTCGCCGGTGCGCTGGAACCCGAACATCGAATAGAAGATGTAGATCGGGATCATCGGCTCGTTGTGGGTGGAGTACGACGTGCCCACCGCGGTGAACGACGATGTCGACCCGGCCTCGTTGATGCCCTCGTGCAGGATCTGGCCGATCTCGGATTCCTTGTAGGCCAGCATCAACGTCGAGTCCACCGACGTGTACAGCTGCCCGTTGCGGTTGTAGATCTTCAGGCTGGGGAACCACGAGTCCATACCGAAGGTGCGGGCCTCGTCGGGGATGATCGGCACCAGGCGCGGACCGATGTTCTTGTCCCGCAACAGTTCCTTGAACGTGCGGACCGTCGCCATGGTGGTGGCCACGGCCTGGTTTCCCGACCCCTTCTTCAAGGCGGAGTAGGCGTCGGATGCGGGCAATGCCAGCGGTGTGCTCTTGTTGCGCCGTGCCGGCACGAACCCGCCCAGGGCGCGGCGACGGTCCAGCAGGTACCGGATCTCGGGCGCCTCGGGCCCCGGGTGGTAGTACGGCGGCAGGTAGGGATCCTGCTCGAGCTGCTCATCGGTGATGGGCACCCGGGTGACGTCGCGGAAGTCCTTGAGGTCTTGCAGCGCAAGCTTTTTCATCTGGTGCGTGGCGTTGCGGCCCTCGAAGTGCGAGCCCAGTGTGTAGCCCTTGATGGTCTTGGCCAGGATGATCGTCGGCTGGCCTTTGTGCTCCATCGCGGCGCGGTAGGCGGCATGCACCTTGCGGTAGTCGTGGCCGCCGCGCTTGAGATTCCAGATCTCCTGGTCGGTCATCGGCTGGACCAGGGCCTTGGTGCGCGGGTCGCGGCCGAAGAAGTGATCGCGCACGTAGGCGCCGTCGTTGGCCTTGTACGTCTGGTAGTCACCGTCAGGCGTCGTATTCATCAGGTTGACCAGCGCGCCGTCGCGATCGGCGTGCAGCAGGGCGTCCCACTCGCGGCCCCAGACCACCTTGATGACGTTCCAGCCGGCGCCGCGGAAGAACGACTCCAGCTCCTGGATGATCTTGCCGTTGCCGCGCACGGGGCCGTCCAGGCGCTGCAGGTTGCAGTTCACCACGAAGGTCAGGTTGTCGAGCGCCTCGTTGGCGGCCACCTGGATCAGGCCGCGGCTCTCGGGCTCGTCCATCTCGCCGTCGCCGAGGAACGCCCACACGTGCTGATCGGAGGTGTCCTTGATGCCGCGGTCATGCAGGTAGTGGTTGAACCGGGCCTGGTAGATGGCGTTCATCGGACCCAGGCCCATCGACACCGTCGGGAATTCCCAGAAGTCGGGCATCAGGCGCGGGTGCGGGTAGGACGGCAGGCCACCGCCGGGATGGCTGTGCTCCTGGCGGAAACCATCCAGTTGGTCGGTCGTCAGCCGGCCCTCAAGGAAGGCGCGTGCGTAGATGCCGGGGGAGGCGTGGCCCTGGATGAAAACCTGGTCGCCACCGCCCGGGTGGGATTTGCCGCGGAAGAAGTGGTTGAAGCCAACCTCATACAGCGACGCCGATGATGCATACGTCGAAATATGGCCGCCCACACCGACTCCCGGGCGCTGGGCCCGGTGCACCATGATGGCCGCGTTCCACCGGATCCAGGCGCGGAAGCGTCGCTCGACGTCCTCGTCGCCGGGGAACCAGGGCTCCAGCTCGGTGGGAATGGTGTTGACGTAATCGGTCGACGTCAGTGCCGGGATGGCGACGCGCTTCTCGCGCGAGCGCTCCAGCAGCCGCAACATCAGGTACCGGGCCCGCGCCGGACCCGATCGCTCCAGCAATTCGTCGAACGACTCCAGCCATTCCGCGGTCTCGTCGGTATCGATATCGGGAAGGTAGGAGGCAACTCCCTCGCGAATCACCCGGACCCGGTCGGGTTCGGCTGCAGTAGAGGAGTTTTGGGCCAGATCCTGGCGCACGAACTCGGTGGTCAACTTCCGCTCCTTGTTAGGCGGTAACAACTGACAGTGCTTGTGGCACCTTCTATCGTCCACCCATCTTGCCGCCTCGGTGTCGCTGGGGGTGGCGCTGCGGAAGTTACCCATCAGTTGCTTTCTGAACCGGTAACGTCTGCAGATCGTGCCGGTTGATGGGCGGGTTGGGGCAAAGGCGCGGATCGCCGCGCGCGCACTCGGTGGTGCCGCGGTGATCGCGATGGTCGTGGTGGGTTGTTCGGCTGTTACCGGCGGTACCGCACAGGTGGATTCCGCCGCGGCGCCCGAGTACCGGGCGTCGGTGAAGGCATCGATCGAGGAGTCCTCGGCGAGCTCGGTGACCCGCGAATCCGAACGGCAGGCCTCCCTGACCACGCGCGCCGTGCACACCGTGTGCGAGGACCTCAGTACCTCGGCCGTCGACGCGGTCAATGCGGTCAACGGCTATGTCGAGGCCGTCAACAACAACGGCGACACCGCAGCCAAGGCGGGCCCCGCGATCGACGGGCTGAACCGCAGCGCCGATCTGGTCAGCTCCGGTCTGTCCGACGCGCTGTCACCGGATCTGCGCGCCGCGCTGACCGAGTGGGTCGACTCGGCAAGAGTCCTTGTGGCGGCGATTTCCGGCCATGTCGGCCCAGACCAGTTCAACGCGGCGTCGACGCGATCGAACACCGCCCGAGAGAACGCACTGACCAGATGCGACAAGGCTTACTGACCGGCGGAGCGACAAACTCGCCCGCCGGACACCCGCACCGGTGGGTCGGCGTGCGACGATAGGGCACAACACGCATCGCACGCGCGAATGAAGCGGGCAACGGACAAGTCTTGAGAGAGGCTCGAAGAAAGGTTAAGGAGGACGACGGTGGTCGCGGCGGCGGGGACGGACTCAGGCCCGAACTACGCCCACATCCTGGGGATCCAGAAGGATCAGATAGTCCAGGAACTGGGTTGGGACGAGGATAGCGACGACAACATCCGGGCCGACATCGAGGAAGCGTGCGGCTCCGAGCTGCTCGACGAGGATTCGGACGAAGTCGTAGATGTTGTATTGCTCTGGTGGAGAGACGACGACGGGGATCTGGTCGACCGGCTCATGGACGCCATCACCCCACTCTCCGAGGACGGCGTGATCTGGGTGGTGACGCCCAAGACGGGCAAGCCCGGGCACGTGCTGCCCGCGGAGATCGCCGAATCGGCGCCGACGGCGGGTCTGATGCAGACCTCGTCGGCCAAGTTGGGGGACTGGACAGCGAGCCGGCTGGTGCAGCCGAAATCGAAGGCCGCTGGAAAGAGGGGCTAGTGCTCGCTGTCGGTGCCCCAGCGCCCGATTTCACGCTCCGGGACCAGAACGGCAGGCCGATCACCCTCAGCGGGTACCGCGGCGCCAAGGACGTGCTGCTGGTGTTCTTCCCGCTGGCCTTCACCGGCGTGTGTGAGGGCGAACTCGGAGAGATCCGCGACAAGCTGCCGTTGTACGAGAACGACGACACGGCGACGCTGGCCATCTCGGTCGGACCGCCTCCGACGCACAAGATCTGGTCGATCGAAAGCGGATTCACGTTCCCGGTGCTGTCGGATTTCTGGCCGCACGGCGCGGTCACCCAGGCCTACGGCGTGTTCAACTCCGATGCCGGATACCCGAACCGGGGCACGTTCGTCGTCGACCGGGCCGGCCAGATCCGCTTCGCGGAGATGATGGACCCGGGCCAGGCACGCGATCAAGCCGTGTGGCGGGAGGCGCTGGCCGCCTTACGGGTCTAGCCAGTCTTTGCGGGATTTCCGGTCACGCCGTCTCGGCGTGTACCGTGCCTGCGACGGGGCGCGTAGCTCAGTGGTAGAGCTCTGGTTTTACACACCAGCGGTCGGCGGTTCGATACCGTCCGCGCCCACCATCAAATTCCCTGGTCCTAGGACCACACCGGCTTCGCGCGTTTGAGCGCGAGTTCCTGGCCCCGCATGACGGTCTCACCCCAGCACGAAGGGCTCTCCCGGGAGAACTTCATGTTGACGAACCCGGTGAGATCGCGCCTGATGACGTACTTGAACGCAACCGGGCCCGTCTTCGGCTGGGAGCTGCCGGGTCGGCACTGCACGCCGGGGTTGACGCGCTCACCGACCCAGGCGCCCTTGTGCCGGTCGGCGCCGTCATCCCACGACAGGTCCAGCTGCCAGTCGCCCTCCGGCGCGGGCGAGTGCACGCGCAGACATTCGGGCCCGCAGCCCGTCAGGGTCCAGTCGTAGGGGTGCGGCGCGGCGTTGCCCGAGGTCTCGGTGACCGTGTAGACGCCCGGCCGGGGCAGCGGCGGAGCCGGTGGCTCAGGGGCGGCGGCCGGCGGGGTCGATGACTGCAGGCCGCCGAGCGCGAATCCGATTGCCAGCGAAACGGCAACCAGGACAATGGCGTCTTTCAAAGGGACCTCCGCGTCGGATCATATCCGCGCAGTCCGCGATACCCTGCGGTACCACCAGAGTTCAGTTCCCGGCGAAGAACTCCAGGGCGATACCGTCGGGGTCGCGGAAGCTCAGTCCCGACCCGTACGGCGCGTCGACGATCCCGCCGTGGGCGATGCCCAGCCCGTCGAGCCGCTCCACCCAGGCCTGCAGGTCCGCACGTGACGCGCAGCCGAAGCCGACGTGGTCCAGGCCCACCCGGAACTCGCTGAAACCCTCGTCGGGCGCGGGATTCCGGTGTTGATGGATGCCGAACAGCGTGCCGCCCTCCAACAGCCACACCAGGTGATGGAAGCCGGCGTCGGTGTCCTCGTCGAGCACCGGATCGGCGCCGAACAGCGTGCGGTACCACGGGCCGCTGACCGCCAGATCGCGGACGGTGACCGCCACATGAGCGAGCGCGGGGAACGTCATCTTCGCCTCCTCGATCAGACCACCCGTTTGCCGAAGCGGTCACGGATCCGCATGTCCCACAGATAAAGCTGGTAGCCCAACAGCCACACCTCGTGCGGGATCACGCGATCGGCGACCCGCAGCCCGGCCAGCAACCGCTCGAACCGCCGCTGTTGATCGGCCGTCCAGCTCATCCGCATGTGACCGCGGAACTCCGCGGGCAGGAACCCGGTGGTGGCGAACAGGTTGAACCGCCCGGCCAGCAGCCTTATCGGCGCGGGCAGGAACGCCATCGCGGCCACCCCGTGCAGGTGCTCGCGCACGGGCGGGTCGATCCGCAGGTCCTGCAGCGACTGCTTCCAGTACGCGTCGAAGGCGTTGCGGTCCTCGGGCCACATCTCGTCGCGCACCTGCAGAGTGGTGCCCAGGGTGCGGGCGTCGGCATAGATCGCGTCGGCGGATTCCTCGTCGAGCGGGCCGTAGAGGAACTCGTGCATGTCGACGTAGTAGCGGTACAGGCAGGCCGCCACCCACAGTTGCAACCGCGGGTCGAAAGCGTTGTAGGACACCGGGCTTGACTTCCGTGAGCGGACCATGGCGTGCACCCTGTCGATCTGGGCGCGCAGCAGCGCACGGTCGGCATCGGTGCCCATGGTGGCCGCGGCCAGGTAGGTGCCGGTGGTGCGGGCTCGTTTGAACGGATGCTTGTAGACGTTGCCGCTGTCCACCGGGCTCTCCAGGACGCCGTAACCGACACCCGGGGCCGACAACTGCATGATCACGTTGGCCGCGGGCAGCAGCGCCGCCGCCGGGTTGAGCAGATCGGTGACCCGTCGCGGGCGTCGTGCCGGACCCAGCCTCATGAATTCGAGTAGACCACTTGTGAGACGCTGCCGAGGTGTTTGCGCGTAGAAGCCGACGAGCCTGGCAGGGTCGCGCCGCCGGTATCGCCGTGGGATTCCTGGCCGACCTGCTGCTGGGGGATCCGCGCCGCGGGCATCCCGTGGCCGGGTTCGGCACTGGCGCAGCACGGTTGGAAAAGCTGATCTACGCCGACAATCGCGGGGCAGGCGTCCTGCACACCGGGCTGTTGCTCGGCGGGCTGGCCGGGCTGGGCTGGGCCGCGGGGCGCGGCGACCGGGTCTGGGTGACGGCCGCGGCCACCTACGTCGCGCTCGGCGGCACATCGCTCAACCGGGTCGGGCATCAGATGGCGACGCTGCTCGCCACCGACGACGTGGCCGGAGCCCGCCGGCTACTGCCCTCCCTGTGCGGGCGGGATCCCGCCGCGCTGAATGTCTCGGGCCTGACCAGGGCCACCGTGGAATCGCTGGCCGAGAACACCTCTGACGCCCAGGTGGCACCGCTGTTCTGGGCGGCGATCGGCGGGGTACCCGGGGTGCTGGTGTACCGGGGAGCCAACACGCTGGACGCGATGATCGGGCACCGCTCGCCGCGCTACAACTACTTCGGTTGGGCTGCAGCCAGATTCGACGATGTACTGAACTATCTGCCGGCCCGGTTGACCGGGGTGCTGGCGGTGCTGTGTGCCCCGGTGGTGGAGGGGTCGCCGGCCGCGGCGTTGCGCGCCTGGCGGCGCGACGCGTCCC
>NZ_HG322953.1:644941-647900 GCF_000455325.1 Mycolicibacterium septicum DSM 44393
GGCCGAGGCGTCCTTCGCCGGGGCGCTCGGGGTACGTCTGGGCGGCCCGACGCAGTACGCGCATCAGCTGGAGATCCGGCCGACCCTGGGCGACGGGCGCATCCCCGAGGTGGTGGATGTGGCCCGGACGGTGCGACTCTCGCGCGCCGTGCAGGCCTCGGCGGCCGCGGTGGCGGTGCTGTTGGCGCTCAGCGGCGCTTTCCGTAGCGGTCGGCGAGCTTCTCCTCGCTGGTGAGTTCCCGGGCGGGCTCGTCGGACGCCTTCTGCGCGGCTGCGTTCGCGCCGACGTTGCTGTATCTCGGCGTAGACGAAGTAGCCCAGTCCCAACGGGGCGACGATCCCGAACGCGATCCACTGAATTCCGTAGGACAGGAACGGTCCGGCGTCGAGGTGGGGGAGAGAGATCTCCCCGAGCCCGCCGGGCTGTTCGGCCACCAGCTGCAGATACGACCCGGCCAGTGGAACCCCGGTGATCGAGGAGATCTGCTCGGTGTTGATCGAATACACCTGCTGCGCGCCATCCTCGCCGCGGAACGGCTCCTTGCCCACGACCCGGGCTTCCGCATCACGCAGGCGCGCGGTGATGGTCACCTGGTCCGTCGGTGCGGCCGCGAACTCGGGCACCTTGTTTCCGTCGATGGGGGTGATGAAGCCGCGATCGACCAGCACCACCGGCCCGCCGTCCACGGCGAACGGGGTGAGCACCTCGAAGGCCGGCTCGCCGTCGACCACCCGCAACCGGACCAGCACCTCGGCCTTGGGCATGTAGTGGCCGGTAGCGGTGACCCGCTGCCACTGGGCGTCGGGTGCGACCGAATCCTGTTGCGGCAGAAGGGTGGTGACCGGAACCGGATCGGCCTGCAACGAATGGCTGATCTGGTTGTTCTCCCGCGAGGTCTTGGTGTTCTTGCCCAACTGCCACGGCGCCAGCACGGTGAAACACAGGTAGGCGAATGCCACCACCACGATGAACAGCGCTATCCACTGGGGCCGGAACAGGAAGGTCAGCCGCTTCATCAGGCCACGATTCCTCGGGCGGTCAGCGCCTGATCGACCCAGGTGTGCAGCCCGGGCAGGGACGCTTCGATCACGGCGAACACATCCTCGAAATCAGTCTTGGCGCCGTAGTAGGGGTCCTCCACATCGCGAGCATGCGCGCCCGAGCGCGGGTCGAACGAGCGCAGCATCCGCAGCCGGTCGTCCGGCACCCCCAGATCGGTCAGGATGCGCAGGTGGTTGCGGCCGAGCGCGACCACCATGTCGGCGCCGAGATGGTCGTCGGAGACCTGGGCCGCGACGTGATCGCTGGGATAACCGCGCTCGCGCAACACCAGGCAGGCCCGGGAGTCGGCGCCGTCACCGGCATGCCAGCCGCCGGTGCCGCCGCTGCTCACCCGGACCACGTCGGCCAGGCCGCGTTCGCTGATCTGGTGGGCGAACATCTTCTCGGCCATGGGGGAGCGGCAGATGTTGCCCGAGCACACGAACGTGACGTGCAGAACCGGCTCAGTGGAAACGTCAGACACCGAGCACCTCCCGAAGTGCGGCGACGGTGTCGACGTGGGCGTGCGCGGCGACCGCGGTGGGACCGGAGAAGTCCGTGGCGCCGTAGCCCCAGCCGACCACCACGGTGTCGATGCCGTGCTCGGCCGCGCCCTCGACATCGTGCATCCGGTCACCGACCATCAGGACGCGCTGCGGCAGGGGTTCGAGTTGGGCCAGCGCGTAGGCGACCACGTCGGCCTTGGCCGCCCGGACGCCGTCGGGGCTGGCTCCCGCGATCACCTCGAAGTAGCCGGCCAGGCCGAAATGCTCCAGGATGCGCCGCGCCGTGGGCTCGGCCTTCGACGTCGCGACGGCCAGCCGCACCCCGGCCGCGCGCAGATCTGCCAACAACGGCTCGACGCCGTCGAACAGGCTGTTCATCGCCCAGCCGCGGCTCGTGTAATCGGCGCGGTAGGCGGCGATCGCGGCGTCGGCGTCGAAGCTCGTCTCACCGTGGCTCAACGACTGCAGCGTCTCGTGCATGGGCGGGCCCACGATGCGTCCGGCCAGGTCACCGTCGGGGACCCCGGCGCCGACATGGGCCAGCGCGTGGCGGAAGCTCGACACGATCCCGGCCGCCGAATCGGTCAGGGTGCCGTCGAGGTCGAACAGCACCAGCTGCGGTCGGGTGAGTTCCAGCGTGTCAGTCACGTGCCCATTCTCCCGTATGCCACGGGCAGTCCTCCGGATGCCCAGCTGAGCACCCCGACCACTAGGGTCGTGCTGTGTCGAGTCGAAACCGTGTAGGGGCCCGTGCCGGCGCCCGCTACCACGGCGACCAGGCCGCATTGCCGGGCATGCTGGACTTCGCGGTCAACGTGCGCCCCGGCGGTCCGCCGGTCTGGTTGACCGACCGGTTGGCGTCCCGGCTGCCCGAGCTGGGCAGCTACCCGAGCGAGGCAGATCAGCGCCGGGCCGTCGAAGCCGTCGCGAACCGCCACGGCCGCGGTGCGGACGAGGTGGCGCTGCTGGCCGGCGGAGCCGAGGGATTCGCCCTGCTGGCCGGACTGCGACCGCAGTTGGCCGCCCTGATCGCCCCGTCGTTCACCGAACCCGAAGCGGTCCTGGCCGAGGCCGGGGTGCCGATTCATCACGTGGTGCTGCCCGCTCCGTTCGCCCTGACCGGCATCACGGTGCCGGACGCAGCCGACCTGGTGGTGGTCGGCAACCCGACCAATCCCACCGGGGTGTTGCACCGCCGCGAGGACATCCTGGCGTTGCGCCGGCCGGGCCGGCTGATCGTCGTCGACGAGGCGTTCGCCGACGGCATCCCCGGGGAGGCGCAGACCCTGGCGTCCGACTCGCTGCCCGACGTGCTGGTGCTGCGCAGCCTGACCAAGACCTGGTCCTTGGCCGGGCTGCGGGTGGGCTATGCCCTGGGTGCGCCCGAGGTGTTGGCCCGGCTCACCGCGCG
>NZ_HG322953.1:647926-652673 GCF_000455325.1 Mycolicibacterium septicum DSM 44393
CGATCGCCGCGGCCCAGCGGTCCCGGAGGCCGTCGCCGAGGCCGATGCCGGGGCGCGGCGCCTCGCCGAGCTCCGGGGCGCGATGGTCGCCGGGCTCGATGGGCTCGGACTGCACGTGGTGGCCGGTGACGCGCCGTTTGTGCTGTTCACGGTGCCCGACGCGGAGCTGATGCGAAAACATCTGGAAAGCAAAAGCATTGCGGTACGCCGTTGCGATACTTTCGTGGGCCTGCCGGAAAATTACCTGCGCGCCGCGGTGCGGCCGGAATGGCCCGCGCTGGTCGACGCCATGACGGAGGTGCTGCAATGAGCGCGCGACCGGTCGGGGTGCCATTGACCGACGTGATCGCCGCACTGGACGCGGCGTACCCGCCCCAGCTGGCCCACGATTGGGACTCGGTGGGGCTCGTGTGCGGGGATCCCGACGAGCCGGTCGAATCGGTGACCATCGCAGTCGATGCGACCGAGGCCGTGGTCGACGAGGTACCGGAACGCGGACTGTTGCTGGCCCACCATCCGCTGCTGCTGCGCGGTGTGGACACCGTCGCGGCCGACACCGCCAAGGGCGCCCTGATCCACCGGTTGATCCGCACCGGGCGGGCCTTGTTCACCGCGCACACCAATGCCGATGCGGCCTCGCCCGGGGTGTCCGATGCGCTGGCCGAGGCGCTGGGCCTGACCGTCGACGCGGTGCTGTCGCCGGCGGCTTCGGGTCCCGATCTGGACAAATGGGTGGTTTTCGTGCCGGCCTCGGACGCGACGAAGGTGCGAGAGGCACTGTTCGACGCGGGCGCCGGGCGTATCGGCGACTACTCGCACTGCAGTTGGAGCGTGGCCGGAACCGGGCAGTTCCTGCCGCACGACGGCGCCACCCCGGCCATCGGCGAGGTGGGCACCGTCGAGCAGGTGGCCGAGGACCGGGTGGAGGTGATCGCGCCGTCACGGCTGCGCGCGACCATCCTGTCCGCCCTGCGGGCCGCGCATCCCTATGAGGAACCTGCCTTCGACATCTTCGCCCTGGCCCCGATTCCCGGTGACGTGGGAATCGGCCGGATCGGGGAGCTGGACCGACCGGTCCCGTTGTCGGCCTTCGCATCCCGGGTGCGGACGGCACTCCCGGCGACCTCATGGGGCGTGCGGACCTCGGGTGACCCCGACGCGATGGTGTCGCGGGTCGCGGTGTGCGGGGGAGCGGGCGATTCACTGCTGGGCACGGTGGCCCGGGCCGGTGTGCAGGCCTATGTCACATCGGATCTGCGGCATCACCCGGCCGACGAGCACCGCCGGGCCTCACCGGTCGCGCTGGTCGACGTGGCGCACTGGGCCACCGAATTCCTCTGGTGCGCCCAGGCGGCGGGGGTGCTGCACAGACAGTTCGGCGATGCGCTGCAGGTGCGGGTGTCGTCGGTGCGCACCGACCCGTGGAACGTCGAGTGCTGACCGCAGCGGACGAAATGAACGCAGGAAACTACAGCTACATGAAAGTCAGGGCATGAAAGCCGAAGTAAAACAACAACGTTCGCTTCTCGCGCTGACGGAGGTCGATGCCGAACTCGGGCGCCTGGCGCACCGCGCCAAGAACCTGGGCGAACAGCAGCAGGTGGACGAGGCGCAGGCGGCGCATGCCGGGGCCAGCGACGGGGTGGGTGTCCTCGGTATCGCACTGGAAGACCTGGAAGCCCAGGTGACCAAGCTGGAGAGCGAGATCGACTCGGTCCGTCAGCGTGAGGACCGCGACCGCGGGCTGATCGACGGCGGCACGGTGGGCGCCAAACAGGTCGCCGAGATCCAGCACGAGCTGGAAACGTTGCAGCGCAGGCAAACCAGCCTGGAGGATTCGCTGCTGGAGCTCATGGAACGACGCGAGGAACTGTCGAACCAGCAGGCCGAGGCGCTGCAACGCATCGACGACCTGCAGACCGCTCTGTCCGCGGCGCAGCGGGCCCGGGATGCCGCGCTGGTGGAGATCGACCAGGCCAAGCATCAGGCGGTGACTCGCCGCGACGGGCTGGTGAGCGTCATCGACCCTGAACTCGTCAATCTCTATGAACGCCAGCGGGCCCGGGGCGGCGCGGGGGCCGGGCTGCTCCAGGGCCGGCGCTGCGGCGCCTGCCGGATCGAGATCGACCGCGGCGAGAGCGCCCGGATCGCCGCGGCTGCCGAGGACGACGTGCTGCGTTGCCCCGAGTGCGGGGCAATCCTCTTGCGGATCAAGCAGTGAAGGTACTCGTCGAAGCAGACGGCGGCTCCCGGGGTAATCCCGGACCGGCGGGCTTCGGCGCCGTCGTGCTCGACGCCGACCACGACGCGGTGCTGGCCGAGCGCAAGGAAGCGATCGGCCGGGCCACCAACAACGTCGCCGAATACCGCGGGCTGATCGCCGGTTTGGAGGCTGCCGCCGAGCTGGGCGCTGCCGAGGTGGCGGTGTCGATGGATTCCAAGCTCGTCGTGGAACAGATGTCAGGGCGCTGGAAGGTCAAGCATCCCGATCTGATTCCGCTGCAGCGCCGGGCCGCCGAGCTGGCCGCCGGCTTCGAACGGGTCAGCTACGCGTGGATCCCGCGGGAACGCAACAGCCATGCCGACCGGCTGGCGAACGAGGCCATGGACGCGGCCGCGGGCATCGTCAGCGACAAACCTGCGGAGGCCGAGAAGGCCGCACTGTCGGCACCCGGGTGGACCGGTGCCACCGGGGCGCCCACCCGGCTGTTGCTCTTGCGCCACGGTCAGACCGAACTGTCCATCAGCCGGCGCTATTCGGGCCGTGGCAACCCGGCGTTGACCGAGGAGGGGCGCAGGCAGGCCGACGCCGCCGCGCGGTATCTCGGGGCACGCGGCGGCGTTGCGGCGGTGGTCTCCTCGCCGCTGGGCCGGGCGTATGAGACGGCGACGGCTGCGGCCAAGGCGCTCGGCGCGGATGTCCGCGTCGATGACGACCTGATCGAGACGGACTTCGGCGACTGGGAAGGGCTTACGTTCGCCGAAGCCGCGCAACGGGATCCGGAACTGCACCGGCGCTGGCTGCGGGACACGAGCGTCGAGCCGCCCGGGGGCGAGAGCTTCGATGCGGTGGCCGACCGGGTCCGCCGGGCCCGCGACCGGATCATCTCCGAGTACGGTGAGGCGACAGTTCTGGTCGTCTCCCACGTGACCCCGATCAAGACGATCCTGCGGTTGGCGCTCGATGCCGGCGAGGGAATTCTGTACCGGTTGCATCTGGACCTGGCATCGCTGTCGATCGCCGAGTTCTACGCCGACGGAGGATCTTCGGTCCGGTTGGTCAACCAGACCGCGTACCTGTAGGTCAGGCGTGCAGGTGTAGTTGCTCGCCGTGCGGACCGAAGATGGTGATCGCCTCGACCGGTCCGTCGACCACCCCGAACCAGTGCGGTGTCCAGGTCGAGAATTCCACGGCCTCACCGGGGTTGACGACGAAGTCCTGCTCACCCAGGATCAGGCGCAGCTGTCCGGACAGCACGTACATCCAGTCGCGTCCTTCGTGGACGGGGAATTCGGTGGGAGGCTTGCGGCGCTTCGCGCTGATCCGGACCTTGTAGGCGTGCAAGCCGGCCGCCGGGCCCTGCCGGGTCAACGGCCAGTACGTGATGTCGTGGTGGGTGTGTGAGCTGCCGGTGACCCGGGGATCCTCGGCCTGTGGCGCGCGCAGCAACTCGTCGGTGGTCACCGATAGGGCGGCGGCCAACCGGGGCAGGTGGTCCAGGGCCAGTCGACGCTTGCCCGATTCCAGCCGGCTCAGGGTCGACACGTCGATCTGGGCGCGGCGCGCGACGTCTTCCAGGGTGAGCCCCCGTTGAGCCCGTAACTCCCGCAGGCGACTGCGGACCAGGGCGTCGATGTCGGCGGGCTCGGCAGCGTTTGCCTCCATGGCAAAATAGCTTGGCACTTTGCCATGTGATTGGGCAAGCTCGAAGACATGGAAAACATCTGGGATTGCGTCATCGTCGGCGGCGGGGCGGCCGGTCTGAGTGCGGCGCTGGTGCTGGGCCGGGCCCGGCGACGGGTACTGCTGGTCGACGCGGGGAATCAGAGCAACCTGGCCGCACACGGCATCGGCGGTCTGCTGGGCAGCGACGGCCGCCCACCCGCCGACCTCTACGCGGCGGGCCGCGCCGAGTTGGCCGCCTACCCCACGGTGGAGGTACGCACCGGCGAAGTCGTGCGCGGGGAGTCGGGATTCGCGCTGGAGCTGGCCGACGGAACCCGAGAGCGGGCCAGGACGGTGCTGCTTGCCACCGGCATGGAATATCGGGGGCCGAACATCGACGGCCTCGAAGGACTATGGGGCGCTTCGGTTTTCCACTGCCCGTTCTGCCACGGCTGGGAGATGCGCGACGCGCCGGTCGCGGTCGTCGCCCAGGGGGACCGTGCCGTGCACTCGGCGTTGATGATGCGCGGCTGGACCGAGGATCTGGTGGTCCTCACCAATGGGGACAGCGGGCTGGACGACGCACAGGTCAAGCAGTTGGACGCGGCCGGAATCAGCGTCGACGACCGTCCGATCGCCCGCTTCGTCGCGCACGACGGCCAACTGGCGGCCGTCGAGTTCGCCGACGGCACGCAACTGGCCAGGCGCGGGGCACTCGTCGCTGCCACACTGCATCAACGCTCGTCGCTGGCGGCACAACTCGGTGCCGTCTCGGCGCCCGGGCCGATCGCCGCGGACGCCCTCGTCGTCGACGCGTTCGCCCGCACCTCGGTACCCGGACTGTTCGCCGCGGGGGACCTG
>NZ_HG322953.1:653286-673038 GCF_000455325.1 Mycolicibacterium septicum DSM 44393
CGCCGCGGGGGACCTGGGTGCCCAGATGCCGCAGGTGGCCACGGCGGTGGCATCGGGCAGCCAGGCCGGCGCCGCCGTCGTGCAGCACCTGCTCGGCGAGGACGTCGGGCTCCCGGTACCGCCGTGGCCCGCCCAGACGGCCGTCACCGCCCAGTACTGGGAACGGCATTACGGGCAGCGGGGCCGCATCTGGAGCGGACGGGTCAACGCCCAACTGGCCAAGATCGCCGCGGACCTGCCGGCGGGCCGGGCGCTGGATCTCGGCTGCGGCGAGGGCGGTGACTCCGTCTGGCTGGCCGAGCAGGGCTGGCAGGTAACGGGCGTCGACGTCTCCGACACCGCGCTCGCCCGGGCGGCGGCCGAGGCGCAGGAACGGGGCGTGGCGGACCGCATCACGTTCGAACGCCATGACCTGTCCGAGAGTCTGCCGTCGGGCCGTTTCGACCTGGTCTCGGCCCAGTTCCTGCAGTCACCGATCGCCATGGACCGCGCCGGGTTGCTGCGGCGCGCCGCCGGTGCGGTGGCCGACGGCGGCCTGCTGGTCATCGTCGATCACGGTGCCGCGCCGCCCTGGGCCCCCGAGCATGTCCGGAAGTTCGCCTTCCCCAGTGCCGATGACGTCGTCGAATCACTGAACCTCGATGACGCGCAATGGGAACGGATCCGGGTGGGAACCGACGAGCGGGAGGCGACGGGGCCCGACGGGCAGCCCGGCATCCTGATCGACAACGTGATGGTGCTGCGGCGGCGGTGACGGGCGGCCCCCGCCGCCGCAAGGCCAATGGCTATGCGGTGGCGGGGATGTCCGTGCGCTGGGTCAGCCGGATGCTGTTACCGGACGGATCGCGGAAGCCGGAATCGATGCCGTAGGGCATCTGGTTCGGCGGTTCGGTGAACTCGACACCGCGCGCGGTCAGCTCGTCGTAGCTCTTCTGACAGTCCTCGGTGGTGAGAAACACCGTGCCGGCGAAGCCCTTTGCGGTCAGGTCCTGGACCTGCTTCTGCGTCTGCTCATCCATCACGGGCTCGCCGGGCACGGCCATCAGCACGATGCCGACCTCGTCTTGTCCGGGCGGGCCGACCGTGAGCCACCGGAATGCGCCCATCTCTTCGGGGAACGAAACGTCCTCGCGCACTTCCATTCCCACCTTCTCGGTCCAGAATTTCAGCGCGATTTCCTGATCGTGAACCCACAAGTGCGTGTATGCGATTTTCATCATGGCCCGACGCTACGTGCGGTCCGGTCCGGCCGTCTTCTCCGTTTGTGCTGTCTTGGGCCGGCCGGCGTGGGGACGCCGCGTGTCGCGCGCCAGGATGCAACTGGGCACCGGGGCCCGGAGCATGGCCGGCGGCAGGCTCGCCCGGTAGGCGGCCGGGGGCTTGCCGTACACCCGCGCGAAGTTCGTGGTGAACGAGCCGACGCTCTGCAGGCCGACCATCACGCAGATGTCGGCGACCGAACGGTCGGTGTTGCGCAGCAGCGCCGCGGCCCGCTCGAGGCGCCGGCTCTGCAGGTAGGCCCGCGGAGATTCACCGAAGGTGCGGGTGAACATCCGGCTGAAGTGCGCCCGGGACAATCCGGCGGCCGCCGCGAGGTCGTCGACGGTGATCGGATCCGCGTAACGGGCGTCCGCGAGATCCTTCGCACGGAGCAAATATCGTGCCGGTGGCACCTGGACCATGCGATTAAGGGTACGGTGATCAGCGCGAACGAGTTGGCCGGGCGGCCGCGGCACCGGTGCAAACCGGGGTCGAGGAAAGTCCGGACTTCACAGAGCAGGGTGATTGCTAACGGCAATCCGAGGTGACTCGCGGGAAAGTGCCACAGAAAACAGACCGCCAGAAATGGTAAGGGTGAAACGGTGCGGTAAGAGCGCACCAGCACCCCGGGTGACCGGGGTGGCTAGGCAAACCCCACCCGAAGCAAGGCCAAGAAGGCCGCAACCTGGTTGCGGTCGCGCAGGCGCCTGAGGGCTGCTCGCCCGAGCCTGCGGGTAGGCCGCTTGAGGCACCCGGTGACGGTGTGTCCAGATGGATGGTCGCCGCCTCACCTTCCGGGGTGAGGGACAGAATCCGGCTTAGAGGCCAACTCGTTCGCCCCCGCTCCGCAACCGGCCCCTAGTGGGTCTTGCGAACCGCCTTGTCCAACTGCTTGAGCGCATCCTGCAGCTGTGCGCGCGACTCCTGGGCGGTGTCGTCTTCCTGCTGATACAGCAGCCCGTAGGTGAAGGTGTCCTCACCGGCGGCATGGGCGGCGTCGGCCTGCGTGCTCAGATGGGCCTTGCTCACCACACTGTCCTGGTGATCGCCGAGCAAGGTCTGGATGTTCTTGGCGCGGTCGGAGACCTTCTCGGCCCCGGTGGCCGCCGCGGTGTAGCGAAGTCGCTTGGCGCCCTTGCGGATTCGGTGCAGCGCCTCGTCCTTCTCCTCTGCGCTGGCCTCGGCATCGCTGTCGGCGGCGGCGGCGGTCTTGGCGGCCTTGCGAACCCGCTTGTACGCCGCGTCGATGTTCACCGATTTCGTTGCAGCGTGGGCGGATTCCGGCTGCTCGGCGCTGACCAGCTCCTCGAGCGCGTCCAGCAGCCGGAAGTAGCGCTCCGAGCGCATCGCCAGCAGGGAACGCCGCCAGCCCGCGGTGTAGCGGCGGTTGGCGCCCTCGACCAGCCGCTGGCGAACCGGCCCGCGGACCAGCTCGGCGGGCATCTCGTCGAGTGCGCGCTGATAGCGCTCGGCCAGCACCTCGGCGTCGCGGGCCACACCCAGTACGGCGGCCAGCGCACGCAACTCGTCGAGCACCCAGCCGTCGTCGTCGAGGCCGAAGGCGTCCTTGGACTCCTGCAGCAGACTCCGGATCTTGCGGGTGGTGACCCGCATCTGATGCACCGAGTCGTAGGCGTCCGCGCGTACCGCACGGTCCCAGATCATCAGCGCCTCGATCTGCTCGGCGATGGCCCGGTGCACCGGATCGGCCGGGGGAGCAGGTGCGGGGGCCACATCCGTGCCGAGCACCCTGGCCAGCTTCGAACCGTGCCCGGCCGGTTCCGCGCCCGCATCCGCCAACCGGTTCGACAGCCGGTCCATCAGGTCGTCGGGCACATCGGCGGTGAGCAGCTCCAGCTCCCACTCCCGCCAGCTCTGTGCATCGGCTTCCTCGCCGGTGACCGAAGCGGTCACCCGGTCGTCGCAGAACTCGGCCAGGCCGACGCCGTCGGCTCCGCGCAGCACCTGCACGTTGCGTTCGGTGCTGATCCGGGCCACCGGGGACAGCGGCCGGTCCCGGACGATCGCGAGCACGATGTCCCGCAGGTCTTCGGGCACGGTGTCGGTTGCTGTGCCCAGCGGCACGCGGACCTCGGTGCGGGTGTCGACGCCGGCCGGAAGCTTCAGGTGCCAGCCCGCGTCGCTGCCGCCGGTGCGGCGCCGCAGCGTGATGCGGTGCGCGGCAAGGTCGCGATTCGGGGTGTCGAAGTACACCGCATCCAGGTGCTGGGTTTCCACGCGGGCGACCTCGGCGATGGCCGACAGCCCCTCGAACGACGGCGAGACGGTGTTCTCGGTGACCGCGAACTTCCGCTCGATTTCGGTGTACCTCGCGGTCTTGGATTTGCCGGGGGCCATAGTCACCTTCGCTGTGCACCGGAGGCGGGAGATCGGATGGCACCAGCGTGCCATATCCGGATGGGTGTCACGACCGGTGTCTGGTCACAGCAACATCAAGACTTGCCGGTGTCCCCACCGCGCTGTCGGTCATGTCGTTCGGAGTCTCCTACTGTTGCTGACATGGGGGCTGAGACGACACCGGCGAACGCCGCTGCCGGGCGCGGACGCCCGCGGCTGGAGCGGCCACGCCGACCGGGCACGACGGCCCGTGAACAGATCCTCGATGCCGCCGCCGAGCTGTTCACCACCCACGGCTACGCCAGCACCTCGACACGGCGCATCGCCGACGAAGTCGGGGTCCGGCAGGCCTCGCTCTATCACCATTTCGCCACCAAGGACGACATTCTCGATGCGTTGCTGGCCGGCACCGTCGACGATGCCCTTCGCCTGGGCGCCGAGCTGCTCGACAGCGCGGGGCCGGCGCCGCAGCACCTGCACACGCTCGCGGTCGCCGATGCACACCAGCTGTGCGCGGGCCGGTGGAATCTGGGTGCCCTGTACCTGCTTCCCGAGCTGCGCACCGACCGGTTCGAACCGTTCCGCCGCCGCCGCGCCGAGCTGCGCGAGGTGTACCGGAGGCTGTCGGAGGCGGTGATCACCGAATGCGCGGGCCCGCCCGACGCCGCCGACCTGCCGTTCCGATTGGTGGAATCGGTGGTCAACAGCCGTTCCGACGATGTCGAGAGCGCGCCCGCGCAGCCCTGGGCAATCGGGGAAGGGGCCTTGCGGATCCTCGGATTCGACGGTGAATTCGGCCCGCTGGAGGACGCCACCGCCGCCCGGCTGGGGCTGCGACCGCCGCAATCCCCGGCCCGCTAGAGTTCGGGCCGTGACCGAGCCCACCTATGAAGCCATCTCGTTCGAGCAGTCCGGCGCCGTCGCGCACATCACGCTGAACCGCCCGGATGCCGCGAATGGCATGAACGACACCATGACTCGCGAACTGGCCGACGCCGCCCGGCGTTGCGACACGCCCGGTACCAAGGCCGTGGTGCTGACCGGTGCGGGCCGGTTCTTCTGCGCGGGCGGCGACCTGAAGTCGTTCGCCGCCGCGCCCGACCGCGGCCGGTTCATCAAGGGCGTCGCCGACGATTTGCACCAGGCCATCTCGTCGTTCGCCCGGATGGACGCCGTGCTGATCACCGCGGTCAACGGCACCGCCGCCGGCGCCGGGTTCAGCCTCGCGGTGGCCGGTGACCTCGTGCTGGCCGCCGAATCGGCCACCTTCACCATGGCCTACACCAAGGTCGGGCTGAGCCCTGACGGCAGCGCTTCCTACCACCTGCCGCGACTGGTCGGACTGCGCCGGGCGCAGGAGCTCATCCTGACCAACCGCACGCTCTCGGCCGCCGAGGCGCAGGACTGGGGATTGATCACCGAGGTGGTCGCCGGGGACGAACTCGCCGCCCGGGCCACGAAACTGGCCGAGCAGGTCGCGGCGGGGTCCGGCGGATCCAACGGTGCGGTCAAGTCGCTGCTGGTGTCCTCGTTCAAGAACAGCCTCGAAGAGCAGATGGCGGCCGAAGGCCGGTTCATCGCCGAGCGGGCCAACTCCGCCGACGGCCGCGAAGGCGTCGACGCGTTCCTGGCCAAGCGCAAGCCCGACTTCGCCTAGCCGGTCGCCGGGCCGGCAGCAGCCGGTTCGATGGTGAGATCGGCCGGCAGCTCGATATCTGCGACGGCCAGGTTCTCCTCCAAGTGGGCAACCGAGGACGTCCCGGGAATCAGCAGCACGTTCGGCGCGACATTCAACGTCCATGCCAACGCGATCTGCGCCGGCGTACGTCCCAGTTCGGTGGCCACCCGCCGGATCGTCGGATGGCCCAGGACCGGATTGTCCGCGGCGAACGCCGAACCCAGCGGAAAGAACGGGACGAAGGCGATGTCGTGCTCGACGCACAGGTCGAGCACGGGCTGCGAGGTGCGGTCGGCGAGGTTGTAGGCGTTCTGCACGCAGGCGATCTCGGTGCGCTCCAACGCGATCTCCACGTGCTCGCGTGAGGCGCTGCTCAGCCCGATGCCTGCGATGAGGCCTTCGTCGCGGGCCGTGATCAGGGTGTCCAGTTGCTGCTCGAACAGCTCCTGGTCGACCTCGGCGGGACCTCCGATGTCGGCCCCGAAGAGCCGCAGATTGACCACGGCAAGCTGGTCGACCCCCAGGGTGCGCAGGTTCTCTTCGATGCTGTGCCGCAGTTCGGCGGGTTGTTGCGCCGGGAGCCAATTGGCCTGGGCGTCGCGCTTGCCACCGACCTTGGTGACAAGCGCCAGGTTCTGCGGGTAGGGGTACAGCGCCTCCCGGATGAGTTCGTTGGCGACATCGGGCCCGTAGAACTGGGCGGTATCGATGTGGTCGACACCGAGGTCGACGGCGCGGCGCAACACCGCGACCGCCTGGTCGTGGTCACGCGGCGGGCCGAATACCCCGGGCCCGGGCAACTGCATCGCGCCGAATCCGACACGTCGGACGACCCGCGACCCTAGCGAGAATGTCTGTGGGTAGGTCATGGCGGACCTTTCGTTAGATCTCTAACTATATGAGATCAAACTATATGAGCACTGATATTCTCTGTCAACGAATCAGAGGAGAACCGTCGTGAACGACGAGCAACGGAGCGCGGCGCAACTGGCCGATGCCTTCGGGCGCGCTGCCAAGTCCGTTGTCCGCGCATTCGACGAGCGCCTCGGCGACCGTGGTGTGTCGACCCCACGGTCCAAGCTGCTCGCCGAGATCGAACGGATGCAGCCGGTCCGCTCGGCCGAGGTGGCCAGGGCGGTCGGTGTCACCCAAGCCACCGCATCAACCCTCGTCGAGGCTCTGGTGCGGGAAGGGCTGGTGGTCCGTACCCCCGATGAAAACGACCGCCGCGCAGTGCGATTGACGACGACGGCCGAGGGGCAGGAGCAAGCCCGGCACTGGCGGGCCGACTACATCGCCGCTGCACACGAGATGTTCGCCGGCCTCACCAGTGAGGACAAGGCAGCGCTGACCCGGTTACTCAACAAACTCGGTGACGCGCTGGCCTGAAGCCGAGCAGGGTCGCGAGAAAGAGCTCAGGCGTAGCCCTCGATCACGACGGTCTCCATGTCGGGGACGTCCTGGCGTAGTGCCAACAGGACGCCGGGGGCGGCCACCAGTCCGAGGCTCGCATCGAAGGGGACTTCGGCGACCGGCTGACAAGTTGTGTTGCTGAACATCCGCAGGAAAGACGGTCCGTTCGGGTCGTGGCTGACGTCCCGGCTGAAATCAGACAAGACGAAGCCGTCACGCAACGCGACGTAGCCGACTCTGGACTCTCTGCGGTTGGGCAGCAGCCTGCCTCCGGGATATATCGGTGTCGTGGTGTTGCATCGCGGTTTTCCGTCACTGCCGTACACCGACAGTACGGAGTCCCTTGTGGGTGGATTGCGTTTGTGGCGGACCAGGAAGTCTTCTGCGGGAGCCGGTGTGGTCAGTGCGTCGACATCCGCCGGCAGCGGCACTATGAGCTTCTTGCCCGGATCGACGTAGTAGTCGGTCGCGCGTTGCGGATCGTTTGCACTGACCTCCAGGTAGATCCCGGCCGAGCCGGTCGGAAATGGGTAGATCGAGAAATCTCGCCAGGACTCGTCATCGAGAGATACGTCCGGCAGGTACGTGAACTCCCAGAGTTTCTCACCGTTCCGCGGATCGGCAGCGAGGATCCGGTGGTCCACCACGCGATGCCCCTCGGTCTCGCGCTCGCACCACAACAGCGACGTGAGCCGGTTGCCGGTATCGGCGGCGCGCTGCTCAGAACAATCACCCCGGGGATTGGTCACGGACCACATGGCCTCCCCGGTGCGGGCATCGAACCGGGTCCAGGTTTCGTCGGTGCGGTCGACGAGGAACGGATCGGCGTCATACAGGCCTGACTTAGCGAGGAATGCCGACGTCAACCGGGCGTCGCGGCGTGTCCACAGGTGTTGCCCGGTGATCGCGTCGATACCCACGAGAACAGATTCCGCGCGCTGTGAACGGGCTGGCGCTGCGCCGAAGTCCGCTACGACCACGGTGGCGCCCTGGTCGTAGACCCGCGCCGACATGGTCGACTCTGCCGGTCCCGTCCTGCGGTAATGCCAACGCTCGTTGCCGTCGGCCCCATAAGCCGTCACGGCGCCGGCGTAACTGACCACGAAACCCGGCCCCGCAGGCCAGATTTCGTAGTTTCGCTCGTCGAAGGCCGGGCGCGCGGCGGGCAGCTTCACGGTGAACTTGTGTTGACCGAGCGCAATCGGGTACGGCGGAACGTCGACTTGGTTCGCGGTGGTCGCGTCGATGAATCTGCCGTCGTTACCGGCGAACCCCGCAGCGACGGTCACCGCCGCAGATGCCACCACGGCGACGACTACTCCGGCGCCGAGCATCGGAGCGACCCGCCGCGTCCACCACGGCAGCCCAAAGGCCGCGAACACCGCAGCGACCGCGCCGGCGACGGTGAGCGCCCAGGCACCCACGGCCGCGGGCAGTGACGCGGTGATGGGGCCTTCACGCATGACATCGCGGAAGTAGCCCAATGCGCCGGTGCTGAAGGCGGCGAGGAAGACGAGCGCAACAACCGCCAGGACACCAACGGTGGCCCAGCGGTGCGGTTGACCGGAACGTCGTGCCCGCCGGGTGCGTAAAAGGGCGAGTAATAGCAGTGCGGCAACGATCGCTGCCGACACCGAGAGAAAGGCTGCCGAGTTCCACGGGTGCTGATCAACCTTCGGCGGGCGTGGTGGATCACCGACCACGCCGAACTTGGCGTCGAGGCGACTCCAAATTGCCAGCGCGATTGCCGACACGAACCAAACCACCGCGGCACCGGCGGAGAATGACCCGATTCGACTCGGTGTGGTGCCGTCAGAGGGAATGTTCTGATCGCTGCTCACGCGCTCATCGTCACACACGCCAGGGCAGCGCCAGATCAACAAAAACGTCGCTGAATCCGTTGGGCAGCGACGTTTTCGTTGATCTCGGCGCGAGAAATCAGTAGCTGTGCTCTTCGGCCGGGAACACCCCGGTCGCCACGTCGTTGGCGTACTGCGCTGCCGCGCGGTGCAGTTCGCCGCCCACGTCACCGAAACGCTTGACGAACTTGGCGGTCTTGCCGCTGGTGAGCCCGGCCATGTCCTGCCAGACCAGCACCTGGGCATCGCAATTGGGGCCGGCACCGATGCCGACCGTGGGGATCGTCAGCTTGCCCGTGATCTGGGTCGCCAACTCGGCGGGCACCATCTCGAGTACCACCGCGATCGCACCGGCTTCCTGCACGGCGATCGCATCGTGGATGGTCTGCTCGGCGGCGTCGCCGCGGCCCTGGACGCGGAACCCGCCCAGCCCGTTCACGCTCTGCGGGGTGAAGCCGATGTGCGCCACCACCGGGATGCCGGCGGCCGACAACGTCGCGATCTGATCGGCCATCCGCTCACCGCCCTCCAGCTTGATCGCCTGCGCGCCGGTCTCCTTCATGAAGCGGGTGGCGGTGGCCAGTGCCTGGGCCGGGCTGCTCTCGTAGCTGCCGAACGGCAGGTCGGCCACGACCAGCGCATGCGGGGCGCCCTTGACGACCGCGCGGGCCAACGGGATCAGCTCGTCGATCGTGATCGGCACGGTCGTGTCGTAGCCGTACACGACGTTTGCCGCCGAGTCGCCGACGAGCAGCACCGGAATGTCGGCCTCGTCGAACACGCGCGCACTCGAGTAGTCGTAACAGGTGAGCATCGCCCACTTGTGGCCTTCGGACTTCCATTTCTGCAGCGTGAGCGTGCGGACCTTGGTACGCGGCTTGGCTGCCACGGACTCCGCGGCGGTTTCGGAAGCACCATAAACAGACTGTTCAGACATCGTCGTCCCTTGTGATGGTCGGTTCGATCCTCGAGGCCGCTCTGCGGTCCCCGGGTTCGTCGGACTCTGTCAGTCTGCCACCGCAGGGAATGAAGGCAAAAGCGACGTTCGAGTGGATTTCCTCACAGTTTCAGCGTCGCGACCTAACATCAGCGGCATGCAACGGCTCAGCGGACTCGACGCCAGTTTCCTGTATCTCGAAACCGCGGCGCAGCCGATGCACGTGTGCTCGGTGCTCGAACTGGACACGTCGACCATGCCGGGCGGCTACACGTTCGACCGCTTGCGTGACGCGCTGTCGCTGACCGTCAAGGCGATGCCGCAATTCCGGGAGAAACTGGCCGACAGCCGGTTCAATCTCGACCATCCGGTGCGGGTGGAGGACAAGGACTTTGACGTCAGCAGGCACCTGCACCGGATCGGCCTCCCCGCACCCGGCGGGCGGGCCGAGCTGTCCGAGATCTGCGGCCACATCGCCTCGCTGCCGCTGGACCGGACCCGGCCGCTGTGGGAGATGTGGGTCATCGAGAACGTGGCGGGCACCGACGCCCATGCCGGCGGCCGGTTGGCGCTGATGACCAAGGTGCACCATTCCGGCGTGGACGGGGTGACCGGTGCCAATCTGATGTCGCAGTTGTGCACCACCGAGGCGGACGCACCGCCGCCGGAGCCGGTCGACGGGGTGGGCGGCGCCACCGGCGCAGAGATCGCCATCAGCGGTGCGCTCAGGTTCGTGGCCCGCCCACTGAAGTTGGCCAACGTGCTGCCCTCGACTGCGAGCACCGTCATCGACACGGTGCGCCGGGCCTTCAACGGCCAGGCGATGGCCGCCCCGTTCAATGCACCGAAGACCGCGTTCAACACCAACATCACCGGGCAGCGCAGCGTCGCGTTCGCCCAGCTGGATCTCGAGGACATCAAGACCGTCAAGAACCACTTCGACGTCAAGGTCAACGACGTGGTGATGGCGCTGGTGTCCGGCGTCCTGCGTACCTTCCTGCACGACCGCGGCGAACTACCGGACAGCTCCCTGGTCGCGATGGTGCCGGTGTCCGTGCATGACCGTTCCGACCGTCCCGGGCGCAATCAGGTGTCGGGGATGTTCTCCAAGCTCGAAACCAACATCGACGATCCGGCCGAGCGGCTGCGGGCCATCGCCGCGTCGAATTCGGTTGCCAAGCAACACAGCTCCGCGATCGGTGCGACGCTGCTCCAGGACTGGACACAGTTCGCCGCGCCCGCGGTGTTCGGCGCCGCGATGCGGGTGTACGCGGCCAGCCGGCTGTCCGGGGCCAAACCCGTCCACAATCTCGTCATCTCCAACGTGCCGGGGCCGCAGGAGCCGCTATACATGTTGGGCTGTGAGGTCAAGGCCATGTACCCGCTGGGCCCGATCTTCCACGGATCGGGTCTCAACATCACCGTGATGTCGCTGACCGGCATGCTCGACGTCGGCATCATGTCCTGCCCGGATCTGCTGCCTGACCTGTGGGACATGGCCGACGATTTCCACGTGGCGCTCGAAGAACTCCTCGCCGCTACCCGATAGTGCCACCGCGCGTCGCGATAGGCCGGGCCTGCGGCGATGTCGTGCCATGGCAGCATGGTCAGCCATGAAGTTCAGGATGAGGTTCGGCGCGCTGCTGGCGACGACGGCGGTCGCCGCGGCGGGCTGCACCCAGGTGGTCGACGGGGAAGCCCAGATTGCGGTCCCACGGCCCGGCACGCCGGTGCAATGGCTGCCGTGCAACGCCGGATCGGGTGACCACGCGCAGATCCCCGATAACGCCGAATGCGGGCTGCTGTCGGTGCCTGTCGACTACTCGAAGCCAGAGGGCGAAATCGCCCGCCTGGCGATGATCCGCTTCCCGGCTGCGGGGCAGAAGATCGGCTCGCTGGTGATCAACCCGGGCGGCCCCGGGGAGTCCGGGGTGGAATCGGCCGTCTCCCTGCTGTCCGGCCTGCCGCAGTCGGTCAAGGACCGGTTCGACATCGTCGGGTTCGACCCGCGCGGCGTCGGCTCCTCGACGCCCGCGGTGTGGTGCAACTCCGACGAGGACAACGACCGGCTGCGCGCCGATCCGACGGTCGAATACACCCCGGAGGGCGTCGAGCACCTGGAGAAGGAGACCAAGGACTTCGTCCAGCGCTGCGTCGACAAGATGGGCAAAGACTTCCTGGAGAACGTCGGCACCGAGAACGTCGCCAAGGATCTCGACGCGATCCGGGTCGCGCTCGGCGACGACAAGCTGACCTACCTGGGCTACTCCTACGGCACCCGCATCGGTGCGACCTACGCCGAGCAGTTCCCGGAGAAGGTCCGCGCGATGATCCTCGACGGCGCCGTCGACCCCAATGCGGATCCGGTCGAAGAAGACATCCGTCAGGCCGCAGCATTCCAGAAGGCCTTCGACGACTACGCCACCGACTGCGCCACCAAGAACCCCGACTGCCCGCTGGGCACGGATCCGGCCAAGGCCGTCGAGGTGTACAAGAGCCTGGTCGACCCGCTGGTGGAACATCCGGCCAAGACGCGGGATCCGCGCGGGCTGAGCTACAGCGACGCCACCGTGGGCACCATCCTGCCGCTGTACTCACCGAATCTGTGGCGGCACCTGACCGAGGGCCTGACCGGGCTGAAGAACGGCAACGGCGATGTGATGCTGGCGCTGGCCGACCTCTACATGGGCCGGGATGCCAAGGGCCACTACAACAATTCGACCGACGTACGCGTCGCGGTCAACTGCGTGGACAAGCCCGCCATCACCGACCGGGCCACCGTCGTCGACGAGGACCGAAGGGCCCGCGAGGTGGCGCCGTTCATGAGCTACGGCGAATTCACCGGACACGCCCCGCTGGGCACCTGCGCGTTCTGGCCGGTGCCGCCGACCAGCAAGCCGCACGAGATCTCGGTGAAGGGGCTGCCCCCGACGTTGATCGTGTCGACCACCAACGACCCGGCGACGCCCTACCAGGCCGGTGTCGACCTGGCCCGTCAGCTCGGCGGCACCCTGGTGACCTTCGAGGGCACCCAGCACACCGTGGTGTTCCAGGGCAACAAGTGCATCGACGACATCGCCGCCACCTACCTCGTCGACGTGACGGTGCCGCCGCCCGGGACCCGCTGCTGACCGATCGGGCCGGCAAGGTCACCGGATGGTCTCCGGCCGATCTCTGGTCGGCGTCAGGCACAGACCCGGTACCGACCGCCGTGCGACCATGACTGCCGTGTGGTGGGCGGGCAGGGCTGGACGTGTTTTGGCGGCGGTGCTGCTCGGTGCCACCGCCGTGGTCTGCCCGGTCGCGCAGGCTGCTCCGGAATCGGGGCCGGAATGGGGGAGTTGCGCCAGCTGGGTGCAGAATCCGGCCGCGATCCCGACCGCGCAATGCAGCACCATCCCGGTACCGCTGGACTGGAATTCCCCGGATCCTCAAGGCGCGCAAGCGCAATTGGCGGTCATCCGGATACCGGCCACCGGTGACCGGATCGGCGCCTTGTTCATCAACCCCGGCGGCCCCGGCGCCTCCGCGGTGGACACGGTGGCCGGTATGGGTGCGGCGCTGGCCGGCTCACCACTCACCGACCATTTCGATCTCGTCGGCTTCGATCCGCGCGGCGTCGGGCATTCCACGCCCGAGTTGCGTTGCCGCACCGACGCCGAGATCGACGCCTACCGCCGCGAGTCGCTGACCGACTTCAGCCCGGCCGGGGTGGCCCACATCGAAGACGTCTACCGCCAGTTCGCCCAGCAGTGCCTGGACCGCATGGGCGCGCCGTTCCTGGCCAACGTGGGCACGGCCGCGGCGGTGCGGGACATGGATGCGGTGCGGGCCGCGCTGGGGGAGAACCAGATCAACTATCTGGGCTTCTCCTACGGCACCGAGCTCGGCGGCGCGTACGCCGAACAGTTCGGCGACCGGGTACGCACCATGGTGCTCGACGGGGCGATCGACCCCAGCCTGGATCCCGTCACCAAGAACATCCGCCAGCTCGCCGGCTTCCAGAGGGCTTTCGACACCTATGCCGCGGACTGCGCGCAATCGGCGGACTGCCCGCTGGGCACCGATCCGGCCCAGTTCGTCGGCCGGTTCCAGCGACTGGTGGATCCGCTGACGACGACGCCGGGCACCACCTCGGACCCGCGCGGACTCGGCTACGCCGACGCGATCACCGGTACCGGCAACGCCCTCTACTCGGCGCGGTACTGGCCCTACCTGACCAGCGGGATGCTCGGGTTGACGCGCGGCACCGATGCCGGTGACCTGCTGCTGCTCGCCGACGACTACTGGCGCCGCGACGAAAACGGTCACTACAAGAACATGCAGGACGCCTTCACCGCGATCCGCTGCGTCGACTCGCCGTTCCCCACCGACCCGGCGGTGTGGGCCAACGCCGATCAGCAGATCCGGGCTGTGGCACCGTTCATGGCCTACGGAGAGTTCACCGGATACGCGCCCCGCGACATCTGCGCCCTGTGGCCGGTTCCTGCCACCTCTGCGCCGCACCCGGTCACCGGGCCCGGACCGGGCAAGGTCGTGGTGGTGTCCACCACCGGAGACCCCGCCACGCCGTATCAGGCGGGCGTGGACTTGGCCCGGCAAATGGGCGCGGCGCTGATCTCCTTCCGCGGCACCCAACACACCGTGGTGTTCAACGGGAACGCCTGCGTGGACACCGCCGTGCTGGGTTTCTTCGTCAACGGAACGTCTCCGGGCGACCTCTCCTGCTAAGTCTTCCAGGGCTGTAACACAGATTTAACAGCCGATGCCTACGCTGCGGGCATGGACCGCCAGAAGGAATTCGTGCTGCGCACCCTGGAGGAACGCGATATCCGGTTCGTTCGGTTGTGGTTCACCGACGTCCTCGGCTACCTCAAATCGGTAGCGATCGCGCCCGCCGAACTCGAAGGCGCCTTCGAGGAGGGCATCGGTTTCGACGGCTCTTCGATCGAGGGCTTCGCCCGCGTCTCGGAATCCGACACCGTCGCCCGACCCGACCCCTCCACCTTCCAGGTGCTGCCCTGGACCACCAGCGCGGGCAAGCACTACTCGGCCCGCATGTTCTGCGACATCACCATGCCGGACGGCTCACCGTCATGGGCCGACTCCCGGCACGTGCTGCGCCGCCAGCTGGCCAAGGCCAGCGACCTGGGCTTCACCTGCTACGTGCACCCCGAGATCGAGTTCTTCCTGCTGCAGCCCGGCCCGGACGACGGGTCGGTGCCCGTGCCTGCCGACAACAGCGGCTATTTCGACCAGGCCGTGCACGATTCGGCCCCGAACTTCCGTCGCCACGCCATCGAGGCGCTGGAGCAGATGGGCATCTCGGTGGAGTTCAGCCACCACGAGGGCGCGCCCGGCCAGCAGGAGATCGACCTGCGCTACGCCGACGCGTTGTCGATGGCCGACAACGTGATGACCTTCCGGTACCTGGTCAAAGAGGTCGCCCTGGCCGACGGCGTGCGGGCGTCGTTCATGCCCAAGCCGTTCGGCGAGCACCCCGGCTCGGCCATGCACACGCACATGAGCCTGTTCGAGGGCGACACCAACGCCTTCCACAGCCCCGACGACCCGCTGCAGCTGTCCGATGTGGCCAAGTCCTTCATCGCGGGCATCCTGGAGCACGCCAGCGAGATCAGTGCCGTCACCAACCAGTGGGTGAACTCCTACAAGCGCCTGGTGCACGGCGGCGAGGCGCCCACCGCCGCCTCGTGGGGCGCGGCCAACCGCTCGGCGCTGGTGCGGGTCCCGATGTACACCCCGCGCAAGGCGTCGTCGCGGCGCGTCGAGGTCCGCAGCCCCGACTCGGCATGCAACCCGTACCTGACCTTCGCGGTCCTGCTGGCCGCCGGTCTGCGGGGCGTCGAGAAGGGCTACGTGCTCGGCCCGCAGGCCGAGGACAACGTGTGGAGCCTGACGCCCGAGGAGCGGCGCGCCATGGGCTACCGCGAGCTGCCGTCCAGCCTGGGCAACGCGCTGGAGGCCATGGAGAACTCCGAGCTCGTGGCGGAAGCGTTGGGGGAGCACGTATTCGACTACTTCCTGCGCAACAAGCGCGCGGAGTGGGAGAACTACCGCAGCCACGTCACGCCCTACGAGCTGAAGAACTACCTGTCGCTCTGAGTCGGGGGCGGCGCCGGAGCTTCGTGCGCTACCGTCGTGAACGTGCCCAAGCCTGCAACCGATCGCCCGAAACTGCCCAGCGTCGGTCGGCTCGGTCTGGTCCATCCGCAGGCTGCGGCCCACCTCGAACAGCTCGGCTGGAAGACCGAGGCGTACGTCGAGTTGCTGTGGTCGCTGTCGCGCGCTCCCGACGCCGACGTAGCGCTGCTGGCGATGGTGCGGCTGGCCGATGCGCTGGGGCCCGACGCGGACGAGCTCAACCGCCAACTGCTGACCGACCGGGCGTTGCGGGGCCGGCTGTTCGGTGTGCTGGGGTCATCCCTGGCCCTCGGTGACCACCTCGTCGCCCACCCGCAGTCGTGGCGGTTGTTGACCGGCGACGTCGTGCTCCCCGGTGTCGAGGAGCTGCACCGCGTCTTCACCACTGCCGCCCGCGGTGCCGAGATCGACAGGGGCACAAGCAGTGCCGTGCCCGCCCTGCGGGATCTCTACCGTGACCACCTGCTGGTCCTGGCCGCGCTCGACGTGGCCTCGACCGTCGAGAACGAGCCGGTGCTGCCTTTCGTCGAGGTCGCCGCTCACCTGTCCGATCTGGCCGACGCGGCACTCGGTGCCGCCCTGACGGTGGCCACCAGGGTCGTGTGCGAGGACGGGGTGGAGCCCCGGCTGGCGGTCGTCGCGATGGGTAAATGCGGTGCGCGCGAGCTCAATTACGTCAGCGACGTCGACGTCATCTTCGTGGGGGAGTCCGTCGCGGACGGGGACGGCGACGACAACCTGGCGACCGCGACCCGGGTGGCCGGCGAGATGATGCGGTTCGCCGCCGATGCCTTCTTCGAGGTCGATGCCGCGTTGCGCCCGGAAGGCAAACGCGGCCAACTGGTCCGGACATTGGAATCCCATGTCGCGTACTACCAGCGCTGGGCGAAAACCTGGGAGTTCCAGGCACTGCTCAAGGCGCGTCCCGCCGCGGGCGACGCCGAACTCGGCAAGGCCTACATCGATGCCCTGATGCCCATGGTGTGGACCGCCTGCGAGCGTGAGGATTTCGTTCCCGAGGTGCAGGCCATGCGTCGCCGCGTCGAGGAACTCGTCCCGGCCGGGGTGCGGGCCCGGGAGCTGAAGCTCGGCACCGGCGGCCTGCGTGACGTCGAATTCGCCGTCCAGCTCCTGCAATTGGTGCACGGGCGCAACGACGACTCGCTGCATGTGGCGTCCACCGTCGATGCGCTGGCGGCTCTCGGTGAGGGCGGCTACATCGGTCGCGACGACACCGCCAACATGACCGCGTCCTACGAATTCCTGCGGCTGCTCGAACATCGGCTGCAACTGCAGCGGCTGAAGCGCACCCACATGCTGCCCGACGAAAGCGACGACGAGGCCTACCGATGGCTGGCCCGGGCTGCACACGTGCGCCCCGACGGGCGCCACGACGCCCAAGGCGTGCTGCGCGAAGAACTCAAACGGCAGAGCATGCGGGTGTCGCGGTTGCACGCCAAGCTCTTCTACCAGCCGCTGCTGGAGTCGGTGGGCCAGCCGGCGGTGGGTATCGGTGCCGGCATGAGCACCGAGGCGGCCGAACGTCAGCTCGCCGCACTGGGTTACGAGGGACCGCAGAGCGCGCTCACGCATCTGGCCGCGCTCACCGGCCAGGGCGGGCGCCGCGCGCGGGTGCAACAGGTGCTGTTGCCGACCCTGCTGGACTGGCTCTCGGACACGCCCGACCCGGACGCCGGTCTGCTGGCCTACCGCCGGATCAGCGAGGAGTTGGCCGAGCAGCGCTGGTATCTGTCGACCCTGCGCGACGAGGGAGCGGTGGCCAAGCGGCTGATGCGCGTGCTCGGCACCTCGGCCTACATCCCGGAACTGCTGATGCGGGCCCCCGAGGTGATCCAGCTGTACGCCGACGGTCCCAGCGGGCCGAAGCTGCTCGACGGCGATCCTGACAGCGTGGCCCGCGCATTGGTGGCCTCTGCCGGCCGGCACCCGGACCCCGTGCGCGGCATCGCCGCCGCGCGCACTCTGCGCCGCCGGGAATTGGCCCGCATCGCCTCGGCCGACGTGCTGGGCCTGCTCGACGTGACCGACGTCTGCAAGGCACTGACCTCGGTGTGGGTCGCGGTGCTGGAGGCCGCGCTGAACGCGGTGATCCGGGCCAACACACCGGAATCCGGGGTGCCCGCGCGTATCGCGGTCATCGGCATGGGCCGCCTCGGCGGTGGTGAGCTCGGATACGGCTCCGATGCCGACGTGATGTTCGTGTGCGAACCCGTCGCGGGCGTCGAGGACTCGGCCGCCGTGCGCTGGTCGGTGAGCATCGCCGAACAGGTCAGGGCCCTGCTGGGGACACCGAGCGCGGATCCGCCGCTGGAGGTCGACACCGGGCTGCGTCCAGAGGGACGAAACGGACCGCTGGTGCGCACGCTGGCGTCGTATGCGGCGTATTACGAGCAGTGGGCCCAGCCGTGGGAGATCCAGGCGCTGCTGCGGGCCCACCGGGTGGCAGGCGATCTCGAACTCGGCGAACGCTTCCTGATCATGGCCGACAAGACCCGTTACCCCTCCGGTGGGGTATCGGCCGAGGCCGTCCAGGAGATCCGGCGCATCAAGGCCCGCGTCGACGCGGAACGTCTTCCGCGCGGCGCCGACCCCAACACGCACACCAAGCTGGGTCGCGGCGGGCTGGCCGACATCGAGTGGACCGTGCAGCTGCTGCAACTGCGCTACGCGCACAAGTTCCCTGCGCTGCACAACACCTCGACATTGCAGACCCTCGACGCGATCGGTGCGGCCGAGCTGGTCGCCGAGAGCGATGTGGCGCTGTTACGCGATGCCTGGCTGACGGCCACGCGGGCGCGCAACGCCCTGGTGCTGGTGCGTGGCAAGCCCACCGACCAGCTGCCCGGACCGGGCCGCCAGCTCAATGCGGTGGCCCTGGCGGCCGGCTGGGGCAGCGACGACGGCGGGGAGTTCCTGGACAACTATCTGCGGGTGACGCGGCGGGCGAAGGGTGTGGTCCGGAAGATTTTCGGCGGGGAGTAGTGCCCCGCGTGCACGACGTCGCAGTGGGTGGTGTTAATAAGGGCATATAACCAATTCACTGGGAGTCCGGATGAAGCACACGTTCGACGTCATCACCGCGGCCGAGCACGATCGGCTCGAAGCCCTTTACGAGCCCTTTGCCCAGGCGATGCGCGAACTCGTCGACGCCGGAGTGCGCACCGAGGTGGACCCGCAGACCATCGCCGAGGCGACCGCGGCTGTCGAAGCCGTCACCGCCTCGCTGCGCCGTGAGCAGCGCGACGGGCCGCACGCCGTGCTGCATGCCGAGACGAACCGGCCGGTCGTGTGGGCGAATCCGGTCGTCGGATTGCGCAACGCGCTGGCCCCGCCGCTGGTGATCGAACACGCCGAGGACGGCAGCTGCTGGAGTGAATTCGTGCTGGGCGCCGCCTACGAGGGTCCGCTGGGCTGGGTGCACGGCGGCATCTGTGCATTGGTGCTCGACCACATCCTCGGCGAGGTGGCCAGCGGCGGACTGCACGAGCCGCGCTACACCGGGACCATCACGTGCCGCTACCGCCGGGGCACGCCGCTGGGGCCACTGCGCGCCGAGGCCTACATCGACCGGACCGAGGGCGTCAAAACCTTTGCGCGGGGCCATATCAGCGACGCTGACGGAATCACCGTCGAGGCTGAAGGGGTCTTCATCACCCCGGCGTGGGCACGGGATGCCGGATGAAGATCTACGTGAGCATGGCCTTCATGGACACCCGGGAGGCCGTCGAGGTGGCCAGGGCCGCAGACGATCTCGGCTACGACGGGATGGGCATCCCGGATCATGTGGTCAACCTTGAGACGCTGAAGACGCCGTATCCGTACACCAAGGACGGCAAGCGCCGCTGGGAGGCGTTCACCGACTGGCCGGACCCGTGGGTGATGATCGGGTCGCTGGCTCTGGTCACCACCCGGCTGAAGTTCGTCACCACGGTCTACCTGCCCGCCATGCGCGACCCGTACTCGGCTGCCAAAGCCATTGGCACCGCGGCCTATCTGGCCGACGGACGGCTGGAACTCGGGATCGGGGTCGGCTGGTGCGAGGAGGAGTTCGAGCTGCTGGGGCA
>NZ_HG322953.1:673267-682137 GCF_000455325.1 Mycolicibacterium septicum DSM 44393
GGCAGCAGTTCGCACGACGCGGCAAGCGCACCGACGAGATGCTCGAATTGATGAAGAAGCTGTGGGAGCCCGGGTGGACCGAGTTCTCCGGCGATTTCTACTCCACGCCGCGCCTGGAGATGGAGCCCACGCCGCCGCGGATCCCCATCTATGTCGGCGGGCTGTCCGACATCGCATTGCGGCGTGCGGCGCGGCACGACGGCTGGATCGGCGATCTGATCTCCACCGAAGCCGCCTTGCAGCGGGTCGACCGGCTACGTGACCTGCGCGCCGAAAAAGGTTTGACGATGGATGATTTCACGATCATCACACCGCTGACCGACGCCTTCACCCCCGAGCACTACGCGCGCGCCGAAGCCGGTGGCATCCAGGGCATCATCACCATGCCCTGGATGTTCTACTCCGGCCCCGACGCCACACTCGCCGAGAAGATCGACGGGCTGAAGCGGTTCCGCAAGGACCTCGCGCTGGACTAGGTGCGCCTACCGCGCGCCGCGTCCAACGCGTAAGTGCCACCACCGATCGCGGCCAGCAGCAGGAAGCCGAAGCAGTACAGCACGGCGAGTTCGCCGCCGTTCTCGATCGGCCACAGACCGTTGGGCTGATGCTGGGTGAAGTAGGCGAACGCCATCTGGCCCGAGGCGATGAATGCGGCGATGCGGGTGAACAGGCCCACCATGATGAGCAGGCCGAGCACCAGCTCCAGAACACCGGCGTACCAGTACGGCCAGGTGCCGACCGGCACGGCGCCGCTTCCCGAATCGACGGGCCAGGCGAAGAGTTTCGATGCGCCGTGGATGGTGAACAGTAAACCGAACACGACACGGAACAAGCTGATGACAGCGGGCGCAAGCGAGCCCAGTCGAGTGTCCAATTTGGTCGTCATGTCCTGACAATACGCGTAGCTCGCAGAAAACTCACAGCTCGAGCAACACCGTTACCGGTCCGTCATTGACCAGTTCCACGCTCATATCCGCACCGAAAACCCCCGTTTCCACAACCGCTCCCAACTTCACGAGAGCGTCGGCAAACTCGGCCACCAGCGGTTCCGCGAGAGGGCCGGGCGCCGCCGCATTCCACGACGGTCGCCTGCCCTTGTCGGTGTTCGCGTACAACGTGAACTGACTGATCACCAGGATGGGGGCGGCAACGTCCGATGCGGATTTCTCGCCGTCCAGAATCCGCAACTGCCAAAGCTTCTCGGCCATCCGCCGGGCCTTGGCGGCATCGTCGTCATGGGTCGCCCCCACCAGGGCGAGCAGCCCCTGCGGGTTCGGCTCGATGGCGCCGACGACTTCGCCGTCGACCGTCACACTCGCCGATGTCACCCGCTGCACCAGAACCCGCATTGGTCCATTGTGCTTTCGGCGCTGCGCGGGCCGCCGGTCGGGTGCCTACCCGAGGGCGGATCTGCCGTAGTTGTCGGCGTACGCGTTCGCCACTCCGGGGAGGATCTCGACGATGGTGAAATAGCGGTCCCACAGTGGGGTTTCGCGGAGCTCTTCGACCGCGAGCTCATACTCGTGCGGATCTGCGGTCTCCCACAGTAGGAGGTCGGTGACCCTGGCGGTGTAGAACTCCGTGTCGTACCAACGGAAATTCACCGCGGGATGGCGATCGAGTATCGGCTGCAGGTGCCGGGCCAACTCGTCGAAGCGTTGGGCCACCGGGAATCCGAGCCATTCCGGATTGGTCTTGACCAGCATGAAAACCGTGAACATGGCGAACCTCGTTCTCTCATATGCGAATACGACTGGAGAGAAACAAAAAAGGCCAACGAATCTCTCCGTTGACCTGTGAGGTTGTCAGCACCGCGAGCGGTTGTGCTCGCGTTAGTTAGGTTAGCCTAAAACTGTGGCCCCCGGCAAGAGCCGGGGGCCACAGTCTGACGCTGACTTAGACGTCGTAGTAGAGCGAGAACTCGTACGGGTGAGGCCGGATCTGGATCGGCATGATCTCGTTCTCCCGCTTGTAGGAGATCCAGGTCTCGATCAGGTCCTCGGTGAACACGCCACCCTCGGTGAGGTACTCGTGGTCCTCTTCGAGGCGGTCGATCACCGCGGCCAGCGAGGTCGGGGCCTGCGGGATGTTGGCGGCCTCGTCCGGCGGCAGCTCGTAGAGGTCCTTGTCGACCGGGGCCAGCGGCTCGATCTTCTTCTTGATGCCGTCGATGCCGGCCATCAGCATCGCCGCGAACGCCAGGTACGGGTTACCCGAGCTGTCCGGGCAACGGAACTCGAGGCGCTTGGCCTTCGGGTTGTTGCCGGTGATCGGGATACGGACACAGGCCGAGCGGTTGCGCTGGCTGTAGACCAGGTTGATCGGGGCCTCGTAGCCGGGCACCAGACGCTTGTAGGAGTTCACCGTGGGGTTGGTGAACGCCAGCAGCGACGGGGCGTGGTGCAGGATGCCGCCGATGTAGTGGCGGGCGATGTCGGACAGGCCCGCGTAGCCGGACTCGTCGTGGAACAGCGGCTTGCCGTCCTTCCACAGCGACTGGTGGGCGTGCATGCCCGACCCGTTGTCACCGAAGAGAGGCTTGGGCATGAAGGTGACGGTCTTGTTGTTGGCCCACGCGGTGTTCTTGATGATGTATTTGAACAGCAACACATCGTCGGCCGCGTGCAGCAGGGTGTTGAACTTGTAGTTGATCTCGGCCTGGCCGGCGGTGCCGACCTCGTGGTGGCCGCGCTCCAGGGTGAACCCGGCGTTGATCAGGTTGGTCGACATCTCGTCGCGCAGGTCGACGTAGTGGTCGTACGGGGCGACGGGGAAGTAGCCGCCCTTGGGGCGGACCTTGTAACCGAGGTTGGCGCTGCCGTCGGCCTCGAAGGGCTCGCCGGTGTTCCACCACGCCGACTCGGAATCCACCTCGTAGAAGGTGCCGTTCATCTTGGAGTCGAAGCTCACCGAGTCGAAGATGTAGAACTCGGCCTCGGCACCGAAGTAACAGGTGTCGGCGATACCGGTGCTCGCCAGGTAGTTCTCCGCCTTGCGGGCCACGTTGCGCGGGTCGCGGGAGTACGCCTCACGGGTGAACGGGTCGTGCACGAAGAAGTTCAGGTTCAGCGTCTTGGCGGCGCGGAACGGGTCGATGCGCGCGGTGTCGGGGTCCGGCAGCAGCATCATGTCGGATTCGTGGATCGACTGGAAGCCGCGGACCGACGAGCCGTCGAACGCAAGGCCGTCCTCGAAGACGCTCTGGTCGAACGCCGACGCCGGGATCGAGAAGTGCTGGACGACGCCGGGCAGATCGCAGAAGCGAATGTCGACATACTCGACGTTCTCGTCCTTGATCAGCTTGAAGATGTCGTCGGACGTCTTTTCTGCCACTGAGTGTTCTCCTTTACTGGTAACCCGCGGGTTGACGCTAAGGACACGATGTTGCGCAGTCGTCAACCATATGTTGCGCGCAAGTTACGCGATGACCGTTCTGTGTGACGTGAGCTACTGACCGTCACTCAACGGGCTCCGCCTATTCTGGCCCTATGGCGCGCACGATGGGAAGTTGGCTGTCCGGACCGGGACCTTTCGACGCCGGCGACGGCGAGGACGCGCTGGATGGCCGGGGGAAATACCCCGGTGAGCGCCTCGGCTTGCCCGAGTCCGGACCCGGCTCGCTGGCCCGGATGGGCCGGCGCCTCGGCGCGCTGTGCATCGATTGGCTGGTGGCCTACGGGCTGGCCGGTCTGGTGATGGCCCTTGGCCTGATTTCGCTGCCGATGCTGTCCACGGCCGTGCTGGTGATCTGGATGCTGTTGGGGACGGTCGCGGTGCGGCTGTTCTCGTTCACCCCGGGGCAGCTTGCTGTGGGCCTGGCCGTGGTGCCCGCCGACGGGCGCGACCGGATCGGCATCGTGCGGGCGTTCCTGCGTGTGGTGTTGATCGCACTGGTGATCCCGCCGCTGGTTTCTGACAGTGATCTCCGCGGCCTGCACGACCGGCTGACGTTCACCGCGGTCGTGCGACGCTAGCGGCGTCAGTCCTGTCGCGTTCGTAACGCCACGGCGAGAAATCTGCCGTCAGACCGCCATGGCGTTACGAACGAGGAATGACATCAGCGCCGGCGGACGGTCCGCTGCACACCGCGCATCTTCGCACCGCCGGGCAACGGACCCTTGGGCATGCCGGCCGGGCCGGTCTTGGTGCCCAGCGCCGCCAGCCGGGACTCGATCGAGTCCATCTGCTTGACCGTGATGTTCGCCGGCAGCTTGTTCAGGTGGCGCTCCAGCTTGGACAGCGGCACTTCGTCCTCGCCGTTGCCGACCACGATGTCGTAGATCGGGATGTCGCCGACCAGACGCGCCGTGCGCTTCTTCTCCTGAGCCAGCAGGGGCTTGACCCGAGTGGCCGAACCCTCGCCGACGAAGATCACACCGGGGCGGCCGATCACGCGGTGCACGGCATCGAAATGGCCGGTCGCCGCGACGCCGGGGGTGACCCGCCACTTGCCGCGAAGATTGTCCAGCGCCCAGGCCGCGGCACCCGTCTGGCCCTCGGCCTTGAGGTACACCGACTTCTGGGCCCGCCGGCCGAAGATGATGAAGGCGACGAGCGCGCCCAGCACCACGCCCAGCGGGATGAGCGTGTACATCGTGAACCCGCCGATGAGCAGCCCGGCAACCACCGCTGCGACCACGATCAGCACGAACGCGCCGATCATGTACGGCAGCAGGCGCTTGTCCTCTTTGCGCTGGATCTGGAATGCCTGCCACAACTGACTGCGCCGCTGCTTGGAGGCCGCCTTACGGGCAGCCTTCGCCTCGGCCTTTGCCGCCTTCGTTTCTGCGGCATTGCGGGATTTCGCCATTACATCAGGATACGGGGGGCTGATCGGCGAACCGAACCCGCGCGGCCTGGGCATAGAGCCTGCCCGCCCGGTAGGACGAGCGCACCAGCGGTCCGGCCAGCACGCCGGCGAATCCCAGGCCCTCGGCATAGCTCGACAACGCGACGAACTCGTCGGGGTGCACCCAGCGCTCCACCGGATGGTGGCGGGGGGAGGGCCGCAGGTACTGGGTGATGGTGACGATGTCGCAGCCCGCCTCGTGCAGGTCGCGCAGCGCGGTGTGCACCTCGTCGATGGTCTCGCCCATCCCGAGGATCAGGTTGGACTTGGTGACCAGGCCGAAGTTGCGGGCGGCGGTGATCACCTCGAGGCTGCGCTCGTAGCGGAACGCCGGACGAATCCGCTTGAAGATGCGCGGCACCGTTTCGACGTTGTGCGCGAACACTTCTGGGCGTGACTCGAACACTTCGGCCAACTGGTCCGGGTTGCCGTTGAAGTCCGGGGCCAGCAACTCCACACCCGTGTTCGGGTTGAGCTGCTTGATGTAGCGGACGGTCTCGGCATAGAGCCACGCCCCGCCGTCGGGCAGGTCGTCGCGGGCCACGCCGGTCACGGTGGAGTAGCGCAGCCCCATCGCCTGAACGCTCTCGGCGACCCGGCGCGGTTCATCGCGGTCCAGCTCGGCCGGCTTGCCGGTGTCGATCTGGCAGAAGTCGCACCGCCGCGTGCACTGCTCGCCGCCGATCAGGAATGTCGCTTCCCGGTCCTCCCAGCATTCGAAGATGTTGGGGCAGCCGGCCTCCTCGCACACCGTGTGCAGACCTTCGCGGCGCACCAGGCCCTTGAGCTCGGTGTACTCCGGACCCATCTTGGCCCGGGTCTTGATCCACGGTGGTTTGCGTTCGATGGGCGTCTGCGCGTTCCGCACTTCCAGACGCAGCAGCTTCCGGCCTTCGGGCACAACAGTCACAGATTCATCCTACGTTCAGAGCTACTTCGAGCCGGCCGTCCAGCGCGTCACACACCGCGGCGGCGACGCGGTCGGTGACGTCCTCGACGGTGATACGGCGGCCGAGTTCGGCCGTCAGTGACGTCACGCCTGCGTCGGCGATCCCGCACGGCACGATCGACGTGAACGCCGACAGGTCGCAGTCGCAGTTCAGCGCGAAACCGTGCAGCGTCGTCGCCCGGGACACCCGGATCCCGATCGCCCCGATCTTGCGGGCCGGCCGAAGTCCGTCGCCGGCCACCCACACGCCCGAGCGTCCCTCGACCCGGCCGGTCGGCACTCCGAGATCCGCACACACGGTGATGAGTGCTTCCTCAAGGCGCCGAACGAAATTCACCACATCGAGCGGTTCGGTCAGCCCGATGATGGGGTAGCCCACCAGCTGCCCGGGGCCGTGCCAGGTGATCTTGCCGCCGCGGTCGGTGTCGACGACGGGTGTGCCGTCCACCGGGCGCTCGTGCGGCTCCGTGCGCTTGCCCGCGGTGTAGACGGCCGGGTGCTGGAGTAGCAGCAGCGTGTCAGGACCGCCGGCCACCCGGGCGTCGGCGATCTCGCGCTGCAGCTCCCAGGCGGCTTCGTAGTCGAGCGTGCCCACGCGCCGCACCTCGACGGGAGCAGTGGCGGAGCGGATGGATGTCACAGCGTCGACGGTACGCCCCGGCTGCTCCCGGAGGCCGGTCACAGGTCTTTGGGTGCGGTGGCGTAGGCCAGTGCCTCGCCCACCGTGTTGTGGTGAAACGTGAAGCCGGCGCGTTCCAGTGCCGCGGGGATGGCGCGCTGACCGATGAGCAGTCCTTCGTCGGCGATCTCGCCCAGCAGCGTGCGCAGCGCGAACCCGGGAACCATCACCGGGGTGGGGCGGTTGACGGCGCGGCCCAGCGCCGCGGTGAACTCGGCGTTGGTCACCGGGGCCGGACCGGTGAGATTGACCGGGCCCGAAAGACTTTCGGATGCCATCGCGAACAGCACCGCGCGGACCTCGTCCTCCAGGCTGATCCACGGGATGTACTGCCTGCCGTTGCCCAACCGGGCGCCCAGGCCCAGCGAGAACAACGGCTTGAGCCGGTTCACCATGCCCCCGGACGGGGCCATCACCAACCCGGTGCGCAACAGCACCACCCGGGTGCCGGCCGCGACGGCCGGCGCGGTGGCCGCTTCCCAATCCGCGCACAGCCCGGCCAGGAACCCGCGACCCTCGGGCGCGGACTCGTCGGTCACCCGGTCCCTGGTGTCGCCGTAATAGCCGACCGCGCTCGCGTTGATCAGCACCGGCACCCCGGCGTCGGCCACGGCGCCGGCGAGTACCTCGGTGGGCCCGATCCTGCTGTCGCGCAGGCTCTGTTTGAAGGCGCCCGACCAGCGCTTGTCGCCGACGCCGACGCCGCAGAGGTTCACCACCGCGTCCACGCCGTGCAGCGCGCCGGCGTCGAACTCCCCGGTGTCGGGGTTCCAGAACAGCTCGTCGCCGTTCGATGGTGCCCTGCGTACGATCCGGAGTACCCGGCGATCGGCGGCGCGCAGCGTTGACACCAGCGCCGAACCGATCAGACCGGATGATCCCGCTATCGCGATGACGGCATCCGCCACAGTGGGGAGCCCCTCCTAACGGCTCTTACAGCCCGAGGTCGGCCTCGAAAGCACCTTCTTCGAGCCTGCGCTTGATGGTGGTCACGAATCGGCCGGCGTCGGCGCCGTCGATCAGTCGGTGGTCGTAGGTCAGCGGCAGGTAGCACACCGAACGCACACCGATCGACTCGTTGCCGTACGCGTCGGAGATCACCCGCGGCCGCTTCACGATCGCCCCGGTACCCAGCATCGCCGCCTGCGGCGGCACCAGGATCGGGGTGTCGAACAGCGCGCCCTGGCTACCGATGTTGGTGATGGTGAACGTGCCGCCGGACAACTCGTCGGGCTTCAGGTTGCCCGAACGGGCCCGCGCCGCGATGTCGGAGATGGCGCGCGCCAGCCCGCCCAGCGACAGGTCACCGGCGTTGTGGATCACCGGCGACAGCAGACCCTGGTCGGTGTCGACCGCGAAGCCGAGGTGCTCGGCGTCGTAGTAGGTGATCTCCTTGGTGTCCTCGTTGTAGCTGGCGTTGATGTTCGGGTGGATCTTCAGCGCGTCGATGACGGCGCGGGCGATGAACGGCAGATACGTGAGGTTGACACCCTCGCGCTCGGCGAAATCCGCCTTCGCCCGGGCCCGCAACGCCACGATCTTGGTCATGTCGACCTCGTGGGTCTGGGTCAGCTGTGCGGTCGCCTGCAACGATTCGCGCGTCTTCTTCGCGGTGATCTGGCGAATCCGGTTGGCCTTCTGCGTGGTTCCGCGCAGATGCGCCAGGGCCGGAGCGGGCGCCGCCGAGGCAGCGGGCGCGGCGGCGGCAGGGGCTGCCGGTGCTGCGGGAGCCGGGGCCGGGGGAGCCTTCTTGGCCTCGGCGGCCGCGAGCACATCCTGCTTGCGGATCCGACCGCCGACACCGGTGCCCTTCACCTCTGCGAGGTCGACACCGTTCTCCGCGGCCAACTTTCGCACCAGCGGGGTGACGTAGGGCGAACCGTCTCCGGCGGCGGGGGCAGCCTCGGCTGCGGGTGCCGGTGCGGCCGGAGCGGCTGCGGGCGCCGGGGCGGCTGCGGGTGCAGGCTCAGGCTTCGGTTCGGGCTTCGGTTCCGGCTTGGGCTCGGGCTTGGGTTCGGGTGCGGGAGCCGCCGGGGCCGGTGCGGGTGCCGCCGGAGCGGGAGCGGGTGCGGCGGAAGCGTCCCCGATCTTGGCCAGCTCGCCGCCGACCTCGACGGTGTCGTCCTCCTGCGCGGTGATCGACAGCAGGGTGCCGGCCACCGGGGACGGGATCTCGGTGTCGACCTTGTCGGTGGACACCTCGACCAGCGGCTCGTCGACGCCGACGGACTCGCCGACCTTCTTGAGCCAGCGGGTGACCGTGCCCTCGGTGACCGATTCGCCCAATTCGGGCATCACCACGGAAGTGGCTGACCCCGACGAGGCGGCCGGCGCGGCGGGCTCGGCTGCGGGGGCAGGTGCCGGTGCGGCGGCTGCGACGGGCTCGGGGCGGG
>NZ_HG322953.1:682163-714709 GCF_000455325.1 Mycolicibacterium septicum DSM 44393
CAGGGGCTTGTTCGGAGGCCTCGCCGATGACCGCGAGCTCGCCACCGATCTCGACGGTGTCGTCCTCCTGGGCGACGATCTTCGTCAAGACGCCTGCAGCGGGCGACGGGATCTCGGTGTCGACCTTGTCCGTGGACACCTCCAGCAGCGGCTCGTCGATCTCGACGGTGTCACCCTCCTGTTTAAGCCAGCGGGTGACGGTCCCCTCGGTGACGCTCTCACCTAGCGCGGGCATCTGGACGGAGATGGCCATGTATTGACTCCTCGGACGGTCACTTGTGACGACTCGAACTCTGGCTTACCACAGCTAGGTGCACCGGGTACGGCACCTAGGTGGATTGTCGGAACCATCCTGTCACTGCAGCACCATTCGCACTCACTCAGGGTTGCTCCGGGCTCTGGCACTATCGAGTGAGGGTTTGCAGGGCAGTTCGTCGAACTTCCCCAGAGCTGAGGAGACCGTTCCGTTGGGGTTGTTCGATACGTTCCGCCGGGGTGGCTCGGCGCGCGGATCCGGCGGCGACACGGGCGAGGATCTGCGGTATCTGCAGCGCTGGGTCGCCGAGCACATCGGCGTCGAGGCATTCGTGGAACCCCGCACCACCGTCACCGAGGTGACTGTCGTGTTGGTTGCTGCCGACGGTGAATGGACCCGTCGCCGCGCCGGTGGTGAGGCCGGGGCACGACGGCTCAGCGACCGGCTGCAGATCCCGGTGTACGACGTGCAGAAGGTCGGGTATCCGCAACGGATGCGCGACCACGACGCGCGGCGGCGCATCGAACGGGAGCGTGCCGTGCGTCAGGAACTGGACGACCGCTAGAGTCGAAGCAACCGATACCTCCGGTATTGGATACTGTTCGTTACAGATACCTCGTGGAGGGGTGGACTATGGAGCGCTTCGTCGTCAGCTCGGACGGAACCCGCATCGCGGTTTACGAACAAGGGGATCGGCAGCGCCCCACGCTGGTGATGGCGCACGGATGGCCGGACTCACACGTGTTGTGGAACGGCGTGACCGGTGAACTGGGGGACCGCTTCCACATCGTGCGGTACGACAATCGCGGCGCCGGCGCCTCGGACGTGCCCAAACCCGTCGCCGCCTACCGCATGGACCGCTTCGCCGACGACCTGTCCGCGGTGATCGACGCCGTCAGCCCCGGCCGCCCCGTGCACGTCCTGGCCCACGACTGGGGATCGGTGGGGGTGTGGGAGTACCTGAGCCGCCCCGAGGCCTCCGAGCGGGTGGCGTCCTTCACGTCGGTATCGGGACCCAGCACCGACCACTACGGCTCGTTCGTGCGCGGTCGGCTGGCCCGTCCGTACCGGCCCATCCGGTTCGCCAAGGCGGTGAACCTGGCATCGCGGTTCAGCTACTGGATCCCGTTCTCGGTCCCCGTCGTCGCGCCCGCGCTGATGCGGCGTGGTGCGGCGCGCCGCCTGCAGGGCATCGACACCGCGGGCCCCAAATTCCAGTCCGAGACGCTCGACATCGATGCGGCGAACGGACTGAAGATCTACCGCGCCAACGCGATTCGCTCGTTCACGACGTTGCGGAGCGACCACTATGTGACGGTGCCGGTGCAGTTGATCTGCAATGACCACGATCCCGTGGTGCGCGGGCACGGCTATGACGAAGCGTCGAAGTGGGTGCCGTTGCTGTGGCGTCGCGATCTGAAGGCCGGGCACTGGGCCCCGTTCTCGCACTGGCGCGCCATCGCCACCGCGACGGGCGAGCTGATCGATCACATCGAGGGCGCCCCGGCGTCGCGTGCGCTGCGGCGCGCGCAGGTCGGCCGGTCGCGGGAAACCTTCGGTGACACCCTGGTTTCGGTGACCGGTGCCGGCAGCGGCATCGGCCGTGCCACCGCGCTGGCCTTCGCGGCGCAGGGCGCCGAAATCGTGGTCAGCGATATCGACGAAGCGTCCGCCAAGTCGACCGCCAACGAGATCGCCGCGCGCGGTGGAGTGGCGCATGCCTACGGCCTCGACGTGTCCGACGCCGAGGCGGTGGAGAATTTCGTCGAGCAGGTCTGCACCGCTCACGGCGTGCCCGACGTGGTGGTCAACAACGCCGGAATCGGCCACGGCGGCAAGTTCCTCGACACCCCGGCCGACCAGTACGACCGGGTGCTCGACGTCAATTTCGGCGGAGTCGTCAACTGCTGCAGGTCATTTGCCCGACGCCTGGTCGAACGCGGAACCGGCGGCCACATCGTCAACGTGGCCTCGATGGCCGCCTATTCGCCGTCGGCGTCGATGAACGCCTACTCCACCAGCAAGGCCGCGGTCTTCATGTTCTCCGACTGCCTGCGCGCCGAATTGGTCTCGGCGGGAGTCGGTCTGACCACGATCTGCCCCGGCGTGATCGACACCAACATCATCGACACCACGCGGTTCGACGTCCCCGCCGACAAGCAGGGTCAGGTCGAGGAGTTGCGGGCCCAGACCAAGAAGGCCTTCGCCGCGCGCCGTTACGGGCCGGACAAAGTGGCCAAGGCCATCGTCGCGTCCGTCGCCAAGGGCAAGGCGGTCCGCCCGGTCACGCCCGAGGCCTATGCGGCCTACGGGGTGTCGCGACTGGTGCCGTCGGCATTGCGCCGGGCGGCACGGTCGGGCTCGCTCTGAACCGCTACTGCGGGTGCGCCGCCAGGTAATCACCGACCGGTATCGGCGATTCGGCGGCGTACCCGACGGGCAGCAGCACGTCGCCGGCGGTGGAGACGTAGTACACGTCCCAGCGGTAGAACGCGCCGATGGCAGCCGGATCGGCGGCCATCGCGGCGGCGTAGTCGTTGACCGCCCGCACGTACGCGTCGGCGTTGTTGTACCGGAACAGGGCGTGATCCGGATTGTTCGCAAAACCGTTGGCGGCCAGGTAATTGCCGGCAGCCATGATGCTGTCCCGGGGTGAGTGGATATCGCCGCCCATGCCGTAGGCCGCAAACGTCGACGGCATGAACTGCATCGGCCCCTGGGCGCCGGCCGAACTGGCACCGGTCACGCTGCCGAAGTGCGTCTCGATCAGGTTGATCGCGGCGAGGTGGCTCCAGCCGACGCCTGATGCGGCTTCGGCGTCGCGGTAGGCGGCCAGCAGCTCCTCAACCGGCGGTGGGGGGTTGATCCGCCACGCGGGAAGGGTGCCCCGCGGTTCGGCCAGCGTGGCGAGTTGCCGCCGCGCATCGACGTTGCGGTCGTAGAACGTGACCAGTTCGGCCGGGATGCGGGGCCGGATGATCCCGTCCCAGTCGGGGTGACGGCCGATCGCGCGATAGGCCACCTGTTGGCGGCGGGCGGCCTGCGTCAGGGCCGGCTCCGGTGTCGACGGGTCGCGCAGCGCCCGCTCATCGGCCACGAGATCGTCCGCCAGCCGGGCGGGGTCCGGAGCCAGGCGCGGCTGGGCACCGGCCGGTGCGGGGTTAGTTGTCGTTGTCGCGGCCGCCACCGAGGTCGTGCTCGGGGGAGCGGCGGGCGGCGGGCTCGGCGACCCGGAACAGGCGGTGAACGCGGCGCCCAGCATGAACAAGACGGCGAGATTGCGGGCAATTCTCGACATCTCGTTCACGTTGGGCCCGTACATGATCAGCCGTTCGCGGCGATATCCTCCAGCACCGCGAACATCGTCCGGGTCGGCACGCCGGTGCCGCCCTTGGGGGTGTAACCCCATGCGCCCCCGGTGTTGTAGGCCGGCGCGGCGATGTCGATGTGGGTCCACTGGACGCCGTCGGCGACGAACTCGCGCAGGTACGTGCCTGCCACGAGCATCCCGGCATAGCGTGACCCGCTGACGTTGGCCAGGTCGGCCACCGTGGATTTCAGATCGTCCTTCAGTTCCTCGGGAAGCGGCATTGCCCAACCGTTTTCACCGACGGACTGCGACAGCGTCGCGACCCGGTCGCGGAACTCTTCGCTGCCCATCACGCCCGGCGTACGGGAACCCAGCGCGACCGTCTGCGCACCGGTCAGCGTCGAGGTCTCGATCAGGTAATCCGGGTCGTCCTCGCAGGCCCGCACGATCGCGTCGGCCAGGATCAGCCGGCCCTCGGCGTCGGTGTTGAGCACTTCCACGGTGATCCCGCCGTACTGCGTGAGCACGTCGCCCGGGCGCTGCGCGGTCGCCGATGGCATGTTCTCGGCCATCGGTACGGTCGCGATGACCTCGATCGGCAGTTTCTGCTTGGCGGCCAGCACCACGGTGGCGATGACCGCCGCTGCGCCACCCATGTCCGATGTCATGTGGTGCATGTTGGCGGCGGGCTTGATCGAGATGCCGCCGGTGTCGAATGTGATGCCCTTGCCGACCAGTGCGACGCGCTTGCTCTTCTTGCCTGCGCCGCGGTGGATCAACCGCACCAGACGAGGCGGGCGCGAGGACCCCTTGCCGACCCCCACGATGCCGCCGTAGCCCGCCTTGGCCAGGGCCTTGTCGTCGAGTACCTCGACCTCAAGCCCGGTGGCCTCACCCAAAGCCTTTGCCTGCTTGGCGAATTCGTCGGGGAACAGGTGGCTGGGCGGGGTGTTGACGAAGTCCCGGGCGATCGCGACCGCCGAAGCGATGTCCTCCGCGCGCTGTGCCTGCGCCTTTGCCGCCTTGGTGTCGGCGGTCAGTGCGGTGATCGCGGTCAGGCCGGCGTCCTTGGGCGCGGTCTTGGCGCTGCGGAAGTCGCTGAAACGGTAGGCACCCAGGATCAGGCCCTCGACGGCGGCTTCCAGGTCGATGTCGGACAGCGTGGTGATGACCGCCTCGGTGCCGTTCAGTGACCGCGCGGCGGTGCCGGCGGCCCGGCGGATCAGGTCGGCCGGCCACTCGTCGCGCGGCTTGCCCAGGCCGACGGCCAACACGCTGGCAGCCGCGACACCACCCACCACCACCCTGGTGACCTGGTCGGTGCCGCCCTTCGCGCCCAGCGCGGTGAGCGCGACCTCGATCTCGCCGACCGCCTCGGCGTCGAGGAATGGGTTGGCGACGACGGTGGCTGTTGCGTCGTCATCCTGCCCGCTGACCACGGGAACGATCAGCACGGCGTCGCTCTTGCGTTTGGGCAGCGACGCACTGACGGTGACGTTGGGAACCTGGTAACCGGGGTTTGCGGAGCTCACCCCGACCACCCTAGTCAGGCTGTCGCGGGCTCACCGGGTACGCCGCTGCCGGGTCGTCGCACTCCTCGACATCTCAGTGCGGAAGGTACAGCGGATACGCCGTGACCGGCGCGGCGAAACCCTTCAGGGTGAGCGAGCGAGGTGGCTCGAACGTCTCCCCGTCGAGGAGCTCACGCAGCGGTTCGGACACCAGGACCTGGCTGGGGTCGGCGGCGGCGACGAGGCGGGCCGCCCGATTCACCGAATTGCCGAAGTAGTCGCCGCCGATGGCCAGCACCACGCCGAAATCGAGTCCGGCGCGCACCTGCAGGTGGGTCTCGGCGGCACGGGGGTGGGTCACCAGGTCGACGGCGACCCGGAGGAGGTCGGCAGGTTCGGAGCCGACCCACATGATGGCGTCCCCGATGAACTTGACGACGCGGCAGCCGGCGGCATGCACGATCTCGGTGCTGGTGGCGCTGAACTCGTTGAGCAGTGCCGACAGTTCGGCGGACGTCAACATCTGGGTGAGCGCCGTGAACCCGGACAGGTCGGCAAAACCGATGCCGCACACAACATTCGACGAGTCGTCGCGGACGACGTGCTCGAAGTAGCTGCGCGCACTCATCACATGATGGCGGTGTACGGCGTCGATCATCGAGCCGATCCGTGGGATGAAACCGGCGGCGGCCCGGTATGCCCTGGCGGTGGTGAGTTCGTCGTGGCTGACGTTGAGCTGGATGTCGGGGGTGCTGGCCCGGCTCATCGCCGACAGGGCTTCGGCCAGTCGGGCCATACCGGAACCGATCACCCGCAGCAGGCCCGTGGCCTCGACATCGCCGACGAGCACCCGCAACTCAACCCAGGTGCGCAAGGTCTCCAGATCGGCCCGGCTCAGCGTCTTCACTTCGCAACCGGCCACGGTCAGGCCCAGCGCGGCCCACGCCCGCTGCACATCCTCCAGCGGGACATCGAGCTCGGCGGCCACATCGGCCAGGCAGTATTCCGGCGGCCCCGACCATTGCAGGACATCCCCGGCCAGTCCGAACAACCGGCCCCGGGACTCGGCCTCGATCATCTGCTCGGCGGTGAAGCCCAGCCCGTCGAGGTACTCGATGAGCGGGGCACGGTCCCGCGCATCGGTGAGCCCGGCGGCGGCCAGCGCATCGAAATCGACCACCAGACCAGTGTGCAATTCCGCGGGCCGTTCCGGCAGGCAGATTAGGGTGAATCCGTGACTGACGACCTGCTGCACGGACCGCTGGAAGACCGCCACCGCGAACTGGGAGCCAGTTTCGCCGAATTCGGTGGCTGGCTGATGCCGGTGTCCTACGCCGGGACCGTCTCCGAACACAACGCCACGCGCGACACCGTCGGCCTCTTCGACGTCAGCCATCTCGGAAAGGCGCTGGTCAAAGGACCCGGTGCGGCGGCCTACGTCAACTCGGCCCTCACCAACGACCTGAACCGCATCGGACCGGGCAAGGCGCAGTACACGCTGTGCTGCAAAGACAACGGAGGCGTGGCGGGCGTCATTGATGACCTGATCGCCTACTACGTCTCCGACGACGAGATCTTCCTGGTGCCCAACGCCGCCAACACCGCGGCCGTCGTGGCCGAACTGCAGAAGAACGCCCCCGATGGGCTGACCATCACCGACGAGCACCGCTCATATGCGGTGCTGGCGGTGCAGGGGCCGAAATCCGGCGAGGTGCTCGAGGCGCTGGGGCTGCCCACCGAGATGGACTACATGGGTTACGCCGACGCCGAGTACGACGGCGTGTTCGTGCGGGTGTGCCGCACCGGCTACACCGGTGAACACGGCTACGAGCTGCTGCCGGCCTGGGACCGCGCCGGCGTGGTGTTCGACGCCCTGGTGGCGGCCGTGCGCGCGGCCGGCGGCGAACCCGCGGGCCTGGGCGCCCGCGACACCCTGCGCACCGAGATGGGCTACCCGCTGCACGGTCACGAGCTGTCCCTCGACATCTCGCCGCTGCAGGCCCGCTGCGGCTGGGCGATCGGGTGGAAGAAGGACGCGTTCTGGGGGCGGGACGCGCTGCTGGCCGAGAAGGAGGCCGGCCCGGCCCGGGTGCTGCGCGGCCTCAAGGCCGTCGGCCGCGGGGTGCTGCGCGCCGATCTCGCGGTGCTCGACGGGGACAACCGGATCGGCACCACGACGTCGGGGACGTTCTCGCCGTCACTGAAAGTCGGTATCGCGCTGGCACTCATCGACACCGCCGGCGACATCGCCGACGGGCAGCGGGTGAGCGTGGACGTGCGTGGCCGTGCTGTCGAATGCGAAGTGGTCAAGCCACCGTTCGTGGCCCCGAAAACACGTTAGCCTCGGGCGATACAATCGCTGCATGACTAGCGGCCATCTCGAGTTCACGGTTTCAGCCAACGCGAATCCGGCGACCGATGCGGTACGCGAATCCATTCTGGCCAACCCCGGCTTCGGCAAGTTCCACACCGACCACATGGTGGCCATCGACTACACCACCGGGCAGGGCTGGCACGACCCGCAGGTGATCCCGTACGGGCCGATCGAACTCGATCCCTCGGCCATCGTCCTGCACTACGCGCAGGAAGTGTTCGAGGGGCTCAAGGCCTACCGCTGGGCGGACGGCTCGATCGTGTCGTTCCGGCCGGAGTCCAACGCGGCGCGGCTGCAGGCCTCGTCTCGTCGGCTGGCCATCCCGGAACTTCCCGAGGACGTGTTCATCGAATCGCTGCGCCAGCTCATCGCGGTCGACGAGAAGTGGGTCCCCGCGGCCGGCGGCGAGGAGTCGCTGTACCTGCGGCCGTTCGTGATCGCCACCGAGCCGGGCCTGGGTGTGCGCCCGGCCAACGAGTACCGCTACCTGGTGATCGGTTCGCCGGCCGGGGCGTACTTCAAGGGCGGCATCAAGCCGGTCAGCGTTTGGCTGTCGCACGAGTACGTGCGCGCCTCGCCGGGTGGCACCGGTGCGGCCAAGTTCGGCGGCAACTACGCGGCCTCGCTGCTCGCGCAGGCGCAGGCCGCCGACAACGGATGCGATCAGGTGGTGTGGCTGGACGCGCTCGAGCGTCGCTACGTCGAGGAGATGGGCGGGATGAACCTGTTCTTCGTCTTCGGCAGCGGCGGTTCAGCCCGGCTCGTCACGCCTGAGCTGTCCGGTTCACTGTTGCCGGGGATCACACGAGATTCCTTGCTGCAGTTGGCCACCGATGCCGGCTTCGCGGTCGAAGAACGTAAGATCGACGTCGCCGAATGGCAGAAGAAGGCCGCGGCGGGCGAGATCACCGAGGTGTTCGCCTGTGGCACCGCCGCGGTGATCACCCCGGTCTCACACGTCAAGTACGCGGACGGCGAGTTCACCATCGCCGACGGGCAACCGGGCGAGATCACCATGGCCCTGCGCGACACCCTGACGGGAATCCAGCGGGGCACCTTCGCCGATACCCACGGCTGGATGGCCCGGCTGAACTGACCGTTTCTCCCCGAACGATTTGCGGTGCGCGCAGACTTGATCTGACCTGCGCAAATCAATCGAGGGAGGCCGTCATGGCACTCGTAGCGGGATTCGATCCGGCCACCAGTGGGCAGCAACCAGTCGACGAGAACGGTGACCCGGTGCCGGTCGGCGTCTGGGGGGATTCCGATGTCGGCGGCGGCGTGTTCGGCAGCAGTGGGGTACTGCCGAGCGGCACCACCGTGTTCATCGATCCGCCGGCCGGTGTCGAGGGGCACGGCGCCGACGGCCCGGGGGTGGTGGGCCGCAGCCCTGCCGGCAACGGTGTGGTAGGCGAGAGTTTGCAGGCGCCAGGTATTTTGGCGCGCAGCTCGACCGCGTCGGGATTGCTCGGGGTGACTTTCAGCCCCACCGACGACTCACACGGGGTATTCGGTTCCAGCACCACCGGCGGCAACGGGGTCACCGGCTTCGTGGGTGGCGCGACCGGGGTGATCGGCAGCAGTATCCGTGGTTTCGGGGTGCGCGGGACGAGCGGTGACAACGCCGGCGTCATGGGTATCAGCTTCGCCGACGGCGGTAGCGCCCCAGGCGTATTCGGGACCGGCGACAACACCATGGGGGTGTTGGGCACCAGCAGCAACGGTCCGGGTGTGTACGGCGTCAGCCAGGCCGCCGATGCCATCGCCGGTCTCACCTACGGCGTCGGGGTGTCAGGGGTGTCCGGCTTGCACGTCGTCGCGGACTCGACCGGGTCCGGGGTCTCCGGGCACAGCCACAGCGGAACCGGAGTGCGGGGCAGCAGCGACGACCAGGTGGGTGTGCGCGGAGTCAGCCTGTCCTCGGACGGCGCCGCCGGCCTCACGACCGGCACCGGTCACGGGGTGTCCGGTGTCCATTTCTCCACGCATCCCGGTGGTGGGGTCTCCGGGCTCAGCGTGATCGGAAACGGGGTCGAGGGCTTCACCTTCGCCGACACCCGGCGCAACCCGGACGTGGCAGCGGTCCGGGGTCAAAGCGCCAACGGCTTCGCCGGGCTGTTCGTGGGCCGGGTGCGGGTGACGGGTTTCCTCAGCAAGAGCGGCGGCGGGTTCACCGTCGATCACCCGTCCGATCCGGCGAATCGGTATCTGTCGCATTCCTTCGTCGAGTCGCCGGACATGCTCAACGTCTACAGCGGCACCGTGACCACGGACCGCTCCGGCAAGGCACGGGTGAAGCTGCCGTCGTACTTCGAGGCGCTCAACCGGGACTTCCGCTACCAGCTGACGGTGATCGGTACGTTCAGCCAGGCGGTGGTCGCCGAGGAGATCAAGGACAACGCATTCACGATCGCCACGGACACCGGTCGGGTCAAGGTGTGCTGGCAGGTCACCGGGGTGCGCAAAGATGCCTGGGCCGAAGCGAATCGGGTCACCCCCGAGCAGCGCAAGCCCGACGGCGAGCGGGGCACATACCTGCATCCCGAACTGTTCGGGCGCAAGGCAGTGGCACTGCATCCGGCCCCGCCCGCCCGGGTCGCCGAGGTGGTACCGGCGGAACTGAGCGCGTGGGCCGAGCGGCTTCCCGCCGACCTGCGCCTGGTGTCGGGTCAGAAACTGATGGGGTATGTCACCCGGGCCCGACGGGTGCTCCGTGCGGCGTGGGCCGCCGATCGCAAGCGCGCCGAGAAGCGGTTGGGCGCAGTGCCGCAGCTGCCTCCGCCTGGCGTTGGACGCGCCGAACTGCAGGAGCAGTGGAAAGCCGTGCGGGACGCTGTGGCGGCAATGCCTGCGCGGATCAGCGAATCGCCAACCCGAGCGCGACGATCGTCGTCGTCACCTCGACGGCCGCGCCGAGCACGTCGCCGGTGATGCCGCCGAACCGTCGCACGCAGTGAGCCACCAGCAGCGCCGAACAGCCCACCGCGACCAGCACCACGACCGGGCCCTGCCACATCCGCTGATCCGCCCATGCGGCCAACGCGGCGACGGCGATCACCCAGGCCGCCACCACGGCGACCGGCTGGGTGCCCGCCACGGCACCGCCCAGTGAGCTGCCCGCCGCCGCGGGCACCGAACGCCGGCAGGCGAGCACCGCCGCGACCCGGCCCGCGGTGACGGCGACGACGATCGCTATCGCGTCGAGCTGAGCGAATGTGAATGTCTGACAACCGATCACGACGATCACCGCGGCGACACCGAAGGGGCCGGCCGAGCCGTCCCGCATGACGGCCAGTGCCCGCTCCGGCGGGCCGTAACAACCAAGGCCGTCGACCGTGTCGCAGAACCCGTCGATGTGCAGCCCCCGGGTGGCCAGCAGCAGAACGGCGACCGCCAGCAGGCCGGGCAGCGCAGTGCCGGAGCCGAACGCCCACTGGCCGCCAGCCACGACCGCGGCCGCCAGCCCGCCGAGCGCCAGCCCGACCACAGGCAGGGCCGTGAGTGCCCCCCGGCCGACGCCGGCCGAAGTTCGTACCGGCAACACCGTGCCGAAGGCGAACGCCCCGCCGAGAGCGGCGATCACGATGTTGATTCAGGAGGTCCGGCTACTGCGGCTTCAGTGAAGGTAGCCATCGAGGCCAGGGTGGCGATGGCGGCCCGCACGATCGGCAACGCCACCGCGGCGCCGGTGCCCTCGCCCAGCCGCATGCCGAGGTCGACGATCGGCTCGAGTCTCAGGTGTGACAGCGCCAGGCTGTGGGCCGGCTCGGTCGACCGGTGTCCGGCCTGCCACCAGGCCCGCGCACCCGGCGCCAACTCCTCGGCCACCAGGGCCGCGGCCGTCACCACCAAGCCGTCCAGGAGAACCGGGGTGCGCCGGACGGCGGCCTGGGCGAGGAATCCCGCCATGGCAGCCAGGTCGGCGCCGCCGCACACGCGCAGCAGTCCCAGCGGATCGCGTGTCACGTCGCGGGCCCGGTACAGCGCGTCACGCACGGCGGCCGCCTTGCGCATCCAGCCGAGGTCGTCGATGCCGGTGCCGCGGCCCACCACCGCAACCGGCTCGGTGCCCGTCAGTGCGGCCACCAAAGTCGTTGCAGCCGTGGTATTTCCGATGCCCATGTCGCCCGCGATGAGCAGGTCGGCACCGGCGTCGACCTCCTCGTCGGCGATCTGGCGTCCCGCGTCCACCGCCGCCGCGGTCTCCTCGGCGCTGAGTGCGTCCTCCACCGCGATGTTGCCCGAACCGCGACGCACCTTGTGCGCGCCGATGGCCGGGGAGAGCGGCTCGTCGCAGTCGACGGCGATGTCGGCCACCCGCACGGTGGCTCCGGACACCTCGGCCAGCACGTTGATCGCGGCACCGCCGGCGTCGAAGTTGGCCACCATCTGGCCGGTCACCGCGGACGGGAACGCGGATACCCCCGCGGCGGTGACTCCGTGGTCAGCGGCGAAAACCACCACACGTGCCCGGGTGAGGGGGCGCGGCGGGCATTCGCCCTGGCACGAGGCCGCCCAGACCGAGAGTTCCTCGAGACGGCCCAGTGAGCCGGGTGGTTTGGTGAGCCGGCCCTGGCGGGCCCGCGCCGCCGCGGCGGCGTCGGCATCCGGTGCGGCGACCGGGGGGAAGGCCGCATCGAATTCGGTCATGACGGCTCCTTCACCGTGAGCGGTTGGCCGGCCACCACCAGCACCACGTGGTCGCACACCGCGGCCAGGCGCTGGTTGAGCGTGCCCAGTTCGTCGGCGAACCGGCGTCCCGCCTCGGTGGCGGGGACCACGGTCAGCCCGACCTCGGGGCTGACCAGCACCAGGGGAGCGGTGAACGTGTCCACCGCGTGGGTGAGCGCGTCGACCTCGCGGTCAACCGGTGCTCCGGTCCAGGCGCCCAGGCGGTCCATCGTCGCGGTCAGCCAGCCGCCGATGTCGTCGACGAGTGTCGCTGTGCTCGGGGCGTGCGGGTCGGCAGTCAGGGCCGCCACAAGATCACAGGTCTCCACGGTGTGCCAGCACGCGGGACGACGGGCCTGATGCGCATTCACGCGGCGGGCCCAGGCCGGATCGCCGTCGGCGGCGGGTCCGGTAGCCAGGTAACGCACCGGCGTGCCCACCCCGGCGGTGCGCGTCACGGCCGCTTCGGCCCACTGGGATTTGCCGGAGCGGATGCCGCCGAGCACCAGTGTGCGCACCGGTCAGGCCACCTGAAAAGGCATCAAGAGATCTTGTCGCCGCGGTTGACCACCGGCCGCGGCGCTCGCATACGGCGCAGCTGCGACGCCCGGCTGGCCGCGTAAAGCCCGAGCTTCCAACCGCTTTCGGTGTTGCCGGGGAACTTCTCGTCCACCATGTGGTTCACCTTGCGGCCGACGATCAACCCGTCGATCAGCATGATGACGACCAGGATCAGCATCGCGTAGGACAGCATCTGCTGGAACTTCAGCGACGGCAGCGCGAGCATGAAGAAGATCATCGCCAGGGCGGCGGGCATGAACAGGCCCAGCACGTTGCGGCGGGAGTCGACGACGTCGCGGACATAGCGGCGGACCGGACCCTTGTCGCGGGGGAGCAGGTAGGACTCGTCGCCGGCCATCATCTTCTCGCGGCGGTCGGCCATGTCGGCGCGGCGGGTGAGCCGCTCGATCTTGCGCTCTTCCTTGGACAACTTCGGCCCGCGCAGCTCCTTGCGGCGCTGACGTGCCTCGGCGGACGTCAGGGGCGCGGGCGCGACCGGGCCGCGCCGCTTGGTGGCCTCGCTCCGCTTGGGCGTCGGCCTGCCCTTGGGGGCGGTGCTCGGGGCGGCGCCGAGCCCGGTTGTTTCTTTAGAAGTCGATTCGGCGTCCCCGTCGACATTCGTGACCTGGTCGGTCACGGCGGGTTCGCCTTCGTTGTCCTTCTTACGGCCCAGCAGCTTCACGCCAGCCAGGTTACTGCCCGCCGCAGGTGGCCTGGCCACATGCCCCGGCCTGTGGATAAGTCGGGAATAGCGGCGGAACAAGGTACCGTTGAGGTAGTAGACGCGCGGTACGTCCACGCGTTTCCTCGATGCCCCGGGATCCTTAGGGAGAGCTATGACTGTTCAGGACGCCAGCACCACCGAAACCCACGGTGCGACCCTGTCCGACGCTGCGGCGACGAAGGCGAAGGCGCTGCTGGACCAGGAAGGTCGCGACGACCTCGCGCTGCGGATCGCTGTCCAGCCGGGCGGATGCGCCGGCCTGCGCTACAACCTGTTCTTCGACGACCGCACCCTCGACGGTGACCTCACCAGCGAGTTCGGCGGTGTCAAGCTGGTCGTGGACCGCATGAGCGCGCCGTACATCCAGGGCGCCACCATCGACTTCGTCGACTCCATCGAGAAGCAGGGCTTCACGATCGACAACCCGAATGCCACCGGCTCCTGCGCCTGCGGCGACTCCTTCAACTGACGTGAGCTGACGGCCGGCGGTCAGTACTGACCGCTGGTGCGCAGCACGTACGAGCACACGAGAACCTGCTCGTCTCTTCCGTCTCTTTTCACCAGTAGCTGTGCCACACCCTGTTGCTGCTCGTCGACTGCGCGCTGCCCACGGGTGGAGCCGCTGGCCGGTGCGACGCGCATGGTGAACAGCACCTGAGCCTGCGTGGTGGACCACGGCACGTTCGCGTCGATCCCCGTCACCTCGACCTGGCTGAACTGCTTGCGGAATGCGTCGCTGGCCAGGCCTGCCACCGCCAGATCGGCCTTGCGGTCCTTGACCCCGTCGTACAGCCCGCACAGCGTGTGGCGCGCGACGGCTTCGTCATCCCCGTCGAGCAGCGCATTGAGGTATTCCTGGATCGCGGCCTGGGCACGGGCGTCGGAGACCACGACAGGCCCGGCAGGTCCGCGCCGGCCCGCGACCAGCACCGCGGTGAGCACACCCGCGAGTGCGGCCAGCACCAACAGCCCCGCCACGATCTTGGGCCAGCGCCGCCGCGTCGGGTAGGGCACCGGCGGCGGCAGCGTCCCGGGATACGCGGACGGCCCGGACGTCACCTGCTCGGGATACGGCTGAGGCGGAATCTGCTCGGGGTACTGGTAAGAACCAGTCATTGAAGGGCGCTCCCCGCGTGATCTGGAGGTTGGTCAGCCGTCTACGGTGACCGGGAATACGGTTATACGCAGGTTAGCGCAACCCGCGAGGTGCGACCTTGTGCGCAGATCGCCGACAGGCAGCGCGGGTACTGTTATGTAGCCGACTTAACGAAATGAGGGGTGACACCACGTGACCATCGCAGTTACCGGATCTATCGCAACCGACCACCTGATGCGGTTCCCGGGCAAATTCTCCGAGCAACTGCTGGCCGACCACCTGCAGAAGGTGTCGCTGAGCTTCCTGGTCGACGATCTGGTGATCCATCGCGGGGGAGTGGCGGGCAACATGGCCTTCGCGATCGGCATCCTCGGCGGCGACGTCGCGCTGGTCGGCGCCGCCGGTCAGGATTTCGGTGAATACCGGACCTGGCTCGAGGGCGCCAATGTCGACTGCGGCAGCGTACTGATCTCCGACAGCGCCTACACCGCACGCTTCGTCTGCACCACCGACGAGGACATGGCCCAGATCGCCTCGTTCTACCCCGGTGCCATGTCGGAGGCGCGCAACATCGCGCTGGCCGACCTGGTGGATCGCGTGGGGAAGCCGGAACTGGTGATCATCGGCGCCAACGATCCCGAGGCGATGTTCCTGCACACCGAGGAGTGCCGCAAGCTCGGCCTGGCCTTCGCCGCCGATCCCTCACAGCAGCTGGCCCGGCTCTCCGGCGAGGAGATCCGCAAGCTCATCAACGGCGCCGCCTACCTGTTCACCAACGACTACGAGTGGGATCTGCTGCTGCAGAAGTCGGGGTGGAGCGAGGCCCAGGTGATGAGCCAGATCGGCATGCGCGTCACCACGCTCGGCGCCAAGGGCGTCGACCTGGTCAGCTCCGACGGCACGTTCGTGCACGTCGACGTGGTGCCCGAGAAGCACCAGGCCGACCCCACCGGTATCGGCGACGCGTTCCGTGCCGGCTTCCTGACCGGACGCAGCGCCGGGCTGGGCCTTGAGCGCTCGGCCCAACTGGCGTCGCTGGTCGCGGTGCTGGTCCTGGAGTCGACGGGTCCGCAGGAATGGACCTGGGACGCGGCCGAGGCCGTGCAGCGCCTGACCGATGCCTATGGGGCAGAAGCCGGCGCCGAGATCGGCAAAGCTCTGGCCTGACCCGGCCGAACCAACGCAGAATCGCCCCGAAACCACGGTTTCGGGGCGATTCTGCGTTTGTTTTCGCGCTTAGAGCTGCACCGGGTAGTGCGGTTCCTTGATCTGCGGGGTCACGCTGTGCTCCACGAAGATGGCGTGCCACAGCATGAAGATCAGAACGGTCCACAACCGGCGGCTGTGATCGCTGACGCCGCTGCGGTGCTCGTCGAGCATGGTGCGGACCGCGGCGAGATCGACATACTCGCCGGCTCCCGAAGACGCCGTCATGGCGTAGGCCCAGTCCATCAGCTCACCGGCCCGCAGCCAGTGCCTGATCGGTACCGGGAAGCCCAGCTTGGGCCGGTTCAGCACATGGGCAGGCACGATCGGCTCCAGCGCTCGCCGCAGTGCGTACTTGGTCGTCGAGCGGGTGATCTTCTGGTCGACCGGCAGCCGGGAAGCCACCGCGAACACCTCGGGGTCCAGGAACGGCACCCGCAGCTCCAGCGAGTTGGCCATCGTCATCTTGTCGGCCTTGACCAGGATGTCGCCGCGCAGCCAGGTGAACAGGTCGATGTGCTGCATCCGCGCCACCGGATCCCAGCCCTGCGACGCGGCGTACACCGGGGCGGTGACGTCGGTGTGCGTCCATTCCTGCCGGAAGCCCGGCAGCACCGCGCGCAGCTGCTCGTCGGAGAAGCTGCGGGCATTGCCGTAGTAGCGCTCCTCAAGGGTCAGCGAACCGCGGTGCAGCAGGCTCTTGCCCCGCATGCCCTCCGGCAGTGGCTTCGACGCCTTGCCCAGTGACTTGCGCACGGGCCGCGGCAGGTAGTCGAACGGCCTGAGCGACAACGGTTCCCGGTAGATCGTGTAGCCGCCGAACAGCTCGTCGGCACCCTCGCCGGACAGCACCACCTTGACGTGCTTGCGCGCCTCACGGGCGATGAAGAACAGCGGCACCAGGGCCGGGTCGGCCACCGGTTCGTCCAGATACCAGACGATCTCGGGCAGTGCCTCGACGAATTCGGCCGGACTGACCACCTTGGCGACGTGCCGGGCGCCGATCGCCTCGGCGGAGGCCACGGCGACATCGACCTCCGAGAAGCCCTCCCGCTCGAAGCCGGTGGTGAAGGTGATCAGCCGGGGGTTGTGACGCATCGCCAGCGCCGCGATCGCCGTCGAATCGATGCCGCCGGACAGGAAGGCGCCCACCGTGACATCGGCGCGCATGTGCTTGGCGACAGAATCCTCGAGCGCGGCGGTGATCTCGTCGTACCGGGACTGCTCGGCCCCCTTGACGAACGGCACAGCGTTGAACTTCGGCACGAAGTAGCGGGTCACCTCGGGCAGGCCACCGGGCCGCAGGCGGGCGTAACTGCCCGACTCCAGCCGGCGGATGCCGCGGTGCAGCGTCTCGGGTTCGGGTACGTACTGCAGCACCGTGTAGTGCTGAACCGCCCGCTCGTCGATACCCAGATCCAGTCCAAGCGGGTCGGCGAGGTCGAGCAGGCACTTCTTCTCGCTACCCACCGCGGTGCCGCCAGGCCCGGTGGCCATGAACAGCGGCTTGATGCCGAACGGGTCCCTGGCACAGAACAATTCGCGCTCGACGGTGTCCCACAGCGCGAACGCGAACATGCCGCGGAGCCGATTCAGAGCGTCGGTACCCCAGTAGTGGTAGGCCGCGACGATGGCCTCGCCGTCGCCGTCGGTGTGAAATTCGGCACCGAACTCGGACCGCAGGGCCTCGCGGAGTTCCAGATAGTTGTAGATCTCGCCGTTGAACACGAGCACGTACCGGTCCGGCGCGTCGGCAGGTCCCCACCGCAGCGGCTGGTGGCTGTGCGCGATATCGATGATCGAGAGCCGGTTGAAGCCGAGCACCACGGTGCCGTCGGGCCCGTCGGTCGTGTCGGCCCAGGTGCCGGGCTCGTCAGGGCCCCGGTGACGCATCAGGTGGGAAGCGTTCGCCACCGCGTCGACCAGCTGAGATCCGGCGTCGGGGGAGGCGTCACCCGGGTTGGATCCGGTAGGGGCAGTTACCAAGGCGAGCAGTCCGCACACCGCGCCAGTATGTCTGATCCGGCGGGTCCCCGAGACCACCACCCGGGCCGTTGCGCCAGTCGCTTCGGTCCTGTCGCGACGCCATTCCCGAGTCGCTTCGCTCCCGTGGACCGGCGTGGTCTACGCTGCGTAGTATTCGCAAAACAACGACCGGTCGCGGTCGCGAAATACCGATCTAGGAGGCGCCAACGTGACACCTCGCGGGCTTAAGAAGGTGGCCCGAGCGGCGTTGTTGACCATTGTCCTGGGTGGCTCAGCCCTCTTGCTGAGCGGCTGCAGCTGGCAGGACGCACTCGCGCTCGGTTGGCCGACCGGAATCACCCCAGAGGGCAAACTCAACCGAGAGCTGTGGATCGGCTCCGTGATTGCGTCCTTCGTGGTGGGCGCCATCGTGTGGGCCCTGATCTTCTGGTCGAGTGCATTCCACCGGAAGAAGAAGGGCGACACCGAGTTGCCGCGCCAGTTCGGCTACAACATGCCGCTGGAGCTGGTGCTGACGGTCATCCCGTTCCTCATCATCTCGGTGCTGTTCTACTTCACCGTGGTGGTCCAGGAGCGCATGCTCCACAAGGACCCCAACCCCGAGGTCGTCATCGACGTGACCGCCTTCCAGTGGAACTGGAAGTTCGGCTACCAGAAGATCGACTACGCCGACGGCACATTCGATTACGACGGTGTCGACGCCGAGCGCAAGGCCGCGATGACGTCCAAGCCCGAGGGCAAGGACGAGCACGGCCAGGAGCGCGTTGGCGCGGTGCGTGGCCTCAACCCCGAGGACCGCACCTACCTGAACTTCGACAAGGTCGAGACGCTGGGCACCTCCACGGAGATCCCGGTGCTGGTGCTCCCGGCGGGCAAGCGCGTCGAGTTCCAGCTCAACTCCGCGGACGTGATCCACGGTTTCTGGGTGCCGGAGTTCCTCTTCAAGCGCGACGTGATGCCCGAGCCGAAGGCCAACAACTCGGACAACATCTTCCAGGTCAGCAAGATCGAGCAGACCGGTGCGTTCGTCGGGCGCTGCACCGAGATGTGCGGCACCTACCACTCGATGATGAACTTCGAGGTCCGGGTCGTCGAACCCAACGACTTCAAGGCCTACATCGATCAGCGCACGGCAGGTAAGACCAATGCCGAGGCCTTGGCTGCGATCAACCAGGAGCCGTTGGCTGTCACGACCCACCCGTTTGACACCCGACGCGGTGAGCAGGCACCGCAGGCGAGCAAGTAGGGGCGACACGCAATGCATATTGAAGCTCGACTGTTCGAGATCCTCACGGCCTTCTTCGCCCTGTCGGCGGTGCTGTACGGCGTGCTGACGGCGATGTTCGCCACCGGTGGTGTCGAGTGGGCCGGTACCACCGCGCTCGTGCTCACGACCGGCCTGACCCTGATCACCGGCACCTTCTTCCGCTTCGTGGCGCGTCGTCTCGACACCCGCCCCGAGGACTACGAAGACGCCGAGATCAGTGACGGCGCAGGCGAACTCGGTTTCTACTCACCGCACAGCTGGTGGCCCATCCTGATCGCGCTGTCCTTTTCGACCGCGGCGGTGGGCGCCGCCCTGTGGCTTCCCTGGCTGATCGTCGCGGGTGTCTGCTTCGTGTTGATGGCGGTCAGCGGTTTGGTCTTCGAGTACTACTGGGGTCCTGAGAAGCACTGACCCGTCCGGACGTGCCGATTGTGGCCTGGTCAAGGTCACAATCGGGCCGTCACTTCATCCGCCACCGGCAGCGCCGGACTCGCCGGCTTCCACTCGTTGGGTAATGTTGCCGGGGCACTGTCACCAGCGAACGGTTTCGTCTCGATCCGCGTGGCAGTGAAGTTGTCGAGAAGGATAGGCGTAGATGAGCGGGCCGAATCCCCCGGAACCGGGTGCCTCCGGTTCTGATTTGCCGGATCAACCCGGAAAGCACTCCGCACCCGAGGAGCCCACGCAGGTCGCGGGCGCCGACGCGGATGGCGACGAGACGGACTTCTACTCACAGGCGTACTCCGCGCCCGAGTCCGAGCAGTTCACCAGCGGGCCGTACGTGCCTTCCGATGTGGCGCTCTACGACTACGACGATTACGACGCGTCGACGGAACTGGTCGACACCTCTCCACCGCCGCGCTGGCCATGGGTGGTCGGTATCACCGCCATCATCGCGGCTGTCGCCCTGGTGGCCTCGGTGGCCGTCCTGGTCACCCGGGACGACGACACCAGCAACCTGGCGACCCCGCGGCCGAGTACCACCACGTCGGCGCCGCCGGTGCAGGACGAGATCACCACGACGACTCCGCCACCGCCTCCTCCGCCTCCTCCGACGTCGGAAGAGCTTCCACCCCCGCCGCCCCCGGAGACCGTGACGGTGACCGAGCCGCCGCCGCCTCCTCCCGCTCCGCCCAGCGAGGCGCCCGCGCCGGCCCCGAACACCACGACGGCGCCGCCGACCACCACCACGACCCATGCCGGACCGCGCCAGGTCACCTATTCGGTGACGGGCACCAAGGCCCCGGGTGACATCATCACCATCACCTACGTCGACGGGAACGGTAACCGGCGCACCCTGCGCAACGTCTACATCCCGTGGACCTTCACGATGACCCCGATCTCCAACTCGGACGTGGGTTCGGTCGAGGCATCCAGCCTGTTCCTGGTCAGCAGATTGAACTGCTCGATCACGGCCAGCGACGGCACCGTGTTGTCGTCGAATGCCAACAACTCCGCGCAGACTGCCTGCTGATGTCCGGGCCGATCAGCGAACTCGACAACACCGACCGGGTTTTGCTGGGCGCATGCGCCGCGGTCTGGCTCGCTGCGCTGGGCGCCGGGGTGGCCGCTGTCGTCGCCCTGGTGGATCTCGGCCGCAGTCATCCGCAGGGTGCTGAGAGTGCCGACACCCCGTGGGTGCTCTACACCGTGATCGGCCTGTCGGTGCTGGTGATCGCCGGGGCGGTGCCGTTGCTGCTGCGGGCCCGGTCCCAGGCCGACAACCGCCCGCCCGGCGGACGGCGACCCTTGCCGCCCGCGCGTTCACCGCGCCCGATCGGGGGCAGCTACCGGGCCGCTCCGGTCGCGATGAGTCGATATACCGCGGGCACCGGCGCGGCGACCGCCGCCACCGAGGCGGTGTGGTTGCGGTTCATCTTGGCGGTCACCTGCGCCATCGGTCTGGGGACCGCGGCCATCGGGCTGGCGACCTATCTGATGGCGACCGGCAGCAATGTGGCGGCCTGGTGCCTCTACGGCCTGGCCGGGTTGGTCACCGCGGGCATCGTCGCGCTGCCGATCGTGGCGCTGCGACACCTCGGCGCGTTGCCGTCCTGAGCCCGTGCGAGGCCGCAGAGCCTTCCGGGTTTTGCTGCGGAACGCGCCGACCGATGCGTAGCCTCGATGTCCAGATGCGGACAGAGGCCAACGACACGGAAGGCGAGGCCGCGCATGAGAAAGCTCTTGGCGGGCTTGGTGGCGGTCGGCGTGAGCGTTTCGCTTGTCGGGTGTGGGACCGAGACCAAGACCGAGCCGACAACCTCGGCCCCGACGACCACGGCCCCGACGACCACGAGTGCCGCGGCGGAGCGGCCGAACATCACCGGTCCACACAAGACCATCAACGACTACATCACCGAGAACAAGATCGCCGAGACACCGTTCAAGCCAGACGACCCCGGCACACCGGATTTCGACTTCCCGTTCCCGCCGGACTGGAGTAGCGCGGGGGACAAGACGCCCGCCTGGGCCTACGGTGCCATCGTCTACGACAAGCCGGCGGACCCGGCCGATCCACCGGCCATCATCGCCATCGCGTCGAAGCTGGCCGGCGACGTGGATGCGGCCGAGATCCTGGAGTACGCCCCCGGGATGTCGCAGAACCTGCCGGACTACAAGTCGGTCATGGATCCCGAGAAGTCCACGCTGGGTGGCTTCGAGGCGATCCGGTCGGCCGGAACCTACACCCACAACGGCGAAGTGCGGGTGATCGCCCAGAAGACGGTCGTCATCCCCGGCAACGACGCATTGTTCGTGCTTCAGCTCAACGCTGACGCCCCGGAAGGGCAGAAGGACGTGGTGATCGACGCAGCCAAGATCATCGACGAGCAGACCAAGATCACCCCGTAGCGGAGACATCGACATGAAGATCCGAACCAGGGCATCCGAACTCCTGTTGGCGACTCTGTGCACCACGATGCTGGCCTCCGCCTCCCTGGCGGCGGCACCGTCGGCGATGTCGGCCCCGTGTCCGGGCGGAAGCACCCTCGACCCGACCACCGGCATCTGCTGGTCGGAGAACAGCCCGAGCAACAGCCTCGGCGGTTCGGGGAACATCCCTTGTCTCCCCGGGCGTCTGGGCCTGTGCCTCGGTGCTCTGCAGAACACGCCGCTTCCGGGTTCGGCGCTGCAGACGACCTATCCGCCCGCCGGGCCCGCACCGCGTTCAGGACCCAAGGGCACCTGGCCGTAGCCGTCTTCTCGGCCGCATCATCCACATAAAACAATCGCCGCAACCTCTTTCAAGAGGCTGCGGCGATTGTTTGGGGTAGGGGAGTGGTCAGTGGTGACCGTTGGTCTCCCCGTTGCCGTTTCGCTCCTGCTGTTCGCGCAGAGCGGTCAGTGCCTTGTGCTCGGAGGCGTGTGCGGCCTCGGTGAGCGCATCGTGCTCGACCGCCGGATCGGCGAACAGGAAGCTGCCGGTGCCCGGCGAACCGGCCGACCCGAGCTTGTTCATCCGCTTCGGCAGAGCAGCACCCTGGTACTCCAGCGGGATCGGGTGGCCGTGATCGTCGACCGGTCCCAGCGGCTGGTGCAGCTCGACGTACGCACCGTGCGGCAGGCGCTTGATGATGCCGGTCTCGATGCCGTGCTCCAGCACCGCACGGTCGCTGCGCTGCAACGAGATTGCCCACCGGTAAGCGATGAAGTACACGATGCCCGGCAGCACCACCATGCCGATACGGCCGATCCACGTGGTCGCGTTCAGCGAGATGTGGAACTTGAGCGCGATGATGTCGTTCATCGCGGCCAGGGTCAGCACCATGTAGAACGCGATCGCCATGGCGCCGATCGCGGTACGCACCGGAACGTCACGCGGACGCTGCAGCAGGTTGTGGTGCGCGTCGTCGCCGGTCACCTTCCGCTCGATGAACGGGTAGGCGATCAGCAGGCCGAAGACACCGCCCATGATCAACGCGACCCAGACCACCGCGGGGATGGTGTGCCCGAAGGGGTAGAACTCCCAGGCCGGCCAGATACGCGCCAGGCCTTCGGTCCACATCATGTAGAAGTCGGGCTGGCTACCCGCCGAGATCTGAGACGGCTTGTAGGGCCCCAGGTTCCAGATCGGGTTGATCGTCAGCAGGCCGCCCATGAGGCCGAGCACGCCGGTGATCATCGCGAAGAACGCACCCGACTTCACCGCGAACACCGGCATGACGCGCACGCCGACCACGTTGTGCTCGGTGCGGCCGGGGCCGGGGAACTGGGTGTGCTTCTGGAACCACACCAGCGCCATGTGCGCGCCGATGAGGGCCAGGATGATGCCCGGGATCAGCAGGATGTGCAGCGCGTACAGGCGCGGGATCAGGATCTCGCCGGGGAAGTCCCCGCCGAACAGCGCCCAGTGCAGCCAGGTTCCGATGATCGGCATGCCCAGGGTGATCGAGGACAGCGCGGCGCGCAGACCGATACCGGACAGCAGATCGTCGGGCAGCGAGTAGCCGAAGTAACCCTCGAACATCGCCAGGATGAGCAGCAGCGAGCCGATCACCCAGTTGGCCTCACGCGGGCGGCGGAACGCACCGGTGAAGAAGATGCGCGCCATGTGCACCATGATCGACGCGGCGAACATCAGTGCGGCCCAGTGGTGGATCTGGCGGACGAACAGACCGCCGCGGACCTCGAAGCTGATGTCGAGTGCGGACTCGTAGGCCCGCGACATCTGCACACCTCGGAGCGGCTGGTACACACCGTCGTAGGTGACGTGTGCCATCGACGGATCGAAGAACAACGTCAGCCAGACACCGGTGATCAGCAGCACGATGAAGCTGTACAGCGCGATCTCACCCAGCAGGAAGGACCAGTGGGTGGGGAACACCTTGTTCAGCTGGCGGCGTACCGCGGCCGAGGGGTGGTAACGGGAATCGATCGCATCGCCTTGTGCCGCTGCGATCTTGGCAAGGTCAGGGCTCATGATTTGCGCTCCCAGAATGCCGGTCCGACGGGCTCGACGAAGTCGCCGTTGGCGACCAGGTAGCCGTCTTTGTCAATAGTGATGGGCAGCTGCGCCAACGCGCGCGCAGCCGGACCGAATATGGGCTTTGCGAAGTGCAACGCGTCGAACTGCGACTGGTGGCACGGGCAAAGGATGCGGTAGGTCTGCTGCTCGTACAGGGACGAGGGGCAGCCCAGGTGCGAGCAGACCTTGGTGTAGGCGAACAGCTCACCAAAGTTGAAGCTCTCCTGGCCCTTCCGCTTGACCACGCGGGACATGTCGGCCGGCTTGATGCGGATCAACATGACCGGGTTGCGGACACCCATCGAGATCTCGGTCAGGTGATGCTCGGACTCGACCGTGGTCCCGTCGCCGTCAGACTCGCGCCAGGGGAAGACGGTTTCCATGCCACCGGCATCGAGATCCTCGGGGCGCATCTTGACGAACGGAGAGGAGCCGGGCCGCCCGGTCGCGCGGGCCAGGTAGATGGTCTCGCCGTGGAATCGGGGCGTCCAGCCCGAGGTCCACAACACGGCCTTCTTGCCTTCCGCGGTGGGCACCACGGGCTTCCATGGGTTCTTGATCAACCCGCCGATGAAGGCCACCAGGGTGCCGGCGCCGAACGCGCCGAGGCCGATGCCCAGCGACAAGCCGATCAGCTTGCGGCGCTTGACGGTCGAGCCCTCGAGGGCGTCGGTCAGGTTGGCCGCGATGGTCTTGCGGGCCACCTCGGGGGAACGCCCGTCGTGGCGGTCCTGGACCGAGATCTCCTCGGGGATGAACTTCTTCTGGAACAGCACCGCGCCGATGCCGATCGCCAGGATCGACAGGCCGAAGGTGAGGCCGTACAGCGGGGTGGCCAGAGAGTAGAGGAACTCGCCCTCCGAACCGAAGGGCTGGTACTCCCACGGCCAGAACAGGAAGACCAGCAGCAGCGCCAGGCCCGAAAGCCCGCCGAGCAGAAGCCAGTACGCGACCAGCCGCTCGGTGCGCTTCTCGGCCTTGGTGCCGGGGACCGGCCAGCGCGGCTCCTTGAAGATGGTCTCGACACCGTCGATCTTGCCGCCGAGCTCGACGAGCTCCTCGCGCGACATCGAGGCCAGCTCGGCGTCGCTCGGAATCTTCGGGGTGTTGTCGGTCATGCTCGTGCCCCGATCCACATTGCCACGCCGATAGCGGCGACCATTCCGATAATCCACATCGCCATGCCCTCGGGAGCGGGGCCGAAGCCGCCGAGCCCGTAGCCGCCGTAGCTGGGAGTCTCAGCCGATTCGCGGACGTAGGCGACGATGTCGCGCTTCTCTTCCGGCGAGAGCTGCCGGTCGGAGAACTTGGGCATGTTCTGCGGGCCGGTCTGCATCGCGGTGTAGATCTGTGCCGGCTTGGTGTCACCGAGGTCGGGCGCGTACTTACCGGAGGACAGCGCGCCGCCCTTGCCGGTGAAGTTGTGGCAGGACGCGCAGTTCAGCCGGAACAGGTCCGCACCGCGGGCCACGTTGGTCCCGATCAGCGATTCCTGGGCCACGGCGCCGTTCTCGTCACGGATCACCGTCGGGCCGCCGCCGTTGGCCTGAACGAACGCACCGAGGGCGTCGATCTGGTTCTCGTCGAAGTGCTCGGGCTTGGACGGTGCCTGGGCCTCACCGCGCATCGCGGGCATACGACCGGTCGACACCTGGAAGTACACCGCGGCCTCGCCGGTGCCGATCAGGCTGGGCCCGCGGTCGGGCACACCCTGCAGGTTGGCGCCGTGGCACGAAACGCACGACGTGTCGAACAGTTGCTTACCCGTACGCAGCAGCGCCGACTGCGATTCGTCGGCGACTGCGACCTGCGGTGTGGGCGTCAGCGTGGCGGCGACGCCACCTGCGACTGACAGGCCGACCAACAGCAGGAGACCTGCTGACAGTCGTCGGCGAAGTCGTCGGCGCGACTTGCTGGTCATCGAACCCCTTCTCATCGAGTCGATCATCGGCCGGCCGATCATCGGACAAAGTAGATGGTGGCGAACAGCGCAATCCAGACGATGTCGACGAAGTGCCAGTAGTACGAGACGACGATCGCCGCGGTGGCCTGCGCGGGCGTGAACTTACTCATCTTGGTGCGGGCCAGCAGCAAGATGAACGCAACAAGTCCGCCGATCACGTGCAGGCCGTGGAAACCGGTCGCCAGATAGAAGACCGATCCGTAGGCACTGCCCGGGATGGTGGTGCCGTGCTCGACCAGGTGGATGTACTCGTATCCCTGGCCCAGTACGAAGAACAGGCCCATCAGGAACGTGATCACATACCACCGGCGCAGCCCGAACACGTCGCCGCGCTCAGCGGCGAACACGCCCATCTGGCAGGTGAAGGATGACGCGATCAGAACCAGCGTCACCGGAACAGCAAGGGCCAAATTGAGTTCGGTCGGCTCGGGCGGCCAGTTGCCGCCGGCTTGCGCGCGCGCCGTGAAATACATCGCGAAGAGTCCAGCAAAGAACATGAGTTCACTGGAAAGCCACACGATGGTGCCGACACTGACCATATTCGGCCGGTTCAGCGAATGAACGCGCGACGTGATTGCCGTTCCCGAGGTACCTACAGCGCTCGTCACATCCGCAAGTATGACGCTTTGTAGTTGTCGAACTCCACCCGGGTCGAGCAATTGATCGGAAACGTGTCGCCTCGGGGACGGCTGTGCGGCGCCACGACTCCGGTGTCAGACCCGCGCAGCGATAGCATTCTGCGGTGGCTCCTGCATCTTCTCCGCTTTCCCCATCCGCGTCCGGCTCTGTGGCCGCGCCGTCGTGGCCGCTCATTCTCGGGCGCCTGACCACGGAGCAGAGCCTGCCCAACGGCTATGCGGGATGGGCCATGGACCAGATCATGACCGGGGTGGCGACCCCGGCCCAGATCGCCGGCTTCGCGGTGGCGATGAAGATGAAGCGGCCCACCTCGGCAGAGGTCGGGGAGTTGGCCGACATCATGCTGTCGCACGCCCGTCGGGTGCCGACCGATCAGATCGGGCACGAGACCGTCGACATCGTCGGTACCGGCGGCGACGGGGCCAACACGGTGAACCTGTCGACCATGGCGGCCATCGTGGTGGCGGCCTGCGGTGTCCCGGTGATCAAGCACGGCAACCGGGCGGCGTCCTCGCTGTCGGGCGGTGCCGACACCCTGGAGGCCCTCGGGGTGCGGATCGACCTCGGCCCGGACGAGGTGGCCCGCAGTGTCGCCGAGATCGGCATCGGGTTCGCCTTCGCGCCCCAGTTCCATCCGTCGTATCGGCACGCCTCGGTGGTGCGCCGGGAGATCGGCGTTCCGACCGTCTTCAATCTGCTTGGACCGCTGACCAATCCGGCCGCGCCCCGGGCCGGGCTGATCGGCTGCGCATTCGACGACCTGGCCGAGGTGATGGCCGGGGTGTACGCGGCTCGCGGCTCCAGTGTCCTGGTGGTGCACGGCGACGACGGCCTCGACGAGCTGACCACCACGACCACCAGCACCATCTGGCGTGTGCAGGCGGGAACGGTGGACCGGCTGAAGTTCGATCCCGCTGCGTTCGGCTTCAAGCGTGCCGACATCAGTGAGTTGGTCGGCGGTGACGCCACCGCCAATGCCGCCGAGGCACGCGCGGTGCTGGGCGGGGCCAAGGGACCGGTGCGTGACGCGGTGGTGCTCAACGCGGCAGGCGCGATGGTCGCCCATGCCGGGCTAGCCAGCGACGCCAAGTGGGTGCCGGCGTGGGAGGCCGGTCTGGCGCGGGCCACCGAGGCCATCGACTCGGGTGCGGCCGAACAACTGCTCGCGCGTTGGGTGCGGTTCAGCCTCCAGTTCTGAGTTCTGCTGCTGGGCCGCGGCCAGTCGGGCCGAGCGGGCGGTGGCGGCCCACTGCGCATAGCGGCCCGCCGCCCCGATCGGCGTCGTGTAGCCGGCGTCCGCGTCCGAGCCGTCGGTACGCACGATGCGCACTCCCGGTGCGGCCAGCCAGCGGGCGACGAGCGCTGTCTCCTCTACCAGCGCGCCGCCCAAAGGTGTTGCGGTGGGCAGGATTACCTGCGCGGCCGCGCAGATCGCGTCGACCACCGGCATCGGCGGCACACCGCGCTTGGCCGTGCCCGCCCCGGCCAACTGGCCGTGGCGGATCACCGCGAAATGCCAGCCGCCGTTGCCGTCCCCGCGTGCGGCCACGAGTTCGGGCAGATCGGCCAGGGCGCGCAACCGCTGCCCTCGCCACAGCGCCTCGATGGCCACCGCGGCGTGATCGCGCATCCTGGCGGCGGTCTCGTACCGCCGGGCCGCCGCCAGTTCGCCGATATGGGCCAATGCCGCCGCCAGGCCGGTGTGGTCGGTGCCGTCGATCAGCGCGGTGGCACGGTCCACGGCGGCCGCGTATCCAGCGGCCCCGACGTCCTGCGGGGCCGGGCACGGGGACAGTTCCACCTCGGGACAGCGGTGGAAGGCGGCCGCGCCGAAGCGGGCCGTGCAGGTGCGCACCCCGGTGAACCGGGCCAGCAGGATGGCGGACTGTACGGCGTCGGCCCGGGCCGAGAACGGTCCGAAAGAGGTGCGGTGCCCGGGGTTTCGCACCACCGACAACCTCGGGAAGGCTTCGTCGGTGAGGGCGACCCACCACCATCGCTGCGGGGACTTGGACCTTCGGTTGTACGGCGGTGCGTGGGCCGCGAGCAGTCGCAGCTCGCGTACCCCGGCCTCCAGGTCGTGGGCGCACTCGACATGGTCGACGACGCGCGCCAGCGAGGCCATCTCCTTCATCCGCGCCCGAGGGTCGGCGCCGGTGAAGTACTGGCGGACCCGCCGCCGCAGATCGACCGCGGTGCCGACGTAGAGCACCTCGTCGGAGGGGCCGCGGAACAGGTAGACGCCGGGCCGGTTCGGCAGCCGGTCGGCCAGGGAGCGGTTGCGGCGCTGGGCCGGCGTGACGTCGGGCAGGTAGTTCTTGAGATCGGCGAAGGTGTGGATGCCCTGGTTGCCGACCCGCTCGATCAGGCCGTGCAGGACGTCGACGGTGGCGCGGGCGTCGTCGAGGGCGCGGTGCGTGGGTGTGGTGGATGCACCGAACAGCCGGGCCAGTGCGGACAGCTTCACGCTGGGCGCCTCGTCCCGGGTCAGCACGCGGCGGGCGAGTTTCACCGTGCACAGCACCGGCGGCCGGGGCCATCCGAGCTCCGCCCGCTGCGCGGCCGCGCGCAGGAACCCGATGTCGAACCCGGCGTTGTGGGCGACCAGCACCGCGCCCCGTGAGAATTCGAGGAACGCGGGCAGGACGCTGTCGATCTTCGGTGCGTCGCGCACCATCGCCGTGGTGATGCCGGTCAGCTCGACGATCTGCGGAGGGATGGCACGGCCGGGGTCGACGAGGGTGGCCAGCTCGCCGAGTACCTCGCCGCCGCGGATCTTGACCGCGCCGATCTCGGTGATGGCGTCGTAGCCGTCGCCCGGCGCCTTCGCGGTGGCCCGGCCCCCGGTGGTCTCCAGGTCCACCACCACGAACGTGGTGTCGGCCAGCGAGACGGCGTCCATGGCCCCGTCCTGTGCGCCGAAGCCGAAGGCCAGCTGCTCGGCGTCGGCGATGTTGCGCTGGCCCATGGCGATGACGGTAGGTACCGGCACCGACAACCTGAGGTCGCCACGCCCGGGCTCGCCGGGTCTTGTCGGTACGCGGCGATACGGTGCGCGCAACACCGATCGAGAGGACGGTCAAGATGAGCGGAGCGTGGCGGGACAACTGGTCCTATGCCGACGAACCCTGCCCCGACGAGCCGGACACCGGCAGCGTGACCATCGACTGCGACGATTGCGCGGTACGTGGGCCGGGATGTCAGGACTGCGTCGTGAGTGTGTTGCTCGGAGTCCCGGAAACTTTGCTGGATGACGAGCGTCAGGCGTTGGAAGTGCTCGCTGACGTGGGCCTTGCTCCGCGATTGCGACTCGTGCCTATTCACCGGAACGGAAGATCTGGAGTCGCCTGACGACACGCGTCGCTTCGTGCACAGGAAAATATTCCGGGTGGGCTGTTAAATTTGCACCTTCTGTTGGACAAGCCCGATGCCGTTTCGTAACCTATCTGAGACCTAAGAGCAGTTCGAGGCGGCTCGCCATCGCCAGTTGTGAGGACAAAAACTTGAGGCACGAGCGCGCGCACCGGCCCACAAGTCGTGTCAAGCGACCCATTGCAGGTGCAATAGCGGGCTTGATCTTGATACCAGGGTTCCTGGCAGTGAGTTCGCACGCCGATCCCGGTGATGATGCCCTGGCAAAGCTCAATGAGCTGTCCCGTCAGGCTGAGCAGACCACCGAGGCGATGCACTCCGCGCAGCTGGATCTGAACAACAAGCTTGCCGCACAGGAGAGTGCGGAAAAGAAGCATGCCGACGACACCGCGGCCGTCGATGACGCCAAGTCGCAGCTGGCAATCTTTCAGACTTCGGTCAACAAAGTAGCTGCCGCCCAGTACATGGGTGGTCGCACCTCCGGTGTGGACGCGATCCTGACGGCCGGCTCACCCCAGCAGCTGATCGAGCAACTCGCGGTGCAGCGGGTGATGGCGACCGAGATGTCGGCGCAGATGAAGAGCTTCCGTTCGGTGGGCGAAAAGGCCGCGTTGGCCGAGAAGGAGTCGGCGAAATCGGCCGACGACGCCAAGACCGCCGCAGAGCAGGCCGCCGCAGTGCGCGCGGACCTGCAATCCAAGCAAAGCCAGCTCCAGGTACAGATCGCGATCGTCAAATCGCAGTACCAGGCGCTGAGCCCGGCCCAGCGGGAAGCGATGACGGCCCTGCCGCCGACCCCGCCGGTGCCCGCGCCCGAGGCGTTGCCGCCTGCGCAGGATCCCGCCATTTTGGCTGACCCGCCGAACGGGATTCCGCCCGGCGATGTCGCCCCGCCGGAGGGCGCACTCCCGGATGGGGGCGGTGGCCATTCCGGCACCGTCATCCAGGCAGCGCTGAGCCGGATCGGCTCGCCGTACTCCTGGGGCGCTGCCGGTCCCAGCTCCTTCGACTGCTCCGGTCTGGTGATGTGGGCGTTCCAGCACGCCGGCATCTCGCTGCCGCACTCGAGCCAGGCCATGGCCCGCGGCGGTCAGCCGGTCTCGGCCGATTCGATGCAGCCCGGTGACGTGGTGACGTACTACTCCGACGCCTCCCACGTGGGTATCTACATCGGTGACGGGATGATGGTGCACGCGTCGACCTACGGCACCCCGGTTCGGGTCGCCCCGGTCAACAATGCGCCGATCTACAACGTCCGTCGCTACTGAGAAGTCCGTCGGTATCGAGCGCCCCGACAGCGGGGCGGGTTTCACCCTGACGCCGTACCGGCGTCTGCTGCTGGCGGTATTCCTGGTCGAACTCGCGCTGGCAACGGCGCTGTTGTGGAGATCCTCGCCGGTCCCACCTTCGTCCCCGCCTCCGGCCGCGTCGTCGACCGTCACCGGCGCACCTGCCGTCCCGCAACCCGACCCGGTCACCACGCTGGTGCTGCCCGACGGGCGCACCGCCCGACTACTGGCCCTGGGCGGACCGCAGTCGCAGGCCCTGCTGAGCCGCCTCGGCTCCGAACTCGGTGAGGCGGCCGCCACGGTGACCGCATTCTGGGGTCCGGACTGGCCGCGAGACATCGAGATCGCGGTCGCGGGGTCCGATCAACAGTTCCGGGTGCTGGCCGGCGGAGCCCCCGACATCGCCGCGACCACCACCGCACAGCGGATCATGTTCGCCCCCGGCGCCGCCGACATGAGCCCGGCCGCGCTACGAATTGTGTTGCGCCACGAACTGTTCCATTACGCCGCCCGGTCGGCGACCGCGGCCGATGCACCGCGCTGGCTGACCGAGGGTGTGGCCGACTACGTCGGCCGGCCGCCCACCGCGGCACCCGCGCAGGCCGCGGAGCTGGCCCAGCTGCCCACCGATGCGGACCTCGACACACCCGGTGCCGCCCGCAGCCTGGCCTACGACCGGGCGTGGTGGTTCAGCCGCTACGTGGCCGACGCCTACGGGGTTCCGAAGCTGCGTGAGCTGTACCTGCGCGCCTGCGGAGCCGGTCACCCGGATGTGGCCACCGCGGTACGGGAGACGCTGGGCGCAGATCTCGACGCAGTGGTTGCCGGTTGGCGTCACTGGCTGACCGGATAGCCTGTCGCCGATGGGGAGCACACGGAGCGCAGCCGGATCGCGCATGGACAGTCAGCCGCGATGACGCGGGTTTTGTTGGTCACCAACGACTTTCCACCGCGTCGCGGCGGTATCCAGTCGTACCTGGAGGCGTTCGTCGGTGAGTTGGTGCGGGACGGCTCGCACGAGCTCACGGTGTACGCGCCGAAATGGAAGGGCAGCGCGGACTACGACGCTGCCGCCGGGTACCGCGTGGTGCGGCATCCCACTTCGCTGATGGTGCCCGAACCGACCGTGGCGACGCGCATGCAACGGTTGATCGCCGAGAACGACATCGAGACGGTGTGGTTCGGGGCGGCCGCGCCGCTGGCGCTGCTGGGCCCGCTGGCCCGGCGAGCCGGTGCCAGGCGCGTGGTGGCGAGCACCCATGGCCACGAGGTCGGCTGGTCGATGCTGCCGGTGGCGCGCAGCGCATTGCGCCGCATCGGAGACGACGCCGACGTCGTGACGTTCATCAGCCGCTACA
>NZ_HG322953.1:715489-812611 GCF_000455325.1 Mycolicibacterium septicum DSM 44393
TCGTCGTGACGTTCATCAGCCGCTACACCCGCGACAGGTTCGCCTCGGCGTTCGGTCCCCGTGCGGCGCTGGAGCATCTGCCGCCGGGCGTCGACACCGACCGCTTCGTACCCGATCCGGTGGCCCGGGCCGAGTTGCGCGCCCGCTACGGGCTGGGGCAGCGCCCGGTGGTGGTGTGCCTGTCCCGGCTGGTGCCGCGCAAGGGTCAGGACATGCTCATCCGGGCCTGGCCCGCCATCCGGCGCCGCGTCCCCGATGCGGCGTTGGTCATCGTCGGCGGGGGACCGTATCTACAGCGCCTGCAACAACTCGCGCAGACGCACGATGTGGCCGCCGACGTCACCTTCACCGGTGCGGTGCCCGCGGCGGAACTGCCCGCCCACCATGCGATGGCCGACGTGTTCGCCATGCCGTGCCGTACCCGAGGGGCGGGTCTGGACGTCGAGGGACTCGGCATCGTCTACCTGGAGGCCTCGGCCTGCGGCGTGCCGGTGATCGCCGGAACCTCTGGCGGTGCACCGGAAACCGTGCTCGACGGTCAGACCGGCACCGTGGTGGACGGCACCGATGTGGCGGCGGTGGCGACGGCCGTGGGCGACGTGCTGGCCGACCCCGGCCGCGCCGCCGCGATGGGGGTGGCAGGACGCCACTGGGCAGTCGACAACTGGCAGTGGCGCTCGCAGGGCGCCCGGCTGACCGGGCTGCTCTCGGGCTGAGCCCGCGGGATCAGCCGTAGAGCGCCGCGATGTCGGTGGCGAACTTCTCGGCCACCACCTTGCGCTTGACCTTCAGGGTCGGGGTCAGTTCGCCGGTGTCCTCGGTGAAATCGACGGGCAGGATCCGGAACTTGCGGATCGACTCGGCATGCGACACCGCCTGATTGGCCTCCTTGACCGCCAGGTCGATCTCGGCCAGCAGGTCCGGGTCGTCGGACAGATCGCCGACCGAGGCGCCGGCGTCCTTCCCGTTGCGCTGCTTCCACCCGGGGAACGCCTCCGGGTCAATGGTGATCAGCGCGGCGATGAACGGCTGCTGGTCACCCACGGCCATGGCCTGGCTGATCAACGGGTGGGCCCGCAGCCGATCCTCGAGCAGCGCGGGTGCGACGTTCTTGCCGCCCGCGGTGACGATGATTTCTTTCTTGCGCCCGACGATGGTCAGGAAGCCGTCGTCGTCGATGGCACCCAGATCGCCGGTGTGGAACCAGCCGTCGGAGAACACCGCGTTGGTCTCGGACTCGTTGCCCCAGTAGCCGCTGAACACCACGCCGCCCTTGACCAGCAGCTCGCCGTCCTCGGCGATACGCATGCTGTTGCCCGGCATCAGCTTGCCGACCGAGCCGACCTTGAGGTCGTTGACCCGGTTCACGGTAATGGCCGCACTGGTCTCGGTGAGGCCGTAGCCCTCGTAGATGCTCAGCCCCACACCGCGATAGAAGTGGCCCAGCCGCGCACCCAGCGGTGCGCCGCCGGAGATCGCGGCCCGGCATTCGCCGCCGAGGGCCGCCCGCAGCTTGCCGTAGACCAGCTTGTCGAACAACGCGTGCTTGGCGCGCAGCAGTAGACCGGCGCCACCGGTGTCCTGGGCCTTGCTCCACTCGATCGCGGTGTCGGCGGCGATCGAGAAGATCTTGCCCTTGCCGTCGTTGCGGGCGTTCTGCTCGGCGGTGTTGTAGACCTTCTCGAACACGCGGGGCACCGAGACGACGAGCGTCGGCTTGAACACCCGAAGGTCGGGACCAGGTTCTTGATGTCGCTGGTGAAGCCGAGGGTCACCTTGTTGGTGAAGGCCGCGATGGTGATGGCCCGCGCCAGCACGTGGGCCAATGGCAGGAACACCAGCATCCGCTCACCCGGGGCCAGCTCGGCGGGGAAGCAGGCCTTGGCTCCCCGGATCTCGTAGAGCAGGTTCGAGTGGGTCAGCTGGCAGCCCTTGGGCTGACCGGTGGTTCCGGAGGTGTAGATGAGGGTCGCCGGGTCGGCCGAACGGATTCCGGCCAGGCGCTTGTCGAGTTCGGCGCCGTCGGTTGACTTACCAGCGTCGGCCATGGCCTCCAGCGCGGGCGTGCCGGTGCCGTCGATCCGCAGCACCTTGCGCAACTCGGGCAGCTGGCCGCGGAGCTGTTCCACGGTCTCCGCGTGCCCGTCGGTCTCGGCGAAGATGATGCGCGCCGCGGAGTTGTCGAGGACGAACCGCACCTGTTCGGCAGAGGACGTTTCGTAGATCGGCACAGTCACCGCGCCGACCGACAGGATCGCGAAGTCGATGATCGGCCACTCGTAGCGGGTGGCCGACAGGATGGCCACGCGATCACCGGGCTGGATTCCCTCGGCGATCAGGCCCAGGGCGACCGAACGAATCTGGTCGGCCGCTTCGGCGCAGGTCACGTCGGTCCAGGTGCCGTCGACCAGGCGCCGGAAGATGACGTGGTCGGGACTGTCCGCCGCGTGCGCGGATACCGAGCTGACGATGCTGTCGTGCTCGTCGACGGCAAATGACGCGGGCACGCTGTACTCCCGCATGAACTCAGGCACGATCTTGCCCTCCAGGCTTGTGGTACCGGCTTTGCGGGTCAGCCTAGTCGGCCCCGGTATGCAGGCGATCACGCATATGTGAAGCTAGTCCGCGATGAACAGCATTCAGATCGCCGACGAGACGTTCGTCTGCGCCGATCCGGTCGCCGTGGGCGCCGCGGTCGCCGATCCCGCCAGCTGGCGGCGGTGGTGGCCCGACCTGGTGCTCAAGGTCGTCGAGGACCGCGCTGACAAGGGCCACCGCTGGAATGTGACCGGTGCGTTGACCGGCACGATGGAGGTCTGGCTGGAGGCGGTGATGGACGGAGTGGTGCTGCACTACTTCCTGCACGCCGAACCGTCCGGCGCCACGGCCAAGCAGCTGGCCGAGATGGATCTGGCAAAGATGAACCACGAACGCCGGGTGGCGGGCAAGGCGATGTCCTTCGGCATCAAGCAGCGGTTGGAGTCGGCTCGCCCGGTCGGGGTGTCCCGACTGGCCTGACCTCTGGCGTGTTTGACCGGGTCTATCTGCGGGAGGGTAGATTTCTCGGCGAGAGCCAGGGCACCCCCGCGGGGCGGGGGAAGTAGGGGACCCCCGCGTGCGGGGAGATAGGGCGATGCGGTGGCCGACAAAACGACACAGACCATCTACATCGACGCCGATCCGGTGACGGTGATGGATGTCATCGCCGACATCGCCTCGTATCCCGAGTGGGTCAACGAGTACAAGGAAGCCGAGGTCCTCGAGACCGACGCGCAGGGCAATCCCAAGACCGCCAGGCTGGTGCTCGACGCCGCGGTGCTCAAGGACACGATGGTGCTGACCTACGTGTGGCCCGCGGATCGCGCCTCGGTGACCTGGTCGCTGGTGTCCAGTTCGCTGCTGCGGTCGCTGGAGGGGGCATACCGCTTGGCGCCCAAGGGATCCGGCACGGAAGTCACCTATGAGTTGTCGGTCGACCTCATCATCCCGATGATCGGGCTGCTCAAGCGCAAGGCGGAGCGCAGGCTCACCGACACCGCGCTCAAAGACCTCAAGAAACGTGCCGAGGCTGAGTGACGTCCTCGACTCCTGCGAGGATCAGCCTGTTCGTCGGCAAGGGCGGAGTAGGTAAGTCGACGCTGGCGACAGCCACCGCGGTTCGCGACGCCGCGTCCGGTCGGCGGGTGCTGATCGTGTCTACCGATCAGGCCCATTCCACGGGCGACGTCCTCGGGATCACGCTCGCTCCCACGGGGCAGCGGGTCCCCACGCGGGTGCTCAGCGATCTGGACACCGGACTGACCGACGCGGGCGGTGTCCTGGACGCGCTCGCGCTCGACACCCTGGCCCTACTCGGCGCGCGCTGGGTCGAGACGGCCGGCCCGCTGGCGGCCCGTTTCCCCGAGTCTGATCTGGGAGATGTTGCCCCCGAAGAACTTTCGGCGCTACCGGGAATCCAGGAAGTGCTGGGGCTGCACGAGGTGGGCGAGCTCGCTGAATCCGGGCATTGGGATCACGTGGTGGTGGACTGCGCCTCGACCGCCGATGCCCTGCGGATGCTGACGCTGCCGGAGACCTTCGGCCTGTACCTGGAGCGGGCCTGGCCGCGGCACCGACGGCTGTCGGGCTCACCGGATGCGGTGAGTGCGGCGATCGTGGCCCTGATCGAACGCGTGGACTCCGGTATCCGCCGGCTTTCGACCTTGCTCACCGATGGGTCCCGGGTGAGTGCGCATCTGGTGCTCACCCCCGAGCGGGTGGTGGCGGCCGAGGCCTCGCGGACCCTGGGATCGCTTGCCCTGATGGGTGTCGAGGTCGCCGAGATCATCGTCAATCAGATTTTGGTGCAGGATGATTCGTTCGAGTACCAGAATCTTCCGGCGCATCCCGCGTTCGACTGGTACACCGAGCGGATCGCCGAGCAACAGACGGTGCTCGACGAGCTCGATGCCACGATCGGCGATGTGCAGCTGGTGCTCGTACCGCACGTGCCGGGGGAGCCGATCGGTGCCAAGGCGCTGGGGGAGTTGATCGACAGTGCGCGACGGCGTGACGGGTCGCCGCCTCCGGGTCCGCTGCGTCCCATCGTCGATCGGGAGTCGGGGTCTGGACTCGAAGCGGTGTACCGATTGCGGCTAGAGTTGCCGCAGATCGATTCGGCCGGCCTCACGCTCGGTCGCGTCGATGACGACTTGATCATCGGCGTCGCGGGAATGCGGCGCCGGGTGCGGTTGGCCTCTGTCCTGCGTCGGTGCATCGTGACAGACGCGCAATTGCGGGGTAGCGAGCTGACGGTACGTTTTCGTCCGAATCCGGAGGTGTGGCCGGCATGACGGGGTCTCATCCCGAGCTGGGTTCGGAGCTGCGGCAATTGGCGCAGGACATTCTGGACCGGCTGGATCCGGCGGTGCGGTTGGCAGCGGCCAACTTCGCGGCGTCTGCCGGCGACAGCCCGGGCAAGTGTCAGCAGGTGTGGTGCCCGGTGTGCGCACTGGCCGCGGTGGTCAACGGTGAGCAGCATCCGCTGCTGTCGGTGATCGCCGAGCACAGTGTGGCCCTGCTGACGGTGATCCGCGCGGTCCTTGATGATGGGAGCGATGGGTCCGGCAGTGGTGGGGATAGTGGTCCCGGCGGAGATAGCCCGCCGCCTGACGGTGGGCCGGATGCGCCGCCGCCCGACGATTACCCGCCCCCGCCTCCTCCCGGTCGCTACCAGCACATCCCGGTCACGGTCGAAGACTGAGGCATCGCTGAGACTCAGCAGGCATCCAGGGCTTGCTGTGGTAGCCACAACATGGCCTGGGTACAGTTGTCGCAGAGCATTGCGCGGTGCGCACAAGGTGGAGGGTCCATGTGGTATTGGCTGTTCAAGTACGTCCTGTTGGGCCCCGTGCTGGCCGTCCTCGGCCGGCCCAAAATCACTGGGCTGGAACATGTTCCGACCGACGGACCGGCGATTCTGGCCAGTAATCACCTGGCGGTGATGGACAGTTTCTACCTGCCGCTGGTGGTCAGCCGCCGCATCACCTTCCTGGCCAAACAGGAGTACTTCACCGGTACCGGGATCAAGGGCCGGTTCCTGGCCTGGTTCTACACCGTCGTCGGCCAGGTGCCGATCGACCGCACCGACGCCGATTCGGCGCAGGCGGCGCTGACCACCGCCAAGCGCATCCTGGGCGAGGGCAAGCTGCTCGGCATGTACCCCGAGGGCACCCGCTCACCGGACGGCCGCCTCTACAAGGGCAAGACCGGGTTGGCCAGGCTGGCCCTGGAGACCGGTGTGCCGGTGATCCCGGTGGCCATGGTCGGCACCGACGTCGTCAACCCGCCGGGGTCGAAGGGGCTGCGGTTCGGCCGGGTCGAGGTCAGGTTCGGCAAGCCCATGGACTTCAGCCGGTTCGACGGTCTGGCCGGTAACCGCTTCATCGAGCGCGCGGTGATCGACGAGGTGATGTACGACCTGATGGATCTGTCCGGTCAGGAGTACGTCGACATCTACGCGGCCGCGATCAAAGAAAGCGTGCAGCAGACCAACGGCCAGCCGGTCGACGCGAGCAAGCCCGCGGCCCGGCTGCCGCACGCCGCAGCGGGTTAGGACGTTTCGCCGCCGCTGAGCGGCACCAGCGGGCTGGTGGTCACCGCGGTCGTCTTGGCAGCCTCGGAGGTCGACACGGCGCCGATGACGACGATGACCGCCAGCGCCCACCACAGGTAGGAATCGCCGGCCAGCTGCCGCACGACTGACGCCGCGGTCTCGTGATGCGGGGTCAACAGTGCGATGGGCGTCCACACCATCAAGGCCAGGCCGATCACCGTCACCAGGGCCAGATACAGCGACGCCATATGCATCCCGCGCATCCGGTAGGCGAGCACACCGGTCACCAACAGGGTGGGTAGCGACCAGACCCAGTGGTGCGACCACGACACGGGCGACACCACCAGGCCGAACATCGCAACACAGATCAGTGCGACCACAGGGCCCTCATCGGCTCCGGAGCGCAGGACTCGCCGGGCCGCCCAGACCGTCAGGGCCAGCACCGCGAAGCAGAGGGCCACCCACAACAGGAACCGCGGCCCCTCGGACAGGCCGAGCCGGGCCAGCGTGCCTGCGATGTTCTGGTTGGTGTTGAGCGTGGCCGTGCCGATCCGGTCGGTGTTGCGCACCGTCTCGGTCCAGTACTCGATCGAGTCGGTCCAGGCCAGCACGAATCCGGCGATGGTCGCCACCACTGCGGCCGCGGCGGTCCGCAGCAGGGTGTGGACGTCGCGGCGCAGCAGGAAGTACAGGAGGAAGACCGCGGGAGTGAGCTTGAGGGCGATCGCCAGGCCCAGCAGCACACCGCGTGGCCACGGCGTCCGACGCGGTACGCAATCGGCGACCACCAGCGTCATCAGCACCACGTTGATCTGGCCGAACTCGAAGTTCGACCGGATCGGCTCCAGCCAGAAGACCGCAGGCACCACCAGCGCGGTCGCCAGCCAGCAGCGGCGCAGCCAGGCCGGCTCCGAGGTGATCGTGGTCTCCGGCCAGACGTTCAGCCGGGTGAGCACGATGACGATCGAGACGACCAGGAGCGCCAGCGTGGTGGCGGTGATCGCCACACTTGCCGCGGGCAACGACAGCCAGGCGAACGGCGCGAACATGATCGCCGCCAGCGGGGGATAGGTGAACGGCAGGTCGAGGCCGCCCTGGGTGTGGAAAATCGCGCCGTCGGCGTACAGCGGCTGGTTGTCCAACCAGGCCCGTCCGCCCATCCGGTACACGTCGATGTCGATGCGATAGGGCACGTGGCCCAGTAGCCGCCAGCCGACCAGGATCAACCCGGCCACTGTGAGCAACTGAAAAAGCCGCCACCCGATCGTCGGTGCCCAACCAGCCCCGCCGGGCGACTGCCGCTTACTCATGTCCTCAACAGACTATCGGGGGCATCCCCGTGTGGGCGCATCCGCACTCGCGACGCGCGCAGGTCGGCGTAAGTTCTCTGTGCGTGCACGCGACCGTTCACCTCGATTTCCTCACGCGCGATCGCCTGCCGCTGCTGTGCTGCCTGGTGGCGTTCATCCTCACCTTCTTCGTGACCCGCATCGTGGTGCGTTACATCCGCAGGAACGCCGGCAGCGAACGACCGCCCCGGTGGTGGCAGCCCCGCAACATGGGCCACGGTTCGGTGCACATCCACCACATGGTGATCGGCGTGGTGCTGGTGATGGTGTCGGGGGTGACGATGGTGACGCTCGCGGTCAACGGCGGGGTACCGGAGTTCACCGTGGCCGCGATCTTCTTCGGCATCGGCGCGGCCCTGGTGCTCGACGAGTTCGCGCTGATCCTGCATCTGTCGGATGTGTACTGGGCCGAGGACGGCCGCACCTCGGTGGATGCGGTGTTCGCCGCGGTGGCGGTGGCGGGGCTGCTGATCCTGGGTTTCAACCCGCTGTCATTCTTTGATATCGGTATCTGGCGCGAGGACCAGTCTCTGGCCATGCGCGCATTCGTGGCCGCGGTGGCGGTGCTGACCCTGGCGCTGGCGGTGGTCGTCCTGCTCAAAGGCAAGGTGTGGACTGGATTGGTGGGCATGTTCATAACCCCGTTGTTGTTCGTCGGGGCGGTGCGGCTGTCGCGGCCGCATGCGCCGTGGGCGCGCTGGCGCTACACCAGCCGCCCCCGCAAGATGCACCGTGCGCTGGAACGGGAGCGCTGGCTGCGCCGGCCCGTCGTGCAGGCCAAGCTGTGGTTGCAGGATGCGATCACCGGGATGCCGAAGATCCCTGACGACGCCGCTGTCGACGCGCAGCTCGACCGGGAGATCCATGCGGCCCCGGCCCCGATCACATCGCCGGCCACGAAGACGGAGCAGATCGCCTGATGCGCTACTTCTACGACACCGAGTTCATCGACGACGGTCGCACCATCGAGCTGATCTCGATCGGCGTGGCCGCCGAGGACGGCCGCGAGTACTACGCGATCTCGACAGAGTTCAATCCGGACCGGGCGGGTCGGTGGGTGCGTAAGCACGTGCTGCCCAAACTGCCGTCCCCGTCCTCGCAGTTGTGGCGATCACGCCGGCAGATCCGGTCGGAGCTGGAGGACTTCTTCGACATCGACGGCGACGAGCCGATCGAGTTGTGGGCCTGGGTCGGCGCTTACGACCATGTGGTGCTGTGCCAGCTATGGGGCCCGATGACCGATCTGCCTCCGGCGATGCCGCGGTTCACCCGTGAGCTGCGCCAGTTCTGGGAGGAGCGCGGATCGCCGCGGATGCCCGCCCGGCCGACCGAAGCGCACGATGCGCTGGTCGACGCGCGGCACAATCTGCACCGGTTCCAGCTGATGACGGGTTTGGATCTCACACCCACGCGAGATCGCGGCATAACACAGCCCTGAAAACCGCCGTTCACCGGCGGCTACCATGAACGGGTGAACTGGACCGTCGACATCCCCATCGACCAGCTGCCGCCACTTCCTCCGCTGACCGACGAGCTGCGTCAACGGCTCGATGCGGCGCTGGCCAAGCCGGCCGTTCAGCAACCCAGCTGGGACCCCGAGGCGGCCAAGGCCATGCGCACGGTGCTGGAGAGCGTGCCGCCGGTCACCGTGCCCTCGGAAATCGAGAAGCTGAAAGGCCTGCTGTCCGACGTCGCGCAGGGCAAGGCGTTCCTGCTGCAGGGCGGTGACTGCGCCGAGACCTTCGTCGACAACACCGAGCCGCACATCCGGGCGAACATCCGCACGCTGCTGCAGATGGCCGTGGTGCTGACCTACGGCGCCAGCATGCCGGTGGTCAAGGTGGCGCGGATCGCGGGCCAGTACGCCAAGCCGCGGTCGTCGGATCTCGACGCGCTGGGCCTGAGGTCCTACCGCGGTGACATGGTCAACGGCTTCGCACCGGATGCCTCGGTGCGCGAGCACGATCCGTCGCGGCTGGTGCGCGCCTACGCCAATGCCAGCGCCGCGATGAACCTGGTCCGCGCGCTGACCTCGTCCGGATTGGCGTCTCTGCACCTGGTACACGACTGGAACCGTGAGTTCGTCCGGACCTCGCCCGCGGGCGCCCGCTACGAGGCGCTGGCCGGGGAGATCGACCGGGGCCTGAAGTTCATGTCCGCGTGTGGGGTGGCCGACCGCAATCTGCAGACCGCCGAGATCTTCGCCAGCCACGAGGCGCTGGTGATCGACTACGAGCGTGCGATGCTGCGGTTGTCCGACCCGGCCGAGAACCCGGACGGACCGGCCAAGCTATACGACCAGTCGGCGCACTACCTGTGGATCGGCGAACGGACGCGTCAGCTCGACGGCGCCCACGTGGCGTTGGCCGAGGTGATCGCCAACCCGATCGGCATCAAGCTGGGGCCGACGACGACGCCGGAACTCGCCGTCGAGTACGTCGAGCGGCTGGATCCCAACAACGAGCCGGGCCGGCTGACGCTCGTGACGCGGATGGGCAACAACAAGGTCCGCGACCTGCTGCCGCCGATCATCGAGAAGGTCCAGGCGACGGGCCATCAGGTGATCTGGCAGTGCGACCCCATGCACGGCAACACCCACGAGTCCTCGACCGGGTACAAGACCCGGCACTTCGATCGCATCGTCGACGAGGTGCAGGGGTTCTTCGAGGTGCATCACGCGCTGGGCACCCACCCCGGCGGCATCCATGTCGAGATCACCGGCGAGAACGTCACCGAGTGTCTCGGTGGGGCGCAGGACATCTCAGATGACGACCTGGCCGGCCGTTACGAGACCGCGTGCGATCCGCGGCTCAACACCCAGCAGAGCCTGGAGCTGGCGTTCCTCGTCGCCGAGATGCTGCGCAGCTAGCGCGATTTCGGGCGGTCGGCCGGCTAGAACAGGGCGCCGACGTTGCTACCGAGCGTCCAGGCCGCGGCGGCGATCAGGCCGGTCAACGTGAGTACCGCGATCACCCAGAATGCCAGCACCCGTTTGGCGCGCTGGCGGGCCCAGTAGAACTCGCTCAGCTCGATACCGGCGAATTGGCTTTCGCCGAGGGGTGTTCAGTGGGATCGGCCGGGACCGGTGCCCAGTCGTGCTGGTCCCGGGTGATCTCGCGAGTGGGCTGGCGCGGCGCAGGCGCCACCGGCGGGGTGGCCGGTGCGGCCGTCACGGCCGTGGTGGCCTCGACGCGGGCACTTTCAGGTTCCGCGAGATCATGCACGCGGGTGGCGGCCAGGTGCTGCGCCGAATACTGCGGTGCGGGCACCCGGAACGCGGGCAGGCCGAGGTCGTCGACGATGTGGAGCAGTTCGGCCCGCATGTCGTTGGCGTCGGCGAATCGCTGCCCGGCGTCGCGCGCGGTGGCCCGGCGCACGAACTGGTCGAATTGCGTTGGTACCCCTGCGATTACCGCACTGGGCGCCGGCACGTCATTGTCCATGCGCTGGTAGGCCACGGTGAGTGCGGAGTCGCCGGTGAACGGAGTGACGCCCGTGAGCAGTTCGTAGGTGAGGATGCCGACCGCGTACACGTCGCTGCGTGGGTCGGCATCACCGGTGCTGACCTGCTCGGGGGACAGGTAGGCGGCGGTGCCCAGGATCACGCTGGTCGATGTGATCTTTGCCTCGGCGACGGCACGCACCAGACCGAAGTCGGCGATCTTGACCTCGCCGTCATCGGAGATCAGCACGTTCTCGGGCTTGATGTCGCGGTGCACCAGCCCGGCCCGATGCGCCACCGCGAGCCCGCCGAGCACCGGTGCCAGGACGGCAGCGACCGCGTGCGGGGGCATCGGGCCGCGTTCGGCCAGCAGTTCGCGAAGCGTCCCGCCCTCGATCAGTTCCATCACCAGGAACGGTGGCTGACCACCAGGGCTTCCGCCGCCCTGGTCGTAGACCGCCACCAACCCGGGATCCTTCAACCGGGCCACGGCCTTGGCCTCGCGGCCGAACCTGGTCAGGAAATGGCTGTCGCCGCTGTAGCGGGAGTCCATCACCTTGAGCGCCACGGGACGGTCCAGGCGGACGTCGAGGCCGCGGTAGACGGTGGACATGCCACCGGTGGCGATGGCCGTGTCCACGCGATAGCGCCCGTCGAGCATGGTGCCGACGAGTGGATCCGATTGCTGCTCCACCGGACACATGTTACGAGTTGCCGCGGTGGCCCTAGAATCAGTGCGGTGAGCAGCATTCCAGCGGCCGATGACATATTGGACCCCGACGAGGCCGTCTACGACCTACCCACGGTGTCGGATTTGCTCGGCATTCCCGTCACCAAGGTGCACCAACAGCTGCGCGACGGGCAGCTGATCGCGGTGCGCCGCGACCGCGTTCTGGTGGTGCCGAAGCTCTTCTTCGATGACAACGGCCATGTGGTCAAGCCACTGCCCGGCCTGCTGGTCGTGCTGCGCGACGGCGGCTACCACGACACCGAGATCGTGCGCTGGTTGTTCACCCCGGACGAATCGCTGACGATCACCACCGACGGCAGCACCGAGCGGGTGTCCAATGCCCGGCCGGTCGACGCGCTGCATTCCCACCAGGCACGCGAGGTGCTGCGCCGCGCGCAGGCGCTAGCCTACTGACGGCTGGTTCTGAGCCTCGGCCTCAGCGGGCGCCTCAGGTGCGCGGTAGAGCGAGTACCACGCCACCAAGGCGCACGCCGTGGTCAGCAGGACATGGGCCCACGAGTACATGCCGTGCGCCCCATCGGGTTTCCACATCACCATGATCCAGGTGGAGAATCCGGCGACAGCGGCGATCGCCGGCCGGGTCTGGATCAGTGCGGCGGCCACCGCCAGCGGCCAGGTGTAATACCAGGGCAGTGCGGCCGGTACGAACAGCACGACCACCACCATGGCCAGGGTGATACCGGTCAGGGCTTCGCGGTCGGTGTGCCGGTAGCGCCACCACAACAACGGCAGCGCGATGACGATGGTGAGGATGCCGATGATGCGGGCGACCTCGAGTACCGCGTAGAAATTGACCGGAAAAAGCAGGCCGCCAATGGCATTGATGAGGTTGGCGGCCGCGGTGGGCACTGTCAGCCAGTTGATGATCTTGACCGAGCCGGCCAGCGCGGTCAGCCAGCCCAGGCCAACGCCTGCCAGCAGGGAGATGACCGCGAACACCGCCACGAAGATCAGAACCGAAGCGGCGGTGGCGACCGCGAACGCGCGCACCGCGGGCATGTCCCGCTTGTCCCTCAGTTGGCGCATCCACACCCAGACCAGGAACGGAAGGGCAAGCCCGGCGGTCGCTTTGACCGCGACGGCTATCGCGATGAGGCTGACCCCGATCACCGGCCGGCCGGCGAAGGTCAGTGCGATCGCGGCCATCATCAGGCCGACCATCAGCATCTCGTTGTGAACGCCGCCCATCAGGTGCACGATCACCAGCGGATTGAGCACGCAGATCCACAGTGACGCAGCCCCGTTGGCGCCGACATGGCGGGCCACGCGTGGTGCGGCCCAGATCAGCAACAGCAGACCGGGCAGCATGCACAGCCGCAGCAGCATGGTGCCGGCCACGACGTCGTCGCCCACCAGGATCGTGACGAACTTCGCCACCAGGATGAATGCAGGCCCGTAGGGCGCGGTGGTCGTCGTCCAGATCGGACTCACGTTGTCCAGCAAGGAGTTCGGATTGTCCACCGGACCCACCACATAGGGGTCGAAGCCGTCGCGCAGCAGCGCGCCCTGGGCCAGGTAGGAGTAGGTGTCGCGGCTGAACAGCGGCACGCTCAGCAGCAGCGGCGCGAGCCAGAAACCGGTGGTGGCCACCATGGTGTATTCGGTGGCGGTGCCGTCGATCACGCGTCGGCCCAGCCAGAGCCAGGCGATCAGCATCACTGCGACGCCGGCCCACAGCAGGATCGAGGACAGCACCAGGCCGTGCCCGAACCGCAACCAGGACAGGTGCAGTGACTCCAGGAGCGGGTCGTGCAGCCGGGTGCTGCCCGCGCCGAGCCCGCCGATGGTCAGCAGGGCCGCGCCCAGGCAACCCAGCCGGGCCGGTCGGGCTTCGGCGGACACCGCGAATGCGGCCAGACGCGAGATGTGTTGCGCCACCCCGGTGCTCGGGGTCTCGGTTGGCAAGGGTGTCATGAGAGAGATGTCATGTTGCGGTGACGGTCTTCTACGCCGACCGGTTCGCCGCGAACCGGGCGATCTCGGCCAGGCCGGTTTTCGCCGATTCGTGGATCGGTGCGGCCGCCAGCGTCTCGAGCGCGCGGCGGGTGAGCAGCTCGATGTGCTCCTCGACCGCCGCCAGGGCGCCGACAGATTCGATGGCCCCGCACAGCTCGCCGACCTGTGCGTCGGACAGCTCGGTGCCCACCGACGTGCGCAGCAACTCGGCGGCAGGAGGGTCGGACTTGTCGGCCAACTCGAGTGCCTCGGCCAGCAGCACCGTGCGCTTGCCTGACCGCAGGTCGTCACCCGAGGGCTTACCGGTCACCGCCGGATCGCCGAACACCCCGAGGACGTCGTCGCGGAGCTGGAAGGCGACGCCGAGATCGTTGCCGACCTGGTGGAAGATCTGCTGCACGTCGGGCCGGTCGGCCGCCGCGGCGGCGCCCAGCTGCAGCGGCCGGGCAACCGTGTAGGACGCGGTCTTGTAGGTGTTGACGTTCATCGCCGAGGCCACCGATTCGGCGCCGCTGGCCTCCGCGACGATGTCGAGGTACTGGCCACCGAGCACTTCGGTGCGGATGTGGCGCCAGACCTGCTGAACGCGCTGCTGCGCGTCGGCCGGGATGTCGGCGTTCGCGACGATGTCGTCGGCCCAGGACAGGGCCAGGTCGCCGGCCAGGATGGCCGCAGAAAGGCCGAACTGCTTGGACGAGCCGTGCCAGTTGCGGTCGCGGTGCCGGTCGGCGAAGGTCCGGTGCACGGTCGGCAGGCCACGACGGGTGGCCGAATCGTCGATGACGTCGTCGTGCACCAGGGCGCAGGCCTGCAGCAACTCCAGCGCGGCGAACAGCCTCAGCACGCCGGGCTCGGCGGGGCGGTCGGCCGGATCGATCACCGCGCGCCAGCCCCAGTAGGCGAACGCCGGGCGCAGTCTCTTGCCGCCGCGCAGGACGAATTCCTCGAGGGCCTCGGTCAGCTCTGCGTAGTCGGTTCCGATGTACTCGCAGTCGCGGCGGCGCTCGCGCAGGTAGTCGCGCAATTGGTCGGTGACGGCTCCGGCCAGCTCGACGGTTGACGGTGCCGATGTTTGCACGCTCAGCGCCCGCCCCTTTCTGTGTCAACGGTGTGTCCCCGAGTGCACTCAGCGTAGAGCGTGCCACGGGTTTTGTACCAAGCGAGTGTGGCGTAGCTGTGAGCTCGGCCGGGACGGTGCTGCCGGTCAGTCGCTGCCGGCGACCGGCTCACCCGGCTTGGGGGAGGTGTCACGGCTCATCCACGCCAGGGCCCCGATCACTCCAGCAACCAGAAACGCGCCGACGATGAGCCAGATGGTCGCGGTGGTGAACGACCGGGCACTCGGATCGGTGTAACGGGCCTGGGCGTTCATGGTGCTGACGATTCCCGGCCGTAGTTTCCATTCCACGATGGAGGAGCTCACCTGGTCGCCATTGGTCGATGTCACTTCGCCGGGGAACGACACGGTCAGCAGCACATCGGCCTGCGGATCGGACAGCGAGGTGAGATCGACCCGGCCTTCCAGGATCACCAGGTCACCGGCGCGGCGCAGGGATATGTCGACCCCGGCGGCATCTCGGCTCATCCCGGCCAGCTGCGGCAGCTCGGCGAACGTGAGGTCGGAGAACACCGCCTGGGAGCCGACGAAGTCGTCGCGGCTGTACTCCGAGACCGCGACCTTCGTGGCGAACGGGAGGTTGTTCAGCAGCTGCGGGCCCTTGTCGTCGGCGTCCCGCGGCTTTGCCGCCGCGATGATCTGGCCCGACACCCGGTCGTCGGGGGAGACCGTGATGGACGTGCGGACCCGGACGCAGCCCACCGCCATGGGCAGGATCAGCAGCAACATCACCAACGTCAGGAAGCGGGTCCGTCGGCTACGTCTGGGAAGGCGGCTCGGTGGTCGGACGTGCACGCTGGTCATCGTGCCAGATCTCACAGCGGCAGTGGGCGACCGAGGATGGCGAACGGTCGGGGATCACCGGCGAAGTGGTATCCGCGGATCACGTCGGTGAAGCCGAGCCGCCGGTACAACTGCCACGCGCGATTGGCCTCGCCGTTGATCTCAGGAGTCGACAACAGCACGTGCGATTCGTCGCGGCCGGCCAACAGTCGCCTGGTCAGGGCCTCGCCGAGGCCTTTGCCCTGGGCGCGGGGCTCGATGTGCAGCTCGGTGAGTTCGAAGTAACTGGCCATGAGTTCGGCGATGCGCCCGGGGCTCGCGCCCACGCGCTGCAGGCCGGAGATGACCTGTTGTTGCCACCATTGATCGGGCGCCCCGCTGTATCCGTAGGCGATTCCCAGCAGCGGGGCGTCGATCAGGTCCGCACCGGATTCAGTGCCCGCATCCGTGCCGGAGTCGGCGTTCGCGCCGGATTCGGCGACCTCGACGGCGGCCACACATTTCCAGCCCGCGCGCCGGGTGTGTTCGAGCCACAGGGCGGCGCGCTGCTCCTCGGTTCCGCGTGGATAGCGCATGGCGTCGACGTACACGCGCAGCGCCTCGGGGAGCCGGCGCTTCATGTCGTCCGGCGACAGATCTATGAGATACGTCGCCAATGCTTTCGCCTTTCGCCCGCCGGTGTCTGCCGAACTCATTATCTTCAGCATTATCCGGTTGGGATGCTGTCGGTCCCATCGACCGGGGCTATCTCGGAACGACTTACAATCGAAGGTGAACAAGGTGGTACGGCTCGGATCGACCTCGTATCATTAGGCTTAGGTGTCCGTGATTGCGGGCATGTGAAATGTTGAACAGCGACGGCGGCGTCGGCAAGGAGGGACGAATGCCACTCTCCGATCATGAGCAGCGCATGCTCGATCAGATCGAGAGCGCGCTCTATGCCGAGGATCCCAAGTTCGCGTCGAGCGTGCGCGGTGGGACCTTGAGGGCGCCATCGGCTCGGCGCAGGCTTCAGGGTGCGCTCCTGTTCGTGGTGGGCCTGGCACTACTGGTTGTCGGGGTGGCCGTGAAGGCCACCATGATCGGTGGTTTCCCGATCTTGTCGGTGGTGGGTTTCGTGGTGATGTTCGGCGGCGTGGTGTTCGCCGTCACCGGACCGCGTGTCACCGGGGGCCGTGACCGTGCGGCGCAGGGGTCCGGCAATGCGCCGCGCCAGCGTCGTCAGCGCGGTGGGTCGTTCACCACTCGGATGGAAGATCGGTTCCGCCGCCGGTTCGACGACTGAGCCGCTCGACGGCATCAAGGGGTAGCCCATAGCGGGCTGCCCCTTTTTTTGTGTTTTCTGTCGGTCCGGACCCGATGTCGGCGTCGTCCAGCGACACGCCGGGGCCGCCCGCCCGCGCACGGGTGTGGGGCGGTGTGGGGGACCCCGGCAGATTCTCAGGGATTTTTCGCCCCACAACGCCCCACCTTCTCGCCGCAGGTTCCTACCTGCGGTTTTTCTGTTTTCTGCTGCCCCGCGCCGGCGTTTGAGCGGTCGGTGTGGGTGGTGCTGGGGGGCGTTGGTGGGGAGAAACCCCAAACTGGACGACTCAAATGGAGCAAAGTGGGGGATCGTGGGGTAAAGTGGCGGCCAACGGGGAAAACGGAGTCCCGTTCGGAGGGCAGAAGGCCTGGCCTGGATCTCGCAAGCGACTCGGAGATCCGAACCGGGTGGCGGGAGGTGTCCAGATGTTTCTGGGTACCTACACGCCCAAGCTCGACGACAAGGGGCGGCTCACGTTGCCCGCCAAGTTCCGCGACGCACTGGCAGGAGGGTTGATGGTCACCAAGGGCCAAGATCACAGCCTGGCCGTGTATCCGCGCGACGAGTTCGAAAAGGTCGCCCGGCGCGCTGCTGACGCATCGCGCAGGAACCCCGACGCTCGGGCGTTCCTACGTAACTTGGCGGCCGCCACCGATGAGCAGCATCCCGACGCGCAGGGCCGGATCACCCTGTCGGCGGACCACCGTCGCTACGCGAGCCTGTCCAAGGAGTGCGTGGTGATCGGGTCGGTCGACTATCTGGAGATCTGGGACTCAGAAGCCTGGCAGGAGTACCAGCAGAACCACGAAGAGAACTTCTCCGCGGCCACCGATGAAGCTCTGCGCGACATCCTCTGATGCGACCCATCAACCGGCGGCTGGCCTGGACCTAGCCCGTGCAGCGAGGCCTCTGCCCGAATTGGCCCTGGCGTACTTCCCCAACGCCAGGTCCGTTAATTCGGACAGAGACCCCGGTGCAGGGGCCAATCCGAGCGGAGGTGTTTCAGCGGTGCCAGATTCCCCAGATCAGCCAGACTCCCAGGACCGCGAGGAACCCCAAGGCGCGGACTCCGATGGATACGGCCACGTCCCGGTCCTCCTCGACCGCTGCGTCGAGCTGCTGGCTCCCGCACTCACCCGCCGCCACGCCGACGGGGCGGACGCGGTTCTGGTGGACGCCACCCTCGGTGCGGGCGGCCACTCCGAACGCTTTCTGACCGACTTTCCCGGCTTGCAGGTCATCGGCCTGGACCGCGACCCCAATGCGCTCGGCATCGCCGGCGCCCGCCTTGCCCCGTTCGGCGACCGGATGCGGGCGGTGCGGACCCGCTACGACGGAATTGCCGGGGCAATCGCGGAATCGGGTTTCCGTCAGATCGACGGAGTGCTGTTCGACCTCGGTGTGTCCTCGATGCAGCTGGATCAGACCGAACGCGGCTTCTCCTACTCCGCGGACGCACCACTGGACATGCGGATGGATCCCGACGCGCCGCTGACCGCCGCTGACATCCTCAACACCTGGGACGCCAAGTCGATCGCCCGGGTTCTGCGGGATTACGGCGAGGAGCGCTTCGCCGGCCGGATCGCCGACAAGGTGGTCAAACGGCGTGCACAGCAACCGTTTTCCACTACCGGAGAGCTGGTGGAGTTGCTGTACGAGGCGATCCCGGCGCCGGCGCGCCGCACCGGAGGACATCCGGGCAAGCGGACTTTCCAGGCGTTGCGGGTCGCGGTCAACGGCGAATTGGATTCGCTGCGTGCTGCGCTGCCCGCCGCGCTGGCCGCGTTGACCGACGGCGGACGGATCGTGGTGATGTCCTACCAGTCGCTTGAGGACCGGATCGTCAAGCAGGCGTTCGCCGCGGCCACCGCATCACGGACCCCGCCCGGCCTGCCCATCGAATTGCCAGGCCACGAACCCGAATTCGTCACGTTGACCCGCGGTGCCGAGAAGGCCCGCCAAGTTGAGATCGATCGCAATCCGCGTAGCGCTCCGGTGCGGCTGCGGGCACTGGAAAAGGTGGGGGAAGGGGGCAACTCATGAAGGTGAAGCGACCCGAACAGCTGCGGGAGTCAGATCGCAGGCGTCCGGTGCGTCAACCCGCGCGAGGGGGCGCGCGGCGCACCGAACAGGCACCGCCGCGCAAGCGCCGGCCGGGTTCCGAGCAGCGCCCCGCGCGCACCGCGCCGGGTACCGGACCGATTCAGCGGCCGGGCACCCGTCCGGCCCGCCCCAAGAGCGCCAGTCAGGCCAAGGCCCGGGCGAAGGCTCGTAAGGCCAAGGCTCCCAAGGTTGTCCGCCCGCCACTGCGGGTCCGGTTGCGGGAACGCATGCTGGTCCGGCTCGCCTCGATCGAGCTCAATCCGCGGGTCCTGATCTCCCGGGTCCCGTTCGTCGTCCTGGTGATCGCGGCGTTGGGCCTCGGACTCGCGGTCACCCTGTGGCTGTCCACCGGTTCGGCCGAGCGGTCCTACCAGCTGGGTCACGCTCGCCAGGTGAATCAGGGTCTGATGCAACAGAAAGAGGCGCTGGAGCGCGATGTGCTCGAAGCGCAGGCTGCTCCGGCGCTGGCCGAATCTGCCCGCAACCTGGGCATGATCCCGTCGCGCGACACCGCGCACCTGGTGCAGGACGCGACTGGCAACTGGACCGTCGTCGGCACCCCGAAGCCCGCCGAAGGCGTCCCGCCACCCCCGCTGAACACGCCGCTGCCCGAGGAGGCCCCGCCGGCCCCGCCTGCGCCCCCGGCACCCAGGGTGCTCGATCCGCGCGAGTTGACTGTGCGGACGCCGAGCGCGGGTTCCCCTGTCGTACCGGGTGTTCCGGTCCCGCAGGCCGATGTGCTCCACGGCCTGCCGGGAGCCGTACCGCCGGTGCCCGGGCCGGTACCGGCTGCTCCCGCGCCTGACGTGCTCGCGGCTCCCGCCCCGGCGGTCGCCGACCCCGCGCAACAGGCGCCGGTACCGATGCATCTGCCCGGTGTGCCGACCGCGCCCGGTCCGGCAGTCGCCCAGGCACTTCCGGCTCAGCCGGAACCGGTGGCTCCCGCCCCGGCTCCGGCCGCACCGGCGCAGGCTGCGCCAGGACCCGCTGTCCCGCTGGAGCAGTTCAGCCCACCCGCGGCGCCCGCAGCACATGTCCCGGCCGTTGCCGTCAACGCCCCGGCGCCCGCGGCATGAATCGCCGCCCGGGCCGCCAGGGTCAGTCGCCGAAGCAGCAGGGGGCCAAGAAGGCCTCGCCCGGGCCGGGGCACGAGGCCCGCGTCCGCCGTACCAGGGTTGCCGCCGAAACCGGTTTGCGCAGCTCGTCTTTCGTGTTCCGGCACCGCGCCGGAAACCTGGTGATGCTGTCGGTGCTGGTGATTGCCGCCGTGCAGTTGTTCAGTCTGCAGGTGCCGAGAGCGGCGGGTCTGCGCGCCGAGGCGGCCAGCCAGCTCAAGGTCACCGATGTGAACCCGGCCATGCGGGGCAGCATCGTCGACCGCAACGATGACAAGCTGGCGTTCACCATCGAGGCCAAGGCGCTGACGTTCCAGCCGGTCCGGGTCCGCAAGCAACTCGCGGAGGCCAAGGCCAAGTCCAGTGAGGCCCCCGATCCGGATCACCGGCTCACCGAGATCGCCAAGGAGATCTCGACCCGGCTCGACAACCGGCCCGATTTCAAGACCGTGCTCAAGAAGCTCAGGAGCAACGAGACTTTCGTGTACCTGGCCCGTGCGGTCGATCCCGCGGTCGCCGGCGCGATCATGGACAAGTTCCCCGAGGTCGGTGCCGAGCGCCAGGATCTGCGGCAGTACCCGGGTGGTTCGCTGGCGGCCAACATCGTCGGCGGGATCGACTGGGACGGCCACGGCCTGCTCGGGCTGGAGGATTCGCTCGACGCCGCGTTGGCCGGTTCCGACGGCTCGGTCACCTATGACCGCGGTTCGGACGGCGTGGTGATCCCCGGTAGCTACCGCAACCGGCACGACGCGGTCAACGGGTCCACGGTGCAGCTGACGCTTGACGACGACATCCAGTACTACGTCCAGCAGCAGGTGCAGCAGGCCAAGGATGCCTCGGGGGCCAAGAACGTCTCCGCGGTGGTACTCGATGCCAAAACCGGTGAGGTGCTGGCGATGTCGAACGACAACACGTTCGATCCGAGCCAGGACCTCGGTCGGCAGGAGAGCCGGCAGATGGGCAACCTGCCGGTGTCCTCGCCGTTCGAGCCCGGTTCGGTGAACAAGATCATCACGGCCTCCGCCGCGATCGAGTACGGGCTGGCCAATCCGGACGAGGTGCTCCAGGTGCCCGGCTCGATCGACATGGGCGGGGTCACCGTCCGCGACGCGTGGAACCACGGCGTGATGCCCTACACCATGACCGGCGTGTTCGGGAAGTCGTCCAACGTCGGAACCCTGATGCTGGCGCAGCGGGTCGGCCCGGATCGGTTCTACGACATGGTCCGCCGGTTCGGGCTCGGTCAGCGCACCGGTGTCGGCCTGCCCGGTGAGAGCGGGGGCCTGGTGCCGCCCATCGATCAGTGGTCGGGCAGCTCGTTCTCCAACCTGCCGATCGGGCAGGGTCTTTCGATGACGCTGCTGCAGATGACCGGGATGTACCAGACCATCGCCAACGACGGGGTGCGCATGCCGCCCCGCATCATCAAGTCCACCATCGCGCCGGATGGCACACGTACCGATGAGCCGCGGCCGGAAGGTGTTCGGGTGGTGACACCGGAGACCGCCCGCACGGTGCGAAACATGTTCCGCGCCATCGTGCAGCGTGACCCGATGGGCGCCCAGCAGGGCACCGGTCCACAGGCCGCGGTCGAGGGCTATCAGATCGCGGGGAAGACCGGAACGGCGCAGCAGATCAATCCGGCATGCGGCTGCTACTACGACGACGTCTACTGGATCACGTTCGCGGGCATGGCGCCTGCCGACGATCCGCGCTACGTCGTCGGGATCATGATGGACGCACCGCACCGCGCGGCCGACGGGGCACCTGGTTCCTCGGCGGCGCCGTTGTTCCACAACATCGCGTCGTGGTTGCTGCAGCGTCACAACGTTCCGTTGTCGGCGGATCCGGGGCCGCGGCTGACCCTGCAGGCGACCTGACCGCGATAGTCGTGGGTGGTGCGGTCGGCGGACCGCAGATGGGTACTGTGGCATGGCCATGAAGCTGCGTCCCAGCCGTCCCGCCGGCCAATACCTTCTGCCGCTCGCCGAACAGGTCCAAGCGGTATCCGCTAGCGGAAATCCCCTGCCGGAACTTCGGGTGACAGGCGTGACCCTGCGCGGTCAGGATGCCCAGCCGGGAGATCTGTTCGCCGCGCTCCCGGGCGCGGCGGTGCATGGTGCGCGCTATGCGGCGGACGCGGTCGCCGCCGGTGCGGTGGCGGTGCTCACAGACGCTGCCGGCGCCGCCGAACTCGATGGCCTCGACGTCCCGATCCTGATCCATCCCGACCCCCGCTCGGTGCTCGGTGAGGTGGCGGCCGAGGTGTACGGGCGTCCGTCGGAGCGGCTGACCGTGATCGGGGTGACCGGAACCTCGGGGAAGACCACCACGACGTATCTGGTGGAGGCCGGCTTGCGGGCCGCTGGCCGGGTGGCCGGACTGATCGGCACCGTCGGGGTGCGGATCGCCGGACGCGATCTGCCGAGTGCGCTGACCACACCCGAGGCGCCGGATCTGCAGGCGCTGCTGGCCGTGATGGTCGAGGGCGGCGTCGACACCGTGGTCATGGAGGTGTCGAGCCACGCGCTGACTCTGGGCCGCGTCGACGGGATCCGGTTCGCACTCGGTGGGTTCACCAACCTGTCGCGCGACCACCTGGATTTCCATCCCACGATGGAGGACTACTTCGAGGCCAAGGCCCGGCTCTTCGATCCCGCGTCGCGCAACCATGCCGCGGCCGCGGTGGTCTGTGTCGACGACGAGGCGGGCGTCGCGATGGCCGGCCGGGCCGGGAACGTGACGACCGTCAGTGCCACGGGCGCGCCGGCCGACTGGCAGGCGCGGGACATCTCGCTGGTCGGCGTCGGATCCCAGGAATTCACCCTCGTCGACCCGGCCGGAATGTCCCACCACCTCGGGATCCGGCTGACCGGCGGATACAACATCGCCAATGCGGCCCTTGCGATCGCGCTGCTGGCCGGGGCCGGGGTGTCGCCCGAGCAGGCCGCTCCCGGGCTGCGTACGGCGACCGTGCCGGGCCGGCTGCAGCCGATCGACCGCGGGCAGCCGTTCCTGGCTCTGGTCGACTACGCGCACAAGCCCGGGGCGTTGCAGGCGGTGCTCGAGACATTGAGGGCGAGCGGAGCGACGGGAGAAGACGGCCTCCGCAGCTGCGGCCCGGGCCGCATCGCGGTGGTGTTCGGGGCCGGAGGCAACCGGGACACGGGTAAGCGCGCGCCGATGGGGCGGGTCGCGGCCGAACTGGCGGATCTCGTCGTGGTCACCGATGACAATCCCCGTGACGAGGACCCGGCAATGATCCGGGCCGCGATCGTGGCCGGAACCGCCGAAGCGTCCGGAGGCGCCGAGGTCGTGGAGGTCGGCGACCGGCGGGCGGCGATCGACCATGCGGTGGCTTGGGCGGGGCCCGGCGACATCGTGCTGATCGCGGGCAAGGGCCACGAGAGCGGGCAGACCGGTGGCGGCCAGACCCGGCCGTTCGATGACCGTGACGAGCTGGCGGCGGCGTTGGAGGCACTCAAGGCAGGGGAGTCGGGCTCGTGATCGAGATGACCATCGCCAGGATCGCCGACATCGTCGGCGGCGAGCTGGCCGACATCACTGCCGAAGAGGCCGCATCCACCCGCGTCACCGGAACCGTCGAGTTCGACTCCCGCGCGGTCGGCCCCGGCGGATTGTTCCTGGCGCTGCCCGGCGCCCGCTCCGACGGACATGACTTCGCGGCGGCGGCGGTGGCGTCCGGGGCCGCGGCCGTGCTGGCCGCCCGCCCGGTCGGGGTACCCGCGATTGTCGTCTCTCCCGAACCCGGGGCGGCCGATGCCGCTTCTGGCGCTTTGGAATTCGACACCGACGGTTCCGGTGCGGCCGTGCTGGCCGCACTGGCCAAGCTCGCGGCGGCGGTGGCCGCCGAGCTCGTCGCCGATGGCCTGACGATCGTCGGCGTGACCGGATCCTCCGGCAAGACCTCGACCAAGGATCTGCTTGCCGCGGTGCTGGAGCCGCTCGGGCAGGTCATCGCACCGCCGGGTTCGTTCAACAACGAGCTGGGGCATCCGTGGACGGTGCTGCGTGCCACGCCCGAGACCGACTACCTGATCCTGGAGATGTCGGCCCGGCATCCGGGCAACATCGCCGCCCTGGCCGCGATCGCCCCGCCGCAGATCGCCGTGGTGCTCAACGTGGGCACCGCCCACCTCGGCGAGTTCGGCTCGCGCGAGGCCATTGCCAATACCAAAGCCGAGTTGCCGCAAGCTGTTCCGGCCTCGGGCGTGGTCATCCTCAATGTCGACGACACCGCGGTGGCGGCCATGGCCGCCAAGACCGAGGCCCGCGTGGTGCGGGTGTCGCGCGAGCCCGGCTCCGAGGTCGACGTGTGGGCCGGACCGGTGGCCCTCGACGATCTGGCCCGCCCGCGGTTCACCCTGCACGCGAACGGTGGGGAAGTCGAGGTGGCGCTGGCGGTGCACGGCGATCACCAGGTCGGCAACGCGCTGTGCGCGGCGGCGGTCGCGCTGCAGTGCGGCGCCGGTCTGGACCAGGTGGCCGCGGCACTGGCGGGCGCCGGTCCGGTCTCGCGGCGCCGGATGCAGGTGGGTACCCGCGCCGACGGTGTGACGGTGATCAACGACGCCTACAACGCCAACCCGGATTCGATGCGCGCCGGGCTGAAGGCACTGGCGTGGATGTCCCGCCAGAGCCCCGGTGACCTGCACGGAAAGCGGCGCAGCTGGGCCGTGTTGGGCGAGATGGCCGAACTCGGTGACGACGCGATAACCGAGCACGACGCCATCGGACGCTTCGCGGTGCGCTTAGATGTGTCTCGGTTAATCGTCGTCGGAACCGGGAGGACTATGAACGCCATGCACCACGGCGCGGTGATGGAGGGTTCGTGGGGATCTGAGTCCACGATGGTCGACGACGCCGATGCTGCACTGGCCGTGCTGCGGGCCGAGCTGCAGCCGGGGGATGTGGTGCTGGTGAAGGCATCCAACTCGGTCGGGTTGGGTGCGCTGGCGGACGCGCTGGTCGCCGCTGAGGACGCAGACGATCGGAATGCCGACCGATGAAACTCATCCTGATTGCCGTCGGCATCGCACTGACGGTCTCGATCCTGCTGACGCCCGCGTTGATCCGGCTGTTCACCAAGCGTGGGCTCGGCCATGAGATCCGTGAGGACGGTCCGGCCAGTCACGCCAAGAAGCGCGGCACGCCGTCGATGGGCGGTGTGGCGATCGTGGCCGGCATCTGGGCGGCCTATCTGGGCACCCATCTGGTCGGGGTGGCGCTGGGCGGAGAGGGCCCGTCGGCGTCGGGCCTGTTGGTGCTGGGACTGGCCACGATGCTCGGCCTCGTCGGATTCGTCGACGATCTGATCAAGCTGCGGCGCTCCCGCAACCTGGGGCTGAACAAGACGGCCAAGACGGTCGGTCAGCTGACTGCCGCGGTGTTGTTCGGTGTGCTGGCGCTGCAGTTCCGCAACGGCGACGGGCTCACTCCGGGCAGCCCCGAGCTGTCCTATGTCCGCGAGATCGCCACCGTGACGCTGGCGTCGTGGGTGTTCGTGTTGTTCTGCGTGGTGATCGTCAGTGCGTGGTCCAACGCGGTGAACTTCACCGACGGCCTGGACGGGCTGGCGGCCGGCGCGATGGCGATGGTGTGTGCGGCCTACGTGCTGATCACCTTCTGGCAGTACCGCAATGCGTGCGCGACGGCGCCGGGGCTGGGCTGCTACAACGTGCGCGACCCGCTGGACCTGGCGATCATCGCGGCCGCGACCGCCGGCGCGTGTATCGGCTTTCTGTGGTGGAATGCCGCGCCCGCCAAGATCTTCATGGGTGACACCGGCTCGCTGGCCCTGGGCGGCATCATCGCCGGGTTGTCGGTGACGAGCCGCACCGAGATCCTCGCGGTGGTTCTGGGGGCATTGTTCGTGGCCGAGGTGACCTCGGTGGTGGTGCAGATCCTGGCCTTCCGCACGACGGGCCGCCGGGTGTTCCGAATGGCGCCGTTCCATCACCATTTCGAGTTGGTGGGTTGGGCCGAGACCACGGTCATCATCCGGTTCTGGCTGCTGACGGCGATCGCCTGCGGTCTGGGCGTGGCCCTGTTCTACAGCGAGTGGCTCACTGCAGTCGGGGCCTGACGTGGCCGGCCCATCCGGCGGGCACGGCGGTGACGACGATCTGTCGCTGCTGACCCCGGGAGCTCCGGTGTTGGTCACCGGCGCGGGGGTGACCGGACGCGCCATACTGGCGGCGCTGGCACCCCTCGGCGTCGCTGCGACGCTGTGCGACGACCGCGCCGAGGCTCTGCAGTCCTACGCCGAGCAGGGCACCGCGGTCATCGATCCTGCCTCGGCGATCGCCGGCATCGCCGACTACGCGCTGGTGGTTACCAGCCCGGGATTCCCGCCCACTTCCGCTGTCCTGGCCGCCGCCGCCGAGGCCGGTGTGCCGATCTGGGGCGATGTGGAGCTGGCCTGGCGGCTGGACGCCGCGGGCCGCTACGGTCCGCCCCGGCGCTGGCTGGTGGTCACCGGTACCAACGGCAAGACCACCACCACCTCGATGCTGCAGGAGATGCTGCTGGCCGACGGGCGGCGAAGCCTGTTGTGCGGCAACATCGGTGATCCCGTGCTGGCGGTGCTCGATCAGCCCGCGGAGTTGCTGGCGGTCGAGTTGTCGAGCTTCCAGCTGCACTGGGCGCCCTCGCTGCGCCCGGACGCCGGTGTGGTGCTCAATGTCGCCGAGGACCATCTGGACTGGCACGGTTCGATGGCCGCCTACGCCGCCGACAAGGCCAGGGCGCTGGCCGGCCGGGTCGCCGTGGTGGGCCTCGACGATCCGGTGGCGGCCGGCCTGCTGTCCACCTCCCAGGCCCTGGTTCGGGTGGGATTCCGGCTGGGCGAACCGGCCGACGGCGAACTGGGTGTCCGCGCCGGCAAGCTCGTCGACTGTGCCTTCGGCGCCGACGTGGAGTTGGCTGATGCCGCGACGATCAGTGTGGCCGGGCCGGTCGGCCGGCTCGACGCGCTGGCGGCTGCGGCGCTGGCCCGCGCCGTCGGGGTGGCTCCCGAATCGATCGCGGCCGCATTGGCGTCGTTCCAGGTCGGCAGGCACCGCGCCGAGGTGGTCGGGGAGGCCGACGGGGTGCGCTACGTCGACGATTCCAAGGCCACCAACCCGCACGCCGCGCAGGCCTCGATCACCGCGTTCGACCGCGTGATCTGGATCGCCGGGGGCTTGCTGAAGGGTGCCTCGGTCGACGAGCTGGTGCGCCAGGTGGCGAATCGGCTGGTCGCGGTGGTGTTGATCGGGCGGGATCGGCAGATGGTTGCCGATGCGTTATCGCGACACGCCCCGGATGTCCCCGTCGTCGAGGTTGTGACGGGGGAGGATTCTGGGGTGCTTGAGACAAATGAGTCTATTGGTGATCATGTGACTCGTGTGATCGAAGTCGCAGACCGTCCGGTCTCCGACGCGGTCATGACGGCGGTCGTTGATGTCGCGCGCGGCCTGGCGGCCTCGGGTGACACCGTGTTGCTGGCCCCGGCAGGCGCGTCCTTCGATCAGTTCAGCGGCTACGGCCAGCGCGGCGATGCGTTCGCCGGTGCCGTCCGCGCCGCGATCGGGTAGGCGAGGTGGCCAGCATTCTGGCCCGGTTGCGCGGCCGTGACGGTGACGCAACCGGCGAAGCCGCCGATTCCGCCGCGGGTTCAGCGGGTGGCTCCGCCGAGTCGACGGCTGCCTCCACCGCGCCGCGCACCCGTTTCGGGGCGTGGCTGGGGCGGCCGATGACGTCGTTCCACCTGATCATCGCGGTCACCGCGCTGCTCACCACCCTGGGCCTGATCATGGTCCTCTCGGCGTCGGGCGTGTACTCCTACGATTTCGACGGGTCGCCCTGGGCCGTGTTCGGCCGCCAGGTGATGTGGACCGTGGTCGGACTGGTCGCGTTCTACGTGGCGCTCCGGATGCCGGTGCGGACCCTGCGCCGGCTGGCTTTCCCCGGGTTCGCCTTCACGATCGTGCTGCTGATCCTGGTGCTGATCCCTGGGATCGGCAAGGTGGCCAACGGTTCTCGCGGTTGGTTCGTCGTCGCGGGTTTCTCGATGCAGCCGTCGGAGCTGGCCAAGATCGCCTTCGCCATCTGGGGCGCGCACCTGCTGGCGGCCCGCCGGATGGAACGGGCCTCGCTGCGCGAGATGCTCGTCCCGCTGGTGCCTGCCGCGGTGATCGCACTGGCGTTGATCGTCGCTCAGCCCGACCTCGGGCAGACCGTGTCGCTGAGCATCATCCTGCTGGGTCTGCTGTGGTACGCGGGCCTGCCGCTGCGGGTGTTCCTGTCCTCGCTGGCGGCCGCCATCGTGGCGGCCGGGGTGCTGGCGGTGTCCGCCGGTTACCGGTCCGACCGGGTGCAATCCTGGCTGGACCCGGCAGCAGACTCACAGGGGATCGGCTACCAGTCCCGGCAGGCCCGGTTCGCCCTGGCCAACGGCGGCATCTTCGGTGACGGGCTGGGGCAGGGCACGGCCAAGTGGAACTACCTGCCCAACGCCCACAACGACTTCATCTTCGCCATCATCGGCGAGGAGCTGGGATTCGTCGGTGCGCTCGGACTGCTCGGCCTGTTCGGGTTGTTCGCCTACACCGGGATGCGCATCGCCCGGCGTTCGGCCGATCCGTTCCTCCGTCTGCTCACGGCCACCACCACGCTGTGGGTGGTCGGCCAGATGTTCATCAACGTCGGCTACGTGGTGGGGCTGCTGCCGGTCACCGGGCTGCAGCTGCCGCTGATCTCGGCTGGTGGATCTTCGCAGGCGACAACGCTTCTGATGATGGGCCTGGTCACCAACGCGGCCCGGCACGAACCGGAGGCGGTGGCGGCGCTGCGGGCGGGGCGCGACGACCGGATGAACCGGCTGCTGCGGCTGCCGCTGCCGGAGCCGTACATCCCGACTCGCTTGGAGGTCGCCCGCAACCGGCTGCACGACCGGCGCAAGACGCCCTCGCGCACCGCGGGCAAGCCCAACGGCAAGGCCGGTGCCAAGCCGGCCGCCAAGCCCGCGGCCAAGCAGGCGGGCAAGCAGGCCAGGGCCAAACAGTCGGGTGCCAAACAAGCGGGGACCCGCCGCGCGCCGCGCAGCGGGGACCGGCCCGTGCGCCGGTCCGGACACGGTGCCGGTCAGCAGGCGGCCGGGGGCGGTAGGTCCTCGGTCCGATATCCTGCAGGCCAGCACAAACAGGGGCAACGAGCCCGAACTTTGGAAGGTCAGCGTTACGGGTGAGCGACGGTAAGACGGACCGGGGGATGTCTGGTCCTCGGGGGCAGGAGCGCAGCGAGCGCGGGATATCTGGTCCTCGGGGGCAGGAGCGCAGCGACCGGGGGATATCCGTTGTTCTCGCCGGTGGTGGCACGGCAGGTCACGTCGAGCCGGCCATGGCGGTGGCCGACGCGCTGCGTGAACTCGACCCGCAGGTGCGGATCACCGCTCTCGGAACCGCCCGCGGCCTGGAGACCCGACTGGTTCCGCAACGCGGCTATGACCTCGAGCTGATCACCCCGGTGCCCTTGCCGCGCAAACCGTCGGGAGATCTGGTGCGGCTGCCACTGCGCGTCCGCACCGCGATCCGCCAGACCCGTTCGGTGCTGGCCGGCGTCGAGGCCGATGTGGTGATCGGGTTCGGCGGCTATGTCGCGCTGCCCGCCTACCTCGCCGCCCGGGGCGGCTTCGGCCTGCACGGTCGCCGGCGCGCCGTCCCGGTGGTGGTCCACGAGGCCAACGCCAGCGCGGGCCTGGCCAACCGGGTCGGTGCGGTATCGGCGCGGCGCGTGCTCTCGGCGGTACCCGAACCGGGACTGCGCAAGGTCGAGGTGGTCGGAGTACCCGTGCGCGCGGCGATCACCTCGCTGGACCGCGCCGCGTTGCGCGCCGAGGCCAGGGCTTTCTTCGGCTTCGCGCCCGACGCCAAGGTGCTGCTCGTGTTCGGCGGTTCGCAGGGGGCGCAGTCGATCAACCGGGCGGTGTCCTCGGCTGCCGAAGCCCTTGGTGCTGCCGGTGTTTCGGTTCTGCATGCACACGGGCCGAAGAACACCCTCGACCTGCCGCCGGCCGCGGCGGGCGCGCCGCCGTATGTCGCGGTGCCGTATCTGGACCGCATGGACCTGGCTTATGCCGCAGCCGATCTGGCGATCTGCCGTTCCGGTGCGATGACGGTTGCCGAGGTGACCGCCGTGGGATTGCCCGCGGTGTACGTCCCGCTGCCGATCGGCAACGGTGAGCAGCGGCTCAACGCGCTGCCGGTGGTGTCGGCCGGTGGCGGCATCGTCGTCGACGATGTTCAGCTCACCGGTGGATTCGTGGCCGATACGGTCGCCGGTCTGATGACCGACGATGCGCGGTTGGCGGAGATGACTGCCGCCGCCTCGTTGTCGGGTCACCCCGATGCCGCACGGCGGGTGGCGCAGGTCGCCCTGGACATCGCCCGTGCTCAACGAAAGAAGCTGCAGTGAACGGTAATTCACTTCCGGCTGAACTTCAGCGGGTACACATGGTCGGGATCGGGGGAGCCGGGATGTCGGGCGTGGCCCGGATCCTGCTCGACCGGGGTGGCCTGGTGTCCGGCTCGGACGCCAAGGAGTCGCGCGGCGTGGTGGCCCTGCGGGCCCGCGGTGCCGAGGTCAGGATCGGTCACGACGCGTCGTCACTGGATCTGCTGCCGGGCGGGCCGACCGCGGTCGTCACCACCCACGCCGCGATCCCCAAGACCAATCCGGAACTGGTCGAAGCCCGGCGCCGCGGAATCCCGGTGATTCTGCGTCCGGTGGTGCTGGCCAAGCTCATGGCCGGTTACACCACGCTGATGGTGACGGGCACCCACGGTAAGACCACCACCACCTCGATGCTCATCGTGGCGTTGCAGCACAGCGGTTTCGACCCGTCGTTCGCCGTGGGCGGCGAACTGGGCGAGGCGGGCACCAACGCCCATCACGGCAGCGGGAAGTGCTTCGTCGCCGAGGCCGACGAGAGTGACGGCTCGCTGCTGGAATACACACCGAATGTCGCGGTGGTCACCAACATCGAGGCCGACCACCTGGATTTCTTCGGTAGCGAGGAGGCCTACACCGCGGTGTTCTCCGCGTTCGTCGACCGCATCGCGCCGGGCGGAGCCCTGGTGGTGTGTACCGACGATCCGGGCGCCGCCGCGCTCGCCGAACACACTGACTCACTGGGCATCCGGGTGTTGCGGTACGGCAGCACACCTGCGGACGGTCTGGCAGGCACCTTGCTGAGCTGGGAGCAGCAGGGGACCGGGGCGGTGGCTCACATCCAGCTCGCCGGTGAGCCTCATCCGCGTGCGGTGCGACTGGCGGTGCCAGGCAGGCACATGGCGCTCAACGCCCTGGCCGCCCTGCTGGCCGCCGTCGAGGTCGGCGCACCGGCGGAGACCGTGCTCGACGGGCTGGCCGGATTCGAAGGTGTGCGAAGGCGTTTCGAGCTGGTGGGTGCGCTCGGCGGCATCCGCGTGTTCGACGACTACGCGCACCATCCCACCGAGGTGCGAGCCACCCTCGAGGCGGCCCGAACCGTGGTCGACCAGACCGGCGGCCGCGTCATCGTCGCCTTCCAACCACATTTGTATTCGCGCACAGCGACTTTCGCGACCGAGTTCGGTGCGGCGCTGAGCGCCGCCGACGAGGTCTTCGTGCTCGACGTCTACGGTGCGCGTGAGCAGCCGCTGCCCGGCATCAGCGGCGCCACGGTCGCCGAACATGTCAGCTCTGCGGTCACCTACGTTCCCGATTTCTCGGCGGTCGCCGCTGTGGTGGCGGCCGCGGCCCGCGCCGGTGACGTGGTGCTCACCATGGGTGCCGGCGACGTGACCATGCTCGGCAAGGAGATCCTCACCGAGCTCGGCATCAAGGAGAATCGCACCGCACCGGGCCGGCCGTCGGCGGATTCACCGTGACCGATCCGGGTCCTGACCGTCCCGGCGAGGCTGCCGAGGAGCCAGGTCCGGCTCCGGAGGAGTCCGGCGGGTCGGAAGCGCCGCCCACGCCCGAGGCGGATCCTGACGCGCCGCCCGCGGCAGATCCTGATGTGCCGCCCGCGGCAGAAGCCGACTACGAGGGTCCACGCCGCCGCGCCCGCCGCGAGCGCGAGGAACGCCGGGCCGCGCGGGACCGGGCCGTGGCGATCGAACATGCCCGCCGCGAGGCCAAGCGCCGGGTGGTCGGGCAGTCCGCGGATGCTCCGAACGCCGTGGCCCGCAGCACTATTCGTGGCCTGAAGGTGTTGTTGTGGTCTGCGCTGGCCAGCGTGGTCGCGGTGGCGTTGGGCCTGGTCCTGTATTTCACGCCGGTGATGTCGGTGCGCAGCGTGGCGGTCAGCGGTGCGGCCGTGGTGCCCCAGGAACAGGTGCTGGCGGCCGCCGCGGTGGCACCGGAGACCCCGCTGCTGCAGGTCAACACCGACGCGGTCGCCGAGCGGGTGGCCACGATCCGGCGCATCGCCACCGCCCGGGTTCAGCGCGAGTATCCCTCGACCCTTCGGATCACGGTCGTCGAGCGAGTGCCGGTGGTGGTCAAGGACTATCCCGACGGTCCGCATCTGTTCGACCGCGACGGGGTGGATTTCGCCACCGAGCCGCCACCGCCGACGCTGCCGTATCTGGATGCCGACAACCCGGGGCCGACCGATCCGGCCACCAAGGCCGCGCTCGAGGTGATGCTGGCCCTTCCGCCGGATGTCGTCGCACAGGTGGGCCGGATCGCCGCGCCTTCGGTGGCCTCGATCGCGCTGACGTTGGCCGACGGCCGGGTTGTGGTGTGGGGGACCAACGATCGGACCGATGAGAAGGCGCTGAAGCTGGCGGCCCTGCTGACCCAGCCGGGTCACACCTATGACGTGTCGAGCCCGGATCTGCCGACTGTCAAGTAGATCCGGCAAAAATTGCCGCGCGGCGCGTCGGCGCGCCTGCCGCGAACACCGGCGTTGGCCCCCTACCGTTCTGTTTGCGCGGAACTACTTGACATAACTCTAAGCCTATGGTTGAGGTTGAGAGTTTGCCCCGGGGAGATTCGGCGCCAGGAACACTGAGAACACCCAACCTGGGAGGAAGACGATCGATGACCCCCCCGCATAACTACCTCGCGGTAATCAAGGTGGTTGGTATCGGTGGCGGCGGTGTCAACGCCGTCAACCGGATGATCGAACAGGGCCTCAAGGGCGTTGAGTTCATCGCGATCAATACCGACGCACAAGCACTGCTGATGAGCGACGCCGACGTCAAGCTCGATGTCGGCCGGGACTCCACCCGTGGACTCGGCGCCGGAGCGGACCCCGAAGTGGGCCGCAAGGCCGCCGAGGATGCCAAGGACGACATCGAGGAGCTGCTGCGCGGCGCCGACATGGTGTTCGTCACCGCGGGTGAGGGCGGCGGCACCGGCACCGGTGGCGCGCCCGTCGTCGCGTCGATCGCGCGCAAGCTCGGCGCGCTCACGGTCGGTGTCGTGACGCGGCCGTTCTCGTTCGAGGGCAAGCGGCGAAGCAACCAGGCCGAGAACGGTATTCAGTCGCTGCGCGAGAGCTGCGACACCCTGATCGTGATCCCCAACGACCGGCTGCTCCAGATGGGCGATGCCGCGGTGTCGCTGATGGACGCCTTCCGCAGTGCCGACGAGGTGCTGCTCAACGGCGTGCAGGGCATCACCGACCTGATCACCACGCCGGGCCTGATCAACGTCGACTTCGCCGACGTCAAGGGCGTGATGAGCGGGGCGGGCACGGCGCTGATGGGCATCGGCTCGGCACGCGGCGACGGCCGTGCGCTCAAGGCGGCCGAGATCGCGATCAACTCGCCGCTGCTGGAAGCTTCGATGGAAGGCGCGCAGGGCGTGCTGCTGTCGGTGGCCGGTGGCAGTGACCTGGGCCTGTTCGAGATCAACGAGGCCGCCTCGCTGGTGCAGGATGCGGCCCATCCCGAGGCCAACATCATCTTCGGCACGGTGATCGACGACTCGCTCGGCGACGAGGTTCGAGTCACGGTCATCGCGGCCGGCTTCGACAGCGCCGGACCCAGCCGAAAGCCGGTGGTCAGTCCGAGCGCGGCACAGACCCAGCCGATCGCCTCGGCGCGGGCGGGCAAGGTGACCACGTCGTTGTTCGAGCCGACGGACGCGGTGAGCGTCCCGGCCCACACGAATGGCGCCACCGTGAGCGTCGGTGGCGACGGAGACGGCGGGATCGCCGACGACGATGTCGACGTGCCGCCGTTCATGCGGCACTGAGCCGGGCCCGGCAGCGGGTTCGGATACTGGGATTGTGAGTGTTCGTATTCGGCGGGTGACGACAACCCGCGCCGGCGGCGTCTCGGCACCGCCCTTCGATTCGTTCAACCTCGGCGACCACGTCGGCGACAATCCTGCGGCCGTGGCCCAGAACCGGAGGCGGCTGGCCGCCGCCATCGGGGCCGACGCGCTGGTCTGGATGAATCAGGTTCACAGCGATCACGTCGTCACCGTGGACGGCCCGCGCGACACCGCGGTCGATAATGCCGACGCATTGGTGACGACGACCCCGGGTTTGGCATTGGTCGTCGTGACCGCGGATTGCGTCCCGGTTTTAATGGGCGACGCGCGCGCCGGCGTCATCGCGGCCGTCCATGCCGGCCGGGTCGGCGCCCAGAAGGGCATCGTGGCCAGGACCCTGGAGGCGATGCTGGCCGCCGGGGCACGTGCCGAGGACGTCTCGGTGCTGCTCGGTCCCGCGGTCAGCGGCGCCAACTACGAGGTGCCCGAACAGATGGCGACCGACGTGGAGGCGGTGCTGCCCGGCTCGCGCACCCGTACCTCGCGTGGCACGCCGGGCTTGGACCTGCGGGCCGGAATCGCCCGGCAGTTAACGGCTTTGGGTGTCACCGCGATCGACGTCGACCCGCGGTGCACCGTCGCCGACCGCGCGCTGTTCAGTCATCGCCGTGATGCGCCGACCGGGCGCCTGGCGAGTGTGGTGTGGATGGAGCAGCGCCGGTGAACAATCCCCGGATGGGCCTGGAGTGAGGGTGAGATGAGCACCGTGCAGCGCGGGCGTGACGCGGATCGGACGGCCGAGTTGACCGCTGCGCTCGGTGCGGCGCGGGCGCGCCTGGCACGCGCCGCAGAATCTGTCGGGCGAAATGTCAATGAAATTGAATTACTCCCGATCACGAAATACTTTCCGGCCTCCGATGTCATTATTCTCAATCAATTAGGGTGCCTCGCATTTGGTGAATCCCGCGAACAAGAAGCCGCCGATAAAGTCGAATCTGTTCGCACGGAATTGCCGGATGTGCCGATTCGCTGGCATATGGTCGGGCGCATCCAGCGCAAGAAGGCGCGGGCCGTCGCGGGGTGGGCGCACACCGCGCACTCGGTCGACAGCACCCGCCTGCTGACGGCGCTGGACCGGGCCGCCGGTGACGCGCTGGCCGCCGGCCGCCGGCCGCAGCCGCTGCGCGTCTACATCCAGATCAGTCTGGACGGCGATACCGAACGGGGCGGTGTCGATGTGAATGCCTCCGGCCTCGTCGACGAAATCTGTGCGTCAGCGAACGCCGCAGAGGCGTTGCAGTTCGTCGGATTGATGGGAATCCCGCCGCTGGAATGGGATCCCGACGACGCGTTCGCACGTCTGGCCGCCGAACGGGACCGGGTGCAGCGCGACTACCAGCACCGGCTCGAACTTTCGGCGGGTATGTCCGGAGATCTCGAAAGCGCGGTCAAACACGGATCGACATGTGTGCGTGTCGGTACCGCGCTCATGGGGCAACGCCCGCTAACGTCACCCGCAGTAGTCACTCCAGTCACATCTTCATCACAGACATCACCACCCCCACCGTCCGCAGAAGGGTCGCCGAGATGAGCACACTGCACAAGGTCAAGGCCTACTTCGGCATGGCGCCGATGGAGGACTACGACGACGAGTACTACGAGGACGACGACCGTGGCGCTGCCCGCAGCTACGCCCGGCGTCCCCGTGACGAGCGCTTCGAGGACGACAGCTACGGCTACGAGGCTCCCGAGTACGACGAGGGCCCGGCCTACCGGGGCGGCTACCCGGGCGGTTTCGCCGACGAGCAGCGGTTCGATGCCCGGATGCGCGGCCCCCGCGAATTCGACCGTCCCGCACCGCGTCTCGGTGGACTGGCCGGATCCACCCGCGGTTCGCTCGCGATGGATCCCCGCCGGATGGCCGAACTGTTCGAGGCGGGCAGCCCGCTGGCAAAGATCACCACGCTGCGGCCCAAGGACTACAGCGAGGCGCGCACCATCGGCGAGCGCTTCCGCGACGGCACCCCGGTGATCATGGACCTGGTGTCGATGGACAACGCCGACGCCAAGCGGCTGGTCGACTTCGCCGCCGGTCTGGCGTTCGCGCTGCGCGGCTCGTTCGACAAGGTGGCCACGAAGGTCTTCCTGCTGTCGCCGGCTGACGTCGACGTCAGCGCTGAGCAGCGGCGCCGGATCGCCGAGGCCGGCTTCTACGCCTACCAGTAGGGCCGCGACGCCAGTCGCGGCACCGTGTCGCCGCCGCGCTACCCGATCCCCAGGATGGGGCCCGGGTAGGCTGGCGGCGTCGCACTATCGGCTGACCACGTCTTCTGTGTGAGATGTGTCCGGCCTACGGCGACCTGTATCCAATGTCACACATCCTGCTGTAGTGAGGTCGGCTCAGTTGTCGCTGTTCTTCGAAATTCTCGGTTTCGCGCTGTTCATCTTCTGGCTGCTGCTCATCGCGCGCGTCGTCGTCGAGTTCATCCGGTCGTTCAGCCGCGACTGGCACCCCAAGGGTCTGACCGTCGTCGTGCTTGAGGTCATCATGACCGTGACCGATCCGCCCGTGAAACTTCTGCGGCGGCTCATTCCCCAGCTCACGATAGGCGCCGTGCGCTTCGATCTGTCGATCATGGTGCTGCTGCTCGCGGCGTTCATCGGGATGCAGCTGGCGTTCAACGCGGCGATGTAGACCGTCGACGCGAGCGGGCGGGGGAGACGCGATCTCGCCGTTTGCCGAATGGTCCACAATTGCGTAAGAAGATTGAAATTCGTTCTTAAAAATAGGCCTCCACTGCAACCGCCGGGTCTGGTGTGACAGGATGGACTCCAGTTGCGATCAAGCAAGGCTTTACACTTTGAGATCGGTTGACGGTCCAAGACTTCAAGGGGGCAGACAATGCCGCTCACACCAGCGGACGTCCATAACGTCGCGTTCAGCAAGCCGCCCATCGGCAAACGTGGCTACAACGAGGACGAGGTCGATGCCTTTCTCGATCTGGTTGAGAACGAGCTGACTCGGCTCATCGAGGAGAACGCCGATCTCCGGCAGCGCGTGTCCGAGCTCGATCAGGAGCTGGCATCGGCGCGGGCCGGCGGTGGCGCCCAGGCCACCCAGTCCATCCCGCTCTACGAGCCGGAGCCCGAGCCGACCCCGGCGCCCCAGCCGGTGTACGAGGCCCCGCCGGCGCCGGTTGCCCCTGCCGCGCCGCCCAGCGAGGACACCGCTGTGCGTGCCGCCCGGGTGCTCAGCCTGGCGCAGGACACTGCCGATCGCCTGACCTCCACGGCCAAGGCCGAGTCGGAGAAGCTGCTCTCGGATGCCCGCGCCCAGGCCGACGCCATGGTCAGCGACGCCCGCAAGACCGCCGAGACCACGGTCTCGGAGGCCCGCACCCGTGCCGACGCCATGCTGGCCGACGCGCAGACCCGCTCGGAGACCCAGCTGCGTCAGGCCCAGGAGAAGGCCGACGCCCTGCAGGCCGACGCCGAGCGCAAGCACTCCGAGATCATGGGCACGATCAACCAGCAGCGCACGGTCCTGGAGGGCCGCCTGGAGCAGCTGCGGACGTTCGAGCGTGAGTACCGGACGCGTCTGAAGACCTACCTGGAGTCTCAGCTGGAAGAGCTGGGCCAGCGCGGTTCGGCCGCACCGGTGGATTCCAGCGCCAACAACGACTCGGCCGGTGGTTTCAGCCAGTTCAACCGCGGCAACAACTAGCCGGCAAGACTGACTTCCTCACACTGTCGTGAACCGGCCCGATCCCGGGCCACCACACTTAGGGTTGAACGATGTTGATCATTGCGCTCGTGCTTGCCGTCATCGGCCTGGCCGCGCTGGTGACCGCGGTGGTCACCAGCAATGAGTTGATCGCCTGGGTCTGTATCGGTGCCAGCGTGATCGGCGTGCTGCTGCTGATCGTCGACGCATTGCGGGAACGCTCGCGCGGTTCGAAGGCCGGCGACGGCCACGACGCCGGCGCGGCCTCGGATACGCCTGATGCCGACGCCACCGAAACGACCGAGACCTTCGACGCGGTGGACGCGCCGGTGGACTATCCCGACGATTTGGTCGCCGAGCCCGAATCAGATGTCGCCGTGGAGTCCGACGCCGCGGACGTCGACGTCGAGGCCGACGATTCCACCGAGAAGTACAAGAACTAACTCTCGCCCGGCTCCGTGGTGGGCTCGGCCAGCAGACGGCGGACCTCGTCGTCGCTGACCTGGTGGAAATCCACGAACGCCTGACCCACCGCGTCGAACTGGGGCGGGGTACTGGCGCACACCACGTCGTCGGCCTCATCCCGTAGTTGGCTGCTCAGGGTCGGTGGCCCGACCGGCACGGCCACCACGACCCGCCGGGCCGCCCGCACGGCGCGGACCGCGGCCAGCATGGTGGCGCCGGTGGCGATACCGTCGTCGACCAGGATCACCGTCCGGCCGGACAGGTCGGGTGCGGGTCGTCCTCCGCGGTAGGCCTGTTCCCGGCGCTCGATTTCGGCGGTCTCCCGCCGGATCGTGTCGAGGATGGTGTCCTGGTCGATGCCGAGCCGATCCACCAGGCCGTCGTTGATCACCAAGCCGCCGCCGGAGGCCACCGCGCCCATGGCGAGTTCCTGCCACTGCGGCACGCCCAGCTTGCGGACCACGAAGACATCCAGCGGTGCGTGCAGGTGGGAGGCGACTTCCCAGGCGATCGGGACTCCGCCCCGGGCCAGGCCCAGGACGAGGACGTCGGGTTGATCCCGGTAGGACACCAGCTGTTCAGCCAGGACCCGGCCCGCTTCGTGGCGGTCCTGGTAGATGCGTTCTCTGCTCGCTCGCAGACCCCAGGCATTCATCAGCGCTGTCGCCGGCCACGGAGATTTTCGCCGGCTGATGTCAGCCTACGTCGACGGCTGCGCCCGGACCACCCGGTTCAGGAAGCCGCGGACCAGCGTGGTCAGCCGGGCGGCCGCGTCTTCGGTGAGTTCCTTTGTTTGCAAGCGTAATTCGTCGTGGGTGCGGCCGATTCCGGCCGCATCGCCGTCGCGGTCGTGGGCCAGCCAGACTTCCAGCAGCTCGGAATCGAGCTCGGGGTGGAACTGCAGCGCCAACGCGGTGCCCAGGACGAACGCCTGTGAGGCATCGGGCGTCCGGGCGATCTCGGTGGCGCCGGGCGGAAGTGTCCAGCGGTCGAAGTGCCACTGGAACCACCGGCCACCCGGGACCAGCCCCTCGTCGTCGGTGACCACGTCGTACCAGCCGACCTCGGGTGCCGGCGACCTGCTGACCGATCCGCCGAGGGCCTGCGCGATGAGCTGTCCGCCGAAGCACACGCCGAGTACGCCGACCCCGGACTCGACGGCGTGGCGCACCATGGCCATCTCGGCACCGACCCAGCTGCTGACCAGGGGTTCGTCGTAGACCGCCCAGCGAGCCCCGAGCGGAACGATCACGTCGTAATCGGTCGGGTCGGGGAAGGTCACCTCGCCGGCGGGGTTGTCGTCCCGCTCGGGCGAGACGACGTCGAACGTGTCGATGTCGAATCCGCACCCGGAGAAGACGTCGGCCAGCATGGCCTCGGTGGCCGTGCGGTCGTTGCGCAGGAACAGAACCTTCGGTGTCACGCCGTCATTATTTCGCCCGCCGGAGACGATCGCACTTCAGGTCCAGTTTTTGGACCTTCAGGCCGCTTCGAAGGTCACGGGCAGTGAGGCGGGCCCGGTGATCCCGGTCATCGGCTTCCACCGGGCGCGGCCGACACAGTGCGGGTTGTGCAGCTTCCCGGTCAGCACGCGCAAGGCCTCGGTGAGCTCGACGCGGGCCAGGTGGACGCCGAGGCAGTAGTGCAGGCCGCCGCCGAACGTCATCATGGGCGGCGGTCCGATCCGGTTGACGTCGAAACGCTCCGGATCGTCGTACACCTGCGGATCGCGGTTGGCCGCAGCGAAGTTCACCGCCACGTGGGTCCCGGCCGGGATGGTGAACCCGGCCAGCTCGACATCCTCGCGGGCAATCCGCACGCTGCTCAGGGCGATGGGGGTGTGACGCAGCAGTTCGTCGACGAAAAGCGGTGCCATATCAGGATTCTCGGCCAGCAAAAGCCACTGCTCGGGGTAGTCGCAGAGCACCTGGACGGCTGCCGCGAGTTGGTTGCGGGTGGTGTCGGTACCGGCCAGCAGCACTCCACCAGCCAGCATCAACAGCTCGGAGTGAGTGAGGCGGTCTCCGTCCACCTCGGCCCGGATCAGATCGGAGAGCAGGTCGTCGGTGAGGGTGGAGTTCCGGCGTGCCACCATGGCATCGACGTAGTCGTCGAGCTGCAGCCAGGCCGCTTCGACCGCGTCGGCGTGGTCGCCGAGATTCCAGCTGAACATCTTGAAGATGTCATCGGCCCACCGGGAGAACAGATGCCAGTCCTGGCGCGGAGCTCCGAGCAGCGCGCAGATCACCGGGATCGGATACTGCACCGCGATATCGGCCACCACATCGCAGCGCCCTACGGACAGGTGCGGGTCGGTGAGTTCCGTGACGACGTCGATGCAGGTTTCGCGCAGTTTCTCGGCGTTACGGGGTGCGAACGCCTTGGCGATCAGACGCCGCAGCCGCGTGTGTGATTCGGCGTCGACACCCAGCAGACTGCTGTTCGCGCGGTCCCACAGCGGACCGGAGGTGATTCCCTGTGCGGCCAGGAACATGCCTCTGGGGACCTCGAAGCGCGCGTCGCGCAGCGCGGCGCGGACCAGGTCATAGCTCAGCAGCTCGGGGCCGTGCGGGCCCATCGCGATCGGGGACCGGGCGCGGGCCACGGCGATCAGACGATGCACTTCCTCCGGGTCGGTCTCGTTCTCGTAGTCCAGCGCGGGAAGGGCAGCATCGGTTACCAGGGTCATGACAGCCTCCGCGTGATCGGGCCAGAACCTGCTGATATCGATGCTGGTCTCCTCGACCCCTGTGGGTCGTGAGTAGCGTGCTACCCCAGTTCTGCCGCGGGGGCACGCTCACCTTGCCCGGTAGCGTCGCGCGGGTCGGCCCGCGCCGTACTGCAAGCGCAGCTCGAGCGCCCCGGTGCTCAGGTAGTACTCCAGGTAGCGCCGTGCGCTGACACGTGAAATGCCCACCAGTTCAGCGCATTCCGTGGCGGATACCTCGCCTGCCGTGCGTACCGCGTCCATGACCAGCCTGCCGGTTTCCGTGCCGAGCCCCTTGGGCATGACGGCGGCCGGGGCGCCGAACAGCGCGTCGATGGTCGATTGATCCGCACCGCCTGCCGCCGCCAGCGCATCGGCGCGCGCCGCGAAGGCCGCCAGTTTCGCCTGCAGCTGATCGAAGTCGAACGGTTTGATCAGGTAGTCGGCGGCGCCGCCGTCCAACGCGCCACGTACCGTGTCGAGTTCGCGGGCGGCGGTGACCATGATGACGCCGACGGGGTTGCCCTCGGCGCGGAGACGTCGCAGCACCTCCAACCCGGTCATGTCCGGCAGGTAGACATCGAGCAGGATGAGGTCGGGACGGAGATCGGCGGCGGCCGCCAGGGCCTCGGTTCCGTTGCGCGCCACGGACACCGTGCGGTATCCATCGATGCGGTCGACGAAGCGGCGATGTATCTCGGCGACCATGAAGTCGTCGTCGACGACGAGTACGTCACGCATGGAGCCGCACCACGAACAGGGCGCCGCCGCCGGGAGCGTCGGTGACTTCGACCTCGCCCCCGTGCTGTGCGGTCACCAGGCGTACCAGGGCCAGCCCGATGCCCCTGCCGCCGGGTACATGGGCCTTGGACGTGACGCCGCGGGAGAAGATGGACTCCCGAAGATGTTCGGGTACACCGGGTCCCGAATCCGATACGGCCAGCAGCAGCCCGGCCGAGTCGTCGATGCGGACGGTCACCTGTGCCGCCGCCGAGCCGACCGACACGTCCACAGCGTTGTCGATCAGGTTGCCCAGCAGCGTGATCACGTCGGTCGCCAGGGCCGGGTCGAGCGCGCTGAGGTGGCTGTCGCCGGTAAGGGCCAGGGCGACCCCGCTCTCGGCGGCCAGCGATGTCTTGGCGATCAGCAGTGCCGCCACCGCGGGGTCGGAAACATGTTGGGTGACAGCCTCGTTGATCTCGGCGCGGCGCCGGGTCAGGGTGCCCACCAGATCGCGCACCGCATCGAACTCGCCCAGCTGGACCAGCCCGGAGATGGTGTGCAGCTGATTGGAGAACTCGTGGGTCTGGGCCCGCAGCGTATCGGTCACGCTGCGGTGTGAGGACAGTTGTGCCTGCAGTGCGGCGAGCTCGGTGCTGTCGCGCATGGTGGTCACCGTACCGATGCGCTGGCCCTGGCTGCGGGCCGCACGGCGGTTGAGCGCCAGCACCCGGGTGCGGGTGGTGATCACCACATCCGAATCGTCGGCGCGAGTTCCCCGGCCGGACAACAGGAATGCCACCACGGCCGGCTCCAATCCGACCTCGTCGGCACGGCGGCCCACCGCATCCGCGCTGATACCCAGCAGATCGGATGCGCTGTCGTTGACCACCGTGATGACTCCATCGTTGTTCACCGCCACCACGCCCTCACGGATGCTGTGCAGCAGCGCTTCCCGGTGATCGGCCAGGCTGGCGATCTCGGCGATGTCCAGGCCGCGGGTGTGACGGGTGATGCGCCGCGACAACAACCACGATGCGAGCATCCCGAGCGTCGCGCCCAGTCCCAGGTAGATCAGCAGCCGTTCGCCGGCCCCGCCCAACAACTCCCACACCGACGGGTAGCGCTCGCTGACCGAGACGATCGCGAGCACCGCTCCGTCGGCGGCCAGAATCGGCACCTGTCCCACCAGGCGATGCGTGCCGTCGACGTCGGTGTCGCCGGACCAGGCGCGGCCTTCGTCGGCCCGGGTGGTGCTGAGGTCGAGTCGTTGCCCGACACGGGCGGGATCTGACGACACCCGCACAACCCCGGCCGGATCGGTGATCTCGGCCAGCTCGGCGCCCGACAGTGCCACCGCGCGGTCGACCTCGGGGGCCAGGACCTGGGCGGCGAACGGGTCGTCGTACCGGTCCCGGACGATCGGCGTGGACGCCACGTTCTCGGCGACCGCGATCATCCGTTGCCCGCGCACATCGCGGAACTCACGGGTGGATTGCGTCACCGACACCGCGGCCACCGCGATCAGTACCACCGCGACCACCAGCAGCTGGAACACGAGGAAGCGACCGGCCAGGCTGCCGCCCCGCAGCGACCGAGCCCGCGCGGACGGTGATGAACGCCCGACCAGTGAACTCAACGAACAAAACTTCCTTTGCGTCCGAATGGGTGACCTACGTCACGTCGTGGGTCCAGTATTGCTGAACATGAGGTTTCGACGTCTAGGTGCCGCGCTGATGGTGGCCGTGGTCGCACTGATGCTGGTGACGGCGTGCGGTGTCACCCGCGGCGATCAATCCCGCGGCCTGCACCGACTGCGCATGATGGTGCCCAACAGTCCGGGTGGTGGCTACGACCTGACGGCGCGCACCGCGGTGAAGATCATGGAAGACAACGACATCACCGGGCGCATCGAGGTATTCAACGTCATCGGGGCCGGCGGCACTGTCGCGATGGCCCGGCTGATGAACGAAAAGGGCAACGACGACCTCATGATGATGATGGGGCTCGGCGTGGTGGGAGCGGTGTACACCAACGGCTCCTCGGCGCGCGCCTCGGACGCCACCGCACTGGCCAAGATGGTCGAGGAGCAGGAAGGCATTCTGGTGCCGGGGGATTCGCCGTTCCGCACCATCGGCGATCTGGTCGCGGCGTGGAAGGCCGATCCGGCCAAGGTCACGATCGGTGGCGGATCGTCACCGGGCGGACCGGATCACCTGTTCCCGATGGAAACCGCACGCGCGGTCGGAGTCGACCCGCGCAAGGTCAACTACATCACCTACGACGGCGGCGGTGACCTGCTGACGGCTCTGCTCGGCAAGAAGATCGCGGCGGGCACCACCGGACTCGGCGAATTCGTCGACCAGATCGAGGCCGGCCAGGTCCGGGTACTTGCGGTGTCGGGGGCCAAGCGCGTGGACGGGATCGATGCGCCCACCCTGACCGAGGCCGGTATCGACCTCACGTTCACCAACTGGCGCGGAATACTCGCGCCGCCAGGAATTTCCGGTGAGGCCAGGGATGCGATGGTGCGCGCCCTGACCGATCTGCACGGCACCCAGCAGTGGCGCGACGCGCTGGTGAAGAACGGCTGGAGTGACGCGTTCAGCACCGGCGCGGACTTCGAACAGTTCCTGCGGGATCAGGACAAGCGCGTCTCGACGACGCTGAGCGAATTGGGGTTGTTGTGAAGGTCGACAAGGCCCAGTATCTGGTCTGTGCGGTCCTGGTGGCCGTCGGCGGGTTCCTGATCTATGACGCGCTCACCTTGACCGGCGGGTTCGCCAAGGTCGACCCCGTTGGGCCGCGGGCATTTCCGCTGGGAATCGGGATCGTCCTGATCGTGCTCGCGATGATCCTGGCGATCGCGATACCACGCGGATCGGTCGGCGAGGCGGACGCCGGTGAGGACGTCGACCCGAACATGCCGGGGGACCGGCGCACGGTGGGACTGTTGGTCGGACTGTTCGTATTGGTGATCGTCCTGGTCAAGCCGTTGGGGTGGGCCATCACCGGTGCGCTGTTGTTCGCCGGGGCGGCAACGATTCTCGGCAATCGCCACTACATCCGGAACCTCGCGATCGGCACGGTGCTGTCGGTGGGGAGCTTCTACGCGTTCTACTCCGGGCTCGGAATCCCGCTGCCCGCAGGCATTCTGGACGGGATTCTGTAAATGGGTAACTTTGAATGGTTGCTTCAGGGGTTCGCCGAGGCCGCGACCCCGATGAACCTGATGTACGCCGTGATCGGCGTGCTGCTGGGCACCGCGGTCGGTGTGCTGCCGGGCATCGGCCCGGCCATGACGGTGGCCCTGCTGCTGCCGGTGACCTACAACGTCAGCCCCAGCGCCGCCTTCATCATGTTCGCCGGGATCTTCTACGGCGGGATGTACGGCGGGTCGACCACCTCGATCCTGCTGAACACCCCGGGTGAATCCTCGTCGGTGATCACCGCGATCGAGGGCAACAAGATGGCCAAGGCCGGCCGGGCTGCGCAGGCGCTGGCCACCGCCGCGATCGGCTCCTTCGTGGCGGGCGCGATCGGCACCGCGCTACTGGCCGCCTTCGCGCCGCCGATCTCGCGGTTCGCGGTGACCCTCGGTGCGCCGTCCTACCTGGCCATCATGCTGTTCGCCCTGGTCGCGGTCACCGCCGTACTCGGCTCCTCCAAGCTGCGCGGTGCGATCTCGCTGTTCCTCGGGCTGGCGATCGGCGTGGTCGGCATCGACTTCCTCACCGGCCAGCCGCGCGCCACCTTCGGCCTGCCCCAGTTGTCCGACGGCATCGACATTGTGGTGATCGCCGTGGCGATCTTCGCGCTCGGCGAGGCGCTGTGGGTGGCGGCGCATCTGCGCCGCAGGCCCGCCGACGTGATTCCGGTGGGGCGACCATGGATGAGCCGCGAGGATTTCGGCCGGTCGTGGAAACCGTGGCTGCGTGGCACCGCGTACGGGTTCCCGTTCGGCGCACTGCCCGCCGGTGGCGCCGAGTTGCCGACGTTCCTGTCGTACATCACGGAGAAGCGGCTCTCCAAGCACCCCGAGGAGTTCGGCAAGGGCGCCATCGAGGGTGTGGCCGGACCCGAGGCGGCCAACAACGCCTCGGCGGCTGGCACCCTGGTGCCGATGCTGTCGCTCGGGTTGCCTACCAACGCCACGGCCGCGGTGATGCTGACGGCGTTCGTGTCCTATGGGATTCAGCCCGGGCCAACGCTTTTCGAGAAGGAACCGCTGCTGATCTGGACCTTGATCGCCAGCCTGTTCATCGGCAACTTCCTGCTGCTGGTGCTCAACCTGCCGCTGGCGCCGCTGTGGGCCAAGCTGCTCCGCACGCCGCGGCCGTACCTGTACGCGGGCATCCTGTTCTTCGCCACGCTGGGGGCGTTCGCGGTCAACGTGCAACCCCTGGATCTGGTCCTGCTGCTCGTGTTCGGGCTGCTCGGTTTGATGATGCGCCGATTCGGATTGCCGGTGCTGCCGTTGATCATCGGGGTGATCCTGGGCCCACGCATCGAGCGGCAACTGCGTCAGAGCCTGCAGCTCGGCGGGGGTGACTGGACCAGCCTGTTCACCGAGCCCGTCGCGATCGTCACCTATGTGCTGATGGCCATCCTGTTGTTGATGCCATTGGTGCTCAAGATGATGCACCGCAGTGAGGAGACGCTGTTGATCGTCGAGGATGACGCGGATCAGCAGGAGAAGGCGACCCAGGCATGACAACCGGCGAGCGTTTGCGAGAGGGGAACTCATGATCGTGGTCGGCTACACCGCGGATGCCTTCGGCATCGCCGCGGTCGAGCACGCCATCGCCGAGGCCGCCCTGCGGGGCACCCGCCTTCTGGTGATCAACGCGACCTCGGGCGAGGCCTACGTGGACTCCCGGTTCGCCCGCTCCGGTCAGGTCCACGATGTCGAGGAACGGCTACGGGAGAGCGGCGTGCCGTTCGAGTTGCGCCAGCCGGTGGGGGTCGATGCGGCCACCGAACTTCTCGATGCGATGGACGCCGCCGATGCGGAGTTGCTGGTGATCGGTATCCGGCACCGCAGCCCGGTGGGCAAGCTGTTGCTGGGCAGCGTGTCGCAACAACTGCTGCTGGAATGCCCCAAACCGGTTCTTGCGGTCAAACCCGAGCACCACTAATACTCTCTGAACTGGGACTTTTCTCCTCACACGGGCCATCTTCGCGCGGTGAGGATCAGTTTTCGTGGCGATAACGTCGCTGGAAAGATCCGACAACACCCTCACCGCACGATGGGGGCATGGCGGACGGCGCGGCCCCGGGTTCGGTCCCGGACAAGACACACCGGACTGCGTGTTCGTACTGTGGCGTCGGCTGCGGTATAGAGGTCACTACCAGGGTCGACGACGGCCGCACGGTGATCGCCCGGGTGAGCGGCGACAAGCTTCACCCCACGAATTTCGGCCGGCTGTGCACCAAGGGGGCGATGCACGCCGAGATGATGGCCGCCGACGACGACCGGCTCACGTCCGCTTTGCTGCGGCCCACGCGTTCCGATGAACTGCTGCCGACGCCGGTGGACGACGCGGTAGCCGAGGCGGGGCGCCGGCTGCGGGCCATCGTCGACGAGCACGGCCCCGACGCCGTCGCCCTGTATGTGTCCGGCCAGATGACGCTGGAGGCGCAGTACCTGGCCACCAAACTTGCCAAGGGTTTCCTGCGTACCGTGCACATCGAATCGAATTCCCGGTTGTGCATGGCGAGTGCGGGCACGGGTTTCAAACACTCGCTGGGCTCCGACGGGCCGCCGGGGTCCTACACCGATTTCGACCGGGCCGACCTGTTCTTCGTCACCGGTGCCAACATGGCCGACTGTCATCCGATCCTGTTCCTGCGCATGGCCGATCGGCTCAAGGCCGGCGCCAAGCTGATCGTGGTGGACCCGCGCCGCAACGCGACCGCCGAACGTGCCGACCTGTTCCTGCAGATCAACCCGGGAACCGATCTGGCCCTGCTCAACGGTCTGCTGTACCTGTTGGTGGAGAGCGGTGACATCGACCATGAGTTCATCGCCGAGCACACCGCGGGCTGGGAGACGATGCCGGAGTTCCTGGCCGACTACCCACCGGACCGCGTCGCCGACATCACCGGAATCCCCGAGTCCGACATCCGCACCGCCGCAGCGATGATCGCCGAGGCCGGGGAGTGGATGAGTTGCTGGACCATGGGGCTCAACCAGAGCACGCACGGCACCTGGAACACCAACGCGATCTGTAATCTGCACCTGGCCACCGGCGCCATCTGCCGCCCGGGCAGCGGGCCGATGTCGTTGACCGGTCAGCCCAACGCCATGGGCGGCCGAGAGATGGGGTACATGGGGCCGGGTCTGCCCGGCCAGCGGGCGGTGTTCGCAGCCGATGACCGGGCGTTCGTCGAAACCCGGTGGGGGCTTGCGCCGGGCACCATCCGCTCCGAGGTCGGTCCCGGCACCATCGGCATGTTCGAGCAGATGGAGCAGGGCTTGATCAAGGCCTGCTGGATCATCTGCACGAATCCCGTTGCCAGCGTGGCCAACCGCAAGACGGTGATCAACGGTCTGGAGGCCGCCGAGCTGGTCGTCGTCCAGGATGCCTACCGGTCCACGGCCACCAATCACTACGCGGACATCCTGCTGCCCGCCGCGTTGTGGGCGGAATCCGAAGGCGTCATGGTCAATTCGGAACGAAACCTGACCCTGCTGTCCCCGTCGCTCGCGCCGCTGGGACAGGCCCGGCCGGACTGGCAGCTGATCTGCGAGGTGGCCGCGCAGCTGGGATTCGCCGAACACTTCGATTACCAGTCCGCAGAAGAGGTCTTCGCCGAGATCCGCGGGTTCGCCAACCCGAAGACCGGATATGACCTGCGCGGCGCCGATTACGAGAGGCTGCGCCAGAGCCCCCTGCAGTGGCCGGTTCCACCGGTCGACGGCCCCGGTGGGGAGGACGACCGGCACCCGATCCGCTACCTCAACGACGGCATCAGCCAGGAGCTGTTCGTCGACGCCGACGGCCACCGGCCGCGGCTGGCCTTCGCGACGCCGTCGCGGCGGGCCGTTTTCCACGCCCGGCCGCACATGGATGCCGCGGAACTGCCCGATGACGATTATCCGATGGTGCTCAACACCGGTCGGCTGCAACATCAATGGCACACCATGACCAAGACCGGCAAGGTGGACAAGCTCAACAAGCTCAACCCCGCGCCCTTCGTCGAAATCCACCCGCTGGACGCTCTGGACCTCGACATCGTGGAGGGGCAACCGGTCGAGTTGACGTCCCGGCGGGGGCGCGCGGTGCTCCCCGCGGTGCTGTCGGACCGGGTGCGGCCCGGCAACTGCTTTGCGCCGTTTCACTGGAACGACGAACACGGTGAGTACCTGACCGTGAACGCCGTGACCAACGACGCCGTCGACCCGGACTCGTTGCAGCCCGAGTTCAAGGTGTGCGCGGTCAGCCTGCGTCCGGTCCGGTCGGTCGACGGCACGCCTGCGCTGCATCCGCTGGCCGCGGAAATGGGATTGAGTGCCGCGCACAAGCCGGCCCTGAGCCAGGACGAAAAGATCTATCTGGCCGGATTTTTCACCGGTCTTCCGGAAGATCCCGCGGGAGTGCCGGTACTTCCGGACGTGGCACCGATCAGCAACAAGGTGCGGCTGTGGGTGGACGGGGTGCTGGCCGGACGCTACTCGCGGGCCGGCGACCGTGCGCCGAGCGCGCTTTCGGTGCCAGGCGGGCCGCTGGTGTTGTGGGCTTCACAGACCGGTACCGCCGAGGAGTTCGCGGCCGGGCTGGCGGGCCGCATCGACGGTGCGTCGTTGGTCAACATGGATGAGCTCGCACTGGCCGACCTGGCCGCCGCACGCGACATTCTGGTGGTCACAAGCACATTCGGCGATGGTGGCCCACCGGACAACGGCGCCGACTTCTGGAGCCGGCTGCAGGCCCCGGACGCCCCGCAGTTGCACGGGGTTCGCTATGCGGTTCTCGGGATCGGTGACAAGTCCTACGACAACTTCTGCGGACATGCCAAATCCCTGGACCAGCGGCTGGCCGATCTGGGCGCCACCAAGCTGCTCGAGCGCGCCGACTGCGAGGCCTACGACGACGAGCCGTTGCGGCGCTGGGCCGATTCGGTCACCACGGCGCTCACCGGGGCCACGCCCGTCCCAGCGATCGCCGGCGGCGGCGCCCGCACGGTCATCCCCACCGAACCTGACGAATTCACCAGGGCCAAGCCGATTCTGGCCGTGCTGGCGCGCAACGAGCTGCTGACGACGGCGAGCGCGGCCAAGGAGGTTCGCCAGTTCGGCTTCGACATCTCCGAGTACGACGTGAGCTATTCGGTCGGTGACTCACTGGGCGTCTATGCCAGCAACGATCCGGCCGTGGTCGACTCCTGGCTTGCGGCCACCGCGCTCAACCCGGACTCGGTGATCGAGGTCGACGGCGTCGAGCAGTCGCTGCGCGACGCCCTCATCTCTTCCTATGACATCTGCCGCGTGACGCCGGACCTGCTGCGGTTCGTCGCGGACTCCTGCGCCGACAAGTCCGCGGCCAAGATCTTGCGCAATTCGGGCGAGCGGCGCAGCAATTGGCTGCGCAACCGCAACGGTCTCGACGTCGTGAGCGAGTTCGCGGTGCGCGCCGAACCCGAACAGTGGCAAGAGGTCCTGGTCCGATTGACCCCGCGCAACTACTCGATCTCGTCGAGCTCGTTGGTCAGTCCGCACGAGGTCCAGCTGACGGTGTCGGTGGTGCGTTACCGCGGGGCCGGCGGCTCGGCCAGGGGCGGGGTGTGTTCCACCTTCATGGCGGACCGGGCGGCTGCGGCGCCGGTGTTTCTGCAACGCTCACCGCATTTCCGGCCGCCCGAGGATGCGGGCACACCGATGATCATGGTCGGCCCGGGCACCGGCGTGGCGCCCTTCCGGGGATTCCTTCAGGAGCGACGGGCGCTGGGGCACGGCGGCCGCAACTGGTTGTTCTTCGGGGACCAGCACCGCAACGAGAACTTCTACTATCGCGACGACCTGGAGGACATGGTCTCCGACGGCTTCCTGAGCCGGCTGGACCTCGCGTTCTCCCGGGATCAGGCCGACCGGGTGTACGTGCAGCACAAGATGCTCGACCGCGGTGCCGAGGTGTGGCGCTGGCTGGACGACGGCGCCCACTTCTACGTCTGCGGTGACGCCTCCCGGATGGCCAAGGACGTGGACACGACGCTGACCACGATCCTGCGCACCCACGGCGGGATGTCCGAGGACGCCGCCCGCGACTACAAGCGGGAACTGGTCGCCCAGAAGCGGTACGTGCGCGACGTCTACTGACCCAGGTCGTTCCACACGATCTTGGCGAGCTCGTCACGGTCGGCCACGCCGAGCTTGATGCAGGCCCGGTAGATGTGACCCTCCACGGTGCGGACCGAGACGGTGAGCCGTTCGGCGATGTCGCGGTTCGACAACCCCTGGGCCACCAGCCCGGCCACCTCGCGTTCGCGCGCCGTCACGGGCAGGGGGCGGGCGGCCGATCGAATCGCCGGGGTGGCGGCACCGCCGCACTTCGACGCCAATTGCAGTGCGTGAGCGGCGGATTCGGTGCTGTTGCGGCGATGTCCGGCCTTGTCGTGCAGGGGCACCGCCTGGGCGGCCGAGTCGGCGGCAGACAGCAGCAGGCCGGCTTCCTCGAAGGCGGTGGCCACCTTGTCCAGTTCGACCGGGTCGGCGGCGGCCACGGCTGCGGCGTGCCGGGCGTACAGGGCGGGCAGTGGACCGTCCGTCCGTTCGACCAGGTCCTGCAGGCGACGGGTCACGCTGCGGTCGCCGAAGCGTGCCGCGCTGTGCAGGGCCTCGGCCTCGACCGCGAACTGGCCCGACGAGTGCGCCGCATCCGCGGCCGCCCTAGCCTGGTCGATGGCCGACCGGTGCCCGCCTTTGGCGGCGGCCAGCCAGGCCTTGGCGAGCATCCGAAGAGGCTCGTGCAGCGCCATGAACTCACCTGAGTGTTCCTTGGCGTCGTCAAGTACCCGCTCTGCCTCGGCGGGGTTGCCCACCCCGGCGTAGGCGCGGGCCAGCAGCAACCGCCCTGGCAGCTGCCAGGGCAGGGAGCTCTCGGCGTTCAGTGCGGCCAGGGCCTGTTCGATCGCCAGGATGGCGTCACGGAAGCGGCCGCTGTGCGTGGCCGCCACGCCTTCCATGATCTTGGCGATGGCCCAGCCGGCGAACTGGCCGGCCGAGGAGAACTCGGCGTACTCGGTGGCGCGCTGCTGGGCCAGATCCAACCGGCCGGTGTAGGCCAGAGCCAGCACCTCGCCGTAGAACACCATGATCCGGACCATGCCGTCGGTGGTCTTGCGCTCGGTGCGGCACCGCGATGCGATCGGCAGGAAATCGTTGCCGCGACCGATCAACGGCATCGACAGGCCGGCCGCGAACGCCGCGAAATCCACGGCCTGCCGGGGCGCCTCAGGGTTTGCCAGCACCCGTTCGGCGATCTCCAGCCCCTCGGGGATCTTGTTCCGGTGAACGGCCATGCCCGCACCGGTCGCATCGACGATCAGCTTCAGGATGGGATGGGTGACCCGCTCCCGCAGGAGAGCCAGCACCTGATCCGCGCGCCCCACATCGCCCATGGACCAGAAGAGGTTGGACAGCCGGGGAATGCCCCACTGCACGAGCTCCATCTCGTTGAGGTCGGCAGGGGAGAACTGCTCGAGGATGGCGTCGGCCTGCACGGGGTGCCCCTGCCACAACAGCGCCCGGGACAGCAGTGCGGCTGCGCTCAGGCCACCGCCGTGGGCGAAGGCCGCACGGGCCAGTTTCTCGCCGAGCGGAAGGTTGGACAGGAACACCGCGTCCTTGGCGGCCGTGATCAGCAGCTCGATGTCGGTGCCCTGGTCGCTCTCGATGGCCAACTCGGCCAGCTTGATTCGGCTGGCGGGCGAGTCGAGGTTGCGTTCGTGCAGGATCTTGGCGATCCGGCCCCGCAACTTGCGGGCTGATGCGGTGCCGACCCGCCGGCGCACCGCCTCGCCGAACAGTGGGTGGCTGAAACGAACGTTGATCTGACCGTCGTCGGCGACGATCCGGATCAGGCCGCGCATCTCGGCCGCATCCACCGCGTCCTCCCCGGCCAGTTCGGCCAGGGCATCGATGTCCAGAGGTTCGCACAGTGCCAGCAGTTTCAGGGCGTGCAGTACATCGTCACCGGCGTGCGCCAGCCGCTCGTCGAGCAGTTCGACCAGCCCGGACGGAATGACGGTGGGGCCGCGGAACTGCCACACCCCGTTGACCTTGGTCAGCGTGCCCGCGTCGACCGCGCCCTCGACCATGTTGCGCAGGAACAGCGGGTTGCCGCCCGAGGTCTCCCACATCACGTCGGCGCTGAGCCCTTCCAGGGTTCCGCCGAGCACGGTCTCGATGAGGGCGATGCTCTGCTGCTTGGTGAACGGGCTGAGTTCGAAGCGCTGGAGGTAGCCGTCCTTCCACAGCGAGGTGACGGCGTCGGGTACCGGCTCGCCGGTGCGTACCGTGGCCACCACATGGCCGGAGCGTTCCACGGCGATCTGGTGCAGCAGTGTCGCCGACAACTGGTCCAGCAGATGCGCATCGTCGATTCCGACGATGGTGTCTCCATCGGCCACAAGGGATTCGCGTGCGGATCCGATGAGGGCGATCGGGTCTCGCGATCCCGACGACGACACCCAGTGGGCGAACGCGCCGAGCGGGATGCTCCGAGACGACTCGGTGCATGCCGTCCAGTGCACCTTGCGGCTCAAGGACGCGGTGACGGTGCGCGCCAACGTGGTCTTGCCGACTCCCGCGGCTCCGACGAGGACGACTCCGCAGCTGTCCGTCCCGCTGAGGGCGGCCCGAATGGCCTCGTGCTCGGCGGGCCGGTCCAAAAGCTGCCACTGACCAGGCATGAATCCTGAGTCTAGGGGCACCGGGGCCGGATCGCTGCCGAACAGGGGGTCGGTGGGGCGGTGTTTGTCGGGGGTGGGGGCGAATGTTCTTCCCATTGCAAGTATTTCCCGTTCGCTGGGTCAGTCCGGAAGTTCGGCGATATTGGACGGCTCGTGCCGGTCGATGCGATTCATCTTGTGCCGGAAGTCGCTCGATGCCTCGTACACCTTGAGCTTCAGCCGGTTGATGGATCCCAGAGGCCGGTGTGCCTCCAGGCCTCGCCATGAGTTGAAGGACAGCACGTCGTCGCCATAGGCGCGGCGCAGTGCGCTGTACGGGTTCTGCTTGGGGAACACCACCTTGGCCACCGGTAGGTATGGGGATGATTTCCAGGGCTTGGTGGCGTTCTCGATCGGCATCTCCTTCGCGTCGAGGCACAGTTGCACGCTGAATGTGTATTCCGCGGAGTGCTTTTCGAAGAACCCCATGATCAGATCGCGGTGCTCGTCCTGCCCGGGATTTTTCGGAAGATTCTGGCCGACAAGCGCTTTCAGTTCGGGCGAGGTCGGTTCGTACTTGAAGCGGGCCACGTAGTCGCCGTACCGAATGGGGGCCGAGGAGAAGAAGGTCTCGCCCAGGATCGGGCGGTTGGGTGCGACGAACACGGCCAGATTGTCCGGTAGTTTGAGGCCGATCTTCTGCAGCCCGCCGAGCAGTTCGCTGCCGACCCACAGCGCACGGTCGGACAACCGGGCCAGCAGGGTTGCGCTCAGCATCCCCAGCTTGCGGTACGCGTGAGCGTCGGCGAACAGGAATTCCTCGTGGGTGACGAGCACGAAGTCCTGGGTGACGTTCTGTGCATCCTTCGGGTCCTTCATCGCGCGCTCGCCGTGCACGCCGATGGCTTTGATGCCGAGTCCGCGCACGCCGCGATTCCGGTCGCTGCGCAGTACCCCCGAGGTGGTCGAGATGCGGGCGATCACCGGGTAGCTGCGCGCTTCAGCGAACATTCCCTGGGCGAGTACCTCGGGCAGGTCCGGATTGACGATGAACTCGCCGCGCAGGATGGCATGGCTCTTGGCATGCGCGTCACGGAGGCCGTGTTTGAACTTCTTGTAGGCCCGTTCGTTGTTCTTGTGCAGTGCCTTCACGATCTTCTCGATGTCCTTGGCCTCGCCGGGCTTGGGTTGCTCGAGGTCGTCGCGGTAGCGAACCGGGTCGAGGCTCGAGACGATACGACGTACGTCGGCGGGGGCCATGGCTTCGGTCATGCGGATGCCTTTCTGGTGGGGGAGACGGGAGTCCACGGGGCGAACGGGTTGGTCACACCGGCCAGGGCCGGCGTCAGCTCGGGGAAGTGGCGCAACAACACCGAGCGCATGTCGTTGTCTCGGACCCACTTCATGCCGGCGACGGTGTAGGTCTCTTCACGGAAGTCGGTGGTGAAGAAGCGGTCGCTCTCCAGCCGGCGGGTGGCCATCAGGATGAAGACGCGGAATGCGGTGTCGCTGAAGCCGAATCCGGGTGGTTTGGGCTCGGCGTACAGGCCGATCACCAGGTCTACGAGGTCGATGTCGTCGTCGTAGACCTCGCGCAGCTCGGCCGCCAGCGCGGTCTCACCGGTCAGCTCCTCGAACGTCTTGACCCGCTTGAGCCGGAACAGCTCCCGGAACTCGTTGTAGCGCGGTACGCCGCGTTCCCGGCATCTGATCAGGTCGATGGTGGCCAGATCCATCAGCGTGCCGTCGACGCGATGCATGTGCTGCAGGTGACGCGGGAAGTTGTGCAGCGACAACGCCCCGGGATGGGCTCGACCGAAGGAGTACAACAGGTCCGCCATGGGGCTTTCCGCCAGCCGGGCACGCACATTGAGCACCGACAGCTCGGGTAGCTCGTGCTGTGCGGTGACGCTGTCGTCGGCCAGCGAGCGGAACGTGAACTCGTCGGGGATCAGCGGGTGCATCCGGTACACCGCGACGAACTCCTCGGTCAACGAGTACGGCACACCGTGATGCGTGGTGGGCGAGCCGGGGATGCCGTGCAGCAGCGGGCTGGTGCTGACGAGTCCGAAGCTGCGCCGGAACCGGGGGCCCGACCGCTGGCCCAGCAGCCCGAACCAGTTGACACGCATGGCCGTCACCGTTGTCGGGTGCGCGATGATCGCCGGAGTCCAGTCGACGGTGTGGATCTTGGCCATCAATGCGGAATTGACCAGGCGTGCCTTGTCGTAGAGCTGCTGGCCGGTCAGATAGGGGTACGCCCGGGCCAGGTGCTCGCAGATGGCGTTGTGCTCACGCATGAACAGCGAGTGCAGCAGGGCCAGACCCACCCAGAAGTTTCCCGCGGTGCCGGTCAGGTCCGCGGTCGCCTCGACATCGGGTGGCGGCAGGCCCGACTCGTCGATTCGCAGCTTGCCGTGCTCGGGTGCGCGCAGGGCGCTGGCGAATGCCGGTGTGGTCCCGTAGATCTGGGAGGCGTCCCACCAGTGCGATTCCTGTGTGACGAAGGTGGGCGGCCCGGCCGGGCTGGGGTGGGGATCAGGTGGGGTGCGCTCGACCCGCATCGGCCGTTCGGGCCACGGATCGTCGTCGCGCAGCGGAACGACCCAGGGTTGGGTGGGGACCGAGCCGTGGGCGAACCAGTCGTGCACCTCGAACTGAATCCACGCCGCGGCCAGGAGATTGAGCGTCGTCGCGGGCTGGAAGCTGTCCCGGGTCAGCAGTGCGCGGCTGACCAGTCGCGGGTTGGGATCGAGCAGCCGCTGGGCGGATTCCGGATACGAGTGTTCGGGTGGGACGTTGCGGCCGAACCGGCACCCCACCGCACCCATCCTGGGGTCACTCAGGTCGTTGTAGGAACCGTCCCGGGTGCGCGCACCCAGGTAATTGCCGATGTCGACGGGTCCGGTCGGCAGGATCGGGGCGGGTTCGGCGGCATACAGATTCGACGTACGCAGCTGGTGCCGCAGCCCGATCAGCACAGCAAGGCCGATGGCCTTGGGCAGCCGGGCCCAGCCCACCGACTGATCGACATACTGGGCGATCCGGGCCGCGAATGTGACGGACACAGATCGGGACCGGGACCAGGCAGCGGCGATGAACGCTGGAGCCTGTCTCGCCGTGGTCACCATTCCTTCGTTTCCCTCCGGCCGGAATGCGTTTCTGCCTCCCGGTACACGATTGTTATTCACGGAGGCGGAAATGACATGAGTAGTGGGCTACTCGATCCGGCATTGCTGATCCGTGCGCGTTTCGAGTAGTCGAATACGCGTGTACGTGCGGCCCGGCTGAGCGACGATCAATCGACGCAGGAAAACCTGGGGTGGCGGATCATGCCGAGGAGCGCGGTGAGTTCAACTGGGGAAGTCTGGGCAGATCGGGTACTGGTTGCGTTGGGGGATCTGGGGAAGTCCCCGAAACCGGTGGACATGACGTTGTTGACCGAGACCGTCGCCGCCAAGTTCGCGTCGCAGTTCGACGAACGCGACCGGCAGTACGAGAACGACAACCCGTACTGGCACAACCGTGTTCGGGATGCCGTCGCGTCGCTGCGCAGACGGAAGCTGGTCGCCCCGAAGGTGGCCAGGAGCGACGCGGTGCGGTTGACCGAGGCGGGCGGCGACGCCGTCGCGGGTGCCCGGGACCGGACCGAGGCCCCGCCCACGCCGGCGGTGCGGAGCGCGGCTCCTTCACACGAGCCCACCCTGGCCCCGGAGGTCGGGACCACCGAACCGCCCAAGCGAGATCCGGTCCTGGCGGGTGTCGTCACACCGCCGCTGCGCACGGCGATGGCGGAGGAGAGCAACGACACTCCGATACCGATCATGATCGAGCTCAACTTGACCTTCCAGCCGTCGGTGGCTGCCGCCATCGAACGGGTCGAGGGACTGTGGACACTGGTCCGTGCGGCGGGCACCCCGGTGCCGTTGGCCGATCAGTTCATGGCCGGAGATCTCACACCCGACCAGATCAAGTCGATCGTGTCCGCCGATGCCGTCCCGCAGGCCTGGCCGCAGCGCGCGATCTACCGGATCTGGCCGGATTTCGAGGTGCACCCGCAGATCGATGCCTCCTCGACCACCATCAAAGCCATCGCCGCTCAACGGTCGTTCGACAGCTTCGGCGAGGGAATCGTCTGGGCTGTGGTGGATTCCGGTATCGACGAGAAGCACGCGCACTTCGACGCCTACCAGAACCTGAGCGATCCGTCGGTGGCCGATCTGCACCACGACTTCACCGGAGGCAACGCCCCGCTGACCGACACCGACGGGCACGGCACCCACGTGGCCGGGATCATCGCCGGTGGTTTGGTGGACCGTAAGCCCGAGGACATCGTGGTGGTCGAGAAGCGGCTCAACGATCCCGAGTTCGGCGGGGATCCGATCACGGCGCCGCGCACGGTGCCGGACCCGTCGCGGCTGGCGGGGATGGCGCCGAAGGCCAAATTGGTGAGCCTCAAGGTGCTCGGGCCCGGCGACGAGGCATCCCGGGTGAGCCGAGTGATGCAGGCCCTGGCCTACGTCCGGAAGCTGAACGCCGGCAGTGAGCGGGTGCCCCGGATACACGGCGTGAACCTCAGCCTCGGCTACGAATTCGACGCCGAGTGGTATGCCTGCGGGCAGAGCCCGATGTGCATCGAGGTCGACAAGACCGTGCGCTCGGGGGTGGTGGTGGTCGTGGCCGCGGGTAATTCCGGCTACGTGTCGCTGAATACGGCGTTCAGCAAGGACTCGGTGAAATTCACCGCCGACATGACGATCAACGACCCGGGCAATACCGAGAGCGCGATCACCGTCGGTTCCACACACCGGAGTTCGCCGCACACCTTCGGCGTCTCGTACTTCTCGTCGCGCGGTCCGACCGGGGACGGGCGGCGCAAGCCCGACCTGGTCGCACCCGGTGAACGCATCACGTCGGCGGCGGCAGGCAGCCGCCGGGACAAGGTCACCAATCAGATCACGTTGGCCGACGACGTCCCGGTGTACGTCGAGGAAAGCGGTACCAGCATGGCCGCGCCGCACGTGTCCGGCGCGATCGCGGCGTTCCTGTCGGTACAGCGCGAGTTCGTCAGTGAACCCGAGGCCATCAAACGCATCTTCGTCGAATCGGCGACCTCGCTGAACCGGGACCCGGCATTCCAGGGCAGCGGTCTGCTGGATCTCATGCGTGCTCTGCAATCCGTCTGACCTGAAAGGAATCCGATGACCAACGATGTGGCGGACCGGATCTGGCGCCTGGTGTTCGATGCCGAGGGCGATCCCGATCCGGCTGTGCTGGCCGATCTCAAGAGCCGGATCGGCGCCGCGGGGCTGACCGATCTGATCATCTTCTCCCACGGCTGGAACAACGACGAGGCGGCTGCGACGTCGTTGTACGACCGGTGGTTCGAAATCTTGGCCCCGCAACTGGACCCGGCTCGCACGGTCGGCTTCGTCGGGCTGCGGTGGCCGTCTCAGCTCTGGCGCGACGAGCCGATCCCGGATTTCGGCGAACCGGCGGCACACGACGGCGGGGGCGCGGCAGCGCTGGGCGACGAGGTCGCCGTGCCCGCCGGGCCGGTGACCATCGACCCGGCCCAGCTCGACGAGCTCAAGGAGATGTTCCCCGGCGGCAAAGACCAGCTGGACACCCTGGCCGCCCTGCTCGCCGCCCCGCCGAGCACCGAACGCGTGCCGGAACTGCTCGATGCGTTGCGTGCGTTCAGCGCTGCCACCCAGACCGGGTTCAACGACGGTGAAGGCGATACCCCCGACCAAGGGCCCGGGATGCTGGCGCCGGATCAGGATCCGGAGAAGCTGTTCACCACCTTCGCCGACGAATTGGCCTCGGCCGGTGTGGAATTCGACGACGAGGGCGGGGGAGCGGCCGGCCTGGGTGATTTCGTGGGCCGGCTGTGGCACGGCGCCAAGGAGGCGCTGCGCCAGCTCAGCTACTGGAAGATGAAGAACCGCGCCGGCGTGGTGGGGCGCAAGGGGCTGGGCCCCGTCATCGATCAGCTGCACGCCGAATTCCCCGACCTGCGGATTCATCTGGTCGGACACAGCTTCGGGGCCAGGGTGGTGTCCTACGCCCTTGCGGGGATGAGCGATGTCCAGCCGTCGCCGGTCAAGGCGGTGACCCTGTTGCAGGGGGCGTACTCCCGGTTCAGCTTCACCGAACGATTGCCGTTCCGGAAGGGAGCCGGTGAGCTGACCGGTCTGCTCGACCGCATCGACGGTCCGCTGACGGTGTGCTTCTCCAGCCATGACCGGGCATTGGGGACGTTCTATCCGCTGGCCTCGGCCGCGGCGGGCGAAGATGCGGCCGCCGCCGAAGACCCGTTGTTCCGCTGGCGGGCCATGGGCTCGCACGGCGCGTACCAGTCTCAAACCCAGGGCCTGGGTGCCAAGGGGACGAGCTACCCGTTCCAGCCCGGTCAGATCCTGAACCTGAATTCGTCGGACGTGGTGATCGAGGACAAGAGCCCGTCAGGGGCGCACAGCGACATCTTCCACGAGGAATTGACCTGGGTTGCCGTCGCCGCCGGGAAATTGAACCCGGCTTGATTGTGTGATCGCGGTACAGCCGCCTTTTCCGTTGACCCAACTGGTCGCGCCAACGCAAGGTTGGAGTATGACTGGCGATGGTGCCGTGGCGAACAACCCGCGTCGGCGACCGAACATCCTCTTCTTCCATGTCGATAATCTGGGTTTTGGGGAGCTCAGTTGTTACAGCGCCGGATCTTTCCGGGGCACGACGACTCCGCGGATCGACGGGTTTGCGGCAGAAGGTGTTCGGTTGACGAACTACGCACCGGAATCACAGTGCACTCCGACTCGTTCGGCGCTGCTGACGGGCCGGCACGCGATCCGTTCGGGAACCCACAGCGTCCCACTGGGCACGGAGGGCGGCTGGGGGCTCACCGCGTGGGAGGTCACCCTGGGTGACCTGATGTCCGCAGCGGGTTACCGGTGTGCCGCGTATGGCAAATGGCACGTTGGTGAGGGGACGGGACGCTGGCCGACCGATAAGGGGTTCGACGAGTGGTACGGACCGCCACGCACGTATGACGAAGCTCTGTGGCCCACCGATCCGTGGTATGACCCCCAGCGGGATCCGACCGTCCACATGCTGGGGGCAACGAAAGGCGACGCTGGTGTCGTCGTCGGCGATCAACTGACACTGGACGTACGCCGCGATTGCGACGTCGAATATCTCCGGCGCGCAACGGCGTTCATGCGTGACGCGGTGCAACGAGACGCCGAGTTCTTTGTGTATTTCAACCATTCGCTGATGCACATGCCGGTGATTCCGCGGGCCGAGTTCAAGGGATGCACGGGCAATGGTGACTGGGCCGACAGTCTTGCGCAGCTTGACGCGGACTTCGGTACGTTGCTCGACGTGCTCACCGAGCTCGGGATCGTCGATGACACATTGGTCGTCTTCGCGGGAGACAACGGTCCGGAGGAGCTTCAGCCGTGGCGCGGCAGCCCGGGTTACTGGGAGGGGTCTTATTTTGCCGGCGGTGAGGGCAATCTGCGGACGCCATGCATCGCGCGCTGGCCCGGACACATACCGGCCGGTCAGGTGAGCAACGACATCATGCACGTGACCGACTGGTTCGCGACCCTGCTGCGTGCGGCCGGAATCGAGGCAACCGCCGACCGCGTCATCGACGGGATCGATCAGATGAGCTGGTTGGCCGGCGACGAGGCGGAGTCGAATCGCGAAGGCTACATCTACTGGCTGGGCGCACGGATGTACGGGGTCAAATGGCGGAACTTCAAACTAGTTCTCGTCAGCCAGAAGTACTCGCTGGATGCGCCTGCCGAACTCGCCTCGCCCCACATCGTCAATCTCGTCGCGGACCCGCATGAGCGCGAGCCGATGAATCTGCCCTACCTGCATACCTGGACGATGACGCATTTCAACCGAATCCTGACCTCATTCAAGAAGAGTCTGACCGCCGAACCGCTCACGCCTGTGGGTGCACCCCTCGAATACGTCCCCGGTGGCCGCGTTCCCGACGCGGATACCGAGCACAACTGGCGCCGGTGACGTCGCGTGACGTGCTGCCACGGTTGCACCCGGTCAGCCGCGATCGCGGCGTTGGCACCCCGAGGAACTGGGCCGCCGGTCCAGACAAGCAAATGCAAAAAACCCGCTCCGATGCATTTCAGAGCGGGTTTTGTTAAATCTGGTTGGTTAATCTGAAGTGTCCGAGGGGGGACTTGAACCCCCACGCCCGTTAATAGGGCACTAGCACCTCAAGCTAGCGCGTCTGCCATTCCGCCACTCGGACCTGCCAGCCACTCGGGCTGGGCGCTTAAGGCTAACGGATTGGGTGCCCCAGACCCAAACCGGTGTCCCGGAGCGAATCGGTGGTACCAATGGACCTTGTGACTGCCCCCGCCTCCAGCGCCGACGAGGTGGTCGATCTCGTCAGCGCGCTCATCCGATTCGACACCTCCAACACCGGCGATCCGGCGACCACCAAGCCTGAGGCGGACTGTGCGGAATGGGTCGCCGACCGGCTCCGTGAGGTCGGCTACACCACCGAATACGTGGAGGCCGGCGCCCCGGGCCGGGGCAACGTCTTCGCCCGGTTGCCAGGCGCCGACCCGTCCCGTGGCGCGCTGATGATCCACGGGCACCTCGATGTCGTCCCGGCCGAGCCCGCCGATTGGAGCGTGCACCCGTTCTCCGGCGCGATCAAGGACGGCTATGTCTGGGGCCGCGGCGCGGTCGACATGAAGGACATGTGCGGCATGATGATCGCCGTTGCACGTCACCTGAAGCGCAACAACATCACCCCGCCCAGGGACCTGGTCTTCGCCTTCGTCTCCGACGAGGAGCACGGCGGCACCTACGGCTGCCAGTGGCTCGTCGACAATCGCCCCGACCTGTTCGACGGCGTCACCGAGGCCATCGGGGAGGTCGGTGGCTTCTCGCTGACCGTTCCGACGAAGGACGGCGGCGAGAAGCGCCTGTATCTCATCGAGACGGCCGAGAAGGGCCTGTCCTGGATGCGGCTGACCGCGCGGGGCCGGGCCGGGCACGGCTCGATGGTGCACGACGACAACGCCGTCACCGAGATCGCCGACGCCGTCGCGAAGCTGGGCCGGCACCAGTTCCCGCTGGTACTCACCGAGTCGGTAGAGCAGTTCCTGACAGCGGTCTCCGAAGAGACCGGCTATGACCTCGACCCGAACTCGCCGGATCTGGAAGGCTCCATCGCCAAACTGGGAGGCATCGCGCGCATCGTCGGCGCCACCCTGCGCGACACCGCCAACCCCACCATGCTCAAGGCCGGCTACAAGGCCAACGTCATCCCGGCCACGGCCGAGGCCATGGTCGACTGCCGCGTCCTGCCGGGCCGCAAGGAGGCCTTCGAGCGTGAGCTCGATGCGCTGCTCGGGCCCAACATCACCCGCACCTGGGAGCGCGACCTGCCCAGTGTGGAAACCACGTTCGACGGCGATCTGGTGGACGCGATGAACGCCGCGATCCTGGCCGTCGACCCCGACGCCCGAACGGTGCCCTACATGATGTCGGGCGGCACCGATGCGAAAGCGTTTGTCCGCTTGGGGATTCGGTGCTTCGGGTTCGCCCCGCTGCGCCTGCCCCCGGAACTGGACTTCGCGGCGCTGTTCCACGGCGTCGATGAGCGGGTGCCGGTGGACGCGCTGCAGTTCGGGGCGGGCGTTCTGGAACACTTTCTGCGGAACTGCTGACCGCACGAGTCACGACGAGAGGGAACCATGAGCACATCTCCGTACGACAGCCTGCCGAAGCTGCCGACGTTCACCTTGACCTCCGAATCGGTCACCGACGGGCAGCCGCTGGCCAATGACCAGGTCAGCGGGATCATGGGAGCCGGCGGTTCGGACACCTCGCCGCAGCTGAGCTGGTCGGGATTCCCGGCCGAGACCAAGAGTTTCGCCGTCACGGTGTACGACCCGGACGCGCCGACCGCGTCGGGCTTCTGGCACTGGGCGGTCGCGGACCTGCCCGCCACGGTGACCGAGCTGCCCGCCGGCGCCGGCGACGGCGGCGAACTGCCCGGTGGGGCTGTCACGCTGACCAACGACGCGGGCCTCAAGCGCTTCCTCGGTGCGGCCCCGCCGGCCGGCCACGGCCCGCATCGCTACTACATCGCGGTACACGCCCTGCCGGTGGAGTCACTGGAGCTGCCCGAGGGTGCCACCCCTGCCTACCTGGGCTTCAACCTGTTCGGTCAGGCCATCGCTCGCGCCGTCATCCACGGCACCTACGAGCAGAACTAACTCCTCAGCCCCGCACCTCACCGCGCGAGCGACCGTGTCGGTACGCGACACGCCGCGAAATTGCGTACCTTCGCGGTCGCTCGCGCAGAGGTTGGTGTGCTCGGGTCAGCGGGCAGCTGAACCCACCGCGTCGCTCAGCGACGCGAACCCGCCGGCGTGCAGCCGCTGGGCGATACCGTCGTGGATCTCTTTGGCCCACAGTCCGCCGCCGTAGATGAACCCCGTGTAGCCCTGCAGCAGGGTGGCTCCGGCGGTGATCCGCTCCCACGCGTCGTCCGCGGTTTCGATGCCGCCGGCGCTGATCAGTACGAGTTTGTCGCCCACTCGGGCGTACAACTGCCGCAGCACCTGCAGGGACCGGTGCGCCACCGGGCGCCCCGAGATCCCGCCGGTGCCAAGGTCGGCGACACCGGGTGTGGCCAGCCCCTCCCGGGACACCGTGGTGTTGGTGGCCACGATCCCGGCCAATCCCAATTCGACTGCCAGGTCCGCGATTTCGTCGACATCGCCGTCGGAGAGATCGGGGGCGATCTTGACAAGCACGGGTTTGTTCGTCTCGGCCTTGACCGCGGCCAGGATCGGCCGCAGCGATTCCACGGCCTGCAGGTCCCGTAGACCCGGAGTGTTGGGGGAGCTGACGTTGACGACGACGTAGGCGGCCAGCGCGCTCACCAGCCGGGTGCTCTCGGCGTAGTCGGCCACCGCGTCCTCGGGCGGGGTCAGCTTGGTCTTGCCGATGTTGACCCCGATCGGTACGTCGGGGGTGTGCCGGGCCAGCCGGATCGCCAGCGCCCCCGCGCCCTCGTTGTTGAAGCCCATCCGGTTGAGCAGCGCGTGGTCCTCGGGCAGCCGGAACAGCCGGGGCTCGGGGTTACCCGGTTGCGGTTGGGCGGTGACGGTGCCGACCTCGGCATAGCCGAAGCCCAGCGCGCCCCAGGTCTCCAGGCCGCGACCGTCCTTGTCGAAACCGGCGGCCAGACCCATGGGGCCGGGGAACCGGACCCCGAACACCGTGCTGGCCAGGGCCGGATCGGTGGGCGCCAGTCGGCGCGCCAGCGCCCGGCGCAGGACCGCGGGACCGGTGGCGGTGCGCAGCAGGGCGAACACCCACAGGTGAATTCGTTCCGGGGGCACCAGGAACAGTGCCCGCCGCAGAGCCGCGTAGATCACAGTGAAGGCGCCTGGGGTGTGCCCGGCATGGACGACGCTGACTTCTTGCGGCGCAACAGCACCCGTCGGCTCCCATCTGTGTAGGCCCGCACCCGGGTGAGTTCCCAGCCGCGGTACTCGGCCTCGATCGACAAGCGGATCGAGGCGCTGATCCTGGTGACATCCGGCGGTAGCCGCAGCGGTATCCAGTCGTATTCCTCGGAAAGATCCTCGGCGACGACCTTGTCCCATCCGGGAGGCATGCGGCCCTGCTGGATGGTGGTCATCGGCGGCCCGACGCGGTGCGGATCACCTGCACACCGGCTCCCGAGCCCGACACCACGTAGAGGGTGTCGGTCTTGTCGTCGTAGGCCAGGGAGTTCGGTTGCTGCACGGTTCGATAACGCACCTTTTCCACCGGTATGCCGGTGGAGAGATCGTAACCAATCACGGTGTTGGCCGCGGTCTGCGACACCCAGGCCAGCTCGGCGGATCCCGCCAGGCCGTAGGGGGCGGCGGGCACCGGGTAGCGCTGCCGCATGATCAGCGGGTCCGCGCCGAACACCAGTAGCTCGCCGCCGCGGGTGTCGGCGACCAGTACCCGGCCCTTGGTGTCGGCGGCCATGGTGGTGGCGCCCTCGCCGGCCCGCAGGGCCTGTGCGGCTTTCGTGCCGCTGGGGTTGACGGCCGTCACCGAGGTCTGCCCGCGATCCAGAACCACGGCGGTATTTCCTTGTGTGACAAGAGAATCCACGCGGGCGAAGATCTTGAGCCGGGCGGCCACGGCGTGGTCGTTGGCCATCGTGTACACCGCTCCGTCGGCGCTGCCCAGCACCGGGTTGCCGTCGGCCCGCTGCGCGATCGCGGTGAACTCCACGCCCTGGGCGCCGTCCACCTCGATTTTGCTGGCCTTGGCCTCGGCGATGCTCACGCGGAAGTATCCGCCGAGCGTGGCGGCCAGGATGTCACCGCGGCCGTCGACACTCAACGACGTGGCCGCGGGGGTCAGGTGCACCTCGCGCGGGGGCCGGCTGCCGGTCAGCAGGCTCAGGGTTGAGAGTCCGTCGGACCCGGGCGTCAGGACGGCCAGGGTGCCGGTTGCTGAATCGAAGACCGCAGTCGCGGCGTGCCCGGGCAGTTGCCGGATCTCGCCGTCCGGGGCGGCCGCGACCGGGGGCGAAACAGCGGCCTGAGCGGGCTCGATGGTGGGCGGCGGGGCATCGGCGGGGTTGGACGTGCAGCCCGCGGTGAGCAGCAGGGCCAGCGCGATGAGGCCGGCGCGAACTGGCTGACCTGCGAGAATTGGGCGCAACGGATGGCTCTCGATCGGGAACGGATGGTCGGTGAGGTGCAGGAATCCAGTCTAGGCATGGCCGTCGGCCGGAATTGGTCGCGTCTGCAACCACCGCGGCATAAGTGGAGGTATGGTTCGATCATGACCCTCGCCGCAGACCGGGAACTATGTAGCCGAGAGTTTGCTATGGAGGATATTTCCACTGGTGTACACGCCAGCGGGTTTGGCCAAGTTGGCGACGGCCGGAGTTTTTCGTTCCACATCGAGCGTCAGCAGCTGATGATCGAGATCTACCGGCCCCGGCTGTCCGGCCCGGTGCCCGTCGAGGACGACGTGGTGGCCGTGGCCACCCGCAAACTGACGGATATCGACCTGACTGACGAACGCAGTCTGTCGGCAACGGTCCGCGACGCGGTCGCCTGCGCGCAGCCGGTTTCACGCACCAGTCGCTGACGCATCGCAGCCGGCTCGTCACGGTACGGTCGTCGTCGTGACTGACGTCGGTGCCATGTCCTGGCTGCAAGTGGTTGTGTTGTCGATTGTCCAGGGGCTCACCGAGTTTCTGCCGGTCTCGTCCTCGGGGCACCTCGCGATCACCTCGCGCGTGTTCTTCGACGACGACGCCGGCGCCTCGTTCACAGCGGTCACCCAGCTGGGGACCGAGCTCGCGGTGCTGGTCTACTTCGCCCGCGATATCGGCCGGATCATCAAGGCCTGGTTCAGCGGGTTGTTCAACGGGGCGCACCGGTCCGCTGACTACTGGCTGGGCTGGTGGGTGATCATCGGCAGCATCCCGATCGGGGTGTTCGGGTTGCTGTTCAAGGACGAAATCCGTACCGGCGCACGCAATCTGTGGCTGGTGGCCTCGGCGCTCATCGTGTTCTCGGCGGTGATCGCGGCGGCCGAGTACTACGGCAGGCAGATTCGTCGCGTCGAGCAGCTGACCTGGCGCGACAGCATCATCGTCGGCCTGGCCCAGTGTCTGGCCCTGGTACCCGGGGTCTCCCGCTCGGGCGCGACCATCAGCGCGGGTCTGTTCCTGGGCATGGAGCGCGAGCTGGCCGCCCGGTTCGGTTTCCTGCTGGCGATCCCGGCTGTGTTCGCCTCGGGCATCTTCTCCCTGCCCGATGCCTTCCACCCGGTCGGGGAGGGGATGAGCGCCAGCGGAGCCCAACTGCTGGTGGCCACCGTGATCGCGTTCGTCGTAGGCTTCGCGGCCATCGCCTGGTTCCTGAAATTCCTGGTGTCGCACAGCATGTACTGGTTCGTCGGCTACCGGGTGGTGCTGGGCGTGGTGGTGCTGGCGCTACTGGGTACCGGCGTGGTTGCCGCACAATGATCGAGGCCAGAGGAGAGGGCTCGCGATGAGGACTGACAAATGACGGTGATCCTGCTCCGGCACGGCCGATCGACATCGAACACCGCGCATACGCTGGCCGGCCGCAGCGAGGGCGTCGACCTCGACGAGCGTGGTGCCGAACAGGCCGCCGGCCTGGTCGCGCGCATCGGCGAGCTGCCGGTGACCGCGATCGTGCACTCGCCGCTGTTGCGCTGCGTGCGCACGGTGACGCCGCTGGCCCAGGCGCTCGCGCTGCAGCCGATCGTCGACGACCGGCTCACCGAGGTCGACTACGGCAGCTGGACCGGCCGTGCCATCGGCGAGCTGGTCAAGGAGCCGCTGTGGGCCGTGGTGCAGCAGCAGCCCAGCGCGGCGGTGTTTCCCGAGGGCGAGGGCCTGGCCCAGGTCCAGGCCCGCGCGGTCGCCGCGGTGCGCGAGCGTGACCGCGCACTGGCCGAAGAGCATGGCGCCGACGTGTTGTGGGTGGCCTGCACACACGGAGACGTGATCAAGGCGGTGCTGGCCGATGCACTGGGCGTGCATCTGGACGGATTCCAGCGGATCACCGCCGACCCGGCGTCGATGAGCGTCATCCGCTACACCGACCTCCGCCCATTCGTGATGCATATCAACCACACCGGTGCGCAGTTGAGCGCTGGGCTGGCGGCCAAACCCGCCACCGACGCTGTGGTGGGTGGGTCCACCAACTGACCCGCGGTACCGCTACCGGTATTTTGGAAGGTGCCATGGCCCGCGCAATTCATGTTTTCCGCACTCCCGACCGCTTTGTGGCCGGGACCGTCGGCCAACCCGGCAACAGGACGTTCTACCTGCAGGCTGTCCACGACAAACGGGTGATCTCGGTGATCTTGGAGAAGCAGCAGGTCGCAGTGCTGGCCGAGCGTATCGCTGCCCTGTTGACCGAGATCAACCGCCGCTTCGGCACGCCGATCCCGCCGGACACCGGTGAGGTGAATGATCTGCTGCCCCTGGTGACCCCGGTCGACGCCGAGTTCCGCGTCGGGACGATGGGACTGGGCTGGGATTCGGAGGCGCAGACCGTCGTGGTGGAGCTGCTCGCGGTGTCCGAAGGCGAGTTCGACGCCTCGGTGGTCCTCGACGACGCCGAGGAAGGGCCCGACGCCGTGCGGGTGTTCCTCACCCCGGAGTCGGCCCGGGAGTTCGCCACCCGGTCCAACCGGGTGATCTCGGCCGGGCGCCCGCCATGCCCACTGTGCGATGAGCCGCTGGACCCCGACGGTCACATCTGTGTGCGTACCAACGGTTATCGCCGCGGTGAGGTGGCCGGGTCCGAAGATGACACAGAAACCTAGCCCCGATCCGGATCCCGACCCCGACGATGACACGGTCCTGGCCGACGGTGAACTGACGGTGATCGGCCGGATCCGATCGGCCAGCAACGCCACCTTCCTGTGTGAGGCGACCTCCGGTGAGCAGCAGGTCCATTGCGTGTACAAGCCGATCCGGGGCGAGGCGCCGCTGTGGGACTTCCCCGACGGCACATTGGCCGGCCGCGAGCTGAGCGCGTATCTGGTGTCGGCTGCATTGGGCTGGAATATCGTGCCGCGCACCATTATTCGGGACGGGCCTGCCGGTCCGGGCATGCTGCAGCTGTGGGTGGATCAGCCCGGGGACCAGGTGGGGGATGAACCCGATTCCGGCCCCGATCTGGTGGACCTGCTGCCCGCCGGGCACCTGCCGCCCGGATTCCTGCCGATCCTGCAGGCCTACGACTACGCCGGCGACGAGGTGACGCTGGTGCACGCCGACGATCCCCGGTTGTTCCGGATGGCGGTGTTCGACGTGCTGATCAACAACGCCGACCGCAAGGGTGGGCACATCCTGGCCGGCCTGGACGGGGCGTGTACGGCGTCGACCACGGGGTGAGCCTGCACGTCGAGGACAAGCTGCGGACCGTGTTGTGGGGCTGGGCCGGCAAGCCCGTCGACGACGAAACCCTGGCCGATGTCGCGGCGCTGCGCGACGGGTTCGCCGACCTGGCCGAGCAGTTGTGTGCGCACATCACCGAAGTCGAGATCGCCGCGTTGAGGTCCAGAATTGTTGGGCTACTGAGCAATCCGGTGATGCCGACGCCTGATCGGCACCGGCCGATCCCGTGGCCCGCCTTCTAGCCGGCGCGCCCGGGGCCATCGAACGATCTCCTACTGCGGTAGGGGCTTTCGCCATTGGGAAACATCGAGCTCGATGCGGCTGCGATGCGATCCCGACCATGAGGCGCCGAGGCCGAAATGGTTGGCCAGCACCACGATCCGTTCGCCCACCAAGGTGTCGGTGCGCTCGGTGATCTCGGCGACCGCCGCCTCGTCACCGGCGGCGGCAGCACGCACCACCGAGTCCGGCAACGCCGGGTGGGGCCGAAACGAGCTGAAACCCAGATACAGGGTCGGTTCGGCATCGCCCAGCCGCAGCGCATCCTGCTCGTGGAAATAGGTGTAGGCCCACTCCCGATAGCGGTACCAGTCCTCGGATTCCGGGTTGGGGGAGCGCTCGTCATCGATGTCGTGCGTCGCGCAGGTGGCACAGCAGGAGAAACACATCCGGGCCAGGATGCCCTCGGATTCGAGCTGGGCGAAGGTGTACTGCAAGCGGCCGTAGTCGCCGGTGTCGGCCCAGGAAGCCTGCTCGGCCAGGCGCCGGCGCCACATCGAATCCACCAGTTCGGCCGCTTCCGCGGGATCGACCACGCCAGAGTCATCGACCCATTCGTGTGCCATGTCGAGGATTTCGTCGTACCCCCAGAACCCGGCGACCAGGTGAGAACGGAGAAAAGCACTGAGCTCGTCGCGGTCGCCGGTTTGCCAGTCGAGGCTGCGCATGGACCGACCCTAGCGCCGTAACCGACCCCGTCAGTGCACCAATCGGGGCCTGGCCCTGATTACCGCGTCGGGATGGGATTTCGCGCGCGTACCTGCGAGACCACCGCGCGGATCGCGTCGACGACTGCGTCAGGTCTTTCCAGCTGAATGACGTGGCTGGAATCGTCGAGCTTGCGATGCGTGCTCTGGGTCGACCAGCTCGCTTCCTCCACCTGCATCTCCCACCAGGCCTGTTGCATTCGGTCGAACTGGTCATGGGTCATGCCGGTGCCTGCCTGCTCGGATTCGCTGTATGCGCTCCAGGGCTTGCCGCGGGACAGGACGGCCAGTGGTCGGTCGCCCAGGTCGCGGAAGGTCCCCGCTTCCTGCAACGTGGCCTCCATCGCGTCGGCCTCGTCGAATGAGGCGGCAAGTGAGACGGGCTGGTAGGCACCGATCGCGGCCACCACATCGGGCGGTAGTTCCGGCACGGTCGGCTCGGGAATGAGCAGGCGCGGCAAGCCCGTCCACGCCAGGTACCGCAGGACTTTGAACACCGCGGGGATGCCGTCTTCCAGGTGTCCGGTCGCGGCAGCCAACCGGCCGGTTTGATCCGGGTGGGCAGCATCGACGAAGACCAGGCCGGCCACTTCGCTGCCGTGGTACTTGGTGAAGATCATGGCGAGGGGCCCGCCGAGCGATGCCCCGACCATGACGTAGGGCGACGATTCGTTCGCTGTCCGCAGCGTTCGCTGAAGATCGGCGACAACCGCGACAGGGTCACGTGGCCCGGCGCCCACAGATTCACTCCACATGAGTCCGGCGCGATCGTACGAACACACCCGGGTGAAGCCGGCCACCTGGTGATGCACCGGGAACCACAACGCGGAACCGCTCGTGTCGGCACCGGATTCGAGCACCACTGTCGGCGAGCCGTGGCCGCGGCAGTCGAGATGAACGGCGCGCCCGCCGATATCGATCATCCTGCCCGGCGCCGGAAACTGAGCGGCGGCGCGGTTTCGTTCGATCTGTTCCCACGCCGCGCCCGACCCGATCGCCACGATCACCGTCGCCAGGGCGCACAGCAGGATGACTTTGACCGGTCTCCTCACGCTGCCAAGTTACTGGTGCGCCGGCGCGACCCGGGCCCCGATCCGACACCGGTATTGCGTGGCGTCGATACTTACCGGGTGCACTCGACCGACGCCGACCTGGCTGCCGCAGTGGCCAAGGAGGCCGGTGAGTTGTTGTTGGCCGTGCGCGAGGAGGTCGGTTTCTACGACCCGTATTACCTCGGCGACGAAGGGGACCGGCGGTCCAACGCGCTGATCCTCGATCGTCTGGCCCAGGCCCGCCCCGGTGATTCCGTGCTCAGCGAGGAGGCGGTCGATGACCTTGCCCGCGTCGAGGCCGACCGGGTCTGGATCGTCGATCCGGTGGACGGCACGCACGAGTTCTCCTTGCCGGGCCGTGAGGACTGGGCGGTGCACATCGCCCTGTGGCAGCGCTCGGTGGGTGCCGACGGGGGCCTGTCGGATGCGGTGGTGGCCCTGCCCGCCCGGGGTGAGGTGTACCGCAGCGATACGGTCGCCCCGCCCGGGCCGCGGCGACCCGGCCCCCTGTTGATCACCGCGAGCTCCAACCGCCCCCCGGCGGTGCTGTGGCGGATACGTGAGCAGCTCGACTTCCGGATGGTGCGCATCGGCTCGGCCGGGGCCAAGGCGATGGCCGTGGTGCGCGGCGACGTCGACGCGTACATCCACGCCGGCGGGCAGTGGGAGTGGGATTCGGCCGCGCCGGCCGGTGTGGTGATGGCCGCCGGCCTGCACGCGTCCCGGCTGGACGGCTCGGAGCTGCGTTACAACCGCGCCGATCCCTATCTGCCTGATTTCGTCATGTGCCGCAAAGAGCTGGCGCCGATCCTGCTCGAGGCCATCGGGGCGGCCCGGTGAGCGTTCTCCGTTGCGAGCCGACGGGGGATGCGGGAATGAAACCGGCGGCGGCATTGTCTGACTTGCTGAACTGTGTGGGACCGACCGGCGGGAGGCCGTCCTGAGCGAGCACCTTAGAGTCGAGACCATGCGATCGTGGTCGGCACCGTCAATTCCGGTGCTGGAAGGACGTGGTCCGCAGCTGCGGTTGTACGACAGCGCCGACCGCCAGGTACGGCCGGTGACCCCCGGGCCGACCGCCACCATGTACGTATGTGGCATCACCCCGTATGACGCCACGCATCTCGGCCATGCCGCGACCTACCTGACCTTCGATCTGGTGTACCGGCTGTGGCTGGACGCCGGACACACCGTGCACTACGTGCAGAACGTCACCGATGTGGACGATCCGTTGTTCGAACGGGCCGATCGTGACGGCATCGACTGGCGCGACCTCGGGGACCGCGAAACCCAGCTGTTCCGCGACGACATGGCAGCCCTGCGTGTGCTGCCGCCGCGCGACTACGTCGCCGCCACCGACGCGATCACCGAGGTGGTCGAGCTCGTGGAGAAGATGCTGGCCTCCGGTGCGGCCTACGTGGTCGACGACGCCGAATATCCCGACGTGTACTACCGCGCCGACGCCACGGTGCAATTCGGCTACGAGTCGGGCTATGACCGCGAGACCATGCTGCGGCTGTTCGGCGAGCGAGGCGGTGACCCGGACCGTGCCGGCAAGGGCGACGAACTCGACGCCCTGCTGTGGCGGGCTCAGCGTCCCGGTGAGCCCAGCTGGCCCTCACCCTTCGGCGCGGGCCGGCCCGGCTGGCACGTCGAGTGCTCGGCCATCGCGCTCACCCGCATCGGCTCCGGTCTGGACATCCAGGGCGGCGGCAGCGATCTGATGTTCCCGCACCACGAGTTCTCCGCCGCGCATGCCGAATCCGTCACGGGGGAGCGGCGTTTCGCCCGCCACTACGTCCACGCGGGCATGATCGGCTGGGACGGGCACAAGATGAGCAAGAGCCGCGGCAACCTGGTGCTGGTCTCGCGGCTGCGCGCCGACGGTGTCGACCCGTCGGCGGTCCGCCTCGGCCTGTTCGCGGGCCACTACCGGTCGGACCGGTTCTGGAGCGATGCGGTGCTCGAAGAGGCCAACGCCCGGCTGAAGCACTGGCGCAGCGCCACCGCGCTGCCCGCCGGTCCCGACACCGCCGACGTGGTGGCGCGGGTGCGCCAGTACCTCGCCGACGATCTCGACACCCCCGAAAGCTCTTGCTGCACTGGATGGTTGGTGTAACGATGCGCTGACCTACGGCGGCCATGATCCGGCCGCGCCACGGCAGGTCGCCGACACCGTTGATGCGCTGCTGGGAGTCGAACTCTAGACCTCGTCGGGCGCGCCCGGGTGCGGTACGTTTCGGCCATGGGTTCTGTGAACGGGAAAGTCGTCTTCATCACCGGCGGTGCACGCGGCATCGGCGCCGAGGTGGCCCGCAGGCTGCGGCGCAGGGGCGCCAAACTGGTGCTCACCGACCTCGATGAGGCGCCGTTGAGTGCGCTGGCCGCCGAACTCGGCGAGGAGCACGTGCTGACCGCGCTGGCCGACGTGCGCGATCTGGCCGCCATGCAGAAGGCCGCCGATGCCGCCGTCGAGCGGTTCGGCGGCATCGACATCGTGATGGCCAACGCGGGCATCGCCAGCTTCGGTTCGGTCATGCAGGTGGATCCCGAGGCGTTCAAGCGGGTCGTCGACATCAACGTCGTGGGGGTGTTCAACACCGTGCGCGCCACGTTGCCCGCGGTCGTCAAGCGTCGCGGGTACGTACTGGTGGTGTCCTCACTCGCGGCGTTCACCTCGGCACCCGGACTGGCCGCCTATCACGCCTCCAAGGCCGGCGCCGAGTACTTCGCCAACACGCTGCGCCTGGAGGTGGCCCACCTCGGTGTCGACGTGGGCTCGGCCCACATGAGCTGGATCGACACCCCTCTGGTGCAGGACGCCAAGTCGGACCTGTCGGCGTTCCAGGAGATGCTGTCCAAGCTGCCGCCGCCGCTGAACCGGACCACCACCGTCGACGCCTGCGGCGCGGCGTTCGTCAAGGGCATCGAGGGACGCAAGAAGCGCATCTACAGCCCGGAGTGGGTCGGGGTGTTCCGCTGGATCCGGCCGTTCGTCACGACGCCGCTGGCGGAGCGCGACATCCTCAAATTCACCCCGACGCTGCTGCCGAAATTGGACGCGGAGGCGGCCGCACTCGGGCGCTCGACCAGCGCCCGCATCGAGGCGCTGGAGAAGCCGGAGTCCTAGCGGCATCAACGCCGAGCGGCCAGTTATGACACGTGATCCGGCAGTTTCCGTGCACTAAGTGGCCACTCGGCGGGAATCCAGGGGAACTCAGCGGCCTCTGCGCCGCAGGTAGCGCTCGAACTCGGCCGCCAGCGCGTCGCCGTCGATCTTGCCGAGCACCTCGTGCATGTCGACCTCGGCGTCGCCGCGCTGTTCCAACGAGGCGACGTACTCCGCGATCTCCTCGTCCTCGGCGGTCATCTCGGTGACGGCCTGCTCCCACTCCTCGGCGGCGGCGGGCAGGTCGGCCAGCGGCACCTCGACGTCCAGCACGTCCTCGACCCGGCGCAGCAGGGCGACTGTGGCCTTGGGACTGGGCGGCTGCGACACGTAGTGCGGTACCGCGGCCCAGAAGGTCACCGCCGGGATTCCGGCCTGCACGCAGGCATCCTGGAACACCCCGGCGATCCCGGTCGGCCCCTCGTAGCGGGTCTCCTCCAGGCCGAAGAACTTCGCCGACTCGGCCGAATACGCCGAGCCCGACACCGGCACCGGCCGGGTGTGCGGGGTATCGGCCAGCAGTGCGCCCAGGATCACGACGGTCTGCACGTTGAGCTTGTCGGCGATGGCCAGCAACTCGGCGCAGAAGGTGCGCCAGCGCATGTTGGGTTCGACGCCGTGCATCAACACCACGTCACGGTTGCTGCCCGGCGGACGGCAGTGCGAGATCCGCATCGACGGCCATTCCAGCTCCCGTGTGACGCCGTCGACCTGGCGGATCACCGGGCGGTTCACCTGATAGTCGTAGTACGACTCGTCGTCGATCTCGACGATCGGCTGGGCCTCCCAGATCGCATCCAGGTGGTCCAGCGCGTCACTGGCCGCGTCGCCGGCGTCGTTCCAGCCCTCGAAGGCGGCCACGATGGTGGCGTCCTTCAATTCGGGCAGATTCATAGGCCGGCCGGCGTTCGGATACGACGGTGTCACACGTTCAGCGTAAGCCTTGGAGAGTGCCGATGAGCCCGTTGTGCGCGCGGGTCGCCGCCGCGCCGATCAGCCGGTTTGATAGACCGACTACCCTGTTTCATGTGATTGCCGCTGACAAATCCGCCTACGACACCGACGTGCTCGACACGCGCGTAGTGCCAGGCGGCGGCGTCATGGGCACCCAGCTGCGGGCTGCCGGTCTCACCCTCGGTGATCTCGGAACCGTCGAAGGCCGCAGCGAGATCCGCGCCGTGACCTGCCCCGAGGTCATCGCAACGATCCATCGCAACGATTTCCAGGCCTGCGCCGGTGCGGCCGTGGCGAAATACGTTCGGCTGCAATCTGGTTAACCCTGGTGCCTACGACATTGCTGACAAAATCGGTGAGCTGTCACTCAGGGGCACCGCAATCGCCACGCGGGTCGGGGTCGATCGTGGCGACGAGTTGGGCGTCCGCGCGTCTGTTGGATGACGACGTAGACTCTTCTGGTCGAGAGGCGTTGCAACGGTTCCGGGTTTCTACCCGTATCCGCCACGCTCGGCAGAGTCAAGGACGCCTTCCGTTACGGAAGGAGTGCACGTGACTGCTGGTGAGTCGACGACCTTTACGCCGAACATCCGCCCCGACTGCACCGACGAACTGACGGCGGCCATGCGCCGGCGGATCCTGGTGATCGACGGCGCGATGGGCACAGCGATCCAGCGGGACCGGCCCGACGAGGCCGGCTACCGCGGCGACCGGTTCACGGAGTGGCCGACCGCTCTCCAGGGCAACAACGACCTGCTCAACCTGACGCAGCCGCAGATCATCGAGGGGATCCACCGCGAGTACCTCGAGGCGGGCGCCGACATCCTGGAGACCAACACGTTCAACGCGAACGCGGTCTCGCTGTCCGACTACGACATGGCGGACCTGAGCTACGAGCTGAACTACGCCGGCGCTGCGCTGGCCCGCAAGGCCGCCGACGAGTTCAGCACCCCGGAAAAGCCCCGCTACGTCGCCGGGGCGCTGGGCCCGACGACGCGGACGGCGTCGATCTCGCCGGACGTCAACGATCCGGGTGCCCGCAACGTCTCCTACGACCAGTTGGTCGCCGCCTACCTCGAGGCAGCCAACGGCCTGGTCGACGGTGGTTCCGACCTCCTCATCGTCGAGACGATCTTCGATTCGCTGAACTCCAAGGCAGCGGTGTTCGCCATCGAGACGCTGTTCGAGGAACGCGGACGCCGCTGGCCGGTGATCATCTCGGGCACCATCACCGACGCCTCCGGGCGGACACTGTCCGGACAGGTCACCGAGGCGTTCTGGAACGCGATCAGGCACGCGAAGCCGCTCGCGGTCGGCCTCAACTGCGCCCTGGGCGCCCCGGAGATGAGGCCCTACATCGCCGAGATGGCGCGGATCGCGGACACCTACATCTCCTGCTACCCGAACGCGGGCCTGCCCAACGCCTTCGGCGAATACGACGAGTCCCCGGAGCATCAGGCCGGCTACATCGCCGAGTTCGCCGAGGCCGGCCTGGTCAACATGGTCGGTGGTTGCTGCGGAACGGCGCCGGCGCACATCGCCGAGATCGCCAAGGTCGTCGACGGCAAGGCGCCCCGCGAGCTGCCGGAGATCCAGGTGGCCACCCGGCTCTCGGGCCTGGAGCCGCTCAACATCACCGAGGATTCTCTGTTCGTCAACATCGGTGAGCGCACCAACATCACCGGCTCCGCGCGGTTCCGGAACCTGATCAAGGCCGAGGACTACGACACCGCGCTGTCGGTCGCGCTGCAGCAGGTCGAGGTCGGTGCGCAGGTCATCGACATCAACATGGACGAGGGGATGATCGACGGCGTCGCCGCGATGGACCGGTTCACCAAGCTGATCGCGGCCGAGCCGGACATCAGCCGCGTCCCGGTGATGATCGACTCCTCCAAATGGGAGGTCATCGAGGCGGGCCTGAAGAACGTGCAGGGCAAGCCGATCGTCAACTCGATCTCCATGAAGGAGGGCGAGGAGAAGTTCGTCCGCGAGGCCCGGCTGTGCCGCAAGTACGGCGCCGCCGTCGTGGTGATGGCCTTCGACGAACAGGGGCAGGCCGACAACCTGGAGCGCCGCAAGGAGATCTGCGGGCGCGCCTACCGGATCCTGACCGAGGAAGTCGGCTTCCCGGCCGAGGACATCATCTTCGACCCGAACTGCTTCGCGCTGGCGACCGGTATCGAAGAGCACGCGACGTACGGGATCGACTTCATCGAGGCCTGCGCCTGGATCAAGGAGAACCTTCCCGGGGTGCACATCTCCGGCGGCATCTCGAACGTGTCGTTCTCGTTCCGGGGCAACAACCCCGTGCGCGAGGCGATCCACGCGGTGTTCCTGTTCCACGCCATCAAGGCCGGCCTGGACATGGGCATCGTCAACGCCGGGGCGCTGGTGCCCTACGACTCGATCGACCCCGAGCTGCGGGACCGCATCGAGGACGTCGTGCTGAACCGTCGCGAGGATGCGGCCGAACGTCTCTTGGAGATCGCCGAACGGTTCAACAAGTCAGAGAAGACCGAGGATCCGAAGGCGGCCGAATGGCGCAGTCTCCCGGTTCGCGAGCGGATCACGCATGCCCTGGTCAAGGGCATCGATGCCCATGTCGACGACGACACCGAGGAATTGCGGGCCGAGATCGCCGCCGCTGGTGGGCGGCCGATCGAGGTGATCGAGGGCCCGCTGATGGACGGTATGAACGTCGTCGGCGACCTCTTCGGCGCAGGCAAGATGTTCCTGCCCCAGGTCGTGAAGTCGGCCCGGGTGATGAAGAAGGCCGTGGCGTACCTGCTGCCCTACATCGAGGCGGAGAAGCAGCCGGGTGATGCCGACGCCAGCAACGGCATCATCGTGATGGCGACTGTGAAGGGCGACGTCCACGACATCGGCAAGAACATCGTCGGGGTCGTCCTGCAGTGCAACAACTACACCGTGATCGACCTCGGGGTGATGGTGCCGGCGCAGAAGATCCTGGACGCGGCGCGGGAACACAAGGCCGACATCATCGGGCTGTCCGGCCTGATCACCCCGTCTTTGGACGAGATGTCCAACTTCGCCGTCGAGATGGAACGCGAGGGGCTGGAGATCCCACTGCTGATCGGCGGCGCGACCACCTCGCGCGCCCACACGGCGGTCAAGATCGCGCCGCGGCGCAGTGGTCCCGTGGTGTGGGTCAAGGACGCTTCCCGCTCGGTTCCGGTCGCTGCCGCGCTGCTCGACGACAAGCAGCGGCCGGCCCTGCTGGAGGCCACCGCGACCGACTACGCCGCCCTTCGCGAACGGCACGCCCAGAAGAACGAGCGGCCGATGCTGACGCTGGAGAAGGCCCGCGCCAACCGGACGCCGATCGAGTGGGACGGATACACCCCGCCGGTGCCCGCCCAAGGCCTCGGCGTGCGGGAGTTTCACGAGTACGACCTCGCCGAGCTGCGCGAGTACATCGACTGGCAGCCGTTCTTCAATGCCTGGGAGATGAAGGGCCGGTTCCCCGACATCCTCAACAACCCGGTCTCGGGCGAGGCGGCGCGCAAGCTGTACGACGATGCCCAGCAGATGCTGGACACCCTGATCAAAGAAAAGTGGCTCAAGGCCAACGGCGTGATCGGGTTCTTCCCGGCGAATGCGGTCGGCGACGACATCGAGGTCTACACCGACGAGACCCGGACCGAGGTGCTGACCACGTTGCACAACCTGCGCCAGCAGGGTGAGCACCGGGACGGCATCCCGAACCGTTCGCTGGGCGACTACATCGCCCCCCGGGAAACAGGGTCACCGGACTACATCGGTGCTTTCGCCGTCACCTCGGGGCTCGGCAGCCAGGACAAGATCATGGAGTTCAAGGCGGCCCTCGACGACTACAGCGCCATCCTGCTGGAGTCGCTCGCCGACCGGCTGGCGGAGGCGTTCGCCGAACGGATGCATCAACGGGTCCGCGAGGAGTTCTGGGGCTACCAGCCCGATGAGCAGCTGGACAACGAGGCGCTCATCGGTGAGAAGTACGTCGGAATCCGCCCTGCCCCCGGCTACCCGGCCTGCCCGGAGCACACCGAGAAGGCGACGCTCTGGCAATTGATGGACGTCAAGGAGCGCACCGGCATCGAGCTGACCGAGTCGATGGCGATGTGGCCCGGCGCCGCCGTCAGCGGCTGGTACTTCTCGCACCCGCAGTCGCAGTACTTCGTGGTCGGCCGGATGGCCCAGGACCAGGTCGCCGACTACGCGAAGCGCAAGGGCTGGACCCTGGCCGAAGCCGAGCGCTGGCTCGCCCCCAACCTCGGCTACAACCCGGAGGACTGACCCAGCTGAAACGGCTTGAGCCGGAGCGGTTCCCGTTCCGGCTCAACCCGGCGGCGGCTAGGTGAACAGGCTGCGGTTACGGGCCGCCCACTGCGCGATCGATTCAGCAGGGGCGCCCGTCAACCGCTCGACGTTGTCATTGGCGGCCTGATCCTCCGGATCGCCGTCGAACAGGTCGAGGTACCACTGCGCGCCGTCGCCCATGACGGGCCGCAGCAGCTCTTCGGCCTCCGCGCGGCTGCACCGCTGCGAGTCGACGGGCATGCCGATGCCGACCCCGATCTGGCGGGCGATATCGGCGCGCGACAAGGCGACGGGGCCGGTGAGTTCGTACATCGCGCCCAGATGGGCATCCTGCGGGGCGGCCAACAGGTGCGCGGCCACCCGCGCGATGTCGTCCATCGACACCGGGGACTCGACGTAGTCGGGGGCGACGTCGCGGACGGTGCCCGTCTTGATCTGCGGCGCCCACATCGCGAAGTTCTCGCAGAACTCGCCGGGTCCGAGCTGGGTGTGTGCCAGCCCGGAGGCGGTGACCGCCTCGGCGTGCTCCGCCCAGTGCGCGCCGCCCGACAGCGCCACCACGTACTGCACACCCGCTTGCACCAACATCTCGAGCGTGGGTCCGATGGTGGTGGGGAACGGCGCCAGATACACGCGCTCGACGCCATCCAACGCCGCCGGCAGGGTCTCTGGTTTCCCCAGGTAACCGGTGATTGCTGTCACAGATTCGGGCAACGCCGCCTTCGCCGGGTTCGTCGTCAACGCGCGGATGTCGTGGGCGCCCAACGTGATCAGATGATCCACCACGCGCCTGCCGATGTTTCCTGTGGCTCCGGTCACCAATACCGTCATGCTCCCACGCTATAGGCGCGGTCGGACAATGCGAGAATGGTTGCCATGCGTGCGGTGCTCTGGGACATGGACGGCACCCTCGTCGACTCCGAAAAGCTTTGGGACATCGCCATGCAGGCGTTGTACGCGCGGATGGGCGGGGTGCTGAGCGCGGAGGTACGGGAATCGACGGTCGGCGGTTCGTCCGAGACCGTGATGCGGATCGTGTACGACGACCTGGGGCTGGAGCCCGATCCTGCCGCCATGGCGGATTCGGCGGACTGGTTGCACGACTACACCGGTGAGCTGTTCGAGCAGGGTCTGCCGTGGCGTCCGGGTGCCCAGGAGATGCTCGACGGTCTCACCGCAGCCGGGATTCCGATGGCGTTGGTGACCAACACCCGCCGGGATCTCGCGGAGCGGGCATTGAACAGCATTGGCCGCCACTACTTTTCGGTGACCGTCTGCGGTGACGAGGTCGATACCGGCAAGCCGGCCCCCGACCCGTACCTGCGGGCGGCCGACCTCCTCGGTGTCTCCACTACATCCTGCCTGGCGGTCGAGGATTCGGTCACCGGCACAGAATCTGCCGAGGCTGCGGGCTGCCCGGTGCTGGTGGTGCCCAATGACGTGGAGGTACCCGGAGGCCCGTTGCGCCGGCACGTTTCCTCGCTGACGCAACTCGATGTGGCCGGCCTTCGCGCGGTGTATCACGAACTGAATTCCCAAGCCGGAGAACGCACCGCCTGATCCTGCCCGTGTGATTCAATGTGAGCCTGATCACGCATTGCTGCGGAAGGGCGTCCCATGACTCACGGACCGGTCGGCGATCCTGCATCGGACCTGGACTACGAGGAATCCGAGCACAGCGGCAAGGTGGTCCGGATCGCTTCGGTGGCCGCGCTGGGCGGTTTGCTTTTCGGTTATGACAGCGCGGTGATCAACGGGGCGGTCGCGGCCCTGCAGGACGAATTCCAGATCAACAATGTGGTTCTGGGTTCCGCGGTGGCCTCGGCGCTACTGGGGGCCGCGGTGGGCGCGTTGACCGCAGGCCAGCTGGCCGACCGGATCGGCCGGCGGTCGGTCATGAAGCTCGCGGCGTTGCTGTTCTTCATCAGTGCGATCGGTACCGCCGTTGCCACCCACATCTGGCTTGTGGTGATCTTCCGGATCATCGGCGGCCTCGGGGTCGGCGTCGCCTCCGTCATCGCGCCGACATACATCGCCGAGACGGCGCCACCGCGCATCCGAGGACGCCTGGGCTCACTGCAGCAGCTGGCGATCGTGACCGGAATCTTCCTGTCCCTGTCGGTCGACTATCTGCTCGCGCACCTGGCAGGCGGCTCCCGCGAAGAACTCTGGTTGGGGCTGGCGGCCTGGCGGTGGATGTTCCTGGTGATGGCCATTCCGGCCCTGGTGTACGGCCTGCTGGCCTACACCATCCCGGAGTCGCCGCGGTACCTGGTCGCGAAGTTCCGTATTCCGGAAGCACGCAAGGTTCTCTCCATGCTGCTCGGCGAGAAGAACCTGGAGATCACCATTCACCGGATCGAGGACTCGCTGAAGTCCGAGAAGCCGCCGTCCTGGCAGGACCTGCTCAAGCCGCGACTGTCCGCCGGTGGATTCACCGCGTGGGTGCGGCGTTACGTGTGGTGGCTGCTGCTGCTGTTCATCATCCTCGCCGTCGCATCGGTTTCGGCCGGGTTGTGGGTCCTGGCGGTGGTCTTCTTCGCGCTCGGCATCGGGGTGGCCGCTGTCAGTGGGCTGTACGGCATCGTCTGGGTTGGCTTGGGGCTGTCCATATTTCAGCAGTTCGTCGGCATCAACGTGATCTTCTACTACTCGAATGTGCTCTGGGAGGCAGTCGGATTCGAGGAGAGCCAGGCGTTCACCATCACCGTGATCACCTCGGTGACCAACATCGTCACCACGCTGATCGCGATCGCGTTGATCGACAAGATCGGGCGCAAGCCGCTGCTGCTGATCGGGTCCACCGGTATGGCGCTCACCCTGGGCACGATGGCCGTGATCTTCGGAACCGCGCCGCAGGTCGATGGCCAGCCGCAGCTGAGCGGTGCGGCCGGGCCGATCGCACTGGTCGCGGCCAACCTGTTCGTGGTGGCCTTCGGCATGTCGTGGGGTCCGGTGGTGTGGGTTCTGCTGGGGGAGATGTTCCCCAACCGCATCCGGGCCGCGGCGCTGGGCCTGGCGGCAGCGGGTCAGTGGGTGGCCAACTGGCTCATCACCGTGTCGTTCCCGGAACTGCGAAACGTACTGGGCGTGGCATACGGCTTCTACGCGCTGTGCGCTTTGCTGTCGTTGCTCTTCGTCTGGAAGTGGGTCGCGGAGACCAAGGGCAAGCACCTCGAGGACATGCACGCCGAGTTGCTCAAGACCTGACGGCCCGGCGGGTTCAGTCCGCCGGCAGCGGGGGCGGTGCGTAGTCGTCTGCGTACGCCGCGCAGCCGACACCGCGGGCGATCTCTACGGCCGCCTCGACCAGCTTCTCCGGCGAGATGTCGTGGTGGGCCACATAGACCTCACAGTGCCCGACGACCACCCAGACGCTGGACAGTTGAACCTGCACCAGGGCGAATTCGTCGGGTGCGGTGCGCTCCGCCTCGTAGGTTCCCGGGGTGAGGTCGGCGCCGTAGCGCAGTTCTTCGACCTCGTCGGTGAAATCGTCCACCGGGTGGATCGCCACGGTGAGCGCCGGAGCCGACACCACGTCGACACCCCACGATGCGGACAGGCATTCGAGCGGGAGGATGGGGTTGGCGAGGCGATTGTTCTGAACCAGGCCGTCGACCATCAGGTATCTGGACAGGATCGTGCGGATCGCCGCGACCCGGGCAGTGTAGGTCCGCAGCTCGTCGCCGACAGGTTCGCTCACCCCTCTATTGCACCCCACAAATCGACCCCCACCGAGCATGAAACAATTCATACCCGTGAAGACCTTCGAGGCCCTGTTTGCCGAACTCAGCGACAAAGCGCGCACCAGACCTGCCGGTAGCGGCACGGTCGCCGCACTTGACGCCGGCGTCCATGGGCTCGGCAAGAAGATCCTGGAGGAAGCCGGCGAGGTGTGGCTGGCCGCCGAGCACGAGAGCGACGAGTCGCTCGCCGAGGAGGTCAGCCAGTTGCTGTACTGGACCCAGGTGCTGATGATCTCCCGGGGCCTGACCCTCGACGACGTCTACCGGAAGTTGTGAGCCGTGGCCGATCAGATGTTGCGCGTCGCGGTGCCCAACAAGGGCTCACTCAGCGAAGCGGCCGGCGAGATCCTCGCCGAGGCCGGGTACCGGCGTCGGCGTGACCCCAAGGACCTGACGGTCGTCGATCCGGTCAACAACGTCGAGTTCTTCTTTCTGCGGCCCAAGGACATCGCGATCTACGTGGGTTCGGGTCAGCTCGACCTGGGCATCACCGGACGGGACCTGGCCGCCGATTCCGACGCTCCGGTACGGGAGCGCCTGTCGCTGGGCTTCGGTGGCTCCACCTTCCGTTACGCCGCTCCCGCCGGCCAGGAGTGGAGCCCGAAGGATCTGGCGGGCAAGCGGATCGCCACGTCATTCCCCAACCTGGTTCGCAAGGACCTTGCGGCGCAGGGGATCGAGGCGTCGGTGATCCGGCTGGACGGCGCCGTCGAGATCTCGATCCAGCTCGGGGTCGCCGACGTCATCGCCGACGTGGTCGGTTCGGGTCGCACCCTGGGACTGCACGGCCTGGTGGCGTTCGGCGCGCCGCTGTGCGAGTCGGAGGCCGTGCTGATCGAGCGCGACGGCGCCGAGGGGGACAGCAGTGCGTCCGCGCGTGATCAGCTGACGGCACGCGTCCAGGGCGTGGTGTTCGGCCAGCAGTACCTGATGCTGGATTACGACTGCCCGCGTGCGGTTTTGGACCAGGCCACCGCGGTGACGCCGGGGCTGGAGTCACCGACCATCGCGCCGCTGGCGGATCCGGATTGGGTGGCGGTGCGGGCTCTGGTTCCGCGTCGCGATGTCAACGCCATCATGGATGAGATCGCCGCGATCGGCGCCAAAGCGATACTCGCATCGGATATTCGGTTCTGCCGTTTCTGACGGGCGGGCATCGCCCTGTCTGATCGGCGCGTGCCGCGCCGCATTGCGTGTTAGCGTCCGGGTGACAATTTCAGACCTCGGAGGTCGCCGTGACGCATTTTCTGGTTCTGTTGTTGGCTCTTCTCATCGGTGTGGTGGCCGGATTGCGGGCCTTCACCGCACCGGCCGCGGTGGCGTGGGCTGCCGCACTGAACTGGATCAACCTCGACGGCACCTGGGCCCAGTGGTTGGCCCACCCGGTCACGGTCACCGTTCTGACCATTCTTGCTGTGGTGGAGTTGGTTACCGATCAGCTGCCACGCACGCCCAGCCGTAAGACGCCGGTGCAGTTCATAACCCGGCTGATCACCGGGGCGTTCGCCGGTGCGGTGATCGGCACCGCGTGGGGCTTCACGTACACCGCGCTCGGTGCGGCGCTGGTGGGTGCGGTGATCGGCACCCTCGGCGGATACGAGGCGCGAAAGCGCTTGGTCAGCCGCAATGATGGCCACGATCTGCCGGTCGCGCTGTTCGAGGACGCGGTCGCCGTGCTCGGCGGCTTCGCGATCGCAGCCCTGACCTCCGTCCTCTAGTTCATGGCGCCCGCGCAAAGTTTCGACGCAATCGTCATCGGCGCGGGTCAGGCCGGGCCGCCGCTGGCGGGCCGGTTGACCGCAGCAGGGCAGACCGTCGCGGTGATCGAACGCAAGCTGGTCGGCGGCACCTGCGTCAACTACGGATGTATCCCCACCAAAACCCTGGTGGCCAGTGCGCATGCCGCCCATCTCGCGCGGCGCGGCGCTGATTTCGGGGTCGGCACAGGCGAAGTCGACATCGACATGGCCAAGGTCAAGGCCCGCAAGGATGCGATCATGCTGGCCGACCGCCATGGGGTGGAGGATTGGCTGGAGGCGATGGACGGCGCCACCCTGATCCGTGGCCACGCCCGTTTCGTCGACCCGCACACCATCGACGTCGACGGCCGGTTGCTGCGCGCCGATCGGATCTTTCTCAATGTCGGTGGCCGGGCGGTCGTTCCGGAGTTTCCCGGTTTGGACGGCATCGACTACCTGACCAACGTAGGCATCCTGGACCTGGACGTCGTGCCCGAACACCTGGTGATCGTGGGTGGCAGCTACATCGCGCTGGAGTTCGCGCAGATGTACCGCCGGTTCGGTGCCCGGGTGACGGTGGTCGAGAAGGGGCCACGGCTGACCTCGCGTGAGGACGAGGACGTATCGGCCACCATCGCCGAGGTCCTGCGGGCCGAGGGGATCGACGTGGTGCTCAACGCCACCGGAATCCGGTTCGCCAAGCGGGACAGCGGTTTCGAGGTGACACCGCGCGACGGTGCCGATCCGATCGCGGGAACGCACCTGCTGCTCGCGGTGGGACGGGCTCCCAACACCGACGACCTCGGGCTGGAGAACGCCGGAGTGGACCTCGACGGGCGCGGCTACGTCGTGGTCGACGATCAGCTACGCACCACGGCCGAGCACATCTGGGCGATGGGGGACTGCAATGGCAAGGGCGCCTTCACCCACACGTCCTACAACGACTTCGAGATCGTCGCCGCCAATCTGCTCGACGATGATCCGCGTCGCGTGAGCGATCGCGTCACCACCTACGCGCTCTACATCGATCCGCCGCTGGGCCGGGCCGGCATGACGGTCGATCAGGTGCGGAAGTCCGGCCGAAAGGCATTGGTGGGCAAGCGCCCGATGACCAGGGTCGGCCGTGCGGTGGAGAAAGGTGAGACGGAGGGCTTCATGAAGGTGGTGGTGGATGCCGAGACCGAGGAGATTCTGGGGGCGGCCATCCTCGGTGTCGGCGGCGACGAGGTGGTGCACTCGATCCTCGACGTCATGACGGCCAAACTGCCCTACACCGCGATATCGCGGACCATGCACATCCACCCCACCGTCAGCGAGCTGGTGCCTACGATGCTGCAGGAGTTGAAGCCGCTGGACTGAGCGTGCGGCCGATGTTGAGCTGACGCGTCACCAGCGCGACCCGATGCCCGAGGTACCGGCAGGTCTGGACATCGGCCGGATGCACCTGGTCGGGCCCGGCATCCACGTCGGTGGCGGCCGCGGCGCCCAGCCAGAACCCGAGCCGATTCAGGTCATGCTCGCTGCCTGCCGCGCTGTTCCAGCCCGCGCCCAAACCCAGGTTCACCCAATGCATGTGGTGTTGGGCGGCGAAGATCGCCAACGAGTTCAGCGTGGCGAGCTTGTCGCCGCTCTTGGCTCCGGAGTTCGTGAACCCCGCGGCGACCTTGTCGCGCCAGGTGCCGTCCATGCACCGCCGGCCGGTCTTCTCGGCAAAGGTTTGAAATCCGGCCGACACGTTGCCCATATAGGTGGGGCTGCCGAAGATCATGGCGTCGGCGCCGTCCAGCACATCCCAATCCTGGTCGGTCATGGCCTCGACGTGCATGACGGTCACGGCGGCTCCGGCGTCACCGGCACCGGATGCGACCGCATCAGCCAGCGTCGAAGTGTGGCCGAACCCGGAGTGGTAGACCACCGCGACGGTGGGCGCGGCGATGTCAGTTCCGTTGTGTGACATGTTCTTTCCTTCTATCGGGTCCATTGGGTGCCGAGTGCTTGCGCGACTTCCTGATAACGCTGGGCCCAGTCGGGCAGGGGCTGCCCGGCGAGATGGGCCTCGAGCCGGTCCAGATACGCGTGGGTGCCGGGGTGGAATCCCTGACCGTCGGAGACGGTCAGGCCGCGGTGGCTGAACCGCAGCAGGGTGCCCGCGCCGTCCGGCGTGAGTTCGTAACGCACCACGCCGGGTTCGGGAGCGGACAACACTGCCTGGTTCCATTCGTGTTCGAAAACCCTTGGCGGGTCCCATACCCGGATCCGTCCGGTCATCTTCTTCTGCTGCGGCGGGATAGGGGGAGAGTGCGGAACCGTCTCGATCGAGCCGCCTTCCCGGGCGTCGATCGTCGTCTCACCCATCCATTGGTTGCGTTGTTCGGGATCGGTGATGGCGGCCCACACCGCCTCGACCGGATAGGGCAGGCGCCGCTCGAAGTTCAGGGCGGCCCGGTCGCCTTCGACGGTGAGTTTGCCTTCGCGGCTGGTCATTTCGTCTCCTTGTGGGTCGCTTTGAGATGACGTTCCAGGGCGTCGAGGTGACCCGACCAGTAGTGCCGATACCGCTCGATCCACTCGTCGATCTGCACCAGGCCGTCGGCCCGTAGGGCGTAGATGCGGCGCTGCGCGTCGGGGCGCACCTCGACGAGGCCGACTTCCCGCAACACCCGCAGATGCCGGGACACGGTGGGCTGGGTCAAGCCGGGAAGGGTGGCCACCAGCTCGCCCGCGGTGCGTTCACCGTCGACGAGGGCGTCGAGCAATGCACGTCGACTGGGTTCGGCGACTGCCTCGAACACGTCCATGAGTCGAGTATTGCACGACATCTATATAGACGCAAGAGAATATACTGGCGGAATGAGGACGCACCAAAAGTGCGTACAGTTGCGGTCGCCGGCCTCGACGCCCTGCTCTCAGCTGGCCGGCGAGTCCAGATGACATGTCTGCCGCGCTGTAGCGTCTCAGATTCAGTTGCGCCAGAGGTGCGCTTGCGGGTGGACTTGAGACAGTCCGGGAGTTATGACCTCGCGCGAAGCTCCTCGCGAAATACCAGACGCACTGCAACTTTGATTGCGGCATGGTATTCGGCCAGGACTGTCCGTGGGTTCCGCAATCCTTCGGCCGATAGACGGGTATGGCCCGCACCTTGGTTCGCGGCGTACAGCCCGTCGGTCGCCTTGTCGATAAGTTGGAAGTAGCGGACCGTTAACAGGTCTTGAACCCGATGCCACTCGTCTCGGGGCACCTCGGAATCGAAGTAGCCCCAAAGACGGTTTTCAATGGCGTCGCCAGTGGCACGACTCGCGAGGTATTGAGCGTCCATCTTCTCCCGCACTTCGAGTAGGACCTTCTCGAAGTCGGCATCATTGGGAGCCTGCTTCGCTGCCTCCCGTACCCGCCAATAGTGCTGCATGAGTAAGTAGAAGCTACTTGCTGATTCCGTCATCTGAGTTACCAGTTCGTGTCGGAGAGCGTCGTCACGTGCGAGCGCCTCCCTCGCGGCCTCGGCGTCCGCGCGCTCCTCCGCGCGCTCTCTGGCTTTCTTGTCACGGTTCTGCTGGACCTTGGAAGTGATGCACCAGACGAAGAGCCCACCGACGAGAACGGTCACCAGGGGGCCAATCGCGGGAACGAGAAGACGCTCCCACAGAGGATCGGAGGCCTGAAAAACTACCTGCGTCATTTGGTGATCCAGGGGGAGTTTGTCCACTTCGCTTTCGCCATCCCTTTCCCGCGGTCATGCAGCGCCTGACATTCCCATGTTCGCGTTCGGATGTGCGAGTGCCATGCGTAGTCGGCTACCTAATTTGCCGAACTCGAGGTGATATTGCTTGGCAGGTCGAGGTGGGATTCTCAGCTGCGGAGGATTGACTTGCGGGTGCGGGTGCCGGCCGTGATGTCGATGCTGAGTTAGATCGCCGAGTTGCCGGCCGAATAGCGTTTAATGCCGAGTGCTTTTGGCCAGAGTCGACGCATATTTGGCACTCGCCGGGACGCGGCGGTCATCGAGCTGGTGGTGAAACTCCGTGCGCATAGACATTCAGGATAGGCCGCGACGTCCGGGGTTCAGAAGCGCACGAACGGGGTGCATTCAGCGTTCGCCGGTGACCGACCGCAGGTGCCGATACGTCGCGTACCGAGGCAACGGCATGATCTAGATCGGCATGCGGTAACCGTAGAACTCGTGGTCCTCGTTGTAGCCGCCGTGTCCCCACCCGACGGTACGGAAATCCGCCACGAATTCGATGGCCTCGATCCACTTGACTTGCTTGAAGCCAAGTTCCAGTTCGTTGCGCAGCCGCAGCGGCGCACCGTGGGTTTCGCTGAGAGGTTGTCCGTTCATCTCATAGGCCAGCAGTGCCATCGGCTCTTGCATGTGCTCGATCCGGTGGCAGTCGTAGTAACGCCCATGCCCGGGCTCGGCGCCGTCGGCAAACGAGTAGAACACCACCCATTTCGCCTCCGACGACGGGTGCACCATCGACAGGATGTCGGCCATTCTGACTCCGCCCCATTTGGCCACCCCTGACCAGCCCTGGATGCAGTAATGCTGGGTGATCTGCTCGTGTTTGGGTAGTGCCAGTAAACCTGTGTAGGACAGCTCAATGGGAGTCGCTACCAGACCGTCCACCCGCAATCGGTACTGCTGCCAGCCCTCGCGCTGCAATCTGCGGTACTCCTCGGAGTCGGGCAGTCGACCGTTGGCCCACAGGTAGGGAGAGATGTCCTTGTCCTTGTAGGACGCCTTGGGATGGGCGCGCTCCATCCACGCCTTGGCCCACCCGACGAGGAAACGGCCGGTGTTCTGCACCAGCCGCGGATAGCGAATCGTCACCGGAGAGGCAGCCAGCCACAGCGTGGCCACCGCCACTGCGGCGACGCCGAATATCGCCAGCGCCCAATAGGAATGAGTGTCGGTGCCCAATGTCATGTGATTGAGGTTGTCCACCGCGCCGGTGGTCATCACCATTGTGACGTGGGCAGCGATGAAGGTCACCATCCAGAGCCAGACGCCGAAGTGCACGGTTCGCGCGACTTGACGGTTGAACAGTCCACGGCCGGTGCCGAATCGTGCGGCAATCGCCGGAGCTTGCAGTAGGCCGGTGGCAAATGCCAAGGGTGCGGCCGCGAAGACTGTTAGGAAGTAGGCCAGCATCTGCAGGCCGTTGTAGAGCGTGAATCCAAGGTTGTCGGGGAATTGCAGCGACGCGTACTGCACTGCTGCCGATAGCGCGTTAGGAAAGACGTCCCAGGATCGCGGCACGATGCGGTGCCATTGCCCGGTGCTGAACAGCAGTACATAGAACACCGCACCGTTGAGCAGCCACAACAGGTCGACGCTGAGATGCCACCAGCGGGCCAGGCCCACCGAGTGACGAAAACCCGGGATTCCCAACCATTTCGGCAACGCCACTGCATCATCCTTGGACGTCCACACTCGTGGGGGATCGCTCTTGTCCATCCGGTCGTGAGGCACCTCTGAACGCATCCGCATCCACTCGGTTCCGGGACGGCAGCCTGAGTTCAGATACAGCCGCGGATGGTCGGCCAGGATCTGCAGCCCCGACCGCAGGATGAACATCATGAAGACGATGTTGAAGAAGTGCTGCCAGCGTAGCCAGGCCGGGAAACCGCTGTTCACCGGCGATGCGAAGGTCGACGACGTGCCCGGATAGTGACTGATGAAGTTCTGCATCCAGTCGTATTGGCGTAGCTGCTGTGCAACAGCGACGATGAGCAGAAGCGCGAGCACACCGACGGGCAGCAGCCACAACGTGCTCACCCAGCGCGGGCCCAGCCGGATCGAGGGAAATCGCGCCGGCACTTGAGGAATTCCGCCGCCGAACTGGCGCTCGTCGGCACGCTCATGCACAGCCCCGACGGGTTGGTGAGGATCCAACAATGTCTCAAGACGGTTGCCGGTCGTCATGCCCCGACCTCCTGAACTTGGCCGCAACACCGGCCGATCCTGCTTCGCGAGAACGGGTTTGCCAGATTGCACTGGTCACACCAGCTCAACCGGCAGAGGTTCCACAAGAAGCACCCGACTATTTGCCGGCGTGGCCAGATGGCTGCGCGTTGTCGTCCTAGTCCGTCGTTGCCGTCGGCCGTTGCGTTCCCGCCGTCCCTACCTGAGGGGCGGCACATTTCCCCACGGACCGTAAGGGCCGTTGGCGCCGATGCCCATTGAGGGGCTGGTACTCGGCGGCTCTGAGTACACCTGCGCGTTGCCGGGAGTCTGGCACACCACCGAACCGCCATCATTTCTGCAGTTGGCCGCTGGCGCTGCGAAAGCGCTTGGCGCCAGAGAAACTCCCACCGCAGCGGCGGCGCCCGCCAATATCGCCACCACGGCAACGGGAGGTGTCGTCGACTGTTTGAATGTCGTGCTCACTGCCACCACGCTCCTGTGTCGCTGATCTCGCGTCTGTATTCCAGGGTTCCCAGCACGCGTCGTGATGTCACTGGTGCTGGCCCCCAATTCGGACCCGGACAGCGGGTAGTACCGCTGGTCGGTGATGACCAGCCGTCGGGCTGGTTGCACCACCACTGGCCCATTCACCGGCAAGCTGCGACGGGAAGGAGAAAAATGGGCCCGGACCGGGTAATCCCTGCGACAGCCGGACCGGCGAACTTTGGTAGGGGGCGCGATGAGGGACCCAGCCGAACAATCGTCCTGCGGGGCGGACACCACATCAGCGGCTGCGCAGCGTGTGATGGTGGCCGGAGACGAGGCGCTTTTTCGTGAGAGTCTGGCGTGCCTTCTCGCGCAACGGGGTTTCAACGTCGTGGCAACGACCCGCCGTGTGTCCGAATTGCGACCGCTCATGCGAACAACTGCGGCCGATCTGGTGGTGGTCAGCATCCCCGTGCCGTCCGATCACCCCGAGGAGTACGAGGCGGCTCAGCTGATCCGCAATGAGTTTCCGGAAACGGGTGTACTTGTCCTGTGTGCCCACGTCGAGGTGCAACATGCGATCGACGCGCTGTCTGCCGGCGGTGGAATCAGCTACTTGCTCAGCAGCCGGGTCACTGACATCGAGGATTTCGTCGACATCCTCAAACGCATCGCCCAGGGCGCGTGCATCGTTGGCCCCGCGGTTGCCCAAGCTTTGGTGGCCGCGCGCGCGAATGAAGACCCGCTAGCCGCACTGAGCGCGCGTGAACACGAGGTACTGAGACTGATGGCTGAAGGCCGCTCGAACACCGGTATTGCCCGAAGGCTGTACCTGGCAGAAGGCACCATCGAGAAGCATGTGCACAGCATCATGACCAAGCTCGGAATCCCTGAGACCAGAGATGATCATCGCCGAGTCCAAGCAGTCATCGCATTCCTGCACGGCCGATGATCGCCGGATCGCCACGACCGCGATCGCCATGCACTGGACACAACGCTCCCCGTGGGCCAAGCCCGACGCCGCCGCGTCGGCCTCTCCGTAATCCTCAAAACTCCACAGCCCTAAGGCGATTCGCAATCCGTCCCTACCTGATCACCCATCAGCGCCAGGTCATATACATACGACCGATCGCCTTTGAAGCTCACCCACACACCCTCGGGCGGAAGATCACCGCGGCCCGCATCGTCGAACGGGCGACTCGACACCTCACTGGCCTGGTTGCACACCACCCACCCGAAGCCCGGGAGTCGTCGGCACCAAATGTCGAGGTCCAGCCGCTTAAACGACGGAAAGCCATGAACCTCGCCGTCACAGACAAAATCGTAGGTCAATCCGTCCGCACGCCGCACGAACCGCACGCCCAACATCAAGTCATCCTCAACGACAGACCCGCGACGCCGCAACCGAAAACCCGCCACCCCCTTTGACGAACACAATAGGGAGACCCGGCAACTTCATCGGCACCCCCAGTGCCCGTAGTCACGCATGTACTCGCGAAGGCTCTTTCTTCCATCAATGCCCCTGTGCCACAACGTTCGGACCAGGTGATGGGTAGTGGACTGACATTCTGGATGGAGAATTTGTGTCGGTAGGGTTTGGTGGGATCGGTTTCGTAGAACTGTTCGGTGCTGGCTTCGGGCAGGTGCGGCTTGTACATCCGGATCTCGTCGTCGAAGCGGCCGGCCGCCTGCGGCGCGACCCGGACCATGAGTAGCGGCCGGTATCCAGTGGATGAAGCCACCACGCCAGCGCCGGCGATGGGATCCCCAGCCGAACCGATCGAACGTGAGGGCGTTGGTAATCCTCGAGGCGGCCCGCCAAGACCTACACGCAATCCGCTACTGCGGGGTCGCGTAGATTCTTTGAAGATCAATCCGAGCGCCTAGCGCAGCATTCAACGAAGGCCATCATGTCCGAGGATCAGAACGCAGACGTTCCACCGAATCACCTCTCCATCGACCCGCGCAGCCCCTTCTATAGCGAAGAGGTGCTCCGCCGCGACGTAGGTATCCGGTTCAATGGCGTCGAGAAGACCAATGTCCACGAATACGACGTGGCCGAGGGTTGGGTGCGCGTCGAAGTCCCTACCGCGAAGGATCGCCGCGGAAATCCCATGGTCGTCAAGATCAGTGGCACGGTTGAACCTTATTTCCGCTGAGCAAAAATAGCGGACGCCCTTGGGCCTCTGGCGCGGCTGTCGAACGGCCCCGGAGCGAGCCTTGCGGCCATACCCTGTCGGACTACAGTGGGCGGGGGACGGGGTGCTCGCTTGAGGCTATGCCGGAGGTGAGATGTGAACCGTTTTGAGAATCTCGGAAAGTTGGCCGCCGGACTCGTCGTGGTCGCGGTGCCGATCGGCGTCGCGTTGGCCGGGGCGGGGTCGGCATCGGCCGATCCGGGCCTGTGCGTGAGTGGTCCCTATGGTTTCGCGCACGCCTGCGTGGACACGCCCGGTTGGTACAACGGCTGGTATGACGGGCCGCGGTGGCACGGTGGCTGGGACGACGACCAGGGCGAGGACGACTAGCCGCAGGATCGGGTCGCGGCGCGCAGCATGCGCAGCTGGCCGATCTCGGCGGCGTTCTTCGTCAGCTCGACGTTCAGCCACAACACCATGTCGGCCAGAGACCGGCCGGAATCCGGGCCCCACGGAAACGTCGCGGGGCCAAGGAGATCGGTGTCGGTCAACGAGTCCAGCAGGCCGCTCCAGCGGGCTCTGAGCACCCTGATCCGCTGCACCGCGGCCGCGGGGCCGGGCCAGTCGATCTCGGAGCGCGGCGGCGGCGGCCGGCCGTCGACGTGCGCCAGCGCGCTCGTCCACCAGAAGATCATGTGCCAGGTCAGCCAGCCGATGGTCGGAACGGGAATCGGATCGGGCTCGGTGTCAGCCCAATCCGGCCACCACCGGCCCGACGCATCCTCGTGCACAGTCCACACCAGCGGGCCCGGTTCCCACAGGTGATCTTCGTCGGCCAGCGCCGACAGGTGCAGGTCGGTCAGCGCCCAGGCCAGGTCGAACTGGCGACGCAGCTCGACGATCACGGCACCCGCATCACCAGCAGGGTCTGGGCCGAAGTCCCGATAAACCCTTGGCGGTCAAAGATTTCCGCCGTCGTCACGCCGATGCCGTCCGGCCCGATCGAACCACGGGCCCGCACCGCGAAGTCCGACCCCTCGGGAAGCCGGTGCAGATGCACCGCGGTATCGGTGTTCATGAACACGAACTTCTCCGGATCGAGCGCCGCGCCGATGCCGTTCGCCGAATCCACCACCAGCGCCAGGCGCTGCAGGGCCGTGGTCTCCTCGTCGTCGACCACCGGTGTCAACGGACTCATCCAGGCCACCGCCGACTCACCGTCGGTCGCGTTCTGCCGACGCCACGACACGCTTTCCAGGTAGCCCGGTGCGCCTTCCCAGTTGTGCGCCACATCGGCTGCCTCGCCCTCCACCAATGGCGGGAAGCGGTCGGTGACCACGTCGCTGGTGTCACTGGGAGCCAGCAGCCAGGCGGTGACCCGCGCCACCGCGCGCCAGCTGCCGTCGGGCCGAGCTGCCTCCATCTCGGAGACGACCATCGAGATCCGTGATCCCGGACGGTCCACCCAGGCCCGAACCCGCACCGGCGCAACCGGAATCGCGCCCAGGATGTCGAGCGTCAACCGTCCGACCCTCAGGCCCGTACCGGCGGCCAACTCCTCGATCGCCTTGGTCAACAGCGCCAGCGGCGGTGAGCCGTGCTGAATGGCCGGGTCCCAGTTGCTCCGGGTATCGGCGGTGGATTCGAACAGCTGGTACTCACCATCGGTACCGACCCGATGGTAATGACACCCGATCATGCAGCTCCTGATTCTGGCCACCCGGGATACGGCGGTGGGGTGCCGCCGAACGCCGGACACAAACTCTGATGTGCACACCACGAGCACAACCGCGACGGATTGGGCCGGAAGTCGCCGGTGGCCCCGGCCGCCTGGATGGCCTTCCAGATCGCCATCAGCGTGCGCTCGAACCGCAGCAGCTCGTCATGTTCGGGGGAGTAGTCGAGCACCTGACCGTCGGCCAGATACAACAGCCGAAGCCGGGACGGCATCACTCCGCGCGATCGCAGCAACGCCACGGCGTAGAACTTCATCTGGAACATCGCCTTGAACTCGGCCTGCGCCCGCGCCTCGGGCGGGGCCTTGCCGGTCTTGTAGTCCACGACGCGCAACTCGCCCGACGGTGCGACATCGATCCGGTCGACGAATCCGCGCAACAGTGTGCCGTCGGTCAGCTCGACCTCGAGGCGGTGCTCGCAGCACTGGGGATCGAACCGGGTCGGATCCTCCAGGCGGTAGTACCCCGACAGCAGCGCCCTGGCCTCGGCGAGCAACGTGGCCGGATATTCGGTATCGGCCAGCTCGGGTTCGGCGGCCACCACCTGCTCCCACGCCGGCTCGACCAGCGTCAGCGCCGTGTCATGCACCCGCTCGGCCGCAGGCAGGCCGTAGAGCTGCTCCAACGCGGCGTGCACCAGGGAACCGCGCAACTGGGCGGTGGACCGGGGCTCGGGGAGCCGGTCGATGGCGCGGAACCGGTAGAGCAGCGGGCACTGCTTGAAATCGCCGGCCCGTGACGGCGACAGCGCCGGGCGGCGCGGCGTCGGAGCCGGTTCCTCGTTCACACCTGTAAGCCTAGGACCGCGCCCCGACAAAGTTGCGGAACCCCGGGCACCAGGCCCGGTGCGGGTACTGGCAGGCTGGACGTCCGTGGCAGCGAAGAGACCGACCGGACCGTTCGCCGTTGGCGACCGGGTGCAACTCACCGACGCCAAGGGCCGGCGCTACACGATGGTGCTCAACCCTGGCGGCGAGTTCCACACCCATCGCGGCATCATCGCCTTCGACAACGTGATCGGGCTGCCGGAAGGCAGCGTGATCAAATCCACCAACGGCGATCAGTTCCTGGTGTTGCGACCGCTGCTGGTCGACTACGTGATGTCGATGCCCCGCGGGGCGCAGGTGATCTATCC
>NZ_HG322953.1:812637-879743 GCF_000455325.1 Mycolicibacterium septicum DSM 44393
TGACATCTTCCCGGGCGCCCGGGTGCTGGAGGCCGGTGCCGGATCCGGCGCGCTGACCTGCTCGCTGCTGCGGGCGGTCGGCCCCGAGGGCCGCGTGACGTCCTATGAGATCCGTGACGATCACGCCCCGACCGCCGAGAAGAACGTGATCACGTTCTTCGGTGAGCGCCCGGAGAACTGGGACCTGGTGATCGCCGACCTCGCCGACTACGACGGCCCGGAGATGGACCGCGTGGTCCTGGACATGCTGGCGCCCTGGGAGGTGCTGCCCGCCGTCTCCAAGGCGCTGGTGGCCGGTGGTGTGCTGATGGTCTACGTCGCCACCGTCACCCAGCTGTCGCGGGTCGTCGAGGCGCTTCGCGAGCAGCAGTGCTGGACCGAACCGCGGGCCTGGGAAAGCATGCAGCGGGGTTGGCATGTGGTGGGGCTGGCGGTCCGGCCGGAACACAACATGCGCGGCCACACCGCCTTTTTGGTCAGCGCGCGCAAATTGGCGCCGGGCGCGGTGGCGCCCGTTCCGCTGCGCAAGAAACGTCAGCTCGCCGTCGAGTCCGCCGTCACGTCCGAGTCGGGGGTCTGACGGCTTAGTCGTCGCTGTGGTGCAGGCCCCGCCGCGCGGAGAGCAGTTCGAGTTCGGGGCGGGCCGCGACCATCCGCTCGGCGGCGTCGAGCACCTCGACCACGTGCGCGCGGTCGGCGGCGACCAGAGCGACGCCGATGCCGGCCCGGCGGTGCAGATCCTGGGTGCCTGATTCGGCCGCCGAGACCGCGAGCTTGCGGTGCAGCTCGGCGATCACCGGCCGGATCACGGAGCGTTTCTGCTTGAGCGAGTGCACATCACCGAGCAGCAGGTCGAATTCCAACCAGCCGATCCACATGGCGTCTCAGCGGGGTGGAGTCGGGGCGGGCGGCGCAGATGCTTCGGCACCCGCGCCCATCACCAGCAGCAGATCGGCGGTGTGTCTGGTCAGCTGCCAGCCGTCGCCGTGCGGGGTGAACTCCATCGGGAAACTGAAGTCGCGGGCCGACTTCTCGCCGCCCGCGGTGACCTTCACGGTCGCCACCACATTGCGCGGCTCGGTCTGCGACCAGGCCAGATCGGTGGCCTCGAAGGTCAGCGGGGTGAATCCGTTGTCGGCCAGCGCACGGCCGAACTTGTCCAGCGCGGCGGCGTCATCGGCGGTGCCCTGTTCGACCAGGACCACCTTGTCGGCGCCGGGAACGCTCACGTCGGCCAGCCGGTCCAGCACGCCGGTCAGCGCTTCGGGGGCCGGCAGCGGTGCGGAAGGTGGTGCTTCCGGGGCGGTGGTCAGCGCGCTCGTCGTCGGGTGCGAGGTCTTGGCCGGATGCTCGCCACTACTACACCCACAGAGCCCAAGTGCCGCCACGATCGTGGCGGCACTCAGGACTGCGAAACGGGTGCGGTTCAACTACCTACTCAGCCGACGTTGGACAGCAACGCCATGGCCGATCCCTTGGAGATCTGCCAGCCGGTCGGGCTCGGGCCCGCGACGAACTGGATGTTCTGGGTGGCGGTGCCGCCGGTGGCCGAGGTGGCCGTGACGTCGGCATATGCCACGCCGCCCTGGTCATCGATGTTGGCGATGTTGAAGGTCAGCGGGAACTTTCCTTCAGCGGCGGCCTTGTTGTAGGCGCGGTCGGCGGCGATGCTCTCGATGCGACCGATGCCGCCCTGGATGTAGAGGGCCTTGCCGCTGAACGAGCCACCGCCGGCGAGTGCCTGCAGGGTCTGCGTCAGTGGCGACGCGAGGTCCGGTGCCGGCGTGGCAGGCAGGGGCGCGCCGAACACCACCGGCTGGATGGCCGGCGAGGTCGACATGCCGCTGGATGCAATAGAAGTCACACCCGCCGCTGCTCCGCCCACCACGGCGGCGGCTGCAGCTGCGGTGATAAAGCCGGTAACGAGGGTTTTCGGGGTCACGACTGTCCTTTCGATCGGACCAACTGAACTTAGAGGCTAACAGTGGTGCTGGTGTGTCTAGTTCCTAGAGCGCACACAATGGCTGAATCGCCGGTAGCGTTGAAGTTGTTACTGCACCAACTTGCGGTGCGGGAGGGAGCGCAATATGAGTGAGTCAGAGCGTTCGGAGGGTCACGCCGAGAGTTTCTCGGCTGGCTACTCGCAGCCCATGTCCAGCGATGATGCCGCCGAGCTGGAATCGCTGCGCCGTGAGGCCGCGGTTCTGCGTGAGCAGTTGGAGAATGCGGTAGGTCCCCAGAGCGGACTGCGCAGTGCACGTGACGTTCACCAGCTTGAGGCCCGGATCGACTCGCTCGCGTCCCGTAACGCCAAGCTCATGGACACCCTCAAAGAAGCGCGTCAGCAGCTCCTCGCCCTGCGCGAGGAGGTTGACCGGCTGGGGCAGCCGCCCAGCGGCTACGGCGTGCTGCTGGGTACCCACGAGGACGACACCGTCGACGTGTTCACCTCGGGCCGCAAGATGCGACTCACCTGCTCCCCGAACATCGAGACCGCGTCGCTCAAGCAGGGCCAGACGGTCCGGCTCAACGAGGCGCTCACCGTGGTCGAGGCCGGCCACTTCGAGGCGGTCGGCGAGATCAGCACGCTGCGCGAAATCCTGGCCGACGGCCACCGGGCGCTGGTGGTCGGGCATGCCGACGAGGAACGCATCGTCTGGCTGGCCGAGCCCCTGATCGCCGTCGAGGACCTGCCCGAGGATTCCGAGAACGCGCTCGACGACGACCGGCCGCGCAAACTGCGGCCCGGCGACTCACTGCTGGTCGACACCAAGGCCGGGTACGCCTTCGAGCGCATCCCCAAGGCCGAGGTCGAGGATCTGGTGCTCGAAGAGGTGCCCGATGTCAGCTACAACGACATCGGTGGCCTGGGCCGCCAGATCGAGCAGATCCGCGATGCCGTCGAGCTGCCGTTCCTGCACAAGGAGCTCTACCGCGAGTACTCGCTGCGTCCACCCAAGGGTGTGCTGCTCTACGGCCCGCCCGGTTGCGGTAAGACGCTGATCGCCAAGGCCGTGGCGAACTCGCTGGCCAAGAAGATGGCCGAGGTTCGTGGCGACGACGCCCGCGAGGCGAAGAGCTACTTCCTCAACATCAAGGGCCCCGAGCTGCTGAACAAGTTCGTCGGTGAGACCGAACGGCACATCCGGCTGATCTTCCAGCGCGCCCGTGAGAAGGCTTCCGAGGGCACCCCGGTGATCGTGTTCTTCGACGAGATGGACTCGATCTTCCGCACCCGTGGCACCGGCGTCAGCTCCGATGTCGAGACAACCGTTGTGCCGCAGCTGCTTTCGGAGATCGACGGCGTGGAGGGGCTGGAGAACGTCATCGTCATCGGCGCGTCCAACCGCGAGGACATGATCGACCCGGCGATCCTGCGGCCCGGCCGCCTGGACGTCAAGATCAAGATCGAGCGGCCCGACGCCGAGTCGGCACAGGACATCTTCTCGAAGTACCTGACCGAGGCCCTGCCGGTGCACGCCGACGATCTCTCCGAGTTCGGCGGTGACCGGGCGCTGACGATCAAGACGATGATCGAGAAGGTCGTGGACCGGATGTACGCCGAGATCGACGACAACCGGTTCCTGGAGGTCACCTACGCCAACGGTGACAAGGAAGTCATGTACTTCAAGGACTTCAACTCCGGCGCCATGATCCAGAACGTCGTCGACCGGGCGAAGAAGAACGCGATCAAGGCCGTGCTGGAGACCGGCCAGCCCGGTCTGCGTATCCAGCACCTGCTGGATTCGATCGTCGACGAGTTCGCCGAGAACGAGGACCTGCCCAACACCACCAATCCCGATGACTGGGCTCGGATCTCGGGCAAGAAGGGCGAGCGGATCGTCTACATCCGCACGCTCGTCACCGGCAAGAGCTCGTCGGCCAGCAGGGCCATCGACACCGAGTCGAACCTCGGGCAGTACCTGTAGTCGGGATCGGCTGGGCGTAATCGGCCCCACCCGGGCGGTGCCGGTGGCAGCATGAAGCTGTGACCACACCGGCGCTGTCCTGGGACGTGGTGTCCGTCGACAAGCCCGACGACCTCAACGTCGTCATCGGGCAGGCGCACTTCATCAAGACGGTGGAGGACCTGCACGAGGCCATGGTGGGCGTCGGTCCGTCGTTGCGGTTCGGGCTGGCCTTCTGTGAGGCGTCCGGTCCGCGCTTGGTGCGCCGCAGCGGGAATGACCCCGACCTCGTCGAATTGGCGGTGCGCAATGCGCTGGCGATTGCCGCGGGACACACCTTCGTGATCTTCCTGCGCGAGGGGTTCCCGGTGAACGTCCTCAACCCGATCAAAGCGGTTCCCGAGGTCTGCTCGATCTTCTGCGCCACCGCCAATCCGGTCGACATCGTCGTCGCCGTCACGCCGCTCGGCCGCGGCATCGCGGGCGTGATCGACGGCGAGCCACCGCTGGGCATCGAATCCGATGATGACGTGGCAGCCCGGCGGGATCTGTTGCGCGCGATCGGCTACAAGCTCTGACGCGTCAGGATTCCGCCGTATGGGTGCGGTAGCGGTCGCGCGCCACCAGCGTGAGTCGGAGGTCGTCGAGCAGTGGGTCGAGGAACCGGGTCCGCTGCTCGACATCGGACACGGCCCGGGCGCTGAGGTACATGAACGTCAACGCGGCCAGGAACATGGTGGTCTGGATCAGCGCCTGCGGGACCGGGAACGTCATTCCCAGCAGCTGGCCATCGGGTGACCCGTTGCGGGTCCAGGCGGCCAGTAGCTCAGGACTGAGCACGATCAGCCCCAGTACGAAGAAGATCAGCGCGGTCACCACCGCGACGGTGAGCACTTGGACGATCTGGGAGAGCACGAGCGCGAACACCACATTGATCCGTTCCGGCTTCGACAGACGGACCCGCCGCGGCCGGTCGGGCATGTCGGCGAACGGTGTGCCGGCCAAGCGTCCGTCGTCCTCGGGTTCCTTGGCGTCGGGCCGCAGAATCGGCCGCACCCGCTCCAGCGTGCTGGAGACCAGAAACACCGTGGCGACCGCGAAGAGGAAGAACAGCGCCAGCCAGAGACGGGGCCGGCTCAGGGTGGATGCCATCAACCACACGTAGGTGTTGAAGAACACCAGCACCGTCAGCAGGACCACGGGCAGCGCCCGGACGAACAGGCTGCCGACCGACGCCAGATTCGAGATCGTCACGTGGGCTGCAAAACCCAGGATCGATCCGATTCCTATTGCGGTGCAAACCAATACAGCAGCAATGACCAGCAATTCGATGAGCAGGTTCAGGCCGTCCCGCGCGGTCAGGCCTCCGTAGAGCCCGCTCACCACGATCACCAGGCAGGCCACCGCCGACACCGCATCGGCGGCGCGCTTGGTCGGGACGAGGGAGACCGCCCACCCGACGAGGGCGGCAGTCGGCAACACCAGCAGCAGCACCGCCAGCACGAACCACTCTGTGCGCGTCGGGGTGCCGTCGATGGCGATGGTGTGCTTGCCGGTCAGGCCGACCACCAGCACCGAATTCAACATGATCCACGCGTATGCGGCCAGCGCCGGTGCCGAGCGCGCCCACACCGACCGGACCAGTGCTCCCGGGCGCAGCGCCGCGGGCAGCCCGTTGGCCAGGAACCAGCGTTCGGCCTCGACGCGGTCACGGGATCGTGAGCTCGCCACGATTACCTGCCGCCACACCGGAGCCGTCGATCGGCGTTGCGCTGCGCATCACGAGGTTCGTCATCACGACTACTGCACCAAGCAATCACCGGTACGGCAAGCACCGGCGTGATTGCCGGTGCAGCGTGTCGGGGCGCACCGCGTGCGGATGTCACGTGAGCGCTGAACTGATCTCCGCGGCAACACCACCCAGCACATCGAGCACGGCGGCCACCGCGGGCCGCGCCGCGGCACCCGCACGGGTGACCGCCTCGACCCGCCTGGCCACCGAGATGTCGGTGATCGGCAGCCGCACCAGCTCACGCGCCAGCCTCACGTAGCGGGGCATCAGGGCGATACCGGTGCCTGCGTGGACCAGCTCCTCGACCACGCGGAAGTCGTTGATCCGCTGGGTGATTCGCGGCTGGATGCCGGACAGGATGGTGATCGAGTTGAGCACGTCGTCGACCATCAATCCGCCTTCGACGCCGATCCAGCGTTCGTCGGCCAGATCGGTCAACCGGACCTGGCCGCGACCGGCGAGACGGTGCCCCGGCGGCAGGACGACGTCCAGCGGTTCCCGCAATAGTTCGGTGGCTTCGAAGCGCGGGCCCCAGGGCGATGCGTCGCGTTCGTCGCGGTGAACCACCACGACGTCGAAGTCCGCGAGTTGGGCCGGCGCCCGGGACGCCGGCACGTCGATGTCGCGCCCGAGAACCTGGACCCCGTGCTCGGCCGCCCGGACGATCAACGGGGCCAACAACATCGCTGCCCCGGAAGGAAAGAACGAGACAGTGACGGTCCCGCGGGGGGTGCTGCGGTAGGCGTCCATCTCGGCCCGGGCGCGGTCCAATGCCGCCAGTACGGCATCGGCGTGCCCGACCAGCACCTGCCCGGCGTCGGTCAGGCGCACGCGCCTGCCGTCGGGTTCGATCAACGTCACGCCGGCCTCGCGTTGCAGGATCTTCAACTGCTGGGAGACGGCCGAGGGCGTCATGGACAGCACCTGAGCCACCGCGGCGACCGTGCCGTGGTCGGCGAGCTCACGCAGCATTCGCAGGCGACCGGCATCCATGAAGTAATGCTACATATAATGTGAAAAAAGATTAGCTTGACTGAACTATTGGGTGGATAACACGCTGGTCCGTATGGCCCTACGCTCCACCGACCTCTGCCTGCTCGTCGTCGCTGTCGTGTGGGGATCGAGCTATCTCGCCACCAAGGAGATCGCCGCGCCCGATACGGTTTTCGCGCTTCTTGTGGTGCGGTTCGCCCTAGCCGCAGCGGTGCTGGCTGCCGTCCTGTGCCGGCGGCTGACGGGATTGACCCGCGCCGAGGGGGCCTCGGGTGTGGTCGGCGGGGTCCTCCTGGCCGCGGTTTGTGTTGCCGAAACCTACGGCGTGACCATGACATCGGCGTCCAACGCGGGCCTCATCATGGCGCTGACCATCGTGGCCACGCCCATGATCCAGCGTCATCGGGTGGCGTACCGCTTCTATCTCGCGGCGGCGCTCGCGGTGGCTGGTTGCGCGTTGCTGACCCAGGCCGGCGGCCTGACTGCCCCGCGGGCGGGGGACATCGTGATCGTGATCGCCGCGCTGCTGCGCGCCGTGCACGTCACGGTCATGGCGCGGATGTCGGAGAAGCATGAGATCGACTCAGCCCGAACCACTCTGGTTCAGTTGGTCACCGTCGCCGTGGCGGCGCTCGCCCTCTGCGGGCTGTCGGGGCAATCGGTGGTGGCAACGGCGGCGGCCTACGGAGTGGCCGACTGGGCCGTCATCGGATACCTGGTGTCAGCCTGCACGGTGTTCGCGTTCCTGGTGCAGTTGCGGGCGTTGCGCACGACGAGTCCGGCCCGGGTCAGTCTGCTGATGGGCACTGAACCGCTGTGGGCCGCCGTCATCGGTGTCGCCGTGGCCGGCGATCCCGTCACAGGGGCCGGAATCGCCGGAGCTGCACTGGTGATCGCCGGAACCACCTGGGGTCGTGTGGTCTTGACGTCACCGGTCTCACCGTCGCTCCAACTCCAGGTACGCGTCGCGGCCGGCCAGGCTGACCGCGACGTCGGCGATCAGCGGATCGAAGAACCTCTCGCGATACAGCGGATCGACACTCGTGCTCACGGTGAAGTAGAGGCCGGAGAGCACGGCCACGAACAGCGACATGTGCACCACGGTCTGGGGGATCGGGATCGCGATGCCGAACCAGGTTCCGGCGCAGGGCGGGGCGCCGGTCTGGCAGGCCGTCTCTGCCGACCACAGCACGATGACGTCGTCGGGGATGGCGATGATGCCCAGCGCCAGGAAGAACGCGAACAGCCCGGTGGTGAACAGCACCACCTGGATCGCCTGGGACACCACCATCACCGCCACCACGTTGACCTGTTCGGCGCGTGACAGCGGGGTGCGACCCGGATGGTGGCCGTCCTGCACCGACAGCGGCGTGCCGGCCAGTAGCGCGGCCGGATCGCTGGGCCCTGCGCGATCCTCGCGCAGGGCGCGCACCTCGTCACGAATGGTGGTGACCATGAAGGCGATTGCGATCAGGGCCAGGAACCCGATCGTCTGCCACAGCCGTTGCCGGGGCATCCGGGCCGAGAGCTGCCACAGCTCTCCGGTGAAATACACCACCACCGTGAGCATCAACAGGGGCAGGGCGCGACTCATCAGGGTGCCCAGCGCTCCCAGTTGCAGCCACGCGAACCGGAACGCCCACAACGCGATCGACCCGAAACCCAGGTAGGTCAGCCACACCACGAGCGATGCGACGAGCGCGAATGCGGCGGCCTCGGCGGCAGCGATACCGGAGAAGCCGCTGTCGGCGAACGGCAGGCCGAAGACGAACAGAGCCGTCACGAGCAGCGCCGCCGAGCGGCGACCCGCCTCGCCGCGCGTCGTGTCGGCCCGGTGCAGCCGTTCCAGCACGAACGGTGCGGCGAACAACAGCAGGGCCAGTATGCCGAGTTTGACTGCGGTAGCGATGCGTACGGCGGGTGCGGTGAGTTCGGCCAGCAGCATGATCAACGCGATGAGCCCGCCGGCTGCGGCGACCATCGGTGCCGAGCGTTCGAGAAGCGCACGCGATCGCACTCTGCGCGTGAGTACCAGCGGAAGCCCGCGCTGGAGGAACCAGTCGTGCACACGCCGCATGTCGGCCACGGCGGTCATTGTGCTCGATCCCGGCTCAGCTGCGGCGTTTTCGGAGTTGTCGACACGCCGCGACGGATCGCGTGGCGTTGCCCGTTCTGCACGTTGGTGGCAGGAGCGGCGGTCCGCGGGGGAACCGTCCGAGCATATTCGACCGGAAATTCGCCCGGGCGGGGTGGCTCCGATTATTAAATTTCGATTTGAATATTTCTCCCGAATTATCCGGACAAGTCCCTGGTATGTGCGCATTTTGCCGGACGCGGCGGTGGCGGCAAGGGCTGGCACGTCGCGTCCCATCGTGGTACCCCTGCACCAATGTAACGATTCGATAACGACGCTAACGCTTTTCTGAGATTGACGATTCGTGCGGTTATTGCAGGTCAACGGCGGTGCGTGCAGACGAAATAGCGGTCCCGAGGCGGTCTCGGAGCTTGATCGTGGCAGGGTGGTGTGCTTACGTCGAGGACACCGATGACTTGTAACTGACGATGATCGCTGACTGTTCGGTGGTGACTTTTAACTCGATATGCGTGTTTTAGAAAGCGTCCCGGGACGCCATTCCCGGGAAGAATTCCTGCGCCCTCCACGGGGTACCGATGCGATTGGCATCCGCGATCTGGCGGAAGCCACCGGGGTGCTCGATCTGAATTCCACCTATGCCTATCTGTTGCTGGCAACCGATTTTGCTGCCACGTCAATAGTGGCCGAGCGTGACGGTGACCTGCACGGATTCATCACGGGTTACCACCCGCCTCCCCGACCGGACGTCCTGTTCGTATGGCAGGTCGCCGTGTCGCCGGCGGCGCAGGGTGGGGGACTGGCCAGCACCATGCTCGACGCACTCGTGCACCGGGTCCGGACGCAGCGCGACGGGCGCCCCGTCACCGTGGAAGCCACGGTCTCGCCCGGTAACGCCGCCTCACGCGCATTCTTCGGCGCCTTCGCGCGCCGTCACGGCGTGCCGCTGGTCGAGGACCCGCATTTCGGATGCGATCTTCTCGACGCCGGCGGGGCTCACGAAGACGAGCCGATTCTGCGGATGGGGCCCATCGCCACACCGCTTTCTCGCTGAAAATCAGTTGTCTGATAACCAGTTTGAATTGATTGGAAGGATTATCCCTTGCTGCTCGCTACGACAGCGCCGTTGTCCGAATCTGACCTTCCCGACGTGTTCAGTTCGGTCGAGTCCGAGGTCCGCAGCTATTGCCGCAGCTGGCCCACCGTCATGAACAGTGCTGCGGGTTCCTGGGTGACCGACACCGCCGGGCGCACCTACATCGACTTCTTTGCCGGTGCGGGGGCGCTGAACTACGGCCACAACAACGCCGCCCTCAAGGAGCCGTTGCTCGAATATCTTGTCTCCGACGGGATCGTGCACTCGCTCGACATGGCCACCGTGGCCAAGCAGCGGTTCCTGGAGAGCTTCGAACGGCTCATCCTGCGTCCGCGCGGGCTGGACTACAAGGTGCAGTTCCCCGGCCCGACCGGCGCCAACTCCGTGGAGTCCGCGCTGAAGTTGGCCAGGAAGGTGACCGGCCGCGAGTCGGTCATCAGCTTCACCAACGCATTCCACGGCATGACGCTCGGAGCGCTGTCGGTCACCGGCAACTCGATGAAGCGGGCCGGTGCCGGCATCCCGCTGGTGCACGCCACCCCGATGCCCTACGACAACTACTTCGGCGGGGTCACCGAGGACTTCCAGTGGTTCGAGCGCGTGCTCGACGATTCGGGCAGCGGGCTCAACCGCCCCGCCGCGGTGATCGTCGAAACCGTCCAGGGCGAAGGCGGTCTCAACGTGGCACGGATCGAATGGCTGCAGGCCCTCGCGGAGCTGTGCCGCAAGCGTGACATCCTGCTGATCGTCGATGACGTCCAGATGGGCTGTGGCCGTACCGGACCGTTCTTCAGCTTCGAGGCCGCCGGCATCGTGCCCGATATCGTCACGATATCGAAGTCGGTCAGCGGCTACGGTCTGCCGATGGCGCTCACGCTGTTCCGCCGTGATCTGGATGTGTGGGCACCCGGGGAGCACAACGGCACCTTCCGTGGGCACAACCCGGCTTTCATCACCGCCACGGCGGCGCTCGAGACGTATTGGGCGGACAATAAATTCAGCAACGACACGACCGTCAAGGGTGAGCTGATCCGGGCGCGGCTGGAAGAGATCGCCGCTGCCCACGACGGCGTGACCGCCCGTGGTCGGGGAATGGCCCAGGGCCTCAAGTTCGACGAGGCCGACCTGGCCGGACAGGTCTGCCGGGCCGCCTTCGAGCGCGGTGCGTTGATGGAGACCAGCGGTCCGTCCGACGAGGTGGTCAAACTGCTGCCGCCGCTGACCACCCTTCCGACCGAATTGTCCGAGGGGCTCGACATTCTCGCCGAGTCCGTCGCCGTCGCGCTGGCCTGAGGAGGCTTGAAACATGATTGTTCGCACCACAGCTGAGATCACCGGCACCGACCGCGACGTGGCCGACGCCAGCTGGCGATCCAAGCGCATCATCCTGGCCGGCGACGGCGTCGGGTTCTCGTTCCACGAGACCACCATCGAGTCGGGGTCGGTCAACGAGTTCCACTATCAGCACCACGTCGAGGCGGTCTGGGTGATCGAGGGCACCGGCACGCTGACGGATCTGGAGACCGGGCAGCAGTACCCGCTCGCCGACGGAACCATGTACCTGCTCAACAACAACGATCGCCACCGGGTCACCTGCGATCAGCAGTTGCGGATGCTGTGCGTGTTCAATCCGCCCGTGACCGGGCGGGAGGTGCACGACGAGAACGGCGTTTACCCGGCGCCGCAGTCTGTCGCATGACGGCACAGCGGGACGCCGAAGGCGTTACGGCCCAGGTCGAGGATCGCTACCCGACACGGCTCGAGCACGCGATCGAGCCGATACCGCGCCACGAGCCTGTGGTGTGGGGCGGTGTCGCCGACGGGCCGTTGAGCCAGCCTCATCTGGACGGTTTCTCCGAGTACGGCTACCTGGTGGCGCCCGAGACGGTGTCGGACGATTGGCTTCCGCTGCTGCGGCACGAAATCGACAGGGTGGCAGCGGATCTGGAAAGGGACGACCCGCGGGTGATCCGGGAGCCGGGCGGCACGATCCGGTCGATCTTCGAGCCGCATCTGCTGAGCGACCTGGTGGCCCAGGTGGTTCGGCTGGAGACGGTGCTGCCGGTCGCTCGGCAATTGCTCGGCGGCGACGTCTACATCCACCAGGCCCGGATCAACCTCATGCCCGGGTTCACCGGGACGGGGTTCTACTGGCATTCGGACTTCGAGACCTGGCACGCCGAGGACGGCATGCCGGCGATCCGCGCCGTCTCGTGCTCGATCGCCCTGACCGAGAACTATCCGTACAACGGGTCGCTCATGGTCATCCCCGGATCGCACCAGACGTTCTATCCCTGCGTCGGCGCCACGCCCGAGGACAACCACGACACCTCACTGGTGGCGCAGAACATCGGCGTGCCGGACCAGACGACGTTGACCAAGGCTGTCGACACCCATGACATCCACCAGTTCACCGGTCCGCCCGGGACCGCGCTCTGGTTCGACGCGAATCTGCTGCACGGCTCGGGATCGAACATCACACCGCTGCCGCGGTCGAACGTCTTCCTGGTTTTCAACTCGGTCGACAACGCGCTGACCGACCCGTTCGCCGCCCCTCGGCCACGACCCGAATACCTGGCGGCCCGGGGTGCACAGGCCGTCACCTAGGCTGGCCACATGCAACGGATCATCGGAACAGAGGTCGAATACGGCATCTCATCGCCGTCCGATCCGACCGCCAATCCGATCCTGACCTCGACTCAGGCGGTGCTGGCGTACGCGGCTGCCGCCGGCATCCAGCGCGGCAAGCGCACACGGTGGGACTACGAGGTCGAAAGCCCGCTGCGCGACGCCCGCGGGTTCGACCTGTCCCGGGCGTCCGGACCGGCTCCGATCGTCGATGCCGACGAGGTCGGCGCGGCCAACATGATCCTCACCAACGGCGCCCGGCTCTACGTGGACCATGCCCACCCGGAGTACTCGGCGCCGGAGTGCACCGACCCGATGGACGCGGTGATCTGGGACAAGGCAGGCGAGCGCGTTATGGAGGCCGCCGCCCGCCACGTCGCGAGCGTGCCCGGCGCGGCCAAGCTGCAGCTCTACAAGAACAACGTGGACGGCAAGGGCGCCTCCTACGGGTCGCACGAGAACTACCTGATGAGCCGCCAGACCCCGTTCTCCGCGGTGATCGCGGGGTTCACCCCGTTCCTGGTGTCCCGGCAGGTGGTGACCGGATCCGGCCGCGTCGGCATCGGGCCGTCGGGCGACGATCCCGGTTTCCAGCTGTCCCAGCGGGCCGACTACATCGAGGTCGAGGTCGGCCTCGAGACGACGCTCAAACGCGGCATCATCAACACCCGCGACGAGCCGCACGCCGACGCCGACAAGTACCGGCGGCTGCACGTCATCATCGGCGATGCCAACCTGGCCGAGACGTCGACCTACCTCAAGGTCGGGACCAGCTCCCTGGTGCTCGACCTGATCGAGGAGGGCCCGCAGTACGGGCTGGACCTGTCCGATCTGGCGCTGGCCAGGCCGGTGCACGCCGTCCATGTGATCAGCCGCGATCCGTCGTTGCGGGCCACGGTCGCGCTGGCCGACGGTCGTGAGATGACCGCCCTGGCGATGCAGCGAGTCTATCTGGACCGGGTGGCCAAACTCGTCGACATCAGGGACCCGGATCCGCGGGCCTCCCACGTCGTCGAGACCTGGGCTCATGTCCTGGACCTGCTCGAACGCGATCCGATGGAATGCGCCGAGATCCTCGACTGGCCGGCCAAGCTGCGGTTGCTGGAGGGGTTCCGTCAGCGCGAGAACCTCGGCTGGCAGGCGCCGCGGCTGCACCTCGTCGACCTGCAGTACTCCGACGTCCGGCTGGACAAGGGCCTGTACAACCGGCTGGTGGCGCGTGGCTCGATGAAGCGCCTGGTCACCGAGCAGCAGGTGATCGACGCGGTCGACAACCCGCCGACCGACACCCGCGCGTACTTCCGCGGCGAATGCCTGCGCCGCTTCGGTTCCGACATCGCCGCGGCGAGTTGGGACTCGGTGATCTTCGATCTCGGCGGCGATTCGCTCGTCCGGATTCCAACGCTGGAGCCTCTGCGCGGCAGCAAGGCGCATGTCGGCGCCCTGCTGGACTCTGTGGACAGCGCCGCGGAACTCGTCGAACAACTCACCAACTGACCATTTCCGGCGGTGAGCTATCCCGGGCAATCCGGGTGCCGACCGGTACTGTGGAAGAACCGGTTGGGCGGTTAGCCCGGCCGATGACAATTGCAGGAGGCAGCGATGGCTCAAGAGCAGACCAAGCGTGGCGGTGGCGGCGGTGAGGACGACGACCTCCCGGGTGCATCCGCCGCCGGGCAGGAGCGTCGCGAGAAGCTGGCCGAGGAGACCGACGATCTGCTCGATGAGATCGACGACGTGCTGGAAGAGAACGCCGAAGACTTCGTTCGCGCATACGTCCAAAAGGGCGGCCAGTGACCTGGCGCGAAAACCTGTCTCTGCCAAACCCCCTCTCCGGTATCCCCTCTGTAGCCATGGACCTGTCGTCATTCTCTGAACTGCTGCGTCGTCAGGCCCCCGAACTGTTGCCGGTCAACCGTGTCGCCGAGGGGCCGATCAACCCGACCAACGCGGTGCCACACGGGACGACCATCGTCGCGATCAAGTACCCCGGCGGTGTGCTGATCGCCGGTGACCGGCGTTCCACCCAGGGCAACATGATCGCCGGGCGCGACGTGCAGAAGGTGTACGTCACCGATGACTACACCGCGACCGGTATCGCGGGCACCGCGGCCATCGCCGTGGAGTTCGCCCGCCTCTATGCCGTGGAACTCGAGCACTACGAGAAGCTCGAAGGCGTCGCCCTGACCTTCCGCGGGAAGGTCAACCGGCTGGCCATCATGGTGCGCGGCAATCTCGGTGCGGCACTGCAGGGTTTCGTGGCGCTGCCGCTTCTGGTGGGTTTTGACGTCGACGCCGCCGATGCCGAGAACGCCGGCCGCATCGTGTCCTTCGACGCCGCAGGCGGTTGGAACATCGAGGAAGAGGGTTACCAGTCGGTGGGCTCTGGCTCGATCTTCGCCAAGTCGTCGATCAAGAAGCTCTATCCGCATGTGGTGGACGCGGATTCGGCACTGCAGGTGGCCATCGAGTCGCTCTACGACGCGGCCGACGACGACTCCGCCACCGGCGGACCCGATCTGGTGCGCGGCATCTATCCGACCGCGGTGACCATCGGTGCCGAGGGTGCGGTCGAGATCACCGAGGAACGCATCGCCGAGCTGGCCCGCGAGGTCATCGCGCGCCGGACCCGGACGGGCGGTGAGGGGTAAATGAGCTTCCCGTACTTCATCTCGCCTGAACAGGCGATGCGTGAGCGCTCCGAACTGGCGCGCAAGGGCATTGCCCGCGGGCGGAGCGTGATCGCACTGGCATACGACAGCGGCGTGCTGTTCGTCGCGGAGAACCCCTCGCGGTCTCTGCAGAAGGTCAGCGAGCTCTACGACCGCGTCGGTTTCGCCGCCGTGGGCCGGTTCAACGAGTTCGACAACCTGCGGCGCGGCGGAATCCAGTTCGCCGACACGCGCGGCTACGCCTACGACCGTCGCGATGTGACGGGCCGTCAGCTGGCCAATGTCTACGCGCAGACGCTCGGCACGATCTTCACCGAGCAGGCCAAGCCCTACGAGGTCGAATTGTGCGTGGCCGAGGTGGCGCACTATGGCGAGACGAAGTCGCCTGAGCTGTACCGCATCACCTACGACGGGTCGATCGCCGACGAGCCGCACTTCGTCGTGATGGGCGGCACCACCGAACCGATCATCGCCGCGCTGAACGAGTCGTACGCAGAGAACGCCGATCTGGCCGCAGCGGTCAAGATCGCCGTCGAAGCACTCAGCGCGAGCGGCAACGGTTCCGAGCCGCGCACCCTGGGCCCGGCCACCCTGGAGGTGGCGATCCTGGACGCCAACCGTCCTCGCCGGGCGTTCCGCCGGATCACCGGCGCAGCGTTGGAAGCCGTTCTGCCTGAATCGGAGCCACCGGCGGCGTCTGAGTAGCCGCAGTGGTCGAGCCGGTCAGCCCCGAAGCGCCGAGGCTGACCGGTGCCCGGATCCTTCATCAGAACTGGGTCGATCTGAGCTTCCTGCACTGGCCGGTAGCGCCGCGGCAGATCGCACACCTGTATCCGGCGGGCACCGAGCCGGATTCGTTCGACGGGATCAGCTACGTCGGGCTGGTCGCCTTCCGGATGACCGGCACCGGTTTCGGCTACGGCCCTGGCGTGCTCGGCAGTTTCCTGGAGACCAATGTGCGGCTGTACTCCGTCGACCGCACCGGCCGTCGTGGCGTCGTGTTCCTGAGCCTGGACACCCCGAGGCTCGACGTCGCGCTCGCCGCCCGTGTGGCGCTGGGGGTCCGGTATCGGTGGGCCAGGATGTCGTACCGCCGTGACGGGAACCGCCACGCCTACACGACCGTGGTGCGCTGGCCGCGAACCCGGGCGTCCAGCCGTATCGAGGTCGAAGCCGGCGACGTTCTCGTGCCCGGGCGGCTTGAGCATTTCCTGACGGCGCGCTGGGGCCTGCACGTCGCTCACGGCGGGCGCACCTGGTATGTGCCCAACGAGCATCCGGCCTGGTCGTTGCGGTCGGCGGAGCTGCTCGGGTTCGACGAGTCGGGATTGTTCGCCTCGGTCGGCCTTGGCGGGCTCTGCGATGGGCCGCCGGTGCACGTCGCGTTCAGCGACGGCCTACCCGCCCGGTTCGGGCTACCCGTTCGGGCAGGCACGCCTAGGCGATGACGTTGACCACGGTTTCGGCGGCGCTGCGGTCGGTGTAGAGCTGCCAGATCTGCTCGGCCAGCTCGTCCGGGTTCAGTGTCCGGATCGCGATGCCGGCGAACTGGGGCGAATCGGCCATCGCCCGATGGATGTCGCCGCGCTCGATCAGGCCGCCGATGGTGAGGGTCCCGGCGTAGATACCGGTGGGCGCGAGTGCGGCATGCAGGGTGACCGCGTAGTTGCGCAGCACTGCCGCCGCCAGAGCCAGCCCGCCGAGCGGGGGCATCGGCACGACACTGCTCAGACCGCCGGCGAACAGCAATCCTCCGCTGCCGCGCTGCCGCATCTCGGGCAGCAGCTGCGCGGCGAAGTCGACCGCGGGTACGACGCTGTCGAGCGCCGCCTTCGCGCCGGCGGCGTCGAGATCGGTGATGTCGCCGGTGGGTGCCGTTTCGGATGCGGCCGGACCGTAATAGCCCACGTCGATCCGGCCGAACCGGGCACGGGCCGCGTCGATGGCGCTACGCAGCTGATCGGGCCGGGCCGCGTCGGCGACATAGGCGGCCGCCTCGATCCCGTTGTCGGCCAGTGCGGCCAGGTAGTCCGAATGCCGTTGTGGCGAACGCGAAATCAGCGCGACGCGGTATCCCGCGGCGCCGAACCGCTGTGCGACCGACAAGCCGAGGCCGGGGCCGACGCCGAGTACCACCAGGACCGGGGAAGAAGTTGAGGTCATACTCAACTTACTAGCACAAGTTGAGTGCGCCCTCAACTTCGCTATGATGAACAGCATGTCGGCGATGCGTGCGGATGCGGTCCGTAACCGGGACCGCCTGGTGGCGGCGGCCGCCGAACTATTCACCGAACGCGGAGTCGACGTACCTCTCGACGAGGTCGCGCGAAAGGCGGGCGTGAGCATCGGCACGCTCTACAACCACTTCCCGAACCGCGGCGCGCTCCTGGATGTCGTGCTGGCCGATCGGTTGGCCGTCATCGACCGGCTGGCCCAGCAGGCGCTTGCCGATACGGACCCATGGCGGGGTTTCACCGGATTCCTCGACAGCCTGTTCGCGATGCAGGCATCCGACCGCAGCATCAACGACGCGGTGGCCCGCAATCCTGTCGGCGCCGTCGACGTCGCGGGGGAATGCGGCCGCGCCGGGGGACTGCTGGAGGTCGTCGTCGAGCGGGCCAGGGACGCCGGGGTGCTGCGCGCAGACTTCGGCGCCGATGACCTGGCGACGTTGATGTGGGCGATGTCGAAGGTGATCGCGATGGCCGACGGTGACGACGGCGTCTGGCGGCGTCACCTGGGGTTTGTGCTGGACGGGCTGAAAAGCCCGTCAGCCCAGGGCGAACCGTAGTTTCGCGACTGCCGTCTGGTTCCAGATTCCGGCGGTGATTTCGTCGGGTCGCACAGCGAAGGCCTCACCACGATGCTCGAGGACGGTCACCGCGATGCGGGACAGCACGTCATACCCGGAATCGTCGTAATGCAGCGCGCCGTCCGCGGCCTCGATCCGGCCCAGGACATCGACGGTGAAGTTGTATACGAGCGTGTCCACCGCGCCGGCCGCCGCGGCGCGCGCGATGTCGCCCAGATCGGTGGCCACCAGTCCCTTGCTGAGGTCATTGCCCAACTCCTCGACCCACGCGTTGGCCTCTTCGGAGTTCAGGGCGGGCAGTGACTCACGGATGGCGCCGTCGATCTGATCGGGCCGCAATTCGTCGGCGGCGCCGGGCACCGCCACGATCCGGCGCTTGTGGTCGAGCCCGCGGTACATGTCGAGCAGCGGGTCGGTCGCGAACAGGTACAGCGGCCGGGTCGACGACGGGTCGAGCTGCCCCAGTTCGGAGTCCACGGCCTCGGCGACCCGCTTGGCGTACTGCTCCAACAGCACTTTCTTGCCCTCGTCGCCGACGAGGCGCCGCACGTGGCCCCGGTCGCGCACGGTGGCGCGATGGGTCGCCTCGGCCACGTCGGCCGCGTACTCGCCTGTGAGCTCCAGTTCCTCGGCACGTGTGCTCGCGGTGGCCTGCCACAGGTTCCAGCCGTCGGCCGACAGCGTCAACGCAAAGGCATCCTGCGGCGTGGTGACCGCCCGCAGGAGCTGGCCGATGTCGAAGTAACTGCCCACCTGCGACTGGCTCTCCAGCTCATTGGGCAGCACGTATACCTCGTGGAAGTCGTCGGCGATGAAGATGGCCACCGAACTGGAAAGGCCCAGCCACAGGTCCGATTCGGCGATCTCGGTCCAGCGTGATCGCAGCTTTTCCTCGACGGCGTGCCGCGCACCGGAATCGCGGATCGTGCGCAGGGCCCGGTCGACCGCGCTCTTCGCGGTCAACAGACTCTTGTCCCGCTCGTCGGGTCCCGGTGCGGTTTCCGCGTACACCGTGATGGCGTGCTCATGAGGCTCGCCAAGGCGGATCAGGTCGGCAACATCGGGCAGGTCGTAGCGGGTCATCACCCCTCCTTCGCGCGGACTGCTACCAACCTTATGCCTGAGAGGGCCGCTGACCAGGGTAAAAAGTCCCAGAAGGTGGCATCGCGCAGCGAATCGGGTCGACCGCGGGCCTCAATTCCGCTCGGCGCCCGATGCGACGGCCGCCAGTCCGTGAAGCAGTACCGCGATGCCGAACTCGAAGGCGTCGTCGGCCCGGGCGGGTTTGGCACTGCCGGTGGTCAGGGCGGCGGTCAGCTCCGGGCCCACCTCGGCCCCGGTGCTCCAGGGTTCGTCGGGGGCGGCGACGTCCAGGGCCGAGCCCAGCACGAAAGAGTCGATCAGGGTGATGGCGCGCAGCGTGTCGGCCGGGTCGAACCCGGCGCGGCCGAAGGTGACGGCCAGGGTGTTGTACATGGTCAGGGCATGCTCGCTGTTCACCGCGTGTGCCGTGAGCAGCGGGATGAGGCGGGGATAGCGGGCGTAGCTCTGCCGGTAGGACCGCATGATGTCGGCGACCACCTCGGTCCAGGGGCGGGCCGGGTCGTCGTCGGGGATGGTGACCTCGGACATGGCCCGTTCGCGTAGTAGTTCGACGATCTGTTCACGTCCGGCGACGTGGTTGTAGAGCGAGGACGGCCGGACCTTCAGCGCCCGGGCGAGCTGGGGGACGCTGAATCCACCGGTTGAGTTGACCAAATCCATTGCCGCACTGGTGATGCGGTCGGGGGAGAGCAGCGGTACCGGCGGGCGTCCCATGGCACATTTCTACTACCTCTTTACAACCGGTGTCAGCGGGGTCACAATAAAACGAACACCATTCGTTTTAGGAGCCGATCGATGATCACCCTGACCGCCACCGCGCCCGAGTCGCTGTCCCGAAGCGCCGAGTCGACGCGTCCTCCGCTACGGGTCGGGCTGGTGCAGCATCGGTGGCGGCCCGATGCTGCAGAGCTGGTCAGGGTGCTGCGGGACGGTATCGACCGGGCGGCCGGCGCCGGTGCCGCGCTGGTCTGCCTGCCGGAGATCACGCTGCTGCGCTACCCCGCGGACACCCCGGCCGGACCGAATCCAGGCGAGTCGGCCGAGGATCTCACCGGGGGCCCGACCTTTGCCCTTGCCGCCGAGGCCGCCCGGGCGAACGGCGTCTTCGTGCACGCGTCGCTGTACGAAAAAGCCCCGGCCGAAGACGGATTGGGCTTCAACACGGCGATCCTGGTGACCCCGTCGGGGGAGTTGGCCGGTTACACCCGCAAGCTGCACATCCCGATCTCGGCCGGCTACTACGAGGACACCTATTTCCGTCCGGGTCCCGGGCCCGCAACCGGCCAGGCCGACCCGTATCCCGTGTACAACCCGGAGGGCCTGGGTGCCCGCGTCGGCCTGCCGACCTGCTGGGACGAATGGTTCCCCGAAGTGGCGCGAAGCTACTCACTCGGCGGTGCCGAGATCGTGGTCTACCCGACGGCCATCGGTTCGGAGCCGGTGTTCCCGGCCTTCGACACCCAACCGTTGTGGCAGCACGTGATCGTCGCCAACGGCATCAGCAGCGGGCTGTTCATGGTGGTGCCCAACCGGACCGGTGACGAGGGCAAGGTCAGCTTCTACGGTTCGTCGTTCATCTCCGATCCGTTCGGCCGGGTGCTGGTGCAGGCACCTCGCGACGAAGAAGCCGTGCTGGTCGCCGACCTGGATCTGGATCAGCGCCGGGACTGGCTGGAGCTGTTCCCATTTCTGCTCACCCGTCGGCCCGACACCTACACCGCGCTGACCGCGCCGGTCGATGCGGAGCAGCCGTACGGGGTCGGCCACGAAGCCACGGCAGTGGTGAAATGACCACTTACCGGATGCCGGCCGAGAGTGCGCCGCAGGATCGTGTCTGGATGGCGTTCCCGTCGGCCGGCTACTCGCTGGGCGACACCGAAGCCGAACACCACGAAGCCCGCAGCACCTGGGCGGCGGTCGCGCACGCGGTGCTGGAGTTCGAACCGGTGACGATGGTGGTGGACCCCGCCGAAATGTCCGCGGCCCGACAGTATCTATCCGGTGCTGTCGAGATCGTCGAGGCTCCGTTGAACGACGCCTGGATGCGCGATATCGGCCCCACCTTCGTACACGCCGGAGACGGTTCGGTGGCGGCGGTGGACTGGGTGTTCAACGGCTGGGGTGCCCAGGATTGGGCACAGTGGGATGACGACTCGAAAATCGGTGCAGCTGTTGCCGATTGGTCCGGCGTGCCGGTGGTCGACTCGAACCTGGTGAACGAAGGCGGTGGGATCCAGGTCGACGGGCTGGGAACCGTCCTGGTCACCGAGACCGTGCAATTGGATCCCGGCCGCAACCCCGGCGCCACCAAGGCCGACGTCGAAGCCGAACTGGCCCGGACCATCGGTGCCGATCACACGGTCTGGTTGCCACGCGGGCTGACCCGTGACTCGCAGCGCTTCGGCACCCGCGGGCACGTCGACATCGTGGCGGCGATTCCCTCGCCCGGCCGGCTGCTCCTGCATGCGCAGGGCGCCGATTCTCATCCGGATCATCTGGTGTGCAAGGAGATCCGGGCATCGATCGAGCAGACCCACGATGTCTCCGGACGGTCGTGGGAGATCGTCGAGTTACCCGCGCCCGACCAGTTGACCGACGCCGAAGGCTTCGTCGATTACAGCTACATCAATCACCTGGTGGTCAACGGCGGCGTGATCGCCTGCGCGTTCGGCGATCCCAGGGATGCGGACGCGGCGGCGATCCTGGCCGAGCAGTACCCGGGCCGCCGTGTCCTCAGCGTCGACGCCCGCCCGCTGTTCGAGCGTGGCGGCGGCATTCACTGCATCACCCAGCAGCAGCCTTCGGCCCGCCGGCCGTGATCAATTTGCCGGCCCGCCGGCGGTGATCAGATTGCCGGCCCGCCGGCGGTGATCAGCCGGCGGATCGCCTCGCTCACCTGGGCGCGGTTGCCGGCCCCGTTGCGCAGCACCCACGACGTCAGGTGCTCGACCAGCTCGCGCACCTGCAGCAGCGCCTGGATGCGCTGACCTTCATCGCTGTTGCCGGCCAGCTCGGCCGCCCACAGTGCGTCCAGGTCGAGGATGTCGCGCACCATGGCGTAGGCCAGCGCCACCTCGGATGTGGTCACGGCCAACCGCTCCTGCATGCGGTAGATGGTGCCGGGGCCGACCCGGTTGATCAGCTCGCCGGCCACCGAGGTCGCCACGATCTCACGCCGCAACGGGTGGCGGCCGATCTCGGCCTGGGCATGCTCGGCGATCGCGGCAGGGAAGTAGTCCCCGAGGCGGTGCGCGAACGTCTCCTGGTCCGGAATCTCGGAGGCGAGCAGCTCCTGAGCCACGAGGTTCTTCGATTGGGCCAGCAACACCGCGATCTCGGGTCGCGTGAGTCCCAGCCCCATGGTGCGCCGGCGCACCAGTTCCGGACCGGTCGGCAGCCCCTCTACCTGGGGGTCGACACCCGCTTGGTCCTGAAGGTTGCCGATCAGCCGGATGTGCCGGTCCAGCAGCGAATCGGCTTCGGCGGCGGCCATGCTGATCGCCAGGATCGCCTCGGCGTTGTCGGCCAGCACCCGCGCGGCGACATCGTCGGTGGCCTCGGCGAGCAGCGTATTGCGCTGTGCGGTACCGATGTTTCCCGAATCCAGGGCGATCTTGATGTTGACCTCGAGGTCCGAGGTCGCCACACCGGCCGCGTTGTCGATGAAGTCGGCGTTGATCCGGCCGCCGTTCAGGGCGAACCCGATACGTGCCTGCTGGGTCAGCCCGAGGTTGCCGCCTTCGCCGATCACCTTGCAACGCAGCTGCGATGCCGTCACCCGGACCCGGTCGTTGGCCTTGTCCTGGGCATCGGCGTCGGTCTCCCCGTCGGACCTGACGTAGGTGCCGACGCCGCCGTTCCACAACAGGTCGACGGGCGCGCGCAGCACCGCCGAGATCAATTGGTCCGGGGTGCACGCGGCCGCCTCGATGCCCAGCGCGGTCCGTGCCTCCGGTGAGAGCGGTATCGACTTGGCCGTGCGCGGCCACACCCCGCCGCCGGCCGAGATCAGCGTGGAGTCGTAGTCCTGCCAGCTCGACGCCGGCAGATCGAACAGCCGTGCGCGCTCGCCGAAGGATGCCCGTGGGTCCGGGTCGGGGTCGACGAAGATGTGCCGGTGGTCGAATGCGGCGACCAGTTTGATGTTGTGGGACAGCAGCATTCCGTTGCCGAACACATCGCCGGACATGTCGCCGATACCGGCCACGGTGAACGGCTCGACGTCGATGTCGTGGCCGGCTTCGGAGAGATGGCGCCGCACCGAGAGCCACGCTCCGCGTGCCGTGATGCCCATGGCCTTGTGGTCGTAGCCGGCCGAGCCACCGGAGGCGAAAGCATCGCCGAGCCAGAAGCCGTACTCGGCGGCAACGGAATTGGCCAGGTCGGAGAACTTCGCGGTGCCCTTGTCGGCGGCCACGACCAGGTAGGCGTCGTCTCCGTCGGGGCACACCGTCCGGTCCGGATGCCGGACCTCGCCATCGACGATGTTGTCGGTGATGTCGAGCAGCCCGCGGATGAACGTGCGGTAGCCGTCGGCGGGGGCGACGTCGGTGTTGCGCAGTACGAACGCTCCCTTGGCGCCGGTGGGCACGATGGGCGCGTTCTTCACGGCCTGTGTCTTCATCAGGCCGAGCACCTCGGTGCGGAAGTCCTCGGCGCGATTCGACCAGCGCAGACCGCCTCGGGCGATGGCCCCGCTGCGCAGGTGGATGCCCTCCATGACGTCGGAATAGACGTAGATCTCACGGTGCGGCACCACCGGACCGACGCCGGCCAGTTGGGCCGAGTCGATCTTGAACGACAGGTAGTCCTTGGCCTGCCCGTCCGGACCGAGCTGGAACCAGTTGGTACGCAAGGTCGCCCGCACGAAGCTGTGCAGGGCACACCGAATGCGCTCGTCGTCGAGCGACGTGGCGGCATCCACCAGGGCCGCCACGTCATGATCGGCCCGGTCGGCGTCCGTATGGTCCGGGCCGTCGGGGTTGAAGCGGGCATCGAAGAGCGCCAGCAGCGCGTGGACGAAATCCGGTGCGGCGAGCAGCGAATCGATGATGTAGTCGGTCGAGAAACCCAACCCGGTCTGCCGGATGAACCGGGTGATCGCGCGGATCAGGACCACCCGGCGCCAATCGATTCCGGCCGACGCGATGAGCGCGGCGTATCGGTCGACCTGCCAGCGCCCCGCGATCGCGGCCTCGTAGGCCCGCGCGATCAGATCGAGGGTGGCCGCCGGCAGGTTCAGGCCGCAGAATTCGTAGCAGTGTCCGGCGTCGGTGACCTCATAGGAGGCGACGCGCAGTCCGAAGTGTTCGAACGTGGCGCAGACCTCGGCGAGCAGCGGCGGGCTTGCCGGCCACTGCACCTCGGCGCGGGTGCCGGCTTCATCGGCGGCAAAAGACACTCGGGCAGAAGGGTTTTCCACAGCCAGAGTCTCGGCCATGCCGGGCCGGACAACCATCGACATTCTGGCGATCCTAGGTGGGGCAACGGCGCCACTTTGTCGAATGCCTAGGTGGGTGAGCTGACCCCACACTTGGTTCGCCGATACCGCAACGACAAAGGGTGAACCCGTGACCGAATCGAGCCGCCGCACCGCAGCGCGCAGCTGGCCCAGTACTCCGGTGTCCCGCTTGCCGACCCCGCCCGCGCGATCGAGGTTCCTGGCTGGAAAACCCTATGATGAGGCGGTGGCGACGCGAGCGCCAGAGATCGGCGATGGGAGCAGCGATGCTGGGTAGCGACCCGGGGCGGGCACCGTCCGGGGTGTCGCTGGCCAATTGGCAGTCGGCCCCGCAGCTGCACTGGGCGTTTCAGCACATCGCCGAATTCCTGCCCACCGCAACCATTTCGCGGGGCGCCGGACCGGTGGCCGCGATGGGGCCGGCTGCCGTCGACCACAACGACATCGCCGGCATTGCGGTCGGCCTGCCCGATGGCACGCCCTCGACCGTGGGTGCCGTCATGGGCGCCACCGCCACCGACGGATGGCTGGTCACGCACCGGGGCCGGGTGCTCGCCGAACAGTATTGCGGAGGCATGCGCCCGGACACCCCTCATCTGCTGATGTCGGTGAGCAAGACGCTGATCGGCTCGGTCGCCGGTGTGCTGCGCGGCAGCGGTGCCCTCGATGTCGATGCGCTGGCATCGGATTACGTTCCGGCCCTGGTGAATTCCGGCTACAACGGGGCGACGGTCCGGCACCTGTTGGACATGCGGTCCGGTATCGCCTTCTCCGAGGAGTATCTGGACTCGTCCGCCGAGGTGCGGCTGCTCGAGCAGGCCATCGACTGGGCGCCCCGTTCCCATCCGGGCATTCCGCCGACCATGTACGACTTCCTGCTCACCCTGCGGCAGAAGTCGTTGCACGGCGGGCCGTTCGAGTACCGGTCCTGTGAGACCGACGTGCTCGGCTGGGTGTGCGAGGCGGCCGCCGGGGCACGGATGCCCGAGCTGATGTCGCAATTGGTGTGGGGCCGCATCGGCGCCGCCCACGACGCCAACATCGGGATCGACTCGATGGGAACCGGCATGTTCGACGGCGGCATCAGTGCCTGCCTGTCCGATCTGGTGCGCTTCGGCTCCCTGTACCTCAACGACGGGGTGTCGCTGCTGGGGGAGCAGGTGCTGCCCGCGGCCTGGGTCGCCGACACCCTCGCCGGCGGAGTGGATTCGCGCGACGCGTTCACTCACAGCCCCGGCGACAACCGGATGCCCGGCGGCATGTACCGCAACCAGATCTGGCTGCCGTACCCGGGCAACGACGTGCTGCTGTGCCTGGGCATCCACGGCCAGATGATCTACGTCAACCGGCGTGCCGGCGTGGTGGCCGCCAAGTTGTCCAGCTGGCCGCTGCCGCAGCACGCGCACATGTTGTTCTCCACGTTGCGGGCGTTCGACGCGGTCGCTGCGACGCTCTAGCGATTTGTGCACGATTTTCCGCGGCTGCCGCGGAAAATCGTGCACAAATCACCCCAAGGCATTGCGTATCTCGGCGAGGACGCGATCGGGATATTCAGTCAGATCGAGCCAGGTGAACCGCAGGATCTGATACCCGAGCAGCGAGATGATGTTCTGCCGGTTCCGGTCGTTCGCGAAGTCGTCAGCGCTGCTGTGAAACGCCCAGCCGTCGACTTCGATGGCCAGCCTTGCCGCCGGAAAGACGACGTCGATCTTGTATCCCGCGACCGGATGGTTGGCCTTCCATCCGGTGATCTTGTTGTGACGCAATAGTTTCAGCAGCAGGCGCTCGGCTTCGGAACGGGCGCCATCAGCCGCGGACAGCAGCAGGATCCGGGCCGCGGGCGATCCGTGCCTGCCCTTGTTGCGCAGGTGAGCGCCCCACAGTTGTTTCAGCTCGACGTGCCGTTGCAATGCCGCATCCATCAGCTTGGCGCCACCCCCGCGGCGGGTCGCGGCTTCGATGACCGAAAGTGGGAGTGCGGTAACCCGGAGTCCATTGTGTTCGACGATGTCGGAGCCGGGCAGATCGCGGCGTCTGACCCGGATCCCGTCACGCTTGCGGTGATTGCTCACCCTGGGCACGGTGACCTCGACACTTTTCGGCGGGTAGCGCGTGACGCCGTGCCACCATGCGGCGGCCAGTCCGCTGGCGGTGGCAGATGGCCCGTACGACCACACCGCGCTGCGCACCCGTGCTGAATCGGTGAATGGACGATCGTCGACGAAGAACACCCCGGGTGCGCAACGCAGCCAATGGCCCGAACGAACGCGACGGCTGATGGCGTCGTCGCTGAGCCCGACGGACAGGGCTTGTGCCCGGGTGATCACGCCATCGTGATTGCGAAGGTGGTCATCGAGCACACTGAATCGGACGTCTGCGCCGCCGCTTCGGTTCCACCGACTGTGATTTGTGCACGATTTTCCGCGGCAGGCGCGGAAAATCGTGCACAAATCACCCGGACTCAGGGGATCGGCGGCGTGTCCATGGTCAGGGTTTCGCCCCGGAAGAATGCCGGCTGGATGAAACGCAGGCCGAGCATCACGACGGCGCCGAACAGCAGGATGCCGAAGCCGAGATAGAACACCAGCCCGATGCCGCCGATCGACGCACCGCTGCCGCTGGCCTCCGGGTCCATGCTCACCAGCACCGACTTGACGAACACCGACAGCAGCATGACACCGCCGACCGCCGGGAACACCAGTTTGTAGATGACGTTCCTCGGGCTGAGGAACAGCTCCTTGCGGAAGAACCAGACGCAGGCGAACGCGGTGATGCCGTAGTACCAGCAGATCATGATGCCAAGGGCGGCAATGGTATCCAGCAGTGTGCGCTCGGAAAGCAGTGTCACGATGGTGTAGAAGCAGGCGGTGACCACACCGGCGACCACGGTGCTGAACACCGGTGACAGCGATCGCGGGTTGACGCTGGCGAACCTCTTGGGGAACGCGCCGTAGGCACCCATCGCCAGCATGGTGCGGGCGGCAGGCAGGACGGTCGTCTGCAGGCTCGCGATCGACGATGCGAACACCGCCAGCAGTAGCAGCGGCCCGCCCCAGTCACCCAGCACCGGATAGGCCAGCGCCCCGAACACGTTCTCCGCGATCTCCGCGTTGCCCAGCCCCAGCCCGGTGGTGCCGACTCCGGCGTACATCATCACCGCCACCGCCACCAGCAGGTAGGTCAGCAGGATGGACATGACACACAACAATCCGGCCCGGCCGGGCACCTTGGTGGGGTCCTTGCTCTCCTCTCCCAACGTCAGGCAGGTGTCCCAGCCCCAGAAGGCGAAGATCGAGCCGATCAACCCGATGACGAAGGCGCTCATCGTGAGTCCGGTGAACGGGTCGAACCATTGGATGTCGAAACTCAGATGCCCCTCGACCTCGCCGGACCGCGCGATGGCGACGACCGCGAACGTCACGAGGACGATCATCTGGAACCCGACCAGCACGTACTGCACCTTCTCGCTGGTGGTGATGCCGCGACAGGAGATGAAGGTGGCGATGGCCAGTAGCAGAACCGTGGAAACGATGTTGACGGTGACATTGTCCGCAGGGAGCATCGCGAGCGTTTCGTTGTGCAGCACCTTGCCCAGGAACTCGTAGCCGAAGAGGACGCCGATCGAGGCCAGATTGGACAGCACGATGATGGTGGCGATCACCATGCCCCACCCGCACATCCAGCCGACGTACGGCCCGAAGGCCTTGGTGGACCAGGTGAACGACGCGCCGCAGTCGGGTGCGCGGGAGTTCAGTTCGCGGTAGGCGTAGGCGGTGAGGAACATCGGGATGAAGCCGGCGATCAGGATGGCGGGCATCTTGAGGCCGACCGCCGCGACGATGAGCCCGATGCTGGCGGTCAGGGTGTAGCCCGGCGCCACCGTCGAGATGCCGAGGATCGCTCCGGTGAAGGTGCCGATCCGTCCCGGTGCAAGGCCTTTGGCGACCAAGCCCTCCTCGCGCTCGGCCCGTTCCAGTTCGGTGCTGGCCAGTTGCTCAGACATGTTCTGCCCCCTCATCTTTGGGTACCACAAACATCGGGACCTGCAGAACACGCAGCATCTTCGCCGCAGTCGACCCGAGGAACAGGCGGCGCGGCTGGGCCAGCCGGCTCGAACCGACCATGATCATGTCGCCGTCTTTCCAGCCCAGCTTGTTGACCGCCTCCTCGACGGTCGGGCCGGTGGCCACCCGTGAACTGACCGGAACATCGTCGGGCAGAAAGTCTTTCGCTTGGTCCAGGGCGCGCTGTGCGTGCTGCTGGGCGGCTTCCAGCCGGCGGGCGTCATCCACGGCGACCAGTGACACCAGGCGAAGGGGCGTCTCGCTGGCCCGGCAGAACCGCAGGGCGGTGTTGAGCAGCAGGTTGGCTCCGGGCCGGGTGCCGATGGCGCAGGTGACCTCGCGAATCCGCTCACTGCGCTGCAATCGGGCGCCGCGCGGTGCGATCACGACCGGTATCGGCGAGGCGTGCACCAGATCGTTGACCACCGAACCGAGGGATAGCGGCCCGGCCAGCCCGCCGCCGGCCCCACCGACCACCAGCATGTCGGCGCCCAGGTTCTCGGCCGCCGCGATCAGGCCCATGGTGCTGGACTCGTCGTAGCTCAGGTGGGTGGTCACCGGCACGTCGTTGCGCACCCCGGCCGCGGCGGCGGCCAGCCAGCCGTCGGCTTCCCGGTGCAAGACGTCCCCGGGAGTAGGGGCGATTGCCGAGCGGTCACTGGGCAGGACCATGCACAGGTCGAGGCCGGCGCCCAGGGTGCGGGCGATCTGTTCCCCGACCGCGACGGCGTCATCACCTCCCGGTGTAGCGATGTAGGCGACGGCGATTCGTGAGGTGCTCATCGGCTAGTCCTCCGCGCATTCGGTGCTGTGACAGGCTTTCGGCGGTGCCGGTGCCACATCCAGAGATGGGTTGCGATCGAAGAATCCGACCGGTTTGAGCCAGAAGCTGACGACGTCAGCCGGCATGATCGGCCAGTCCTCGGGGCGGGTGATGTGGTGGATGCCGAACACGTACCACAGCACCACATCGGTGTTCTCGATCGAGCGATCGGCGGCGGTCCACATCGGCAGGCCGTGGTCCTCACGACTCTGAGTGACGAATTCACCTGCCGGCCATCGCTCTTCCGCCGAGTTGGGGGTGACCCACAGGGTGTGCTCGATGGCCTTGCAGCGGGCCAGCACGGGGGAGTCCGGATCGAACATGGCAGGGAAGGCCCCGCCGGGCACCAGCTTGTAGGCCGGCGCGGTGCCGAGACCGTTGCGGACGTTGTCGTTGACCACCTTCCAGGCCCGCTGGGTCTGGAAGTTCATGTCCTGCTTGCCCTCGGACTCGGTGCGCAGCGGGGTGTTGCGCTGCCGCAAGGACAACCCGTACGGGTTGTCCGGGCCCATCGGCTCGATCTCGGTTTCGGTGGCGTACACCGTGTTCTGCGTGCCATCGACGTCCAGGTCCAACCGGGCCACCAGGAAATGCTGGTGGTACGGGGCGTACGTGCGCTCGTCGACCAGGGTGCCGTGCGGGTGCGCCTGACCTTCTGCGAAGTTGCTGACCACCATGATCCCGGTCGCCCGGACCTCACATTCGATACTGCCGTCCTGATAGAACCGCCAGTAGGTGAGGTATTCGTAGTTGGCCACGGTCACATGGAAGGAGACCGTCAGCCGGCGCATCCGGCGCACCTCGGCGCCGCTGTGATGGTCGACGTGCTTCCACAGGACGGCGTTGTCCTCCTCGTGGATGCAGATGGCGTTCTTGATGGTGTACGGCTCACCCTTGCTGTTGTGCAGCACGGCATCCAGGTAGCGGATCTCACCGAGACAGTCGCAGCCCAACTCCAGCGAGGTGGTCATGAAGCCGATGCCCCACTCGCCGATGTCGAACGCTGTGCGCCGGTAGTGGTCCACGCAGTGATCGCGGTAGGGGACCATCATTTCGGCGAACGACATCCGGTTGGCCACCGAGCGAACCCGGCCGTTGTCGTTGTAGGTGACGGCATGCAGGGTCATGCCTTCGCGGTAGTTGAATCCCACCCGCAGTGACCAGTTCTGCCACTTCAGCAGGTTGCCGTCCAGGGTGAAGGAAACCCCCTCGGGCTGGGTGATGTTCAGCGGTTGCAGCGGCTCTCTGGTGCCGGCCTTGCGGATGCGTTCGGGAATGTGTTGCGGCACATACTCGCCCATCATCTCCGGCCGCTCGACGGTGAACGTGTCCTCGATCTCGAGCAGTTCCATGGTGTTCATGTCGATCACGCAATGGAATCCGTTGACCGGTCCTGCGTACGGGTTGGCGCCCTCGGCGGCCCGGACCCACGTGTCCGACCAGCCCAGTCGCCGGTCCCTGTACTTCTCCGGCATCACCACGTCGCCGTAGGTCCAGGTGTCCATGAACACCAGGTCCATGTCGGTGATGCCCCGTTTGGCCAGTGCGGCGATGACATCCGGGTGCCTGCGCAGCGCCTGGTCGGCCTCTTCCCACTCGTCGACGGTGAAGTTGGGCTGCACGCCGGGGATGTGGTCCCAGGACGACACCGTGCCGGCCGTCAACGACACCAGGCCCTTGTAGGTGCGATTGGTTCCGGTGTCCAGCAGCACCGCCAGCGCCCGCCGCTCCGGGATTGTGCCCGCCGAATCGAATGCGGCCACCTCGGCCTTGGACGGCTCGATCAACTCGATCGAGGTGTACCGCCAGCCCGCCGCGACCCCGCGCGCCGCCCTCAGGACGTCGGCGACCTGGGTGAATTCGGCTGCGGTGAGGGGATCGAGCGGATGGAAGGCGGCGGTCACCGGCGGTCTCCTGTCGGCAGGGGTATGGCGTGCGGCGTCTCGACCGAGGTCTGCAGCGGTCCATCCGGCATCCCGCACCGTCCATCTCTCTCGTGAAAATCATCGGGTTTCTGGCGGGCCAAGTGTGTCGCGGAACACATCGCAGATCATCCGACAATATGGAGATTCTCTGTGCGGTTTTTCGACATTCTGTACATTCCTGTTGGTGGCGGTTCCGGTGCGATGGGTGATCGAGCAGTCGGACCTGCATCTGCGTCTGCTGGCGGGCTCGGCCGGTGTCGGGCGCGAGGTGAACCTGGTGCTGACCACTGAACTGGCCAATCCGGCCGAATGGCTCTCCGGTGGCGAATTGGTGCTGACCACCGGCATCAGCCTGCCTGCCAGTGGTCGCGGGCGGCGGCGCTACCTGCAGTTGCTGGCCGAAAGTGGCGTTGCCGCAGTTGGATTCGGTATCGGTCTGACGTTCGACGCGGTGCCCGGCGAAGTGGTGGAGGCTGCCGAGGAACTCGGGCTGGCGCTGATCGAGGTGCCGCTTCGTACCCCGTTCGCGGCGGTGGTGCAACGGGTCGGCTCCCGCATCGCCGAGCTGGAGTACGACGCGGTGCTACGCGCTTCGCGGGCGCAGCCGCGCATCACCCGGGCGGTGGTGAGCGACGGCCCGCGCGGCGTCGCGGCCGAACTGGGCCGCGCGCTGAAAGCCGCGGTGGTGGTGCTGGATCCGACCGGGACGGTGATCGCATCGCAGCCGGGCAACCTCAGCGTCACCACGGTCAACCTGGTGCGCGACTCGATCGAGCCGGGGGCCGCGTCGGGCGTGCGGGTGCTCGCGGACGGCACCACGGTGGCCCAACAGGACATCCGGGTCGGCGGCCGCTCGCACGGCGTGCTCGCCGTGGTCAGCCCGGGCGCACTGAGTCCGGTCGACCAGGTGCTGTTCGGGCACGCAACATCGTTGCTGGCCTTGGATTTTGAGAAGCCGGCCCGGCTGCAGGAGGTGCAGCGGCTGCTCAACGAACAGGCGCTGGGACTGTTGTTGACCGGAGAGCTCGACCGGGATCCGGTGTATGCGCAGCTGGGCCCGGTCACCGACGCCGCGGGCCGGATTCGCGTACTGGTCGTCGAGTTCGACGACGACGTGAAGTCGGCGACCCACCGACGCCGCGCGAGTGCGGCGGTGGCCAAAGAGCTGGAGGCGGCCGGTCATCCGGTGTTCGTGCACGGTGCCGATCACCGGCTGACGGTGTTGTTGCCGGGCACCGTGACGGTTGACGCCGCCGCGGGTCTGCTGGGTGGGCTGGACCGATCGGTGCGCAAGTCGAGCCGCAGCGGGCTCAGCGGGACGCAGCCGCTGTCCCGGTTGATGCAGGCTGTCGACGACGCCCGACTGGCCGCATCGGTGGCCGAACGGGGTTGTTATCCCTTGGAATTCGCCGCGCTGGCGGGCAGTGCACTGTTGTCGTCCGGACCCAGCCGTGAGGTGCTGGTGGCGCTCGGGGCGGCGGTGCTGACTCCGGTGGCCGACCACGACGCGCAGCATGGAACCGGGCTGATGGCGGCGCTGCGGGCGTTCCTGGAGGCCAACGGCCAGTGGGAGGCCGCTGCGGCGGCCCTCGGCGTGCACCGGCACACGATGCGCAAGCGGATCGAAACGACCGAGGCGCTGTTGGGTTGTGATCTCGGGGTGGCCCGGGTGCGGGCCGAACTGCTGCTGGCGATCTTGGCGCGCGGCTGATCGCGTCGCTGCGGCGGAGTGCTCAGGCGGCCCGCTCAGACGGTGACCGCCCGGTCATCCAGGGTGCTCTCGCGACGCCAGCCGACGTAGGTCAGCCACAAGCCCATCGCTGTCAGTAACAGGAAGAAGACCCGGGCGGCCAGCATCGGGCCGGGGCTGGTGACGGTCGCGTTCGCCCCGGAGTCGATGACCGACGGGATGGCCATCATCGCGAGTCCGCGCAGCGCCACGAACCAGCCGAACAGCGAGATGAGCACCGCCGTCACGCTGTACCAGTACTGGTGGAAGGCGATCACGATCAGACCCATCATCAGCATCGCCGCACCGAGGATCCAGGGCAGGACCGGGTTGTCGAACAGCCCGCCGAGCAGTCCGGTGAGGTCTGGCAGGCGAATCGCGATGATCACCGTCGCGGCCGCGACGAACGGGCCGAGGACGCGTGCGAACGCCCGGGTGCGGCGTCGGGCTTCGGGGGTGGCCTGTGACATCGCTGCTCCAATCAATAAACCGACGGACGGTCTATTTTTAGAGTAGGCTCGGGCCTGAGCAGTCGTCAATGGGAGGTGTCCGTGGCCCGTCGGGTCAAGCCGGATGAGTACGCGGCCCGGCGTCGGGAGATCCTCGATGCCGCTCTGCAGCTCATCCACGACAAGGGCTATGAGCGGATGACCATCGAGGACGTTCTGGCCAAGGTGCAGATGTCCAAAGGCGCGCTCTACCACTACTTCGGCTCGAAACAGGCGTTGCTGGAAGGGATCGTCGACGCGATGACGGAGAGCGCGACACCGCCCCTGGAGGCGGTGGTCGCCGATGACAGCCTCGATGCCATCGCCAAGCTCCATGCCTACTTCGGCGCGTCGGCCGCTTGGAAGGCCGACAATCCGGCCGCTGTGTCGATCCTCATGACCCTGTGGCGGGACGAGAACGCGTTGTTCCGCCAGAAGCTGGCCAAGGAGTCCATGCGCACCTCGGTACCGATGCTCGAAGCCGTCATCCGCCAGGGCTGCGACGAAGGCGTGTTCGACGCCGGGTTCCCGCACGAGGCGGCGATGTTCATCGCGGGCCTGGACGGCGTGCTCGCCGATGCCTTCGCCGTCGCGATCGAACAGGACGGATCCGGCGGGATCGACGCCCGCGGGCCCCGCGCGCAGCGGGTGATCGGCGCCTACCTGCAGGCGATCGAACGCATCCTCGGGTTGCCCGACGGGTCGCTGGCGCCCGTTGCCGAGGTACCTACCGCCGCGGCGCGCGGTACGTAGCCGGGTCGAAATCGATCGGGCTCGCGGCCGTAACGAGCGCGACGTCCAGATTTTGCCGCCCCGTCAGCGCGCGCTTGTCCACCGTTGCGGTGAACCACCCCGTAAGCTCGTTAGCGTGCAGCGACGAATCATGGGCATCGAGACGGAATTCGGTGTGACCTGCACCTTCCATGGCCATCGCCGGCTCAGCCCCGACGAGGTTGCCCGCTATCTGTTCCGGCGGGTGGTGTCGTGGGGCCGCAGTTCCAACGTGTTCCTCCGCAACGGAGCCCGGTTGTACCTCGATGTGGGCAGCCACCCCGAGTACGCAACCGCCGAATGCGACAACCTGACCCAGCTGGTCACCCACGACCGTGCCGGTGAGCGCGTCCTGGAGGACCTGCTGATCGATGCCGAGCAGCGGCTGGCCGACGAGGGCATCGGCGGCGACATCTACCTGTTCAAGAACAACACCGACTCGGCGGGCAACTCCTACGGCTGCCACGAGAACTACCTGATCGTGCGTGCCGGTGAATTCTCCCGGATCTCCGACGTACTGCTGCCGTTCCTGGTCACCCGCCAGCTCATCTGCGGTGCGGGCAAGGTGTTGCAGACGCCGAAGGCCGCCACCTACTGCCTGAGCCAGCGTGCCGAGCACATCTGGGAGGGCGTCTCCAGCGCGACGACCCGGTCGCGTCCGATCATCAACACCCGCGACGAGCCGCATGCCGACGCCGAGAAGTACCGCCGCCTGCACGTCATCGTCGGTGACTCCAACATGTGCGAGTCCACCACGATGCTCAAGGTGGGCAGCGCCTCACTGGTGCTGGAGATGATCGAGGCCGGTGTGCCGTTCCGCGATTTCTCTCTGGACAACCCGATCCGCGCCATCCGCGAGGTCAGCCATGACCTGACCGGGCGGCGTCCGGTCAGGTTGGCGGGCGGGCGGCAGGCCAGCGCCCTGGACATCCAGCGCGAGTACTACGGCCGAGCCGTCGAATACCTGCAGACCCGCGAACCGAGCACCCAGATCGAGCAGGTGGTCGATCTGTGGGGCCGCCAGCTCGACGCGGTCGAGAGCCAGGATTTCGCGAAGGTCGACACCGAGATCGACTGGGTGATCAAGCGCAAGCTGTTCCAGCGCTACCAGGACCGCTACAACATGGAGCTGTCCGATCCGAAGATCAGCCAGCTCGATCTCGCCTACCACGACATCAAGCGCGGTCGCGGCGTTTTCGACCTGTTGCAGCGCAAAGGTCTGGCCTCCCGGATCACCACCGACGAGGAGATCGACGCCGCGGTCAACACCCCGCCGCAGACCACGCGGGCCAAGCTGCGTGGCGAGTTCATCAGCGCCGCACAGGAAGCCGGGCGGGACTTCACCGTCGACTGGGTGCACCTCAAGCTCAACGACCAGGCTCAGCGCACCGTGCTCTGCAAGGATCCGTTCCGGTCGGTCGACGAGCGGGTGAAGCGGCTCATCGCCAGCATGTAGGCGGTCCCGGGTCAGAACAGACGGGTTGCGGTCCGAGTGAAGACGAAGCCGTGCTCCCCCGCGCGGCACGCGAACATCCCTGCCGCCGGGTCGGGGCCGACCCCGCACACCATGCCCGCCGGGAGGTTGATCTTGTGCGCCGGCGGCAGCGGCAGGAACTCGCCGGGTCGCGGTTTCCAGTCGGCTGCCGGCGGATCAGCGGGCTTGATCGTCGCGGGGGTGTTCGGCCCGAACGACGTGTCCCAGTACCCGCCCCGGTCCGCCCGCGGCCCCGAACACCAGAGCCGGTGCAGGTAGTCACGGACGTTGACCGAGCACCGCTGACCGTCGGGCGTGGTGAACGTGTCGCCGCTGAAGTACTGCCGGGTGTTCTCGGTTCCGTAGACGTTCCCGACGACGGGATAGTTCGACAGGTCGGGGAATGCGTCCGGAGCGGCGACGGGCACCCCGCCGGAGATGCGGGTGCATGCGACCGCGCCGAGAAGCGCAGCCGTCGCCGACATGCCGCGAACGAATCTGCGCATGCCGTCCTCCCGGTCATCGAGGGTGCAGGCGATCACGCCGCCGCTCCAGCATCGCATTCGTGACGCATCGGCCGGTGCACCTTTTTCGGGTGCCGACGCCCGCCCCGCCCGGCCGCCGCTGACGGGATCCGCCGTGCGCAGGCCCTAAGCTTTCATCTCGTGGCGGTATCCAAAGTCGAGCGGTTGATGAACCTCGTCATCGCCCTGCTGTCCACCCGGTCGTTCCTGCCTGCCGACAAGATCCGCGCCAGCGTCGCCGGATATGCCGACAGTCCCAGTGACGAAGCGTTCTCCCGGATGTTCGAGCGCGACAAGAACGAATTGCGCGACTTGGGCATCCCGTTGGAGACGGGCCGGGTGTCGAAGTTCGATCCGACCGAGGGCTACCGGATCAATCGGGATTCCTACGCGCTGCCGCCGGTGCAGCTGAGTGCCGACGAGGCCGCGGCGGTGGCGGTGGCCACCCAGCTGTGGGAGTCCCCGGAACTGGTCACCGCGACGCAGGGCGCACTGCTGAAGCTGCGTGCCGCGGGTGTCGACGTCGACGCCGACGGGGCCGGTGTGGCCATCGCGTCGACCGCGACCCTGCCCGGGCTGCGCGGCTCCGAAGAGGTGTTGCGAATCCTGCTCTCGGCGATCGATTCCGGGCATGCCGTGCGATTCCGGCACCGGGCCTCACGCAATGTCGAGTACACCAGCCGGAATGTCGAGCCCTGGGGGGTCGTCACCCATCGTGGCCGGTGGTATCTGGTCGGACATGACCGCGACCGCGACGACACCCGTACCTTCCGGCTGTCGCGCATCGACGCCGACGTGAGCCCCGTCGGGCCGGCCGGTGCGGTGGCCAAGCCCGACGGGGTGAATCTGCGCGAGATCGTGGCCCGCGCGGTGGCCGAGCTGCCCACCGGTGAACAGGCCAGAGTGTGGATCGCCGGGGGACGCGCCACCGCTCTGCGCCGGCAGGCCATCGAGACCGTTCCGCGCACGCTGGGTGGGCGCGCGGGAGAGGAGATCACCGTCGACATCGGAATGTCGGACCGGCTGGCCCGCGAGATCGCGAGCCACGGCGCCGACGCCGTGGCGCTGGAACCCCGGTCGCTGCGCGAGGACGTGGTGAGCCGGTTGCGGGCGCAGGCGGGCACGGCATGAGCAGTCAGGTGTCGACCCGGCTGGTCCGGCTGCTGAACATGGTTCCGTACTTCCAGGCGAACCCGAAGGTCACGCGCGACGAGGCCGCGGCTGCGCTGGGGGTGACCCGCAAACAGCTGGACTCCGATCTCGAGCAGCTCTGGATGTGCGGGCTGCCCGGCTACAGTCCGGGTGACCTGATCGACTTCGACTTCGAAGGGGACACAGTCGAAGTCACGTTCAGCGCTGGTGTCGACCGCCCGTTGCGCCTGACATCCACGGAAGCCACCGGCATCCTGGTGGCGTTGCGGTCGTTGGTCGACGTGCCCGGGATGGTGGACCCCGAGGCCGCGCGCAGCGCCATCGCCAAGATCGAATCGGCGGCGGGCACCCAGCGTGCGTCCCTGGAGGAATCCGGTCTCGAGGAGACGGTGCCTCAGGAAACCGGTGCGGCCGCGGCGGTCCGGGCCGCGGTGCGTGACGCACGCGCGCTGACCCTGGAGTACTACTCGGCGTCGCGCGACTCCCTCACGTCGCGCACCGTCGACCCGATCAGGGTGGTACTGATCGGTGACAACACCTACCTGGAGGCATGGTGCCGTACCGCCGAGGCGGTACGGATGTTCCGGTTCGACCGGATCGTCGCGGCGGAGCTGCTCACCGACCCCTCCGCGCCGCCGTCACCGGCGGTGCAGGCGCGCACAGACACCTCGCTGTTCGATCCCGACACCGCCGACCCGTCGTTGCCGTCGGCCACCCTGCTGATCGACCGCTCCGCGTCGTGGATGTTCGACTACTACCCGCTGCGGGTGGTCAGCGAGTTGCCCGACGGGGCGTGCGAAGCGGTGATGACGTACGCCTCCCAGGAGTGGATGGCGCGCTTCCTTCTCGGATTCGGTTCGGCAGTGCGGGTGTTGGCCCCGGAGGTATTGGCACAGCGGGTGCGGGAGTCGGCCGGAGAGGCACTGCGTGTCTACGACACCGCGGCGCCGCACACCTACGACGCCGGCGACGCACGCGGGTAGACTCATCACGGACGTCTGGAGGTAACCAAATTGGGTGGTCTACAACCCTGGCACTGGATCATTGTCATCGCGGTGTTCGTGCTGCTTTTCGGCGCCAAGAAGCTGCCGGATGCGGCGCGGTCGCTCGGTAAGTCGATGCGGATCTTCAAGTCCGAGATCAAGGAGATGCAGTCGGATTCTGCGGCCTCCTCCGCGGAGACCCCGCCGGCCAAGCCGATCGCCTCCGAGCGGGTCGATTCTCCTGCTCCCGAGCAGTCCCCGGACCGCCACACGGCCTGACCGGTCCGGCGCCCGATCGCGGTCATCGCCCCGCGATGACACGTCGCGTCTACGACCAGGCCGTTAGAACACGCCCGTGACCTCCGGATTCATCAAGAAGCTCGATCCCCGCCGCCGCCGTTCGCGGGTCAACCCCGACGGCACGATGTCGTTGGTCGACCACCTGCACGAGCTGCGCAACCGTCTGCTGATTGCCGTGGCCGCCGTCCTGTTGACGACGATCTTCGGCTTCCTCTGGTACACCCACGGCTTCTTCGGCTTCCACAGCCTGGGGGAATGGCTGCGCGGCCCTTACTGCGCGCTGCCGGATTCGGCGCGCGCGTCAATCGCCCCGGACGGCGAATGCCGCCTGTTGGCCACCGGCCCGTTCGACCAGTTCATGCTGCGCCTCAAGGTGGCGCTGGCGGCCGGGCTGGTGCTGGCCTGCCCGGTGTGGCTCTACCAGCTGTGGGCGTTCATCACGCCGGGTCTGTACAAGAAGGAACGCCGCTTCGCGATGGCGTTCGTCGGCGTCGGCGCCCTGCTGTTCATCACCGGCGCGATCCTGGCCTACGTGGTGCTGGCCACCGCCCTGGGCTTCCTGCTCACCGTCGGCAGCGATGTGCAGGTCACGGCGCTGTCGGGCGAGCAATACTTCGGGTTCCTGATCAACCTGCTGCTGGTGTTCGGCATCAGCTTCGAGTTCCCGCTGCTGATCATCATGCTCAACCTGGTCGGCATGCTCAGCTACGAGCGGCTCAAGGCCTGGCGACGCGGACTGATCTTCGGGTTGTTCGTGTTCGCGGCGTTCGCCACGCCCGGGTCGGACCCGTTCACGATGCTGGCGCTGGCCTGCGCGCTCAGCCTGCTGCTGGAGTTCGCCATCCAGACGGCGCGGATCAACGACAAGCGCAAGGCCCGGCGCGAGGCACTGGAGGTGCCCGAGGACGAGGCCGCGCCGATCCCGACGGTGGAGCCGGTCGAGCGGCCGGCCCCGGTGGCGGGCGCATCGCGGATCGACATCGACGACGATGCCACCTGAGTCGGGTGGCCAGAACGGTGGCGAACTGACCAAGTTCACCGCCGAATATCCGTTCGCTCTCGATGATTTCCAGCTGCGTTCCTGCCGTGCGCTCGAAAGCGGCCACGGGGTCCTGGTGTGTGCCCCCACCGGGGCGGGTAAGACCGTCGTCGGCGAGTTCGCCGTCCACCTGGCGCTGGCGGCCGGTGGCAAGTGCTTCTACACCACCCCGATCAAGGCGCTGAGCAACCAGAAACACAACGATCTGGTGGCCCGCTACGGCGCGGACAAGATCGGGTTGCTCACCGGTGACCAGTCCATCAACGGTGACGCCGACATCGTGGTGATGACCACCGAAGTGCTGCGCAACATGCTGTATGCGAATTCGCCTGCACTGCACGGACTTTCCTACGTCGTGATGGACGAGGTGCACTTCCTGGCCGACCGGATGCGCGGCGCGGTGTGGGAAGAGGTCATCCTGCACCTGCCCGAGGACGTGCTGCTGGTCAGCCTGTCCGCCACGGTCAGCAATGCCGAGGAATTCGGTGGCTGGATCCAGACCGTCCGCGGCGACACCACCGTCGTCGTCGACGAACACCGGCCGGTCCCGCTGTCGCAGCACATGCTCGTCGGCAGGCGGCTGTTCGATTTGTTCGAGGGCACCAACAGCACGCTCGTGGACCCGGACCTGTTGCGCCACATCAGCCATCGGCGTGAGGCCGACCGGCTGGCGGACTGGCAGCCACGGGGGCGTGGGCGGGGCGGAGGCCGGCCCCAGCTGTACCGCCCGCCCAGCCGGCCCGATGTCATTGCCACCCTGGATGCCGCGGGGCTGCTGCCCGCCATCACCTTCGTGTTCTCGCGGGCGGGATGCGACGCGGCGGTCCAGCAGTGCCTGCGAGCGCCGCTGCGTCTCACCACCGACGAGGAGCGGGCCCGGATCTCGGCGATCGTCGACCGGCGCTGCGCCGACCTGGCCGAATCCGACCTGATCGTGCTGGATTACCACCAATGGCGCGAAGGCCTGCTGCGCGGGCTGGCCGCCCACCACGCCGGCATGCTGCCCGTGTTCCGGCACACCGTGGAGGAGCTGTTCACCGCGGGCCTGGTCAAGGCGGTGTTCGCCACCGAGACACTGGCCCTTGGCATCAACATGCCCGCTCGCACCGTGGTGCTGGAGCGGCTGGTGAAGTTCAACGGTGAGCAGCACGTTCCGTTGACGCCGGGGGAGTACACCCAGCTGACCGGCCGGGCCGGGCGCCGCGGCATCGACGTCGAAGGCCACGCCGTGGTGCTGTGGCGGCCCGACGACAGCAATGCCGAGCCCGCCGAGGTCGCCGGGTTGGCCTCGACGCGGACGTTCCCGCTGCGCAGCTCGTTCGCGCCGAGCTACAACATGACCATCAACCTGGTGCAGCAGATGGGGCCCGAACAGGCCCACAAACTGCTGGAGCGCTCGTTCGCCCAGTACCAGGCGGACCGGTCGGTGGTCGGGTTGGTGCGCGGGATCGCGCGCGGCGAGCGGATGATGGCCGAGCTGGCGGCCGAACTCGGCGGCACCGACGAGCGCTCGCGCGAGGAGCCGAGGACCGAGCCGCCGATCCTCGACTACGTCCGGTTGCGGACCAAGATCGGTGAACGTGAGCGCGCGCAGTCGCGGGCGTCGCGGCTGCAGCGACGCAGGGCTGCCACCGATGCACTGGCCGCGCTGCGTCGCGGCGACATCATCACCATCACCCACGGCCGACGCGGAGGTCTGGCGGTGGTGCTGGAGGCCGCCCAACGAGACAGTGACGACCCGAGACCGCTGGTGTTGACCGAACACCGGTGGGCCGGCCGGATTTCATCGGCCGACTATTCGGGTGCGTCGGACCCGCTGGGTGTGATGACCCTGCCCAAGCGCGTCGAACACCGGCAGCCACGGGTGCGTCGGGACCTGGCGTCGGCATTGCGCTCGGCGGCGGCCGACCTGTCGGTGCCGTCGAAGCGCGTGAGCAGGGGCGCCGGGGCGCCCGAACGCGACGTCGATCCCGAACTGGCCGGGCTGCGCGAGGAACTGCGTCATCACCCGGCGCACCAACTCCCGGACCGCGAAGTCAAGGCCCGGATCGCCGAACGCTATCTGCGTATCGAGCGTGACAATGCCCAGATCCAGCAGAAGGTGAACGCGGCGACGAACTCGCTCGCTCGCACCTTCGACCGGATCGTCGCGCTGCTCAGCGAACGCGGCTTCATCGAGGCAGACTCGGGTGAACCCAGGGTCACCGACGCCGGTCGCCTGCTGGCCCGGATCTACAGCGAGAGCGATCTGCTGGTGGCCGAATGTCTGCGCGCCGGGCTGTGGGACGGCTTGCAGCCCGCGGAGCTGGCCGGCGTGCTCTCGGCAGTGCTGTTCGAATCGCGCGGGGACACCGCGGGCGGGGTACTGGGAGTAGACATCCCCACCGAGGGCCTGCGCCGCGCGCTGGCCAAGACCCGGCGGTTGTCGGCGGACCTGCGCGGCGACGAGCAGCGGCACCGACTCGCGCCGAGCCGGGAACCCGACGAAGGCTTCGTCACCGCCGTCTACCGATGGGCGACCACCGGCGATCTGGCCGCCGCGCTCGCGGCTTCCGATGTGAACGGGTCGGGGTTGTCGGCAGGAGATTTCGTGCGGTGGTGCCGCCAGGTGCTCGACTTGCTCGACCAGGTGCGCAATGCCGCACCCGCAACTGCCCTGCGCAATAGCGCGAAACGCGCTGTCAACGACGTTCGGCGCGGTGTTGTTGCTGTTGATGCGGGGTAAGGTGTGGCAGGCGTTACCGAACAGGATCAAGGAGAACCATGAGCGGACCGCAGGGATCTGACCAGGGACAGCAGTGGCCCGGTCAGCAGCCTGAGCCCGCGGGGGAGCAGGCGCAGGGTGCTGAGGCATGGCAGCCGCCGACCCCCGCTTCCGAGGACCCCAGCACTCACGCTCCGGCCTGGCAGCCACCGGCATACACGCCGCAGCAGTACCCGTCGTATCAGCCGCCTGCCCAGGGCGTTCAGCAGCCGGATTATTCGCAGCCGCAACAGCCGCAGTACCCGGGTCCCGAGCAGTACGGCCAGCAGGCCTACCCGCCGCCCGGCCAGCCGCCGCAGTACGGGCAGGTACCGGGCTACGGGCAGCAGCCCCAGTACGGGCAGCCGGGTCAGCCGCCGCAGTACGGTCAGCCTGGGCAATACGGTCAGCCCGGCCAGTACGGCGTTCCCGGCCAGTTCGGGCAGTATGGCGTTCCGGGTGCCGACGCGGGCTCCAAGCGTTCGCTGGCGACCATCGGTGTCATCGTCGGTGGCTTGGTGGCCCTGCTGCTGGTCATTCTCGCGGTGACCGCGTTCTGGCTGCCCGGATGGGCGATGACGACCAAGCTCGACATCGACAAGGCCCAGAGTGGCGTCGAGCAGATCCTCACCGACAAGACCAACGGCTACGGGGCCACCAAGGTCACCGGTGTCAAGTGCAACAACGGTGAGAACCCGACAGTCAAGAAGGATTCGACCTTCGACTGCGAGGTCACCATCGACGGCACCAAGCGCAAGGTGACGGTGACCTTCAAGGACGACAAGGGCACCTACGAGGTCGGTCGGCCCAAGTAGGCCCCACCAGCTGCCGCTTCTACGACAGGGCCGTCTGCGCTATCGCGCAGGCGGCCCTGTCGTAGTACGTGCGGATCGAGGTGTGCTCAGCCGGGCAGCCGGTCGAGCGCCGACTGCAACCGGCCGATCGACGAGGTCACCCCGTATGCCGCGGCCAGTTCGGCGACCCGGGCCGGGTCGCCGGCGGCCAGCGGCAGAGCGTCGGTCGCAGCGGACAACGTCACCGGGGCATCCGTGGCCACCCGGACCACCGGTTCGGCCGCGGCCATGTAGTCGGCGGCAGCCAGCAGCTTGGCCCGATGTGCTTTGGTCAGTGAGGATTTCGGGTCCTCGGCGGCCGCCTGGATACCCCGCAGCGAACCGTGCCGGGCCAGCAGCGTCGCGGCCGTCTTCTCACCGATCCCGGCGACACCGGGAAGCCCGTCCGACGGGTCACCCCGCAGCAGGGCCAGTTCCGCGTACGCCGGACCCGCGCGGTCGATGGGCACCCCGTACTGCTCGGCGACTTCCTCCGGGCCGAATTTCGTGGCCTTGGCCAGTCCCCGCCCGATGTAGAGCACGCGGATGGTCGGAGACGGCTCGTCACGCACGAGCTGAAGCAGGTCACGATCGCCGCTGACCACCACGACCGGATCATGCTGTTCGCGCGTCGCCAGTGTGCCGAGCACGTCGTCGGCCTCGAACCCGGGCGCCCCGGCCGTCGCGATGCCGAATGCGTCCAGCAGCTCCATGATCATGTCGACCTGCGGTGTGAGGTCGTCGGGAACTTCTTCGACATCGGGCGTGCCGTCGGGTTGCGGTTGTTCCACCCGGTGCGCCTTGTACGACGGCACCAGGTCGACCCGCCACTGCGGCCGCCAGTCATCGTCGCGGCACACCACCAGCCGGCGTGGCCGCTCTCGGGTGACCAGGGTGGCGATCGAGTCCAGGAACCCGCGCACCGCGTTCACCGGACGGCCGTCGGGTGCCTTGATCGACGACGGCACGCCGAAGTACGACCGGAACCACATACTGGCGCCGTCGAGCAGCAGAACGGGATCGCTCATCGGGTTTCCTCCATCCGTCCGAACACATAGGAGGCAGCCGTGACGGCTTTGCCGCCGGCACCCTCGTCGTACAGGGTGGCCCGCACCGCGATGGTGCCGCCCGCCCCGGGCAGCACCCGGGTGTCGACCCGGAACGGGCCGGTCTTGCCGCGCGCCAGGAACATCACGTGCGACGAAAGGCCTTGTAGCGTATCGGTTTCTGCGGCGCGGGCCGCGGCGTCCGCCGCCGCCGTCTCCAGGATCACGAACTGCGGGCCGATGTGCAGCGCGGCGTCCGGTGAGGCCACCTCGACCGCGAGCTCGGGCAGCGACCAATGTCCGCTGGAACGCTTGTGGCCGCCGAACACCTGCCACAGCGGCGGCAGGTCCGGACCGTCGACGACGTCGATCGGGTCCACCGGCATCTTCTCCAGGCCCTCCGGCGGCGTGCCGATCGAGATGCCCTGACCCTCGGTGAGCGCGATGACCCGGTCCGGGTTGTCGGCGTCGACGATCACCGACCGGCTGTACGCCAGTTGCCTGCCCTGCTTGAGTACCTCGGTGTCCACCCGGATGCGGGCCACATCCACGGCCGGGTCCAGGACCTGGCAGGAGTGGATCACGGGGTTGGGTACGGCTTCCAGATCGCTCACGCCACCGCTGTCCGGCGAGGAGATGCCCAGCACCGCAAGCAGTAGTCCGCCCGCCGGGTTTCGCATGTCGCGTCGCAGCGTCACCGTGTCGTCGGCCGGACCCAGGTCCATCGAGGAGTACGAACGCCCGAGGTAGCGGTAACTCAGCAGGCCGCCCCAGCGCCGGCGCAGCTCAGCGGCGTACGCCTCGGGATCGTCGGTGAGATCGCGGATATCACGCAACATTCCAGCGACAGTAGCGTGAGGTATGACCTTCACCGTCAACCGTATTGACCATGTCGTGGTGAACTGCCGGGACAGCGATGCCACTGTCGCGTTTTACGTGCGGGTGCTGGGCATGCGCAGGGAGGTGTTCGGTGACGGCCGTATCGCGTTGGTGTTCGGCGATCAGAAGCTCAACGTGCGGCCGACCGGTTCGGCCAACTGGGTGACCGGTGCCGTCGACGCGCCGGGTTCACTGGATCTGTGCTTCATCGCAGACGTCGAACCGGAGGCCGTCGGTGAGCACCTGAGAGCGTGTGGCGTCGAGATCACCGAGGGCCCCGTTCCCAAGACCGGCGCGTTGGGCCCGATGACCTCACACTATTGCCGCGACCCCGACGGCAACCTGATCGAGATCGCCAGTTATCTACCGCACCACTAGCCTCGATGCCATGACGGTCAGCCGATTCAGCACCGATGTGTACGCCCACCGCCTTTCCGCGGCAGCATCAGCCGCGGCAGAAGCCGGTCTGGCCGGACTGGTCATCACCCCCGGCTATGACCTGCGGTACCTGGTCGGCTCTCGAGCGCAGACCTTCGAACGGCTCACCGCGCTGGTGCTGCCCGCCACCGGTGACCCGACCATCGTGGTGCCGCGCCTGGAACTGGCCGCGCTGCGCGAGTCGGCGGTCACCGAACTCGGTGTGGCGGTGCGCGATTGGGTGGACGGACAGAATCCGTACCAGATGGTGGCCGATGCACTCGGCGGGCCGGGCAGTGCCGTGGCGGTGACGGATTCCATGCCCGCCCTGCATCTGCTGCCGCTCGCCGACCTGCTCGGTGTGGTTCCGGTACTGGCCACCGATGTGCTGCGGCGCCTGCGGATGATCAAGGACCCCGCCGAGATCGACGCGCTGCGCAAGGCCGGCGCGGCGATCGACCGGGTGCACGCCCGGGTCCCGGAGTTCCTGGTGCCCGGCCGTACCGAAGCCGACGTGTCCGCCGATATCGCCGAAGCGATTGTCGCCGAAGGGCATTCAGAGGTGGCGTTCATCATCGTCGGATCCGGGCCCAACGGTGCCGACCCGCACCATGAATGCTCGGAGCGTGAGTTGAGCGCCGGGGACATCGTCGTCGTCGACATCGGCGGGCCGTATGAGCCCGGCTACAACTCCGACTCGACCCGCACCTACAGCATCGGCGAGCCGGATCCCGAGGTGGCACGTCGTTACGCGGTGCTGCAGCGTGCGCAGCAGGCGGCCGTCGCGGCCGTGCGCCCCGGCGTGACGGCCGAACAGATCGACGCGGCCGCTCGCGACGTTTTGGCCGCCGAAGGGTTGGCCGAGGCATTCGTACACCGCACCGGGCACGGCATCGGGCTGTCGGTGCACGAGGAGCCCTACATCGTGGAGGGCAACGATCTGCCGCTGGAGGCCGGGATGGCGTTCAGCGTGGAGCCCGGCGTGTATTTCCCGGGGCAGTGGGGCGCCCGCATCGAGGACATCGTCGTGGTCACCGAGGATGGTGCGTTGTCGGTCAACAACCAGCCGCACGATCTCGTGGTGGTGCCGGTGGACTAGGACCGGTGGATCTGCCGGCGCCGACCCTGGTCAGCCCTCGCTGCGGTCCAGCAGCTCCGAGGAGCCCAGCACGCGCTCGATCCGTACTTCGATCACCACGCGGCGGGGGTTGATCCGCGGCGTGCGGTAGCGCTGGGCGTACCGCAGCTCGGCGTCGCGGACCGCGTCGGCCTCGCTGCTCACCGTGGACTTGCCCTCCAGCGACAGCCACCGGGCACCGTCGACCTGGCTGAGCACCGCGATGCCGCGCTCGTGCGCGTTCACCGCCTTCTGTGAGCCGCCGTTGGTGATGACCCGCGCGATGTGCGTCTTCGGATCGAAGGTGAAACCGACCGCCACCACATGCGGGGAATTGTCCGAGCGCAGCGTGGTGAGCATCGCCAGGTGACGCTCGGTGAGAAACGCCAGTGCTTCGCTGGTGAGCTTGGTGGTTGCCTTGCCACGAGATGTAGCCATCGGGGTCCACGCTAGCGCAGGACATAATCGCTGCCATGGATGACACGGCTGGCACGGATCCTCGTGTCGTGGTGATTTTCGGGGGCCGCAGCGAGATCGGTGTCGAACTCGCGGTTCGGCTCGCGGCCGGCGCGGTCGTGGTGCTGGCCGCACGCCGAGCCGATCAACTCGGCGAGCAGGTCGCGGCCGTAGAAGCCGCCGGTGCCGCCGCGGTGCACACCCTTGAGTTCGATGCCGACGACGTCGCGGGCCACACCCGCGTGGTCGACGCGATCGAAGCCGGCCACGGACCGATCGACACGGCGGTGCTGGCATTCGGGGTGCTGGGGGATCAGGACCGGGCCGAGGCCGACCCGGCCCACGCCGTGGCCGTCGTGCACACCGACTACGTGGCCCAGGTCGGCCTGCTGACGGTGCTGGCGCAGCGCATGCGCGCCGCCGACCGGGGCAGGCTGGTGGTGTTCTCCTCGATCGCCGGAGCACGGGCCCGCCGCGCGAACTACGTCTACGGTTCGGCCAAGGCCGGCCTCGACTCGTTCGCCAGCGGCCTGACCGACGCCCTGCACGGGACCGGCGTGCAACTGCTGATCGTCAGACCCGGATTCGTGATCGGCCGGATGACCGAGGGCATGGAACCGGCGCCGTTCTCCAGCACGCCGGCCCAGGTGGCCGACGCCACGGCCAAGGCACTGGCCCGGGGCAAGCGTGCCGTGTGGGTGCCGTGGGTGATCCGGCCGATGATCTTCGTGACGCGGTTCGTGCCGCGACCGATCTGGCGCAGGATGCCCCGCTAGTGGCCGGGACGATCACCGTGGTCGGCATCGGGGCCGACGGAATGGCGGGCTTGTCACACTCCTCGCGGGAGGAATTGGCGTGCGCCACAGTCGTCTACGGCTCGCCGCGGCAACTGGACCTGCTCGACGACAGCGTGACCTCCGACCGCCGAGAATGGCCGTCTCCGATGCTGCCGGCCCTGCCGACACTCTTCGGCGACGCCGATGTGCATGTGGTGGCCAGCGGGGATCCGCTGCTGCACGGCATCGGCGCGACGCTGATCCGGTTGTTCGGCGCGCAGCGGGTGCGGGTGCTGCCCCATGTGTCGAGCGTGACGCTGGCCTGCGCGCGGATGGGCTGGACGGTGCCCGACACCGAGGTGATCAGCCTGGTGACCGCGGCGCCGCACACCGCGGTGCGCCGTGGCGGGCGGGCGATCGTGCTGTCCCGGGATGCGAAGACCCCGGCCACGCTGGCGCGCCTACTGAGCGAATCCGGCCGGGGTGACTCGGAATTGACCGTGCTGGAGCAACTGGGCGGCCCGGGGGAGCGCCGCCGCGACGGCACGGCCCGGGACTGGGCGACGGCCCCGGTCGACGTGGACGACCTCAACGTGGTTGCGGTGGCCTACCTTCCGGACGAACGCCGGGCGCAGGCGCTGCCCGACGAAGCGTTCGCCCACGACGGACAACTCACCAAGCAGTCCATCCGTGCCGTCACGCTGGCGGCGCTCGGGCCGCGGCCCGGGGAACTGTTGTGGGATGTCGGCTCGGGGTCGGGCAGCATCGCGATCGAATGGTCGCGCAGCGCGCCGGGCTGCTCGGCCGTCGCATTCGAACGCGATGACCAGCGCCGCGATCGGATCTTGGGCAATGTCACGGCTTTCGGGGTTCGGGTGGAGGTCCGTGGCGGTGCCCCCGAGTCCCTCGACGGGGCACCCGAACCCGCGGTGATCTTCGTCGGCGGCGGCGTCACCCAGCCCGGGTTGCTGCAGGCCTGTTTCGACCACTTGCCCTCCGGTGGGCGGCTGGTGGTCAACGCGGTCACACTGGAATCCGAAGCGGTTGTGGCGCAATGGTATTCGAAGGAAGGTGGCGAGGTGCGGCGTTATCAGCACTACCAGGGCGGCGCGGTCGGTGGCTTCACCGGTTGGCGCCCGGCGCTGCCGGTGACCCAGTGGGCGGTGGTCAAGCGATGACGGTGTACTTCATCGGGGCCGGCCCGGGGGCCGCCGACCTCATCACGGTGCGCGGTGCGCGACTGCTCGGCAGCTGCCCGGTGTGCCTGTACGCCGGGTCGATCATGCCCGACGACCTGTTGGCGTTGTGTCCGCCCGACGCCAGGGTCGTCGACACCGGCCCGCTGAATCTGGACCAGATCATCGACGAGTTGGTCGCCGCGGACCGGGCGGGTGTCGACGTGGCACGGCTCCATTCCGGTGATCCGTCGATCTACAGTGCGCTGGCCGAGCAGTGCCGGCGGCTCGACGAACTGGGCATCGGATATGAGATCGTGCCCGGTGTACCGGCATTCGCCGCAGTGGCCGCCGCGTTGGGCCGGGAGCTCACCGTTCCCGGCGTCGCCCAGACGGTCACCCTGTCCCGGGTGGCCACCCTGTCCACGGCGATGCCCGAGGGGGAGGACCTGCGCACCCTGTCGGCTCCGGGGTCGACGCTGGTGCTGCATCTGGCCGCGGCTCAGATCGACAACATCGTCCCGCAGCTCCTCGACGGTGGCTACGGTCCCGAAACTCCCTGCGCGGTTGTGGCATTCGCCAGCTGGCCGGAGGAGATCGTGTTGCGTGGCACGCTCGCCGACATCGCCGAGAAGATGCATGCCGCCGCGGTGACCAAGACCGCGGTGATCGTCGTCGGCGATGTGCTCGCCGCCGAGGGATTCTCCGACAGTTACCTGTACTCCTCAGGCCGCCGTCGCGGAGCCACCCACTGATGAAGGTCCTGCTGCTCGGCGGCACGGGCGAGGCCCGCGCTCTCGCCGCGGCCCTGCACCCGCAGGTCGAGGTGATCAGCTCGCTGGCCGGACGGGTACCGGATCCGGCGCTGCCGGTCGGCCCGGTACGCATCGGCGGTTTCGGCGGCGTGGACGGAATGCGCAGGTGGCTGGTCGACGAGCGCGTCGACGCCGTGGTGGACGCCACCCACCCCTTCGCCGCCACCATCACCGCGCACGCGGCGCAGGTGTGCACCGAACTCGGCCTGCCGCACCTGGTCCTGGCCCGGCCGGCCTGGGCGCCGGGCACCGCGATCGTGGTGGGATCGGATCGGGAAGCCGCTGAAACCGTGGCGGGAAACGGCTATTCGCGGGTCTTTCTCACCACCGGGCGGTCTGGCACCCGGGTATTCCGAGACGCTGACGCCTGGTTCTTGATCCGCGCGGTCACCCCGCCGGACCCCGACACGCTGCCTGCCGATCACCAGCTGCTGCTGTCGCGCGGTCCGTACGACTACGACGGGGAGCTGGCCCTGTTGCGCGAGCACCGCATCGACGCGCTGGTGACCAAGAACAGTGGCGGCGCGATGACCGAACCCAAGCTGCGGGCCGCCGAGACGGCGGGCGTGCCGGTGGTGATGGTGGACCGCCCGGCGTTGCCGCCCGGAGTGCACTCGGTGGCCACGGTCGAGGAGGCGGTGGACTGGGTTCGGGCCGAAACCGCAGGCTGAGGCGCCTGGCCGCAGTAGGCTCCACAGCGTGGCGGAGACGTCATACGCACAGTGCGACGGTCTGAGTCTCGCCTACCAGGTATTCGGAGACGGGCCCGTCGACCTTGTCTACGCCGGTTCGTTCGTCAGCCATCTGGAGCTGTTCTGGACGATGCCCGAGTTCGAGGCCTTCATGGAGCGGATCTCGACGTTCTGCCGCGTCCTGCTGTACGACAAGGCCGGCGTCGGGCTGTCGGACCCCGTCCCGCAGGTACGCACGCTCGACGAACGGGCGGCCGAGATCGAGGCCGTGATGGATGCCGCGGGGTTCGGCCGTGCCGTTCTGTTCGGGTTGAGCGAGGGCGGGCCCGCGGCGATGCTGTTCGCGGCGACGCGGCCCGAACGCACCCAGGCCCTGATCCTCGCCGGCACCTTCGCGTACTTCGGTGTCACCGAGTGGGCTGACTTCGACCGTGACCCGTCCGAGCTGCACGCGCGGATCCTGACCGAGATGGGCGAGGACTACACGCCCTCGACCCGGCAGCTCGCCACCTTTCAGGAATTCGGCCGCGCCAGCACCTCGCAGTGGGGTACCGGCGCGGCACTCAAACTCCTGCTCCCGGACGCCGGGTCCGTGCGCCAGCTCGGGATGGTCGAGCGGATGAGTGCCAGCCCGGGAATGGCCCGGGCCACGCTGGGGGCACTGTTCCGGATCGATGTGCGGTCGGTCCTGTCGACCATCACGGCGCCGACTCTGGTCATCCATGCCACCGGCGATCTGGTCCCCATCCAGGGCGGGCGGTATATCGCCGCCCGCATACCGGGTGCGCGGTTGTTGGAGGTGGACGGCACCGACCATGCGCCCTGGATTGCCAACCCCGACGAGATCACCAGCGAGATCGAGGAATTCCTCACCGGCAGCCATGCCGCACCGTCGCAGTCCCACCGGGCGCTGCGCACGGTGCTGTTCACCGACATGGTGGCCTCCACCCAACACGCCGCCGCCAGCGGTGACGAGCGGTGGCGGGCGGTGCTGCATCGGATGGGGGAGATCACCGCTGACCTGACCGGTCGATTCGGTGGTGTCGTGGTGAAGAGCACCGGTGACGGACACCTCGCCACCTTCGACGGTCCGACACAGGCGATCCGCTGCGCCGAGGCGCTGCGCGATCAGACCGAGACCATGGGCATCGAGATCCGCGCCGGCATCCACACCGGCGAATGCGAGCTGCTGGACGGCGATATCGGGGGAATCGCCGTCCACATCGCGGCGCGCATCCTCGGGTTGGCCGGCGCGGGGGAGATCCTGGTGTCGAGCACCGTCCGCGATCTGGTCGTGGGCTCGGGAACCGGCTTCGAGGACCGCGGCGACGTCGAGCTGCGTGGGGTGCCGGGCACCTGGCGGCTTCTGGCGGTCGAGCGACACGGTGCGCGGGCCGGAACGCCCGAAGCGGAGCTGTCCTCGGTGCCGACGCCTGGTCCGAGGCCCACGATGCGTCGATCGGATCAGGCCATGGCGCTGATGGCACGGCGGATGCCCCGGATCGTGCGGGGGATCGCCCGGGTCACCCCGGGCGCCCGCGTCACGGGACCGCCGGTCAGGCGTTGATCAGATCGAGCGTGCCGAGGTCGCGGATGGCCTGGCAACCGCGCTGCGCCATCACCACCATCATGTCGTCCCCGCGCTCGGTGGAGCTGGCGAAGGCGGTGCCGAGCACGGTGATCAGCGGCGCCTGCAGCATGCCCAAACGGTAATCCTGCCAACAGGTTTCGCGATCATAGCCGGTGACCCCGTGCGACAGCAGCCGGTCGTGGTAGGCCGTGACCAGATCGGCTTCGGCGGCGGCCCGGACTGTGGGGTCCAGGCTGGTCGCGGTGAAATACGACAGGTCTCGCGCCGGAAGGCCCGACCCGAGCGTCTGCCAGTCCACGACGGTGATCCGGGTGCGGTCGGGGTCGAACAGCATGTTGTCCAGGCGGTAGTCGCCGTGCAGGACGGCGAACCGATCCGGTTCGGCCAGCAGCCACGGGGTGACGACCGACATCGCCGCGCGCATGGTGTCCTGGTCCTCGGTGCTCAGTCGTGCACCGATCTTGTCCAGGGTGATGTCGGCGGCCATCTTGGCGACGTCCCCGAATCCCTTGGCGGAGTCGGGTTCCGGCTTGGGCATGGCGATACCGGGGAAGTTCGCCCATTGCGGGTCGGCCCAGGTCGGTCCGTGCAGATCGGCGAGTGCCCGGACTGCCAGGGTGGCCTCGGCAGGTGTGCACCCGGCGATCTGATCACCTTGCTCGGCCGGTGCCATATCGGCCAGCAGCAGGACGAAATCGGCTCCTTCGCCTGCGATTTCGCAGTGGTGACACTGCGGGACCGGGATTTGCACGTGGCGGGCCACATTGGTGTAGAAGGCGTGCTCGGAGCGGTAGCCGATGGTCACGCGGTCACGCACGGTGTCGTCCTGCGACGGCAGCTTGACCGCGAAGGTGCCCGGCAGGGCGGCGTCGTCGCGGTAGGTGGCGGTGACCCGGTAGGTGGCACCGGTCTGGCCCGTGCCGATCGGCGCGGTCCGCACCGAATCCACCTCGATACCCAGGACCTGCGACAGCCAACCGGCGGTCACCTCGGCGGGCTTGCCCGGAATGGACCTGGGGATCGACCCTGCCGCGGTCACTGCACTGTTCCGTAGATCGAGCCCATCCACATCGCTTCTGCGCCTTCCAGTAGTTGTTGTCGCGACAGCGGCCCACCCAGGATGAACCGTTCCAGCAGTCGATCGTTGAACTCCACGAGCAGGCTCGCGAGTACCACCGGGTCGGCGCCGTCGGGGGCGCGGCCGGCGGCGCGCTCGGCGGCGATCACCGTCGAGACCGTGGGGACGAAGGATTCGCGCGCGCCGTCCCACAGCTCGCGGACGGCGCCGCTGGACCCACGCGCCTCCAACATGGCCTGCACCAGATAGCGGTGATCCTCGGCGGTCCGAAGGACGGCCTCGATGGTGTCGTGGACACGGTCGCGGGGTGGCCGGGTGGTGTCGGCCAGGATGTTGTTGGCGGCGAACAACGCGTCGTACATCGGCTCGACCAGAGCCGCGACCGCCGTCGCCTTGTTCTCGAAGTAGAAGTAGAACGCCGAACGGCCCACGCCGGCCTGCCGCGCCACCTCGGCGATGTTCAGCGCGTCGAACCCGGTCTTCTGCAGGTGCTCCTTGAGCGCCGCCAAGATCGCGGTGCGCCGCTGGTCACTGCGCTGCGGTTGGCGTCGGTCTATCGGGGACCGTGCGGGTGCGCCCTGTGGTGCCGTCGGCATGCTGGCCGGCCCTCCCATTTTCAACGGGTGTGACGCCGGACACTATCGGTCATTCTGACAGCAGTCAATGAAACTCGACGCGAGTCAGTCGGTGGGTTCAGCCGGGGTAGTGGCGCGGGGTGAACACCCGGTCCTCGGTGGCGTCTCCGGCGGCCGAACCGGTGTACCACTGTGTCTGCGACGAGCCGATGATCAGCATGGTGCGCATGTCCACCTGGGCCGGATCCAGATCGGCCAGCCGCACCACGGTCACGCGTTCACCGGGGCCGGGCTCCGCACCGGAGACGGCACGCGCGACGACCACGGGGGTGCTCGGATCGCGGTACTCCAGCAGCAGATCGCGCATGGCGCCCACCTGCCAGGTCCTGGTCTTGGAGGCCGGGTTGTAGATCGCCATCGCCAGGTCGGCCTTGGCCGCGGCGGTGAGACGCTGAGCGATCACGTCCCACGGCTTGAGCCGGTCGGACAGGGAGATCACCGCGTAGTCGTGGCCCAGCGGGGCGCCGACCCGGCTGGCGACCGCCTGGGCCGCCGTCATCGCCGGAATGACCCGGACCTCGACGCCGGGCCACTGTTTGGCCTCTTCGAGCACCGCCGTGGCCATCGCGAACACCCCCGGATCGCCGGAGGACACGACCGCCACCGTCCGGCCCTCCTGGGCCAGCTTGCAGGCCAGCTGCGCGCGGGCCGGTTCGTCGGTGTTGTCGCTGGGGTGGTGGTGCTGCCCGGCGCGGGCCCCGACGCGGTCGAGGTACGGGCCGTAGCCGATCAGGTCCGTGGCGGCGGAGAGCTCACGGCGGCTCTGCGGGGTCATCCAGTCCGAGTCACCCGGCCCGAGGCCGACGACCACCACACTGCCCTGCGGCGCGGTGGACCGGGACCGGCCGGGAACCATGGCCAGCGAGAAGTACGGCACCTTGACGTCCGCGCCGCCTTCGCTGCCCACCTCGCGGGCCGGGGACACGTGTTGCCGGTCGGTGCTGGCCCGCTCGACGTAATACGCCTCGTCGAGCCGTCCGGTCGCCTCCAGGGCTTCACGCACGCGGGTGTAGGACCGGCCCAGCTTGAGCACGACGGCGGCGTCGGTGTCGGCCAGGCGGCGTTCCAGCTCTGCGGTGGGCAGTGTGCCGGGCAGGATCGTCAACACGTCGTCGCCCTGCACCAGCGGAGTGCCCGTGGCGGCCGAGGCCGCGCTCACCGAGGTGACGCCGGGAACGATGACGGCATGGAATCGCTCGGTCAGCCGGGTGTGCATGTGCATGTAGGAGCTGTAGAACAGCGGATCGCCCTCGGCCAGCAGGGCAACGTCGCGGCCGGCCTCCAGGTGCGCGGCGATGCGCTCGGCCGCGGCGGCATAGAAATCTTCCATCGCGCCGACGTACCCGCCGGGGTGCTCGGTGGTCTCCGTGGTGACGGGGTAGACGAGGTGTTCCTCGAGCTGGCCTTCGCGCAGGTAGGGCTCGGCGATGCCCCGCGCGATGCTGTGACCGTGCTTGGCACTGTGATAGGCCACCACGTCCGCCGCACCGATCAGCCGGGCCGCCTTGACCGTCACGAGCTCGGGATCGCCCGGGCCCAGCCCGACGCCGTACAGGGTTCCCCGGGTTTCACGTTCTGACGCCGCTGTGCTCACTCGTGCTCACTCGCAATCGAATTGACGGCGGCCGCGGCCATGGCGCTGCCACCGCGCCGGCCGGTCACCACCAGATAGGACATGCCACGCGGGCGCTCGATCAGTTCCTGCTTGGACTGCGCCGACCCGACGAAACCGACGGGTCCGCCCAGCACCGCCGCCGGGACGGGCGCGCCCTCGTCGAGCAGTTCCAGCAGCCGGAACAGCGCCGTCGGCGCGTTGCCGATCGCCACCACCGCGCCGCCGAGGCGGTCGGCCCACAGGTCGACCGCGGCCGCCGAGCGGGTGAATCCCAACTTCGCCGCCAGCTCCGGGGCGCGGGGATCGGCCACCAGCGAGACGACCTCGTTGTCGGCCGGTAGCCGCGAGCGGGTGATCCCGGCCGCGACCATCGACGAGTCGCACAGCACCGGGGCGCCGGCGGCGAGCGCGGCATGCGCCCTGGTCACGACGTCGTCGGTGTAGGACACATGATCGGCGACATCCACCTGGCCACAGGTGTGGATCAGCCGGACGACCACCCGCGACACATCGTCGGGGAAGCGCGACAGGTTCGCCTCGGAGCGGATCGTCGCGAATGACTGCCGGTAGATCTCGGCGGCGTCACGGATGTAGTCGAGCACGCGCATACCCTACGGGGGCGCGATACGCAGCCGGTATCCGTCCTCAGTCGCGATCAGGACCTCGGCGGCGGGCGGGCTTCCGCAGGCCCGTTCGCAGCCCACGAAGTGCCGGTGCGTTTCTGTGGGCGCGTTGACCGCGTCGGCGGCATCTGCACGCACATCGGTGGCGGACTTGGCGCAGCCGGGGCTGCCGGTACAGGCGCTGACCCGCAGCCACGGCGAGTTCTCGTCGAACACCAGCCCCAGCGGTGCCAGCACGCGCAGGGAGGTGTCCGCGACGCCCTCGGTGACGTCGCACACCAGCACCGAACGCCACGGGGTGATCACCAGCGGAGCCTCGATCGCGGCGAGGAAGTGGGCGGTCCGGGCCTGCAGTACCCCCAGCGGCACGGCCGCGCCCAGCGCCACCCGTTTGTCGCGCTGCTCGATCCAGCCGACCGGCGGCGTCACCGTCGGTGGCCAGGTGGCGCCGGCCGGGGCCGCGGCGGTCAGGCCGTCCAACAGTGCCGAATGAACATCGAGTTCGGTTATCCGCCAGGCTTTTCCGCGGATGTCGACGAAACGTCTGGCCACTGTGATCAAGGTGGTGACCGCGTCACCGGTGTCCAGGCGCACCCCGGTGTCGCGTCCGGCCAGCAGTAGCGCGCAGGTGCCGTCATCACGGGCGTGCACACCGGCATCGGCGTCGATCCCGGATACGTCGCCCCGCCCGTCGTCCAGGCTGAACCAGAATCTGCCGGGCAACCCGGCCAGGGCCGGGTCGGCCTGGATGGCGCGGTCGAGGTCGGTCACCAGGGGGCGGACGTCGATGACGCCGCCGGAGCGGCCGGACAACGGCGAGGCCACGATGTTGCGGGCCCGCTCGTGTGTCGGTGACGGCAGCAGGCCGGCGTCGGCCAGTGCAGCGGCGGCCGCGTCGGTGTCGGTCACCGCCCGGATCTGGATGTTGCCGCGAGAGGTCAGTTCCATTGCCGGAGAGCCGAACTGCTCGGCCACCTCGGCCAGCGCCGTCAATTGGGTCGCGGTGACCATCCCGCCGGGAAGTCGAACCCGCACCAGGGCGCCGTCGGCGGCCTGGTGCACCGTCAGTGCACCGGGGCAGGCGTCCTGGTCGCGGGTCCTGGTCATGTTGCCCGCCATCTTACTTTCAAAGATTGTTGTGACATCGGTCACAGGTTCGGAAACCTGTTCGGTCGCTTACAGATCGGCGATTTTCGCGGCGTCGGAACGTACCGTTTATGAGGATTCCCGGGACCGCCGGTACCGGGAAGTTGAAACGCTTGACCAAGGCTCTTGTGAAAGGAGCGAACGATGCTCGCCTTTGGTGTATTCGCCGCATTCGTCCTGGTGCTCGTCGCCGCCGCAGGCTCGCCGTACCGGCAGTCGTGGCACGACCGCTTCGGCGAGACCCAGCCCTGACCGTTGCCGATCGCGCCGCACCGGCTGCCCCGACGGGGTAGCCGGTGCGGTACGAATGGGGGGTGTCCCACCCCTCTGAAGTGCCAGCGGTGACCGCTGCCACTGATGCCGCCACTCCCGCCGTCCTGCTGCTGTCGACCTCGGACACCGACCTGATCACTGCCCGCTCCAGCGGCGCCCGGTATCGCTGGGCCAACCCGTCGCGGCTGGTCACCGGTGAACTCGAGGAGCTTCTCGACGGCGCCGACGTCGCGGTGATCCGCATTCTCGGCGGCTACCGGGCCTGGCAGGACGGAATCGACACCGTGGTGGCCAGTGGCCTGCCGACGGTCGTGGTCAGCGGGGAGCAGGCGCCCGACGCCGAATTGATGGGACATTCGACCGCCCCGCAGGGTGCGGCCCTGCAAACCCACATCTACCTCGCTCAGGGCGGTCTGGCGAACCTGGCGAACCTCCACGCGTTCCTGTCCGACACCCTGCTGATGACCGGCTTCGGCTTCGCGGCCCCGGTGACCACCCCGAGCTGGGGGGTCCTGGAGCGCGAGGCAGCCGGCACTGAGGGCCCCACCGTCGCCGTGCTCTACTACCGCGCCCAGCAGCTGGCGGGAAACACCGGCTATGTCGAGGCGCTCTGCGACGCCGTCGAGCAGGCCGGCGGCCGCGCGTTGCCCGTGTTCTGCGCATCCCTGCGCACTGCCGAACCCGAACTCCTCGAGCTGCTCGGCACCGCCGATGTGCTCATCACCACGGTGCTCGCGGCCGGAGGTGCCACCCCGGCAGCGGTCGGCGCCGGAGGTAACGACGATTCGTGGAATGTCGCGCACCTTGCCGCACTGGACATTCCGATCCTGCAGGGACTGTGCCTGACCAGTTCGAGGTCGGACTGGTCCACCAATGACGACGGCATGTCGCCACTGGACGTCGCCACCCAGGTCGCCGTTCCCGAGTTCGACGGCCGCATCATCACGGTGCCGTTCTCGTTCAAGGAGATCGACTCCGAAGGGCTGATCTCGTATGTGGCCGACCCCGAGCGCTGCGCGCGGGTGGCCGGCTTGGCCGTCCGCCATGCCCGGTTGCGAGCCATTCCTGCCGCGGAAAAGCGTGTGGCCGTGGTGTTTTCGGCCTATCCAACCAAGCATGCCCGCATCGGCAATGCCGTCGGCCTTGACACCCCGGCCAGCGCGGTCGCGCTGCTGCGCACCATGCGTGACGCCGGGTACGACATCGGCGAGGCCGTCGGCCCGGGCGACCTCGCCACCATCGTCGACTCAGGCGATGGGGACGCTCTGATCCACTCTCTGATCGAACGCGGCGGGCAGGACCCGGACTGGCTCACCGACGAGGCGCTGGCCGCCAATCCGATTCGGGTCCCCGCCGAGGACTACCGGGCCTGGTTCGCCTCCCTGCCCGCCGAACTCGCCGATGCCGTCGTCGAGCACTGGGGCCCGCCGCCGGGTGAGCTCTTCGTCGACCGCAGCCGCGATCCCGAGGGCGAGATCGTCATCGCGGCCATCCAGGCCGGCAATGTGGTGCTGATCGTTCAGCCGCCCCGTGGTTTCGGAGAGAACCCGGTGGCGATCTACCACGATCCCGACCTGCCGCCCAGCCACCACTACCTGGCCGCCTACCGCTGGCTGGACTCGTCGTTCCCCGGCTCCTTCAAAGCGGACGCCGTGGTGCACCTGGGCAAGCACGGCAACCTGGAATGGCTGCCCGGCAAGACGCTCGGCATGAGCGCGTCATGCGGCACCGACGCCGCCCTCGGCGATCTGCCGCTGATCTATCCGTTCCTGGTCAACGATCCGGGGGAGGGCACCCAGGCCAAGCGTCGGGCGCACGCCACCCTCGTCGATCACCTCATCCCGCCGATGGCCCGCGCCGAGACCTACGGCGACATCGCCAAACTCGAGCAGCTGCTCGACGAGCACGCCAACGTCTCGGCGCTGGATCCCGGCAAGCTGCCTGCCATCCGCCAGCAGATCTGGACGTTGATGCGCGCCGCCAAGATGGACCACGATCTGGGCCTGGAGGATCGCCCGGACGAGGAATCGTTCGACGACATGCTGCTGCACGTCGACGGCTGGCTGTGCGAGATCAAGGATGTCCAGATCCGCGACGGCCTGCATGTGTTGGGCCAGAAGCCCACCGGCGCAGGCGAACTCGATCTGGTACTGGCCATCCTGCGGGCCCGGCAGCTGTTCGGCGGCGAGCAGACCGTGCCCGGGCTGCGTCAGGCACTCGGCCTGACTGAGGACGGCAGTGACGACCGCGCGGCCGTCGACGCCGCCGAGGCCGGCGCCCGCGAGCTGGTCGCCGCGCTGCAGGAATCCGGTTGGGACGCTTCCGCGGTGGAGAAGATCACCGACAATCCCGAGGTGGCTCGCATCCTGCGGTTCGCCGCCACCGAGGTGGTGCCCCGGCTGGCGGGCACCTCCGGCGAGATCGACCAGGTGCTGCGCGCCCTGGCCGGAGGCTTCATCGCCTCGGGACCGTCCGGATCGCCGCTGCGCGGCCTGGTCAACGTGCTGCCCACCGGGCGCAACTTCTACTCGGTGGACCCCAAGGCGGTGCCGTCCCGGCTGGCCTGGGAAACCGGTGTGGCGATGGCCGATTCGCTGCTGGACCGCTACCGCACCGATTACGGCCGCTGGCCGCAGTCGGTGGGCCTGTCGGTGTGGGGCACCTCGGCCATGCGCACCGCCGGTGACGACATCGCCGAAGTACTGGCCCTGCTGGGAGTGCGGCCGGTGTGGGATGACGCCTCGCGCCGGGTGGTGAACCTGGAACCGATCGACCTCGCCGAACTCGGCCGGCCGCGCATCGACGTCACGGTGCGCATCTCCGGGTTCTTCCGTGATGCCTTCCCGCACGTGGTCACCATGCTCGACGATGCGGTGGCATTGGTGGCCGGCCTCGACGAATCGGCCGAGGACAACTACGTGCGCGCCCACTCCCAGGCCGACCTGGCCGAACACGGCGACCAAAGGCGGGCCACCACAAGGATCTTCGGCTCCAAGCCGGGAACCTACGGAGCGGGTCTGCTGCAGCTGATCGACAGCCGCAACTGGCGTGACGACGCCGACCTGGCCGAGGTGTACACCGCATGGGGCGGATTCGCCTACGGCCGCGGACTCGACGGTGCGCCCGCTGCCGATGACATGAACCGGGCGTACCGGCGAATCGCGGTGGCGGCCAAGAACACCGACACCCGCGAACACGACATCGCCGACTCCGACGACTATTTCCAGTACCACGGCGGCATGGTCGCCACCGTGCGGGCGTTGACCGGGCAGGCCCCGGCCGCCTACATCGGTGACAACACCCGCCCCGACGCGGTCCGCACCCGCACGCTGTCGGAGGAGACCAACCGCGTCTTCCGGGCCCGGGTGGTCAACCCGCGCTGGATCAGCGCGATGCGAAGGCACGGCTACAAGGGCGCATTCGAGATGGCGGCCACCGTCGACTATCTGTTCGGCTACGACGCCACCGCACACGTGATGGCCGACTGGATGTACGAACGGCTCTCGGCCGAGTACGTGCTCGACGACGAGAACCGCAAGTTCATGTCCGAATCCAACCCGTGGGCGCTGCACGGGATGGCAGAACGGCTGCTGGAGGCCGCGGGCCGCGGTATGTGGGCCGAGCCCGAGCAGGCCACCCTCGACGGGCTCCGGCAGGTGCTGCTGGAAACCGAAGGTGAGCTGGAAGGGTAGTCAAACAGTAGATTTGACCCATGGCTCTCACCTTCGCCGATGTCGCCAAGGCCAACTACGTTCTGCTGACCACCTTCACCAAGGACGGCAGGCCCAAGCCGACCGCGATCTGGGCCGCTCCGTCACCCGACGGACTGGTGGTGATCACCCAGGAGTCGTCCTGGAAGGTCAAGCGGATCCGGAACACCCCGCGGGTCACGGTGGCGGCGTGTGACGTGCGCGGCAATCCGAAGAGCGAGGCGGTCGAGGCCGTCGCCGAGATCCTGCCCAAGTCGGCCAACGGTGCCACCTACGACGCGATCGGCAAGCGCTACGGCCTGCTGGGCAAGACGTTCAACGTGTTCTCCAAGCTGCGCGGCGGATTGCAGAACAATGTTTCGCTCCTGCTCAAACCGGTCAATTGAGTCCCATGGCTCCTACCTTCGAGGACGTTTACCGCGAGAAGTACCTGCTGTTGACCACCTTCACCAAGGACGGCAAGCCCAAGCCGACCGCGGTGTGGGGGGTACCCGACGGCGACAAGCTGCTGATCATCACCGACGACGGATCGTGGAAGACCAAGCGCATCAACAACACCCCACGCGTCACCGTCCAGAAATGCGGCGTGCTCGGCGCCCCGAAGGGTGATCCGGTGGAGGCGGTGGCCCGCAACCTGCCGAAGTCCGACACCGGGCGGGTGTTCGGCGCCATCATCAAGCGGTACTGGAACCACGCCTGGTACTTCGTGCCGCGGGCCCTGTTGCTCGGCGGCATCGACAAGGTGCACAGCGCCATCGAGGTCCGCGCCGTCGACGTCCCGGCACCCGGTCAGGAACCGAACCGCCCGCCCAACCGTTGACAGCGCATGGCTAAACGGCTGTTTCTGATCTATCTCCTCGTCGAGATGGGGGTGATGGTCGCCCTGGTGGCGACCATCGGGTTCGGCTACACCGTGCTGTTGCTGTTGGCCTCGTTCGTGATCGGCCTGGCGCTGGCGGGTTCGCAGCTCAACCGGCACATCCGCCGGTTGCGCACGGGCTTGTCCGGTGGCCTGGCCAACCCGCAGGGCGCGGCGTCCGACAGCGTGCTGGTGGCGCTCGGCACCGTCCTGGTGGCGATTCCCGGACTGGCCAGCTCGATCGCCGGCGCGCTGTTGTTGCTGCCGCCCACACGGGCCGCGGCCCGGCCGGTGCTCACGGGGCTGGTCGCCCGACGGATACCGATCATCGTCGCGGCGCCGGCCGGCTTCGGCGCACCCACCGGGTCCGCCGGTTATCGACACGGGACAGGCGACTACATTGACGGCGAAGTAATCGACGTCAACGACGTCGATCCGTACCGCCTGCCTCCCAAGGCCTAACAGCCAGTCGAAACAGCTTGACGACACTTCTGATCAACGGGCGCATCCACAGCCCCAGCTACCCCGACGCGACCGCATTCGCCGTGCGCGACGGCGTAGTGGCGTGGCTGGGTACCGACGACGTCGGCCGGTCGCAGTTTCCCGATGCCGAGATCGTCGACCTCGACGGCGGCTTCGTGGCACCGGCATTCGTCGACAGCCACGTCCACCTGACCGCCACCGGTCTCAACCTGGACGGCCTGGACCTCCGTGGGGCCACCTCGTTGCAGCACTGCCTGCGCCTGGTGGACGAATACGCGCGCCGGCATCCGGACGGCCCGGTGTGGGGACACGGCTGGGACGAGTCGGGCTGGCCGGAGCGCACCAGCCCCAATACCGCCGACTTGGACACGGTGCTTGGAGATCGGCCCGCCTATCTGGCCCGGGTGGACGTGCATTCGGCCGCCGCGACCTCCGCACTGCGCCGGTCGGTGCCCGCGCTGGCCGAAGCCGCGGGGTTCGACCCGCAGCGCCCGCTGAGCGCCGAGGCCCATCACCTCGTGCGTGCGGCCGCGCGGGAGCAACTGACCCCGCAGCAACGGCACGCCGCCCGCGTCGCGGCACTCGATCACGCCGCCGGGATGGGCATCGCCGCGGTCCACGAGTGCGCGGGCCCGCAGATCGGCGGCCTGCTCGACTGGCAGGAACTGCGCGCCCTGGAGCACGGCGTGGAGGTCGTCGGCTATTGGGGTGAGGCGGCCCGGGACGCCGAGCATGCCCGCCACCTGATCGCCGAGACCGGGGCCCGCGGCCTGGCCGGAGACCTGTTCGTCGACGGTGCCCTTGGGTCACACACCGCGTGGCTGCACGCGCCGTACCACGACGCACCCGACACCTGCGGCAACTGCTACCTCGACGTCGAGGCCATCACCCGGCACGTGCAGGCCTGCACCGAGGCCGGAATCCCGGCCGGGTTCCATGTGATCGGCGACGCCGCCGTCGCCGCCGTCGTCGAGGGCTTCGCCACTGTGGCCCAGCGACTGGGCGGCCCGGCCGTGGCCCGCTGCGGCCACCGCCTGGAACACCTGGAGATGGTCGACGCCGCGCAGGCCGCCGAACTGGGGGCGTGGGGTGTGATGGCCAGCATGCAGCCCAACTTCGACGCCCTCTGGGGCGGGGAGGACGGCATGTATGCCCAGCGTCTCGGGCTTGATCGAGTTCACGGGCTCAACCCGTTCGCGCTGTTAGCATCCGAAGGCGTGCCCCTCGCCTTCGGCTCCGACACCCCGGTCACCAGCATGAACCCCTGGCAAACCGTGCGTGCCGCGGTGTCGCACCAGAGCGCGGGCAGTGCGATTTCGGCTCGTGCCGCATTCGCTGCGGCCACCCGCGGCGGCTGGCGCGCCGGTGGGGTGCGCGACGGCGTCACCGGAACGCTCACCCCTGGGGCCCCGGCCAGCTACGCGGTGTGGGAGGCCGACGACCTGGAGGTCAGCGCGCCGGCCAACGCCGTCCAGCGATGGTCCACCGACCCGCGCTCACGGGTGCCCGCTCTGCCGCGGCTGGCCGCCGATGCGGAGCTGCCGCGTTGCCGTCAGACCGTTCACCGGGGTGTCGTCATCCATGGGCAGTGACCGTCCCAGGGACAAATCGGGCCGTCCGCGGCCGCTGCGGCCGGGGCCGAACGAGACCACCGAAGTGATCCCCGCCATCGTCGAAGACGAGCTCGCTGAACTCGACGCACTCGACGACGAGGCTTTCGGCGAACTGGATGAGGACGTCACCGGCGATCCGGTTGCCGACATCGATCCCGACGAGGAACCCGAGGAGCGTGGGTATCGCCTGACCGCGGCGGGCACACCCGACCGCTGGTCTGTGGTGGCGGTCTGGGCGACGCGGTTCGGCCGCGCCGCCGCTGCGCGGTGGGCGCAGTTGAGCGCGTCGGTCGGCGGCGGGCTCGCGTTGTGCCTGAGTTATCCACCGACCGGCTGGTGGTGGGCGGCATTTGTCGGGTTGGCGTTGCTCGGCTGGGTGCTGACGCTGCGCTCCACCACCCGTGCCGGCGGCTTCGGCTACGGCTTCCTGTTCGGTCTGGCGTTCTATATTCCGTTGCTGCCGTGGATCAGCGGTCTGGTCGGGGCGGTGCCGTGGCTGGCCCTGGCTGCCATGGAAGCACTGTTCTGCGGGCTCTTCGGCCTCGCGGCGGTCGTGGTCGGGCGAATGCCCGGGTGGCCGCTGTGGTTCGCCGCGCTGTGGACCACCCAGGAATGGCTGAAATCCACTGTGCCCTTCGGCGGATTCCCTTGGGGGGTCCTCGGATTCGGCCAGACCAACGGACCGCTACTGGCCCTTGCGCGGTGGGGTGGCGCGCCGCTCGTGTCGCTCGCGGTGGCACTGGTCGGCTTCAGCGCCACCCTGCTGGCCCTGGAGATCGTGCACTGGTGGCACCACGGACACAAGCCGGGCTTCCCGGCACCCGCGGTCATGCTGCCCGGCCTGAGCATCACCGTGGTGTTGCTGTCCACCGCGGTGCTGTGGCCACAGGTCCGTCATTCCGGCACCGGCGCGGGCGACGAACAGACCGTCACCGTGGCCGCCGTGCAGGGCAATGTGCCCAGGCTCGGGCTGGAGTTCAACGCCCAGCGCCGGGCGGTGCTCGACAACCACGTGAAAGAGACGCAGCGCCTGGCCGACGATGTGCGCGCCGGCCGGGCCCCGCAGCCCATGTTCGTGGTCTGGCCCGAGAACGCCTCCGACATCGATCCGTTGGCCAACGCCGACGCCGCCGCGCAGATCACCGCGGCGGCCGACGCCATCGGGGCACCGATCCTGGTGGGAACCGTCACCAAGGCCGACGGTTACACCGCCGACAATCCCGTGGCCACCAACACCGTGATCGTCTGGGATCCCGAACACGGGCCGGGGGAGCGACACGACAAGAAGATCGTGCAGCCGTTCGGCGAGTACCTGCCGTGGCGCGGATTCTTCAAGCACCTGTCGTCGTATGCGGACCGGGCCGGCTACTTCGTGCCGGGCGAGGGCAACGGCGTCGTGCATGCGGCAGGCGTGCCGATCGGGGTGACCACCTGCTGGGAGGTCATCTTCGACCGGGCCGCGCGGGAATCGGTGCTCAGCGGCGCGCAGGTGCTGACGGTGCCCACCAACAACGCGACGTTCGACGAGAACATGAGCGCACAGCAGCTGGCCTTCGGCAAACTGCGGGCCGTCGAGCACGACCGGTACCTCGTGGTCGCCGGGACCACCGGCATCAGCGCGGTGATCGCCCCGGACGGGCGTGAGCTGGCCCGCACCGACTTCTTCCAGCCCGCCTATCTGGACAGTCAGATCCGGTTGAAGTCAGACCTGACACCGGCCACCGAATGGGGGCCGGCCTTGCAGGTGGCGCTGGTCACGCTTGGTATTGGGGCATTGGTTGCCGCAATAATGCACAATGGAGGGTTCGTGCAAAGAATGTTGAGGCGTCGCACCGGCGAAGGCCCGCGACGATGAAGGAGCCACATGACAGTCCCTGGTGACGGAGCGCAGCGGCAGGGGGGATCCAGCCCTCGCCAGGACGGTGAACGCCCGAGTCAGCGCACTCTGGTGATCATTCCGACCTACAACGAGCGGGAAAATCTGCCGCTGATCGTCGGGCGTGTGCACCACGCCAGCCCCGAGGTGCACATCCTGGTGGTCGACGACGGCAGTCCCGACGGCACCGGCCGGTTGGCCGATGAACTGGCCCTGGCCGACCCGGACCGGGTGCACGTGATGCACCGGACCAGCAAAGCGGGCCTCGGCGCCGCCTATCTGGCCGGCTTCGCCTGGGGCCTGGGCCGCGGGTACTCGGTTCTGGTCGAGATGGACGCCGACGGCAGTCACGCACCGGAGGAGCTGAACCGGCTCCTCGATGCGGTCGACGCCGGGGCGGATCTGGCCATCGGTTCGCGGTACGTCTCGGGCGGCACGGTGCGCAACTGGCCGGTGCGCCGCCTGGTGCTGTCGAAGACCGCCAACACCTACTCCCGGCTCCTGCTGGGCGTCGGCATCCACGACATCACCGCGGGGTACCGCGCCTACCGGCGCGAGGTGCTGGAGAAGATCGACCTGTCCGCGGTCGATTCCAAGGGCTACTGCTTCCAGATCGACCTGACCTGGCGTGCGATCAACAACGGGTTCAAGGTCGTCGAGGTGCCCATCACGTTCACCGAACGTGAACTCGGCGTCTCCAAGATGAGTGGTTCCAACATCCGCGAGGCGATGTTCAAGGTCGCGGAGTGGGGCATCCGTGGGCGCCTGGACCGCGCCCGGGGTGTGGTGCGCTAGCGCTCCGGATACACAAAAAAACCGCGATAC
>NZ_HG322953.1:880139-896494 GCF_000455325.1 Mycolicibacterium septicum DSM 44393
TATCGCGGTTTTTTTGCGCGGTTCAGCTGCCGCGACGCTTGGTCTTGATCAGATCGAGACGCTCCTTGAGCAGCTCCTCGAGCTCCTCGACGGAACGACGCTCCAGCAGCATGTCCCAGTGGGTACGCGGCGGCTTGACCTTCTTGGGCTCCGGCACGTCACCCTCGATCAGGGTGCCCTCGAGCCCGTTCCGGCACAGCCAGGTGCCGGGGATCTCGGCGTCGTCGGCGAACGGGACGTCGAACTCTTCACCGTTGTCGGTGCGGTACCGGGCCACCTGACGCGGCGCCAGGTCATGGTTGCGGTCGGTCTCGTAGCTCACGGCTCCGAGGCGACTGCCTCTCAGGACACGATCAGCCATCGTCAACACTCCTTATTTGGCGTTTTAGTCCGGATGTATCAACGCTGCACGGCGTTGCCAAGTTCCCGACTCGACCATTGATGATACGCGGGTCGAGGCGTCGGGCAGTCTACAGTCGTGACCCATGGCGATCGGTAACCACAGACGCGACCGTCCGCAGCCGTGTCGGTGGTGCGGACGTGAGGTCGCCGATGCACAGATGGGCCGCCGTCGCCAGTATTGCAGGCAGTCCTGCCGGCAGCGGGCCTACGAACAACGCGCCATGGTGAAAGGCACGTCACTGGCCCCGGATTCGGTGGTGCTCACCGCCGACGAGGCGGCCCAGCTGTCCGATCGGGTGTACCAGGTCAGGTGCGCGGCCGAGGATGTGGCCATCGCGGTCGACGAGGGTGCCGGGACGGACGAACTGCGGCAGTTGTGTGAGGCCCTGATGGAGGCCGCCAAGGCGGCCGACGGCTGGCGCTAGTCGGGCGGGCAGCTGAGCTGACGGCCGATGCCCACGGGCGGCGGAACGGGCTTCAGACAGCCCAGCGGCTCGACGCCGGAGGAGTTCAGCAGCACCGCGGACTGGTGCGCATAGTTGACGCACACCAAAGAGGTGGCGTCGGCCCGGCACCGGTAGTCGCCGAATGCCAGTGACTTGCCCTCGCTGAGTTCGGCGCCGTCGCCGTAGCCGAACCGGCCCGGATCTCCGTGCAGTGAGCCGATATCCACGGTTTCCCCGGTGAAATCCACCCAGCCGGGAATCCACTGGCCCTCGACGTCGGACGGCTTCGAAGGCAGGTCGTCGGCCTTGATCAGGCAGGCCAGTTGGCCTTCGACGTTCTTGTCGGTGGCACAGCGAGCGGTGCCCGACGGCACGACGAACGCGACATCATCGCCCAGGCTCGTGGACTGGCCGTCACGCGTGGCGGTGTGGAAGCCGGACGGTTCGACCGGGGTGCCGGCCTCGACCCACTTGATCACCCGGTTCATCGGGGTCCCGGCGGCCGGCGCCGTGGTGGGCAGCGGCGAGGTCGTCGTCGTGGTGGGCGTGGTGGTCTTGGTGTGTGGGGCGCCGGCGGGCATCGACATCCGGGGCTGCGAGTTCGGCTGCGACTCGTGCCCCCCTCCCGACGAGCAGGCCGCCACGAGGGCCGCCGAAAGCACAGCAGCCCCAACAGTCACAACGGTGCGCATACCCGCAAGGCTAGCGGTCGTGTGTCACGCCCACCGCGTGTCCGCCTACACCGGTGTAGTTCGATACGGTCGGTTCATGCACGAGCGGACTGTCCGGGCAAAGATCAGTAGCGGCATCGTCGAGGGGTTCACGCGGGACGGCGTACATCGTTGGCGCTCCATCCCTTACGCCAAGCCGCCCGTGGGCCGGCTGCGTCTTCGGGCCCCCGAGCCGGCCGAGCCGTGGCCCGGTGTGCGCTACTGCCACGGGTTCGGTTACTGCGCGCCGCAGCAACGTCGCTACACGCTCGTCGGTGTGGGCAAGCACCAGCCGATGAGCGAGGACTGCCTGACCCTCAACGTGGTGGCGCCGGAGAAACCGAACACCGACGGTCCGCTGCCGGTGATGTTCTTCGTCCATGGCGGTGGCTACATCATGGGCAGCTCGGCCACCCCCGTTTATGACGGTGCCGCGCTGGCCCGCCGCGGCTGTGTGTTCGTCTCGGTCAACTACCGGCTCGGCATGCTCGGGTGTGTCGAACTGTCGTCGCTGGCGACGCCCGAACATCCGATCGAGGACAACCTGTTCCTGCGCGACCTGGTGCTGGCCCTGCGCTGGGTCCGCGACAACGTGGCGGTGTTCGGCGGAGACCCCGACAACGTGACGATCTTCGGTGAGAGTGCGGGTGCCCACGCGGTCGCGACCCTGCTCGCGGTGCCCGACGCCGAAGGCCTGTTCGCCCAGGTGATCTCGGAGAGCCCGGCCAGCGGGATGGTCAGCTCGGCGGATGCCGCGGCCCGACTCGCGGGTCAGCTCGCCGAATTGGTCAGTCCCGATGGGGGTCCGGCGGCCGCCGCGCTCATGTCCGCCCGCCCCGCGGACCTGGGCCGGGCCCTGGAGAAGCTCATCATGCGCGGGCAGACGGACATGCCCGGCGCGTTTCCGGTCGGCCCGACGTTCGGTACCGAGTACCTGCCGGTCGATCCGGTGACGGCGATGGCCGAGGGCAGTGCGCACCGGGTGCCGTTGATCGTCGGCAACAACGCCGACGAGGGCCGGCTGTTCACGCGGTTCCTCCCGCTGCTGCCGACCAATGAGCCGATGATCGAAAAGCTTTTCGCCCGTATCGATCCCGAGGACCGTCGGCGGATCGTCGCGGCCTACCCGGACTATCCGAGCAGCGTGGCCTGCGTGCGGCTCGGTGGCGATTTCGCGTTCGCCTCGGCCACCTGGCAGATCGCCGAGGCGCACAGCAGACACGCGCCCACCTACGTGTACCGCTACGACTACGCGCCGCGCACCCTGCACTGGGCGGGACTCGGTGCGACGCACGCGATGGAGCTGCTGGCCGTGTTCGACACGTACCACACGACTTACGGCGCATTGCTGACGGCCGTGGGCGACCGCGCGTCGGCCCGGCGGGTCAGCCGGGACGTGCAACGGCGATGGCGTGCGTTCAGCCGGACCGGTGAGCCGGGCGCGGGCTGGCCGGCCTACGACAGCGACGACCGCGCGGTGTTCGTGTTCGACCGCCGGCCTCGCGTCGAATACGACCCCCGGGCGGTGCGGCGCCAGGCCTGGGAAGGGTTCACGCTCGCCGAGCACTGAATCGGCCGGAGTTCGCCTGATTCACTCTGAGCGATTTGCTGCACGGAATCCTCCGGTGTGGTTGCGTATTTGGTGTGGACTATCCCTTGGATCCGCTGTCCGCCGACGAGTTTCGCGCGGTGGCAGCGATATTGCGGCGCGAGCACGGGGTCGGGGAGGGCTGGCGGGTCGCCTCGGTGGAACTCGTCGAACCGTCCAAGGCCGAATTGGCCACCTTCGACGGCGGCGGGGCGACACCGGCCCGCCGCGCGGCTGTCATCTGCCTGGACCGGTCGGCGAACGCCACCTACAAGGGCGTGGTGTCGCTGACCGACGACCGGGTCGAGAACTTCGATCACATTCCGGGCGTCCAGGCCAACTTCACCGTCGACGAGTTCATCGAATGCGACGAGGTGCTGCGCAGGCATCCCGACGTGATCGCCGCACTCGCCAAACGCGGTATCACCGACCTGGACAACGTGTTCATGGACACCTGGACCTACGGTGACGCGGTCGCGCCGCCCGAGTACCGCGACCGTAGGATCGGCTGGTCGGACACCTGGTACAAGGACGCCCCCGGCGCCAATCCCTACGCCCACCCGGTCAGCGGTCTGCACTGCGTGATCGACATCAACACCATGGAGGTGCTGCGCGTCGAGGATGACGGCAGTTCCGAAAAACCCGATGTGATGGGCGAATACGTACCGCATCACATCCCCGAGCGGATCCGGTCGGCCTCGCGCCGCGAGCCGCTGAAGCCGCTGAACATCACCCAGCCCGATGGTCCGTCGTTCACGTTGGACGGCAACCTGCTGCAGTGGCAGAACTGGTCGTTGCGGGTCGGTTTCAACCACCGTGAGGGGATGACGCTGCACACCGTGCGGTACCGCGACGGCGAGGTGGATCGTTCGGTGGCCCACCGGATGTCGTTCGCCGAGATGGTGGTGCCGTATCGGGACTCCTCGGTGGACCATTACCGGCGGACCGCGTTCGACATCGGCGAGTGGGGCCTGGGGTTCATGACCACCTCGCTGGAACTCGGCTGCGACTGCCTCGGTGAGATCCGGTATCTGGACGCGGTTCTGCACGACAGCACGGGCGAGCCGTACACCATCACGAACGCGATCTGCATCCACGAGGAAGACAACGCCGTGCTGTGGAAGCACGTCGACCACGACGCCGGAGCCGAAGTGCGCCGGATGCGCAGGCTCACACTGTCATTCCATGTCACCGTCGCCAACTACGAGTACCTGGTCTACTGGCGGCTGTACCAGGACGGCAACATCGAGTGCGAGGTCCGCGCCACCGGGATCATGGTCACCACGCCGGTTCCGGCGGGGCAGCCGCATCCCAACGGCACCCTGGTCGACGAGCGCACCTATGCGCCGTTCCACCAGCATTTCCTGATCGCCCGGTTGGACCTGGACGTCGACGGCCCCGACAACACCGTCTACATGACGGAGTCGTACGCCGAACCGATCACTCCCGACAATCCGTACGGTCTGTCGCTCGTGGTGCGCAATCAGGCGCTGCGCACCGAGCAGGAGGGCAAACAGGACGTCAGCTTCGCCACGCAGCGGGCGTGGAAGGTGGTCAACACCAACGTCGTCAACGGCCTGGGCACGCACCCGTCCTACAAGCTGGTGCCCACCGGCGCGATCCCCGCGATGTTCGACCCCTCCTCGCCGGTGGTGCAACGCGCCAACGTCATCACCCACACGCTGTGGGTGACCCCGAACCGGCCGGACGAACGCTGGCCGGCGGGGGAGTTCGTCAACCAGTCGGTGGCCGATACCGGGCTGGGGGAATGGACCAAGGCCGACCGGTCGATCGACAACACCGACGTGGTGCTCTGGTACGTGTTCGGCATCCACCACATCACCCGTCCGGAGGACTGGCCCGTGATGCCGGTGGACGTGGTGTCGTTCTGGCTCAAGCCTTTCGGGTTCTTCGACCGCAACCCGGCGTTGGACGTGGCACCCACTCCGCCGGACGCCTGCGCCCACGGTCATGCCAAGGCGGCACATCATTAGTTGACACCTGTCATATGTGACGCGGAACACTGCTAGGTTGCCTGTGTGCAACCGACTCAGACAGCCGTACTCGACCGCCCCGAAGACCTGACCTGCGACTGGCTGACCGCCGCACTCGGCGCCGGCCAGGTCAGCGGGTTCAGTTTCGAGCGGATCGGAACGGGCCAGATGAGCGAGTGCTACCGCGTCTCGCTGAGCTACGCCGCAGAGCAGGACGGGCCGGCGTCGGTCGTGCTGAAGGTCGCCGCCACCGACCCGAGCAGTCGCCAGACCGGACTGGCGCTCGGGCTGTACGAGCGCGAGGTGCGGTTCTATACCGACATCGCGCCCGCCCTGGTGCCCGGGCCCGTGGCGCCGTGCTACCACGCCGCGATCGACACTCAGACCGGTGCGTTCGACCTGTTGCTCGGCGACGCCGTGCCCGCCGTTGTGGGCGATGAGATCCGGGGCGCCACACCCGAACAGGCCGCTGTGGCGCTCACCGAGCTGGGCCGCATGCACGGGTCGAAGCCCGGTGCCGAAGCGCTGAACCAGGCCGAGTGGCTCAACCGGGAGGCGCCGGTCAACCAAGCGCTGATCGCCGGCCTGTATGCGGCCTTCGTCGACCGCTACGCGAGCCTGATCACGCCCGAGCAGCGCCACGTGTGCGAGCGGCTCGTCGAGAGTTTCGACGCCTACCTGGCCGACGAAGGCGCATCCGGGCGGCCCCAGGGGCTGGTGCACGGTGACTACCGGCTCGACAACATGCTGTTCGGCGACTCCGGCGCCGACCGGGCCCTGACCGTGGTCGACTGGCAGACCGTCACCAAGGGGCCGGCGTTCACCGACGTCGCGTATTTCATCGGCTGCGCCCTGCCCGTCGAGCAGCGCCGCAGGCACTACGACGAGCTACTGGCGGCGTATCACCGGGCGCTGGGACCGGACTCCGCGCTGACGCTCGATCAGGTGCGCGACGGTGTGCGCCGGCAGAGCTTCTTCGGCGTGATGATGGCCATCATCTCCTCGATGCTGGTGGAGCGCACCGAACGCGGTGACCAGATGTTCATGACGATGCTCGACCGGCACTGCAGCCATGTGCTGGACACCGAGGCCCTGGATATCCTTGCGCCACCGGCGATCCCGGAACCGATGGTCCCCGCGGTCGAGGACGAGTTTGCGCATCCGCCGACCGGCGAGGAATTGTGGAACGAGAGCTGGTATCTCGACTTCGCCGACGTTGACGCGGGTTTCGGCGGCTGGGTCCGCCTGGGGCTGATACCCAACCAGGACACCGCGTGGGTGAATGTGCTGTTCTGCGGTCCGGGGATGCCGACCGTGGCGCTCAACGACTTTCACGCCGCACCGGCCGAACCGGCACTGATCACAGGTGAGGGTGTCGAGCTGAGCCTGCAGCCGGGCGAGCCGCTCAAGACCTACCGGGTCACCGCAGCGGGTACCGGGCAGGCCCATGACGATCCGGCCGCGCTGCTGCGTGGTGAAACGGGCCGGCCGGTTCCGGTGACCATGGACCTGACCTGGACGACGGTGGGAATCCCGTACCAGTACCGGATCACGCCGCGCTACGAGATTCCGTGCACGGTCTCGGGCACGGTGACCGTCGGCGAGCAGACCTTCGACGTCAACGCCGTCGCGGGCCAGCGCGACCATTCGTGGGGTGTGCGCGATTGGTGGTCGATGAACTGGGTCTGGAGTGCGATCCATCTCGACGACGGCACCCATCTGCACGGCGTGGACATCCGGATCCCCGGGATGCCGCCGATCGGGATCGGCTATTCGCAGCGCGCGGGCGAGCCGCTCGTCGAATTGCAGTCGGTGACAGCGCAATACGCGCTCGGTGCCGACGATCTGCCGGTTTCGACGACGCTGAACCTGCAACCCGGCGACATCGAGGTCGCTGTCGACATCCAGGGCCATGCGCCGGTGCTGCTGGTGGCTGCCGACGGCCGGGTCAGTCAGTTCCCCCGCGCCTGGGCCAAGGTGCGCACCGCCGACGGGCGCAGCGGGATCGGCTGGTTGGAGTGGAACCGCAACGTCAGCTCACCCGAAAACGCTTGAGCCGCGCAGTCGCTCCGGAGATCAACTCCACGCGGCTGCGCGGCACACCCAGATGCTGGGCAAGCAGCTTGGTGACGGCGTCGTTGGCCTTGCCGTCGACGGCGCGTTCCTGGACGTAGATGGTGAGCGCGCCGTCGTCAGCGACTTCGACCAGCGGGCCTTTGCGGCTGCCGGGCTTGACGCGGACGACGACGGTTTCGCTCACGCCGTCATTCTTCTACCGGGCGACGATCACCGAGGAGCCGTGGCCGAACAGGCCCTGGTTGGCGGTCACGCCGACCTTGGCGCCCTCGACCTGCCGGCCGATGGCCTGGCCCTTGAGCTGCCAGGTCAACTCGCACACCTGCGCGATGGCCTGGGCCGGGATGGCCTCGCCGAAGCAGGCCAGGCCGCCGGACGCGTTCACCGGGACACGGCCGCCGATGGTCGTCGCGCCGGAACGCAGCAGCTGCTCGCCCTCACCCTTGGCGCACAGGCCCAGGTGCTCGTACCAGTCGAGCTCGAGTGCGGTGGACAGGTCGTAGACCTCTGCCAGGCTGACGTCCTCGGGGCCGATGCCGGCCTCGGCGTACGCCGCGTCGAGGATCTGATCCTTGAACACGCGCTCCGGTGCCGGTACCACGGCGGTGGAATCGGTTGCGATGTCCGGCAATTCGGGCAGGTGCTGCGGGTACTGCGGGGTCACCGTCGAGATCGCGCGCACCGACGGGACGCCCTCCAGCGAGCCCAGGTGCTTCTCGGCGAACGACTTGCTCGCCACGATCAGTGCGGCGGCGCCATCGGAGGTGGCGCAGATGTCGAGCTGGCGCAGTGGGTCGGAAACCACCGGGCTGGCCAGCACGTCCTCGATCGAGGATTCCTTGTGGTAGCGGGCATTCGGGTTCTGCAGGCCGTGGCGGGAGTTCTTCACCTTCACCTGGGCGAAGTCTTCGGAGGTGGCCCCGTAGAGGTCCATCCGGCGCCGGGCCAGCAGGGCGAAGTACACCGGGTTCATCGCGCCGAGCAGGTGGAAGCGCTGCCAGTCGGGATCGTTCTTGCGCTCGCCGCCGACGGGTGCGAAGGCGCCCTTGGGCGTGGTGTCGGCGCCGATCACCAGCGCGACATCGCAGAACCCGGCCAGGATCTGGGCCCGGGCACTCTGCAGTGCCTGCGAGCCCGACGCGCAGGCCGCGTAGCTCGACGACACCGGCACACCGTTCCAGCCCAGCTTCTGGGCGAACGTCGACCCGGCGATGAAGCCCGGGTAACCGTTACGGATGGTGTCGGCCCCGGCGACCAGCTGGATCTGGCGCCAGTCCAGGCCGGCCTCGGCCAGCGCGGCGCGGGCGGCGACGACGCCGTACTCGGTGAAGTCGCGGCCCCACTTGCCCCACGGGTGCATGCCCGCGCCGAGGATGTACAGCGGTTCGGGAGTGCTCACGGGATCCTCCAGGCGTGGGTGGTGCGCTCGATGCCCTCGTCGTCGGTGTAGAGCGTCATGGTGGTCAGCTCCATCTCCATGCCGACCTTGAGGTCGGCGGCGAGGGTGCCTTCGACGACCTTGCCGAGCACGATCAGGCCTTCGTCGGCCAACTCCACCGCGGCGATCGCGAAGGGTTCGAACGGGTCGGTCTTCGGATACGGTGCGGGCGGGAGATACCGATTCTCGGTGTAGCTCCACACCTTTCCGCGGCGGGACAGCGGAACCAGGTCAAGGGTGTCGCTGTCGCAGGCCGGGTTGGGGCAGTTGTTCTCGCGCGGCGGGAACACGAAAGTGGCGCACTGAGTGCACTTGCCGCCGATCAGGTGAGTGGCACCGGCGTCGTCGGTGGCGAACCACCCTTCGATCGCGGGTTGCGAAGATGCTGCTGGCACGCGGCCAGCCTAAACGATCAAGACCGCAGAACTGAAACGTGTTGCAGTTTTGTCCCGCGGACCAAGATAATGGCTTGATGAGTACGAAACGGTTTCGTACTCTTCGATCATGGTTCGAGGTATGGAACGTGAGCAGGCCGTGCTGGCCGCGACAGCCGAGCTGCTGGTGGAACGGGGATATCAGGCACTGACGATCGATGCGGTGGCCGCGCGGGCCGGCGCCAGCAAGGCCACCATCTACCGCCGGTGGCCGAACAAGGCCCAGCTTGTCCGCGCGACCCTGGACGCCGCGGACGCCGCACGCAATGCGTCGGTACCCGACACCGGGGAACTGCGCAGTGATCTGTTCGCCGTGATGGACGCCATCGCTGCCGACGTGGCCGACCCGTTGACCCGGGTCACCGCGGAACTCGCAACCCTCATGCGCCACGACACGCAGCTGGCCGAGGCCATCCGCGAACATCTCGCCAAAGAGGAGCTCTCGCCGTTCCACGATGCGCTGCAACGGGCCATCGTCCGCGGCGATATCGCCGCGGGCACCGATGTCGAACTCATCCATGACGTGGCCGAGGCGATGATCCTCCGCCAGGTCCACCTCGACCTGCCGGTCGACGCGGCGTTCAGCGCGCGGCTGATCGACGACGTCCTGTTGGTCCTGCTCGGCGGTGCCCGCGGATGACCGTCGTGATCGCGGGCGCCGGGCCCACCGGACTGACCCTGGCCATCGAGCTGGCCCGGCGCGGCGTGCCCTGCCGGGTGCTGGACAAGGCCGCGACGTTGTTCCCCGGCTCCCGCGGCAAAGGGCTGCAGCCGCGCACCCTGGAGGTCTTCGACGACCTCGGCGTGATCGGCGCCGTGCTGGCCGCCGGGGAGTCCTTTCCGCCCATGCGGCTCTACCGCGGCGAGGATGTGGTCTGGGAGAAGCCGATCTACGACCTGCTGGGGCTGCCCGAGTTGGAACCCACCCCGGCGGTGCCGTACCCGTACACGTGGCTGATCCCGCAGTGGCGTACCGACCAGATCCTGGCGGCGCGATTTGCCGAACTCGGCGGGACCATCGAGTTCGACACCGAGGTAACGGGTTTCACGCAGGTCGACGACGGTGTCACGGTGCATACCGGGCGAGGGTCGATCCACGCCGACTACCTGGTCGGCGCCGACGGTGGCCGCAGCACCGTCCGCAAGGCGTCCGGGGTCGATTTCCTCGGCGGTGCGCTCACCGAGGAACAGATCATCGTGGGTGACGTGCGGGCCCGCGGCCTCGACGGCCGGTGCTGTCACCTGCTGACCCGGGACGGTGACCAGTCCACGCGGTTCTCGCTGTGGAACCTGCCGGGCAGTGAGCACTACCAACTGGTGGTGACGATGGCGCCGGGCGTCGAGATTCCGGCGCTGACCCTCGAGGGCATGCAGGAAGTGCTGCAGCACCGGTCGGGCCGCCGCGACGTGACACTCTCGGATCTGCGGTGGATATCGCTGTACCGGGTGAATCTGCTGATGGCGCAACACTTCCGGATGGGCCGGGTGTTCCTGGCCGGAGACGCCGCCCACGTCCATTCGCCCGCCGGAGGGCAGGGCGTCAACACCGGGGTGCAGGATGCCTACAACCTCGGCTGGAAACTGGCCGCCGTGTCGGCCGGAGCGCCTGACGTCCTGCTGGACAGCTATGAGGCGGAGCGCCTGCCCGTCGCTGCCGAGGTGCTGCACCTCAGCGGCCTGTTGCACCGCCAGGGATTCGGTGCGACGGGGCCCGCGCCGGCGGCCATCCACCAGCTGGACATCAACTACCGGGGAGGCCCGCTCGCCGTCGACACCGACCCGGCCGGTGCGCTACGGGCCGGCGACCGGGCACCCGACGGCCTGCTGCCAGACGGTCGCAGACTGTTCGACGTGTTCCGCGGCCCCCACTGGACGGTTCTGGAATTCGGTTCCGAACCAGTCGATTTCGGGATCCCGCAAGTGAGTGTCACACCCGGTGCCGACTATGACGTCACTGTCGGCTCCTATGTCCTGGTCCGGCCCGACGGCTATGTCGGCGCGATCAGCACCCGGGCGGAGGTCATCCGCGACCAACTGCGCCAGGCGGGGGAGACAGCCGCTATTTCAAGTGCCGGAGCAACTCGCCGCGGGACCACGGTGTCAGGCGGAACCGGCCGTCCCGGATGACTGCGACGGCCACGTCGTTCGCATCGAGCCCGGAATGATCGGTGCGCGAGAAGCGGTATTCACCCTCGGGCGTCAGACATGTCAATGAGTCCATGGCCTGCCGGACCGCTTGAGGAGCGTCATCGCCGGCTGCGTCGAGGGCTCCTGCGATCAGCTTGACGGCGGTGTATCCATCCACCGCGAACTGCGAGGGCGGTACACCGTGCCGACGCTCGAAGGGTTCGGTCAGTGTGGCGATGGCGGTCCGGGTCGCTGACCGCGGCAGGTCTGCTTCCACGACTACCAGGGACGTCGCGACGATGATGCCGTCGGCACCCGGGCCGACTTCCGCCACGAACGCGGGACTCGCGGCGCCGAGTCCCGCGACCATCGGAATGTCCAGACCGGCTGACCGGAACGCCGACGCCAACCCGGTCGCCGGTGGACCGGTGACCCACGCCATCAAGGCCTGCGCGCCGCTCGCGGCGACTTCAGCCACAGCAGGCCCGAAATCCTCGGTGTCGACCTTGACCGATACGACCACGACGGCCTCGATTCCGAACCGGCCCAGCATCGTTTCCTGTGTCGCCCACGCCTCGCGGTTGAACACGCTGTCGGAATCGAAGGCCACCGCAATTCTGGCCAGGCGGTGATGACGGAAGTATCTGATCAGCTGCGCGGCGACCAGATGCCCCGTCGGCGGAGTCATGAACACGTACGGACGGACGGGATCGACCTGGGTGTGGGCGGCTCCCGTCGATACGTACACCACCTGGCGTTCATCGGTATGCGGCAGGACCGCCAGACTCGCGTTGGAGAACGATGTTCCGACGACGGCAACGACGCCCCGGTCGGCCAACCGGTGGTAGGCGGTCACCGCACCCTGGGGGAGACTCTCGTCGTCCTCGACCGCCAGCTCTACGGGGCGTCCGAGCACACCACCAGCGTCGTTGAGCTGCTGTACCGCGAGCGCGGCGCCGTCCCGGTTCTCCAGGCCCATGTAGTTCGAGCCGGTCAGCGATGTCACCTGGCCGATCACGATCGGGCGAGGCGACGGCACGAGGGAAGGTTAGCGCGACCACCGTGACGTCGTCGGACTACCCGGCGGCGGCGCCCAGCAGGATGCGGACCAGATCGCTGTGGTTGTCGCGCATGAGGTTGTGTGCCCCGTCGAGCACGTGGGTGCGCCAGGCGGGGTCGGTGCGCACCCGCTCGAAGGTCGCGGTGAACGGTGATTCACCCTCCCACTCGGTGGCGTAGACATAGTCGAGCCGGAAGCGGGAAAGGCCGTCGCGCAGCCGGATCGGCTGCATCAACGACGCGAGCGGATGCGCCGTGGCGCGGTCGTCGAAGAACGGCAGTGGCGGTACGCCGTAGCCCGTGGCATCGACGCCGGAGTACCACATGTGTTGTCCGTCGTCGGTCAGACTCCACACCGAGTCGCCGTCTCGCGGCACGAACGCGTCCAGGTACACCAGCGAATCGACCTGCTGCGGAACGCGATCCGCGACGGCGGTGATCACCATGCCGCCGTAGCTGTGCCCGGCCAGTACCGCATCGGTCACCTGTCGGGCCTGCATCTCCGCGATCACATCGGCGATATGGGTTTCCAGGTTGACCCCGGCGTGGGCCAGGTGCGCGCGCTCGGCCACCCCGGTCAGGGTGGGCGTCAACACCCGGTGGCCCTCGGCGCTCAGTGCGGCGGCGAGATCGTCGAAGCACCAGCCGCCGTGGCACGCACCCGGGATCAGAACGTATGTGGTCATCGGGAACTCCTGTCTGCGAGGGTGTTTCGTCGATAGTCCGCGGTGACCCGGGCCAGCTCCCGGGGATCGCCGGCATGCATCGTTCGATTGGCGTGCACCACTGCCGTGGTCTCCGGGATGCGGCGGGCCTCGTAGCCGGCGACGCCGCGGCCGGCGGCCAGTTCATCGGCAAGCGCGCGGGCGTCGAGGATGGCCTGTGAACCGCCGTTGGCGCCGACGGGATACATCGGATGCGCGGCGTCGCCCAGCAGCGTGACGCGTCGAGTACCCCAGTGGGACAGCGGCTCCCGATCGACCATCGGATACTCGAACACCGCCTCGGACCGGCCCACCAGCTCGGCCGGGTCCAGCCAGTCCAGGTGCCAGCCGGACATGCGGGCCGTCACCGCCGCGGGATCGACCTGGGCGTTCCAGTTCGCGTCCCCGGGAAGCGGACCCGGTGCGGTCTCGGTGACCTGCAGCACCCAGTTCACCTGATCGCCGCCGATCGGGTACGTGACCAGCTCGACACCGTCCTCACCCTTGACGATGGCCATCGTGCGGCCGTCGAGGAAGGGTCGAATATGACTGGCGCCGCGGAACATCCGGACCCCCGACCAGGCCAGCGGCTCGGGGCCGGGATGCAATTGCCTGCGTACCGTCGAGTGCACCCCGTCCGCGCCGACGAACGTGTCGGCGGTGAACTCGCCGACGCGGCTCGCCACACGCACATGATCGTCGGTTTCCTCGAAGCCGGTGACGGCTGCGCCGGTGCGCACCGCGTCGGTACCCAGCCGGGACCGGACCGCGTCGAGCAACAGCATCTGCAGCCGGCCGCGGTGTACCGAGCACTGCGGGTATCCGTATCCGCCTTCGACTCCGCGGGGCTCACGGAACAGCAGCGCGCCGTCGGAGCGATAGAAATCGATGACGGCCGGGGTCGACGAGATGGCCAGCAGGGCCTCGCCGAGACCGAGGTCGGTCAGTTCGCGTACCGCGTGCGGCAGCAGGTTGATGCCCACGCCGAGGGCGCGGAGCTCGCGGGCGCTGTCCAGGACCGTGACGGGAAAACCTCTGGCGTGCAGGGTGAGTGCGGCGGTGAGGCCGCCGATGCCGGCTCCGGCGATGACGATCGGTCGTGTGGACATGACTCCAGCCTCGTCAGCGCCAAACGATAAGTCCAATACATAGTCCGTCCACAAACTATTCTGATTACTTATGGAATTGCGCCAGCTCGAGTACTTCGTGGCGGTGGCCGAAGAAGCCAACTTCACCCGCGCCGCCGAGCGGGTGCATGTCGCGCAACCGGCGGTCAGCGCTCAGATCCGTCACCTCGAGCGTGAACTCGGTCAGCAGCTGTTCGATCGCAGCCGGCGTGCGGTCCGGCTGACCGCCGCGGGTGAAGCCGTGTTGCCCCACGCCCGGGCGGCGCTGGCCGCCGTCACCGCCGCCCGTACCGCGGTCGAGGAACTCGGCGAGTTGGTGCGGGGCTCGGTGGTGGTGGGCACCGTGACGGCCCACGACTTCGACATGGCGGGACTGCTCGCTCAGTTCCACGCGGCACACCCGCTGGTCGACATCACGTTGACCACCGACGAGTCCGACGCCCTGCTGGACGGCCTGCACTCAGGGCGCCTCGATGCGGCCATCGTGTCGGTCGGTGCCGAACTGCCCGCCGGGTTGGCCGCCGAGGTGGTGACCGATCAGCGCATCGTCGCAGCGGTGGCGGGTGGCCATCCGTGGCACCGGCGACGCACGGTCGCGTTGCGTGATCTCGCGGACCACCCGGTCATCGCGCTGCCGACCGGCGCCGGCATCCGCCATCAGTTCGACCAGGCCTGCCGCGCGGCCGGGGTGGCCGCACGGGTCGCGTTCGAGGCGAGCACCCCGCACGCGCTGGCCGAGCTTGCCGAGCGCGGGCTCGGAGTCGCGGTGTTGCCGGAATCGGTGGCCGTCGCCCGGGCCGCGCTGCACCCCCTGCCCATCACGCCCGAGTTGCGCGGCCGGTTGGTGTTCGCGTGGCGGGCGCAGGGGCCCATGAGTCCGGCCGCCAGGGTGCTGATCGAGATGGCTCGTCGCCGTCTGCGCGTCGGTGGCCCCGCATAGAGTGAGGGCCGTGAGCCCCGCGAAGACCGAGACGAAGAACGCACCGAACCCGACCGCCGACGACAAGCCCACACTGATGCTGCTCGACGGCAATTCGCTGGCTTTCCGGGCGTTTTACGCGTTGCCGGCCGAGAATTTCAAGACCCAGGGCGGGCTGACCACCAACGCGGTCTACGGGTTCACCTCGATGCTGATCAACCTGCTGCGGGACGAGCAGCCCAGCCACGTGGCCGCCGCGTTCGACGTGTCGCGGCAGACGTTCCGCAAGGAGAAGTACCCGGAATACAAGGAGGGCCGCTCCGCGACGCCCGACGAGTTCCGCGGCCAGATCGACATCACCAAAGAGGTACTCGGCGCATTGGGCATCACCGCGATGGCCGAATCCGGCTTCGAGGCCGACGACATCATCGCCACCCTGGCCACCCAGGCCGAGCAGGAGGGCTACCGGGTTCTGGTCGTCACCGGCGACCGTGACTCGCTGCAGTTGGTCACCGACAACGTCACCGTGCTGTACCCGCGCAAGGGAGTCAGCGAGCTGACCCGCTTCACCCCGGACGCGGTGGTGGAGAAGTACGGCCTGACGCCGACGCAGTATCCGGATTTCGCGGCCCTGCGCGGGGACCCGAGCGACAACCTGCCCGGTATTCCCGGGGTGGGGGAGAAGACCGCGACCAAGTGGATCGTCGAGTACGGCTCTCTGCAGTCGCTGGTCGACAACGTGGAGAAGGTCAAGGGCAAGGTGGGGGACTCGCTGCGGGCCAACCTGTCCAGCGTGATCCTCAACCGTGAGCTCACCGACCTGGTGCGCGATGTGCCGCTGGCCCAGACGCCGGACACCCTGCGGATGCAACCCTGGAACCGCGACCAGATCCACCGGCTGTTCGACGACCTGGAATTCCGGGTGCTGCGCGACCGGCTGTTCGAGACGCTGGTGGCCTCCGAGCCCGAGGTCGAGCACGGGTTCGACGTGCGTGGCCGGGCATTGGAGCCCGGTGAGCTGGCCGCCTGGCTCGCCGAGCACAGCCTGGGTAACCGGTTCGGACTGGCCGTGGTCGGCACACATCTGGCGTACGACGCCGACGCCACCGCGCTGGCCATCGTGGCGGCCGACGGCGACGGGCGCTACATCGACACCGCCACGCTGACACCCGAGGACGAGGAAGCGCTGGCGCGCTGGCTGGGTGATCCCGGTCCGCCCAAGGCGCTGCACGAGGCCAAGCTGGCCATGCATGACCTCGCCGGGCGCGGCTGGACATTGCGCGGGGTCACCTCCGACACCGCGCTCGCCGCCTACCTGGTGCGGCCGGGGC
>NZ_HG322953.1:896520-965587 GCF_000455325.1 Mycolicibacterium septicum DSM 44393
CATTGCGCGGGGTCACCTCCGACACCGCGCTCGCCGCCTACCTGGTGCGGCCGGGGCAGCGCAGCTTCGCCCTCGACGATCTGGCGGTGCGGTACCTGCGTCGCGAGCTGCGCGCCGAAACGCCTGAGCAGCAACAGCTTTCACTGCTGGACGACTCTGAGGGAGTCGACGAGCAGGCGGTGCAGACGCTGATCCTGCGGGCCTGCGCAGTCCTCGACCTCGCCGATGCGCTGGACGAGGAACTGGCCCGGATCGACTCGTCGTCCCTGCTGGGCCGGATGGAGCTGCCGGTGCAGCGGGCGCTGGCCGAGATGGAGTCGATCGGCATCGCCGTCGACCTGGACAAACTGCAGGAGCTGCAGAGCGAGTTCGCCGACCAGATCCGTGACGCCGCCGAGGCCGCGTACGCGGTGATCGGCAAGCAGATCAACCTCGGGTCGCCCAAGCAGCTGCAAGCGGTGCTGTTCGACGAGCTCGAGATGCCCAAGACCAAGCGCACCAAGACCGGCTACACCACCGATGCCGATGCGCTGCAGTCACTGTTCGACAAGACCGGTCATCCGTTCCTGCAGCATCTGCTGGCACACCGGGACGCGACCCGGCTCAAGGTCACCGTCGACGGCTTGCTCAACGCGGTGGCCTCCGACGGGCGGATTCACACCACGTTCAACCAGACCATCGCGGCGACCGGCCGGCTTTCGTCGACCGAGCCGAACCTGCAGAACATTCCGATCCGCACCGAGGCGGGCCGGCGCATCCGCGACGCGTTCGTGGTCGGTGGGGGCTCGGACGGGCCGTACGCCGAGCTGATGACCGCCGACTACAGCCAGATCGAGATGCGGATCATGGCGCACCTGTCGCGAGACGAGGGCCTGATCGAGGCTTTTAATACCGGTGAGGACCTGCACTCGTTCGTGGCGTCGCGGGCGTTCTCGGTGCCGATCGACGAGGTGACCCCGGAGCTGCGCCGACGGGTCAAGGCGATGTCGTACGGCCTGGCCTACGGGCTGAGCGCCTATGGGTTGGCCAGCCAGCTCAAGATCTCCACCGAAGAGGCCAAGGTGCAGATGGAGCAGTACTTCGACCGGTTCGGCGGGGTGCGTGACTATCTGCGTGACGTGGTCGACCAGGCCCGCAAGGACGGGTTCACCTCAACGGTCCTGGGCCGTCGTCGCTACCTGCCGGAACTCGACAGCAGCAACCGCAATGTGCGCGAGGCGGCCGAGCGGGCCGCTCTCAACGCGCCGATCCAGGGCAGTGCCGCCGACATCATCAAGGTGGCGATGATCAACGTCGACGAGGCGATCAAGGCAGCCGGGCTGAAGTCACGGATGATCTTGCAGGTGCACGACGAGCTGTTGTTCGAGGTGGCCGACGGCGAGCGCGAGGCCTTGGAGGCTCTGGTGCGCGAGCACATGGGCAACGCCTACCCGTTGGATGTGCCGTTGGAGGTGTCGGTCGGGTACGGCCGCAGCTGGGACGCCGCGGCGCACTAGCGGACGGGCGCCTGGTAGTGCGCCATCCAGTGCAGGATCGGTGCGGCTGACCGCGCGGCGGTCACCGCATACACCTCTTCCTGCTGCAACGCGTACACCTGCGCGTTGCCGAAGCCACGGTCGATGCGGTCCCGGACGAAGGCCAGTTCGACGACGGCGGCGGCAAACGCCGCGACGGCCTTGCCCGCGGGGCGCCCGCCGGCCAGTGTGGCCTGCTTGATCGCGCCGTGGCGGGCCTTCAACGACCCGAGCCAGGTGGCCTCATTGGGGGTGATCAGCCCGGCGGCGACCATGCCCGGCAGTTTGGCGGCCACCACCCGCTGCTCGCGGCGACGGCTGATGACCGCCACCACGATCATCGTGACGAAGATCGGCACCATCCAGACCGCGTACACGATGAAGTAGGTTCCGGCGCCCACCAGCGACGAACCGTTCCACAGTCCGTGCATGAACACCGCGCCCAGGTAGCCGGCCAGGACACAGAGCACTTTGGCGCCGGTGCTGCGCCGTTGCAGCGCGAAGTAGACCCCGATCGCGGTCATCGTGGTGAACAGCGAGTGGGCGAACGGCGCCATGATCAGGCGCATCGCCGCCGTCAGCAGCGATCCGGCCAGCGAATCGGCGCTGGAGATGTACATGATGTCTTCGAGCCAGGCGAAACCGAGACCGACCAGGCCGGCGTACACCAGGCAGTCGGTCAGGGAGTTGAGCTCGTTGCGGCGCCGCCCGGTCATCATGATCAGCAGGAACAGGCCCTTGGCGGCCTCTTCGATGAACGGCGCCCGGATCGCCACCGAGGCGAAACTGTGCGCCGACTCGGCCGAGTCGACGCCGGGTGCCAGCAGCGCGTCGGTGAACAGGCTCAGCACCAGGGACAACACGATGGCGACCGCGGCGCCCCAGCCGAAGGCCAGCAGCAGCAGCCTGGGCGGTTCCGGTTCCCACCGGTCCAGCCACAGGTAGGCGAACACCGCCCCGGTCATCACGATGCTGGACAGCGTGAACCCGATGATGGCGCCGACCGGGTTGAGCGCGGTGAACAGCAGTACCAGTGCCCCGATGACGACGCCGCAGGCGATGATCGCGGCCAGCGGGGCGCCGACCTTGCGGACGGGTCGGGGCATCGGCGGGGTGATCGGAAACCACGGCCGATGGACCGGACCGGGGGTCGGGGAGTACGCCACCTGCAGAAGCGTAGCCGTGGGTAGGCTGCGTGCCCGGCACAAATTCGGACGACGGTCCGGCGCGCCTCTGGCACCCCGTCGCGGGGGCGGTTTGTCCTGCGTGTGCCTGGTCGAGTACCCTCGTTACGTATCTGTGTGCACAGCTTGACACCGTCGGGTCACTGCCACGGATCAGTACCAACGCATTACAGCAATACCACTGTCCCTACTAGTAAACCTGTCCGGAGCAACCCACCACATGCCCTCTCCCTCCGTCACCTCGCCGCAAGTAGCCGTCAACGACATCGGCTCGGCTGAGGATTTTCTCGCCGCCATCGACAAAACCATCAAATACTTCAACGATGGCGACATCGTCGAGGGAACCATCGTCAAGGTTGACCGTGACGAGGTCCTGCTCGACATCGGTTACAAGACCGAAGGTGTCATTCCTTCCCGCGAACTCTCGATCAAGCACGATGTCGACCCCAACGAGGTCGTTTCCGTGGGCGATGAGGTCGAGGCCCTCGTTCTCACCAAGGAGGACAAGGAAGGCCGCCTGATCCTGTCCAAGAAGCGCGCTCAGTACGAGCGTGCTTGGGGCACCATCGAGGAGCTCAAGGAGAAGGACGAGGCCGTCAAGGGCACCGTCATCGAGGTCGTCAAGGGCGGCCTGATCCTCGACATCGGTCTGCGCGGCTTCCTGCCCGCATCGCTGGTCGAGATGCGTCGTGTCCGCGATCTGCAGCCGTACATCGGCAAGGAGATCGAGGCCAAGATCATCGAGCTGGACAAGAACCGCAACAACGTGGTGCTGAGCCGCCGCGCCTGGCTGGAGCAGACCCAGTCCGAGGTGCGCAGCGAGTTCCTCAACCAGCTGCAGAAGGGTGCCATCCGCAAGGGTGTCGTCTCGTCGATCGTCAACTTCGGCGCCTTCGTCGATCTCGGCGGCGTCGACGGCCTGGTGCACGTCTCCGAGCTGTCCTGGAAGCACATCGATCACCCGTCCGAGGTGGTTCAGGTGGGCGACGAGGTCACCGTCGAGGTGCTCGACGTCGACATGGATCGCGAGCGGGTTTCGCTGTCGCTCAAGGCGACTCAGGAAGACCCGTGGCGTCACTTCGCCCGCACCCACGCGATCGGTCAGATCGTGCCGGGCAAGGTCACCAAGCTGGTGCCGTTCGGCGCGTTCGTCCGCGTCGAGGAGGGCATCGAGGGCCTGGTGCACATCTCGGAGCTGTCCGAGCGCCACGTCGAGGTCCCGGACCAGGTGGTCCAGGTCGGCGACGACGCGATGGTCAAGGTCATCGACATCGACCTGGAGCGTCGCCGGATCTCGCTGAGCCTCAAGCAGGCCAACGAGGACTACACCGAGGAGTTCGACCCGTCGAAGTACGGCATGGCCGACAGCTACGACGAGCAGGGCAACTACATCTTCCCCGAGGGCTTCGACGCCGAGACCAACGAATGGCTCGAAGGCTTCGACAAGCAGCGGGAGGAGTGGGAGGCTCGCTACGCCGAGGCCGAGCGCCGGCACAAGATGCACACCACCCAGATGGAGAAGTTCGCCGCGGCCGAGGCCGAGGAAGCTGCCCGTCCGGTGTCCAACGGGTCCTCGCGGTCGGAGGAGTCCACTGGTGGCACGCTGGCCAGCGACGCACAGCTGGCAGCTCTGCGTGAGAAGCTCGCAGGCAACGCCTAAGAAGTAAGACAACGAACGCCCCGGCCCATTGGGTCGGGGCGTTCGTCGTTCCGGGGGCCTGACAGACTGGTGGGCGTGCTTCGCATCGGGTTAACCGGCGGTATCGGCGCCGGGAAGTCAACAGTGTCGGCCACATTCAGCGATCTGGGCGGCATCATCGTCGACGGTGACGTCATCGCACGTGAGGTGGTCGAGCCGGGAACCGAGGGGCTGGCCAAGCTGGTCGAGGCGTTCGGCGACGGGATCCTGCTGCCCGAGGGCGCGCTGAACCGTCCAGCCTTGGCGGCGGTCGCCTTCAGCGACGACGACAAGCGCGCCACCCTGAACGGCATCGTGCATCCGCTGGTGGCGCACCGCCGATCGGAGCTCATCGCCGCGGCCCACGAAGATGCGGTGATCGTCGAGGACATCCCGCTGTTGGTGGAATCCCAGATGGCGCCGATGTTCCCGTTGGTCATCGTGGTCAACGCCGATCCGGAACTACGCGTCAAGCGGCTCATCGAATACCGCGGATTCACCGAGGAGGACGCCCGCGCCCGCATCGCGGCGCAGGCCACCGAGGAGCAGCGCCGCGCCGTCGCCGATGTGTGGCTGGACAACTCGGGCAGCCCCGGCGCCGTCGTCGAACAGGCCCGTGCCCTCTGGCACGAGCGGATCCTGCCGTTCGCGCACAACCTGAAGGTCGGGCAGCCGGCTCGTCGCGACCCCGCGGTGGTGCCCTATGACCCGAGCTGGCCCGATCAGGCCCGCCGGATCGTGGCCCGGCTCAACACCGCATGCGGACACCGCGCGGTGCGCATCGACCACATCGGCTCGACCGCCGTGCCGGGGATGGATGCCAAGGACGTCATCGACGTGCAGGTGACGGTCGAGTCCATGGCGGTCGCCGACGAACTTGCCGATTCTTTGCTGACGGCCGGCTATCCGGTGGTGGCGGGTATCACTGCGGACACCCCGCACGACGAGGATCCAGCGCTGTGGCACAAGCGTTTCCACGCGTCGGCGGACCCGGGCCGGCCGACCAACGTGCACATCCGGGTCGACGGCCGGCCCAACCAGCGGTTCGCCCTGATGTTCGTCGACTGGCTACGGGCCAACCCGAGCGCGCAAGCCGACTACCTGGCCGCCAAGCGTGCCGCACTGACCACGCCCGACTACGCCGTGGCCAAGGAGCCGTGGTTCCTGGATGCCTACCGTCGCGCGTGGAAGTGGGCCGACGCGACCGACTGGCGGCCCTAGATCCCTGGGCCGCACCAGGTTTCGCGTCATAAGGCCCAACGGTCAAGTGTTTGGACCGTACCTCCCTACCGTGCGGTAGCGTTTGGGGCGTCCGAAGGGGGGACGCATGTCAACTGCCAAGCCGGCATTGGTTCCGGTGCGACAGATCGCCGCACATGAACTGGTGGTCGACCAGATGCGGCGGGCCTTGGAACTCGGTCAGTTCCGGCCCGGTGACCGGCTGCCCACCGAACGCGAACTCTCCGACATGCTCGACGTGTCCCGCACCACCGTGCGCGCTGCCGTGGCGGTTCTGGAGCGGGAGGGGCTGATCACGGTGCGACGCGGGCGGGGCGGCGGGTTCACCGTCCAGGCGCCGCAGTACGACCCGGCCGCGATGCGCCGGGAGTTGCGCCGCAACAAGCGTGAGATCCGCGATGCCTTCGACTACCGCGTCATCGTCGAAACCGGGGCCACCCGGCTGGCGGCCGAGCGCCGCCGCACCACCGATGTGAGCGAGCTGCGCAAGCTGCTGAAAGGCATGGATTCCGCGCTGCAGACCGGGATGGACGAACCGTCGGCCCGGCACACCACGGACTTCCAGACCCTGGACTCGGCGTTTCATCTCGGCATCGCCCAGGCCTCGCAGAATGGCCGGTTGATCGAGGCGGTGGCCGATGCCCGCCGGAGGATGTGGCTACCGGTCGGTGCGATCTTCGGACGTCTGGAGCCCAACGCCAACGACTATCACGAGTCGATCCTCGCAGCGATCGAGAACCGTGATCCGGAGCTGGCCGCCGCCCTGATGGCGGCGCACATCAACGACACCCGGCACACGGTCGAGTCCTGGCTGAAGCGCTGAGGTCAGGTGGCCGGTGGTGCGGGTTCCGGGACCGCCGGGTCGGCCGCCGGCGGCATCGCGGCATCGGTTCCGCCCGGGGCGGTGTCGATGACATTGCCCGGTACCGCGTTGTTCAGCGGGGCGCCACAGGGCAGGCTGCCGTAGTTCGGATCATCCTTGGGGCGGGTCAGCCGCGGGCCGACGAAGGTGTCGGCCTGGGCGATGACCTGGTCGTCCACCAGGATCTCGCAGTGCAGGTTCGCCGAGTACGGCCAGTCGATGCGCACCGCCATGCCTGCGGTCTCGGGATTGGTCACCACGCCGGTGGCTTCGAATACCCGGCCCGGCAGCATGGACGGGTCGGCGGTGTTGATGTTGGCGTCGTCGATCTTGTAGGCGATGGTCGCGTTGCGCGACACCCCGTCGATCCTGGCGCGGTAGGTGACGTTGTGCAGCTGCTGGTCGGGCAGCGGTTCCACCTGGGGCGGCGCTTCCGGGTCGGCCTGTGCCGCAGCCGGGATCAACAGCGCGCCGGTGAGGAGTCCTGCCAGCGCGGGGAGGGCTCCCCAGGCGTACTTAGCTGAGCTCATGAATCCAGACCTTACGCTCCCCGCCACGTGAGGGCCATTCCGTTGCCGGACAGCCACCGGTCGAGCTGATAGCCGCAGCTCGCCAGGCCCTCGATGGCGGTGGCTGCGGTTTGCACCGCCTGCTCGCCTACCTCTGGGCTCAGTAGACCGTGCCGAACCGCGGTCAGCAACTCGTCGACATCGCACAGTTCGACGCCGCGCCCGGTGCGGATCACCAGATCCAGGTAATGGTCCTCGGAATGCCAGGCGGTCGGGCCGGCGGTATAGCTGCCGACATCGAGGTAGAAGTCCTGGTCCCGCTCGTGGCCGGGGCTGAAATGGAACACGCTGGCCCGCAGCCCGAGTGACGGGAGCAGCCACGATTCCAGGTAGTGGAACTGGGCCCGGCCGGGCGTCGGGCGGGCCATGTAGAGGCCCCACGGCTCGACGGTGTAGACGTCGACGGCCCGCACGATGCCCTTTGGGTCGGTGTTCGTGCGGGCCACCAGGTCGAATGTCTCGTGCTTGGGCGGATGGATGGGCCAAGCCTACGCGGGGAGCGAACGCGGGAGGAAGTTGTCGGTGCACAGTTCTACGCTGGTGAGCATGGCCTTTGCGACCGAACACCCCGTGCTCGCGCATTCGGAGTACCGGGCTGTCGATGAGATCGTCCGGACCGGTGCCCGGTTCGAGGTGGTCAGTGAGTACGACCCTGCCGGTGACCAGCCGGCCGCCATCGACGAGCTGGAGCGCCGCATCAAGGCGGGCGAGCGTGACGTCGTGCTGCTCGGTGCGACCGGTACCGGAAAGTCGGCCACCACGGCGTGGCTGATCGAGCGGCTGCAGCGGCCCACCCTGGTGATGGCGCCGAACAAGACGCTGGCGGCGCAGCTGGCCAATGAACTGCGGGAGATGTTGCCGCACAACGCTGTCGAGTACTTCGTCTCGTACTACGACTACTACCAGCCCGAGGCGTACATCGCCCAGACCGATACCTACATCGAGAAGGACAGCTCGATCAACGACGATGTCGAGCGGTTGCGGCACTCGGCGACCTCGAGCCTGCTGTCGCGGCGCGATGTGGTGGTGGTGGCCTCGGTGTCGTGCATCTACGGCCTGGGCACGCCTCAGTCCTACCTCGACCGTTCGGTGGAGTTGGAGGTCGGTCAGGAGGTGCCGCGCGACGGGCTGCTGCGGTTGTTGGTGGATGTCCAGTACAACCGCAACGACGTGGCGTTCACCCGTGGCACGTTCCGGGTGCGTGGCGACACCGTCGAGATCATCCCGTCCTACGAGGAGCTCGCCGTGCGCATCGAGTTCTTCGGCGACGAGATCGAGGCGCTGTACTACCTGCACCCGCTGACCGGCGACATCGTCCGTCAGGTCGACTCGCTGCGGATCTTCCCGGCCACCCACTACGTGGCGGGCCCAGAACGGATGGAACATGCGATCTCGACCATCGAGGCCGAGCTCGAGGCGCGGCTGGCGGAGCTGGAGGGGCAGGGCAAGCTGCTGGAGGCCCAGCGGCTGCGCATGCGCACCAACTACGACGTCGAGATGATGAAGCAGGTCGGGTTCTGCTCGGGCATCGAGAACTACTCGCGCCACATCGACGCGCGTCCGGCCGGGTCGGCCCCCGCGACGTTGATCGACTACTTCCCCGAGGACTTCCTGCTCGTCATCGACGAATCCCACGTCACGGTGCCGCAGATCGGCGGCATGTACGAGGGAGACATGTCGCGTAAGCGCAACCTGGTGGACTTCGGTTTCCGGCTGCCCTCGGCCGTCGACAACCGGCCACTGACCTGGGAGGAGTTCGCCGACCGGATCGGGCAGACGGTGTACCTGTCGGCGACGCCTGGCGCGTACGAGATCAGCCAGGCCGGCGGCGAGTTCGTCGAACAGGTGATCCGCCCGACCGGTCTGGTCGACCCCCAGGTGGTGGTGAAGCCGACGAAGGGCCAGATCGACGATCTGATCGGCGAGATCCGGGCCCGCACCGAGCGCGACGAGCGCGTACTGGTCACCACGCTCACCAAGAAGATGGCCGAGGACCTCACCGACTATCTGCTGGAGCTCGGCATCAAGGTCCGGTACCTGCACTCCGAGGTCGACACCCTGCGCCGGGTCGAGCTGCTGCGGCAGCTGCGCCTCGGCGAGTACGACGTGCTGGTCGGCATCAACCTGCTGCGTGAGGGTCTGGATCTCCCCGAGGTGTCGTTGGTGGCGATTCTCGACGCCGACAAGGAGGGCTTCCTGCGTTCCACGCGCAGCCTGATCCAGACCATCGGTCGTGCGGCGCGCAACGTGTCCGGCGAAGTGCACATGTACGCCGACAAGATCACCGACTCGATGCGGGAGGCGATCGACGAGACCGAACGCCGCCGCGCCAAACAGGTCGCCTACAACGAGGCCAACGGGATCGACCCGCAGCCGCTGCGCAAGAAGATCGCCGACATCCTCGATCAGGTGTATCGCGAGGCCGACGACACAGAGTCGGTCGAGATCGGTGGCTCGGGACGCAACGCCTCGCGGGGCCGGCGTGCTCAGGGTGAACCGGGACGGGCGGTCAGTGCCGGCATCGTGGAGGGCCGCGACACCACCAACATGCCGCGCGCCGAACTGGCCGATCTGATCAAGGATCTGACCGAGCAGATGATGACCGCCGCACGGGATCTGCAATTCGAGCTCGCGGCGCGGATCCGGGACGAGATCCAGGACCTGAAGAAGGAGTTGCGGGGGATGGACGCGGCCGGCCTGAAATAAGCCGGTGTTGACCTCAACGGCGGTTCAGCTTCTAGCGTCATCGATGTGACCGATACCGTGACGCCCGACGTTGGGACCTGGCGGCAGTTGTTGGGCGCCAGACATCTGGGCGCGTCCACCGTGTTGGCCGGCGGCGTGCTGCTGTATGCCACCAACGAGTTCCTGACCATCAGCCTGCTGCCCAGTGCGGTGGTCGACATCGGCGGGCAGCGGTTCTACGCCTGGGTGACGACGGTGTACCTGGTTGCCTCGGTCATCGCAGCCACCACGGTCCACTCGATGCTGATGCGGCTGGGCCCGCGGCAGGCATATCTGTTGGGGCTCACGGTGTTCGGTGCCGGAAGCCTGGGCTGTGCGCTGGCGCCGAGCATGGAGGTGCTGCTCGCCGGGCGTACCGTGCAGGGCTTCGCCGGCGGATTGCTTGCCGGGCTGGGGTACGCGGTGATCAACACCGCGTTGCCGAATACGTTGTGGACCAAGGCCTCTGCGCTGGTTTCGGCGATGTGGGGGGTCGGCACCGTGATCGGCCCGGCGGCGGGTGGGCTGTTCGCGCAATTCGGGCACTGGCGGTGGGCCTTCGGCGTGCTTGTTGTGTTGACGGTCGCGATGGCCGTGCTGGTGCCGGTCGCACTGCCCGGCCGCACTGGCGGTGCATCGGCTCCGGCACCCGGCATTCCGGTGCGGTCGTTGACCGTGCTGGGCGCGGCGGCCATGGCGGTGAGCGTCGCCGGTATTCCTCACGATTGGCGGGCCACCGCAGCACTGCTCGCCCTCGGGGTGGCGCTGGTGGCCGTGTTCCTGTTCGTCGACCGGCGCGCCGCCGCATCCGTCCTGCCGCCCAGCGCATTCGGTCCGGGTCCGCTCAAATGGATCTACCTGAGCCTGGGCGTGTTGATGGCCGCCACCATGGTCGACATGTACGTGCCGCTGTTCGGCCAACGGCTGGCGCATCTGACGCCGGTGATGGCCGGGTTCTTCGCTGCGGTGCTGTCGGTGGGCTGGACCGCGGGGGAGATCATCAGCGCCTCTCTGCAGAATCGGCGCGTGATCGTGCGCACGGTGGCGTTCGCCCCCGTGGTGATGGCGGTCGGCCTGGTGGCCGGGGCGGTGTTGATCCGGGACGGGATGGCGCCGTGGCTGGTGCTCATGTGGGCAGCGGCGCTCGCGGTCACCGGCGCCGGTATCGGTATCGCCTGGCCTCCACCTGTCCGCCTGGGCGATGAGCAGCGTGGACGATCCGGCTGAGGGGCCGGCCGCCGCGGCGGCCATCAATACGGTGCAGCTGATCTGCGGTGCGTTCGGAGCGGGCCTGGCCGGCGTGGTCGTCAACCTCAGCGCAACGGCGGACGCGGCCGCAGCGCGCTGGCTGTTCGCCACATTCGCGGTCCTTGCCGCGTTCGGTGCGGTCGCCTCGTTCCGGTCCGGTCGCCGGGCCTGATCGGTCCCGCCAGGCCCCACGACTTGCCCCGCGAGCGACCGTGTCTGTACCGCGACACGCCGTCAATCGGCGACCATTTGCGGTCGCTCGTGCTCGCTACCCAGCGATGAGTTTCGTCGGCGGCGCGGGTCTCACTCGTATAGGACCGATACGAGGAGTGATTTCGATGCCGCTGACGCTCAATGCCTACCCAGATGTCGCCACTCGGGACGACTGGCTCGAGGCGCGAAAGAAACTGCTGGCCGCCGAACGCGAGGTGACGCACCTGCGCGACGCGGTCAACGCCCAACGGCGCAGGCTGCCGATGGTGAAGGTGGACAAGGACTACACGTTCGAGGGGCCGAACGGCGAAGTGCGACTGGTCGATTTGTTCGAGGGTCGTAGCCAGCTCTACATCCACCACTTCATGTGGATCGACGCGATCGATCGGGGTTGCCCGAGTTGCACGGCGGCGGCCGATCTGACCTTCACCGCACAGGATCGAGACCTGTTGCACGGCAAGGATGTCACGTTCGCGTGTGTGTCCCGGGCTCCGTACGCCAGCATCGCGGCGTACCGGGACGAGCACGGTTGGACGTTCCCGTGGTACTCGTCGCGCGACGGCGACTTCACCTACGACTACCACGTGACGCTCGATCCGGCCCGTGCCCCAATCGAATACAACTACAAGTCCGCCGACGAGCTACGCGCCGACGGCTTCAGCGACGACGATCTCCGGGGCGACTGGCCGGGGGCCAGTGTCTTCCTGCGTCGCGGCGACGAGGTCTTCCACACCTACTCGACCTTCGCGCGCGGCCTCGACCACTCCGCGGTGGGGTACCCGTTCCTCGACCTCACCCCGTACGGGCGGCAGGAACCGTGGGAGGACTCGCCGCACGGGTGGCCGCAGGTCGGACCGGCGGTCGGCAGGCCGGTGGGGGACTGCGACGGTTAGTGATCATTGAGATCGAAACCATTGGCGGGCGCCGGAGTGGCTGGCAGAGTAGCCAATCGATGCGGGTGTGTCTGAGTGGCTAGGAACCGGCCTGCAAAGCCGTTTACACGGGTTCGAATCCCGTCACTCGCTCGGATGACAGCCCCCGCCCGCTAACGGGCGGGGGCTGCATCGAATAATGCTGCGGTGCCCATGCTGCCTCTTGCCGACATCCTGTCCACGCTCGACCTGGTGGAGTCGGGTGACGGCATTTTCGTCGCAGAGCAGCGGGACAACTCCAGCCATCACATCGTGGGCGGTCATATCGCGGCCCAGGCGCTGATGGCGGCCAGCCGCACCGTGCCCGGCCGATCGCCGCACAGCCTGCACGTTTACCTGCTGCGGGCCGGGGACGCCCGGTATCCGGTGCAGATGGAAGTGAACAACCTGCGCGACGGCGGATCGCTGTCCACCCGCCGGGTCATCGGCCGCCAAGGCGACGAGGTGTTGCTGGAGGCGCTCGTCTCGTTCAGCGTCGACATGGACGCCGCGGATTACCAGCAATCCCGGCCCGCGGTGCCCGATCCCGAAACCCTGCCCCCGGTCGAGGAGCAGCTGCAGGCGTTCGCCGATGAGGCCGGTGGGTTCTGGGTGCGCCCGCAGTGGATCGAGCGACGCTACATCGATGCACCACCACGGCTGGCGATCGATCTGCCGGAACCGCCGGAACGCACCCGGATGTGGTGGCGTCCTGCCGAGCCGGTCATCGACGATCCGATCGTCAACAGCTGTCTGCTGACGTACTTCTCGGGCACCGCGTTGCTGGATTCCACCCTGTCGATGCGGCGCGGAACCCACGTGACCACGTTCTCCGCCCTGATCGACCTCGCCGTCTGGTTCCACCGCCCCGCCGATCTGACCGATTGGCTGTTGTCCGACCAGGTTTCACCCAGCGGCATCAACGGGCGCGGCCTGGCCAGTGCCACCGTCTACAACCGGGCCGGCCAGCTCGTGTGCTCGTCGACCCAGGAGATGTACTTCGGCCGCCGCCGCGACTGACTCAGCGGGTGGACTTGACCACCTGGGCGAAGTTGGACTGCCAGCGTTCGACGATGTGGAAACCCATGCTCTCGGGTACCTGATACGCCGGGGCGCGGTCCAGTCGGGGTCCGGGTTGAAGCCGTTGTCCGCTCTGTCGGCTGGGCACCGACGGGTCGCGTTCGGACACGGTCCACAAGACCGTGCACCGGCGCACCTCGTCGGCGACGCCCCAGATCCCGAGGTGGGCATCCCACAACCGATTTCGTTGCCGGGCCGGTTTACCCCGACCCGGGTCGACGAGGTCGGCGTACGCAGCCGGCCGGGCGGCGGTGATCGGCCGGATGGGACCCGGCTTCCACGAGGTGGTGTTGTCGAAGATCACGCAGTCGCCGGGGGATGAGTGCGCCGCGATGACATCTGCGACCTGACTGAAATCCATGCCCTCCTTGGCGTACGGGCCGCGTTGCACGGTGATGTAGTTCGGCGTCGCGGCCAGCGCGAACACCGCAAGGGTCGCGGTGATCCATTCCCGGCTGCGGGCCACCGCCACCACACACACGGCGAGCAGCAGAGCCATCGCCGGTGTCGTGAAACTCAGATAGCGCGGGTAGTAAAGCGGTTGGGCGGCAGCCGAATACACCAGCAGCACCGCGGTCGGGGCGATCACCCACACGGCCGCGACGGCGACCAGTCGCCGGGTGTCCTCGTCGGCGGGCCGCAGCCGTGGGACCAGTAGTGGCGCGCTCAGCACGGCGGCCGCGAGCAGCGCGAAAGCCACGCTGTGGTCGAAATACTGCTCCAAGACGACTTCCGTGACCGTGTGCAAACCCGGCGGTGAGATCCAGCCGACCTGGAAGCTCTGCGAACGGCACCACACGAAGAAGGGAGCCACGACCAACACCGCCGCCGTGGTGACCGTTGCCCACCTGACTCGGGCCCGCCGGTCGCCGAACATCGTCACGGCGACGGCGTGCGGAACCACCATCAGCACCGCGAAGATGTTCAGCACCGCCGAAACCACCAGCAGCGCACCGTATGACGCCCACGGGGCAGCGCGGTCACGCCGGATGGCGGAGATGAGCAGAACCGTCAGCCAAACCGCCGCCAGCGTCGACCACGAATAGGAACGGGCCTCGATACCCGCCCAGGTGATCCTGGGCAGCATCGCGAAAAGAACTCCCGCACAGACCGATACCGTCCGATTGCCGAACTGCCTGCCGAGAACCACCACACCGGCCGCGGCGCCACCGACGGCCAGGCAGCTGGAGAACCGGGACCAGAACTCGGTTGCCGGGAAAACGGTGAACCAGCCGTGCATGCCCAGGTAATAGAGCCCGTGCACGGCATCGATGTGGCCGATCAGGTCCCACAACTGCGACACCGATCGGGTGGCCGCCGATATGGTGGCGGCCTCGTCGAACCACAGCGAGGGCCGTGCTGCCCCCGCCGCGGACAGCACGATGGCGAATGCGGCCACTGCCAGGGCGTCGAATCGGGCTTCTCGATCGACCCGCCGGTCCGCGCCATCGGCACGCTCATTCAGCGATAGATCCACGTCAGCGACCGTGTCACCCCCTCAACCGATGGCAAAGATTAACCTGAGGCACCCGACTCGCTCTCTCCGACAGTGTTATTGCCGACTGCGGCGACCCTGTCGCGGGTGGATGAGCTGGATCACTACCGCGGTGAATCGTCCTGGCGACAACCCGGATTCGAACGACGTCGACTACGTCACGGTCAGCACCGTTTTTTCGGTTCCGAGGGTTAACATCAGTGCCGATTCGCCGTTCGGGACCGAATAATGGGTCCAGTTGTCGGTTGGCCGTGTGGGTGTCGTGATTCGCACCCCTGGTCAGTGGGCAACGGGTTACTGTCTCGGGTGGCGTTGCAACTGACAGTGGGAGGGTATTGATGAGCGCGTATCGAACCGTGGTGGTCGGCACGGACGGATCTGATTCGTCGTTGCGTGCAGTCGACCGCGCCGGTCAGATTGCCGCCGGCTCGAATGCCAAGCTGATCGTGGCAACCGCGTACTTCCCGCAGAGCGAAGACCAGCGTGCCGCCGATGTGCTCAAGGACGAGGGCTACAAGATGGCCGGCAACGCGCCGATCTACGCCATCCTCCGCGAGGCGACCGACCGTGCGAAGGCCGCCGGCGCCACCGACATCGAGGAGCGGCCGGTCGTCGGCGCTCCCGTCGATGCGCTCGTCGAGCTGGCTGAGGATGTCCAGGCGGATCTGCTGGTGGTCGGCAACGTCGGCCTGAGCACGATCGCAGGCCGTCTGCTGGGCTCCGTGCCCGCGAACGTGGCACGCCGGTCCAAGACCGACGTGCTCATCGTCCACACCAGCTGAGCCCGTACGGGCTGACCGACTACCAACCGCGCTCGCGCCACTCCCCGAGATGGGGACGTTCGGCGCCGAGCGTGGTGTCGTCTCCATGGCCGGGGTACACCACGGTCCGGTCGTCGTAGACGTCGAACACCTTGGCGCTCACATCACCCAGTAGCCGCTCGAAGTCACCGGGCTGCCACGTTTTGCCGACACCGCCGGGAAACAGGCAGTCGCCAGTGAACAGGTGCGTGACGCCGTCGGGTGCCTTGAGCGCCAGCGCCACCGAACCCTCGGTGTGCCCCTGCAGGTGGATCACGTCGAACGTGAGATCGCCGATACGCAGGGTGTCCCCGTCGGCCAGGATCCGGTCCGGGGTGACCGGCAAAGGTTCGGCGTCGAGTGCATGCGCGGCCGTGGGTGCCCCGGTGACCTCTGCCACAGTCGCCAGGGCCTGCCAGTGGTCGAAGTGCTGATGGCTGGTGACGATCAGGGACAGTTTCGGCACCTGCTGCTTGATCACGTCGAGCAGCACCTCGGCGTCGTTCGCGGCGTCGATGAGCAGGGTCTCGCCCGTGGAATTGCTGGTCACCAGGTAGGCGTTGTTGTCCATGGGCCCGACCGACACCTTGATGATCGAGGCGTTGGGCAGGGTGCGCCGGGCGGCTGTTCCCGGCTCCTGGTGACCGGTGTAGGTGTCGGCAACCGCGATGTGAGGGCTGGTCATAGCGCCACCGTATCGGGCTTGTCGGTGGCCGCACATAGCATGGGCGTGAAGTCTGTCGTGGGAAAGGAAACGCGTGGCTGACCGCCTGATCGTGAAGGGTGCCCGCGAGCACAATCTGCGAGGTGTCGACCTCGATCTGCCGCGTGATGCGCTGATCGTGTTCACCGGCCTGTCCGGGTCCGGCAAATCCTCGCTGGCGTTCGACACCATCTTCGCCGAGGGCCAGCGCCGTTATGTCGAGTCGCTGTCGGCCTACGCCCGGCAGTTCCTCGGACAGATGGACAAACCCGATGTGGACTTCATCGAGGGCCTGTCGCCCGCGGTGTCGATCGATCAGAAGTCGACCAACCGCAACCCGCGCTCGACGGTGGGCACCATCACCGAGGTCTACGACTACCTGCGTCTGCTGTACGCCCGCGCGGGCACCCCGCACTGCCCGGTCTGTGGTGAGCGCATCGCCCGCCAGACCCCGCAGCAGATCGTGGACCAGGTCCTGGCCATGGACGAGGGCCTGCGCTTCCAGGTGCTGGCTCCGGTGGTCCGTACCCGCAAGGGCGAGTTCGTCGACCTGTTCGAGAAGCTCAACAGCCAGGGCTACAGCCGGGTGCGGGTGGACGGCGTGGTGCATTCGCTCACCGATCCGCCCAAGCTCAAGAAGCAGGAAAAGCACGACATCGAGGTGGTCGTCGACCGGCTGACGGTCAAGGCCAGCTCCAAGCAGCGGCTCACCGACTCGGTGGAGACCGCGCTGAACCTGGCCGACGGCATCGTGGTGCTGGAGTTCGTCGACCGCGAGGACGACCATCCGCACCGCGAGCAGCGCTTCTCCGAGAAGCTGGCCTGCCCGAACGGTCACCCGCTGGCAGTCGATGATCTTGAACCCCGGTCGTTCTCGTTCAACTCGCCCTACGGTGCCTGCCCGGAGTGCACGGGCCTGGGCATCCGCAAGGAGGTCGACCCCGAACTGGTCGTGCCCGACCCGGACCTGACCCTGGCCGGCGGCGCCATCGCGCCGTGGGCCGTCGGACAGAGCGCCGAGTACTTCACCCGGATGCTGTCCGGGCTGGGCGATCAGCTCGGGTTCGACATCGACACCCCGTGGAAGAAGCTGCCGGCCAAGGCGCGCAAGGCGATTCTGGAAGGCTCCGACCACCAGGTCCACGTCCGCTACAAGAACCGCTACGGCCGCACCCGGTCCTATTACGCCGATTTCGAGGGCGTGATGGCGTTCCTGCAGCGCCGGATGGAGCAGACCGACTCGGAGCAGATGAAGGAACGCTACGAGGGCTTCATGCGCGACATCCCGTGCCCGGAGTGCAACGGCACGCGGCTCAAGCCCGAGATCCTGGCGGTGACGATGTCCGCGGGGGACCACGGCGCGAAATCCATCGCCGAGGTGGCCGAGCTGTCGATCGCCGACTGCGCTGACTTCCTGAACGACCTCACACTCGGCCATCGCGAGCAGGCCATCGCCGGGCAGGTGCTCAAGGAGATCCAGTCGCGGCTCGGGTTCCTGCTCGACGTCGGGCTGGACTACCTGTCGCTGTCGCGGGCCGCCGCCACGCTGTCCGGTGGTGAGGCCCAGCGCATCCGGTTGGCCACCCAGATCGGCTCCGGGCTGGTCGGCGTGCTGTACGTGCTCGACGAGCCGTCCATCGGCCTGCACCAGCGGGACAACCGCAGGCTGATCGACACCCTCGTGCGGTTGCGCGACCTGGGCAACACCCTGATCGTCGTCGAACACGACCTGGACACCATCGCGCACGCCGACTGGGTCGTCGACATCGGCCCGGCGGCCGGTGAGCACGGCGGCCAGATCGTCCACAGCGGGACCTATCAGGATCTGCTGACCAATCCCGAATCCATCACCGGCGCTTATCTTTCCGGCAAGGAGAGCATCGAGGTCCCCGCCATCCGGCGGCCCACCGACAAGCGCCGTCAGGTCACCGTGGTCGGCGCGCGGGAGAACAACCTCAAGGAGATCGACGTCGCGTTCCCGCTGGGCGTGCTGACGTCGGTCACCGGGGTGTCCGGTTCGGGCAAGTCGACCCTGGTCAACGACATCCTGGCTTCGGTGATGGCCAACAAACTCAACGGTGCCCGGCAGGTGCCCGGCAGGCACACCCGGGTCAACGGGCTCGACCAGCTGGACAAGCTGGTCCGCGTCGACCAGTCGCCGATCGGCCGCACGCCGCGGTCCAACCCCGCCACCTACACCGGGGTGTTCGACAAGATCCGGTCACTGTTCGCCGCCACCACCGAGGCCAAGGTCCGCGGCTACCAGCCTGGCCGGTTCTCGTTCAACGTCAAGGGCGGCCGGTGTGAGGCCTGCTCGGGTGACGGCACCATCAAGATCGAGATGAACTTCCTGCCCGACGTCTATGTGCCGTGCGAGGTCTGCCAGGGTGCCCGGTACAACCGGGAAACCCTTGAGGTGCACTACAAGGGCAAGACCATCGCCGAGGTGCTGGACCTGTCGATCGAGGAGGCCGCCGAGTTCTTCGAGCCGATCAGCTCGATCCACCGCTACCTCAAGACCCTCGTCGACGTCGGGCTGGGGTACGTGCGGTTGGGGCAGCCGGCGCCGACGCTGTCCGGCGGCGAGGCTCAACGCGTCAAGCTGGCCGCCGAACTGCAGAAGCGCTCCACCGGGCGCACCGTCTACATCCTCGACGAGCCGACCACCGGCCTGCATTTCGAGGACATCCGCAAGCTGCTCAAGGTGATCAACGGCCTTGTCGAAAAAGGCAATACGGTGATCGTCATCGAGCACAACCTCGACGTGATCAAGACCTCGGACTGGATCGTGGACATGGGTCCGGAGGGCGGGGCCGGGGGCGGGACGGTCGTCGCGCAGGGCACGCCCGAGGATGTGGCGGCGAACCCGGACAGCTACACCGGCCAGTTCCTCGCCGAGCTGGTCGAGGTGACCGCGCCGAAGCCCAAGCGGCGCAAGGTCAGTGCCTGACGATCGCGGTCACCGCATCGTGTGGTAGCTCTGGAACGCAAACCAGTGCGGGCCAAGCCGTTTCGCCGAGGCGATGACATAGTCGCCGGACGGCCGTCGCACGGTCTGGGGTGCGCTGCCGTCGGCGCTGTAGGCGAAGCCGTCCCAGCCGTTCTCGTCGTTGCGATAGGTGAAGTCGACGAAGTTGTCCGTCCGCCGGGCGACCTGCTCGATCGGGTAGTCGGCGACGGGGTGGGGATGCGCGCCGACGCTCGCATCGTCGTTGAACTCCTGCAGGGCCCGCTCGAACGACGGCCGCACCGCCAGCCAATGCAGTTGCAGCGGAACGCTTGTGCAGATCAACACGATGCCCACGATCACCAGCACGGGACTTGCCAGCATCACCGCCCAGCCCCGGCGACCGGCCGTGCGTCGCAGCGCGACACCGGCGACACACCAGATCGCGAACAGCGGTATCAGTGCCAGCGTGGCGACATAGAAGGCGCTGGAAGGCTCACCGGGAAAGCTCGCCCCGTAGAGCTGACCGAGGACGGCGCATCCGGTCAGGACCAACAGTGCCCAGCCCGCGATGCGCATCAGCGCTTGGACAGCGGTGACGGGAATCTGGGTTTGGTGCGCACGCCGGCCAGCCATTCGGTCAGCGCATCGGCCCGCTCCTGCAACGCGCGGGTGCCGTCGCGGCCGATCTCCTCGAGCAGGTGCAACTCGATGCGACCGTCGGCGTCCTGACCCCAGCCGCCCACGATCCGGCCGTTCCACCACGCTGTGGGCCCGCCGTTGCCGTTGGTGTCGAACACGTGGGGGCGATGCTCGCCGAGATACCAGTCGCGGTCGAACCAGCCCATCGTGGTGACATCCAGACCGGGCAGCAGGGCTGCCCACGCCTCGGGCTCCGGTTCGACCTCGAGATCGTCGGGCAGGACGTACCCGGCTGCTCCGGCCAAGTCCACCTCGACGGCGCCGATATCGCGCAGCGCGTGGCGGGCCCAGGTCAGGGTGTTGCCGAACCACCACTTGATGTCGGTGACGGTGGCCGGACCAAACGTCCGCAGCCAGGTCCGCACCAGTTCGGCGCGGGCATGGTCGGGTTCGGCCGGGGGCGCCGAAGCCCCGAGCCACTCGGAGGCGACGGTCCACCGTGGCCGCGACGTGTTCCAGGCGCCGTCGTTCGGGCCGCGCACGATCTCACCGCGCACCCCGAGCACGGTCAAAACCCTTGGGGAAAGCGGAGTCTCACCGCCCCAGCGCTTTCCGGGCGCCGGGTCGAAGCTGCCGGCGAGTTCGGGCAGGGCGGTGCGCAGTTGTGCCGCGGGGGTGGGGCCGTGCTCGTGTAGATGGGCCAGCACCGCTCGACACGCGGTGTCGAGCCACCGGGCTCCGTCGGCGGCCACACCGCCCTTCTCGACATCGCCGATGAGCTTGCGCTGCTCATTGCCTGCCACCCGGTCACTGGCGCCGGCCTGGACCAGCGACAGGTCACCGGCGCGCACGACCCACAGGGTGCGGCGCATCGCGAGGTGTTTGAGCACCGTGCGCCGCTCGTACAGTTCGCGGTCCAGATCGTCGATGGTGAAGCCGGGCAGCCGCGCCCACAGGGAGAAATACGGGGTGCAGGGATCGGTCGCGTGCAGGCCGACGAAGGAGCCCGCGGTGTCGGCGACCGACGACGCCGGCCGGCTCAGGAAGTGACGCCGGGCCAGCCGAGCCCGGCGCTCGGCGAGTGTGAACGTCCGCACGGATCAGGCGTCGTCCGTCTTGTGCATGGACTCGCGGATCTGCTGCAAGCGCTCGGCCGCCGCCTGCTGGCGCTTCTCGTACTGCTCCTCGATGGAGCGGCCCTCGGGGGTCTCGGCTGCCAGCTCCGACGCCCCGATGGCGGTGCCGTAGCGGGTCTCGATCTTCTCCCGCACCGCGTCGAACGTTGGCACCCCGGCGGCGGTGTAACCGGTGTCGGCCGGCTCGGAAACAGGCCCCGGGGCAGGCCCGGGCAGCGGGCCTGCGGCCGGAGCTGCGGGAACGATCTCACCCTCCACCACAGCGGCCTCCTCGGCTGTCGCGGCGTCCTCGGGCTGGTCCGGCTGCTCTGGGTCCTTCGTCACGAAACCCACGTTACCTGCGGGAACCGACATTTCTTGGGATCGGTAGCACTTGGGCCCGCCAAGACTTCAGGACACGACGGAGCCATCGGGGCAACGCGGAACGAAGGGGAAGACGCAATGACCATGAATCGAGTTATCGCAGGCGCCATGGGACTGCTCGCGACCGGTGCGGTGCTGGTGGGCTGCTCGAACGACAAGCCGGCCGACAAGCCCGCGGACAAGCCGGCCGCGTCGGCGACCGACACCAAGGTCAGCTCCGGGAGCAACACCCAGGTCAAGGTCGACGGATCAGAACTGGCGGGCCTCGACTTGAACTCGGTCACCTGTGTCAAGCAGGGCGGCAAGATCAACGTGGCCAGCGCCGCGATCGGCGGCCAGCAGGGCCTGGGCGTGGTGATGACCGACGAGGCCACACCCAAGGTCGAGTCGCTCGGACTGGTCTACGACGGCAGCGCACTGGCCGTCAGCGAGGCCATGGGTGTCAAGGTCGGCTCGGCCGAGGTCAAGGTCGACGGGGACACCTACACCATCACCGGTGAAGCGTCGGGCGCCGACATGAAGAACCCGATGGCCGGGATGATCAACAAGCCGTTCACCATCACGGTGTCCTGCAGCTGATCTCCCGACATGGCGGGCGTGCCCGGCAGACCTTCTGCCGGGTACGCCCGCCGCTTTTATATGGTGCAGAGGTGACCATCGCCGGCGAACTCGACCGCGCCCGTCACCTGACGCTGTCTGCCGAAGAGGTCGCAGCCCGCGACCTGCTGGTGTCGCAGCTGCCCCTGATCGAGCAGGCCGACCGCGACGACCACGCGCTCGAGGTGTTCGCCCAACTCGGTGAGATCTACCTGGTGCGCACCGCGTATGAGGGTGTGGTGGAAAGTATTTCCCGCATCCGCGATTGTCTGGCGATCTACGTTGCCATCCGTTCGGGGGAGCGCCCCGACCTCGCCGCCGAGGTCACCATGTCCGACCAGGCGATCGATCACATGCTCTGCCGCTATACCCGGCGGGTCGAGTTTCTGGACGCCGGACTCGCCGCGGCTCGCGGTGATCACGACAGTGCCGCAGCACATCTGGAGGCGCTGATCGAAGCCCCGGGAAATTACCCGGATTTGGCGCCCGAGCACCGTAACCTGATCTGCCACACCAGGATTCTGATCGCGAGCAGTTTGTGCGACGACGATCTGTACGCCGCGTCGGTGCCGGTGTGGGCCGAGGTGCTCGACACCTTGCAGAATGCGGGGCCGGGCGCCGACGACGCCGAGATCGATCATCTTTTCGTCACGGGCGCCCTGGGCTACGGCCGGTTCTGCATCGAGTCCGGTCGCCTCGACGAGGCCGAACCGTGGTTGCGCCGGGCCGGCGCCCGCGCCGAGGCCCGCGGCTGGAAGCTCGCGACCGCCCGCGCTCAGCTCGAGCGAGGGGCCTCGGCCTGGTCGGCCGGTCGTTACGCGGAGACCCAGGACCTGGTCACCGCCGCCTACCCGGTGATCGCCGACCATGCCCGCGCCCACGACGTCTCCCGGAGCTGGCTGTATTTCGGGCTGATCCGGGTGGGGCTCGGTCGCTTGAAGGAAGCCGATGAATGCTGGGAACACGCCGAGCGGCACTGGCGGGAGCTGGGCAAGCCGATCCACATTCATCGGATCCTCTTGCAGCGCAGCTGGATCGCCATCTTCCGTGGCGCGTTCGAAGAGGCGATGCAACTGGTGGAGCAGGCCCGCCATTTCCTGGACGCCTCGCCGCGACACAGCTGGCTGCAGTACGCCCGGCTCGATGCGCACCTCGGCAACATCTGGCGGGCCGATGCGCTCGTCGAGATGGGTTTCGACGGCGTCGGCGAGCCCGGCCAGGACTGGAACCAGGTCGAGGCCCGGCACGCGGCGGGGCTCGGCGTGGTCGACTGCGCCCCGGGCACGCCGGAGTACCGCCGTGCGATGGTCAAGCTCGACCGGGCCGCCGATCTGAAGGTTCCCGCCGCGCTGGCAGTCGACTCGGTGCGCTACACGATCACCGACGCCGGGGCCAGGGCCCGGTGGGCCAGCGGCGTCTCGGCTCCCTTGCTGGCGGGGGCGTTCGCGGTCGCGTGGGAATCGGACAATACCGAGCTGACCTGTGAACTCGTCGAATACCACAGCGCGCGAGGAACTTTCAGTGCGGAACCGGCAGCCGAGCCGGGTCCGGCCGCGGACTGGACCGGAACCGCCACGGCGGTGACCCCGGTCGAAGCCGAGCTCGCGCCCCAGCTCGCGGTTGCGGCCGCTGCAGAACCGGTCGGCGGCGAAGGCACACTGAGGCGGCTCGGACCGTTGCCACCCTTGCGGATGGACCCGAGTTCGGGCCCGATAATGAGCCACTACCGGGAGCTGGCGCTGCAGCGGTACGGCCAGGATGTCACCGCGCCCGGCGGGGAATGGACGACGTGGCCATGACCGACACGCTGGTATTGCGGTTCGCCGATGTCGGCATCGCGACCTATGTGAGCCTGCGCGTGGTGGGGGAGCCGCAACGTTCGGTCACCTGGGTGATCGAGGAACCGCACATGCAGGCGGTGGAGGCCGCTCTCAACCCTGCGCTGCCCGATCCGATCGGTGCCGAAACCCACGGCGACGCGATCGAACGGGCCGTGACCACAGGCGCTTTCGCCACCGCCGAGGCGGAGTTCGACCTGGCCCGGTTGCTGGGCTCGCACCTGATCGGGATCGAAGGCTGGCAGCTGCTGGCCGACTGCGTCGCCGACGTGCGGCCCGTGCTGTTCGTGACGCCGAGCCCGCGGTTGGGCCGGGTGCCCTGGGGGCAGTTGGCGATGCCAGGTCCCGACGGTTTCCGGTTGATGGAGATGGTGGACGTGCTGATGGCGGTGCCGCCCAACATCGTTCACGCACCACGCACCCCGGCCCGCTGGCAGGACCGCCTCGGACGCCCGCCGGTGCTGGTGCTGGATCCGCGCATTCCAGGACAGCGGCCGGATTCGGCCCTGGGCTCGGTGCTGGGTCGCCCGTCGCCCCAGACCCCGCTGTCGGAACATTTCGGCGACCTGGTGGCCGGCCACGCCGTCCTGCCGAAGGTCGCCGAGACCGTCGAGTTGTTCCGTCGCACCGATATCGACCGGAGCTGGTTGGCCGACGCGTGCGCCCAGGACCCGAGCCGGCTGCTCTACGTCGGGCACGCCAGTGCCGCTGACGGCGCCACCGGGCATGCCGACCGTGCGGCGCTGCATCTGGCCGAAGGCCGGCCGCTGACAGCGGGGGAGATGATCGCCGCGCGGCTGCGCATGCCGCCCCGGGTGGCGTTGCTGGCGTGCGCATCCGGCGGCGACTACCGGTTCGACGAGGCGGCCGGACTGGTCGCCGCCATGATCCTGGGCGGCGCGCAGTTGGTCACCGCGACGCTGTGGTCGCTGCCGACCACCGCCGGCTTCCGGCAGTTCGGCAATGCGCCCGAGGCCGATCCGATGGCGGACACCATCGTCGGGGTGGATCTGGCACATCGCGACGACGACGCCGGCCTGGCGGTCAACCGCTGGCAGCGCGCCACGATGCGCCGCTGGCGCGACGGTGACACCACGGCCACTCCGCTGCACTGGGCCGCAATGGCCACGTTCGCCGTCGACGGCGCCCGCTGAATCAAGCCGGGGTTACGCAGACCGCGACGGTGCTCTCGTCGCCGGGTAGGTAATAGGTGTCGATCACGTTGCCGGGTGACACCTTCGCCAGGGCTGTCGCCGGGACCATCGTCCGCTCACGAACCGGGAACTGACCGCCGCCGCGGCGGCTGACGATCAGGTCGAGTACGACCTCGCGGTAGTCCTCCCGGATCGCGCCGGTGGCGCGCATCCCGGTGATGACGCCGCGCGACCGGGTTCCGGTACGGATCAGCGCAAGTTGTGTTCCGGTCAGCAATCCCTTGCTGACCAGCATGTGGTCGAACTCTGCCACCAGCTCGCCGAGGGTGACCAGCCGCTCGTCGGCCTCGTCGTTCGGGTGGCCACATCGTGCCCGGCGGGCGGCGGTCAACACGGCGCCGGTGCACAACAGGCACAGGACGGTGATCAGCACGGCGTCGGTCATGACCACAAGGGTCCGGCCCGGCCACGGCTACCGAACCCAACTTCGGCTCTATCCTGGTGCCGGTGAGCATCGGGTCCGACACGGCTGGGGCTGAGGCCGGCCCGGATTCGGGCATGAATTCGGCCCAGCCGCGCCGCGCCGTGATCGACCGGGCCTGGCGGGCACTCGGGCCGGGAGTCGAGGTGTTCAGCGGTGACGACGGCGGACCGCTGCGCCGGACCGTCAAACGGATCATCGACCCCCTGGTGCTCAGGCTGCGCAGCAACACCCACTATTCGGCACCGGTGCTGGCGCCGGACGTGGCCGCCGAACTGCACGAACAGATGGTGCGCAGCGGGCCGCATCTGCGTGCCGCAGCAGCCTGGTTCGCCGAACTCAAGCAGCAACGCCGGCGTCTTCGTATCACCACGGGCAACGCCCAGGAGCTCTATTTCCCGGTCTGTTTCGAACTCGCGGTGAATCGTGGCGCACCGGCGGTCGACAGCGCGCAGGTGGCGGCCGAGGTGCTGGCCGGTCTGCACGAGGGCCGGGACCGCACGGCGATCGAGGCGCTCAACGGATATGTGGCCGATCCGCAGGTGATCGACCGGTTGCATCGCCAACTCGAGCGCAGCTGGGATGACGTGGTCCCGTCGGACGCGATCACCGGGCCGTTCTTCGCCGGGCTGACCACCGTGCTCGGTCCGGCCGACAGCCACCGTGCCGAGGCGGCCCGGCAGCGGGTGTGGTCGGCGTTGGTGGCCGACGCGACGCCGTACAACCTGGGCGCGGGAGCGCGACGTGCCGAGGCCGGCCTGCCATGGTCGATCGTCGGCATCGGACTGAGTTCGGTTCAGCCGCAACGGCCGCCGTCGATCAGCGGTCAGGGGGAGGGCGACCGTCCGCTGGACCGCAGCGTGGTGGACCGGGTGCGGGCGACATTGCGCCGGGCACTGGACCGCGACGAACTGCCCGATCTCCCGCTGCTGTGCGCGGAGGAGGTGGACCGGGCCTGCGCGCCGTGGGGGCTGCTCGCCGAGGACAAGCAGGCCGCGCTTCTGACCGGCATCGAGGTGGCCACCGACCTGCATCCGCTCGACGCGTCGGCATCGGGGCGCTATCAACTGTCGGCACGCATCCAGGCCCGGCTGGCCAAGGAGGCCTATGTGCTGCATGCCCGCCGCTACCTGGCGGCAGGCGCCGCCGTGCACCCGCGCCAGCAGCAGGTGATCGACGACCTCGGCGGGTTCGCCCGCCCCTATCTGAGCCGGCTGTGGGCACGGCTGCACGGCCGCGACGTGTGGCAAGAGTCCTGCGCGGACATCGACGACCTGCGGTCCCTGTTGGAGGGTGTGGCCAGATCGGTCAGCCTCGATCATCGGCAGCGGATCAAGGCGATGCTGGAAGTGCAGGTGGCAGAGTGAAATTGGGTGCTGATGCCGGCCTGTGGAGCACGGGCCCGCTGGACCAGGGTGCGCCCTTGGTCGCGGTGCTGGAGGTCGGCGGCGCCGTGCTGTCGTGGGTGGTGGATGGGGGCGCCGGCGAACCTCCTTCCATCGCATTCACCGACCCCGAGCGTGCGGATTGGTTGTGGCGCGTGCTCGGGGAGCCCGGCCATGTCGCTGTTCTGGACGCGCTGCGTCACGGGGAACCGGGACAACCGCTCGACCTGCCCGGTGTGGAGTTGCTGCCCGGCTCGACGGATGCGTTGCGGCGGCTGGCAATCGGCCACTGGATTCGTCGGTGGTGGCCGGCGAGTGACCGGGACGGGATCGCGGCACTGGAACGCCCGGTGCTCGACGCGGAACTCGCCCTGCTGACGGTGGCCACCGAGGACTTCTTCACCGACGACACCCTGGATTCCGATGCGGTCGACCTGCTGGCGCCCCACATGGAGACGCTGAACTTCCTTGCCGGTCAAGGTGATCCGAGGGTTGCCGAGCTGGTCGGGAAGTGTCGGGAGTTGGCCGCTGAGATCGGGCTGGACTGGCCCGGCACCGTCATCTCGGCGGCGCGGCAGCAGGACTATGCGCTGGCGGCCGGGGCCGGCGACGGATCCGATGACGCGGGCCTGATCGCCCGAGGGGTGGCGACCGTCGACTGGGCGGCGGTACCGCCCGGGGTGTTCGACGCTGCCGAGGACACCATCGAGTGGTCGGTGACCGCCGTCGGGGAGGAAACCGGCGCGGTGGTGCGGGTCGCGCTGTCGGGCCCGGATTCGTCGGCGGGTATCGGGGTGGAGATGCGTGGCAGCGGCTGCGAGGGCTCCGGTGTCCTCGACGCCACGGGCCGCGCCGTACTGCCGCTGCAGGCTCCAGATGGGCAGCCGCTCAGCGAGACCCGCGCGTGGAACCTGGATTGGTCGCAGGCCACGCTGCGGGTCGGCACCGACGGTGTCGACGAGTCCGCGGCGGACCGGGACCGGGTGCGTGCGTTCGCGCGGGCCCGGCTGGCGAGCCCCGGAATCGACGCCTTCCTGGCCGAGCTACGCGCGGCCGAATCCGATTACTGACCGCTACTTGGCGGCGGTCTGGATGAACGCCGCCGAGGGCGATGACTGAGGCAGTCCGATCGCGGGCACCTGCGGGGTGTCGAGGACGCCGGCCAGCCACGGTAGCGCCGCGGTGAACGCGTGACTGGCGAACGGCCAGTCGTGGGTGCCCTGGTGGGTCACCACCGCGCAGGAGATGCCGTGTTTGGAGCCGAGCGCACACAGTGCGTTGGCCGCCTTGGCCTGATCGTTGGCGCGACCGGCGGGCTTGCCCGCCGTCGAGGTGTCGTTGACGTCGAACCAGCCGGCCGTCTGGTCGTACTGGCCGTGCCGGTTGATCACGGTGCTCGGGTCGAAGGCGTCCCAGGCCGCGGAACTCCCGCCGAACAGCCGGTCGACGGTCTGTGCCTTGGTGCCAGAGTTCGGACCGATGTCGCCGGCGATGTCCACGAACGAACTGAACAACTCGGGGTGCATGACTGCCAGGTCCACCGCGCAGGTGCCGCCCATCGACCAGCCGACGATACCCCAGTTGGCAGCGGCCGGTTTGACGCCGTAGTGGCTGTTCATATAGGGCACAACGTCTTTGGTGAGGTGGTCGGCGGAGTTCCCGCGCTTGCCGTTCACACATTCGGTGTCGTTGTTGAAGGTGCCGCCCGGGTCGACGAACACCATCACCGGTGCGTACCCGTGGTGGCCCGCGGCGAAGTCGTCCATCGTCTTGATCACGTTGCCGGCCCGCATCCAGTCGGCCGGGGTGTTGAACTCGCCGCCGATCATCATGACCGTCGGCAGCTGCGGCGCAGGATTGGTGGCGAACCACGCCGGCGGCAGGTAGACGTATTCACCACGATGCCGGAAACCCGAAGCGGTGTTCGGGATCTCGACCGGAACGACGCTGCCTTTGGCCGGGATGGTGCCCTGCCGTTGCATCGCGGCCACCGTGACCTCATCGGTCTGATCGGGTAGCGGACCGGCGGTCAACTGGTTCCACGCGGTCTGTACCCACGGGAAGTAACCCACCCACAGGTTCAGCGCCAGTGCCGTGCAGAGCAGGGTCAGCGGTACCGCCATGACCGCGGTGCCACGCTTCCACCACCGGCTGCCGCGCCACCCGGCGAGCATGACCACGATCGCCACGCCGGTCAGCGCGATCCACACCCACAGCGAGCGGGGCGCGGGGTTGCCCGCCAGCCCCTCGGAATCGATGTACCAGTTGGTGCCGGCGACCAAGATGCCGCCCACCGCGGCGGCCAACGGCAGCCAGATGAGCGCCCAGCGGCGGGTACGCCAGCCGATTGCGGCGATCAGTACCACGGCGGTGATGACTTGGACGCTGGTCGGAACCCAGCCGTGCATCAAGGACAGGTGGTGAGTGAACGTCACAACCACATCGTCGCCGCCGAATCTTGGGATCGGCTGTGAAGCGCCTGCTAACGGGGTTTGGCCAGCGGAAAGGGCAGTGTCTCGCGGATGCTGCGGCCGGTGATCAGCATGACCACGCGGTCCACCCCCATGCCGAGGCCGCCCGTCGGCGGCATGGCGTACTCCATCGCCTGCAGGAAATCCTCGTCGAGTTCCATCGCCTCGGGGTCACCGCCCGAGGCCAGCAAAGACTGTTCCTGCAGCCGCCGGCGCTGTTCGACGGGGTCGGTCAGTTCGCTGTAGGCAGTGCCCAGCTCGACGCCCCAGGCCACCAGGTCCCAGCGCTCGGCAACCCCGGGGATGCTGCGGTGCGGCCGGGTCAGCGGCGACACCGACGTCGGGAAATCCTTGTAGAACGTGGGTTCTTCGGTGCGGTCCTCGACGAGGTGCTCGTACATCTCCAGCACCACGGCCCCGGCATCCCAGTGGGTCAGGTACGGGATGTGGGCCGCATCGCAGAGCCGGCGCAGCGTGGCCAGATCCGTCTCGACGGTGACCTGCTCGCCGAGGGCTTCCGACACCGCGTCGTGCACGGTCTTGACCGCCCACGGACCAGAGATGTCGACCGGTTCGAGAACTCCGTCGGCCCGCGGCCGCTGGAAGACCTGGGCACCGTTGGCGGCCTGGGCGGCATTCTGGATCAGCTCGCGGCAGCCGTCGATCCATACGTTGTAGTCGGCGTGCGCCTGGTAGGCCTCCAGCAGGGTGAACTCCGGGTTGTGGCTGAAATCCACGCCTTCGTTGCGGAAGGCCCGGCCGAGTTCGAAGACCCGCTCGACACCGCCGACGCACAACCGCTTGAGGTAGAGCTCGGGCGCGATCCGCAGGTACAGGTCCAGGTCGTAGGCGTTGATGTGGGTCAGGAACGGCCGGGCGTTGGCGCCGCCGTGGATCTGTTGCAGGATCGGGGTCTCCACTTCGAGGAAACCCTTGGCGTACAACGTCTCCCGGATGGCGTGCAGGGCGCCGCTGCGGGCCCGGATCAAGTCCCGCGACTCGGCGTTGACGGCCAGGTCCACGTAGCGGGCCCGTACCCGGGCCTCCTGGTCGGTCAGGCCCTTCCATTTGTCCGGCAACGGCCGGAGGCATTTCCCGATCAATCGCCAACTGTCGACCAGCAACGAGTGGGTGCCGTTGCGGCTCCGCCCCATCGCACCGCTGACCTCGATCAGATCGCCGAGGTCGATGGTCGCGGTGAAGTCGGCGGTGCCGGCCTGCGTCAGGCGGGCGTTGTCCAGCAACAGCTGGACTTCACCCGACCAATCGCGCAGTTGGGCGAACAGCACCCCGCCGTAGTCCCGGACCCGAAGGATCCGCCCGGCCACGCTTACGCTGTCACCGTCGGCGGATTCCAGTGCGGCCGCGACGGTATGGCTGGGAGCCTGGCCCACGGGATAGGCGTCCACACCGTCGGCCTGCAACTGGCGCAGCTTGGCCATCCGGACCCGGACCTGCTCGGGCAGCCGCTGTTGCTCGTCGTCGGTGAGATCGTCCCGCAGCCCGCTGCGGTCAGGAGCGCTGCCGTCGTGGTGCAACCGGCCCGAATCCACCAGATCGGCCGGGGCCGCGACGTGTTCACCGGTGTGCTGCTTGTTTCGCCGGGAGAACGGCAGCACCAGGAAACCCTCGGCGATCACCGAGGCCACCCCGACCCGCGGGATCAACCGGGCATCCTCGTAGCAGGCGTACCGCGGAACCCACTCGGGCTGGTACTTCATGTTCGAGCGGTACAGCGTCTCCAGCTGCCACCACCGGGAGAAGAACACCAGCAGCGCCCGCCAGAGCCGGGCCACCGGACCCGCGCCCAGCTGCGCGCCCTGTTGGAACGCCGACCGGAACATCGCGAAGTTCAATGAAATCCGGCTGACCCCAATGCCTTCGGACTGCATGCACAGTTCGCTGACCATCAGCTCGATGGTGCCGTTGGGGGATTGGGGGGAGCGGCGCATGACGTCGAGCGAGACGCCGTTGGCGCCCCACGGCACCAGCGACAGCAACGCGACCACCTCGGGCTCCGGGTTGTCCCCGCGCTGCTGCACGGCCTCGACGAGCAGGCAGTCACCGTCGGCCGGGTCGCCGAGCCTGCCCAGCGCCATCGAGAAGCCGCGTTCGGTCTCGGTGTCCCGCCAGGCATCGGCGCGCTTGATCACGTCAGCCATCTCGGCCTGATCCAGCTCTCGGTGGCGTCGGATCCGCACCGAGGTCCCGGCCCGCCGGGCCCGGGTGACGGCCTGGCGCACCGCACGCATGTCGGGTCCGGACAGCCGGAAGTTGTCGGGATGCAGGATGGCCTCGTCGCCGAGCTGCAGCGCGTTGAGTCCGGCCGCACGGAACGCCTCGGCCGCCAGCGAACTGGCGCCCATCACGCCCGGCGCCCAGCCATAGGTCTGGCACAACTGCAGCCAGGCCGCGATCGCCTGCGGCCACGCCTTGGGGTCGCCGACCGGATCGCCGCCGGCCAGGCACACGCCCACCTCCACGCGGTAGGCGATCGCGGCGCGGCCGTTGGGGGCGAACACCACCGACTTGTCACGACGGGTGGCGAAGTACCCCAACGAGTCGTTCTTGCCGTAGGCCTCCAACAATCCGCGGATCGCCGATTCGTCCTCACCCGTGAGCGCATTGGAGGCGCGTTGCGACTGGAACAGCACGACCGCGGCAGCCATAAGTGCCAGCGCGCCGAACAAGCCGAAGATCGCGTTGAGGAAGGGATGCGAGTAGCCCTCGAAGACCTCGGTCGGGACGGTGGCGAAGCCGCTCACCCGGTTGACGGCATACAGCAGCCGCCACTCCGGCGCCAGGGTGCCCGGGAACAGTTCCAGCAGTGCCCACGCGGCCAGGATGCCGATCGCCATGCCTGCGACCAGGACGACGGCGGATTTGAGCAGTGCGCCCCGGCGCACCTTGGCCCAGAACTGGTTGCGGGCCAACACCAGGCAGACGATGGCCACCACGTGGAACGCCAGGCCGATGACCTCGCCGACGTCCTCGGCCAGTGGGTCGCCGCCGGTGGCGAGATCGCCGAGGTTCCAGCCGACGGCGCCCACCATGTAGAGCACCAGGATCCACCAGGCGATCCGCTTACGGGCGGCGAGTGCCGCGGCCAGCAGCGCCAGCACGAAGGCCCACGAGAAGCTGGTGTCGGGAAAGTTGAAGATGTAGTCGTTGACGAACTCTCGCGGCACCTGGATCAGCCAGCGCACCGTTTGAGACACGCTGGCGATGAGCGACAGGGTCGCGATGACGCCCACGGTCCAACCGGCTGCTGCGGGAACCCAGGAGAACCTCGACGCGGGCTGGACCCCGGTGCGGCGGCCGCGGCTGATAACGGTCATACGCCCGGAGAATAGGCGGTCAAACCGTCAATTGGGTCGATCGCGCGCACAGACACCGCCCAGGTGGTTACCAGACCGGGCCGGTGTACTTCTCTCCTGGGCCTTTGCCCGGTTCTTCAGGAGCCGCGCTGGCTTCGCGGAACGCCAACTGCAGGCTCTTCAGACCGTCGCGGACGGGGCCCGCGTGGGGTCCCAGGTACTCGGCGGAGGCCGTCACCAGACCAGCCAGCGCGGTGATGAGGCGGCGCGCCTCGTCGAGATCACGGTGGGGACTATCGTCGGGGTCCTCGGCCGAGAGCCCGATCTTCTCGGCTGCGGCACTCATCAGCATGACCGCCGCCCGGGTGATCACTTCCACCGCGGGAATGTCGGCCAGCTCCCGTAGCTGCGGCGTCGCTTCGTCGGGCGTTTCGGTCGGATCCGTCATAGCTGCTAGACTGTCATGCGCGACCGTCCCGGCTTATGTCAGGGACAGCAAGTGGAGTCCCACTCCCACCGTTGGCCACAAGGTACAACGGTCCGGTCGCCGGCGTCTTCGGACACCGGTTCTGTGCTTCAGCGTTGGAGCTGCAGGCGGCGCAAGCCGTGATCGGTCGGCATTGGGCCCTGCTTTGAGCAGGGCTTTTCTGTTCTTACAGGGCAGAAGTGCGGATGGGCGGGTCTCCTCAGCAGACCCAACATAGGAGGCCCCATCAGCACTGAGACCCGCATCAACGAGCGCATCCGAGTACCTGAAGTCCGCCTGATCGGACCGAACGGCGAGCAGGTAGGGATCGTGCGCATCGAAGATGCTCTCCGCGTCGCCGCGGATGCCGATCTCGACCTCGTCGAAGTTGCACCAGCCGCTAAACCCCCGGTCTGCAAGATCATGGATTACGGCAAGTTCAAGTACGAGACGGCACTCAAGGAGCGCGAGTCTCGCAAGAACCAGCAGCAGACCGTCGTCAAGGAACAGAAGCTGCGTCCCAAGATCGACGACCACGACTACGAGACGAAGAAGGGCCATGTGGTCCGCTTCCTCGAAGCCGGGTCCAAGGTCAAGGTGACCATCATGTTCCGTGGTCGTGAGCAGTCCCGCCCCGAACTCGGGTACCGGTTGCTGCAGCGGCTGGGCGCCGATGTGGCCGATTACGGCTTCGTCGAGACGTCAGCCAAGCAGGACGGCCGCAACATGACGATGGTGCTGGCACCGCACCGCGGCGCGAAGACTCGCGCCAAGGCGGCAGAGCAGGCCGAGCGCCCCGGCGGGCAGCAGGCTGCACCAGCCGCACCAGAAGAACCAGACGTAACGCAGAACTAGTTTCAACACAGAACTGAGGATTCATGCCCAAGGCGAAGACCCACAGCGGAGCATCGAAGCGCTTCCGCAAGACCGGGACCGGCAAGATCGTGCGCCAGAAGGCCGGCCGACGCCACCTGCTGGAGCACAAGGCCACCAAGCGCACCCGTCGGCTTGACGGCCGCACCGTGGTTGCTGCCAACGACACCAAGCGTGTCAACAAGATGCTCAACGGCTAGATCTGCCGCTCCCCGTACCGAACGAGAATAGGAACATCCCATGGCACGCGTGAAGCGCGCACTCAACGCCCAGAAGAAGCGGCGCACAGTCCTCAAGGCCTCGAAGGGCTACCGCGGTCAGCGGTCGCGGCTCTACCGCAAGGCCAAGGAGCAGCAGCTCCACTCGCTGACCTACGCCTACCGGGACCGCCGGGCCCGCAAGGGTGAGTTCCGCAAGCTGTGGATCTCGCGTATCAACGCCGCGGCCCGCGCCAACGACATCACCTACAACCGCCTGATCCAGGGCCTCAAGGCCGCAGGCGTCGAGGTCGACCGCAAGAACCTGGCCGAGATCGCCGTCAGCGATGCCGCCGCGTTCACCGCGCTGGTCGAGGTCGCCAAGGCCGCCCTGCCCGAGGACGTCAACGCGCCCTCCGGAGAGGCCGCCTGACGCTCACCGAGCGTTCTGCCCGGGTGGCTGCTGCGGTCAAACTGCAGCGCCACGTCGGGCGCCGCCGCGCCGCACGCTTCCTTGCCGAGGGGTCCAACCTCGTCGAGGCCGCGTTGCGGCGCGGACTTGTTTCCGAGGTGTTCGCGACCGAGGCCGCCCTCGACCGTTTCGGTGCGCTGCTGGCCGATGCGCCGGTGCAGCTGGTCACCGAGCGTGCGGCGAAAGCCTTGTCGGACACCGTGACCCCGGTCGGTCTGGTGGCGGTGTGCCGACTGCCGGAGGTCTCACTCGACGAGGTTCTGGCCGCCGCGCCCCGGTTGATCGCGGTACCCGTGCAGATCTCGGAGCCGGGCAACGCCGGTACGTTGATCCGCACGGCCGACGCGATGGGCGCCGACGCGGTGGTGCTGGCCGGCAACAGCGTCGACCCCTACAACAGCAAGTGCCTGCGGGCGTCGGCCGGCAGCATCTTCTCGGTGCCGGTGATCAGCGAGCCCGACGAGGCCGCCACCGTTGCACGGTTGCAGGCCGCGGGGCTGCAGGTGCTGGCCACCACGATCGACGGCGAGGCCAACCTCGACCACATCGACCTGACGCCGCCCACGGCCTGGCTGTTCGGCCCCGAAGCCCACGGCCTGCCAAGCGAATTGGCCGCGGCCGCCGATCACCGGGTGCACATTCCGATGCCCGGACATTCCGAAAGTCTCAACATCGCCTCGGCGGCGTCGATCTGCCTGTATCAGAGCGCCCGCGCCCACCGCAGTGCTAGTGATTGAGCATGTGCCAATACTGCGGATGCCGGGACATGCCTCTTCTGCGGGATTACATCGCCGAGCACGAGCGGGCCGTCGACCACGGCCGTGAAGCGGTACGCGCCATGGACCGCGGCGAGCTGGACGCGGCCCGTCAGCTGCTGACGGCGATGTTCGAGGAATTGCGGTCCCATTGGCAGGGTGAGGAGAACGGGCTGTTCGCGGTGATGCACCGCGACGAGCTCTTCGCCGAGCACATCGACCCGTTGGTGGCCGAACACCGTGAGCTGGCAGCCTTCCTCGAGGTCGTCGACCTGTCCGACCCCGGGGATCGGCAACGGGTGCGCGATGAGATCGAGGAGCTCTACGTGCACATCGCGAAGGAAGAGGACGGATTGTTCCCCGCTGCGCTGACCGCGCTCGACGGTGTGGACTGGGATGCCGCGATGGCCGGCTGGCGCGACGCGCACCCGGGTCGCGAGATGATCTCCTAACCGACTGCTCGCGGGTCAGACCACCAGCCAGATCAGCCCGGCCATGGCGAACCCGACCACCGACAAGATGGTCTCCAGCACCGTCCATGTCTTGAGGGTGTCCTTCACCGACATGTTGAAATACCGTGACACGATCCAGAATCCGCCGTCGTTGACGTGGCTGGCGACGATGGAGCCTGCGGACACCGCGACCACGATCAGGGCGATCTGAGCCGGGCTGTAGTTCCCGGCGGCGATGGATGATTCGATGATGCCGGCCGTCGTCACGATCGCCACCGTCGCCGAGCCCTGCGCGATCCGTAGCGCACAGCTGATCAGGTAGGCCGACAGGATCACCGGCAGGCCGATGGCGGTCATGGAGTCGGCGAGCGCGGTACCGATTCCGGTGGCGCGCAACACCGCACCGAAGAACGCACCGGCACCGACCACCAGCAGGATCATGCCGACCGGGCGCAGGGACGCCGCGCTGATCTTGCCGAGTTCCGTCGCGGAGATGCCCCGGCGGATTCCCAGAAGGTAGAGCGCGAGCAGTACCGCGATGGTCAATGCGACGGCCGGGGTGCCGACAAGGGTCAGGATCGACAGCAGGCGACCGTCGTCGAGCATGACGTCGGCGAGGGTGGCGGCCAGGATCAGTGCTCGGGGCCAGGATGATGAACGCGATGAGCCCGATCGACGGGGGATCGGCGGTGTCGGCCTCGTCCTCCTCCGGGATGAACTCGTCGGGCACCTCGACCTGGACCCGTTTCCCGATCCACGAACCCCATGCCACGCCGCTGACGAACCAGGCGGGGATACCGCAGGCCAGGCCCATGATGATGAGCCAGCCGAGGCTGACGTGCAGCAGACCTGCGGCCGCGACCGGACCAGGGTGTGGCGGCAGGAAGGCGTGCGTCATCGACAGGCCGGCGAGCATCGGCATCGCGTACATCACCAGCGATCTGCCGCCGCGCTTGGCCGCCACGTACACCAGCGGAGCCAGGATGAAGATGCCGATGTCGAAGAAGATCGGGATGCCGAGCACCACGCCGGTCAGGCCCATGGCGAGCGGAGCGCCCTTGGGACCGAACAGGTTCAGCAACCGGGTGGTCAGCGCGTCGGCACCGCCGGACCTCTCGAGCATCGCCCCGAGCACGGTGCCTAGCCCGATGATCACGGTGATGTGACCGAGGATGCTGCCGAAACCCTTCTCCAACAAGGAATCCGATGCCTTCGCCGGGGTCCCGACCAGCTCGCTGACGGGGATCCCCGCGATCAGCGCGACAGCGATGCTGACCACGATCAGTGCGATGAACGGTTCGAGTTTGAGCTTGATGATCAACAACAGCAGCACCGCGATGGACACCGCGGCCAGCGTCAACAGGCCGGCCGTGTCATGCTGCAGCCAGTGCACGAACGAGGTCATGGATCCTCCGGGACGTGGACGGGGACTCGGTTGGTGGGACAGCTTCAGTGGGACAGCGCGGCGACGAAACTGCGTGCCCGGCCGGTGATCTCGTCCCAGTCTCCGGCGGCGACACGGGCCGGTGGGACCACACCGGTACCCGCGCAGACGGCGAGGGCGCCCGCGTCGAGATAGGACCGGGCATTGCCCTCGTTGATCCCGCCGGACGGCAGCAACTCGACCTCCGGGTACGGCCCGTGCAGGTCGGACAGGTATTTGGGGCCCACACTGCCGGCCGGGAAGATCTTCACGGCCGCGGACCCGAGATCTACCGCCTGTGCGACCTCGGTGGGGGTGAGGGCACCGAGGAACACCGGCACCGAATAGGCGGTCGCGACCTCGGCGACCTCGGGGCGCAGGCCGGGGGTGACCAGGAACCGTGCGCCGGCGTCGATGGCAGCGCGGGCCTGATCGGCCGTCATCACGGTGCCGACACCCAACATGATCCCGGCCTCGGACACCGATTCGGCGCAGGACCTCAGGTGGTCGAGCACCCCGGGGGTGGTGAAGGTCAGCTCGACCGTGCGGATACCGCCCTCCGCGAGCGCGTGGCACAGATCGGCCGCGTCGGGAATGGTCTCGGCGCGGACCACGCTGAGTACGCGATCCGACCGCAACACGTCGAGCGCTGTCATTGCACACCTCCGTCTGGGCCGCGTCGCAGCGACCGTCCAGCTGTCACCCCGGTGAGCTCACCGTCATCGAGTGCGAACTGTCCGCCCACCAGGACAAGGGTGAATCCCGTTGCAGCCGTGCGGGGTTGGTCGTATGTGGCGGTGTCGGAAACCGTAGCCGGATCGAACAGCACCAGATCGGCCGCGAAACCGGGACGGATGAATCCGCGGTCGGTCAGCCGCAGCCGGGTCGCCGCCCGTCCGCTGAGATGGCCCACGCACTCCTCCAGCGAGAACAGTCCGAGGTCGCGGCAGTAGTGACCCAGGTACCGCGCGAAGGTTCCCCAACCGCGGGGGTGCGGCTTCGACCCGATCAGCAGCCCGTCACTGCCCCCGGTGTGCCGCGGGTGCCGCATGATCGCCTGCACGTTCTCCTCGTGCCCGACGTGCTGCAGGATCCCGCTACCGAGTTCGTCGCGCAGCAGGATGTCGATGCATACGTCGAACGCATCGCGGTCCTCTGCCGCGGCGATCTGTGCGATCGTGCGGCCCACGTAGTGATCCAGCTGCTGATGGGTGACTCCGCTGATCTCGATGGTGTCCCACTCGGCGATCACGCCGTGACAGCCGTCGGAACCACTGACCTCCAGATGTTCGCGGATACGGGCCAGCGCGGCTGGATCGGTCAGCCGGGCCATCGTCTCGTCGGTGCTGCCCGCCGACGCCCAGCTGGGCAGGATCGCCGACAGCGTGGTGGCTCCGGGCAGGTAGGGGTACGTGTCGAGGCTGATGTCGGCACCGGCGGCGGTGGCAGCCTCGAGCAGGGCCAGAAGTTCGGGCGCCCGTCCCTTGTTCGGGCCGAAGTTGAGCGTGGCATGAGCCAGGTGCAGTGCGCAGCCGGATCTTTCGGCGAGCTCGACCATCTCGGCGTAGGCCTCCATCGCGCCGGCGCCGTAGGACCGATGGTGTGGGGAGAAGTAGCCGCCGTAGGACGCCACCGTCCGGCACAGTGCGAGAAGTTCGTCGTTGTCGGCGTACATGCCTGGCGTGTAGGTCAATCCGGCCGACAAGCCGACGGCGCCCTCGGTCATGGCCTGGGCCACGATGGTCTGCATCTGCGCGATCTGTGCGGCAGTCGCGGGAATGTCGTCCCAGCCGACCACCAGTGCGCGCACCACGCCGTGTGGGATGAGATAGGCCACGTTGGTGGCGATTCCGCGATCGAGACGGTCCAGATACTCGGCGACCGAACGCCAGTCGAAGTCGAAGTCGATCGGGTCGGTGTTCCAGCCGGCGATCTTGCGGCGGACGACGGCGAGCACCTCGGAGGTCACCGGTGCATACGACAGCCCGTCCTGTCCGAGTACCTCGGTGGTGACGCCTTGGGTGATACGTGACGGATGCACGGGGTTGAGCAGGATCTGAAGATCCGAATGTGCGTGCATGTCGATGAATCCGGGCGCGAGCACCAGTCCGGCGGCGTCGATCACGCGGTCGGCCGCCGGTGAATCCGCGGGATCGGTGATGATGGCGGCGATACGGTCGTCGTCGATCAGCACATCGGCGGCATACCGAGCGGACTCGGTGCCGTCGATGACGGTGGCGGAGCGGATCAATGTGCGCATCACGGTCCGGCTCAGAAGTAGGTGCGGATCAGGTCGACGACGACGGGATCGTTCTCGTTTTGTGCCACGACGGGGATCCATCGCCACTTGTCGAAGGCTGTGCACGGGTGGGAAAGCCCCAGTCGTACAACGTCACCCACGCGAATATCGGAGTCCGGCGGGATGGTGAGGAAGGCGTGCTGGTCGTTGACGGCCACGATCTCCGCATTCGTGAGCGGACGTGCGGGCGCGCCGAGCTGGGGGGCGACCAGCTGGGGCGTGGGCAACCCCTCGTCGAATGGGACATCCCGCTTCCCGGCGTCCAGCAGTGCCAGCCCGGGTTCGGGGCGTGACACCACCCGCGCCCAGGTGTGCATGGCCGAGCGCAGCCGGTAGTTTTCACCGCCGCGGCCGAAAGGCGTGATCCCGGTGTAGAAGCCGTCGTCGTGGATGATGTAGGCCCCGGCACGGACCACGACGTGCGTGCGGCCGCCGGCCAGCGGGGCCAGGACTTCAGCCACGAGATCGAAATAGGCACTGCCACCGGCGGTTACGTACACATCGGCGTCGGCAGGGTAGTGGCCCTCGGTTTCGATTTGCTGGTGCAGCCGGGCCATTTCCTCCAGGTAGTGCCGGACCCGGGCCAGTGACGCCTCGGACGCGTCGTGCGCCAGCGATCCCTCGTAGCCGCACACGCCCGCCAGGCGCAGATTGTCGGAGGCCGCTATCCGTGCTGCCACCGCTGCGGCCTCGTCGACCGAGCGGGCTCCGGTCCGGCCGCCGGTCTCACCGAGTTCGACCAGTACCGCAATCGGCCGGGCCACCCGGATGTCGGAGAGTGCCGCGTCCATCGCATCGACCGTGGCTGTCGAGTCCGCCCAGGTGAGCACCTCAAGGTCGGATCGGGCGGCCATCTCGCCGGCCAGCCAGCGCAGCGCGGCCGGATCGACCAGTGCATTGGCGAGCAGGATCCGCCGAACGCCGAAATTCACCGCGACGCGTACCTGGCTCGGTGTGGCAAGGGTGATACCCCATGCGCCGCTGCGCAGTTGGCGGTCCCAGAGCACCGGCGACATGGTGGTCTTCCCGTGCGGTGCCAGTTCGACCCCGTGAGCTGTGCACCAGGCCGCCATGGCGGCCACGTTGTCTTCGATGGCCGAATCGTCCAGCGTCATCACCGGTGTGGTGAATGCCGACAGGTGGGGCCGGGTGGCCAGGAACTCCGCGGTGGTGAGGCCGTCGGCCTCGACCGGAAGGGCCTTGTCCAATTCCGACAGGCGTTCGGCGCGGAGCGTATCCCACGCCCGACTGTCCGGCGTGGGCTCGCCTCGCGTCGTCATGCCGATCGTGTCCTCCATGGTGATTCTGGTGCGTTGAGAGCATCGGAACGGTGTGAGCTGCTACGTTGCACATGTTGCAATTAGGGTTGCATTTTGTGGTGTGACCTGTCTAACATGGCAGACGACACCGCGTCAATCGTCTCGATCCCGAAGGACGGCAGTGCCCGAATTGCCCACAGACCCCGTCGGCGGAGTCGCCTGTCTCGGCGAACCGCTGGTCCTGGCCGGTGCGGAGACAGATCTGCACCTGGCCGGTGCTCAGGCCGAATTGCACCTGGCCGGTGCTCAGTCTGAATTGCACCTGGCCGGTGCGGAAGCCAACGTCGCGGCCGGACTCGTCGCCTGGGGCATCCCCGCGTCCTTCGTCGGCCGGCTGGGCGACGACGCGCACGGAGCACTGATCAGATCCGAGCTGACCGATCGCGGCGTCGACATCTCCGCGGTCGAGGTCGACCCGACCCGGCCCACCGGGTACTACTCGAAAGTCACCGCACCCGACGAGGTGGGGGAGCCGCGCAGCGTCAGCAGATACAGCAGGGCAGGCTCGGCGGCTTCCGCGATGGAACCTGGATTCCTGGACTCGACACCGGTCGTATCCGCGTTCGGGCGTGCATCGGTCGTGCACTGCAGCGGCATCACACCCGCCCTGTCCGATACCTGCCGGGCCATGATGCGCCGGTTGCTGACGGACCGGCCCGGCATCACCGGGCTGGTGAGCTTCGACGTCAACTGGCGCGAACAGCTCTGGCCCGACGGCGATCCGGCCGAGGTGATCGCCCTGGCCAACCTGGCCGACATCGTGCTGGTGGGCGCCGACGAGGCGATCCGCGTCGCGGGCACCGACGATCCGGTGGCGTTGCGTCGCATGCTGCCGAATCCGGAGACATTGGTCATCAAGGACGGTGCGGAACAGGCGATCGCGGTGGATCGGACCGGCGACGTGATCGTCGTCCCGGCCCTGCGCGTCGACGTGGTCGAGCCGGTGGGTGCGGGTGACGCGTTCGCTGCGGGATTCCTCAGCGGCGTTGTGCTCGATGAGGATCCGGAATCATGCCTGCGGCGCGGCCACATCGGAGCCGCTGTCACCCTGACCGTCGTAGCGGATTCGGCACCGCCACCGCCCGACGCGTCGATCGAGCATCTGCTCATCTGCACGGACGGAGAGTGGGCCGCGACGAAGGTCAGCGAGGTCGGATTCTTCGTGTGCGGGAGCAGGCGGTGAGTCAGAGCGTCGCACGGGCGCTGCATCTGTTGATTCAGCTGGGCAACGGTCCGGCCAGCCTGGACGAGCTCGCAGCCGCCACCGATGTGCACAAGACCACCGTGATGAGGCTGCTGCGCACCCTGTCCGACGAGCGGTTCACGTTCCGCGACAACAACAATCGCTATCACCTCGGATCACGGGTCTTCGAACTTGCCGCCCACGGCACCGATCAGCGGGAGATCCGTCAGATCGCCTCGCGTCATCTCGTCGAGTTCAACCGTGAATACGGCCGGACCACCCACCTCGCCGCGATGGAAGGCGGCGACATCGTGTACATCGACAAGCTCGAATCGCACGATCAGATCCGCATGTACTCGCGAATCGGCCTGACCGCCAACCTCAACTCGACGGCCGTCGCCAAGGTGATCCTCGCCGACCTGCCCGATGCCGAACTGCGGCGGATCGTCACGGCGATGGACTTCACCCGGCGCGCGGCCAACACCATCACGACGCCCGAGGCGTACCTGCGAGAGATCGAGACCGTGCGGGTTCAGGGTTGGGCGCGCGATCGCGAAGAGAACGAGCCGTCGATCAATTGCGTGGGCGCACCGATCCGCGGTGCGAACGGCCGTGTCGTCGCCGCGGTTTCGGTGTCGGTGCCCGACGTCGTGCTGCCGTTCGAACAGGTCCTCGAACTTCTGCCGCCGTTGCAGGCGGTGTGCGAACGCATCTCGGCCGAATGCGGCTATCGGCCGTCGTAACTCGACCGCAAATCATCGAAAAGCACTGAAACAGAGGAGATTCCACCGTGTCCGATTCTCAGGTCATCCGTACCGATGACGCCCCGGCGCCGGCCCACACCTTCAGCCAGGGCATCCGCAAGGGCGGACTCCTGCAGGTGTCCGGCCAGGGGCCGATGGACCCCGCGACCAACACCTACATCGGCGAGGGTGATATGCGGGCGCAGACCCGTCGCACGCTGGAGAACGTCAAGGCGATCCTGGCGGCCGGCGGCGCCGGTGTCGACGATGTCCTGATGTTCCGGGTTTACCTCACCAAGCGTGAAGACTTCGCGGCCATGAATGACGTGTACGGCGAGTTCATCGCCGAGAACGTGAAGTCCGACCAGCTTCCATGCCGGACAACGGTATTCGTCGACCTCCCGCACGAGGTCATGCTGGTGGAGATCGACGCGCTGGCCGCCGTGGGCTAGCTCAGCAGACCGCGTGCCACGTGGGTGATCTGCACCTCGTTGCTGCCGGCGTAGATCATCAACGACTTGGCATCGCGGGCCAACTGCTCCACCCGGTACTCGGTCATGTAGCCGTTGCCGCCGAACAGTTGCACGGCCTCCATCGCGACGTCGGTGGCGGCCTGCGAGCAGTACCACTTGATCGCAGAGGCCTCGGCGAGGGAGATCGGCACTCCCTTCTCGCCGGATTCGATGACGCGGAACAGCATGTTGCGCACGTTCATCCGGGCCACTTCCATGTTGGCCAGTTTGAGCTGGATCAGCTGGAACTGGCTGATCTCCTGGCCCCACAGGGTGCGGGTCTTGGCGTAGTCGACGCTCAACCGTAGGCATTCCTCGATCACGCCGAGCGCCATCGCGGCCACCCCGATGCGTTCGGCCGAGAAGTTGGACCGGGCGCTGGCCCGGCCTTCGTCGGGCCCGGATCCTTCGGTCTCGCCGAGCAGCCGGTCGCGGCCCAGCCGGACGTTGTTGAAGAACAGTTCACCGGTGCGTGAGGAGTGGATGCCCATCTTGCGGAACGGCTTCGACTGCTCGAAGCCCTCCATGCCGCGGTCGAGCACGAAGGTCAGCACCTTGCGATTGCGCTTGTCCGCGCCATCACCCTCGTCGAGCTTGGCGTAGACCACCACGACATCGGCATCGGGCCCGTTGGTGATGAAGGTCTTCTGTCCGTTGAGGATGTAGTCGTCCCCGTCACGGGTGACATAGGACTTCATGCCGCCGAACGCGTCCGAACCCGAATCGGGCTCGGTGATCGCCCAGGCGCCGATCTTCTCGTAGGTCACCAGCCCGGGCAGCCAGCGTTCCTGCTGGGCCAGGGTGCCGCGGCCCTGGATGGTCGACACGGTCAGGCCCAGGCTGACACCCAGCCCGGTGACCAGGCCCATCGATACCCGGCACAGTTCGCTGATCACGACGAAACCCATGCCCGGCGACCCGCCGCCGAACATCCCGCCCCGGGCGCCCGAAGACTTGCTCTCGCCGCTGCGCAGCTTCGCCAGCCGCTTGTCCAGCGATTCCTTGGCGAGGGCATCGATTCCGAACGTGGCGAACAGCTTTCGCACGATCGGGTACGGCTCCATGTCGCCGCTCTCCAGCTCATCGAGGTGGGGCCGGATCTCCTTGTCCACGAACTCGCGTACCGCGTCCCGGACAGCTATGTCGACATCAGACCAATCAAGCATCTCGACAGCTTAGACACGTGTCAAAAGTCAGGCCGCGGGGCGTCGGGCCGGGCGCAGCGCCGGTAGGGAGAATGTGGTGTGTACCAGGGCTCCGGCGCGGTCCAGCAGCGTTTTGCGCCGCGACACGTAGTGCATGGGAAGCCCTCGTCGGTCGCGGGGCGGGTCCATGAAGCTGGGTGCTTCCACCAGCGGGCCGTCGACCGGCAACTTGCCGGCCGCGCGGCGGTAGGCCGACAGGGCCCGCGGGTGCAGCCTGATCTCGTCGGGGACCGCGACGAATGCCAGTTCGACCATCTTGCCGAATACCCGCAGCAGTACCTCGTCGCCGGGGGTCCAGCGCATTCCGGCCTTCTCTCGCACCGCCGGGTCGAACAGACCGGCCGCGATCCAGCGCTGCGCCCCGACGAGGGGTCTGAACAGCTGGTCCCACACCGGGGTCGGCATCAACACGAACCACGGCTTGGGGATCCGGATGGTGAAGATGTCGAGGGTGGCTCGGTTGATCTCGAGCTCGTCGCGGCATTTGGCGTCCCAGTACTCCTGAAACTCATCCCAGTCCTTGGGGACTGGTCTCATGCTCATGCCGTACTGGCGATACCACTGCACGTGCTCGTCGAACAGTTGACGCTTCTCGGCCTCGGTGAGGCCGCCGCAGAAATACTCCGCGGTCTTGATGATCAGCATGAAGAAGGTGGCGTGTGCCCAGTAGAACGTCTCCGGGTTCAGCGCGTGATAGCGCCGGCCCTGGCCGTCGACACCCTTGATAGTGGTGTGGAACCCCTTGATCTGCGCGCCGGTGTCCGCCGCACGGTCGCCGTCGTAGACCACGCCCATGATCGGGTAGACCGACCGCGCCACGCGCTGCAGCGGCTCGCGCAGCAGGATCGAATGTTCCTCGACGCCGGCGCCGAGTTCGGGATACATGTTCTGGATCGCGCCGATCCAGACGCCCAGCATCCCGGTGCGCAGGTCGCCGAAGTACTTCCAGGTGAGCGAATCCGGGCCGAGGGGATCGTGCTCGCCGCCGATGGTGGTTCGTGTGGTCATTGCGTCCTCGTTGACTCGTCATGACGTGAATCACAGCTGGGCTCAACGATAGTATTGACAACGCACGTTGTCTACGACGCCGCGGCGCGTCGCCGCGCACTGTTATTCGGTGTCTATCGTGGCGCCACAGCGCTGTGACCAGCCGGGTTTGCCGACGCCGGAGAAGTGTGGGCAAACCCGCTCGTGGCGTGATTGCCGCCCGGTCCGCGCGCCACCTACTCTTGCGCTGTGGATGGCGAGCCGTTCGATGACCCGTCCGGTCGAGTCGGGGATGTCGAGCAGGCGCCGCAGCAGCGCGCGGTGAGGACACCCGGGTTGCCGGGTCCGCTGGGGTGGGTGCAACGCACCAACCGCAGCCCGGCCGTCATCGATCTGGTCCGGCGGGTCCGGCGGGCGCTGCCCGGGGATCCGGATTTCGGTGACCGCCTCTCGGCTTCGGGAGAGGGTGGTCCCCGGGCGGCCGCGCGGGTCGCTGACCGCCTGCTGGACCGTGACGCCGCCTCGCGTGAGGTCAGCTTGGGGGCATTGCAGGTCTGGCAGGCGTTGACCGAACGTGTCTCGGGCACTCCGGCCAATCCCGAGGTGACCCTGGTGTTCACCGACCTGGTCGGTTTCAGTTCGTGGTCTCTGCGCTCCGGCGACGACGCCACATTGCGGTTGCTGCGACGGGTGGCGCAGGTGATCGAGCCCCCGGTGCTGGAGGCCGGCGGTCACATCGTCAAACGGATGGGCGACGGCATGATGGCCGTGTTCCGCGATCCGGGCACCGCCCTGAGCGCAATGGTCGTCGCGCTCGACGGTGTGAAGGGCATCGACATGGACGGCTACGCGCCGCGCATGCGGGTCGGTATCCACACCGGCCGTCCGCAGCGCATCGGGTCGGACTGGCTCGGGGTCGACGTCAACATCACGGCCCGGGTGATGGAGCGGGCCGCCAACGGCGGGCTCGTTGTGTCCCACACCACGCTGGAGGGCATCTCCGAAGAGAAGCTGGCCGAACTCGGGCTCAGTGTCAAACGTCAACGACGGCAGATGTTCTCGACCAAGCCCGAAGGCGTGCCCGACGATCTGGTGATGTACCGGGTGAAGACGTCAGGGCCGTTGCCGGCTCCCTGAGCGCTGCCGGCGGGGTAGCTGACGGTAAAGGCGTTCGAGGTGTCACTCGCCGATCGCCTATGATCGCCGGGTGGCTGAGCAGCCCAGTGATCTCTCAGAAGAAGCCCTGACCAAAGCCGTCAGTGCGGCCCGGCATGCCTTTGAGCTGGCCGGTGACCTTGATGCGTTGGCGCGCGCCAAGACCGAGCACCTCGGCGATCGTGCACCGATCGCCCTGGCCCGCCAGGCGTTGGCGACGCTGCCGAAGGCCGACCGCGCCGACGCCGGCAAACGCGTCAACGTCGCCCGCGGAGAGGCCCAGCGTGCCTATGACGAGCGGCTGGCCGCGCTGCGCGCCGAGCGCGACGCCGCGGTGCTGGTCGCCGAACGTATCGACGTGACGCTGCCCTCGACCCGCCAGCCGCTGGGCGCCCGGCACCCGATCACGATCCTGGCCGAGAACGTCGCCGACACCTTCGTCGCGATGGGCTGGGAGCTGGCCGAGGGGCCCGAGGTCGAGACCGAGCAGTTCAACTTCGACGCCCTGAACTTCCCGCCCGATCACCCGGCCCGCAGCGAGCAGGACACCTTCCAGATCGCCCCCGAGGGGTCGCGGCAGGTGCTGCGCACCCACACCTCGCCGGTGCAGATCCGGGCGCTGCTGGACCGCGAACTGCCGGTCTACGTCGTCTCGATCGGGCGGACCTTCCGCACCGATGAACTCGATTCCACCCACACCCCGGTGTTCCACCAGGTGGAGGGGCTGGCGGTGGACAAGGGCCTGACCATGGCGAATCTGCGCGGCACACTGGATGCGTTCGCGCGGTCCCAGTTCGGGCCGGAGGGACGCACCCGGTTCCGCCCGCACTTCTTCCCGTTCACCGAGCCCTCGGCCGAGGTGGACATCTGGTTCCCCGGCAAGAAGGGCGGCGCCGGCTGGGTCGAATGGGGCGGCTGCGGCATGGTCAACCCGAATGTGTTGCGCGCCTGCGGTATCGACCCCGACGTCTACTCCGGATTTGCCTTCGGCATGGGATTGGAGCGAACCCTGCAGTTCCGCAACGGAATTCCTGACATGCGCGACATGGTCGAGGGCGACGTCCGGTTCTCCCTGCCGTTCGGGGTCGGTGCCTGATGCGGATTCCGTTCAGCTGGCTGCGTGAGGCCATTCGTGCCGGCGCGCCCGATTGGGATGCGTCGGTCGAGGAACTCGAGCAGACGTTCATCCGCATCGGACACGAGGTCGAGGAGATCATCCCGATCGGACCCGTGAGTGGACCGCTGACCGTCGGCCGGGTCGCCGAGATCGAGGAACTCACCGAGTTCAAGAAACCGATCCGGGCCTGCAAGGTCGATGTCGGTATCCAGAATGTCGACGGCGAGCCTCGCGACATCGTGTGCGGGGCGACGAATTTCGCGGTCGGCGACCTGGTCGTGGTGGCGCTGCCGGGAACCGTGCTGCCGGGCGACTTCACCATCGCCACGCGCAAGACCTACGGCCGGGTTTCCGACGGCATGATCTGCTCGGCATCGGAGATGCACCTCGGTGTCGACCAGTCGGGCATCCTCGTGCTGCCCGAGGGCACCGCCGAACCGGGTACCCCGGCCGCCGAGATCCTCGGCCTAGATGACGTGGTGTTCCACCTGGCCATCACGCCGGATCGCGGTTACTGCCTGTCGGTGCGCGGCCTGGCCCGCGAGATCGCGTGTGCCCACGATCTGGACTTCGTCGATCCGGCCGACGTGGCGCCGCTGCCCGCCGAGGGCGAGGCCTGGCCGCTGACCGTGGAGCCCGGAACGGGCGTGCAGCGCTTCGGGTTACGCCCCGTCACGGGCATCGACCCGGCGGCGGTGTCACCGTGGTGGATGCAGCGACGGCTGAATCTCAGCGGCATCCGCGCCATCTCGCCCGCGGTCGATGTCACCAACTACGTCATGCTCGAACTCGGCCACCCGATGCACGCCCACGACAGCAGCCTGATCACCGGCGGCTTCGCGGTGCGCTTCGCCCGTGACGGCGAAAAGGTGGTCACGCTCGACGATGTCGAGCGCACGCTGAACTCCGCCGACGTACTGATCGTCGACGACGTCGCGACCGCCGCGATCGGCGGCGTGATGGGCGCGGGCACCACCGAGGTGCGCGACACCACCACCGACGTGCTGCTGGAAGCCGCGGTGTGGGATCCGGCAGCGGTGTCGCGTACCCAGCGCCGTCTGCACCTGGCCAGTGAGGCCGGGCGCCGTTACGAGAGGTCGGTTGACCCGGCCATTTCGGTTGCCGCACTGGACCGTTGCGCGACCCTGCTGGCCGAGATCGCCGGCGGTACCGTCGCGCCGACGCTCACCGACTGGCGCGCGGACGGGCGCACCGACTGGTCCCAGCCGGCCATCGAGATCCCGGCCGACCTGCCCGACCGCACCGCGGGCGTCGAGTATGCCGCGGGTACCACGGCACGCCGGCTCACCCAGATCGGCGCCGTTGTCGTTGAAGCCGCTGGTTCCGCTTCGTTGACCGTCACTCCGCCGAGCTGGCGGCCCGACATGCGTCAGCGTGCCGACCTCGTCGAGGAAGTGCTGCGGCTGGAGGGGCTGGAGTCCATCCCGTCGGTGCTGCCCACGGCACCGGCCGGACGTGGCCTGACCGCGGTCCAGAAGCGTCGCCGCGCGATCGGAAAGTCGCTGGCGCTGGCTGGATTCGTCGAGGTCCTGCCCACGCCGTTCCTGCCCGCCGGAGTGTTCGACGCGTGGGGTCTTCCCGCCGACGACCCGCGTCGCAACGCCACCAAGGTGCTCAACCCGCTGGAGGCCGACCGCCCGCAGCTGGCCACCACGCTGCTGCCCGGATTGCTGGAAGCATTGGGCCGCAACGTATCCCGTGGCGCCGCTGATGTCGCACTGTTCGCGATCCAGCAGGTGGTGCATCCCACGGCCGAGACCCGCTCCGTCGAGCGCATCCCGAACGACCGCAGGCCCACCGACGAGGAGATCGCCGGGCTGGACGCCTCGTTGCCGCATCAGCCGCAGCACGTCGCGGCGGTGCTCACCGGGTTGCGTGAGCCTGCCGGGCCGTGGGGCCCGGGTCGGCCCGTCGAAGCCGCCGATGCGTTCGAGGCGGTACGGGTGATCGGCCGGGCGGCCGGAGTGGAGTTCACCCTGCGCGCCGCCCAGGAGTTGCCGTGGCATCCGGGCCGTTGTGCCGAGGTGCTCGTCGGTGACACGGTCGTGGGCTACGCAGGCCAGCTGCATCCGGCGGTCGTCGAGCGGACCGGCCTGCCCAAGGGCTCCTGCGCCGTCGAGCTCGACCTCGATGCCGTGCCGATCGTCGAGGCGCTGCCCGCGCCGTCGGTGTCACCGTTCCCGGCGGTGTTCCAGGACATCAGCGTGGTGGTCGGTGACGACGTCGCCGCGGCGGCCGTCGTCGACGCCGTCCGCGACGGGGCCGGCGAGCTGCTGGAGGACGTCCGGCTGTTCGACGTCTACACCGGTCCGCAGATCGGGGAGGGCCGCAAGTCCCTGACCCTGGCACTGCGGTTCCGCGCTGCTGACCGGACCCTCACCGAGGACGAGGCCAGCGCTGCCCGCGACGCCGCTGTCGTGGTCGCCGGCGAGCGCGTCGGCGCCGTCCTGCGCGGCTGAGTTCTGAGCGCGAACGTAGGGCCTGTGCACGCATTTGTGGGGTTTTGCGTGCACAGCCCCCACGCTCGGCTTCGCGCCGATTAATGAGTTTGCATCTACATGCATAACAATGCAGAATTGCCGCATGACTTCGATAGCGGTAGCCGGCGCCAGCGGCTACGCCGGCGGAGAGATCCTGCGGTTGCTGCTCGGGCATCCGGCCTACGCTGACGGCCGGTTGACCATCGGGGCGCTGACCGCGGCCTCCAGTGCCGGGACGACGGTGGCCGAGCATCATCCGCACCTGCTGCCGTTGGCCTCGCGTGTTCTGGAGCCCACCGACGCCGAGGTGCTGGCCGGCCATGACGTGGTGTTCCTCGGCCTTCCGCACGGTCATTCCGCGGCGCTGGCCGAGCAGCTCGGCCCCGACACCCTGATCATCGATTGCGGTGCCGACTTCCGGCTGACCGATGCCGCCGATTGGGAGAAGTTCTACGGTTCGGCGCACGCCGGCAGCTGGCCCTACGGGTTGCCCGAGCTGCCGGGCGCCCGGGACCGGCTCAAGGGCGCCAAGCGCATCGCGGTGCCGGGCTGCTATCCGACCGCCGCGCTGCTGGCGCTGCTGCCCGCGGTGGCCGCCGATCTCGTCGAACCGGCAGTCACGGTCGTCGCCGTCAGCGGCACCTCCGGTGCGGGCAAGTCCGCCAAGGTGGACCTGCTGGGCTCGGAGGTGATCGGCTCCGCTCGCGCCTACAACATCGCCGGTAAGCACCGGCACACCCCGGAGATCGCCCAGGGCCTGCGGTCGGTGACCGACAAGGACGTCACCGTCTCGTTCACCCCGGTGCTGATCCCGACCTCCCGGGGGATCCTGGCCACCTGCACCGCCCGCACCGAGGCATCGGAGGCCGAGGTCCGGGCCGCGTACGAAAAGGCGTACGGCGCGGAGCCGTTCATCCATCTGCTGCCCGAGGGGCAGCTTCCCAAGACCGGTTCGGTGATCGGCAGCAATGCCGCGCAGCTCGCGGTCGCCGTCGATGAGCAGGCGAAGACACTGGTGGCCATCGCCGCCATCGACAACCTCACCAAGGGCACCGGCGGCGCCGCGGTGCAGTCGATGAACCTGGCGCTGGGCTGGCCTGAAACCGAAGGACTTTCGATCGTGGGAGTGGCACCGTGACCGAGGCGAGTACAAAGCAGACGGCCAAGCTGGTCCGCACCCAGGGCGTCACCGCTCCGGCCGGCTTCCGGGCCGCGGGAATCGCCGCCGGTATCAAGGCATCCGGCGCGCCGGACCTGGCCCTGGTCTTCAACGAGGGGCCGGACTACGCCGCGGCGGGGGTATTCACCCGCAACAAGATCAAGGCCGCCCCGGTGCAGTGGTCACAGCAGGTGCTGACCACCGGCCGGCTGCGTGCCGTGGTCCTGAACTCGGGCGGCGCCAACGCGTGCACGGGTCCGCTGGGTTTCCAGGACACCCACGCCACCGCCGAGGCGGTGGCCACCGCGCTGAGCGACTGGGGCACCGAGACCGGTGCCATCGAGGTCGCGGTGTGCTCGACGGGCCTGATCGGTGACCGGTTGCCGATGGACAAGGTGCTGGCCGGCGTCACCGAGATCGTGCACGAGATCGCCGGCGGACTGACCGGCGGAGACGACGCCGCGCGGGCCATCATGACCACCGACACCGTGCCGAAACAGGTTGCGCTGCACCATTCGGTGGAGTCGGGGGAGAACTGGACCCTCGGCGGGATGGCCAAGGGCGCCGGAATGCTGGCACCGTCGCTGGCCACCATGCTGGTGGTGTTGACCACCGACGCCGTCGCGGACGCGGCCGCGCTGGACACCGCGCTCAAGCGGGCCGCGGCCCTGACCTTCGACCGGCTCGACGTCGACGGCAGCTGCTCGACCAACGACACCGTGCTGCTGCTCGCCTCGGGCGCCAGCGAGATCGCCCCGAGCCAGGACGATCTCAACGAGGCCGTGCTGCGGGTCTGCGACGACTTGTGCGCCCAGCTGCAGGCCGACGCCGAAGGTGTCACCAAGCGCGTCGTCATCACCGTGACCGGCGCCGACACCGAGGACGACGCGCTGGTCGCGGCACGCGTCATCGCCCGCGACAGCCTGGTCAAGACCGCACTGTTCGGCTCCGACCCGAACTGGGGCCGGGTCCTGACCGCGGTCGGCATCGCTCCGGTCAAGCTGGATCCGGAGCGGATCAGCGTGTCGTTCAACGGTTCTCCGGTGTGCGTCGACGGTGCCGGTGCCCCTGGGGCCCGCGAGGTCGACCTGTCCGGCGAGGACATCATCGTCGTCGTGGACCTGGGGGTGGGAGGCGGCAGTGCTTCCATCCGGACCACCGACCTGTCGCACGCCTACGTCGAAGAGAACTCGGCCTACAGCTCATGAGCCAAGCCATCGAGCGCGGCGTCAAGGCCCAGGTCCTCGCCTCCGCTCTGCCGTGGCTCAAGCAGCTGCACGGCAAGATCGTCGTCGTCAAGTACGGCGGCAACGCGATGACCGACGACACCCTCAAGGCGGCCTTCGCCGCCGACATGGTGTTCCTGCGCAACTGCGGCATTCATCCGGTTGTGGTGCACGGCGGCGGGCCGCAGATCAGCGCGATGCTCAAGAAGCTCGGCATCCCAGGCGATTTCAAGGGCGGATTCCGGGTCACCACCCCGGAGGTCCTCGATGTGGCGCGCATGGTGCTGTTCGGTCAGGTGGGCCGCGAGCTGGTCAACCTGATCAACGCCCACGGCCCGTACGCGGTGGGCCTCACCGGTGAGGACGCGCACCTGTTCACCGCGGTGCGGCGCAGTGTCACCGTGGACGGGGTGGCCACCGACATCGGGCTAGTCGGCGACGTCGAACATGTCAACGCCGACTCGTTGCTGGATCTCATTGCCGCGGGCCGGATTCCGGTGGTCTCGACCATCGGGCCCGATGTCGACGGCGTGGTGCACAACATCAATGCCGACACCGCGGCCGCGGCCCTGGCCGAGGCTTTGGGAGCCGAGAAGCTGGTCATGCTCACCGATGTGGAGGGCCTCTACACCGATTGGCCCGACCGCTCGTCGCTGGTCACCGAGATCGACACGGCGGCACTGACACAACTGCTGCCGACACTCGAGTCGGGCATGGTGCCCAAGATCGAGGCATGCCTACGGGCGGTGGCCGGCGGGGTGCCCGAGCGCGCACGTGATCGACGGCCGCGTCGAACACTGCGTGCTGGTCGAGCTTTTCACCGATGAAGGAACTGGAACCAAGGTGGTATCGGCATGACCCTCCAGGACCGCTGGGAAGCGGTGATGATGAACAACTACGGCACCCCGCCGTTGGCACTGGCCAGTGGTGACGGTGTCGTGGTGACCGACACCGACGGCAAGTCCTATCTGGACCTGCTCGGCGGTATCGCGGTCAACCTGCTCGGACACCGCCACCCGGCCGTGATCGAGGCCGTCACCACCCAGCTCAACACGCTGGGGCACACGTCCAACCTGTACGCCACCGAGCCGGGCATCGCACTGGCCGAGGCGCTGGTGGGCCATCTGGGAACCCAGGCGCGGGTGTTCTTCTGCAACTCGGGCACCGAGGCCAACGAGGTCGCCTTCAAGATCACCCGGCTCACCGGCAAGACGAATATCGTTGCCGCCCAAGGCGCCTTCCACGGCCGCACGATGGGGTCGCTGGCACTGACCGGCCAGCCCGCCAAGCAGGCCCCGTTCGAGCCGTTGCCGGGCAACGTCACCCATGTGCCTTACGGCGACGTGGAAGCCCTTGCGGCCGCGGTCGATCCGGACACCGCCGCGGTGTTCCTGGAGCCGATCATGGGGGAGGGCGGCGTCGTCGTCCCGCCCGCCGGATACCTGGCCGCCGCCCGGGACATCACCACGAAGAACGGCGCACTACTCGTTCTCGACGAGGTGCAGACCGGAGTGGGGCGTACCGGTGCGTTCTACGCCCATCAGCACGACGGCATCACCCCCGACGTGGTGACCCTGGCCAAGGGGCTCGGCGGCGGACTGCCGATCGGTGCCTGCCTGGCGATCGGAGCGGCCGGTGATCTGCTCACCCCGGGCCTGCACGGCAGCACCTTCGGCGGCAACCCGGTGTGCACCGCGGCCGCGCTTGGCGTGCTCAAGGCGCTGGCCGACGGGGACCTCATCGCACGGGCCGGGGTGCTCGGCAAGACCCTGAGCCACGGCATCGAGGAGCTGGGTCATCCGCTCGTCGATCACGTCCGCGGCAAGGGCCTGCTGCAAGGTGTGGTGCTTACCGCACCGAGCGCCAAGGCCGTCGAGGCCGCGGCGCGCGACGCCGGTTTCCTGGTCAACGCCGCGGCTGCCGACGTCGTCCGGCTGGCGCCGCCGCTGATCATCACCGAACCGCAGATCGAGACCTTCCTGTCCGCTCTGCCCACCGTTCTCGACACCGCTGTGGAGGCTGATTCATGACCCGGCATTTCCTGCGTGACGACGATCTGTCGCCCGATGAGCAGGCCGAGGTGCTCGCCCTGGCCGCCGAACTGAAGAAGGCGCCGTTCTCGCGGCGCCCGCTCGAGGGTCCGCGCGGTGTCGCGGTGATCTTCGAGAAGAACTCGACCCGCACGCGGTTCTCGTTCGAGATGGGCATCGCCCAGCTCGGCGGCCATGCCGTGGTGGTCGACGGACGCAGCACCCAGCTGGGCCGCGAAGAGACCCTCGAGGACACCGGCGCGGTGCTGTCCCGCTACGTCGATGCCATCGTGTGGCGGACCTTCGCCCAGGAGCGGCTGACCGCCATGGCGTCCGGATCGAGCGTGCCGATCGTCAACGCGCTGTCCGACGAATTCCACCCCTGCCAGGTGCTGGCCGATCTGCAGACGCTGGCCGAGCGCCGGGGTCAGCTCACGGGGCTGAAGATGACCTACCTCGGCGACGGGGCCAACAACATGGCGCACTCGCTGATGCTGGGCGGGGTCACCGCGGGCATCCACGTCACGATCGCCGCTCCGGCCGGCTTCGAACCGGACCCGCATTTCGTCGACGCCGCCAAGCGCCGTGCGGCCGAGACCGGGGCGACGGTCTCGCTCACCGACGACGCGCGGGCCGGGTCCGACGGAGCCGACGTGCTCGTCACCGACACCTGGACCTCGATGGGGCAGGAGAACGACGGCCTCGACCGGGTGCGGCCGTTCCGTCCATTCCAGGTCAACGCCGACCTGCTCAAGCTCGCCGACCCGGCAGCCATTGTGCTGCACTGCCTTCCGGCGCACCGCGGGCACGAGATCACCGACGAGGTGATCGACGGCCCGCAGAGCGCGGTGTTCGACGAGGCCGAGAACCGGCTGCACGCCCAGAAGTCTCTGCTGGTCTGGTTGCTGGAGAACCGGTGAGTGCACCGACGCGTGCCGGCCGCCAGGCCCGCATCATCGCCCTGCTGTCGTCCAGGCAGGTGAGCAGCCAGACCGAACTGGCCGCACTGCTGGGCCAGGAGGGCATCGAGGTCACCCAGGCGACGTTGTCGCGCGACCTGGAGGAACTCGGCGCGGTGAAACTGCGCGGCGCCGACGGCGGCGTCGGCGTCTATGTGGTGCCCGAGGACGGCAGCCCGGTGCGGGGTGTGTCCGGTGGCACCGAGCGGTTGACCCGCTTGTTGGGGGAGTTGCTGGTATCGACCGACGCCAGCGCTAACCTTGCCGTGCTGCGCACCCCGCCCGGGGCCGCGCATTACCTGGCCAGCGCGATCGACCGCGCCGCCTTGCCGTATGTGGTCGGAACCATCGCCGGTGACGACACCATCCTGATGGTGGCGCGCGAACCGATGACCGGGGCCGAACTTGCCAACACCATCGAAAACTTGAAGTAGAGCTCAAAACAAGGAGATTGCTCATGTCCGAACGCGTCATCCTGGCGTACTCCGGAGGTCTGGACACCTCGGTCGCGATCAGCTGGATCGGCAAGGAGACCGGTAAAGAGGTCGTCGCCGTCGCCATCGATCTCGGTCAGGGCGGCGAGGACATGGACGTCGTACGCCAGCGTGCCCTGGACTGCGGTGCGGTCGAGGCGGTCGTGGTCGACGCCCGTGACGAGTTCGCCGACGAATACTGCCTGCCGACCATCAAGGCGAACGCGCTCTACATGGATCGCTACCCGCTGGTGTCGGCCATCAGCCGCCCCCTGATCGTCAAGCACCTGGTGGATGCGGCGCGCAGCCACGGTGGCACCGTCGTCGCGCACGGCTGCACCGGCAAGGGCAACGACCAGGTGCGGTTCGAGGTCGGATTCGCCTCGCTGGCGCCCGAACTGGACGTCATTGCACCGGTTCGCGACTACGCCTGGACCCGCGAGAAGGCCATCGCGTTCGCCGAGGAGAACGCGATCCCGATCAACGTCACCAAGCGCTCGCCGTTCTCGATCGACCAGAACGTGTGGGGCCGTGCGGTGGAGACCGGGTTCCTCGAGGATCTGTGGAACGCCCCCGACCAAGGACGTCTACGACTACACCCAGGACCCGACGGTCAACTTCAACGCCCCCGACGAGCTGATCATCAGCTTCGACAAGGGCCGCCCGGTGGCGATCGACGGTCGTCCGCTGTCCGTGCTGGAGATCATCCAGGAGCTCAACACCCGGGCCGGCGCCCAGGGCGTGGGCCGGCTCGACGTGGTCGAGGACCGGCTGGTCGGCATCAAGAGCCGCGAGATCTACGAGGCCCCGGGGGCGATGGTGCTGATCACCGCGCACACCGAGCTCGAGCACGTGACGCTTGAGCGCGAGCTGGGCCGGTACAAGCGCGGCGTCGACCAGAAGTGGGGCGAGCTCACCTACGACGGCCTGTGGTTCAGCCCGCTGAAGCGCTCGCTGGAGGCGTTCGTCGAGCACACGCAGCAGCACGTGTCCGGCGACATCCGGCTGGTGCTGCACGCCGGCGCCATCATCGTCAACGGCCGCCGTTCCGGCGAGTCGCTGTACGACTTCAACCTCGCCACCTACGACGAGGGCGACAGCTTCGACCAGAGCGCGGCCAAGGGCTTCGTGCAGCTGCACGGCCTGAGCTCCAAGATCTCGGCGAAGCGCGACCTGGGCCTCTAACTTCGCACCGCGAGCGACCGTGTCTGTACGGCGACACGCCGCATTGGATGTACACCCACGGTCGCTCGCGCGGCAGGAAGCTGGATGAGATGAGCACCAACGACGGAACCACCAACGAGGGCTCGCTGTGGGGCGGGCGGTTCGCCGACGGTCCTTCGGCCGCCCTTGCGGCCCTGAGCAAGTCGACCCACTTCGACTGGGTGCTGGCGCCGTACGACGTCACGGCGTCCAAGGCCCATGCCCGGGTCCTGCACCGGGCCGGGCTGCTCACCGACGAGCAGCGCGACGGGTTGCTCGCGGGCCTGGACAGCCTGGGTTCCGATGTCGCCGACGGCAGTTTCGAGCCGCTGGTCACCGACGAGGACGTGCACGGAGCGCTGGAGCGCGGCCTGATCGACCGGGTCGGGCCCGATCTGGGCGGCCGGCTGCGCGCCGGACGCTCCCGCAATGACCAGGTGGCCACGCTGTTCCGGATGTGGCTGCGCGACGCCGTCCGCCGCGTCGCCGACGGTGTGCTCGAGGTGGTCAACGCGCTGGCGGTGCAGGCCGCGGCGCATCCGACGGCGATCATGCCCGGCAAGACCCACCTGCAGGCCGCCCAGCCGATCCTGCTCGCGCATCATCTTCTGGCCCACGCTCATCCACTGCTGCGCAACGTCGACCGGCTCGCCGATTTCGACGACCGCACCGCGGTCTCGCCCTACGGCTCGGGGGCGCTGGCCGGCTCGTCGCTCGGTCTGGATCCCGACGCCATCGCCGAAGACCTCGGATTCGCTTCGGCGGCCGACAATTCCGTCGACGCCACCGCGGCGCGGGATTTCGCCGCCGAGGCGGCGTTCATCTTCGCCCAGATCGGGGTGGACCTGTCCCGGCTCGCCGAGGACATCATCCTGTGGAGCACAACCGAATTCGGCTACGTCACGCTGCACGACTCCTGGTCGACCGGCAGCTCGATCATGCCGCAGAAGAAGAACCCGGACATCGCCGAGTTGGCCCGCGGTAAATCCGGACGGCTGATCGGCAACCTCACCGGTCTGCTGGCCACGCTCAAGGCCCAGCCCCTGGCCTACAACCGGGACCTGCAGGAGGACAAGGAACCGGTCTTCGACTCGGTGGCGCAGCTGGAGCTGCTCCTGCCGGCGATGGCCGGACTGGTCGGCACGCTGACCTTCGACGAGGCCCGGATGGCCGCGCTGGCGCCGGCCGGTTACACGCTGGCCACCGACATCGCCGAATGGCTTGTGCGCCAGGGTGTTCCGTTCCGGGTCGCCCATGAGGCCGCGGGCGGCGCGGTGCAGACCGCCGAGGGCCGGGGTGTCGGGCTCGACGAGCTCACCGATGACGAGTTCGCCGCGATCAACCCCGCGCTCACCGCGCAGGTGCGCGAGGTGCTGACCGTCGAGGGCTCGGTGAATGCGCGCAGCGCACGGGGTGGCACCGCACCGGTTCAGGTCGCCAAGCAGTTGGGTGTCGTCCGTAAGACCGCAGAGGAATTACGAATCAGGCTGCGCCCTTAGCCGATCTGCTCGCCGAGTTCGAACCAGCGTTCCTCGACCTCGGTGACTTCGTCCTCAAGCGCGCGGATGGCGGCCACCTTGGCCGCGAGTCCCTCGAAATCTGACTGGTCGTGGTCGGCCATCGCCGTCCGGGAGCGGTCGATCTGTTCCTGCAGTTTCTCCAGTCGGCGTTCCAGGGCGGACACTTCCTTCTGCGCTGCCCGCAAGTCGGCGCCGGACAGCCCCTCCGGTGCAGTGCTGCTGGCCGGTGCCGCGCCGGTCGCCGACGCATGTGCGGCGCGCAGCCGCAGGTACTCGTCCACCCCGCCCGGCAGGTGCCGCAGACGTCCGCCGAGGATGCCGTACTGCTGGTCGGTGACGCGCTCCAGAAAATACCGGTCGTGGCTCACCACGATCAGCGTGCCGGGCCACGAGTCGAGCAGATCCTCCATGGCGGAGAGCATGTCGGTGTCGAGGTCGTTGGTCGGCTCGTCGAGGATCAGCACGTTGGGCTGCGCGAGCAGGATCAACAGCAGTTGCAGGCGACGTTGCTGCCCGCCGGAGAGGTCCTTCACCGGTGTCGACAACTGGGCGCTGGAGAAACCGAGGCGCTCCAGCAACTGTCCGGGCGTGAGTTCCTGGGCCTTTGATCCGGTGCCGAACACATACGTGGTGCGCAGATTGGCGAGTACCACCCGCACGGGATCGCCGAGGTGGGGCGCAAGCTCGTCCACGCTCTGTCTGAGGGTCGCCACCTGCAGCGTCTTACCGTGTTTGACCCGGCCGGCGGTCGGTTGCACCGAACCGTCGATGAGGCCGAGCAGCGTCGATTTTCCGGCGCCGTTGACGCCGAGGATCCCGGTGCGCTCACCCGGGGCGATCCGCCACTCGACCTGGTGCAGCACCTCGCGGTCGCCGTAGCTGACCGACACATCCAGCAGGTCGACGACCTGCTTGCCCAGCCGTGACACCGCGAGGGACTGCAGTGCGACCTTGTCCCGGATCTCCGGTACGTCGGCGATCAGGGCGTTGGCCGCGTCGATGCGGAATTTGGGTTTGGACGTGCGAGCCGGGGCGCCGCGGCGCAGCCAGGCCAGTTCCTTGCGGGCCAGGTTCTGCCTGCGTGCCTCGATCGTGGCCGCCTGCCGGTCGCGTTCCACGCGCTGCAGGATGTAGGCGGCGTAGCCGCCGTCGAACGGTTCGACGATGCGGTCGTGCACTTCCCATGTGGTCGTACAGACCTCGTCGAGGAACCAGCGGTCGTGCGTCACCACCAGCAGCCCACCGGACGACGCGGACCAGCGCTTCTTGAGGTGCTCGGCGAGCCAGGTGATCGCCTCCACGTCGAGGTGGTTGGTCGGCTCGTCGAGCGCCAGCACGTCGTGATCCCCGGCCAGCAGCTTGGCCAGAGCGACCCGGCGCCGCTGTCCGCCCGACAGCGTGCGGAGCTCGGCGTCCCAAGGCAGGTCGCCGAGCAGGCCGGAAATGACGTCGCGCCCACGGGGGTCGCCGGCCCATTCGTGTTCGGGCACATCGCCGACCACGGCGTGGCCGACGGTGTCGGCGTCGTCGAGGGTGTCGGCCTGATCGAGTACCCCGACCCGCACACCACCGCGCACGGTGACCCGTCCGGAATCGGGTTCGAGCCGGCCGGCCAGCATGGCCAGCAGGCTGGATTTGCCGTCACCGTTGCGGCCGACGATGCCGATCCGGTCGCCTTCGCTGACACCGACGGTGACCGAGTCGAACACCACCCCGGCGGGGTATTCCAGATGCAGGGTTTCGCCCCCGAGCAGGTGTGCCATCGCCGCCGACCCTATCTGTCGGTGGCCGTGACAGTGGCATCGCATGGGGGCACTGCCGACGTCCGGGTGATCAAGTCGGTGATCGGTTGCTGTTGTGCCATGATGACCTCGTCAATCGGGGGTCGGGGTGAGTTGCGATGTGGGGAGCAAGCTGGTGGATTTCTCGGCAGTGACCAGACCCGTCGAGCGGTTGCTGGCGACCGCGCAGAACGGCTTGGAGGTGCTGCGCTACGGGGGACTGGAGACCGGCTCGGTCCCGTCGCCGTTCCAGATCATCCAGAGCGTGCCGATGTACCGGCTCCGGCGGTACTTCCCGCCTGACGTCCGCCCCGGTGTCCAGAATCCGCGCCCCCCGGTACTGATGGTGCACCCGATGATGATGTCGGCCGACATGTGGGACGTGACGCGCGACGACGGCGCAGTCGGCATCCTGCATGCCGCGGGTATCGACCCGTGGGTGATCGACTTCGGTTCACCGGACAAGGTCGAGGGCGGTATGCAGCGCAACCTCGCCGACCACGTGGTGGCGTTGTCGGAAGCCATCGACATCGTCAAAGAGGTCAGCGGTCGCGACGTGCACCTGGCCGGCTACTCGCAGGGCGGGATGTTCGCCTACCAGGCCGCGGCCTATCGGCGGTCCAAGGACCTGGCCAGCATCATCGCCTTCGGTTCCCCGGTGGACACCCTGGCCGCGCTGCCGATGAACCTTCCGGCCGGCGTGGCCGCGGGTGCGGCCGATTTCATGGCCGACCACGTGTTCAGCCGCATCGACATCCCGGGCTGGTTGGCCCGCACCGGTTTTCAGATGCTCGACCCGATCAAGACCGCTCAGTCGCGTCTGGAGTTCCTGCGGCAGTTGCATGATCGCGAAGCCCTGCTGCCACGCGAGCAGCAGCGCCGCTTCCTGTCGTCGGAAGGCTGGATCGCCTGGTCCGGGCCCGCGATCGCCGAACTGCTCAAGCAGTTCATCTCCCACAACCGGATGATGACGGGAGGCTTTTCCGTCCACGGCGACCTGGTCACCCTGTCCGACATCGACTGCCCGATCCTCGCGGTGGTCGGCGAGGTCGACGACATCGGCCAACCTGCCGCGGTCCGGGGTATCAAGCGGGCCGCGCCCGATGCGGATGTTTACGAATATCTGATCAGGGCAGGACATTTCGGTTTGGTCGTGGGTTCCAAGGCCTCCACCCAGACCTGGCCGACCGTGGCCCAGTGGGTGAAATGGCTTGGCGGAGAACAGATGCCCGAAGGTGTGGTCCCGATGGGGTCGCAGCCGGCCGATCATCCCGAGGGCGGGGTGTCCTTCTCCACCCGTGTCACCCACAGTGCCACCGCAGCCACCGAGATGGCGTTCGGGGTGGCGCGCTCGGCCGCCGAAGCGTTGGTGACGGCCAACAAGAACGCCCGGACCCTGGTCATCGAGACAGCCCGCACGCTGCCACGTCTGGCCCGGTTGGGTCAGGTCAACGACCACACCCGGATCTCGCTCGGCCGGATCATGAGCGAACAGGCGCGCAGCGCCCCCAACGGCGAAGCGCTGCTCTTCGACGGGCGGGTGCACACCTACGAGGCGGTGGACCGCCGGATCAACAACGTGGTGCGCGGCCTGATCGACGTCGGGGTGCGCCAGGGCGCCCGGGTCGGCGTCCTGATGGACACCCGGCCCAGCGCGCTGGTCGCGATCGCGGCGTTGTCCCGGTTGGGGGCGGTGGCAGTGCTGCTGCCCGAGGCAGATCTGGCCGAGGCGGCCCGCCTCGGCGGCGTGGCCGAGATCATCGCGGATCCGAGCCACCTCGACGTGGCCCGTGAACTCGACATGCGGGTGCTGGTTCTCGGCGGCGGTGAGAGCCGTGATCTGCACCTGGACAAGTACGAAGCCGACGGCGCGTCCATCGTCGACATGGAGAAGATCGACCCCGACGTCGTCGAGCTGCCCGGCTGGTACCGGCCGAACCCGGGTCTGGCCCGCGACCTGGCCTTCGTCGCCTTCAGTGAGGTCGGCGGCGAGCTCGTGGCCCGCCAGATCACCAACTTCCGGTGGGCGCTGTCGGCGTTCGGCACCGCTTCGGCGGCCAATCTCGGCCGCGGCGACACGGTCTACTGCCTGACCCCGCTGCATCACCAGTCCGGGCTGCTGGTCAGCCTGGGCGGTGCGGTGGTCGGCGGCTCGCGCATCGCGTTGTCGCGCGGGCTGCAGCCCGACCGGTTCCTGCAGGAGATCCGGCAGTACGGCGTCACGGTGGTGTCCTACACCTGGGCCATGCTGCGCGAGGTCATCGACGATCCGTCGTTCTCGCTCACCGGCAGCCACCCGGTCCGGTTGTTCATCGGCTCGGGCATGCCCGCCGGGCTGTGGAAACGGGTGGTCGACGTGTTCGAGCCGGCCCAGGTCGTGGAGTTCTTCGCCACCACCGACGGACAGGCCGTGCTGGCCAACGTCTCCGGCGCCAAGATCGGCAGCAAGGGACGTCCGCTGCCGGGCAGCGGCACCGTCGAACTCGCCGCCTACGACGCCGACGACGACCTGATCCTGGAGGACGAGCAGGGTTTCGTGCGGAAGGCCGAGGCCAACGAGGTCGGTGTGCTCCTGGCCCATCCGCGCGGCCCGGTCGATCCGACAGCTGTGGTCAAGAGGGGCGTGTTCGCGCCCGCCGACACCTGGGTGTCCACCGAGTTCCTGTTCCGTCGTGACGAGGACGGCGACTACTGGCTGGTCGACAACCGTGGCGCGGTGATCCGGACCGAACGGGGGCCGGTGTTCGCGACCAGCGTCAACGACGCGGTCGGTCGCCTGGAGGCGGTCGACATGTCGGTGACCTATGGCGTCGAGGCGGCGGGCCGGCAACTGGCGGTGACAGCGCTGGCGCTGCGCCCGGGCGGCAGCGTCCCGACGGCCGACCTCACCCACGCGCTGGACGATCTGGCCGCGGGCAATCCGCCCGACGTGGTGTACGTGGTGGCCGACATGGAGCTCGGCGCGTCATACCGCCCGCTCATCGGTCCGTTGCGGGCGGCGGGCATCCCGAAGGCGGGCCGGCGTAACTGCTGGTACTTCGACGCCGATACAGGTACGTACAAGAAATTGACGGCGGCCGGCCGGGCCGAACTCGTCGCGGGAGCCACCGACGACGAGCCGGAGACCGACTAGGCCGGTATGTCGGCGGGGTGCCGGGGCGTGAATGCGCTGTTAGGCTCCGGCGGACGGCCGAACGACTGGAGGATCGATGACATCGGGATCGGGTGCGAACAGCTGGCGTCGGGTCGTCACCGGATGTGTGGCGGGCGGTGCGCTGGTGGGCGCGCTGGTGGGCGCGGGTGCGCCGACGGCGGCCGCCGATCCCGCTCAGCCGACCCCGCAGGCGGATGCGCCCGCGGCACCGGAGATGACCGCCGACGAGGCACTGTCCATCATCTCCAGGGACTATGACACCGGCGAGGGCGGCGGCCAGATCTCGACGCTGATCCACGACATCCTGAAGCTGCGTCAGCAGGGGTACAAGCCGTCGAACGCCAACCGTGCGGCCATCACCGAGGCGCTCGACAAGCGTCCCAATCAGGTTCCGCTGATCAACGCCCTCAAGAGCACGCTGTCGTACCAGCGCAAGTTGCAGGCACAGTCCCAGGCGCAGATTCCGAAGCAGAGCGGTCTCAACCCTGGGGTGGGCCAGTTCCCGGGCGGCATCGCTCCGATTCCGGGCGGGGGCGGCGGTCAGCCCACTGGCGGCATCTCGATCCCGCTGGGCTAGCTTCACTTCGTGGTCGACGACAAGCTTTTGAGCATCCTGGTGTGCCCGCAGGACCGCGGGCCGCTACTGCTGGCCGGTACGGATTGGCTCTACAACCCCCGGTTGCGGCGGGCCTACCGGATCGAGGACGGCATCCCGGTGCTGCTCGTCGACGAGGCCGTGGCCATCGAGGACGACGCCGAGCACCGCCGGCTGCTGGATCTGGCGGGATCAGGGGAATCCGGGTAGGTCACCCGTGAGGTAGCGCTGCAGGGTGGGTGCGATCGTCTCGGCGATCTGATCGGCCGGCAGCGTGGCGAAGGGATCCAACTCCAGGATGTAGCGCGCCATCGCCACCCCGACCAGTTGCGAGGCGACGAACTGGATGCGCACGCGGGAACTGCCGGGCGGGTTGTCCACCCGGGGCCCGATCTCGCCGATGATGATCTCCTGGAGGAACGACCGCACCAGCGACACGTCGTTGCCGGCCAGGATGGAGCGCAGTGTCGCGACGAAGCCCTTGCCGATCTCGGAATCCCACAGCGGCAACAGGATTGACGGCAGGGTGTGCCCGATCTGTTCGACCGGGACCTCTTTGAGCTTTCCGATCACGGTCATCGGATCGATGGGGATGTGGATCGCGGCGGCGAACAGCTGGGTCTTGGTGCCGAAGTAGTGATGCACCAGCGCGGCGTCCACCCCGGCGTCGGCCGCGATGGCACGGATCGATGTCTTGTCGATCCCGTTGCGGGAGAACAACTCCCGCGCGCTGGCCAAGATGCGCTCGCGTCTGTCCGACGGACCGGCGGGGCGGCCGGGGCGTTTGCGTTCCCGTTCGGAATCGATGTCGGTACTCACGGCTTCCTAAGGTGTTCGGCGGCGCAGGGTGGCCGCGGCCAGACAGAGCGCCAGTACAGCGAATCCCACCACGATCGCGATGTCACGGGCCGCGATGGCGGTCAGCTCGGGATGCGCGCCGACCTGCTGCAGGGCTTCCAGCGCATAGCTGGCCGGCAGCACGTTGCTGATCCATTGCAGCCATTCGGGCAGAGCGGCGCGCGGCACGATGATGCCGCACAACAGCAGCTGCGGTGCGATCACCACAGGCATGAACTGGACTGCCTGGAACTCGGTCCGGGCGAACGCGCTGCACAACAGGCCGAGCCCGACGCCCAGCACGGCGTTGATGATCGCGATCAGGAACACCAGGATGGGGCTGCCCGCGGTGTCGAGGCCGAGGAACCAGAACGACACGATGCAGGCCAGGGTGGCCTGGGCTGCGGCGGCGATCGAGAACGCGGTGCCGTAGGCCGCCAGCAGGTCGAAGCGGCGCAGCGGTGTCGTCAGGATTCGCTCGAGGGTTCCCGAGACGCGTTCGCGCTGCATGGTGATCGAGGTGATCAGGAACATCACGATCAGCGGGAAGACGCCGAGCATGATCAGGCACGCGTTGTTGAACGGCGTCGGGTGTCCCGGCTGGTGCGGCGCATTCTGGAACATGAAGTACATCAGCGTGATGATCAGGCTGGGCACCACCAGGATCATCGCGACGCTGCGGTGGTCGGCGGCCAGTTGCCGCAGGATCCGGCCGGTCGTGGCCAGGTAGGCGACAGGGCTCAGTCGGCTCGGTTGATCGCGCCCGAGTCGCTGCGCCGGATGACGGTGAGAAACGCTTCCTCCAGGGACGTACATTCCGTGTCCTTCCGTAGCTGGTCCGGGGTGGTGTGGGCAAGCAATCGGCCTTCACGCATGAGCAGCAGGTCTCCGCAGTGGTCGGCCTCGTCCATCACGTGGCTGGACACCAGCAGCGTGGTGCCACGTCGCGCCAGTTCGTTGAACTGTTGCCACAGGTCGACGCGAAGCACCGGGTCGAGGCCGACGGTGGGTTCGTCGAGCACCAGGAGTTCGGGCTCGGACACCAGGGCGCAGGCCAGCGAGACCCGGGTGCGTTGTCCACCCGAGAGATTGCCGCAGTAGGCGGTGCGGTGATCGTCGAGACCGACGGACCGGATGGCATCTGCCGCCGAGTCCGCCGACGTTCCGTACAGCGCGGCGAAGTACCGCACGTTGTCGATCACCCGCAGGTCGTCGTAGATCGTCGGATCCTGGGTGACGTACCCGACCCGGTGCCGCAGCGGTGCGGAACCGGCAGGGTGACCGAGCACCGTGACAGTGCCCGCCGCGACGATCTGGGTCCCGACGATGCAGCGCATCAGGGTGGACTTGCCGCAGCCCGACGGGCCGAGCAGACCGGTGATGCTGCCGCCGCCGATCTGCACGGTGAGATCGCGGATCGCGGGCCGCCCACCGCGGTTGACCTGCAGTCCGGCGATGTCGATGGCCGGGGGAGCAGCCCCGGCGGGGAATCCTGGGGAGAATTCATCAATCGATGAAGTCATCATGTGGTGAATACTGCGCCCAAGTGCGGCCGGTGTCAACGGTGGATCTTGCGAAGTGCAGAATCGCTCGGGTGGGCTTGCGGATGGGCACCGAGCTGTTGACTGGTGACCCCTTGCTCGCGGCCCGCCGACTGTTGGGAGCCGAGCTGACCGGTCGCGGTGTCAGCGCCGTCGTCGTCGAGGTGGAGGCGTACGGCGGCCCGCCCGATGGACCCTGGCCCGACGCCGCCTCACACTCGTTTCGCGGTGCCGGCGGCCGGAATCTCGTGATGTTCGGCCCGCCCGGGTACCTGTACACCTATCGCAGCCACGGCATTCACGTCTGCGCGAATGTGGTCTGCGGGCATGACGGCATCGCAGGCGCGGTACTGCTGCGAGCGGCGGCGGTGTGCGTCGGGGCCGACGTCGCCGGCGCCCGCCGCGGACCGGCGATTCGCCCGGCGGCGCTGGCGCGGGGGCCGGGCAACCTCTGTTCGGCCCTGGGAATCACCATGGAGGACAACGGAATTGACCTGTTCGACGCCGACAGTCCGGTCCGCTTGACGTTGGGTGATCCGCTTCCGGTGGTCGACGGCCCACGGGTCGGGGTGAGCAAGGCCGCCGACCGCAGATGGCGGTTGTGGCTGGCGGACAGGGGAGAGGTGTCGGCGTACCGGCGCAGCCCGCGGGCCCCCGCGCCCGGTGCCAGTGATTGATGTCGGCGATGCGGCATGATCGTCGTCATGAGCATGGGAATCCTCGATGAGCTGGACTGGCGTGGCCTGATCGCGCAGTCGACCGACCGCGACGCGCTGGCTGATGACCTGGCCAAGGGACCCATGACCGTCTACTCGGGCTTCGACCCGACCGCGCCGAGCCTGCACGCGGGTCACCTGGTGCCGTTGCTGACTCTGCGCCGGTTTCAGCGTGCCGGCCACCGGCCCATCGTGCTCGCCGGCGGGGCCACCGGGATGATCGGCGACCCTCGCGATACCGGGGAACGCACACTGAACACCGCCGACACGGTCGCCGACTGGGCCGGTCGCATCCGCGGCCAGCTGGAACGGTTCGTCGAATTCGACGACACCCCGACCGGCGCCATCGTGGAGAACAACCTGAACTGGACCGCCCAGCTCTCGGCCATCGAATTCCTCCGTGACCTGGGCAAATACTTCTCGGTGAACGTGATGCTCGACCGGGAGACGGTGCGCCGCCGGCTGGAGGGTGACGGCATCTCCTACACCGAGTTCAGCTACATGCTTCTTCAGGCCAACGACTTCGTGGAGCTGCACCAGCGCCACGGCTGCGCGTTGCAGATCGGTGGTTCCGACCAGTGGGGCAACATCGTGGCCGGCGCCCGACTGGTCCGCCAGAAGCTGGGCGCCACCGTGCACGCCATGACAACTCCGCTGGTCACCGACTCGGAGGGCAAGAAGTTCGGCAAGTCCACCGGCGGCGGCAACCTGTGGCTCGATCCGGAGATGACCAGCCCGTACGCCTGGTACCAGTACTTCGTGAACACCGCCGATGCCGACGTGATCGGCTACCTGCGCTGGTTCACCTTCCTGTCCTCGGATGAGATCGCCGAGTTGGAGGATTCCACCCAGAACCGCGCCCATGAACGCGCCGCGCAGAAGCGGTTGGCGCGTGAACTCACCACGTTGGTGCATGGAGAAGGCGCGACCACGGGGGTCGAGCTGGCCAGTCAGGCCTTGTTCGGCCGGGCCGAGCTGACCGACCTCGACGAATCCACCCTCGGCGCCGCGTTGCGGGAGGCCAGTAATGGACAGGTCGCCGAGCTGAAGCCGGGCGGCCCGGATTCGGTCGTCGATTTGTTGGTCGCCACGGGATTGGCGAACAGCAAGGGTGCCGCGCGCCGCAATGTCGCCGAGGGTGGCGTCTACGTGAACAACATTCGTATCGAAAGCGACGAGTGGATACCACAGCATTCCGATTTTCTGCATGAGCGTTGGCTCGTGTTGCGACGTGGCAAGCGGCACATCGCCGGGGTCGAGCGCGTGGGCGCTTAGGTCAACCGGCGACTGTGCTCTGACCTGGGAAAACGTCGCAGTGACCAGGCGATTTGACTCGGTGTTAGCGCTCCCGTAACTTATTCCAAGTCAGAGCGACACGGACAAGCGCCGGAGAGCGAAGACGAAATCCGAGAGAGACACCCATTACGGTGGGTATTCTCACTGCCCGCAGTAAAGTTCAGCGGCTTTTAGCCGCGGGATTTCTGCGCGACAAACTCGGGCGTGTTGTTTGAGAACTCAATAGTGTGTTTGGTGGTTTTTGTTTGTTGTTTTTGCCACTCATTTTGGGGGACTCCCCGTCTTCCGATCATGGTGGGTGGTTGTTTTTTTGATGCCAGTTTTTGGTGTCTTTTGTTTGTAATCGGATTTTTCTGATTGAATTCTG
>NZ_HG322954.1:0-95791 GCF_000455325.1 Mycolicibacterium septicum DSM 44393
CCTAAACGCGATGCTGTTCACCGAAATACTGCACCGCGCCCACCGGGTCTCCGCCGCCCTGCGGGCCGGCACCGTGTGGGTCAACTGCTTTTCGTCCGCGACCTGCGCGCACCCTTCGGCGGGGTCGGCGACTCCGGCATCGGCCGCGAAGGCGGCACCTTCAGCCGCGAATTCTTCACCGAACCCAAGGCCGTAGTCATGCAAATACAGCCAAGCTGACCCCCGACCGGGCCGCCCGCCGTGGCACACATAATCTGTTCTCCGTGTACTGAATAGTCGGCAGCGCCGGTCCAGGGATGACCTGTCGGTGGACCACCGTCGCGTCCAGGTCTATTGCGACAGCGACCAGTGCGACGCCCGAGGGTTGCCCTTAATCGGACAGTCGTGAGCGTTCGCGTGGCATCGGAACAACGACGGTGGTCCCGGCGGCATCGTGGGTGAGTTCGGTGATCACCGCTGCAAGTGTTCTGATCTTGGCTTGTAGTTGAGTGTTCTCGGCGGCCAGTTGCTGATTGTGATCGCGGGCGTGTGCGAGTTGGCGTTGCACGGCCTCGATGCTCGGGGCAACGGGTCCGCACCCGACCGCCGCCTTGAACTCGTTGAGTAAATCGCTGTGATGTTCGTAGAGTCTTTGCCGTGGTACGCCCGATTCGACCGCCAGTGCCACGACGGTGCGTGCACCGGTGCTCCGCTCGGCATGGTTGTCTCGTAGGCGGCCGATGGCGGCCTGAACCAGTTGGCGTTCCTCCTCGTTTCGGGCGGCGCTAACGCGCACGGTGGTCATTCGTTGTCCCCGTCCTGGTCTGGGTTTGGCGTCGGGCGGCTGGATTCGTGGTCCGCGAGGGTCTTCAGGTGCTCGATCAAACGCGTCTGAATGCGTTGTCGCAGCGGTTCGGGCAGTCCGGGCGCCGCCATGTCCTGCTGGAGTGCGCCGACGTGCTCGCGAAGGTTGACGGCATCGCGGTCGGTGCGGGCGGCGTTGACGCAACCGAGCCGGCACCGGGTCCAGGAGGGTTCATCGGAACTATCGCTGGGTGGCAGGCAGGCCGCGGTGGCGCGTCGGAACACGCAGGTGAGGACCGCGCCGTGGTGGATCTGCAGGGCGGGGTTCGATAGCGCGGCGTTGACCTGACCGGTGGTGGTCACCGTCAGTCCCGCAAACGTGCGTGCCCGCGCGATGCGAGCCCGGTATTCCTCGGCGGCCGGACCAGAGACGTGTTCACCGGCCTCGAGGCGCTGGGCATCGTCGTGGATGGTCTCAGCGCGGTGCAGAAATCGTTCGAAGGTGATGTCGTCGGGAAATCCTGAATCAGCTCCACCGGCATAGCCGTGGATCATTTGTGTGTGCAGGTGGCCGTATTGCGTTGCGCCAGCGATGGTTCCGCCTGGCCGCCGGACGATGTGCCATGCCAGGGTCCGTCGCAGGCGCGGCACTTGAATGCTGCCGTACGGATCAGCAGGTATCAGCGGATGATCGACTACCGGAGCGACCTCTTGGTTGAACCAGTCGATGAAACGAGTGATGTCGGTGTTGATGGAGCCGGGTGTTCTCGTACGGGTGGCCCCGAAGAGGAACCGTTGCTGGGAGCACACGCTGAATGCCGGGAAGAGCAGGTCGCTGACCGTGATCTGTTCCAAGACGGTGACGGCGTGGGCGGTTTCGTCGGTGACGACCCACGGGATCGTGGCAGGTGACCGCTGTCGGCGCCCATCATCAGCCTTCAACTGCAGCCCGGACATGAACGTCAACTCCAGCGTGGGGTCGCGGCTGATGCATCCGCGCCGCAGGTTCAGGGCCTCGCCGGTCCGCACACCCGAGAGGTAGGCGATCACGAGGAAACAGGCAACCGTGCGTTTCGGGTTGCGATCGCTGCCGATGCCCTTCCCCCGCAAGGTAACAAGGGCGCTAGCAGCCGAGTTCGCCGGCGGCGGCGATGATGATGTCGACGGCGGCCGGTACGGAGATGGCGAGGTCTTCGACGACTATGGGGATGGCGTCGGATGACGGGTGGCCGCTGCGGGTCAGTTGGCACACCTTGTGGCCCTCGGTGAGGATCTGGTCGCGGGTGAGTTGTGCCATGCGGGGTTCGATGCGTTGCAGGTAACTGTTCTCGTCGGCGGCGGCAACGGGTGCGAAGGCGACGGCGGTGACGGCGGTGACTAGAAAGCCCATTGCGAGTATGGGTTTCATTGGGTGGCTCCGACGGGTTGTGACGGTTGCGGCGAGTTGGGTTTGTTGTGTCGTTGCGGGCGGTGTGGCCACCAGCTGGCTTCGCGTAGGAGGGTGGCGATGGCGGGCACGGTGAGGGTGCGGACGAGGAAGGTGTCCAGTAGGAGGCCGCAGCCGATGATGAGTCCTGCTTGGATCATGATGGCGACGGAGCCGATCATGAGGCCGAACATGCTGGCGGCGAAGATGAGGCCGGCGGAGGTGATGACGGATCCGGTGTTGGCGACGGTACGCAGGACGCCGACGCGCAGGTTGGTGCTGGATTCCTCGCGTAGGCGGGAGACGAGCAGCATGTTGTAGTCGGCGCCGACGGCGACGAGGATGATGAACGCCAAAAGGGGTACCGGCCAGGCGATCTGGAGGCCGAGTATCCATTGGAAGAAGATGACGCCGATGCCCAGTGAGGCCAGGTAGTTCAGGACGACGGTGCCCAGTAGGTAGAGCGGTGCGACGACGGCGCGCAGCAGTAGGACGAGGATGAGTCCGACGATGACGAGGGTCGCGATGGCGAGTTGGGTGAAGTCCGACCACAGGAGTCGTTGGATGTCGGAGTTAACGGCGGGGAAGCCGGCGACGGAGACGGTGGCGTCGGCCAGGGAGGTGTTGGGGCGGGCTGCGTTGGCGACGTCGGTGATCTGGTGGGCGAGGTTCATGGCGTCGACGCTGTAGGGGTCGTTGCCGGTTTCGACGGCGAAGCGGGCTGTCTTGCCGTCGGGTGAGAGGAATTGCTTGGCGACGTCGGCGAACTGGCGGTTGTCGAAGGCGTCGCCGGGGAGGTAGAAGCCGGTGGCGGCGTCGGATCCGGTGGTGTTTCGTGCCGAGTTCTGCAGTTGGGTGGCGATCTGACTCATGCCCGAGAGCATTTGGATGTTGCTGTCGGCCAGTGTCTGCACGCCGGTGGCCAGTGCGCGTGACCCGGAGGCGAGTCGGCTGATTCCGGCTTGCAGGGCTTGGATGTTGGAGGCGAGGTCGGCGGGGTCGCCGAGTGAGCCGAACGCCTTGTTCATGGCCGCGACGGTGTTGCGGATGTCGTCGATGGTGCCGGTGACGGTGGCGTTGGTGGCCGGGTCGTAGCGGTCGCCGAGGGTGGCGATCTGGGTGAAGAAGCCGTTGTCGCGCAGGGCGACGAGGACTTGGACTTGGTCGCGGATCTGGGCGCATTCGGGGGTGGTGGCGCACCAGGGTGAGTTGTTGAGGGTGCCGACGAGGGGTTCGAGGGTGCTGATGGCGTTTTGGGTGCGTTCGGCGACGGGGCGGATGCCGGGGCTGGCTTGGATGGCGTTGTCCACGCTGGGTGCGGTGGCCGAGAGTTGTTGCAGTAGTGGTCCGAAGCGTTGCATGTCTTGGCGGGCGCTTTGTGCCTGGTTGAGGACTCCGGTCAACGGTGTGGTTGCGGTGCGGACGGTGGAGTCGAGTTGGGCGAGGCCGTCGGCGAGTCGGTCCGCGCCGCTGGTGAGTGCGTTGAGGTCGGCGCGGCGGGCGTTGCCGTCGGCGACGGCGTCGGCCATCTTGTTGCCGATCTGCCCGTTCTGCCAGGACAGTTGGGCCTGATCGAGGCGGCTGCCGGCGGGGCGGGTGACGCCCGAGACCTTGACCACGCCGCGGACCTGGGCGATGCGTGAGGCCATCTGGTCGAGGTCGGCCAGCCCGCGGCCGGTGCGCATATCGGTGGGGTTCTCCACGACGAGGAACTCGGTGATGACGATGTCCTTGCGGAAGTGCCGGTCGAGCAGTCGGTAGCCCTGGTTGCTGGCCGTGGTATCGGGTTGGCCCTTGCGGTCGTCGTAACTGATGGTGATCGTGGCCGCGGCTGCCGACAGGGCGAGCAGGATCACCAGGCTGGCGATGAGCAGCGGTACGGGGCGACGCACCACGGCGACGGCGACGCTGTTCCAGTAGCGGCGGGTGCGGTCGGGTTTGGGTTCGCCGATGCCGCGACGGGCGGCCAGGGCGAGCACCGGCGGGAGCAGGGTGACAGTGGCCAGGAATCCGACCAGGACGGCGACGGCGCAGGCGGGCCCAAGTCCGGCGAACACGCTCAGGGCGGCGAAGACCATTGTCAGGAAGGCCAGCGCGACGGTTCCGGCCGACGCCAGGATGACACGTCCGATGCTGGCGGTGGCGTGCACGACCGCGAGGTCGGCGGGCACGTCGGCGCGGCGCTGTTCGTGGTACCTGCTGATGAGGAAGACGGTGTAGTCGGTGCCGGCGCCGAGGAGGATCGCGGTCATGAACGCCACCGTGAACTGCGAGACCGGCATGCCGAGTTCCCCGAGCGCGGACAGGACACCGCGTCCGACGGCCAAGCTGAGAGCGATGACCAGCAGGGGCAGCAGCGCGGTGAACAGGGATCGGTAGACGATGAGCAGGATCAGTGCGATCAGACCGGCGGTGGCAATCGAGATGAACAGCAGATCGTGTTCGGCTGCGGCGATCTGGTCGCTGAAGGTGGCCGGCGGGCCGGTGACGTGTGCGGTGGTGTCCGATCGGTCGAACACGGCGTCGGTGATCGCGCGGACGGCCTGCACGGATTCGGCGGCGGTCGGGTCGCCGAGGGTGCCGGCGACCCCGACCGGTACATACCACGCCTTGCCGTCTTTGCTGAGGGCCTGCGTGCGGGTGACCTGATCGGCGAGCAGATCCTGGACGAGGAGCACGTGGTCGTGGTCGTCGCGTAGTCGCTGCAGCAGGGTGTCGTAGCGGGCGCGAGCGTCGGGGGTGAACCCCTCGGGATTCTCCATGGCGACGAAGAGCATCGTCTTGGAGCCCTCCTCGTGGAAGGCCGCGCTCATCCGGTCGATGGTCTGAAACGACCCGACGTCGCGCGGGATGAGGTCGACCGACTGCTGGCGCACCACGGTCTCCAGTTGCGGGAACAGCAGGGCCAGCACCACCGCCAGCGCGAGCCACCCGCCGATCACCAAAGCCTTGTGTCGAACGGTGAACGCGGCCAGGCGGCCCAGTCGCAGGCTGTACTCCGACGACTCGGTCGGGTCGGACGCACGGCGGCGGCCCGACACGACCACGCCGTCGGCCGATCGGTTCACCATGAGCGCGCCTCCCGAAAATGTGGGACTGAGAGTATCGTTACGATACTAGTAGTACCACACTTGCTCGTGAAGCCCTCGCCGCCCAATCGGTTCGCATGAGTCGATCCACGGGACGCCCATGAATTATGTTGCAGTAGCGTCATTTTCGTCGTCGGGCAGGTCGTGGCGCACCACGCGTACCCGGCCTCGTGGCAGGCACGCCATGTAGCCGTGGCGTTTGCCGTACAGCTCCCAAGACGTCTGACGCTCGTCGGGGTCGACGTCGATGCGGTGCCCGCGCGAGAAGCCCAAAGTGCAGAGTGCCGTCGTCGTCGCACCACGCGCGGGTGCACACCGCCCCGGCCAGATCGAGTAGCGGTCGCTCTTGCGCGGTCACGTTGTCGGGGTCGATCAGCACCTGTTCTTCCGGATGGGGGCCGAGCGGCGGCAGAGTGAGCCGCATCGGACGCGTGATGACCAGCTCGTTGTAGTCGTCGAGGTCGAGCACCAGGCCCTCGCGCAGGGACACGCGTTGGACGGTGCGGTGTTCGATCCACTGGGTGTGCATTGGTGGACTCCTTCGGCACGTCGTTGTGTCGATTTATGCTACAAAATGTAGCGTAGTGATACTACTAGTATCACTAAGTTGTGCAGCACGTCGTCGGCTGATCACTCCAACGGCGCGCTACAAGGGCCGGTACTCCGGCTCAGGGAGTGACCCCGTCGGGCGGCCAAGGAGATACGCCGTCTTCGAGTGGGACGTCAAGCGATTTCAAGAGCGTCGAGAACAGGGACCAGTTCGCAATTGCGGCAACAAGTTCCACCATTGTGGCGTCATCGCCCTCGAAGACGGCAACACACGCCGCCCAGCTCGCGGGCGAGATGACGCCGTCTCTGACGACGTCGTCGGTGGCACTGAGGACGGCGCGTGCGTCGGCATCGAAACGATCGGACCGCTCCCAGTCGCGCACTGCGAGCAGGTCCTGTTCGGGGATGTTGAGCAGGCGGGCGACCCGCCAGTGCTGGGTCCACTCGTACACCGAGTGCGTCGACCACCCGACGCGCATGATGATTAATTCGCGCAGACGGGCATCAAGTACGCCTCGGAACAGAAGGGCGTCCAGCATCCCGTGCAGCGCCACGGCAACCCCCGGTTGATGTAATGCGACGCGGAACACCGACAAGTCGGCGAACTCCGCCGGAAGACCGCACTCTCTAGCCTTCTTGCGCGCACTCCCGGCATCCATCGGTACAACGCGGGGACGTGGTGTCACGGTCGCCTCTCGGTCAGTCGGGGACGAAGACGTTGTGCAGTGCGGGGCTGGCGGCGGTCGTTGCGTCGGCGAGATCTCCGAGGACGGTGTCCAAGCCGCTGTAACCGACGATCCGTCGCGAGATCTCCTCGAACGGCCAGCGGCGGGAAGCCAGCACCTCGAATGCTCGTTGATATGCGGGGTAATCGACTCCGAGCGACCCGATGATCCGTAATTCCTTGTACACCACCAGATCCGGCTCGAAGCCGGGCGCTCCTCCGCCACCGCGTGTGCCCGCGACGACCACGGTGCCACCGACACGAGCCAGTGCGACGGCGTCGGCGAAGGCGCTCGGTGCCTTGGCGGTGACGTCGATGACGACGTCCGCGTGTCGGCCGCCGGTCGCGCGCAGAAGCGCGGTGAGCGGATCGTGGCCGGCGACGTCAACGGTGGTGTCGACGCCGAACGACCGCGCCATGGCCAGACGGGCGTTGTCGCGAGGACCGACTCCGGTCATGACAACGAAGGCCGCGCCGGCCTCCTTGGCCCCGACTGCGGCGCAGATACCCCGGATACCGCACCCCAGGATCGCCACGACGTCACCCGGTGCGGTACCGGGAAGCGTTGCGCCCCATCGGATGCCGGCTCCCAGCGGGTTGAACAGCGTGGCGTGAACGGGGTTGATACCCGGCGGTATCGGGAGCAGCATCGCATCCCATGGCAGTTCGACGTGGCTGGAGTAGCCGCCCCACAGGCCCGATCCAACGCACACGTCGACGAATCCGAACATGCTGGAGACGCCGTTGCGTTCGCAGCGCCGGTAATCCCCTCGACGGCACTCGTCGCATGCCCGGCAGGATCGAAACACCTCGACCGCGACGCGTTGTCCGGCGCGGACGCCCCAGCGTGCACTCGCCGACGCGCCAATCGTCTCGATGACGCCGACGATCTCGTGTCCGGGGATGAAGGCGAATCCAGCAGGTAGGTGTCCGCTGAACTGCTCGTGATCAGTTCCGCACAGGCCGCACGCCTCGACGCGGAGTATCGCGTTGTCCGGTCCGACGTCGGGCACCGGGATTCGGCGACGCTGGAGTGTTCGAGGACGCGCCAGGATCAGAGCCTCGGCGTTGGCGCGGACCTTAGGGTCTTTGACCGGCGCGTCCGAATGAGACATGAAATCGATATTGTCACGTCGGAATGGTCGCGACAACCGCCGACGCGAAACGCCATAATGGGGTGGTGTCCAACCCGTCTCTGCGCTGGGGAGCCTCGACCCCGCAGGATCGCGACTCGGCGCGCGACCGACTCCTCGATGCCGCCGAACGCTGCCTGGAGAACCGCGGCGCGGGCGGCACGACTATGGAGGACGTGGGCCGTGAGGCAGGGGTGTCTCGGGCCACTGTGTACCGGTACTTCCCCAATCGTGAGGCGGTGGTCTCCGGTGTGATCATGCGCGCCACCGAACGCTACCTCGTCCGCATTCGCCCGACAGTCTTCGCTCACGCCGATTTAGGTTCGGCCTTAATCGATTTCGTTGAGATCGCCGTGCGGGCGGCTCGACGCGAGCGATTCATCGGAATGATATTCGGCACTGACGTCGAGTTGGCCGGCGTCGGCCTTTCCGAGGGTACGTCGACGTCATTGTTCGAACTCGTCACCGAGTTCCTTCGACCCGTCTTCGCAACCCACTGGACGCAGCTGGCACCCGGCGTGTCCGTGGATGACGCCGCCGAGTGGATTCTCCGCACCATACTGAGCCTGCTCACGGTGCGCGGGCCGCGTGAGCGCAGCAGGGGCGGTTTGCGCAGCTATCTCGAAAGGCTCCTCCTGCCCGCGATCGTCGCGGGAGACGAGCGTAGCGTGGGGTAACACATCGAGCGTAGTGTCTCAACGACTCAGCCGTAATGAGGAGGCGTCGACATGCCTGTGAACTTCGCCGCGTTCGACGAACGCGTCGCCGACCAACTTAAGGACGCCGCAGTCACGGCCGGTGGACTCGCTGGGTACCTCGGGTTCCGGCACACCGAGTTCGTCGCCGGACGCCTGGTCGCCGAGATGGACGCGAGGGACGATCTGAAGACACCGTTCGGAAACCTGCACGGCGGGTGTTTGTCGGCGATGGTCGACCACTGCCTCGGTGTGGTGTTCTACCCGGTCATACCCGAGGGCTCATGGGTCGCGACGACGGAGTTCAAGTTGAACCTGCTTCGCCCGGTGTCCACCGGTACGTGCGTGGCCGTCGCCGACATCGTGGCCTTGGGCAGGACCAGCGGTGTTGCTCGAATCGACATCACCAACGACGGCCGCGCCGTGTGCGTCGCGCAGGGCACGGTGACCGTGGTGAGCGGTCGGACGACGTGACGACGTCGAGCGGTGCACGATGACCGCCGTGCTCGAACGGGTGAACACCGGCGACGGACTGACGCTGGCCGTCGAATGTTACCGCTGCGATGCACCGCGCGCGGCCGTGGTGCTCCTGCACGGCGGTGGCCAGAGCCGCCACGCCTGGGATCGCACGGCGCTGCGGTTACACGCGCGTGGTTTCAGCGTCGCTGCCTACGACGCGCGCGGACACGGAGACAGCGATTGGGACCCGGAGGGCCGCTACGACCTGGACCGCCTCGGATCCGATCTGCTCTCGGTGCGTGCGCAGATCGCCTCCGGACTCCCGGTAGTGGCGGTAGGTGCGTCTCTGGGCGGGTTGACGGTTCTCGGCACCCATCTGCTCGCCCCCTCAGACCTGTGGGACGCCGTGGTGCTCGTCGACGTCACCCCGCGCATGGAGATGCACGGCGCCCGGCGCGTGGTCGCGTTCATGGGAGCGCATCCCGACGGATTCGACGATCTGGAGGCCGCGGCGGAGGTCATCGCTGCGTACAACCCGCACCGGCCACGTCCGAGCAACCTAGAGGGCTTGCGCAGAGTGTTGCGGCAACGGGAAGACGAACGGTGGGTGTGGCGTTGGGATCCCGCGTTCGTGTCATCGAATCTCCAGTTCCTGCAAGCAAGGGGATCCGCAGGACGGCGCAGCGGAGTTCGAGCAGATGAGCAGCCTGCTGGTCGACGGCGCGCGGCGGGTGTCGGCTCCGACGCTTCTCGTGCGCGGGCTGCTGTCGGACGTGGTGTCCGAACAGACGGTCGACGACTTCGTCAAGTTGGTGCCGCACGCGCGCACAGTCGACGTGTCGGGTGCAGGCCACACGATCGCCGGTGACGACAACGACGCCTTCACTGCAGCGGTGCTCGACTTCCTCGACGACGTCGTCTGACTCTCGGCCGCTGGCCGACGTGACCGGCACTTCTGCACGTCTATTGTGCTCGCATGCCCTCGGAAACCCTGCGGATGTCGTTTCGCCGGCACATGCGCGACGAAGTCCTGCGCGCGGCGCGGGCGTTGACGATCGAGAAGGGGTGGGAACGCGTCCGCATAAGCGAGGTCGCCGCTCTCGTCGGTGTGTCCCGCCCCACGCTCTACAAGGAGTTCACCGACAAGCAGGGTTTGGGCGACGCACTGGTCGTCGCCGAGGGGCAGCGGTTCCTGGAGGGAATCCAGGCGGTACTGGCCGACCACGTCACTGATGTCGGAGGTGGAATCACGGCCGCGGTGGAGTACACGTTGAAAGAGGCCGAGGCCAGCCCACTGCTCAAGGCCGTGCTGACATCGAGTCGCACGGGCGAGGCGGATGGCGGGGCGACCGGGATGCTGCCGTTGTTGCCCACGTCGGCATCGCTGCTCGAATTGTCGTCGGCGGTACTGGTGACGTGGTTCGGCGAGCATTTCGCCGATCTCGACTCCGTGGACGTCGGTGAAGTTGCCGATGTCCTGGTTCGGCTCACCGTTAGTCATCTTGTGCTACCAGCAGGCGATGTCGGCACCACCGGCCGCAGAATCTCCCGTGTCGCGTTGCGGTACATCGGCGTGCCCTAGCTGACCGTCCGTACAGGTCGCGGATCCAATTGGGGCGTCGGCAATCAGCAGTACTTCGAGCGTCAGGTCCGCGCTGGCCCCAGGCCTGCGGCACTTCACTGCCGGACGCGTTGGGTCGGTGGGTCACGACATCAGGCGCAGCAGGCACACGTCGCGAATGCGGTGGGTAACGGTGGAGTCGAAATGCGATGCGACGTAGTCGGTGTCGAGTAGAGCAAGGGCCCGAGCGAAGAACGCGCTTTCACGCATGCCGAAACTCTCGTAGATGTCGGATGCGCTTCCGCCGCCGTAGGGTTCCCATCGGCGGACGAAGTCGATCATTCCGCGTTCGAATGCGTCAGTCGGGGAATGCGCTCCTGCGCCGAACGTCAGATTCATCGACGACCGGACGTGGGTGGACCGGCGGCGGCCGTCATCGCTAGGCTGCTGCACGTCTACTCCCCAGTTCTGCTCTCTCCGAGGCCGCTCGGGCGGGATCCGGCATAGCGATTCGGTGTCAATCTCCGGTTGCTGTCCTTCAATCCCCAATCCCCAATCCCCAATCCCCAATCCCCAATCCCCAATCCCACAAGCGGATGGCGGTGCCCTCATCGGCTCCCACAGTCGTTCGCGACCCGAAGGGGCTCCAATCGCACTTTACACACAAGCGATTAACGTAGCTATCTTGACAACACGGTCAAAATTGTAAACACTCGCTGAAGTCGCTGATCGAACCGGAGCGCCAGGAGTCACGATGCCGAACCTTCTCTCGCCGATGGACCACGTCAAGGAACGGCTGTCCTCGGTGGTACTGACGCCGGCACCGCGCGCCTTCGACGAGAAATGGCGTCAGTGGAGTCGCGACTGGCGTGCGAGAGAACTCGCTCCCGTACCTCCGGGAAATCGTCTGAAGCCGGTCATGGGCGATCCCGGTCTACCCCTTCTCGGGCACACGCTCGACTACATCCGATTCGGATCCGACTTCAGTCGTGAGCGGTACGAACGGTTGGGCTCGGTGTCCTGGATGGGTGCGTTCGGCACGAACATGGTCGTCATTGCGGGTCCCGACGCCACGCGCGAAGCGCTCACCAGCGAGGCGAAAGCGTTTTCGCAAGACGGCTGGTCCTTCTTGATCGACGCCTTCTTTCATCGCGGCCTCATGCTCATGAGCTTCGACGAGCACCTGATGCATCGGCGAATCATGCAGGAGGCGTTCACGAGACCCCGGTTGACCCGATACGTGGAGCAGGTGACTCCGCGAGTGGCGACGGAACTGCTCGCGTGGCCGGTTGGTCGATCCGTCAGGATCTACCCGCTGCTCAAGAACCTCACCCTGGACATCGCCACCGACGTCTTCATGGGGGGACGGGGCCGAGACGAGAGCCGCGCTGTCAACGAGGCCTTCGTTGCAACCGTCCGCGCGGCGAGTTCCATTGTGCGAGTCCCGCTTCCCGGCACCCGGTTCCGCGCCGGAGTGCGGGGTCGACGCCTGCTCGAAGACTACTTTGCTCGCCACCTGCCGGCTGCGCGCAGCGGTGACAGCGACGACTTGTTCGCGGCCCTGTGCCAGGCGAGTACCGAAGACGGAGAGCGATTCTCCGACGAGGACGTCATCAACCACATGATCTTCCTCATGATGGCTGCTCACGATACGTCCACGATCACCACTACCGCTGTCGCTTACTTCCTGGCCAAACATCCGGAGTGGCAGGACGCTGCGGCGGCCGAGGCCGACGCCCTCGGCGACGCACTGCCCGACATCGACGCGCTGGATCAGATGACGGTTATCGACCTGGTTCTCAAGGAGTCGCTGCGACTGCTCGCGCCAGTTCCCCTCGTCATGCGCAAGACCGTGCGCGACGTCGCGATCGACGGCTACCACATTCCGGCCGACACCATGTGCGCCGTCACACCCGCGGTGAATCACTTCGAACGGTCGATCTGGACCGACCCGGACAACTTCGATCCCTCCCGCTTCGACGAACCTCGTCGCGAGGATCAACAGCACCGGTTCGGATGGGTCCCGTTCGGCGGAGGCGTGCACAAGTGCATCGGAATGCAGTTCGGCACGCTCGAAGTGAAGGCCATCCTGCACCGAATGCTGCGTACGTTTCGATGGACCCTCCCCGCCGATTACCACGTGCGATGGGACAACACCTCGCTGCCCGTACCCGTGGACGGGTTACCGCTTGAATTGCGCCGCCGATGAGCACGGATCGAACCCGCTACCTCGAGCAGACCGAATTCCTGGATTGGGGTCACAGTGCCGTCGGGCGATTCGTCGCATCGGCGACCTGCGGAGCCACCGGCGACATCGCGAAGGCCGTCGGTATCTTCACCGCCGTTCGCGACACCATCTGGTACGACCCCTACACGGTGACCGACGATCCGGTGGCCTACCGCGCCAGCACCGTCGCCGCCTCCGAACGCGCGTACTGCGTCCCGAAGGCCGTGCTCCTGACAGCGGCGTGTCGCGCCGCGGGTATTCCGGCGCGTCTGGGTTTCGCGGACGTGCGCAACCACCTGCAAACCGACACCTTGCGGGAGCGCATGGGCGGTACCGATGTCTTCGTGTACCACGGTTACAGCCTCATGCTCCTCGAGGGCCGATGGGTGAAGGCGACGCCGGCGTTCAACCGAGAGTTGTGCGCTCGGTTCGGCGTTGCGCCAATCGAATTCGACGGCCGCAATGACGCACTCCTGCATGGTTTCACCGCTGACGGCGCTCAGCACATGGAGTACCTCGACGATCGCGGTGCCTTCGACGATCTGCCCCTGGAGGACATCATCGCTGCCCTGCGGACCCACTACGGCACGTTCATCGACCAGTCCGATCGAAGTCCCGACCTCTTCGCCTGAAAGGCAGATCCAGAAATGCAGAGCACCATGCAGAACGTTGCACTCACGATCCCGTCGATCGTGCGTCACGCCGTGGCCGTCCACGGTGACAGCGAAGTGATGACGTTTGACGGTACGGGTTTCCGACGAACCTCGTATCGGACATTGAGCAGTCGAATCGGACGGCTCGCCAATGCACTGCGCGACTTGGGAATCACGGCCGACCAACGGGTGGCGACGTTTCAGTGGAGCAATCAGGATCACATGGAAGCGTACTGCGCAGTGCCCTCGATGGGCGCAGTACTGCATACGCTGAATATTCGATTGACTCCCGAACAGCTCGCGTTCATCGCCAACGACGCCGAGGATCAGATCGTCATCGTCGACACGTTAGTGGCGTCGATACTCGCGCAAGCGCTGCCGGCGATGGCGTCGGTGCACACCGTCATCGCGGTAGGCGACGGAGCACTCGATCCGCTTCTTCACGCCGGTAAGACCGTCCTCCGCTACGACGAGTTGCTCGCCAGCCATGACGAGTCGTTCGACTGGCCCGAGCTCGACGAGCTGTCCGCTGCGGCGATGTGCTACACCAGCGGCACGACGGGTAACCCGAAAGGCGTGGTGTACAGCCACCGATCGACGTACCTGCATTCCCTCACCGCCTGCACGTCGAATGCACTGTCGATCGGGGAAGCCGACCGAGTCCTGGCGATCGTGCCGATGTTTCACGCCAACGCCTGGGGTCTGATCTACGCGGCCCTGATGTCCGGCGCGGATCTTGTGCTGCCGGACCGCCATCTTCAAGCGGCACCCCTGGTTTCGATCATCGAGGACAGTCGACCGACGATCGCCGGTGCCGTCCCGACGATCTGGAACGACGTCGCGCGTCTGCTCGACGCCGACCCGACTCGCGACATCTCGTCGCTGCGGCTCGTCGCCTGTGGCGGCTCAGCGGTGCCGTTGTCTCTCATGAAGACCTTCGACAACCGGTACGGTGTGCCCATCGTTCAGGCCTGGGGTATGACGGAGACGTCGCCGCTCGCGACAGTGGCCCAGCCGGCGTTCGGTGCGGACGAGGACCGAGCCTGGGAAATGCGAGCTACTCAGGGCCGACCCGTGTGCGGCGTGGAGATCCGGTTGCGCGACGACGACAGCGAGATCGTGCCCTGGGACGGCCAATCCGTCGGCGAGATCGAGGTCCGCGGCCCGTGGATCACCGGGTCGTACTTCAAAGACGTGGACGCCGATAAGTTCGACGACGGGTGGTTGCGTACGGGCGACGTCGGTCGCATCGATCCGGACGGCTACTTGACGTTGACGGATCGATCCAAGGACGTGATCAAATCGGGCGGGGAATGGATCTCCTCGGTCGAATTGGAGAACGCTCTCATCGGCCATGCCGCCGTCTACGAGGCAGCTGTTATCGGCGTTCCCGACGAGAAGTGGCAGGAGAGGCCCCTGGCGTTGATCGTCTTGCACGAGGGGGCACGCACCGACATCGACGAGCTCTGTGAATTCCTCAGCGGCAAGGTCGCCAAATGGTGGGTCCCGGAGCGATGGAGCTTCGTCGCCGAGATACCGCGTACCAGCGTCGGGAAGTACGACAAGAAGGTCATCCGTGCGAAGCACGCGCAGGGTGCCTACGACGTCGTCCAGTCCGTCTGACAACCGAGCTTTCACACCCGAACAATTGAAAGGACGTCATGGTCACCTCTCATTCGCCGTGGATGGATGCGGAACTCCACGAACTGCGCGACCTCGCCGCGAAGTTCTTCAACAGCGAGATAGCCCCTCACACAGAGCGATTCGCCGAGCAGCATCACGTCGACCGCGACCTGTGGAATCGGGCAGGCGATCTCGGCCTGCTCTGCATGTCGATACCCGTCGAATACGGCGGCGGAGGCGGCACTTTCGCGCACGAGGCGGTCGTGCTCGAGGAACAGGCACGTGTGGGTGACAGCTCGTGGGGCGCCGGCCTGCACAGCGGCATCGTGGCGCACTACATCCTCCACTACGCAACGGAGGATCTGCGTCGACAGTGGCTGCCCAAGATGGCATCCGGTGAGCTCGTCGGTGCCATCGCCATGACGGAGCCGGGCACCGGCTCCGATCTGCAGAGTGTGAAGACGAAGGCCGTGTTGGACGGTGACGAGTACGTCATCACCGGCTCGAAGACGTTCATCACCAACGGACAACAGGCCGACCTCATCGTGGTCGTCGCCAAGACGGACACGACCAAGGGCGCGGCCGGAATCTCCCTGCTCGTGGTCGAAGCGGATCGCCCCGGCTTCCGGCGCGGCAAGGTCCTGCACAAGATCGGACAGCGGGGACAGGACACCTCCGAACTGTTCTTCGACGACGTCCGCGTTCCGCGTACGCACCTGCTGGGCGAATCCGAAGGTCAGGGCTTCGTTCAGCTAATGACGCAGCTTCCGCAGGAACGTCTCATCGTCGCAGTGGGCGCGGTCACGTCAATGGAACTGGCGGTGGAGCTGACGCTGAAGTACACCCGCGAGCGCGAAGCGTTCGGGCGGCCGGTTTTCGGTTTCCAGAACACGAAGTTCACGCTCGCCGAGGCAGCTACTGAAGCGCGGGTGGCCAGGGTGTTCCTGGACCACTGCATCGAGCAGCATCTTGCCGGGCAACTCGACGTGCCGACCGTGGCCATGGCGAAATGGTGGACGACGGAGCGTGCGATGAAGGTACTCGACGATTGCATGCAGCTGCACGGAGGGTACGGGTACATGACGGAATACCCGATCTCGCGACTGTGGGTCGATCAGCGCGTGCAGAAGATTTACGCCGGCACGAACGAGGTGATGAAGGAGATCATCTCGCGGTCGCTCTGACGCAGTCCGTTCCGATCCGACGACGCGAGGTCACGTCTATGGCAGCCACACTGATCGAGTACCGACACGAATTCGCCGGACACTGCGGATCGGGAGCCCTGAGGGATCTCACGGAGTGGGCGGGCATCCATTTCGATGGGCGGCCGCCGGATGAGGGGCTCGTCTTCGCGCTGGGAGGCGCGCTCGACTTCTCGTACGCGAGGTCGTCGATGTTGCAGCCGCCCATCTACCTCGTCGGGAGAAGCACCGATCTCGAGGACGAATACCTCAGCCGGATGGGTGCGCGGTTCGAGGCGCGCGCTACCGATGACGCCGACCTCGGCTGGCAGTGGGTGACCGAACAGCTCGACGCAGGCACGCCGGTCATGGTGTGGGCCGATATCGCCGAACTGCCATATCTTCGTGCGCGCCTGAGCATGAGTCGTCATGACGTGGTCATCGTCGGATACGACGACGCGCGCGCAGTGGCCTACGTCGTGGACAACGATCGAGACGACGTGCAGGCCGTGCCGTACGAAAATCTGCGCCGTGCGCGGGCGTCGACGGGGTTTCCGATTCCGACGAGGCACACGACGTACATCGTCGAGTGGCCGACGTCAGCGCCCGACCTCCGACTGGCCGCCGGATCGGCCTTTCTCCGTAGCGCGGACGTGATGGATGGCGCACGTCCGACTCCGCCGATCGTGGCCGTGCCCTCGGGCGAGGTGGAGGTCACCGGGCTCGCGGGAGTAGCGGCTTTCGCTGAGGATCTGAAGGAGTGGTCACTGCTGTTCGGCGACGAAGATCTGGAGGCGGCACTGTTCGCTCTGAGTGCCTTCATCCAGAAGGCGGGCACGGGCGGGGGCCTGTTTCGGACGTTGCAGGCACAGGGCTGCCGGACGATAGCCGCAGCATTGGACTACGAACCGGCGCGCCGCGCGGAGCAGGCGGCATTGACCGCGTCGCGGCTGTGGACGAGTGTGGCAGGTATCGCATACGACCCGCAGACGGAGCCGCGCCGCAAAGCATCTCACGCGGCGACGCTCGCTGCCCGGCTGCCCGCAGCCGAACGGCAGCTGGTCTGCACACTTCGCGAGGCGGGAGAAGGCTTGACCTAGCCTCGTCGTCAGGGGTGTGGACCACCAGGACGGCGCGCTGTTTCACTCAACGCGATTCGCGCGGCGCCCGCGCCCAGCGGTGGGACCTGGGTGTGTCCGGCGTCGAACTCGAACCGCGGGCCGCGCGGTTTCCCGCTGCCGACGAGCCCTGCACAGAATCGTTACGGCCACCGTCGACGAGACGCAGGCTTCACGCGTCGGCCACCGCCTACCTCGGGCTGAACCTGTTGGCCACCATGGAGTTCGATAAATAGTCGGCATCACGCGCGGGAGGCGGAATCTCCCTCTCCAGCCTCGGATCTGGCTGAGCCTTGCCGAACAGGCCCGAAATGCCCGAATCGGTGGATGGTGGTCGAGAGATCTTGTAGGAACCCCGTGATGGTGGTGCGCTCGGGGGTGGTAAGCGCGGTAATGGTGCGTGCGAACTCGTTGTTCAGGCCTTCATACAGCCGCGTTAGTTCACGCCCGGTGTCATCGGCGATGGCCAGTAACGACGAACGAGCGTCCTCAGGATTCGGACGACGGTCTATTCTGCCGTCACGTTCGAGTCTGGTCAGAATCGCCGCGACCGTGGTGGGGGCGATACCTGTCCTGCTTGCGATCGTGCTGGGGCCTATGCCTGACCGTCCAGATGCGCCCTCGATCCGCGAGTCGGCGAAGCACGACGAATAACCGCCGGGTGGTTGCGAGAGATGTGAACTCACCTCGCCGAAGATGTTTCACCTAGTTTCGACGTAGCTACGCTGTCGCCCCCACGTCCGAGGTGAGTCGCCGCGATCGAACAGCGCCCGACTTGAGACTTGCACGTCACCCGGGGCCCGGGAGGGGGTTCGGGTGCCCGGCCCTCCCCTCCCCCCCCCTCCCCCGCCGCGTTGCGTGTCTTTTGTTTCCTGTCTTTTATTTCGTTACGTTTCATAGCAGTCGTATGGGTGATGAAAGCGATACAATGGCTCTCATGACCGGACCTGACGTCGAGGCCGCACCGTCCAGCAAAGATCGTTGCCACTACCCCGGGTGCACTCGTGTGCGGCGCCCCGACCCCGCCACCGGCCGACCGACCCGCTACTGCGGCGAGGCGGATCCCGACGGTGGACCTGTCCATACGCCAGCCAGCGCCTGGAAGGCGCGCAACGCCCAGCGCGACGCCGCGGTGACCACTCAGGAGCCGTCCAATGCCGCCGCTCCCGTCTCGCTGGCGCGCGCCACCCTTGAACAGCGCCTCGAACAGCTACCCGAGAAATTCGGTGAACTGCGTGAGTACCTCGATTCACTGCTAGCCGGTATCCGAGAGGCCGGCGACGTCGAAGCCGCTGGCGCTGAGGTTGAAGACGCGCACCGTGACGCACTGACCAAGGTCACAGAGGCCGACCGGCGTACTGCAGCCGCCGAGCGCAACGCCCGCCTCGCTGAGGAACGCGCAGCCGACGCCGAGCGGGACCGTCAGGAAGCCGACGCCCTGGTTGAAGACGCCATGTCCGAAATGGCCCGCATTCGCGATGAGACGACAGCCGAAGTCGCCCGGATACGCGCAGAAGCCGAAGCCGCCATCAACCGCGCGCAGGAACAGGTCACCGAAGCTGAAGACGAGCACCGGCGCCTCCTCGCCGAACGCGATACCCAGCTGGAGCAAGCCCGCCAGGACGTCACCACGGCACAGGTCGCGGCTGCGGCGGCCCAGTCGGGCCACCAGGCCGCCGACGCTGAAGCAGCGCGCGAACGCCAAGCCGCCGCCGAGTTGCGCGCCGAGCTCGAGCAGGTTCGCCGCGATGCCGATTCGACCCGCCAGCGATTGCAGGCGCAGGTCGAATCGGCCCGTGATGCGCAGCAAGTCGCCGCAGCCGATATCGCAACCACCCGTGCCGAACTGGCGACCGCGCAGGCCCAAGCCGCCGCGGCGCAGCGTGCCATCGAGGTCGAGCATGACACCGTATTGACGCTTCGCCAAGAGATCGATCGCCAACGCGCTGACACCCAGTCAGAGCGCGAAACGCTACGCGCGAACCACGCTGAGCAGCTCGCTCAAGCCGAGCGCAACGCAGACGATCGCGTTCAAGCCCTTACCGAAGCCCTCGCGGCGGCCAGGGAGGTGGCGGCGACGTACCGCGCACAACTCGGCACAGCTGAGACATCGGGAGAGCCGAGGAAACGCTCACCGCGTACCACCAAGCGAGATACGACGAAGCGAGATGACGGTGACAAGGGGTTGTGAGGTGGCGCAGGACGGTTATTGGGTGGTCAGTGTGGATAGGGAGACTGGCGAGGCGAACACGTCCAGTCTGATCATCGACAGGGACGACGCGTGGACACTTAGCCTCAAGCTCGAAACGCCGAACACCTTTACGATGGTCGTCCCCCGCCGACCCACTGCTCCGCGACGCGACCAGCAATCGGTCCTCTAGTACCCGCACGGCCGCTGCTCTCTTCCGAGAATGAAGTAACCGGCTTGGTTGCTGGCTGGCCCGGCGGGGCACGCAGAGGGATCTCACGCGCGGGAAGTGATGCTCACAGTCGACCTGCGGTCACGCCGACTCTACGACCTCTACGTTTCGAACCCTGGTGTCTGTCTAGCGAGGTGCCATCAGGGTGGTGGGTGTTGGCTGTCCCGCAGCGTTACGGTCAAGACGCATGGCACACCACGACCGCCACGACGTTGACCGTACGGACCAACGGTTGCCCCTCCCCCTCGATGCGATCCCCGACGCCGACCTTCGCCACGAATGGGCACACTTTCGCGGGTACGGCTGGGACGATCATCGCGTCGCTTCGCGCCTCGGAGTTGAAATCGGCACCATGCAGCAGTGGAACACGCGATATCGGCGCGCGAATGCTGCGGCGCCGGCGTACTCGCCACTCGCTGCCCTCCCGGCGACCGCCCGGCCGCGACGCGACGTTTCGAGTCCGCTCTCTGTGCCCACGTGCACTGTTAACCATGACTTTCGCCGTCTGCGGCTCATCACCCACTCCGAATGCTCCTGAAGGCAACGGAGCTGGCTACCGGACTGAGGAGGAGCCGTTGACGATGGGGCACGGAATGTTCAGTAACACCGTCATGGTCACCGTCTCTCATGGTGGCCTCGGGAGCAGCGGCTCGTGGTCGGTCACCATTGATGGGAAGGAGATCGTCGGCGGCGACGCTGACTTGAGCGCCGTGCAAGGCGCGCTCTGGAATGTGCCGACGTCCGGGGGGACCGTCACTGTCGACGGTGTCGGAACGGTCGAGGTGCCCCACCAGGCGGCGGGGCGGCTCGCATCCATCACGATGGCTGATCTGGCGATGGTTCCAGGAGGCGACACCGTGACGCTACGAGTAGGTGACGGCGATCGCCTTGAAACGTGATCCCCGGACTTGTTCCTGTGGACCTCTACCAACCTCAGCGCAACGCCCACAATTGCGTACACAATTGTGTCTGGCTGGTAGCCTCGCAGCATGCGGCATTACATGAGCACTGCGCAGGTGGCCGAGTACCTTGGGATCACGCGCGATGTGCTCCATGCACGGATTCGCGCGCGAGAATTCAAAGACCCGGACGTCGTGATCGGGGACAGGTTTCAGGGGTGGAGTCCGGAGACCGTCGAGAAGTATCGGCAAGAGCACGACGGGTTCGGATACTCCTACGACACTGAGGGATTGACGAACGTCATCACTCAGATCCGAACTATCGCCGAACGGGTCCGCACTTACGGCAGCCAACTCGACAACGCCGCCGACGGGTTCGCCTGGTCCGTACCGCAGAATCTGCATGTGATCGCAGCGAGGCTGGAGTCAGATTTCCGCGGCCGGCTCGCGCTCGACACGCGCAACGCAGCGCACCTCAACAGCATCGACGTCGACGTGGCGAGCGCCTGGGGCCGCGAGCGCACCGTCGAACAGGACGACACCGATGACCAGTCATTGATTCGGATCGCCCTCGCCCTCGGCCCGGTGGAGTCCTACATGGCTGCAGATTCATCCCACCAGGAGCGCATGGCGGAGTTGCATGCCACGTCAGACGACCTGTCCGCTGTCATCGAGCGACTGCCGAAGGTGTTCGATAACCCAGCGGGGCGCCTCTCGGCCAGAGCTATCGCTGTGGAACGATCCGTGATCGACAACAAACTGCGGGATCTCGCGGATTCGGCTTAACGACGTACCAAACCCAAAGTCCTGGTTTGACCTGTTCGCAGCGCCAGGAGAAGCCTTCGCACAAAGGCGGATTCGTGGGCCAGGGACAACCTGCCCCCTTACGCGCGATGCAACGGGGAGGCCTGAGGAGGTAGTCAGTCGATGTCGAGCGCGAGCACCGACGTGCTGGTGTCAAGTTCTCTGGCTAGCCGAGCTAGGACGGTCACGGTGCATCCGCGGTGGCCGTTCTCCAATTGGTTGAGAAAAGTCCGATGGATGCCGGCGCGTTCGGCGAGAGCTCCCTGGCTCAGACCGACCTTTTCTCGTCGGAGCCTGATGTTTGCGCCGATGCGGCCTTGGACTGCTGCTTCGTCAAAATCTTCGCCAGCGCTCACGAACGTCCTCTGGTCGGTGTCCCTGCATTCTTGTCGCTTATAGTCTACAAGCGCGGTCTGCACCGGAGACAAGTCAGAACAGCGCATCGCCGGTGGCCTCCTGCCACCACTGTTCGAACCCCGGACGCTGCTTGTCCTGTGCGCCGGCCGGTGCCGCGACGTAGAGATGATCAACCCTGGACGAGTCGGTCGCTCGGTCGCGCAGAATGTGCCGCACGATGCCGTCAGCGCCCTGCACGCGTCGTCCTGGCTGGCCCGCGAGCTGGCGTGCCATCTGCTCTCGTGAACCGGTGGCCGCGACGCGCAAGGACCGAGCGGTGATCCCCTTCCCACCGCTGCGGCCCGGGCGCACCAGCCGCCGCACCTCATACAGCGACCACTCACACGTGGCCAGATGCGCGTCGAAACGTCGCTGCACTTCTGTCAGCCCTGCGGTCGCGACGAGGTCGGCGGCGCTGCTGCCCTCGATGAGTGTCTGAGACGGGTTGATGCTTCGCGCCAGGTGCTCGAGCACGAGTGCTTCTACGCCGAGCTCCGGTTCCTGCCGGTACCGTTGCACCGTCGCTGCCCGCCCGTTGGCTGTGCTCATCGCGAAGACGCAGAATCCACAGCAGGACTTAGGAATCGACTCGCCGAACGTGTCAATGACGAAGTCGTTGCAATCCGCACGGGTCCAGCCCCAATCCCGCAAGGGGTACCACCCAGTCCGCAGCTCGGTGTCGAACAGGCGATCTTTGTCGGCCCGGGCCCGCTCGTTGGCTTCAAAGCCGATCACGTGCCGGAATGACCGGCCTCTGGTGATCCGGGCGATCACCGGGTCCAACAGGTCTCCCTTTGAGTGAACTGAGCACAACCTAGTGCCACCGCGCTGCGGAAGCGTTGCAGCCGAACGCATCTCATCGCCGAGAGTGTAGAGGCCTTCAGCGTGAAGCTGGCGGGTGAATCGGGAGTCGTCGAGCACTACCACGCCGTCTCCGACTCGGGTGGTCTTGCGTTGGCTGCGGGCTATCTGGATGAAGCGCACGGAGTGGGCTTGCAACAGCGGGAGTATGTGGCGGGTCACTGCGCTGATGGTGGCTGCGCTCTCGTGGCCGGTCATGGCGGTGAGGACAACCATGTCTTCGAGAGCGAAGTCGCGACTGGACGGGTCGGTCAGCCACCGCGCGAGCAAGGCTGAGCTGTCCAGTCCCATGCCGAACGAGACGCACACTGTCGGGGTTCGCTCGCCCTCGTTCAAGCCTGACAGGCGTGGCATGAATTCGACTGTAGTGCTGACCATTTCGGCCCCCTCGCTTCACTAGCTGTTGCCTATAGACTACAGTCGATATAGACTATAGACAACAGATAGGCGCCAGAAAGGGAGATTCAACCGCCATGACCACGACTGGCCGAAAGTCACACGCGCGATCCTCAAGCGGTCGCACGCACGTCCCCGCCGAGCTGCACACGCACTCAATCGCTCATCGCGTCCCCAAGGGTGATGCGTGATGGCCAGGCAGGCATTGACCGAGGACCAACGGTGGCTGCTGCGCTCGATCGGCGGATGGGCAATGCGCGACTGCCTGCTCGGGCCCGAAGGTGTCGCGGACTTGATGTCACGCTGCTCCAGCAGCACCGGTCACCGTATCGACGGAGCGCCGGAATGGCTAGCGAACGGCTACACCTGCGGCAGAGGGAAAATCGTGTGCCCATGGTGGACCACCGATATCGGCAGGCCGCCAGTCAAATCAGTGACCATCACTACCGCGCAAATCAACCGATACGCCCGCAGCCTGCCCCAGGACGTCACCGACGAACTCCGCGCAGTACGTCGCGCATTCAACGCCGAGAACATCGGACGCGACTGGTGCCGCTGCGGCCGGGAGGCCGAATGCCACAGGGGCAACGAAGGCGACCCGACCTACGGCGGCATGTACCACCCGACCGACGAAGAAGTCGACAACCACTACCGCGAGCTACGCCGGATCCAGGCGTGGCAGGACCGAGTACTCGATCGCGCACTGGGATTCCAGACGGTCGAGCACGACCTGTCCAACCCGGAGAGCGAACCAGCCGGCCATTGCGCTACATCGCTGGATGAGTTCAGCATCGGCCAGCACGTCAAGGTGGTCCTCGGCCCGGGAACCATGAAATCCGGTGTCGTCGCGGACATCACGTCCAACGAGGTGGAGGTGCAGTTCGGCGACGGCGCTTCGGGGCTCTACCGTCCCTACGAGGTGATGCCTGGACTGCTGCCGGTCGGCCAACTCGAACTTTTCACGGTCACCTCATGACCCTTCCCTTGTTCGACCTCCCCGGCCGGGCTGAGCGCGGCAAGCGTGCAGAACGCACCGAGTGGGGCGTGCGCTGGCTTCGTGACTACGTCACCACCAAGCGCGGACAGATCACTGACGCACCGAATGAGCACCAGGCACGTGAGTGGGCGACCCATCCCGAAGCGCAGTACTGGGGCTTCCCGGCCGGGTATGTGCAAGTTGTGTCCCGCACCATCGTGACCTACACGGGCCCATGGGACTCCGCAGAGTGAGTCGCGAATGTGCCTGATTACCGTTGTGCAAGAGCATAACTCGCGTGAGCTGGGGTTGATGAAGGGTGAACCGGCCTGTTGCTCATAGGCAACAGTTGGTGTAGACTATAGACAACAGTCAGCAACGCCCCCGCATTCGCACCACATCCCCCGTGAGGTAATCGCATGAACATCGTGGACGCTCCCGCTCTCACCGCAGAACAGTTCGCGGACATCCGCACCGCCCTGGAAGCCGAACACTCCGACTGGAGCCCCAGCGGACAGCCGTCCGGCATCTCGTACACCGACATCTTCTGCGGCTTTGGGGGTTCGAGCATCGGCCTGGAAAACGCGGGTCTGCAGCTGGCCATGGGAGCCAACCACTGGGATCTGGCGATCGCCACCCACGCACTCAATTTCCCCAACGCCGATCACGTCATCGCCGACGTGTCCAACTACGACATGCGCCGCATGCCCAAGACCGACATCTTGTGGGCATCGCCCATCTGCACCGAACTCTCACCGGCCGGCGGCACCGCCGCGCCCCGCACTCAGATGTCGCTGTTTCTGGAAGACGAGGGCCACGTCCCCTCGGCCGGCCGTGACCGCACCCGCGCCACCTTCTGGGATGTCGTGCGGGCCACCGAAGTGCATCGCTACGACATGGTTTTCGTCGAGAACGTGGTTGAGGCGGCCCGCTGGGAGCTGTTCGACGTCTGGCTCACCGCGATGGACACCCTCGGCTACAGCCACCAGTTCGTGTCCGTCTCCTCGGCCCACATTGGCGACGACACCAATCCGTTCGCCCCGCAGTGGCGCGATCGCATGTACTTTCTGTTCGCCCGTAAAGGCGTGAAGATGGACGAGATTCGGCCCCGACCGCTGGCCTGGTGCCCCCTGTGCGAGGCCGTCAACCCCGCCGTCCAAGCGTGGAAGCGCCCCGACCGCCGCCGCATCGGCAAGTACCGCCAGCAGTACGTGTACCGCTGCCCGAACGAGTCCTGCCGCCACAGCATCGTGGAACCTTTCGTCCTGCCTGCGGCGGCCGCCATCGACTGGAGCAACCTGGGCGAGCGGATTGGTGATCGCCGCAAGGCGCTGGCCGCCTCCACGATGCGCCGCATCCGGGCCGGAATCGAAATGTTCGCCGAGCCGACCATCGTGGCCACCAACCACGGCGCTGACGGGGACTCGCGGTCCTACCCGGTATCTGCCGCACCCATGCCGACACGCTCGACCAAGATCGGTGACGGAATGGCAGTGCCGCCCATGCTGGTGCCCGCTGGCGGAACCTGGAACGACACCGCGATCACCACCGATGTGCCCATGCGGGCCCGTACCACCCCCGACACCGAGGGTCTGTTCACCCCGGAGCCGTGGATCACCGTGCTACGCAACCACGCCGACGCCACCAGCATCGCCGACCCGCTGGCTACGGTCACCACTGGCTCTGGAGGAGGCGGTCACCAGGCCCTGACCGTCCCGCCCAACGCCACCTGCCCGCAGCAGCCGCCTATCAGCCTGGTCATCCCGTTCCGCAAAGGCGACGCCAAGACCACCCGCGAACCCCTGCACACCGTGGCCACCCGCGACTCGGCCGGACTGGTCTCGGGATCGACCATCGACGTCGCTGATTGCCGTTTCCGGATGCTTACCCCCCGGGAACATGCTCGGGCTCAACGCTTCCCGGACACCTACCGGGCCATGGGAAACAAGTCCGAACAGACGATGGGGTTCGGCAACGCGGTCAGCAGCAACGTCTCCCAGTGGCTCGGCGGACACGCAATACGTCTCCTGGCCTGAACTTTCCCGGAGGTGGGGAGACCACCGTCCCCCACCTCCGGTTGAACAGCACCACCCGCTCAGCACGCCTACCCAGAAAGGCCCCATCATGACCACCACCGACCACCCGATCGCCCGGCCCGTCATCGAGCTGCTCGGCGACTGGTTTCCGCTGCGCGATGAGCTCTGCGATGTGCGCAGCCAGGACCACCTCAGCCCCGCCGAGAACGAGAAAGTCCACGACTTGCTCACCGCGCTCGTCGACATTGCCGATGACATCGTCGGCCACCTGGTGCCCGACCACGCCACCCGCTGCCAAATCACTGGCCGGCCACCGTGCTGAGCCCTGCGCGGCCAACGCGCCGCAGATCCCACACCGGAGGGGACGTCGCGCTCCCCGACCGCCGCGGCTTCGGTGCGATCCTCGACGAGATCCACCACCGCTTCGGCATCGCTCTGCAGTTGCTCGACGCGGGCGGACACCACGTGTTCTTCCAATCCCGGCTGGAGACCGGCGACTGGCTCTGGATCAGCGACTACGCCGCCAACATCACTCCCCTGGCCCAACGACTCGCCCTCGAGGCCCACGGCGTCCACGTCGGCTGGCACATCGCGATCTACCCCACCGACACACGCACCGCGACGGCCGATCCCTTTGTATGGCTGGCCAGCGTCACCCACGAAACCGCGACCGCCGGCCAACTGCCCGACCTCGTCGCCACCACACTGCGCTCCCTCGCCCGTCACGAACAGCACCACATCGACGCAGCTGGCCGACACCAGGTCAGCGTCGGCATCGACCACTGGAATTGATGCCCTCGCGCTAACACCACCTCGACAGCCGACCACCCGCAATGGCCGTCTAGGAATTCGGAAAATCATCATTGAGGGGATGTGTCGTATCGCTTCTCTTCAGGCATTCACTACATGTTGCTATGTGCGGACGAACCCAGCGCACAAGACGGGTCACCGTTGAATCTTGAAGTACCAGTGGCGAAGACTGCAACTGAATCGATATGCCCGCAACCAGTTCGCGTCAAATGGTGCGCCTAGAGGTATTCAGCAGGGCAATTGCATGGAATAGACGGGGCAAATCGTCTTCGGCAGTAATGGTCGCCGCAAGTGGACTGACTGACCTAGTGGCAATTGTATAGAAGTACGTCACATTACAACTTGTAATTTGCTGATACTATTGCACAAATACCTCTATCTATATTAAAATGGAGGAATACCGAGAACGCTTTCTCTATTCAAATTCACGAGGAGTTGGAAATGGCCATCACCGTCTACACCAAGCCCGCCTGCGTACAGTGCAACGCCACCTACAAGGCGCTGGAAAAGCTGGGCGTCGAGTTCGAGAAGGTCGACACCACCGCAGACAGTGACGCGCGCGACTACGTGATGAGCCTGGGCTACCTTCAGGCGCCCGTCGTGGTGGCCGGCACCGAGCACTGGTCAGGCTTCCGTCCGGATCGGATCAAGGCCCACGTCAAAGATGTGGCATCCGCAGCTGACGCCACGGTGGTATCCGCATGACTAGCGACACGACCGACCCCTGGTCGCCGGCGCCGAGCACTGGTCAGGCTTCCGTCCGGATCGGATCAAGGCCCACGTCAAAGATGTGGCATCCGCAGCTGACGCCACGGTGGTATCCGCATGACTAGCGACACGACCGACCCCTGGTCGCCGGCGCCGCGTGCGATCGAGCACCATGACGAGGCGCTACCGGACACGGAGGTGTTCGCCGACTACGCGGCCGCCACCAACACCTACGCCGGACCGTTCTGCTTCTGCGGCGACTACTTCTGCCCCGCCAACAACAACCCCACCGCGCGCTGCGTGAACTCCGAAGACTCGTTCAGCTACACCAGTCGATACCCCGAATCCTGGACCGACGACGACATCGACGCCTACGAGGCCCAGGAACTCCTCGATTCCCTCGTCAGCGAGGCCCACTACGAAGCGCACAACGACACGCTCCTAGCTGTCGAACGCGTCAACACACTCGGCGCCGCGCAGGACTCCAACCCATCGCCTGCCACCCGCTCACTTGCCCGGACCGCCTGACGGCCACCGCTCGCCGACACCGAAGGAGTTACGACGATGCACCGCTTGACCATTGAGCGCACCGACCGCCGAACCACGATCAGTGAGCATCCCGACGGTGCCGACGCCAAGTGCGCTCTTGAACGCTACGTCGAGCAGGCCAACTGCCGAACCGACACGATCCAGATGCACTCGGACTTCAGCAGCTGGCAGCTCATCGCCCTCGGTGGCGGTCGCGTGCACGCGACCGCCACCATCGAACACTTCGGTGCGGCCGCACCGCGCCATCATCTCGCCGCTGAACTCAAAGTCGTACGCGACAGTGCGCTTGCGGTCGACACGGGCATCGCCGTCGTCGACACGTACGAGCGAGCTGCCGTGCAGCGTCAGTGGGACAAGCTCACCGGGGCCTCACGGCACTTTGACCAGGCCACCGCAGGCCGGACGGAATAGCCATGCATCAGCTCACGGTCGCCGCCGAAACCGGCGCCACCACAACGACGCATCACGACTACGACGACGCGAGTCGCGCGCTGCTGACCCATGCCAAACGCAGCGACACCTATCTGCGGCCACTCGTCTCTCCCACGCATGCGGCCCCTGTCCAACGCGCCTGCTTCGAACTCATCAGCCTCGACGCCAGGCGCGGCCGGCCGAACATCGCCGCCACCGCGTTCATCGAACCTCTCGTTGTGACCGCATCGGGCACCGCTGTCACGCCCTACTACACGGCCGCCGCCGCGTTGCACTGGATCTCCGATGACCACCACGCCGGAGCGGCAGCTAGTGACGAAAGGCGCCGCAGCCACCCCGCTCTGGATGCCGCTGCCGCGGTAATCCAATCACCGCTCATGGCCGAAGCGCTGTGGTGCGAGGCCGCCGCACTCGCCGAGCTACCCGAGGTGCCGGCGCTGCCGGCAAGTGTGCTCTGCGACCTACGCCACATGTTCGTTTCACGCGGGTACCGACCAGCGTCGGCGGCAGCCTTGGCCGCCGCCGTCCAGCGCCAGCTGGACACGGCCGTTCCTCCAGAACAACTTGCCGTTGCCACGTGGTGGGCAGCCTTGGTAGCCGCCAGCGCAGCCGCGAGCTGACCTTCGTTGGAGTTCGTCGAGAGGGTCGAGGATCAGCTGGCCGGCGGTGAAGCGACTGGACCGGAATCACCGAGCCACAGCAGGTATTCGCGGGCGGCAACGTGCGGATGCCCGTGCCCGGTCCTGAGCATGCCGAGTAGCGCGTCGTCTTCAAGCACACGATGTGCCGCGTCCAAGTTCTCAGTGAAATCGAGTTGAGCGGCCAACTCCCTGGCGAAGTTGTCCACGATCTGGCCCAGCCTCAAGTGGGGTTGTTGTCGCCAGTAGGCGCCGAGCTCACTCAAGAGTTGATCAATGCGTTCGGGCCGGCGCCCGCCAGGTCCACACGGCGCGAACACGATATCGTCGGCGGGACGTGGTCGTCGAGAGGACATGTTGCTCCTTGCGATTGTGGGTCGATGGAAGTGCTCAACACACTGAGCGACGCTTTCAGACTTCGTCAGGGGACAATCGGTTCACGTCGAACAGGCCGGGTTCCTGCCCTCGCTGCAGTACGTCGTTGATCGCCGCGCGGTCCCAGCCCTGTCGTACGGCCTCACGCAGCGCGACCGAGCGCGCTCTTCGGTCCGCGAGCCGGTCGCGCCGCAGTCCCGGTCCGGAGCTTCCCCGCCGCGCGCGGGCCATCCAGATCATGTTCTCTTTCTGGTCGCCTTCGTAGACATGTTTGCGGTCCGCGCTGACTTTGACGCACAACGGGTTGTTGCAACCGTGGAGGCCAAACACTGCCGGTGCCAGCGGTCGACGCAACGCGCGAGCTAGTGCGTACCGGTGCGGCCGGACGCAGCTGCCGCGCCCGTTGCGGGTGATGTAAAACCGGCCGTAGCCGTCGCCGCCGATCGCCTTCACCCAAATGTCGCAGTCGTCCTCGGACGGCCCGCGCACCACGCTCGCATCGAAGCGCCGGCACTCCGCGGCGTGCACCTCTTCATCGACCCACAACACAGGTTCCGCGCCAGGCGACCTGCTACTCACGTCGAGCTCGCAACACGCTCGACCGGTGCCGCGTCGGCGATCGCGTGCACCGCGTCCACAACCTCCGGCGCCTGCGGCGCCGATTCAGCCGCTCCCTCTGCTAGTGCGCGCGGCTGCCCGTCCTCGGTAGGCGCCGGCTGCGATCTGGCCGCCCGGCGCGTGAGCTTTCGGATTTCGGCTTCGGTCAAACCGCACAGCAGCGCGATCGTCTTCACCGTTTCGCCCCGGGCCCGCATCCGCTGCACGGCATCAATTGCCGTCCTCTCGTGTTCAACCCGCTTGCGATCAGCTTCCACGGCCACGGCCGCGATCTGCTTGGTTTCCCACGAGTCCACGTCGGCACGCCTAGTGCGTGCCCGAACGATCACGGCCGCATCCTCAATCGCCTGCCGCTCCCGCTCAGCTTCCTTCTGCTGAGCTTCAACCAATCTCGCCCGTGCTTCCTTACGCGCCTGCTCCAGCGTCCGCTTGTTGGCCATGCAGCCCGACCGTAACGCCGCCGCAGCGGCTACACCCACCACTCACCACCAAAATCCCTCACCGCCACCCCGCCAGGTCCACCAGAGCCCAGCCAGACCCACCAATAACCCCTCCATGCCCACTCACCACCGCCCGGCCCCCGCCACCGGCCAGCCCGACCGAACCCCGACCCAACCACCAAGCACCACCACGCCCTACACACCTCTTGCATTGTGGATAACGATTCGGTAACGAACCCTGCCTTGGTGTAGGGGGCAGGTGGGGGTCAGCTCTCTACGGTGCGGCCATAGGGAGGGCTGCGCAACTTTGACCGTGAGCATGCACAAGATCAGCAGCGGGGACGGATACCTGTACCTGGTGCGGCAGGTAGCTGCCTCCGACGCCACCCACCGAGGCCGCAGCACCCTGTCCGACTACTACTCGGTCAAGGGCGAGGCACCGGGCCAATGGATGGGCAGCGGTCTGGCCGCACTGTCGCAACCGTCGACCGGCCTGGCGATGTCTGAGCAGACCATCACCGATGTCTGGACCGTCGCGCCCGGCTCCGAGGTCACCGAAGACCAAATGAAAGCCTTGTTCGGAGAAGGCATACACCCCAACGCCAGCAAGATCACCAAGTACCTCACCGCCCGAGGAGCCGGTTCCGGCCCAGCCCAAAAAGCCACCAAACTCGGCGGCAAATTCCGGATCTACGCCGACCCACCGTTCGTAGCCGCCCTGTCACAGGCCTACCAGGATCACAACGTCGCCGCGGGCCTTTCGCCGTTCACCAAACTCGAACCTGACGTCAAAGCCACCATCAAGACCGAGCTCGCCCGCGCCTGGTTTGTCGAGGAATACGGCCGCCCGCCCGGCGACGATCGTGAACTGTCCGGCTACATTGCGCGCATTCATCGCCCCGCGAAAGTCGCTGTGGCAGCGTATGACTTGGCCTGCTCACCGGTGAAGTCATTCAGCGCCATGTGGGCAGTCGCACCGCTGCCGGTGGCGCAAATTCTCGAGGACTGCCACCACGCCGCGGTCAAAGATGTCCTCGCCGAAATCGAACGATCGGTGGCGCTGACACGCATGGGCACCAACGGCGCCGCCCAGGTCGACACCGAGGGCGTGATCGCGACCGCCTGGACCCATCGCGACTCACGCGCCGGGGATCCCGACCTGCACACCCACCTGGTAATCAGCGCCAAAGTCTCGACAATCGACCACAACGGCGTACGGCGCTGGCTGTCACTGGACGGCCAACCGCTGCACCACATGATGGTGTCGCTGTCCGAGCTCTACAACACCCGACTGGAGCACCACACCACCCAACGCTTGGGGTGGGTGTTCGCCGAAACCGAAGCTCCCGCACGAGGTAAGCGCCCCGTACGCGAGATCGTCGGAGTGCCCACCGAACTGCTGAAAATGTGGTCCTCGCGCCGCGCCGCGATCGAAACACGCACCGCTGAGCTGGCCAAGGAATTCCAGAACAACCACGGTCGCGAGCCCACCGCGATCGAGTTGTTGGACCTGTCCCAGCAGGCCACGTTGGAGACCCGCGAAGCCAAACATGACCCGATGTCGCTGGCAGAACAACGCGCCAAATGGCGCACCCAGGCCGTGGAACTTGTCGGCCACCGTGGCCTGGCCGCGATGTTGCGCGAGGTCAATGCAGCCAAGCCCGAACAAGTGCAAAAAATTGACCAGGAATGGGTGCACTCGGCGGCCGATTCGGTGATCGCTGTGGTCGCCGAAGGCCGGGCGCACTGGCAGCGCCACCATGTTCTGGCTGAAGCCCAACGCTACGTCCGCACCCGCGGTTACGCCGCGATCGCCCCATCTGATTTGGTTGAACGCATCACCGAAACCGCCCTCTCGGAGCCGTTTTCGGTGCCGCACGCCCGCGTCGGTGACACCGATGTTGGCGAGCCCAAGCTGCTGCGCCGCCGCGACGGCACCAGCGTGTATCACCGACACGGCAGAGACCAATTCACATCGAAGGAAATGCGTGCGGCCGAGCAACGCATCATCACCGCCGCCCGCGCTACCGGGTCGCGCCGCGCCAGCCAAACCGACATCGACCTGGCGCTAGCCGACTCAGCCGCGCGCGGCAAACCCCTCAACGCCGGCCAACAAGCCCTCGTGCAGGAAATGGCCGCCGGAGACCGCCAACTCATACTGGCCTTGGCCCCCGCCGGGTCCGGAAAAACCACCGCGATGGCCGCACTCTCGCACGCCTGGCGCTCCTCAGGTGGCAACGTGATCGGGTTAGCCCCCACCGCCGTAGCCGCCATCGAACTGGCCGCAGACTTGAACGCCGAGACAGACACAGTCGCCAAATACGTGCACACGGTCGCTGGTGAAACGCTCCGAAACGGCGCCGCACCCAAACGTGGGCGCCGGCCCAGTTTTTCCGCCGCGCTTTCCGCGGCGTACCAACAACACAATGCGGAGGCTGGCCGCGACCGCCACGCGGCGCTGCCCGACGAAGTCAAAGCAGCCATCAAAGCCCGCGTCCAGGCCGAGTACCGCGACTCGGAGCCCCGTGTTCCGTCCTGGTTTCACAAGATCAACGCCAAGACCATGATCATCATCGACGAGGTCGGCAAAGCCGGAACCCTCGATCTTGACGCGGTGATCGCCCACGCTCAAGCCAAAGGCGCCTGCATTCGGACCGTCGGCGATGACGGCCAGCTCGCTTCACCTTCGGCCGGTGGCGTCCTACGTGACATCGCCCACGAAACCGACACGCTCACGCTGTCCGAGTTGGTGCGCTTCCGCAGTGAATCCGAAGCCGCAGCGACCCTGGCACTGCGCGCCGGAGACCCCGCCGCGCTCGGCTTCTACATCGACCATCACCGCGTGCACGTCGGGGCAGACAGCACCGCCGCCGATATGGCCTATAGCGCCTGGCGATCCGACATGAAAGCCGGCCGCGACAGCCTATTGTTGGCGCCGACGAACGAGGTCGTCGACGAGCTCAACGCCCGCGCACGCCGTGACCGGCTCGCCGACGCGGGTATCACCCGCATTGGCCGCGAGGCGATCTTGTCCGACGGGCTGGCCGCCTCGGCCGGTGACATCATCAAGACCCGCAAGAACAGTCGCTGGCTGAGCATCGGACCACGCGACTTCGTGCGCAACGGCTACCGGTACCGCATCGAACGCATCTGCACCGACGGCTCCCTGGTCGTCACTCACCTCGGCAGCAAGAAGCGCTTGACCCTGCCCGCCGACTACGTGTCCCGAGACGTCACCTTGGGCTACGCCTCCACTGTCGATCTGGCCCAAGGCCTCACCGCCGGACATAGCTGCCACATCGTCGGCGCGGCAGCCATGACCCGTCAACTGCTCTACGTCGCGCTCACCCGCGGGCGCGCGGAAAACCACATCTACCTGTCCACCAGCGAGCAAGACCCGCACCGCATTCTGTCCACCAAAGTCACCCATCCCGAAACCGCCGTCGAAGCACTCTCGGCAGCCCTGGCCCGCGACGGCGCACAGGTCTCGGCGACCACCGCAGACCGCGAAGCCCGCGACCCGTTCGGCCGTCTTGCCGCCGCCTGCGACATGTACTACGACGCCGTCATCACCTTCACCGAACACCGACTCGGTGCCGCCGCTCTGGCGCGCCTCGATGACGGTGTGGCCGCCATCCGCGCCGACATCCCCGAGTGCGCCGCCTGGCCCGCGCTGCGCGGGAAGCTGGCCACCATGGCCCTACAACACGGGGTCGACGAAACACTGCGCCTCTACGATCAGCAGCTGCACCGCCGCGAACTACGCAGCGCCGGGCTGGTTGCGGCCGTCATGCACTACCGCATGGAATCGATCGATCCGTCACCGCCCGGGCCGCTGCGCTGGCTGTCGCCCATCCCCGACGAACTGCGCACCGAACCCGAGGTGGCCCGCTACCTGCAGCGTCGCCACGACCTGGTCACCGACCTCGCCGAGCAGATCCGCGTCACCTGCGCTACCTGGACCGCGTCCACAACTCCCGTGTGGGCCAAAGCAATCTGGGCGGCCAGCCCGGCACTGGCCACCGAGATCGCGGTGTTCCGCGCCGCCCACGGCGTCGCCGACACCGACACCCGCCTCACCGGGCCGCGCGCCATCTCGGTGCGCTCGCAGAAGATCCAATCGCTTCTCGAAGAACGCGCCATCGGCGAAATAGGCCGCCAGGCACCCCAACTCGCCCAATTCGACGAACTTGTCGACTCCATCAATCCCCGGATCCGGGCAGACAGCTACTGGCCGCAGCTCGCGGCACGGCTGGTCCAAGCCGCCAAGATCCGCGCCGACCTTCCCGCCCTGCTCACCGAAGCCACTCGCGACGCCCCGCTGCCCGACGAACTGCCCGCCGCCGCGCTGTGGTGGCGCATCTCCCCGGTGCTCTCCCCCACCGCCCTGGACACCACCCATTCGCACCTGCGGCCCACCTGGATCAGCGACCTGCACGAGGTATTCGGCTCCGCTGCAGCCGAAGCCATCACTGCCGACATCGCCTGGCCCGCACTGGTGGGCGCCGTCGCCACCGTGGACTCGCGGCACTGGTCCCCGCGTGACCTGCTGCACCTAGCCGCCGAACACCTCGCCGACGCTGACGCCCACGCCGAAAGCGAAGGCGCACCCCGCATCGGCACACACGAATACGCGCGTCTGATCACCTACAGCGTCGAATTCCTCACCCACGCCGCCAAAACCCACGACACCACCATCCCGACCCCCGAGCACCCCCCGCTCTCGCCCGAGGAAGAAGAACTCGCCCCACCAGACCTCGCGGAAAGCGATCTACACCTCGAGCACCAACCGGACCCGGTCGACGCGAACCGGGACCTGCGCGAGCCAGGCCCCGATATCGAACCTGTCCCCGACCCACGCTCACCGGCCACCGACGAGTTCAGCGGCCTGCAATTCCACGAGCTGTCAACCACCCGACCCGCTCCACCCCTGGCGCCAGCGCTGGCCAATGTCCACGCCCTACGAAGCGAATACCTCGCCGCAACAACCGAATACACAGCTTTGGCCGGCCAGTGCCAGCACGGCCAAGGCCCCGCAGTCATCGCCAACACCGACCGCATCCGCGACATGCGCGATCGCGCCGATGCCGATCGCCCCTACCTCGACGCCGTCATTGATGTCACCGAACAATGGGCCGACTCCGAAGCGCGCTACGACCAGGCCACACGCGCCGTCGCGCGCGCCCGCGAGCATTACGAACGTCTGAGCACCGATCCGGACGCCGATTCAGGCGATGTTGACTCGGCCCGCTGGCACCTGCAACTGCTCGAATCCGAGGTTCCCGACACCACCCCGGCCGAAAAGTACTACCCGCTGCTCACCGCAGCCCAAGCCGCCCGCGCCCATGCCGCCGGCGGCCCCGACAACGTCGTCAGCCACGCCGACGTCGACACCTACCTGGCCGGACTGCGCAGCGACGACGACCACACCCTGGCAGCCAAACGCGCAGCGCTGGCCGAGCTGCGCGCGGATCTGTCTACCGCCGAAGCCGAAACCGCACGCGCCTACGCCGACGCCGAAACCCGCACCGCCGAACACATCACCGACAACCTCGAGCTGCTGCACACCGAACTGCGAGTGCTCGAAACCACCACCAACTTCGACCCCACCCGCCCGCTACCAGTTACCGCTCAGGATCTGGCCGGGCTATCCCCCGACACCGCATCAGCCCTAACGGCCATCGCGCACCTGCCGTTCACCGTCACACCGGTACGCGCCCTGCCCAGCCCAGACACCACCAACGCCATGCGCGCCCTGCACCACGCCGCCAGCGCCCAAGACCGAAAAGTCCTGTGGTGTGCCCCCACACCCCAAGCCGCAGACACCGCACGCGCCGACCAGCTCGCCGACACCGTCGCCACCTTGGCACACACGCACGCTCAGATCATTGAGAACACATGGACTCTGCCAACGGGCAGCCTCATCGTCATCGACGACGCCGCGACCGCCCGACCGCAGGTGCTCGCCGACCTCATCGACGCCGCCCACGAAGCCCGCGCCGGAGTCATCCTGCTCGACACCTCCACCCAAGCCTGGCCACCCCAGCCCTCAACCCGCCTGATGGCCCTGCTGCAAACCGACATCCCCTGGGCACACACCCTTGACGCGCCCAAGGTCTATGACCACGAACACCACACTCGAAGCGTCTTGACCCAAGGTCCACTGCACAGCCGGGTTGCTCCCGACCTGGACCCGATCCTCGCCCAAGCCGAACGCGTCCAACCCCACCTGCTCGACGACCACACCCGCGCTGCCATACGTCGCCGCCATGACCTCCGAGCCGCCAACCGCAACGCCTACAAACGCCACCAACAGATCACCGCACTGCACACCTCGCCCACCGAGCAGAACATCGCTCGCGATATCACCGACCAGTAGACAAGGGTGAATTCGCGAACGCGCCGAAAACTCACACTTGGGCGTGTCGCGTGCGTTCCCCGATCAGTCGATACCGTGACTGCCCATGGACGATCCGACTGACCTTCGCAACTTCGACATTCGTGTCGCCGACGATTTCGACATCGTCGGCACGCTCGGCGCTGCTGCGGCGCATGAGGTTCACACCGGACAGACCGCAGCAACTCCGGGACGTGCCCGGCTCTTTGAGGTGCTTGACGAAGCTGGACGCGGGCTGGCGGGTACGGCGCGGGCCCTCGCAATGTCCGCCAAAGCCGAAGAACTGCTTGCCAACCGCCGACCCGACGACGAGGCAAGCATGGCCCGACGTGACGAACGCAAGGAGGCCCTGCGCCGCGGCGCGCAGCTGGCCCGCGACGTAGACGGGCTTTCCGACGGGTCGCAGGAACGATCGGAGTGATCCGTGGATTTCATTGCCCCGGGAGGGACGCCTAGCTGACGAAACCCCTCAACCCTTCTGTCCGGCGGTGTAGGTAATTGGGGTAAAAATTCACCCCGCATACCTACACCGCGGTGGATCGACTTGCCCGCTGCGGCCTATCGCGAAGTGACCGCCGGTCGTATGCCGACTGGTCGCTAGGGGCTATGGAGTCCCGAATCGGTGTCCCAGTAGGTTGCGTCGTCCTCGTTCAGCGATGGAAGAGGCCAGATCCCGTAATGTTTGCGCACCGCCGCGACTGCGTTGCGGAATGCATCGTCGCTGAGTCGGCGTTCCTCAGGATCGGCCCACTTATCGCCAAAACGTAACTCGCTCGAGGTGATGCCGAGAAGCTCCAGCGGAAGCGGGTGGCGTGCGCCGCTGGCCGAGCAGAGTTCGATGCGGTACTCACCCCTGTAGTCGTAGCCGACGCGACGGTGCTCCGAATCGAACAGCATCTTGCCGTGATGCCGCTCCAGCGTGTACACCACGATCCGCTCGCCGGTCACGCAATTGTCGAATTCGGCCGCCTCAGGTTCCAGAGAACCAGGGCTATGTCGATACTCCCGCGGTATCGGGATGTTGTTCCGTTCAGCGATGTAGCCACTGCAGTCGGTCCGTGTGTGAACCCACTCCTGTTGTTCCTGCGCAACAGGGCGGTAGATCGACTTCATCTCTGCGGCCGCGAACTTCCTGCGGCGGTCGTCGTCGAGCTTTATTCGAGCGAACAACGTCGGCCAGATTCCCGCTTTCACCAGGTCGCCGACACGGTTGCGCGAAACCGACAAGATTTCGCCGATCGCCTTGTCCGACAACCCTTGCTCACGCAGCCCATACGCCAGCGCGCCTGTGACGCAGTAGGTGACCGTACTGGCCATGGATTCGCGCAGGCGCGCTTCGGCCAGAATCTGGCCAGCCTGCGCGATCATGGCCGCCCGACGCTCCTCGACGTTCTCCATGCAGCACAGCGTACGTGTGCACTCGCCCGGTGCATTGCATTTCGTGAGTGCAGTTGGGCGCATGTTGCGGCGTTCGCCCACCTGGCCCCCACCGTCGGGGCTGGGTGTTGCGCCTTGCGGGAACAGGGAACTGGAGGTGTAGGGGAATGTCGCCCCGATCGCGCTACGGTTCGAGCACATGACCTCCCTCGATGACTACACCCCATATTGCGGTCTCAAGTTCGACGATCGTGACCGGCCGGTGAAGGTCGACACCGCTCCGCACATCTGCGTATCGGCTCCAACCGGGGTCGGAAAGACCAGGCGCATCTTCGGGCCGGCAGCCCTCCTCCATCCCGGTCCAGTCGTGAATGTTTCTTCTAAGCCCGATGCGGCCAAGCTGCTGTTTCAGCGTCGGCTGGGGGGCATCCGTGGCGTTCTGGACTTCTCAGCCAAGGGGAATCCGGTGTGGCCGATAGGAGTTCGCACCATGGTTTCCGATCCCACAGCCAACATCAAGACCGCTGACGAGGCGCTCACAGTCGCCGAAACCATGCTCGCCACTGGCGGCGTCGGGTTCGGCGGGGTCACCTCAGGGGCCACCGTGAGTGCCGGCGGACTCTGGGAGTCGACAGCATCAGCACCACTGGCGGCCCTGCTCTACGCCGCCAGTCCCAAAGGCAACGGTCTCGGAATGCCGTGGGTGCTCAACGCCGCCGAGAACTACGGCCTGCCCGATCCCGCCGCTGACTCCGGCTCCGGCCCCGCCGCGCTGCAACCCGCCCAAGTTCCTCCCGAATCCTGGATGGCCGCAGTTGAATGGTGCCCACACGCCATGCTCACCGACCCGCTGGTCAGCATGCTCGCCATGGACCCACGAATGCGTGACAGTGTCGCGATCACCGCGCGAAAAGCGATCAAACCGTGGCTACGACTCGGGTTGGCCACCCAAGCCAACGACAACCGCGACGTCGACCCGATCCAGCAACTCGACATCCACAATTTCGACGTGCGCATGCTCGATGATCCCCAGACCACCATCTGCGTGATCGCCCCCCACACCGGTGCTGTCGCCGGCGTGGCGGTCGCACTGATCGATTCGATCATCCGCCACTTCGAGAACAAGGCCGCCAACGACGAACTCACCGAACCATTGCTGCTGCAGCTCGGCGAGGTCTGCAACTCCTGCCCGCTGCCCGGACTGCTCAACTACGTCGGTGCCGCCCGCGGCAGCGGTATCCGCATCCAGGCCGAGGTCCAAGCCTCCAGCCAATTCGATCACGTCTTCGGCCCGAAATACGCCGACGCATTACGCGACATCTTCCCAGGATTCCTCATCATGCGCGGTGCCCATGAACGACACCTGCTCGAACAGGCCTCACACTGGGAAGGTCTGTCCACCCGGCGCACCGAGGCGTACGAACCTCAGTCCGGCAGCCGTGGCCAATCGTCGGTGTTCGGCGCGCAAATCGAATGGCAGGAATTCCTGCCGCAGGATCTCAACGAAGCCCGGCTCGTCGTGAAGGGTACCGGCGGCGAACGAGTATGGATTCCCGACTGGTCCGACTTCCTCAAGATTTACGACCAAGCGGTCAAAGCGCGCGTCGCGCGCGCCTCGTCCAAATAGCAGGCGACGGGCTACCTTTGGGAGGCATGCGTGGCTGCGAGCTAGGTTCAAACCGCACCGCCATGCTTGCTCGGGGGGTGCGGCAATCCGGGGCACCCGGGTGCCTTACACCCGACTAGGGCCATAACGCGAGTTAAAAATCTCCGGTCGTGTGGCACGAGACCAGAAGCACATCAGCGGTTCAGCAGAACCGGGCGGCGTCGGTAGTGGGAAGACACGTTCGACAAGCGCCAACGCTGCGCGGAAAGCCGCCTCCCACTCGGGGTAGCGTACTTCGATCCCCTCGTGAACGGCGTTGTTGCGCCTGCGCACGAGATCGGCATGGAAGTTCGCCGGGAGCTCGTCGCGCAGTGCGGTTGCCTTTCCTCCAAGTGTTTTGGCGTCCGCGAGAGTCTTGCGTCGTTTCGGGTCAGCTTCGTTGGCGAGTAGGTCGTCGATCCGTTTGGTCGCGGCAAGCTCTGCTGCGGTAGCGGCATCAATAACTGCCCGGCGTAGCTGGTCGGCATTCTGGAGGGCACGGGCGTCGCGCAACAGTCTCCAGGCCAATGGCGGTGTCGTCGCTGCGAGCGCCGCACAACCCTGCAGGATTTCGGGCGTCACACCGATGACACGCTCGGGCCCCCGTATCACCGTGCCCCCGACCTTCACCTCATGCCGTGCCCCGCTGTAATCGTCGACGGCCCATATCGACGTCCTGGTGTGAGGGTTTAGCCAATCGTCACCTTCTTGACCAAGTTGTGTGAGTCGCTGGTTGGTGCAGATCTCCAGCCACGTTCGGACGTTTTCCCACCAGGTGTCGATGTGGTGCAGGATCTGTTGTGCGAGAAGCTCCTGGCCCCACTCGGCACGTATCGTCGGGTCGATTTGCGCGGCGCGGGCGTGAACGCTGAACGCGATGCGTTTGATGGCAACACCTTTGAAGCCCAGTGCCTCGTGCCTGGAATGGGTGCCCCATTGTTCATCGGCTGTTCGCGGTGTGGCCGTCCAGTCGGGCGGAGGAGCAAGGAAATTTGCGAGCCCGGACTCGACGGCCGGTGTTGCTGGCAGGCGCAGTGTGACAGGCAGGATGCCGTCGTCGGTAACCAGGCATGTTGTGTAGCTGGGCCGCGCGGAAAGTAGCTCAACTTCGGCTAGTAGTGGCAGATCGAGGTCATACCACCACTGAAGATGGACGTCTTCGTCCTCGTTCGGTGAGCCATTGTCCTCGTCAGGCATCCCGAAACCGTACCCAAGTCGGACAGGCCGCGTCGCGGCATTTTCAGTGCCCAGCTGTCGTCCCGACATCGGCATGGTTGGGTCGTCCTCGTGCCGAGGTGGGCCGCCGCTCTAATGGTCGTCGTCGTCCGGATCGCTTTCGTCGGCGCGGGCCTCTGCTCGGTAAGCCTCCCACTGTGCGATTTCGTCCGAAGTGGGGCCGGGCTCCTCGATGTAGACCAGGCTCGGTTCCGGACCTGCCGCCTGGGTGGATATCGGTTCGGAGTCTGTAATCAGGGACCGTATGAAATCTGTCGCGTGGTATACGAGCTGATCATCGGTGCAGGCCATGCCTAGCTCCAGATGCAAGCGTGATGTGTTGCTCCAGTTGGCTGAACCGCACCAGACCTGCTGGGGGATGAAGTGTGTCTCTTCGAAGGATGGAGCGTCACCGGGATCGATCACCCACCGCTGGATCTCACCCAGAACCAGCAGCTTGGTGTGCAGCAACGGCTTCGTCACTGGAGGTTGCTGCTGGCGCCACCCGTACACGCGCACAGGTCCGACGCCGTACTCATACCGCGGTTCCTCGCCAGAGAGAACGAGGTCTTCTTCATCGGCGGGGAAATCATCCGGCCGATGCCGGCCGAGGCGAAGCGCAGTGTTGGGCATGCGCCTGCGGCCGTTGATCAGCTGGTCGGGCACGATGCCGACCTCGTTCTTGTCGACAACGATGCAGCTCCACATCTGGGCCAGCCGATCAGCAACCTCCCTGCTGCCCAGCCACGGAACGCACCCGATAGCTGCTGGCCACCGCGCACCCTTCACACGTTCGACAGCCAGGTGCTCATCGAGGAGTTCGCACAGCCCATCGACCACGTTCCCGGCGAACCACGCTCGCCACCCAGCGCCGTCGGGCCCCCACGCCTGCGGGTTACCCGAGAACCAACTGAAAACATCGCGATCACCCAGCGGAGTCAGTGCCATCCGTCCATTCTCGGTGTGCCCGTTCCACGCTCAGCGCGTGGATCTAGTCCCGGCGGTGCACGACCGGAATGCCCCACCGCCGAGTCGGGTCGATACGCCGCAGAGGTGTCTGGTTGAACAGGCGCCGCGCGATCGAGCTTTTCCAACTGTGATGCTTGTAGGCGATCATCCAATGGCCAGCCAGCCACAACGCAAAGCCACCGACGAACGCGAGGAAGCACTTTGCGGCAGAACCGACTTCGTTGTGTGCGCCGTAGACGAACGTGCCCACCAAACCGAGCAGCGCAAAGAACACCCCGAACACCCGGGCAATGATCGATCCGAACAACCAGCCGGCCAGCGCGACCAGGAATGCCGCAGCGAGGTAGGCGAAGATCATGGTAAGCATCCTCACTCGAGAAGGGTGCGGTCGCCCACACCAATCGCCAACGATTCGAGGCAATGGGCCGGGCAGGGGGTGGACCTACGCCAAGTCGACGCTGAGACGACTGTGACCTGTGCACCCTCGATGGAGCGCGTTGACCCGCTGCTGTGCACGGAGCAGCCGTTCGTCGCGGGGCGTGCGTGCGCCGTCACGCAATGATCCGCGGGTCTGGACACTGTCCGGGCCGCCGATCCGCAGCTTGTGCCCGTTGTCGGGAACGTGATGCCAAATGGGTTGCCACTCATCGAATTCCCCTGTGTCAACACGTTGTTGCAGCTCGCGCCATGGGGCACTATCGGGGCCGGCCTCGATCACGCATTGCTCGAGGAAGTCCACCGCCGCCACGGATCCGAATTCTGCGTGGTGGGCGGCTTTGTCGGCGTCAGACCATGTCGGCTCCGTCGCGCCGAGTTCGATCAGGTGATCGGTAACCCACCGGTTGACCTTGCGTGTGATTTCACCGATATCCCAGTGTTGTGGGTCCAGGCCGGCCTGGCGCAGGAATGCTGTCACCTCGTCGGTGCTGACCCGACTGTCGTTTCGGCGCGGTGGAGCAATATCCATGGCTGCCTCCGGCAGGTTGAAGGAACGGCTAGGTGATATCGGAGATGGAAGGGTCCAGGCGCTGAGTCAGAAGGGTGCGCCGAGTGGCCTCGCGTAGATCTGCGGTGATGACTGTGCGACCTCGTCGCAGCCCTTCGGGGGTGCTGGTGTCGAGTGTGGGTGTGACCCGGTTCTTCATGAGTAACGCGGCCTCGGTCAGGACCATGCGGGCGAAACGACCATTGGCGGCGATGTCGATGAGACGTCGCGGGCCGCCGGGTTCGCCTCTGGGCCCGGTGTTTTCGTCTTCGCTCGACCATGCCTCGTACAGATAGGTGCATAGCTTCAACCAGTATTGACCGCTGTCGTCGTCGAGAAGAACCTTGGAACGGCTGGCGGCCATCCGTGTGAGGATTTCCAGCATCTCCTCGCCGGTGTAGGAAGGAAACTCCAACTGGACCGGGAACCGTGAACGCATTCCGACGTTGTGGTCCAGCATGGCGTTGAGTGGACCTTTGTATCCCGCGAGAATGACCATGGTGTTGTCGCGGTTATCTTCGGTCCACTTCATGATGGTGTCGAGGGCTTCTATGCCGAAATCGTTGGGCGTGTGCGGCTTGTAGAGCTCAGGGGCTTCGTCGACGAGGGCTACACCGCCCTTGGCCTGTTCCAAGAAGGCCAAGGTGCGGTTGGCTGTTACGCCGATATGCTCACCGATCAGCGTGGCCCGCGAAGCCTCCACCACATCGGGTTTGGCCAATAGCCCCAGACCGCAATACTCTTCACCGACATCGCGAGCCATCGAGGTTTTCGCGGTACCTGGCGCACCGACGAACGACATGTTGAGACTTTCCATCTCACCGACCTCTTCGCCGGCGGCGAGCATCATCGCGTCGTATTGCCGAGCGATCTTCAACTGGTGCAGTCGCTCTTTGACCGGTGCCAGGCCGACGTAAGCATCGATACGTGCTTCAGCCCGGGCCAGCATCTCGGGATCTCCCGCGCGCCGCTTCTCGCGCGCGAGATCGCCCACCGACGGCCCGCTGCGCGGATCCCACCGATTGCTGCGCGCAGCGATGGCATCGACGGTCGTTGTGAGCAGGCCGTAGGTGGGGTCGGCCAGCGCAGCCGCAGCCTCCGACAATCGCACGTCACCGACAACGGCCTTCTGCAGATGAAGGTGGGCACGCTTCTCATCCTGGCGCGAACGTTCACACAACCCCAGAAACAGCGCCGCCTCAGCAGCGACCTGAGGGATCGTTGGCTTCATCGTCGCCAACGTGGCCACAGCCTCATCGACTCGGCCCAGACGGGCTTGGGCCACCCCCGTCATCAACGTCGTCACCTCGTCGACTTCCGGCTCGATCACCGACACTGAGCGGCACGTCCAGTCCAGCACCGTCGGCCACTGTTCTGTCACGTAGTACAGGCTGGCGCCCAGGAGACGGTGGATTTGAGCCTGATGGGGTTCGGAGGCCAAATGGACCGTGTCGAGGAGCTTTTCGGCCAGATCGTAATCGCGTGCTCGGATGACGGCGGCGATGCGCGCCAATGCCAGACCAGTATGGGTGCAGGGATACAGGTTGATGCAGTCGATCGGAGCCGGAACTGCCGGATAGAGCTGAGTGTCCTCCAGCCCCAGCCGGCGAGTCTCGCGGTGCAAGAATGTCGAATTTTCGTGGGCACTCGTCAGCGTGGACACACTGACGTCGCCTGCGCAGGCCAAACCCACCCAGGCGTCGCACATCGCGAGATCGGCATCGACGGCCCGTTGGAAATGCGGGCGCGCCGCGCTGCGCTGCTGATCCGTGGCGTCCCTGGCCAACGTGAGCGGATACCCGGGTACCGGCGAGGACAGTCCCAGCGCCTCGATACCAAGAGCGAAGTGTTGACGGGCGGTCATCATTGCTGCCCTTTCGTAGCAGGTCGCGGCGTCGCTGCAGGAAATTCTAGGGGGCCGTCACCGGACGCGTCGTCGGCAACATTGCCAGGACCGCGCTGCGAAGGGTCATCGCCAGCCGATGCCGCATGCCGTCCTGAGGATGCGCGTCGGGACGGCCGCTGCGCTGATGTAGCCGACATCGCCAAGCCGGGCTCAGGTGTCCCCATGGCCGGCTCATCAACCGGTGAGTGCTGAGTCGGGGGGTCAGAGTGCGGGTGCGCCCCGTGCGGATGATCGCCGCCGTGCTCGTGCGCGCCGCCATGCTCGTCCCGGCGATGACCGCGTGCCCGTTCGACAACCGCCACCGTCGCCGCGACCGGCACCGCGACCTCTGGGGCGGCAACCTCGGCCACCGTTTCTGCGGCCGCGCCGACTTCTGCAGTCGCAGCACTGCGCGTCGCAGTGGTCGCGGCCGCCGACGTCGCATGTGCGGCCGCCTCCTCAGTCCCGGCCGTGGCCGCGGGCTTGGTGGCCAGATCGGGCGCGGGTCGGCTCGGACGGGGCTTGACGACGTCCAACCCGGGCACATCGTCAGGTTTCGAGCCGCCACCGGTCTCGGAGCCCTCGTCGCCGTCCTCGTCCGACGAACCCGACCGCCAGTTGCGGTAACGATCGCGCAAGCCCCGCGCTCGGTCGAGGCCGTCATGGAAGTCGTCGTATTCCGAGCGTGCCGCACCGCGGCCGGAGTCCCATACCGAACGCCAGTGGTGAGCGATCGTTCCGACATTGTCGGTATAGAAGTGTTTGTCGATGTAGTGGAACACAAAGACCGCCACGATCGAACCGATTGCCACCATGAGCAGGCGCGGAACCACTGTGACCTCGCCTCGCCCGATGATGCCGGTTGTCAGGGCCCAGGCGATGCCAAGGGTGCTGATGGCTAGGAACGTGGTGAAGATGATCGTCTCGACACCATGGAACAGCAGCTGTGAACCGGAGCGGGTGGCGAAGTCTTTGGCGCGTTTCCAGCCGATCATGCCGAGCAGGAATGCCGGCGTGACGATGATTCCGTAGTAGGCGGCCTTGGCGCCGACGACGAGGGTGCTGATCCCGACGTACCAGATGAAGAATCCGATGAAGAATCCGATGACCAGGAAAAGCGCCCCGAGCATGATGTCGTTGGCGCCCAGGTGCTGGGCGTGGGCGAGCGCGTCAGCGGCGTTGCAGTGGATTCCGCCAGTTTGGGGCAATCGTGGGTCGGCATACATCGCGTGTGCCGGTCCCGGGCCTTGACCGTCGGCGGCGCGAACGGCCGCCGACCAGGCCTGCCGGCAGCCGGGTATGTCGTCGACGACCCGTCCGAAGTTCATCAGCTGAATCATCGGGCGCACGGTGTTGGAGATCAGCTCACCCATCATCGCGTCGAGTTGGCCGTCCAGTGATTGACCGGGAGCAAATGACTGGCCACGCACTGTTTGAGCGATCTGAAACCCTGTGGAGCGGGCCATGCCCAACAGGCCGTGCTCGCTGGTCAGTTCGTCGATCGGGTCGCGGAAGAAAGTGAACAACAGCAGTGTCAAGATGGCGGCGTTGCCTGCGATGCTCCACGCGCGGCCGGGCCGTGCGTTCTGATAATGAAAGCCGGCTACCAGGACGCAGATTCCAATCGCTATCGGGCCCAGCCACATTGCGTTGACAAACCCCGTGACCGCGGTGTGGATTGGCCGAGCAACCTCGGACAACGCCAGCAGGTAGGTATTCGACATCGCAAAGCGCAAAAACCAGAACGACAGCGCTGCGCCGTAGACGATCGCGGCGGCCTCCCAGGTCAGCACGGAGGTGACCAGACTGTGCGACATCCAAACCTGACCGGCCTCGTTGAGCCATTGCAGCCACGACGCGGGGTTCCAGTCGACTTCTTGGCCGTTGTTGGTGACCGCCTCGGACGTGCTGACCACCGACAAGAACATGTCCTTGAGGGGGACGCCGTCGGCATCGCGCAGCCCGGTCCACCCCAGCGCTGCAGCGCCGGTAGCCGCCGCGGCGCTGGGCGCTGCGGCCATCGCCATCGCGCACAACGCATGCATCGCGATCATCACCGTCAGTGTTTGGCGCACCCGATCGTGACGGGAAAGCCACAGCGCCACGCGCTCTCGCAAAATCATGCGGCCCCCTGCATCGGGGTACTGTCGAAGTCTCGCGCCAGGTTGTCGGTGGGCGCGCCGAAGAACTGCACCCGCGCGACACGGCCGAGCTCATCGACCATGAATCCCTCACCGCGTCGCTCGGGGTCTACCGCGCTGGCCTCGGTGATGCGAACCGTGCCGTCGGCGTCGGTTTCCACGAGGTCGTCTTCGCGGGTGTTGCCCGGGCTGGTGTCCTGCGACAACGTGTCCACAAGCTGGGGGTACATCTCGGGATCGATCCGGGCCCATTTCAGCGTCAAGTACGCCAGCTCGGGATCCTGCACACGGAAGATCCACTTCTGCGTGACGAACTTGTCGCCCATGTGCGCCAGGTCGCGGTAATCCTGTGTGATGAACCAGATTCCGGTCGCGTGCTTGCGGCCGCGGCGGGTAATGAGGTGGGCGATGCGCGCGGTCGCGGGGTAGGCCAGCAGCTCGGCGCATTCCTCGAAGATCATCACATCGAAGATGTGGCGCCGGCCGAACATGAACTTCTGCTCAAGTTCGATCAGCAGGCCATACACCGCCATACCGGCACGTTGTGGGCCGGAAAGCTGCTCGTACTCATCGCTACTGTCAGGAAGGGCGAGGTTGCCGGTCAAATACACCGTCGCCGCGCCGTCTTGGGGATGGTAAGCCGGTAGCGAGTCGTCGAACAGGCCGGGGAAATCCTCTTCGGCAGACTCCAGACGCAGCAACAACTCGTCTTCGTCAGATCCCGGCTGCGCGCGTAGATAGCTCATCAGCTCGCGGTGGCTGTTGATTTCGAGGCGTTCGCGGTTCTCCGGTCGAAGGAGACGGCGATATCGCTTGGCTTGAATATGGTTGGCAGGCAAACCAATCCAGGGAAGAATGTGAGCCGCTGCCACCCTTGCCGCGACGGCGGTAGGGAAGATGACCAGCGGATCGAAGCACCATTCCGCCAAGGTGGGGTCGATGAACAGTACGCCGGGAACAGACCGTAGTGCTGTGCGCCATTCAGCGATCGTGTCGGGCTCGAAGACCACGACACGTCCGCCCCGATAGATCAATTCCAGCGCAGACAGCTTTGCGCGGTGCGTTTTTCCGCCCCCGGGATCGCCGACGATCGCCAGTCCGGTGTTGTTGTTGCGTCGGGCGCACCCTTCGGGATCGTGCAGAATGACCGACGGCCGCATGGTGGTTTGATCGACCGCCAGGGGGCTTCCCTTCACGTTGCCGACGCGCCCGGAGATCAGCGGCAAGAACAACGACCACTCGTGGGCCGTCGTCGGGTTGCGGAATTCGTCCAGAGGGCAGGAATTTTCGCTTCCGGTGTGGAACGCCTTCCACAGTTGCAGTTGCGCCCCGCGCCGGCGGCGCACCACGATGCCGACCGACTCCAGTTCCTGTCTAATCTGCTTCACGGCGTCGTCGAGGGCCGCGGGGGTGGCAGCACCGACCGCGATGATCGTGCTGTGATCGAGCTCGCGTTCGGCGGGGTTCGACATCTTGCGTGTGTACGCCCGCGTGCTTTTCAGCTTCTTAGGTAACTCATCGTCTTCTCGTCCGCGGTCACCGCGCTGGTCGATCTGATCTTTGATGTTCTTGGTGTAGCGGTAGTTGACCGCCTTAGCTTCCTCGGGCGTGCGCACGTCGTAGTGCTGGGTCCACTCGATCGCGGCATCGGTCTGAACGTTGAGCAGGCCGTGCAAGTAGGACGCACGAGGAAACCAGATTCCCGATTCAGGGAAGTGCTCGACAGTGAGGAATGTTTGATAGCTGCTGGCCGCCATCGGATTGTTGGGGTCATACACCCGAACAAGCGGCTGCACCTTCGGTCGCCACCATGGCCGATCGGCGTTGTCGCCCTCATCGAGCGCCATTTGCGGAAAGTCGGCGGCAGTAAGGGAACTCGGGCCCGCGCCGTCGGTAGGAATCGGCTGGTGAATCACGCCCAGGCCGGCACGGTGGCGGTAGTACCACTGGATCTGAGCAGGACTGGCGGGGCGAATGTTGAACTGATTGGGTAGTGCCCCGACGATCTTTCGAGCGACGGTGCGGTAGTGGTGGATCGATGTATCGGAATCCTTATCCCGGCCGCTGATCCAGTCGAGCACACGTTTTCCCTGGCCCAACGTGGTGCGGCCCGAGGTGCCCGAATCGACGGGGATGGACAGCCAGAACCGCGCGCGTACCGGACCGGTGTAGCCCGAGGTGATGGCTTTCGAGGGCGCGGCGATGGTTGGTTCCCATGCGCGGCACTGCTTGATCCATGCCTTGTTGTCGGTGTGGGAGCCGACCATGGAGCGCATGATCGCTTTCTTGTCCTCGGCGACGAGAAGGCCGCGGATCTGTGCACCCGAGGGCAGTTGACGTCCCAGGCTTTGGGTCAGCTTGGCTGCCTCTTCGTGCACGTTGAACGAGCGCATCGTGACAGCACGCCCGTCGAGGAGATACTCGGCGTAGACGCCGCCGCGTGTGAAGACCAGATTGCCCTCGACCTGCTGGGCGGGGTCGAAACTCTCGTCGACAGTGAGACCGTGGTCGTCGCCGTTGGAGGTGATGACGTGTTTGGGGCGCAGCATGTTGCGCACGAACATCATCCGCACGGCCAACGACGGTCGTGTCCTGGGGATCAGGACGCGCATCAGCGCCACGGTGATCACCATGAGCGCTATGCCGCCGACGAGGACCGGCCACGCGCCTTCGTGGGTGTCCACCCACCACAGCGTCGCTCCGCCGATCGTGATGATGGCGCCACGCTCGGCGGGCCGGTACGGGCCGCCCGGCCACCTTTGGCCTTTGCCTACATCCCCGCCGACCTGGATTTCGACGTCACGGATGCCGGTGTGTACGGTAGCGGCCTCCCCGCTGCGGCGGGGAGCCATCATGGGCGCACTCACCAGCCGCGGTTGACCGAGACGGAGCCGCCGTTACCGCCGTTGAACCAACCGCCGGGGGCTTTCTCCACTTCGCTGTTGCCGCGTTGGTAGATCCCCACGATGTGGGTGATGAGGATGGCCAGACCCACCCCGCCCAGGATCGCCTTGAACGCCGCGCCCTCCCCTTTCTTCCAGTGGTCGCGCATGCCGCGGAGAATGCCGCCGCCCAGGAAGTAGACGCAGCCGATCCCGACAATGATGTAGAAGATCCAATGGCTCATATCGATGAGCCCGCCGCCGCCGGCAGCGAGGATGACCTGCGAGTTGGGTTCAGTGACGCCGTGGACCGCGACGTCGGCGATGTTGCTGCTCGCGCTCACCGGGTCCGGCATGTCGTGCAGCCACGTCTGCAAGAGGCTCAGTTCGTTCATGATGGTGCTCCTTCGATGTGATGGGCTACGGGGTTGCTGCTGAAGCAGGTGCAGGCGCCGGGGTCGGGGTCAGATCAGCCACCGTCGGCATCGCGTCGATCTGCGCGACGAACCAGCTGCCGCCGCTGGCCCGCAGCGTCAGTGGGTAGGACAGTGTCTCCTGGCTGTAGTCGGGCCTTCGCGCGGAAACATCAATGTGCACCGGCAGCTCGAAGTTGTCAGGTGGGTTCTCAGGAGCCTCCGATTCGGCCTGGGCTGCGGTGACGGTGGCCTCGCTGTAGGCCGCCAGCGGTGTGATCCCGGAGTTGGGGGTGGTGAATCGGTCCAGTCCGCCAGCGTTGGTGAGGTAGGCGGTGGCGAATCCTGACAGTGAGGTGAACAAGGGCGTGAACTCGGTCGAGTCGGGCCTACGCGGCTCGACCGTGACGGGATAGTTCAGCGCGATATATGCCCCGGGCGGGTCGGACTGCAGGCGTGAGATCTTGTCAATGGCTTGCAGTCCGGTGTGCTGGTAGGCGCTCACCGTGAGCTGATAGACCGCCGGGGTCTTTGGAGCTCCTGGGTAAAGCTGTTCGCTCACCTGGACTTTCACACTGTAGAGGCTGACCTCGTCATTGCTGGGCCCGTACTTGATGGCTTGAGGCTTGGCGTCCGAGACGATCTTGGAGCCAGGAACAGCCGGGGTGTACTTGCGGCCGTCGGGGTAGCAGCGGCTCAGATCCGTTCCGCCGGTGATGGTTCCCGACAGCAGCGATTCGATGCAGTCGGCCGCGAACGCCTTGACCCGGTCGGATTCATTGACGACCGATCGGCTCTCCTCAGTGATTGGCGGTGGCGGGGGCGGAAACACGAACCGTTTGGCCTCGGCCAAACCGCTGATCGCCGAGAACAGCACCAGGGCAGCGAAGCCGCCGCGACGGGCGATGTTGCTACCCGCACCGATCCGACGCTTCCACGTGTTCGAGATTTTCATCAAATTGCCTTGTGTCCAATGATTTTGATGTTGGAAACCGCAAACGTTCGCAGACTGCTATCCGGTCTGGGCTCGTTGCCGTCGAGGGGAAATGTGCTGCCTGTTGTCCCAGCCGGTGGCGCGGGTGGGCCGAGCACCGACCCGAAAACGCCTCCGGGCGCGGGTTGCTCGGTCGCGCTGGGCTGCGGAGCCGGGGGTGGGCTGGTCTGCTGGATGATGACGGTGATTTTCGAGGCGGTGATGTGCGGGATCGCCATGGGCGCCTCGCCGCGCACGTTGTACGTGTTCTGCGGCTTGACGGTATTGGCAGGGTCGTTAAACGACCACTGCAACCGGGTCACGACCTGATGAGCCAGCCACGGATCCGGCTCGGTATCAGGGCGTCCAGGCTTCCCGACCGCGCCCGGCACAATCGTGACTCCGGTGATCACGTAGGACTGCGGCATTCCCGGCGGACCCAGCACAAGGTCCAGGCGCTGCCCCGGCCCATTGAGCACGCATATCCACGGTGACGGTGAATCAGCAACTGCCACCGACTGGGCCGGGGTTGAACCGGCTTCGTCGCAGTCCGAATACGCCGCGAACGGCAGCGGCCCATCAGCGTTGGCGTCGCTGGGCGCCGCAGGTCGTGGTGGTGCTGCAGGTGCAGGCCGGGGTGCGGACGATGACGACGCGCTCGGCGGGCTCGGCGCTGCGGCGGGAGCCGGGCTGTTCAAGTTGGAGGCGACAGCGGTGATTACGGTCGCCAGGGCTGCTGCTCCCACACCCGCTCCCAACACCCACGGTGTGAAGCGACGCCGCTTGTCGACGGAGACACCAGCTGAGGACTCATGGCCTGGAGGCGGCGCGGCGTCGAGGTCGGTGACCCCGCTGAACTGCGTTGTCGGGGAACCCTGATCGCCGTCCACGCCGTGGCCTGCAGTCTGATCGAGCGGCTCGCCGCCTGCGTCATCGGAGTCGCGTTCGTCGTCGTCGTCGAGCTCGTCGTCGGACTCCTCGTCGTGTACGTCGTCGGACTCGTCATCCTGGTCCTCGGGCCGAACTTGGGCCCCGATGCCCACAAGCCAGCGTTCATCGTCATCGAGCGGGGTGGATCGGGTCATGGCCGACTGCTCCGCGGCCGTGCATGTGAGACGTTGCGCCGGCCATGGGAACGCCCAGCTGCCACGACGTCGGACTGTCGGGCTGAACTAGGCAGAGCCGGCGGCGGACCCAGTCGTAGGTATCCCTCCTGGTCGATGCCGCCGTTGCCTTCGCTGCCGACGATCAACCGCGTCTGCTGATGCGATGGCAGTGCGGGGACCACTGATACCTGCCGCTGCGCAGGGTGTTCCACCGTGCCAGTGGGTGCGCGATCCTTGATCGCTGCTTGGTGGCGCTCACGGTGGTGTGCCTGGACTCGACGCCATACATACACGGCCAACATCACGACCGCGCCTAGCACGATCAGCGGCAATAACCGGGCGAGTAGCTCAATAAGCAGCATCACGGCCACATAGAGCGCGACCGCTGCGACACCGGCCAGCGCCAGAGTCGCCTTCAGCACCTTCATGCCACCTTCTCCGTTCGCTGTCATCAAAAACTCATCTTGTAGGCATGACTGTAGCGACTAGATCATCTTTCTGTCGACACATGTAGACGTGAACTGTCATCTACAGTTATCTTTCTAGCGTGGAAGCACCTCAAGATGGCCCCGCACGGCTCGATTGGTATGTCAGACGCCGCCTCACCGAGAAGCGGATGACCTTCACCGAACTGGCCAAACGCGCAGGACTTAGCCGCAGCACGTTCTACAAAGCTGTCCGCAACTCCCGCGGCCTACGCCCCGAAACCATCGCCCAGCTTGACGAGGCACTCGAATGGCCGTCCGGCGCATGTGCGCACATCCTCAACGGCGGCGACCCACCACCGCAGCCGCCGCGAGGAAACGAACAGGCCCGAGTCGAGGCTCGACTGCAATGCGTCGAACGCCAGTTGGCCGCCCTCTGGGACGCCGTCGCACGCATCGACCCCACCACGCGAGTACGCAATGCCTGCTGACGTTTTCGACGATCAGCGACGCGCCTGGATCGCAGCGCACGCGGGCATCTTCGTCTTCCAGAAACGCCGCGCCGAACTGCTCGGCAAGCGGCTACGTGCCCGCACCCGCGCGCGCACCGGCGTCCGTCCCGATCCCCACGACGACGACGTCAGGCCAGGAATCCTCTTCCGCAAGGCCGCCGACACCGGATGGTGGGAAAAAACGATCCTGGCCACCGCCGCAGCCGCCGCGCCCATCGGCTGGCCACTCGGCCGCCTGGTCTACGCCCAAATCATCAGGCTGATCCCCGAAAAGCTGCGGGCCTACCCGATCCCAGCCATGATGTGGGCCGCTGTCCTCAGCGGCACACCACTGGTGTTCTTCTACGACCCAGCCCCCTCGATCTGGTCCTCGCTGATCATCCCGTGGCTGCTCGCGCAGCTGCCGGCCACCTTCCTCTCCGCCGGCATCTACGGCGTACTGGAAGGCTGGCTCGCCGTCGACGGCTCCTCGCACTGGTGGCCAATGGCGCCAGCCGCCCAGGAAGTCGACGACCTACTCTTTCTAGGCCCCATGGACCTACCTGTACCGACGCTTCTCGACCCTGAACCGGCGAAACCCGAACCTCCCGCGGTCACCCACCGCCGCACCCCACCCAAAATCACCTGGCTACCCCTGGCAAGCGGCGCAATCCTGGCTGCCCTGGGCGCCGTCTGGTTCGGCTCGGCGGTCATCGACGGAGCATTCGGCAGCACCTTCGCCACCTTCGTAACAATCCCCGATGGGAGCAGCACCAATGGCACAACATTCTCATCACGCCTCACGGTGCTCGGCTACAACGTAGAAGCCACAGGCAACACGGTCCTGATCTACGACACCAAGGCGTTGTGGATATGGCCGAATGGAGCGGAGCTGTGCGAGGACCGGGCAAGCGTCCTGATCGACCACGCAGGCGAGAAGGGTCATGGCTTCTGGCGGTGGGAGTTCTGCCCCGCCAGTAACCCCGCCTCGCCTGTTTGGCTGGTGGAGTGCGATAAGCGGCAAGCTGAGGTCGGCGACGCCCTGCTGACTCATCTGCGACCACCCGAGGAAATCGAATGGGTCATCTACAAGACGCCCGCCGACCTATTCTGCACAGAAAAGCCGACGACACGTCTCGCACGTCTCGCCGACGGCGTGCATCAGGACTGGTGGACAGCCTGGCACACAGGTCGGTTGTCAACCCTGAAGCGCTGGGCAATGGGCGGGCGATGGGAACCCAGGTTCGCTAGGCCCTCCTGGCTCGAGCGTTGAATCCTCCCGACCATGAAGGGCCGGAAGTGCTGATCAGTCGCTCGCTCGGACGAACCTTTGCCTGATCATTGCCCACCGCCCAAAAACTGGCCTCTCCCAACGCGTCGTGAGATGTTGCCAGCACACCTGCCGCCTACATTGACGCCGTGAACAACTTAAGCACCTTCCTCGTGATCAACGACGGGGACAACACCGAGCGCCTGTACTGGTTTGGCCGGCACGCCTCCGTCATCAATCTGGCCACGATCTATCCCGAACTGGAATATCATTCGGCTGCGACCCATCCTCAAGCACAACAACGCATCACAGCGTTTCTTGATGACTCGCAGCAGACCGTGTCCCCCGTCCTGGGTACCGACCGATATGGCCGCGCACTGCACCTATTACGTGCGGCGCATCACCGCGACCAACGCCGGCGCCCGGTGGGCAGCAGCCGGCGTCGGCTAGCTGATGTGCACCGCTGAACAGACTCGACGGAATCTGCGAGCGGCTATGTGAACCATGCCGCCGTGTGGGCGACGGTGCCCAGCGTGGGGGCCTTCGACGCGAGCCTGGTGCCGATCTTCTCGGCGGCTCGTTGAACGACGTCGCCCGGCCACTGCTCGGGGTTGCGAAGGATCTCGCGGGCCAACTCAAGGCTAAGTGCCCCGAGCTTGATATCGCTTGCCCACCCGCCCACAGGCAACACGGAGCGGCTGTGCTGGAGCCGCTTGACCTTCACTGTGGTCTGAGCGCCGACAGTACGCAGCAACGGCCGCATGTCACCCAAGCCTGGCTGCAGCAACGACTCGAAATTGGCTCCCAGCCGCTTATCGGCCCAGTCGGTCGTCGCCTCGGTTCCCACTGCTCGAATCAGCCACAGTAGACGCGCACTCGCGTCGACCTGCTGAAGCCGCAACGGCTCGGCAAATACAAGTTCGCGCGACATCGGAGATAGCCTGAATCGCCGGAGCGAATACTGTAGCGCTGCATAGTGTTTAGGTGAAAGACCCGACACTGTCTCGTTGAGGTGTGCTGCTACATGCAGGACGGCTTGCGGCCGCGCGATGCTCAGTGCTGCGAAGATCCAACGCCGTCGGTCTAGGTCGGACCCACACGAGGCCAGCGACTGTTCCCACCAGTCTCGATCCTTGGCGTGGGAGCGAGCGTCATATTCCCACCGGGACACGGCAGCCAGTGTCGGCTGCTCATCTCCTGCGCGATCAGCCAGCGTCTGTAGGTCTGCGTCGACGGGGGCGGTTGCGAGCGCTTGCCGCAAAACCCAGCCGTCACCCCATGTCTGGGCGATCCGCTTCAGCCGGTTGAACCAATCGTTGGCTGACATTTCGGTCAGCGGCTTGTCCGACAGGTAGTTGGACAACTCGGCAACCTCGTGCAGGACCGCGTCACCGGTATTGCCTCGCTGACGGATTCGTGTCCGCCGTGCGCGCTGGAACGTCGCGTATGGGCGTAGTTGCGCCTTTGCTGCGCCCTCCACCAAGACGGCGACCGAGGTCATTGCGATCGGCGGCATGATTTCGGCCGCACCGTCGTTGACGTCGGCCTTGCATAGTTCGATGACCTGCCCGTGGCGACCGTTGTAGCCGCCCTGGTCGAGAAGGATCGCCAGCCATGCCGAAGGGGGGTTTAAGGCAGTCAAGGTGGCTGCGAGCGTGGTGTTCTCATCCTCGCTGAGGTCGCCCAGCACGCCCAATTCGGCTGCGGTCTGCAACCACTCAAGCGTGGGTTCTGTCTGCTCCCACCACCACTGATGAAGTTCGCCGGTTGTGCTGTGCCGGCGCAGCAGCTCGGCGATCGCTGATCTGGTCTGCGCCGACGCCTCGTCGACCAAGCGCGCTTTGAGGTGCCGGGCGGCCTGTGATTGCCCGGCCCGTTCGGAGAACTGCAGGTGCGGACCGCTGGCGTCGAGCATGCCGTCCCTGGCCAGCACCACTCCGGGGCCTTCCAGTACGAAATCCACAACCTCTTGAATCGGCTCATCGGCTTGCCCGACATAGGTCCGGTCGTCGAGGAATTGGGCGGCCATCGCGCGAAGCATCGGATGAAGCGTGAGATCAGTTGTCGTGGTGCTCAACTGACGCAAGTTATGGCGGATCCCCCGCACCTCTACTTTCGAGAACATCCCGACAAAAAAGCGGCAGACGTTGGACCAGTAGGGGCGTTGCAGCAGCGCATCTAGGCAGTCGTCACGGGAATTCCCGTCACCTTTAGGGGGAGCATTCTCGAAAATGTAAAGCGCAGTGAAGTATTCGCGCAGCGATTGGACCTCGAACTGGAAGCGGTCGGTTTCTCGCTCGACCAGGCACAGCACGCGAGTGGAGATCGCTGAGAACAACCGCTCGGCGAACTGCTGGCCGTACTCCTGGCCTGCAAAATGCTCGCGCAGCAGCTTGCGCAACTCATCGCGCGAAATCGACCCGGCGCTGGCGCCCTCTTCCGCCCTGGTCTGCAAATACCATCCCAGGTAGGCATGCACGCTGACGATGGTGTCGCGTTGGTCGGCAAGCAGCGGCTCCTTCTCCGCAGTTTGCTCGCGATCCAGGAACGTCTTCAAGTACTCCGTGTATAGCTCGGTGCGCTGCTGGGGCAGCAGTTGGCGACGATAGAGAAGATGCAGCAAGATCGCCAGTTGCATTGGATAGGAGGCCAGTTCACGGATATGCGGCACATGCTGGTTGTCCATGAACGTCGCCTGCAGCTTGTCAGTAGCCTCCTCGCTCAGTCCCGCGACGGTCGACCACTTCCTCAGATACTGGATCCGAAGCCCCTGAGAGAGCCGCTGCAAGGTGAATCGTGGGAACTCGCCCGAAGACCACAGCCGCGACGTTGTCGCGCCCGGCCGCGTCGCCACGACGACGACGAGATCACGCGAGTCGACTTTCAGCCTCGCATGCGTCTCGACGATCTGGTCGCTGACCTGGATACGGTGCTCAATGTTGGCCACCTCGTCGAGCCCGTCGAGCGCGATCAGCATGGGTTCGGTGGAAACCAATGCGGCCAGATCCTGCAACGAGAATTCGTGTCCGCCACTGCCTTTCTTCACCTCGGCAACGATGTATTGCTCGATACTGCGCCAGCCCTGATCAGCCGCGCGTTTGCCCTTCTTGGTTTTGGCGATGGGCTCCTTGGCGCTGGCCCATTGGGCGTAGCGTCGAAGATCGACCCGGACTGGCACGCGGGTAGTCGATGTCACCGGTGCGAGCTGCTGGTCGGCGCCAGTGTATGAGCTCTTGCTCAACATGCGGGATCGATGGAACTGACACACATATTGCAGCAGCGTCGACTTGCCCTGGCCAGGCCCACCAATCAGCAACGCACTGCCCCGCCAGTCAGGGTGCAATAGCGTCTGGGCGGCGCCAGCAACAACCTTGGGGCCGGCCCCCTCCAACGCCTCCGGGTCACCGGGGTGTTCAGCAGCAATGCGTTCGATCAGTTCGGCGATGGCGGCGTCGCGTGAACAGGCGAACGGAACGTCGACGAACATCGCGTCGACGCTGGGACCGTGTAAGTCCACCTGTTCGAACAGGACTCTGTCATCGATCTCGTACTGGCTGCCGACATAGAGTCGCACGGCCGCGTTGATGCGCTCCTTGCGTTCCTGTTGGTCTTCGTGCCGGCGCTTCATCCTGACCAGCGTCTCGGCGTCGAAGCCATCGCCGTTGTGCGCGTCGATCAAGCTGTGGTGCGTGGGACACATCAGCATCAAGTTCTCGTACGAGTCGATGGCCGCACTGGGATAGTCCGGATCCCAACGAGGGCCGCCCGAGCTCCCTGAGCGGATGTGAGCCTCTTCCCCGAGCACCACAGAGAATCGTTCACCTGTTTGCGCGTCGATCTCGTCGGTCGTCAGGGCCTGCCAGCACGTGGCGAAAGAGCACGTGTTGTGGGCTCGGCCCCACAGCAGCTTGCGCGTCTGCGCGCTGATCGTCACCAGGCCTCGCTGTCGACATCGAACGGGTAGTCGACTCATCTTCCCAGAAGCCGCGGCGCCGGCTGACCGTGTTGCCCATGTGTCGGCAGACAGTAGGGCTGCGGGATGAAGATCTGACCCACGGAACCCTTATACCTATTTATTTACGCATTTGGGTACGTATGGAGTTGTGTAACGCGGTAGGCTGGGATCATGAAGATCGATGAGAAGGATCTGGTTACCGCTACTGAGCTCGCGCGCAACGCCGCCTACCTTCTAGCCAATGTCGGCAATGGGCGCCGTTTCGTCATCGTCAATCGCAACTCCCCAACTGCTGCACTCATCAGCATGGACGACTTGAGGCTTCTTGAATCCCTCACCGAAAATGACCATGCACCAACGGGCTTCGAGCCAGGCTCAACGTCAACCGCCGACCCGGTCCAGGCGTACCTCGACGCCGTCGGTGTTGCTGACCTGGCAACATTCAATGCCCTTGAGGCTTGGGCGAGTTCGGCCGAGTCAGCACTGCAGATTCCGTTGGGGCTGGCGCCCAACGGAATTCCCGTTACCCTCGACTTCACACCCGTCCACGACGGCGGGGACGGCGGACACGGTCTCATCCAAGGCGCCACTGGATCCGGCAAAAGCACCGCGCTGGCCACCATGGTCTTGAGCCTGTGCGCCCGCTACTCCCCCGACCGCGTCAATTTTGTGCTCGTGAGTCGGTGCCACACCTTCCGCGGGTTCGAAGCCCTGCCACATGTCCAGCGGGTGTTTGATGGCCGCGACGCCGCCGTTGTCTCCGACCTCGTCGGCCATCTCAACGCTAGCGTCGAGGAGCGCGTAAAACTCATCGCCGACAGCGAGTTGCAAGCTTTCGACCTAGAGAGCTCCAGCTCATCTGCACCCCTACTGTTCGTGGTCATCGACGATGTGGAGCCCATGCTCAACGGAGGTCTCCCCGGGGTAAAACTGTATGAGTGCCTCGACAACATCTCACGCGAAGGTCGGGCGCTGCAGATCAACCTCTTACTGGCAACTCAGCGGACCAGCTGCCTGCCGACGGGTTTCCCCAGGATGATGTCCTACCGTGTCGCTCTGGCCACGCTCGACGCGGTCGATTCCCGCGCCGTCATCGGCACCGACGAAGCTAAGTTCCTGCCGAAAGGCAATGGGGCCGCGATCATCACAAAACCCACTGCGCGCCCCAGCCTGCCACGCTTCGAATTCTTCAACGTCCAAGCCGTTGGCGCCGATGGAATACCCATCAGGCAGGCACTCATCGCCAGGATCGCTGAAACGGCGACCAACGACAAGTGAGCTTGCCCCGGCCCGGAACCGCGCCTAGCGGGCGTGGTCGGCCAGGGTACGGCGATGCCCGGCGTTGAGTAGCCGGTTGACGGTGCTGTGGTGCAGGCCCATCGCCGAGGCGATCTTGCCTGCCCGCTCACCGGAATGGTGGCGCCGCAGCACTTCTGCCACAACTTCCGGTGGCTGCCTCGTCGCGCCGTTGCCCACGATCTCCTGAGCGACCGGCAACAAATCGGCAGGAGAAGCGTCGTCACCGGACTCGTCGAACTCAAGCAGCTCCAACTCAGTGTCGGGGCCATTGTGGTCATCGCTGGCATAGGAAACATCTGAGGAAGCACTCTCGACGTCCACTCCCTCGTGTTCGTCGCCCTGGCGGTTGAGCGCTTGCAGCACGACCGTGCACTGTGCGATGCACACGTCGACAACCAGCGGCCACAGCCAGGTCAGCCACGGATGAATGCCGCAGCGAAGGGCCAAGTCCTTCAAGGAGAAAAAGGACAGCGCAAACGCGGCAAGCGCCAGAAATACCGTCATGATGACCGCCGTTGCATAGATCAGTGATGACCGGCGATTGGTGCGGACCAGAATCGAGAGACCCTCGGTGGCCACCAGCAGCACTACGGGCGGCACCGTGGCCACCGCCGCTGCGAGCACACCAGGAACCGAGGTGACAACCAGCTTGGCATGCGCCGCGTTGGCCGCGATCGACACCAACGTTGCCGCGATCAGGACCGTCCAGAAAAAGCCACGAGCACGCTTAGGTGAGGACATGGGATTTCCTTCCCGGAAACCGGTTCTCAGTTGAGGTAGGTCTGTTCGTTTCGGAACGCCACCGGCGTGAGCATCGACTCGAACCGTTGTGTGCGAACCCGGACATGGTCGGGCTTGATCTCAATCTCGATATCAGCCCGGCGCCCCCGATCGGGGTGAGCGCCGCGGCGGTCACGCAGCGAGGACCGCGGTCCCGAGACCACCATTGATGACCAGGCACCCGGATACGGGTTGCCTTGCCCGTTGTGCACCACCAGCGTCGGCGGCCACGGCGGCTGTGCTGACGGGTCCGGGGTGCTCCAGATGTGCGAGCTGGCCGCCGTCATCGTCCACCGACCGGCAGGGTCGTACACCGCGACCCGATCACCGGCGGCGGCCGCGCGTCGAATCAGCTGCCGCACACTGAAATCGTTGTCGGTGTAGACCGTGATCTGCGTTGGCGCCGCAGGATCACTCAACGGCATAAGCAACAAGCTGTCTCGCCCAACTCCACCGATCGGGATACCGGACGGACCCACCACGATCGCCCTGTCCAAGTCAGTGGTGACCGGTGTGCTGGGCAGCCCGGCCAGACGCGCCGCCCCCGGAATCGTCGCCTGCAGCGCTTCCCACTGCCATCCGGTAGCCCGGTTCAAGTACGGAGTCGGCGCGGTCGGCAACGGTTGGGTCGAGGTGACCCGCACCATCGCCGAGGCGTGCACCAGCCCGTCGATCCGACGCAGCGCCAACACGAGGGTGGTTCGGGTGATCGGCCGCGCAGCATCAGCAACAAACGACCACACTTCGTCGAGCTTTTCGGCCACGACGTCCTCAGCTGAGTAATAGAAGCTACTCAAGTAGCCGCGCCCGGGTTGGCGCAGCTCCGCCCAGCCGCACTCAATCGGTGCGGTCCCCGCCGGCACGCCACCCACAGTATCCAATGCGGCCTGCTGAATACCTTGCGCGTCAAGAATTTTCACCCGGCAACCCGACCGCTCGACCGCGACCGCGATGCGCCGTGTGGCGGCCACGATCGCCGCCGCGGTCGTCGAGCGCCACACCAATCCCTCCACGGACTGCGGATCATCGATATCCATGCGGATCACCAACGTGTTGGTGCGTTGCCCCGCCGCTGACCGAGCACCGATCGACTTGTCGTATTGCGCCGCATACGAGTCGCCACTGGTGCGCGAACCATCGCTGATCACATCAACATCCACGCCGAGCCCGTAGCGCTGCATTTCGTTGCAAATCACCTGGATCGGAACAAGATTAGGTGTGTCGGCACCCTGGGGCCGCAACCTCGTCGGCATGTGCGCACGCCCCCACACGCTGATCATGGTGATCAAGGTCGTCCCGTCAATGAGCACACCCACGACGCCGTCTCGGTCCTGCACATCGATCGGCACACCCGGTGCCGGCGGATGAAACCACCCGAGAAACTGCGAGCTTGCGGTGTCGACGTCCGACATTTCCACCACATCACCGTCGGCGCTAAACACCTTGCCATCGCCCAGGGCGATGACCTGGTGGTCGGTGAACTGGCCGACATCGCCGAAATCGACACTGGTGGACTCAGCCGGCCCGGGCGCGACGCCCACCGCAGGGAAAGACAGCCCAGCGCCTTCGTAGGCCTGGCGCCACTGGCCGCCGTCGAGCACCTCACGCACCGCCTCGGCAAGCGCCCGGGAAGCTACGGTCCGCTCGGAACCGTCCGGTAGGACCACCGTCTCCTCGCCAGGAGTAACACCCCCCACGACGAGCTGGCGCGGTGCTCGTGCCCGGGCGAATCGCCACGCCCGCAGCAGCCACTTCCACGGCACAGCATCGCCAAATCGCACCACACACAGCAGCAACCCGAGGACCGCGCCGATCGCCAGCCCAGCCCACAACGGCAGCAGGTTCGTAGCCACCGTCGCGAAGGTCACTGCCGCGGTGACGATTTCAGCAGCCAACACCGAACCGAGAGACACATGCAGTGACACCGGTGACCGCTTCACGACTTCCCCTCCTTGCGGCCACGCCGCACCACCACAGTCCCGATCACCGCGGCGGCCGCTACCACCGCCACCAGCCCGCCCCACAACACCGCGCGCCCGGGCCGAGGGTCGGCCGGCGGAGGAGCGGCAGGCGGTTCAAACGGCGCAGAGGTCACCAGAGACGGCGGGAAACGATCCCCGTCGGGCCCCGACCAGGTCAGTGCCGCTACCGGATCGACCACGCCGTACCCGATAGCGGTATCACGCCCGGCCGCCGGCGGATGCGCCGTCGCCTGCAACCGGTGCTTGACCTGATATGCGGTCAGGCCCGGGAACTGCGCCCGGACCTGGGCCGCTACCGCCGAAACGATCGCTGAGGCAAAAGAACTCCCTCCGATCGGCTTGATCGTATTGGCGCGGGTGTCCACCGAGGCGTTGATGATCTGTCCGTCAGTGGACAACCCCGCAATGGAGGTACCCGGCGCACCGATACCGACCCACGGCCCGTGCAACGACGCATTCTGACCCGTCAATGCCACGCCATAGTCGTCAGTGGCTCCGACGGTGAGCACGTAGTCCTGATACCAGCCCGGTGTGACGATCGTCTGAACCGAGTCCCAGCCCAGTGGGTCTGAGGTGTTGGCCGGTACCGGATCGGGGTTCTGCGTGCAACCATCCTGGCCGGCGTTGCCCGCCGCGCTGACGATCAACACGTCTTTGTCTTCGACGGCATAGCGCACCGCGGCGCCGATCTCCGTATCGTCGACCAGGTTTGCCACTGATTGGCACGACACCACCGAGATGTTGATGACCTTGGCCCCGAGGTTGGCCAGATGCACAATGCCAGCGGCCAACGTGTGGACATTGCCTGCCCGTTCGGCCCGTTCGGGATCCTGCTCCATCTTGGGGTCGGTCGGACCGAACTTGCGTGAACTCTGCCGCACCGACACCAGCACCGCATCCGGAGCCCCGCCCACGAAGGAATCCGGGCCGACCGCCGGTTCATCCAGCGACCACATTCCCGGCCCTGCTACAGGCTGGGCACCGCTGTTCCACGCCGGGGCCGCACCATCGGGAGGAGGTGGCGGCTCAGCCGGAGGGGGTGGCGGCGGTGGTGGTGGGGGCGTGGCAGTCGCGGTGACGGTCACTGTCGGAGGAGGAGGCGGCGGCGGAACCGGTGCCGGTGCCGGTGCCCCCGGCGGAGGCGCAGCAACAGCCACGCCCACCGGTCGACTCGGCAGCGGTGGTCCCATCGGCGCAGCACCGATCAGACTGGCCACCACAGTGCCGTGCCCGTCACAGTCAGCCAACCCATCACCGTAGCGACCCATCACATAGTCGCCGCCAGCCACCATATGCGGTAGCCGAGGCCCCGGTGTCACCCCGGTGTCCAGCACGCCCACGATCACCCCGGCGCCCGTGGAGATTCGTTGTGCCGCAGGCATATCAAGCAACCGCCACGCCGGCATCAGCTCGCGCACATCAGTGCCAGGGATCAACGTGGTCTGGGTGCAATCCTCAACCTGGTGCATCATTTTGCCCGGGTCGGGATCACCGTCGGCCGGCGGCGGGCCAGGTGGTACAACTGGCGCCTCGATCGCCGTGGCCACTGCTGGTGTCGCGGCCATCGTGACGACCGCCATCACGGCCGCAAAACGCAAAAGCCTTGTCGATGTAGTCATCTCAGTGCCTCATATGCCGCAGGAACGACCAGGCGTTCCACAGCCACAGCATCCACGGGAACGTCAGAACCACCGTCAGCAACAGCTGCACACCCATAACAGCACGCCGCAGCGGCGCCTTGACCGCCGCGCCGGGCAACCACAAACCCGCCCACAGAACAATGGCGGCCAGCACCACGATCAGGCCCGCGCAGCCTAGTGTCACGGGCAATGACGCCGGAGTTGCCGAGCCTGCGTAGCGACCAACAACCATCGCCAGCCCAACCACCGAACCCGCTGTCAGCGACACCGACTGGACCCGGTCGATCATCGACCGCGACCACAGCAGGACCACCACGCAAATGCCGACCGCGAACACGGTATGGCGCCACGAGCCGGGCTGGCCCGGGATCACCACCCATCGGCACCCGGCCACCAACAACACCGACGCGGCCAGGCTCACACCAGTCATCGTCAACGTCGCACGCCTCGCCCAGCGGGCCACCAACTGCCCAGTGATCACTGTGCCCGACGGGATCGGGCTGACCGACTTGCGCGGACGATTCGGAAGCCGCTCAAACACCCGACGCGAGCGCATCGAGGGGAACGACGGCTGCGGCGCGCCCGAGGACGCACTCCCGATATTGGCCGCCCACATCGCCAGCACCACAACCACACTCAGTGTGGCTGCGGCGATGCGTTCCGGTGGTACATGAAGCCATGCCCGCGCGATCGCCGCCGGCAGGCCGACCAGGCCGAGCGTGAGGAAAAACGCCACTGCCGCCGGATAACGATCACCGCTAAATACCGACAACACCACGACGCCGAGCACCAACGCCGCGGCGGCTGCCGCGACATGCCACCCGCCCGGGGTGCCCGGCACCCCCATGGCCGCAGCCGCCGCGGCGGTTCCCACCGCCGACCACGACAGCGGAGCCACCACTTTGCGGCGGGTCTCACTCGGTGAGCCCGACGCAATCCAGGCGGCCCCCACCAGAATCACCGTCATCCCAGCGCACGACGCGGCCGGAATCCATGATCCGGTGTCCCACCACAGCTTGGACAGAATCAGCACCGTCCACCCGACCAAGGCGACCAGCAGCACACTGGCCATCCGACGGGTCACTTCGGGATCGACAACCCGAAACTGCTCCTGCGCCGAGCGCGCAATGGCTGTGCTCACCCGCTCCACGACCCGGGAGTGACGTTCGGTGGCCTCCAGCGGCAACAGCCACAACGTATGCCCGTCGTATACCTCGCACTGATCGAGCGTCTTGTCCAACTCCAACGCCCGACCGCCCGCGTCACACAGCACGTAGGTCGTCTTCGGGTCCAACCGTGGCAGGCGCCGTCGCTTCAACTCCCGCTCGACCTCATCCTTGAGGTCTTCGACGACTGCAATCAGCTTCTGTGTCGAGGGCAACGCAAAATCGATTTCCGTACCGTCAGGCTCCCCCTCGCCCGCAGAGGTGTTGGCGTCCCCGACGAACACCGCCACCCGGGTGCGACGAATCTCGATGACGTCGTCACCGGGAACCGCACTCGGCGCACTCATCGTGAACCACCAGCGGCCGTGCCGAATCCACTCGCCGTGGCTGCGGCGATCTTCATCAGAACCCGCCGGGTGCGCGGTGCCAGCAACTCGAATTCCAGCACACCGGCCTCGGCGATGTGCGGGTCATACGGCAACTCGAAAATCCGGTCCTCGGGCACCCGCTTGACGAACTCAGCCTTCATCTCCTGCACCTGCCGCAGGGTGCGTTTACGGTCTTTTCGCCCGTCGAAAGCCCGAATGTGATTGATGACAATCACCATGCTCGGTTCCAGGTGCTTGTAACCGGCCGCTTCCAGCCACTCCAACGCAATGTTGGCCCCCGCCAACCCATCTGGAATCGCCGAGGCAACCATGATGAGCGAATCAGCGCCGTCGAGAACGGCCTTCATCACCTGATGACGAAAATCGACACCAGTGTCGGTGAACAGCAGGTTGTACAACTTCTGCAGCCGCACATGGGCGTTGGTGTAGGTGGCGGCATCTAGATCCGTGTGCCCGCCAACCCGTGCGGGTCCGGCCAACACATCCAACCCGGTTTCCAGATTTTGTCCCGTATAGTTGCGCAGCTCTGAGTTGCGCCTAATCTCCTGCTCCGCCAGCACATCTGCGAATGTTGAGGATGCTTCGGGGGCGATACGGTCGGGAAGGTTGGCCGCCTGGGCCGGATCGGCATCGGCTGCCAGAACCGGATCTTTCTTGCGGATTTGGGCGAACACCGTGGCCACCGCCGACGTCACCACCGTCTTGCCGCACCCACCTTTGCCGCCGGTCACCACAATTGAATGGGGTCCAGACAGCGGCGCCTTGATCGCGGTTGTCAGCAGCCGCACCTCGATCTCATCGCGCGACTCGCCAACATTGATCGTCTCAAAGCTGGCTTTATACAACCATTTACGCCAGCCTCGCTTCGACGGCCGCTTCCGGGCCCGATGCAGGTCGTTGGCCGAGCGTTGACTGCGCGCCACCACCGCTGCGCTTGCCGGCGCCGGGTTCTGCGCCGCCGTGGGGACGGGCGCGGCCTGCCACGCCGGTGCCTGAGGCGCAGCCTGGCCATACTGCGGGTAGTGAGCCTGGGCATGCGGTTGATAACCGCCTTGGGGGAACTGCACGGGGGCTTCGGAGGCTCTGCGTGGGGGTCGCGGCGAGGCAGGAGCCACACCGGTGTCCAAGACACCGACTGCAGGCGGCGGTGGTGCGCGGTGAACCGACTCCGGCCGCGGCACGGCGATCGGCCCGGTATCGGAACCGTCGTCACGGGCATCACGTCCGGGAACATCCGGTCCCAACGAGTGCTGCGGCGCCGTCGGCCGAGGCTCGCGGCTCTCATTGCCTGCTGCGCCGGTGTCCTCAGTCACCGCTGAATGTGCCCCGTTGCCCGTTTGTGTCGGGGGCGGCGAGTATTGCTGTGGTTCGACCACAGGCCGTTGAATGTTGATCGATGTCGGTTCGTCGTAGCCGCCGAGCTGCTCTAAGAACTCGTTTTCGTGATTGATGCTCACACGCCCCCCTTGTGAATCGGCTCAGAAGGGCTGTAAACCCCACGACCAGCCGCTTTTTCGCTCATATCGCCGACCTTAACAACGCGTTTTTCCTAGTGCCCACCACCAATCGGGGCCATTTTCTGGACCAGCACGAAACCGGCCCCTCGGACATGGCTAACACGACGCGCGTGTGTAACAACAGCAAAGCCGCTCGATGGGCAAATATCGCCATCAAGCGGTAAAAAAGGAGAGAAATGATATGCGCTGGACAATAACCTGGTGGTCAACGCAAGATGTGTGAGCCGTTAGGCGCCGAGCTGGCGTTCGCGGCGGTGGGCCAACCAATCCTGGCCGGCCGGCAGGGAGGCGCACATGGTTGCCACACCCTCAGAAATCCAGCGCGGGCTACCCGGCAGCAATGTCATCCACCGCTGGCCGTCAGGGCTTTCGGAGTCCGTCTTGAGAACCCGACCCTCGAGTGTGTCGGTAATGGTGAGCACGTGTGCTGCGTGATCAATGCTCTCACGCGAGAATTGCTTGGCGCTCACGGTGATCTGGGCTGCAGACATATCAGCACTGGCCTGCACGATGCGGGCCTGCAATGCGGACAAGCCCCATGCACGCAGTTCGCCGGACAGGTCGATCGACGGGTCGCGCTGCCAGCGCAGCAGCACCTGTTCGAGCGTGCCCGCACGCAAGTTGATGGCATCGAACTGGGCACGGGCTGCGTTCGTGCCGACGATGTCGTTGACCACGGCCGCAGGATCGCAGCCGCCCAGGTCGGTGATGACCACTTCGTCGATCTCGTCGCGCTGATCGGCGTCTTGAGCCGCCGTCCCGCTGCTCGAAAGCGGGTCAGCAGCGTCGGCAGTCGGGGTCTCGGGATCCAGAGCCTGGCGGGACTGCCAGACCCGCGCAGCGCTGACCCACTGCCCGTCGCGGCAGCATAAAACGGCCACCCTGCGCGGCCCGAACCGGGCATTCCACGCCATCAGCGCCTCGTAGGCCAGGATCGGCTCCTCCAGCGGGTCCACACCCGGATCAAACACCGGTGGCGGGCCAGTGAGCTGATCCAGCTGACGAGTGGGCCGTTTGATGGTGACGGTGATCTGAAGGTCAGGCCGCCCCAACGTCCACATCCAGCGGTCGACGTCGACGTCGAGAGTGCGGCCCGAACAGATGCCTTGCTCTTGGAGGATCTGCAGTCCCGGATGACCGGGCAAGACCCGTTCGACAGCACCGATCGGACGGATCCTCAACGCTTCAGGCAGGCGCGAAACGCCAGCGAGCGCGGCTGTTAACCACAATCCTTCAGACGTGGTCGACAGCCGCGCTCCCGTGGTGTGGCTCAAATCGCCTGGAATCCCGCGTTCACCGCACCGTCAGTGGTGTGCGCGTTCTCTGAAGCCCGGTTGATCGCCTGGCCGTGACGGTTGATGGTCTGGAACACCGTGTCGAACGCGGCGTCGATCTGGCGGTGCAGATCGTCGAGACCACCGAAGCCCATACCCGTCCAGTCCTGGCGAATCCCTTCGATCTGGGAGTGAGCCTGGCGTCGCTGCTCCTGCAGGTGAGACACCAGCCCGGTCTGAGAGGTGACGTGGTCACCCATCATGGCCCTGTCGTAGCGCATTGCTTCCATGGGTACTCAAATCCTTTCTTGGGCCGCTGCCGCGACCCGGTGCTCAAAGTCAGACAGCGGTGGTGCCCACGGACCCCAGCGCCGACGCGTTGTCCTGGTTGACCTGCGTGTACTGCGCGACACCCTTGCGCATCTGATCGATCGTCGCCTGGAACCGGGTGTGCACCTGGGTGCCCGTGTGAGCCACATCGGTGGAGGTGTTCACCGACATCACCGCGGCGATCCCGCTGAACCCGGTCCCGTTGAGGCTCTGGTTCATCGTCACGTACTTGCTCAGGCTGGCCACGACATCGTTGCCAATGCCCTCCAGCGCTGAAGCAGCCTGCAGGACTCTGCCTGGGTCGACATTCAAAGTCATCGTACTAAATCCCTTTTCTCTCAACTGCTTTCGCTGTGTATGGAATTCTCATGTGTGCTGTTGCTCGCGTCCCCGCGGCTCTAGACCCCCTGCCCAGACGCGAATACGACACCCGTGTCGGTAAACACCGGCATGCCATCACCGAGGCCGTCCATCACTACCTGCTTGTCAGCCTCGGAAAGTTCCCGCGAACCACTGCCCTGTCCCCGCGCTCCTGCGGCCGCAGGAGCCATACCGCCATACATTCCGGGCGCTCCGGCCGCCGAAGCGCCACGCGCCACGGTCGTGGTCTCGCTGACGCCGGCAACCGGCACCTTGTCACCTTGACCCCACCAATTGCCCGGCAGCCCAACCGTTCCGGCCATCGGACCGCCAGCAGTCGGCTTGGTCAGCGCAGCGTTGATCGCCCCTACTCCGCCCCCGGCGGCGAAACCACCGTTGCCGCCGCCGATACCCGACGCACCCGAAGGACCAGCACTCAATGCGTTCACCGCAGGACTGTTCAATCCCGACCCGCCCAACGCCGCCGGGTTGATCAACGAGCTGCCCAAAGAGCCGACTTGACCCACGCTGGAAAACATTTGACCGCCCTGCCCCAGGCTGCCGCTCGCCGACTGTATGGCCTGCGTCGGGGCCTGCATCACCGAGCCGGACATCGCTTGGGCCGCAGACAACATATCCGGCTCGGCAGGCGCCTGGGCAGGGGTGGCACCAGGCTGCGTACCCGTTCCCGGCGCCGTCGTCCCAGAACCAGGACTCTGAGCCGCAGCCGGGGCCTGCCCAGCAAGCGCGGACGTGGCACCGGTGACCGCACCGGTCGTGGTGCCCACCGTCTGCGCTGCGGCCGCCATCCCTTCGCTGAGACCGGCGCCGAGCGCATGCGCTGCCGTGGTCGCCCCCTGGACACCCACCGCGAACATCGCCGCCGCAACCCCACCAGGGTTGGCTCCCATCGGAGAGGGCGTCAGTGGCACCTGCATCGCCGTGACCAGCGGCATCGCCTCCACTTCGTAGCCGGTCGAGGCCGCAGCGTTCTGCCCCCAAAACCCCGTGTACTCAGCTTCGGTCTCGGCGATCGGAATCGTGTTGATCCCCAGAATGTTCGTCGACTCCAACACCGCATCGCGCACCCGATTGGCGATACACACCGAATAGTGCATCGACCCCGCCACCGCACCGGTGTACGCCGCGGTCATCCCGGCGATCATCCCGGCTGCCTTCTCCGCGTGCGCAGCCGCCAACGCGTTGTAAGCCGCCAGCGGTGTTGACGTCGTGACCATGCCCGTACCGCCAGCACCTTGCCAAGACGGAGCAGTCGCCGCAGTCGTCACCATCTGCTGAATCGACTGCTCAGCATGCGTGGTGCCCACCGCCTGATAGGCCGCGATCTCGGGGGCATGAGCGGCTGGACCCGCCCCCGAGGACAACCGGAAAGAATTCACTTCCGGCGGTAGCGCCCAAAAGTCAGCAATCACCAGCGCGGCCCGCCACTACAGCGCCAACTCGGCTGCGGTCAGCCCGTTGAACACCGCGTACGCCACACCGGACGTGCCCACCTGCGTCGCGAAAGCGGCACGCTGTGCGGCACCAAGCCCGGCCTCGGTCAGGAAATTTGCCGAGTGCGCAGCGATCGCGGCCCGGATCGCCACCGACACTTCGTCGATGCCCATCGTGGCCGGGTTGGCCATCGCCGGGGCCGCTCCGGTCAGCATTCCTGTCTGCACCGCGGTCCCCGCGGCTTCGCTGGCCGACTGCGCGGCCAGCATGATCGGATCAACGTCCATCATTCCCATGAGATCGGCCCCTCCCGACTCGTGTAGTGATTACTCGAAATTGAGGCTAACGCCCCAGCAAATGCAGTGCCAACCACTGACGCAAATATGTCTCACAATTCCTCACTATGTGTCGACCGTTGTGTACCGCGCCAGCGTGGCGCCGTCCCCACCGGATCGGGCAAGGCCACCTGCGCGGGCGCCGCGACATCCCGCGTCGCGTACACACCTCGACCTGCCGGCTGATCTGCAGCGAACTGTTTGCCCAGGATCAGGCCTTCCGTGCGTGCGCCCGACATCACCAAAACAGGTGTCTGCATTGCTTTGAGCGACCCAATCAAGGGCGTGTACTCGGCCTTCGGCCACTCCTCGATCCGACGCGCCACGATCACATGCAAACCGACTTCGTCAGCACGTGACAGATATGCCGCCACGTTCGCCAGGGCAAATGGCTTGCCTGACCAGCTCGACTCCGAATGCCACGCCTCCAAGATGTGCTCGTTGTCGACGATGACGAAGATCTCCGGCCCGCTCCAGCGTCGGATACCCGAGGCGATCTCCTCCTGGGTCGCATCATCGGGACGTAGACGCGGATGCATCACCTCACGCAAGTGCGCATCGACATCCATGATCTGGTCTTGGCGCTGGACGTAGCCGCTTAGCATCCTGCCCGTCGGCACCCGCGGAGCTCCATCGCCGGCGAACTCGCGCACTTCGTATTCGCCGAGGTACTCCTCGGGCACGTACTGCACCAGCGCGTGGTCGGTGCTGATCACATAGATCTTGGCTTCATCAGGCCGATAGACGTCCATGATGCCTTGCGCCAGGGTGGCCAAACCGGCGGTTTTTCCGCAGTCTGCGGTACCGGCCAACACCAGGTGCGGGTGCTTGGAGAAGTCAGCCACCGCAGCGCGCAGTCCGATCTCTGACAATCCGAACGGGACCACCCCCTGACGAACCTCGCCCTCCACCTCAATATAACGCTGCCACATCTGGGTGCGAGACAGCTCTTTTGGCAGCATCCGCACCGTGGCCGCGCGTGGCCCGGCGATGCGGGTGATCATTGCGGCGGCGTCCGGATGAGCCGCATCAACCTGTTGGCCGTTGATGGTCAGCCAGGGCCGGCCGGTCTGGAAATGGTGGCCGAACATCGTGCGGCCGCGACCGACGATCCGTGTCGCTGCGGTCTGCTCGCCGCTGAGCTGCTGCTCCACGGCGTTGTCGTCACTGATGACTTCCTGCACGCCGTAGGGCACCGATTTGGCCACGTTGGGGTTCGGGTTGTGGTTGAGCTCGTCGGTGTCGGGCAGCTTCAACTCCACGTTGGCCGAGAACAGCGTTGCCAACGTGGGCGTCGCCTTACCGGCAATGTAGCCGTCAGTGGAGATGATCAGATGCACCCCGTGCGCAGGCCCCTTGGCGCCAATGGCCTCGATGTCGGCCAGCAGGCCCTCTCCTGGCCGGGCCGTGAGCTGCTGGTAGCGCTCACGAAACGCCGTGAACCCGTCGATCACCAGGAATACGTCGCCGCCGAAGTTGTCCTCGGGCACCGCCATTCCTTTACCGCGGTCCTCCCCGAACTTGCGTGCACGGAACTTGGCGATGTCGATCCCCATCCGCTGGAAATCGGCTTCACGCTGCTCGATCAACGTCAACATCTCAGCGACCGAGCGCCGCACACGCTCCTCCTGATCACCGCGAGCAAACGACACGACGTGCGGTAAGTCCTTGATGGCGTTGATATCTGTACCAGACATCGCAACGACGGCGAACTGAACGCGTTTCGGCGTGTAGGTCAATGCCGCCGACAGGATCATCGTCGTCACCGCCGTCGTACGCCCCGAGGTACCGCGCCCAGGCACCAAGCAATTGGCGTCGGTCACATTCGGCGCATACACCCGCTGAACATGCTCGAACGGTCGATCATCCAACCCCACCGCGAACAGCAGCGGCATCCGATCGGCCGATCCATAGTCCTCGTGCCAGGGCCGGTTGCGCAGACGACGCACCAGCTCATCCGAGGGCAACGCCTCCAGCGGCGGGCACCAAATCGCATGGGGCACAAACGCCGAGCCCTCCTGGTTGCGCCGAATCGACCGCTGATAGGCCTCGATCTGCTTCAACGGTCGCCCATCAGCCCCCAGCAGCTGCGGCGCCGGCGCCACAATCTCTGCCGCGGCCTTCTGCGCAGGGTCGGGCACTGGCAACGGATCCATCGGCAGCGCCGTGAACATCGCCGGCGCCACATAGCCCAATTCCTGCTTCACCATGGCCGCGGTCTGCACCTGCTCCGGTGCGGTGTATTCCTTTGACACATACGCTGCCTGGAACCGTGTCAGCCTCGACGAGCCGATCACCTTCAGAAACCCAGCACCAGCTGCGCCCTGAGGAAGATGCTTAGCATCCGGGGTGCCGATGATTTCACGCGAGTCGTTCTCATCGAGCACCCGCAAGGCCGCCCGGATCGGGACGTTCTTCATCGCGCCCTGGCCAGAGCCCAGCTCATGGCCGAGATACTGCGACCACATGATCAAGCTCATGCCCAAACCGCGGCCCTGGCGGGTGATGAAGTCCGCGAGCTCCCTGGCCTCCTGGCCCTTGTCGGCGAACCACTGGGTGAACTCGTCAATGATGATGTACAGCCACGGCAGCGGTTCGAGGTTTTCGCCGCGGTGGATTCGCCACGACTCGTACTCCGAGACATCCTTGGCCCCCGCCGCGTCCAACCGGCGCTTGCGCCGATCAGCCTCACCCTTGAGACCTTCGGTCATGCGGTCCATCAAGACATCGCCACGCAGATCGGTCACCGCCGCCACAACCTGCACGAAATCGCGGATCGCCGCCGCCGTCGTCGAACCCTTGAAATCAAAGAACGCGACGTTGAGCAGCTCCGGTGGATGCGTCAAGCACATACTGGTCACCAGGGTCTTGAGGAACTCCGACTTGCCAGAGCCCGTGAACCCGATGCCAATCATGTGGTTGCCCATGCCCTTGTACTGGGTCTCCTTGAAATCCAGCGACACAACCTCGCCGAATTCATCAACCGCAAACGGGAAACGGCCCCAGTCCGGCGACCACGGCGTCGACTCCGTCGGAGGCCCCGACCGCACCTTCGCATACAGCCCGTCCAAGTCGGCCGCCAGCGCATCACCCGCGCCCGTCAGCGTCCCCAAATCCGGCGACGCCGTGACGCCCTCAATACCCGCATCGGCCACCGCCACCGCCCGCGACACATCCGCACTATGGCGGGCCATCTTGCGAGCGATCATCCGCGCGGAAGCCTCATCCAGATAATCCGGCTTGACAACTGCCTTGCCCGCCACGTCCGTCACCTGCGACTCGGTTACGAAATGCGTTGCCTTATCAGTGAACTCCAGCCCGCCACTTCGCCGCGCCGCCAACCGCATGAACGTCACACCGGCGACACCGCCACGTTTCGGCCGCGTCAGATCGTCCCACTCCGACCCGACCCGTTCCTGATCGCAGATCACCAGCATGTGCGGAACCTGCGCCGGCCCAGAACCATGCTCGTTACGCTCGTGGATACTCCTGCCGATCGCCGATTCCAGATCCAACGTCGACGTCCACACCATCCGCGCCGAACCACCCGTATCCGCCCGCGACAAATCCGGATGTTGATTGTGCGGCAACCATTTCAGCCAATCCCAACGCCGCGCATCATCAGTCAGCACCATCACCTGCAATGCACGCGGCGGATGAAACACCGCCGCCTGCAACACCATCGACCGCACCAGCCCATACACCGGCTCCATACCCTCAGAACCGACAAAACCAATACCGGCGAAAGCACGCAGCGAAATGGGCTTCGCGATCCCAGCTACCGCCTGCTGATAGATGTCGAACTCCCGCTCGGCCTCAAACGTTGCCGGCTCATACTCAGCAGGCTCACCCTGATCCTCCGAGGTGAACTCCACCGCCAGCTGCTGGCGCCCCACACCCATACGCACCCACCCGAACGCCATCGCCGTCAACTGCTGAGCCGACGGCTCGACGGGCTGGCCCTCAACCTGCCCCGCCACCAGTGGCGCCGCCGAGGGTTCGCGCTCCCACATCCGCGTAGACCCCACCAGGCCACGCAGCAGCGCTGGCTCAGGGTGAAAATGCTGCGCCTGCTCGAACTGAGCCTGCGCGATCTCTTGCGCCTCATCCCCCAGATCATCGAGATCGTTGAAGAAATCCTTGCGCGCAGCGTCCAGCTCGGAGCTGCTCATCGGGCGCTCACCGCCACCCTGCATCCGCCCACCGGCCACCATGCCGATCATCGATGCCATCAGCATGATCGGGAACAGGATCGACATGATTCCCGTTGGGCCCGAACGCATCCCCGGCTGCGTCACGATCAGCGCAATCATGCCCAGTACGACCAGCACCACGATGATGATCAGGATCTTCTGCCAACCAGGCATCGGAAGCCTGACCGGATTCACCAGCCGCTGCGGCAGCGACTTCTTCCCACCCGGAACCGTCGGCGGCTTATCCAGCTCACCCGGACGAAACGGAACAGTCCCCATTTTGTTTATCCCCCTGCCTGACCAGCTGAACCTGGAAGTGCGACCGCGGCGCCAGGCGCCGCGCCGTGAGCCGTCAACGCCGCTGCACGTGACAGCTCCGGACCGGCCGGCCACACCTGCAACATCGACCACGGCGCCAACCGGGCCTGCTGCAACTTCAACCCGAGCCCCTGCATCCCGTTGTTGTCACCGAACGGCACCCCGTAGCGGATGCCCGTAACATCTAGCAGCCACAGTGTCTGCCGAGCCGGGGAGTCCGGTGCTGAGCCCGTCGTGGACACGAACGTCGCCGGCTCGGCAGAAAACACCACCTGATCGGCCTGCACCCCGCGGTTGCCGCCGCCGACCAGCGGTGTCGCCGCCCGAGCCTGCTCGACAGTGACCGGCAGGATCCGCGACGCCAACAACTTCAACCGGCCCTGCCGGTCATCAATACCGCGCTCCCACGCCGAACACGTCACGGTCAGATCACGGCTATCGACGATCTGCAGCGGCGACTCCGGATAGAAATCCACATCCAGCACATGCCGCGTCGGCACCTTGGCCAGCCGATCAGGGGCCACCCGCGGCGCCGTCGCCATACCGAAGGTGTCACGCTGGCGCAGCATCTCAGCCACCACCGGCGAAATCGCCTGCACCCCGTCACCGGTCACCACATAAAAGTGATCCTTCGACGTCGCCATATCCCGCGTCACCACGACCGCCCCGTTCACCAACGGCAGCCCCAGATTCACCGGCGCCGGGGCGCCAGCATCCGGAACCACAGGCACCACCAGGCGCCCACCGGCCGGGATCGCGTCATACAACGCCCGTGACATCTGGACCACCGGCCGCCCCGGCTCGATGCCCAGTGGCCCAGCCACCGCACGATCAGACAGGTCGATCGGCATCCGGACACCACCGGTCACCACATACGACTGGTTCTCGAACGACATCAGCACCGCATGTCCCGAATCGAGGTCCACCGCACTGCCACCAGGTGTCAAGACACCGTTGATCCCGGTCACCACCGGCAAACCAGCCAACGTCGGCGACGCACTGTCACACACCGCCCAGCGCGAAGTCTCCGGCGATAGCGCCACCGGCGTGGCCACCGGCGCACCGGCGATCCCCACCGTGGGGCCCTTCGGCATCTTCGCGATCTCACCGTCACCGACCGTCGCAGCCTGATCCGGGCTGCCCGCGATCAACTGCGCCGACACCAAATTCAGCGCCGGATACAGCCGCCCATCGCCCAAATTGACATAGATCGCGTGCCGGCTATCCGCCACGACCTTCGTCTGACCCACCTGGCCATCCGGACGCCACCACCCGACCACGGTGAACCCGACCGCGAGAACCACAGCCACCGCCAGCGACGTCCACACGGCCAGCTTCGGGTTTCTCTCCCACTCCACATCCATCGCCACAGACCGACGCAACAGACCATGTGCGAGCCGCCTCCGCAGAAACCAATAAGCAGAGGCTTGAGCTTTCGACGCCAAATTCACCGGCATAGATCGAACCGTAACCGCAACGACCCACCCACACCCACCATCAATTTCAAGCACCCTCGATCCGAGCGCCGCATGGCCATGGCGCCGCCCGCGAAGAAGGTGCGGAGCTGCCGCTGGCCCTGCACAGGGCTACAGCGTCCGGTGCCTGACAAAGAACGTCTCATCCGGTTTCGAACGCAAGTGGTCACTGTTGCTTCCTGTAGCCATCCCCATCGGCAGCGGCTCGCCCGAGGCGAGTACGTCGAATCCATGCTCCGCGTAGAACTTTCGCAATTCGGCGCGCTGCGCGGAAAACTGCCCATACAGCATCACGATGCGGCCCCGGTCCGCTATCTTCAGAGCGCGTTTGACCAAGCGTGATCCGTAACCCTGGCCGCGGTAGTCGGGATGGACTGCGACCAGGTGAAGCTTGGCCGTGTGCATTGCTGTAGCAATGAACTGCCGGAACCAGTCGGGCCAGCTCTCGGGTACATCCAGCGATACCGTGTCACGGTCGCGATCCCCGATCATCTGCTTCCAGAGGCGAAAGTGCGCACCCAACCACAAGATGCCGGCAACCTCACCATCCACCTGGAGCGTCTTCACCGCCCCTCTCGCGAAGTACCAGTCGTTGAACGGCGTCGTCATCAGCCGATCCAGATTCTCACGACTCGATCGGCCAATGGCGGTCCCCAGCACACCCGATTCCCGCGCGGCAATCAGCTGAGCGGTAGCCTCCTGGTCGACCTTCTGAATGCCCGCCATAGCGAACCACTCCCCCAGGTTCGCCAGTTCGTCACATGACGTATCACGGATCTGCACATCGTGCCTAGCCATCACCATCATCCCCCGACCGTTGTTCGGCTCCTGAAATACTGCTGAGGCCGACACATCAGCTCAACGCAGCGGTGGCATCATCAGACCCAGCCCAGCTCAACCTCGACCTGCTGCAACGCCGCCGACATGCGTTCACGCACATCACCGTCCGGATCGGCAGCCAGCGCCGCATACGCCATATCAGCCAGCGGCAGTGGCCGCGAAGCCCATCCGGCGACCACCTCGAGCGTGCGGCACACCGTCCACGCGTCGCGATACACCGCAGCCTTCCACTCCTCAGGCGCCCCAGCCGCCTCCGGCCGAAGCACCTGAGCGGTAAGGAATTCCGTCGACGTGACCTGTGCGTATTGCGCCCACTGCTCGCTCGTAAGCTCGCCCCCGCCCGTCACCGTTGCCCACGCACGGGTCAACTCCACCGGGTGCTCCAAACTTCGGGCAGCCTCCACCATCTCACCAGCAACCGGGATTATCACGCGGTCCACATACACCTGCTCAGCACCAGTCAACCGATTCAAGCGGTCGTACAGATCTGCGTTCTCCATCTGCAAGCGGTGAGCGTGCATGCTGTCGAGCACCGGAATGGGATCCTCGAGCGTCAGTGGCGACCGCTCGAACGTGCACTGGTCGGCATACTCGGTACCGAAATCCCGGAACTGGTCGACCGGGCCCGTCGTCGCGGCCGCCGCCAGCCGCCAGCCGCCCACCTGCCGGCCACGGGCGTACTCCACCATCACCTCCGCGGGATCACGCCACCCGAACCACGTCCTGCGGAATTCGCCGCTGACATCGGCGGCCAGGAGTCGCACGCCCCGAGGAACGTACACCCCGGCCGGGATGTACCCCGACCCCTCCGACGACATCACAACAGTCTCAGAGCCCTCACTGGACCTAAAGATCCCGACCGCCCAATCCATCGGGAAGCTGATGCGGCGGCAAGCATGCTGCAGCTGCCACGCCAGCGCCGCCGCAGACTGAGCATCCTCAGTCAAAAGCTGCTGAGGCCTCGCCGACATCGCCGAACTCACCACAGCCGCCGGCACCAGCGTGGCCCCCGAATTCACTGCCGCCCCAGAGGGAGAAGGCGCCACAGCCCCGGCGCCGCTACCGCTAGCGCTCGACGATGAACCCACCGGCATGACAGCAGCAGGAGAAGCGGGATTACCCATGCCAGTCGACGGCAACATCATCGGAGGCGCCGCCGGCGATCCACCCGACATCACCGGCGGCGCAGGAACCGGCGTCCCCGCCGGCGCCACATGCACACCCGCCGACCCGGCCGGACCCGCCACACCACCAGGACCACCCCCAGCCCCGGCCAACGGCGGTACCGACGGAGCCGGATTCACAGCCGCAGGCGGAGGCGCCACAGTCGAAGCCACCGGAGGAACCGCCGAACCCGTACTCGACAGCCCACGCGCAAAGGCAGCACCAGGATTGGCCGCCGCGGCCGGACCGCCACCCGAATTCGCCAGCCCCGCAGCAGGATTCGTAGAAGATAGACCATTGCCTAACCCTGATGCAGGATTCTGCCCCAGACCACCCATCACTGACGACAACGGAGAAGACCCACCACCGAGACCGGACCCGAACCCGCCCGCGCCACTACCACCACCAGACGGAACACCACCGCCGCCTAACGGCGACAGACTCGGGCGAGACGGCGTCGGGTTGGTTGGTGTGCTTGGCCTCGAGCCGCCTGGAACCACACCAAATTCCGTGCGTTCACTTCCCGGCGCTTGGCCAAACTGGGCTCTCTCGGCGCCTGGAGCAGAGCCGCTACGGTCGGTGCCAGGTGCATGTGGCCCGCTTTTCGTGCCGCCTGTATCGACTTCGGTCGACTGAGGAGGCGCTTCCCCCTTCTTCTGTGGATCGTCGCCCTCGCCCTGGTGTGCCTTGGTCTTATTGTCGAGTGGCCTTGTTATTCCCGGACTGTCATTTGGAGTCGGCTTAATAGGGGTTGAAGGCGTTAGTTTTGTCAGTCCCGCGAGTTTGGCCTCATGATTCGCCACCCATTTAGCGTCCAGTCCAGATGCTGTGGTTGCGCCACGAGTCGATGCGAGTCGCGCAGATGCATTGTGCTCGGATACTATTCCAGGTATCTCTGCCCTCGACTTGGCCTGGTTAATTTTGTCGTGCGCCGCTCTATCGATATTAGAATGCTGTGTTTCAACATTTTTTAAAATCGATATCTGCTCACGGATGACTTTTGCTGCTTCTGCATGAGCCTCCGACAGGATGCGGGCTTCTTGAGTTATCTCCCGGTGGACACGATGCATTGACTCGGAGCCGATGGACTGAATACTGCACTCCCGTGCCGAATTGGCGGTGGTGCGCGCTTGATGTCGCGCGGCCCAGGTTGCAGCTGCAGCCTCATGTTGTGTTGCTGCAACTTCGAGCGGGGCCACCGGTGGGGTTTTGATGTCGGGTGTGATGATCAAATGCGAGTACGAATTATTCCCCACATGCGCCATATTTTCCCCACTAAATTTGGTCAGTTCAACCCGCAGTGCTTCTTGAGCTGCTCGCTCACGGCATTTTGATCGTCGATCAGTTTGTCGAGACTGGTACCTAACCGCTGGATCGCAGCATTCTGCTGTGCGATCGAAAGCGTGTTGTACTGCTCAATTCCATCGCGCACGGAGACCGGCGTCGCCGGATCGACCTGAGTGCGGAGATACGCGGTTTCCGCGAGAACCACACGCGTCTCATTTGCACGGGCTCGAACGCGGTCTGCGCTATCCCAGCCGGGTGGCAGCTCTGCGACAGCATTTGATGCGCGTGTCATCTCAGTGGCGGCATTGTCCCAGGCGACACATGCCTTCGACTTCGCCGCGCTGACCTCGGAATTCGTGTAGATGGGTGCGGGGCCGGGTAACGGTTGCGAAGGCCGAGGAGTGTGATGCCCCCATGTACTGACTGCAGCTAGAACCATCGCCACGAATGCAACTACTAGGAAGCCCGCGCCGATGATCAGAGAACTCCGCGAAGGCCCGTTCGGAGAGGTTGGGTCTGGCGGTGTGAGTACCGGATCGCTTTTCAGCGGTGTGTATGTGGCCATCGCTAAATCAATTCCAGAGACTTCGAATTCGACACGTTCATCTCGTCATACGCGACGACAGCTTCGTCGCTTCGGTTATCTGCCGCCAGCATTCGCGCCTCCAAGGCCGCTGCCGCAGCTTCCGTAGCAGCAGCTTTCGCAGCTACCGACATGCCAAGAAATGAGAAGACCCCTGGCTGACAGGGAGGCGCTGAGGCATTGGGTGTCGTAGCAGTTCCGCTAGCCCGAGCGGTCACGTTCGCGATGCGTGCTTGCTCCGATGCCACATTAATGCTGACCATCTCATAGGCTCCCTATTTACAGGCAGCGGCGAGTGCCTCGCCCGCGGCCTTCGTTTCTCCCACCCTCACGTTCATCTCTGAGTCCGCGAGCCCGCGTGTGGCGCCGTCGACTTCAGCGAGCAGCGCAGCAACGTACTTCGCAACTCCCGCCTTAACTGGCTCCGGAGTCGCAGGCCCCGTTTGCGACTTGAGGTATTCGATCTCGACGATTGTGACTGATTGGTACCGCGCGAGCGCATCCATTGCTTCAGGGAGTGTGCGGTCAGGAAACGCCGCGAGAGCTTGCTGAACGGTCGTAAGCGGTCCGTCGATGGTCAAGCTTGCTTGGCAGGCCACATTTTTCGCTTCATTGATCTGAGATTCTGAGTAGCGCGGCGAAGTCGGCGCCATGGTGGTGACCGTAGTGGAAGGCTCCAGCCGGTTCACAATGCTCAGAGTGACCGCGACGACGGAGAAGATCGTACCTAGCACTACCATCGTCCACAGTAACCAGCGGCTGCTTCGTGGGGATGATGGCGAGTGCGGGGGCTCGGCGTCCGGCCGGCGTTCCTGCGGTTCGGTTCCGGGTTGCTGAGGCCAAACTGCGTCCCGAGACCAAACTTCGGTCGCGGCGGTCGCTCTGCCCCCCGCATCGTATTGGCCCCCACCGGTCATGACCTCGATGTTACGGCGCGGCCGCGACATTTGCCTACCACTATCGGGCGTCCTTCAGCTCACTTTCGGCGAGGCCTTCGTCGAAAGCGGCGAGGAAGTCGCCTGGTCCGATCTCGCCGTCCAATTCGGCGACCTCCTCATTTGCGGCGCCTTGGGCGATCAGCAGGGTTTCGTTGATGAGTCGTTCGAGGGTGAGATTGGTGTGGCGCTGGGTGGCTCCTTCGGCGAGCTCGATGAAGGTGATGGTGCCGTGATCGTTGACGGTCAGGGTGACTTCACCGTCGGGGCTTTGCGCGGTCAACGAGACATCGCTGCATGCGCGTTTCCATTCCTCGAGCTTGTTCCAGGCGCGTTCGAGTCGGGAATGCACGCTCTGGACGTAGGCTTTGTCGCGGTTGTAGCGGTCGATGTCGATCATTTCGGCTCCTCGTCGCGGGTGATGACGCGCTTTTTGCCTCGGCGTGCGGAGGTCACCGTGGTGGCTTTTTCTGCTGGCTTGGTCGGCTCGGCGGGGGTGGTTTGGTAGGGGCGGCGGCGTACGACTTCACCGCGCACAGGTTCGCCATTGGCAACGGGAGGGACGTAGACCTCCTTGTTGGGCTCGCTGAGACGTCGGGTACCGCCCGCTGCGCCGGCGCCCATGCCCATTCCGCCCATCGGCGGCATCATCATCGGTGCGCCGGCCGGGGTGGTCGTCGCGCCTGTCGTGGTGGGTGTGGTGGTGGGGCCCGCGATCGGTGGTGGTGCTGTCGGCGCGCCTGCGGTGGACATCATGCCGGTGCCGCCAGGTGGGAGCGGGGAGCCGCTGGCGGCCGGGTCGGTGGCACCTGCTCCGCCCCCTCCCCCGCCGCCGAGTCCGGGGCTGCCGCCGAAGTCGCTGAGACCGAGGCTGGGCTCTCCCGCACCGATTTCGGGCTGCTGGAATTCTGATACCGCGCCGGATACTCCCTCCACCACTTGCGATACCGCGCCTTGGGCTTGTTGAGCCATTGCAGCGGGGATCGCTGCGACACCGGAGACCACACCGGTGAGCAGGCCCGGCAAGGTGCCGGCGAGCATGCTCACGGTGGTGAGTGGGTCGGCGCCTGGCGCCCCGCCAGCTCCAGCGGGGAGCCCTTCGAGGCCGGGCAGGTCGCCGTTGTCTGGGTCGCCGAGCAGTGCCGCGATTTCGGGATCGTCGGCTGCGCCGCCGAGGTCCGCGCCGGGAAGGCCGTCCTCGTCGACCGGACCAGCGCCTGGGTGTTGCGGGTCGGTTGCGCGGTCAGCACTGGCGGAAGGAGTGCCTGCGGTAGCTGCAGGTTCGCCGGACACGATCGGCACAACCGGGGGTGGAGGTGGGGGCGCTGCGGGCAGTTCTGCAAGGTGGTAGGACTGCATGGAGCCGCCGGCTTGGGTGTGCAGGTTGAGGTAGCGGGTCTGCAGCTTCTCAAGCACCGGTGTGTACATGCCCATCGTGGCGGGCCTGGCGTTGAGCGCGGCGGTCTCAGAGATCTGGCGTTCCAGCGTGGTGAACTGCGCGGTGCGCGGGGTGCTGTTCTGGGTGTTGGAGAAGCGCTCGGAGTGACCTTGACCTGCGGATTTCACGGTGTCGGCGTGGTCGGCCATCGAGTTGGCCCACGTTTCGAAGCGGGTCAGTCCCGCGGACAAGGTGGGTCCGGTTTGGCCGGTCAGTGCGCTGGCGACGGTGGCTTTGGCGTTGCGTACGACGTGGGCTGCTGAGCGGAACGCTGCAGCGTGGTCGGCGCAGCCGGTGATGAAACTCGATCCGGCACAGGGGTTTCCGGATTCGACGACGGCGGCGGTGACGCGTCCGTCGCGCGGAGTTGCAGGTGCGATCGGCACTGTCGGGTCGGGTGCGTTGGCGGTGACGGCGGGCGTGAACGACACCGAGACCGCACCAGGATTGCCGTTGAGGGAGACGGTCTGGGCGTTGTTCTGGTTCATCTCGGTGTAGGCCGTGGCGGCCTGGGAGATCGCCACGGCGGCCGCAGCCAGCACCGCGGCGCCGTCACTGGCCCGCGAGGACAGGACCATGCCGTGCTCGGATAGACGTGCGGCCGCGCTCGTGGACACTTCGTCTGCGGCCACTGGTGGGTGCGCGAGCGGCCGGGCGGCGGTCGAACTCAGCGATTCGGCGGCCGCGGCGACGTGCCTGGCCGCGACAAGTAGCTGTTCGGCGTGCACCTCCAGGCTGCTGCTACTACTACAACTACTAGCCATGGTGAATCTTTCTACTAGCCATGGTGAATCTTTCTGTTGCAAGTGAGTGATTGTTGGCGGTCACGCGACTTGCACCCCGTCTCGGGGTTGTTCCCCGGCCTGTTGGCCGGTTCTCTTCCGCGCTTCATTGCCACCTGCCGGACGATGTCCGGTCCTACGGTCGGCTCGACGCTTGACGGCGGCCCCAACTGGGCCGACGACGCTAGTTGTTTCCTCGTAGCGCGCGAGGTTCACGGCAGCGCAATCGTCACGCTGATGACCGGCCTTGCATGATTCGCATTGCCAACGTTCGGCCCACCCGATGTCCTGAACATGCCCACACCGATGGCACGTTTTCGACGACGGAAACCAGCGGTCAGCTACCACCAGCACCGACCCGTACCAGCCCGTCTTATAGGACAAGTGCCGGCGCGTGGTACCCACGGCGGCATCAGACAGGCCCCGCCGTCGGGCACGCGCGCCCGGAAGACCCTTCTGACGCAACATTCCCGCCGCGTCCAGTCCTTCGACGACGATCCGGCCGTGAGTCTTGGCCAAACGTGTTGTCAGACAATGTAGGTGATGGGTTCGGACATCCTTGATCCGGCGATGCAACCGGGATATCTCGGCGGTGCGCTTACGATACTGACGTGAGTCCTTGGTGCAGCGTGACCGGGCCCGACTGATGTGCCGCAACGCTTCGAGCGCCTCATGCAGCGGTCGTGGGTTCGGCACCCGCTCAATGACGTTGCCGTCAGTGTCGGCGACGGTGGCCAGGCGCCGCACACCTACGTCGACACCGACCCGCGACTCTGGCCGGGCGACACGGGTTTTTTGTTGAGGTCGCTGCACGAGTACCCGAATTGAAGCGTCGAGGCGGGTACCGTTGCGGCGCACGCTGATTGCTAGCACTCGCGCTCTGCCTTTGGAGATGAGTCGTTGGATGCGGCGAGTGTTCTCGTGGGTACGGACAGTCCCGATCACCGGCAATGTAAGGTGCCGCCGATCCGGCTCGATGCGCATTGCGCCCGTGGTGAACGACACACGGTCTGCGTCGCGTCCCTTCTTCTTGAACCGAGGGAACCCGACCCGTTTCCCGGCACGCTTCCCAGCGCGGCTCTGCTGCCAGTTCCAGTACGCCTCAACTGCACCGTTGATACCGTCGGCGTACGCCTCCTTCGAGCATTCGGGCCACCAAACCACACCAGTCTCCGGCTCGACGCAGACCTCGTCTTTCACGGTGTTCCACCGTTTGCGCAACACCCGCAGCGACGGCTTCGAAGTCTCGACACCGGTGGCCTTGTGGGCATCTATATCGGCCTTCAGCGCGGCAACTGTCCAGTTATATGCCTTGCGCCGGGCACCGAAATGTCGCGCTAACGAAAACGCCTGGTCCACGGTCGGATCCAAAGTGAACCGAAATGCCTGTACCGTCCAGCCCTCAGGCACCTCGAAACGCGCCATGAGACCTCCTCAGACTCTCGACCACGGTTCTACAGCGCACTACCGACAACTAAGGACCACTCACGCCACATCAGCTGGCACCCCCTCGTGAAGATTGCCTGTCAGAAGTCTATGGTGGCCTCGTAGCGCTGCACCTGCATCTCTGTGGGGAGCGGGGTGAGCACGGTTTTGTTGTTGGCTTCCCATTGCAGCCGCATGGCGAGCTGGGATCGCATGAAGGCCAGTGTGTTGAGCCGTTGGATACGGTTGCTGAGCTCGAAGTCGGCCAGCTCCATCGCCTCCGGTTCCAGCTGGACCCCTTTGGTGGTGCCGTTGAGGTCGACGGTGACGATGATCGACGAATCTCTGCTTTTCGCCTCGAACAACACGGCGGGGCCTAGGTGGAGATGTTGCCGAGGTCGTCGGCGTTGTTCTGATTCATCTCGGCGAACTTGCTGCCGCCCTGGCGCAGCTGTTCTGCGAGGCTGCTGTGGCGGTGTGCCTGGGCGGCCAGGGCCTGGTCACGTGCCTCGACTGCTTCCTGGGCGGCGCGGCGCGATTCGTAGAACAGCGGGCCCCATGAGTCGGCTGCGCTGAGCACCTGGCCGTGGTCGTTGCGGGCGCCGGTGAGTTCGGCGGCGGCGTCATCGTGCTTCGCGGCCATCCGTTGCATGAGTGCAGGATCTGCGGCGATGGGCTCCATGGACATCGACGGTACTCCAATCTGGTGGTTGATCTCGGATGATGTGGGCGGGCAGGCCAGCTATTGGCCTAGGAGGGTCTGCTCAGGCCGGGGAAGATGTCGCGCAACCCCGTTGCGGGGGCGGGGCGGGTGCGGCGGCTTGGGCCACAGGCGCGGCAGCAGGGGTTTGCATCACCGGTGGCGGTGAGGTCACTGCCACCGGTGTGGCCGGGGTCGGTGTGCTCGGGTGCATCCAGCCCAGGAAGTTGGTGCCTTGCTCGACTTTGTCGAGTGGCACGACCTGGCCGTTTACCCACGCCTTGTTGTCGCCTAGGGCCATGATCTGGTGGTCGGTGTACTGGCCGATGTCGCCGAACACGGTTTTGCCGGGTGATACGGCGTTATCGGTGACCGGTGTGCCCGGGGGCGGGATCGGGATGTTGAAGCGGTTGAAGGCATCGTGGACGTTGCCGCCGGCGAGCACTTCACGGCTGGCGTTGGCCAGTGCCGGGTTGTCGACCTTGATGTCGCCGAGGCCTTCGACCTTGACGGTGAGGTCGGGTGCGGGAGCTGGTGGAGCCGCTCCGGCGACCGGGGGTTGGCCAGGCTCGGTGGGCTGGCCAGCTTGCTGGTTGTTCCCGGCTGGGGTGGTCTGTTGGTCCTCGAGTTCTCCGGGCTTGTCCTCGTCGGGCTTGCCGGCCAGTTGGTCTTTGAGCTCGGACGGCTTGTCCTCGTCGGATTTGTCGGCTGGATCGTTGGCCCCTGCGTCACGCAGTGCTGAGCCGATCGCCGGCCCGAGATCGGACAGGCCTCCCCCGCCGCCGCCACCGAACGATGGGATCGCTGAGCCGAGTGCGGAGGGCACACTGCCCAAGGCTCCGAGGGCCGGACCGAGTGCTCCGCCAAGTCCCTGCATGAATGGGTCTGAGGGCAGGCCCCCGTTGAGCAGCGGATCCAGCGGCAGTTCCGGATCGCCCGGGGCTCCGAGTGTGCCGGGATCCCCCGGTGCTCCGGGTGCTGCCGGTTGTTCACCTGGAGCGGGGTTATCCGGATCGTCTGGCTCGCCTGGGGTGCCGTTCTGTTGGGCCAACGCGTTGAGGCGTGCGCCGATCGCGTCCATCACCTTCGATTGGGACTCGGAGTCGAGCTTGGCCGTATGGGCGACGTTCATGATGTCAGATGTCTTGCCCTGCAAGAATGTTGCGAACTCCTGCATGCCCGCGCGGGTGTTCATCGCGTCGGGACCGATGCGGGTCACTTCGTCGATGATGGACTGCTTGAGGGCGTTCAGTTTGGTCTTGCCGGCCTCATCGGAGGTGGTCGCCGACAAGATGGCATCCGAGAGCTGCACGTCGGCTTCGTTGAGATCGGTGCGGTTTTTCGCCAGAGCGCTGTCGAGCTTCTTGGCGGTTTCGGCGGCCTTGCCTGACAGTTCGTCGGAGCCTTCCGTCGAACCGCCCTGTCCTGCAGGCGTATTGCCACCGGCAGGATTATTGCCTTGCCCCTGATTGTTGGCTGGCGTGGGATTGGGTTCGCCGCCGGTTGACCCGGCCGGTGCGGTCGGCGCAGGGGGCGCGGGCGCGGCGGGCGGTGTCACTTCGGCGCCGGTTTTCGGGTCGAACAGGGTGGGCCACTGATTGCGTAGCGCCCCCAGCAGTGTGTCCTTCACGTAGGTGCTGCCCGGTGTGTCGTCCTCGTAGATGGCCTTGAGCTGCTGGAAGTCGAAGTTGTTCAGATTGCCCCGCCACTTGTCACTGTGCAAGTTGTTCATGATGTGGGTGATGGCCGAAACGACCTCGTCTTTTGTGGCCATCTCACATCACCTGAGTTTCGTTCTCGTCGTGGTCCCCGGATGCGCCGGAGTTGTCAGGGTCGTGGTCGTCGTCGGGTGTCCAGCCTGGGCGCGGGCCGGTCATCAGGCCGTCGACGCAGTCGATTAACTCCATGGCTAGACCGCCTCCCCATATCCGCATGAACCGGACCGTAACGGCGAAGAGGTCACAACACCCACCACTGACGGGGATTGAAATCAGTTGCGAATTCCTGGGAGTCGCCACTTGTGTCGACTTGTGTGGACTTCGGCGACACGCCGTGACAGATGCGCGGTGTCACCGCGCACGTGGTGTAACACTGGTCGACAACATCGGCCACACCAGTAACGAAGGGGGATCGCCCAGCAGCGCTCGCTGCCCACATCACCGGAACACAACCGCATATGCACGGCCCGAAAAAGCAATACCCCCAGGCGATGCCCAGGGGTATTGATCCACCAGCAGAAGTAGCAGCTTCCGCCGGCAGGGCTCCCACGTTCACGGAACCAGATCCTCAACCAATCTGGCTCCAGTATAGAAGGCCGCCTTCATGAGCCGCAAGACCTTACCCGACTCCCACGCGACCACACCACACCTCCTTGTCCCCGAGCTGCCTAAGCACGCGAATACCTCAGCACCACAGCGTCATTCGCAGGCTCGGCCGTGACAGCAGCAACTCAGTCCGTCCCGCAGGAATCGATCTCGGTCCACAGCACACCGCCGGCGGCGGTGTGGAAGAAACTGGCACCGCTGATCGCCGCGCCCGGGCGCACCCAGCTACGGCTCTATGACACCGCTACCAGGAAGTTCTCGGACACGGGCCGGTTAACGGCATCGCTGCCACTGCGACCGGCGGCGGTCTATCTCTACGCCAAGGCCCGCACCCGAGTCCTGGTGCTCGATTTCGACGCCAAGCACCACAGCGCGGAGCAGGTCAAGGCTGACCTCGACACCGCGGCCAGGTGGATCAGCTCGTGCGGAGGCCAGTACGTCACCGACTCCTCCAGCACCGGTGGTCGCCACCTCATCGCCCCGCTGGCGATCGGAACCTCAGCGTCATGTGACGAAATGACCCAGTTGGTCAGACTTTTCGCTGCCCGCCTGCCCACACTGGACATCACGCCGAACACCAACACAGAAACCGGCTGCATCAGCGTGCCCGGATCTGCGGACAAGACGGGTGGCTACCGCCAGCTCGACGGCAGCCTTGCCGACGCCCTGGAAGCCTTCACCACCCGCTCAGATCCAGCGCTGGTGCCCAGACTGCTCATGTTGCTCGGCGCATTGAACCCGTCGCCTCAACGCACGCCGGCCGCCACCGCCGCACACGTCGACGACTATCTCGAAGGCACCGGTGACGACATCCGCTTGGCCCCGCCGTATCGGCGCACCGATGAACTGCCCGATGACGTCGTCGACTTCGCCACCTACGGCATCGTCAACCCCAAACGGCTCACGTGGCAGTCCCTGCATGAGGCCCGAATGTCGGTCGTGGTCAACGCATTCGCCCGCGGCTATAGCATTGCCGACCTGCGCAACAACATCGCTGTGGGGGGATGTTGGCACGACGGACTCGGCAACGCCTACACCCGCTACAAGCACCGCGCCGACATTGCCCTGTCCAAGGACTTCGACAAAGCCCTGCATTGGTACATCACCAACATCCTAAATTCCTCTCCCCCGCGGCACAGAGAAAAGAAATACTCACCGGGGGGTAAGACACAGGGGTGGCGTGGACCGAAGGATCTTCGGGACTGGCTGGCCAATGCGCTGGCATGGGCAGACGGCGAGTACGTGGGAAAGAGATCTCGGTGGACGGTACGAGCGGTACTGCAAGGACTGGCTTTCTATGCTGTGGTGGCCGGTGAGCAACGATCTGGGAGCTGGCTGGTAGGAGTCGGGGGTAGAGCTCTCTCGATCGGCTGTGGGCTTCTCAGCGAGGACAGTGTGTGGAGAACGCTCGCCGATCTTCGTGAACGACCCGGCGCACCACTGGTTCTGGTGCGGCCCGCGCTTGGCACCGAAGCCGACGTCTATGCCCTGACCACCCAGAACCGGGTCAGCACGGACCCAGTCCGCGCGCAACGGGTTCGCGTCGAAGCCGTCCACCCCGCATGGAGCGTGATGGGACACCACCTACGCCACATCTACGAACTGGTGGCCTACCACGGCTTGACCAACAAGGCTGACCTGTACGCGGCGGCGGCCGTCGCACGCGCTACCGGTGACACCATGGTCAGCGCGCTCCAAATCGCCGGTCTGCTCACCAAATCCGGTTGGGGAACCGTGGGAGTCGGACACGTCACTCTTGATGACATCGCCCAACAACAACAGCTTGACCAGGTGCGCGAACAACGCATCCAGCGCCACCACGCCGAACGCGCCGCCTGGCGCTCCTGGCTCGAGGAACGCGAACGTCAACGCAGCACGGCCCCTGAAGTGCCCGTGGTCGCCCCAGCAAGTAGGGGCAACAACGACGAGGAGGAATACGCGGCCTGGCAGGAAGCCACCATGGCCACCGGACCACCTCAGCGCGATGTCATCGACGACGAGCGGGAGGTGATCGAGATGCTCACCGAACTACTGGGTGCGCGGCTGGTCCACGCCCGTTAAACGCGCATGCGACCGCTCTGCATGTATCGCGGCCAGCGCGGCATCGACTCGGTGGCCGAACTTCTCAGCACGAGAACGCCATTGACGATGCGCTTGCACGGCGAGCCGGCGATCAGGATCGGCGCGGCCGGGAAACTGGCGGGCGGCCAGCGCCGCGGTGTTGCGTGACTTCATCGCCAGCAGCACCGAAAGCACTCTCGGCGCAATGTCGTCGGCACACAACAGCGCCCACAGCTGGTCGTCGCGATCTGCGGGCCGGGCATTTTGGAGCGCCAACTGGCCGAGCTCCTCATCACCAACGGCAGTCAAGTCCAGGTGCCCGAGGCAACGAGTTCGGGTTGAAACCGCTAAAGAGTGTTGAGCCACAGTGCCGCCTCTACGCGCCGTACCAATCGATAACGCCCGAACGTATCCGGCAGCCGGCGCGTATGCCCTACACCTAAGAGGCCTGCTTATGCAGTTCGCGGTCGTTGAGCAAGGTGGTGGCGGTCTCGCGGATCAACTCGACCGGATCGACGCCCCTTTTCTTGGCTACTGGAAGCAATTCCGTCAGCAGATCGCCGTACTGGCGGATCAACGTCGGCAGCTGCCCGTCAGACCGCTCGGACAACGTATCCAGCCAGTCCTGGTGGCAGCGAACCTTCAGCGTCGCGCCCATCTGGCGAGTGTCAGATCCTTGACGACGCTTGCGGCGAGAGGCCTCGTCGTCGAGTACCGCGGTGGTGCTGAACTCGAGTGTCATCCCTGCTCCCGTATGCCATCGGCGGCGTGCCCAATCCTGGCCGGATCATTTCCGGAAACCGCCGCCGGTCTTCGGAAATGCTGTCTAGCCTGGTCACACCATGTTTCGACAATGACTGAAGTCTAGAGCACCCGAATCTATTCCGGAAAGAGGCCGCCGGGGTGTGTCGCCATCCGCAAGGTATGCAGAAAATTGCCGCAGTACTCGGAACTGCCCCAGGTGGGGTGCCGAACTATTCCGGAAATCCGCTAGAGTTCCGTATGTGAGCGACGCGGCCGCCGGAGCCCCGTGGCCCAACGGCGAATACGGCGAAGTGGTAAGTCCTTCGGGACGCCGCGCCTATCTGGCCGCCCAAGCCGGACGCCTCGCCGGTCGCACTCCCCGGTGGGCCACCGAGCTCGCCAATCGCCAAGACTCCCCCATCGAAAGCGAACGCGGCCACATCGTCGGACGCAAAGGTGCCGAGGCGTGGTTCCTTATCGCTGACTCGCTGGAACAACATCTGCGCACCATCGGCCTGTGGCCGCCCACCACCCAACAACAACCCACCCAAGACTTCGAGCAGCTGCTGATGCTGCAAGGCGCCGACCTCGAGGCATCCCGCCGACGCGAACAGGAACTGCAAGCTGAAATCGAGCGGTTGAAACAAGACCGCAACGAACTCCTCGACACCATTGCGACACTGAGTCAAACAATCGCCTCGCTCAGTCAGGTATCCAAGGCAGTACCCGCCAAACCCGCCCACTGAACGTTAGAGGCGGCCAATCGCGATACCCAGCGATAACACCAGCACTTTGGTGCTTTCTGTCGGCTCTGGCTCTGCCACCCCCTCACACCCCAAAAAAATCGGCCAGCGTCGCCATGGCTGCTGGTCGTTCTCGAAAGTGCCGGCAGGCGGGAGGCGCTTCAGTCCCGGTCCCCGATCCGAGGAACGGCAATGCGCTCCAAGTCGTCGACCTGGAGCGCATTGCCTGGGGGCGTAAGGGCCGGACATTTACCGGGCTTTGCGCCGACGCGAGTCCCCCCACTATGTCGAACGGGTCGCTCAGTGCGCCTTTTCCTTCTTTCCCGGCAGATAGCTGTTGAGTATCGGTGCGATCCATGTCGAGCGGGTCTCGAAGCCGAGCTTCTTGCCGATCTCGTCGATCTTGGCCTCCTGCTCCTCGGTGAGACTGAATGCGATCTGGGAACTGCCACCGCCGAGGTAGCGGACTGACGAGGGGTCGGCCGGGAACAGATCGCTCACTGGTGCGGTCGAGTACTTCGACTCTTTGATGATTTGGTCGAGTTCGTTGGCTCTGTGCTTGGCGCTGATCGCTTCCAGAATGACCTGCAAATTGGTGGATTTCTTGTCGTGCCGGTACTTCTCGAACCGCTTCTTCACGCCATCGCTGACGTAGACGGCTGACGTCGGTTTGGTTCGCGTACGGGGCCGGCCCGGCTTGCGTGGGCTCGGTGTGCGCGCCGCGGTGAGCGGCCGGATCGGTGTCACCACCTCGTCCTGTTCGGACAAATCCTGCGTGTCGGCCGGAGAGGCCGTGTCTCCGGCCGACACGGCTGGCGATGCCGGCGATGCCGGCGGCGGGTCCGGAGTCTCATCAAGGAGTCCGGACAGTCCTGCGCCGCGCACCGGTGGGGCCGTGAGGTCCCCCAGATCTTCTGCTGGCAGCTCCTGTGGGGTCAGATTGTTGCTCACGGCCACATCCCCTTTTCCATCATTTCGGCGCGGATCTTTGAACCGCGCGTGAGTATTTCTTTTGTCAGTTTCGCGAAGTCTTCGGCCACAGACTGCGTCGTGGTGCTCACAACGGTGCTGCTGGCAGCGGTGCCCTTCTTCAGTTCCCAGTGCTTCGGATTGTTGACGATTTCTTTCTCCAACTCATGCGCTAACCGCCCGTACTTGGGAACCTGTTGACCGACTGCTTCCGAGTGACGGATGAAGGACTTCAACATCACGTCGTCACCCTTCTGTCCGAGGTCACGTGACACGTTCTCTTTCGTCTCTTTGCGGATGTTTGTCGCGCCGTAGCCCGACGCGAAGACGAAGCAGCCCAACAGAATCAGGTAAGGGTTGTGCTCTCGCATGGCCCGAAAGTCGCCCGCCAGCTCGCGCAGCCCCGTCCGCGACAGCGCATCGGTCTTCATCGGGACGACCACGAATCGGGCGGCACACAGCGCGAGTTGGAGCAGTGTCTGATTCTCGGGTGGAGAGTCGATGATGATCAACCCGTAGGAGTCGCTGATCTGCTGCAGGGCCAGCGCGAGCGACATTAGAACCTGTTTCGCGGTGTGCTGGTTACCCATCTCAGCCGAGAGCACAGGTGTGATGCGTTTGACAAACATGCCACCTGGGACCACATCGAGATTGGGTCGGACGTCACGAACGGGCGTCAGGGGTGCGCCGGCGGTGATGGCGCTGAACAGATTCCGGCCTTGGTCGTTGGCTTCGGTGTTGGCGAAGCCAAGGATGGTCGCGACGTTGCCTTGTCCGTTGAGATCGACAAGGAGCGTGCGAGCTCCATCGGAGGCAACGAGCGCGGCCGCGTGCGTTGAGCACGTGGTCTTGCCCACTCCTCCCTTGCCATTTCCGAACAGGTAGACCTTGCCCAAACGCCGCCAATCTACGGCGGGTTCTACGGGCCCAGAGTCATCCCAAGCGGCTACGCTGCTAGTCATGCCGGCGCCTCACTCTGCGAGTATCGGGGGTTCTGCGCGCCTGCTGAACCGCACCGCCGAAGGTGCTGCACACCATGCACGCCCATGGTTCACAAAGTCTAAGGCGCGCAACGCGACACACCATCCCACGCCGCGCCGCTCCCCCAGGCTGGATCGGGACATCGCTCTACACGCGGACGCCCGCACCGACCAACACGTGCGCACAGGCAGCAAACGCGATCATGCACACGATGTTGGCCGAAACCTGGCATTGAACCTGGCACTCAACGCTGGCTGCGACGCGGATCCCTATGCAGCCGACCGCCTCGACCACAATGTGTCTTCCAGCACCGTCCACTGCGTTGGTATGGGTTCCATGCAGCATCAAGCGTGCGGCATCATCCAGTGCCTAGCCGCGCGCCCTGGGGAAACCCGCACGTCAGACGCGGCGACACATGCGCGCCACTGCCGCGCTGAATACCTGACCCGATACCTGCTCCAATACCAGTGCCAATACCTAATGGCAGGTGTGCGCCAATATTGGGCGGACTGCCTCAGTCACCACGCGGGAGTAAGCAGCGCTGGCCATGCCACCGCAGACGCGAACCGGGGCCGCGATGAATAACAGCAACCATGTATGCACAGATATTCGTACCGGTATGACGTCATCAACAACGCGGCAGGTTTCCAGAAAAATTGTGTGCGCGGTTCGGCGTGTCGCAACGCCGTCCATACCGCGCACTGTGCAATGCCGAGTTCCGTGGTCAATAGAGGCGCCCGCTTTAGACCGGATGCGGTACGCCGTTGTGCGTACAGTCGACACCACGACACCGATATCAACAGGTTCCGCAGTCGTACCACCTATGCGGGTACAGGTAGCGATCCGTCTATTGCCGCAAACTGAGCCCATTGCTGGGACATCCATTTGTATTGCTGTTGGTCTGCGGGTCGGTGTCGCCGTGGATAGATCAGTGAGGCACCACACCCAGGCATCGGTTGTTCAATCAGTAGGTATTGGCACCCGTGGCCCAGCAGGTCGTGTTGCACACCGCGGGGTGCGAACCCACCCTGCCCACACTGCGCGACACCGCATCTCGCAAAATGTCCGCCACCGAGCAGCAGCCACAGTGCATGTCGCTGCCTATGCGAATGTCGCGCAGCGCATTGGGGTAGCCACAGTCCGGACCGCCTGACAGCTCAGCAGTCGTCGAGATACAAATACCCGGCCTCTGCAGCTGCGACCTGGGGTTTAGTCCGGGCTGGGTGGAGCTCCTACGCAGGCCGCGCGGAATTGCGCCCCCAGCTTGGCCTCTCGCGTAACTAACCGCCTACCGAGCGTTATCTATCGCGGCAGGGCGGGATCGGCCCCTCCTGGCGCTGTGGGGGCCTTTTCGCTGGTCATGGTGTGGATGTGAGCGACCGGGTCAGAGCCCCTTGGGTTTGGGAGGGCGTCTGTGATGGCCGGGTTGTCGTGGCCCCAGCCTGGGCCGTGCGTCTTGGCAAGCCTGGGCAGTGAAACGCTGACAGCCGAGGACAGTGCGTAGCCCTGGGCTGGCAGGGTCAGGAATGCCGCAATCCTGCCAACCATGGCGAACGCAAACCCTCCGACAACGATCCAAGCACTGCTTGCGGTG
>NZ_HG322954.1:96453-98090 GCF_000455325.1 Mycolicibacterium septicum DSM 44393
TGCGGCCGACTCCTGCAATCCGAACAACGCCAGCTTGCGTTGGCCCAAATGATCCGCGCGGCCTCGTCGGGATACCGGCCACCATCAGGCGGCGGCGGAATGCCGATGTCCGGCGGCGGAGGCGGCGGCGGGTTCAGCCCGGCCAGCTTCGGCGGCGGCGGGGGCTCAGGCTCCGGGCTGTCGATGCCCCGCCTGGCGGGACTGTTCAACGCCGTCAACCGCACCACAGCCCCAGGCTCACAGCGGAATTCCCCCATCGGGGCGCTCCGGTCGACCATTGGCACACTGAGGCCCGACTCAAGTCCCCGCGAAGTGGCGGCCGCGATCATCGCGCAGGCCAAAAAGCGCGGATACAACGCCCATGAGGCCATCGCGTGCATCTCAACTGGGATGCAGGAAAGCGCCTTAAGCCCCCGCGCTGTGAGCCCCAACGGGCTCTGGAAGAACATCTACCAACAAGACTCTGGATACCCCGGGCGCGACGACCCGAACACAGCGATCGACGAATTCTTCAACCGCCTCGACAAGTTGCGCGCATCTCCTGGTGCCAGCTCCGACATTTGGAAGAACATCTTCTGGTTGCAACAGCGGCCAGGGGAGGACTCCGCTGACGCGGCGTTCGCCAACGGGCGCCAGGCATACCTGTCCGAGATCCGCAGCCAGATCGCGCCCGCGACCCGCATGTACGAAGAACTGACAGCCGCCGCGTGAGTGAGTGACAGACTGACGACGACATCAGAAGTCGTATGCGGGCTCATCATCAAGGATCTTTGCGAACATGGCGATCAACCCGCTGAGGTCGGATTGTGCTCGTGCGGCGTGACATGCACCGTGCAGCTCGCCGAGATCAGTTTTAGCCCAGTCGAATCCGGCGCGGCGTTCGGACAGCAGTAGGTCGAAGAACTCCCGGGTCGACCTGCCGTTGCCCTCACGGAATGGGTGGGCGAAATTCACGTAATCGTACAAGTAGGCGATGGTGCGTGCGAGATCATCTATGGGCACCGCCGTCAGCTGGTTGTGGCGGTGGATCTCGTCGGCAACGTGGTTCATTGCCTGGTTGATGTTGCCCGGTGGACAGAAAGACTCGCCGCCTTTCTCGATTCCGACAGTGCGCAAGTCTCCGGCCCACACATAGACGTCCTGGAAGAGGTGCCTGTGAATGCGTTGTAGGTAGGCGAGATCGTATGAGCGGTGTCCCAATATGTTGGGATCCTCGCGCAGCTCGATCAGCCGGCTCTCGACGAGGTCATTCTCCGCGTCGCGAAGCTCGTCGGCTGTGCGGGCTCCGGCCCGATTTTCCAGAATGCTGGTGCCGGGAACGAAATAGCCCTGCCAGTTGCGTTCGATATCACCGGTATCCCAGGGGTGTGGCAACTCCGGCCCGACTACTGGACGTTGTACCGGCGACGCACGCGATCGGCGAGTTCGGCCGCGGTGATCGAGCCGCGTGCGTAGGCGACCTGGTCGGCGCGGGTAGCATCGGTGCTGCGTGAGCCCTCCAGCTCGGAGCTGCGGCGGATCGCGCGGACAGCCCTGATCCGTCGCTGCGCCTTCTGCGCCTCGGTCACCCGTCACCACCCCCAATCCGTGTACTTCAGGATAGTCGACGACGCCGACGTGCCGTCGGAAGCGCCCTG
>NZ_HG322954.1:98136-163153 GCF_000455325.1 Mycolicibacterium septicum DSM 44393
CGCGGCCGACTCCTGCAATCCGAACAACGCAATATCGCTCTTGCCCAGATGATCCGCAGTGCCGGCGCAGGTTATCCGGGTGCTTCTCGCGGTGGCGCGATGCCGATGTCGGGCGGCGGCGGGTTCAGTCCGGCCAGCTTCGGCGGCGGTGGGAGCGGAGGCGGTCTTCCTGGACTGTCGGTGCCTCGCCTTACGGGCCTTCTCGGTGGCGGAAATGATCGCACGGCTCCGGCTGGTCGCAACGATTCCCCGCAAGCGCGAGTTGGCTCTGGTGGAGGACCGGCCGCTCAGCAAGCGGTGCGCGCGGCGCTGACCAAGCTCGGCCGCCCCTACGTCTGGGGCGCGAAGGGCCCGAACGCTTTTGACTGTTCTGGTCTTGTGCAGTGGGCATACGCAGAGGCGGGCATCACAGTTGGTCCAGATACCTACAGCCAGATCAAACAGGGCCTACCTGTCGCGCCGGGCGATGTGACAGCTGGAGATGCCATCTTCCCATCGAATTCGATGGACTCTCGCGGCCCCGGGCATGTGATGTTGGCGATCAGCCCCACAGAAGTGATCGAGGCGCAACAAACGGGTGTGCCGATAAAGATTTCGCCGATGCCGGCGTCGTTTATTGCTCGTCGCTTTGCGGCGTGAGACTGCGAAAGGTTTTGCGGCTGCGACGGATCTGTGTCATCACGGCGTATAGCTGGTCTACCACCTCGTCTGATTCGGTGCTCTGTAGGGCGTCGACTAGGCCCGCCGAGAGGACTTGCTCCAGTGCGTTTGTCTGACTGTTGAGTTCGGCGATCACAGCCTGGGCCTCAGGGGCGTTCGCGCTGTAGCGTGCGGCGACGTCGGCGATTGTGGCCGCCATTTCAGTCACACGCAGCGCTACGTTGAGCACCCAACCACTCAACTCACCGCTTGCTGATTGTGTCCGCTCTACTGACTGCAGCGGGGTGGCTGTCGGCACCGGGTGAAGCTTCTGCGTCGGCGCCGGTGCACCTTCATGCAGCATCGCAGTCAACGAGCCCACCGGCCACTCCAGGGCACTCTCGATTTTGCGGCGGTTGGCCATCCACGGCATCTTTTGACCGCGCTCTAGAAAAGCCACGGTGTTGGTGACCACGCCCGCGCGTTCGGCCAGGGCGGCTTGACTGCTGATCCCCAACGTCAGTCGTGCCTCGCGAACAGCGTCCCCGATACGGGCCAATGCTTCCTCGCGCGACTCTTCGCTGGCATTGAGTCGGCCGGCGGGCATCGGTTGACTTCCCTCCTCATCGGCGACGTGACGCGCAGGACGCTGCACGGTTGTCATGAATATAGGCCCCAGTGTGACTGATCTGCAGCAACTCACGACAGCGTGATGATGGATAACCGTCGACATGCCTCCGTGTTGATGACCGTCAACAGCATCATCTTTTTTGGTCATGAGGGCTCGTTGATGGCGACTTTGTGGCGACAAGGCGTGTGTCCGCCGTTGTCGCGGTATGGCCGCCCGCGACGCCGCCTGTTTGCGGTGCACTGGTGTCGAAAAGTGACTGCGGGGGGGTTATATCCGCTGGTTATGAGCGCTTTCTGTATACCGCGCCCGTGATGTCGGTGCTCGCAAGTCGGCTTTGTTGTCACTTGGGCGCTGGGTGTCGTGACAGTCGACATAGACGGATCGCAAAGAAACTAGTGACAACTGTCGTGACTGTGATCTACAGTCAACATCAGTCATCATTTGACTCAGCAGATGTGTACAGAATCTGGAAGGGAAGTACACAACATGCCTCTTAGTGTTGTCGGATCCGTCGCGTCACCCACGACCCCGGAGGGGAGCGACTGGAATCTCTCGGTCGAGCCCAGCCGCTTCTGGATCTACGAAGCCAAGGTTCGGGATTGCGGCATTGCCCCGTATTTCCGCCAGCGCGGCCGGTGCGGGACATGCGGGGCCACCATTGCCGAGGCAGGCTCGGGCTTCTGTGGTGACGAATGCGCACGAGTGTTCGTGGTCAACCACAACTGGGATCTGGCCAGGTTCGCAGCCATGCACCGCGACCAACACACATGCACCCGGTGTGGATGGCAGGCGACATCAGCCGATCCGACTCAAGACCTGGTCGTGCGCCACCTTGAGATTCCCCGCTCGGGCAACGTGCGAGGCCGCGGATGCCACCAACATCTAGACAACCTCGAGACGGTCTGCAGAATGTGCGACGAACTCGACACCTCGGTGGTGACGGTCACCACGATCGACGCACCGCAGGAGCCCATCGATCCGGCGTTGTTCACGACCTCTCCCGCAGTGACCGCTCTGCAACCCCCGCACACCACGATCCAACCCCACGAGCTGGATCCGGGTTTGTGCCGACAGCCCTCCACCGCAGTGGAACCCGAATTCTGGTTCACCACAATCAACCGCCGAGAGGCCCAAAAAATCTGCGCGAGCTGCCCGGTGCTGACCAAGTGCGCCAAGTTCGCCCTCGACATGCGCGTCACCGACGGTGTGTTCGCCGGTGTACCGCTTCCCGGCCGTCGCCACGCCCGCACGTTGCGTGAACGCCGCCAACAACTCCAAGAACTCGTCGACGCCAGCCTTGAGCACGACGTGGCGCACGCCCACGACGATCGCTCCGTCCGGATGGAGCAGGCCGGTGCCTAGCCCGTCGTCCCCGCGTCGCCAGATGCTCCGCGATGACCTGCTTGCTCAGCTCAGAGCGGCAAACAAACCCTTGACGACGCGGCGGCTGCGCGAATTCGCCGCCCCGATTCCTGTCGAAGGCTTCACCGTCCGAGCAGCTCCGCTGCGTGAGCACGTTTACCGTGCGCTGCAGCAGATGCGGGCCGAGAACCTGGTGGAACCGATCGCCTCGTGTGGTCGCGACCTTGCCTGGCAGCTCACCGACGCGGGTGCCGCACGGCAGGAAATCGACACGCTCACAGCTCTGTTTGCGTTGCCTGCGGCCCCGCAGCCGTCAATGCAGCCCAAGGACAAGCCATGACCACCGCGGCCAACCTCCACAGCACCCATTCGACACACGAGACCCTGCCGCCCTACTGGCCTACTCCCATCCGCAACGATCGCATTCCACCGCAACCCCGCCAGCTGCACACCGATCCGCTATGGCGTAACCCGTTCCATCCCAATGGCACTGGGGAAAACTGGCAACACCGAGCAGCCGCGGTCGTGGACTACGCGGTCTGGTTGGCAGGCAGGACTGACCTCATCGCCGCCAGCGCCCAGCTGCGCGGACACGATCTGCACTGCACCTGCGGTCATGATCAGCCATGCCACCGCGATGTCCTGTCCGACCTCGCCGATCCCGACATCCTTGCCGGCCGTCGGCATGGCCACGGCTGGGGGTTGACGGTGCGACGCCCCTGGGCATCCCTTCTGCTCGTGCCACGCGAGCTCGGCGGCAAAACCGTCGAGAACCGCACATGGACAACCTCCTACCGAGGTCCGGTTCTGCTGATGGCCGGGGCCAGAGTCGATGACACAGGGGTCACTGCCGCGCGACGCGCCGGTCTGGACGCTTCGTGGCACACCCGCCAGCAGGGCTGGCTGGGAGCCGCAGTCCTGACCGACATCCACACCGCAACCGGCGACTGCTGTCGACCGTGGGGCGTCGAACCAACGGACGGTTCCCCGGTCTATCACTGGGTATTTCAGCATCCCGCCCGCCTCGCACTACCGGTGCGGGGGACTGGCTTTCTCGGTCTGCGGCGCACACCGTGGAGCAATCTGATCCGCGCAAATGCGTTGCCCACCAGTACTTCCGAATGCACAACAGGGGAGGAGCCGTCGTGACCGCCACGTCCGCATTTGCCAACACTTTCCGGCGACCAACCGCTGCCACGCGCAACCGACACATCACCACCGCCATCATCATGGCGCTGTACGCGCTGCTGGTCCTGTCCGCTGTGTGGCTGACCGTCGTCCAGCCCGAGCCGCCGAGGCTGTCCGCGCAAACCCCGCGGAGCGTCACACCACACCTCGGCGCCGCGGCGAGCATGTCCATCACCTCGGCACCTTCAGGACCGTCCCGTGAGCCCGCGTCGCAGCGCGAACAGCCAGCGTGGCCAGATACACCTGAATTCGACTGAGCACCAAGGGAAGCCATCGTGAGCGCCACCGTAAGCACACCTCACCCCGGCGGTTGGCTGAAGGTACTCCTCTCCGGCCATCCTCACCAGGTCATCACCAACAACAGCGCACCCTATCTGCAACGTTGGTATCTCATCCCGCGCAACCGCTACTGCAACATCTACCTGCACCGGTTCATCGCATCCGACGATCCGACCTGCCATGACCACCCCTGGTGGTTTGCATCGTTACTTTTGCACGGCTCCTACCACGAAATCGAACCCGGTCGTGTCACCACGCGCCACCGCGGCAGCATCGCCGTACGTCGCGCACAGCATCGCCACAGCGTTCGCCTGCCCCGAGACGCCGCGGGCCGAGAAACCCCCTGCCTGTCAGTGATCATCACCGGCCGTCACATACGCGACTGGGGCTTTTGGTGCCCAAACCTCAACGGAACCTACCGGTTCGTGCCCTGGAGGCAATTCGGAGCTGGCGGCTGCGGAGAAAACGGAAGCGAGGCACACTCATGACCCCTCTCACGACGCTGACGCGCGACGACGCGGCAGCAACCAGCGGCGGCCAGCGACCCCCGCGCCGCACGGTAATGACCAGCGACGGTGTCGCCCTGAGTGTTTCGGACCACTGCCGATCCTCGGCCGTCACCCACACCGTTGTTCTCCTACACGGCCTGTGCCTCACCCGGCAATCCTGGTACCGACCAGCGCAGCATTTACGTCGCGGCGACATCAGAGTCATCCAATACGACCACCGTGGACACGGACGATCCGGTGGCGCACCACTGCACACCTACACACCCGACCGTCTCGCTCAGGATCTCGCCGAAGTCCTCACCGCACTGCAGGTCAGCGGACCCCTCACCCTCGCAGGCCACAGCATGGGCGGCATCGCCGCGCTCAGCTACCTCTCGCGGCCCGTCGACCAGCAACCCGTGCGCCCCGCAGGGCTGGTACTCGTCGCCACGGCGGCCGGCCACCTCACCGAGCATGGCCTGGGCCGCCTCCTGGCCCTGCCCGGTATCGACACCGCCATCGGCCTCGCCCAACATGTGCCGCACATCCTCAGTGAACACCTCATGCGCAGCCTCGCACGCCCACTGTGCGAGCTTGTCACCCACGACAAGACCATCTCCGCGTCGCTGAGCCAAGCCTTCCGCTCAACCCCCATATCCACAGCGCTCGGATTCCTACACTCCCTCAAAACCTTCGACCAACGTGACGTGCTGCCAACCATCGCCGCCACCACCACGGTGATCAGCGGGGGAGCGGACATCCTCACGCCGCCGGCACACTCCGAGGAAATGGCCGCCGCCATCAGCGGTGCCACCCACATCCACCTGCCCAACGCAGGCCACATGCTCCTGCAAGAGGCGGCCTCCGTCGTCAGCACCGCCATCCTGCGCACCATCAATCTCCCCGAGGCCATCGAGCAGACGTCAAACCCCCATGCGCTCAACGACATCGCCACGTCAGCCTGACGTGCATCGGTGAAAGGTAAAACCGCACATGACCGCCACGACCTGCAACAGCACTCCAACAGTCCGGCCTCGACCGGTCGAGCCCGCCCCACAGCCACACGCCGCAGACAATCTTGCACTGCTGCTCACCGCCCGTCGTCGTCGACACATGCACCGGACCGCGTGGTAGCCAGATGACTCATCTCCACAGTGACGGCCACACCCACAACCAGCCGCTGACACCCTATTTCCGCGATGAGCAGGTCACGCTCTATCACGGCAAAGCACTCGACGTAGCGCGCCAATTACCCAGCGGCTCAGTCGATTGCATCGTCAGCAGTCCGCCCTACTACAACCTTCGCGACTACGGCAGCGACGGACAATACGGCCTTGAGCCCACTCCCGCCGAATACGTGAGCAACCTGCGCGACCTGTTCACCGAGCTGCGACGCGTACTCGCCGACGACGGCACCTTGTGGCTCAACCTCGGCGATACCTACAGCACTCGCGCCGACGCCTCAGCGGGACCGACCTCTGGGCGTTCCCGCCCCCATGCCATGCCCGGCCGAATCAACACCACCACTACCCTCGGCCGAAAGCAGCTCCTGGGAATTCCGTGGAGAGTCGCGTTCGCGCTGCAAGACGACGGCTGGATCCTGCGCCGCGACATCGTGTGGGACAAACCCAATGCCAAACCCGAAAGTGTCACCGATCGGCCCTCCTCACGTCACGAATACCTCTTCCTGCTCACAAAGTCACCTCGGTACTGGTTCGACCTCGATGCCATCCGTGAACCGGCGCCACGGCGCAACGACGCCAAGACGTGGGCACAACGCAAAGACCTCGGAGAGCCAATGCGACACGGCCGCGGTGGCAAGTCGACCGTGGGAATTGGCGCATTCGCCTCGCCTCCCTCCGGGCGCAACCCCGGCGATGTGTGGTCCATCAACACCACACCTTTTCCGCACGCGCACTTCGCCGTCATGCCGCCGGCCCTGGCTCAGAAATGCGTGACGGCCGGCTGCAAACCCGGTGGCACCGTGCTCGATCCGTGCAACGGGGTAGGAACCACCGGGCTCGCCGCTCAACGCGCAGGGCGCCGCTACATCGGCATCGACATCAAGGCTGACTATCTCGACCTCGCGCTGCGCACCCGCCTGCGCGACGCTGCCTTGGACTTCCACAACGACGCCAACCCGGCCGATACACCTGTATCCCCGAGCGGCGATCACATGTGCCCGCCGACCCTGCTAGACGCCCTGGGGGAGGCGGCATCATGACCGGCCCCCGACCCGGGCCTGCACCGCAGCCACTACGCCACGCCGACTAGCGGCCGCGAAGTTCACCAACGACAAGGAGCCCTACATCCAATGTCTCGGAAACGCATCCACCAACGCAGCGAAGCCACCGAAGCCGACGTTGTCGACGCGCTCACCAGAGACGTCCCTGAGATCGCCTTCGACATCATCCAGATCGTCCGAGTGGCCATCGACGGACGCCAATGCAAAGTAGCGGTGACCACCAAGCAACCCGGCGTGTGCGTCACCGGTGCGTGCGTTGGTGTACGAGGCCACCGCATCCGGACGATCGCCCACGAACTCGGTATGGACAACATCGGAATTGTCGCCTACTCGGCGCATATCGAGACCTACCTCACCAACGCGATCATCGCGCGCGGAGCGCACCCCTTGAGCGTGCACATCATCGATGCACCCGGACAGGTCGCGCGCATGGTGTTCGACGCCGAAGACCGCAGCATAGGCCCCACACAGTTCGCCAGAGCCATCGGAACACGCGGGTCCAACGTGAGGCTGGCATCAGCGCTCACCGGCTGGCAGATCCGACTGTGCACTCCGCTGTGCCGGGATGGGCACTGCCTGCACCCCGGAGCGACATCACTGCGGGTGGCCTCATGACCCCAAGACCAAACGTCAGCACATCGCGTGAAGCGGATTCCGGGACCACTGCGTGGCCCTGCGGATACTGCCGGGTCGACTCAACGGCCCACGTGGGTGATCGGTGCCCGCGCTGTGGCCGCAACAAGCCCCTTCCGTGGTGGAGGATGCAGATACCGACCGGCAACGAACCCGCCGCGCCAAGAAGCCTCGACAGAAGTGCCGCTGCCTCAATGCTGCCCAAATCACATAACGGGCACCCAACACGCCGCGGAGGAAGCGCTGGCCACCCCAGCCGCCACCACGGTCTGATCCAGATGGCACGGTCACAACCGGTTCGGCGGCCGCAATGGTGACCTTCAATCCCCGCCACTCGCTCAACGAGCGGCACACGGAGATACTTGCCGTCTTGTCCAACGCTGGCGAACCCCTGAGCACGAGCGCTATTCGTCGTCAGGTCAACAAGAACCGCACCACCCAATTGGTCGCCGAGCAGGTCTATCGCACCCTGCGCGCACTTCACAGCCGCGGCCACATCCACAGGCTCACCAAAGACGGCACTACCGAAATTTATTGGCAACACGCTCAGCCCGTCGTCAACGACTCCGCACACCCGTCGGCAGCCGACATCACCCAACAATCCTCGGGACCATCACAATGACCACCCCGTACTACCGCGACGACTACATCACCCTGTATCACGGTGACGCACAGGAATTCACTGAGTGGCTTACCGCCGACGTGCTGGTCACGGATCCGCCCTATGGGCGGCGCTGGCGCTCAGGAAGCGGACTGACCAACGCCGACGGTCACGGGCAGCCGCGGCGATGCCACGGAGGTATCGCCGGTGACCGCGACACCGGTACACGTGATGCAGCATTGGCAGCCTGGGGCCCCGGCCTGGCATCGTGTTCGGCGATCTGCTGGTGGCCCAGCCCCGCAACGCAGTCCAGTGCCTCATCTACGCCAAAGCGGCCGACGCGGGAATACGCGGCGCCCGAGGTGGATTTCGCCGCGACGTCGAAGCCATTTACCTCACCGGTCCTTGGCCCTCCGCTGTCGGCGGGCGCACAAGTGTGCTGACCAGCCGGTCATGGGTAGCCGGCCCGTCCTCACCGGCCTACCGCTACGGCCACCCTCATGCCAAACCGCTCGACCTGCTCGAGCAGCTCCTCTTGTTCGCCCCGCCAGGGGTGGTCGCTGACCCTTTCGCAGGGTCAGGAACGACCCTGGTGGCCGCCCGCAACCAGGGCCGCGGGGCAATCGGCGTCGAGCTCGATGAACGCCACTGCGAAACCGCAGCGCGGCGGCTCGATCAAATGTGCCTGCAATTGGACTTCCCGCACCTGAGCGGAACACCAGAACTTCTATCCCACAACGATATTCGCCACGCTCAGGAGGTCTGACCGATGCCAGCCATTGCCTTGCTCCCGTACCCGTCGTCGTGCCGGATATGCGGACATCCGATCCGTTCGACTACCTCCTACGTCGCCGTGCCGGGCTCCCACCACGCGGCCTTCCCGCCCCGACTCGAAAACACCGCCCAGACACGGTGCCCTGGGGGCTGCGGACGCACAGTCGCCGATGCCGACCACCCGTGTGACCGGTGCTGGGACCGTCTTCCGGCCGCGCTGCGCCGCGGGCTGCTGCTGTCGCTGGCCGGCCTCGAGGTGAACACCGCGCGGATCGACGTCGCTGCCTACTTTCGCAATCACGCCGCGCCGCAGCCCGACCCCATCGACTAGCTGGCTGCGCCACTCCCGCGCTTACCAAACGGTCCATTTGAAACGGAGCACAGAACCGATGGCGACGACGATACCCACCCCGTTCTTCGTAGACGGCGACGTGGTTGACGATGTCCACACCCCAGAAGCTCAACAGGCACTTAGCCGAGCGAAAGCCGCCCGGCACCGACCGCTGTGCCTGTGCCAGTCCCCAGGGGTGGAGATGTACATCGCCGCAGCCGGCCACAACCTCATCGTCAAGCGGATGCCCGGAACGGCCGCTGCCCACGACCATCGGTGCCGCTCGTGGTTGCCGCCCGACGAACTCTCGGGCTATGGAGCTGTTGCCGACCAATCAATCGTGGACAACCCTGCCGACGGCACCACGGCCCTGCGGCTGGGATTCTCACTGTCGAAGGCGGGCAACCGGTCTGCCCCCGAACCATCCGGGTCGCCGTCAGACACCGTTCAAAGCGACGGCAACAAGCTGTCGCTACGAGCTGTCCTGCACTACCTGTGGGACGAGGCAGAACTGACAACGTGGCACGCGGCATTCACCGGACACCGCTCCTGGGCAGTCGTTCACCAACGTCTGCGTGCAGCCGTCGACGGCAAGCTTGTCCGAAAGAACCCCCTCGCCCCGTCTCTGTTTGTGCCCGAGCCGTTCTCGGCAGCCCGCAAGACAGAGATCGAGCAGCGCCGGATCAAAGCATGGGCACCGGCGCGACGTCAGCCCGGAAAGACCGCCAGACTGCTCATCGGGATAGGGGAGATCAAGGCGATCGAGCCAGCCAACCACGGATACAAGATGCAGGTCCGGCACCAGCCCGGGCACCCCTGGTTCCTCGATGAAGACTTGCACCGCAAGCTCACCAAACGCTTCGCCACCGAACTCGAACACTGGCAGATGGCCGAAGCCGGCGAAGTGCGCCTGCTAGCGATCTGCACGTTCTCGGTGTCGCGTGCCGGATACGCCAACGTCGAACAACTGTCACTGATGACCACCGATCATAACTGGATCCCGTTCACCGGCGACGCCGACCGCACCTTGCTCAATACCGCCATCGAGCAGGAGCGCTCGTTCCGCAAAGTGCTGTCGTACAACGGCAGCGCAACGACCATCGCCTCCCTCATCTTCACCGACACCACTCCAGCCGTCGCCGCCTTCATCGACCGCCCTGCCGCCACAGAAGCCGACGGTGATGACTCGATAGCCGGCCTGCCGGTATGGAACTGGCGCACCGACGAAGACATGCCGGATCTGCCATCACCAATGCACTAACCCACCAACATCCCGCAACCCCTTATCGGCACACGACCACAGGAGTGACAACCATGACCACCGTTCATCCGCCATTAACCGCCGAGGACTTCGACACGGAGTACGACGCCGAGCACCGCTACATGTTCATCGAGCACGAAGACGGCGACATGCTCTACACCTACGGACACGACAGAGACGAAGAATTCGCCCGACAAGCAAACGAATTCGACATCGAGCTCTACGGCCGCGACGCCGACGATGCCCAGCTCACCGCTGACGACGTACACCATCGATGGGCGGTCCTGATCGCGCCGAAGCCTGAGTGGCGCTTCTGGATTGATACCGACACCGGCGAAGACATCAAAGAGAGCACGCCCGGCGCATTCCCGATCTCAGTGATCTACAGGTAATTGGCTGCCCCACAACCGAACACAACCACCGTCGTCTGCGACGCACAGGAGAAGCCATGCAGCCCGCATTGATACCTCAAATGATCACGTTCGACACCGAGAACGACCTGGAGAGCTACGTCGAGAAGATGAACCAGGCAGGCATCAGGCCCGACCTCGGCATCGTCGACGCCAACGGCGTCCAAGTGCTCGCCTGCCGCACCGCACCCGGCGGCGACGGATACGACTTCGTCTACTACGCACCGAACGAAGAAGACGGCACCTTTCACTGCTGCGGCTGCAGAGAGTGCGACCCGCGAACATGCCAATACCGGCACACCAACTGGCGCCCAGTGCTTCCCGTCGCCGCCCTGGCGGCGTTCGACGTGACCGCCTGCGTGTGCGTATCCGACGGCAATCACACCGACTGCCCAGTGCACCCGAGCTGACAATGGAGGATGAGCAATGAACGAACTGATCAACGATGAATTGATCAACACTGTTGTGAAGTCGCACGAATGGGCGCTTTACGCGCTGATGGCGTTTCTTCTAGTCGCGCTGGGCGTCTTGCTCCGGCGCTACGGCCCGCCCGGTGGCGACGAATAAAAACCAACCGGGCGGCCAGCGCATCTAGCCAGTCATTCCGACCCTGTAGCGACCGAGCTCATGCGCCAGACCCCGCCCACACCATCAAGGAAGGAACCGTCACCCATGCACACCGACACCCGCACCGTAGCGCCCCGCACACTCTGCCGGAGGCTGGTGCTTGCCCTACGTCGCGACCCACTAGCACGCGTCGTCGCCCCCGCTGACGCCATTCGCATGGCCGACCAACTGCTTACCCGCACAACCATCTCCGACCCCGGCAGCAGGCTCTGGTGCAGCATCGCTTTGGAACCGCTGGCAAGTCTCATTCTTGCCGCCTCCGCAGGCGGGGCCGGACAGGGCACGCAGTGGGTGCGCGCCACTAGCGCCACCCTTCACGGCGCTGACCGCGACGACGCCGCCTGGGACGCCGCCCAAAGGGCATGCAGCCAGCGCCGAACCAGCGAGCCGATGCGCACCGCGCTTGCTCGACTGCGGTGCATGGACGCACGACAGCGCCGAAGCGTCACCAAAGTCATGGTCAACGCAACAAACCCGGCCAAACTCCCGCGGGTGCACCGGTCGGTGACATGACACCTGACCAGTCCCGAGCGGCCGCGGCGCTGGCCCGACGTAAGGCCATCGCTGAACGCAACTGGCGGCGCTATCTCACCGCCCTCGGTTACCCGGATCCCGACACCATCGCCCAGGAGAGGACAATATGGCAGGCAAGCGCGCATCAGATCCGAACCAGCCGGATCTGTTCAGCATCCTCGACGGGGAAGGCAGCGGTGACCAGCCCGGAGATACGCGAGATCGTGGACAACATCTACGACGAGCACCTGACGTTGCCGACCCAGTGGACCCCGCAACAGCGGGACCAGTTCCTGGAGGCCGAAGCCAGCCGGATCAGCCGCCAGGTGGCGGAGGTGGCCGCGCAGATGGGCGAGCAGGCAGTGCGGCAGTGGCAGACCGAGCACGGCCAGCACCCGGACTACCTGACCAAGGTGGGCCTGCTCAACACGACGCGAGCACAGGCGATGGAGATCGTGCTCAGCCAGGAACTCTACGAGAAGATTCCGCAGAACGACGAGTCGAGCGAGCTACCAGCCTCACAGACGATGCTGCAGGATCGTCTCCAGGTGCCGTGGCAGCAGCGATGGACTCACAGCGCCTTGCGCATCGAGCCGAGCGAGCAGATCGAGGGCCTGGTCGCGGAAGTGTGGCCGGCCCCGGACTTCTCGGCGGTCTTTCGGATCAAGGCGGGCTATCTGCTGGCGGCCCGCGCCGAGGAATACCTGCCGCTACCCAGCCATCCCGACGACCCGCTGGCCGCGACACTGGCCCCGTTGATCCTCGCCGATCTGCGCCACGACGGTCTGCCCGAAAGGTAGCCGCACAACCGTCGCTGTTCGACGAGATCGTTGATCAACCCACCGATCCGCGCGACATCGACCCTGGCGGCCAGGCACTTCCACCGGTCACCAAACCCGCCGCGGTCCCGTCAGCCGCGCCCATCGCCCCCGCCGACACCACCAGCATCAGCGCATCGGTCCCCGTCACCGCCGAGGAAGCCGATGTACCCGTACCCGATAGCTACCGCACGGCCACTGACTTCCCTCCCAGCACCGACACCCGAGTCCCCACCGGCGCCAAAGCCCGCGCGCGCGCCAACATCGCGGCCATCGAACTCCTCGAGGTACTGCGCACCGCGCAGCGGCCGGCCACCGCCGAGGAACAAGCCGTGCTGGCAGCCTGGTCAGGATGGGGCGCCGTGCCCGCCGTCTTCGACCCTCGCAACGACACCTTCGCCGGCGAACGGCAACGGCTGCGTGAACTGCTTACCGATACTCAGTATCGCCAGGCCGAGGCCTCTATCCTCAACGCTCACTACACCGACCCCGCCGTGGCCGCGACCATCTGGCAAGCCATGACCCAGGCCGGGTTCAGCGGCGGCCGCGTTCTCGAACCCGGCTGCGGTAGTGGAACATTCATCAACCACGCACCCGAGAACGCGGTCATGGTGGGCGTCGAAAACGACGCGATCACCGCCGCGATCGCCGCGCACCTGTACCCGTCGGCACAAATCCGTCACCAGGGATTCGAAGCCACCCGCGTCCCGGAGAACTCGTTTGCCCTGACCATCGGCAACGTGCCTTTCGGCAAATACGCCATCACCGACCCCAGCCACAACCCGCAACGCCTCTCGATTCACAATCACTTCATCGTCAAGGCACTGGCTTTGACCGCGCCCGGGGGCTACGTGGCGGTCCTGACGTCGCGCTACACCCTTGATGCCACCAAAGACACTGCCCGCCGCGCCATCGCCAACCTCGGCGACCTCATCGGCGCAGTCCGGCTGCCGTCGAAAGCATTCAGCCGCGTCGCCGGCACCGACGTGGTCACCGATCTGTTGATCCTGCGCCGCCGCGATCCCGACCAGCCCGCACCCGAGCAGCTGCCCGAATGGGTCACCACCACCGCTGCCATGCTCGACGACACCGACGAACCCACCGACGTGGTCGTTAACTCCTACTTCGCCACCCACCCCGACCGCGTACTGGGCACCATGGGGCTGGGACGAGGTCTCAACGGTTCACCCGCGCTGGCCGTGGACGGGGCCACCGGCGCGGTCCTGGCCGAACAACTCGCCGCCACACTTTCCGACATCGTCGACCGGGCACTGGACCGCGGTTACGGGCTCACTGCCCGCGCCGACGACCTCACCGTCGTTGCGCCCGAGACCTTCGACCCAGGACTGATCACCGCCGCCGACCGCGGTGAGCACACCCCGCCGTACACGCTGCGCTACAACCCCGAAACCAAAGGCATCGAGTATCGCACCCGCGACGGCTGGGCGCCCAACAACACCCCGAAGTCGCGGATGGCCGAAACCCGCGAGCTCATCGCTCTGCGTGATGTGGCCACCAGCCTCATGCTGGCCCAAAGTCAAGGCCGTCCCCACACCGAACGCGACCAACTGCGCGCGCACCTCAACACCCTCTACGACCGATATGTCAGCAAACACGGACCGATCAACCGGTTCACCTGGGTCTACCCCAAAGAAGTCACACAAGAACGCCACGACGAGAAAGTTGCCGCGCTCGAAACACGGTGGAGGGAAAAAGAAGGACAACCCGGCCTTCCGTATCGTGGCCCGGTCCCCGACGAACTGCTCGCCCAATGGGACGAAGCGGCCTGGGAGGCTCCCGCCCCCTACCGCAAACGCAGCCACCTCGACGGCGGAATACGCCACGACCCCGGCTGGGCGGTGCTCTCCTCGCTAGAAGAGTTCGACGAAGACACCGGAAAAGCCACCAAAGCACCCATCTTCTCCACCGACCAGCTCACCCCGGCCCCGGAACGTCTGCACGCCGACACACCGGAAGACGCCGTGGCCATGAGCCTGGATCGCAACCTGCGCATCGACCTCGACTACATCGCCGGACTACTCGAAGTACCCGTCGCCGACGCCCGTGACCTCATCGACGGCCTGGTCTATCCCAGCCTCGACGATCCCGACGAGCTGATCCCCGCCTCAACCGCACTGTCGGGCAACGTCCGCCGCAAACACACCAACGCCGCACTGGCCGCCGAAACCAATCCCGTCTACGCCAGCTACGCCGAGAAGCTGCGCGAGCTGATCCCACCCGATCGCACCGCCGAGGAAATCACGGTGCGCCCGGGAGCACCGTGGGTCGACGCCCGCTACCTGGCGCAGTTCGCCGAGGAAACATTCGGCGTCACCGACGTTATCGCCGAGCACCTCGGCGGCCGCTGGACCATCGACGTCGCCAAGTACAAACGCCGCGGCCGGCTCATGACCGAAACCTGGGGCCTGGACCGCGACCGCTGCGACGCGGTCAGCCTGCTCGACGCGATCTGCAACAGCCGCAGCGTCATTCTCTACACCGACGAAGGCGCTCTGGACACCGAAGGCACCTTCGCCGCACAAGGCAAGTGCGAGAAGATCACCGAGGAATTCCGCCGCTGGATTTTCAGCGACCCGCAACGCACCGAAGTCCTTGTCGCCGAATACAACCAGCGCTTCAACTCACTACGCGCCCCGCGTTACGACGGATCCAAGCTGCGGTTGCCCGGGCTGTCGAATCACTTCACGCCGCACCCCTACCAACGCAACGCAGTGGCCCGCATTATCGCCGAACCTTCCACACTGCTCGACCATGTCGTGGGCGCCGGCAAGACCGGCACCATGCTCATGGCGGCCATGGAACTGCGCCGACTCGGGCTGGTGCGCCAACCCTGGATTGTGGTGCCCAACCACATCGTCGAGCAGGTAGGCCGCGAGGCCAACCAGTGGTATCCCGCAGCCCGAGTCCTACTAGGATCCTCGGCCACGACCGCCGAAGGACGACGCCGCTTCATCGCCCAATCCGCGGCCAGCGAATGGGATCTGGTCATCATCCCGCAGTCGGCATTCACGGCCATCCGTGTCGACCCGACTGTCGTGTCCGACTACATCGCCGAACAACTCTCCGAGCTGCGCAGCCAACTTCTCGCCGCCGACTCCGACCGCACCATCAAACGCATCGAGCTGGCCATCAAGCAAACCCAAGAGCGCTTGGAACGCCTTGTCGGTCAGGACCGCAAAGACCAAGGCCTCGGATTCGAAAACAGCGGCTGCGACTACCTTTTCATCGACGAAGCCCACATGTTCAAAAACAAGCAGCGGGTCTGCAACATCGAGGAACTGTCGTGCCCGGCTTCCTCACAGCGCGCTGAGGATCTCACTCTCAAACTGCGGATCCTACGGCAGCGGCGCCGCGACGAAGCCCTGGCCGCCGGCATCCCTGAAGACAAGGTGGTCGAGCGTGTCGCCACCTTCGCCACCGGCACCCCGATCGCCAACTCGCTGGGGGAGTTGTGGGTCATGCAAAGCTACCTGCGGCCCGACCTGCTGCGCGATGCCGGAGTCGAAGACCTCGGCGACTGGGGCGCAGCGTTCACCACCACCGTCAGCACCGTCGAAGTCAACGCCACCGGCACCAAGCTCCGACCCGTCACCCGTGTCGGAAAGTTCACCAATCTCATCGAGCTGCTGGCGTTGTCCTCGGCCTACACCGACGTCGTTACCCGTGACCAGGTACCGGTGGCCTTGCCACCGCTGCTGACCGGGCAACGCCAAATCGTCAGCCTGCAGCCCGACATTCAGGTCAGCGACTTCATCAGCGACCTCGGATACCGCGCCGAACACCTCGACGCCCGCAATCCCCGACGCGACAATGTCCTCAAGATCGCCAACGACGGCAGAAACGTCTCACTCGATCCTCGCCTGGCCCACCTGCCCAAACCCGCTCACAGCCGCGCCGAAGCCGTCGCCGAGCGCATCATGGCAGTCCACACCCCGCTGGCCGACCGGGTCTACTACGACAAGGACACCGGCGCCCCCCTCCCGCGCACCGGGCCCCTACAGATCGTGTTCTGCGACCGCGGCACCCCCAGCGCCGACCGCCATCAATTCACCATCTACCAGGCCATCAAAGATGAACTGGTCGCTCGGGGGATGCCCGTTGAGGCCATCCGCTTCATTCATGAAGCCCGCAAACCCTCCGAACTGCGGGCCCTGTTCGCCGACTGCAACCGAGGCGAGGTGTCTGTCCTCATCGGAAGCACCGAGAAGATGGGCACAGGAACCAACGTCCAAGCCCGCGCCGCCGCGCTCCACCACGTCGATGTCCCTTGGCGTCCAGCCGATTTGGAGCAACGTGAGGGCCGCATCATCCGGCAGGGCAACCAAAACCTCGACGGTGTCTCGATCTTCAATTATGTCACCGAGTCCACCTACGACACCGTCATGTGGCAGAAGGTCCAAGCTAAAGCTCTGTTCATCGAGCAGATGCGCCGCAACGAAGTCGTCGACCTGGAGATCGAAGACCTCAGCGGGGGAGACATCGGCTCCGCCGCTGCCGAAACCAAGGCGATCGCCACCGGCGACCCCCGCTACCTACGCCAGGTCGAACTTGACGAGGACGTGCGCCGCCTCACCGCTCTGGAACGCTCACACAACCAGGCCGTGCGCCAACGCGACTGGCAGGTCACCCAACTCGAACGCTCCATCCCCAACCAGCGCAACAACATTGAACGTCTCGACCCCGTAGTGAAAGCGGCCGAAGACCTCACCGCCCGCGACACCCCGCCCCCGCTGAGCATCGACGGGAAGAGCTACACCGACCGAGGCAACCAGGCCGCCGCCGTCGCCGCAGCATGCCGACACGCCTACAGCCGGTTCAAAGAAGGCGCGTCAGTGTTCGAACCGGTCGGCATCACCGTCAACGGCATCGACGTCCTCGGCTCCCGCTCGCTCATGCACGACATGCTCATCCTGCGACTCAACGTGCCCTCCCGGGCCACAGAAGTGAAATCCGACGAACTATTGGCTACCGCCACACCAGGGGAATCCGGTGCTGCCAAAGCCCGCGGCCTGGTCAAACGCCTCGAAAACCTCTATACAGGCCTGCCCGCACACCAAACCAACTTGCGCGCTGAAATGCAGCGCGACCAAACCCAACTCGACGACCTCCTCGAACATCCCCCCGCACCGTTCGAGGAGTCCGCGGCGCTCGATGCCGCCAAAGCCGAGCTCGCGGCACTCACCCTCGAGCTGCGCCTGGCCGCCGACAGCCCCGAGGCCAAAGAGAAGGCCCGCGCCGCCGAGCAGCGCATGATCATGCGAGGCCGGCGCCCGGGATGGAGCCTGCTGCTCAACCCCACCCCAGCAGTGCTCGAAGAATCGGGCTGCCCGACCGCGGACGTCCTACGCCGTCGCATCGCCGCACAGGAACGCATAGCCCTGCAGAACTACCACCGCGGCCCCGACGACCCCAGCCTCGGCCACGACCTCTGAGCCAGCAACGACGCGGCCCGGCCCACCACACGACCTGAACCGCAACACAACTCGCAAGGAAACCACCCATGAGCCAACCCGCATCTCAGCTACCCACCTGCCGAGTGACCGGATGCGACGAACCCGCAGACGGACTGATCTGCCACGTCCACTTACCGATGCTGCCCCCGCCGCTGCGGAATACCATCGCCGACAGTCACACACTCGACGCTTGCCCCGCAGCCATCCTCACCGCCGCCCTTGAGCACATCGCCCACAAACAATCCAGGGCAGCGACGCGATCACCACGACCCCGCGGCAAACCCATACAGCTGGCCCTGTTCGAAGTCTGACCACCACACAGGCGCGCACTCCGTCCTCGACCTGCCACACGAATATGTTGCCTATAGTCGACATATCATGTAGACTATAGGCAACAGTGATCGCGAAGGAGACCGCCATGACCACCATCACGTACGTCGCGACCGTCGCCCTATTCGCAGGGCGACGGCAAGGCTGCACCGACGACAGCGGGGCCCCGACCGCACGCGTCCGTTTCGTCAACGACCACTACACCTACATCGGGGTCTACAACATCCCGCACGACAGGCTACGAGCCGTGACCGGATACGGCACCGACTTCTGGGAGCACATCGACACCCTGGCTCGCCGCGCCCACCGCTACATCCAAACGCTTGTCGCAGCCGGAGAACTCCAGAGCGTCACCGCCTTTCAAGAGCTGCCGCCCGAGGTGGCCGACGCGATCAACAATGACCCCGAGCTCGTCGACCTCGGCCCCACCGGGAGGGCTTACGTCCAACTGCGGGTCACCGACCTGCTGCGCTTCGGCTGACCGGAAAACATCGCCCACGACCATCAAGGCGGGGACAGCGTTTACACGGTCCCCTGATTCGAATATCTCGCGGCCGCCGAGCGCAGCTTGCCGGCCATCTCGCCCGAGAACCGCTGGGACTCATGGGTGATCTTCTGAAGCTCTCGCGCCTTCGCCTGCACGAAATCGACCGCCTCGATCTTCTCGGCCCGGGTCTGCACCTCACTGGCATCGCCAGTGTTGAGCGCCAGCAGGTCCGCACGGATCGCAGCCAGTTGCCGTTGCGTCTGAACGGCCCGTTCATGCACTGCGGCCAACAACGCGCCCACCGCCTGGTCGCCTGCACTCAACCGAGCCTGCTGCGCCGCCGCTGACTCATGCGCGACCTGCCAGGACTTGCTCGCCGCACCGTGGAATTCCGAGACGTCATCGACCGCGGCTCGCACCAGACCGTGAGAGCCGTTGAAGCCTGGACGAACGGCATCAGTGGATGGCCCCATCAGCTCATCCACCACCGCCACCAACTCGGCGATCTGGGCATCAACAAACCCCACACCGCCAGCATAAGCCGCTGTCTAACGACCGCCACCCAGTCGGCTTGCACGGTGAGCGTGGACGGGAGCTTCACGCGGGTCACCGCCACAGCCCGCACCCGGTAACGCCAGCGCCCCTCCGCCCAACCTAGTTCGAACGTATTATCGAATCCATGGGTGAGCTGCAGGCGATCGGCTACTCGGGCCAACCCACCTCAGCGGTGTTTCGCCCCGTGCGACCTGCGCAAGCGGTGCTCGTCGACCTCGTCACGTTGTTCACGCGCGAGCCGCACAAGCGTGGTCGTTACCATCCGTTCGGATTGCAGGTGAACACGACAGTGACCGGAGAGCTGACCTGCTGGGGCCTGTGCGAGCAAGGCCACTGGTGGGGATTGGTCACTTACCCGATTACCTTCGGTCCTCACAAGCGCCACGTCACCCACTGGATACCCGCATGGGTACTGCGCCCTGCCGACGGTTCCAAGCTTCCCACGCCGTAGCCGCTGTGGACTCGTTCGGTCCACCGCGCGCATGCTGCGGTCATTGGCCAGCGCCAAATACCTCCGCCCGACGCTCAGCGTTCTAAGCTCATACCGGCACGGGCATCACCTGCATCCCCTCAAACAGATGCCCGTGCCGACCACTCCTCAACCGTATCCGCCGCGCAGGGCCGCAGGAAGTTTGCCCCAGTTGTGCGACACGGTAAAACATCCCGGTTCACCGCCTGTCCAGCGATGAGCCTCAAATTCGCTACCAGAGGCCAATAGTGCGCGTGGGTGTTTCGTCTTACCTCGAGCATCCACGTGCTGATAGTCCTGAGCCCGTGACCGTCACACTTCACAGCTAACATACGGTGGTAAGACAGCACGAGGGGGGAGCGGCCCGACATGGAGCCGATGGGTAAAGTTCTGCCGATTTACTTCGTCGCCGACGAATCCGGTTCGATGCAGCCATATGTCGACGAGCTCAACCAAGGCTTGGTGTCGTTGCACGATGCGCTGCAACGTGAGTCGTTCGCTGCAGCGATGGTGCGGTTTTCGGTGATCGGGTTCGCCGAGACCGCCGAGACCTATCTGGAGCCCGAGGATCTGCGCAACCTGTCGACCATGGTGCCCCTACGTGCACGGGGCCTGACGTCCTACTGTGCTGCGTTCGATCAACTGACCTACCGGGTTTCCGTCGATGTGCCGGCCCTCAAGGATCAGGGCTACATCGTGCATCGACCGGCAGTGTTCTTCCTTACCGACGGTCTGCCCAGCCACAACGAAGACTGGCGGTCCGCCCGGGCCGGGCTGCTCGCCCAACCCGCCGCACCCAACATTGTTGCCTTCGGGATCGGCGACGCCGACGCCGCCGTAGTCCGCGAAGTCGCCACCAAGCCGCATTTCGCATACGTCGCTGCACGTGGAATCGACACCGGCACAGCGTTATCGGAGTTCATCACCTCCTTGACCCAATCGGTGATCAGTTCCGGACAGGCCTTCGCTTCCGGCTCTGCCGAGCTCCAGGTCGAAAAGCCCGAAGGCTTCACCCTCGCCGTCGACGTCGTCTAAACCGCCGGCCAGGTACAGCGACCATGCAATGGCACGGATGGCTACCCCGACGCACACCCAGCGAGCCGCCTGAGGAACACGACGGGCCGTGGACGACCGCCCCCGCCGGCGCGATCGCCATACCTCCCGTCATCATCGGAGCCCCGTCGCCGGTGATCGAACCCGCGGTGATCGCCGAAGAGTTCCGGTCGTTTCCTTTTCGGCCCGACACCGTACTCGACGGCTGGTCCACCGACTGGCTGACCGTGCGGGGAGCGTCGATGCGCGGTGCGCTGCACCGCCACAACGGCACCCCGCGCCAGGACGATTTCGCCGTGCATCGCCTCGGCGACGGCCGTGTGATTATTATCGTCGCCGACGGCGTCTCCCAAGCTCCGCAATCACACATTGGTGCCACCACCGCAACCCGTTACGCCGCGCAGTGGCTGCAAACACAGATGCCGTCCGACACCGCTGACACAGACTGGCCCGCCCTGGTCAAAAGCACCGCCTGGGCACTGAGCGAACAGATTCAAGCCCTGCTGGCCCTACCCGAACCCGACGCCGCCCGGGCCGAACAGAACCTCGCCACCACACTGGTCTGTGCGGTCGTAGAGCCCGCAGCCCTCGGGTCGGTACGCGTACATCTGCTCGGCGTCGGCGACTCAGCGGCATGGGTGCTTTCGGCAGGGGAGAAACAGTTCGTACCGGTCCTGGGCGGCAAAGATCCGTCCTCGCCGGTGACATCGTCCACTGTGGCCGGTCTGCCACGGGTACCGACCGACCTCAATCCCATGGTGCTGCACATCCAATACGGCGACGTGCTGCTTGTCGGCACCGACGGCATCGGCGACCCACTCGGCAGTGGCAAAGGCGCAGTTGGTGACCTGCTCCGGACCACACTAACCGCGCCGATCCCGCCGTCACTGCTCGAATTCGGCCGCGTCGTCGACTTCAGCCGCGAGACCTTCACTGACGACCGCACACTCGTGGCCGCCTGGCCGCTCTCGCCGGAGCATCGACCAGCATGATGGTGAGCCGGATCGAGCGCGACAAGCTTGGCGAGCTGACCAGAATCAACCGCGGCGGTCAGGGCATCGTCTACGACGCGCCTTCGGTAGCAACGAATTTCACCGGAGCGATGGTGTACAAGGAATACACCAGCCAGTCGCTGCAAACGATCGATGTCGACGTCCTCGATGCGATGCCGGCCTTCCTCGAGTCGCTGTCCGCCACCGAGGGGGAGCGGTTGATCTCTATCGCCGCCTGGCCCTGCGCGACCGTCCAAGCCCACGGAGCGCTGACCGGGTTCGTGATGCCCAAGCTGTCACCGGATTTCTTCATCAGCCTCACCACCGCCAAAGGGCCGGGCCCGGCACTGGCCGAAATGCAGCACCTGCTCAACCCGCCGGAATTCCTCGACAAACTCGGCATCGCGCTCACCGATGAACAACGTTGCCGCCTGCTACGCGAAACCGCTTCGGCGCTGGTATTTCTGCACGCCAACGGGATCTGCGTCGGCGACCTCTCGCCGAAGAACCTGCTGTTTCGGCTCGACCCACCCGCCGTGCACTTCATCGACTGCGACGCCATGCGTGTCAACGGCCGCTCGGCGCTGCCCCAAGCCGACACCCCGGCATGGTGGACTCCCGACGGGGAGGAGAAAGCCACACCCCAGTCCGACTCCTACAAACTCGGCTTACTGGCGCTGCGCCTGTTCGCCGGCGAACAACATCTCAAAGACCCGACATCGCTTCCCGACACCACACCGCGCCTGCTGCGCCAACTCATCACCGACACCCTGACGCGACCAGCACCCAAACGGCCGGCGCCTCTGGCCTGGACACACATCCTCGGCCGGGTCATCGAAGATCTGCAGCACCACCAAGACACCACCCCACACACCATCGCCGTCGCGCAGAGCGCACCGAAACCCACGGCCGCTGCAGCGCTTACGCCTCCACCGGTTATCTCGGGCAACAGCGGGGGACCACCCCCTTTGGCCACTGTGCCGAACAAACCCGCGACGAGCGGTGTGCCGATTAGCGCGGTCGTCGCCGTCGCCGCGATCACTCTGCTGATTGCCCTCGGAATAAAGGCTGTCGCAAGCCGTCAGGACAGCACTGACACCAGCTCGGCCGCGCGCACGGTGACCGCGTCGACGGTCTACGTCACACCGACTCCCACCACGGTGCCGACAACCACGACCCCCTGGTACACACCGACCACCACCACAACCACGACGTCGCCCACTCCCACCAGCGTCGAACAGCCCTATTGGGACGGCCCCTGGATCAGAAACTACTGGGAAGACCCCGTCGACTGCGACAACGGGTTGAACTACTGGGTTGTTCAACCCGGCCCGGACAGCAGCATGCACGCGCTCAAACTGGGCTGCCTACCTACAAACTGGAAGAACGCCATCACCAAGCGGTGCCAGTCCTACAAGTTCGGCCCCGGAAAGTGTGCCGTCTGGGACCACGACCGCATCCTCAGCGTCTACAAGAAACACGGAGACCTCCTGGTCATCGCAATATCCCAACACTGCCTAGACCGGGCCGGCCTCGACGACTTCCACGAAGGGCCACTCAACACCGACTGCGTTCTGACCCCGCCAGGCATGTAGCGTGCTGTCTCGTCGTTTCCCCGCGCGGTGGGCCTCGTGTGAGTCGCAGCAGGCGTTCAGGGCAGCTCTTGTCAGGTTGGGAGTGTGATCGCCAGGACCGGGTCATTCGGTCTGATCGAAAGGCGCGGCGGCGTCACCGCAACCAATTTCGCCAAGGCGCTGTCCCGGTCGTACGGGATCACGCGCTGTCCCAAGTTGATGCCGGCGTCAAAGACTAGGTTGGCGATTTGCTCGGTGAGCCTCTGATGACCAGCGTCACCGCCCTGCGGCCCGCACGACGGATACCCCGTGCCGTCGACGGGCCACGGCCACGGCGTTCCGGTCGAGTCGCGAAAGAAGGCCTGGCTTGGACCGTCGAAGGCGACCTCACTGAGCTGCCCAGTGGCTGGCACGGACTGAGCCGCTGACGCGTAGACGGTGTCGGCGGTCTTGACGACCCAGCAGTGCGGGTTGAGCGGATCCCGGTGCATCGTGCACTCGTTCGCGTCGAGAGCGTTGATTACCCGGACGATCCAGAAACCGAGTTCGTCTGCGTCGACGGCGTCCTCAAGGCGAGCTATCCACTCCACCGCCAAAGGGTTATCTGTGGACCGCGCTATCGACGTGCTGCCCCGTATCGGATTGCGATCTTCCAGGGCCTTCAGCAGCAGCTCTCGACACGCTTTCGCGACCGATTCGTCGTTGCACGGCTGATGGAGCAACAGCGCTGCCTCACTGAAAGTGAGGGCACTGTCGGGCGGGGGCGCTGGCTCTGGCGCTGCCACGGCCGCCTGGCGTAGCCCTTGGCGCGCGACGAACCCATCGTGGCCAGCATTGCGGTCGAACTGTGCGTCATGCCGCAGCTTGTGATCGAGGTATGTCACTGCTCGACCGATCACCGCCGCGACATACTCCGGGGTGTTCGGGGTTTGCAAACCGTAAAGCCGGTCGGGCGCGGTGTTTCCTGGCCATGCTCGTAGCTGTTGCACTGGCGTGCCCGGTTCCCAGGCGGCGATCGCGTTGAAGTCGCGCAAGTACTTCGACCACCAAGGCAGGTCGACCCGAAGCAGTCCCACGATGTCGAACCATGCGTAGTCGTTGAACACCAACGGATCTGCTGCGCCGGCCCTCGGCGGCTCGACCACCACGACCCTGGGCTGCTGTTGGCCATCGGGCGCCCGTTGTCCAAGTTCGTCGGGAAAGCACACGGCGGTTGCCCAAGGTAACTCGTCGAGGAGCGCCGCCGCGTGGACGGGAAGGTCGCTGTCGTTGGCAGCCGCACCGCTGTAGGCGACCGCGATCGGGCCACGACCGTCGGTCGGCTGCCATGCGTGAACCGCGAACGATCCGCGGATCTCGCCGAAAAGGAACCGTGCCGGGCCCAGAGCCGAGGTGAACGGGTACAGCCGCTCCACCTTGTCGATCAGCTCTGGTCGGTGCACCAAGATGAAGTCATAAACCTGGCCGAGTGACCAGAGCTCACAACCGAGGATCTCGTCGTGAAAAGGCGGTGACAGGCCCGGCGCTGACGCCCCGATATCAAGCAGGGGGTCCACTCCCAGGGTTTCGGCGACAGCGCCGACGCGCAGTCGAGGGACCGACCAGCGGTGGCCCGATACGCTGTCCCAGTCGCTGTACGAGTCATTCTCGCTGGTGCTCAAGACAATTGGCCTCTATCTATTCCGGAATGCGCTCAATGGCAGGACCGTTACGCGTCGTTTCGCGATCGAAAATCCATTGCCGCCGGCCGAGCCGCAGTGCCCGCAGGCCCATCACAGCCCAAAACGCTGTGGACAAAACCGCCACCAGCCGAGCTTGCCACCCGTCAGCGGCGCTCACCGTGGAAAAGGAGCCGATTGCCAGCACAACTGCGATCAGCCCTGCGAAGATCTGTCCCGCCGCCGTGTCCCTGAGTAGTGCACCGACCCGGCGGGCTCCAACCAACCCGTGCTCGAAGATGTACCCAGCGATCAAGGCCACGGCGATCAGTTCGCACACTACAAACGCGTTGATTCCCACATCCAAGGTGCTCACCGACGAAGTGGAGGCTTGCAACACAGCGACCAGCTTCGTTGTCGCCACCACAAATAGAACCAAGGTTGCCAACCCCCCGAAGGCAGCCAACCCACGAATCAGCAGCTCACACCGCCGTTCGTCGTCGAAGATCTTCATGGTCTGATTCTCCCTCGCAGGTACGACATATCGCCGCTCACAGGAACGGTCCCAGCCCAACACCACCGCCGAATGTCACTCGCGCCACACCCCTTTGCTCGGCATCGGTAAGCCTGACCGTAGCGCCGCCACAGCGCATGCGCACACCACAGGCGCCTTTGAATTTTCAGCACACGCTGAACGATGGCCTCGGAATTCAGCGCGGCACCGCCTTGCCATTTCAATGCACGCGAGGTGGGTTCGTCTAAGCGGTGGTCTCGACGCGATCGGCGTCGACCAAAAAAGCCCTATCCGTTGCTCTATTGGTCACGCGCAGGCCACCATTGGCGGCCACCACGATGTCCCAGTCCGGAGTGTTGTAAACCCCTTCTTCCAGTCGGACCACGGGCAGATGTCCGAGGTTGCCCCAGATCCACGTCAAGCTGCCGTCCCCGTCGGCTCGTACGCCAGTCGCCCTGCATCCACCCTCGGTGGGGGCGCAAGTGAAATCTGCTTCGCAGCCCACGAATTCGCGGGTAACCATCGCTCTGAAGATGCTTGCAGTCGAGATGTACACCTGCCCATGCGAGTCAGGGCTGAGAAACTTGGATGCGTTCATTTCTTTGGATTCCCCCCTCCATCACCAGGATATTTGTCACATGACGATTTGTGGCGTCTACGGCCGATAGATGTTCGCGCGGTGGTCGATTCGATGGACCCAGATGGTGTTGCTCTCATCGTCGATGCGATAGAGCACTCGGTAGGGGCCCCGCCGAGCGCTGTGCTGGCCGGTCAGTTCTCGGCCCAGCGGCTTGCCGACGCGGCGTGGTTCGCGCGCCAGGTCGCCGAAGGCGAATTCGATGACGGCACCGAGGATGCGTGGTGGCAGTTTGTCGAGGTCGCGCCGCGCCGTTGCGGTGAACCGTGTCGTGTAGTTGTCCGAGTCGGGCACGTCAGGGGGTCCGCCGCGGGATTTGGTATGCGGCTCGAATTTCGTCTTCGCCGAACGTGCGACCTTCGGCGATGTCGGCTTCGGATTCACTAACGGAGGCGACGGTGCCTGGCTGCGAGAGCCAGTGCAAAGTCTCTTGAAGCGACTCCCATTCGTCGACGCCGATGAGCACCGCCGCGGGTGCTCCGTTCTTGGTGATGGTGATCTGGTCGTGCGTTTGGGACACCGCGTCGACGTACTCGTTGATCTTGTCTTTCAGGCGTGAGATCGGCATGATTCTCATGACCCGACTATAGGCCTGTATTTCACCCTTGGCTAGGCCTGAATAAAGGCCGATAATTTATCTTATGTCAGGTTAAAGTCTCCGTTTTCATCAGATGAATCATTTCCGGCCCGATCGCCCCGATTGGCATGGGCGCCGTCATTCCGGGGATTCCAGGCGAAAGTCGTTGGCCCACTGAAGTTGTGGGTCAACACGACGGGCCTGCTACGCCGGTAGTTGCGCGGGGTCGCCTCGACGCGCTGATAAAAGCCTCCTGGAAGCGATGGCTCTACCTGCACCGATGTGGTAATGATTCATTAGATGATTCAATGATGCATCAGATGAGACAGCCTGGAGGCCGGTTTGCCTGTCGATAAGAGCGGTCGCGTGTACCTCGTCGGCTCGGTCCCCCTGCTGCATCCCGAGGTCCAAACCGTCGACGAGATGCTGGATGGGTGGCGCAACCAGCAACTATGTCGAAACCTCGATCACGACACGATCGCCGGTCGGATCGCACTCGTCCGCCGCTTCATCGCCGACACCAACGAGTTCCCTTGGTCGTGGACGCCGGCCATCGTCGAGGAGTTTTTCGGTGACCTCCGCAGCATCAAGGCTGTCAAGCAGTCCACCGTGCGGGGCTACCAGAACGGGCTGCGGTTGTTCTGCTCCTATATTGCCGATCCTGACTATGGCTGGGACCGGGTGTGCGAACAGCGCTTTGGTACGCACCCCGCGCAGGTGTTCTTTGCCTGGAACACCGCAACGCACGTCCAGGACAATGAGCAGTCCCCCGAGAAGCGGCCGTTCACCAAGCAGGAGCTGCAGATTTTCTTCGACCACGCCGATGATCAGGTCACGCTGATCGCCAACTCGAACAGGAAGGGGTGGCTGCCGGCCTACCGGGATTCGGTGATGTTCAAGGTCGCCTACTCCTATGGGCTGCGCTTCAACGAGCTGCGCCACCTGCAGACTGTCGACTTCTCCCGCAATCCCCATGCCGCGGAGTTCGGCCGTTACGGCGCGGTCCTGGTCCGCTACGGCAAGGCCAAGAAGGGTTCGCCGCCCAAGCGTCGCACCGTGCTGACAGTCTTCGATTGGACGCCGGAGATCATCGCCGACTGGCTGGCTCACGGCCAGCCCTACATCGACGACAGCATCGATCTGTTCCCTAGTGAGCGGGGCTCACTGGTCGCCGAGAACACCCTGCTGCGCCGGTTTCGGCGCTACTGCAAAGATCTCGGCCTGGCCGAGGGCCTGGATCTGCATTCGTTTCGCCGCTCCTACATCACCCACCTCATCGAGGACGGCTGGGACGCCAAGTTCGTCCAGGACCAGGCCGGCCACGAATTCGCCAGCACCACATCGCTGTACACCAGTGTTGGCAGCGACTTTCGGACCCGCACCCTGCGCCGCGTGCTCGACCAGACCATCAAGGATGCGCTCTCGCTGGGAGAGGAAACCTCATGAAACGCGAAGTCGACTACAGCTGGCGACTGGCCGAGCTCATGGCCGCTCATGGCATGCACAACAGCACCGACCTGATCCCCCGGCTCGCCGAGCGTGGGATACAGCTGTCCCGGCCCCAGGTGTACCGCGTCGTTCATCAACGGCCCGAACGTGTCTCACTGCAGCTGATGGCGGCGTTGTGCGACATCCTGGGCTGCGGCGTCGAAGACCTGGTCACAGTAACCGCCACCGACGTCCGCCGCCGCAAGACCGCCTCGGGCACGACCCCGCCCGCGCCGAACGTCGTCGAACTCAACAAATCGGTCCGACCACGGCGCGCCCGAGTCATCACCGATGACCATTGACCCAAAGCCCCGCTCGACACGACGTGGAAGGCCACCGGTCACTGATGGTGACCAAGAGTGCAGCAGGTGCCACCGCATGGCCAACAAACTGCGGGTGTATTGGCCCGGTGATCAGCTCTGCCACAGCTGCTTCTACGCCGCGATGCGCACGCATGGCATCTGCCCGCTCTGCGGCCACGATGGCGTCCTACCAGGACGCGCGAACCACACCGACCCACGGCCGGTCTGCCTGACCTGCTCCGGCATCCCCGGCAACTTCACCTGCCGGACCTGCAAACAGGAAGGCGAGATCTACCGCAACGGCGTTTGCGCCCGATGCGCACTGCGCGATGACCTCTGCCGGATCCTGTTGCACCACCCGGCAGACTCTGCCGCGATGGAGACCCTCATCGAAGTACTGTGCGGCGTGGACCGGCCCGAGAGCATCCTGACCTGGAAACGCAGCCAGAAGGTCCTGGAAATGCTCGGCGGGATCACCTCCGGCGCAATACCACTCACCCACGACGGCCTCACTGCAGCGGGCCGCGGCAAACACATCGGCCACCTACGATCGATCCTGGAGCACCATGGACTGCTCCCACCACGAGACGAACACCTGGCACGCTTCGAAGAATGGTTGAGCGCCAAACTGGGCGCCGTCGCTTCACCGGCAGTCCGCGCACCGATTGAGCAGTTCGCCACCTGGCACCACCTACGTCGGTTACGCAGTGAGTCCCAGCCCGGCCAATCATCCGACGGACCGAAGCGATCCGCGAAACAAGAGATCACCGAGACCATCAAATTCCTCACCTGGCTCGAGAACACCCATGGCCGCACCGCCGTGGACTGCACACAGCACGACGTCGACGAATATCTCGCATCGGGACCCACCACCCGCCACTTGATCAGAACATTCTTCGTCTGGGCCAAGAGCAGCAGGATCAATACCGGAGTGCAGATCGGATTCCGGCAGGCCAGAACAACCCCGACAATCACCCAAGAACAGCGACTGGCCTGGCTCAAGGAACTGCTCACCGGCAACGCCGAAAGCCTTCCCTATCGCGTGGCCGGCGTCCTCGTGCTGCTCTACGCACAACCACTCACCAAAATCGCTGCCCTGCAGAGCACCGTTATCTCCCAAGCCGACGGGCAAACGCTCATCGCGCTGGGCAAACAGCCCATCCCGGTGCCCGAACCGTTCGCCTCACAGCTCAACTACCACCTTCGCCATCGACCCAATCTGCGCACCACCGGCGGAGCCGTCGGCACCCCCTGGATGTTCCCCAGCAGCAGACCGGGCTGGCACCTGGACCCACAAACGATCATGCACCGGCTTCGATGGGTGGGCATCAACACGCTGGGCTCACGCAACACCGCGTTGAAGGAACTCGTCGCCCAGGTCCCCGCTCCCCTGGTCGCCGAGATGCTCGGATACAGCGACCAAGTCACCCAAAAACATGCTGCGGACGCCGGCAACACCTGGGCCGCCTACGCATCCACCGCACCCGAACGGAGCAGCGTGATTCCTCCGCGACAGCAGCCGCAGCCTGTTCCTCACTTTGCGCACGCTGACAACGGTGACCAACTGACCTTAGACCTCACCGATGACGACATCGACGATGGTGCTCCCCCAGCCAGTCCCGTTCAGGCTCTCCTCGATGCCCTTGATGGCGCAGCGGACACCGTCACGCAAGCACGGGCCGCTGTCACCGCAGCCGAAGAGGAACTCGCACAGGCTGTGCTACACGCCTATCGCTCCGGGTTCACTTGGACGAGAATTGCTGCGAGACTGGGTATCTCGCCGCAGGCTGCACACCAACGGTGGGCGGCACGGGCCCGCAACCCGGCCGAGCACGACAGGCCGGGCAACGCTCACGACACGCAGGATCCGTAACGAACTTGGCCCTCACGCAGGACCGCGGTGATCGCACTACATGTGGCCGCTCGGCGGGATCATCTACTGGCAGCAATTCGGGTCGAGCACCACACACAGTGCTTGCAGGGCTTCGGGTTTCACCCGGTGAAAGACGTTCATGCCACGCCGATCGGAGATCACCAGGCCAGCCTTGCGGAGCTGCCCGAGGTGATGGCTGACCGTGGATTCGGCCAGGTCGAGTACCGCGGCCAGCTCCCCGCTAGTCTCCTCCCCAGGGCGCGAACTGAACAGCAGCGACATGATCTTCACGCGCATCGGATCAGCCAGGGCCTTCAGGCGCATCGCCACCTCCAGGGCGTCGGCGTCGCTGAGCGGTCCGGCGGCCACCGGGGCGCAGCACACCGGGGCGGACATGTCGATCACGGGCAGCGCTTTGGGCATGACATCCATCCTGCCACAATTCTTGACATATATCGAAAAGGTGGCATGCTGAGCACTGACGCGTCAGTTCGATATATGTCTCATCAGTGGTTGGAGGCCCATCATGTCCCGTGTTCAGTTAGCGCTCAACGTCGATGATCTCGACGAGGCGATCACGTTCTACACCAAACTCTTTGGCGTTTCCCCCGCCAAGGTCAAGCCCGGTTACGCCAACTTCGCGGTCACCGAGCCGCCGCTGAAGCTGGTGCTGCTCGAAAACCCAGGCAAGGGCGGCACCATCAACCACCTCGGGGTCGAGGTCGAATCCAGCGAGACGGTGCACGCCGAGATCGCCCGCCTGACCGGCGAAGGGCTGTTCACCGATGAGGAGATCGGCACGACCTGTTGTTTTGCCACCCAGGACAAGGTCTGGGTGACCGGCCCGGCCGGAGAGAAATGGGAGGTCTACACGGTGCTGGCCGACTCCGAGACATTCGGCACCAATCCCCAGCTTCTCGCCGAGGGTGAGGCTGCCGAGGGTGGAGTCTGCTGCGGCGGAACTGCCGCCGCCGACGCGGAGCCCCAAGCGGCGAAGACGTCGGCCTGCTGCTGAGCGGGATCCGCGCCACGACACCAGGGGCCCACCATCACACGATGGTGGGCCCCTGGTCATTGGTGGCCTGGCTTGACGGCTAGTTCGATAAGTATCAATATTGATGTATGTCGAAATCATCTGATCCGGTCGACGACGCGTGCTGCCCACCCGGAGCACTACTGGGGGAACCCCTCTCGGCCGCAGAGGCCGCAGATATGGCAGTCAAACTCAAGGCCCTGGCCGATCCGGTTCGGCTGCAGTTGTTCTCGGCGATCGCCAGCCACGCCGGCGGCGAGGCCTGCGTCTGCGACATCTCGGCCGGGGTGGAGGTCTCCCAACCCACCGTGAGTCATCACCTCAAGGTGCTGCGCGACGCCGGCCTGCTCACCTCGCAGCGTCGGGCCTCGTGGGTGTATTACGCGGTGGTGCCCGACGCACTGGCCAGCCTGGCCGTGCTACTCGGCGCGACGTTGGCGGGGGTGCCGGCATGACCGACACCAGCACTGCGCCGCCGGTCGTCGGCAAGCTCTCCACCCTGGATCGGTTCCTGCCGGTCTGGATCGGCGCCGCCATGGTCGCCGGCCTGCTGCTGGGCCGCTGGATCCCCGGCTTGAACACCGCGCTGGAAAGCGTTCAGCTGGACGGTATTTCACTGCCCATCGCCCTGGGCCTGCTGATCATGATGTATCCCGTGCTGGCCAAAGTCCGCTACGACCGCCTCGACACCGTCACCGGAGACCGCAAACTTCTGCTCTCCTCGCTGGTGTTGAACTGGGTGCTCGGCCCGGCGTTGATGTTCGCGCTGGCCTGGATGCTGCTGCCCGACCTGCCCGAATACCGCACCGGACTGATCATCGTCGGGCTGGCCCGCTGCATCGCCATGGTCATCATCTGGAACGACCTGGCCTGCGGAGACCGCGAAGCCGCCGCAGTCCTGGTGGCACTCAACTCGATCTTCCAGGTCATCATGTTCGCGGTGTTGGGCTGGTTCTATCTGTCAGTGCTGCCTGGCTGGCTCGGCCTGGAACAGACCACCATTTCGACTTCACCGTGGCAGATCGCCAAATCCGTGCTCATCTTCCTCGGCATCCCACTGCTGGCCGGCTACCTCTCTCGCCGGATCGGAGAAAAGACGAAAGGCCGCGACTGGTACGAGGCCAAGTTCCTACCCCGGATCGGGCCCTGGGCGCTCTACGGGCTGCTGTTCACCATCGTGATTCTCTTTGCCCTGCAAGGCGATCAGATCACCAACCGACCCCTGGATGTGGTCCGCATCGCCCTGCCCCTGCTCGCCTACTTCGCGATCATGTGGGGCGGTGGCTACCTGCTCGGCACCATCTTGGATCTCGGCTACGAGCGCACCACCACCCTGGCGTTCACCGCCGCCGGCAACAACTTCGAACTTGCGATCGCCGTGGCGATCGCCACCTACGGCGCCACCTCCGGCCAAGCCCTGGCCGGCGTCGTGGGCCCGCTGATCGAAGTCCCGGTCCTGGTCGCCCTGGTCTATGTCTCGCTGGCGCTACGCAAACGATTCCACCACCACACCCCCCAACACCTGCCCACCGGCTCGACGACGAGAACGGAACCCACACCATGACTGACAGCCCCGTCACTCACCAACTGCGCGACGACCTCTCGATCGACCAACAGCTCGCCTTGAAGACCGCGGCGACCCGGCTGCACGGCGAGTTCGATGGCACATTCGGCACCGAGACCATCGAACGGTTCCTCTGCTCGTCCTACGACCAATTCGCCGGTCGCGCCACCATTCCCAACTTCCTGCCGCTGCTGGCCGAACGGTTCGCCCGCCAACGCCTGCACGCCCTGGCACGGGTCGAAGGCAAGATCAGCGACGGCAAGCCCACCGTGCTGTTCCTCTGCACACACAACGCCGGCCGCTCGCAGATGGCGCTCGGTTACTTCACCCATTACGCCGGCGACAACGCGATCGCCTGGTCGGGGGGTTCTGAACCCGGAAACGAGATCAACCCGGCCGCGATCGCTGCCATGGCCGAGGTCGGTATCGACATCACCAGTGAATACCCCAAACCCTGGACCGACGAAATCGTGGCTGCCGCCGACGTTGTCATCACCATGGGCTGCGGGGACGCCTGCCCGATCTTCCCCGGAAAACGCTACGAGAATTGGGAACTGCCCGACCCGGCCGGCCAAGGCCTCGACGCTGTGCGCCCAATCCGCGACCAAATCGACCAACGCATCCACCAACTGTTGGCCCAGCTGAACGTCGCAGTCACCCCGTGACCATCGCACCGCACGAGCATCCGTCGCGATGATCCGCAGTCAACATCAGGTGGCGCCAATGACCGCCGACCATGCCGATGCCGTCCTGGCGATCTACCAAGCCGGGATCAACACCGCAAACGCCACCTTCGACCTCAATGCTCCGGACTGGGCAACCTTCGACACCGAACACCTCCCGGATCACCGCTTCGTCGCCACCGACTCCGACGGACACGTCATGGGATGGGCTGCCGCTGCACCTGTCTCATCACGGTGCGTGCATGCCGGGGTGATAGAGCTCAGTGTGTATGTCGCCGAGCACGCTCGCGGCCAAGGTATCGGGACACTGCTGCTGCAGTCTCTGATCTCCTCCAGCGAGAACGCCGGAATCTGGACCCTGCAAAGCCAGGTGTTTCCCGAGAACACCGCCACTCTCGCCCTTCACCACCGGGCCGGATTCCGCGTCGTCGGCGTGCGCGAGCGCCACGGCCGACACCACGGCCACTGGCGTGACGTCATCCTCCTCGAGCGGCGCAGCCCGCACATCATCTGACCGCCCACAACGAAGGAGAACACCCGGTGACCAACTCACCCCCAACCGTCCTGTTCGTCTGCGTCAGCAACGCCGGAAAATCAGTGATGGCAGCAGGACTCATGCACCACATCGCAGGAACAGCCATTCACGTCGCCTCGGCGGGCACCCACGCCAAGACCGCCGTCAACGACCTCTCAGCGCAGGCATTGGCCGAAGTTGGCGTCGACATCAGCGGCCACCAGCCCGTCCAACTCACCGATCAGATGCTCGACGATGCGGACCTGGTGGTCATCGTCGGCACCCAAGCCGAACTCGGCAACCACCCTGGCACCACCATCCAGCGATGGGACACCGACGAACCCTCACTCCGCGGCATCGACGGAATCGAACGCATGCGAATTATCCGCGACGACATCAACACCCGCGTCCAGAACCTCGCCGCCAGTCTCAGCGACTAGCCATCCAGACAGAGCCGCAGTGACAACTCGCCTCCCGGTGTTTCGCGGGAAGGTGCTCGACTCAGGTGGTGGGGCTTGCGGGGTAGGCGTGGACCAGTGCGCTCGATAGTTTCGGAATGGCGTGGGTGAGGGCGTGTTCGGCGTCGTGGGCGATCTGATGGGCGTTGGTGAGGCTGGTGGACGGGTCGATGTCCAGTTCGGCGTCGGCGTGGATGCGGTGTCCGATCCAGCGCATTTTGACGCTGCGCACAGCGGTGACACCGGGTTCGGCGGCCAGCGTGGTCTCTGCGGCGGCGACGAGTGCGGGGTCGATGGCATCCAGTAGGCGTCGGAACACGTCGCGTGCGGCAGTGCGCAGTACCGCCAAGATCGCCACGGTGATGAGCACGCCGATGATGGGGTCGGCCAGCGGGAAGCCTAGGGCGACGCCGCCGGCGCCGAGCAGCACGGCCAGGGAGGTGAAGCCATCGGTACGGGCGTGCAGCCCGTCGGCGATCAGGGCGGCCGACCCGATTTGGCGTCCGACGCGGATGCGGTAGACCGCGACGAGTTCGTTGCCGATGAAGCCGACCAGCCCGGCCACGGCGACCCATCCGAGGTGTTGGATCGGAACCGGGTTGATCAGCCGGCGAACGGATTCGATGCCGGCGATGATGGCCGAGAGAGTGATCATCGCGACCACGAAGAGTCCGGCCAGGTCTTCGGCGCGGCCGTAGCCGTAGGTGTAGCGGCGGGTGGCGGCCTTGGTGCCCAGCGCGAAAGCGATCCACAGCGGGATGGCGGTCAGGGCGTCGGAGAAGTTGTGGATGGTGTCGGCCAGCAAGGCTACCGACCCGGAGATCACGACGATTACCAGCTGCGCGATGGAGGTCGCTGCGAGCGCGAGGAGGCTAATCTTGACTGCGCGGATGCCCGCGGCACTGGATTCCAGGGCCCCGTCGATGCTGTCGGAGGCGTCATGGCTGTGCGGGGCGAAGATCTCCTTGATCGCTGCGCGCAGGCCTTTGGGGTGATCGTGGCCGTGATCTAAGCCGTGGTCGTGACCGGCGTGTTCACCGTGGTCATGTCCGACAGCCGCGGCGGGTCGGGCCTTGTGCATCATGTGCGGCGTCCCTTCGATCGGATCGGCGTGGGGTCGACGGTGGCGGGATGCAGGGTGGCCAGGTCGGCGGCGTCGCGGTGATGGCCCGGCACATCTGGTCCGGCGTGTTCGGCGTTGAACACCGCGTCGGTGACAAGTTGACCGATGTGGTCGTTGTCGAGGCTGTAGAAGATCGTGGTGCCCTCGCGGCGGGTCCGCACCAGCCGCGCCATCCGCAGCTTCGCCAAATGCTGAGATACCGACGGCGCTGGTTTGCCGATATGGGTCGCCAGGTCGTTGACCGACATCTCGCGGCTCACCAGCGCCCACAGCACCTGAACTCGAGTGGCATCGGCCAACATCCGGAACACCTCGACCACCAGATCGACCTGGTCGTCGGGCAGCCGACGACTACAAGCCCCTTTATCTGCATTCATGCGCAGATAATAGTAGGAGTATGGAGCGAGTGTAAAACGTTGATCAGGTGGTGGCCCGGGCCACGCGGGCGTGGGCCAGGCGCGATCACTGCGCCCCGTCATTCAAGCGTCGCTGATTCAGGCTGATCACCCGGCGGTCACTCATCGCGACGGCTCCATCCAGATTGTCTGCAAAGCAGCGTGTTTCGGCGATGCGGCGGGCCTCCACGGCGACCCCTCGACCACCCACGCCATGAAATCATTTGCCCGCTTCAACCGATCGGCGTCGCGAGTGTTCCAGGGGTTTGAGGCCGAATCCGATTCATCGAGATAGCCGGTTTGCGCGCGATAACGCCGCAGTGGCGTTGGAGGACGAGCCGAGTTTGGCTAGTTCGACGGTTGGCCATGTCAGCGTTAATGGGCCCCGGCCGACACGACGGGGGCAGCTTGATGCCCCGCTTACCCCATCGACCCCTAGACCAACACTCAGCAAACTAGTTTCCGGGTAGGCGCCCAAAGGAGCGGCAGCCATCCAATACGACAAGCTGCTTAGGAAGCCTTATCGCCGACGGCCGCTTTCAGCACGACGAATACGGCGGAATCGAATATGGAGGGTTACCAGTCGCGGCCGATTGCACTGTCGTGCAACCCGTTACACGAGGCGATAACGCCTTGACTCCAAAACCGGGATGCACACCTCGCACCAGAGACCGCACCAACGATCGGCTGCGTCGCGTCCAACGTGTCGTCGGCGTGCGCTCGGCCACCGAGCCTCGATACCGTGTGCAGTCGGCACGCTCAGTCATCCTTGGCCCTTACGTCACGGTGACGTTTCTCGGCGATCGCGCTGTCGCACAGTGGAGTCAATGTGGATCTCTCGAGGGGCGTCAGTCCGGGGAGGCCGTTGCCATGCCCAGGTCGGCTGCGGCAGACAGCATGCGGAGATCGTAGGTCACCACCGCACGCAACGCGGTGCCGGCGCGCTGCGCCGCGGCCAAATGTATAGCGTCGAGGCTGCGCAGGCCCGACGGCAGGATCGTGCCCGCGTCATCGAGGAGTCGACGCGTCAGATTCACGGAGTCGATCCCGTCCAGAAGCTGTCGGGCGTCCGCAATGGCCCGGGCGCCGTTGCGTGCCACCGCGCGGATCAGTTCAGTACGCGCTAGAGCCGCCGTGAACAGGCCGTCGCCGGGCAGCGCACCCAGGTGGCGCTTCAGTGCCGATGATTCAGGCTCGGCGACAACAAGTTTGACCAATGCCGAGGTATCCAGGTACGTGCGCACGGTCAGCGCTCATCGCTTCGCAGGCTCTCGAGGGCGGCCGACGCGCTGACCGGATACACCGCGGGTTGAAGGTCGTCGACGTTCAACGGTCGACTGGCTGTGGCGACTTCGCCGACGTTGACGAGGTCTTCCCATTCATCGCCGGCGATGGGCACCAGACGCGCGACAGGTTGGCCCCGGTCGGTGATCTCGATCGTCTCCCCCCCGACTACTTCTGCGAGGTATCTGCTGGCGTGTTGCCGCAGTTCCCGAACGCCGATCACCCTCATGTGCTACACAGTAGCACATGTCCGCGCCGTCACATTCCCTCCGGTGCGCCAAGGCCCTTCCGATGACCTATTCGCGAATGGTGCGGTGCCGGGTGCGTCGCCGTCTGGTGGCTTGGCCGCTGGGTTGGGCCACGAGTACGAGATCCGAACCTGCCACCCCGAATCGCCACTCCCCCAGCGCTCGTCGTCCGATCAGCATTCCGTGGATAATTGTCGTTATCCATGAAATTACTCTGCATATTGCATTAGATGAATCGGTGCCCTCCGTCTCGGGTTAGTCAGCTAGGTGACGCACGCCGTGGGTGAAATTGCCACTGAGCAGCAGCGTCGTCGGCCTCGTGGCATCACACCACAGGTGTGGGTGCCGTCGTCCGCCGAAGGCCGATAATTAGGTGGCGCGAATGGCTGGCGCTGACCTGCAGCGATATGGTATTGATTCATTGGCTGATTCAATGAATCATCAGACGAGACCGTTGGAGGCAAGTTTGCTCGTCGACAAGAGTGGCCGTTTCTACGTCGTCGACTCCGTTCCACTGCTCCACCCCGAGGCGCACACTGTTCAGGAGATGCTCGACGGTTGGCGAAATCAGCAGTTGTGCCGCAACCTCGCGCACGACACCATCGACCAGCGGATCCGGCTTGTCGAGCGATTCCTTGCCTATAGCAACGAGTTTCCGTGGACGTGGACCGCGGCGATGGTGGAGGAGTTCTTCAGCGACCTGCGCGCGATATCGCGCCGCCGCCAGTCGACGATCCGCGGCTATGAGCGGAAGGCCGCGCGACTGGAGGTCGGTGACGTCTCCGACCAGGAGTTCGTTGAATACTTGAAGGACCGGGCCGACTTCTACGGCGTCGGGGAACGCCTCAAGTTCATTTGAGAGCGGCCTTCAACTCATAGTTTCGAAGCTTTTCGCCCAGGTCGAAGTGGTTTGTGTCTAGGTCCTGGCGAGTAGGAACCTGTCGTTGGGCGTCGAGTGGGTCACGGGGCTGGCCGTACATCAGGTAGAACTCGGTCATCTGGTCGCGATATCGCCACGCCAGGACCGGCCTGATTCCCGACAACGCGCTCGCGGCGGACCGGGCGGCGATGGTCGCACTGCCACCGGTGGCGCCGACGACCGGGACGACGATCACGACGCGGTTGGGTCGCGACTACTACGTCAGCGCCGGCGGCAACGCGTACTCGGTGCATCCGGAGGCGATCGGACGGATGATCACCGTCACCACCGCCCTGGATCGGATCACCGCCCACTGCGGTGATCGAGTGGTCGCCGATCACGAAAGACTCTGGGGCAGAGCCGGACTGGTCACCGATCCGGATCACCTCGCCGCCGCGGCCGTCCTGCGGGAGCAGTTCCGAGCCCGCCCCGCCGCAGGATCACATCTGGCGGTGGACGTCGAGATCGCCGACCTGAGTGCCTACGACGCGCGGTTCGGGACCGGGGAGGTCGCCTGATGCCCGCCAAGCGAGCCGCCTCGGCGCCCGGTGACGCCGACAAGCTGATCGCCCATCAGGCCCGACTGCTCAAGGCCCCGCGCATCGCCGAGCACTACGGTCGGCTGGCCGATACAGGGCCGAGCCGCCGGCTGGTCGCTGGAGGACTACCTCGGCGCCGTGCTGACGGTGGAGTCGAATGCCCGCGCGGAATCCGGAGCACAGCAACGGATTCGGTACGCCGGGTTCCCGGCGATCAAGACGACCACCGACTTCGACTTCACCGCCCAACCCGCCGTCGACCGCGCTCAGATCGCCCGGCTGGAAGCCGGCGGCTGGCTCGCCGAAGCCCGCAACATCGTCCTACTGGGCCCACCGGGCACCGGCAAGACCCATCTGGCCACCGCGCTGGCGATCGCGGCCGCCCACGCCGGGCACCGCGTCGCGTTCGCCCCGGCCACCGGCTGGATCACCCGCCTGGCCGAAGCGCACCGCACCAACCGCCTCGGAGCCGAACTGCGCAAGATCAGCCGCTACGGGCTCATCGTCATCGACGAAGTCGGCTACATCCCGTCCGACACCGAAGCGGCCAACCTGTTCTTCCAGCTCGTCTCCACCCGATACGAGAAGTCCTCGATCGTGCTGACCTCCAACCTGCCGTTCTCCCGCTGGGGACAGGTCTTCGGCGAAGCCACCATCGCCTCGGCGATGATCGACCGGATCGTGCACCACGCCGACGTCATCGCCCTCAAGGGCGCCAGTTACCGCATCAAACACACCGCGATCGAGTCGCTGCCCTCCGTGGAAGCCGATCGTCAGGCAGACTCAACCCCGTAAACCTGCTCACTTTTCAACCGGGTGGTTTCGAGGCGTCGTCGCAACACTTCTCTAAATTCTGGAGGTTGTGTTGACATCGTCGCGTCGGGTGAAGAAGGGGCCGGGGCGCCGTCCGCTGTCGGCCAAGCGCCAGCGGTTCATGGAGTTGCGGGCTCGCGGTTGGAGCGTGCGCGCCGCGGCCCGAGAAGTCGGTGTATCTCGGTCCGCGGCGACGAACTGGACTCGCGGTTACAAGACCTACCGCAACGGCGTCGAGGTCGGATTCGTCCCTCCCCTGGATCGACTAGCGGTCCGTCAGATCAGCCCGCGTTACCTCTCCCAGGAGGAACGAATCGAGATCGCCGATCTGCGCCGTTCTGGGTTGAACATGCGCGCGATCGCCGACCGGCTCGGCCGAGCACCGTCGACGATTTCGCGGGAACTGCGGCGCAATGCGCCAGCCGGCCGCGGCTATCAGCCCTTCGATGCGCACCGTCGAGCTATCGCACGTCGAGCGCGTCACCATCAACGCCGGGTCGACACCAACGATCACCTCAGCGGTTTGGTCACCGAGATGCTCGCTCAGCGGTGGAGCCCGCAACAGATCAGTCGCCACCTGCGTCTGCGCTTTCCTGATGATCCATCGATGCGGCTATGCCACGAGAGCATCTATCAGGCTGTCTATCAACCGAATTCGCGATTCATACGACCGTCGCGATTGGCGCCGCACCGGCGCTCACCGCTGCGCACCGGCCGGGACCACCGCCGAGCCCACCAGTGTCAGCAGCGTCGGCGGCCACGGTTTCAGCAGCCGATGCTGACCATCCACGATCGGCCATTCCCGCCCGTGGACCGGTCAGAGGCCGGGCATTGGGAGGGCGATCTCATCATCGGTGACAACCACCTTTCAGCGATCGGCACGCTGGTCGAGCGCCAAACCCGGATGCTGCGCCTGGTCCATCTGCCCCGCGCTGACTCCGACTCGTTGCACGCCGCTCTGGTGGCCCGGATGCAGGATCTGCCGCCGGAGCTGATGCGATCGATCACCTGGGACCAGGGCACCGAGATGGCGCGCCACCTCGCCACCGCTGACAAGCTCCACGCGCCCGTCTACTTCTGTGACTCCCGATCACCCTGGCAACGCGGCAGCAACGAGAACACCAACGGACTGCTGCGCGACTACTTCCCCAAGGGCGTCACCCTCGCCAACTATTCACCGGGGCATCTCATGGCGGTCGAGGAGGAACTCAACAACCGTCCCCGCATGGTCCTGCAAGACCGTTGTCCCGCCGATCTATTCGCCGTCCTGCTAGCCTCACTGGGTCCGTCGGTGTTGCGACGTTGACTAGAACCCACCCCGTCGAAAAGGGGTTAACTTTCAACCGGCGTTGACAAGACACTCATCGCGACGGCGTGTCCCGCAGCGGTGACGAACGCAGTTCCTGCTTCAGGCGGGCTAGGCCGATGGTTGATACCCCGCCGTGGAGTTTCTCAACGCCCAGATCTGGGCCGGGCAGTGTCCCCACCGCGTTCGACACCACGAAGTTCGCCGCCTGCTCATCGTTCGGGAGAACGTCACGTTTGGTATCGGCCAGCACTGCGGGGTACGGCAATCCGGTGGTGACTTGTCGCAGATCCCCCAGCCGTAACCGAGCGCATCGTTGGCAGGAAAGTCGAAGTGACGACGCAGCATGAGGTTGTAGACGTACTCGACTCCGGTAGTCGCTGTCGCGGTCGCCGCGGTCACGGGCTGGTTCGTCACCCGCCATCCGCACCCACAGTTTCGCGTGGCACGGCGTCGGTGGACGGTCGGCGACCTGTGCGAGGTGCAGCCAATAGGAACATCAAGTCAGGCAGATTGAAGCGGACTCCGGCAGCCGGTCACGGACATGTCTGCACAGCTTACCAGACTTCGCCGGACCGTCATGAACCCCACGGACGCCACAAATCAACTTCCCACGAACAGAACCCCTCGTTGTCACAGAATGTCACAAGTCCGGCGCAACTAACGCCTACTTCTGGTTCGAACTGTTCGAACGCGGGGGCTCGTTGTCACCGGTTGCCACAACACGATTCAGGCTCTCACCGGCGGCCTTGAGTGCGTCGCTCTGCGACTTGACGTACACGCGCATCGTGAGTGTCGCGTCCTTATGGCCGATCCACGCGGCGATGACGGCCACCGGTACGTTCTGCAGATGCATAAGGGTGGCGCAGGTGTGGCGCGCGCCGTGCAGCTTGATGTGGCGAACCCCCGCTTCCTTGACCGCGTGCCGCCAGTAGCGAGACAGGACCGCGGGATCGTAGGGCTGTCCCGATTCATTGCTGACGACGTAGTCGAAGTCGCCCTTGCCACGAGCGAGCCGCTCGGCGGACTGTCGCGCCCTCGCCGCTCGCAGCACCGTGAGAAGTCGGTCCGGGAGTGGCAGCGTGCGTCGAGACGCGACGGACTTCGGGTCGTTCTCGACCGTCCGACCTCCGGCGGAGACCCTGTTGTTCACGATGGTCAGCGTTGCTTTGTCGAGGTCGACGTCGTTCCAGCGCAGCCCGGCCACCTCGCCACGACGTAGGCCCGACAGGGCCAACTCCCAGGCGTGCCCCAGCCGATCGCCGCCGATGGCGGCGAGCAGTGTGAGCACCTCGACTTCGGTGTAGGTGTCGACTTGCTTGTGTTGCGCTGCAACCCGATTGACGAGGCTAGCGACATTGCGGGACACGAGCCCTTGCCCTTTGGCGTCGGCGAGAACCTGATCGATGGTCGAGAGCACCTTGTTCACCGACTGCGCGGACCACGGAGCGCGTACGCGCCCCTTGGCGGTGACGGTGCCCCCGGAAACGAGGTCAGCGATCAGATTGTCTATGTTCGCTTTGGTCAGTTTCTGCACGGGCACGTGCCCGAATCGCTCCCGCAACGGCGACAGGTCGTACTCGAGCTTCGACTTGGACGTATCGCGGAGGTTGTGTCGTGCCGCCAAATAGGCGGCACAGAAGTCCTCGACACTCACGCTCGAGCGGGGGACGAACTGACCTTTAGCCGCCGAGTCGGCGATATCGGCGAGCGCCACCCGCGCCTCATGCTCGGTGGCGTACCGCCGCCGTGCCTGCTGCCGCTTGCCCGTCTGCGGATGAACACCCGCGTCAACGGTGACTTGATAACGAACAACCTTCTTGCCGCTGGCGCGATCGACGACGGTGATCTTCTTGATCTGTGGCGGAAGTTGCTGTCTAGCCACGGCCGTAAGCTCCGTCATTCATTGATCACTCCCCCGTTCTCGCGGATGATCGCCTCTAATCGAACGACGTCGTCGCGCAGACTTTCCAGTTGGAGCTTGAGTGCTGTCATTTCGGGTTCTCCCGCCCTCAGGGGCTCGGGTCTAGTCAAAATCTCCTTCATCCACCCATGAAAGCGACCGACAGAACCGAGCTGCCTCAGACGCTCGCGCACCGCCCAGATGCGCTTGGACTCCGGAGTTTCGGTGCCCGCGCCCGCCTCAGTCACGATGGACCTTCCCTCGCCCGAGAACCACGCCGCCGCGTCCCAACTTTCGACCTTCACATCGGGAAGCGCCTGAACTGAGCCGTCGGGAAGGTCGGGGAACAGCAGAACGAGCGGAGGAACCCGCAGAGCCGCTGCCAGCACCAGGAGTTCCGTCAGGTCTAGGCCCTTCTTGCGGCCACTCTCGTAATTGGCGATCGCCGCGCGGCTGATCGGGAAACCCAGGCGTTCGGTCTCGTCGGATAACCACTGCGCCGATCGAGATGCACGGGCCGCCTTGATCGCCGCGGCCACGCGCCGATGCAGCTCGTCGACCCATTCCTGCTTCATAACAACACAGACTAGTCCGCCCTTGTGCATATTTGGAATAGCGAGTACAACGTAGTCAGAGACACAGAAATCGCGTTCTATGTCTCGATGAGACACAGGGGCACGTTATGGAGTCCGCAAACACGCCAGCGCAATTACACACGGTCGAGGATGTGATGGAGCGGCTGTGCATCGGCCGTTCAACAGCATTCGGACTGATCGCAAGCCGCCAGTTGCGTAGCGTCAAGGTTGGCAGGCGCCGGTTGGTATCGGAAGCCGCGATCGTCGACTTCATCCAAAGCCTCGACGGCGAACCCACTCGACCGGAGAACGACCGGTGACACTCTGACGCCGCCGACCGAGCGGCACTCCGGCGACTACTGTCGCCGCACCTCGATGAGGCTGCTGAGGTTGTCCTGCACACGTTGGGGAGCGATGCCCACCGACGGCGGGTAGAGCATGATGTGGTCGAGGACGCCCTCGTAGCGACGGAGGCCGTCTCGGACGTCGTTGGCGGTGCCCGCGACGCCCATCACGTCGATCATGTCGTCGGTCACCGCATCGAACATCGCGGGAAAGTCGCCAAGCGAGAAGGCTTCTCGAATCTGCTCGCCCTGTGTGGCGAAGCCGCAGAAGTCGAGAAGAGGCTCGTAGGTTTTGACGGCGGCGTAGAAGGCGATCTGCTGGGCGACTTCACGGCGCGCGACGACGGGGTCGTCGTGGATGGAGCACATGACCATGGAGACGATCTCTATGTCGGCGGGGTTGCGGTCGGCGCGGGCTGCCCCCTTGGCGACGGCGGGGCGCACGATCTGCTCCACATATCCGGTCGTGAACAGCGGATGCCCGGCCAGGCCGTCGGCGACGCGGCCGGCGGCTTCGCACATCCGCGGCCGCACCGCCGCGGTGATGATCGGGATCGCTCGCGCCGGCGGGTCGACGGGTCCGGACGGGATGAGGTTCATGTTGTAGAACCGTCCGCGGTGTTGAACCGGTCCGTCGTGCAGATTCCAGATGCGCCGGATGAGCGGAACGAGTTCCTCGATGCGCAGAGCGGGTGCCTCGGTGTCGGCGACGCTGTGCCAGTCGCTCATCATCCGCTTGGTGCCGTTGCCGATACCGAGCACGATGCGACCGTCGGAGAGCTCGTCGAGGTCGCGGGCCTCGGTGGCCAACACGAGCGGGCTGCGTCCGACGCCGTACATGATCGACGATCCGATCCGGCAGGCACGAGTCGCCTGGGCCACGGCGGCCATCGACACCGTGGCCGAGCGGACGTAGAACTCCGACGCCCAGACCGCGTCGAACCCCGCCGCGTCGGCGTCTGCGGCCAAAGCCGCGGTTGCGGCGAGAGTCGGTGCGATCAGCGACAGTCCGTAGGTGCTCATCGCGTGCCGTAGGTGCTCATCGCGTGCCGACCGCCCGTCGACTGCGGGTCGCGGGCGAGTTGTGGTGGGCGGCCATGAAGTCGTCGACGATGCGTACGCAGTCGGCGTGGGTGATGGCGCGCAGACCGGTCATCCGGGCGAACACCAACGGGCCGACCAGTTGGCAGAGGGCGAGTTCGACGTCGAGGTCGCCGAGTTCCGCGCGTCCGTCGGCGGTTTGCAGGATCTCGTCGAAGGGGCGACGGTACTGCTCGACGACGCGGGCGCGCAGAGTGCTGTGCGTCGGGTGGTGGTCGATGTCGTCGCCAGTGGCGTGGGTTTCGGTGGGACCGAGCGCGGCCCAGGCCAGAGTGGTCACCTGCAGCGGTGCTTCGGCGAACAAGTCGGCCTGACGGGACAGCAGTTCGACCAGCCGATCGTGCAGGGTCCCGCTGGTCGGTGCCGGTGGAATCACCTGGGGCAGTAGTCGTTCGAACGTCGCCGCCAATAGCTGTGAGGAGCTGTTGAAATGCCGGTAGAGGGTGGTGCGCGCGACCTTGGACGCTTTGGTGACCGCGTCGATGGTGACCGCCTCGACACCACCGGTCCGCAGCAGGGTGGCGGCGGCGTCGAGCAGTCTGTTGCGTGACCGGGTGCGACGCGGGTCGACGTCGTCGTCGTCCGCGTCGGTGACGGGGTAGGTGCTCACTCGTCGTCCTCTTTGCTGCGCGCCGGCTCCGTCGACGCTCGCGTCGGTTATGGTACTCAGAGTAGCGCAGCGAAACCGACCGTATACGGGGGTGATGGAGTGGCGAGGTCCCAAACCGCGGTTGTCGGGCGGGCAGCGGTGGACGCTCGTGGTGTCATGCGTCGCGGTGGCGCTGGTCATCGGGTCCATGGCCGCGCTGTACACCGCGCTGTCGGACATCGCCGTCGAGACCGGGGCGACGCAGAGCCAGCTCACCTGGGTGGTCGACGGCTACACGCTGGCGATCGCGTGCCTGGTGTTACCCGCCGGCGCGGTGGGCGACCGGTACGGCCGCCGCGGTGTACTGCTGGGCGGGCTCGGAGTGTTCGCCGCCGCGTCGGCGATCCCGTTGTTCGCGGACGACCCCTGGTGGCTGATCGGCGCGCGCATGCCGTCGCCGGTGTCGGCGCGGCATTCGTGATGCCCTCGACGTTGTCGATTCTCACCGGCGAGTTCCCCGCCGAGCAGCGTGCTCGCGCGGTCGGCATCTGGGCCGGCGTCGCCGCATCCGGGGCGGTGGTCGGCGTGCTGCTGTCCGGCGCACTGCTGCAGTTCTGGTCGTGGCGTGCGATTTTCATCGCGCTGACCGTCGCGGCAGTGACATTGGTCGTCGCCGCACTGTGGGTGCCCGAGTCGCGTGAGTACGCGCACCCGCGCATCGACGTACTGGGGTCGGCAACGGTGGCTGCGGCGATCGGGATGCTCGTGGTCGGTCTGGTGGAGGCACCACACCGCGGCTGGACCGACACCCTCGTCGTCGCGTTGTTCGTCGGTGCGTTGATCGGTGTCTCCGCGTTCGTCGCGATCGAGTTGCGCCGCGATCATCCCCTGCTGGACATGCGCTTGTTCCCCGACCGCGCGTTCGCGTCGGGGACGGTGTCGTTGATCCTGCACTTCCTGGTGATCTTCGGGGTGTTCTTCCTGCTGGTGCAGTACCTGCAGCTCATCCGCGGGTACGAACCGATGACCTCGGCGTTGGCGTTGACCCCGTTGATCGTGCCGATCGTGGTGTTCTCGGTAGTCGCCCCGCAGTGGGCCGCCCGCTGGGGGCTGCGAACCATGCTGGCCGCGGGTCTGGCGGCGTTGTCGCTGGGGTTGCTCCTGGCCAGTCGACTCGACCTGGGCTCCGGGTACGTCGACGCCATGTGGGCGCTGCTGGCGTTGGGCAGTGGCCTCGGGTTGTGCACCGCACCGTCGACCGCGGCCGTCGTCGACGCGACCCCGGTGGAGAAACACGGCGTCGCCGCGGCGGTCAACGACGCCGCCCGTGAAGTGGGCGCCGCGATCGGCATCGCGATCGCGGGAAGCGTGCTCGCCGCCGGCTACAGCGCCCGGATTGACTCGGCGACAACCGCACTGCCCCCGCCGCTGCGCGCCGCGTTCGAGGACTCGCTGGCCGCCGCAAGCCAGGCCGCCGTGTCCGCCGGCCCGATGGCCGCACCCGCCCTGGACGCCGCCAAGGACGCGTTCGTGCACGGCTGCGCCACCGGCGCTTTCGTGCTCGCCGTCATCAGCGCGGCCTCCGCCCTCACCGTGGCGATCTGGGCACCGGGACGAGCACGGGTCACACGGAAGTCGGACCGGGTACCGCCGACGAAGATCGCGGCGGACGCTCGCAGCGAGACGGGTTCGGTGTGACCAACGCGAAACCCGCACGGGCCCAGCGGTTGCCGTCGCACACGCCGACCTGCATGGGCTGCGGTGCCGACAATCCGCACGGACTGCACCTGGAGGTCTACCGCAGCGGCGACGAGGTGTACGCCGACATCACGTTCGACAACCGGCACATCGGCGCGCCGGGCCTGGCCCACGGCGGAGCGATCGCCGCAGCATGCGACGACCTGCTCGGCTTCACACTCTGGATCGCCGGAACGCCGGCGGTCACCCGTAGTCTCACCGTCGAGTACCTGCAACCTGTGCCGCTGCACCATCCTCACCGCCTCACCGCGCGCATCGCAGAACGCGCCGGTCGCGCCATCCACGTCGCCGGTGCCGGAGTCGGTGCGGACGGCGTCACGCGCTTCACCGCCACCGCGGTCTTCGTCGCTGTGGACGCCGCCCACTTCGCCGCACACGGGGACATCACCGGATTCGGTGAACTATTCGCCGAACTCACCAGACACGCCGGTGGCGCCGACCCTAGGGAAGCGCCGTGACGGCCGATGTCCTTCGGGCTTCCTGGCCAGCTCGTGACCACACCGCAGCAACGGGTTCGGCCCGGCGCGACGCTATTCTCGACACCGCGCTGATCGTCGCCTCGGAACGGGGGTTCGAAGGCATGCACGTCCGCGACGTCGCCGATCACGCCGGTTTGGCCGCGAGCTCGCTCTACCGGCACTTCACCTCGAAGACGCACCTCCTGGTCACGGTGCTTATTCGCGAGTTCCGTCGCGTCGACATCGAGTTCGACTGGGCCGCAGATGAACACGGCCCGCAGCTCCGACTCGAACGACTGATGGATCGCCTCCACGACGAGTGGCAGGACAAGCCACTGCTGACCGAGGCGATGGTTCGTGCGTTCGTGACGGCCGACGAGGGGGCTGTGGAGGCGGTGCAGGAGGCCGTCGACATCATCGACGACATGCTCGCGCGTGCCATCGGCGGACCCACACCGAGCGAGCACGACCGCAGCGTGGCCGCCGTCATCGGCGACATCTGGCTCGCCAACCTCCTCGCCGTCATCAGCGGGCGTGTGGATCGCGATCAGGCACGGGCGCGCATCGACAGAACCACTCGGTGGATCGTCACCGGACGTGCGCCGAAGGCGGCGAAGGACACCTCGGGTAGCGCTGAGCTACTTTGAGTGCTATCCCGGTTCGGGAGTGGGCAGAGTGTTTATTTGAGGCACCAAAAGCCCCTGTCCATCTATCTTTCCACGCGGATCCTGCCGCCGTTACCTCGCCCGGTGTCGCAGTGCGGCACGGGCATCCTCGTTGTCAACGCTGCTCGCGATCTGATGCAATCACGAAGTTTTTAACCCTGTCCGTCGAGTTCGGCGGCCCGCATTCTCGTATGCATGTCTCGACCACGACAGATGCACCTCGCCGGCTTCTTCTCCGCGGGCAACGTCACTCACGCTCATGGCGCCTGGCGGCACGTCGGTGCGACGAACGAGTTCCTGAGCGGGCGGTACTACAAGGAGATCGCCAGGACGCTCGAACGCGGGAAGTTCGATCTTCTGTTCCTGCCCGACGCTCTCGCGATCGAAGACAGTTATTGCACAATCTCGCAACCGGCGTCGGATTGGGCGGCCAGGGCGCGATTGCGTTGGAGCCGACCAGTGTTGTGGCTACGATGGCCGCCGCGACAGACAGGCTCGGGCTCGGGGCGACGGTGTCCACAACGTACTACGCGCCCTATCACGTCGCGAGGGTGTTCGCGACGCTGGACAACCTGTCGGACGGACGAGTCTCGTGGAACGTCGTCACCTCCCTCAACGACTCTGAAGCCCGCAATTTCGGTATCGACGAACACCTCGAACACGACCAGCGTTATGACCGCGCCGACGAGTTCTTGGAGGCGGTGAAGAAGCTGTGGTCGTCCTGGTCAGACGACGCGCTGCTATTGAACAAGGCGGGCGGGCAGTTCGCGGACCCGAAGAAGGTGCGCTACGCCGACCACCGGGGCACGTGGCTGTCGGTGCGCGGCCCGCTGCAAGTGCCCCGATCCCGGCAGGGGGAGCCCGTGATTCTGCAAGCCGGTTTGTCACCGCGTGGGCGTCGCTTCGCGGGCCGCTGGGCGGAGGCGGTGTTCAGCATCTCTCCCAACCTCGACGTCATGCGCGCGACGTATCAGGACATCAAGTCCAACGTCGCCGCGGCCGGACGTGCTCCCGACGAGACCAAGATCTTCACCGCGGTGATGCCCGTTCTCGGCGAAACCGAGGCCATCGCCAACGATCGGCTTCAATACGTGAACTCGCTGGTACACCCTGAGGTGGGATTGTCGACGCTGTCGAGCCACAGCGGCATCGACCTGTCCGCGTACCCGTTGGATACCACATACTCCGAGATCGTCGGCGATCTGGGCGACGGTCACGTCCCCAGCATGTTGCAGATGTTCTCCGCTGTCGCCGGCGGTGCGGATCTGACGCTCGCCGAACTCGGTAGGCGCTACGGCACGAACGTCGGGTTCGTTCCCCAGTGGGCGGGAACGGCCCAGCAGATCGCCGACCTGCTGATCGACCATTTCGAGGCGGGCGCGGCGGACGGTTTCATCATCTCCGCCGCTCATCTTCCTGGCAGCTACGACGAGTTCGTGGACCAGGTGGTGCCGCTCCTTCAGGAACGCGGGGTGTTCCGCACCGATTACGAGGGAACGACGCTTCGGGAGCACTTGGGCCTCAATGTTCCCGACGCGGAGGCGGTCGCATGACGTCGGGCGTCGAGCGCGAAGTTCTCGCGTACAGCAATTGCCCCGTGCCGAACGCGCTACTGACCGCTCTGGAATCCGGTCGCCTGACACGGGAAGGCATCGCACTCGAAGTGCTCACCGGCAGTCAGGGTGACCTGCACTTCACCTACGACCACCCGCAGTACACCCGCTTCGGTGGCGAAATCCCACCGCTGGTCAGCGAGGGACTACGGGCACCGGGTCGAACACGCCTTCTCGGTATCACCAGATTCGTTGGCCGACAGGGCTTCTACGTGCCCGCGGACAGCCAGATAGCCGATGCTGCCGGGCTTGTCGGCCGACGCATCGGCGTCTCATCGGCGGCGATCCGCATTCTGCGACGGGAACTCGGTGATTATCGGCGACTCGATCCATGGAACCAGACCCTGACCGCTCTCGGCACCTGGGAAGCTCGCGGCCTCCTGGCGACGCTGAGTCGCGGCGGCCTCGCACTCGGCGATGTCGAGCTCGTCACCATCGAAACACCGGGGGTCGACCTGCCGCCGGATCGACTTCATTCATCGTCGAGTATCAAGGGTGCGGACCTGTTCCCCGCCGTCGCTTCGCATCAGTCGTCCATCTTGGCGTCCGGCACGGTGGACGCACTTTTCAGCTGGTTGCCGTGGGCAGCCGAACTGGAGGATCTCAGCGGCGCACGGATCGTCTCGGACCTCAGCGACGACGACCGCAACATTTACGCCAGCGCGTGGACGGGTGAGTGCGCGATTGATCGACGATCGACCGGATCTGGTGCAGCGACTGGTCGACGCGGCCGTCGACGCGGGCCGGTGGGCCCGTGATCATCGTGTCGAGGTGGTGGCCATTCACGCCGAGAATCTCGGCGTTGCACAGTCGGCCATCGGACGGGGCTTCGGCGCGGACTTCCACGAGCACCTCGAACCCGCACTCGATGACGAGTCGTTCGCGATTCTCGAGCAAACCCAGCGGTTTTTGCTGGACCGTCAGCTCATCGATCGCGCCGTCGACCTGCAGCAGTGGGCCGCCCCCGATTTCCTCGCCAACAGCATCAAGCGCTTGACCACGACAGGAGCATGACCATGACACTCACCACCGACGCGCATCGGACGGGTGCGCAGGCGCACGCCGATCCTGTCGCGGTCGCCAAGAATCTCGCCTCTACGTGGACCGACGGTCTGCTCGAACGCGACCGTGCCGGCGGCTCGGCCACCACGGAACGAAATGCTCTGCGGGACAGCGGACTTCTGTCTCTCGCCGTTCCGGAGGAGTTCGGTGGCTGGGGCGCGTCGTGGTCGACGGTCTTCGACGTCATCCGCGAAATCGCTAAAGTGGACGGCTCGCTCGGCCACCTGTTCGGCTATCACGTCGTGGACATCGCCTTCGTCGAACTACTGGGTTCGACTGAGCAGAAGGAGTCGACCTACCGCGAGGTGGCACAACACAATCGGTGGGCGGGCAACGCGTCGAGTGAGAACAACAGCCACGTCCTCGACTGGAAGGTCCGCGCGACGCCGGTGGCGGACGGTGGGTATCGGTTCGACGGCGTCAAACACTTCAGCAGCGGTGCACAGGGTTCCGATCTGCTCCTGGTGTTCGGTGTTGTTCAAGACGACTCGCAGCAGCAGGGGGCGATCATCACGGCCGTGATCCCCACCGACCGGGATGGTGTCGTCGTCAACGACGACTGGGACGCACTCGGCATGCGCCGAACCGACAGCGGCACGACCGAATTCCACGACGTCGAGGTGCGCGCCGATGAGGTGCTCGGCGGTCCGAACGCCGTGCTGAGCGCCTTCTTCCAGTTTGAGCGAGGCAGTCTCTTCGGACCTCTGGTGCAACTCGTCTTCGTCAACGTGTATCTCGGCATCGCGCGGGGTGCCCTTGACGCAGCTGTGGAGTACACCCGCACTCAGGCAAGGCCGTGGACACCGGCTGGCGTTACCCAAGCAGTTGAGGATCCCTATGTTATCCGCACCTACGGCGAGTTCGGCATCGCGCTGCAAGGCGCCGACGGCGCGGCACGTGAGGCCGCGCGTGCGTTCCAGACGGTGTGGGACAAGGGTGATCGGCTATCCGCGGAGGATCGAGGGGAACTGATGGTTCTGGTGTCGGGGGCCAAGGCTTTGGCATCACAAGCCGCACTGGACATTACTAGCCGCATCTTCGAGGTCATCGGAGCCAGGGGAACGCATCCGCGCTACGGATTCGATCGTTTCTGGCGCAACATCAGGACCCACACACTGCACGATCCCGTGTCGTACAAGATCGCCGAGGTGGGCAATCACGTGCTGAAAGGCGCCTACCCGTTGCCGGGTTTCACCTCGTGAGAACGGCGCCGCCGCGTATCGACGTTTGCTGATGGACACCGTCTTATCGACGCGTTTGTTCCCCGGCGACAGGCAACACCGAGTGCACGGGCCCGTTTGCCGGCCAGTCGACCTGCTCTGCGGAGCAGAGAACAGCCGATCCGAACAACTCGCACATCTGCAAGGCGATCTCGACGTCGAGTCGGTCGTCGGTCAAGGGGCGGCCTCGCCGCGACGCCGCGCGCCCCACCCGGTACTTGACCGTGTTGCCGTGCAGATGCAGTTCATCACCTGCTGTCTTGAAGCTGGCCCCCGCCCGTAGGAAGACCTCGGCCGTCTCTCGAAGCCGCTCGTCGGATGCAGAGTCATGGGAAAGGGGGCCGAGGACATCGCCCACGAACGTTCTCAGCGCATCAAGGTTGTCAACCAGTAGGGAGCCAACGGCGACCCCTGGATCGTTTGCGCTGATGAACCGGCAGCGCGCCCCTTTGCCGGCGATCGCGACGTCGCGAGCCCTTTCCGCCTGTCGATGAGATCGCCGAAAACCGTCGACACCGGCGAGCGGCGCACCGATGGCCACGTGCGGAATGTCGAGTTCCGATTCCACGAACGCACGCAGACGAGTCGTTGCGGCGGCGTCGTGAACCGCCATCCAGGCCCAACCTACCAACCGGTCCACTGACAGGTGCAGCGTGGATGCGGCACCGACCGCACGCGCCATACGCTGAACCAGACTCTTCGTCGTCTCCGCCTGCGCGCTGCGGTTGTGTAGCGGTCGATCCCACCACACCACCATCGCAATGTGCAGGGCGTCGAGTGGGTACTGAATGATCTCCGACATGGCGGCGGCATCGGTTTCGGCGCCCGCAAGGACGTCCCGCACGCCCTGGGTGCGAGCTCCGCGCCGGTCTTCCTCCCACAACGCATGCTCGTCCTGGTACGTGTTGAGTAGTTGCTCGGACACCCAGTCGATGTATCCGAACGACACTCTGGTGGTGTGTTCGTAGAGGTCGAGCTTCAGGTCGGGCGACAGATCAGATCGCCGGATCTCGTCGATCACGAACCGTAGCCCCTGCTGGTGGCCGAGACGATAGGCGCGCAGAAGCGAATTGGCGGGCACCCCGCGCTGAGCCATTCGACGAGCGTGCTCAAGCGCTGCCGCCGGCGGTTCGATGAGTTCGATGGGAATCTCGTGCCGAAGAGCCGAGAACCAGGTCTCGACGTTTGCCGCTACGGTTTCGTTCAGCAGGTCCTCGAACTGCCCGTTGCCGCTCAGTTCCGCGATCTCGGTCGACAGGAGACTGTGGATCAAGTCCGGCAGATCACGCAAACGCTGCCCCATGCCACCGAGCACCTCGGCTACACGTTCCGACATCGCGCTCGAAGGCTCCGGGTGACCCACCATGGAGCCATGGTAGACGGGTCCCTTGTCTTCCGGCGACAAACACGTCCTCGTTATTCATCGACAACCTACGTAGCTCTTATCGACCCATCGCGTTAGCGTTAATTCGCCGGACAGCGCAGACTGGCGAAATCGAACACCTGACATCGTGCGGCCCGCACTCACACGTGGAGGACACCTTCATGTCATTCGTCGCAGCGATAACCATCGTGTCCTTCGCGGCACTCGTGGGCTGGCCGTTGCTCGATCACATTCGTTCACACCCGGTGTTCGCTCGAGCGCTGGAGGCTGTCGCCGACGACTGGTTGGCAGTTGAGCGCGCGCGGGAGAACCCTCCGCTCTAAACTCTGGTGGGCCGCGTCGGGCTGAGGTCGGTGGGGACAACGGACGGGCAGAAGAGTTCTTGTGAGTCATGAACCACTTTGCGTCGCACTCAGCACTGAGAGTTGCCGGAACGCTTGACGCGGCGCACTGAGCGCTGATCGACGCCGAGAACGGCGCGACCCATCTCCGTGAGTAGTGCCGATGACCGTTCGGGTGCCATCCCTGTTTCACGGTACTGCAACGTCGATTGAATGGCACCGATAGCGCCGTGAACCACTGCGCGCAAACCGATTTCATCGAGTTCGGGACGCAATTCACTCAGAACGTGTACCCACTCCTCAAGATACAGGCGCTGTTTGCGGCGTAAGCGGCTGCGCTGTTGCGCAGCCAGATTGTGAAACTCGCGATAGTAGACGATGGCGAGTTCGCGGTGATCCGAGACGAGCGCCACATGGTCTGCCACCAGTGCCATCAGCGCCTCGGTCTCTTCTCCACTCTGCTCGACGATTGATGAGGCGCGCTGCAATAACAAGTCGATCACCTGCTCGAACAATGCGGCAAGTAGACCTGCTTTGCTCTCGAAGTGTCGATATATGGCTGGACCGACGACGCCGGCTGACTCGCCGATATCGGCCATTGACGCGGCATGGTATCCGCGGTCGGCGATATGCTGTGCGGCCGCCGCGAGAATGCGCTCTCGACGTTCGTCTCCTCGACTGCGACCGTCGGCAACTGTCATAGACGTCGGCGACCGTCCTTTCGCTGAATAAAAGCGCTCGTCTTGTCGCGTCGACGACGAGACACGCACGATCGGTCGTGCGAGATGTTAACACTGACTCACTCGCCCCAGAGTGTACAAGTCCGTATCGCGGGCCGCCCTCACTCGTAGCCGACGCACCTCACCGCGCGGACGTGCTACGGCCGATGCCAGGCCGCGAACTCCGCCGCGTCGGACTCCCCCTAGACAGGCAGACTGCGAGCGCTACCGCCGCGGCTGGTAGCCGACTGATGACTCGCGCAGCTGCCAGATCTGCGCCGGACACAGGATATCGACCGCGTTACTGATGAGGTAGTTCACCGATTCCTCGTCGTTGGGTGTGACCGCGGTGCGTACATCGGCGACGACCACGCCGTATGCGTCACCCCGTTGCACCGCGTCGCAGATAGAGCGTCCGTATCCCACCGCATCGTTGTTGGGGAACTGGTAGTGCCGGCGGAACGCCACGTTGTAGGTGAACTCTATGTCCGGCGCCGGTTTGGCGACTGCCGGATGGGCAGTGAGCATGACTGCCACCGCCGTTAGAACTGCGGCACCGCCGCATCTGATCACCGTTCCCATCACCCACCCGACTTTCACATCTGAGTTGATCGTTCTCGCGACCCGCCGGCTCACGCGCACATCACCGCTGTGTAACCGCGTCGGCGAGAGATGACGAGTTCTCATATGCTCGATGACGCGCGCTGCCCGCATCGAGGTCGTCGCGGATGGCTTCCTGCGCAGCCGGCGGCAGGGTGTGCACGATCTCGCGGACCCTGGCCTGGCGACGGCCGACGGCCTGACGGTCGGGCATACCCGGCGTCGCCATCACCTGCGGCGGCACGCCCTCGATCTCCTCGACACCACCGTCGTGGTGACCGGCGTCGGCGAGAGCCTGCTCGGTGGCCATCGTCGACTCGTCCTTCTCCTCCGACATCCCGATCGGACCGAGACGACGACCGTTGAGGAACTGCCGCACCACCGGCTCATCGGAGGTCAGCAGCACCTCACGGGGGCCGAACATCACCAGGTGCTTTCGGAACAGCATGCCCATGTTGTCGGGCACCGTGCGCGCGATGTTGATGTTGTGCGTCACGATCAGGATCGTGCAGTCGATCTGCGCGTTGATGTCGATCAAGAGCTGCGACAGGTAGGCGGTACGGACCGGGTCCAGACCGGAGTCCGGCTCGTCGCAGAGGATGATCTGCGGGTCCAGCACCAGGGAGCGGGCCAGGCCGGCGCGCTTGCGCATACCGCCGGAGATCTCGCCGGGGAACTTGCCCTCGTCGCCGGTCAGACCGACCAGGTCGAGCTTCTCCATCACGATCTGACGGATCTCGGATTCCTTCTTCTTCGTGTGCTCACGAAGCGGGAACGCCGTGTTGTCGTACAGGCTCATCGAGCCGAACAGGGCACCGTCCTGGAACATCACGCCGAACAGCGTGCGGATCTCGTAGAGCTCCTTGGCCGAGCACTCGATGATGTTGGTGCCGTCGACGATGATCTTGCCGCGCTCCGGGCGCAGCAGGCCGATCAGGGACTTCAGGAACACCGACTTACCGGTACCGGACGGCCCCAGGAGAACGCTGACCTCGCCCGCGGGGATGTCGAAGGTGACGTCCTCCCAGATTCGCTGGGATCCGAAGGACTTCGTCAATCCCTCAACCTGAATGCCGATACCCACGCGAAATCCTCTCCATCACAGCAATACTCCTAAGCACTATCAGATGCAGCCGACAGCGCACGGGTCTGTTGGCGGCATCACGTCGTTCGGATCCGGCGGCGCGTGAGGCGGACTCAGTGTGGTCAAGTCGACATCGTCTTCGAGATCGGGGGCGATCGGGAGGAACCTGCACAGCGTGAGAATCGCTGCGCCGCAAGGATCGTCGGCCAGGGGTGCCGACGCTTGAGGCCGGGACAGCGGCAGAATGGCGGCAAAGCACATCACGGCAACGAGCACAAGTATCTGCCTGCGGCCAGCACCCATGTCCATATCCCTCCATCGACGCGACGATCGGCAGCTCTACTTGTTTAATTGAACTTAAACTAGAGGGTGCAGCGGATACAAGGGGCGGTCTCGACGTCGGCCCGAGGCCGGCCCTAGTAGACTCGGTCGATGTCCCGACAGAGCAGCGGTGCTGGCCGACGACCGCGGCCCGAGGCGAGTGACGGCGGCGCGGCGCCTAAGTCCGAGCGGACGCGCACCCGGATTCTCGACGCCGCCGCCCAAGTACTCAGTAGGAACGGTTACGCGGGATTTCGTCTTCACGACGTCGCTGCCGCCGCCGATGTACGGGTTCCGGCGATCTACTATTACTACGAGTCCCGCGAGGATCTCATCGAATCTGTTGTGCTGAGCGGTATTCGGGAAATGCTCGAGTACGTCACCGCAGCCCTGGACGAATTACCTTCCTCGACTTCACCACTCGAGAGAATTACGGCAGCCGTCGATGCGCACCTGCGGCACGTCCTAGAAATATCGTTCTATGCAACCGCGTGGATTCGCACTGCCGGGCAGATGCCTCACAGTGTTCGAAAGCGACAGATTCTTGAGGAGGAACGCTACGCGGAGATCTGGCGGCAGCTCATCGACGACCTCGCGCGCGCGAACGCACTACGCCCGGAAATGGATGCCCAGGTCGTTCGCATGTTGGTGCTTGGCGCGTTGAATTGGACCGTGGAGTGGTGGAGTCCCCGTCGTGTCACGCTCGACACCGTCGTCGCGAACGCTCAAGCGATGATCTGCCACGGCATCCTGTCTCCGCATGCCAGAGTCGGCGCATCGCCTCCTTAACGGACGGTGTCTGCCACGTCTTTCGACATCGCGGCTAGCTCACGCGACCAACTGCCCCAGCCGTGATCGCCCGTTACTGGAAAGTCGAAGTGTCCGTTCCGGCCGCCGGCGGCGACGTACGCCGCGTAAAACGTTCGGTTGGTGCCCTGAGCGATCTCGGGGTAGCCGATCATTGCCGCGGGATCTGAAGCGGTCAGCGTCTGCGGGCTGTAGACCCACAGCCGAGTACCGCTGTTCGCCAGCAGTTGTGAGTGCGCGTTCGGCGAGTGATTCTTCCAACGCCCCAGCTGCGGCAGACCCCACATGTTGCGGATGTCGACGCCACCGTACTGCATCAGCCCGGCGGTAATCGCCCCATCGACGCCCGTGCGCTCCGGCGCCAGATATCCCGACATCGCGCCCGCATAGCGAAATCTGTCGGGCCGGAACGTGGCGGCCTCCATGGCGCCGGACGCCCCCTGCGAAGCGCCCACGATGGCGTGCCCGTTGGCAGCGGTCCCCTTGTTGGCGGCCAGCCAGTTCGGTAGCTCATCGCACAGGAACGTCTGCCACTGTCTGCTTCCGTCTTGCTCCCAGTCGGTGTACATGCTGTAGGCCCCGCCGGCCGGCGCGGCTACCGAAACACCCTTGCCGGCAAAGGCGTTGAATGCGCCCTCAGTCACCCAGTTACTGACGTCGGGCGCTGCGTTGAACGCGTCGAGGAGATACACGGTGTGCGGACCACCCGGCATGAACGCAACGGGAATGGTACGGCCCATCGCCTCTGACGGCACTTGCAGGTACTCCACCGTAGGCGGTGCCGCTTTGGCCTGACCTGCTGTACACAGCGAGATCAGCAGAACGACGGTGAGCACCACACGCAGGGCAGTCAGCTCCCTTCGTCTCAGTGTCCGCTCGGAGAAGTCGCGGGACAGCTGTCGCGCACGCGGTGGGTGTGCTTCGGTCGCGGCTCGCGTGATCGCCGTCATTCACTGCCTCCCGCAGGAGCAGGCCGGCCGTAGACCGCCACGACGACCGTTCGATCGAGACTGTTCTCCGACCAGACACCGATCTGCGTATTGGCGCAGTCGGACATGATGGCCTTCGCGACGGGGTCGTAGTACCACCGGTTGAGGATTTCGATTCCGCTGATAGCGAGCGCGGGATTGATAGCGACGGTCTCGGCTACCACACCCGCGTATCCGGCGTTCCGCGCGCGCTCCGCGACGGAGGAACCATCCGAGCCGATGTCGCCGTCCAGGGCCCGGTTGTTGAGGACGTCGACCGCGTGCCACTGCGCCGCCAACTGCAATTGGGGGTTGATCATGGCGCCATCGCTGCAGCCAGCCTGCTTCTGAATGGTGTAGACGTTGGCTGCAACGCTGTTGTTGAGGCGGCGATTGTCCGCCCAAGCTGGCGGTGCAAGCAGAATCGCGGACATCGCCGTTAAGACGGCCGCCGATGTCACGACGTGCGCTGCGTTTCTCATATCATCACTTCGGCTCGAAACCGGAGATCAACCAGCGATCCCCCGACTTGTCCAGCGTCACTTCGACGGCGGATGCGGTTTCCGACGGCGCGTCGTTACCGATGACGACGCTTTGATTGACGAACACCAGCACGACTGCATGCGAGGCACTCGCGGACGTGGTCGACACTGCGGGCACGGTGGCGGTTGCCGAGATTCGCTTCTGTTCGGCTCCGGGGATGACGACGTCGTTGGTGAGCGACGTGTAGGCGTCGCGGAAATCTCCGGTGAGAAGATCGCGCGCGGCGGTGAGCTTCGCCTTTGCGTTGTCAGGATTGTACGACAGCAGTTCCACGGTTGCGTCCCGTGCCGCCTGCATAGAGGACTGTGCTGCGGCCTGTGAAACCCGCGCCGCCCGGTCGTAGTAGGAGAGAAGCCCGGCCGCACTGCCGAGGACGAGCATGAGAGCGGGCAACAGGCCGAACGCCACCAACCTGCTGAGTCCTCGCGAACGCCGCCGACCTGCGTTCGCGCCCTCCGGTGAGTCCGAAGCCGACGCGGCCGGATCCTCGTCACCATGGTCATCTGCTTGCTCTTCCACCTCGTCGTGAGCCGGCGCCGAGTCGTCTGCTAAATCACGTTCGGTGCCATCGGCAACATCGTCGGTACCAGACGGGTCGAACACGTCGGCGGATCTACCGCCCCGCCGGATCACGGGACGAACTCCACATTCGACACCTTCACATCGTCACCCACTTTCTGCACGGCGATGCGCATCCGCCACGCCCGCGGATTCGATTCCGGCGCACCCCCACTCGAGGTGCGAACACTCACGGCGACCATCACCTGCGCATCGTCGTTGGTCACCGATTCCAATCCCGACGCCGTCACCGTCCCGGTGGTGACGGACTGCGACTTCTTGATGAGGTCGACGAACGGTTGTGATCGCTGGGCGAACTCGTCGTGAAAGGTGCCGGTCGCGGCACCCAGAATGCGTTGGACGTCGGCGTCCGCCTGCCGCCAGTCGATGGTCGTCAAATCGATCGCGCCCTGTCGGGCAGTCTGCTCGAACACGGCGCGCTGACCGGACGTGCGGTCGTGTCGATTCACCTGGAACGCGAGCCAGCCGACGAGGACGCCGAGCGTGACCACTAGTACGATTCCGACGCTGATGGCGACCCGGTGTACGCGCAGCGCGGCGCCGTCGTCATCGGTTGAGGCTGGGATCGGCTCCGCGTCGTCACCAGGCGACACCTCGCCGTGGTAGTCCGACGCCGCCTGATCGTCGCCGTCGGTTCCGTCCTCTTCGGACAGCGGCGATGTTCGTTCTTCCTTCGTTCGGGCGAACACGCTGTCTCCCTTCATCGTTTCGGTGGCAGCAGAAGGTCCTGCCAGGTGCGGTGTTGATTGGCGCCCTGCGCGAGATCGGCCTGCACGTAGGTCCTCCCGTCTGGACCGATGTACGCACCGGTCGCGGGGTCGTACTCGGCGAACGCCACCGGAGGAGCCGAAGGCGGCGGGGGTGTAGCGGTTCCCACCGGCTGCAATGGGACAGGCTGGCCCGAGTACGTCGCGTTCGCATCGCCCTTCCAGATGTACCCGTCGTTGAGCGGTACGTAATTCTCATCGCTCTCGCACATGGCGGCCGTGGGAGCGCGTTTGCCCGGCTTCGTCTCGCACGGGATGTTGCGGGCCCCGCGCACGTTGAACGGTGAGTCCTGCGGCACACGGCAGAACAGGTTGCCCGGTCGCGGCGGGTAGTCGACATCGGTCCCCACCCGTTGCTGCTGCGGAGGCAGGTAACCGGTGGTGCAGGCGGGGGGCAGGTTCAGGTTCAGATTGAAGCTGAGGTAACCGCCGCTGTAGGGCTGCCTCGTGTTCCTGTTAGCGGTTCCCGCACCCTGCAGCAGCGATATGCCCTGTGGGAGGAGGACGAGAATCTGCTCTAGATTCGGCCGATAGGCGATACCTACCTGGTCAAGACTCATGAGGTTGGACAGCAGGATGGGTAGCGAAGGCTGCAGTCTGTCGAAAAGGGCTCGCGTCTCGTCAGCGGCCTCGGGTCCCTTCGCCAGGATGTTGGATACCGCAGGATCCTGTGCCTTCAGTTCCGAGGTCACCGTGGCAAGGTTCGCCGCCCAGGCCTGGATGGAATCGGAGGTGTTCGTCTGGGAGTCCAACACCGGTTGCGACAGGTCAGCCAATGTCGTCAGCGCGTCGAGGTTCTTTCTCGCGTCGATCGCGAGGTTGGTCGTGCCGGCCACCAGTCGGGACAGTTCGGAGCCGAGGCCGCCGACCGCCGTATACCCCTCGTCGATCACCGTTTTCAGGTTGTCGTGCGGGATCGCCGCGATCCCGCGGTTGGTGGCTTCGAGAAGCGCGTTGATATCGGGGGGGACCGTCGTTCGGCTGAGTGGGATGGTGTCGCCGTTCTTCAGCGCGGGCCCGTCCGCACTACGAGGCCGCAGCGCCACGAACTGCTCACCCACTGCCGTCTGGCTGTGGACTTCGGCGTCGAGATCGGCGGGAATGTCCATTCCCGATGTCAGCGACAGCGTTGCCTGCACTCCGGAGTTCGTCAGGTCGATGCTCTCCACTCGCCCGACCTCCGTCCCTCGGTAGGTGACGTTTCCGTTGGCGTACAGACCCGCGGCATCGGGAAGCTCAAGGGTGACTCGGTAGTGACCGATGCCGAACAGGTAGTTCGGTAACCCCATGTAGTGGAACGCCATGATCGACACGGCAGCGAGGGTTCCGGCGGTGAAAATCGACATCTGCACGATCACGCGTTTCGGCAAGTGCACGCTAGGGCCCCTGATTGAACTGGTAGGGCACCACCAGCGGGTTCGCTGCGGTGTACGGGCTGGGGAGCTGACCGATGGTCCGGCCCCACTGCAGTTCGAGCTCTGTCAAATCGCCCTCGAATCGGGTGCCGGTGAACAGTGACGAGTCGATGCGACTGAGCGTGAGATCGATGACGGCGGTCAAGTTGGCGTAGTCGCCGCGAATCCACTTGGCCATGGTGCTCTTCGGGAAGGGGTACGTCGGCAAGACGTCCAGCCCACGCGTGAGCGCTGGTCCGGCATCGGCAAGGGATTTCAGCACGGGTCCGACGTCCTTCAGTTCCTGTACCAGCACGTCCTTCGTCTGGTTCACCGAATCGGCGGCCAGGGCGGAGAACTGTCCGAGTTGCACAATCGCGTCAGCGATCGCGTCGCGCTCCTTCGCCAGCACGGCCAACGCGTTCGGGATGGTTTCAAGAGCCTTGTCCACCACCGGCTTCTGAGCGGCGATCTGACCGACGAGGTTGTTGAGGCTGTCCGCCGCAGCGAGAATGTCGTCTTTCTGGTCGTCGAGGTAACCTACGTATTCGTCGATTTGCTCCAGCAGGCTGCGCAGATCGTCGGCGCGGCCGTCGAAGGCGACACTGAGCGCCTCGGTGATGTCCTGGATCTGCCCGACACCGCCGCCGTTGAGCACCATCGAGATCGCCGCCAGCGTCTGCTCCGTGCTCGGATAACTGCCCGCGGCGTTCAGGGGAATGAGCGAGCCCTCGTGAAGCCTACCTTCCGCAGGCGCATCACTCGGTGGCGCCAGCTCGATGTGAAGAGAGCCGAAGAGACTGGTCTGCCCGAGCTTGACGGTGGCGTTCGCCGGTAGATCGACGTCTCCGTCGAGGGTCATCGTCAGCAGGGCGTGCCAGCCCTGCATCTCGACCTTGGTCACGTTGCCGACCATGACGTCGCCGACGCGCACGCGCGAATTGGGTTGCAGATTGGTGACGTTGGGCATCTGCGCCTGCACGGTGAACGCGCCGGGTCCACTGCCTGCCGTGCCGGGCAACGGCAGGCTGTTCAGGCCGCGCCAATCACATCCGGTCAGCCCGGCGATGACGGCCAGCGACGCCACGGCGGCCACCCACCTGAGCGGCGATCGACTTCTCATCTCATACCTCCGGACGGGACCATCAGTCCGGTGAGTCCGTCGTCGGGATTCGTCGGGGCAGCCTGCGTGTTGGGCAGCGGAGCTTCCGCCGGGAGTGGCACCGGCGGCAACACGGCGGGAGGTGCCGCGGCAGGGGCGGGTTGCGGCGGAATGTAATCGGGCCTCATCCAGTCCTCGCTGTAGGTGAGCTCGTTGGGCCGGGCCGTGGCGCCGACCACCGGATTCAGACCGATTGGCGGAAAGTTGTACTGGCGGTTCTTGATGATCGGCGCCAAGTACTGGACACACAGTTTCGCGGACTGTTCGGCGTTCATCCGCGACGCGGCCTGTATCGCTCCGCACAGGAAGCTGATCGGATTCTGAACGTTGTTGACCGACAACGCACCCGTCAAAGTGGCCTGAGCAGGCTGATAGATGTTGATGAAGTTCTGCAACGTGTTCGGAACCACGTGCAGGTCCTCCTTGATCGCGGGGATGCTGTCCCGCAACGCCTGCGACACCGACGCGAGTTTGTCCGCCGTCACGCCGAGTGACTCACGGTTGTCCCTGATGAAGCCCGTAAGATCATTCGCGAGTGAGCCGAGCTCCTGCACCGCATTGCCGACTTCGTTGGGGTCGTCGGCAACCAACGCGGTGACGCCGGCGAGATTCCGGTTCAGCTGGCCGAGCACGTCCGACGAGCTGTGCAGCGCGGACACCAGAATGGACAGGTTCTTCAGCGTGGAGAACAAGTCGTCGCTGTGGTCCCCGAGCGCCGAAATCGCTTGCGACAACTTGATGATCGAATCGCGGATGGTGGCACCCTGCCCGCGCAGATTGTCGGCTGTGGTGTTCACCAGCGCACCGAGAGGACTTACTCCGCCCGGCTGGGTGGGCTGGAGCGCGTCGTTCAGCTTCTGCAGCTGCTTGCGGAAGTCGTCGAACTCCACTGGAACGGCGGTGCGGTTCTGGGCGATGACGGTGCCGTCCGCCATCACCGCTCCCGACGTGTACGCAGGCGTCAGCTGTATCGCGCGTGACGTCACCAGAGTCGGGGACAGAATCACCGCCTTCGCGTCGGCGGGGATCTTGTACTGCTCATCCACCCAGAAGCTGATCTTGGCCCGTTGCGGCTCCGGTTCGATGCTGTCGATCTCCCCAACGGGAACTCCGACGATACGCACCTCGTCACCGACGAATATCCCGTTGCTGTTATCGAAGTAGGCGACCAGGTGCGTGCGGTTGACACCGCTCGTGCGCAGAACGACGAGGGCGACGCCGGCGACAAGGACCACGGTCAGCGCGAATGCCAAGCCGACCCGAACTCTTCGCGTGCTCACTGCTCTCCCTCAGTCGGCGCGGGACCGGGTTCCGAACCCGGCGCTGCTTCGCCCGGCGCGGGCACCAGCACCGGCGTCGGCGTGGGTGCCGCGGGTACGACCGCCGGCGGCCCCGGTG
>NZ_HG322954.1:163290-206000 GCF_000455325.1 Mycolicibacterium septicum DSM 44393
CGGCGGCGCCGGCAACGGCTCCCGGTAGGGATAGCAACCCGTCGGGCCCGGCAGCGGCACGCCCGGTGGGCCACAGCCCGGATCGCCGGGATTTCCCGTGATCGCGTCGGGCAAAGTCAGGTTGGGTTCACCGCCCTGTCCCGTACGTGGATACGGGACGGGTAGGGGCGGCGTCGCGGGCTGTCCTACCTCCGGGTCGACTCGTTGCGACGGCAGCAGCACACTGGGATCCAACCCGAGGTCAGAGAACGCGGCATCGACGAACGGCTGAACGAACTGGCCCGGCAGCAGGTTGCTCAGATAGGCCTTGAAGAACGGCCCGGCGGACACCGCTTCACCGAGTGCGGTCGCGTAGTCGCTGAGTCCGACGAACGCCTCTTGAAGCCGTGCCTTGCGGTTGTCGATGATCGCCAGTACGCCGTTGAGCCTGTCCAGCGCCGGCTTGAGCGTGCTCCGGTTGTCTGCGATCAGTCCTCTAAGCTGTTGGGACAGAGCCGTGAAATTGGCCGAAAGCTCGTCGAGCGCTGCACTTTGATTTCGCAACTCGGCCAGCAGCGCGTTCGTGTTCTTGACGAGGCTGACGATCTGGTCGCTGCGCTCGGCGAGGATGCCGGTCGCCTTGTTGGCGTTCGTCAGCAGTGAGCGCAGGTCGGCGTCGCGTTCGGCGAGCGTCTGGGAGAATCGTGCGACGCCTTGCACCGCGGCCTGGAGCTGTGGCGGGGTGTTCGCGAACGTCTGGGCGAGCGTGGTCAGCGAGTTGGACAGCTGGTCGGTGTTCAGTCCACTGATCGTCGCCGACAGGTCGCCCAGTGCATCGGGTAACTGATAGGGCGACGTGGTGCGTTCGACCGGTATCGTGTCCCGCTGTTCTTCGTCGCCGCGCGGAGTCACCTCCAGTGTCTTACTGCCGAGCAGCGCCTTGGTCTTGATCGCCGCCTCGGAGCGATCGCCGACGTGCACGTCGTCCGAGACGTCGAACGTGACGAGGGCGTGGGAGTCCTCCAACGTGATGCTGCGCACCTCGCCGACCTGGAAGCCCGCCACCTGAACCTCAGCACCTGTCTTGAGACCGCCGGCATCGGCGAAGTACGCCGAGTAGACGTTGCCACTGGACACGAACGGTAGGTTTTTGAACTGCAGCGCCGCGACGATGATGGCCGTCAGCACCAGCGCGCCGATGAGACCGAGCGTCACCGGATTGCGTTCGGAGAAGGGCTTCACTGTGGTGTGCACCTGCCTGTGTCCTGACCCGCGACCTTGATGTACACGGGTTGCCCGCCCTTGCCGTTCACCTTCAGGACGAGATCGCAGATGTAGAAACTGAAGTAGTCGCCGGTGAGCGCTTGGCGTCCGAGGATGCGGTACGAGTCGGGCAGGGTGTTGAGGAAGTCATCGAAGTAGTCTTTGTCGTTGAGGATCGTCGTTGCCACCCGGTCGGTCTGAGCCACGGTGTTCTTGAACGGCTCACGTGCTGCTACGAGAAGGTCGCTGATCGATGCGGCGGCGGTGTTGGCGTACGAAAGGCCGTTGGCCAGGTCCGTTTTCCGTCCCTCCAAACCGGCGACGAGCGTCGAGAGTGATTCGACCGCCTTGGCGAACTGGTCGCCCTGCCCGGACAGCGACCCGAGCACGGTGTTGAGATTGACCACCACGTCGCCGATGAGCTGGTCGCGGTCGGCGAGGGTGCTGGTTAGAGCTGCGGTTTGGGTCAGGAACGACCCGATGGTGTCGCCCTGCCCCTGGAACGCCTGAATGAGCTGACCGGACAGCTTATTCACCTGATCGGGGTCGAGTGCGCGGAACAAGGGCCGGAAGCCGCCGATCAGCGCGTCGAGATCCAATGCCGGGGCGGTGTGATCCAACGCGATGGTGCCGCCCGGTTGCAGTTTGCGGGTTCCTCCGGCGCCTTCGAGCAACTCGAGATACCGGTCGCCGATCAGATTGTCGTAGCGGATCGCCGCACGGCTCCCGTCCGTGAGAACGACCGCGTCGTCGGCGCTGAACTCCACCGACGCGGTGTTCTCCTCCGTGATGACGACGTTCGTGACCGTGCCGACTTCGACTCCGGCGACCCGCACGAAGTCGCCGACTTCCAGACCGCTGACGTCGGTGAACGCGGCGCGGTACGTCGACCCCCGATCGAAGCGGAGCTGCGCGTAGATCACCAGCAGCGCGAATGTCCCGAGTAAGCACACCACCACGAACACGATCAGTCGCACCACGGCGGCTGACAGGTCATCTTTCACGGTTCCTCCGGAGGCTCGGGGCAGGGACGCCCATCAAGGTGACGGCGCGGCCGGTACCGGCGGTAGGGTCGTCGGCGGGAACGGCTGCATGTCGGCAGGGTCGGGGACCACGAAGGGTTCCCTGCCCGGTGGTGGCGGACCCGGCTCGGGGGGTGACATCGGCGCAGGCGCCGGCGGGAGGCCCGGGTAAAGTGGCGACCCGTCGGGCGCGTACATCGGGGCCCCGTACGGCGGTGCACCCGGGTACGGGATCGGGCCGGGTGCCGCCCCGCGGTCCTGACCGCGCAGAACCGGCGGCTGCGGGTAACCGCGCGTGGTCGGCAGCAGATCCATGTAGAACGGTCGGCCGATGCCGGGATTCGGCCGGTAGTCCAGTCCCGTTCCCCAACCCGTGTCGGTGACGAGGCCGCGCACAGGGAAGTTGGTTGCCGCATCGGGAAGCGACCCGCAACTCGGCTTGCCTCCGGGGCCGCCTTTGGCACCGGTGATCGGCAGGTTGTCGGGGTAGCGATACTGATCGTCACCGAAGAGCAACGCGGCATCCACGATGAGCGACTTGCCGTTGCGGCCACCGGTGATCCCTGTGTAGTCGTACCCGTCGAGTAGAGTCTTCGCACCGACGAGCAGACACGTGTAGGTGGGGCTGTATTTCGCAAGCAGGGCCGTTGTCGGTGCCAAGTCGTTGACCGCCTGGATGAGGTTGTCCTTGTTCGGACCGAGAAGTTGCACGCCACTGTTCGAGAATCCCGCCACGCTGAGAAGTAACGCGTCCAACTGCTGGGCTTGGTTCGACAGCGTCGTGCTGGTGGTGCTCGCCGCGTCGAGCGTCTTCAGGATGTTCTGGGCGGCTTCGCTATAGGTGTCGGCAAAGCCCCTCAACGATCGGAAGTCGTTGCGGATGGTCTCCGCGCGCGGATTCAGTTGCTGCAGAACCTCGTTGAGCGCGGTCGTGGCCTCACCGATACGCTCCCCGCGACCGCGCACGCCTTCGGACAGCGCCGAGAGGATTCCGTTGAGCTTAGCCGGGTCGACCTGGTCGAGCAGTCCGACCAGGTTCTCGAACACCGTGTTCACCTCTATGGCCACGTTGTCCGACTTCAGCACTGCACCGGCGGCCAGCCGTTGCGAACTTGCGTCTGCGGGATAAACGAGGTCGACGTACTTGGCGCCGAAGACGGTGGTCGCGCGAATGCGCGCCTGTACGTTCGCCGGGATGTACTTCAACTGGTTGGGATACATGTTCAGGGTCAAACTGACCGAACCCTTGCCGTTGCTGACGGCGGCCACCTCCCCGACTTGGACTCCACGCAATTTCACCCTGGCGCCCGGCTCCATGACTAAACCGGAGCGGTCCGATGTGAGCGTCACTCTGGCGTACGACGTGAACGTTTTGGTGAACGCCCCGAGGGTGGCGTAAACGAACACCACTGCGGCAACGACAAGGGCCAGAGCCCACCACAGCCTCCGGGAGCGGAACGATCGAACGTTGCTGGACATCGCGTCATCCCGCCAGGTTGAAGTTGCCGGACTGGCCGTAGATCGCCAGCGACACGAGTAGCACCACCACCGCCGCCGAGATCATCGACGTTCGGACCGCGCGACCGACAGCCTCGCCCACTCCAGCGGGTCCGCCTGACGCGTTGTAGCCGTAATACGTGTGGACGAGCATGATGACCACCGCCATCACCAGCGCCAGGAGGAACGACGACAGGACATCGGTGGTCGACAGGAACGTGTAGAAGTAGTGGTCGTACACGCCCGTCGACTGCCCGTAGAAGAACGTGGTGCCGAACCGGGCAGCGAAGAAGGACGACATCACCGCGACGCAGTAGACCGGGATCACCACCACCACGCCGGCGGCGACCCTGGTCGAGGCCAGATACGCCACTGATCGAATGCCCATGACTTCGAGTGCGTCGATCTCCTCGTTGATGCGCATGGCCCCCATCTGAGCCGTGGCGCCAGCGCCGATCGTTGCGGCCATGGCGACACCTGCCGTCAGTGGGGCGATGAGTCTGACGTTGAAGAAGGCGGACGCGAACCCGATGAGTGCCTCGACACCGACGTTCGAGAACTGGTTGTACCCCTGGACGGCGACGAGGGCGCCTGTGGACAGCGTGAGGAATCCAACGATGGCGGTCGTCCCCCCCACCATGATCAGCGCGCCGGTGCCGAGGCTCATCGCGGCGATCAGGCGGATGGTCTCGGCGGTGTAGCGCGTGACTGCGAAGCCTATCGAGGCGATTGTCGTGCCGTAGAACTCCGCCTGGCCGCCGAGTCGTTCCGCACTATCGACCGCACCTCTCAGGCGAGCGGAGAAGCGGGGAAGTCGCTGTCGGACAGTCGTTCCCGCGCTCATGGGCTGACCTGGAATCCGACGGCGGTGGTGATGACGTTAATGACGAATAGCGCGAGGAACGAGAAGACCACGGTCTCGTTAACCGCGTTGCCGACGCCAGCGGGACCGCCGCCCACCGAGGTGCCCATGTAGCACGCTATGAGTCCGGCGGTCAGCCCGAACAACGTCGCCTTCACGAGGGAGACCACGACGTCGGTGACGCCGGTGATCAGGGTCATGCCCGCGACGAACGCGCCGGGGGTGACATGCTGGAAGTAGACGGAGAAGAAGAAGCCACCCGCGAGTCCGACGAGGATGACGAGCGACGACAGGAGTAGGGCCACGGTCGTGGCCGCCAGGACCCGCGGCACGACGAGCGTCTGTATCGGATTGATGCCCATCACGCGGAGAGCGTCGAGCTCCTCGCGGATCGTTCGAGCGCCGAGGTCAGCGCACATCGCGGTTGCTCCGGCGCCGGCCACGACCAGAACCGTGACGATCGGGCCGGTCTGGTTGACGGTACCGAGCGACGCGCCCGTTCCCGAGAAGTCGGCCGCGCCGAACTCCACGAGGAGCACGTTGAACGTGAACACCGTTAGCACCGTGAACGGGACGGAGAGCATGAGGGTGGGCACGAGCGAGACCCGCGCCACGAACCACGTCTGCAAGAGGTACTCGCGCCACGCGAACGGTCGGCGGAACATACAGGCGAACGTGTCGAGCGCCATCGCGAAGAAACCACCGAGGCCACGCAGGGGTTTGGTGGCGACGCCGAGAGCGTCCATCACGACCGTACGGGTATTAGCGCGAGAGACCGGATGTACCGGGTCGTAGCGCGCTCGGCGTCGCCCTGAGACCGATTCCAAAGGTCGCTCCTTCGCGAAGTGGTGTGAGTCACGCCGACGGGAAGCCGTGACGTGGCGCACTAGGCGAACTGAAGTTAAACTAAAAAACCAGCCCGAGCAAGTTGCAATCCGGAATCCGGTACCGGCCGCCTCGATTGACAGTCGTGACAATTTCAAGAATCGGGGGGCTTGTAGCACTGGACGTTTCGGCGTTGCGCACTTTCCGCTACTTGCTCGCACTGAGTTCGTGGAACCGCCGACCGGGGCCTCCACGACACCGCGAGAGCCTCTAATGCCACAGAAGTCTCACAAACTACGGCTTGTCAACCGCGAGGCCGTTACTATTCGACGTACTGGCGAATCGAAAGGTTGTGACCCGATGACGGCAAGTGAAGTCGCCCCAAACGCCAATTCAATTACGGCTGGGAGGGTTTCGCGGGCTACATCGGGAGCGCGCAAAGCGTTCGCGGACGGTCTCACCCGCGACTTGGGGTGGCGCAAGCAGCAGCTACTCGCACTTCACAAGCTCGTGATCGACAACGAACAGTCCATGGCGGCCGCGCTCGACGAGGATCTGGGCCGTCCGCCGTTCGAAGCCTGGCTCGCCGACGTCGCGAGCGTCGCCGCCGAGGCGAGTGACGCCGCCAAGAATGTCACGAAGTGGGCCCGCCGCAGGTACCGACGTCTCGAGCTCTCGCAACTACCCGGCCTCGGCTGGATCGAGTACGAGCCGTACGGCACCGTCCTGATCATCGGCGCGTGGAATTTCCCCTTCGCGCTGACTCTCGGCCCGGCGGTCGGCGCCATCGCCGCTGGCAACGCGGTCGTGCTCAAGCCATCCGAACTGGCGCCGGCGTCGTCAGCCCTGATGGCCGACCTCGTTCCGCGTTACCTGGATCCGCGCGCGGTCGTGGTCGTGGAAGGCGACGGCGGAGTCAGCCAGGAGCTCATCGAACAGGGCTTCGACAAGATCTGCTTTACCGGTGGTACGGAGATCGGACGCCGGGTCTACGAAAGCGCGGCCGCCCAACTCACTCCCGTGACGCTCGAACTCGGCGGCAAGAGCCCAGTGATCGTAGCGGCAGACGCCGACATCGAGGTGGCGGCGAAACGGATCGCGTGGACCAAGCTGATCAACTCCGGACAGGTCTGCATCGCACCGGACTACGTGCTCGCCCAGGCGAGCGTCAAAGACGAGCTGGTGAACCGAATCAAACGATCCGTTGAGGAGTTCGAGGCCGAAACCGTCGGCGGCAAGCGCATCGTGAATCGGCGCCACTTCGACCGGTTGGCGGGCGCGCTTGCCGCCACGACCGGTGACGTCGTGATCGGCGGGGGCTGCGATACTGACGCGTTGGAGATCGAAGCGACCGTGGTGGTCGATCCGGCGCTGGACGAACCTCTCATGACCGAGGAGATCTTCGGTCCCGTTCTGCCGATCGTCTCCGTTGAGAATCTCGACGAGGCGATCCGCTTCGTCAACGCGCGGCCCAAACCGCTTGCAGCCTACCTGTTCACGCGATCGAGGGCCGTCCGCGAGCGGGTGATCCGGGACGTATCCGCCGGCGGCATGGTGGTGAACCACTTGATCTTCCACTTCGCCACCACCCGACTGCCGTTCGGCGGAGTCGGGCCATCCGGGATCGGGGCCTATCACGGCAGATTCGGCTTCGAGGAGTTCAGCCACCACAAGTCGGTCCTGACCAAACCGACCCGGCCGGACCTGTCCCAACTGGTCTACCCTCCGTACTCCGCGAAGGCGTGGAGATTGGCGCGCAGGCTCTTCTGACGCGCCAGTGAACCATGATTCGCATTCGAGGACGAGTCGGTGACATCGCAGATGAGCCGAACCTTGCTCGAACATGGCACCGGAAGGCCAGCTTTGGCCCCCGCGGTGCCTGCCCGAGACGGAGCGCAGCGGTCACGATGAGTGTGGCACCGATCACACACAGGCCGAGAGGAGCACACTGTGGAATCAGCGTGTCAATGCGCAGCCGGGCAACGACCTGATCTCGATGCTCGCGCATTCCGAGGCCACTCGGAACATGTCTGCCGAGGAGTACCTGGGCAATATCCTGCTTCTCATCGTCGGGGGCAACGATACGACGCGCAATTCCATGACTGGGGGCCTGCTCGCGTTGAACCAGAATGCCGGTGAGTACGAGAAACTCAGCGCCAACCCTGCGCTGATCCCGACGATGATTCCCGAGATCATTCGCTGGCAGACTCCGCTGATACACATGCGCCGCACGGCATTGCAGGACATCGAGTTCGGCGGCAAGTCGATCAAGCAGGGCGACAAGGTGGTCATGTGGTACCTCTCCGGAAATCGTGACCCTGAGGCAATCGAGGACGCGGACGACTTCATCATCGACCGCACGCGGCCGCGGCAGCACCTCTCGTTCGGGTTCGGTATCCACCGCTGCGTGGGCAACAGGCTCGCCGAATTGCAACTCCGGATCCTCTGGGAGGAGTTGCTGAAACGCTGGCCGAATCCGATGCAGATCGAGGTACGGGGCGAGCCGGTGCGAGTGCTCTCGCCCTTCGTCAGGGGCTACGAGTCACTGCCCGTTCGGATCAACGGGTGACGGCCGCAACCCGGAGCGTTGGCACGATGATTGGAGAACGCGGATGCCGATAATCACCTACGTCTCGCATGACGGCACGGAGCGTCGTGTCACCGTGGACAGTGGCGTCACGCTGATGGACGCCGCAGTCGACAACAACGTGCCGGGCATCGACGGCGACTGTGGCGGTGAATGCGCTTGCGCCACTTGCCACATTCACGTCGCAAGTGATTGGGTTGACCGACTTCCGACGGCATCCGAGCAGGAGCGGTCGATGCTGGAGTTCTGCGAGGGACTCGATTCGTGCTCCCGTCTCGGCTGTCAGATCCCGGTCGACGACGACCTCGACGGAATAACGGTGACGACGCCGATCGCACAGCACTGAGCGGACCCGCTGCAGGCTGAACAGCACGAAAGAAAGGGTGATGGATGGCCGTCTTTACGGACGAGAACGAGGTGTACACCTACCTGGGTGGCATCTTTCAGCGGGCCATGGAGCAGAATGCCCTGGCCGATAAGCTCGCGAAATCGGGTGTGATATTGCGGATTCACTACACCGATCCCAATGCGAAGATCACCGTGGACATGCCCAACAAGGTGGTGGAGACCGGTCCCGACAGTTCCGCTACTCCCAACGTGGAACTGTTCATGACAGCCGATACGGGAAATCGTTTCTGGCTCGGGAAGGTCAATCTGACGATGGCGATGGCGAGAGGCACGGTCCGCGCGAAGGGCCCAGTGCCGAAATTGATCAAATTGATCCCGCAAGCCAAGAATCTGTTTCCCGAGTACCGGTCGATGCTGGACGCTGCCAACAGGCAGGATCTCATCGACGCCTAGGGCTCGCTCAACTGCGAGCATTCGGGACCGGCTCACGTGATGTGTTGAGTCCCATGAGATTCACCGAACCAATCGACGTAAAGGAGTTCGACAGATGAAGACACGTGCCGCGGTGCTGTGGGGATTGGGTGAGAAGTGGGAAGTTGAGGAGGTCGACCTCGATCCGCCAGAGGCAGGTGAGGTGCTCGTCCAACTGGCGGCAACCGGGCTGTGCCATTCCGACGAGCACCTCGTCACGGGCGACCTCCCGTTCCCGCTACCGGTCGTCGGCGGTCACGAGGGCGCGGGCACGGTGGTCGAAGTCGGCGCGGGTGTCAACGACATCGACGAAGGCGACTCGGTCATCCTCACCTTCCTTCCCGCTTGCGGCACGTGCTCCTACTGTGCGCGCGGGATGGGGAACCTCTGCGAGGTGGGTGCGGCGGTCATGATGGGCCCGCAGATCGACGGCACCTACAGATTCCACGCACGCGGCGAGGACGTCGGCCAGATGTGCCTGCTCGGCACGTTCTCCGAGTACACAGTGGTTCCGAGATCGTCGGTCGTAAAGATCGATCAGGGCACCCCCTTGGACAAGGCGGCGTTGATCGGATGCGGCGTGACAACTGGATACGGTTCGGCGGTGCGAACAGGCGAGGTGCACGCGGGCGACACGGTCGTGGTGGTCGGCGCCGGGGGCATCGGCATGAACGCCATCCAAGGCGCCCGGATCGCCGGTGCCCTCACGATCGTGGCTGTCGATCCGGTCGAATTCAAACGGCAGCAAGCGACGACGTTCGGAGCGACGCACACCGCGACGTCGATGAACGACGGATGGGATCTCGTCAGCGATCTGACCAGAGGCAAGCTCGCCGACGTGTGCGTGCTCACCACGGACGTCGCCGAAGCGGCCTACATCAGCGAGGCTCTGGCCCTCGTGGGCAAGCGCGGCCGCGTCGTCGTCACCGCCATCGGGCATCCCGAGGAAACGTCGATGTCGGGATCGCTGCTCGAGTTGACACTGTACGAGAAGCAGATTCGGGGAGCACTGTACGGTTCGTCGAACGCGGCGCACGACATTCCCCGCCTGGTCGAACTGTACAACTCCGGATCGCTCAAGTTGGACGAGCTGATCACGCGCGACTACTCGCTAGACCAGATCAATCAGGGCTACGAAGACATGAGATCTGGCCGCAACATCCGTGGTCTCATCAGGTTCTAACGACGGTACGCCGCCGGCGGCGTAGCCCTATGCTACGTCGCTGGTACGCGTACGGTGACTATCAGCCCGCCGCCATCGCGCGCGACGAAATCTAGTCTGCCGCCGATCGCCTCGAGTATCTGTTGGACGATCCACAGGCCGAGGCCGGCCGTGCCCCGCTGTTCGCCGACGCTGATGTACTTCGCGGTCAACTCACCTTGGCTTTGGGGGGGTATGCCCGGCCCGCGGTCGGCGATGGTGATCAGGATGTCGGAGCCGTCCTGATCGCACGTCACTTCGACGGCCGCATCGCGGCTGTGGCGGGCCGCGTTCTCAAGCAGATTGGTGAGAACCCGTCGCAGACCCTGAGCATCCAATCTGACCGTCCCGATCGCGTCGCGCATCGACAGTTGCAGGCGTGGCGAAGCCAGACCGACGGTGCTTGCGGCAACCGTGATGACGTCTGCGACGTCGACCGGCCGGACCCGACCAGTGGCGAATGTGGGATGTCGGCTCAACGCGACATCCGACAGCGCGTCGATCATGTCGTGGAGGTGCTGAGCGTGGCGGTTGGTCAATTGGACGCTAGCGGCACGATCAGACTCGGTCATATGGTCCTTCGACGTCAGCGCGGCTGTCAAAGCCTCCAATGACGTTATCGGAGTGCGAAATTCGTGAACGAGGACCTGCAATCCGTCCTGTTGAGCTTGGTACGACGCGAGGAGTCGTCGCCGGAGATCCCGTTCTTCCTCTGCGACAGCGTGTTCCGCTTCAGCCTCGACCATTGCTCGCAGGCTTGACCGGCGTTCACGCTCGGCCAGCGACGACAAACCGGCCGTGATGAACGCGGCGAAAACCAGGTATACCGCCCACCAAACACTTCGGAACGTCGGCGATAAAGCGGAGGCAGCGGGTTCGGAGGGCAGAATCGAGACGGCGACGAACCCCGTCCCGAGTAGCACGCCCGAGACGATGGCCTCACTGAAGGTGAGTCGTGCCGCGGAGGCGATGACGACCAGGACCAGCACGGACACCACGGGGCTCTGCGCTCCCCCCGTAAGGGCGACGAACGTGAGTGTGAACAGGGAGTCGAGACCGGTGATAGCCCAACGGTATGAGGTTCGGCGCACCTCCAGCGCGGGATAGGCGAAAACGATTCCCGCATAGGCGGTCGCGGCCACCAACAGCACGACGAGCGACGTGCGCACTCCCGGTGGTTGTGAGGTGAGCAGCACGCCGATTGAGCACACCACCGCGATTCGCACCCAGATCACCGACCGGGCTAGCCGCCCTCCGTCCCCCTGAACCGTCCAGAGGGTGTGATCGGCGGGATTCACCGGCTTGTGACCAGCGACGGAGTAGTGTCGGGGCAGTGAGGAGCAGGCCGTACGTTGTTGTCATCGTTGACGACCACGAGCTCTTCTCCGAGGGACTGGCGTTGCTGCTCAACAGCCAATGGGGCGAGCAGTTTTACGTGGCCGACACGACGACCGACGTCGAAGACGTTGTCGACGTCATAGCCCGTTGCGCTGCCGACATCGCAATCGTAGACCTGTCGATGCCACCGCTTGGCGGAATCGCCGCCATTCGTCAAATCAAGGCACGCCATCCCGACACGCGTGTACTGGCGTTGTCGGGCACCGGCAACCTCGACCTCGCGGAAGAGGCGCTGCGCTCCGGAGCCGATGGCTTCCTCCCCAAGACCGCGCGGCCCGAGGCCCTTTTGGGTCCGTTGTGCACCATCGCCGAAGGCATGCGGGTCGTCGACGCGACGCTTCTCGATGCACTGCTGGCACGGTCGCGCGAGCCGAACGCCGCACTGCGCGAACAGTTCAGCGCCCCTGAGCTACGGTGTGGCTGTTCGTGGCGTCGGGCATGGAGACCGGCGACATCGCGCAGCGCATGGCCGTGTCCGAGCGAACGGCGAAGCGGATGGTCGCGGCGCTCCTCCGCAGACTCGGCGTCACCAATCGCATTGCCGCCGCCGCGCTCGCGGGTAAAATGCGACTGCTCGACGACGTGGCCGACGCAGACCGAAGATTCTAGGCTCGTAGGTTCGCCATTCAGGAAGCAACTCGCTGGCCTTCCGCTTTTCTAGGGTGGATCGATTCGTTGAGCGTGGCGATGCCGCAGCGGAGTTGAACGCAACATCGACGGTCCGGCGGTCCATCACCCACGGGGTGGAGCACGAACTCGACGTGTTGGTCTTCGCCACCGGGTTACCCGCTGTCGCACAGCGGTCGCTTGGCGTAGAGATCCTTCGGCATGAGCTTGCGTGCCATCTCAGGGTCGGTGACGATTTCGGCGATCTTGCCCTTGATGAAGTCCTGTGCCGCCTTGTTGGCCATGTCGTTGGTGGCGATGTCCGAGAAGGTCTCGAACATGTACCGGAAGCCGCCGCCGTTCTCCCACGCTCGCTGGAAGATCGCATGCGCCTCTTCCTGCGACACCGACTCGAACGGTCGGGTGCTCTCCTCGAAGCCGAAGGCGACCCCCGAGTTACGCACCTGCTTCCAAATGGCTTGGTAGTTTTCCTTGACATCTGCGACGTAGTCCTTCGAGACCGGTCCGTTGCCCACAGGGACCGTGTACTGCGCCGAGCGCTGGAACACGGTCAGATGGTCGACCTCGGGTGCGATCGCGGTGATGACCTGGACCCCGGTGGACCCGTTCCCGATGACACCCACTCGCTTGCCGGCTAGCTCCAGGTCAGCCGGCCAGTCCCCGGTGTGTACGTAGAGGCCGCTGAAGGTGCCGATGCCGGTGAAGTCGGGTAGGTTGGTGGCCGACAGCAGCCCCACGGCTTTGACCAGGTACTTCGCCGTGTACAACTCACCCGCCCCCGTCCTGACATGCCAGCGGTCGTCGTCTTCGTTAAAGTGCGCCGCCTCCACGGCGGTGTTGAGGTCTATGTCGGGCCGCAGGTTCCAGCGGTCGGCGACGTGCTCGAGGTAGCGCAGGATTTGCGGCTGAGAGACGTAACGGCTGTCGAAATCCCACTCCCGCAACAAGGCCTCGTCACACGAGTAGCAGTAAACGAACGTCTCGGTATCCGACAGCGCGCCGGGGTAGCGATTTCAGTACCAGGTGCCGCCCACGCCGCCGGCCTTTTCGAAGATCCGTACATCCAGGCCGTGTTGGTCCCGCAGTTGCTTTAAGGCATACCAGCCCGCCAAAACCCGCGCCGATCACGATCGCGTCGTGGTGAGTGGTCATATCGCTCATGCCTCTCCGTTCGGTTCACGCCCGGGTGTGTCCGTCCGAGTCGGTCCGCCGGGACGATCAGCGGCGATACCAACTGCCGATCTTGACGACCTCGGTGTCGGCCTCCGGGGCGCGGCCGGCGAGGGAAGGAAAGACGTGTTGCATGCCGTCGACCACCGACAGCGTCACCTCGACGCCGGCCGCCGTCGCGCGATCGGCCAGCCGGGTCGCGTCGTCTCGCAACGTCTCCACCGATCCGGCGCTGATGTAGAGCCGCGGGAATCCGGCATAGTCGGGGTGCAGCGGGTTGACGCGCGGAGCGGCGTGCCGTCGTCGCGCAGCGCGTGCACCATGGCGATGGCCAGGTTGCCCCCGGCGGAGTCTCCGGCGGTGACGATGCGCTCGGGCGCGACGCCGCTGTCCAGCAGCGCGCGGTACACTGCCGTGGCGTCCCCGATCTGGGCCGGGAAGGGATGCTCGGGTGCTCGCCGGTAGTCGATGACGAACGCTGACGTCCCCGGCGCGGTGGCCAGGTGTCCGGCGAGCTTGCGGTGGCTGGCCGCTGATCCGACGGCGAAGCCGCCACCGTGATTGTAGAGGATGACGGTCGACGTGTCCGCGCCGAGCGGGAGAGCCCAGATACCCTCGACGCCGGCGATGACGTCCGACCGGTACGTCACGGCCTCGGGCTCCTTGGTCGGCAGGTGCCATTCGTCGAACATGCTGCGCAGCATCGCAATAGACATTTGAGGGTCGTCTGCCATTCGGCTGCTCCAGTCCCGGTAGAGCGCCTCGAGAAATCCGGCCTCAGTAGAAATGGTCACAATTGTCGCCTCTCGGATCGCGCTGCCCGGGGCAGCATCGTGCGTTGGCCGAGCACGCGAGAATCCGTGTTCGAGGTGTCCCGCAGCATCGGTACGGACCGTCTGCGGGGTGTCCGTGGGCGGCAGCCTAATGGGGGTGTAAGCGGTTGGCCATTTGCAGGCTGGCCTCGAAACCGTGGTGTGAACGTCTTGGTGGCCGATGGGTCGATGCCGCAACCCCTGCCGCCCCATTCTCAGGGCCTCCGGGTAAGTGACTCGAGGTCGTCAAGCGCTCGACAGTGGTGGAGTGCCTTTGCTGACATCTAGCGCACGTCGATCAAACTGACGTGGAGACGGCGAGCAGCTCGGCGCGGTCGACCGGAAGTGACTTGGTGATGGCTCGTTTGGTGAATAGAAAGTCGCGGGGACGGTTGATGCAGTCGGCGGCGATGAGTTCGCCGTCGCGGAAGTAGAAGCAGCTGAATTCCCGGCCGCGTGATGGGTCGCCGCTGAGCAGTACTTCGTCGTATCCGGTGTTGAGACCGGCGATTTGGAGTTTGAGGTCATACTGGTCAGACCAGAACCAGGGGAGCGCGGCGATGACGCTGTGTTTTCCGCAGATGGTCGCCGCGGCGATCTTGGCCTGCTCGCCGGCACTGGGCACGGATTCCAGGCGGATGCGCGATCCGTATCGGGCGATGACGTGGCTGGTGCAGTCGCCAGCGGCCACGATGTCGTGGTCACTGGTGCGGGCCTGGTCATCGATCACGATGCCGTTGTCGACGGATAGTCCTGCGGCGGAGGCGAGTTCGGTGTTGGGTATGACGCCGACACCGATGATCACCGCATCGGCGGCCAGTGACTCCCCGCCCGCCAGCACGACCTCCTGCACGGTGTCGTTGCCGGAGAACGCCTCGACGAGTGCCTGGGTTCTGATGTCCACGCCCTGGTCGCGGTGGATCCGCGTGAAGAACGCCGACACCTCCGGGGCGGTGACCCGTTCGAGAACACGGTCGGTGGCCTCTAACACGGTGACCTCCACGCCCAGCGAACACAGCGAGGCCGCAGTCTCCAACCCGATGTAGCCGCCACCCACGATCACGACCCGTCGGCCGGGTACGGCGGCCTCTCGGATGGATTCGACGTCGGCCGCGGTGCGCAGGTAGTGAATCCCGCGCAGGTCCGCGCCAGGGGTTGGCAGTCGCCTCGCTCGCGCACCGACACACAGCGCGAGTTTCGTGTAGTTCACCGTCTCGCCGGTGTCCAGGCACACCCGCCCAGCCGACCGGTCGATCGACTCCGCCGTCGCGTCCACGAGCTGGATGTTCTGCTTGGTGTAGAAGTCGGAACCACGGATCAGGAGTTCATCGAAGCCGCTCTTGCCGGCCAGGTACGCCTTCGACAGCGGCGGACGGTGGTAGGGCAGCTTACCCTCATCGCCGATCAGGAGGATCTCACCTGCCCAGCCGTCGCGGCGGAGGTTTCCCGCCAGCTGCGCGCCCGCGTGGCTGGCCCCGACGACCACCGCCCGCTCAGATGTCATGCAGTCTGCTTGGGAGTGAGGCGGACCATCAGCTTGCTGATGCCCCTAACGAAGTTCGACTGCACGTACTCGGGCTCGCCGACCACCTCGATGTTCTCGAAGCGAGGAAGCAACTCCTCCCACAGGATTCGCAGCTGCAGTTCGGCCAGCCGGTTCCCCATGCAACGGTGTACTCCGAACCCGAAGGCGATGTGGTTGCGCGCGTTGCTTCTGTCGATGATCAACTCATCGGGGCGCTCGAAGACGCGTTCGTCCCGGTTGCCCGAGGCGTACCACATGACGACCTTGTCGCCCTTGCGGATGAACTGCCCGTTCAGCATGACGTCCTTCTTCGCGATGCGCCGCATGTAGGCCAGCGGGGTCTGCCATCGGATGATCTCCGACACCATTCCGGGGATCAGGTCGGGGTTCGCCTTGAGCTTCTCGAACTGATCGGGGTACTCGTTGAGGGCGAGTACGCCTCCGCTCATCGAGTTGCGGGTCGTGTCATTGCCGCCGACGATGAGCAACACCAAGTTGCCCAGGAACTCCATCGGTCGATCGATGAGGTCCTTGGTGTCGTCGTTGCCTTGCAGCATGGTGATGAGGTCGAAGCCCGGTTCCTCCCCGTTCGCCAAGCGCGTCGCCTTGTTGTGCCACAGCTCGCTGAGCCCCTTCGCCATGTCGACCATGCCGCGAAACACTCTGTCATTGTCCGACGGACCGCCGTTGGCCTCCTCCATGGCGGTGGCGAGATCCGACCACTCCACCAGCTTGTGCCGCCGCTCGTACGGGAAGTCCAACAGCGTTGCCAGCATGCGGGCCGTCAGCTCGATGGAGACGTGCTCCACCCAGTTGAACGGCTGGTCGGTCGGCAGGTTGTCCAGCACTTCCTGCACACGCGACCGGATCAGTCCCTCCATCTGCCGCAGGTTCTTCGGCGCGACGACTCCTTGCACGGACGCACGCTGGACGTCGTGACGCGGCGGGTCCATCGCGATGAACATGGCGATGTCGAGAAAGCGCGGCGGCGTCCCGATGATGATGAACGGCTCCGCGGAGAACGCCTCGTGGTTCTTGTCCACGGCGATGATGTCGGCGTGGCGGGTCACCGACCAGAACGGGCCGAACGGACTCTTGGCCTGATAGTGCACCGGTGCTTCGTTGCGCACCCGCTCGAAGTAGGACTGCCAGCGACCCTGGCGGTACAGGAACGGGTTGCTGAGATCGATATCAACGACGTCGAGGTCCTCGACCGGCGGAATCGGAGCCTCGGTGAACATCTTCTTGTGTGTGGTCCCGGTGATCCGCCGGCGTGCCTTGTCGTACAGGTGCGCACCGCGAATCTGCACCTCCAACGGAACGACCGACTGGGCCTTGGCGGTGATGGTGGTGGCAATGCTCATCAGTGACTCCGATCCTCGGTTTTAGAGCTGGAACTCGGGAAGCTCGACCGTCAGGCCGTCCCACCCCTCGGAGGCGGCCATCTGGCACGACAGTCGCGACGTCGCTTGACGCTCGGGATTCATCGAGAGCATCTCCTCTTCGTTGGCACCGCATAGCCCAACGGTGTCCGACCAATCGGCATCGACGATCACGTGGCACGTGCCGCACGCGGCCTCCCCGCCGCAATCGCCGTCGATGCCCGGTATCGCATTGTTTACCGCGATTTGCATTAACGACTGCCCCTCGGTGAGAGGCGCCTCGTACTTCTCGCCATCGTGACCGACGAAGGTGACGACTGCCATGTTTACCTCGCTTCGCGTGTGATCCTCATCCCACTGTTGTCGAGCCCGGATGGCATCGCTAGGCTTCCAGGAGTCAAAGAGTTGTGTTTTTAGCTCAGACGAGGGGATACGTGGAGCTCGATCAGTCGGGCATGCCGGCACTGGCATTCCTGCAAATGCTCGATAGTGACGCGCTGAGCCGGGACTCGGTCGATGCACTCCGGCGCATCATGATTCGAGAGCACGTCACGGAGTCGATGTTGGTGGGCCGCGACGCGCAGGTCCCGTTGCGATGGTTCACAGAGATCTATCCCGACTTCCACTGTGACCAGGGCACACGTCTAGGTCTCGCGTTCGGTGGGCAAGCGAAACTAACGTCATTCGGAGCACTCAGCGTGCCATTGGTCAGTGCGGGCTCGGTTGCCGAAGTCGTCGAGTTGCTTGCGTATCTGCCGGTTATCACAACCGCCCTCAGCCCGTCGTTCCACTCGACCGATCACGGTCTCACGATAGGACTGACTGGTCGCACGGGTGACGTCGGCCTGAACTGCCTTGCCGTCAGCTACTGCGGGCTCGCATTGTTGCGTCTACTGGACATGCTCGCGGGTGCCGTGCCGAGTGTCGAACTGCACCTGAGCCATTCAGCTCCGGCCGGGTGGGCGATCGACGGGAAGTTGTTGAGTGGACGCCTCTTCTTCAACGCTCTTACGTCTTACATTCACGTACCGGCGGATGCGCTGCACGAGGTATGTCGTTTCCCGGATCCTGTTGCGTACCGGATCGCCGTCGCCGATCTGCAGCGAACGCTCGACCGACAACGCGACGCCTCGTTCTCGGAACAGATACGAGAACTGCTCGAGAGGGAGCCCGCACAGACGAGCAGCAGTCACGCCGCGGACGAGCTCGCGATGTCGACAAGCACGCTGAAGCGACGTCTCTCGGACGAGGGGACAACCTTCCGGGAGTTGCGCCAGTCGTTCATGCGGGAGCGTGCGATGGTGCGACTCCTCGATCGTTCGGTCTCGATCAGCGAAGTAGCAGCAGAACTCGGCTACAACGACGTCACCAACTTTACACACGCTTTCAAGCGGTGGACCGGCCGTTCCCCGAGCTATTTCAGGAGAGCTTGACGTGTTGTGGCACTTATGAAATCGCCACGCTGACGAGAAAGTGCACTCCGTGGTCGTCTCGTCCTACCGCATCTAGCCGTCCCGGTCGGTGTCTTCGATAACGGGCGCGAGGAGGGGGTGCACGTGCTCGGCTTCGGTGCCTCCGCTGCCTTACGAACGGGTGATGATTTCGAGGTTATGCCCGTCCGGGTCGTCGAAGTACACTCCCCGGCCGTCGTCCCAGTGATTGATCGAATTCGGGTGGTCGTGCACGGGGTCGGACCAGTAGGGCTGATCACGATCTTTGACGCGCGTGAGGATCTCGTCGAACTCCTGCTCGGTCACCAGAAACGCATAGTGCTGCTTGTCGAATTCACCGTTTGCGTCGATGAAGTCGAGCGTGGTGTCCGCGCCCACTTTGACGACCGCGAAGTGCCCGATTTTCACCGGCTGCTCCAAACCGAGAACGCGCGCCAGTAGTAGCGCGCGCTCGCCTCGCTGTCAGTCGCGAGAACGATGTGATGGTTCCACACCGGCATGTTGGCGCATTTCCCGCAGTCGCCCACGGCTAAACACGGTTCACCCGGTTCTCGGTCACTGCGTCACCAGAGTTTTGGGGTTGTGGCCGTGAGAAATCCCTGTCGATGTGAAAGACGGCTGACAACCGACCACGGGCCGGGCTTGGTTGTCGGATCCACCGGAAGATGTGCGTACCGCCATCATTTCCACCACGGGCGCAACGGTTTTCGGATCCACACTCTGTTGACGATGCGAGAAAGCGGACGGGGGTTACCCCGCCGCGTGGCAAACGCTATGCTAACCACCGTTCACGTAGGATCTTCGCTTGAAATGGAACGTCGAAAGGAGCGCGGATGCCACACGACCAGCCGGCCATCATCGGTGCCGCCGAACTGACTCCCGGCAGGAAAGTCCCCTACACGTCCACCGAGATGCACGTTCGCGCCGCGGTGGCGGCGCTCGCCGACGCGGGAGTGGCCCCTGACGAAGTGGACGGCCTCGTGTGCGCCGGGCCGATGACGAACGAAGGTTCCATCTTCTTGTCCGAGGACCTCATGGACTACCTCGGTCTGCACAATCTGAAGCTTCAGATGACCTGCCAACTCGGCGGTGGCACCCATCTCGCGATGACGCGCATGGCGAGTAACGTCATCGCCCGAGGCGAGGCGGAGACGGTGCTGGTCGTGTCGGCGGGCAAATTCCCGCCGATCCGCGACGGCGGACGCGAACTCATGTCGCTGGTGAGCGACCACGCGTTCGAAATGCCCTACGGACCATCCGTTCCCACGCTCTACGGCCTGATCGCCCAAGCGTGGATGCACGAAACCGGCCAGGGTAAGGCCGATATCGCCGAGGTAACCGTGTCGCAGGACCGCTGGGCCGCGTTGAACCCCGCAGCGATCGCGCACAACGCTGAACGCCTCAGCGTCGACGACGTGATGTCCTCTCGGCCGATCGCCGGGCCGTTCCACTTCTACCATTGCTCGATTCCTTGCGAGGGTGGCGGCGCACTGGTGCTGGCCTCCGCACGTCGCGCCCGCGAGGGGAAGCACCGGCCCGTCCACGTGCTGGGCTTCGGGGAGGGCCACACTCACGGCTTCCTGACGTCGCTGGCCCGGCCGGGTCGCACCGGAGCCGCTAGGTCGGGCCCGATGGCGTTCGAGCACTCCGGGCGAACCCCGGCCGACGTCGATGTCGCCCTGCTCTACGACGCCTTCGCGTCCAACCCGGCGATGATTCTCGAGGAGGCGGGTTTCGTGAAGCCCGGAGGTGCCGGAGACTTCTACCGTGACGGCCGCGCGGATCCCGGCGGCGACCTGCCGGTGAACACCGACGGCGGCCTGATCCGGTTCGGCCACACCGGGACCTCCTCCGGCATCTCGCAAATCCTCGAGGGTTACTGGCAGTTATCCGGTCGCGCCGAGCGCCGTCAGGTTTCGGGCGCGGACACCGCGTTCGTGCACAGCTACGGATCGATGCTGTGCAGTCACGTCAGCATGGTGATGGAGGGGGCGTCATGACCGCAGCTTCGAGTTCTCTCGACGGTCTGCACGATCCCGAGGCGCTGCCGCCGCTGACCGACGTGAACCGTCCTTATTTCGCCGCGGGGGCCCGGGGCGACCTCGTCTTCCAGCGGTGTGCGAACGGCCACCCGTTTCTCTACCCCCGACTGGTGTGTCCCGTCTGCCACGATGTCGAGTTGGCCTGGGAGACCGCGGCGGGCACAGGAGAAATCCTAAGTTTCGCGCCGGTGTACCGCCCTCCGTGGGATTCGTTTCCACGCAGCGAGCCGTACGTGGTCGTGCTCGTCCGGCTCGATGAGGGTCCGCAGTTGTTGGCGAGTCTTGAGGATGTGGCACCCGACGACGCCGTCATCGGCGCGCGAGTGCGCGCAGTGTTCGAGCACGTGAACGAAGACCTCGGGCTGGTGCGATTCAGCCCGGCGGCGTCGTGAGCACCTACGGCGTCTCCGTGCTCGGTGCGGAGTTGGCGACCCTCGTCGAGACTGCCGAGGCCGCCGACCGCGCCGGATTCGACGCCGCCTGGGCGTCCGAGTTCTACTCGCGCTCCGGCTCCATCTCGATGGCCGCGATGGCCGCGCGAACGCGGCACTGCCGCCTGGGATCGTCGATCCTGTACGGCGTCGGACGAAGTCCGCTCGTGCTGGCCACCGAGGCGCGCGACCTCGACGAGCTTTCAGGAGGGCGCGTCGTCCTCGGCCTCGGTAACGGCACACGCCGCATGATGAGCGACTGGCACGGTGTCGGGGACACCTCGTCACCCGCCCTGCGCATGGAGGAACTGGTTCCGTTGGTCCGACGGATCTGGAACCTCCATGAAGGCCCTGTGAACCACGAAGGGCGCTTTTACCGGATCAACCTCGTTCCCACTGGCGATGTCGCGCCGCCGAAGCGAGCGATCCCGATCATCACCGCTGGTGTGCGTCCGAGAATGTGCGAGGTGGCCGGGCGCGTCGCCGACGGCTTGGCCGGCCATCCGCTGTTCACGACGGCCTATGTCGAGGAGGTCGCCCGGCCTGCGGTCGTCCGCGGTGCCGAACGCGCCGAACGCGATCCATCCGACGTGGAGATCGTCTCCATGGTCATCTGCTCGGTGCACGACGACCCGCAGGTCGCGCGTCGTGAGGCCGCGCAGCAGATCGCGTTCTACTCCTCGGTGAAGTCGTACGAACACGTTCTTGATGTGAGTGGATTCGCCAGACAGGGAGCGGCGATTCGCGAGGCGTTCGCACGGCGCGACCTGCCTGCCATGTTCGCCGCCGTCACCGACGACATGATCGACGCGATGGCCGTGGCGGGCACCGCCGCCGAGGTTCGCGACGGGTTGCGCCGCTACGAGGGCGTTCTGGACCACATCGTTCTTTACTCACCATCGATCGGGCTCGCACCCGAACGGATCGCCGAGAACCTCGGCAGCCTCATCCGAGAATGTGCGCCGACGCTCACCGGCGGGAAGGGCGAAAACAATGGCTGACCCCTCACTCATAGGCAGGCAGCTCGGCACCACGACGTTCCCGATCGACCGTTCCAAGGTGCGCGAGTTCGCGCTCTCCCTCGACGACCACGACCCGATATACCTGGATGCCGCAGCCGCCCGCGAAGCCGGCTTCGGCGCGGTCCCCGCGCCCCCGACGTTCGTCGTCTCGGCGGCTCACTGGCGCTCCGACGCCGACATGCTCAGCGCCCTCGGACTTGACTTGCGACGCGTATTGCACGGCGAGTGCGGCTGGGAATACTTCGCGCCCGTGCTCGTTGGCGACGAGCTGACCGAGACGCGGCGAGTCGTGAACGTGACTCAGAGAGAGGGCAAGCGCGGTGGCACCATGACGATGGTCACCATCGAGACCGACTTCACCAATAGATGCGGAGAACTCGTCGTCCGTCAGACCGACGTCCTGATCGAGACTGGGGCCTCCGAGTGACGACGTCCATGCCCTCCAGTCCGATGGCGTTGGCCGACGGCGACGTGATGCCGACTTCACGGTTCGGTCCGCTGACGCGCTCACACATCGTCCGTTACGCCGGTGCCGGCGGCGATTTCAACCCGATCCACCACGACGAGGAGTTCGCCCGTGCCGCCGGCATGCCCGGGGTGTTCGGTATGGGATTGCTGCACGGCGGCATGTTGGCCCAACGACTGACCGATTGGGTGGGACTGGCAAACATCCGATCGTTCCGGGTTCGGTTCACCGGGCAGGTATGGCCCGGCGATGTGCTCACCTTCGCCGGCAGGGTGACCGGTGTACGAGAATCAGGCGGCCAACGGCTAGCTGACGTCGAACTCGACGTCTCACGCCAGACCGGCGACACCGCGATACGGGCGAACGCGATTGTGGTGGTGGCTTCGTGAGTACTCCGATAAGCGACGTCACCGGCCTGGGGATGACGTTCGGGACCTTCGAAGAGGGCCGGGCGTGGGTCGGCCATCGCACGGAACCGCGGCGTGCGTGGTTCCCGATCGACCGCTCGATGGTGCTGTACTACTGCTCGCTCGTCGAGGATGCCAACCCCAGCTATTGGGAGGGTGAAGACTGCCCGCCGGGGTTGCTGATGACCCTCGGCTTCGCGCCGCAGTGGGCGCCGGAGCACTTCACGCGCACGGACATGCTGCTGGCGCTCAGCGTGCCGCTTCCCGGCCACCACATCATCAACGCCTCGACGACGACGGAGTTCGAACGCCGTCCCCGCGTAGGCGATCACGTGTCGATCGTGGAGGAGGTGACCTCGATCTCCGAACCCAAGACGACGCGGGTGGGAACCGGCGTTTTCATCACGACGGTGAGCACCTTCTCCGATCAGCACGGCGAGATCATCGGGCGCAACACCAACGTGCTGTTCCGGTATGACACCGACGCGGACGGGGAGCCGACGTGAACTCGAGCGATACGGGAGCGGCCGCGCGTCCCGCCCTGCGGTTCGACGAGGTCTCCGTCGGCGACTCACTGCCCACGGTGTCCCTCGAGGTGACGTACAAGCGCATCTGCATGAACGCGGCCTCAACGTGGGACTGGTTCCCCGGCCACCACAACCCGGAGTACGCCCGGAGCCAGGGCCAGCGCACGATCTACCTGTCGACCCTCTTCTTCCACGGCTTCATCGACCGCGGCCTCAACGAGTGGGCCGGTCCCGACGCGCTGATCCGCCGTCGCACGATCTCGATGATCCGGTCGATCTATCCCGGCCAAACCGCGACCCTGAGCGGGAAGGTCGTCGGCAAACGTGACGACGGAGGGCGGTACCTTGTCGACCTCGAATTGCTGGTCTCCAGCGAGGACGGCCCCTGTGTGCCCAGCGAAGCCACCGTCGAACTGGGCGCAGAAACCGGCGCGGCGGCGACGTGAACCACCGAACGCGTCCGCAGCAACGTTAAGAGAAGCGGAGGACCAGTGGGCGAGCAACCGATTCACTACGAGGTCGACGACGGGGTGGCCTGGCTGACGATCAACCGCCCCGAGGCGCGCAACGCGCTCAACAATGCCGTACGCACAGGTCTGTTCGACGCGGTGCGCCGCTTCAACGACGACGACGCGGCGAAGGTGCTCGTCCTCACCGGTGCGGGTGAGAAGGCGTTCTGCGCGGGCGGCGACCTGAAGGAGATGGCGCAGAACGCGCTCAGAGTGCCGCCGAAGGACTTCGCTCCTCAGTTCGGCCGCAACATCGACGTCGAGAAGCCGACGATCGCGGCGGTCAACGGCATCGCGTTCGCCGGCGGCTTCCTGCTCGCACAGCAGTGCGACCTGGTGGTGGCCGCCGAACACGCGACGTTCGCGGTCAGCGAGGTCAAGGTGGGTCGCGGGTCGCCCTGGGCGGCGCCCCTGTCGTGGCTGGTGCCGCCCCGCATCGCCATGCAGATACTGCTGACTGGCGACCCGATCACCGCCGAACGCGCCCACCAGGTCGGCTTGGTCAACGAGGTGGTACCGGCCCAGCAGTTGCGTGAGCGTGCTCAGCAGTTGGCGCTCAGGATCGCCGCGAACGCTCCGCTGTCTGTGCTCGCATCCAAGCGGACCGTGTACCTCTCGGCACAGCATCATCTCGCTGCGGCCTACGACTTGGCAGACGAGATCTGGGAGCCGGTCTACCTGAGTGACGATGCGCAGGAGGGCCCGACTGCGTTCCGCGAGAAGCGGGCTCCGCAATGGAAGGGACGCTGACATGGCGGTGACGATGCAGTCGGTTATCACCGACATCGAAGCGGAGACGGCCGCACTACGCACATTGGTCGCGCCTCTTCCCGAAGGTTCGCAGGGCTGGGACGCGCCGACTCCGGCAGTGGGGTGGGCCATCCGCGACCAGATCAGCCACCTTGCCTTCTTCGACGACGTGGCGGTGCGCTCGGCCACGGACCCGGAGGGGTTCAGCGGCGAGTACCTCCCAATGATGGCCGATGACAGCATCTCACCCGACGTCGTCGCCGCGCGGTACCGTCTCATGCCGGCCGCGGACGTCCTCGCGTGGTTCGACGCGTCGCGCGCCGCGCTGGTGAACACTTTCGCGGGCATCGAGCCGGCGGCGCGCCTGCCGTGGTTCGGCCCGCCGATGAGCGCGGTCTCGTCGCTCACCGCGCGGCTCATGGAAACCTGGGCGCACGGCCAGGACGTCGCCGACGCGCTCGGCGCGGCAAGGGAGGCAACGGCACGGCTGCGGCACGTAGCCCACATCGGGGTGGGTGCGCGCGCGTTCAGCTTCCTGGCCAATGGTCTGGATCCCCGCACCGACCCGATACGCGTCGAGTTGGCAGCCCCTGACAGTACCGTCTGGACGTGGGGGCCGGCTGATGCCGACGCTCGGGTGAGCGGGCCCGCGCTGGACTTCTGCCTATTGGTGACGCAGCGCCGCCACCGTGATGACACGTCCCTGATCGCCGAGGGTTCCATCGCCGATCAATGGCTCTCCATCGCGCAGGCCTTCGCCGGGCCGCCTGGCGGGGGGCGTGCCGCGGGCCAGTTCGCAGGGGTGTCGCGGTGAGCGGCCCGATCCGCATCGGCAACTGTTCCGGCTTCTACGGCGACCGCATCGCCGCGGCCCGAGAGATGGTCGAGGGCGGCCCGATCGACGTCTTGTGCGGCGATTACCTGGCCGAACTGACCATGCTCATCTTGGCCAAGGCCCAGTCCAAGGATCCGAACGGCGGATACGCTCGCACGTTCCTCACCCAAATGGAACAGGTGATGGGCACCTGCCTCGACCGTCGTATCAAGGTCGTCGCGAACGCGGGCGGGCTGAATCCCGCTGGCCTAGCGACCGCGTTGCGGGAGCTGGCCGCGCGTCTCGGCCTTGCTGCGCGGATCGCGCACGTCGAGGGCGATGACCTGCGCGGTAGCCTCGACGCGATCACGCCGCCCGTCGGCGAGACGAAACCGGTGTCGGCCAATGCCTACCTCGGTGCCTGGGGCATCACCGAGGCGCTGCGCTCCGGCGCTGACGTCGTCGTGACCGGCCGCGTCACCGACGCATCGCTGGTGGTCGGTCCCGCCGCCTGGTGGCACAACTGGGCTCCCGACGACTGGGATCGACTCGCGGGTGCCGTGGTGGCCGGGCACGTGATCGAGTGCGGCCCGCAGGCGACGGGTGGAAACTACGCGTTTTTGGACGAGGTCACAGACCGTCGCTATCCGGGGTTTCCGATCGCGGAGGTCGCCGAGGACGGCTCATCGGTGATCACGAAGCATCCCGGCACCGGGGGGCTGGTCTCTGTCGGGACGGTCACCGCCCAGCTGCTCTACGAGATCGCCGAACCCGCCTATCTCGGCCCCGACGTGGTGACCCATTTCGACACCGTCCGCCTGAACCAAGAGGGTGAGCACCGTGTCGGCATCAGCGGCACCAGAGGCAGTCCCCCGCCCGACACGCTCAAGGTCGCGCTGAATGAGGTGGGCGGATTCCGCAACTCGATGACCATGGTGCTCACCGGCCTCGACATCGAGGAGAAGGCGGCGTTCGCTGAACAGCAGCTTTTCGACGTTCTCGGTGGGCGCGACGCCTTCGACGAAGTCGATGTGCGACTGCTGCGTTTCGACGTCGCCGATGCACCGACGAACGAGCAGGCGTGCGCGCACCTGCGTGTGACGGTGAAGGACGCCGACCCGCGCAAGGTGGGCCGGGCGTTCTCCGGCGGAATCATGGAGATCGCCCTGGCCGGATTCGCCGGCTTCCACACCACCACGCCGCCGTCCTCGGAGACCGCCTTCGGCATCTACCGACCGGCCTACGTGCCACGCACGGCCCTCACGCACGTCCTCGTCGATGCCGACGGCACACGGCACGTGATCCCCGACCCGCCCACGGGTGTAGCGCCTTCGACTGAGCCTGCCGCGCCTGTTGATACGCCCGCACCCACCGGGCCGACACGTCGCGCGCCGCTCGGGTGGGTACTCGGCGCGCGGTCCGGAGACAAGGGCGGCAACGCTAACCTCGGCCTGTGGGCACGGGATGACCCTGGGTACGCGTGGGCGTGCGCCTACCTCAGCGTCGAGCGGCTGCGCACACTGCTCGGGCCGGAGACGGCGCACCTGCCCATCGAGCGCTTCGAACTGCCGAATCTACGTGCGCTCAACGTGGTGGTGTACGGCCTGCTCGGCGATGGTGTCGCATCGTCGACCCGCCCGGACGCGCAAGCAAAGGGGTTCGGGGAGTACGTGCGGTCCCGTGAGGTGGACGTCCCCGAATCGCTGCTCGACACACACTGAAACGTCCGGCACGGCGCGGTGGTACCCCTACGGAAAGGTCGAACCCAACATGGGAAAGCTGGACGGCAAGATCGCGCTCGTATCCGGGTCGGGGCGCGGCATCGGACGCGCCATCGCCGAGAAGCTAGCAGGCGACGGCGCCAGGGTGGTCGTGAACGACCTCGACGCCGGGCCGGCGAACGAGACGGTGGCCGCGATCGAAGCCGCCGGTGGCACCGCGGTCGTGTGCGCCGGCAGCGTCACCGAGGACGCTTTCGCCGAACGCTTCGTACAGACGGCCGTCGATGAGTACGGCGGAGTGGACATCATCGTCAACAACGCCGGTTACACCTGGGACTCGGTGGTACAGAAAATGAGCGACGAGCAGTGGGATGCGATCCTCGACGTGCACCTGAAAGCGCCGTTCCGGATACTTCGCGCTGCCCAGCCGGTGATCAGCGCGGCGGTCAAGAAGGAACGCGAAGCGGGCGACGTGAGTTGCCGCAAGGTCGTCAACATCTCCTCGATCGCGGGTACAGGGGGCAACGCCGGTCAGGCGAACTACTCCTCGGGAAAGGCCGGCATCCTCGGGCTCACGAAGGCGATGTCGAAGGAGTGGGGCCGCTACAACGTCACCGTCAATGCGGTGGCGTTCGGCCTCATCCGCACGCGCCTCACCGAAACTCCCGCCGGTGGCGACGGGACGATCGACATCCAGGGTCGTGAGCTCGCGGTCGGCGTCAACCCCGATCTTCTCGCGACCATGGAACGCGCCATTCCGCTGGGCAGGGCCGGAACGCCAGCCGATGGCGCGGGTGCCGTCTACCTCCTGTGCATTCCCGAGTCGGACTACATCAGCGGGCAGGTCGTGATCTGCGGCGGCGGCTTCAACGCCTGACGTCTCAGCTGGCCGCTCGTTTCCCGGCCATCGCGCGCCCCCTGGCTTATCCGCTCGGATTCGCGCTCAGCGCAGGACGACTCCACCCTCGATACCAGCGAACCGTTTGCGCAATTCGGTCTTGAGAAGTTTGCCGGTAGCGTTGCGGGGCAACTCGTCGACGAAGTGCACGTCGCGCGGGCACTTGAAGTGCGCCAGCCGTTCTCGGCACCAGTCCATCATCTCCTGGACGCTCGGCGCCTCCACTGCAGGTTCGGCGACGACGACGGCGACCACGCGTTCTCCCCACTTAGCGTCCTTGCCGCCGATGACAGCGGCGTCGAGCACGGCTGGATGGCGGAACAGCACCTGCTCGACCTCGATCGGATAGACGTTCTCGCCACCGGAGATGATCATGTCCTTCTTGCGGTCGACGAGGGTGATGTACCCCTCCGCGTCCATGCGCCCGAGATCGCCCGTGTGGAACCAGCCACCGCGGAACGCCTCAGCGCTCGCGTCGGGCTTCATCCAGTAACCGGCGAACACGTTGGGGCCGCGCACAATCAACTCACCCACGGTGTCGGTGGCCACATCGTGGTCGTGGTCGTTTACGATGCGGGCGTCGACGTGCATCGCCACGCGGCCGATCGATCCGGCACGCTTGCTGACGTTCTCAGCGTCGAGAACGGTCACCATCGGCGCGGTTTCGGTCATGCCGAATCCCTCGGTGAAGGGCACACCACGTTCACGCATGAAATCGATGACAGTGAGAGGGACCGGCGACCCGCCGCCCATGGCGTAACGCAGCGCGGACAGGTCAAAGGAGTCGAACTCGGGCACCTGCGTGAGAGCAGCCCACATGGCCGGCACCATGAACTGGATGGTGACGTGGTGGCTGGACATGGCTTGCAGTGTCGCGCGCGGATCGAACGACGGCATGATGACGCTGGTGCCGCCGACGTAGAGCAGCGGAAGTGTATGCGCTCCTAAGCCGCCGATGTGGAACATGGGTGCCACCGCGACCGTGACGTCGTCGCCCCGCAAACCCATGTCGGTGCCCATTACGTTGATCGCGTTCCACAGCAGGTTGTCGTGGGTGAGAATCGCACCTTTGGGTCGGCCGGTCGTCCCAGACGTGTACATGACGAATGCGGGGTCCCGGCCGTCGACGTCACACTCGACCGATTCGGATGCTGCGCCCGAGATCAGGTCGTCGAAGGCGTCCTCGCCCGGCGCGGGCACTCCTCCGGCACGCACGAGGTGTCGCACACGGACCCCTAGTTCGGTGACGGCGCCGGTGGCCTGCGCAGCTAACTGACCCTGGAAGATGAGAACGTCAGCTCCTGAGTCGGCCAAGATGTAGCCGATCTCGGGTGCAGCCAACCGCACGTTGAGCGGCACGGTGATAGCGCCGATCTTGGCGCAGCCGAACAGCACCTCGATGAACTCAACCGAATTGACCAGCAGCGCCGCGACACGGTCACCCCTGCGCACACCGAGCGCGACGAGTGCGGCGGCCACCTGGTTCGTGCGTCGATCGAGGTCGGCATAGGTGGTGTGCTGACCGCCGCTGACCAAAGCCGTGCGCCCCCCACTGAGTAAGGAACGTCGGGTAACCCAGTGACCGATGCCGCGCTGCATGTGATCTGCTCTCGCCAGTAGGTGCTCAGTAGGACGCGGGAAGGTTCAGGCTGTGTTGTGCGACGTAGTTCAAAATCATCTCGCGACTGATCGGCGCAGTTCGCATGAGTCGTGCCGGACCCCATAGCGTGGCGAGGCCGTACTCGGTGGCCATCCCGTTGCCGCCGTGGGTCTGAATCGCCTGATCGAGAGCCAGAATGCCCGCCTCGGCAGCAGCGTACTTCGCCATGTTGGACGCCTCACCCGACCCGGGGTCGCCTGAGTCGTGCAGGGAGGCGGCGCGCTGGGTCATCAAGCGCGCCAGTTCGACCTGGATCTTGGCGTGGGCGAGCGGGTGAGATACGCCCTGGTGAGATCCGATCGGCGCACCCCACACGCTCCGCTCACGCGCGTAGTTGGCGGCCTTGTCGAGCGCGTAACGGCCGATGCCGTTGCCCAGCGCTGCGCCCATGATCCGCTCGGGGTTCAAGCCCATGAACACCTGGCGCAGGCCCTCGTTCTCCGCGCCGATCAGGTTGCCGACCGGCACACGGACGTCATCGAAGAAGAGAGTGAACTGCTTCTCCGGAGTGACTGCCTGAACCGGGATGAGGGACTTGGTCAGCCCAGGTGCATCGGCGGGCACCACGAGGAGGCTCAAGAGGCCGCGACCACGGTCATTGGTCGACGTACGCGTCACGACCAAGATCGCCTCGGCCTCGTCGACGCCGGAGATGTAGTACTTGGTGCCGTTGACGACCCAGTCGTCACCGTCGCGTTTGGCGGTCGTGGAGATGTTGTGCGAGTTCGAGCCCGCATCCGGTTCCGTAATCGCGAAGGCCATGATGGTCTCGCCGCTCGCGATACCGGGCAGCCACCGTTGCTTGAGTTCCTCACTGCCGAAGGCCTGAATGATCGTTCCGCAAATGGTCGGCGAAACGACCGTCATCAGCAGCGGGCAGCCTGCCGCGGCGAGTTCCTCACCGACGATCTGCATGTCGTAGATGCCTCCGCCGCCGCCGCCGTACTCCTCGGACAGGTTCACGCCGAGGAAACCCTGCTTCCCCACCGCCTGCCACAACTCGGTGCTCTTCTCGCCTGCCAGCGATTTCTCGAGGTAGTACTCGTGTCCGAAATCCTTGGCGACCTCGGCAACCGCCTTGCGCAGATCCTGGCGTTCCACCGTTTCGTGCAGTTCCATGACGCTCCTCACATCGCTGATGACGCGCCACTGACCGGCAGCGCGCCGGATTCATTTAGGGCTGTGTGGCGTTGGACGCCACGTCACCGCCCCCCACCATTTCGACCACGGCGAGTACATCACCGGAGGAAACCTGTTGGCCGACTTCGACCGGCAGGGCGCTCAACACGCCGTCGATCGGGCTGGCGACGGTGTGCTCCATCTTCATCGCCTCGAGGACGACAAGCGTTTGTCCGGCCGACACCGTTTCGCCCTCAGCGACTGGTAGTCGGATCACCGATCCGGGCATCGGTGCGGTGAGCGAACCCGGCGGGGTCAACGTGCTCGGGTCGACGAAGCGCGGCACCACTCTCAAGGCGGTATAGCCCAGAACCGAGTCGACATGGGCGAGATCGTCGTCGATGAGTACGTCGAACGTTCGGCGCACTCCGCCCACGCTCAGCACGACGCGATCGGTGCTCTCCACGACCACCTCGACGTCGGTCGCCGATTGGTCATCGACGCTCAACCACGTTCCCGTCGGATGCAGGGTGTAGCCGACGCGTATGTCGCGCCCGGCATGCGTTTGCCAGGTGGTTGTTTGCGGTTGCGAGGGGTTGTTTCGCCATCCGGCTGGCAGTGACGCTTGCAGGGGCGCGACGGCACGACGAGCGGCCACGCCGGCCACGGTCGCCGCGATGGCGTGCAGACTCTCAGCGTGTGAGTCTGCCAGAGGCGCGCCGAGTTCGGCGACGTCGTGCCGTTGCAGGAACCCGGTGTCCGTGCCGCGTCCTGCGAACTCGCCGTGGCGGAGGGTTCGCACCAACAGGTCGCGATTGGTGGTGACGCCGTGAATACGGGCACCGGCCAACGCCGCCGAGAGACTGGAGAGAGCCTCCTCGCGCGTCGGTGCCCACGCGATGACCTTGGCGAGCAGCGAGTCGTAGTGGTGGCCGACGACCGAACCGGCGCGGAATCCCGAATCGATCCGCACCCCGGCAAGCGCAGGAACATCCATGGTGCGCAGGGTCCCCGTGCAGGGCCGGTAGTCGTCGGCTGGATCCTCGGCGCACAGACGGGCCTCGACTGCGTGACCGCGAACTCGCACGTCGTGCATCTCGTCGGGCAGCTCTCGCCCCATCGCAACCAGCAGCTGGGCCCGCACCAGGTCGAGGCCCGTGACCAGCTCCGTGACGGGGTGCTCGACCTGCAACCGGGTGTTCATCTCGAGGAAGGCGAAGGAGCCGCCTGTGCCGTCCCGTCCCACGTCGTAGACGAACTCGACCGTGCCCGCGCCCACGTACCCGACCGCGCGCGCGGCAGCGACGGCGGCCTCGCTCATCCGTGCACGCAACTCCTCATCGACGACCGGGGACGGTGCTTCTTCGATGACTTTCTGGTGGCGCCGCTGCACCGAACACTCGCGTTCGAACAGGGAGACGACGTTGCCGTGCGTGTCGGCAATGACCTGGATCTCGACGTGTCGCGGGCGCTGGATGTATCGCTCGATGAAGACGGTGCCGTCGGAGAACGCGGCAGCGGCCTCACGCGAGGCGGAGGCCACCGCCTCCTCAAGCTCATCTGGCGAGGTGACCACGCGCATACCCCGGCCGCCACCGCCAGCGCTGGCCTTGACCAGGACTGGGTAGCCGACGTCGGCGGCCAACTTCGCGAGGTGTTCGGCAGACAGGCCCGTCGTGTCGCCACCGGGGAGGACGGGAACACCCGCGTCGGACATCATCTTCTTGGCCGCTAACTTCGAGCCCATCGCGTCGATCGCCTCGGCCGGTGGGCCGACGAAGATCAGGTTGGCGGCGGCGCAGGCCCGCGCGAACGCGGCGTTTTCGGACAGGAAGCCGTAACCGGGGTGAACGGCGTCGGCGCCGGTAAGCGAGGCTGCGGCGACGATCCGTGACATGTCGAGGTAGGTCTCGGCGGGGGACGAGCCGGGGAGGCGTACCGCCTCGTCGGCGTCGGCAACATGCCACGCGTCGGCGTCTGCGTCGGAATAGACGGCCACCGTGGCGATCCCGAGATCGCGGCAAGTGCGGAACACTCGCCGCGCGATTTCGCCACGGTTGGCAACCAGTACCTTGGAGATCTTCGGCATCGTCATCACATCCGGAAGACGCCGTAGCCGCGCTGGCCACGAACTTCGCCGTTGTGGATGACGGACAGACAGAAACCGAGAACCGTCCGCGTGTCGCGAGGATCGATGATTCCGTCGTCATAGAGGCGACCGCTGTTGGCCAGAGCCACGGATTCCCGCTCGATTTGTTCCTCGACGGCGGTGCGCATTTGGGCGTCGGCGTCCTCGTCGAAGGGCAGCCCCCGGTCGGCGGCGGACTCGCGCGCCACGATGGATAGCACTCCGGCCAGTTGGGCCGGACCCATGACCGCCGACTTCGAGTTGGGCCACGCGAACAAAAACCGCGGCGAGTACGACCGACCGCACATGCCGTAGTTCCCGGCACCGTACGACGCGCCCATGGTGATGGTCACGTGCGGGACAGTGCTGTTCGACACGGCGTTGATCATCTTCGCGCCGTCTTTGATGATGCCTCCCTGCTCGTATTCGGCGCCCACCATGAACCCGGTGGTGTTCTGCAGGAAGATCAGGGGCGTGTCGATCTGATTCGCCAGCTGAATGAACTGCGAGCCCTTCTCGGCCTCCTCACTGAACAAGATGCCCCGCGCATTGGCGAGGATCCCTACCGGAAAGCCGTGGATCGAGGCCCAGCCGGTGACCAGTGACGTGCCGTACAGCGGTTTGAACTCGTCGAAGGCCGAGCCGTCGACCACTCGGGCGATGACGTCGTGCGGGTCGAAGGGCACCTTCGGATCAACCGACGCGATACCGAGCAGCTGATCGGGGTCGTACTTCGGCGGGTGCGGCGGCAGTGTGGGCCCGGTGCCGCACTTCCGCCAGTTGAGCCGCGCCATGATGCGCCGGCCGATGCGGATCGCATCCTGCTCGTCCTCGGCCATGAAATCGGCCAACCCCGAAGTGCGGGCGTGCATGTCGGCGCCGCCGAGCGATTCGTCGTCGGAGACCTCTCCGGTGGCCATCTTCACCAACGGCGGACCGCCGAGGAACACCTTGGAGCGGTTGCGCACCATCACGACGTAGTCGCACATGCCAGGGATGTAGGCACCGCCCGCGGTCGAATTGCCGAAGACCAACGCCACGGTCGGCAACCCTGCCGCGCTGTGCTGAGTCAGGTCGTGGAACAGTTGTCCGCCGGGCACGAAGATCTCTGCCTGTGTGGGCAGGTCGGCACCGCCGGACTCGACGATGTTGATGATGGGCAGTCGGTTCTCCCGCGCGATAGCCATGCCGCGGAACACTTTTCGGAACGTGTACGGGTTCGATGCGCCTCCGCGCACGGTGGGGTCGTGAGCGATGATCATCGACTCGATTCCCTCGACGATGCCGATGCCGACCACCACGCTGCCTCCGACGGGGAAACGGGTGCCCCATGCGGCGAAGGGGCAAAGTTCGAGGAACGCCGTGTCGGGATCGAGCAGGAGTTCGATGCGTTCTCGAACGAGCAACTTGCCCCGTTTGCGATGTCGCGCAACGTACTTCGGTCCGCCACCAGCATTGGCCTGCGCCAGCTGCTCCGCTATGGCGTCGAGTTGAGCGCTGAGGCCGTCGCGGTTCTCGAGGTAGCCGGGAGCCGTTGCATCGACGTGATCGGGTAGGACGTGGACCAAGGTGTTCCTCCGAGCGAGCATCGACGCCGATCTGCTGACGCGGTAATGTTAGCCACAATTAACGACGGGTGACAACCGTGGCAGGACATGCCCCGGGTCGAGCAGGAGGAGCATCGCGATGACCCAGTTGGACGAGCAGTCGGGTACCGAGGTGGTAAGCCCGTGGGAGACACCGGAGCGCCGTGCCCTGACCGATCTCGTGCAGGCTTTCACACGAAAGGAGATCGCCCCGTACGTCACCGAATGGGAGGAGGCCGGAGAGCTACCACGCGAATTGCACCGCAGCGCAGCTAGGGCGGGCCTGCTCGGCATCGGGTTCGCCGAGGAAGTCGGCGGCGCCGGCGGCGACTTGCGCGACCTCGTCCTGCTCACCGAGGGCGTGATGATGGCCGGAGGCTCGTCTGGGGTACTGGCGAGCCTGTTGACACACAACATCGCGTTGCCGCACATGGCCGCCCACCGAGATCCGGATCAGGTCCGCCGGTTCGTCGCCCCCACTCTCGCCGGCGAGAAGATCGGCAGCCTCGGCGTGACCGAACCCGACACCGGTTCCGACGTCGCGGGGATCCGCACGACCGCGGTTCGCGACGGCGATCACTACATCGTCAACGGAGCGAAGATGTTCATCACGTCGGCGGTCCGCGCAGATTTCGTGACGACGGCCGTGCGTACCGGCGGCCCTGGCGCAGGCGGAATCTCGCTGCTCGTCGTCGAGCGCGGAACACCGGGATTCACCGTCTCAAGCAAGCTGAAGAAGATGGGCTGGTGGTGCTCGGATACCGCCGAATTGGGCTACACCGACGTGCGGGTCCCCGCAGGCAACCTCGTCGGCCCCGAGAACAGCGGTTTTATCCAGATCATGCAGCAGTTTCAAGTCGAGCGCGCCTTCATCGCCGTACAGTGCTATGCCACGGCGCAGCGCTGCCTCGACCTCACCCTGCAGTGGGTGAAGCAGCGCGAGACGTTCGGGCGGGCGTTGTCAACCCGTCAGGTGGTTCGCCACAAGGTCGTCGACATGGCTACCGCCGTCGACGTGGCACGCACCTACACCCGTGCCGCCGTCGACCGCATCGTCGCAGGCGATACAGATGTGCGCATGGTGTCAATGGCTAAGAATGCCGCCGTCGCGGCATGCGACCTCGCAGTCGATACCGCCGTTCAGCTGTATGGCGGCATGGGCTACCTCCGTGAGAGCGAAGTCGAACGCCACTACCGCGATTCGCGCATCCTCGGCATCGGCGGCGGCACCACCGAGATCATGAAGGAGATCATCGCCAAACAGATTGGCCTGTGAACGCGCGTACCTCGCCAACTCGCCCTTCCTACAAGAAAGAACATCGGTGAATTACGACGACTACCAGTACCTGATCTTCGAACGCCCGTCGGACGGCGTTCTGCTGATCACCATCAACCGTCCCGAGCGACTCAACGCCGCGAACAAGCGGTTACATCACGAGCTCAGTGTGGTGTGGAAGACGGTCGACGACGATCCGACGACCCGCGTAGCGGTGATCACGGGAGCTGGTCAGGCGTTCTCTGCGGGCGGCGACCTCGACATGGTGCTCGACCAGGCCAAGGACTTCAAGCAGATGGCGGAGATCGCGAAAGAGGCCGCCGGCATCGTCTATAACATCGTCAACTGCGAGAAGGTGATCATCTCGGCGATCAATGGCACCGCGGTCGGCGCCGGCCTGGCGGCCGCTCTCATGGCCGACATCTCCGTCGCCGCAGAGCACGCGCGCTTCACCGACGGCCATCTACGGCTCGGGGTCGGTGCCGGCGACCACGCAGCGATCGTCTGGCCGTTGCTGTGCGGCATGGCGAAGGCCAAGTACTACCTCCTCACCGCCGATTTCGTCGACGGCAAGGAGGCCGAGCGAATTGGACTGGTGTCGTTGTGCCGGCCGGTAGATGACGTCCTGCCGACTGCGCTCGAGACCGCGGAGAGACTCGCCAACGGCCCGCAGTACGCCCTGCGCTGGACCAAGCGCTCGCTGAATCACTGGATCCGAAATGCCGGGCCGATCTTCGAGGCCTCCCTGGGGTTCGAGATGCTCAACTTCTTCGACGACGACGTCATCGAGGGAGCGATGGCGATCAAGGAGAAACGCGCGCCGAAGTTCCCATCGGTGTCGGAGAGTTGAGCGCACCGAGGAGGGCTACGGCAAAGGACGACGGTGCCGCGCCTTAGCGAAGGTTAACCGTGACTAACATCACGGCTCGTGCCGAGCGGAGTGAACGACTTGGTTGATACCTTTCGCTCATGAATACGCCGACGCGGTCCGAGGCCAACGAGCCACTGTTCAGCCTCGAGTACGGCAAACTCCTCTGCATGGGCTGCCGGCCCATGAACCGGTGCCGATTCGGCATGCGCTTGCACCGCGTCGCTGAGGGCGATGCAGTCGAAGGCACGGCGTGGTTCACGCCGGAGCACGAAGGAGCCGGGGGCGTCGTGCACGGCGGCTCGGTGATGGGTGCGCTGGACGAGGCGTGCGGCGCGGTGCCGATCGCCGCGGCGGTGCTGGCTGTCACCGCCGAAATGGAGGTCAAGTTCCGTCGGCCAGTCCCTTTGGAGCGTGAACTGCGCATCCGCGCCTGGCCGGAATCACGTGACGAGCGAGGTCACTGGATTGTCCGGGCGGAGATCCTGCTGCCGGACTCCGACACCGTGCTGTGCCATGCTCGGGCGCGCTTCGTCGAACGAGACCCCACCGAGCATTACGGGCGGTTCCGGCAATGGCTCGACATCGAACGGTGCTCATCGGCCGACCCTGGTGTCCCGCCAGTTGAGAAGCTGAACGAACGCACCGCTGCGTGCTGACGGCAGCGGGCAGCGTCGGTGCGTCGCCGCGAACAACCTTCCCAATCGGGCAACGGGAAACGCTGTAGCGCAATGACTTCCGTGATAGTGTCGAGCCTTCGATTCGCGGCAGTCTGATCGATCGCCGACCTGAGTGAGGTAGCCGTGTCAGAGTTGTTCCCCGATTACCGCGCTACCTGGGAAACCGATCAGCACCGCGAACTCCGCAAGCACGCCACAGAGTTCTTTCGCAAGGAATCGACGCCCCACCAGGAACGTTGGGCTGCGCAGCGTCATGTCGATCGCGATTTTTGGAACAAGATGGGCCGAGCCGGCCTACTGGGGGTAGACCTTCCGGTTGAGTACGGCGGGGTTAACGGCGACTTCGGACTCTCGGCCGTGATCGGTGAAGAGCTCGCACTCGCCGGCGATACGTCGACGGGTTGGCTGGTTCATTCGCCGATCGTCGCGCATTACATCAACGCGTATGCGAACGATGAACAGAAGCGGCGCTGGATGCCCGGCATCATCAGCGGAGACAAGGTCTTGGCCATCGCGATGACCGAACCCGGGACGGGTTCCGATTTGCAGGCCGTCAAGACGACTGCGGTTCGAGACGGAGACCACTACCGCATCAACGGGTCGAAGACGTTCATTTCCAATGGAACCCACTGTGACCTTCTGGTGATCGTGGCGAAGACGAACCCGTCTCAACGGGCAGCGGGGGTGTCGCTGATCGTCGCTGAGACCGACCGGGGTTTGAACGGGTTCGAACGCGGGCGCGTACTCGAGAAAGTCGGACAGCACGGGCAGGACACCCGTGAAATGTTCTTCTCCGAGATGCGGGTTCCAGCTGCTAACCTGCTCGGCGAAGACGAGGGCCGTGGTTTCTTTCAGCTCATGGAACAACTTGCACGCGAGCGGCTCATCATCGCGTCATCGTGCGCGGGCATGGCAGAGGCCGCGGTTCTCGATGCGTTGCGGTACACGAAAGTGCGGGAGGCATTCGGTAAGACGTTGATCCAGTTCCAACACACGAAGTTCGAACTGGCTGAGTTGAAAGCGGAGGTCTTGTCGATCAAAACGACTGTCGACTACTGCATCCAGCAATACATCGACGGCAAGAACGATGCTGCGACAGCGTCGATGGCCAAGCTGGTAGCTGCCGACAAGGCGGTCGCCGTCGTGGACAGATGTGTTCAGTTCTTCGGTGGGTACGGCTACATGATGGAGTACCCCATCGCCCGCGCGTACGCCGCCGCCCGAGTGAACAAGATTTACGGCGGAACCAGCGAAATCATGAAGGAGATCATCAGCCGTTCGCTGTAGAGACCGGCTACGGACTGGATCAAGGGAAACGGCGCCGACGACGCGAGCCAATCGCGAAACTCGGCACATCGATATGGGGAGGTGTTCCGTGCGATTCGATGACAACGTCGCCGTCGTCACCGGCGCTGCGTCTGGGATCGGGCGATCGGTTGCAATGAAGTTGGCGGAGGCCGGTGCTCGAGTAGCTGTGGTAGACCGCGACGCGTCTGGAGCGACTGCGGTTGCAGAGGCGGCAGGCGCTACAGCCTTCGTCATCGATTTGGCCCACGCTGGCGAAATCACAACCCTGCGCGACGAGGCTGTTTCCACCCTGGGTCTGCCACACGTCATCGTCAACGCCGCTGGTTTCGACGTTGTCGAACCCTTCATGTCCAACGAGGACGCGTTGTGGCAGATGCTGGTCGACGTGAACTTCCTCGGTCCCGTGCGTCTCACACGAGCCTTCTTGGAACCCCTACTCGCCGAAGGAGCGCGGGCGAAGATCGTCAACATCGCAAGCGACGCCGGGCGAGTTGGAAGTCTGGGCGAGACCGTCTATGCGGGTACCAAGGGCGGCGTGATCGCCTTCACGAAATCGCTGGCTCGCGAGATGGCGCGATACGAGATCAACGTCAACTGCGTTTGTCCTGGTCCGACGGACACGCCGCTGTTCAACTCGTTGCCTGAGAGAATCCGCAACGGCCTCGTACGTGCGACGCCGTTCGGACGTATTGCGACCCCGGATGAGATCGCTGACGCGGTGTTGTTCTTCGCATCTGGCGCCGCCGACTTCATTACCGGGCAGGTGCTCAGCGTCAGTGGCGGCCTCACGATGGCCGACTGATACGGCTGATTTGTGAACAATCAGTAGCGTACAGTTCGTGCTTGAGAGGCCGCCGGGCTCCGCGCGGTCGCTGCACCGGGCTCGCCTGTCGGAAAGCCATCGGCACCGATACTTGAGGCTGCATCGCCAGGCCGCAATGCGTTGCCGCTCTTCACCATTGTGTCACCATTGCGCCACGGCACGCCATGCCGCCAAGCACCGCTCGCACACTCCCTGGAGGGACGCGCATGCACTACGCCTTGGATGACGACCAAGAGGCCTTCCGGCGTGAACTCGCCAATTTCGCACAGCGGGTGCTCGCCCCGCACTATCAGGCCGATGACCGTGCCGCGCGGATGCGCCCGGAAATGGTTCACCAGATGGCGGGCATGGGACTGACCGGACTGCGTATTCCCGAGCGTTTCGGCGGTCAGAACGCTGACGCCGTCACAACCGGAATCGCGGCGGAGGAGATCTCGCGGGCGGACATCAACGCGTGCTACATCCTGCTGATCGCCAGCCTCAATGCCGACATTCTGCTCGCCAACGCGAGCGAGGAGCAACTAGCGCGATGGCTACCGCCGATTGCCAATGGTTCCGCCCTATCCGCGCTGGGGTTGCGTCCAGCAGAGTGGTGTACGAGTCGGACCTGATCAGGATGCCCGGCGTGTCGTAGCCGAGTGATTGAAGGTCATCGCGTGATTCTTCGAGAGACCGACCAAAGTCACTCGAGTAAAGAAGGAACACACGCGATGACCGCTGCCCACAATATCGACCTGCCCACAGTGCTGGCTGAACGACTCACCACTACTCATCCCGACGTGCTGCGCGAGCTGCTCGCCACGTTCATCCACACCCTGATGGGCGCCGAAGCCGACGCCTTGTGCGGCGCCGCATACGGCCAACGCAGCACCGAGCGGACCAACCAACGCAACGGCTACCGCCACCGCGAATTCGACACCCGTGCAGGCACATTGGATCTCGCGATCCCAAAGCTGCGCCAGGGCTCCTACTTCCCGGACTGGCTGCTGGAACGCCGCAAACGTGCCGAGCGGGCACTGACCACGGTGGTGGCACCTGCTACCTACTCGGAGTCTCCACCCGGCGGATGGACAAGCTCGTCGAAACGTTGGGCATCACGTCGCTGTCGAAGTCGCAGGTCTCGGTAATGGCCAAGGAACTCGACACCGCCGTCGAGGCGTTCCGGACCCGGCCGCTGGACGCCGGCCCGTACACGTTCGTCGCCGCCGACGCGCTGGTGCTCAAGGTTCGTGAGCAGGGTCGGGTGGTCAACGTGCACGCCCTGATCGCGGTCGGGGTCAACGCGGAGGGCTATCGGGAGATTCTGGGTATCGATGTCACCACGGCTGAGGACGGGGCGGGCTGGCTGACGTTCTGGCGGTCGCTGACCGCCCGCGGCCTGTCCGGGGTCAAGCTGGTCACCTCCGACGCCCACGCCGGCCTGGTCGCCGCGATCGGCGCCACCCTGCCCGGCGCCGCGTGGCAGCGCTGCCGCACGCATTACACGACCAACCTCATGGCGAAGACACCCAAGAGTTCGTGGCCGTGGGTGCGCACCCTGCTGCACTCGGTGTTCGATCAGCCCGACACCGAATCAGTTGCCGCCCAATACGATCGGATCGTCGACGCGCTCGCCGACAAGCTTCCCACGGTCGCCGACCACCTCGAAGCGGCCCGGCCGGATCTGCTGGCGTTCACCGCGTTCCCCAAGCAGATCTGGCGCCAGATCTGGTCGAACAACCCCCAGGAGCGGCTCAACAAGGAGATCCGGCGGCGCACCGACGTCATCGGCATCTTCCCCGACCGGGGCGCCCTGATCCGCCTCGTCGGCGCCGTCCTGGCCGAACAGCACGACGAATGGGCCGAATCCCGGCGCTACCTCGGCCTCGACGTCCTGAGCAAATCCCGTGCCGATCAAAACTCACCAACCGAACAGGAGGACACGCCCGCGGCACTGACCGCCTGAACCATCACCTCGAAGAATCACACGACGACGTCCTACACCACGTCCCGGGACTTGACCCCGCGCTGGTGCTTACTGAGCCCGACCACGGCTCAGATGCAGCCAACTTATCGGTGCGTGCGCAGTCGGATGGGGCGGGCTGGAGCCTAACGGGAGAGAAGACTTCGATCTCATTGGGGATGGTCGCCGACACCGGTGTCGTTTTCGCGCGCACGGGCGGACCAGGTGCTCACGGGGTTAGTGCCTTCTACGTCAATCTCAACGACCCGCGAATTGCGCGAACCGCGCTCGACGATCACGGTGGTCGAGCCATAGGTCGGGCGTCGCTCCATTTCGACGGATTACCGGTAAGTCCGAGTGAGCTCAGCGCCGGAAGTCGCCGGCACGTCACTCGCTGACGCCGAACGCTGTTCTCTCCCACGTGAACAACGCGAGTCGGCCGGGCCGATACCGGCGTCGCGATTGCCTTGTTTCGAAACGCGTGAGCTCACCGGCGATGCCGGGCTGTTACTGCTCCTGCTCGCCCTCGACGCGAGGCCGCTTGCGCAGGGACACGCCCACCTTGGCCGCGTGCGCTGCGTCCACGGCAGACGCCGCGCCCTCCCGCTCGTCAGCGCTGGCCGCAGTGTCGGCGGCCGAGCGGCCTTGCCGGTGCGAGCCGGTCTCGGATTGTGCAGTCTGCACGTCGGATTCGGCGTCGGACGGTAAGGACGGTTCGAAAGTGGTCATGATCCGGAACGATACGAAGCGCCGCACCGGGGAGTCCACCACGAGAGCCGACTTCGACGTCGTTCAGATGTCTGTCCGCCACGTCGACCTCCTCATCCCTCGATCGCACACTCTTGAGCGCGTCGCCGACACGCTGGACCTGCACGGACCGCATGTAGCGATTTTCATCGAACTGGGCGGACGGCGTCGGCTGCTGCGGGGGGAATGCGGTCACGACAGCGATTGCGTGCCGATCAACGGTGCGCGCTACTGGACCGGCTGACCACAGCGGCGCCTATCACATTTCGAGATACGCGCTACGAGCGTAATCCGTTTGTCGCTCAGCGGTAGTCGCGCGGTGTATAGCCGCCTGGGCGCAGCAATGGTGTGCCGGCTGAACTGAGGAAGGAACTCTTGAGGTCGGCGATCGACCACTGCAGGTAATGCGACAAAGGGACGAGCGTGAGCAGGCTCACCCGCGACCGTGACTACATGCCCCCGCAGGGGTAGTTATCCACAGGCCGGACCCGAGCCGGGCCTGTTCATCCACAGCCGTGGAGGACGGGCCCGGCTTTGGGCGTTCCGTCCCGCACAATCGGGCCTGG
>NZ_HG322954.1:206039-223858 GCF_000455325.1 Mycolicibacterium septicum DSM 44393
CCTAGACCGGCGTCGCGGAGCGCACTCCGCAGAAGGTCGAACGCGTCGGCGGTGCTGTAGGGCCGGCCAATCGTGGTGCTGAGCAATTCGGTGAACTCCTCGAGGAACCTGGTGAAAAGCCGAGCGTCAGTGCGCCACGCCCAGGCGAACAGCCGCCCGGTGTCGGTCCCCGCGGCGCGCGATGTTCTCTGACCGATGATCTGGGCTTCATGGCGGAGCAGCGCCGTAGCCATCGCGGCCAGTAGTGCGTCCTGGTCGATGATCCGCGCCGCGGGTGGAACGAGGTGGGCGACCACCTCGCGGCCCTGCACGATGTGCGTCATCCGCCCCAGGCGGGCTCCGGCGAGCATCGAGTCGACGAGGTTCCTGGCATCGGTCACGGCGACCACGCGGTCGGCATCGACGAAGACCATGCGCCCTACCGCCTCAGGCCGACGCTGCGACCGTCTGCTGCCGACGCCGGCGGGTGTCGATCGCACTGTCGTAGATGTCGAGAAACGTGCTCCAGTCGGGTATTTGAACACGGCGACCGGCGGTGCCCCGGAGCAGCAGCTGAGCCTCCTCGTAGCTCTGCGGAAGCAGTTCCTGCCAGTCGATGATCGCGCCCAGTTGTGATGACTGCGAACGGCTTCCGCCGTTGGGCTCATAGGACTCGGTGCGACGTGTGGCCAGGCCCTGCCAGTGCGACGCCTGTTCGAGCAAAAGGCGTTCATGCGCGCCGTACATAACGACGGTGCCGGGGAAGATGCGCGCAGCGCGTCGGCGTACTTGGGTCCGTACACGACGTCGAAGTGGCTGGAGGCCTGCACGGTGGCCATGATGTTGACGCCCAGGCCCGCCGACTCGCCCACGTAGTTGAGTAGCGCGGGCAGCGGGCAGGAGTTGCACACCTCATCGAGTTCGAGCAGCAGGCGATGTTCGAGCTGGTGCTGAGCGGTGCGCTTGCGGAAGTGGCGGATGATCGAGTCGATCAACGCCACCGCAGCACCGGCGACGGTGCCGGTGTTGGGTGCGATGACGAACAGGCTGGCGTCGGGTTCGTCGAGCATGGAGACGTCGAAGGATTCGATGCTCAGCTCGTCGACTGCGCTGAGCCGGTCGAGATGCTCGGTGGCGCTGAGCCCGAGACGCACCCACGGGGTGACGGCCTTCGAGACGGTGATGGCCACGCTGTCGCGCATGCGGCTGTTCATCGTGAGCACCCGCTGCATGGGGTCGGAGAGCATCGGGTGCGGGCACAGAGCGGCCGCGGTCATCCAGGACGGTGTGGCGTCCAGCGACATCTGACCACCGGGGCCGTCCTCGTCGTCGACCCCGAGGTTCTCGACGGCTTCGAGGACCCAGGGCATGCCCTGACTGTTGCCCTGGGGGCTGGCCGCGTAGAGCAGGCACGCCAGCGGGCGGCTGGCCGTCGACTCCCACAGCCCGCCAGCGGCCACCGCTTGGCCGCTGGACGCTCCACCGAACCCGACACCGGAGGTCGCGAGCATGGTCTCGGCAACCGTGAGAGCCTCGTCGGCCGACCCGATCGACGCGGTGGGATCACTGACCATGGACCGCACCCCTTGCGGCCAGACGAGCGTCTTCTCCGGGCGCAGGTCGATGACCCCGGTCGGGCCCGTGACGCCACGGCGCATGAGCACCAGTTCGGCGAGGTCCTCCTTGCTGGACACGGCCACCAGGGGTCCGGGATGCAGCACCGCCGCCGGGGCCAGCAGGCGTCGCGTCTTACCGGTGCGCGTGGGCGCGCTGATCGCCAAATGCGGTGCGCCCTGGACTTTCTCGTACTGCTCGTTGTCGTTGACGACCAGCCCGCAGTACGGGCTATAGGGCTCGGGCCGCTTGCTCATGGGCTACATGGTGGCGGGCGGCTGTGCAACTGGAGCTTCTGCGCAGTTGAACACCCGGTGCGCTAGGAGTGCGACGACCACCACGCGTAGAGGCCTTCCAGAGTGGCGGCGGGGCGCGCGGTACGAACGACGCTGAGCAGCAGCTTGTCGTCGTTGGTCCACACCACCACGGGTTGGCCGGCCCGTAGCCCACAGAAGAGGGTCCCCCGCACGACGTTCGGGCTGTCGTTGCGGCGCCACGGGCCCGGTGTTCACTCACCCATTCGACAATTGTCGAATGGGTGAAGATGGATTGCGAAAACTGGGGTGATCCCGTTGCTCACCACACCCGATAGTTGTGGGGTGGGCCGGCCTCGAGTTCCACACCTCGGTCGACGGGGCATGATTGCCCACCTTCGGTGGTCGTCACTGACGGGCAATCAAACAACCAGGCAATGCTCGCCAAAGTACGCAGCGGGATCGTCGTGCGGCGTCACCGCAGTCACATGTCGCGGCGGCAGCGCCCGGGGCCTCCACCGACGCTCGGCGAAATCCGCCACAAGCAAAATTGATCTCGCCGAACGAGCCTTCGCGCTACAGTCGCTCACCAGGGTGGTGGGACCGCCTTCCCCGGCCGGCTGCAACACAACGACCACGCGCGAATCCGCACTGTATGCCGAATCAGAGTGATTTGCTCCCCCCCACCCGCCTGCGGGTGACGATTGCTGATGGTTGCGGTCAGCGTATTGATGGTCAGTGCGGGAGTCTGGTTGGAGTCGCCGACGAACCGAAGAACCATCGGCATAATGTATCCAGGACCACCGCGCAGTGCACCTTGCCATTGTAGGTTCCGCGGATGGTAATGTCGTTGATTACAACCGCTTTGGCACATTTCCTCGCACGGCTCGCGTCATATAGTCAACGAGACGCGGCACATTAGCGCACCAGACGTTCGGCGATGTCGGCGTACACCGCACCGAGTTTGTGCGGGGAGCTATGCTGCCGCGACGGGAACCAGCGGCAGACATCGACGCATAGCGACGAGATCGCAACCACGACATCGTCGCCACACTGTGCATGGAACTCGCCGGCGTCGATCCCGTCGGTGATGATGGCGCCGACATACGCCATGGTTTGGCGCCGCAGCGCGGCGATGGACCGGTAGTGCGACGGGGTCAGCCCGTGGAGTTCGTGGTGCACGACGCGCGCCTTCTTGCGGTTCTCCGCATGCCAGATCGTGAAGGTCGCTACCACCGCCTTGAGCCGTTCGGTGTGATTACCGGACGCGGCCCTGGCCTGCGCATCGGCGCCCTTGATGGCCTGAAGCAAACTGCTGTGGCCGTCGAGGGCGATCGCGTAGAGCAGTTCTTCCTTCGACGCATAGTGGGGGTAGATCGCAGTGGCGCTCATGTTGAGCCGTTTAGTGATCTCCCGCGTCGAGCTGCCGCCGTATCCGGACTCGGCAAAGACCTCGATCGCCGCACACAGGATCCGCTCCGCGGCGGCGGACGAGGCGAGCCGGTCGGTGGTCATGGCGTGTGAAACTGTACCTCGTTCGTTGACAAGCCCGGCACATCATGCGACATTAACGCACGCTAAGAATATTAGCGCTCGCTAATGTTTTCGTTTCGCGAAAGGGTTCCCCGATGGCTGACTTCATCTCCCGGCGTGACGTCGACTTCCTGCTGTATGAGTGGCTCAACGTCGAAGAGCTGACCGAGCGCAGCCGCTACGCCGAGCATTCGCGCGACACGTTCGACGCGGTCTTGGACCTGTCCGCCGACATCGCCACCAAACGCTTTGCCCCGCACCGCAAGAAGGGCGATCAGGTCGAGCCCACCGTCGGCCCAGACGGCAAGGTCGTGCTCATCGACGAGATCAAGGATGCCCTGGACACCTTCGCTGAGTCCGGGCTGCTGGCCGGGTCGTTCGACGAGGCCGTCGGCGGTATGCAGCTGCCCGCGGTGGTCTCCGAGGCGGCCATGACGTTCTTCCGCGCCGCCAATCCCGCCACCACCTCCTACCTGTTCTTGACCATCGGCAACGCGAACCTGCTGGTCGAATACGGCACCCCCGAGCAGATCGACGCGTGGGTGCGCCCCATGCTCGAAGGGAAATTCTTCGGAACCATGTGCCTATCCGAACCCGAGGCGGGGTCGTCGCTGGCCGATATCACCACCAAGGCCGTGCCCGCCCGGGACGGCACCTACCGGATCGCCGGCACCAAGATGTGGATCACCGGCGGTGACCACGAGCTCACCGAGAACATCGTGCACTTGGTGCTGGCCAAGGCTCCCGGCGGTGGCCCCGGCGTCAAGGGCATCTCGCTGTTCGTCGTGCCGAAGTACCTCACCGACGGCACCCGCAACGACGTGGCGCTCGTCGGGCTCAATCACAAGATGGGCAATCACGGCACCACCAACGCCCTGCTCAACTTCGGCGACGGGACGCATCGACCCGCGGGCGATGCCGGCGCGGTCGGCTACCTGGTCGGCGAGGAGCACAAGGGCCTAGCGTATATGTTCCACATGATGAACGAGGCGCGGGTGGCCGTCGGGCTGCAGGCCACCGCCACAGGATACGCCGGGTACCTGGCCTCGGTCGAATACGCCAAGGCCCGCACCCAGGGCCGCCCGGTGAACGCCAAGGACCCGTCGTTGCCGCAGGTGGCCATCATCGAACACGCCGACGTGAAGCGAATGCTGCTGGCGCAGAAGGCCTATGTCGAAGGTGCGTTGGCGCTGGGCCTTTACTGCACCCGCCTGGTCGACGAGCAGCGTTCGGGCACCGAACCCGACAGCGCCCGCGCCCACCTGCTGCTGGAGGTGCTGACGCCGATCGCCAAGAGCTGGCCGTCGCAGTGGTGCCTGGAGGCCAACAGCCTGGCCATCCAGGTGCACGGCGGATACGGCTACACCAAGGAGTTCGACGTCGAGCAGGCCTACCGAGACAACCGTCTCAACGCCATCCACGAAGGCGCACACGGCATCCACGGCCTGGACCTGCTGGGCCGCAAGGTGGTTATGCACGACGGCGCCGGGCTGACACTGCTGGCCGAGCGGATCACCGCGACCATCAACAAGGCCGAAACGCACGTCGGCACAAGGCAGCATGCCGATGCCCTGCGCGGTGCGCTTACCCGGCTGGTCGACATCACCGGCACACTGTGGGCTGCCGGTGATATCTCTGTGACACTGGCGAATTCGACGCTGTACCTGGAAGCGGCCGGCCATGTGGTGATGGCGTGGATCTGGCTGGAGCAGTTGCTGGCCGCCGCGGACGGCGACGGCGACTTCTACGACGGCAAGCGTGCCGCGGGCAGATTCTTCTTCACCTATGAACTGCCCAAGGTCGGCCCCCTGTTCGATCTGCTAGCCAGCCTAGATACCTCGACGGTGGATGCCGTACCAAGCTGGTTCTGATACCGCTACCCAGAAACCAGGGTGAGGTGGACTCAGTAACGGGGACTCGCCACCAGCACCTCGGTCGAGCTGAACAGCTCATAGGGGGCGATCGCCACCTCCCGAACCCATCGGCGGCCCGCACCCGCGAACGGGACACCGGCACCCAACGACCGCCCAATGTCACCGAGGCGCGTTCCTGGCCGTGCCGCACCGCCCGGCGGGCCGCATCGTGGCGCCCGTCGGGCCGGCCAGCCGAGCACGTCGGCTTCCATCAGCTCCCACATGACCTGCAGTGTCCGGCATCCACCGCCATCGCAGCCGACCTTCCTGCACTTTCTCGGCGATCTCTGCCATCGCCACACTGATGGTCGGGTACGCGGCGACGGTCGCATCCACAGACGCCAACGATCAGGCGATGTTGACGGCGCGTCGCTGTCGCTGACGCGGTGATCGCCGTGCGTGGCTGTGTCAGCGGCTTAGCTGCGATGGATGCTGCGCAATTGCCAGATCATCGTAGTCATCCTGCAAAGGGGGACGAAAATGGTCGCGCGTCAACGCTGCAGTTAGCAGTCACCGCACCGTGGTGATGCTGAGCTTGCCGTCCGCATGGTAGGCGCGCAGCAGCTTCTTGTCGAACTTCCCTACACTGGTGCGGGGAACCTGCTCGATGAACGTCCACTGTTCGGGAAGCCACCATCGTGGAACCTGTTGGGCCAGCCAGGATTTGATCTCTTGGGGCGCAATGTGGAGTCCATCCTGCAGCACGACCGCAGCGAGGGGGCGTTCCTGCCATTTTGGGTCGGGCACGCCGATTACCGCCGCCTCGAACACGGCTGGGTGCCCGGTCAGGATGTTCTCTAGTTGCACCGATGAAATCCATTCGCCGCCGGATTTGATGACATCCTTGGCACGGTCGGTCAAAGTCAGAAAGCCGTCGGCGTCGATGCGCCCGACATCCCCAGTGCGCAACCAGCCGTCGTGGAATTTGTCGTCGTCGGCACCCTGGTAGTACGCGCCTGTTACCCAGGGCCCGCGGACTTCCAGTTCCCCCACCGCTTGACCGTCGTGCGGCAGCACTGAACCGTCATCGGCGACGAGACGCATCTGGACTCCGCACACGGGGCGGCCTTGGGTCGTTCGCATCTCCTGTGCCCGCTCGGGCGGTGCCGTTGCCGACGGGCGTGCGATGGCGGCCAGCGGCGAGGTTTCGGTCATTCCCCAGGCCTGCAACACCGTGACGCCCAGGCGCTCCTCGAATGCCTCTATCAAGGCGCGCGGCACCGAGGATCCGCCACAGACCACCAGCCGCAGCGATGAGAAGTCGCAGGTGCCGACGCGTCCCGTGTGGGAGAGGACGTCATTCCAGATTGTCGGTACGGCGCCCGCTATGGTCGGGCGCTGTTCGTGCACCATCCGGCTGATCGCCTCGGCCTGCAGGAATCGGTCGGGCATCAGCAGGTCGGCCCCTGCCATCAGCGCTGCGTAGGGCAGCCCCCATGCGTTGGCGTGAAACATCGGCACGATCGGCAAGACGCGATCGCCCTCGCCGATGCCCAGCCCGTTCGTGGTGCATGCGGCCATCGAATGCAGGTATAAGGATCGGTGGCTGTACACCACCCCTTTGGGGTCGCCGGTAGTGCCGCTGGTGTAACACATTGCCGCTGCGGAGGTTTCTTCGACTGCAGGCCAAGGGAACTCGTCACCCTCAGCGGCGAGCAGCTCGTCGTAATGGGCTACTTCGGGGCCGTTGCCCCGCAGCAGCTCGACAGCATCGCCGCCGCCAGTGACCACCACCGCCCGCACCGAGGGCGCATCCGCCAACAGCGGGGCCAGCAGTGGCGTCAGGGACGCGTCGACGATGATGACCGTGTCTTCGGCGTGGTTGACCACGTAGCGGATTTGATCGGCCGAGAGTCGGATATTGATCGTGTGCAGGACAGCACCCATGGCGGGTACCGCGCAATAGGCCTCCAGGTGTTCCTGGTTGTTCCACTGGAACGTGGCGACGCGGTCGTCGCCGGTCACACCGAGACGTCGCAGCGCCAAGGCCAGTTGGGCCGACCGCTGGCCGATCTGCCGGTAGCTTGCAGCGCGAAGGCCCTGTTCGGTGGCGCTGATCACCTGCTTGGCGCCGTGTACGCCGCTAGCATGCGCCAGGATCGAGGCGACCGACAGCGGAGCGGCCTGCATGGTCGAGTGCATCAGCGATTCCGCCCGCCACAAGCGATGTCGACCTTCACAGTTCGAGGTCGCTGCGGCCGTCGGCGGCCAGCATCGCGGTGTAGGTGGGAAAGAGCAGTTTGGCGGTGGGGACGAGCTTGATGACTTTCTGCACCGGGCCCTTGGCGCGGACCTGACCCTTGGCCATGGCCAGCGACAGGTTCACTTTGCCCTGCCAGAATCGGTTACCGGTGTCTGCCGACATGAACAACTCGACATCGGGTGTGATGTCGGTGGCGCCGGCGAGCACTGTTGCGTTGGGAAGGTCCACCGTCACAATCGCCTCGGGATCGGTGTAGTTGATTTGCAGCACAACACCCGAGGCGGACAGCTTGGGCCCGATGTCGGGATCTGCTAGGCCCTTCTCGAACACCCCGCCGATGTATTTGTGCACCTCTGCCTCGTCAGTGAAAACGCCCATGGCGGTGATCCTTTCGTGTCGTTGATCGCCAAAGCCGGAAGATTCGGGCTAGTCCAAGCCGATCCACACGGACTTGGTCTGGGTAAAGCCGAGCAGGGACTCCTCGCCAAGATCGCGCCCGTATCCGGACGCCTTATAGCCACCGAACGGTGCCGCGGGGTCCAAAACGTTGTACAAGTTGACCCACACAGTGCCAGCCTGAAGCTCCCTGGCCACTCGGTGCGCGCGTTTGAGGTCGTCGGTCCACACCCCCGCTGCCAGTCCGTACGCGCTGGCATTGGCCCGGCGCACCGCCTCGGCTTCGTCGTCAAAGGTCAACACCGACAGCACCGGCCCGAAGATCTCCTCGGTGGCGATCGTCATGGCGTCGTCGACGTCGGTGAAGATGGCCGGCGTCAAGAAGTGGCCGTGACTCAGTGCGCCGCCGGGCCGCTGGCCGCCGCAGAGCAGGGTGGCGCCTTCCTGGGTGCCGGCGCGCAGGAAGCCTTCAACGCGGTCGCGCTGGGTGGCTGAGACCAGGGGCCCCATCTCGGTGCTGTCATCAAGGCCGTGACCGAGCTCGATCGCCCGGGCCGCGGTCTCCAGCTCGGCGAGCAGTTCGGCACGCACGTCGCGGTGAACGAACAGGCGCGACCCTGCACAACACACCTGCCCTTGGTTGAGGAAGATGGCGGCCAGTGCCCCCTGGGCCGCGGCTTTGAGGTCGGCATCCGGGAAGACAATGTTGGCTGATTTGCCGCCCAGTTCCAGGGTGAGTTTCTTGATGCTGGGTACGCTGGCGATGATTATCCGACGACCGGTTTCCGTCGAGCCGGTGAACGACACTTTGGCCACTCGGGGGTCTTCGATGAGGGCCTGCCCGGCGGAAGAACCGAGCCCGGTGACCATGTTGAGCACACCCGGAGGTAGTCCTGCCTCGAGAGCGATCTCGATCAGCCGCAATGCGGTCAGCGAGGTGTGCTCTGACGGCTTGAGCACTACCGTGTTGCCGGCGGCCAGGGCGGGCGCCACCTTCCACGACGCGATTAGCAGCGGAAAGTTCCACGGCACGATCGCGCCGATGACGCCCAGCGGTTCCCGTTGCGTATACACCAGTGCCTCGCCCACCGGTGGTGAGACGGGCAGGGTCTGGCCGCCAAGTTTGGTTGTCCAGCCACCGAAGTAGCGCCAGATTTGACTAACCAAGCCGATATCGATGTACAACGATTCCGTCAGCGGTTTGCCGTTGTCGAGCGTCTCGAGAGTGGCGAGTTCCTCGGCATGCGCCTCGATCGCGTCAGCGACGTCGAGCAATATCCGGCCGCGGGCGGCCGGGCTCAGGCGACGCCAGTGTTCAAATGCCTCGCTCGCCGCGTCGACCGCCCGCGCCACGTCGATCGGACCACCCGCTGCGATGGTGGCCAATACGGCGCCGGTCGCCGGATCGGTGGTCACAGCCTCGGCTCCGTCGGCGGCCCCAAGCTTGTCCGCCCCGATGACGATGCTCGCCGACGCACCACGCAAAAACGTTTGCAGCGTCTCAGGTATGTCGATTGATAGCGTGGTCATCACAATTCCTTAGTTTGCCTGCATGTTTGTTGTACAGCGCGGCGAGCCCGCCGCGCTGTAGGTGGGCGCTCTGTGCAGTGTCCGGTGATGACTCACCGACCTCGGGTCTAACACGGTCACGGCCGGGACCGTCCGACTACGTTCCCCGGAAAGGACGTCGATACGGCAGATCTTGGTCACCGACTCTTCGCCAGCGGTGTCAATGTTGTTGGGCATGAGTCTCCTGGAGCCGCCACGCTTCCCGGGCTTAGCGCGCGAGCCATGCCCGAATCCTGGTCTCGCGAACGGCTAGGTGACCGTCCAAAGACCCACTCAATAGCGGATGACGCCCCGGATATTTCTGCCCGACCGCATGTCCTCATAACCGTGATTGATGTCCTCCAGGTCGTACTCGGTGGTAATGAGTTCATCGAGCTTCAATTGGCCGAGAGCGTAGAGCTCCAACAACCGCGGAATATCGTGCTGGCCGTTGGATGAGCCGAATAGCGATCCACGGATCTGCTTTTCATACAAAGTCAGCTCAAGAAGGTTTGTCGTGATAGTGGTTTCCTCCGGGTGTCCGATCGCGGTGACCACGACACGACCCCGCTTACCGATGAGACTCAGTTCTGGGCCCACCTCGGCGCCCTCGGCGACACCGGTGGTGACGATGCAGACATCGGCAAGCCTGCCGCGGGTCAAGTCACTGATGGCGTTCCACGCCTCATCGATCGATGAGGCGGTATGCGTGGCACCGAACTCATGAGACTTGGTGCGCTTGAACTCAACAGGGTCCACCACCATAATGATGCGGGCACCGGCGATGCGCGCTCCTTGGACCGCGTTCATGCCGATGCCGCCGGCCCCGATGACCACGACGGCGTCTCCCGCCCGCACCTCGCCGGTACGCACTGCACTGCCGAAACCGGTGGTTACCCCGCACCCCACCAATGCAGCGGTGTGCAGGGGAATATCGTCATCGATCTTGACCACCGACGCAGCAGGAACGACGGTGTACTCCGAAAACGTTCCGAGCAAACACATTTGACCGACGTCTTCCCCCCGCGCGTGAAAGCGGTAGGTTCCGTCGAGTTGCGGTCCCAGCATCACCGCGGCGCCGGAGTCGCAGAGGTTCCCGATTCCGCGGGCACAGTAGGAGCATCGCCCGCAAGCGGGCAAGAACATCATCACGACATGATCGCCCTCGGCGATATCGGCGACATTGGGTCCCACCGCTTCGACAACGCCAGCGCCCTCATGTCCGCCCACCAGAGGGTATGGAAAGGGAAGGTCGCCAGTAACGAGGTGCTCGTCGGAATGGCATAGACCGCTGGCGGCCAACTTGACGAGCACCTCGCCCTCACCGGGCGGATCCAAGTCGATCTGCTCCACCTGCCACTTCTCGTTCTGGCCCCACAGAACCGCAGCCTTCGTCTTCACTATTGATTCTTCCTCACATGTTGGATGTCGTGTGCCCATCGTCACAACGATGTGGCGCACACACCAGGGCCGCCCGTGCCATCAGTGGCCCACGAGTGCCACGCAGATCGAGCACGCCTCGCGCAGCCTTGCACGGCTCTCAGAGTCAGCTGCATGCGACCAGATTCGCGGCGCTCACTAACGCAGCTAAAGTTAGGGCGAACGGGCCAGGCGCCGAGTCTGGTAATCGCTGATGTCTAGCAACCCGAACTTGCCCGCCAAGGCAGCAGCGCTGATCCGGTTGCTTACGCCAAGCTTGTTCAGCAGCGTGGCCACCATGCGCTTGGCGGTTCGTTCCGAGACCAGCAATCGGTCGGCCATCTCCGCGTTCTCCAGCCCTGCCGCCAGCAACGTCCACAACTTCAGGTCCTGATCGGACAAATGCTCTAGCACTTCACTTGGGGGTCGGCGGGTCTGGGTCAGGAGGTCATCGAGGACGGCGCCATCGACAACCCGCATGCCTTCGGCGATCGTCCACAGAGGGCCTGCCAGCGCTTCGGGCCGTGCGGTCTTGGGCAGGAAGCCGTCGGCTCCGGCACGCAACGCTTCTTCGGCCAGGTCGAGATCATCGGTGCCCGACAGCGCGAGGATCCGGGTCGTGGGGCTACGGCCCTTGATGTGGCGGATCGCAGCCAGTCCTCCCAGCGGGGGCATGGTCAGATCAACGATCGCGACGTCAGCGGCGCAGTCCGCGACGAGGTCGGCCGCCTCCTCGACATAGCTGGTTTGGCCCCCCACGGTGAAGATGTCCCCCCATTCGCGGGTGAGCAGCAAGGCTAGTCCCTGCGCAAACAGTTCGTGGTCATCGACGATAGCCACGACGATCCCCTTCCGGCCGCCGCTAGGCTTCATTGTGACGATGTTAGCCGCACCCCAGGATAAGGTCGATGAGACTGCATAACCGGGTCACCGCACTTGTCGACGGTGGCGAATACGGACTGGCCCGCGTTGTGGTGGCAGTCCGAATGGCGGTAGTGGCGTCAGTCGGGGTGCTGGTGCTTGTGGGACCCGCCTGGGTTCGCCAGCACGTGCCCGCGGCTGTGGGCATTCTGATTGCGGCGACGGTGTACGCAGTGGTGCTGCTGGCCAACCCGAAATTCGAGGCACGCCGCACCCGGTACTCCTGGGCGGTCGCCCTGGCTGACAGTGCCATCACCCTTGCCTGGATCGCCTTCACCGGTGGACCGCATAGCCCGGTGGTGGCGGTACTTCCCTTAGTCGTCATCGCGTCGGCGGCCCGGCTGTCATTCATCGAGACTCTGCTGTTATCGACGCTTTTGGGTCTGGCGTACACCGCGGTGATCGTGCCCTTTTCATCGACGCCAGCAACGGCGCTCACCCCTTGGCTCCAGGCCAGCTGGTGGGCGCTGTATCTGTTGTTCGCGGCGGTTCTCACCGCGGGCCTGTCGACCTTGGCGGAGCGCGAACACCGTTCCAGACTGCGCGCTCTGGTCGAAGCCGAGACCCAGCACGCCGCGGCCGAGGAGGAACGCGATCTGCGTTCACGGCTGCTCACGTCTTACCAGTCCCAACAGGACGGGCTGCAGGTGCTGGTGCACGAGTTCCGAACCCCCATCGCCTCGCTGGAGGCACTGCTCGATGCACTGGCCGGCATCTCGCCGATGACGGACGCCGACCGCAGCACCAGCCTGCAGCTGGCCAGCCGGCACACCCGCCATGTCGTCGACATGCTCGACGCACTCTCCGACGTCGCGCTGAGCCGACGCCCCACCTTTTCTGGGGGCAGGGTACGCCAAGTCGACGTCGCGGATATCGTCACCGCAGCAGCCGATGCGGTAGGCCTCACTGCGCCACGCCTACAGCTTGCGATGACCGCCGACCTGAGTGCTGTCGCGATCAACGCGCAGGGATTGCGTCGGGTGCTGACCAACCTGCTCGAAAACGCAGCCCGCCACGGCCGCGGCGCGCCGGTCGACGTCACGTGCAGTCGACACGGCAACGACCTCGTCATCGCCGTCGCCGACCGTGGCCCCGGATTCCCCGACGAGCAAGTGGGAGAGCTGACAGCAAAGTACGTCAGTGCCGGCGGTCAGCGCGGCACCGCCGGTCTGGGGCTGTGGATCGTGCAGCAGATCACCGACGCAATGGGTGGTCGGGTGAATTTCGCCGCTCGCGCTGGTGGTGGGCTCGTCGCGACCTTCCGTGTTCCGCTCATCACCGCGCCGCAACCAGACCCGCCCCCCGCTCCGCGCTGGTAGTCCGGACAACTTTCCGCGGGCCTCGTCGGCCAGTTGTCGGCGCCGCCAACGGCACGCAGCCCACTGGCCCACGCGGGCGTGATCGATCATGGGAACGAAGGGGGCGGCAGTCACCATCGCAATCACGATTCGCAATGTCCGGCGCAGCATGACGAATCGGCTCCAGCCCGTCTGCGTGGGCACCGGATTGCCCGGCAGGAACTTCGCCGATCGGCGGTAGCTCGAATGTCCGGTGCGGCTTACGTCCGCATCCGGCCTCTTCCAGACGTGGCCCGCAGGGGTCATGACGTGGCCCGCGGGCCACTTGTCGTCGGCCTCCTCACTTATCACCCTTAATGGTGTTGAGGGTCACATTAAGCCGCGCGGGGTGCACGTCGAGGTGGAACAGCTCGGCGCGCACAACGGTTGGGGCGAGACATGTTTCCGCTCATGCGCCCATTTTTCTGTAGAGCACCAGGTTGAGAAGGGACCAACATGACCCAAATGACGGTGGCCGCCAGCGACGCGACGAACGCGGCGTACGGGATGGCCTTGGAGGACATCGATGTGAGCAATCCCGTGCTGTTCCGGGACAACACCTGGCATCCCTATTTCAAACGCCTGCGCGAAGAGGATCCGGTTCACTACTGCAAGAGCAGCATGTTCGGCCCCTACTGGTCGGTGACCAAGTACCGCGACATCATGGCAGTCGAGACCAACCCGAAGGTGTTCTCGTCGGAGGCTAAAAGTGGCGGCATCACCATCATGGACGACAACGCCGCAGCATCGCTTCCCATGTTCATCGCCATGGATCCACCGAAACACGATGTCCAGCGAAAGACCGTGAGCCCGATCGTGGCGCCCGAAAACCTTGCCACCATGGAATCGGTGATTCGCCAGCGCACCGCGGACCTCCTCGACGGATTGCCGATCAATGAAGAGTTCGACTGGGTGCATCGGGTGTCGATCGACTTGACCACCAAGATGCTGGCGACGCTGTTCGATTTTCCCTGGGACGACCGCGCCAAGTTGACGCGCTGGTCGGACGTCACCACGGCGTTGCCCGGTGGCGGGATCATCGATTCTGAAGAACAGCGCATGGCCGAGCTGATGGAGTGCGCGACGTATTTCACCGAGCTGTGGAACCAGCGCGTGAATGCCGAACCCAAGAACGATCTCATCTCGATGATGGCCCATTCGGAGTCAACACGACACATGGCGCCCGAGGAATATCTCGGAAACATCGTGCTGCTGATCGTCGGCGGCAACGACACCACCCGCAACTCGATGACGGGCGGTGTGTTGGCCCTGAACGAATTTCCCGACGAATACCGCAAACTGTCCGCCAACCCGGCGTTGATCAGCTCTATGGTGTCGGAGATCATCCGGTGGCAAACACCTCTTTCGCACATGCGTCGTACCGCATTGGAAGACATCGAGTTCGGCGGCAAGCACATCCGCCAGGGCGACAAAGTCGTGATGTGGTACGTGTCCGGCAACCGGGACCCCGAGGCCATCGACAATCCCGACACGTTCATCATCGATCGCGCCAAGCCCCGCCAGCACTTGTCCTTCGGGTTCGGCATCCACCGCTGCGTCGGCAACAGACTCGCCGAACTACAGCTCAACATCCTGTGGGAAGAAATCCTCAAACGGTGGCCGGACCCACTGCAGATCCAGGTTCTTCAAGAACCGACCCGCGTGCTCTCACCGTTCGTCAAGGGCTACGAATCGCTGCCCGTGCGCATCAACGCCTGATGATCCACACCGGCGTGACCGAAGCCGTTGTGGTGGTCGGTGCCGGCCAGGCTGGCGCACAGACAGTCACCAGCCTTCGACAAAGAGGGTTCGAGGGGCAGATCACCCTGCTCGGCGACGAGCCGGCGCTGCCCTATCAGCGCCCCCCACTGTCGAAAGCCTTCCTGGCCGGCACCCTCCCGCTGGACCGCCTGTACCTACGCCCTGCGGCGTTCTACCAGCAAGCCCAGGTCGATGTCATGGTCGACACTCGGGTGAGCGAGCTCGACACCGAAAACAGACGCGTCCGGCTCACCGACGGCCGCGCTATCAGCTTCGATCACTTGGTGCTGGCCACCGGCGGCCGCCCCCGCCCGCTGGCCTGCCCTGGTGCCGATCACCCCCGCGTCCACTACCTGCGAACAGTGACCGACGTAGACAGGATCCGCTCCCAGTTCCATCCCGGGACACGGCTGGTCCTGGTGGGCGGTGGTTACATCGGCCTTGAAATCGCCGCGGTAGCCGCAGAACTCGGGTTGACCGTGACCGTCCTCGAAGCACAAACCACCGTCTTGGCACGGGTCACCTGTCCGACGGTGGCCCGCTTCTTCGAACACACTCACCGGCGAGCAGGAGTGACGATTCGGTGCGCAACGACAGTCACACGCATCCACGACAGCTCGTCCACCGCACGCATTGAACTCGATAGCGGCGAGTACATCGACGCAGACCTCGTCATAGTCGGGATAGGATTGCTCCCCAACGTCGACTTAGCCTTAGCAGCTGGGCTGACATGCGAAAGCGGCATCGTCGTGGACAGCCGTTGCCAGACGAGCGCACCTAGCATCTACGCAGCTGGTGACTGCACCCAGTACCCGAGCCCCATATACGGCCGACCACTTCACCTCGAGTCGGTGCACAACGCCATCGAACAGGCCAAAACGGCCGCCGCAGCGATCCTCGGCAGAGACGAGCCGTTCCGTCAAGTCCCCTGGTTCTGGTCAGACCAGTACAACATCAAACTACAGACGGCCGGCGTCAACGAAGGTTACGACGACGTGATCATCCGGGGTGATCCGGCCTCAGCATCGTTTGCAGCCTTCTACATGCGCGCCGGGAAACTGCTGGCCGTCGATGCAATCAACCGGCCGCGCGAATTCATGGCGTCGAAAACCCTTATCGCCGAACGCGCAGAGGTAGACCCGACGCAACTCGCCGACGAGAGCCTCCCCCTCACAGCCCATGCGGCGGCGGTCAACGGCCCTACCCGCGCAACGTCCCCAACCTCCCTCTAACCCACTGATAAAGGAATCGAAATGCCGAAGATCACCTACATCGACTACACCGGTACGAGCCGCTGCGTTGACGCCGAAGACGGCATGTCACTGATGGAAATCGCCATCAATAACAACGTGCCAGGCATCGACGGGGACTGCGGCGGGGAGTGCGCATGCGCGACATGCCATGTGCACGTCGATGCAGACTGGTTGGACAAACTGCCGCCCAGCAGCGACCAAGAGGTGTCAATGCTGGAATTCTGTGATGGCGTAGACCACACATCCCGACTCGGCTGCCAAATCAAGATTTGCCCGACTTTGGATGGCATCGTCGTACGGACACCAGCTGCACAACATTAGCTACCCCGACCCGAGACCGCAGCTACACACGTTATCGAGACAGTCCCTCCCTAATCGGCCAGTCCCAGCGATTGCGAGGCAGGCCCCGGAATCCCCGACGAGAATCGGGGAAGGCTGACAGCAAAGTACGTCATGGCCTATCAGCTAAGCTAGCCAGGTCGAGGTCGGGTTTGCCGACTGCTCGTCCGCATCGTCGGCAGGTCCCGGATCCGTCGGGTCATCCTCAGATCTGCGGCATCGACCGGCCCCGCCGCGACCCTTGGGCGTCGTTGACCGCGACCTTCGTCGGCTTCGGTGAAATCGGTTGCGCGACAGGGGTGGTGTCGACATTGTTGACGACGGTTGAGAACCGGGCCAGTCGCGACGGGGTGGGTTCTAGCTAGCTAGCCTACTTTTCAACCGGCGTCAACATACGGGGGCGGGGCCGGATCCTGCACCGGCTGGCCGATCAGCCAAGCCCGCGGCAACTACGTCGCGCGTGCTGCGGCGAACTTCCGGTTTTTCGCCGACCATGCGCGGCTGGCCACCGCGGAGGTTCTGCCCATGGACAGCGGCCACCACGCCTACACCCGGTTTGAGCCGGCCGGAGTGGTAGCGGCCATCGCGCCGTGGAACTTCCCCCTGATGCTGGAGACCTGGAAGATCGCCCCGGCGCTGGCGTGGGGCAACACCGTGGTGCTCAAACCCGCCGAGGACACCATCCTGGGCAGGCTTGCCATCTAAGCCGGCATGCCCCCGGGCGTGCTCAACGTGGTGCACGGCTACGGGCCCGACTCTGCCGGGCAGGCGCTCACCGAGAACCCCGAGGTCGACCGGATCACCTTCACCGGTGAATCGGGCACCGGCCGGATCATCGCCCGGGCAGCGGCGGGCAACCTGACACCGGTGAGCCTGGAGCTCGGCGGCAAAGGCGCCAACGTGGTGTTCGCCGACGCCGACCTTCACACCGCGGTGGAGTGGTCGATCAAGGCGATCTTCACCAACACCGGCCAGGTGTGTCTGGCGGGGTCCCGGTTGTATGTGCAGCGCGACATCTACGACGAGTTCCTGCGCCGGTTCACCCAAGCGGCGCAGGCGATGGTGGTCGGCGACCCCAAACAGGAAACCACCCAGATCGGCCCGCTGGCCTCCCAGGAGCACTACCGCAAGGTGCGCGGCTACGTCGAAACCATCGAGTCAAAAGGCGGTTCCATCGTCACCGGTGGGCTCGGCGAGGGCTGGGGTGTGTTGCCCACCGTCGTGACCGGACTGGGCCAGCAGGCCCGCTGCAGCCGCGAGGAGATCTTCGGCCCGGTGGCGGTGGTGATCCCGTTTGACACCGAGGCCGAGGCGATCCGGTTGGCCAACGACACCCGCTACGGCCTAAA
>NZ_HG322955.1 GCF_000455325.1 Mycolicibacterium septicum DSM 44393
CACATCGGTGATCAACCGGGCCAGTTCGCGATGGCTGCCGAGCACCTCGACGGCCTCCGTGCGCCAGCTCTGCCGCTGCTCACCACGGCTTCGCGGCTCATGTTTGGCCTGCCGGGTTTCCAACGTGGCTTGCTGGGACAACGCCAGCATTTCCACGGCGCTGGGCTCACGGCCGTGCTCGACCTGAAACGCCTTCGCCAGGTCTGCGACACGGTGTTCGATCGCGGCGCGCCGGACTGACCAGCGTTCGATGAGTTCGACCGGTATTCCGTCGATTTCACGCACCGGCCGCTTGCCGGTTTGGGTGCGGGTCTCGGCGAACTCGACGCCTAGTGCGGCCATCACATGAGCTTCAAGGCGGGTGTTGTAGAGCTCGGAGGCGGCGACGGTGGCCTTGTGCAATGGCTGGCCATCGAGGGCCAACCAGCGGGGCACGCCGTCGGCCCCGATGACGCGCACCTTGTTGCTGATCGCGACGTGGGTGTGCAGGTTGGGATCTCCCGCGCGGGAGTCGCGGTGATCGAATGCGGCGGCGATGAATCCGGTGGTGTCGACCTGGGCAATACCGTTGGTTCCGGTGCGCGAAAACGCTGCGTGTTCCTCCAGGAAAGCGAGCGCGTCTGCGACGGCCCGGTGGTGGGCTTCCTCGATTTTCGAAGCGATGTCATGGGGTGCGATCGCCCACAGCGTCGACACCGATTTGACCGGGGTGAACGTCAAGTCATAGCCGGCGACCGCTTGGGTTTGTGCACGGGATTTACGGGCGACGAAGCCGGTCAGTTCGCGCTCATCGGCTGGGGCGCGTCCGTAGGTTTCGGTGAACATTTCGCGACCTACCGTGGTGCGGATGCGGGCGCGTTCCTCTGGCTCCAACGATGCTTGGCGATCCCGGCCGAGAGCGGTGTTGAAGTCGGCGTAGCCCTCACGCAGACGCCGCATCCATTCGTTGTCGGTCTTGTTGACGCGGAACGGCCGGCCCAGCCGCGCGGCGGCGATCGCCCCCTCATGTCCGAGCCCGACCCCGGTGAGCCGCTGCGTGATTCGGTCGGCATTGGGGTGCAGGCCTTCACCGAAAAGGGCCTTCATCTGGTCCTCGGTGACCTCGGAACCCTCAGGGATTGACCACAGTTCGGCGACCGTCGGATCGTTCGCGTCACGGCCTGCGGGCTGTCCGAGCCCGGCCAGTCCGCTGCCCATCCAGTGGCCGGGCGACTCGCCCTTTTCCGAGTAGTAATCGGCCAGGCTGGGCTTGCGGTGGGTGTCGTCGGACGCGGCGACCTGGCGAATCAGGTACAGATACCCGTCGCCCGCGCTCAGCTTGTGGAGGCCCATCACTGCGTCATCACCTGGTGCTGAGCCAAAGGCCACCGTTGCCGTTATGCGACAGCCGTTACCGTTTCGTGACCTGAATGCAAGAGGTGTGATGTGTCTGTGGAGGGGTGAGTAGTGATGGAGGTGAGGAAGGGGCTGGGCATGGCGGCAGTGGGATGGCGCGGTAGTGCAGGTGGCAAACGGGGTGGAGGCAGGTAAAGGCGGGGCGGGAACGGTGTAGAGGGAAGTGGGCAAATGAGTGTCGGTGGGAAATCGTAGGTTGGCGGTCATGGTGGAGAAAGTCGGGAAAGCGTCGGTGGAGTAGGTGTTTTACACCCCGCGCTTAGGTTTGGAGGCCGCGCGCTCGCCGCACCGCGGCGTCGAGCTGGGCGGTCTGCCGCGCAGTTTCCTCGGTCCGCTTTTCGCGCGGCATTGCGCGCGGCTTCCAGCGCGACGGCCCGAGCGGCGACTCGGCCGGCACTGCCGGCGTCCGGACCGCGCGGCGGCGTGACCTCGGTGGCCTGTCGGGCCCTGGCCACCCGGGCCGCGGCGGCGGCGAGTTCTTCGGCTTCGCGGGCTTCCTCGGCTGCCGCGGGGCGATCGTCGAGGTTGTCGATGCCGTGCCAGGCCAGGATCGCGCCGAGCAGCCCGATCGGCTTGTGCGGTGCACCGGGGATGGTCCGGCCGGTGATGCCGAGCCAGTCGGTGATGAGCTGGTTGAGGTCGCGTGCCGTCCAGCCGTGGCGTGCCGGGGCGGCTAGCAGCGCGGCCCAAGCGTCGGCGGAATGGCGCTGGGCCCACGGCGGGGAGTGGCGATCGGCCCGCCACGATCGCGCCAGGGCTGACCCTCCGGGGTCCGGGCTGGTGCGGCGCTTTGCGCCGCATCCACGGGAGCCCTTGGGCGAGCGCTTTTCGGTAGTGAGTTGAGGTAAAAGCGAGCTTTTACTGGATAAAAGAGACCCTCCGAGGTGGGGTGACATTTTGTGGATAACTCGTGCCAACCAGGTGGAATCGTGCAGCACCCATACCGAGGCCCAGCCGCGGCCGCGGTCACCGACCCGCCAGGAGGCCAGGCGTTCGGTCAGGGTGCGTTGGCGGCCGCGCAGGATCTCGGTGGCCACGCCCAACAGGATCAGGGCTTCGTTGCCGCGCTGGACCTGGCGCTCGGATAGGCCGGTGTCGGCGGCCAGCTGGGCGACGGTGGGCCGGCAGTTGCGGCCGGTGGCGTGATCGGCGTAGCGGGCCCGGGCCGCGGCGATCGTCAGGAGTGCTTTGCGGCCGATGCCGCCGTTGCTCATTCGTGGCCGAATCTGGTTGTAGTGGGCGGCGTAGGCGGTGGCGACGGTGATATGGACCCAGTAGTCGGCGCCACCGGTCCAGCACGGCACACCTTTGTGGGCGCCCTCGGGCAGCTCCAGGTAGACCAGTTCGCTATCGAGCCAGACATGCTCGCGCGGGACGGGTTTTCGGGCCGCACGACGCCGCAGACGGGTGTTGGCGCGCGGCCGGGTACGGATGGCGCCACGGCGGCGTTTCGTGCGGCTAGAGCCGTTGTAGGGGCGCTGGCCATGCTCCCCGACCGTGCGCGGTCTGGCCGGCGATGATCCGCCGGCGGAGCACCCTCGCGCCGAGAGGTCACCAAGCGCCGCGGAACCGTCGTCGTAACGACGAAACATGCCGGCGACGATCACGCGAACACCGGGCGGTCCAAGACCGCGGATGGTCGACGCACTGCGGCCGCTGGAGTCAGCGGGGAATGTGGAACATCACGGCGCGCGTCATCTGGAATCAGATACAGGCATGCGCTACCGTGAGACCTGACCGTCAAGTCAAGATCCCTTCGGGGATGGGTACGGAGACCCGGAGCCGAGCTGGCACTCGACTCGAACCTCCACGACGTGGCCCCGCTAAGGCGGGGCCTTCGTCATGCTGGGGAGGTCTCCATACCGGCTATTGAGATGTCACGTCTGTCCAGCTGTCACACAACCTGCAAAAGGCATGCCGGACCAGGTCTCAGATCGCCAGCGGCAGAACCTCCTTCTCAAACCCTTTGTCGAGTTCACGGACAAGGTTGGGAAAGCCCATGTGTCGGCAGATGATGTCGGCGAGGTAGGTGGATCGCTGCATGCCGAGCCGTTCGTGGTCACGCTCGACGAGCGCCGCGATCGCCAGGGGCAGACGGACTTTCGCGTGCGGGCCGATCGCATCATCGGCGGCGGCCGTTGTGGGGTACCGAGATTCGAACAACAGCTGTTGCGGAAGGTGGCGCATCAAGTCAGGCCGGCCGTAGTGGAAGCACACGATGTCGGTCAGCAGAGCTGACCGATCGATGCCGTGGTCGGCCGCGGCCGCGGCCGCGGCGTTGAGCACTGTGACAGGAAGCGTTGCGGTCATGATGGCTCGTTCACCAAGCGACGGGCGACCACCCCGATTTGTTGATCTCGATCCAGCCATGGCGCCGATCCTGCCGGTGCGTTTTCCGGAAACCGGGCAGACACGCCGGTATCTCGTGATCTTTTTGTGACACGTGATGCAACTGAGCATCGGAGGGGTTACGCGGCGGCCTGATGACCTCTGCGCGTCCTCGTCCAGCCCCGCACGACCGCGACAAGACCGCGCCACTGGTGCGCCTCGCCATCGTCGGCGTCGTCGAGAACCTCGGCTAGGAGCGGGTCGATGTTTTCGCCTGCTTCCGAGATGAAGTGGGCGGCTTGAGCAATGTGTATCGCAGCCACGGCGAGTGGAGCGACCGCGCCATCAATAGCGGCATCGTCCGCTGAGGAGACCGCAAGCGATTGGCTGACAGCAAGGCTCAGCCGGATCAAGGCTCGCGGCATGAGCTGGACGAGCACCTCGGTGGCGTCGAGGATGCCGTACGCCTCGTCGGCGGTCAGCGCGTGATCGAACAGCTGGGCCATCGATGTCGCGTCATTGAAAGCGCGAATGTTGGACGCTGCAGTGTTCAGAAATTCATCTGGCGACCCCATACCGAAGATACTAGAAGCGTGCACGCATACATGCAAGCACGCAACATGCGTGCAAGTCCATGCCTGGCGGCGCTGGTCTGTGCATGTAAAATGCGTGCATGCACGAGGATGCGGCGGCTCAGCAAGGTTCGAGCGGCGCCGGGCTAGGACTGCCGGTGCGTAGGCGGTTACAAAAGGTTCCGTTGAACACCTACGTGCGGCCGGCCACACAGCAGCGCATGGAGGCACTGAAGGACCGCGGGTACGCCGTGACCGACATTGTCGACACAGCTCTCAGTGAGTTTTTGGACCGTGCCGGCGTTCCACGGGCCGACGATTAGTCAACTTGGTAGAGCGTCCTTGTTCGTCTGGTAGACCTCCTGCGCATAGGCGTCAATGCGCAGGGCAGGAACCGTGTGTTCGGTGTAGTTCTGCAGCTGGATGCGCAAGTGTTCATGGGCTTCGAGAGGTCTAGCGGCGTCCACGATGTCGTCCCTGGAGTGCTGTCGATTAGTTAGTCACTGTCGAGCCTGGATGGTGCGAGAGGTCAGCTGGGTGGCATGTGGCCGTTTTCATCGGGTCGGGGGACGTTCGCGGCGTCTAGGTAGGCGTTGATCGCATCGTCGACGGTGTCGGTGAGTACGTAGCCGCGTCGGGTGATCCACTCGATGCGAGCCAGTGTGGCGACGTGCAGCTGGGTTGAGAATGGTCCTTTGGTTGCTCGGCGCCGCGGCTTGAGTTTCACGGAACCACTACTCCCCTGCTGCTCAGTTGTGTCGGGGTTGGCTTTAGGCATTACATCTTGTGGTTGCGGCGGCACGACTTGAGCCGGGGCCGGCGTCGGTTCGGTGGGTTCTTCTTCGCCGTGGATGCGTGCGGCCTGGGCGCGGCGCTCGGCACGCGACAACGGTCGTGTGGATTCCAATTGCAGCCCGATGGACTTTCCTTCGCTCATTGCGACACCTTCGCTCTTTTAGCCACTCGCTCGGCCACTTCTTGGTAGGCAACGGCCGCGGTGCACGTTGGTGCGTGCATGTGGATCGGCATCCGCTTATTCGCGGCTTCTACGACCCGAACTGTGTGCGGTACCTCGCCCAAGTAAGCACCACCGCCGTCCCACTCTCCCCAGTCAGCTCGCAGCTGGTTGCGTACGTCCTTGCCGGCCTGGGGCCGGCCGTCGAAGTCGGCGAGCAACACGTATCGGATCTCGATGTCAGCGTTGAGCGTCTCTTGGACGTCGAGGATGGTGTTAGCCAGCTCGCGCATCGAGCTGACCTCAAATCCACCTGGTTTCAGTACCGCCATGACATCATCGGCTCCGGCCAGGGCGGCTGTTGTGAGCTCACCCAGGGCCGGCGGGCAGTCGATCAGCACGAAGTCGTAGTCGTCTATGACGCTGTCGAGTTCACGGGCCAGCCGTAGTTGCCCCCCTGAACCAAGGCCTGTGCGCTCGAGCTCGCGTAGCGCCATATGTGCGGGTACTACATCAACACCGAACTCGCTGCGCTTGATAACGCTGCGCAACGGCACGCGCAATGCCCGGTCGGGGTGCAGAACTTCATACAGCGAGGCGTCATCGGGACCGAGAACGACCCTCAGGCACATCGTGCAGTGCGCCTGCTGGTCCATGTCGATCACCAAAACTCGATAGCCCTGCTGCGCTAGAGCTGTGGCGACGTTGACCGTAGTGGTCGTTTTGGCAACGCCGCCCTTCTGCATCGCGATCGCCAAAACCCGGCCTCCGCCCAGCTTGGGGCTGCCAACCTCAGATGTCATATCAACAACTATACCTTCAACCATGCCTAGTTAACATCATACATACATAGCTACATGTATTTGTACATGCATGTAGCTATGTATGTACAAATGACTTGCCCTTTGAGGGGGCCCAGCCAGGCTCGTCCGATCCGGAGGGCGGCAGTGGTTTGGCGCTGACCTGGGGTTTGCACCCTCACCCTGTAGACCTTGCCGGGAGGCCTCGGAATGTATGGATGCTCCGGATAGTCCGGCGTCCCATGACGAAAGGACAACCCGGATGAAGCCTGGGGTTGTGGTGCTGTTGGCGGTGCTGCTGTTGGCGGCGATGGTATCGGCCGGCTACATGGTGATGTGCGCGTACATCGCGACTGTCACCGGGAGCACGGCGGGGCTGGCCGACATTGGGAACGCCGCGGCGTTGACAGCTGGGTTCAGTGCGATGGCGGTGGTGATCAGGTTGGGTCATTGGTGGCGGTAGGTGATTGCCCGATACTCCGGCCCTGGCTCGGCGCGGATCTGGCGGTCCGCGCGGTTGGGGCAGGGCCGGAGTATCGGGCGAGCACAGTATCGGCGCGTCACGCAACCCCAGGGATAAGGGCGCGCCAAGATGGGGTCGTCGTTGCGGGGGAGGGTGCGGGACCCGTACACTTATATGCGTAGCCAGCCCATTGCGGTGGGTTTGGAAGTGAGCCACAGGATAACTCGCCGGACGACGAGGCCTGTGGCTCGCGGTTTTTCTAGGGTCAGATCGTGTGCAGTTCGACGGCGCCGCCGAGAGCATCGAGGTAGTCCGGGTTGCCGGTGCGGGCCTGGACCACTGCTCCGCACACGATGTCTGCGGCCCACAGCGCCGGCTCAAACCGTCCGACGGCGTGTTCGATGCGCAGCGTTGATTCAACGACGCGGCGAGAACGCAGCATTTGCAGAGTGGCGAGATCACTGGCGTCGAGCTGGCCGCGCGATTCGAACGTGATGGTTGAACACGGCATGTGCGCCAAGTGCGGTAACAGGAACTCCATGCACTTTCGGCGATGGCGACGGTCATCGGCGTCCCGATCGACATGGACGACGACGAACCCGGTGACCGGGAGGTCAGAGACTGCCTGGATGAGTTCGCCGCGGCGTTCGTCGCTGCTGCCGTGCCAGTGAAGCTTGGGTTCGCCGATGCGCAGGCCTTCCATGGTTTTGCGCATGCCGTCAATGTCGTCGTCTTCGCATAGAACGGCGGCGAGAAGATAGGCGCCCGGGTCTAGGTCAGGGCGTGATCCGCTCTCGTCGGCCCAAGCTGTTAGCACGCGAAAAAGCGTAGCCAGTGCCAATCAACCTCGGGGACGACACGCACTCTGGGGTTCTTCGAGCTCGTGCCGAGGGTCAGCGGCTGAGGAGCTCCCGGAGTCTCTTGGCGCCCCGGTCGGATACGGACTGTGACAGAGCGTAGGCGGCGGCCTGGTCGGGGGTGAGTCGACCACTATTGATGTGGTCGCTTAGATAGCGTCGGACTTGGGCTTTTTCATCCGGGCCGGTCCATCCGTTGCGGCCGCCGTAGAAGATCACGGAGTCGAGGTCTTTACGAGCGTCTGCCGGCACCTCGGACGTGGTGGTCTTGCCGGTCAGCAGGTTGATGGCTGCCGCGCCGGCGGCCCATTCGGTCAGCGGCAGCCGGGAGCTCTCGACCACAGCAAGGGAGTAGCCACGTGCCAGGTCCATTGCCAAGTGCAGCGATTGTTCACTTGGCACGAACGCTAGAACTGGGCCTCGATCGAATCGGGTACGGCTTTTCGGGGTGGTGTGGCCACCCGCTCGGATGATTTCGTCGAGGTCGACATAGCCCAAGCCCCCAGTCTTTTGCGCATTACTCACCACCATCGGCGGCAATCCCTCGTCTTGGCTGCGTTCCCAGATCCAATCTGCGGCGAGAGCGATCGCTTGCTCCCACGGACGATCTTCGACGTCATCGGGGACCCAAGCCGCGGCACGCAGATGGGTGGATGGGTGCAGGTCAGCGGTGGTCATAACTCAACTCCGGATTGATCAGTGGGTTTGGCGAGGTAGCGGTAGGCAGTAGCACGGCCGATGCCGAAGGCTGCGGCGAGTTCTCGCACAGGTTCGCCGGTGGCGGCCAGGCGGCGTAGTTGTTCTTGGCGGCCGAGGCTGAGTTTGGGCGGCTTTGTGGCCGGCAGTTGTCGGTTGCGCCGGGATTCGCGGGATGCGGCTCGCCGCTCCTTGCCGAGTTCGAGTTCGAGCTCGGCGAGTGTGGCCATGATGGCGGCGACAGCGCGGCCGGTTGGTGTGCCGGTATCTATGCCTTCGCGTAGAGCTCGCAACAGGATTTGACGTTCGCCGAGGTCGGCAATGGTGCGGGTGACTTCGGCGACTGAGCGGCCGAGGCGGTCGATCGCGGCGACAACTACGAAGTCGCCGGCCCGGGCGTAGTCGAGCATGGCGACCAGTCCGGGCCGCGGCGTTTTGGCGGATCCGGAGAGTTTGTCGGTGAAGATGCGATTGGCGTCGACGCCGGCGGCAACGAGCGTCGCGAGTTGTGCATCGAGGTCCTGGCCAGTGGTGCTGACACGGGCGTAGCCCAGGATCGCCGTCATCCGATGACTGTCTCATTGCCGACCGACAGTCGGGATAGGAGACGCGCGGTGTGAGACAGGAAATGAGACACCGCGACCTGGCCAGATGGGTCAAGGGACGGCAGGGTTAGAGCTTGTCTCGTTTGTTTAGAAACGAGACATTGGAGATCGGCCCACCCTTGTCATACACATAATGGTGTGTGACACTTAAGGCACATTCGTCATACGACATTACGCTAAGGAGGGCGGCATATGGCCGTCTTGAATATCCGAGTAGATGATCAGGTCCGCGATGAACTCAAGGACATGGCTGACGCGGAGGGCGTCACCGTCAGCGAGTACGTCCGCGATCTGCTCATGGCCGCGCTCGTCCCTGGGTACGAGTCCAAAGAGGACCACGGCGACATGCCGGCGCCGGAGACTATGCGGATTGCCGATCGGCAGGTGCTCTCACTGCTTCACCGCATCCTCGCGCGCGTGCTGCCCGAGGACAACCACGACGTGGACGGAGACGCCGGTTATCAGCTGGCGCGTGCGCGGGTGATCGAGGCGGGTTACACCGGGGAGTACTGGCGCGAAGTCGCCGGGTTCAGCCCCGAGCTGTCCAAGCGCGACTGCGGCCGCGTCCTAGACATCCTCGACATGTTCCGCATCATCACCTTCAGCATCCGGCGGCTGGAAAAGGACGGGACCACCGTCGACGAGGAACTCAAGTACAAGCTGGAGTTCCAGGGCTTCGACGGCAACGACGGACTCGAAAGCCACATGGCCCACTACGTCGAGTTCCTCATGAACGACGGCCGGTGGGCCGAACTGCAAGAACAGTGGAACAGCAATGACGAGGGGAACTCCCACTCCCTGATGCTCGACACCTATATGCGCATGGTTGCCGAACACCGCCGCATCAAGGCCAGCCGCGACCGCGGATTCCACCGAGAGGACTACCTGCTGTCCATGGAGGAGCTGGAGCAGATCGCCGCGGCCCGGGTCCATCCGTCGAACCGCGGGTAGCTCGGCCCAATTACCCGCTGCGTGTTCAGGTCAGCGTTGCCGCTGAGACAAAAAGCGCTTCACACCAGGGCTGCGAATATGGCCGGCCGAAACCTGCCGGTTTTCCAACTTCGCTGAAGCTTCAGTTGCCCCGGCCGCGATCTTCTTGGTCACTGCTGGCCGGGAGCCGCAGAAGATCCAGGTGAGGAATTCGCCGACCGGTGTGTACCACCGGCCTAGGGGGTCGATCGAGCCGACAAAGTCCTCGAACGGTTCAGGTGTCCACTCTCCTTCGATGGCGTCTATCACCGCTATTTGGTCATCGGCAGGGACGCTCTCGTAGTCAGGATGCGGCGGTGGCAGACGAAACCACACGACCTGCCTCGGTCGAGCCGGCCAGCGGGAATCCACCTCAGTCAGTTCGGTGAGGTCGATCCCGCCGACGAGACGCTCGTACCTATCGATATGGCCGCCGAAGGGCTGGCTGTAGGGCAACTTTCCTCTGACCACTTCGATTTCGTGCGAGCGCTCCAGTGCTCCGATGGCGCGATGAAGGCTCACCCGCGCGCTTCGGGGAGTGTCCGGGGTTGCTAGCCCCAGCAGATCGACGGTGTACCAACGCCAGCGAGCTCGCACGACATCAACGTCGATGTCTGCAGATAGAAAGTCGGAAATGCCTTCATCCCAGGGCCTTGGAAAGCGGTCAAGCCGCCCCTGAGCCGTCAGTGCGGCAAGAATTGTGCGCTGCAAGTTCCCCGGCCCCCGTGACACGGGAAATCATTCTAATTAAGTGTTGCCGGACCATGGATAAGTGTTGCCCATCAGCCCGGCAGCAACGTAGTGCGGGGGACAATTAGAGGAAGACAAAGGACAGAGCTGCCCCCAAAATCCGTGGTCGCGGTTGGGGGCAGCCCCACGTCCATACGTGTGATTGCCTAATCAAGCTAAGGACATTATGAGGATAAACCCTTCTACCCGTCAAAAGAACCGTTTTTTAACAGTGGGGAGTCGGCGGTGACGGCCGCGGTGCCTCTGGGGGAGGATCCGATGCCGCAGGAACTGTCATGCGAGGACCTGGCGGATGAGCGGCCTGTGGTGGTGACGAAGTTTCCTGAAACGCGGTCGCGGCCGCCGTGGCAGTTTTTGCTCGACGACATCGAGTCCAAGCTGCAGGAGCTGCGGCTGGCAGTGGAGAGCATTCTGGCGGCAGTTTTGCCCTTCCTGCACTCGACCGCCGAGGATCCTTGCTGGACCTGCGATGACGCGGCCGATCCTGGTGAGGTCAAAGTCACCGTGTTGCCCGACAAGTAGATGGTCTGCTGCCAGGTGAAAGAGAGCGAGACCTCGCCAGGTTGGCGAGGTCTCGCTGTGTCTATGCCGGGTGCCGGAGGTGTGCTCAGCCTTTACAGCTGAGCACCGTTAGTAACTGAACACGACACGCTCAGTCTCTTTCCCGTCTCGAACAAGAATGTGCTTGCCTTCTTCTTGAGCCTTGGCGATGAAGTCGCCGACTCCGATCAAGCGTCGAACCGCCTCGGTGACGGTCAGTCCGTGCTTGTCTGCGTAGGTCTTGAGCGCCGTAGCCGTCTGGCTGTTGATGTTTACATTCAGACGGGTCTGTGGCGCATCGGCCGAATCCTGCTTGGACTCTGGCCGGCGATTCTTCGACTCGGTGCTGATAGGCGCTTTTGTGTTGCTCATTTTACTGACATCCCTTTTTCTTTTCTCCGAGCTAGATCGGATTGGTGTGGTCCTAGGGAAGGGGGCGGTGCGGAGTTGCCGAGGCATGCGCACACCCTTTAAGCCCGCGTGCGCGCATTCCCGTGCAACGAAAGGGGGTGCACATGGCAGGTGCACACACACTCTCAGTGTTTGACGCCTGATAGTTCAGGCCCGGTCCCGGCATGGACAGTCAAAAACGATCAAGGGTTGCTCGCCGACATCAGCGTCGGCGAGAAGGCCTGGAGGTTGTGCGGCAGCGGGCCGCGGCTGGCGGGAGCGGCGGCAGCCGGCCGCCTATGACCATCAAGAACGTGGGGGGCTTTCCACACTGCTCGTGTCGAAGGGTCCATGACCATCTCCGCCTCCTACTTGGCTTACAAGTCACGGGTGGGAGGAACCTCCCCGACATCACAAGTCCCAAAACCTTCCCGCAACTCTCACTTTTGTACGTGATATGACACGTACGGTAGCACATTTTACGCAATCCGTAAACACAAGTTGATGAATGTACGCACACGACGTGTGTATCACGTCTGCATAGCTTGCGCATCATTCGTGTATGATTACCTTCGAAACGTCCTGCGGTTGGGCGGTTTGTAGATGTGCCCCTTCAGACGAGCAGGGAGGCAGACGTGGCAGCGGACGGCGATGACCAGCAGGATCCGGCGGAGAACGCCCCAGAGAACGGCCCGAACAGCGTTATCCCGATTCCAGAAGAACCTCCCCCTGTGGAGGTGCAGCCCGAACTGAGCGACACCGCTGGCAACGGCAATCCGCCGGACGCTGCCCCCACCCCGGTGACGACTTCGAAGCAATCGGTACCCAAGCACCGATTCCGTTGGTGGGCGTTGGGCATCATCGCCGTGTTATTCGTGCTGACGGGTACCGGGACACTTCTGACCGCAGCACTGTCGACCCACGATGGGGCCACCCAAGTCGCCAGCGATATCGCTAAGACGGCAATTCCCACACTGCTCACGCTGCTGGGCACAGCCACAGCGTGGGCCTTCAAAAGTGAGGACTGATGAACAGCTACCCCGCAGACGAAGCCACCAAGATCATCACCGGCTGCAGCGAAGTCATCTTCGAAATGGACAGCGCCAACCACTTGGATGTATGCGTAGACCGCTACCCAGCCACATCAGGACAGTCCGGAGGGGACGCAGCCACCGACGAGGTCGGTGACCGCACCCTCTGCGCCAGCGACAAACGCCGTTGGCTGTCCCGCTGGTTCCAAAAGCGCCGCGGCTAAACAACTACCGACACGTTCTCGACGTTCTCGACAAACGAATAAGTGCCACCAGTCTGCTGCCGGGATACAGGGCAACAGGCTGGTTTTTCCGTGCGCCCCGTTCAGGTCTGCCCGGTCGCCTCGCGGGATCCATGCGAAGAAAGTCGCGAAAACTGGTTGGCTTCAGGCGGCAGTTTGGGGGTTGCGGTAGGAGACAATAGGTTCGATGCCCGGCCACCAAGGGTGGAGGGGCATCGGAGTGTCGGATGAGCTCGTAAACGGGCGAGGCCGATAAGCAGTAGCGTCATTACCGGATCTGCGCGGCCTGCGCAGACAGTGAAGGGAAGGGAGTTCGATTAGGGCAGTAGACGGGAAGCGATCACCCCACTTTTCCTTTTGCCGTTGCCTTGGTGTGTAACGACGTCGGCACATCAGGAGTGTCGAGTTGTACAGCGCGACAAGTGTGAAAGGAAGTGCGGATGTCCTGTCAGCAGCCGGAACGACGGAGAGCCGAGAAGCTCGCGCTATGGGTAGCAGCCACAGCGCAAGTGATTCGGCTCCTCTTGGAGGCCGTTCGCGACGGTCACCTCTGGTAAAGGAAGCGGGAGTCGGGCAATCATGCCCGGCTCCCGTTTCTTCATCAACGCCGCAGGTCAAATTCTGATTCGACGTACGCGGGAACCGACTAGAACGCGCTAACTGTTGCCAAGCGTCAAGCGTTACTATTGCCAAAGGCACCAGTTAACAATTGTCGCAACACAATCGTTTGGTGCTTAACCAGAGGTGGTCATCGGGGACGGTGGTCCACGCGAGGAGAGCCGGCCAGGCTCAACACAGCGGGCTGCTACCCCGCGAGCCAACTGGCCGGCTCTCTTGTTTTCCGCAGCAGTGGTCCGAGTCTCCTGCCGCCCTCCACCAATAAAGGTAAGTACGGATGTGCCGGTACTTACCGGTATTGACGTGGGGTTTTGAGACCATCCCCTTTCCTTTTGGGTAGCGCATAAGCGGGTAGGCGGCAATAGGCTGAAGGCATGGGCGGTGAGAAGGCTGTCGAGCTTGAGGTGTGGGAGCCGTGGGTTATGGCGGTGTTCAAATTGAAGGCGATGCAGCGACAGGCCACCACCCCGCCACGACCTTCCTTGACACGTACCCCGTTAGTCGGAAGTGGGCCGGATCCTGTTGGACGGTCGATCGCTGGATTTGAAGCGGCGGTCAGTGCAGTGTCGCAACTCGATCATCAGGCGGCGGTACGCGACTGGGAAAGCCGCCGGCCACGTGTAGCGGCGGTCAGTGCAGTGGTGGACGCAATCGGAGAGGCCGCTGTTGCCCATCGGCCTGACATCCAGGCGGAGATCGACGCGCTGTGGGTTGAGCAGCACGCGACCCATCGGCACTCGGACCAGGTCGGGACCGTGGTCTCCTCAGCTGGGACCCGCATCTACAAGATCGCGCAGCGCCGCCGCGAGCGGGAAAGGGAGATTACGACCGAAATCCATCCGGCATCCTTGGCGCCCTCTGCGAATTTGGAAGAGATCACAGCCGCTTCAAAAGCTTTCTTCGAACAGCGGGCGGTAATAACGGAGACTGCGGTTGCACAGGTGAATTCGCAAATTCGCCGTGTGCTGGATCTAGCGGATGAGACACGGGGGGCGAGTGTCATCGACTGGCTGAGTATGTGTGATTCACCGAATGATGAAACAGAGGGGGAAAGCTGATGGTGGCCAACGAGTTTGGTATGGATCCGGAGGGCACACGGTCTGGGCTGGGCGCTGCGGGCCTGGCGGCGCAAGCGGGTGTAGTGGCCGGCGCATCGGCAGTGCCGGTCGGTGAGTACACCGCTCCTTACAGTGCTGCGGGCCAAGGCTTGTTGTCAGCGTTGGAGGCAGAGGCTGCTGCGTTGGTGGAGTTTGGCCTGGTGATCAGTGCCGCGAGTGTGACGACAGTGGAGACGGCCGAGAACCAGAACGTCGGGGAACTGGGTACGTAGGAAAAGGGGGAGCAGAAAGATGGGTTCGCCGTGGTCACCGGCAGGTGAGTCAACGCCACCGCTACCGGTCAGTGGTGGGCAACATATGTCACCGGCAGAAGGCTTCCCACCGCCACCGCCACCGCCACCGGCGCGACGGTGGCGGCTTGTCGGGGTGGTTGGCGCACTTCTCGTGGTTGCGATCGGGGCGACCGCCGCCATTACATACGCGTTGAGCCACGGCACAGACAGCCGGCCAACACCTTCTGCTGAACCAACGCTCACAGGCCCGAGCGCTAGCTCTGCACCGACGCCGACGTACAGCCAGTCAGAGCAAGCTGCTGCGAAGGCCAAGTTGTGCCACGTGTTTGAGGTGTCGGTGCGAGGCCAAGAGGGCCAGGGCGGGATTGTCATGAACGGCGAGCCGAATATTCCACTCATCCTACGCACTATAAATTCTGTTGTGGCCGTGCAGAATACGACGTCACCGGCAATACCGGAATCATTGATGACGGCAGTCCAGAAGTACGTGGAGACCTCTACGAATCTCACCACAGCCGCTCTTGGTAAAACCCCAATCGACGAGCTCACCCGCCTGACCGAAGCAAATAACGGCGCCACGTATGCGCTGGCCGACGCGTGTGGGGTGCCGCGCTGATGGCTGCTGTGAATCGTCCGATGCCATTGCCGAATCCGGATGAACCACCACGGTGGGAGGATCGGCATCGCTGGATCGCGCATCAGTTGGTGCGCCAGGTGGCGGCTGCGCGTCCGGAGCCGGATTGTTTCGTGCCGCAGGTAGGAGTGCCGGCCGGACAGGACATTCAGTTGACGCCGGGCGCCTACACCTATGCGCTGATCGCGCCGGGGGAGTGGCCGACGGATTCGGAGACCGCGTTGGAAGCCGCAGGAGAGGAGTTGACGGCACATAGCCGTCGCACCGAAAACGCCGCTGTTGAGTCGTATCGGCTGTCCACGGCAGTGTTTAACGACTCCTATACCGCGGGGGAGGGTGCGGAGGCGGCGGCCGCTCACTACGAGAAGCAGCATGCGGCGTTGCTGCGGCTGTCCCAGGCGCAAGCGGCTGTCGGCGCTGGTTTCACCACGTTGAGCGGCGATGTGCGTAGAACTAAGCGGTTGATCCGTGACGAGCACGACACAGCGCACGCCGAGATTGAGCGGACGCTGCGGGCGCAGGCGACGATGTTGGGCGGGCCGGTAGGTGTGGTGGCGATCGTCGCCAAACACCGGCCGCTGATCGCTGGTTTGTCGGCGGAGCTTCGCGGCCATGTGGCAACGCAAACCGGTGCGCTCTTAAAGGACTTCCCGGAAACTCCGGCGTTCGATGGTGATCCCCGCAAGGGCACGGGAATCGGCAAAGATCTACCAACTGACGGCTCTTCTGGGAAGAAGGACGATCTCAATCCTCCCGGAACCGGCACCAAAAAGGACTTGCCAACGGCTGGCCAGAGCCCAGCTGGGAGCACACAAAACGGAAACGGGATCGGGAAAGCGCTGCCCTCTGCGGGGGTCACGTCCCCAGCCTCCCCGTCGCCTTCTCCTGGGCGTCCGTCGTTACCGTCTATGCCAACAGGCGGCGGTAGTGGCTCGTCACCGCTGAGCGGTGCCGCCAGCGGTGGTATGGGTGGGCCGTTGTCGGGGCTGTTGGGTGGTGGTCCTAGTGGCGTGGCCAACAGCATGGGGAATCCCGCGTCTTCGGTGCAGGGCCAGACTGCGCGGGCGATGCAGGCCTCTATGGGCGGTGAGTTTGGACGTGGGTTGGCAGCCGGGGCGAATGCGGCTGGGGCGATGCCGTTTTCACCAACACCGCAGCCTGTGCCGCAGGCGCCGCCATCGCCGTTGGCGGCCCCGATGGGTGGTTCTGCGCCGTCTGTGGCGGCGCCAGCTACGGCGAGTGCACCGATCGCGTCTGCCGGTCCATCACCGGCCGCCATGAGTGGTTCGGTTGGTGCACCGGCTGCGGGTGGGGCTGGGGGTGGGCTGACTCCGTATGGGTCTGTTTTGCCCCCCGCAGCTTCGGGTGCGGGCGGCCCGGTGGCTGGTGGTGCTCCTGCTGGGTTGTCGGGTGGTTCGGTTGCTGGTGGCGCGCCAGCTGGCGCCGGTGGTCCGGGTGCGACAAGTTTTGTGCCGGTGAGCCGGGGTGGGAATGCCCCGGAGCGTGTATCGCGGGCCGTGTCGCTCTCTGATTTGGAGGTCGCTAGGGGGGTGGTTGCCGATCTGGCGGCCGCGTCGAGTGTGGTGCATCCCGGGTTGGATTGGGCGGTCGGCGTTGCCCGCGGGACGCAGGGGATACCGGAGTACTGGATCGCGTCGAACGACGGGTTTGGTTGCTACATTCCGGCGGGCGTGTACGTGCCGGCGTCGATGCCGGTGTGTGGAGATCTCGACGACGGGCACTGGGCTGGTTGGTTCAACCCGGCTGAGACAGTGCTGCGCGCAATCGAGGCGCATGGTTCTACGGTGTCGGCGATCGCTACGACATTCATGTCACGATCACGGCTGATCGACGAGGATCGTCCGCTACTCAAGGATGTGGCGGTTGGCGTGGCGCCGGTCGGCGGTCCGGAGGATGCCGAAGCGTCACGACCGTTGCAGAGCCGGTCACATCGGCTGGAAACTGTTGCGCCGGGCCTCTTTCAGGAGTTGTCGGCGGCGGATCCGGCTGCCGTTGACGCCTATGCGCGGCATGTGGTGGGGCAGACGGTGTTCAATGCCGGTCCGGAGCTGTCCAGCATGGCGCAGGCGGTGGCACGTGGGGTGATCTCCGGGAAAGGTCCGACGGAGGAGGAGTGGTCGGCGCTGCAGCAGGAGTACACCTCGGCGGTCTTGATGGCGGGATCTCAGCGCCCGGGATTGATGGGCATTCACGAGCCGCATCAGTTGCTCACTTACCAGCACGATTTCGCGGTGTGCCGGCGGCTGGAGACAGTGGTGTGCTGGGAGCACGACAGCCCGGCTGATGTGGTGTACGCGGCCTGGCAGGCCGGTGTACGGGTGCCGTTCGACGTGCTTGAGCGGGTGTAGCTTTGCGGCGGTTAGACGGTGGTGGAGGGTTTGTAAGCCCTGGTGGTTACGAACCAAGAGGTTCCGGCGCGGCGCCTGCGGAGCCGTTCGGCCCAGTCGGGTAGGCGGTTGCCGGTCCTCATCTGCCACGGAAAGGGCAGGACTCCGGCTAATGATGGTGCGACGGCGTGGATTTGGTACCAGACTTTCTCGTATTCATCGACGATGCTGCTCAGTTGGTCGCTGCGAGCGGCTCTGACGTCCCATGACATTGTGCGTTCGTCGTCGACACGTCCGCCGCCCCACGCACGGCGATATTCACGGCGGTCGGATCTGAGAGCGGTGTCGAAATCTTCTCGTAGCTGGTGGTACTGGCCGGCCAGGTCGAGTGCCCGGGCGAACTCTTCGCTAAATGGTGTGTCGGTCATGACAAACATCATGGCCAATCGGTCCGACACTGTCAGAGTTCGAGGCCGTGGCTGCGTTGCTGGGTGCGGTCGAGGTCGCGGGCTCGGTGGTCGGTGGCGCGGTATTGGAAGTTGGCGGTGAGTTGGTCGACGCGTTGGAGCAGCTGCTTGGCCTGGGCCTGATGTTCGGTGCCAGCCGATGATGCCGTAGTGCTGGTGGTTTCGAGATGGGTTCGGGCCCGGTCAATCGCGGTGGGCGGCGCCTGGGCGGCGGTGACTGTTTCGCCGTTGCCGAGGTGCTGGTGCCAGGGCAGGTGTGCGCGCAGGGTATCGGTGAGCTCGCGGCTTGGCGGCGGCGGTTGCCGGCGCTCCTGGGCGACGGGTTTCACCGAGGCCTCGGTGTGGGTGACCAGAAGCAGTTTGGTGCGGGTCTGATCAGCATGTTCGGTGAGCCAGCGCAGCTGCTCGGGTTGCAGGTGGTCGGCGTCGTCGATGACGATCAGGGTTGCTTCGGGCAGTTTCCATCGGCCGGCACCGAGGTTGTCGCGAGCCTCGACGGGGCTGGCGGTGGTGTCGGCGTAGCGATGTTGCGCGGCCTCGTGCTGGGCACGGTCGCTGGCGGGGATGGCCAGCACGCGACGGTCACCCTGGTGGTTGCCGCGATGCGCGGCCTGCGCGAGAGCGACGAGCACGCCTGACTTGTCGGCATCGGCTTCCAGGTGTAGGGACTGGACGGTTTCCAGGCTGCCGGCGATCGCGATGACGACCCGGCGGTGGTCGTCGTCGAGCGGTTCAAGAGCCGCCTCGGGTACCTCGTATCCAGCGTTGGGGCTGCGGGCGCCGGCTGCTTCGAGGAACTCCACTTCTGTTTGGAGGGAGGGCAATTCGGCGGTCATGTCGTAGTCCTTGTCGGGGTGGGTGGCGAATGCTCGAGCGGCGGCGGCCTCGGCGCGGAAAAGCTGGTTGTCCAGGGTGGTGGCTTCGGCGCGTGCCTCGCGTAGGGCCTGGGCGTCGGCGGTGAGGGCAGCGCCGCGGCGCTGCTGGATATCGCGTTCGGTGACGATGTCCTCGGGCCCGCCGGCGGCATCGAGGAGCTCGGCGTAGGCGGCTTCGCGGTGCTGCTGGGCATGTTCGACTGCTGCCTCGATGTCGGGGGTGTGCCGGGCGAGATAGTCGCGGGAGCTGCTGTACAGGCCGACGAGGGCGGGGTTGCCGGCGGTTTGGGCGGCGGCGAGCTGGTGGGTGAGCTGGTCGAGGAGTCGGTGGTGGGTCTCGGCGCCAAGCTGGGCGCGGACCCAGTCGGCCTGGGCGTGGACGTAGGCGTGGTGGTAGGGCCGTTGGTGCTGGTGGCGGGCGGTCAGGGCGGCGATCTCGGCGGCCGCGGCTTGTTCAGCTGGCCCGGAGTTTTGGTGCAGGATGGCGTGCTCGAGCGCGCGGACACGTTGACGGGCCTCGTCGCGGCGGTGTCGCAGCGCTGGGATATCGACCGGCTGACGGACCTGCGGCGCCGGAGTGGGTGCCTGTGTCGGGTCGTGGTCGACAGCCGGGGTTTCGCGGTCGAGTACGACTGCGGTGGTAGGAACTTCGGAAAGTCGCCACCAGAGGGCGGCCGCGGGCAGTTCGTCGGGCAGCGGGCCGTGTGCGGCGATCGCGGTGGTCAGCATGGCGGACACATCGGCACCGTCTTGGGCGGCGTCGTCGAGATAGGTGGCCAGCCGGGGCCAGTACGGGTCGGAGAGAATGTGGGGATCAAGGGTGGCGACGAGGGGACGCCATCGTTGAGTGCTGTTGTGTTCCCGGGTGATTACCGCGTCGACGTTGTCGTGGATGAGCTTTTGCACCGCAGCGGAGCGGTTGGCGTGCTGCCCGGGCCCGGTGAGCCGGGTGTCGGCGGCGTCGACGTCGTGAGCGGCGCGGAACACCGCGATCTCGGCGGTCAGCCCGGGCTGTTGGGCGATGAGGCGGCGGGCCCAGGCCGGTGCGGTCGCTTGGGTCCATTGTTGGGAGGTGTCGCGGATCTGCGCGGCGCACTCGGTGACCCGTTGTGCGCGTGCGGTGATGTATTGGCCCCACACGGGTTCATCACGCAGCGCGGCGGGGATGGCGGGCAGCCAGCGCAGCGGGCCCACCGTGCCCAGGCTGGTGCCGGCCGGCGTGGGTAAGCGCCAGTCGAGCACCGCGGCGACATCGACAGCATTGCCCAGCGGTTTGGCTGCGGCGTGCTGGAGCGCCGCGATGGGGTCGTGGCCATCGAGGGCGAGCAGGGCCAGGTTGCGCCGCAGCACCGGCCAGGCCTCAGCATCGGTGATGTCGCTGGCGATCGCCGTGGCGGCCTGGTCGATGCGGGCCATGATGTCGGTGCCGGCGAGGTGTTCTGCCCCGGTGGCCAGAGCGTCGGCGTACATGCTGGCCAGGCCGTGGAGCCGCTGGAACGGATCGGTTTCGGCGCGGGCGGCGGTGGTGGCCGAGACCTGGCGTCCGTCGCGGCGCAGGATCGCGGTGAGGATGTCGACCGCGGTGGGCTGCTGGGTGGCCTTGGGCGCCAGGATGCGGTGCGGGTCGGCTTCAGAGGTCGAGAAGTAGACGTGGTTTTCGTCTTTGGCGCGGGTCGCGGCGACGTAGAGCTGTTGGCGGGTGAGGTGATCAGTACCCACGATGTGGCAGGTGCCCTTGATGTTGTGGGTGCCGGCGGTGATGCCTTGGGCGGCGTTGATCGTCGAGGCGTAGCCGAGGGTGGTGTTGGCCGCGACGTAGTCGGCCGGCAGCCGAATCGTGCCCGTTTTCGGGTCGCTGCCGAGCCGGTACGCGGTGACCGATCCGTCGCGGTGGGCGGATTTGATGACCCAGCGGTGCCCGTTTTTGACCCACGTTCCGTTGCGCATCCGCAGCCCTCGGGCGTTTTTGCGGGTGATGATCCAGTCGCCGGCCGAGGCGGTCAGCCCGTCACTGAGCGTGACCGTCGCTGACGGCTTGGGTGAGGTGCGGAGCCGGTCAAGGCGGGCACGTTCGTTGAGTTGTGCGGTCATCTCATTGGTGGGCGCGAGCAGGACGCTGCGATGGCCGGCGGCGATGTCGTCGGCCCATGCTTGGTAGGCCATGTCGGCGGCGGTTTGGTCGGCTCCGACATGCACGCGGCCGTGGTCGATGTAATAGGCGATGCCGGCGGGATCTCCGTCGCGGATGGCCAAACTGGCTGCGCTTTGGGCCGGGTCGCGGAACCGCACCACGGCCGACAACGTGAGTGTTTCTGGGCGCGAAGCGAGGTCGGTGAGGACACCGCCGGCCGAGATCGACGCCAGCTGTTGATCGTCACCGACCAGCCGCACGCTGGCGCCTTTGGCCAGGGCATGACGGATCATCTCGTCGAGCTCGAACGTGGAGGCCATCCCGGCTTCATCGACGATCAACAACGTGTCGGGACCGATAGCGTTGAACCATTTACGGGCCGGATCTCGACGCGCAGAGCGGTCCTGTTCAGCCCCGGCCAACTGCACGAATTTCGCCATGGTGTCGGCGGTGATGTGGGCATCGTTGGCCAGAACTTCGGCGGCGCCCGCCGTTGGGGCCAGGCCGATGACGTTGCCGCCGCTGTTGGTCCAGGCGGCCGCCAGCACGGACATGGCGGTGGTCTTTCCGGTGCCGGCCGGCGCCAGCGCCAGTTGCAGCCGGGCACCGGAGGTGGCCATCCCACGAACCAAGGCTTCCTGTCCGGCGTTGAGCCGCAAGCCATGTTGGGCGTGCGCTTCCAGCATCGCCAAACCGATGCTGGTGTCGTCGGCGCCACGGCCGCCACCGAGGGCAGCGGCGTCCAGGATGCGGCGTTCAGCGGCCCGGATGGCTTCACTGGTGTAGACGGCCGAATCGTGGCGGGTGTAGACCGAGGCGCCATCGCGGCGCCGCAGCGCCATCGGCTCGTTCATCTCGGTATCGGCGTGGCTGCTCAGGGCGATACTGCACTCGTCGAGTGCGGTCTTGACGATGCGGTCCAAGGCCTCGATGTCACCCTGGCGGCCGACGTGCCGGAGCAGCCGATGCGCCTCAGCCCGTACGTGATTGATACCCCACGTCGACCGGTCGTGGGACACGGTTTTGATGACCGATTCGGCTTGTTCAGTGACCCATTCGCCAGTGATCGCCACCGGCCGCCGGCGGGCGCTGCGGCCGGT
>NZ_HG322956.1 GCF_000455325.1 Mycolicibacterium septicum DSM 44393
GTCTAGTTGACTGAACTTCAGCGAGCCTTCCGAACCGAGCAGGGCTGCGGACGGAGGATCGGGCTGTGACGGTATTGGGTCGAGTGGAGTCGGCACCGAGCGGGCTGCCCTGGCGGGTGATCTTCCCCGACGCTGAGCACCTCGGGGCGACGTCGTACCTACGGGAGCTGGCGGCGTCGGATTGCAGTCCACTCACAGTTCGAAGTTACGCGTTCGACCTACTTCGGTGGTTCCGGTTTTTGCACGAACGGCTGATCGGTTGGGAGCGAGCCGAGCGTGTCGACGTCCGCGCCTTCGTGGAGTACCTGCGCGAGACGCCGAACCCGCAGCGTCTGCGTCGACACCCGCACCGACCTCCTCCGGGCTCGGTCAATGCGCTGACCGGCAAGTCCGAGCTGCCGGTGAAGTACGCGGCGCGGACGATCAATCATCAGCTTTCGGTGTTGTTCGGTTTCTACGATCATGCCTGCGCGGCCAACCTGGGGCCGCTGGTCAATCCGGTGCCAGCGCAGCGGACTCGCGGTGGTGGGCGTCCGCATGCGCACCACAATCCGATGCAGGACTTCGTGATTCACAAGCGTGCGAACTATCGGCAGAAGACGCCCCGCCCGGTCTGGCGAGGAATGCCGGACGAGGCCGCGACGACGTTGTTCGCGGCGTTGCGCAGTCACCGTGACCGCGCTCTGGTCAGTTTCTATCTGTCGTCGGGGGTGCGGGCGTCGGAGTTGTTGGGGCTGTGTCACGGCGACCTCGATGCAGGCCGTTACACGATCACGGTGACCAGTAAGGGCAGTCGGGCGCGGGAGGTGGTGCCGGCGTCGGTGGACTCCTTCGTGTGGCTGGCCCTCTACCTGGCAGAGCAGCAGCCGCCTATGAGTCCGGGCGGTCCGGTGTGGTGGACGCGGCGATCCAAGGCCGCCCCGCTGAACTATCACGCGATGCGGGCGGTGCTGCGCCGGGCGAATGACAGCTTGGGGACGAACTGGTCGCTGCACGACTTTCGCCACACGGCGGCGGCGCGGTTGCTCGCCGATCCGGCGTTCACGTTGGTCGACGTGCAGACGGTGCTGCGGCATGCCAGCGTCACGACCACGCAGATCTACACCCAACCGCGGCTGGAGGATCTGGTCGGCAAGGTGCTCGAGCACTACGCCCGGCCACCAGTCTTGGGGCCGACGATCGAACCGAGCTACGACGCGGCCGCGGTGCGCGAATTGTTGGGACTGCCGCCGTCGTGACCATCGAGGAGGAGGACACCCGACTGCAGCAGCGACGGCAAGCTGCGGCGACCCGCGCGGCGGCGGCCCCGTCGATTCAGTTGTTGTCACGGCCCGATTCGCCGCACCTGGCGGCGATCCCACCGGATGACCGGTTCGGGCGCACCGGGCGACTGCGCATCATGCAGGGCTACGACGCCAGCCAGCCGCCACCCGAGCCGCCCGCCCAAGCTCTCGGCGCCGCGATGCAGTACCGCACCGTTGATGAGCTGTGTGACGCCGTCCGCCATCATCACCGCTCCTACAACCAGAAACGTCGCCAGATGATCGTGCGGGGTGCGCGAGCACTGCTGACACGGCTGAACGGCTACCCCGGCGACACCTGGGAGCAGCGCTGGCTGGCCAGCGGCTCGGATGCCGCCCCGATGACCTGGATGGACCATCCGGATCTACCTCAATATGACCGCTACTCACCCACCCTGCTGGGGATGAACGCGCTGCTGCAATTGCGTGTGCTGCGACCGTCCTACAGCTGGATGCTCGACTCCCGAACAAAGGTCAACACCGCACAGTTCATCGAGCACAACGGCGGCAACGCCCTCACCAAGTTGCGGCAGCTGGCTGAGTATCAAGGATCGCTGCTGCGGCATCAGCGCGACGCCGAAGCCGGTCTGGCGCGGGTGATGATCCGCACCGGCAAGACTATCGAGCAGATCACCGGTGACGACCTGCTGTACTACGCCGACGTGGTGAAGACCTCGGGGAGGCAACGCCGCGAACATCTGCTGTGGGAACTGCTGGTGCGACTCGGACCGCTGGCCACCGAAGCCCCAACGCTGCGGGCCGCTTGGTCGGCGAAGGGCAACACACGACAGCACTCGACCGCCACCCTGGTCGACCGCTACGGCATCCCACCGTCGGGCGTGAGGGACCTGCTGGCGGACTACTTCGAAGAGATCCGCCCAGGTATGGACTACGGCTCACTGGAAGGCCTGGCCTACCGGATCGTGCGGCTGTTCTGGTGGGAGATCCTGCAGATCAACCCCCAGCAGACCGACCTACGGCTCTCCACGGATGTCATCACGGCGTGGCGTGAACGACTGGCCTTGACGACCGACGGGCGCGAACGCCGGGAGGTCCACTCGGTCTTGTTCGCGATCCGCGGCTTCTACCGCGATTTGGCCGAGTGGTCCCACGACGACCCGGTGCGCTGGGGCGTGTGGGTGGCGCCGTGCCCCGTTCCGCGAGCCCTGAGCCGGGCCGCGGCCAAGAACAAGCGGCGCCAGCAGAGTCAGATGCAAAGCCGCACGCGCATGCTCACGCCGTTGCTACCGACGTTCCTGACCGCGGTGAACGAACACAAGCAGCGCAGTGCACTGTTCTTGGAGAGGGCCCGCGCGGCCGGGCACGACCTGCAGTTCGAGGTCGAGGGCTACGTGTTCGTGCGGGATGCGCCGCCGGAGCGCCTCGCCATCGACGAGCGTGCACGGGTATGGGCCCGGCTGGCGCCGGGACAACCGCGGCCGAACTGGATCCGCGGCGAGGCCAAACGCATCGACGTCACCGGGGTGGAGGACGACGGGTTCTGGTGCTGGGCGGTCGCCGAGACCCTGCGTCACACCGGGATTCGCGTCGAGGAACTGATGGAGCTGACGCAGCTGTCGCTGCGCCACTACACCGCAGCGACCACCGGAACACTGGTACCGCTGCTACACATCGTGCCGAGCAAGACCGACTGCGAACGACTGGTGCCGATGACCCCGGAACTGGTGCAGGTGCTGCTGGCGGTGCTGCGGCGAGCCAAGGGCGGCGGTGATCACGTGCCGCTCTCGGTTCGCTACGACGTCACCGAGAAAGTGCACGGTCAACCGTTTCCGCACCTGTTCTCTCGCAGGGTCGGCGCCCGACAGGAAGTGCTCTCCGGGCACTACCTGCGCGGCATCCTCAGCCATCTGGCGGTGGTGGCCGGACTCAGCGACGCCGGCCAACCGATCCGGTTCACCCCGCACGACTTCCGCCGCCTGTTCGCCACCGACGCCGTCAACAGCGGCCTGCCACTGCACATCGCCGCCGCCCTGCTGGGTCACCTCAACCTCGACACCACCCGCGGCTACACCGCGGTGTTCCCCGAGCACCTCATCGCCGCGCACCAGGCGTTCATCGAACGACGACGGCAGCTGCGCCCGATCGGCGAGGACCGGGTCGCCGAGGACGACGAATGGTCGGAGTTTGAGAACCACTTCCTGCTGCGCCGGGTGGCCCTCGGCGAGTGCCACCGCCCCTACGGCACACCGTGCGTCCACGAACACGCCTGCACCCGATGCCGCTTCCTGCGCGTCGACCCCGCCCAGCTGGGTCGCATCGACGAGATGGCCGAGAATGCCGAACAGCGCCTCGTCGAGGCGAAGGACCGAGCGTGGCTCGGCGAGGTCGCCGCGCTGGAAGAAAGCATCAAACACTTACGCATCCGACAATCGGAGGCACAGCAACGACTTTCACACGGCAGCAACCCATTTGCCCAGCAGATTCAAGACTGACCGCCGCGCCGAGACCGGGGAGTGTCGCGCCCGCCAACCTCCCCTTCACGGGCGCGACACCGAGCCAGATAGCACAGCCCCCTCGGTGCATCACGGTAATCGGCCGCGCGTGGCGGCGGCGGTGATGACAGCCGATGTTCATCTGACCGGAGTAAGCAATAACTGAAGCAGTGCCGGGTGAAGGGGTGGAAGCAATGAGTGAAGTGGGCCGGCGGTCTGACGCCACATCGCGGCGGGTGATCGACCTGGCGATCGGGATTCTGATGGGACTGCGTGGATGTTCCGAGCAGCAGGCGTCCGAGGACCTTTTCGGGGCGGTGCACGACACCGGTATCAGCTTGGGCGCCGTCGCGCGGGCCCTGATGAACCTCGTCGAAGACTCCGAGGTGGCGTTTCCGCACCGGTCAGAAGCGGTGCAGCGATGGGGTCACCTGATCAGAGGTCGGGTAAGCGCAACCAACGGTACAAGCCTTTAACTGGACCTGCGATCCTGCCCGGCAATGAACGGCGGCCCGAAACGTTCTTCGAGAGCCGGCACCCCTCGCGGTGAGATGATGTCGGCTTCGGCGAGCAGGCGACGAAGCCGGGCCGCGGCCTCTTGCCCGCGGTAGCAGTCCAGCCAGCTCACCACGGTGGCCACCACGTCGCGGTCGAGGGGAATGCGGTCCCGCGCGATGACTGTGAGCAGGGCGTCAATCGCCTCGAAGGTGTCGCCGACACCAATGGCGATGTAGATGCGATCGGCGTCGACTCTGTTCAGATGCGGACGTGCGACGGCGGCGAGCTCCCAGGCCACGGCGCCATCATTCGGCGCTCTGCGCAATGGCGCGTTACGCGGTTTGGACACCGTGGCCCCATTCAGTTCGACGATCTGGCCCCTGCCTCAAACGTTAAGGCCTGAGACGGTCCCGCGCGCGCGGCATTCCGCCAGCGGTCGGTAGCCGACCAGGAAGCCCCATCATTTGAGCCCTGGGATGTTCGTCTGCCGTTAGCTGGCTGGCTGCATTTCGTTCATTCCGGTTGTGGGAACCACCCACGGTGGCGCAAGATTATGGGCATGGTGGTCAGTGCCGAAGAGGATCGATTGATCGGGCAGGTCGTCGATCGCCTGCTGGCCGGGTTTCCACAAGTGCCGCAGGACACTGTGCACGAAATGGTTGGGTCGGTTCACCACCGCTTCGATGACGCACCGATCCGCGACTTCGTTCCGTTGTTCGTCGAACGGCACACCAAGGAGAAGCTTGCGAACCTCGCCGGCGTCGCCTCTCATCCGGCCTGATCGCCCGCCCACCGAGGCCGACCGCGCCCAAGCCGCCGCCATCGCCGACGTCCTGGCAGAACTGATTGGCGACTGTGACGCCCAGCTGGCCGCACTCCACACCGCCGCAGCAAGAGCCGCTCACGATGGAACATTGCGTACGGCACGGACCATCCACGCCAGGTCGCTGCAGGTGCGGCGCGATCTCGAAGAGCTCCAGGCGATGGAACATCGGCTGGTTCGCCGGTTCTTCGATAACCGCGGCCGGTTGGTAGTAGTTCCTTCAGCTTAAATGTGGCAGTATCGCGAAGAGCAATTCCTCAAAACCTTTGCCTTGCAACAACTTTTGTCAGACGCATCTCCGTTCGCGGACGTGAGGCCACAATGAGGCGATGAAGCTGCCCGTAATGCCGCCGGTCCCGCCGATGCTGGCCAAATCGGTCCCGACGATCCCTCCCGGCGCCTCTTACGAACCGAAGTGGGACGGCTTCCGGTCGGTCTGCTTCCGCGACGGCGACGAGGTCGAACTTGGCAGCCGCAACGAGCGGCCACTGACCCGCTACTTTCCAGAACTGGTGGCGGCGATGCGCGCTGAGCTGCCAGACCGTTGCGTGATCGACGGCGAGATCATCATCGCCACAGACCACGGACTGGACTTCGATGCGCTGCAGCAACGCATCCATCCGGCCGACTCGCGAGTGCGAATGCTCGCACAAAAGACCCCAGCGTCCTACGTCGCGTTCGACCTGCTCGCCCTGGATGACGACGACTACACCCGGCGCCCGTTCAGCGAACGCCGCGCCGCACTCCTCACAGCCTTGGCCGACTCCGGCCCCCTGGTTCACGTCACGCCAGCGACCACTGACCTGGCGACCGCCCGGCGATGGTTCGACGAGTTCGAGGGAGCGGGCCTCGATGGCGTCGTCGCTAAACCGCTGTCGATCACCTATCAGCCCGACAAGCGGATCATGTTCAAGATCAAGCACCAGCGGACGGCCGACTGCGTCATCGCCGGCTACCGCGTGCACAAGTCCAGCCACGAAGCGATCGGCTCGCTGCTGCTCGGGCTCTACACCGACGACGGAACCCTCGCCTCGGTGGGCGTCATCGGCGCGTTCCCGATGGCCAAGCGGCGGCAATTATTCACTGAAATGCAATCGCTGGTAACCACTTTCGATGACCACCCGTGGAGCTGGGCCGCCCACGAAGCGGGTGACCGCACGCCGCGCAAGAACGAAACCTCGCGCTGGAACGCCGGCAAGGATCTCTCGTTCGTCCCGCTGCGGCCCGAGAGGGTGGTCGAGGTGCGCTACGACCACATGGAAGGCGACCGGTTCCGCCACACCGCGCAGTTCAACCGCTGGCGGCCCGACCGCGATCCACGCTCGTGCACCTACGCCCAGCTCGAACAACCGATCACATTCAGCTTGGGGCACATCGTTCCAGGACTCGGCTGAGCGGATTCCAAGAACCCGCCGCGAGGTCTCATCTGCTCGATATGAACGCAGATGGCTAACGTCAACGATCTTGACAAGTTCAGTGAAGGAAGCCGTCCCA
>NZ_HG322957.1 GCF_000455325.1 Mycolicibacterium septicum DSM 44393
CTTAATTTGTGTTCGGCGGTGTCCTACTTTTCCACCCGACAGGGTAGTATCATCGGCGCTGGCAGGCTTAGCTTCCGGGTTCGGGATGGGACCGGGCGTTTCCCTGCCGCTATGGACCGCCGTAACTCTATTCACTCGTTGTTGAGTGTACATCTTGTGTTTTGGTGGTGGGGCATGGGGAACCATGTCCCGACACAAGTGTCGTGTGTGGTTTATGAATGTGGTTGCGAAGCAAGGTGTGCGTCTTACTGAAAACCCATCAAACTTTTGGTGTTTGTTGGTTGTTGTAAGTTTTCGGCCGGTTAGTGCCAGTTCCCTGCACCTATTACTAGGCTTCCAGGTCTGGTCTATCAATCCCGTGGTCTGCGGGGGGCCTTATCCCTCTAAAAGGGTGAGAAGCCTGGTCTTGGAGGGGGTTTCCCGCTTAGATGCTTTCAGCGGTTATCCTGTCCGAACGTGGCTATCCAGCGGTGCTCCTGGTGGAACAACTGGTATACCAGAGGTTCGTCCGTCCCGGTCCTCTCGTACTAGGGACAGATTTCCTCAAGCTTCTGACGCGCGCGGCGGATAGAGACCGAACTGTCTCACGACGTTCTAAACCCAGCTCGCGTGCCGCTTTAATGGGCGAACAGCCCAACCCTTGGGACCTGCTCCAGCCCCAGGATGCGACGAGCCGACATCGAGGTGCCAAACCATCCCGTCGATATGGACTCTTGGGGAAGATCAGCCTGTTATCCCCGGGGTACCTTTTATCCGTTGAGCGACACCCCTTCCACTCAGAGGTGCCGGATCACTAGTCCCGACTTTCGTCCCTGCTCGACATGTATGTCTCGCAGTCAAGCTCCCTTGTGCACTTACACTCAACACCTGATTGCCGTCCAGGTTGAGGGAACCTTTGGGCGCCTCCGTTACATTTTGGGAGGCAACCGCCCCAGTTAAACTACCCACCAGGCACTGTCCCTGAACCGGATATACGGTCCGAGGTTAGAGGCCCAATACGATCAGAGTGGTATTTCAACAACGACTCCACCCACACTGGCGTGTGAATTTCACAGTCTCCCACCTATCCTACACAAACCGTATCGAGCACCAATACCAAGTTGTAGTGAAGGTCCCGGGGTCTTTTCGTCCTGCCGCGCGTAACGAGCATCTTTACTCGTAGTGCAATTTCGCCGAGTCTATGGTTGAGACAGTTGAGAAGTCGTTACGCCATTCGTGCAGGTCGGAACTTACCCGACAAGGAATTTCGCTACCTTAGGATGGTTATAGTTACCACCGCCGTTTACTGGGGCTTAAATTCTCTGCTTCACCCCGAAGGGTTAACAGGTCCTCTTAACCTTCCAGCACCGGGCAGGCGTCAGTCCGTATACATCGTCTTGCGACTTCGCACGGACCTGTGTTTTTAGTAAACAGTCGCTTCTCACTGGTTTGTGCCACCCCCTCCCGCTGCCGGCCGCAAGAGCCTTGACGATATGGGGGTCCCCCTTCTCCCGAAGTTACGGGGGCATTTTGCCGAGTTCCTTAACCATAGTTCACTCGTACGCCTTAGTATTCTCTACCTGACCACCTGTGTTGGTTTGGGGTACGGGCCGTGTATGTCCTCGCTAGAGGCTTTTCTTGGCAGCATAGGATCACCGAATTCGCCTCAAACGGCTATGCATCACCTCTCAGGATTAATGCCAGACGGATTTACCTATCTGACTCCCTACCGGCTTACCCCAGTACAACCACTGACTGGTACGGCTACCTTCCTGCGTCACCCCATCGCTTGACTACTACCCACCGGGGTCCCACGCAGCCCCGTCAACGCCTCACCCCGAAGGGATCGGTCACGACGGTTTTGGATGGTTAGCACAATGGATTCATCATGGACGCACATACACGGGTACGGGAATATCAACCCGTTGTCCATCGACTACGCCTGTCGGCCTCGCCTTAGGTCCCGACTCACCCTGGGAGGACTGGCCTGGCCCAGGAACCCTTGGTCTTTCGGCGGGCAAGGTTCTCACTTGCCTATTCGCTACTCATGCCTGCATTCTCACTCCCACACCCTCCACAGCTAGATCACTCTGCTGCTTCACCGGATGCAGGACGCTCCCCTACCCAACGTATAAATACGTTGCCGCGGCTTCGGCGGTGTACTTGAGCCCCGCTACATTATCGGCGCACAATCACTTGACCAGTGAGCTATTACGCACTCTTTCAAGGGTGGCTGCTTCTAAGCCAACCTCCTGGTTGTCTTCGCGACTGCACATCCTTTTCCACTTAGTACACGCTTAGGGGCCTTAGCCGGCGATCTGGGCTGTTTCCCTCTCGACGCACGGAGCTTATCCCCCGCCGTCTCACTGCCACATTCTTGGACTTGTCGGCATTCGGAGTTTGGCTGACGTCAGTAACCCTGTGGGGCCCATCGGCCATCCAGTAGCTCTACCTCCAACAAGAAACATGTGACGCTGCACCTAAATGCATTTCGGGGAGAACCAGCTATCACGGAGTTTGATTGGCCTTTCACCCCTACCCACAGCTCATCCCCTCAGTCTTCAACCTAAGTGGGTTCGGGCCTCCACGCGGTCTTACCCGCGCTTCACCCTGGCCATGGGTAGATCACTCCGCTTCGGGTCCAGAACACACCACTACACCAACCCCTACGGATTGGATACGCCCTATTCAGACTCGCTTTCGCTGCGGCTACCCCACACGGGTTAACCTCGCGACATGTCCCTGACTCGCAGGCTCATTCTTCAAAAGGCACGCCATCACCCCACGACAAAGTCGAAGGCTCTGACGGATTGTAAGCGCACGGTTTCAGGTACTATTTCACTCCCCTCCCGGGGTACTTTTCACCATTCCCTCACGGTACTAATCCGCTATCGGTCACTGGGAAGTATTCAGGCTTACCGGGTGGTCCCGGCAGATTCACAGCAGATTTCACGGGCCCGCTGCTACTCGGGAACACCATTAAGGTAGATGTCAGGTTTTCACGTACCGGGCTCTCACCGTCTACGGCAGGTCATCCCAAACCATTTCCGTTAACCACGACATTTTCTCACTACCCTCCAGTCGGATAGAACTGGAAAAACAGGTCCCACAACCCCGCACACACAACCCCTACCCGGTATCACATGCATACGGTTTAGCCATCCTCCGCTTTCGCTCGCCACTACTCACGGAATCACTTTTGTTTTCTCTTCCTACGGGTACTGAGATGTTTCACTTCCCCGCGTTCCCTCCTGCACCCTATGTATTCAGATACAGGTAACACGACATCACTCGTGCTGGGTTTCCCCATTCGGACATCCTCGGATCAACGCTCGGTTGGCAGCTCCCCGAGGCATATCGCAGCCTCCAACGTCCTTCATCGGCTCCCAGTGCCAAGGCATCCACCATGCGCCCTTAAACACTTACAACACAAAAACCAAAAAATGAGTTTCAAAAGAAATTGCACATCAACACACAAAACCAGGCCCCACCCACAAGGAGTGAGACCACACATTTTGCGTGCTAGATGCTCGCAACCACTATCCACAAATCAAACACCACACCCCACCACCAAAGTGAGGCAACAACACGCCGACACCCCCAACGGGATGCCACCCCCCGAAAGGGGCACGGGCCTGTTGTCTCAAAGCCCAATAGTGTGTCTGGCAGTTCTACAAGTTTGTCGTGCACCAGACCCCCACCCACTACAGGTGCGAGGCCATCCAACGAATCGCCTGAAAGCTCAGCTGATCCCGCGATTTACGGGGCCGGCCCAGGTCTCGTGGTGCTCCTTAGAAAGGAGGTGATCCAGCCGCACCTTCCGGTACGGCTACCTTGTTACGACTTCGTCCCAATCGCCGATCCCACCTTCGACGGCTCCCTCCACAAGGGTTAGGCCACCGGCTTCGGGTGTTACCGACTTTCATGACGTGACGGGCGGTGTGTACAAGGCCCGGGAACGTATTCACCGCAGCGTTGCTGATCTGCGATTACTAGCGACTCCGACTTCACGGGGTCGAGTTGCAGACCCCGATCCGAACTGAGACCGGCTTTGAAAGGATTCGCTCCACCTCACGGCATCGCAGCCCTTTGTACCGGCCATTGTAGCATGTGTGAAGCCCTGGACATAAGGGGCATGATGACTTGACGTCATCCCCACCTTCCTCCGAGTTGACCCCGGCAGTCTCTCACGAGTCCCCACCATTACGTGCTGGCAACATGAGACAAGGGTTGCGCTCGTTGCGGGACTTAACCCAACATCTCACGACACGAGCTGACGACAGCCATGCACCACCTGCACACAGGCCACAAGGGAACCAATATCTCTACTGGCGTCCTGTGCATGTCAAACCCAGGTAAGGTTCTTCGCGTTGCATCGAATTAATCCACATGCTCCGCCGCTTGTGCGGGCCCCCGTCAATTTCTTTGAGTTTTAGCCTTGCGGCCGTACTCCCCAGGCGGGGTACTTAATGCGTTAGCTACGGCACGGATCCCAAGGAAGGAAACCCACACCTAGTACCCACCGTTTACGGCGTGGACTACCAGGGTATCTAATCCTGTTCGCTCCCCACGCTTTCGCTCCTCAGCGTCAGTTACTGCCCAGAGACCCGCCTTCGCCACCGGTGTTCCTCCTGATATCTGCGCATTCCACCGCTACACCAGGAATTCCAGTCTCCCCTGCAGTACTCTAGTCTGCCCGTATCGCCCGCACGCCCACAGTTAAGCTGTGAGTTTTCACGAACAACGCGACAAACCACCTACGAGCTCTTTACGCCCAGTAATTCCGGACAACGCTCGGACCCTACGTATTACCGCGGCTGCTGGCACGTAGTTGGCCGGTCCTTCTTCTATAGGTACCGTCACTTGCGCTTCGTCCCTATTGAAAGAGGTTTACAACCCGAAGGCCGTCATCCCTCACGCGGCGTCGCTGCATCAGGCTTGCGCCCATTGTGCAATATTCCCCACTGCTGCCTCCCGTAGGAGTCTGGGCCGTATCTCAGTCCCAGTGTGGCCGGTCACCCTCTCAGGCCGGCTACCCGTCGTCGCCTTGGTAGGCCATTACCCCACCAACAAGCTGATAGGCCGCGGGCCCATCCCACACCGCAAAAGCTTTCCACCACACACCAGGAAGTGCGCGGTCATATTCGGTATTAGACCCAGTTTCCCAGGCTTATCCCAAAGTGCAGGGCAGATCACCCACGTGTTACTCACCCGTTCGCCACTCGAGTACCCCGAAGGGCCTTTCCGTTCGACTTGCATGTGTTAAGCACGCCGCCAGCGTTCGTCCTGAGCCAGAATCAAACTCTCCAAACAAAAACCCCTCATCCAAAGACAAGG